>CAWIIB010000001.1:0-2150000 GCA_963836075.1 uncultured Acidobacteriota bacterium
GGATCTGTGGGGTTGTCCGCTGGAGGAAGCCCAAGACGACGATCCCGGTCGAAGCGGCAGACCGCCCGGCCGATCTGGTCGAACGCGACTTCAGCGCTGATCGACCGAACCAACTCTGGGTGGCGGACATCACCTACGGTGCGCCCAGCTCTCTGATGCATCGAGGACGGTGCTGAAGAGACTCGAGCATGTCTGGAATGTATTCGGACTCTGGAAGGAGGGAACTGTTCGAATACCCGCTATCTGCTGCGAGGTAGCAAGAGCCGAAACGGCGGTGACCTGCCGTACATTGGCAGGGTGACGTAGCCCGTGGGAAACGGGGTGTGAGGCGAAGTCGTTAAGCCAAGATGCACCTCTAGGCTGAGTATTGGAAGGTTGAGGAATACGAACCGGTTGAACCGTGTCTGTGGGCTGAAATGTCGCCGTCACCTACACGGCTTAGAAGGTGACGTGTGATCTGGGACGGAGTACACGTAGACTTTTGTCCCCGAATGTTTGCCGCATATGTAAGGCGATGAACAGGGTCTTTCGGAGAGTGCGCAGCTAGGCCGAAAGGATCGCACCGACTTGCAGCAAGCAAGGATAAAGACTGCGACCGGCAACCTAACCAATATGTTTGAGTCCGACATGTGAACTGGGGAAGGCCTGTCGAGATGGCAAGGGAATGTGACCCCGATGCTCGGCAGGCTGGCGGAGCTCCCGTAGTAGTCCGAGGCAGGGAAAGCCTGTCACATGGCGAAGGGGAGCAGTCTGAGAGACTTGCTCGAAAGATTAGCTGACGGTAACGAGGTGAAGACCTTTGATAATCAGCGAAATGCAAAGCAAGTTGGCCACATGGTCCTCAGAGGACAAGGAGCGTCGCTTCGGTCGCCTTCTGAGGATAATTGCAGACCGGTCTTGGTTGCAGGAGGCCGCCCGTATCACGCTTGCATCGAGGGGTGCGAGGACTCCGGGCATCGACGGCGTAGACAAACAGCGGATGGAACGCGAGCTTCCCGATCTTCTCGAGCGATTGCGCTCAGAGCTTCTGGACGGCAGCTATCAACCGCAGCCAGCAAGGCGCGTCTACATCCCGAAGGCTGACGGAAGCCAACGACCGTTGGGGATTCCGACGTTACGCGATCGCATCGTACAGCGAGCTATGCTCATGGTAATGGACCCGCTCTGGGAAAGCGACTTCCATCGCCTCTCATATGGATTCCGGCCAGAGCGTAGTGTGCATCACGCAATTCGCACGGTGAAAATTCAGCTGCAAGATAGTAATTCTACCGTTGGACGCTGGGTTATCGAGGGCGACCTCGCCAGCTACTTCGATACGGTACATCATCGTCTTCTGATGAAGTGTGTCCGAAAGCGGATTCGTGACCCACGTTTCCTTTCTCTGCTCTGGCGATTCATCAAGGCAGGACACGTTGATCGTGGTTTGTTCCGGGCCGCAAGCAAGGGTGTTCCGCAGGGCGGGGTCATCTCGCCACTTCTGTCCAACATCATGCTCAATGAGTATGATCAGTGGCTGGAGGCGAAGTACCTGAACAAGAAGGCTCGGAAGGATCGCTGGGCATGGAATTTTGGTATCAAGCAACAGCGGCCAATTGCGATTCGCGAGAATCGGCAATGGAAGCCTGCGGTTGCCTACTGCCGATACGCCGATGACTTTGTCGTCATAGTCAAGGGGACAAGGGTCCACGCGGCACGTATTCGTGAAGAATGCCGAAAGTTCCTGGAAGAAGAACTCAAATTGACGCTGAATATGAATAAAACTCATATTTCACACGTCAACGACGGTTTTGTATTTCTTGGACATCGCATCATTCGCAAGCGAGGTCCGCGCGGGACGATGCGTCCAGTAACGACGATACCCAAGGAAAAGATGAGGCAGTTCGCCGTAAGTTTGACGGATCAACTCTCCTGCAATTATAACGCGAACAAGATCGACTTTGTCGAAGGCATCAACCGCAAATTGGCGGGCTGGGCGGCCTTCTATCAGCACACGGATTACACCGCAACGATGTACGGCAAGCTCGACAGGATCGTATTCTGGAAGCTTGCCTACTGGCTCGCACGGAAATACCGGTGCTCGATCAAGGCCCTGATGCGCCGGATGATTCGACGTCCGACCGATGGCATCGCCAAAACCTGGGTTCTATGGGGTCGGAATAGTCGAGGTCATGTATGTGGAGTTACGCTCCGCCGACTCGTAACGAGTCCGAAGCGCCGCTTTCGGTGGCGGAATCCGTCTGTGAGTCCCTACATCCTTCGGGATAAGGAACGCAGCACCGTCACTTCGCGCTACCAAGATGTTGCGATGGCCATGGGCCACTCTTGGACGGAGAGCCGTATGCGCTGAGAGGTGCACGTACGGTTCGGGGAGGAGAGCAGGGGAAATAGCTCGACTACGCCCCTGCTCTTACTCCACTGGCGACCTGGCGCGGCTTTGTCTATGTCGCCTTCGTCATCGACGTGTTCTCACGGATGATCGTGGGCTGGCGGGTATCAAGGTCTCTCCGTAGCGACCTGGCCCTGGACGCCCTGGAACAGGCCCTGTGGGAGCGTCCAGGCACCGACAACCTGGTGCATCACAGCGATCGAGGCGTCCAGTACGTCTCGATCCGCTACACGGAGCGGCTCGCTGAAGCCGGCATCGAACCTTCGGTGGGCAGTGTCGGCGACTCGTACGACAACGCGCTGGCCGAGACGATCATCGGCCTGTACAAGACCGAGGTGATCCGCCGGCTGGGTCCCTGGCGCAACGTCGATCATGTGGAGTTTGAGACTCTGGACTGGGTGGGATGGTTTAATACTGGGCGGTTGCTGGAGCCGATCGGAAACATCCCCCCTGCGGAGTTCGAAGAGTTATACTACCGGAATCAGGCAGCTACGGTCCCAGAGGCCGTACTCACGTAACTGAGTCTCCGGAATAACCGGGGCGGTTCATACAGGGGGGGCTCGCGCGTTGGGATACTGCTCCACAGGCTGGGTGATCCATCCCGACCCGGTAAGCGCGCGATTTTATGGCTGGCCTGTTTCCCGCGAGGGGGAGGAGGATCAGCACCTTATCATTGGTGTTTCACTGTGGGCTGGAGATACTCTGGGCTCTCTCATGTTCTCATGTGCGACTGGGCTTCGAAGTCTTCGCGTGTGATGTCGAAGTAGATACGATCGACCTGATCGCGTGTCTCGTTTTGTCGCCGATCTGAACCGGCCCAACTCTGTAAACCCGTTCTTTTCCAGGACTCGGCGAGATGGCTGATTGCCATCGATGATCCAGGCGTAGACATTGCTGAGGCCGTATTCGGTGAAGGCAATCCGCAGCGCCGCCGAAACGGCCTCGGTGATGATGCCCTTGCTGCCGCGGGACCGTAGTCCGAGAAGATACCAGATCATTGCGAGGCCGTCGACCTGATCAAGATCGGAAAATCCCACCAGCCCGCAGGCTTCCTCTTCGTCGCGCACCAGCAGCAAGCGGTTGCGCTTGTTGCGGAGCATGACGCTGATCATTCGGCCGCTCACCGTCTGCCCACGCCATTCGCTGGTCAACCAGCGGTTGATCTCCCCATCGGAGAGCCATTCAGCGGCCAGATCGAAATGCTCCGGTGTCAACAGGTTCGACGGAAATCAACGGTCGGCCTCCCTGTGATCGCTTTGTACGCGCAGAATTCCTCACGGAGTCCAGCCGGCCAACCGGCGGTGTCAAATCCAAACTGTGAGAAAATGGCGTAGACGATCCGCTCCAGCCCCCAGCCCACGCATGCACTTGCCGCAGGCCTGCCTCCGACCGTGATATCAAAGGCTTTGCCGAAGGTGGCGGCATGGAAATTCGAGGAAATCACGGAGATCATCTTCTCTTCCTGCGGGATCAACGCCCGCAGTTCTTTCTTGGCTTCCTGCTGGCGCTGAAAGGAGGCCTTCACCGCGTAGTCGTCGGTAAAGAACATATCGTTGGCTACCTCGAGGCGACAGTGCAGACCCCAGCGCCTGGCCTGTTCGATGACGAGTTCTTCAGCCTTTGCCCGGGATTCCAGAACATACTTGGGATGCCCGACCCAGACGACCTCACGCATGGTGAATGCTCGCAAGCGGCTGAGGGTCATCTGGTTGGTGCCTTCGAAACGGTGGCAGCCGAGGACGGCGGTGATGCAGCGTCCGGGCCGTTCAAGCTCCCAGCCCTCCATGCCCTCGTAGCAATGGTAGCAGCAGGAGGGACTGATCGCGTAGTCGTGACTCGCCATCCGGCCATCGTGGAGATCTGCCGACCAACGGCCCTCCTCGCAGCCCTTGGAAAACTGCTGCAAGTTGTCGACATCCGGTCTGAGGTGAGACACGAAATCGATATGCTCTGGAAATGAAGTGAAATGATTGCACCGGTCCAGGGTTCGACAGAGTATGGTTGCGGATAGAATTCCATTTCCGCCTTGAAAGGCCGAGCGAAGTCCCGGATGACCGACTGGTCGATCATGTCCATCAATGCGGCTGCGTCACCACGCAGGATCACATGACCGTCACCAACCGATGTGGCCCATTTGCGTTCGAGCAGTTCACCCCATGCGTCGTTTCGGGTGATATCGGCGGACTGTTCGAAATAGGTCATGTCCTTGTGGCCGAACTCACTCTTCTGGTAACGATCAACCAGACGTTGAAGCTTCTGCCGTACGATGTCGGGATCGGCGTCCTTCGGCAAGATCCGCATGCAGCGTTTCGTCTCCTTATCGATTCGGCACTGCGAGAACATCCTCGGTGAGAAAGGCAAGTGCATACTCGAGCTGGCTCAAATACTGCTCCTCGATGTTCGTCAGCTGCAGGCTCAGGGTGACCATCTCAGATCTCTCCTCCCCGTCGTTTACAGACGAATTCCGCGATCTCGTGGATTGTGTTGAGAGGGTGGATCACCAGGTCGGAGTTGGAGACCTTGATACTGAACTTGTCCTCAACAAAAGAGGTCAATTCGACGGCGCCGAATGAATCGATGTAGCCGTAGTCGAAGAGGTGGACGTCCATATCGAAATCCGGATCGTCGTCTCCGATATTGTAGTTGGTCCGAACAAAAGAGTTGATTTCCTCGGCGATAGATGCCTGGTCCATGTGGCGTATCTCCTTGTGGCATTGACCTAGCCGTTCGAGGTTGCTCCCAGCGAATTCCAGATCAATCGGGCGCAAGCCAAGCTGGTGTCCTTGTTGTAGTGCGGGTCCCCCCGGCAGGAGAGCGGCTTACCAGCCGCGTGAATGTCTGAAAGAACCGGCCTCAGGTCGAGCAACGGCAGACCCGAGTTCTTCGGTAGACGTCGCGGGTCTGTTGATACGGCACATCTGCGTCGAGGCTCAGATTATTTTGGCTCGCCAGTGCCGCGACACCATCGAAATCCAATTCCACAGCCAGTGGCACATAGACGATTTTGAGCGATGCGCCGATGGATCAGTCCAATGTCTGGATCTCGCTTAAGCGCCTGGAGCAAAGGGTCGCTGCGCGTTTTTGATAGCTCCCCGGTATCGAAAAAACCGAGCAGCATGCTGTTGTCCGGCTCTACTCCCATGACGTTTCCCACCATGTTCCGCACCCGATGGTAGATTACCATATGAGTTCTGATCCATTCCTTCGTCACGTGCTTCCGGGTCGGCTCCTGCCGATACAGTTTTCCGTTCGAACTCACCTTGACACGGTTATAGCCGCCGGATGTTGTGATGAGATAAGGCGAGAGCAGAATGACGACAGTTTTGATCTCGATGTTTTTTTCTTCATGCAACCAGCGCGCGATTTCAAGCTGGTTGCGAAGATAGTGCCCGCCCACGCTGCAATTGGCCACGTGCTGGCCATGCTCCGCGGCCAGGGCGGCGAATCTTCCCGACAGGCTGGCCTCGTAGTCGAGACATTGCCCGTACCCCTGCGAATCTCCGAGGACGAGGTAGTCCACGGTGGAACCCGGTCGCAGTCCTGGTCTCCGGTGAGGATCCGCATCGCAATCCGAGGTCATCGGTGATGACCGTGAATGGTCCGGAGATCCATTCTTCCGAGGTCACGACGTTCTCCTGGTGCCGATAACCACTATCTCCAAAACTGGTATACAGGCCCGCCAGACTGTCCGGGGCTCGGGCACCCGCCAGGCGATACGCGGTTTCGGCCACCGGAAAGGAGAGCACCGCCACCGCGATGGGAATCAAGAACGGTGATCAGGTGACGGCTAGAAATTGACATAGATGAACTCCGGCAGGGATTGAATATCTTCGCCCAGCTGGAAGATCAGCGTCCAGATGATGGCACAGACCATCATGGACCATTTGAACAAAGTCCAGTGTTCAGCGAGAGATCCCGAACGGCGGCATCTTTGGATCCGGGTTTCATGGCAGCAACCCCCGAAGAACGAACATCATGTTTTCAGTGTCCGGCAGGAACAGAATCGCTCCGAGTGCTACGCGAAGGTTGGTCCATCCCACCTTGAGCCAGTACGGTTGGGCCGCCGCGTCTGGAGAGCGGGGTGGGCTTGATGCCCAGTTGGGCCTCGATCAGGAGATGAAGCCCGTGCCAGAATCCCCAGATGAGAAAGTATATTGTCAATCCGTGCCAAAGACCACAGAGCACCATGACCAGCAGGGCCAGGAGGGATGTGCGGGTGCGTCCGGACCGCATTCCGCCCAGTGGAATAAAGACATGGTCACGCAACCAGTCCACCAGGGTTATGTGCCAGTTCCGCCAGAATTCCGTCAGAGTGGAGGCGAGCAGGGGCTGCTTGAAGTTTTCCGGCACCCGAACGCCCATCATGCGTCCGAAGCCGATGGCGATGTCTGAATACCCGGCGAAATCAAAATAAAAATAGAGGTAGAGGCAGACGAATGATGCCCACACTGCGCAACAGGTTCGGTTCCTCTGTGCCCAACAGTTTCAGGATGGCCTGGTTCAACAGGTAGGCCAGGCAGAGTTTCCGGAAGAAGCCGCGGCTGATACGGTAGATTCCATCAAGATAGTCACGGCCCTGCGGCATCTTAGGGCTGGCGATTTGCTGCTGAAAGTCGAGAAACTTGTGGATCGGACCACTCGTCAGGGTCGGGGGAAAGAGGGTGTAGAAGAGGAGTGATGCGGGAGAGGAGAGCCGAACCTCAACCACGTACTGCATATACAGGAAATTTATGGCACGAAAGAGAAAGTAGGAGAATCCGATCAACTGCTGTAGTTGCTCGTCGAGGATGCTGTTTCCGAGAAATGGAATCGTGAACTGCTGGTAGCACTTGAATCCCAGCATGAAGCCGACCAGCCCCACCGTTCCCGCGGAAAAAACTGCTCTTGCGCAGCCACTGTCGCTTGGGCTGGTTTCGCAGCCGATTCATCCAGAGATGGAGGGGATACAGATACAGCAGCGTAACGCCACCGATGACGATGAGTGATTGCGGCGAAGCCAGGCCGATGAGCAGGACGCTGCAGGAGGCGCCAAAGAGCGCGAAGCGGCCTGGGAGGAATCAGCCGTCGGACCAGGATAAGCAGTACCAGTAGAGCGAGAAATCGGTAGTCGAGCAGGCTGGGGCTGATATCTGGCAAGGCATCCTCGCGTCATTGGTCTGTCCCTCGCCAGAAATCAATCTGACGAAATGACATGCATCACTTTCCTGGTTGCTCAACGAAAACAGACTGAACAATCTGATTGCGACGCCGCTTGTGTGGCCTGACAGCTGGTCACTTTGGTTCCCAAGCGCTTGTGCGAGTTGAACAGATTTCCAGCGTGGGTTGCCGACATCGATTAGGACTGCCTATCTTTTGGATACGCGCTGAAGTCCTGCAAACAAAACGATATTATCCAAACCCCACCACGCGAGGGAAGAGGACACTACCCGCAGTCCGGGCAGGCCCATGCGAACAGTTCTTCTGCTGGATGAATTCTGCCAGGCTCTTCGCGTGTTCAAGGGTCGATGCAATACGTTGAATATTCCAAGCATAAAATAATTTTATCATAGACCCGATGGCCGATGCCACTCGGATACGGAGTCTTAAGGTACTAGAAAGGGCCTGGTCCCTGCAACTGTGGGGAGATGGGAGAAGCCCAGGGGAATACATCCAGACCTGCGACGAAGCATCGACCGAGCGCTCCGAGAACTACGTTAGACCTGGAGCGAACGGATGATGCTCGCCCCATTACTGAGGAGTGACGGTGCGGACGCTGTGCAACTGGATCAGGGCATCACAGGAGAAACCGAATCGGAGATTTCTGTCCTCGATCCTCTTTTTACAACGGTTCGGGACTGATCCGGCAGGTTTGTGGCATGGCGCTTTGAGTAAAAGCTGTATTAAAACCCTCTAAGTGCTAAGGGTACAAGCAAAGTGGATAAAGTCCATAAACATGATGGGCAAGCGTTCATATCGTATGGCAAGTCTCGGCTTGCTCCCCTAAAACTTTGCAAAAAATTGGGGGGCAGCACCGGGTTTCAACTTGCCAGCTTTTTAACTTCCAGCTTAGTATAATAAGGATTTGGGGCTGGCCAAGGCCAAAAGACGTCCCTAGGCGAATGGAGGCCTGGCACAGTAGCGGGCGAGCCTTTCGAGGGCCATGCGGTCCCAGGCCTCGACGCACACCGCGGCATCGAGGGAGAAGCCGCCATGGTGATCCCACTCGGCCATGTCGAGGGCCACGTGGTCGTCGATGAGGTCCCGGCGGACCATGTAGCGCAGGATGCGGTGGCGGAGCGTGTCGGTGAGACGGTCGAGCCGTGCCTCATCGATGCCGGCGGCTTGGTGGAACTCGGCCCCGCCGTTCTCGGCGGGGGCAAAGAGGCCGTCGGTGACGAGGCAGTGAAAGTGGAGATGCTCGTTAAAGGTTGAGCCGGCGCGGTGGATGAAGTAACACTGCACCATCCCCTTACGCCGCATCGGCTATCGGGATCCGGAAACGAAAAGCACTATGTCTACATCACCAACGCGATCCACCTGGCAGCCAAAACCATCGCTGACATCTACAGGGAACGCTGGCAGATCGAGCTGTTCTTCAAGTGGATCAAACAGAACCTGAAGATCAAGAGCTTCCTGGGCACCTCGATAAACGCCGTGCTCACCCAGATCTGGGTGGCCATGTGCATCTATCTCATGCTGGCCTATCTTAAATACTCCAGCAAAATCAGAGGAAGCATGATCCGCTTGCTACGACTGCTCCAGCTCAACCTGTTTGAAAAACGAAACCTGATCGCGCTCTTGCGCGGAGGGCCACCGGGAAGCCAAAGATCAACCGCCCAGAGGGAGCTCTGCTTCGCATGAAAAGTTTATGGGACAGCAGTGGGCACCTCAGCTGAAAGTGCGAAACCTACTTTACGTTATCCAGCAACTGGACGCCAACGGTGTAATGTGCTAAGGATGCTGATTGATTAGAGTCGTCCGCAATCCGCCAAAACAGTCGAAGAAAGTGATTGCTTGTACGGAGGCGAATGAACTACGCTGATCCAATGACGATATCAGACTGGCAAGGTTCCGTGTCAGCGGATATATTCAGCCAGACTGGGCGGGAGGCAGCACACGTTTGAGATTGGTTAACGCCTGCAATTAGATGTTGATTCCAAAATCATCTCTCTTGAAAACTCAATAAAACCGATCACGATTGATCTCCTGATCCAATCAGGAAAATGCACACTCGATGAACAATACGCTCGGAAAGCTAGTTTTTTCATTGGTCACCGGTTGGAAAAGTTTACCGATTCGTGCCTTGGAGGCAGAATACCCTGGTCCGAAAACAGCTCTCCAGAGTGGATCCATCGCCGGCAATGGGAGCGATTGAACCAACTGCTCTGCTCAGCCTACCAGCATAGCCCCTATTATAGGAATTTGTTCGAAGAGCAAGGGATTAATCCAACAGACGGGTTCGATGAACAGTCTTTCCGCAAGATTCCCCTTCTGACCAAGCCCCTCATCCAGCAGCACCACAAGGAGATTTTGGCCCGCAATGGCAAGACTAGGTTGTTCTTAGCCAAGACTTCCGGTTCCACCGGCAGTCCCCTGCTTATCTACAAGGACAGTTCCTATCTAGCCAGCACGTACGCTGCCATGTACCGCGGCCACAGTTGGCATGGTGTAAAAACCGGGAAGGCGTGAAGGCCGCCTATGGGGCATTCCCGTATCTAGCTTATGGAAGAATCAAAGTCATGTTCCATGACCTGCTACTCAATCGCATTCGTCAGTCGAACATGCACATACAGGAGGATATGTTCACCCGATATTACCGCCGCCTTAGGAAATTCAAACCGGCTTATTTGATGGGCTACCCCTCATTCGTATATTTCTTTGCCGATTTTCTCTTGAGGACTGGCCTCGACGGTAAAGCACTGCGACTGAAGTTCGTTAAAACAACAGCCGAAGTGCTACACGATTTTCAGCAGGAGACGATCGAGGCTCGTTTCGGTTGTAGGTGCATCAGCGAGTATGGCGCCGCGGAGACGGGCGTGATTTCATTCGAGTGCCCGACTGGTGGACAGCACATTATGTCACCTACGGTTTACGTTGAATTCATCGATTCGCCGTATGAACAGCCAGCACCCTACAAGCAGATTGTCATCACTGGCCTTCACAGCCACGCCTTTCCGATCATCCGCTATTCCATCGGCGACCTTGGTTATCCACTAGCTGAACCGTGCACGTGTGGTAACAGTCTGCCTCTGATGTCTAAAGTCTTGGGCCGGGCTTCCGAAATTGTTGTAGGATTCGACCGTAGATACCACAGTTCCGTTTTTTCCTACCTGATGAAGCAATTCATCAGTGAGGGGATCAGTTCGAGTCAGTTTCGTTTCTTACAGAATAAGCCGGGAGTAATCAGCGTGGAGATGGTAACGCAACACCAGACCCAGGTTGCTCACGACGAGGTAAAGGCTCTCAAAGTGTTGCAGAACTACTTCGGGGATGATATGCAATTTCACCTGAAAACCGTTTCGAAAATTCAGAGGACAAAAGGCGGAAAACTACGCTACTTCATTTCACATCTCTGAACTTGCAGTATGGAACAAGCCTTTCCCACCATCTCGGCCGATGCTATTTCGTTGACGCCGCACCAGTTCGGTTATTCCATCGGCAAGAGGCAACTTTGTCGGTGATCACCAACAACACCAGATCATCTGGGCGGGATATGTCGGTAGGGGTGCGGTTGCTCGGACCTTAACGAAAAACATGTACGGATCGTATGTTTCGGTGTTGTCGTCATCTTGGTTCACTCCCTTACGACCTTCGCATAGAGTTCCCGGTAGCGCCTTGCCATGGCCGTCACGGTGAACCGATTCAGGAACCGTTGCCGGGCCTGCTCGGCCAAACGTCGCCTCATATTTGGATCCCCCAGCAGTCTTCGCATCTCCCGGAGCAGGGAGGCTTCATCCCTGGGATCCACGAGGAGTGCTTCCTGCTCGTGACGAACCATCTCCGGGACCGAACCCACCGAGGAAACCACGATGGGTACGGCGCAGGACATGGCCTCCAGCAGTGCAATGGGCATTCCCTCGGTCTGCGAAGGAAGCACAAAGCAGTCACAACGGCTCAAGAGACCACACACATCTTCCACATATCCCTTGAACTCCACATGGGCGGACATCCCGAGGCGTTGGACAAGGGCTTCCAAGGTGTTACGGAACGGCCCCTCACCGGCAATCCAGAGCCGGATCTCCGGAAATGTCTCCCGGAGGTTCGAGACTGCCCGTATGAGGAGGTGGACGTTCTTTTTCTCGATCAAACGTCCCATAAAGAGAATCCTGGGAACCCCGGACCCGGAAGCGGATTCATCCATTCGCTTGCCTTCCCCTTGGACACAACCGGCAATCCCGTTCGGGATGACATCAATCTTTTCTTCCGGAACCTTCCGCTCCAGCAATTCCTTACGAATCGGGCCGGAGACGGCCGCCACACGGGCGACATTTTTCAGGAGCAGGGTCTCCAGAAAGATGTATTTCGCAAGGTTCGGCGTGAACCTTGACTCCGCATGGTAGGTCGCAACAAAAGGAATCCGAACCGCATACGACATCATTCCGGTGAGGATGGTGGCCTTGTACCCGTGGCAGTGAAGGATGGAGGGCTTCTGACGCCGGCACAGCTTGAAGAGGAAGGAGAGAAGGCCCGGAGCAGATTGTTCCAGGGCACCTTGGGGCCAGAACAGTTCCACCCCGGATCCCGCGACACACGACTGCATCCCCTCACGAACCTCGGGCCGGCCGTTGAGCAACACCAGGTCCGCAGGGCACCCGCTCGCCCTGAGCTCCGGCAGGAGAGCCATGAGCATCCGTTCAATGCCATAGAGCCCTCCACTGTCGATGAGGTGGAGGACGCGAACGTCTCAGGGCGCAAAGCCTTCGTCTCCATCCGCATGAGTCAGGTGCCAGTTGTCCGCTTCGAAAACCAGAGCCCCCAACTCCGCACTCTCTTTGTTGTAGAGGAGGGCCGGCAGTTCCCACCGCCGGGCCCGCAAATAGAGATATTTCTTCACAATCCTCCGGATTCCCGGATGGAGGCCCAGGCAGGAAATCACGCCGACCTGCTCCTTGGCGGCTACCTCGAGAGCCCTTCCTAGAAGGGAGGTGATGACATCTGTTGCTGAGGGCGCGCAGAACAGGTCCATGATTCGAGCGGGTTCCATCCCCCGCAACTCGGATACCCGGACGTCCAAGTATCCTTGGAGCCTTCCGTCAACATCCCTTGCAGCCAGCAGATGATGCTGGAAGACAGGGTCATGGAAACACCGCCAATCCACGAACCGCCTGTCTCGAACGACGACAACGCAAAACTCTCCCCGGACGCGTTGCCAAAGATCGTCGAATTCCTCTCCCGCCTCTGTAACCCTCTCGATTCGCAAGGCAGGGGACACGTGTGGACGCAGAAACACGTCCTGGAGGCGAAGTCCCTGGGTGGTCAAGCCTCCCAGCAGCTTCATGAACGGCCACATGACCTTATTCCCGAAGAACGAGGGGACCTGTCCTGCATCTTCCAGAAAGCCCATCATCTGTTTGATATCCATCGGCCTGATGTGAATCGGTTCGCAGAACACCGGCTTGTAGCCCAATCGTCGGTAAATCCTCCCTGTGCCTGGAGCATACCCGAATCCCGTGGCAAGCGTCTGGGTACTCTCCAGATAGGCCCGGCTCAACTTCTCGCCGAGCCCCATCCGCCTTGCTTCCTGGAGGACCATCAGATCTCCGGAGGACGAGGATACGATCTGACGGTCGCCCACCTGCAAGCGAATGGGAAAGGACCCGATAAATCCGAGAATCTTGCCTTCTTCCGTTTCTGCTACCCACATACTTGACGGCGTCTCGGACGCGGCGGGATTGCTTTGAAACTGCCAGCGCCACCTCATTTTCCAACGCTCCAGGCGGTCTTCCCCGAAAACGTTCCCGTAGATTCGAAAAATGACATCCATATCTTCGAGCGAAAATTCCCGGACCTGAATACTCAAAAATACCTCCTTGCCGGTTACCTACGGATATGCCCTTTTCGTAAGCAATGAGCTGCCTTCTCTTTGTAGAAGAGCCAGTCGTAACGGCCCTCCAGCTTGGCCGCGAATCGTTCCAGACTGTCGTCTCTCCAAACCACGATCCGATGCAGTTCATACCGGTCCCTCTCCTCATTCCGCCTGCCGAATCCCGTGCTGAGCCCGGCCATATACCCGAAGCGTCTTGTGAGACGCACGGCCCGATCATCATAGTCTGAGCGTCCACCAAAGGGATAGGCGATAGAACGGACCGGCATTCCGAAGAGGTCCTCTATGGCCTTTTTGGAAGCTTCGATTTCCTCCCGCAACGCCTCCTCGTCGAGATCCGAGAGCCGGCGATGTGTCATGGTGTGACTCCCGAACTGGATGTTTGGGGAGGATTTCACGATCCCCTTCAAGGCTTCAATGGAGAGGATGGGAAGTGTGGGCTCCGGCCGGTCCCTGTCCCAGGCGTTTTCACCGCCAAGATGCCCAACCGGCAGATAAAGCGTTGCGTCAAGGTCCAGTTCATGAAGAACCGGCAATGCATGTTCCTGAAGGTTGCAATAGGCGTCGTCAAAGGTAATGGAGACACGGGGTTGTCCGTCCCGGACATGCAGATTCTGAAGGAGCTGTTCAAGAGGGACCACCCACCCGCGGGAATGGAGGTACATCATGTGGTCACGAAAGGACTGCGCGGAAATGCAACGCGGGTGAGGCGTATCCTTAACACCGTGATACGCCAGAATCGTATTCGACGGGAGACCGCTGAAGGACGCGCAAAGTGCGCCCACAGGCGAAAACGCCACACGGCTGAAAAAGGAGTGCGTGGTCATCATCTCTTCTTGTTAGCATAAATCGAACATAGGAGACAACAAGATTGTATATCAAGAATCAACAGAGGCAAGGTCTTGTGGTCCATATGGAAACACGGAGCGTGTCAACGGGATCAGCGCTCGATGCGATCTCTGCCTGGGGCGGTTTACCAACGGCCCCAGGCGAACCCGGTGACGGTAAAGTGTCGCCCGGGACACCGCCAGTGCATCGCGGGCCGGGGCCGTTCCCACGGTTTTGGACAGCTCTTCTGCGGCGGCCATCAGTCTTCGTCTTCGATGTCGGGGCTGTTCAGGGGGATCCCCAGCAGCTCCGAGGCTTTTTTTTGGATATCAAGGAGTAGATCCGTCCGCTTCAGACGTTTCCTCAGCCGGGCGATCTCCCCCTCCAGTTCTTTGATCCGTTTACGCGACGGATTGGCCTTACGACCACGGACGGTCAGCAAGGTCGATCTGGATATGGCCAAGGACCGCATCCACGTGTGGGTGGAAACCACCAAGGGCGGGACGTGGCGTTGCCCCGAATTCAACGCTATTGGTTCGACCTTGCTGACCGTCCATCCCGGCCCAAAACTCAAAGGTCTCGCATACAGCTAGGTGTCTTGCATCGCGAACCTCCTCGTCGACGCAAGATACCACAATCTGTGACCACAAGATGTAGGGGCTACCCACACTTTACCCGGGAGGTTATCACGTTATCAGGACCTCTTTTGTTGGAAGGTCCATTAATAGAAGCTGGTCTCGTAAATCGTGGAGGGCTGAAGTCGTTGATCCGACGAGTGAAAACAGGTGAGGCCGGCTTCGACCATCTGATCCGGCTAGCCACTCTCGCGATGTGGTTTGAGTTATTTATCGTGAGACGAACGCCGAACAATGCGGGTTGGTTGGATTCTTTACAAGAACCAACGTCTGATAATTCGACGTTGATGTCGGTTTGGGAGGATAGGATTCGACCCCTTTCGAATTCCTTCTGTTCAGGCACTTGATCCGTTCTATTCCGCCACGGAAAAGAAACAGAGCAGATCCGCTACGTTACGGGCTCCGCTTGCACATTCTCAGGGGGGTCTGGAGGTGGATCACCACCTGACTCGGGCATTCCATCCCAAATCTCAAGATCATCAATCCCGTGATAAAATTGGCCTTCTGGTGTGCCGCCAGAAAAATTGCCTTGAATTGTGATGTTGACGGCTTCAGTGGCTGATCCTATAGCACCATCGCCCGCGATGTATTCCTGAGTCGCGTTTCCTGACGTTTCTTCATCTACGTCATACCATCAACGGATTGTCCCGGTGTTCCAGTTGACATACATAGAATACTTGTGCCAAGTCCCGTCAAATGCGTCAGTGCAGACAACACGGGTTGTCCAGCCAGGTCGCGCTCTCCAGGGAACACATAATAGCCATTCGTGGGTCTATCGCCAGCGTCCGTGCTCCAGGTGCGTATACACGGCATGAGTTCCATCGTCATGCCCCACTTTTATCCACTTGCACCAACCATCATTGGAGATGTCACTATTTTCCACCCTCGCCCAAAAACTAATGAATATTTCGCCGGTAGTGATATCCTGTCAATTCAAGGTCGCAGGTGCTACACGAAGAACCGTTGTAGACCGATGTTTGCAACGTCGTTGAACCGTGCCAGTGGTAATGCCGGACACGGCGGGGGTTAGTGCGTAATTCACGCTGTCGTCGCGGAGGAAGAAATATGACCCCGAATGTGGTGTCCACTCCGACTCTCCACTTGGGGTGTAGCCAGTCACCACCTCAGAACACGTATCATGGCTTGTGCAGTAAGCCGTGTAGCTGCTTGAGAATGGGGTAGTCAGGAGTGGTGTCTCTGTCTCCGGTCCAGTTCTCGAAGCCATAAGAGTAGATGAGTTCGGCTCCGTGAACCGCCGTCGAAGCAATCGAGCCGAGCAGAACTGCAGCGATGAATAGCGACCTCGTCATTTACTTAATCCTCCATATAGTTGACGAATACAGATTATGCAACATCCATGCCATGGATTGGATCAACTAGGTTCCTGTCCATCTCCTCTGATCAGCTTCTCTCATTCCTTTGAAAAAATAGATCTTAGATGCCTTTTGGACCCGCGCACCACGACCTCCGGGAAGACCCTAATCGGATGCCGTACAGTCAATCCCTTGGCGCTTGCAACAGGAATGTAACTCCAGAAGAACAATGTAATGAGTAAGATAAGTTCAGCATTACGATTCTGATCGACTCGAATTTACTTTCTTGTCCATAGGAGGCCAAGTAGGAGGTCAAGTGCCTCATGAGCCTGGGATCCTGCATGTGGAACTGCCGTCTGTCCGACGCCATCATCTCCGGGTGATAACGGCCCGTCAGGACCAAACGACGATGATCGCTCCCTCAATACTTTCGGTACCCCTGGGCGAGTCGACAATTCATTCTATCACGGGATTCCGGAGCATTGGAAACGATGCGCATCGTCTCGATTCTTGCTCGAAACCCACGCAGACTTCGGAGGACCCGAGCCATCTCCATTTGGACTGGCAGTCTAACTCTGGAGGTGTACAAAAACCGGGGGCAGGTCAATCCAAGCCCGGACTTCTCATAATTTCTACTGCGAGGCCCCGTCTCCGTGTATGCTGTGGACCGCCCACAAGGCTCCGGCTGCTGCGAGGTCAACCAATCAAAAGCGATCTGATGCTGCCCCCGAAATATTGACCATGACAAGGGAAAACGCTATCCTCAGACTTAATAAAGGGGCTGAATTGGCCGAACTCTTATGGGAGCAAGCAAAGAAAACTACCGGCTTCGCTTGTTGATGAAGCGCTTTCTTGATAAATATGAAACCCCTTCGAGAAAGTAATCCCAGGGGAAAGGGGGATATGTGAAAACGAAAATTCGTGAATTGCCAATTGATCAGATTGAAAGTATTTTCCCATTATACGAGGAGTCATTCAGTTATGACAGTATGATTTCATATAAAAAGCGATTTAAATGGGAATATCTGGATAATCCCGCAACTCAATTTGGTCCATCAAAACTTTGGGTGGCCGTGAATGAGAATGAAGATGTGTTGGGGTGTATAGCTTCATTTCCCATGCGCCTTAAGATTGATGATACAGAAATTACCACCTCGGCTTCAGGGGATTTAGCCGTATTCAAGCAAGGTAGGCGCCAAGGTTTGGGCAAAAGACTATGCCTAGCTTACCGTGACAGCGCTGATCCGCGGCTACCGATGGTTTCGGTTATGGGCCAATCACTGGAAAAATATACCGTAGCCTTGGTTATCAAGAGGTGTATTGCAAACCGATAAACTGCAGGCCGCTCAAAACATCCGACCTATACCAGTTTCTCGTTGATTCACGGAAGCTGCCCTCCTTCCTTGCGAAACAACCTTTTCTTACCTTGAATCGGATGGCTTTTTTTTTATTAGGTCCAGTGGTTTTGATTTCTAATCGATTGCTATCACCGCGAATTTCTAAGGGAATTGAAGTCCAACAAGAAGAGTATGCTGATGAGCGATTTGACAATCTATGGGATGAGTTATCAAACCAGTTTCCCATTATTTTTCCCAGAACAAGTGGTTTTATTAACTGGCGCTTTTTTGATGATCCGACAACTAGACACACTTTGTTCGCGGCATATTCAGAGGGTAAATTGCGAGGATATGCCGCTTGTTGTCAGACAAAACGCAAAAATATGCTTCTCGGCCGCATAATGGATATCTTCTGCCATCCTGATGATACATCTGTTATCACATCTCTTTTATCAAGGGTGTTCAGTCATCTCAAAGAAAATGGTGCGGCCATTATTTCATGCATGGGAACCCATCCCAAAATAAGGAAGATTGTTCGTAAGTACATGTATCTCCCCAGCAAGTCTCTGGAACAACCAGCCCTATTTTATTCTACCTGTCCTGAGGCACTTAAAAAGCGAATACTTGATGTGGATTCCTGGCACCTGACCCATGCCGATGGAGAAGAAGGCTTTGCTCCCTAAAAGAAAAAATCTACATATCTTTGTTGGATAGTGGAGGGCTGGTTGTTGGATGAAAAATGGATTCCAGACGTGTCAGAGTGCGTCAGATCGGTTTTTACGTCCATTTTACTGGACCGAAGCATCGCTAACCCTGCGTAAGATTCAGGAACATCGGCGCTAACCAGGACATCTCACAGTCCATCTGCTGCGAAGGCGTTGATATTATAGGGACCATCCACTCAATCGAATCCTCTTGCACGTGCTCCTTCAGGAGGACGGAGAGGAACGAAAAAGATAAATCAGTGAAAGGCTTCTGCCCGCCAGATAGAACAGATAGATCGGTACCAGCGGGAAAAAACGGGAACTGTACCGCTCCGGAGGCACCGATGAAAGCTGACAGCTGCCAACAGCAATAGAAGACCACCTCCGAAAAGCAAAGAGGCCCTGCCATTCAACATCAGCAGGGACGCGACCAGGAACATCACCAAGGAAACGAACAGCACGCTGGACCAGAAAGGCAGGTAGGTGGGATTCCTTTTTAGAATCGTAAGCGTCTCCATTCCGTACCAAATCTCCTTTTTGAAACGCTGCCAAAGGGTTTTGGGGCCGCGGAGGTGGATCACGCGAATACGGTCGTCCGAGACAACCCTGAATCCCGCGGCTCGTACTCGACTACAGAATTCGTAGTCCTCTCCGGTCTGTATTTCTTCACAGAACATGCCGAATCGATTGAACAGGTTATTACGGACAAACATATTTGCTGTGCCCAGAAAGTGAACGGAGGTGACACCTGAAGGTTTTTGTACCGGTACCAGGCTCTCTCTACCCAGGTCGTTTCCCTGGGAAGAGAACAATGGCAACCCGTCACCCCAATGTCTTCCTCCTCCAGCCGTTCCACCGCATACCGAATCCACCCCGGTTCAGGAAGACAGTCCGAGTCGAGAAAGGCCAGGATCTCCCCGGAGGCCACGCCGGCACCCAGGTTTCTCAATCCAGCGATGTTGACTTTGTCGTTCCGTAGGATTTTGGCCCCCAACTCGCTGGCGATCTGTACGGTCCTGTCCGTGGATCCATTGTCCACAAGGATCACTTCCAGGGGAATAAATTCCTGTTGTTTCAGGGCCTTGAGGCATCCCCCGATGTAGGCCCCCTCATTGTAAGCCGGAATGATGACCGACACGCGCGGGTGGATCATGATCCAACTCCGATACAAAATATCTGCGTTTTCCACTTTCCATCCGGGGAATGTGCTTCGTGATCTCAAACTTCACATCCATGTCCGGGTGGATCCTCTCCCGGATCATCCCTCGGATGAAATCCTGCAACCCCATACTCGTCCCTTCCCGTAGACTCATTTCGACCCGAATGACGTCAAGCCGGATCTGAACAAAGCGAAGCTGTTCAACGGAATCATATCGTTTGACCAGTTCTTTCATGATGTATGAGAAAATGTTGCTGTGGACGCGACGTCCTCCCGGGGCTTTCACAATGTCGGACGACCGCCCGATTACATCCTCCATGACTCGGAATGGGAGGGAGCATGTGCAGATACCCAGCCCGTCTCCCCGAACCAAATCACCGGTATCATAGCGGATCAGGGGGTAGGATTGCGAATGAAGATTCGTAACGAGGATCCGAAACAATCCACTAGCTTCATCCTTTTCATACTCCACGTAAACACAGTCCTCCATGACATGGTGACTCCCATCCGGGTGCTGAAAGGAAATTACGCCTGTTTCAGCCGTCCCGTACTCGCTCACCACGGGGCATCCGAAGAAGGTACGGGCAAAATCCCTCTGATGTTCGGGCATCATTTCCGCCGTGTATTTGATGAGCCGAAGCGGGATGGCTGATGTGGAAAGACCCTCCCTGGCGCAGAAGCGGGCGAACTCGTAGATCAACGTGCCGTAGCCGCTCAGAAGGTGGGGTTGTCTGCGGACCATGGGACCGATAAAAATCCCGACATATCTCGTCGGATAGGTCAAAGGCCCGTTCCCGAAATCGGTTCAAGACAAAATCCCTTGCACGGGCCATGATTGCATCCTTTCTGTCCAACGGGATTCCCCACAAGTAGGCTTCCCGGGCGCAGATATCCAGGCCGTGCCATCGCAAGCCCCTGTAAAGGGCCGCGTAACTGAGGGCCTTAACCTCCTTGTCACGATAAAACTTCAGCGGCTGCCGGTGGAACCTGAGGTCTTAGCGGAATAGATCCGCCTTACGTTTTCGGACAGGAGGCAATTCTGATTCTCCCGGATTGCGGCTTTGCTCAGCAAGGGGATCCGTCGAACATCCTCCGGCGTGGAAACCCGTTGTATGTTAACCCCGGCGCGGTCAAGGGTCTCCCGGTAGTAAGGAACGTTGTCGTAGGCATGTCGGAGGAGTCCAAGAAGTTTGTCAAACTGTTCCTGCTGAAATGTATAGGCATTCCTCTTCCCGGGGCAGCACTGCTCGCTCCTCTTGCTGGTATTTGACAGCCCACTCCGGCGGACCGTGAGCCCGGGGGACGACCGTGCTCACCCCCAGGTGCTCGAGGATGCGGCGGATCACCTGGTCTTGAGATGTCCTGATGAACGAGATGATCTTCATCTCCGCCTCACAATTGGGGCAGCGTAGAACTTCAATCTCGAACACCTGGCGCAGCAGCTGTGACCAGTTGCGCCTTCGCGTGCTCGCCGGTGGCGGGGGCTGACTCTGAACAGCCGCCGGCCCTTCTCTCTCCCGCCTCCTCCGCTCGGCCCGACTCCTCACCGAGTAGTATCCGTAGTCGCGAACCATCTGCACTCCTGGCGGCGGCACCTGCAGTGCCAGCAGCGACAGAAAGGTCAGCGCATTATACTGGGCCACCATCGGACGAACCCCTCCCGACTTCTTTGAGCTGCGCACGGTGACCGTGCCGCCGGCTTTGTCGTATTCCACCCTTTCCGCAGACACCGCCGGACGGGCCAAGTAGCGCACTAGCCGCTTGAGACGACCGTAATCCCCCACCTCCACCTTCACCGAGCCGTCCGCAAGTTGCGAAAGGGCGGCTGGCCTTCATCGATCTGCGCGTGGGATCACAGGGCGCCACTGTGACAGCCAGCGACCCTGACACCTCCGTGGTGGTGGTACTACGGTATGCGCAGTAGCACCGGTGAATGACCTGATGAGCCGGGCTAGGGGCTGCGACGGAGATGAGTTCCTCATAAGAATTTATGCAATATTTAACTGGAGGTGCCCATGCTGATTCGTCTACTTGGATTGTTGGTAGGAGGGTGGTTCATGTTCGGTGCTGCAACACAAGCCTGGGCTGGTGAGTTAGTGCTCTGTTAAAGAACTCGGTTTGAGTTTTGCCGTTCGAAGAGTTTTTCGTCCTTGGCGTTCCTGTTTCGCCATCGGATGTATTCTTGCAACGCTTTTCCTATTTCGTCGTGATTCGCGTAGTCGCTGTTATTGATCACGAAGTGTCTTATCGGTGTGAAGTGGCATTCGATCCTGTTCATCCATGAAGCATAAGTCGCGGTGAAGACCAGGGTGATGTTGTTATCGTCGCAGTAGTCAACAACTTCCTCGCGTTTGTGCGGCGAGAAGTTGTCCAGAACGATGAAGATCTTTCGCCCATCGTCATATCGATTTCGGATGGACTTGAAGAAGGCAAGTGTTTCATTCCATCGCTTTCGCTTCTTCTGGTGCATCCAGAGTTTATCTGTATGGACATCGTACGCTGCCAAATAGTGACGGACACCGTGCAGGCGCCTGTAAGTTGCTCGATGACGAATCGGCCTTCGCTGATAAGCCCAGGACGATCCGGCCTGTGGCCGAACCTCGATCGGGCCGAACTCGTCAAAGCAGATTACCGATGACCCTTTCGGCGCTTTCCGGTAGAACCACGCAATGCGTTTTTTTTAGCATCGAACTCCGGATCGTTGGAGCGTGTCCATGTCCGCGTTCGCTGAAACGAGACCTTCTCTTTCTTGAGAACGGAGCGACTGGTCATCGGGAGTGCTTACAGTCCCCCTCAGGGCCTCGCTGCTGGGTTGTGATGAGGACGCCCAACCAGCCAACTTTGGTTAGAAGTGGTTTCATAACCCTCTGAGCGCTAACAGCGCACAGGCAAAGTGGATAAACGCCAGATACATTCTTGCTGAGTGTTCATATCGTACGATTAACCGTCTGAAGGATCCGAGCCATGCAATGGTTCTCTCAACGATCCAACGCTTTCGATACCGCCTCAGTTTCCTGCCGTCCTGCGTTGGCGGCTTCTTACGATTCCTACGATGGGGACAGATGAGCTCGATGCCTCTTTTTCCAAGCGCCTCTCGAAACGGATCACTATCGTATGCTTTGTCTGCGATGAGTCGTTTGGGCTTGGTCTTCGGTCGTCCAGGTCCCCCTCTTGGTACTGATATCGTGGCTAACGTTTCCGGCGCGAGCTTGACTTCCGCTGGTGAGGCCGAGGCAATGGAAATTCCCAGAGGTAAACCCTTGCCGTCGACCACCACCATGCACTTCGAGCCCTTGCCCCGCTTGGTTTTGCCGACTTTAGAGCCCCTTTTTTAGCTGGAGAGAAGGTGCCATCAATGAAGCATTCCTCCCAGTCTATTCGGCCGTCAACATCAAGCTCGCTGAGATATGCCCGCCACATCCTCAGCCATGTTCCGTCTTCTTCCCAAAGGCTTAATCGACGCCAGCAGGTCGAAGGGCTCGGATACTCTCGAGGAAGGTCGCGCCATCGTGCTCCAGTCTTGAGAACCCAGAGGATCCCATCGATCACATCACGGTTGCTGATCCAAGGGCGCCCTCCTCGCTTCGATTGCGGGAGCGGCGGTAACAACGGTTCGATCTTATTCCACTGCTCGTCAGTCAGCTTGATGCGTTTTCTGGCCATTCGGTTCACCTCCGAATAGCCTATTACCAGAATTGGATAAAAAGTACAAGTCCAAAGACTTAAATACGATCAGAGGTTATGAAACCACTTCTAGATAGCCGTACAAAGCAACACCGGCCCAGGTAGTCCCGAGCCGGTGCTGTGTTAGCGACTATGGCGCGATCCCCGTCACCGTGCAGAAGGCAGTGTCAGTGTCGCCCGCCGGTGGATACGGAGGTTGGTTATATGGCGCCGGTGTTACGTCTTCGGCCACAAAGGTAATGATGTTGTCCCCCACCAACGTTCCAAGGGCCGGAAGGTTCTGGTTCCAGGCCCATATGTAACTGTCCCCTCGCGATATGTTTGTGTACCCCGACCGCCAGTTAGCGAAATACCCACCCCCGCCGAGGGTGAGGTGGATCTTCGCCGCCAGCCACCGAATCTGGCCTCTGTATATGTTGGACAGTGTGGCCGTAATATGGATGGTGAAGGGTAGCGTGCCTGAGGAGGGCATGCAAGTCAGGTCAGCGGCGACCGTAGACGGGCATGGGACAGAAAGCCCATTTCCATGGTGGTAACCCATATCAACCATGCCGGTGTCGTTCACATGATCGATGCGGGTCGTGAAATCGCCCAGGCAGATTTCTCCGCCGGGCCCGTCGTAGCAGATGTTCTCCGCGAGGTCGCTGCCGGCGTCGATGCAGAGACTGTCATCTGCCTGCCCGGTGGCGATATGGCTGAGATAGGAACAGCCGTCGGGCCCAACGACAAAATGCGGATCAGAATCAATATTGGTTTCTCCGGGATCAGGATATCCCCCATGAACGTCGGAATAGGTGACGAGTCCATCACACCCATCAATCTCATCCGGATAATTGTCCCAGACAATGCAGTTCTCGATTACAGCCGATGACGTCTCACAGTAAACACCGCCACCATGCATTGATATATTTCCATCTCCGTAGTTGAGCATAATTGTATTGTTTACTATCACAGGCGAGGAGTCCTCCCCACAGAAGATTCCCCCACCGTACCCATGCATCCCAGTAAACCCTATAATCATATTGCCTGAGATTCTATTGTTAAATATTGTTGGTCCTGAATAACCTTGACACGCTATTCCGGCCCCACTCCTATTACTAAATTCACGGGGAAGAATCGAATTGTTGTAAATGAGGTTGTTGGCGATGATTGGTGATGAATTATAGATATAAATACCACCACCACCTCCACTAGAGCTTTCATCTTCATATTTGAGGTCCAGATCAGACGCGGTACTCAAATAATTATCGCATATTGTATTATCAATTATTAGAGGTGAAGAGTTTGTCGTGCAGCTTATTCCCCCACCCGGTGCTCCATCGTAAGTGTAGTTTCCCGCTATTCTATTGTTCGATATTTCTGGAGATGAGTAATAATCGCAACAAATACCTCCACCATTTCCTAGATCAGTCCAATTGTGTTCAATTATATTGTTGTGTATCTCAGGTGAAGAGCTGTCGCAGTATATGGCGCCTCCTCCTCCAAATATTCCATAGTTATCATGAATTATATTATCGCGAATAACTACATTTGAGTTTTCACAATATATGGCACCTCCACGTACCAACGCGAAATTCGAATAAATTATATTATTTTGGATGTTTGCATTGGAATTATCACAATGAATTCCGCCACCATCTCCCTCTGTACCTATTATCATATATAATGTTTCCCAGAATAATCGGATCTGAATTCAGGCAATGGATACCTCCTCCAGCGTTGTCACTATAATCGACGACGAATCCACGAATGATATTGTTTTCGATTGTTGGAGAGGAACCTTCACACCGTATTCCGCTTGACCCATAAAGCGTAGAGCCTGTACTGAATCGTAAACCCCCTGACAATTGATCCGGGGCCCTCATCAGTGTGGAAGAAAAAGCAGGGAACCGCAGGGTCTTCAACTTCGATCACACAGTTCTCAGACCCATTTTCCGATTGCAAGATGATCTCCTTGCCGAAGTAATCCAGATCTCGATTCCCAACTCCGCAGTAGGTGCCATCGGCAACTTGGACATTATCGCCACTCAAGGCGACGTTAAGCCCCTCCTGGATCGCATCGAAGGGATGTTCGACCGAGCCGTCCTCCAACTGATCGCTAACGCTAGGATCGCCTGGCCCGGGATCATTCGGGGCATCATCATCCACATACCAAGTGGTCTGTGCGTGTGACGGCATCGCGAGTGCAAGGCTAGCAACCGACAGGACGAGTGCGAGGAAGAGGCATCTGCTGTTCATTGTGTTCCCCTTTAGAAGCATGGGTTCTCCAGGACAGGAGAAAATGGCCGGTACGCCATAAAAAATCTTGGACTGAATATATGTTTCTTGTCTGAAACAGTCAAGACGACACGCCTGCTCAGAAGGCCCCATAGGCCAATTTCCTGAATAAAATGTGCTTATGGCTCCCTCCTGGAAACGCAGATCCTCTTCCCCCCATCCACCCCCGTCCCCAAAACCTAAGGGAGTGGTAGCAGCTACCATTTGCCGACTAAGGTGTGCCCCGGACAAAACGTCAGCCGATCGCTAGAGTTGCTACCTGCCTCGGGAGGGCGGTCGGACAGTCTCGGAGGGGTCAGGTATGGGTTGGCCGTGAGGATGCGTACAGGCCCCCTCAGGGCCTCGCTGCGGGGCTGTGGTGAGGAATATCAGCCGGCGGGCGCGGAGATGGATGGCCCTACATAGCAACACCGGCCCAGGTAGTCCCAAGCCGGTGCTGTGCTGTCCGTTAGGGTGCGATCCCCGTCACCGTGCAGGTGGAGTGTCGGTGTTTCCGATCAGTTCGTCATCCGGCGGTATGGCTCCGTTCAGAACCTTCCCGCCGCCACGTTGGTTCCGTGGGTCATGCCAGGGAATGCCTCCAGCGAGAACCACTCGGTCACCTGTGACCCGTCGTATTGGAACACCTTCACCTCGGTGCCGGCGTCAGGATCAGGGCCACAGCCCACCACCAACTCGTCCCGGCCGTCGCCGTCAAGGTCGGCCCCGGCAAAGACATTCGGCGCCGATACCGAACCTCAGTCGGCGGCCAGGCAAAGAAACTGAGCCCGGGCAGTGGTGTTACCGAAGATCCGTCATAGTTCCAGCCCCGCACGTGGGCGCCGAAAACAGCGCCCGGCCCGGGACCGGTGACGATCTCGTCGATGCCGTCACCGTCCACGTCTCCGCAGGTGACGTTCACCCCATATTTCAGGGTGCCGTAAGCAAAGAAGCTGACACCCGGGCATAGCCGCGGCCGTGCCACCGTCCACGTTCCAGCCCCGGACGTGTGGTCCGTAAACGGCCCCGGGACCGGCGCCAGTGACGATCTCGTCATAGCCGTCACCGTCGATGTCACCGGCTGAGACATTCACACCCCACTTGGGTGTGCCGTAGGCGAAGTAGCTCACTCCAGGCACCGGTGTCACCCCGGGCGTGCCATCGTAATTCCAGCCACGAACGTGCGGGCCGAACACCGCGCCCGGGCCGGCACCGGTGATGATCTCGTCGAACCCGTCAGCCGTCGATGTCGCCGGCGGCCACATTAACGCCCCACTTGTTGTGTGCCATAGGCCATGAAGCTCAAACCGGTCAGCGGCGTCCCGTCCACCTGGAACCCCCGCACGTGGGGCCCGTAGATGTCTCCCGGGCCGGCGCCGGTGAGGATCACGTCCCCGCTGCCGCCAGTCACCCGTCCGCAGCTCATGTTCACCCCGTAGTGCGGGGCGCCGTACGCGGCGAAGATATAGATCGGTCCGCTGCCCTGCTCCGGCGGGAAGACGCGCACCTCCGGCGAGTTGGTGTAATCCGGGCCCGGGCCGGCGGCAATGAAGGTATCGGTGTTGGCGACCGTGAGGCTCACCGGCACGGTTTGCGGCGAATTCACCGCATCGGGGTCGGTAATGGTGATGGTGGCGTTGTAAACGCCCGACTGCAGGCCGGTGGCGTCCACCGCCACTGTCACCGGGTCATGTTCGCCGGTGGAACTGCCCGAAGCGGGCGAGAGGGAGAGCCAGCCGGAGTTCTCCGAGGCGGCCCAGTTCAGCGTGCCCTTGCCTTCGCACCAGATCTCCAGGGTTTGCGCCGACGGCGGCGGCCCGTCTTCCAGCGCGCTGAAGGCGAGGCTGTCCGGGGCGAAGGCGATGCTGTATTCATCCGGCGCGGTGACAGTGAGACTCACCTGCACGGTTTGCGGAGAGTTCAGAGCCCCGGGATCTTCGATGCTGATTGTGGCCGAGTAGATGTCGGGAGAGAGACCGCTGACATCGACACTGACCATCACATTGTCCTGCTCACCCGCGGAACTCCCCGAAAGGGGCTGCAGGGTGAGCCAGGCTGCATCGTCGCTCACCGTCCACTGGAGCGTCCCCTCACCGCTGCGCCAGATACCCAGGCTCTGATCCGCCGGGTCCGGTCCGCCGAAGGAGGCGGTGAAGGAGAGGCTGGAGGGGGAGAAGGCAATGGAATATTCGTCAGAGCCGGACCCCCATGCCGGCGATGCGGGCCAGCATCCACCAGAAAGCCCTGCCCTTGAGATTGCAGTTCAGAGGCTGGGAGTGTGCGCAGGCGCAGTCGGTAGCAGAGCGGGCTGCCGGGGTTTTCGGCGCACCACTCGTCGGCCCAGTTGCCACCATCGTAGTCGCAGCTATCGTTGGCAAAAAGATCTCGGAAGTAGTCGCCGTCCGGGTCGTAGCTCTCGATGTCGGCAAAATCGAAGAGGACCTTGTTGTTGGCAGCGCAGAAATCGCGGATCTGGTTGTTGCGTTGGAAGAGGTTTCCTGCTTCGCCGGTGCCGTTGAGATGGCCGGTCATATAAACGAAGGTGATGTCCGGGTAGTCTGCTCAAGGCCATCCATCAGTCCGAGGTAATGTCGATGTTCTCTGCTGTGGTGTCGGCCTGGCCGCACCAGGACCAGATGACCACATTGCGGTCGCTCCCCGGGCCGTCGAGGTGGATCCGCGTGCGTGTCGCCCAGTAGGTATAGTCCGGGTTTCCCAGGTCACCCTCCGGTGTATTATCGTCAAGAGAGAGTACGCCGGGCTCCACATCCCCGTTATCATTGAAATCGTAGAGACCTCCGTGGCTCGGATCGTCCATCAGCACTTGCATTCCAGCGATGGGCTGGCTTCCATGTGACGAGTGGCCGTAGCAAATCCGAAGCTGGTCTTTTGCCGCCACAATCCATTCTTCGGGAATGTCTTCGAGGATGGTGCAAGTGTGGTCACTGATGATCGGTGCCGAGCGCTCGGTCGCAGCTAGCGGATAGGCGGCGATGAAAAGGGCCGGGGCGAGGCAGAGAATGAAAAAAACACGACTGGGCATATTCACGAACTGTTCCTCCAGGATATACGGTGCTTCATCCGGGAACTGTTGCTACGCCGCTAGATGAAGCCGATTCCCTACCCTATTTTGGCTAAAATTAAGATCACCATCCCGAGGACAAAAACCCTTACGACCTCTCCGGCTGTGAATATCACAGCACCTGCAGTATGACAGAAGGAGGCAGTATCCAGGCAAGCCGAGAGGGCCTGCACTTGTCATGATGTGAATATAGGTGCTTACTCGTGAAAGGGCAAGGGGGAGGGAATAAACATGACAAGCCCAAGTCCGCATGCCCCGATGTAACAGCTACTCGCCATGTCGATACCCAACGGAATATCCCCATAGACAAAATTTTCGCCACAAATGTGTGCAGTGCACCATCCAGAATAAGGAAACCGCATCCCCCTGATCTCCCCCCCCTCCCTGTTCCCGAAGGAAGTGGTAGCTGCTACCACCTTGCTGAGCGGGGCCACCCTGGATAGATCGTGAGCCAGTTGGTGGAGTTGATCCCTGCCTCTGGAGGGCGGTTGGATGGTCTATGAGGGGTCGAGGCATGGGCTGGTCAATGGGATGCGGACAGGCCCCCTCAGGGCCTCGCTGTACGTCTGCGTAGAAGACTATCACCCGCCGTGCGTGGCTAAATGGCCGTCCAAAGCAACACCAGCCCAGATAGTCCCGAGCCGGTGCTGTGCTGTCGGTTAAGGTGCGATCCCCGTCACCGTGCAGGTGGCGGTGGTATCGATCATCTTGTCATCCGGCGGTATGTCTCCGTTCAGAAACTCCCCGCCGCCACGTTCACACCGTGGGTCATGCCCTCGAACGCCTCCAGCGAGAACCAGAGGGTCTGACCAGAGCCATCGTATTCGTAGACCTTAACCTCAGTGCCAGCATCCAGGTCAGGATCGCAGCCCACCACAATCTCATTCCAGCCATCGCCGTCAAGGTCTGCCCCGGGGAAGACTTTGGCGCCATACCGCAGGTCATCCGGGGACCAGGCGAAGAAGTTGATCCCGGAGATCGCCGACAGGTCCGCTCCATCATAGTTCCAGCCCCGCACATGGGGACCGAAAACTGCACCAGGGCCGGCACCGGTGATGATCTTGTCGAAGGTACGCTGCTCATCTATTCACCCGCCCCCATAAGGGTGTCGATTTCAGCGGTCTCTCCGCCGCATTTCCGGATCTTCCAAACTCCCCACGTCAGCACCGGAATCACGAATATGATGAGGAAAATCCAGGTGAGTTTTCCGTAACCCTGTGCGATGAGTCCGATCAACCCGAATTGCGCTAGCAGCGCTCCAGCTACTAGTAGCACAATTGCAGTGACTGGTCGGATGAACAAAGGCATCGAGGCATCCCTCTCGGCATACACCTTTGCGATTCGCTCATTCACCGCATGAATCAATCCTGTCCCGGTCTCGACCAAGGTTCCAAACAGCACAACCTGGAAAACCAACTGGAAACTGCGGGACCCGATCAACTCCAGGAGATAGTTCGCTGGAACGGTACTTGTCAGGATGACCGGATACTGCCCGACCATCGTCATATAAAACAGGAACCCCGGCACGATCGCGATTGGTCCGGCCAGGAGGCCCGCCGTAATCGCTTCCTTCCGGGATTGCATGTGGCGGGTGCAGAACAACACGGCCGGTATGACCGCCAGGTTGTAGGCGGCGTACCTCACGCCGCCGATGGGCCATGTGCTGCTGCATTCACCTGATGCGAGCGCGGAGATTGTATCCCCGCCAAACTTCGTGAATGCCCATACGAAAAACACGATGTACACACCATACAATAGGAATGACCAACCAGCGAGGAATTTCTCGATCGTTCCGCTTCCGCGGAACACCAAATATCCAACGCATGCCATCATGCCGATCACACCGACCGCGTAGTGCAGTCCGAATGTCTCCTGTAGGATCGATCCGGCTGCCGCGGCGATCACGGCAAGAATAATCAGCACCAAAGCGAAGTAGCAGATCTCAAACGACGGCCATGCCCACCCGAGCAGCTGACGGAAGAAATTTCTGTAGTCGTAAGCCCTGAACACGCGCGCGAACTCGAAGCTGCTGGCACACACCGCACTCCATATCACCGTCGATACCAACAGCATTGCGAGCAGCCCGCCCAGAGGGCCCTCACTGAGGAAGAACTCTGCAAGTTCGCGGCCTGTTCCGTACCCACCCGCGATCACAACGGACTGAAATACAAATCCGGGCAGGAAGTACCTCTGGAAAACCGAAGACTTGCTCACGTTGGTGTTCCTCTCGATATATGAGGGGCAGAGGTCACGTGCCGTGCTTGATCGCACTGCGTGCCCCCTCGGTTGAAAGTATTTAAAATGCACTCGACGCCTATCGATAACGTATCCTATATTTCGCACTTTTCGTTGAGCCTGGTGAGGTGCCCAAAGAGGTGGCCCTCAATCTGGTTTGAAATGTTGTCGCTGGACAAACATAACAGCCAGAAGGAGAACCACCATGAGCAAGGATGATTTTACATCAAAAGAGCTGGACCGGTTCAGAATCGTCGTATGGCTGACCGGCGGAATCATCTTGGTGTCTTGCACGAGGAACTTCTGCAGTTTGCGCAGGGACCATTGGTTGAACGGCCGACCAAACGCCTGGGGAGGAGCGGTCGCAATCTCGGCAATGACGGACCGATCCTCCTCGGTCAGCACTTCCGGCCGGTTGGTCCGCCGACGCGGCTTGATTGCATCGAAACCTTCGTCGTTGAATCGGCGAATCAGTTCCCTGATGTACTCCTCGTGCATCCTGAGATGAATAGCGATCTCCTGGACGCGCATCCCTTGAGAACTGAACGCAATAATCTGTCCGCGGCGCATCCTGGTCGCGCTCTTCGAGCGCTTGAGCCATGATGAAAGCGTGTTGGACTCGGAGAATGTAAGATCCCGGACATACAGGCACATGGAAATCCCCCTCCTCTGTAGGTTGGCTTAACCATGTGGATGTATGTAACATATTGTTTTTTAAAGTACAAGTCTACTTTTAGAACAGAGCACTAGGTGCTGACCTGCTCATGGCATCTTTGATGGGAGCATCTTTTATCGTTTACGGGATCGGCGGGCAAGAGCTGCTGGAGCGGGTCGCCCCCCAGCTCTCCGAGGCGTACCAGGACAAGAAGGAAGAGATGGCGCTGTTTAGCTGTAAAAGCCCATGACAAGGCGGCCACCTGCTGCTGAGCACCGCGAATACAGCCGCCGAGGGATCAGGTCAGCTTCACTCAGGCGCTTCAGGTGCACCCGGAAGTCGGGTCATACAGACGCTCCATTGTGGATCCCAGGCGCCGTCGGGTTGTCGCACCAGGATAGTGGCGTTGAATGACCGGCGACGACCGAGGAGGGCGCACTCCGGGTCTGGTTTGAACCACGCCTTCAACCCCTCGCTCTGGATCTTGAAGCCATCGGCCAGAGGGATCACGGGTAGATCCTTGAGCGGCCCTTCGATAAACACCAGCTCACCGCTCTTCCCTCGCGGGATCTCGCACGGCTCACCAGAGTACCATGCCATCATCACCACCCCCGCTGCACTCGTACCTGGCCTCGAGAGGATGCGCTGGAACAGCTCGCTGAACCACCGGTGGGGAGTTGGCCACATGCATGGAATCAGCGCAAGCCGAAACCATGCCCAGGCCAAGCCCCAGCACCAAGGCACGATGAATCGAGTAATCACGGGTCAAGGAGTTCACCATCCTCTCCGCGGCAGTGATGGAATGACAGAAGGTCCAGGTCAGCTTATCCCTGATCCCGTTGATGTTTCAGGTTTGCTGTCCCGTGTCTGGATCGATAATCTCGACACCCAACCGTTTGCTCAAAACTGAAAATGAACTACTATTGCGGCAGGCGCTGGAGAACCTCGCAAGGCACACCACCGGATCTCGAGACATGGTCTGAGGAATAAGGAGGCCCCATGAAGATTCGGCTCATGAATGTAGACGATTTTGACGCGGTGCTGGAGATCGACAAGAAGGTACTCAACATTTCTCGGCTAGAGTACTATGAAATGAAGTTTGATAAGCTGTTCCATTCCAAGGAGTTTGTACCTACATCTCATGGTGGCGGAGTCAGAAGATGGCAAGGTGGTAGGGTTTGTGATGGGAGAGCTCTACGTCGGAGAATATGGAATATCGCGAGACGGGGCCACCATAGACACCATCGGTGTTGATCCCCAATACCATAAAAAGGGGATTGGCAAGCAGCTGATGAGTGAATTTATTGCTCATCTGAGGGATCTCGGTGTCAAACGGATAAATACGCTGGTGGACAGGAATGACGCCGAGCTGATCAAGTTCTTTCAATCGAATGAATTTGATTCCTCAAAAAGCATGATCAATCTAGAAAGGAGCATTTAAGGCCGCCGCCTGCGCTCCTTGCACGCTCCCTATTGGTACAGGGCGACAACCGGCCGGGCCTCGATGTACCCGCGGTAGCCCAGGGGGATGAGCTGGAACCGCGGCGCGCTGTCGTCGGCTTAGCAATAGCCCGCTGCGGTTGGATCGTAGCTGGAGATGGCCTCTCGCACCTGACCGATGGCCTCCTCGAAGTCTTCGTCCTGGAAAGGGTTGCCCCTGGAACACCATCATCTGGCAGGGCGGCAGCTCCACCACCTCATAGCCCTCCGGAGCGCTCCCGGCGTAATCTGACGGGACTTCCACCCCCTGCACATACTCGGAGCTGTCCGGCGCCCGGAGGAGCTCGGGGAGCCACAAGCCCATTGGTTCGTGGATCGAGTCCTTGATCTCCGACAGCACATCCCAGACCTCGCAGCCTACCTCCTCACAATACTCGAGGTAATGGGTGGCCTTGGCGCCCCGCGTGAGGATCAGCTTCCGCTCGGGTCGCTGGATTATCTGACAAATTCGGTGTTGGGGGACTGGTTCTTGGGTTCCATGTAAATCTCTCCTTTCGTGCGGGACAGGGCGAGCTCGCGGGCGCGGGGCGGGAAGAACAGCTTGCTTCGCGGCCGCTGCCGGCGAAACTCTCTCGGCGACATGCCGAATTGCCTGGCAAAGGCCTTGGTGAAGCCCTCATGTGAGTCGAAGAGCAAATCAAAGGCCACGTCGATGATCCTCCCCTCCCCGGCCGACAGCCGCGAGGCCGCCACCGACTGCCCGGCGTAGCGGATATACTCGAAGGGGGTCTTGCTGGTCACCTCCTTGAAGATCCGGGCGGTGTACCAGGGGGAGTAGCGGGCGGCGCGGGCCAGTTGCTGGAGCGTGATGGGCTCGCGGAGGTGCTGCTCGAATTAGGCCTGGGCCCGGTGAACAGCCTCGATCTTGGCTTTGCATGATCTCTTCATCTTGTCTGGAGATTAGCACCATCCTCGGGGTGGTTCTTGACCGCGGTTGTCAAAGTGACACATTTTTTGGACGAAGACATGGTAGGTGCTGCCCCGGTGACCTGGCGAGGGATCTGGCACTCTGCTGGGGACCTGCGCTAATACTTGCCGGTAGCCAGCTGCAAATTTCGGCGGATACCTCTATCATGTGGACGATGAGCTACGCGACGGGGCCGGCCCGCCAGATCATGACCAGCGAGTGGTCGCCCGGGACCAGGGGATCGAGGCCCAGGTCAGCGCGGACACGACGCCTTTGCAGGGCGCAGAGCGGTTCGCCGGGATCCCGTGGCCCGCAGCAGGATCATAAAAGCAGTAGCGGCTGGACTCGGCGCAGCCGTCGTACTCCACGCAATCGTCAGGCTCGCGGATGAGGGGGTCGGTGGAGGTCCCGGCGCAGCCGTGTCTGGCGGTCCAGAAGCTCACCTGCTGCTCACCATACTGCCCAGGGTAGTCCTGCCAATCCTGAAAGTTCAGGGCCCATTTCAGCGGGGGTCAGGGTGGGGATGGTTGTGGTGCCCCAGCGCTTCGGTGACCGGGTCAACCCCCACATTCCCCTCCATGCTCTGTCGAGTGGCGGGGCCTTCGACTCCGCTGGCGTCTTCCACCCGATGCCCTTCGACATGCAGGGGGACATCGAGGTGCTCGAGCGGCTGTTCGCCAAGCGGGTGCTCGACCTGATGGTGCGGCGAAAGCGCCTGAATACACGACTTCGCGACGAGATGCTGACGTGGGAGCACAGCGGGTTCTCGATGGACGGATCGGTCAAGGTGGTGGTGGGGGATTACGGGCGCCTAAGAAGGCAGGTCCGCTACCTGGCCCGTCCGGCGGTGTCGGCGGAGCGGGTGGCGTATGACAAGGCCGGCGGCACGGTCACCGTGCGAAGTTCGAAGAAGGTGCACGGAGTCCGCCCGGTGGTGGCCCAGTATGACGCGCTGACCTTCCTGTCCCTGCTGGCGCTGCAGGTGCCGCCGCCCGGGGTACACATGGTGCGCTACTACGGCCACTACTCGGTGCGGAGCCGGGCCGAGCGGAGGAGGAGGGCAGGGGAGGGGCCGGCGGCTATGCACAACGAAGCCCCACCGCCGGCGAGCGAGCGGCGGCGGCGCTGGGCGGAGTTGATCCGCCTGGTGTTCGAGGTTGATCCCTTGCGCTGCCACAAGTGCGGGGGCGAGATGAAGATCATCTCGTTCATCACCACGGCCCAGGACGAGGTGATCCGCCGCATCCTCGAGCACCTGGGGGTGAGCACGGTCGTTCCCCGGGCCCACGGGCCGCCCGAGTGGGCGGTGAAAAGCGAGCAGGCGGTTCAGGAGGCGTCGTCCCGGGACGAGGAGGACTTTTCGCAGGCGCCGCCCGGTTGGGACGAGTGGGAGCCCGCGTGAGACCCGGATCAGGGAGCGAGGACCCTTGGGGGACGACTCCGTTCGAATCACTCTTCGTCGCGGGCGATTCTCGTCATCGGGTCACGATCCCCCTCGTTGATCAGTCGGGGGCGCACCCACCAGCGGACAACCGGTCGATTTCCGCAGGAAAGCCCCTTCAGGTTCGACCAGCACGCTCTCATCCGGCATGAGCGGCTTGACGCTCGGAAAGGAAATCCCTTCTATGAGATTCGATGTCAAGACACATCTTCCCTGTACGCTCGAAGCACGTGGCATCGAACGTCTGACCCGCAGGCCATTGCAGCCGTTACAACAAAGCCGAGATCCTCTTCGCATGGGGTCATCGATCAACTGGAGTGGACCTGATGGTATCAGGATATCGCCACTCCAGATCTTCCCGGCGGTATCAAAGCGGTGATGTTCTTCAGAATGCGAGAACCACCCTTCTATTCGGGTCTCCGTGGACCATTGCCTTATTCGGTTCTTCGAGGGGGCATAACCTACCCTAGGGGTCTCCAACTGGTGGGACCAGGAATTCCTTGGATGCTTCCCCTCGAACCTTTTTCGCCTCGGACCGCTTTGTCTGCTCGGATTGTCTTCAGCTGTTTTGCTGCTACGGCCGGCAAGGCGAGTTATGCCGCTTTCTTTTGATACTTCGCCGGGTCGTATGCCTCCTTGTTTTTCCACATGGCCAGGGTGATGGCCGCGATCCTGCGGGCGATGGTCAGCTTGGCCAGATTGGGTTTGACCTTCTCCTCGAGAAGCCGGCGGTAGTCGCTGTACAGCGGGTTCTTCGGCATCTGGGTGATCACCGTTGTGGCCGCACCCTTGAAGACCGCTTTGGCTGTGCGATTGAAGTTGCGATTGAGGCCACGTGTTCTCGTCACCGGTGCTTTCATCCACTGACTGTTTGGCTGCTGAACCCAGTCCGAAGAGGACCGCATGACGATGGCCAGACCACAGTAGGCCCAGAACTGCCGTGACGTTCTGAAGCGATGAGGAGAGACCACGATGGCCAGCAGCTGGGCGACACGGACCGGCCCCAGGCCTGGGGCGGTTTCCAGCACTTTGGCAATGGCATGTTTGTGAGCTTCGGCCACCAAGGCCTGCTGTGCGTCGGCTTTGATCCCCTCCAGGATATCCAGTTCCTGGCAGAGCAGCTGAACGGACTGACGAGTCCCACCGTTGAGCCGTTTCAGTTCTTCCTCCCTCCTCCCCGCCGAGTAGACCGCTTTGCCCGCACCCGGCTGAACACCGCGGGAACGATAAAAACTCTTGATCCGGTTCTTGGTCCGCACCACGTCCCCGGTAACCATCCCGTAGGCCCGGGCCAGGTCGCGTAAACTGGTGAAGGCCAGCGGCGCCTTGAAGATCTTCGCTCCCAGTGCACCCGTTCGCATCCGCTCGGCCAGGGCCATCCGCATCCAGTTCGTCGCTCTTGTTCCCCTGACTCTTTTCCCCGCGAACCACCGCGATCTCGTGACGTATGGGTGCCAGCAGCTCGAACAGCCACTGACTTTGAGTGCCCTCCTCGAGGCAGAGGTGCAGTCGTCCGGGAATCAGCCGAAGATACTCCACCAACGACTGGCCGTTGGTTTCCACCACATCCGTCCGGAGCGTTTTGCCCTTCTCGCTGAGCACGGCAAAAGTGCAGCTTGACGAATGGCCGTCCAGTCCGATAAAACGGTTCATGTGTATCCTCCTTTGATTGTGGATAGAACTTAGTTTTGGGATAACCAAGTTTGCCCCACGGCAAAGGAGGATGCCAACTTTTGTTGCTTGGACGCGTTGGGGTTGGCTTGCGCATCGGCTTGGTCCCTGGGAAAGCGGTGCGTCAGACGGGATATCTCGTATAATGCCTATCCTTTTGTACCAGTATCAAACCCTACGAGAGACTATCAGTGCATTAGGTGGAAAAAATTTGCCACCAGGCTGCCCGCGGATGGCGAAAGTGTAAATAAATTCTTACAGTTGTTTGGCGTCATTGATCACACGGCAGGATGAAATCGACGGATACTATTTAATTTGTGGGACTTAGACGGTAGAAACAAACTGACAACACGATGTATCCTCTTATGGCATAGTCGTTGCGATATGGTAGAATGGGTATCGACCAGATTACAGTGCAACTCGAAAAATCGGAGCATAGTTGCGGTTATGCAGATACATCTCATGAAAATCGTTAGCACCCTTATCATAATGCTTTCTGTTTCTGGTTCCGGGCACGGCTCTTGCCGTCATTGAAATCGGTGAACTGAGTTTCGACGACCTCGCCTTCCGAGGACCGGATCATGTCCACCGATTACACCGGGCTGATCGATGCCTGCCCCGGCTACGAGGTGGCCGACTTGGGAGCGACGCTTGTTTGGGATCGGACCTCAATACCTGGATCGATTACGGACCCCACGATTTCTTCCCGGGAGAAGATGGGGACTTCAACAGCACTGCGCCGCCGACCCAGTATTTCGAGCTGGCCTTTGTGGACAACCTGGCCATAAATGAATCTGGACCTGATATCGCTATTTTTGAGCTTGGCGGGGCCCAATGCCGTGCCAGTTAGTCTGGATATGGACTCGATCCTCAACCCGGGCGCGCTCACCAGCAACGAGGTAGTGGTGACCACGTCGTTGCTGGCAACTAACATCTGCGGCGAAACAGTCAACGTGGGTTACCTGGAACTGGACGGATCTCGGTTTGTCACCAAGGTGAGACGATCTACCGGTTGTTTCTCTCCTCTCCGCTGGGGGTTAATGGGGAGATCTGCGCGCCGCCCACCGGCTATGCAAACCTCGGGGTACCGGAGATCGCTGCCGTTGGCGCTCTTCTACTCAGGCCCGGAAACTCAATGATGCTCCTCTGGTGGACGAGTTGGAGGGTGTGATGGGCCAGCCTGTCCTGATGCGGACCATCCACCTGCATGCCGTGGCCCGGGATGACGGTTTGCCCGTTGGCGGTCAGCTCAGCTGTCGAGTGGATCGTGGAGCAGGCCATCGGGCCGGTGGACTTTGACGATCAGAATCAGTTTGAGACAGACGTCCACCTCAGCAGTTGAGGGATATTACCAGTTCCTGGCTGAGGTCAGCTGACGGAGAACTGACCACCACGCGGACCATATCGATAATGGTCAGTATCCCCGACAGCACGCCACCAAGCACGCCGGACGGGCTGGATGGCTGGGCCACCTCCGGTTCGAGGATTGAGTTGGTTTGGAACGATGCCACCGACAATGTTGATGTATCGCATTACGAGATTTACCGTGACGGCTCGCTGGCCGGGACAACCACGGAGACTTCATATGTGGACGAGGAGAGCCTCCAACTTCTCACCTCATACGCCTACGAGGTGGTGGCGGTGGATATCTCGGACAATCCCTCGACCGCCAGCGATTCGGTGGTGGTGTCCACCCTAGGCCAGATCGTCGAAGTGCTGGTGGGCTCGGCCAGTGACGACGCGGAAGAGGAACTGGACGGTACCGTGGTGCTGGGCAGCTCCGATCTCGACATGGTGGACAACGGTGCGGCCGGTCTGCAGGTGGTGGGCCTGCGCTTTTCCTCGGTGGCCGTTCCGCAGTTTGTCGAGGTGCTTAGCGCCTGGATCACGTTCACCGCCGATGGGACCGAGACAGACCCGGCCTCGCTGGTGATCAGGGCGGAGGACAGCGGAAATGCCGCCCCCTTCACCACGGATCCCATGAATCTCTCCACCCGCAGCACAACGACCGCCTTAGTGGCCTGGGACAACCTACCCCAGTGGCCGGCGGAGCATTATTTTCACAGCAGTCCGGATCTGACCCTGGTGGTTCAGGAACTGTTCAACCATCCGGACTGGGCGGAGGGCAACGCCATGGCCTTCCTGATCAGCGGCACTGGCCTGCGGCGCGTCAAGTCGTTCGAGGGTGGCTATGTGCCATGGCTCCGATGTCCACGTCGAATACGAGTGGCAGAATACCCTGGCGGACCTACTCAGTTTCGTGGCCAAGCTGAGCAGGCCGGGTAAGCCTGGAGTGGGAAACCGCCAGCGAAGTGGACAACGCCGGGTTCAATCTCTGGCGCTCGGATTCAAAGAATGGACCATACAAGCAGATCAACAAAGAACTGATCCCGGCCGAAGGCGGTGTCAGTTGGGGTGCCCACTATCAGCTCATCGATGACCGCGTGAGCAGCGGGAAGACTTATTACTACAAACTGGAAGACGTCAATTTCGCTGGGATCAGTACTTCCATGGCCCGGTTGAGGCCATAGTCCAGGTCCTGGGGGCCGTATTGCCTTCATGACAGCACGCCACCCGGCACGCCGGCTCCCATATACCGGTGAAGTCTTTCCACTGCCACTCTGCAGCTGATCGGCAGTGAACTTGCTCCTCATGGTCCGTATGGACCAGTGCACTGCGAGCACTACCGGCCCCGGCGGCAGGAACGGACCAACCTGCACCTCGCGGCCGCGAGAACCTGCAGCTGTTCTGCGACGCCCGTTTTACCGTAACCGCCAGTTGCTCACCGGTCTCTGCCGTTCGGCACCGGCGGCAAGATCGACACCTTGTTGCACAAAGCTGGGGCCGAGGACCTTCTGGCCGCCGCGACATTGATCGGCTGCTACCATGGCCGAGGCCGTGACGAACTGGTCCACCGCGCATTAAGGACTTCATCGACGAGCAGCTGCCGTTCAAACGGTTCCAGCAGAATCATGCCTTCTACTACATGGCGCTGATCGCCTTTGCCCTGTTCGAGGCATTCAAGGTCGATGTCTCCGATCCGGTCGTGTCGGGCACCGCCTATCCCACAACGCTGCTGCGAACCATAATCGACGTGGCCGACAAGATCGTCTCTCATAGCGGACAAATCGTTCTGAAGGTGACAAGGCCGGTGTTGAGGCGGCTGCGGTTCGACGAACTCTGGCGCCGTTGTTCTTGCCGCCACCGATCCCCAGGCTGGCGTAGCCGGCGGTCGGAAAAATCAAAATAAAACACGGATCGCAACCGTTCCAAGGGACCGGTGTTGTCATCGATGTCGCAATCGGCAGGGAGTCCAGGGGAAACCGCGGGTTTCACGGATTTCGTCCCCACTCACCCGATCCGCCGGGCAGCCGTAGGGATTTGACCGAAGGAACCGGAATCTCGGCGTGGAAATCAGAAGGGAGTCAGGGAATCACTCAATTTAGGTTATATTATATGATCCCGAAATCCTGGATCGGGTCGATTCGTTAAACGTGGAGTTTCCATGAGAAAAATCCGTATCGCACTGGTGGCTGGCGCAAGGCCTAACTTCATGAAAATCGCACCCGTGCTGGATGCAATGCGCGAGAGGCCGTGGGCATTACCATCTCTCATCCATACCGGTCAGCACTATGACGATGCCATGTCCCGGGCCTTTTTTCAGGATCTGGGAATTCCCGAGCCCGACATCAACCTTGGCGTGGGATCGGGGAGTCACGCTTGGCAGACCGGGGAAATCATGAAAAAAATAGAACCGGTTCTGATGAAACTGAAGCCGGACCTGCTCATTGTGGTTGGCGATGTCAACTCTACGCTTGCCGCATCGATCACAGCAGTAAAAATGGGAATCAAGGTCGCCCATGTAGAGTCTGGGTTAAGAAGCTTCGATCGTCAAATGCCTGAGGAGATTAACCGCCTGGTCACTGATGCGATAGCCGATTACCTTTTTACAACCGAGCCAAGCGCCAATGAAAATCTGGCCCGGGAAGGAGTACCTCCTGAAAGAATATTTTATACCGGTAATATCATGATCGATACTCTGGTCCGGCAGATGGGGAAGGCCTCCTCCTCCTCGGTGCTGACTCGTTTCGATCTTTTACCAAAGAGCTATGCGCTGCTCACACTTCACCGGCCCTCAAATGTTGATGATGAATCGTCTTTCAGGGCAATATTTTCAGCGCTTTACCGGCTGCAAAAGCTGTTGCCTATTGTTTTCCCAACCCACCCCCGCACGATGCAGAGAATTCGAGAGATGGGTTTCGCTCAGGTTCTCCAGGAATTGAGTGACGGTTCCAGATGGCATAATCTCAGCGGCGACCTCAAATCGCCACAGAGGGATAACCTGGGTCTATTCTTCCAGGAACCGTTGGGCTATCACGATTTTCTCAAGTTGACGATGGAGTCCCGGTTGGTGCTCACCGATTCTGGAGGAATTCAGGAGGAAACGACTTACCTGGGGATTCCCTGCCTTACTCTTCGTGAAAATTCAGAAAGACCAATTACCCTGACCATGGGGACCAATGTTCTGGTGGGCAAGGATCCGGAGATGATCGTTCGCGAATCAAAGAAAGTGCTTGGATTCTCCACTGGCGGAGCGGTGGTCCCTGAATTGTGGGACGGACATACCGCACAACGGATATTGGATGTAATCGCCCGCTTGTTTAACATTCATTCCTAACACCTCCTCGTTGCGAGGGGGCGGTACCGCCTTTTGCGTCAGAAAGAATAAAGGAGAATGCCGCCAGGGGGCGTTCTCCTTGAGAAGCACAGCAGGTGCGAAGGAAAATCATAGAGCGGGTCTGCCAGTGATGACAGTGTTTGGCTGTCTCTGACCCTCGTCCGCCGGCATTCAACTCAATATGGACGCGACTATTCTGTATCGATCTGCTTCGTTCCGAGCTATGAAAGTAACGATTTGTCAGAATGACTTTCCCCGCTCGTTTGTCTCCGTTTGCGAGATTGTAATATACTGATTTGTAGTGCTCAATGGGTATGAATTACCAGAGAGAAGAGGGAATCGACAAATGAACAAGATACTGGTGGCGCTCGTCGTCATGTTGTTTTTGGGCTGTCTCTGCGGAGTCTATGTGCTGAACAAATATTTCGTCGCCAAGCGGCATATCGCCACGTTGAATAGTGATTTGAAGAGATCGGGTGAAGCGGTGGAGGAATTGACGGAGATTCTGGGTTCGCAATGTCCAACGAAGATGGTCTTCCTCCACCATTCCGTGGGGCAGAATATTCTCTATGCCGGGGGCCTGCAGCGTCTATTGTTGAAGCGGGGAATTTTTGTCAGCGGTGCGACATACGGCGACGACATCGGCCAGCATACCGACATCCCTGACTGGCTGCCGAAATTCGAGAACGAGATGGAGAAAATCCTGACCTTCAAATCGCACCCCAATCGATATCATTCGGATGGAACCAGAAACGACATCGTGATGTTCAAATCGTGCTTATCCGAACAGTGATATCGTGGATGGATCTTCGGTCACGGCTGATTCCGACGCCTCCGCAAAAACGCTGGCCAATTCCAGGCCACTTTCAATTCTTTGAAGCGTGAAATGATGAAGCAGGGATGACACGCTCTTCGTCTACTTGACCGCTCCTCCCCTGGTCCCCGAGAAAACCACCCTGGAAAATGCTGCGCGTGCCAGACAGTTCAATGACTGGCTACTCAACGAGTACCTCGTGGAGTACCAGAACGAATCGGTGAGCGACAATCTCGTTGTCTTTGACCTGTTCGGTTTCCTGGTCGGTCCGGACAAGATGTTGAAGGAAGCGTATCGTGTCGACAAACCGGGTGACGCACACCCTAACGACGAGGCCAGCCGGTTCGCCGCCGAGGCGTTTGTCGAGTTCTTCACTCCGCTTTGGGAAGACTGGGAGAGGAGAAAGGGAGAGGGGGCTGTTTAATGCCGCCCACCTGTGTCAAGTCACCGGAATTCCTACCGGCTTCGCCAGGCTAGGTTTTTTTTCGCCTATACCGTTGCTGGGGATCTCGGTAGTTCTTTGCGGGCACCCCGGAATCCGATGACGCGGGCCGGGTTTCCGGCCAGGATGGAGAAATCCTTGTAGCGTTTCCGCCCACCATCGCCTCGGCCGAGACCACGCACCCTCGACCCAGGTGAGTGCCGGGCATGATGAACGAGTTGGCTCCCAGCCAGACGTCGTCCTCGATGATCACCGGCTTGAACTCCTGCCCCTGGTCTGCGATCAGCACCTCGGGGTCGGCGAATTGGTGGTTTGATGTCCAGATCGACACACCGGGCCCGAGGAGGACAGCGTTGCCGAAGGTCAGGCCACGCGTAAGCTTCCCCGTCAAGTGGACATTTCTAAAGTAGAGTTTCCGGCGTTCTGGTCTTTCCCTGAAGACCGTCGGTGGCAGTCCTCCCAGGGCGTCATGGGGACGCTCTTCGTTGTAGGTGATCAGCCACTCCCAGGTGATCTCCCGCACCTGATCAAGATCGTCGAACAGGTAGGTGCTCAGCACTTCATCCCGATAGGTCCGGTTGAACCGTTCGATGTAAGCGTTCTGGTTCGGCTTGCCCGGCTGGATGTAACGGATCTCGACGTCGTTCTCCTCGCACCAGTCGACGAAGACCTGGCAGGTCAGCTCAGGCCCATTGTCGCAGCGGATGGCTTCGGGAAGGCCGCTGCCATCCTTCATCCGCTCCAGAACGCGGACCACCCGCTCGCCCGGGAGCGAGGTATCGATCTCGATGTCCAGGCACTCACGGACGCCCTCGTCGAGCACGTTGAACGTCCGGAACCGCCGGCCAACGTAAAGCGTGTCGTGCATGAAGTCGATCGACCAGACAGCATTGGCAACTGCCGGAACATCCAGCGGCTGCCGCTCTCTGGTCGGTATCCGTTTCTTTGTCCGGCGTTTGTGGTTCAAGCCCAGCTCCTTGTAAACCCGGTACACCCGCTTGTGGTTCCACCGCTGGCCATCGAAGCGAAGCTGCTTGATAGCACTTCCAGAAGCCCCAGCGACGGTGCTTCTCAGCAAGCTCCTGCAAGAGCCTCGATGACCTCGCCGATCCCGGGCCAGCTTGTCCTGCAGCGGCTTGTACCATGCGGACCGGGAGAGCCCGACGAGCCTGACAGGCCCGAGTTACCGATAAGCTTCTTCTCCGCCACCAGATACCTAGCGGCTTCTCTTCGTTCCGGTGGCGTCAGAGCTTTTTTGAGATCAGATCCTTCAGCGCGTCGTTTTCAAGGCTCAGATCGGCGTACATCCGCTTCAGCTCGGCGTTCTCGAGCCTCAAGCTCCTTGATCCGCTTCAGCTCGGAGGCCGCCAGGCCACCGTACTTCGACTTCCACTTGTAGTAGGTGGCAGGGCTGATGCCATGCTTGCGACAGACGTCCTGGACGGTGATCCCGGCATCGGCTTCGTTGAGGATCGATACGATCTGGGTCTCGGTGAATCTGCGACTTCTTCATCTGAACCTCCTGGCTACTATTATGCCAGAAAGCTCTACTTGCTCGTGTCTACCATATGGGGGAGCTTACGCCACCACCGGCCTGGATCATCACCCCCAAACCGATGTGGCAGCGGTCGCCCATGGAGAACTTTCCTGGGTTGCGGATGAAGACTTTGTTGTGGAATTTTGCCTCGGCACCCATCGACTTGAGCCACTTGCGGTAGAAACGGAGCCTCAGCCGCTGACCGATGTAGAAAGGGACCAGTGAGTAGAGAGGTCTCCAAAACAAAGTTTCTCCGCGACTCCACGGGCGTTTGATAACCGAGCTTTTTGCGTATTCTGCTGTAAGCGAACGCTGAGGTCACACCCCCAAATTTCGGACAATATGTTAAGGTATGCTAAGGTGGCTCCAGACCCCTGAACGGAGGGAATGGAGCGATGAAAAAGCGACGCAGTTTTTCGGCCGAGTTCAAGGCCAGGGTGGCGCTGGAGGCGCTGGCCGGGGCGCAGACGCTGGCCGAGCTGGCGGCGAAGCACGACGTCCACCCCAACATGATCGCGCAGTGGAAGCGGCAGGCCAAGGAGAGCCTGCCCGAGCTGTTCTCCAAGAAGGACGACCGCAGCGAAGCAGCCCGAGAAGCCGAGATCAAGGAGCTGCACGCCAAGATCGGCCAGCTGACGGTGGAGAAGGATTTTTTAGCAAAAGCCTTCGGTCGCTGAGCCACGGCCGGAGGGTAGCGATGATCGATCCGAATCATCCGCGGCTCAGCATCGTCCGCCAGTGCGAGCTGGTGAGCGATCGCCCGCTCGTCGTTCTACTACACGGGCAAGGGCGAGACGCCCGCTGAACCTCAAGCTGATGCGTCTGATCGACGAGCAGTTTCTGGAGACGCCGTACTACGGGTCGCGGCAGATGGCTCGGCATCTTCGCCGGCAGGGCTACTGCGTCGGCCGCAAGCGGGTCCGGCGCTTGATGCGCAAGATGGGCCTCGACGCCGATCTACCAGGAGCCTCGGACATCCGAGCCGCATCCGGAGCATCGGATCTATCCGTATCTGCTGCGGGACCTGACGATCGACCGGCCGAACCAGGTCTGGTGCGCCGACATCACCTACATCCCGATGCGACGAGGCTTTCTGTACCTGGTGGCGATCATGGACTGGGCGACGCCGGGCGGTCTTGGCCTGGCGGCTGTCCAACACGATGGACGCGAGCTTCTGCGTCGAGGCGCTCGAGGAGGCGCTGTCGCGCTACGGCACGCCGGAGATCTTCAACACCGACCAGGGCAGCCAGTTCACCAGCGACGAGTTCACCGGACGTGCTGAAGGACGCCGGCGTGAGGATCTCGATGGACGGCAAGGGCCGCTGGATGGACAACGTCTTCATCGAGCGGCTCTGGCGCTCGCTCAAGTACGAGCCCCACCCACTGTTCGATGATGACAAGACGCCCCTGGAGGCGTACACCCTGAGGATGGCGGCGTGATCAACCACATGGAGGCCACCTCTGGTGTCACCGCGTATATGCGGAAGATACAGCGAATTCCGGACCTTTGGGAAAACTGATTCCGATCAATTGGGAACACCGATTTCGGCATCAAGGATTAGCACCATGCAACGCTCAAAGGGATTTTTTGTTGATGCGTCAAATGATTTTACTACGGAGTATCGCTGTCCTTATTGCTTAAATGACCTGGCGATTCCATCGCAAACGTGTATTGAGTGCCTTGGGTGTGAGAAAAAATACGGCGTTTTAAATGAGATTATTGATTTTTCAAGGAGTTCCGGTTACTTCTATAGCTGTATCAAATACAATGAGCTGATAAAACATATGCGCGATCAGGAACAGACATCGGAAGATCCTTTTTACAAGATCGTCACTGAAACAAGCACACGGCCGGAAAAAATACTACGCAGAAAACTGTCCATGGAAAATCTTCCGTGGCATTTGCTGATTGGTATCCATGGGAACCACCGGGTTCTCGATATCGGATGTGGCATGGGATTTGCGGCCATCCGTTTGGCACAATACTATGATCAAGTCTATGCGTGTGATCTGACATGGGAAAATGTTCAGCTTGTCAAAAAAAGAGCAGAATACCATTCTATCCGGAACATAAAATATATATGCGGTTTTGATTCTCCCTACTTCCCATTCAGGGACAATTTTTTCGATGTTGTATTTCTAAATGGTGTACTTGAACATGTTTTTGATAATCCGATCCATAAACGGAAGGGCGACTCATCGAAATTCACTAGGATGGGTTGCCTTCTCCGTTCTCTGGTCGGGAAAAATAATCCAAAGACAGCGCAGTCTGATTTTCTAAAGGAGATCAACCGGGTTCTAGCACATGATGGTACCCTATTTATAGGGATTGAGAATCGGCTAAGCAGACAATATCTGGCAGGGGCTCCGGAAGATCATATCCTGATGAAGTACATTACCTTGCTGCCGAGAATACCGGCGAATTTATATGCTATGGCGTATAAGCGCAAACCCTATTTGACTTATACTTACAGTCTTTGGGGGTATACAAAATTGTTGAAGGGGGCCGGCTTCCAGTCGCAACGTTTTTATGGAATGCAACCGAATTATAGTGATGTGGAGACAATTAGCGATACCGCACATTTTTCCAGTCCCGAAACCGGGATTTCGGCATCGGGGATTAAACCCGTTGTAAAAGGGTGGATGGAGCACTCAAAAAAAGTGCAGCAGTATCTGCCGCACTGCTTTGGCATTGTCGCCCGAAAAAAAGATCCCTCAACGAATATAATCGAAGAAATTACGTCGGATCTGAATCGGTCCGTGGGGAACGGACAGTGGAAGATATCGGATCACAACTATTTCGTGACCCAAAAAGGGACGCTGGTTGCTAAACTATATAACAGCGAACCGGACAGGGACTTTGTAATTAAAATCGGATTGAATCCATCCGCTTCTGCACAACTGACACGTAACTATTGTTCGATATCAAAGATTCATACCGCAAAGGCACTCGCCGACGCCGTAATAGCAGTTGTACCGGAGCCGATGGTGAAAGGGCAATACAGTCAATATCAATATTTTATTGAAGAATATAAGGCTGGTACGCCTTCCGTTCAATTGCGGAAAAAACCGGATGAAATGAAACATGTATTGAAAAATGCTGCTGGTTTCATTGAAGCATTGCACGAGTCCACCCGAAATGAAGCTGGGTTCAGCGTGGCTGTCCAGGAATCGATTGTCGACTGGAAGTTAGATCGCCTGGCTGAATTGTTTGCGGGTGAAGAGCGTAAATATCTGGAAGAAATCAGAAATTACCTGAAAGAGAATATTCTGTCGGATTCGTTGTTTTCAGTTTTTCACAAGGGGGATTGTAGCGCACATAATGTGCTGGTATCAAAAGAAAATGTTGTTAGTGCCATAATCGACTGGGACCAATCCGATCAGCGGGGGTTTCCGTTTGTGGATTTGTTGAATCTGATTGAATCTTTTAAAAGATGTTTGTTAAATGTCGGCATGGGGCAAATATTGCGGGACTATTTTTTCACCGGCGGTTTTGACAGGCTGGAAAGGGAAATTATCCGGCACTACTGCGACCGGCTTGGGCTTTCTGAAAAAGCTGTAATGCCGATGACGATATTATATTGGATGGATCATATAAATGCACAGGATTTCGACCATATGAAATATGACGACAGGTGGATAGCGAAAAATGTCATGGCGGTTTTGCGCCATCTGAAGGAAAATCTGTAATTCATATTGGAGAATGGAAATGTTTCTTAAATCGCTGTACCTGGGATTTGAGAGATCCGCGGATTCGCAAGGAATGGCTATATGAAATTGTAAGAAACATGCCTGGTAGGCATGGTTTTTTATTGCGGAGCCGTGTATTGAAAAGCCGCTTTAAGAAAGCGGGAAACAACCTGAGGATTCACCAGGGATGTAGAATTATCAACATACATAAGCTTGAAGTGGGGGATAATGTTTAACTTTGGTGTTGACTCTTATATACAGGCCGGCGGCGGCATTAGCATAGGAAACTATACCGAAATGGGCCCCGGGGTCAAGATTTGGTCGCAAACGCATATCTATGATGATCCTGAAGTTCAGCTCGAGCACGCCGGATATGAATACAACAAGGTTGTCATTGGAAATAATGTCTGGATCGGTGCAAATGCGTTTCTTATGCCGGGTGTCGTCATCGAAGATGGCTGTGTGATATCGGCATGTTCCACGGTTGGAAAGAAAACCTGGCCTTCGAATTCAATCATCCAAGGAAATCCTGCACGGAAAATCGGTGAGCGGGGGCTCTTGCGAAAGCAAAACAAGTAGGAAAAGATAATATTTTATCAAATGGATAAGAAGAATATATTACTGGTTGCATATACGTTTCCTCCCATCCATTACAGTGGTACATTCAGAAGTCTTCGACTATGCAAAAGACTATCCGGAATGAATATCAATCTGCATGTTTTAACAATTGATGTGTATGGCGATATTCCAAATGATTACGGATTGCTTGATCAGGTACCAGCATCCGTTGAGATCCACAGAACGCCAATAGTTGATCCTTACCGTCGGTATCGGGCCCGGAAATCAGGCAAGGCCCAAAATATATTCGTAAAACTTAATTTCATCAAGCAGGACGGCATAAAGCTGGGCCGGCGCCTCGTCTTCGAACCGCTAAGTGTGGAGCGGATCAAGAGCCTGTTGTCTCTCATGCCTTGTGAGCGTATGATCATATTTGGATCTGGGCAGGGTTCGAGCAAGTATTACTGGCGATGACGATACAAGGTGTCGCGGGAAACGACAAGCGCTTCATGGGCCGAAACCGGTCCTTCGTTTTTCTCATTTTCTTTCGCTACGGCCAACAGTCATCTTCTTCGCTCTCCTGGTTCCTCAGGCGTATCGCCAGCATCTCCGAGGCATTTTATAAGATATCAATGATCAATTCCACCCGTTTCATCTACCTCTTTTGTAGGGCGTTATCCCGTTCCTGCCCTTTGATTCGAACCTTGCTCTGCTCGGGCTTTCGGCCACGCGCCTTTTCGTCTAATTCTTCTACCCACTACATGCGCCAGTTCACCAAGTGTGCAGAACACAACCCCTCAAGCCGAAATATTGCTTTGATATCACGGTCGCCTTTGCAAGCATCTTTCTCACGCTGGCTGCACAGCTTTTTTTCCATCGCATATTTTCTGCGTCTTGTCTTTTCATTTACTTCAGGATCAAGGGCCGGCACTGGAGCGGCGGTTGTTCACAAACCCTCGGTCTCCCTTTGTTTTCATGCTTTTCATCTACAGGCGTCGAACGCCATCTCATTGCTAGCAGGCTGTTGAAAAACTCTTGAAAACGTTGCGTCCATGAACGTCGCGTACTACAATGCCGCCATTGACAAAATCCAACAAAACAGGTGGTGCAATGCGCGGTGGTGACGAGCACGAGCAGGACATGTTCTGCTATATCTCCCTTGAAGAACGAGTGCCCCAGGATCATCCTCTGCGGCCGATGAGGAAAATGGTCGATGAGGCACTGGCCAACCTGACCCATGACTTCCAGGAGATGTATTCCCGGGTCGGCCGGCCTTCCATTCCTCCGGAGCGACTCTTACGAGCTCTTCTGCTTCAGTATCTTTACACCATCCGCAGTGAACGAATGCTGGTCGAGCAGCTTGATTACAACCTCCTGTTCCGCTGGTTCGTCGGCCTCTCGATGAGTGATCCTGTCTGGAACCACGCAACCTTCTCCAAGAACCGTGAGCGGTTGATGGACTCGGATATCGCGGTGAAGTTCTTCCTCGAGATCAAGGAGCAAGCTGAAAAGAAGAACCTCCTCTCGAACGAACATTTTACTGTTGACGGCACCCTCATCGAATCCTTGGCTTCGCTGAAGAGCTTTAAGCCGAAGGATGGTTCTGACGACCCGCCTGCCCCCGGTGCCGGCGGCCGAAACCCAAAGGTCGACTTCCATAACCAGAAGCGGAAGAACGATACCCATGCCTCCACGACTGATCCCGATGCTCGGCTGATGCGTAAAGGCAAAGGCAAGGAAGCCAAGCTCAACTTCATGGGTCACGTCCTGATGGAAAACCGCAACGGGCTCGTCGTCAACACCAGCCTGACACTGGCAACGGGAACAGCCGAACGCGATGCTGCCGGGGACATGATCTACGAGGTCCCAGGCGATCACCGTATTACCGTTGGCGCTGACAAAAACTACGATACAAAAGGCTTCATCAAGAAGCTTCGTTCTTACAACGTGACACCTCACGTGGCCAGGAAGAAGAACTCGGCCATCGATGACCGAACAACACGCCATGAGGGCTACGATGTCAGCCAGCGAGTCCGCAAGCGAGTGGAAGAGATCTTCGGTTGGATGAAAACCATCGCTCCACTCCGTAAGGCTCATCACATCGGTAAAAAGAAAGTCGCTTGGGACTTCACCTTCGCTGCCGCAGCCTTCAACCTGATCCGAATGAGAAACATCAACGCACTATCACCGCCATGAGGCGATAAATATGAAGCCGGAACGAGTCTTGATCACGATCATCTCGAAATAATCGAAGCAGCAGGCCGGCATCAACAGCAAGAACAGGTAGTCGGAAGCGAAATCACAGTTTTTTCAACAGCCTGCTAGGTTTTTCAACTTTAACCTTCCACTAATGTAAGGTGATAATAATGCCCGGTATTTATGGTTTTTTAGACAATAATCACAGCGTCAAACTATTAAAAACTGAAGGTAAAGCTAAACGATACCTGAATCATCTCAGTCATTATCATCAGAACTCTGTTTTTGTTGATAACTATATATCAGGAATATCTGTACCCTATGAAATCATTCCAATTGGCCCACATCATGATAAAAAGAATGGTTTAGTAATTAATTTAGATGGCAGAATCGACTATTATATTGATGATAATGGATACAAACATACACCAATTAATGATGATGTTTATAAAATTATTGCGAATCTATTTATTAAACATGGAAATAATATACCATCTTATTTATCCGGTTCATATAACATCACAATTTATAGCCAAAGCAATAAAGAGTTGATAATATTCAACGATATTATCGGTAACAGATTTCTTTATTACTATTTCTGCGAAGATTATTTCATTTATGGGCCTGAATTAAAAACATTTCTTGCCCATCCATATTTTAAGCCGCGACCAAATATGTATGCACTAGCAGATATATGCAATTTTCAAAAGATATGGGGATATAAAACATTATTAGAAGATGTATATCTATTGCCTGCAGCCAGTATTTTAATTCTTTCAAAAAAACATATTGACGTCAACTCATATTTCATTCCAAGTCACACTGGAAACAAGGCACTTGATACTGATGAAGAATTAATTGATGAAGGTTGGAAACTTATCAATCAGAGTGTTGACCGCTGTCTCGCAGACAAAGTATCCGTAGCCTTGCCTATAACAGCGGGGCTTGATTCTAGACTTCTACTGGCCGCAGTGAAGATGCGTGGGGTGGATTACACATGTTACACACATGCGGATAGTAAATCTTGTGTTGAATACAAGATTGCGCGAATAGTAACCCAAAGAATGCAAGTTCCAAAACATATATTTATATTGATATCTCCAGATACTGTTGGGCAATACTTGCATTATGCCGCTTGGCTAAATGATTGTACGGAATTAGCTAGTGCTTCATATCATGTAGATATAGCACATCAAATGACTTCCGGCAGTGACGGTTTAATGAACGGTATATTTGGTGGTCATATGAGCTTTTCTGATGGATTTTATATTCCTGAACACGACCGAACCGATCTTGATTTCGATAATCGTTATTCCCTATTTACCGATATTGTAAAAGCAAGGGGCCGATCTATTACTGACCCACCTCCCCCTGCAGGAATATATTCTGATCCATATTCAGAATTTTTATATAGCACTGCAAAATCAACTATTATAAAGGGACTAAAGCAGTTTGAACGAATAAGCGATAATTTCTCTGAACAGATCGTCGCTTACGTAAGAGACACATTATTACGTAACATGATGAATCGAAAAGATATTAATCGAATATTCCAGAAAGATGAACTTGTTTTCAGCGATCCTGACCTTTTTCGTTATTTTCTCGATATTCCATTTCGTAAGAAACATAATAATAAAATATATTATGGTATTTTCAAAAAATATTTACCCCATTTAATAGATATGCCGACAATTCATACTGGAGAGAATGCAAGAAGGAAAAACCTTATTGACGAAAGCAGGAGTATTGCAAGAAAAGATATGAATTACCTAAAATATATTCTTTCTCATTACATAGGAAGAGCTAGCGGAGGCATAATAAATATTCGAAATAATATGCAATATAAACATTATAATCAATGGTATAGAACTTCAAAGATACTGCGATTAAATATAGAAAAGATACTATTGGATGATAGAACGCTGGGACGTAAACATATCAATCCGGATATTGTCAGGCAGAGAATTAAGAAACAGAGAAGAGGTGGTGAGGAATATGGCAAGCTGCTGATCTTAACTCAAATCGAGTTGTTTTATCGTTTATTTATTGAACATGATGAGCAACCTCAAGGGATTGAGATTCTCAACAGGCATCAATAGCCAACGTCCGGCTCTCATTTGTAATGCTCTATGCTACAAGAAATAAAAGCGGACATGATTACTGGAAATGGCAATCAATCAGCCCAAGGAGAATGACATATGGCCAGGGATATATATATGCAGTATAAGCAATATATTGCAAATAATATGAATTTGCGCCTTTATGACATCGCTTTTACCAGAGGCAATCAACAGTATTTATTCGATATTAATAACATCAAATATCTTGATATGTTCTCCGGTGCAACAACTGCCATACTCGGGTACAACAACGATGAAATCATAAATGAGTATGTGAAGACTTGTAAAAAGTTGCACCATACATGCAGTGTCTATACTCCTACAGAAGAAGTTATACATCTTGCGAGTAAATTAGTAGGAATCGTACCATCTTCTGGTTCAAATAAAGTAATATTTGGTCTTTCTGGGTCAGATGCCATTGAATGTTCGATTAAGGCGGCAAGAAAATATACAAACCGAAGTGTTGTAATCTGCTTTGATAAAGCCTACCATGGCTCATGCGGGTTATCCATCAGCGCAACACAATGGGACTCGTTGCAAGAAGGGCTTCTACTTGATAACCATTTCATAACGTTTCCATACCCAAAGAGTTGTGACGAAGGAGAGAACGTTCTGTCGGAAATTGTTAAGTATGTAAACCAGGATCTGCCTGCTGCTGTGATTATGGAGTCTATACAAGGTGATGGAGGTATGTATCCTGGAAATAAAGCATTCATGAAAACCTTAACTGATTTATGCAATCAAAAAGAGATACTTGTAATTATAGATGAAATCCAGTCCGGAATGTCCAGAACCGGTAAATGGTGGGGATATGAACACGTCGATATTAAACCTGATATAGTCGTTATTGGGAAGTCTACAAGCGCTGGTTACGGTGTGCTAAGTGCTGTAATAGGAAGGGGTGATGTGCTGGATTCATTACGTAAGGGGCAACATGTCTTTACATATTCTGCAAGTCCATATTCTTGTTCTGTCTGCTCCAAAGTCATTGATATTATAAAAAGGGATAATCTTCTTACAAATAATGAGCAACTCGGTGCGTATTATTTAAATAAGTTGAAAAAAATATCTTCTCCACTAATTGCAGGGGTCAGAGGAATAGGTTTAATGATAGGAGTCGAGATTCGTAATCAAGATAATATTAATGCGGGTCTTGTTGGATTGCGTTGTGCAGAAAAAGGTATTTATTTTGGGTATTATGGACAAAACAATGAAGTATTACGAATACATCCACCATACATTATTAACAAAAATAATATTGACGTTGCATGTGAAGCAATCGAAGAGACCCTACAAGAGATCACCCTAGGTTTAATACCAAAAGAAACATATTCAAAATTCAATAACGTATGTGTTGGATTAGGAGAGCCATGAAATCTGGGGTCCACATCTCTTTTACCTGCTGAGTAATTTGAAGATCGACCGGCCAAACCAGGTCTGGTGCGCTGATATCACCTACATCCCGATGCGGCGCGGCTTCCTCTACCTGGTGGCGATCATGGACTGGTCGACCCGGCCGTGCTCTCCTGGCGGCTGTCCAACACGATGGACTCGGGTTTTTGCATCGACGCGCTCAAGGAGGCGCTGCGCGTTACGGGACGCCGGAGATCTTCAATACCGACCAGGGCAGCCAGTTTACCGACGATGGCTTTACCGACGTGCTGAAGACCGCCAACGTCCGGATCTCGATGGACGGCAAGGGCCGGTGGATGGACAACGTGTTCATCGAACGGCTCTGGCGCTCTCTCAAATACGAATGCGTTTATCTGCATGGTTTCGAGAACGGCATCTAGGCCCTGAAGAAGATCGGGACCTGGATCAAGCATTACAATGAGGACCGCCCCCACCCACTGTTCGATGATGACAAGACGCCCATGGAGGCTTACACCGAGAGGATGGCGGCGTGATCAACAACGTGGAGTCCACCTTAAACTGGCCTGAGGGCTGTCCAAAGAATGGGGTCCACCTCTACCTGTTAACCGGAGAGGGCGGAGGATACCGTATATTTGTATCATTTGAGAACACTTAAGTGCTCGTTCAAAAGATAGCCAGACCGCAGTATAATTTTAGTAGTTGAATGTGCGATACTTATTTGGATTTGTTAACCGGACAAAAGAGGAAACCGAAAAATGAACAAGATTCTGATGGTGCTCACCCTCATTTTGTTTCTGGGCTGTCTTTGCGGAGTCTATTCATTGAGCAAGTATTTTCTCCGCCAAACGGCATATCACTTCTTTGAATCGAGAATTGGAGAAATCTAGCCAGGCGGTGGAGGAGCTGACCAGTCTACTGGGCGCGAAGTGTCCAACGAAGATGGTCTTTCTGCATCATTCCGTGGGGCGGAACATTCTAAATGCTGGGGGCTTGCGGCGCCAATTGCTCGATCTCGGTATTTTCGTCAGCGGTGCGACATATGGTGACGATATTGGCCAGCACACCGATATTCGTGGACTGGCTGCCGAAGTTCGAGAACGAGATGGAGAAAATACTCACGTTCAAGTCGCACCCAAACCAATACTATTCGGATGGAACCAGAAACGAAATCGTGATGTTCAAATCTTGCTATCCAAACAGTGATATCGTGGATGTATCCTCTGTTACAGTCGGACTCCGCTGCTTTCGCCTAAAACAATGGTCAACTTACCAGTCCGCCTTCATTTCTCTGAAGCATGAAATGATGAAGAGGGGGGACACGTTTTTCGTCTATCTGACGGCCCCTCCCCTGATTCCGGAAAAGACCACCCCTGAGAATGCGGCCCGGGCCCGACAGTTCAATGACTGGCTGATCAACGAATACCTCGCGGAGTACCGGAGATGAATCGTCTAGCGATAATTTCATCGTCTTTGACCTGTTCGGTTTCCTTGCCGGTCCGGACAATATGCTGAAGGAAGCGTATCGTGTCGACAAGCCGGCTGACGCACATCCGAACGACGAGGCCAGCAAACTCGCAGCCGAGGCGTTTGTCGAATTCTTCACTCCACTGTGGGAAGAATGGGAGAGGAGAAAGGGGGAGGGGGCTGTCTGAGGCCGCCCAATCGACACGGTATTTCAACTCTTTCAAATCGGAGACCGAAATGCTCGAACAGTTGCTGGAGAAGATCGAATCCCGCAAGGCCGTGATCGGCATTGTCGGGCTGGGCTATGTTGGCCTGCCGCTGGTGCGGGAATTTGCCGGTGGCGGCGCGAAGGTGCTTGGATTTGACGTGGATGCCAAAAAGGTCAAGTCCCTTCTGGCGGGCAAGAGCTACATCGACCACATCCCCTCCCGAACGGTCAAGGAAATTGTCCAGCAGCGGGCGTTTCGATGCCACCACCGATTTCACCCGGCTCGGGGAAGCCGACTGCATCCTGATCTGCGTTCCCACCCCGTTGACCAGGATGCGCGAACCTGACATGACCTATGTCGAGGCCACGGCACGGACCATTGCCGAGAACCTTCGGCGCGGGCAGCTGGTCGTCCTGGAATCCACCACCTATCCCGGCACCACCCGGGAGGTGATGCTGCCGCTGCTCGAGGAATCCGGGCTGAAGGTGGGGAAGGATTTCTTCCTCGGCTTTTCACCCGAGCGGGAGGACCCGGGCCGCAAGGATTTCAGCACCCGGACGATCCCCAAGGTGGTCGGGGGGTATGATCGGAACTCGCTCAAGGCGGCGGTGGCCTGTTACCAGATCGCCATCGACACGGTGGTCCCGGTGTCCAGCTGCGAAGCGGCCGAGGCCTGCAAGATCCTCGAGAACACCTACCGCTGTGTCAACATCGCCCTGGTCAACGAGCTGAAGGTGCTCTTCGACCGGATGGGCATCGATGTCTGGGAGGTCATCGCCGGCTCGGCCACCAAGCCCTTCGGCTTCACGCCGTTCTACCCCGGGCCGGGTCTGGGGGGGCACTGCATCCCCATCGATCCCTTCTACCTCTCCTGGAAGGCCAAGCAGTTCGGGATGACCACGCGGTTCATCGAGCTGGCCGGCGAGATCAACGTCTCCATGCCGGAGTTCGTGATCCACAAGTTGATGGATGCCCTCAATGACCGCGTAAGAAGGCCCTTAGGGGGTCGCGGATACTGGTGCTCGGCCTGGCCTACAAGAAGGACATCGACGACGTGCGCGAGAGCCCGTCCCTCGAGCTGATCAAGCTGCTGCGGGAGAAGGGCGCCCGGGTCGACTACAACGACCCCTATCTGCCCGAAAACGCACAAGATGCGCGAATACAACCTGCAGATGACGTCGAAGAAGCTGACGGCGGCGATGCTCAAGCGCTACGATGCCGTGCTGATCAGCACCGATCACTCGGTATACGACTACCAGTTCATCGTCGACAACGCGCAGCTGGTTATCGATACCCGCAACGCCACCGGGAATGTCAAACGCGGCCGCAGGAAGATCGTCAGTGCCTGACCGGTGCGACCGGAGCAAAGGAAACCTGATGCCATGGCAAAATATCTGATCACCGGCGGAGCCGGATTTATCGGCAGCAACCTGGCCCGTTACATCCTCGACAAGGGTGGGGAAGTGGTGGTGCTCGACAACTTCGCCACCGGCAAGAGAGAGAACCTCGCCGGGATCGAAGGGCAATATGTGCTGGTTGAAGGCGATATCCGCGACCGGAGCGCCGTGGATCGCGCCATGGACGGCTGTTCGGCGGTATTCCATCAGGCGGCGCTGGGATCCGTGCCGCGGAGCATGGAAGATCCGGGGACCAGCCACGATGTGAACGTCAACGGAACGGTCAACATCCTTGAATCCGCTCGCGCGGCCGGGGTCAGGCGGGTGGTCTTTGCCGCCTCCTCGAGCGCGTACGGCGACCAGGTCGAGTCACCGAAGCACGAAGGCATGGTGCCGTTGCCGATCAGCCCCTATGCGGCGGGCAAGGTGAGCTGTGAGTCGTATATGCGGGCCTACGCCAAGGGCTTCGGTATGGAAACGGTCAGTCTGCGCTACTTCAATGTCTTCGGTCCCCGCCAGGACCCGGAAGGCGCCTATGCGGCGGTGATCCCGGCCTTTGTCAGCCGGTTGCTGCGTGACCAGCGGCCAACCGTCTACGGTGACGGCGAGCAGTCGCGGGATTTCTGCTACATTGAAAATGTCTGCAATGCCAACTGGCTGGCCGCCCACGCACCAGCCGCTGAATGCAGTGGCGCAGTGGTCAACATCGCCTGTGGAGAACGGGTCAGCCTCAACGAGATCCTCTCGCTGCTGCGGCAATTGCTGGATAGCGATCTTCAAGCCGAGTACCAGGATGTCCGTCCGGGCGACGTCAAACACTCCCTGGCCGACGTCTCTCTGGCCAAAAAGGTGATCGGCTACGAACCGTCGATCATGTTCAAGGAAGGCCTGGAGAAGGCGATCGGCTGGTATCGCGAGAACCTGGGCTGATCAGCAGAAGACCGGGGGCATCCGGAATCTGCCTGACCGTCGACCGTTCAGTTGACCTGCGGGCTATCAATGGGGATCAGTCGGCCGTGATCCAGGTAGAGATCCACCTTCCTCTCGGGCGATACCATGAAAATCACCACCGCCTGAATCGACCCGGTATCCAGCTTTCGGTGCTTTCCGGAAACCATCAGTCCGTCCAGCGGGATGGTCACCGTGTTGTGCCCCGGTGTGAGGGGGACGCGACGGTTGACGCGGTCCCGGTATTCCGGCTTGTCCTCACGGTCATCGATCCGGACCACCAGTTCCAGGTTGTCTTTGCCCGGGTTGAATACGTCGAAGGTGAAGGCACTGAATCCCCGCCAGTCGGAGTGTCGGATACGAGGGGTTGAAACCGGGATATGCGTGAGGGGAAGAGTTCGAGGTGCAGCGCTTTCTCGCCGTGAGTGACATGCTCATTCGACAGGCTGAAAAGAGTAGTGGCACTTCCAAGACATTCGATCCAGTTCCTCCTCGGTTTCGAAGTCGAAGAGGATCTCTTCCCTCGATGGCGGGTTCTGCCCGCAGGTACGCACAAGAACAGAACGATGAAACAGCAGCGATAACCGGCCTGTCATGTTTCCATCGTTCATAATGCTATCGTCACCGTGATGAAGACCTGCGGTCTGACCGGCGGTCGAAATGCAACACCACCAACTCCGGCCTCCGTCCAATCCTCACCGGGAACTGGCTGGTGCCCACCCCCCGGCTGACATACATCTGTTTCCTCTCCGTCCGAAAGTGGCCTTGATCGTATACGGCGCATTTCTCGTAGCCCAGCAGGCTCCAGACCCGGGAGGGCAGTGGCACCTGGCCGCCGTGGGTGTCCCCGGAGAGCACCAGCAGATCCCGGTTTCCCGGGCAGCGCGTCGAAAGCGAGGGGGCTGTGGCTGAGCAGGATGTGGGGTCTGGGCCCTGTTGGCTGTTCCAGATCCTTTTCATCCAGCCCGCCGATCACGATCTCTCCCTCCGGGAGGCGGACCAGTTCGGCGGAGTTTCGCAGAAACCGGACAGCGTGGCTGTTTGACGGCTTGCCCGTTCCCGACTCGTGACAGAAGAGGCAGCTTTTTCGGGAGTTGCTGTAATCGTAATCACCCATCACCGCCCAGATTCCGATCCGGGCCTGAAGCCGGCTCAGAAACTCGAGGGCGGCCTCGTAGTCGCCGTCCCACTGCACATAATCCCCGGTGAGGAAGATGACGTCGGGGTCGAGATCGTCCAGCAGATCGAGGATCTTTTTCTCCCGCCGGCCGATGCTGCTCATGTGCAGGTCGGAGATCTGGACCACCACCAGATCGCGCAAGACTGCGCCGGGGGTGAAATCCTCGATCTGCACATGGTGCACCTCGAGGAGATACGGCTCGATGAGTGTTCCGTAGAGTGTCAGTACAGGTGATCACTCCGATGAGTAGCAGAGCAAGAATCTTGAGTGGTTTCGACGGGTGCTGCCTCAAATCTGGTGCCTGATGATCTGCGGCATGACCGCGGTGATCTCCGGGTCGAGGTGCGAACCGGCCATGGTGGAGATCTCCTGCAGGGCTTCGGCAGGGGTCATGGCCGGGCGGTGCGGCCGGTGGGAGGTCAGGGCGTCGAAGATGTCGGCCGCGGCCACGATGCGGGCGGTGACCGGGATGTGGGTGCCCTTGAGCCCGTCGGGGTACCCCGAGCCGTCGAGCTTTTCGTGGTGGTGCAGCACCACGTCCCGCTCGGTGCGGCCGAAGGGCAGGGCCTGGAGCAGCTTCCAGCCCAGCGAGGTGTGGCTCTTGATGATTTCCAGGTCAAAGCGGTTGAAGCGGTGCTCCTGGGCCAGCACCTGGGGGTGGATGCCGATCATGCCGATGTCGTGCAGCATGGCCGATTGCTCAAGTGCGGTGAGTTCCCTCTCCGGCAGACCGAGGTGCCGGCCGATCTCCAGCGAGTAGGTGGAGACCCGCTGGGCGTGGCCGTCCCTCCAGGGCAGCTGGACCTCGGCCATCCGGACCAGGGAGAGTGAGGCGAGGCTGATGAAGTCCTGCTGCAGGCTGTCGAAGCGCAGGCCTTCGGAGATGATCGCCGCGGCGGAATCGATCAGCGGCTTGACCCGGTCCAGGTCGGCCTTGCCAAAGGGATCCAGGCCGTGTTTGCGGTTGGTGTAGTTGAACACCCCCAGGACCTGTCCCCGGTTGACCACCGGTACGCAGAGGCATGAGCGGTTGGTGTAGTTGCGGTTGCCCTGCCCGGTGAGCCTGGGGAAATCCCGCCGCACGTCTTCGGTGAACAGTGGGAGTTTTTCTTCGAGAATGTGGCCCAGCAATCCCTCGTTGGGATCGAGATCCACCTCCGACGGATCCTCGGTCATCTGCATGCCCCGCGATGCCTGCAGTTTGAGCAGGTTTCTCCGCGGCCCCTGCCGGGTCTGCAGGACCAGCGATCCGCGTTCGGCGCCCAGGCTCTCCATGCCCACCAGCAGCAGGAGATCGAGCAGCCGGTCGACCTTGAAGGAAGCGTTGGCGGCCAGTTCCATCTTCTCCAGGTCCGGGCGGAAGAGATGCCGCTGCTCCCGGTGCAGGCGGGATGGCGGCTCGGCAGGACGGGGCGGCAGGGACCCGGAATGAATGCTCCAGAGCCGGCGCTGCTGCTCCAGCAGGGGGGGGCGGAGGTGTTCCACCACCGAGAGATCCGGCTGCTGGCCGTTGGCCGGCAACGGCATGCTCACCGAGGTGAGCAGGGGCCGGACCGGGGGATCCCCGATCCCCAGTTCGTGGCGGATGGTCCGGCGCAGCCGGCGGGCCACGCGGCGGGCGTGAGTCCCGCTGGTTTCGGGAAGCAGCACCACCATCTCACCCGTGTCGTAGCGGGCCACCAGGTCACCGGGACGAAGCCTGCCGGTGAGCTGCTGGTTGAACTGGCGCATCAGGTTCTCGATATCCATGGAGGTATAGGAGAGGACCGCATCGTCGGGGGGCATCAGCGAGGCCAGCAGCAGCGACACCGGGCTGCCGGAGCGCCGGGCCCGCCCGTGTTCGCGCTTCAGCTCACGGGTCAGGTAGTCGTGCTCGATCCGCTTCCACGGGCGGACATCGGCGTCGTCAACCGCCTCGTGGTCGCGCAGCAGCGCGGTGACCGCTTTTTCCGCCTGCTGGCTGAGAATCAGGAAGAGCCGTACGTCATCGGGGTGGAAAAAATCGGCCTGGCGGCTGAACAGCTGGAGCGCCCCGGCCAGTCTGGTGTCGGTGAAACAAGGTACGGAGAGGAAGGAACGGGAGCCGTACTGTTTCAGCGTACCGGAGGTGGCTTCGTCACCGTCGCGGGAGGGCACCAGAAACGAGGCCTCATGGTCCAGGGTCCACTGGAGAAAGTGATTGCCCGCGGACAGTGCGTCCTCGGGCAACGGCAGATCCTCGAACCCCCGGCTGAAGGCGGCGAGGATCCCCTTGCGGTCGGGGTCCACCAGGTAGAGCAGGGCTCCGTCGAACCAGCGGATTTCCCGGGCCATATCGAGGAGGATGTTGATCGCCGATTCCGGATCGACGGCCAGACCCGTGATCCGGCTGGTGCGCAGCAGGACATTGATCTCCTCCAGACGACCGGCGGCGATCTGGGCGGTCACCTCGGGGGGGCTGTCGACGATGTAGCGCTTGATCGAATCGGCGGACAAGGTCACCTCGATAGGTAGTCTCCCCAGGTACGGAATGACCTCATTCATACCGAAGAGGGTTCTTCGAAAATCTGTTCGGGGCGGGGCGATTAGAGCGACTCACCAATAATATAAGGACTGGGCCGGTGAGTCGTCAAGCCCGCAGGAGTAAGACAGCACCATCACCGACTGGACTGGAGGCGCCGGAAACAGGGGAATCAGCCGGAGAGCCGCCGGAGGAAGGAGGCCGAGATGAGCATGATCAGACCGCTGGTGAGCAGGGCCAGGGAATCGGAGATCGAACGGCCATTGGAGGCCACGCCATCCAGGGCCGGGTCCGGAGTGGAAAAATGACCAAGATCGGTGTTGTAGTTGGGGCCCACCGCTTGCGTACTGAAAAACAGGATCATTAACAAGGCCAAAAGTGCCAAGATTGTCAGGTGATGTAGCTTATGCATGAAATATTTACCGTTTCAAGAAACCTGTAGGCGAACTCCATAAACGCTTCAAAAATCGAAATGTTAATTAAGCAAATTTTATGCCAGGTTCTGGGCCATTGAAAATCGCAGGGCCGGTTTTTCGACGGATTCGATCGTGCGTTGCAAATGGCTTACATCGCAGGGCATAGCGTCTTTCTGGTGTGGCGGATCCGTGCCCCAGGTTGGTCCGGATGGTAACGACGATCGCGATGATGTGAAAGGAGTTTCTTCTAGTGAGAAATAAGTTTCCGCTGGACGTTTTTTCCAGGGAATCACTACTGAGCGAGTAGACATGTTCATTCCCCATCCAGCGGAATACGCACCGTAAAGGCCGTTCCCTCTCCCGGTTTACTCTCCAGGTCGATGGTGCCGCCGTGGAGCTCCACCAGCTGTTTGACCAGGGACAGGCCGATGCCGATGCCACCGTGCCGGCGCCGGGTGGAGCCGTCGATCTGGTGAAATATGTCAAAAACGTATTGCTGATTTTCCGCGGGGATGCCGATCCCCGAATCGCAGACTTTGAGGCAGACCATGTCCTCCTGCCGGAAACTGGCCAGGGTCACCGCCCCGCCCTCCCTGGAAAACTTGATCGCGTTGGCCAGCAGGTTGGTGATGATCTGTTCGATCTTCGACGGGTCGGCGATAACCGGCGGCAGGTCCGGATCAAGATCCAGGGAGAGCGAGAGGCCCTTGTGGGAAGCGCTCTCCCGTCCCGCTTCAATCGCCTGCTCGATGCACCCGTTGAGGTCCGTGGGCATGCGCAATACCTCGGCCTTGCCGGCCACCAGCTGCGAGAGGTCGATCAGGCCCTCCAGCACCCCCTGGAGGCGGGTGGCCTCCTGCCCGGCCGCGTCAAGACTTTCCATCACCGTCTCCCGGTCCTCGAGGTTCTGGCGAATGATTGACAGGTAGCCCTTCAGCGGCGCCAGGGGAGTGAGGATTTCATGGCTCAGGTGGGAAAGGAAGTCGTCCTTCAAACGCATGGAGCGGACCAGCTCCTCGGTCCGCTCCCTGACCCGCTGCTCCAGGCGCTGGTTGCTCTCCTGGAGCTGGCGCTGATATTCCTGGTTGGACTGGACCAGCCGGCGGTTTCGCACCGCGCGGTTCAGAACGATCCAGAGCTCCCCCAGATTGAGCGGCTTGCGAATGTAGTCGTAGGCCCCGATCCTGATCGATTCGATGGCGTCTTCCAGGGTGCCGGCGCCGGTGATGATGATCTTCGGCACGTCGGGGTGTTCCTCGTTGGTCTGACGGATCAGTTCCAGGCCGCTCATTCCGGGCATGGAGAGGTCGGTGATGATGACGTCGAACTGGCTGGTTTTCAGGATCCGAACGGCTTCCTCGCCGCTCTTGACGGTGGTTGGCCGGTAGCCCTCCATGGTCAACGCCTCGTTGAGCAGCTGGCGGATCACCTCGTCATCGTCCACCACCAGGATCCGGGTTCCCGACCGTTCCTCGGCGGAGAGGTCCCGCAATGCCGGGGGGCGAGAACCAGGGCTGTCGTCCATTGTCATTTCGATTCCCGTGAACAGTGCGGAATATGAAGCGGCCAGGGTCAACGGAACCACTCTGCTGAATATAGCGAATCATCCGTAGCGGCGTCAAACCGCCGGCGCCTCTTTTGCTCCGCAAGGGCGCTGGGGCTTGTCCGGTGAATGAGAACGAGGCCGCGACGCATCTTGACTCGGTCCCGGGGACTCCTTATAATCGCCCATCTTGTAATTTATCAGTATCTTAATCGGCATTTGGGTGGTCCTGCCCGATACATTCCCCTGAGGTGTTGTCCATGAAAACCGATACGCCCGTCAGAACCGTATTCCTTCGGAACTGTCGTACCGTGACCACTGCGCTCCTGCTCCTGTTGCTCCTGGCGGCGGTCCCGGCCATGGCGGCCGACGGAGAACCGACCGCCGACGAGATCAGCGGAATCCTCGACCTTCTGGTGCAGAAGAACTGGGAGATCCGCGAGAAGCTGATCAAGGAGATCAAGGTTTTGCCCCGGGAGGGCCTGTACCAGTATCTGCAACCGGTGATCATCGGGACGGAGACCGACCGCAAGCGCCGCCTGGCGGCCATGGCGGTGGCTGCGGCCCGCAGCCTGCCGGCGGCGGAAAATGACTTCCTGGACCTGGCCCGGAACCCCGACGAAGAGCTGCGGCTGATGGCGGTTCTCTGCCTCGGCTGGCTGGAGAACCCGGGGCTGGTTCCCGAGCTGGAGCGGATTGCCAAAGAGGATGCGGCCACCGATATCCGGGTGGCGGCCATCGAGTCCCTCGACCGGATCGGTGCGGCCGGCGCCCTGGAGACCCTGTACCTGCTGATCGGTCCGGGAGAGCGGAATGTCCGCATCTCGGCGCTCTATGTCCTCGGCCAGCTGGCCGATCCGGGGTCGCTGCAGCGGATCAAACCGCTGCTGGACGATTCCGATGCCCAGGTGCGGCGCTACACCATGTCCATCCTGCGCAAGTTCGACACCGGCCAGGTCATGGAACTGTTGCGCGAAACCTGGCCCGATCTCTCCGCCAGTGCCCGTCAGGATGCGGTGCGCACCATCGGCCAGCTGAAGGACGCCGGCGCCGTGGCGCTGCTCGATGAATTCGGCAAGGATGCCCCGCTGGACCTCCAGGTCCAGATCGCTTCTTCCCTGGGTCAGATCGGCGGGCCGGAAGCGGTGGCCATGCTGAGGAGCATGTACGAGGGCAGTGCAGACAAGCTGATGGTCCAGGTGATCCGGTCCCTCGGCGCGTTGAAAGATTCCGGCTCGGTGGCCATGCTGCTGGACACGCTGGACAGCGGCGACCCCCGGGCCCGCGGCGTGGTGATCGAGGCCCTGGTCCAGATCGGCGACACCGGCGCGCTGCCCGACCTGATCGAACTGCTCACCGCTGACGATTCGGACCCCGAGCTGCGGGCGGCGCTGATCGGCGCGCTGGGCCGCTTCGGTGACGCTTCGGTGAACCCCTACCTGCTGGAGATGCTGGAGCAGGAGTCGACCGACGACCAGACCCGGATCAACCTCCTGCTCTCCCTGGGCAACCTGCCGCAGCCTGGTCTGTGGAAGAAGCTGGCGCCCTGGCTGGAGGACGACAATCCCCAGGTGGCCAATGCCGCCATCTATGCCATCAGCCTGCTGGAGGACCCGGAGGCGCTGGATGCGCTCTACCCGCTGCTGGAGTCCGACGACATGAACCTGCAGATCTCGGTGCTGACCCTGCTGGCGGAAATGAACGCGCAGGGGTCCGCTTCCCGGGTGCTCTCCCTGCTGGACAGTGAGAACACCGCGGTGAAGAGCACCGCGATTCAGGTGCTGGGCGTGCTGGAAGACCGGTCGGTGCTCGGCCGTATCCGCCGTGAGCTGGAGGAGGCCACCGATCCCAACGTGCGGGTGGCCTCGGTGATGACCCTCGGCGAGCTGAAGGACACGAAATCGGCTGACCGGCTGGCCGTGCTGCTGGAGAGCGGCGGCCTGGATATGAAGATGGCCTCCATGGAGGCGCTGGGCAAGATCGGCGGCCCGGTGGCCCGCAAGGCGCTGCGCAAGCAGATGGAGGAGGGCGAGTTCTGGATCGCCTACGCGGCACGGATCTCGCTGGCCCGGCAGGGCGACCGCCAGGTTCTTGACGGTATCCTCGAAGGGCTGGAGAACCCCAACCCGGATGAGCGGGCGGAAACGGTGCGCATGCTCGGCGAGGTGGGCGGCAAGGAAGTGATCGAACCGCTGCTCGGGATGCTGGACGACAGTGCGGGCATCGGGGTTCCCTCGATCCTGGTTCGCGACTTCATGGTCGGTTCCACGTTCTATTCAGGGAGCGGCGACCGGACCCAGGGAGTGCGCGATGCGGCGGTGGAGGCGTTGAAGATGGCCACCGGCACGTCGTTCGACTGGTCGGTGTTCGGGACCGACGAGGAGAAAAAGGCCGCCGCCCAGCGCTGGCGCACCTGGTGGGCCGAAGAAGGCGACACCTTCGAACTGCCGGCCGAACCGCAGTACCCGCAGCAGTGAGCGGTCAGACCAGCCGGCCGTCGTGCAGAACCACGCGGCCCTGCTTGACCACGGTTTCCGCGTGGGTCTTGCCGAAGTGGTAGCAGAGGGTCCGGTAGTCCGGGGCGTCGAGGATCACGGCGTCACCGGCGGCCCCGGGGCTCAACGATCCAATGGCCCCTTCCAGCCCCAGGGCGCCCGCGGCGTATCGCGTAGCGCCCAGCAGCGCCTCTGCCGGAGTCATGCGCATCATGGTGCAGGCCATGGTCAGCACCAGGGGCAGTGACTGGGTCATGCACGACCCGGGATTGAAGTCGGTGGCCAGGGCCACCGGCAGGCCCATGGTGATCATCCGCCTGGCATCCGGCAAGGGCCCGGCGCCGAGAAAGAAGACGCAGCCGGGCAGCAGTACGGCGCTGACGCCGGCCCGGGCCATGGAATCCATCCCCCCCTCGTTGGTGAACTCCAGGTGGTCGGCGGATACCGCCCCCACGTCAGCGGCCAGAGCGGCGCCGCCGGTGTCGGACAACTGGTCGGCGTGGACCTTGGGCCGCAGGCCGTGGTCCAGGCCGGCCCGCAGCACCCGTTCGGCCTCGGCGCGGGTGTAGACGCCGGTTTCGCAAAACACGTCACAGAAGGACGCCAGTTTTCTCCGGCCCACCTCGGGAATCATCTCTCCGATCACCAGGTCGAGGTAGCGCTGCTTGCCACCCTCCACGCGATATTCGGCCGGCACCTCGTGGGCGCCGAGAAAGGTGGCCAGCACATCCACCGGGTGGCGTCGTCCGATTTCCGCGGCCACCTCCAGCATCTTGATCTCGGTGGCGGTCTCCAGGCCATAGCCGCTCTTCACCTCCACCGTGGTCACCCCCTGGCGCAGGCATTCGTCCAGACGCTGCAGGCCGCTGGCCACCAGTTCTTCAGCCGTCGCCGCCCGGGTGGAGGCCACCGTGCTGAGAATGCCCCCGCCCTCGCGGGCGATCTCGGCATAGCTGCGGCCCTGGATCCGCCACTCGAACTCCCGCTCCCGGGAGCCGCCGTGCACCAGGTGGGTGTGGCAGTCCACCAGTCCGGGGATCACCGCCCGGCCGCCGGCGTCGATCCACGTGCCCTGGAACTGGCCCGGCGGCTGCGGAGGCAGATCATCGGACGGACCGGCCCAGGAGACCGCTCCACCGCTGATCACCAGGGCGCCGCCTTCCACCAGACCCAGACGTTCTTCGGCCGGGGCGCCGTGGGGAACATCCAGCGGTACGGTGAGCAACTGCGATGCGTTGCTGATCACCAGCTCGGCGTGTGAAAGATCTGGAATGGCATTGCCGGTATTCATGGTCGTCTCCTCTGGCGGAGTATAGCGGAAGGGCTCCGGGCCGATCAACGCGGCACGGACCGGGTCGCTTGACCCGTCATTACGCGGCGAATACTATGTGCGGATGAAGAAACTCATCCGCATCTTCAGTTACGCCCGACCATACAAGGGCCGGATGGCGGTGATGCTGGCCTGCATGCTGGGCGCGCACCCTGATCTCCCTGATGCCGGTGGCCATTTCCGCGCGATTTCATCAACGTGCTGACCGGGGAGTCGGAGTCGGTTTCCAAGCTGCCCGAACAGCTGGGCGGTGCTTATCTCAATCGGATCATTGCCACCGGCGATACGCTGGCTGATGATCGAACTGCTCATCGCCGTGATGATCGCGGTGGCCCTGATCCGGCACCGGGCTCTCCCTGCTCCAGGCCTGGCTCTTCGGCAAGGTCGGAGCACTGCTGATCTTCGATGTGCGCAAACAGCTCTTCGACCACCTGCAGCAACTCTCTCTCAAGTTTTACCAGCGCCGGGAGACCGGTGAGCTGATGTCCCGGATCCTCAATGACGTGGGCACCATCCAGAGCATGCTCACCTCCACCTTCCTCAGCTTTATCACCAACATTTTCGCCGTGATCGTCTTCTTCGGGCTCTGATGCACATGAACTGGCGGCTGACCCTCTTCTCCATGCTGATCCTGCCGCCGATGGTGCTCAACGTCCGGCTGTTCAACTTCCGTATCCGCCGGATCAGCCGTCTGGGAATGGAGAAGATGGCCGAGGTCTCCTCCTACCTCCAGGAATCGTTCACCGGCATCCGGGTGGTGCAGTCGTTCACCGGTGAGGAGCGGCGGAAGAAAGGGATTCCGTCAGCTGGCCCGGCAGCTGGTCTCCCTCGGCGTGCGGGCCGTGATGCTGGGAACGTTCCAGGCCCAGGTGGCCTCGCTGGTGATCACCGCCGGGACGGTGGGCATCCTCTGGTACGGGGCGCGGCTCCAGGCCCAGGGACTGATGGACTGGGGCAGCATCTTCGCCTTCTTCGTCCTGCTGATGATGTTCATCGGGCCGATGACCGGGCTGATCCAGATCAACGTCCAGATTCAGGGCGCCCTGGCCGCCTTCGACCGGATCTTCGATCTGCTGGATCGCCGGCCCGAGGTGACCGACCGCCCCGGCGCCGTTGATATCGAAGGTGTGGCGCGGGGGATCGATTTTGATGGAGTGACCTTTGCCTACGAGGAAGGACGGCCGGTGCTGCACGGGGTGACATTCAAGGTTGGCCGGGGGGAGACGGTGGCCCTGGTGGGGCCGTCCGGCGCGGGCAAGACCACCATGGTCAACCTGCTCTGCCGCTTCTACGACCCCCAGGAGGGGCGGATCGAGATCGACGGCCGCGACCTGCGGGACGTCACCATCGACTCCCTGCGCCGGCGGATCGGCATCGTCGACCAGGAGACCTTTCTGTTCAACGACAGCCTGCTGGAGAACATCCGTTTCGGCCGGGACGTCAGCCTGGATGAAGTGACTGCCGCCACCAGGGCGGCCTATATCCACGACTACATCGAAGGGCTGCCCGAAGGGTACGAGACCGTGGTGGGGGAGCGGGGGGTGAGCCTTTCCGGCGGGCAGCGGCAGCGCATCGCCATCGCCCGGGCGATCCTCAAGAACCCGCCGGTTCTCATCCTTGACGAAGCCACCTCCTCGCTCGACTCGCAGTCCGAACGGTATATCCAGCTGGCCCTGGAAAAACTGATGACCGACCGCACGGCGTTCATCATCGCCCACCGGCTCTCCACGGTGCAGCAGGCCGACCTGGTGCTGGTGCTCGAGGAGGGACGGGTGGTGCAGGCCGGGACCTACAGCGAACTGCTGGCCGCCGATGGCCTGTTCCGCCGCCTCCACGACGAGCAGTTCAGAGGTTCGGCAGGGCCGGCGGCGGAAGATGCCCTCTCCTGACCGCTGGACAGTTGAGCGGAAGAGGAGTGATGAGGTGCCCGAGGTGTTCAACCCCTCCTCGATGAAGCAGGCCATCTGCGTCAGCCTTCCCGGCGGCCGGGTCCACGGCCTGCAGCCGCTGAGGGCCGCGCTCTCCACCGCCGCTGACCTGGTGGAGGTGCGCCTGGACCTGTTGCAGGAACCGGGCCGGCTGGAGGCCTGGGTCTCCGGCTGGAACCTGCCGGTGGTGGTGGCCTGCCGGCGGCAGGAGGACGGTGGCCGGTTCAGCGGATCGGAAGAGGAACGATTGGAGCTGCTGCAGCGGGCGGCACGGTCCGGGGCTGCCCTGGTGGACCTGGAGGACCACGCCGCATCGCTGATCCAGCGGACCGGATGGCCCTCCCGCACGCGGTTCATGCTCTCGAAGCACGACAGCTCCGGTCCGTTTTCGCGGCCGCTGACCGAGCTCTACCGCGAGCTGGCCTCCCTGGCCCCCGCGGCGGTGAAGCTGGTGCCCACGGCCCGCTGCCTGGAGGACGGGTTCCGCTTCCTCGAACAGCTGGAGGAACTCTCCGGGCGTATCGGTCCGGGAGATCCCCCACTCTCCGCTTTTTGCATGGGCGGCCCCGGTATCTTTACCCGCATCCTCGCCTTTTCCCGTGGTTCAGCCCTGGTCTATGCGTCCACGGCCCAGGATACCCCGGTGGCTCCGGGCCAGCTCACCGTGGACCAGCTGCTCGGCATCTACCGCTCCAGGGACCTGGGCCGGGATACCTGCTGCACCGGCATCCTCGGTGACCGGGTTGCCGGTTCCCTGTCACCGCTGATCCACAACCGGCTCTACCGTCGTCTCGGTCTGGACCGCTGCTACCTGCCCCTTCCGGCCGCCTCTTCCGAACTGCGTGGTCTGCTGCACCGGTTCAGTGCCGGGGACCTTCCCCTGGACCTGGGCGGGCTCAGCGTCACCGCCCCGTTCAAGATGGCCGTGATTCCGCTGGTGCACCAGCTCTCCTCCTGCGCCGGCCGGGCCGGGGCGGTGAACACCCTGGTCCGGCGCCGTTCCGGAGAACTGCGGGGCTACAACACCGACGTGCACGGGGTGCTGGCCACCCTGCGCCGCTCCGGTGCCGGTCCGTTCCAGGGGAAGAAGGCCCTGGTGATCGGCGCCGGGGGTGCTGCCCGGGCCGCGGCCCTGGCTCTTGACCGGCTGGGCATGCGGCTGGCTGTGGCCAACCGCACCGTCTCCCGGGCCACGAAGCTGGCCGGGGAGTGGGGCGGTGAGGGCGGTGGTCTGGACGATTTTCACGGTGCGGGTTTCCACCTGGTGGTCAACACCACCGCTGTATCCGCGGATGACCGCTTGCCCTCGTTCCAGCTGGTGGACAACAGCACCACCATTTTCGATCTCAACTACCACCCGCCGCTGACCCCGCTGCTGGCTGCCGGGAGACGTCTGGGCTGCCCCACGCTGGACGGGCTGGAGATGCTGGCCTGCCAGGGTGAGCGGCAGTTCCGGCTGTTCACCGGGGTCAAGCCTCCCCCGGGGGCGATGCTCGACATTCTGCGGGCCGTGGGCGGTGGGGGAGGAGAGTGATGACCGGAACAGCCGGGTCGCAAAAAAGCCTGGTCATGCCAGCCGTTCTGGATGGCATTCGGGGTGAGGTGCGGCTGCCCGGCTCGAAGAGCATCACCCACCGGGGGCTGGTGCTCGGTGCCCTGGCGGACGGCACCACCCGGCTCAGCGGTGCGTCACTCTCCGGAGACTGTGGCCGGACCGTGGATGCCCTCCGCCGGCTGGGAACGGCCGTGACCATGGTGGGGGAGCAAGGGGAATTCCAGGTGCGTGGATGGGGGGATGATCCGCCCCACAGCTCAGGGCCGCTGGATGCCGGTGAATCCGGAACCACGGCCCGGTTCATGCTGCCGCTGCTGGCCCTGGGCAACGGCCGCCGTGAACTCCACGGGGGCCCACGGCTCTCCCGGCGCCCCATGGGGGCGCTGGTGGAGGCGCTGCAACTCCTGGGGGTCGATATTCAGCGCCCGGTCCCTGGCGCCGATCTGCCCCTGGTGCTGCAGGCCTGCGGAGTGGAGGGCGGGGCCGTCACCCTGGACGCCGGCCTCAGCAGCCAGTTCGCCAGTGCCCTGCTGCTGGCCGCCCCGAGGTTCCGGCACGGGCTGGCCCTCACCCTGGCCGGCGGACGGACGGCCTCCCGTCCCTACCTGGAGATGACCTGTTCCCTGATGGCCCGTTTTGGCGTCACCGTTGAACTGGAAGGGGAGGGGGTGTTCCGGGTCCCCGCCGGGTCCCGCTACCGCTCCCGGGAGCTGGTGGTGGAGGGGGACGCTTCCGCGGCCTCCTACTTCTGGGCCGCGGCGGCCGTCTGCGGAGGCGTGGTCCGCTGCACGCCGCTCTCGCCGGATGATTCGCTGCAGGGCGACATGGACTTTGTCCGCTTGCTGGAGCGCATGGGCTGTGCGGTGCGCAGCGGCCCCGGCTGGGTGGAGGTGCGGGGCGGCGCCCGGCCGCTCCGGCCGCTGGAGGTCTCCATGAACCGCATGCCCGACCTGGTGCCCACCCTGGCCGTGGCCGCCCTCTTCGCCCGTGGCCGGACCCGGATCACCGGCGCCGCCCACCTGCGGTGGAAGGAGTCCGACCGGCTGGGCGACCTGGCTCGCGAATTGCGGCGGCTGGGCGGCCTGGTGCAGGAGACGGAGGACGGGCTGGTGATCGAGGGGGACGGCGGAACGCGGCTGGCCGGGACGGCGGTGGAGACATACAATGACCACCGGATGGCGATGAGCCTTGCCGTGGCCGGCCTGCGCCTGCCCGGTACGCGTATCAAGGATCCGGACTGCGTGGCCAAGTCGTACCCGGATTTTTTTAACGACCTCTTCAGCCTGGTCGGGGATTCGGGGTAGAATGGCGCCCGCGGCGGGGAAGGAGCCCGCACCGCGAGTTCGACTGAAGATTCAATTGCCGGAAACCGAGGGATAACAGGTACCATTCATGGACGAGATCACCAGACGCGTGCAGCAGATGTACACCGCGTTTCCGCTGCCCAACTTCGAAATGCCCGAGATGCCCAGCGAGGCCCAACTGGCGGCCATGGGCCCGATGCACCGGCTGGAATACAACTTCTATGTCTGTCACCCGCACTACAAGTCGTTTGCCGGGGGCAAGGCCCTGGACGGCGGCTGCGGCACCGGCAACAGCACCTACCGCTACGCGGTGCGCAACCCCGAGGTGGAAATCCTCGGGGTGGACCTCAGCGAAAAGTCGGTTTTTCTCGCCGAATCACGGGCGCGAAAGCGCGGGGCGACCAACGCTCGTTTTCGCCAGGTGGACCTGATGGACCCCCAGGCCCTGGCCGACGAGGGCCCTTTCGACTACATCGCCAGCGAAGGCGTGGTGCACCACCTCTCCGACCCGCTCACCGGCCTGCGGCACCTCGTTCAGCGTCTGACCCCCGACGGCCTGATCTTTCTGGCCTTCTACTCGCAAAAGGCCCGGGCCCGGGTGAGCCATTTCCAGGAAGCGATTCAGCTGATCCTCGACGAGGAGGAGCGCAACGATTTCGGCAAGGGGCTGGCCGTGGCCAAACGGCTCTTCGGCAGCCTGGCCCAGGCCGGGCACCTGGAGCACGAGGTGGCCGGTCTGGTGAACACCGACCAGGAAATCGTCGACACCTTCCTCCACGCCAGCGAACGGTGCTACACCATTCCCCAGCTGCAGGACCTGACCCGTGACGCCGGGTTGCGGATCATCCGTTTCCACCCGTCCTACCTCTGGGACCCGGCCCACTGGCTCCCCGATCCCGAACTCCGGAACCGTGCCGCCAGGCTGTCGATGGAACAGCGCTGGCACCTGGCCGACCTGCTGATTCCGCACCACGTGCTCTACCAGTTCTTTGCCTGCCGGGAGGACTACCGGCCCCGGGTCCCGCAGCGGAGCGGCGAGGAACTGCTGGGTGCCGTGCCCCGGTTCGTCCCCTTTGTGGAACTGGAGATGGTGGCCCCTGGTGACGGGGACGGCGGTTTCGGCAGCGCCAGCGGCGGCCGGCTGGTCTTTCGCGACGGCATGAAGCAGCTGGCGGATATCGACCTCAGTGAGAGCGGCCTGCGGCTGGTCCAGGCCTGTGACGGACGGCGCACCGTGGCCCAGGTGGCCGAAGAGGCGAACAGCGGCGGGGATGAGGCCGCGGCCCTCTACCGGGATCTGGAAGCCGCCAAGGCCGTCTACTTTGTGTGAACGCCACTCTCAGAGCGATCCGATAAGGCCGCGATCGTAGAGCATGGTGATATCCCGCACCCGGCCCTGCGCCGTCTCCAGGACGTGGCGGGTCTGGCGCAGGATGTCCAGCATCTCCATCTTCTGATCGGGCAGCCGGCCGAACAGACCGCTGTAGACCACCCGGCTCTCCAGCCAGATGTTGTTGGTGAAGTGGTCCGAGGCCAGTTCGCACGCCTCCAGATCCAGCCCGGTGATGAAACGCTCCACCTCTTCCAGCTTTTCCAGGGGCGACGTGGGCCGGTAGCTCCCGGCGGTCCGCGCCTCGTCCAGCGCCGACCCTTTCTGGGCCACCAGGGTCCGCAGGCGGATGAAGTGGGGCCGCGCCCGGTTGCAGACCTCCGCGGTCTCCCGGGCATGCTCCTTCAGACGGTCCGTGCCGCCGGCGCCGATGAGCACGTAGTAGCAGAGTTCCAGCCCCGCCTCCCTGGCCGCCCGTCCACCGGCCACCATCTGCTCCGGCGTGGTCCCCTTGGCCAGGAACTTCAGCGTCACCGCATCCCCCGATTCCAGGCCCACGTGAACCCTGGTCAGCCCGGCCGCTCTCAGACGGCCCAGCTTGTCCGGCCCCAGCATCTTCAGCGTGCGGGCCCGGGCGTAGGAGGTGATCCGCCGGGCCTCGGGGAAGCGCTCTTTCACCCGGGCGATCAACTGCTCCGCGTCCTTCAGCACCAGGCTGTCCGAGTCGGCGAGGAACACGGTGGCGGCGCCGGCAAAGATCTCCGCCGCCCGGTCGATCTCGTCCAGCAGCTCCGCCGTGGGCCGGGCCTCGAAGCGGCTTTCCCGGTACATGGTGCAGAAGAGGCAGCGGTTCCAGGGGCAGCCCCGGGAGAGGCGGATCAGGGCCGAGCCGGCCTCGGAAGGGGGCCGGTAGGGCGGGAAGTCGTAGCTGCTGTTCTCCATCGGCAGGGCTCCGCGGCGTTAGGGTACCAGCGCCCAGGCCGGCACCTCGCCGAGGACGATACCGAAGAGGGGGATGGCGATGGTGTAGACCAGGGCGGTGATCAGCACCACGCCGATCAGGTTGAGCAGCAGGCCGGCCCGGGCCATCTGGGGGATGCGCACCAGGCGGCTGCCGAAGACGATGGCGTTGGGTGGTGTGGCCACCGGCAGCATGAAGGCGCAGGAGGCGGAGAAGGCGGCGGGCACCATCAGCAGCAGCGGTGAGACGCCGATGGAGACCGCGGTGGCGGCCAGCACCGGCATCATCAGGTTGCTCACCGCGGTGTTGGAGCTGACCTCGGTGAGGAAGGTGATCAGCAGGCAGATGGCGGCCACCAGGATGACCACCGGCACTCCGCGCAGCACGCCCAGCTGGTTGCCGATCCACTGGTCGAGGCCGCTGGCCTGGAAGCCGGCGGAGAGGGCGAAACCGCCGCCGAAGAGGATCAGCACCCCCCAGGGAATGTTGGCGGCCCAGCGCCAGCGCATGACAAAGACACCCTTTTTCAGGTCCACCGGCAGGACGAAGAGCAGCACGGCCATGAAGATGGCCACCGTGGAGTCGTCCACCGCCGCGGGGTTGGGGAAGAGCTGGGACCAGCCGGGGAGGTGCAGCCGGCCGATGTCGATGGGGCTGCGAAAGATCCAGAGCAGGGCGGTGGTGACGAACACGGCCAGGGTCAGCCCCTCGCCGCGGCCCATGGGCCCCAGCTGGCGCTGCTGTTGCCGGATCACCTCGGGGTCGCAGTTCTCGCCGGCTGCTCCCGGGGGGTGCAGCAGACGGGTCAGCAGCAGCCAGACCAGCGGGATGAAAACCACCACCAGCGGCAGGCCCACCCCCATCCAGCGGACGAAGCCGATTTCCGGTGCGTCGGGGTAAATGGTTTTCAGCGCCCCGGCCAGCACCAGGTTGGGCGGCGTGCCGATCAGCGTGCCCAGGCCGCCGATGCTGGCCGAGTAGGCGATGGCCAGCATCAGGCAGGTGCCCAGCCGGTTGTTCCGGCCGCGTTCCTCGCCGTCCCCGGTGAGGCCGCCGGCCGCCGCCATGGCGATGGGCAGCATCATCAGGGTGGTGGCGGTGTTGGAGATCCACATGGAGAGGAAGGCGGTGGCCAGCATGAACCCCAGCACCAGCCGTGAGGGAGTCTTGCCCAGTCGGCAGAGCACCGCCAGGGCGATGCGGCGGTGCAGGTTCCAGCGCTGCATGGCCACGGCGATGAGAAAACCGCCCAGCAGCAGGTAGATGTTCTTGTCGCCGTAGCAGACGGCGGTCTGCCGGGAGGGCAGGATGTCCAGCAGGGGATAGGCGGCCAGGGGGATCAGGGCCGCGGCGGCAAAGGGCACGGCCTCGGTGATCCACCAGGCGGCCATCAGCGCGGCCACCGCGGCCATGCGCATGGCCGCCGGGGGCATGCCCTGCGGCGGCGGCAGCAGAAGCAGGAGGAGGAAAAGCAGCAGCCCCAGGGGCAGGCCCACCAGTTTGGTGGGCGAGATCCGCTTGATTCTGCTGACGCCTTCAACCATTCAGTGACCCGGCCCCCACGCTCCGTCCCCCCATTGCAGCACTTTAATCCTCACCCGGGCCACACCCTGGTCCATCATCTGCAGCTTTCTGGCCGCCTTTTTGGAGAGGTCGATGATCCGGCCCTCAACAAAGGGGCCACGATCGGTGATCCTCACCTTCACCGTGCGGCCGTTCTCCAGGTTGGTCACCCGCAACAGGGTGCCGAAGGGCAGCACCCGGTGGGCCGCGGTGAGCTTGCGCTGGTTGTAGCGGCTGCCGTCCGCGGCCGGTCTTGCCATGGAACCCCGGCCCGTACCACGAGGCCAGGCCCTCCTCCTCCTCGGGCCAGGAGTGCTTCTTGTTGGTCCCGCAGCCGGAGAGCCACAGCTGGGCGGCCAGCAGGAGCAGCAGGAGGACGGTGGATATGGTGCGGATGCGGTTCACTTGGGCTCCGCCCGGAGATGCCGGCGGCTGGGGGATCAGGGGAGCTTCAATGTCCCGGTGAGCTCGGTCACCGATGTCAATGCCCTGCTCGCTCGAGATAGGCGCTGATTCCCTCGCAGACCTTCACCGCCGCGTCCGGTTCGATGTAGTTGGCCGTGCCCACCTGCACCGCGTCGGCCCCGCAGATCAGGAACTGGATCGCGTCTTCGGCGGCGGCGATCCCGCCAATGCCGATCAGCGGCACGCCGAGGCCGGCCCGGTAGACCTGGTGCACCATCCGCAGGGCCACCGGCCGGATGGCCGGGCCGGAAAGCCCGCCCACCACGTTGCGCAGGTGGGGGGTGCGGGTCTCGATGTCCACGCTCATCCCCAGCAGGGTGTTGATCAGCGACAGCGCGTCGGACCCGCCCTCCACGGCGGCGCGGGCCAGCAGGACGATGTCGGTGACATTGGGGGTCATCTTGGTGATCACCGGCAGGCTGGTGGCTTCCCGCACGGCCTGCACCACGCTCTTCAGCATCACCGGGTCGTTGCCGAAGGCGATGCCGCCCCTGGTCACATTGGGGCAGGAGACGTTGATCTCCACCGCGGCCACCCCTTCGGCCTTTTCCAGGGCGGCGGCAACGGCGGCGTATTCCTCCACCGTTTCACCAAAGATGTTGGCGATCACCGCGGTGTCGTACTCGCGGAGCCGGGGAAGATACTCGCTGATGAAGTAGGCCACCCCCACGTTCTGCAGGCCGATGGCGTTGAGCATCCCGGCCGGGGTCTCCATGATCCGCGGCGGCAGGTTCCCCGGACGGGGTTTGAGCGACAGCCCCTTGACGCAGACGCCGCCCAGGCGGTTGAGGTCCAGCTTGTCCGCAAACTCCAGCCCGTAGCCAAAGGTGCCGCTGGCGGTGAGCACCGGGTTCTTCAGGTGCAGCGCGCCGATGTCCACCCCGAGGTCCGGGCCGTGACTACTGGAAGAGGCCAAGGTCCACCTCCTCCCCGTTGAACACCGGTCCCTCGGTGCAGACCCGGCTGTAGACCGCCGAGCCGTCGGGCGCCGGTGCGGACGCGGGAACCACGCAGCCGAGGCATACCCCGAGGCCGCAGCCCATGCGGGTCTCCAGCGAGATCTCCACCGGCAACCGGTGCTCGCGGCAGATATCCACCACCGCGGTCATCATCGGGTTGGGACCGCAGGCGTAGACCACCGTTTTGCCGGTGGGCATCTGCGGGATGTCCCGGGTCAGGGGCGCGGTGACGAATCCCTTCTCGCCGCAGCTGCCGTCCTCGGTGGCCAGGACGGATTCCACGCCCCGTGACACGAAGGCGTCCAGTTCCACCAGATCCTGTTCGCTGCGGCCGCCGAAATAGAGCCTCACCGGCACGTCGACACGCTGCAGGGCGTCCACCAGCATGGGGAAGGGGGCCACACCGATGCCGCCGGCCACGATAACCGCCAGTTCCGGGTTGCGGAAGCGTGGCTCCGCTGCCGGTCCGGGGATGGTGAACCCCTCGCCGATGGGCCCCAGGCAGTCCAGCGGCTCGCCCGGTTGCAGGCGGGCCATGATCGCCGTGCCGCTGCCCACCACCTTGTAGAGAAAGGTCAGTCTGATCATCGGGTTGTTGCCCGCATCGTTGATGCCCATGCGCATGGTGCAGACGCTGATCGGGCGCCGGAGCAGGGGGGCGGTGCCGTGGCCCAGGCGGACCATGTAGAACTGCCCCGGCCGCGGCGGGGGTGCGGTGTCGGCTCTGGTCTCCACCAGCAGACGTCCGCAGTCGCCGCCCAGCAGGCGGTTTTCCCTCACGGTCCAGATCTGGCTGGTCATGCTCTGCTCCACGATCATCTCGAGAATTCTCCCGCTGTCCGTCCGCAGGGAGATGGTAGCAGAACGCCGGTGATCGAGTAAACAGCGTCGGCTTTTTCTTGCTTTCCGCAGGCGCGGTGTGTACCATGAAACACCCTGAACGGGCACGCGGATCGGGCTGCAGGACCGGTTCGTTCCGGGTATCACGAACTTACAGACACAGCGACGAGATGCTGCCGCTCGCGGTCCGGGTCAATCACCCGGGCCACAGGCCACCGGGTTTCCTTGTGTCCGGGTGGCGGCGGCCTTGCGTCTGGGGAAAGGACATCACGCGATCATGGCCAGGATAGAACTGAAGTCAAAACTGATGGACCAGTCGGAAATCGACCGGGCCCTGGACCGTATCGCACTGGAGATCCTCGAGGCCAACCACGGGACCGAGGACCTGGTGCTGGTGGGGATCCGGACCCGCGGTGTCTACCTGGCCCAGCGGCTGGCGGAAAAGATACAGCAGCGGGAGGGGATCGAGATCCCGGTGGGCATCCTCGACATCACCCTCTACCGCGACGATCTCACCGCGGTGGGGCCGCAGCCGATCATTCGCAAGACCGAGATCCCGTTCCGCATCACCTCGATGAAGGTGGTGCTGGTGGACGATGTGCTCTACACCGGGCGCACCATCAGGGCCGCCCTCGATGCGCTGATCGATTTTGGCCGGCCCAAGACGATCCAGCTGGCCGTGCTGGTGGACCGCGGGCTGCGCGAGCTGCCGATCCGGGAGGACTACGTGGGGCTGAAGTTGACCACCACCGCCGACGAGTCGGTGAAGGTGATGCTGGAGGAAGTGGACGGGGCGGAAGAAGTTCAGTTGCGTACAGTGGAGGAGTGAGCCCGAATGCCTGCGAAAATCAATCACCTCTTGGGCATCGAGCCCATGGACCGTGAGCAGATCGAAATGATCCTCGACACGGCCGAGTCCTTCAAGGAGATCTCCACCAGGTCGATCAAGAAAGTGCCCACCCTGCGGGGCAAGACGGTGATCAACCTCTTCTTCGAGCCGTCCACCAGAACGAGGAGTTCTTTCGAGATTGCAGAAAAACGGCTCAGCGCCGACTCACTGAATTTCTCAGCTTCCACCAGCGCGGTGCTCAAGGGCGAGACCCTGCTGGACACCGTGCGCAACCTCGAGGCGATGAACCCCGACGTGTTCGTCATCCGGCACGCCTGCGCCGGAGCGGCGGCAATGATTACCGGCGCCACCGGTGCTTCGGTGATCAACGCCGGGGACGGGGCCCACGAGCACCCGACCCAGGCCCTGCTGGATGCCTTCACCATCCGCGAGCACAAGAAGAAGATCGACGGGTTGCGGGTGGCCATCGTCGGCGACATCGCGCACAGCCGCGTGGTCCGCTCCAACATCTTCCTGCTCAACAAGCTGGGGGCCAGCGTGATCCTCTGCGGGCCGTCCACCCTGCTGCCGCCGTACGCCGCCGTCCTGGGGGTGGAGACCACCACCAGCATCGATCAGGCGCTGGACGGGGCCGATGTGGTGATGATGCTGCGGGTGCAGCTGGAGCGGATGAAACTCTCGCTCTTCCCGTCGGCCAAGGAGTATTTCCGCCTCTTCGCCCTGACTGCGGAACGGGTCCAGCTGGCCAGGGACGATGTGATCATCATGCACCCCGGGCCGATGAACCGCGGCGTGGAGATTGCCTCCGAGGTGGCCGACGGCCCCTACTCGGTGATTCTCGAGCAAGTGACCAACGGGGTGGCGGTGCGCATGGCCGCCCTCTATCTGCTGATCGGAGGGGGAGAGGAAGAAGATGAAGTTGAGAATTAACAACGGCCGGGTGATCGATCCCGCCAACGGCGTTGACGGTCCATTCGACGTGCTGGTGGAGGATGGCAAGGTGCAGGCGGTGGCCGCGGACCTGGGCGACACCCCGGGGGCCACGGTGATCGACGCCACGGGCAAGGTGGTCTGTCCCGGGTTCATCGACATCCACACCCACCTGCGCCAGCCCGGTTACGAATACAAGGAGACCATCCACAGCGGGTCGCTGGCTGCGGCTGCCGGGGGGTTCACCTCCATCGCCTGCATGCCCAACACCAATCCGCCCATCGACAACCAGTCGGTGGTGGAGTTCGTGGTCTCCACGGCGCTCAGCGAAGCGGTGGTCAATATCTTTCCGGTGGGGGCGGTGAGCAAGGGGCTCAAGGGCAAGGAACTGGCCGAGATGGGCGAGATGCAGGAGGCGGGCATCGTCGCCGTTTCCGACGACGGCCTGCCGGTGGTCTCCAGCCACATGATGCGCCGGGCCCTGGAATACGCCTCCATGCTGGGCATGCCGGTGGTCAACCACGCCGAAGACCCCACCCTGGTCCCCCGGTGGTCGATGCACGAGGGTGAGATCTCCACCCGCCTGGGCCTGGCCGGTCTGCCCGGTGCCGGCGAGGAGATCATGATCGCCCGGGACATCATCCTCGCCGAGATGACCGGGGGCCTGCTGCACATTCCGCATCTCAGCACCCGCGGCGCCCTGGCCCTGGTGCGCGAGGCAAAGAAACGCGGTGTGCGGGTCACCGCCGAAGTCTCTCCCCACCACTTCAGCCTCACCGACGAGGCGGTGCTGGGGTTTGATCCCAACACCAAGATGAGCCCGCCGCTGCGGTGCAAGGCTGACCGGGAGGCGATGCTGGAGGGGCTGGCCGACGGCACCCTCGACTGTATCGCCACCGATCACGCGCCGCACCACCCGGACGAGAAGGCACTGGAATACGACAACGCACCCTGCGGCATCATCGGGCTGGAAACAGCGGTGAGCCTCTCCCTGGACCGCCTGGTCCACGGCGGGGTGCTGGAACTGCCGGCCATGGTCCGCTGTTTCACCACCGCCCCGGCGGCGATCTTCAACCTGGACAAGGGCACGCTCTCCAGCGGGGCCGATGCCGACATCACCATCATCGACCTTCAGCGGCCGGCGGTGGTGGATGCGCAAACCTCGAAGTCGCTGAGCCGCAACACACCGTTCCAGGGCATGGAACTCACCGGGGGGCCGGTGACCACCATCGTCGGGGGCGACGTGGTCTGGCAACTGGACTGACCTCGCTGCCCGATCACCATCTCGATAGAAAATCACGGAAAGGAACCGACCGTGGCGAAAATGATCGACGAGCTGACGGCCAGGCTCGACAAGGAATTCAAGGAAGCCGAACACGAGCTGAAGGTCATCCTGCCCAAGGAGATCCGGAAAGCAACCGACATGGGCGACCTCTCGGAGAATGCCGAATACAAGGCCGCCCTGGAGCGCCAGGAGTTTCTCAAGGCCCGTCTGGAGCAGCTGCTCAAACGGCTCCAGGAGCTCTCCATGCTCAACGTCAACCGCCTGCCCCGCGACCGCGTGGCTTTTGGCACCTGGATGAACGTCTTCGACGTGGAGAAGGACGAAGAGCATGAGTTCACCCTGGTGATGCCCGAGGACGCCGACCTGAAAAAGGGGCTGATCTCCACCAGCTCGCCGCTGGGCCGCGGGTTCATCGGCAAGTCCGAAGGCGACGAGGTGCGGATCGACACCCCCGGCGGGACCCGTAATTTCGAGATCCTCGAACTGAAGACGATCCACGACCAGGAAGACTGATCCCGATTGCGGCGGGGGACCAAGGGTGACCGAGGACGGCAGCACGCGGCTCCAACCGCCCCGTTCCCGCGGGGCGCGGATCTTTTTCCACCTGCTGGCCAGCGTGGCCGTGGCCTGTCTGTATGGTTACTACGTGCAGCGGGACTTCAGGACCGTACTCGACATACTGGGCTGGCCCCTGGCCGCGGGCTGGCAGGAGAAAATCGCCCAGCCCGGCCTGCTCAGCATCCTGCTGCTGCTGGTGCGCAACAGCCTGCTGACCTTCTTCTTCCTCTCCCGCAAGCTGAGCAAGGAGACCTCGAGCGAGTTCCTGCCCTGGGCGGCGGCGGTGGGCGGCACACTGATCGGCTACGTCTTTACTACCACCACCGGCGGCTCACCGTTGCTGATCCAGATTGGGAGCTGGGTGATGGTGGCCGGGGTGCTCCTCGCCGTCATCGCCGTCTCCTCCCTGGGCCGCAGTTTCGGCATCGTCCCCTCCAACCGCGGCATCCGCACCGGAGGCATGTATCGGCTGGTGCGCCACCCGGCCTACGGCACCTACTTCATCATCGACCTCGGGTTCGTGATGGTCCACCCTTCGTTGCGCAACCTGCTGGTTTTCGCCGCCTTTATCCTGCTCAGCTACTACCGCTCGGTCTACGAGGAGCAGCTGCTGATGGGCGACCCCGAATACCAGGCCTACCGTCAGACCGTTCCCTGGCGCTTCATCCCCGGTATCTGGTAGGCGGTTCAGACCCGGCCCACCTGGCGCAAGGCCTCGTAGACGATCACCGAGACGGCGTTGGAGAGGTTGATGCTGCGCACCGGGCCGAAGATGGGGATGGCGTAGGTCCGTTCGCGGTTGGCCTCCAGCAGCTCCCCGGGCAGGCCCACCGATTCTTTGCCAAAAACCAGATAGTCGCCTTCGCGGTAGCTGGCCGAGGTGTAGGAGCGGTCCGCCTTGGAGGAGAAGAAGAAGACCCGCTGGGGGTCGGCGGGGGAGAGGGCCTCTTCCACGGTGTCGTGGTATTCCACCCGGATGTGCGGCCAGTAATCCAGCTGGGCCCGCTTGAGGTGCTTGTCGTCGGTGGAGAAGCCGAGCTTGCCCACCAGGTGGAGCATGGCGTGGGTGGCGGCGCAGACCCGGCCGATGGTCCCGGTGTTCTGGGGGATCTCCGGCTCCACCAGCACCACGTGCAGCAGGGTGGGGGTGGCCTCGCCGCTCATCAGTCGTCGCCGTCCGGGGGGAAGAGTTTGCTCAGGTAGCGTGAGGCGCCGTCAGGGAAGATGGTGACGATCCGTTTCGGCTGCTCGAGGGATCGGGCCAGTTTCATCACGCCCCAGATGGCGGCGCCGCTCGATCCGCCGGCCATGATCCCTTCCTCGCGGACCAGCCTGCGGGTCCAGTCAAAGGCCTCCTCGTCGCGGACCTGGTAGATGTCGTCGATGACGTCGAAATTGATGGTGCCGATGATGAACTCGTCCCCCAGGCCCTCCACCTGGTAGGGCCGGGAGGGCACCAGCTTCCCGGTGTGGAAGTAGTCGTGGAACACCGAGCCCAGCGGGTCGACGGCGATGACCCGGATCTTCGGGTCCTGTTCCTTGAGAAAGCGGGCCGCCCCGCAGAGGGTGCCTCCGGTGCCGATGCCGGCCACCAGGTAGTCGATCCGCCCCTCCATCTGGGACCAGATCTCGGGCCCGGTGGTGTGGTAGTGGGCGTCGTTGTTCTCCCGGTTGTTGTGCTGGTCGGGGAAATAGCAGCCCGGCGTGTCGGCCACCAGGTGCGGGGTGATGTTGTTGTAACTGTCCGGTTCATCGGGGTGGATGGTGCTGTCCACCTGGTGGACCTCCACCCCCAGGGCGCGGAGCTGGCTGATTTTTTCCGGGCTGATGCTGTCCCGCACCACCACTTTCAGCCGGTAGCCCTTCTGGATGGCCACCATGGCCAGGCCCAGGGCGGTGTTTCCCGAGGAATTTTCGATGATCAACTGGCCGTCCCGCAGCCGCCCGTCCTCCTCGGCCTTCTCGATCATGTATTTGGCCACCCGGTCCTTGACGCTGCCCATGGGGTTGAGGAATTCGAGCTTGGCGTAGACCGGGGAGGCCAGGTCACCGGTGATCCGGTTCAACCGGACCAGGGGCGTACGGCCCACCGCGTCGAGGATGCTCTCCAGTTTTCCTGCGCTACGCTGGTCCATTGTCGTCTTGTTCACCGGGAGATCTTGGAAAATCGGCAGTGAAATGTTAGGATCTTTCGCGGTCAAATCCCTGTCAGTCGGCAGCCTTCTCCGGCGAGGTGACGGTCTGGACGATCCAGTCGAGGTATTCGGGGCAGCCGTTTTCGAGATCGAGGGCGATGCACTCCGGCAGATCGTAGGAGTGCAGTTCGCGAATAACGGCGTGGATTTCCTCGAATTTATCGGGTATGGACTTGATGACCAGCAGCAGTTCCTCGTCGTCACAGACCTCATCCTTCCAGAAATAGATGGAACGGATGGCGGGGATGATGTTTACACAGGCGGATAGTTTCTTGTGAACGAGTTCTTCGGCGATGGAGATGGCCTGCTCTTCGGAGCCGACCGTGGTCAGGATGATGCAGGCGTTGCTCATGCAATCCTCGTGAAGCGAAGGAAAACGAAATGGAGTATAGGAAACGGTTGGTAGGTTGTCAAGAAAGCCCGTATTCACCCCGTCAGGCAGTGGGTGGTTCCCGGCACGTCACGGAGGGGGCGCTGCGGGCCGCTCTGCTCAGTGTGATTTTTGTGCTGTGCTGCTTCCCCGCTGTCCTGGCCCAGGACTTCGATGTCGATCCGGTGGCCATCACCGGCGTGGCATCGCCTGAGCGGCTCGCTCCCGGAGACAGCCTGCAGCTGGTCTTCACCGTGAAGATCGAGAACGATTACTACCTCTACCAGGACAAGGTTACCCTGGCCCTCAAGGAGGCCGAGGGCTTCATCGCCGGCGAACCGGTCTTGCCCGAAGCGGACACCAAGTTCGACAAGATCATGGAGCAGGAGGTCTCGATCTACCAGGGCCAGGTGATTTTTCGGCTGCCGGTGGCCGCCGGGTCCGGCGTGGCTGACGGGCCGGTGACCCTCACCGGGGTGCTGGGGTTCCAGACCTGCACCGAATCCTACTGCCTGATGCCCACCACCGTGGACGTCCCGGTGGAGATCACCATTGACCCCGCCGCCACAGCGGCGCTGCAAACCGCGGCCGGCAGCGGCGCGGCCGATCTGGCCGCACCCGAAGATAACGCGGAGGGCCTGCAGGGCGCCCTGGACCAGGACAACCTCTTCCTGGCCCTGCTCTTCTGTTTCCTCGGCGGCATCGCCGCCTCGCTCACCCCCTGCGTCTATCCCATGATCCCGATCACCATCAGCGTCATCGGGGCCAAGTCCGCCGGCGGCAAGCTCAAGGGCTTCATCCTCTCGCTTTTTTATGTCCTGGGAATCGCCATCACCTACGCGGTGGCCGGCATGGCCGCCGCCAAAACCGGCGCTGTGTTCGGCACCATCCTGCAGAACCCCTGGGTTGTGGGCGGCATCGCCGCCGTCTTCGTCGTGATGGCCTTTGCCATGTTCGGCGCCTTCGAGCTCCAGGTGCCCACCTCGGTCTCCACCAAGCTGGGGGGCTACCAGGGCAAGGGTGTCTTTGGCGTGCTGGTGATGGGGGCGATCACCGGTCTGGTGGCCTCGCCCTGCGTGGGGCCGGTGCTGGTGGTGCTGCTGACCTACGTGGCCCAGAGCCAGTCGATGCTCCTCGGCTTCCTGCTGCTCTTCACCTTTGCCATCGGCATGGGGCTGCTGTTCATCGTCATCGGGACGTTCAGCGGGATTCTGGTCAACCTGCCCAAGTCGGGCACCTGGATGGTCGCGGTGCGCAACATCTTCGGGGTGCTGATGATCCTGGTGGCCTTCTACTACATCCGCCCGCTGACCCCGGACGGGGTCTTTGCCCCGCTGCTGGGGCTGTTCCTGCTGCTCACCGGTCTGGTCACCGGCTGGCCCGGCAGCGCTGCTGAGCCGCCCATGGGGATCGGGCAGGTCTGGGCCAGGGGCTTTCGCAAGACCATCGGCGTCCTGGGAGTGCTGGTGGGCGCCTACCTGATCATCGGGACCCTGCTGGTCCACGGCTTTATTTTGCCGCCGATGAACCTTTCCGGGCCTGGTCTCTCAGCGGCCGGGGCCGCGGAGGCTGCGGACCAGGGGGTGGACTGGCTGCACGGCGAGGCCGAGGCGCTGGAGCGGGCCGCCGAAGAGGGCAAGCCGCTGATCATCGATTTCACCGCCGACTGGTGCGCCGCCTGCAAGGAACTGGAGGCCTTCACCTTCTCCACGCCCGAAGTGCAGGCGGAGCTGGAGCGCTTCGTCAGCGCCAAGATCGACTTCACCACCAGCACCGACGAGGTCAAGCGGTTGTCCGCGAAATACAATATCAGGGGGCTGCCCCTGATCGTGTTCTACGACAGTTCGGGGAACCTGGTGCAGGAGCAGCGGGTCATCGGGTTTATCGACAAGGACCGGATGCTGGAGATTCTCCAGGGAATACAGTAACGAACCCCGGCGGTCCGGCGAGGCAGTTCCCATGAACGAACCGATCACTTTCGGCACATCGGGGTGGCGCGGCGTCATCGGCCGGGACTTCACCTTCCGCAACGTGCGGCTGGTGGTCCAGGCCATCGCCAACCTGATGGAGAAGAACGGAGACGGCGGTTCGGGGGTGGTCATCGGCTATGACACCCGCTTCCTCTCCGAGCACTTCGCCCGTGAGGCGTCAAGTGTTTTCTCGCACAACAAGGTCCACTCGTTTCTCTGCGAGCGGGACACCCCTTCGCCGGTGATCTCCTTTGAAACGCTGCGCCGCCGGGCCCACGGGGCGGTGAATTTCACCGCCAGCCACAACCCGCCGCAGTACCAGGGTCTGCGATTTTCCGGCGCCGACGGCGCACCGGCCCTGCCCGAGATCACCGAGGCCGTGGAGCGGGAACTCCGCGTGCTGGAGAAATTCCTGCAGTTCGACGGCTACTACCCCGAGCTGGAGTACGTCAAACTGGTGGACCCCCACCTCCACTACATCGAATCGATTTCCAGCCTGGTGGACTTGCCGCTGATCGCACAGAGCGGCCTGACCTTTGCCGTGGACCCGATGTTCGGTACCGCCCGGGACTACCTGGACCACATCCTGCTGGATAAACAGTGCCGGGTGACGGTGATCCACAACTACCGCGACCCGTACCTCGGAGGGTATCTCTCGGGCACCAAGGCGGGAAACCTCAAGGAACTGCGCCAGCTGGTCAAGGAGCAATCGATCGACCTGGGGCTGGCCACCGACGTCGACGCCGACCGCTTCGGTATCGTCGATCGCGGGGGCCGCTTCGTCACGGCCAACCAGATTCTGGCCCTGCTGCTGGACTACCTGCTGGAAACGCGGCAGTGGAAGGGGGAGGTGGCCCGCACCGTGGCCACTTCGCACCTGCTGGACCGGGTGGCGGCCAAGCACGGCTGCACGGTGACCGAAACACCGGTGGGTTTCAAGTATATCGGCAGCCTGTTTCACAGCCACAAGCTCGTCTTTGGCGGTGAGGAGAGTTCGGGGTTGACCATCCGCGGGCACCTTCCGGAAAAGGACGGTATTCTGGCCTGCCTGCTGGTGGCCGAAATGATGGCTGCCCGGGGTGGGCAGAGCCTGACCAGCATGCTCAAAACGCTGCACCAGGAAGTGGGGCCGCTGCACAGCGTGCGCACCCATTTCAACCTCACCGCGCGGCTGAAGGAACGGCTGGTGCGCAAGCTGCGCCGCCCGCCCCGAACCTTCAACGGCCGCAAGGTGGCCGGGGTGGTGGACCTTGACGGGATCAAACTGCTGCTGGACGACGGCAGCTGGTTCCTGATGCGGTTTTCGGGTACCGAACCGCTGGTGCGCTGTTATGGCGAAGCGGCCAGCCGCGGTGAACTGCGAACGCTGATGAACTGGGGCCGCGAGTACATTTTCAAATCCTGAGGCCGGAGGCGGCCTGCTCCACAAACAGAGAGAACAGAGAGAAAGGACCGGATAATGGATCTGATAGAAGAAATGATGGCGAGGGAAATCCTCGACTCACGGGGCAACCCCACGGTGGAGGTGGAAGTCTACCTGGAGAACGGCATCATCGGCCGCGCGGCGGTTCCCTCCGGCGCGTCCACCGGCGAGCGCGAGGCGGTGGAGCTGCGTGACGGCGACATGGAACGATACCTGGGCAAGGGCGTGACCCGCGCCGTGGACAACGTCAACGGCATCATCGCCGAAGCTCTGGAGGGGATGCCGGTGACCGAGCAGGTGACCATCGACGCCATGCTCGGCGAGCTGGACGGGACGGAGAACAAGGGCAACCTCGGGGCCAACGCCATCCTCGGCGTATCGCTGGCCGTGGCCCGGGCGGCGGCCAGTTTTCTCGACCTGCCGCTCTACCGCTATCTCGGCGGCTTCAGCAGCCGGATCCTGCCGGTGCCGATGATGAACATCCTCAACGGCGGAGAGCACGCCGACAACAACGTGGACATCCAGGAGTTCATGATCCTCCCGGTGGGTGCGGAAAGTTTCCGCGAGGCCCTGCGCACCGGGGCCGAGATCTACCACCACCTGAAAAAGGTGCTCCAGGAGCGGGGCCTCTCCACCGCTGTGGGGGACGAGGGCGGTTTTGCCCCCAACCTGGGCTCCAACGCCGAAGCTTTCGAAGTGATCCTCGAGGGTATCAAGCGTGCCGGGTACAAGGCCGGCGAGGATGTCTTCCTCGGCATGGACGCCGCGGCCAGCAGCTTCTTCCGCGACGGAGCGTACCACCTGGAGGCCGAGGAGAACCCCCGCAAGTCGTCGGAGGAGATGGTGGCCTACTACCGGGAACTGGTGGACCGCTACCCGATCATCTCCATCGAGGACGGTCTGGACGAGAACGACTGGGAGGGCTGGGCCCTGCTGACCCGTGAACTGGGCGGGAGGATCCAGCTGGTGGGCGACGACAACTTCGTCACCAACACCAGGCTGCTCAAACGGGGGATCAGCGAAGGGGTGGCCAACTCCATCCTGATCAAGCTGAACCAGATCGGATCGGTCACCGAAACCTTCGAGGCGGTTGAAATGGCGCACCGCGCCGGATACACTGCCGTTGTCTCACACCGTTCAGGAGAAACCGAAGATACGGTCATCGCCGATGTGGCGGTGGCCACCGGCGCCGGACAGATCAAAACCGGTGCGCCCTGCCGCAGCGACCGGGTGGCCAAGTACAACCAGTTGCTGCGCATCGAGGAAGAGCTGGGCGGTGAGGGGATCTACGCCGGTTTTGACGCCTTTCCGAGGCTCAAGCGGTAGCAGGTCCCGTTGATGGAGGTGCTACGGATGGCGCGACGCGGACAGGTGACGCTGAAGCGAAAACCGCAGAAGCTGCCCGTCTGGTTCAAGCTGCTCCTGGTGACCATCGGCCTGGCTTCGGTATCCCTGCTGGTCACCGCGGTGGTGGGCCGGGACGGCCTGCTGGATCTGCAGCGGCAGCAGGAGCGCCACCAGCGTTTGCGGCTGGAGGTGCTGGAACAGCAGGACCGTCTGGACCGACTGGAGGCGGAGGCCCGGGCCGGCCAGGACGATCAGCCGCTGCAGGAGAAGATCGCCCGCGAGGAGCTGGACCTGGTCCGCGAAGGCGAAATCGTCTACCGTCTGCACACCGCAGAGCCCACTCCGCCGGACCTCGAGGCCCGGGGGCCGGCCGATGTTGCGGGGGCAGCCCCCCCGGTGGCCGGTCCTGTTGACTGACCGGGGCGAAGGTGGTAAAGTCTGGCCTCGATCGTCGGAAAACGGTCGAAAAACGGCGCCACGGAGGCGCTGTTCCTGATGCGGGGTGGAGCAGTCTGGTAGCTCGTTGGGCTCATAACCCAAAGGTCGGAGGTTCAAATCCTTCCCCCGCTACCACGCATTGATCATCGGCTCCCGGTTTCGGCCGGGAGCCGATTTTTTTTGGCCCGGAGCGGCTCGTGATATAATTGCGGGGTCCGAATGAGCACTGGATGATGAACGGGCCGGCCGGGAGGAAACCGGGCCGGCCTTTCCAGGTATATGACGCCGGCGGGGCGAGGGGGGAGCAGATGAACCAGGTTACTGAAAAGAAGCAGATCTTCTTTCCTGGACGGGCGATGTTCGAAGTGACCAAGCGCTGTGCCCAGCGCTGTGTCCACTGTTACATCGACGATTTCTCCGGGGAGGGGGAGCTGAACACCGCGGAGGCGAAGAGCGTCCTGCGGCAACTCTTCGAACTGAACTGCCTCGAAGTGACCTTCACCGGCGGCGAAGTGTTCATGCGCAAAGACTTCATGGAACTGCTGAACTACGCCCGTGAACTGCACTTCTCCATCGTCATCTATACCGAAGCCAACCTGATCAACGAGGAGATCGCTGACCAGCTCAAGGCGGTGAGCCCCTGGCGGGTGGAGGTGACCCTGCTGGGACACGACGCCGAATTGCACGACAAGCTGACCCAGGTCAAGGGGTCGTTCGCCCGTTCGTTGAAGGGGATCCGGCTGATGCTGGAACGGGGCATCAACGTCAAGGGCAAGACCATCCTGATGAAGGACAACATCGAGAGCTACCCCAGGATCCGGGAGCTCTTCGAGGAGCTGGGCGTGACCCATTTCGCCGATCCGCTGGTGACGCCGAAGACCGGGGGGGACTGCAGCGTGACCGACCGGCGAATCGAGAAGGACGACATGAAAGCGCTGCTGGGTGACGAGAGCATCGCCCCGGGCACGATCATGCTCGGCACCTCGATGTACTCCGACGCCATGAACCAGTCGCGGGACATGCCGATGTGCAAGGCCGGTCTGAGTTTCGTGCACATCGACGCCGACGGCAGCGTCCTGCCCTGCGTGGCCCTGCCGGTGTCGGCGGGGAACATCCGCCAGCAGCCGCTGCGCGAGATCTGGGACAACTCCGAGCTGTTTCAGAAGCTGCGCAAGACCACGATGAAGGACCTGGACACCTGTTCGGACTGCGACCTCTACGTGCTCTGCTACCGCTGCCCGGGGTTGGCCCTGCTGGAAGACGGCGACATGTTCGGGCCCTCGCGCTCGGGGTGCCAGAACGCCGAAATCAAACGTGAGCTTCAACTGGAGCGGAAAGCCCGCGAAGAAGAGTCGGGGCCCAAGGGGGGCGAAGCTGCCGGCGAGTGAGTTCAGCTTGTGGTGCCGGGCGTTGCGGAGCGGTGGATCGATTCCGCCACCAGATTGAGCACTTCCTTGAGCTGGAACGGTTTGCGGATCACCTTGTCGATTCCGGCGGCATTCATTTCATCGGGGTCCATTTCCAGCCCCCAGCCGGTGATCAGGATCGCCGGCATATCCGGTTTTTCCTTTTTCACCTGTTTCAACACTTCCAGGCCGCTGATCCCGGGCATGCTCAGGTCGGAAATCACCATGTCAAAGCGCTCCTGGCGCATCAGCTCCAGCCCTTTCATTCCGTCCGCGGCCGTCTTCACCTGGTGGTTGCCGATCTTGAGGATGTCAGCCAGCGCGTTGCGCATCACCTCTTCGTCATCGATGACCAGGATCGAGGAGGGCCCCTGCTCGGCCAGGGGGCGCTGCACCTGAGACGGGCCGGCTTCCGCCGCCGGCCCTTCCCGCACCGGCAGGTGGACGACGATGGTGGTTCCCGCATCCGGGCTGCTGCTGACCTGGATCTCACCCTTGTGCCGCGAGATGATCCCGTAGACCATGCTCATTCCCAGGCCGCTGCCCTGGGGGCCCTTGGTGGTGAAGAACGGCTCGAAGATCCGCTGGCGGACCTCTTCGGGCATGCCGCAGCCATTGTCCCGGAAGGTCAGGGTGATGGATGAGCGGTCGGTCTCGCTCTTCACGGTGAGCTTGCCGTTCTCCGGCATGGCGTCGATGGAGTTGATCAGGATGTTGAAGAAGCCTTCGCGCAACTCGGCGGCATTGCCCTGGACCGGCGGCAGTTTCCGGCGGTCGCGGGTCAGCTCAATCTTGATGTTCTGGGTCTGGGCCCGGGAGTTGATCAGCTCCAGTGCTTCGGCCAGCACCGGCTCCACGTCGATCATCTCCAGGCTGCGGTCGCGCCTGATGCGGGTGAACTCCTGCAGACGTTTGACCTTTTCCGCCCCTTCAACGGTCAACCGTTCGATAATCGTGAGTTTGCCGGCAATGGCCTTGTTTTCCTCCTGGCTCAGCAGCAGCTGGACGTTGCCCAGAATGGCCCCGAGGAGATTGTTGAAGTCGTGGGCCACGCTGCCCGCCATCTCGCCCAGGGCGCGCAGGCGTTCGATCTGGATCAGGTTCTGCTCCAGCTTCTTGCGCAGGGTGATGTCTTCCACGATGCCGATCAGGCCGGTGGTCTCCTTGCCTTCCTGGGGCACGATCTGGACCCGCAGGACGTAGTCCCGGCCCGACGGCGATACGTAGCTCAGCCCGGTGAGCTCGAACGGTTTGCCGGTGCGCAGGCTGGTCAGCAGTTCCTTGTCCAGTCCACTTCTGGTCACCGAGGGCAGTTGGAGGACGTTGACCACCCGGGGGTCTTCCACCTCGCGGAGTTCGGCGATGGAGAGGAAGACCGGGTTTGCGCTGGTCAGATATCCTTCCATGTCGATGGAGAAGAGGCCGATGGGCGCCTTCTTCAGGATCTCCTGGCTGAAATCAGTGCGCTCCTCGGCGCGGGAACTGGTGGTGCGCTGCTGTTCGATCTGCAGGCTGGCCCGGGCCAGCTCGTCCCGGAACCGCTCGTCCTGAATGATCCGTTCCAGGGTGCGCCGGCAGAGACCCAGCAGTTGCCCCCGCAGCTTGCTGCGCTCCAGTTCGAGGCTGGCCGGAACCGGTGCTGCAGCGTCATCGGTATCCCACAGCGCCAGGGTCACGGCGGGAAACCCGTCGATGGCCAGGGCGTCGGCGTGCCGGAAACGCAGACCGGGCCGGTGGAGCCTGAGCTCACCTCCGCCGGGCCGGACCACCATCTCTCCATCGTCGGTACGGCGTGCCTCCAGGTCGGGTGCGCCATCGTCTTCCGGGGATGATGTGACCGCGACTCGCGCGTATTTCAGCGAACGGATCAGGTATCCGCTGACCAGGCGCAGGGTCTCTTCGGCTTCCCGGCAGCCGGCCAGTTCCGCGGCCAGTTCCAGGAGGTCGGTGCGGATGCCGGGGTCGGCCACGGTTCGCCGCTGCCGCCGGGCCGCAGAGGTGTTGATTCGACCCAGTTCGAAGTTGGCCTGTTGCAGCACCTCGAGCGTGACTTCCCTGGAGGGGCTGATGTCGGTGACCGTGACCATCCGCTCCATCGATTGGCGCCAGCGCTGGAGCGCGGTGCGCCCCTCATCCAGCGAAAGCCCGATGATGGAAAAGTCCTGCTCGGTGAGTGCCGGCCGGGGGTCCACGGCGACACAGCCCATGTCGAACTGGTAGGAAATGCGATTGGCCAGGTAGACGATCCTGCTGATCGAACTGACCGGGCTGCCCGGTTCGTCGTCGAACCCGGTGTGGTGCCGGGCCACGCTCTGCACGATGGTGGCCGGCAGGTGGCAGGTGGAGAGCAACCGGGCCCCCAGTTCGGCGTGGTCCACGCCCAGGGACTTGCGCTCACCGATGACCTCGGCCAGGCGGTCGCCCTGCAACCGCGCACCGCCTTCGGCATTGCGGTTGGGGTAGCGGAAGCGGATCACCAGCTTGCCCACATCGTGGAACAGACCGGCCAGATAGGCCGGCCCGGCCAGTTCCGGCGCGTTCTCGCCGCAGAGCATGGAGGCCAGACGGGCCACCGCCTGGCTGTGGTTCCAGAAACGGATCAGGTCCAGCCGGCGGCCAAAGATGCCCGCGCTGTCCGAGGGGATGAAGGGCAGCCCCAGCAGCAGCGGGCGCAGGCTTTTGATTCCCAGCAGATTGGCTGCTTCCTTGAGGTTGTCCACCTGCCCCGACCGGCCGTACGCTCTGGAATTGGCTTCGCGGAGCACCAGCAGGGCGGCGGCCGGATCGCGGGAGACCAGGCTGCGCAGCGATTCCATGGTGCAGTCGCCGGAGAGCGAGTGCTCCTTGATCGCCATGCCGAGGGAAGGGAGGGTGGGCAGGTCCTCTGAACTGCTGATGACCCAGTTTTTCATGGTAGAACTGCGAGACATCCGCTCCGAGACGGTTTCAGCGCTACGCCCGAAAACCGGCAGACGGTGGCGGTGTGGTGGGCAGCCTCAGCTAATTCCTTTACCATCAATCGGCTGCCGCAATTGCACTTTCTGAAATTTAACACCTCGAGCCACAAAAGGCAAGTCCGCGGTTGTTCTTTTCCGCCGGACAAAAGCGGCCGGAAAGGACGGCTGTATACCTTCAGCTGGGTCGATGTGATCATGATCTGTGAGCAGTACCCGTGAATAAAATCCCGGTATCCGGGTGAGTCTCAGCGCTTGAATCTGTGTGAATGAACCGCCCCTTCCAGCCAGGTAAGGTATCGGCACCATGGAACGTGTTCTTGAGTCGGTGGGAATGCCGGCGGAGGTGCGGGGGCAGGGGAGTGGGGCCCGGTATTCACCGGGCCGTTACCGGCCGCGTCAGCTTTTGTCCAGATTCTTCATAAAGCTGTCGATCATTTCATTCTCGTAGGTCACCGAGTTGAGAAACAGGGCCTCCACCAGGTAGGCCCGGCGGTCCTCGTCGCTCATCTGCTGCACCAGATTCTCGATTTCGCTCTTCATGTCGTGGTAGGTGTGCTCGAACTCCTTGCGCACCGCCACCTCCCGGAACAGCGATTCCACGATCTGGAGCAGGTCACCGTCGAGGTCTATTTCGAATCCGTTTTTCATCTTTATCGATCGCATGGGGCACCGTATGTTTACTGTCCTGCGGCGCCGACGGGAGGGGCGCCGCCCACTGTTCAGCTGCTGAAACTCTCGATCGCCTGCAGGTCGGTTTCGAAGATCTCCAGAACCAGATCGAGATTGGTTATCGAGACCATCTTCGCCACCCGGTCCTGCAGACCGCTCAGTTTGAGCGTGCCGCCGAGAGAGCGAAGCCGACGGTGGATCTCCATGATTACACCCACGCCGAAGCTGTCGAGGTAGACCACCTGCTTCATGTCCAGCAGGACGTTCAATTCGCCGTTGTCCACGATTTCGAGCAGATCCGACCTGAACTGGTCGAGCATATCGTGGGTCATCCGGTCAGTGCGAATCCGTATTATCTGAATCTCTCCCTGTTTCTCGGCGGCAAATACATCCATCCTGGACCCCTTGGTTCACTGGTGCGGATACGGCAGACCCCAGTTGTCTGTCGACGTTCCGTCCGGGTTTCTCCGGCCCGCGGTCGGGCGATACGGGTGACCTCCGGCGGTATCGGTACTGCAAGGCTGCCGGATGAGCCATATCTACCACACGCCTGCGGGGAGAAGCAAACCACTTCGTCCGCCCGGGGCCGGGAGATTCTGATGGACCCCGTGCGGCTTCCCCGTGTTGACCGGTCACAGCATGTAACGGGGAATCGACGGGAAAGTTCTCTGCCGCGGAAGGATTCTCAGGGCATGGCCTCTGGCCGCGGGGGTTCGGGGAGGCTATAATCCAGCTTCGCCGACGGAGGGTATGGAATGAAGGCTGTGGAACACGGTGCTCTTTCGCTGGTTGCCGGGGGATCGCTGTGGCTGCTGTCGGACAGCCTCGCCGCCGGAGCCTCCTGCTTCCTCACCGGGCTGCTGCTGGATCTGGACCACCTGGTGGACTACCTCCTGCACCACCCGCGGGCCAACACCCTGGCCGATCTGGTGGATGTCTGTGAGAACTGCCGCCTCCTGCGGGTGGTCCTGCCGCTGCACAGCTGGGAGCTCCTGCTGCTGGTCCCGCCGGCCCTTGGCCTGTTCCCGGGGCAGCAGGTGCTGGTGGCTGGAACCGCTCTGGGCCTGGGTACGCATTTGCTGGCCGACCAGCTGTCCAACCCGGTCACCGGCCGGGCGTACTTCCTGATCCACCGCTGGCGAAACGGGTTCCGGCGTTCGGCATTCTTTGATCCCGCGGCCCTGGAACGGCGCCGCCGGCGGCCGGTTTGACACCCCCCGGCCCGCCCGCTAAAATCCACTTTTCACGGAATCCACTATCCATCGTCCGCAGTGCGGAATCGCCCAGACATCGGAGTAGGCCCATGCCAGCACCCCCCCCGGGCAGCCAGAGATCCATGCCGCGCAACCTGGAAGCCGAGCAATCCGTGCTCGGGGCCATCATTCTTGACGAGCAGTGCCTGGACAGCGTTCTCGATATCCTCTCCGTCGAGGACTTCTACCAGGAGGGGCACCGCATCGTCTTCGACACCATGTGCCGCATGGTGGACCGGGCGAGGCCCATCGACCTGGTGACCCTCAACGAGGAGCTGGAGCGGTCGGGTCAGCTGGAGAAGGCCGGCGGCACGCCCTATGTGGCCCAGCTGGCGGACGGGATGCCCCGCACGGTGAACGTGGAGCACTACGCCACCATCGTCAGGGAGCGGGCCACGCTGCGAGCGCTGATCCGGGGCAGCGAGCAGATCATCGAAAGCTGCTTCGGTTCCGACGATGAGCCGGCCGAGATCCTCGACCGGGCGGAAAATGCCATCTTCGAGATCTCGGAAGGCCGGCAGCGCACCGGGTTCAGCGAACTGAGCGGGTTGGTGCAGGAGGGCCTGCGCAAGCTGGAGGAGGCCCAGCAGGAGGGGTCGGGATACGGGGGCCTGGCCACCGGTTTCGAGCGGCTGGACGAACTGACCAACGGCCTGCAGGCCGGTGAGCTGATCATCATTGCCGCCCGCCCCAGCATGGGCAAGACCGCCATGGCGCTGAACATCGCTCAGCACGCCGCGCTGCGGCTGGGGAAGAATGCCGCCATCTTCAGCCTCGAGATGTCGGCGGCCCAGCTGGCCCAGCGGCTGCTCTGCACCCGGGCTCGCGTGGATTCTCAAAAAGTGCGGCGGAAAATGCTGCGGCCCGAGGATTGGCAGAAGCTGGCCGAGGCCGCGGGGCGGCTCTCCACCGCGGGCATCTTCATCGATGACTCTCCGGGCATCAACGCCCTGGAAATCCGGACCAAGGCCCGCCGGCTGAAAATGGAGAAGGGCCTCGACCTGGTGATCGTCGACTACCTGCAGCTGATGCAGGGGGTGGGGCGCTTTGAAAACCGCAACCTCGAGGTCTCGGCCATCTCACGGTCGCTGAAGGGGCTGGCCAAGGAACTGAACGTGCCGCTGATCGCCCTCTCCCAGTTGAGCCGTGCTCCGGAAAGCAGGAGCAACCGCCGGCCCCAGCTGTCCGATCTCCGCGAGTCGGGGTCCCTGGAGCAGGACGCCGATGTGGTGGCCTTTATCTACCGTGAAGAGCAACACAACCCCACCGATGAAAACGAGGGCCAGGCGGAGCTGATCCTCTCCAAGCAGAGAAACGGTCCCACCGATAATGTGGAACTGGTGTTCATAAAAGAGTACACTTGTTTCGAGAATAAATCATATCGGCAGGATTTCATCGGACCGGAATCCCCCCTCTGATCGCATCTGTTCAGATTTTCCAGCCACAGTGCGGCGTTCAGGCGTTCACGGGGCCGGTCCCGGGTGAAGGCACCGGTCCGGCCCCTAAGCAAGGAGTTTCATATCAAGATGAATTTCATAGTTGCCCGCACGGTTTTTTTCATACTCTGCTGTCTTATCGGCGCGTTCATCCGCCCCTTCGGGCTTGAGCCGATCTTCGGTGCCCTGGTGGGGGCGGCGGTGGCCGGGGCGATGGTCAGCATCGAGTTCCGGGTCCGCACCATGCCGTTCCAGATCCTCGCCGGATCGTTTCTCGGCTTTCTCTCCGGTTTCGGAGTGGGGGTCCTGCTCAGCTACTCACTGGAGCGGCTCTCCTTCTTTCCCGCCGGCCCGATGCTCTTCGCGTTCCAGGTGCTGCTGCTCACCACCCTGAGCTACATGGGGTTTGCCGTGGGCGCCCGCAAGGGGGAGGAATTGAGCCTCCGCGACCTGCAGGTGCTGTTCAAGGACGGCGAGGGCCCGGGGAGCCACAAGATCCTCGACACCAGCGTGATCATCGACGGCCGGATTGCCGATCTCTGCGAGACCGGTTTTCTGGAGGGCGTCCTGGTCCTGCCCCAGTTCATCCTCCGCGAGCTCCAGTCGGTGGCCGACTCCTCCGATTCGCTCAAGCGCAACCGCGGCCGACGCGGTCTGGACATCCTGCACCGCATCCAGAAGATCAGCTCCGTCGAGGTCCAGATCACCGAGGAGGAATACACCCAGATCAAGGAGGTGGACCTCAAACTGATCGAACAGGCCCTGGACACCGGGGCCAAGATCGTGACCAACGATTTCAATCTGAACAAGGTGTGCCAGCTGCGCGGGGTGGCGGTGCTCAACATCAACGAGCTGGCCAATGCCTTGAAACCGGTGGTGCTCCCCGGCGAGGGGATGAAGGTTTTCATCCTCAAGGAGGGCAAGGACGCCTCCCAGGGGGTGGCCTATCTCGACGACGGCACCATGGTGGTGGTGGATCACGCCCGGAAGTATATCGGCAAGACCATCGACATCACGGTCACCAGCGTGCTGCAGACCACGGCGGGCAAGATGATTTTCGGCCGTTACGAATCGGTGGTGGAAGAACCGGCTTCCGGACAGAACGATGGACCGGCGGACCGCCGTCCGCGGCGGAACAACGGCGCCCCACGCAGCGTGAAATCAGCTTGAGGACAAGGTGAAGGTCAGCTCCGCCGGGCCCAGGCTGATCCGGCCGCCGGGCTGAAGCTCGGAGCGCTGTATCCGCTTGCCGTCAAGTTTCGTCCCGTTGGCGCTGCCCAGGTCCTCCAGCACGAACTTTCCCTTCTCGAAGCGGATCTGCGCGTGGTAGCGCGAGATCTCCTCCGACTTCAGCGACAGGGTGTTCTTGGTCGAGCGCCCGATGGTGAAGGGGTAGCCCTCGATGGGCACCTCCCGGGACTGGTCGAGGTAGTTGAGGGTCACGGCGGCCGGGGGCGCATCCTTGCCGCCCACGGTGACGTGGCTGGCGCCGCCGCCGGTCTCCATGCCCGCCGGGTCGCCGAACAGCGCCATGGGATTGGCATCGCCGGCAGCGGCAGCGGTGGAGGAGAGTTCGTCGGCGCTGCGAATGTCCAAGGTCTCGTCCAGCGCCGGAGCGGCGGTGGGGTGGGTCCCGTCCCCCGGGGGCGCGATGGCGGCGGGCAGGGGCTGGGTGTCGGTGATCACCGGCGGGCGCTGGCCCGAGCCGGCCACGGTGCTGTTGCCGAGGATCGTTTCGGCGCCGGCAACCTGTGAGCGCACCTCTTCCAGGCGAGTCCCGATCTCCTGCCGTTTTTCCTTTTCACCGGCCATCTGCGCGGCGAAGTCCTCCTCCGATTCGAATTCACCGATGTAGCGGCGAAGTTCCAGTTCCTCGATGGACTGGTCGGCCAGCTCTGCATCGCCGGTCAGCCGGAGCAGTTCCGACTTCAGCGAGGCCAGGTCACTGCGCAGCGATTCAGCGGCGGCATCCAGGGCGTGCTCCGCGTCGCGAATTTTTCCGTCGTATTCCGCGGTGAGTTTGGCGTAGGTCTCGCTGCGCACCTGGTCCTTGCGTTCCTCGATCTTCTCCCGCCGGTCCCGCAGCTGGTCCAGTTCGGCAGTGAGGCGATCCAGTGATTCCAGAACCGTGCGGAATTCGTTCATCCCTCTTGCTCCCTTGCCGGCCCGGGGCGCCAGGGCCCGGACCACCGGGGCCGGCGGGGTGAGTGGCCTCCTCCCGCCGGTTCCGGCTGGTCAGATCAGTGAGCTGTTCAGCGTCCCAGCGCCTCCAGCACCCGGTCGCCCAGGTCAGCGGGGCTCTCGCAGACCGTGATGCCGGCCTCGCGCAGAGCGGCCATCTTTTCCGCCGCGGTGCCCTTGCCCCCGGAGATGATGGCGCCGGCGTGGCCCATCCGTTTCCCCGGAGGGGCCGTGGCGCCGGCGATGAAGGCCACCACCGGCTTGGTCACGTGCTCCTTGACGTAGGCCGCGGCTTCCTCTTCGGCGGTGCCGCCGATCTCGCCGATCATCACCACCGCTTTGGTCTCGTCGTCCTTCTGGAACAGTTCGAGGCAGTCGATGAAGTTGGTGCCGTTCACCGGGTCACCGCCGATGCCGATGCAGGTGGACTGGCCCAGGCCGCGGGTGGTCACCTGGTGCACCGCTTCGTAGGTCAGGGTGCCGCTGCGCGAGATCACGCCAACCTCGCCCTCGCGGTGGACGAATCCGGGCATGATCCCGATTTTCGCCTTGCCCGGGGAGATGACGCCGGGGCAGTTGGGGCCCACCAGGCGGGTTTTCTTGCCCTCCATGTAGCGGCGGACGGTGACCATGTCGATGGTGGGAATCCCCTCGGTGATACAGATCACCAGGTCCAGCCCGGCGTCCACCGCCTCCATGATCGCGTCGGCGGCAAAGGGCGGGGGAACGAAGATCACCGAGGCGTTGGCTCCCTGGGCTGCTACGGCCTCGGCCACCGTGTCATAGACCGGACGGTCCAGCACGGTCTGGCCGCCCTTGCCCGGGGTGACCCCGGCCACCACCTTGGTGCCGTACTCGATCATCTGCTCGGCGTGGAACATGCCTTCCTTGCCGGTGAACCCCTGGACCACCAGCCGTGTATTCGAATCAACAAGAATGCTCATTGCTCTTACCTTCTCCTCCAAGAGGAATTTCCGCGTCAGGCGGAAACCTTGACCACCATCTCTGCGGCTTCAGCCAGGCTGCTCGCCACCTCGAAGCTGAGGTCCGACTCCTCGAGGATCTTCTTCGCCTCGACGGCGTTGGTCCCCTCCAGCCGGATCACCATCGGCGGCAGGTCGCCTTCCATGCTGCTCAGCCCCTCGATCACGCCCCGGGCCACCCGGTCGCAGCGGACGATGCCGCCGAAGATATTGATCAGCACCGCCTTGACGTTGGGGTCGGCGGTGATGATGCGGAAGGCGCTGCTCACCGTCTCCGCATTGGCCGTGCCGCCCACGTCGAGGAAGTTGGCCGGGCTGCCGCCGGCCAGCTTGATGATGTCCATGGTGGCCATGGCCAGGCCGGCGCCGTTGACCATGCAGCCCACGGTGCCGTCAAGCTTGATGTAGTTCAGGTTGTATTTCGAAGCCTCGATCTCCAGCGGCTCCTCTTCCTCCAGGTCGCGGTATTCGAGGATATCCTTGTGCCGGAACAGTGCGTTGTCGTCAAAGCTCAGCTTGGCGTCCAGGGCTACGACCTCGTTGTCGCCGGTGATCACCAGCGGGTTGATCTCCACCATCGAGGCGTCGGTGGCGGTGAACACCTTGTAGAGCTTGAGGATCGCTTTGGCCAGGTTACCCGCGGCCTTCTTGTCCAGGTCGAGGGCAAAGGCCAGTTTGCGGGCCTGGAAGGGCAGCAGGCCGGTGGCCGGGTCCACGTGCTCCTTGATGATCGCCTCCGGCGTCTCGGCGGCCACCTTTTCGATCTCCATGCCGCCGGCGGCACTGAGCATCACCAGCGGGCGGGAGGCGGCGCGGTCCACCAGGATGCCGAGGTAGAGTTCCTGGGCGATGTCCAGGCCTTCCTCCACCAGCAGCCGTTTGACTTCCTTGCCCTCCGGGCCGGTCTGGTGGGTCACCAGGGTCATGCCCAGAATCTCACCGGCCAGCTGCTTCGCTTCCTCGACACTGTCGGCCAGCTTCACGCCGCCGCCCTTGCCGCGGCCGCCGGCGTGGATCTGTGCCTTGACCACCACCTTGTCGCTGCCCAGCTCCCGGGCCACCTTTTCGGCCTCTTCAACGCTGAACGCCGCCTCGCCCCGGGGCACGGGGACCCCGAACTTTCTCAGAACGGCCTTGGCCTGGTACTCGTGAATCTTCATCAATGCACTCCTGGATGGAAACGGTTGGTACATCCGGAGTCCGGCCGGTTCCGCGGGTGGCGGAAATCCGGTTCGGCACCGGATGCCGGATATTTATAAACCTATCATATGCTTAGGCTTACAATCGTCTCGACGGCGGAAACCATAGCAGAAGCAGCAGGTTGTTGTCAAGATTTCGGGCCGGCCTTGCGCTTGCGGCGGCGGATTTCCTCCCAGCGGTCACGAAATCGCTGCTCCATCCCCTCGCTGGTGGGGCGGTAGTAGCGGCGGCCGGCCAGGTTTTCCGGCAGGCAGTCCATGTCCGCCACCCCCTCCTCGAGGTCGTGGGCGTACTGGTAGCCCCGGCCGTAGCCGGCGGATTTCATCAGCCTGGTGGGGGCGTTTCTGATGTGCAGCGGCACGGGCAGTGCCGGGTGGCGCTGGATGTCCTTGCGCACCCTGGACCAGGCGGTGTAGATGGCGTTGCTCTTGGGGGTCAGGGCGAGGTAGACCGCCGCTTCGGCCAGGGCCAGTTCGCCCTCCGGCAGGCCGATGAAGTGCACGGCGTCACGGGCGCTGAGGACCACCCGCAGGGCATTGGGGTCGGCCAGCCCCACGTCTTCGGAGGCGAAGCGGACCAGCCGGCGGGCGATGTAGAGCGGGTCCTCCCCGCCGTCCAGCATCCGTCCCAGCCAGTAGAGCGCTGCGTCGGGGTCGCTGTTGCGCAGGCTCTTGTGCAGGGCGGAGATGATGTTGAAGTGCTCATCGCCGCCCTTGTCGTAATAGAGCGTTTTGCGTGCGGCCACGCCGGCAACCGTCTCCTGGTCGATGACCAGCTCCCCCCCGGGACCGGGGTCGCGGCTCTCGGCCAGACGGGCGGAGGCCTCGAGCAGGTTCAGGGCACGGCGGGCGTCACCGTCGGCCAGGGCGGCGATCCGCTCCAGGGCCGCCCCGCCGGCCGAGAGGGGAAGGCGAGCCCAGCCCCTGTTCCTTGTCCAGCAGGGCCCGGGAGAGGACCTGCTTCATCTCCTCCACGTCCAGCGGCTGGAGTATGTGCACTGCCAGGCGTGAGAGCAGCGGGCCGATCACCTCGAACGACGGGTTTTCCGTGGTGGCGCCGATGAGCACGATATCGCCCGATTCCACCCGGGGCAGGAAGGCGTCCTGCTGGGCCTTGTTGAAACGGTGGATCTCGTCGACGAAGAGGATGGTCCTGGAGCCGTCCATCCTCCGTTTTCCGGCGGCCTCCTCCATCACCTGCCGCACCTCGCTGGATGCCGGCAAGGACCGCGCTGAACTCCACGAAGCGGCTGCGGGTGGTGGCGGCGATCAGCCGGGCCAGGGTGGTCTTTCCCGAGCCGGGCGGGCCCCAGAAGATGCAGGACTGCGGGTCGTCGCGCTCCACGGCCAGGCGCAGCGGCGTTCCGGGACCGAAGACCTCGCCCTGGCCGACGAAATCGGCCAGGGTGGACGGGCGCATCCGGTCGGCCAGGGGCCGGTCCGCCGCAGCGCCGCCCTCGAGATTTATCAGATCCCGCTGGCCCGGGGGTTTCATCGGTGCGGCCCTCCCGCCGGCGGGAAGCGGTAGCCGCGCTGCCGGGCAGCCTCGTAGAGCAGCACGGCGGCGGCCGACCCGACGTTGAGCGAATCGGCTCCGTGGCGCATCGGTATGCTCACCGTCAGATCGGCGGCGGCGATATCGGTGGCGGTCAGGCCTTCGCCTTCGCGGCCCATGAGCAGGGCGAAGGGGCTGCGCAGGTCGCACTCCTGGAGCGGGGTGCCCTCCAGGTGGGCGGCCACAACCCTCATCCCCCTGGAGCGGCAGAACGCCAAGGCCAGCTCCAGTGAACCGGCCACCGACACCGGGACCCGGAAGAGGGAACCCATGGCGGTCCGCACGGTCTTGGGGTTGAAGGGGTCCACCGTCTCCGGCGTGGTGATCACCCCGTCCGCTCCCGAGGCGTCGGTGGAACGAAAAATCGCCCCGAGGTTTCCCGGGTCCTGGACCCGGTGGGCCACTACCACCGACCGTGCCGCCCAGGGCGGGAATTCACCCAGCGGGACGTCGTGCCTGGCGGCCACGGCCACCACTCCCTGGTGCGTCCTGGTTTCGTGGAGCGCGGCCATCAGACTGTCCGGGACGGCGGCCACCCGATCGGCCCGGCCGCCCAGTGTCTCGGCCAGACGCCTGCCGCGCGGGCTGCGGAACAGCCGCGGGCTGACCAGGGCAACGGGCAGGTCAACACCGGCCGCGGCGGCGTCCTCGACCAGCCGGACCCCTTCGGCGGGGTAGAGCCCCGACGAACGGCGGAACTTGGCATGTCGCAGGGCGCGCACCCGGCGGACCAGCGGGTTGTCCCTGCTCCTGATCCTTGCCATTCCCTGGGGAATCGCGGCCTCTCCGTCACCCATGGCTGCCGCCTCCTTCACGGCTCGACGTCCGGCCCCGGGCCGGACGTCACTAGCATATGTGCACCGCCTGCGGTCCGCAAGGCCGCCGGTGGACTCAACTGGTTGACTGTGATATCTTGTTCTGCTTGAACTGGTTGAGTTATAGAGGGTTGACTGCCGTGAGCGAGGATGTGCTGCTCAGTCTGGCACCCCTTCCGGGGACGGAATGGGAAATGGCGCTGGAACGGGCGGCCGCGGTGCTGCACGAGGGCGGTGTCGTCTCTTTTGCCACCGACACCTACTATGCCCTGGGCGCCGATCCGCTCAACGACACGGCGGTGGATCGCGTATTCAGGATCAAGCGCCGCCGCCGCACGGCGCCGCTTCCGGTGCTGGTGAGCGGATTGGACCAGGCGGAGACACTGCTGGGCGGTGCGCTCCCCCGGGCGGTGACGCCGCTGCTGGAGGCCTGCTGGCCCGGTCCCCTGACCCTGGTCCTGCCGGCCCGCCGGCCCCTGCCCCATGGGGTGGCCGGGCCGGACGGGACGGTGGGTCTGCGCTGGCCCGACTGGCCGGTGGCCCAGGCCCTGCTCCGGCGGTTCGGCGGGGCGATCACCGGCAGCAGCGCCAACCGGTCCGGTGACCACGGCCAGCATCGCGGTTCCGCCGTTCCGGCGGGCCTCGGCGGGGAAGTGGACCTGGTACTGGACACCGGCCCCTCGCCGGGCGGTCCGGGATCGACGGTGGTGGGTTTTATCGAGCACGGTGGCCGGGCGCGGCTGCGCTTGTTCCGCGCCGGCCGGATCCCTTTGGAGCGGCTGGCCGAGCTTTCCGGCCTGGAGACGGATACGTCGCCGGCCGGCAGTGACGGCAATTGATTGGTGGCCGGACGGATGTTCCGGTGATACTGAAACAACGAAGGAGATCAGCAGTGGGCAAGCGGACCGAATCGGCAGTCAGACTGAGCATCGCATTCATCCTCCTCCTCGCCGTGGCAGGCAGCTACGGCTGCGGGCCGAAAAAGGCAGCGGCGGCACCTGCGGCGCCGGAATCCGCGGAGGAGACCGCCAGTGTCGCTGAACCGGACGCGGAACCTGTTGCGGAGAGCAGCACCGATGTGCAGCCGGTGGCGCAGCCCGCGGCGGTTGAAGCGTCGCTGAGCGAGGAGGAGGTCTCGGCCCTCTTCCAGGAGGGCAAAAACCTCTACCAGCTGGGCCAGGAAACCATCACCAGCGGCGGAGACCCGGTGGAGGGGCGGAGTATCCTCCAGCAGGCGGCCGATCTCTACCTGCAGATCATCGAGGGCGGAGCCGAGTCCTCCATGCGCTCCGAAGCCCTGCTGGACTACATCACGGTCAAGGACTACTTTGCCCGGAACTACCGGGATGTGGAAGGGGACATCCCGGGAGCCGTCGGGCAGTACACCGAAATTCTCTCGGCCATCGGTGACAACATCAACTCCCAGAAACAGTTCTACTACCTGGTGACCGCCGAGCTCTACCGCTTCGAGCTGGATGACCCGGTGACCGCCCGGGGACTGTACCAGCAGGCGCTGGACTACTGCGGGACCATCGAGCCGGGCAATTTCAGCAGCTGCTCCGAGTGGGAGATGCTGCAGATCCGTTACGCCCTGGATGTTCTGGGCCGTGAGTTGGACGGGGAACAGTGGCAGGGCTTCAGCAACCAGAGCCTCTCGCTGCCCAACCGGGATTTCGAAAACTACTACCTGCTGGCGGCCGGCCTGCTCGATTCGGCGGAAATGGATCCCGTCACCTGGAACAAGGAGAACGGGTACACCGACGAATTCTACGACAGCGTGACCAATCCCAAGACCCTGCTCGACGTGATCCTGATCAACTGTTTCCACGGTGAAACCCTGGCCGCCGGAGACCCGGTGCTGGGGGACAGCCTGGTGGAGAAGAACTTCCAGCGGCTGCTGGAGCAGTTCCCCGATCACCCGGCGACGATGATCATGCTGGTCAAGCAGTCGATCCACTCCAGGAAGATGCTGCGCCCCGAGGAGGCTGACGTCTACGCCGGCATGGCCGAAGACCTGGCGGAACGGATGAACATCACGCTCATCGTCGACCAGGACGCTCCGCCGGTCCAGGACTTCCTGCGGCGGGAATACCCCTCCGCTCCGGGTGCTGAGGACGGTTCAGCCGAGGCGTTGCCGGAGACGGCTCCTTCCAACTGACCGCTGCCCGGCAGCGCCGCCGGACCGCAGGGATCCGCCGCGGTCCGCTGCAGACCAATGGAGCGTCGAGATGGGTGAAATCCGCCTGCTCCCCGACAACCTGATCAACAAGATCGCCGCGGGAGAGGTGGTCGAGCGACCGGCGTCGGTGGTCAAGGAACTGGTGGAGAACGCTCTGGATGCCGGCGCGTCGGCGGTGACCGTGGTGCTGGAGGAGGGCGGCCGGCGAAAGGTGCTGGTGGAGGACGACGGCCGGGGGATGGCGCGGGATGACGCGTTGCTGGCCTTCCAGCGTCATGCCACCAGCAAGCTGGAAGGGGAGGAGGACCTGGAGCGGATCCGCTTCCTCGGCTTCCGCGGTGAGGCCCTGCCCAGCATGGCGTCGGTCTCCCGCATGCTGCTGCGGACCAGGTCGGCGGCGGCCGGTTCAGGAGTGCAGATCCGTATCGAGGGCGGCGGGGAGGCCGAAGTTCGCGATATCGGTTTCCCGCGGGGAACCTCCGTGGAGGTGGCCGACCTCTTCTACAACGTTCCGGCCCGGCGAAAATTCCTCCGCACGCCGGGCACCGAACTCTCCCACGCGTCGGCGGTGGTCACCCGCACCGCGCTGGCCCACCCCGGAGTGATCTTCGAACTGCGCCACGACGGCCGGCAGCTGCTGCAGTGGTCCGCCGTGGCCACCCTCCGCGAACGCCTGCACCAGGTCTATGGCGAGGAGCGGATCGGGCAGCTGCTGGAGTTCGATGAGCAGCGGGGGGGAGGCCGGGTGCGTGTGGCCGGAGTGCTCTCACCGGTGGACCCCACCTCGTCCAGGCGGAAGAGCGCGGGCAGCCTGGTCTATGTCAACAACCGGCCGGTCACCGATCGCAAGGTGATCCAGGCGGTGCGGGTGGCCTACCGCGACGTCTCGGTCACCGGCGCCAACCCCTTCTATGTTGTCTTCCTCACCCTGCCTCCGGAGGAGGTGGACGTCAATGTCCACCCCACCAAGAACGAGGTCCGCTTCCGGAATTCCGGAGCGGTTTTCCAGGCGGTATCCGGGGCGGTGCGCCGGGCGCTGCAGGGGGGCGGCGGCAGCGAGGGGCTGCCGGAGCCGTCCGGCAGCGGGCCCACCGTTGCCGCGGCCGGCAACTGGCCGCAGCGGCCCCCGGCCACCCCGGTGGCTGCTGAACAGCTGCCGTTCCGGAGGGCCGGTGGAGAGCCGTCCTGGAACCTGCCCCCCTCCTCCGGGTCGGCCCCGGCGGTGCACGAGCCGGGCCCCCAACCGCTGGCCCGGGCCGAGGTGGTCCCCGGAAGCTGGCGCCTGCTGGGGCAGCTGCACAACAGCTACCTGCTGGTGGAAGACCACCGGGGGCTGCTGGTGGTGGACCAGCACGTGGCCCACGAGCGGGTGCTCTACGAACGGTATCTGGCGGGCGTGCGGCAGGACAAGATCACCGTTCAGGGGCTGCTGGTGCCGGCGGTGATCGAAACCGAGCCGGCCAGCGGGGCCATCCTGGAGCAACTGCTCCCCCAGCTGGCTGAACTGGGCATCGAGCTGGAGCATTTCGGCGGCAGCACCTTCCTGCACAAGGGGCACCCCGACTTTCTCGAACAGTTCGAAGTCGAGCCGTTTCTCCACGAGGTGGTGGCCGCCGTCCGCGACCGGGACGGGACGGCAGGCGAACTGGCCCGGGAGATCCGCCAGCGGCTGCTCATCTCGGCGGCCTGTCACGCGGCGATCAAGATCAACACCCCGCTGGTCCGGGAGAAAATGGAACAGCTGCTGGCCGACCTGCTGCAGACGGAAAACCCGCTGTTCTGCCCCCACGGTCGGCCCATCGTGCTGCGCTTTCCGCTGGCCGGCATCGAAAAGTCGTTTTTGAGGAGCTGAAGGGTGACCAGGCGCTTCAAGGGCAACGACCTGCTGGTCCCGGTGCTGGCTCTCCTCCTGCTGGCGAGCGCCGTGCTGCCGGCAGGGGAGACCGTGCATTTTCGCAACGGCCGCAGGATGCGGGTGAGCTCCAGCGAGCACGAGGGAGCGCTCTACGTTCTGCGCCTGGACAATGGCGGCGTGATCCGGGTGCCGGAGGACCAGGTGGACCGGATCGAGGCCGATGCCGAAGCGGATGAGCAGCCGGGGCCGTCAGGGGGAGGAGCCAGGTTGGATCAGTTCATCGCCAGCAAGGAGGCCGGGGCCCTGCGCCAGCTGATCCGCCGGGCGGCGCTGGACCACCGCCTGGAGGAGGAGCTGCTGGTGGCGGTGATTTTTGCCGAATCGGCCTTCGATCCCCTGGCCGTTTCGCCCAAGGGCGCCATGGGGTTGATGCAGCTGATGCCGGACACCGCCGCCCGCTTCGGCGTGGATCAGCCCTTCGATCCCTGGCAAAACCTCAATGGCGGTGCGGCCTACCTCCGGCAGCTCTTCGACAAATACGGCGGGGACCTGAAACTGGCCCTGGCGGCGTACAATGCGGGTGAGGGGCGGGTCCGGACCTACCAGGGGGTGCCGCCGTTCAGTGAAACGGTCAGCTATATCAGCCGGGTGATCACCCTCTACCAGTCATTCCGGCAGGGCGGCTGAACCGGCGGCGCCGATTGACAAGCCAGTGGCCGTGGCTATAATGAACCCGTTTAAAACAAAGGCGATAGAACCTTGGGCATGGCCGGGGGGGCGGTTGATGAAGATCGACTTGAAAGAGATCGGTGCCTCGGGCATCTCCATCCAGCGCACCATACCCGCTGAGCGGTTCCATCAGGATGATGAAACCGGCCGCGGGATACTGCGGCTGCGTCACGATGCGTTGCTGAACCTGTCCGTCAAAAGGGCCGGCGAGCGGTTCCACCTCCGCGGGACCCTGGAGGCGGAGGTGGAGGCGGAGTGCGGGCGATGTCTGGCCCCTTTTTCGTTTGCGGTTCGTCCCCAGTTCGATTATTATCTCGTGCCCCGGCGGCACGTTGAGGAGTGGGCCGAGGTGGAGATGGACGAAGCGGCCAAGCAGGAGGTGGAGGTGGACAGCATGGAGCTGGACCTCCTGCACCTGGCGCGGGAACAGGTGCGGCTTGGTCTGCCGATGAAGCTGCTCTGCTCCGAGGCATGCCAGGGACTCTGTCTCGGATGCGGCGGCGATCTGAACCGGGAGCAGTGCGCCTGCACCGGCGATGACCGGGACGATGATTCAGGCCTGGCGGTCCTGTCCGGCCTGCTGGAACGGTTGAAGAACGATTCCTCCGGTAACTGACCCGCTGGTTCCGTGTTGCGGGCGCTTCAGCCGGGGAACAGAACGAGACGTGACAAAGGAGATGGGAAAAGATGGCCAATCCGAAGCGCAGACATTCCAAGGCCCGGCGGGACAAAAGACGGACCCATGACAGTCTCACGCCCCCCAGCCTGTCGGTGTGCCCCAACTGCAACGAGCCGAAGCAACCTCACCGGGTGTGCCCGCACTGCGGGTTCTACAAAGGTAAGGAAGTCGTTGAGATCAAAATGGCCTGATCTGGGGCCGGCAGCCGGGTGAAAAATGAAAATCGCCGTCGACGCCATGGGCGGAGACTTTGCCCCCCGAAACGCGGTGGAAGGTGCGGTGGATGCCTGCCGCGAGTTCCAGCTGCCGGTGATTCTGGTGGGCCGGGAAGGGGAGATCCAGCAGGAACTGGATCGTCTCGGAGCCCGCGGCCTGCCCATCGACGTGGTTCATGCCGAAGAAGTGGTGGGCATGGACGAACCGGCGATAACCGCGATCCGCAAGAAAAAGAAATCGTCCATCCGTATCGGCGCACGACTGGTCAAGGACGGTGACGCCCAGGGCTTCGTCAGCGCCGGCAATACCGGCGCGGTGATGGCCACCTCCAAGATCGTGATGAAATCACTGGAGGGGGTGCAGCGTCCGGCGCTGGCCACCGTGATGCCCACCAAGACCGGCTCCTCGATCCTGCTCGACGTGGGCGCCAACGTGGATTGCCGGGCCAGGCACCTGATGCAGTTCGCGGTGATGGGCAGTTTCTACGCCGAGGCGATCCTCGGCCGCCGCAAGCCGAAGGTCGGCCTGCTGAGCATCGGTGAAGAGGACTCCAAGGGCAATGAGCAGACGAGGCAGGTGTTCGACATCCTGCGCCAGACGAGCATCAATTTCGTGGGCAACGTCGAGGGGCGGGATGTCTTCAACGGATCGGTGGACGTGATTGTCTGCGACGGCTTTGTGGGCAACATCACCCTCAAGGTGAGCGAGAGCCTGGCCGAGACCATGGAGCACCTGATCCGCTCCGAGATCGAGCGCAGTCTGCTTGCCCGGGTTGGCTACCTCTTCATGAAGCCGGCGTTCAACAAGTTCAAGAAGCGGGTCGATTATTCGGAATATGGAGGTGCCCCCCTGCTGGGCATCGGCGGGGTCTGCATCATCTGTCACGGACGGTCCTCGCCCAAGGCGATCAAGAATGCCGTGCGGGTGGCCGGGGATTTCTGTGCCAAGGACGTGAACGGCCAGATCTCCCGGGGCCTGGCCGAACTGGTTCGGCAGGAGGACAATGTCCTGGCCTGAAGGCCCGCCCGGGCCGTCTTGACTCGGGGGGGCAATCGGCTAGAATGATTGTTCGAATTTTCCGAATTTCAGAAACAGTTGAGGATCAGTCATCCCGGGTTCGTGCCCGGACGGGACGCGGACCGGGCTGTTCGGCCTGCGCACGCGGCTGGTTCACAGGTTATCGCAGATCGACTTAAGGAGTGAGCCCCGACCCATGGAGTGGATGCTGAACGAAGAGCAGCGTGAAATCCAGGCCCTGACCCGCAAGATCGTGGACGAGAAGGTGGTCCCGGTCCGGATGGAGCTGGACAGGGCCGAGACGTTCCCCTGGGAACAGATCAACCTTTTCGCCGATGCCGGGCTGTTCGGCGTGTTCGTCGAGGAGAAATACGGCGGGTTCGGCGGAGCGATGACCGACTGGTGCCTGGTGACCGACGAGATCAGCCGCGGCTGTATGGGCGTCTCCACCGCTTTTGCCGGCGTGGGGCTGGGCGCCTTCCCGCTGATCCTCGATGGCAACGAGGAACTGAAGGAGAAATATCTGCCCGGCATCGCCACGGGCAAGAGCCTGGCCGCTTTCGCCCTCACCGAGGCTGACGCCGGCAGCGACGCCGGCGGGATCAGGACCACGGCGGTGCGCGACGGCGACCATTTCGTGATTAACGGGACCAAGCAGTGGATCACCAACGCCGAGGTGGCCCAGACCTACTGCGTGGTGGCGATGACCAACCCGGCCAAGGGCCCGCGGGGGGCCAGCGTGATCCTGGTGGAGAAGGGCACCCCGGGGTTCACCTTCGGCAAGCTGGAAAAAAAGATGGGCATCAATTGCTCGTCCACCCGTGAGCTGATCTTCGAGGACTGTCGCGTTCCGGTGGCCAACCTGGTGGGGCGCGAGGGGGCCGGTTTTATCGTCACCATGCGAACCCTGAGCCGGGCCCGGGTGGGTGTCGGCGCGCAGGCGGTGGGCCTGTGCCGCGGGGCGTTGGAGCTGACGGTGGACTACTCGCGGCAGCGCAAGCAGTTCGACCGTCCCATCTGCTCTTTCCAGGCCGTGCAGCACATCCTCGCCGACATGGCCACCCAGACCGAAGCCGCGCGCTCGCTGGTCTACAACACCACCAGGATGATCGACTGCGGCGCGAAGAATTTCGCCAAACGGGCGGCGATGGTCAAACTCTTCGCCTCCGACGTGGCGATGAAGGTGACCACCGATGCGGTCCAGGTCTTCGGCGGGTACGGCTACATGAGGGAATACCCGGTGGAAAAGATGATGCGTGACGCCAAGATCCTGCAGATCTACGAGGGGACGAACCAGATTCAGCGAAACGAGATCGGCGCCGCGCTGATCAAGGAGTCTGCATCCCGCAAGAGGAACAAATGACCGTCATGGGCAGCGGGACACGCTTTGCAGGGAAACGGGCCATCGTCACCGGTGCCGCCCGGGGCATCGGTCTCTCCATCAGCCGGCTGCTGGCCGCGGAGGGGGCGCGGGTGGCCCTGGTGGACCTGGATCAGGATGCCCTGTCCGCCGCCGCCAACCTGCTGTCCGGGGAGGGTGGCCAGTGCGTGGCCCACTGTCTCGACGTTGCCGACTCCGCAGCGGTGAAGGAAGCGGTGGCTGCGGTGAGCGGGGAATGGGGCGGCGTGGATTTCCTGGTCAACAATGCCGGGATCACCCGTGACAGCCTGATGCTGCGGATGAAAAAAGCCGACTGGGACCTGGTGCTGCGGGTCAACCTGGACAGCGTGTTCCACTTCTCCCAGGCGGTGCTCAAACCGATGATCAAGGCCCGGCAGGGCCGGATCATCAGCATCAGTTCCGTGGTGGGGGTGATGGGCAATCCGGGGCAGGCAAACTACGCGGCCTCAAAAGCGGGCATCATCGGCTTCTCGCGCTCGCTGGCCCGGGAAGTGGCTCCGCGGGGAATCACGGTGAACGTCGTGGCCCCCGGGTTTATCGACACCGAGATGACCTCCGGGCTGCCCGAGGGGGTGCGCGAGGACCTGCTGTCCAGGGTTCCCCTGGGCCGGCTGGGGACGGTGGAGGACATCGCCCGCAGTGTGGCCTTTCTGCTGGGAGACGACTCCGCCTACATCACCGGGCAGGTGCTCGGTGTCAATGGCGGAATGTATATGTAGCCGGGCCGGCGGCCGGTCCGGACCGTTGATGCCGCCGGAAGCGATTTGATCACATCAGCCCTCTGATCTTTCACTTAAACGTACTTTGGGAGGTTTTCGGATGGACGAGAAAAAAATCGAGGCGAAGGTCAAGGAAATCGTCATGGAGCAGCTGGGTGTGGACGAGGAGGAAGTGACCCAGGAGGCCTCTTTTGTCGACGACCTCGGCGCCGATTCCCTGGATACCGTGGAACTGGTGATGGCCTTCGAGGAAGAGTTCGACATCGAAATTCCCGACACCGACGCTGAAAAAATCAGCCGGGTCAAGGAAGCCGTCGAATACATCAAGGGCCACATCGACAGCTGACCGGCTTCCCGGTCCCCACGGCGGGCAGACCGCTGGCGGCGTCACCGCCGCCGGGGACTCTTTCGCCCCCGGCGAGGGCACCGTGGAGCCCGGCTGTCTCTGGTCACCTGCCGAACCTCGCCCGGTGAGCGGCCTGATCGGAGGAGGTGCTGAAGAGATGACGAAAAGACGAGTGGTCATCACCGGTCTCGGATTGGTCACCCCGCTGGGCCTGGGCAACGACGCCAACTGGGAGGCCCTGCGGTCCGCCAGGAGCGGCGTCGGGCTGATCACCCACTTCGACACCACCGACTACCCGGTGAAAATCGCCGCTGAAGTCCGGGACTTCGACCCGCTGCAGTTCATCGACAAGAAAGAACTGAAGAAGATGGACCGCTTCATCCACTTCGCCATTGCCGCGGCCCAGTTCGCGGTGGAGGACAGCGGCCTCGACCTCGCGGCCCTCGATTCCGATCGGGCCGGGGTGAGCATCGGCAGCGGCATCGGCGGCCTGGAGTCCATCGAGCGGCAGCACAAGGTGGTGCTGGAGCGCGGCCCAAAACGGATATCGCCTTTCTTCATCCCCGGCCTGATCGTCAACCTGGCGGCGGGTCACGTCTCGATCCGTTTCCGGGCCCGGGGGCCCAACCTCGCCCATTGCACCGCCTGTTCCACCGGGACCCATGCCGTGGGGGAAGCCTTCCGCGCCATCCAGTACGGACATGCCGATCGGATGATCTGCCGGCGGCACCGAGGCGGTCATCTGCCCGCTGGCCGTGGGCGGGTTCGCGGCGATGAAGGCCCTCTCCACCCGCAACGACGACCCGGCCACGGCCAGCCGGCCCTTCGACGCCACCCGCGACGGCTTCGTGATGGGCGAGGGCGCCGGGGTGCTGATCCTCGAGGAGCGGGAGGCCGCGGTGGCCCGCGGAGCGCGGATCTATGCCGAGCTGAGCGGCTTCGGGATGGCGGCGGACGCCTTCCATATCACTGCGCCCAGCGAGGACGGTGACGGGGCGTTGCGGGTGATGAAGGCCGCCATCGAGGATGCCGGCTGTCGCCCTTGCGGACGTGGACTACATCAACGCCCACGGCACGGCCACGCCACCCGGCGATCGTACCGAGACCCTGGCGATCAAGAATCTCTTCGGTGATCACGCCCGCAAGCTCGCCGTCAGCTCCACCAAGTCTTCCACCGGCCACCTGCTGGGTGCCGCCGGAGGCGTGGAAACGGCGATCACTGCCTGGGCGGTGCTCAACGACATTCTGCCGCCCACCATCAACCTGCAGCACCCGGACCCGGACTGCGACCTGGACTACGTGCCCAACGAGGCCCGTCCGTCCGAGGTGCGCATCGCCCTGACCAACTCCTTCGGCTTCGGGGGAACGAACGCGTCCCTGTTGCTGAGGAAGCACGAGTAGCGGCCCCAAGCCTTCCACATCAATCGGAGAGAGAAATGAACTCAATTGTCTGTCTGAAGCAGGTCCCGGACACCGAAGCGAGGATCAAGATCGCTCCCGACAAGGTGGGGATCGACGAGAGCGACATCCAGCTGGTGGTCAATCCCTTTGACGAATACGCCATCGAAGCCGCCCTGCTGCTCAAGGAGCAGGCGGGGCAGGGGACCGTGACCCTGGTCAGCCAGGGCGGGGAATCTGCCGCGACGGCGCTGCGCACCGGTCTGGCCATGGGGGCCGACAGCGCGGTGCTGCTCAAGGACCCGGCCTTCGACGGGCTCCGACTCCCTCGGTGTGGCGCGGATTCTCGCTTCGGCCATCTCCACCATGGAATTCGACGTGATCCTCCTCGGCAAGTACGGGGTGGGCGGGGACAACAACCAGGTGGGGCCGATGCTGGCCCAGTTGCTGGACCTGCCGCACGTCGGGGTGGCGATCCAGCTGGAGGTCGCCGAGGGGCAGGCCGTGGTGCACCGGTCGGTGGAGGGGGCGGTGGAAGTCGTGGAGACGTCCCTGCCCGCCGTGATCACCGCGGAGAAGGGGCTCAACGAACCGCGCTACGCCTCGCTCAAGGGAATCATGATGGCCAAACGCAAACCGATCGAGGAGCGTGACGCCGCCGCCCTGGGGCTGGATGCGGGTACCGTGGGAACTGCCGGGGCACTGCTGCAGCAGACCCGGCTGGAACTCCCGCAGCCCCGGCCCGAGGGGCGGATCATCGAAGGGGAGCCGGCCGAGGCGGCAAGGGAACTGGTCCGGCTGCTCCACGAAGAGGCCAAAGTCATCTGAGGCAACCATCTGGCCCAGCGACGAGGGACAACAATCATGGCACATACATCGATACTGGTTTTTGCAGAACAGCGGGACGGCAGTCTGAAGAAGGCCGCCGTCGAAGCGGTGTCCGAAGGACGGCGAGTGGCCGACCAGCTGGGCGCCGAACTCCACGTGGCCCTGCTGGGCAGCGGGCTGGACAGTCTGGCCGGCGGCCTCGAGGGCTGGGGCATCGATCAGCTGCACACCGCCGACCACCCCGACCTGCGCTACTACAGCGCTGAAGGCTACAGCCTTGTGCTGGCGGCGATGATCGGTCAACTCTCACCGTCCGTGGTGCTCCTCCCCGCCACGGCCATGGGCAAGGACGTGGCTCCCCGGGTGGCGGCCATCTGCGGCGCCGGGCTGGCCACCGACTGCACCGCCCTCTCCGTGGAAGACGGAAGGCTCACGGCCCAGCGGCCGGTCTATGCCGGCAAGGCCATCGCCACCGTGCGCTGGGCCGGGGAGACGATGCAGATGGCCACCCTGCGGCCCAACGTTTTTGCCGCTTCGACGCGGGATGGTTCCGGCGCACCGGCGGCCGCTCCTTTCACCGTGGAGGGGCTGGAAGGAAAGATCCGGGCCCGGGTGCGGGACGTGGAGGGCGGCGGCGGCGGGACAAAGGATGTCACCGAGGCCGACGTGATCGTGGCCGGCGGGCGCGGGATGAAGGGGGCGGAGCACTTCTCGCTGCTCGAGGACCTGGCCCGCCAGCTCGACGGGGCGGTGGGCGCCTCCCGGGCGGTGGTGGATTCGGGCTGGATCAGTCACCAGGCACAGGTGGGTCAGACCGGCAAGACGGTTTCCCCGCAGCTCTACATCGCCTGCGGCATCTCCGGGGCGATCCAGCACCTGGCCGGCATGTCCTCCTCCAAGTGCATCGTGGCGGTGAACAAGGACCCCGAAGCGCCGATCTTCAAGGTGGCCGACTACGGCATCGTGGGCGACCTGTTCGAAGTGGTTCCGGTGCTCACCGAGGAGATCGCGCGGCTCAAGGAGTAGGGTGCGATACGAACTCTTCATCGCCCTGCGCTACCTCAAGGCGAGGCGCAAGCAGACCTTCGTCTCTGTGATCACCGGGATTTCCATGCTCGGTGTGATCGTCGGGGTCACCGCGCTGGTCATCGCCCTGGCCCTGGCTGCCGGGTTCCGCCAGGATTTCCGGGACAAGATTCTCGGCGCCGAAGCCCACATCTACATCTACGGGTTCTCTTCGGCCGGGGGCATCACCGACACCGCAGGACTGGTTCGCCGCGCCGAAGCGCAGGACAATGTCCACGCTGCCGCCCCGATGGCCTGGGGCGTGGGGCTGGTATCCAGCGGACTGGACAACCGTTTCGTCCGGATCAAGGGCGTGGATCCCGCCTCGAATATCCGCCAGGTGGTGGATTTCAGCAGCTACCTGGTGTCCGGAATGCTGGAAGACCTCCAGCCGGCGGCCGGCCGGCGGCCGGGGATCATCCTCGGCCAGGGGCTGGCCAGAGTGCTCGGTTCCGGCGTGGGGGACACGGTGCGGGTTCTGACCCAGAACGGGTCCCTCTCTCCGCTGGGTCTCCTGCCCCGCCCCCGCTCCTTCCGGGTGGCCGGCATCTTTTCTTCGGGTATGTCGGACTACGACGACCAGTGGGCCTTTGTCTCGCTGGCTGAGGCACGGCGGCTGCTGTCGCTGGAAGCCGGGGCCAGCGTGGTGCTGGTGCGGGTGGAGGACGTGGGCCGGCTGGAACAGACCCGGGAGGACCTTGCCGGGGAACTGGGACAGGGATACCTGGTCAAGGACATCCTCACCGAGAACCGTCCGCTCTTTTCGGCGCTGAAAGTGGAGAAGTTGATGACCTTCATCACCATCGGCCTGATCGTGATGGTGGCCGCCCTCAATATTGTCTCCAGCCTGGTGATGATGGTGATGGAGAAGACGCGGGACATTGCCGTGCTGCGGTCCATGGGGGCCACCCGGGGGGCGATCACCAGGATCTTCATCTACCAGGGCAGCATCGTCGGGATTGCGGGGACCCTGGTGGGCTGCGCCGCGGGGTTCGTCTCGGCCCGGCTGCTCGACAGTTGGCAATTGATCCGCCTCGATCCCCGGGTCTACTACATTGACTATGTGCCCTTCCGTATCATGCCCCTCGATTTCACCCTGGTGGCCGTCACGGCGGTGTTGATCAGTTTCCTGGCCACCCTCTACCCGGCCTGGCAGGCGGCTCGCCTGGAACCGGCGGAGGCGCTGCGCTATGAGTGATTCGGCGGACAGCCGGACGCCGCTGCTGGAGTGCCGCCGGCTGCACAAGTCGTTCACCCTCGGCTCCGGCGGGCGGGTGGACGTTCTCTGCGGCCTGGACCTGCAGGTGCCCCGGGGGGAGATCCTGGCCATCACCGGTGCTTCCGGGGTGGGCAAGAGCACCCTGCTCCACGTCCTGGGGGCGCTGGAGCCGCCCGATTCGGGAACTATCCATTTTCAGGGTGAAGACCTCTATGCCCGGGGGCGGAACGGCCTGGCCGGTTTTCGCAACCGGCGGATCGGTTTTATCTTCCAGTTCCACCACCTGCTGCCCGAGTTCTCCGCCCTGGAAAACGCGATGATGCCCGCGCTGATCGCCGGGGAGCCGCGCGGCCGTGCCGCTGAACGGGCGCGGGAACTGCTGCAAGCCGTCGAGCTGGGCCACCGGCTGGGACAACGGCCGGGCAAGCTGTCCGGCGGCGAACAGCAGCGGGTGGCCATCGCCCGGGCACTGGTGATGAACCCTGACCTGGTGCTGGCTGACGAGCCCACGGGAAACCTCGACTCGGGCAGCAGCCGCAATGTTCACGGGATCTTCCACCGGCTCCAGGCGGACCGCGGATTCACGGCTGTCCTGGCCACCCACAACCCCGAATTGGCCGCGGCCGCCGACCGGGTGCTGCGCATGGAGGAGGGGCTGCTGCACCAACCGGCGGAGCCGTGATCCGTCCTCTACCGGCCCGTTGTGTCCTCTGCTTGCCACACTTGCTGAAACCCGCGTTTCGTTGCATAATCAGGGAGTGGAATATGGTCAACGAACAGGAACCGGAAGTAGGAAGACCTGATGTTCGAACGATACACTGAAAGAGCGCGGCGGGTTCTGTTTTTCGCCCGTTACGAGGCGAGCCAGATGGGCAGCCGGAACATTGCTCCGGAACACCTGCTCCTCGGCCTGATCCGTGAGGGCGAGGAGATCACCCGCCAGCTGTTCCAGCGGGCCCGGGTGGAGATGGAAGCGGTGAAGAGCGAGATCGAATCGCGCTCGGAGATCCAGGAGAAGATCTCCACCTCGGTGGAAATACCGCTGAGCCAGGAGACGAAAAAGGTGCTGCACTATGCCTCGGAAGAGGCCGAAGCGCTGATGCACAAGTATGTGGGCAGCGAGCACCTGCTGCTGGGGCTGCTGCGGGAAAAGGGTTCTCTGGCCGGGCAGATCCTGGCCGAGAAGGGGATGAAGGTCTTTTCGGTGCGCGAGGACGCGCTGCTGCTGCAGAAGGAGAAGGGCCAGACCATCCGCAAGAAGAAGAAGGAACTGCCCTTCCTTACCGAATTCTCCCGGGACCTCACCGCCCTGGCCGGGCAGGACGTGTTCGACCCGCTGATCGGCCGGGACAAGGAACTGGAGCGGATCGTCCAGATTCTCTGCCGCCGGCACAAGAACAACCCGATCCTGCTGGGCGAAGCCGGGGTGGGGAAGACGGCCATCGTCGAGGGGCTGGCCCAGCGGATCAACAAGAGCAAAGTTCCGGTCACCCTGAGCAACCGCCGGTTGTTCGCCCTCGACCTGTCGCTGATCGTGGCCGGCACCAAGTATCGCGGCCAGTTCGAGGAGCGGCTGAAATCCATACTCAACGAGCTGACGGAAAACAAGAACATCATCATCTTCATCGATGAGATCCACACCCTGGTGGGGGCCGGGTCGGCCGAGGGCAGTCTCGACGCGGCGAACATTCTCAAGCCGGTGCTGGCCCGGGGCGAGGTGCAGTGCATCGGCTCCACCACCCCGCGGGAATACCGCCGCTACATCGAGAAGGACCGTTCCCTGCTGCGCCGTTTCCAGTCGGTGAACGTCTCCCAGCCCAACGAGGACGAAGCGCTGGACATCCTCCACGGCATCCGCGAGCGTTACGAGCAGTTCCACAATGTCCGCTACGAGGATGATGCGCTCCGCTCCTCGGTCTACCAGTCGAACCGCTACATCAGTGACCGCTTTCTTCCCGACAAGGCCATCGACGTGCTGGACGAGGCCGGGTCGCTGGTCAAACTGCGCGATGGCGACAGCACCCTCGACGTGCGCGAGATGGAAGGCCGGATCTCCAAGTCCATCGAGCAGATGAAGGAGGCGATCTCCAAGAAGGATTTCGAGACGGCCGCCCGCTTCCGCGAAGAGGAACTGACGCTGCAGAAGCAGATGAAGGGGCTCAAGGAACGCTGGGCCGAGGAGGATCGCGGCGAACAGTTGCTGGTGACCAAGGAGGAGATCCTGGAGGTCATCTCCAACTGGACCGGCATTCCGGTCTCCTCCATCCGCAAGGAGGAGAGCGAGAAACTGCTCAACATGGAAGACGGCCTGCACGAGCGGATCGTGGGGCAGGACGAGGCGATCAGCGCCCTCTCCCGGGCGATCCGCCGGTCCCGCGCCGGCCTGAAGAGCCCGGCCCGGCCGGTGGGCTCCTTCATCTTCCTCGGGCCCACCGGGGTGGGCAAGACCGAGGTGGCCCGCTCCCTGGCCGAGTTCCTCTTCGGCAGCGAGCGTTCGCTGATCCGCTTCGACATGTCGGAGTACATGGAACGGCACTCGGTGGCCAAGCTGATCGGATCGCCGCCCGGCTACGTGGGCTACGAAGAGGGCGGGTTGCTCACCGAACGGGTCAAGCGCAATCCGTATTCGGTGGTCTTGCTGGATGAGATCGAAAAGGCCCACCCGCAGGTCTACAATATCCTGCTCCAGGTCTTCGACGACGGCCAGATCACCGACGCCTTCGGCAACCTGATTGATTTCAAGAACACCCTGGTGCTGATGACCTCCAACATCGGCGCGCGGATCATCCAGAAGCAGGGCCGGATGGGCTTCCGCTCAGCGGAGGCGGGGGCCGTATCCCGCGATATCCGCGAGCGGGTGATGGCCGAGGTGAAAAAGGAGTTCAATCCCGAGTTTCTCAACCGGCTGGACGACGTGATCGTTTTTGATCCGCTCACCGACGAAGACCTGCTGGCCATCTGCCGGATGATGATCCGTCTGTTGAACGAGACCATGGGGGAATCGAATATCACCCTCGCCATTTCCACCGAGGCCTGCCGCTGGCTGGTCAATGAGACCTGCCACGAAAAGATTTACGGGGCCCGTCCGCTGCGGCGGGGGATCCAGAAATTTATCGAGGACCCGCTGTCCGAGTGGATGCTCTCCCGGACGACCGACGACATCTCGGGAGAGATCACGGTTGACCTGAAGGACAACCGCATTGTTTTCCACCAGGCCCGGACCGGAGAAATGATCAACGTCACATCCTAACGGGAATCCCCGATGACCCTTTCCCAGTGTAGCGCCAAACGTTCCGACGGACGTCGTTTGTACCTGCCGGCTCTCCTGCTCCTCCAGCTGCTGCTCTTCCCGCTGCCCGTCCGGGCGCAGACCGATGGCCCGCTGATCGAGTCCATCGAGGTGCGCAACAACTACGAGGTCCAGGAGCAGGTGGTTACCTATCCCCTGCGGCTGAAGGTCGGCGACGCATACGACGAGCGGATCCTGCAGGAGGATTTCCGCAAAATCATGGATACCGGCTTCTTCGATCGTGTGCGGCTCCACGTGCATGACGGCGAGACCGGGAAACGGCTGGTCTTCTGGGTCCAGGAGCGACCGGTGGTGAAGAGTGTCGACTACCGCGGGTTCAAGAAGTCGCTCTCCAAGTCCAACATCGAGGAACAGCTGCAGGACGAAGGCCTCGAACTGAAGATCAACTCCCGTCTTGATTACAGCCTGATCGAGAAGATCCGCAGCGGCATCAAGGACCTGCTCTACGAGAAGGGATTTGAAAACGCCACGGTGGGCGTGGACATTCAAACGGTTTCACCGGTGGCCCGGGCGGTCTACTTCAACATCACCGAGGGGAGCAAGGTCAAGATTGGCGATGTGAAATTCACCGGCAACACGCTCTTTTCCCAGCGGCGGCTGCGCTGGAAGATGAAAAAGACATCGCGCACCTGGCTGTTTTCCTTCCTGACCCAGCACAACATCTACAGCCAGGCCAGCTACGACGAGGACATCCAGAACGTGCTCAACCTCTACCGCGAGCGCGGATACGCCAAGGCCCGGGCCGGCGAGCCGGTGATCGAGAGCATCAACGTGGCCCGCGAGGGCAAGGACCCCAAGAACAGGCTCTTCATCACCATCCCCCTGGAGGAGGGTGAGCAGTACCGGATCAACTCCATCGCCGTGGAGGGCAACGAGCTGTTCACCGACGATGAGATCCTGTCCACCATCAAACTGTTGCCGGGAGACGTCTTCAACCAGACCGAGATCCGGGAGGCCCTGGAGGGCATCGACACCGGGTACGGTGTCCGGGGTTTCATTTTTGCCTACACCGACCCGATGGTCACCTACGACGACAACGCCCTGACCGCGGACCTGACCCTGCGGATCCGGGAGGGGGAGAAGTTCTTCCTCCGCCGGTTGGAGTTCGAAGGCAACAGCTCAACCCGGGACAAGGTGCTGCGCCGCGAGGTGCGGATGCGAGAGGGTGACGTGTTCAACGAGGAGGCGTTCAAGAACAGCCTGCTCAAGGTCAACCAGCTGGGCTATTTCACCCTGCTGGAAGAGCCGAACAACCCCGAGGTGATCCCCTCCATGGAGGGCAACGAGGTGGACGTGATCATCAAGGGGGAGGAGACCAACCGCAACCAGCTTGAAGTGGGCGGCGGGGTCAGCGGCCTGGAGGGCGCTTTCGGCCGGCTGATGTTCTCCACCCGCAACTTCCTCGGCCGTGGCGCCACCCTCAGCGCCGAAGCGCTGATCGGCACCAGGGCCGACCGTTATTCCATCAGTTACACCGAGCCGTATATCTTCGACCGGCCCTACATCTTCGGCGCCGAACTGTACAAGCGGAACTACATTTATTACGACCAGTATCAGGACCGGACCGGCGCCGGCACCCGCTTCGGTATGTCGTTGGGCTATTTCTCCCGAATCATGCTCCGTTATTCGTACGAACTGATCGACGTCGAGTACCGTCCGGGTCCACTGCTGCCCTGGGAACCGCCTCAGCTGGGTGAACCGCTGCCCCCATATTTTGACTACAGCTCCCTCTACGAAGAGGGGCGAACCGTCATTTCCAGCATCATGCCCTCCTATACCTACTCCACCATCGACAACCCGTTCCGGCCGTCCCGGGGCCGCGAGCTGCAACTCTCGCTGCAGATCGCCGGCGGGCCTTTCGGCGGTGAAAAGTCGTTCTACAAGCCGATTGCGCGGTTCGCCCAGTATTTCAAGGCCTTCAAGCGGACCTTCTTCGCGTTCAATACCGCGGCGACCTACATCAAGGAATACAACAACAGCGACATCCCCGGCTTCGAGCGGCTGTTCCTCGGCGGAGAGATGACGATACGCGGCACGGAAATCCGTACCGTCGGCCCGGTCAGCCCCACCGGGGTGTTCATCGGCGGGACATCATCGATGCTCTTCAACCTCGAGTACCACATCCCGATCAAGGAAACGCCGGTGGAGGGGCTGCTCTTTTTTGATGCCGGCAACTCTTTTCTCGAGGAAGACGCGTTCGACTTCAAGAACCTGGTTTACTCCTACGGTGTGGAGGTTCGGGTCTACCTGCCCATTTTCCCCTACCCGCTCCGTTTCATCTACTCGTTCCTGCCCGATCCACCGCCGCGGAATTCCTCCACCGACTTCCAGTTTTCCATCGGGTCGACCTTTTGACCGCCGGCGCGCCGCGCATCGGATGGCCGGCCCGGGTCGGGGGGGGTGGACGGATGAGGCGCATTTTGATAGAAAAGTCATTCCTCTTCATCAAACCGTCTTGCAAAGGAGAGTCTTCATGGTCCACGCAGCAAAACATCTCAATCCCCTCCTGATCATCGGGCTTGCCCTTTGCCTGCTCTGGTCGATCTCTCCCGCCGCCGCCCAGGAGCAGGCTCCGGTAAAAATCGGTGTCCTCGACCTCCAGGGGGTGATGGAGAATTCGGTTCAGGGGAAGCGGTTCCAGGCGGAGATGGAAAAGCTCACTGCCGGGAAGCAGCAGGAAATCTCGTCTCGAGAAGAAAAGATCCAGGGCATCCAGCGCGAACTGGACGCCGGGGCCAACGTGCTCAGCGATCAGGCCAAGCGGGAAAAACAGGAAGAGGCCGAGCGGCTGATCATCGAACTGCGCCGTTATCGCGACGATGCCGAGCGGGAACTGGAGAGCCGCTACCGCCGGATGCTGGCCGACGTGGAAGAGAAGATCCTGCCCATCATCACCGCGTTCGGGGAGCAGAACAGCTACACCCTGATCCTGGCCCGGATGCAGAGCGGCCTGGTCTATGCATCGCGGACCACCGATGTCACCCCTGATATAGTCAAGCTCTTTGACGAGGCGGTGACCGCGGCGGACGGGGCCGGACCGGTGGCCCAGTAAGGGAACAAGCCGTGAGGGCTGTTCCGCCACGAGGAGGCATTGTGTCCGAACAGCGCAGCCACGTACGGTTCACCCTGGGCCAGCTGGCGGAGCAGCTTGGCGGTCAGCTGGTGGGGGACAGCGAGCTGTGGCTCACCGGCATCCGGCCCCTGCAGGACGCCGGCCCCGGTGACCTCAGTTTCTTCACCAACCCCAAATACCGTCGACTGCTGGACAGCACGGCCGCGGGAGCGATCATCGTCCCTGAAGGTGTCCTGCCGCCGGGGAAAAACCTCATTGTCTGCGCCCACCCCTATTCGGCCTTTGCCCTGTCCCTCGAACTGTTCCACCCCCGTCCCGCCCCCGCGGAAACCGGCATTTCACCCCAGGCGCACGTGGCCGGCGACTGCCGGCTGGGGACGGGCGTCACGGTGATGCCCCTGGCCTTTGTCGGCCCCGGGTGCTCGCTGGGCGACAGGGTGCTGATCATGCCCGGGGCCGTGCTGGCCGGCGAGGTGCAGGTGGGGGCTGAGACGGTGATCCACCCCAACGTCACCGTGGGCCAGGGAACGAAAATCGGACGCCGGGTGGTGATCCACGGCGGGACGGTGCTGGGCAGCGACGGCTTCGGCTACGTGCCCGGCCCGGATGGGCGGCAACGTAAAATACCCCAGGTGGGGCGGGTGGTGGTGGAGGACGATGTCGAGATCGGCGCCAACGTCACCGTGGACCGCGCCACCCTGGGCGAGACACGGATCGGCCGGGGGACAAAAATCGACAACCTGGTGCAGATCGCGCACAATGTCAGGGTGGGAGAGGACTCCATCCTGGTCTCCCAGGTGGGGATTTCGGGCAGCACACGACTGGGTGACCGGGTGACCATTGCCGGCCAGGCCGGGGTGGCCGGCCACATCGAGGTGGGCGACGGGGTCACCATCACGGCCCGGGCCGGGGTGACCAAGAGCGTTCGGGGGGCAGGTTTCTATTCCGGGTTTCCGCTGATGGAGCACCAACGGTGGCGCAAGGTTCACGCCGCCTACAGCAGGCTCCCCGAATTGCTGCAGAGACTGAAACGACTGGAGAAGGCGGTGAAAAAATCCACCGGGACCGAGGAGTAGCCATTGATGACCATCGATTTTCGCGAAATACTGGAGATCATGCCGCACCGCTATCCGTTCCTCCTGGTGGACCGGATCCTGGAATGCGAGAAGGGGAAGCGGGTGGTGGGGATCAAGAACGTGACCTTCAACGAACCGTTCTTCCAGGGCCATTTCCCCGGGGCGCCGGTGATGCCCGGCGTGCTGATTCTCGAGGCCATGGGCCAGGTGGGGGCGGTGCTCCTGCTGCAGGCGGTGCCTGACCGGGAAAAGAAGTTGATCTACTTCGTCGGCATCGACGAGGCCCGGTTCCGGCAGCCGGTGGTGCCGGGCGACCAGCTCCGCTTCGAGCTTGAGGTGTTGCGGCAGAAACCGAAGATCGCCAAGGTCAAGGGGCGCGCCTACGTCGAGGACAAGCTGGTGGCCGACGCGGTCCTGACATCCTTTATCGTCGACCGCTGAGCGGAGGAGAGACAATGATCATTCACCCCACGGCCGTCATCCACTCCACGGCGGAACTGGAAGAGGATGTCCGGGTCGGCCCGTATTGCGTGGTCGGCCAGAATGTGCACATCGGCTCCGGCAGCGAACTGGTCTCCCACGTGGTGGTGGGACGAGACACGCGGATCGGCGCCGGGAATCAGATCTACCCCTTCGCCTCCATCGGGTTTGCCCCGCAGGATCTCAAATACGACGGCGAGCCGACCAGGGTGGAGATGGGTGACCGCAACACCATCCGCGAGTATGTCACCGTCAACCGCGGCACCGCCGGCGGGGGCGGGGTCACCCGGCTGGGAGACGACAATTTCTTCATGGCTTACGCCCACGTGGCCCACGACAGCCTGGTGGGGAACCGGACCATTTTTGCCAATGCCGCGTCACTGGCCGGTCATGTGGAGGTCCAGGACGACGCCACGGTGGGTGCCTTTTCCGGGGTTCACCAGTTCTGCCGGGTGGGGGCCCACGGCTTCATCGGCGGCTATTCGGCGGCCAACAAGGACGTGCTGCCGTACTCGAGGACCGTGGGCAACCGGGCCAGGGCCTACGGCGCCAACACCATCGGCCTGCAGCGCAAGGGCATCAGCGAGGAGAGCATCGCCGCCATCACCAGGGCCTACCGCATTCTGCTCTCGTCCAAACTGAACACCTCGCAGGCTGTGGAGCGGATCAGGTCCGAGATCACCGGGGTGCCCGAGGTGGACTACCTGGTGCGCTTTATCGAGGAATCGGAACGGGGCGTGGTCAAATAGGTGCCGACCCGCCAGGGGACGGCAGGGGAGGGACCGATGAGCGGCAGCCGGTTGAAGGCCGGAGTGATCGGCGTGGGCCACCTGGGCCGGATTCACGCCCGGATTTACAACGAACTGACCGACGTGGACCTGGTGGGTGTGGCGGACAGCGACGGTGACGCGGCCGGGACAGTGGCCGGGGAGCTGGGTGTTGCGGCCTGCGGATCGGCCGCGGAACTGCTGGACCGCGGCCTCGACCTGGTCAGCCTGGCCACTCCCACCGTGTCCCACGTCGAACTGGGCGAGCAGGTGCTGGGCCGGGGCTGCCACCTGCTGGTGGAAAAACCGCTGGCCGTCGACCTTGTCGAGGCCGACCGGTTGATCGCGGCCGCCGCTGCCGCCGGAAAAATCCTCCAGGTCGGGCACCTGGAGCGGTTCAACCCCGCCTACAGTTCGCTGAGCAGAAAACTTGCACAGCCGATGTTCATCGAGGCCCACCGTCTGGGTGTTTTCACCGCCCGGAGCATCGATGTTGACGTGGTGCTCGACCTGATGATCCACGATCTCGACCTGGTGCTCTCCATGGACCAGTCCGGCCTGCGGCAGGTGGACGCCTCCGGGGTGGCGATTCTGACCCCCAAGGTGGACATCGCCAGCGCCCGGCTGACCTTCAATTCCGGCTGCGTGGCCAACATCACCGCCAGCCGGGTCAGCGCCGACCGGGTGCGGAAATTCAGGATCTTCCAGCGGGATGCCTACTTCTCCCTCGACCTGCAGGAACAGACCGTCCAGCACGTCTATCTCTCCCTCGGCGGCGGGCTGCCGCAGATCGTGCGGGAGAACCTGGAGGTGGAAGGCACCCAGCCCCTGCAGGCGGAGATCCGCGGGTTCCTCGGCGCCGTACGGCATGGCGGGGCACCGCTGGTCAGCGGTGCCGACGGCCGAAACGCGTTGGAACTGGCACTGGTGGTCCAGGAAAAAATCGAATCCCACCTGAAATCCGCTGAAACCGGAGCTGCCCCTGCATCGTAGAACAGTATGTGATACCCCGCGGCGGGCTGGCGTCACGGTTCCGCCGTTTGTGCGTTGCTCGAAAAAAGGAGATCCCATGATGTACTGCAGATCGAGGTCCCGCTCCATACCTTTCCTCTTCGCGCTCTCAGCCGCGGCGGTCCTGCTGCTCTTTCCGTGCGCGCTCCACGCCGATGACGACAACCCGAAGAACGACCTGGAACGCGACTACGTGGCGCTGACCAAGGTCGGCCTGGATACCGGCGCCGCGGCCCGGCTGGAGAATGTCACCTTCAAGCGCGACTGCCTCGAAGTGACGTTCAAGAGCGGGACCCTCTATTTATCCGAAGAGGTGGAGGGCCAGAGTCACCGGTGCTGTTTTTATCGGCTCCGGGCGGATGAAAGTCGCCCTGCCCGATGACATCGAACGGGAGCAATTAAAGAAATACACTGAAAAGACAGACCTGGACGAGCCGTTCACCAACGCATTTTTCCGTTTTGACGACGACACCGCCGGCCAGTTCGCCATGGAGCAGGGCGCCGGCGGAAGCAGTGCGTCCGAAGCCCGAAACCTGTTCAACAACCGGGGCGAGGCGCTGCGCAACCTGAAGAACAACGTGGAGTTCGACATCCTGACCCACCGGATTTCGGGGATGGCCCACGGCGGCACCTTTTACGGGGAGTTCGACACCGGGGAGCACGGCTGGGTTTCCTTTTCCCTGGCCCCCGATGCCGAGGAGGAGGTCTTTGTCTTTCAACACACCAAGGCCGGTGCCTCCGGCTCCACCCGCAAGACCGAGCTGTGGTGCCAGTTCGACCAGCTGGCCGACCTGGGCCAGCCGGAAAGCGTCCGCTGGAAGCAGAACAAGGACGACATCGACGTGGCCCGGTGCACCATGGACCTTACCGTGCGGCCCAATTCGCTGGTGCTGGACAACAAGGTGAACCTGGAGCTGGTCTCCCGCCGCGACGGGCTGGGCAGCATCCGCTTCGCCTTTCTCCACGAGGGCGTCTTCGGACACCCGGGCGAAGTGGAGGTCCTCTCACTCACCGACAGCGCGGGCCGGGAACTGGAATATGTCCACCGCAACCACGAGATCATGATCCGCCTGGCCCAGACCCTCAATGACGGCGACCGCGAGACCGTCAACTTCGTCTACGAGGGGGACATCATCGCCCCGATCTTCATCCTCGGCGATATGGCCGGTACCCCCGGAGGCCGGATGCCGGCGGAATTCGATTTCCTGCCCACCCACCCGGTTTCCTTCCAGCTGCTCAACACCTACCCCTGGTACCCCCAGTACGGTTACCTGAGACGTTCCCACATCGACTGGACGGTCAGGGTGCCCAAACCGAACCTGGCGGTGGTGTCGGGGGACACGGTGCGCCGCTGGGAGGAAGAGGATTACAACTGCATCCAGACCACTTTCGACGCCCCGGTGATGCTGCCCAGCATCATCTTCGGCGAGTTCTACATGGTGACCAACGCCGACACCCGCGAGGAGGGGTCGCCGATCGTCAACGTTTACAGCCTGGCCAAGCAGAAGACGGAGCGGGACAAGATCCTCGACGAGTCGGTGCAGATCGTCAAGTATCTGGAGAGTCTCTACGGCCCCTACCCCTACGAGGAGCTTGACATTGCCCAGATGAGTTTCTTCATGGGCTTCGGCCAGGCCCCTCCCGGCCTGGTGCAGCTCACCGGCGAGGCCTTTCTCACCGACGGACAGGTATCCACCATATCCAACTTCGGCAGCACCATTGGCCGCAGCCAGTTCCTGGCCCACGAGATCGGCCACCAGTGGTGGGCCCACGTGGTGGGCTGGCGCACGTATCACGACCAGTGGCTCAGCGAGGCCTTCACCGAATATTCCTCGGCGATGTATATGAACGTTCTGGAGGGCCCCAGCGGCTTCCAGGAGGACATGGACGGCTGGTGGGATAACGCCATGCAGCTCAAGGAGGCCGGACCGATCTCTCTCGGCGGCCGCCTGGGCGGTCGCGATTTCGTCTATTCCCTCTACGACAAGGGGCCCTACGTGGTGCACATGCTGCGCATGGCCCTGGTGGCGCAGTTCGGGCCGGACAAGGGCACCACCATGTTCGTCACCGCACTGAAAAACTTCCTCGACGAATACCGGCACCAGAATCCCACCACCACCGACCTGCAGCGGGTGGTGAGCCGCACGGTGGGGATGGACATGGACTGGTTCTTCGACCAGTGGTTCCGTGGTTCGGGAATCCCCCGGATGTATTTCTCCTACGATGTGCGGGCCACCGAGGACGGGAAATGGCTGCTGGAGGGCCGGATCCGCCAGGAGGACCCGGAGAAGGCGGTCAAGGCCATCATGCCGATTTACTACGAGTTCGGCCGCAAGCAGTTCAGCGACCAGGTCCTTTTCGTGAACAAGCCTGATTTTACCTTCCGGGCCAAGCTGCCGGCCAAACCGAAAAAAGTGGTGCTCAACAAGTCCGAAGACCTGCTGGCCGAGATCATCAGGGAGTGATCCCTGCCGGTGGAGTGAGCGGCCCCGGTTTCCCCGCGAACCCGGGGCCGTTTTGCGTACCCGCCCATGCCTGTTCACCACCGAATCAGGGGTTGACAACCAGCGTATATTGAGCTTTAATACGTGCAGGATATGATAATAATCATAAGAAGTAGCGCACTTTACGGACGAATGTGGTTTTTGAAACCTTGACCCACAAAACAAGGAGGATTAAACGAAGCCATTCAACCATTCCCGCCACAATCAGAACACGCCAATGATCAGAAGGTTTTGGTGAAGCGAAGATAATAACAATAATGAAAGTTGGGGAGCGCGTGAAAATGAGGCATCCGGAACCGTACCGCTCGGGCGGCCGGGCTGTTCTCACTTCACCAAAAAGTTCACTCAGTCATCCCTAAATGTGGAGGTCAGTTGGATATGTTAAGCAAGCTGAACAAAATTGTACTGGGGGTCGCGCTCATCGCGCTGATCGCCGGCCCCGTCTTTGCCAGCACCCAGGAGGGCAGCATGTCCGGCGACGTGCTGGACAAGGGCGGCAACCCGCTTCCCGGCGTGACCGTCACCATCAAGGGCCCTGCGATGCAGGGTGAGAAGATGGCCGTCACCGACGCCGAGGGAAAATGGCGCATTCCGCTGGTCCCCGTGGGAGCGATGTATGAAGTCACCGCGTTCCTCGACGGCTTCCAGCGGGTGATCCAGACCGAAATCACGGTCAACATCGCCGCCAACAGCCGGGTGGATTTCACCATGGTGGAAGGTACCGGCGACCTGGGCGAGATCACCGTCACCGCCGAGGCCCCGCTGATCGACTCCAAGAAGACCTCGATCAGTGAGACCATCACCTACGAGTTCATGGAAGACATCCCCACCGGCCGCAGCTATTTCGACGCCATGTCCATGGCCGCCGGCGTGGCCGGGTTCGGCAACGTGTTCACCCACGGCGCCGACAACACCGACAACGTCTTCCTGGTGGACGGCGTGGACACCACCGACAGCGCCACCGGCACCTTCGGCATGAACTTCAGCTACGAGGCGATCCAGGAAGTGGAGATGAAGACCGGCGCGTTCGAGGCCGAGTACGGCCGGGCCACCGGCGCCATCTCCAACGTGGTGACCAAGTCGGGCGGTAACGAGTTCCACGGCGCCGTCCCCGTCTACTACACCAACCTCGACATGAAACGGCACCAGTCAGCCGACCGCGGCGCCGTGGACGAGGAAGAGTTCTACGAAGTCGAGCCGGGCGTCTCCATCGGCGGCCCGATCCTGCGCGACAAACTCTGGTTCTTCGCTTCCTACAACAACTTCACCCGCCGCATCAAGGGGATCAACGCCTTTGACGAGGCGATCAGCCGCAGTGAGATCTTCGAGGAGTGGATGGGCAAGGTCACCTGGCAGATCAACCCCGACAACAAGGTCGTGGGCCAGTACGCTTCCGACCCGGCCACCATCGAGAGCCGCGACTCGCTGAGCACCACCACCATGGCCAGCGCTTACGGCCAGCAGGAGCAGGGCGGCGACCTCTACAAACTGCAGTGGACCAGCATCTTCACCCCGAACCTCTTTCTCGAGTTGAAGGCGGCGCACCACGAAGTGAACCTGACCATCGGTCCGTCCAACGCCGGCTTCGGCGACGACCGGATCATCGACCAGCAGAACGGCGGGGACACCATTATCTCCGGCAACGTCGGCTCCATCACCGACATCCACCGCCCGCGGGACCAGTACAACGGTGTGCTGAACTACTACCTCGGCGACTTTCACGGTGAACACAACTTCAAGTTCGGCCTCGAGTACCAGGATTTCAGCTACGACGAGGACGCGATCTACCCCAACGCCTTCACCATCAACCGTCCGGATACCGCCGCCGGTGAGGCCCGGCCCGACCAGTGGCTGCAGCAGACCCCTCTGCTGGCCACCAACGACGGCAGTATCCTCACCGCCTTTGTCCAGGACTCCTGGACCTACCGCGACAACTGGGCCATCAACCTCGGCCTGCGCTGGGAGAGCCAGAAGCAGAGCAACGATGTGGGCGAGCGGGTTTACAACCTGAACAACCTCTGGGCTCCCCGTGTCGGCGCCTCCTGGGACATCAACGGTGACGGCCGCAGCAAGGCCTACGCCAACTACGGACGCTACTATGACGCCGTGGGGCTCTACCTCGGTCAGGCCCTGAACCGGCAGACCAACTCCACCTTCCGCTGGGAAGGCACCTACGACCCCGCCGATCCCACCAACCCTGACAACTGGACCCTGGTCAACCAGACCGACGGGGACAACAACACCACCACCATCGATCCCAACCTCTCGGCCAACTTCAAGGATGAGATCGTGGTCGGCTACGAGTTCGAGTTCGCCACCGATTTCTCCGCCGGCGCCAAGTTCATCTGGAACTGGCAGAGGAACCTGATCGAGGACGTCATCAGCAACGAGGCCCAGATCCGGGACGGCTCGGAAGACACCTACGTCTACTACATCACCAATGTGGATCAGGCCCGCCGCAACTACAAGGGCCTCGAGTTCCAGTTGAAGAAGCGCCTCTCCAACAACTACCAGTTCCTGCTGGTCTACACCCTCTCCGAGGCCAAGGGCTCGCTGGCCAACTCCGGCCAGTCCGAGGGTCTGAACGTCTACGCCGACTTCGCCGAGGTGCTCTACAACCGTTACGGCTACCTCCCCTGGGACGACCGTCACTACCTCAAGCTGAACGGTTCCTACCACCTGCCCTGGGGCATCATTGCCGGGACCAGCATGGGCTGGCGCAGCGGCCGGCCCTACAACCGGATCTCCGCCAACCTGCCGGAGAGCGCGACCAATTTCTCGGGATACACCAGCCAGTACTATCTCGACCCCCGCGGCAGCCACCGCCTGGGTCACGTCTGGTGGATGGACCTTCGGGCCACCAAGGACTTCAACATCGGCGACACCGAGCTGAGCGTCATCGTTGACGCCTTCAACGTCTGGAACAACCAGTACGTGCTCGCCCGCCAGTCCACCGACTCCCAGAACGAGAACTCCACCTGGAGCAACGCCACTGCCTGGATGGGCGCCGGCACGTTCACCGTCGGTCTGAAGTTCTCCTTCTAGCAACCGTTTACCAGTCGGGCCCGCCTTTGGCGGGCCCGATTTCCACAGCACCACGGGGAGGCCGCGGTTCAACAGACCGCGGTTTCCCCGAATTTTTTTGTGCGAACCGGCGGTCTCCCTTTTGATCTCGCCTGATTTATATTACACTTGTACCATGTGGACGGCTCGCGCGGGCAGTTGCCCGTATGTGGGGTGAAAGACGTGATTCTACCGAGTTGAGGGACCTGACCATGAGACCGAAAAGCAATACCGTACCGTCGCAGGCAGTTCGTGGAAGTCTTGCAATTCTATTACTTGTAATTGTCTTCTCCGGGAGCCAGCCCCTGCTGGCCGGTGACGTCACCGGAAAAGTCAGGGGTACCATCACCGACGGGAAGGGCAACCCCCTGGAAGGGGTGACGGTGATCATCAAGGATACCACCACCGAATCTAGGGTCTACACGGTGGTGACCAAGAAAACAGGGAAATATTACTATTTGGGTCTGGAACCGGCCGTCCACTCCATCGAGGCCTCCATGGAGGGCTACCGCCCCTCGACCAAGCAGGTCCGCACCCGCCTGGGCATGTGGGTCGAGGCGAACATGACCCTGTTCAAGGAGGGCGAGGGCGGCTTTGGCGGCACCGGGCCGAAGAGCGACGAGGAAAAAGCCATCGAGGAGTTCAACGGGGCGCTGCTGCTGATCGAAGAGGGAAAACTCGATGAAGCCCTGGCCGCCCTGGACAAGGCCATCGAACTGGACGATGTGATCTACGAGCCGCTGCAGACCAAGGGCCAGGTCTACTTCGAGAAAGAGGAATACGACAAGGCGCTGGAGCAGTTCGATGCGGCCATGGAGATGGGCTCCACCGACCCCAGCAACTATTTCTTCCTCTCCGAGATCTACAAGGCCAAGGGCAACGACAAGAAGGCCGGGGAATACACCCAGCTCTACCTCGACGAGGCGGACAATGTCAACGTCGACGTGCTGTTCAACATGGCGGCCAAGGCGCTGAACGACAGCGACGACGCCACGGCCAAGGACTACCTGCTGCAGATCGTCGCGGCGGAGCCGGAGTACGCCGACGCTCATCGCGAGCTGGGCTACGTCTTTATCCGCGAGGGCGATTTCCCCAAGGCCAAGGAGCACTTCCAGACCTACCTCGACCTGTCCCCCGAAGCGGATGACGCCGGGGAGATCAGCTCGATGATGGAGATTCTCTGACCGTTTTCCGTTCGAGTTGTGCCGCGGCCTTTACGGCCGGCGGTCGCCCGGAATACATCAACAGGAGTGATAGTGATGAGAAAGTACTGCGTGGTGGTCCTTCTGCTGTTCCTGGCCGGTGTCCTGGCCGGCTCCCCGGCACAGGCCAAGCTGAGCAAGGAGGCCAAGGAGTGGATGAACGGACCGGTTCGCTACCTGATGTCCCAGGACGAGCGGAAGGTATTCAAGGACCTCGATGGCGAGGAGGCGGTGGAGCAGTTCAAGAAGGACTTTTGGGCCAAACGCGACCCGATCCCCGAGACGGGGACCAACGAGTTCAAGATCCGCTTCGAAGAGCGGGTAGCCTTTGCCGACCAGAATTTCAAATCCTGGCGCAGCGACCGGGGCATGGTCTTCATCCTGCTGGGCCCGCCCCAGGATCGCTCCGACAGCCCCCTGGGCGCCGACATCAGCGTGGCCGGTTCAGAAATCTGGACCTACGCCGCGATCAAGGAACAGCGGACCCGCACCAACTACTCGATCTTCTTCTATGACCAGGACGGCAACGGTGATTACGACATGTGGGTCGGACAGGATCTGGGCGGCAATCCTCCGGACGGGATTGAGAGATGCGACATCGTTTTCACCGACCCGAAGATCATCGGTCTCGAACCCCTGCCCGAAGAATTCAGGGCGGTGGTGGACGCGCCCACGGCGACCGTCGCCGCGCCACCGGCACAACCCACGGTCTCTTCCGCTTCGGCGGCCTTTGTCGACCGGGTGATCGCCGGTGAGGAGCCGCTGAGCGACCTCAACGTCGCCCACAGCGCTTACTGTTTCAAGGACGACAAGGGCACCACGCTGGTGGTGATCAATGTCGGCGTGTTCACCGCGGATCAGATCGAGGACCCGGGGTTTGTTCCCTTTGCCCGGCTGGTCAGCGCCACGGGGGAGAGCTACAGTTTCGAGAGCGAAGCCTCCTTCTCCCCCTGGAAGGATAACGACAAGATCGCGGACGACTTCCTGGTCTACCAGGCCCAGGGGTCGGTCCCGGCCGGGCAGTACCAGCTGTATGGCGGCGTCTACCACAAGGGTGACAACAAGGCCGGGACGTTCAGCGAGGAACTGAAGGCTCCGGAATTCCATGCCGGGGCGTTCTCCCTTTCCAGCATCGTGGTGGCCAATGAAATGAAAGGCGACCCCACCCGCTCCGGGGAGGGAAAAATTTCGGCCAAGCCGTTCACCCTCGGCGGCACCACCATCCTGCCCAACGTGGACCACGTCTACACCAAGAAGCAGGAACTGGCGGTTTTCTTCCAGGCTTACGACGGCCAGAAGAACCTGGAGACCGACCAGTACATCTTCCGGCTGCAATACAGGTTTTTCTACGAGAAGGACGGCCGCTTCGTGCCGTACGGCAAACCGAAAATGGTGGAGTCGGACAGCCCCGGGCAGGGCTATTTCGTGCCGCTGGCCACCCTGCGCAGCGGGAAGTACAAACTGATCGTTTCGGCCACCGACATGATGACCGAGCAGACCGCCAAGTCCACCACTTACTTCGAACTGGTCGATTGATCCCGCTTACCGCGACGACATTCCCGCGGGCGCTGCCGGCGCCCGCGGGGCAGAGGGGCAGAGCATGGTGACCCGACGGTCCATTCTCCTGATCCTCGCCCTGCCGTTCCTCATCTCTCTTTTCCTGCCCGGGCGCCCGGCCGCTGCGCTGACACCCGAAGCAAACCCGCATACCCTGGCCGTGGGGCTGCTCTCCTCGCGCGATGCGCGTCCGGTGGCGAGGATCGCACCATTCCAATCCCGTGACCGCCTCACGGTGACCCTGGTTCCCTTCCAGGGTCCTCCCGCGAACCATTTTGTACAGGGAGAAGTCTTTCTCGCCATGGAGGAGTCGGATCCCGGGGCGGCTGTGGCCAGGGGCCGGGAAGCGAATAGGGAGACGACATTCTCGGTACAGGTCTCGTCTCTCGGTGACGCGGAGGCGGCCCGACGGTTCGCCTCACGGGTGCGGGCCCACTGGCCCGAGCAGGAGGTCTGGGTAACCGAATTCCTGCTGGGCACCGGGAACACGACCCACAGGGTGATGGCCGGCCGGTACACCGACCGCAACAGCGCCATGGCCTTCACCACGGACCTTTCGGCCTATGGCATGGACGGTGCCTACGTGGTGCAACTGGAGCCGCCGGGCGATGTGGACGCGGCCGGACTTCCGCTGGTGATCTATTCCGCTTCCACCGGACTGGTCTCCGGCCTGAAACGTGTATTCTTCGCCGCGGCCACTCCGCAACCCTCCTTCCGGCTGGACGGCGCACCGTACCGCGGCACTCTCGAGGTTCACGGTGGACCGGCGGGTATCGTGGCGCTGAACCGAATCGGGATGGAGCAGTATCTCCGCGGAGTTGTGCCCTGCGAGCTGGGCCCCGACCGGTTCCCGCAGCTGGAAGCACTCAAGGCCCAGGCGGTGACCGCCAGGACCTATGCCCTGAAACACGCCGGCCGGCACCGCAGCGAGGGTTTCGATCTCTGTGACACTCCGCACTGCCAGGTGTACGGCGGCGCCGGACGGGAGCATCCCCTGAGCAATGAGGCGGTCCTTCAGACCGCCGGCCTGGCCGGGTATTACCAGGGCCGGCTGGCCGAGACCCTCTATACCTCCACCTGCGGCGGGCACACCGAAATTTCGTCGGCGGTGTTCAGCGGCGAAGCGCCGGCCTACCTCACCGGTGTTCCCTGCACCACCGGACACCGCGGGCCCGGGATCTCCATACCCCCACCGCTGGTCCGTTCGTTTCCTCGGGTGGTGGAAAAAGAAACGGGAGCCGACCTTGGCTTTGCCCTGGGCCTGCTGTCGGTGCTGGGGATAGTGGAAGATGGTACGGTCGCCGCAGGGGAAGCCGGCGCCGCCCAGTGGATCAGCAGCGCCGAAGCGGAGCAGTGGAGCGGGCGCCTTGTCTCCCGGTTCAGACCGGACGGCGGGTCGGCCGCCGGTGGAGCTGACAGCCAGGCAACCCGGGCCCCCACCCGCTGCCAGCTGGCCCACCAGCTGTGCCGTGCGCTGGGCTGGCGTGAGCGGCTGGAGACCCTGTTCACCACCGATGACCTGGAGGAGATCCTGGGGCCGGGGCAAGGCTGCGACGAGCAGGAGCGGCGCGCGCTGGCCTACCTGATCACCTCGGGCATCTTTCTCCGCTATCCCGACGGCGGGGCGGCAGCGGAACGGCCCATGTCCCGGGGGAGGTTCGCCGCGGCTCTCTCCCGGCTGGCCGTGCACCTGGAGCCCGGCCTGTTCACCGAAGCGGCACTCACCGGCGCCGCCGGCGGGAAGTTGATCCTGCGCACCGGGGAGACAGTGGAACCCCGGGAGATCGCCCCCCGGGGCGTCCAACTGTTCGAACGGCGTCAGGAGGTCACCAGCGCTGTTCCGGTGAGTCGCCTCCGCAGCGGTGACCGGGTACTGGTGCATCTGGACCGGCAGTCCCGGGTAGAGCTGCTGGTCCGGCTTCCCGCATCCGGAGGAGCTGCCGCCGACCGGTACTCGCCCTACGCGTTCTGGTCCATTGTGGTGCAGCGGGAGACCATTGAGGCCCTGCTGGAGGAGAAGGGGCACCGGGTGGGAAAGCTGGTGGATCTGCAACCGCTGGACCGCGGACCCGGCGGCCGGCTGAGCAGCCTGCGGGTGGTGGGCTCCAGCGGCAACACGGTGTTGCGGGGGCTGGATGTCCGCTGGAATCTGTCCACCCGGGAAAACCTCTTCTTCATCGACCGCCTGGCCGGGCCTGACGGGTCAATTCTGGCCTACCGCTTCACCGGCAGGGGCTGGGGCCACGGGGTGGGTATGTGCCAGGTGGGGGCGGCCGGTCTGGCTGAATCGGGAGCGACTTTTATCGACATCCTCGAGCACTACTATCCCGGAATCGTGGTCCGGCCGGCCGCCGGCAGTGGTCCGTGATGCCGTGGAGGGTGCAATGGCAGAGGTGAACGGCCCTCCGGTGGTGGCCATTCTCGGGCCCACGGCGGTGGGCAAGAGCCGTGTGGGGATCGGCCTGGCCCAGCGCCTGGGCGGTGAGATTATCTGTGCCGATTCGCGGCAGCTTTACCGTCTGCTGGACCTGGGGACGGACAAGGTCCCGCAGACGGACCAGGGCGGCATCCCGCACCACCTGCAGGATTCGGTGGATCCGCACAGACCGATGACCGCTGGAGTCTTCACCCGAATGGCCGACCAGGCCCTGGCCGGTATCCGACTTCGCGGGGCGCTCCCCCTGCTGGTGGGAGGCAGCGGCCTCTACGTGGAAGCTTTTCTCGGTGGGCTTTTCCAGGGACCGGAACGGGACGAGGAACTGCGGGGCCGGCTGCGGGTCTCCCGGGGCCGGCGCGGCGAGCGCTGGCTGCACCGGATGCTGCAACGGGTCGACCCGGTTACCGCCGACCGGCTGGCCGTCCGGGATCAACAGCGGATCGTGCGGGCCCTGGAGGTTTGCTTTCTCACCGGCCGCCCGCTTTCCAGCCACCTGGCAGGAGAACAGGACCGCAAGTCCGGGGACCGGGTGTCCCACGTGCGGGTCGGTCTGACCATGCCCCGGGATCGTCTGGTCCGCCGAATCGAGGACCGTGTGGATCAGATGTTCCAGGCCGGTCTGGTGGATGAGGTGCGCCGCCTGCTGGCCGGTGGGCTGGACCCGGCAGCCCCGGCGATGAGCGCCATCGGCTACCGTGAAGTGGTTCTGGCCCTGGACGGAAGGTTGGCCGGCGGTGAAGACGAGGCGCGGGAACTGATCAAGCGCAACACGCGCCGGTTGGCCAAGCGGCAGCTGACCTGGCTGCGCCACCACGGCGACATCACCTGGTTCGAAAGGGAAGCGGACGGGGAAACGGTGAAAAAGATTGAACAGCACCTCTCCGGGCTGTTACAATAGAGACAGCATGTGCACCACATCGCAAGCTGCAGGAACCTCCGGCGACAATAACAAGTAAACAGGATTGGTGATACTGATGCAAAAAGAAACATTCAATATTCAGGACGCTTTTTTTAACAATGCCCGGAAGGAAAAAACGCAGATCACCATCTACCTGATCAACGGGATCAAACTCCTCGGACGGATCAAAAGCTTCGACAAGTTCACCGTCATCCTCGGAAACGGACACCAGGAGCAGATGATTTTCAAGCACGCCATTTCGACCATCTCCACCCCGCGGGCCATGGGACATCACTCCGATTCGGGGAGCGCGGATCGGCCTCCGAGAAACTGATCCGTCATCCAGCACTGCAGGCGACCGGTCGGTGCCGGGCCACGGTGGAACCGGGCTCGGGCACAACGGGGTAACGGGTTTGTTCTCTCGCTCTTCGATCATCATTGCCATGCTGGCGGTTTTCCTGTTCGTCGCCCATGGCTGCATGGTGAAGCAGGGTGCCGGCCAGGATCCGCAGAGTAGCGGAAACAGGCTGCTCCTCGACGCGCTTCCCACCGACGCTGAAGGTCTGGCTGCGGTGGACCTGACGCCGGATCTGGTTCGGGGGTGGAAAGTCCTGCGCGCCGGCCGTTTTGCCATGGCCGAAGAGATCTTCGCCCGGGCGGTTGACGGGGCGTCAATGCCGGCGGGGGCCGGCAGGGCCGCGGCTCTCAGCGGCCTGGGCTTTTCTCGTCTGGGGTTGTCGAGGCACCGGGAGGCCGGTGAGGCCTTTGAACGTGCGCTGGAGACGCAACCGCACTACGGACCCGCCCTGCTGGGCCAGGCGCTGCGGCTGCGGTTGCTGGGGCGAGCGGAGGAGAGCGTGGCGCTCTACGAGATACTCTCCGCGCAATACCCGAACAGCGCCACCATCCGGATCGAAGCGCAGGCGGCCGGCCTGGAAGCCGTGCAGCAACTGGTCCGCAGCGGTGACGCTCTGGCGGACCGCGATCCTGAGGCGGCAGCCCTGCTCTACCGTCAGGCCATCGACATCGATCCCGACCTTCCCCGGCTCTACGGGCTGCTCGCGGCAGCACTGGAATCGAGCGGCGAATACAAAGAGGCCCTGCAGGCCCTGGAGCAGGCGCTGTCGCTGTCCCGGGGGGAAGAGGCTGAGGCGATCCGTGAACGGCTGGCCTGGCTCGAACTGGAACAGGGGAGCCCGCAGCGAGCCGTCAGTCTGTTCCAGACGCTGCTGCAGTCCGAAACCGGCGATCCGGCGCATTTTCTGGAGGGGTTGCGCCAGGCCGAGGAAAAGCTGCGCCAGGCGAAGATCCCCGCAGAATACCGGCAATTGCTGTCCGGCGCTATCCCGCTGGATCGCGGCGGGCTGGCGGCGATCATCTCGCTGGAATACGGCTGGGGCGAGGGGCCGGGCCCCACCGGGGGCGTGCGGCCGCTGGTGATCCGCGACGCGGCTTCCCACTGGTCGCAGCCCTATGTCCGTGGTGTGGTTGACCGTGGGGTGATGGATCTTTACCAGAACCACACTTTTCGGCCTTCCACTCCGGTGAGCCGCGGTGATCTGGCCTTCGCGGCCTGCCGGCTGCTGGACCGCTGCGGCGGTGCGGGTGCCGAAGGGGAAGAGCCGGTGGCCATTGGCGACCTGAACAGCGACCACCGGCACTACCACTGTGTCTGCCGGCTGGTGAGCCTTGGACTGCTGCTCCGTTTTCCCGATACTACGGTGCGGATCAACACCCCGGCCACCGGGACCGATGCACTGGAACTGGTCTCGGCGATGCACCAAAGATTCGGTGAACCTGAACCCTGACCGCGAAATGACCGATGTTCGCGGTTTCTTGCTTTTGCAATGGACCTTGGAGTATATTCCCTCTCATGTTTGTTGGGAAATGATAACAGAATCAACCAGATAGACATTGTCTCGGCCTCGGGCCACGCCCCCGGCCGCTCATCACCGGTGACAGCGGCACGCTCCTGATGACCTGGACCACTGCCAATCTGCTGACCCTCGCACGGATCCTGCTGATTCCGTTCATCGTCTTCTGGATGGTTCAGGAGCGATACACACTGACCCTGTTCCTCTTCCTGGTCATGGCCCTGACCGACATCCTCGACGGGTATATTGCCCGTCGCTGGCAGCAGCGAACAGTGCTCGGGTCCTACCTCGACCCCATCGCGGACAAACTGCTCCTGGTGACATCGTTCATCTGTCTGGCCTGGATGGGGCAGATTCCGGTCTGGCTGGTGATCTGGACCGTGCTCCGTGACGTTCTCATCTCCGTCTCGGCGATCTTTGTCAGGGTCACCGTGGGAGCGATCAGCTTTCCGCCAACCATCTGGGGCAAGTTGACAACTTTTTTCCAGCTGGCCCTGGTGCTGGCGGTGCTGCTGGTCAACGCCGTGCCGCTGGCGGCGCCCTGGCTGGTCAGCGGCCTGGTCTGGCTCACTCTCTTTTTCACGCTGTTTTCCGGTTTCCACTACATTTACCACCTTTCCCGCATCATCTCCCGCACCATGAACGGGCGATGAACAGGAGATCCCGCTCCGATCAACGGAAGGGCCAATCTTGACAGTGTCCGGTCCCTGTACCTACAATCCCCCGTCTCCTGGAACAGCACAACCAGCGGTGATGCACGTGGCCAAAAAAGTGAAATCAAGAACGCCCGCGTCGGAGAAGAAGGATCAGCCCGCGCCGGTTCGGCGCCCGGCGCCTGAACAGGTGCGCAAGGCGTTGACGGCCTGCTTTTTCGGCTGGATCATCCCCGGGGCCGGCCACTGGTATCTGGGGAAGAGGGGACGAGCTGCGATCTTTCTCGGGGTGGTCGTATTGCTGCTGGTGCTGGGCATTGTCATGGACGGGCAGATATACCGGGCACAGAAGGACCAGCCGCTCACCGTGCTGGCCGCCTTTGCCAGCATGGGCAACGGACCGGTTCACTTCCTGCTGCGCCAGAGCCGCTGGACCTCCGAGGGGCGCGGAGACAACCGGTCTCCGTCCTACGAATTCGGCAACACGTTCATCCTGGTGGCCGGCCTGCTGAATATGCTGATCATCCTTGACGCCTATGATGTCGGAGTGGGCTACAAACCCTGAGGGCTGGCCGGGCATGCTCAATCACATCACCCTGATGATACTGTTCGCCGCCGCGGTGGCCACTGTTTTCGCCTGCCTGGGCAAGGACGGACTGCGCGAGCGATTTCTCTTTGGCCTTTTGCTCTTTCTGGGCCTGCTGGCCGGAGGACTGGCTCTCAGCTGGTTGATGTTCCCCTTTCCCCGATGAATTGCAACAGTCCCGGCAGAGTCGACGCACCGTCGCGGCTGGTGCTCAACCGCACCGCCATGCCGCTCTGCGCCTGGCTGGCCCCCATGCTGGACCGCGGTGCTGATTCTTGACATCTCCACTGTCCTGGGCTACATTTTTTGCCGATACCTGCAAGCGTCACAGCGTAGACATTGATCTTGGGGAACCATCCCTGCTCGGGCACTGACAAGTTCCAGCCCCGTGCCGCGCGGGAGGTACCTTTCAACAAGGGAGACGTGGAGATGAAGAAACGATCGACCACCATCGGCCTGGTTCTGTCAATCGCCCTCGCGCTGCTGCTTTCAGCCGCTGGTTCCCCTGAAGTGCTGGCCGGGAAGCCGCGGGTGGCGGTGATCGCCTTCGACAGCGAGGAGCGCAACTTCTGGAGTCACTGGCTGGATCACAAGGGCGACGTGGAATTCGAGGTCAACGCCCTGTTCATGAACGAGCTGGTCAAATCGGGCAAGTTCACCGTCATCGAACGGCAGCGGCTGGACGACATCCTCCAGGAGCAGGGGCTCTCCCTGTCCGGACAGGTCAGCGCCAGTTCCGCCGTGAGCGCCGGAAAACTCCTCGGTGTGGACTACATGCTCACCGGCCGGATCACCAAGTTCGGTGAACGGCAGGTGGGGGGCAGGCCGGCTGGCGCATCGCCATGAGCGCGAAGAAGAAAACCCTGGAGGGCGGCCTGTCGGTGCGCCTGATCAACACCACCACCGGTGAGATCGTCTTTGCCGACGAGGCCACCGGCGAGAACAGCAACTTCAAGATCACCGTCTTCGGCACCGGCGGGGGAGTGGACTACGACGAGACTGCCGTGGACAAGGTCTTCCGCCCGGCCGTCGAGGAGCTGAGCCGCAAACTGATCGACAAGGCGTCCGGCCTGACCGGTTCTGACGGTTCGCGTCCGGCGGTTCAGGGAAAAATATCCAAGATCTCCGGTGACCTGGTCTATCTCAATATGGGTGCCAACAAAGGCGTCAAGGTGGGTGACAGCTTCACCGTCTTCGCCCTGGGCGAGGAGATCATCGATCCCGACACCGGGGAGTCCCTGGGGTCCGAGGAGACCGAGGTGGGCAAGGTGGAGGTGGTGGAGGTCAAGGCGAAATACTCCAAGGCGCGGGTGACCAGCGGCTCCGGGATGACCGCGGGAAGCGCGGTGCGCTGACCGGAAAGGGCCACAGAGGGCGAACGAATGGCGGGAGAACCGTTGCACTGCGGTTCTCCCGCTTTGTACCATGGGCGACGGTATGCATTCTCGGCGGCGCGCTTTCCCGGAGGTCGGGAGACCGGGGTCTCCGATTCATGAAGGGACGGCCCACATGGCCAGAAAACGGCTTTTCAGCGGTATCCAGCCCAGTGGAGAGATCCACATCGGCAACTATCTCGGCGCGATCCGCAAGTGGGTCGAATTGCTTGACGATTACGATGCCATTTTCTGTATCGTCGATTACCACGCCTACACCGTCCCCCAGGACCCGGCCACCATGCAGCAGCGGATATTCGAGGCGGCGCTGGTCAACATGGCCTGCGGCCTGGAACCCGGCCGCTGCACCCTGTTCGTGCAGTCCGCGGTACCCGAGCACACGGAACTGGCCTGGGTTCTGAGCACCCTCGCCCCATTAGGGGTGCTGGAGCGGATGACCCAGTTCAAGGAGAAATCGCGGCGCAACGAAAAAAATGTCAACGCCGGCCTGTTCACCTATCCCGTTCTGCAGGCGGCGGACATCCTGCTCTACAAGGCATCGGCGGTCCCGGTGGGCGAAGACCAGTCACAGCACCTGGAGCTGTCCCGCGACCTGGCCCGCAAGTTCAACCGGATCTATGGCGACACCTTCCCCGAACCGACCACGATCCTCGGCGAGGGCGCCCGCATCATGGGGTTGGACGGCAAGGCGAAAATGAGCAAGAGCCTCGACAACTACATCGGGATGATGGATTCTCCGGATCTGGTGAAGAAGAAGCTGGGACCGGCATTCACCGATCCGGCCCGTGTACGCCGTGACGATCCGGGAAACCCAGAAATTTGTAACATCTTCACCCTGCACAAGCTCTTCTCACCCGACGACACCGTGGCCACCGTGGACCAGGAGTGCCGGCGGGCCGGCATCGGCTGTTTCGATTGTAAAATGATGCTGCACCAGCATATGACCACCGCCCTGGAGCCGATCCAGCAGCGGGCCAGGGAACTGCAGGCCGACCCGAGCCAGGTCCGCGGGATGCTGGAGCAGGGCGCCGAACGGGCCGGGGCCATGGCCCGGGAAACCATGGACGAAACCCGCCGGAAGATGGGGCTTCGCTGACCGCTGCCGCCGTGGTGCGGTGCAGGAGAGTTTGGGATGCCATGAACGGATTGCCGCGCAACCCCCGGCCCACGGTGGACCTGATCATCCGTGACCGGCAGGACCGGGTGGTGCTGATCAAGCGACGCAACCCGCCGCATGGCTGGGCGCTCCCGGGCGGCTTCGTGGACTACGGTGAAGACCTGGAGTCGGCGGCGATCCGGGAAGCCCTGGAGGAGACCTCGCTTCAAGTGGTGCTGGAACGGCAGTTCCACACCTACTCCCACCCGGACCGGGATCCCCGCGGGCACACCATCACCACCGTTTTCCTGGCCACCATCCGCGCCGGTCTGCTGCAGGCCGCCGATGATGCAGCCGACGCGTCGTTCTTCAGTCGCGAACAGATCGATACCGCCGGTCTGGCGTTCGACCACGGCCAGATCCTGCTCGACTATTTCGCGGGCCGCTACTGAAGCCCGGCGGGGAAACTGCCCGCTCAGCCGAGTGTGACGAAGTAGATCGGTGTGGGGGTAAAACAGAGGGCAAAGACCAGCAGGGCCAGCAGGGCCAGCACCAGGCGCAGCGGGCCGGGCTTCAGTGAGTCGTCGAGGGTCGGTGGGTGTTTGAAGCCGATGAGGAACACGATCAGGGCCCAGATCAGCCAGCCGTTGTAGACAAATCCCAGCAGCAGGATGAGGATGAAGACCGCTCGGGAGGCCGCTTCATAGGGCCGGCCGAAGAGCGCGTAGCCCAGGTGGCCGCCGTCCAGTTGAGAGACGGGGAAGAGGTTGAAGGCGGTGAGCAGCAGCCCGAACCAGCCGGCAAAGGCCGCCGGGTGGTAGTCGAGCACCATGCCGGTCGGGAGGGGACCGTGCAGTGCCAGCACCAGGCGGCTGAAGGCCAGCGGTTCGCCGAGGAAGACGTGCCAGTACCCCGGGGTCGGGGCGGAACAGCTGCGGCGACGAGTGCCGTATTCCAAAGATCAGCACCGGAATGGTCGCCAGAAAGCCGGCCAGCGGCCCGGCCACGGCCACGTCGAACAGCGCCTTGCGGCTGGGTATGGGACCCCGGATGCGAATGAACGCGCCGAATGTGCCCACCAGGGTCGGGGCGGGGAGGAAGTGGGGCAGGGTGGCCCGGACACCGTGACGGCGGCAGGCCAAATAGTGGCCCATCTCGTGGGCGCCCAGAATAAGCAGCAGTGGAAAGGCAAAGGAGAGGCCGTAGCCCAGAATCGAGGGGCGGCGCAGCACCTGCCGCCAGAGGTCGAGATTGAGCAGGTCCATGCTTTCGTCGCTGAGGGAGAAGAGGGAGCCCGTGTTTTCCGGCAGGTGGGACATCAGGTTGTAGCTGGCGCCGGCAAAGAGCGTGGTGATCATGGTGAGCAGAAGGAGCAGCAGGGGCACGGCCACCCTGCGGAACCAGTGTTGCCGGGCCGGAACCGCCGGACGGCGGACAAGGGGAGTAAACCGGGGGACGGGTTCCGGGCCGCTGCCCGGCCAGCCCTGCTGACTGCTTTCCGTGACGTCGCTCAACCTTCTCCGGCCTCCCCTGCGGTCCCCCACACCTGCCGGCGAGGATTCTAGAGCCCCCGGACACCCAAGTCAAACCGCTGCCGCTGTCCGGAACAGAGGTCAGCATGGTGAAGATTGCGCACGCCCCGCACCACGCCGGGAGCCGCTTTTTCGCGGCAGAGACGGTTCTCCGGGATATGGCACGAATATTGATATACAATCAGAGAAGAGTTGTGGGAGATCAACGGCCGGGCAGCGGGCAAGGAGGAGCGATCAATGAACCGGAGCACCAGACCAACCTGGGGGAGCAGTGCGCCGCTGCTGACCCTGTTTCTGCTCGCCGCTGCCTGCTGCGCTGGAAGCGCTGGGGCGCGGGCCGGCGTGATCACCGTTGGGGTGGGCCACGATGTTGCCATGGCTGACGGTGTGGTGTATGTCTCGTCGGAGCACCCCCCCGAGGGTATTGACGCGGTTCTGGGGTACCCGGCCTGGGGCTACCGTTTCCATCCCAGCTACGCCATGGTGGATTGCGACGTCGATCCTGAGGAAGCCCTGGTCATCCTCGACGGAGAGGTGCTGGGCGAGGCCGATGACTACGATGGTTTTCCTGCCTACCTCTATATCAGGCCCGGGCGGCATGAACTGCAATTCAAGGCCGATGGACTTCAGACACTGGTGCTCAGCGGTGCGTTCCTCTCCGGAGCGTTTATCCGCGTGGACCGGGAACTGGGGGCCGGAGGCGAACCGATGATGGTGGCCCTGGGTGAGCCGGTGGAGGTCAGCGGTGAGGAGCAGCCGCTCTACCAGCCCCCGGTGCTCCCCCCGGACGACGGTCCGGCCGGGCCGCCGGCTCCCCAAGGGGCAGCGCTACCCGAGGATCAGGCTGGCCGGGACGGTTTTCTCAAGCTCCAGGTCAGCCCGGCCGATGCGGCGGTCTATATCGATGACCGGTTCTTCGGCTCCGGGGACGAAATCTCGCGGCTTCACGGGTTTATCCGCCTGCCCCCCGGAGAGCATTCCATCCAGGTGATCCGGCCGGGATACCAGGCCCGGACCTTGCCGGTGAGCATGGTGCCCGGGGAGAAACAGAACCTGGATGTCTGGCTGGAACGTGAGGTGTCACCCGAGGACTGATTGAAACCCCGACCACGCTGTGATATAACGTACAAAATTCATGGAATGAATAAGATCGGGCGAGCTCCAATGCTCGCCCGCGTGTTTGCCGGGGGGAACTCCGGCTGGGGGAGATCTTCATGCGTCAGCCACCCCTGGTGGCCATTGTCGGCCGGCCGAATGTTGGAAAGTCGAGACTGTTCAACCGCTTCTGCGGCTACCGCAAAGCCCTGGTACACGATCGTCCGGGTCTGACCAGGGACCGCAAATACGGTTCCGTCCTGTGTGACGAACGCCGTTTCAATGTTGTGGACACCGGCGGGCTGCTGGGTGTGAATGAGGGGCGGATCCTGGAGAAGGGGATAGGCCAGCAGGCCTTTGCCGCCATCGACGAGGCCCAGCTGATCCTGTTCGTGGTTGATGCCCGGGCCGGACTGACCCCGCTGGACCAGGAACTGGGTACGGCTCTGCGCCAGCGCCGGAAGCCGGTGATCCTGGTGGTGAACAAGGTGGACGATCCCAATCAGGAATCCGGGGCCGCCGAGTTCCACCAGCTCGGTTTCGACCCGGTGGTCTGCACCTCGGCCGAGCACGGCCTCGGGTTTCAGGTCCTCCACGAGGCGATATTTTCGTTCATCGCCGATCTCTGCCCTGCCGATACGGAAAGCGAGGAGGATATCCAGCTGGCCATCGTCGGCCGTCCCAATGCCGGCAAATCGACACTGGTCAACCGGATCCTCGGAGAGGACCGTGTGCTGGTCAGTTCCATCCCCGGCACCACGCGGGACTCGGTGGACGTGACCATGTCTTTCCGTGGCCGGCAGGTCACGCTGGTGGATACGGCCGGCATACGGAAGAAGGCGCGGGTCAGCGGGGCCGAGGAAAAACTGAGTGTGAGCATGGCCATCAAGCAGATCGAGCGGTCTGCCGTGGTCATCCTGCTCCTCGACGCCACGGCCGGCATCGGGGCCCAGGATGCCGCCATCGCCGGTCACGTGGCCAAGTCGGGCCGGGGCGTAATCGTGGCGGTGAACAAGTGGGACCTGATGGACGATCGCAGCCACCAGGGGGCTCTGGAGCTGGTTCGCCAGATGAAGATGCGCCTGCGTTTTCTGGAGTACGCCCAGGTGATCCTGGTCTCGGCGCTGGAGGGGACCAGGGTGGTGAAACTGCTGGACCAGGCCCTGGCCATCGAGGAACGGTGGCGGGCCAGGGTGTCCACCAGCCGGCTGAACAGCCTGCTGGAGCAGTGGGTGGGGGAGACGCCGCCGCCGCGGCACAAGGGGCGGGCAGTGAAGATTTACTATGGGACCCAGGTCGCTTCGCGGCCACCGGTGTTCAAGCTCTTTGTCAATAGCGGGGCAAAGCTCTACTTTTCGTATGAGCGGTTCCTGGTGAACAGGATCAGGGAGGCGTTCGATTTCGAGGGGGTACCGATCAGGCTGGTGACGGCAGAGCGGAAACAGCGGCGCGCCAGGTAGCAGGAGCGCGCTCCGGCTTTGAATCGGCAGCAACAGTGCGCCGGGACCTGGAGAGGCGGAACAGATGGTATTGTTCAACTACACGACGAAAGAGATCACGGCCAAGATCGTCTACTACGGTCCGGGGTTGGGGGGCAAGACCACCAACCTGCAGTCGATCTACGAAGATCTTCCCCCGGAGATGAAGGGGAAGATGCTGTCACTGGCCACCAAGAGTGACCGGACCCTCTTCTTCGACTTTCTCCCCATCGATCTGGGGAGCATCGGAGGGATGAAGGTCCGGGTGCAGCTCTACACGGTTCCCGGGCAGGTCTACTACAACTCCACCCGGAAACTGGTACTCAAGGGTGCTGACGGGGTGGTCTTTGTGGCTGATTCGCAAAAGGCGATGGCCGAGGCCAACAAGGAGAGTCTGGACAACCTCTACCAGAACCTGGCCGAGCAGAATGTGAAGCTCAATGACATCTGTCTCGCCCTGCAATACAACAAACGGGACCTGGGCAGCGTATTGCCGGTGGAGGAGATGGGACAGCAGTTGAACCGTGGCGGCTGGCCGGTGTTCGAGGCGGTGGCCACCCAGGGCATCGGTGTCCAGGAAACCCTGCGGGAGATGCTGAAACTGGTGGTGCTCTCGCTGAAGGAAAAATACGATTTCAGTGTGGCGGATTCGGCCCTGCTGGAGGAACTGGACCAGGCCGGCCAGGCGCTCAAGGGCAGCACCGCCTCCACTGATGAGCCGCAGCCAGCCGTGGAGGAGACACCGGCTGTGGAATCAGCCATCACCGCCCCGCTGGCGGTGCCGCAGGCCGGCGCCGAACCGGATGGCTCGGATCATCAACCGGCCCACTCGCTCTCAGCTGATCAGCACCTTTCCGATGGGGAGGATTCCGTGGCCGGGGACAACATGCTGGAGCTTGGCGGTCCCTCCGGTATTTTTTCCGACAGCGTGGTTCCGGAGCTCGATTTATTCGAGCTGGACGACGAGTTCCTCGACACCGGGGACGACGAGCCCGGTGCTTTCAGAGGTGCCGTGGAGGATCCCTTTGGCGACGAGTCGGTGCTGGTGATCGACGAGGAGGCCCCTGACGCAGAGTTCACGGACGGCGGATCCGGGGCCGCCGCCGCCGTGGCACAGGCCAAGGCCGCGGCGGCCGGCAAGACGGCGGTGGTGACGGCCGAAGCTGAAGATCCCTTCGACCTGCTGGAACCGGCTGAGTCACCGGAGCCCGCGACGGCCGATCAGACGGTGAGCCGTGCCGATCCGCTGGTGCTGGAACTGACCGTTCCCCAAGGGGCTGAAGAGGGAGAGGTTACGGTGCCGCTGACCATCCGGCTGAATCACATGGGGCAGCCTCTGGAACTCCAGCTCTCGCTCTCCCTGCGCCTGAAAGGGTGAAACCCGTCCTGAATTCGGAGAGAGGAAGCCGCGGTGTCCGGGTGCCGCGGCTTTTCCCTGTACTGCCCGCGCGTTGCGGCGGCGATTGACAGGGCGGAGCGCAAAAAGGTACCATCAAAACGATTAACGATCAACATTCCGTGACCTGAGGTCAGGTTGCCGGCGGGCGGGGAGAGCCGTGCCGCCCCCGGTCCTTGCCGGAAGAGATCCAAGTGGAACCAGACTCCATGCTGCCGTTCGAGGACGAGAATGCCGTGAAGGAACCGGACCTTCCCCTGCCCGATGGGAAGATGAGCTTCACGCCTGAAGAGCTCTATCGATACACCAGGATCAAGCCGTTTGTGCTCCGGTTCTGGGAGTCTGAATTTCCATCACTCAAACCACAGCAGACGGGATCCGAGGGGCCGGCATACAGCCGTGCGGACGTGGAGATGATTCTGGTGATCAAGAACCTGCTCTATGTAGAGGGGCTGACCCTTGTCGGGGCGCGTTGCCGGATCTCCGGGGAAGAGGAAGCGCCGCCGGCGAAGAAGGAGCACAAGGCCGCCAGAAAGAAAACGAAGACCCCGAAAAAATCGCCACCATCCGGTTCCTCCCCATCCGGGGCGGCGGTTGGGGCAGCCAAGGGCCCGGTCAAGCGCGGCCTGCCCGCGGATGGGGCGTCCCGCTCGCGGGTCTCCCTCGAGGAACTGCTGCCGGGCAACGCCGCTTCGGCTGGAGCGCCCGCCGCTGGCCCGCCGGGAAAAGGGAAGAAAGCGCCCGCCAAAAAGGAGGTTGCTCCGGCAACCGGTTCGCCGGCGGTGGACGCCGATACCGCGGCCCCGGCACTGCGCCGCAAGCTGTCCGCCGTGCTTCAGGAATTGCGCGAGATGTTGACTTTCCTCCACAAGGGTGATAGATAATCTTCTTCTGTTGGCTGATCCATGTCGGGACGTAGCGCAGCCTGGTAGCGCACCGGTCTGGGGGACCGGTGGTCGGAGGTTCAAATCCTCTCGTCCCGACCATTTTTTCTGCCATCACGGAAGCCGCAGCAGTGAACGACTAGCGCCCTCAGGGCCGCTAGTTTTTTTTTGAGCGTTGCCTTGAATATTCTACTGACCAATGATGATGGTATTCTGGCCGAAGGCCTGCAGGTCCTGCGTCAGACCCTGCTGCAGCGCGGGCACCAGGTTGAGGTGGCGGCCCCGGACCGCGAGCGCAGCGCCGCCAGCCAGTCGCTGACCATCACCCGCCCGCTGCGGGTCAGGACCCTGGAACCCGGGATCCATTCCATCGACGGGACTCCTGCCGACTGCGTCCACCTGGGCGTGCTCAACCTGGTGACGGTTCGTCCCGACCTGGTCATTTCGGGGATCAACTGGGGGCTGAACGTGGGGGACAACATCTTCTATTCCGGCACCGTGGCTGCTGCCGCTGAAGCGCTGCACCTCGGTCTGCCGGCGCTGGCCATTTCCCGCCAGCGGTGGGAAGAGGGTGACATCCACCTCTCCGGCGCCGCCGACTACACCGCCAGTCTTGCCGAGTGGTGGTGCCGGCAGTCGCCCTGGCGGGAGAGCTGCCTGCTCAACGTCAACTTCCCCCTCGGCCCCTGCGGCCGCGCCCGGTTTACGGTCCAGGGGAAACGGACCTCGCACACCCCGGCACAATCGGATACCGACCCCATGGGCCGTTCCTACTACTGGGCCTGGTCCAACGACGATGGGCTGCTCCCCGACCCCGGCGCCGATTTCCAGTCCGTGGCCGAGGGGCTGGTATCCTTGACTCCGCTGGCCATCGAACGCACCCATCTCGACGCCCTGCAGGCCCTCCGCCGATCACCGCTGCCCGATGCGCCAGCGGGGGAGGGTCCCGATGCTCAGTGAGAGCCGGACGGATTTCATCAACCGGCGCACCTCCATGGTCCGTAAATATCTGCTGGGGCGTGACATCCGCGACCAGCGGGTGCTGGACGCCTTTCTCAAGGTGCCGCGGCACCGCTTTCTTGACCGGGCAATGTGGAAGGAGGCCTACGGCGACCACCCGCTGCCCATCGGGAACCAGCAGACCATCTCCCAGCCCTACATCGTGGCCAAGATGCTGCAGGAACTGGCGCTTCTCCCGGAGCACAAGGTCCTGGAAATCGGCGCCGGTTCGGGATACCAGACGGCCCTGCTGGCCATGCTGGTGCGCCAGGTCTATGCCATCGAACGGATCGCCGACCTGGCCCGTGGCGCCCAGGCGGCACTGTCCCACCTGGGGGTGCTCAACGCCACGGTGAAGGTGTTCGACGGAACCTACGGCTGGTCGGAGATGGCGCCATTCGACAGGATCATCGTCTCCGCTGCGGCGCCCCGGGTTCCGGAACCGTTGACCACCCAGCTGGCGCCGGGAGGCCGGTTGCTGGTCCCGGTGGGCGATGCCTGTTCCCAAACCCTGAAACTGGTAACCCGCACCGCCGCCGGCGCGCTGGTGGAGACCGATCTTGACGGTTGTGTCTTCGTCAAGCTGGTGGGCCGCTACGGTTGGAAATGAGCGGAAGGGGACCGGAGGAAAGGACGCGATATTGAGCTATGTCATTCAGCTGGTAAAGGGATTTCTCATTGGGATCGCCAATATCATCCCCGGAGTGAGCGGAGGCACCTTCGCATTGATTCTGGGGATCTTTGACCGGCTGGTCCAGGCGATCAAGTCTTTCGATCTGGCGTTTATCCGCAATCTGTCCGGAGCGCTGATCCGGCCCTTCGACACCCGGTCGCGGCAGACTATCGCGGCCGAGTGGAAACGAACGGATGCAACCTTCCTGATCTTCATCGGGCTCGGGGCGATGGCGGCCCTGGTCTCATGCGCCTGGATCTTTGACTACCTGCTGCGCGAGCATCCAGGGGTAACCCTTGCCTTCTTCATTGGTCTGATTATTCCTTCCATTGCCGTACCATACAAGATGATGAAACGCCGCGGTCCCGCGCAGTTGTTCTGGATCATCCCCGGAGCGGTGCTCACCGTCTGGATCTCCCTTCTGGAGATAGGCGTCGATTCGGGCGAACCGGGCTTCGTCATTGTGGTTCTGGGGGGCATGATGGCCATATCGGCGATGATTCTCCCGGGAGTTTCCGGATCGTTCTGCCTCCTGATCCTTGGTCTCTACCAGCCCACGCTTTCGCACATCAAAACGATGACCCTCAACCCGGGGATGGAATCGATGATCTTTCTCGGCACCCTGGGGCTGGGCATTGTCATCGGGCTTGTGCTCTTCTCCAGGATCATGTCGTTCCTGCTCACACGGTATCGCTCCGCCACCCTGGCTTTTCTTATCGGTCTCATCATCGGTTCGTTCTGGATCCTCTGGCCGATCAAAGATTTCGGGGCCGGAACGGTGGTCACCGATTCGAAGGGGGAGGAGAAGAAGGAGATTGCCATCGCCACGGCTCCGAACAGGCTTCCCGGAGGCGAGGCCGGTGACTTCCTGCTCTGCGGAAAATGCGGCCTGGCGCTGCTCATCGGGCTCGGTGGCGCTTCCGGAGTAAGCCGCCTGGGAAAAATGAAGAGCTGATATACTTTCACTACCGATTGTGGTATGGTTTCGCGCTGAAACGGACTTGGACGCTGAGTGGTCCCGGTCGTTGCGCCATAGGGATAATAAAATCGGGACGTAGCGCAGTCTGGTAGCGCACCTGCTTCGGGAGCAGGGGGTCGGAGGTTCAAATCCTCTCGTCCCGACCACTTTCCCCCTCACCTCAGCTTACCGCATGCAGGAGCCGGTGCCGATGATCGACCTCAAGACCAAGATTCGCGACATCCCCGATTTCCCCAAGCCCGGCATCATCTTCAAGGACATCACGCCGTTGCTGGGTGATCCCCGGGCTTTCCAGCAGGTGATCAACACCCTGGCCGAACGCTACCGTGAACAGCGGGTGGGGGCGGTGATGGGGACCGAATCCCGTGGGTTTATTTTTGGCGCCCCGCTGGCCCTCCAGCTTTCCGTACCCTTCGTGCCGGTGCGCAAGCCGGGGAAACTTCCCCACAATACCCTGGCCGAATCGTACAAGCTGGAATACGGCACCGATAGCCTCGAGGTGCACGTGGACGCAGTGAAGCCGGGAACGCCGGTGGTGGTGGTGGACGATCTGCTGGCCACCGGGGGAACCGCCGAAGCCACGGTGAAACTGGCCCGCAAACTGGGGGCCGAAGTCATCGAGGCGGCCTTTGTCATCGAACTGGAATTTCTCTCCGGGCGTGACAAGCTGGGGAACGTGGACGTCTTCAGCCTCATCCGCTACTGACCGCGCCGTCCTACCGCTCAGCGGTCCACATACCAGGTTCTGAATGCCAGGTCGCCGTCGGCGGGGTGTCCCCCCACCTGGAGGCTGCCGTCGGGGTAGCTGTCGCTCGCGCTGGCCTGCAGTGCGGGCAGTGGCCCGCGGCCGGCGGGGGCGGAGAGGCGGAGGCGGTATGTCCGGCCGGCGGAGGGGAGTTCCACCCCCAGGCGCACGGGATAGAAACGGCGGCGGCCGGGCAACCTCCCCGGGGGGATGTCCAGCCGGACCAGTTCACGGCCCCCGGGCCCATCTTCGAAGAGCTGAAAAACAGACCCGTGGGGCGCGGGAAACCGCTCCTCGGGACCCAGCATCAGGTCGATGCGCGTCAGGCCGTCCGCGGCGCAGCGAAATGTCTGGTCGATGGAAAGGTCTCCGCCCGAGGAGCCCACAACCCGCTGGGAGGTGAGCTGCCGGCAGTCGATGGCCAGGGGCGGCGGCATGCTCCTCCCGGGTTGCCGGGCATAGATCTCCAGCATCCGGCCGGGAAATCCAGGGGCCGTCACCCGCTCCACCAGCCGGTAGACCCGGGGAAACCAGGGCTCCTGGTTGGCGAAGTTGGTCATGAAACCGAAGTTCTCCATCAGCACCAGGTAGTCCGGGGCCATGTTCATCAGGCCCCAGAGCAGGTTGCCCCGGGCCACCTGCTGCAGGTCGATATCTCCGGTGAGCCCCAGAAGATCGAGGGTTTGACCGTGGAAACAGTAGCCGAGGTAGCCGATCTCCAGGTGGGCCACGCTCTTCTCCGGTCCGGCCAGGACATTCAGCCGCTGGGCGGCCAGCGGGTAGAGTTCTTCCCGGTAGTCAGGATACCGGTGATGCCGCATGACGGCCCGGCTCTCGCCGGCCACAAAGGCGCCGGCCAGCAGCAGCGCCGCCACCGCGAAAAGGGTCCTCCGGCGGGATCCAGGTGCAGGAGCGCAGAAGGGAACCACCCTGCCGGGCAGGCCCTCGGAGATGATGATCAACAGGGCGACCACCACCGGTGTGCTGTACCAGTGATACCCGGCCACACCAAGTACGCTGTACCCGGCGAGGTAGGCGGCCACCCAGAGCAGGAAGGCCAGCCAGGCACGTCCAGGGGCGGAACGGCGGTGAACCGCTAGCCGCCACACTCCGGGGATGGCGAGAAGCAACAGCGGGTACCAGACCGGGTTGAGGGCCACCGAGCGGCCGGCCCAGATCCAGAACTGTGACCAGAACCCCAGAAACAGCCCGGACTGGCCCTGGACCATCTTCGCCTCCAGGGTGCTGGGGGCGAACCCGCCAAGGACCAGCCTGGAATAGGTCAACCAGCTGGCCAGAACCAGCAGGTAGACCAGAAAGCCGGCCCAGGGAAACCGCCGCCGGCGCTGAACGATCAGCAGGAGGAGGATCGGGGCGGCCAGAAGACCTTCTCCGCGGGTCAGCGCGGCCAGGGCCAGCAGCAGGGCAGCCGCCACCGGCCGGTCCCGGACTTCGGAAAGGTGGCAGGCGGCGGCCACCAGGAAACAGAGCAGCACCGGTTCACCGCCAATGGTCAGCACCAACCGGAAATTGATCAGGACCATCAGCCCGAGGAGCAGGCCGGGCAGGGGACGGGAGGCGGCGGCCTGATTGAAATAGAGCACCGCTGCCAGGCCGCAGAGGGCGAGAATGCTCAACAGGCTGCCCGCCAGCGGCACTGCCATGCCGGCCCACCCCGCGGCGGCCAGCAGCAGGGTCAGCAGCGGGGATGTGGTGCCGCGGCTGGGGGTCCCGGGATTGAAGCAGAAACCCTGCCCCTGGCTGAAATTTCTGGCGTAGCGGAAGGTGATGTAGGCGTCATCGTAGGAACGGTCGTGGAAGAGCAGCATCAGCGACCCGGTGGCCAGCAGGAAGATCAGCAGGGCGGCAATATGCCAGCGGAGATCCGGAGGGGCGGTGAATTGCTTCGCCGCCGGAACCGGCGGTTCCGGTGCATCAGGAGATGGAGTGCGGGGCATCATTCGGCCATTCTAGCCAAAGCGGCGGTGCCGCATCAAGACGGTTCCGCCCAGACCCAGCATTGACGATAAACGCTTGAAATGTTATAAGTCTCGATCGCGCACTCGTGCCTGTGGGCGCCTGTAGCTCAGGTGGATAGAGCAAGGGATTCCTAATCCCTGTGCCGGGGGTTCGAGTCCTCCCAGGCGCACCAGACCATCTGCCGTGGTTCCCGGGACCTGCCGCAGGATTGGCCATTACTTTGAAGAACGGAGAGTGTTGAAATGACCGCCAGGAAGCTCACCAGGAAGGAACTGCTGCGGCAGGACGAGTTTCTGACCAGCATGGAAAAATCCCAGCAGTTCTGGGAGGAGCATAAAAACGTCATACTGATCAGTGCCGCCGTGGTGGTGGCAGCGGCAATCCTGATTGTTGGCGGTATCTCCTTCTTCAAGGCCCGCGAAGCCAAGGGCGACGCCGCGCTCGCCGAGGCCCTGCGCCCATATCATGGTTCGGTTCTGGGTGAGAAGTCGGCGGCCCGGGCCACTGACGACCAGATGCAGTTCTCTTCGGAGGCTGAAAAATACCAGCAGTCGATCAGCGCCCTGGATGGTGTTATCGACAGTTATGGCGGAACGGAAGCCGGTGGCGTGGCCCGGCTCTACCGGGCGCATTCGCTGTTCAACCTTGGTCGCTACTCCGAGGCCCTGGAGGAATACCAGTCGTTCCGGGACGCTTCCGGCACAGGAACCCTCTCCGGGCTGGCCCTGCTCAACATGGCCCAGTGCCGCATGATGGAGGGTGATTACCCGGCGGCTGCCGCTACGTACCAGGAACTGATCGATTCGGCCTCGGAGCTCCGTTTCCCACTGGATACCGCACTGTGCGCTCTGGCCGACTGCACCCTGGAGAGCGGTGATCAGGAGAAGGCGGCCGGCCTCTACCGCAGGGTGGTGGAAGAGTTCCCCGAGTCGGCCTACCGGTTTGTTGCCGAGGAAAAGCTGGGCAGCCTGGGGGTCGCAGACAACGCTGCCGGCCTCGCCGGCGCTCCACTGGAGTGAACCCGCCCCATGACTTCCACCCTCAAGCGATCATGGCCTCGTGAACTGTTCGAGACCATCGTGATCAGTGTCATTCTGGTGCTTTTCTGCAAAACGTTTATTTTTCAGCAGTTTCGCATACCCACCGGATCGATGGAAGACACCCTGCTGGTGGGGGACCACCTGATGGTCAACAAGTTCATCTTCGGCCCGCTGCAGCCGGAACGGTTCAGCGGGCTGCTGCCGGTTCGTGATGTGCGGCGGGGCGACGTAGTGGTCTTCAAGTACCCCGAAGATCCGGAGATGCCATTCATCAAAAGGGTCATCGGGTTGCCCGGTGAATCGGTGGAAGTCCGGCGGAAGCAGTTGTATATCAATGGCACGGAGCTGGACGAGCCCTACAAATTCCACAAAAGGTCGGGCATCGATACACAGGTGGACTACTACGGGCCGGTGCTGGTACCCCAGGGCAAGCTTTTCGTGCTGGGGGACAATCGTGACAACAGCCGCGACAGCCGCTTCTGGGGCTTCGTTCCGGTGGACTACCTGATGGGGCGGGCACTGCTCATCTGGTGGTCCTACGAGGAACGCCGCGGAACCTTCCTCGAGACGCGGATCGACCAGCGGGTGCAAAATTTCTTCGACACCGCCTTCAATTTCTTCTCCAAGACGCGCTGGCGACGCTCCTTCACCCTTATTCGGTAGAACCTCAGCCTGCGGACCGATAGCTGTGCTGCCGGCCCGCAATCCGAGGTTCTGGAATACCGTGAAGTCAGGGGTAGAGACGAAAGCCGGTAAAGTCTTTCTGTGTCAGCCGGCTGTGGTGCAGCCATATCCGATCGTTCCGCTCGGGGTAGTCGGAACGGAAGTGACTCCCGCGGCTCTCGGTGCGGATGGCGGCGGCCCGGGCCACCAGGCAGGCGACGGTGACCAGGTTCAACGTCTCCAGCCCTGAGCGGCGGAGCGGTTTGAGCGCCTTGCGGTCCAGCAGGGACCGCAGGGTGGCAAGGGCTTCGGAGAGTCCCTCTCCGCAGCGCACGATACCCACCCGTTCCCACATCACCTGCCGCGTGGCGACCCGGATCTCCTCCAGCGCCTGTTCCTCCCGGGGTTCGGGAACGCAGGGTGCATTGCCGCCCAATCCCCGGAACCCTCTCCCACCGCGGTCCGCGGAGGGGAGCGCCGTGGCGGCAGTGATCCGGGCCAGCGCGTCAGCGTGGGGCATGGGGGGGCTGTCGGCGAGGACGGCCCGGGCGCTGCGGGCGCCGAACACCAGACCCTCCAGCAGCGAGTTGCTGGCCAGCCGGTTGGCACCGTGCACACCGGTGCAGGCTACCTCACCGGCCGCGTAGAGGCCGGGAATGCTGGTCCGGCCGTGGGCGTCGGTCCAGATCCCACCCATCATGTAGTGCGCGCTGGGCGTCACCGGGATGGCTTCGCGGGTGATGTCGATACCGTAACTGGCGCAGGTGCGGTGGATCGTGGGGAAGCGCTTGCGGACGAACTCGGAGCGCAGACCGGTGAGGTCGAGGAACACATGGTCCTCGCCGCTCCGCTGCAGCTCGTGGAGGATCTCCCTGCTCACCACGTCCCGGGGGGCCAGTTCGGCCTGGGGGTGGCGGTCGACCATGAACCGCCGGCCATCAGCGCTGCGCAGCACTCCCCCCTCGCCGCGGATCGACTCCGAGAGGAGGAACGAGGGGACGCCGGGCAGGCAGAGGGCAGTGGGGTGGAACTGGACAAACTCCATGTCCATCATCTCCGCCCCGGCGCGGAAGGCGATGGCCATACCGTCGCCAGTGGCCTGCGGCGGGTTGGTGTTATTGAGAAAGACCTTGCCCGCACCGCCGGTGACCATCAGCACCGCCCGGCCCAGGATGCGGCGGGGCTTGTCATCTCCGGCGCCGAGGTAGGTGACGCCGAGACAGCGGCCGCCGCTGAGCAACAGGTCCACGGTAAAGGTCTTGGGGATCACCCGGATCCGGTCCTGGCTGCGGGCCAGGTTGCTGAGGGTTCGGACGATTTCCCGTCCGGTGGAGTCACCCTGGGCATGGAGGATCCGGCGCTTGCTGTGAGCGCCCTCCCTGGTGAAGGAGAGGCGCAGACCCTCGCGGTCGAACTCGGTGCCCCAGGCGATCAGTTCCGTAACGTGCGCCGGTCCCTGCTCCACGAGAATACGGACCATCTCCTCGTCGCAGAGCCCGTCACCGGCCTGCAGGGTATCATTGAGATGAAAACCGACCCGGTCTTCCTCGTTGAGCGCCACCGCCACACCGCCCTGGGCCAGTTCGGTATTGCTGTCCTCGACCTTGTCCTTGGTCAGGATGGCCACCGTGCCGTGGGCCGCCAGTTCGATGCCGGCGCGAAGTCCGGAGATCCCGCTGCCGATGACGATGAAATCTGCAGATTCGGCGCTGTCCAGATGAGAGCCCATGGGAGAGACCCGTTTTGGCTGTATCGGAAAACCGTGTGGAAAGGAATCGTAGCAAACGCGTTATGGTAGCACAGGGCGGTGGTGCTGGCAATTTCACGAAGGCTGTGTTCCGCCCCGCCCATCCTTGACAGTTCCACGAGCCCGCATGCTATCATCAAGCACTATTATTCATGTTTCCAACTTTTCACGGGTGAGAGTGTGGAGTTTTTCAGCGGACGGCTCGGGGCTGATATTCACTTTTCCGAACTGCTTCGAAGGATGTACGTCGGGAAGTGTTCGGGAGAGCTGCTGGTCGAACAGGATGACCAGAAGAAGAAGATCTTTCTCGACAACGGCACGATCAGTTACTGCGCCACCAACATCAATTCCGAACGTCTCGGAACGGTACTGGTGCGTTGGGGCAAACTGGACGACGCCGCACTGCAGAAGGCACTGCAGGAGAAGGGCGCTCAGCGTCTGGGGATGAAACTGGTGGCCGATGGCCTGATCAGCGAAGCCGAGCTGCAGCAGAGCCTGCTGCAGACGGCTCGGGAAAACGTCTACAGCATCTTCAACTGGTCCGACGGGCAGTTCGAGTTCGGGCCCGGCCGGACAGCGCTTCCCGAAGATTTACGTTTTCAGTTGCCGACGTCGGATATCATCCTTGAAGGTGTGCGGCGTATCGAGGACTATGGGGTGGTGGAGCAGGGGCTGGAAAGGCTGAAGGGCGCCCTGGTTATCGCCGAGGATGCACCGGAGGCCCACCAGACCGACTCCCTGACGCCCACCGAAGGTTTTTTGCTCTCACGGATTGACGGGACCCTTTCGCTGGATGAGATCTGTGCCATCAGCACGGTGGACCGCGAAAAGACCTGCCGCGGCCTCTACGGAATGTATTGTGCCGGCCTGATCCGGGGAGATGTGCCTGCGGAGGACAACCTGGACCTCCTGCTGCCGCACCGCACACCGGCGAAGGAACCGGATGCCGCTGCTCAACGCACGGAGCCGCGGCCGAAACCGCAGCACGCCGCGCCGGTCCTGCACGACGAGATCGAGCGTAAGTATGCCACCTGCTGCATGGCTCAGGTGGACCTTTACACCGTTCTGGAGGTCCAAAACGATTCTTCCGAGGAGCAGATCCGCAAGGCCTACTACCGCTTGGCCAAGAGGTTCCATCCGGACCGCCACCGTGGCAAGGAAAATGAAGAGCTGGAGGCGAAGCTCGAAGCGTTGTTCATGAAGATCGGGCAAGCCTATGACACGCTGCAAGACTCGAACAAGCGGTTCGATTACGACCAGGCGATCCTGAAGAATTCAGCCGTGGTGGATCTCGGGTCCCCGTCCGAGAAGATGTCACCGGAACAGGTGGCCCGGCTGCACTTCAAGGAGGGGATGCGCTTCTACCTCGAAAAGGATTTCTGGAATGCGGTCCAGCTCTTCAGGAGGGCCATCGACTCCTCTCCGGAAGAAAACTCCGAGCACTTTCGCTACCTGGCCCTGGCCCTGTCCCAGAACCCCAAGTGGGGCAAGGAGGCTGAACGCTATTTCCGGAAGGCCATCGAACTGGAGCCGTTCAGCCCGGACCTGCGCCTGTTGCTGGGCCGCCTCTACCGGCAATCCGGCATGACCCGCCGGGCCGAGGCCCAATTCGAAGAGGCGCTGAAGCTCGAACCGGGGAACATCACCATTCAGGCCGAACTGGGGGATCTGCGCAGCGATGGTGAGCAGACGGGTGGCACGTTCATCAAGGGACTCTTCCGCAAAAACCGCAAGGACTCCTAGGTCCAGCCCCGGGTCGCGCCATGCACTACCTCATCGACGGCAACAACCTCATCGGCCACAGCCGTGACCTGACCCTGTCCCACCCGGACTGCCGCGGAGACGCGATGATCAAGGTGGCCGTCTTTTGCCGGCAGAGCGGTTGCCGGGCCACGATTTTCTTCGACGGCGGGCCTGACACCCACGTGGGGGAGGGTGGCGTTTCCCTCGGACCGGTGCGCGCCCTGCTGGCCGGCAAGGGGGTGGAAGCCGACACACGGATTCTGCGGATGATCGAGCAGGCGGCCGGCATCGTGTTTACCGTGGTCAGCTCCGACAGGAAGATTTACGGCCGGGCCCGCTCCGCCGGTTTGCCGGCACTGCGCATTCACGAATTCAACGCTCTGCTGGATACCGAGAGCCGGCGGCTGGCGCAGGGCGAGGAGCAGCAGGCCGAGCTGGAGCAGAAAAGCCGCAGCCTCAGCCGTGATGAGCTTGCTGAGTGGCTGGAGATCTTCGGCAAGGATTCTTGACTGGTTCCCCGGGTGCGTGCTAGCGTTACCCCGGATACGGAGTGGAGGAGGTGATCGCTCTCCCGTACAGCGGGGGGAGGAAAGTCCGAACTCCACAGGGCAGTGCGCTGGGCAACACCCAGTGGGGGCAACCCTAAGGAAAGTGCCACAGAAAATATACCGCCACGGGCCGCTTGCGGCACGGGGTAAGGGTGAAAAGGTGCGGTAAGAGCGCACCAGTCCATGCGGTGACGCGTGGAGCTTGGTAAACCCCGCACGGAGCAAGGCCAAATAGGAAGGCAGATAAGGGTGGTCCGCCCTGGCCTTCGGGTAGGCTGCACGAGCCAGGGGGAGATCCCTGGCCCAGATGAATGATCGCCGCCGTCCTTCGGGGCGGTAACAGAATTCGGCTTACGATCCGCTCCGGTATCCTTTTTCATGGGATCGAAACATTGAACGATTGCAGAACGGCCGGTCGTCCCCGGGGGGCGGGCGGCTCTTTTTTTCCAGGGGGCCGATGACCGTGAAAAAAGGACAGGGCCGTGTCGTTCCCCCGCCGCTGGCAGCGGGGGACACGGTGGCCATTGTTTCTCCGGCCGGTCCGGTGAGCGCCGGGTCGCTGGACCGGGGGCAGCGGTTTCTGGAGCAGCGCGGGTATCGTGTGCGCCGGGGTCGTTTTGCCCTGGCCCGGCACGGCTATCTCGCCGGTACCGACCGCCAGCGACTGGCTGACCTGAACAGTGCCATTGCCGCCCCCGAGGTGCGGGCCGTATTTTTCTCCCGGGGCGGATATGGCACCACCCGCCTGCTGCACGACGTCGACCTCGCTCCACTGGCCCGCCGGCCCAAGATCTTTCTGGGGTTCAGCGACCTCACCGCGCTGCTCAACCGGATTACCGCAGAGGCCGGCCTGGTGACCTACCTCGGTCCAATGGTGGCCTCGGACATGTGCCGCGGCCTGAATGGCCGGACACTGTCCTCATTTGAAACCATGATCGAGGGGCGAACGGGCGGCGTTATCCTGCGCTGCGCCTCCGGCCGGGCAGCCGCGGGTGCCCGGAGGGGGTTCCTGCGGAGCGGGAAAGCCACGGCAGAACTTGCCGGGGGCTGTCTCTCCATGATCGTCGCCGCTCTGGGAACCGGCAGCCAGCTCTCGCTGGCCGGCAGGATCCTCTTCTGGGAGGAGGTAAACGAACCGGCATACCGCCTCGACCGCATGCTGACCCAATTGCAGCAGGCCGGTCTGCTGGACGACCTCGCCGGAATGATTGTCGGCGGGCTGCGGGGCTGCGGCACGACAACCCCGGGCGGCGGGAGTGGGGTACGGCGTTTTCTGGACGGGCTTCTGGGTTCCGTGCGCTGCCCGATCTACTTCGGCTTTCCGTCCGGACACGGTGCGGCAAAGGTTGTCCTGCCCATCGGGCTGCCGGTGACCCTCGATTCGGACCGCGGTCTGGTGAGCTACGCCCGGGGGTGAGAATCCGGGTCTTTAGTGCAGCCGTGAGAATTCCGATTTGTTATTCAGTGAGGGAAGAGTGCATCAGGCCCCTCGAAACTGGAACCGGCCGATCCTCGGAGGGAGGAGATGAATACAGATACCAGTCCTTCGTACGAGCGCAGAATGTACCCGCGGGTGGATATGATACGGATGGACAGCGGCGCCGAGGAACAGAAGTCGGTGCGGATCATCGACATCAGCGCCAGCGGTGCCCAGGTGGAATTCCCCACCCCTCTGACGCCCGGACAGCTTTACGAAGTGCAGCTCACTTTTCCCGACCGTCAGATCCGGACTCGAGTCCGGGTCACCCGCTGTCTCCATTCAGGGGGGGCCGGAGACGCCGCGGATGGACGCCAGCCAAAAGGTTTTCTGGCCGGTCTGGATTTTATCGGTCTCGATTCCGGGGATCAGAAATACCTGGAGGGATACGTTGCCGGCCAGTCCGAGCTGAAGAAGTAGGTCCGGCCGTCCGTTCATCGCTCAGCGGGGTGCTATGGCCGGAACCCACGTTTGTCCGGCACAATTGATCCCCGTCACGAATCTGCTTACAATCAACCCTGGAATGGCGGCGGCCATGTGAAAAAAGGGGAAAGTGCCGCTTTCCAGCGGGGTGCGGGATGCGAAGACGGGTCATCGGTGTGGTGGGAGGTGCCGGGGCCGACCGGGAAGCCTGCCGGCTGGCCTACCGGCTGGGCCGGATGGTGGCCGGTGGCGGAGACGTGCTGCTCTGTGGGGGTCGGCCCGAGGGGGTGATGGAGCACGCCGCCCGCGGGGCGCGCGATGGTGGCGGGTTGACCCTGGGTATCCTTCCGGGGAACGATCCCGACCAGGCATCGCCGAATATCGACCTGGCCGTGGCCACAGGTATGGGCAACGCCCGCAACGCGATAAATGTGCTCTCCAGCGACGCAGTGGTGGCTTGTGCCGGTGGCACGGGAACCATTTCCGAGGTGGCTCTTGCCCTGAAGAGCGGAAAATTGGTAGTGGCTCTGGGGTTTGATCCGGGTAGTTGCTTTATGCCCTGGCTCGGCCGGGGGTTATATCGTGCCGGCTCCGCCGAGGAGGCGTACCGCCTGGTGTCGGACCACCTGGATCAGAGGGCCAAGACCCGGTGACCGGCCCGCGATGGAGCGGACAGTGTTGTAGAATCAGACGAGGACGGGACTGTGGATTCCATACAGGTCACGGTTCAGGGGTTGCAGTATCCCATCACCTTTGGCAGCGATCTGCCCGGGTGGTTGGGTGGCGCGCTGCCCGGGGGAGGGAAGGCGACACCCTTCGTGCTGCTGCTGGTGGACGAAAAGGTCAGCGAGCTGCACGGTGCCCGGCTGCACCAGGCTTTCGATCAGCTGGGTCTGGAGGTGCGGACCATTCTGGTTCCCGCCGGGGAGACGTCCAAATCCCTTGAGGTTTACGGCCGTCTCTGTGACCAGGTGCTGTCCTGCGGGCCGGAGCGGGCGACGCCGCTGGTTTCCTGCGGGGGTGGGGTGACCGGGGACGTTGCCGGATTCGTGGCCGCCACCGTGCTCCGCGGCTTGCCGCTGTACCAGGTGCCCACCACCACTCTGGCCCAGGCCGACAGCGGTGTGGGGGGCAAGGTGGGGTTGAATCATCCGACGGGGAAAAACCTGCTGGGCGCCTTTTACCAGCCCCGCGCCGTCTATATCGATCCGGCGTTCACCCGGACTCTTGACCAGCGGGACTACCTGGCTGGACTCTTCGAAGTGGTGAAGATGGGGCTGATCCTGGATGACCGGCTCCACGTCTGGCTGGTGGAGCGGTGGGATCGTCTGCAGGCGCGGCAGGAGAAGGATCTGGTCCATGCGTTGAAGGCCAGCTGCCGTCTCAAGGCCCGGGTGGTGGAACTGGACGAACGGGAAAAGGGCCCGCGCCGGGTGCTCAATTTCGGGCACACCGTGGGCCATGTGTTGGAACACCTTTCCGCGGGATCCCTGCGGCACGGTGAGGCCGTGGCCTGGGGGATGGCGGCGGCCGTCCACCTGTCGGTGGAGCGGGCCGGCCTGGACCGGGAGCAGGCTCTGGCGATCAAGTCCTTGATCTTCGGGCAGCAGATGCTGAGCCGGCCGGACCCTCCCGATGTTGACTCCTTTCTCCGGCTGCTGGAAAAGGACAAGAAACGGCGTGGAGAAACCATCGACGTTGTCCTGCTCCGGTCGGTGGGCCATACGGTGATCAATCAGAACCTCGCAGCGGAAGAGATCTGGCAGGCGGCCTGTGACGTGATCCAGGAAGACCGGTCACGCCGGAGACCCGAACCAAGCAGAAAGGCGGCAGCTGAATGAAATCGATCGTTTTCAGAGTTCTTTTGCTTCTGGCCCTGGTGTCGACGCCGTTGCCGGCCGACATCGATCCGGCGGGAGTGGCCCCGGCCGTGCCCATGCCGGATTCGGGGGCGGAAGTGGAGGGGGCCGCCGACACACCGGGAGGACGGTCACAGGCTTACTACCACTTCCTGCTGGCCAAGGGATACGAGTTCGAGCACCTCTACGACGATGCCATTCGTGAGCTTCAACAGGCCCTGCTCTTCGATGACCAAACCGCTTTCATCCATTCCGAACTGGCGGCCCTGTACCAGCGGCTGGGGCGGGAGGGCAAGGCGCTGGAGCACGGGCACGCCGCCATCGAGGCCGATCCGGAGGATGTGGAGGCCCGGGTGTTCCTCGGGATGCTCTATTTCAAAAAAAGCCGGCAGGAGGAAAAATACCGCGCGGAGCTGACCGAAAAGGCCATTGAGCAGTTTGTCCAGGCGCTGTCTCTCGACCCGGATCGCGAGGATGCCTACCTCGATCTGTCCCACATCTACCACGTCAACGATCGCGATGAGGACGCCCTGGAGTTACTGCAGCGGCTGTTGGAACGGTCGCCATACAGCGAACGGGCCCTCTTCGCCCTGGGCAATATCCACTGGTCCCGGCAGGAGTGGGAAAAGTCGCTGGAGGATTACCTGCGTATTCTGGAAATCAACCCCGATTCCATCCGGGCCCTGCTGGACGTGGCCGATACCTACAACAACCTGGAAGATCCCGAAAGCGCGTTGCCGTATTATCTCCAAGCCCTGGAGAACAATCCGGAATCGTTCAACATTCTTAACCAGGTGGGCACCTGTTACGAGGAGCTGCGGCAGCTGGACCTTGCTGCGCGCTACTACCAGAAGGCCCTGTCGCTCAAGCCGGACAGCCTCGAAATTCTGGATGCCCTGGGCAATGTGTCCTTCATGGCACGGAAATATCTCGCCGCCACCGGCTACTACCTCCAGGTCCTGGAAGCGGAACCGGACCGGATGGTGACCCGTTTCAATCTCGCCAGGTCCTACAAGGGCCTGGGAGAGTCGACTCTGGCCCTGACGCACCTGGAGCGCCTCAACCAGCAGTTGCGCGACCTGTTCCGCGAGGGTGAGGGGAGCGAGGATCTACAGCGGTTCAAACGGCTGGTCCTGGAGCAACTGGCCAACATCCACGTTTCCCTCGAGCAATACGACGGGGCCCTGGCCGTCCTCGAGGAGGCGTCGGCCGCGGATGGCGAGGTGGACCTGGAAGTGCTGCACAACCTGGCCCGCGTGCATCACATGCAGGGCAACATGGGTGCGGCGCTGCAGGTTCTTGCCCGCTGCCGGGAACAGTTTGACGACCAGCAGGAGACGGACCTCCTGGAGGTGGAGATCCGCCTGGATGCCGGTCAGCTTGACGGCGTGGACGAAGCGTTGGACCGGTTGGAGAAACTGGCCGGGCAGCAGGGGGTGGACTCCGATCTCTGGCGCAGGCTGGTGGTGCTCTGCACCGAGAACGGCTACCCGCAGCGGGCCGCGCGGTTGCTGGAGAGCATCACCGCCGGCGAAGCAGGAAAGACACCGATGAGCCTGTTCTTTCTCTCCCGGGTGCGGATGGACCAGGACGACCTGGAGGGGGCAATGGCCAGCATCCGTGAAGGGCAGCAGCTGTTTCCCGAGGACAGCGACTTCATCTTTCTCGAAGGGGAGGTCCTGCTGCTGCGGGGCCAGGATGAGAAGTGCCGGGCACTGCTGTCCGGCCTGCTCAAGGGTGAGAAGACCGAGGCCGACGAGTATCTTCGGTCGTCGCTGCTCTTCAACCGTTTTGAAAAATACGAGCTGGCCGGGGAGTCGCTGGCCAGCGGTCTGAAGCGCTTTCCCGACGACACCACGCTGCTCTTCCAGCAGGCGGCCACCCTGGAACGCGCGGGGCGGCTGACCGAGGCGGAGAAAGGGTTCAGGCGCCTCCTGGAACTGGAACCGGACAACGCCCAGGCCCTCAACTACCTCGGCTACATGCTGGCCCAGAGCGGAGAGCGCCTGGACGAGGCCATTGCCCTGGTGGGGCGGGCCCTCCGTGAGGAGCCACGAAACGGTGCGTATCTGGACAGCATGGGCTGGGCGCTCTTCAGGGCGGGCATGACCAGGCAGGCCGGGAGTTACCTGCTGGACGCGCTGAAGCTGATCCCCGACGACCCCACCATACGCGAACATGTGGGTGACTACTTCCTGGCCCTGGGGCAGCGGGACGACGCACTGGTGCACTACCGCAAGGCGCTGGAGTTCGGGGCCGAGGATCCGGACGCGGTGGAGCGGAAGATGCGGCCGCTTGATCAGGGCGATACCGTTATCAGCGGGGCCGACGGGGAGACTCAATGAAGCCGAAACGGCAGCGGCTGTTCCCGGTGTCATTGATCCTGATCCTGTTCGGTGCTGCGGCCGGGCAGATAGTCCTCCTGGGGTGCTCGGCGCGGCTGGCCGGCAAAGCGGTGCCGTCCGCCGGTGCTGTTCAGGGCTGCCCGGAGGCTCACCTGGCCAACCTGGAACTGCGGCGGCTGTCGGCCGGAGCGGCGGGCCGGGGACGAGTGCAGTTTGTGGCGGACGACAGCCGCGGACGGGCTTCCTTCGACTTCGTGTTCCGCCGGCCTGATTCTTTGCGGCTGCAGTTCCTCTCTCCGCTGGGCCCGGCCGCCGCGGTTCTCGATCTCAGCGGTGATCACTATCTTTTTGCCGATTTTCGCCAGGGGGTCTTTCTCCGGGGCCATGCCGCCGAGGTGGGTTTTCATCGGCTCACCGGCCTTCCGGTTGCTCCCCGGACCCTGGTTGCGGTGTTGCTGGCCGAGCCGTTGCCCGACCAGGACGGGGTGGCAGAGTTGCGTTTTCAGGATGAAACGTGTCTGCCGCACTCCTGTGAACTTCGTGGCCGACCCACGGAACCGGCGGTGACCGTGGAATATCACTGGCCCGCCGGGGCCACCGCCCGAGGGGGCGATGATGGCGGTCTGCTCCTCCCCGACCGGGTGGTCTTCCATGGACCTGAGGCAGGCCGGAAGACCACCATCAGGTTCAAGAGCGTACGTCCACTGTCCGAAACTGAGCGCCGGCAGGCCCCCGACCCCATCGACACCACCGGACTGCACCCCGCGGTTCCGGACGACACCGGTGAAACCGTGCTTCCCCGGTGGCTCCGATAGCGCAGGTACGGCATGGAATTCAATTGCCCGGCCAAGGTCAACCTGGTGCTCGAAGTTCTGGGCCGGCGTCCGGACGGATATCACGAGATCAGGACCATATTCCAGGCGCTGGAGTTTGCCGACCGTCTGGTGCTCGGGCCAAGAACCGGCCGCGGGCTCAGTCTCGCCCTGCAGGGGGAGGCCGGGGCACTGGTGCCCAGAGGTGCCGACAACCTTGTCCATGGGGCGTACAGCGCTTTCCAGAGGGCCTTTGGCCCGGTTCCGGGCCTCGAGGTGACCCTGGACAAGAGAATACCTCCGGGGGCCGGTCTGGGCGGGGGAAGCAGCGATGCCGCGGCCATGCTTCTGGCCCTGCGGAGGATCTGCGGCCGGCCGAGCTCCATCGGGAATCTGGAGGCCGTGGCGGCCGGCCTCGGTTCCGACGTGCCGTTTTTCCTCCACGGCGGCACGGCACGGGGGACGGGGCGGGGCGAGCGTGTATCAGTCCTTCCGGATTCCGCCAAACATCTGGTGCTGCTCATTTTACCGCACAAGGTTCTGCGCAGTGAAGATGTCTACCAGGCGTGGGACCCAGTGTTGACAAGCGGGTCGAATCGTATTAGCATCCACCGTTATTTGGACGGGAAGGGCGAGGTTTGCCTGAAGCGGGATTTTCAGAGAAACGACCTGGAATCAGTTGTTTTCCGAAATGATCCAGCCTTGGGGGAACTGAAGGAACTTCTCTACGCCACCGGTGCGGGGTTCGCTTCCCTCTGCGGCAGCGGTTCCGCGCTGTTTGGTCTATACGGCTCGCTGGCTGGGGCGGCTGAGGCCGCCCGGAGGTTTGAGCCGCTGGCCTGCAGAACCGTGCTGACCCGTTTCCTCGGCCGTGAGGCCCATGGAGCGATGCTCGACCGATCGGTCTGAGCCGGCAGTGAGGTCCGGTACAGGGGAAAGAGAAAGCCGCTTGAGGAGGGCGACCAGAGTTGGGGTGTCGTCAAGTGGTAAGACACGGGTCTTTGGAACCCGCATTCGGAGGTTCGAATCCTCCCACCCCAGCCATTACTGATGAGCGCCGCAGGCGTTGTTTTTATGTACCCCAACCTGACCGTTGCGGAGGATCACGTGAAGTACTCGATGAAGATATTTTCGGGGACCGCTCATCCCGCTCTGACGGCGGAAATCTGTCGCTACCTCAAGGTCCGCAAGGGGAAGATTCTTCTCGACCGCTTCAGTGACGGAGAGATCCGTTGCCAGATTCTGGAGAATGTCCGGGGGCGCGACGTCTACATCGTCCAGCCCACCTGTGTCCCGACCAACGAGAGCATCATGGAGATGCTGATCATGCTCGACGCCTTCCGACGGGCATCGGTGCACACGGCCACCGCGGTGATCCCCTACTTCGGCTACGCCCGGCAGGACCGCAAGGACCGGCCCCGGGTGGCGATCACCGCCAAACTGGTGGCCGACCTGCTGCAGATCGCCGGGGCTGACCGGGTGCTGACCATGGACCTCCACGCCGCACAGATCCAGGGCTATTTCAACGTGCCGGTGGACAACCTCTATGCCACGCCGGCGCTGATTCCGCACCTGAGGAAAAACCGGAAAATCAAAAAACCGGTGGTGGTCTCACCGGATGCCGGCGGAGTGGAACGGGCCCGGGCCTTCGCCAAGAAGCTCGACTGCTCGCTGGCCATCGTCGACAAGCGCCGCGACGCGCCCAACGTGGCCGAGGTGATGAATGTCATCGGTGACGTCAGCGGCCGTGACGCGATCATCGTCGATGACATGGTGGACACCGCCGGCACGATGACCGAAACAGCCGATGCCCTGAGCAGGATGGGAGCGAACTCGGTTTCGGCCTGCTGCGTCCACCCGGTGCTCTCCGGGCCGGCGTTGCAGCGTTTGGAGAATTCATCGCTGACCAATCTTATTGTTACCAATACCATCCCCCTCAGCCCGGAGGCGGCGAAGATGGAAAAGATCTCGGTGGTCTCCATCGCCCACCTTCTGGGGGAGGCCATCAAACGGATCTGTGAGGACAGATCGGTGACCATACTGTTCAACTGATCGCGGCCAGGCCGTTGCCGATCAGCAGGAAGGAAAGTGTTATGACTGGACAGGCAATCGAGGTAAAAGCGCGGCAGACCTTCGGCAGCAACGCCAACCGTCGCCTGCGCAAGGAGGGGTTGATCCCCGGAGTCGTTTACGGCCAGGGTAAAGAGAGCATCGCCATCGCCGTGGATCCCCGCCGGATCAAGGAGATTCTCAGCTCGGCCAGCGGCGGGAACACCATTTTCCAGCTACAGATGAGCGAGGGCGAGCAGGTGTTCTCGCTGGACATGATGCTCCGCGACATCCAGGTGGACCCGACAACTGACGGGCTGCTGCATGTTGATTTCTTGCGGCTGGACATGGCAACGGCGATTCAGGTCAAGGTTCCGCTGGAACTGCTGGGCACGGCAAAGGGGGTCAAGGAACAGGGTGGCCGCCTCGACTTCATTCACCGCGAATTGAATATCGAGTGCCTGCCCGCGGACATCCCCGACAGTGTCACCGTCGACGTCGCTGAAATGGAGATCGGAGATTCCGTCCGGGTCAAGGATTTGACTTTGGGCGAGAGGATGACCTTCCTCGACAGCGATGAGATGGTTGTGCTGGTGCTCAACCAGCCGAAGATGGTGGTCGAGGAAGAGCCGGAAGAGGAACTGGCCGAAGGGGAAGAGGCCGCACCGGACGGCGAGGGAGAGAAGACCGAGGCTCCCGCCGCGGAAGGCGAAGAGAAGAAATAGCGTCGGGTCATGCTGGCGGAGCACGTTGTGGCGTGGTGGAATCCATTTCGGCGGCGTCGCACAGCGGGTTCCGATCCGCCGCCGGCGTGGGTCGTGGCCGGGCTGGGCAATCCCGGGCCCGACTACCTGATGTCCCGGCACAACTTCGGTTTCATGGCGGCCGACAGGCTGGTCCGTCACTGCGGCGGACGCTGGAGCACGGCAGCCGGTTCCACCCTGCAGCGGTGCCGCGTGCGGATCGGGGAGGACGTCCCCCTCGAGGTGATCCGGCCGCTGGAATTCATGAACCGCAGCGGCGGCGCGGTGCGCCGGGTGCTCGCTTCGTATGGCCTCGATTCCAGCCGCTTGATCGTGCTGGTGGATGATCTGGCCCTGCCCCTGGGCAGCCTGAGGATCCGGCAGGGAGGTGGTGACGGTGGCCACAACGGACTGCGATCGGTGGTCCAGGTTTTGGCAGACGGCGCTTTCACCCGGGTGCGCCTGGGTGTGGCACCGCAGGCCGGTATGCCCCCGGCGGCGGAGTGGGTCGATTTTGTTCTCGGATCCTTTGAGCCGGATGAGGAAGAAGTGGTGCGGCGGGTGGCCGGGTTGGCCGTGGAGGCGGTGGCCGATATCGTTGGCCACGGACCGCTGAAGGCAATGAGCCGTTACAACCGCCGGAAATGAATGAATGTGAGAGAGTTCACAATGGAACTCCTTGCTCCGGGAAAGTCCCGACGCATGGTGCGTACTGGGCTCCGCCGGGGCTTCAAGCCAAGAGGAGAGCGATGAAATGAGTATGGGACGGTATGAAATCATCTATATTCTGGCGCCGAACACGCCGGAAGACACGATGAACGACCTGGTGGACCGTTTCGAGTCGGAGGTCATCTCCGGTGGCGGGATACTGCTGCGGGTGGAGAAATGGGGCCGCAAGAAGCTGGCCTACGAGGTTCGGAAGTTTCGCGAGGGGTTTTTCGTCCTCTTTGTCACCGATTGTGAGGGCGCTCTGGTGGACGAACTGGAACGACGGTTCCGCATGACCGACCAGGTGATCAAGTTCATGACCGTGCGCATCGACGAGGAGTTGAAGCGGGCGGGAAAGATGGCCGGGGACGAAGAAATCGGCAAAGCGGTGGAAACGGAGCGGATCGACCGCAGCCGCCGCAGCGGACCGAAGCCGCCGGTGCGCACCGAGGCTGGTGAAGGTGATGACAAACCGGCAAGCAAAACTGATGATGGGAGCGCCGGGGATAAGGAAACGGCCAAAACGGATGTGGCAACACCAGTAAAGGATGCCGCGCCGGATGCTGAACAGCCCGCGACCGAGGTGCCCGTGGAGGAGGTCGCCGAACCTGCCGAGTCCGTCGAGCCCGTCGTGGAAGACGATGACCGGTCGGCCGAAGAAAGCGACGACAGCGAAGAAAAATAACGGGTTCACCCGAAACCACCGGTTGAGGAGTTGGAAAGATGGCCGAAGCAAGATCATTCAAGGACCGTGGCAGAAAGAAAAAGCAGAAGAAATTCATGTTCCGCCGGAAGAAGATCTGCAAATTCTGCGCGGACAAGATCGAATACATCGACTACAAGGATACCCGGTTGCTGCACGGGTTCATTCCGGAGCGGGGCAAGATTCTGCCCCGTCGCATCTCCGGTACCTGTGCCAAGCACCAGCGGATGTTGACCCGGGCGATAAAGCGGGCGCGCAATATCGCCTTGCTTCCCTTTACCGCCGACTGAGCGTACTCCGGATCAGCGGAAGGAACCGGCATGGAACAGCATTCCGGCCGGCAGGGTTCGATTTACTGGAGGGTCGCCGCCGCAGCCATGGGCGCGGCGGCCCTTTTCCTCTTTCCCCCCTGCTGTTTCCCGCTAAACTTTCTCGCCGCTGTGCCCTGCGTGCAGGTGCGGGCCAGGCTTGGTCCGTTCCATGGCTGGCTGGTCACCGGTCTGGCCGGAGTGGCGGTGGCGCTGGTCACCGGAGTGCTGTACGGACTGACCGCCGGCGTCGGGTTCGGGCTCTTCTTTGCCGGAGTGGTGGCCGCCCCGGCGGTGGTGATGGCCGGCTGGGTCGATAGGGGAGTCAGGACGGACCACGCCCTGCTGCTCGGTTTTGCCTTCTGCCTGATCGTTCTGGCGGGGGCCTTCCTGCTGTTCGGCGTGACGCTGGGGGTGAGCCCCGGCGAGTTCGTCAACCGGATGAACCAGGAGAACATCGACCTGTTGCAGGAGATGCTGGACCGCTCGATCACCGATCAGCAGCAGCAGGAGATGCAGCCGCTGTGGGAGAGTGTGGAGGACGGCCCGCGGCTGCTGGGGGACTACCTCTTCGCCATTCTGGGGATCTGGTTCCTCACCGGCCTCAGTGCCGTGTCTTCCATAATGGCCAGGTCACGGAGATGGGGTGCGCCTGAACGGTTTTCACCCGTGGACAGCCTGCGGGTGGTGGTCCCGGACCTGGCCGTGTACCCCTTCATCCTCTGCGGGTTACTGACCCTGTTCCGCATTGATGCTCTGAGGACATGGTGCTACAATATCCTGATTATTCTAGGGTTTATGTTCTTTTTGTGCGGTGTCTCCATTCTGGCCTGGTTCATGTCCCGGCTGGGGGTGCCGTTGGTGTTCAAGATTCTGTTGAGCCTGTTGCTCCTGTCCTATCCCCCGTTCTGCCTGGTGCTGGCCGGGGTGGGGCTTTTTGATCACTGGTTCGATTTTCGAAAATTGCGCGCGGAGGGCCCGGGCGGCCCGCCGGGCGATCCCGCGGACAGCGGGTGAGATATGATCGCACGATGTACGGAACTGTTATCAAGAATGACCGTCGGAGGCTTTGAGATGATGAAAATTATCCTGCGAGAAGATGTGGCGTCCCTGGGTGCCAAGGGGACGGTGGTGGACGTGGCCAATGGCTACGGCCGGAACTATCTGATCCCCAGGGGTTTTGCCTACCTGGCCACCCCGGGCAACCTCAACCGCTACGAGGAGGAGAAGAAGTTCTTTGACGCCCGCAGCATCAAGGAGAAGGATGAGGCCCAGGCCCTGGCTTCGCGACTGACCAACATCTCCTGCACCATCGCCAAAAAGGTGGGAGAAAACGAAGTGCTCTACGGCTCGGTGACCAACGCGGATATCGCCGCCGTGCTCAAGGAAGAGGGCTTTAACGTGGACAAGCGGAAGATCGTCATCGACGAACCGCTGAAAAAACTTGGTGTTTACAACATCCCCATCAAGCTGCACCTCGACGTCACCGCCGAATTGAAGGTCTGGGTGGTCAAGGAGTAGGGGAGTCCAGAGGAGGAACGCCACCATGGGCGATTCCGGCGACAAACGGATTCCCGCGGATTTTACCAGCAACCCGGACACCAGTCTGGAGACCTGGTCGGACGTCTGGAACAGCGGGCGGGAACTGGCGGTCTCTTCACACCGCCCGGTCATCGGGCCCTTCATCGTCCTGTTCAAGAAACTGGTGCGCAAGCTGGTCAAACCAGCGCTGGCCGACCTGTTCGAACTGCAGAAAAGTTTCAACACCGTTCTGATCCACAACATCGAGCGGGTGGAGAGCGAAGGGATCACCAGGTCCCAACTGGGCGAGGAGCGTCTTCTGGAACAGACGGAAAAGATCAACAGCCGGGCGGACAGCCTCTTTGTGGTGCTGGACAAACGGCTGGAGACCCTGGACCGGCAGCTGGACGGGTTTGCCGGCGAACAGACCCGGCAGACCCGGGCCCACCTGGAGAGCCTCACCGAAGAATACCGTCGCAGCACCGAGCATACGGAAGAGCTCTCGCGGCGGTTGGGTGAACTGCGGCAGCAGCAGTTCATGATCAACCGCAGACTGCAGCGGCTTGCCGGCAGTGCGGAGGGCAGCCCCGCCGCGCCCGGGTCGTCTCCCGCGGCCGATGACGGGAGCGGCGAACACCTTGATGACCACGCCTACTATCTTTTCGAGAACATCTTCCGCGGTGCGGAGGAGGTGATCCTCGAACGGCAGTCAGTCTACCTGCCCTACTATCGCGGAGCGGAAAACGTGCTGGACGTGGGCTGCGGGCGGGGCGAATTTCTCGAACTGCTCCGGCGGGAGGACGTGCCGGCCTACGGTATCGACCTCAACGAGGATATGATCCAGGTCTGTCGCGAGAAAGGTTTCGATGTCCGTCAGGCCGATGCGCTGCAGCACCTGGCGTCGCTGCCCCCGGAGAGCCTCGGCGGCGTCTTCATGGCCCAGTTTATCGAGCACCTTCCCGCCGCCGTCATCGTGGAAGCGGCCCGTCTGGCCTTTGACAAGCTGCGGCCCGGGTCGCACCTGGTGATGGAAACCCAGAATCCGCTGTCCATGGTGGTTTCAGCGAGAAATTTCTACACCGACATGTCGCACATCAGGCCGGTGCACCCCGAAGCGGCGAGATTCATGCTGCAGATGGTCGGTTTCCAGCGGGTGGACCTGAAGTTTCTGGCCCCCTTCAGCCCCGATGAGCAGCTGAAACCGATTCTCGCCGACGGCCTCGCTCCACCAGTCACCGACCGGCACCTGTTCGAGAGGGTGGACGGAAACTTCGAGAAGCTCAATGACCTGATGTTCGGCTACCAGGATTTTGCCGTCATCGGCCAAAAGTGACACGGCGGCCCCAGGTGAACGTTGCCTATTTCAGCCCGCTGAGCCCGGTGCGCTCCGGCATTTCCGACTACAGCCAGGAGTTGCTCCCCCTGTTGGGCCCGCTGGTGGACCGGCTGGACCTTTTTGTGGACGGCTACACCCCGGATTGCCGTGGAATCACCGAACAGTTCTCCTGCCACCCGGCGGAGCGGTTTCCGGACCTTGCCGCTCAGGCCGGTTATGACGTGGTGCTCTACCAGCAGGGAAACAACCCGCACCACGAATACATCTACCGCCGGGCAATGGAAACACCCGGCGTGGTGGTGCTCCACGATTACGTCCTGCACCACCTGCTCACCGAGATGACCCTGGCCCGCGGTGACGAGCAGGCCTACCTGGAGATGATGCTGGCCAACCATGGGCCCATCGGCTACAGAATGGGCCGGCTGCGCATCGACGGCCTGTGGAGCGACCTGCAGCACTTCCTCTACCCGGCCTGCTGGCAGCTGCTCAGGGCCTCCAGGGGCGTGCTGGTCCATTCACCATATATGGCGCGGTTACTCCGGGGGCACCTGCCGTCATCGATACCGGTGCGCCGGGTCCCCATGGGGATCGTCCTTCCAGTCCAGGGGGCCGACCAGCAGACCAGGGCTGCCGCCCGGCAGCGGCTGGAATTGAGCCCGGATACCCTGGTCATCGGTTCCTTCGGGTTTGTCACCCCGATGAAGCAGCTGGATCTGGCTCTCCGCGCCGTGGCCCTGGTCCGGCAGCAACTCTCCCAGCCGGTCTGTTTCGTGGTGGTGGGGGAGGTGTCCGATGCCTGCCCTCTCCAGGAACAGGCCGCCGCCCTGGGCCTCGGGGATGCTGTCCGATTCACCGGATACATCGACGCCCCTGCTTTCAACGAGTATCTCCATGCAGTGGACCTGGCTCTCAACCTGCGTTATCCCACCGCCGGAGAGACCTCAGCCAGCCTGCTCAGGGTGATGGGCTCGGGCGTTCCGGTGGTGGTGCCACGCTACCGGCAGTATGCGGACATTCCTCAGGAGACCTGCGTGCACCTCGATCCCGGGGACGGTGAGGATGAACGCCTGTCCAGCCTGATCGCTGAACTGGCCGGCGACCCGGAACGGTGTTTGCGTCTGGGGCAGGCGGCGCGGGATTTTGTTGCCCGGGAACACAGCCTGGAGGGTGCGGCCCGGGGATATGCCGACTTTCTGGAGGGCCTGGGCAGCGGCACGGCCGGCGAGAGTGAGGAGCAGCGCGGGCAGACTTCCCGCTGGATAGGTCTGGCGCCCCGGATGCCGGCGGGAAGCGGGCCGTGTGCCGGGGACGGCTACCGCAGGAACAGCCGGGTGCCCGGTGGTCTTGACGCCGGGGTGCGGGTGCTGGATCGCATTCTCTCCGCCGGTGCCGGCGAAGAGGGCTGCGTGAGGCTGGAAATCACCAACCGCGGCGATACGGTCTGGATCTCCGAACCGAACCTCCACGGGGGGTATGTGATCGTGGCCGCGCGGATTTTCGACCGCCGCGGGCGGCTGTGCGGCCCCGAGCAGCAGTGGCAGCAACTGCCGGAAAACATGGGCCCGGGCTCCACGAAAGTGATCAACTGCCCGTTCCGCTTCCCCCACCGACCGGGGAACTATTCCGTCCGCTTCGACTTGCTCGATGTGGGCATCAGCTGGTTTTCCATGGATCAGCAGCCTGCGGAGCGTCTTCCTGGTTTCGATGTCACCGTGGGGTGAACTGCCGATGACGGCCAACCCAGCAGGTCAGATCCGCAAGGTTGTGGCGGCGCTGATCGGTACTGCCTTCGCTGTTTCTTGTTTGCTACACCGCAGCGGTGAGCCGGGACAGGATGCCGGGATCGTTCATCGCCGAAGAGGCGACCTACTTTCTGATGACCCGCAGCCTGTGGGAAGAAGGCGACCTGCTCTGGACCTGGAAGGACTCCCGTTACGCGGCCGCCCACCACCGTGGCGGACTGGCCGACGTGGTCCTGATGACGCCGGACCGGGGCGAACGGGTCTACTTCGCCAAGCCCTATCTCTACTCAATCGTCGCTGTCCCCTTTTACGCCCTGCTGGGAACCAACGGGTTTCTGGTCTTCAATGCCCTGATGTTCGTGCTGCTGGCATCGCTGGGCATCCGCTACCTCCGGAGTTGCAACCCGCCGGTGCGGGCCGTGCTGCTGGGAGGCTCCTTTTTCCTCTTCTCCGCCTCGGTCCCTTACATTTTCTGGATCCAGCCGGAAGTGTTCAACATGCTCACCCTGTTCCTGGGCTGTTATTTCTGGCTATATCCGGGGCCGGGAATGGCCGGGGCCGCCGGCGGGGCATCCCCGGCCCCGGTGGGACTTCGTGATCCCGTGGTCCGTGTGGGGCTGGCCGGGTTCTTTTTCGCCCTCTCCGCATTCTCCAAATTGCCGCACCTCGCCTTCGGTGCCGCCCTGGTGCTGCACTGCCTGTTCACCAGGCGTTGGGGGCGGATGCTATCCGCCCTGCTGGCTTTTCTGTTAACGCTGACCGTCCTGCACATGGGGCAACTGGCCCTCAGTGAAACGGTTTCCGTCTATCACTCGACGAGGAAGAGCTTCAGCGATCTTGAGACTTTCCCGCACAATGTTCCCAGTGCGGTGGCCTGGCGACAGGCCGACCAGGGCGGGGTGAGCCGCTACGGCGGGGGTGGTATGGGCCTGGTCCGTCTCGACGGGCGGGCCGCGTACAATGTCAAGTATCTCTTTTTAGGCCGGCACACCGGTCTGTTTCCCTACTTCTTTCCTGCACTGGCGGCCCTGGGCCTCTACCTGTTGCGCCTGCGCAGCCGCAGGATGGCCGGACGGGGATTCCTGCTCCTCGCCCTGCTGATGGTGCTGCTCTTCTACATCCTCTGGTTCCCGGCCAACTACCAGGGAGGCCCGCATTTTGTGGGGAACCGGCACGTGGTTTCCATCTATCCGGCGTTTCTCTTCCTGGTGGGATCGGTTGCCGGAGTCTCTGTTCACCTGGTGAGCTGGGCCATTGCCGGACTGTTCCTGGCCCAGGTGATCTTTTCCCCCTTCGGCGCCGCCGGTCCACGCTCCGACCTGCAGGGGCACGCCAGGTCGCCGCTGTTTCGCCTGCTGCCCTATGAAACAACCTTGCGCTACGTCCCGGGCTATGCCGAGATCAACTTCGGCATGAAGTTTACTCCGAAACGCTACCTGGTGCGCCTGCTGGGTGGCGGCCGGTTGATCCTCGAGGGAACTCGTTTCCGGCTGGTGGGTCAAGAGACTGCCGAGTTGCTGGTGGTCTCCAGGCAGCCCCTGGCCAGGTTGATCTTTCTCAGCGACTCCCCGCTGGTGGAGGCCTGGTGCCGTGGAGCGGAGGGCCGGGTGATCATCGCCGGTCTGCCGCGGTTTTCTCCCGATCCGCTGAGGCCGCCGGTGACCGAAGAGGAACTGCGGCTGGTGCTGGAGAAACCACGCCCCAACGCGGTGCACACCGACTGGAGGGACAGGGAGAAACGTTTCTTTTACCGGGTGGCCTTTCGTCGACTCCCGGGAGGAGAAGGCCGGCGTCCCGGCCCATCGATCAGGCTGGCCTTTCTGGGGGAGGGGGAACCCTGGTTCAGGGAAGCGTATTTTCATGCCATGCTGGAGTACGCCGACGTGCCGGAACTTTTGATGGCCGGGGAGCAGGTGGCCGTGCCGGTCCGGGTTCTCTCGCGCAGCCCCTTTGCCTGGGACCGTTCGGTGCGTCTTTCCTATCACTGGCGCCGAGCCTCATACGATCCGTCCATACCCGGTGCGGTACGTGTGTGGGACGGGCTCCAGACACTGCTTCCCGGGGGAGTGCTGGGGCCGGGAGAGTTGCTTGAGGGTTCGATGCAGGTCCGGGCCCCCGGCGAAGCCGGTGACTACGTTCTCGAACTGGACCTGGTGGCGGACCAGGTGGCCTGGTTCGCCGCGAAGTCAGCGGCCCGGGAGCCGTTGGGCAGGTTCCCCGTGCGGGTGTTGGACAACCGGGACGGGGACGGGGACGGGGACGGGGACGGGGACAATGCAGGCTCAAGCCACTGAAACGATACCGCTAATCATGTATGATAGTACAGCGCTCACGCTTCCAGGATCAGAACAGGAATGAGAATGACCGATTCAACCAGCCACACCGGCGAAGACCGCGGAGTTCAGCCCACGGCTCTGCACGCTGAACTGCACGACAGCAGCGTATCGGCCGCGGGAAAATACCGCCGGCTCACCGTGGGTGACCGGGGGCTGCTCTTCCTGCTCTATTACGAATTGGTGACCTTTTTCTTCTCCTGGATGCCTGGAGCGGCGGGCTTTCTGCTGCGCGGTATGTTTTACCGTCCGCTGTTCGGGTCGTTGGGCCGGGGGGTGGTGATCGGCCAGCACGTGACCATCCGTCACCCGCACAAGATCCGGCTGGGTGACGGCGTCGCCCTGGGGGACTATGTATCGCTCGACGCCATGGGTGGCCCGGGCTCCGGAATCGAACTGGGCCGGCAGGTGCTCATCGGCCGCAACACCGTGCTCAGCGCCAAGGGCGGCGCCATCTCCGTGGACCGGGGCACCAACATCGGTATGAACTGCCTGATCATCGCCCGTGACTCCTCGGTGACCGTGGGCCGGGACACCCTCTTTGCCGCATACTGCTACCTGATGGGCGGTGGGGTGCACGGGTTCCAGCGCACCGACGTGCCGATCATGGAACAGCACCTCCCCTCCCGCGGGGTGGCGGTGGGTTCGGATTGCTGGTTGGGCGCCGGAGTCAAGGTGGCCGACGGCGTGCAGGTGGGTGACGGCACGGTGGTCGGGGCCGGGGCCGTGGTGCTGGATCCGCTCCCGCCGCTGAGCGTGGCGTACGGGATACCGGCCCGGGTATCCCGAACACGGGACGGGAAACGGGAAAACAATGAGGAAGGGTGAACAGATGACGGTAGACGGCCTTCTGGACAACGGCCGCACTGCTCCAGAGATTTCGGTGGTGATCCCCGTTCTCGACGAGAAGGAGAACGTGATTCCGCTCACCGAAGAGCTGCTTCAGGTGCTGGCCACCTTCGGCCGCCCATTCGAGATCATTTTTGTCGACGACGGCAGCCGGGACGGTACCACCGATCTGCTGAGTCAACTGGCCTCCGATGCACCGGAGGTGGGCCTGATCGTCTTCCGCAAGAATTTTGGCAAGGCGGCGGCGCTGCTGGCGGGGTTCGAGAGGAGTCGGGGTAAATTCGTGATCACCATGGACGGGGACCAGCAGGACGACCCTGCCGAAATCCCGCGGCTCATCGGACGGCTGGAACAGGGTGACGACCTGGTCTCCGGCTGGAAGCGAAAACGACGTGATCCGCTGAACAAGGTCATTCCCTCGCGGCTGTTCAACATGGCCACTTCCCTGATCGGGGGACTGCGGCTGCACGATTACAACTGTGGCCTCAAGGGCTACCGCCGGACGGTGATCGAGAACATTGACCTCTACGGCGAACTGCACCGCTACATACCGGTTCTGGCTTATCGCAAGGGGTTTCGCGTGGGGGAACTTGCGGTGAACCACCGTCCGCGGACCCGCGGCCGTTCAAAATACGGGGCGAGCCGTTTTTCCAAGGGGTTCCTCGATCTGATCACCGTGTTTTTCCTCACCCGTTTCACCCGGCGACCTCTGCACCTGTTCGGCGCCGTCGGCTTGCTCTTCTTCCTCTTCGGGTTTGCCATCAACGCCTACCTCACCGTGATCTGGATCCAGGGCCGGACCATCGGACACCGGCCGCTGTTCTTCCTCGGCATCCTCTGTGTCATTGTGGGGATCCAGATGTTGTCCACCGGACTGCTGGGCGAAATGATGGCCAACTTCATCAACCGCCGTCAGCGCGACTATGTTATCCGCGAGGAGATGTGAAGGAGGTTCAGCCATCAGACACCCGGCGTCAACTCTCCTTCTGCTCAGCCTGTTGACCCTGGCCGTGCCGGCTTCGGGCGCCAACGAGCAGGATCCGGATCTTGTGCGCTTCTCTGCCTGTGCCGAGGTGCGCATCGCCGAGATCGAGGTGTTTGTCACCGACCGCCAGGGCCGTCCGGTAACCGGCCTCACCGCGGAGGATTTCAGACTGTACGAGAACGGGGATCAGGTGGAGATCCGCAATTTCTACGCGGTTCTGGACGACACCACCGGCGGCGATGCGGACCAGCCCGTGGACCGGGTGCTTCGGCGGGACGGGCCGATGCTGCTCATCGTCTACGTGGACAACGTCAACATCCACCCCCTGAACCGCAGACGGTTCTTCAAGGACTTCAAGGAGTTTCTCTACTCCGGCCTCTCGGAGCAGATGAGGGTCATGCTGGTGACCAACGACCGCTATCACCACGCCCGGGTTTCCTGGGGCAGCCAGGGATCGTTGCGGGTCCGGCAGGCCTTCACCGATGACCCCACCCGGATCACCTTCGCTCTGGACGAGTTGGAGAACCTGCGGGGCGATCGCGAGTACTACGACCTCGAGCGTCAGGATATCCTGCGCGAAATCTCGCGGGCCGAGGTGAGCGATCCCATGGCCCGCTGGCGGATCATGAACCGGGTGAAGACCTACTCGGCATCGATTTTCAACGATGTCAAGTTTTCGGTTCGTGCCCTTGACGATTTTATCGGATCGCTCACCGGTCTGGCCGGTCACAAGGTGCTGCTCTATGTCAGCGACGGGTTTCCCATGCGGGCCGGTGAGGACGTCTACTTCGTGCTGAAGGAGAAATACGGGTCGGAATCGGTGGGGATGCAGAACTACGCCCACGACATCACCCGGAAACTGGAGGACCTGGCCGCCGGGGCCAATGCCAACGGCGTGACACTCTACTCTCTGGATACCTCGGGGCTGGCCGGCCAGTCGTCCACCTCCGCGGCCTCCGCCTCGGGTGTGCTGACCTCGATGATCGACACAGTTGAGCGCAAGAACACACAGAACCCGCTGCTCTTCATGTCCAAACAGACCGGGGGACGGGCCATGGTGGACACCACGCAGACCAGGGAGGCACTGGAGAGCATCGGTGGGGATTTCCGCAACTTCTACTCACTGGGCTACCGGCCGTCCCCGGACGCTTCCGGTGAGGACGCGACGATCAAGGTCAAGGTTCGCGGCCGGGGGATGAAACTGCGCTACCGGCGGGGGGTGAGGGAAGTGACGCCGGAACACCGGATGGAGGGCGCCATCCGCGCCAGCCTGCTTTACGGGTATCGCAACAATCCCCTCGACCTGCGCCTCAGCCTGGGGTCGGTGGAAGACATGGGGAACGGGACCTTCCTGGTTGACTGTACAATGGACATACCGCACCGCGACCTGACCTTCATCCCCGGAGGCGAGGGGAGTGAAGCGCTGGTCCGGCTGTTTGTTGCCGTGGAGGACGACCAGGGCGTGCTCTCACCGGTGCGTGAAACCTCCGTCGCCATCAGCAGCCCCGCCACTGGCGGTGAGCGGAACCGCGAGCTGGTGCACAGCTACCAGATGCGGCTGCTGATGGCCCGGGGGCGGCAGACGCTGGTGGTTGGCGCCCTGGATGACGTGAGCTGCCTCACCTCCCTGGTCAATATGGCCTGCGAGGTTGGCGCCCCGGACCAGACCGACCAAACCGACAGAACGAAGTGAGCCGGCAGCCGGTGGTCAGGGCTTCCGGGCCTCCGCGCTGCCGCTGCGGCCCGCCGGCAGATATTTTCCAAACCAGGCCAGGTCCCACTTCATTTTGGCCAGCCGGTGCTCCCGGGCGGCCAGGCTGTGGGCCTCGCCGGGATAGACCACCAGCTCGGCGGGGACGCCGAGATAGTGGTGCAGGGCGCGATACAGCGCCCGGCTGTGGGCCGCGGGGACCCGCGGGTCGGAGCTGCCCACGTGGATCAGCGTCGGGGTCCGCACCCGGTTCAGGCCGTAGAGGGGTGACCCGTGACGATAGGCCTCGGCCCGTTCCCAGGGCAGGCCGCGCATGAAGTTGATCACATGGCCCGGCGTGTCTTCGGTTCCCCACTGCAGCACCATGTCCAGCATCCCGGCTCCGCTGCTGGCCGCCTGCCACAGATCGGGCCGCCGGGTGATCAGACAGTTGGTCAGGTACCCGCCGTTGCTCCAGCCCATCACCCCGATCCTCCCGGGATCCACCGTCCCGTCCCGCACCAGCGCCTCAACGCCGGCGATGATGTCGGTGACCTCGATATCGTTCTCACGGCCGATCAGCTTTTCCATGAACGGTTCGCCGTAACCGGTGGACCCGTGGTAGTTGGGGCTGAGCAGGGCATACCCGTTGGCCGCCATCAACGTTCGACCGTAGATCCAGTAGCGCAGGCGGTAGCGGGTGGCCGAGGTCGGTCCGCCATGGAGTTCCACTATCAGCGGCAGCGGTCCGTCCTGCGGTGCGTAGTCCGGCGGCAGTTCCAGGATGCCCTCCACCGGGTCGTTGTCCGCCCCGGTCCAGCCGTAGATCGTCACCTGGGGCAGCAGCCAGGTGGCGGTTAGCGCGTTGACCGATGTGATCCGGCGACTGGATCCGTCATCGGCAAAGAGGTGCAGGTCGGCAAAAGCCTGCGGACCGCCGGCCACGACCACCAGGGGGCTGCCCGAGGGGGCAAAGCCGAAGAGGTCCACCACCAGGTCACCAGGGGTCAGGGTGAGGTGCTCTCCCTGAGCTCCGGAGCGGACGCCGGTCACGCCGAGAACTCGGATCCGGGCCCGGCTCTCGCCACGGTAGCACAGCGTCCGGCTGCCGCCGCGCCAGGTCAGGCCACCGGCAAACATCGCCTCCGGCGGCAGATTGATCCGGCGCAGTGTCGCCTCCCCGTCTTCCCACTCCCCGAGATAAACCCGGGTGGCGTAGCCGTCGTAGGAGATGCTGAAGGCCAGCGCACCGCTGTCCGCCGACCAGGCCAGTTCCTCCAGCCAGCCAAACGGCGAGGGGTGTCCCTCGCGCCACCCGGTCCCGGTCAACGTGGATACCCCGCCGCTTTCCAGGTCCATGATGTCCACCCGGGACCAACCTTCCTTGAAGATCAACTCCTCGTCGCTGGTGGTGATCATCGCGGCCCGCAACCCATCGGGTGAGAGGGCGAAGTCGTGAATTACCCGCCGGGCCGCCTGCACCTGGCGCGACCGCCAGGTGACCAGATCCAGTCTCCACAAGCTGTCCAGTTCGCTGACCCCGTGTCCGTATTCCAGAGCGGCGAACGACGTGCGCAGGTCGCGCCACTCATCCTCCACCACTTCCTCACCGCAGGTGTAGAACAGGGAACCGCCATCGGCGGAAAGGCGGAACAGTTTTATTCCCCCTTTGACCCGGGTCACCGGGAAGGGCTCACCTCCTCCGACGGAGAGGCGCCAGATCTGGGTGCTGCCATCCCAGGGCGGTACTGTTTCTCCGGTCCCTCGCGACCGGCTCCCGCTGACATAGATCCATCGCTCCCCGGGGTCCCAGACCGGGTCGTCGGCCCCCAGGCCGCCGAAGGAGAGTCGGAGCAGTTCCGTGCCCGACAGGTCAGCCAGCCACAGGTCATGGGTTTTGCCATCCTCGTCCCAGCGGGTCTCCTGGTAGGCCGCGTATCGTCCGCTGGGGGAGACCGCGATTTCGTCGATGGACGCCAGATCAAAATAGTCCTCCGGCGAGATGCTGTGGGACCGCTCCGCGGCGGCAGATCTGTGGCTGCCGGAGACCAGGAGCGTGAGGGTCAGGAGTGCAACTGCTGTTCTGTTCAACATATGTTCCTCCGTGGCGGTGATGGCGGAAGCGCCGCCCTGAAGTAGTGTCCGGTCCGTGGCAGCAGGTCTATTGTTACTCCATTGTCCGTCCATTGGCAGGGATTGGAGAAGATCGACTCAACTCGCTTCCCCCGGTGGTCGATGAGATGTTGTGGGAGGATGAAGATGGATAATGGAAACCCATGCCACCGCCACCAGGATGCGGAAGCATCTTTTACCTGCAGCAGCTGCGGGAATTCCTTCTGTTCCCGGTGTCGCTGCGAACTGCTGGACGGCAGCGTCTGTTGCACCGAGTGCGCTGTTGAAACGGCCGGGGAGAGCGGCGGAGTCTTTGACCCGGGCCTGGGTTCAACTGCCGTCGGAGAGCCCCGTGCAGGGCGGCCGACATCGCGGATGCGGCTGATCACCGTGGTGCTCCTGGTCTGCATCCCCCTGCTGGCCCTGGAAGGCCTCTTTCTTCTTCGCAGCCGCGTATCCCGGACCGCAGCAGAGGACGAAACCCACCATGTGATGAGCGACACACTGGTGCTGATCACCGTGCTCAACACCTACCGGCAGGATACCGGCGCCTATCCCGAAGAGCTTGAAGAGATCGTGCCGTCGCACTGGAAACCCGGGGACCGTGCGGAGCTCGAGCGCTACGATTATCATCGTAGCGCAGCTAAACGCTATGTGCTGCAGCCCCGGTTGACCGGGGATAAGACAGAGGATGCCGCCATCATGAGGGCCAGCTCCCTTATTCCCCGGGTATTGGGACCGGAAAGTCGTCTGGACGTTTTCCTCGCCGCCGGGACAGGGGCCGGGGTCGAGCAACCGGACCAGGGGGCGCCATGAACGGCCGCTGCAGCGGGTTTACCCTGGTGGAGATGATGGTCGTCCTGGTGGTCATCGCCCTGGTGGCCGCCATGGGGGTGCAGAGTGTGATCGCTGCACTGGAGATGAGCCGCGAGCGGCACACCGAGGCGGAAATCCTGGCCATGGTTGATCTGGTCAAGCTCTACAAGACCGACACCGAGGCTTGTGTCCCCGGGGTCAACGAAGCTGATTTCAGGGACTGGCTGGAGGCCAGCAACTTCTTCGACCGGGTGGAATTGAACGACGGCTGGGGGCGCTCGTATCACATCCTGATGCACTGCGACCACGAGCTGGGAACCGAGTACCTGATCTGGACTTCGGACGGCATGGACGGCCTGCGGGGGAGCACCGACGACGTGGTCTACCTCTTTTCCCCCGACGGCTGGGACGGTTGGACCAGCCAGGGCGCCTTCAACTGATTCTCCGCAGACAGCAAAGACCACGGGACAGAAAAAGGGGGACCTCCGGCTCCCGGGAGCCGGAGGTCCCCCTGTTCAGGCTCCCTGCGATACCGATCAGTCCGGCGTCTGCCCGCTGGGCAGTTCCAGGCCGTAGCGCTGCTTCACGTCGGCCCGTTTGAGCATGAAGGCGAGGAAGATCGAGATCACGCCGAGGAAGACCAGCATCAGGATCGGTTTGGTGTAATCGTAAACCGCCTCGCCGGCGTTGATCGCCTCCATGTTGCCGGCATTGGCCATGTCCAGCACTTTGCCGATGAACCAGAAGAAGAAACCCAGGCCCCAGTTCTGGATGGTGAACATGGTGGCGTAGGCCGTGCCCAGACGGCTCTCCGGCACGATCTTGGCCACCGAGGGCCACATGGCGGCGGGCACCAGGGAGAAGGCCACGCCCAGGGCCAGCAGGCCGGCGTAGCCCAGGGCCACGCTGTTGAACACCGAGAGCGAGAGGTGGGCGAAGATCAGCAGGCCCGAACCGACCATCATCAGCGAGGCGGCCTTGCCCTTGCGGTCGACGATGCTGCCGAAGATCGGGGTGAAGAAGATCGTGCCGAAGGGGATCAGGCCGGCCACCTTGGGGCCGTTGTGCAGCCAGGCGTTGACCGTGGCCATGAAACCAGCCCCTCTGAGATCGGGCAGGACCCTGGTGAAGCCGAACTTGTTCACCAGCAGGTCGGGAGCATACTGGATGAAGGGAAAGACCGCCGAGTAGAAGGTGACGCAGAGCAGGGCGACATAGATGAACGAGGGGTTGCTGAGCAGCTTGCCCAGGTCGGAGATCTTGAACTGTTCGTCTTCGCTGGGCGCCTCGTCGGCTGCGTCGGAGATGGCCTTGCGGTCCTTGTCCAGTTTGGAGTCGAAGACCAGGTGGCTGATATAGGCCAGGATGCCGATACCGATGAGCACCGCGGAAACGGTGAAGGCGGGGGAGGGGGTGGCGCCGGCAATGTCGGCGGAGAACATGATCGCCAGCATGGAACCCAGACGGCCGAAACCTACGTTGACCCCCATGGCCAGGGCCAGCTCGTGACCCTTGAACCACTTGACCACTGTCTTGCTCACCAGGACGCAGGTGACTTCCAGGCCGATGCCGAAAAAGATCCGGCCGGCCACCATCCCGTAGAGTCGGCTGTTGACGTCTTCTCCGAACACACCGGCGGCGGACAGAGCACAGAGCACTGCTCCGAGAGCCGCCGACCCGCCAAAAAGGAAGATACAGACCTTGGGGCCGAACTTGTCCAGAATCATCCCGCCGATGATGATGGCGCCGAGCATGTTCAACCAGGTGGTGGAACTGATGACCATGCCGAAATTGGCGTTGCTGAAGCCCCAGGCATCACGCATCAGCTCCTGCAGCGGTGACATGAAATCCTGGAACCAGTAGGTGGCGAACATCAGCACACTGACCATCACCAGGACGGCCCAGCGAGCGCCTCGGGAATCGTTGATCGCTTTCTTTATGTGGTCCATCTTCCCCTCGAACTGTGGTGGTTGACATACACCGCGACGCACGCACGCAGATACGACAGTGTCCCATTATCGTAGAATCGTGCAGTCATTCCGGACAAGGATTTCCCAGATACCGACCCGATCAAATAGCAACAAATCATGAAGACGATTGCAGCATTTTACATCAAGAGCGAACGAATCACAATGGAATCGGCTGGCGCGGCGGTTGACAGGGTGGAGTCTCAATCGTATCGTTGGGAGGTATCACTGTCGCGGGGTGGGATTCCTTTCCGAAACAGGTGACGGCCATGCGCAATTTCTTCAAACTGGGGAAAACCATCAGGCCGGCGGTCACCTATGCTTTCATTGAGACCGAGTTGGGGGAAATGGCCGCGGCGGCCACCGCCAAAGGCGTCTGCAGGCTCCAGCTGCGCAGCGCCGGGTCCCACGATGCCTTTGTGGAGGCCTTGCAGGCCGATCACCCCGGACTGCCGGTGCGCAAGTCGCCAAAAGCGTTCAACGAGTTGAGACGGCAGTTGGCGGCGTACCTCGGTGGACGGCTGCAGGAATTCTCCGTCTCCCTCGACCCCCACGGCACCGGCTTTCGCCGGGCGGTCTGGGATCAGACCCTGCGGATACCCTATGGCCACACCGTCACCTACGGGGAACTGGCCAGCCGCCTGGGCCAGGGCCGGTCAGCCAGCCGGGCGGTGGGCAACGCCCTGGGGGCCAACCCTCTGCCGATCCTGATCCCCTGTCACAGAGTGCTGGGCAGCAACGGACAGCTCACCGGATACAGCGGGGGACTGGCCATCAAGACACGCTTGCTGCGAATCGAGGGGTCGTTGCTCCTCTGACCCCGGTTCAACCATCCAGCTGCCCGGTGAGCCACTGCACCGACCGGTGGATCATCGCCGGGGTCACCTCGTGGCCGCATCCTTCAACGATTTCCAGACAGAGGTGGCCTGCCGAGCCGCAGCGCCGGCAGGCTTCACCCGCCGCGCGCACCGCGTCACGGGCGCCGTCCACCGGTGAGGTCTCATCCAGGTCGCCGTTGAGAAAGAGGAAGGGGCGGGGCGCGATGAGCGAAAGGAGGCCGGGAACCCCGATGGTTGCGGCGCGGGGCACGAAGTAGTAGATGCCGTGGCGCTGCAGGACACCCTGGCGGGCCATGGCGCGGTAGGTGGAGAGGCAGCAGAGGCCCACGCCGGCGGCGATGCGGCGGTCCAGGGCCGCCAGCCACCACCCGGCGGTGGAACCCATGGAAAAACCGAAGCAGCCGATGCGCCGCGAGTCGATACCCGGGAGGGTCTCCAGCAGGTCCAGGGCCCGCACCTGGTCCCAGAGCATGCGGCCCCAGAGGGTGGTGCCCTGCAACAGGTGCCACCTGGCGGACTCGCGCTCAAGTTCACCGGAACGTTCACCGAAACAGCGGAAATCAGCGGCGAATACCGTGAATCCCGCGTCCAGCAGTTGGGGCGCGAGGCCCGGTGGAACGCGTTTCTTGCCCAGCAGGGCTTCGTTGCGGCCGATGGAATAGTCGCCCGAGTGTGAGTGCAGGTAGAGCACGGCGGGCCGGCCGCGGTCGCCACCGGCCACCCGGGGATCTGATCCGGGCGGAACGAGTATCCAGGCCGGCACGCTGACCTCCGGCTCCGCGCGGTAGAGGAGGTCGTGGCGCTGCCAGGGAACCTGCCGCTGGCCCACCATGCTCACTCCCTTTTCGCAGGCGGTCCACTGCATCTCCGGCGGACCCGAATCAGGACGCCCGCCGAGCATCTGCCACAGCATCTCCACCCGGCTGGAACGGTCGTCCACTGCGGGTCCGTCGGGTGCTGCCGGTATCCTGTCCATCCCTCTCTCCCTCCGCGGTGTGTCAGACACAGGCGGCAATCAGTTGCTCCGCCGAATCGCGGCCCAGGGCCGGGACCGTCTGGCCGTCAAGGACCTGGCGCAGCCACAACTCGGTGGAAATGCGGCTGTAGAGCGAGCGGTCGAACTCCCCGCGGCTCACCTCCGGGGGGCGCAACAGGCCGGCCATCTCCCGGCGTTCAAAAGCCTCCCCCAGCTCTCCGGCCCACTGCCGCAGTTCCCCGGTAAACCAGTCGGAGATGGGGACCACCAGCCCCAGTTTGTCCGTGCGGTGGATCACGGCGTCGGGCACGATCCCCCGTGCGGCGCGGCGCAGAATATACTTGGTGGTCAGCTCCCGGACCTTCATCTCCGGGGGCAGCCGGAAAGCGAATTCGACGATGCGGTGGTCGAGAAACGGGGTGCGGTTTTCCAGGCCGAAGGCCGAAGCCGCCCGGTCGTTCATGGTGATCAGCGGGGGCAGGTTGATGGCGATATCACAGGCGCCCATCTGATCGATGAGGTGCCGCCGGCCGGCAAAGAGCTCGCGCACCGTCTGCAGGGTGGAACCGTCAGAGGGTTCGCCGCGCCGGATCATCCGGTGGTAGCGCCGGCAGGGCTCCCCGAACAGCTCCGGCCCCCAGAACCAGCGGGCCAGCGAGTGGTAGTTGCGCAGTTCCGCCCGACGGCCCAGACGATCCTCCTCCAGCATCAGCAGGTAGCGGACGTAGCCCCCGAACAGCTCGTCGGCACCCTGGCCGCCCAGCACCACCTTGACCTGACGGCTGGCCAGCGCGGCCAGGGAGAATTCGGCGATGCTGGACGCCGTGGCGGCGGGCTGGTCCAGATGGTGCAGAATCCTGGGGTAGAAGGAACGGAAGGCCGCGGGGCTCGGTTCGATCAGTTCGTGGCGGGCGCCGGCATGCCGGGCCACCAGGGCGGCATAGCCGGATTCGTCATAGGCCGGGCCGTGGGGAAAGCGGCAGCTGAAGACCACTTCCGGCCGGGCCAGGCAGGTGATCAGGCTCGAATCGAGACCGCCGCTGAGAAAAGCGCCCACCGGGACATCGCTGCGCAGCCGGAGGCGCACGGCGTCTTCGATGAGCCAGCGCAGTTCCTCCACGTACTGATCTTCACTGCGCGTCTGGTCCGCTTCCTGCGGCAGTTCCCGGTACCGGCTGCCGCTGAGCTGTTCTCCGTCCCAGGAGAGGGTGTGCCCGGGCTGCAGGGCGAAAATCTCGCTGAACAGGGTGCTGCCGCCGGTGGTGGTTTCGAAGACGAGGAAGTCCTCGTCAAACCGCGGTTGGCATCGCACCTCGGCCAAAATGCTTTTGATTTCCGAAGCAAAAATCAGCCGTTGACCGTCGAGGCAGTAGTAGAGCGGTTTTTCACCCATGCGGTCCCGGGCCAGCCAGAGGCGATGGCCGTCATGCAGGGCGAAGGCGAACATGCCGTTGAACTGCCGCAGGCATTCCTCACCCCACTCCTCGTAAGCGTGGATGATCACTTCGCTGTCGGTGGCGCTGCGGAAGCGGTGTCCCCGTGCTTCCAGGTCCTGCCGCAGTTCCAGATAGTTGAAGATCAGCCCGTTGAACACCAGGGCCAGGGAGCGGTCTTCATTGAAGATCGGCTGGCTGCCGCCGTGGGGGTCGATGACGATCAGGCGGCGGCTGCCCATTTTCACCGGCCCACTCTGGTGGAAGCCCTCCTCGTCCGGCCCGCGGTGCGCCAGCAGTCGGGTCATCCGCCGGATATCCCCTTCATCGCCCCAGATTCCAGCAATGCCGCACATCAACCGGGCCTCTTCAGCTGTGGTCGGTATCGTCAGGTTTGTCCGTCCGTCCGGCGGTGGCATCGGCGATGACCAGCCCGGCGATCTTGCGGCCGATGGACGCTGATGCGGCCGGACCGCGGTAGCGCCGGCCGTGGGCCGCCTCGGAGGCGAGGTAGATGCCGGGTATGGGGGTGGAGGAGACCGGGGCGGCCAGTGGCGAACCGGCCACCGGTACGGGCCGGGAGCGGGTGTCCAGGGTCAGCTGGTGGCTGTTGACCCAGTGGCGGTCGAATTCGGGGTTGATTCTGTTCAGGCCGTCGAGAAACAGGTCAAGGATCTTTTCCTCGGGATAGTCCAGCGCCGGGTCGCCGCTGGAGTGCATTGCGGTGAGGTGCAGCAGGTTGCGGTTGCCGTATTGTTCCGGATTGACCCACGCCGTGTGCTCCACCAGCTCGGAGAAGGGCAGGTCCCCGTCGCAGACCAGCAGGCGGTGCAGCTGACCGAAGGGGCGGTCAAGTTCCAGGGTCAGCCGGATCAGCGACTGGAAGGGAAGGACTTCCAGCCTTTCGAAGAACGATTCGGGAAGACCGGGAGACAGGGCACGGATATGGTCCGGGCGCTGGGTGAGGACCACCGCGCTGGTGTCCACCACCTGCCCCTCGATGAAGACTCCCATCAGGCCGGCGGAGGAGGTGAGCACTTCCTGGACCTGCCGGCCGTACAGCACACGGCCTCCCTGTTCTTCGATCCGCCGTTGCAGCCGTTCAGCCAGGACCCGCAGACCACCGGCGAGATAGGCCGATGTGCCGTCGCCGGACGTGCGGGGCTCTGTGATCCGCGCCAGGCGCCGGGCCATCCAGGCGGCCGATACCCGGGCCGCCTTCTTGCCCCAGAAACCGTGGAGCACGGGGTTCCAGAGGGCGGCCGTGGCATCCTTGCCGCACCGCTTCTCCAGCCAGCGTTCCGCCGGCAGGTCTTCGGATGCGGCTGCCGGGTCGTCGCGCAGCAGGCGGGACCACTGGCGAATGAGGCGGATGCGCCGAACCAGGCCCAGCGCACTGAATCCCAGCAGGCTGCGCGGGCGGTCCAGCATCTGGATACCGCCGTTGATGAAGAGGCCAAAGCTGTCGGGATGCCATTCCAGCAAGGTCCGGGCATCCAGCTGGTCAAGCAGCTCCAGCAGGTCGGTGTCGCTGTTCAGCACAGGGTCGAACTCCGGTTCCACCACTATTCCGCCAAAGGGGATCAGCCCCTCGGCCCCGGCAAAATCCTCCGCCGATTCGTAGACGGTTACCGGTATTCCCGCACTGGCCACATGGTAGCCGGTCACCAGACCGGTGAGCCCGGCGCCGACGATCACGGCGTGGTTCTGTTCAGCTCCGGCCATCGGTTTCACTCCTGCCTCAAGTGGTTCCTGGGTTCCTGTTCCGGGGACTCTCAGTGATAATCGTGGGTGCCGAGGATCACCGGGAGTCCGAGTTTGGCTTCGAGCATGGCGGCCAGCTCCGCCGGTTCAAAATAGGGGCAGCCGGGTTTGGCGTTGGCCAGGCAGGAGGAGAGGTGCACCACGTCAGGGTTGGTCTGCGACAGCTTGACCATCATTCCGGCGTTGGCGGCCGTGCTTCTCCCGGGGCAGACGCACTTCAGGAAGCCCACCACCTGGTGGGTCTGGGAGAATGTCCCTTCGCCCAGTGCTGCCGCCTTGAGACAGCGCCACTCTCCGGGACAACCGTAGCCGTTGTCCATGTATGCCCCGCACCCCACGATCAATGCCCTTGTCATCGTCTCCTCCAGGCCGCCATCCCACCGCACCGCGGACCCGGGGGACGGATGGTCTCGTCAAGGTGCCCGGGTGTCCGCGGTGACGCGATCAGCGACGGGATCTGAACTGCGCACCATAACCGGTGATCTCTTCCCACGTGAGTTCGCCAAGGAAAAACAGGCCGACCAAGTATACCAGACCCTGCGCCGCGTATGCCAGGATCAGCAACCAGCCGTCCTGGGGCAGAAGCGGGCTCAGGGCCACGGCCGGCACGGCGGCCAGCAGTATCCGCAGCGGGGGCAGCACCAGCTGGCGAACGCCGAAAAACCGGGAGAGACAGGCCTGGCCCGCAAGAAAAGCGGCGCCACCGGTGAGCAGGGTGGAGAGCGCGGCCCCGGAGAGCCCAAGCAGGGGAATCAGCCGGCCGGTCAGGGCGATCTGGGCCGTCAGCAGAGCCAGGTTGATGACGATCACCAGGCCCAAACGGCCGTCGGCGCTGAGGGCGGCGCCGGAGATCAGTCCGAAGGAGAGCAGGGTGTAGCCGGCGATGAGGACGGCGAGCAGCGGACCCGAGTGGTGTGGAGAATAGGCCTCGGAAAAGGTGAGGCGCATCAGGCCGCTGGCGCTGGTTGCGCAGAAGAAGACCAGAGGAACAGCCACCAGCAGGAAGAGCCTGGAGGCCTCTTGCAGCTGGAGGCGGGCCCTTGACCCGTCACCGGCGGCCAGGACCCTGGACAGTCCGGGGAAGATGACCACCGACAGCCCCATGAAGATGAAGTAGGGTGTGCGGGCCATGTTCCAGACGGCGGTGTACAGCCCCACTTCGCCGTCCTCGGAAACCAGCCGTTCCACCATCCAGAGGTCGACGCTGATCAGGGCATTATAGAGCAGCACTCCGCCAACCAGGGGCAACGCATAGGAGACCAGGGATCGTGCCGGGTATGACCCGGTTGGGGGAAGGCGGCCACAGTCCCGGGAGACCAGTACGCGGGCCAGAACCAGGGCGGCCAGCGACCCGGCGGCATTGCCGATCAAAGCCCCTTCCAGGGAAAAGCCGAACAGGACCAGGGCGGTGGAGGAGAGCACTTTCGCCGCGGCGTAAAACCCGATACACCAGGACTGGCGGGCAAATCCCCGCACGCCGCGGAGGTAGCCGAGGTGGATGCTGAACATGGCGTAGAGCGGTATGTCCAGCGCGGCCAGCCGGAAAGCTCCAGCCAGTGACGGGTTGTGGAAAAGTCCGGCGGAGAACCTGGGAGCCAGGAGCCAGAAGAGGACAAAGAGCGCCGCGGCGAAAAGTGCCTCAAGCAGGAGCCCGGAGCGGAACACCGCACGTCTCCGTCCACCGTCGGTGGCGATGGCCCGGGCCACGGCGTCGGGGATCCCGGTGATCACCAGGAATTCGGCCCAGGCCAGAAATGAGATGATCACGCCATAGCGGCCGAAGACCGTGGGCCCCAGCTGCCGGGCCAGGAAGAGGGTCAGGGCGAAACCGAGGGCGGCGGCCGCCAGCTGGGCCGACACCGAATAGACAGTGCCCCGGGCCAGGCGGTCGCCGCTGGAGCCCGGAATCCCGGACGCTGGCGACCCGCGGTTCAACTGCACCCCTCCCCGACAGGGGCGATCAACGTCTGGAAGTGCGAAAGGAGGCTCTTGCCGATAAGTTCCTGGGTGCAGCTGTGCCGAAATGTGTCCAGCGCGCCATGGGCGATGTGATCCAGCAGGGCGGGGTCGTCGTGGAGCCTGATGATCGCCCGGGCCAGGCTCTGCGGGTCTCCGGTAGGGCAGAGCAGCGCGTTGGTCTCGTGGACCAGCAGTTCGCGGGCCGCCGGGGTGTCGCCGGTGATCACCGGCATGCCCATGGCCAGCGCGTCAAAAACCTTGACCGGAATTCCACGATCGGTTTTCCGGGTGGTGCCGAAGATGCCCAGGCAGACGTCGGCCCGCCCGATATGCCCGGGGAGATCCTCATAGGCCACCCAGGGAATGAACTCGGTGTTGGTCAGGCCCAGTTCTCCGCTCAGCCGCTGCACCTCGGTGGTCAGTTGTCCCGACCCGACGATTTCGAACATGATCCGCGGATTCCGCCGCTGAACCTCCGCGGCGGCCCTGACGATCACCGGGACCCCCTGGAGCGGGGTGAACTTGCCGTAAAAAAAAACGCGGAACGGGCGTTCGCCAGCGGTTCGGGGACGGGGGCTGAAGGTGGCTTCGTCGGCGCCCAGCCGGACGGTGGCAAAGCGCCCGGCCGGGATACCGAATTCGCTGGAAAAGAACTTCACATAGGTGGAGGTTTCCAGGACGATCAGCTGCGCCAGACGCAGCGCCAGCTTGTCCAGGTGCCAGGCCAGGCGGCCGCGGAAGGAACGGCCGGAGAACATCCTGCGGTCGGTGACCACCGTCTCGTAAAGCGAAACCACCGGACTGTAGACCAGCGGACGGCGGCGCAGCCGGGCCAGCGGAGCGGCCAGCAGCATGTCGAGGTAGCCCATGTAGCCCACCACCATTACGTCGTATTCCACGTGGCGGTGGCGGAGCAGCAGCCGCCAGTAGGCGCGCAGGACGCGCAGTGCCGTGCGGAACAGGGCCAGCGGGCTGGTGAAGGAGGAGCCGGTCTTGTCCCGGGTCAGTTCCCAGAGCGGTTCGTGGCACTCCTCCACGGTGGCGCCGGCCTGCCGCAGGCCGGCGATGAGGGTGGTGTTGCGAGGAAAGAGACGTTCGTACGTTCCAAAACAGAGGACCCGCATGTGCTGCCCCCGGTGGTCAGGCCGGTTCGCCGTTCAGCAGGTCGGCCACGGTCAGACCGCTGTCGATGGTGCGGTCCATGTTCAGATACTCCCAGCGGCCAAAACGACCGCATGGCTCCACTCCGTGCTCTCTGAGGAAACGGTAGATCACTTCGAGGTGCGCTTCCCGCTGGAGATCATAGATGATGTAGGCGTAGCGCATGTCCATCACGTGACTGGTGACCACGTTGTCCGCCTGCCGGAGGATGCCGGCCTCCTTGAGCGCCTGCACCGTCTGTTCCACGATGGTCTCCTTGTCCAGCGGCCGCCAGTCCGAATAGGCCACCTCGGTGGAGATACTGCTCATCCCCGCCGGTGTGGTTTCCGGGGAGAGATTCATGGGGAAGCTGATCCGATGGAAGGGGAAACGGTCCTCGTAGAAGTAGATCCAGTGTTTGTCTGAGATGGCGGGCCGGTCGATGCCCAGATTGACGCAGACTATGGAGTTGTGCTTCAACCCGCCGATGGCCGCGCGAACGTCGTCGGGGACCTGGTCCACCAGCGACGTCAGTTCGGGCAGGGGCAGGGTGTAGACCAGCCGGTGGTATCCGGACGAACTGCCGTCGGCGAAATGAACCCGCCGGCCCGCGAGGTCGATCTGTACCGCCCGCATGCCGGTTTGCAGCCGGTGCTGTACCGCGGGCAGGAAGGCTCGGGGCAGCGACTCGATTCCACCCTCCCGGGGGTACCAGAAGTCGGGATTGAAGCCGAAACGGTCTTCCACGTCGGCAAGGGCGCCCCCGATGATCTGCTCCATTTCGGGTACCGGAACACGGTCCCCGATCCAGGTGTAGCTCATCTGGTCAGGGTCCACCGTCCAGAGTTTGACGGCATAGGGCCCCATCAGGTGCCGGGTGATGCCGCTGCCGAAGGAACTCTCCAGCCACTGCCGGTAATTGGCCGGCGGCGGGGCATTTTCACCCTGGGACCGGGCCTCGATGTAGGCCTGTACAGCGCCCAGCAGGCACTCCCGGACCACGTCGGGATCCAGCCCGTGCAGGTGATGCTGGAAGGGGAAGCGGGTGAACACATTCTGTGAGTGATGGTAGATCCAGGCTTCCCGGCTGCGCTCCACGAGGTTGCCGGCGAGAAGTTCCTGAATCAGTTTTTTAGCCCGCTCCACCTTGGGAAAGAGAATGTGCGGGCCATGGTCGAATACGAACCCGTCCCGGGACACGGAGCGGGCCACGCCGCCCGCCCGCTCGGCCGCTTCGAAGATAGTGAAATCGTCCCTCTCCCGCAGGCCGTAACCGGTGGCCAGACCGGCCAGTCCGGCACCGAGAACAACGATTCGCGGTTCTGTTTCTGACACGTTGATCCCTCTATCATGGAATGGGCCGGATCCAACACCCGGCCCGGTGATCAGCACTGTGACGAGGCCCGCCGCGGCGGATCAGGTCGCGTTTCCTTTAAACCACTCCACGAACAGCGGTATTCCCCGCTCCACGGGTACGGAGGGGCAGTAGCCAAGTTCCTCCCGGGACCTCGTCAGGTCGGCATAGGTGCGCTGGACATCGCCCGGTTGCATCGGCTGGTAGTCGAGGATCGCTGTGGCGCCCATGCTCTCTTCAAGCAGGGTGATCAGGCGGCTCAGGGTGGTGGTCTGCGACTCGCCGAGGTTGAAAATCCGGTAGCCGCTGCAGCGCTCGATGGCCCTGGTCACGCCGTCGATGATGTCGTCGATATAGGTGTAGTCGCGGTCCGAGCCGCCGTCTCCGAAGACCGGGAGCTGCTGCCCGTCGCGAATCAGCCGGGCGAACTTGTGAATCGCCATTTCCGGCCGCTGTCGGGGGCCGTAGACAGTGAAGAAGCGCAGGCAGGAAATGGGCAGTCCGAACAGGTGGTGGTAGGTGTGGCAGAGCAGTTCACCCGCTTTCTTGGTCGCGGCATAGGGCGAAATGGGATGGTCCACCGGGTCGTCTTCGGCAAAGGGAATCTTGCGGTTGTTGCCGTACACCGAAGACGAGGAGGCATAGATCAACTTCTGCACTCCGTGGCGGCGGCACATCTCCAGAATATTGGCCGTCCCGTTCATGTTGACCTCCTGATAGACCAGGGGGTCTTCGATGGACGGCCGCACACCGGCCTTGGCCGCCAGGTGGACCACCACCTCGGGCGCCCGGTCTCCCTGAAAAATGCTCTGCAGCAGGCTCAGGTCGCGGATGTCACCTTCCACCAGCCGGTAGTTGTCCCTGCCGGCCACTGCGGAGATATTGCCGCGTTTGATCTGCGGGTCGTAGAACGGGTCGAAGTTGTCGAGGCAGGTAACCCGGTGCCCATCCTGCACCAGCCTGTCACACAGGTGGGAGCCGATGAATCCGGCACCGCCGGTGATCAGAACTTTCTGCACGTGTGCCCCTCCCGTGTCTAGAATGTTTCGCCGAAATACGCCGCCAGCCGGGCCAGGTCCTCGCCGTCAACCACCAGGTCCCCGTTGAGGTCGGCGGCCTCGAGATAGCGTTCTTCCCACGAGGCACTGCCAAACGCGAACGCCAGCAGCGAGAGGTCGATACCGTCGATGCGGCCGGAGGAGTCGATGTCGCCGTAGGATTGGCCGTCACCGGCCGACACCCGGAAGGACCAGGCGTAGGACTCGAGGACATTGGGCGGGGAGGCCAGATCCTCAGCGCTGATCACCACCTCGATGGTCGATCCGGCAGTGAAGGGTATCTCAGGAGTATACGTGATTTCAAGGGAATCGAGTGTCCCGGAGACCTGGAAGCCGCCGGGGGGCACGGCCACTCCGGCCACCGTGAGCTGGATGCTCAGGGTGTTCACGCCGCTGCCCAGATCGTTGAGCCTGATGAGGATGTCGCTCTCCGGAGGCACGCCGCTGTCGCCGTCTCCCGGAGAACTGTCGGCCACCCACGGTGCGGCATAATCGCCGGGCAGTGGCGGCTGTCCGCCCCGTTCGAGCAGGCCGGCGTACCAGCTCTGGGCCATCAGCTGGTATCCGCCCTGGCCCGGGTGCAGGTTGTCGGAATACCAGCAGCAGATGTCGTACTGCACGCCGTCGACCCAGAATTCCGGATCGCCGGGGCCGCAGTCCAGCGGTTCGCAGGGGTTGTTCAGAAAGGTGTTGAAGTGGTCGGCCAGACCGGCACCCTCGGTTTCCAGGACCAGTTCGAGGATCAGGCTGTTCAGGTAGAGCGCCGCCCGGTTGTAAGAGTCGACCTCGTGGGCCCCCCGGGGGATCACCGTGCCCAGTATCGGGATGCTGCCCACGGTGCGGGCGGCGTCGATCATCGCCTCCAGGGCGTCGATGGTATCGCTGCGCGGCACCCCCTGGCTGATGTCGTTGGTCCCGAAGAGGATCAGTACGTACTGGGGCATCACCATTAGCAGGTCCGCGCGGTAGGACTCCAGCCCCTGCTCAGCGGTGGCGCCGCCGATCCCGCGGTTGACGATCTGCGATTCGCTGATCTCCAGCATGTCGGCAAGGTAGGGCAGGTAGCCGCGGCTCCACCAGGTGTCCTCGTCGTAGCCCTGGGTGATGGAATCCCCCACGGCGAGGTAGATGCCGGGGTTGATGCCATCGGCCGTGGCAACTGCTCCCGGGGTGCAGGCCAGGATGGCCAGCAGGGCCGCTACCTGACAAACGCTATTCTTCATCGTTCCCTCCGTCCTTTCTGGACCTTTCGGAGATCACCACGCCCTCGGGGAAGTCGATGGTAAACGCTCCCTCGGGCAGGTCGCCGTTGACCACCACGTCCTCCAGCCGGAACAGGGTGGTGTCACCGCTCTTCTCCCGGATGAAATACTGCACTGGTGCGTGGTCGGAGGCACGGACCCAGAGATCGATGAAATCGATTCGCTTCTTGAGCTGCCGGCGACGCGGAACGAGGTGCAGGCGCTGTGTCGACCCGGCGGGTTGGGGAGCGGAATCCGGGGAGGCCACGGCGGAACCCGCATCGATGGTGAAATTCTTCTTCAATTGATCGATTCCGTCCTTGCCGATCAGGTGGTCGAAAACCCGTTTCTTCTGCTTGCGGACATCGAACCGTTCCGCCTCCTGGAGGTCGGGGTAGTAGGTGACCAGGGTGTCGCCCTCCAGCAGCAGGATCACCCGGTTCGGCATATCGTAGTCCAGGCGCATCACGTCCGGCTGGCTATAACCGAAACGGCCGGAGGACTGCTCAGGGTCCTTGAACAGGGCCATGGTCTTGGTCTGGGTGAACCGGCCCTGGAGCGTGGTCGTCTGTTGCTGGCTGGCCAGGATCTGTTCCAGCAGGCTGAGCACCTCGGGCGAAGGCTCGGCATCGTCGCCGGCCAGAACCGGGGCCGAACAGCAGAAAAATACGGCGCTGAGCAAGAGCAGCGCCAGCGGCGGCCAAGATCTACCGCGGCATGTGGTGAAAGTGTACTGCACGTATCTTCCTCCCCGGGGTGCCTTTCCGTGTCGGACCCCAACTGCGCCGCCGGTAACCGGTCGAGTCAGTGGACGTCGGTGCTGGGTGGCAGTGGGGCAAGCCCTCAGAAGTAAAAGGTGAGTCCGAGCTGGATCACATAACCGTCGTGGTTAAAATTTTCGTCACCATAATCGCTGCCGATGACGTCACCCACGTCGATATTGACATCGAGGAACTGGTAACGCACATCCGCGTGGAGGAAACTGCGCTCGGTCATGTGAATTTCCAGCCCGAACCCGCCGTGGTAGCCAAAATCATCGCTGCTGAAGTCCTGGCTCAGGCTGCCCTCTTCGGAAAGAGTGACGTTGACGGTAGAACTGTACCAGCTGCCGCCGAAGATCAGGTGGGGGTTGACTCCGCCCCTGCCGAACAGATACCAGATCCCGGACAACTGGAACGGATAGCCATCCACCGTGACCTGTCCACCGGCAAATTCATCCTTGCGGTAGTCGGCGGCCAGTTCGGCGCTGAGGTTCCGGGTGATTCGCAGCCGGGCCTGCAAGCCGCCGTGGATCGCTCCGTCGTCGGCGTCGTTGGTGTTGTACCAGTTGCCATGAATCCCCAGGCCGAAGAACGGTCCCCGTTCCCCGCCGTACGCCTCGGCGCTGCCCGCGGCAGTCAGGGCGGCCATCAGGAGGATCATCAGCAGTGCTGCCGGAGTCTTGAACGTCATCCAGAATCTCCCGTGTTGAGGTGCCGGTTTCCCTGTTTGATGCTAGAAGGGAATATCGTCGTCGCTGAACCCGCCACCGCCAGTTCCACTGCCAGCTCCAGCGCCGCCGCTGCCAGCTGCAGTGCCGCCACCGCCCTGCCGGCCTCTCCCTCCTCCTCCGGCAGGCCCGCGGTCCTGGTATCCGTCACCACCGCCGCCTTCGCCACGGCCGAGAAAGACCAGGTTGTCCGCCACCACCTCGGTCATGTAGCGTTTACTGCCCTGCTGGTCCTCCCAGGACCGGGTCTGCAACCGTCCTTCCACGTAGACCTGGCGGCCCTTGCCCAGATACTCGGCGCAGATCTCGGCCAGCCGGCCGAAGACCACCACCCGGTGCCACTCTGTTCGCTCCTGCTTGTTGCCGTCCCGATCGTTCCAGCTCTCGTTGGTGGCCAGGGTAAAATTGGTGATTGCCCGTGGTGTCTCGGAGCTGGTGTATTTCTTTTCCGGGTCCCTGCCCAGGTGCCCGATGAGGATGACCTTGTTTACACTGCGCACGCCTTTTCCTCCTTGGCCCATGCCGGGGGTAATGTCAGGGCGGCACTGTCCCGCCCAGGGTTTGGATGAATCAGAAATCAGTGCAAATAGTAATGTTAACTGTGGTCGGGGGGGATGTCAAGGATCAGGTTTGCGGGCCGGGAAAAGGGGGGTACAATGGTTCCTGCCGCGGGGCCGGAGTCCATGGAGGTGAGCTGATGAAAGCGGTGGTCCAGAGGGTGAGCGAAGCCTCGGTGGAGGTTGAAGGCCTGCAGGTGGCCAGAATCGGCCGGGGTCTGCTGGTGCTGCTGGGGGTGGAGAAGGGGGACGGCGAGGAACAGGCCCGCTGGATCGCTGACAAGCTGGTCAACCTGAGGGTTTTCGCCGATGATCGAGGGAACCTCAACCGCTCGGTCCTTGAGGTGGGCGGTGCGGTTCTCTCCGTGTCCCAGTTCACGCTGGCCGGTTCGGTGCGCAAGGGACGGCGGCCCAGTTTTGACATGGCCGCATCCGGTGAAGAGGCCGAACTGCTCTACAAGAGGTTTCTCCATTTTCTGAAAGCCGCCGGCGCGGCGGTGCAGGATGGCCGGTTCGGGGCGCTGATGGCCGTGCGGCTGATCAATGACGGTCCGGTGACCTTCATCGTGGAGCGTTAGGCCGGTAGAGTAGAATGGTTGTTTTCACCGCACATACGGTAAAGCTTCGCGCTGCCGGGGACGATACGGTGGTGACGGGATATCATTTCTGCCGGTGGGCACGCCGCAACCGTGTTCTGCTGTCCGGTGGCTGCAGCACAGTGGATAGATTCTGAAATGGCTTTGCAAAAGAATTGCCTGGCCGGCCGGGCACCGGACAGCAGCGGGCCGGCGGTTGACGAGGGGTGCATGGAAAAGCGGTCCGTGGCCCTCACCCGCCTGTCTCACGAATTGCGGGCCCCGCTCAACGCCATCATCTCCTTCAGCCAGATTCTGACCGACGGGCTTGCCGGGTCGCTGAACGAGGAACAGTTGCTGCAGGTGGACATCATCCGCAAGAGCGGGAACAATCTGCTCCACGTGATCGACAACGTCACCATGTTCGCCCGGACCGGTTTGCGCAATTACAGCGCCACTCCGTCCACTGTGATGGTGGAGAAGGTAATGGGAAACCTGCGCGCAGCGCTGGCCGACTGCGGTCAGGGTGAGAACGCGGACCTGGAGATCCGCATCGCCGGCGGCGCTCCGACCGCCTTCACCACCGACGAGCGGAAACTGCTGCTGGCCCTGGCCAACATGATCCGTTATGCCTACCAGGCTGGTGGGGCGTCCACCGTGACCCTGGAGGTGAGCGGCGTGGCGCCCGGAGCCCTGCCGGTCTTTCTCGGCGATCTCGGTGGCCATGACGTGGGGGACGAGGGTTACCTCAAGCTGCAACTCCGCCACCGCTGCTCGGAGGCCGAAAGGGTGCGCCTGGCCGACCTCTACCTCGACCTCGACGAACTGGACATCAGCGAGAACGAGCAGTTTCGCGGGATTCACCTGGGACTGACGCTGGCCCGCCGGTCCATCGAAATCATCGGCGGCCGGATCTGGTTCGAACAGACAGCTGACGGCGACCTGCTGACCAAGGTGCTGATCCCCTCGCTGGTCACCTCGTCCCAGGTGGAGCCGGCCGGCTGGTCAGGGATGCAGAGCGCTCACCACGCGGAGGGGATCGTCGATGAGCCGGAAGCCGAGCGCCCCAGGATGGTGTTGGTAGTGGAAGACAACCCGTTCAACCGCAACTTCATCCGGTTGATCCTGGACCACATGGGTTTTGACATGGTGGAGGCTGAAAACGGGGAAATCGGTGTGCGCCGGGCTCTGGAAGTGCAGCCGGATCTGATCCTGATGGACATGATGATGCCGGTGATTGACGGTTTCCAGGCCACCAGGTCTTTAAAAAACAACCCCCGGACGGCCGGCATACCGGTGCTGGCGATGACGGCGCTCTCGCTGGAGAAGGACAAACGGAAGGCCCGCGAAGCAGGGTGTGACGATTTCCTGCTGATGCCGTCATCCAGGGAAGTTCTGGAGGAAAAGTTGCGGTTTTGGGCAGCGAGAGGAATGGGCGGCACCGATGTCCCGGAGGAGGGTGAACGGTGAAGGGGAAAATACTGGTCATCGACGATCTGACCTATGATGTCAAGGCTCTGAAGATGATCCTTGAGCATTCCGGTTATACCGTGATCAGTGCCGGCACGGGGGCGGAAGGCATGGAAAAGGCCATCTCGGAAGGTCCGGACGGCATTCTGCTCGATATCCAGCTTCCCGACACGGACGGGTTTGAAATATGCCGCTGCCTCAAGGAAGATCCGCGCACCGTCGTGATTCCCATTGTTTTCCTCACCGCGCACTACCAGGATGAGGCCAGCCTGATCCGGGGGTTGAACCTCGGGGCCAACGATTACATCTGCAAGCCGTTCAATTCAGCCGAGCTGCTGGCCCGGGTTGGAGTGATGGTCCGCATCCGGCGGGCCGAAGAGAGCCTGCTCAAGCTCTCGTTGACCGACGAGCTCACCGGTATGGGCAACCGCCGGTTTCTCCTCTCCCGACTGGAGGAGGAATACGAGCGGAGCCGGCGCAACGGCAGCTTCTTTGCCTGCCTGATGATCGACATCGACCACTTCAAGCGGTTCAACGACACCTACGGTCACCAGGTGGGCGACCGGGTACTCAAGGAAATGGCGTCTCTGCTCAGGGAGCAAACCCGGAAGTGCGACGTTCTGGGGCGTTACGGCGGTGAGGAGTTCCTGGTGGTTCTGGCGGTGAAGTGGCCCTCGGAGTCTATCTGGGTTGCCGAACGGATCCGTCTGGCCGTGGAAAAGCTCCTTGTGATCAGGGATGCCACATCGGATGAACCGCTCAGTCTGCAGGTTAGCGTCGGCGTGTCTCGCTGCCTGCCTTCGGAGGCCGGGGCACCGGGTTGTCAGGCGATGATCCGGCAGGCCGACAAGGCCCTCTATGAAGCCAAACGTCTGGGACGAAACCGGGTCTGCCACTGGGATCCGGATACCGACAGTGCCGTTCAGGTGGAACGGGTCGAGAAGACATCCGGCTGAACCACCGGGGCCGCCACAATGGCCAGCCTTCCCCACAATACGGAAAACCACCAGGCCCGGCTCCTGGCGGTGGATGAATTCCTCGACTACCTCTCCGGAGTGCGGGGCGTGTCGTCCAACACTCGCGAGGCTTACGGACGGGACCTCGGCCGCTGGTTCGTCTGGCTCGGCGAGCAGGGTCTCGACCCTCGTGACTGTTCCATGGCCGACCTGCTGCAGTTCGTGGGGCAGGAGCGCGAGCGGGGTCTCTCCGGACGTTCGGTGGCCCGGCTGCTGTCGGTCTTGCGCACCTACTACGGCTACCTGCTGCTGGAGCGGGGGGCGCAGAGCGATCCCACCAGGGACCTCGATTCTCCCCGCATCCGCCGTCGCTTGCCGGTTTACCTTTCGCTGGAAGAAGTGGAGCAGTTGTTGCGGCAGCCGGACACCTCCACGCCCCGGGGCCTGAAGGACCGGACAATCCTCGAACTGTTCTACGCCGCCGGCCTGCGGGTCTCGGAATTGACCGGCCTGCGGGTGCGCGACCTGGACCACCGGGGACGGATGATCACCGTCAGGGGCAAGGGCGGCAAGGAGAGACTGCTACCGGTGGGCAGCGCGGCATGGAAGTGGATTCGCCGCTACCTGGAGGAAGGGGGACGGGGGGCGCTGCTGGGAAGCCGTCATTCCGACAACCTGTTTGTTTCTGCCCGTGGCACGGGCCTGAGCCGCCAGGGGGTCTGGAAGATGGTGGCCGCCCAGGGCCGCAAGGCGGGCCTGGGAAAGCGGGTGGGCCCGCACATGCTGCGCCACTCCTTTGCCACGCATCTGCTGGAACGGGGGGCGGATCTGCATACGGTCCAACTGCTGCTGGGGCACAGCGATATCGCCACCACACAGATTTACACCCACGTCAGCCGGGAACGGTTGCGCAGCGTCTATGACCGCTACCACCCCCGGGCGAGGTGACCGGTGAAGGTGATCACCACCCATCCCGGAGCGGACTTCGACGCCCTGGCGTCCATGGCGGCGGCGTCTTTGCTGCATCCCGATGCCTGCCTGGTCTTTTCCGGATCCCAGGAACTCCCGGTGCGGCGCTTCCTCGGCTCGGGGATCTACCGGCTGCCCCGGGTTCGCCGGTTGAAAGAGATCGCCCTGGACCAGATCAGCCACCTGATCCTGGTGGACACCAGGCAACGGGACCGTGTTGGGCCGTTTGCCGGCCTGTTCGAGGGGGGGCCGGGCCGGAAACGGCCGATCCTGGAGATCTACGACCACCACCCCCCCAGCGGGGACGACCTGGCCGGCGACCCGGAATCGGTGGAGGACCTGGGGGCCACAACCACCTTGCTGGTGGAGTTGATCCGGCAGCGGAAGATCCACATCCCGCCCCTGGAGGCGACGCTGTTCCTCCTCGGCATCTACCAGGACACCGGCAGGCTCTCCTCGCCCAACACCACCGAACGCGACCTGTTGGCCGCGGCCCACCTTCTGGGTCGGGGCGCCGACCTGCAACTGCTCAACCGGTTCCTGATGCCCGAATTCTCCTCAGGGCACATCGAACTGCTCAACGACCTGATCCAGGCCGCCGAGGTCCACGAAACCGGCGGCCTGCCGGTGGTGGTCTCGGCGGTCTACAAGGACCGCTACATCGGAGAACTGGCCCTGGTGGTCCACCGTTTCGTGGAACTGGAGCAGCTCACCGCCTGTTTCGCCCTGGTGATGATGGAAGAGCGCCTGTTTATCGTGGGCCGCAGCCTCTCCGAGGCCCTGGACGTTGGAGAGGTGATTCAGCATTTCGGCGGCGGCGGCCATGCCAGCGCGGCGGCCGCCTCGGTGAAGGGCTCCACCCTGGTGGAGGCACGGGAAAAGCTGATCCGTCTCCTGCCCGGCAGCGTCCGTCCGGTGAATACCGCGGCCCGGATCATGAACCCCACGGTCCAGCGGGTGTCCAGCCGTCAACCGGTGGCCGAGGTGAAGGAGATGATGCGGCGCTGGCGGGTCAACGCCCTCCCGGTGGGCACCGGGAAGCGGGTCATCGGTTCGGTAACCCGTCAGGCGGTGGACGGGGCGCTGACCCACGGTCTGGGAGACCGTCCGCTGCGGGAGATCATGGGGCCGGCCCCGCCGGTGCTGGCGCCGGAGATGGGGCTGGAGGCCGTGCACCGGGAAATGGTACGCCGCAACTGCCGGTTTGTCCTCGTGGGACAATCGCTGGAGGCCGTGGAGGGGATCATCACCCGGATGGATCTCTTCCGTCACGCCTACCGGGTGGAGGATGACGGCGACGCGTCGTGGCCGGCGGCGGGGGAGCGCCCCCGCTCGCCCACCCGGGAGGATTTACGGGGCATGCTGGGCAAGCGGCTCAGCCAGGAACGGCTGCAGCGGCTGAAGGATCTGGGTGCCCTGGGAGGGGAGATGGGCTTCCAGGTCTACCTGGTGGGCGGTTTTGTCCGCGACCTGCTGCTGGGACAGGAAACTACGGACCTGGACCTGGTGGTGGAGGGTGACGGCCTGCGGTTCTCCAGGCGGGCTGCAGGCCGGCTGGGTGCCGGGCTGCGCACCCACCGGGCCTTTGGCACGGCCACCCTGCGGCTGGAGGACGGCACCAAGATAGACGTGGCCACGGCCCGCACCGAGCACTATCCCGGGCCGGGCTCGCTTCCCGAAGTGGAACGGGCTCTCCTCAGGCGCGATCTCTACCGGAGGGATTTCACCATCAATTCGCTGGCCGTGGGAATCTGCGGAGAACGGTTCGGGCAGCTGGTGGACTATTTCAGCGGCTTGCGGGACCTGCGACGGGGGGTGATCCGGGTGATCCACAGCCTCAGTTTCATCGAGGACCCCACCAGGGCCATCCGGGCGGCGAGGTTCAGCGGCCGCTACGACTTCACCATCGGGCCGGTGACCAGCCAGATGATCGGCATCGCCTTGCGCAACAAAGTGTTCCAGCAGGTGAGCGGCGGCCGGTTGCTGGGGGAACTGGTCCATCTCTCGGCTGAAGAGCAGGCCCCCCGCTGCTTTGAAAGGATGGCCGAGTTCGGTCTGATACGGGCCACGGTGCACCAGGATATCGCCTACGGCAAGCCGCTGCGCGACTTGCTGGCCCGGGTTGCGGGCGTGCTCAACTGGCACCGGCTGCTCTTCACGCCCCAGACCCCGCGGCGCTGGCTGGTGTTCATGATGGCCCTCTGTTTCCGCCTCGACCGGGAAGCACGGGTGTCCGTCTGCCGGCGCTTCGGGTTGTCCGGCAAGGAGCGGCAGGCGCTGCTGGAGTACAAGGTTGCCTGCAGCAGGATTGCGGAGCGCCTGGCAGCGGGAAGCTCGGCCACAGACCTTCGGCCCAGCGCCATCTGGCTGCTGCTGGAGGGCGTGGATCTGGAGACGATCCTCTTCTGCCAGGCGGTGACCCGTTCCGACCGCGTGCGGATGGCCATATCCCGGCACCTCACCGGTGGCGCTGGGGCCGGGCTCTCCATCTCCGGCAGGGACCTCAAAGTCCTGGGCATCGCCCCCGGTCCCCTGTTCGGCGAAATTCTCCGTGCGGTGAAGCTGGAAAAGATGGACGGCCGGCTGAAGGACCGTAATTCAGAGCTGGACTGGGTCCGGCGTCACTACCTGGTGGACTGAACGGAGACCCGCCGGCCGGTCCTCTGTTCCTCTACAGATCTTGGTTCCCGCCCACATTGACTTGCTCTCCGCCTTTATGTTAAAAATCCCGGTTTATGTTCCACGTGATAGGCTGACACAGGCAGAAACTGAAGCAACTGCCCGATTTTCGTTCAGTTCACGACCATGGGACCGGCGACGGCTGCTGCGCCGAGGAACCATCTCATGTTATTGGTATGTGCCCCCCCGGTCCGACCCGCGGACGGGGAGCGGCAAGGAGGGTTGACCCAGATGGCAAAGGACAATGTTTACCTGTTTACGTCGGAGTCGGTGACCGAAGGGCACCCGGACAAGATCGCCGACCAGATCTCGGATGCGGTCCTTGACGCCGTGATGGAGAAGGACCCCAACGGCCGGGTGGCCTGCGAGACCATGGTCACCACCGGTCTGGCGATGATCGCCGGTGAAATCACCACTGAGAGTTATGTCGATTTTCCAAAAGTCGTGCGGGACACCATCCGGGAAGTTGGCTACACCCGGGCCAAGTGGGGTTTCGACTACAAGACCTGCGCCGTGATTTCCTCCATCGACGAGCAGTCGGCGGATATCGCCATGGGTGTTGATCCCGGCGGTGCCGGTGACCAGGGGTTGATGTTCGGTTACGCCTGCCGCGAGACGCGGGAGTTGATGCCGTTGCCGATCATGACCGCCCACAAGCTGGTGCGCCGGCTGACCCAGCTGCGCAAGGAGGGCGAACTGGACTACCTGCGTCCGGACGGGAAGTCCCAGGTCACCGTGGAATACCACAACGGCCAGGCCAAGCGGGTGCACACGGTGGTCATCTCAACCCAGCACAATGAGGAAGTGAGCATCGACTGCCTGCGCCAGGACGTGATTGAGAACGTGATCAGGCCGGTGATTCCCGAGCAACTCCTCGATTCGAAGACCATCTTCCACGTCAACCCCACCGGCCGTTTCGTGGTCGGCGGCCCGCAGGGCGACTGCGGCCTCACCGGACGCAAGATCATCGTCGACACCTATGGCGGTGTGGGCAGTCACGGCGGCGGCTGTTTCTCGGGCAAGGACTGCACCAAGGTCGACCGCTCGGCATCCTACATGGCCCGCTACATTGCCAAGAACATCGTCGGCAGCGGCGCGGCGGACAAGGTGGAAGTCCAGCTGGCCTATGCCATCGGCGTGGCCGATCCGGTGTCGATCATGGTCGACACCTTCGGCACATTCAAGGCTGACGAAGACGCGATCAAGGCCGCGGTGTGGGATGTCTTCCCGCTGACGCCCAAGGGCATCATCGAGCAGCTGGACCTCCGGCGCCCGATCTACAAGAAAACCGCAGCCTACGGGCACTTCGGCCGGAGCGAGGACAGCTTCAGCTGGGAGCGCCTGGACAAGGCCGAGGCATTGAAATCAGCGCTGAAACTGTAAGTGCCGCACGGGACCAGGGTGGCTTTCCAAAGGGGCCCCGGCATTGTCGCGGGCCCTTTTCATTTCTGGTGAAACCATGGCAGAACAACCGTCATTCAGTTACCCCGTTATCCTGGACCTCAACGGCAAACCCTGTCTGGTAGTGGGCGGCGGCACAGTGGCGACCAGAAAGGTGGACGGATTGCTGCAGGCCGGAGCAAGGGTCACCGTGGTTGCGCCCGAAGTTGCACCCCCACTTGCCGAGCTCGCCGGTGACAGCACTATCACCCTTCACCAGCGTGATTTCCATCCTGGAGACCTGGATGGCCAGACCCTGGTCTTCGGCGCTCTGGACGACCCAGGCGCACGACGGACGCTGGCCGCGGAAGCACGGCAAAGAGGCATCCCGGCCAACCTGGCTGACGATCCGAAGAATTGCGATTTCACCATTCCGTCCTCCTTCAGGCGTGGAGACCTGTTGATCACGGTTTCCACCGGCGGCAAGAGCCCGGCCCTCTCCCGCAAGCTGCGCCAGGTGCTTGAAACCAAGGTGGGCCCCTCATTCGCCATCCAGGTGGAGGCCATGGGCCGGGTCCGCCAGCGTCTCCTCAAAGACCTGCCGGAGCACGAGGACCTGCGCCGCGAAATACTGCTCGGCATTGTCGATTCCGACCTGCTCGACGTGCTCCGCAACGGGGACGAGAGGGGCTTCCAGCAACGGGTGGACCAGATGATCACCAGGGCAATGGAGCGCGCGAGAAAGCATGAATAAGCAACTGCTGAAGTTGGGCACCAGGGGCAGCCGCCTGGCTCTCTGGCAGGCGGAGACGGTCAAGGCCCTGGTCCAGCAGGCCAACCCGGACCTTGCGGTGGAGATCGTGATCATCAGCTCATCCGGTGACCTGGACCGCACCAGGCCCCTGGAACAACTGGGTGGTGAGGGGTTGTTCACCAAGGAACTGGAGCACGAGCTCCAACAGGGAACCATCGATTTTGCAGTTCACTCGCTGAAGGACCTGCCCACCGTCCTGCCCGAGGGTTTCGCACTCTCTGCCGTCCCCCAACGTGGACCTGTGGAGGACGCTCTGGTGTCTGGGAACGGCGGGGGGCTGGAGTCCCTGCCCCGGGGCGCCACGGTGGCCACCGGCTCGCCCCGGCGCAAGGCTCAGTTACTGAACCTCAGGTCAGACCTCAATGTCACCGGCCTCCGCGGCAATGTGCCCACCCGGCTGGAGAAGCTGGAGACCGAGGAACTGGACGGGATCGTCCTGGCAAGGGCAGGCCTCGAACGCCTCGGCTTCGGCGACCGGATCACCGAGGTCTTCCCCACGGACCGGTTCTGCCCGGCAGTGGGGCAGGGGGCCATCGGCATTGAGATCCGGGAAGGTGACCAGACAGCACTCAACGCCACTTCAGCAATCGATCACCCGGAGACCCATGCCGCGGTGCAGGCCGAACGCGGCTTCCTCGCCGGCCTGGGCAGCGGATGCTCACTTCCGGTGGGCGCCCACGCCCAAACAGACAACGTGGCCCAACCCGCCTTTCTCACCCTGGCCGGTGTGGTGCTCAATCGCCAGGGCACCGAACGCCTGGCCGCCGACATGACCGGTCCCCTGGGCAAGGCCTGGGAACTGGGGCAACGCCTTGCAGAACTGCTGGTTGGGCAAGGTGGGATGAATTTGCTCGCTGAATGAGAAGCTGCAGCGTAGATCCCCGCCCCGCTGGTCTCCTGCCCTATAACGAAACAATTATTGACCTATGAGAAGGAAATCACTACCCTTATGGGGCCCTGAAGCTTGTTCTGGTTCGTTTCGGAACGCGAGTCACGGCATTTTCAGGTATGGGTTTGCGACGAATGGGCCGATCAATGGCTCGGGTACAATCAGAGAAGAAACGGAGTCGATAGAAATGGCTGTCAAAAAGAAAGCGGATTACGTCGTTAAAGATATTTCCCTCGCGCCCTTCGGACGCAAGGAGATGGAGCTGGCCGAACATGAAATGCCGGGCCTGATGGCACTGCGTGAAAAATACGGGAAACAGAAACCGCTGAAAGGCACCCGGATTGCCGGCTCTTTGCATATGACCATTCAAACGGCGATGCTGATCGAAACCCTGCAAATCCTCGGGGCAAAAGTCCGCTGGGCCAGCTGCAATATCTACTCCACGCAGGATCACGCCGCTGCCGCCGTGGCCAAAAAAGGAACGCCTGTCTTTGCCGTAAAAGGTGAGACCCTTGAAGAATACTGGACCTACACCGACAAAATTCTGGACTGGGGCGACGGCAAAGGCCCGAACATGATTCTGGATGACGGCGGCGATGCCACGATGTTTGTTCAGGTTGGTTATCAGGCTGAAAAGAACCCGTCCATCCTGGATCGGAAACCCGGCAGCCCCGAGGAAAAGGTCTTCCTGGCCCAGCTCAAAAAAGCACTGAAAAAAGACCCGACCCGCTTCTCCCGTATCGCGAAGGGAATTTGCGGTGTAACTGAAGAAACCACCACGGGTGTGCACCGTCTCTACCAGCTCGAGGAAAAGGGTGAACTGCTCTTCCCGGCGATCAACGTGAACGACTCGGTAACAAAATCAAAATTCGACAATGTCTACGGGTGCCGCCACTCGCTGGTTGACGCCATCATGCGCGCAACCGACGTGATGCTTTCCGGAAAAGTCGCTGTCGTCGCCGGTTTCGGAGATGTGGGTAAGGGATCCTGCCAGTCGCTGGAGGGACAGAACGCCCGGGTCATCGTTACTGAAATCGATCCGATCTGTGCGCTGCAGGCCACCATGGCCGGATACGAAGTGATGCCGATGGACGAGGCCTGCACGCTGGGTGACATTTTTGTCACCACCACCGGTTGCTGTGATGTGATCACCGAGCGCCACATGAAGCAGATGAAAAATCAGGCCATCGTCTGCAACATCGGTCACTTCGATTCCGAAATTCAGGTCGAGAAACTCCGGAAATACAAGTGGACGAGCATCAAGCCGCAGGTTGACAAGATTACGTTCCCCAAAGGCAACAGCATCCTGCTGCTGGCGGAAGGCCGATTGGTGAATCTTGGCTGCGCCACCGGCCACCCCAGCTTCGTAATGTCCAACAGCTTCACCAACCAGGTGCTGGCGCAAATGGATATCTGGGAAAAGCACGGAACTGAGAAGCAGTACCCGATCGGCGTGTATGTCCTGCCCAAGCATCTGGACGAAGAAGTGGCCGCGCTGCACCTCGGGCGTCTCGGAGCAAAACTGGATCGATTAACCGCGAACCAGGCAAAATATCTGGGCATTCCCAAGGACGGACCGTTCAAGCCGGAACACTACAGATACTGATCAATCTCCTCTCCAGAAACCTGACGGTGGACTGCAAGGCTCCGGTGAAATGCAGGTGACCGACTCCTGCTTATGCTATCTGCACCGGCATGCCCATCATCGGCCAGATGAGCCAGACAAAGAAGGCCAGTACGAGCATGAGCAGGATGCTTGCCGGTATGCCGGCAATTAAGAATTCCTTGGTGGTGAATTGCCCGCTGGAATAAGCGATGGCGTTTGGTGCGGCGCCGACCAGCAAGAGGAACGGCATGCCGGCGGTCACCAGGGCGGAGAAGAGGATCACCTCCGGGGCGGTGCCGAGGTAGGGGCCGAGGACGAGCGCCACGGGTAATACAATGGCGATGGCGGCAACGTTCATGATGAAGTTGGTCATCAGCATGACGAAGAACGAGACGCCCATGACGAAGACGAACCAGGGGGCGTCCTGGAACAGGTTGAGCCAGATAATGGCCAGCCATTTGGCGGCGCCGGTCTGCCAGAGGCAGAAGCCGATGCTCATCGCCCCGCCGAAGAGGAGGACGATGTTCCAGGGGGTATCTTCGAGGTCCTCGAGGTCGAGGATGCGGAAGACGAAGAAGAGCACGGTGGAGGTGAGGATTATGGCGCTCTTGTTCAGCGGGGCCAGGGCGGGAATGAAGGAACGGAGGCTCATCACCGCAATGGCTCCGAAGACGATGATCAGGGTGGTGATCTCCACCCGGGTCATGGGGCCCAGGTTGGACTGCAGTTTTTTGGCCCGCTCGCGGAGGCCGGGAATGGTCTTGCGCTCCGGTTTGAAAAAGATCATGAAGAACCCCCAGAGCAGGAAGGTCATCAGCACACCCACCGGGAGCATGTAGTAGGTCAGTTCGAAGAAACTGATATCAACGCCGGTGATATCGCGGTAGAAGCCGAGGGCCACGGCGCCGCGGGCAGCGCCAAGCAGGGTGATGATGCTGCCGGCGCCGGCGACGAAGGCCATGCCGATGAAGAGGCCCTTGCCGAATTTTGAGGGATTGCGTTCCTCGTCGTACATGGTGTAGATCGCCATCAGCAGGGGATAGATGGTGGCGGCCACGGCGGTGTGGGCCATGATCAGGGTCAGGGCCGAGGTCATGGTGAAACAGCCGAGGTAGATCATGCTGGTCCGTTCGCCCACCAGCACCAGCATCTTGTAGGCCATGCGCTGGGTCAGGCCGGACTTGGTGAAGACCATGCCGATGACCAGCGATCCGATGATGAACCAGACCGAGGGGTCCATGAAATCGGTGAAGGCGGTGCGGGCGTCACGGATCATGAACAGGGCCTGGACAACGCCGATGGTGATGCTGGTGATGCCGATGGGCACCACCTCGAAAACCCACCAGGTGGCGGCAAGGAGGAAGAGCGCCAGGGCCGCTTTCCCTTCACGGGTCAGTTCGAAGGACTGCCCCTGGGGGTCCACTGCCGGGGCCAGCTGGGGGAGAAGGTAGACCACGGTGAAGAGGACCACGCCAAGCAGGAGCAGGGAGGTCCTCTTCCAGTCAACGGAACTGCTTTTTGCTTTTACCATCCAGCTCTACCAGCCTTTTTTCTTGAGAATGTTGTGGATTTCCTGGGCCGACTTCTGTTGCACGAGGTGCGCCTTGGCCGCGGCCGCGTTGTTGATCTTCTGCAGCAACTTCTCGAAGTCCAGCGGCTTCTCCAGGAAATCCCGGGCCCCGAGCTTGATCGCCTGCACCCCCTTGTCCACCGTGGCGTGACCGGTGAGCAGGATCACCTGCAGGTCGCCGTTGATCTCCAGCAGTCCTTTCAGCGTTTCGATGCCGTCCTTGCCCGGCATGGCCAGGTCGAGAACAACCGCATCGAAATCGGATTTGCCGGCTTCAGCGATCGCCCCGTCGCCGCTGAAGGCCACGATGACCCTCATGCCGCGGGCTTCCATCCGCTCGGCGAGGATCCGGACAAACTCCTCCTCGTCGTCGACGAGCAGTATTTTTTCACCAGCCATATCACGCCTCCCAGGTCATCAGTCGGTTGCCGGCCCGGCGGGTCGCTGCCGGGGCGCGTGCAGCTCGAAGCGGCGGGGATCCGATCCAGGGGAACAGATCACCGTGCCGCCCAGGTCTTTCATCAACAGCTCGAGGTAGGAGAGCCTGTTGTTGGCCCTCTGGTCCAGGGGGACCTCAGCGGTGCAGGTAACGAAAAGGCTGCAGCCATCGTCTGCGGCCTTGTTGAATCCTGCGCTAACCGTATTCGCATCCTCCTCCCCCGCGTTCAGGGCGAGGTCGATGCAGAGATGGACCGCCTGCATCAAGCCGAAGGCCGAACTTTCGATGACCAGTTCTTCGGCGGGGAACTCCGTTTCCAGGGTCGCTTTCTTCAGCACAGCGAACCGCTGGCAGAGAGTGGTGATCAGTTCCATGGTGTCGTTGACGCTCAGCGAGGTGAACGGCTGGTCAACGGTGTGGGAGAAGCGGTTGAGACGTTTGACCAGCCGTTTCCCCCGCTCCACCTGGTCGTTGACGCGGCCAGCGATGCTCAGCAGCCGTTCGGGGTCCAGCGGCCGTCCGGCTGCGGCCCCGTGGGTCAGGTCGCCAAGCAGGCCGGAGAGCTCGCCGACGATGGCCAGCACGTTGTTGATCTCGTGGGACAGGCTGGCCGTGATGGCGCCGAAGAAGGCCAGGCCGCCTTCGCGGAGCAGCCTGCTGTTCGGGTGTTCCTGGTCCATGCTGGAAAAACCTCGCCCCGTTCAGCGGTTGGCCGCCTTGTGTATTATTTCGATCAATTCTTCGATGTCCACCGGCTTGATCAGGTAGTCAAAAGCGCCGGCCTCGATGCCCCGGGCCGCGTCTTCGGAGGACCCGTGACCGGTGAGCAGGATGACCTGGATGTCGGCCCGGTCGTGCTTCAACTGCGCGATAACGTCCATCCCGTCCAGACCAGGCATTTTCATGTCGAGCACCACCACCTCGAAATCGCCTTCACGAATCCGCTGGATGGCATCGACGCCCCGGGTCACGCCCTCGGCCTGGAAGCCGCGAATCTGGAGCCGCTCCACCAGGGTCTCGACCAACTCCTCCTCGTCGTCAACCAGCAGCACACGCAGACCGTCCATGGGAGTCTCCTATTCTGTCGTTCCCACCACCGGCAGCTGGACGGTGAAGGTGGTTCCCTCGCCCTCGACGCTCTGCACGTCGATGCTGCCGCCGATCTTGGCCACCATGCTGAAGGTGATGGAAAGCCCGAGACCGGTGCCGTAGCCCTTCTTGGTGGTGAAGAATGGCTCGAATATGTGTTTCAGGTTTTCTTCGGATATCCCGGACCCGTTGTCCGCAATGCTGATCCCGACCAGGCCAGGTTCGGGTTCGTTCATGCTGATCTCGATCTGGCCGCCGTCATCCACGGCGGCAAAGGCGTTGTTGATGATGTTGAGAAAGATCTGCTGCAGCTGCCGGCGGTCGCTTTCGATGGCCGGCAGGTCGCCGGGAACATTGAAGCTGACCTCGATGTCGCGGTGCAGCGCCGACTTGCCGAGGAAACTCGAGCACTTCCTTGAGCAGCAGTTCGAGATTGATCATCTCCGTCCGGGCTTCACGCTGGCGGGCGAAGCCCAGCAGGCGGTGGGTGATGGCGCTGCAGCGCTCCACCGACCTGATGATCGAATCGACGATGCCGTGGAATTTCTCGTTCAGCGGGTGATCACTGGACATCTGCACCAGGTCGTTGAGCAGCCCCGCTTTCTCGTTGATGATGGCCAGCGGGTTGTTGATCTCGTGGGCCACTCCGGCGGCCAGCCGTCCGATGGTGGCCATCTTGTTGGTGTATTCCATGTTGTGAAACACTGTCGCCCGTTTGACGTCCGCCGCCCTGAGCCGGCTGACCATGTAGTTCGAGCCCCAGAAGATGACCCCCAGGATCAGCAGGGAACTCAGTGCGGTGAAGATGATCAACTCGCTGCGCAGGTTGAGCCAGTTGCCCATGATCGCCTCCGGCCGTTTGATCAGCAGGAAGATGAAGGAAGTGCTCTCGATGTAGGCGTAGCCGAGAATCAGCGGGCGGCCCCGTTCGTCCAACTGCTCGATCACCTCCACCTTCACCGAGTAGGGCGGAACCTCCAGCGGGAAACGGTCCAGCACGTCGCCGTAGATCCGTGATGGGCTCTGCAGCACACCCTTGCGGTTGATCAGGAAGGCGTCGCTGGAGGGCCGGTCGCTGAGATGGAGAATCTGGTCGTTGAGCATCTCGGTGTCAATGGTGGCCCGCAGGATGTGGTAGGTCCGCGGGCCGGTCTCGTGTTTCACCGCGACGACAAAGTGCGGGATTTTGCGAAAGCCCTTGAAGACGTTGCTGACATAGACGCCACGGAGGGAGACCTCGCGGAACCATTGCTGGTCGGCGTAGTTGATCCCCTCCAGCTCGTACGGGCCCGACGTAGGAGCACTGGTTGCCGGCGTCGTCGATAAGTCCGAGATCGACAAAACCACCGCCGAAGGAATTCTTGAGATTGCTGAAGATCTCCTCCAGCAGCTGCTGGTCGCACAGCTCGTCAAAGGACTTGTCGTTAATGATCATTTTCAGCGCCGAGCGCCGCTGGGAGAGGAAGAACTCAAGCGAGCGCTTGGTGTTGGAGGTGAGCAGCGAGATGGGGTGGATCAGGTCGGCGCGGTAGGCCCGTTTGTACTGGTGGTAGTTGAGGACGGCGAGCACAATCAGCGGGGCGAGAGCGACGATGCAGGTGGAGAGGGCCACGGCCTTGAACAGACGGCGGTAGCGGTCCCGGGAATGCCCGGCATCCTCGGGCGGCTGTCCGATGGCAGTGGTCTGCTGCTGTGCAGCCGGTTGGATCATGGCTCTCCTCGATCGGCGGGCGTTCCCCTGATCAGGATGAGGAAGCGTCCCCACTTTTCCGATCCCCGGCTTCCAGCACCTTCTGGTTCGCCGCCTTCATCGTTGCGGCCAGCACGTCGATGTCGGCCGGTTTCTGCAGGTAGGCGAAGGCACCCAGCTCCAGGGCCAGGTTCTGCTCGGCGTCGGAGCCGTGGCCGGAGAGGATGATCACCTCCACATCCGGGTGAAGCGTTTTTCACCCGCCGCAGCACTTCGAGGCCGTCCAGGCCGGGCATCTTCAGGTCGAGGACCATCACGCTTGGCGGGTCGGACTGCAGCATGGTCAAGGCCTGCTCGCCGTCGTAGGCCACGGCGGTATCGAGATTCCTCGTCTGCAGGCGCTCGGACAGGGTGTGCACGAATTCCCGCTCGTCGTCCACCAGCAGCACCCGGGAGGGCATGTCGACATCGAGGCGGGGATAGATCTTCGGCTGGTCCTTCATGAAATTGTGCCCCAGACGGGTCTCCACGCCGCTGACACCCTCGATGGAGCCGGCCAGGCTGACCAGCTCCTTTTCCAGGCGCTTGAGACGCAGGACATATTTGTTGATTGTTACGGTCACGCGGCCGCTCTCGCAGCCGACATCGACATCGTGTCCCTTCTCGGCCAGCACTACATTGACCCGTGCAGCCAGGGTGAAGTCCTCCAGCGCCTGATCCACGCCAGGGGTGCGGAGCAGCGCCGGGTTGCCAAGGTTCTCCAGGATCAGGGCCAGCGCTTCTTGCACAGTGGTCTCGTTCATCGGCAGCAGCATGTCGTGCAGCGACCGGTCCCAGGGGGGGAGGTGGTGGAACCGTTGGGACCAGCGGGACAGTTCGGTATCCTCCTGCTGCAGTTGCTCCCGGGCATCCCTGGTGGACTGCCCGCCCTGCTCGGCCCGGCTGAGCCGATACTGCTTGTTGGCAGCCAGTCCGACCCGCAACACGTGGGTCAGGCTGCGGGGGAGCATCAAAGCGGCGGGGCCGAGGAGCACCACCTGGTCCCCGAGCATGACCTCGGAGAGGGCCGATCTGAGGTAGGCCGTACCGCGCTCCTGGTTGTGGCCGACGTTGTCGAAGAAGGTGGGGGTGCCCTGGACCAGCCGTTCCAGTTTCTCGGCGGGGAAGGCGTGTTTCTCCGCGGCGGCCCGGATCAGGGCCGGGGTGTCGGTGAGCCGGCAGCCCAGCTCCCGGGCGACTTGAGTGGCCACCTCTTCGCCACTGCAGTGGGAGGCGCTGAGAATGCTGATCGCTGACATGGGCTCACCTCGACTGGAGTCCGGTCCCCGGTTGAGCCGGGATTATAGCAGATGGGCCGATCCGCTGAAAAGCGGGGCCGCGGCGGAGGCGGTCATTTGAAACAGTCCTCGCAGTTCGGGCCGGCTTCGGCGCAGCAGCGGATGACGTCCGCCACCTCCTCGAACACGTCGGAGAGGCGAAGAATCCCGATCACTTTGCCCTTGCGGGTGACGATGGTGGAATAGTCGTGGGTCATCACCAGCATGTGGATCGCCTCGGTGATCGGCGAGTTTTCGTCGATGCCGTCCTCGATGGGGATCATCGCGTCGCGGACCTTGATCTTGGCCGCGTCCCGGCACATCCGGCTGAGGTCTCCGGAGAAAAGGGAGAGGCCGCTGGAGAGACGCTGGATAAAGTCGGCCTTCAGGCCGGCCCGGGCCAGGGACTGGACATCCTTCTCGCACAGCAGCTTCGGTTCCAGGCTGCGGATGATGGCCCAGTGGCTGAGCTTGCCCACCACCTGGCCTTGCGGGTCGAGGGCCAGCACCGCCCGGTGGTGGTGCCGGTTGTTGTCCAGGCCCATCTGAGCGTTGCTCAAGGCGGCCAGCGCTTCGAGGATGGTGGCGTCGCGCGAGACGGTGGCATACTCGTCGAGCGAGAGCATCAGATCCTTGACCTTTTTTTCTTCCACGGGACTCTCTCCTTGCTGTTCATCGGTTGGAACACCGGGCCCGTCAGGTCCGGTGCAAAACAGTATATCAGGAATCGTGGAGAGGCGTGATGCCGCCAGGCATAAAAAAAGCGCCGGGAGATCCCGGCGCCTCTCGAATGCTCAGCTCCGCCCGCTCTCTAGCCGAAGTGGATGGCGTAGAGCAGCGGGGCGATGATCATCGCCACCACCGAGATCAGCTTGATCAGGATGTTCAGCGACGGTCCGGAGGTGTCCTTGAACGGGTCGCCAACGGTGTCGCCGGTGACGGTGGCCTTGTGCATCTCGTCGAAATCGTCGCCATATTTCGCGTGGCCCTCGTCCTTGACCTGTTTCTTCGAGTTGTCCCAGGCGCCGCCGGCATTGGCCTGGAAGATGGCCAGGCAGACACCGGAGATGGTCACGCCGATCAGCAGGCCACCGAGCATGTTGACGTTGATCAGGCCCACCACCACCGGGACGACGACCGCCATCAGGCCCGGGGCGATCATTTTCTGGATCGCGGCCTTGGTGGAAATTTCCACACACTGGGTGTATTCGGCCTTGCCGTCGGCGGCCGAAATGATCTTGGCCTCTTCGGCAGTGGGTTCACGCTCTTCGGATTCGGCTCTCTGGGCAGCGTCGAGGGCCGGGCGCAGCTCGGGGATGTCGCGGAACTGCCGGCGCACCTCCTGGATCATGTCCTGGGCTGCCTTGCCCACCGCCACCATGGCCATGGCCGAGAAGCGGAAGGGCAGCATGCAGCCGATGAGCAGGCCCACCAGCACGTAGGGGTTGGCGGCGTCGATGTCCACGTTGCCCGATCCCATCTTGGTCAGGAAGGCGGCGGTGAGGGCCAGGGCGGTGAGGGCCGCCGAACCGATGGCAAAACCCTTGCCGATGGCGGCGGTGGTGTTGCCCACCGCGTCCAGCTTGTCGGTGCGGGCGCGGATGTCGCGGCCCAGCTGGGCCATCTCGGCCACGCCGCCGGCGTTGTCGGCGATGGGGCCGTAGGCGTCGGTGGCCAGCTGGATCGCCGTGGTGGAGAGCATGCCCAGGGCGGATAGCGCGATGCCGTAGAGCCCGGCAAATTTATAGGCCAGGATGATGGCCGCGCAGATCACCAGCACCGGGAAGGTGGTGGAGTTCATCCCCACCGCGATCCCCTGGATGATGGTGGTGGCCGCACCGGTTTTAGAGGCTTCGACGATGGTGCCCACCGGCTTCTTGTTGGTGGCAGTGTAGTACTCGGTGAGCAGGCCAACCGCGATGCCGGCCATCAGGCCGGCCACCACGGCGATGCAGATACCCCACCAGTGGTAGGTCATCGATTCCTTGGTGATGATGTCCACCACCGTGATCTCGCCGGCGGGCATCAGGAACTTGATCGCGCCGAAGGTGCCGACGATCATCAGCGCGCCGGCACCGAAGGTGCCCATGTTCAGACCGGTTTGCGGGTTGCCGCCTTCCCTGGTCCTGACGAAGAAGAAACCGATGATCGAGGCGATGATGCCCACCACGGCCACGGCCAGGGGCAGGAAGACCCCATTCATGCCGCTGCCGTCCTCGGCTGCGTTGAGCCCGGTGAACCAGGCTGCACCGAGGATCATCGAGGCGATGATGGCGCCGATGTACGACTCGAAGAGGTCGGCGCCCATGCCGGCCACGTCTCCCACGTTGTCGCCCACGTTGTCGGCGATGGTGGCGGGGTTCAGCGGGTGATCCTCGGGGATCCCGGCCTCAACCTTGCCCACCAGGTCGGCGCCCACGTCGGCCGCCTTGGTGTAGATCCCGCCACCCACGCGGGCGAAGAGGGCGATGGAGGAGGCGCCCAGCGAGAAGCCGGAGAGGATGTTGAGCACCAGCATCATCACGGCGGTGTCGGTGAAGGCGGCGCTGTACATCGTGGTGTAGACCCAGAACAGGCTGCCCATGCCGATCAGGGCCAGGCCGACAACCGAAAGGCCCATCACCGAGCCGCCGGCAAAGGCCACCTGCAGCGCGTCGTTGAGACCCTTGCGGGCGGCGCTGGCGGTGCGGATGTTGGCCCCGGTGGCCGTCTTCATCCCGAAGTAACCGGCCAGGCCCGAACAGACCGCGCCGAGTATGAAGGAGACGGCGATCAGGCCGTTGGTGTCTCCGCCGACCATGTGATTGGAGACCCCAAGCAACACGGCCACCGCCACGACAAAGATGGCCAGCACGCGGTACTCGGCGCTGAGGAAGGCCATCGCGCCGTCGGCGATCCAGCCCCCGATCATCTTCATGCGGTCGTTGCCCGGATCCTGCTTCTTGACCCACGCCGCCTTGATATAGGCGTAGATCAGGGCCAGAACAGCCACTGCCGGAGTGATGTAAATGAGATGCATTGGCTCCACGATTTCTTCCTCCTCGGTTCGCCACACGAAAATCCCGTGACCAGCGGGCCTCCGGGACCCCAATGCTGCCAGCACTTGCGGCTCGCAGCCTCCCCCTCCTCAGGACCGAATCGCGGGTATCATACACAAGATTCGCCGCTTGACAAATTTTTTGAGGAAGTTCTTTCGCCGCCCCCTGCCCGGGGGCCCGGCAGCGCGGTTTTGGGCCGAGGCCGGAACCGCGGCAACCCCGGTGGGGGGCGTCACCGATTGCTTGAGCCCTCACGAGGTCCTCTGATATACTGCCCCGCTCTTCCGTGGATCCCTGCTGGATCATGGAAACAGAGGCACTTCCGGCCCGCCGTCGGGCCGGGCGAGAGGGATCGAAGATGCAGTTCCTGCTCCTCGGCGTGAACCACAACACCGCACCTCTGGCGCTGCGCGAGTCGTTGGCCCTGGACCAGGGCGAAACGGCCCGCTGCCTGGCCCTGCTCAAGGACCAGGATTTCTTTGTCGAGGGCTTCATCCTTTCCACCTGCAACCGCAGCGAGTTTTACATCCTCACCGGGGACGCCGCAGCGGCTGAGCAGGGTCTCTGCCGGCTGGTCAGGGAAGTGAAGGGTGTGGACCACCTGGCCGACAGCCGGATCAGATACCTGAAAAAGGACCGCGACGCGGTGGAGCACCTCTTCCGGGTCACCGCGGGTCTCGACTCCATGATCCTGGGGGAGCCGCAGATCATCGGGCAGGTCAAGGAGGCCTACTCGCGGGCCTGCAAGGCCAGCAGCACCGGCGCCTTTGTCAATAAACTGTGCCACCTGGCCTTCCGGGTGGCCAAGCGCTCCCGGTCCGAGACGCACATCGGCGAGGGCGCGGTCTCGGTGGGTTACGCCGCGGTGATGGAGGTCCGGGAACGGCTGGGCGGCCTGAAGGGGCGCACGGTGCTGGTGGTGGGGGCCGGGAACCACGGCGAGCTGGTGGCCGGCCACCTGGAGAGCCATGGTCCGGTCCGGCTGCTGGTGGCCAGCCGTACCGAAGCCCGGGCCCGGGACCTGGCCTCGCGCCTGAAGGGTGAAGCGGTGCCGGTGGAGCAGTTGTCCGCGGCACTGGCCGAGGCGGATGCGGTGATCTGCTGCACCGCCTCGCTGCGTCAGGTGATCACCGCCGCTGAACTGGACCCGGCCCTGGAACAGCGTGACGGCGCTCCGCTGCTGCTGGTGGACATCGCCGTGCCGCGGGACATCGACCCCCACCTGGGCAAATATCCCGCGCTGACCCTGCTGGATATCGACAGCCTGACCAGTGTGGTGGACGAGAACCGAGAGCGTCGCCGGGAAGAAATACCCCTGGTGGAAGCCCTGGTGCTTCATGAATTGGACAAGTTCTTCGCCTGGTACCGCTCGCTGCAGACCGTGCCGGTGATCCAGGCGCTGCTGGCCAAGATGGAGGGGATCCGCCGGGAGGAGATGGACAGCTTCGGCGGCACCCTCGATCCCGCTCAGCGGGACCGGGTGGAACGGTTCAGCCGCCGGCTGGTCAGCCGGATGATCCACGAACCGCTGAGCCGGATCAAGGTCTGTGACCGCAGCACCCGCATCGGCATGCTCAAGCTGGACACGGTGCTCGACATCTTTGCCCTGGCCGAAGAGGACCGTCTGGACCTGGAGCGCGAAGACCGGCAGGAGGTGAGCCGATGACCGGGAGGGCCAGGGGAGAGGTGGTGCTGGTGGGTGGCGGACCTGGCGACCCCGGCCTGATCACCCGGAGGGGACTCGAATGCCTGCGCCGGGCCGAGGTGGTGATCTACGACCACCTGGTGGCCGAGGACCTGTTGCGCGAAGCCCCGGAGGGGGCCGAATTGATCTTTGCCGGCAAGCAGGCCGGTGGGCCCTCCATGGACCAGGAGCAGATCAATCGCCTGCTGCTGGAGCACGCCGGGCGGGGGGCCTACGTGGTGCGCCTGAAGGGCGGCGATCCCTTCGTCTTCGGCAGGGGAGGGGAGGAGGCCCTGGCGCTCCATGAGGCCGGCATCGCCTTCTCGGTGGTTCCCGGTGTCACCTCCGCCGTGGCCGCGGCGGCCTATGCCGGAATCCCGGTGACCCATCGCGGCCTGTCCACCTCCTTCGAAGTGGTCACCGGCCACCCGGCAAAGGGCGCCGTGGCCATGGTGGACTGGGTGCGGGTGGCCAACGGGGCCGACACCCTGGCGGTGTACATGGGTGTGGGCCGGATGGCCGAGATCACCCGGATGCTGGTTGACGGCGGGCGTCCGGCGGAGATTCCGGCCGCTGTGGTGCAGTCCGGGACCACCCCGGCCCAGGTGACGGTCAGCGGCACTCTCGGGGACATCGCCCAACGGGCGAAGGATGCCGGTATCCGGCCTCCGGCGGTGCTGCTGGTGGGACTGGTCACCGGCCTGCACCAGCAGCTTGCCTGGTACGAGAAGCTGCCGCTCTTTGGCCGGCGGCTGGCCGTGCTGCGCCCGGAGGCCCAGGCGGACGAACTGGCCGGCCCGCTCACCGCCCTCGGGGCCCAGGTGGTCCGCTTTCCGGTGATGACGCTGGCCGGTCCGGAGAACAGTGAGCCGCTGTCCGGGGCCATCGCCGATCTGCAGCAGTTCCACTGGCTGCTCTTCAGCAGCCCCAACGGCGTGCGGTCGTTTTTCCGCTGTCTCTGCGAGCAGGGGAAGGACGCCCGGGACCTGGGGGGGCTGCGCGTCGGCGTGGTCGGTCCGGGAACAGCGGACGAACTGCGGCGCCACGGCCTGCGGGCCGACCTGGTTCCCACCCGTTCCGTGGCCGAACAGTTTGCCGAGGAACTTGTCAACAGCGGTGAGATGGCCGGTCGGCGGGTCCTGCTGCCCCAGGCCCGGGACGCCCGGCCGGTGCTGGCGGCACGACTGTCCCGGGCCGGCGCCGACGTGCATGCGGTGGAGGCCTACCGCATGGTCCCCACGAAAACCGACGGCCAGTGGCTGCTGGAAGAGATCGAGCAGAAAAAGGTTCACGGACTGCTTTTCACCAGTTCCTCCACCGTGACCTACCTGCTCAGCTCCCTGGGCCTCGAAGATTTCAGCGGCATCCCCGCCAGCTGTCCGCTGATCAGTATCGGACCGATAACCACCGAGACCATCACCAGAGCCGGCGGGACGCCGGCCTTTGAAGCCGACCCGCACACCATGTCCGGGTTGGTGGATGGGGCCGCCAATTTCCTGGGCCGACCCACAAACAGAAAAAAACAGTAAGGAGTAGGAGCCATGGCTTTTCCTGATATTCGTATGAGAAGGATGAGAAGAACCGAACGGCTGCGCGGGTTGGCCTGCGAGACCGTTCTGCACCCGGCTGACTTCATCTACCCCCTTTTCGTCTGTCCCGGAAAAGGCGTGAAGAACGAGATCTCCTCCATGCCCGGGTGCTACCAGATGTCGGCGGACATGATCGCCAGGGAGTGCGAGGAGATCGACGAGCTGGGTATCTCCGGGGTGATTCTTTTTGGTATCCCCAGCAAGAAGGACGCGGTGGGCTCGGAGGGCTACGCCGCCGATGGCGTGGTGCCCACGGCCATCCGGCAGATCCGCGACCGGGTTCCCGGCCTGCTGATCGTGGCCGATGTCTGCATGTGCGAGTACACCGACCACGGGCACTGCGGGATCATCAAGGACGGGGGAGTGGACAACGACTCCACCCTGGACCTGCTGGCCCGGGCTTCGCTCTGCTATGCCGAGGCCGGGGCCGACGTGGTGGCCCCTTCGGACATGATGGACGGCCGGGTGGCGCGTATCCGGAAGGTGCTGGACGAATCGGGGAAAGAGGAGACGGTGATCCTCTCCTACGCCGTGAAATACGCATCGGCTTTCTACGGCCCGTTCCGCGAGGCCGCCGAATCGGCGCCGCAGTTCGGCGACCGCCGGGCCTACCAGATGGACCCGCCAAACGTGCGGGAAGCCCTGCGCGAGGCGGCGCTGGATGTTGATGAGGGGGCGGACATGATTATGGTCAAGCCGGCGCTGCCCTATCTCGACGTGCTGCAGCGGGTGAAGCAGGAATCTCCGGTTCCGGTGGGCGCCTACAATGTCTCCGGAGAGTTCTCCATGATCCATGCCGCGGCGGAGCGGGGCTGGCTCGACCTGAAGAAGACCTCCCAGGAGAGCCTGATTTCGATCAAGCGGGCCGGTGCTGACTTCATTCTGACCTATTTTGCCAAGGACGTGGCGCGGGACCTGCGATCCTAGTGCACGCAGGGACAACAGGGGGTGGACCGATGTCCGGATTGAACCTCGAAAAGAGCCGGCGGCTCTTCGAACAGAGCGGAAAACGGATCCCCGGCGGGGTCGAATTCTCCGGTTCGCGCTTTCCGTTCGGTGGGCGGTACGCCGCCATTCATCAGCCGGGGCAGCGGTGCCCGGATCTGGGACGTGGACGGCAACGAGTATGTGGACCATGTCTGTTCCTGGGGGCCGCTGCTCTTTGGTCACGCCCACCCGGCAATCCTCGAGGCGGTGAACCGCGCCGCCGCTCGGGGCACGACCTTCGGCGCCCCCACCGAGGCGCGAGTTCAGGCTGGCCGAGGCGATCCACCGCTTTGTTCCTTCGATGGAAATGGTGCGTCTGGTCAGTTCGGGCACCGAAGCCACCATGAGCGCGGTGCGGCTGGCCCGCGGGTTCACCGGCCGCGAGGCGGTGATCAAGTTCAACGGCTGTTACCACGGGCATTCGGACGGCTTTCTGGTGCAGGCCGGATCCGGGGCCACCACCCTGGGCAGTCCGGACAGCCCGGGGGTGATACCGGGAACGGTGGCTGCCACGCTCCAGGTTCCGTTCAACGACCTGGAGGCGGTGGAGGAGGTGGCGCACGAGCACAGCGACCGGCTGGCCGCGGTGATCGTGGAACCGGTGGCCGGGAATATGGGAGTGATCCCCCCGAGCCCCGGCTTTCTCGCCGGTTTGCGGAAGCTGTGCGACCGCCACGGTGCCCTGCTGATCTTTGACGAGGTGATCACCGGGTTCCGCCTGGCCCGGGGCGGGGCCCAGGAACTGTTCGGCATCCGGCCCGACCTGACCACCCTGGGCAAGATCCTCGGCGGCGGCCTGCCCCTGGGAGCCTTTGGCGGCCGTGCGGAGGTGATGGATGCCCTGGCCCCCACCGGGCCGGTGTACCAGGCCGGGACCCTGTCCGGCAACCCGGTGGCCGTGGCTGCCGGTCTGGCCGCCCTGGGTTTGATCGAGGACGATCCGGACCTCTACCACCGCCTGGAGCGCACCACCGGCCGCGCTGGTGGAGGAACTGCAGCGGCTGGCCGCCGAAAAGGGTGTTCCCATCCGTTACCAGAGGGTGGGATCGATGTTTACCCATTTTTTCACCGGCGAGGAGCGGGTGGCCAATTACGAGGACGCCACCGCCTGCGACACCGGCGCCTTCCGGCGCTACTTCGGCGCCATGCTGGAACGGGGTGTCTACCTCGCCCCGTCGGCCTTCGAAGCCGCCTTTGTCTCGGCGGTCCACCTGGACAGCGACCTGGAGCAGACCGTCGAAGCTCACCGGGCCGTCCTGGACCTGCTGCCGGACTGAACCGCGACCGGCGCCGGCAGGCGCCCGCCGCACGCATTGGTGGAGGAACTGACATGGATCTCCAGGCCCGGGACCTGATGGTCAGCGAATTCGATACTGTCTCTCCGGACGCGCCGCTGGCCGATGCGGTGCGATTGATGCGCAACCCGGTGAAGGGCGGCGCCGTGCGGCGGGTGTTCGGACTGATGGTGGTGGACGAAAATGACGCGCTGGTGGGCATGATCTCCATGTTTGACGTGCTGTTCCACTTCGACATGATGTTTCACCTGGAGGAGACTCCGGACGGGGGGCCGGCCGGGGAGGCTCAATTGGAAGAGGCATTCCACCGCGCCTGCGAAAAGGCCGGACCGATGAAGGTGGAGGACCTGATGACCAGGACCCTGGTCAAGGTTGACGAACAGGCCCACATCACTGATATCATCGACATCCTGATCAAGACCCGGCACCGCCGCCTGCCGGTCTGTCGGGGAAACACCATTTGCGGTGTGATTTACATCTCCGACGTCTTTTACGAAATCTACAAGAACCTGCTTGGCTGATCTGGCAGCCATTGGCAGGGTGGATCAATCCTTCTCGCCTTAAAAAACTACTGAAAAGATGGAGCTTACCGGCCCTGTCATGGGACGGTGCGGATTACCCGGTCCCTTTGCGCGTCTCTTGACAGCGGCGGAGGCGATGTGGCATAAACTGATGCATTCGATGTTGCGTTTTGTGTTGGATCGGATGAATGGAATGTCGGCCGCCATCTTGAGGATTGAATGAACGTCTCCGTGGCAGGGGGAGGACGCAACAGACAATGCTGACTGAACTCCTGCGCAGGAAGCGGTCACGGATCCTTGCCGACTGGACCGAGATCATCTTCCGCAACTACCCCGAGCAGACCGCCACCTTTATGCGTGAACAGAAAGACCGGTTCAACAATCCGGTGGGCTATGCCGTTTCCCGCGAGGTGCCCCGGTTCCTCGACCTGCTCATCGAAGGCGCCGAACCCGGGGAGTCGGCCGCCGCCATCGACCGTTTTCTCCAGATCAGGTCAGTGCAGGAATCCCGGGCTTCCCTGGCGCTTTCCTTCATTTTCGAGCTCAAGCAGGTGATCCGGGCGCAGACGGCCGGGGATCCCCGCTATCTCGAGGAGTTGGACAGACTGGACACCGCAATTGATCGCATCGGTCTTGCGGCCTGCGACATCTACCAGGGATACCGGGAAAAAATTCTGGAAATCAAGGCCAACGAGATCCGCAACCGCTCGAAACTGCTGCTGGAGCGGATGAACATGTCTTACGGAGATGAACCGGGCGGAGCGGGTTGCTGCGCACCGGAGGATATTCCCGTCGAACCAGCGACCGACAAAGACGCTGGCGAACTCAAGGGAGGAAACGATAGATGAACGTCTTGTACCCCCTTATCGCAATCATCCTGCTGGTCGTGATTGCCACGGTGGGGGCGGGAACCGCCGGCCTGGACACGCTGTTCGGGGTCTATATCCCGTACCTGGCACTGGCGGTATTTCTGGTCGGGGTGACCTGGCGGGTCGTGCGCTGGGCCCGGGCGCCGGTGCCGTTCCGCATCACCACCACCTGCGGTCAGGCCAAGTCACTCCCCTGGCTGAAGAACAACCCGCTGGACTGCCCGGACAACGGCTGGGGCGTGGTGGGGCGGATGCTGCTGGAGGTGCTCTTCTTCCGCAGCCTCTTCCGCAACACCAAGGCCGAGCTGCGCCGTGAGCCGAAAACACGGCTGCTCTACGGGTCGGACAAGTTTCTCTGGGCCGGGTCGCTGGCCTTCCACTGGGCTTTCCTGATCATACTCCTGCGGCACTTCCGATTTTTTACCGAACCCACGCCCGCCTTTGTCGGCTGGCTGCAGATGTTTGACGGGTTCTTCCAGATTGGTGCGCCGGTGTTCCTGATGACCGACATGGTGATCCTGGCCGCGCTGTCCTATCTTTTCTTCCGCCGAATCCTCGACCCGAAGCTGCGCTACATCTCACTGCCCGCCGATTACTTCGCGCTCTTTCTCATCGCCGGGATAGCCATCACCGGCGTGCTGATGCGCTACACCGTGGCCAAGGGCGACCTGCTGGCGGTGAAGCAGCTGGCTCTGGGTCTGTTCAGCTTCAGCCCGGTGGTCCCCCCGGGGATCAGCACCGTCTTCTTCGTCCACTTCTTCCTGGTCTGTGTACTGCTGGTCTACTTCCCGGCCAGCAAACTGATGCACATGGGCGGCGTTTTCCTCAGCCCCACCAGGAACCTGGCCAACAACAACCGGGCGAAACGGCATATCAACCCCTGGAACCCCGAGGTCAAGGTCCACACCTACGAGGAGTGGGAGGACGATTTCCGGGAGAAGATGAAGGGCTGCGGACTGCCTTTGGAGAGGGAGTGACGATGTCAGAACCTGAATACAAAATCGAAGACATAGCCCGTATCGACTACCGCCCGCCGAAGAAGGGCTGGATGGAGTCCGGCGCCGATTTCCGGGTAGGCACCTGGTGTTACAGCGCCAACGAGGAGAAGTGCCGCTATCTCGACCTGCCCTTCCCGCACACCTGGTCGCCGTCCGACGAGGACTGGAAGCTGCCCCCGAACTGGAAGGAAATCATCCTCACCGCCCTGAGGGAGCGCAAGGAGAAATACCGTTCCTTCCAGCTGTTCATGGAGATCTGCGTCAGGTGCGGGGCCTGTGCCGACAAGTGCCACTACTTCATCGGCAGCGGCGACCCGAAGAACATGCCGGTGCTCCGCGGCGAGCTGCTGCGCTCGGTCTACCGCAAGGAGTTCACCACCTCGGGCAAACTGCTGGGCAAATTCGCCGGCGCCCGAGAGCTCACCGAGGACGTAATCAAGGAGTGGTTCTACTACTTCTACCAGTGCACCGAGTGCCGGCGCTGTTCAGTCTTCTGCCCCTACGGCATCGACACCGCAGAGGTGACCATGCAGGGGCGGGAGCTGCTGGCCGAGATCGGGCTGGGGATAAACTGGATCAACGAGCCGGCGGCCAACTGCTTCCGCACCGGCAACCACCTGGGGATCCAGCCCCACGCCTTTGTGGACAGCTTCGAGTTTGCGGTGGAAGACCTTGAGGACGTCACCGGGGTCAAGGTCGAGGCGCCGATCAACCGCAAGGGCGCCGAGATCCTGGTGGTGCCGCCCTCGGCCGACTACTTCGCTCACCCGCACTACTTCACCTTCCTCGGCTACCTGGCGCTGTTCCACGAGATCGGCCTGGACTACACCTGGAGCGCTTACACCTCCGAGGGCGGGAACTTCGGCCTCTTCCACTCGCGGGAGATGATCAAGCGGCTCAATGCCAAGGTCTACGCCGAAGCCAAACGGCTGGGGGTCAAGTGGATTCTGGGCTGCGAGTGCGGCCACATGTGGCGGGTGATGCACCAGTACATGAACACGATGAACGGCCCGGCCGACTTCCTCGAGCAGCCGGTGTCGCCGATCACCGGGACCCGCTTCGGCAATGCCGCCTCGACCAAGATGGTGCACATCACCGAATTCACCGCGGACCTGATCCGCCACAACAAGATCAAGCTGGACAAGAGCCGCAACGACCACATCCGGGCCACCTTCCACGACTCCTGCAACCCGGCCCGGGCCATGGGGCTGATCGATGAGCCGCGCTACGTGATCAACAACGTGTGCAACAACTTTTTCGAGATGCCGGACAACACCATCCGCGAGCAGACGTTCTGCTGCGGGTCGGGGGCCGGTCTGGGCACCGACGAAAACATGGAGATGCGGCTGCGCGGCGGCATGCCGCGGGCCAACGCGGTGGAGTTCGTCAGGGACAAACACGGCGTGAACCACCTGCTCTGCATCTGCGCCATCGACAAGGCCACCCTGCCGCCGCTGCTCGATTTCTGGGTGCCGGGGATCGAGGTGGCCGGAGTTCACGAGATGGTGGGCAACGCCCTGATCATGGAGGGCTCCAATGACCGGAGCACCGACCTCCGCGGGGAGCCGTTGCCCCAGCTGGCCGCCACGGCGGAAGACAAGGGGGGTGACGACTAATGTACGACGCTGGGAAAATCATCACCGGTCTGGTTGTCTTTCTGCTGCTGGTCACCTCGCCTGTCTGGTACAACCTGGCCAGCGGCCACTCGGCCGACGTGCCCGAGCTGGCCAAACCGGCCAACGCCGAGAACTGCGTGGCCGAAACCAGCTACATGCGGGCGGCGCACATGAACCTGCTCAATGATTGGCGCGAACAGGTGGTGCGCAACGAGAAGCGGGTCTTCGTCAGCGAGGACGGCACCGAGCACGAGATGAGCCTGACCAACACCTGCCTCGACTGCCACAAGGACAAATCGGCGTTCTGCGACCGCTGTCACGACTACACCATGGTCGATCCCTACTGCTGGGGCTGCCATATCGTGCCGGGAGGGGACAACTGATGGCTGTAGACCGAAGAGACTTTATTAAAATGGCCGGGATCGGTGCCGCCCTGGGGCTGGCAGCGAAGACTCAGGCCGGTACGCTGACCAGGGAGGTCGGCAGTTACCGGGCCGGCGCGAAGGAGCGTACCGCGAAACGCTGGGCCATGGTGGTCGACCTGCGAAAAATCAGCGAGGAGACCATCGACCGCTGTGCCCGGGCCTGCCACGCGGCGCACAACGTTCCCGATTTCGGCAATCCCAAGGACGAGGTCAAGTGGATCTGGGGCGAGCCGTATCACAATGCCTTCCCGGCCCAGGAGAACCACCACACCAAGGAAGATCTGGCGCACATCATGGTCCCGGTGCTCTGCAACCACTGCGACAACCCGCCCTGTGTGCGGGTCTGCCCCACGCAGGCCACCTGGCGCCGCGAGGACGGGATCGTGATGATGGACTGGCACCGCTGTATCGGCTGTCGCTACTGCATCACCGCCTGCCCCTACGGGTCGCGGAGCTTCAACTGGCGTGACCCCCGGCCGCATATCGAGAACATTGACCAGTCGTTTCCCACCCGTACCAGGGGTGTGGTGGAGAAGTGCACCTTCTGCAACGAGCGGCTGGCTCGCGGCGAGCAACCGGCATGCGTCGAGGCCTGCGAACAGCGGGAGCTGGTGTTCGGCGACCTCGAGGACCCGCATTCCGAGGTGCGTGAGCTGCTGGCGGAGAACTTCACCATCAGGCGCAAGACGGGCCTTGGAACGCAACCCGAAATTTACTATATCGTGTAGGGGCAGCACATGTTAGAAAATGCACTCTATGGTAGCCGGAAGTACTGGGGATGGATCTTTGGCCTCCTCACGGTGATGGCGGTGGGGGCCGTCTGCTACATCTGGCAGTACAACGTGGGCCTGGGCATCACCGGGCTGAGCCGGGACGTCTCCTGGGGCTTTTACATCGCCCAGTTCACCTTCCTGGTGGGTGTCGCCGCCTCGGCGGTGATGGTGGTCCTGCCATACTATCTCCACAACTACAAGGCCTTTGCCAAGATCACCATCCTTGGCGAATTCCTCGCCATATCCGCGGTGAGCATGTGTGTCATGTTCATCTTCGTCGACATGGGTCAGCCGTTCCGGCTGATCAACATGTTCCTCCATCCCAGCCCGAAATCGATGATGCTCTGGGACACGGTGGCGCTCAACGGCTACCTGCTGCTCAACGTGCTCATTTCCTATGTCACCCTGCGGGCCGAGCGCAAATCGGTTGCCCCGCCCGGCTGGATCAAACCGGTGATCATCCTCTCCATTCCCTGGGCGGTGAGCATCCACACCGTCACCGCGTTCCTTTACAGCGGTCTGGGCGGGCGGCCCTTCTGGTTCACCGCCATCCTGGCCCCGCGCTTTCTGGCCTCGGCCTTTGCCTCCGGTCCTGCCCTGCTGATCATTGTCTGCCTGCTGCTCAAGCGGTTGACCCGTTTCGATGCCGGAAAGGAGCCGATCCAGAAACTGGCGATCATCGCCGCCTATGCCATGTCACTCAATGTTTTCTTCATCGCCCTGGAGTTCTTCACCGCATTCTACAGCGGCAACCCCGAGCACACCGTTCACCTGCGCTATCTCTACTTCGGGGTGGGCGGCGGCTCCAACCTGGTGCTTTTCATGTGGGTCTCCACGGCGCTGGCCCTGGTGGCACTGGTGCTGCTGCTGGTGCCCGAGTTGCGGAAGAACGAAAAGATCCTCACCTGGGCCTGCATCGGCGTGTTCATCTCCATCTGGATCGACAAGGGGATGGGGATGGTGGTGGGCGGCTTCGTGCCCAACCCGTTGGGCAAGGTCATCGAATATACCCCCACGCTGCCCGAGCTGCTGATCTCGGCTTCGATTTACGCCACCGGGATGCTGATCATCACCGTGCTGTACAAGATTGCGCTCTCGGTGCGCGGGCAACTGAAATACTGACCGCTGGGGGAGGGGAGGGGCCGGTCCGGCCGCCCCCCTTTCGCAGTTCGGGTTTCCCCCTATTCACGCAGGGAATCCCTAGATATGTTATCTATTATGTGCGAACAGTAAACACTGGAACGGCAGTACTGGAGGACAGGGAAAACATGGGTATTGTTCTGATCGTCACCTGCCTGTCGCTGGTTGTCTTCGTCGCCAGCGTGCTGACCCGGTTCATCCGGCTCTCCCGGTTGCCGGTTCACCTGCGCTGGGAAGTCTACCCCGTGCCGCACGAGAAGGGGAAAGGCAAATACGGCGGTTCATATCTCGAGGAGTACGAGTGGTGGACCAAGCCGCGGCAGACGTCGAAGCTGGCCGAATTGAAGGTGATGATCCCGGAGATCATCCTGCTGGCCGGTGTCTGGGAACACAACAGGAAGCACTGGTTCCGCACCTTCCCCTTCCACTTCGGCCTCTACCTCCTGGCCGGGCTGATCGCCCTCCTCGCCGTTGGCGGCGTGGCCACGGCGGCCGGCGTCCAGGTGACGGCGGACGGGGGCCTGTTCGGTGCGCTGGTCTACTACCTGACCATGGTGCTGGGCTATGCCGGCATGGGCCTGGCCCTCTATCGGGGCGTTGGCCCTGCTGCTGCGGCGGACCTTCAACGCCGACTACCGCGAATACACCACCGGCGCCGACTTCTTCAACCTCGCTCTTCTTCATTGCCGCCCTGGTGGTGGCCCTGGTCACCCACTTCACGGTGGACCGGCACTTCGCCAACCTGCGGGGCTTTTTCCAGGGGCTGCTGACCTTCGACGGTTCGGCGATCCCGCAGCTGTCAGCGCTGCAAAGCCTGGAGATCGTACTGGCCTCGCTGCTGGTGGCCTATATCCCGCTGACCCACATGTCGCACTTCTTCACCAAGTGGTTCACGTACCACGACGTGCGCTGGAGCGACGAACCGAACCTCGAGGGCAGCGGGTTCGACGAGAAGATTGCCAAGCAACTTGAAGTCCACGGTGAGTTGGTCCGCCCCGCACATCCGCGGCGACGGCAAGAAGAAAAACTGGATCGACGTGGTCACGTCTTCGGGGCGGGAGGAATAGCAAGTGCATGACAAAAAAACGCGTAAAATTCAGAGATATTTCGAAACCAACGGCCAGGCTGTCCGAGGAGCTGCGCAAGGAGGACTTCATGCCGCTCCCCGCGCCGCTGGACGATGCCGGAGGCTCTGCCGGACTTCCCGCCGTTGAAAGAGACAGTGGAAGAAAAGTACGAGTGCTCACTGGACGACACGGTGGCCCTCAATCTGCCAAAGCCCGAGACCAAGGAAGAGGAGGACGAGCTGGTCGCCAAGTTCCTCTCCGGGCTGCAGAAGCTCTTCACCAAGGAGAACAACTGGACCTTTCTCCAGCCGCTGCTGCTCTCCATGGACCACTGCGCCTCCTGCCACACCTGCTCCGACTCCTGCCACATCTACGAGGGCAGCGGCAAGAACCCGATCTACCGGCCGGCCTACCGCTCGGAGGTTTTCCGCCGGCTCTACAAGAACCATGTCAAGGGTAACGGCGGCGGGATTCTGGCCGCCTGGCGCAACGGCGAGATCGAGCTCAACTGGACCACCGTGGCCCGGCTGGCCGAGCTCTCCTACCGCTGCAACCTCTGCCGGCGCTGCGCCCAGACCTGTCCCATCGGCGTGGACAACGGCCTGATCGGCCACGAGATCCGCAAGCTGTTCAGCCAGGAGATGGGCATCGCGGCCAAGGAAATCCACGAGACCGGCTCGGTGCTGCAGCTCAAGGTGGGCTCCTCCACCGGGATGAACGACCTGGTGGTCAAGGACAACATGGAGTTCATCGACGAGGACGTCACCGAGAAGACCGGGATCACCGTGGAGACGCCCTGGGACAAGGAAGGGGCCGACATCCTGCTGATCCACAACGCCGGCGAGATCATGGCCTGGCCGCTGAACCCCGGGGCCTTCGGCGTGATCTTCGAGTCGGCCGGGCTGAGCTGGACCATGTCCAGCGAGATCGCCGGTTACGACAGCATCAACTACGGCCTCTGGTACGACGATGCCCAGTTCGCCCGGGTGGCGATCAAGCACGCCGAGGCGGCGAAGAAGCTGGGCGTGAAGAAGATCGTCCTCGGCGAGTGCGGGCACGCCCACAAGGCACTGACCGTGATCGCCGACCGGGTGCTCACCGGCGACCTGAACATCCCCCGGGAAAGCTGCCTGGTGACCCTGGAGGAGATCGTCATGTCCGGCCGGCTGAAGGTCGACCCGGAGCGCAACGACTTCCCGGTGACCCTGCACGACCCCTGCAACCTGGTGCGACTGATGGGCATCGTCGAGCCGCAGCGCCGCATCCTGCGCAAGATCGCCCCGCGGTTCCGCGAGATGACGCCCCACGGCGTCGACAACTACTGCTGCGGCGGCGGCAGCGGGTTCGCCATCATGAGCGGCAACAACTTCGCCGACTGGCGGATCCAGGTCTCCGGGCCGCAAGAAGCTCGAGCAGGTGCTCAACGCCTTCGAGGGCGAGCTGGACCCGTCGATCAAGAAGTATGTCTGCGCCCCCTGCTCCAACTGCAAGGGCCAGCTGCGGGACATCTTCGCCTACTACGATCTGTGGGAGAAGCACTCCATCATGTATGACGGGCTGGTGGAACTGATCGTCAACTGCATGGTGGACGCCAACCCGGGCTTCATCGAGTGGGAGCAGCACTGACCCGGACTCCGTGCCGTGACGCCGGAAGCGGACGCCCCGCGGCCCCCGATTCAGGGGGCCGGAGGTTTCCTCTCCGGCGTCACGCTGTACAGCGGAGAAGCCGCCATTCGGACAACGATACGTTGCGACAGCTGGGCCGGGTGGGGCGATTGGCTCTAAGTGCATATGGTTCAGATGAATAGGGCTTCGCTGTCGGATTCCTTCCGATCCAATGCAACAATATATGCAACATTTTCCCGAAACCCCTTGACAACCAAAATCGCTCTTGGTAGAGTTGGCGCTGATTTGTGTCGTGAATGATACTCGTACCAGTTCCCTCGGCTGACCGCCAGGGGAACCGGAGGATTTTCAGAGAGCTTCATTTCATATACAAGGTGTCAATCAATCGGGACGAGATTTCAGGAAAACTATGGGGCTTTTTCCCAAGGAATTCCACATTCAGGCTGAAAAGATAGCCCTGGGGAAGGGGGTGGCGCCAAAGTAGAAAAGGGTGTTTTCAGTCCATCGAATCGTTAGACTTGCAATTAAAGGAGACGCTGATAATGCCAAGTTATGTCATTCCCGATAAGTGCGATGGCTGCAAGGCTCTGGACAAGACGGCCTGCCAGTATATCTGCCCCAACGACCTGATGAAGCTGGACAAGGCCACTGAGAAGGCCTACAACCAGGATCCGGACATGTGCTGGGAGTGCCAGTGCTGTGTCAAGATCTGCCCCACCCAGGCCATCGACGTGCGCGGCTATGCCGACTTCATGCCCCTGGGCGCCAGCGTTGTGCCCATGCGGAGCACCGACTCCATCATGTGGACGATCAAGTTCCGTGACGGAAGTCTGAAGCGGTTCAAGTTCCCCATCCGCACCACCGAGGAAGGCAAAGCCGTTCCCGATGGCGGATTCGAGACGCACAGCGATCTCAACAGCCCCGAACTCTACACCGAGCCGGCCTCCGCCGGCGGGCCCATTGCCAAGCTGTAGCAGCAGGAGGTTACAGACCAATGAATAACTGGGAAACTGTTGTTGTCGAAACCGACCTGCTCATCGCCGGCGGCGGAATGTCCGCCTGCGGAGCGGCCACCGAGGCCGCGTACTGGGCCAAGGCCAACGGCCTGAAGATCACCCTGGTGGACAAGGCCGCCATGGACCGTTCCGGCGCCGTGGCCATGGGTCTCTCCGCCATCAACCAGTATGTGGGCATCGCCGCCGGTGACAACACCGCCAATGACTACATCAAGTATGTCCGCCAGGACCTGATGGGCGTCTGCCGCGAGGATCTGGTCTACGACATCGCCCGCCACGTCGACTCCTCGGTGCACCTCTTCGAGAAATGGGGCCTGCCCATCTGGAAGGACGACGAGGGCAACTACGTGCACGAAGGCCGCTGGCAGCTGATGATCAACGGTGAGTCGTACAAGATCATCGTGGCCGAGGCGGCCAAGAACGCCATGGCCGAGCTGGGCGACAGCGGCGAGATCTACGAACGCGTCTTCATCACCGGCCCCCTGCTTCAGGACGGCAAATGTGTCGGCGCCGTGGGTTTCTCCACCCGTGAAGAGAAGTTCTACGTTTTTAAAGCCAAAACCACCATCTGTGCCATGGGCGGTGCGGTGCACGTGTTCAAGCCCCGGTCCACCGGTGAAGGTTTCGGCCGTTCCTGGTATCCCCCGTTCAACACCGGTTCCAGCGCCTACTTCACCCTGGCCGCCGGCGCCGAAATGACCTGCCAGGAAGTCCGCTTCATCCCCATCCGCTTCAAGGATGCCTACGGTCCGGTGGGTGCGTGGTTCCTGCTCTTCAAGTCCCGGGCCACCAACGCCTTCGACGGCGAGTACATGGTGGAGCGGCGCCCCGAGCTGGAAAAGTGGCTCCCCTACGGCAAGGTCAAGCCCATCCCCGCCAACCTGCGGAACTGGCTCGGCATGCTGGACATCTTCGAAGGCAAGGGTCCGATCTACATGAGGACCGAAGAGGCGATGCAGCGGATCGCCGACGAGTACAAGGACGATCCCAAGGCCTTCAAGAAGAAGTCCAAGGAACTGGAGAGCGAAGCCTGGGAAGACTTCCTCGACATGACCATCTCCCAGGCCATGCTCTGGGCGGCCACCAACGTCAACCCTGAAGAGAAACCCTCCGAGATCGCTGCCTGCGAGCCGTATTTCATCGGTTCCCACTCCGGCGCCTCCGGTGCCTGGATCTCCGGTTCCGAGGATCTGCAGACCGCCGAGACCAAGGGTGAATATTTCTGGGGCGGCTACGGCCTGACCACCACTCCCGGCCTCTTCGCCATTGGCGACGCGTCCGGCGCTTCGAGCCACAAATTCTCCTCCGGCTCCCACGCCGAGGGTCGTATCGCCGGCAAGGCCGCGATCAAGTACATCCTCGAGAACAACACGGCTCCGGTGGTGGACGACGCCACCATCCAGCAGCTCCGTGAGACGGTGTTCAAGCCGATGGTGACCTTCGAAGAGCACAAGGGCGCCACCACCGATCCCAACGTCAACCCCAACTACATTCGGCCCCGGCAGTTCATGTATCGTCTGCAGAAGATCATGGACGAGTACGCCGGCGGCGTTTCCGCGGCTTTCTCCACCAACAACAAAATGCTCGACCGGGCGATGGAGCTGCTGACCTTCCTCAAGGAAGACTCCGAGAAGCTCGCCGCCGAGGACAACTACGAGCTGGAACGTTGCTGGGAAAACCTGCACCGCGCCATGCAGGCCGAGTCTCACGTGCGGACCCTGATGTTCCGTGAAGAGACCCGCTGGCCCGGATACTATTTCCGCGCCGACATGCCGACCATGGACGAGGAAAACTGGAAGCTGTTCGTCAACTGCAAGATGGATCCGGCGTCCGGTGAGTGGGAGATGATCAAGCGGCCCATCTACTCGATCATCGACTAGCCACACGGCCATTGCTTTTCAGCCCCCCGGGCGCGCCCTGCGTGCCCGGGGGGTTCTCTTTAACACGGCTCGGCCGTGTCCGCGGCGGTTGCGGGTGGACATCGGTGCTTCTGGCCCCGGCCAGGAGCATCGATGTTTGTTCACAACTGACCCGGACGGTGCCCAACCAGGTTCCCTGATCCGTACCGGCGTCAGTCTGATTTCGGGTGAAGAATGACAGAACAGACACCCCAGACCTGCCCCCACTGCCAATCGGCCCTGTTGCCGTTTCGCACGCCGCCCAACACTTCGTGGGGCGGCAACATCCACCTGGCCTGCTTCAACGACGAATGTCCCTACTTCGTCCGCGGCTGGAAGTGGATGGCCGAAAAATACGAAGCCCACGCCTCGTACCGTTTCATGGTCGACCCGGTGAACGGGACCACCGGACCCCTGCCGGTCTGGTCGGCCCAGGCGCTGCGCGACTTGATTCTGCAAGAGGGCGAAGAGTGGGATTCCGAGGAGTGACTGGATGAACGAGGCCAGCGATTTCAAGAAAAAGATCATGTCGGATGCGCCCCGCCTGAACTACGGCGACCGTTTCCGCTTTTCCTGCAACCCCGGCGTGCCCTGCTTCAATGCCTGCTGCGCCGACATCAACATCGTCTTGACCCCCTACGACATCCTGCGGCTGAAAAACCGCCTGGGCATCAGCTCCAGCGAATTCCTCGACAGATACGCCGTGGTGCCCTTCAACAAGGAAGTCAAGCAGCCGGTGCCGCTGCTCAAGATGTCGGACCACGAGGACAAGCGCTGCCAGTTCGTTGGCCAACAGGGCTGCACGGTTTACGAGGACCGGCCCTGGGCCTGCCGGATGTACCCCCTGGGGCTGGCCGCACCGCGTGACGAAGCCGAGCAGGGCAAGCGGTTCTACTTCCTGCTGGAAGAGTCACACTGCAAGGGCTTCGAGGAAGACAACGAATTCTCGGTGGCCGGCTGGATCGAAGACCAGGGGATCCGCGAGTACCGATGAGGCGGGGGAACTGTTCAAGGACATTTCGCTGCACCCCTATTTTGAAAAAGGCGACCTCTCGCCGGCCAAGATGGACATGTTCTTCAACGCCTCCTATGACCTGGACCGCTTCCGCCGGTTTGTCTTCGGATCGAGTTTTCTCGAAAAGTTCGACGTGGAGCAGGAGACGGTGGACAAGATCAGGACCGATGACGTGGCGATGATGAAATTCAGCTTCAACTTCCTGCGCTACGCGCTGTTTTACGAACCGACGATGAAGTTGAAACCGGAGTTCGAAGAGATGAAGAAACGGGAGAAGGAGTTCTTCGAGGAGAAGGACTGATCCCCGAAAGGTAAGAGGCAACCCCTAACGGGAGGAACTGCGAGGTGAACAATCAGACGGCAGGCAACGGCAATGGCGCCATCCTGGTCATCGGGGGCGGCATCGCCGGCATCACCGCTGCGGTGGAAGCGGCGGAGGTGGGCTACAAGGTCATCCTGGTGGAGAGGGAAGCCTCCCTCGGAGGCCGGGTGATGAGGCTTCATCAGTATTTTCCCAAACTCTGCCCGCCGACGTGCGGCATGGAAGTGAACTTCCGCCGGATCCGGAACAACCCCCGAATCGAAGTCCTGACCCTGGCCGAGGTGAACAGCATTGCCGGCAGCCGCGGGTCCTATGACGTTTCGATCACGGTCAATCCGCGGTATGTCACCGGCAAGCAGCCGGTGAGTTCGGCCCACCTGGACGCGGTGAGCAGCGAAGTGCCCGACAGTTTCAACCTCGGCCTGCAGAAGGTCAAGGCGCTGCGCCTGCCCCACGACATGGCCTATCCGCCGCTGCACGTCCTGGACAGGGACACGCTGAGCGCCGATGAGCTGGCGGCGCTGGGAGCCGCCGAACCACAGGGTGCCGTCGACCTCGACGAGCAGCCCCGGACCGTGGAACTCAAGGTGGGGGCGGTGATCATCGCCACCGGCTGGCGGCCCTATGACGCCTCGAACCTCGATATTCTCGGCTACAACGAGAGTCCGGATGTTATCGCCAACGTGGAAATGGAACGGCTGGCCTCGTTCACCGGACCCACCGGCGGCAAGATCCAGCGGCCCTCCGACGGCGCCGAGCCGAAAAGCGTGGCCTTTGTCCAGTGCGCCGGGTCGCGGGATGTGAACAACCTGCCGTACTGTTCCGCGGTCTGCTGTATGGGATCGCTGAAGCAGGCGCGCTACGTCCGCGAACAACTGCCTGACGCCGAGGTAACCATTTTCTACATCGATATCAGGACCATCGGCCGTCACGAGGAGTTCTACTACGACCTGCTGCAGGACGACAAGGTCCGCTTCGTCAAGGGCAAGGTGGCCAAGGTGAACGTGGAAGGGGAGAGGCTGGAACTGCTGGTGGAAGACACCGTGGGCGGCAAGCTGCTCAAGGAGTCCTTTGACCTGGTGGTCCTGGCCACCGGCGTGGTGCCCAACAACGCCGATGCCCCGGTCCCCGGCGCCGACGTGGAAACCGATGATTACGGGTTCATCGTTCCCGGCGCCGAGCGCAACGGGATCTACGCCGTGGGCTGCGCCCGGCAGCCCACCGAGGTTTCCCGTTCGGTAAAGGATGCCACTGCGGCCGTACTGAAGGCCATCCAGGACGTGAGGAGATAGCCGTGGAAGAGAAACTCGGAGTATTCATCTGCACCGGATACGGCATCGGCGAAGCGCTGGATGTGGAGGCGCTGCAGAAGGTGGCCACCGGTGAGTACAAGGCAGCCGTCTGTGAAACCATCGATTCCTGTGCCGCGGAGGACCTGCAGAAGCTGCGGGCCGCCGCCGTTGAGCAGCAGCTGACCCATGTGGTGCTGGCCGGACGCTCCGGCCGGTCCTACGCTGCCGGCGACCTGCCCGACGGTATCGCGGTGGAAACAGTCAACCTGCTGGAGTGGGTTGTGCTGACCCATCCCGCCGGCGACGAGGACACCCAGGCCATGGCGGAGGACTACCTCCGCATGGGAATCGTCCGTGTGAAAAAGACCAGCCCCGCCGCGCTATTCGAGGAGCATGACCGCCTGTGCAGGACCATCATGGTGGTGGGCGGCGGCATCGCCGGCCTCACCGCGGCGCGGGAGGCCGCCGATGCCGGCTACCAGGTGGTGCTGGTGGAGAAGGAAAAGGAACTTGGCGGCTACATGAAAAAGCTGCACCGCTCCATCCCCACCCGCCCGCCGTACCGCGAGCTGGAGGAAACCGGCATCGAGGCCCTGGTGCAGGCGGTCACCGCCCACCAGAACATCACCGTGCACAGCGGAACCACGATCAAGGAGACCCTTGGCGCCCCGGGCCTGTTCACGGTGACCCTCGACGGTGACGGCGCCGGAACGCTGGAGGTGGGCACCTTTGTCCAGGCCACCGGGTTCCGCCCGGCCGAGCCGGAAAATTTCGAGCACCTGGGGTACGGAAAACTGGCCAACGTGATCACCAACCACCAGCTGGAGGAGATGGCGGCCAACGGGGGCATCAAGCGTCCGTCGGACGGCGCCGCGGTGAAGAACGTGGCTTTTGTTCAGTGCGGCGATTCCCGAAATCCCGAGACCTTCTCCTACGCCTCGGCGATCATGTCGCTCAACGCACTGAAGCAGGCGCTATACGTGCGCGAACAGGGCGAGGACGCCAAGGCCTACGTCTTCTTCGAGCACCTGCGCACACCCGGCCAGCTCGAAGATTTCTATCGCCGGGTCCAGGAGGACCCCGGTGTCTTCCTCACCCGCGGATCGGTGGATTCGGTGGCCGAGAGTGGCGGTGGCCTGACCCTGCAGGTCAAGGACACGATGATCGGCGAGGAGATCTCCGTCGAGGTGGACATGCTGGTCCTCAACTCCGGCATGGTCCCTGTGGCCGCCGACGGCGAGGCGATCCGCAAGCTGGAAGACTCCAAGGCCATCGTGGCCAAGGGGCCGGAAGATGCCAAGTACAAGGACTCGGTGAAGCGGGTGGAAGAGCTGGCCAGCCACGAAGGCACGGCTATTCTCAATCTCAACTACCGCCAGGGTCCGGACATGCCGGCGCTGAAGCACGGCTACCCCGACTCGCATTTCATCTGCTTCCCCTACGAGACCCGGCGCACCGGCGTTTACGCCGCCGGGGCGGTCCGCTCGCCGATGAACGGCAACAGCGCCGCCGAGGATGGCATGGGCGCCGCGCTGAAAGCGATCCAGGCCGTGGAGATGCTCTCCCGCGGCGAGACGGTGCACCCCCGGGCCGGCGATGTGTCCTTCCCGCACTTCTCCCTCGAGCGTTGCACACAGTGCAAGCGTTGCACCGAGGAGTGCCCCTTCGGCGCCATCAACGAGGACGCCAAGGGAACGCCGGAATACAACGTCACCCGCTGCCGTCGCTGCGGCATCTGTCTCGGCGCCTGCCCGGAACGGATCATCAATTTCCCCGACTACGGCGTGGCGCCGGTGGCCGAGATGATCAAGGCCGTGGAGGTGCCCGACGAGTACGAGGAGAAGCCCCGGGTGCTGGTGCTGGCCTGCGAGAACGACGCCCTGCCGGCCCTGGAGCGGGCGGCAAACCACGGCCTGTCCTACAGCGGTTTCGTGCGGGTGATCCCGGTGCGCTGCCTCGGCAGCTGCAACGTGGTCTGGATCAAGGAAGCCATCTCGGTGGGTTTTGACGGTGTGCTGCTGCTGGGCTGCAAGTGGGGTGACGATTACCAGTGCCACTACATCAAGGGCAGCGAGCTGATGAACACCCGCGGTGACAACATCAAGGAAACCCTGCAGCAGATGTCCATGGAGAACGAGCGCGTCCAGCTGCACCAGGTGGAAATCACCGACTACCGGAAGGTGGTCACCCTGATCGAGGAGTTCATGGAAATGATCGAAGAGATCGGCATGAACCCCTTCAAGGGCATGTAGGGCAGGGACAATGAGTACCACAGCAGATCTCCAGTTCGCCAACGACGTGATCCGCGCCGGCGGGTCGGAGGTGATGAAATGCTACCAGTGCGCCACCTGCTCGGCGGTGTGCGAACTGGCGCCGGTGGACAAGCCGTTTCCGCGCAAGGAGATGATCTGGGCCCAGTGGGGGCTGCAGGAGCGGCTGATCGGCGATCCCGACGTCTGGCTCTGCCACCAGTGCAACGACTGCACCGTGCACTGCCCGCGAGGCGCCAAGCCGGCGGACGTGATGTCGGCGGTACGGCAGCTGAGCATCGAGCATTACGCGGTACCCCGGGCCCTGGCCCGGATGGTCAACAAACCCGGCATGCTGCCGCTGCTGCTGGCCATCCCGTCGCTGGTCATCGGGCTTATATTGATTCTGCTGTACGCCGGCGGGGTGATCGAGCTGGGCGGCCACGAGGTGGAATATGCCAAGATGTTTCCCCACGCCTGGCTCAACGGCAGCTTCACCATCTTCTTCTTTGTCGCCTGCGGGGCGCTGTTCGTCGGTTTGCGCCGCTTCTGGAACGACATGGACCGGCTGGCCCCGGCAACCGGGGCGGATCGCAAACCGCTGATCGGCTCGCTGATCGGGCTGCTGCTGGAGTTCATTGCGCACAGCCGTTTCGGCAAGTGCACCGACGACCACTATCGCAAACTGTCCCACCTGGGGGTGGTTTTCGGTTTCGCCGGCCTGCTGCTGGTCACCGCCGTGGCCATCGTTTACATCCTGCTGCACCTGCCCTATCCCATGGCCCAGACCAACCCGTTCAAGATCCTCGGCAACCTCAGTGCCCTGGCCATGCTCAGCGGCCTGCTGGTGCTGATCTTCAAGCGTTTCGAAAAACGTGACACCGCCCGGGGCAGCACCTACTTTGACTGGTCCTTCCTCGTGCTGCTGCTGCTGGTGGTGGTCACAGGTCTGCTCACCGAGGCGGCCCGGCTGGTGGGCGTGGCTGCCGTGGCCTATCCGGTCTACTATGTGCACCTGGTTATCATCTGGTCACTCTTCGTCTATGCGCCCTATTCCAAAATGGCCCACCTGGCCTACCGGCTCACCGCGCTGCTGCACGCCCGGGTCAATGGCAGGGAGGAGGTCTGAGGACCTGAAACACCGATGAAGAACAGCATCCAAGTGGAACAGCTCCGCAGCCTGGAGAAAAAACTGCGCGATTCCTTTCCTTCCCGCTCCCTCTGGGACGGCCTGGCCGACGTGATCCCCGACGCCATGTTCGTCATGGACGAGGACCGCCGGATCATTTACTGGAGCGGAAGGGCGGAGGAGATGACCGGGTTCACCCCCGGGGACGTGCTGGGCAAGAACTGCTGTGCCGACGAGCGGTGCAACAACTGCCCCAAGGGTTGCCCGTTGTTCCAGGAGGGTTCGATGAACAACCTGGAAGGCATTTTTGCCACCAAGGACGGGCGGGTGATCCCGGTGCTGAAGAACGGTCTGCTGTTCCGCAACCGCCGGGGGCGGATCCTCGGCGCGGTGGAAACCATCCGCGACATCTCCATCGAGGAGCAGACCAGCCAGAGTCTGGCCCGGGAGCAGGTGCGTTTCGATTCGCAGAAACGTCTGTTGGAGTCGGTGATCGGCGCGGTGTCCGAAGGGGCGGTGGCCATCGACCGTGACCTGCAGATCATCAGCTTCTCCCGTCAGGCCTCGGAGATCAGCGGGGTAGCGGTGGAGGATGCCATCGGCGCCAAGTGCTGCGACATCCTGCGCAACCCGCTCTGCGAGGAGCAGTGCCCGATGCAGCACCTGGCCGATCACCGGACCAGGCAGCCCGGGCTGCCCACCCGGATCAGCGGCGCCGGCGGCGACAGCATTCCGGTCACCGAGTCGGTGGTGCCGATCTTCATGGAGGGCAAGCTCAGCGGCGGGATCATCATCCTGCGCGACATGCGGGCCGAGGAAAAGCTGGCCCTGGAACAGATGCGCAGCGGGCAGCTGGACGAGATGATCGGCCGTTCCAGCGCGATGCAGAACATCTTCTATCTCATCGACCGGCTGGCCGAAATCGACACTCCGGTCTGTCTGGTGGGGGAGGCCGGAACCGGGCGGGATATCGTCGCCCGGACCCTGCACCGCAAGAGTGTTCGGTCCGAGGGCCAGCTGCGCAGCATCGACTGCGGCCTGCTTCCCGAGCACCTGCTGGAGAGCGAGTTTTTCGGGCATCTCAAGGGCGCCCTGCCCGGGGCGGTGCGCGACAAGGTCGGGCAGCTGGAACTGGCCCACCGGGGTACGCTGTACGTGGCCCAGGTGGAAAAGCTGCCCCGGCCGCTGCAGAAGAAGCTCGTGCGGTTTCTCGAGACCGGGGAATTCACCAAGGTGGGCGGCAAGAACAGTATCGAAAGCGACGTGCGGATGATCTGCGCCTTCAACGAGGATTTCGAATCCCTGGTGCAAGAGGGACGCATCGGCAAGGACCTCTATGACGCCGTGTGCGGAATCGTGATCAACATCCCGCCGCTGCGCGACCGCCGACTGGACATCGAACTGCTGGTGGTCCACTTTCTCAAGAGCCAGGACGTCTCGGGGATCGGTGAAACCCAGGCGAAGAAGATATCCGCCGGCGCCCTGCGGGCCCTGGTCCGCTACCCCTGGCCCGGCAACGTTCGAGAACTGCGTAACGTCCTCGACTACGCGGTATCGGTCTGCTCGGGAACGACGATCAACCTCAACGATTTGCCACCGGAGATCATCAGCTCGCTGGTTCCCAGCGACGATTCCGGTGAGGACGATGAACGGACCCGGATCCTCCGCGCCCTGGAGGAAACCCACTGGCGCCGTTCGGAAGCGGCCCAGGCCCTGGGAATGGACCGTTCCACCCTCTGGAGAAAGATGAAATCCTTCGGTCTCTGCTGAAACCGGGACCGTTTCGCCCGCTGCCGGGGGACAATACCCTGCCTCTGGCCCGATTCCGGGCCACAATCAGGTCACAAGCAACGCGATGTTGCACTTCCCTGACCCGGGCATGACTTTTTGATATAAAGCTGTAAAGTGTTACAAGTAATATTATTAAACCTCATGCCACATTGCTGCCTTTTGTGATAACAACATATTTTGCAACAGAATATTCACCGCGTTGGTCGAAATGCTTGACAGGTGGTCACGCTTGGAGTATAAACGGTCTCCATAGAGTTGGATTTTCATGTACCGTGTTTTGAATCGGGCATTATTTCAATCTTGGATTTGGCGCCTCGGGCGCTCATCAAAAGGAGTTTATAGATGCCAGTTTTTGAATTCGATGGACAGGAGATCGAGGTCGACGAGGACGGGTTCATCCAGAATCCCGATGTCTGGAACGACGACATCGCCGCGGCGCTGGCCAAGACCGAGGGTGTCGACGAACTGACCGAAGACCACTGGAAGCTGGTCCGCTACCTCCGGGACTACTACCTGCAGTTCGGTATCGCCCCCATGATCCGCAAGCTCTGCAAGGCCACCGGCTTCTCGCTGAAGACCGTTTACGAACTGTTCCCCAGCGGCCCGGCAAAGGGTGCCTGCAAGGTGGCTGGTCTGCCCAAGCCCACCGGCTGTGTGTAAACGGCATTCAGGTATTTGACGTATTCCCGAAGATGAGAGAAAACCGAGAAGGGAGTTGTGATGGCTGAACCGAAGAAATACGACACCCCCTTGCTGGACGAGCTTGAAAAGGGTGCCTTTCCCAGCTTCGTGACCGAGATCAAGCGGATGGCCGAGCGCAAGCCGATGGCCGCCGACCTGCTGGGCCAGCTGGAGAAATCGTATCGCGACAAGATCGGCTACTGGAAGCATGGCGGCCTGGTTGGCGTGATGGGTTACGGCGGCGGCGTGATCGGCCGCTATTCCGCCCAGAACGAAGAGTTCCCTGAGGTGTCCCACTTCCACACCATCCGGGTCAACCAGCCCTCCGGCTGGTTCTACAGCACCGAGAAACTGCGCCTGCTCTGCGACATCTGGGACCGCCACGGTTCCGGCCTGACCAACATGCACGGCTCCACCGGCGACATCGTCTTCCTCGGCACGCGCACCGAAGAGCTGGAGCCGATCTTCTCCGAGCTGACCGAGAACGGGTTCGACCTCGGCGGTTCCGGGTCCTGCATGCGGACTCCCAGCTGCTGCGTGGGACCGGGCCGCTGCGAGTGGGCGCTCTACGACACCCTGGCCCTGACCTACCAGCTGACCATGGACTTCCAGGACGAGATGCACCGTCCGCCGTTCCCCTACAAGTTCAAGTTCAAGATGGCCGGCTGCCCCAACGACTGCGTGGCCTCCATCGCCCGCGCCGACATGTCGATCATCGGCACCTGGCGGGACGAGATCAAGATCGATGCCGCCGCCCTGAAGAGCGAGTATATCGACAAGGGCAAAGACATCCAGTCCGACGTGGTCGACATGTGTCCCACCGGCTGCATGAAGTTCGACGGCGAAACCCTGGACATCGACAACGCCAACTGCACCAAGTGCATGCACTGCATCAACGTGCTGCACCACGCACTGGCTCCCGGCGATGATCGCGGCGCCTGTATCCTGGTCGGTTCCAAGGCCCCCATCGTCGAGGGCGCGCTGCTCTCCTCGGTGATCGTGCCCTTCATCAAGCTGGAAACGCCCAAGGAGGGTGAGGATCCCTATCCCGAACTGATGGACCTCGTCGAGAGGATGTGGGACTTCTGGGGTGAGAACGGCAAGAACCGTGAGCGGATCGGCGAGATGATCCAGCGGATCGGCCTGGGGAACTTCCTCGACGAGATCGAGGTGGACCCGATTCCGGAGATGATCGTGCATCCCCGGACCAACCCCTACATCTTCTTCGAAGAGTATTACGAGGACGATGACGAGGACGACGAGGAATAGATCGTCGCTCCACCAGGATCGACTTACGTAGGAGATTTCAGTTTAAGATAGAGCAAATGGAGGTTTTCCATGGCTGACGAACCCGCCAAAAGAATTACCGATATCGGACCGCCGCACTACAGCGAGATGCTGCCGCCGATGATCAAAGAGAACCTGGGCAAGTGGAAGGATCACGAGATCGTCACCCCGGGCATCATGTATCACGTGGCCGAATCCGGGGACAAGCTGTACACCGTGCGCGTGGCCTCTCCGCGGATCCTCTCCGTGGACCGGATCACGGACATCTGCGACCTGGCCGACAAGCACTGCGAAGGCTATCTGCGCTTCACCAGCCGCAACAATGTGGAATTCCTGGTCAGCGACGAATCGAAACTGCAGCCGCTGATCGACGACCTGAACAAGGATCCGTTCTTTGTCATCGGCGGCATGGGCAACGGTATTTCCAACATCGTCCACACCCAGGGCTGGGTGCACTGCCACTCCTCGGCCACCGATGCCTCGGGCATCGTCAAGTGCGTGATGGACGAGCTGCACGAGTACTTCAGCGAAACCAGGCTGCCGGGCAAGATCCGTATCGCCCTGGCCTGCTGTCTCAACATGTGCGGTGCGGTGCACTGCTCGGACATCGCCATTCTCGGTGTGCACCGCCGCCCGCCGAGGATCGACAATGACAACCTGGACAAGATCTGCGAGATCCCCACAACCGTGGCCTCCTGTCCCACCGGCGCCATCCGGCCGGCCACCGTGGACGGCAAGGAGACGGTGGAGGTGGACGAGGACGCCTGCATGTTCTGCGCGAACTGCTACACCGTCTGCCCCTCGATGCCGCTCAATGACCCGCTGAACGACGGTATCTCCATCTGGGTTGGCGGCAAGGTGTCCAACGCCCGGTCCGAGCCGAAGTTCTCCAAGCTGGCCATTCCCTTCATTCCCAACAATCCGCCGCGCTGGCCCGAAGTGACCGAAGCGGTGAAGAATATCATCCAGGTCTACATCGACAACGCCAAACCCTACGAGCGGATGGGCGAGATGATCGAGCGGATCGGCTGGCCGAAGTTCTTCGACCTCACCGGCATCGAGTTCACCAAGTATCACATCGATGACTTCAAACATGCAGGGACGACCTACAAGACGTCCACGCACCTGAGATACTAGGGGGCAAGACCATGGCTGATGTCAGCATCGAGCAGATTGCGGACGAGATGTTCAAGATGGTCGAAGACGCCTCCGGCAAGCGGAACTACAAGCCGGGCGACCTGGTCAAGGCCATGATGGCCAAGTTCGACGCGGACAAGAAGACCTGCAAGACTGCTCTGCGGACGCTGATGGACTCCGGCCGCTGTGTCTACGGATACTTCGGCGGAACTTCGGTCCAGTTGCCGCACAAGGAAGGCGCTGCGAACGACTAGCGTATGCTGGCCGGCGGGGCTCCCGCGGGGGTCCCGCCGGCTGATTTTCCCTCCGCTCCTGCAGGGGTGTGGGCCCACCTTCGCCGTTGCCCGCGCGGGTTTGCGGAGGGCCCGGGACCACGGGCCCGGCGCCGGAGCCGGAGATGCGAGAACACTGCCCACGAGTTATGATCGCCGGAATGGGCGGTGATTCGGGTAAGACACTTCTCTCCCTCGGCCTTCTTTCCTCCTGGCGCCGTGACGGCCTGCGCATCGCTCCGTTTAAAAAAGGTCCCGACTATATCGACGCGGCATGGCTGGCCCGGCTGTCCGGTGCGGCCTGTCGCAATCTCGATACGTTCCTGATGGGTGACGCTGAGGTGCGTTCCGCCTTTTTCACCCATTCCCGGGGCGTGGATGCGGCCCTGGTGGAAGGAAACAGGGGACTGTTCGACGGGATCGACGCCGGCGGGCGGCACAGCAGCGCCGAACTGGCCAAGCTGCTGGACACGCCGGTGCTGCTGGTGGTTGGTGTGCGGAAGGTGACCCGTACCGTGGCCGCCTGGCTGCTGGGGTGCCGGGCGCTGGATCCCGAGCTGAAGATCGCCGGGGTGGTGCTCAACCGGGTGGCCGGGACGCGTCACGAAAGGGTGGTCAGGGAATCGATCGAATCGATATGTGACCTGCCGGTTGTGGGGGCACTGCCGGTTTTGCCCGAGGGCAGCCTGCTCCCCGATCGTCATCTGGGGCTGGTCACCCCGGCGGAAAACGACCGTGTTGTGGAGATGGAGGAGCGGCTGGCCGGCATCATCGGCCGCTATGTCGATTGCGCCGCCGCCCTGGACCTGGCCCGCCAGGCGCTTCCGCTGGACCTGCCGGAGCGATCAGGGCCTGGAGAGACGACGAGCAGTGGGGAAGGGGTCCGGATTGCCTACTTCAGCGATTCGGCCTTCACCTTCTACTACCCGGAGAACCTCGAAGCCCTGGAGAAGCTGGGGGCGGAACTGCTGCCGCTGTCGAGCCTGGAGTCCACCCGGCTACCCCGGTCCGTGGATGCGCTCTATATCGGCGGAGGGTTTCCGGAGACCCACGCTTCACGCATCGCCGGCAACCGGGGGCTGTTCCAGTCCCTGGAGCAAGAGGTCGGGCTGGGGCTGCCGGTCTATGCCGAGTGCGGCGGGCTGATTTACCTCGCCCGTGCACTGCGCTGGCAGGGCCGGGAGTATCCCATGGCCGGTGTGCTGCCGGTGACCGTGGAACTGGAGCAGCGACCGGCCGGGCACGGATATTGCCGGGTGGGGGTGGACCGCGACAACCCGTTCTTCCCGGTGGGCACCGAGCTCACCGGACACGAGTTTCACTACTCTCGCGTAGTGGAACAGGGAGTCGACCCCCGGACGGTGTTCAAGGTGCTTCGAGGCTCCGGAGCGGTGAGCGGGCGGGACGGGCTGGTCAGGGACAACGTGCTGGCCACCTATCTTCACCTGCACGCCCGGGGCACGCCGGCCTGGGCGGCGGGACTGGTTGGCGCTGCCCGGCGGTTCAGAAAAGAGAGTACGGTGATTAACGAGTAGCGAGTTGTTGACCGAGCAGGGCCGGGGCGGGCGCTACCCGCTGCCGGCGCTTACACGAACAGAAACTGAGGTGACCTGCAAATGGCGAAGATGGTCAAGAAAAAGAAAAAGAAGAAGTACGGCGCATCGAGATTCGGCGGCGGTTCGGCCGGCGGATCGGGGGGCGGCAAATCCGACCTCAGGCCCAAATTCGTGGAGAAGACCCCGCCCTGTACCGACAAGTGCCCGAACAACAACAATATCCGCGAAGCGCTGCGGGTGGTCGCCTCGTCAGAAAAGCAGGGCCGCACCTACGAGCAGTCGCTGGAAGCCGCCTGGTTCACCTTCACCGAGACCTCGCCCTTTCCCTCCGTCTGCGGACGGGTCTGTCCCCACCCCTGTGAGGGTGCCTGCAACCGCACCGAAGTTGACGGTGCAGTGGGGATCAACGCCTTCGAGCGCGCCGTGGGCGACTACGGCATCGAGCAGGGTCTGAAACTGACCCGGCTCACCGAAGAAAAGAGGGAGGAGAAGGTTGCAGTGGTGGGTGCCGGTCCGGCCGGCATGTCCTGTGCGTTCCACCTGGCGCGACGCGGATACCCGGTGACCGTCTTCGAGGGTTTTCCCCGGGCCGGCGGCATGCTGCGCTACGGCATCCCTCCCTACCGGCTGCCCCGCAACATCATCGACGCTGAAGTGGCGAAGATCCTCGAACTGGGGGTCGATTTGAAGTGCGACACCGCGGTGGGCACCGATATCAGCTACGATGAGCTGAAGAACGATTACAAGGCCGTGTTCATGGGCATCGGGGCCCACAAGGGCCGGCAGCTGCGGGTGGAAGGGGAGGAGGCGGCAAATGTCTGGACGGGCGCCGACTTCCTGCACCGCCTGAACTCCGGGGAGAAGGTCGAGGTGGGGGACAAGGTGATCGTCATCGGCGGCGGCGACAGCGCCATCGATGCCGCCCGGGCTTCCAGGCGCCTCGGTGCAGATGTCCGGATCATCTACCGGCGGACCATCGAGGAGATGCCGGCCATATCCCACGAGGTGACCGCGGCCCAGGACGAGGGGATCCAGATCGATTTCCTCGCCGCACCCGCGGGCATCCAGCTGGACGACAACGGCAAGGCCGTGGCCATGACCTGCATCCGCATGGAGCTGGGCGAGCCTGACGAATCGGGCCGCCGCCGCCCGGTGCCGCAGGAGGGGTCGGAGTTTTCAGTGGAGACCACCACCATCATCGCCGCCATCAGCCAGGAACCGGACTTTGACAATCTGGAGTTCCTGCGCGAAGGCCGCGACTGGCTCAAGGTGGACCAGCACCAGAAAATGCTCAAATTCGACGACATCTATGCCGGTGGCGATGCCCTGGACCTGGCCACGGTGATCCAGGCCATCGCTCACGGCAAGGAGGCGGCGATCACCATCGACGCCAACCTGCGCGCTGAGGAGCGGCCCCGCGGACCGTGGGCCGACTATGCGGTGATCAAGCACGAGAAGATGAAACTCAGTTTTTACGAGAAGCTGGAGCGTCACGAAGTGCCTGAGCTGCCGGTGGCGGAGCGGTTCGAAAACGGGATGGAGAAGGAGGTGGCGCTGGGGCTGAGCCGCGAGGACGGCATCGAGGAGGCCAAGCGCTGTATGAGCTGCGGCCATTGCATGGACTGTGAGAGCTGCTGGATGTACTGCACCCCGGCGGCGGTGGTCAAACCGGACCAGCCCGGCGGTGACTACGCCTTCAAGCTGGAACTGTGCGACGGCTGCAAGAAGTGCGCCGAGGAATGTCCCTGTGGCTACATCGAGATGTTCTGACCACGGGTCCCTGAACCCGCAGCCCTGGTGGAGATCTGAGCGATGACCATGCTGGCCAGAGACCTGATGGTGGATGAGTACGAGACCATCCGCCCCGAGGCCACCGTTCAGGAAGCGATCCGACTGATGCGTTTCACCCGCCACGGGCAGCAGGGGCGGCGAATTTTCGGCCTGCTGGTTCTGGACGCCCGGGACAAGCTGGCCGGGATGATCTCGATGAGCGACATCCTGCACCATGTCCGGCCCCCGTTCAAGAAAATGTGGGCCGACACGGTGGGGCTGGCCTGGAGCGGCCAGTTCCAGGCCGCTTGCGAGCGGGCGAAAAAGATGCAGGTCAAGGAGATCATGAACCCCGCGGTAATCACCGTGGAGCCGGAGAGCAACATTGCTGAAATAATCGACCTGATGACCAAGCACCACATTCGCCGGATACCGGTGATCTGCGGTCAGCGGGTCTGCGGAATGGTCTATATATCCGATGTCTTTCACCGTCTTCACCCGTGCCTGCTGGGCACCACCGGCAAGGCCCGTCAGGGCTGACCGGGGGCGCCGGCACGGGCGCTGACATGTCTATCTGTCGAGGATTTCAAGGTCTCTGGGAACGCTGCCTGTGATACGCACAGGCAACACGTGAGTTATTTACTCATCAGTGAGGAGCAAGTGCATGATCAAGCCCCATGGTTCGGAAAAGCTCAACCCGTTGTACGTGGCGGATGACGCCAAAAGAGCGGAACTGCTGGCCGAAGCTGAAGGACTCCCAACGGTGGTGGTCTGTTCGGCCGCGGCGGCCAACGCCGTGATGCTGGGCGGTGGCTACTTCAACCCGCTCACCGGCTACATGAACGCCGCCGATGCGCTGGCGGTGGCGGACAAGATGGTTACCACCGGCGGCCTCTTCTTCCCGGTGCCGGTGCTCAACATGCTGGAGGACGTCTCGGCCATCCAGGGCGCCAAGCGGATCGCCCTGCGCGACCCCAACGTTGACGGCAACCCGGTGATCGCCATCCAGGACGTGGAAGCCATCGAGGAGTTCACCGACCAGCAGATGGCGCAGATGACCGAGAAGATTTTCCGCACCGACGATATGGAGCACCCCGGCGTGGCCGCTTTCAACAGCGTGGGCAAGTTCGCCGTATCCGGTCCGATCCAGGTGCTCAGCTTCTCCTATTTCGCCACCGAGTTCCCCGAAACATTCCGCACCGCCGTCCAGATCCGCGAGGAGATGGCGGCCCTGGGCTGGGAAAAGATTGTCGCCTTCCAGACCCGCAACCCGATGCACCGGGCCCATGAAGAACTGTGCCGGATGGCTTACGAGCAGCTGGACGCCGACGGCATCCTGATCCACATGCTGCTGGGCAAGCTGAAGAAGGGCGACATTCCCGCCGACGTCCGTGACGCTGCCATCCGCAAGATGGTGGAGATCTACTTCCCGCCCAACACCGTTCTGGTCACCGGCTACGGGTACGACATGCTCTATGCCGGCCCCCGGGAGGCGGTGCTCCACGCCGTGTTCCGCCAGAACTGCGGCTGCACCCATCTCATCGTCGGCCGGGACCACGCCGGTGTTGGTTCTTACTACGGCGGTTTCGACGCCCAGGCCATCTTCCACGACGAGGTTCCCGAGGGGGCCCTGGAGCTGCAGGTCTTCGAGGCCGACCACACCGCCTACTCCAAGAAACTGAACAAGGTGGTGATGATGCGGGACCATCCGGACCACACCAAGGAAGACTACGTTTTCCTCTCCGGCACCAAGGTCCGCGAGATGCTTTCCAATGGCGAGGACCTGCCGGGTGAGTTCTCACGTCCCGAAGTGGCCAAGATCCTGATGGCCCATTACATGTCGGAGTAGCAAGGCCGCCAGGCCTGCGCTTGAGACCCATCGAGGGCCCTTCCCCGGAGACCGGGGAAGGGCCCTCGTTTTTATGTACCCGGGGCGCCGGGAGCGGGAGGATTTGACAGCAGGTCCAGCACCTGCTCCGCGCAGCGGCGGTAGGCCCCGGGGGAGCCGAGGCGCTGGCGCACGTCACGCAGGTCGGAACGGATACCGGCGGCGGTGGCCGGGTCCAGCAGTCGTGAAAGTTCGGACTCCAGCCGTCGGGGTGTGAGGTCGCCCTGGATCAGTTCCACGGCCACCTGGCGCCGGGCGATAAGGTTGACCATGGCGAAGTGCTCCAGGCGGACCAGGGCCCGGCCCAGGAGGTAGGTCAGCGGGCTCACCCGGTAGACCACGGTCAGCGGTACCAGGTGGAGCGCCGTTTCCAGGGTCACGGTGCCCGAGGCCACCAGCGCCGCGTCGGCCGCCCGGAGCACCGTGTAGAGCTCACCTTCACTGCGCAACATCAGCCCGGGAACCGAGCGGTGAGCCAACAGGCGGTCCATGGCCTGGTCATCCTTCAGGTGCTCGGCCCGCACCAGTACCGGACGCAGGCGGCGCTGGGCCGCAGCCATGGTGACCGCCTCGAGGATGGTGGGCAGGATGCGGCGCACCTCGTTCTTCCGGCTGCCGGGGAGCAGGGCCACCACCGTGTCACCGGGATCCAGTCCCAGGTCCATCCGGGCCTGCCGGCGTTCCGCGTCGGTCGGTTCGCTACCCACCACATCCAGCAGCGGGTGGCCGACAAAGACGGTATCGATGCCGCCGGCCCGGAACAGTTCCTCCTCGAAGGGGAAGATCACCATCATCCGGTCCACCATCCTGGCCAGGGTCTTGATTCTCCCCCGGCGCCAGGCCCAGACCTGGGGACTGATGAAGTAGACCACCGGTATGCCCAGGCGCCGGGCCTCGCGGCAGAGACGGAAATTGAAATCGGGGAAATCCACGGCGATGAACAGTTGCGGAGGGTCGTCGCGCATGGCGCTCTTCAACGCCCGGAGGCAGGAAAACACGTCACCGAGGCGGGAGAGCACTTCCACCAGTCCGGCGGTGCCGAAGACTCCCGCACCGGAATGGCTGGGCTGGAGCCCGGCCTCCACCATGCGGCGGCCGCCCATGCCGCTGAAGCGCACACCGGGGGCGAGGCGGCTGAGCTGGCGCAGCAGGCCGGCGCCGTGCAGGTCACCGGACGATTCGCCGGCTACGATCATGATGCTGGGCTGCTGGACCATCGATGCTCCCGTTCCCCGGGCGGTCAGGTGCGCAGGGTCAGTATCAGGTAGCCTCCGCCGATGCCGAAGAATATATTCGGCGCCCAGGCCGCCAGCAGGGGTGGCAGGGCGCCGAGATCACCCAACTGCTGGCTGAAGGCGATAAAGATCCAGTAGAGGATGCCGAGGCTGATGCTGAGTCCGATGCCGTAGAGGCTGCCCCTCTTTCCCATGTTGAAGGCGAAGGCGATGCCCAACAGGGCCATGACCAGCGGCACAACCGGCATGGCCAGCTTGGAGTGCAAATCCACCAGCAGTTCCGGTTCCACCTGGTAGCCGCTGGCCTTCAATTCTTCGATATAGGAACGCAGTTCGCCCCAGCTCATCTGCTCCGTTTCCTTCCACTCCTTCTTGAAGTAGAGCGGTGGCTCGTGGAAGGGAAAGGACTGGGATTTGAAGGCTTCGTAGGACACCTCCTCACCCCGGGAAAACTCCTTGGACCAGCCATTCTTCATCACCCAGCAGTCATCGCTGTACACGGCGTGGCGGGCATAGGTCCAGCGCTTGAGCGAGAAATCTTCCGGCGAGAACTCAAAGACCGAGAGGCCGGCGATCACCTCGCGGTCGAAGTTGATGTTCTCATAGTTGTAGATCCTGTTCTCTTCCTCGCCGAACATCCATTTGCGGATGCGGTAGCGGGAACTCACCGGCCGGCCCTTGATCACGTCCCTCAACCGGTCGTATTCGGCGTTGGAGGTGGGCAGTATCCGCTCCTCGAGGTAGAAGTTGAAGACCGAGGTGAGGGCCGCCACCATGAATACGGAGAGCGATATGCGGTAGAGGCTGATCCCGCCGCCCTTGATCGCCGTCACCTCGTTGTGTTTGGAGAAGATGCCGAAGGTGACCAGCGTGCTCACCAGGTTGATGATCAGCAGGACAAAGAAAATGATCTGCGGCAGGTAAAACTGGTAGTAGCCCAGCACCGTGCCCAGGGGGATCTCGTTCTTGACGATGTGGTCGAACATCTGGAAGAAGTCGACGATGATAAACAGGGAGAGAAAGCCGATGAAGACCATGAAGAAGACGCGGAAATACTGGGAGAGGATGTAGCGGTCCAGCAGGTTGGGGAAGGGGATGTGGATGCGGTGCGAGTTGTGCTGCCGGCGGTCCGTATCGCGGAAGGGCAGTGGGAGCTGGCCGGTATCGGGGGTGTCCCGGCGCTCCGGGAGGGCCGTGGTGCCGACCGGGGGCCGGGTTTTGGGGGAGAGCCGCAGCACCAGCCACTGCCACAGCTTGATCATCAGTGCCGAGAGGTCGAAGTTGACGTTGCGGCTGCGCAGGTTGAGCAGCAGCAGCCCGGCACAGCCCAGCAAAATGTTGGGCAACCACATGCCCAGCAGTGGTGGAAGTTTCTCCTGGATCGCCATCGCTTCTCCGGTATCGATCATGATCCAGTAGATGATGATCACACCGATGGCCATGGCGAATCCCGAGGACTTTCCTCCGCGGGAGTTGGTGATGCCCAGACTGATGCCGATGATCGCCAGGACGATGCAGCTGAAGGGAATGGAAAATTTCTTGTGGATATTGATCCAGGCGAGGTTGTATCTCGATCGCAACTCCGGGGTGCGGCTCTGCCTGGCAATCTCCAGCAGTTCCATGCTGGTTTTGGCCCGCAGTTTCGGGTCGTGGACCTGGTCCCGCCGGGTTTTCAAGCGGTTTTCCCGCAGCAGGCCGTCCTTGAGCAGCACCCGCATCTCTCCGAACTTGCTGAACTGGAACTTTTCCGGATCCTTGGGGTCACTGGAATTTATGGTGCCGTTGAAGAATTTGAGCCACAGCCGGTCCGCCTGGTCGTCGTAGCGCAGCTGGGCCCGGCGAGCATTGATCAGCCGCCGGCCTTCCTCCACCGACGATTCAGCTAGAAACACACCCTCCCAGTCATGTCCTTCAGTGGTGTAATCGTTGAAATATATGACCTTATTAGGAAACTCCTCATAGAATGTGCGTGGTTCAACGGTGCTCGACATGGCCAGTGAGAATATTTCCTCCTCCAGGCGGAGCAGTGTCTTGTTGCCCCAGGGGAGGAAAAATACCATCAGGTAGAGGGTGAGCAGAAACGCGCCGGTGGCAAAAACCAGGGTGGGGCCCAGAAGCCTCTGCAGGCTGATCCCGGCGGAGCGGAAAGCGATGATCTCACTGTCGGCGGAGAGCCGGCTGAAGGCAACAATAATCCCCAGCAGCACGGACATGGGAATGGTGAGCACGATGATGTGGGGCAGATTGAGCAGAAAAAGCTTTGTTACCAGCACCAGGCCCAGATTCCTTTTCAGGGCCAGTTCGGCGATATCAAAGATGATATCCATCACCATGACAAAGGTGAAAATGAGCAGGCTGATCAGCGTGGGGGGGAACATCTCGCGGATCAGATATTTTCGAATGGTTTTCATCTGGGATCTGGACCGCAAAACGCTGTTGCTGGGATTCTGGGACAGCCAGCTGTAATAAGGGAATTCATTTACCTCGAAAAGATAGCACAGTTGACGGACGCCTTCAAGAAGTCAGTTCTACGGAAGTCCTGTTTTTCCAAAGGGATTGGATTGCTCAATGGGGGGGGGAAGGCCGGCGGCGGGGGATCGCCCGCGGAATCCTTGAGCTTCCGGTCAACTCAAAATACATTACGTCCGATAAGATATATTATGTAAACTAATACGCGCGGCAGTGTACAGTCGTAGAGCCAGACAGCTTACTGCAAGCCCCTATATTTTAGATGGTTGTCCTTCTTTTGGTGCCCCCAAAAGCGGTTTCGTGGTAGTGACCCGATGCGGTCAGGACCATTGATGAGTTGGGGTGTCGATCAACTGAGGGGCGCTGAATCCAATTCGGATGGCAGCGCAGCCGGAAGCGATGCTGCAGCCGAACCGCTATCTTCTTCGCCGTTACCGACCTGGGTTCGCAGTTCCCTGATGATCTCCTCCAGGCTGTTGATGATCTCTCGGGGATCAACGTCCTTTTTTCTGAAAGACATGTTCAGGGTGAAGGATTTGTTTTGCGGTTGGAACTTGAATGAGAAGTTTCTCGGGCGTCCGGCCTTTTTTTTGTCCCGGTCGGACTTCAGGCTGTCCCTCTTGGAACCGCCCTTAAGTATTTGTTCAAAGATTTCCCACATATTTTCCGGTGTTCCGCCTCTAACTATTTGCAATAACAGTCTTTTAGAGGAAATGTCGGCGCTCCGACATGCCGTTCTCAGATCATCGGGCATTTCAGAGATGTTTATGGCCTCGGTGATGGTTGAGCGGGACTTTGAAATCATCATGGCCAATTGTTCATGTGAATGGTCATATTTTCGAGCAAGTTCGCGCAGGGCATCACCCTCTTCAAAGGGGTGCAGATCCTTACGCTGGAGGTTTTCGATCAGGGAGATTTCGACGATCTCGTGATCCTTGAGCTTCATCTCGATACAGGGGATTTCGGTCAGTCCGGCCAGAATGGATGCTCGGTAGCGCCTCTCCCCCGCTATGATCCTGAACCGTTCTCCAACCGGCTTGACCAGTATTGGTTCCAGCACGCCCTTCTGCTTGATCGATTTGGAGAGTTCCGCAAGATCACCGAAGTCCTTGCGTGGCTGCTTTGGATTTGGCTCGATAAGATCGGCCTTGATCAGCCGGCCCACAGATTTCCCCTTGCCCGTCAACTCCTCCACAAGGTGGGCTGAAGTCCGGATCCGGGTCTTGCTAGGCAGGCCTTTTTTTCTTTTTTCCACGCTTGATAACCTCCTCGCAGAGTTTGCTGTATTCAGCCGCTCCACTTGAGCGCGGGGCGAAGGTGAAAATGGGTTCCTTGTAGGCCGGGCTCTCCTCAAGTCGCACGCTCTTGCTGATGCAGGTGGCGAACACCTTGTCTCCGAACACCTGTTCAACCTGCTCCTTGATATCCCGGGCCAACAGGGTCCGTTTGTCGTGAATGGTGATCAGAACGCCGAGAACTTCGAGGTCGGGGTTCGGCCGGTCCTTGATCTTTCCCAGGGTCTCAAGCAGATCCTCGGTGCCCTCCAGGGCAAAATAGGAGGACTGAATCGGGATGAGCACGTGGGTCGCCGCCACCAGCCCGTTGACCGTGATGATACCCAGTGTGGGCGGTGTGTCGATGATGATGTATTCGAACTGGTCGGCAATCTCCTCCAGCCGATCCTTTAGGCGGAAGATGGAATCGAGTTCGCCGATCAGGCGGCTTTCCAGTTTGGCCAGTGAAATCTTGGACGGGGCCAGGAAAAGGTGCTCAAAGGCCGTGGGGACGATGATGTTGGATAACGGCTCCCGGGCATTGGTCAGCACCTCGAAAACCGATTTCTCCAGTGGGTGGACATCCACAAAGGAGACAGAACTGTTGGACTGGGGATCCATGTCCACCAGCAGAGTTTTGTGCCCCCTCATGGCCAGAGCGGCTGAAAGGTTGATGGCTGTGGTGGTCTTACCGACGCCACCCTTTTGGTTGGTGACCGTAATAATCAACGTATTGCCCTTTCAGATAACGCGGTTCCGGTTCGGCTGTCCGCAAACTGCCACGAGGTCAGGATGGATCACACGATTCTTGATAATGAGAAATGATAAATCAGCATTGAACAGCCAGTCAAGCAGATGATGGCTTCCATGATGCTCCAGAGGTGGCCTGACGGGTAAGAAGAAAGGACATTCGATTGCAGGGCCTTACTTTTAAAGGAGTTACATTTCGTATTGCCCGAGATCATCGCCGGAGAGGTTTTCCAGAAGTTTTTTCAATCGAACAGTCTCGCCGGTGTCACTGGTCAGGTCGATGCTTTTGGCCTGCTCCACCACCGACTCCTCAACGAAGATCGAGGCTTTGGTTCTCAGGGCCAGGGCGATGGCGTCGCTGGGACGGGAATCTATCTTGATCGTCTTGCCGTTCCGCTGGAGGTAGATATTGGCGTAGAACGTGCTGTCCTTCAACTCGCAAATCACGACCTTCTGCAGGGTCGCGTCGAGATCGTCGAGAATCGACTTTATCAGGTCGTGGGTCATTGGCCGGGGAGTGCTGATGTTTTCCACCTGCAGTGCGATGGCATTGGCTTCAAAAATGCCGACCCAGATGGGAAGCACACTCTCGCCGCTGATGTTCTTGAGGATGACGATCGGCATATTGGTTATGGGATCGATCATCAAGCCCTTGATCTTCATTTCTATGGCCATGGATATACGTACCTCTCGTATCACACCGGGTGGCCGGCACGATCAGATCTGACGCAATGGAAGGGCTGAATCTACCCTTCACGAACCTGCTGGTTGGTGAATACTGTTACAGCCTTCACTGAAATATATAAGGACTTACATGAACTCTGTCAAGGCATATCTTCAACACTCAGCAACTCACCGAACAAAGAGTTGGGATGGGGGCGGCTCACCTTCACCCGGACCAGCCGGCCGCGGGGATCGGCGGGCCGCATGGATGGTCCGGGGGATGGAGAATAGTCAAAGTTCACCACACGGTTTCCGCTGTCCCGACCAAAAAACTGGCCCCCGCCCTTCCGGCTCTCCCCTTCCACCAGGACCTCCAGTTCCGTTCCCACCAGTGCCTGGTGGATTTCCATCTGGATCGATTTCTGCAGATCCTGGAGCCGGGCAAGGCGATGACGTTTAATTTCGTCGCTGACATCGTCCGGCAGGCGAAAGGCGCGGGTTCCCGGACGGGGATTGTAGATGAAGGAGAAGGTGGCGTCATAGCGCACCTGCTCCATGGCCGAAAGCGTCTGCTGAAAATCCTCTTCTGATTCCCCCGGAAAGCCGACGATCAGGTCGGTGGAAATGGCGATGTCCGGGATCAACGATTTCAGGAGTTCTGTTTTCTCCAGATACTCCTTCCTGGAATAGCCCCGGCCCATGGCCTTCAGGACCCTGTTGGAGCCGGACTGCAGGGGCAGATGCAGGTGGCGGCAGACCACACCCCGGTTTTCCGCCATCAACCGGGCAAGACGGGGAGTGAAATCACGGGGGTGGGAGACGGTAAACCTCAGCCGGTCCAGCCCGGGACGTGCCGCCGTCTTTTTCAGCAGGGTGGAAAAGTCGTTACCGCCACTGTCAAGGTAGGAGTTTACATTCTGTCCCAGAAATTCGATTTCCCGCACTCCTCCGGCCAGCAGCAGATCCACCTCCTCGAGGATCTGTCCCAGCTCACGGCTTTTCTCTCGCCCCCTGACCAGCGGGACGATACAGTAGGCGCAGAAGTTGTCGCAGCCCTCGATTATGGTGACATAGGCTTTCCAGGGCGAGAGTCGATGAATCGGTTCGTCCACCCTCCCCGGACTCCCGCGGTCCAGGTCCGTGGAGACCAGCGGGCCCTCGCTGTTCCAGATCCGCTCCAGCAATGCACCGATCTCACCGGCCCTCCTCGTTCCCAAAACAAGGTCCACTGCGGGAATCCGTTCCAGGATCTCTTCCCCTTCCTGTTGGGCCACGCAGCCGGCAACGCAGATCAGGGGAGTGGCAACGGGTCCGGGCACCTTCAGAGCGGCCAGGCGGCCCAGCCGGGTAAAGACCTTCTGTGCGGCCTTGTCCCGCACGGAGCAGGTATTGAGGACGATGACCGAGGCCGATTCAGGCTCTGCCGCCCTGCGGTAGCCGCTGCGCTGAAGGCTGTCGGCCAACTGTTCAGAGTCGTGAACGTTCATCTGACAGCCCCAGGTTTCGATATGGTAGGTCAGCTCTCTCATCTTCCTGCATGGGGGATGTGGCGGCCCTGTGGTCGGCTCAGTGCAGCTGGCAGATCAGGCCCTTGGGAAATTTGTAGATCATGGTCTCCAGAACATATTCCCTGATTTCCTGCTCGGTGGTAAATCCCATGATCTTGTTGACCAGCGACCGTGCTTCACGGATGCGGATTGAGCGGATGACGTTTTTGATGATCGGAATTGCCGTGGGGTGCATGCTCAACTCGCGAAGTCCCAGGCCCAGCAGGATCAAGGCGTGAAGCGGATCGGAAGCCATCTCACCGCACATGGAGACATCGATGTGACAGGCGTTGGCCGACTCCACCACGAACTTCAGCGTCCGCAGAATTGCCGGGTGAAGCGGAGTGTAGAGATGGGCGATGCTGTCGTTTCCCCGGTCCGTGGCCAGGCAATACTGAATCAGGTCATTGGTCCCGATACTGAAAAAATCGACTTCCCGGGCCAGCAGGTCGGCTATGGTGGCCGCAGAGGGAACCTCGATCATGATTCCCAGTTTCATCTGCTCGTCGAATGGCTGGCCTTCACGATGCAAGTCCTCCTTCACTCCATCGAGGACCATTTTAGCCACCCGCAGTTCCCGCACGCCGGATATCAGGGGGAACATCAGCCGCAGTTTGCCGTGCAATCCGGCTCGAAGAATTGCCCGCAGCTGTGTCCGGAAGAGATCCTTGCGCTTGAGGCAGAGGCGTATGGCACGCAGTCCCATAACCGGGTTCATCTCGTCGCTCTCCAGCACCTCGTGGAAGAATTTCTCTCCACCCAGATCGAGGGTGCGGATCACGGCGAAGTGCGGCTTGCTCTTCTCGGCCAGTGAGCGGTAGACCTGAAAATGCTCCTCCTCGGTGGGCAGCTGGGGAGAGCACTTTAGAAAGAGGAATTCGGAGCGATAGAGCCCCACCCCCTCGGCCCCGGACATGCTGTTGTTCTCCATTTCTTCCACCAGCTCGATGTTGGCGCGCAGGTGGATCTGGTGCCCGTCCAGGGTTTCAGCCGGAACGTCCTTGAGACGCAACAGCTCCTCGGCATAGTCGCTGTATTTCCGGGCCTTGTTGCGCGCTTCGCTGATCAGTGTGGCACTGGGGTTGATCAGTATGGTTCCCTCGTTCCCGTCCAGGACGATCATGTCACCGGTCTTGATCCGGCCCACAATATCCTGAAATCCGACAGCGGCAGGGATCCTGAGGGATTTGGCGATGATGGCGCTGTGTGAAGTGGGGCCGCCGACTTCCACGACAAAACCCACCACCGGCCTGTTTCTGAACGACACGGTCTGCGATGGCGACAGAGCGTGCGCCACCACGATGGTGTCCTCCTTGAGATCCGGCAGATGATCGGGTTTGAAGTCGGGATCGAGAAGGTGCCGCAGAATGCGGTCCCGAATGTCCTCAAGGTCGATGATCCGTTCCCGGAGGTAATGGTCACCAACACCGCTCAGAGCGATCACCGTTTCCTGGAAGACTTCCTGGACCGCCCATTCGGCCACCACCAGCTGTTTCCTGATATTGCTGCAGACCTGTTCGATAATGGTCCGGTCGTGGAGCAACAGAATGTGGGCCTCGAAGATACCGGCGTTATCGTCACCAACTGAACGGCGCACATCGCTTTTCAGATTTTTCAGGTCTCTGCTGGCATTTTTCAGGGCGGTGCGGAAACGGGAGATTTCAGCGGGCACATGGGATTTGGCTATGCTCTTCCTGGTCAGGACAAATTTCTGCGGATCGAGGACCAGTGCCCTGCCATAGGCTATCCCTGCTGAGACACCTAGACCTCTAAACATAAAATTATTACCCTATCCGGTAATCTGCTGTTGATGAGCCTCCGGCAGCTCGCCAAAACCGTTGGCCACCAGAGCTTTCAACGTGTCCAGCGCGGTCTGCTGGTCCTCACCCGCTACCCGGATGATGATCCGGGTTCCGATGGAGGCCGCCAGGAGCAGCACACCAAGGATGCTCTTGCCGTCGACCTCGTCTCCCGGCTTGTCCTCCCGGCTCAGTTTGACCTGGCTCTGGAAACCGCTGGCGGTATTGACAAACTTGGAGGCCGCCCGGGCGTGAAGCCCCAGCTCGTTGATAATCTCGACAGTCTCCTCGATCATACTGTCCTCGAGATCCGGGCGCGGCCCGGGGCCGCGGTCTGCTGCCATATTCTTCAGTACACTGTCGCAGAGTGAAGATGTCTTCTTTCAGCCGGTCGGCCGCTGAGAGAGCGGGACGTCAATTGCGGTTGAGAATGTCGCTGGCCACATGGATGCTCTTCTGCCCCTGGGCCCGGATTTTCTGCGCCGCTTCCACCAGATTCCACTTCTCTTTCCTGAGACTGAACAGCTTGATCAGCATCGGCAAATTGACGCCGGTAATGATTTCCACCTTGTCGGCTTCCAGGAAGGAAAGGCTCAGATTGGTCGGCGTACCGCCGAACATATCGGTGAGGATCAGGACACCGTAGCCCTCGCTCACTGTTTCAATTCCCTCCAGGATCGCCCTGCGGGCCTTGCCCACCTCATCATTCCAACCGATGGAGATGGCCTGGATTCCCTGAAAGTCCTCGCCGATGATCATTCGAGCGGCTTTCACCAGCTCGTCGGCCAGGTTGCCGTGGGTCACAACAAGAATTCCAAACATGATCTTACATCCCCGGCCTGCCGCCCGGCGGCGCGGACCGTTCTTGACTCTGCCTGTCGGGGAGCTATTCTACCGTCTTCAGGCGGGATGCCGCAAATCATTTCATGCCGCGGTTCCATCCGCAGAACGGCTTGGCGTCTCAACTCCTTTGTCCCCGGCGCAACAGGTTCTCGTCCAGGCGGTCCACAAGTTCACGGGCCCGGTTCACGCCCTTGAGCTTGAGCAGATGGTTGCGCACCCCCACCTCGATGAGATTGGAGATGTTGCGTCCTGGTGCCACCGGCATCAGCAGCACCGGGATGTCGACGCCCATGATCTCCCGGCGAAACTCCTCGACGCCCAGCCGGTCGTAGGCCTGCCCGGCTTTCCATTTGTCCAGGGAAACCATCAGCTCCACCGTCTTGGAACGGCGCACCGAGGTCACGCCGAACAGTTCCTCGATGTTGATCACCCCCATCCCCCGGACCTCCATCAGGTGGCGCAGCGGTGCAGGGCTGGTGCCTTCCAGCACGGAATCAGGCCTCCGCTTGATCAGGATGATGTCGTCGGCGATCAGGCGGTGGCCACGGGAGATCAGGTCCAGTGCGCTCTCGCTCTTGCCGATGCCGCTCTCCCCCACCAGCAACACTCCCAGGCCGAATATTTCCAGCAGCACGCCGTGGATCTGGGCCGTGGGCGCCAGACGGTCTTCGAGGAAATCGGTGAGCCGCCTGATACACACCGAACTGACCAGGCGGCTCTTGATCACCGGCACGTTGTGCTCGTCGGCAAGGCGGAGAAACAGGTCGCAGGCCCGGGAACGGTGGGTCAGGACAAAGACGGTGATCTCTTCCGAAAAGACCTGGCGCAGCGTCTCCTCCCAGACCTCGCTCCGCTCTTCCAGGGTCTGCAGGAATTCGGACTCGCTGCGGGCCAGGATCTGGACCCGGCCCTTGCGGATGTAATCCTGCTTCCCGGCAAAGGAGAGGCCCGGCTTTTGAATCCGGCTGTCGGTGATCAGGTTGGACAGCCCGCCGCGGCCGGCCAGCAAGCTGGCCTCGATGCCCGGTCGCCCTTCGTCGAGGAGGGCCTGGACCGGGATGCTCTTTTTTTCCAGCGTGTTGTCGGTCATCTGTGGGGCGCCACGAGTTACCGGTCGGGATCGATGAGCCCGAAGTTTCCGTCACTGGACTTGTACATCACATTGATGCGCGAGGAGTCCGCGTCGCGATAGACGATGAAGGACATGGGCGAATCGGACAGCCGCAGGGCCGCCTCTTCAACGGTGAGCGGCTTGGCCTCATAGCTGCTGGAGCGGACCACCCGCGGTTGTGTTTCCGCCTCCCCGTCCAGGTCTCCCCCCTCCTCGTCGCTTGAACCGTCGGCCTCCGCGCCTTCGCCGCCTTCCTCTCCGGCCGCATAGGCGTTCATTTTCTCCAGCATGGCTTCCTTGCCGCCGCGCATTTTCTTGCGGTCCCGGACCTTTTCTTTCTGCTTCTTGGCCTGCCGTTCAAGTTTTTCCACCACCGCGCCAACCGAGGCGTACATGTCGCTGGTCACTTCCTCGCCGTTGAGGGAGAACGGTTTGCCGGTGACGCCGATTTCGGCGATGTGCCGGTATTTTTCAACGCTGAGCGTGACATTGATGTCCTGGATCGATGTCCAGTACTTGGTGATCTTCTCCAGTTTCTCAGTGACGAATTGCTTCATCGCGTTGCTGACGTCCATCTGCCTTCCGGTGAAATGGATTCGCACGTCTTTCATGTTTTCCCCCGTTGCCTGATCTTGGGACTCCCTGGGGCGTCCACAACAAAAAGGGGCACGTCATGCCGCTGCCAAACTCCGGCACTCCCTACCCCGCGGAAACAGGACCTGGATACACTGATTACAAGAGCTGTCGACGATGAGTGGATGATGGTATTTTCATCTCCTCCCGATACTTGGCCACGGTTCTGCGGGCGATTTCAAGCCCTTCCTGTTTGAGCAGTTTGACGATCGCCGAATCGCTCAGCGGCTTTTCAGCGTTTTCCCCGCTGACAAAGTCCTTGATCTTCCCCTTGACGCTGAGCGACGACACATCACTGCCGCCATCCGAACTGATGCCGCTGTGGAAGAAGTAGCGCATCTCGAACACGCCGCGGGGCGTGTGCATATACTTGTTGGAGACCACCCGGCTCACCGTGGACTCGTGCATCTGGATGTCTTCGGCCACATCGCGCAGCACCAGGGGCTTCATGTGGTGGATGCCGTGGTCCAGAAAGGCCCGCTGGTGCTTGACCACACTCTGGGCCACCTTGTAGATGGTGCGCTGCCGCTGTTCGAGACTCTTGATCAGCCACAGTGCCGAACGGAACTTGTCCCGGATGTAGTTCTTGGTGTCGGCACTGTTTTCCTTGCCCTTCTCCAGCATCTTCCGGTAGTAGGGGCTCAGTTTGAGCCGGGGCAGCCCGTCCTCGTTGAGCAGCACCACATACTCGTCGTCCACCTTGACCACGTGGATGTCGGGCACCACGTATTGCGAATTGACATTGTTGTATTTCAGCCCCGGCCGCGGGTCCAGCTGCCGGATGATGTCGAGGTAGCGTCCCACCTCCTCCAGCGAACAGTCCAGCACGGTGGCGATCTCCTTGTAGCGCCGCTTCTGCAGCAGGTCCAGGTGGTCCCGGACGATCACCTCCACCTCGGTGCCCAGCGCGTCCACCGCCTTGAGTTGCAGCAGCAGGCACTCCTTGAGGTTCCGCGCAGCGACGCCGGCCGGGTCAAAGGACTGCACCAGGTCGATGGCCCGGGCGACGGTTTCCAGCCCATACCCGCCCATGGTCTGCAACTCATCGTCGCTGGCCATCAACATTCCGTCTTCGTTGAGATTGCCGATCACCGCTTCGGCAGCCTCGCGCAGGGATTCGTCGGACTGGGACACTCCAAGCTGCCACTGCAGGTGGTCGGTGAGGTTGGGCGGTTTCTGCAGAAAGTTCTCATACGAAGGCAGTTCACGGACTTCGGACATTCCCTGGAAGGTGCGCGGTCCGATGGCCGGGTCGAGGTATTCCTGAAAATAGGAATCCATGTCGATTTCGCTGAATGAATCCTCCTTGACCTCCGGCTCGGTCTTTTCCACGGGAGGGCTTTCGGCTTCCGGCTGCTCCGCGGCGCCCGGTTCGGTGGGCGGCTCCACCGCGGTCTCCTCCAGCACCGGGTTCTCCACCAGTTCCTGGGTCAGCACGTCCTGCAGTTCCAGGCGGTTCAACTGCAGCAGTTTGATCGCCTGCTGCAGCGACGGAGTCATGATCAGCTTCTGGGTCAGCTTGAGGGACAAGCTGAGTCGTTGGTCGAACGCCATCTGGTATCGCCTCAAAAACCTTTCATGGTCTGGTCAACACTTCTGCTCGGGGCACCGGCTTCCGCTGTAATCCGTTTCGGCCGATTGGGCCCCGAGGATTACCCCCGGTTGCCGTTTGGGCTGTCAGTTCAAGCGAAAATGTTCGCCGAGATAGATTCTCCGGACCTCTTCGTCCTCCGCCAGATCGGACGGGGACCCGGTGCGGAAAATCTCGCCCTCCTTGATGATGTAGGCCCGATCGGTAATCTGCAGGGTTTCCCGCACGTTGTGGTCGGTGATCAGAATCCCGATGCCCTTGTCACGCAGATGAAGTATCAGCTTTTGAATCTCCAGCACGGCCTTGGGGTCGATGCCGGCGAAAGGTTCGTCGAGCAGGATGAAAAAGGGGGAGATCACCAGTGAACGGCTGATTTCCACCCGACGCCGCTCACCGCCGGAGAGCGAATAGGCCTTGTGCTTGGCCAGGTGCTCCACACCGAGTTCCCGCAGCAGTTCTCCCAGCCGCCTGGTCCGCTCGGCTGAGGTCATGCGCATCGACTCCAGGATCGCCAGCAGGTTCTCCTCCACGGTCAATTTGCGGAAGATCGACGCCTCCTGGGGCAGGTAGCTGATGCCGCTCTTGGCCCGGAGATACATCGGCAGGGTGGTGATGTCCCGGCCATCCAGGAACACCTGCCCGCTGTTCGGTCTGATCAGGCCGAGGATCATGTAGAAGGTGGTGGTCTTCCCGGCGCCGTTGGGCCCCAGCAGGCCGACGATCTCGCCTTTGCGCACTTCCACCGAGACGCGGTTCACCACCTGGCGGCCCCGGTAGGACTTGACCAGCTTGTCCGTACTCAGGCAATGCTCGGAACCGTTGGTGGACATCTACCGGGTACTGCTCCTGCCGACAGAACCGCTCCCCGCGGTCCCGCTGGAACGGGCACTGCCGCCACGGCTCACGCCGTTTGCAGCATCACCGCCGCCGGCAATCACCGGTGGGGGCGCGCCGGAATGCAACAGAATAAGGGTCACTTCGTTATCGTTTGCGCGATTCAAAATTTTACCATCGGCCAGATAGTAAGTCAAAGATGTGCCTTGTGCTGAGCCACTTCGCGGGTCAACGATGGTGGCGATGGTATCGATGCCCACCAGTACCGCCACCTGTTCCCCGGGGTAGTAGAGGACCCGCTCGCCGGTGGCCGTCCGGCCCCCCGGCTGGCTCAGCGTCACCTGGGGCACCTGAGGACGCCGGGATGGGCCGGCCGTTTCCTGTTCCGCCCCCCCGCCGGAGAGGCTTTTTGCACCGCTCTCCGCCCCTGCGGAAGGGGAGGAACTGCCCGGGGCCGCGGTCCGGTCGTCAATGCCGGCGGCAACGGTTTCGGTGCCGCGCTGGCGGCTGGCCTGCCGGTCAAAACCGGTCACCAGCAGATCCTGGCCGGCGAGCTCCGGAGGGACCGGATCCAGCGTCTTCGCAGCGGCGGCGGAGGCAATAATGTGCAGGATCCGGTTGTCCGCCCGGGCCAGCTGCACCTCCATGTGGTCGGCGGCAAGCCTGGTCCTGTGTTTGCGGACGGTGACCTTGTCGTTGAGGATGATGTAGCGTGCCAGGTCATCATAGACCAGCTCCCGGCAGGTGATCTGCAGCGGCGCCGACATGTCAAGCGCTTCGGGCTCCGTCGCCGATTCTTCAGCGGGCCCCAGATCGTCCGCAATTCTGCCGAGCGGCGCCACCTCACCGCTGGAGAGACCTTCGGCCAGCTGCTCCACGGCGGGAAGGACCTCTTCCGCCTCGTCCGCCACCCGGGCCTCCTCGCCCCTGGCCGGGGGGTGGATGACCAGCAGGACGCTTTCCAGAGCCTCCATGCGCCGGTCCTCGTGGTGCAGCCACAGGTTGCGCGCCGAGAGGACGTTTTCACCGTTGAGCACGCGAACCGTTCCCCGGAAGCTGGAGACACCCGCTTCCAGGTCGCTCTCCAGGCGGTCGGCATGGATATAGACCGGTTCGTTGCCGCTCCCCTGGCTGAACAGGGCCACGTCGAGACCCGTCTCTTCCCCACCCTCTCCCTCGACCTTGACCCAGACGTCCTGCTCCGCCACCAGCAGTTGGCCATCCACCGAGTAGGTGAGGTGCACGGCTTCCATCTGCACTTTGTCGTTCCACATCCGGGGCAGCCGACCGTTCTCTTCTCCTGATATATGGAGCAGCCCTTTGGCGGCATCGAAGGTCGCTTGCCGGCCCCGTATTCGATCCTCTCCGCGGCTGAAGAGGATACCCCCGGCCACTTCGGCGGCCTCCAGTTCCTGGGCTTGTCCATCGAAACGTGCGGTCAGTGTCTCTCCGCTGAGCCGGGCTTCTTCAGGCCCGCCGTCAGCCATGCGCAGCAGGCAGCCGCCCTCGGCGTGGAAACTGTCCAGCCGGTTCGCCGGACCGTCGGGACGAAAACGGAAGATCAGCCGCTGGCCTTCCAGCTGCCGGAGCTCACTCCCCGTTGCGCCCTCCCCGGGTGCGGGAAAAACCCTGATGACCGCCTTTTCCGCTACGCTGCCCCGGGCCACCAGATACTGCAGGCGGGCCGTTTCATCGGCCTCCTGGTCAAAGAAGATTTCCAGCTGGCTTGCGCGGAGCGTCTTGCGGCCCGGATCGGAGCCCAGGCTGTCCAGCCCCTGCCCCTCTTCGCCGGGCTCCACCTCTTCGGCTCCGTTCCCCTCGGCCAGCTCCAGGACCACGTCGCCGAAAGCGGAGACGTGGCGGATCCGGCGATTCGCTTCGTCAAACTCGATGCGCAGGGTCCGGCTGCTGAGGCTCAGCCGGTCCTGCTCCAGGCGGACGCCCCGGGCCAGGTAGGCGATACCCGATTCCTTGATCAACTTGAGAAAACCGGCGCGCACCGAGACCGGCTCGTCCACGGAGCCTTCACTGTTGTGGATGGTCAGGTCCACCTGGGCCGGGAGCTGGAGTTCGCGGGTCTCGATGTCGTAGATCACGCCGTGGGAACTGCCGGAGAGCCGGGGGTCGAAAAACTCCACCAGGCTGTCGCTGACCACCATTGACGACTCCCGTCCCTGCTCATCCAGCTCCGTGTGGTGCAGGGCGGCTGCCGTACGGATGGTCATCCCCTGCCCGTCACTGATGATGACGTTGTCCCAGAGAAAGGAATCGCCACTCTCCTGGTCGTGGCGGCCGAAGTCGCTGCGGACATCCATCCCGTCGGCCCCGCGGGTGAAGTGGAAGTCCTCCAGGATAATGCCCCCGTCCTGGTAGTTGACCATCTCCCGGGCCCGGATCTCGCTTTCCAGCTGCTCTTTCTGGTAGTTTTTCTGGCTGAATTCCTTCTGGATGACCTTTTCACCGTCCACCAGTTTGCGGAGATCCTCGTCGGCGGTGGAATCGGAGATGGTTTTGCCGGTGCGGTAACTGGTGATCACCACCCCGGAAAAAATCACCAGAGTGAGAAGCATCAGTATTCGCAGCAATTTGACTCGTTGCATGGAGCGTATCCGCCACCGGGGCCGCCAGAACGGCCAGGTTGATTCAAAACCCGTACCACTTTCGCTATTGTACTATTATTGATTCACCGGGGGCTGTCAATCTTTAATAAAAAGCAGCGGTCACCGTCAATTGCGGTCCGTTGTGGACTGACGGATATCGGCGATGCTCAGCCGTACGGTTTCCCTTCCGCCCCAGCGGTTCAGTTCCAGACGGCCCAGCACGTCCACGGTGCCGGTGCTGTCCAGCCGCATATTTCCGGACCTCCACCAGACAGCCTCCATGGTCAGTCCGCCACCCCGCAGCATCATTTTGAGGTGCTTGCCCTTGAGTGGCACCGGCGCGCCGTCCAGCTGCAGGCCGCGGACCAGGAACAGTGGCCGGGGATTGCCCATGCCGAACGGTTCCAGGCGCTCCAGCTGGTCCAGCAGCTGCCGGTCCAGCTGGTCCAGGCTCGCCTCGACGTCGGCGCGGGCCCGGGGGACCAGCAGGTCGTGGTCCAGCTCCCGGCGGCAATGGCGGTACAGGCTGTCCCGCAGCTGGTCCACCTTGCCGGTTTCAAGGCTGAGACCGGCGGCCATGGCGTGCCCGCCGAAACGACGGAGGATACCGCCGCCGGCCTGTTCCAGGGCGGCAGTGATGTTGAACCCCGAAACCGAGCGGCACGACCCGTGGGCCTCCTCGCCGTCATGGGAAATGACCACTGCTGGACGACCAAAGGTCTCCACCAGCCTTGAGGCGGCGATGCCGATGACCCCCCGGGGCCACCCGGCACCGTCCAGCACCAGGATCCGCTCCTCCAGCATCCGCGGTGCGGATTCCACCCTGCTCAACAACAGCTCCACCAGCTCGCTTTCCTGATGGCGGCGGCGACTGTTCAGCAGATCGAGCTGTCTGGCGATCTGCCGCGCTTCGTCATCGTCGCTGGTCAGAAAGAGCCGCGCCGCCAGCTCCGCCGATCCCAGACGTCCGGCGGCATTGATTCGGGGCCCCAGGTGAAAGGCCACCTGGCCGGCAGTGGGCGCCTGGCCGTCTTCGATCCCGCTGACCCGCAAAAGTTCGCGCATCCCCGGGCTGGCCGGCAAACTGAGGTGCGGCAACCCCAGCCGTACCAGCAGCCGGTTCTCATCGCGGAGCGGCACCAGGTCGGCCACCGTGCCCAACGCCGCCATGGAGGCATAGGCGGCAGCGTTGAAGCGGCGGCCCAGACTGAGGTGCAGGGCCTGGGAGAGCTTGAACGCCAGTCCGGCGCTGCACAACTCCTTGAACGGGTAGTCGCATCCCTGCTGTTTGGGGTTGACCATGGCATGGGCCGCGGGCAGTTCAGAGCCCGGCAGGTGGTGGTCCAGAATCAACACGTCCACGCCACTCTCGTTGAGCAGGCGCACCGCCTCGATGTCGCTGGTGCCGCAGTCCACCGCGATAAGCAGACCGTACCCCTCCTCCACCGCTCGCCGGGCCGTGGTGCTGGTCAGGCCGTAGCCGTCATCGATCCGGTGCGGGATGAAAATGCTGACGTTGATGAATCCGGTCAGGTCGAGGCTCCGTTTGGTCAGCACGGCGGCGGTCACCCCGTCCACGTCGTAATCCCCGTGAACGAGAATCCTCTCCCCCGTTTCCCGCGCCCGGAGCAGCCGCTGCACCGCCCGCTCCATTCCGGCCAGAAACCACGGGTCATACAGGTCGCCGGGGAGCGGCTCGGCCAGAACGTCGAGGATCGACGCTTCGGTGAGAAAGCCCCGAGCCTGGAGTATGGAGGCCAGCAGAGGGTGGAGCCCGGTGCCACGGGCCAGCAGGGCGGCATCACCGCTTCCCGCCGTGGTCCGAACCTGCCATAATTTTCCGGTGAGCGATAGGGTCTGGTCGCACATCTCAGATGATCCTCTCCGCCGGCCGGGTGCGGCGAACCGGAGTTCTGCGGGGGGCGGGTTCAGGGAGGGAGGCCGCGGCGCGGTTGGTCACTCCATGTTCAGGAAGGCGCCCATCTGCCGGAACTTCTCGTAGCGCTGCTGGAGAAGCTCTTCGGGCGGCAGTCCGTCCAGGCGGAGGAGATCCTCTTCCAGCTGGTGCCGCAGAGTGGCGCCCATCAGGCTCGGATCGGCGTGGGCGCCGCCCGACGGTTCGGGAATCACGGTATCCACAATACCCAAACCCTTGAGGTCGGATGAGGTGAACCGCAGGTTCTCGGCCGCTTCCTGGGTCTTGGTCTGGTCCGACCAGAGGATGGCGGCGCACCCTTCCGGGGAGATCACCGAGTAGATGGCAAAGTCTAGAATGTTCACCACGTTGCCCACACCCAGGCCCAGCGCCCCACCGCTGCCGCCTTCGCCGGTGACGGTGACGATGATCGGCACCTTGATCTCCGCCATTTCGCGGAGGTTGAAGGCGATGGCTTCTGCCTGTCCCCGCTCTTCGGCCCCGATTCCGGGATAGGCGCCGGGGGTGTCGATGAAGGTGAATATGGGACGACCGAACTTTTCGGCCATGCGCATGAGGCGCAGCGCCTTGCGGTAGCCCTCGGGGCAGGCCATGCCGAAGTTGCGGTGAATGTTCTCCTTGGTGCTCCGGCCCTTCTGGTGGCCCACTACGGCAACCGGACGGCCGTTGAAGGAGGCAAAACCCCCGACGATGGCCGGGTCGTCGGCAAACCGCCGGTCACCGTGCAACTCCACAAAGTCGTCGAAGATCATCCCCACGTATTCCAGGGTGTTGGGCCGCATGGGATGGCGGGCCACCAGCGCCTTCTGCCAGCGGGTGAGCCGGCCGAAAACCTCCTCGCGGGTTTTCTTCAGCTTCTGCTGCAGCCGTTCCAGCTCCCGCGAACTCTCCTTGCCGGAAAAACTTGAATGCTCTTCGATCTCCCGGAGAATGTCCCGGATCGGCGCTTCAAAATCGATGGAGTCTTTCATCTTGACAACCGCTGCACCGCACCGCATCCCGCAGTGGGCTGTTCAATACACTTTGTTTCAGACTGTTGAAGCAAAACCACTTGCGCGGCAGGAGGGTACTTGATGGTCCATGCTTTTGTCAAGGAAGGCTCAGCCCCAGTTATGTCCCCCGTTCTGTCCGAACCGTCCCCCGTTGCCCCGCGCGCCGCTGGTCTGTTGCCAGTCGCTGAGGCGAATCTGCCCCGGGTGGTAGTGCACCGAACCCTGCCCCAGGAGGGCCTCCAACTGCCTGGTGGCTTCGGCGGACGGCTTGAGGAAATAGCCGGTGGCCGGCCGCAGGGTCACCCGGACGCCGCCGGATCGCCGGAAGACGAACTGCAGCGGGACCTTGCCACTGTACCCGGCCAGCATCAACCGCAACCGTTCCAGCACGTTCTCGCTCAAACCGTCCAGATCGATGGAGACTGACACTGCTCCGGCCAGCTGTTCCGGGGAGGTTTCCAGGGGAAAGATCTTCACCGCCAGCAGCCGGATGTTCTCCTCCTCGGCGTCCTCCCGCACGGTTTCCCGGGGCGAAGCTGGCCTGCTCTCCGATCGTTCCAGCCGGGCCAGCACCATCACCGCTCGGTCCTTGACCAGGCTGGCCTTGCAGTCCTCGAACACTTTGGGGAAGACCACCACCTCGTTTCGGCCCTCCAGATCCTCGAGGACGAAGGTGGCCATGGTGTCCCCCTTGCGGGTTTTCTTCAAGCTCAGGGCGGAGACGATTCCGCCCATGGCCACGGCTTCTTCGGTATCGGCCACCGCCGGCAGGCGCCTGCTGTCGGCGGTGGCAAAACGGGAGATGATGTCGGCAAAGTGGGTCAGCGGGTGCCCGGTGACAAAGTAGCCCAACAGCTCCTTCTCGTAGCCCAGCACTTCGGAATCGGGCCACTCCTCCACCTCGGGCATCTGTTCGGCTTCTTCGGGCCAGCCCGATTCCGGCTGGCCGGCGGTCTCGAACAGCGAGTCCTGTCCCTGTTGCCGGTCGGTCTGCCGGCGCTGCCCGGCCTCCATGGCCCGGTCGAGCACCGCCCACAACTGGGCCCGCCGGTAGCCGAAGGAATCGAACCCGCCGCAGCGGATCAGACTCTCCAGCACCCGCCGGTTGTTCAGCCGCAGATCCACCACCTCGAAGAACTGGAAGAAGGAGCTGAACCGGCCGCCCTCCTGCCGGCGGGCCTCGAGGATCGATTCGATGGCGCTCTCCCCCACATTCTTCACCGCGGAGAGGCCGAAGCGGATCTTGTCACCGGCCACCGAAAAGTTCATTCCGCTCTCGTTGATGTCCGGCGGCAGGATCTGGATCCCCATGTCGCGGCACTCGGCGAGATACTCCACCATCTTGTCCGGGGCGTTTCTCTCACTGGTCAGCAGGGCGGCCATGAAGGGCACCGCATAGTGCGCCTTGAGGTAGGCCGTCTGGTAGGCCAGCAGCGCGTAAGCCGTGGAGTGCGACTTGTTGAAGCCGTATTCCCCGAATTTGGCGATCAGGTTCCAGATGGTCTGGGCCTTGGATCGGTTGATTTTCAGTTCGGCCGCGCCCTTTTGAAAATCGAGGGCGATCTTCTCCATTTTCGCCTGCCGCTTCTTCGACATCGCCTTGCGCAGGTCGTCGGCCTCCCCCATGGAAAAACCGGCCACCGCCCGGGCGATACGCATCACCTGTTCCTGGTAGACCACGATGCCGTAAGTCTCCTGGAGGATCTCATCGATCTGGGGCAGCAACGACTTGCTGCGCTTGCCGTGGCGCCGTTCGATGAAGTCGTCCACCATGCCGCCCTGCAGCGGGCCGGGCCGGTTGAGCGCGTTCACCGCGATGAGATCCTCGAAGCAGTCGGGGCGCAGCCGGCGCAGAATGTCCTGGGCACCCCCCTTCTCGAACTGGAACACGCCGCCGGTGCGCGCCTCGCAGAGCAACTGGTAGGTCTCCGGGTCGTCGAGGGTCAGTGTGGAGAGGTCGGGGGGAGTCAGCCCGGCCAGCCGGATGTTGTCCAGGGTGTCCTCGATGACGGTCAGGGTGCGCAGGCCGAGAAAATCCATCTTGAGCAGGCCGATGGCCTCGGCATGGTTCATGGTGAACTGGGTCAGCACGTCTCCGTTGGTCATGCGGTAGAGCGGGCAGAACTCGGTGATCTCCCGCGGTGCGATAACCACGCCGGCAGCGTGTTTCGAGGCGTGGCGGGCCAGACCCTCCAGGCGTTGGGCCACGTCCACCAGCCGCTTCACCCGGTCGTCGCTGCGGTAGAGTTTCTTGAATTCCGGCTCGTCGAAACCGTCCTTCACCGTGGCCTTGAGGTCCAGCGGGATCATCTTGGCGATGCGGTCCACTTCCACGTAGGGGATCTCCAGCACGCGGCCCACGTCGCGGATGGTCTGCCGCGCCTTGAGGGTGCCGAAGGTGATGATCTGGGCCACGTTGGCGCTGCCGTACTTGGTGCGCACGTGCTCGATGGCCTCGTCGCGCCGCCGCTGGCAGAAGTCGATGTCGATGTCCGGCATGGAGACCCGTTCGGGGTTGAGGAACCGTTCGAACAGCAGGTTGTACTCCAGCGGATCGAGATCGGTGATCTCCAGGCAGTAGGAGACCAGGCTGCCCACCGCCGACCCCCTGCCGGGGCCCACGGAGATGCCCTTGAGCCGCGCCTGGTGGATCACGTCCCAGGTGATCAGGAAGTAGCCCGAGAACCCCATCCGCTTGATCACGCCCACCTCGAGCTGCAGGCGTTCGCGGTATTCGTCGAGACCGTTGCCGTTCCCCACCCGTTTCAGCCGCGCCTCGATGGCAGGCAGGCGCCTCTGGAACCCCTCGCGCACCCGCTCCTCGAAGTGGCCGTCGATGTCCTGCCCTTCCGGAACGTCGAAGACCGGCAGGTGGTAGGTGTCGTAGTCGAAATCGAACCCGCAGCGCTCGGCGATCCGGCCGGTGTTCTCCAGGGCCTCGGGCATTTCGGCGAAGAGCAGTCGCATCTCCTCGGGAGACTTGAAATAGAATTCGGGACTGGGGAAGCGCAGCCGGTCCGTTTCGCTGGCCACCTTGCCGGTCTGGATACAGAGCAGGATGTCGTGAGCCTTGGCGTCGTCGCGGGTCAGGTAGTGGCAGTCGTTGGTGGCCACCAGGGGAATGTCCAGCTCGCGGGAAAGTTTGATGAGTCCGGGGTTGGACTCCGCCTCCTCGGGCATCCCATGGTCCTGCAGTTCGAGGAAGAAGCTGTCGGCGCCGAATATTTCGCGGTAGCGGCCGGCAATCTCCGCGGCCTTTTTCGGGTCGCCCTGGATGATGTGATTGGGCACTTCCCCGCCGATGCAGGCGCTGAGCGCGATCAGCCCGCCGGAATACTGCTGGAGCAGCTCGTGGTCCACTCGCGGGCGGTAGTGGAACCCCTCGAGGTAGGCCAGCGAGACCAGTTTGACCAGATTGCTGTAGCCCGCGGCGTTCTCCGCCAGCAGGATAAGGTGGTAAGCCCGCTCCCCGTGAATACGGATGCCGCGGGCGTCCTGCTTGTCCAGCCGGCTGTGCGGCGAGACGTAGACCTCGCAGCCGATGATCGGCTTCACGCCAGCCGCCGAGGCCGCCTTGTGGAACTCCACCGCGCCGAAGAGGTTGCCGTGGTCGGTGATCGCCACCGCCGGCTGGCCGAACTTCCGGGCGGTTTCCACCATTTCGTTGATCTTGCAGGCCCCGTCCAGCAAGGAATACTGGGTGTGATTGTGGAGGTGGACGAAATTCGACTGCTGGCTCATCGCGGCACTGCCCCGTGTCTGTTGCTGGTTGTCTGCTTTCAGGCTCGTTCCCACTTTACCGCAACGGGGCACGGGAAGTAAATCCACCGGCCGGGTCATCCTTGACATCACCGGGCGGGCATGGTGAAATCGCCGCCAGTTCGGTCACCCGAAAGAACCCGACCACCCGAGGAGTGGGAAATGAGATTGGGATCCGCGGCCCTGCTGGTGCTCCTGTTGCTGTCCGGACTGACGTCCGGGTGCCGGCTGTTCATCCGCTTGCCTGACGAGATCACCGATCCCCGGATCCGCGAAATTCACGGGCTGGGGGAGATACCCGAAGAGGAGACCTGGTGGCAGACCCGCGATCGGCTGAAAAAAGAGCAGCAGAAGCTGCTCTTCCGCTTTCCCCTGGACCAGATCTGGAAGCATGAGTTCAACCCCGACCGGGCTCTCTCCTGCGCGCCATTGATCGACGGCCGGCGGATCTACCTCACCGAGGCCAAAGAGGGGCTGGTGCTGCTTAACGAGAGGGACGGCATCCCGGTCTGGTCCTATGCCCCGCTCCCCGGTGAATCCTGCGGCCCCCTGGTGGCCGCCGACAACCTGCTGGTCTTCGGCACCAGCACCGGCCGCGTCCTGGCCGTGGACCCGGCGGGCCCGCGGCTGGCCTGGGAATCGGTGCTGGATGAGCCGGCCCCCGGGGCACCGGCCGCGGCGGCAGGCACGGTCTTTTTTCCCACCCCGGGCGGCACACTGCTCGCCCTGCGGTCGTCCGACGGTTCGCTGCTCTGGCGCTACCGCACCGGCGAACCGATGACCGCCGCTCCCCTGGCCGACGAGACCGGCGGCCGGGTCTTCTGCGGTTCGCTGGACGGCACCATGTTCTGTCTCGACGCCGGGAGCGGCGTGGTGCGCTGGCATTATGCGGCCGGCGCACCGATATACGGCGCACCGCTGCTCAGCGAGGGCCTGCTCTTCTTTGGCGACGACAACGGCCGTTTCCACTGCCTGAAAGCTGAAGACGGGGCGCCTCGCTGGGTCAAGCCCACCGGCGCCGCCATCCGCACCCCGCCGGCGGTTTTCGAGAAGCGGGTCATTTTCGGCTCGTGGAACGGGTTCCTCTACGTCCTGGACAGCCGCAACGGGCGCACGCGGTGGAAGGCCCAGCTGCCCAACCGGATCGATATCCCCCCGGTGTGCGTCGATGACCTGGTCCTCGCCGCCTGCCTCCGCTCCCCGGAACTGACCGCCCTCAACCTGAAGGACGGCCGGTCGGCGGGAAGCTTCAAACTGGAGCACCTGGACGCCTGGTTCACCACTCCGCCCGTGCTCTCCGACGACTACATCCTCTTTGCCGGCACCAGCCGGGGCAAGCTTCTTGCGCTGCAGGAAATCATCGAGGAGGAGATGTCCGAAGAGGAGGCGTCACGGGCCAGGTTCGAGGAACTGTTGGGGGGGCGGCGCGAGGAGGAACAGGGCCCGGGCGATGGTCCCGCCGGGGGCGCCCGCTGAGCCCAATAAGATTCAGGTCAGTGGGCGAGGGGGCCGGCCAGCAACTGGTCGAGATCGGTCTGCCGCAGCAGGATCACATCGGGGTCGTCCGGCTCGAGGGCGATGTTTTCCGGTTGGCCGTCGTCGCGCACGAAGTGGAAGACCCACATCGATTCCGACTCGCTGTCCCCCTTGCGCCAGATTTTCTGACCCCGGTACGGCTCGGTCCCGGTCACCAGGTAGAGCTTCCGCGGAGTCATCATCATCTCCCGGGGAATGGGATTCAGCAGCTGGAGGGCGAACACATCCCGCGGTGACACCTCGTCCAGGCAGAGCATATCCTCCCCCCGCTCCAGGCCGGGTATTTCGCCTTCCGCCGAGGTCACTTCACCTTCGGCGTCCACCATCTCGAACCAGCGGTCGCTCTCCAGATACCAGGTGATGGGAAAGGAATTGCCCACCAGCGGCCACTCGGCGCCATGCAGGTGGACATGCTCCCCTTCCAGCGTTGCCTGGGAAAGCATCTCCAGTATTCTGGCCACGTATACCAGCCCGGCCCGGTTGCCGCTGATCACCATTCCCAGTTCCGGCGTGTAGTCCATGTGGATCTTCTCGTCGCCGGACCCCGGCACCAGATCCCGCACCACCTCGGCGAAGACCATCTCCTGACCCAGGATGTTGGAGGCCCGGGAGATGAAGGCGTTACGGTCCAGCGACAGTTTGAGGTTGATGTCGGCGTAGTCGAGGCAGCACTGGTAGGCGTCCTTCCGCGCTGTCGGGTCCTCCAGGTCATACCCGGAAAGCAGGTCGTGGAGCAGCCCTTCAATATCGATGCGTTCTTCCATCTGGAACCCGTTTGATGAGATGGTGCGGTGGCCTGATGACCGCCCGCTGTTGCCGATGCAGCGGAATCGCGCCCAATATAGACTCCAGCCCCGGGGCTGTCAACAATCAGCTGCTCAGGCTGCGGTCTATTTCCCTGCGGTAATCCTGGCCGTCCATGCGGACGACGTGGCACATCTCGAAGAGCCGTGACCGGAGCCGGTAGCCGATCCTCTCGGCCAGGGTTTCGCCGCCGCCGGGCCCCGGTTCGTCGAGGTAGTTGGTGGTGATCAGCGTGGTCAGCCGGCGCAGGTAGCGCTGGTTGATGACGAAGTGCAGCGTGTCCAGGACCCAGGGCGAGGGTTTTTCCGCCCCGAGGTCGTCCAGTACCAGCAGGTCCACGCCCACCACAGGCTGGAGCAGGTCCATCTCCGACGTGCCGGATACCGGATTGTAGCTGTTCTTGATTTGCCGCAGAAGTTCATGGAAATCGCAGAACCTTCCCCGGGCTGCCTTGCGCAAGGCCAGCTCCTTGAGTAGCGCCACCGCCAGGTGGGTCTTGCCCACCCCGCAACGGCCCATGAAGAGCAGGCCTTGCTCGATGTCGGGATAGCTCTGGACGAAGCGGCTGGCAATGCCCTTCGCTATCTCCAGCGTCTCATGGGTGTGGGTATGGAATCCACGTTCCGTGCGGTTTTCCTCGATGGCACAGTCATGGAACCGCGGCGGGATGCCGAGGGACCCCAGCCGGTCGTTGTTCGGCCGCAGCCGGCAGGAACAACGTGCCGCCCGCTCGAAGCCGTTCTCTTCCACGTAGATATAGCCGGTGCCGCCACAGCGGCTGCAGAGCCCCCCCCCGGGGGCGCCGCCGGCCCCGCCAACTGCATCCTGTTGATCGTTCAATTGAGAAATCCTCGCAAAATCTGGCAGCGATGTGACCGGCGCAGTTTCTCCATGGCCTTGAACTCGATCTGGCGGATCCGCTCACGGGACAGGTCGAGCTGCTGGCCGATCTCCTTCAGCGTCTGGGGCTCACCACCGCTGAGGCCGAACCTCAGGCGGATGACCATGGCTTCTTTTTCGCCCAGCTCGCCGAGAAGGCTGAGGATGTGCTGCTCGAGGGATGATTTTATCACCTGGAGGTGTGCGGAAGGAATGGTGTCCTGCTCGATGCGCTGCCAGAGCTGGAAATCGTGGTTCTCGTCGACGATGGTGTTCAAAGAGATGTTTTCGCGGGAGAAACTCTGGAGGAAGAGGACCTCGTCCTCGGTGATGTTCATGCGGTCGGCAATCTCGTCGGCGGTGGGTTTGCGCCGCAGTTTCAGGGCCAGGTCCGATACGTTCTTCCCCAGTTTGTAGAGCAGGTTTGCCTGTTTCTGGGGCAGACGGAACGAGCCGCCCTTTTCAGCGATGGCGGAGATGATCGACTGGCGGATCCACCACACGGCATAGGTGACGAACTTGACCTTGCGGCCGGGGTCGAATCGTTTGGCCGCCTCGATCAGCCCCAGGTTGCCTTCGTTGATCAGATCGAGAAAAGAGAGGCCGGCGCCGCGGTAGCGCTTGGCAAAGCTGACCACGAACCGCAGGTTGGCTTCCACCATGTGGGTCAGCGCCTCTTCGTCACCCTGCTGGATCCGCAACCCCAGTTCAACTTCTTCTTCGGCGGTGAGTTTGGCAATGCGGGAAATTTCACGCAGGTAGCGCTTGAGGATCTCTGATTGCGAATCGTACTTCTTGACCTGCTTGTCGTTCATCTGGTCCCGTTCCGCACTGCTGCGCCGCCCGGGACGATACTCTCCGGGCTACCGTCCCGTCCGCCTGATCAGCTTCGCCGGAGGTACGCGTATCAAGGCGTTTTCGACTTTCTTTTCCAGACCCTCATACTTCCTTTCGAGTTCTGACTGGAGATACTTGAGCAGTTCAAGCATTTCACCCTGCAAAGACTCCATTTTTTCTTTCATGTTCAGGATAACATCAACCCCGGCGAGGTTGACCCCCATCTCCCTGGTCAAATTGAGGATCAGCTCCAGACGTTCCAGGTCGTCATCGGTGTAGACCCGGGTGTTCCCCTCCGTGCGGGACGGTGTTATTAAACCTTCCCGTTCGTATAAGCGCAGGGTTTGCGGGTGTACATCGAATCGTTCGGCCACAGCGCTGATGAGGTAGACGGTCTGCTTATGCTTTTTTCTGGGCATCGGACTCCACTCCGTACTCCGGCCCGTCGCCGCCAGGATGGAGGCTATCATACCGAGCGGTAGGATGGCCAGCCAGCCGGCTCAGGGGATGTCTTTCCGGATCCCGTCCTGGGGGTTGAGACGGGAAAATTCACGGACGATTTCCTTGGACCTCTCGTCGCTCAGTGCGGGGAGTACGATGCGCACCTCAACATACTGCTGCCCGCGGACACTGCCCCGCAGCGACGGCGCCCCCTTGCCGGCCAGTTTGAATTTCTGACCGGACTGGGTTCCCGGCGGCACCTTGAAGGTGGTCACACCGTCCACGGTGGGAACCTCCACCCGTGCCCCCAGCAGGGCTTCCTCCAGGGTGATGGGGAGGACACAGTAAATATTGTCGCCCCGCCGTTCGAAGAACCGGTGTGCGGCCACCCTGGTGATGATGAACAGGTCTCCGGGCGGTCCGTTGTTCAGGCCGGGCTCACCCTTGCCGGCCACCCGGACCTTCGAGCCGTCGCTGACCCCCGCCGGTATGCGCACCCGGATCTTTTCGCTGCTCGCGCCACGATTGAGGCTTACCTGGGAGGAGAGGCCCTTGATGGAATCCTCGAAGGTGATGCTCATGGTGTACTGCAGGTCACTGCCCCGGCGCGGTCCGGTGCGCGGACCGCCGCGGCCGGCCGCCGAACGGCCGCCGAAGAGCTCCTCGAAGATGTCGCCGAAGCCGCCCTCGCGACCCATGTTGGAAAAGTCGAAGTTGTCGAAAATGGTGCCGTCGAAATCGCCGCCCGGGGAAAAGCCGCCCTCGGCGAAACGAGGGCCCAGCGTGTCGTACTTCTTGCGCTTCTCGGGGTCGGAAAGAACGGCGTAGGCCGCGGATATCTTCTTGAACCGGCGTTCGGACTCCTTGTCCCCGGGGTTGAGGTCGGGATGGTGCTTGCGGGCCAGCTTGCGGTAGGCCTGCTTGATCTCCGAAGCCGGAGCGCCCTTTTTCACACCGAGAATGGTGTACAGATCTTCACTCATTCCGCTTCCCCACCTGCCACCCCGGTCCGGGCAATCAGTTGGACCCCTGTTTGTTGTCCATGTCCTCGTACTCGGCGTCGATCACGTCCTCCTCAGACGGTGCGCTATCCGCCTGCTGGCCCGCCGCTGAGCCGGCCTGGTCAGCAGCACCGGCATCGGTGCTGGCCTGCTGATACATCACTTCGGCCAGCTTGTGCGAAGCGGCGGTGAGCTGCTCGATGCCCTGTTCCATGGCCGTGGTGTCACCGGCCTCGACGGCCTTTTTCAGCGATTCAACGGCGTCATCGATATTCCTGGCCTCAGCCTCATCCACCTTGTCACGGTGCTCCTTGAGCGTCTTCTCCGTGCTGTAGATCAGGGTGTCGGCGCGGTTCTTCAGTTCCACCTCGTGCTGTTTGGCCTTGTCCTCATCAGCATGCATTTCGGCTTCGTTGACCATGTTGTCGATCTCGTCCTTGCTCAGGCCCGAGGAAGAGGTGATGGTGATCTTCTGCTCCTTGCCGGTGCCCATGTCCTTGGCCGAGACATTGACGATGCCGTTGGCGTCGATATCAAAGGTCACCTCGATCTGCGGCACCCCGCGTGGCGCGGCCGGGATGCCAACCAGGTGGAACACGCCCAGGGTCCGGTTGCCTTCGGCCATGGGCCGCTCACCCTGGAGCACCCTGATTTCGACGCTGGTCTGGCTGTCCGCCGCGGTGGAGAAAATCTCGCTCTTCCGCGTGGGGATGGTGGTGTTCTTCTCGATCAGCCTGGTGCAGACACCGCCGAGGGTCTCGATCCCCAAAGAAAGCGGGGTGACGTCCAGCAGCAGCACGTCCTTGACGTCGCCGGAAAGCACGCCGGCCTGGACGGCGGCGCCGATGGCCACCACCTCGTCGGGGTTGACGCCCTTGTGCGGCTCCTTGCCGAAGAACTCCTGGACCAGCTCCTGAACCTTGGGGATCCGTGTGGACCCGCCCACCATCACCACCTCGTCAACCGACTGCATCCCCGCGTCCTTCATCGCCATGCGGCAGGGACCCATGGTCCGCTGGAGCAGGTCCTCCACCAAAGATTCGAACTTGGCCCGGCTGAGCTTGAGCACCAGGTGTTTGGGGCCCGAAGCATCGGCGGTGATGAACGGCAGGTTGATCTCCGTCTCCATGGCCGAAGAGAGCTCGATCTTCGCCTTCTCCGCGGCTTCCTTCAGCCGCTGCAGGGCCATCTTGTCCTTGCTCAGGTCGATGCCCTGGTCCTTGACAAAGGAATCGACGATCCAGTCAATGACCCGCTGGTCGATGTCATCGCCGCCCAGGTGGGTGTCGCCGTTGGTGGATTTCACCTCCACCACTCCATCGCCAACCTCGAGGATCGAAATGTCGAAGGTGCCACCGCCAAAGTCGTAGACGGCGATGGTCTCGTCTTTCTTCTTGTCCAGGCCGTAGGCCAGCGCCGCCGCGGTGGGCTCATTGACGATCCGCTCCACGGTGAGGCCGGCGATCTGGCCGGCATCCTTGGTGGCCTGGCGCTGCGAATCGTTGAAGTAGGCCGGGACGGTGATCACCGCCCGTTCCACCTTCTCACCGAGGTAGGCCTCGGCTGCAGACCGCATTTTCTGCAGGATCATCGCCGAAATCTCGGGCGGGGAATAGAGTTTGTCGTCAATCCGCACCCTGGCGTCACCGCTCTCCGATTTTTCCACCTTGTAGGGCACCAGCTTGATTTCCTCGCTCACCTCATTGTAGCGGCGGCCCATGAACCGTTTGATTGAAGAGACCGTGTTCTCCGGGTTGGTGATCGCCTGCCGTTTGGCGGCCATGCCCACCAGTCGCTCGTCGTTCTTGGTGAACGCCACCACCGACGGCGTTGTCCGCCCACCCTCGGGGTTGACGATGACCGTTGGCGCGCTGCCTTCCATTACTGAAACCACGGAGTTGGTGGTTCCGAGGTCGATTCCAATGATTTTGCTCATTACTCAATAGCCTCCACTGTTATTCAATTAATCGGGACCCGCCGGGATAGGTTCAACGACCATCCGTTCAGCAGTCCCGTGTTCCATCTGATTCAGTGCCTGCTTTTTATAGGATATGAGTCTCTTCTTGTCAACTAAATCTGTGAAAGAAATTGAAGAAATGCTATAGGATGCGGAAAGAGAGGATAAAAAGCATGATACTGACTGGAAATCTAGTTATTTCAACGGTTGACTACGAACCAAGAATTGACATGGTGATCCGGCGATCTCGCTGGCCGTTGTCGAAATCGATGAGCACGATCTGCTGCCAGGTGCCGAGGAGGAGACGGTTTTCCCTGATCGGAATGGTCAGGGAGGGTCCCAATAGTGCTGCCCTGACATGGGAAAAGCCGTTTCCATCCCCCCACCGGGCATCGTGGGCATACCCCATATCCTGGGGAGCCAGCCGCTGGATGGCCTGCCTGAGGTCGTCAACGGCACCGGATTCGAATTCAAGGGTGGTCAAAGCGGCAGTGGAGCCGGGTATGAACAGGTTGAGCAGCCCCTGGCCCGGTTGGGCCTGCCGGACAAACCCGGCTGCCTGTTCGGTGATGTCGATGATGTGGCAAAAACCTTCTGTGGCAATGGTGATGTCGCGGCACTGCATCACTGCGCCTCATCAGTGGCCGTGACCGGATCCTCCACCTTAGCTGCCGGGGGCCTGGAGTGGGGGGCGAGGCTGAAGCCGTTGCCCTTTTGCAGATAGGCATACCGCTCTCCGGAGTTACTGTCGATATCTTCCTCGTTCACGAAGCCGTCTTCCACCAGCAGCGACAGCCCTTCGGGGTAAGCGCCTTTCTCCAGGCGGTAGGCTTCCAGCTGCTCCACCACCAGGTGGGTCCTGTTGGTTTCGCGGAGCATGTCCAGCCGCGCAGCACGGTCATTGTCGGTGAGTCCCCTGATGAGAATATTCAGTGGATTCAGCTGCAGCCGGGGAACGGTCACCGCCAGGACAACCGCCATGGCCGCCCCGAGCACGGCGGAGACGGCAAACCGCCCGCCCCTTCCCCGCGCGGCGACTGTTCCGCTCTGCGGACGTTCGGCACTGCTTCGTCCGTCACCCGACTGGGTGATCAGTCCCAGACCCAGCAGGTTGCACAGAACAGAGGCGGTATTGAAGTCGTGTGTTGGTGACAGCTCCTGAATCTCGGATACCGTGCGGACCCCATCCACAAGGTCGTACACCTCGTATTCCTCTCCAGAGATCCTGATCTGGCCCGAATCAACACCCGCTCCCCCGTCATCGTCGTTCACCACCACCTGGCCGGCCACCGACGTCCTGCTGAACACCAGATCGGCGGTGCGCAGCTTGCGCTCCAGCAGCGGCCACTCGTCCATCATCCGCACGCCTTCCATCAGCACGGATTCGGAATGGATGGGCGTGAAGTGCTCACCGTCGTAATCGATGTTCGCTTCCTGGATGAAACTGTACTCCCCGTCAGTCCAGCGGAATACCGGGTAGATGATCTTTTCCACCTGCAACTGAAGGGCCTTGCGTACCTGGTCACCGGATACCGCTTGCTGACCCAGCAGTACGGTCCACAGCCGTTCCAGTGTCTGCTGTTGCGCGTGCCGCGCCTCCTGCAGCTGGTCCGCAGTGCAGTGGCCCCACCGGAGCAGGGCGGTGGCCACCCGTTCTTCCAGGCGCTGCTCTACCGACTCCGCGGAGACAATGGACCCCTGGGCAAAACTGATGCTGATGCGGTCATCGCTGCCGTGCAGGTTGAGCACGCCTGTTTTTCGCTGAATGCCGATAAGCTGAAGGATGTCGGCGAGGGAGAAATCCTTCAATGTTCCCTTGAGTGCCATCAGTCACCTCCCTCGTCGCCGCCGTCTCTCGGCTGGCCGGGAGCAAGACGCAGGGTGCCCATGAAGCGCCAGCTGCCGCTGCGCAGAACCTGTACGACCCAGCTGACCAGAGAGGCCCCCCAGAGCAAGGCGGCGAGGATACCGGCCACCAGGACCAGCGGGTCGAGGCTCCACGACGGTGAGCGCAGGCCGATATGGGGCAGGTAGCGAGGCAGCGCCAGGATCACGGTGATGAGGAAAATCCAACTGCCGGCCACCAGGCCGCCCGTCAGGGTCCTGCCCCCGCGCATGCTCTCCAGGCCCGGAATGGAGAGGGTCAGCAGGGCCTCGCGCAGAATCCTCCACAGCCGGTGACGCCGAATCTGGTCCAGTTTCCGTTTCTTGATTCCGGGTGATATGCCGCTCCTTCTGGAATCGAGCTGGGCGCACTGCTGGCAGTGCGGTTGTTTGACCGGGTCGGGACCGCAGTGGCGGCAGTATGCCCGGCCGCAGGAACTGCAGCGGCCGATCCTCTCGTGGCGGCAGATCCATCCCAGCAGCAGACCGAGCAGTGCTGACAGCAGGGCCGCCACGGGGAGGATGAGAATCCCCCCTCCCCTGCTGGAACTCCGGACCCCTGGAATGACCCGCCCCAGACCGGCAAAGTGTCGTCGGGCATTGACGCGCAGCGCATCCCAGGCCAGCTCCCAGAGAAAGGACGGCGGGATTTGATGGTCCAGGGTCCTCAGCCCGCGGGCCTCCTCGCTGATCAGCTTGCCGATGGCCAGCGGGGCGAGCCGCTGGGCCCTGCTCAACGACTGGTCGGAGTGGTCGAAGTCGTAGACCTGGAACTGGGCGTTGCTGAGATTGAAGTGGCACTCAGCGTATTGAGGCCGGATGTCGATGGCCGCGCGGTAGTGCTGGGTTGCCAGGTCGAACTGGTGCATGGAGAAATAGATATTGCCGATATTGTTCTGGGCCATGGGATAGAGGTAGTGGTAGACCGGGATCGACGCATAGCTCTGGAACGCCTCGTCGTCACGGCCCATCCTGCGGTGAATTCCGGCAACAAGAAAGGTCTGTTCCTGCCGGTACCCCAGGCGATTCTCCTGTTCCGGTTCACTGGCGCCTTCGCGGAGCAGCGCCTCCCCGCGGGGAGAAAGCAGCTTGTTCTGCAATGCCTCGCTGAACAACCGCAGGTCGTCTGTGCTCAGGTCCCGGTAGGTTCCCACCACCGTGTCCACGGCGGGAACCAGAAAGGCCAGAAAAAGCAGGGAGGCCAGAGCCAGCAGACGCTCCACCCGGGTGGCAAAGCGCCAGAACATCGCGGTCCAGCAACAGAACAGCCAGAAGGGACCGAAACAGAGCAACAGCGGTGCCAGCAGCAGGAACCAGCCGAACATGGGGAGCAGGCTGCCGGGTATCCGCTCGCGCCAGGCCTCGCTGACCGAGTGACGGAGAAGTTTCTGATAGCGGGCGGCGATCACCAGCTGCAACAGACAGGTCATCACCGCCAGGGTGAGGGCCAGGACCAGAGACAGGTTGACCAGTGAGGTCAGCGCAGGCCAGAAGGTGCGGTTCAGCGCCGAGAGCGAGGCGGCGATATACCCCGGCGCCGAGAACGGCGTCCGGCCGAGGCTGATTTCGGCCTTGGCCGAGAGGGACGGGAGGTGGACGGGGTTCAGCGTCAGAGCGGCATCAAGGCTGCGCCTGGCCTGCTCCAGGTGTTTGCGTTCCGTCAGCAGGTGTGCCTCATGGACCAGATTGGCCTCCAACCCGCTCACCGAGCTGTACCCCTGCTGCTGCAGGATATCCAGCAGCGTGTCCAGGCTCGCCGGTCCCGTGTCGTAGTCCCCGGTCTCCTGCACCGCGGTTTTGCGGTTGTCCCACACTTTTGCGACCCGTTTGCGGATATCCGACCTGTTTTCCTCCGCCATTTTCTGACGGGCCGGCGGCAGGACGTATATTTCCCCGGGCCGTGACACCGGCTCCACGTCGTATGTCCTGCCGTTGGCCGGCGGCGCGCTTTCCTGGGCCTGGACCAGCGGCAGCGCACAGCAGCACCAGCAGATCAGAACCAGCAGCGCCGGGCCCAACAGGGGAGCATTCCGGCAGCGGATTTCTTTCAATCTTGCGCGTGCGTTCAAATCGTTCTAAACTCCTTGCCCCGAAGCAGAGCGGTCCTGCATGAGCATCCAGAGCATTGTTTATCTGGCTTCTCTTTTCTTTATCGGCCCTTCGAATGAGGAAATTGATGAGTTTCAATAATACCGATCAGCAGCACGATCCATTGCTGCAGCGCTTCCGCTCACTGGTTTCCCTGGTGGAGCGACTCCGCGGCCCTGGTGGGTGCCCCTGGGACCGTGTCCAGACCGCCCAGGACCTGCGGACCTATATCCTGGAGGAGGTTTACGAGGTGATCGACGCCATCGACCGTCGTGACGCGCCGGCGCTGCAGGAGGAACTGGGCGACCTGCTCTTCCAGGTGCTGTTCATGGCCAGTGTGGGCACGGAGGCCGGCGCCTTTGATCTCGGCGCCGTGATTGATGCGGTGGAACGCAAGATGGTCCGCCGCCACCCCCACGTGTTCGGCGATGCCGACGCCGAGACCCCGGAAGATGTGGTTGACCGCTGGACAAGGATCAAGGCCCGGGAGAAGCAATCGGGTTGCCGAGGTGCCCATGGCGGCGGTGACGGGTATCTGGACGGGCTGCCCGCGGTCCTGCCCGCGCTCTATCGGACGCACAAGCTGTCCACCCGCACGGCCCGGGTGGGGTTTGACTGGCCCGACGCGGCAGGGGTGTTGGAAAAGATCGACGAGGAGTTGGGTGAGTTCCGCCAGGCGCTGGCCGCCGGTGATGTGCCGGGGCAGCGGCACGAGATCGGCGACCTGCTGTTCACCGTGGCCAACCTCTCCCGACACTGCGGGATCGACCCCGAACAGGCACTGATGGAATGCAACAGCCGGTTCCACCGCCGCTTCCACCGCATGGAGCAGTTGCTCCACCGGGACGACACAACGTTGGAGGACGCGTCCCAGGAACTGCTGGAACGGATGTGGGAGCAGGCGAAGAGCGAAGAGCAGGACCCCGACGGGTTTACCTTTCTGGGTCCAGCGGCGGAATGACCGCTCAAAACGGCCCGCTGCGCTGGTAGAGACGCCGGCCGTCCGAAACCACCACCAGCGCGCCGTCCTGTCCGGTGATATGGATCCGCCGGCAGCCGGCCGCCAGCAGGCGCTGCCGCAAAAAAGGGTCGGGATGGCCGAACCGGTTGAACCGGCCGGCGGTGACCACCGCGATGCGCGGGGAGACCTGGTTCAGCCAACGAATGGAACCGGCACCCGGAGCCCCGTGGTGACCAACCTTGATCAGCTGGCAACCGCCGATCAACCGGGAAAGCGGTGAGCCCAGCACCTGCTCTTCCCCCCCGTTCATCAGGTCGCCGGTGAACAGCATGCGCACGGCGCGGTGACGCAGCAGCAAGACCAGTGAGTTGTTGTTGGGGTTTCCGGCCTGTTCGTCCACCGTGTCCGATACGGCCAGGGGGGGCGGCGGGTGGAGCACCACCAGTTCCACCTCACCCTTGCGCAGCACCATGCCCCGGTGGAGCGGCACCAGCCGCGCACCGCACTGCTCACCGGTTTTCAGCAGGGTCTGTACCGCTCCCAGGTCGCGGGAGAGCCTGCAGCCGGCAAGAATACGACGGGGCCGGAAATTTCGTACCACGGCGGCCAGCCCACCGGCGTGGTCCTGGTGCCCGTGGCTCAAGACCACGTCCTCCAGCGAATGCAGGCCCCGGTCCCACAAAGCCGGCGAAACCGCCAGCTCCCCGAAATCGAACCCGCCTCCGGGCAGTGCCCCGCCACCGTCGATGACCAGGGTGCGACGGTCCGGACATTCCACAATAATCGAGTCTCCCTGCCCCACGTCGAGGACGGTGACCCTCAAGGTGCCTGGCGGCAGCCGGTTCCCTCCGGCGGCGGCATGGACCAGCAGCAGGCACGGGGCGGCGCAGAGCAGCAGGAACACCCATTGTCCCCGGCCCACCGTCCGGTTGCCGCGGAGTCCCGCGGCCGATGCCAGGCAGAGATAGTAGGCACAGGCCAGCGCCGGGGACGGCGCGGGCAGACGAAAGGAGATGGGGGCGCTCAGTCGCGCCAGCCGCACGATCCCGCTGAAACCGAAATCCACCAGCCGGGCCGCCAGCAAGGCAACGGCGCGGGGCAGCAGGGAGCAGCACGGCGGGAGCAGATCGCTGAGGCCCTGGGACGTCAGCAGGACCAGCCCGGCGGTGAGGGAGAGCCCCAGCAGCGGGCCGGCGGCCGGGTTGGTGAGCAGTGCCGTCGGGGTTGCGCGGTGGAACAGGGAGGCCTGAAGCGGGGCGATGCCCAGCAGCACGGCAGCTGAGACGCCGAATAGAGTCGATGCCAGCCGCGCGGGATTCCAAAGCGATTGCTCCTCCCGGCGCTGGCGGACCACAACCGGGCCGAGAAGCAGGATGCTGTAGGTCGCGCCGAAGGAGAGCTGGAAGCCGGCCTCGTGGAACAGAAGCGGATTGAAAGCAAGAATGGCCAGGCCCGAAGCGGAGAGGCTGTTCAACGGTCGTGGGTGCAGGCCCAGGGTGGCGCCCCCCAGGTAGAGCAGTGCAGTGACCACGGCCCGGGTGATGGAGGGTTGGGGCCCGCACAACTGGAGGTAGGCCCCAAAAAAAATCATCAGGAGCAACCGGCGGGCCCGGATGTTCACCCTGGCGCTGGCCAGCAAGCGGTTGAGAAGCAGTCCCAGCAGGCCGAGGTGCAGGCCTGAAATGGCCAGCAGGTGGCCCAGGCCAGACTGGCGCAGCAGTTCCTCGTCTCGTGGGTCGACCCAGCGCCGTTCACCCACCAGGCAGGCCACCAGCAGTGCACCGGATGGCTGGAGGCCGGTTTCCCCGGGGCGGCCGAAGACGGTGGCCACTGATCTTTCCACCCAGCGGCGGACCACGGACGACGGAGCACTCGCTGACGGGGGTGAGCGCTGGATCAGTTGTCCGCTCTTCAGCCGTGCCGTGGAACTCACGCCCCGGGCGGCAAGATAGCGAAGGTAGTTGAAACCGCCGGGGTTTCCGAAAGCGGCCGGCTGGCGCAGTCTGGCGAAAAATCGGATCCGCTGCCCCGTTTCCGGGGGACCGGGGAATGAACCTGGAGCGGAGCTCTCCGTGGGGTAGCTGAGACGGATGCGGAGCGCTGGGGCGCTGGCCGGGGTATCGAGGTCAACCAGCAACACCGTGTCCCGGTGGCCCGCTTCTGCACGGCCGCTGACCCGGCCGCTGTGCCAGGCCGGGTCCTCTTCCGTGTTGCCGCAGCCCTGAGGGGAGGAGGGCGATTGAACGCTCACCCGGGACTCGCTTCCCAGGAGCCAACCAGACGCTGCGCAGAGGATCAGGAACAGCAGGGCCAGAACACGTCCTGAACGGCCCTGGAGACGAACGGCAGCCGCGGCCGCGGCCAAACCCAGTGGCAGCAGGGCGCAGGCCGGGGCGTGGGTAAGCAGAACAGGAATCCGCTCCGCCAGGGCGGAGTCAGCACAGAGGATACCGCCGCAGAAGGCCAGCAGACCGAAGATGAGGGGGCAGCGGAAAAACATGGTTCATCCACTGCACAGCAAATTTCGTACCCGCCAGGGCCGGTCTGTTTTCCTGGTGAACTGTGAACTCCGGATGGTACGTTGTACACCAGGGTTGTCACTATCCCGGGGGCCGGTTCAGAGGGCAAAGAGGCTGATTTCAGGAATGCGGGAGGCGTTGCGAAGCCGACGGATGGTCATCCGCTGCAGGGTGGACTGGTAGAGCGCGGGATCCATGGTCCCGGCCAGCTCTTTCATTTCGGCATCACAGGCCTCCCGGACCTGCCGGAGAAGTACCGGGCTGGTGCTGCCGAGCAATTCGTCCGTGACCTGATGGTCCAGCGGTTCCAGCTCCGCTTCCGCATCCTGGACCGATAGGTTCTGGCGGCCCAGCAGCCGGGTCACCGTGTTCACCGAGCGCTCCAGGGTCTGCAGCAGAGCGGTGTGGCCGGACTCTTCCTGCGCGGCCCGGGCCTGCTGGAGCCGCTGGAGCAGGCGCTGCAGGCCCTGCTCCACTTCTCCGCCCCCCTGGACGGCGGCGGCGGATGTCGCATCTCCACCCACGGCCAGTTGCCTGCTCTCTTCGTGGGCCCGGCGGACGAACTCCTCGCAATACTCCAGGGAGACGGCACGCTGCCGTGCCTCGGGCCGTTTGAAGCGTTTGGCAAAATAGTCGTCGATGCCCCGGCAGACCACGCGGAGCGGTATTCCTTCCCGGTGCCATCCCGCCGCCCGTTCCAGCTCACGGGGCGAGAGAATCAACGGTCGTCCGCGCAGGCGGATGAAATGGGCTTCCACCGCCTCGAAATAGGCCCGCTCCTCAGGGGTGAGCCGCAGGTGAGGCTGCTGCTCAGGGGGAGGCGTTCTTTTCATCGAGAACCTTCAGACCGTAAAGCGTCAGGTGAGCGTCCTCCACCTGGATCAGTCTGGAGTGGGGTACGATTTCACCGGCCAGCCCGCCGGTGGCCACCACGTGAACGGAAGGCTGCCCTTTCTCGTCGGCCGGGAGGTCGAGCTCCCCCAGCAGCCGTTGGAGAATGCCGTCCACCAGGCCGAGATAGCCGTAGAAGATGCCCGACCGCATACTGTCGATGGTGTTGCGGCCCACCAGGGTTTCCGGCCGGGTGAGTTCGATGCGCGGCAGCCTCGCGGCGCGGGCAAAAAGGGCGTCGGCGGAGATGCGCAACCCCGGCGCGATCAGACCACCGGAATATTCCCCGCGTACGGTAATCACATCGAAGGTTGTGGCGGTACCGAAGTCGACCACGATGGCCGGCGAGCCATAGCGGTGGCAGACCCCGACACTGTTGGCTATCCGGTCAGCGCCGATCTCCTGCGGCTGTTCAACCAGCAGTGGCAGGCCGGTGCGGATGCCGGGCCGCACCACCAGCGGCCGGGATCCCAGCAGTTCGCTGCAGGCCTCTTCCAGCGGGCTGAGGAGCGACGGCACAACGCAGGCGATGCAGGCCCTGCCGACCTTCGTGCGGTCAATCCGGCCCTTGTCCAGCAGGCTTTGCAACAGGATCCCCAGCTCGTCCGCGGTCCGGTCGGAGATCGTGGACAGACGCCAGTGCGCGATGAGGTCCTGGCCGTCAAAGATCCCCAGAACCGTGTTGGTGTTTCCCACATCGATGGCCAGCAACATGAATCGGTCCCCGGTGATGGTGCGCGGTTGTATCAGGCAGGGCTCACCCGCCGGTGCTGTCTCCACTGCCGCGAAAGAGCAGACTGATGTCGGAGGCCGGCGCGGAATGGGTCAGGCGGCCGATGGAGATGAAATCGGGTCCGGCATCGGCGTACTCCCGGATGTTATCAAGCTGAATTCCACCTGAGACCTCCAGGGGAATCCTCGACCCCGCAAGTTGAACGGCGTTGACCACGTCGGCCGGCCTGAAATTGTCCAGCAGCAGCATCTCCGCCCCGGCGGCCAGAGCTTCCTCCACCTCAAGAATGTCGGTCACTTCCACTTCGATTTTCAGCAGGTGTCCCGACCTGCGCTTCAGGGCGGCGGACACGGCCTGCCGGATACCACCGGCAGCGGCGATATGGTTCTCCTTGATCAGGATGCCGTCGGAGAGCGAGAAGCGGTGGTTGTGGCCGCCCCCGGCGGCCACGGCGTATTTCTCCAGCGACCGCAGTCCAGGCGTGGTCTTGCGGGTGTCGAGAATCTTCACCCCGGTGCCCTGCACCGCATCGACAAAGGAACGGGTCTCGGTGGCGATACCGCAGGTTCGCTGCAGCAGGTTGAGAGCAACCCGCTCACCGGCCAGCAGACTTCGGGCCGCCCCGCGGACTTCGAAAAGCAGGTCTCCGGGGTGGGCCAGGCGGCCATCGGAGACCAGCGGAGTGAATTCAACCGTGCGGTCCACCTGGGCGAACACCATGCGGGCCACATCCACGCCGGCCGCCACCAGCGGCCTCTGGCCCTTGACCACCGCGACAGCGGAGTTCCACCGCAGGCTGTCACCGAGCAGGAGTTCGGAGGTCACATCACCAAAAGGCAGGTCTTCGTGCAGGGCTTGCCGGATCAGTTCCCTGAGATCGTCATGCCGCAGGTTCATCGGAGCCCCCCGGGAGGCAGGTTACTCATTTGGATGACTCGGCTTCTTCCTCGATCTCCCTGATCCGCTCACGGATGAGGCGTTCCGCGATTTCAGGAACAGCCTCCCAGGCCACGTCCCGGATCACGGACTCCGAGAGCAGTTCCACCACCCGGCGAGCCACCTGTTCCAGCTGCCCGTCGCGCAGTTCCATGGGCGCGGCCGGCAGGGGCGCCGGAACGGGCTCGGACTCCTCCGGCGGTTCGCTCCCGGTGCCGGCATCGTCGGATGCCTGAACTTCTTCAACAGCGGCGGCGTCCTCTTCCACGACCTCCGTTTTTTCAACGGCGGGCAGTTCCACAGCGGGGAGGGAAGTGTCCGTTTCCATGGCCGGCGGGTCGGACTCCACTGGCGGGTTGTCCTCGGCGACCTGCATTTTTTCCTCGTATTTCTTCAGGAACCACGAGAGGTCGCTGTCCTCGGAGGCGATTTCCTGCTTCTCGCCGGCATCCTCTTCATCGCCGGGCGCGCTGTCGGCTGCCGGCACGGCATCCTCCACAACGGTGGTCTCGCCGGCTCCGCCCCAGATACCGAAATCGGGCGAGCGGCGCTCGATACCGTCGTCGGCCGTTTCAGCGGGGTCGGACTTCCCGGTCTCTTCTTCGCTCTCTGCATCGATGATGGCGAAGATGTCCTCCGCACCGCTATCGGTCACCGCGATGGTGTCGTCCCCGGCAAAGCTGTCCACGGGTTCATCCTCGGGGAAGATGCGGTCCAGCAAAGCATCCGACCTGGTGATCGTGGCGGGATCCGCGCTGGCGCCGGATACCTCGGCTTCCCCGGACGGAGCCTCGGGCAGGGTCTCGGAATCCGGGGCCGGGGCCTCGGCCTCCGCTTCCACCGCAGGGTAGACGGCGTTTTCAATGAGGCGGTTCACCAGACTGAACAGTTCGGGGCCGTCCACCGGTTTGGTGACGAAACCGTCATATCTCGATTCCTTGGCCCGGTTGATGTCAAAGGGCTCGAATGTCCCGGTGAGCAGCAGCACGGGGATGTGCGATGTGGCCGGATTTTCCTTGATCTGACGGCAGATCTCATAGCCATCGATCTCGGGGAGCATGGCGTGGGCCAGCACCAGGTGCGGCTGAGCGGTATTGACCTGTTCTATGGCGACCCGGCCGTCCTCAGCAATACTCAGCTGGTAATCGGCGGTTCCGAGGGCATTTTCAACACTTTTTTTTGCTGCGGCGCTGTCATCCGCAAGGAGGATTTGTTTCGGCATGTGGGTCTCCAGGTGTATCAGCGGCGCCCCGCAATGGGGCGCCCGAATAATTCCACGGGTTTATCGTTCTCCTGCCTTGGCTCTCTTAGCACCTTCCCCACGGAAAGTCAAGAAGCCGGCAGCTCCATCTGATCGCTTAAGCACTGCAATGTAAACAACATAAGGCTCGCTACTCGTCTTCCTCCTCAACAGTGAGACGAATCAGCGGATCCCCCATGGCGGCAGCGTCCCCCACCGCCAGTGGAAGGCTGTGCACCGAGCCGTTCACCGGACTGAGCACCGGATTCTCCATCTTCATCGACTCCAGGATGACCAGCAGGTCTCCGGCGGTCACCCTGTCCCCCACCGCCACCGGCAGTCCGACCACCTTGCCGGGCATGGGAGAGAGGATGTCCCCCTGTTCATTGATATCGCCGCCGGTGTCTGCGTTCCCCGGCCCTGATGACCCCTGATCGTCGTCAGCCGGATCGGCCAGGCGGTAGATCCGGCCCCGGTACTGCAGATGAACCTGCCCCGATTCATCCCGGGCCAGGTGGACCAGGTGCGCGGTTCCGTCGTCGGCCAGCAGGGAAATGGTGTTCGGACCGGCGCGCAGCCAGTCCCCGGCGAGCTGCTCACCCTCCACGGTCAGCGAAAAAACCTGCCCCGGGCCGGAGTCCAGCCTGAAGTTGTGCATCGTCCCGTCCTGGTCTCGATATTCAAGATCCATCTGGTCCTCCGTCTGCCCCGTCCGTCTCCACCAGGGGTATGGAATCTCCAATTTGCCAGGAACCGCAGAGCTGCCAGGGGGAGGCCAACACCGCGCCACTGCTTGTTCCGGTTGCCGCGGCGGCCGGACGCATCTGCTCCAGCCCGGCGGCCGCCAGAACCGCGGCGGGAATGGCGCCGTCCCCGCTGCCGGGGATCCAGTCGCCCATGTGGCGCGGTATGAAGTCGGTGTAGGTGTCCCCGGAAGCAAAAGCCGGGTGGTCGATCACGTCGGCCAGGTAGCCGCAGGTGGTCTGAATGCCCAGCACCACCATGTCACGCAAGGCCCGGCTCATTTTGTGCCGGGCCTGCTCACGGTCCTCGCCCCAGACGATCAGCTTGGAGAGAATCGGGTCGTAGTCCATGGTGACTTCGAAACCGCTGAAGATGGCGCTGTCGTTGCGAATTCCCGGCCCCATGGGCTCAAATGCGTACAGAATCCGGCCCGGGGACGGCATGAAGTTGTTGCCGGGGTCCTCGGCATAGATCCGGCACTCGATGGCGTGGCCCTTCTGCTGCACATCCTTCTGGGAGATGGTCAGCGGCTCGCCGGCTGCGATGCGGATCTGCCACTGGACCAGGTCCACGCCGGTGACCAGTTCGGTAATCGGGTGCTCCACCTGGATGCGGGTGTTCATTTCCAGGAAGTAGAAACTGCCGTCGGTGTCCAGCAGGAATTCAACCGTCCCGGCGTTGGTGTAGCCCACGGCCTCGGCGGCCTGCACCGCTGCATGGCCCATGGCCTGCCGGACCTCGGGGGTCAGCGCCGTGGACGGTGATTCTTCGACGATTTTCTGGTGCCGCCTCTGGATCGAGCACTCCCGTTCGCAGAGGTGAATGGTGCGTCCGTGGTGATCGGCCAGCAACTGGATCTCAACGTGCCGGGGCAGCTCGATATACTTTTCCAGGAACACGGTGCTATCGCCGAAAGCGTTGCCCGCCTCCCGTTGCGCCGATTCCAGGGACAGGCGCAGGTCGTCCTCGGATGCGGCCACCCGCATGCCCTTGCCGCCGCCACCGGCGGCGGCCTTGACCAGCACCGGGTAGCCGATCTTCCTCGCTTCCCGGATGAACTGCTCCTGATCACCGGCCGGCGGCGAGGCCCCGGGGATCACCGGCACGCCGGAACTGGTCATCAGCTGCCGGGATTCCACCTTGTTGCCCATCAGCCGCATCGCTTCGGCGGGAGGGCCGATAAAGGTCAGGCCCGCCTCGGTCACCTGCCGGGCGAACTGATGGTTTTCGGCCAGAAATCCGTATCCCGGGTGGATGGCGTCGGCCCCGCACTGCCGGGCCGCGTCGATAATCGAGTCGATCCTCAGATACGATTCCAGCGGCGAAGCCGGGCCGATACAGAACGCCTCGTCGGCCAACTGCACCGGCAGGCCCAGACGGTCCACCTCGGAAAAAACCGCCACTGACGGTACGGAAAGTTCGCGGCAGGCCCGGATGATGCGAACGGCGATCTCTCCACGATTGGCAACCAGTATTTTTTTGAACATCCAGATCAGTCTCCGTTATCGTCGGAAATGGACCACGACGGTATTCGACGTTCGAGAAAAGAACTCACGCCCTCCCGGCCCTCGTCGCCGGCGCGCAAGCCGGCGATAACCCCTGCGGTGTAAGGCCCGGCTTCGTCCAGCGACATCCCGGGCACCTTGTGCAGCAGTTCCTTGCAGGAGGCCATTGCGCGTTTGCCGTTGGCCAGCAACCGGCGAACCAGGGCGTCCACTGCCTGGTCCAGTTCCAGCGGTGCGGCCACGCGGTGAACCAGCCCCAGCCGCTGGGCCGTGGCCGCGTCAAAACGGTCGCCGGTGAGGAACAGCTCTCGGCAGGCACTGTCCCCCAAACGCCTGATCACGTATGGTGCGATGCAGGCCGGAGACAGCCCCAGCCGCACCTCGCTGAAACCGAACAGGGCGTCGGGGACGGCGATGACGATATCGCACACTGCCACCAGGCCCATCCCTCCGCCGATCACCGGGCCGTGAACCCTGCCCACCAGCGGCTGGGGCAGCTGGTACAGCGCCCGCAGACAGCGGGCCAGGCCCATAGCATCCTCGAGGTTCTGCTCTTTGGTGAACCCGGCCATCCTCCGCATCCAGTCCAGGTCGGCGCCGGCGCAAAAAGATTTTCCGGCACCGGCCAGCAGCACAACTTTCACCGTCTGGTCTGACGCCAGGCGCTCGGCGGCTTCGGCGAGTTCGGCCAGCAACCGCTCGTCAAAGGCGTTGTGGATTGCGGGCCGGGACAGGGTCAGCGTGGCCACCGGGCCATCGGTCACCAGAGTGATCCTCGGCATTTCTGCAGAACGGGGCATGATTCCTCGCGGTGTCTGGTTCCGGCCCTACATCCGGAAGACGCCGAAATTATGGTCCGGGATCGGCGCGTTGAGCGACATGGAGATGGCCAGGGCAAAAGCGGTCCTGGTGTCCAGCGGATCGATGATCCCGTCATCCCACAACCTGGCGCTGGCGTAGTACGCGCTGCCCTCGCGGGCGTAGCGCTCGAGGATCGGCGCCTTGAACTCCTTCTCCGTCTTCTCGTCCATCAGCGCCTCGCCGGCAGCACGCAACTGATCCTGCTTGATGGTGAACAGCACGTCGGCCGCCTGTTCGCCGCCCATCACGGAGATCTTTGCCGTGGGCCACATCCAGAGCAGCCTCGGGAAATATCCGCGGCCGCACATGGCGTAGTTGCCGGCCCCGTGGGATCCCCCGACGATCAGGGTGAACCGGGGAACCTGGGCGGTGGCCACGGCGTGGACCATCTTGGCCCCGTCCTTGGCGATGCCGCCGTGCTCGTAGTCCTTGCCGACGATGAAACCGGTGATGTTCTGGAGAAAGATCAGCGGGATCTTGCGCACCGAGCAGAGGCTGACGAAGTGGGCGCCCTTTTGCGCGCTCTCCGAAAAGAGCACGCCGTTGTTGGCCAGGATGCCCACCGGGTAGCCCATGATGTGGGCGAAGCCGGTGACCAGGGTGGTGCCGTAATTTTCCTTGAATTCGTGGAAACGGCTGCCGTCCACCAGGCGGGCGATCACTTCGCGCATGTCGAACGGTTTGCGCAGGTCGCGGGGAATGACGCCCAGCAGTTCTTCGGCGTCGTAATACGGCTCTTCCGGTTCGACGATGTCCTGGAAAGTCTTGGGCTTCCGCGGTATGTTCTGGAAAATGTTTCGTGCCAGCTGCAGCGCGTGCTCGTCGTCCCGGGCGTAATGGTCGGACACGCCGGAGATGCGGGTGTGCACATCCGCCCCGCCCAGTTCCTCGGGCGTCACATCCATCCCGGTGGCCGCCTTGACCAGCGGTGGGCCGCCGATGAAAATCGTGCCCTGTTTCCTGACGATGATCGTCTCGTCGCTCATCGCCGGGACGTAGGCGCCGCCGGCGGTGCAGGAACCCATGACGATGGAGATCTGCGGGATGGCCAGCGCGGACATCTGGGCCTGGTTGTAGAAGATCCGGCCGAAGTGGTCCTTGTCCGGAAAGACCTCCTCCTGCAGGGGCAGGAATACCCCACCGGAGTCAACGAGGTAGACGCAGGGCAGGTGGTTGTTCAGGGCAATTTCCTGGGCCCTGGCGTGTTTCTTGATCGAGATGGGATAGTAGGAGCCGCCCTTCACCGTCGGATCGTTGGCCACCACCAGAACTTCCTGGCCGTGAACCGTGCCCACGCCAGTGATCACGCCTGCGGCGGAGGCCTCCTTGTCGTAGAGGTCATAGGCGGCGAACTGGCTGAACTCGAGAAAGGGGCTGTTGCGATCGAGAAGCTTCTCGATACGCTCACGTGCGGAGAGCTTGCCCCGGGCCTTCTGCCGCTCCCGCGCTTTCGGCGGACCTCCCGCCTTGATCACCGCCTGCCGCTGCTTGAACTCGGCGAGCTGCTTTTGGTAATGGGCCTTGTTATCCTTGAACTCGCTGGAACTGGTGTCGATCTTTGATTCGATTCGATACATGGCTCGCTTTCAGGCGTCCGGAGTTGTATGGCCGTTCACCCGCGGCCACCAGGGAGCGGCCGCGGGCTGCGCGGGGATCAGACCGGCACCCCCTTGTGTCCGTAGCAGATAATGCCCGCCTCGCCGTCGGCGGAGATCTTGCGGAACTCCAGCTTCACCCGCTGGCCGATGGCCAGGCCATCCGGGTCGCAGTCCACGATCTGGGCCATCATCCGTCCGCCGCCCTCGGTTTCCACCAGGCCGACGGCATAGGGCGCCTGGTCCACAAAGCGGCTGGGGGCCACGCGGATCACGGTGAAGGTGAGCAGTTTTCCTTCCAGGGGCAGGTTGACCTTCTCGAAGGTACGGCACTGGCATGCCGGGCAGATCAACCGCGGGGGATAGCAGATCTTGCCGCAGGCGGTACACTTGCCAGCTTCGAGACGGTAGAACTGCGGTCGCTCTCTCCAGTAGGCCGGCTGACTCTTCATCTATACACCCTCCAGAATGTGAACCACCGTGCTGCCGCCGCTGCCGCCCATGTTCTGGGCCAGGGCCAGGCGGGCTCCGGTGATCTGGCGTTCGTCGCATTCGCCGCGCAGTTGCTTGACCAGCTCGACGATCTGGGCCACGCCGGTGGCGCCCACCGGGTGTCCTTTCGACTTCAGTCCGCCGCTGGGATTCACCGGAACGGGTCCGCCGATGGCGGTCTGGCCGGAGGCCACGGCCTCGGCACCCTTGCCCCGCTCGAAGTAGCCCAGGGCCTCGGTAACGCAGATCTCGGCGATGGTGAAGCAGTCATGGACCTCGGTGACCTGAATGTCGGATGGGGTACGACCGGCCATTTTAAAGGCGGCCGCCGCTGCCCGTTCGGTGGCGCCCAGCCAGGTCAGGTCGTCCCGGGAGTGCAGGGCGATGGTGTCGGTGGAGTGCCCGCTGCCGGTGACCTTCACCGCCGGGGACTTCTTCTTCGACAGGTCGCCAACCATGGACATGGGGCAGAGAATGACCGCGGCCGCACCATCGGTGATCGGCGAGCAGTCGAGGATGTGCAGCGGGTCGGCCACCATCACCGAGTTGATCACCTGCTCCACCGTGACCTTGTGCGGGTACTGGGCGTAGGGGTTGTTCGACCCGTTGAGATGGTTCTTCACCGCCACCGCGGCCAGCTGCTCGCTGGTGGCGCCGTACTGGTCCATGTACGCCCGGGCGATCATGGCGTAGAGACCGGGGAAGGTGATTCCGTGGTAGCCCTCGTACGTCTGGTCGGCGGCGGTGGAGAGCGCGTAGGTCGCCTCGTCACCACCGATGTCGGTCATCTTTTCCACACCGCCAACCAGCACCACGTCGCTGATCCCGGAAGCCACCTCCATCCAGCCCTGCCGAAAAGCGAGCCCGCCGGAAGCGCAGGCCGATTCCACCCGCACCGCGGGCACCGGCCCGAGGCCCAGGTAGTCGGCCATCAGCGAGCCCAGGTGCTCCTGGCCGTTGAACAGGCCGCCGGACATGCAGCCGATATACAGGGAGTCAATGCGGTCCACGCCGGCATCGTCGATGGCATTCAAGGCCGCCTCGACATAGATGTCGCGCAGGGATTTTTCCCAGAGCTCCCCCCATTTCATCATTCCAACACCGATGACGGCAACATCCCTCATCGTTTGGTTCCCTCCTTGGTTATTCGGCCATCCGGATCTTGCCCCGGCACTTGGCGTAGGCCCCGTATTCCAGGTAGCGTTTGTCGTTGTCCAGCATCACCCGGGTTTTGCCGGTCAGGTCGCGGACCTCGTCGATGCGGTCGGTCACCGTCCAGACAAAGGCATCGCTGCCGGAGCCGGATCCGTAGGAGACCATCAGGATCTTGTCCCCGGGCTTGGCCACGTCCAGGGTGGCGGTGAGGCCGATGGGGGAGGCGCCGGAATAGGTGTTGCCCAGCCACGGCGAGAGCCAGCCCGGCTCCATCTGCTCGTCGGTGAAGCCGAGCATCCGGCCCGCCCGCTGGGGAAATTTGCCGTTGGGCTGGTGAAACACCGCGTAGGTGAAATCTTCGGGTTTCATCCCCGACTTCTCGAGGATGGCATTGGCCGCGCCCAGGGTGTGGCTGAAGTAGGCCGGCTCACCGGTGAACCGCCCGGCATGGCGCGGGTAGTGCATGTACTCGCGGCGCCAGAAATCGGGGGTATCGGTCATGAACGAGTCGGTGAAGTTGCAGACGGCAACCAGGTCGGTGTTGCCCATGATGAAGGCGGCGGCTCCGGCAGCCGCCGAGTACTCCAGGGCGTCGCCGGGGGCTCCCTGGGACGTGTCGGCACCGATGCCCAAAGCGTACTTCACCTCGCCGGCCTTGACCAGGCTCATGGCAACGAACATCCCTTCCGACCCGGCCTTGCAGGCGAATTCCATGTCGGCGCAGTGGATGCCCGGTGTGGCGCCGAGGGCTTCGGCCACTACGGTGCCGCTGGGCTTGACCGCGTAGGGGTGTGATTCAGATCCGATGTAGATCGCGCCGATGTCCTGTGGGTCAACGCCGCCCGAGCGTTTGAGCGCTCTCCGGCCGGCCTCCACCGACATGGAAATCACGTCCTGGTCAGGGGCCGGAACCGATTTCTCGTAGAGCATCAGTCCTTTCTTGTAGCTCGGAGCGTCGGCCCCCCAGACCTTGGCAATCTCCTCGACCTTGATACGTTGCCGGGGGATTGATGACCCGTATCCCACAATTCCAACTTCCATCGGATCTCCTCCTTGGGCCGCCGTGGCGGCCGGGCTCAAACCGGCGGTCTTTGCCCGCCGGCGGATTTCGATCAGTCACTCATCAGGGCGCGTGAAATGACGATGCGCTGGATCTCCGAGGTGCCCTCGTAAATCGTGGTCACCCGTGCATCGCGGAAAAATCTCTCCACCGGGTATTCGCGGGAATAGCCGTAGGCCCCGAAAATCTGCAGGGCGTTGGAGGTGACGCGGTTTGCCATTTCAGAACAGAAGAGCTTGGCCATGGACGCTTCCTTGCCGTGTTTTTCCCCGCGGTCCTTGCGCAGGGCGGCGCGGAGCATCAGCAGGTTGCCGGCTTCAATTTCGGTGGCGGCATCGGCCAGCATGAACTGCACCGCCTGGTGCTGGGCCAGCTGGCGGCCGAAGGTTTCCCGTTCCCGGGAATAGGCCAGCGCCTCCTCGAAGGCGCCCCGGGCCATGCCGATGCACTGGGCCGCCACTCCGATCCGGGCGCCGTCGAGGGTGGAGAGCGCGATCTTCAGCCCCATGCCCTCTTCGCCCAGCAGGTTCTCCTGGGGTACGAAGCAGTCCTCGAGGATGATCTCCGTGGTCATGGAGCTCTTCAGTCCCATCTTCTCTTCGGCCTTGCCGAAACGGAACCCCTTCATCGACGGGTCGAGGATGAACGCCGACAGCCGTTTGGAGCCGGATTCGGGCGCGGTGACCAGCAGCACCACGAAGGCCTGGCCCACCAGCCCATTGGTCACCCAGGATTTGACCCCGTTACAGGTATAGCCGCCGTCGGTTTTTTCAGCCTTGGCCTGCAGCGCCGAAGCGTCGGAACCGGTGCCCGGCTCGGTGAGCGCGAACCCGCCGATATAGTTTCCGGCGGCCGACGGTTCAAGATATTTGCGCTTCTGCTCTTCGCTGCCGAAGTTGATCAGCGGCCCGCAAAAGACCGAGTTGGTCACGCTGACCGTGATGGCGGTCGAGGGGCAGACCGCGGCCAGTTCCCGGATGGCCAGACACGAACTGACCATGTCCAGCCCTGCGCCGCTGAAGGTATCCGGGACCATCATGCCCAGCAACCCCAGCTCCCCGAGCTTGTTGATGATCTGGTGCGGGAACTCTCCCTGCGGCTCGTAGTCCTTCACCGCCGGCGCGATTTCGCTCTGGCCGAAATCACGGACCATCTCCATCACCATTTGCTGTTCTTCGGTCATCTGAAATTCCACAACCAGTTCCTCCTTCGCCCGGCGGTGGCAGCGTCGACACCATGAGCGTGATCGTGGGCTGATGTCTCCGGGACCCGGAATCGATCCGGTGCACCGACTACTAAAAGACCGCGGAGGGGGCGCGGGCCGGTAAAGCACACCGGCTGCACCGCGCCGTCTTTCCGAAGGGTCTCGGCAGGCCGCTGGGCCGCGGGTGATGCGGCGCTCAGTTGTTGATCAGTTCCTTGAGCTCCTTGCCCGGCTTGAAATACGGAATCTTCTTCGCCGGCACATCAACCTGCTCACCGGTCTTCGGGTTGCGGCCCTTGCGCGATCCGCGCTGGCGGATGCGGAAGCTGCCGAATCCCCGGAGTTCGATTTTTTCGCCCTGTTTCAGAGCGTCGATGATGCTGTGGAAGACAGTGTTGACGATGACTTCCGAATGCTTCTTCGTCAGTTCCGACGCCTTTGACACTTCTTCCACGAGTTCGGCCTTGGTCATGAGTCTTCTCCTTCCCTTTCGGAGGCAATGACCATTTAGTAGAACAGGAAAAATACCAGATAACGGAAACTCTGATCCCCGGCAACCCCCGGGACCGGCCAGGGCGGCGTTACGGAGCCGCCAGCCGCCGTGGCGCTTGCCAGATATAGTGATATCCATCGCCGGCCCCGGCGATCCCCCGGTTATCCGAGAGGCCCTGGGCCAGGCGTTCGAGCACATACCCTTCCAACAGGTCGAAAATGTTGAGCGGCCGGTCGCGTCGTTTTCTCAGTAACTGGTGATCCTCGTCCAGACCAGCCAGCTGGGCCGCCCGTTCCACGGCGTCGGACAGGTTGCCGATCTCGTCGATCAGCTCCAGCTCCAGGGCCCGGTGGCCGGTGACCACGCTCCCGTCGCCCAGCTGCAGGACGTCGTCCACCGCCAGGCCGCGGGACTGGGCCACCGCGTCGACGAACTGACCGTGAAGCTCGTCCACCAGGGCCTGGTGATACGCCAGCTCCCCGGCGGTCATCTCGCGGGCCGGGTTCCCGGCGTCTTTCAGTTCACCGCTCTTGACCACCACGTTCTTCAGCATGGCCCAGCGCAGCAGTTCGTCGTACTGGGTCCAGGAGGCGATGACGCCGATGCTGCCGGTGATCGTCCCGGGGCTGGCCACGATCAGGTCCGACCCGCAGGCGATATAGTAAGCCCCCGAAGCGGCCACGTTTCCCATCGAGGTGAGGATCACCAGGCCGTCCCGCTCCCTGATCTTCTGCAGTTCGCGATAGACCTCCTGGGCCGCCACCACCGATCCACCGGGGCTGTCGATACGCAGCACCAGCGCGTGAACGTCTGAACGGCCCACCAGGTCATCCAGCTGCTGGATGATCGGGGCCGAGGAGTAAATGGGTCCGGTGATCTCCACCAGGCCGATCTTCTCCCGGCCAGGAAAACTGAAGCCGTCGGCCCTGAAACTGCCGCTCACTGCAAACCAGACCAGGAAGACGCAGAAAGCGAAAAAGGACGTAAAGATCCCCGCGGCCATGAGCCAGAGAATCCAGGCGCCCTTTTTCCGTTCCTTCTTATCCTCAGGCATACCGTCCCTGGTCGGCCGCCGCCCCACGCCGGCGCGGAGCGGCGGTCAGCGACATCAGTCGTCTTTTTCTTCGGCCTCCTCCGCCTCTTCCACGGGTTCTTCGGCAGCGGCTTCCGGCTCCACGGCGTCCACAACCTGCTCCACGGCGTGCCTCAGTTTCTTCCGCGGCCGCCTCGGCTTCCGCCTTGGACTCTGAGATGTGCGAACGGAGCTTGGACAGTTCCTTGCCCACCACGTCGCCGAGGGCGATGGCGCCCTCGCTGGAGTCGTGCATGTAGCTGCTGACCACGTCCTCCTCGGACTCCATCTGGACCGCCTTGACACTGAGCCCGATCTTCTTTTCCGCCGGCTCCATCTTGACGATTTTCATGTCCAGCGAGTCGCCCACGGAGAACTTGTCCTCGGGCCGCTCCACGCGGTCCTTGTCCAGCTCGGAGACGTGCACCAGGCCCTCGACGCCTTCCCGCAGTTCGACGAATACGCCAAAGTCGGTGATGCGCACGATGCGGCCCTGGATCCGGTCGCCCACCTGGAACTCGTTGAAGAAACCGTCCCAGGCATTGGGCTGCAGCTGCTTGATGCCCAGGCTAAGCCGCTGGTTATCGGTGTCGATGTTGAGAATCACGGCATCGGCCATGTCGCCCTTCTTGAGAATTTCGGAGGGGTGTTTGATCCGGCGGGTCCAGGACATATCGGAAATATGCACCAGGCCGTCGATCCCTTCCTCCACCTCGATAAAGGCCCCGAAATCGGTGAGGTTGCGCACCCGGCCGGTGATAATCGACCCGATGGCGTATTTGTCCTGAATCAGCTCCCAGGGGTTGGGTTCGGTCTGCTTGAGGCCGAGGGAGATCCGGCGCGCCCGGGGGTCGATGTCCAATACCATGGTCTCGACGATGTCACCGATGGCCACCACCTTGGAGGGGTGCTTGACCCGCTTGGTCCACGACATTTCGGAAACGTGGATCAGGCCTTCGATGCCGACTTCCAGCTCGACGAAAGCGCCGTAATCGGTGAGGCTGACCACCTTGCCGCGCACCCTGGATCCCACCGGGTATTTCTCTTCGGCACTCTCCCAGGGGTCGGGGGTTTTCTGCTTGTAGCCCAGGGACACCCGCTCGCGTTCGCGGTCGAACTTGAGCACCACCACCTCCACCTCGTCGCCGACAATGAACAGCTCCGAGGGGTGGCTGACGCGGCCCCAGGACATGTCGGTGATGTGCAGCAGGCCGTCCAGGCCGCCGAGGTCGATGAAGGCGCCGTACTCGGTGATGTTCTTCACCATCCCCTTGATCATCTTGCCTTCCTCGAGGGAGGCCAGGGTGTCGGTCTTCTTGATCGCGTTCTCCTCCTCGAGCACGATCTTGCGCGAAAGGACGATGTTGCCGCGGCGTTTGTTGAGCTTGATGATCTTCATCCGGAATTCCTGGCCGCGGAGGCTCTCCAGGTTGCGCACGGGACGCACGTCCACCTGGGAACCGGGGAGGAAGGCCCGGATGCCGATATCCACGGCCAGACCACCCTTGATCCTCTCGATCACCCGGCCGGTGATCACCTCGTCCTGCTTGTAGGCCACTTCGATGGTCTTCCAGACCTTCATCCGCTCGGCCTTCTCCTTGGAGAGGACCACGTATCCGTCCTGGTTCTCGGTGCGCTCGAGGAGCACTTCCACGTCGTCTCCGACCTCGATCATCACCTTGCCGGATTCGTTGACAAACTCAAAAATGTCAATGACGCCTTCGGACTTGTAGCCGATGTCGACCATCACTTCCTGGTCGGTGATTTTCAACACCTTGCCGGGAACCACCTCGCCCTCGGCGAGATTCTTGAAACTCTGGTCGTAGAAGGCCAGCAGCTTCTCGTAGTCCTCGGTGGTCTCCAGATCGGTGTCTCCGATCTGATCATTGATGAAGTCCTCGAGCTTCTCCTTGGTTTCTTTTTTAGGTTTTTCGGGGGTGGAGCTATCCACCGCCGCAGTGTCCTCGCCGTTGGTGTCCGGCGTGGGCAGGTTTTCGGCATCCTGTGCCTGGTTTGGTTGATGGTTAAGAGTTTCCATTTGCGGGCATGCGCCTCCTTCACTCAGTTGATTTTTGCGAAAACAGCCACTGCGGCTGTTCTCATGACGGAACCGGGGGAAAATCCACCCGTCCGTCACCTCAGGTCGTATATCTGCTGCAGCACCTGGTTGGTGAACTGCAGGTAGACCTCTTTTCTTCCGTGTCCCGCCGGCTCCGGTCCGCCAAAGTCCGGAGGGGCCAGCGGTTGGCCAAAGATCACCTTGACCCGGCCCGGCCGGGGAAAGGTCTTTCCCGGCGGCAGAACCAGGTCACTGCCGATGATTCTGGAGGGAATCACCGGCGACCCGGCCCTGGACGCCACCATCGCCATCCCCGGCTTGGCCTTCCCCTTCCGGTCAGGACCGTGAGATCTCGACCCCTCGGGAAAAAAGACCAATCCCAGACCGATCTTCAGGAAGTGAAGAGCGTGCTGGATGGCGTCGCGGTCGTTGGCTCCCCGCCGAACGGGAAAGGCGTTCACCTTTCTCAGCAGAAAAGCCCCGAACCGGTTGCGGAACAGTTCGGCCTTGGCAAAAAAGGCCAGATCTCTCCTGGTGGCCACACCCAGGAGAAATGGATCGAGGTTGCTCTGGTGGTTGGAGGCGAAGATAAAAGACCCTTCCGCAGGGACGTTTTCGGCGCCTTTCACCTCAAGCCTGACAAAGAGCTTGAACACAAGAACGGCGAGCAATTTGCCGATGCTGTAAAACAACCGTCGAACACCCGAACCTTTCCAAGCGAAACGCGGCGAATTATATAGGAGGCCCAAAACCTTGTCAAGTCAAACCCATACTATTTCAATAAATTGACAGCATCCGGACCGTGCGGCGGGGGACCGGAAAAAAGTCACTCAGCAGAGCAGCCGGTGCATTTTCCATATCATGTAATCCACCACCTGTTCAGGGTCCATGTCGCCGGAATCGACCAGGAGGGCGTCCGGGGTGCGGAGCAGCGGGGAGTCGTTACGGCTGCTGTCATCATGATCCCGTTCGGCCAGCTGGGCCCGGACCTCGTCCAGCGGCAGGTTTTCCCCCCGTTCGGCCAGTTCCCGCCATCGTCTTTCGGCCCGGATCTTCAGCCCGGTATCGAGGTAGAATTTGACCTGGGCCCCGGGAAAGACCCTGCTGCCGATGTCCCGTCCGTCCATCACCACCCGGCCCCGGGTTCCGGTCTGCTGCTGAATGGCCACCAGGCGCCGGCGAACCGCCGGGATGGCCGATACCGCCGAGGCCAGCCGGCCGATATCGGCGGTGCCGATGAGGTTGCTGACATCGGTGCCGTCCACCAGGATTCGGGCTCCGCTCTCCCCCTCCGGCGGGAGGTAGAGGATTTCCATCCGGTCCACGGCCGCGGCCACCAGGTCCGGCTGCCCCACCGCAATGTCAAGTTCACGGAGCCGCCAGGCGGCGGCGCGATACATCGCCCCGGAGTTGATGTAGAGATACCCCAGGCGCCGGGCCAGGAGTTGTCCGGCTGTGCTTTTGCCGGAAGCGGAAGGTCCGTCGATGGCCACCACCAGGTCGAGAGCGCCCAGTGCCGCGGCCATCCGCGCCGTCTCCGCTGCTGTGGGCCGAATGTCGACCATGGCGCTCTACCCCTCCCCCGTACCGGTCACTTTCTCCAGGGCTCTGATAAACCGCTGGTTCTCCTCGGGAAGACCGGTGGAGACGCGGAACGAATTGGGATACCCGTAGCCGGCCATGGGCCTGACAATCACCCCCTCCTCGAGAAAGGCCGAAAAGGCGTCCGCGCTGGAAAGGGATGTGGTCACCAGGACGAAGTTTCCGTAGGACGGGGTGTATTCCACGCCCAGCCGGTCCAGCTGGCCCTGAATATAGGCGATGGACTCCCGGTTGAGGGCCACGCTGGCCTCCAGGTGCGACCGGTCTTCCAGGGCGTGCAGGGCGGCCAGTTGGCAGAGGGAATTGGTATTGAACGGCGAACGGATCTTGTTCAGTCCGGCCACGATCTCCTCGTTGGCCACCCCGTAGCCCACCCGCAGACCGGCCAGACCATAGGCCTTGGAAAAGGTCCGCAGGATGATGATGTTCCTCCCCTCCTGCAGGTAGCGAAAGGAATCGGGGTAGTCGGGGTGGTCCATGTATTCGAAATAGGCCTCGTCCAGCAGTACGATCAGATGGTCGGGCAGGCTGTCCAGGAAGCGGTCCACCGCCTCGCGGCCCACCATGGTGCCGGTGGGATTGTTGGGGTTGGCAATGTAGACCAGCCTGGTGTTCCCGTCCACCGCCGCGGCCATGCCGTCCAGGTCGTGGGTCACTCCGTCGGCCATGGGGACCATCACCGCGTTACCGTTAACCGCCTGGGTGGCGAGGTAGCACATGATAAACGCGCCGGCGGACATCACCGCGTTGTCCCCGGGCCCGAGGAAGGTCCGGCAGGCCATCTCGATGACATCCACCGAGCCGTTGCCCAGAACGATCTGGTCTTCACCGACCCCGTGGACCGCAGCCAGCGCCTTCCGCAGATAAAACCCGCTGCCGTCGGGATAGAGGTTCAAGCTGTCCAGCGCTTCTCCCAGGGCCGCGAGGGCCTTGGGGGAGGGCCCCAGGGGGTTCTCGTTGGACGCCAGTTTGCACACGTTGGTGATCCCCAGTTCACGCTGCACCTCCTCGATGGGCTTGCCGGGGATATACGGTTTCAGGGCACGGATATTTTCGGGCAACAGATCCTTCACGGCGTCCTCCAGTAGGGAGTTGGTAGTGTCGCGGCGGCTCATCCCCGCTTCGGTTTCCTGCGCTCCGCGGGCGGCCGGCGGCGTTCTTTTGCACCGGGCTTCTCCGCCGGGCTGCCGGATCGGCGAAGCGATTTCTGTTTCGGGTTGTCTGGCCGGCGGCGTTTCTTCGCTCCAGGCCGCTCTTCGGGACCGCCGGGCCTGCGCAGCGCCTTCAGTTCCGGGCTGGTCAACCGGCGGAACTCGCCCGGGGTGATGCCCCGGGCCTTGACCGTGCCGATGGCCTCCCTGGTCAGCTTGACCACCGGGTGCATGATGAGTTCGAACATCCGGCGGATCTGGTTGTTGCGGCCTTCCCCGATTACCACCAGCAACTGGCAGTTGCGCACCTTTCCCGGAAGGATGGTGATCCGCGCCGGCCGCGTTCGCCGTCCGTCCAGCACCACTCCTGCCCGGAGCCGGTCCAGTTCTCCAGTGCTGGGCATGCCGCGAACCTTTACCCGGTAGGTCTTGAGGCAGCCGTGCCGGGGGTGGGCGATCTTCTGGGCCAGCTCACCGTCGTCGGTGAGTACCGATCAGCCCGTCGGTGTTGAAATCGAGACGGCCGGCGGGAAAGAGGCGGTTTCCGGGAAGCCCGGTGATGTCGCCGAGGCAGGGCCGGCCCTCCGGGTCGCTCATGGTGCAGACCATCCCCCGGGGCTTGTTGAAGAGGATATAGGTGTGCGATACCCGCCGGGAGGCGGTGTAGCGCAACCGGGTCCCGTCAAGGGCCACCCGGTCGGTTTGCGGATCGATCCTTTTTCCCGGGGACGTCTCCGTCTTCCCGTTGACCGTGACCCGTCCTTCGAGGATCAGTTCGCCGGCCTTGCGGCGCGATACGCCGCCCCCGACCACCACCACCCGCTGGAGACGCTCCTGTTCAGGGGGTTTCGGGGTCGTCGGGGGCCGTGTTGTTTTCGCTGCTGTCCTGTTCACTGTCGTTTATCAGTTCTTCCAGTTCCGGCTGATCGTCATCCCCGGAGAGGGTACCGGCCTCCTCGGTGACGATGAACTGCTCGAACTCGTCCATGTCCGGCAGGTCCTTGAGGTCCCGCAGGCCGAACTGCAGGAGAAATTCTCTGGTGGTGCCATAGAGCATCGGGCGTCCCACCACATTTTTCCTTCCCTGGATGCGCAGCAGTTTGCGTCCCAGCAGAGTTTTCAGAGGGGCGTCAGACTTGATGCCCCGCACGTCGGCGATCTCGGGCTGGGTCACCGGCTGCCGGTAGGCGACAATGGCCAGCACCTCCAGGGCGGCCCGGCTCAGGCGGGTGGCCCGGCGGTCCTGGTTGATGGTCCGGATCCAGTGTGCGAAATCGGGCTTGGAGATCATCTGGTAGCCTCCGGCCACCTCGCGGATGTAGATTCCCCGCCACTCGTCGGCGCAGGCCCCGGCCAGTTCATCGAGCAGGGCCACCGCCTCGACCCTGGAGATTTCGTCCACCGCGTCGGAGATCTGCTTGGCCGATACAGGCTCGGCGGCGGCAAAAACCAGCGCCTCAACCAGTGCTTTCTTCTCTGATTCCTTCATTGCTGATTCTTTCCAGTTCCTCGTCGGATACGGTCTTGAACACCCGCAGAGTCTCGAAACGCTTGCGCTGCAGCACCCGGATCACCTGTAACCGCATCAGTTCCAGGATGGCCAGGAAGGTGGCCACCAGCATGGAACGTTCCATCATCGTCCCGTCACGGCGCTCGAAGATTTCGTGAAAATCGAGCGATCTGGTACCGCGCAGCCGGGTGGCCAGACGCTGGATCATTTCGCCCACCGAAGTCCGTTTTCGCTCGATGGTCATGCCCTCGGGCTGGGCGTCCAGACGTTCGCGGATCTCGCGGAAGGCCTCCACCAGGTCGAAGAGGGTCACTTCCAGATACTGCTCGCCGTCTTCCTCGAGCTCGGCCGGGGGGCCGCCGCGGGGCCAGAGGGAATCCTGGTGCAGCCTCTTTTCGGCCAGGCGCTGGGCCGCTTCCCGGAACCGCTGGTATTCCTCCAGTTCGCGGTAGAACTGTTCCTCCGGGTCCTCCTCTTCACTTTCCCCGTCCTCAGTGTACTGCAGCAGTTCGCGGGGGATCAGCACCCGCGACTTGAGGTAGACCAGGCTGGCCGCCATCAGCAGGAACTCCCCGGCCACGTTGAGGTCCAGTTCCTTGAGCAGGTCGAGATACTTCAGATACTCGTCGGCAATGGTGGCGATGGGCACATCGCGGATATCCATCTCCTCCTTGCGCACCAGGTGCAGCAGCAGGTCCAGCGGCCCCTCGAATATCTCGAGTTTGACCTGCCAGCGATGGTCCTGTGAGGTAGAGGTGTCCACGTCCGGTTTCCTGATTAGGTTTGAGTGTGCCGGGCAAAACGCCGGCCCCGGAGTTATACTCCCTGCAGCACCTTCAGGGCAAGTGTCAGGGGGAAAAAGCGGCGCTCAGTTGAGGCCCAGCAGAAAATAGGTCAACTGCTGGACCACCCTGATATAGCCGTCGATCAGATTTGACATCAGCAGGGCGATGAGTATCACGAAACCGAAGGGCCTGATGCTGTCGAGCAAAGGCAGCGCCTGGTCGGGAAGAATGCCGGCAAGGATTCCGCCGCCGTCCAGCGGTGGAATGGGGATCAGGTTGAAGGCGGCGAGGATCAGGTTGATCATGGCGCAGAAGATCAGGAAAAGATACGCCCCTTCGTTGAACGCTCCACCGCCGGAGGTCAGCGACAACACCCGGAATATAACGATGGCGATCAGTGCCAGGGCGATATTGCTCAACGGCCCGGCGGCCGAGACAATCGCGCTGTCCCGCCGCGGCTGCCTGAGGTTCAGCGGGTTCACCGGCACCGGCTTGGCCCAGCCGAAAATCGGCATTCCGGAAACGGCCAGCAGGATGGGAAAGATCACCGTGCCGAAGATATCGACGTGGGCCAGGGGGTTGAGGCTGATCCGTCCCAGCATGCGCGCCGTGGGATCACCCAGACGGTCGGCCGACCAGGCGTGGGCCGACTCGTGCACCGTGATGGCCAGGGCGAAGACCACGAATTGCATGATATAGATGCCGATGGTGCCGCCGTCCAAAATGACCTCCAAATAGTAGTAATAATTGAATTAACAGGTTACCACAGGGTCTGATTCCTGTCAACGCCGTTGAAACCATCAGCCGGTTCGGTTCGTAGTGGAATGAGTGAGATCACCCCTTGGAGGTGTGGACGATGAGATTTCTTCGCCGGAAGGACGGGAATCAACGGGTGGCGCCGCGCCCGGAGCAACGGGTCTGGATACCATCAGCCCTGCTCTTTCCCCTGACCATCACCGTCGATCTCCTGCTGGTGCTCGACCTGTTGCGGATCGACCCGATCCCCTTTGTGGACGAGTTCGTGCTGATCGCCATCGGTTTCTTCCTCAACCGCTCGGCGTTGCGCCGTCTGGGATGGTGGCCGTCCCGGGCGGCCTCCGGCGAGGACCAGGGCGGCCAGGCCCAGCAGTGAGATGGTGGAGATCGCCATTCCAGCCCACAGGCCCGGCGGGCGGTAGAATAACCGGACCTGCTGTTTTCCGGTGCGGTCCAACATCACTCCAGTGAGCATATCGTCCACCAGGCAGACCGTCAGGGGCTCCCCGCTTCCCAACAGATCCGCCTTCCAGCCCTTTGACCAGGCCTGGGAAACCACCAGCATCCCGGCCCCTGTACAATCGGCTTCGATCAGCAGGCGGTTCGGCTCCCGGGCAATGACGGTGGCGGCAGTGAACGCAAGGTCCGTACCTCCCGCCGGGTCGGGCGAAACTGGACCCGGCACGAACCAGGCTCGGGGGAACGCCCGGTTGTTGCGGTAGAGCCGCACCCCGGGCAGACGCACCTGGCCGTAGTTCTGCAGGGTCACCGGCAGCGGTTCGAATGTTTCCACCAGTTGCAGGCCCTTCTGGGTCAGCGGTTCCCGGGATACCAGGTAGCGCACATTGAGCTTGTCCAGCAGTTCCCGCCGGAAGCCGGGCTCCACACGAAGCGTCCAGGCCACGCTGGACTGCTCTTCGCGGCGGTTGAGGGCGTCGAAACGGCGCTGGGTCACCTTGAGGTTGATCGGGTCATACCCGCCGGCCTTGTCGATGCCAAAGACACAGGCCTGGTTGTCGCTGAGCGCGCCGCTGAGATCGGCCACCCGGAACGGCTGCTCCCCGTCCTGCAGATCAACCAGCCGCTGCACCAGCGGGGTGGACTGCAGAAAGAGCTGTTCACTGTCCGCCGTGGCCAGATAGCCCCGGCCGAAGAAGAGCAGGTCGGCGGCCAGGATCAGCAGGGCCAGGCCCTGGAGTGAGTCGCTCTTCAGCAGCGGCCCGCGCTTCAGGGCGAAGAAGAGCAGTCCGAAGGAGGCGCAGAAAAAGACCAGGCTGGCCGCCACGGTTTTCGGCAACAGCTGTTCCAGCTGTTCGGCATAGGCCGCTGCCCTGCCGGCACCGCCGCCGAAGAAGGCCGCGCTGACCTCGAAGGATTGGGCCACGATCTCCGCGGCCCCGTCATGGTAGACGGCGTACCCGGCGGCCAGCAGACTGATCAGCAGCGCGGCCCCGGCCACCAGCCAGAGGGCCTGCCGCCGCTCCCCCTTTGTCCCGCGGTCCATGACCTGCCGCAGACCGTCCCAGCCCAGCCCGGCCAGCACCGCCATGGCCAGGGGAAAGAAGAAGAGAATCCGCGCCGGCTCGCGGAACAGGCTGACCCCGGGGATGAAGCGGTGGCAGAAGTCATAGACCGGTCCGTAGGTGCCCATGGCAAAGAGCAGCAGCGCAGGGATCAGTGCCACAAAAAAGGTGCGCTGTCTGCGGCCGGCCTGTTGGCAGAAGGAAAGAAAGGCCAGCGGCAGCAGAAAGAGCGGGGTGTAGAAGGTGAGGGTCCAGAAATAGGCGCTGCCGAAATAGCTCCACTGCGGTCCGATGCGGCCGAACAGTTCGGGGTTGACCAGGGTGAAGAAGTGGCGCAGCGGCAGGGAACCCAGCCGGTAGAGCTCGGGGGCCATTTCCGACGAACGGGAGAGCTCGGGCAGCAGCTGCACCGCCGGCAACAGGTGGGCGGCGGCCAGGCCGCAGGCCAGTGTCACGGCCAGGGCGAACTGCAGGCCGGAGAGCAGCCACCGCCGGTCCTCCTTCCCCGCATGGACAAGCCAGGCGAAGTAGAGCGGCAGGATGAACATCAGGTAGAGAAAGATCTGGGCAAAGGCCGAGAAGAGGATCACTGCCAGCACCAGGGCCAGTGCCGCCACGTGACGCCAGTTCCGCTGAACAGCCAGTCTGGCGGTACAGGCAAAGGCCAGCGGCAGAAAGGGCAGCGTCTCCAGGTGACCCACAAAGCCGTTGGTCAGGTGCCCCATGTTGCGCACCCCGAATCCGTACGCCAGACCGCCGATGATCGCACCCCGGTTGCGCACACCGATCACCCGCAGAAAATACCAGGCGGCCATGGCGGCACAAAAATGGGTCAGCAGGTAGGTCCAGCTGGCCGCCGGACCGGTGGGCAGCAGCAGGTAGAGCAGGTGCATGGGGAAGAGCAGAGCGTAGTTCAGATTGCCCAGGATGGGATAGCCGCACATCAGGTGCGGGTTCCAGAGAGGCAATGCCCCGCTGCCCCAAAGCGTGTCCCTGATCAGCATCTTCCAGCCGAAGGTCTGCCCCACCAGGTCGGAGAGCGGAGAGTAGACCATGCCGCCGGGGTACAGGAGCACCGACCGGAAATAGACCAGGGTAAACACGCCGATGATGGCCGCGGCGGCCAGGACGCCCTTTCCCTGCTGCTGCTCTTTTCCGGTGCTCTTCACGGTTTCCCTGTCCGGGTGTGGTTTGACCACGCCGAGTGTAGCCACGGCGGCCGCACCCTGTCAACGAAGGTCAGCCTGGTCTATAATCCGGCCGTGATGAGGTACAGCGCCGGACCAGCCAGGAGACCTGATCACCCGGAACCGCTTTTTCGTTGCGGCCGCCCTGCTGCTGGCCCTCCATGCCCTGCTGCTGGTCGGCAGTTCCTGGAACAAAAGCCCCACCTACGACGAACCGGAACACCTGAAATTCGGCCTGGTCTACCTGGAGGAGGGGCGGCTCCCCGAGGCCGACGCCCAGCGCATGCCGGTGACCATGCTCAATGCCCTGGCACTGAAGATGTGCGGCGGCACCGTGAAACAGTTCGAAACCGAACGGCGCTACCTGCTCTGTGCCCGTCTGCCCACCATGCTCGCCTCGCTGCTGCTGGGCCTGGGCCTGCTCTGCTGGTCCAGCGGCCGTTTCGGCCGTGCCGGCGGCCTGCTCACCCTGGCCCTCTACAGCCTCTCACCCACCGTCATCGCCCACGGCCGGCTGGTGACCAACGATCTCTACACCGCCCTGGCCGTGGCCGCCGCGGTATACAGTTTCCGGCGTCTGTGCAGCGAACCTTCGGTCCGCTGGTTCCTGCTGGGGGGAGCGTGTCTGGGGCTGGCCCAGGCCTGCAAGTTCTCTTCGGTGGTGCTGATCCCGGCCTTTGCCGTAATTCTTCTCTACTCCCCGGCCCGGGCGCCGCTGGCTGCTTACCTTCGTCAACGTCCGGCACGCTGGGGCCTGGTGCCGCTCTACCCGCTGGGCGCCTTCTTCATGCTCGCTGCCGTGTACGGCTTCGACGGCCTTTTCCTGCCGGCGTCCAGTTTCGAGCATCACAGTTACACCTTCGCCTGGATCAAGGCGCGGATGCCCTGGCTCCGCCTGCCCCTGCCCCGGGTCTACCTCGAGGGCCTGGACCTCAGCCGCTACATCTCCACCCACCCCCAGGTGATCCGGGGTCACAACTATCTCCTGGGCCGGATCAGCGATGACGGTTGGTGGTACTACTTCCTGGTGGTGGGTCTGCTGAAGACGCCGCTGGGCACTCTCGGCATCCTGACCCTGCGTGCCTGCCGGAGGATCCGGGACGGCCTTTCCCCGTATCTCCTGGTCCCGGCAACGGCTTTTTTCCTCTTCTTCAGCTTCTTCTCCTCGGTGCAGATCGGCATCCGCTACCTGTTGCCGGCCTTGCCCCTGGCCTTTCTCTGGGCTGGCGGCCTGCTGCCCCGCGACAAACCCGTCGGCCGGCCGCTGAAGGTGGCGGTGGCCGTCCTGCTGGCCGCCTTGGCCATCTCCTCCCTCGCCGCCTTTCCCGACTACATCTCGTATACCGGTGAACTGGCCGGCCCGAGGATTCACGCCTGGCGGCTGATGGCCGACTCCAACCTCGAGTGGGGCCAGGACCGCTGGTATCTCCAGCAGTATCTGCAGCAGCACCCCGAAGCGCTGCTCAATCCCAAAGAACCCGCTGCCGGCCACCTGGTGGTGCGGGTCAACCTGCTCACCGGTGTGTTCCAGCCCAACCGTTACCCCTGGCTGCGGGAGAATTTCAATCCGGCAGACACAATACGCGGATCTTACCTCGTCTACAGGATCAGCCACCGTGAATTGGAAGAACTGAGTCTGACGGGGGAAGCGGATTGAGAAGACCGGCCTCCTGCCGGCCAGGACCGGATCATTCAGGCAGGTCCGGCAGAAGGTTGCTCATGACCACCGCTGAGGGAACAGGAGGGAAGGACATGCTGAACCGGTAGCCCAGGAATTCCTCGGGGTTATATCCTTCTTGACTGTATAGTGAGTAGATAGAGCTGGTTGACCAGGAATCGGCTGATCCTGCCTTCTCGACTGATCGACGGCATCAGCCACCATACTTCGGACGGCGCTCCTTGCACTTTTGCTGCGGAGCACCACCGATTGAAAAAGGAGTTCAAGATGTCTCTACGCTCGGTGTTCAGCATGCTGGCCCTGATCGCCGTTCTCGTGCCGGCGGAGCTTCCCGCCGCACAACATCTGCCCAATGCAATGGGCAAGGTCAATATTCTCGAGAACGGACGTCAACGCGTCCTGCCGCTCTCCGGTCACCAGGAGGCGGGCAGCGTTCGGGCCGCCTGGGACGTGCTCCCGGGCTGGCCGGTGACCGTTCCCGCCTCAGGAGAGGAAGGCGGGATTCTCGTCGAATTGGATGGCGACAGCGACCTGGAGCTGGTCTCCACCGCGGGGACCACAATCAGCGCCCACAACCCCGACGGGACCACAGTTACCGGATGGCCCCGGACCACGGTAAACACCATCGGAGGTGCAGCTGCTGCAGGAGACATAGACGGTGACGGCGATCTGGAAATCGTGGTCAACACCTGGTCCTATTCGAGCGCCGGCCAGATCGTGGCCTGGGAGCTGGACGGCACCCTGGTGGCCGGATTCCCGGTGGACAACGGCTATGCCATGCGTTCGGTGACCCTGGCCGACCTCGACGGCAACGGCACCATGGAAATCATCAGCAACACCAGGCTCTACCCGGTGGGCGAAGTGACGGTCTACCGCGGCGACGGTTCAATCTATCCCGGATGGCCGCAGCCGATCACCCACGTCCCGGCGGGCAGCGCCGCGGCGGGTGATATCGACGGCGATGGTGACCCGGAAGTGATCGGCATGTCCTACGACGCACTCTTCGCCTGGCACCATGACGGCACCGCGGTGAGCGGGTTCCCCTTCACCCTCCCGGTCAGCATCACCGTCTCCTACTCCTCGCCGGTACTCGCCGATATCGACGGTGACGGCTTGCGGGAAATCGTTTTCGGCGCCTGTCACGAGAGTGGCGGCACCAGCCCGGTCTACGTGCTCAACGGCGACGGCACCGTTCTCCCCGGCTGGCCGCAGGTACACGCTGTACTGGAACTTTGCCCCGCCGGCGGTCTGCGACCTGGATGGAGACGGCGGCCTCGACGTGGTGTTCGGGGACCAGGTGCTCAGCGGCAGCGGGCCGGTGGACCGGCTCTATGCCTGGGACGCCTCGGGCACACCGCTGGCCGGATTCCCGGTGACCAACATTGATGCGGTCTTCGCCCACCCGCTGGCCGCCGATCTGGACGGCGATGCCGACCTGGAGATCCTGCTCACCGACAACGTCACCTATTCGTTTCCAATGGGCAGCGGCCGGCTCCACGCCTGGCATCACGACGGCACGGCATCGGCCGATTTTCCGCTGGTGGTGATGGGCGGCACGACGTTTCTCAATGCCCCCTGTCTCGGTGACATGAATGACGACGGTCTGCTCGACCTCGCTGCCCGGGCCAGCGATTTCAATAATAACCTGTCAAACATCTCCGTCTTCGGGTCCGACGTGGCCTGGGATCCGGCGAACGTCATCATCCCCTGCTTCCAGTACAACGTCCGGCACGACGGCCTCTATCCCGCAGCCGAATCGGTCGGGACAGTGGCGGCCACCTTCACCTGCGACCCGCCAAGCGGGACTCTGCCCTTCAGTTCGACCTTTTCGGTCAGCCTGGAGAACCTTTACGGTGGGGCCACGCGGCGCATTGCCGCCCGAGTCAATGTGACCACGGGCAGTGGTGGCTTCTACGGCAACTGGCGCAGCGGCTACACCAACGTGGCGGCCGGCAGCGCGTACACCAAAGCCTGGAACCAGGTGATTCCGGCTCTAGGTTCGCTGGTCGGCGACAATATCTTCACCCTGGCCGCCGAGGACGTGACCCCGGCACCCTACAACCAGCCGCCTTATCCAGCAGCCGGCGACACGGCAACCGCGGGATGCACGGTGACCGGGTTGTCCCCGTGACTTGCGGTAAATAAAAAACGGGCAGGTCCGACCGGGCCTGCCCGTGAGATTGCTTCGCTGCGCTCGCAATGACAGCGATCAGTCGTTGAGCGTGGCGATGGCCGCGGCCAGCCGGGCCACCGGGACACGGTAGGGCGAGCAGCTGACGTAGTCCAGGCCGGTCTTGTGGCAGAAGTCGACCGAACGGGGGTCGCCGCCGTGCTCGCCGCAGATGCCCACCTTGAGGTCCGGGCGGGTGGCGCGGCCCTTCTTCACCCCCATCTCCACCAGCTGGCCCACGCCGCTCGATGTCGAGGGTCTGGAACGGATCGTCGGGCAGCACCTTCTTCTCCACGTATTCGGGCAGGAAGACCCCGGCGTCGTCACGGCTGTAGCCGAAGGTCATCTGGGTCAGGTCGTTGGTGCCGAAGCTGAAGAACTCGGCGTTCTCCGCCACCTGGTCGGCGGTGAGGCAGGCCCGGGGGATCTCGATCATCGTGCCGACGAGATACGGCGTCTCCACGCCGGCCTCCTTGAACACCTGCTGCACCACCTCTTCGGCCTGGTCCCGCAGGATGTCGAACTCGGCGGCGGCGCCGGTCAGCGGGATCATGATCTCGGGGAAGACGTCGACCTTCTCCTCCTTGACCAGGTAGCAGGCCGCTTCGATGATCGCCCGCACCTGCATCTGGTAGATCTCGGGGTAGGTGATGCCCAGGCGGCAGCCGCGGTGGCCCAGCATGGGGTTCGACTCGCTGAGCTGGCTGACCCGGGCGGCGATCTTCTCCGGGGTCACACCCATCTCGGCGGCGATCTCCTCCTGGGCCTTCTTCTCGTGGGGCAGGAACTCGTGCAGCGGCGGATCGAGCAGCCGGATGGTCACCGGCAGGTCGTCCATCGCCCGGAGGATGCCGACGAAGTCCTCGCGCTGGATCGGCAGCAGCTTGTCCAGGGCCCGCTGGCGGTCGTCCAGGGTGTCGGCCAGGATCATCTCGCGCATCTCCCGGATGCGGTCCTCGCCGAAGAACATGTGCTCGGTGCGGGTCAGGCCGATGCCCTGGGCGCCGAAGGCCCGGGCCACTTCGGAGTCGTGGGGCGTGTCGGCGTTGGTCCGCACCTTCATCCGCCGCACGTCGTCGGCCCATGACATCAGCTTGGCGAAGCGCTGGAACACCGGGGAATCGGCGGCGTCGAGGCTCTTCTCGGCCAGCACCTGGATCACCTCGGAAGGCCTGGTGGGCAGCTCGCCCAGCAGCACCTCGCCGGTGGTGCCGTCGATGGAGATGAAGTCGCCCTCCTTGACCACGGAGTCACCGACACTGAAGGAGTTCGACTTGTAGTCCACGTTGAGCGCCCCGCAGCCGGCCACGCAGCGCTTGCCCATGCCCCGGGCCACCACGGCGGCGTGGGAGGTCATCCCGCCCTTGGCGGTGAGGATGCCCTCGGCGGCGCTCATCCCGGCGATGTCCTCCGGCGACGTCTCCAGGCGGACCAGGATCACTTTTTTACCTTCCTTCTCCACCATTTCCACGGCGCGCTCGGCGGTGAAGGCCACCTGGCCGCAGGCCGCGCCGGGGCCGGCTTGAGGCCCCGGGCCAGTTTCCGGCCCTGATCCACCGCCTCCTGTTTGGCCACCGCCTCGAACACCGGGGCGAGGAACTGAACCAGCTGTTCGGGGTCCATGCGCAGCAGCGCTTCCCGCTGGTCGATCAGCCCTTCCTCAACCATGTCCACCGCGATGCGCACGGCGGCGAAGCCGGTGCGTTTTCCGGTGCGGGTCTGCAGCAGGAAGAGCTTCCTGTTCTGGATGGTGAACTCCAGGTCCTGCATCTCCTTGTAGTGGTTCTCCAACTGCAGGTAGGTCTGCTCCAGCTCCTTGTAGACCTCGGGCATCTCCTCTTCCAGGGAGGGCAGCGAGTCGTCACGTTTCTGGCTGATGTTGATCGGCTGGGGGGTGCGGATGCCGGCCACCACGTCCTCGCCCTGGGCGTTGACCAGGAACTCGCCGAAGAAGACCTTCTCGCCGGTGGCCGGGTCGCGGGTGAAGGCCACGCCGGTGGCGCAGTCGTCACCCATGTTGCCGAAGACCATGGTCTGCACGTTCACCGCGGTGCCCCAGTCGTCGGGCAGGCGGTTCAGTTTCCTGTAGGTCACCGCCCGGGGCACGTTCCAGGAGGAGAACACCGCGCGGATCGCACCCCAGAGCTGCTCTTTCGGGTCGTCGGGGAACGGCTGGTTGGCATGCTTGTTGATACAGGCCTTGTAGCGGGAGATCAGCTCGATGAGGTGCTCCTCGTTCAGCTCGTTGTCCACTTCCACGCCGACCCGTTCCTTCAGCTTGGTCAGGATCTCCTCGAAGTGTTCGCCGTCCACGCCCATCACCACGTTGCCGTACATGTGGATCAGCCGGCGGTAGCAGTCGAGCACGAAGCGCTCGTTGCCGGTCTTCTCGGCCATGCCCACCAGGGTACGCTCGGTGAGGCCGATGTTGAGCACCGTGTCCATCATTCCCGGCATGGAGGCGCGGGCACCGGAGCGGCAGGAGACCAGCAGCGGATCGTTCTCGTCGCCAAAAGTCTTGCCCATGGAGCGTTCCACCCGGGCCAGGTTGTCCATCACCTGCTGTTCAACGCCCTCGGGGAAATCCTCGTTGTTGGCCAGGAAGTGGATGCAGGTCTCGGTGGTGATGGTGAACCCCGGGGGCACCGGGATGCCGAGGTTGGTCATCTCGGCCAGATTGGCGCCCTTGCCGCCCAGAAGGTTCTTCATCTCGGCCTTGCCTTCGGCCTGGCCGTCACCAAAGTAATAGACATATTTTGAACTGGTCATGATTTGCGGGCTCCTCGAATCTCTCCTGATGGACACATGGTTCCGTGTTCAGCCGGCTAACCGGCAAGTTTCCGTTCGCTAACTTGAATCAAGCGAACCGTGATTCTAACGAGACTCGGCACATTGTGCAATGCCTTATTCAGGATTGGGGGGTCGTGGAGGCCCGCAGGGCGGAAATGGCGGACAGCGAGCGGATCTCCCGGCCCAGGTGGTGCCGCAGGCAACTGACCAGGGGCTTTTCAAGGCGCGCATCAAGCTTCAGCCCGGCGGCGGTGGTCCCGCCGAGCAGTTTGAGCAGCCCGAGACTGGAAAAGAGGCGCAGACGGCCCACCATGTCGCCGTCCAGCCGGTGGCCACCGGACGCCGTGGACTGGCAGGCCGCGCAGCGGAAGCCCTCTTCGGGATGGAGCCAGACGGTCGTGCCGGGCGGCAGCCGAAGACCGCAGCCGGCACAGCTGTCGTCCCCGGGGAAGAGACCGGAGAGCCGCAGCAGCCAGAACTCGAAGTAGCGCCGGACGGTGCCCAGCTGGGGCCCGGCGGAACAGGCCTGCTCCAGACAGAGCCGCAGCAGGCGGTAGAGACCGTCGTGGGGATCCTGGGATTCGGTGAAACCGTCGGTCAGCTCGAGGAAGTAGGAGTGGAGAAACGAGAGGTCGATACTGGCCGAAACATCGCTGAAATAGGAGCGGACGATGGTGCACTCGTCGATGCGCACCAGCTCTCCCCGGCGGTTGTCGAACCAGTCCAGGGCCACCACGGTGGCCGGGAGGAAAACCCCGCCGAATCGCCGCACCCGCCCGCCACGGGCGCCGCGGGCCACGGCGCGCAGCTTGCCAGCCGTGCGGGTGAAGAAGACCACGATCAGGTCCCGCTCGCGCAATTCATAGGTCCGAAGGACAAGGGCCTCGCTTTTTCCGCTTATCGGAGCCATTTTAAGGAACCATTGACTAGCCGGCGAGGGGCACCACCAGGGGGACAAGGTAGTAGGCCATACCCAGGTAACAGAGCACGCCGAGGATGTCCACCGCGGTGGCCACGAACGGGGTGGCGGCCACGGCCGGATCGATCCCCGCTTTTTGCAAAGTCATGGGGACGATCGAACCGATGGTGCCGGCGATGATCATCGACGCCGAGAGGGCGATGCCAACCATGAGGCCGAAGAGCAGCGGACTGCTCAGGGACGGCTCCTGCAGCAGGCCGAGAGAGTAGGCGATGACGCCCAGCAGCAGGCCGTAGGACAGGCCCAGAACCACCGCGATCCGGATCTCCTTCACCGCCACCCGGCCCAGCATGGAGAGCTCGATGCGGCCGGTGGCCAGGCCGCGGACGATGATGGTGGACGACTGGTTGCCGATGTTGCCGCCCATGCCCATGATGATCGGCAGGAAGTAGGTCAGCATGACAAAACTGGAAAGGGTGCCCTCGAACCGGGAGAGGATCGCCGTGGCCACGATGCCGCCGAAGAAGCTGGCCAGCAGCCAGGGCAGCCGGATCCGTGCACTCTTGAACACCGACTTGGTCAGGATCTCCTCGTCGCTGGTCCCGGCCATCTTGTAGAAGTCCTCGGTGGCTTCCTCCTTGATCACGTCCACCACGTCGTCGATGGTCACCACGCCCACCAGGCGGTTGTTCTCGTCGGTCACCGGGATGGCCAGCAGGTTGTACCGCGAGACGATGCGGGCCACCTCCTCCTGGTCGGTGTCGGTGGTGGCGCTGATCAGGTCGGTCTGCATGAACTGCTTCAGCGGCAGCTCGGGGTTGGAGAGCAGCAGCTGGCGCAGGGAGCAGACGCCGATCAGGTGGTTGCGGTCATCTACCACGTAGAGGTAGAAGATCATCTCCGTTTCCGCCGCGTCGCGCAGCGAGGAGATGGCGTCCTTGACCAGGGTGTCTTCGTCCAGGGCGAAGAACTCGGTGGTCATGATCCGGCCGGCGGTCTCCTCGTCGGTACTGCAGCAGGTCCTGGACGTCCTGGGCATCCTCGTCCCGCATCAGTTCCAGGATGCGGGCCGCGGTCTCTTCCTCCATGGCCGCGATATACTCGGTGGCATCGTCCGGTTCCAGTTCCTGGAGCAGACCGGCCGTATGTTGGTCATTGAAGCTGGACAGCAGTTCGACGCCGATGGTCGGGGGCATCTCGCTGAGCACCTCGGCGGCCAGTTCCTTATCCCGCTCCACCAGGAGGGTGAAGACGAAATTCTTCTCCGAGGTGTTGAGGTGGTTGAAGAGGTCGAAGATGTCCACCGCGCGCATCTGTCCCTTGACCAGCATGTTGTGGATGTGGCCGCGGGCCTGACGGCGGATCAGCCGCCGAAGCGAATCGATCATCACTTCGAGTTTGCGTCCCTGCATCGCCATACCTTGCGTGATGGTGCGTTGAATCTGATCCCGGATGCAAATAGTAGCAAAAACAGGAGAGACAAAGCAAAATCGGCGCCCGCGGACCCTGGTCAGTCGCGGTCGATGCCCAGCTCGTTGAGCAGGCGGCCGTCTTCACGCCAACCGGGGCGGACCTTGACAAGCAGCTGCAGGTAGATCCGGACGCCCAGCAGCTGTTCCATGTCGCGGCGGGCAGCGGTCCCGATCTGTTTCAGCTGTTGTCCGCCCTTGCCGATGACGATGCCCTTCTGGGATTTCCGCTCCACCAGGATCACCGCGCCGATATGCAGCGTGCCGCCCTCGTTCTCCGGCTCCGCGAAAGTCTCCACCAGCACCGCGGTGACGTAGGGCAGTTCCTCCCGGGTCATGGTGATCACCTTTTCCCGGATGATTTCGGAGACCAGGCGCCGTTCGGGCTGGTCGGTGTAGATCTCTTCGTCGGGATAGAGTGCTGGGCCCGGCGGCAGGGCCGCCACCGCGGTCTCCAGCAGCAGCTCTTCGTTTTCGCCGGTGAGCGCGGAGAGCGGGATCACGGCACTGAAGGGGTAGAGCCCGCGGTAGGTGTCGATGAGCGGCAGCAGGCGCTGTTTCTCCAGCAGGTCGATCTTGTTCAGCACCAGCACCACCGGCGCCTTGCAGCGCTGCTCCAGGGTCTCGATGACGAACTGGTCACCCTTGCCGTAGGTCGTGGAGGCATCCACCAGCAACAGCACCAGGTCCACGTGTTCCAGGGCGTCCAGGGCCAGGGCCATCATCTGCCGGTTCATGCGGTAGAGCGGCTTGTGCACCCCGGGGGTGTCGAGGAAGATGATCTGGTGCGGACCGATGTTGCGGATGCCGCGGATCCGGTTGCGGGTGGTCTGCGGTACCGGGGTGACGATGGCCACCTTCTCCCCCACCAGCCGGTTGATCAAGGTGGACTTGCCGGAATTGGGCCGTCCCACCAGGCTCACCACACCGCAGCGCGGTTCCTCGCCCCCGGTCATCGGCTCTCCTCCGCCAGCGGCCCGTTGAGCCTCAGCCGGTGGATCCTCCGCTCGTCAGCCTCGACGATTTCGATGGTCACGCCGTGGAAATCAAAGGTTTCGCCGGCTTCGGGGAAGTGGCCCAGCTGGGCGATGGCCAGGCCGCCCAGCGTATCGTAGTCGCCTTCGGTGTCGGGGAGACCGAACAGGTCGGTGAACTCGTCCACGTCGAGCATGGCGCCGGCGAGGAAGGAATCGTCGTCCTGACGCACCAGCAGCGGGTCCTCCTCGTCGTACTCGTCCTGGATCTCCCCCACGATCTCCTCCAGCAGGTCCTCCAGGGTCACCAGGCCGGCGGTGCCGCCATACTCGTCCACCACCACGGCCAGTTGCACCCGGTTCTCCTGAAACTCCTTGAGCAGCTCGTCGATCTTCTTTGTCTCGGGGACGAAGAGGGGCGGACGCAGCAGGTCGCCCACCGGCTCGTTATCCCGTCCCTCGCGCCAGGCCTCCAGCAGATCGCGGGCGTAGGCCACGCCGATGATACGGTCCATGGTGTCCTGGTAGACCGGGACCCGCGAGTGTTTCTCTTCACTCACCAGGTCGCGCAGGTCGGCAATGGTGGTCTCGCTGGAGGTGCAGATCATGTCGGTGCGCGGGGTCATCACCTCGCTGACCTGGGTCTCGCCGAAATCGACGATGCTGCGCAGCAGCTGGCTATCGTCCTCCTCCAGGATGCCCTCCTCTTCGCCCACGTCGATGAAGGCCTCCACTTCAGCCTCGCTGGGCTGGTCGTCCTCCCCGCCCTCGGCCGAGAAGTACGCCTGCAGTTTAAGCGGGACCAGGGTCAGGGGCATCAGGGCGAGGTAGAACGGCCGGACAAGGAACAGCGAACCGCGGAAAATCTGGTCGGCCCGGGCCGAGGCCACGGCCCGGGCCAGCAGGAACTCCACCACGAAGACCATGGCTGCCGAGCCGGCCAGCAGGCCGGCCACCCGGCCGGGGGTGATCTGACCACCGGGGCAACCCACAAAGACCAGGGCCAGCAGCAGCAGGAAGAGCAGCTGCCGGGTCAGCCGGAGGGAGAGCTGCACTCGGTAGCCGTCGGCCACCATGGCGGCCAGTCGGGGCTGAGCAGCGGCCAGATTTTCCTGCAGCTGTCGCTGCCGGATCCGCCAGCCGGCCCCGGTCCAGGCGGCGCAGATGGTGCTGAATACAAGATAGGCCAGCAGGAGCAGCGACAGTCCGATCCACTGCAGCGGGGTGAATTGAATGAACACGCTGTTCACCATTACGGCTGGCCCTCTACGAGAATCTTCCGCAGGCGCGCTTCCTCACGTTCCATCTCCGATTCCTCTCCCCCGCCGTCGTGCTCCGGGTGATCCCGCCCCAGCAGGTGCAGAAACCCGTGGAGCAGCAGTATCCGCAGCTCGGTCCAGAGCGTGTGTCCTGCCTCTTCCGCCTGCTCCGCGGCCCGGGCGGGGCAAAGCACCAGGTCGCCGAGGTTCTGGATGCCGTCCGCTCCTGGCTCGCCGCCGAGGCCGAAGGAGAGCACGTCGGTCACCCGGTCGATATCCCGGTAGGTCCGGTTGTATTCCCGGATTCGGGCCTGATCCACGAAAGCCACGCTCACCTCGTCGGCCGCGCAGTCCAGCTCCCGGGCCACCCGGCCGACATAATCGGCCGTGGCGTCACAATCCACCGGGTGATCGGACTGCAGGTCGGTAACCGTCACCTCGATCATGGCAGGTGCTTCCCTCCGGCGGTGCGCTGTTCGGCACCCGCCGCCGCTTCGCCGTTCCTGTTGCTCATCGGTTGAAAATTGAACCCCGGATAGTCGAGGCGCTGGTGGAAGATCCCGCCCAGGATGCGGAGGAACTGTCCGGAGATGGTCTCCAGATCCTTGAGCGTGAGGTTGCAGCTGTCCAGCTGGCCGTCCAGGGCGATGGTGCTGACGATTTTCTGCACCAGCCCCTTCAGACGGCTGGGGGACGGGTCGGTGAGCGTCCGGGAAGAGGCTTCCACCGCGTCGGCCAGCATGATCACGGCGGCTTCGTTGGACAGCGGCTTGGGACCGGGATAGCGGAAGTTCATCTCGTTGACCGCCTGGTCCTCTTCGCCGGCCTGTTCCTTGGCCTTGTTGAAAAAGAAGGTCATCAGCCGCGTCCCATGGTGCTGGGGGATGATGTCGATGATCGCCGGGACGATATTGTGCCGCGCCGCGATCTCCATGCCCTCCTTGACGTGGGCCACCAGGATCAGGGCGCTCATCCGCGGCGCCAGCCGGTCGTGTTTGTTCTCGGCGCTGCCGATGTTCTCGATGTAGTACTCCGGCTTGAGCATCTTGCCCACGTCGTGGTAGTAGGAGGCCACCCTGACAAAGAGGGCGTTGGCTCCGATGGCTTTGGCCGCCGCTTCGGCCAGGTGCCCGACGATCACGCTGTGGTGGTAGGTGCCAGGGGCGCGCAGGGCCAGCTCGCGCAGCAGCGGCGAGTCGAGGTTGGAGAGCTCCAGCAGCCGGAAGTCGGTCACCAGGTGGAACAGCGTCTCGAACAGCGGCAGGAAGACAAAAACCAGCAGGATGGCCAGGGCCCCGCCGGCAAAGGCACAGGCCATCTCGAAAGGCAGCTGGAGGGAGAAGGTGAAATCGGGCTGCAGCATGGACAGCGTGCCCACCAGCAGCGCGTTGACCAGGCCCAGCACCAGCCCCGAGCGTATCAGCGCCGTGCGGCTGGTGTAGGCGATAGGCCCGTAGATGGCCATGAAATTACCGGCCAGCGAGAAAGCGGCCAGCGGAAAACTGCCGTCCAGCAGCAGCGCGGCCAGCAGGCTGTAGGCCACGGCAAACATCAGCGCCAGATTGCGGTTGGTGATCAGGCTGAGCAGCAGACCACCGAAGCTGAAGGGAATCATGTAGTAGTAGGATGAGAGGTTGTTGTATGGAAAACGGCTCAGACTCCCCCCCACGGCGTCGAAGATGAACAGGCTGAGTCCGGTGAGGGCCAGGGAGAGGGTGAGGACCATGAAGAGCAGGGAGTCGAGGTTGCGGAACTGGCTGAAGGCCTGGCGGTGGCTCTCCATGAAACGGAGCAGCGCGGCGAGGATCATCACCAGGATGAACGAGATCCCCAGCAGGTTCAGACCGCCCCACTGGAACTTCTGGACCTGGCGCATGGCCTCCAGCTGTTCCAGGACCCGCTCGGTGATCAGGTCGCCCTCGCGGACGATAATCTTGTTCCGCGGGATGTTGTAGGTCACTTCCGGTATGGCCGCCGCGGCCATTTCCTGCCGTGCCCGGGTTTCATTGCGGTTGTAGGTCAGCGGCGCCGGCAGTGTCTCGGCCAGAAAGTGCAGCAGGGTGTCCAGGTCCGAGGCCTGGAAACCGTCCAGCCGCTGCCCCACCGACACCAGCCGGCTGCGCAGGTTGGCCCGGTCGCCGATGGCGTTGATGTCCCCATAGAGCACTTCCCCCCCGGTGAACACATCGATGGCGGTGAGCCCCCGCTCCCCTCCACGGCGGCGCAGTGTTTCCCGGTCCTCCACAAAGGGGACGGCCAGCCCGAACGCCCCGGCCTGCTGCGCGGCATCCAGCAGACGCTGGTCGAAATCGTACTGGTAGAAGAGGGTCAGCGTGGTGTCGCCCAGGGAGAACGGCGACATCTCGTCGAGAATGTTGAGCAGTTCGGCAGTCAGCGGGATTTTTCCGCTGGCTGCGGAGTCCGGGTCGCCGAGGTCAGCGAGCGGCTCAGCCGGGGTGCCGGGAACGGTGATGGTCAACGGGTCGGAGGTGACCCCGCGGGCCGACTGCAGGAAGTCATCCAGCCGGGCCAGGTAGCCGTCCAGGGCCCGGCTGTCCAGGTCGTAGACCGGCTGCACTTCACGACGCGCTTCGTCACGGCGCTCGTCGGTGATGCCGGGGTCGGGAACGGCGAAGGCCACCGGCGCCCGCACGTCCTCCCGGGCCACCTGCCCCACCTGGTATTCCGGGTAGTTGGGCCGGTAATGCAGGTAGAACAGCCCCAGGCTGCCGATGAGAAAAACCATCATCCAGATGGGGCCCAGGGCCACGCCCCGCTGGACCAGCCGCTGCACGGAATTCCGCAGGCGTCCGGCCAGAGTCCGGGGTTTGAGGGTCCGGGAGCGTTCCGCCGGCCGCGTCTTCTTCTCCGACCCGCCGCCCTGGTTTTTTCGTTTCTTTTCGGCCATGGTTCAGATCACCCGTCATCTCCGGAATGTTCCTCCCGGGGCGGCCTGTTGTGGGCCGGTCGGGCGCGTCGACGCCGGTCATGGAGGCTCGAACGGGGTTTGCGTCCTGCCGGGGGCGAGGCTTGATTGATCCCCGCTTCGTAGGCCAGAATAATCTTTTGCACCAGCGTGTGACGCACCACGTCCGATTCATCGAAATGGACGAAACCGATACCCTCGATCCCCCCCATCAGGTCCCGGGCCTCCACCAGACCGGACCGCTTGCCCCGGGGCAGGTCAACCTGGGTGATGTCGCCGGTGATCACCGCCTTGGAACTGAAACCCAGGCGGGTGAGAAACATCTTCATCTGTTCGCTGGTGGTGTTCTGCGCCTCGTCGAGGATCAGGAAACTGTCATTGAGCGTCCGGCCGCGCATGTAGGCCAGCGGCGCAATCTCGATCACCCCGCGGTCCAGCAGCCGGTGGGCCCGTTCGTTCTCCATCAGGTCGTTCAGCGCATCGTACAGCGGACGGAGGTAGGGATCGATCTTTTCCGAGAGCGTACCCGGCAGATAGCCCAGCCGCTCCCCGGCTTCCACCGCCGGGCGGGTGAGCACGATGCGCGACACCTCGTTGCCGTTGAGATGGGCCACGGCCATGGCCATGGCCAGGTATGTCTTGCCGGTGCCGGCGGGGCCGATGCCAAAGACCATGTCGTTGGAGCGGATCGACTCCAGGTAGCGTTTCTGATTGGGACTCTTGGGGTGAACGATTTTTTTCATTGAAGGCTGGAGCGGGGACTCCACCAGCATCTGGCGCAGGGAGGCATCAGGGTCCCGCTGCAGCAGTTGGACGCTGGTCTCGAAATCCGCCCGCTTCAGCGGGTAGCCTTCCTGTACCAGGGCGGACAGCTGCCGCAGCAAGCTCTCCACCCGGGCCACCTGTCCGGCCTCTCCCTCAAGGAAGATATTGGGACCCCTGGCGGAGATGGACACCCGAAAGGCCTCTTCGATCTGCTTGAGGTTGCGATCGAAGCTGCCGAACAGGGTGGCGATACCTTCTTCGGAAACCAGTAATTTTTCCATGCGCGCTTCTGTTGGCGGCGCCGTTGCGAACCGCTACGTCCCGAAAAGTACAGTAACAGGCACTGTCGACCGAGTCAACGGAGCGCTCCGCTCACCCTTTCGTGCTGCCTCCCCCCCCGTCCAGGCCAAGCTCGGCCAGTTGCCCGCGGTTGGCCCCCGCCGGAGCCCCGGTGAGCGGGCAGATCCCGCTGGTGGTTTTGGGGAACGGGATCACCTCACGGATGGACGATTCTCCGGCCAGCACCATCACCAGGCGGTCCAGGCCCAGGGCGATACCCCCGTGGGGCGGGGCCCCGTATTTGAGAGCGTCGAGCAGGAAGCCGAATTTTTCCTGTGCTTCAGCTTCGCCGATGCCCAGCAGGTTGAATACCCGCTGCTGGACGTCGGGGCGGTGGATCCTTATCGAACCGCCGCCGATCTCCAGACCGTTGACCACAATATCGTAGGCCATGGAACGCACGGCAAGCGGGTCTGACTCGAGCAGGGACATGTCTTCAGGCATGGGTGCGGTAAAGGGATGGTGCACCGCCACGCAGCGCTGTTCCTCATCGTCGTAGTCGAAGAGCGGGAACTCGGTGACCCAGAGAAAGGCGAAGCTGTCCGTATCGATCAACCCGCGCTCCTCGGCCACGGTCAGGCGCAGTTCGCCCAGCACCCGCTGGGCCACGGGCCGGCGGTCGGCCACCAGCAGCAGCAGGTCGCCTTCAGCGGAGCCGCAGGCCCGGGCCAGGGCCCCGGCGCCCTCCTCGCCGATGAACTTGAGCACCGGCGAGGCATACTGCCCACCCTCGGCGATTTTGAGCCAGATCAGTCCACCGGCACCCGATTTCTTCGCCTGGTCGGTGAGACGGTCCAGTTTGCTCCGGGAGAGGTCGGCGCCGCCGGGGACCGGCAGGGCAACCACGGCCCCACCGCCGGAAACGGTGTCGCGGAACAGACGGAAGTCAGAACCGCAAACCGTGTCGGAGACGTCCACCAGCTGCAGCGGGTTGCGCAGGTCGGGCCGATCGGTGCCGTAACGTTCCATGGCCTCGCGGTAGGTCAGCCGCAGCAACGGGGCGTGCGGATCGACATCCACCAGCCGGAACAGCACGTCGAGCAACTCCTCCACCGTGGTGATCACCTCATCGGGGGTCACGAATGACATCTCCATATCCAGCTGGGTGAACTCCGGCTGCCGGTCCGCACGGAAATCCTCGTCCCGGAAACACTTGACCACCTGGTAGTAGCGGTCGAGGCCGGCCACCATCAGCAGCTGCTTGAACAGCTGTGGAGACTGCGGCAGGGCATAGAACCGCCCGTCGTGCAGTCGCGAGGGAACGAGGAAGTCCCGCGCCCCCTCGGGGGTGGCCTTGGTCAGGGTGGGGGTCTCCACCTCCACAAAGCCCTTTTCCCGCAGGCGCTGCCGGATGGTGTGGGAGACCTCGTCCCGCAGCAGCAGGTTGCCCAGCATCCGCTTGCGCCGGAGGTCGATGTAGCGGTAGCGCATGCGCAGTTCGTCAGACTCGTCCTCCTCCTTGGTCACCAGAATGGGCGGCGGCAGGGAGACGTTGAGCACAGCCAGCTGGTGCACCTGAACCTCCACTTTGCCGGTGGCCATGTCGGGGTTGGCCATGCCCTCGGCCCGGGCGGCCACCACGCCGCCCACCGCCACCACGAATTCCGGCCGCAGCTGCCGGGCCCGGGCGTAGAGGTCAGGGTCGCCTTCGCGGTCGAAGACCACCTGAACGATGCCGCTGCGATCACGGAGGTCGATAAAAATCAGCGAACCGAGGTCCCGGCGGCGGGCCACCCAGCCCATCAGCTGAACCGCCGCTCCCATGGTCTTCTCGCCCAGCTCACCGCAGTGGTGGGAGCGCCGCAGATCGCCCAGGTCCTGGATGGCGATATCCTCGTGCACCTTGTCCTTGGCCGCGTCTTCACCCATGTTCCTCATTCCTTACACGGGGGCGGATCTCAGATCTCGCCCCGCAGAGCTTTTTTCGTGTGTTCCAGATACCTGTCCGTGATCCGGGAGACCAGCTCCCGCTGCTTGCGGTCCAGCGGCCCCTTGATCCGCCCCGGCAGACCGGCCACCAGGGAACCGGGGGGCACGATCATTCCCTCGGTCACGACGCAGCCGGCAGCAACCAGCGACCCCCGTCCCACGGTTGCGCCGTCCAGCACCATGGCGCCGATGCCGATCAGGCAGCCGTCCTCGATGACGCAACCATGAACCATGGCGCCGTGGGCCAGGCTCACCCGGTCACCGATGCGCACCGGGTGGACCCCGCCGGTGACGTGGATCACGGCTCCGTCCTGGACGTTGCTGTCCCGGCCGATGCGGATGTAGTCGATATCGCCGCGGACCACCGCGTTGTGCCAGACGCTGGCCCCGTCACCCAGCACCACGTCACCGGTGACCACGGCGCTGGGCGCCACATAGACGCCGCTGCCCAACCGGGGGCGGGCCGCCGGGTCAAAGACCGGAGTCCGCCCGCTCACAGGCCGATCTCGCCGCTGACGCCCTTCATCGCCTCGAGGCTCAGTTCGATGAACTCGTCCAGCGGCACGCCGGCCTTCTCGCATTCCCTGATCTGGTCCCTGCTGACGTTGCGGGCGAACGCCTTTTCCTTTATCCGCTTGCGGATCGACTTCGGTTTGACCCCCTCCAGCTTTTTGTCAGGCCTGACCAGGGCCGCGGCCACGATCAGCCCGGTGATGCTCTCACTGCAGCTGAGGGCGAAATCCAGCTCGCTCTCCCGCTGCAGCCCCAGCGATTCAGCGTTGTGCGCCCGGATGGCCTGCAGCGCCTCGGCGGGCAGCCCGCTCTGCTCCAGCCACTGGGTGGTCCGCAACCCGTGAATTTCAGGGGTTTCCTTGGTCTGGTCAAAATCGAGGTCGTGGAGCAGCCCCACCAGGCCCCACAGCTCCTCGTCCCGTCCCAGTCGCCGGGCCATGGCGCGGATCACCGCTTCGGCGGCCAGGCAGTGCTTGACCAGCCAGTCGGTATCGGTTTTCGAGGTCAGCAGTTCGAGGGCCCCGGCTCTGTCGATCATCGATGGTCTCCCAGGTTCGGTTCAGCTGGACCGGAGGAACTCGGCGAAATCGATTCCGCTGCGGTCGTGGAAGCGCTGCCCGCAGGAGGGCAGCGTTCCGGCCGGTTCGTCGAGGAGGATCCGTTCGATGCGCATGGCCGGGATGAACATGGTGGAGAGCACCGGCCCGAAACCCTCGTCAGCACTGCCCGCCGCTGCCTGGCTGACCAGGTCGTCGAAGGAATTGATGTCGATTCCCCGCAGCTGCGCCCCCAGGCTGTCCAGTTTGAGGAGCAGGCCGAGAAACTTTTCCCGCGGCTGCTGCAGATTGACAATCACCACCGAACCGGCGGAGATGGTGTGGTCCTGTGGATCGGTCATTCCGCCTCCCCCTCCGCAGCGGGCTGGCTCAGTTCCACCAGCACGCCGGAGGCCGATGCCGGATGGACAAAAGCCACCCGGCAGCCGCCGGCACCCGCCACCGGCTCACTGTTGATAAGACGAATGCCGGCCTTTTTCAGTTCGGCCAGGCGGCCTTCGAGGTCCTCGACCTGCAGGCAGACGTGGTGGACGCCCTGGCCCCGTTTGATGAGAAACCGGGCGATGGGCGACTGGGGGCCGGTGGGCTGCAGCAGCTCGATGCGGCTCGGCCCCACGTCGATGAAGGCCACCTCCACCTGCTGGCTGGCCACGGTCTCCCGTCCGGTGCAGACGAGGCCCAGTGCCTCGTAGAACCCCAGCCCCTCCTCCAGCGAAGGCACGGCGATGCCGATGTGATCGATCTTGCGAACCATGGCCGTCCTCAGGAAAAGAGCTTGCGGGCGATGACCAGCTTCTGGATTTCGGAGGTGCCCTCGCCGATGGTGCAGAGTTTGCAGTCGCGGTAGATCTTCTCCACCGGATAGTCCTTGGACATGCCGTAGCCGCCGAAGATCTGCACCGCCTTGTTGGAGTTGCGCACGCTGCACTCGCCGGCGTAGTACTTGGCCATGGCCGATTCCTTGTTCACTTCCTTGCCCTGGTCCTTGAGCTGGGCCGCCTTGAGGGTCAGCAGGCGTGCGGCGTCGGCCTCGGTGGCCATGTCGGCCAGCATCCACTGGATGGCCTGGAAGGAGCCGATGGGCTTGCCGAACTGCTCCCGTTCCTTGGCGTACTTGATCGAGTGGGCCACCGCCCCCTGGGCCAGACCCACGCCCAGCGCGGCGATGCTGATCCGGCCGCCGTCGAGGATGCGCAGGGCGTCGATGAAACCCCTGCCCCGCTGGCCCAGCAGGTTCTCCTTCGGTATGCGGCAGTCCTCCATCACCAGCTGGGCCGTGTCGCTGGAACGCATGCCCAGCTTGTTCTCCTTGCCGGCATAGCTGAACCCCGGAGTGCCGGACTCGATGATGAAGGCCGAGGCCATCTTGCTGCCGGCGTCGGGGTCGGTCACCGCCAGCACCACCGAGATCTTGCCCACGGTGGCGTGGGTGATAAAGGTCTTGTTGCCGTTGAGCACCCAACTGTCTCCGTCCTCCACGGCGGTGGTGCGCATGCCGCCGGCATCGCTGCCCGAACCGGGTTCGGTGAGGGCCCAGGCGCCGATGCTCTCCCCGCTGCAGAGCCGGGGCAGGTACTTCATTTTCTGATCTTCGGTTCCGCAGAGATTGATGTGATTGGTGCAGAGCGAATTGTGGGCGGCAATGGTGAGCCCCACCGACCCGTCCACCCGGGCCAGCTCCTCGAGGATCAGGACGTAGTGGATGTAACTCATTCCCGCCCCGCCATATTTCTCATCGAAGATGATGCCGAACATGCCCAGCTCGGCCAGCTTTTTGGCGATGGGCCAGTGGAACTCCTGGGACTCGTCATACTCCATGATCACCGGGGCGATCTCTTTCTCCGCGAACTCGCGGACCATGTCCCGGATCATCAGGTGGTCTTCGGTGAGGTTAAAATCCACGACGTCCTCCGTAAACGTATGATAAATAAACACCTCTATTCAATTGCAATGGCAGGATTATAGAGGATTTCCGGCCGCCCCGTCAACGAGGGGGTCAGCCGGCCCGGCGATCGAGGTACGAGCCCTGTTTCATCTCGATGGCCTTGAGCCAGATGGCGAAGAGCAGGCCCACCACGGCGCAACCGCTGAACATCAGCATGGTGGAATAGTAGTTTCCCGAGCTGTCGCGCAGAATGCCGGCCAGCAGCGGGAAGGCAAAGAGCCCGATGTTCTGTACCATGGCGATCACGCCGTAGGCCGTGCCGATGTTCTCGTCTTTCACCATCAGCGGCAGTGCCGGCCAGAGGGCGGCGGGCACCAGCGAGAACGAGATACCGAGGATCACCATGGGGATCCAGGGCGAAATGTCGGTGAGTACCAGCGAGGCGTGGCAGGGGACCATCATCACCGAGCCGATGATCATCAGCGTGGCCCGTTTCCCGAACTTGTCCACCACCAGGCCGAAAATCCAGGTGGTGAACATGGAGAGCAGGATAATCACACCGGTGACCTTTCCGGCCTCCACGTCTCCCATCCCGTAGTGTTCGATAAAGAAGCGGGGGGCGATGGCGATAAAGGGGAAGATGGCCGAGTAGTAGATCATGCAGAGGCCGCTGATGACCCAGAAGGCCAGCGGCAGACGGAGGGCTTCGCGAAGGTTGAACTCGACCTCCTCTTCCTCGACGATGGCGGTGATGGCATTCCGTTCGCCAAAGCGGTCGAGAAAGACGTAGAGCACCATGGCCGCCACCGAAAAACAGCACACGGCAGCGGCGACCCAGAGGGTCAGCGTCCAGGAGCCGAGCACGTCCATCAGCCAGGCGCCAAAGGCCAGGGCAAGAAAGGAACCGGCGCGGCAAAGAAAGAGGTTGATACCGAAGGCGGTGGCCAGGATCTTGTCCTTGAACCATTTGGCCAGCACTTTGTTCATCACCACATAGAAGCACTCGGCACCGATGCCCAGCAGCACCCGGCCGGCCAGCATCACGTAGTAGTCGTTCACCGCGGTGAGTACCGCACCCACGGAAAAAACCACGGCAAACAGGATACCCGAACGGCGCACACCGATCTTGTCGGCCAGCAGTCCGCCGAAGACAACGAAGATGATCACCGGGATGCTGTACACGCTGTAGAGGAAGTTGACCCGGGTGGAACTGAGCCCCATCCCACCTTGCTCCACGGACATCTCCAGCTTGTCGGCGATGGGGGCGATGATGTCGTAGGCCAGGTATGAGGTGGCCGCGCTGAAACTGACCAGCAGCAGCGCCGCAAAGGCAAACATGTAGGCCTGTTTCCGGGTTATGGCCATGTTTATTCCGCTCCTTGCAGCACCTGAGAACCATTGATTACTTGTGGATTGGATTTACGTATGTGCCGCGAGATTAGCACGTTCACCCTCATTTCTCAATACGCTGAACGGCTTCCCCGAAGCGGCCCACCGCCAGGACCACACCGCCGCCGTTCTGCTGGTAGGCATGGAAACCGACGCCGTCAACACGGACCAGGGACGACCCGGCAAGCCGCCAGGCCCGCACCAGTGAGCTGGCGTCACTATCGGGCCCCGCTGAGGCCACCAGCTCGTCCCGGCCGTCGCCATCCAGGTCGCCGCAGGCGATCCGGGCGCCGCGTCCCCCCGGCAGATCGGCCAGCAGTTCGGCAACCAGTTCCACCCCGGATTCCGTGCCGCTGAGTTTCCAGACCCTGATCTTCGGACCGTACCCCTCACCGGGGCCCGGGGCGGTGACCAGCTCGTCCCGGCCGTCGCCGTCCAGGTCGCCGCAGGCCAGCTGGGCGCCATAGCCGTGGTTCGGGCCGTAGGCCAGGAAATTAACCTGGGGCAGAGGGATCATCCCTCCCTCCCCGGGTCGCCAGCCGCGGATGTGGGCCCCGTTGGCCGCCAGCGCTCCCGGGGCGGTGACCAGTTCGTCCCGGCCGTCGCCGTCCAGGTCGCCGAAGGCGGGCCGGGCGCCCCCGCTCACCGCTGGACCATAGGCAAAAAAGACCGGAATCCCAGGAAGCCGGGCCCAGCCCGGCCCGCCGCCCTGGTAGCTGTGGAGGGAGACCACGGCACCGTAGGAAGGCCCGGGGCCGGGACAGGCCGCCAGTTCGTCGGCCCCGTCACCGTCCAGGTCGCCACAGGCAATCAGTGCACCATACCCCGAGTGGGAGAAGGCGAGCGTACTGCCATCGACCAGGGGCCCGCCCAGCGGGTCAAAGGCCCTGATCTGCGGCGCAAAGGAAGGGGCAGGACCGGGACCGGCAACGATCTCGTCCACCCCGTCGCCATCGAGATCGCCGCAAGCGGTTTCCAGCCCGAAATTTACCGTGGCAAAGGGGGTGATGCGCCCGGACGAGACCTCCCGGCCTCCGGGGAGGAAACACCTGATCCGCGCCGGGTTGCCGGGGATCTGCCCGGTTCCGGTGACGATCCAGGTGGGCGGAACCGATTCGACTATCCGGGCCACCCGGTTCACCGGCTGGGCGTCCACCGTCTGCAGGGTCCCGCTGGACCAGCCGACCTGGATGCGAACCGTTTCACCGGCATACCCGCCGAGCCCCACCAGCAGCCGGCGGTCCCCCTTGCTGCGCGGGCCGCACAGGTCACCGCTGTGCCGCACCATGGTCCGCTCCCCCGCTTCCACCCGCACCACGGCCCCGGCGCCGCTGCGCGGCGCCGCCCGCCCTTCGAGGTCGATGGCGACCCAGGCCGGCCCGTCGCCCTCCGGCGTGCGGGCCAGGTCGTTGCGCAGCAGGCGCAACAGGCCGGAACCTTCGGCCAGGGCCAGGTCGGGGTCTCCGTCCAGGTCGTGGTCGGCCCAGGCATAGGCGGTCCACTGACCTTCTTCCTCCAGCCCGGCTTCGATGGAAATGTTGTGGAATGTGAAATCACCTCCGCCCAGCAGCAGGCGGTTGCCGGCAGCCCCGGGACGGAGGATGAAGAGGTCCAGCAGACCGTCCAGGTCGGCGTCGATCCAGCAAACGCCCCGGGCAGTGTCGTCCGACCTGAGGCCGCTGCCCGCGGTGACGTCGGTGAAACGGCCGCCGCCGTCGTTGCGCAGCAGCGTGTCGTAATCCACGCCGCCGATGAAAAGGTCGGGGTCGCCGTCGTTGTCCGCGTCACCCCAGGCGGCGCAGAGCGATCTGTTCAACGACTGCAGCCCGGCTGTGGCGGCCAGGTCCTCGAATCTGCCGCTACCCAGGTTGCGGTAGAGGTGGTTCTTCCTCGGGCTGCCCGGGAATTCGTCCACCACCACCAGCAGGTCCACCAGCCCGTCGCCGTCCATGTCACAGGGGACGGCGGCGGCCGCGGCCTCGTCGACATCGCCGGTGACACCGGCCTCTGCCGCAGCTTCATGGAAACGGCCGTCACCACTGTTGAGGAACAGGGCGTCCGGCTGAAAGAGGTTGACCACAAAAAGGTCAACAAAACCGTTGTTGTCGAAATCGGCCCAGCAGCTGTCGATGCCCTCCGGCGGGTTGACCAGACCCAGTTGCACGGCGGCATCGCGGAAGATCCCGCCGCTGCCGTCGCTCTTCAACAGGGCGTCGGGAAAGGTGCTGCCAAAGGGGCCGTAGCGCGGCAGGTGAAGTTCCGACGCGCCGTCGTTGTTCAGGTCGGCGGCTGAGACCGCGGTTTTCAGACCACCGGCGGCCGCCCCGCGCTCCAATGTGACATCGACGAACAGTCCGTCCTCCGTGTCGTTGCGCAGCAGCCGGCAGCGGCCGTTGGCCGGCGCCGCGAAGAGGTCAGGGTCGCCGTCAGCGTCGAGGTCGCGCCAGCACAGGCCGTAGACCGGCGACCCCAGCGGCCGGGCCAGATCGGGTGATGCGGCGCTGAGGTCGGCAAAGGTGGTGGGCCGCAGGGAGAAATCCACCGGGGACAGCTGCTGATCACCGGTGAGTTCGAGCCACTGGGCGTCCAGCGGGCTCTCCCCGCCGGGATAGGTACTGGCGGCGGTGTCCCACGGCACTGGCCGCCGACACGCGGTAGGCTCCCGAGGGCAGATCGCCCAGCAGGTAGCCACCGTCAACGCCGCTCACCGCCTGGCGCTGGAAGCCGGACTCCCGGCCCAGGGCCTGCACTTCGATGCCCGACAGCGCGGTCCCGTCGGTCTGGCGGACCATGCCGCTGATGGCCCCGCCGTGCCTCTTCAGGGACACGTCCACCCCCCCGGTGTCGTTATCGTTGTAAACCTGCACGGCGGTGGCCGTGTCGATGGAGCCGGCCTCGTCGTAAAACCGCGGGACAAAGCGCCGTTCGGAGTGCCGGGCGCCGATGAAGTAGTGCTGCTCGATGAGGTTGGTAAAGCGGTAGCCGCCGTCCGAGCCGCTGATGCTTTCGCGCATCAGTGTCCCGGCGGGATAGTAGATGGACACCGTGGCCCCGGACACCGGCGCACCCGTTTCCCGGCTGGTGATCACACCGCTGATCGAGCCCCGGCGAGAGAGGGAGAAATCGATGCCGCCGGTTTCCTCCGCGGCACGGACCTCCACCGCCTCGGCGCCGGCCAGGCTGGTCGACCCGTCGAAATACTGGGGAATGACATCGGTGAACCCGCTGCCCGCGCGCACATAGTAGAAGCCGGCGGGCAGCCCCTGCCCGAAGAGGTAGCTGCCGTCGGAGGCGCTGCGCACCACGCCGGCCGGGACCAGCGTCTGAGCGTCCAGAGCGGTGACTTCAACCGCCGTCAGCGGGCCGCCGGCAGCGGCGGAAAGAATGGTTCCCCCCAGCAGGCCCCGGCTGTTATCGATCACCAGGCTCACCCTTTCCTCGTATGACGGGAGCAGGGACGGCCGCCAGGCCTGCAGACGGACGGTGTAGATGCCGGGGTCCAGGCCGGAGGTGGGCATGGACGCGGAGACCAGCGTCTGGCCGTGGACCACTGTGTCCGACCGGGCCAGGGTCTGGAAACGATCCGGGAACTGGCCCGCACCCCAGTCGAGACGCCAGTGGAACGGCTCCTTGGAGGAGGCTCGGCCGGCCACCTGCAGCGGAGCGTTGCCAAAGATCACCTGGCCGCGCCCCGGACTGGTCAACCGCAACCCCACCGTCTGCTCCAGCCCCAGCAGCGCGCCGGCGTCCAGCAGGCCGTACCCGGCGTCGGCGGTGAACCGCGCTCCGCCGGCCAGCGGGGCCGCCGTGGCCCGCAGGGCGGTGCGCACCGCATCGGCGGAAAGGGTCCGCCGGGCCAGCAGCAGACCGGCCGCCGCAGCCACGTGGGGTGCGGCGCTGCTGGTTCCGCCGGAGCGGAAGAAGCTGTCGCCCACAAAACGGCTGCCGTTGCCGGCGGGGTCGCTGTAGGCAGCGCGGGTGGTGAGGATGTCTATGCCGGGGGCCACCATATCCAGCGCCGGGCCATGGTTGGAGAACTGGTAGACCGCACCTCCCGGCTCCACCGCCCCCACGGCGATTGTTTCGGCATAGCCGGCAGGGATCACGGTAGCCACCGGCAGGCCGCTGTTGCCGGCGGCGCAGACGATCACCACTCCGGCCGAATCGGCGGCCTCGATGGTCTGCCGCAGCAGGTCCGACGAACCCGAGGCGCCCCAGCCGAGACAGATCACCCGGGCCCCGTTGTCCACGGCGTACTGGATGCCCCGGCTGAGGTCGAAGAGGGTGCCGGTGCCGTCATCCCCCAGACCTTTGACCGGAATGGTGCGGCAGTTGAAGGCCAGGCCGGGGATTCCGTAGCCGTTGTCCCAGGTGGCGGAGATGATGCCGAAACTGTTGGTCCCGTGTCCGGAGACGTCCAGCGGCCGCCCGCTGCCCGGAGAACCGTCGGGGATGGTGAAATCGTAGCCCTGCACATCGTCCACAAATCCGTTGCCGTCGTCGTCGATGCCGTTGTCCGCGATCTCTCCCGGATTTCTCCAGACCCCCGCCCCCACATCCGGATGGCCGAAGTCGAGGCCACTGTCCACCAGGCCGATCAACAGTTCGGAACCCGGTTCGGAGAGCGACCAGGCCTCGGAGGCCCCGATGGCGTATAGCCCCCAAAGATCCCGGTAGGGCTGCTTCCAGCTGCCGCTGGATGAATAGAAAGGATCGCCGGGTGGCGAGGCAAAACCGCTGAACAGCAGGTTCGGTTCCGCGGAAGCCACCAGGCCGCAGCCCAGATAGGCCCGCTGCATGTCCCTGACATCGGCTCCGCTCGCCTCAAAACCGAGCAGGAAAACCCGGCCATTGCCGTCCCGTCCCAGGGGGGTCCCCTTCACGGCACGGATGAGGCCATACCGGTCAGCGAGATCGTCCAGGGCCGGTTCGCCGGCCAGTTCGATGGTGCGCCGCAGCAGAAAGTGCTCGACCTCCAGTTCCAGCCCGGGAACCAGCCGGAGCACCAGTTGATTCGCCACGTGGGTTTCCGGTTGGGGAGGGGCCGAAACGGTTTCCGCCCCGCCGGGGAGGCCGGTAGGAGAGAGCGCCAGCCAGGCCAGGGGCAGGAGGAGCAGAAGGGCCGGAAGCCGTGCCCCGGGAGCATGCTGGCGGACTGTTTTCATGGTTCTCCTCCGGTGATCTGACACCGATTATAGTATCATGACCCCATTGGGAGACGTGATGACAAGGGCACACCCGGAACCGTATCAACGATTGCGGCAGGCAGCCCGCCGGATATTCGACGCCGCCCTGGGTGCGGCTGAACCGGGGCGGCTGACCCGGAAACTGCTGGCCGTCAAGGACCGCACCCTGATCATCGACAATGTGCCGTTTCCCCTGGAGGAGACGGCCCGGGTGATCGTGCTGGCCGCCGGCAAGGCGGCTGCCCCAATGTCTCGCGCGGCATTGGAGATCCTGGGGCCGCTGGCCGCGGATGGACTCACCGTTGTGCGGGACCTGCAGGAGGAGCCCCCCGGCGGTCTGCCGCTGCTGGTGGCCGGGCACCCGGTCCCCGATACACGGAGCAGCACCGCCGCGCAGCGGATGCTCTCACTGGCCCGCAGCGCCGGCCCCGGCGACCTGGTGCTCGCCCTCTTCTCCGGCGGCGCTTCAGCCCTGCTCAGTGCCCCTGCCCCGCCGCTGGACCTGGAGCAGTTGCGGGGCACCACCGCCCTGCTGATCAACAGCGGAGCCGGCATCCACCAGATCAACTGCGTGCGCAAGCACCTCTCGGCGATCAAGGGCGGGTTGCTGGCCCGGGCGGTACAACCTGCCGGCCTGGCCACCCTGCTGCTCTCCGACGTGGTTGGCGACCGCCCCGAGGTCATCGCCTCCGGGCCCACAGTCCCCGACCCCACGACCTATGGCCAGGCGCTGCGGGTGCTGGAGACCCGCGGTCTTGACCGAACGGTGCCTGCTGCGGTGATGCTCCGGCTCCGCCGCGGCGCCGCGGGGGAGCTGGACGAGACTCCGGGGCCCGACGATCCCTGTTTTGCAGACTCCATCGTCCGCCTGGTGGGCTCGAACAGGGATGCGCTGGACGGGGCAGCGGCCGAGGCACGAAATCTTGGTTTTACCGTGGAGGTCCGGGAGCGGCCGGTCACCGGGGAGGCCCGGGAGGCCGCCACCATATTCGGTAACCTGGCCGGCTCTGTGACCGCCCGGGACAGGAACGGGTTGCCTGTCTGCTTCCTCTCCGGAGGTGAAACCACCGTGACACTGCCGCCCGATCATGGCCGCGGCGGCCGGAACATGGAGCTGGCCCTGGCCGCCGCCCCGCTGCTTGCGAAAATCCCCGGCACCCTGCTGCTCAGCGCCGGCACCGACGGCAGTGACGGCCCCACCCCAGCCGCCGGAGCACTGGCGGACAGCCGGACCATGGACCGGGCCCGGCAGGCGGGGCTGGATCCGGAATCCGCCCTGCTGGAGCACGATTCATTTCACTTTTTCCAGGCACTGGGCGGCCTGGTGGTCACCGGTCCCACGGGAACCAATGTGATGGACCTCCAGATCCTCCTCTCCGACCCGGCTTCAGCAGAAAAATAAACAGATACTTGACCTATATCATCATAATTCTGTAGTATTAAACACACATAACGATCGGAAGTCACTTTTCGCCAACCTGACTTTCCGGGATTCATTTTCCAATACAGTGCCATCTCCGTTGCGTGCTGGTGGAATCTCTGGCAGCAACGGAAACCGTTCCACTCTCACAGGAGGCTCAGTCCACGATGAAACGAAGCATTTCCCTGATCGCCGTCGTTCTTTTTACGGTGGCGGCCCTCTCCGGCTTCACCAGCGACCTTTCCGCGTTCACCAACCATGGTCACCAACCTGGCGTTTTCGCCAGCCAGCCGCTGGTGGACTCTGTTCACGCCAAGGGCATCCAGCGCTACGTGCCCGACCCGCTGGTGCAGGCGGCCCTCTCCGAGAGGCCGCTGTGGCAGGACTTTCTCGCCCGCCACGGTGAGAACTGGCAGGTCCGCTGGTATCCCGGCACCGGCACCCCGCACATCGTCTGGGGTGAAGGGCTTCCCCTGCTGCCCGACGGCGAGCCGACCTTGGCCCAGGTGGAAAAGATCAGCCGTGATTTCATCCGCGAGAACAGCGAACTGTTCATGGTGGACGAAGCCGAACTGGTGCTCAAGGACAAGTCGGTCAACCTCGGCAACGACAACGAACTCTGGTTTGTCCACTTCCAGCGGGTGGTGGACGGTATCCCGGTCTATGCCAGCGACGTTTACCTGCGCTACAAGTTCGGCCGCCTGGTGCAGTTCGGCTCCGACTGCTTCCCCGATCTCGCCGCCACCCCGCGGCCGGAGATCGACGGCCTGGAAGCCCTGGAAATCGCCCAGGCCGACTGCGGCTTCAAGCATGGTGTGGACTCCCTGGAATCGGCCGGCGACCTGCTCTACTTCCCGGTGCAGCACACGGTGGGCGGCGCCTTCGAGTACCGCCTGGTGCAGCGGGTGAACATCCGCCGTATCGACGGCCCGATGAACCTGCACTACTTCATCGACGCCCACGACGGTTCCATCGTCGCCCGCTGGGACTATGTCTTCCGCACCATCTCCGGCACCGTCACCGCTGAAGTCTATGAACGGCACGTGGCCAACCCGGTGACCGAACGTCCCATGCCCTACCTCACCGTGGACTTCAGCGGCTCGGCCAGCGTCGAGACCGACATCGACGGCTTCTACACCTCGCCGGCCACCGGCGACCAGACCATCTCCGCCGAGCTCTATGGCCCGTACTGGAACCTGAACAACCAGGCCGGGGCCGATGGCTCCGTCTCCTTCAGCGGTTCCGGCGCCGGCCAGGACATCATGTGGGAGGACACCAACTCCACCATGGCCGAGCGCACCTCCTACCACGCTCTGGACCGCATCCGCACCCTGGCCCTGAACTATATTCACCCCTCGTGGTTCGACCAGCGCCTGCCGGTGAACGTCAACATCAACGACACCTGCAACGCTTACTACGACTACAGCTCGGTGAACTTCTTCCTCGCCGGCGGCGGCTGCAACAACACCGGTGAGCTGTTCGACGTGGTGGCCCACGAGTGGGGGCACGGGCTGGACGACAATATCAGCGGCATCTATGACGGCGCGTCCTCCGAAGGCTGGAGCGACATCACCGCCATGATGCAGACCGAGGACTGCCTGGTGGGACCCTACTTCCACACCGACGGTTCGCCGGTGCGCAACATCTGCGACGACTACACCTACCCCGAGGACACCGGTGAGGTGCACTACGAGGGGCAGATCATCGGCTCCACCAACTACGACCTGCTGGTCTACCTCCGGGCCTCCCTGGGCGACAAGCCGGCGATCAGCAAGCTCCAGGAGCTCTTCTTCCTGCACATGTACACTTCGGACCACTACCTCGACGACTACATGGCCTACCTGGTGATCGATGACGATGACGGCAACCTGGCCAACTACACTCCCAATTTCGTCGACATCAACACCGCCTTCTCCGAGCACGGGCTCACCGAATACGTGGTCCCCACCGGTGTGCTCTTCACCCACACTCCGCTGCCCGACACCCCGGACACGGTCAGCCCCTACGAAGTGATCTCGCTGGTCACCTCGATCACCGACACCCTGGACACCGGATCGCTGGAAATCCGCTACCAGGTGGACGGCGGTTCGTTCAACAGCGTGGCCATGACCACCACCGGCCAGCCGGACGAGTACCATGGCTTCATACCCGCCCAGGGCGTGGGCGCCGAGGTGAGCTACTATCTCTACGGCGAGGACGACGAGGGCCCGGGCACCCTGCCCCAGACGGCCCCCGGTTCCACCTTCAGCTTCCTGGTCGGTTTCAGTACCATCTTCTTCGACGACATGGAGAGCGGTGAGGGCGGCTGGACGCACTACGAAGTGGCGGCCCAGGACGACTGGATGCTCGGCTCGCCGGGCCCCAACGCCTACGACCCCTCCAGCGCCTACTCCGGTTCCAACATCTGGGGCAACGACCTTGCTCCCGACGGCTGGAACGGCAACTACTACGCCAACGTCCACAACTACATCCAGTCCCAGGTTATTGACTGCAGCGGCTTCAGCGGCGTGCGGCTGCGCTACATGCGCTGGCTCACCGTGGAGGATGCCATCTACGACCAGGCCACCATCTACGTCAACGGCACCCAGGTCTGGCAGAACGCCGTGGGCGCCGACCACATGGATACCGCGTGGACTGTGCACGACATTGACATCTCGGCCCTGGCCGACGACAACGCCTCGGTGGTCATCGAGTACCACATGGAGAGCGACGGCGGCGTGGAATTTGGCGGCTGGAACTTCGACGACTTCAAGCTGCTGGGCACCACCTCGGTGGTCCCCCAGGACACCATCGAAGTTTCCCTCGCTGCCGACCCGGCTTCCGGTGTCGTACCCTTCACCACCCAGTTCACGGCCATGCTGACCAACCTGCTGGCCGGCGAGCAGCGGCAGGTAGCCGGTCGGGTGGACGTGGTCACGGCCGGCGGGACGCCCTACACCAACTGGCGTGCCGGCTGGACCAACCTCAGCGGCGGCGAAGTCTTCAGCACGGTCTGGAACCAGAACATCCCGGCCCTCGGTTCTCTGCTGGGCGACAACGTCTTCACCTTCCACGGTTTTGACGTGACCCCCGCCCCGTTCAACCAGCCGCCCTACGCGCCGTCCGGCGACACGGACAGCGAGAGCGCCACGGTGACCGCCACGGCTCCCTGAGCGGCCCCATAACATGGCAAACCGCCCCTCCCGGCCTCCGTGCCCGGAGGGGCTTTTTTTTAGTGTTTTTCAGGGACAGTGACCATTTCGATGCTCAGAGCAGGTGGTAGGGGTCCACATCAATCTGCAGGGCGGAGGGGCTGTAGCGCGGCAGACGGGCAGCCTGGTCCAGGGCCCGGCGGAGAAAGGCGTGCAGCCGGCCGCGATGGGGGGAGCGGAGAATGATCTGGTGCCGGTACCAGGTCTTGATCTTCCACAGCGGGGCCGGCACCGGACCGAGGATGCGCACCCCTCCTGGCGGGTGGAGGCTGCGCAGCAGACGTCCCAGGTCACCGGCGAACTCGCCGGCCCTCAGCGGGTCGCGGCCGCGAACCACGATAGAGCACATGCTGGATGCCGGCGGGTAGCCGATACTGCGCCGGCTGCGTATTTCCCGGCGATAGAAGGCCGGGTAGTCCTGCTCGCTGGCGCAGCGGATGGAGAAGTGATCCGGGGTGAAGGTCTGGATCACCACCTCCCCCCGCCGGCGCCCGCGTCCGGCCCGGCCCGCCGCCTGGGTCAGCAACTGGAAGGTGCGTTCGCCGGTGCGGAAGTCGGGAATACCGAGGCTGCTGTCGGCGTTGAGGATACCCACCAGGGTGACATTGGGAAAATCGTGACCCTTGGCAATCATCTGGGTTCCCACCAGCACCGAGGTGGCCCCGGCGGCAAAATCACCCAGAATGTTCCATGACCGGGTTCCCCGGGCCGTGTCCTGGTCCAGCCGGTCCACCCGCCGCTCGGGAAAAAGGAGCCGCAGCTCCTCCTCCACCTGCTCAGTCCCGCAGCCCATCTGCTGGAGAAAGGTACCGTTGCAGGCCTCGCAGGTGCCGCTGTATGGTTTCTGGTGACCGCAGTGGTGGCAGCGCAGCCGGTCGTCGCCCCGGTGCCAGGTCAGCTTGACGCTGCAATTGCTGCACCCGGCCACGGCGCCGCACTCGCGGCAGACCAGGAAGGCGGCGTAGCCCCGGCGGTTGAGCAGGATCATCGCCTGCTCCCCCCGGGAAACCGCACTCTCCAGTTTTTCGATCAGCCGTTCGGAGAGGATCACCTGCTTCCCGCGGCGACGGAACTCGTCGGCCATGTCCACCACCTCGATGGCGGCCAGCGGACGGCGGTGAATCCGGTGCTCCAGTTTCAGCAGGCTGTATTTCCCGCTCTCAGCGTTGAAATACGACTCCATGGAGGGTGTGGCCGATCCCAGAATGGCCACGGCCTTTTCCCGCTGGGCGCGGACCAGGGCCATGTCCCGGGCGTGGAACCTGGGGCTGTCACCGGCCTTGTAGGTGGTCTCGTGCTCCTCGTCCACCACCACCAGGCCGAGGTCGCGCAGCGGGGCGAACAGGGCCGACCGGACCCCCAGCACAACCCGCACCTTCCCCGCCCGCACCTGGCGCCACTGCTCCCGCCGCTGGGCCGTGGTCTGCCCGCTGTGGATCAGTCCGGCCAGGCTGCCGAAGCGGTTGTTGATCTCCCGGGCCAGCAGTGGCGTGAGTGCGATCTCGGGCACCAGGTAGAGGACGCTCTTTCCAGCTGCCAGCACGGCCTCCGCCGCCCGGAGGTAGACTTCGGTCTTGCCGCTGCCGGTGACCCCGTGGAGCAGAAATGCGGCGAATCCACTCTGCCCCACGGCTGCGGACAACTGGTCCACAGCCGCCGACTGTTCGGGGGTAAGCTCCAGTGGCCCGGTGCCGGCTGGCGTTTCAACGTCCTGGTCCACGGCAACGGTGCGGATGTGGACCAGCCCTGCAGCGGCCATCTGCCTCAGCACCGCCAGGGGGACCCGGCAGGCCTCGCGCAGCTCTCCGGCCTCCGCTTCGGACCGCGGACGCTGCTCGAGATACTCCAGCACCCGGCGGCGTGCCTTCTGGTTCGCCGGCATGCTGTCCGCCGGCCGTGCGTCCGGCAGCCGGCGCACCAGGGTGGTTTCCAGCGGTGGCGGCAGCTTGCCGCCGGGGGGCAGGGCCGCGGCCAGCAGTTCACCCCAGGCGCAGAGGTAGTAGTCGGCCATCCAGCGGGTCAGCGACATCATTCGCCGGTCCACCAGCGGTTCACCGTCGATCAGTTCCAGAATCGGCTTGACCCGCGAGGGATCGATGTCCGGCTCGTCGACGAGGCTGGTGACAAAACCCACTGCGGTGCCCGTGCCGCGGCCCAGGGGCACCCGTACCCGGGCCCCGGTTCTCACCTGGCTGGCGATGAGGGGTGGAACGCTGTAGGTGAAGAGCCGGGGGACCGGACGGACAAGAGCGATGCTGGCGTACCGCTCCGGTGGATCGCGCCGCTCACCCTTCATCGGCGCCTCGCGGCTGGTTGAGCAGGTCGCGCACCAGCTGCATGTCCTCCCAGACCGGCCGCTTGGCCTGCGGGTTGCGCAGCAGGTAGGCGGGGTGGTAGGTGGGCATCAGCAGTCTGCCGCGGTACTCGTGGAACCGCCCGCGCAGTTTGGAGATGGGACGTTCCGTATCAAGCAGTGTCCGGGCGGCGTAAGCGCCCAGGGCGACGATCACCCGGGGCTGTATCGATTCGATCTGGCGGAAGAGAAACGGCGAGCAGGTCGTCACCTCCTCCGCTTCAGGGTCCCGGTTGCCCGGCGGGCGGCATTTAAGAATATTGGCGATAAATACGTCCTCGCGGCTCAGGCCGATGGCTTCGATGATTTTGGTCAGCAACTGGCCGGCCCGGCCCACAAATGCCTGCCCCTGAAGGTCCTCGTCACGACCCGGGGCCTCGCCGACAAACATCAGGTCGGCAGCGGGGTTCCCCTGGCCGAACACCAGTTTTGTCCGGCCCTGGGCCAACTGGCAGCGCTGGCAGTCACCCAGGTCCACACGAATCATATCCAGGGTTTCCATGTCCGAATCCTGTTCCGCCGGCGTTTGCTCGACAGTGGGGTGTGGCGCAAGGGGAGCCAGGCCGGGACAACCGGTATGATCGAGAAACTCGAGCCAGCCCCTGACCTGGCCCAGCAGGTCTCCTGCCGCCGGATCACTCTTCTTTTCGACTTTCTTTTCGACGGTCATGGAGTAGCGCTCCGGCCTGTCTGAGGATGACCAGGGCCATCCGGTCCTTGGTCATCCGCTCGATCTCCGTGCGGCTCCCGTCGCGGTCCAGCAGCACACCAGCGTTCTCGTCGGTCCCGAAGCCGGTACCCGGCTGCCCCACCCGGTTGGCCAGGATTAGATCCAGGCCCTTGCGGTGCAGCTTGTCCATGGCCGCCGGCTCAAACTCTTTCGCAGTCTCGGCGGCGAAACCCACCAGCACCTGGCTCCCGGTGCGGATGGCCCCGGCCTCGGCCAGGATGTCCCCTGTTCGCCTGAGGTCCAGGCGCATCGGCCCATCCCCCTTGCGGATCTTTTCCCCGGCCACGCACTCCGGCCGGTAATCGGCAGGAGCGGCGGCCATCAGCAGCAGGTCGGTGTCGGGGAAAACCCGCAGCACTTCGCGGTGCATCTCCTCGCAACTGACAACGCTGACCAGCTGGACACCGGTCGGCGGGGGCAGGGCCACCGGGCCGCTGACCAGGGTGACCCGGGCACCCAGGCGGGCCGCCTGCCGGGCCAGAGCGTAGCCCATTTTTCCGCTGGAATGGTTGGTCAGGAACCGAACCGGATCGATGGCTTCTCGGGTGGGCCCGGCGGTGACCGTAACCCTGAACCCGGCGAGCAGGTTGCTCTCTCCTTCACCACCAAGCGCACCGAGCAGCAGCCGGACCACCCGTTGAGGTTCGGCCAGACGGCCGGGGCCGATGTCGCCGCAAGCCAGAAACCCGCTCTCCGGTTCGATGATCTCAACGCCCCGCCGGCGGAGAACATCGAGATTGTGCCGCACCGCCGGGTGCTGATACATCACGGTGTTCATCGCCGGGGCGATGTAGACCGGGCCGTCGTAGGCCGTGTAGAAGGTGGAGAGGAAATCGTCGGCGATCCCGCAGGCGAACTTGCCGATGATGTTTGCCGTGGCCGGCGCCACCAGCAGGCAGGAGGCCTGTTTGGCCAGCGAGACGTGCTCCACGTCCCACTCCCGGTTGACGCCGTCGAACTGCTCGAGGAGCACCCGGTTTCCGGAGAGGGTCTGCAGGGTCAGGGGGGTAATGAACTGCGTGGCGTTGGCGGTCATCAGCACGGTGACCGCCGCACCGCCGGTCCGCAGTCCCCGCACGATCCCCGCCGCTTTGTAGGCCCCGATACCACCGGAAACCCCCAGGGCCACGTGGATGGTCGCCTCCTCAGTCATCGTCTTCGTCGTTGTCCACCAGATCCAGGTCTTCCTCGTCGGACGACACCAGGGCTTTCGCCTTTTTGGCCTCCGGTACCGGGTTGTCATCCTCGTCGCTCTCGGTGATGATCACCAGCGGCGGATCGATGTCCAGTGGGGCGGCCATGTCACCTTCGAGGAATACGTCGCTGTCGTAATTTTCAACCTGGGTATCCAGTGCCTCCTCGATGATCTCGAAATCGATCATTCCCCGCCGGACTTCCTCCAGCGCCACATAGGCCCACTTCTTCGAGGTGGTTTCAAACTTCGGCCGGGCGCCGCGATGCAGTTGCTCGCAACGCTTGGCCGCGATGGTAATCAGTCTAAACTTGCTGTCCATTTCATTCTGCGGCACCATGTTCACCCCTTTCCTCCTCCGGTATCCCGAAGCGGCGGCGGCTTCCCCGGGCACGGTCACCGTGCCGGAAACAACGCGCCGATCTCGCCCATCATCCTCCGCGACCGCGTCCGGGCGGCGCTGACGATGCAGGCGAACTGTTGATAGCAGACATCCAGGTCGTCGTTGATCAGTACGTGGTCAAACTCACCGGCGCGGGAGATCTCGTCCAGCGAGTTCTCCAGCCGCGTCCGAATGTTTTCCTCCGAGTCGGTCTCGCGAAGCCTCAACCGTCGTTCCAGTTCCGCCAGGTCCGGCGGAGCGACAAAAATGCTGATCGCCTCCAGTCCCCCCCTGCGGTCCAGTTGCCGGCGAACCTGCTCGGCGCCCTGGACGTCGATGTCCAGCAGCACGTCGTCTCCGCGCCGCAGCAGCCGTTCCACCTCTTCACGGGAGGTGCCGTACAGATTCCCGTGGACCGTGGCATATTCCAGAAAGAGTCCCTGGTCCACCGCCTCCTGGAAACGCTCCCGGCTGACAAAACAGTAGTCCTTGCCCTCCGTTTCCCCGGCCCGCGGCGTTCTTGAGGTCCAGGAGACCGAAAAGGCCAGCGAGGGCAACCGTTCAAGGGCCCGGGTGACCAGGCTGGTTTTTCCCGACCCGGACGGGCCGGCCACCACCATCAGATTTCCCCGCCCCCCGTTGATCAGGCCCATGGGCCGCTTCCCTCACTCGAGGTTGAGCACCTGTTCCCGGACTTTCTCCAGGTCGGACTTCATTTCGATAACCATGGCCGAAAGCTCCGGCATACGGACCTTCGACCCGGTGGTGTTGACTTCGCGGTGGATCTCCTGCAGCAGGAACTCCAGGCGTCGTCCGGCGGGGCTGCCCCCCTCCAGGGCCTGGCGGAAGGCCTGGAAATGACTCTCCAGTCGCACCAGCTCCTCGGTGACGTCTCCACGGTCAGCGTAGAAGATCACCTCCTGCATCAACCGTTCCTGGTCCAGGTCCACCTCCGCGTCCAATTCGCTCAACCGCTGGCGCAGGCGCTCCAGCAGCAAGCGGGAGACATCGGCGGCCATCTCCTTCAGCCGGCCGAGACCCTGTTCCAGACTGTCCAGCCGCTGCAGCAGATCTGTGGCCAGAGCCTGGCCCTCCACGGCCTTGGAGTCCTCCAGCGATATCACGCCCTGGTCGAGGGCCTGGAATACCGCCGGCAGGTCGTCCGCCGAGAACTCGGCGGAACCGCTCTCCTGCTGGACGACTCCGGGCAACCTGAGCAGCGTGCCCATATCCAGTGTTCCCTCGAGGCCCAGTTCCGCTCCCAGATCGCCGGCCGCGGACAGCATCTTCAAGGCCTGCTCACGGTTGATCGACGGCAGGTCCGCCGTCCCGGTCTCCCGGACCAGACGCACCGAGACTTCGAGCTTTCCCCGTCGCGAGTCGCGACCCAGGTGCCGGCGGATCGCCGGCTCGTGCAGCGACAGGTCGGAGGGCAGCCGCAGCTGCACTTCGGAGTGCCGATGGTTGATCGATCGCATGATGACCCGCACTTCGAAAACGCCAGTTTTTTCGGCCCGGCCCTCGCCGAAACCGGTCATGCTCCGAATCACCGACATCGCTACCCCTCCGGCCGTTGTCCCACCCTGGACAGGACACATGGTTCAAAACGATGCAGTTTATGACAGTTTGGTTGAAAGGTCAAACAAAATAACGGCTTTTGGGTCATTCGCCGGAGCGCAGCAGCTGTCTGGCGATCAACCCCCGCTGAATCTCCGATGGGCCGCCGTAGATGGTGGTGACCCGGGCGTCCCGCCAGTAACGGGAGGCCGGGTGCCGGTCCCGGCAGGCGCCGGTGCCGGCGTCGGCCAGGCTGGCCTCGGCGGCCCGTATTGCGGACTCTGAACAGAAGAGCTTGGCCATGGAGGCTTCGCGCACCGGTGGGGGACCGCCCTGGTCCACCAGCCAGGCGGCCCGCAACATCATCAGGTTTGCCGCTTCCACCCCGGCGGCAGCGGCGGCCAGCGGCAGGCGGGCGTGCGGTTCGCCCGGTCGTTGCGCTGCATGCTCCAGGGCGCCGCGGCCGATTCCCACACTCTGTGCCGCCACCCCGATCCGTGAGGCCTGCAGCGCCTCCAGGGCCAGTTTCATCCCCGAGGTTTCGTCACCAAGCAGGCACGAACCGGGCACCGGGGTGTGTTGCAGGGTGAGCCCGGTGACCATGGCGGAGCGGAGCCCAAGGGTGCGCTCCGCCGGACCGATGGACAGGCCGGGACTATCCGCGGCGACGATAAAGATCCCGGTGTCCGTGCCGCCCTCGCCGCGGTCAACCCGGGCCACCACCAGAAAAGAGGAGGCCAGCGTCCCGTTGGTCACCCAGGCCTTCTGCCCGGTCAGACGGTAGCCCGATCCCTCGGGACAGGCCGCGGCACTGATCCGTGAGGGGTCGGAACCGGCGTCGGGCTCGCTGAGAGCGAAGGCCCCCATCAGGCGGCCCGCCGCCGCCGGGGCGAGGAAGGTCCGTTTCTGCTCCTCGCTGCCGCAACGCTGCAGCGGCGCGCAGTAGACGAAATTGTTTACGTGCACGGTCACCGCGGTGGAGGGGCAGGCCCGGGCCAGCTCGCGGATGGCCAGGCAGGCGCTGACCGTGTCCAGCCCCCGGCCGCCGTATTCCCGGGGGACAGCGATACCCATCAGCCCCAGCCGGGCCAGCCGGGGCAGCAGGACGCGGGGAAAGCGGGACAGCGGCTCGCAGGCGTCGGCCGCCGGCCGGACCTCGCGCTGGGCAAACTCCCGGACCTCGTCGCGAAAGGCGGTCTGCTCGGCGGTGAGCTCCAGGTTCAATCGCGGCCTCACTCCTTCTCCAGGTGATCGAGATACTCCTTGTCGATCAACTCCAGGAATTGCCGCAGCCGCTCCGGCCGCTCTTCCCCGCGGTACGCCTCGGCGATGATCACATGCTGCAGCTCGCCCACATCCACGTAGGTTTCGTGGGATTCCAGATCGCGGAAACAGCAGTGCCGGCTTTCTCCGCGGCGGCACCAGGTGATGTCCTTGAATCCGCAGGCCTCCAGTGCCCGGCCCAGCAGTTCCCGGTTCCAGAGGAAGCGGTGGCCCCAGCCGTGGAAGGCCCTGTTGATCCCCAGGGCCTTCATCCGCTTCTCCTCCTCGTCGAGATCCAGGCGGTAATGGGTGGCCCAGACCCACTCGAGGTTCGGGGTGGTGATGCGCAGCAGCCCGCGGGGACCGAGGACACGGCGCACCTCCACCAGAAAATGGACCGCCGGCTGCAGGGGCAAATGTTCGAGAAAATGCTCGGCGTAGACCGCGGCGGCGTCCCGGAAATGCAGGCCCCGGGTCACGTCGGCCACCAGGTCGATACCCGGCCCGTGGTTGCGGTCGATATTGACCCAGCCGGGCAGGGCCTTGTCCCCGGCGCCGATGTGCAGCAGCAGGCCCGGCCGGCGAAATTTTCTGCGCAGTCTGGAGATGAACATTGAGCCCCCGCCCCGCTGCCGATGAACCGCTGTCAGAGGGTGGACCCTTTGTAGATGATTTCGGCTCAACTTTCAAATGGGTCCAACGTCCGGGTTCACTTGCCCGGGGCCGGTTCCAGCGGCCCGGACGATGTGCTACACTTCCCGGGCAGGGGCCGAGAAAACGGGCGACGATCACAAACTGCTCTATTCAGTAGACTTTTCAACACCACAATGCGAATCGCCATCGACATCAGGCCGTTCCTCAGCCAGAGCACCGGCGTCGGTGTGCTCTTTGAAAATCTGCTGACCCAGCTGGGCCGCCTGGACAGCATCACCGAGTACCTGCTCTTCTCCAGCTCATGGAGCCAGCGCCCCCCGCGCGGTCTGTTTGCCGGCTTTCCCAACTTTCTGGTGAGCGACCACCGCCTGCCGGTGCGCCTGCTCAACCGGTTGTGGCACAACCACCGCTTCCCGCCGCTGGAACTGCTGCTGGGCCGGGTGGATGTGGCCCACTCCCCCCACCCCCTGCTGCTCCCCAGCCGCCGTGCCCGCACGGTGGTGACGATCCACGACCTGCACTTCCTCGAGCACCCGGAGCAGGTCAGCGGTGAGATCCGCCGCGACTACCCCCGCCTGGTCCGCAGGAGCGCCGAGGAGGCCGACCTGATCCAGACCGTTTCGGGGTTCACCCGCGACGCCATCATCCGGCTGCTGGGGGTGGCGGAAAACAGGATCCGCATCGTCGGTCCCGGTGTCACCCCGCCGGAGAACTGTGCCGAACTGCGCCGCCGGCCGTTGCCCGGGCTTGCGGCCGGCGACTACCTGGCCTTTGTGGGCACCCTGGAACCGCGGAAGAACGTGCCTGCGCTGATCAGGGCCTACGCCAGGCTGGTGGAGGATCTGGGCGACGCCGCACCGGCCCGGTTGGCCCTGGCCGGCGGCGGCCGGCCGGAGTATGTGCGTACACTGCAGACGCTGGCCCGCGACCTGGGTGTGCTTCAGCGGACCTCCTTTCTCGGGTATTGTTCCCGGGACGACATCTGGCGCTTCTACGCCGGGGCCGCGGCCCTGGTGATCAGTTCGTCGGTGGAGGGCTTCTGCATCCCCCTGCTGGAAGCCATGGCCGCGGAGATCCCGGTGGTGGCCGTGGCCACGTCGGCGATCCCCGAGGTGGCCGGGGATGCGGCGCTGCTGGTGCCCGAGGGGGACGATGCGGCTCTTGCCGGGGCCCTGTCCACACTGCTCGACGACAGCTCGCTGCGCCGGCAGCTGGTTCGCCGCGGGCGGGACCGCTGCCGGCAGTTCACCTGGCAAGGATCCGCGGAAAAGCTGCTGGAACTCTACCGGGAGCTGGGCGCAGCGGCAGAGGGAGGGACCGTCCGATGAAGCTCGCCGTCGACGCCAGGGAAGCAGCCGGCGCACCCACCGGTGTTGGCCGTTACCTGGTGAACCTGCTGCGCTGCTGGAACCGACCCTCAGGCCCGGATCAGGGCCACCGGATTACACTGTACATGGACGACCGGACCGGCGTCGCCGGAGCTCTTCTTTCCGGTGAGCGCCATCCGCCGCTGGCCCGAATTCGTTCCCGGCCGCGACACGCTGTGGCAGCAGGTCATCCTTCTCGCGGCGGCTCTTCCGGGACCGGCCCGATGTGGTCTTCTCCCCGGCCTACAGCCTGCCCTACCGCCGGCCCTGCCCGGCGGTGGTCACGGTGCACGACATCTCCTTCGAGGCGCACCCCGAATGGTTTCCCCGGCGTCAGGCGATGCGGCGGCGCCAGACCTGCCGCCGGGCCTGCCGCTCGGCCCGGCTGGTGCTCACCATCTCCGAGTTTTCCAGAAACGAGCTGATCAGCCGCTACCACCTTCCCGACGGACCGGGTGGTGACCGTACCCCTGGCCGCCGACCGCCGTTTCCGTCCCCAGGAGCATCCGGCGGCGCCCGGTCGGCTGCGCCGGCAGTACGGCATCAAGGGCCGCATGGTTCTTCACGCCGGCACCATCCTCAACCGGCGGATGATTCCCCTGTTGCTGGAAGCCTTTGCCCAGGTCCTGAAAGCAGACCCCGACCTGACCCTGGTCTTTGCCGGTGAAAACAGGAGCTGGCCGCCCATCGACCTGTTCGGTCTGGCCGCGCACCACGGCATCGACGACCGCATCGCGGCCCCGGGGTATGTCGAGCGACGACGATCTGGCGGCGCTGTACAACGCCGCGGCCCTCACCGTCTACCTCTCCGAGTACGAGGGCTTCGGCCTCCCCCCGCTGGAAGCCCTGGCCTCCGGGTGCCCGGTGATCACCACCGATGGCCACGCACTGCAGGAGAATTTCAACGGCCTGGCCTGCCTCTACCCGGGTCGCGAACCGGGAGCGCTGGCCCAGTGCATGCTCGACCAGCTGGCCCGCTCGGCGTCCGAAACGTGGGCCTCGAGACTGGAACGGAGCCGCCTGGCCGGTGAGCGCTTTTCCTGGGAGCGCACCGCGGACCGGACCTTGGCCCTGATCGCCGGGGCGGCCGGGCCCACTGAGAAGGGAGCGTGCTGAGGGTCATGGGCAGAATCGGCATCGACGTGCGCAAGGCGGCCGATTTCGGCATCGGCCGTTACATCGAACGGCTGGTCCACGGCCTGGCCGGGCAGCCGCAGACCGAACACACCTTCTTCCTCTTCGGCGGCCCCCGGGCCCTGGAGGTCTGCCGCGGCGCCGCCGGGGGCGACCCCCGGTTCACCATGGTCCCGCAGACCAGCAGGTCCTACTCCCTGGCCGAGCACTTCTCCCTGCCCCTGTCCCTCCGCCGGGCGGGGATTGACCTCTATCACAGCACTCACTACGTCCTGCCCCACGGCCCGCTGCCCCGCCGGGTGGTGACCTCGGTACACGATCTGATCCACCTGATCCTCCCCCGTTACCTGCCATCCCGGGCGGCGCTGCTCTACGCCCGGCACTTCATCGGCCGCGCCGCCCGCCGATCGGACGCGGTGATCACCGGTTCCGCGGCCACCCGCGACGACCTGCTGCGCCACTTTCCGGGGACCGCCCCGCAGAAGATCAGCATCATCCCCTACGGGGTGGATCACCGCTTCCGTCCGGCGGTCTCCGGGGAGGATCGTGCCGCGGACAGCGCGGAACTCCGCCGGCTGGGCATCGAAGGGCCCTATCTCCTCTTTGTGGGCAATTTCAAACCACACAAGAATCTCGCCGGCGTGCTGGAGGCCTTTGGCCGTTGCCAGGCCGCGAGAGAAGGGTGGGACCGCTCCCTGGTGCTGGTGGGCCGGGACCTCTCCTTCCAGCAGGGGCTGGTCCAGCACGCCTCCGGCCTGCGGCGCCCCGAGAAACTGGTGGCCCTGGGCCATCAGCCGGACAGCCTGCTGCCCGTGCTCTACCGCGGCGCCGACCTCTTCCTCTTCCCTTCGCTCTACGAGGGTTTCGGCCTGCCTCCGCTGGAGGCCCTGGCCTGCGGCGCCCCGGTGCTGGCCTCCCGCAGCGGAGCCCTGGGCGAAGTGCTGGGGGACGCCGCCGACTATTGCGATCCCGGCGATCCGGAGGATATGGCCCGGGCCATTCTCCGTCTCGGCGATGACCCGCACACGGCGGAGCGAGCGGCGCACCGCGGACCTCAAAGGTCTGCCCTCTACCCCTGGTCCGAAACCGCGCGCCTGACCCTGGCCCTCTATGACCGGCTCCTGGGCCAGGGGTGAGCTGGCGCAGGCGGCCGCCCTTCGTTGATCGGTGCGGACCCGAACATATAGAATGGCCGGATGAAGATCGCCCTGGTCCACGACTGGCTCACCGGGTTTCGCGGCGGCGAGCGTGTGCTGCTCTCGCTCTGCCGCCTCTACCCCGAGCGCAGTGGTGCATCACCCTGGTGCACCGGCCGGGAAGCCAGCCGGAGGAGATCGAGCGGATGGAGATCCGCACCTCCTTTGTCCAGCGGTTGCCCCTGGCGCTCAGCAAATACCGCCACTACCTGCCGCTGATGCCCACGGCCATCGAGCGGTTCGACCTGCGGGGTTTCGACCTGGTGATCAGTTCCAGCCACTGTGTGGCCAAGGGGGTGCGGGTTCCGGACGGGGATACCCCACGTCTGCTACTGCCACACACCCATGCGCTACGTCTGGGACATGTACCAGGACTATTTCGGTCCGGGCCGCGCCGGCCCCCTGACCCGCCTGGTCATCCCCTTCGCCGCCCGCTACCTGCGGTCCTGGGACCGGTCCAGCAGCAGCCGGGTGGGCTGGTTCGTCGCCAACTCGGCTTACGTTGCCCGAGCGGATCCGCCGGCATTACGGCCGCAACGCCGAGGTGATCCACCCGCCGGCGGATGTGGAGACCTTCACTCCCGGCAACAGCGCCCCCGGCAACTATTACCTGCTGGTCTCTGCCCTCTCGCCCTACAAACGCGTTGAACTGGCCATCGAGGCCTTCAACCGCTCCGGCGCCGAGCTGCGCATCATCGGCTTCGGCCCGGAGGAGCAGCACCTGCGCAGCCTGGCCGGCCCAACGGTGAAATTCCTCGGCACCCTGCCGCTGGACCAGCTGGTTGAGCAGTACCGCGGTTGCCGTGCCTTTGTCTACGCCGCGGTGGAGGATTTCGGCCTGGCCCTGGTGGAGGCCCAGGCCTGCGGCCGACCGGTGGTGGCCCTGGGCAAGGGAGGCGCCCTGGAAAGCGTGGTGGATGGAAAAACCGGCGTCCTCTTCCCCGAGCAAACCGCTGACGCTCTGCTGGCCGCTGTTGACAGGCTTGAGGGGTTGCAGTTAAATACCGACGAAATCAGGGAGAACGCCCTGCGCTTCTCACACCGCTCCTTCGAGCGGAAGATGGCTCAGTTCGTGGACCGGAGCCTGGACAGCGGGGGGCAGGCGGAATCCGAAAGAGGGGAGCTGGACCAAGCGAAGATGATCAAGAGCAGAAACCGGCTCATCGCCCTGACCTATCTTGCCGGCGACCTCGGGGCCACCCTGCTGGCCTATCTCTCTGCCTACGTCCTGCGGTTCTACCTCTTCCCGGTGCACAAGGGCGTTCCGGCCTTTTTGGAATACCTCAAGCTGGTCCCCTTTATCCTGCTCATCTGGCCGCTCTGTTTCTATCTCAACAGCCTCTACCGCCTGTCCCGGGGCCGGTCGCGGGTGGAAACCTTCCTGCTGACCACGGTCAGTGTCGTGCTGGCCGGGGCGCTGCTGCTGCCCTTCGACCTCTTCTACCGCGTCTACTTCCTGCGGGTGGAAAACATCCAGTACCAGCACTCGCGGTTCGCCCTGGTGATCTTTCTGATCCTCGACGTGATCCTGGTCTTCGCCACCCGTCAGATTTTCCGTGGTTACCTGGAGTACATCCGCACCCGCGGGTACAACCTGATCCGGATCGTGGTGGCCGGGGCCGGCGTGGTGGGCCAGAACCTGGTGGACAAGATCTCCCAGCACAGCGAACTGGGCTACCGGGTGGAGGGCTTCATCGACGATGACCCGGAGAAGCAGTCGCTGGTCTACCACGGCGTTCCGGTGCTGGGCACCCTTGATCAGCTGGAGGATATCCTGCGCGAACGACACGTGGACCAACACGTGGACCAGATCTACGTGGCCCTGCCCCTGACGGCCCACGACCGGATGCTGCAACTGTTCGGTGTGGCCCGGGAGCAGATGGTGGGGATCAAGGTGGTCCCCGACCTGATGGAGTTCATCACCTTCCGGGCCGGCGTGGAGGACCTGGACGGCCTGCCCATCGTCGACCTCGACCGCTCGCCGCTGCACGAGTTCCACTACCTGATCAAACGTTCGGTGGACGTGGTCTTCGCCCTGCTGGCCCTGGTGCTGCTCAGCCCGCTCTTCCTCCTGGCCGCCATCGGTATACGGCTCAGCTCCAAAGGGCCGGTTTTCTATTCCCAGGAACGGATGGGAATGGACGGCAAACCATTCGTGATGTACAAATTCCGAACCATGAACATCGATGCCGAGTCGGCCACCGGCCCGGTGTGGGCCCGTGAGGACGACCCACGGCGCACCGCCATCGGCTCCTGGCTGCGACGCTTGAGTATCGATGAACTGCCCCAGTTTTACAACGTGCTCAAGGGCGACATGAGCGTGGTGGGGCCGCGTCCGGAGCGGCCCAATTTTGTCCAGGAATTCAAACGCAAGATCCCGCAGTACATGCTGCGGCACAAGGTCAAGTCGGGCATCACCGGCTGGGCCCAGATCAACGGCTGGCGCGGCAACACGTCGGTGACCAAGCGTATCGAGTACGACCTCTACTACATCGAGAACTGGTCGCTGGCCCTCGACTTCAAGATCATGTGGCTCACCATCTGGCGCGGCCTGTTCCCCCAGAAAAACGCCTACTGACTGTATATGCAGTACGGGCCATTGGTCTGTTGCTTCCGAGCGGCGTTGGAGCGCTTCGCGCCCGGAGCGAGGAGTGACAGACCAATGGCCCGACAATTGATCTTTACCGCGGTTGGTCTATAATGTTTTTTTCGTCAAAACACCTTGGCTAACAGGGAGAGGAATCTGATGCAGATCGAAGGTAAAAAAATACTTATCACTGGCGGTTCCGGTTTCATCGGGTCCCATCTTTCCGAATATCTCCTGGACAAGGGTTGCCAGGTGATCGTACTGGACAACCTGAGCACCGGTGACATCGACAATGTGGCGCATCTGATGAAGAACGAGAATTTCCTCTTCATCAAACATGACATTACCAACTATATCCATGTCCCCGGGGAACTGGATTTCATCCTGCACTTCGCCAGCCCGGCCAGCCCCATCGACTACCTCGAAATGCCGATCCAGACGATGAAGGTGGGGTCCCTGGGCACGCACAAGGCCCTGGGCCTGGCCAAGGAAAAAAAGGCCACTCTCCTGCTGGCTTCCACTTCCGAAATTTATGGCGACCCGCTGATCCACCCCCAGAAGGAAGACTACTGGGGAAACGTGAACCCCATCGGGCCCCGCGGGGTGTATGACGAGGCCAAACGTTTCTCGGAAGCGCTGACCATGGCCTACCACCGCTATCATGGCGTCAATACCCGTATCGTGCGGATCTTCAACACCTTCGGCCCGAGAATGCGGATCAACGACGGCCGGGCGGTGCCCACCTTTGCCGCCCAGGCCCTGCGTGACGAGGACGTCACCGTCTTCGGCAAGGGCGACCAGACCCGCAGCTTCTGTTACATCAGTGACCTGGTGGAAGGGATCTGCCGGCTGCTGGTTTCCGACCGAGTGGAGCCGATGAATATCGGCAACCCGCGGGAGATGACCGTACTGCAGATCGCCGAACAGATCATCGCCCAGACCAACAGCAAGAGCCGGATCATCTTCAAGGACCTGCCGGAGGACGACCCGAAGACCAGGCAGCCGGATATCACCGAAGCCAGGCGGGTTTTGAACTGGGAGCCGGTGGTGGGGCTGGAGGACGGCCTGCACCGGACCATCGAGTATTTCAAGGAAAAGCTGGGTGTGAAGGACTGACGGCCCGTCCCCTATTTCTCCGCCGCTGCCGCCTGCCGCGCCGCCAGGGCATCGGCCAGTTCGGGAAACTCGCCGTATTCCGCCTCCGGTGGAAGCAGCTCGAGGTCCACGGTCAGGCCGTCCAGGGAGCCGGGCACGAACCCCGGTACCTCGACAATGATTTCCGCCGAGCGGTTGGTGACGATATCGCTTACATCAAGGGTCAGACGCCGGGTCTCCAGCGCCTCCTCCTCGTTCCCCGGGCCGAAACGGCGCAGCCGCACTGTCAACTGCCCCAGGGTGACATCGGAGTCATTGATCACAAAGATGGAGAGCAGCGTGCCCACCGTCTCGTCCCACTGCCCGCGCTTCTCGGTGAACCCCTTCAGCTCCACCGCGTAGTCGGCTCTGGCGGCCAGCACTTCCAGCACCGGGTCCTGCTCTCCCGAACAGTTTAACCCGGCGGCGGCCGCCGCCAGTACCAGCATCATCAACACCGACCGGCGGCACCTCGTCATACGGATTTTCATCTGCAACCGAACCTCCTGGTGAAGCGGCGGGGCCGGCCCCGTCAGCGCACTATCCGTTGTCGTCTCCAGCGGCCTGCGCCTTCTCGGCCCGGACCTCTGCGCCCTTTTTCGCTTTGCGGGCGATGAGCCAGCTGAGGAAACTGCTGTCGTTGACCCCGGCCACCACATCCCGCATGCCCTCGTAGACCGAGGGGTCTTCGATCAACAGCCCCAGGGTCCCCTCCCCGCGGTCGATTTTTTCCAGGATCGAGGCCAGCGACACGGTGATGGAGTCGAGGTTGGCCAGCACCCGGTCAGCGTATTCCTCGTCGTGGAGCAGCCGCGGAGCCAGACCCTGGCCCGACTCCAGTTGCCGCGCCGTGCGCTCCAGCGAGCGGGAAGCGGAGACCAGGTTGTCCACCAGCTCCGTCCCCTCGGGCCGGTCGGCCAGCAGCGCACCGGCCACCCCATCCCCGTCCTCCAGCCGCGACATCAGCCGGTTCAGACTGCTCACCGTCTGTTGGAGCTCCCGGGTGACCTGTTCACCGTACTCCCCGTCGTGAATCAGCCGCCCGGCCAGCCCGTCACCGCTTTCCAGCTGGGCCAGCAACAGTTCCAGCCGGCCGGTGAAATCGTCGAAGCGCTGCAGCAATCCCTGGGAGAACTGCTCGTCGGAGAGCAGCTTGCCCAGCAGGGTCTCGCCCTCGTTGATCCCCTGGAGCAGCACCACCGTCTCATTGAGGATGGTGGCCAGCTGCTCGGCCACCATCTCGCCAGTCCCGGCGATCTGCTCCAGGTTGACCCCCTCGCGCACCGGAATCTCGGCACCCGGCTGCAGTGCTTCGGTGTCCCGGCCCAGGGACAGTTCGATGTATTTCTCGCCGGAGAGGATGCTCAGGCTCCGCGCCGTGGCCACCGTGTCCCGCCGGATACGGTTGGCCAGCTCGCTGCGCACGCTGATGGTGACCATGATGTAGCTGGCCACCGGGTCGTCGGAGAAACGGATCGACCGTACCCGTCCTGCTTCCAGGCCGCCCAGCTTCACCGGCGCCTGCTCGTTGAGGTTGACGATGGTGGGGAAACGGAGCTCGTATTCCACGGTCCGGGCGAAGAAGCCCTCCCGGCTGCCCAGCATCAGCACCGCGGCCATGAAGAGCACCACGATCACCGAGACCACGGCACCCACACGAAGATTTTGTTCCCTCTCACCCATGGTCGGTCACATCTCCCTGGCCTGCAGAAATTCATGCAGCGGCCCCGGCGGTTCCGCCCGGGCCTCGTCCATGGTCCCGACGAAATCAATGACTCCCTCGTGGAGCCAGGCTATTCTATCACCCACCAGCGCCGCGCTGTCGATGTCGTGGGTCACCACCACCGAGGTGATTCCCAGCCGGCTCTGCAACCCGCGGATCAGCCGGTTGATCCAACCGGCCACAACCGGATCGAGACCGGCGGTGGGTTCGTCATAGAGGATAACTTCCGGCTCCAGGGCCACGGCCCGGGCCAGGGCCACCCGCTTCTTCATGCCACCGCTCAGCTGGGCCGGCAAGAGGTCCACGGCGCTTTCCAGGTTGACCATGGAGAGGCACTGGTCCACCCGCCGGCCGATGGCCTCCTCGTCCATGGCGGTGTGCTCCCGCAGCGCGAAGGCCACATTATCGCTCACCGTCATGGAATCGAAGAGCGCCCCGCCCTGAAAGACCATGGACACCTTCCTGCGCACCTGGCGCAGTTTCTCCTCGGACAGTCCGCTGATCTCCTGCCCCACCGCCCGGATCATCCCCCGGTCGGGCCGCAGCAGTCCCACTGCCAGCTTGAGGATCACGCTCTTGCCCGAACCGCTTGGTCCCAGCACCACCAGGGTTTCACCGGCACGCACATCCAGGGAGAGGCCGCGCAGCACACGGTTTTCGCCAAAGGCCTTGTACACGTCCTCGAAGGCCAGGATCGGTTGTTCGGTCATCCGCTGTACCCACAGGTCAGAACATGATGAACAGCTTGGTCAGGAAAAAATTGGCCACCAGTATTGAGATCGAGGCCGCCACCACGGTGTTGGTGGTCATGCGCCCCACCCCGTCGGCCCCACCGCTCACCGACAGCCCGTTGTAACAGCCGATGAAAGAGATAAAAAAGGCGAAAAAAAGTGATTTCCCGATCCCGCTGAACACATCGTGAAGACTCACCGCCTCCAGCACGTGCTCGAAATAGAAATTGGCGCTGATCCCCATCTCGGTGACCGCGATGAACAGGCCGCCGAGAATTCCCAGCAGGTCGGCAAGGATGGTCAGCAAGGGCAGCATGATTATCGTCGCCACCACCCGGGGCAACACCAGCCGGTGCACCGGGCTGGCCCCGAGGGCGCGCAGGGCGTCGACCTGCTCGGTGACCTTCATCGTCCCGATTTCGGCAGTGATTCCAGCGCCCACCCGGCCGCCCACCATCAACGCCGTGAGCACCGGGCCCAGCTCGCGAACCAGGGAAAGAGCCACCGCCTCGCCGATGAAATACTTCACCCCCAGCCGCCCGAGGGTGTAGTAGGTCTGAACCGCCATCACCATCCCGGTAAAAATGGCGGTAATATTGACGATGGACAGCGATTTGACCCCCAGCTGGTCCAGCTGCACCAGCAGGAGCCGCCAGGGGAAACGGCGGGTGAACAGTGTCCGCAGCGTCTCCTCCAGCAGGCTGGTGAACGCACCGATGTGCCGAATCAGCCGCACCGGCCCTGTACCCTGAACATCCTGCTGCCGCACTCCGCTCCTCACTGATGCGCCGCGCCGGCGGTGGTGCGGCTGGTGCTCCCGTTGTTCGATGATATCGGTTCGCCGATCAGGAAATCAAACCGGTCGTTCCATTTCCGTGCGGTGCGTGATGGCCGGCGCCATGCCCTGACCCGAAAATCTTGACAAAAACCGGCCCCGATGCTAACAATACCGCTTCCCCGGGGCCTTTCCGTCTCCAGTGATCCGGATCCCGTCCGTGCCCCGCACCGCTGGGTGACCGCGCCTCAAAATTCTGTCTCAAGGACGACGAACATGAGCAGCTCGAGCAAGAAGCTGAAAGAAACGCTGAATCTGCCCAACACCGCCTTCCCGATGAAGGCCAACCTCCCCATGCGTGAGCCGGCGCTGATCGCCCGCTGGGAAGAGCAGGACCTCTACCGCGCCATCCGGGAGGCGCGCAGGGGTGAGCCCACCTTCGTGCTTCACGACGGCCCCCCCTACGCCAACGGCAACATCCACACCGGGACGGCGCTGAACAAGGTGCTCAAGGACATCGTGGTCAAATACAAGACCATGAGCGGTTTCGATGCCGCCTACCGTCCCGGGTGGGACTGCCACGGCCTGCCCATCGAGCTGCAGGTGGACAAGCTGGTCAAGGACCGGGAGGAACCGCTGCCCCTGTACAAGTTTCGCCGAAAATGCCGCGACTACGCCGAGAAGCATGTCAAAATCCAGCGCAAGAGCTTCCGCCGGCTGGGCATCCTCGGTGAGTGGGACGATCCGTATCTGACCATGAGTTACGGGTACCAGGCTGAAATCGTCAGGCGCCTGGGCAAATTCTTCGAGAAGGGCGCGGTATATCGCGGCCTGAAGCCGGTCTACTGGTGCGCCGACTGCCGCACCGCCCTGGCCGAGGCGGAGGTGGAATACCACGACCACACATCGCACTCGATCTACGTCAAGTTCCCCCTGGATGGCGATCCGGCCGATCTCGACCCGGCGCTGGCCGGCCGCTCGGTATCGGTGGTGATCTGGACCACCACCCCCTGGACCCTGCCGGCCAACCTGGCCATCGCCGTGCACCCTGATTTCGAGTACGTGGCGGTGGAAACCGGTGGCCACGTGCTGATCGTGGCCCGCGAGCGGCTCTCCGCCACCCTCGAAGCCTGCGGGCTCCCGGCAGCGGCTGAACTGGTGTCGTTCAAGGGTTCGCAGCTGGAGAACTTCCGCTGCCGCCACCCCTTTATCGACCGCGAATCGGTGATTCTCACCGCCAGGTATGTCACCCTGGACCAGGGCACCGGCTGCGTGCACACCGCGCCGGGGCACGGCCAGGACGACTACGTGCTCGGCTCGCAGCACGGCCTGGAGATCCTGGCCCCGGTTGACGATGCCGGCCGCTTCACCAGCCGGGTGCCCCAGTTCGAGGGCCTTCAGGTTTTCGAGGCCAACCCGGGAATCGTCGACTTGCTCCGCGAGAAGGGCATGCTCCTCTCCGTCGCCGATTTCGAGCACTCCTACCCGCACTGCTGGCGCTGCAAGGAGCCGATCGTCTTCCGCGCCACCGAACAGTGGTTTATCTCCATGTCCGATACCGGCCTGCGGCAGCGGGCCGAGGAGGCGGTGGAGAAGGTGACCTGGATTCCCGGCTGGGGACGGGACCGGATCCTGGGCATGATCAGCAACCGGCCCGACTGGTGCATCTCCCGGCAGCGGCAGTGGGGCGTGCCGGTGGCCGTGATCTACTGCGAGGACTGCGACCACGTTTTCAGCGACGAGGCGCACTTTGACCGGGTGTGCGACATCTTCAGCCGTGAGGGCGCCGACTCCTGGTTCAAGCTGGACGCCGCAGATTTCCTGCCCGAGGACGGCAAGCAGTGTCCGGGTTGCGGCGGCACCCGCTTGCGCAAGGAAAACGACATCCTCGATGTCTGGTTCGACTCCAGCTCGAGCCACGCGGCCGTCCTGGGCCACCGGGAGGACCTCCCCTGGCCCTCCGACCTCTACCTCGAGGGAAGTGACCAGCACCGCGGGTGGTTCCAGCACTCGCTGCTGGTGGGCCTGGAAACCTGCGGCGCACCGCCCTTCCGCCAGGTGCTGACCCACGGCTTCGTGGTGGACGGCGAAGGGAAGAAACTCTCCAAGTCGCTGGGCAACGCGGTGGACCCGCAGGAAATCTTCGACAGCCGCGGGGCCGAGATCGTGCGGGTCTGGGTTTCCATGTCCAACTACCAGGAGGATGTGAAAATTTCCGGGGAGATCCTGCAAAGCGCCTCCGAGGCCTATGTCAAGGTGCGCAACACCTGCCGTTTCCTGCTGGGCAACCTCGCGGACTACCAGCCGGACGGGGCGCTGCCCGACCTGGAACAGGGGGCCCTGGAACCACTGGACCGCTGGATCCTGGGCCAGACCTCGAAGATGACCGAAAAGCTGCTCCAGGCCTACGAGCGCTATGAGCTGCACACGGTCTACCACTCAATCTACCATTTCTGTGCGGTGGAACTTTCGGCGATCTATCTCGACATCATCAAGGACCGTCTCTACGTGGAATCCCCGCAGTCGGTATCCCGGCTGGCGGCCCAGCACACGCTGCACACGGTGCTCAACTGCCTGGTGCGGCTGATGGCCCCGATCTTCTGCTTCACCGCCGAAGAGATCTGGGAACACATGCCCCGGTGGGAGGGCAAGGAGCCGAGCGTCCACCTGGCCCGGTTCATCCTGTCCGGCGATCTGCCGCAGGACGCTGAACTGGAGGAACGCTTCCACGGCCTGCTGCAGGTGCGGGGGGAGGTGCTCTCCGTGCTGGAAACGGCAAGGCGGGACAAGGTGATCGGCAACTCCCTCCAGGCTCGCCTGGAACTGCATGCCGGCGGCCCGCTGTTGGAACTGCTGCAGCTGGAACAGGACCGCCTGGCAGATTTTTTCATCGTTTCCGCGGTGACCGTTTCCGGCACCCCGGGAGGGGCCGTGGTCTCGGAGAAAGTGGACGGCCTGGGCATCACCGTGCTGCCGGCCTCCGGTGACAAGTGTCCCCGCTGCTGGCACGTCACCGAAGACCTGGGGCAGTGCGCCGACCAACCCGAGGTGTGTGGGCGCTGCGCCGGCATCCTCAGCTCTCTCGGTATCTGAGCGCAGATGAACCTTCGACTCTACCAGGCCGGTCTGGTCCTGCTGGTGGTACTGGCCGACCAGCTGACAAAAATGCTGGCCGCGGCCTCGCTCAGCCTCCACCAGTCGAAAATGGTCATCCCCGGCCTGTTCAATCTCACCCTGGTGCACAACAACGGCATGGCCTTCGGAATCATGGCCGGAGCCCCCTCCGCTCTGCGCTCGGGGCTGCTCACCGCGCTCTCCGCTGCCGCCCTGCTGCTGATCATCTACTACTGCGCCAGCATCCCGCGGTCCCGGCTCTGGCTGCAGTTCGGGTTGAGCCTGATCATGGGCGGCGCCCTGGGCAACATCATCGACCGGCTGCGGTTGCAACACGTGGTGGATTTCCTCGATTTCCACTGGCAGGGCCACAGCTGGCCGGCGTTCAACCTGGCGGACAGCTGTATCTCCATCGGCATGGCGATGCTGGTTCTCGATTTCCTCCTCGGCTTCAGAAAGCGGGGTCAGGCCCTAACCGGTTAGCAACCGGTCCGGCCGGAGGGTTCACGTCCGGATGCATCCCATACTCGTCGACCTCGGCTTCGCCACCATCGGCACCTACGGATTTGCCCTGGTGCTGGCCTACCTCTCCGCCATCTGGCTCGGAGTGCACCGGGCCAAAAAGGAAGGTATACCCCCGGGGCAGATCCTGGACCTCTCGGTCTGGTTGCTGGTGGGAGCCATCATCGGGGCCAAACTGCTGCTGGTGATCGTCGACTGGCGGCAGTATGCAGCCCAGCCCCGGCTGCTGCTGGGCATCGTCCGCCTCGGTGGTGTCTTCTACGGCGGCCTCATTCTGTCCGTGATCACCGGCCTGTGGTATATGAGGAGAAAGGGACTCGATACCTGGCAGGTATGCGACATCCTTGCCCCTTCCATCGCCCTGGGCCAGGCCGTGGGCCGGGTGGGCTGCTTCATGGCCGGCTGCTGCTACGGCAAGGTCTGCCATTTGCCCTGGGCGGTGACCTTCACCGACCCGGTGGCCCACGACAACGTGGGGGTGCCGCTGCACACACCGCTCCACCCGACCCAGATCTACAGCTCGCTCAGCGCCCTGGCCATCTTCGCACTGCTGCTCTGGATCTCCCGGCACAAACGGTTCCCCGGCCAGGTCTTCTGGAGCTACGTCGCCATCTATTCGGTTTCCCGGGCCCTGATTGAATTCCTGCGCGGCGACCACCGGGGCTCCCTCTTCAACGGGACTGTCTCCACCTCACAGTTTGTCAGCCTGCTGCTCTTCCTCACCGCGGTGACCGCATATACCCTGTTGAGGAAACGGGCGGATCGCTGATGCAGATCACCGCTTCCAGCGAGGAGATCACCCGCCTCTCCCCCGATGGTGAAGTGCGGCTGGACCGCTTCCTCAGCAACAGACCCGGAGAAGGCAGCCGGCAGCAGTATGCCCGGGCCATCAAGGATGGCCTGGTGCAGCTGAACGGCCGAAAATCCAAGCCCTCCAGTATGGTACGGCCGGGCGACCGGATTGATCTTCCGCGGGTCTGTTTTCACGCGGAGTCCCCGGAAGTTTCTCCCGGCGCCGAACCATTGCCCCTGGAGATAATCCATCGGGACAAGCAGTTGCTGGTGATCGACAAGGCGGCCGGGATGAGCGTTCATCCCGGCGCGGGTCGGTCCAGCGGCACCCTGGTCAATGCCCTGCTGCACCACTTCCCCGGTATCGAAGGCGTTGGCACCTCGGGCCGACCCGGTATAGTCCACCGGCTGGACAAGGACACCTCGGGCCTGATCCTGGTGGCCCTCGACCCGAAAACCCACCGGGCCCTGTCCAGGCTCTTCCTCACCAGGGAAATCTCCAAGGAGTACCTGGCCCTGGTCTGGGGCTGCCCTACCCCGGAACAGGGTATCATCGAGGCTTCCATTGGCCGCAGCCCCTCGGACCGGAAGAAGATGTCGGTGCTCAGTGCGGGGGGACGAGAAGCCACCACCCGCTACCGCGTGATTGTGCGGGCGGGCGCCTTTGCCCTTCTCTCCTGCGAGCTGCTCACCGGCAGGACCCACCAGATCCGGGTCCACCTGGCCCACCGGGGCCACCCCATCGTTGGCGATCCGCTCTATGGCGGCCGCCGCTGGAAGAACATCCCCGACCCGGCCTTCCGCGCCCTGCTGCGCGCCTTCCCCCGTCAGGCCCTCCACGCCCACCGGCTGGCCTTCGTCCACCCGGCCCACGGCGCCGCCGTGGAATACCGATCTCCTCTCCCCGACGATATCCGGGAACTGCTGGACAGCATTTCGGGTGATGTGGACTGATCACTCCCGCTCCGGCGTCCATATCCGGTCAAATATTAGTAATTCCGCTATCCTGACGGTGCAAACATTTACATTCCAATCCGCTTGTGATACATAGACTTTTATTGAAAAGTCCTTTTTCGACAGCACCGTTTACCGATTGGGAGGAGATATGCCTCAGGATTTCAGCGGGGATATCATCAGTCTGATTCTGCAGTCCGGCCCGATGGCAAAATTCGTCCTGCTCATCCTGCTGGTCTTTTCCGTGGTCTCCTGGGCCATTATGGTAGAAAAGCATTTCCTTATCAGGAAGGCCAGGCGGGAGTCGAGGGAATTCCTAACGGTTTTCCGTAAATCGAGCAAGTTTTCAGAGGTCAAGGCGATCTGCGACGACCTGAAGCACAGCCCGCTGGTGGGCCTCTTTCTCGCCGGATTCAATGAGCTGAATTTTCAGTTGCGGGCCAGCCTCAAGCACCAGGGCGGCGGCTCCGAAGACCCCCAGGGGCGGGCCACCATCCACAACATCGAAGGGATCAGCCGGGCCCTGCTGCGCGCCACGGCGGTGGAGATCAACAAGCTCGAGCGAACCCTCAACTTTCTGGCCACCACCGGGGCCATAACCCCTTTTATCGGGCTGTTCGGAACGGTCTGGGGCATCATGTCCTCGTTCCATATGATCGGCCTCACCGGTTCGGCCAACCTGGCGGCGGTGGCCCCCGGCATCTCCGAGGCGCTGATCGCCACCGCCGCCGGGCTGGCCGCGGCCGTGCCGGCGGTTATCGGGTACAACTACTTCATCAACAAGATCCGGGTGGTGGATTCGGAAATGGAAGACTTCGCTTTGGAGTTCCTCAGTATTTCCGAACGGAACTTCACCTGATCCGGCAGCAGGATTACCAGAGTCCATGCGGCACTCCATCGGCAGAAGAGCGCGGGGCGACAGAACGTCCCTCTCCGAGATCAACGTGACCCCCTTTGTTGACGTGCTGCTGGTGCTGCTGATCATCTTCATGGTCACCGCGCCCTTCCTGCAGCAGGGCATCGAGGTCAAGCTGCCGCAGACCCAGACCCAGGAGGGCGGAGACGAGAACCGCCTGGTGATCACCATCGACGCTGAGCAGAAGGTATACTTCAATGAAACGGCAGTGAACGTACACCTGGTGGAGGAACGGCTGCGGGAACTGGTGGACAGCGGAGCCGGCCCGGTGCCTGCCCGTCAGGTCTATCTCAAGGCGGACAGCACGGTGACCCACGGCTTCGTCATGCTGGTGATGGACAAGATGCGCCTGGCCGGAGTCACCGATTTTGGCATCGTCACCCAGCCCGACATGACCACCCTGCCCGAGAGGGGCGCCGACAGTTCAATTCCGGCCAATTAGCGGGAAAGGCCGCCCGTCCGCAGGCGGCGGCCTTTCGGGACCGGCACCATGACCGATGAAATGAACAGCTTGCTGGAGAAACGGGCGGTGTCCAGCCGCGCCGGCCGTCCCCTTGCTCTCTTCTTCTCCGGCGCGGTTCACCTGGGTGCCGTTTTCTGGCTCTTCTTTCCCGCCCTTGGTGACGCTTCGGCCATCGAAGTGGTTTCCGCGCCGGGGTTCGTCCATGTGCGGATGGTCAGCGGCCCGCCGGAGGAGCAGGGGGAGACCCAGCCGGCGGTGGTGGTTGAGGCGCCCGTCCCGCCACCCGAGCCGGAGAGCGAACCCGCACCGCGCCTGGTGGAGACCATTCCGGAAAAGAAGCCGCCGGTGCAAAAACCGGTGGAAAAACCGAAGCCAAAACCGCCGCCCGCCCGTCGCCCACCGGCGAAAACCGTGGAGACCGCAAAGGCGGCCACCAGGGCCGGCAGTGCCGCATCCTCGGGAAGCGTGGGCCTGGGCAGTGGCGCGGGGCAGGGCGGCCTGGTGGGGATGGACGGCCTGGATACCCGGTTCAGCTGGTATCTCGACCTGGTGGTCAAACGGATCAGCTCCGTCTGGCAGGAACCCTATCTCGACTCCAGGTTTGGCAAAACATACACGGTGACGGTATACTTCATCATCCACAGAAACGGATCGTTGAGCGATGTGCGAGTGGAGGAGACCAGCGGGGTCGATATGCTCGATCTCTCAGCGGTCCGTTCCATACGGGAAGCCGCTCCCCTCCCCCCACTGCCGCAGGATTTCAGAGGCGATCAACTTGGTGTCCATTTCTGGTTCGAATACAAGAGGGATTGACGTGTTCTACTCTGCACCGGGAATCCGTCGCGGCCTGCTCCTGCCGCTGCTGCTGATCGCGGCGGCGCTGGTTTCGGGTTCTGCCGCGGGGCAGGACGAGGTGACCATCGGAACCTCGCGTCACGGGATCAGCCTGGTGGACCTGGCCCTGCCCAAACTCCTCAACCCCGGCGCTGACCCGGCCCTCGGCCAGGTGATCGAGGAACTGCGCGAAGTGATCTGGAGCGACCTCGATTTCAGCGGGCTGTTCCAGATGGTGGACAAGCGGTTCTACGGCTACATCCCGCCATACAACCTGCAGCGGCCGGTGTACGAGGACTGGGAAGGAATCGGCGCCCAGGCCTTCCTGCTGGGTTCGCTTCGGTTGGCTGGCCGTGAACAGGGCCGGACGATCTACTCGGCCGACATCATTCTCTACGATGTGAAATCCCGGCAGCGGATGCTGGGGAAGAAATACGACAGCTCGCGGCCGCTGCTCCTGGCCCACACCATCGCCGACGAGATCATCCGCCACTACACCGGCACCGCCGGCATCGGGTCGAGCAAAATCGCCTTCATCTCCGATCGTGACGGCAACAAGGAGCTGTACGTGATGGACTGGGACGGCCGGCGCCAGGTGCGGCTCACCGCCAATCGCAGCCTGGACCTCTCCCCGTCATGGGAACCGGACGGCAAACGGATCGCCTACGTCTCGTACAAACGCGGCAGCCCGGAGATCTTTGTCATGGATGCCTATGCCGGTCAGGAGGTCGTCTTCGCCGGCGGCCGCGGGGCTTCCTTCTTCTCTCCGGAATGGACGCCGGACGGGCGGAGCATCGTCTTCAACTCCAGCCTCGACGGGGAGAGCGAGCTCTACATCCGCTCCGGGGCCGGTGAAGAGATGCGGCGTCTGACCTTCAGCCGGGGGATCGATACGTCGCCGTCCTTCTCTCCCGACGGCCGGCGGCTGGCCTTCAACTCCAGCCGCGCCGGAACGCCGCAGATTTACATCATGGACGCCGACGGCCTCAATGTCGAACGGGTGTCCTTCGGTGAGATGCTCGGCCGCTACAACAGCTGTCCGGCCTGGTCCCCGGACGGCTCGCGGGTGGCTTTCTGTTCCCGCAAAAATGGGTTTTTTCACGTGTTTACCATTGACGTGGCCGACGGCCGTCTCAGACGCCTGACCAGCGGCCCGTCAAACAACGAGGAACCAAGCTGGTCCCCTGACGGTCGGCACATCGCCTTCACCTCCGACCGTGGAGGGGCAAAGCAGATTTTCATTATGAATGCCGATGGCGCCCGGCAGCGGGCGGTGACCTCCACGGGAACGAACGCGTCACCGTCATGGTCTGGTCGCTGAGTGTCCTGCCGACGGCAGGTCACTCGTCCGAGAACAAGGTCAACAATGTCCGTTTATTTTAAGGAGGTACGCGCAACCATGAACAGATTCGAAGCACACCGCAACCCCGGCCTTTCCACTTTCCTTGTCCTGCTGATGGTCCTGGCCCTGGTCCTGGTCCCCTCGGGCTGTAAAAAGAAGGCGCCGGCAGATATGGATACCGCCGACGACGCCGCCGATCAGGCCGGAGGGCAGAGCGAAAGCCGCGAGGACCTCGATTCCGGCGACATCATCGGCCTCGGTTCCGAATCGCTCCTGGACAGCGAACTCGGCGCTCTGCTTACCGATCTCGAGCTCAAGGACGTGCACTTCGCCTTTGACCGCTACGACCTGACCATCACCGCCCAGACCATGCTGCGGGAGAATGCGGAGTGGCTGCGCGCCAATCCAGGCATGCAGATCATCGTCGAAGGCCACTGCGATGAACGGGGGAGCAACGAGTACAACCTGGCGCTGGGCGAGCGGCGTGCCGAGACGGTAAAAAATTACCTGGTCTCCCTGGGGATCGACGAGTCGCGGATGAGAGCCATCAGCTACGGCGAGGAGATGCCCCTCGACCCGGCGAGCAACGAGGCGGCCTGGGCCAAGAACCGCCGGGGCCACCTGCTGGTGGTGTCCCAGTAAGGGACTGCGGTCCCAGGACGGCGCCGCGCCGTTGAAGGAGGTTTCTGGCTTTGTGGCATAACAACAAAAGAGGAAGCTGGTCGGTCACCGGAGCAGCGGCCCTGACGGCCGCGGTGCTGATGATCGGCCTCGGGCTGGCGCAGCTCACGGGCTGCGCCCCGAACGAACAGATGGTCAACCTGGAGTCGCAGATGGACCGTCTGACCACCGATGTGGAGCAGTTGCAGCAGTCGGGAGCCGCCAAGGACGGCGCGCAGGACCGCGCGCTCAGGCTGCTGGAGGAACGGATCAACACCGTTCAGCAGGAAAACGCCACCCGGGAGGTCAACAGTGAATCGCTGATGAACCAGCTGTCGGCCCTCTACTCCAGGATGGACGACCTGGAATCACAACTGGCCCTCAGCCTCCAGAAGATGGAGGTGCTGGGCAATTCCATGCAGCGCATGGAACGGCCCGAAGCCGCGGTGCCGCTGATGGAAGGCACGGAGGAAGGGTCGCTTGAGGACTCCCCGGGCATCCAGGAAGCCGGCTCCCCGGAAGAGCTCTACCGCTCCGCTTTTGCCGATTACCGCCGGGGAAACTACGAACTGGCCGTGGTGGGGTTCAAGGCCTTCCTCGAGCAGTTCCCGGGGAACAGCGCCGCCGGTGACGCGTACTACTGGCTCGGTGAATGCCACTACGCCAACGGAGAGTTCCAGCAGGCGATCAAGTCCTACGACCGGGTGATCCAGAACCACCCGCAGAATTCGCACGTCAGGGGCGCATATCTGAAAAAGGGCTACGCCTACATCGAATCGAACCAGGTGGCCCTGGGAGTGGTCCAGCTGTACCACATCATCGACAACTTCCCCGGAACCAGCGAAGCGAACCTCTCCCAGCAGCGGCTGGAGAAGATGGGGCTGCGCCGGCCTTGAGAACCGTTGTTCCGCGGGGGGGAATGTTGTTGACACGGTGGGATAGGCTCCCTATAATACGCAACTTGCCGTGAAGTGTGCCCGAATAACGACACTGACCAGTGTTTTGCTGACGGAGTTTACGAGAGAATGCCCAGTCATAAATCATCAGAGAAGCGGATGAAGCAGGAGGTGGTGCGGCGCCAGCGCAACCGTTCCAACAGCTCGAGCCTGCGCACCCAGATCAAAAAGCTGCGCAGCGCGATCAGCGAAGGCGATGCCGCGAAGTGCGGCGAACTGCTCACGCCCACCACGTCGCTGATCGACAAATCGGTGCAGAAGGGTGTGATCCACCGCAACGCCGCCGCCCGCTACAAATCGCGGCTGACGAAACAGGCGTCCAAGGTGGGTGACTGATCGCGGATTCCACCGGGCCGGGAATCATTTTTCCAGCGATTCCCGGCCTTGCTGTGTACGGCTGGTGATCAGCCTGGCGGCCAGGGCCACCAGCACCACCGGCGCGATGGCCTTGTCAGTACGCTTGAGATAGGCGTCGGCCCAGGCCAGGTTGGGAAAGCTCTCCGCCAGCCGGTGGTCGTCGAGGCTGCGCAGGTCATTCAGCAGTTTCCTGGCCAGCCATTGCGGGAGGTTCAGTGCCGCCGGCAACCGTGATTCGCTGCCATCTTCCTCCAGAGCCGCCCGAACCGACAACAGCCGCCGGTAGTGCCCGGCGATCAATCCCAGCAGCGGTATCGGCTCTTCCCCGCTCTCCATCAGCCGGCCCAGGAGCTTCAGGGCCTCCTTCTTCTCCCCGCGGGCCAATAGCGGGGGCAGCGCGAACACCGACTCCTGTGCAGTCCGCCGGAGCAGTTCCTCCAACCGCTGGACGGTGATCGGGCCGTCACTGCCGGCGTGGAACAGTTCGATCTTCTGCAGTTCGGTCTTCAGACGGTGCAGGTCGGAGCCCAGATACTGCACGACGGTATGTGCCGCACCGGGCTGCAGAGCCATCCCGCGCTGCCGGAAGTAGTTCTCGACCCAGGAGACCAGCTTGCGGTCCTCGGTGGGCGTGAACGACCTGCACTGCCCGGCCTTTTTCTCCAGATTCTTGATATATTTCTTTTTTCTCTCCGGCTTGGCGCCGTAACAGAGGATCAGGCACGTGTCCGGTGAAGGGTCGGAGAGGTATCCGTCAGTCAGTTCAGTGATGCTGTTCCACTTCCACTTCTCCATCCGTTTGAGCACCACCACTCGTTTCTCGGACATGACGGGGAGGCGGTTGGCCGAGGCGGCCACCTCTTCCGGCCCCACCTCGTCGGCATAGAGGACCTCCAGGTCGAAGGGGCGCGACTCCTCTTCGCAGAGGGCGTCAATGGCGTCCCGCACCTCCTTCTCCATCATGAAGCTGTCTTCGCCGTAGAGATAGGTTACCGGGGGATACCCTCCTGCGGCCTGTCCTGCACCACTCACTAGAAACCCTCCAGCACCGCGGTGACCAGACTTTCGGCAAAATCCTCGGCCAGTTCCTCGAGGGTTTCCCTCTCCCGGGGAGAAAACTGAAGGTTGGCGTCATCGGGGAAATTGTAGCTGTCGCTATACTCGAAATATTTGTTCTCGTACAGGATGCGGTTTTCCACCATGTCGGCCAGGGCCACCTTGACCCGGACAAAGACTTCGTAGGAGGTGGCCTGCCCCGGTTCGCTGAACGAGGTGGGTATGGCGTAGTACGAGGTGATTTCCCCGATCAGCACGGCGTCGACGCCGTCCTCTTCGGGCAGCACCTCGAAATCCCCGCGGGTGATCAGGTTGTTGATCACGTGGGAGGTGAAGATCTGTTCCAGGCGGAACTTCCGTGTCTTGTTCTTGAACATCGGCACGCCGATGCTCTTGATATGGTCGGGGAGGAAAGATCCGTACCCCACCAGCGCATAGCCGCAACCCAGCGACTGGCTCAGCAGAAACAGGGACGCCAGCAGCAGCACCGCCACCCGGGTAGTGGTCCGAATCTTCATCGGCGGTTCACCTCATCCCCCAGCTCGAAACGAACCGTGGGGGCCCCGCGGGTGGGGCTTTGGACCCGTGTCCGGCGCTCCCCCATAAAGGAGCCGTCGTTGAAAAAGCACAGACGGTATTCACCCTCCTCCAGATCGGTGAAGGAGAAGACTCCCCGGCGCACGGCAGCCACCCTTGCGGGACAGACCCAGGTTGGATCCGCCGGGAGAAGGCGCACCTCGTCGGGCGCGGGAACCCCGCTGCCCGGGCGCACGGAGACCTGTCCGATACAGCAGGGTTTGTACTGCACCGGTTCGTTCCGGCGCACCGCCATCCCCTGCCGAGCTTCCAACCCGGGCAGCACGTCGGTCTCCACGATCTGACCTCCGTGATCCAGCAGGCGGATAAAGGTGCTTTCCGGGTTGTCCAGCTCCAGCCGCACCCGCTGGAAGCGTGCCGGATACGGCCGGGAACCCGGGGTTGTTTCCAGGTCGAAGACCAGGTAGCGCTTGCTGACAAAATTCACCGAGCGGAAGGGATCGGAGAATATCCAGCCCACCCCGGGGTAAAAGACCTCGATCCAGCGGTGCAGCCCCTCCTCACCCAGGCTCGATTCCCTGGCCGGCAGACCGGTGGACGGGAAATCCGCAGCACTGCCGGACGCCAGGTAGCCCCTGACGCTGCGGGCCGGTATCCCCGCTTCACGCAGCAGGGCCACAGCCAGTTCGGAGGTGCCCACACAGTTGGCCTTCCTCTGCCGGAGGACCTCCAGCGGGTGCACCTCAACGTCCGGGCCGCCGCAGTAGTCGATGGCGCCGGAGACCCAGCAGAGCACCCGGTTCACCGCCTGGTACTGGGTGCGGCAGGAGCTGGTCAGGCTGCTGGACAGCCGGGTCAGTTCCGGCCAGCCCCCGTGGGACCGGGCAAAGGCCGCAGCCTCCAGAGGCATGGAGCCGGCGGGGGGCGGGAACACGGCGCGGCACTCCAGATCAGCCGGACGGCTGTGGACCAGAACCCGGCGGGACACCGGGTCCACATCCCTGATTTCCAGTGAGTAGCCGCTGTTCTCATAGGGCAGGCAATACGGGGCGCCCTTTATCGAGGAGACGTCATAGAGCGCCCACTGCGCTCCCTGCACCACCACCGGAGAGGAGAGTGGAACGGCCGGATGAACCGCCGGGGTAATAAGGAACAGCAGGCCCAGGACGGTCAACCAGACCGTCCACGGACCGGCCGCGGCCGGAAGTCCTGATTCGGTTTCAGTCGCTCTCATCTTCAGCGGAAGACTCCCTGGCCGAGATACCGAGGTGGTCGCGAAAAATGTGGTCCAGAATACCGTTGACGAAGCGTCCCGATTCCACGGTGCCATACCGCTTGGCCAGTTCCACGGCTTCGTCGATCACCACTGCCGGGGGCGTGGGATCGGTATAGAACTGCGATTCAAACACGGCCAGCCGGAGGATATTGCGGTCCACGGCCGACATGCGGTCCAGGCGCCAGTTGTCGGCGCTGGCCGTGATCAACCGGTCCACCTCCACCAGATGGAACAGCGTGCCGCGCACCAACTCTTCGGCAAAGGCTCGCACGTCTTCCCGCGGCTTGTCGGGAAGCACGTTTTCCGGGCTCATCCCCGGCGTGGCAGCCAGCAGACCGCTCCCCTCCTCGTGCCGCCGCTGGAACATGGACCAGAAGTCGTCAAAGGCATGGTCGGCGTCGCCGGGCTCGTTCACTTCGCTGTGAAACAGAGCCTGCAGCGCGAACTCACGAGCCAGTCTTCGCTCAGTCTTCATCTGGCGGCCTGTGCGGAATACGGAGTGATTGACATGCGCGGCCTACCCCGGGCCGGGTCACTTGGCGGCGTCCGCCTCACGAAGCAGGTTCGCCATTTCTATGGCGGCCAGGGCCGCATCAAAACCCTTGTTCCCCGACTTCGAGCCCGCTCGCTCGATGGCCTGTTCCAGCGTATCGGTGGTGATCACCCCGTAGGAGATGGGCAGGCCCGAGTCGAACATCGCCTGGGCGATCCCCTTGGTCATTTCCGCCGATATGTATTCGAAATGCGGAGTCGCTCCGCGGATCACGGCCCCGACACAGATGACCGCGTCGTAGGCCCCCCGGGCGGCCAGGTGCTTGGCCATCAACGGCACCTCGAAGGAGCCGGGCACGCGGAAAGCCTTGATATCCTTGTCCAGGGCGCCGTTCCGCTTCAGGCCGTCGAAGACCCCGGCGAGGAGGCGGTCGCTGATAAAGCTGTTGAACCGGCTCACCACCACCGCGAACCGCAGCCCCTTGGCGTTCAGCCCCCCTTCGATTACGTTAATTGGCATCGTTTCCTCCTCCATGCCGGCCGGAAAACGGGCCGGATCGCTTGCGGTTCAGATTCTCGTGGCCGAGAGATAGGCCTCGAATCGCTGGTCGATTTCTGCGGGCTCCAGCCTCTTCAGCCGGTCGAGACTGAAGTCCTCAACGGTGAAGGAGGCCATCACCGTGCCGTAGGCCACCGCCCGCCGAATGGCGGATTCATCAGCGTGACCGTCGCGGTCGAGACAGCCCACAAAGCCTCCGGCAAAGGTGTCCCCGGCACCGGTGGGGTCGATCACCGTCTCCAGCGGAAAGGCCGGTGCGCCGAAGAAGCCGTCAGGGCCGCAGACCAGCACACCGAACTCACCCCGCTTGACCACCACCCGCCGCGGTCCCATGGATTCGCGGATCACCCGGGCGGCCCGTACCGTGTTCGACTCCCCGGCCAGGCTCCGGGCCTCGGCCTCGTTGAGCAGCAGGATGTCGATCCGCGGGAGCAGTTCCAGCAGCGCGTCCCGCTTGCTGTCGATCCAGAAATTCATGGTGTCCAGGGCGGTGAGCGCCGGCCGCTCCATCTGGTCCAGCACCTGCAGTTGCAGGACCGGGTCGATGTTGGCCAGAAAGAGGGTGGAGATGGAGCGGTAGGTGTCGGGCAGCCGCGGGGTGAACGTTTCAAAAACGTTGAGCCGGGTGTCCAGCGTCTCGGCCTCGTTCATGTCCCCCTGGTAGCGGCCGCTCCAGTGAAAGGTTTCCCCTTCCACTGTCTGCAGCCCCTCCAGGTCCACCCCCCGGCCCTCGAGGAACCGGCGGTCCTGCTCCGCGAAATCGTTTCCCACCACGGCCACCAGGCTGACCGGGGAGAAATGGCTGGCACAGGTGGAAAAGTAGGTGGCCGACCCGCCGAGAACACGTTCCCGGAGGCCGAAGGGTGTTTCCACGGAATCGTAGGCGACGGAACCGACAACAAGGATGCTCACAGCTCACTCCATTTTCAGTTCAGATAGCGGCCGATAATCGGGGCCAGACGTTCCCGTGCCTCGGCGGAGACCTCCCCGGGACTGGTGATGATGGCGTTGGCCAGGGCCTGGCCGCAGCCACAGGTAAACTCCGCTGGCAGCTCGGCCACCATGGCGGCAATCAGGTTGCGGGCGAATTCCGCGTTCTGCTTCAGGTAGCCGATCAGCGTTTCCACGGACACCGGCTCCTCCTCCACCCGCCAGCAGTCGTAATCGGTGACCATGGCCACCGTGACGTAACAGATTTCAGCCTCCCGGGCCAGCCGGGCCTCGGTGGAGTTGGTCATCCCGATCACATCCAGGCCCCAGCTGCGGTAGAGCAGCGATTCCGCCCTGGTTGAAAAATGGGGCCCCTCCATGTTGAGATAGGTCCCCCCCAGGACGACCTTGCGGTCCAGCCCGCTGCTGCAGCGGTGGGCCAGCTGTTGCATCTGGGGGCAGACGGGGTCGGCCATTGAGACGTGGGCCACGATACCGTCACCAAAAAAGGTGCACACCCTCCGGGTGGTACGGTCGATGAACTGATCGGGCAGCACGATGGTTACCGGCGGCAGTTCTTCCCTGAGGCTGCCCACCGCCGAGGCGGAGATGATCCGTCGGACCCCCAGCTGTTTGAAGCCGAAGATGTTGGCCCGGTAGTTCAGCTCGGAAGGCATCAGCCGGTGACCACGGCCGTGACGGGAGAGAAATGCCACCCGCGTGCCGGAGAGGCGGCCCACGAAGTAGCTGTCCGAGGGGTCGCCATAGGGGGTGGAGAGCCGTATTTCCTCAACCTCTTCCAGCCCATCCATACCGTAGAGCCCGCTGCCGCCGATGACGCCCACACTGGCTTTTTCCATCGAATTCACCTCCGTCCAATGGTCTTGATCATAGCACTCATGTTATACTTTTTCCACTGACTTAGACACTCTCACGGGGGATGTAACATGACCACGGTGGCACTGAGCCATGACCAGGGTCTGGCCGCCCTGCCCTTTGACCTTGACGACTCGCAGGTGATCAGCCGGTTCACCGCAGCGGTGCGGAAATCGCTGGACCTGCTGAAGTGGGGGCCGCAGTGCCGCGGCCGCACCGTGCTGATCAAGCCGAACCTGGTCCGGACTTTTGAAGGCAAACCGGGCAACACCACCGACCCCCGGGTGCTGCTGGGGCTGGTGCTGGTGCTCCGTGACCACGGGCCGTCAAAGATCATGATCGGCGAAAACCCCGGCTGCGGCGTCTCTTCGGCCTCGGGGTTCCACGACTCGGGATGCAACCGGATCGCCGAGATCAGCGGCGTAGAGCTGGTTCCCTTTGACAGCGTGCCCTGCCGCAGAGTGGAGATCCCCGGCGGCCTGCTGCTCGGCCGGGCCGCCATTCCCGAGCCCTGGCTGGACGCCGACATCGTGATCAACCTGCCCAAGATGAAGACTCACCTCCACGCCGGTGTCTCCCTGGGGATCAAGAACCTCCACGGCATCCTGGTGGACGAGGACCGCTACTTCTTCCACCGGGTGGACGTGCACCAGAAGATGGTGGACCTGCTGAAGATCAGGACCCCGGACCTCACCCTGGTGGACGCTGTGCTGGCCATGGAAGGCCAGTCGCCCTTTTTCGGCCGGGAGCGGGAGATGGACCTGCTGGCCGCCGGCACCGACCCGGTGGCGGTGGACGCGGTCTGCTGCAGCGCCATGGGCTTCGATCCCGATGAAATCAATATCATCCGCCTGGCCGGCAACCAGGGTCTGGGTCAGATGGACCTCCAGCGCATCGAGGTGCGGGGCCCGCGGCTGGAAGAGGTCAGCGCCCGCTTCCGCCGCGGGGTGATCAGCTCCGCCGGGGCCTACCCCGGGGTGACGGTGCTGGAGCTGGGGGCCTGCGACGGCTGCCTGTCCAGTGTCCGTCATTCCCTGGACCGCTTGCACTACGAGGGGAAGATCGAGGAACTTGCCCCGTTCACCGTGGTCACCGGCATGCCGTGCCGCAAACTCCCGGCCGCACTGGAGCAGGCTGGCGACAAGAGCGATATCTGGTTCATGGGCGACTGCACCGCCAGTATGATCTACCGGCAGTCCACCCGCACCGCCCGCGGCTGCTTCGTGCCGGGCTGCCCGCCGCACTCCTTCGACCTCTACAAGCGGATCACCGGCCACAGCTGATGAACATCCTGCTGGTGGAACCCTTTTTCGAAGGCTCCCACGCGGCCTGGGCCGAAGGCTACCAGCGTCACAGCCGCCACCAGGTGGACCTGCTGACCCTCACCGGCCGCTTCTGGAAGTGGCGGATGCACGGCGGCGCCGTGACCCTGGCCCAGCGGTTTCTCGAATCGGCCCTCAGCCCCGACCTGATCCTGGCCAGTGACATGTGCGACCTGTCAGCCTTTCTGGCCCTGACCAGGAAACGGACTGCCGGGATTCCCGCCGCCGTCTATTTTCACGAGAACCAGCTGAGCTACCCCTGGTCACCGGAGGACAGGGACCCGGCAGCGGGACGTGACCTGCACTACGGCTTCATCAACTACTCCAGCGCCCTGGCCGCCGACCGTCTCTGCTTCAACTCCGGATACCACATGGAGAGCTTCCTGGGAGAACTGCCCGGATTTCTCGCCGGTTTCCCCGACCACCGGGACCGTCACCGGGTGGATGAACTGCGGGAGAAGAGCCGGGTGCTGCACCTGGGTCTCGATCTTGCCGCGCTTGATCAGCACCGGCCTCAAGAGCCCATCGCCGAAATACCCCCGCTGGTACTCTGGAACCACCGCTGGGAGTATGACAAGAACCCGGACGAGTTCTTTGCCGCGCTGGATAAGGTCTCCCAGCGGGGCCTCGACTTCCGCGTGGCCGTGCTGGGCCGCGGGTACGGCGAGGCACCGCCGGTTTTCGCCAGAGCCCGCAAGACTCTCGGCCACCGGCTGGTTCACTTCGGCCACGTCCGGACGAGAGAGGAATACGCCCGCTGGCTCTGGCGCGCCGACCTGCTGCCGGTCACCTCGAACCAGGATTTCTTCGGCGCCAGCGTGGTGGAGGCGATCCACTGCGGTGCCCGGCCCCTGCTGCCCCGCCGTCTGGCCTACCCGGAGCTACTTCCCGGTGATGAATGGATGTACGAGAATTTCGCCGAACTGGTGGAACGGCTGTCCCGGGCGCTCACCGAGCCCGCCCCACGCGGTCGGATCGACAGGTTGTCAGGTGCCATGGCAAAGTTCGACTGGACGCAGCTGGCCCCGTTCTACGACCGGTCTCTGGCCGCGATGACCTGAAGATCAGTTGAGGACGATCACCGGACCAGTGGGCCCATGACTGTTGCACGTGACCCGCCACGGCCATACAATAAGGCGTTTTCGTCATCAAACTGCCAGTGGAGTAAACCTCATGTCAGCAGATCATATCAAGGAACCGTACCGCCCGGCCAACAAGATACGCTTCGTCACCGCCGCGTCGCTCTTTGACGGGCACGATGCCAGTATCAACATCATCCGCCGCATGCTGCAGGCCGGGGGCGCCGAGGTGATTCACCTGGGCCACAACCGCTCGGTGGCCGAGATCGTCGACGCCGCGGTGCAGGAGGACGTGCAGGGCATCGCCGTCAGCTCCTACCAGGGCGGGCACCTGGAATTCTTCAAATACATGATCGACCTGCTCAAGGAACGGAGCTCGTCGCACATCCTGGTCTTCGGCGGCGGCGGCGGGGTGATCATCCCCGAGGAAATCGAGGAGCTGGAGTCCTACGGCGTGGCCCGGATCTTTTCACCGGACGACGGCCGGTCCCTGGGACTGCAGGGGATGATCAACCAGATGCTGGAGGCCTGTGACTTCCCCGTGGCCACCGAACCGGCCAAGTGGTTCGACAACGCCCTGGAACGGGATCCCCAGGCCGTGGCCCGGCTGCTCACCTGCCTCGAGGATTCCGAAGACCCCGACCGCCAGCTCTTCGGCGAGACGGTGCGGTCCTGGATCGAGGAGCAGCGCCCCGGCGTGGTTCCCGTGGTGGGCGTCACCGGCACCGGCGGCTCGGGCAAGAGCTCACTCACCGATGAGCTGGTTCGCCGCTTTCTCGCCGATTTCCCCAGGACCAGCGTGGCAATCCTTTCCGTCGACCCCTCCAAAAAGAGAACCGGCGGCGCGCTGCTGGGCGACCGCATCCGGATGAACTCGGTGAGCACATCAATGCCGCTGGGCAACCCCCGGCTCTACATGCGCAGCCTGGCCACCCGCACGGCAAACAGCTCCATCAGCCACTCGCTGGCCGATGCGGTGAAGGTGGTGCAGGCGGCGGGTTTCGACCTGGTGATCCTGGAAACCGCCGGCATCGGCCAGTCCGACGCCGAAGTTGTGGACCTGGTGGACGTGGCGGTCTACGTCATGACTTCGGAATACGGCGCCTCCACCCAGCTGGAAAAGATCCAGATGCTGGACTACGCCGACCTGGTGGTGCTGAACAAGTTCGAGAAGCGGGGATCCCAGGATGCGTTGCGCGACATCCGCAAGCAGTACCGCCGCAACCATTTGCTCTGGGAGACCCCGGACGGGCAGCTGCCGGTCTACCCCACCATCGCCAGCCAGTTCAATGACCCAGGGACCAACCGCTTCTATTCCCACCTGGTGTCCGCCGTGGCGGAAAAGACCGGCGTCGACTGGTCCACCGCGCCGGTGGAGGACGAGACCGACCCGCAGAAAGTGACCATCATCCCCCCCGACCGCCAGCCCTACCTGTCGGAGATCACCGAAAACAGCCGTGAGCAGCGGCGCTGGATCGAGGAGCAGGCGGACATTGCCCGGCGCCTTTACCAGCTGGACGGGACGCGGCGCGTCCTGGCGGCCCACGAGGGGGAGAAGCAGCTGAAGATCTCCAGCGAAGACGGCCGGGGCAGTGTGGAGATCCGCCGCCGCAAGGTCTCCCCCGACGTCCTCCAGGCCATTGAGGAGGAGATCGCCGAGCTGGAGAAACTGCTGGCTCCCCAGTGCCGGGAGACTGCTGGACAACTGGCCCAAAGCCGTGGAGGCCTACCGCCAGGAGAAGATGGTGACCAGGGTCAGGGACAGGGAGATTGTCACCGAACTTTTCAGCACCTCGCTCTCCGGGCTGAAAATTCCCAAGGTGGCCCTGCCCCGCTACCGGGACTGGGGTGATATCCTCTCCTGGATCCTCACTGAAAACGTGCCCGGGGCCTATCCCTTCACCGCCGGGGCCTTCCCCTTCCGCCGGGTGGGTGAGACCCCCACCCGGATGTTCGCCGGCGAGGGGACACCGGAACGGACCAACCACCGCTTCCACTACCTGGCCAGCGGCCAGCCGGCCACCCGGCTCTCCACCGCCTTCGATTCGGTGACCCTCTATGGCGAGGACCCGGACGAACAGCCCGATATTTACGGCAAGGTCGGCAACTCGGGCGTCTCCATCTGCACCCTGGACGACGCGAAGAAACTCTACTGCGGTTTCGACCTCTGCGCCCCCAACACGTCGGTGTCCATGACCATCAACGGCCCGGCGCCGATGATCCTGGCCATGTTCTTCAACACCGCCATCGACCAGCAGGTGGAACTGCACCTGCGCCGCACCGGCGGGTGGGAAGAGGCCGAAAAGAGCATCGAAAAGGAGTTCGCCGCGCTGGACCTCCCCCGCCCGGTCTACCGGGGCCAGGACCGGCCCGACGGCGACCGCGCCCTCGGCCTGGGCACCCTGGGCATCAGTGGTGACCAACTGCTGGACCCCGAGACTTACAACCGGATCCGGGAAGCGACCCTCAAGGTGGTGCGGGGCACCGTACAGGCCGATATCCTCAAGGAAGACCAGGCCCAGAACACGTGCATTTTCTCCACCGAGTTCGCCCTGCGGATGATGGGCGACATCCAGCAATATTTCATCGACCAGGCGGTACGCAACTACTACTCGGTCTCCATCAGCGGCTACCACATCGCCGAGGCCGGCGCCAACCCGATCTCCCAGCTGGCCTTCACCCTGTCCAACGGCTTCACCTACGTGGAGTATTACCTCAGCCGGGGGATGGAGATCGACCAGTTCGCCCACAACCTCTCCTTCTTCTTCTCCAACGGCATCGATCCGGAATACTCGGTGATCGGCCGGGTGGCCCGGCGGATCTGGTCCACGGCGATGAAACACAAATACGGCGCCGGCGAACGGAGCCAGAAACTGAAGTACCACATCCAGACCTCGGGGCGCAGCCTGCACGCCCAGGAGATCGATTTCAACGACATCCGCACCACCCTCCAGGCGCTCTACGCCCACTACGACAACTGCAATTCGCTGCACACCAACTCCTACGACGAGGCGATCACCACCCCCACCGAGGAATCGGTGCGCCGGGCAGTGGCAATCCAGATGATCATCGACCAGGAGCTGGGTCTGGCCCGCAACCAGAACCCGATCCAGGGGGCCTTCATCATCGAGGAGTTGACCGACCTGGTGGAGCAGGCGGTGCTTGAGGAGTTCGACCGGATCAGCCGCCGCGGCGGAGTGCTGGGCGCCATGGAAACTCAGTACCAGCGGGGCAAGATCCAGGAAGAATCCATGTATTACGAGCACCTGAAACACTCCGGCGAACTGCCGATCATGGGTGTCAACACCTTCCTTCGTCCGGCGCACCTCGGCAAGGGCGAAACCCAACCCACCGAGCTGATCCGCTCCACCGCCGCGGAAAAGGAGCAGCAGCTGGACAATGTGACGGCGTTCCGCAAACGCAATGCCGGCCACAGCGAGGGCGCCCTGGCCCGTCTGTGCGACACGGCACGGCAGAAGGGCAACATCTTCGCCGAGCTGATGGAAACCACCAAGTACTGCTCGCTGGGTCAGATCTCCCACACCCTGTTCGGCGTGGGCGGCCGTTACCGGCGAAATATGTAACCCCGGGAGCAGCGATGAACGAATCCGTGGCCGGCCGCCGATCGGTCCTGATCCACTACAGTGAAATCGGTCTCAAGGGTGGGAACCGGAAATTCTTCGAAAGGGTTTTCCGGGAAAACCTGTTGCGCACCCTCGCCGGAACCGGCCATGGCGGGCTGGAGTGGCGCCGCGGCCGATTCGTGCTGCAGCTGCAGGGCGAATCCCTGGAGCAGGAGATCCTGAGCCGCCTGGCGCGGGTCCCCGGCGTGGCCTATTACGCCCTGGCGGTCCACGTGGAACTTGATCAGGACCTGGCTGCGGTGACCCGGGCCGCAGTCCAGCTCTGCGTCGGCGACGACGTGCGCTCCTTCCGCATCGCCACCCGGCGGTCGGTGAAAAGCTTTCCGCGGACCTCCGCCGAGGTGAACGCCCTGGTTGGATCGGCGGTGGTGGCGGCCACCGGCTGGACGGTGAACCTGGGCGGGCCGGACCTGACCTGCCACGTCGAGCTGTTCGACCGCTGGGCGCTGCTCTACACCAGCCGGCAGGAAGGCGTCCGCGGGCTGCCTGTGGGAACCAGCGGCAAGGCGGTGGCGCTGATCAGCGCCGGCATCGATTCTCCGGTGGCGGCCTACCGCATGATCTGCCGCGGCTGCCGTGTCTTTTTCGTCCACTTTCACAGCATGCCCTACACCGGCCAGGAAAGCGTGGAACAGGCGGCCGGGCTGGTGCGCTGTCTCACCGACCTGCAGAACGGCGCCCGGCTGCACCTGGTCCCCTTTGCCGAGGTCCAGCAGCTGATCATCGCCTCCACCCCACCGGACCTCCGGGTCATTCTCTACCGCCGATCCATGCTGCGCATCGCTGAACGGGTGGCCCGGCACCACCGGGCCAAATGCCTGGTCACCGGCGAAAGCCTGGGCCAGGTGGCGTCCCAGACGCTGGAAAACATCGCGGCCATCCAGGATGCCGTGCAACTGCCCATTCTTCGACCGCTGATCGGCCACGACAAGGAATCGATCATTCGCGAGGCGCGGGAGATCGGCACCTACGACCTCTCGGTGGAGCCCCACGACGACTGCTGCAGCTACCTGCTGCCCAAACGGGTGGAAACCAGGGCCGATGCGGAACGCGTGCGGGAGGCCGAAACGACGATCACCGATCAACTGCAGGAACAGGAGCGGGGAGCCCTGAAATCCGAGCAGCGGCGCACCATCGCACCGTCGTGGATCAGGACCGCAGACGAAACCGTGTCGTCTTGACGAACCCGCGGGCTGAGGGCTATAGTGTTGCCGTTTCGGATTTGTTGAGGCTGAATTCCGTTATCTCGCGAATAAAACATGGTTTATCTTTCGTGACAATTTCCGGGCCTCGACCCGCGAACAGAACGAATCAGCGCTTTCCCTGGAGGTCTCCAGCGTTATGAAGGGCGTAAAAATAACTGGTCTTGGCGTGTCCCTCCCCACCAGGGTTGTGGACAACAACGAGCTTGCCCTGGACCTGGAACGCCGCGGCAGGGAGATCAGGAGCGAGCACGAGCGCAAGAAACGGGCCTGGTCCGAAGCACTTGCCCTTCTGGACGGAGAAGCCGCGGAGCTGGCTCGGGAACAGCTGCAGCGTTCGGAAAAGGTGCTGCGGCAGTTCGAGAAGAATGCCGCGCAGTTCGAAACCTCGGACAAGTGGATTCTCAAGCGCACCGGTATTCGCAACCGTCATGTGGCCGCTGAAGGCCAAAACCTCTCCGACCTGGCCGTGGAGGCCTCGCACAACGCCCTGAAGATGGCCGGACACAGTCCCCAGGACATCGATTTCATCGTCCTGGGAACGGTCAGTTCCGAGAACTGGACCTCGCCGCCAACCGCCTCCCGGATCCAGGAGAAACTGGGGATCGAGGTCCACCGTGACCCGGGGCTGAAACAGGTGATGGTCTTCGACGTGGAAGCGGCCTGCTCGACCTTTCCCACCATACTGTGCCTCGGCTACAGCCTGGTGAGCAGCGGGGTGGCCGGCAGGGGGCTGGTGATCGGGGCCGACATCATGACCCGGACCATGGACAGGAACAGCCGCAACACCTGCATCCTCTTTGGCGATGCCGCCTGCTGCATGGTGCTGGAGGCCTGCCCCCCGGATCAGGGCGACTTCCTCGGGTCCGAAGGATTTTTCTTTGGCTCGGACGGCGCGCACGCGGACAAGATCGTTGTCCCGGCGGGGGGCTCTGCGGAGGATGTGACGGAAGAAATCATCTGGAACCCGTTTGAACCGCGGAACAAGGTATTGATGAACGGCAGGGCGGTCTATGAGGATATCGTGCCCCTGGTGGCTAACCGGGTGATTCCCGAGACCGTGGCCAAGGCCGGCTTCTCCAGCAGCGACATCGACTTCATCGTGCTGCACCAGGCGAACATGAAGATGAACCAGGCGATCGAGAAAAGGCTGCAAAAGGCGGGATACCAGTCGATCATCTACCACGACATCGCCGACTATGCCAACACCACGTCGGCCACCCAGGGCCTGGCTCTCTACGACGCTCACCGGGAAGGGGTGCTCAAACCGGGGATGCTGGTCCTCGATTGCGCCTTTGGCGGGGGCTACACCTGGGGCTCGGCCCTTTTCCGCTGGCCTGACCTGCCCCGCTGACGGCTGGCGGGCCCCTACTCTTCCTCTTCCACTGCCGGCTCTTCGGTATCCTCTGCTTTCACACTGAAGAAGACCAGGGTGGTGTCTCCGTAGCGTCTGGTATCGGTCACCCTGAAGGGGTGCGGCAGGTCGCCGGGATCAAAATCGATACGTCGGGTGGGTCGCTCCATGATCACCAGCAGGTCGGGGTTTTTCTTGTGCCAGCGGGCCCGGGCCACGCCCTTGACCAGGTCGAGGTGGTTCTCGATGGCATAGGGCGGGTCGAGATAGATGATGTCCGGGGGCTCCATCTTGGACGTTTTGGCCTGGTCGCAAAAGTCGACGAACGGACCGGTCCAGATATCGAACTGGCTGGCAAAACCGCAGCCGGTGACGTTGGAGCGGATCACCAGTTCCACCTTGCGCGACGACTCGACGAACAGGATCCGTTTGGCCCCGCGGCTCAACGCCTCGATACCCATGGCCCCGGTGCCGGCAAATATATCGTAGAACATGGCCCCTTCGATCTGCGGACCGATGATGTCGAAGACAGCTTCCCGGACCTTCTCCGACGTGGGCCGCACCCCGAGACCCACCGGGGTCCTGATCATCCGGCCCCGTTTTTCACCGCCACAGATCTTTAACAGGTTCTGGTTTCCGCCGGACTGCGGCTGCTGGCCCCGCTGCGGATTCCCGGGCTTGTTTCCCCGTTGCCCGTTACCCGCGGCGTGGCTTTTTCCCCGATCCGGGCGCGTTGAGCGCCGCCGGCTTCTGCCGTCGTTCCTTCTGTTGTTCATCGTCCTCCAGCCTTTACCCGTCACCAGGATGGCTTGTGGTTGGATACCCGCTGATCAGTCTGCTTCAAGTCCTGACTGCCGGAAGGCCGCGGCCCGGGCCATGGCCAGCAGCCGCCCCTCGTCCACCGCCCGGGTTGCGCGGAATCCCGGGGCGCCGGCCTGGCGCTGCCCGGTCAACTCTCCGCCGCCGCGGAGCCGGAAATCTTCATCGGCAATGTGAAAACCGTCATCTGACGAGACGAGAACGGCCAGCCTGCCGGCGGCCTCACTCTTCGTATCGTCCATCGAGCGCAGGAGGATGAACTGTCCCGGCCATTTTCCGCGGCCGATCCTTCCCCGCAGCTGGTGCAGTTGTGAGAGGCCGAAGCGCTCCGGTTCGAGGACAATCATCACCGTGGCCCGGGGTACATCCAGCCCCACTTCCACCACGGTGGTGGTCACCAGCACCCCGATGTCACCCCGCTGGAATCCGTCCATCACCTCCCGTGCTGCGTCCAGCGTCAAGCCGCCATGGAGCAACCCGGCGGAATAGCGGGCCAGACGCCCTGAGCGAAAGTTGCGATACACGGTTTCGGCGGCGCGTTTCTCCTGCCCCCCGCGGCCCTGAACCTTGGGGCAGACCACGAAGCCCTGGCGCCCGGCGATGAGTTCTTTCTCCAGCAGGTCCAAGGCCAGTGCGGCCTGGTCTCTCCGGAGACAACGTGTACTGACATCCCGCCGGCCCAGGGGTAGATCGCTGATCCGGGACAATTCCATGTCCCCGCAAAGGCGCAATCCCATGGTTCGCGGAATAGGCGTGGCCGAAATAACCAGCAGGTCGGGATTGGAGCCCTTGGATCGGAGCTGTTCCCGCTGTCCGACACCAAAACGCTGCTGTTCGTCCACCACGGCCAGGGAGAGATCGCGGAACACCAGTGCTGAAGAGAGCAGCGCGTGGGTCCCGATGGCGATCAGCGGCCCGTCGCCGGACAGCCGGGTTTTCAACTCCCGTCGCTCTCCGGCGGCACTGCCGCCAGTGACCAAGATAATCCGTTCGGCCAGCCGGCGCAAGGGCTGATTCGCCCCCGCCGTCACCAGCAGCTTCTCCAGGCGGTGGAAATGCTGCCAGGCCAGGGCTTCGGTGGGAGCCATCAGTGCTGCCTGCCGGCCACTCAGGGAAGCGTGAAAAAGTGCGGCGTAGGCCACCACGGTCTTTCCGCAGCCCACTTCCCCCTGCAGCAGACGGCGCATGGGGTGCGGACGGCCCATGTCGACGACGATGTCATCGATGGCCGTCCGCTGTTCACCGGTGAGCCGGAAGCCGGTGAGTGCTTCCACCGCCTCCCGCAGGCCGGCGCTGTCCCCCAGTGGATGACTCCCCCGGGCCATCCGTTTTTTCCGGATGGCCAGACGACGGCGTTTCTTCTCGGCCAGCTGGCGCTGCTGGAGGTAGAGTTCCTCAAAAGCCAGCCCACGGTGCCAGATGGAACATCCGCTGTGCAGCCGGTCCGGATCCGCCCCCACCGGGGGGCAGTGAACACACCGCAACAGTTCGTCCCGGGTGGGAAAGCCGTGACTGCGGAGAGCCGGGGCCGCGGCCGTATCCTCGGCCCGGAACCCGGTCCCGTGATACAGCTGGTACAGGGCGGACCTGATGACCCGTGAACCGATGCCGCCCACCCGGCGGTACACCGGAACAAATCGTCCGAGGTGCGGTCCGGCGGACAGGCTGTGGCCCGGTTCACGGTCCTCTTCCAGTTCGGGGTTGTCGATCAACAGTCCACCCGAATCCGGGATGACTTGGCCAAAACAGTAGTACCATTTCTGCGGTTCAATGGTCCTGGCACGGAACCGCTGGTTGAGCCAGCGCAGGGAGACCCCGCTGCCCTGCTCGTCCTCGGCGATGGCCAGCAGCCGGTGCAGCCGGCCTCCGTGTCCGGTGCGCCCCTGGCGAACGGATGTCACCCGGACCCGGAACAGGCGCTTGCCGCCACCGGCGGCGATGGGTGCCGCCGCCCGCTTGTCCTCGTAGCGCAGGGGCAGGTGGAAGAGGAGATCCTCCACACTGCCCAGCCCCGCCTCCAGCAGCGCCGCGGCCCGTTTCGGGCCCACCCCCGGAAGGCAGTCCAGCGGACTGTCCGCTCTTGTTTCCCCCCTGATCACTGTGCTACTTTTTCCTTTCGCTGTCACCGGAAAGGCGCTGCCATGGACAATCGGGGAAAACGTTTGCTGCTGGTCACCGCTCTGGCGTATTTCTGTCTGCTCGCCGGCCCCATGGCCGGTGCCCAAACGGCTTCCTCTGCGGACCCCCGGTTGGGGATTGCCGTCTTTCCCGGGGCCGAACTGCTCACCCTGCATGGCCCGGTTCCGGAACTGGTTGATCTCCAGAGGCCCGGTTGGGAGTTCGTGGTTGCCGAGGTCACCGTGGCCGACTTCCTGGTTGACCGCCCGATAACCGAACTACGCCGCTTCTACAGCGCAATCTGCACCCGCGACCGGACACTGCTGCTGGTCAAAAAGGAAAGCCCGGACGACGAAATCGTCGCGGTGCGCCACGCCGGCCGACACCCGCTGCACCCCCGGAAACGATGGCTGCGCATCACCACCTACCGCCGTCAACCCGGCGGCTCACCGTGAGGGTGAATAGCCCTTCTTGTGCCTGACGATGAGCTCGCGGTCCGGCACCTCCACCCTGATCGACCGCCAGGGCGTTTGTTCAGCTGTCCGCTCCGCTGCCGCGGGACGATAGCAGAGGGTGTACTGGCTGCCCAGTTCCTCGAAGATGCTGCTGTAGGCACCGGCCAGATCGCGGATCGCCTCCAGATAAAAATACGCTCCGCCGGAGGTGTCGGCAATCCTCTCCAGCATGGCGCCGTCCACGTCCCGGCCCAGCCCGATGGTGTAGACGGTGATGTTGGCCCGCGACGCCGCGGAGATGGCCCGTTCCAGGCGACGCCGGGCTTCGGCCGGGCGGCGGTATTTCTCGTCCTGCCCGTCGGTGAAGAGGATGATCACCCTCTTGCCCCCGCTCTCGCGGAAGGCTCGTGCCGCACCGTAGAGCGCGTCGAACATGGCGGTGCCGCCGCCGGGGCCGAGCCCCTTCAGCGCCGCCTCAAGCAGTTGCTTGTCGCGGGTGAACTCGCAGTGGCGGACCAGGTCGTGGTCAAAAGTCATCACCGTGGCCACGTCCTCGACGGACAGCCGCTCGATGAGGCCCCAGGCCGCCTTGCGAATGTCGCGCACCTTGCCCCTCATGCTCTTGCTGGTATCGATGAGCAGCGCCACGCGCAGCGGAACCATTTCGTTGCTGAAGCAGGTCAGCTCCTGACGCACGCCGTCCTCGTAGACCCGGAAGGCGTCAAGGTCCAGCCCGGTTTCGAAGTAGCCTTCGGGATGCAGGACCGTCACCGGCACAACCACCAGTGAAACCCTGTCACTGTAGGAGACGGCCAGCCCCAGGGTGCGGAATTCCCCCGACCAGACCTGGCCGGTGTCGTTGGAAAAGGCGGTGGCCCTGATGCGGTGCGGGAGGACGTCGGGACCCAGATCGATGGTCACCTGGTAGGGCGGAACATTGGTCCGGTGGACCAGCCGCCCGTCCAGATACCAGCTGACGCACGATATTCCTCGCACATCAAAATCCCCCAGCTGGAGGCTGAACGGGTTCCGTCCGCTGAGGTAGGGGTTTTCCGGCCCGAGGATCCTCAACGCCGGAGGGTCCGCATCCTGCTGCCCGGTGGCCGCAACGGCGCAGGCCAGCAGCAAAAGCATACCGACCCCGAGGAACAGGTTCCTCTTCCACCAGTGCCGGTCAGCTTTGCGGCCCTTGTCCATGAATCACCAGCCTGTTTTCTTCCATCACCGCATCGGCGATACCGGCGGGCAGGTCGAACTGCTGGACCAGAACAGAGTCCCGGCCGCCGGCCGTGCCGGCCACCCGCTGCACCATCTCCAGCGGCAGCGTCAGCCCCAGCAGGGTCACCTCTTCAATGGTGAAGCGACCCAGGCCCTGGCGGGTCTCCAACCGTCCCCGGAAGCTGAACGGGATATCCTGTCCCGTCAGACCTCTGAGCGATGCCGGCTGTTCCATCCCCATTTCCTGGAGATAGCTCTGAAGGTCCACCACTCCCTCCACCACGGCCCTGCCGTCCAGCAGGTTGATGCGCCAGGCCCGCACGCTGCGGGGAACCCGGGAGCCATATCGACCGTCGATGAACCGGCTCAATCCCGGCCCGTCCAAAGAATATTCTCCCCGTGCCCCGCCGGCCAGGTAGCGTTCAAAACCTGCAGCGGCCCTGCGGGCTTCCAGGGCAGTGGCGCCCTGATCGACGGTGATGCTGTTCTGCAGGCGCCGGGCCCGTGCCGCCACCACCAGGTTCAGCACAACCAGCACCGTCACCACCAGGCCGGCGGCCACCAGCAGGGCCACCAGGAAACGCCGGGTGCGGCTGCGGCCGGGACGGCCTTTCTCTGTGCGGATAGCGGTCACCTTGCCTCCCGCCGGCTCAGTGCGTCTCCAGTAAAAGCATACCACGGGGGCGCAGCCCCGGAGCGGGCAGGGGCCTGCCGTCTCCCGGGGCCGGGGTGGGGATCGTCAGCACCGCGCGCTTCAGACGATCTCCAGGGAATTGAAGAAGTAGCCGATTTCGAAACGGGCCGTTTCCGGGGCGTCGGAGCCGTGGGTGGCGTTGTGCTCGATGTTGACGCCGAAGTCCCGGCGGATGGTCCCTTCGTCGGCCTTGGCCGGGTCGGTGGCTCCCATCACCGTGCGCCAGCGGGCGATGGCGCCCTCCCCTTCCAGCACCATGACCACCACCGGGCCGGAGGTCATATACGACACCAGGCTGTCGAAGAAGGGTCTCTCGGCGTGCACCTGGTAGAACCCGGCGGCGGCATTCCTGTCCAGTGCGATCATCCTCATGGCCACGGGTTTAAGACCGGCGTCTTCCAGCCGGTGGATGATCTGGCCGATCAGGTTTCGTTCCACAGCATCGGGCTTGATGATAGCAAGCGTTCTTTCCAGCACCGCAACCTCCTCCAGGTCTTCGACCCCGGCCGGACGCCGCGGAACGGGCACCGGCCATTGATGTGAGACAAAAAACGTGTATAGCACAGCCCCGGCGGCAGAGTCAAAAATATTACGGCCCGTCAAAAAAAATCCCCCGGATGGTTCCGGGGGATCTCTGTACCGGGTATGCCGGACGGCACCCCGAGCACCAGCGGTCAGAGCATGGCGTCGACTTTTTCCACGATGGACTTTTTCGGAACGGCGCCCACCAGGCGGTCCGCCACCTCCCCGCCCTTGAAGAAGAGCAGGGTGGGAATGCTGCGCACGGCGTAGTTGGCCGCCGACCCCTGGTTGTTGTCCACGTCGAGCTTGCCCACCTTGACCCGGCCTTCGTATTCGCCGGCCAGCTCTTCAATGATCGGGGCGATCATCCGGCAGGGCCCGCACCATGCGGCGGTGCAGTCCACCACCACGGGAATATCGGAGGAAATTACCTCATCCTGGAAGTTTCCGTCAGTAAATTCGATGGCCTTTCCCATCTGCTTCTCCTTTCGGCGCATGTTACAAACCGGCTTGCAGAGCGCAAATCCTAGCATAGCCCCCGAGGCGGTTCAAGACCGCAGACGTTCAGTTGTCATGGTCTATCGCGGCCCCCGGCAAAAATGGGTCGGCCACCACGTTGCCGTCCAGTTCAAAGGCCATGATATGGGCGTTTTCCAGATACTGGTAGGCGTGCCAGCGGTTTCCCGGAGGCAGACCGGGAATCTCCTCAGCCGCCTGGACGAAAAAGGCCGCCCCGGAGTCGAGACGCTTCCCGGTGAACTCGTCCCGAACGGTGACGTAGCAGTCAGCCACTGCCCCGCCGACGTCACCCTTGAGCTGAGCCAGGGCGCAACCGGGGGAGCAGAAGAGCCTGGGGTCCTCCGTTCCACAGACCACCTCCACCAGGTAGACCGTGTCGAAAAGGCGGCTGCCGCACCCGGGGCAACGGCCCAGTTCCCCTCCCCCTCGCGAGGCGGCCATTCCCGGCAGGACGACACCGAGAAAGAGCAGCAGGGAGAGCCCTCCGGCCACCAGCAGCGTCCCGGCCGGCCTCTGGTCACCATCCCCCCTGCCGGCGGCACAAAAGAGCAGCAGACCGCCCCAGGCGGCGCAGAGCAGCCCCACGGCCAGGGTGACGGCCATCCACGGCCCCTGGGCGGTCTTGCCCAACAGGCAATAGAGGCAGTGGTGGTAGGGCAGCCCGGTGAGACGTGGAGTGATCACCTCCATGGCCACGATTCCGGCCAGCAGTACCAGCAGCGGCAGAAGCAGGAGCAGGGCCAGGGCAACCAGGCTGGCCAGGCGGGGCCTGTTTGCCACGTCCCACCAGCCTTTGATGACCGACAGCCCGGCGGCAAGGGAAAGAACCGCGCAGAGCATGACGCTGCCGGAAAGCAGGGGGAGAGCCAGCTGCGCGTGCTGCGCGCCGAAGATGCTGCCGGGGAGCAGGGCGGAAAAGCGACCGGGAAGATCATAGACCGAACCGCAGCAGTAGACCGGCTGGTCCGGGCGGAGGGAGAGCAGCACGACGATTTCCAGCAGACAGTCGAGCAGCAGCAAAACCAGCGAGACGAAGAACAGGACCGGTTCCAGGGGTGATCGTTGCCGTGCCCGCCCGGGGTTCCGCCGCTCCAGGCCTGCGTGGCTCAGTCGCAGCACGATCCAGCCGCCGAGAAAGAGGACCAGCAATGGCCGTGCCGTCTGCAACAGGTTGGCCCACAACGGGCAGAGCCTGGTGACCCCGAAGATGCACATCGCCCCGGAAACGTGGGGCACGGCGCTGGACAGGGCAAGGTAGGAGAGCGGCCAGGCGATGGTGCGCAGGCCGAAGGCGGTGAGCAGCAGCAGGAAAACGAGGTAGGCCCCCTCCCCTTCCAGCCCCCGGCCGGAGGGCTCGCCGCCGGACGGTTCGGCCTCCCGGACCAGGGAACGGCGCAGCCACACCCCGGAGGCCGCCAGGCCCAGCAGCAGTCCGATGACGGCCACAAAGAAGGAGAGGATGATCGGGCCATTGAGAATCATGGGCAGAGTTCCATCCTCCGGTCGGCAATTTCACGAAAACGGGTGTCGTGGCTGGCCACCAGCAGCCCGGCACCACGCTGCCGCGCCAGGCCCAGCAGCTGGAGGATCAGCTCAGCTGATCGGGGATCGGCGTTGGAGAGCGGCTCGTCGGCCAGCACCAGGTCCGGTTCGGCGGCCAGGGCCCGGGCCACGGCCACCCGCTGCTGTTCACCACCGCTCAACTGTTCGGTGCGGTGGTTTTCCCGGCCGGCCAGGCCCAGCGTGCCGATCAGCGTTCCGGCCCGCCGCCGGCACTGTGCGCCGGACAGGCCACGGATGCGCAGCGGCAGGGCAACGCTTTCCCAGGCCGGCATCCGCTCGAAGAGCTGGTAGTTTTGAAAGACGAACCCCACATGTCGGCGGCGCAAGCGGTTGCGCCAGGCCGCGGAATCATTTGAGACGTCCCGCTGGAGAAAAAGGACCCTGCCGGAGGTGGGCCGCCAGAGCAGTCCGGCCAGCCCCAGCAGCGTGGTTTTCCCCGAACCGGAACAGCCTTCCACCAGCACCAGCTCCCCCCGGGCCACCACCAGGTCAGCGCCATGGAGAACGGTGACCGGGTCCGCACCGGCGGTGGTGGGCGGAAAGGCCCTGGTCACCCGATCCAGCCGGACAAGTTCACTCCCCGCTCTGTGCGGCTCCGTCATCCTCCACCCCCCAGCAGCAATTTGCCCGGTTCCACCGACGCAGCCCGCCAGGCCGAGGCCACCGCCCCGCTGCAGGTCACCGAAATGCTGAAGACATAGACCAGCAGCACCGGCGTCCAGCCCATCAAGTAGGGCAGGCGAAAGAGGGGAAGTTCCTCGGCGCCGGGCATCAGGAAACCGTTGATCGGCCAGCCGGACCCCAATTTCAGCCAGAGCACTGCGGCAATCACAGCCATTGACGCCCCGGCCATGGCAATGATCAGTGATTCCATCATCTGCAGCAGCAGCACTTCCCAGGTCTCCCAGCCCATGCTCTTCAGCAGAGCCACCTCCCGCCGCCGCGCCGGGAGTCCCAGGCCCGAGGCCAGGGCCAGCACCGGGATGGTGATCGCCAGGGCGGCGAGAAAGTAGACCAGGAACGCCCCGACCCGGCGGTCGAAGCCGCCGTGGAAATACCCTTCCATCATCGCGCGGTCCTGGATCTTGGCCTCCGGGCCCAGTTCATCGGCCAGTCCGGAGGCCACCCGTTCAGCGTAGCCGCTGCGGCACCAGACCATCAGTTCTGTGGCCATCCCCGGGGCGTGGAAAATCTCCTGCAGGTCTTCGAAGTTGCCGAGGATCATTCCGGCGCTCCAGACCGGGCTTCGCGGAGAATCGAGAATCCCGGCCACCTCGAAGGTGCGGTAGCGGAAGCGCTCCGGGCCGTCCACCGGCAGGGCGATGCTAAGGCTGTTCCCCGCGGTGAGGCCGAAATGACGGGCGATGGCCGCCCCCGGGAGCAGCTCGCCCCGTCGGAGAACGGGCAGCTCCCCATCCGCGCGGTCCGCTGCCACACCGCTGGCCGGTCCAAAACCGGCCAGCACTGCCGGCAGGTCCTCGATCAACACCCGGCCCACCACCCGGGGCACCACCCGCACCACACCGGCGGCATGATCCACCTCTTCCCGCCAGGAAAGGGGCACCGAGCAGGGCCGGCCAAAATCATCGCCGGCCACCAGCAGGTCGGGCCCGGCTTCCAGCATGGCCAGGGCTTGCCTTTTCAGCCCCTCCTGCATGGCCAGAGCGGTGAGCAGGGGAACCGCCGCCGCCAGCAGGCAGAGCAGCACCACCGTGCTGCGCAGACGGAAGCGGAGCAGGTTGGCTGATGCCATGGCGAGGAACGAGGCCCATATTCGCCAGCGCCGTACAGCCATCACCGGACCTCCACGGCATGGCGCTGGAGGACCAGACGGGGAATGGCGTCTCCCTGCCGGTTCCTGGGAAAGCTGGTCAGTGTGGTGCAGCGGTCGGGGGAATAGGAAATTCCGGCGGGAACAGGCCACTCATCCCCCCGGCCCGCACCCTCCAGCCGGGGGTCGAAATTGCCCAGCGTCCAGCGGGGCAGAATGGAGGCCCCCATCCCGGGCATCAAGGCCCAGCCGGTATCCGTCAATTTCGATGGGTCAGGTCCGGTTTCCAGGCCCTGGGAGCCGATGAGGCCCGTGCCGGCGATTGCCAGCAGCGGAAGGAGAACAAGGCCGCAAAGCGGGAGCAGACCCGCTCCGCCGACCATGGGGCGAGTTCGGTTCATGCGGTCGCCACAAAAAGCTGTCCGGTGAACCGCCGGTGCTAGAAACGATACACCAGGGTCAGTTTTGCCCCCTTGAACGGGTCCTCGTAGCGGCACTGGCCGCCGGAACAGACCTGGCCGCCCTTGAGCGACCCGACAAAAAGCGTCCCCTGCAGGGAGTCGGTGATATTGGCCGTCAACTCGCCTCCCCAGAAATTGTTGTAGTCCCAGACAGGCACCTGGGCATACTGGTACAGGGCGCTGAGAATCCAACGTCCGGAAAAGGAATAACCGATGGAGGATTCGATTTCGGTGTTGCAGAAGAAGGGGTCCCGGGCATACTTGATCAGGCCGTCGATGATGATGCTGTCCCGCTCAAAGACGTCGATGGTCGCGGCCAGCGATGCCTTGTCCTCGTTCTTGCCGTCCACCTCGGTCCGCTTGCCGGCCCAGACGTGGATATAGCCGATGCCGAAGAGGTCGTCCTGCTCGATCCCGCCGTAATAGTGCTCCACAATAGAGCCGTTGAGCAGGTTCTCGAACCGGCTGTAGCTGACGTAGAGGTCTGAACCGGTCTTGTTGATGTAGTAGCTGGGTTTGACCCGGAACCCGCGCGTGTCGTCCGGAGCGAAGAACTCGTCCAGCCGGTCGGCATTGGGCGGGTTGTTGTGATTGTACTTGAACCGCTGGTAGTCCTTGTATTCGGCCAGCAGGGTGAACTCCCCCTGGTAGTAGGTGGCGGCCATGTAAAGGCCGTGGCCCTTTTCCCCGGAGGGTTCCAGCTCGCTGTCCTTGACCGCGTATTCCCCGTAAAAGTCGAGGTGATCGAAGATGCCGGGTATGTCAACAAAGAAGCTGCCCAGGAGATGCTCACCCTCGATCCAGTCGTCGGTCTTGTCGTCGGAGTAGACACCGGTGACGCCCAGCCTGATATCGCGGGGCAGGAGAAAGGCCGCCCGCAGACCGCCGATCCAGTCCTGTTCGTCGGTGATCTTGTTGTCCACGAAGCCGCCCAGCAGATCGAATTCAAAATGCTTGAAGGTAAACGAGGTCCGTGCGCCGCGGATGGTGCTGTCGAGGAAGATCACCGGGTCGTAGAGGACACTGAGGGTCATGCCCCGCTCGAAGGAGGTGAAGAAGTCGCCGGCCACGCCGTAGAACTTGTCGCCGGAATAGTCGATGAACGCCCGGTCCACCTGGACGAAGTCATTGAACTCCCGGTACGGTTCGCGGGGGAAGAAATTGGCGATGTTGAGGGTCAGGCCGATGGTCACCCGGCCCTTGTGCAGGTAGCCGTCGAAAATATTGCGATACTGGTTTTCTTCCCCGGCGTTGAACATCTCCTGGTTGTAGCGGTATTCAAAGGCGTTGCTGCCCGTGAAATTCCACCCGTCGTACCAGCTGTCGTCCGTGTCGTCCTCACCCTCGTCACCAAGGACAGGTCCGCTCACGGCAAGGAGGGGCAGAAGGAACAGGGCAATGATCATCAGGAAACGGCCGGGCCGGATCGCCCGTTTGAACAGATCAGCCACGATCATCTTCCCCCTCCGCACTGCTGCTGTCCGTGTCGGCTCCCTCGCCGGCGCCGGGAAGCAGTTCGAGAATCTTGTTCCTCAGTTCCACTTCGTCGCCGGTGTTGTAGCCGAGGTGGGTGTAGACCACCTTGCCATCCAGGTCGATCAGCGCCAGGTAGGGCAGAATGGCCCGGGGGTTGTAGAGCTTGACCACCTGCTGTTCCGAATCGAGCAGCACGGGGTAGCTGTACCCCTTGCGCCGGACCAGCGGTTTTACCCCGGGGATGTCGCTGGGCCCGTCGGTATTGATGGCCAGGATCTCCAGCCCGCGGTCCTTCAACTCTTCATAGAGTTCCTGCAGCTTGGGCATCTCCTTGCGGCACGGTTTGCAGGCAATGTTCCAGAAGGAGATCACCACCACCTTTTCCCCGATGAGATCGCTGAGCCGGTGGGTAGTGCCGTCGGTGGCCTTGAGGCTGAAGTCGGCGGTCTTCTTCGAACCGCCGGCGGCCTGGGCCGGGGCGGCCGCAGCCAGCAGGACAACCAGCGCCAGGGCCAGCGTCAGACCGATGCCGACCAGGTTGGACTCGTGCTTCCTCCACAACTTCATTCCGGATGTTCCTTTCTCGCATGACCGCGTCGGGCATCGTCTCGAGCCCGTTCCGGTCTCAGGTATCAGAGCAGTGACTCGACGGCCGCCCGGATTTCTTCCTCGTCGTAGCCGATGAAGATGTAGCGAACAACGAAGCCCCGGTCGATGACCACGTTCACCGGCAGGGCCCCCATGCCGTAAATCTGGTCCACGGTGCCCTGGGTGTCGGCCAGCACCGGGAAGGTGATGCCGTATTCGTCGGCCCACTCGGCGGCCTGTTCCACGGTGGCCCGGTCCCCGCCGATGACATCGTCGTCCACCAGCACCTCAAGGGTGATGAAGCCCTGGCCCACGTACTCCTGGTAGAACGCCTCGGCCTCTTCAGCCTCCTCCCGGCAGGGAACGCACCAGAGGGCCGAGAGGGTGAGCAGGATCACCTGCCCCCGGTAGTCCGACATGGTGGTGGTGCCGCCGTACTGGTTGGGCAGGTTGAAGTCGATTGCCGGTTCGCCCACGCCTACAACGCCGCTCGGGCCCACCACCTCTTCCTTGCAGCCAGCGGTGAAGACCATCCCAACCAGCAGAAACAGGACGGCCATCCTCCGGATTCCGGAAGGACGGAACGGTATGAAAGTCAATTTTTCTCTGCGCATATCCTCTATTCCCCGCCTTTCAGGCTCCCCAAGGACCTGGTCATCAATCTGTATATAGATCTTCCGGCAAACGACAAAATCTCTCCACAAAAGCAACTCCTGTTGGAGTTTAGCCGGAATTCACGGGCCATGTCAATCAACAATCAGTTTATTTTCAACATGGCGAAGTGAAGATATTCCGTTTCCGGCGCAGCGGGCAGAACAGGATGGTCCATGGCCTGTCCGCCCCAGGCCAGCAACCGGGCCTCCCGTCCCGATTTCCCGGCGGCCGCAGCCAGTATCTTGCGAAATGCTTCACGGCCAATGAGGTGTGAGCAGCTGGAGGTGAGCAGGTAGCCGCCACGGTCCACCAGCCGCAGCGACGCGGTATTCAGTTTGGCGTATTTGCGTTCGGCATCCACCAGCCCCTTCCTCGATCTGGCCAGTGGCGGCGGGTCGAGCACCACCAGGTTGAACCGCCGGCCCGCCGCCAGCAGTTCCCGGGCCGTTTTCAGTGCGTCCCCCTTGACCCACTCAACCCTCTCCTCCACCCCGTTGAGCCGCGCGTTGGTTTCGGCGGTGGACAGAGCGGGCGCCGAACTGTCCACGCCCAGCACCTCCCCGGCTCCCAGCAGGGCCGACTTGATGGCCCAGGAGCCGCTGTAGCAGCAGATGTCGGCCACCGTATCTCCCGGCCGGACCAGTCGGGACAACTGTTCACGGTTCTCCCGCTGGTCAAAGAAAAATCCGGTTTTCTGGCCACCGAGGAGATCCACGGAAAATCGGCAGCCGTTCTGGCCGATTTCCACCATCAGGGAGTCGCCGTCAGCGCACCGGCCAACATCTCCTTCTCCGGACAACACTTCCCTGCCCTGATCCAGACCTTCCAGCGTGCGGTAGGGGCTGTCGCAGCAGAGGACAACCCCCTCGGGCTGCAGTTCCTCCCGCAGGGCCTGCAGCACACTATCCCGCTGCCGCTCCATTCCGGCGGTGAGCAGCTGGACCGACAGCCACTGGCCGTAACGGTCCACCACCAGGCCGGGCAGATGGTCCGATTCGGAGAAAACAAGTCTCAAGGCGTCCAGACCGGGGTAAATCAGCTGCCGCAGACCGACCGCATCACGAATCCGGCGTCGGAAAAACTGGTGATCCACCGGTTCGGGACTCCTGGAGAGCAGCCGGCAGGCGATGAGTGTGGCGGGATTGTGGTAGACCGTGGCCACAAATGCGCCACGGCTGGATACGAGGGCGGCCAGTCCCCCGGCTTCCACCGGATCGCTCCGCCCCAGGTCCAGTTCATTGGAAAAAACCCAGGGATGACCGGAGAGAACCCGCCGTTCCTGCCCCCGGCGCAGCCGCAGGACCGGGAGTTCCGGTGCGGGCATCTGGTTATTCCCATTCATTGATTTTCATATCGGGGATGCCGTTGGGATAAAAAAAAAGCGTCCGGTTTTGCCGGCCGCCCCTTGCCTCACCGTCAGTTGACGGAAACCCTGTCGCAAGCAATCAGCTTCGCGCCGTCCGCTGTTTGTAGGTGATCGCCTTGTCCACCCGCTCACTGGCGGCGTTTTCGCTCAGCTTTTCGGCTTCGGCCACTTCGGAGATGATCATCTCCCGGGCCCGCTCCATCATTCGCTTTTCCCTGTAGGAGAGCGGTTTTTCAAGATTGAGGTGGTGCAGGTTTCTGAAGACTTCGGCCACGTCCTCGATCTTGCCGGTCTGCATCTTCTCGCTGTTTTCCTTGAACCGGCCCTTCCAGTTGCGGCTGGACTTCGGTGTTTTTTTCCGCAGCATTGTCAACAACTTGGAGACTTTGTCCTTGCTGATCACGGAACGAAGACCCAATATGTCCGATTTCTCGATGGGGACAAGAACCGTTGTGTCGCTGCCCAGGATTCGGAGGCGGTAGAAGGAACAGGACTCGGCTGAGTCATCACTGAACGCAGCGGTTTTGCAGATTTCCTCCACAACACCGACGCCCTGGTTGGGATAAACGATCTTGTCGCCCACTTTGAACTTGCTGGCCATCAATTGCCTTCCATTTTTCCTAAAACGCCATATAATACCAAATTATTGAACCGATTACAAGTTTTGGCTTTCCCGGGGGCCTCAAATCTTGCCTCATTGACCTTTTGTCCGCCCCTTTGCTACTATTTCACCTCGCTCTTGTGGCGACATGGGTGCCGGAGTGGCGGAATTGGCAGACGCACGGGACTCAAAATCCCGCGGGCCCTAGGCTCGTGTCGGTTCGACCCCGACCTCCGGTACCAGTTTTTTCCCTTCTGCCGGCCGGGCCGCCTCCCGGAAAAACACGGAGCCCGTTGGAATTGAAACAGGCAGCATTCTCCCGGTCCAGACGATCCGTCCAGCTTCTCACGATGCTCGTCCTCGTCCTGCTGCTCCTGCATCCCGGATGCGGTGAACCGGAGCCCGGCGGGCCGGGCCGCACCGCCGGCAGCCGGGCCGGCCTGGACGATGCCGGTGAGCTGCCGCCCCCCCGGATCGAGTTCGATTCCCTGGAGCACGATTTCGGTGACATCGAAGATGATCAGCCGGTGAGCCACCGCTTCACCTTCCACAACCGCGGCAACTCCCTGCTCTTCATCCGCAACATCCAGCCCTCCTGAGGCTGCACGGCGGCCGTGGTCACGGCCCGCAGCCTCTCCCCCGGCGAGCAGGGTTCGCTGGAGATCACTTTCGACGGCAAAAAGAGGAGCGGCCGGCAGGAGAAGACCGTGCGGGTGAGCAGCAATGACCCGGGACAGGAAACCGTGGTGCTCACCATCAGGGCCTACATCCACCGGGCGCTGATCCTCAAGCCGGAAATTGCCCGGGTGGGGCCCCTGGGGCCCGATGAAGAACGGGTGGTCCGGCTGGAACTGCTGATCGAGGATCCGGCAAACGTAACGGTCAGCCGGATCAGTTCCAGCGCACCCTGGGTCGGCGGCCGCATCGTGGACGACCCGCAGAACGAGGGGGGCATGATCCTCGAGGTGAAAGTCGCTGCCGGGCGGCCGCCGGGGAAGTTTCAGGAGACCCTCACCCTGCACACCACCAGCCCGGAGATGCCGAAAATCGATATCCCGGTCACCGGCATGGTGCTGGACAAGTGATCTTCCCCGATCAGTCGAAGTCAGTTTTGACGTACAGCGGGTAGAAGGGATACCGGGCGGCCAGCTTCTCACCGCCGCCGGCCTGGCGGTCGACGATGCAGATCACCCCCAGCACCTGGAGCCCGGCGCCCTCGATCTTCTCCAGGGCCCTGAAAATGGCCCCGCCGGTGGTGACCACGTCTTCCACGATGACCACGCCGGCTCCCTCCGGGGGAGCGTTCTCGATGTCCAGGTTTGTGCCGTGTTTCTTCGGCTCCTTGCGGACGATGAAGGCCTGCACCGGGTCTCGCGGCAGTTGTTCGCTGCGCATGGCCGCGGTGGCCGCGATGGGATCGGCGCCCAGGGTGGGTCCGCCGATGGCCGCCACCGGCGTACCGGCGGACTCGATCTCCCCGAGGATATCCATGATGGCGTCGGCAATGAGCAGGCTGCCCCGCGGGTGGAGGGTGATGTTGCGGCAGTCAAAATAGTAGTCCGAGACCTGCCCCGAACTGAGCACGAAACGGCCCTTGAGAAAGCAGCGTTCGGAGATGATCTGACGCAGTTCCCGCCACCCCTCTGTTTCGCGATACCGAGCTTCACTCATCCGACGGACCTCCTTCCGCGCGGCGGGCCCTTCCGGGTAACCAGCCGCGACTCAGCTGCAGGACAGATTGAAAAAAAAGAAGACGATGATAATCAGGACGATAAGCAGCTTGATGAATACCCCGCCAAGGAAGCCCACCAGGGTGCCCACTCCGGCCACCGTTGCCGGACCGGCTTCCCGCCCGCCGATCATCTCACCGGCCAGGGCCCCGATGAGCGGGCCGAAGATGATCCCCAGCGGACCGAAGAAGAACCCGGCCAGCAGGCCGGCCACCGCCCCCCAGATGCCCCATCTGGTGGCGCCGAACTTCTTGGCCCCGTACACCCCGGCCAGGTTGTCCAGCAGCGAGCCGGCCACGGCCAGCACGCCCAGCAGCGCCACCGCCCAGGGGGAAAAGTGCTGGAAGCCGTCCACCGCGGCGTAGATCAACAGTCCGCAAAAGGCGATGATCAGCCCGGGGATCACCGGCAGAAAGACTCCGGCCAGTCCCACCAGGAACAGCAGGATGGTAACCGCCAGCGTCGCCACTTCTACCCAGCCCATGACCTGTCTCCCTCCGCAAAAAATTCGCCGGCATCATATCATGATCAACGCCCGCCGTCCCCCACCGACGGCAGGGGCCGCCGCAGGAACTCCCTGATGGCCTCGATCTCGGGGTTCGGCGGCTCCCCTGATTCGCCCCACCCGGCAAGGTAGGCCGTGAAGTCGTCCCGGGCGCCAGACGGGTCGCCCAGCAGCTGCAGCCGCAGCAGGCCCCGGTTGCGGTGGATGCCGTAATTTTCCGGGTCGTGGCGCAGGGCCCGGTTGAAAGCGCTAAGCGCCTCGTTGACCCGTCCCCCGGAGGCCAGGATCACCCCCAGGCGGTTGGCCGCGTCGGAGAATTTGTGGGCCGCCGCCAGCTGGTAGGGATGCGGCGTCAGGGACCGCTGACCCGCAGCCCGGTAAAAGAAAGGGTATTCCGCAGCGTAAGGCTTTTGCACGGCGGGCCGGCCGGCGGTGGCCACCCGGTAGGAGAGGCCCCGGTATTCCAGGGGGTATATCCCGGCCCAGCTTTCCTTCATGGTGGTGTCGTCCCGCATGTGCAGGTAGACCGGCCGCCGGGGCAGGTTGGCCTCGATGATCAGCCGCTTGACCTCGATCAGCACCTGTTCCTTCTGCAGGCCGTGATCGAGGCCCCGCACACGGCCGCCCTCCCTCTGCCAGTCCCGCCGGGCCGCCTCCAGGGCCGCCCGGGGCACCACCACTCCCGGCGAAACCCGCGGGAGCTGTTCCAGATACCAGGGAAAGGGAAAGAGGTAGTCGAGCACCACGTCATACTGCTGGTATTCGTCCCGCACCAGCGACCCGTAGAGATAGGCCGAATAGACGTTGAAATCGCCGACGATGACCAGCGCCCCCGGCTCGGCGGAGCGAAGCACCGCCGCGGTGTACTGCTCCAGGGAGCGGTCGGTGCGGCGGTCCGCACTGTTGAAGGAAGCCGTCCCCTGGATGATCAGCAGCAGCGCCAGTAGTGTGCCGGCCACAGCGGCCGCCACCCGCGATATCCGGCCGCCCCGCCCCGAGGCCAGCCGCCGCACACCGCGGAGCAGCCAGCCGCTGCCCAATCCGATCCAGAGTGCCAGGATGACGTAGACCGGCAGGAAGTAGGCCTCCTTGTCCTCGATGCGGTAGTTCACCGCATGGACGGTCACCAGCACCACGTAGAGGGTACTGGCGGCGGCCCAGACCCGCTGCCGCGCACTGCCCCAGCTCCAGACCAACCCGGGCACGGCCAGGGCCAGCAGCCAGGGGGAGAACTGCCCCGGCAACCGGCCCAGCAGCAGACGCAGCTCACCCGCCGCATACCCCGAACCGGATGAAAACATCAGGTAGCGGAACTGCGAGCCGGAGACCAGCCAGCGGAACCCTTCCCAAGTCTCGGGGTTGCCGTAATCGGGCCACGGGTCGGCCAGCGAACGCAGCGGCAGGTAGAGATAGGGCAACAGGCCCAGGGCCAGGCATCCCGCGGCTTTGAGCCAGGCCGATGCTCCCGGGCTGCCCTGGCTGCGGAGTCCGGCCAGCAGCAGCAGGGCCGCCGGCGGGATGAGCAGCACCGATGTCATGTGGTTGCAGAGGGCCAGTCCAATGAGCAGGGCCAGCAGGCAGAGCGTCCGGGTCCCCGGCTGCTGTTGGAAGCGCACCGCGGTTAGCAGGACAAGGGTGAGCAGCAGTACGTGGAGGGTGTAGACCTCGGCGATGGAACTCTGCAGCCACATCTCGCCGGCCAGCCCCAGGGCCAGCGCGCCGATGAGGGCCGCCGGGCGGCCGGAACCGAGACGGCGCTGCAGGAAATAGAGGGCCAGGCAGGCAGCCGCCCCGAACAGCGCGGAGAGCAGGTTGGCGGCCAGGGCAGGCTCCCAGCCGGGCAACGGCAGGCCGGCGAAGAGAGATGCCGCCATGGACCAGAGCGGGTAGCCGGTGGGATGCGCCACCCCGGCCGACCGGGCCACCAGGGCCAGCTCGGTGGAGTCCCCCCAGTAGGGCCAGCGGCAGAACGTGACGGCATAGAGCGCCAGCGGCAGCAGCAGGGCGCCGGCCGGCCAGAACAGCACGGCGCCGTACCACGACTGCCGCTGTGTGGCATCCGCCGGCTTCACATCGTTCAGCGGTTCCTTTTTTCTCTTCCTGGCAGGCATGGGCCAAAATACCCGGTTTATCGGGTGAAATCAACAAACCGGCCCTCGCGGGCCATTGAGCCGCAAGCGGACCCCCGTTATACTCTCCGCAGGGTGGTTTCCCGCCGTCTGATTCCGCGAGGCATTGATGATCAGCACGATCAGGAAAACAGAACGGGACGGCGCAGGTTGGCTCAGTCTGCTGTTCTCTTTGCTGGTCACAGGCTCCCTGCTCTGCGCCGGCTGCTCTGCTCCCGCCCCGGTGCCCCCGGCGGATGATGTGGACCAGGCGATAACCGCGGACAGCACGGCCGGGCAGCCGGTGAGTGAGGTGGCGGCCGCCACCACCCCCCGCCTGACCCTGCCCGACGATTTTCCCGCCGAGGTGCCGCTGCTGCCCCGCCGCCGGATCCACTGCTTCAACCGCCGGGACAACGGTTCCCTCTCCCTGACCTGCTCCGTCCCCGAGGACCGCCGTTCCGCGGTGGCCTTCTACCGCCAGGCGCTGGCCGACGGCGGCTGGGAGGTGACCCTGGACAGCATGAGCGGAGGAATGAACAGCATCTCCGCCCGCCGTGAGGACGGCAGCCGGTTGACGGTGAACGTCATCGTGAACCGCGAGGAACAGCGCACCATGATCGGGCTCTTTCACCGGCCGGCCCGGGACTGAACCCACCAGGATCCGAAGGCAAAAAAAGGCTGCCAACGGCGCTCAGGTCCGTTGTGCAGCCTTTTTTTCATCCGGTGGAACCTTGGCCCTAGTTCGCGGCCTTGAACTCCTTCATCAAGGCCACCAGACGCTCCACACCCTCCCGGGGCATGGCGTTGTAGATCGAGGCACGGATACCGCCCACCGAGCGGTGGCCCTTGAGGCCGTGCAGGCCCTTCTCCCCTGCTTCGGCGATGAACTTCATCTCCAGTTCCTCCGAGGGCAGACGCATGGTGACGTTCATCCAGGAGCGGTCGTCCTTGTTCACCACGGCGCCGCGGAAATAGCCGTCACTGCCGTCGATGGCGTCATAGAGCAGGGCCGCCTTGTCCCGGTTCATCTGCTCAACGGCTTTTAGTCCGCCCAGGGATTTGACCCACTCCAGCATCTGCTCGACCATGTAGATCGGGCCGGAGGGCGGCGTGTTGAACATGCTGTCCTTTTCCACGTGGGTCTTGTAACTGAACATGGTGGGCACGTCGTCGGCGGCCATCTCCAGCATGTCGTCGCGGAGGATGATCACGGTGACCCCGGCCGGGCCGAGGTTCTTCTGCGCCCCGGCGTAGATCATGGCGAACTTCGACACGTCCAGCTCGTGGGACAGGATGTCCGAGGACATGTCGCTGATCAGGGGCACGTTGCCCGTCTCGGGGAAGGTGCGGAACTGGGTGCCGAAAATGGTGTTGTTGGAGGTGATGTGCAGGTAGCGGGCATTGCCGTCCAGCTTCAGGTCGGCCAGGGCCGGAAGGTGGTTGAAGTTGTCGCCGGACGTGTCGCCGGCCACGTTGACCCCGCCGAAGCGCTTGGCCTCGGCAATGGCTTTCTTGGACCAGGTTCCGGTGTTGATGTAGTCCGCCGATCCGTCCCGGGTGAGGAAGTTCATCGGAATCATGGCAAACTGGGTGCTGGCGCCGCCGCCCATGAAGAGAACCTTGTAGTTGTCGGGGATACTCATCAGCTCCCTGAGCAGGTCCTGGGCGTGCTGGTGGATCTCCATGAACTCCGGTGAGCGGTGGCTGATCTCCAGGAAGGACATGCCGCATCCCTGGTAGTCCACCACGTTGTCGCGGATCTTTTCCAGGACCGGCAGGGGCAGGGTTGACGGGCCCGGGTTGAAGTTGACTTTCCGTTCAGCCATGGTCTGATTCCTCCGCTAGACGCGTAAAATATCGACGCCCGCACGGGACATTCCCGGGCCGGCGATGGAAACCGCAATTCGGCAGGGCATGGTTTACCACATTTGCCCGCACGAATCCAGCGGGAATATCGGGTTCGGAAAAGGGATCGGCTCAGAAATTTGCCGGGAACCGGGAGCCGAAATAGCCGGAGAGCAGCGCCAGGTCGACGCCGTCCACCACGCCGTCCCCGTTGAGGTCCAGGTCGGGGTCCCAGCGTTCGGCCCCGGGCGACCCGCCAAAACCGTGACCCAGCCGGGCCAGGTCAATGCCGTCCACCCGGCCGCTGCCGTCGGTATCGGCCCCGCGGGGATCGAGGATCGCCCGTACCACGTCAGGGATCCCGTAACCGAAGGAGTTGTCCGGGTTGTTGTAGTGGCACCCCGAGAAGCAGAGGGCCTCGCGGACCTTGAGCGGGGTCCAGTCGGGGTGGGCTTCGATGACCAGGGCGGCCAGGGCGCCGATCAGGGGGGTGGAGAGCGAGGTGCCGTTGGCGTAGCCGTAGGTGTCCACGCCGGCGCTGCTGGCCCAGCGGGTGGCCACCCCCATGGCCGACAGTTCCGGTTTGCGGCGTCCGTCGCCGGTGGGCCCCCGGGAGCTGAAGCCGGCAATGTTCTCATCAGCGTCCACCGCTCCGCAGGAGAGGATTCTCAGTGCGTCGGCCGGGGCGTTGAGCGTGCCGCTGGACGGCCCCTCGTTGCCCATGGCGTTGGCCACCACGATACCGCGATCGGTGGCCAGGTTGGCCGCCACGGTGGTCACCGCGGTGCGCCCGTTGAGCTGGGCATAGGAGTATTCCGAGCCGTCATCGAAATAGCGGTAGGCCAGCGAACTGCTGATCACGTCGGCTCCCAGCGAGTCGGCCCACTCCATGCCGGCCACCCAGTTGTCCTCCTCCACCTGGGTCTCCGAACGCACGTCCTCGGTCTTGGCCAGCACGTAGGCGGCCCCGTAGGCCGGACCGATCAGCTGGCCGGGCACGAAAGCGCCGATCACCGCCACCACTCCGGTGCCGTGCCGGTGCTGGCCCGGGTCGTCGCCTTCCTCGTTGCTGGTGTTGCCGTCGCCGAAGATAAAGTCATGCTGGGCCACGATGTTCATGCTCTGCAGGGCCTGGTGCCCGGTGCGAAAACCGGTGTCCATGCAGCAGACGGTCACTCCGCTGCCGCTGTAACCCATGTCGTGGGCCTCGGGCACCCGCAGCATCAGCAGCTGGGTCAGGGAGGGGCCGTAGTCAAAACGGTAGGACTGGCCGGTGGATGAGGTCCCGCTGGAAGCCGGCGGCGGCGCGGAAACCGCCGGAACCGACTCCACCCGGGTCATGGGGCGCACCGGCTCCAGCCGCTGTACCATGGCCAGGCGGCTCACCGTCTCCAGCTCTTCTGGTGTGAGAAAAATGGAGGCCGCGTTGAGCCAGCGCGAGGAGTGGCGCAACGTTGCGGATGCGTGGGACTGCAGGGCGTCGAGATAGGGCTGGTATACCGGGAGGTCGTGCTGGTCCACCAGCCGGCCGGTGCGGCGGTAGAGGGGCGACCGCCGCTTGAGGCGCTCCAGCCGTTCCGCGGAATAGCCGGCGGCCAGCCGCTGCAACGCGGTTTCGGCGTCCGGACCCTTGTCGGCGAAGCAGACCCAGTAGCAGGTCCCTGGAGTACCCTCCTGGTCACCGGCCGCCAGAGCCGTGGCTCCGGCCGGCAGCACCAGGACAAAACTCACCACCAGCACCGCCAGCAGTGACGGAAACGGCCATTCCCTGAAATCGGTTGAACTGCTCATCGGCCTGCCTCCCGCAGTACGGCGTCCGGGACGCGGCAACCGGCGCTGGTCAGGCGGTCTTGTTCTTCGCCCGTTTTTTTCTCGCCTTGTGGGCCTGGCGAATACGCATCGCCGTCCGCTTCTTCTTGCTCTTGCTTCTGGGCATCTGTGCGGCACCTCTGTCTGTTGTCATGAAAAAGCGCAAGACCCTCAGTGGTCTTGCACCCGGAGCTTCCACCTACTATTGTAGATTTGACCGGCAGGACGGTCAAGGACAAGGATACCATGGCGCGCAACGACCCGCACAGCCCATCCCGGCCCCCATCGCTGCAGATAGTGATCTGGCCCGCCCTGCTGCTGGCCGCAGGGACCCTCTCCTGCTGGATCTTTCACCTGGACCCGCTGATCTCCGGCCTCTTTTACAACGCCGGCGATTCAACATGGGTCGGCGACTCGCTGCCCGCGGTCCGCTTTCTCCAGTGGTACGGGGACTACCCCTCGGTGCTGCTGGGGATGGCCGCGCTCTGGCTGGCGGTGGCCAGCCTGGGATCCGCGGACCTGAAGCCCTGGAGGCAGGCCGGCCTCTACCTGATGGTCAGCCTGGCCCTCTGCCACATCCTGGTCAACCCGGTGCTGAAGAAGCACTACAACCGGGCCCGGCCCAAAGAGACCGTTCTGTTCAACGGACAGCGCCCCTTCACCCCGGTGCTGGCGCTGCCCCGGGGGGACGAGAAGGGGCGCAGCTTTCCCAGCGGCCACGCCGCCGCCGGCTTTTCCTTCGTGGCCCTCTACTTCGCTTTCCGGGACCGCCGGCCGGCCCTGTCCCGCACCGGCCTGGCCCTGGGGCTGGCCCACGGCCTGGTCAACGGCGCGGGCCGACTGCTCCAGGGGGCGCACTTCCCCTCCGACGTGCTCTGGTCCTTTGGCGTGGTCTGGTTCGCCTGCTGGGGCCTCTACCGCTGGTGGTACCGCCCGTCCCTCACACCTCGAGAATGAGCAGTTCCTCCTGCTCGCGGCCGGCCACGGTCACCTCGCCGGACGGGGTGATGAAGACATTGATTTCCGAGCGGGCGGCCATCTCCCCTTCGAGGTAGATGCCGGGTTCGATGGAGAAGCAGATCCCGGAGACCAGCTGCCGCTCGTCCTTGGTCTCCAGGTTGTCGATGTGCACCCCGTTGCCGTGGACCTCCTCGCCGATGGAGTGGCCGGTGCGGTGGACAAAGAACTCGCCGTAGCCCGCGTCCTCCACCACCTTGCGGCAGGCGTCGTCCACCTCCCAGCCGTAGACCGGCTCGTTGCTGGCGAAGCGGTCGCGGATAAAGGCCACCGCGGCCTTGCGCGCGTCGCGCACGGTGTTGAAGATCTCGCGGTACTTGTCCGGCACCGGGCCGGTGCCGATGAAGCCGCACCAGGTGATGTCGTAGAACACCGCGCCGGGGCGGTCCAGCTTGGCCCAGAGGTCGATGAGCAGGGTGTCCCCCGCTTTCATGGTGTGGCTGTTCTCCGGCGTGGGCTCGAAGTGCGGGTTGGCCGGGTGTTCGTTGACCCCGACGATGGGGTATTCCCCGGTGCAGGTCATCCCCTCCTCCTCGAAACGCTGGACAATAAACTGCTGGATCTCGTACTCGGTGGGAGCGTCGCCGGCCTTGATCCGGCTGGCGATCAGGGCAAAGGCCTCGTCGCGGATGCGGTCCACCCGCTCCGCCGCGTCGAGGTGGCTCTGGTAGCCGTCCTCGTCCAGCACCGCCTCGAAGGTCTGCACCAGCCCGGCCGAGGAGACCACCTCCACCCCGGTGTTGCGCACCAGCTCGAGGATGCCGCCGTCCACCATGGAGACGTAGGGGATGTTGTTCAACGGCGAATACTGCATGGCCACGGTCTGCAGGCCGGTGAGCAGTTCGCCGATCTTGCGGTGCAGCGAACGCCAGGAGAGGTAGAACTCCTTGCGGCCCGGCAACTGGTCCAGCTTGGTGGGCTCCACCTTGTGCGACAGCTTCACCGGCTCGCCTTCGGCGGGGATGAGGTAGAACCAGCGGCGGGAGGTGAACTTCTCCGGGTCCATGCCCAGAATGCGGTAGGCCAGGATGTCCCGGTTGTGAAAATCGCAGAACAACCAGCCGTCCACACCGATTTCTCTCAGTTCCGCCTGTATCTTTTGCAGGTCCATGGTCTCCTCCCTGATGCTGTTGATGAGCCAACCGACCTCCCCGGGGGGCAGGCCGGAATCTGATCGTTGCGGGGGAAAACGGTATCACCGGGCCGGGAGGGTGTCAATTGAAGAGCCCCCCCCGCAGGTTCAGGGCGCGTTGGCCACCACGATGGTGGTTCTGGTGCAAGTGGAACCAGCGGGCATGTAGGGCGGCTGGTTGTACGGCGCCGGCGTCACATCCAGCGCGGTCAGACTGAAGGTGTTGTTGCCGATCAGTGTGGCCAGGGCCGGGATGGTCAGCGGGAACTGGACAGCGAAGACACTTGCCGGCGCCACATTGGTGTACCCGGCCCGCCAGGGGTTGAACCACGTCCCGTTGCCGATGGTCACCGCGATCCGCGCGGCGATACGGCGGGTCCAGACGGCTCCTCCGGTCTGGAGGTTGTAGAGTGAGATCCGGTGAGTGGTTGGGAACGGTACCGTTCCGGTCGTGGGAGTGATGGTGTAGTCGCAGTCGATCCCGTGCGGCGTGTGATGCCAGTACACGGTCACGTTGTCGATCATCCACCCGCTGGCGGTCACCGAACTGTCGGAAGCGAAGGCCAAGCGTGCCTTGAGTGACTCATCCTGCCAGAGCGCACCGGTAAAATCCCAGACATCGGTGACCCAGCCGCCGGAGCTGCCGGTGAAGCCGCCGTGTCCTTCCACCCACGGGCAGAGCGGGTCGAAACCGCTGATCACACCGTCGGTGCCGTCAATCGGCTCCAGGTTGTAATACCACTGGTCATCGGTGGTGAACCAGACCACGCCGCCATCAAAACCGTTTTCGATATCGTAGCAGTGGTCGACGGCAAAGTAGACGTAGCCGCAGGAGAACACGGGTGTATCGAGGATCCAGCAGGCGTCTAGCGGGTAGTCGGTATGGAGGCCGGTGGCCCAGACGTTGCCGTCGGCGGTGCCGGAGCAAGGTCCGTGCGTCGGGCTCCCCCACTCCCAGCCGCCGGTGCCCTCAACGACAAACCCGCCGTCGTCGGCTTCGAAGTCCCAGAGGACTTCGATTTCGTTGTATCCGAAAACAAGACAGCAGGGATCGGCACAGTTTGATTCAGAGCCGGACAGACCGCAGACCTGGATACAGGTATAGCCGTAGCTGTGGGGAACCACCGTGGCGCTGGTGGCCGTTCCGGGAAGCGTTGTCTCCAGATCTCCGTCGATATGGATCTCGATGTTGTCGTAGGTGTCGTTGTTGGACCAGGTGAGGTCAATGTCCCACGGTGATTCGATACACTGCAGATCGCCGGGGGCCTGGAGGCAGCTGATATCCACGTCAAGCTGGAACGGCCCGGACCCGCCGCCGCTGCGGCCATCGACGATGATGTAGTAGGTCTCTGTGGCGGTGTCGCTGTAGCAGAAGGTTTCGTCCCCGCCGCCGGGCAGCCAGCCGCTGGCCCCGGCCACGCAGCTGCCGTTGACGTCGGCACAGTCGGTGACCATGTAGACCGCTCCGTTCCAGGACATCTCGCCCTGGTTCAGTGTGACGCAGATTTCACAGCCGGCCGGCAGGGTGATGCTGTACGTCAAATCAGGGCCCCCGTGTGCCATGCCACCCACACAGGCCGCACTGCAGTCGTAATCGCCAATGGCGAATGTGGTATCGCCGGTATGACTGCTGGAACCGGGGGTGCCGGGCACGATGATGGCGCCGGCGCAGGTGTCGTTGGGTGGGGGAGGATTGTCGTGGACCACCAGGTAGGGCACGTTGGCATCGGTGTGGCCGTCGATCTCCAGGTAGTAGGTGGCCGTGTTGTCACGGCTCACCGCACCGAAGCTGAACCAGTCCTGGCCCAGGGCGGCGGTGAGGTCGGTGTTGGCCGTACCGCCCAGCACCAGGGTCTTCCATCCGGGGTCATACATGCTGCCTTCGTTCTGATAGTTGTAGTACCCGGAGAGGGCCTCGGCCTGGGTATCCTCCCAGAGCAGCGCAGCGGTTGAAGAGATGGGCACCGGATCCAGGGAGAGCGGGGTCACGCTCCAGTACGGATAGTTGGCGGCGTTGACATAGAAATGCCATTCCACCGCCGATACCGTGGTGCTGTCAGGAATGGATGAAAGGTCGAACTTCAGGTAGCCGTTGCCCTTGCGCAGTGTGCCGGTGGTTGCCCCGCCGTAGATCAGGATCGGGCCGTCGTGCTTGGCCGCGTAGTCGGTGTATCCGGTGGTGTTGGTCTGGGTGGTGGGATAGACCGTCCAACTGTCGGCCAGGGCCACGGAAAGGGCCAGCGGCAGGCAAAACAAGGCCGGCAGCAGGCAGTGGCGGACAGTGATCATCAGGTCACCTCCCGAACTGACACGGTTAATCTGATGGTAAAAGTGCAGGTATGGTATATATCCTCCTCCTGGTCCTGATGTAGTGAATATATCCTCCGGGCGGTTCTGTCAATCTCACCGAGAGGCCCACAGAAAAAAACACCCCGGGGCCGCAAGGCCTCGGGGTGTCGTGTTGGGGAAACCCCGGCCGGCCTTCCTCCTCCAGAACGCCGTCCGTCAGCTCCCGCTGTTGCTGGTTACGCAACGGCCAGGGGTACCCCCTTGCCGCTGCAGCCGAACCTAGAAATCTCCTCCGCTGACCTTGACCCCGTAACCGAACTCGGCGAGGTCGTAGGCCGGGAAGTCAATGCTCTCCACCGGGGCCAGCGGACCGGTCCCGTCATAGTTCCAGGCCCTGACCCGGGCTTCAAAGGAAGCGCCGGGCCCCGGGCCGGTGATGATCTCGTCATAACCGTCGTTGTCGATGTCGGCCAGTCCGACGGTTGCGCCGTACTCGGAGTACTCGTCATAGGCCATGAAACTGACCCCGGCCACCGGGGCCAGGGACGACCCGTCATAGTTGAAAGCCCGGATGTGCGGGCCGAAAACAGTGCCCGGCCCGGGCGCGGTGACGATCTCGTCCATCCCGTCGCCGTCGAGGTCGCCGCAGGCGACGCGCACGCCCCACTGGTTGGTGGTGTAGGCGAAAAAGTTCACACTGCGTATGGGCGTTACGGCGGCGCCGTCATAGTTGAAAGCCCGTACGTGGGGTCCAAAGACCTTGCCCGGGCCGGCGCCGGTAATGATCTCGGCATAGCCGTCGCCGTCGATGTCACCGCCGGTCACGTTGGCACCGAACTTGAGCGTGCCGTAGGCGAAGAAACTGACCCCCGGAATGGCCGATGCCGTGCCGCTGCTGCAGTCGAAGGCCCGGACGTGGGGGCCGAACACCGCGCCGGGTCCGGCGCCGGTGATGATGTCATCACAGCCGTCACCGTTGAGGTCGGCCGCGGCGACATTGACCCCGTACTTCAGGGTCCCGTAGGCGAAGAAGTTTACCGCACTGCCCAGCGGCGTCCCGTCGAGCTCGAATCCCCTGACCTGCGGGCCGAAGATGGCCCCCGGTCCGGGACCGGTGATGATTTCAGCCGAGCCGTCGTTGTCCAGATCTCCGCAGATCACATTCACACCGTAGGCGCTGGCGCCATAGGCCGAGAATTCACTCACCGGCACGGCGGTGTCCGTCGGGTCGAAGACCCGGACCAGCGGGGCGTTATCCGGCCCCTCGCCGGGCCCGGTGACGATCATCGCCGGCTGCGGCGGCGGAGGCGCCGGCATGGTGCTGAAGCTCCAGACCGGTGAACTGGTGCTGCCGCTGCCGTTGTTGGCCTTGACCCGCCAGTAGTAGGTGGTGGAAAATTCCAGCGTGCCCAGCCCCTCGAAACAGGTTCCGGACATGCTCCCGGCCACCACCGGCGGACTGGGGTCTTCACCAAAGTATACGGTGTAACTTTCCGCCCGGGCCGCCTCGTCCCAGCAGAGATCGATGTCCAGCAGGGTATTCTCCGCCCCGTCCGCCGGGTCGGGGTTCACCGGCTCGTCCGGCGGCAGAGTCTCCGCCAAGGTGCTGAAGCTCCAGACCGGCGAGGAGGCGCTGCCGCTGTCGTTGTTGGCCTTGATCCGCCAGTAGTAGGTGGTGGAGAAGTCGAGGGTGCCCAACCCGTCATAGGAGGTGCCGGTCACGCTGCCGGCAACCGGCGGGTTGCTGTCCGTGCCGAAGTAGACGGTGTAGCTGGTGGCCCGTGGCGCCGCGTCCCAGTGCAGGGTCACGTCCCGTACGGTGTCCTGGGCCCCGTCCGCCGGATCGGGGTTGTCCGGTGCGTCGGGCGGGTCCACCGTGCCGCTGTACTGCAGCAATGAACCGCCATAGCCGATGTTGGCCGTGCCGTATTTCATGTAGGCGTAGCCGTCAATGCCCCAGCCGGTTCCCCAGCTGTTCTTGATGATCCAGGCGCCGGTGCCGCAGACGTCATCATCCCAGCCGACGATAATCACCCCGTGGTTCACCTCGCTGGTGGTGCCGTGCTCGTAGCAGCCGTCGTCGTACGAGTAAAAATCGTTCCAGACATACATGGCCACCGCCACCGGCGCCACCTGCACCGCGGCCTTGATGCTGTTGACGTTGTTGCTCACCGAGCTCCAGCCGTCGATCACGTCCACCACAGTGCACTCGTCCTGGGTGCAGGGCACCGTGTCGCTGGCCGCGTACGGCATGCACGACTCCTCAACGGCGCCAAAGGTGTAGAAGAGGTTGTAGGCCGAGGTCATCCAGCCGCCGTCACAGCCGTCACCGGACGTGTTGCAGGAAACCACCTGCTGCTCTGAAAGGTCCCACTCCACCCCGGTGTTGATCTTGATGATCGACTCGAAGGCCCCGGTGGAGTTGAAGGCCCAGCAACTGCCGCAGCTGCCCTGGTTTTTCACCGCCGTGGTGCCGCCAAGCACCCGCCAGTCAAAGATCGTCGGGTTGGGTACCGCCGGCTGATCCACGTGGATCTCCCCCAGGCTCAGGTCCTCCGGCGGGGCGACCACGCCGAGCAGCATCTTTTTCTGCTCGTCGGAGAGATTGGACACCGACGTGCGGCCGGCGGTCCAGTCCCAGCCGTTCCGTTCGATCATCAGCTGGATTTCAGGCAGCCGGGCGTCACCTTCCCCCGCAGGGGGCTGGATGGTCACCGGAGTCAGGGGCTCTGCCGGCGACGGGGCGGCGACGGTGAATAAGGCAACTATGATTAGCAGAATGAGTGGTTTGTGAAACATGACAGCTCCCCTTTAGTGGTACGTTCCGGCATCCGGGGCGGTAGCCCGGCACCGAAATCCTCCGAGAGTGCGGCCATGTCTACATCACAATAATGCTACCCGAGAAGTCTTATCGTCATTGTTTTGCAGGGACTTGAATGATTTTCGTGTCCTGGGGCAGGGAGAATCACTCGAAGAGGTCGAGGGACTCGAAGAGGTCGTCGAAATCGGCCAGTTCCTCCCAGGCCTTCCAGGCCCAGCGCATCTCCTCGGGGACCGAGGTGCGCCCGCAGAATCCGCCGATGTTGGGCAGTCCCCGCGCACTGATCGACCAGTCGAAGAGATACGAATCGGCGGGATAACCGGTGAAGAAAAAATGCACCGGTTCGTTCCAGCGCAACGCCGACATCACAAAATGGGCCAGTTTTCTGTTGAGCTGCTCCTCCCCTTTCTCCTGGGCCTTGCAAATCGTCCCGAAGCGGTAGGGATGCCGATTGGCCAGCTTCCTGGTCAGCGACCCGGGCACGGCCTCCCGGGCCGCAAGGACTTTCGCCGCCAGGGTGTCCAGGGCGTCGTCCCGAAGGATCAGGTGCCAGCGATAGTCGAAGCGCTGGAAAGAACTGCGGTCGGGCAGGACGCCGGGGAACCCGGACTTCTCGAGCATGTCACTGCCCACCGACCGTTCGGTGCGCTTGAGCATCGCCCGCAGCTCCCGCCTGGTGGTGCGGGTTTCCTTGCGCCGGACAAAGATCTCGACAAAATCGGTGAGCGGGTAGGAATCGTTGCGGCCGCGGCTGGAAAGGTAGTGCACTTCGATGTCGTGGCGGTCGCGGTTGAGCAGCAGGCGCTCGTTTTTCCCGTAGTAGTGCCGGCCGCTGGTGCCGCTGACACTCTCGCCGGTGAGCGGGCTGGTCAGTTTCCAGCGGTCATTCATCGTGGATGCGGCCCGGGAGATCGAGGCCAGTTTCAGGTCGGCCTTGCCATAGAGGTAGTGGGACAGATACTTGCTCTCCACCCGGTGGTCCCACTGGAAATCGGGCAGGTTCTTGGTGATCACCGAATCGAGGGTCCGGGTGTCAACTTCACGAAAGAAAAAGAACAGGTCCCCCACCGCCGCTCCGCCCAGGCGATACCCCGAAATCCGCAACCCCTGCTTCAGGGCGGTAATCGTGTCGGCCGCCTGGCTGTCGTCATTGAGGTCAATGCTTCGCTGGTAAAAAAGACGTGCTCCGCGGGTGTGGTCAGCCCGCAGTTTGAGAAAGGAACCGAGCAGCCTGCGCCAGTCGTACCAGGTCCGCTTGTCGAATCGGGCGCGGAAATCGATGAAGGCCACCCGCTCCACCCGGCCGCCGAAACGGAGTTCCACGTGATCCTCGAAATCGCGGGCCATGGAAAGGAAGAAGGTGCCGCGCAGCCCCAGCTTGAAAGACTCTTTCAGCGGCAGATACTCGGTGAATTCATGAACCACCCGTGTTTCACCGAGATAGACACCGGTGGAAGTGGGAAAGACCACCCGCACCCCCGGCGGCAGCTGGCGTAGCTTCTCCACGCTCCAGGGGAGTTTTCGCGGGTCGTAGGGCTTGGCGAAGAGGGCTTTGTACCACCTGGTGTAACCGCCGCGAAAGATCACCACCCTTCTCTTGGCCTCCACGGAAACGCCGGTATTGGAGCTGGCCCCCAGGTAGCCCAGCAGCAGACTCAGTTCCCCTTCCAGGGAATCGACCACGGTGAAGGTGTCGTCCTCCTCCATGCGGATCCGCCGCTGCAGCGCGATTCTCGGTGTCAGGTCACCGATGTTGAAGTTGTAGGTCGACTTCAGTGAAACGGTAATCGGCACCCCCCGGATGTCGGTCAACTCGTCAATGACGATCTCCGAAGCCAGTTGCCGGATCACCCGGCCGATCCTCTTCAGGCCACGCTCCACACCTGAATCCTGTTGCCCGGAAATTGCAGGTGGAGGCACCAGAGGCGCCAGGGTCTCCAGCGGATAGGGCGGCAACGACCAGAGGTCAGCAGCGGTACTGCCTTCCCGGATCACCATCAGCGACCGTCCCCTGCGCGAGGCCATCACGAACCCGCCGGGGATCTCGCCGGTGAGCTGGTCCCAGCCGGGCGGGTCGCTGTGGCCGCACTGAACGAGGAACTGCTCCAGCCGGTCCCGGGGGATGCGCCACGTTTCGATCAGTGAGAGCCGGCCGGCGCCGTCGTAATCGATGCGCCGTTCGTATTCCAGCTTGTAGCCCAGCTCCTTCCGCTCCCACTGTAGTTGGAGCGTGGGGGCCAGTTCGATACCGTTCCCCTGCAGGACCTGCGCACGGGCAGCATCCTCGATGCGCTGGTGGACCTGCTGGTGGAAAAGTTCCGGGGGAACGATGGTGCTCGAGGCCAGGCAATGGGAGGCGTGAAGCAGGAGGAACAGGATGCAGAGCAACGGGATGACCGCCGCCCGGCAGTTCCAGGGAAGCCGATGCCCGTGATCATTCATCCAGTTCATCCGCATCAATCACCTGCCGCGGCACACAGAAAAGAAAAAGCCCGGCAACCATAGATTGTAACGGCTGCCGGGCGATTGTGCATCTCAAAACGCCGGATTGTCCATCAACGGGCTCGTTGCCCCTAGTTCACCGTGCAGGTGTAAACGTTGTCGTCGTTCACCGACGGGTCGGAGGCCAGCTCCACAAAAAAGTGGATCGTACTGACCGTCCCCGTGGTGGCGTCAACGGGAACCGAAAAATCGATGGAACAGGCATTGGGCCCGGGATCCAGGGGACGGGTTATGACGGTGTCCCAGCTGACACAGAGGCCGGGGACACAGTAGGCATTCTCCCAGTCGGCCGGGGTGCTGGTGGCCCTGAACGTGAAGTCAACCGCCGTATCGTAGTGGTTGGTGACCACAATGTCGATGACCACGTATTCGCCAGGGTTTCCGGTGACGTCTTTCACTTCGGATTCAATGGTCACCCCGGTGCCGCCGCCGGTCTCCACGGTGAAGTCCCGGTAGTCGGGCGTGGGGTCGATGTTGCCCGAACTGTCCTGGGCCCGGACCCAGAAGCGGTGAGCACCATCGGCAAGGCCGGTGTAGGTGGCCATGGTGCTGCCGCTCCAGGCCGACCAGGCGCCTCCGTCCATCCGGTGCTGGAAGACCAGCGCGGAGGCCGGATCGGTGTCGTCGCTGCCGGTGAAGGTGAAGTCCACGTCGGCGTAATCGATGGTGCCGCTGGGCCCGGAGGTGATCATCGTTTCCGGCGGGATGACATCCGGGGGTTCGCCGGTGTCCACGGTGAAGTCCCGTGTGGCAGGTGTCTGATCGACGTTGCCCGAGGTGTCCCGGGCCCGCACGGAGAAGGTGTGGTCCCCTTCGGATACGCTGTAGTTGGCGGTAGTGTTGCCGCTGTAGGATGACCAGGCGCCGTTGTCCATCTTGTGCGAGTAGACCAGGTCGGCCGTGGAATCCTCGTTGTCGCTGCCGGTGTAGGTGAAGGTCACGTTGGTGTAGTCGATGATCCCGCTGGGCCCCGAAGTGATCACCGTTTCAGGCGGGATGATGTCGCCGCCGCCGGTGGTGTCCACGGTGAATGTCCGCGTTGCCGGGCTGGGATCCACATTGCCGGCGGTGTCCCGGGCCCGCACCTCGAAGGTGTGAGAGCCGTCGGCCAGACCGGTGAAGGTGGTGCTGCTGTCGCCGCCGTAGCTGGACCAGCCGCCAAAGTCGATCCGCCAGGAGTAGACCAGGTCAGCGGTCTGATCGGTGTCGTCGGTGCCGGTCCACTCGAAATAGACGTCGCCGGTGTTCACCGTACCCTCGGGGCCGTCCACGATCTGCGTCTCCGGCGGGGTGATGTCTCCCTCGCTGCTGGTATTGACGGTGAAGGTGCGCTCGGCCGGTGTGGGGTCCACCAGGCCGGCCCGGTTCCGTGCCCGGACCTTGAAGGTGTAGGTCCCGTCGGGCAGACCGCTGTAGGTGGCCATGGTGGAATTGTCGTACTCGCTCCACGCGCTGTCCTGGGGCTGCAGGATCCAGGAGAACATCAGGTCCCCAGGTTCGTCATTGGGATCGGTGCCGCTGAAGGTGAAGGTGACGTCACCGCTGGTGACGGTTCCTTCGGGACCCGAATCGATGGTGGTCTCCGGGAACTCCTCCCCCTCACCGGGGTCGGTGGGCGAGTCGTCGCAGTCGGTACAACAGCCGAATGGCAGACTCATGGCCAGCAGCAGGAATATAACCATAAAAAAACGTTGCCAACTTTTAGTCATCGGGACTCAGCTCCTCTCGCTCCAACCGGGAAACGCCTGGCCACACCATAGCCCCTTACCCGGGGGCCAGGGCAACACAGACGCAGTCTTTAACCACCCTGCGCTGAAGGATAGCACAGCCCACACCACGCATCAATAACCGTATTGACAACAATGGTTTTCCCGGCAAATAATCGATTGAATCAGGTGGATATAGTGAGGTGCCGGCGATGGAACACGAACAGCGCACCGCTCTGGTGATCCTCGATTTCGACGGCACCCTGGTGGACACCCGGGACGACATCGTCGACGGGATCAACCAGGCCCTGGACGACCTCGGCCTTCCCCGGCGGCCGGGTCCCGAGATCGCCGGCTTTATCGGCCGCGGGGTGGAGACCCTGGCGGCGCTCAGCCTGCCCCCCGGTCGTGATGACCTGCTGCTTCCCATGCTGGAGCGGTTCCGAGTCCGCTACGGCAGCTGCTTCGACCAGACCGCCAGACTCTATCCCGGCGTGCCGGAGGGTCTGGAGACCATGAGACAGCGGGACGTTCAGCTGGCGGTGGCCTCCAACAAGCCTTCGCTGTTCCTGGTCAAGCTGCTGGAGAAGTTCGATCTGCGGTCCCGGTTCATGGCGGTGCTGGGCGGGGACTCCATGGACCGCAAAAAACCCGATCCCTGGTCCGTCCGCCATATCTGCACCTTGAGCCGGGTGCCGCCGGAACAGACCCTGATGGTGGGAGACATGCGCTACGACGTGGAGACCGGGGTCAATGCCGGGACCAGAACTTGCGGCGTCCTCTACGGCTACGGGTCGGCGGAGGAACTGCGCGACGCCGGAGCCGACCACCTGGCGCCGTCATTCCCCGACGTCCTGCCGCTGGTTCACTGAGCGTCCGGCCCGCAACTCACAGCCCGAGGCCCCGGGCCAGTTTCCTCAGCCAGGGCAGGCTGTTCACCGCCTGGATCAGCGACTCATGCTCCAGCACCGCCAGCTCGGGCAGCGGGATAACCGAGCGCTCCAGATAGTGTCCCACCCGGCCCTGCCCCATGGCGCACCACTGGTCCTGCTGCTGCTCCGCGGTGGGGCAGTCAATGAGGTGCAGGATGTAACGGACCCCGGCCAGCCGGGTGAACAGGCGGTCGGCAAACCGGCCGGCATCACGCTCATCGGTGTTCTTGAACAGGCGGGGCAGGTCGAAAACCGGGATTGCCCCGGAGCTCCGGCAGTGGTCGAGCCACGCATGATACTCGTCGGCCGGGGTGCCGAAGGGTGAGAACTCCCAGGCCGCCCGGCCGGTGCGCGGCACGATCTGCTGGACCGGGTAGTGTCCGATCACCGCCGTGTCCGGCTGCGCAATGCGGTCCAGCGCCGCCAGCGTCGCGGGGTCCGTTTCCGGGGGCAGATGGACCGCCAGCAGCAGGCCGGTTTCTTTCAGCGTGCCGCACCATTTCTCAAGGAGCTCCTCCCCGGCGGCACGCTCATTGTTCAGATAGAGCTGGATGCCGTCGAAGCCCCTGTCCGCGGCCAGGGAGGCCAATTCGAACAGGTCAAAACCGGTGGGACTGTTGATCAGACATTTCATTGTACCGTTGCCACCATCAGAAGGATCTTTGATAATCTAGCAGTACCACAGTATATTATTCGGGGAGGAGACGGCAAATGGATAAAAAACGACTTGATCACATTGATCAGAAGATTCTCGTCATTCTCCAGGACATGGGTCGGATCACCAACGCCCAGCTGTCCGCCGAGGTGGGCCTCTCCCCTTCCCGAACGCTGGAGCGGGTCAGGCGACTGGAGAACCGCGGTGTGATCCGGAAGTATGTGGCCCTGGTGGATCCCGAGGTGCTGGACCGCGGCACCCTGGCCTATGTCCAGGTCTCGCTCTCCCGCCACGGCATCAGCGCCATCCACCGCTTCCTCGAGGCGATCCGCGAGATTCCGGAGGTGCTGGAGTGCCACCACATTGCCGGTGACTTCGACTACCTGCTGAAGGTCAGGGTGAAGAACATTCCCGCATACCAGGAGTTCGCCCTGCAGCGTCTAACCTCCCTCGACGGCATCCGCACCTTCGAGACCTACTTTGTCCTGGGCACCGAAAAGCAGGAAACCTCCCTGCCCGTAGCGGAGTGAAGCGTGGCTGCATAAAAAAAGCCCGCCGGTGGCCGGCGGGCTTTAGAACGCTCAACGATGAACGTGCGCTACCTCATGGTGCCGAGATAGGTGGTGGTCAGCTGCTTTTCCTTGGTGTGGGCCAGGGTGTAGTCGGGGAGCAGCATCGGTGCCACGCGGGTGGTCTCGATTCCCGAGTCGTCGATCTCCTGGTTGTACTTCGCCACGTGTTCCAGGGTCAGCGAACCATCCTTCGCGCCATCGGCGGCAAACTTCGCCGCGTTCTCACCGGCAATGCGGCCGAAGACCATGATGTCCAGCAGCGAGTTTCCCATCAGCCGGTTCTGGCCGTGGATGCCGCCGCCCACCTCGCCGGCCACGTAGAGACCGGGCAGCTCGGTGCTGCCGTCGCTCTTGAACTCCAGGCCGCCGTTCTGGTAGTGCAGGGTGGGGAAGATCAGCATCGGCTCCTTGGAGATGTCGATGCCGAACCTTTTGTAAAGGATGAACTTGCCCGGGAACTCCTTCTCCACCGTCCCCGGCCCCACCAGGTCGTCGATCATCGGCGAATCGAGCCAGACGCCGAACTTGCCGGTGGGTGTGGGCACGCCCTTGCCCACCTCGGTGCACTCGCGGATGATCGAGGCCGCTTCCACGTCGCGGGGCTCGCGCTCGTTGACGAACTGGTGGCCCTCGATGTTCACCAGGTTGGCCCCGGCGCCGCGGAATTTTTCGGTGATCAGGATACCCTCGGCCTGTTCGGGGAAGACCACGCCGGTGGGGTGATACTGCACCGTGTGCAGGAAGCAGACCTTCACGCCGGCGCGATAGGCCATGATGATGCCGTCGGCCGTGGCGCCGTAGTGGTTGGTGGTCATGAAGTTCTGCACGTGCAGCCTGCCGCTGCCGCCGGTGGCCATCACCACCGCCCGGGCCTTGACCAGGGTGTATTCCTCGGTCTCCATGTTGTAGAGCACCGCCCCGGCGCACTGCCCGTGCTCGTTGAGCACCAGCTCCACCGCCGGCGAGAACTCGATTACCGAGATATCGCCGCTGCGGTTGCGCGCCTCATCGCGCACCGTGCGCATGATCTCCGCACCGGTGATGTCGGCAGCGTAGTGCATCCGCTTGCGCGAGGTCCCGCCGCCGTGGATCGTCTCCAGGGTGCCGTCCGGTTTCTTGGTGAAGTTGCAGCCGTGGTGCTCCAGCCACTTGATGGCGTCGGGGGCCTGATTGACCAGGGTCTCCACCAGCTCGGGCGTGTTCTTGAAGTGTCCGCCGCCCATCACGTCGAGGTAGTGGTAATAGGGCGAGTCCTTGCCCACCTTGGTCGCCGCCTGGATACCGCCCTCGGCCATCATGGTGTTGGCGTCGCCGTGGCGCAGCTTGGTGGCCAGGATCACCCTGGCGCCCTTCTCCTGGGCCAGCAGGGCCGCCGCGGTACCGGCACCGCCCCCGCCGATCACCAGCACGTCGGTCTCGTGGGCCGCCATGGAGAGATCGATCATCTCCGGGTTGACCCGGCTGCGCGCCTCCAGAAGGTCCACCACCTCGTGGGCAATGTGATAGCCCTTGCTGGGACCGATCTTGATTTCCCGCCGGCCCTCCTCCTTGAAGTCGGGGTGGTAGTCGAGGCGTTTCTTCCGCTCGTCCAGGTCGAGGAAAGGCACTTCCTCGCCGGCTTTCTTCTTGGCCACCCGTTCGGGCCTGGTTTGCTCAACGACCTTGATCAGCTCTTTCAATGATTCAGGGTAAGGCATCTTTTTTCACCTGCTGTGCGCGCTCGCGCTCGAAATTCCGAAACGGCGTCAACCTCGTGCCGCAACCGGTTCAGAGATAGCTGGGGTCCGCGGGTTTCCAGTCCTCCTGGGACATGTGAGGCTCCTGCTGCCGGTTCTGGTAGAGGTCCTTCATCGTCTCCTCGTCCATGGTCTTCAGCTTTTCGATACCCTCGTCGAACTTGCCGGCGGCGATGTTCTCCACCATGGCCTTCAGGTGCTCGGCCCGCGGGGAGATCTTGCTGCCGTAGATCCGGCGCACCATCTGGGCGATGTGATACTGGGCCATCTCCGCCATGCAGCGGGATGTGCAGAGGCCGCACTGGATGCAGTCGAAGGAGAGCTCGTTGGCCTTCTTCAGGTCTCCCTGCTTGATCGCCGACACGTAGTCCATCACCTGGACGTCCATGGGGCAGACCTTGGTGCAGGCGTTGCAGGCCACGCAGCGGAAGAGCTCGGGATAGAGTTTGTGCACCTCGGTGGCGTCGGCGCTGATCTCCTCGAAGTTGTAGCTCGACCTGATGGCGGGGAAGAACGGGATCTGGGTCAGATACATATCCGGTTCCACCACCGTCTGGCAGGCCAGCCCCACCCGGATGTGGTAGTCGCCGGGCTTGCGGTAGACCGTGCCGCAGGCGCCGCAGATGCCGCCGCGGCAGCCGCAGCCGCGGATGTATTTGTACCCGGCATATTCGAGGGCCTTCATGATGGTCAGGGAGTCGGGCACGTCATAGCGCTTGCCCATGACATAGATGGGAATCAGTTCGGCGTCCATGCCCTCGGTGGTTTTGGCGGTTTCGTCGCTCATCTGGACCTCTTGGTAGTATGAAGTACTGACTATCTACTCAAAAATAAAGCTCGGCAACCGGTTCAGGCGCTGCGGATGAACTTCCGGCTGTCCAGCAATTCCCTCGAAGCGGGTTCGTTCAGTTCGAAACGGCAGACCTTTTCCTCCAGGCCCAGGGCCACGGCCAGCAACTGGGTGAAGTAGTAGGTGGGTATCCCCTCGAACCCCTCGGACTTCGCGGCCATGGCCTCCTGTTTCCGTCCCAGGTTGAACTCGCAGAGCGGGCAGCTGGAGACCAGGGCCTCGGCCCCGTGCGAGCGGGCGGAATGGAGTACGTGGCGAGCGCTGTTCAGCGCCTCCTCGGGGTGACTCACCATGGTGTACGAACTGCAGCAGTCGACGGAGGCGGGAAAGGAGACCGCTTCGGCCCCCAGGGCCTCGATGAACTCCTTGAACAGGGTCGGCCGGTCGGTGGGTTCGATGGCCACCTCTCGGGGTCGAAGGAGTGTGCAGCCGTAGTATGGCGCCACCTTCAGCCCGGTGAGCGGCACCTTGACCTTTTCCCGCACGGTGTCCCAGCCCACGGTGTCGCGGAGGAAGGGCAGGAGGTGCAATACCTCCACATCCCCCTCGTAGTCCGGTTCCTCTTCCATGAAGCTGTTGATGGTGAACCGTTTTTCCTCATCCTCGCGCATCACCTGGTTGGCCCGGGCCAGGGTGTTGTAGCACATGGAACAGGCGGTGAGCACCTGGTTCTCGCCCTGCTCCCGGACGCGGATCAGGTCGCGCACCGGTGCCAGGAGGTTGATCAGGTTGTCATCGGCCAGGGAGAAGACCGCTCCGCAGCAGTTCCAGCGGGGCAGTTCCACAAGGGAAACACCCAGGGCTTCGAGGGCGGCCACGGCCGTGCGGTCGAGGTTGGCGGCCTTGGTTTTCAGGGTGCAACCGGGATAGTAGCTAACGTTCATCGTCACCCCTCATGACGTGTGCCGGCGGAAACAGCTGACCATGGCTATCTGCGGCATCTCCTCGAGCTGCTCCTCGGGAATCTCCGAAGGCTCGATGTGGTTCTCGTTGGTGCGGAGCGTCAGCATCCGGGCGGCTTCCATCACCTTGGTCAGGTCGATCCCCCGCGGGCAGCTGACCGTACAGCTCTGGCAGGTGGCACAGAGCCAGATCATCTTCGAGTCTTCCACACTCTTCTTCTGACCGTAGTGTGAGAAGAGGATGATCTGCCGCGGCGGAACGTCGGAGCTGTCGGTCATCGGACAGGCCGCGGTACAGGTGCCGCACTGCATGCATTTGTGGAAGTTCTCCCCGCTGATTTCCTCCAGTTTCCTGACGAATTCCTCGTCATACGTGCGATCCGATATTTCAATTCCCACAAGCACACCTCGTTTGGAACGTCCTGAAATCCTCGCGGTTCAGGGCCTGAGGACAGTGTGCCCCGACCCCGAAGGCCATCCGCTGCAACATCACGTGCAACACGAAACGCATCAAACTGAGTATCTTACTGACCTTGGCCGTCCTGTCAAGACTCGTCCCTGTTACATGCGTTTATTCAGTTGTTTACAAAATTGGTCATGGGACGCGGAGCCCGGAATGCCACCAGTGGCGGGGAACAGTGGTGCAGCATTTCCGCCCGGGAGCGTCGGGACCCTAGACCCCCCGGACCAGGATCCGGTCGAAGTGTGGAGCGCAGATACTGTCCAGTTGCCGCACCTCGGCAGCAGACAGCGGCTGCAGAGCGGCGGAGGCGGGATCGAGAGTGACGGCGGGACGGAATTGCTGCAGCACGTAGGTGCCCGGCCCGCCCACCCAGCGGCAGATCTCGGGCAGCTGGTCCGCTCCGGCCAACCCCGGCACCAGGGTGGTGCGCAGTTCGTAGTCAACCTCCCGACTGCGCAGGACGCCGGCGCTCTCCCCCACCGGCCCGGGATCCCCCGGGCCGCCGGTGGCCAGGCCATACAGCCCGGGTGGCGCCTTGATGTCCAGGGCGACGAAATCCACCAGGCCCTCGTCCAGCAGGTGGTCCAACCGACCGGGAAAGGAACCGTTGGTGTCCAGCTTCACCGCCGCTCCGGTCTCATCCTTCACCCGGCGCAGGAACTGGCTCAACCCGGCCTGCATCAGCGGCTCGCCACCGCTGATGCAGAGGCCGTCCACCAGCCCCTTCCTCCGGACCAGCAGGCTGAGCACTTCTTCGGGGTCCACCGGTTCAGGCGGCCGCCCCGGGGGAACCATTCCGGGGTTGTGACAGAACCCGCAGCGGTAGTTGCAGCCCTGAAAAAAAATGGAACAGGCCACCCGGGAAGGGAAATCAACCAGGGTGGTCTTGATCATGCCGCCGATGGCAACGGTCATCTAGGCCCTCCACCGGCATGATCCAGGGTCAGCGCCCGGGACTGGCGGAAAGATGCTGGAGGATTTCGTCCTTGCCCGACGCGATCCCCACCACCTGTTCGTCGTTGTCCAGCTCCAGCAGGATCGGCACGTCGAGGCTGCCGTCCACCGACCGCTGCACCCGTTTCCGCAGCAGCGGGTAGAACTGGGTGAACATGTCGCGGCCCTTCTTCTCTTTCAGGTTGTAGACCTGGCGTTCGCTGAAGGGAAGAACGTCGTTGATGCTGGAGATGGTCTCGGTGCAGGCAGTGCAGTTGGGCATGGTGAACAGCTTCAGGGTCCGGCCACCGTTGCCGCCGGTCGGCGCCGCCGGCAGCAGTTCCTCTCCGGGCAGTGCCGCCGCGGCCACAGTGGCCGCCTGCTCCACCGGCTGCTCCACCGCCCCCGGCGATAGCGGCCCGGCGTCCTCGCCCACCCGCGCTTTGTGAGAGTGCGGCAGGCCCACCGGGCACTGCTCGAAGGTGGTGCGCTCGAAATATTCCTCGCGCTTGCCCTTGTTCCAGTTGCCCACCGGGCGGTAGTAGCCGACGATCCTCGAATAGACCTCGGTGTCGGCCCCGCAGTCACCGCACTGGAACTGCTCACCCTTGAGGTAACCGTGGTCGGGACAGACCGAAAAGGTGGGGGTGATGGTGAAGTAGGGAATGCGGTAGTTTTCGGCGATCCGCTTGACCAGCGACTTGCAGGCCTCCAGGTCATCGATGGATTCACCGATCATCGAATGGAAGACGGTTCCGCCGGTGTAGCGCGACTGCACCGGCTCCTGGAGGTCCAGCGCCTCGAAGAGGTCGCTGGTCAGGTTCACCGGCAGCTGGGTGGAATTGGTGTAATACGGGTCCTCCTCGCCGGCGGTGACGATCTCGGGGAACTCCTGTTTGTCGATCTTGGCCAGGCGGTAGGATGTCGACTCGGCCGGTGTGGCCTCGAGGTTATACATGCTGCCGGTCTCCTTCTGGAAGGTGACCAGCACGTCACGCATGTAATCGAGCACCTCGATGGTGAAATCGGCGGCGTCCTGGTGCTCGATGCTCTTGCCGAGGAAGTTGAGACAACACTCGTTCATCCCCACGATGCCGATGGTGGAAAAGTGGTTGTCCCAGCTGCCGAGGTAGCGCTGGGTGTAGGGGAAGAGCCCCTCATCCATCAGCTTGGTCACCACCCGCCGCTTGGTCTCCAGCGAGTCGCGGCCGATTTCCAGCAGCCGGGTCAGGTTGCCGTAAAATTCGTCCCGGGTCTCGGAGATGTACCCGATGCGGGGCAGGTTGAGGGTGACCACCCCGATGGAGCCGGTGAGTTCGGCGGCGCCGAACAGCCCCCCGCCCTTCTTCTTCAGTTCCCGCTTGTCCAGCTGGAGCCGGCAGCACATGGAGCGCACGTCCCCCGGCTTGAGGTCGCTGTTGATGAAGTTCTGGAAATAGGGGGTACCGTATTTTCCGGTCATCTGGAAGAGCAGCGTGGCATTGGGGCTGTCCCAGTCGAAGTCACGGGTGATGTTGTAGGTGGGAATCGGGTAGGGGAACCCGCGCCCGTCGGCGTCACCCTCCATCATCACTTCGAGGAACGCCCGGTTGACCACATCCATCTCTTTCTGGTAGTCGCCGTAGGTGGTATCCAGTTCCATGCCGCCCACCAGGGCCGGCTTGTCCTTCAGGTCTTCGGGAACGGTCCAGTCGAGGGTGATGTTGGTGAACGGCGCCTGGCTGCCCCAGCGGGAGGGCGTGTTGACGCCGAAGACAAAGCTCTGCACGTGCTGCTTCACGTCTTCGAAGCTGAGGTTGTCCACGCGCACAAAGGGGGCGAGATAGGTGTCAAAGCTGGAGAACGCCTGGGCCCCGGCCCACTCGTTCTGCAGCACGCCGAGGAAGTTGACCATCTGGGCGCTGAGGGTGCTGAGATGTTTGGCCGGCCGGGAACTGATCTTGTTTTCCACCCCGCCCAGACCTTCCCGGATCAGCTGGTCCAGGCTCCAGCCGGCGCAGTAGCCGGAGAACATGGAGAGGTCGTGGATGTGCATCTCTCCGTCGCGGTGGGCGTCGGCGATCTCCTTGGTGTAGATGTGGTTCAGCCAGTAGTTGGCGGTGACCGTTCCCGAGTTGTGCAGGATCAGCCCGCCCAGAGAGTAGTTGACGTTACTGTTTTCCCGGACCCGCCAGTCGGCCTGGCTGAGGTAACCGTCCATGGTGCTGTGGATGTCGAGGAGCATGCTCCGCGCGTCGCGGAGCCGGGCGTGCTGTTCGCGGTAGAGAATGTACGCCTTGGCCGTCCTGGCGTGGCCCTCTTCAATGAGAACCTTTTCCACCAGATCCTGGATCTGCTCCACGGCCGGAATGCTCCGCTTGTGAAAGCTGGTCAGCACCGCCTCGCAGACCTTGTTGGAAAGCCGGACCGCTGCCTCCCGGTCGGTCCCCCCCACGGATTTCGCTGCCTTGAAGATGGCATCCGTGATCCGCTCCTGGTCGAACGGAGCGATATTTCCATTCCGTTTCCGTATCTGATGCTTGTTCAGCAGGAACCGGAATTTGGGCATGACGTTCCCGTTGCTCGCCTCTTCATGACCCATACTCAACCTCCAGAAATAGTACGCCATCCGATGACGAAAGCCCGTACACATATATTGTTATTATTTGGGGGATATATACTATATCTTGTGCCTAAGGATAATAGTGCCACCATATCTTGCTGTCAAGCCTCAGGACGATTTATTTTCACAGCGCCGGTCACGGCACTGGTAACCCGCCGTTTCTGAACCGTTTCCCCGCAATTTTTCCCGTCGATCGCCCCCCTTGACGCGATGACTGAAGCCTCGGTGGCATTCCTGCGGCTCGGTCTGATGCCGGACCTGCGTCTCTTGACGATAGACAGTGGTTTTGGTATGGTTCCGGATACTGTAAGTTCACAAATATATCAGCGATACAGTGGTCTAACCGTATATTTTCCAATCAGGGGATCCCCCCTAAAAACTCAAGGAGATCAACACATGTCCAAACGCTTTTTCCAGATTGCCCTCGCCTTCGTCGCCGTGATTGTTTTCGTGCTCGCACCCATCGCTTGCCAGCAGGCGGAGCAGGCCACCGACACCACGGATACAGCCAAGCCGTCCGGCCCCCCCAGCGGCAAGAAACTGATGGCCGCCAAGCCCCAGGCCGAGGGGGCCGTTGACGACGCCGCAGAAGCCGCGGGTGAAGAGCTCGACGGCATCGTTGAAGAAGGTACCGATGCCGCCGGGGACGTGGTGGAAGAAATTGTGGAAGAGGGAACCGAAACAGTCGAGGACCTGACCAAAGACCACTAGGCAGCAAGTTGCCACTCACCGTCCCGGGGGTGCCAGCCCTTCGCGGTGGCACTCCCGTTTTGCTGTACGGCGTCTCCTGCCGGCTGCGGGTGGGTCCATCCACAAAATTATGTGCTATCAACAAGTTTGACAGTGCAGATCCTCTGGACTATAGTCTCATTCTCCACGAAAACCGGACTAGCTGGATGAGGTAAAAATGCAGGAAACTGAGCAGAATCTTGCCGTGTTTGTCGACTTTGAAAACCTGGCCCTCGGTTTCAAGGACATGAAATCGAAACATTTCGAGATCCAGAAAGTTCTCGAACGCCTGGTTGAAAAAGGTAAAATCATCGCCAAGAAAGCCTATGCCGACTGGTCTCGTTTCGGCGAGTACAAACGGACTCTTCACGAAGCGGCGATGGAACTGATCGACATCCCCAAACGGCACATGACCGGAAAGAACTCCGCCGACATCCGCCTGGTGGTGGATGCCATGGACCTCTCCTATGCCAAGGAGCACATCGACACCTTTGTCATCGTATCCGGGGACAGCGATTTCTCGCCCCTGGTCTCGAAACTGAAGGAGAACGGCAAGCACGTCATCGGCCTGGGGATGAAAGACTCTTCCTCCGAACTGCTGATCAACAACTGCGACGAGTTCATCTTCTACGAAGACCTGGTACGGCCCACCACCAGCCCGCCGAAATTCGGCCGTATGGACAAGAAGAAAAAGGAGGCCTTCCAGTTGATGGTGGACTCGGTGGTGGCCCTGGTTCGTGAGAACAAGCCGGTGCTCTGGTCATCGATGGTCAAGGAGACCATGAAGCGCAAGAAGCCTTCGTTCAACGAGACCTATCACGGCTACCGGACGTTCAGCGAGCTGCTGGAGGACGCGGAAAAGAACGGGGTCATCCTGCTGCGCAAGGACACCCGCAGCGGCACCTATGTCATCGAGGGCTTCGGCAAAAAGAATTGAACGTGACCAGGGGAGGACCGGGGCCGATGGCCAGGGAAGACGAAACAGGAAAAAACGAGGCGGTTGACTACTTCCGGGCCTACCTGGAAAACGGCGGCCTTTCCATGGAGCCCCGCTGCCGCTGCGGTGAGCAGCTGGACGAGCAATACCACTGCCCGGCCTGCGACCGGGACTGCCGCTGCACCACCTTCCTCTGCGACGACGAAGAGACGCTGGCCGCGGTGAAACGCTTTATCGAGAAGCAGCCCAGCTTCCGCGACTTCCGGGCCCTGCTGGCCGGCGACAGTCGCGCCTGAACCTGGCCCGCCGCGCGGCCAGACGCCTGACAAAAAGCCCCCCGGCGGACCGGGGGGCTTTTTAGTGTACCGTGGTCGGTTCAGACGGTTTTGATCACCACCGCGTTGGTCACCGCGGCCTGGGGGTGGATCGCCGCGTCGTCCTGGATAATCCCCTGCAGGGTGTAGAGCCGGCCGGCGGGAAGACCGCCGGCAACGTTGGCGATGGTGCACGGTGCCTGGGGGGCGAAACGGTTGGGCACCCCCAGGACCGACTGGTAGCCGAGGTTGTTCCAGATCAGCACCGGCTGGGGGGCCGCCCCGTTCATCGGCGTGGGCAGGCAGGTGTGCCCCAGGTCCCAGGGCTGGGTCTTGTGGCAGCAGGCCTCCGGCTGCCTGGTCCAGGCATAGAGCGCGTATTTCGACTGGGACCGCGAGGGCGGCGCGTTGAGGGTGATGACGATGGGCTGCCCGGCGGGCACCTCCACCACGCCGCCGTTGACCCCGGCGCTGCCGTTGACAAAGAGGACGTTGGGCACCAGGCCGGCTCCCTTGTTCACGTTGCCCCTCCAGCAGTCCTCACCAAAACGGGCGTCGCGCTCGATATACCAGATGTCGGTGTAGTTGCCCAGGCCGTCACAGTGCTCGTGCACGCCGAGGTTGTGGTACTCCATGGCCTCGTGCAGATACTGGTGCGAGGTCTCGGAAACACCGTGATGGGCCTGCTCGGCCAGCAGGTAGTCGACCATCACCGATTCGTGGGCCACCGGGTCGAAGGAGAGGAAGAGGCTGTTCGGTGTGGGGCCGCCGGGGAAGGTGTCCCACTGCATCGGCTCGCCGTAGGGGCCGCCGTTATAGAGACCGAAGAGCGCGTCACCCAGCAACAGCCGGGTCTTGTCGCGGATGTGCGGGTTGACGTAAAAGTCGGAGAGGTTGGTGTGGATCGAGGAGTGCAGGCTCGACGGGCCGGGCTTCGAGGTGCCCAGATGGTTCTTGAAACACATGGTGGCCAGCACGTAGAAGTGGTCCTTGAACAGCGGCAGGTTGATCAGGTGCTGCGACTGGCTGACCACCAGGGGGATGTACTGGGTGGAGATGTTGCGGAAGGTCACCGGCGCGTCGTAGTCGGCCTGGGCCAGGGCGTCCCCCGACTCCACGTAGGTCACCCCGTAGGTCACCCGGTCCTTGACCCGCTGCTGGTGGATCGGACGTGAGCAGTCATAGACCCGGATATCGGCCGCCGGGATCCCCTTGATGTCCACCAGGCCGTGGCACAGGGCATTGATCGTGGGGGCGATGGCGTCCATCTCGTTGGACAAGCCGGCATAGTTGTTCAGATTGATCTTCACCGCCACCTTGTCGCCCGGCACGTAGGCGGCCATGATCACGTCCCAGGCATCGGCCACGGTGAAGGTGTTGGTCAGGCACTTGACCCCCACGTCGAGCATGTCGTCCACCACGCCCTGGTTGATGTGATCGAAGTAGTAGTCGGTGGAATAATCCCAGTAGGTGGCCCGGTCGTCATGGACCCGCACAACCTTGGGCCGCGCCCGGCCGGCTGTGGCCGCCCCGGCCTTCTTCACGGAAAACGGCTGCACCACGGCAGCGCCCGCCGCTGCCGCCGCCCCGGTCTTCAGAAAGTCTCGCCGGTTGAGACACGCTTTCCGTTCTGACGCCCGATCATCCTTCTTGCTCATTGCCTGACACCTCTTCAAGTTAGTCCGCCGCCGCTTCAACAACCACGATATGAATGCCCGGTACACAGAACACACCGTCGCCGGCTACCGTTCATGATCGATTCCCGCAAGATGATCACGGGACGGAGAGGACCGCGCCGCGGCGATGTCCTCCTCCGAGGCCAGTTCATTATTAATACTGTCCGGGCCCGGTTCTGTCAAGAAAAGTGCTGTTCATCCGGGAAATCGAAGCCGTGGAGGCAGGAGAATCCTGTTGCGGAACGCAAAAAGCGCACTGCCCCATTGCCCGGTAACCGGGCCTGCACTATAATCCTGCCTTGATTTTATCGCTCGATTTTCGGCAGGCTGATCCGCAGCCGGCGCCGGTTTACGAAATAGGCCCCCACCCTTGGGCCTGGCAGGAGGATTCGCAAGCATGAGCAGCACCGAAGTGAAGGACGTTCTCCAACAGCTTGGCCTGGAAGCCGTGAACCCCGGGGCCTGCGGCAAAAAGTGGTATCGCGAGAGCGCCCGCGACGAACTGGTATCGGTCAATCCGGCCACCGGCGAACCGATCGCCAGCGTACTCCAGGCCAATGACGCCGACTTCGAGCGGGTGATGGCCGACGCCGAGGAGGCCTTCAAGTCGTTCCGCATGATGCCCGCCCCCCAGCGGGGAATGGTGGTCCACGACATGACCGTGGCCCTCACCGAATACAAGGAGCCCCTGGGCGCCCTGGTCAGCATTGAGATGGGCAAGATCCTTTCCGAGGGTCTCGGTGAAGTGCAGGAGATGATCGACATCGGCCACCTGGCGGTGGGCCTCTCCCGCCAGCTCTACGGGCTGACCACCCACTCCGAGCGGCCGCTGCACCGGATGTACGAACAGTGGCACCCCTACGGCACCATCGGCATCATCTCCGCCTTCAACTTCCCGGTGGCCGTCTGGGCCTGGAACGCGCTGATCGCCGCGGCTTGCGGCGACACCAGTATCTGGAAACCCTCCTCCTCCACCCCGCTCACCGCGGTGGCCACACAGAACATCGTCAACCGCGTGCTGGAGAAGCACGGTCTGCAGGGCATCATGACCACGGTGATCGGCAAGGGCAGCGTGGTGGGCGAGCAGTTGATCAACGACGAACGGATCCCGCTGGTCTCCTTCACCGGTTCCACCAGAATGGGAAAACGGGTGGGCGAAGTGGTCGGCGGCCGCCTGGGCAACACCATTCTCGAACTGGGCGGCAACAACTGCATCATCGTCGCCCCCAGCGCCAACCTCGACATGGCCATGCGCTCGATCCTCTTCGGCGCCGTGGGCACCGCAGGCCAGCGCTGCACCTCCACCCGCCGGGTGATCATGCACAAGAGCGTGGCCACGGAGCTGACCGATAAGCTGGTGGCCACCTACCCCAAGATCCGCATCGGCAACCCGCTGGACCCCAACACCCTGATGGGCCCGCTGGTGGATCAGAGTGCGGTGGACACCATGATGGCCGCCCTGGCCGAGCTGAGGGAGAATGGCGCCGAGATCCTCTGCGGCGGCGAAGTTCTGAACGACGGCGAGTATGCCGGCGGGCACTTCGTCACCCCGTCCCTGGTCAAGGCGTCCAACGACCTCGACGTGGTGCAGCGCGAGACCTTTGCCCCGATCCTCTACCTCATGGAATACGACGAGATCGACGAGGCCATCGCCATGCACAACAACGTTCCCCAGGGACTGTCTTCCGCCATCTTCAGCAACAATCTGCTGGAGACCGAAGCCTTTCTCAGCCACCGCGGCTCGGACTGCGGCATCGCCAACGTCAACATCGGCACCTCGGGGGCCGAGATCGGCCTGGCCTTTGGCGGTGAAAAGGAAACCGGCGGCGGCCGCGAGTCGGGCTCCGACGCCTGGAAGGCCTACATGCGCCGGCAGTCCAACACCATCAACTGGGGCACCGAGCTGCCCCTGGCCCAGGGGGTGAAGTTCGACGTCTGATCGTTAGTTCCACTGATCCGTACAGACCAACGGCGCGGCGGGAGCTGATCCCCGTCGCGCCGTTTTTTTCGTGAGGTTTAGAGCCTGCCGCCAGCCACGGTGGCCCCGTGGGTCCACCCTTCGGGGAACGCGTCAAAGGTGAGCCACTCGGTTACCTCTGCCCCGTCGTATCGATAGGCCTTGACCGGTGTGCCCGCAGAGGGGTCCGGCCCCGCCCCCACCAGCAGCTCGTCGCGGCCGTCATGGTCCAGGTCCAGTCCGGCATGGACATTTGCCCCGTAGCGAACCACCGAAGCCGGCCAGGCAAAGAAACTGAGCCCGGGCAGCGGTGAAACCGCCTCCCCGTCATGGTTCCACCCCCGCACATGCGTCCCGAACACGGCGCCCGGACCGGGTGCGGTGACGATCTCGTCGAGGCCGTCTCCGTCCAGGTCGCCGCAGGCCACGTTGACCCCGTACTTGTGTGTGCCGTAAGCAAAAAAGCTCACTTCCGGCATGGGTGCAGCCGTTTCGCCGTCCACGTTCCACCCGCGGACATGGGGGCCGAAGATCGCCCCCGGCCCCGCTCCGGTGACGATCTCGTCGAAACCGTCCCCGTCCAGGTCGCCGCAGGCCACGTTCACCCCCCAGCGGTGCGTGCCGTAAGCCAGGAAGTTGACCCCGGACAACGGTTCCACCCCTCCCGAGAGCAGGTAGCGAAAGCCCCGGACATGTGGGCCGAACACGGCGCCCGGGCCGGCCCCGGTGACGATCTCATCGTAGATATTCAGGTTCAGGTTGCCGGCGGCCACGTTCACCCCGAACCTGTTGGTGCCGTAGGCCAGAAAACTGAGCCCCTCCACCGGTACGCCGTCGCTGCGGAAGCCCCGCACATGCGGGCCGAAAACCGCGCCGGGACCCGGACCGGTGAGAATCTCGTCCATGCCGTCGGCGTCCACATCACCGCAGCTGACGTTGATGCCGTAGTGAGCGGGACCGTAGGCCTGGAACTGGCCGACCATCGGCGTGCCGCTTTCGGCTGCGAACATACGCACCACGGGCGGGTTGTCCACTGCAGGCCCGGGCCCGACCAGGATCATGCGCCGCGCTTCTAAAACATCGGCCAGAACCCAGCCGTCCGGGTCGAGACTCACGGACAGCGGCTCACCGCTAACCGACAGGGCGTGGGTCTCCAGACGGGCCTCGTTCCAGATGACAAAGTCCTCATCGCCGTCGGCCGTGGTGACCCGCACATCCAGCGGCATGCGGTAGGTGGGCATGTACGGGGCCTGCGCCTGTTGCACGGTGAGCTGGAGGGTGTGGCTGCCCGGCTGGGCCGATTCGAGCTCCCAGTGGTATTCGTATTCCGGTCGGCCCACCTGGTAGAGCCAGGGATCGAAAAACCAGTCGAGGCTCCCGCCGTACCCGCTCTCGGCCGCAGCCACGAAATCTGCGGTGACCACGCTGCCGAATTCGTGGGCGGTGCGGTAGTCACGAAGCATCTGGAAAAAAGCCGCGTCGTCGTGGAAAATGCGCCGCAGCATGTGCATCACCCATGCGCCCTTGTAGTAGACCACGGAATGCCAGATATATGGCGGCGATACAATGGGGCAGTCGTAACGCCACCAGCTCATCCGCGCCATGTAGTCCCGCAGAGCCTCGAACCCGCCGTCGCTCTCCCGCCACAACGCCTCGGCGTAGGTGGCGAGCCCCTCGTTGAGCCAGACGTGGTCCCAGTCAGCAACCGTGACACAGTCCCCCCACCACTGGTGGGCCAGTTCATGCACCACCACCCAGTCATAGGAACCGCTACCGCTGATACATGACGGTGGCATGGAAGTCAGTGTCTGGTGCTCGATAGCCGGTCCGTCGCCCACCTCGCACATGCCGTACTTGTCTCCGATAAAGGGGTACTCGCCGAAAAGAGGGGCCAATGCTTCCATGGCTGGAACGGTCACCGACCACTCGACAATGGCATCGTCAAGGTCCTCGGGCCAGGCAAAACTGATGATCGGCGAACTGCCCCCCGGTCCCGCGTAGACGTCCTCCACCAGCTCGTAGTTGGTGACAGCGAGGTTGATCAGGTAGGGGGCGATGGGGAAATCGTGTTCCCAGAAGAACGTCCTCGTCCCGTCGCCGTTGTTTGTCATGCCGGTCTGCAGCCCGTTGGCGCAGGCCGTCATGGTGTCGGGCACGGTGAGCGCGCAGGAGAATGTGCTCTTGTCGGCCTGGTCCTCCTTGCAGGCCCGCCAGTAGTGGCTGATCGGGATCACGGTGTCCCATCCAGTGGAATAGGGCGTACTCATGGTGTAGCCGATGGGCACGCCATCGTGCTTCTTGAACTGGAATGCTTTGGTATCCCCCATGGACACCGGTGTGCCGTTGTAGGCCACTGCCACCTCCAGCGGTGTTCCAGCGGGCTGTGGGGCCCCCAGGTCCACCACCACCTGCTCGTCCAGCTGTGTGTAAGGCTTCGGGACACCGTCCACGGTCACGGCAGTGACGGTGAGGGCGTTGTTCAGGTCCACCGGCAATGTGTCCAGCCCGGCCTGGTTGACGGTCACCGAAAGGGTTGCGGTGCAGTCGATGGTCTGTGTGGTGAAATCAATTGCCAGGGCCAGGTCGCAGTGGTCAACGTCGTAGCCGTAGTCGGGATTCCGGTTCAACCAGGCCAGCAGGGATGCGTCGGGAGCTTCAAACTCGGGGATGCGCTCCACCGTCCAGAGCAGGCTGCGGTCCGCGACCGGCCGCTCAGCGGATGGTTTCCGCGGCGTTTCCGTGCCCGGGGCGGACCAGGCACCGATGGTGAGGAGCAGGCAAACCGCCTGAGTCCTTAGAAGCCAAGTCATGGGATCTCCCTGCGCTTTGTGCTGCGGGTGGAATGACCGTCTCCTGAGGAAATTATGCCATACGGGCGTGCCAAGCGTTCAACTTTCTCTGATCCAGGTTAGGGCCCCGGATCTGCGGCGGCATCTCTCACTCCCTTGACAAAAGCGACCGTTCGTTTTAATAACGGTTCACTTCGAAAGGAAACCATCATGCTATACCGCACAGTGCCGAAAAACGGGGACGAACTCTCCATCCTCGGCTTCGGGGCCATGCGCCTGCCTCTCTTGAAGAACGGCTCCATCGACGCGCCAAGGGCCATCCGCCAGATCCGGAGCGCCATCGATGGCGGCGTCAACTACATCGACACGGCCTGGCCCTATCACGGCGGCCACAGCGAGCCGCTGGTGGGCCTGGCCCTGGCCGGCGGCTACCGCCAGAAGGTCAGGCTGGCGACAAAACTGCCCTCCTGGCTTGTCGAAAAACGCGAAGACATGGACCGCTACCTTGACCGGCAGCTGGAACGTCTGGGCAGTGACCGCATCGACTACTACCTGGTCCACGCCCTGGCCGGACCCCAGTGGGACAGGATGGAGGGGCTGGGAGTGGCTGCATTCCTGGACAGTGCCCTGTCCGACGCGCGGATCGTCAACGCCGGGTTCTCTTTCCACGGCCGTCCGGACCACTTCGCCCCCATCGTGGACGCCTACCCCTGGACCTTCTGCCAGATCCAGTACAACTACCTCGACGAGGAGATGCAGGCCGGCACGGCCGGTCTGGAGTATGCGGCAGCAAAAGGCCTCGGCGTAATCGCCATGGAGCCGCTGCGCGGCGGGACCCTCTCCCATCCGGCTCCCCCGCCGGCGGTGCAGGCGATCTGGGACGAGGCGACCACGAAACGCACTCCGGCGGAGTGGGCCCTGCGCTGGGTCTGGGACCGGCCGGAGGTCACCCTGGTGCTTTCCGGCATGAATGTGGAGGCCCACATCGCCGAGAACATCGCCATTGCCGGTGAAGCGCAGCCGAACTCGCTCACCCCGGCGGAACACGATCTGGTCCGGCGGGCGGCTGAGAAATACCGCGACCTGATGGCCGTCGGCTGCACCGGCTGCGGCTACTGCATGCCCTGCCCCTCGGGGGTGATGATTCCCGACTGCTTCGATGTCCACAACTCTCTGTCGATGTACGGTGATGCCGTGGCGGCCGGTTTCAGCTATGCCCTGCGGATGTGCGGCGAACTGTCGGGACACAACCCGGGGTTTGCCTCACAGTGCACCGAGTGCGGGGAGTGCCTGGAAAAGTGCCCGCAACAGATCGAGATCCCGGAGATGCTGGCCAATGTGGCCGTGGCCCTGGAGGGCCCGGACCTGGACCACCGCGTGGCCACGGTCAAGGGGATGCTGAGCGGCGAAACCGGGTAGCGCCCGGGAGGCCAAACGCGACGGATCACCGGCAGGGGGAGCCGGTTCCGTCCATACGGTAGCGCACGGCATACCAGGTGTGCACCGCCGTCCCAAGGTCTTGCGGCACGGGGGCGTCGATAACCACAAAACCCTGCTCCGGGCCGTAGCGGAGCTCGGATACTTCCTCAGGCAGAAAACCGTCGATACGTGGCGGGAGGCGGTGGTTCGAGACGAGCCAGAACGACCCGCAGGTCAGCAGGTCATCCCGGGTGAAGCAGCACCACTCGGCGCGCCGCACGTACTCCGAGGGTCGGGCCAGCCCGGGGTACTGCGCCACCACCAGGCCGGGACTGTAAAAACGGATCATCGAGGTGGTGGGCTTCTCGCCGGCGAGGATCGGGCCGTCCAGGCCCCGGACATACTGCGCCAGCTGCGGCCAGCCGTGCATCTCCCGCAGGATCCGGTTGCGCCCGCCCGGTGCACCCACCGGGTGGAAGGAGTAGATCGCCAGGCCCAGGCAAAGCGCCACGTTGACCGCGGCACAGATCCTGACCTGCCGGGGCCGGGACGCGCCAAAGCCGGCCAGCAGCACCGCCGCCCCCACGGTGTAGACCGCCGCCCAGTTGGCCCCCACCGGGGAGAACAGGCTCACCGCCCCGAAGAAGAGCAGTGGCACCCATACCGCGGCGATCAACAACGGCCGGAGTTGCCGTTGCACCTCCACCCGGGCCGCGGGCCGCCGTCGCAGGGCCAGGAACAGCCAGTTGAGAATGGTGACCAGCAACGCCCCCCAGACCAGCAGCAAGCCACCGGCATAGCGCGGGAGGCCGTGCAGAAATACCGAGGACCGCTCCCCTCCCTTGGCAAGCTGCGGTGGTCGGTCAGGGGCTGGCAGAACAGGCGCCGGCAGGTCGCCGGGGATGTGAAAGCCCGGGTCATTGGCGCCCAGAAAGCCGTGCTTGAGCTGCATGCGGATGCTGACCCACTGGTTGTCGGCGTTCCAGGCCAGGTGCGGCGACAGCACCAGCAGCGCGACGAGCAGCCCGGCCCAGGGCCAGGGCGTGCGCAGGGCTTTGCGGTCCGACCGCAGGAGAGCCCAGAGAAACACCGGGCCGATGAGCACCATGATGTACTTGCCCAGCATTCCGAGGCCGGCGGCGAGGCCGGCGGTGACCCAGCGTTTCCTCTGGCCGGCGATGGCCGCGGCCCCCTCGTGAAGCGCGGCGCACCAGGCGGTGATGAGCACGGCGTCCGGTGTGGTAAGCACGCCGCCCAGAAGCATGAAACCGTTCAGCTGGGCCAGCAGCAGGCCGGAAAGGAAGGCCGGGCCGCCGGTGATGCCGGCCTTGCGCAGCAGACCCACGGTGAAGGGGAAGGCCAGGGCTGCGGCCAGCATCGACCCGGCCCGGCCGGCCAGGGCCGACGAGGGGAAGAGCACGGAGAGCGCGTTGACCCAGGCGATGAGCGGCGGGTGGTCGAAATAGCCCCAGTCGAGGGCCTTGCTCCACTGGAGGTAGTAGGCCTCGTCCATGATGATCGGCGCCAGCGCGGCCATGGCCAGCCGGGTCAGCACCACCACGGCGAAGACGACGAGCGTGGAACGTCGTGCTGTGAGTCGTCCGGTCAGACCGAGCCTCCCTGTTCGGTGGGGATCCTTGATCCGCTAGAATATCACGGTTTGCAGCAGGACCGGACCCCTCGCCTTTGCTCTGCCCAACCACCGGCAGTGGCCCGGGTCAGGTAAGCACACCCTTCCTTGACAGCCACCAGGAATACCAGAGCAGGAAGAAGGCGGTGACCCAGATCACGGCGGAAAAGATCATGCCGGCCTGGCCCATGATCTCGGCGCCGTTGCTCATGCCGAAGTTGTAGATGGTGGTCATCACCATGGAGAAAGCAGAAACGGCAAAAGCCCACAGCGCCCACTTCTTGCGCAGCAGCAGCCCGATGGAGCCGACGAGGGCTCCCCATACGGCAAAGGCCCAGAAGGCGGTCATCCAGACCGGAAAACCGTAAAAGTATTCCAGCTGCGCCTCGGTGAACTGGCTCATGTAAAATTCCAGCTGCAGTTCCGTCGCCAGATAGTCGAAGGCCCCCATGGCGTTCCAGAGGAGCGAGATCACACCGATGATCCAGAGATGAATCGGCGTCCTGCTGCGGGTCGCGGCTCCCTGCATTATGTTTCCCCCTTTTTGTTAGCAGACCGGAAAAAGAGCCTCGCTGGACAGACTGCTCTGAGCGAATGGCTCGAAGCAGGCGTTTCCATTGAGAAGCAATATATGGAGTTCAGCGGTGCGCATTCAAGTTCCACTGGAAGCCATCACCACCTGTTGCCCAGCGTTAATCCAGGGAAACACCATAGCATGCAAGCTTTGCCGGCCGCAGTGAGCAGAGGGAGCCATCTGCCAAGCATACCGATTCCCTGCGATTTCCGGTTCGCTACAGGGCAGTTTCTTCCACACCCCGTACATACTTGGAACTGCTGGTTATTCTGAAGGGGAAGCCGCCGGTGATCAGCGCAGCGGTTTCTTCGCGGTCCACGCCGTATTTCAGTTCGAGAACGATATCCCGGTCATTGAACGTCCGGTGGTCCAAGCTGTTGTTGTTCGGGCCCAGACGGAAATATTCAAATTCGGAGTCCACGGTGATCCGGAACGAACCGTCGGAGGAGAGGAAGTATTTTCTGCGGTAACGATTGAGCAGAGCGGGTGTGGAATGATGAAGACCGGACACCTTGGTCAGCTCGCGCACCGCTGCCCGGTCGAGGGTCTGGTCAAGGGTGAACGGAGCCAGGGCAAAAGACTTCTTTCTGCCCACCAGGCCCCGCTTCTTCTTGATCTCCAGCACCGGGTTCCCCACATGGCCGAACAGCTCACCATACCAGCGGATTCTTACCTTGTCTCGTACGGGCAGCCCGGCAACGGAGTCGCGGAAGCGATGAAGACTCTCAGAGTCGAGATAGATGTTGTTGACCCATCGTGAACGATGGATTTCACGAAACAGGCCCGGGTTCAGGCGAACATGCGCTTCCACCTCGGCCCTGCCGGAATCGCGCAGGTAGAACTTTCGTTCATAGCGCCAGGTCTTGCCCTGGTTTTCAGGGTGTGGTGCGCTCATGGGAGTTTGCCCGTCCCGCTGCCCTGCCTTACTCATCCCGATACAGATCCTCTTTGACACCCTCCCGGTTGGGGGGAATGATCCGCTCGTCGATAATCAGCAGGGATCCCTGCTCAACAAGATACGCCGGCTCCGTGTCCCCCACCTTCAGGCCATGGACCAGAATTTCCCCGGGCCCGAACTCCGCTTTCTTCTGGAACGCGGCAAAGGAGAGCCGGTTCCCCCGTAGTTCCACGTTTTCCATTTCGATCCTCGAGCGGTCCTTGCATGCCACCGCGATGTCGGTATCTTCAATTGTTGCAAGGGAAACCACCAGGCGGCTGTTCTCACCGGCACTCAAACCCTTGTCTCCGGCCCGCTCCACCCGGAGCCGGTGAACCGTGATCTCGCTTCCCGACCCGTCGATGGCATCATTGCCGCAGTCAATAAAACTGACGCTGTCCATGCTGCCTTTACAAAAATCCGCGTCAAAGGCGTCGGACCGGCTCCTCACAAACCAGGCTCTCTCGATGGAGAAGGTGCCTCGCATCGTGTTCAGCGCGTCCTCGCATCGGCTGTCGACAAAGTAGCAGTTATCTATTTCCACCGGTGACTCATAAAAGGTCACCGCTCCGCTGAGCGACCAGCCATGGCGGGAGGGGTTGCCGAGGTTGTCAAACTCGACCCACGACAATTCAGATGGGGCTTGTGCCGAGAGCACCGCCACGCCCTGCCCGGTGGAGTCCGAGGAACGGATGCGAATCGGTTGTTCCTCACTTCCCTTCCAGCAGAGGGGGGATCGGGACAGGATCATGGCCCTGTTCCGCAGGTCCACCTGGAACCCCTCGCCGGCCCGGACCAGATACCCCGGCGGCACAATCAAGCTTTCCTCCAGCACCCATTGGCCCGGGGCGAAGGTAATCGTCTTCCCCGCGCTGTCCAGGGTCACCCAGCTGAATGTTTCCGCATTGGCCGGGCTCCGTGGTATATCCGGTTCGCGGACCGCATGATCCACCGCCGGCCACGGATGGATACGCTCTTCCCGGAGATTGCTGCTGCCCTGGATACGGTAGATCAGTTTCGGGTTCGAACTGTCCTCAACCGAGCCGGGGACCTCCGGACCAGGGACGAAATCGATCACCGTGAAGCGGATCGGGTTTTCGGCCGAATAGCCGGGCACGACAGTGGCCACCGGCAGCGGGTGCTCGGTGCCACCGATGCTCAGGGCGATGATTTCCGCTGGCAGAGCATGGATGTTCTGCACACCCACGGTAATCGTCGACGTCTGACCAATGGGCCGCTCCAGGTAGGCCTGCAGTGAACGTTGGGGATTGATCACCCGCCGGAGGTATTTCTGGTTCCGGCGCAGAATGGCCTCACCGGCAAACGAATACCAGGGGACACTGCGGTGCAGAATGGCCAGCGCGTCATCATAGTCAGCACCACAATGTTCGAAGAACTCATCGAGAAACCTCTCCTTCGATATCTTTTCCAGGGCTTCGATGTAGTACAGATAGAACTGCTCGTCGAGGAAAAGGCCGCTGCGCCAGTCCATCCGGTCTCGCTGACCGTCCAGCGTGGGAAGGATCTGTTCGCCCAGCGAGCGCACCCGGTGCGGCAAAGGCAGGAGCTTGTTGAAATCGTAGCCGATGGGTTCGATCAATCCGGTCACCGGATTGTAGTAGAACTTCTGGTTGTCCACCGTCGTGGCGTGGTAGTAACCGGTGAGGTCCACCAGCGCGAAATAGGCGGCCATTTTTTGCAGGTCGAAGACCTGCGCGGCCCGGGCCTCACCCCGGCGGTACTGTTCCAGGAGAGAGCGGGCAACCTCGTGCAGCCGTGACAGGTCGGTATCGCCGGCTGCGCGGTTCTCCTGGTAGACCGACACCGCCGAGCCTGCCAGCTCCGGCGCCAACCCCTGATGGCCCACCCAGTAGAACCACGAATCGTACTTGAGGATCGGCCCTTCACGTCGATCATTACTTTCGAGCAGTCTCTTGTCGAAGTTCTCTTCCAGGGCATAGATCGACTTGTGTACCCCGTTCACCGTCACATCGACAAATTCGTAGCGCAGGCCCACCAGTCCCAGTTCCTTCTGCAGGCGGTGAATCACCCACTCGTTCATGTACTCCCGTGTCTGCGGATCCTGAAGCGCAAAACGCTTCATGCCAAGAATGGTCTTCCCCTTTTTGACCTTGACCTTGTAGGACCATCTGTCGATCCGTCGCCAGTGATCCTGAAGGTCCCCCTTCAGTCGAAGATCCACCTTGTACGTCTCTCCCCGGTGGACAATTTCCGCCGGCACCCAGTCGGTGCTTTTCGAGATCAGGATGCCGGCCTCCAGGGCTTCCTGCCGCTTGTAGAGCAGTTTCTGGTACTCCTTGATCCCGATATTGATGTCCAAACGTTCGGGCTGCGCGGCCAACCCGTCGATGTAGTGTGGAATCACTCTGAGTTTTGCATCGGCCAGGCCGGCGGCCCAGGCCCGCAGCGTGGTGGACTGCCCGGACTTCACCAGATGCATGCCGTAGTAGATGCTGGCGAGGATGATCAGGGAAAGGAGGACGAGGCCGACGGTCGCCGTCAGCCACCGTCGGGTGAAGAGGGCTTTCACCAGGGAGGATGAAGCTGATCCGGCCCGTTTGATGATCATGCCATGTCAGGTCAAGCCCTTGTTGTCGAGCAGTGTGATGGAGAGGGTGCTGTGGAGTTTGCTCAGCGCTTCACGGCTTTCTTCCAGCTGATCGAAGTCCTTGTACTCCACCGCGAACGAGGCCTCCAGGCCGCGTTCGTTCTGGTCATAGCGCTTGAGGCTCACCGTTGTGCAGTAGGGAGAGAGCGTACTGACGATCTCCGCCAGCCCCGGCTTCTCCCTCTCTTTCGTGGCTACGATCAGATGCAGGTTGGCAGATTCTTCTCGTTTACCGAACAGGCCGCGACAGCAGATGACCCCCACAATCACGGCAAAGGCCGCGATGGTGATCATCCGTTGATTGGCCCCCAGGCCCAACCCGATGGAGATGGCCAGAAAGAGATACCCCAGCTCTTCCGGTTCCTTGATTGCGGCCCGGTAGCGGACGATGGACAACGCGCCCACCAGGCCGAGGGAGAGGGCCAGCGATGACTTGACGATGGTGATGATCAACATCACCGTCATGGAGAGGAGAAGAAAATTTCGAGCGAACAGCTTTCGATTGGAGAGCGCCGTCCCGAATCGTTTGTAAACGATTCCGAGGATCGCCGCCAGCAGGCCGGCCAGGACCAGGTCGAGAACAAACGACAGCAGTGGTATCTGGACCGTGGATGTGGCCAGAAACTGTTCAAAGGATGGGAGACCGTCCACTGTGCTACCTGTATCCCGCTACTCCGCCAGCACGTTTTCACCCTGAAGGAATATAGCCATTCAGGAGACCCAAGTCAAAGGGCGGGTTCGCGGCGGGAGTCAGGGACAGAGTTCCCGGGCCAGGCCATCGGCCACCAGCATCCCCTGCCGGGTGGGAATCACCAGCCCCAGGTCCAGGGTGAGCAACCCCAGGGCCCGAAAGTGGTTCAGCCGGGCCGCGGCGGCCGGGTCATTGGCCAGACTCCCCTGCTGGAAGCCGTCGGCCAGACGCAGGCCCAGGGCGATGCGTTCCATCTCCAGCTGTTCAGGCGTGAGCCTCTCCCGGCCGGCCACTGCGCTTCCCCCGCTCTCCAGCCGCTGCAGCCAGGTGTCCAGCGTGTCGTGGTTCCACCAGCGGTGGGCACCGTCAAAGGAATGAGCCGACGGGCCCAGGCCAAGGCAGGGAACGTGGCGCCAGTATTTCATGTTGTGCCGTGACCGCTGTTCGGGGCTCCTGGCGTAGTTGGAAACCTCGGTACTGTTCGTAGCCCAGTCCGGCCAGCAGTTCCGCCCCGGCGAGGAACTGGGCAGCGGCGGTCTCTTCGTCCTGTGGTTTGACCTCTCCCCGCTGCACCCGGCGGCCCAGAGGAGTATCCTCCTCCATGGTCAGCTGGTAGCAGGAGAGGTGGTCCGATTCCAGTTCCACGGCCCGGCGCAGGGTCTCCAGCCAGTGTTCCACCGTCTGGCCGGGGATGGCGGAGATCAGGTCGATGCTCAGCTGCCCGATCCCCGCCGTGCGGAGCAGTTGGCAGGAACGGCCGATGTCGGCGGAACGGTGCCGCCGGCCGAGGAACGCCAGCACCTCGTCGTCGAAGGACTGGGCGCCGAGGCTCACCCGGTTCACACCCAGGGCGGCCAGCAGGGCGGCGCTGTCCCTGTCCAGGTCCGCCGGGTTGGCTTCCAGGGTGATGTCCACCTCCGGGTGGAAGCTGAAACACTGGAAAAGACCGTGCAGCAGGGATTCCAGCTGGGTTGGCAGGAGGACGGTGGGTGTGCCGCCGCCGATGTAGAGGGTGTCAAAGGCGTCCCACTGCCCCGCCGCAGCTTCGGCTTCCAAGGCCAGCGCGTCCAGCCAGCGGTCCGCTTCCCCCGGCCGGGTGCTGGAACAGAAGTCGCAGTAGACGCAGCGGGTGCGGCAGAACGGCACGTGGACATAGAGGCCCGGGGCATTCATCGAATCCTCCCCGTCATTTTTTCTCGGTCTTCAGCACGGCAATGAAGGCGCCCTGGGGGATGGAAACGTTGCCCACCATCTTCATCCGCGCCTTTCCCTTCTTCTGCTTCTCCAGCAGCTTGCGTTTTCTGGTGATATCACCGCCGTAGCACTTGGCGGTGACGTCCTTGCGGAAGGCGTTGACGTTGGAGCGGGCAATGATGTTGCCGCCGATGGCGCCCTGGATGGCGATTTTGAACATGTGCCGGGGGATCTCGTCTTTCAGCCGGTCGCAGGCCCGCACCGCCCGGGGCCGCGCTCCGTCCCGGTGCACGATCTGGCTCAGTGCGTCCACCTTGTCGCCGTTGAGCAGGATGTCGACCTTGACCAGGTCGCTTTCCCGGTAGTCCAGCTCCTCGTAGTCGAACGACCCGTAGCCCTGGGTTACCGTTTTCAGCTTGTCGTAGAAGTCGTAGATGATTTCGGCCAGCGGCATGTCGCAGCGGATTTCCAGCCGGCCCGGGGTGGGATAGTTGAACTGCGGGTTGACCCCCCGCCGGTCCCGGCAGAGGTCCATCACCACCCCCATGTAGCGTTCGGGAGCGAGAACGATCGCCCGGTAGTAGGGCTCCAGGGAGCGCTTGATGGCAATGGGATCGGGATAGTGGGCCGGGTTGTCCACGGTGATCTCTTCCCCGCTGTTCAGCTGGAAATGGTACTGCACGGTGGGGGCGGTCATGATGATCGACTGGTCGAATTCCCGCTCCAGCCGCTCCTGGACGATCTCCAGGTGCAGCAGACCGAGGAAGCCGCAGCGGAACCCCATGCCCAGGGCCGCCGAACTGTCCTTCTCGTAGACCAGCGCCGCATCGTTGAGGGTGTATTTCTCCAGCGCATCCACCAGCGCCGGGATAGTCGTCGGAGGCCACCGGGTAGAGCGAGGAGAAGACCACCGGTTTGACCTCCTTGAATCCGGGCAGGGGTTCGGAGGCCGGGGCCTTGTCCAGGGTGATGGTGTCGCCGATGCGGGTGTCCCCCACCGTCTTGATCCCGGCGATGATGTAGCCCACCTCTCCGGCGCAGAGACTCTTGGCCGGTTCGCGGATCAGACGGTGGATCCCCACCTCCTCCACCCGGTGGACGGTCTTGTTGTACATCATCCGGATCGTGTCCCCGGCCTTCAGTTCGCCCTCGAAAACCCGGCAGCTGACCACCGTGCCGCGGAAGGGGTCGTAGTGGGCGTCAAAGATCAGGGCCCGGAGCGGCTTCGTCCGGCTCTTCCTTTGGTGGCGGGACCAGGTCGACGATGGCCCGGAAGACGTCGTCGATCCCCTCCCCGGTCTTGGCCGAACAGAGCACCGCGCCATCGGAGTCGAGGCCCAGGTCGGCCTCGATCTGTTCCTTGACCCGCTCGATGTCGGCCGAGGGCAGATCGATCTTGTTGATCACCGGGATGATCTCCAGATCGTGCTCCAGGGCCAGGTAGAGGTTGGCCACGGTCTGGGCCTCCACGCCCTGGGCGGCGTCCACCAGCAGCAGCACGCCCTCGCAGGAGGCCAGGGCCCGGGAGACCTCGTAGGAAAAGTCCACGTGCCCGGGAGTGTCGATGAGGTTCAGGTCGTAGCGCGTGCCGTCTTGCCGCGGTGTGCGGCAGGGTCACCGCCTGGCTCTTGATGGTGATCCCCCGTTCCCGCTCGATGTCCATGCTGTCCAGGATCTGGTCCCGGAACTCCCGCTGCTCCACCAGGCCCGAGGCCTGGATCAGCCGGTCGGCCAGGGTGGACTTGCCGTGGTCGATGTGGGCGATGATGCTGAAATTCCGTTTCTGGGACAACGAATCACTCCTCGATGAACTCACTTGTTGCCGCTGAGACCGATCCCGGCGGCCAGGGTCTTCATCCCGCCCTGGGCCAGCCCCAAGATCTTGCCCGGCGGCAGGCAGAGGTATTTCCACCCGTGACGCAGCAGGTACGATGGCCGGAGATAGAACCGCCGGTAGGCGCGGCGCACGGTCCGCTCGATCTCCGCCGGCTCCCGCCCCGCGGGCAGGTAACAGACATCCTCGAAGACATTGTAGCGCTCCGGGTCGTCATGGGTCAGGGTCCCCACCTCCAGAGCGTACTCGGAAAGCCTGGTGCCGGGATAGGGCACGAAGGTCAGCCAGTAGACAAACTCGGGGTTCAGCTTGATGCCGAATCGGATCGACTGCTCGGTCTCCTCCACCGTTTCGGTGGGCAGGGTCAGGATGAACGAGGCCGTGATCTGGATCCCGGCCTGCTGGGTCCAGCGGAAGGCCTGTTCGGTCTTTTCCAGCGGGATGCGCTTGTTCACCAGCTCCAGCAGCCGGGGTACGCCGGACTCCACGCCGTAGAAAATCTGGTAGCAGCCGGCCAGCTTCATTTCCCGCAGCAGGTCGGGCTTCACCAGGTCGGTGCGGGTGAAGCAGGTCCACTTCAGCCGGGGAAAGGAGTTTCTCAGCCCCGCACAGAGTTCGAACACCCTCTTGCGGTTGGCGGTGAACGACTCGTCGTAGAACTGGATCTCGTCGGCCCCCTGCTCTTCAACCACCCTGGCGATCTCGGCCAGCACCCGCGCGGTGGACTGGAAGCGGTGGGTCCGGCCGAACACCTCGTGGCTGGAGCAGAACCCGCAGTTGAAGGGGCAGCCCCGGGAGGTCATCAGGTGCACCGTGCGCCGCCCGCGCAGCTGGGCCCCGGAGCGGTATTTCTCCATCGGCAGCAGGTGCCGGGCGGGGAACGGCAGCTGGTCCAGATCCTTGATCAGTACCCGGGGCTGGTTGTGTATCGTATTCCCGTCCGGGCTTTTCCAGACCAGGCCGTCAACAGCCGCCGGGTCACCTTCACCTTCGACGAGTCCCAGCAGCTCGGCAAAGGTCCGCTCCCCTTCACCGATCACCAGGTAGTCCACCGCTGGATGTCCGATGCCGTCATCGGGGTAGAGCGTGGTGTGGACACCGCCGAGCACGGTGGCCACACCGGGCACGATGGTCTTGGCCTTTTCGCAGATGGCCACGCACTTGCGAATGGTGGTGCAGAAGGTCTGCAGGCCGATCAGCTGCGGCTGCTCCCGTCGCAGCTCCTCCTCCAGCGTCGCCATGGACAGGCCCTCGGCCTCGGCGTCGATCACCCGCACCGTGTGCCCCAGGTCCTCGGCCACGGCAGCGAGGTAGGCCAGGCCCAAAGAGGGGTACACCGCTCCGGCGCTGGTCAGCGCACCGTAGCGCTCCTCGAGGGCCGCGGGGGGGACGATGAACAGAATCTTCATGGCGCTGGCGGTCCGGACGATTCCACGTTCTCGCCCACGGCCAGAGCGACGCCACAACCGTCAGGACCGGTGCGGGGGGACGGTTCGGCCGCGGTCACACCCTCGGACAGCGGGACGGGGAACATGGTGGACAGGGACCCGGCCCACCTGTTTTTCGGAATGGAAGGAATCTGGGGCAGGCGGACCCGCTTTCCGCGAAGCACGCCGAAAATCTTCTTCAGCGTGTAATGCCGGTAGCGGCGGTAGAGCCGTTTGCGGATCAGCTCGAACTTTTTCTCTCCACCGAACTGGTAGACCAGGAAGCTGCCGATGATCGGCGGGATCGAGGGCATCATCCGCATCGCCCGGGGGTGATCGAGAATCCAGGTGATCCAGCTGCGGGGCAGGTAGCGGATCAGGATCAGCACCGTGCGGTAGCGGTTGAACATCGGGCTGAAGATCAGATCCGGGGTCAGATACGACTTGCGCTCGATCTCCTTCAGCTTCTCCGGGGTGGGCCGGGTGTCCAGCATCCCCTCCTGTTCGGCGATCTTGGTAATCTCCAGATCGGGGAAGGTGTGCAGCCAGAGCACGTGGATGCGGTTGATGCGGTTCCGGTTGTAGAACCGGCAGAGCTTGTCCAGTTCTGCGGTGGTCTGCCTGGGCAGGCCGAGGATGTAGTCGCCCACGGTGAAGATCTTCGACTTCATCATCAGCTTTGCCGCGCTCTCCACCATCTCATCGGTTTCAGTGCGGTGCAGCACCTTCTGCCGCACCTCGGGGTCGAGGGACTGGATACCGAACTCCACCTGGTAGCAGTTGGACTTTTCCAGCGCGCGCACCGTCCGCTCGTTGAGGTTGCGCACGTGGGTGTAGCACCAGTAGGGCACCAGCACTTTTTCCGCGGCGTAACGCTCGGCAAACTCCTCCACCCACTCCTCGCTGGAGGTGAAGTTGTTGGCCGCCATGCGCACCACCTGGATTCCGTATTTCTCCTTGGCCCACTTGAGCTCGGCCACCACGTTCCCGGGACTGCGCCTCCGGACGTAGTTTCGGGGAAAGCCGTAAGCCCGTTTGACCACATTGTTGTAGCAGAAGGTGCAGGCGTTGGGGCAGCCCCGCTCGCTGATCAGCAGGTGGCCGTAGTTGAACGGGACGCCGGCGCTGAGAAAGAGCTCCTTGTCCGGGAAGGGCAGCGAGTCGAGGTCGTCGATGAGCGGCCGCAGCGGGTTGTCCCGGATGCCGCCATTCTCGCGGAAGGAGAGGTTCTCTATGGTGGGGTCGAAATCGCCCTTTTCCAGCGACTGCACCAGGTCGAGCATGGCAAACTCGCCTTCGCCCCGGATGACGAAGTCCACGCAGGGATGGGCCAGCAGTTCTTCGGGCACCGAGGTGGCGTGGATGTTGCCGAAAACCGTTGGCACCTCAAGGTGCTGCTTGACCTCGGTGGCCACTTCGATGGCCCACTGGCTGGTGGCGCGCACCACCGAAAAGGCCAGCAGGTCCGGTTCCAGCTCCAGGATCTGCTTGATGGTGTTCTGCTGGTAGCTGAAAAGACGGGCCATGCGCGGGTTGTAACTGAAGGTGTCGTCGAACAGGCCGGGGTCGAAGACCAGGCGCACGTCGTGGCCCCGCTCCTTGAGCAGTGCCGACATGTATCCAACCCCGAGCAGTTCAAACGCCGAACAGGCAAATACGATGCGCATTCGCAGATTCCTTTCAACCCGTAATTATCCGTGCGCATCATACTGCTGCCATCCTGACGGTGCAATACGGGAATTCGGGAAATTGTGGACGTTTACCTGTTTCTGCTGTCTGATCATCCCCGGGCAACGGTGGTGTTTACAGCAGAAACAGGTAAACGTCCACAATTTCTCTACTTTTCCATCCGTTGACAGTTCTCGCGGGGCCTTACTAGAATGCAACGGCACGGACCATCGCCAACACCGAACATCCCTCGGGAGACCCATGCAGACGATCAACTCCAGGACCGCCGGGCTGTTCATCGGAGCCGGCCTGGCACTCCTGGCGTTGTACATCCTCGCGCCCCTGCTCTACTACCCCTTCGCCCGGGACCACGGGATGTACATGGTGGTGGCCGAAGCCATGGCCCGGGGCGGCATGCCCTATGCCGACGCCTGGGACCTGAAAACTCCCGGGATCTTCCTCGTCTTCCGCGCGGCGCTGGCACTCTTCGGCCGGGTGATGTGGGGGGTGCGGGTACTGGAACTGCTCTTTCTCGCCGCCACCGCCCTGGTGCTGGCCCGGCTGGGCCGCCGCCTGCTGCCCGAGCTACCCGCGGCCGGACCTCTGGGCGCCACCTACTTTCTGGTCTTTCTTGCGCACTACCTCAACTACTGGCACACCGCCCAGGCCGAGAGCTTCCTGATGCTGCCCCTGGTGCTCAGCATCCACTTCTCGCTGGGTGCCCTCAGCGGAACCGAAACGCGCCGGTCAACGCTGCTGGCCGCCATGGCCGGTCTCTGCATCGGCCTGGTCTTCGTCTTCAAGTTCCCCAACATCCTGCCCCTGGCCTGCGGCCTGCCGCTGCTGCTCCGGTCCCGGGGGGCAGAGAACACACCTCGCCGGTTGCCCCTGCTGGCCTGGTTCACTGGCGGGGCCCTGCTTGTACCATTGCTCACCGGGATCTGGTTCGCCACGGGCGGCGCCTGGGGTCAGATGGTGGAGACCCTCTTTGTCTTTGCCCCGCGCTACGCCGCCATCACCGCCTCCCCCGGTTTGCTGGCTCACGGGCTGAAGGTCTTTGCCGGGTTCTTTCTGCCCGGATCGGGCCTGCTGCCGCTCAAGTGGCTCGCCCTGGCCGGGCTGGTTGTCTGTCTCGGCTCGAAAAAGAGCGCCGGGCGGTTCGTCCTGCCGCTCTGGTTCCTGCTCTCCCTGGTGGTGATCTGGGTCCAGGGCAAGTTCTTCCTCTACCACTACCAGCCGCTCTACCTGCCGCTGGCCCTGCTGGCCGGGAGCACCGCCGCTGCCCTGGCCCGGGCCCTCTCCAGCCGGGTGCGGGGGGACGAGAAGTCCCGCCGCCGCGGCGGAGCGGTGGTCATCGTCATCTTCCTTGCCCTGCCCTTCATACTCGACCACAGCCAGCAGCGGCAGGACCGGGCAGCTGCCATGGGCGCTGCCCCGGTCACGGAGCCGGGCAAGAATCTCTCGACATACAGCGACGGCACCGACTTCTCCCTCGCCGCCGACCTGGAGATGGCCGACTACCTCAAGGAAAACACCGGCCCCACTGACACGGTTTTTATCTGGGGCTACGAGACCCTGGTCCACTTTCTGGCCCAGCGGGTGCCGGCCAGCCGTTTCGTGAGCCACCAACCACTGGCCAGCCGCTGGCAGATGCCCGGGTGGCGGGACGAGCTGCTGGAAACCCTGTCCGCCGCACCGCCGGCCCGCATCCTGGTGCTGCGCCGGGACGCCATGCCGGCAGTGACCGGATCCACTTTGGACTCCGCCGGTCTGCTCAGGGAATTCCCTGAACTTGACCGCTTCATTTCCCGCTACTATGTTCTGGAAACCGAGATCGAGGATTTTCTCGTCTATCGCCCGCGTAACGCCGGAGGGAGCAGAGATGACCAGCCCTGACCAAGCGCAGCCGCACACCGGCCCCGTTATTTCCCTGGAGGCACTGGTGGTGCTGCTCCTCTCCATCACCGCCTTTCCCGGGCTGCTGCAGACCAACTCCAACCTCGCCGCCCTGCTGGCCGGCAGGAATCGCCTCTTCGGCTTCCTCGAGGCGCTGCACCCCTCCACCGCCTATTTCGCCTATGACCACTTCAATGGCCTGCTGACCTGTCTCGGCACCCTGCTGCTGATCCTCTACCTGGCCACCGACCTGCTGGGGGGCGCCGCCCGCCGCGGTCCGCTGCCCGGCCCGGCAGCGCTGGGCGGTTTTTTCCGCGCCCACGCCGGCCGCAGCAAATCCTGGCTGCTGGCCGCCCTGCTGGCGCTGTTCGTGGTCTACCCCACGCTCTACAGCATGGGGCTGCGCTACGTGGGAACCCTGCAGGGTACCCATGACGGCGGAGTGCTGCAGACCGAAGCGGCCATGGACTTCCTGCTCCGGGGAGAGAACCCCTACACCGTGGACTACCGGGGCACCGAGGTGGAGCAGAACAACCTCTCCACCAACTACTGGCTGAACTACGGGGCCGTCCCCATCATGCACCACCTGCCCTACCTGCCCTTTTCCGTGCTGGCCGGCCTGCCGCTGAAGCTGGCCTCCCAGATGATCCTCGGCTGGTATGACCAGCGGCTGTTCCACCTGCTGGCCGCGGCCCTGGCCTGCTGGCTGCTCTGCCGGCTGGCCGGCAGCGGCCCGAGGCGCCGGCTGCTGGTGGCCGCAGTGTTCCTCAACCCCTACTTCACCCCCTTCTTCATCGAGGGGCGCAACGACATCCTGCCCTTCCTGCTGCTGGTGGCCTCGCTCTGGGCCCTGAAGACCGCCAGGCCCGGCGCCTCGCTGGTCCTGCTGGCCCTGGGCTGCTGCACCAAGCAGTTCATCTGGGTTTTTCTGCCCTTCTACCTGCTGCTGCTGGCCGGCAGCGGGTCGGCGGGACGCCCGCTGCCCGACCTCTTGCGCTCGGCGGCGTCCCACTGGCGACGCTGGCTGCTCTTCGCCGGGGTCTGCCTCCTGGTCACCCTGCCCTTCCTGGCCTGGGACCCGGCGGCCTTTCTGGACGACACCCTCTTTTTCAACGCCGGCAGCAGCGAACTGAACTACCCGCTGGGCGGCACCCCGGGGTTCGGCGCGGCCAACCTGGTGCTCTACTTCCAGCTGGTGGAGACCCGCAACGACTACTTCCCCTTCATCATCCCCATCATCCTCATCGGCCTGCCCCTGGCCGCCGGCCTGCTGCTGCTGCAGAAACAGCGCAACAGCGCCTGCATGATGCTGGCCTGCGGCTCGCTGACCCTGCTGGCAGTGCTCTTCCTCTCCCGGCTGTTCCATGACAACCACCTGGGCCTGGCCCTGATGTGGGTCACCGTGGCGGCCCTGGCCGACGACTTTTCAGCCGGTTGACTTGCCCCGGTGGCGTTATTACAATGCGCTCTCCCGGTAGGGCGACCATGTCGCGCCACCGGCCGCGGCCGTGGCCCGGGGTGCGATTTCACTTCTGATTTTCTGACGATTTCTGGAGGGCTTCGAAATGAAGATTCTCATCGCCGACAAGTTTGGTGAGGACCTGCCGGACAAGCTGGCCAAGTACGGCGAAGTGGTGTCCGAGGACATGAGCCAGCTCAAGGACGCCGACGTGCTGCTGGTGCGCAGCAAAACCAAGCCGAACAAGGAATTCATCGACAGCGCACCGAATCTCAAGCTGATCATCCGCGGCGGCGTGGGCATCGACAACATCGATACCGCGTACTGCAAGGAAAAGGGCATCCTGGTCCACAATACCCCCTCGGCTTCGGCCATCGCCGTGGCCGAGCTGGTGATGGCCCAGATGCTGACCATCCAGCGCCGCATCGTGGAGGCCCACAACTCCACCAACGCCGGCAAGTGGGAGAAAAAGAGCCTCAAGGGCGCCGAGATCTACAAGAAGACCCTGGGCCTCATCGGGGTCGGCCGCATTGCCACCGAGGTGGCCGTGCGGGCCAAGGCGTTCGGGATGAACGTCATCGCCTACGACCCCTACGTCAAAACCCACGAGATCGCCCAGCTGACCTCCCTGGAGGAGGTGCTCAAGGGTTCGGACTTCATCTCGCTGCACATCCCCTTCACCGAAGAGACCAAGGACCTGATCAACCGGGAGACCCTCTCCCTGATGAAGTCCAACGCCGTGATCATCAACACCGCCCGGGGCAAGGTGATCAACGAAAGCGATCTGGCTGAGGCGCTGAAAGCCGGCACCATCCGCTATGCCGCCATCGACGTCTACCAGAAGGAGCCGCCCGAGGGCTCGCCCCTGATCGGCCTGGACAACATCCTGGTCACTCCACACCTCGGGGCCTCCACCGGCGAAAACCTCCAGCGCATTGGCCAGCTGGTGGAAAAACTGGTGGGTGAGCTGTCCCGCGGTGAGCTGAGCTGACCCTCCATTCCACCGATATCCAAAGGCCCGGTCGTCAAACGGCCGGGCTTTTTTTTCTTCTGACCATTCCATACCGTTTTTCTCAGGATTCGGGCATCTTGACTTTTCCTGCGGTTGAATTAAAATCCGGTTCTACATTTCTATTGCTTTACGTGGTGATGCCCATTCCCGGGCCACGTCCCGGGGTGGCGTTGCCGAAGCTGCTTCAGTATGCGGATTCATCAATATTGACCTGCCTGGACCGAACCATCGGCCGGCACGCTCGAAACGGACGGGCATCTGCTTCGTCCACCAGCCACCATTGTTGGCAGAAAGGAACGTTTACCATGTCCCAAATCCATGACAAACTTGCCTCCATGATTCCCGGCTTGAGGGATGAGATGAGAGGTATCATCAAGGAGCACGGTTCCCTGGTCATCTCCGAGTGCACCATTGCCCAGGCCTACGGCGGCATGCGCGGTGTCAAGGGGATGGTTTGCGACACTTCGCTGGTGGAGCCGGACACCGGTCTGATCATCCGCGGCATGCCCCTCCTGGAAGGCCCCGCCGACATGCTGCCCGAGGAGATCTTCTACCTGCTGCTGATCGGTGAAATGCCCGACGATGCGGCCAAGAAGGACCTGGCGGCCCAGTATTCCTCCCGCTGTGTCGTGCCCGACTACGTCTGGGACGTCCTGCGCGCCATGCCCAAGGACTCGCACCCCATGGCCATGCTGGACACCGCGATCCTCTGCATGGAGCGCGAGTCGGTGTTCCGTAAAAGATACACCGAGGGGATGGTCAAGACCGAGTACTGGGAACCGACCCTGGAAGACTCGCTGAACCTGCTGGCCAAGCTCCCCGGCATCGCCGCCGGCGTCTACCGCATCCGCTACGAGAAGGGCGACCTGATCGCTCCGGACCCGAAGCTCGACTGGGGCGCCAACTACGCCCACATGATGGGGAACGACGCCCCTGACTTCTACGACTGCATGCGCCTCTACCTCACCCTGCACTGCGACCACGAGGGCGGCAACGTCAGCGCCTTCAGCTGCCACACCGTCGGCTCGGCCCTCTCCGACGTCTACTACGCCGTCTCCGCCGGCCTCAACGGCCTGGCCGGCCCGCTGCACGGCCTGGCCAACCAGGAGTGCCTGAAGTGGGTCCTGGAGACCATCGAGAAGTTCGGCGGCGCCCCCACCGAGGAACAGATCAAGGACTACGCCTGGGAGACCCTGAACTCCGGCAAGGTGATCCCCGGTTACGGCCACGCCGTGCTGCGCGTCACCGACCCCCGCTTCACCGCCTTTGTGGCCTTCGGCCAGAAGTACATGGCCGACGACCCGGTCTTCCAGACCGTGGACCGGGTCTACAACGTGGTCCCCGGCGTGCTCAAGGAGCACGGCAAGGCCAAGAACCCCTGGCCCAACGTGGATGCCGGCTCCGGCGCCCTGCTCTACCACTACGGCCTGAAGGAGTTCGAGTACTACACCGTGCTGTTCAGCGTGTCCCGTGCCATGGGCATGTGCTCGCAGATGATCCTCAACCGTGCGCTTGGCGTGCCGATCACCCGGCCCAAGTCTGTGGGCACCAAGTTCCTCAAGGACTTCATCGCCGCCAACTAGGCTGAAAGCTCAGACCGATGTATCCAGCCGGAGCGCGAAAGCGCTCCGGCTTTTTTGTACCCGCTTGTCTTTCATGGATAATGCATGAAGGGCATGGAGGTATTAAAAGCAGCCGATGAACCCTTTACAGGCCTACAATCGGCGGCGGAAGGAGCGCAACCGGCGGCTGGTGCAGCGGAAGCTGGCCGACGGCTACCACCTGCTTCACGTCCGGGCCACCGGCGAGAAGGGTGAAACCCGCGAAATGATGCACCGGACCATCCGCGTGGCGAACTGAGACCGGGAGAGATCCCTACCGGGCCAGATGCAGCAGCAGGGTTACCGGCGGACGGCCCAGGTCCTCCTGGTCCCAGTCGTCGGGCCGGTTGACCAGCACCAGGTCCTGCCGGCCGTCGTTGTTGAGATCGACGATACGGAGCCCTCCGAGCTGGTTGGAGCTGAAGGAGATGTCAGAGCCGGTGGACCCCAGTCTCATGGTCACCGTCTCCCCGTCCTCGTCCTGCTCCTCTGTTCCGGGCCGCTGGTCCAGCACGGCCCAGGGTTTTGAGGAGAAGGGATCCTTGCTGCCGGCCGGGTTCCGGAGGTGGATCCGCACCTTGGAGTCGGCCAGCAGCACCAGGTCATCCAGGCCGTCCCCGTCCATGTCGCTGTCGGGGAATATGGATTCCCGCCGGGCCGAGTCGAAGCTGATTTTCTGGCCCTTTACCCGCTCCCCGAACAGGCCCTTGCCCTGCCCGGGGTAGATGTCCACCACCAGTTTGGCGTTGATCAACCCCTTGTAGTAGAAGATGCAGAGGTCGGCCGTCCCGTCGCCGGTGAGGTCGGTGTGGCGGATCAGCGCCTCCTGCCAGATGTTGATCTGGCTGGTCCACTGCCCTGACGGCTGACGGCCCATGGGGGCTCCGGGCCCGGTGGAGAGCCAGACCCGCAGTTCCTTTTCCTCGAAGAAACTGCCCCCGCCGCTGGATACCGTACCCTTGCCGCCCGCTGGGTCGTCCATGTTGAAGCTGGTGCTCAGTGCCGCCAGGTCAGGCGTTCCGTCACCGTTGAGATCGTCCAGCAGGTAATCGGTGACCGATTCCCCCAGGCCGAACTGCAGCTGCTGGACCTCCTGTTGCAACATACCGTTGTCCGGGGAAAAGCGGTACCAGTCGCACTCCAGCTGGCCCATGCCGTTCAGCGGGCGTGGCTCGAACAGCATTTCCGGCAGGCCGTCGCCGTCCAGATCGGTGGGCTGCGGCAGTTCGCGGCTGACCCTGACCCGGTTTCCCCGCAGCGACACCTGCGGGCCGCGGGTCAGAAACTGACGGTACGGGGTGGAGAACGGCGCCCCGGCCGACCCGTCCTTTCCCGCCCGGTTGAAATGGACGTCAAGGCCCATGAATCGGGGGTAGATCAGGTCCTGGCGGCCATCGCCGTCCAGATCCCACATCAGGTCGGGGCTGCGGTGCAGGGAATCGGTGAGCGGCATGGCCAACAACGGCTCGCAGCCGGCGCCGCTGCCGTCCAGGGCCTTCTCCAGCGCTTCGAAACCGTCCACCTTCCCGGCCGCAGCCAGCTCGTGCCAGAACTGCCGTCGGCCGGCGGAACGGATCATCACCAGCCGACGGCCGTCAACGGTGAAGCAGATGTCGGGTACCCCGTCGCCGTCCACATCGGCCAGGTCGATGGAGCCGCAGCCCTCGGGAATGGTGCAGGAGGCCTCCTCACGGCGGAACCGGGCGCCATCCTCCTGGAAGAAGAGCACGAAGCGCCGGTCCTCGGCCAGGAAGGCGAAATCGGGCAGCCCGTCCTGGTCCAGATCCTGGAGGAAGGACTTAAGCACCGGGGCCTCAACGGCAAGGGTGCGGCTCTCAAAGGAGGCCGTGCCGCTCCCGGCCAGGGCCGGTATGGCGGCCGGCAGGGCCAGGGCCGCGCAGAGGACCAGGACAAGGGCTGGTGATCGTCCAGCTCTCTTCATCACTCCTCCCCGCCGGTGCTGGAGGTGTAGATCACCACCCGGAACTGCTCCTCTTTGCCCAGGCCCGCCTTGAACACCACCACGTCGCTTTTCTGGTCGCCGTTGAGATGGTTGACCAGCAGCAGGTCCGGGTCGCGGGCCTCGCGGGGCAGGCTGAACGTGAGGTCCGGTTTTTTCGAGTAGGTCCCGTCGCCAGCGGAAAAATGGATTCCCAGGGAAGACCCGCCCTCGAAGCGGATGTAGTCCCTGATCCCGTCACCGTTGAAGTCACCGGAGAAGAAGGGGAACTCGGGCATCTCCAGGTCGCGGAAGTTGATGCGGATCTTCTCCTTCACCTCGTGCACCGCGATCCCGTGAAAACCGTTGTTCTCGTTCTGCAGGTAGTTCTTGAAAAAGATCTCCAGGGTGATCTTCTGCACCGTGGCCAGCTTGACCAGCTGGAATATCCCCACGTCGAAAGAGATGCCGAGGATGTCGAGGAGCCCGTCGCCATTGAGGTCGATGAACGAGGGGAGCATCTCGCTGTCTTCGCCGGCATCTGCGGCCACCATGCCGCGGATCAGGCTGCGGGAAACCGGGCCGTCCGGAAACTGGAGCTCCGCGTTGCCCGGAAAGAGCTCCACAAAGGTCTTGGGATTCTTTTCCTCGCGAAAACTATCGTCTTTTTCAAGTGTGTGAAAGACCAGTATGTCGGCGATGCCGTCCCCGGTGATGTCGCCGAAGTGGCGCCCGGCGCGCTCCTCCCCCTCTCCGGCCTCGGGGAAGGTGATCTTCTGCGGCTCGGCGGTAAAGGACCGTCCCGGCTGCTGGACAAAGACCAGCACGTCGTCCGGCATGTGGAAGAGGATGTCCAGCAGGCCGTCGCCGTTGCAGTCCTGGGGGGTGGGCACGGGAAACCTGGTGACCAGCCGGTTTCCACCGTAGCTGTGGCTTGAGATTCCGGCCGGGAGAACCGATTCCGGCCCCGTCGATTGCTCAGTCCCGCCGGCGCTGAGGGGGGCGAAACGGACCAGGGTCTCCCCGTAGCGCTGGAGCACCAGGTCGGACCGGCCGTCACCGTCCAGGTCGTGAAGAAAGCGCATGCCGCCGAAAAACTGCCGGCAGCCGCTGAATGTCGTGCGGGTCTGCACCAGCCGCGCCCCGTCCTCCATCCAGCCGCCGTCCACCCGGTAGCGGACCTCCACACCGTCGTCGTCCAGCAGCAGCAGGTCCTGCAGTCCGTCCCCGTCCAGGTCGGCCAGGTCGAAGGCGATGTAGCGCTCGTCCAGGGGCAAGGGCTGCCCCAGGAAGGCGAAGGCCCCGCCAGCTTGCTGGACCAGCGCGGCGGCCTTCTTCTCCTTCACCTGGTAGGCCACCAGCTCGGCGAAGATGGCGTTGCCCCGGGTCACCGTCTCGAAGTGCTGCTTGCCGGCGGAGAGCCCGGTGACCAGCAGCAGGTCGGTGAGCCCGTCGCCGTTGATGTCGGCCGGCCGGGCAGCGATGAGGCTGCCCGGGAAGCTCCCGTCGTAGGTGGAGTAGGCCCCGGAGTCAGGCCCGGCCCCCAGAAGGGCTGCGGCCGGGCCGCATAGAAGGAGCAGGGACAACAGGACCACCGGAAGTCCAGGCCTGCGCTGCTGCTTCCCGAAGATCATCTCACCACCAGATGACGAGACCCAGCTCAAAGGGGTTGTTCAGCCCGATGCGGTACGGCAGCACCCGGATGGAGAAGCCATTCTGCCCGCTCTGGCGGCAGGGCACCGTGCCGCTGAAGCTGGAGACCCCGCTCCCCTGGTCGACGCTCTCGAAGGTCAGTGGCGACGGCTCGCCATCGGCAATGTTCCCCGTGGCGTCCAGCTTGCCGTGGAGCATCTCCACCTGCACATCCTCCGGACTGACCCGGCCCAGACGGAGGCGCAGGCGCACCGGGATATCCTGCCCCACGCTGAACTCCCGCGAGGTGTCGGTCTCCACCCCGTCCACCACCACGTCCTTCCAGAGGTCGACGATGTTGCGGCGCCAGAGGGTCAGCTGCTTGACTTCGGCCATGTTGTTGGCAGTGAGCCAGTTCCACTGCAGCAGCGAAGGCTGGTAGAAGCGTTCGGTGTAATGCTCGATCATCCGGTTGGTGTTGAACTCGGGTCCCACGGTCATCATCGAGGCCTTCATGGTCTTGATCCACTCCCGGGGCAAACCGTCACTCCCCCGGTCGTAGAACAGCGGCACCACTTCGCGCTCCAGCAGGTCGTAGAGCGCCTGGCTCTCCACCTCGTCCTGGTAGTGGTGGTCTTCGTATTCCTCGCCGCTGCCGATGGCCCAGCCGTTGCTGCCGTTGAACCCCTCGCACCACCAGCCGTCGAGGACGCTGAGGTTGATCCCGCCGTTGGGCGGCACCTTCATCCCGCTGGTGCCGCTGGCCTCCAGCGGCCGGCGGGGGTTGTTCAGCCAGACGTCCACCCCCTGGACCAGGTAGCGGGCCACCATGATGTCGTAGTCCTCGATAAAGACAATGCGGCGCCGGAAATCCTCCCGCTGGAGCATGTGGATCACCTGGCGGATAAACTCCTTGCCCTCGTTGTCCCGCGGGTGGGCCTTGCCGGCAAAGATGAACTGCACCGGCCGGTCCGGGTCGCCCAGCAGACGGGCCAGGCGCTCGCGGTCCCGCAGCAGCAGGGTGGCCCGCTTGTACGAGGCGAAGCGCCGGGCAAAACCGATGGTCAGGGCTTCGGGGTCCAGGGTCTCTTCGGCCTCCAGCACCCAGGTGCGGTGCACGCCCCGCCGTTCCAGCTGGTTGCGCAGCCGGCGGCGGGCAAAGCCCACCAGCCGCTCGCGCAGCCGTTCGTGGCTGCGCCACAGCTCGGAGTCGGGGATGTTGGCCACCCGGTTCCAGACCTCGTTGTTCTCCGGTTCGATGTGCCACTGCGGTCCGAGATAGCGGTCGTAGAGCCGCGAGATCTCAGAAGAGAGCCAGCTGCGGGTGTGAATGCCGTTGGTGATGTGGATGATCGGCACCTCGTCGAGGTGGATCTCGGGCCAGATGCCGTGCCACATCTTGCGCGACACCTGGCCGTGCAGTTCGCTGACCCCGTTGGCGTGGGCCGAAAGCCGCAGGGCGAGCACCGGCATGCTGAACGGTTCCGCGGCATCCCCGGGACGCTGCCGTCCCAGATTGAGCAGTTCGTCGGTGGTGATCCCCGCCTCCTTGCTGAACCAGGAGAAATAGCGGGTGATCATGTCGGTGGGGAATACATCGTTGCCGGCTGGCACCGGGGTGTGGGTGGTGAAAATGTTCGACGCCGCCACCAGGATCCGCGCCTCGTCAAAGGGCAGCCCGTCGTTCTGCATCAGCATCCGGATCCGTTCCAGGGCCAGAAACGCCGAGTGTCCTTCGTTCATGTGACAGACCGTTGGGGCCAGGCCCAGTTCGACCAGCGCCCGGATACCCCCCACCCCCAGCAGCACCTCCTGGCGGATCCGGGTTTCCTGGTCGCCGCCGTAGAGCTGGGCCGTGATCTCCCGGCCGGCGGGACTGTTGCGCTCGATGTTGGTGTCGAGCATGACGAGGTGGGTACGCCCCACATTGATCCGCCAGATCTGGGCCGCCACCGTCCCCTCGGGATAGGGGACTTCGATCTCCACCGGGCTCCCGTCATCCCTCCGGACCAGGGTCAGCGGCATGTTGTAGAAATCGTTCTCCTCGTAGACCTCCTTCTGCCAGCCGTCGCGGTTGAGGAACTGCCGGAAATAGCCGTGACGGTAGCAGAGTCCCACACCGATCAGCGGCAGGCCCAGCTCGCTTGCCGATTTCATGTGGTCGCCGGCCAGGATACCCAGGCCCCCGGAGTAGAGGGGCAACGATTCGTGAAGGCCGAACTCCAGGGAAAAGTAGCCGATACGGCCGCGGCTGGTGCCATGGACCCGGTCATACCAGGTCTTGTAATCCATGTAACGGTTCAGCGCCGCGTGGGCCCGGTCCATGTGCGAGAGAAAGACCTCGTCGGTGGACAGGGCCTGCATGCGCTCCGGGGCGATATTGCCCAGCAGCAGCACCGGGTTGTGGCGGAACTCGTCCCACGCCTCGGTGTCCACCCGGCGGAACAGCTCGATGGCTTCCGGGTTCCAGCTCCACCAGAGGTTGTAGGCGATCTCCAGCAGCGGCTGAAGCCGCTCGGGAAGGCTGGGCACCACGGTGTACTTGAATATTTTCCTCATCGACTCTGCTACCCCACTGAAGTCGCCCGGTCACTCCGGGCGACGGATCATGGCTCCGCTGGAACGCTGAGCGCTTCTTCTTCGCCGCCGAGGACCCGGAGGACCCCCTCGGCCAGCGCGGTCATCTCAAAACTGCCGGGAAAGACGTGCACCGGCGCCAGCCAGCCCACCCGCCGCTCCACCCCGCTGGTCAGGCGCCGCCAGCGGGCCAGCCCGCCGGTGAGACCGATGGCCTCCGGCCGGCCGCCGAGGGACACGGTCTGGGCGGCGATTTCACGGGCCACGCGGTATTCAAAGGCCCGGTAGAGCAGTTCGGCCTGCTGGTCGCCGCCGGTAATGCGGTCTTCGATCTCCAGCGCGTCGGTGGTGCCGAACAGGGAGACGAACCCGCCCTGCCGCGTCACCTGCCGGTAGAACTGGTCATCCGGCATATCCCGCAGGTGGCGCACCGCGTCCACCACCATCAGCTGTCCGGCCCGGGTGGGAGCGAAGGGCCCCTCCCCTTCCAGGCCGTTGTTCACTTCCGGCACCCGGCCCCGGCGGTGGGCGGCCACCGATATCCCGCTGCCCAGGTGGGCCACCACCAGCAGGCACTGGTTGTACGGCTTGCCCAGAACAGCGGCCAGCCGCCGCCCCACCGCCCCGTGGTTCAGGGCGTGGTAGGCGGTGCGCCGGCGGATCTCACGGAGCCCGGTGACCCGCACCTCCTCGTCCAGGTCATCACAGCAGACCGGGTCCACCACCATGGCCGGGCAGGGCACCAGCTGCGCGATGGCCGCGGCGGCCAGGCCGCCGAGATTCGAGGCGTGGCGGCCATAGCGGCTGGTGCGCAGGTTGTCCAGCACCGTCTCGTCCACCAGCCAGGTGCCGGTGTGCACCGGGCCGATAAAGCCGCCCCGCCCCACCACGGCGCTGAGCTGGGCCAGTTCAACGTCCTGCGAGGCCAGCAGTTCCCGGCTGTGGCGCACCACCTCCTCCGAGCCGCCGCTGAACGGTTCCTCGGTCTCCACCAGCCGGGTATGCCCGCGGAAGAGGGCCAGTTTCAATGAAACGGCCCCGGGGTTGATGGCCAGGACCAGGGCCTGCGAGGTGTCAGTGGTCATGGCCCCCCCTGCTGAGATAGGAGGCCAGGGCGATGCAGAAGAGCTTGGTCATCGGCGAGTCGGCCCGCGAGGGCACCACCAGCGGGCAGCGGGCGCCCACCACCACCCCGGCCATCTCGTCGCCGTGGAGCGAGGTCAGCGCCTTGTAAAAGATGTTGCCGCTTTCGATGTTGGGCAGGACCAGCACATCGGCCTGCCCGGCCACCGGCCCGCCGATGCCCTTGGCCGCGGCCTTGGCCGGCGACACGGCGTTGTCCAGGGCCAGCGGGCCGTCCACGTAGCAGGGCTGCTTGAGCAGACCGCCGGCAGCGTAACGCTTGATCAGCTCGCCGTGCAGGGTGGCCGGCATGGCCGGCAGCTGCACATTTTCAACCGCGGCCAGGATGGCCACCCGGGGCTTGGCAATGCCCAGGGCGATGGCCACCTCCACCGCGTTCTCCAGGATCTCGATCTTTCGCGCCACGTTGGGGTTGACGTTGACCCCGGCATCGGTCATCAGGATCAGACGGTGCTCCTGGGGATGCTCGAAGACGGTGACGTGGCTCAGCAGCCGGTTGGAGCTGAGGCCCCACTGCTTGTCCAGCACGGTGCGCAGCAGTTTGGAAGTCTGCACCAGACCCTTCATCATGAAGTCGGCCCGGTGGTCGTGGAGCATCTGCACCGCTTGGGTGATGTGGTTTTCCTGCTCCACGTCCTCGATGGTGCAGGCGGTGAGATCGAGGCCGGCCTCGTCGGCCTGCTGCTCGATGATCTCCCGCGAGCCGATGAGGATCGGCAGGGCCACCCGGTGCTGCACCGCCATGGCCACCGCCCGCAGAGTCATGGAGTCGTGGGGCGCGGCCACCGCCATGCGCATGGGCGGCGCGGCCTTCTCGTATTTCAGGATCTCTTCCAGAGAGAAAAAATTCGGTGCGGTTCCGGCGCTGTCCACTGTCTCTTCACCTCCAGCCCGTCGTTGGTGTTGCCGTTCGCCTGATGTCGTCGCTCAATCCTTCATGGATCCGGCGGGCGGGGCTTCGCGGTTGGTGACGGCGATCATTCCGGACCGGGCCAGCTGGACGATGCCCAGCGGGCGCAGCGCGCGGATAAGCCCGTCGATGCGCTGGGCGATGGAGACGTGGGCCAGGGTCAGGGTGGTCTTGTTCACCGCGATCACCTCGGCCCTGAACATCTCCGCCGTCTGCATGATCTTGGGGATGTTTTCCGGGGTGGCCCGCACCTTGAGCAGCAGCAGTTCCCGGGCGGTGAGCTCGTCGGCGGAGAGGTCCTGGATGGCAGTGACCGCCTCCACCTCTCCGGCCACCTTGGCGATCTCGTCCAGCTGGCTCTCCTCGGCCTCAACCACGATGGTCATCCGGCTTACTTCGCTCTCTTCCCGCTCGGACACGGCCAGGCTGTAGATGTTGATGCCCTTCTCGAAGAAAGCGCCGGTGAGGTCGGCAAGGGCGCCCGGCTGGTTCTTCACCAGGCAGGTCACGGTGTGCTTCATCGGTCTCCTCGCTGCCGCAGCGGGCACGACATCCTGCCGCGTCTCCGCCGGGTGAAACATTGAACTTCCGGTTGCCATACCGCGCCATTATACAACAAGGGCCGGGGACCCGGGCAACGGTGGACACGGACTGCAGCGTGAAAAACAGGGTCGGCCCGGGAGGCTCATTGCGGTCCGTTGAACTCTTGCGGTTCGATGAAGAAGTGCTCGGGAAGCTGGTGGGAGAAGGTGGCGGCCAGCGATTCGCAGACCTCGCGGACCTCCACCCCGTATTTCTCGCCCATGGCGAGGATCATCAGCGAACGGTCCTCCACATACTCGGCCAGGGACGGGGCCTCCGGATCCTCTTCCTCTCCCCCGGCAATCGCCCCGAGCAGGGCGCGCGCAACATCCTGCTGGCCGCCCTCCTCCGCGGAGAGGAAATAGGCCAGCACCGGCAGCAGCCGCTCCAGCGAGCGGAGCCAGTTGCGCACCCCGGTTTCGTTGAAGGGGTCCTGCCCCTTGGCTGCGTCGGGAAAACGGAAGTGAAACCGGCCGCCGGCCCAGCGCAGGGTCTCGGTATCGTTGAAGGCTGAACAGATAATGGACAGGGCGTCGTTCACCGAACCGCTCTCCACCTGGTCCCCGGGCACCACCAGTTCCACCTCCTCGAGACTGGTGTCCAGCAGGTCCTGGGGAATCTCGTCGGTCACACTGTCCGCCGGTCCATCACCGACGCTGTCCAGGAGCTCACGGTCCTTCCGCTGTTCCAGTTCCTCGGCCAGGTTTCGTGGCGGTGCTGTCTTTCCGGCCGTTTCGGGCACTGCCGCGCTGCCGGCACGAAATTTCCGGCCATCGGCGGAGAACCAGCGGCCCGAATAACTGGTCAGGGCCACCCCCTTTTCCCGCCAGCCCAGGGCCGCGGTATCCGCCCGGTGCTGGCCCGGATTCAGCAGAACCAGAGCCTCCCTGTCGGCGGCATGCCGGGTCAGCCCGGCCAGGTCGTCCACGTTGCGGCGCTTGACCGTGGCCGGATCGATACCCCGCTCGCTGACAAACTGTTCGAGAAACTCGAAACGGGAGAAGATCGGCAGGTAGAGCTGCCCGCTGAGGGCACCGGCCTTCCCCGGTGCGGCGCCCTCCGAGGCGTCGATCAGTGGCAGCTCACCGCTGGCCACGTCGCTCCAGGTCATGGGCGTCCAGTCGTCCTGGTACCCGCGGAAGGGAATCTGGCCGATCATGCCGCCGATCAGGCTGTCGAACAGCTTCTGATCCTGAACCGGGGTGATGCCCTCCATCGCCACCGATACGTCCCAGGTGCCGTCGTCCAGCAACAGCTCGAAATGGCTGAACCCGCCCTCGTGATTCTGCAGCGAACGGAGGAAGGCCGGGGTGCCGTCCTCCCGCCGGCAGAAGATCACCGGCACCAGGTCGTTGAGCACCGCCCCGGCGAAGCCGATGGAGGCCATGCGGCGCAGGAAACCAACGATGTCGGCGGTGTCACCCAGGTCGATATCGTAGCCGTAGAGCCGGGCTTTTTCCGCCGCGGCGGCCACCGCCAGTTCATGGTCGTTGTAGATGAACAGACAGAGGCCTTCCCGGCGAAACCAGGGGGCGCAGAAGACAACGTGCTCACCCGATTCCAGGTAGTGATAGACCACCGATGTGCGTTCCCCGGACATGAGACTCACTCCACTGTGCTGCGACAATCAGCCGGCGGCGGACTCCGCACGGGACTGCTGGACGATGGCCGCGGTGTCCCTGGCGATGGCCAGTTCCTCGTTGGTGGGAATCACCAGCACGGCAACGCCCCGGGGCGGCTCGGACCTGGAAATGCGTAGTTCCCCGGCCTGGTTGCGGGCCTCGTCCAGCTGCACTCCCATGTATTCCATCCGCTCCACCACCCGGCGGCGAACTTCGGGCGAGTTCTCGCCGATTCCGCCGGTGAAGACGATGGCGTCCACCCCGCCGAGAACGGCGGCATAGGCGCCAACGTATTTTTTCACGCGGCGGCTGAAGATGTCCAGAGCCAGCTGGTGCCGCTGGGAGCCGGCGGCGGCCCGCTCTTCGATCTCCCGCATGTCGTTGCTGTCCCCGGTAATCCCCAGCAGGCCGCTCTGCTTGTTGAGCAGGGAGTCCACCTCTGCCGGGGAGAGACCCTCGTGTTTCATCAGGTAGGGCAGGATGGCCGGGTCGAGGTCGCCGCAACGGGTGCCCATCACCAGTCCCTCCAGCGGGGTGAACCCCATGCTGGTGTCCACCGACGTTCCGCGGTCGATGGCGGCGATGCTGGCGCCGTTACCCAGGTGGCAGGTGATGACCTTCAGGTCTTCCACGCCGCGCCCCAGCAGTTTTGCCGCCTGCCGCATGACGTAGCGGTGGGAGGTGCCGTGAAAACCGTAGCGCCGGATGCCCAGCTTTTCGTAGAGACTGTAAGGCAGCGCATAGAGATAGGCCGGGCGGGGCATCCGGCTGTGAAAGGCCGTATCAAAGACGGCCACCTGGGGAATCTCCGGGCTGAGCCTGGTGGCGGCCTCGATACCGGTCAGGTTGGGCGGGTTGTGCAGTGGTGCGAACTGGATGCAGTCGCGCACCGCCTCGATCATTTCACCGGTAATCAGGGCGGACTCCGAGAAGCGCTCCGCACCATGCACCACCCGGTGGCCGATGCCGTCGATCTCGTCCATGCTCCGCAGCACCCCGTGGTCGGCGTGGAGCAGATGCTCGAAGATCAGTGCGATGGCGGAGTCGTGATCCGCCACCTCGGTCTCGGTGCGGATCTCCGAAGCCGCCTTGTAAGTCACGCGGGACACGGGCTCCCCGATCCGTTCCACGATGCCGCGGGCGATGGCCTGTTCTCCCTTCATTTCCAAAAGCTGAAACTTTACCGAGGAACTTCCGCAGTTGAGAACCAGAATCTTCATTGACATCGCTCCGCAAAGAACATCCACCGGGATTCCCCAGCGGCCCAGGTCCCGGCCTCCGGGCCGCCCGCAGGTTGGAGATCACCTTTCACCGCCCGCGGTGCGGCCATGACCGCCCCGCGGACCCGAGCAAGGCAGGCATTGTAACAATAGATACCTGCGAGTCAAGTGCTTTCGTTCCATTGCCTGAATCTCGAGATTCGGTTATAACTAACAGCCTCCGCCGGCCCTGCTCAGCTGCGGACCGTGATGAAATTGGAAACCTAACTGAAAAGGTGAAGGCATGATCAACCATCGTCCACTGACAACGCCCCTGGCGGCCGTTTTCCTTCTTTCCCTGCTGGCCCTCGGCGGGTGCAGCCAGAACCAGCTCTACGTGATCACCGACGAACCCGGCGGCACCTCCGTCGGCGGGGTGGCCCTCACCGACGCCGAAGTGAACATCCTGTCCTCCAGCGAGGCGGAAGCGCGGGCCCTGCTGCTGGAAGGCCAGTATCTCCAGGCGGTGGAAGCCTACCGCCAGCAGCTGCCGATCCTGTCCGGCCACTTCATCACCGAATACAAGATCGGCGCGGCCTACGCCCACGCCGGAGATGTGGACCAGTCGCTGGACTGGCTGGAACAATCGGTGAAAAAGGGGTTCGCCAACGTTGGCAAACTGGACACCGACCCGGCCCTGGTGGTTCTGCACGACGAGGAACGCGCGGTCCCCATCTACCGTGACACCCGGGAAAACATGATCGCCCTCCGTTCGAAGATCCAGCTGGATCCCTGGACCGGGACACCCGGGCCGGCGGCCAGCTTTGACGATCTGCCGACCCTGCTCGCGGCCTTCAGCAAAGAGGAAGAGCAACTGGCCAAGATTCAGGATGTCTTTTTCCCCCGTGAGGCCGCCCTGCGTAAAGTGCTGACCCACCGGGCCAAGGCCCAGGCGCTGGAAGCCTTCATCGCCTCCCCCGGCCGCGATGCCGCGGAGGTTGAACAGGCCCAGGTGGAACTGCTGCGGGTCTATCGCGGACACACCCAGGGCCCCCGGCTCTCCGCTGTGGCCGAAGCCAGGCTTGACGAAGGCTGCCGCAGCTACATCAATGAGTATCCCCAGGGCCGCTATCTGCCCGAAGTGCATTTAATCGATGCCGAGTATCGTTTTCTCAGCGGCCTGCGCAGCCTGGGCGGCCCGCGGCGGGAGGAGATTCCCCGAATCTGCGACGAGTTCCGCCGTGAGGCCGAAGCGATCATCGCCAGCGCGCCCCAGGACCCGGCGGCCGGCCTGGCCCTGGTCTGGCTCACCGAGCTCGATTTCGACCCGCGCTACGGCCAACGGGACCTGGACGGTGCGCTGGAAAAATACCGGCGGTTGGAAAGCGACTATTTCGCCATGCCCGCCGTGGCTCAGCAGGCGACCCGGATATCCGCCCTGGGGTTCTTCGACAAGGGCATTCCGGCATTCAAGGTGGCCGGCATCGACGGCGAAACCATTTCCCTGGAGGACTACCAGGGTAAGATCCTCCTGCTCTATTTCTGGTCCACCACCTCGAATCCGGCCAAGGACGAGATGGCCAACCTGAAGTGGATCGAGGAAAAGTTCACTGACAGCGGTGTGGCCGTGGTGGGCGTGAGCCTGGACCAGGGCGATCTGCTCTCCATTGCCGATTTCTCCCGCTGGGTGGAGGCCAACAACATCTCCTGGCCCCAGTATTACGACGGCCGGGGCACGGACAACGAGCTGGCCCGTCTGTTCAACGTGACCACTGTCCCCTTTGTCTTCATCATCGACCGCGAGGGCACGCTGGCCGATGCCGGACTCACCGGCAAGGACCTGGAGCTGGCAGTTGCCGGCATCATCGACTGATTCCCCGGTGCCGGCGGTCCGGTCAGGGCCGCCGGCTTTACTGCGGAGGCAGACCACAATCCGGATCCTCCACAAGCCATGCCGCAAGTTCGACGAGAGGCCGCCGGGTGTGCTGCCGGAGCTGATCGTCATCCATTTCTCGGCCACCAGGTCTGTGGGGGAGATCTTCGACATTTTCATCCACGGCCCCCACCCGGTCTCCTCCCACTACGTGATCGACGACGACGGCACCGTTTTCCTGCTGGTGGACGAATCGAAACGGGCCTGGCATGCCGGGCGTTCGTCCCACCTCGGGCTCGTCGACGTGAACAGCCGCTCAATCGGCATCGAACTGCGCAATGCCGGGCGTCTCACTCCGGCCGGCGACGGCGCCCGGTTCTACACCGTCAACGGCCGGCTGTATCGGCCCCGCCACCCGGCCCTGCTCGCCGAGGGGCACTGGTGGGAAAGCTTCGCCGATCAACAGTTGCTTTCCCTGGGCCAGCTGTGCCGGCAGATCTCCCGGCGCTACGATATTCCTGCCTCCGGTCTGGTGGGTCACGCCGAGGTGGCCACCCCTGCCGGACGAAAGATCGATCCGGGTCCGCTTTTCGACTGGGAGCGGCTGCGCGGCGACGTCACATCTACCTGTTGACCCGACACTTCTTTCTGCCGATAACATAGATGAGCAGCAGCTGCAGGGAGGAGATGTATGGACGGGCAACGGCATGTGATTATCGTCAGCGAGAATCCATACTACCGCGCTGTCTATCGCGAAACCCTGGCCGAAGCGGGTTTCACGGTGGACGACCAGGTGAGCCCGGAGCAGCTGGCGGAACACATCCAACAGACACAGAACACAAACCTCCTGCTGCTGGAACAGGACCTTTCGGAAACCAACGCGGTGCAACTGCTGCGGGAGTTGAACGATGCGGGGGTGAGCAACCCCAACCTGCGTACCGTTTGCCTGGTCGGCCAGTCGGTGGGCTCCCGCGCCCTGGACGAGTTGAAAGCCGCCGGCTTCTCCGGTGTCATCCCGCTGGACGCCACGCCGGAGCTGATTGTCTTCCGGGTCAACGACCTGATCTTTTCCGAAGAGGTCAAACAGCGGAAGAACCTGCGCACCCCGGTTTCCATTCCCGCCGAGGTGCGGCTGGGCAACCAGATCTCCGAGGGGCTGATCATCAGCCTCAGCAAACAGGGTCTGTTCCTCAAATCGAAGCGACCGCTGGCGGTCAACTCACTGATCGAATTGACCTTCATCCTGCCCGGCGACAGCCGGGACAACGGCACCCGGTTGCAGATTCCGGGTCGCATTACCCTGGTCAAGGGCAGCACCGGCCCCGTGGATATCTATTTCGGCCCGGGAATGGTGGTGATCTTCGAGGAAGCGGATGTCCGGATCGTGGAACTGCTGGACGACTTTGTCGCCGGTGAGCTGCGAAAGCTGCAGGGGCCCCGGGGTCAGGAAGAGGCGTTGCCCAACGCCTTGGAAACCATCTCCAGCAACTGACCCTCGTCAAAAGGTTTGAACAGCAACTGATCGGCTCCGGCGGCCAGGATCTCGTCCCGGTCGTCATCGTTGAGAAAACCGGTGATCACAATGATCTTGATCTGCCGGGTGTTCTCGTTGGCCCTGATCCGGCGGCAGATCTCCAGCCCGTCCACCCAGGGGATGTTGACGTCGAGCACCATCACGTGCGGCTGGAAAATACCCATTTTCATCAGCGCGTCGATGCCGTCGTTGGAGAACTCGCAGATGCACTCCAGAACGCTCTCCTCGAGGGATTTCTGGATGAACCGGCGCACCACCATCTCGTCGTCCACCACCAGAATGCGCGGGGTGGATATGCCCCCGGCAGTGTATCTGGGGAGGCCGTTATCTTCGATGAACTTGACCAGGTCCGTCTCGCGGATTCGGCGATGCCCGCCGGGAGTCTTGTATGATTCGAGACGGCCAGCCTCAATCCAGCGGATGATCGTCACCGGCGCCACATGGCATATCTTCGCTGCCTGAAACGTGGAAAAGACTTTCCCATCATTCATGCCGGTCGTACCTCCTCAAAACTGATGACACCCCATCCTGGTCAAGCCATCAAAGTTCCCAAAAGTAACTGCCCATCATCTTCAACTGGATAATTTTATAATAATGCGGTTATTTTTTTAAACCTAACATCTTTTCGCAACGATTTCAAGTGATATGGTGATTATACTTCACATTACGCTCAAATCCCTCCATGGTTGTTTTAGGCTGTGGCGGAATGGTACACTTTGCATTGAACATCCTGCTTTGAGCTGGTGGGGAAAAGGAAAAGAGACATGGGTGAAACAAAAAAAGTCGTCCTGGTCACCGGTGGCGCCAGGCGCCTGGGAAGGCAGATTTCACTGGCCCTGGCCGAACAGGGCTATGCGGTGGCGGTGAACCACAGCGGCAGCGATGAGATGGCCCGCCGGACCGTTGACCAGATCCGCGGCCAGGGCGGCGATGCCGGTGCCTTCCGTGCGGATGTTTCGGATCTCTCCCAGGTGGCAGCCATGGTGGCCGAGGTCGAAGAGACCCTGGGCCCGGTGACCCTGCTGGTGAACAATGCGGCGGTGATACCCCCTTCCTCCTTCGACCAGTTGGACGAGGAGGTCTGGTCCGCCACCCTGGGGGTCAACCTGGACGGCACGTTTCACTGCTGCCGTGAGCTGGGCCGCCGGATGCAGGAGCGCGGCGGCGGGGCTATCGTCAACATCGCCTGTCTCGGCGCCTTTCAGCCATGGCACAAACACATCGCCTACTCGGTCTCCAAGGCCGGAGTGGTGATGCTCACCCGCTGCCTGGCCAAGGCCCTGGCCCCCGCCGTGCGGGTCAACGCGGTGGCCCCCGGCACCGTGGACGTGGCCGAGGAACCGTCGCCCACCGCCATCACCCCGTCCGCCGACACCATCCCGATGCAGCGCTACGCCTCCCCCTCGGACATCGCCGGTGCGGTGCTCTACCTCGCCGACGGCACATCATACGTCACCGGCCAGACCCTGCTGGTGGACGGCGGCACTTCCCTGCAATCCATCTGGTGAGCGTGGCGGCCTGGTCCGGCCTGAAATTGCAACCTACTGAACGGCTATGGTATCGTCCCTTTTTTCAAAGGAACCGTGTATGTTCTGAACGACCGTTTTCAGAGAAATCATAGTAAGGAGAAGAGCATGGGCGCAAAAGAAATCAAGAACATCCTGGTCACCGGGTCGGTGGGACAGATCGGGTCGGAACTCACCCTGGAGCTTCGCCAGCGTTACGGCGCCGACAATGTGGTGGCCTGCGGACGGAAAACCAAGCCGTCAAAGGAACTGGAGGAGTCGGGCCCCTTCGAGTACGCTGACGTCACCGATCCCGAAAAGCTGAAAGCGGTCTGCCAGAAGTACAACACGGACACCATCATCAACATGGCCGCCATCCTCTCCGCCACCGGAGAGCAGAACCCGCTGCTGGCCTGGCACGTCAATGTCACCGGACTGATCAACACCCTCGAACTGGCCCGGGAACTGGAACTGACCCAGGTCCTCTGCCCCAGCTCCATCGCCGTCTTCGGCGCCGGCTGCCCGCGGGAGAACACACCCCAGGAAACGGTGCTCAAACCGACCACGATGTACGGGGTGAGCAAGGTCACCGGCGAACTGCTCTGCGACTACTATGTCAGGCGCTTCGGTGTCGACGCCCGTGGGCTGCGCTACCCCGGCATTATTTCCGCCGAGACGCTGCCCGGCGGCGGCACCACCGATTACGCCGTGGAGATCTACTACAAGGCCGTCTCAGAGAAGAAATACACCTGCTTCGTCAAGGAGGACACCCGGCTGCCGATGATGTACATGCCCGACTGCATCAAGGGCACCATCGACCTGATGGAAGCGCCCTTCGACAATCTGGAGCACCATGGCGACTTCAACATGTCGTCGATGAGTTTCTCGGTGGCCGAGCTGGCCGACTCCATCCGCAAGTACATCCCCGATTTCGAGGTGGTCTACGAGCCGGACTACCGCCAGGCCATCGCCGACTCCTGGCCCCAGTCCATCGACGACTCCGCGGCGCGCAAGGAGTGGGGCTGGAAGCCGAGCTTCGACCTGGACACCATGACCCGGGACATGCTGGAGAAACTGGGCAAGCGCCACGAGGCGGGCACGCTCTACCGGTAACGACAGGACAGGCAAAAAAAGGGGACAGCCACCAAGGCGTGGCAGTCCCCATTTTTTTCCCTGTTTTCTACTCCGTAACCTTCTTCTTCACCGGATAGGCTGGGATGTCGGGCAGGCCAGCCGGCTGCTCTCTGATCTGCTCCATCAGCAGGTCGATGGCCGCCTGCAGCTGGGCATCGGTGCCGCGCAGCACGTCGCCCGGCATGTTCTGCACCTCCAGGTCAGGCTCCACGCCATGTCCTTCCACCAGCCAGGTGCGGTCGGTGCCCAGCAGGCCGAATTGCGGCGGCGTTGTGCCCCCGCCGTCCATGAAGCCCTGGTGCGGTTCGATACCCACCGTTCCGCCCCAGGTGCGCATGCCGATGATGGTGGCCAGCTCCTTGCGCTTGAGCGCCTCGGCAAAGAACTCGCCGTTGGAGCCGGTGTCCTCGTTGATCAGCACGGCCAGCTTGTCGCTGCCCACCCGTTCGGGGTTGCGGCCCGGGCCGCCTTCCCGGGGAACGGTGAAGCTCCAGATCTTCCGTTCCAGGCGGTCGATGATCATGTCGCCGACGAAGCCGCCGCCGTTGTACCGTTCGTCGATGATCATCGCCTGCTTGTCCACCTGGGGATAGAAGGCCCGGGCAAACTCGATCAGACCCCGCTCCCCCATGTCCGGAATATGCAGGTACCCGATGGCGCCGCCGCTGGCCTGGTCCACCAGCGCCCGTCGTGACTCCACCCACTGGCGGTAACGGATCGACCGCTCGCTGCGCAGGGGAGTGACCAGCCACTGTTTTGCCCCGTCGGCGGTGGGCGAAGAGTTCCAGGTGAGGCGCACCGGGTTGCCCGCGGTGTCGAGGAATGCGGAGTAGATGTTGTCCGAATCGGTCACCGGCTGGCCGTTGACCGCGATGATGTAGTCGCCCTCCCTGATCGGGCAGCCCGGTTCGTCAAGCGGCGACCGCTCGGAGGAGCGCCAGGGGGTTCCGGGAATGATCCGCTGGATGCGGTGAAAACCCTTGCCGGACGATTCGGCATAGTCCACCCCCAGCAGCCCCACCGACACGGTGGGAGCGCCACGGCCCATGTCCCCGCCGAAAATGTAGGTGTGGCCGATGTTCAACTCCCCGATCATCTCTCCGATGAGATAGTTCAGATCTCCGCGGTTGCCGCACCAGGGGAGCAGGACCCGGTATTTCTCGCCCATGGCCTCCCAGTTCAGACCGTGCATGTCGGGGTCGTAGAACCAGTCACGCTGGATCCGCCACGCCTCGTTGAAGATCTGCAGGAACTCTTCACCGCGGTCCACCCGCAGCCGGATGGTGTCCAGATCCACACGCCCGTCACCCTCCTTGGCCTCCTCGCCGGCGTCGATGACGCCGAAGCGGTTGCCGTAGCGGTAGACCAGCTTCTCGCGGTCGGCCGAAAGGTGGTAGTTGCGGACACCGGTGAGCAGGGTTTTGGCCTCCCGGTCCTCGATGACATAGCGCCGCAGTTCCAGCGCGCCGCCGGTGAGATCGCTGACGTTCTGATACTTGATGAACTCCCGCTCGGTTTTGTCGAGGAACAGGAAGCCGTCCTCCAGTGCCTCCAGGCGGAAGTAGTTGCCCGCGGAAACCCCCTCGGCGGCCACGGTGCGCCGTTCGAAATCGCCGGTGTCAATCACCACCGGCTCCGGCTCGCCGTCCGTATCGTCATCCCCGTCCTCTTCGCCCTCGTCCTCATCCCCGCCGTTCCCCTGCTCCAGAAACTCTTCCGGGGCAAAGGGCGACCGCAGGTCGTCCTGCAGCAGCAGCAGGTAGGGCCGGGCCATGTCGAGATAGATGTGGTTCTGGTCCACCAGGCCCATCTGCGGGGCAAAGGTGCGGTTGGAGAGAAAGTAGAGATACCGTCCCTCGGGGTCGAAGGAGGGGCTCCAGTCGGTGGTCATCTCGCCGGTCACCTGGTGTTTCTTGCCCGACTGCAGATCATGGAGCCAGATGCTCTCGTGCAGGTTGCCCCCCATGCGGGTGTAGGCGATCCAGCGGCTGTCCGGGGACCAGGTGTAGTCCTGGATGCCCCAGCGCTCCCAGGCGTCGTCAAAGAGCCCCTGGTCGATCACCGACAGGCTGCCGCTCTCCACCTCCAGCAGGTTCAGCCGCATGAACTTGTCGGAGAAGAGCAGGTATCTGCTGTCCGGGGACCAGACCGGCTGCATGCGGAACCCCAGCCCGCCCCGGGAGACCTGGCGCCACTCGCCGCCCTTCTGGCTCACCAGGTAGATCTCCTCCTCGCCGCTGCGGTCGGAGATGAAGGCGATCCATTCCCCGTCCGGCGACCAGGCGCCGTTCTTTTCCCGCGAAGCCGAGGTGGCGGTGAGGTTCACCGGCAGCCCCTTCCCCTTCTCGTCGGCGGGCAGATTGACCAGTTCGCCCCGCACCTCCAGCAGCAAACGCGCCCCGGAGGGCGAGAGGCTGAAGGAACCGAAGTTGTCGTCGAGAGGGACGTATTCCGGCCTCAAAGGCACCCGGTCACTGGGGATGTTCACCGGCACCTGGACGGCACTCCCCTGCTCCAAATCGAAGAGATGCAGCGCCTCGCCGTACTGGTAGACGATGGCCCCGGGGCCGATGGAGGGATACTTGACGTCGTAGTCCTGGTAGTGGGTCAGCCGTGTGACGTTGTCGCCGGAGGGGTCGCAGCGATAGAGGTTCAGCGTCCCGTCCTCGCGGTCCGAGGTGAAGTAGATGGCGTCCCCCTGCCACATGGGGTAGTTGTCGGTGCCGGTCCAGTCGGTGACCGGCCGGTAATCCATCTCCTCCATGCTGCCCAGCCAGATGTTCTGGGCCATGCCGCCGCGATACCGTTTCCAGGTGCGGTCCTCGCGAGAGATCCGGTTGTAGGCGATGCTGGTTCCGTCGGGCGACACGGCACTGAGGCCGGCGCGGTCCACCGGCAGGGCTTTGGGCATCCCCCCATCCTTGATCGCCACGGTGTAGACCCGCTCACCGCCCTGGGCCATCTCACGGCCCGAGCGGAAGTAGACTTCGCCCCCGCCGGGCATCCAGCCCAGCACCCGGTCCCGGGAGGGATGGAAGGTCAGCCGCTCCGGCACCCCTCCGCCGGACGGCATGAGGTAGACGTCGCTGCCCCCGTCGTAGCTGCCGGTGAAGGCGATCCACTGGCCGTCGGGGCTGAACTTGGCGTAGCGTTCAACACCGGGATGACGGGTGATCCTGCGGGCATCACCGCCTTCCGTGGAGACCAGCCACAGGTCATCCTCGTAGGTGAAAACGATCTGGTCTCCGTGGACATCAGCATGGCGCATCAGCCGGGCATCGCCGGCCAGCACCGGCAGTGTGGCGATCAGGAGACAGGCCGCGGCCAGCACCAGGGGCATCACTCTTCTGTTCACGATATCCTCCACGTCTGTGGGGTTGCGGCCCGGGTGTGGGCCGGTTCCGAGGTTCCATGTCCAGGGGCGGCTCGATCGCGGCCGCCATTCTGTAATCTCAACGCAGGCCGCTGCCGCTTGTTCGCTGGTAAAATTCTACCTATACTTGATGCGACGTGCCAGCCCGGAAGTTTTCCAGCATTCACCATGAGAGATTCATGCCCGGCAAGCTCCTCATCGTCAACAGTTACCATCCCAGCGCCCGCTATGTTCCCATGGGCTCCTTCGGCATCTGCGACTACCTCGCCCAACAGGGCCACCAGGGGAGAATCTTCAACTGCGCCCTCTATCCCCCGCACCAGCAATCCCCTCTTCTCCAGCAGGAGATCCACCGCTTCCAGCCACAGGCCATCGGCCTGATCATGCAGTGGAAGGAATATACCGCCAGTGCTCTGCGGCTGGCCCGGGAGCTGAAGAAACTTTTTCCCGACATACCGATCATCGCCGGCGGCATGACCGCCGGCTACTTTGCCCGGACGCTGCTGCGGCGCCACCGGTCCATCGACGGGGTGATTCGTGGTGACGCCGAGGAGCCGCTGAACCTGATCCTGGCCGGCCGGGCCTGGACCGCTATCCCGAACCTGCTCTTTATGGACAAGGGCAGTCTTCGCTCGGGCCGGGGCGTCTACCGGGCGGACTGCGCCACGCTGGAAAGAATCTCCTTTGCCGGCCTCGACCGGATGGCGGACGCCCGGAGCTACCTCCAGGCCGTGGAACCGGTGCTGGGGTTCCCCGTCTTCATCGGCCGCGGCTGCATCCACGACTGCCAGTATTGCGGCGGAAGCCGCAAGGCCTTTGCCGAACACAGCGGCCGGCAGCGTCCGGTCTTTCGCAGCACAGCCGCCGTTCTCCGGGACCTGCGGCTGATTGCCCGCCACACCGGGACGATCTACATCGGCTTCGAGAACAGCCCCCGCTACCTGGAAAAACTGTTCCGGCTGGTAGCCGAGGACCCGGAGCTGGCCGGCACCCTCACCTGCAATTACGGCTCCTGGGGCCTGCCGGACCGCCGGCTGCTGGAACTCTACGCCCGGGCCTTCCGCACTGATGGCAAACCAAAGCCGGTTCTGGAAATTTCCCCGGAAACCGCCATCGACCGGCACCGCCGCCTGGTGCGCGACCCGGCCCTCTATTTCAGCAACCGGCAGCTGATCAACTCTTTGGAGACGGTCCGGGAACTTTTCGGCAGCAGTGTGCGGGTGGAGCTCTACTACAGCCGCTACCACCACACCCAAAACAGCCGGGAGACTCTGGAAGAGGAACTGGAGGGCATCCACTTCCTCCACCAGCAGCTGCGGCGGGCCGGAATGAACCACGTGGTGGTCACCAATTACCACCTGGCCACCGACGTGGGCAGCCACAACTGGGACCGGCTGATGGACGAAGGGGATGGCGCGGACGGCCTGGACACCCTGCTGCGGGGCCTGGTCCGCATGTCGTCCCCCGGCCCCGGCCGCCCACCCCTGGACAACCTCTGTCTCTACACCCCGCAGACCCTGGACCGCCGCACGGTGGAGAGCCACGACCGGCTGGTCTCCTGGCTCGACCTGCTGCGCAAGCAGCGTTCCGACTGCTACTTCATCGCTGCCCGGGTCCTGGGATTCCGCGGCCTGGTGAGCTGTCTGCGATCGGTGATCGAGAAACGGCGGCTCGCCGGCTGGGGCGAGGAGGTGACCCTCGCCGGTTTGTCCCACCTGTTGCACGGTCTGGCCCGGGAACTGGAGGACCAGCTTCACGGCCTGCCGCAGGAGCGGCAGGATCTGGTGCGGGACCTGGCCCTGCTCCATGCCGGACACCTGGCCGTGCTCGCCGCGTCCGGGAGCTCAGACAGCGGTGGGCTGGTCAGCCGCCCGGTGATCGAGGAGCAGAAACTGTGCGTCACCGGCTGGGACCTCTCCGCCGCCGATTTCCTCGGCCGGCTGGAGGATACCGACCAACTGCCCTCCCGGGAACCCACACTGAATGTCTACTGCGGCCGCCGGATCGCCGGTTTCCCCCAGAAGCTGGAGCCCTGGTTCCGCCTCTTTGACGGGACCCGCACCGTGACCGAGGTGCTGCAGCAGACCGGAGCGGACGGCACCATCGACCCGGCCGAGGTCAAGCAGCTGCTGGTCTTTTTCACCCGCCACCACACCACGTTCACCTGCTGAAACAGGTGACCGTCACCACATCTCAACCGATCAGGTCAAAGGCGATCAGGCCGGTGAGCAGGGCAAAGTCCACCAGCTGGGCGATCTCCACCGACTCGTTGGCCACGTGGAAGGCTTCGTCATCCCCGGGTCCCCAGCCCACGGCCAGCACCCCTTCCAGGTTCAGGGTCTTGGCGTAGGTCCCCCCACCCATGCCGAACGGTTCCGGGGTGAACCCGAGGATCTCCCTGGTGTTGTCCTGGATCGCCCGCACCAGCTCGTTCTTCGGGTCGATGCCGTGGGGCTCGTTCCAGGACAGCACCACGAATTCGAAGACGCCGTCCTTGACCAGCGCCCCGCAGTCCTCCAGCTGAGCCAGCACCCCCTCGCGGGTCATCCCCGGGACGGTGCGGATGTCGAGGTAGATGGTGCAGCTGCCGGGCACGATGTTGGGGGCCGCACCGCCCTGGATCTCGCCGAGGTTCAGTGAAGGTGAACCAAGGACGTCGTGCAGTTCGTGCGCAAGCGTAAGCCGCTCGATCTCGCGCACCAGCGAGGCCATCATGAACACGGCGTTAATGCCCCGCTCCGGTGTGGACCCGTGGGCCTGGCGGCCGGTGGCGGTGATCTTGAACACCGTGCGCCCCTTCTCGGCCACGTCGATGCTCTTCATGTTCTCCCCGATGTCGGGGATCACGGCAAAGGTGGGAGCGATCAGCTTCTCCTCCATCAGGTAGCCGATGCCGTAGTCCACGCCGTCGGGGTCCTCGGCCTCCTCGTCGGCCAGGGCGGCCACCAGCAGTTCACCCTTCAGTTGCCGGTCCAGTCCCAGCTCCTTGAGGATTGCCGCCGCCACCATGGTGGCGGCCAGCGGCCCCTTGTTGTCCAGGGTGCCCCGGCCCACCAGCCGGCCGTCCTGCTCCACCGCCTCGAAGGGGTCGGTGTCCCAGCCTTCCCCGGCGGGCACGATGTCCATGTGCGCCGGCATCAGCAGTCGCCGGTCGCCCTCCCCTCGGCCCAGACGGCCGATGACATTGGGCCGGCCCTCCATCCGCGCGTGTACATCGTAGGGGATGCCCCAGCCGTCGAACTCGCGGGTGACGATCTCCGCCACACGGTATTCCTCGCCGCGAAACTCCAGCTCCGGGAAATCGGAAAGCTTCTCGGAGACCACGTTGATCGTCTTCTCGCGCACCATCTCAGTTGTCAGTTCGACGATGCGCGCCGCCACCTGGTCCCGGTTCCTGTGGAAGTAGTCCTGCAGTGCGGCCTTGGCGTCCATGGTTCCTGTCCCCCAAAAATGCTTCCGATTAAAGTCCTGTTGATTCTCAGTCTTTCGGTCATAGTATGGCCAAGCGCCGTACAAATCAACGGCCCCTGAACGGAGCCGCTGTCAATTATTCCAACAATAGCTGTTGAAAACTTTGTTGAAAAAGGGTGCCGTGAAACCTCAAGCCGAGCCCGGTCAACAGCATCGGTCAGAGTGACCGATTTTTGCAACGCGGCCATCGACCCTCAGGCAAGGTTTTACGAACACCCCATGGAGTTTCCGCAGTTGAGGCACTTGTAACAGGCACCGTTGCGCACGGTGATGTGCCCGCACTGGTTGCAGAAGGGGGCATCGCCGGCCACCCGCGCCAGGTACTCGGTAAACGCGCCGCGCTTCTTCTCGCCAGTGCCCCGCTGCTGGTCCGCTGCCCTGGCGGCCCCGCGCACCCGGGCCGTCGGCGGCGAGGGCCGCTCGCCTCCGTCATCATCCACGTCTTCGTCGGGCTGGACCTGCAGGAACTCGGTGAGGCCGAGATACTCGAAGCCCAGCACCCGGAAGATATAGTCGATAACCGAAGTGGACCACTTGATGTTGGGGTGCCCGTTCACCGCCCCCTGGGGCTCGAACTTGGTGAAGGTGAAACAGTCGACATACTCTTTCAGCGGCACGCCGTACTGCAGGCCGAGGGAGATGGCAATGGCAAAGCAGTTCATCATGCTGCGCAGGGCCGCCCCCTCCTTGTGCATGTCGAGGAAGATCTCACCCAGCGACCCGTCCTCGTACTGGCCGGTGCGCAGGTAGACCTTCTGGCCGCCCACCTGGGCCTCCTGGGTGAAGCCGCTCCGTTTCTTGGGCAACCGGTAGCGGTGCAGCGGCATGGCTTCCATGTCACCCACCGGCGAGGTGCCGTTGACGATCTCCTCGCCGGCGGCCACCCCGGCCGCCCCGCTCCCGCTGGAGGCGTTGAGCGGCTGTGAGCCCTTGCAGCCGTCGCGGTAGATGGCCAGGGCCTTGATCCCCAGCTTCCAACTATCGATGTAGATCTGCTTGATTTCTTCCTCGGTGCACTCGTGAGGCAGGTTCACCGTCTTGGAGATGGCGCCGGAGAGGAAGGGCTGGGCCGCGGCCATCATGCCGATGTGGGCCATGGGGCTGAGCAGCCGCTCCCCGGTCTCGCCGCAGCGGCTGGCGCAGTCGAAGACCGCCAGATGCTCGTCCCGAATGTGCGGCGCCCCTTCGATGGTCAACTGGCCGCAGATCCTGCTGTTGGCCGCCTGGATCTGCGCGTCGCTGTACCCCAGCCAGCTGAGCAGTTGAAAACCGTCAGCCAGCATATCTTCCGCCGGGACCCCAAGTTCCTGCAGGGCCTCCTCCCCCACCACGTTCAGCGAGAAGGCCTGGCTGAGGTGGAAGACCGTGGCCAGGGCCGCTTCAACCCGGTCCACCGCCTCGCGGGAAAGACCGTGATCGAGCAGTTCAGTGTCGTTGATCGGGCCCGCGCCTCCGAGGGTCAGGGTGCCGCAGATGTGGGTGATAATGTCGTCGATCTGCGCGCTGCCGTATCCGAGGGTGGAGAGCGCCCGGGACAGTGACTGGTTGACGATCTTGAAGTGCCCGCCGCCGGCCAGTTTCTTGAACTTGACCAGGGCGAAGTCGGGTTCGATACCGGTGGTCTCACAGTCCATCAACAGGCCGATGGTGCCGGTGGGCGCCAGCACGGTGGTCTGGGAATTGCGGTAGCCGTTCTGCCCGCCCAGCTTCACCGCCCGGTCCCAGCAGGCCACCGCCGCCTGGCGCAGCTCCACCGGGCAGACCTCTTCGGGGATCCTGGCCGCCGCAGCCTGGTGCTGCCTCATCACCCGAGAGAACGGCTCTGCATTGACCGCGTATCCGTCGAAGGCCCCCTTCTCTCCGGCGATCTCCGCCGACACCTCGTAGGCCCGCCCGGTCATCAGCGAGGTCACCGCGGCGCAGATGCCCCGCCCCTCCTCGCTGTCGTACGGGACGCCGCGGCCCATCAGCATGGCCCCCAGCCCGGCAAAGCCCAGGCCCAGGGGACGGAAAACATGGCTGTTGGCAGCGATGTCACGGGTGGGATAGGAGGAGAAATCCACCAGGATCTCCTGGGCCGTGATCAACACCCGCACCGCATGCTCAAACTCGGCCACCCGGAAGGCGCCGTCCTCATCAACATACTTGAGCAGGTTGATCGAGGAGAGGTTGCAGGCGCTGTCGTCGAGAAACATGAACTCGGAACAGGGGTTCGAGGCACGGATCGGCGCGGTGTTGGAGCAGGTGTGCCAGCGGTTGATGGTGCTGTGATACTGCAGCCCGGGATCGGCGCACTGCCAGGCGGCCCGGGAAATCTCGTCCAGCAGTTCGGAAGCCTGGAGTGTGCTGTGCACCTTGCCGTCGGTGCGGTGGCGGGTCTCCCAGGTGCCGCCGTTCAGTGCAGCCTCCATGAACTCGTCGGAGACCCGCACCGAGTTGTTGGCGTTCTGTCCGGCCACCGTGCGGTAGGCCTCGCCATTGAAGTCGGCCGGCCAGCCGGCGGCGATCAGGGCCCGGGCCTTGTCCTCCTCTTTCGATTTCCAGCGGACAAAGTCGAGGATCTCGGGATGGTCGGCATCCACGCAGACCATCTTTGCCGCCCGCCGGGTGGTGCCACCGGACTTTGTGGCTCCGGCCCCGCGGTCCAGCACTTCGAGGAAGCTCATCAGCCCCGAGGAGGTGCCGCCGCCGGAAAGATTCTCGAAACGGCTGCGCAGGCTGGAAAAGTTCGTTCCGGTGCCTGACCCGTATTTGAATAGCCGGGCCTCGTCCTGTACCAGCTGGAAGATCGACATCAAATCGTCGTCCACCGACTGGATGAAGCAGGCCGAACAGAGCGGCCGGGCGTAGGCGTTGGATGTCTCCAGCGGTTCGGACCTGTCGAAGTCCCAGGCCCAGGTGCCGCCGCTGCCCTCGATGCCGTAGCGCTGGAAGAGACCGAGGTTGAACCAGACCGGCGAATTGAAGGCCGCTTTCTGATGGACAAGGAGGTGCGCGAGTTCAGCTTCAAAGACCTCGGCGTCCTCCGCGGTGCGAAAATAGCCGCCCAGCCACTCCCCCCCCTCGCGGAGGGTTTTGCTGACCCGGTGCACCAGTTGCCGGACACTCTTCTCGCTGCCGGTCTGCGGAACTCCGGCCTTGCGAAAATACTTGGAAACAACAACATCGGTGGCCAGCTGGGACCAGTCCACTGGAACTTCCACGTCGTTCATGCGGAAGACTTCGCTGCCGTCCGGGTCGCGGATCACCGAGGACCGCTCCACGTAGGTCACTTCGTCGAGCGGGTTGATGCCGGGGCTGCTGTTCAGGCGGCTGAACGACAGGCCAACGGTCCCTGTCTCCTTCTTCTCCTCAGCGGCAGCAGTTGTTGGTTCTGTACGATTTTCGGCAACACTTTTCTTTTCCGGCCCCATGAGCCAACCTCCCCGGGAAGAACACTTTGCAACACCCGGCACCGTCTGGGGCGCGGATCGCTGCTCTCTTGTCATTTGTTCGATTTATACCAGATATAGTATAGGAAGAGAATCCAATACGCAAGATATAGTGCCCAAACGAAGGGAGAGTTTCAAGATATTTTTGGACAAGATATTTATCCTTGGTATTGTCGAAACGCATCTCGCGACGAAAGCGCCCGGATGGAAACAAACCATGTCCGGACTTGTCTGCACACTGATCAAAAGAACATAATGTGGGGGACGAAAGGAAATCGATGAGCGAATCAACAAACAACATCTCCCCACCCTCCCGTGTCCAGGTAAAGCCCACATCAAGCTGCAACCTGCGCTGCCGCACCTGCACCCTGTGGCACACCGATATCGAGAGCGGGGTCGAGACAGATTCCGGGGCTCGTCGGCTCTCCGACGCGGAACTGGGAACATTGATTGCTGATTTTGCGTCCTGGGGTGTGCAGCGTCTCGAGATTGCCGACGGTGAACCGTTTCTCCGCCAGGGCACACCGCAACTGATCAAGCAGGCCGCTTCCCTGGGCCTCAATACCATGGCGATCAGTAACGGTACCTTGATCGACCGTGCACTGGCCGCCCGGCTGGTGCGCGACGGGCTGAACACCCTGATTGTCTCACTGGACGGCCCCCGGGAGCTGCACGACGAGATTCGCGGGGTGGAGGGCACCTTTGCAAAAATCAGCCGGGCCGTTGGCCTGATCAACGAGGAGAAGAAACGGTGCGGGAGCCCCTCACCCACCCTGATCTTCCACACTGTGGTCAGCCGGCTCAATTTGCGCCGGCTGGACGAAGTGCTTGAGATCTCCGAAACGCTGGGAGCGGCGGCGGCCGCGTTCCGTTACCTTTCACAGGTGCCGCCCGAGGCGGTGACCCTGACCAACGAAGCACTTGGCGGAGAATACGCCTCTCCGGCCCACCACTACACCGTGGAGGAGGATCTGGGTATCCCCGCCGAGGATCTTCCGCAGTTGGGGGCGATGCTGGAGAAGCTGGTGCAGACCGGGAACCGCTGCACCGTGCAGCTGGCTCTCGACCCGCTGCTCTTTGACCTGGCCCGTGAGAACCGACATGTACCGCGCAGTTTCCAGGGGCCGGGCTGCCCGCTGGTGGGTGACTTCCTGCAGATCTCTCCCCGGGGAGTGGTCCACCCCTGCCCCATGCTCACCGGCCGCGGCCTGGGCAGTGTCCGCAACAAAACGGTGCGTGAGATCTTCGAGGCGCCGGAGTCACAGGCCCTGATCCAGAGGATCCAGGACCTCTTCCCCCTGCCCATCTGTCCCCACTGCTGTTACCGGGAAAAGTAGTCAGGGCTGTTTGACCCAGCTGGTGAGAATCCTGTGCACCCCCTCGCAGGCCCGGTCCCAGTCGTACTGCGCCACCCAGCGGATCCCCCGCTGCTGCCAGGCCTCCAGCGCCTCGGGCCGCTTTTCCCGCATCGACTGGAAATGCTCGATGGCCCTGGCGATGGCCGCATCGGTGAGTTTCTGGATCTCCCAGTCCTCGGGCCAGGCCTTGATGCGCACGGTCTCCATGCGGTGGGCGGCGTCGCCGCAGACCTCGCGGCGCACGTCGCAGCTGTCGGGGTGGGTCACCGGCGTGCCGCAGGCCATGGCCTCCACCAGAGGCAGGCCGAAGGTCTCCAGGTCACTGGGGTGGAGATAGAGGTCGGCAGCGCCGTAAAGCTGGGCCATGTTCATCTCCGGCTCCACCAGCCGGTGGCCCTCCCAGCGGCCCAGCACCTGGTGCACCCCCCGGGTCTCGTCCTCCAGCCCTCCGGTGAAGGAGACCTGGTCGGACACGCCCAGCCTGGCGGCGATGTCCGGCAGGTCGAAGCCGCCGGGGATCTCCGCGCCGTCGGGAAGCTTGAACGTCTCGCTGACCACCGGCCGGCAGTGGAAACAGCAACGGACGTTCTCCACGCCCCTCTCCTTAAGCAGGGCCAGGGCCCGCATCACCCGGTGGTGCTTCTTGTTCGGGCGGTTGCGCGAGATGTAGAGCACGCCGAAGGTCTCCCGGTCCCAGCCCAACCGCTGCCGATCCGCCTGCCGCCGCTCACCGGTGGGAGGCTGAAAGAGCTTGTGGTTCAGCCCGTGAGGCACCACGTCGCACTCCAGCCCGCTCATCTTGAGGATCGCCCGGCGGGCATACTCGGTGTAGGCGATGTTGCGGTCCACCAGGCCGAAGAGCCGCACGTCGTTGTCCGGCATCTCGTCCACCGCCGCGCCACGGTAGGCCAGCAACGGCACGTCCGGCCCCAGGGCCTCGCGGGCGATGGCGGCCCAGGTGCCCAGGGTGCGGTGTTCGTTGTTGAGCAGCACGATGTCCGGTGCACAGCGGAGCAGCTCGTCGCCCAGAACCTGTTCGCCGTAAGGCATCCGTCGGGGCATCTCCATCACCGGGAAGGGAAAAAGGTCCGGCGGGACGCTGCCCTCCTCGGCCAGGGCGCCGAAGACCCGCACCGACCAGCCCAGCCGCTGCAGGCCGGTGGTGAGGTAATATGCCACCGTGCCGAAACCGGTGGTCAGCGCCGGATGGTCACCGATGTAGAAAACTGTTGGCAAACGCTTCCCCCCCATGTCATCGCAAGAAACGTCGAAGACGGCTCTCTTCGTCATCGTGAGGAGCAGGCGAAGCCTGCGACGTGGCGATCTCTCCGTCAGAGATATTGTCGCTTTGAGACTGCCGCGTCGCCCGCTTCGCGGGCTCCTCGCAGTGACAGTGTTGGCGCCGTTCCTTCAACTGACTTCCCGCGGCCCCCGAGGGTCGGGGGCTCACAATGACAGATCGGCGTGATTATAGCCGATCTGCAGCCAGGTGGTAGGGCAAGGCTCAATTGACTGAATTTGTCCGACTCTTTATACTTTCGAGCCTGACTCAAGGGAGCAACATGAGCATAGCGGAAGACTTGAAACAGAACCTGCCGCGGGAGTGGCCCAACCCGTCTCCGGATCCCGACCTGGTGATCGTCTCCCCCTATGTCGACCACATCGCCTACGGTGTCCGCTCTCTCTCCTCGGTGTTGCGCAGCCGCGGTTTTTCCACCAGACTTATTTTTCTGCCGCATCTGCAACCGGTGGAAAACCTGGAGTTCGATTTCTACCGCCCATACAGTGCGCTCGTCCTGGACCAGTTGGCCGATCTCTGCCGACAGGCGCCCTTTGTCGGCATCTCCTTGATGTCCAATAACTTCGCCCAGGCGGTTCAACTCACCCGCCACCTGAAATCGCACACGCCGTGCCAGGTGATCTGGGGCGGCGTGCACCCCACCGTCCGGGCTGAGGAATGTCTCGAACACGCGGACTACGTCTGTGTCGGCGAAGGCGAGGAGGCACTGTCCCGCTTCATGGAACTGCACCGCTCGGGGGGAGACCCAGCCGACGCACCAAATTTCTGGTCCCGCCGTGACGGTGAGCTGGTGCAGAACCCGGTGCTGCCCCTGATCGAGGATCTGGACAGCCTGCCGCTGCAGGATTTTACCCTCGATGACCACCACGTGCTCTCCCCTGACGGCGACGGGATCATCCCGGTGGACGAGCAGGTCTTCCGGGACATGTCCCTCCGCGGGCTTCACCTGGGAGGGGGAGATGCGGTCTTTCAGGTGATGTCCACCCGGGGGTGTCCCCACGCCTGCGCCTACTGTTTCAACTCGTGGCACAAGAGCCTCTACCGCGGGCAGCAGCAGCTCCGGCGACGGAAGGTGGCCAACGTGATTCACGAATTGGCCTATTTCCGGGAGCGCTTCCCCTACATCGGGATCATGGCGCTGACCGATGACAGTTTTCTCTCTGCCGACAGTCAGTGGCTCACCGAATTCACCCGGGAGTACAAGGAACGGATCGGCCTGCCCTTCTACTGCCTGGTGAGCCCGGTAACCCTTGATGAGCAGAAGTTCGAGATGCTGCTGGATGCCGGGTTGAAAATCGTGGAGATGGGAATCCAGACCGGCAACAGCGATGCGCTGCGACGATACAACAGGCGCATCACCAATGAGCAGATTCTCGAGGCCGCCGGCACCCTGAACCGCTTCTCCGGCCGGTTCCTGCCGCCGATCTACGACATTATCCTTGATGACCCCCTGGGGGAATACGCCGAGGCGCTGGACACCATCGGCCTGCTGCGCCGGATGCCGCGGCCCTATGTCCTGCACATCTTTTCGATGACGCTCTTCCCCGGCACGGCACTCTATAAAAGGGCGGTGAAAAAGGGAATTCTCAGCGCCGACGATCTCGAGGAGCGGGTCTATCGCAAGATCACCAGCCTCTCGTCGGACCGCTACCTCTATTTGCTGATCAAGCTGTTCAATCGCCCCTACGTGCCGGTGAGTCTGATCGCCTTTCTCGCCTCGCCGCCGCTGCGGCTGATTTTCGACCACCTCTGGTTCCCCAGGCTCATCGCCCTGTCCCGCCGGCTGTTTCGGGGTCTTGGCTGGCGAACCGTCAAACCGGTACAGGCGAATTGAGAGGAGTTGTCATGTTCCCGGAAACGGCAGGTGTTGACCACGGACTGATGCAGAAACTGCTGCGCAGTTCGCTCTCCCGCGGCGGAGACTTTTCCGAACTCTATTTCGAGGAGAGCCGCTCCGGATCCATCGCCCTGGAAGAGGGGATCATCAAACATGCCGGCCGGCAGGTCTTTCGCGGGCTGGGTGTGCGGGTGGTGATCGGCGAGCAGACCGGCTACGCCTACACCGAGGACCTCTCCATGGCGGCCATGGAAAAGGCTGCGCTCACCGCCGCGGCCATCGCCCGCGGCACCACGGGCCGGGAGATCCCCGAGGTGTCGGTGGGCCGGGCCCAAGGCCGCTACCCGGTGGAGATCCCCCCCGCGGACGTGGACGTGGACCGCAAGATCGCCCTGATCCGCGAGGCCGAAGCGGCGGCCATGGCCCGGGATCCGAGGATCACCAAGGTCAATGCCAGCTTTGCCGAGACCACCAGCCAGGTCACCGTGGCCACCAGCGAGGGGTTGCTGCTCAGGGACACCCGGCCGATGATGCGGATCAGCGTGGAAGCGGTGGCCGAGGACGGCGACAATCTGCAGCAGGGACGCAGCTCCGGGGGCGGCCGGCTGGGCATGGAGTATTTTGACCGGGTGACCAGTGCCGTGGAGCACGGCAACGAAGCGGCTCGCCGGGCCCTGCTGCTTCTCGAGGCGGTTGACGCCCCGGCCGGACCGATGGAGGTGATCCTCGGGCCGGCGGAATCGGGGATCTTGCTCCACGAGTCGGTGGGCCACCCGCTGGAGGCCGACTTCAACCGCAAGGGCACTTCGGCCTATGCCGGGCGGATCGGCGAAGTGGTGGCTTCACCGCTCTGCACCGTAATCGACGACGCCACGGTGGCCAACGACCGCGGCGCCCTCAGCTTTGACGACGAGGGGGTCATGGGCCAGCGTACGGTGCTGATCGAGAAGGGGGTTCTGCGCGGCTACATGCACGACCGGATCAGCGCCAGGTACTTCGCCACCGACCCCACCGGCAACGGCCGCCGTGAATCCTACAAGCACAACCCCATACCGCGGATGACCACCACCTACATGATGGCCGGGGACCACGACCCCGAGGAGATCTTCGCCTCCACCGCCAGAGGCCTCTACTGCGTCTCATTTCTCGGCGGCCAGGTCGACATCTCCAACGGCGACTTTGTCTTTGTCCCCTCCGAGGCATACCTGGTGGAGGACGGAAAAATTACCGTGCCGGTGAAGAATCTGACCCTCATCGGCAACGGCCCGGACGTGATGACCCGGATCACCATGGTGGGCACCGACTTCGGCACCAGCGACGGCATGTGGACCTGCGGCAAGGGGCAGAGCGTTCCGGTGGGCGTCGGCCTGCCCACAGTGAAGATATCGGAGATTACCGTTGGCGGCAGCGCCTTTTAGGGAGAACAGCGTGGATCTTGAACGTGGCAAACGACTGGCCCGGGACACGGTGGAACTGGCCAAGGCCAAGGGCGCCGACAGCGTCTCGGTGACCATGGCCCGCAACGAGGAGTTCAGCGTCTCGGTGCGCCAGGGCGAGATCGAGCTGCTGAACCAGGCCGGGGCCAGCTACCTCGAAGCGGAGGTCATCGTGGGGCAACGATCCTCCACGGTGCACACCTGCGACCTGGGCGAGCCCTCCATCGCCGGACTGCTGGACGAGGCCCTGGCCCTGGCCCGGCACACCGAGCCCGACGAGTTCAACACCCTGCCCGACCGGGACGAGCTGGGCGCCGCCACGGTTGACCTCGACCTCTTCGACACCCGGGTGGAGCAGACCACGGTGGAGGAGAAAACCGCCGTGGCCCTGGAGATGGAAAAGGCGGCCCTGGCCGCCGACCCGCGGATCATCCCCGACTCGTCTTCGGTGGGCAGCACCCTGATCCTGCTGGCCCGGGCCAATTCACTGGGCTTCTGCGACGGCTACCGCAAGACGTCCGCCGCCCTGTCGCTCAGCTGCGCCGCCGAGGACCGTGGCAAGGGCGGTGAGCAGAACACCGGCCGCAAGCAGTCCGCTTCGTGGTACTCCGCCGACCACCACTGGGGCGATCTGGAAGCCCCCGGCGACGTGGCCCGCACCGCCGTGGAACGGGTGCTGCGCAAACTGGGTGCGGTGAAACCGAAGACCCAGGTGGTGCCGGTGGTCTTTGACCCGCTCACCGCCGCCTCCCTGGTCAGCACCCTGGCCTCGGCGGCCAGCGGCGGCCGGGTCTACCAGAAACTGACCTACCTCGCCGGGCGGCTGGGCCAGCGGGTGGGCTCGCCGGCACTGACCATGGTGGACGACCCGCTGATCCCCCGGGGCCACGGCAGCCGGCCCTTCGACGGCGAGGGCGTCCGCTCGCGCCGCAACGTGGTGCTGGAGGCCGGCCTGCTGAAACAGTATTTCCTCGGCACCTACTCGGCGAACAAGCTGGGGATGAAAACCACCGGCTCCAGCGGCGGCACCTCGAATTTTCACCTGTTGCCCGGCGACCACTCACCCGAGGAGATCATCGCCTCGGTGGACAGCGGGCTCTACATCACGTCCCTCTCCGGCCAGGGCACCGACCTGGTCACCGGAGACTACTCCCGCGGCGCCCAGGGACTCTGGATCAGTGGGGGAAAACTCTCCCACCCGGTGAGCGAGCTGACCATCGCTTCCACCCTCGACGCCATCTACAACGGTATACTGATGGTGGGGAACGATCTGCGGTTTAACCGCAGCGTGGTCAGCCCCACACTGAAGGTCGAGCAGATGACCGTCAGCGGCAGTTGAACCGGCTGGCGGCGCGGCAAAAACCAGGGGGCACATCATGTTCCGATACCTCACAGCCGGAGAATCCCACGGCAAGGGCCTGACGCTGATCATCGACGGTCTGCCGTCCGGCGTATCCATCGACCTGGACCGGATCAACCGCGAGCTGTCCCGCCGCCAGTGGGGCTATGGCCGCGGCGAGCGGCAGAAGATCGAGAAGGACCAGGCCCTGGTCTTCTCCGGTCTCCGTTTCGGCGAGACCATCGGCGCCCCCATCACCCTGCACATCCCCAACCTCGACTGGAAGAACCACCGCCGCACCATGTCCACCGAACCGCTGCCCAAGGGCAGCACCACCTCGCCGGAGATGACCGTGCCGCGCCCCGGCCACGCCGACCTGGCCGGCTGGTACAAGTACGGCCGCCGGGACCTGCGGGACATCTGGGAACAGTCCAGCGCCCGGGACACCGCCGCCCACACCGCAGCCGGCGCCATCGCCCGGCAACTGCTGGAGCAGTTGGGCGTGCGGGTGACCAGCCACACCATCCGGGTGGGCAAGGCGGGCGTGGAGGCCCCCGACGAAGTGACCCTGGAGCAGGCGGAAGCCATCCCCTCCCGCTCGAGCTTTCGCTGTGCGGACAGCATCCTCGAGAAAGTGATGGAGTCCCAGGTGGACCGGGCCGCCAAGGCCGGGGACACCCTGGGCGGGGCCTTCCAGGTGCTGGCCAACGGGGTCTGCCCCGGCCTGGGCCGCATCTCCCGCGACGGCCTGGCCATGGACGCCCGTCTCTCCAGCGCGCTGATGTCGATCCCCTCGGTGAAGGGGGTGGAGGTGGGCTACGGTGTTCGCGGCGTCCTGGCCGGCCTCAGCGGCAAGCACTTCCACGATCCGATCACCCGCGAAGCGGGATGCAAGGCCATCACCCGCGGCTCCAACCACGCCGGGGGCATCGAAGGCGGCCTGACCAACGGCGAGCTGATCCGGCTCACCGCCTACGTCAAGCCGATCTCCACCCTGGGCCAACCGCTGGAATCCATCGACCTGCAGACCGGCAAGGTCAGGCCGTCGGAATCGCCGCGCTCTGACGTCTGTGTGCTGCCCGCCGCCGGCGTGGTGGGCGAAGCCGCGGTGCTGCTGGTGCTGCTGGAGGTCTACCTGGAGACCTTTGGCGGGGACACCATTGAGGAGATGGTGGGAGCGTATGAGGCGCACCTGAAAATGATCGAGGAGCGGTTGCCCTCAGCAGTGGTGGCGCCTGCACCTGAACCCGCAGCAGCAGTCCCGGCGGTGGAGCCGGTGGTGCAGAAGGAGCCTGAACCTGTTCCGGAGGTGAAGCAGGGGGCGGCACCCGTTGTGGAGGAGACGAAGGCTACTCCGGTTGTGGAAGTTTTGCCGAAGCCGGAAGTGAAGCCGACTGGGCCATATTACCTGCCCACGGGCCGCCCGAAGCCTCACCGGTAGAGGCACAACGTTATATTGAGTTCAGCGGCATCCAGACACAATCGGCAGGCGCCCTACTGGGCGGCCGGTCTGTTCATCTTCTGCGCCACCGGCCTGGCCACCATCTGGGTCGATGGCGGGCCGTTCTGGAAGGGCTACGTGCTGGACATGGTGGGACCGGCCTGGAACTACATCCTGATTCGTGGACTGTTCACCTCCTGGGTTGACAACGCCTGGACCCGCTTCTTCACACCAACCAGAACCGTGATCATCTTCCTGCTGGTCAGCTTCGCCATCGAGGGCGCCCAGTATTTCGAGCTGTATGACGCCACCTTCGACCCGTGGGACCTGGTGGCGTATGTCTCCCTGCTCGTCCCTCTTTATCTGCTCGACCGGACCTGATCCGGGCCCGTTCATCACTCGTACGGCATTTCCGGATTGTTCGTTAACCCGCGCCTTTCCCCCTGATAGGGTCACTATCAGCAACGTATAGCAGTGGTTTCCCAACACGATGGCTGACCGGAGATGAGGCACATGGCTCCTCCCTGCCCGGTGCAGGATGAGTTTGACTCCTCCCTGGTCAGGCCACCCTTTTCACTGGAAGTTCAGCACGAAGACACAACTGGTTTCTCCATCCGGAGTATCTTGATGCCAGGGGGGGTGGGTTGCCCTGTGGCGGGACTGACCTTGAAGGATGAGCAGGCAGGATCCGCCTATTGCTCTTCCCCCGGGTCAATGGTGGTGTAGTTGAAGTAGTTCGCTGTTTTCCTGGAAAAGAAAAGTGAGGTGACGGTTAGTTCGTTATTCTTGTTAATGCCGGGAAAATCAAGACAGAAGAAATTCTGGATCAGGTAGACGTACGCATCCATATTCCATGTCCCGTTGTCGAGGACGATCCGGGCGTCTTCCTTCATCTTCTCCGCAACAAATTTACTGAATATCCCCCGGGGGATGACACGAGGGTTATTGTCGATGACAACGTAGTCGCTTTCCCGGACACGATTGATGAACTCATCGTCACTGAAAATGGAATTGGGTTCATAGTGCCGCAAACAGACGTTATCGGGTATTTCATAATTGCTGTTCAACTCGGTTACCCACTCGGTATCATGCTCATAACTGCAGACTTCCTTGAAGTGGGATGCCCAGTAGATGGTTGAATCCCCCGATCCGATTTCAAGCAGGGTCTTTCCACTCAGATTTCTGTCCGGATGGGTCAGATAGTCAACGAATCCATGAGTCAGCAGCGGGTATGGCTGGTCTCCCATTTCCTCCTCCAGTGCACATCGGGTAAGCGGCAAAAGCTCTCGCTCAATCGGGCGGGAAGTAATATAAATCATCATCGTCAAAAGATTGGTCATAGAACCGATTGCTCATTGCGTTGGGTACGTTCCTCGCCTGGGTGACGCAATTGCAGTCCAGCACATTGAAGGAGTAATTTCTATCGATGACTTCCTTCATCAATTCTTCGACCAACCCGCCATCATCCAGCATGATGTGTGAGGAATCCCCGGAGTAGAGGACTGCCGTGGGGTCGCTCTTTTTTATGGCCTGCAAGGTTTTTTCGTCCTGGATCTTGACCTGACAAAGATTGATATGATGCACGCCGATTTCTTCGGAAATCCGCAGCATTTCAAACAGTTTCTCCCTGTTCTTCGGCCAGACCGCGATTTCAATGCTGACCGAATCGATGACCTTCGCGGCCTTTTCCATACGCTCGTACACCCTGTCGGAAAAACCATCCGCCGCGACATTGACTCGAAGGTCATCGATCCTGATGGCGGCAAGCCTTTCGATATACTGGTCACTGAGCAACGTGCCGTTGGTATAGACTTTCGCATACCCCCTGCGGTGAGTCACCCGGGGTTCAAGTTCATTGATATAGAAATTCTGTGCCGCTTCTATCATGCCAATGTACAGTAAGGGTTCCCCATTGCGATAGTGATTGTAAATCATCGTGTGCCGGGAAAGATCAAAATGCTTTTTCTGGTGAAGATAGTCGAAGATCATGCGGTTCTTCCATTCCGCGGACAAGGTGTATTCCTCGATGGCTTCAAACTTTGAATCAAACTGCTGGACGACATCAAAGCAGTAGAGACACTTCCTGTTGCAGACATTCGGAAATTTGTTGTCTTCATATCCGAACACCATCTGTTTACTGCTGTAACAATATTTGCACGTTATATGAAGCGGTCCGATATGGGCCACGCCCCCGCCCAGGGACAGTTTGTATTTGTCCGAATAGCGTGACATTTCCAGTTGCCTGTTAAACTTTGCGATCAGTGCATCCTGCAGAGTATTCATTGCAATTTTTTTGACTCCTCCCCGCCCATCGGTCGATGGTGGAGAGAAGTGGATCCTTCTGCTTGGCCGGCCGGCCGGCCGGTTGTTTTTATCGTGGTCACCGCGCCGTAAATAATCTGCCGGGTGTTGTCATAATCTACTGCGGCTCAAGGCCTGAATTTCGTTCGTGAAGTCATGGGCACAGAGACCTTCATGGATGCCCAGGCCCCAATACCAACGACTAACTCATTATACATCCAACATTTACTGCCGTCCAACCCTGTTGCCGGCGACTGGAACAGCCAGGCACTCTGCGCTGATATGATCATAATTCACAGGGAGTTGATCTGATGCGTGTCTCGCAACCAGAAGAGTTCGTCGGGTGGTGGGAAGCCGTCTCCTCCATCAGGGACGGCAATCCCCGAGAGGTCGAGGGGCTGATCGAACGGATTCACCCCGACGGGCGGTCTGCTGTTTACTCCTCATTGCCGGCAGCGCAGTTCAAAGATGATCGTCGGCGCCATCAACCTCAGGGCGGCCGCGCTGAAGTTGTTCCCTGCCCTTCCTGACGGCCAGCCGTCGATGGTCAGGCGAACGATGCTGTTCGTGTCCAGCCGGCTGAATTCCCTGTTCAGCAAGGCTTTCAGTTCCAACTCTTCGAGACTGCTCACCTGCAGTTCAAGATCCACCATGGGGCTGGATGGCAGGGGAATGAAGCGCTCGCCGGTGATAAGCCCACGGCCGTCCTCCTTGCCCGCCAGGTCGAGCAGTATGTATCCCTTGGTCTCGTCCTTCTCGGCAAAGGCGGTGCGCTCGGTTGAACCGGGGTAGATCACCGGGGCGGGCAGGGGGCGTTCCTGCAGATCGTGTGTAAGGGTTTGCTGACGGTGAATATGACCGGAAAGCACCGCGGCAAACCCTTCCGGGATCATGCGGCCCGGGATGATGTCGTCGCCTCGGCGGAAGGTGTAGTTGTGCGGTCCAACCGTCGCCCCTTCCACGGACTGGTGCATGCAGAGCAGGCGGATGCCGGCCTCATGTCTGTCCCAGCCGGTTTCGGCCAGCAGACGGGGGAAGGCCTGCCGGATGCCGTTCCGCTGGCAGGGGAAGCCGGAGATGGCCAGCCGCTCCCCTTTCGCTTCGAAGATGAAGGTGCCGGGCTTGCGGAAGACATGGAGGTTCTCCAGGTCCCAGAGCAGGGGCAGCGGTGTTGCCGATCGCTCGTGGTTGCCGGGCACCAGGACGAAGGGGACACCGCGGTCGGTTACCTCGGCGATGATGTCCAGGGCTTTCTGCACCACGTCGGGCCGCACCTTGGAACGGAAGAAGATGTCGCCCCCGTGGATCACCAGGTCCACATCGCCTTTGCGGGCCGGTTCGAGGGCCCGCCTGAAGTTGTCGTAGAACTCGGGGCCGCGGCGGCGGCGCTCCACCCTGGGCCGCAGGGGGTCGTCAAACCCGAGGTGCGTGTCGGCAAGGAAGAGAACGCGCATCAGACAAGCTCCAGTATGCTTACAAGCTTATCACCGGCCAGTCCCCTGCCCTGCCTCAGTTGCACCTCGGGATTGCGGCCGTCGCGGATCAGGCGGCGCAGTTCGGTGGTCAGCACCCGCAGGAGGTCGTATTGCTCAAGGGTATCAGGCGGATCCTCAGGCAGGGTCACGCTGCGCCGGACGTCGCCATCACGCTGATCCCAGCTTACCTCGGCGCCGGCCAGCAGCGTGAGCCAGCGGCCCCTGCGCAGCTGGTGCCCCACATTCATGGTCAGGCCGGTAAGCCTCCCGGCCACGATCTCGGGAGTGAGTTCGATCTCTTCCTCGTCAGCCTCCACCGTCTCCTCTTCCTCGAGCTTGCCCGTAGCCCTCGCGTCCCTCTCCAGACGCTGCCGTTCCCTCATCTCGAGCCAGAGGTCGCGGCCCAGCGTGCGCAAAGCCCTGGCCAGAGCTGCATCCCTCTCCAATTCGTGCATCTCGAGAAACAGCTCTGTGCCCTCTGTAAAAAGCCCGGGGTCGCAGGGTGCATGGTGCTCGAGCCAGAGTGTCTGCCAGGTCCCCTCAGCCACGGTCTCTGACCATTCACCAGCTGCCAGCCCACCCACCAGTCGGAACCAGTTGCCGGCAAGGACAGTGTCGGTCATTGGGCAGGGGCGGCCCAACGGATAACCGATCTCCGCCGCCAGTGCGGCCACCTCGTCCGTCGAGCCGAAAGCCCTGCCGGCATCTCGCAGCGCCGTGTTGTACGGCGGATCCAGCCGCTTGATCTCGGCGGTTTCGAGGAGTGCGGCCTCGAGGCTGGTCTCAGTGGGCTCGGTCTCGATCCGTAAGGCCTGGCTGACGATCTCCAGTTCCTTGTCCGCGCGCCTGCGCCGGCGGTAGTAGCTGTTGACCCGGGATTTGAGCGATGTGGCCTTGCCGACGTAGATAACCTTGTCCGCAGCGTTGATGAAGCGGTAGACACCGGGGCCGTCGGAGAGGGCCAACCGCTCCTCCCGGGCCAGCGGCACCGTCCACTGCTTGCCTCGGGGTGGTTTCCTTTTCGCCAGGAACTCGTCAAGGTCCTCGTAGGTAGCCACACCTTCCACATCAAGCAGCTCCACCAGCCTGGACCAGATGAACAGCGTGGCCCGCACATGCTCTGCGGCACGCTTCAGCTGGGGCAGGTGGTGGCCGAAGTAACCGGCCAGGGCCCGCATCCCCCTTCGCGGCAGGTCGGGCAGCAGGCGGCAGGCGATGCGGTGGGTGCAGATGAAGTGCAGGGGAAAAGGCCTGGTGGAACCGGTGGAATCGTGCAGGTGGCGGTAGAAACGCTCCTCGAAACTGGCGAAGTGGGCCAGGCAGCGTGATTGGCCAGGCGCGGCCTGCAGTTCTTTCCAAATCGCCACTGGCGGACGGGCCTTGAGCATCATCTCCATGGTGACGCCGGTGAGGCGGGAGATGCGGTTGGGGATCACCTCGCCGTCGGGCAGCTGGGCCAGGGCGGATTGGACATCCAGCTCATCAGGCGGGTCACCCGCCCGGGCCACGACCCAGGCCGCTTCCAGCAGGTGGCCGCTCTGCGGGGTGGAGCTGGTGGTCTGGCAGTCGGTGACCAGGACCTCGCTCGATGCCAGCTCACCGGCGGCCATGGTCTCAGCCCCCGGTGCGCTTGGCGCCGCGGCAGGCGTCCCAGTAGATGTAGCCGCAGAGCAGCAGCACCAGCACGAGGCCCAGCCAGTTGCCGAAGGCACCGTTATTGGCAAGGTCGGGGATCAGACTGATGCCGAACTCGCTGTCGAGGTAGACGAAGACCGCACCCACCACTCCCATCAGCGCGCCGCCGGCGATGAAGCCCGAGGCGATCAGCGTGCCCCGCTCGTTGCGCTTGCGGCCCAGTTCCTCGTCATCCCCCCCGCTCTTCCTGACAAAGTGTGCCACCAGGGCGCCCAGCAGAATCGGGGAGTTGAGCTCGATGGGCAAATACATCCCCAGGGCAAAGGCCAGGCCGGAGATGCCCAGCATCTCCACGATCACCGCGATCACCGCGCCCACGCCGTAGAGCATCCAGGGCGCCGACTCGCTGACCATCAGGCTCTCGATCACCGCGGCCATGGCGTTGGGCTGGGGCGCCGGCATGGGGTTGGGGTGCAGCGGCCCGGGGGCGAAACCGTAGGTGTGGGCCAGCAGGATGATGGCGAAGCTCACCGCCACGCCGGAGACGGCGCAGCCGAGGATGTTGCCCCACTGGATGGTGCGCGGTGTGGCGCCCAGCCAGTAGCCGATCTTGAACTCGGTGACCAGGGTGGCGGTCATGGAGAGCGCGGTGCAGACCACCCCGCCCACCAGCAGCACGGCCAGCATGCCGGCCTCGCCGCCCACGCCGGCCTTGATCAGCACGATACAGGTGACCACCAGCGTCATCAGGGTCATCCCCGAGATCGGCGTCACCCCGATCATGGCCACCGCCCGGGCCGAGACGCTGGCGAAGAGGAAGGAGATGACCAGGGTGATGGTCAGGGCAATGAGGCTGACGTAGGTGGCGTTGGGCAGACCGTCGAGCACCGAGAAGCGGAAGTAGAGCCAGAGCAGGACCACGGTGAGCGCCAGCAGGCCGAGCACGGTGGACATCCTGATGTCGAGGTCGGTGCGCTGGGTGGAGGGCGCGGCGCCCTTGCTTCTGCTGCGGAAGATGTCGGCCATGCCGCTGGTCAGCGCGCTCCAGATCACCGGGGTGAGCTTGAGGATCCCGATCAGGCCGGCGGCGAAGATGCCGCCGATGCCGATGAAGCGCACGTGATCGAAGAAGATGTCCTCGGCCCCGAGGCCGGCGGCGGAGACCGGCAGCCCGTCAGGGCCCGGGGGCAGGCCGATGGCGGCCAGCAGCGGCACCAGCACGAACCAGGAGAGCATCGACCCGGCAAAGATGATCGCGGCGTAGCGCACGCCGATGATGTAGCCCAGGCCGAGAATCGCCGCCGAGGTGTTCATGGAGAAGACCGCCTTGGCCTTGTGGGTCAGCGGCCCGCAAAAGCCGATCATGGCTGTGGTGAAGTCCTCCTTCCAGGCGTGCATCGAAACGGCGAGGAAGTCGTAGATCCCGCCCACGAGCGCGGCGATCACCAGCACTATGGCCTGGCGGCCGCCGCTCTCCCCGGCCATCAGGATCTCGGTGGTGGCCGTGCCCTCGGGGAAGGGCAGCTGGCCGTGCATGTCGGCGACGAAGTAGCGTCGGAAGGGGATGAGGAAGAGCACGCCCAGCACGCAGCCGAAGAAGGGCACCACGAAGAGCTGGAACGGGCTGGTCAAATGGTCGATGCCCAGGACGTAGAGCGCGGGCAGGGTGAACACCGCGCCGGCCACAACAATACCCGAGGTGGCGCCGATGACGATGACGTTGACGTTCTGCAGCAGGGGTGAGCGGAGCTTGGCCAGGGTGGAGTAGCCGATGGCCAGAATCGCGATAGGTATCGCAGTTTCTATGCCTTGGCCGACCTTGAGGGCGAGATACGCGGCCGCGGCGGAGAAGAGCACGGCCATGATGATCCCGTAGGTGATGGTATATGGCGTCACCTCGCGGACCCTGGCATCCGCCGGCACCACCGGCCGGTACACTTCCCCTTCTGCAAGCTCTCTGAACGCGTTTTCCGGCAGTCCGGTCCCGCCCTTGTTCTCGTCCATTTGCTACTCTCCAGATGGTGTGGTGTCCGCTGCCGGCGGCACGGTGATCTCCCCGGCCAGGGCCGACGCCGCCACGGTTGCCGGGCTGGCCAGGTATGTCTCGCCGCTTCCCTGCTGTCCCCGGTGATTGCGGTTTGCCGTGCTGATCAGCACCTCCCCCTGTCCGCTGACCCCGGCCTGTCCCGGGGCGCATCCGCCGCAGCCGGGATTGCGGATCACCGCACCGGCGTCAAAGAGGGTGCGCAGGGTGCCGTTGGTCCATTGCCGGCCGAAGACGCCGGCCGTTGACGGGATCACGGTGAGCACTCCCCGGGTGTGGATCTTACGCTTCCCCACAACCCGGGCCGCCAGCTCCAGGTCCGAGTCCCGTCCGTTGGTGCATGAACCGATGAACGAGGAGTCGATGGGTGTGCCGGCCACCGATTCCACATCCACCACCCGGGCAGGACCGCCGGGCAGGGCGATCTTCGGTGCCAGTCCCTCCAGATCCACTTCGATGGTGTCAGCATGGGCGGCATCGGGGTCGGGTTCGAAAAGACGGGGGGTGCGGTCCGGCCCCGCTTTGCGGAGTTGAGCCAGCAGGCTGTCAGAAGGCCTGATCCAGGCGGTGACCCCGCTCATCTCGGTGGTCATGCTGGCCAGGGTGATCCGCTCATCGAGATCAAGCGATTCAACCGCCGCACCGCGATACTCGATGGCCCGGCCGGCGGCACCGCCGGCCCCCACCACCCGGACGATCTCGAGAGCGATGTCCTTGGCCGTGGCCCGGGGACCGGGACGGCCGTGCCCCTGTACCACCATGGTCTGGGGCACCGTGATCCGGGCCCTGCCGGTACGGAAGGCCACGGCCACGGCTTCGGGATCCAGCCCCAGGCCCAGCGCGCCCACGGCGCCGAGGATGTTGAGGTGACTGTCGGTGCCCACAACAGTGTCACCGGGGATGACCAGCCCCTCGTCGATGTCGATGTGGGTGCCGATGCCGCGGTTGACGTCGAAGACAGTGATCCCCTGCTCCCGGGCGAAACGGCGGCAGAGCTGCTGGGCCGTGGGCTCCCCTTCCCCCCCGGAGCCGGAACAGTCGAAGGTAAAACAGGTGCGGGAGGCGTCGTCCACCTGCTCCCCGGGATACTCCCGCCGGAAATACTCCACCACTCCGGCGCCGCCGGCGTCACGGGCGGTGCGCAGGTCGATGTCGATCCACACCTCGTCCCCCGCCCCTGCGTCCATTCCGGCGTGGGCCGTGATCAGCTTCTCGATATATGTCATCCCCATGGTCATCTATCCTGGGGGAGATGATGCCCGGCGGTCAAGCCGCCGGCCGCCGGATCACTGGCCGGCAGCCTTTGACATGTCCAGGTAGCGGTAGATATCCGCCTCGTTGCCCGCGATCTTCTCCGCGTATACCTTCATATATTCGTCGGGCGTGGGGATCCGCCCGAGCAGGGCGCAGACCGCGGCCAGTTCGGCACTGCCGAGGAAGACCTGGGCCCCGTCTCCGAGGCGGTTGTCGAAGTTGCGCGTGGAGGTGGAGAAGACCACCGCGTTGTCCTCCACCCGGGCCTGGTTGCCCATGCAGAGCGAGCAGCCGGGGATCTCCACCCGGGCTCCGCTCTGCTGCAGGGTGGCGAACACCCCCTCCCCTTCCAGCTGGTCGCGGTCCATGTATGTGGGGGGTGTGATCCAGAGCCGCTTCACCGCCGCGCTGGAGCCGCCGAGGATGCGGGCCGCGGCACGGAAGTGGCCGATGTTGGTCATGCAGGAGCCGATGAACACCTCGTCGATCTCCCGGCCGGCGATCTCGCTGAGCAGCTTGACGTCGTCAGGGTCGTTGGGACAGGCCACGATCGGCTCGGTGATCGAGGCCAGGTCGATGTCGATGGTGGCGGCGTACTCGGCGTTGTCATCGCGGGAGAGCAGCTGCGGGTCGGCCAGCCAGGCATTCATGGCATCCACCCGGCGCTGGAGCGCCTCGCGGTCCTGGTAGCCGTTGGCGATCAGCTGCTCGAGGAGCGCGGCGTTCGAGCGCAGGAAGGTCTGCACCGGCTCGAGATCCAGGGCGATGGTGCCGGCGGCGGCCGATCGCTCGGCGGTGGCGTCGGTGAGCTCGAAGGCCTGCTCCACTGAGAGGTGCGGCATCCCCTCGATCTCAACCACCCGGCCGTTGAAGACATTCTTCTTGTTCTTTTTCGGCACCGTGAGCAGCCCCTGCTCGATGGCGAACCATGGAATGGCGTTGACCACGTCGCGCAGGGCGATGCCGCGGCCCAGCTCACCGGTGAGCTTGACCAGCACCGATTCGGGCATCTCCAGCGGCATGAAGCCCAGGGCCCCGGCAAAGGCCACCAGGCCCGATCCGGCCGGGAAAGAGACCCCCATGGGGAAGCGGGTGTGGCTGTCGCCGCCGGTGCCCACGGTGTCGGGCAGGATCATGCGGTTGATCCAGGAGTGGATCACCCCGTCACCCGGCTTGAGCGCCACGCCGCCCCGCTCCTGGATGAAGCCGGGGAGGTTGGCGTGCATCTTCTTGTCGATCTCCCGGGGGTAGGCCGCGGTGTGGCAGAACGACTGCATGAAAAGGTCGGACTGGAATTTGAGGCAGGCCAGCTCCTTGATCTCGTCGGCGGTCATCGGCCCGGTGGTGTCCTGGGAACCCACGGTGGTCATCTTCGGCAGGCAGGCCGACCCGGGGTGCAGGCCCTCGGTGCCGCAGGCCTGGCCTACAATCTTCTGGGCCAGGGTGAAGCCGACACCGTCTTTTACGACGGTGGGAGCGGTGGCAAAGGTCTCGGCCGGGCCCATGCCCAGCGCCTGCCGCGCCCGTTCGGTGAGCTGGCGGCCGATGATCAGCGGCACCCGGCCGCCGGCGCGGTATTCGTCCAGCAGGGTCTCGGGGCGGATGTCGAAACGGGAGATAAGCTCGCCGTTCTCACTGCTCACCGTGCCCTCTGCCGGCCGCACCACGATGACCTGGCCCGTGGAGAGGCCGGTGACATCGCACTGTAACGGCAGGGCGCCGGAGTCCTCGGCGGTGTTGAAGAAGATCGGGGCGATGACGCCGCCGATGATCAGGCCGCCGGTGCGCTTGTTCGGCACGTGGGGGATGTCACGGCCGATGTGCCAGATCACCGAGTTGCAGGCCGATTTGCGGGAGGAGCCGGTGCCGAGGACGTCGCCCACGAAGGCCACCGGCAGGTCGCCCTGGCGGAGGCGGGTGATCTCGTCGATGCCGCCGGGGAAGCGCGTCTCGCCCATGGCCATGGCGTGGAGCGGGATATCGGGGCGGGTGGGGGCGTGTTTGGCCGGGGAGAAGTCGTCGGTGTTGGTCTCGCCATCCACCTTGTAGACCACGGCCCTGATCTCGTCCGGCACGACGGGACGGCCGGTGAACCAGCGCGCATTGGCCCACGATTCGAATCACGCCACGGGCCAGGGCATTGCCCTTCCCGGAGAGGGCCAGCACCTCGTCGAAGGCGTCGAAGACAAAGAGCGTGCCGCCCAGGACCGCTGCCGCCGCGTCGCCAAGGGTGTCGCTACCAAGCAGGCCGATCAGCTGGGGCACGTTGTATCCGCCCAGCATGGTTCCCAGCAGGCGCACCGCCTCTTCGGGGGTAACCAGCGGTGAACTCTTCTCGCCCCGGGCCAGCTGGCCGAGATACGCGGCCTTGACCTGGGCTGCCGGGTCGACACCGGGCGGCACCCGGTCGCTGAGCAGTGACAGCAGGAGCTCTTCTCGACCGGATGGCGGTGCGGCCAGCAGTTCACAGACTTCGGCGGTCTGCTCGGCGCTCAGCGGCAAAGGGGGGACTCCCAGCGATTTACGTTGTTCGACCTGTTCCAGATACTGCTCGATCATTGTGCGCTTCTCCCGGCATATTGGTGTGCAAATAATGACCGGCCTATTATGATCTGCTGAGAAATTCAGTCAAGCCGCGATGAAATTGGGGACAGCTACCTATTTCATTGGTACAATTTCATAAATCTGGCATTATGGCGGCCTGATGAAAGTAGGTACAGTTACTACTTCTTAATGGTGGTGCCCATTGCATAAGCAATAACAGTAGCAACTGTGCCTAATTTCCAAAAAACAGGTAAACGTCCCCAATATATGGTTCAGCATGACCTACGACACAAATCTCATTGTCATTCTCGGTGCGACGGCCACGGGGAAGACTTCTGTGGCGGTGGCCGTGGCCCGTGCTCTGGGCGGAGAGATCATCTCCGCAGATTCGCGGCAGGTCTTCCGGGGCATGGACATCGGCACCGGCAAGGACATTGAGGAATACGGCGAGGTCCCCCACCACCTGATCGATATCGCCAATCCCGGAGAGGAATACAGTGTTTTCAGGTTCCAGCGGGAGTTTTTCGAGGCCTACGAGGCCCTCCGTGCGCGTGGCAGAATGCCGGTTTGCGCCGGGGGCACCGGGATGTATCTGGAAGCTGTGCTGCGTGGCTACCGGCTGGTGGAGGTCCCTGAGAACCCCACCCTGCGCACCGAGCTGGACCAGCTGAGCACTGAAGAGCTGGCCGAACGGCTGACCAGGCTCAAGCCGGAACAGCACAACACCACCGACCTGCTGCTGCGCCCGAGGCTGATCCGAGCCATCGAGATCGCCGAGGGGGAAGCCGCTGCCGGCGACCCGGAGCCGCTGCCCGACTTACGGCCCATGGTCTTTGGCCTCCGCTGGCCGCGGGAGCAGGTGCGGCAGCGGATCACCCGCAGGCTGAAGCAGCGGCTGGACCAGGGGATGATCGAGGAGGTCGAGCGGCTGCTGGCCGGCGGCGTCGCCCACGGCAGCCTGGAGTTCTACGGCCTGGAATACCGCTTCCTGTCGCGGATGCTGCGGGGCGAACTGACCCGCGAGGAGATGTTCAAGCAGCTGAACACGGCGATCCACAAGTTCGCCAAGCGGCAGGAGACCTGGTTCCGGCGCATGGAGAAGCGGGGGACGAAGATCTGCTGGGTGGATGGCAACCGCGACCCCTCAGCCGCGATCCTCGCCGCCCTGGGTGCCACCGGCCACTGACTCCTGGTCTCCCTCGTTTACGGTTTCCGCGGCAGAAACCAGGGATCGACATCACATCTGTCATACGGGTGGTTATCTTCGTGAGCGCAATAGGCCACGACGAAACTGATATCCCCGTTTGCCGTCAGGCTCGGCTCACCCACGCCCGCAATGAAGCCTGAATTGTCGGTGATGACTCCCGGGGCGATTACGAGTTCGGGCACGCCCCAGTTTTCGAATTCGTCCCTGGAGAGATGTTTGCTGCGGAATATGGACATCAGGCCCAACCTGTCCGAGACAAAGTATAGCCATTGATCATCGCCGTCCCGCCAGTAATGTCCATGCATATCATGGGAGCCGGAGTTGATGGGTTTTTTAAAGTAACGTGGAAGATCCCAGGTCAACCCATTGTCATGGCTCATGGAATATTTGATCCTCGTCACCGGGTCATCCTGGCCGTGGTTGTCATAGATGAGCAGCAGTGTATTCGCATCCAATCTTTCCAGTTGCGGGTTGGCTTCCTGACCCATGGTGTTGATTGGCGCCGGCATGGGGATATCCACACCGAACGGCGGGTTGTGCTTCACGCCCCTCGCCCAGAAAAGGTCATTCTGACTGTTCCCCATTGATCTCGAATATACGATATCAATCGTGCCGTCCTGATTGTCGATGGAATGAAAACCTCCGTCATAGCTGGCCGGGTTTGAAACGTTGGCGATCTGCCAGGGACCAAAAACCCCGGTAACTGACGACCGGGTTGACCAGGCAATGTCGCTGTGGATAACAATGGGACAACCCCACGGATTCGTCTTGAAGTCCATCGTCATCTGGGGGCCTCGAAAAAAAGGCTGGATCTCCTCGACTTCGCGGCAACCGGGATTGACGGCTATGAACTCGATGTATTTGAACAAATCGAGAGGGACGTAGAAGGCGTAGAGGTGGAGTCCATCCCGGCTCATGAAAAGGCCGTCCTCCCACCCCAGCGTGTTGTTGCCCTGAATGTATGGCGTTCCATACTCATCAGGCAGGGCGACTTCAGGCATCGCGTTAGCCTTGATCGCCTCCCAGTCAGGACGGGCTGGTCCATTATCATCGGCGGCCCACACCGCGGCTGAAAACCCCTGCATTGCGCCCAAGGCGCCAAACACTGTCAGAATGCTGCAAGCCACAAATTGTCCTGATTTCATCGACAAACCCTCCAGTGAAACCCTGCGCATCTTTGTGCCCTCAGCCGCTGGCCCCAGCAACTATCTTCCACGCCACCAGGGCCAGGGCGTGGTGCACGTTCATGGAACGCTTGAAGCCCTGCATGGGGATGGTGACGATCTCGCCGCAGCAACCCCGAACCTCACGGGCCAGGCCGTAGGTCTCGTTGCCCAGGACCAGGACGGCTGATTCGGGCGGGTTCCACAGGTGCAGCGGTACGGCATCCGGGTCGTTCTCCACCCCCACCACAGGACGATCAGCCTGCCGCAGATACCCGGGCAGGTCCTCCTCGCAACGCACCGGTATCCAGTGCTCGCAGCCCCGGGCGGCCCGGCGCAGCCTCGGGTGGTCCAGGCGCAACCAGGGCGAAGCGTGCACCAGCCCCTCCAGGCCGAAGTTGTCGATCAGCCGCAGCACGGAACCGACGTTGAACGGGCTGCGCACCTGGTCCAGGGCCACCCCAACCGGAAAGCGCGGCTCCCAGGAGACGGCTCGTTCCACGTTTTCCAGCGGTCCCTCGTTTTCCTCCGGGGCCCCCAGACGGAGGTGAAAGCCGGCGTATTCATCCAGCGCCTCCAGCGGATTCAGCCATGACGGCGCAATGAAACTGTCCAGTTCGGACCAGGAGTGCATGAGCCGGTAGCGCTGGTGAAAGTCATCGACGATCCCCGGCGTCCCCTCCCCTGCCGCTTTCTGGGCATCCACGGCCAACTCAGCCAGCAGGCGGTGCTGTGCGGCGGAGGAAAGCTTGCTGAATTTGCGCTGCCCCACTGTCCATGCCGATTTCTCCATCCCTGCTCCTCCGTCGATGCCTGCTGTGCTCCTCCGGGCCACCATACCACCTCTGTCCCAGGGGTCCAATATCCCGTTTGATTGACTCTCTCCGGCCCTCCTGCATATCATGGGCTCCTGATGATTAATGGTAAAACCATCATCGCCGGAGCCGGCCCGGCCGGTTTGACCGCGGCCCACCTTCTGGTGCGCAGCGGAAATCAGCCGCTGCTGCTGGAACAGCGTGACCGGGTGGGCGGTATCGCCTGCACTGAGGAGTACAAAGGGTTCCTTTTCGACATGGGCGGTCACCGCTTCTTCTCCCGGCGCGCCGCGCCGCAGGAGATCTGGGACGAACTGCTGGGTGACGACTTCCTGACCCGCGAACGGCTCTCCCGCATCTTCTACCAGGGCAGCTTCTTCGACTACCCGCTGCGCGCCTGGAACGCCCTGGCCGGCATCGGCCCGGCAGGGGCCATGGCCGTGACAGCCAGCTATCTGCGCTGGCGCATCTTCCCCTACGAGAATGTGGAAACCTTCGAGCAGTGGGTCACCAACCGCTTCGGCCGCAAGCTGTTCAACACCTTCTTCAAGAGCTACACCGAAAAGGTCTGGGGCATCCCCTGCGACCAGCTGCAGGCCGAGTGGGCGGCCCAGCGGATCCGCGATCTCTCGCTGCGCAAGGCGATCCTCGGCATGTTCACCCCGGAGCAGAACCGGGCGCGGACGCTGATCGACAGTTTCCGCTACCCCCGCCGCGGCCCGGGCATGCTCTGGGAGGCGATGCAGCGCTCGGTGGAGGCCGGCGGCGGCACGGTGCGGCTGGGCTCCCGGGTGGAGGCCGTCCACCACCACCAGGGCCGGGTCACCGGGGTGACGGTGCAGCGCAATGGCACCACGGAAGAACTGCCCGCGGAACAGCTGATCAGCAGCCTGCCGGTGACCTCGCTGGTCAAACGGCTACACCCTGCCCCGCCGCCTGAAGTGCTGGGGGCCGCGGACCGCCTGAAGTATCGCGATTTTCTCACGGTCTGCCTCATCGTGGACCAGGAGGACGTCTTCCCCGACCAGTGGATCTACGTTCACGATCCCGGGGTGCGCATGGGGCGGATCCAGAACTACCGCAACTGGAGCCCCGAGATGTGCCCCGAGACGGGACGCACCGGGCTGGGCCTGGAGTATTTCTGCAACAAGGGGGACGATCTCTGGTCCATGCCGGACGACGAGCTGGTGGCGCTGGGCACGACTGAGCTGGACGGTATGGGACTGGTACCCGAGGAGTTGGTCAGCGACGCCACGGTCTACCGGGTGCCCAAGGCCTACCCGGTGTATGACACCGGATACGCCGGGGCGCTGGATGTGCTGCGCGTGTATCTCGAACGATTCCAGAACCTGCAGACCATCGGCCGCAACGGCCTGTTCCGTTACAACAACATGGATCACTCCATGCTCACCGCCATGGTGGCCGTTGACCGGCTGGGCGACGGCGGCAGCGGAAACGTCTGGAGCATCAACGATGAGCAGACCTATCACGAGTCGGGCCCGCGGGAAGCGGATGACGAGGGTGAGCAGTCCATGGCCATGGCCCTGGAATCGGTGTTCCAGCGGCTGGACAGCGTGGCCCTGGGCGGCGCCCTGGGCCTGATGGGCGGCGCACTGATTTTTCTGCTGACGCTGCTACAGCTGATCCTGGGCGGCGGCGGTGAATTGGCCCCGCTGAACCTGCTGAGCCAGTATCTCCCGGGATTCAACGTGTCGGCCTTCGGGTCGCTGCTGGGGCTGTTCTATGGTGCGGTGGCAGGTTTCGTCCTCGGCTGGTCCGTGGCCACCATGAGGAACATCGTCACCGCCCTGGTCTGGATGGGGCTGGGTTTCAAGGCCGGAAGACCGTTTGGCGGCACGTTTCTGGATTACATCTGAACCACCGCACCGGAGGGACCGATGCACGACAATCAATCCTCTGCCGGCAGGACGCTTGAACTGCGCATCTACCGTATGAACTCGCTGGTCAACGGTGTGGTCTTCGGCATCATCTGCGGCACCGCGCTGTTTTTGATGACCGCGTGGCTGCTGCTCAAGGGAGGCGAGGTGGTGGGCCCGCACCTGTCCCTGCTGGGCCAGTATCTGCCTGGTTACGCCGTCAGCTGGGCCGGCAGCCTGCTGGGCCTCTTTTACGGGCTGCTGCTGGGGTTCATCATCGGCTTCGGCGCGTCCTGGCTCTACAACCTGATCTGCCGGCTGCGCCGGGGAGAATGACCGCCGGACAGGAACCGGAACACCATGGACCGCAAAGCAAACCACAACCTGCCGGCCGGACGCCTGATGGGCCTCGATTACGGCGCAGCGCGCATCGGCGTGGCGCTCACCGACGAGCAGTGCCTGGTGGCCATGCCGCTGCTCACCATCGAAAGGATGAACCGCCGTCACGACCTGGACCGCATCCGCGAGCTGGTGGCCGAGCACCAGGTGGCCGCTCTGGTGGTGGGTGTCCCCTACCAGCTGGACGGCAGCACGGACCAGCAGGCCGAGCGGGCGCTGAACTTCGCCCGCCGCCTGGAGCGCCGCCTGGAGGGCGTGCCGGTGATCACCTGGGACGAACGGTTGACCACCAGGCAGGCCGAACGGGCCCTGCTGGAGGGCGGCGTGTCGCGCAAGGGCCGGCGTGTCGTGGTGGACCAGTTGGCCGCCACCCTTATTCTCAACAGTTATCTCGAAGCCAGGCAGAGCCATGACTGATCCTTCGCCAGCTGACCGACCCCGCTCACGAAAAATGCTGCGCCATGTTGCGAACCTGCTGCTGCTGCTCCTGGTTGCCCTGGCCCTGACCTGGGCCTGGAACGACTTCAACGGCAAGAGGATGATCAGCGCCCCCGGTGCGGAGGCCGTGGAGGTGACCATCCGGCCCGGCTCCTCGGCGGGGGCCATCGCCTCCACACTGCAGCGCCACGGCGTTCTGTCCCGCCCCTTCTGGTTCCGTCTGCTGGTGGAAGTGAAGGGCGTACAAGGACAGTTGAAGGCCGGCACCTACCACTTCCAGGGCGAAATGAGCTGCGCCGAGGTGCTGCAGGCCCTGCTGGCCGGCCCTCCATCAACCGACCGGCAGGTGACCATCCCCGAAGGCCTCACCGTCCGGGAGACCATCCACCGCCTCGCCCAAGCCGGTCTCGGAAGCACGGAGGGGTTCGAGCAGGCGATCCTTGAAGTGATGCCACTGGTTCATGGGTTTGATCCGGCTTCCGAAGATGCCGAGGGCTACCTCTTCCCCGACACCTACCGCTTTGCCGAAACCTGGACCGAACGCCTGATCATCCGCACCATGGTCTACCGCTTCCTGGACAGCGCAACGCGCACCGTGGGGCAAACACCCGGCGGGCCGGACCTGCGGCGGGCAGTGACCCTGGCCTCGCTGGTGGAAAAGGAGACCGGGGTGGACACCGAGCGGGCCCTGGTGGCCGGTGTCTTTGCCAACCGGCTGCGGCTGGGCATGCGGCTGCAGTGCGACCCCACGGTGATCTACGCCCTGCGCCGTGAGGGGCGCAGGGTCCCCCGGCTGCTCCGCTCGGACCTGGAATTCGACTCGCCCTGGAACACCTACCGCTACGCCGGCCTGCCGCCGGGCCCTATCTGCTGCCCTGGAAAGGCCGCCCTGCAGGCCGCCTGCCGGCCCGCCACCACCCGCTACCTCTACTTCGTGGCCAACGGACGGGGCGGACACAGCTTCTCGGCCACCATCGCCGAACACAACCGGGCCGTGGCCCGCTACCGCGCCTGGCAGCGGCAGAACAGCTAAAAATGGGGACAGTTACCTTTATCCGTAAGGCATTTAAATTGTTTAGGATTGGATTATTGGGGACAGCTGCCCGGCTAACTGATTCATTCATCATTCAGAAACAGGCAGCTGTCCCGGTAAATTTTATTGTCTTTATTTAAGGTGCCTTACGGATAGAGGTAACTGTCCCCAATCCTTTTCTTGACATGGGGGGGAAGTGTTTATACTATCTCTCTCTTCTATAATGGTTTGACTCGTTTGCTGATCATTTGCCATTTTGCCGGTGGTTACGGGACGGGTACTGGGAAACAACGGGACAGCACCGACCGATGAAGGACAACGTTTTTGCTTCCATTGAAGAAGCCATCCAGGATATCCGCGACGGAAAGATGGTCATCGTCTGCGATGACGAAAACCGTGAAAACGAGGGAGATCTGACCCTCGCCGCGGAAAAGGTAACTCCGGAAGCGATCAACTTCATGGTCAAGCACGGGCGCGGGCTGGTCTGCCTGCCGATGACCGAGGAGCGCTGTGACGAGCTCGACCTGCCGCTGATGGTCCACGACAACACCAGCCGCTTCGAGACCGCCTTCTGCGTCTCCATCGAAGCGCGGCACAAGGTCTCCACCGGCATCTCGGCTGCCGACCGCTCGGCCACCGTGCTCACGGCCATCAACCAGGACACCAAACCCTCCGACCTCGCCCGGCCGGGACACATGTTCCCGCTGCGGGCCAAGTCCGGCGGCGTGCTCCAGCGCACCGGCCAGACCGAGGCCGCGGTGGACCTGGCCCGCATGGCCGGGCTCTACCCCGCCGGCGTGATCTGCGAGATCATGAACGAGGACGGCACCATGGCCCGGGTGCCCCAGCTCGACGTTTTCGCCCGGGAACACGGGCTGAAGATAATCACCGTGGCCGACCTGATCACCTACCGCCTGCAGCACGAATCGTTCATCCGCAAGGTGGCCGAGCCCAAACTTCCCACGCCGGTTGGCGACTTCAAGATCATCGCCTACGAGAGCGTGATCGACGGCGTCTACCACGTGGCACTGACCATGGGCGACATCCTTGCCGAAGAGCCGATCCTGGTGCGGGTGCACTCCCGTTGCCTCACCGGTGACGTCTTCGGCTCGCTGCGCTGCGACTGCGGCGACCAGCTGGAAACCGCCCTGGCCAAGATCGCCAAGGAAAAGCGCGGGGTCTTCCTCTACATGAACCAGGAGGGCCGCGGCATCGGCCTGCTGAACAAGCTCAAGGCCTACGAACTGCAGGACGGGGGCAAGGACACGGTGGAGGCCAACGAGTGCCTGGGATTCAAAGCCGACCAGCGGGACTACGGCATCGGCGCCCAGATCCTGCGCAAGCTGGGCCTGGGCAAGATCCGGCTGCTGACCAACAACCCCCGGAAGTATATCGGGCTGGCCGGCTATGGCCTGGAGATCGTCGAGCGGGTACCCATCGAGATTCCGCCGTGCAGTGACAACGAAAAGTACCTGCGGACCAAGAAAGAAAAGCTCGGTCACCTGCTCAAATCGGTGTAAGCACCGAACCGGACCGGGCCGGCCTCAACCCAAGCGACTGCCATGACCTCAGTTCCGGAGACCAGCCAGTCGATCGGTCCGTTCATCGAAGCGCCCTCTGCTTCGCTCCCTCCGAATCTCCGGCACATCGAGCCGATCATCTACGCCGACATCTTCGACTACCCCCTCACGCTGGAGGAGATCGTCGAGCTGCGGCAGCGACGCAAACAGAGCAGCCTGGAGATCTGGAAACGGGCCCGCCAGGGCCGGGAGCTGCGCTTCCACGGCCTGCACCACCGCAGGCTGATCCGTAAAGCCCTCGAGCGGCGGGTCGACCGGCTGAGCAGCCTGCTCTCCGTGCAGAGGGCCACCGGATGAACCGTTGCCCCACTGCCGGCGGATTCGACGCTCTGGCCCCGGGGTATGACGACGACTTCGGAGCCAACCCGGTGGGCCACTGGATGCGCCGGCGCACCTGGGAGCGGATGGACGCCTCTTTCCCGCCCTGCTCGTCAATCCTCGAGATCGGCTGCGGCACCGGCATCGACCTGGTGCGCCTGGCCGGTCAGGGGCACCGGGTCACCGCCGTGGACATCTCCCCGGCCATGGCGGCCGCGGCCAGGAAAAAAGCCGCCGAACACGGGCTTGAGGAGCGGGTCACCGTTCTCTGCGCCGACCTGAACTCCGGCCCCCTGCCCGAGGAACTGGACCAGGCCGGGCCGCACGACGGTCTGCTGTCCAATTTCGGCGCCCTGAACTGCGTGGAGGATCTGCCGTCCCTCTCCGCCCGCCTGCACCGCCTGGTCAAACCGGGGGCACCGTTCCTGGCCTGCCTGATGACCCGCCCCTGCCCCTGGGAAATGCTCTGGTTTCTGCTGCGGCTGCAGCCCGGCGAGGCCTTCCGGCGCTACCGGCGCGGAGGAGTGGAGGTCACCCTGGGCCAGTATGCGGTGCCAACGTTCTACCACAGCGCCGGCGGGTACGGACGGGTCTTCTCCGGGCAATTCCAGGTCCACCGCTTTCTGGGCCTGGGCGTGGTGCTGCCCCCGCCCTACCTGCAGGGCCTGGCCCACCGCTTTCCGCGGCTGTTCCGCCTTGCCGCCCGCACCGAGACCAAGCTGGCCGGCCACTGGCCCTTCTCCCGGGCCGGCGACCACACCCTGCTGGAGATGACCGCACTGGGGGCGGGGCCATGACCCGCGCCCGCCCTCAAACCTGGCACGGTGGGATGATCCTGCTTCCCGGCGGGCCGGCCAGGGCACACCTGGTGCTCCGCCGGGGACGGATCCGCAAGATCGTTCCCGGCAACAGGCCGGCCCCCGGCAGCAGGAACGAGTTCGGCATGGCCGAATTCCTTGTCCTCCCGGGCCTGATCAATGCCCACGACCACCTCGATTTCAACTGCTTCCCGCCCTGCGGACCTCGCCGGCCTTACCGCAACGCCGTCCAGTGGTACGAGGACGTGCGCTCCGCCGACTATGCCGCCACCCGGCGCGCGGTGCGGTCCCTGCCCCGCAAACTGCGCCTGCTGGCCGGGGGATTCAGGAACCTGCTCTCCGGGGTCACCACCGCGGCACACCACAACCCGCCGGTCCGTTACCTGCACCGCCGCCGGTTTCCGGTGCACGTGCCGCGCGGTATCGGCTACTGTCACTCCCTGGCCACTGACCCGCGTCCCACTGACTCTTTGCCCCGTGACCGTGGCCGGCCCTGGGTGATCCATGCCGCCGAAGGCACTGATCGGGCAGCCGCCGCCGAAGTGGCGCGGTTGCAGGAACTGGGCTGCCTGAGGCCCGGATCGGTGCTGGTGCACTGCCTGGGCATCGATCGGGCAACCGATCCGGAGATTCTCTCCGCCAGCGGGGCCGGCATGATCTGGTGTCCGGGGTCCAATGATTTTCTCTACCAGGCCGTCGCGCCGGTGCGGCAACTGCTGCCGCAGACCACGGTGGCGCTGGGCACCGACTCCGCCATCAGCGGAGGCGGCACCATGCTGGACGAGCTGCGGGCGGCACGGAAAGCCGAACCCGGCCTGGCGCTGCGCATGCTGCTGGAGATGGCCACCATGGCCGGCGCCCGGCTGTTTCAGCTGGCCCCGGGCCGGGGTGAGATCACGGCTGGCTCCGTGGCCGACCTCGTGCTCTTCCGGCTGCCCGCGGACCCCGGCGCCGACCCGCTGCTGGCGCCCTTCGAAGCGGTGCGGCCCTCGCTGGTGGTGCGGGACGGTATCCCCCTGGTGGGCGACGCTTCATTCCACCTGCTGATGGATGTCCTGGGCCTGTCGCCGGTGGAGTTCGAGCTGGACGGCGCACCCATGGTCATGCCCCGGCGGCTCCACCGGCGCTTTGCCAGGGTGGTCAAGGGCACCACCGGGCGGCCTCCGTTTTTCGATGCGGTGCGGATCCGTTGACACCCCGGCCGCGCCCTTCCCTGTAATATTGAACCCGGCGGCCGGCGCCGGCAAGCCAAGGAGTTTCCAGGCCGTGCCACAGACAGACCCGCAAATCTCGGTGGTCATCCCGGCCCACAACGCCTCCCATACCATCGTCCGGGTGCTGGAGGCCCTGCTGGCCAGCGTGGACGTTGCGCCGGAGGTAGTGGTGGTGGACGACGGCTCCACCGACCAAACAGCCGCCCTGGTGGAGCGTTTCCCGGTGACCCTGATCCTCCGCACCGTCTGCGGCGGTCCCGCGGCAGCCCGCAACCAGGGGGTGGCCGCTGCCGCGGGACACGTCGTGGTTTTCATCGACGCCGACGTGGAGGTGGGCTCCCACACGCTGGCCCGGATCAAGAGCTACATGGCTGAGCACCAGGAGGTGGACGCCATCTTCGGCTCCTACGACAGGTCCCCGGCGGGCCGGAGATTTATCTCGCGCTACCGCAACCTGATGCACCACTTTGTCCACCAGCGGGGCAGTGTGGACGCCGGGACCTTCTGGTGCGGCTGCGGCGCGGTGCGCCGGGAGGTCTACCTCGAACTGGGCGGCCTGCGGGAGGACTTTGCCCGGCCCTCCATCGAGGACATCGAGTTCGGGGCCCGTTTGGACGCGGCGGGCCACACGATCCACCTGGTGAAGGAGATCCAGGTCAAGCACCTCAAGCAGTGGTCTCTTTGGCAGATGATCCGCACCGATTTCCGCGACCGCGCCATCCCGTGGACCCTGCTGTTACTCAGCGGGAAATGCCGCCGGTGGGACCTCAACCTCCAGCTGCGGCACCGGGCGAGCGCCGCGGCCACCTTTGGCGGGCTGGCCTCGCTGGTGCTGGCCCTGGCGGTCCACCCGCTCTTCCTGCTGCCGCTCATGGCCTGCGCCCTGGTCTTCCACCTGGTGAACCGGGACCTTCTCCGCTTTTTCGTGCAGAGCGAGGGTCTGGGCTTCGCCCTGCTGACCCTGCCCTTCCTGCTGCTCTTCTATGTCTATTCCAGCCTGGCCTTCGGCACCGCTCTCCTGCTCCACCTCTTCGGCAAACGTCTCGGGTGACGGAGGTCCGCATGCCGCTCACATCCCTGCTGCTGGTCCCGCTCTTTTGTCTCCTGCCCGGACTGGCCTTTCTTGTCCTCACCGGCCCCGCTTCGGCTCACAGTTCCACCGGGAGCCGGGACCGCTACGCCGGTCCGGCCGACTTGCTCTTCCTCTCGGTGGCGCTCAGTGGCTGGATGGCCCAGACCCTGGCCCTGGCCGGCTGGTTCACCCTGCCGGCACTGGCGCTCACGGTCACCATGCTGAGCCTGGCCGCCCTCTGCGCACACCGGGGGATCCGGTCCGGCTTTGTGCAGGCTCGCCGGTTGGCGTTGTCCGCTGTCCGGCCCCGGCCGGCGGCACTGGCGGCGGGGCTGTGCGTTCTTCTGCTGGCCGTGTTGCTCTACCATCCGCCGGGGGTGGCCCAGCTGGACGGCCACCCCGCTCCGGCCATCAGCAGCCTGGGCATCCACCTGGCCCGCACCGGGGCTCTGCCCCGGCTGGCCCCCGGGAGCGGCCTGGACGGCGCCGCGGAGGCCATGCGTGCCGCAGCCGGTCCCGGCCTGCTCTTCCCGGCCTGGACCGGCCTGCTGCAGTTGCTGGGCGGCTCAGCCTGGTCGGCTGCCGCACCCGCCATCTTTGCCGCCCTGTCTCTGGCCGTGATCTTCGGTCTTGGCCGGCACGCCACAGGCAGTGCCTGGTTCGGCGCCCTCTTGCTGCTGGCCCTGGGCCTCAACTACCCCCAGGCCTGGCTGGCCCGGGTCAGCGTGCCCGAGTCGGCTGCCCAGTTTCTGGTGCTGGCCTCGGCCCGGTTCTATCTTCGTTCCCGGGACGGGCTCCCAGGAGTGGGGGCCGCGGCGGTCTGTCTGGGCGCCGCCCTGCTCTGCGCTCCCGCCCTGCTCTGGTTCACCCCCCCCGCCCTGCTTTTGCTGCTGGCCCTGCACACCGCCGGATCGCCCGCCCGGCGGCGCCGGGCCGTGCTGTTCAGCCTGGGGGTCCTGCCCTTCCTGGCCCAGGGCTGGCTCCAGGCGCTCCTTCCGGGGATCGGCCATGCCGTGCTGCCGGCGCTGCCCGGCGGTTCGGCCCACTGGATGGTCTGGTACCTGACCCTGCCCTTTCTGGTGCTGCTGGCCTGCGGTCTGCTGCTGATGCTGGTCCGGCCGGCATGGTCGCTGCGGCTGGTCGGCGACCTCGGGCCGCTGATCCCGCTGGCCCTGGTCAGCCTGCCCGTCCTGCTCCGCTCCCCGGGCAGCGACGCGGTCCAGCCGTGGGCCGCTCGGCCGTTCACCGTGGCACTGATCCCATCCTCCCTTTTCGTGGGACTTTTCTTCTTTCACCGCACGTTGCAGTGGCTGCGCCACCCCGCGCTCCGTCTGATCTGGTGCTCCTTCCTCGCCGTTATGCTGGGCCTCAACCTGGCCAACCTACTGCCCATGGCCACCGGCCGGCCCGGGCAGGGGGCCGTCTCCCTGGTGTGGGAAACCGCCCGGCCCCTGGCCCACCAGGGCCGGCCGTTCACCGCCGTGGTGGAGGCCGGTCTCGGCAGGCAGGGTCTGCACAGCGCACTGACCGGTCTGCACGGCATCCGCTCCTTCTCCCTTGGCGGCCACCACCCGGACCGCGAGCGGTTCCACGCCCTGGTGCGCGAAAATGCCGCGACCGGCCGCCGCACCGCCCTGGTGATCGAAAATGGGCTCTTCACCCCGGATCCCGCCGGGGTGACCCTGCGCCCGCTGGCCACCGCCGAAGGAACGCTGGTCCAGCTCCCCCCGCTCACCGACCACCTCCCCTCTTCGGTGGTCACCCGGCTCCGGCGGCTGCAGATCTTCGAGGCGTTGCCCGCCGCCCCCCAACAGCCAACACACCGCGCTCCCCTGACCGTGTGCTGTGGGGTCTACCAGGAGGACTGGCCCTGGCTGGACAGTGGTTTCCACGGGATATCCAGCGCCGGCGGCCGGCCCCATCGCTGGACCGCGAGCCTGGCCCGGCTCCGGGTGCCGTCCTGGGCTGCAGCTGTGGAACTGACCCTGGGCGGTTTCCGTCCTCCCGGCGCCCCTGATGCGTTTGTTTCGGCCGGTTTTGCCGGCCACCCCCCCACGGTGAACCGACAGCTGCCCCGGGTCGGCTTTGTCACGTTCCGCGTCTCCCGTCCTGTTACCGGCCGCGGCTCTCTTTCGTCCTTCCTTGAGCTTCACAGCACCGTTTTTGACCCGCAATCCTGGTTCACCGAACTGGACGGAGATCAGCTGGGCCTGCAACTGGCCTCCATGACCTATTTCCCCGCGGACCGGTCCCCCCCGGTTCCCCCTGCCGTTCAATGAGAATTTGGCGTGGCGGCCTGTCCTGCCGGGCTTGATTCCATTGACAACCAGTTGGTGGTTGTGATAATTCTAACCGTGAAAAATAAAAGGCTTATCGGTTTGAGCCGACCCCCGGGATCAACAACTTGTTGATTCCTCGGCCGGGCCGGCAGGAGCGGACCGAAATTACGGGCGCACCAGGGAGCGTCGACCACCTGAATCATAATTCCATCAAGGAGACCCGTGCGATGACCTTCAGAGGATCCAGACTGGGCGGTTTAACGGCTTTTATCCTGCTCGCCGTATTCATCACCCTCCTCTCCCAGGTGAACGCCTCGGCCATTCCGGCATTTGCCCGGAAGTACGAGACATCCTGCACCACCTGCCACGTGATCTACCCCAAGCTCAACGCCTATGGCGAGGGGTTCCGCAACAGCGGCTACCGCTTCATCGGCAATGACGAGGAGCTGGTGAAACAGGCGGACATCCCCATGGGCGCCGACGCCTGGAAGCATGTCTTCCCCCACGGTACCTGGCCCGGGGCCCTGCCCCGCTACGTGCCGCTGGCCATCCGCGGAGCATTCGGCGCGGCGTACTGGCCCGACGAGGAACTGCGCAAGAGCAGTTTCCAGACTCCCTGGGAAGCGTCGCTCTACTGGGGCACCACCCTGGGCGAGAAGATCTCCACCTACGGCAAGATCAACCTCGACGGCGGCAGCCTCGACCGGGCCTTTGTCCGCTTCAACAGCATCTTCGGCAACACCCTTGGCGAGAACTCGTTCAACATCAAGGTGGGCAAGATCGAGACGGCCATCATCCCCTGGTCCCTGACCCGCTTCATCGGCATCTCGGTGCCGCTGGTCTACGGGGTCAACCGCAGCCAGGGGGACTACACCTACGGCATGCGGCAGAGCGGCATGGAGGTCGAAGGGATCCTGGGACACCACTTCAAGTACGCCGTCGGCGCCGCCAACGGCAGCAACGGCTTCCGTGACGACAACAACGCCAAGGACTTTTACGGCCGCCTGGCCTACAAGTTCGGCGGCATCGGCTTCGACGGCTACAGCAAGGCCCTGGAGGAGGGCGGCGAACTGCCCCAGACCGACAACTGGACCGACACCTCCTTCACCCTCGGTATTTCCGCCTACGACGGGAGGGAGACGATCACCGACGAGGTGGACAACGACGTCACGCGCTATGCCCTGGACGCCCGGCTGCAGCTGGGCAGCCTCGACCTCTTCGGCATCTACATCGACGAGGAGGACAGCAATCCCTTCCCCGCTTCGACGGATCCCTGGGATTCCTCCACCTGGTTCGTCCAGGCCGACTACGTGTTCCTGCCGTGGATGGTGGGCTACCTGCGCTACGAGAACCTGGAGGACGCCATCGACCCGCGGGACGCCCCGCTGGAAGATCTGACGCGGTTCGTGCCCGGCCTGGTGATGGCCATCCGGGCCAACGTCAAGATCACCGTGGAAGCCCAGCTCTACCAGGACGATTTCAACGGGGATGTCTACCAGGCGATGCTCGACCTGGCCTTCTGATCCGCCGCCGCCGGCCCGCGCCCCGGCGGCGGAGATCCCGACTCATTTTCAGCAAGGGGATGATCGATGAGAAGAGGTATGAACAGCCTGCTGAGCAGAACCCTGAAGCTGACCGCCGGCATCCTGCTGCTGGGCGCGCTGCTGGCCGCCGCGCCACCGGCACATGGCGGCGACCTGGTGGGCACGGTGACCGTCAGGGGCGTGCGCAGCCCGGAAGACGTGGTGATCTACCTGGGCCAGAAGCTCCCGGCGGACCAGCTGACGCTTCCCGCCGAGAACCCGGTGATGGACCAGCGCAAGCTGATCTTCATCCCCCACGTGATGTGCGTGTTGCGGGGCAGCACGGTGGACTTCCCCAACAACGACGAAGTGCCGCACAATGTCTTCTCCCCCAGCCCGGTAAAGAAATTCAACCTCGGCACCTACAAGGTCGGGGTGGTCAAACAGGTGACCTTTGACAAGCCGGGGCTGGTGCCGCTGCTCTGCACCATCCACCCGGAGATGTCGGCGTTCATTCTCGTGCTGGAGACGCCGCACTACGCCATCACCGGCAAGGACGGCACCTACCGCATCGCCGGTATCCCGGCGGGGTCGTACAAGATCAAGACCTGGCACGAAAAGCTGAAACCGGCGGTGGAAAACGTGGAGATCCCCGAGACCGGGGAGGTGACCCTCGATCTTTCGCTGAGGAAGTGAGGAAGAGGTGGACGCGCACGAAGAGCAACGGCCTGAGGAGAACGGGGCGCAGGACGGCGTGCCGGCGCCGGTCCTCAAGCGGCCCCGCCACCTCTGGGTCACCCGCCGTGATTTCTTTTCCATGGCCGGCTGGAGGCTCTTCTGGGCGGCGATGATCGTCTCGGCGGTGGGCCTGGTGCGCTTCTTCTTCCCCCGGGCGCTCTACGAGCCCCCCACCACCTTTTCCGCCGGCTCCCCCGACGACTACCAGACGGGGAAGGTGAGCCAGAAGTATCTCAAGACCGAGCGGACGTTCATCGTCAAGACCGAAGACGGGATCTACGCCCTGCACGGCAAGTGCACCCACCTCGGCTGCACCGTGCTCTGGAGCGCGGAAGAGCGCAAGTTCAAATGCCCCTGTCACGGCAGCGGCTTCCATGCCAGCGGGATCAACTTCGAGGGGCCGGCCCCCCGGCCGTTGGAACGGTTCAAGATTTCTCTGGGCCGCGACGGCGCCATCGTCGTCGATCGCGGCCGGATGTTTCGGGAGGAGCGCGGTGAGTGGGAGGAACCCGACGCGCTGCTGAATGTCTGAACGAACTGGAAGACAGAAGAGCCTCTGGAAGCGGTTCAAGGAGACCGAGCTCTGGAAGTCCGTCTTTCGCCACGGGTACGAGGATACCCGCCGTAACCGCTTCCTGCAGATCACCAGCAACCTCTTTCTCCACCTCCACCCGCCAAAGATCCAGCCCCACGCCCTGCGGTTCACCTACACCTGGGGCATGGGCGGAATCTCGTTCCTGCTCTTCCTGATTCTCACCGTCACCGGCGTGCTGCTGATGTTCTACTACTTTCCGGACACCGCCCGGGCCTACCAGGACATGAAGGATCTCAAATACGTGGTCCCCTTCGGCCGCCTGCTGCGCAACATGCACCGCTGGGCGGCCCACGGCATGGTACTCACCGTCTGGTTCCACATGCTGCTGGTCTTTCTCCACGGCGCCTACCGCGCCCCCCGCCAGTTCAACTGGTGTATCGGCGTGATGCTGCTGGTGATGACCCTGCTGCTCAGCTTCACCGGCTACCTGCTGCCCTGGGACCAGCTGGCCTTCTGGGCCATCACCGTGGGCACCAACATGGCCACCGCCACGCCTGTGATCGGGGCCGAGGGCCCCTTCTCCATCGCCAGCCCGGGGAATGACGTACGCTTTGCCCTGCTGGGCGGAAAATCGGTGGGGGCCAACGCCCTGCTCCGCTTCTACGTCTGGCACTGCATCGCCATTCCGCTCATCGCCTCGGTGCTGATGGGTCTGCACTTCTGGCGCGTGCGCAAGGACGGCTTCTCCCGGCCGCACCAGCGGAGCTCCCGCTACTCCCGGGAAAAGAAAGGCAGCGCCCAATGAGCGATCACCAGGACACCAACGGACGGGCGCCGCTGCGCAAGGTGGAAGCCTGGCCCCACCTGGTCTCGCGGGAGATGCTGGCCGCCCTGGCGGTGCTGGCCGTGCTCCTCGCCTGGTCCTGGTTCATCGACGCTCCGCTGGAAGAACCGGCGAACCCCAACACCACACCCAATCCGGCCAAGGCGCCCTGGTATTTCCTCGGCCTGCAGGAGCTGCTGGTCTACTTCGACCCCTGGCTCGCCGGGGTGGTTCTCCCGTGCCTGATCGTGCTGGGGCTGCTGGCCCTGCCCTACGTGGACAACAACGTCCGGGACACCGGTGTGTACTCTTTCCACCATCGCCGGTATGTGATCTCGGGATTTCTCTTCGGCATGCTGCTCTGGACGGTACTGATCATCATCGGGGTCTGGTTCCGCGGTCCGGGCTGGGCCTGGTACTGGCCCTGGGAGGACCAGAGCCTGCACAAACCGCTCTACGAGAAGGCCTGGAGCTTTCACCCCCTGCTGGGGCTGGCGACCCTCGCCTCCTACTTCGGCATCGGGTTCTACTTGCCCCAGCGAATGAATAAAAAACTGCTCACCGGCCTGGGCCGCTGGCGCTACTTCATCTCGGTGGGCCTGCTGCTGGTGATGCTGCTGATCCCGATCAAAATCGTCCTCCGGCTGTTGTTCGGAGTGAAATACATCCTGATAACGCCCTGGTTCAATCTCTGACCACTGCGCAGGACTGGAGTTTGCTTTCCATGATTCGCCGCTGGTTCTTCATCCTGATGGCCGTGAACCTGCTCTTTATCGGCCTCTTCTGCTGGGAGGAGTGGCGCCCGGAGTGGAAGGACCATTTCTGGCAGTACCGGGAGCTGAAGCTGGCCGCATTGCAGGGCGAGCTGGAACAGGCCATCACCCGCCGGGATGCCGACGAGAACGGTCTGGACGAGCTGCGCCGGGCGCTGACCAGCGAGGAAGCCCGACTGGCGCACCCGGAGCAGAAGGCGGAGCTGGAGAAGATTACCGAAGCGCTGTCCGAGTCCCAGGAGCGGCTGGAAGACGCGGTGGACAACTACCAGAAGAACTACTCCCGCTACCAGACCCTGGAAATCCGCTACCACCAGATGAGCGACGAAAACCCGGACAAGGAACTGCGGGCGGCCGACCTGCGCAAGCTGGGCCTGCGGCTGGAGCACATGAAGTCCGAACAGGAGCGGATCATGGCCGAGGTGGAGGGCCATGACGGCCGGCTGGCCGGTTTCACCGGCGAGCAGCTCCGGCTGAACCGCCAGATCAAGCGTCTGGAAAGCGAAGTGGAGCAGTGGCAGAACAGCATCGTCAAGCTGGAAGCCCAGCGTCCGGCCATCGAGCAGATCAGCAACAAGGCCCTGGGCCGGGTGGACCGCTGCGTCACCTGCCATCTGGGTATCGACGATCCGCACTTCAACGACGCCCCTGAGCCGCTCCGCGCCCACCAGCCGAATTCCCTGAGCGACATCGGACTCTACCACCCGTTCAAGACCTACGGCTGCAGTATCTGCCACGAGGGTCAGGGCTTGGCCACCCGGCTGGCCGAGGCCTTCGGCCAGGAGGCGCACTTCCACCAGCCGGTGCTGGGCAGGGACCTCTCCCAGGGCTCCTGCCTGCCCTGTCACCCGGAGCGGATCCCCCTGCCCGGCGTCCCGGCCCTGGACGCCGCCCCGCTGCTGGAGCGGGGGCGGCTGCTCTTCGCCGACAAGGGCTGCACCGGCTGCCACGAGACCAAACCGTTCAGCCACCTGACCCGCACCGGGCCCAAACTCAACTCCCTCGCCCACAAGGTGCAGGGAGACTGGCTCTACCGCTGGCTGCGCAAACCGGACGACTATTTGCCCGGGACGCACATGCCCGACTTCCTGCTCCCGCCGGAGGAGATCCGGGAGATCACCGACCACCTGCTGCTGACCCTGCGGGAACAGCCACCGCAGCCTGCACCGCCCGCGCCGGGGGATCTGGACCAGGCCTATGAAAACGGCAAGGCCCTGTTCCAGGTGGCCCGCTGCATCACCTGCCACGCCATCGAGGGTGTGGGCGGCACCATCGGCCCCGACCTCTACCGCTCGGCCAGCAAGCTCAACCGGGACTGGCTCTTCTCCTGGCTGGACAACCCGCCGGCCCACGACCCGCAGACCCTGATGCCCCACTTCCGCTTCACCGTTGAGGAACGGCTGGACCTGGTGGAATACATCACCCAGGAGTTTATGGACTGGGACCTTCCCGACAGTCCCGACCCGGTGGAGGCAGCGGAACCGCTGGCGGAGAACTCTCCCCGCGGCGAGGCGCTGGTGCGCCGCTACGGCTGTTCCGGATGCCACGAGATGCCGGGCAGTGTGGACGGCCAGAAGGTGAGCACCGAACTGACCGACTACGGGACCAAGACCGTGGACCTGCTCGATTTCGGCTGGGCCTGGGACGTGCCGCGCACCCGCCTCGACTGGACGATGACCAAGCTGCGCACGCCCCGGGTCTTTCGCGACACCCTGCTGATGCCCGACTACGGCTTTGACGAGGAGCAGATCCTCGCCCTGACCACCGTGCTGCTGGCGCTCAAGGGCTACACCCCGCCGGCGGACTACATCTACTACGTGAAACCGAAGTGCAGCCTCACCGGCCGGACCGATATACCACCGACCCTCTGGGGGCCGCGGATGGCCAGCACCCCGCCGGCCACCGCCTTCGACCAGCTGGTGGACGACCTGCGCTGCCGCTCCTGCCACCGCATCGGCACCTGGGGCGGTGACCTGGCCCCCGAGCTGGATCTCACCGGAAGCCGCTTCGAGGAGGAGTATCTGCGCTTCTTCCTCAAGACCCCGGAGGCCATCCGGCCGCTGCTGGTGGAACGGATGGTGCGGCTGAACCTCACCGACCAGGAGGTGGACCAGCTGGTGCAGGGGCTCCAGTTCATGCTCACCGATCAGAACCGCGTACCCCCGGTGTCGCCTGACCCGGCCTGGTCCATCGCCCGGGGTGAAGAGCTCTACCAGACCCTCGGCTGCACCGGCTGCCACATGACCGGCTCCGAAGGCGGGACCTCGGGCCCCAACATGACCGAGGCCGGCCGCAGGCTGACTCTGGACTACCTGCACTCCTGGCTGCGCCACCCCCAGACGCTGGTGCCCACGGCCATCGAGCCGGACTACGGGTTGAGCGAGGAGGACGCCGGGCACCTGGCCGTCTACATGAAGAGCCTGACCATGGAGGGCGGCGCATGACCGGACGCCTGACAGCCTGGTGTCTCACCGCCCTGCTGCTGGCCGCCCTGCTGGCCTTCTGCGGCTGCACGGTGCAGGAAGAGACCGCTTCCGCACCGGCCGACGGCACCACGGTGCTCGACGGCACTGAAGCGCTGAACGGCACCGAAATGCTGTACGGGGACGATATCGAAGTGCTGGCGGTGGGCCCCGAGCTGACCCGCGGCGAGGAGCGGGGGCGGATGATCTTCCTCCACTTCTGCGCCCACTGCCACGGCCCCTCGGGCGCCGGGGACGGCCAGAACTCCTACGGCCTGGAAACGGCTCCCCGGGACCTGCTGGCGGTGGAGATGGATGCCCTGAGCGACGAGCACCTGAGGAGGGTGATCACCGATGGGGGCGCCGCCAACGGCCTCTCCCCGCTGATGCCGCCCTGGGGCCACACCCTGGAGCCCCACCGGATCAACGACCTGGTGGCCCTGATCCGTGTCCTGCCCGATCTGGAAGGATTCGAGGACGAGGATGCCGACATCCCCACCCTGGACGATGACGACGAGATGGACGACTTCAGCCTCTGACCGGTTCCACCCCCTGCCCCACCAGTTTTCCACCGGCATGGGCCTTCATGCGCAAGGCCGCATCGGCGGTGACCTTTTCCAGGTCGTCGCGGGCCATCTCGGCCGGGGCAAAAAAGACAAAGAGGATATTGCGGGTCTCATCCCGGATACTGGTGCGCAGCGAGTCGGATGATGGGTTGCCAAAGGGCCCCTCCCCGTCGCTGAGGATCAGCCGCCCCTCCAGGTTCACCCGGCCCTTGTTGATCCCCTGGTAGCCGTCCCCGGGGCCGCCCAGACCGGCGGACAGCTCCCCGTGGAGCCGGTCGGTGTCGTAGAGCCCCACCGGCAGGGCCGCTTCCAGCGAGCAGATATTGGCCGTGTCCACCACGGTGTTGATGCGGTAGAGCGGCTTGCCGGTGATCACCCGGCGCAGCAGCGCCTCGGACGAGGGGCGGTACTTGGTGGGATCGATCCCCACCGCCCGGTAGAGGACCCGGGCCGGCCGGTTGCGGGGGCCCGCCTCGGCCGGAGTGGCGAACTTATGCTGCAAGCGGGTGCAGAGTTCGTCCAGGTCGAACTCCAGGGAATCCGGCGAGCATTGCGGGTCCACACCCTCCATGCGGAACCAGCCCAGGCGAATGGTCCCGGCCAGGGACGGCTCGATGCGCAGCGCTGAGGGTTCACTCATCCTCGCTCCTTTTCGTTCACCTCACTCTAGCGCATCAGTCCCCGGTCCGCCAACTGCCCGCTGCATTGGCGGTGTGAACCGTCTGTGCTAGACTCATCCGGTTCGTATCTGATTGCCGTGTACAGCTGGAGAGAGACAACCGTAATTGATCGCGACAGATACCAGGTTTGCCGGTGGCAGATGGCGGATGGCGCTGCTCATCGCCATCATCGTCTGCTGCACCGCTCAGCCGGCCCCGGCCGGTGAGGACGCGGCGGTGACCCTGCTGCGCGACCTGCAGCAGCACCTGGGCGGCCTCACCGACTTCCGGGCCTCGTTCACCCAGCGGCTGCACACCCCCCACTCGGTCAACGAGCGGGAGGAGAGCGGCGTGCTCTACGTCATGATGCCCGGCCGGATGCGCTGGAACTACCTCGACCCGGAGCGCAAGGAGTTTATCTGCGACGGCCGGAAGGTCTGGTTCTACGAGCCGGAGGAGAGCGCGGTCACCATCTACAGCGCCGCGATCATCGGCGATAGCGGCACCCCGCTGCAGCTGCTCTTCGGTCAGGGAGACCTGCTGCGCGACTTCCTGGTCACCGCCGATGACACACCGGTGCGGGCCGAATCCCCGGAGGGGGTGATGGCCCTGGTGCGCCCCCGGGAGGAGGACGCCGCCTTTGTCCAGGCGCACCTGGAGATGGTGGCCAAGCCGGTGCCGCGGCTGGTACGGCTGATCGTGGTGGACCCGCTGCGCAACAGCACCGAATACCGTTTTTCCGATTTCAGGGAGAACACCGGACTGTCCGTGGACTATTTCAGTTTCGAACCACCGCCCGGCACCGAGGTCTGGGAGGAACGGGAAAAGACTCCGGAGACACCGGCGAGCGGTGCACCGGCAAATAGCAATTGAATTTACGCGCCCCCGGTGATACTATTTTCACTCATTGCCGCCGGGCGTCGGCCTGCGATCAGTCACGGTATGATACTGAAAGGAAAGATCTTGGAGCTTAGGGAAATATACGGGCTGATCGCTCCCAAGCTCGCTGAGGTGGAGGCGCGGCTGCTGAGCAATCTCGATTCGGACGTGCCGCTGGTTCCCGAAATCGCCAACTACATCCAGGAGAGTGGCGGCAAAAGGATCCGGCCGGCGGTCTTCCTGCTGTTCAGCGGTCTCTGCGGCTACCAGGGCGACCGGGACATCCTCTATTCAGCTGTTTTCGAGTGCATCCACACCGCAACCCTGATCCACGACGACATCATCGACAGCGCCGAGCTGCGCCGCGGCCGGAACAGCGTCAACACCATCTGGGGCAACAACCTCAGCGTGCTCTTCGGCGACTATCTCTACCTCAAGGCCCTCAACTGGTCCCTGGAGGACGAGAGCCTGCGGATCATCAAAATCCTCTCCTCCCTGACCACCGCCATGGTGGAGGGTGAACTGCTGCAGAGCACGCTCAACGGCAGGCTCGACATCTCGGAGGATGAATACCTGGACATCGTCACCCGGAAGACGGCCAACCTCTTTGCCGCCTGCGGCGACGTGGCCTCGATCATCGGCGAGTGCTCGGAGGAGCAGGTGGAGGCGCTGCACCACTACGGCCTCAACCTCGGCATGGCCTTCCAGATCACCGACGACCTCCTGGACCTGGAATCGGAGGCGGAGATCATCGGCAAACCGGTGAACCACGACGTGCTGGACGGCAAGCTGACCCTGCCGCTGATCCGTCTGCTCAAGGTCTGTTCACCGGAGATCCGGGAGAAGGTCGGCCAGGTGGTGAAGCGCAAACGCTTTGACGACCTGTCCCGCGAGGAGCTGCGCGGCCAGTTGAAAGAACACGGCGTCTTCAGCACCACCCGGGAGACGGTGGCCGAGTTCTGCCGCAAAGCCACCGAACGGCTGGACGTTTTCGACGACTCGCCCCAGCGCCAGGCCCTGTACACCCTGCCCGCCATCATTGCCAGCCGCCAGAAGTAGAAAACCCCGCCCCGGGAACACGATTGTGCCCGGATGCGGGGTTTATCACGTACGCCTGCATCAGAACCAGCCGGCCGCAGCAGTGGCTCCGTGGGTCATCCCCTGGTCTCCGAAGGCCTCGAGGGAGAGCCACTCCGATGCCTGCGAACCACTGTACGTGTAAACCTTGACCCAGGTTCCGGCAGCAGGGTCAGGCCCCTGCCCCACCACGATGTCGTCCCGGCCGTCCCCGTCGAGGTCGGTTCCGGCGAAGACGCTGGCCCCGAACCGGACCTCCGCGGACGGCCAGGCAAAGAGGTTGAGACCGGCCATGGCCGTGGCCGTACCGCCGTCCACGTTCCAACCCCGAACGTGCGCACCGAACACCGCCCCGGGACCCGCCCCGGTGACGATCTCGTCCATGCCGTCGCCATCGATGTCGCCGCAGGTCACGTTGACCCCGAACCTGTTGCTGCCGTATGCCAGGAAACTCACGGCACTCATCGCCGCGGCCGGCCCGCCGTCGACGTTCCATCCGCGGACGTGGGGGCCGTATATGGCGCCGGGGCCGGCGCCGGTGACGATCTCGTCAAAACCGTCGCCGTCCAGGTCGCCGGCAGCCACATTCACGCCCCACTTTGGTGTACCGTAGGCGAAATAATTCACTGTCGCCAAGGCGGTCACCGATCCGGATCCATCGTAGTTCCAGCCTCTGACGTGGGGACCGAAGACCGCCCCGGGTCCGGCGCCGGTGATGATCTCGTCAAAGCCGTCACCATCGAAGTCACCGGTCGAGACGTTCACGCCGTATTTGTTGGTGCCATAGGCCAGGAAGTTCAGCCCGGGGAGCGGCACGGCGTTGTTGTCGTGATACTTGAAACCACGAACGTGCGGACCGTAGATATCGCCCGGACCGGCACCGCAGAGAATCTCATCCCTCGGGTCGCCACCCAAGTCACCGCAGTTCACGTTGACCCCGTAACTGGACGCGCCGTATGCCGGGAACTCGTACTCGGGCTCCGCCATGGATTCCGGCGCAAACAGGCGGACCAGGGGCGGGTTGTCCTCCGCCGGGCCGGGACCAACCAGCAGGCGTGGCAACTCAGTCCGACCGCTGATATCGTAGCGGGAGAAAAAGGTCCAGATTTCCTCGGAGGCATCGATATCGTAGTTCGTTCCGGCGCCGCCGTAAGCGTTTCCCGGCCAGGTGTGGTCTCCGCCGATCACCTTGAAATGCTCAACGGCGACACCGTTGTCGCCATCGTAGTACACAATATGCTCGACCGTGCTGCCATCTTCGGGATCGATATCGGGCAGGGCGGTGATCACAGGTAGCGGGTCGCAGTTGTCGTAGTCGACCCAGTACTCGATCACTTCATCGATCGATTTTGACCATACCGTTCCTTCGTAGGGGACGACACTGTCGGCCGTGCCGTGAATCTGAAGGATCGGGGTTGGATGCTGCGGGTTGGCCTCGTCGTAAGTTTCGGGTGTCATCGAGCCGGTGACCGAGGCAATGGCCGCGAATCTCTCGCTCAGTTGACAGGCCAGCAGGAAACTCATGTACCCGCCATTGGACATGCCGGTGCTGTACACCCTCGTCGCATCGATGTTGTACTCCAGCGAAAGAGCGTCGAGCAACGCCTCGGTAAACCCCACGTCGTCCACGGTGCTTCCCGTGGTCCACCCGCCGACATTCCAGTGCGTGATGCCGGCAAACAGAGTTCCCTGGGGGTGGACCAACAAAAACCCTTCGCTGTCGGCTATCGGCCGAAAATCGCCGTAGGCCATCTGCTCACTGGCGGTACTGCCGAATCCGTGAAAGTTGAAGAGCAGCGGTACCGCCGTCGCACCCGTGTAGCCATCCGGGATGTAGAGGATATATTCCCGTTCGAGATCGTCATGCATGATCGACCCATAGACGGTTTCCTGTGCCGAACCTGGAACGGCTCCGCCGGCAAGCAGAAACATCATCACCACGGCCAGAATCGGTATTCGCATGACTTTTCCCTTCCTGCTTTCCCGGTGTATCTCTCCTGTTACTCTATTCGTCACCTACCATCCCACAGAGACCCCCGGAAATGCAAATGCGGGGCGACACCGAGGCGCTCATCAACACGTAATCGGCTTCCCCGGCTCTCCGTTCAGCCCCTGAGCGGGATTGGTGGCCGTCGGGTATTGAGCCAAAGAATCCCTACTCAGGCACCTTGACTGAGGAATAGGTTTTCCCCTAATCTTGAGCAAAATTCCTCGATCAGCAGTTCGGTCAATTGACCATGCTCATATTTTGCGCATGGTCCATACGTTATTTGTACAGTATTCGTGAGAAGTGAACAGTCCGGAAATTCGATAAATTTCATTAAGGCCAATTGTTTCATATATATATTACCGACATTAGAAGAATGGCATGGAAATCGCTTTACTGAGGTGATGTGATCGATCGAACGGGAGATGGCCGTGACGGCGGGCCCCCACCACACACCGGGAGGCGGGGATTGCCGGGGAATTGCAGGGAGGCATCATGGAAGCGCTGCTGATCTTGTTCCTGTTCGCCCTTTTGGCCGTGCTTGTGGTTGGCGGAATCTGCGGGATCGTGGCCCTGCAGAAGGTGTCCACCCTTCGCCGGACGATCAGGATTATCGAGGGCGAAGTCGATTCCCAGGAGCACAAACTGCGCCGGCTGGCCCAACGGGTGGCCCACAACCATGATACTGCTGACACGGAACCCGCCTCCGAACAGGACGCCGGGCAGGTTCCTCCGTTCCGTCCTCCGGGCGAGCACGAAACCGCGTCTCCCTCCCCGGAGGATGTGAGCCCTGTCGGGGAACCGGTGGGGCCTCCTCCCCCGGAGCCGCCGCAACCGCCTTCAGCGGAAAGCCCGCGCCTCTCCCTGGAGTTCATCCTCGGCACCCGTTGGTTCGTCTGGGTGGGGGTAGTTCTGCTCCTCGTCTCCGCCGTGCTCTTCGTCAAGTACGCCTACGATAATGCATGGATCGGCCCCCAGGGGCGGCTGGCCATCGGCACGGTGGCCGGAGTGGTGGCCCTGGTTCTGGGGCAGCACTTCCGCCGCCGGGAGTACCAGGTCCTCTTCCAGAGCCTCACCGGCTGCGGCATCGGCCTCTTCTACATCTGCATCTTTGCCGCCTTCGCGCTGTTCGGGCTGGCCGGCCAGTCCACCGCCATGGTTCTGGCCGTGCTGGTCACCGTGCTGGCCGTGGTTCTCGCCGTGGCCCACAATGCCGTTTCCATCGCCATCCTCGGGCTGCTCGGCGGACTGATCAGTCCGCTCCTCCTTTCCAGCGGCGAGAACCGGCCCTACGCCCTGTTCAGCTACCTCGCGGTACTCGGCCTGATCGCCATCGGTGCCGCGCTCTACCGGCGCTGGCGGGCTCTCGATCTGCTGGCCTTCAGCGGCACGGTGATCATCTTTCAACTCTGGTTCGGCCAGCGCTACACCGCCGGCCAGGAGACACCGGCGCTCCTCTTCACCACCCTGTTCTACCTGCTCTACCTGCTCGTCCCCCTGCTGCACGGCCTGGTCCGGCAGACGCCCTCCCGGGTGGAAGAACTGGCCCTGGTGATGGTCAATGCGCTCTGGTCCGCCATCTCCTTCTACCGGATCCTGCACCAGGACCACCACCAGGTGCTGGGCTTCGTGATCCTCGGGCAGGCAGCGCTCGTCTTCCTTTTCTTCCAACTCTGGCGCAAGAGGGTGCCGGAGGACCGCTGGACCGCGGAGAGCCTGCTCATCCTCACCCTCGGCCTGGTCACCGTGGCGATTCCGATCCAACTGCGGCTCTACGGGATCCCCGTGGCCTGGGGAATGGAGGGGCTGCTGCTGACCTGGCTCGGCATCCGCTACCAGCGCCTGAGCTGCCGGGTGGGCGGAATGATCGCCCTCCTGCTGGCCGCCGGCGGGCTGCTCTGGCGGCTGCCGCTGCACAAGGCGCTGTTCACCCCGGTGTTCAACATCCCCTTCGGCTCCTGGGTCGTGGTGATCGCCGCTGCCGCCGGGGCCGGCTGGCTGCTCTATCGCCGCGGTGAACTCCCCGGGGACGGCTGGCTGATCTCTCGCGGCAAACTCCCCGGGGCCGCCCTCAATCACGGTCCGGCCTTCCTGCTCTCCGCCCTGCTCACCTGCGGCTTGCTCACCCTGGAAGTGGCCCAGGTACCTGGGACTGGCAGCAGGTGGAGAACTTCCGGGGATACCAGGCCAGTTCCCTGACCCTGCTCTGGGCACTGTTGCCGCTGGCCACGGCCCTGGCCCTCAACCGCGAGCGGTGGAGGGCAGCGATGCCTTTTGCCTGGTTCCTGGTCGGCTGCGGGTTCCTCGCGGTGCTGCCCGGAATGGACCACTACGGGCTCGAAGACGGCTGGCTGCTGCTCAACCTGACCTTTGCCGCCAAACTGGCCTTTGTCCTCTCCCTCTGGCAGGTCGCCAGACTGGCGAGGAGATGCGGGACATCCCGCGCCGGTGACATCCTGGAATCGCTGGGACACGGGTTCCTCGCTATCATCCTGGCCGTCGAGATGTTGCGCTGGGCCGATCACAGCAACTGGGTCCCGGACCGGTTGGGGATCAGTCTCGTTTCGGCCACCCTTGCCCTGCAGGCGTTTGCCCTGATCTGGATCGGCCTGGCCACCAGGGTTCGGCTGCGCCGGCTCATCGGTTTCGTCCTCTTCGTCATCTGCGTGGTGAAGGTGGTCGCGGTGGACACCAGCGCGCTCCGCGAGGTTTACCGCATCATCTCTTTCCTGGCCAGTGGACTGCTGCTCATCGCCGCCGCCTACTTCTACCAGCGGTATGCCAAGCTGCTCTTGGGCACGGAGACGGGCGGGGAGGAAAACCCATGATCGGACGCAGCCCCATTATCCTGTTCCTCCTGCTGCTCTGCTGCGTGACGGTTCCGGTGACCGCTGCCTTCGACCACGGCGGCTGGAGCTGGCAGGCCCGGATTGGTCCCGGGCCGGAGTCCGAGGGCTTTGTGCGCCTGCCGCTGACCCCGGAGATCTTCGACCGCTCGCGGCCCGATCTGGCCGACCTGCGGCTTATGGACAGCAGCGGGGCTCTGGTGCCCCATGTGGTCCACTGGGGCCGGACTAAAGAGAAAGAGGACATCCGCTGGTCCCCGCTGACCTTGATCAACCGCACATTCGAGCCAGGACAGTGGGAGCGGGTGGTGCTCGACTTTGGCCGGCCGCGGCTCAAGAACCGGATCAGGCTTGCCCTTTCCGGAGATGGGTTCCGGCGCCGGGTGCAGTTGGAGGGGAGCGTGGACGGCCGGTCATGGGAGCCGGTGGCTGAACAGGGCTGGGTGTTCAGCCTGCGGCGCGACGACGAGCGGTTCGTCGCCGACACGGTGAACTTCCCGGCGAACGATTTCCGCTACCTGCGGCTGACCCTGTTCCACGATCCGGACGACCCGCGGCGGATCGGATTGGATGCGGTGGACGGCGGTTTTCGTGAACCGGTTAAGGAGCCGGAACTGATGTCGGTACCGCTGCGAAGCCTGGACCGGTCTCACGACCCGGTGCGGCGGGAGACCAGCGTGCACCTCGACCTGGGGTGGCGGAACCTGCCCCTGGCCCGGCTCACAGTAGAGTCCGGGGACGACTATTACTACCGGGCATATGAGCTTCTGGGGCGGGATGGTGAGGTGGAAACAGTGAGACGCCGCCACGAATCGGGCTGGATCACCGAGGAGCGAGAGGCCCCCTGGCGTCCGGTGGGCCGGGGGGTGCTGCACCGGATCCACCACGGTGACCGAATCTCCGTGGCCAACACCATTGCCCTGGACCGGGTGCGCCACCGCTATCTCAAACTGGTCATCCTCGATCAGGACAATCCGCCGCTGGTAATTGAGGGTGTCGTTGTGCAGCGGCGGGAAGTGAGCCTGGTCTTCGATCACCGGCGGGATGTCGAATATTCGCTCATCGGAGGGAACCAGCAGGCCGAAACTCCGGCCTACGACCTGGCCCAGGCCGTGGACGGCGTGGACGAGAAGATCCTGCCGCAGTTGGCTGCACCGTCACAGCTCGAGATGCTGGACCACGTTCCGCCGACCCTGCCCTGGACCGAACGCTACCGGGTGGTGCTCTGGGGCGCGCTGATCCTGGCCGTGGGTCTGATGCTGCTGCTCATTTTCCGCAGCCTGGGCCAGCTTGGCCGGGATTGAGCCGACCGGTCTCTGATCCACGCAGAAACGCCCCGCACGGCTCAAGCGGTTGCAGGGCGTTCCGTAGATTTCCGAGCCGGCTCAGCCGTTTTCCGGCACCCGCATCCCGTCACCGTGCACCAGGGCGCGGTAGGTCTTTTCAATGCGGTCCCAGTTCTCCTCGCGGTCCAGGGCCCAGTGACGGCCGATCACGGTGGTCACCTTGCCCAGGCCCAGCTCCGCGGCCTTCTTCTCCATGTCGCCCACATAGCGGGCACCGGCCTCGGGCCGCTCCCCCCGCCGGCCCAAAAGGCCGTGGATGTAGACTTCCTTCACGCCCCGCTCTTTCGCCATATCCATCAGCGCGTAGAGGTGATCCAGGGAGCCGTGGGAACTGAAGAAGGAAACGATGCCCAGCAGGTGCAGGGCGGTGCCGTCCTTCTTCGCCCCGTCCATCATGGCGCAGAAGGCCGGGTTCTTGCCGAAGTCGCCGGTTTCCAGGTCGGCCTCGATGCGCAGACGGTCGGAGTAGACCACCCGGCCGGCGCCGATGTGCAGGTGGCCCGACTCGGAGTTGCCCACCGTACCTTTGGGCAGGCCCACGGCCCGGCCGTGCGCCGCCACCTGGACCCAGGGGTAGTTCTTCATCAGCTCGTCCAGCACCGGGGTGCCGGCATCCTTGATCAGGTTCCAGCCCGGATCGGCATCCGGGTCGCCGATGCCGAAGCCGTCGACGATCATCACCAGCACCCGGCGGTCCCGGTCGCCGAGCATCCTGTGGGCAAATCCTGCCGGCAGCATGTTCGCGCCGTTCATCACTTCAGGGATATCGAGGCCCAGCAGGTCGAGGGCCGTGGGCGCCACGTTGATCAGGCTGCCGCCCTCGGGCAGCCGCAGGCCGGTGGCGTCGCAGCCCTCGGGGGGCACGACGATAAAGGGCACCGGGCTGTCGGTGTGGCCGGTGTCGATGCTCCCCTCGGGGTATTTGCGCTTTTCCACGGTACCGTGGTCGGCGATGACGATGGTGGCCACCCCGTTCTTGCGCGCGGCCTCGATCACCCGGCCGGCACAGCGGTCCACGGTCTGCACCGCCTTCTTCACCGCCTCGTCGTTCTCGATGTGTCCCACCACGTCGACATTGGCGAAGTTGCCCACCAGCAGCTTCATCTCGGGGTCGCCGAGGTGCTTGACCAACCGGTTGGCCACTTCCTCGGCCTCCATCTGGGGCCGCTGGTCAAAGAAGTCGATATCCTTTGGCGTGGGGACGAAATCACGGGTCTCGCCATCGTAGAAATCCTGGCATTTGCCGTTGAAGAAGAACCCGAGGTGGATCGCCTTCTCGGTCTCCACCACCTTGGCCTGTTTCAGGCCGGCGCGGCTCACCACGTCGCAGAGAGTGTGTGTAAGTTTTTCCAGCGTCGGGTAGGCCACCTCGACGTCGAGCTTCGGGTCATACTCGATCATGGTGGCCCAGCGGGTCTTCATCCCCCTGGGGATTTCGAACTCGTTGAAATGCTGCTTGACGAAGGCCTCGGTCAGTTCCACTTCACGCTCGCCGCGGATATCGTAGAAAATAACGTAGTCGCCGTCGCCGATGCGCCCCACCGGGTTGCCTTTTCCATCGTCGAGCACCATGGGCTCCATGGCCTCGTCGTCCTCACCCAGGCGATACCGTTCGAGAACGGCCTGGCTCATCGGCGTCACACGTTCTGTCTTGCTAGTCTGGTCCATCCTTCGTCCAAGCCCCCTATTGTTTCAACTATCCTGATTCGACAAAGATGAGGATTATAGGAATTCGGGGCTCGGCGGGTCAAGCAATGTCAAGCATTTATCAGCCTTTGTCTCCTCCGGCAGACACGATTATTGACTTCACCAAATGGCTGGTCTATGATTGACAGACCTCCCTAGGTCACCCAGAAATCAGGATATTTCCCGGATTGAAACCGTCTTCCACCGCATGGTGCGTCATCCAGACGTGTGACCGATGAGCGGTGATCGGGGCTGTATTGGAGCCGGAAACAGGCCGTCCATGCCGGATCGTGATCCAGTTCATACACCCGCAAAAGTACCGCCGGTCAAGGCGGTGGGGATCATTCCCGCCAGATGGGGGGCAACCCGGTTCCCGGGAAAGCTGCTCGCCGACCTCGACGGAATGCCGGTCGTCGGCCATGTGCAGCGTCGTGCCGGGGCCTGCCGCAGCCTGGAGAGCCTGGTGGTGGCCACCGACGATACCCGCATTGCCGATGCGGTGACCGCTCTGGGAGGCCGCGCGGTGATGACCTCAGCGGACTGCGCTTCGGGCACCGACCGGGCTGCCGAGGTGGCCTCCACACTGCAGTGTGACGTGGTGGTGAACATCCAGGGCGACGAGCCGCTGATCCGCCCCGAAAGCATCGACAGCCTGGTGGGCGCCTTCAGCGACCCCGGGGTGGAGATCGCCACCCTGAAAACGCACCTCCGCTCGCTGGAGGAGCTGGCCAGCCCCCACGTTGTGAAAGTGGTCTGCGACCGGCACGGCGACGCGCTCTATTTCTCCCGTTTCCCCATCCCCTTCAGCCGCAACAGCAACGTGGACGTGGGCCGCGGCCCCGGCCTCGGTTTCAAGCATGTGGGGCTCTATGCCTACCGCCGCCAAACCCTGCTCCGCCTAGCGGAACTGCCACCTTCCCCGCTGGAGCGGGCCGAGGGCCTGGAACAGCTGCGGTTTCTGGAGGAGGGATACCGGATCAAGGTGCTCTACACGGCCGAGGAGTCGGTGGGCGTGGACACGCCGGAGGATCTTGAGCACATCAAATCAATGTTTTTTAAGGAGTCATGATGGCAGTCAAATACATATTCACCACCGGTGGGGTCATCTCGTCCCTGGGCAAGGGTCTGGCCTCCTCGTCCATCGGCTGCCTGCTGGAGCGCCGGGGGCTGCGGGTGACCATGTGCAAGCTCGACCCGTATATCAACGTCGACCCCGGCACCATGAGCCCCTTCCAGCACGGCGAGGTCTTCGTCACCGACGACGGCGCCGAAACCGACCTCGACCTGGGCCACTACGAGCGGTTCACCTCGGCGAAGATGTCCCAGGACCACAACTGGACCACGGGCAAGATCTACGCCTCGGTGATCGACAAGGAGCGGCGGGGCGAGTATCTGGGCCGCACGGTGCAGGTGATCCCCCACGTCACCGACGAGATCAAGAATGCACTGCACGCCCTGGCCGACGGGGTGGACGTGGTGATCGTGGAGATCGGCGGCACCGTGGGCGACATCGAGAGCCTGCCCTTCCTCGAGGCGGTGCGGCAGTTCAAGCACCAGGCCGGTCCGGGCAACGCCATTGTGGTGCACCTGACCCTGGTGCCCTACATCCGAACCTCCGGCGAGGTGAAGACCAAGCCGACCCAGCACAGCGTCAAGGCGCTGCGCGAGATCGGCCTCTTCCCCGACATCCTGCTCTGCCGCTGCGACCGCGCTCTGGATGACGAGATCAAGGCCAAGATCGCCCTCTTCTGCGACGTTGAGGAGGGCTGTGTGATCACCGCCAAGGACGTGTCCGACACCTACGAGGTGCCGCTGGCCCTGCACGACGAGGGGTTGGACGAGATGGTGCTGCGCAAGCTGCACCTTCCGGCCCTGCGCAAGAACCTCGACGATTGGCGGGACCTGATCCAGCGGATCAAGAATCCCGGGGGCGAGGTGGACATCGCCATCATCGGCAAGTATGTCTCGTACGAGGATTCCTACAAGAGTCTGGGCGAGGCGCTGAAGCACGGCGGCCTGGCCAACGACGTCAAGGTCAACCTGGAGTGGGTGGAGGCCGAGGGTTCCGGCGGCCGGGCCTGGAAGGCGCACCTGGACAAGGCCGATGGTATACTGATCCCCGGCGGCTTCGGCATCCGCGGGGTACCGGGGATGGTGGAAGCGGTGGGGTATGCCAGGGAGAAGAAGATCCCCTATTTCGGCATCTGCCTCGGCATGCAGTGCGCGGTGATCGAGTTCGCCCGCAACGTCTGCGGCCTGGACGGCGCCGACAGCTCGGAGTTCAACGAGGAGACGCCGCACCGCATCTTCTTCAAGCTGCGCGAGCTTGACGGGATCGACGAGATGGGCGGCACCATGCGGCTGGGGGCCTATCCCTGCCGGCTGAGCAAGGACTCCACCGCCCGCCTGGAATACGGCGAGGAGGACATCTCCGAGCGGCACCGCCACCGTTACGAGTTCAACCCGAAGTTCCGGGACAAGCTGGCCGAGCACGGCATGCTGGTCACCGGCATTTCGCCGGAGAAGAACTACGTGGAGATCGTGGAAGTACAGGACCACCCCTGGTTCGTGGCCTGCCAGTTCCACCCGGAGTTCATGTCGCAGCCGCTGAAGCCGCACCCACTCTTCGCCGGCTTTATCCGGGCGGCCTGCGAGAACCGCAAACGGAAACAGGAGAAAGATGGAACCGACTGAGATCTACGGCTGGAAGGCGGGCGGAGTGGCCCTGGGTCCCGGTGCGCCCTTCTTCCTCATCGCCGGCCCCTGCGTCATCGAGTCCGAGACCCACTGCCTCGACACCGCCGGGCAGCTGGCCGCCATTTGCCGCAAGGCCGGGGTCCCGCTGATCTTCAAGTCCTCGTACGACAAGGCCAACCGCACCTCGGTGCAGTCCTTTCGCGGGCCGGGTATGGACGAGGGTCTGCGCATCCTCTCCCTGGTCAAAGAGCGTCTGGGCCTTCCGCTGCTCTCCGACATCCACGGGCCTGGCCAGGTGAAAGCGGCTGCCGAAGTGCTGGACGTGATCCAGATCCCGGCCTTCCTCTGCCGCCAGACCGACCTGCTCATTGCCGCCGGCGCCTCCGGCCGGACGGTGAACCTCAAGAAGGGGCAGTTCCTGGCCCCCTGGGACCTGCAGTCGGCGGTGGGCAAGCTGGAGTCGGCCGGTTGCCGGAAGATCCTGCTCACCGAACGGGGCAGCAGTTTCGGCTACAACAACCTGGTGCTGGACATGCGCAGCCTGCCCCTGCTCCGCCGCAGCGGCTACCCGGTGGTGCTCGACGTGACCCACGGTCTGCAACTGCCCGGGGGGATGGGCGGTTCCTCCGGCGGGCAGTCGGAGTTCATCCCCCACCTGGCCCGGGCCGGCGCGGGATGCGGGGTGGACGGGCTGTTCCTCGAGGTGCACCCCACGCCCGAGGCCGCCCTCTGCGACGGCCCCAACTCGCTGCGTCTGGACAAGCTGCCCGCTCTGCTGGCCCAGGTGAAAGCCATCGATGCCGTGGTGCGCACTGCTTCGGGAAAGGGAGAGGAGTGATCCGATGAGTCTCGAGATCGCCCGCAAGGTGCTGGAAATCGAGGCCGACGCGGTGCGCGGCCTGATCGAGACCCTGGACGAGCGGTTCGAACAGGCCGTGGACCTGATCTTCGGCTGCACCGGCCGCACCATCCTCACCGGCATGGGCAAGTCGGGGATCATCTGCAAGAAGATCTCGGCCACCCTGGCCTCCACCGGCACACCGTCCCTTTTCCTGCACCCCGCTGAGGCGGTGCACGGGGACCTGGGCATGGTGGTGGAGGGCGACGTGGTGGTGGCCGTCTCCAACAGCGGCGAGACCGAGGAGATCACCCGCATGCTCGACCGGATCAAGCGGCTGCGCGTCCCGCTGATCTCGCTCAGCGGCTCGCTGCAGTCCACCCTGGCCCGGTACAGCGACGTGGCCCTGCACATCCCCATCCCCCGGGAGGCCGACCCCCTGGGCCTGGCCCCCACCGCCAGCACCACCGCGGCCCTGGCCATGGGCGACGCCCTGGCGGTGGCCCTGACCCAGCGCCGCGGCTTTCGCCGGGAGGACTTTGCCGCCTTCCACCCCGGGGGCGAGCTGGGCCGGCAGCTGCTCAAGGTGGGTGACCTGATGCACCGTGGCGACCGCGTACCCCGGGTGGGCCCGGAGACCACGCTCAAGGACTGCCTGATCGAGATGTCGGCCAAGGGCTTCGGCATGACCACCGTGACGGACGGGGACGGCTTGCTGCTGGGCATCGTCACCGACGGCGACCTGCGCCGCTGGCTGGTGCAGGACACCGACATCAGCAGCGTCACCGCCGGCCAGTGCATGACCAGGGATCCGGCCACCATCCCGGTCACGGCCCTGGCCACCCGGGCCCTGGCCCTGATGGAAGAACGGAAGATCACCTCGCTCTGCATTGTCGACGACCAGGGCACGCTGGAGGGCATCATCCACCTCCACGACCTCTGGCGAACCGAAATGGTGTAACCGATGGAACCTGACCTCAAGCGGCGGGCCGCGGGGATCGAGTGCGTGCTCACCGACGTGGACGGCGTGCTCACCGACGGCACCATCGCCCTCTTTGGCGAGAATGAGGAAGTGAAGCACTTCCACGTCTGGGACGGCAGCGGCATCAAGTATGCCCAGCGGGCCGGCCTGATGGTCGGCTTCATCACCGGCCGGAAGTCTGAAACGGTGGCCCGCCGCGCCGCGGAGCTGGGCGTGGAAGAGGTGCACATGGGGGCGATCCGCAAGCTGCCGGTGCTGGAAGAGCTGATGGTCCGCCACCGGCTTGATCCGCGGCAGATCGCCTACCTTGGTGACGACCTGATCGACCTGCCGATCCTCACCCGGGTGGGCCTGGCCGTGGCCGTGCCCGAAGCTCATCAAGAGGTGCTGTCCCGGGTGCACCATGTCACCGGGGCCTCGGCCGGCAAGGGCGCGCTCCGGGAACTGATCGAAATCATCCTCAAGGCCCGGGGGGACTGGGACGCACTGATGGAACGCTACCTGATCTAGCACGGTCCGCCCGGAAAACATCTGTTACGGAGGGAGTTATGAAATATCTGACCCTGCTGCTGATCCTGCTCCTTTCGCTGGTCCTGCTCTGCTTCCTCTATCTCAACCAGGGGCCGGTATCGATCAAGTACTACCCCGGGGAGGGCCACCAGACACCGCCGGTCCCGCTCTTTGCCGTGATCATGCTGGGGATCATCGCCGGGGTGCTGATGGCCGGCCTGATCGGCTTTGCCGAGCAGCTGCGGCTCCGTTTCCGCCTGCGGCAGGCGGTCAAGGCCAAAGGGGTCATGGAACAGCAGCTGGAGAAGCTGAAGAAGGATCTGGAGGAAAGCAGCGCCCTGGAAGCGGGGTTCTCCGATCCGGATGTGGCGGAGCTGCCCGCCGGTGGCGGGGAAAACGTCCCGGATCAACTCTCCTGAAACGATTCGGGGCGGGAGTAACGGGCGGCCGAGCCCGGCGTCTCCTCCACCTCCACCGCCTGCAACCAGGCCCCGGACACCGAGCCGCCCACCAGCGGAGCGCGGTGGATCAGGCGGTAGATCTCGCCGGCCAGGTTTTCCGCCGAGGGGTTCGAGCCGCTGAACAGCGGGTCGAGGTTCAGATCGCAGCCCTCGAACCGCTGGAGGATGCTTTCCAGCAGCAAGCGCAACCGCCGCACGTCAACCAGCATGCCCCAGGGGCCGCACTCGTCCCCCCGCACGATGGCCCGCACCTTCCAGCGGTGGCCGTGGACCCTGGCGCATCGCCCGGCATAGCCCTCAAGGTGGTGGGCCGCGGAGAAGGGGACTTCCACCTGTACCTCGAACATCAGATGATCTCCTCCATCTCCCCGGCATAGACTGGAGTGGTGCCCACCTTGCCCACCGCCACGCCGGCCGCCATGTTGGAGAGCACCGCCGCCTCGCGCATGGTGGCCCCGGCGGCCATGGCCGCGGTGAACCAGGCGATCACCGTGTCACCGGCACCGGTGACATCGTAGACCTCGCGGTTGGCCGCGGGGATGCTGACCAGCCGCTTGCCCCGCTCGACGAGGCTCATGCCGTGCTGCCCGCGGGTGATCAGCACCGCCCGGCAATCGAGGCGGCGCATGATCTTGCGCCCCGCGGTCTGGAAATCCTCGTCGTCAACCGGGGAGAAGTTTCCCATGAAACTGTTCACCTCGTGGCGATTGGGGGTGATCACCGCGGCCCCGTTGCGGTAGTGCAGGAAGTTCGCCGGCTTGGGATCGGCGGTGAGCGGTATCCCGGCCCGGCCGGCTTCGCCGAGACAGAAGGCCACCAGGTCCTCGGTGAGCGTCCCCTTGTCGTAGTCCGAGAGCAACATGGCGTCCACCGAACCGGCCAGGCGACGAATACTCTCCTTCAGGTCGCTCTGCACTTCCGGGGAAAGACTAAGCCGGCCGGCTTCCCGGTCGGTGCGCAGCAGCTGCTGGCCCCGGGCGATGATTCTGGTTTTCACCGTGGTGGGGTGGCCGGGGATGCGGAGCAGGGCTCCGACGCGGGCGCCGTCTCCGCTGAGCAGGTCCACCAGCTCGGTACCGGCCCGGTCGTCACCCACCACGCCCACCACCTCCACCCCGGCACCCATGGCCGCCAGGTTCTCCACCACGTTGCCTGCCCCGCCGGGCACGGCGCTCTCCCCGGTAACCCGCACCACCGGCACGGGCGCTTCCGGTGAGATCCGCGACACATCGCCCATCAGGAAACGGTCGAGCATCAGGTCGCCCACCACCAGCACGCGTACCCCGGACAGGCGCTTGAGGATGTCGCGACCCTTCTTGCGGGACAGGAGTTTCATTGTTCTGCACCTCTGCTGCCAGCCGTCTCCCAGGCGGAATAGGCGGTGGAAATGATGAACAGGAAGAGGATCAGCACCTCGGTGTCCCCGAAATTGTACTCGAAAATCCCGGCGGTGAAAAACGCCGCGGCTGCGGCCAGCGGCCCCAGCTGGAAGAAAAGGCGGTGGTCGTGGGGCCGGCCCGCTGGTACGGGGCCCCGGGCAAATCCGCCCATCCGGCGCAGCCGGCCCACCAGGTCGCTGAGCAGCCAGAGCACGAACCAGAGCCAGAAGGCGAAACCCACCAGCCCGGACTCGGCACAGACCTGCACCGGGGTGTTGTGCAGGTGGATGGTGTGTTCGTTTACCGCCGTATTGGTGCGGTACGCCGGGTAGAGCACCTCCACCATGCCGGGGCCCACCCCCTGCAGAGGGTGGTCGATGATCATCCGCGCCCCGCTCTTCAGCTGGTTCAGACGGTCGAGGTTGGAGACATCGGTGTGGGTGTCGAAGATGTTCACGATCCGTGTGGCCAGCGTCCCGTCGGTCAGGGCGAGCACCACCACCAGCGCCAGCGGAACGGTGACCAGTTTCCAGGACCTCAGGCAGGCGGCGATCACGGCGATTCCGGCCAGCAGGCCGACCCAGGCGTGGCGGGAGTAGGTCAGGACCAGGGCCATGGTCACCAGCACCAGGGAGGCCCAGACCCACCAGCGCCTCCGCTCACGCCCCTGTTCGCCGCCCGGCGAGCTGGCCAGCAGGGCGATGATCAACACGTCCACCAGCATCAGGATACCGGAGTAGGTCATGTAGTGGCCCATGGGTCCGGATATCCTGTGCTGCACACCGCCCATGTCGTCGATGACATACTGGCCCAGGCCCACCAGGGCCACCATCCCCCCCATCAGCACCACCACGTGGACCAGCGGCAGTACGTCGTCCTCCCCCTCGACGATGTTGTAGAAGAGGAGCAGCACCAGCAGGTTTAACAACCCCGGCAGGTAGGTCACGCTGTCCGCCGGGTCCACGGAGAGGATGGCGGAGATAACGGTCTGGAGAATGAGCAGGAACAGCGGGATCATCAGCGGCAAAAAACGGAAGGTCCGGCCCCCCTGGCGGAGCAGCAGGCCGATCCAGAGCAGGGAAATCAGGTTGAGACAGATCTGGACCAGGGCGATCCTGGTCACACCGAAGAGGGCCAGGGCCAGCAGCAGGTAGAGCAGCTTTTCGCCGATCCCGGGCCTTCGGGCCAGCGGAACGGAGAAGAGGTCACCTCCCAGGAGCGTCATCGCTGCCCCCCCGCGGTTCACTGCTGCCGGCATTCTGCCTGGTGGTATACATGTATCGACCCAGCTGTTGGGGTGTTCCAGAGTTCGGTTATCACTATAGACAGCTGCCCGAAAGCTGTCAACGAAGTCGATTCTTCCCTTTGCATGGCGACCCTGGACTCAATATAATCACCAACTATGTTCAGTATTCCCACCGGATACACGCTTCTGGAGCCGGCCACCGGCCTGCGGCTGCTGGTCCTTCAGTACCCTGGTACCGCTGGTGCAGCGGCAAGGGCTCACCCGCTTTCCGGAGAGGCCCGGGTCGGCGGAGGGCGGTCCCGGTCCCGCCGGCGGACGGGGGGCGGTCTGGCGGGCGGAGCTGGGCGACGGCCGTCAACTGGTGATCAAGCACTACCGCCGTGGGGGCCTGCTGGGCCGGATTCGCGGCCGGAGTTACGCGGGGGCCTCCAGGCCGCTGGAGGAAATCCGGGTCTGTGCGGCGGCCCATGCCGCCGGCCTGGGTGTGCCGCCGATCCAGTGCCTCTGGATCGAACGGGCCGGCGCCTTCAACCACAAGCTGGCCGCGGCCACCGTGGAGATCCCCGGGGCCCGCGACCTGTTTCAGGCCCTGGGCGGCTGCCGGGACACCGGGGAGCGCCGACAGCTGCTGACAGCCACCGCCCGGTCGGTGAGGAAACTGCACGACACCGGGATCCACCACCCGGACCTCAACCTGGGCAACATCCTGGTGGGCGGCAGTGGCGACAATCCGGAGATCCACTTCATCGATTTTGACCGCGCCCGTCTGCGCAACCACCCGTTGGGCAGCGGCGAGCGGAACGGCGCCCTGGCCCGGATGTACCGCTCGCTGGTCAAGCTGAGCCGGCCTGAGCGATCACCGTTGACCGCCGACGAAAAAGAACTCTTCCTCGCCGACTACTGGGGGGAGAGGACCGGATTGCAAGCCGCGCTGCGCCGACGCTGCCGCCGTGAACTGGCGCTGCACCGTCTCTGGTGGCGCCTCAACCCGCCCCGGGCGGGAGGATGACTCCCATGTCCACCGACACGACATATTCCGGCGGTGCCGCTGCCCTTCCGGACCTCGACACGCTGCAGCGGATCCTGATCATCCGGCTTGGCGCCCTGGGCGACGTGGTGCGCACCCTGCCTGCCCTGCGGGCCATCCGGCACCGCCTGCCCCGGGCCCACATCAGCTGGCTGGTGGAGGAAGGCAGCCTGGAGCTGCTGGAGGGGCACCCCGACCTGGACCAGGTGATCCTGCTCCCCCGGCGGCAGTTCTCCACTGAGCTCCGCCGCCCCTGGCTGCTGCACCGCGGCCTGGGCCGTATTGGCGGTATCGTCCGGCAGCTGCGGGCCGAGAAGTTCGACGCGGTGTTCGACCTCCACGGCCTGCTGAAGAGCGGCCTGCTGGCCCGGGCCTGCGGCGCCCCGGTGCGCTTCGGTTTCCCGCGGGACCTGGCCCGCGAGAACAGCCACCGCTTCCTGACCCACCCGCTGGCCGTGCCGCCGGAAGTAAAGAACCGGGTGGACCGGCTGTTTCACATGCTCACCGCCGCCGGTATCGAGCCCCGTCCCGAGGCCGGCAGCGGCATCTTCCCACCTGACCAGGCCCTGGAGGCGGTTGACCGCTACCTGGAGCAAACCGTGCCCGACGGCTCCCGGGGCGTGGCGGTGGTGGCCGTGGGATCCAGTGTTCAGCAGTCCTGGAAACGTTGGCCGGTGGACCGCTTTGCCGGCCTGGCCGCCGGCCTCACCAACCGTCTGCCGCTGGAAGTGCTGCTGGCCTGGGGTCCCGGGGAACGGGAGATGGCCGAGGCTGTGCTGCAGGCCGCCGGCAACCCGCCGCACGTCCACCTGGCCCCGCCGCTGAAGCTGATGGAGCTGGCCGCGCTGCTCCAGCGCTGCCGTCTCTTCGTGGGCGGGGACAGCGGCCCGATGCACCTGGCCGCGGCCATGGGCGCGCCGGTGGTGGGCATTTTCGGTCCCACCGACCCCGAGCTGAACCGTCCCCTGGCCCCCGGCGGTTTCCTGGCGGTGCACCCCGAACGCGACTACGGCTCGATGAGCAAGCAGGAGATCCGCCGCACGGTGCGCATGGACGAGGTGGCTGTTGACCAGGTGCTGGACGCCGCCGAAACACTGTTCCGATCAGGTACCGGCCCCGGCGAACCCGATACCGCGGCCGGGGACCCGCAGCCCATGGAACGGGCGGCCCTGCTCACCGGCCCGGTGGAGGCCCAGGTGATCACCCACCTGCTGGAACAGGACCAGATTCCCCACCTGGTCCGGCCCTTCCGCGAGATCGCCTTTGACGGGGTTTTCGCGCCACAGAAGGGCTGGGGCGAGCTGCTGGCGCCGCCGGAGAGGAAGAAAGAGGTCCTGGCCCTGCTGAAGGGGGTGCGGGCCGGCGAGGGACTAGGGCAGGGCCCTGATGCGTGAGACCAGGTCGGTGGTGGCGTGGTCGGTGCTGTCGCCGACGATGCGCACTTCCCCACCCACCGATTCCACAACACCCCGTTCCGGCACGCTTTCCACGGTGTAGTCTGTGCCCTTGCAGTGCACGTCCGGCCGGAGGGCCAGAATCACCTGCTCCACCGTCGGCTCGGCGAACAGGGTGACGTAATCCACCGGCTCCAGGGCGGCCAGCAGTTCGGCCCGATCCAGCTCCGGCTGGATCGGCCGGCCAGGCCCCTTCAGGCCGCGCACACCGGCGTCGCTGTTCACCGCCACCACCAGCAGGTCACCTTCGGCCGCCGCGCTGTAAAGGTAGCGCACGTGCCCCACGTGCAGCAGGTCGAAGCAGCCGTTGGTCAGCACCACCCGGCGTCCGCGGGATTTTTCCGCACGCACCATCTCCGCCAGCTGGGCCAGGGGAATGATTCTGTCCCGGGGATCAGAGGCCTGCTTCAAAACGCACCGCCCCTTCCAGTTCGTCGAGGCCCACCGTGGCGGTGCCCCACTTCTTGACCACCAGCCCCCCGGCCAGGTTGGAGAGCAGCGCCGCCTCGTAATACGACGCGCCGCTGGCCAGGGCCAGGGTAAAAGTGCTGATCACCGTGTCTCCGGCGCCGGTGACGTCGGCCACCTCGCCGTCACCGTGGCTGTGCAGCCTGCGGAAGCCGTCCGCCTCCACCAGCACCATCCCGTCGCCGCCGCGGGTCACCAGCACCGCTTCGGCGGCCAGCTTTTGACGCAGATCCCCGCCCATGCGGGCCACCAGCTCAACATCACCGTCGGCCTGCTCCTCGAAGATCGACTCCAGCTCCGGCTCGTTGGGCGTGGCCGCCGAGACCCCGGGGTAGGCCAGCAGGTCCCAGCGGGAGTCGAGGGTCACCGGCAGCCCGGCCGCCCGGGCGGTGCGGATCAGGTGGCCGGCCAGTTCCCGGTCCACGGCGCCCTGGCCGTAGTCGGAGATCATCACCGCATCCACCTGCCCCACCCGCTGGTCGAGGATCGCGCGGACCCGGTCCCGCCTCTCCTCGTCGTAGGTGAACGGTTCCTCGCGGTCCACCCGCACCACCTGCTGCCGCTTGACGTGCCGGCTGCCGGCGCTGACCCGGGTCTTGGAGGTGGTGTGGTGCCCCTCCACGGAGAGGATGCCGTCGGTGGGCACGCCCTTCTCGTCGAAAATGCCGACCAGCGACCGGCCGTGCTCGTCGGCGCCCAGCACTCCCACCGGCAGCGGCTTGCCGCCCAGGGCGCCGAGGTTGTTCACCGAGTTGGCGCAGCCGCCGGGCACCACCCGGGTCTGCTTGTGATCGAGGATCAGGATCGGCGCCTCCCGGGAGATCCGGGAGATCTCGCCATAGATGAAGACGTCGGCGATCAGGTCACCGAACAGCAGCACCTTCTTCCCCGGGAAGCCCTCCAGCAGCTGCAGCAGCCGCCGCCCTTCCACCCCCTGGATCTGTGGCTCGCTCATCAGCTCAGCCCTCCAGCTCGAGGATCAGTTCCACCGCCGCGGCCAGGTCCTCGGAGACGTGGTGCGGCCGGGTGGACCAGTTGTGGGCGTGGTATTCCAGCAGTCCGGCGCCATAGCCGGTGCGCACCATGATTCCGGTGAGCCCGGCCTCCATGCCCATGGACACATCCTTGATGTGATCGCTCACCAGGTAGGACCGGGCCAGGTCAAGGTCCATATCCTCGGCGGCACGCAACAGCATCCCCGGCCGGGGCTTGCGGCAATCGCAGTCCAGGCGCCAGGGCGGCTGCCCCACGTCCGGGTGGTGGGGACAGAAGTAGATTCCGTCCAGACGGGCCCCGGCCTCCTCGGCAAGCAGCATCTCCAGCCGCCGGTGCACCACGTGGACCAGCGGCTCCTCGAAATAGCCCCGGGCCACCCCGGCCTGGTTGGTCACCAGCACCGCCGGCAGTCCGGCGTCGTTCAGCTTCCTGATGGCCGCCGCCGACCCGGGGAGCAGCCGCAGGCGGCGCTCGTGGTTCAGATAACCAACCTCGCGGCTCACCGTCCCGTCGCGGTCGAGAAATACGGCTTTCCTGGTTCCCACTATTCAGTTTCCTGTTCTGTGAAAAGGGCGGCCACCACTGCCACCGGTTACCTCGGACAAAGATCTGAAAATGGTACTGGTATCGGGAGCCTATTTCAAGGAGTCCCGATAGACCTCCCGATTTCTATAGAGTATTTATACCTTTTATATACCACTTCAGGATTCAGAACGGAACGCTGCCCTACCCCGCCGGAGTGGATCCTTCAGCGGGCCGGACCACAGGCGGTTTCCCGTCATCAGTGCCGTCATCGCTGTCATCATCGTCATCCGGGTCAGCATCCTCTTCCTCGGCCGGCTTGCGCTTCTTGAAGACCATGGCGACGAGGATGCTGAAGAAGTAGAGCAGCAGCATGGGGCCGGCAAAGAGGACCTGGGTGGGGATGTCCGGGGTGGGGGTGATGACGGCGGCGATGATGAAGATGATCAGCACGGCGTAGCGCAGGTTCTTGATCATGAACTTCGGCGTGATCAGCCCCAGGCGGGCGAGGAAGAAAACCAGGATCGGCATCTCGAAGACCAGGCCCAGGCCAAGCAGGATCTTGTTCAGGGTGCCCAGGTACTCGCGGATGGTGATGATGGCCCGGAACTGCTCGCCCACCCCGAGGAGAAAGCCGCAGACCCGGGGAAAAGCCACGTAGTAGCCGAAAGCCGCCCCGCCGACGAAGAAGAGAGTGGAGAAGAAAATAAAGGGCAAACCGTACCGTCTCTCGCTCTTGTAGAGGCCCGGGGAGATGAAGAGCCAGATCTGGGTGATGACAAAGGGGCTGGTGAGAAAGATACTGGCCAGGAAGGCCACCTTCATGTAGAGCAGGAAGGGGTCGGCCAGTTTGGTGAAGGCCAGCCCCTCCCCTTCCTTGAGGAAGGGCAGGATGGGCTGGGAGAGGAAGAGGAACAGCTGCTGGGAGAAGGCCCAGCAGACGAGGAAGCCGACAAAGATGGCGATGGCCGAGTAGACCAGGCGGCGGCGCAGCTCGTCGAGGTGGTCGAGGAACCCCATGGCCCCTTCCGCGGACTGGTCCTGCTCACCTCTCATTGCCGTCCCGCATCCCCGGTGGCGGGTTCATCAAAGGGCAGTTCGGCTTCCGGGGCCTCGACAGTTTCAGGTTCCCGGTCGGTGGCCGCATCCGCGGGCGGCGGATCGGCCGCCGTCGGGGCGCCCGGTGAGGTCTCCGGTTCGGGGGGCTGACGGCGGCTGTACGCGTCTTCCACCTTTTTCCGCTGGGGCGCGTTCTGCTTTTCCTCTTCCTTGTGCACTTCCAGTTCGAGGGTGTTTTTCAGGTCGTTGGTCGCCCGGCGGAATTCCCCCAGGGCCTTGCCCAGGGTGCGGCCCAGCTGCGGCAGCTTTCGCGGGCCGAAGATGACCAGCGCGATCACCAGGATCACCATGATTTCGGGCCAGCCCAGGGAACCCATCCGTTTCATGCCTCCGCGTAGACCGTTAAAAGAAGGAAATTCCATGGTACGGTCAGGGCCAAAGCATGTCAACACCCCCATTTGTTGTTTCTCAGTCCAGGATGTTTAAGCTATACTTGAACAGTGAAAAGACCGATTCCGTGAATGATCCGCGGCCACCCGGCAGCGGCGACACATACGAGGAACCATGAAACAGTATCGCATCACCATCATGGCCGTTTGCATCATCCTGATCTCGGCCCTGGCCGGCGGCCTCTTTGGCGCACGGGTGCTGGCCGTGCCCAGCGGCCAGCCCCAGTATCTGAAACTCTTCTCCGAAATCCTTGAAAAGACCGAAGAGCATTACGCCGAGGAGGTGGACCAGCAGGTGCTGGTCTATGGCGCCATCGACGGCCTGCTGGCCACCCTGGACCGCCACTCCAACTTCCTCGCCGCGGAGAGTTTCACCGCGATCCGCGAGGAACAGCAGGGCAAATTCTTCGGCCTGGGCATCGTGGTGTCGATGCGCGAGGACCGGATCACCGTCATCTCACCCATCGAGGGCACACCGGCCTTCCGGCTGGGGATCACCGCCGGCGACGTGATCGACCGCATCGAGGGCGATTCCACCGAGGGCATGAGCGTCAACGACGCGGTGTCGCTGCTCCGCGGCCCCAAGGGGACCACGGTGAACATCTCCATCGCCCGCCCGGGGTTCAAGGAACTGCTCGACTTCGCCATCGTCCGCGACGAGGTGCCGACGCACAGCGTGATCTACTCCTTCATGCTCGACGACGGCGTGGGCTACATCCGGTTGAAGAACTTCACCCAGACCACTTCCGACGAACTGCACGAGACCCTGGCCCGGCTGCGCGAGGAAGGGATGGAGAAACTGCTCTTTGACCTGCGCAACAACAGCGGCGGCCTGCTGGACCAGGCGGTTCTGGTCTCCGACATCTTTCTCCCCGCCGACCAGAAGATCGTCTACACCCGCGGCCGGATCCTCAGCTCGAACCAGGAGTATTTCACCGCCGGAGAGTCGAACAACGAGTTCTACGAAAACATGCCGCTGGTGATCCTGGTCAACCGGGGCAGCGCCTCGGCCTCGGAGATCGTGGCCGGGGCGGTACAGGACCACGACCGGGGCCTGATCGTGGGCGACGCTACCTGGGGCAAGGGCCTGGTGCAGTCGGTCTACCCCCTGAGCTTCGACAGCGGCCTGGCCCTGACCACGGCCCGCTACTACACGCCCAGCGGCCGTTCCATCCAGCGGGACTACGAGCTGCTGGACGAGTACTACTTCCCCTCCGCCGATGGGGAGACCGAAGAAACCCCGGTGGCCGAGGGTGAGGTGAGCTACACCTCCACCGGACGCAAGGTAACCGGCGGCGGCGGCATCAGCCCCGACGTGGAGGTCAAGCAGAACCGCCGCTCGGAGTTTGTCCAGCGCCTGTACGCCTACGCCATCTTCTTCAACTTCGCCGTGAACCTCACCACCGGGCACGGCGTGGTGGCCGGCCGGGATTTCGTGCTGGACGACGCCGCCCTGGTGGAGTTCCGCCGCTACCTTGAGGGCCGGGAGATCGATTTCACCGAGAACGACCTGCTGGAGGGCCGGGAGGAGATCGAGCGGGAGATCCAGCAGGAACTGCTCTCCACCCAGGAAGGCCTGGATGCCGGCTACCGCTTCTTCCTCGAGGAGGACCTGCAGGTGTTGCGGGCCATTGAGCTCTTCGACCGGGCCGAGGAACTGTTTGTCAGTTCGATGAAGCTGCGCCGGCTGCGGCAGGAGAGCGAAGCCGATTCGGTGATCTCACGGGCGGATCAGCCGGAAGGCAACCCGGCGGACGCTGCAGCCGCCACCGTTCAGTAGCAATACAGGTCTGCACAACCCGCGGGATGGGCGGCCAGGTCTCACTCTGCATCGTTACGGGCGTTGCCTTGGTGCGTAAAGGCTACCGTCGCAGCTCTGACTTGCTTTCAAGCCGCCCGCTGCCGCTGACAAAAATAGCTATTAACCCTCGCTACCGACGAGAATCACGGGGGCTCCCCCTGAAGAGATCCGGCCCGCGTCTGCAGCAACCTCTTGCATCTCCGGGCTGCTCATCGCCTTCTGCAACGCCTCGGCTGACGGGAATGGCATCGTGAAAAGCTGATAGAAGGGGGCCGGGCCTTCCGGAGTCGGAAGAAACCGCGTAACGGTATAGGGGCGCGAATCCTCTGGAATGTTCGCCTTCTGATGAAAGAGCCCGAGGTGGTCGCTGTAGTCGTTATCGAACTGCGCCGTATCGGTCGGATGCGGGTAAAGGACCATCAGTTTGACATCGGTCATCGATTTCCTCCTCAGGATTGTTGATTGATGTCTTTTTGAGCGGTATCACAAATATACAGATGCCAACGGACATCCTGGCATTAAGCTATCGTTTCTTAGTCTTCTTGGGCTTGGGCTACAACCAGCGTGCCGAAAGCAGCTTGACCGTTGAAAGCGGTTGTATCGTTTCGCAGTTGTGATACTCTCCGATCCGTTGACGTTAACTTGGTGGACATCGGCTCCTTGTTTCAAGATATCGAGGATCCCCAAAAGGACCAACATGGCAAAGAAAAAAAACACATTTGAAAAGCGCCAAAAGGAAATGGATAGGATGCGTAAGGCCAAGGAGAAGCGTGAGCGGCGACTCGCGCGCAAATCACCCTCTGAGGATCAGGAAAGCCCTGACGGAACTCCGACTGTGCGGGAATCCGAGCAGAATGACTCTCAATCCGTGGCGACGCCCCCGCTGTAATGTCCGGCCTCATTCGGCACATCATCTTTGGATTGTCTTTTTCGTTTGGGCATAGGTTAATCTTCTGCTGCCTACGTCGTGAATTCATCATGTTGGCTTAGAGGTGGACTCCATGTGGTCCGGAGCCTGAAGACGAAAGCGAGCAGTCCGCTTGACGAACTGCCGCCAATAGCGATTGTTTCGTCGAGGGTCAAGGCCCTCTCTTCGCAAAGACAGTTAAGGATGGTGAGGCTTGCTACTCCTTGGCGCCTTCACCGAAGAAATTGACTGTGGAATAGCCTTCCACGTCCTTGCCGAACCTCTCCGTTCGCTTGGGCATGACCAGGAACGTGGCCTGCTCTCCGAACACCTTGGAAAAGATCACCCGTCCCTCTTCTTCGCCCTGCCGGAACAGCAGTTCGGCGAAACGCTCGCTGCGCCGCGAGGTGAGGTCAAAGTTGCAGACGGGACAGCTGAAGTCGATCTCTTCCCCGGGGTGGGCGGGGAAATCGGAGGGGTGGATCACTTCATAGTCGCCCAGCCGCGGGCTGAAGAGAAAGAGCCCCTTGAGGCTGGAGAGGTTGGCCTTGAGGATGATCTTGGTGCCCGGGTTCAGTTCGGCACCGCACTTGGGGCAGAGAAAGCACTTCTTCAGCATGGCATAAGCTCCGGCTGCCGTTCCGGCTATTTGAACACCAGCGCCTTGGTGGGACAGAACATGGCGCAGGCCGGCCTGCCGCCACAGATATCGCACTTGGCCACCACCGCGGCCGGTTCGTCAAAAACCATGTTGCCGAAGGGGCAGGCAACCACACAGGACATGCAGCGGACACACCGCTCCTCGTCCAGATCGATGGCCCCGGTCTCCTCGTTGCGGATCAGGGCCTCCACCGGGCAGGCCCGCACACAGGCCGCCACTTCGCATTGCAGGCAGAGCACCGGGACAAAGGTCTCGTTGCCGGTGTCGTGGACCCGGACCCGCGAGCGGCGCAGGCGCCCTCCCCCCTCGGTGTGAGCAAAGGTGCAGGCCAGTTCGCAGGTCCGGCAGCCGATGCACTTGCCCGGGGTGACATAGAGTCGTTTCAACTGCAGTGCCAGTTCCTTGTCTACCATTGCACCATCCTGGAAAAGGTTCGAGCCGTGTCCCTGCTCCGGCAACTGTCGCACTTCTCGAAGTAGTCGATGGTCAAGCCTTCGCGCTCACAGACATACTCGGCCTGGGCGCGGGTGATATGGGAGGTGCCGCACTCGGCGCAGCACATCATCTCGAACGTCTGGCCCCAGATTTTGCGCTGGCGGCCGTCCTCACGGAAGGTGATGGCATCGGTGGGACAGATCCGGGCACAGACCGCGCAGCCCACGCAGCTCTCGGCCGGCTGGTCCAGCGGCAGCCCCACCTTCTTGTTCACCCCGCGGCCCACGGTGGAGATGGCGTGGTGGCCCATCTGGGCGCAGATCCGCGTGCAGAGGCCGCAGAGCATGCAGTTGTAGGGATCGGCGTCCACGGTGAGGGTGGTTTCCTTGAGGCCGCAGGCGGCGGCGAGGTCCCGGATCACCGGTGACGTGGGGCAGCGGGCCAGCAGCAGGTCAAGCACGTTGCGGCGGCACTCCAGCACCGCCTCGGAATCGGTGGCCACCACCAGACCCGGCTCGATGGGATAGAGACAGGCGGTGACCAGCCCCTTCCACCCCTTCCAGTCCCGGTGGGTGATCTCCACCATGCAGAGGCGGCAGGCACCTGACGGCTCCACCGCCTCGTGGTGGCAGAGGGTGGGAATCCGGATGCCGGCCCGCCCGGCGACCTGGAGAACGGTTTCCCCTTCGGCCCCGCTCACCGCCGTGCCGTTGATCGTAAAACTGATGAGGCCCATGACTCTATCCCTCTCTGGCGCCCGGTGCGACCGGGTCAATGTACCTCGATGGCTTCATCCGGACACACGGTGATGCAGGCCCCGCAGCGCGTGCACTTGTCATCGTGAATCTCGTGCCGGGATTTCTTCTTGCCGCTGATGGCGTCGAAGGCGCAGACCTTGGAGCAGGCCGTGCAGCCGGTGCAGGCGTCGTTGATCGAGTAGGTGATCAGCTCCTTGCAGACGCCCCCGGAGCAGCGGTGGTCCTTGATGTGCGCTTCGTACTCGTCCCTGAAAAAGGCCAGGGTGCTGTTCACCGGGTTGGCCGCGGATTTGCCGAGGGCGCAGAGCGAGCCGGCGGTGAGCACGGCGGAAAGCCTCTCGATACTCTGCAGGTCTTCGGGAACGCCCTTGCCGCCGCAGATCCGCTCGAGGATGATCAGCAGCTGCTTGAGCCCCTCGCGGCAGGGGACGCATTTCCCGCAGGATTCCTCCACCAGGAAATTGACGAAGTAACGGGCCACGTCCACCATGCAGGTGCGGTCGTCCATCACGATCATGCCGCCGGAGCCCATCATCGACCCCGCCTCGGTGAGAGTGTCGAAATCCACCGCCAGGTCGAGGGCCGATTGGGGCAGGCAGCCGCCGGAGGGTCCGCCGGTCTGCACCGCCTTGAACGGGCGGTCGCCGATGATCCCGCCGCCCACACCGAAGATGATGTCGCGCAGGGTCACCCCCATGGGCACTTCCACCAGGCCGGTGTTCTTCACCTTGCCCACCAGAGAGAAAGCCTTGGTGCCCGGGCTGCCCTTGGTCCCCACGGCGGCAAAGGCTTTGGCGCCCTGGTCAATGATGTAGGGCACGCAGGCGAAGGTCTCCACGTTGTTCAGCACCGTGGGTTTGTCGTAGAGCCCCTTGACCACCGAGTGGACATACTTGGCCCGCGGTTCGCCCACCTCCCCGGCCACCGATTTCATCAGCGCCGAGGACTCGCCGCAGACAAAGGCGCCGCCGCCGCGGTTGATCTCGATGGTGAAGTCGAAGCCGCTGCCCAGGATGTCGTCCCCCAGCAGCCCGGCCTCCCCGGCCTGTTCGATGGCGATGCCCAGCCGCTTGCGGGCCAGCGGGTATTCCTCGCGGACGTAGATGTAGCCCGTGCTCGCGCCCACTGCGTGGGCCCCGATGATCATGCCCTCGATCACCGCGTGGGGGTCGCCCTCGCAGATCGAGCGGTCCATGAAAGCCCCGGGGTCGCCCTCGTCGGCGTTGCAGATCACGTAGCGCGGGTGGTCGTCCACCTTGCGGCAGGTGGCCCACTTGCGTCCGGCGGGAAAACCGCCGCCGCCCCGGCCGCGCAGACCGGACTTGCTCACCACGTCGATGACCTTCTCCGGCTTCATGGCCAGCGCCCTGGGCAACGCCTGGTAACCGCCCACCGCCAGGTAGTCGTCCAGCTGCTCCGGGTCGATGCGCCCGATGTTGCGCAGCACCAGCCGGTGTTGCTTGGCGTAGAAATCGATCAGGTTGTAGGTCTTGATCCGCTCGCCGGTGTCGGGGCTCTTGTAGAGCAGCTTCTCGATCACTTCGCCCTTCTGCAGGGTCGATTCCACGATCTTCTTCACGTGGCTCGGCTTGACCTTCTGATAGAAGATCTTTTCCGGCATCAGGATGACCAGCGGGCCCTGCTCGCAGAAACCGTGGCAACCGGTCTCCTTGATCACCATCCGCACGCCGACCTTCAGCCCGGCGGCTTTGGTCTCGGTGCGGAAGGCCTGGGCCACCTCGGCACTGCCGCCGGCCAGACAGCCGGTGCCGGCGCAGATCAGGATCTCCCGCTTGACCTTGCCGGCCAGGGCCTGCAGTTTCGTTCTCTGTTTCTCCAGCGCCCCCGGGCTACTGAACCTCATATCCTCACCTGCCTAGGTTTTAACAATGCGTTTGATTTTGCTGATCCGCATCTTGCCGTAATATTTCTCGTTGACCATCACCACCGGGGCCATGGCGCAGGTGCCCACGCAGTTGACCGATTCCAGGGTGTATTCTCCGCACTCCGTGGTCTGCCCGGGCTTGATCTCCAGCCGGCGCACCAGCTCGTCCAGCAGCAGCCCGGCGCCGCGTACGTGGCAGGCCGTGCCCATGCAGACGCGGATCACGTTTTTGCCCTTCGGCTCCAGACTGAACGAGGAGTAGAAGGTGGCCACGCTGTAGACCTTGCTCAGCGGCACGGCCAGCGTCTCCGCTGTCTGCTTCAGCGCCTCGGGGGGCAGGTAGTTGTACTCCAGCTGAATGTCCTGGAGGATCGAGATCAGTTCGGACGTCTCGGCCGAATGTCGGTCCAGGATACCCTGCAGCGGTTTCAGATCCAGTTCCATCCTCGGCACTCCTCCCCTTCTACCGCTTGCAGCCCAGGCGGTGCCCCGCCATCATGGCATTGAGATTGATCTCGGCCACCTTGCCGGAGAATTTTTTCTCCACGAAGGCCTTGAGATTCTTGATCTGCACGATTGCGGTGCGGCCCACAAAGGCGCCCAGCATCACCATGTTGGTGGCCCGGGGCGAACCGCTCTCGATGGCGATGTCGTTGGCCGGCACCAGCAGCTCGTCCACGTCGTCCCGCTCCGAGGTGACCTCGATCAGCGAGGAGTTGACGATGATCGTCCCGCCGGACTTGACCCGCGGGGCGAACTTGTCCATGGAGGGGCGGTTGAGCACCACCAGCGCCTTTGGCGTGGAGATGATCGGCGACCCGATCGGCTCGTCGGAGACCACCACCGTGCAGTAGGCGGTCCCGCCGCGCATCTCCGGCCCGTAGGAGGGCAGCCAGACCACCTGCTGCCCCTCCTGCATGGCGGTCTTGGCCAGGAATTGGCCGATGGACATGATGCCCTGCCCGCCGAATCCCGCGAAAAAGGTTTCCAGCTGCATTGTCCCTAACCCTCCTTCACCGGGGGCTCTTTGTAGACGCCGAGCGGGTAGAACGGAACCATGTTGTCCCTGACCCAGTTGGTGGCTTCCAGCGGTGTGAGGCCCCAGTTGGTGGGACAGGTGGAGAGCACTTCCACCAGGCTGAAGCAGTCGTTGTTCAGCTGGTGCTGGAAGGCGCGGCGCACCGCCTTCTTGGCCTGGATCGAGTGCTGCGCATCGTGAACCGAGACACGTTCGATATAGGCCGGGGTGACCAGGGCCGAGAGCAGCTCGGACATCCGGATGGGCTGCCCGGTGTGTTCGGTGTCCCGCCCGAAGGGGCAGGTGCTGGTGACCTGGTTGGACAGCGTGGTGGGAGCCATCTGGCCGCCGGTCATGCCGTAGATAGCGTTGTTGACGAAGATGGTGGTGAACTTCTCGCCGCGGTTGGCGGCGTGGATGATCTCCGACATGCCGATGGAGCAGAGGTCGCCGTCCCCCTGGTAGGTGAAGACCACCAGGTCGGGTCGCACCCGCTTGATACCGGTGGCAAAGGCCGGCGCGCGGCCGTGGGCCGCTTCCTGGAAGTCGCACTCGAAGTAGTGGTAGATCAGCACCGAACACCCCACCGGCGCCACGCCCACCGCGCGGTCCATCACTCCCAGCTCGTCCAGCGTCTCAGCCACCATGCGGTGGATCGAGCCGTGGGTGCACCCGGGACAATAGTGGGTGATCTTCTCGGCAAGGGACTCGGGTTTTCTGAAGACGGTCCTGTCCAGTGTACTGGCCATGGTCTCAACCCTTTCGACTCTTGGCGGTCTTTTTGGCTCCGGTTTTTGTGCGTGCCGCTTTCTTTTTCGGCGGAGGCGCGCTGGCGGCCACCAGGCGTTTCACCTCCGCCACCACCTCTTCGGGCGAGGGGACGATCCCGCCGCAGCGGCCGAAGAAGTCCACCGGTTTTTCCCGGCCAATCACCCGTTCCACGTCCTCCACCATCTGGCCCATGCTCATCTCGACGCTGAGCAGCCGGCCCACCGGTTCGGCGGCCTGGCGCAGCTCTTTCTCGGGGAAGGGAAAGAGGCTGATCGGCCGGAAGAGGCCCACCGAGATGCGCTGCCGCTTCAGCTCGGCGATGGCCGTCTTGCAGATCCGGGCCATGGTGCCGTAAGCCACCAGCATCACCTTGTTGTGGCGGGAACAGTTGTAGCGCTCGTAAAGCACCTCGTGCTTTTTCATCTCTTCATACTTGGCGTAGAGCACCTGGTTGTTTTTTTCCAGCATCACCGGGTCGAGATGCAGCGAGTGGATCTGGTTCCGCGTCCGGCCCCTGGCGCCGGTGGTGGCCCATGTCTTGGGCGGCAGGTCGCCCTCGTCCGGCGGGTTGAACTCCACCGGCTCCATCATCTGGCCGATCATGCCGTCGCCCATCACCATCACCGGGTTGCGGTATTTGTCGGCAAGGTAGAAGGCCTTCATGGTCAGGTCCACCGCTTCCTGGACCGAGGCCGGCGCCAGCACCAGCAGGCGGTAATCGCCGTGGCCGCCCCCCTTGGTGGCCTGGAAGTAGTCGGACTGGGCCGGCAAAATACCGCCCAGGCCCGGGCCGCCACGGACGATGTTGACGATCACCACCGGCAGCTGGGCCCCGGCGATGTAGGAGATGGCCTCCTGCATCAGGCTGATCCCGGGGCTGGAGGAAGAGGTGAACACCCGCACGCCGGCGCCGGCCGCGCCGAAGAGCATGTTGCTCACCGCCAGTTCGCTCTCCCCCTGGAGAAAGACGCCGCCCACCTCGGGCATCCGCTTGGCCAGATACTCGGCCAGCTCGGTCTGGGGAGTGATGGGATAGCAGAAGTAGTTCGTGGCCCCGGCCCGGATGGCCGCCTCCCCGATGGCCTCGTTTCCCTTCATCAGCGTTTTTGCCATGACGATCGGTCCTCGTTCGGGGTCAACGCCCCTCAGTAGTCAACCAGAATGTACTGCACGGCGTTGATGTCCACCTCGATGGCCACATCGGGACAGACGATGGCGCAGAGGCGGCAGCCGATACAGCGGGACGGCTGGCTCACCATGGCGTAGAAATATCCCTTGACGTTGAGTTCCTTGGACATGGTGATGATCTGCTGGGGACAGGCGGCGTTGCAGAGTTCGCAACCCTTGCAGCGGTCCTTGTCCACGCGTATCTGGGGCATGGTGACTCCTCGGTCTGATGCCTCCGCCGCCGTCACACCGGCAGGCTGGTCAGATCAGTTTTCAGCGGCCCGCCCCATGGCGGCAGCAGCGAGCGCCGCAGGGGGAGCAGGGGACAATCGAAGAGGTTGGCATCCACAAGACCGGCCATTCTGGTTTCCACCGTCACCAGTCGAACCGGAATACCGGTCCTGCGGCTCACCTCGCAGGTCAGTTCGTATCCCTGGTAAATCAGTTCCGGAGTGGTCTCCTCCATCAGGTGCGTATTGGAGACCAGGCCCCCCACCGAGAGCCGCGAGGCGGACTGCACCTCGTCGAGGATCTTGATGCAGCCTTGGGCAGTGCTGGTGAACGGCCGGTTGCCGTTGATCACGAAGAGCAGCAGGGTGGACTCGGGATCGAGCACGTCGGCCAGGCTGCCCAGCACCCGGGCCCCCACGTCATCCCCGCCCACGTCCCCCACCACCGCCATGAGGTCGTCACCCAGTGACCCCCGGATCTCGGGCAGGATGATCGGCAGGTCGGCGAAGAACTGCGCACCCTTGGGCGCCACCACTGTGGCCCCCCGCTTTTCCAGCTCGGCGGCAGCTTCTCGGCAGCGAAAATAGGGGTTGACCACGTCGAGGTCGAGAATTTTCACGGAATAGCCCAGATCGAGGAGGTGATGGCTGTAACTTACTGCAGTTTCAGACTTTCCGCTGCCATAAGTGCCCGTGAACAGCGTGACTCGTTTCTCCTTGTCCATGGCAGCGGCTTTCCCGTTGAAGACCGTTTCAGTTCAGCTTGAAGAACGGGGCTACTGTAACAGATCGTTTCATCGACTTCAAGAAAGTCAGCCCGTGGAAGAGGGGTTTCGGGGGTGAGGCGCCATACCCCCTATCCTTTCCCTGACAACCAGTTACCGTTACAGAGAGGGGTCATTCCCACGCCTCCGGAAGGGTGTGGCGGCGCGGGCCGGGCCGCTGCCGGGCCTGCTTCAGCGGGAGGGGGAATAACCGTGCCGCGGGTCTCCACCGGCGGCCACCAGGACCAGATTCCGCGGGTCGAGGTGGGCCCTTGCGGCCTGGAGGATGCGGGGGGCGGTGACCTGCTCCACGTTGTCCACATAGTGCTGGATGTGGTTTAGGGGAAGGCCGTTCAGCTCGGCGTCCAGGTAGTAGCCGTTCATATCCTGGTTGGTCTCCAGGCCGAAGATGTAGTTCCCGGTGATGTAGCGCCGGGCCGATTCCAGTTCTTCCGCCGGCACCGGCTCTTCCCGGATGCGGCGGATCTCGGCCAGGATCCCCTCCACCGCCAGGGCCTCGTTTTCCGGGGCGGTGCCGATGTAGCAGAGAAAGGCGCCGGGGTCCACACCGGCGGAGGAGGTGATGGAGCCGAAAATGCTGTAAGCCAGACCCAGCTCATCCCGCAACCGGCTGTTCAGACGGGAGGTGAAACCCCGTCCCAGGATCTTGTCCATCACTTTCAGCGGGAAGAAGTCGGGATCGTTGCGCCTGATCCCGGGGTGGCCGAGGTAGATGTTCACCTGCTCCTTGCGCATGGGGATCCGCTCGGTCACCAGTCCCCTGCCGGCCAGGCTCGCCGGATCGGGAGGGTCGGGGGTCTGGCCGGCGTCCCCGGGCTCCCAGGCCCCGAAAAGCGCTTCCACCCGCGCCAGGACCGTTGCGGGATCCACGTCCCCGGACACGGCCAGACAGGTGACGCCGGGGGCGTAGTGCCGGCGGCGAAACCGGCGGACGTCCTCCGGGGTCAGCGTCCGCAGGGACTCCTCGTAGCCTTCCACCGGCCGGTGCCGCGGGTGCCCGGCAAAAACCAGCTCGTTAAACCGCTTCAGCGCCACCGAACGGGGGTTGTCCTTTTCGGCCACGATATCGGCCAGCACGCGCTGCCGCCTCTTTTCGAACTCGCCGGCGTCATACTCCGGCTGAAGCAGCATCCGTGCCGGCAGGTCCAGGGCCGTCTCCAGGTCGGCGGAACTGAGGCTGAGCGAGATGCCGCTGAGCAGATAGCCGCCGTAGGTCAGCATCATCCCGCCCAGCGACTCCACGCGGTGGCTGATCTCTTCGGTATTCAGCCCGCCGGCGCCGGAGTCGAGCAGCCGGCCGCTGAGCGCGGCCAGACCGGCCTTGCACTCCTCGTCCTGCCGGGCGCCGGCGCGGACCACCGTCTCCACCGAAATCAGGGGGTGGCTGCGGTTCTCGCGGATGAACAGCCGCAGCCCGTTGGCCAGCACGTGCCGCTGCACCGGGCCGGGGTCGAACCGGGGCCGCTCCCGCGGGCTGCCGGACTGCTGCTGGCCCATCAGCCGGCCCCCCCGTCCTCGTCGTTGCCGTCCGCCTCGGGTTCCAGCAGGGCCACGGTTCGTCCTGCCGGATCGAAAAGCCGGCGTGCCGTCTCGATGATCAGCTCCCCGTCCACCTCGTCCAGCCTGGCAAAAAAGTGATCGAGAAAATCGAGACCGCCCACCATCACCGAACGGCCGAGCAGGTAGGACTGGTCTTCCAGCGACTGGCCGGCCAGCAGCATGTTCATCCAGATCTGCCGCCGGGCCCGGCGGATCTCCTCGTCCTCCACCCGTTCCCGGCACAGCAGGTCCAGCTCTTCCTGCAGGGCGGCCTCCAGCCGCTCCAGCTCCACACCGGGACGGGCCTGGCCGCAGAGCTCCATCAGGAAAGGCAGCCGGGAGGGCAGGAAGCTGAACCAGGCCTCGGTGGCCAGCTGGTCCCGCTGGATCACCCGGCGGAAGATCCGCGAACTCTTGCCGTAGCTCAGCAGGTTGTTGAGCACCAGCAGCACGTAGGAGTCGGGGTGTCCCATGGGCGGCGCCTGGTAGTTTATCTTGACCTCCGGCAGGTGTGCCGGCAGCCTGAGCTTGATCCGCCCGCCGCTTTCGCCGCTGGGGGTGAAGCTGCCGGCCGTTTCCGGCGGGAGGCTGCTGGCGATGGTGGAGGTTCCGCCTGGACTGCCGGGGAAGCGGTCCTCCACCGCGGCCAGCGCGCGCTCCGTCTCCACGTCGCCGGTGATCACCAGCAGCGCGTTCCCCGGGCGGTAGTATTGGCGGTAAAAGGCGATCATCTCCTCCCGCTGCACCTCCTGCAGGTCGCGCAGCGAGCCGATGACCCCGCAGCTGTACGGGCTGTCCGGCAGCGCCGCCAGCAGGGCCGCCTCCTCCAGCAGGAAACTGGGGTCGTCCTCGCTGATCATCCGCTCCTGGATCACCACCTGCCTCTCGGCCTCGAACTCGTCCGGTGGAAAGAGGCAGCCGTCCATCTGGCTGGCCAGGATCTCCAGGGCGATCTCCCAGCGGTCGCAGGCAAAGTTGAAGACATAGTAGGTGTGGTCGAGGTCGGTGTAGGCATTGTTCGAGCCCCCGTTGCGGTCGCAGATCAGGTCCACGTCGCCCTTGGCGAAACGGTCGGTGCCCTTGAACACCATGTGCTCGAGAAAGTGGGCCAGCCCCGAACGCCCGGCGGGCCGGTGCGCCCCGCCGGCCTGGTACCAGAGGGTGATATTGACCCCGGGTATGGAGTCCACCTCCTTGACCAGCAGACGGAGGCCCGAGGCGGTGGTGTGGCTGGTGAACCGGCGGGCATTGTGCAGCACCAGGCTGCTGAACGGGCTGCGCTCCCCCCCGTCGCCCCTCACCGGCTGCTCCCCGCCCCGGCGGAGACCCGCGGCGGCGTGTGGTCCACCTTCATGATGAACAGCGTCAGGTCGTCGTGTAGCCGCTCCTTCTCCTTGAAGTTGTTCACCGCGTTGAGCAGCGCCAGCTTGATCTCATCGGCCGAGCAATGCCGGTTATCGACCATCACCTGGTCCAGGCGACCCTCACCGAACTCCTCGCCGTCCCCGGCCTGGGCCTCCACCAGCCCGTCACTGAAGAAGAGGAAGATATCGCCTTCCCGGTAGGTCACCGTCTTGTCCCGGATCACGCGATCGAACAGACGCCCCTCCTCCAGGCCCAGCCCGATCCCGTCCGGGGTGATGAAGGTCCCCTTGCCGGCGTCTCCCGGCAGGTGGTAGAGCGGGCAGTGGCCGGCACGGGCCATCAGCAGGGTGGAGTCCCGGGGCGAGATCACGGCGTAGAGCAGGGTGATGAAGGTCCGGCGGTCCAGGTCCTTGTGCAGGATCTGGTTGACCCGGGAGAGCAGCGCCGACGGCTCTTCGTACATCGGCCCCAACCCCTGGAGAATGCCCTTGATCTCGGCCATGTAGAACGCCGCCGAGGTCCCCTTGCCCGAGACGTCGCCGATGGCCACCCCGAGGCGCTGCCGGTCCAGCGAGATAAAGTCGTAGTAGTCGCCGCCGACCTCGTAGGCCGGCAGGGAGAGGGCGTCCATGTCCAGCCCCTCGATCTGCGGGATGTGCATGGGCAGCAACCGCATCTGCACCTCCCGGGCGATCTTCAGCTCCTGCTCCATCCGTTCTTTCTCCAGCGAGGCCCGCACCAGCTTGGCGTTCTCGATGGAGACCACCGCCTGGTCGGCAAAGGCGGCCAGCGCCAGCAGATCCTCCCGCTCGAAAGCGTAGGTGTGGTCTTTCAGCGCGTAGAGTATTCCGATCACATTGCCCCGGGAAAGCAGCGGCGCGCAGACCAGCGAGCCGGCCTTGCGCCGCCAGCTCCGCAGGTCGGCCGACCGCCTGTCGGCGGCGATATCCTTGATCAGCGCCGGCTTCTGCTGGCGCACGATCCACTGGCTGAGCGGGCTCACCGGGTGGTCCTGCTGCTGCCGCGCCGCTTCCTCGTCACCGATGCCGCTCCAGGCCACCAGCTCGAATCTTTCCGCGGTCTCGCTGCGCAGTTCCAGCCAGCAGGCGTGGGATTCGAGCACCCGGGAGGTGTGGGCAGTGATCATCTCCACCAGCTGATCCAAATCGAGGGTCGATTTCACCGCCCGGCCCAGATCGTGGAGCGAGGTGATCTCCTCCAGCTGGCGGTCGTGGGTCCCGGCGGTGGGCAGGTGGAGCAGCAGGCTGCCCGCGGCAAACCCGGAGTAGACGGCGAGAAAGAGGCCGACCAGGCTGAAGAAGGTGCCGCAGACATAGCCGCAGCTGCCGGTGTAGCTGAACAGGGTGGAGCCGGAGATCATGAAGATCGAACCGGTGAGGCAGAGCACCGAGAGGCCGAGGCAGCTCCACTTCTCCTTCTTGCTGGTGGCCTTGACCCAGGAGAGGCGAAAGGCATTGACGATGATGAAGATGATGGCCAGGGCCTTGATCCCGTCCCGCACGTTCTGCAGGTAGCGGCCCCAGCTGGAGGACTCGGTGGATACGAAACCGATGCTCGGCGCCAGCACCAGGTCCAGCAGATAGACCAGGGCGAAGAAGACGAGGGTCAGGTGGAAGACCCGCGCGGTGTGCTTCTTGCGGTTGTGGTAGATCAGCTGCCGCAGACCGATGAGCACCACGATACAGCAGATGACGGCGGCGAATGCGGCACAGTCAAAGAGGACCTGCAGGGCCACCGCACCAACCCCGCCGGCGGCATCCCACAGCTCGTACGAGGGGTAAATCTTTTCCAGCTCGAGGCTCCGGCCGCCGGAAAGGTGGTAGACGGCCAGGGTGGCAAAGAGAATGGCCAGCACGGCAAAGGTAAAGTTGCGGAACTGGAAGGCGGGCCGCGGATCGTTGACCCACGGCCGGTGCTGGAGCAGAGGAATCAGGGCGCCGAGGCCCAGCAGCAGCAGGGCTTCGCGGGGCAGCACCGCCACCAGTTCCATTACCCCCATGTCGGTGGCGGCAAAAAGCCCGTCCACGAAGATGACGATGCCGAGCAGGCAACCGGCGGCCAGAGGCGTAAAAAGCGTCTGCAGCCGGAGCTTCGCTGGTTCCGGGCGGTCAGTCATGGGTCCTCTGTTCCGTCGGGGTCGTTCGCCTGCGAGTATACGAAGTGGCAGTGGATTCTGTCAAGACGTTGGAATTGTGGATCGTCATTGTAAGTGTTTTTATTTCCATATCTTAACCAGGCCTGGAGGACGGCGGCTTCACAGTCCCCGGGGCACCCCCGGAGGCCTGGGCGTCACCGACATAGTGAACTTCCCCGTCGGGGCCGATGCGCATGGCCGTCTGCCGGGAGAGCCAGTCGGGCAGGACGTGAACCTCTCCCCCGCTGCCGTTGTCATCGTCGTAGCGCAGATAGAAGCGCTGGTGAAAGTGGCCCAGCACCACCACATCCGCCCCGCGGCAGAACTGCCGGCGAGCATAGCGTTCGCACTGCCCATGGGGGAAATAGCTCCGGAACCGCCGGTTGGTGCCGCGCAGTTTCCGCTCCAGGCCGGCGGCCGCCCGCAGGGTCAGGCGCGGGGGGAGCAGGCGAAGCAGCAGTCTCACCGGCGTGCTGCGCACCAGCGCGTTCCAGGCCCGGTAGTTGTAGTCGACGCGGTTCAAGCGGTCGCCATGCACCATGACAAACCGCCGGCCGTTGCGATTGAGCACCAGTTCCCCCCCGGTGGCCAGGTGGAAGAGACGTCGGCCAAAGTGGTGCGCCACGAACAGGTCGCGGTTTCCCTCGGCATAGAGCAGTTGAACGCCGCGACGGCGAAACTGTTCCAGGGCTTGCACCAGTCGGCGGTGGTATGGTTCCTGGAGGGCCGGCAGGCCGAGCCAGAGGTCGAATAGGTCGCCGAGAATGACGATGGTGCCGCAGCCGATGGCATGACGCTGCAGGAACTGGATAAACGTCTCCAGCGTGCCGGGATCTTCACCGTTGAGGTGGACATCGGAAACCACCAGGATATCCTGCAAAAACACGGGCTGTTTACCTCGACCCAAGACCATCCCCCCACGTCATCATAAGCACCCCGGCCAGTGCACAGGAATGGGGTCTGACCCCATTCCTGTGCACTGGCCCCATTCTTCTGCACTGTGCATTGGGACCGGCAATTTTGACAGGAAATTATAGGCTCTGGGGCAGCCGCGGGCAAGGAAGCCCGCATTGAGCGGCGGCAGCGGTTTCGCTATACTGCAACGGAACCCGCAAACCTGTGGTACGGCATGAACCTACTGTGCAAGACCCCACCCGGATGTCCCATCCGCTGCCTGCCGTGGCTGCTGCCGGCCCTTCTCGTTCTGGGCCTGGCCTGCAGTTCCGAACGGCCGCCGGCCCCGGACAGCACTGCGCCTCCGGTGGTGATCGTGGCCCTGGACGGCCTCAGCTGGCAGGTGGCCGGACCGCTGGCAGACAGGGGCGAGATGCCGGTGCTGTCCGGCCTGGCCAGGGCCGGGGCCGCCGGCCGGCTGGAGACCGCCCGCCCCACCTGGACACCGCTTCTCTTCACCACCATGGCCACCGGCAAAAAGCCCGGCGAACACGGCATCAGCACCTTTGTCAGCGACCAGGGCATCCCGCTGACCAGCAACCTGCGGCGGGTGCCGGCCCTGTGGACGATCCTCACCGAACAGGGAACAGACTCCCTCTTTTTCGGCTGGCCGGTGACCTGGCCCGCCGAAGAGGTGTTGGGGGAGATGATCAGCGACCGCTGGCACAAGGCGACGGAGCACCAGGTCTTCCCCGCATCATCAGCGGAACTGCTGGGCCCGGACCTCCGGGCCTTCCGCGAACAGTGGTCCGAACCGCCGCCCGTGCTGCTGGACCTGGCCCGGCTGGCCACCCCGGACCGGGTCTCACCCTACCTCCACGGCTCATTCGAAGCCGGCGACGCAGCGCTGCCCGGGGAACCGGACCGCCTGGTGCAGTTGACCCGACAAAAGGTGGAGTCGGGGTTCCTCTGGAACGCAGCCCTGGACAGCGAGGTCAAACTGCCCCTCTTCCTCCGGCGGCTCGGGGCTGTGCGGCCGCGGCTGGCCGCCGTCTATTTCAACGCCACCGACATGGCCCAGCATTTCTTCGGCGGCGCCGACCGTCCGGGCACCGGCGCCGTGCCCGAGCGGAACGTGGCGGGACGGGAAGTGATCGAGGAAACCTACCGGGTCTACGACTGGATGCTGGGCCGGGTGGTGGCCGGTGTCCGGCAGGTGGATGGCTACGAAAACTGCATCTTTGTCGTCCTCTCCGACCACGGCATCGACCTGGCCTCCGGCCCGTCCGTGAGGCTGCGACCCCCGGCCGGCCAGGCGGACGGCCCCGGCTTTCTGAACAGCGTGATCGCCGACGGCGGCGCTGGCGGTCCGGCAACGCTGGAGCCCGGTCCGGACTGGTCCCGCATCACCTTCCCCCCCGGAACCGGCATGGCCGGACGCAGCCGGCTGCTCAACCGGCTCGATCTGGCGGGGTGCGCTTTCCATCCCCAGGACGTCTTTCTCTACTTCGTCCACAACGAGGCGCCGGCGGGCGTGGTGGTGATCTCCGGCGGGCCGCTGGTGGGCGGGCAGTCCATCTCCGGCATGGGGGTGGAAGATGTGGCTCCCACCGTCCTGGCCCTGCTGGGACTGCCGGTTGGTGCAGACATGGCCGGCCGGCCGGCCGGGCTGCTGCTGGAACAGGAAACCGGTGGTGAACCCCGGCCACTGACGGCGGAGATGATTCCGACCTACGGAAGCGCACGGCCGGATGCCGGTGAGGGCGAGGCCATCAGCTCGCCGGAAGACCAGTCCATTCGCCAAGAGCTGCAGGCCCTGGGCTACATCGAGTAGACGCCATACATCTCTTTTATATCTATCATTTACAAAGATATTCGTCCGCCGTCCACAGCGCAATCCGGCTTTACAGCCATGGGATGGTGTGCTAAGGTTCTCACGTTTCAAACCTCCGGTTTCTCAGCCGGACACTCTTGAGGGAAGAAACGGTTTTCAGGTCGACTGCGCCACCTGCTCCGGGCGCAAACGGCGGCCGCACTGATTTTTATTTTTTCTCAACCATGAGGTGTACAATGAAACACGCTTTTGCCTCCTGCCTTACCCTGTGTCTCCTGCTTCTGCTGGCCGGCGGTTGTGCCCAGGAGTCCGCGGAAGAGAGCGGTGCGGCCGACAGCGGCGCCGAACTTCTCGAGATCATGAGCATCCGCGACAATGCTGAAGAAGCCTACGCAGCGGCGGTGGCCGAACTGACGGCGGTGAATGAGGAGCCGGTGGATGGTGAACCGGTGGAGGAACCCGACCCGGCACTGATCGCCGAAGAGATGAAGCGGATCGAGATGGACCGCGAAGGCCAGTACGAGGTGTTCACCGACCAGCTGGTGACCTACATCAACAACAATCCGGACAGCCAGGAAGCCAAGTCGGCCTACGCCGACTACCTGGCCAAGTTCGTGGCCCCGGCCTTTGTCAACGAACTGGGCAACTACATCAAGGCGGTGGAAGTGTATGACGAGGCGCTCTCCCTCGACCCGGAAAACGCCGAGATCCTCGCCCTGCGCGACCACGCGGCCTCCATGCGCTACATGACCCAGGAGCGCTTCGACACGGTCACCAAGGGGATGACCTACGAAGAGATCGAGGCGATCTGCGGCGTGGCCAATCCCAAGCACATCAAGGAAGAGATCAAGCGGGGCAAGACCCTGGTGGGCTGGTACTACCCCACCGAGGACCGCGGCGCGGCCGGCGTCTACTTCTCCGACGGCAAGGTCTACAACATGAAGTTCGACGCCATCAAGGCGCCCGAAGTGAAGAAGGCGGGCGACGGCGAAAAGGCCGCGGAATAGCGGCAGTACGGCATGTTGAATCAAAAGGGGATTGCCGACGGCGGCAATCCCCTTTTTTCTGTGTGCGGTCAGCCCCGCAGAGCACTGACCAGCCAGCGGGTGGAGAGTTCCACGGCCTGCTGCCGGGCCTGGGGGTCGGCGAAACGGTGGTCCCCGCCGGGGAAGACCTCCAGCTGTTTCGGCTCTCCGGCCAACCGGTGCAGCCGGACGGCATGGGCCAGGGGCACGATCTCGTCGTTCTCGCCATGGAGAAAGACCACGTTGTGCAGCAGGGGGGCCAGGGCCGGAAGGTCCGGGGTGTGCAGCGTGCGGTAAAACCCGGGCCCCAGGGCCGGCGGCGTGAACCCGTCGGCTTCACCGACGTCCTGCTGCTCCTTCTCCTCGTCGTGCAGGTCTTCGAAGGTCGCCGGGGCGGCCCAGGCGGCCACTGCGTCAACGCCCTTGTCCGTGGCGGCCACGCAGAGTGATGCGAAGCCCCCCATGGAACTGCCCATCAACCCGATCCGCTCCGAGCTCAACTCCTCCTGCCGCCTGACCCAGGTCACGGCCTCTTCCAGGTCGGTCACCCGGCTGGCCAGGGTGGTGTCGGTAAAATCACCGCCCGAGTCACCGCAGCCCATGCAGTCGTAGCGCAGGAAGGCCACACCGCTGCGGGCCAGGGACCGGCCCAGGTCTGCCAGTTTCTGGCTCTCCCGGTCGCTGTACAGCCCGTGCGAACCGACCACGATGGGCGGCCGCGCACCGGCGGCCGCTGCCGGCCGGTGCAGCAGACCGGTGAGCGTCCCCACCCGGCTCTCCATGCGCACCAGCTGTTCGGAACTCGACTCCCCGTTCATCTGTCTCCCTCCAACGGAACCGGAATGAATGGTGACCGGCATCTATTCCGGGGTGTTCTGAATGTGGCCAGTGAATCAATGGTAGTGGATGCCCGAGGCTGTTGTCGAGCGGGAACACTTCCCCAGGGGCGGGGAACAGGGATATACTGTTTTTGACAACCGCCACCGTCACCCGCTACAGAGTGAGGACCATACAGTGAGCAGCGAACGCAAAACGATTCTCGAACCCGTGCCCAATCCCCGGCCCGGCCGGGACTACGAGGTGCGGACGGTGAGCCCCGAGTTCACCTGTCTCTGCCCCCGGACCGGCCAGCCCGATTTCGCCGCCATCGCCATCCGCTACGTGCCCGACCAGTGGATCGTCGAACTGAAGTCGCTGAAGCTCTACCTCCACTCCTATCGCGACGAAGGCGCCTTTCACGAAGCGGTGGCCAACAGCATCCTCGACGACCTGGTGGACGTCCTGGCCCCGCGCCGGATGACGGTCACCGCCGACTTCAACGTGCGCGGCGGGATCCACACCGTGGTCGAGGCCTCACACCCGTGACGGTTATGAGTCACAGCGAATCGAGCGGCACGCTTTTCTTCGTCGGCATCGAGGGAACCGGTCTCGACGCCGGGGAGGTCGACTTTCTGCAGCAACTCCGCCCGGGCGGAGTGATCCTGTTCAGCCGCAACGTGCAATCGCCCGAACAGGTGCAGAAACTGAACGCCGCACTGGGTGCCCTGCCCGGCGGCCCGCTGAACCGCGGGCCGCTGCTGGGCGTCGATCAGGAGTGGGGCCCGGTGAACCGGCTGGGCCGGCTCTTCCCCCACCTGCCAGCCGCCGGCGCCCTGGGCCGCGGAGCCGACGGCGACCGGGTGCGCGAGGCCGCGGCGCTCACCGGCCGCCTGCTCCGCCGCCTGGGCTTCCACCTCAACTTCGCGCCGGTGGTGGACCTCAGCGAGGAGGACGCGCCCAACGGCATCGGCATCCGCTCCTTCGGCACCGACCCCGCGGCGGTGACCCGGTTGGCCGGCAGCTATCTCGACGGTCTCTCTGATGCCGGGGTGTCCGGCACGATCAAGCACTTCCCCGGCCTCGGCCGCACCGTGGTCGATTCGCACCAGGTCCTGCCGGTGGTCACCGAAGGACGGGAAGCGCTCTGGCGCCACGACCTGCTGCCCTTCCGCCGCCTGCTGGCCGGCCGCCCCGGGGTGCCGGTGATGGTGGGCCACGGGTGGTACCCGGCCCTGGAACCGTCCGCCGCGCCGGGCACGGGCCGGCCGCTGCCCGCTTCCCTCTCGCCGGCGGTGGTCAGCGGACTTCTGCGGGGCACACTGGGTCACCAGGGCGTGGTGATCACCGACGACCTGGAGATGGGCGCGGTGACCGGTGGAGCCGGCGGTGAAGAGGACCTCTTCGACGAAGCGGTGGGCATCAGGGCGCTGCTGGCCGGTGTGGACTGGATCCTGATCTGTCACAGCAAAGAGCGGATCCTCGCCGCCCGGCAGGAGCTGGACCGCGAGCTCCGGGGGTCGGCTGTTCTGCGCCGCATGGCCGGCGCCTCCCTGGAGCGGATCCGCGGCCTGGCCCACGGTCTGGAGAGCCAACGCGCCGCCGGCCCCCAGTCCCCCGCCGGCGGACTGGACACGCTGATCCGGGAGATGGAGGGCTGGCTGGACCGCTGGCAGCGGCCGGACTAAGCCGCAGGGTCGGGCCTGCCGGTGAGCCGGCGGAAGGCTTCGAGGTATTTCCCGGTGGTGCCGGCCACGATCTCCTCCGGCAGTTCGGGCACCGGCGGCTCCTTGTCCCAGTTGATCGACTCCAGGTAATCCCGCACATACTGCTTGTCGAAGCTGGGCTGGCTCTTGCCCGGCTGATACAGGTCCTCGGGCCAGAAACGGGAGGAGTCGGGCGTGAGCACCTCGTCCACCAGGATCAGCTCGCCGTCCAGCATGCCGAACTCGAACTTCGTGTCGGCGATGATGATCCCCTGGGCCAGGGCGTGCTCGGCCCCCCGGCTGTAGATCTCAAGACTGGCCGCTTTCGCCCGGTCGGCGATCTCCTGGCCCACCAGGTCCACCATCTTGCTGAAGGGGATGTTTTCGTCGTGGAGGCCGCCCTCGGCCTTGGTGGACGGGGTGAAGATCGGTTCGGGCAACCGCGAGGAATTCTGCAGGCCCTCGGGCAACGGGATGCCGCACACCGTGCCCTCCCGCTGGTATTCCTTCCACCCCGACCCGGCGAGGTAGCCCCGGACGATGCACTCCACCGGGAGGATCTCCGCCTTCTTCACCAGCATGGACCGCCCGGCCAGCTGATCGAGGTACGGCTGCAGTTCTTCGGGAAAGAGGGCCGGGTCAGTGGTGATCACATGGTGCGCGATCCGCTCGCCGAGGAAGTCGAACCAGAAACGTGAGATCTGGGTCAGCACCTCGCCCTTGCGCGGGATGCCGGTGGGCAGGATGCGGTCAAATGCCGAAATGCGGTCCGAGGCAACGAAGAGCAGCTTATCGCCCAGGTCAAAGATATCCCGCACCTTGCCGCGATTGAGCAAGGTTACGCCATCGATCTCAGTTTTAAGCAGCACGGGGCCATGTTCGCCGGGCTGTTGCATGCCAGCGTCCTCCTGATGGTTTGTGGTCAACTCGAGACGGGAATCATCGGCAGTTCGAGCCGCAATGTCATTAAACCACAAATCGGTTTTCCGGCAAAACCGGTTGCATTTCCGCGGCGCCGCCAACGGAAAAGAAGCGATGGATGATTGACCTGTCAGGACGAATTCTTTATCATTGGGACGATGTTCGACGTTGTGATGAAAACCTGATGTCGACCAGCCCTTCCGGATGGTGATCCCCGGCGACACAATGCTGTTGGCGCGGCGGCGGAGAACTTTCCATCAGCTGGTCGGCCCGGATAAGGGAAGCGTTTTTCGCAGGAGCGCTTCCAGCGATACCGATGAAGATCAAACCCGGCGCCGGAGACAGTGCCGACGAATCCCTGGACGGGCTGCTGGACGAGATGGACGATGCCCTGGGCGATTTCCTCGACCAGGCGGCAGCGGCCAATCCCGTGCCCGATCTTGACAGCTCCGCCCCTGCCCCGCAAAGCGGCCAGTGGGGCCTGGACGAGATGGAGGGGACCTTTCTGGCCATCCTCCGCAGCAGCCTCAAGCCGGTGACCAGGTACATCAAGGCGCTTGGTTCAATCCGGCACAACCCCTCGCTGTACGAGATCATCGACCTCACCGTCCACCCCATGGCCGAGCTGGCCCGACAGGCCGAACTTCAGGAACTGGCCGGCATCCTCGGCGACCTTTCGCAGACCTGCCGCGAGGCATCGGCGTCCAACGGCGACCGGGCCCGGCGCGCCGGCCTGAAAAAAGAGGTGCTGGAACGGTTCCAGGCACTGAGCGAGCGGGTGGACATCGGCTTCCGGGGGCACCGCCCGGCCGTGCTCAACCTGCTCCGCTTCTACCAGCGGGTGCGGCGGGAGCCCTGCTTCCAGCCGGACGACATCCAGCGGTTCTTTGCCGTGGGGATCCCGTCGGTAAGCTGGGTCAGCCGGACACCGGCTTCGGAGATCGTCAGCCTCTCCGGGATCTCGGACCTGGGGATCAAGCGGTTGAAGACGCTGTCCAGACAGAGCGGGCGGAAAATCGGCTTCAAGAACGCCGGCCTCGATCTCGATCTCTCCAGACTGTCCAGAATGACCACAAAGCTGTAGCAGGCGGGCCCGGGTGAAGGGTGGTGCCGAGGGACGGAATTGAACCGCCGACGCAGGGATTTTCAGTCCCTCGCTCTACCGACTGAGCTACCTCGGCCCGGTCTGTGAAAAACTCGGACTTTATATACCAACAGGCTGCCGGCGTCAACATCCCGCTTCCTGCGGTGCCGCTCACCCCTCGTCGCTAAGCAGGTCGGCCCAGGTGCTGAGCATGCTGTCCAGTTCGCGGATCGTCGCCTGGCTCAGCCCCCCGGTCAGCCGTTTCAGACTCTCGGCATAGCTGGGCAGGACCCGGGCCAGCACCTCATCACCCTTTTTGGTCAACCGGATGATCCACTTGCGGCGGTCGGTGGCGTGCTTGGTGCGCACCACCAGTTTTTTCTTTTCCAGCTTGTCCACCATTCCGGTGACATTGGCCCCGGAGACCACCAGTTTTCGTCCCAGGTCCTTTTGCGAGAGTTCCTCGGAATTTAGGCTGTACTTGACAAAAGCCATGACGTTGAACAGGGCCACGGTGAGCCCGTTGTCGCGCAGCGTCTCGCCGAGGAGCGCCGAACTGCCCATCAGCCTGTTGACCCGGGTGTAGACATACCCGAGGTTGAGCAGCATCTCCTGCGCCGGATCATGAACCGGCAGCGAGATGGCCAACCGGTCCTGGATTCTGGAAGCGCCCTTCCCTTGCTGAACCATGGATCAGATCTCCCCGATATTCGAAACACCCTGAATAGTTAACTTGTTTATAATATACATTTCCAGCTTCCCCAGGTCAACCGTACAATGAAAACCCCGCGACGGCCGCGGGGTCATGATGGCGTGCACATAAATTTTTTCCGTTAGCCGGACGCGCGGGTTCAGTTCTCGGAGAGCCAGAACTGTCCCAGACTTCCGAACGCTTCCGGCTGGTCGATACGGTACGGCCGGTGCCGGGCATCGACCTCCTCGTCCTCCTCCTCGTCCATCAAATAAGTCTCGACGTCCGAGCCCTCGTTGAGAAACCGTCTCAGTTCTTCTTCCGTTTCGCTGTCTTCAATGTTGTGCAGTTTCCGACCCTTGGTGGTACTACTTCGCCCTTCAACCAGGTTCCTGCTCTTCCGTGCCATCGCTTCCTCCGCCGTCAGCCGACGCCTTCCGGTCAAGACCGTATTCGTTAACCCCTGTCATCCTTCACCGGATAACCGGTGCTGCAAAATTGATCGGCAAAAAGGCTGGAAAACTTGAGAACACGGGGGGTACGGAGGCCTGATTTCACTCCACCACACGGCCGGCCAGCCTGAGCACCAGGCCCAGAACGCCGGCGCCCAGGAGCAGGGCCAGCAGCGGCGACAGGCCGAAGGCGGTGGGTACGACGCCCACCACCAGGGCCACCCCGCCCACCACCAGGGCGTAGGGCAGCTGGGTGCGAACGTGGTCCACCAGGTCGGAGGAGGATGCCATGGAGGAGAGGATGGTGGTGTCCGAGATCGGAGAGCAGTGATCGCCGAACACCGATCCGGCCAGCACCGAGGCGATGACCCCCAGCAGCACGTTCTCCGCCTGGTCCGGCGGGAACCCCGCGGCCACCGACATCTTCACCGCCAGCGGGATGGCCAGCGGAATGAGGATCGACATGGTGCCCCAGGAGGTGCCGGTGGCAAAACTGACCAGACCGGAAACGATGAAGATCAGCGCCGGCAGGAAACGGGGATCGATGGCGTCACCGGTGAGGGAGAGGATGTAGTCGGCAGTGCCCAGGTCGGAACAGACCTGGCCCAGCGACCAGGCCAGCATCAGCACCACCAGCGCGGTGAGCATGGCCCGCGCCCCGCCCATCATCGAATCCACCGTCTCGCGCAGGTTGAGAATCCGGCGGCCCAGGGCCATCAGCGCGGCGGAGAGGCAACCCAGCAGCGAAGCCCAGAGCAGGACACGGTAGGAATCGGCCGCCCCCAGCGCGCTGCCCAGCGAGTGGGCCACGACACCGTCCCGGGCCAGGGACCGGCTGCCGTCGATGTAGAGACCGGCAAAGGCGGTGATCAGCACCACCAGCACCGGGACGGCCGCGGTGTACCACAACTGCGGCCGGTTCTCCAGCGGGCGCAGGTCTTCCCCGCCCATGTCCCACAGTGACCGGCCTCCCGGCCGCATAAGGCCGCCGCCGGAACGGGCCCGCGTCTCGGCGCGGTGCATGGCCGAGAAGTCGCGGCCGCTGAGGGCCACCATGAACCCGAAGGCCAGGGTCAGCAGCGGGTAGAAACGGTAGGGAATGGAACGGAGAAAGGAGAGGTAGGCGTCACCCTGGTGGCCCACCGAAACAAAGGCGTCACGAATCAGACCGACTTCGGCGCCGATCCAGGTGGAGAAGACGGCCACCGCGGCCACCGGCGCCGAGGTGCTGTCGACGATGTAGGCCAGTTTTTCCCGGGAGACCTTGAAGCGGTCACAGAGCGGCCGCATGGAACTGCCCACCAGCAGCGAGTTGGCATAGTCGTCGAAAAAGATCACCAGCCCCATGGCCCAGACCACCACCTGGGTCGACCTGGCGCTGCGGGCCAGCCGGCCCAGCACCCGCACCACGCCACTGGCCCCGCCGGCCCGGGAGATGATTCCGGTCATCCCGCCCAGCAGCAGGGTGAAGATCATGATCGCGGCGTGATCGCGGCTGGCCAGGGCATTGAGCAGGTAGTGGTCGGCAGTGCGCAGCAGGGCGGTGAAGGGATTCCACCCGCCCACCAGCAGGGCCCCGAGGTAAACACCGGCAAAGAGTGAGACGATCACCTGGCGCAGCAGCAGGGCCAGGACGATGGCCACCAGCGGGGGCAGCAGGGAGCCGATCCCGGGGACCGGGGACGCCGGTGCCCCAACCGGCGGCTGTTGGGTACCGGCCGCCGCGGGGAGCCAGCAGAGGACGAGCAGGGCAGACAGCAGCAATGCTGCGACAACAGCCGGACTGCGCCACCCTGTCTTAATCCGCGACCTCCTCAGGTTGTTCCACAGCAGCCGGCTCAACGTCCACCAGGCCGAGGAGTTCGCGCAACTCCGCGTCCAGCCGTGCTTCGATCTCCGGGTTTTCCAGGATGAACTTGCGGGCGTTCTCCCGGCCCTGCCCCATACGCACATCGCCGATGGAATACCAGGCCCCGGTCTTGTTCAGCAACCGGTGCTCCACGCCGAGGTCCAGCAGGTCGCCGTGGGATGAGATCCCCTCCCCGTAGAGGATGTCGAATTCGGCCTTCTTGAACGGCGCGGCCAGCTTGTTCTTCACCACCTTGACCCGGGTCCGGTTGCCGATCACATCGTCGCCCGATTTGAGTGCCGCGATACGGCGGATGTCCACCCGCACCGAGGTGTAGAATTTCAGCGCGCGGCCACCGGTGGTGGTTTCCGGGTTGCCGAACATCACCCCGATCTTTTCCCGGATCTGGTTGATGAAGACCAGGCAGGTCCGGCTGCGGGAGACGATGGCGGTCAATTTGCGCAGCGCCTGGGACATCAGGCGGGCCTGGAGCCCCACGTGGGAGTCGCCCATGTCGCCTTCCAGCTCGGCCCGGGGCACCAGTGCCGCCACCGAGTCGACCACCAGGATGTCCACCGCGTTGGAGCGGATCAGCATTTCGGTGATCTCCAGCGCCTGTTCGCCGGAGTCGGGCTGGGAGATGAGGATATTTTCCACGTCCACCCCCAGGTTCTCAGCATAGCCGGCGTCCAGCGCGTGCTCGGCATCGACGAAGGCGGCCACGCCCCCGCCCTTTTGTGCATTGGCCACGGCGTGCAGGGCCAGGGTGGTCTTGCCCGACGCTTCCGGCCCGTAGATCTCCACCACCCGGCCACGGGGCCACCCGCCGATCCCCAGAGCATAGTCGATGGACAGCGCCCCGGAAGGGATCACCTCCACCTTGACCCGGGCGCCGGATTCACCCAGGCGCATGATCGACCCCACGCCAAACTGCTTCTCGATCTGCGACAGGGCCGTATCGATGGCCTTGGACCGCTCCTTTGTTTCCTTCTCCATATCAGATACCTCTGGTCAGTCCGTAAACGGTGAAAGGTTGTGGCCGGCCCCCGGGGGACCGTCGCCGGCAATAGTGCGCCCGTTGGAATGCAGAAGCCGAAAAGGAATAACGCACACTTATTCCGGCAGCCATCTGCCGTCACTTGGCAGGAAGAGGTTAACTTTCGCAGGTCCGGCAATGATAACGGCGGACCGGCAAGGCTGTCAAGACAGCCCCCGCTCCTTGCGGATGGTGGTGTAGGCGCGGTGGATGGCCTGGAACTTTTCGGTGGCCATCTTGACGAACTCCGGGCCCAGGTGGTTCACCCTGTCCGGATGATACTTGCGGGCCATGGTGCGGTAGGCAGTTTTGACCTCATCGTCGCTGGCCCCGGGAGAGATGCCCAGGGCGGCGTAGGCCTCCGACGGGCGGCCGGTTCGGCGCGACCGCGGACGGCTGGTGCGTTCGAACTCCGAACGGATGGACCGGTGGTCCGCCGGCCCGATGCCCATGTGGCCCACCACCCGTTCGATCACCGACCGTTCCGCCTCGTGGAGCACACCGTCGGCGGCGGCAACCAGGTAGAGCGCCCGCAGCATCAGCAGTCGCTCCTCGTAGGTGGAGATCCGCTCATACTCGATGCAGATGCTCAGCAGGTTCAGGTCCGCCGACACCGCCTCCTTCATCAGCTGACGGATGGTGTTCAGGTCCTCGCCCCGAAAGCCCAGGCCCTCGAAAAAGAGCCTCATCGCCCGGACTTCGCGGTTGTCCAGGCTGCCGTCGGCCCGGGCCACCACGGTCATCAGCCCCACCAGGTTCAGCACGAAGAGGAAGGAGCGGTCGGTCTTGCTGAAGGATTCAGCCCCGGCCCCGCCCAGACGTTCACGGCGGCCGGGCCGCGGTCCGTCGTCCAGGGCCCCGCCGATCAGCGCCCCCACCACCGCCCCGAACGGTCCGGCCGCGGCAAATCCCAGAGCGCCGCCGATCAGGATGCCGCGCCACCTCAATGCCCTGCTCCTTTACGTGTACATATCCGGGGGATACCGCCCGCCGGCGGTCAGCTGGATTGGAGCCGCTGGATGCGGGCCGACACGTCGCGGTACTGACCGTCCATGGCGCCCAGTGCCTGGAAGGCTTCCAGGGCCTTGTCGGTGGCGCCGTCGGCTTCGAGGGCCGCCGCCAGGTCGTATTGCAGGCCCTTGTTCTCTTCGGACCCGTCCTCGGCCGCCAGGAGCCCCTTCTCGTACCACTTGATCGCCTCGCCCGGCATCCCCTTCTCCATGAAACAGGCGCCGAGCATGACACAGCAATCGAGACGCCTCTCGGTGGAGCGGGCAGCGATCTGGAACTCACCGATGGCCTCGTCCACCAGCGACATCTCCTTGTAGGCGATGCCCAGGTCGTAGTGGGTGCCGTGATCCTCGTCGTCCACCTGGCCGGCAACCTCCTCCTGGAACATGGAGAGGACTTCAGTGAGCTGCTCGTCCTCCAGCTTGGTCCCGGTGAGTTCCGGTTCCCTGGTGGACGCCGGCTTCTTCCGCGGCGCGGCCGGCGGTGCGGAGGGCGCCTTTGGCTTGGCCGGCACGGCCTGCGCCGGCATCCCGTCGCCGGGGCCACCAACCTGCTCCTTCATCTCCAGCAGCCGGGGGTGCTCCGGGTGGGTCTGCAACAACCCGTGGATCAGGTCCCGGGCCTCGGCGATAAAGCCCTGGCTGATGAAGAAGTCCACTTCCTCCAGGTCTTCGGACAGCGGGTCCGCGGCGCCCTCGGTTCCGGCCGCCACAGCCGGCGGCGCCGGAGCCGCCGGCACCTCCGCGGCAGGCTCCGCTGCAGCGGCGGGTTCCGCCGGTTCCACGGCCGTTAGTTTCTCGGGCTCCCCGGCCGCCGGAGCGATCTCTTCCGCTGCCGGTTCCGCCGCGGTGGCCCCGTTCATCCACGAGGCCCTGGCCGTCTCGTCCGCGGCGCTTTCCGGCGCTGGAGCCATCTCCGGAACCGGCGCCAGCTGCGCAATCCGTTCCCCCATGGCATCCGCATCAGCTTCTCGCCCCTGGGCCTTGTAGATACTGGCCGCCAGTTCGCAGACATCCGTGCGGTCGGGGTACGCTTCCAGCAGCTCCTCCACCTGTCCCAGGGCCTTGTTCACCATCCCGTAGGAGAGGAAGACCCGGGTGGCGGTCAAAAGCTCCAGGATATCGCTCTCCCCCGCCGGGATTTGGACCTTGTCCGTCTCCTCCTCCGGCGTCTCGTCCACCGTGGCTTCCGGCTCTTCGGCCTCCTCGACCTCCAGCGCCAGCTCCTCCTCCGCCGGTGCGTCCACAACCGGCTCGGGGATCATGTCGTCGTCGATGATCAGTTCGATTTCGGTATCGCCCGCCGGGACCTCTTCTTCGTCCACGCCGAGGACCACCCGGTCGGTGCCGTTGGCCATCACCAGCTGCGGACCGTCTAAATCCGGGCCTTCCCCGGATGTTTCTTCCTCGGCATCCACCTCGGACAGGCTGGTCTTGGCATCATCGGGCAGGAAATCGATCAACGTATCGTCCAGTTCCTCCACCTGAGTGGAGACAAGCTGCTCGGCCTCGGCCCGCCGGGCCTGCAATAGGTCAGCCACGTCCCCGGAGGCCCACTGCAACAGGTGGGTCAGGACATGCAGCTCCTCCTGGAACCGGCCCGCCTGATGGCAGGCGCCGGCCAGCCGGCTGAGCGCCTGCTGGTAGGCTTCCTGGTCACCGCTGTCGCGGTGCAGCACGGCCAGCTCGCGCAGTCCGTGGAGATGGTGTGGTTCGGTGTCGAGAAACTGCTGGAGGAAACTGAGGCAGAGTTCCGGCGTCTTCGATTCCTCGGGACGGTTGAAGACGTGGCGGCACTGGTCGAAGGCCCGCTCGCTGTCCGCGGCGGCCAGGTGGCAGAGGGCCATTTCCACGTGACAGCGGTCATTGCCGTAGTCGAGCTTGAGCGCATCCTCGAGGTGCGTCCTGGCCCCTTCGATGTCACCGGAATCCCGTTTGGCCTGGCCCAGGACCAGGAGATACTCCACATCCGGTTCGGTGATTGCCGGAAGCGCCTTGTCCAGCAGGCCGGCCGCCCGGGCGGCCTCTCCGGCCTGCAGCAGGAGGTCGGCCATCCCGCAGAGCAGCTGCGGGTCGTCGGTGGTGGCTTCCAGGGCCTTTTCCAGGGTGGCCAGCGCTTCCTTCTGCTGACCCGCCCCCAGCTGTTTTCGCGCCGTTCTCAGGTGACGTGACGCCGCCTCGCCGGAGTCCCCGCCTTCTTCCAGCAGGTCCACCAGCTTGTCGCGCACGGCGGGATCGTCGGGATCGAGTTTTTCCAGCCGTTCCAGCGCCCGGCGCGCGCCTTCACCGTTCCCGCGGCTCTTGAAGGCCTCGGCGGCACGCAGCAGGTTCTGCCTGGCCTCCATGCGCAGGCCGCGTTCCGCGTAAAGTTCGCCCAGTTCCAGGAAAGTCTCGATCCGGGACGGATCGAGTTTGCTGATCTTCTTGTAGATCGCGATGGCCTTGAGCAGGAAGCCGTCCTGCTTGAAATAGGTCGCGATGGTATCGAACTGCTTGACCGCATCGCTGATGAGGCCCGCGCGGACGTAGAGATCCCCGGCCTTGTTCAGCAGAGCGACATCCCGCGGATTTTCCTCCACCAGCTGCAGCAGCTTGGCGGCGGCCTCCGCCGGGTTCCCGCGCTGGGCGAGGCGGTCCACCTGTTTGAGAATCTTGTTACGGCTGGCCATCTGTCCTGAATGTGTTCAGAATGTTAGCGTTTCTCCCGGATTCTCGCCTGCTTGCCCTTCTTGTCGCGCAGGTAGTAGAGCTTGGCCCGGCGAACCCGGCCCCGTCTGACCACCTCGATCCTGTCGAGGATAGGCGAGTGCAGCGGAAAAATCCGTTCCACGCCGACGCCGTGGGATATCTTCCTCACCCGGAAGGTCTCCCGGATGCCGCCGCCGCTCCGCCCGATGATCACACCCTGGAAAACCTGGATCCGCTGCTTGTCACCTTCACGAACCTTGACATGCACCTTCACCGTGTCCCCCGGTCCGAAATCCGGCAGACCTTCCACCATCCCGCTCTTTTCCATAGCATCAACTACATTCATGACCCTGTCCTCTTCACGGCGATTGACCGTCAATCCCGTCTGTTCCTGATCCCGATGCCCGCTCCACGGTTTCCGGCAGTGTTTCCGGAAACCAAGCCGGCAGATCACCGGTCCTTGTTCTCATCCCTGTCGCCCTGATGGCGCTCCAGCCACCGGCGGTAGATATCCGGCCGCCTGGTGCGTGTATTCTCTATGGCGTTCTCCGCCCTCCAGGCGGCTATTCGCCCATGATCGCCGGAGAGCAGGACCTCCGGCACCTCCATCCCGCGAAACGTTGCCGGCCGCGTGAAATGGCTGAAATCCAGCAGCCCGTCGGTGAACGAATCCCTGACGATGGACTCGCTGCAGCCGGCGGCCCCGGGAAGCAGCCGGGTGACGGCCTCCAGCAGAACCATGGCCGCCAGCTCCCCGCCGCTGATCACGTAATCGCCAAGGGACAACGACTGGGTGACCAGATGCTCCCGTACCCGCTCATCCACACCTTCGTATCGGCAACAAAGAAGCACCAGTCGCGTGAATCCTGACAATTCCACGACTTTTTGCTGCGTCAGCCGCTCCCCCTGGGGATCGAGGAGGATCACCGGTGTATCAGGCTCCGGCTCCAGCGCCTCCACCGCCCGGAACAGCGGTTCGGGCTTGTAGACCATCCCTCCCCCGCCGCCGTAGGGCAGGTCGTCCACCGAACCGTGCCGGTCGCCGGCGAACTGCCGCAGGTCGTGCAGCCCGATATCGATGATCCCCTTGCGCAGCGCCTGTCCGATCATGCCGCAGCCGCACACGCCGGAGAACATCTCGGGGAAGATGGTCACCAGGTCGAACCGCAACGGGACGGACCCGGCCGCTTCACGGCTCAACGGTTGATCTCCAGCAGGCCCTCGGGAAGACGGACCCTGACGATTCCCTCTGAAAGATCGACATCATAGCAGAATTCCTCGACGGCCGGAATGAGGAAGGGGGCTTCTCCCGCTCCCCCTGACGGCCGTACTTCCAGGATGTCGCCCGCCGCCGTTCGCAGCAGTCCGCTGATCTGCCCCAGGCGGTCGCCGCTCTCGGTCACCACGGCCAGCCCCACCAGCTGGTGATGGTAATACTGGCCTTCGGTCAGCTCCAGCTCGTCGCCGCCGGCGGCATAGAGCCGGCCGCCGCGCAACTCTTCGGCCCCGGAGATGGTCGCCACACCACGGAACCGCAGCACCAGCCGCTGGCCGATGGTGCGGCTCTCCTCCAATTCCGCCGGCCGCACCGGTGCAAAGCCTTTGCCCTCCGGCAGTTCCAGGAGCAGCTCCCCTGGAGCCCGAAACCGGATCTCGGGAAAATCGGTGCGCGGCTCAACATAGACTTCTCCCCGGTTGCCGCGGGGTTTTCCGATAACCCCCACCAGAATCCGGGATTCGTCTCTATCCGTCACCGCTGGCTCCATCTGTGCGGTATATACCGTCCTACTCAAGAATCTCCAGCACGAACCGCTTCTTCAACTTCATCCCCGAAGCGCCGAGAATAGTCCGGATGGCACGGGCGGTGCGGCCCTGCTTGCCGATCACCTTGCCCAGGTCGTCCGGCGCCACACGCAGTTCCAGAACCGTTGTCTGCTCACCGTCGATTTTGGTCACCGTAACGGCATCGGGCTCATCCACCAGGCATTTGGCGATCAACTCCAGTAATTCCTTCATCGGCTCCCCCCCCTTTGGAAAACCGCCGGGGCAGCGTACCCGGCGTTGGCGCTCACTGAGAATCGCTGGCCGCTGCGTCGTCGGTCTTGATCTCCCGGGCAGGTTCGTTCAACAGGCTCTGGACCGTGTCCGACACCTGCGCCCCCTTACGCACCCATTCCAAGGCCTTTTCACGGTCGATGATGACCTCGGGCGGCTCGGTGCAGGGGTTGTAGTGACCGAGGGCTTCGATGAACCGGCCCGTCGGGGTTTTTCTCGAATCGCTCACCACGACCCGGTAAAACGGCTTCTTTTTTGCGCCCATCCTCTTCAACCGGATAGCTAACATTTTTCGACCTCCTTTTGTGTTCCACCGCGCGCCCCGTTCCGACGATCACTTCCTCTGTTCAGATGAACGGTGAACCGGGTGTTTGGAATCATGAGAACGGTAACTTGAGACCGCCCGGCATCTTGCGCTTGCCGGCCGCGGCGGTCATCGACCTCAACATCTTCTTGGTTTGTGAAAACTGCTTGACCAGCCGGTTCACGTCCTGCACCGTGGTGCCGCTGCCTTTGGCGATCCGCTTGCGCCGGCTGCCGTTGAGCACCCCGGGGTTGGTTCGCTCCTGCCTGGTCATGGAGCTGATGATGGCATCGATCTTCACCAGCTCCTTCTCCTCCAGCTCCATGTCTCCCATGTCCTTCATCTGGCCCATGCCGGGGATCATCTTCATGATCTGGCTCAGCGGGCCCATCTTGCGCACCCGCTGGAGCTGCTGCCGGAAGTCCTCCAGGTCGAAGGAATCCCGTTTGAGTTTCTTCTGCAGGCTGGCCGCTTCGTCGGCGTCCACCCCCAGTTCGGCCTTTTCGATCAGGCTGAGCACGTCGCCCATGCCGAGGATCCGCGAGGCCATCCGCTCGGGGTGGAACAGTTCCAGGTCTTCGTATTTCTCGCCGGTGCCGACGAACTTGATCGGCTGGCCGGTCACCGCCCGCACCGAGATGGCCGCGCCGCCCCGGGCGTCGCCGTCCAGTTTGCTCAGCACCACGCCGGTGATGCCCAGGCGGTCGTGGAACTCGCCGGCGCTCTTCACCGCGTCCTGACCGGTCATGGCGTCGGCGACGAACAGGATCTCCGTGGGGGCCAGCGTCTCCTTGAGCCGGGTCAGCTCCTCCATCAGGTTTTCGTCGATGTGCAGCCGGCCGGCGGTGTCGACGATCACCACGTCGTAGCCGGCCTTGCGCGCCTCGGTCATGGCGCTGCCGGCGATCTTCACCGGGTCGTCCCCGGCATCCGAGGGGTGCACCGGCAGGCCCACACCGCGGCCCACCACCTGCAGCTGTTCGATGGCCGCCGGCCGGTAGACATCCGCCGGCACCAGGTAGGGGGTCTTTCCCTGCTCCCGGAGCCAGCGGCCGATCTTCCCGGTGGAGGTGGTCTTACCCGAGCCCTGGAGACCCACCATCAGGATCACCGTGGGCGGGTTGGAGTGGAACTGCAGCCTGCTGGCCGAACTGCCCAGCAGCTCCACCAGTTCGTCGCGGACGATCTTCACCACCTGCTGCCCCGGGGTGAGGCTGGAGAGCACCTCCTCGCCGGTGGCTTTCTCGCGGATCCGCCCCAGGAGGTCCTTGACCACCTTGAAGTTCACGTCCGCTTCCAGCAGGGCCAGACGGATCTCCCGCAGGCCGTCCTTGACCTGGCCCTCGTTCAGCGAGCCGTGGCCCCGCAGGGTCTTGAAGGTCTGCTGGAGTTTGTCGGTCAACGAGTCGAACATCGCCGCTTCACCTTGGCAACCGCCGGACGCACTAACGCGCGGCGGACAGAATCCACCTTGGTCCCGGCGGAACGGTGCAGAAAAACCCGCTCCGGTGCCCGCCGTTACCTTCGAATATCATGAACAGGGGAATTTATCGAAAAAACGAGCAGAAGTCAATGAAACTATAATATTTCCGGGGAATCCGGGGCGCTAGAGAAAGCCGTGATCGGCCAGCATCTGCTCGTCCACCGTGCCCCCGCCCTTGCCTTCCCGGTCTCCGGCGGCCGTACCGCCCCGCCGGTCCAGCATCCGGGCCACATACTTGCCGAGAATGTCCACTTCGAAGTTGAAGCCGTGGCCGGGGGCCAGGTCGCCGAGGGTGGTGGCGGCCAGGGTCTGGGGGATGATGGCGATCTCCGCCTGCAGGCCGTCAAGATGGGCCACGGTGAGGCTCACACCGTTCACCGCCACCGAGCCCTTCTGCACCACGTAGCGGCCCAGGCCTTCGGGGATGGTGAACGCCAGCTGCAGCCAGCCGGAGCGGTGGGTGGCGGCGGTGACCAGAGCCACCCCGTCCACATGGCCCTGGACCAGGTGGCCGCCCAGCCGGCCTCCCAGTTGCAGGGCCCGCTCCAGGTTCAGCCGGGCCCCGGGGCGCAGGGCGCCCAGGGTGCTGCGGCTGACGGTCTCCTCGGAGAGGTCGGCCCACCAGCGGTCGGCTGTCCGGCGGGTGACGGTGAGGCAGACCCCGTTTACCGCCACGCTGTCCCCCACACCCAGCTCCGGGGCCAGCAGTGGGGCACCGATCTCGAAGCGCATGCCGCCGGGGACCTTTTCGGTCCGCTGCAGCGTGCCCACTTCCTCCACCAGGCCGGTGAACATGTCTATTCTCCACGAGGGACAGCTTCCACCAGCAGGTCGCGGCCCACCCGCCGGCAGGAGAGCCGGTCCAGTTTCACGGCCCGCTGGAGGTCGTCCCCGGGCAGGCCGCTGAGCAAAGGTATGCTCATTGTACCCCCCAGCAGCTTTGGCGCAAGGAAGATCGACAGACGGTCCACCAGGCCGGAGGCCAGAGCCGCTGCGTTGAGTGTGGCGCCCCCCTCCAGGAGAAGACGGGTGACCTGCCGTTTTCCCAGGACCTGCAGGACCCGCTGCAGGTCGAGGCCCCCGCTCCGTGCCTTGGCGGTGCGGATCACCTCGGCTCCGGCATCCACCAGGGCTTTCTCGCGGTTCCTCGGTGCGCTTTTGGAGGTGAAGACCAGCACGGGCCCCCGCTGGGGGTTGGTCAACATTCTGCTGTGGGCGGGGAGCCGCAGGCGGCTGTCCAGCACTACCCGGGTCACCCTTTTCCAGTCCCATTGCCGGCCGCCCGAGGGGGGCCGGGGAGTGAGGTCGGGATCGTCGGCCAGGGCGGTGCCCGCGCCCACCATCACCGCGTCGGAGCCGAGACGCCAGCGGTGCACCAGCCGGCGTGACTGCTCGCAGCTGATCCACTTCGAGCGCCCGCCGGCAGCGGCGATCTTGCCGTCGAGGGTCATGGCCGCCTTGAGCTGGACAAAGGGCAGCCCGCAGACGATGTGGCGGATGAAGGCCTCGTTGAGCGTGCGGGCCTCGTCTTCCAGCAGGCCGGTGCGCACCTCGATGCCGGCCCGGTGCAGGGCCCGGAAACCCCGGCCAGCCACCGCCGGGTTGGGGTCTTTCATGGCCGCCACGACGCTGTGCACCCCGGCCTCGATCAGGGCCCTGCTACAGGGCGGGGTGCGGCCGTGGTGCGAGCAGGGTTCGAGGTTGACATAGAGCGTGGCGCCCCGGGCCGTCTTCCCGGCCGCGCCCAGGGCTTCGATCTCGGCGTGGGGCAGGCCGGCGGCATGGTGATACCCCTCACCCACCACCCGGCCCCGGCGCACGATGACGCAGCCGACCATGGGGTTGGGGCTGGTGCGGCCCCAGCCCCGCCGGGCCAGGGTCAGCGCCCGCCGCATCCAATTCCGGTCATCGCTGCTGAAGCTCTGCTGGGTCACCGTGCCTCCGCTATTCGAACAGGGCCTCCACGAAACGGTCGGGGTCGAAGACCAGCAGGTCCTCCACCTGCTCCCCCACCCCCACGAAGCTCACCGGCAGGTCCAGCGCCTCGACGATGCCCAGGGCCACACCGCCCTTGGCGCTGCCGTCCAGCTTGGCCAGCACCAGCCCGGTGACCTCGATGGACTGGGCAAACACCTGGGCCTGGCTGATGCCGTTCTGCCCGGTGGTGGCGTCGAGCACCAGCAGCACCTCGTGGGGCGACCCGCCGATCTCCCCCGAGGCCACCCGTTTCATCTTCTCCAGCTCGCGCATCAGGTTGCTCTTGGTGTGCAGCCGACCGGCGGTGTCCACCAGGAGGATGTCGGCCTTGCGCGCTTTGGCCGCCGCGCAGGAGTCGAAGAGCACAGACGAGGGGTCGGCCCCGCCGGCCCCGCGGATCATCTCCACCCCCACCCGGGTGGCCCAGCGTCCCAACTGCTCAACCGCCGCGGCGCGGAAGGTGTCGGCGGCGCAGATCAGCACCCTGTTCCCCTCGTCCATGTAGTGCCGGGCCAGTTTGCCCACGGTGGTGGTCTTGCCCACGCCGTTGACCCCCACCACGAAGACCACCCGGGGGTCTCCCGGGGCCGGGTCCTTCCCCCGGGCCTTGCCCACCGCACCGGCCAGGCGCAGCCCGTTCTTCATCTCGTCGTTGAGGAACATCTTCAGCACCTGCGGGTCGCGGATCTTGTCCCGCTCCACCCGCTGGCGCACCTCGTCCAGAAGTGCAGCGGCGGTGAGCGCCCCCACATCGGCGAGGATCAGCGTTTCCTCCAGGTCGTCGTAGAGGTCCTCGTCGATCTTTTCGGCGCTTCCCAGCACCGAGTCGATCCGGCCCACCAGCGAGTCGTGGGTCTTGGATAGCCCCTTCTTGAGGCGGCTGAACAATCCTGATTTGCCAAAAACCATACTGCTCCACTCTGGTAGATGGGTTCGGAGCGTGGCGGGCCGAGCCCGAGCCCTCACCGGCCATCGTCGCCGAAAGCCGGAGACAGCTGCGGGACCTCCGGGCTAGTGCCCGGCCTGCTCCAGCATGTTGAGATAGCGGGCCGTCTGCGCGCTGTACTCGGTGCCCGGGGCGTAGCGCATCACCCACTCGAAGTTCAGGCGGGCCTTCACACCATTCCCGGCGCGGAAATAGAGCCGGCCCAGGCTGAAATGGATTTCCGCATTTTCCGGCATCTCGTCGAGCACCCTTTCGTACTCCACAATGGCCTCGGTCTCACGGCCCAGACGCTCGAGCATCAGTCCCCGCTGGTGCCGGGCCTGGATGTAATCGTCCTTCTTCTCCAATGCATGGGTGTAGTAATAGAGGGCCTCTTCCATGTTGCCGGCATTGGCCGCCGAGAACCCGAGATTGTAGTACGCGACCCAGGGCTTGCCGTAACCCGGGGCTTCCAGCAGCCGGCGAAACGACTCCATGGCCTTGAGGTATTCGCCCTGCTCGTTGTAGATCATCCCCCTGATGTTGTAGCACTCGGTGTATTCCGGATTCAGCTCCAGGGCCCGGTCGGCCTCGGCCATCGCCTCCGGGTAACGGCCCACCCGGAAATAGGCCAGGGACAGGCTGTAGTGGACGAGGACGTTCCTCTCGTCAAGCTCCAGGGCCTTGCGGAAGGAGGTGATCGCTTCCTGGTAGTTCCCCTGACCGAGGAGCATGGCTCCCTTCTGATACTCGTTTATCGCCTGTTCCGCCCCCGAGGGCTCTTCCTCGATATTTTTCTTCCCGCAGGCACTGCCGGTGAAACCGGCCGCCAGCAGCAGGAGCAGCAATGCGGCGAGGACCGGCCTCGGCCGATTCGCGTTGCAACCGACACCGGCCGCTGCCCGTGCTGAAACCGATGCTCATCTCTCGATCCTCCATGAAAACGGAACGTGTCCGACACCATTGAAGCGCCGGTTCTCAATTCGGGGCGATCTCTCCCGACTGCACTACCTGCTCCAGGGCCTGCACCACCGCCGGGTCGTAGCGGATCCCGGAAAAACTCTTGATCAGCTCCACCGCCTCGCCGGTGGGGATCCGGGGCTGGTAGCAGCGGTCGGTGGTCATGGCGTCGAAGGTATCGGCCACGCCGATGATCCGGGCCATCACCGGTATCTCCTCTCCGCTCAGCCCCTCGGGATAGCCTCCGCCGCCGAAGTATTCGTGGTGGTATTTCACTCCCGGAACGCTCTCCGACATTTCCACAATGGGCGCCATGATGCCGGCCCCCTTCACCGGGTGCATCTTCATCAGGGTGTATTCATCGTCGGTGAGCACCCCCTGCTTCTTCAGCACGCGGTCGTCGATGCCGATCTTGCCCACGTCGTGCAGCAGGGCGGCGATGCGGATCCGCTCCAGCTCCTCTTCATTGAGCCCCAGCTTGCGGCCCAGGGCCAGGCTGTAGGTGGTGACCCGCTCGGCGTGCCCGCGGGTGTAAGGGTCCTTCTCGTCGATGGCCTCGGCGATCATGCGCAGCGAGCCGAGGAACAGCTGGTTGTATTTCTCCAGCGCCGTCTTCAGCCGGGTGATGTAGTTCTCCAGGCTCACCGACATGAAGTTGAACGTGCGGGCCAGCTGGCCGATCTCGTCGTCGGAGCGGATTTCCACCCGGGCGGAGAAGTCGCCGGCGGCGGCGGAGCGGGTGGCTTCGGCCAGCTGCTGCACCGGCCGGGAGATGCGGCGCACGAAGAGCCAGCCGGCGATAACCGCCACCACCAGCCAGACCGCGGCCCAGGAGACGCTGCGCCGCACCATCTGGGTCACCTGGTAGTAGGCGTCGGCGTCGGCGATCTGGATCACCACCATGCAGTCGAGCACCGGGATCCACTTCGAGGTGCCCAGCATGCCGGTGCGGCTGCCGTCGGGCGCTTCGGCGGTGAAGTCCATGGCCGTGGTGATCGATCGCCCGGATGGTTTGAGCAGCGGCTCGACGATGGGCACCGCGGAGTAGTCGGGCTCGCCCAGCAGTTCATTGCTGTCGGGGTGGGCAAAGAGCCGCCCCGACCCGTTGACCAGGTAGACCGTGTTGCGGTCGGTGCTCTGCTGGGCCACGCCGCTGAGCAATGGCTGGAGGTTGACCAGGGCCAGCAGCACGCCGCGCACCTCGCCCTTCCAGAGGATCGGCCGCGCCCCGGCCACCACCGGCACGGCCTGCTCCCGCAGGACAAAGGCCTCGCCGATCACCGGCTGCGGGCAGTTCCTCCCCCGACGGCACCCAGCCCTCCACCCGGCTGAAGATCTCCTGCAGCTTGTAGCCGTACTGCCGCTCGATCTCTGCCGGGTCAAGGCTCAGCGAGGCGGTGACCCCGCTGCCGCGGGCCTTGTCCACCAGGGCCAGGTAGAAGAAGGTCTGCTCGCCGTCCACATCCAGGGCCCGCTGCAGAATGGTTGTGCCGTGCTGCTCCAGCGCCTTGGAAAAGTCGCGGCTGCGGCGTGAAGTCCCGGTCGTTCTCCACGGCCTGGGCGATGGCCTCGATGCGGCCGACACTCTCCTCCACGTGGGCGGTGATGGTTTCGGAGATGAAATTGGCGATGGAGAGCTGCCGCTCCTTCTGGATCGTTCGCAGGGTCTCCCGGTTCATGTCGATGAGGATCCAGTAGGTGAAGAGCAGCGGCACCACGCCGACAAAGAAGAGCATCACCAGCAGCGAGTAGAGAATACGCCACCGCGCCCGGGGGGGGTCGGACAACGGCAGGCCGCTGTCGCCGGTTGCAGGTATTTTGGACATCTTCATCATTTCGCCAGAGGCTCGTAGGTTTCATAGGTCCGGCTCAACCCCTTGAGGGAGACCGGCCCCAGGTAGTTCCAGCCGAACCGTTCCTTGGTCATGCGGTAGGTGTTCTCGCCCACCACCACCTGCCCGGGACGGGAAACGCTCGACTCCAGCCGGGAGGCGACGTTCACCGTATCACCCAGCACAGTGTACTCCATCCGCCGCGGAGAGCCTATATCTCCGGCGATCACCCGGCCGCTGTTGATCCCGGCGCGGATGCGGAAGCGGTCAGCGGCGCTGCGCGTGCTGTTCAACTCGGCCAGCCGTTCCATCATCGCCAGTGCGGTTTCGATGGCCCGCACGGCGTGATCCGCCTGGGCGATGGGAGCGCCGAAAACGGCCATGATCGAATCGCCCACATACTTGTCCAGCGTCCCCTCCCGGCGGAAAACCTCGTCGGTCATCACCGAAAAATATTCGTTGAGCAGTTCGGAAACCTGCAGCGGCTCCTTCTGCTCCGAAAGGGTGGTGAACCCGACAATGTCGGTGAACAGGATGCTGACCTCGGCCTCCTTGGCCTGCAGCCGCTCCGACCCTTCGGCCGGCGAGGCGTCGATGATCCGGTTGACCACACCGGGGCTGTGGTAGCGTTCCAGCCGGCTGCGCACCAGGCTCTCCCGCCGGATCTTTTCGTTGAGCCGGGCCCGTTCGATGGCCACCGCCGCGTAGTTGGCCAGGGCGGTGAGCAGTTCCAGGTCGTCCTCGCTGAATGAGGTGGTTTTTATCGAGGAGTCCACGTGAATGATACCGATCACCAGGTCCCGAATCCCAGAGCGGCGCGCAGATGGCCGAACGGATCCCCAGCACGCGGATGCTCTCCCCGCCCTTGAACCGCGGGTCCACCTGGGCATCGGTGGTCAGAATGGCCACCTTGTCCCGGAACACCTGGTCGGCGATGGTCTTGCTGATGGTGATGTTGGCCAGGTCGGTGTCGTGGTCCTTGCGCCGGACCACCTGGGGCTCGAGACGTTCGGTCTCCTCGTCGTAGAGCATCAGGAAGCCCGCGCTCCACCGGGATGTTCTCAAAGACCAGCTCCATCACCTTTTCCAGCAGTCCGTGGAGCGGTTCCACGGTGATCAGCGCCCGGGCCACCCGGGCCAGGATCTGCAGGTTGCGGTTGGCCTTGGCCACCCGGGCCAGCTGGCCTTCGGCGCCCGCGTCCGCGGCCGAGGGCCGCGTGCCGCTGCCCGGTTCTCTCCGGGGATCCTCCGCCGGGGCACCTTCCTGGGGCACCAGCATGGAACTGAGGTCCTCCACCGAACGGACGATGGTGCCGCCGCCGGGGTCCAGAGGTTTCTCCTCGGAAAGGATCACCTTGTCGCCCAACGGCCCCTGGAGGGTCATGGCAAAACCGCCCAGCACGATGGTGTCGCCGTCGTGCAGCGGGCTCTCCACCACCGCCACCCCGTTGATGGTGGTGCCGTTCTTGCTGCCCAGGTCACGGATGGTCAGTCTCTCTCCCCTGCGCACGATGCGGGCATGTTCGCGGGAGATGCTCACATCGCCGAGCACCAGGTGGCATGATGGCGCCCGGCCGATGATCGTGGTCTGTTCGGTGATCTCGAAGGATCGCGACTCACCCGATTCGGTGTAGAGCAGCTTGTTCATCAGGTATCCACACGGACTCCAGGGTCCGTCACATCATCCGGTCAATCAACAGGCTCAGCAGAAACCCGGCCAGGGCTCCGGCCAGCAGGAAATGAACCCTGAGCCACCGCAGCGCCCGCTGGGCGCCGCCGTCCGGACTGGCTCTCCCCGGCCCGCCAACGGTCCAGCGCAAGGCCAGGACACCGGCCAGCAGGCCCAGCAGCAGACCGGCCAGCCGGTCCAGCAGAGCCCGGCGGTCGGAGGCGGCCAGCAGGGCTCCGCTCTCCAGCCCCATGCCTGAAACGGCACGGTAGCGGCAGTTGGCGCCGCTGCCCGGCGTTGCCGGGGATCTCCGGTCTATCCTCAATGAATGAACACGGTTATCTTCCCCTCCCGGAGAGCCGTATTGCAAAGTATAGTGGCCGGTGAAACCTTCAGTCAACTTGAGCGCCAGACGCCGCAGATACTCGTTGGTCCTGCCGCCATCCCGCTCGGGATGCAGCACGGGATAGACCGGCACACCGGGATGGCTGCGCAGCCCCTTGGGCACATCGGGACGCATGTCCTGCCGGGTAAATGTTCCGGGACGGCAGAAGTAGATCACCGCTCCCCCGCCGGGCGCTGCGGTCCCCAACAGCGCTGCCGCCCGGGTCAGCGCCGCGTAGTACCCCCGTGCTTCCGCCTCGCCCAGCCGGATCGACTCCAGCCGCTCCAGGATCAGCCGCCGGTCGGTGGTGAAGTCCTGCTCCACCCGGGCGTCCGCCCCGTGGGAGACCAGGGCCACCGGTCCAGAGGCGGGCCAGCGTTCCAGGAATCGGGTGACCGCGGCTTTGAGCAGGAAGAGGCCGCGGCCGCGCTCCTCGCGGGTGGCCTGGACCACCAGTACCAGCCGCGGGATCCGCACTCCGGGCGCCGTAACGAAACGGAGGTCCGCGTCCTCCAGCGTCCTGCCGTCCAGCAGCAGACGGAAATCGTCCAGCCCCAGGCCTTTTCGTTCCAGGCCCGCGGCGTCGAAGACCCGGAAGCGGCAGGAGACCCTGGGCAGTTCCCGCAGGTCCAGCGTTTCCAGTTCCACCGATCCTGATTCTCCGGCCCGGGCCGCCGCTCCGGCGCCCAGGGCGAGCGAGCAGAGCAGGAGGAGGATCAGGGGCAGCCGGGAGCCGCGGAGTTCCGGATCCCGGTAGCCCACCCGCAGGGTGGTCAGCCCCACGGTGAGCAGGTCGCCGTCGCGCAGGGCCACCGCGTCGCAGGGGCGGCCGTTGACCTTCAGCAGGTTTGTGTCCTTCCCTCGTTCCTGATCTTGTACCCGCCGACCTTGTGGTCCCGCAGGATCACCGCCTGTTCCCGTGACACGGTCTGGTCGTCCAGCGACAGGTCGTTGCGGCGCTTCCCGGGCCGGCCCACCAGGATGCGCTCAGCGCTGAAGGCATGCTGCTTGCCGGTGTCCGGCCCGGCCACCACCACCAGTTGGAGGACACAGTCCCGTCCCGGACGCAGCAGTGGACCATCGGCCGCCGGGGGGCCGGCCCCGGGCGGGTGAAGCGAACGGCTGTTGATGCGGGAAAACCGGGCCACGCCCAGGGGCAGCGAGCCGAGCACCAGGACCAGCAGGCCCACGATCAGCAGCAGGTCGTGGCGCGGCCGGCTGCGCTGCACTTCCAGGACCAGCGGCCGGAGGGCGTTCTCCGGGTCCTGTCCCACGAACCCGGACACGCGGCAGCTCACCCCGGCCCGGGGGGGCCGCCGGGTGATTACCCGGATGGTCTTGCCGTTGCCGTCCCGCAGCAGGTAGGCGCCCAGTGAGGTGCCGTCGGTGGCCCTGCCCACCGGCTCGGCGGTCACTCCGTGAAGGATCACCGCGCGGCCACCGTGGGAGGCCGGAGAGTGGTTGATCCGCTGGATCGACTCCTCGCGGAAGCGCGGGCGGACGGACTGGCAGGCCGAGAGGACGAGGACGGCCAGCAGCAGAAAAAGCAGGGGAATGGCCCGCCCTCCGGGCATCCGCCCGGATCGCCGGCCGGCAGGGGCAGAGCGTCCAGATGTCATTCCATCTCCGGCTTGAGCCGCCGTTCCATCAGCCTGGCGATGGCCGCCGCCGGGTCGGCGCCCTGGTGGAGAACCGCATTCATCTCGATGGTGATCGGCATTTCCACCCCGTGCTTTGCGGCCAGTTCCAGCACCGAGCGGGTGGTCTTCACCCCTTCGGCCACGGTGACCTTGCCGGCCATGGCCTCTTCCAGGGTTCTTCCGCGACCCAGCTCCACCCCCAGCGAGCGGTTGCGGCTCAACTCGCCGGTGCAGGTGAGCACCAGGTCGCCCATCCCGGAAAGCCCGGCCAGGGTACCGGGCAGCGCCCCCAGGGCCACGGCCAGGCGCTCCATCTCCACCAGGCCCCGGGTGAGCAGCGCGGCGGTGGTGTTGTGCCCCAGCCCGATGCCCTGGACCACGCCGGCGGCGATGGCGATGACGTTCTTCACCGCCCCGCCCAGCTCCACGCCCACCACGTCAGTGGTGCGGTAGAGCCGGAAACGGCTGCCCGAGAGGTTCTCCTGGATCCGCCGGGCGGTGGTTTCTTCGGTGGAAGCGGCCACCACTGCCGTGGGGTGGCCGTCGGCGGTTTCGCGGGCGAAACTGGGGCCCGAGATCACCCCCACAGTTCCGGGCCCGGTCCGACGGCCCAGCACCTGCTCCAGCACCTGGGACATGCGGAGGTGGGTCTCCTGTTCCAGCCCCTTGGTGGCGCTGACCAGGATCTGGCCCGGTTCCACCAGCGGCTCCATCTGCCGGGCCACGTTGCGGCAGAAGTGGGAGGGCATCACGGTGAGCACCAGCGGCGCGCCGGGGACGGCACGGTCCAGGCGGCTGGTCACCTTGATCTCTTCGGGCAGGCGATAGCCGGGAAGGAAGACGTTGTTCTCCCGGGTGGCGTCCATCCGCCGGGCCAGGTCATCCTCGTAGACCCAGAGCACCACCCGGCGGCCCATGCCGGCCAGGTGGATGGCCAGTGCGGTGCCCCAGCTCCCACCGCCCACAACGGCCAGTCGCTCCATCAGCTCTCCTCCCCCACCTCACCAGAGGCGGTTTTCCCGCCCCTGCAGAATGCGGGCGATGTTCGACCGGTGGCTCCAGACCACCGCCGCCGAGCAGCCGAGCACGGCGGCCAGTTGCGGGACGGTCACCGGATCCAGCCACCACACGGCCAGTGGAAAGGCCAGGGCGGCGGAGATGGAACCGAGGGAAACGGTCCGGCTGACCAGGGCCACCGTGACAAAGACCACCACGGTGGGCAGCAGGGCCAGCGGCGACAGCACGAGGAAGACCCCGAGACAGGTGGCCACTCCCTTGCCCCCGCGAAAGCGCAGGTAGACCGGAAAGATGTGCCCCAGCACCGCGGCCAGCCCGGCGAAAAAGACGGTGGTGCCCTCCCCGCCGGTCAGTGCCCCGGCGATGAGCACCGCCGCGGCCCCCTTGGCCGCGTCCAGCAGCAGCGTGGCCACACCCCAGAAGCGGCCGGTGGTGCGCAGCACGTTGGTGGCGCCGATGTTGCCGCTGCCGGCCTGCCGCACGTCCCGGCCGGTGCGCAGCCGGACGAGGATCAGGCCGAAGGGCACGGCCCCCAGCAGGTAAGCGAGCAGCAGGGCGGCGATACGGATCATCATGGTTCCTTCACCTCATCGGCGTTCCCGGCCGGGACCAGCGGCCAGCGGTCAACCTCGTCGTATCTGGCTCCGGACGGCAGCAGTGTGCTGCTGAACAGCGACAGCCGGGAAACGGTAAAACCGCCGAAGCTCCGTTCCTCGTGGGCAGCCAGACAGGAGGCCAGCAGCTCCCGCTCGCCCCGCCGCAGCGAGCGGCGGAAACGGCCCACGGTGAGGTGCGGCCGGAATTCCCTGCGCTCCCGGGGAAAGCCCTGAACCTCCATGGCCTCCGCCACCCGCTCCTGGAGATGGTACAACGGATCGGGCGGCTGTTGAAAGCCGACCCACAGCACACGGGGGGACCGCTGGTGGGGGAAGACACCCGCACCCGCCGTGGCCAGCCGGAACGGGCCCGCCGACCCCGGACATCCGGCCAGGGCCCGGCGGATGGCATCCAACTGCTCCACTGGGACATCGCCCAGAAAGGCGAGGGTCAGATGAATTCCCTCGGGACGCACCCAGCGCAGCGAGGTCAGCCCCCGCTCCAGCTCGCCCCGCAACCGGGCCAGCCCCGCCTTCACTTCCGGGGGTATGGCCAGGGCCACGAAGAGCCTCAGGGTCTCGTTCACAGGAACTGCCTCCGGACCATGTCCAGGGCGCTGCGGCAGGCATACTGGCGGATCTGCCCCCTGCTGCCCGTAAAGAGATACCGCTGGTGCAGCACCGTTTCTCCGCTGTCCAGGGCGATGTAGACCAGGCCCACCGGTTTTTCCGGGGTCCCGCCCCCCGGGCCGGCAACACCGGTGATGCTGACACCGATATCCGCCCCGAAGCGGTGCCGCACCCCCTGGGCCATGCCCAGGGCCACCGCGGAACTCACTGCGCCGAATTTCTTCAGGTAGAGCGGGTTGACGCCCAGCAGTTTCTCCTTGGCCTGGTTGCTGTAGGAAACCACACCGCCGAGAAAAACGGCCGAGCTCCCCGGCACGGCGGTGATCGTCTGGGCCAGCAGGCCGCCGGTGCACGACTCGGCCACGGCCAGCGTCCGGGAGTTGGCACCGAGCAGACCGCCCACCACCTCTTCCAGGGAGTCATCGCCGGAACCGAAACAGTGGCTGCCCAGCCGCCCGGCAAAACTCCGGGCCAGCCGGTCCATCCGGTCACCCAGTCGGGCGGCACGGCGGTCCACTCCGCGCAGCTGCACCTCGATCTGGCCCGGGGAGGCCAGCAGGCTGACCCGGATGGGACCGGAGGGATCGGGGTAGAGCTCCCGCAGCCGGGAGTCCACCTCCGGTTCGCTCAGGCCGGTCACCCGCAGCGCCCGCAGCTCCACCACCCCGCCGTCGTGACGGCCGCGCAGCGAGGGGACCACGTGCCGGGCAAAAATGTCCCGCAGTTCCGCCGGGACCCCGGGGAGCAGAAAGATCTCACACCCCTTCTCTTCCAGCCGCAGCCCGGGGGAGGTTCCGAGGCGGTTTTCCAGCGGCCGGGCGCCCATGGGCAGCAGCGCCTCACGCTCACAGGACGGCGGCATGGACAGCTGCTGCGCGGCGAAGCGCGCACGGATCTGCTGCAGCACCTTTTCGTTGAGCACCAGGGTGCGGCCCAGCACCCGGGCCGCCATCCGGCGGGTCAGGTCGTCCTCGGTGGGTCCCAGCCCGCCGGCGGCGAGCACCAGGTTGGACCGGCGGACCGCCGAGCGGAATACCGATTCCAGGGCCTGGTCATCGTCCCCCACCCTGGTCATCACACTGACCGGCAGACCGATCCGCTCCAGCTGACCGGTGAGGTAGACGGAATTGGTCTCCCGAAACCCGGAGGCCAGGAGTTCGGAGCCGATGAGGATGATTTCAACTTTCATGGCCCGGGGTGCAGCTCATCTGTTTCGGTGATAAGGATGTCCCGAAAATAATACCGTATGGGGCCACGGCTTGACAACGTGAGCGGGGGATCAGGGATCAGGGTGTGTCTCGGGCCCCGTATCCTCCCCGCCCTCGATCAGGGTGGAGCAGTTGATCAGGGCCGGACCGACGATGCCGCCGGAGATGATGAATTTCACGCCGTCCTCGATGGAGAGGTCCAGCAGCCGGACCTCGGACCGTGGCGTCACCACCAACCAGCCGGATGTGGGGTTGGGGGTGGTGGGCAGGAAGACGCTGATCAGCTCGCCCTGGAGGTAGCGGTCAACGCCCCCGGGGTATTCCTGGGTCAGGAAGCCCATGGTCCAGATCCCCCGGCGAGGGTATTCCACCAGCACCACCCGCGAGAAACCGGCGTAGTGGCTCATACGGATTGACTGCATCAGCTGCTGGGCGGCGCCGTACACGCTCTTCACCAGGGGAATGCGAAGGATCAGCTGATCCAGGGCTCTGAGGATCCGGCGGCCGATGAGATTGGTGCCCAGGCCGCCCACCAGCAGGACCAGCAGCAGGGTCAGCAGCAGACCGATGGGGATGGTCAGCGAACGGATAAACGGCTCCCAGTCGCGCAGGGCGGCGCCGAACACCCCGGAGACGATGAGGTCGATCAAACGGCGCACCAGCGGCGTGATATAGGCGTTGATGATCTTGAACAGGAAGTAGAGCAGGGTAATGGTGATCAGCAGGGGCAGCAGGATCACCAGCCCGGTGATGAAGATCCGCCGCATTCGCGAGATGATGCTGCGCGGCGCCTTCTCCTTGCCCGGCCCTTCGCTGGTCTGGTCGGCCATGACGGGGCTCAACCTTCTTTTCTATATTGCAGTTTGGGACTTATCAGGTGCCAGAACTTGATTCCGTAGTCAACGGCCGAGGCGATGGCCAGCAAAATCACCACCCAGAGCAGGGACTGTCCGACCAGCCGCACCATCTCGTGGCTGAACAGCAGTTTGGCCAGAATGAGAAAGATGATGGTCACCGACTGGGAGATCATCTTGTACTTGCCCAGGGCCGACGCGGCGATCACCTGTCCCTCGACGGAGGCGATGCTGCGGAACCCGCTCACCGCCAGTTCCCGCCCGACGATCACCACCACCATCCAGGCCGGCACCAGGGTGTGGTCCACTTCCACCAGAGAGATAAAGGCGGCGCTGATCAGCAGCTTGTCGGCCAGCGGGTCGAGCAGTTTGCCCAGGGTGGTCACCTGGTCCCGCTTGCGGGCCAGGTAGCCGTCCAGCCAGTCGGTGCTCACGGCCAGCAGAAAAATGGCGCCGCCCAGCAGCTCCTTGCCCTCGAACTTGGTCAGCAGCACCACCACCAGGAAGGGCACCAGAAAGATGCGAAAAAGGGTCAGAAAAATGGGCAGGTTCATTTCAGCTCCCGGTGATCAGCGGTATCCAGGATCGCTCACCCGGACCAGGGGATCTGTCGGAGCCACAGCCAGTCCGGAATCGGATTATATAAACCGTGCCGGTGGGAGTCAAAGCGTAACCCCTCGACCGGAGGGTTTGCATTTGGGTAGAATAATCTGCCTGCAGCAGGCAGGTGGAAGATCAGGAGGCGCGATGAACAGGATCAGTATTCACGATGCCGTTGGACGAGGACTGAGAACCGGGTTTTTCTTCGGCCTGCTGGCGGGGCTCCAGGAAGGCCTGTCGGCGGTCACCATCTCCCGCGCCCGCACCGGAGATGTGAGCATCACCGGCCTGAGCAAGCTGGTCCACGTCTTCTTCACCCCGGTGCTGGCCGACAGCCTGCTGATGGCCCTGCTGGCCCTGATCCCGGCCTTGGGACTCTGGTTCTGGCAACGCAGGAGAAGATCGATCTCCGACTCCCCGGATCAGTGGTTCGGCCCCCTGCTGGCCGGGCTGGCCGGCGGGGGCGCGGTGCTGATCTTTGGCGCCTTCCGCACCTTCCCCGCGTTCAATCTGAACCTGCTGCTGAAGCTGGACGGGGTCTTCGGCCTGCTGGGCCTGGTTGGCGCCGCCCTGCTGGCCGGGGTGGCCTTCCATGTCCTGTCCCGGCGTTTCGCCGGCCGGACGATCATCCCGGCCCTGGCCCTGTCGGCGATCACCATTGCACTGCCCGCCGTACCGGCCTCCTGCTGGGTCTTTCGCAACGAGGACCATCCCCTGGGCGGCAACACCGGTTTTTCCATCGGCCTGTCCGTCACCGTTGTGGTTTTCGCCCTGCTGGTACTGCTGCTCCGCAAGTGGCTGAGCCGGCAGCCTTCGCGCCGCCGGGCCATCCGCTGGTGGTTCGGCCTGGCCGCCGCCGGTCTGGTCACCGGCACCTTTCTCCCCCTGGCCTTCATGGGCAGCACAGCCGACGATTCGACGACCCACACGGTCCCGGGCAACCGGAACGTGATCCTCTATACCGTGGACACCCTGCGGGGGGACGCCCTGGACCTTGACGATCCCGAGACATCCCGCACTCCGAACCTGGCCCGGCTGGCCGCAGCCGGAACACGGTTCGACGATGTCCAGGCCCAGTGCCCCTGGACCCTCCCCTCCATCTGCTCGATGATGACCGCGATCCATCCCAGCGGGCAGGGAGTGGTCCGGTCGAACCACCGGCTGGACAGCGCCCGCCGGACACTGGCCGAAGAACTGGCCGCCGCCGGCTTCCTGACCCAGGCGGTGATCTGCAATGCCTGGCTCACCGAAGACTTCGGTTTGAACCAGGGCTTCCAGGGCTACAACCACGTCTGGGAGGAGGGGGCGTCCGAATACTGGTTGAACTGCGTCTGGGTCCGCATCGTCCGCCGGTTCCAGCCCGACTTTCTCCAGGCCCCGAACACCCACGACTCGGCCGAGATGGTGGACCGGGCGATCCGCTTTCTGCACCAGCATTCCACAAGCAACTTCTTCCTCTGGGTTCACGTCATCGACCCCCACGATCCCTATGCCCCGCTGGGCCGGTTCCGCGCCATGGCCGCCCAGGGGTACAAGGGCCGGCTGCCGCCCACGAGGTCGGGCAATGTGAATCAGCTGCGCCGCGGCCGGATGCTGGAAGCGGAAGACCGCCGCCACCTGCGGCGCCTCTATGACCTGGAGGTGCAGTACACCGACGAGCAGTTCGGCCGGCTGATGCAATCGCTGGAAGAGCTGGGTCTCCTGTCCAACACCCTGGTGGTCTTCACCTCCGATCATGGCGAGGAGTTCTGGGACCACGAGAACGTGGGTCACGGCCACACCCTGTTCGACGAACTGACCCACGTGCCGCTGATCATCAGACCTCCGGAAGTGCCGCAGGTGCAGCAGGTATCCACCCAGGTCCGGCTGATCGACATGGCCCCCACCATCCTCGACATGCTCGGACTCCCGCCCCTGGCCGAGGGGCAGGGATCGAGCCTGCTGCCGCTGATGCAGGGCGTGGAGGAAGGGCACCGGCCCAGCTTTGGCGAAGCCCTGATCTATTTCGGGGAGAAGAAGTCGGTGGATGACGGCCGCTACCGCCTGATCACCTCGGACAACAGCGGCACCGTTGAACTCTACGACCTGGAGACCGATCCCGGCGCCACCCACGACCTGTCCGCGGACCACCCGGAGATCGTCACCCGGCTCAAGGAAGGGCTCCGCGAGCACCTCCGCCGGCAGGAGGCGTTCAACCAGTCGCTGGAGAAAAACGAAGCGGACGGCGGGCCGGAACTGGACGAGCGGATGAAGGCCCGTCTGCGCGCCCTGGGCTACCTCCAGTGATCAGTTCAGCTGCAGGATGCCCTTGCGCAGCGCCTCGGTGATGCAGGGGTAGATCAGATCCTCGCCCAGCGGCGGCTCCGCCGCGGCCAGCAGCTGGATGATCTCGCCCACCGCCCGTCGCCCGTCGCACAGTTCCAGCACCCGCGTTTCCTGGCCGGTGAGCTTGGACCGGCTCTCGCTGTGCACCAGGAAGGGCCAGGGGCCGCGGGGAACCGCGGCGCCCAACTCCAGCACCTGGGCCTCGATCTGCGGGCGGAAGGCCTCCCCCCGCAGCCGCACCAGGCCCTCCACCCGGATCTCCCGCGAGCGGGTTTCGGCCATCAGGCGGTCCAGGGGAAAAGCCAGCTGTCGCTCCTCCAGCCGGCCGCTGAACCGCGGGCGGAGGGCGAGGAACCGCTCCCGGGACCGGCGGGGAAAGCCGGCGCCTCCGGCCCGGCAGACGGCGAGGAAGAGGTGGCTCTCCGAGCGGGATTCCATCAGGCCCAGCCGGGAGAGGCGCATCCCGGCCCGGCCGGCCAGGGCGGCCGCCTGGTTGGCGGTGATCAGCCCCTCCTGCACCTCGTACCCTGCGGCGCTGAGGGCCAGCGGGCCCCGCCCGTCCTCGATGATCCGGGTGATGCCGTACGAACCGGCCTCCCGGTAGACCAGCGAGTGGCGGTAGAGGGTGAAGCGCAACGGGTCGGCCTTGACCACCGTCCGGTGGTGGCGCTCGATAAAATCGAGGGTGGCCTGGTGGTCTTCCGGCCGCTCGCCGGGGAAACCGACGAACCAGCCCAGCACCACCGGCAGGTCCAGTTCCTCGCAGTGGTCGAGGATCTCCCCGGCCACCTCGATCTTCATCCCCTTGTCCATCAGGTCGAGGACGCGCTGGGAGGCCGACTCCAGGCCGTAGAAGAGCATCCGGCAGCCGCCCTCCCGCAGTTGCTGCAGAAATTCCCGGGTGTAGATCGGCTCGAATTTCACCTCGGCATACCAGCGGGCATCGGGCGCCGTGCGGCGCAAATGATCCGCGATTTCCCGCAGGGTGGCCGGCGGCACCGAATCGTCGTAGAAGGCGAAGAGCCGGGCCCCCACCAGCTCCCGCAGGCGGTCCACGTCGGCCAGCACCTGGGGCGTGCGGCGCTTGCGGAAGTTGCGGTCCGGGGTGAGCACCGGCCGGGTGCAGAAGGCGCAGCGGTTCCAGTAGCAGCCCCGTGACGACTGGAGGTGGTAGACCACCTCCGGCGTCAGGTAGCGGTCCAGGGGCATCAACTCGTAGGCCGGAGTGGGGTACCCGTCAGCCGGCGCCGCGCTTTGCTGCGCCGTGCCCTGCACTGTCCCGCTGCGGTCCAGGTGGAGCAGGTTGGGCACCTGCCCCAGGTCTCCGGCGGGCCACTGTTCCACCAGCCGGGCCAGCGGTTCCTCGCCGTCGTGCAGCACGTAGCCGTTGACATGGGTGAACAGCGCCGGTTCGGTGCGGATCACCTCCTCCAGGGAGAGCAGCAGCGCACCGCCCAGTACCAGGCAGAGGTCGGGCCCGGCCGCCTCGCGCAGCAGCCGCGCCAGGGTCATGGCCGGCAGCAGCTGGTCGATGTAGCCCACCGACAGCCCCACCACCTGGGGCCCGCCGTCCAGAATGGCGGGGACGGTCACCTCCGCGAAATAGTCCACGAAGGGGTTGACCCGCCGGTCCTCCGCCGCCTGCAGCAGCCCTGCCACCTCGCTTTCCCGGCCGTCCAGCCGGAAACCGAACGAGTCGTAGGATGCCGGCGAGAACTCGGTGGAGACCAGCTGCAGCGCCCGGTTGAGGGTGAACACGGCGTCGTGGTAGGCGTCGGGGTCCATGAAGGGGCCCCAGCGGGTCATGGTCTCCCGGGCCGCGGCGGTGCCGGCGGCGATGGCCGGGCCGTCGAAAACCACGTTGATCAGGTCGAGATAGCGGCGCTGCTCCGCCGGCTCCAGCGCGGGGCGCCGTTCCAGCGCCTGCAGTTCGTCCTGCAGCCGCTCCGCGGAACGGCGCAGGCGGCCGGCCGAGGTGAAGTGGTGGAAGGCGTCGATGTTGGCGTCCACCAGGGTCACCCGGCAGCCCACCCGGTCCCGGAGATAGCCGCCCAGGGCGGGCAGGGCGGGATAGGGCTGCCGCACTTCCGCGGCCGGCGGATAGACCAGTGTCACATGCATTCCCGGAGGCTCCTCGTTGATCTCCCGGTTATCTTAGTCCGCCGTCTCCCGGCCGGGCAAGCGGCTGCGCCGCTTCGTTGACTCACGCCGGATGCTTACGGTACCGATACCGCCCTGCCGCGGCCGCTGGACACCCTGTTCCGGAGCCCCGGAACGGAAGAGGGAGCCCATGGACTGGAACAGTCAATTCATCTGGACCCAGTTTTTTCTCTGCGCGGCGGCCATCGTTTTCGCCGGCACCAAGCTGACCCGCTATGGCGACCGGATCGCCGAGATAACCGGCCTGGGCCGCCTCTGGGTGGGCGCCGTACTGCTGTCGGTGGTCACCTCCCTGCCCGAAGTTGTCACCGCCTGCTCCTCCGCCTGGCTCGGCGAGCCGGACATCGCGCTGCAGAACGTGATCGGCAGCAACCTCTTCAACGTGCTGGTGCTGGTGATGCTCGATTTCCTGGTCCGCCGCCGGGCCGTGCTGGCCGATGCCGACCCGGGCCACCGGGGAAGCGCCTGGACCGGCACGGCGATGATGCTGGTGGTGGCCGCGGCGGCCCTCTTCTTCAACCTGGCCCAGGACCGGGGCCAGGCATTTGAAACCTACAGCCGCATTCCCATTGGTCTGGACAGCCTGTTGCTCGGCGCCATCTACCTCTGGGCCATGTGGCGCATCTTCAAGGTGGGCCGGGCGGAACAGAAGGTCAGCAAGGCACAGTCCCCCGCGGCCACCGCCGGTGGGCTGAAGCTCTCACGCATCTACGCCGTGTTCGGCGCCGCCTCGGCGGTGATCGTGGTCTTCGGCTACCGCATGACCGTGCTGGGCGACATCATTTCCGAAACGCCGCTGCACATCGCCGGGCACCAGTTCATGATCACCGACAACTTCGTCGGCATGTTCCTCATCGCCGTGGCCACTTCCCTGCCCGAGCTGGTGGTGACCATCAGCGCCGCCCGGATGGGGGCCGCCGACCTGGCGGTGGGCAACATCCTCGGCTCGAACATCTTCAACATGGTGATCATCTTCCTGGCCGACGGCTGCTACTTTCACGGGCCACTGCTGCTCTACTCCGGCCGGGCCGTGTTCTACACCTCGCTGCTGGGCGCCCTGATGACCATGGTGGTGCTCCACGGCATCGGCCGACCGACCAGCCGCCTCTTCTTCAACCGCCTCGGCCCCCACTCCATGGTCATCCTGCTGCTCTACGCCGCCGGCATGACCCTGCTGGCCTCCATGGGCCTGCTGGTCTCCTAAGCGGTGACAGTCCGCTGTTTTCACGGTTCAGGTCCTGTACCTGGGATCAGAAGGACGCTCGCTGCACCGGGCTGTTCCCCGGGCCGAGGTAGAGGCGGGTCACCTTGTCGACGTAGTTGACGGTCTCGGTGATCCGCGGCACGCGGCCCAGCCGTTTGACCCGGCCCTCGCCGGAATTGTAGGCCGCAAGGGCCAGGGAGAGGTCCTGGTTGAACAGGTCGTGGAGGTAGCTGAGGTAGCGGATGCCGCCGTGCAGGTTCTGGTCCGGGTCAAAGGCGTCGGAGACCCCCAGCATGCGCGCTGTCTCCGGCATCAGCTGCATCAGCCCCTGGGCGCCCTTGGGGGACACCGCCACGGGGTTGAAACCGGATTCCACCTCGATCACCGAAACCACCAGCCGGGGGTCCATCCCGTAGCGGCTGCAGATCGATTCGATCTTCGGCAGGTAGTACCAGGCCCTGCCGCTGCCCGGTTTCATCAGCGCGGCCAGATTCTTGCCGGCGGGCCGGCGTCTCGGTGTGGTACGCACCACCGTTTCACAGCGCGCGCCGTGCTTCGGCTGGCGGTTGGTGAAGACCACCTTGCCGTCGGGCTGAACCACGCGGTAGATATCGGCCATGGCGCCGGCGGCAAAAAACGAGAAAAGCAGGGTCAGGCAGAGATACCGCGCCGCAAAAACCGATCCTGTCGCTCGCATGCAGGGCATCTCGTTCTAGCTCTCCGCGGCCGGGTTGCCGATAGGTTTCTCGTTCACTCTATCGGCATGAAACGGCCGGCGGTTGAGCCGGAATTTGATGGTCCGGGGATGGTCAGCCCAGCAGTTTTTCGAGGATCTCCGGTGCTTTTTCCAGCAATTCTGGCAAACCGTCGGGATGCTTACCCCCGGCCTGGGCCAGATCGGGACGGCCGCCCCCTCCCCCGCCGATGATCGGCGCCAGCTCACCGATCACCTTTTTTGCATCGATACGATCGGTGAGATCGGGGGTCACCAGCACCAGCAGGGCCACCTTTTTTCCGCTGACCCCGCCGAGGACCACCAGCCCCGATCCGATCCTCGTTTTCAGGGTGTCGGCCAGATTGCGCAGCTCCGGCGGCTTCAGGTCGTCGGCCCGGTGCAGCAGCACCTTCACTCCGCCGATCTCCAGCGGGCCGCTTTCCTCGCCGCCCCTCTCGGGCCGCGAGGCCAGCTGCATCTTCAGCTTCTCCACCTCCCGGCCCAGATCCCTGGCCTGCTGCTGCACCCGGCCCAGGTCCTCCACCAGGGTAGCCGGCGAACTCTTCACCGCCCGGGCGGCGTCCTCCACCAGCGCCTGCTGGTCCTGGAAGATCTCCAGCGATTTCCTGCCGGTCACCGCCTCCACCCGGCGCACGCCGGCGGCGATGCTCTTCTCGGAGAGGATTTTGAACAGCCCGATCTCCCCGGTGCGGCCGCAATGGGTGCCGCCGCACAGCTCCCGGGAGTATTCGCCCACGCTGACCACCCGCACCTCGCTGCCGTATTTTTCGCCGAAGAGGGCGATGGCCCCGCCGGCCACCGCCTCCTCCATGTCGGAAACGGCGGTCTCCACCGGCAGGTCGCTGCGCACCACGTCGTTCACCTCGCGCTCGATGCGCCGCAGGTCCCCGTCCTCGATGGGCGAGAAATGGGTGAAGTCGAAACGCAGCCGGTCCGGGGCCACCATGGAACCGGCCTGCTTGACGTGGTCGCCCACCACCGAGCGCAACGCCGCCTGCAGCAGGTGGGTGGCGGTGTGGTTGGCCATGGTGGAGCGGCGCAGCCCCTGGTCCACCCGGCAGTCCAGCCGGTCGCCCTCGCGCACCGTGCCCGACAGCACCTGCACCTGGTGCAGGATGTAGTCGTCGCCCAGACGCCGGGCGCCGGTGACCCGCAGCGCCGCCTCGTCCCCGTCCAGCGTCCCCTTGTCCCCCACCTGGCCCCCCGCTTCGCCGTAGAACGGCGTGCGGTCCAGGACCAGGGTTCCCCCGGCCCCCTGCTCCAGCTGGTCCACCCGGGCCCCCTCAGCATCCAGCAGCGCGGTGACCCGGCAGTCCCGGGCCGTTGTGCCGTCGTAGCCGAGAAACTCGGTTGGCCGGCACACCCTTGAGCAGGGCGGCCATGGCATCCCCCTTGGCCTCCTTCTCCCGGGCCGCCGAGGCCGACCGCTCCTGCTGGCGGGTCAGCGCCGTGCCGAACCCGGCATGGTCCACGGTGAGACCAGCGTCCGAGGCGATCTCGTCGATCAGATCCCGCGGAAAACCGAAGGTGTCGTAGAGCTTGAACGCCTCTTCACCGGGGATCACCGCCACCCCGTCGCTCTTCAGCCGTCCCAGCAGGTCGGAGATCAGCTTCATCCCCTTGGCCAGGGTCCGCTCGAACCGCTCCTCCTCGGACAGGGCCACCCTGGAGACGAAGTTCCGCGACTCGTCCAGCTCGGGGTAGGCCCCGGCCATCATGTCGGCCACCGTGCCGGTGAGCCGGCAGAGGAAGGGGTCGGTGGTGCCCAGCAGCTTGCCGTGGCGCACCGCCCGGCGGATGATCTTGCGCAGCACGTAACCGCGGCCGTCGTTGGCCGGCAGCACCCCGTCACTGACCAGGAAGGTGATGGACCGCAAGTGGTCGGCGATGACCCGGAAGGAGACATCGGTCTCGCCGCCGGCGCCGTATTCAGCACCCACCTCACTGGCGATGCTGTCGATCAGCGGCCGGAAAAGGTCGGTCTGGAAGTTGCCCTCCACCCCCTGGAGGATGGCGGTCATCCGCTCCAGGCCCATGCCGGTGTCGATGCAGGGCCGGGGCAGTGTGGTCATCTTCCCGGCTTCGTCCCGCTCGAACTCCATGAAGACCAGGTTCCAGAACTCGACGAAGCGGTCGCTGTCCCCGGCCGGGTCCTCGTCGGCCCACTGGCCGTTTTCACCGGGGCCGTAGTCGATGAAGATCTCGGAGCAGGGCCCGCAGGGACCGGTATCGCCCATGGCCCAGAAGTTGTCCTTCTCGTCCAGGCGGTAGATCTTCTCCGCCGGCACGCCGACCTTTTCGTTCCACAGCTTGTAGGCCTCATCGTCCTCGCGGAACACCGAGACGCAGATGTCTTTCGGGTCGAGGCCGTAGCCGTTGAGGCAGAGGTCCCAGGCCAGCTCGATGGCCCGTTCCTTGAAGTAGTCACCGAAGGAGAAGTTGCCCAGCATCTCGAAGAAGGTCTGGTGCTTTCGGCTGCGGCCCACGATCTCGAAGTCGTTGTGCTTGCCCCCGGCCCGGACGCACTTCTGGTGCGAGGTCGCCGTGGCGTACTCCGACTGCCGCGCCCCGGTGAAGATCTCCTTGAACTGGTTCATCCCGGCATTGGCGAAGAGCAGCGTGGGGTCCTCGTGGGGCACCAGCGACGAGCTGCGCACGTAGCGGTGGCCATGCTTCTTGAAAAACTCGATAAAGGTCTCGCGGACCCGGTTGCCTTCCATCGGAAAGTTCCTTTCATCCGGTTACGAGTAACAGCAACGTGGATCGACCAACCGCGACCCTCACTGCTGCCCGTGGGAAGCCCAATGATCATTTGTGCGAGGGGCGGATGTCAACCGGAGAAGCTGCCGAGACAGGAAAAATAGCCCGGGATTCCGCAATCGGGTCCGGCTTCACTTTCATGGACAATAGACAGGAGAGACACTATGTTTAGACGTTAGCGATGAACGATCAAAGCAACTTCAATCTCCAAATGGATGTATCGATGAAGACCGCTCCGGTGCTCGGGCTGATCATTGTTTGTCTCTTCACAGTTCCGGCCACTGCAGCCACCATCCGCATCCCCGCCGACCAGCCCACCATCCAGGCCGGGATCGATGCTGCCGCGGCCGGTGACACGGTGCTCGTGGCCGACGGCACCTGGACCGGCGGTGGCAACCAGAACATCGACTTCAAGGGCAAAGCGATTACGGTGCGGTCCGAGAATGGTCCGGCTGACTGCACCATCGACTGCGCCGAGGCAGGCCGCTACGCCTTCCGCGGATTCCTCTTCACCAACGGTGAAGGGCCGGATTCCCTGCTGCAGGGATTCCGGATCATCAATGGGGTGGTATACGGTACCTGGGATGCAAAGGGCGGCGGCATTTATGTCTCGGGCGCTTCACCGAGGATCGAAGATTGCATCATTGAATCCTGCCGTGCGTGGTACGGCGGCGGCATTTTCCTCGAGGACTCCTCGGCGGAGATTCTTAACTGCGTGATTACCGGCAACGACTCCAGCTGGGGCGGTGGTGGCATATGTTGCTTTGATACCGGGGTGCGGATCATTGGGAACAGTATCGTCGACAATGAAGCCTATGACGCCGGGGGCGGCATCTTTTGTTACAGCAGCAGCGGTGTTGTGATCGAGGGGAACGAGATTGCCAACAACGTGGTGACCGAAATCGACTACTTTGGCGCCGGCGGCGGCATATTTTACTACTCTTCAAACACCCTGACCTTCACAAACAACGTGATCACCGGAAACAGTGCCTACCAATCCGGAGGAGGCCTGGACTGCACCGCCGCATCCGCTATCATCAGTGGCAACACATTCGAAGATAACACTGCCCCTGCCGGCGGAGCGCTCCGCTTGCTCGGATCTTCACCCACAGTGGAAAACAACCTCTTTGTTGCCAACCACGCCGACTGGTATGGCGGCGCCATCCACTGCCGTAACGCCTCTCCGGTCATCACCGGCTGCACCATGTCCGGCAACTCGGCGGAGACCTTTGCCGGGGCCGTGTACAGCAGTTCCAGCTCCGCACCCCTGATCACCAACTCGATCCTCTGGGGCAACAGCCCGGACCAGATCCATTTCATCGATCCCGGCATGCCCCTGGTCACCTGGTCCGACATACAGGATGGCTGGGAAGGCGAGGGCAACTTCGACGCCGCCCCGGTCTTCACCAATGGTCCCGAAGGTCTCTTCTACCTCAGCCAGATCGCCTCCGGCCAGGCCCTGGACAGCCCCTGTGTGGACTCCGGTGACCCGCTGTCCGAACTGGTCGACGGCACCACCCGCACTGATCAGCTGCCGGATTCGGGAATTGTGGACCTGGGCTATCACTACCCCTGTCCTGAAGCATGGATCCGCCTGGTCACCGGCCCCGGCGCCGGGTATGACAATCCGCCACTGGTGCGTGTCTATTTCCCGGTCCACCACGGTTCTCTGGAATACGAGTTCGCGGCGTATGGCGCTCCCCACTACGGTACGAATGTGACCTGCGGCGATATCAATGGTGACATGGTCGATGAGATCCTCACCGGGCCCGGCCCCGGGGACATCTACGGCCCCAATGTGAGGGGCTTCAACAGCAGCGGCACTCCCCTGCCCGGCCTCAACTTTTTCGCCTACGGCACGAACAGGTTCGGTGTGAACGTGGATGCCGCAGACCTGGACGGTGACGGCCGCGACGAGATCATCACCGGCGCCGGACCGGCAGAGGTGTTTGGTCCCCACGTCCGTGCCTGGATTTACAATGGCCCATCGGGTGTCACACCAATCCCGGGGGTGAGTTTCTTCGCCTACGGCACACCAAAGTGGGGCGTCAACGTGACGGCGGGTGACATTGACGGTGACGGGTTCGACGAGATCGTCACCGGGACGGGGCCAGGAGCGGTGTACGGGCCCCATGTCCGTGGCTGGAACGTGGACGGCAACCCGTCGGTCTCAGCCATCCCCGGGGTCAGCTACTTCGCTTACGGCACCAACAGGTTCGGCGTCAACGTCAGCTGCGGCGACGTGGATGGCGACGGTATCGACGAGATCGTCACCGGCGCAGGCCCGGGCGCGGTCTTCGGCCCCCACGTCCGCGGCTGGAATTACGACGACAATGCCATTGCACCCCTGCCCGGATTCAGTTTCTTTGCCTGGAAGACCGAGCCGCTCAGCTTTGGAGTGAATGTCTTTACAGGGGTCGACCTGGATGGTGACGGCCGTGATGAACTGGTGGCGGGCCGCGGCCCTGGTCCGGACGCCGACACCGAGATCAAGGTCTTTACCTACGAAGGGACTGCGGTCAGCCAGTGGCTGTCACTGGAGGCATTCCCCGGTCTGACCCACGGAACAAATGTTGCGGCGGGGCGATTTTGATCGGCGCGTTCAATTCATGGACAATGTCTCAGTTGAGATTTCCTGCCGTTTACCGCAGGAGCAGGTGTATAATTTCGATCAATTGCAATCATGGAGGGTGCTGATGAAGAATTCGCTGACCTGTTTTGCCTGCCTTTTCTTGATCGCAGCCCTACCTTCCGTTGCCGCCACCATCAACGTCCCCGGCGACCAGCCCACCATCCAGGCGGGCATCGACCTGGCGCTGGATGGCGACACGGTGCTGGTGGCCGACGGCACGTACACCGGCGAGGGCAATTGGAATATCGACTTTCACGGAAAGGCCGTGACCCTCATCTCGGCCAACGGGCGCGACCATTGCACAATCGACCTCCAGGGCCACTGGGGTTTCCAGCTGGACAGCGGAGAGGGACCGGGCAGTGTCATCCAGGGGTTCACCATCGCCAACGGCAGCAGATCCTTCCCCCCGGGCAGCGGCGGGGCAATCTACTGCGGGGATGCAAGCCCCAGCATCCTGGACAACTCGTTCATCGACAACGTCTCCCCGGGTGATTCGGGCGGTGCCATTGCCTGTGGGAACACCACTGTGATCCGGGGGAACTACTTCTCCGGGAACTGGTGCGATGATGACGGTGGCGCTCTCTCCACCACTGGAGGCTCCCCACTGGTTCTGGACAATGTCTTCTATGATAATGAATCCTTCCTGAGTGGTGGGGCGATTGGCTGTTGGGGGGGATCACCGCTGATCATCAACAATCTAATCGTGGGAAACAGAACGGATTTCGAGGCCAATGATATCGGAGGAGGAGGAATCTCCTGCTACTACGGCGCTTTTCCCGAGCTCATCAACTGCACCCTGGCGGACAATGACGCCGGGTGGATTGGTGGCGCTGTTTTTGTTGATGAGTACTCCGGAATCACCTGCACCAACTGCGTTCTCTGGAACAACACCAGCATTATGGGGTTCGACCAGATCAGCGGAATGTCGGGAGGGATGGCCCTCGTCGAATATTCCGACGTGATGGGCGGCTGGAGCGGCACCGGCAACATCGACAGCGACCCCCTCTTTGTCACCGGGCCCGGCGGAGACTACCTGCTGTCCCAGACCAGCGCCGGCCAGGCCGTGGACAGCCCCTGTCTCGACACCGGCAATGGTCCTGCTGATGACGTCTGCTACCAGGAGAACGGCTGGTGGACTTGCCTCCACCAGCTCACCACCCGCAGCGACCGTATCCGCGACCTGGGCACGGTGGATATGGGCTACCACGCCGCGGCCTGGAGCTCGGTGGGTGCGTCGTTCACCTGCACTCCCGCTTCGGGCACCCTGCCCTTCAGCAGCCTGATGACCGCCACCCTGTTCAACCACTACCCCGATATGACCCGGAAGATTGCCGCCCGCATCGACATCGACCTGGCCGGCGGGGCGAGCTTCGCCTCCTGGCGTGCCGGTTATACCAACATCGCCGGCGGCAGCAACCATGTGCGGAGCTGGATGCAGTATTTGCCCCCGTATGCCACCTTGCGGGGAGACAATCGGTTCACGCTCATTGCCGAGGATGTGACGCCGGCGCCCTACAACCAGCCGCCCTACCCGCCGGCCGGTTCCAGCGCGTATGATCTCATCACGGTGACCGGCTACGCTCCATAGTCCTGCGATTTTCCGCAAGGAGTTTACATGGCGAGGTGGATCAGAACCGCCATCCCGACCCTCCTGCTGGGAATTGTCTGTCTCCCGGCCCATGCCGCCACCATCCACGTCCCCGCCGACCAGCCCACCATCCAGGCCGGTATCGATGCCGCCGCGGCCGGTGACACGGTGCTCGTGGCCGACGGCACGTACACCGGTGAAGGGAACCGGGACATCGAGTTCCGGGGGGAACCGATCACCGTCCGCTCCGAAAACGGGCCGGAGTACCTGCACCATCGACTGCAACTCCTCCCCGACCAATCCGCACCAGGGCTTCCGCATCGTCTCGGGCGAGGGGGCGGGCACGTTGCTGCAGGGGTTCACGATCATCAACGGGATGGGGGGGGGCCACGGGACGGGGGAAGGCGGGGCCGTCTACGCCTATGCTTCTGCGATCACTGTCGAATTCTGCATCATCGAGTCCAGCAGGGCCTCACGGGGTGGCGGCATCTACGCCCTGCTCGCAACGGTGAACGTCCTCGACTGCCGTATCGAGGGATGCACCGGTTGTGGAATTTACTGTCACAGTTGTGAAGGCATAATCTCCGGCAACACCATCACCGACAACACCGGCGGCCTCGGCGCCGGCCTCCACAGTTCTTTCAGCCGCTTCCTGATCTCGGAGAACACCATCACCGCCAATACAACTTACAATGGTGGGGGCGGGATCTACTGCACCGGCGGGATCGGCACCGATATCGTCAACAATACCATCGCCGACAACTATGCCGAAACTTTTGCCAAGACGGGAGGAAACGGCATCCTCTGCCAAACCGCGGATGGCCTGAGGATCGCCGACAACGTGATCACCGGCAATACTGGTTACAGTTACGGCGGAGGGATCAGCTGCGAGTATTCATCACCGGTCATCGAGGGCAACCGAATCCAGGGGAATACGGCATTCATGGGCGGAGCGGTGAGGGTGCTTCACAACTCCCCCCTACTGAAGAACAACCTGATGACCGGGAATCATGTCAGCGGGTATGGCGGCGCGGTCCACTGCCTGTACGCCGCGCCCCGGATCGAGGGCTGCACCATGGCCGACAATCACGCCGACACCACGGCCGGTGCTGTGTACTGCAATGCGGGATCCACAGCGGTCATCACCGAATCGATCCTCTGGGGCAACACCCCGGACCAGATCCGCACCATCGAACCGGGCGAAGCAAATCTCTCCTGGTGCGACATCGAGGGCGGCTGGCCGGGCAAGAACAACATCGACGCCGACCCGGTCTTCACCAACGGTCCCGAAGGTCTCTTCTACCTCAGCCAGATCGCCTCCGGCCAGGCCCTGGACAGCCCGTGCATCGACTCCGGTGATCCGCTGTCCGAACTGGTCGACGGCACCACCCGCACCGACCAGGTGCCGGATTCGGGAACTGTGGACCTCGGCTATCACTATCCCTGTCCTGAAGCATGGATACGCCTGGTCACCGGCCCCGGAGCCGGGTATGACAATCCGCCACTGGTGCGTGTCTATTTCCCGGTCCACCACGGTCCCATGGAATACGAGTTCTCGGCCTATGGCGCTCCCCACCACGGTACGAATGTGACCTGCGGCAATGTCAATGGTGACATAGTCGATGAGATCCTCACCGGGCCCGGCCCCGGGAACATCTACGGTCCCCATGTAAGGGGCTTCAACAGCAGCGGCACTCCCCTGCCCGGCCTCAACTTCCTCGCCTACGGCACGAACAAGTTCGGAGTGAACGTGGCCGCCGGCGACCTGGACGGTGACGGACGTGACGAGGTCATCACCGGCGCCGGACCCGGCACTGTCTTTGGCCCACACGTCCGCGGCTGGACCTACGACAACACCGCCGTCACCCCGATGCCCGGCGTCAACTACTTCGCCTATGGCACCCCCAAGTGGGGCGTGAATGTTGCTGCGGGCGACATCGACGGCGACGGTTTTGACGAGATCGTCACCGGAGCGGGCCCCGGAGCGGTGTTCGGCCCCCATGTCCGGGGCTGGAATGCGGACGGCGGAGAAGTCACCGCCATTCCCGCAGTCAGCTTCTTCGCATACGGCACACTGAAGTTCGGCGTCAATGTCAGCTGCGGCGACGTGGACGGCGACGGTATGGACGAAATCGTCACCGGTGCCGGTCCGGGCGAGAATTTCGGTCCCCACGTCCGAGGCTGGAACTACGACGGCGACGCCGTCACTCCCCTGTCGGACTTCAGTTTCTTTGCCTGGCTGACCGGTTCCCAGAGCTACGGGGTCAACGTCTTTACCGGCACCGACATCAACGGCGACGGCCTCGACGACGTGATCGCCGGCCGCGGCCCCGATCCGGAGGCTGATACCCAGGTCAAGGTCTTCAGCTACTTCCAGGGCGAGGTGGTGGAGTGGATGGCTATCGACGCCTTCGAGGGAATGACCCACGGTACGAACGTGGCGGCGGGACGATTCTGAATCCATAAAAATGGCGAGCCCAATGGGATTTGAACCGGTCACCAGTCCAGCAGGTCGGGGAACTCCCGGGCCAGGTGGGACCTGACCGCGTCGGGCGGGTGGCCGTTGTTGGCCAGGTGCCGCATCAGGCGGACCAGGCCCTTGCGGTTCTTCGGCCGGCCGCCCACCCTGAGCCGCTTCTCCAGCGCCCGCTGCAGGATGGCATCCCGGCCCCCGGCCTCCAGCTGAGCCTCCTCCGCCGCTTCGGCTGCAACGACCTCGTCCACGCCCAGACGGCCCAGTTCCAGCAGCACCCGTCGCATCCCCTGGTTGCGGTGGACAAAGCGGCTGCGGGCGGCCTCGCCGGCAAAGCGGCGGTCGTCCAGCAACCGCTGCTCCTTCAGCCGCACCAGCACCCGGGCCACTGTGTGCGGATCCCCCGGGCCTGCAGCTCGGGTGCCGGCTTCCAGGCGCGTGCGCAGCTCGGCCTCGGAACGCATCCGTACAGCCAGCAGCTTCACCGCCCGGGTATAGAGCGCGGCATAGGTGTCCTCACCCTTTTCCTGGTTCATGAATCAGAGGATATCACGCGCGGCGGCAGGCAGCGCAAGGGGCTGCGCGGCCCGGATCAGCCGCCGGCCTTCATCTGCTCGGCTTCCTGGGCCAGCATCCGCTCGGCCACCTCGGCACCGAGGTCGGAGGTCGACTGGATGCCCTGAATCTTCAGCCTGAACTCGTCGGGCCGGGTCGTCCGCTTGATCGCTTCCTCCACCGTGATCATCCCCTGCTTGTAGAGGTGGAACAGCGACTGGTCAAAGGTCTGCATGCCGTACTGCGAGACGCCGGCGGCGATGGCATCGTGGATCAGTTTGGTCTTATCCGGGTCCTCGATGCAGTCGCGGATATAGTTGGTGGCGATCAGCGCCTCCACCGCCGGCACCCGACCCTCCTTGTCCGCCCGGGGCAGCAGCCGCATGGAGATCACCGCCTTGAGCACGGCGGCCAGCTGCAGCCGGATCTGCTGCTGCTGGTGCGGCGGGAACATGGCGATGATGCGGTTTATCGTCTCGGTGGCATCGAGGGTGTGCAGGGTGCTGAAGACCAGGTGACCGGTCTCGGCGGCCAGCAGGGCAGTCTCGATGGTCTCGTAGTCCCGCATCTCCCCCACCAGGATCACGTCGGGGTCCTGGCGCAGGGCGCTGCGCAGGGCGCAGGAGAAGTTGCGGGTGTCCACGTCGATCTCCCGCTGGTTGACCAGGCTCCGCTTGTCGCGGTGCAGGAACTCGATGGGGTCCTCGATGGTCATGATGTGTTCGCTGCGCGTGGCGTTGATGTGGTCCACCATGGCGGCCAGCGAAGTGGACTTGCCGCTGCCGGTGGTTCCGGTGACCAGCACCATGCCCCGCTTCTCCTGGCAGACCTTTTTCAGCACCGTGGGCAGGTTGAGGGCCTCGATGCTGAGGATCTTCACCGGGATCACCCGGAAGACCATGCCCACCGTGCCCCGCTGCTGGAACATGTTGCAGCGGAAGCGGCCCAGTCCGGCTACGGAATGGGCCATGTCGATCTCCAGGTTTTTCTTGAACCGTTCCTTCTGCCGGTCGTTCATGATGCTCGAGGCAATGGCCACGGTGTCTTCCGAGAGCAGGCGCTTGATGTCCACCAGCGGAAAGAGGTCTCCGTTGATCCGGATCACCGGATGCTGGCCCACCTTGAGGTGAACGTCCGAGGCATTGCGTTCGATGGCCATTTTCAGCAGGTCGTTGATGTGCACCGTTCACCTCCAGTCACGGGCGCGGCTCGCGCAAACGGAAAACAGGCGGCTGCCCCGGTAGAATTCTTGCGGATCTCTATCTTGGTATCGGCAGACGAGCAGCGCCAGATTATCGGTAGTTTTGTGGAAATCAGGGGATGGGAGCCGCGGGATCAGCCCATGTCGCCGAAGGCCAGCTGCAGCGCCACCAGCGAGGCCAACGCCGCGGTGGCCGTGCGCAGGATCCGGGGCCCCAGGGAGACCGGCCGGAACCCCGATTGCAGGGCCAGGTCCAGTTCCTCCGCGGTCCAGCCGCCCTCGGGCCCCACCAGCAGGGAGACGGTCTCCGCCGGCGTTTCCTGGGACAGCGAGCGGTCCAGCGGCGGGTGGACTCCGTGCTCGGCAGGGATGATCCGTAATCCGGGTCTGGAAGCGGCGTCCTCCAGGGCCTGGCTAAAGGCCAGGGGCGGGCTGAGGTGGGGCGGGCGGAAGCGGCCGCTGGACTTGCAGGCATCGCGGGCGATCTTTTCCCAGCGGGGGAGCCGGCGGGCCACGCCCTCGGTGGTGGCCAGCAGCGCCGCCCGGCTGCGGGTGGTGACCACCGGAGAGATGCTTCTGGCCCCCAGTTCGGTGGCCCGGGCGATGATCTCCTCCATCACCCCGCGGGAGGCGGGCAGCGCCTGGTAGAGGGCCACATCGAGCAGCGGCTCGCGGGAGCCGGGGGGCAGCTCCGTTTCCAGCAGCACCGACAGCCGGTCCCGGCCGATGGTCTCCACCCGGCCCCGGTAGCCCCGGCCCCGGCCGTCGAAGACCTCCACCTCCGCGCCCGGCCGCACCCGGCGGACGCGGGCCAGGTGGTGGAACTCCTCCCCCCGCACCTCGGCACGGTTGGCGGCAATGGCTTCCGGCGGGACAAAGACCCTTTTGCAGGACATCCGGCCCCTATCCGCTCAACAGAGCTTGAGCACTTCGCGGACCATTCTGGTTATACCGGTGTTCACCTCGCCGATCCGCTGGGCCACCATGTAGGCCGGGGTGCTGACCACCTTGTTCTCGGCGTCCACCACCGCTTCCTCGGCCCCGGCGTTCCGGTGCACCGCGCCCCACTTCTCCAGGGCCGCGGCGGTATCCGGGTCGTTGCCGATGGTCAGGGTCAGCGAGATCCCCGAACCATCGAAAGCCTTGGCCACCGCCGCCGGGGCAATGCAGGCGGCGCCGATGGGCTTGCCGGCGGCGGCGCAGTCCAGCAGCAGCCTTTTGAGGTCCGGGTCGACGTCGCAGTCCTCGCCCTGGAAGGCGTAACTGCAGAGGTTCTTGGCGGCGCCGAAGCCGCCGGGCAGCACCAGGGCGTCGAAATCGGCGGCCGTCACGCCGGCCAGCGGCAGCACCGGCCCCCGGGCGATGCGGGCCGACTCCTCCAGCACGCTGCGCCGCGCCCCCTCCTCCGGTTCGCCTTTCTGGTGGTTGACCACGTGGGCCTGGTCCTTGTCCGGTGCGATACAGACGATCTCGGCCCCCTCCCCGTCCAGGGCCAGCAGGGTGCACACCGATTCGTGGATCTCGGCTCCGTCATAGACGCCGCAGCCGGAAAGAACAACACCTACCTTTTTCGCCATTGGTCTGGCCTCCGCTGAATCGTCCTCGGTTGTTTCGTGTCTGCCGCAATTGTACCCCCGGGACCCGGGGACGTTCAACCGCGCGGCCTGGTCAGCACCAGTCCGGCCCACTCGCCGTCGATCACGCGGTTCAGGCAGTGCAGCCCGCGGGCGCGGTAGGCGGCGAGCACCTCACGCTCCTCGTCCCCGGCGAGGATGCCGGCCAGCAGCAGGCGGCCGCCGGGCTCCAGCAGCGGACCGGCCAGCACCGGCGCCATCCTGATCAGCGTGCTGCCGAGAATGTTGGCCGCCACCAGGGGGAAGGACCGTCGGAGCGCTGCCCCGGGGTCCGCGCTCACCAGCAGGTCCACCCGGTGGGCCAGCTGGTGGCCGGCGATATTGTCAGCGGCCACCGCCACGGCCTGGGGATCGATATCGGTCCCCACCACCCGCGGGCAGCCCAGCAGGGCGGCGGCCAGGGCCAGGATGCCCGACCCGGTGCCCACGTCGAGAAAATCGGTCCCCTCCCCGGCAGCCTCCTCCAGCTGCCGCAGGCAGAAGAGGGTGGTTTCGTGGTGCCCGGTGCCGAATGCCAGTCCCGGTGTGATACGCAGCACCTTACGGCCGGCGTATTCCTCGGGCACCGGATCCCCTTCCCCGGGGATCACCAGCAAACGGCGGCCCACCGGAAAGGGCTGCTGCCCCTCCCGCCAGCGGGCCAGCCAGTCCTCGCTCTGCTGGTTTCCGGCCTCCACCTCCAGCTGCTGGTCCGGATCGAGACCGGCGGCCATCCCTGCCAGGCGGGCAGCGGCCTCGTCCCGTGCTGCATTGTCGCTGAACCAGGCGGTGAGCTGCGGGGCGGCCCGCAGGTCCTGCGCCGATCCCACACTGTCCGATGAGGTGCCGCTGCAGCCGCAGGAGAAGAGCACGGCGGTCACCTGCTCTCCCAGTGACTGGGTGAGAGTGATCCGCAGATAGGGCCACGTCTGTTTCATCTGCTCCTGGGGGTGGAGGACGAGCCGCGGGATACGATTCTAGTTGAAGATGTCCTTCACCTTGGCGAAGAGCGTCTTCTCCCCGTTGGCCCGTTCGTTGCTCTCCAGTTCGGACAACTGCTCGAAGAGCTCTCGCGCCTCACGGCTCAGTTTTTCCGGTGTGCGCAGTTCCACCCTGGCGAAGAGGTCGCCGGTGCCGCCGCCAACGCCCTGGACGCCGGCGCCGCGGATGCGGAAGGTGGTGCCGGACTGGGTGCCCTGGGGTATCTTCAGGTCCGACCCCTCCCGGTCACCGAGCTCGGGAAGGGTCAGTTCGGTGCCCAGGGCGGCCTGGGAGAAATCGAGCGGAACGGTGCAGACCAGGTGGTTGTCCTCGCGGGAGTAGAACTCGTGGTCCCGGGCGTGGATCACCACGTAGAGATCGCCGCGCATTGCACCCCGGGGGCCGGCCTCGCCCTCGCCGGTCAGCCGCAGGCGCGAGCCGGAATCGACGCCGGCCGGAATCTTCAGTTTGAGGTCCTTGGACTTTTTCAGCAGCCCCTGGCCCTGGCAGGTTTTGCAGGGATTGGTGATCACCGAGCCCGCGCCGCCGCAGCGGGGACAGGTGCGGGCCAGGCTGAAAAACCCCTGGCGGAAGGTCACCTGTCCGGCCCCCCCGCACTCGGAGCAGCGGGACGGTCCTTCAGTCCCGGCGGCTCCGCTGCCGGAACAGTCGGTGCAGGGCTCGTGGCGGAAGAGCTGGATGCTGGTCTGGGTCCCGAACACCGCCTCTTCGAAGTCGATCTCCAGGTCGTAGCGCAGGTCCGCGCCACGCTGCACGCCGCCGCGGCCCCGCCCACGGCCGCCTCCCCGGCCAAAGATGTCGCCAAAGCCGAAAAGGTCGCCGAGAATATCACTGAAATCACCGAAAATGTTGGGGTCGAAACCGGAGAATCCCGCGCCGTTGCGGAGCCCGCCATGGCCGTACTGGTCGTAGAGCGACCGTTTCTCCGCATCACCCAGTACGCTGTACGCCTCGGCGGCCAGCTTGAATTTCTCTTCGGCCCCCTTGTCGCCCTGGTTCTTGTCCGGGTGGTACTCCACCGCCTTGCGGCGGTAAGCCCGCTTGATCTCCTGCTCACTGGCTCCCCGGGGGATCCCCAGTACGTCGTAGTAGTCCTGTTTGGCGTTGTCGTTCACGTGTCGCGAAACCCCTGTGCCGCTTCAGCGCCCCCGGAGGTCAGTCCGAGCGCCCCTCAGTCGGAACGGCCGTCAGTGAAAAGGGAATTGGAAAGGACCTTGGAAACCAGTTGCAGCTCCGAAAGGCACTCGTTGCAGCCGGAGATGCTTCCATCGTTTATCTCCCGGCGGGCGCGCTCGAGAACGGCGCGGATCCGGGACCGCTCGCTCTCCTGCAGGATCTCGCCGAACTCGGCGTAGCTCTTCTCAACCGAGTAGAGCAGGCCCTCGAGATTGCGGATGGTGCGCACCAGCTGGCGCCGTTTCTGGTCGTCGTCGGCATGGGTCCGGGAATCCTCGATCACCTGCTGGATCTCGTCCTCGCTCAGCCCGCCGGACGGGGTGACCTTCATCGCCTGCTCCTTGCCCGAGGTCCGGTCGCGGGCGGTGATGGAGACGATGCCGTTGGAGTCGATGGCAAAGGTGACCTCGATCTGGGCCACCCCCCGGGGAGCCGGCGGGATGCCCACCAGGTCGAAGCGGCCCAGGGAGCGGTTCTCGTCGATCACGTCCCGCTCACCCTGCAGGGCGTGGATTTCAACCTTGGTCTGGTTGTCCACCACCGTGGTGAAGACCTGGGCGCTCTTGGTGGGGATGGTGCTGTTGCGCTCGATCAGCCTGGTGAATATTCCCCCGCGGGTTTCGATACCCAGGGACAGCGGCGTCACGTCCAGCAGTACCATGTCCTTGATCTCACCGCCGAGGATCGCGCCCTGCATCGCAGCGCCAATGCCCACCACCTCCTCGGGATTGCGGTCCCGGCTGGGCTCCCGGCCGAAGATCTCGCGCACCAGCTCGATGACCCTGGGGGTACGGGTCTGGCCGCCCACCAGCAGAACCTTGTCGATCTGGCTGGCCTTCAGCCGGGCGGAGGTCATGGCCTCGCGACAGGGGCCCACCGTGCGCTGCACCAGGTCCTCCACCATCGATTCGAAGTGCTCCCGGGTCAGGGTGGCGTTGATGTGCTTGGCGCCGCCTTCACCGGCGGAGATGAAGGGCAGGTTGATCTCCGCCACCTCCTCCGACGACAGCTCGCACTTGGCCTTTTCCGCTACTTCCTTCAGCCGCTGCAGGGCCATGCGGTCCTGGCGCAGGTCGGTGCCGTGTTCTTTCTGGAAGCTGGTGGCCAGCCAGTTGATGATCCGCTGGTCGAAATCCTCGCCGCCGAGGAAGGTGTCGCCGCTGGTGGACAGCACTTCGTGCACCCCCTCGCTGAGACGGAGGATGGAGACGTCGAAGGTCCCGCCGCCGAGATCGAAAACCGCCAGGGTCTCCTCCACGGACTGGCCGGTGCCGTAGGCCAGGGAGGCTGCGGTGGGCTCGTTGATGATCCGCAGCACGTCGAGGCCGGCTATCCGGCCGGCGTCCTTGGTAGCCTGCCGCTGGGCGTCGTTGAAGTAGGCCGGGACGGTGATGATCGCCTCGTCCACCACCTCTCCCAGGTACTCCTCGGCCACCTCCTTCATGTGCGTCAGCAGCATGGCCGAAATCTCTTCCGGGCTGTAGAGCTTGTCCTGGATGTTGATCTTCACGTCGCCGTTGTCCGCCTCGGCCAGCGAATAGGGCAGGAACTCCTCCACCCGGCGGATCTCGTCGGAGTCGATCTTGCGGCCGATGAGCCGCTTGACGGCGTACACGGTGTTGGTGGGGTTGGTGATCGCCTGCCGTTTGGCGATCTGGCCCACCAGCCGTTCGCCGGCGAGGGTGAAACCGACCATGGAGGGGATGATGCGGCTGCCTTCCCGGCTGGGAACCACGGCCTGCTCGGAGCCCTCGGTGACCGCGACGCAACAGTTGGTGGTCCCGAGGTCGATGCCGATGATCTTGCCCATGTCAGTTACGTCTCCCACAGAACAGGCCCGGACCGCAGCTACTCGTCGGACGGCTCGGGTGAATCGGCGTCTTCCGCGTCATTTCCCTCGTTGATCACCACCTGAACCATCGGCGACCGGATCAACCGGTCCCGCAGGTAGTAGCCCTTCTTGAGTTCGGCCACCACCGTGTTGTTCTCCTTATCCGGATCGTTGACCACCGCCACGGCCTCGTGGATGTTGGGGTCGAAGGTCTGCCCCACACAGTCAATCTCCTGCAGTCCCTGCCGGGCCAACAGGTCCACCAGTTGCTTGTGGATCAGCCGCACCCCCTCACCAAAGGTTTCGGGATCGGCCTGCTGGTTGGTGGCCAGGGCCAGCTCGAAATTGTCGATCACCGGCAGCAGTTCCTCGATCAGCGACTGGCTGGCCCGCAGGACCACCTCGCGTTTCTCCCGCTCCATCCGTTTGCGGAAGTTGATGAAATCGGCCTGGGCCCGCAACAGGTCCTCGCGCAGCCGGTCCCGTTCATCGGCCACCGCCTGCGCCGGATCGGCCTCCTCCCCGTCAACCGCGAGGAGCTCAGGTTCCACCACGTCCGCCTGCTCCGTCCCGCCGTTGCGGATCTCGTCTCCCATGGTCCTCGCTTCTCCATTGCTGCCGTCGTTGACCTCCGGTATCTCCACCGGGTTCCCGTCGGCGTCCACCTCACGGATGATCTCCAGTTCCACCAGGTCGTTCAGGTCGCTGCCGCCACTCTCATCCCCGGCGTCCACTGGGATCTCCTTGCTCGTCACAACAAACTCCTCTCACCTCAACCGTTTGCGGTCAACCGCGGCCGTGGAGCGACAAAGTCCGGCCGATCAGTGTGCCAAACTGGTTGGCGATGTTGCCCACCAACCCGATCATCCGCGAATATTCCATCCGCTTGGGCCCCAGCACCCCCACCGAACCGATGACCCGGCCACCGATGCTGAACGGTGAGGAGACCACGCTGCAGGCTCCGAAATCGGCCATCCGGCTCTCGCTGCCGATAACGATGGATACATCGTTCAGTTCCAGGCAGGAGTTGAGCAGGGCAACCAGTTTGCTTTTCTGTTCCATTGCCTCCAGCAGGACCCGCAGCGACTGCTTCTCGGCGAACTCGGGGGCCCGCAGCATGTTCGACGTGCCCTCGAGAAAAATCTCGGAATCCTCGTCGAGGTTGGAGAAAAAGAGCCGTCCCAGGCTCAGGGCGCTCTCCACCAGCCGGTTGCAGAGCACCGACTCCTCGGTGAGCCGCCCCGAAATGTGATCGCGGACGCTGGACAACGCCCAGCCGGCATACTCGTCGGCCAGAAACCTGGAAAACTGGTCCAGCTCCTCCTGGTCGTAGTCCTCCTCCACGTCGATCATCCGGTTGTTCACCACTCCCGAAGGGGAGACCATGACCACCAGGACCTTCCGCGGGGCGAGGAGGATGAACTCCATCTGGTGGAACAGCATGTGGTTCTTGTCCGGACCGGTGACGATGCCCACCAGGTTGGAAAAGCGGGAGAGCAGCAGCGAGGTGCCCTGCATCATATCGCGTATCTCGCCGGCCAGGCCCACCATGCCGCGGGAGATCAGCCGCTCCTCCTCCGGGGCCAGTTCGCACCCCTCGGCCAGGTTGTCCACAAAATGCCGGTAGCCCTGGTCGGTGGGGACACGGCCGGCCGAGGTGTGGGGCTGGAAGAGATAGCCCCGGTCTTCCAGGTCGGACATCACGTTGCGCAACGTGGCCGCACCCACATCGAAACAGTCCAGGGCCGCCAGGCTCGTCGAGCCCACCGGCTCACCGGTCCGAATGTGCAGGCGCACCACCTCCCGTAAAATCTTTTCCGAACGTTCTGGGAGCGAGCCTTTCACATCGTTTCCTTCCCGGTCATCCCCCGGGGCTGTCCATTCGCCCCGGGCGTGCATGCGGTTCATAGCATCGGCAACCACCGTTGTCAAGAAACGCAGGTCCCCACGGCCGGAACGGAGGAGCCGTTCCGCTTGCGGCGTTCCCCAATCCCCTGTTACTCCGTTTCGTCACTGCCGGGCAGGGACTTGAGACTGCACCCGCGGGTTCAGCGGCCGAAATTCCACTGGTCGGTGTCAAAACGGTCAGTTTCAAGCCGGGCCACGCTCTCCAGCTCACCCTCGTCCAGGGGCTGCTCCAGGAACTCGACCCCCAGGCGCCCGGCCATGCCCCGGGCCAGCAACGGCACCAGGTCGTCAATCTGCTCCACGCCAGTGCCCGCGGCCTCCCCCAGGGAGGTGAAGGGCCGCTCCCCCGCCGGGCCGGCCCCTGACTGCCCGGTGGCTCCGAGGAGCAGGTCCCAGTGAGGCACCACCGGCAGCGAGCCGTGCTGCAGGAAACGGCCCCCCATCCTCCGCTGGGAGCTGCCCAGCAGCTTGCGCCCCCGGTGGGTCAGCTCGTAGCGGGAGATGGATGAGAAACAGGGACTGCTGCTCCCCGGCCCCTCGGCGGCCCCGCCCCCGCTGTCCGGTCGCCCGGGCAGGGCGGGCCGGGAAACCTCGGCGTCGATACCGGCCAGATTGAGGCCGCGGCACAGGCCCTCGGAGATGACGCGGTAACTCTCGGTGATCGATGCGCCGCCGGGAAAGCCGTCGGTGGCGGTGACCACGCTGTAGGTGATCTCCTGGTGGTGCAGGACGGCCCGCCCCCCGGTGGGGCGGCGCACCACGTCAATGCCGTTATCGGCACAGAACCGGCGGTCCACGGTTCGTTCAACGCGCTGCAGGTATCCGAAGGAGAGTGTGGGCCGGTTCCAGCCATAGAAACGCAAAACACCGCCGAACCTATCCGGCGGAGCGCTCTCGAGGAGATACTGGTCCACTGCCATGTTCCACGGCCCGCGGGCCGGGCCGTGGATCAGCAGTCGCCAGGGTGTGACGGGAGACGGCATCGCAGCCAGGAACAGGGGTTACTTCTGCTCTCCCAGCGGCTTCAACTCCCCCTGGGGTGTTTTGCTTGCCGGCTTGTCGGCGGTGACCGCCGGTTTCGGGGCAGCCGGCGGAGCAGAGGGACTGCTATCCTTGGCCTTGGACACGTCGCTCATGTCGACGCTGCCCTTGAAGTGGGCACCCTCGGCAATGACGATTTTCGGTGCGTGGATGTTGCCCTCCAGAAAACCGGTGGCCACGATCTCCACCTTGTTTTCCGAGAAGACGTTGCCGAAAACCTTGCCGCTGATGGTCACAGTGGCGGCATGGATGTCGGCTTCCACATGGCCCTTCTCGCCCACCACCAGGTTCTTCTTGAGGATGATCTTCCCTTCCACGCGCCCTTCGAGGGTCACGTCACCGTCGCCGAGAAGTTCGCCCTTGATCGTGATCTCTTGCCCGATAATGGTAATCACCCCTTTCCTCTCCATGGTCGACTGGGACTCGCCAGGTGTTCCGGTTGACATTGCGAATGGTTCACTCTTTTCCGCCGGGGCGGGTGTGGGGGCCGGCGCGCTGCTCGGTTTCCAGGGGGGGGCAGCTTTGGCCGGTTCGGTCCGGGGCCTCTCCTCCTCCCTCGGCGGCGGGTCAGCCTTCCGGTTCGTTTTGCTCCCGAAGAGGGACATCAGACTTTCCTCACTCGATAACACATAAAGTGTCCCAGATACGCGGTCCACCGGGACCATTTCCACTGGTGGATGAATCCTCCCCCGACCCAAGATAAATGGGGAGGTTGGAGCGGGCAACGGGGATCGAACCCGCGACCCCAAGCTTGGGAAGCTTGTACTCTACCAACTGAGCTACGCCCGCTCTCGTTCGAGTCATTCTGTTTCTGTTTGAAACGAAGCTATCTCTATCGCATCCGACCTGGGTTGTCAACCCAAATGTCCAATCTGAAACCCGGTTCCTGAGGCCGGCTGAAGTCCCGCACCGCTAGTCGCCCCGCAGCAGCTCCAGCTTGTAGAGCACCGCCTCCAGCAGCTGCCTGGCGGCCCTGGCCGCGGCCAGTTCGGCCTTGCCCGCCCGCTCGAGGACCACACAAAACGCCACCCGCGGTTCGTGGGCCGGCGCGAAGCCCACCACGATGCCGTCCAGCCCTTTCTTGCGGTCACCGCCGGTGCCGGTCTTCATCGCCAGGTCGAGGCCGTCGATGGCGGCACGGCGGCCGGTCCCCTCCTCGCTCTCCACCACTTCGAACATGGCATCGGTGAGGGCGGCGGCCACGGCCGGTTCGATAATCGCTTCCCCCAGGACCCCGGTGGCCGTTTCGGTCACCGTCTCCCCCAGAAGGTTCTCCCGCCGCAGCAGCAGCCGCGGCTTCATCATCGTGCCGTCGTTGGCGATGGCCGCGGCGACCAGGGCCAGGTGCAGCGGGGTGCTGCCGAGGAAATCGAGGCCCACGGAGAGGCGGGCCAGGTCCCAGGTGGAATCGGGGTCACCCAGGAACAGACCCAGTTCCATGGGTAGCAGGCCGCCCTCCAACCGGCCGCCATACCCGAAGTCTTCCAATTCCTGGACCATGCGGGCCTTGCCCAGCAGCATGCCCAGCCGGGCGTAGATCAGGTTGCAGGAAACGGCCATGGCATGCTCCACGTGGGGAATTTTCCCATGGGCCCGCCAGTCGTAGAACAGCTTCCCCTCGATGGCGGTATTCCCGGTGCACTGGAAGGGGAAGAGGTCGAAGCGCTCCAGGGACCCCTCCTCCAGGGCCGCGGCCAGGGTGATCAGCTTGATCACCGAGGCCGGCTCGTAGAGCCGCCCGAGGGCGGGGTTGGGGCCGCCGTCGGCCCCGTTGGCCGCCACGGCCAGCAGGTCACCGGTGAGCGGATCGATCACCACGATGGCGCCCCGCTGGCCGTCAAGGGCCTGGTGTGCCGCCCGCTGCAGATCCCCATCGATGGTCAGCACGGTGATGTTGTTCCGTTCCAGGTTTCCCAGGACACCCTCCAGACCCCACTGCGGGTCGGCCCCCTGGCCCAGCAGGGAGTCCACACCCTCCTCCAGACCGTCGAAGAGGCCGCTCTCCAGATCCAGCTCGGCCAGCGGAATCCCGCTGCGGTCGAGAATCGCGGCGAAACGGCCCCGGCGGATCTTTTTCTCGGTCAGCTCGATCAGCTGCCCGGCCCGGTCCCCGAACGGCGAGATTTCCGGCCGCTGGAGCGGGGCCAGCGTACGCTTGGCCTCCTCCAGACGGTTGAGGCCGCAGTAGGCACAGCCGAGGTAGAAGTTGTATTCGTCACCGTCGATCCCCCGCTGCCCGAGATAGCGGCAGAGGAGTTCCATCGCCCGGTAGTCACCCCGCTGCAGGTAGGAGCGGGCAAAGAGCGGCCACTTCCCCGGCAAGCCCGACAGCCGAAGCAGGCAGCGGTCCGCCTCGTCGAACGCCGACGCCGCCGTCCCGTAGTCGCGGGTCTCCAGGGCCAGCAGCGCCGTTCCTTCCTCGGCCCCGCCGCGGAGGAGTTTCAGGGAGCGCGCCCTCTGGAAGCCGGCCGCGGCGCGGGCCGTGTCACCGTCCAGCAGGAAGCGGATCCCCCCCCGGACCGTGTGCATGGAGAAGAGCAGCCAGGCCACCAGGCCGATGACCAGCACTACAGCGATGCCCAGCAGGCGGCCCCGCAGTTTGGAACTCCCCTCACGTCGTCCGCCTCTGCCGTAATTTCTCATCTGATACGCTCTCCCCCCATCTGTATATCCTTCAGGTCGCCCCCGCCCGATCCGGGCAGCTCAGGCGGACCTCGTCCCCCCGCTTGACCCCGGTGAGCGCGGCGGCGCTTCCCCTGTTCACGGCGATTTCCAGATACCCGGCACTTCCCACCAACGCCACCGGCTCCCCGGGCGGCGCCTCGGCATAGGTGCCCACCAGCCGTGAGACCTGCCCCCCGTCCCACTCCAGCACCAGGGAGCCGTCCCCGGGACCGTGCTGCTGCAACGTGGCGCCGGGGATGCTGGTGATCAGGTTGCCGAACACGTCCACCTGCAGCACCACGCCCCGGATCACACCTCCCACCACCCGGTTCTGCTCCGGCAGCCACTCCGCCCGCACCGCGTGCGGCAGCGGTGGGCCCAGCTGCTCCCAGGAGGTTCCGCGGGAGAGCCAGGCCGCCGCCGGGGCAAAGATGTCCCGGCCGTGAAAGGTCCGGCTCACCGGGGACAGCCGCACGTCCTCAGCTGTCAACTGCCGAAAGTTTACCTGGTCCGCGGCGTCCAGCGCAGCGGTGAACAGCCCGTTGTCCGGGCCCACGAACCAGTGACCGTCGGCCCGGGCCACCAGTGGCAGGCGCTCCGTCCCCACCCCCGGGTCCACCACCGCCAGGTGCACCGTTCCCCGGGGGAACCAGCTCCAGGCCGTGGCCAGGATAAAGCCGGCAGCGGCGATGTCGCCCGGCTGCACCTCGTGGGTCAGGTCCACCAGCCGGGCCCCGGGGTCGATGCCCAGGATCACCCCTTTCATCACGCCCACATAGGCGTCCCGCGACCCGAAATCGGTGAGCATGGTGATCACGGCCATGGCAAATCCCCGGCAGCGGTGGAACGCGGTGAAGACTGAGCAGAGAACCGGTTGCCCGGCGAGGGGGTAGTATATACTACGCTTTTGATCAGAGTGGAATCGCCGGCCGGAGAAAAGTACATGGAACGCGTCTATCTCGATCACAACGCCACCACCCCGCTGGCCCCCCAGGTGCTGGAGCTGATGAACCGGCTGTTCGCCGAAGAGTTCGGCAACCCGTCCAGCCAGCACCGCCAGGGTCAACGGGCCAAGTCCCTGCTGGAAACGGCCCGGACCCTGGCAGCCCGGTTCATTGGCGCCGCGCCCCGGGAAGTGCTCTTCTGCGGCTCGGGCACCGAAGCCGATATCATCGCCATCAGGGGCGCCCTCGGTGCGGCGCCGCCGGGTGATGGTCCAGCCCAGCTGATCACCTCCCCCATGGAACACGACGCGGTGGAAAAGACCTGCCGGGCCATGGAGAAGGAGGGCGTGGGGGTCCGACGGCTGCCGGTGGACCGGATGGGCCTCGTCGACCCGGACGACCTGCGCCGGGCCATCGGCCCGGAAACCCGTCTGGTTTCGGTGATCCACGCCAGCAGTGAGACCGGCGTCATCCAGCCGGTGGGCGAACTGGCCCGGGTCTGCCGCGAGGCCAATGTGCTCTTCCACTCCGATGCGGTGCAGGCCGGGGGCAAGCTGCCCCTGTCCGCTAAGGAGCTGGGAGCCGACATGCTCTCCTTCTCCGCGCACAAGTTCCACGGGCCCAAGGGGTGCGGCATCCTCTATGTCCGCGGCGGTGTGCGGCTGGCGCCGCTGATGGTGGGCGGGGGCCAGGAGCGGGGGCTCCGCGCCGGCACTGAAAACGTGCCCCTGCTGGCCGGGGCGGGAGAGGCCGCCCGGCTGGCCGCCGAGACCCGGGAGGGGACCGCGCAGCGACTGGACGAACTGCGGGAGCGGATGGAGTCCCGGATCCTGGACACCGTCCCGGGGACGGTGGTGCACAGCCGCGGAACTCCACGGCTGGCCAACACCACGTCCCTCTCGGTGGCCGGTCTTGAGGGGGACACCCTGGCCATCAACCTCGACCTCAAGGGCTTCGCCGTCTCCACCGGCTCGGCCTGCTCCTCCACCTCCCCCGAGCCGTCCCGGATCCTGGGGGCCATGGGGGTGCCCGAGGAACTGAACCGGGCCACCATCCGCATATCCACCGGCCGGGGCACCACGGCGGAGGAGCTGGACCGCTTTGTGGACGGCCTGGCCGATGTTGTGCAGCGACTGCGCCGGCTCTCCGGCGGCCGGCGGTGAGGAAGGGGACCGATGGGCATCTGCGGCTCTGACAGGATCGCCGTGGCCATGAGCGGCGGCGTGGATTCCACCACCGCGGCCCTGCTGCTGGCCGATGCCGGGCACCGGCTGCTGGGGATCACCATGCGGCTCGCCCCTCCCGGTTCCCCCGCGTCGGACCCGGCGGTCGACGCTGCCGGGGCGGCGGAACTGATCGGTATCCCGCACCACGTGGTGGACCTGCACCAGCCGTTCGAGAAGCTGATCGTCCACCCCTTTGCCAACGCCTATTGCAGCGGGCTGACCCCCAACCCCTGCGCCCGCTGCAACGTCTCGGTGAAATTCGGCCTGCTGGCCCGGCAGGCGGCCGACCTGGGCTACCCGGCGCTGGCCACCGGCCACTACGTGCGCCGGGAAGCCGGCCCCGCGGGTTGGCGGCTGCTTCAAGGGACTGACCGGACCAAGGACCAGTCGTACTTCCTCTTCGGCCTGGGCCAGGAGCAACTGGCCCGCGCCTGCTTCCCCCTGGGCGGGATGACCAAGGACGAGGTGCGGTCCATCGCCACCAGCCGCGGCCTGCCCGCCGGCGGCAAGGCGGAAAGCCAGGACATCTGCTTTCTCACCGCCTACGGCGACAGCGGAGTTGCGGCCCTGGCCGCACGCCTGGCCACGCCGCCGCGGGCCGGTGAAATCGTCGACCGGAACGGGAACGTGCTGGGTGCGCACCACGGCGTCCATCATTTCACCGTGGGCCAGCGGCGCGGGCTGGACCTGCCGTCCACCCGGCCCTGGTACGTCCTGCGGCTGGAACCGGAAACGGCCCGGGTGGTGGTGGGACGAGAGGAGGACCTCTACAGCCGGCGGCTGACCCTGGCCGGGGCGAACTGGATTTCCTCTCCCCCGCCGACTCTCCCTCTGGAGGCCGATGTCCGCATCCGCTACCGCCATCCCGGCGCCCCGGCCACCATCGAACCCGGTCCTCACGGTTCGAACCTCGAAGTGCTGTTCGAGGAGGAGCAGCGGGCAATCACCCCCGGTCAGGCCGCGGTTTTCTACCAGGGCGAAGAGGTTCTGGGCGGCGGCTGGATCTTGACACCAGGCGGCCCCAACTGAGGATTTATCCCTAATGTTAAGTGCATGTTAAGCCGATATGTAGGATACCGTGTCTCTTGACGATCACTGAGTGGTATGCTAATTTGAATTGTTAATAAAATCCTGAACCAGAAGGATGAAAGGCGTCTCTTCCCCGGGAAACCGGTGTCCAGGACCCAGTGGATTGCCCATGCCGGACTCGTCACCCACCCAGCTCGCCGGAAACCTGAGCACCATGAACCTTGCCGATCTGCTGCAGTGGATCTGCCTGGGGCACAAGACCGGCACCCTGCACCTGCAGAACGGGAGCATCCGCAAGCAGGTCTATATCCTCGAAGGAAAGCTGGTCTCCGCCGGATCGAACATCTCCCGCGAGCGGCTGGGGCAGTTTCTGCTGCACCACGGCCGGATCACCGAGGACGACCTGCGGGCCGCGCTCTCCCACCAGGCCGCCGGCGGCAAGACACTGGGGGAGATTCTCTGCCGCCTGGGCAAACTGAACCAGGCTTCGCTGCTCAGCATCCTCCAGCTCAAGGCCGAGGAGACGATTTACGACCTGTTCCACTGGAACAAGGGCAACTTCCACTTCGTGGCCGACAAGCTCCCCGAGTGGGCGATGACCGAAATCCGGCTGGACGTGACCATGCTGATCATGGAGGGGCTGCGGCGCAAGGACGAGATGGAGATGATCCGGCAGACCCTGCCAACCAACCGCATACTGCTGGCGGTGAACGACGGGCGCGAGGCGGATGCCGAGGCCCTGACCGGTTTCGACCGCCACGTGGTGAACCTGGTGCGCCGGGGGCTGACCATCGCCGGGATCAAGGATAACTCGCGGGCGCCGGAGTTCATCCTGCTGAAAAGGCTCCACGAGTTCGTGGAACAGGGCCTGCTGCGGGTGGAGCGCAACCTCTCCAGTGAGGACCGGGACCCGGATCAGCTGACCTTTGTGGAATGCCTGAACCGCTGCCGGCAGAACCTCGCCGACGAAGACCTCAACGCCACCCTGCAGAGCCTGGATTCTCTGCGGACCCAGGCCCAGGGCGAACCGGGCGGGGAGGCGGCGCTGGCCGGGCTGGAGAAATCGACGGCGGAGCTGATCTACAGCACGATCATCAGCCCCAACCACGTCCCGGTGCTCAAGCACGGCCTGGACCAGCTGGTGGAGATGAAGTTCAGCGCCGAAGAGGGATTCATCGTGTCGCGGATCGACGGCGTGACCGACATCAGGTCGGTGGTGCAGATCAGCCCGGTGAGCGAGTTCGACACCCTGCTCATCTTCCGGCGCCTGCTTGAAGAAGAGGTGATCGACCTCACCGGAACCGGCGAGATCATACCGCGCAAGAACTAGTGTGGTGTACCAGAAATTCCTTCTCGTGATTTGGCCTCCACATCACGGTCCGCTGTGTTGCTCATCGCTTGCATACCTCAGGGTATGCGCGCTCTTCGCGCCTTGCGGGCCGCGCGCGGAAACCAAATCCTTTGAGAACTTATTTCTGGGACACCACACTAGCCCGCAACGGAGCGGGAACGCAGGAACCCGGCCAGCTCGTCTCGGCCCACCTCCTGCTGCTCCGCGGAAGCGAGGTCCTTGACCCGCACCACCCCGCGCTCCAGCTCATCGGGGCCCAGCACCGCCACCAGCGGAATGCCCTTGCGGTCGGCATAGCCGAACTGCCGGCCCAGTTTCTCGGTCCCGGGGAAGACCTCCACCATCACGCCGTCCCGGCGCAGCTGGTCCGCCAGTCTGAGAGATTCGGCGGCCAGCTGGTCGTCGAAGACGGTGACCAGCATGGCGGCGGCGGCCGGGGCCTCGCTCTCCCGGTCCAGCTGCTGCAGAGCTGTGGTGATGCGGTCCAGGCCGAGGGTGGTGCCGGTGGCCGGCAGGTCCCGGCCGGTGAGCTCTCCGATCATGCCGTCGTAGCGGCCGCCGCCGGAGAGGCTGCCGATGTGGGGCAGGTCGTCGAGCACCGTCTCGAAGATCGGTCCGGTGTAGTAGTCCAGGCCCCGGGCCAGGTGGGGGTCGAAGGATACGGCTTCCTCGGGCACGCCCAGCGGCTCCAGCAACCGGTAAAGCCGCTCGATGGTCTCCAGGCCGGTGACGGTTTCCGGCCTGGAGCCCACCGCGCTGCGCAGTGCCGCGGACCGTTCCTGCCGGTCGCCCGGGAGGTCGAGCAGCCGGAGAATCTCCCGCGACGGGTCGGCCCCCACGCCTTTTGACTCCAGCTCGGCCAGCACACCATCGGCGCCGATCTTCTCCAGCTTGTCGATGCTCCGGCAGACCTCGTCCTCCATCCCCCCGGCCACCCCGGCGCCAAGGATAATGCCGCTGAGCAGCTGCCGGTCGTTGAGCCGGATGCGCACCGAGCCGAAGCCCAGTTGCCGGAACGCCTCGTAGAGGATGGCGATCAGCTCCGCGTCGGCGATGGTCGACGCGCTGCCCACGCAGTCCGCGTCGCACTGGATGAATTCCCGGTAACGGCCCTGGCGGCTGGAGTGCCGGTCGGCCCGCCAGACCGGCTGCATCTGGTATCGTTTGAAGGGCAGGCCCAGTTCGGGATACATGGCCACCACCCGGGCCAGCGGGACGGTGAGGTCGTAGCGCAACGCCAGTTCACGGCCGCCCTTGTAGTCCAGGCGGTAGATCAGCTTCTCGGCGTCCTCGCCGTATTTGCCGGTGAGCAGGTCGTAGCGCTCGATGGCCGGAGTCTCCAGGGGTTCGTAGCCGTAGCGCAGAAAGATCGAGCGGAAGATGCCGGCCACCCGCTCCCGCTGCCGCATGTCCTGCGGCAGAAAATCCCTGGTTCCCTTGAACAGCCGCGGTACGATTTTGCCCATCGATATCTCTCCAGCCTTGAATCGCCGAGGTCAGCGGCGTTCTGTGGTCAGTCGGGTGTACAGTTCCTGATACAGCGGAAAGACGGTGTGTTCCCAGTCGAACCGCTGGCCAAGCTTCTGTTGGCCGGCCCGGCCCAGCCGCTCCCGCAGATCGGCGTCCTGCAGCAGCCGCTGGAGATATTCGGCCAGCACGCGGGCCTGCCCGCAGGGCACCAGCAGCCCGTCCTCGGCCATCGTCGATCACAGCCGGAATACCACCGGCCATGGCCCCGATCACCGGTTTGCCATAATACCATGACTCGAGAAAAACGTAGCCGAAGGAGTCGGCCCGGGAGGGGAGGACAAAAACATCCTGGGCGGCCAGGGCGTCCTTTTTCAACTGCTCGTCCGGGCTCTCCAGGTCGATGATCCGGGCGCGGAAGGCCGGATCGATACCCCGCAGGTAGCTGCCGAAACCCTCTTCCGTGGAACCGGCCAGCACCAGCCGGGCATCGGACCCGCGGCGCCAGAGCAGCTTCATCGCCTCCACCGCGTCGCGGGACCCCTTGAGCACCGACTTGTGGGCCAGGTGCAGCACCAGCGGCCCATCGACGCCATACCGCTTGCGGAACCGCTCGCCGTCTCCCCCGCCCATCCCGGCCAGGTCGAGGCCGTTGGGCGCCACGGTGATGCGCTCTTCGGCCACGCCGCAGCGCGCCAGCAGTTCGGCCTCGCCGGCGGTTTTGGCGATCACCGTGTCGGCGCCGCGCAGCATGGCCAGTTGCTCGGGCGCGGTGTAGTGGCCCAGCAGCCCGCTCGGCCGGCAGCGCTCCCCGCTGTGCACGTGCGGCGAGACGACCAGCGGGATCCCGGCCCGGCGGGCGATGCGGCCGCCGGCCCGGATGATGGCGTTCACCGGCAGCGAACTGGCGTGAACGATATCGAACGAGCGGTGGTCCCGGCCGGTGGCCCTGATCAGCGAGGGCAGCCAGGGCGAGTGGGCCAGCCACCCCCGGACCGCGGAAAAGGGCAGCCGCGCCGCACCGCTGAGCGGGGAGCGGTGAAAGGGCAGGTAGCGCACCGGGAAGCGGACCACCCGCACGCCGCCCACCACCTCCTCCCCCGCCGGGAGGTGGGCTGCCTCACGGTCCCAGAAATAGCGGAAGTCGAGGGCGTTGGTGGTGTAGACGGTGACACTGTGGCCGGCGGCGGCCAGCGATTCGGAGAGGAGCTGGAAACTCTTTTCCGCGCCGCCGTGGGACGGCCAGTAGCGGTGTACCAGGTGCAGTATGTTCATTGCAGCTCGATGGGCAGTTCACAGGTGGCGGAACCACGGTTCTCGAACCAGTCGATGAACTCGTCCACCAGATCGATCTTCAGCCGAAACTGGCCGTGGCAGTGCAGCGGCGGGACCGAGACGAACACCCGGTCGGTCTGACCGGGAAAGAGGTTGCGCGCCAGGTAGAACCGGGGGAAGGCCTCGCGGACCATCTTGCCCTCGGTGTCGAAGAGCTTGAGCCCCAGGGCCACGTGCCCGCCGCCGGGCAACGGGTTGGCCAGCCAGACCGTGTCACCGAGGTTCTCCAGTTCCACCTCGATGGGGATCTCGGCGTGGGCATACATCCGCTCGGGGTGGGAGGTGACGCGGATCCGGGCCCGCAGTTCGCCGGGGGTCAGGCTGGTGGGCAGCCGCCCGCCCTCGCGGTAGATGGCGGGCAGCGGCTCCTCGGACAGCGGCCGGCGGAGAAACGGCGACAGGCAGTCCAGCAGGCTGATCTCGTGGACCATGATGCCGAGGTCCATGGTACAGCGGGTCAGCTCGGCCTCGAAGATGGCATCCACCTCGAAACGGACCTCGCAGTCCTCTTCGCCGTTGCGCTCCACCGGGAAGTGGTGTGTCTGCCAGCTGTCCAGCACCGGCACGGTCCCCAGGCAGTGACCGTTGCCGTAGACCGAGAGCTGCGGGACATTGACCAGCGCATAGGGGCAGTTGACGTGCACCTGCAGGGTCAGCCCCTCCCCCTCGGGGACACCGAGGCGGCAGACCGCCGAGCGGCCGATCCAGCGGAAGCGGCCCCCGTCCTCGCCGTCCAGGTTGTACCAGCCCATGCCCAGGTGCCCGTCGCTGACCCCCATGATCACCCGGTGGGGGTAACGGCCGCCCTCCGGCCGCTGGAAGGGATCGTAGTCCAGCTCCTGTCCGACGTTCACCGGCACATCCACCCGCTGCTCCAGGAGAGCCCAGAAGGAGGCGGGGATCTTTTTGCGGTTGCGCAGCCGGGAAACCAGGATTCGGGGCAGCCGCAGCAGGGTGGCCAGAATGGCGCGTATCCGCATCCGGCAGTAGGTGTAGTGACCCGACCGGAGGTTCTCGCTGAACAGCTCCCACTCCCGCCCGAGAATCCGGGTGAAGACCCAGGGGATCTTGCGCAGGGGGAAGAATTTGAGGACGAAGAGAAAGTAGTTGCGCTTGGAGAGCAGCACCTTGGTCAGCGGCTGGCGTTCGAAGAAGGCCGAGTACTTGTGGTAGACGATGGAATCGGGCGCCACCTGCACCGTGTAACCGCACATCCGCACCCGCAGGGCCAGGTCCACGTCCTCGAAGTAGGCGAAGTACATCGGGTCGAACAGGCCGGCGGCCTCCAGGGCCTCGCGCCTGATCAGCAGCGCCGCCCCGCAGACGCTGACCACCTCCCGCACCTCCTGCCACCGCGGCCCGTCGATCCGGCCCACGCAGGCGTCCCAGGCAAAACCCAGCAGGTTCATCCCGTGACCGAAACTGCTGATCAGGCCCCGCTGGGAGAACATCAGGATTTTCGATCCGCAGATGCCCACCTCGGGGTCGGCCTCCATCACCTCCAGCAGGCCGTCCAGCCAGTCCGGCTCGACCTCGGTGTCCGCGTTGAGCAGCATCACGTAGTCGGCGCCCGATTTCAGGGCGTGAAGAAACCCCACGTTGTTCCCCCGGGCAAAGCCGATGTTGCGGTCGTTGACCACCACTTCCACCCCGGGGTAGCGCTCACGGACAAACTCCACGCTGCCGTCGGAGGAGGCGTTGTCCACCAGGAGGATGTGATGGTTGGGATAGGTGGTGCGCAGCAGCGAGTCGAGACAGCAGCCCAGATGGTCCTTGCCGTTCCAGTTGAGGATAATGCTCACCACACGGGGTTTCATCGGGCCTGGCCGCTGCTTTCCCGCCTCCGGCAGGCGATGTGATCGGTGTTTTCCGGCCGGGCCTTTGCTCTCGCCCGCCCGGGGACGAGGATGCTGAATCAGGAAAAGCATCATACGTGACAGTTATTTGCACTGTCAACGAAGCCCGCGGATGCCGGCCCCCGCGCCGTGGAACAGCCCTCAAGAGTGCGCTGCCGGCAGCCGTTAAAGAATATGGCGCTACCGTTATGCGTAGGAAGAGTGTGGCTGCATACATATCGGAGGTCCCAGGATGGCTATCAGGGATGTGGTTTTCCTAGAAGTTCTCGAGTGGTTCGACCAGAGCGGTACCGAGGTCGCCCACCGGCTGCCGGAGAGCGGGTCGGGAGAGTTCAAGTTCGGCGCCCAGTGCATCGTCCGAGACAGCCAGGCCGCAGTCTTCTATTCCGGCGGCGTGGCTTGCGACGCCCTCGGACCGGGCCGGCATACCCTGACCACCAAGAACGTCCCGCTGCTGACCAAGCTGCTCTCCCTGCCCTGGGGCGGCACCAGCCCCTTCCGGGCCGAGGTCTACTTCGTCAACCTGCGGGTGATCAACAACCTCAAGTGGGGCACCCGCGACCCGGTGGCCTTCCGGGACAGCGAGCTGGGCCTGGTCCGGCTGCGGGCCCACGGCGTCTGCAACATCCAGGTCACCCAACCGGTGCTCTTTGTCAACAGCCTGGTGGGCACCGAACCGACCTACGATGTGGACCGGCTGGAAAACTACCTCAGCGAGATCGTGGTCTCACGTCTCAACGACCACCTGGGTGAAAACCTCAGCACCCTGCTCGACCTGCCCAGCCACTACGCAGAGCTCTCCGACGGCCTGGCCCAGCGGCTGGCCGCCGACCTTTCGCAGTACGGCATCGGTCTGCGCGACCTCTATCTCAACGCCATCACGCCGCCGGCCGATGTGCAACAGGCCATCGACGACCGCAGCCGCCTCGGTGTTCTGGGCGACGAGCTGCCGAAGCTGATGAAGATGAAGACGGCCATGGCCCTGGAGAAAGCGGCGGCCAGCGGCGGTGCGGCGGAAGGGGGGATCGGCATGGGCCTGGGCCTGATGGTCCCCGGCCTGCTGGCCGGGATGCACGGCGGCGCGCCGGCACAGGCGTCCGCCGGCCAGACCGGGGACAGCGATCCCTGCCCCGAGTGCGGCCTGCCCGCCGGGCCGGGTGCGCGGTTCTGCCCGCACTGCGGCCACCAGATGCTGGTGCTGCGCAAGTGTGCCAAGTGCGGCAAGAACCTCAGCCCCAAGGCCCGGTTCTGCCCCTCCTGCGGCACCCCGGGCAGCAGCCTGGCCGCGGCGCAGGAACTGCCCGTCGTGCAAGAGCGAGAACCGGCCGGAATCGGTCTTCTGCAACCAGTGCGGGGAAAAGCTCTGAGCCCTCGGAGCCCCGCCCTGATCGCCCCGGTGCGCCGTGGACAAGAGCAAACCCTGGCAGGCCCGCATGCGAATGCCCCCAGTGCGGGGCCGTGGTGGAACTGGATGTGGGCAGCCCCCTGCTGGTCTGCCCCTTCTGCCGCACCACCCTCTACCTCTGCCCCCGTGGCCCGCTGACCTACTTCATGGAGGCCCACCGTCGGCCCGGCGCCGGTAAGGAGATCCTGGTCCACCTGCCCTTCTGGCGCTTTCGCGGTATTCGCTACCGGGTGCTGGACAGCAAGATCGGCGGAACCCTGTTGGACGCCACCACGCCTGCCGTGGGGGGCCTGCCCACCGGCGGCCACCCTGGGCATCCGGCCCCAGGTGGCCCCGCTGACCCTGCTGTCCAACGGCCGCAAAGCGCTGCCGGCAACCATCCCCGACCACGAGGCCCTGCAACACGCCCAGACCCGGGTGAAGATGGCCGAAGCGGAACGGCCCGACCTGGAGCGGTTTATCGGTGAGACCCAGTGCCTGATCCACGCCCCCTTCCTGCTGCGCCCGGAACCCGGCCGGGGATGGCGGCGACCTCCACGGGGCCTGGGTCGGCTCCTCGTTCCGCCACCGGCTCTCCCCGGAAGAGTACCAGCGGCTGGAGCAGGAGAGCCGCCGGCCCGCAACCGCGGTGTCCATGAGCTTCCTCACCCTGGTCTGCCCGGAGTGCGCCGGCGGCCTGCCGGCGGTGACCAGTGCAGTGGCCCTGGTCTGCACCTGCTGCCTCAGGGCATGGCGCATCCGGGGCCAGGAATACCAGCCCCTGAAGTACCGCGGTGCTGCGCACCGCCGACCCGGGGCCCGGAGGGCGCTTCCTGCCCTTCTGGCAGCTGGACCTGCAGCTGGGCGGAATCGACCTGGCCACGCGGGCCGAAATGCGCAGGGCCCTGATCCCCTACCAGGAACCTCCCGCCTCCTGGGAGGACGAGCCGCTGCAGCTCTTTGTCCCGGCGTTCAAGCTCAACCCCCAGGTGCTGATCCGCCTGGCCGGCAACATCAGCCTGGCGCCATTTGACCGCCCCGATGAAACCGCTGAGTTCCGCCCGGGCGAGCAAGCGGAATCACTGCGCCTGCCCCTCACCGAGGCGGCCCAGGCGGTAAAAGTGGTGCTGTGCAGCCTGTTCGGCAGGAACCGGCGCCTGGCCCCCCTGGTGCCCGCTTCGGCCATCCGCATCCGCAGGGCCCGCCTGGTCTTCCTGCCCTTCCGCAACCGCGGCCGGGATTTCATCGAGCCCTGCTCCAACCAGTCGGTGCCCGCCGCCGCCCTGCGTCTGGGACACGCCCTCTGAACACCCGGCCCTTGACGCACCGGAACAGCGCCTCCTAAAATGATTTCAGCTTAAAAAAAACACGATAGCGGTCTGTGATAAAATCTGTAAGACGGCACTGTTGACCAACCGGCAGCCGCGGCTCGCGGCCGCCGCATTACGGGGTTGACCCATTCAAGCCCCCTGGGAGACTGCGATGAACCCGATACACCGCCTGATCGGCGTCACGGCCCTGACGCTGACCATCGTCCTGCTCATTTCCAGCCCGCCCGTCATGGCGCTGCTGGGCGACGTTGACGGGTCCGGCCGGATCGACGGGATGGACCTGATCCTCTTTGCCCACACCTTCGGCTCTCTGGAAGGCGACGAGCGCTACGAGCTCTCCGCCGATTTCAACCAGACCGGCGATATCGACGGGCTGGACCTGATCATCCTGGCCAACAACTTCGGCACCAACACGGCCGAGGAGGCCCGGATCGAATTCGTGCCCGGCGAGGTGCTGGTGAAGTTTGCCGGCACCAGCGATGACCGGATACGGGAGATCCTGGCCCGGGAGAACGCCCAGGTCAAAAAGCAATACCCCCGCTGCGGGGTGCACCTGGTGACCTTCAACAACGGCCTCACCGAGGAGGTGACCGCGGCCAGGCTGATGGTGCACCAGGAGGTGGAGTACGCCGAGCGCAACCTGATCTGCCGGCCCTCCTGGCGGCCCAACGACCCGCTGTTCATCAACCAGTGGAACTTCCAGCAACTGGATATGGAAGCGGCGTGGGATCTGAACCGCGGCGGCAGCCCGTCGGTGATCGTGGCGGTAATCGATTCCGGCGTGGCCTACGAGAATTTCGGCGAGTTCGGCCGCGCCCCCGACCTGGCCGGCGTGAACTTTGTCCACTCCTGGGACTTCGTGGACAACGACAGTCACGCCAACGACCAGGACGGGCACGGGACCCACGTCACCGGCACCATCGCCCAGGCCACCAACAACGGGTACGGCTCCACCGGAGTGGCCTTCAACAGTTCGATCATGCCCCTGCGGGTGGTGGGACCCGAAGGAACCGCGACCCACGGCGACATCGCCGAAGCACTGCGCTGGGCCGGGGACCACGGGGCGAAGATCGCCAACATGAGCCTCGGCGGGACCGGCGGCACCAGCACCGTGAGCGGAGCCCTGCGCGACACCTTCAACCAGGGGATGCTCAGTTTCGCCGCCAACGGCAACGACGCCAACGACCCGGACTGGAGCACCGGCATCGACTTTCCGGCCAACGACACCAACTGCGTCGCGGTGGGGGCCATCCGTTATGACCGCACCCGCTCCTACTACTCCCAGTACGGTTCCGCGGCCGAGCTGTCGGCGCCCGGCGGTGACACGCGGGTGGACCAGGACGGGGACGGCTTCACCGATGGCGTGGTCCAGGAGACCTACGGCAACAGCTTCAACACCTTCCGTTTCTACTGGTGGCAGGGCACATCCATGGCCAGCCCCCACGCGGCCGGGGTGGCCGCGCTGATCGCCTCCATGGGCGTCAGCCAGCCGTCGGCCATTCGCAACCTGATGCGGGAATCGACGGAAGACCTCGGCCCGGCGGGATACGACGAGCAATACGGCTACGGGCTGATCAACGCCCGCATCGCCCTGGCACAGCTATCCGATGGGGGAAGCGGCTGGATCGACTGAGTCGGGGTATTCCCCCACTGTTGCGACACTACCAAGGAGTCCCTGAACGATGAAGACCGAACGCACATGGATAAAGACGGGACTGGCCGTTGTCCTGTTGCTCTGCTCTTTTACCGCCGCCGACTGCCTGGCGGGCGGTTTCCTCGATGATTCCTCCGCCGGCGTCCGTCTGGGCTACTTTGAACCGACCAACGCCAGCGACAGTTACGACGCGGTCTACGGCTCGGGAGCCCTGCTCTACGGCCTGCTCTGGGACTGGCGGGTCCGCGAGTACCTGGTCATCGAAGGCGAGTACCATCACTTTGCCAAATCGGGCGAGCGGGTCAACCTGGCGGGCGGCAGCTGGGTCAGCAACGGCATCAAGGAGGATCTGTCCTACGACTCGTTCCTGGCCACGGCCAAGTACATGTTCCGGCGGGACAGGGGCACCCAGCCCTACCTCGGCGCCGGCCTGGGCCTCTACCTCATCGACGTCTCCAGCAGCGTGGGGGGCAGCAGCTTCAGCAAGCCCGGCTACCACTTCACCGCCGGTTCCCTGTTCATGGCCAATAAAAAGATCAACATCACCGCTGAACTGCGCTACAGCATGATCCCCAGCGTTCTCGGCGACAACCCGAACAGCGTCAGCGCCTACTACGGCGAAAGCGACGCCGGCGGGCTGGCCTTTGCCCTGGGCGTTCTGTACAGCTTCGGCAACTAATCAGGCAGCTCCATGAACTACACACTGATTGAATCACTGGTGATTCCGGGGAGCACCCGGATCGTATTTCTGATCCTCGACGGGCTGTCCGGCCTGCCCGACCCGCAGCAGGGCACCGAGCTGCAGGCCGCCGCGACCCCGAACCTCGACGCGCTGGCGCGGCGCTCGGTCTGCGGCCTGATCGACCCCATCATGCCCGGAGTCACACCGGGCAGCGGCCCGGCCCACTTCGCCCTCTTCGGCTACGACCCGGTGGAATGCAACATCGGGCGCGGGCTGCTGGAAGGGGTGGGCATCGGCATGGAGCTGACCCCCCGCGACGTGGTGGCCCGGATCAACTTCGCCACCATCGGCGACGACGGGCTGATAACCGACCGCCGGGCCGGCCGGATCTCCAACGAGATCTGTCACCGGCTCTGCGACGTCCTGCAGCAGGCGGTGGACCTGGGGCCGGAGGCTGAGTTCCGCATCATGCCGGTGAAGGAACACCGGGCGATGATCCTCATCCGCGCCGACGGGCTTTCCGGCGAGATGCGCGACACCGACCCGCAGAAGGTGGGCCTGGCGCCGCTGGAACCGGCAGCCCTGCCCGGCGCGGAAGGCCCCGAAGCAGACCGCACCGCCGCGCTGGTCAGCCGCTTCGTGGCCCAGGCCCGGGAAGCCCTGGCCGGCGAGGAGAAGGCCAACGGAGTGCTCACCCGGGGCTTTGCCCGGGGCCGGAGCTACCGCTCGATGAACGAACGGTTCGGTCTGGACGCCTGCGCCATTGCCGGCTACCCGATGTATCGCGGGGTGGCCAGCCTGCTGGGCATGAAGCTGCACCCCATCACCCCCGACCCGCAGTCCTCCTTCGAAGCGCTGCAGGCGGTGTACAACGACCACGATTTCTTCTTCGTCCACGTCAAGCCCACCGACGCCCGGGGCGAGGATGGCGATTTCGAGGGAAAGAAAAAGGTGATCGAGGAGGTTGACGCCCTGCTGCCGATGATCACCGGCCTGGAACCGGATGTGCTGGTGATCACCGGCGACCACTCCACCCCGTCCCAGATGGCGGCCCACTCCTGGCACCCGGTTCCGGTGCTGCTCAGCAGCCCGCTCTGCCGCACCGACGCGGTGGACCGCTTCGACGAGATCGCGGCGTCCGGTGGCGGCCTGGGCCGTCAGCCGTCGGTGAACCTGATGGCCCTGGCCCTGGCCCACGCCGGACGGTTGGCCAAGTTCGGGGCATAAAAACGGGGACTGTCCCGAGGTTTCCGCAGGAAACCGGGGACTGTCCCCGTTTTTACATACCCCTGCCCCTATCCTACCAGCTTCATCCAGTCGTATTTGTCCTCGGCCTTGCCATACTGGATGTCGGTAATCTCTTTGTAGAGCCGCATGGTCACCGGGCCCGGCTCGTCGGCACAGACCGAGAACTCCTGGCCCCGGTCGGAGATGGTGCCGATGGGGGTCACCACCGCGGCAGTGCCGCAGCCGAACATCTCGGTGATCTTGCCCTGGCGCACCGACATGGCCACCTCGTCGATGGAGATGCTCCGTTCCTCGATCTCATAGCCGAGATCGGGTGCCATCTCGATGATCGAGCGGCGGGTGATGCCGGGGAGGATGGTGCCGGTGAGCGGCGAGGTGACGATGGTGGAATCGTTGAAGACGAACATCACATTCATCGCCCCGATCTCCTCCACCAGGCGGTGTTCCTTGGCGTCGAGCCACAGCACCTGGGAGTAGCCCTGCTCCTTGGCTTCCTCGTTGGCCAGCAGCGACGCGGCGTAGTTGCCGCCGCACTTGGCCTCGCCGGTGCCCCCGGAGGCGGCGCGGGTGAACTTGTGCGAAGCCATGATCTTCACCGGCTTGCCGATGCCGCCCTTGAAGTACGGCCCCACCGGGGAGAGGATGATGTAGAAGAGGTAGCGGTTTGCCGGGCGGACACCGAGGAACTCCTCGATGCCGATCATGGTCGGCCGGATGTAGAGCGAGCTGCCCAGTTCCGCCGGAACCCACTGCCGTTCCAGACGCACCAGCTCGATCATCGCCTCCAGCACCGGCTGCACGTCCATCACCGGCATGCTCATTCGCTGGGCCGAGCGGTTCATCCGCTGCAGGTTCAGTTCCGGACGGAAGAGGGCCGCCCCGCCGTCCCTGGCAAAGGCCTTCATCCCCTCGAAAATGGTCTGACCGTAGTGGAAACAGACGGCGGCCGGGTGGAGCGAGAACGATTCCAGCGGCCCGATGGTGGGATCGTGCCAACCGCCCTTGTCGGCATCGTAGGCCATGGTGAATATCCGGTCGGTGAACCGGACACCGAAGCCGAGGGTATCCGGGTTCAGCTCCGCCGGATCGACCTTTGTTTCGACAACATCCTTGATTGTGATCTCCATCTATCAGTCTCCTTGGGGGTCGGCAACGGTGTTTGTTCCAGCCATTTTTCCCCGCAGGGGGGCCCCGTGTCAAGGAACGGCGCCACCGGGCGAAAGATTCCACCGGTCGACCGTCGGATCATTGAACTGGCATGGCCCACTCGTGGTAGGATAGACTGGAATTGCCGGATACCGGTTATCTGCCCGCTGTCAGACGATCCCGACCAGCCATCGGGCGGCGGCGGGAGAAGACCAACCACCACAGGAGTGTGACTCATGACCCTCGAGCACTGTCGCGGATTGGCCCGGTCGGGCCTCTCGCTGGGCCTGCTGTTCGGCCTGCTGGCCCTGTTCACCGTACCGGCATCCGCCGCCACGGTTCCGAACAACTTCACCGACACCCAGGTGGTGGCCGATCTCGCCATGCCCACCGACTTCGCCTTCCTCCCCGACGGCCGCATTCTGGTCGTCGAGCAGTGGACGGCCAAAGTCCGCCTGATCGTCAATGGCGCCATCGGCGGAACCGACCCGCTGGTCACCGTACCCAACGTGAGGGACGACCACGGCGAGGCCGGCCTGATGTGCATCGAGGTGGACGCCGGCTGGCCCGCTCGGCCCTACATCTACGTCTATTACAACAACGCCTCGACGAACACCTGCTGTCTCTCGATGTACACCGTCACCGGCGACCTGAGCAACCCGAGCAGCGATAACCTGAACATCGCCCCGTCGAGCCGCTACGACATATTGACCGACATCCCCGACGACTTTCCCAACCAGAACGGCGGCACGGCGCGCTTCGGCAACGACGGCATGCTCTACCTCAGTCTCGGCGACGACCTGGACGAATGCGAGTGCCAGGAGACCAGTTCGCTCTACGGCGAGATCCTGCGCCTCGACATGTCGGCCATGCCTGGCGCCGGTTCCGGTCCGCCGCCCAAAGCCGACATCACCCCCCCCGACAACCCGTTCAGCGGCGACGTCAACACCAACATGGTCTTCTGCTACGGTCTGCGCAACCCCTACCGCTTCGAGATCGACCCGGTCACCGGCAACCTCATCATCGGCGACGTGGGCGAGGCGACCAACGAAGAGATGAACATCGCCTCCGGCGGCGAGAACTTTGGCTGGCCCTTCCGCGAAGGGGAGATGATTCGCGAACCGGCGGGCTGCGACGAGCCGGGCGGCCCCGGCGGGACGGACTACGACCAGCCGATCTTCTATTACAACCGTGTCGGCTTCAGCGCCTCGGTCATCAGCTGCGGAATGTACCGCCCGGTGGACTACCCGAACGACGACAGCCTCCCCCCCGATTACAACGGTGACATCTTCTTCGCCGAATACTACCAGGGCTACCTGGTCCGGCTGAAATACAACGGCAGCGGCTGGGAGGTGGCCGACCCGGTGGCCGGCCAGCCCAGCGCCGACCACTGGGCCACAGACATTTCCGAGGTTTCCCGCATGCAGGTCGGTCCCGACGGCGCCCTGTGGTATCTCGACCAGTTCGATCCGGCCTGGCCCGATCTAGGTGCCCTGCGCCGCATCAGCTATGACGGTCCGTCCCAGCCCGAGCCGCGGATCATCACCGGCCCCGGACCGGCCGAGGCCAACGACTGCCTGGTGCGGGTTTTCAACCCCGAGAGCACCGGCGTGGCCCTGGCCGAGTGGGCCGCCTATGGCGTGCCCAAGTACGGGGTCAATGTGGCCACCGGCGACCTGGACAATGACGGTTTGGTGGAAGTGCTCACCGGCGCCGGGCCCGGCGCTGTGTTCGGGCCCCACGTCCGCGGGTTCGACCTGACGGGCATTCCGGTCTCCGGGGTGAGCTTCTTTGCCTACGGCACCCTCAAGTTCGGCGTCAACGTCGCCGCCGGCGACCTGGACAACGACGGCTACGACGAGATCCTCACCGGCGCCGGCCCCGGCGCGGTGTTCGGGCCCCACGTGCGCGGCTGGAACGTTGACGGCGGGACCGCCACATCAATCCAGGGAATCAGCTATTTCGCCTACGGCACACCCAAGTGGGGCGTCAACGTCGCCGCCGGCGATATCGACGGTGACGGCTACGACGAGATCATCTCCGGTGCCGGACCGGGCGCGGTGTACGGGCCCCACGTGCGCGGCTGGAATTTTGACGGCGGCAGTTCCACCTCGTCCATTCCCGGGGTGAGCTTCTTTGCCTACGGCACCCTGAAGTTTGGGGTCAACGTGGCCTGCGGCGACTTCGACGGCGACGGCATCGACGAGATCATCACCGGCGCCGGGCCGGGCGTGGTCTTCGGCTCCCACGTGCGGGGCTGGAACTACGACGGCGGGCCGCTGACCTCGGTGGGCGGGGTCAGTTTCTTCGCCTACACCGGGTCGCTCTACGGGGTGCGGACGGCACTGCTGGACCTGGACGGCGACGGCTACGACGAGTTGCTCACCGTCCCCGGGCCCGACCCCGACTGGCCGGCCCAGGTCAAGGCCTGGAACATCGACGGCGGATCGGCCACGGCTATCAGCAGCATCGATTTCGACGGGTACGCCGACGGTGCGTTGATGCACGGTGGTTCGGTGGCCGGCGGTATCGGCTACTAGAACAGAGTCTGATTTCCGAAAGGCCCGGGGGGTTGCCATTGGCAACCTTCCGGGCTTTTTTTCTTTATCAGGTTAAAACTGCAGCGTTTCCGTGATATAGTCTACCTTTACTGTAGACTTTTGGCGGCAGCACTGTGTTCCTCAAACCCGCTTCCCGGGTCGCCGCCGCCATGCCACAACATCATGGGAGTGAAGATCCAATGACCACCGACAGAACCCGCAAGCCCGCTTCCGGGAGCCCTGTTCTCGCTCTCTGCGGCATCCTTCTTTTTTTCGCCGCCCTGCCGGCGGCAGCCGCAACGGTGCCCGACGATTTCGATGACAGCCTGATCATCAACGGCCTGAGCCTGCCGGTGGGCTTCACCTTTCTCCCCGATGGCCGGATCGTGTTTATTGAACAGGTGACGGCCAACATCCGGCTGCTGGTCAACGGCGCCATCGGCTCCATCGACCCGCTGGTCACCGTCCCGTCGGTCTACACCAGCGGGAACGAAAGGGGCCTGCTGGGGATCGACGTGGACCCCGACTGGCCCAGCCGGCCCTACATCTACATCTATTACAGCCACCAGGGAACCAACACCAACTACATCTCGATGTACACGGTCACCGGCGACCTGAGCGACCCGAACAGCGGCAACCTGCAGATCTCCCCGTCCAGCCGCTATGACATCATCACCGATATTCCGGACAACGCCTTCAACCACAATGGCGGCACGGTCCGTTTCGGCACCGACGGCATGCTCTACGCCAGCATGGGGGACGACGCCACCCAGTGCACGGCCCAGGAAACCGACGACCTGCGGGGCGTTATCCTGCGCCTCGATATCTCGGCCATGCCGGGCACCGGCTCCGGGCCGCCGCCCAAGGCCGACATCACCCCCGCGGACAACCCCTTCTCCGGTGACCCCAACACCAACCTGGTCTTCTGCTACGGCCTGCGCAACCCGTTCCGCTTCAACGTGGACCGGGTCAGCGGCGACCTCTACATCGGCGACGTGGGCCTGGGAAATTACGAGGAGGTGGACCTGGCCACGGGCGGCGAGAACTTCGGCTGGCCCTTCCGCGAGGGCCCGATGATCCGCACCCCCAGCGGCTGCGACGAGCCCGGCGGCCCCGGGGGAACCGACTACGACGACCCGATCCACTACTACGACCGCACGGGGTTCAGCGCCTCCATCATCAGCGCCACCTACTACCGCCCGGAGAGTTACCCCACGGACAGCAGTTTCCCCCCGGAGTACAACGGCGACTGCTTCTACGTGGAGTACTACCAGGGCTGGATGGTGCGCATCGAGAACAGCGGCAGCGGCTGGCAAAAGGCCGACCCGGTGGCCGGACAGCCCGACGACGACCACTGGGCCACCGGCCTGGTGGGCGCGGCCGATTTCCAGATAGGCCCTGACGGCGCCATCTACTATTGCATTCAGTACGGCGATGGCGGAGCCGGCACCGGCGGCTCGTTACGCCGTATCGCCTACACCGGCACGGCCCAACCCCAGCCCCGCATCGTCACCGGCCCCGGACCGGCCGAGGCCAACGACTGCCTGGTGCGGGTCTTCGACCCAACGAGCACCGGGTCGTCGCTGAACCAGTGGCCGGCCTACGGCGTGCCCAAGTACGGGGTCAACGTGGCCACCGGTGACCTGGACAGCGACGGCCTTGTCGAAGTGCTCACCGGCGCCGGTCCCGGCGCGGTCTTCGGGCCCCACGTCCGCGGGTTCACCCTCGACGGGACGCCGGTCGCCGGGGTCAACTTCCTGGCCTACGGCACCAACAAATACGGGGTCAACGTGGCCGCCGGCGACCTGGACAATGACGGCTACGACGAGATCCTCACCGGCGCCGGCCCCGGCGCGGTCTTCGGGCCCCACGTGCGCGGCTGGAACGTGGACGGCGGATCGGCCAGTTCCATCTCGGGAATCAACTACTTCGCCTACGGCACCCCCAAATGGGGCGTCAACGTCGCCGCCGGCGACATCGACGGCGACGGCTACGACGAGATCATCTCCGGCGCCGGGCCCGGCGCGGTGTACGGGCCCCACGTGCGCGGCTGGAACCATGACGGCGGGCCGTCCACCTCGTCGATCCCCGGGGTGAGCTTCTTTGCCTACGGCACCCTGAAGTTCGGGGTCAACGTGGCCTGCGGCGACTTCGACGGCGACGGCATCGACGAAATCGTCACCGGCGCCGGGCCGGGCGTGGTCTTCGGCTCCCACGTGCGGGGCTGGAACTACGACGGCGGGCCGCTGACCCCGGTGAGCGGTGTCAGCTTCTTCGCCTACACCGGTTCGCTCTACGGGGTGCATACGGCGCTGCTGGACCTGGACGGCGACGGCTACGACGAACTGCTCACCGTCCCCGGGCCCGATCCCGGCTGGCCGGCCCAGGTCAAGGCCTGGAACATCGACGGCGGAACGGCCACGGCCATCAGCGGTATCGATTTCGACGCCTACTCCGACAGTTCGCTGATGCACGGCGGCACCGTGGCCGGCGGTATCGGGTACTAGCCCCTGCCCCGTCGCAGACTGCTTGTAAAAAACAAAGGCCCGGATGACGTGATGTCATCCGGGCCTTTGTTTTTTGACCCGGGAGTTAATTGGGCTTAAAGATTAACCCAGGTCATCTGCCGACACTCTGTCCCACTGGCACCCCCACCTTCACTTTCTCCAGGAAAAGCCGGTGCACGGGGCTCCCCTCGCTGAGCTCCGGATGGAAACTTCCCGCCATCACCCCGCCCGATGAGACCAGCACCGGCTCGCCGTCGTACTCGGCCAGCACCTTGACCCCGGGGCCCATACCGACGATCCGCGGCGCACGGATGAAGACCATCTCCAGCGGTTCGCCGCCGCACAACCGTCCCTGACCGACAAAGCTCTCCACCTGCCGGCCGTAGGAGTTGCGTTCGACGATGATGTCGATCAGCCCCAGGGACGTCTGGGCCGGCGAGCGGACCTCGGCGGCCAGCAGGATCAGCCCGGCGCAGGTGCCGAAGACGGTGCCGCCACGCCGCACCATTGCGGCCAGCGGTTCGGCAAAACCGTACTCGTCGATCAGCTTGAGCAGGGTGGTGCTCTCGCCGCCGGGAATGATCAGACCGTCCAGCTCGTCCAGCTCCCGGGGCCAGCGGATCACCTCCGCTGAAACCCCCAGCTCAGCCAGTTTTTTCACGTGGGCCGCAAAGTCGCCCTGCAGGCCCAGCACACCGATACCGTTCATTACCATCCCCTGTTCTGCAGCAGCTCCTCCTCCTTGAGCTGCTTGACGTCGATGCCGCGCATCGGCTGGCCCAACCCCTCGGAGACCTGGGCCAGCACCGCCGGGTCCTGGTAGTGGGTGGCGGCCTTGACGATGGCCCGGGCGCGGCTGGCCGGGTCTTCCGACTTGAAGATGCCCGAACCGACGAAGATGGCCTGGGCCCCCAGCTGCATCACCAGCGAGGCGTCGGCCGGAGTGGAGATGCCGCCGGCGGAGAAGTTGGGCACCGGCAGTTCGCCCTTCTCGGCCACCAGGCGCACCATCTCGTAGGGAGCGCCCAGCTCCTTGGCCTTGCTCATCAGCTGCTCCGGGGTAAGGATGGTCAGCTCGCGGATGCCGTTCATGATCTGCCGCATGTGCCGCACCGCCTCGACGATGTCGCCGGAGCCGGCCTCGCCCTTGGTCCGCATCATCGCCGCGCCCTCGGCGATGCGCCTGAGCGCCTCGCCCAGGTTCCGCGCGCCGCAGACAAAGGGCACCTTGAAGGCGAACTTGTCCACGTGGTGTGCCTCGTCGGCCGGGGTGAGCACCTCGCTCTCGTCGATGAAGTCGACGCCCAGAGCTTCGAGGATCTGCGCCTCGGCAAAGTGGCCGATGCGGCACTTGGCCATCACCGGGATGGAGACCGTCTCCATGATCTCCTTGATGATCGTCGGGTCGGACATGCGGGCCACGCCGCCGTCACGGCGGATGTCGGAGGGCACACGCTCCAGGGCCATCACCGCCACCGCGCCGGCATCCTCGGCGATCCGGGCCTGTTCGGCGTTGGTCACGTCCATGATCACGCCGCCCTTGAGCATCTCGGCCAGTCCGGTCTTCAGCCTCAGGGTTCCCTTTTCCTCGCTCATCGTCCGCTCCTTTCCTCTGCGTATGTTTCAGATCCAGACGTCTTTGGTTTTCCGTTGTTCAGCCGGCTCGGGCCGCCGGCGGAGGTTTTTCCTGATGATCCGGCCCAGGGTGGCGATACCCTCGGCGATGCGCCGCTCCGACTCGCGGATAAAGGTCAGGCGGAAGGCATTCTCGCCCCCGCGGTCGGGGTGGAAGAGCACCCCGGGCGAGAACCGCACCCCGGCGTCCCGGCTTTCCTGGTGAATGCGCAACACGTCGGTGCCCTCGGGCAGGGTGACCCAGACCGACATGCCGCCCCGCGGCCGGGTCCAGTCAACGCGTCGGGGAAAGTGGCTTTCCAGGGCTTTCAGCAGGGTCTCCAGCCGCTTGCCGTTGACCAGCTGCATTTTTTCAAGGTGGCGGTCGAGGTGCCCCTCGCGGCAGAACTCCAGCATGGCCTGCTGCAGGATCATCGGGGTGCCCAGGTCGGTGTAGCCCCTGATCTCGCTGACCTTCTCCCGCACCGCATCGGGCAGCACCATCCAGCCCAGACGGATACCGGGGAAGAGCACCTTGGAGAAGGTGCCCAGCAGGATCACCTCTTCCCCGCCCTCCATCCCGCGCAGCGGCGCCGGCTCTTCTCCGTCATACATCATGCCGGCGTTGAAGTCGTCCTCCACCACCGGCACCCGCGCCTCCCGCGACCAGCGCAGCAGTTCCTGCCGCCGCTTCTGCGGCAGGGTGGCTCCGGTGGGGTTCTGGTGATTCGACATCACGTAGAGGAACTTGGCCCGCTCGGCCCCCGAGACGGCGGGCAACGCTGCGGTGTCCAATCCGTGGTGATCCACCGGCAGCGGAAGGATCGTGGCGTCGAACAGCTGGAAGGAACGGTAGGCGTTGGGATAGCCGGGAAGCCCCATCAACACCAGGTCGTCCGGCTCCAGCAGCAGCTTGCCCACCAGGTCCAGCCCCTGCTGGATCCCGCTGACGATGACGATGTTCTCCGGCCGCACCGTTATCCCCCGCTCCCCGCAACGCTGGGCAAGATACTGGCGCAGCGGCGGGTAGCCCTCGGCCGGTCCGTAGGAGAGCAAATCCCCCTGGTCCCGGTTCCAGACCCGCTGCAGGCAGTCCTGAAAGTCCTGCGCGGGGTAGAACTCCGGCGAGGGGATGGCGCTCTCGAAGTTGATCGCCCCCTCGAACCGCTCCCCCATGCCCAGTTCGTCGCCGTCGGTGCCGGCATGGCGGGTGGCCCGCCGGGCCAGCAGCCGCTCCCAGGGCAGTTGGAAGGCCAGCGATTCTCCGGCACCCGTGGTTTCGCGGGCCGGGCCCACAAAGGTGCCCGCGCCCACCCGGCTGCGCACCAGGCCCAGCTTCTGCAACTCGGCATAGGCCGCGGCCACCGTGTTGCGGTTCAGGCCCAGTTCATCGGCCAGCTGCCGCGATGGGGGAAGACGGAACCCTTCGGCCAGTTTCCGCTCTCCACGGCCTCGCTGATCCGGGCCACCAGCTGCTCCCGGATGCTCACCGGCGAGGATTGGTCTATATCCAGCTGAAGCACTTCTCTCTCCACAAGATGCAATCAAGCCAATCGATAGGACAATCCGCACAATTATACCATTAACACGCGAGACAAGCAACAGACAATCAAGACAATTCAGTGGGAATCGACATTTCCATTGGAAAACAGCCTTGTCGTTTCATGTACAATGAATTAACTTGATATGACAGCCAGGCCGGGAACGAAGCGTCACCCGTCCCCGAAGCCAATTTTCATCATTTGAATCCGGGGAGAACGTCGATGCGGAACAGTGTCGCCGCGAAGCGCCGTACATTCCTGCCGGGCCGGGTGCTGTTCCTGGCCCTGGCGCTGGTCTTCTCTTCTGCCGGCAATGCCGCGGCCGCCACCATCATCGTTGACTGGACCGGCGCCGGGGACTACCTCACCGTCCAGGAGGGTCTCGAGGCAGCAGTGAATGGCGACACCGTCCGGGTCCGGTCCGGCACCTATACGCTGCCCGTCGGAACCCATCTCGATTTCGACGGCAAGGCCGTGCGGCTCACCTCGGTAAGCGGGCCCGAGAGCACCATCATCGAGGGGCCGGAACCCTACGACTTCTGTGTTCGCTTCGAATCGGGCGAAGCGCCCTTCACCAGGCTGAACGGCTTCACCCTCGACGGGATCCTGGTCCGGATCCACGGCCAGTGCATCACCGACCATTTCGAGACAACATTTTTCTGCGGAAGGGCATTGAATGCGGGAGCGGGTCCCCGGTGATCACCGGCAACCGGTTTCCAGACCAGTGAGGACGACTATGCCGTCTACCTGGGTTCGGCTTCGAGCGACGGTCTCCGGGCGGTCATCGAAAACAACCATTTCAGCGGCGACGGAAGTGGTCAAGGAATCTACTACTCCAGCAGATGATCCCGATACCGGTTCCATCATCCGCGGCAATGTGATCACCGGATTCGACCACCGGCGTATACAGCGCCTGCAACCGGAAGATACCTCGATACGGCTCCGCTGATCGAGAACAACCTGATCTATGGCAATGAACTGGGTATCAACACCCGACCGAGCCATCCTGGCCGGGAACACCATCGTCTTCAACCGAGAACCCAGCTGGATACGCCGGCATCCACGTCGCCAGCGGAAACGACGCCTGATCATGCGGGACTGCATCGTCTGGGGAAATCGATCCTTCTGGGACGCCCAGATCTACAACGACCTCTCATTCGGCATCGAAGTATCCCACTCGCTGATCGAGGGCGGCCGCGACGGCATCAAGCGGCACGGATCCGGTCACCTGGGGCACTGGCAACCTGGATGCCGATCCGCTCTTTCTCAATGGGCCTGCCGGGCCCTGCTACCTGAGCCAGGTCGCCGCCGGACAGGCCGCCGACAGCCCCTGCCTGGATGCCGGCAGCCGACCGGCAACCACCGGCGAGGGGACAACCCGCACCGACCAGGCCGACGACACCGGCACCCTCGATATCGGTTACCACCAGCAGGAGATCCCCGGCCTCTTCATCTGCCACGACCTGCCCGAGAACCACGTCCATGCCATGGAGGGCGGCGAGCAATCCCGTGGTGCCGCGCTGGGCATCTGGCAGGGCGGCGAGGGGATTCTGCTCTGGACCGTGTCCGATGATGCCGGCTGGCTCGAATCTCTCACCCGCCTCCGGCACGTCCACGGTGAAATCGACGAGGTGCAGGTCCTGGTGGACACCGCCGGCCTGGCCCTCGGCGACCACCATGCCGTGATCACCATCGACGCCCCGGCGGCGGCCAACGGCCCGGTGAGCATCCCGCTGACCCTGACCATCAACCGCACCTGGGTGGTGGACCAGGCTGGCGGCGGTGAACTTCACCACCATCCAGGAGGGTCTCGACGCTGCCGTCGACTATGACGTGGTCCTGGTGCGGCCCGGCACATACACCGGCGACGGAAACCGCGACCTCGACTTCGGCGGCAAGGAGCTGACACTGATCTCGGAGGGGGACCGGCGCTGACCATCATCGACGCCGAGGGCGAGATTCGACGAGCACCACCGCTGTTTCAACTTCCAGGGCCAGGAGGGGCCCGGCGCCATGGTCCAGGGGTTCACCATCCGAGGGCGGGTTGGCCGAGGAGGGCGGCGGGATCCACTGCGGCTACCGTCTGCTCCCCCACGATCCGCGGGAAACATCATCATCCGGGAACAGCGCGGAACAGGCAACGGCGGGGGGATCTACCTCGCCTCCTACAGCCTGTCGCCGATCGAGGACAATGTGATCGCCGAAAACCAGGTCGTCGGCGGCGCCACCAGCTACTACGGCGGTGGCGAGGCATCTGCGCCCCTCTGCCCGCCGATGATCCGCGGCAACCGGGTCACCGGCAACAGTTCCGTCAGGCTATGGCGGCGGCATCTACTGCTACCTCCCGCCGGAGCGGCCTGCGAGAACAACCTCATCGCCGGCAACAGCGCGGCATCGCGGCGGTGGCGGTCTCTTTTTCAGGAACCAGGCCAACGCGGAGATCCGCAACTGCACCATCGTCGGCAACCACGCCGCCGAGGGCGGCGGATTCTACGCCCCCAACTGCAACGACGCCCACCACCCTCACCAACTGCATTCTCTGGGGCAACCAGGCCCTGGGCGAGGGCGACCAGGGCTTCACCTGGCCGCCGATGACCGTCCGGTACAGCGACGTCCAGGGGGGCGAGGCCGGCATCGACGGGGGGACGGCCCGGTGACCTGGGGTGACGGGAACTCGATGCCGACCCGCAGTTCGCCACCCTCTGCGATTACGGCAATTTCCTCTCCCAGACGGCCGCCGGCCAGCCCGCGGAGAGCCCCTGCGTGGATGCCGGCGATCCCTGCTGCCCCGCCCATGGACCGCACCACCCGCACCGATTTCGTCACTGACGCCAGCTTCGGTGGACATGGGTTTCCACTACCAGGCCCTCACCGAACCCCGGCTGCTGCTCTCCCCTGATGAGCTCGACTTCCGGGCCATCGCCGGGGACGAAGACCCGGTACCGCAGGTGATCGCAGCTGGCCAACGGCGGGCCGGTCCGATGGGATGGACCGCCTCATCCAGCGCGGGCTGGCTGCTGCTGGACACCACATCCGGCAGTTGCCAGAGCGGTGAAACCGTTGCCATCACGGCCTCGACCATTATCACCGGCCTTGATCGCGGCGTTTACGAGGCCGAGCATCCTCATCGAGGCGCCCGGTGCGTCCGCTGCGCCGCGGATCATCCCGGTATCCCTCTCTCTCGGCGGCACCTTCACCGTGGTCCCCGGAGGCGGCGGTGATTTCGACACCCTCCGGGATGCGCTGGACAACGCCGTCCACGGCGACACCATCCTGGTGGCCGCGGGCACATACAGCGGCCCCGAGAACAGGGACCTCGACTTCGGTGGCATCGACGTGTCACTGGTCTCGATCGACGGTCCGGAGAAGACGATCATCGACTGCCAGGGCGACGGGCGGGCGTTCCACTTCCAGGGCGGCGAGAGCCGGGCAGCCACGGTGTCCGGCTTCACCATCACCGACGGTTCGGCCAAGAACGGCGGTGGGGCGATGCTCTTCGCGGTGCCGCCTCCCCGACGGTCACCAACTGCCGCTTCGTGGCCAACGCGGCCCAGATATCCGGGGGCGCGGCGTTTAGTGCCGGCACGATTCCTCCCCGCTCTTCCTCCGCAAAACCTTCCGCGAAAACCAGGCGGTGGAACGGGGCGGCGGAATGAACGTCATCGCATTTCAGTTCCGCCGAGCTTGTGGAAAACACGTTCGAGAGCAATGCACCGTGGAATATGGCGGTGGGATCTATGTCAGTTCCGACACGCCGGTCGTCATCCGCGGCAACAGCTTCGAAGGGAACAGCTGCACCGACCAGTGGAACAGCAGTCTTCGGGGGCGGGGTCTGCGTCGTCTGGCAGACCCTGGAGGACAACATCTTCACCGGCAACATGGGCCCACCACGGCGGCGGGCTCTGGGGCTACCACTGCGAGTTGATCAACAACCTCTTCACCGGCAACCACGCGCTGCAAAAGGGCGGCGGGGCCTTCTTCGAGACGGCGGGGTGGTCCTGTCCACCACCATCGCCGGGAACACCGCCGGCACCCGGGGCGGCGGCCTCTTCCTCGCCCAGACCGGGACCTGCCGGATCAGCAACAGCATCCTCTGGGGCAACCAGTCGCTTTACGACCATGAGATCTGTCTCGGTTTTCCGGAGGACACCACGCTGACCTTCGATTATTCCGACGTCGAGACGACCGGCGACTGGATCAGCGACGACGCCGATTTGACCTGGGGCAAGGGGAACCTGGAGACGGACCCGCTCTTTGTGCAGGGCCAGCTGGGCAGCCACCTGCTGAGCCAGGCGGCCGCCGGGCAAAGCGTCACCAGCCCCTGCGTAAACGCCGGTAACCCGATGAGCGAATGATTGACGGCACCACCCGCACCGACGGTGTTCCTGACGCCGGCATCCTCGACATCGGCTTTCACCACCCGGCCGGCACACCGCCGCCACCATACAGCGCGCTGATCACCGGCCCCGGGCCGGCACCGGCAACCCGCCGCTGGTGCGGGTCTTCCCGGCGGAACAGGACGCCTCCTACGATTATGAATTCCCGGCATACGGCGCCACCGAATACGGCGTCAACGTGGCCGCCGGTGATGTGAGCGGAGAATGGTATCGATCCATCCTCACCGGCGCCGGCCCGGGCGAGATCTACGGTCCCCACGTGCGGGGCTTCCGGGTGGACGGCACTCCCCTGCCCGGCCTCAGCTTCATGGCCTACGGCACCAACAAGTATGGGGTCGAACGTGGCTGCCGGCGACTTGGACAACGATGGATACGACGAGATCGTCACCGGCGCCGGACCGGGGGCGGTGTTCGGGCCTCACGTGCGCGGCTGGGACTACGACGGCACGCCGGGGGTTGCCCCGGTGCCCGGCGTATCCTACTTCGCCTACGGCACGCTCAAGTGGGGGGTCAATGTCGCCTGCGGCGACATCGACGGTGACGGCTATGACGAGATCGTCACCGGCGCCGGCCCGGGTGCCGTGTTCGGTCCCCACGTGCGGGGCTGGAACGTGGACGGCGGAGCGGCGGCGGCCATACCGGCGGTGAGTTTCATGGCCTACGGAACGAACCGGTTCGGTGTCCGCGTCACCTGCGGCGACGTGGACGGCGACGGCATTGACGAGATCGTCACCGGCCCCGGCCCCGGCACGATCTTCGGCACCCATATCCGCGGCTGGAACTACGACGGCGGAGTGCTGGCTGAAATCCCGGGGATCAACTTCTTTGCCTGGGCCCACAGCCTGGCCAGCTACGGGGCCAACGTCTGGGCCGGCACCGACCTCGACGGCGACGGCCGGGACGAACTGGTGGTGGGCTGCGGGCCCGATCCCGATGTGGGCACGCCGGTCAAGGCCTACCGCTACGACGGGAAGCAGGTCTCCCAGTGGTTCTCGCTGGAGGCGTTCGAGGGCATGACCCACGGCACCACCGTGGCGGCGGGGCGGTTCTGAAGTTCAACGGCCCTGCTTCTGCAGCCGGACCAGCCTCCGGGAATAGAGGATCAGGCCGACCCAGAGCAGCAGGATCACCCCGCTGGCCGGCAGGGTGGCGTTGTAGGCCAGCAGGAAGAAGTCGTAGAGGCCGTGGGCGGCCATGGCCAGACCCAGGGTCGCCAGCTGCCAGAGCAGACGGGCGGTACGGGTGCGGCTGACCAGCAGGGCGTGGGCCGTGCCAAAACCCCAGATGGCGGCGAAGAGGGTGTGGGTCAGCGGCGAAGTGACGGCCCGGGCCAACTGGTGGGGCCAGGGCAGCAGTTGGGAGTAAAGCAGGTTCTCCACCGTGGCAAAGCCGATGGCCACGGCGCCGGCATAGACCATGCCGTCGATGCGCTCGTCGAAATGGCGCCAGCGGAAGACCAGGGTCCGGGCGGCCAGGAACTTGGCCCCCTCCTCCACCGGGCCCACCAGGAGCAGACAGTAGATCGCTATATCGCCGATACCCTCCCCCGGCCACAGCGGAAAGCCGAGCAGTCCGGCCAGCCAGTAAAGGCCCAGGGCCAGAACGGCCGAACCGCACCCGCAGACCCAGGCCAGCAGCAGCAGGCGCCGCGGTTCCGGTTTCAGCGAATCCTTGTGGTCGAAGTAGAGCATCCAGAGCAGGGCCCCGGCGGCGATGAACCCCACTGTGCGCACCAGCAGCATCTATCCCTCCCGTTTCTTCAGTCACCAACCGCTTCGGACGCCGCGCCATCTCCCATGAGATGTACCTTTATCGCAAACGCCCGATGTTCAGGAAAAGCTGTTTTTTCATGGAGGTAACAATTCTCCCCCTAAAGCTATTCCGGGTTTCAGCCGATAAAAAAAGTGGAGACGTCGAATAATTACGGGGATTGTGAAAATTCGACGAATTCGCCCCCTCCGCACTTACCTCCGCGGAGGGGGCTTCCCACCTTTCTCGTTCCCGGCCTTTCTTGACTACATCGCACTGGCCCACATACAATTGCGCTGGTCTGCAACCCTTCGACGCCGTGAGCCAACCGGGCCGCTCACTGCGCCCGCAGGCCGGAGATCCGTCAATAACTGGCCCGGGGGCGGCAAGGGCAGGACACTCAAAGGCAATGACCGAAGAGCAGGATTCACTCCCTCCGCCCGTGATCATACCCCGGGCCGAACACTCCATTTCACGGAAGTTTATCGATGAAGACGCCCTGAAGGTGCTCTACCGGCTGCGGCGCTTCGGCTTCACATCGTACCTGGTGGGGGGCGGGGTGCGGGATATCCTGCTGGGCAAAAGGCCCAAGGACTTCGATATCGCCACCAACGCCCGGCCCAGCGAGATCCGCAAGCTGTTCCGCAACAGCCGCACCATCGGGCGCCGGTTCCGCCTGGTGCAGGTCTTTTTCCGCGGGTCCAAGATCGTCGAGGTGGCCACCTTCCGCTGCCTGTCGGAGTTTGACCGGGGACGGGAGGGCGGGGAGAGCGAAAAGAAAGAGAAGGGCGACGAGGAACCCACCCGCAGCCAGAACAGTTTCGGCACCCCGGCCGAGGACGCCTTCCGCCGCGACATCACCATCAACGGCCTGTTCTACAACGTGGACGACTTCACCGTGGTCGATTATGTCGGCGGCCTGGAAGATCTGCGCCAGGGTATCGTGCGCAGCATCGGCAATCCCCGCGAACGTTTCCACGAAGACCCGGTGCGAATGATCCGGGTCGTGCGCCACGCCGCCCGCACCGGGTTCACCATCGATCCGGAGACCTACAGCGCGGTGCTCGACATGCAGCAGGAGATCACCTCCTGCCCCCAGGCCCGGGTGCGGGACGAGTTCCTCCGCGACCTGGGCAGCGGGTCAGCCGCTCCGGCCATGGACCTGCTGATGAAGACCGAAATCATCTTTACCCTCTACCCCGAGTACCGGGAGTGCCTCGGCGATGGCTCGTGCCCGGAAGCTGCCGAATACCGGGCCTACATGCTGCGGCTGCTGGAGGTCCTGGACCGCACCATGACCGGGCCCAATCCCCCGGGACGGGCCACCATGCTGGCCACTTTCCTGCTGCCGATGTTCGGCGCCCTGGTGGACCGCACCCCCCACCCCCCGGGGGTCCGCCTCTCCACTTTCCTCAACCGCCTGGGTATGGAGCAGATCAAACCGCTGCTGATGCGCTGGTCATTTTTCAAACGTGACAGCGAGATCGTGCGCCAGATCCTCTCCGCCCAGCCCCAGATCCGCCGCGCGGTGAGCCGGGGCAGCCTGCCGGGTTCACTGACCCGCAAAAACTACTTCGACCCGGCGCTGATCCTCTACCAGATCGAGGCCGCCACCCGGGGCGAATCGATGCCGCCCCTGCTGCGCGACGCCCGCCCCAACCTGCCCTGGCCGCTGGCCGCACCCGCTCCGCGGCGGCGACGGAGCAAACCCCGCCGCCGGGCGGGGGGCCGAAGGACCGACACGAAAAACTAAGCTGGGATTACCGGTATTCCACCGGGACGGCGCGAAGGTAGCGGGTAGTGCGGTATTTGCGCTCGAAGTCCACGTAGGCCCGCTGCACCTGCTCTTCTTCCAGTTCCAGAACCGCCGCGGCCTCGGCCACGGGGACACCGTTCTCCTGGGCGTACCACAGCAGGTCCATCAACTGGAAGGGCAGGCGGTAGAAGAACTCCTCCTGGCTGCATTCGGCACTGTAGGTGTCGGTGGTGGGTATGCGGGTGCGGATCGACTCCGGAACGCCCAGGCGCTCGGCCAGCTGGAAGACCTGGGTTTTGTAGAGGTGGGCAATGGGCTTCACGTCGGCCCCGCCGTCACCATACTTGACGAAGAAACCCTGGTCGTGCTCGTTCCTGTTGCCGGTGCCGATCACCGCATAGTTCAGCAGTTCGGCGTGGTAGTAAAGCATGCACATCCGCGAGCGCTGCTTGAAGTTCGAGGCGGCCACGATCTGCAGGTAGTCGCGGAGGTTCAGGCGCTTGCTCTTTGGTTCGCCTTGGGGGGGAATAACGGTGAGGCGGAAGATGTTCAGCGCGCCGGTCTCCAGCAGGTCGGGCAGGACGATCTTGGCCTTCCACTCCGCGGTGAACTCGGGAAAGACCCGCTTGATCGCCTCGTCCCGCCGCTGGTAGCAGCCGAAGCCGTCCAGCGAGGGTGTCATGTTCTCCAGCAGCGGCTCGGCGGCGCCCACCGCCTGGCAGAGTTCCCGGGCCAGGGCTTCGCTTTCCGGGTTCGAGTCCTCCTCGGGCATCATCACGCCCCGAACCTTCTCCTTGCCAAAAGCCTTGACGCTGAGGGCCAGAACCACCGACGAGTCGATACCCCCGCTGATGCCCACCACGGCGCCACCCCGCTTGAGGTCCAGGACCACCGTCTGCTTCAGCTGCTGCACCAGGTCGTCGATCACCGCATCCGCGTCCAGCGTCAGAATGTCCCTGTTGAATGACATGATTCCCCGTTTTCCCCCTCTTCCCGGCTGTGGTTGACAGCGCCGGCCGATAATCGTCAAACAGTCAGTTTTCCGTATCCCAATAAACCGTACACCGATCCGGAGGCCCGTGTCCAGTATTCCATATCGGCCGCGGGTCCACCGATTGACTGATTCCCCGGTCTCCTGTACTATTTTTTTGTGCCGCAGAGCGACTGATTCATCAACAACCGCGCCAGGGAGGTGGAAATATGCTCCAGCCAGCCGATCTCTTCGATTTCCAGGGCTGGAAATATGCCGATCTGTTTGACGATGTGGCTTACGTCTGGGAGGTCCTTCCCCGGATCAGGGAGTACATCCTCTCGCGACTTGAACCGGGCATCGAAGGCACCGTGATGGACGGCGCGTTTCTCGAAGGGAACGACATCTTCATCGGCCCGGAGACGGTGGTGGAACCGGGAGCGTTGATCCGCGGACCGGCGATCATCGGCGCACATTGTGAGATCCGCCAGGGGGCCTACATCCGGGGCCAGGCGCTGGTGGGCGACCATTGCGTGGTGGGCCACACCACCGAGATGAAGAATTCGGTGATGCTGGACGGGGCCAAGGCGGGCCACTTCGCCTATATCGGCGACAGCATCCTCGGCAGGGAGGTGAACCTCGGCGCGGGGACCAAGCTGGCCAACCTGAAGATCAACAACTCGCAGGTCACCATTCGCCACGAGGGCGAGGTGTACCAGACCGGGCTGCGCAAGTTCGGGGCGATCCTGGGGGACAGTGTCGAGCTGGGCTGCAACAGCGTCTCCTCACCCGGGACCATCGTCGGCCCGCAATCGCTGGTCTACCCCAACAGTTCGGTGGCCGGGGTGGTCCCCGCGCGGTCCATCGTCAAGTTGAAACAGAACCAGGAAATCCATCCCCGGCGGCTCCTCGACTGAACGGTGGGCGGAGGCGCGGATTACGGCAGGAGGGCCGGCATCGTGAGCAGACTGGACGCCCTGTTCTTCGACATCGACGACACCCTCTTCTCCACCTCGGATTTTGCCGCCTCGGCGCGGCGGGCCAGCGTCCGGGCGATGATCGCGGCCGGCCTGCAGGCCGATGAGCAGCAATGCTTCAAGGAACTGTATGAGGTGATCCGCGAGTTCGGGCCCAACTTCCCGCGGCACTTCGAGAAGCTGCTGCTGCGCTACCCCGAGAAGAACCTCAGCGGCGTCAACCCGGCCATTATCAGCGCCTCCGGCGTGGTGGCCTACCACAAGACCAAGAACAGCGAACTGCGCCCCTACCCCGACGTGGTGGAAGCGTTCCAGGTGCTGAAGAGCCGCAATCTGCGCATCGGCATTATAACCGCCGGCCTGGCCGCCAAGCAGGCGGAGAAACTGGTGCGCCTCGACCTGCTGAAATACATCGACCCCCACGCCATCTTCATCACCGACCAGCTGGGCATCGGCAAGCCGAACCCCAAGCTCTACCTCACCGCCTGCCGGTCCCTGGACCTCGAGACGTCCCGCTGCATGTATGTGGGAGACCGCCCGGTGGACGACATCGACCCCGCGGGGGAGGTGGGCATGGTGACGGTGCTCAACCGGCGGGTCAGCAAACCGATCAGCCAGTCGGGCAAGCGGCTGCCCGACTACCAGATCTACAACTTCCACGATCTGCTGGATATTCTGCGTTCCGACTTCGGGCTGGATGACTAAGGTCTGCCGCTGGACGCCGGCGTGCTGCCGGCCAGCACGGCGCAGATGCTGTCCTGCAGCCGCTTGGCCTCGCTGTTGCCCAGCTTGTTCCCGTTCATCAGAATCGAGAAGGCCACCGGGCCCGCGTCCGGGTTGCCGGCCACGCCGCTGAGCGAGCTGACCCCGTTGATGAACCCGCTCTTGGCCCTGACCCGGCGCAGCGCGCTGCCGCCGGTCATCCGTTTCTTCAGCGTGCCGTCCGCCCCGGCCACCGGCAGGGAGGAAAAGAACTCGGGTCCGATCTGGAAGTCATTCCAGGCGTGGCTGACCACTGCGGTGAGCAGCCGGGCGGTGACCCGGTTGTCCGGAGACAGCCCGGACGCGTCATCCAGCACCACCCCGGCCATCGGCAGCTGCTGATACCTGAGGTAGGAGTCCACCGCCAGCAACCCATTGGCGGTGGTCCCTGGTGCGCCAAGCATCTCGGCGCCGATGGTCTTGAGGATCATCTCTGCCGAGAAGTTGTTGGAGTATTTGTTCATCTCCACCAGCAGCCGGCCCAGCGACCGCGACTGGAAGGAGTAGATCTCCTCCGCGCCCTCCGGGACGGTTCCCAGGGAGGGCGGTCGGCCGAAGGAAATCCCCACCTCTTCGGCCACTTCCACGAACGAAGAGAGGAAATAACCGGCGGGGTCCTCAACGCTGCGCAGGGTCACCGACGTCGGGTGGTCAAGGGGGATCGCCCCGCCCACCACCACCTCGTTGCGGCCGTCCCGGTAGCGGCGGTCCACGGTAAGGGTCATCTTGCCCTTGCGGGTCACCGCGCGGTTCAGCACGGTGAAGAACCGGCTGAAGGGGTCGACGACCACCACCGGCGGCTGTCCGGAGCGCTCGGCCGGCCGGACGATCACGTTCACCGAGTTGAAGTTGCAGGAGAGGGCACCCACCGGCGCGGCAAAAGCGCGGTGGGCATAACTCGACTTCCACCGCCGGTTCCGTCCCTGGCGGTCGAAAAATGTGTCGTCCCCCACCAGGCCGCCGCGCACTTCGCGGATGCCGAGATTGCGCAACTGACGGGCCATGACCCAGAGGTTCTCGCAGACCAGGTCGGGCGCTCCCCTGCCCTGCACATGGAGATCTCCCTCCAGCACGCCGTTGCGGACCGGTCCGCCGGCGAAAAACGGTGTCTCGTAGACATAGTCGGGCTTGAGCGCCCAGAGCGCCGCGGCAGCGGTGACCAGCTTCATGTTCGACGCCGGGACCAACGAGTCATTGGCCGAGCGGGAGTAGAGCACCCGGCCGTCCACCAGGGAGACGGCGTGGAGGGCCACCTTCATCGAGGCCGGCCGGCGGCCGGCCAGCAGCTTGTCCAGCGCGGCCTCCATGGAACGGGATGGCGCCGTTTCCTTTGCCGCCAGCGGCAGCAGCATCATGAGCGCGGCCAGGGCCAGCGCCCCGCCGTAGCGCAGCAGTCGAGCGTAATTCCGGTTCATTCCAATCCGCCTCGGTAGAGCTGTGGTGCGGCGGCCTTCCGCACAAGTCTGCCTGTGTTGGGGTTTATGCTTGTCTTTCAGCTTACCACAGGGCTCCACCATCGATCAAAAGCGTGCAAAAAGAAAAGGCGGGACAACGGTTACCCCGTTGCCCCGCCAATAGCATCTACTCAAACTGCCGGATCAGAACTGGCCCACCGCCAGATTCACACCGTGAGACACGTCCACCTGGGGACGATCGAAAGCGGTGAACTCGATGATCTGTTCGAGTTCGCTGCCGCCGTCGTAGTTGTAGCCCAGGACCCAGGCGTCGTAGTCCGCGCCGGGGCCGGCACCAACCAGAATCTCGTCGATCCCGTCGCCATCGATGTCGCCGCAGGCCACGTTGCAGCCCCACTCGGTGTAATCGAAGGCAAAGAAGTTGATCGCACCGATGGAGGTGGCGGCACCACCGTCAATGTTCCAGGCCCGCACGTGGGGGCCGAACACCGCGCCGGGGCCAGCGCCGGTGACGATCTCGGCAAAGCCGTCGCCGTCGATGTCGCCGCAGGCCACGTTCACACCGAATTTGTTCGAGCCGTAGGCCAGGAAGCTGACCCCGGGCGCCGGGGAGATACTGCTGTTGTCGTAGTTCCAGCCGCGCACGTGGGGTCCGTACACCGCGCCGGGTCCGGCGCCGGTGACGATCTCATCGAAGCCGTCTCCGTCGAAGTCACCGGCAGCCACGTTGACCCCCCACTTGGGCGTGCCGTAGGCGAAATAGCTCACCGCGCTGATCGAGGTTACCGTGCCGCTGCCGTCGTAGTTCCAGCCGCGCACGTGGGGACCGAACACCGCACCGGGTCCGGCGCCGGTGATGATCTCGTCGTAGCCGTCACCATCCAGCTCTCCGGTGGCCACGTTGACCCCGTATTTCAGGGTGCCGTAGGCGAAGAAGTTCAGGCCGTCCAGCTGGTTACCGTCGTAGTCGAACCCACGTACCTGCGGGCCGAAAACCGCGCCGGGACCGGGACCGGTGAGAATGTCGTCGAAGGTGTCGCCATCGATATCGCCGGTGGCCACCGTGGTGCCGTAACGGTCGGGGCCGTAGGCCTGGACGGTCACATCGGCATACCAGCCGCCGTCAAGATGATAGCCCACAGCCTGGTTGACGTTGTCCGGGCCCGGACCGGGTCCGGCGATGATCATCGTGCCCTTGCCGAGGAACTGAATGAACATGATCGCGTGGAGGTTGGCCTCGTTCCAGTCGCCGCCCACGGCCACCGAGCCGCTGACGTTCTGGATCTGGCCGGTTGATGTCGCGGTCAGCGTTTCCTGCCACACCGGGAAGGCCCGGGCCATGTGCGGCGAACGGTCGGCCGGTTCCTCGTAGACCACCACGTAGACCTGGCAGGGAGGCACACTGCCCAGGGCTTCGATGGTGCCGTTAACCGATACCGTGCCGCCGGCAACGTTCATGTCCAGGGACATCTCCACCGGGCTGGCCTGGGTCAGGTGGTCCTGAACGATGGGCAGGTAGGCGTTGTACATCGAACCGCTGGCCTGGCCGCCGACATACTGCCGGTGACCGTCAAACACCGCGGTGGGCGTGCCGCCCACGCTGTAATAGTTGTTCCGATCGCTGTGATGGTCACATTCATAACCCGAGCCGTAATACATGAGGCAAACAAACTGATCGGGACCGTAATCCACCATCAGGTCTTCGAGCCCCCGCTCCGCGGAGGGACAGTACGCTCACCCATCTCGTGAGAAAAGCTCGGCCATCACCACACGGTTGCTGCCGTCGTTCGGCACCCCGTCCTTCACTGCCTGCAGAATCTCCTGGGTGTTCGCCGCCCAGACGGTGCCGGACATGGTGAACAGCAGAAGGGCGAGCGCACCGGCCACAGTGACCAGCCGTCGCACGTTTGTACGGGTCGACATTGCAGATCCTCCTTTTATCGAAGTTTTCAACTCGATTCCCACTGTTGCGGACGTTAAACGAACCGGGATCATAACACGCAAACCGTGTAATATGATCACCACTGTAATTATAGACATTAATCGCCAAAAGGGAAAGCTAAACCTTTTAACGGACGTTATTTATCCATGATTAGCGTCCCAACGCCGGGATCATCCCCACCCCGTAAAGACGCAGGTGAAAAAAATCACAATTGCTCTTCCATTTTGCACACGTTGTGGTAGACTTACGCCGATTTTCGCGAGCCGGCCGCGCCCCGGCGCGTTCCGGTTTCGTCGGGAACGGTAACCAACTGAATCCCGGCCAGTTGAACACCTGGTTCCCGCCGGCGGGAGGCCGAATGCTTCATCGCCGTTGCCGGGCAGCGAGCGCAGCAGATGCACTTCGATTACGCCAACGTGCTGATCTTTGCGATCCTGGCCATGCTTTTTGTCGGCGGCGCACTCACCGTGGGCCGTCTCTTTCGACCCAACAGGCCGAGCCTCGAAAAAAGCCGGACCTACGAGTGCGGCGAGATTCCCACCGGCTCGGCCTGGATCAATATGAACCCCAGGTTCTATCTCATCGCTCTCATCTTTCTCATCTTTGACGTTGAAATCGCGTTCATCTTCCCCGTGGCCACCGTCTTCCGCCAGTTCCTCGAAACCGGGCAGGGACTTCTGGTGCTGGGGGAAATTCTCGTCTTCGTCCTGATTCTCTTCGCCGGCCTGATCTTTGTCTGGGGCCGCGGAGACCTGGAGTGGCTCAAGTCGATCCATCACGAGAACGACCCGGGAACCGCCGGAGAGGCCAAATAAAAGAGAGAACATGGGCTACACACCGCTGAATCTTCCGTCAAACGTGATTACCACCAGGGTCGACGCCCTGCTCAACTGGGGCCGGCTGAATTCGGTCTGGTACATGCTCTTCGGTCTGGCCTGCTGCGGCATCGAGCTGATGCAGACCGGCGGACCGCGGGCCGACCTGGACCGCTTCGGCGCCGTCTTCCGTTCCACACCCCGGCAGTCGGACCTGATGATCGTGGCCGGGACGGTGACCTACAAGATGGCCGAGCGGGTGCAGCGCCTCTACGAGCAGATGGCCGAACCGCGTTACGTCATCGCCATGGGCAGCTGCGCCAACTGCGGCGGCTGGCTGCAGAAGAGCTATGCGGTGGTGAAAGGCGTTGACCTGATTATTCCCGTGGACATTTATCTTCCCGGCTGCCCCCCCCGCCCCGAGTCACTGACCGAGGGGATTCTGGAGCTGCAGAAGAGAATGCGCGGCGAGCATTTCATCACGAAATAACCCGGAGCGACGGCCGGGAGCGGGACACCGGCCCAGCGGGTCCCAGGTGGACGACGATGACAGCTGAAGAGATCTACCGACACGCTCTGGAACGCATTCCCGCCGAAACTCTGGGCGAACTGGCCGCAGAGGCCGTTCAACCCTGGGTCATGACCACCCCGGACAACCTGATCGAACTGCTCCGAGTGCTGAAGGACGATCCGGCCCTGGCCTTTGACTGCCTCGACTGCTTGACCGTCACCGACATGCTGGACGACGGTCAGCTGGAACTGGTCTACCATCTTTACTCCTATACCCACGAACACCTCTTCGTGGTCAAGACGCGTGTCGGCCGTGACGAGCCAGAAGCGCCTTCGGTCACCGGGCTCTGGCCCGCGGCCAACTGGTACGAACGGGAAGAGTACGACATGTTCGGTGTCCGCTTCACCGGGCATCCCAACATGACCAGGCTCTTCCTGCCCGACGAGTGGGTGGGGCACCCGATGCGTCTGGACTGGAAGGAGGGGGAGACCGCCCTGGGCATCCCCACCACCCGGCCCGACCCGCTGGTCAAAGTGGATGCCGAGACCGGAGGTGGCGCTGATGCCTGAGGAGCTGACCATCAACGGCCCGGACAACATGCTGCTCAACATGGGCCCGCAGCACCCCAGCACTCACGGCGTGATCCGCTTCGTGCTGGAAACCGACGGCGAGGTGGTGGCCAAAGCCACGCCGGTGGTGGGCTACCTGCACCGGGGCATCGAGAAGATCGCCACCGAGTTGACCTACTCCCAGTTCATGCCGATCAGTGACCGGCTGGACTACGTGGCCTCGATGTGCGGCAACCTGGCCTGGTGCGAGGCGGTGGAACGGATGGCCGACATCGAGCCCCCCCGCCGGGCCCAGTTCCTGCGGGTCATCGCCACCGAACTGAACCGCATCTCCAGCCACCTGGTGGCGGTGGGCTCCTTCTGCAACGACGTGGGCGGGGTGACCCCGCTGGTGGTGGCCCTGCGCGAGCGGGAAGCGATCAACGACATCCTGGAACTGCTCAGCGGCGCGCGGCTGACCTACAACTACATGCGCATCGGCGGAGTCTCCCGGGACATGAACGAGCAGTGCCGCAAGCTGACCGCGGAATTCCTCGACCACTTCCCCCCTGCCCTGGATGAATTCAACCGCCTGATCACCTACAACAAGATTTTCATCAAGCGGCTGGCCGATATCGCCGTGGTCACCCCGGAAGACGCCAAGGCCTACGGCCTCAACGGCCCCAACCTCCGGGGGTCGGGCATCCGCTTCGACCTGCGGCGCAACGAACCCTACTCGGTCTACCCCGAACTGGACTTCGAGATCCCGGTGGGCGAGGGTTACGCCGGCCAGGTGGGCGACTGTTACGACCGCTACATGGTGCGGATCAAGGAGATGTACGAGAGCGTCAAGATCGTCCGGCAGTGCCTGGAGATGATGCCCGAGGGCGACCTGACCGCCAAGGTGGCCCGGGTGCTGAAGATCAAGGCCGGCGAGCGCTACACCCGGACCGAGAGCGCCCGGGGCGAGATGGGCATCTACATCGTCTCCAACGGCGGCAAGACGCCCTACCGGGTGCGGGTGCGCACCAGTTCCTACTCGGCCCTGACCATATTCGAGAAACTGAGCCGTGGTCTGATGATCGCCGACCTGGTGGCGGTGATCGGCAGCTTTGACATCGTGGCGCCGGAAATCGACCGGTGACCCGTGCCCGTACTGAACGGGCAGGGAGTTCGAGATGCGGTTTTTTGCTGACAGCCTGATCGAATCCTGGCCCCTGCTCCAGGGATGGCCGCCGTGGCTGGTCTACGCCCTGGTGATGCTGGTCTTTGGCGCGCTGGTGCTCTTTGGCTTTGTTTCGCTCTTCGCCGGCATCGTCACCGTGGTGGAGCGGCGCATCGCCGCGCGGATGCAGTTCCGCATCGGGCCCAACCGGGTGGGGATCCAGGGCTGCCTGCAGTGGCTGGCCGACGGGATCAAGAACTTCACCAAGGAGGACCTGACCCCCGGCGGGGCGAGCAAACTGCTCTACCTCTTCGCGCCCTACCTGGTCTTCACCGGGCTGTTCCTCACCTTTGTCGCCCTGCCCTTTGGCCAGGCGCTGGTGATCAGCGACCTCAACGTGGGGATCTTCTACATCCTCGCCGTCTCCTCATTTGTCACCGTGGGCCTGGTGCTCGCCGGCTGGGCCTCGAACAACAAGTGGTCGTTGCTGGGCGGCATCCGTTCCGCGGCCCAGATCGTCAGCTACGAGATCCCCACCGGCCTGGCGGTGCTCACCGTGGTGCTGATGGCCGGAACCCTGAGCACCCAGGAAATCATCGGCCAACAGGGAGTCATGCCCTGGGACTGGTTCGTCTTTGCCAACCCGTTCGCATTCGTCATCTTCTTCATCTTCTTTACTTCCACCCTGGCCGAGGGCAACCGGATTCCCTTCGACCTGCCCGAAGCGGAAAGCGAACTGGTGGCCGGGTACAACGTTGAATACTCCGGCATGCGCTTCGTCTTCTTCTTCTTCGCTGAATACGCCAATCTCTTTGTCATGGGGGCGCTGACCGCGATCCTCTTCTTCGGCGGGTGGAACAGCCCCTTCAACTGGAGCACCAGCTTCTTCGGCCTGTTCCCCGCTCCGCTGGAAATCAGCGGGACGCTGTTCTTCATGGCCAAGGCGCTGAGTTTCGTGGTCTTGATCATCTGGCTGCGCTGGACCCTGCCCCGTCTTCGCGTGGACCAATTGATGGTGGTCTGCTGGCAATACCTGACCCCCATCGCCTTTGTCTGCATGCTGGGCACCGCCTTCTGGATGGTGGGCGCCCACCGCTGGGGCGCGCTGGACTATGTGAAATACCCCATCTTCCTCTTCGGGGTCTTCCTGGTCCTGGCCATGGCGGCCAGGGCCGTCCGCAATATCCGCCGGGTGGGCGACCCGGTGGATCTCAACCCCTTCCAGTAAACTGGCGGGGAGAACGGACCAGGACCGATGAGCGCTGTTGCCGCATACTTCAGAAACATCAGGGAGGCCACCCTCACCGTCTTTGACGGGATGAGCGTTTCCCTCTCCTACCTCTTCCGCAAGCCGATCACCGTCCAGTATCCCGACCGGACACCGCAGCCGATCCTGGATATGATCCCCGAGGGCTACCGCGGCATCCTCGACGTGAAGACCGAGACCTGCACCGCCTGTATGGCCTGTATGCGAAACTGTCCGGTGCAGGTGATCAACATCGTGGTGGAAAAAGTGGGTGATCCGCCCAAGCGGATGATGACCCACTTCGCCATCAACGTGGCCAAGTGCATGTTCTGCGGGCTCTGTTCCGAGTCGTGCCCCACCGGCGCCATTTACCACACCAAGGAGTTCGAAGGGGCCTCGGAGAGCTTCAACGACCTGGTGCGCTTCTTTGTCGACGAGCCGGTGGTGCCCTACAAGCCGCCGAAGAAGGAAAAACCGGAGGCCGAGTCCCCTCCCGTCGCCACCAACGGAGAACCGACGTGAGCAGTCCTGCAGACCTGTTGTTTTATCTCTTTGCGGCGATCACCATCGCTTCGGCGGCGGTGGTGGCCTTGGGGCGGAACATCCTCCACTCGGTCTTTTTCCTGCTGGTGGCCTTCAGCGGGGTGGCCGGGCTCTTCGTCCTGCTCCACGCCGACTTCCTGGCCGCGGTGCAGGTGATCGTCTATGTCGGCGGCATCCTGGTGCTGATCCTCTTCGCGGTGATGATGACCCGCAAGGTCCGCACCCCCGAAGTTTCCAACGAGGCGGTGGGCCTCTGGCGCGGACTGTTGCTGGGCGCCACGGCCCTGGCCCTGCTGCTGGCCATCGTCCTGCGCAGCACCTGGTTCGGCGGCCGGCCCGCCGGGACACCGGGAGCCGGAATGACCACTGTGGATTCCATTGGCCAGTCGCTGCTCGGGGGATATCTCTTCCCCTTCGAGGTGGCGTCGGTGGTCCTGCTGGCGGCCCTGGTGGCTGCCGCCATACTGATTCGCAAGGAGGTCCGCGGATTCAACGGATCCGCGGACTGATCAACATGTTCCGGGAGGCGTCGTTGAACCAATGATTGGTCTGACCCATTACCTGGTGGTTGCCGCCGCACTGTTCGTCCTTGGCCTGCTGGCGGTGGTCAGCCGGCGCAACACCATCGCCATCCTGATGGGTGTGGAATTGATGCTCAACGCGGCGAGCCTCAACTTCGTGGCCTTCAACCGCTTTGCCCCGGGGTTTCCCGGAGCTTTGGACGGACAGGTCTTTTCCCTGTTCATCATCGTCCTGGCCGCAGCCGAAGCGGCAGTGGCCCTGGCGATCATCTTTGCCTTCTTCAAGATCAACCGCACGGTGGATGCCGATGCGGGGAACAGCCTGATGCACTGACGCCGCAGCGATGCGGATCAGCGACCGGAAAAGGGAGTCATGGAACACGGAACAACGGCAACCGCGGCACAGGCCGGCTACCTGCTCTTCATTCCGCTGCTGCCGCTCATTGGCGCTTTGATCCTCGGCGCGAACGCCTTCTTCGGCAACCGCCTGCCCAAGATAGTGGTGTCGCTGGTCGGTTGTGCCACCGTCTTTTTCTCGCTCTGCCTGGCGATCAACGTCTTTTTCGATCTGCAGGCACTGCCGGAGACCGAACGGGTGATGGAGGATTCTCTCTACACCTGGATCAAGGCCGGCGACGATGTCCAGCTCACCGACGGCACGCTGGTCAAGGGCGGCACCTTCTCGGTGGACGTGGGCTTCCTTGCCGACCCGCTCTCCTCGGTGATGATGCTGGTGGTCTGCGGCGTGGGGTTCCTGATCCACGTCTACTCCACCGGGTACATGGCCCACGACCCGGGCTACTCCCGCTTCTTCTGCTATCTCAACCTCTTCACCTTTGCCATGCTGCTGCTGGTGATGGGGAATAATATCTTTGTTCTCTTTGTGGGCTGGGAGGGGGTGGGATTCTGCTCCTACGCCCTGATCAGCTTCTGGTACAAGGAGATGCCCAACGCCTGGGCCGGGATGAAGGCCTTCGTGGTCAACCGCATCGGTGACTTCGGCTTTATCATCGGCTTCATGCTGCTCTTCTGGTCCCTGGGCAGCCAGGGCGTCTGGACCATGAACTTCCGCGAGCTGGCGGCCAACGTACACCTGCTGGGCGGTCTGGAATGGGGCGGGATCAGCGTGGTCACCCTGATCGCCCTCTTCATGTTCGTCGGGGCCTGCGGCAAGTCTTCGCAAATCCCGCTCTATGTCTGGCTGCCCGACGCCATGGCCGGCCCCACACCGGTGAGCGCCCTGATCCACGCGGCCACCATGGTCACCGCCGGCGTCTACATGATCGGCCGGATGAACTTCCTCTACAGCATGTCGCCGTTTGCGTTGGGAGTTGTGGCCACCGTCGGCGTCTGCACCGCGCTCTTTGCCGCCACCATCGGCCTGGCCCAGAACGACATCAAAAAGGTGCTGGCCTATTCCACGGTGAGCCAGCTGGGCTACATGGTCCTGGCCATGGGCGTAGGCGCTTACTCCGCCGGCATCTTCCACCTGATGACCCACGCCTTCTTCAAGGGCCTGCTCTTCCTCGCGGCGGGCAGCGTGATCCACGCCATGAGCAACGAGCAGGACATGCGGTTCATGGGCGGGCTGTGGAAGAAAATCCCCTGGACTTACGGCACCTTTGCCGTGGCCACCATCGCCATCTGCGGCATCTGGCCTTTCGCCGGCTTCTTCTCCAAGGACGAGATCCTCTGGAAGGCCTGGGAGAGCGGCCACCACCTGCACTGGCTGCTGGGCTTCATCGCCGCCGGCCTCACCGCCTTCTACATGTTCCGGCTGATGTCGCTGACCTTCTGGGGTGAGAACCGCTCCACAGAAGAGCAGAAGCACCACCTGCACGAGTCGCCCTGGAACATGATCGCCCCGCTGGTGATCCTGGCCGTCCTCTCCTTTGCCGGCGGCTGGCTTGGGGTACCCGAGGCCCTGGGCGGCAACAACCGCTTCCACCACTGGCTGGCCCCGGTGATGGGCGGCCACGCAGGTCACGGTGAATCCCATGCCGTGCTGCCGGCGGAGACCCACGGCGAAGAACATGCCGGTACCGCCGTGACGGACGAGACCGAGACCCACGCCGCCCCGATCCCGCACGGCGAAGAAGCCCACGGGGGCGGCCAGGGTTCGCACAACACGGAACGCCTGTTTGCGGTGGCCTCGGTTCTTCTGGCCGGTTGTTCCGCGTTCCTCGGATTCTGGATATACGTCAGACGTCGCGATCTCGCCGAGAAAGCCGCCGGCTGGCTCGGCGGCCTTCCGCACCGCCTGCTGCTGAACAAGTACTACGTCGACGAGATCTATCAATCAGTGGTGGTAAACAACCTGCTGCGCACCACCGGGCTGATGTCCAACTTTGACACATACATCGTCGACGGCATCGTCAACGGTGTGGCAATCCTCACCCGGGCCACTGCCACGATCAACGGCTTTATCGACAAACTGTTCGTCGACGGCGCGGTGAACCTGGTGGGCAACACGATCATCGCCGGCGGCAACAGGCTCCGCCGGCTGCAGACCGGCCAGATCCAGCAGTATCTCTATGTGCTGGGGGCCGGGGTCACGATCATCGTCATCGTCGGGCTGTTCATTCTGTGACGGCCCGCTAAATGGGGAAGACACGCACCCTCCGACGGGTGCAGGCGGATACAACTTTTACCGGACCGTAGCGCTGGAGGCGAACGTTCATGTTCGAGGAACACATCCTTTCCTGGATCACCTTCTTTCCCATCCTGGGGATGATCGTCATCACGTTTCTCCCCAAGGAGAAGCACAATCTGATCCGGTGGACAGCGGTGGCCGCCACCACCCCGCCCCTCTTCTGGGCCTATCAGATTTTCTCCCGGTTCGACCGGAGCACGGTGGAGATGCAGTTCACCGAGAAGGTGAGCTGGATTCCGGCGTTCAATATCGAATACTACATGGGCATCGACGGGATCAGCGTGAGCATGGTCCTGCTCACCGCCCTGCTCTGCTTCTTCTGCATCTTTGCCTCCTTTGGCATCAAGAAGGGGCTCAAGGGCTACTTCGCCATGTTCCTGCTGCTGGACACCGGCATGATGGGTGTCTTCTGCGCGCTGGACTTCTTCCTCTTCTACGTCTTCTGGGAAGTGATGCTGCTGCCGATGTATTTCCTCATCGGCATCTGGGGCGGACCGCGGCGGGAATACGCGGCGATCAAGTTCTTCCTCTACACCCTCTTCGGCAGCGTGCTGATGCTGCTGGTGCTCCTCTCCTTCTACTTCTTCAGTGTTGACCCGGCCACCGGCCAGCACACCTTCAACCTGGTGACGCTGCAGAACCAGGCGACGCACATCGGCCCGCTCACCGGCGAGAACTTCCGCCTGATCTGCTGGTTCGCGCTGTTTATCGGATTTGCCATCAAGGTGCCGGTCTTCCCCTTCCACACCTGGCTCCCCGACGCCCACGTGGAAGCCCCCACCGCGGTCAGTGTCATCCTGGCCGGCGTTCTGCTGAAGATGGGGACCTACGGCATCCTGCGGATCTCGTACCCCATCCTGCCCGACGCCACCAGATATTTCGGCACCTTCCTCGCCGTGATGGGGGTGATCAACATCATCTACGGCGCACTCTGCGCCATGGCGCAGAAGGACTTGAAGAAGCTGGTGGCCTACTCGTCGATCAGCCACATGGGCTTCGTGCTGCTGGGCATGGCCAGTTTCACTCCGGAGGGGATCAACGGCGCGGTATTCCAGATGTTCAACCACGGCACGGTCACCGCCATGCTCTTCCTGCTGGTGGGCGTGATCTACGACCGGGCGCACCACCGGGAGATCAACGGCTTCGGCGGGCTGATCACCCAGATGCCGAAATACTCGGTGATCACCGGCCTGGCCTTCATGGCCGGCCTCGGCCTGCCCGGACTGTCCGCCTTCATCAGCGAGGCGATGGTCTTCCTCGGCGCCTTCCAGTCTCACAGGGTGCTGACCATCATCGCCGTATCGGGCGTTGTGCTGGGCGCTCCGTACATGCTCTGGACATACCAGCGGATCTTCTTCGGCCCGCTGAAGGAGAAATACAAGACGCTGCCGGACATCAACGGCCGCGAAATGTTCACCCTGGTGCCGCTGGGAGCTATCGTGATATTCCTCGGGGTCTACCCCCTGCCGGTGCTCAACCTGATCAGCACATCGCTGAATTATCTGAACCAGCTGGTCAAGTAACCGGCGGCGTCGCGGGGAGCGAGCGAGATGGAAACCGAAAGCGTGAATGCGGTGAGCAGCCTCGGTGATGTGTGGACCGGCCTGACCCTCGCCGCCCCGGAGGTGCTGCTCACCCTGTTCCTGGTGCTGATCCTGCTGGCGGACCTGGTGCCCGGCCTGCGCCGCCAACGGATGGCGGCCTGGCTGGCGCTGATCGGGATCACCGTGGCCCTGGCCGCCACCATCCGTTTCTTCGTCATCGACTATCCCGAAACCGCGTTCTTCTCCGGGATGATGGCGCTGGATCCCCTGGCTCTCTTCTTCAAGCTGATCTCGCTCACCGCCACCGGACTGGCGGTGCTCTTCTCCATCGGCTGCAAAGCCCTGGACCGCCAGGACCGCGGCGAATACTACGCCCTGTTGCTGGCCACCGCCATCGGCATCAATCTGATGGCCGCCTCGCGCAGCCTGCTGATGGTCTACGTCTCGCTGGAAATGGTCAGCCTCGCCTCGTACGCGCTCACCGCCTACCTGCGGCGCAACCGCGAGTCGAGCGAGGCCGGCCTGAAGTACATCCTCTTCGGCGCCGTGGCCTCGGCGGTGATGATCTTCGGCATGTCCTACGTCTACGGCCTCACCGGCAGTCTTTCCTTCGAAGGGATCCGCACCGGCCTCAGCGGCATCGACGCGGGCTCCACCCACCTTGCGGTGGGCATCTCGCTGATCATGATCCTCGCCGGCATCGGCTACAAGATCGCCGCCGTGCCGTTCCACCTCTGGTGCCCCGACGTCTACCAGGGAGCGCCCACACCTATCGCCGCCTTCCTCTCCGTGGGGCCCAAGGCCGCCGGGTTCGCGCTGTTCATCCGTCTCTTCATCGACGCCTTTGCCTGGCCGGTGCACGGGTCCACCGGGCAGTGGATGGCCCTCACCTCGTTCAACTGGCCGATGCTGGTGGCGGTGCTCTCCGCCCTGACCATGACCCTGGGCAATCTGGCCGCCATCCCGCAGAACAACCTCAAACGGATGCTGGCCTACTCCTCCATCGCCCATGCCGGCTACATGATGATGCCGCTGGTGATTCTCAGCCGCGAGGGCGTGGAGTCGATACTCTTCTATCTCGCCGTCTACCTGCTGATGAACATGGGAGCGTTCCTGGTGGTGCTGGCCCTGGAAAACCGCTCGGGCCACCCGTCGATCACCGGTTTTCGCGGCCTGGCCTGGAAATCGCCCACCGGCGCGTTCATGGCCATCTGTATGACCGTCTTCCTCGTCTCGCTCACCGGCATCCCGCCCATGGGCGGCTTCGCAGCCAAGTTCAAGCTCTTCGGCGCCATCATCGACTCGGAGACATTCTACTGGCTGGCGCTGCTGGGAGTGCTGAACAGCGCGGTGTCGCTCTACTACTACGCCCGGGTGGTCAAGGCGATGTTCTTCACCGGCAACCCGGTGGTGAAGGGTCACCTGGTGGAGCGCGAGGTGGCCTTTGGCGAGCGGAGCCAGCGCACCCTCTTTGCCGAGGAACTGACCCTGCGCTCCGGCGGCGCGGCGTCTGCCCCTGCCCTGCAGCGGCTGGACGACGCCCCCTTCGGCCGGCTGCACGCGGTGGTCATCGGTCTGCTGGCCGCCCTGGTGCTGCTGCTGGGCATCGCCTGGAACCCGCTGGAGCTGCTGTCCCAGTTCTCGGCCCGTTTCATCCTCTAGAAGCGGCTTCATCCGCTCATCCGAGGCCCGATGGCGGTATTGACGAGATCCTCTGTTTACTCGCCGTCGATGCTCGGGTAAAATTTCAATCTGCAGACGAACAGATCACTTTTCCGGATGATCAGGCCAACACCTTTGTCCGGACGACGCCATTACACAAGAGAGGATTTCACCCGTGCTCAAGACTACGTCACTCTGGATCCTGGCCCTGCTGATCACCCTGGCCAGCGCGGTGTACCAGCGGCAGACCGGCCCCACCTACCCCCTGGATGGTGAGTTTGACCTGGACGGCGCAAGGGTCGCCTACAGCCTGACCCGGACCCATGGCGGCCCGGGGGACCAGGAGGTGCTGGTCACCGCCGAAGACCCTGCGGTGACCGGCACGGTGACCTGGCGGCGCTACACCAGCGACGAGCAGTGGACCACAGCCCCCATGGAGCGCCGGGACGACCTGCTGGTGGCGGCCCTGCCCCACCAGCCGCCCGCCGGCAAAATCGAATACCGTCTGACCCTCTCCCGGGGAGGTGAGCAGCGGGCCCTTCCCGCTGCCGGGGTGGTGGTCACCCGTTTCAAGGGCGCAGTCCCGGGCTGGGCCCTGATTCCCCACATCATCTTCATGTTCGCGGCGATGCTGGTCTCCAACTTTGCCGGTCTCGAGGCCCTGCGGCCCACGGGCAAGACCGCCAGACCGGCACTGGTCACCTTTTCCCTGCTGACCCTCGGCGGGATGATTTTCGGGCCCATCGTGCAGAAGTTCGCCTTTGGCGAGTTCTGGACCGGGGTCCCCTTCGGCTGGGATCTCACCGACAACAAGACACTGATCGCCTTTGTCTTCTGGGCCGCGGCCGTCTGGGCCGGGAGGGGTGGTCGTCAGGGCCGCTGGTGGGTCTTCACCGCGGCCGTGGTGATGCTGGCCATCTTCCTCGTGCCGCACAGCATGTTCGGCTCGGAGATCAAATACAACTGACGTTAAAATGGGGACCTGTTCCTATCGCTGACCCCCCGTGTCCCCCACGGGTCGGGGGCTCGTGATGACAGGTGCTGGCTACCCGTCGATATAGCCCAGCGACTGCAGCTGGTTACGCAGGTCCGCGTCGCCGTCAGCACCGCCGTCGGTCTGGCCGATGATCGGCTTCTTCACCTCACCGTTGCCGTAACTGTCCACCCAGCTCAACGTCTCGGGGGTGATGGTGCCGGCGTCGAAGAGGTCGTAGAGCACCTTGCCGTCCATGTCATGGGCCAGGGGCAGGCCGGCCAGGGCCAGCAGGGTCGGGGTCACATCCACCACACTGCTCATCCCCCTCTCCAGCCGCACGCCGCGGCGGATTCCGGGCCCCCGGGCCATGATGATCCCCTCGGGGTGGTGGACACCGGAACTGAACTTGCGCCAGATCAGGTCCCCCATGGTGCACTGGCCGCCCTCGTAGCGCACCACCGTGTCCTTCTCGTTGATCCGCCCGGCGAGAAAGTGATCCTTGAGCCCCATGTTCAGCGAGATCCGCACGTAGTCGGCCTTGGAGCCCGGATTGTCGATCAGCTCGGGCTTGAAGAGCGCCATGTCCACGTCGGGCACCCAGAAGGTGGCCAGCGCGTTCTTGGCCTGGTTGAGGATCTGGTTCGCCCGGTCCTCGTCATCGGTCTGGGCGGTCATGAAGAGCTGGGACATGGTGTGGAAACCCTCCAGATCGTCGATGCCCAGACAGCCCAGCAGGGCGTCGGCCTTGATGCTCACCAGCAGGCCGCTGTGCTCGGGGCCGTCCACCAGCGACTGGAAGCCGTGATCGGAGATGATCATCACCCGGGTCTCCGGGCCGAGCCGGCCCAGCAGGTGGCCCAGCGATTTGTCCATTTCGCGGTAGGCGCCGTCGATCACTTTGCCGAACTGCTTCACTTCCTCGTCGGTCACCTCATCGAAGCCGTGGGAGTCGTGATACTGCCAGTAGACATGGGAGATGGGATCGATGGTCTGGTGATAGTAAAAAGCGTACTTCGGTTTCTCGGTGGCCAACAGGTATTCGAAGATGTCCGCGTCCATGGCCAGGGCCATGAGGTATTTGCGGTAGTGGATCTCCGGCCGGCTGGGCTTGAACAGGCCGTTGTAGACATAGAGCGTCGCCAGGTTGGTCACCGAGGAGAGCTTCACCCCGTGTTTCACCGCCTTGAGCACGGCGATGCCCAGTTCTATTCGCGAGGCCGATTCAGCGCCGGACTTGCCGGCGGTCTTGATCTCCTTGATGAAGGAGAGCGACGTGGGGTAGGTCAGCGAGTTGCGGGCCAGCCAGCCGGGCACCAGAAAGCCGTTGAGTTTCACCGGCGGCCAGGTGCAGAGCCACTCGTAGAGGCCGGTCTTGCCCCCCTGCTCCTCGAGGATCTCCCAGACCGTCTTGGCCTTGATGTCGAGGTACGAGGCGTTGAGGAAGTCGCGGACCCCGTGTTTGTCGGGCATCTTGCCGGTGGCGATGCTGGTCCAGATCATCGGCGAGAAGATCGGCGTCAGCGAGGTCAGCTCCCCGTAGCAGCCCTGGTCCATGATCGAGGCAAAGGTGGGCAGTTCGCCCCGGGACACCATGTCATCCATGATCACCGGGCTGGCCCCGTCCAGGCCGATGATGATCATTTCCAACCCGCCGTCGGCCAGGCTCTGCGGCGGGGCGCGGAAGAGGGCCGACACCGGCCAGAAAGCGGCCAGCACCAGCAGGGCCACCAGGGCGATGTTGCGCGAGGCGCGGAGCATCCCCCGGCTGGCGCCGGCAGCCCGGTTGCGGAAGACCACGTACCAGGCGCAGAACAGGCCGGCGGCCAGCAGGATGCCGGCCACCAGCAGGAAGGAGACGAAGGCGCTGCCAAAGAGGCCCAGCCCCAGCCCCAGCAGTATGCCGGGCAGCACGAAGGAGGCGACGATGATCATTGCCAGGCCCAGGGACGGCACGGCCGCCAGGGCGTTCTCTCTGCCGGAGGGAAGCAGCAGGGCCAGCAGACCGGTGAAAATACCGGCCAGCAGACCGGCGGCCGCGGGAAGCAGCACCAGCCAGAAGAGGAAACCGCCAAAGGAATCGATAAAAACGGGATTGAATATGAGAAAGACCACCGCGGTGAACAGCCCGGCAAAAACACCCCACAGCGCGCCGCACGCGGCAAGCAGGGGGATGGCACCCATATCTCCGCTGACCCTGGATTGACTCATCGCACCTATTTTCCTTTCATCGGAGAGACCGCTCGACTCGGAGGAGGGACGCTGGGCTGTCCGAACGCAAAATGACAACGACAACAACAAACTGAGCTAAAAATTATATCACAACGGCCCCTCCCGGAACCCTAAAACTGCTTCGGACAGAACAGTTCTCCACTTGAGCGGCCCGCTTGTCCGGCGCCTTCGGCGTTTCTATAATAGCCGCACCATGAATCATCCCCCCATACAGCGACCGCCGGCCACCGCCTGGTTCGCTCTGGGTTTCCTGGCCACCATCTGCCAGGTGCTCCTGCTCCGCGATTTTCTCGTGGTCTGCGCCGGCAGCGAACTGGGTATTGCACTACTGCTGTTCACCTGGCTCGCCGGCATCGCCGCCGGGGCCGTGATCAGCCGGCCCCTGCTGCACCGGGCCCGTGCACCCTCGGACCTGCTGCCCCTGGTGCTCATCGCCCTGGCGCTCTCCTGCCCCGTTGGACTGGTGGTGATGCGGCTGACCGTCCTGCTGAGCACCACACCGGCCGGCGCCCTGGCCCCGCTGGGATATCTGGCCGCCGTGGCCCTGGCCGCAGTCCTGCCCCCGGCGCTGCTGGTGGGCCTCTCCTTCCCCCTGGCCTGCGCAGTGGAATCCCGGTTCATCGGGGACGGCCAGGGGGCTGCCTCCATCGGCCGGGTCTACGCGCTGGAAGCCGCCGGGAGCTTCTGTGCCGGCATGGTTCACACCTGGCTGCTGGTGTCGCTGCTCCCGGCGCTGCAGACAGCGCTGCTCGCCGCTGCCCTGCTCTGCCTCACGGTCACCTGGTTCCGGCATCCCCGGGGCCGCACCGGCCGATGGATCGCCCTCCCCGCCGGCCTGCTGCTGCTGGTCTGCGGGCTCACCCCGTCACTGGGCGGCCGCCTGGACCAGTTGACCCTGGAAATGCGCTGGGCCGAGGTCCACCCCGGCATCGAACTGCTGGAGACGGAGGAGACGCCGTATCAGCGGCTGGCCGCCGGCCGGCTGGGTGACCAGACCGTCTTCACGGCCAACGGCTCGGTGCTGGCCTCCTACCCCGACCGGTGACGGCGCCACACTCTGGGGCCACTTCATCCTCTCCGCCCACCCCGCCCCCCGGCAGGTGCTGCTGGTGGGCGGCCTGGAGTCCGGTCTGCTGGCCGCCATGCTCCGGCACCCCGGGGTGGAGGAGATCCGCTGCCTGGTCCAGGACCCCGAACTGCCGGCCCTCTATGGCCGCTATGTGGAGGAAGGGGACCGCCAGGCCCTGGCCGATCCCCGTTTCACCCTGACCACCGGAGACGGGCGCCGCTGGATCAACATGGCGGCGGCAGAACCGGAAACCCGGGGCAGCCTGGATTTGATCGTGATCCTGCTGCCCGACCCCACCACGGCGATGATCAACCGCTACTACAGCCGGGAGTTTCATGCCCGGTGCCGGCGTCTGCTGCGCCCCGGAGGGGTCCTGCTCTGCCGGGTCACCGCCTCGGCCAACTATCTGGAGGACGAGGCCGGGGCACTGGCCCGTTCGGTCTACGCCACCCTGATCAGCGAGTTCCCGGAGGTGCGGGCCGCCGGCGGCGACCGGGTGATCTTCGCCGCGATAAACGGCGAACCCGGCCCCGGGTTTTTCAGGGTGGACCGCATGTTGCGGAACTATGAGGCCAGCGGCGCCGACGACCCGGGCTTCTCCCCCATGGCCTTTCACTCTCTGGTGGAGGACCAGCGGTCCCGTTTCCTGGAGCAGGAACTGGCGCTGGTTCCCGCCGAAGGGCCGGCCATGGTCAACAGCGACTGGCGCCCCCTGGCCCAGGGCCACACCCTGCGCCTCTGGAGCCGCTTCTCCGGGAACAGGCTCGACGCCTGGTTCCGCTGCCTGCTCCTCAGGCCGCTGCCGCTCTGGCCCACCGTTGCGGTCCTCCTCCTGCCGGCGCTCTGGGCCCTGGCCCCGTTGATCTCGCGCCGCCGCGGCCCTGGCAGGGTCCACCGCACATCGGTGCTGCTGGCGGTGGCCGCCGCCGGCTTTGCCGGGCTGGCCCTGGAACTGCTCTGTATCCACGTCTACCAGGGGGCCTTCGGCAACCTCTACCGCATGATCGGCAGCGTGGTAGCCCTGTTCATGCTCGGCCTGGCCCTGGGCGGGGCCACTGCGGTCCCGCTGGGCCTTCGGCTCTCCAGCAGCCCGGTTAGCAGCCTTCGCCGGGTTCTGATCGTTGGTCTGACCGGCCAGGCACTGATCGCCCTGGCAGCTCCGGCGGCGCTGGGCCTGGCCGGCGGCGGCCGATGGCTGCTCAGCGCCAGCGGCGTCCCGGAGGCCCTTGTTCTGCTGCTGGTCTGTTCGGCCGGCTGGTTCACCGGCCTGGCCCTGCCGGCGGCCGGGGGATTGCTCATCGGCCGCACCGGGCAACCCACCGGCGGCGCCTCGGCCCTGGTCAACAGTGCCGATCATCTGGGCGCCGCCGCGGCGGCCGCCCTGGTGGGTCTGATGGCCGTGCCGCGGCTGGGTGTGGCGGCCAGTTCCGGACTGCTGGCCCTGCTGACCTGCTGCTGTGCGCTGCGGCTGGCTCTGGAGGGGTGGTCGGCCGGGCGTTCCGGCCGTGAGACGCCGCGCTAGCGTCCCGGATCAGGACCAGACCCCGGGCAGCGGCCGCCCGCATCCGGCGCAGTTCCCTTGCTCCAGCAGCTTCTCCAGGATCCTGAAGCCCACCCGCTGGATGACCCGCTTGCCGCAGCCGGGACAATACGTCGACTCGGCGGGGTGGCCGGGGACATTGCCCACATAGGGGAAGTGCAGACCGCTCCCCAGGGCCGCGGCATGGGCCATCTCCAATGTGCTCACCGGGGTGGAGGGGAGGTTCTGCACCTTGTACATCGGGTGGAAGCGGGTGAAGTGCACCGGCACGTCGGGGCCCAGATTGGCGGCGATCCAGCGGCACATCCGCTGCAGCTCGTCACGGCTGTCGTTCTCCGTGGGCAGGATCAGCACCACGATCTCGAACCAGATGCCGCAGCGGTGAAGCACCTTCAGCGTTTCCAGCACCGGCTCCAGCTGGCCGCTGCACATCTCGCGGTAGAACCGGTCGCTGAACGCCTTGAGGTCGATCTTCACCGCGGAGAGCGAGCCCACCAGCTTCTCCAGCGGCTCACGGTTGATGTAGCCGTTGGAGATCATCACGCTGCCCAGACCCTCCCGCCGGGCGCGGATGGCCGTGTCGAGCATGTACTCGTAAAAAACCACCGGCTCTGAATAGGTGAAGGCGATGGAGCTGCTGTTTTCCCGGGCGGCCAGCCGCACCAGGTCCGCGGGGCCGGCCGTCTGGCTCTCTACCTGCTCCGGCCGGAACTGGGCCATCCTCCAGTTCTGGCAGAAACGGCACTCCATGTTGCAGCCCGCCGTGCCCAGGGACAGGGCGCTGCTGCCGGGCAGGTAGTGGAAGAGCGGTTTCTTCTCCACGGGATCGTTGTGCAGCGCGCAGGGCCGGGAGTGTACCAGGGTGACATACTCACCGCCGCGGTTCTCCCGTACCCCGCAGTAGCCCCGCTCCAGATCGGCCACCCGGCAGGCCCGGGGACAGAGGGTGCACTCCACCCGGGACTGGTCCAGCTTCTTGAAAAACTGCGCCGGCGCCACCCCGAGACGCGGGTCCTCGCTGCCCGCACCCTTCCCGCCCGTGCCCGCCGCGGCCAGTGCCGGACCGGCGCAGGCCAGGCAGGCCGTGCCCAGCATCGATTCCAGCAGCAGCCGGCGCTGTTCCAGCATCTTTCCGGCCATCGGTCACCCCACCTCCCGGATCCGGATCTTTCGCCGGTCCGCCTCACCCAGCCCCAAACGCCCAGCCCTGCCGATCCAGGCCGGCAGCCGCTCCTCCTCGCCCAGCGAGGGGAGGCCCAGCAGGTACACGGCGCTCCTCGATCAGCCCGGCCCCCACCCGGTCCACGGCCACCGGGTCCAGACCGGCCAGCAGACCGCCGAAATTCCAGGCCCAGCCGGCCTGATAGGCCGGTCCGCCATGGCACTGGGCCGTGGTGCCGTCACAGACGGTGAGCCGCAGCTTCCGCCGGATCAGGGGGTGGGCCGCCAGGTCGGCCACGTAGGGGTCACAGGCATTGTCATGGTATTTGTTCGGGTTGTGGATCACGCCGTAGAGGTTCTTCAGGCCCACCGATACCCCGGCCAGATCGTGATCCTTGAGCACACCCACGTTGATCAACAGGTCGCACTGCTCGGTGAGGATGCGGCTGAAGCAGGACCCCACGCTGCCGCTGCTGCGGATCCGGCTTTCGTACCCCGCCGCCCGGCTGTCGGTGCCGTAGACCCGCGGTTCGCTGCCCCCGGTGTTGATGGCAAACCCGCAGCGCAACAGCTCGCGGTCGCTTCTCTCCCAGACGACGATGCGCTCGGGCGGCACTCCGGCCAGGCCCAGGCCAGCGATCAGGGCCTGCACCAGCTCCCGCCGCGGCGCAAGACGCGGGCCGGCCAGGCAGTTGAGCTTGATCCCCACGCTCCTGTCCCGGGGGAAGAGCGCCGACCAGGCCTCGACGGTTCCGGCGGCCCCGGTGAGGGCAACCACCATTTCGCCAAGCCACCGCTGGAGCAGCGCCCGGTCCAGCGCACCGCCCGGCTCCTTGCCCACCCCTTCTCCCCGGGCCAGCAGCACCTCCCCCCGGCCCGCCACTGTGGCACTGTCCGGGTGGCCGGCCAGGGACGCGGCCGCCGGACAGCAGCCGTGGACCAGCGCACCGCCGGCCGCCAGGGCGGCAGCCCCCACGAAGCGGCGCCGCGACAGGTCAGCGATTCCCATGGTCACCGGCCCCGGAACCTTCGCCGAACACCTGGGCGGTGAAGGCATAGAGCTCGGCTCCTCGCAGGTAGGCGTCACGTTCCAGACCGGCTTTGAGACAGAGGTTTTCGAGAAACATCTGGCGGTCCCACCCCTGCTCGGTGGGCACCTGGGGCAGGAGCAGTCCGGAGTAGAAGCCCTTGACGATGTACAGACCGTGCAGGCCCACCTGCACCTCCTCCGGGCCGGACAGTTTCTCCAGAGGCGAAAGCACCGAGATCTCGATGTGCAGCTGGGAGAGCTCATCCGGGCCCACCGGTGAAAAGCGGTTGTCGGCGGAAGCGGCGTTGACCGTGTTGTCCACCACGGTTTCCCACAGCGGTTTGCGGGCCTGGATATAGCCGATACACCCGCGCAGCCTCCCCCGTTTGTGCAGGGTGACAAAGGCCCCGCGCTGCTGGGAGAGCACCGCGGGCAGGGATGAACCCCGGCTGGCCGGCGGCCGCCGCCCTTCCAGCACGTGCATCCTCAGGGTTTCGCGGGCCAGTCCCAGCAGCAGTTCCTCCTCAGCACGGGTCAGACCGGCTGACCCGGCCTGGTCCCTGTCCCCGGGCCCCACCGCCGGCTGCGGAGTGCCACCCTCCTCCCCGCCTTCGGCCACCGTACTGCTGCCGCCATCGTCCCGGCTGGCCTCGGGCGTTGCGCTGCGCACGGCCAGGGCCTGGTAGCTGACCACGTGCGACCAGTCCCCGCTGCCGTGGGCCGAAGTGGTGTAGTGCAGGTTGTCCAGCGAAATCTTGCCCCGGTCCCAGTTGCTGCCAAAGAGGCTGATCAGGATGCCGATGGGCCGGAAACCGCAGATGGTGGCCCCGGTCTCTTTCTGGTAGTCCAGAAAACCCTGCAGGTCCAGTTGCATAATCCGCTCCACCGCCCCGCCGTCCAGCCGGGCAAGAGAAGCTTCCACGTCGTCGGTGAACGGCAGGTAGCCGAACGAGGACCCGTAGTGCGTGAAATCGCTGCTGACCACCACCAGGGTTTCCTCGTCGCAGAGCACACGGAGGGCCGTGGCCGCTTCCGCATAGTTGCCGGCGGTCAACTCGCCCACCACCAGGGGCAGGATCCGGAACCCGGGCCGCAGGGTGCGCTGGAGAAAGGGGAGCTGGATTTCCAGCGAGTGCTCCTGTTCGTGGGGCCCTTCCTCACGGCTGAACAGGGCCTGCCTTTCCAGGTAGCGGCAGGCGGCCTGGTCCACCTCCACCCGCCCCAGCGGTGTTTCAAAAAATGCGGAGCGGGGGATCACCAGCCCGCGGCAGCGGGTGGTGTGACTGGGGCCCAGCAGAATAACCCGCCGGATGTTTCGCCCGGCCACGGTCTTGTAAGCGTAAGCCGCGCAGCGACCGGAGTAAACATACCCGGCATGGGGGGCCACCAGCCCCACCACCCGGCCCGGTGAACCGGGGGGCGTCCCGGCTTCCTCCAGGTAGAGGTCCAGCTTGGCCCCCAGCCGGTCCGGGTCTGCATCGTACCACGAACCGGCCAGCACGCTTGGCCGGACGCCTGCCGCACTCCCGTCAATTTCCGTCCCGCCCGCGCCCGTTGTTGATATATTCATGATCAGTGACACCAGTAAGAAAAGGAGGAACATCCGCCCGGTCCAGACAATGGTCATATTCACCAGATCTTCCCCCGTTGCCCGTTGCGATCACCAGCGTAAAACATCGGCACCTGACGTGGCTTCATTTGAATCTAAGTCGTTCCCCGCCCCCTGTCAACCCGTTGTCTCCAGGCGAGCAGCGACAGCAGCAGGAGCAGCGCCACGGCTGCCGCCGTAACCGCCAGGCCGGGCCGAAAACCGGGCGGCCGGTAGGTCAGTTCCACCCGGTGACGGCCCGCCCCCGGTAACGGAGCAAGGCAAAACCCGCCCAGGCCCTCCTGCAGCGCCACCGGGTGGCCGTCCACCCGGGCCGTCCACCCGGGGTCGTGGCCCTCGGTAAAGGCGAGGAGCATCCCCGGCCGCCGGATCTCCAGTTCCGCCGCCACCCGCTGAGGCCCCCAGGCCGTGATCCGCAGCCCTTCGCCCAGGCCGGCCCCCCGGTCCAGATCGCCGCGCAGCGTATCGACCAGGCCGGCCATCCCCTCCCCGGTCGTAAGCAGCAGTGCCTCCGCCCGGGGATACCGGCCGGCAGCGTCAGCGGAGACCGCGAAGAGCCGCGGCAGGGGCCGGGTAAGCCGGTAGAGCCGCTGCCCGGGCAGGTCCTGCTGGATCTCGACCCGGAACAGCTCATCGGGGAAGGAGAGGTCCCGGTCCATCAGCAGGTAGTCCACGCCCCAGAGGGCCAGCAGAGCCAGCTTGTCCGGAAGCCCGGCCGCGGTGAGCAGCCGTTCCCGGTGTGCCGGGTGCCGCAGTTCCATCCCGGTGCTGCCCCGGACCTGGGAGATCCCGTAGATGCCGGAGCTGTTGGGCGAGAGGTAGGCCCGCCAGACCAGGTGGGTATCCAGGGGCGTTGCCTGGGGCCGCCGGGTCACCGGGGGCCCGCCGGGACATCCGGGCAGGGTGGAACGGACGCGGGGCGGGATCCGGCAGCCCGCCGTGCCTGGCTGCTGTTGCTCCAGTATGACCCGGGCCGCCGCCGGCACACTGCTGTAAAAACCGGCAGGCGCCGTGCTGTTCAGGGGCCGATGGGCCGAGGAGAGGTCAACCGCCACCAGGATGGCCAGCAGCAGACCGGCGATGGCGGGGCCCAGCATCTTCCGCCGGGCCAGGAATCGCGTCAGGGCGGCCAGCAGCAAGAGAACCAGGGGCAGGGCCACGGCGTAACAGGAAGCGTCCCCGCGCGTGCCGCCGGCCCAACCGGCCATGCCGAGGAGAGCCAGTGGCAGCAGCAGCGCTGTCAGTTCGGCAGCCAGTGGCGGCAGCCGGGGGGGCGGCAGCGGGTCTCCGTAAAGGTCCCGGCACCCCAGGGCGGCCAGCAGCGGCAGCGCCAGACTGGTGAGAAAGACAAATTTCTCCGGGTAGCGGAACCAGCCGGCTCCGGGGATAACTTTGAACAGTGCGGCGGTGAGGGGAAAGGCGTCTCCCAGGGCCAGCAGCAGCCCGGCTCCGGCTGCGGCCAGCAGCGCCAGTCGCAGGACGAGCATTCTGCGCCCGGCCAGCAGACCGGCCAGCGCCAGATAGAGCACCACCGCCCCCTGGTAGATGCTGATCAGCCAGGGCACCCGGCCGCCGGGAAAGGATTTGAAATAGTCCGGGGCCGCCGGGTCACCCAGACGCCGGGGAGCGCCGATGTTCTGCAGATTCTCGGGCTGGAGCGAGTAGGCGGCAGCCTCCTCCGTCTCCAGGCCGCCGCCGGAGCGGATCGACCGGCCGGCCATTTCCACGGTGGGCAGGACCTGGAAAGCGGTGAGGCCAGCGGCCAGCAGGACGGCGCCCCCCACCAGCAGGGGACCGCGCCACACCGCTGCCCCAGCCGGCCGTTCAAACGGCAGAACGGCAAGGACAAGGGCGGCGGCCAGGGTCAGCGCCGTCACCTCCACACCTCCGCCCAGCAGTTGGCAGGCCACCGCCAAAGAGGTGAAGACCATGCCGCTGAGCGGCCGTCCCCGCAGCAGCGCCAGGACGGCCACCAGGACCAGTGGGGCCCAGGCCGCCGACTGGAGGTTGTTCAACTGCGAAACCGAGGAGACCAGATACCCGCCACAGGCAAAGGCGGTCCCGGTGAGACAGCAGACCCAGAGAGCGGCGCGCAGCAGGGAACGGGCCAGCAGGGCGGCCGACAGAAAGGCCAGCAGAAAATGGAAGGCGACGAACAGCTTGAGCCCGGCCTGGAACGATGTGCCAAGGATGAAGAGCAGAGAAGGCGGATAGGCCACACCTGGCTGCAGGGAGGCGAAGAACGGCACACCGCACCCCAGGTGGGGTTGCCACAAGGGGAAGGTGCCGCTGTCCAGCGACTGGGCCAGGAAGAGTTTCTGGGGGTAGAAGAAGGGATGGAAGTCGCGGAGATAGAACTGGCCATCACCGAGGAAGAGTGCGGGGAAGGTGAGGAAGAAGACCGCGACGGAGAAGAGCAGCCAGACCGTCCAGCGCCGGCCGCCCCCTTGCCGGAGGGCCTGTCCTCCCGCCGGCTCTTCGTTCCTTGTCACAGTGGATTCCCCCCACGGATGGTAGTGATCTGCCGGCCCTGATGTTTTCATAACCGGACCCGCGGTTCAAGACCCGACGGCCTATTCTGATTCCTGGTCTTCACATAAAAAAGACCCGGAAGCACTGCGAGCAGCAACTTCCGGGCCTCTGGAAATCAATCAACCGGAGGCCGCCGCGAGGCGGCCCCCGTCAGTCCCTGACCGGGTCAGGGAGCATTGGCCACCACCACGTTCGTCTTCGCGGACGTGTCGCCCGAGGGCGGGTACGGCGGCTGGTTGTACGGAGAAGGCGTCACGTCCTCGGCAGACAACACGAAGGTGTTGTCTCCGATAACGGTGGCCAGCGCCGGGAAGTTCACCGGGAACTGCTTGAAGAAGGTGACCCCCGGAGCGATGTTGGTGTAACCGGCACGCCACGGGTTGAAGAAGGTGCCGTTACCGATGGTCACCGCGATCCGGAAGGAAACCCGGCGGGTGTAGACCGCGCCGCCGGAGAGCAGGTTGGACAGGGAGATCCGGTGGGTCGAGGGGAAGGGCACCGTGCCCACCAGCGGGGTGATCGTGTAGTCACAGTCGATGGTACCGCCCATCGCGTTGTTGTAGACGGTGACGTTGTCGATCATCCAGCCGGAGTAGCTGGCAACCGAACTGTCGGAACCGAAGGCGAAGCGGATCTTGACGTCAGTGTTCAGCCACATCGGATCGGTGAAGTCCCAGCAGTCGGTGACCCAGCCGCCGGAGTTGCCGGTGAAGCCGGCGCGGCCGGCAACCCAGGTGCATCCTGCGGTGGCGGTGATCGTACCATCGGTGCCATCGAGAGGCTCGAAGTTGTAATACCAGAAGTCGTCGGTGGTGAACCAGACCACACCGCCGTCCCAGCCGGTCTCGATGTCGTAGCACTGGTCGAAGCAGACGAATCCGCCCTTGTCGTCCATGGCGATGCCGGGGGTGTCGAGCAGCCAGCAGGCGTTGTTGACGTAGTCGCCGTTGAGGCCGGTGGCCCAGACGTTGCCGTCAGCCGTGTCGAAGCAGGGACCGTAAGTGGGGGCGCCCCACTCCCAGCCGCCGGTGCCGTCGACGATGAAGCCGCCGTCGTCGCCCTCGAAGTCCCAGATCACTTCGATGTTGGTGTAGCCCTGGATCATGCAGCACTCGTTGCTGCAGGACGAATCGGTACCCACAACGCCACAGACGTAGTAGCAGTGGTAGCCCTTCTCAACGGGGTCCACGACGATGGTGGTGGCCGTACCGCCGAGGGTGGCGACCAGGGTATCGTCCTGGTAAACGAGGACGTTGTCGTAGGTGTCGTTGTTGACCCAGTTGAGCACCGCAGTGGTGCCAACGGATTCGCAGAGCAGGTCGGAGGGACCGGCGATGCAGCTGATGTCCACGTCCAGCTGGAAGTCGCCGGAACCGCCGCCGGTGCGGCCGTCAACGATGATGTAGTAGGTCTCGGTCGTAGTGTCGCTGAAGCAGAAGGTCTCGTCCATGCCGCCGGCCAGCCAGCCGCTGGCGCCGGCCACGCAGGTGCCATTGACATCGGCACAGTCGGTGACCATGTAAACGCCGCCGTTCCAGGTCATCGCGCTCTGATTCAGGGTGACACAGACTTCGCAGTTGGCCGGCAGGGTGACGGTGTAGGTAACGTCCTTGTCGGCATGGGCCAAACCGCCCACGCAGGCCGCGCTGCAGTCGTAGTCATTGGTGGCCAGGGAGGTGCTGCCGGTATACATGGTGGCGCCGGGGGTGCCCGGAATCACGATGGCGCCGGCACAGGTGTCGTTGGCCGGAGGCGGATCATCGGTGACCACCAGGTACGGCACGTTGGCGTCGAGGTGACCGTCGATCTCCAGGTAGTAGGTAGCAACGGTGTCACGGCTGGCAGCGCCAATGGTGAACCAGTCCTGGGTCAGGGCGGCCATCAGGTCGGCGTTGGCCGTGCCGCCGAGCACCAGCGCCTTCCAGCCGGGGGCATAGGTGCTGGCCTCGTTCTGGTAATTGTAGTAGCCGACCGATTTCTCAGCCTGGGCATCGTCCCACAGCGCCGCGGCGGTGGAGGGCAGGGGCACCGGGTTGAGGGCCACCGGAGTGACACTCCAGTAGGGATAGTAGGTCAGGTTGACGTAGAAGTTGAACTCAATGGCGGTGACCGCAGTTGCGTCGGGGATGCTGCTCACGTCAAACTTGAAGTAACCGGTCTCCATCCTGGGGGTGCCGGTGGCGAGACCGCCATAGACCAGCGCTTCGTTATTGTTCTTGGAAGCGTAGTCGGTGTAACCGGTGGTGTTGGTCTCCGTGGTGGGGTAGACCGTGTAGCTCGCGGCCATGGCGCCCGTGGCACCCAGCCCCAGAACCAGCAAAACAGCGATAAGATGTCTGATCCTCATTGCTTCTCCTGTGGAGTAGTTGCGACCCGGCGTTTCTCTGTGTGCCGGTGACGCATTACAGGGTTTGGGAACTTGCAACGAATCGGACGAAACGGTATCTCTAGGAACAACAGCCGCCTGTGCGTGTTCACCTCCTTTGTTTTCGTTCGTCATGCGACTGTTGGCGAGAAATAATTGATAAAACGGCTGAACACAGCCGAAGAACAGGGATTTCCCTGCTCATGCTTCCCGCATGTAAAGGAATAAAAAGATGTCTTGTGCCGGGGGACTTGTGTCCGAGCACGGGAGAAACAGCTTTCACTACAAAACCACACAGCTTTGTGAAATACGATTCCACCGGAGCGGGCGAGATGGACTGTTCCAGACGCAACTCCGGAAATACCGAGTAGGCTGACTATAGAACATTCCATGCAAAAATGCAAGCATTGTTCATCTTGGCCGGTTCGGCGTAATCCCCGGCACCCGCAGGCGATACCCGGCTTGGGGAACCTCAAGCGGCAGCCGTGCGTTATGTGTAGTAGCGGGAAGAGGGCCGTTGACAGCAAAGCGGCCCCGTGTTATATTCTGTTTTGAGCATAACTCTAATCAGATCAATGAATTCAAAGCGTTTCTCCTCCCCTGCGGGCGGAGATCGCCATCCGGAGATGCGTCATGGCCCACGACCATCGAACAGACGACCAGGAGAGCCTCTTCCCCTCCGATGACGGCAAAGAACAGGAAGAACAGCGGGATGACCGCTCTGACCTCTCCTCCCAGGAGGAGCGGCTGCGCAATGGTGATATCTCGTTCCGACCGGTTTCGCTTCCCGGCTCGCCGCAGGAACCGGCGGCGAGCCGGGGCGGCAGCGGCGGCACCGCGCTGATGATCGTTGCCGCCATCATCGTGGTATTCCTGCTGACCTATGTCATCTACACCTTCTACTCCCCTTCCCACTCCGGGCAGGAGGAGGCCGCCACCGAACCGGCCGGGGTGCCCGCCGTGGAGGAAGAGGCTTCCACCTCCGACCGGGAGCGTGAGCGGTTGCCGGAGGAGCCGACGGCCATGTTCCAGGCCCACTCCGAGCTCCAGGAAAAATTCCGCCTGTCCGAAGTACGGATCGCCGAACTGGAGGCCGAGATCAGGACGCTGAGCGAAGCCAGCCCGGCCCCGGTCCCGGCGGGCGGGTCGGCAGCGGTGGACCAGAACCGTCTGGACCGGCTGGAGGAGGAGAACCGGACTCTGAAAGCCGGACTGGAACAGCAGCGCCGGGAGAGCGAATCGGCGGTGTCCAAAGCCGAACGGCTGGTGGAGCGGGCCGAAGCCCAGGTCACCGAGGAACGGGGCAAAACCCGTACCGCCCGGCAGGACGCCGAGACCCTGGCCGGGGAGAAGGCTGCCCTGACCGGGGAGCTGGACACCCTGAAAGAGCAGGTGGCCGAGCTGGAAGCAGAGCTGGCCCGGCGCAACGAGGAATACGAAATGTTGACCGCCAACGCCACCACCCGGCTGGAAGGAGAATCGGAGGCAGTGCGGCAACTGATCAGCCGGCACGCCACAGAACTGGAGCGGGAGCGGCAGGCAACCCGGGAGAAGGAGGCGGAGATCCGGCGCCTCAACGGGTTGATCGCCCGTCTATCGGTGGAGGAGACCGGCTCGGGGCGTCAGGCCAGCAGTAGCCCCCCGGCCGGCTCGTCTTCCACCGGTTCCGCCGGCGCCACCGACGCTCTCACCCCGCCCAGGATCCTCACCCGCAGCGCTCCGGAGTACCCCATGAACGCCCGTCGGCTGAAGGTGGAGGGAACCGTGCTGCTCAACGTGCTGGTGGGAACCAACGGCCTGGTGCGGGAAGTGAAGGTGCTGGAGGCAGACGGCGGCAAGCTGCTCTCCCCTGCCGCGGTGGAGGCCGTGCGGAAGTGGACCTTCACCCCGGCCACCCGCGGCGGACGGCCGGTGGAGTGCTGGCACAAGGTGCCGATCAGGTTTGCCCTCTGACCTCGGCGCTCAGGCGGTTGAAGGTCCCTTCCAGCGTTTCGGGCAACACCTTGGTCTCCCCGATCACCGCCATGGCGCTGGTGTCCCCGGTCCATCGCGGCACCAGGTGCATGTGCAGATGGCCCACCACACCGGCACCGGCACAGGCTCCGATATTCAGGCCGATGTTCATCCCTTCCGGGCGATAGGACGCGAACAGGGCCTTTTCGGCCCGGGCAGTGGCTTCCATCAGCCCGGCCCGTTCCTCCACGGTGAGGTCCTCCAGCCGGGCCGCATGACGGTGCGGCGCCGCCATCAGGTGCCCGGAGTTGTAAGGGTAGCGGTTGAGCATGATCAGCATCCCGCCGCCGCGCCAGAGCACCAGGTTCTCGCGATCCATGTCCGCCTCCTCCCAGACCCGGCAGAAGAGGCAGCCCTTCTCCTTCTCCCCCTCGATATAGTTCATCCGCCAGGGTGTGTACATCTGATCGAAACCCATCTTCACACCCCCTTTCCGACCGCCGGTCCCCGGTCCCCCAGGAACGGCTCCAGCCGGGCCAGCAGCCTGGTGAACGCGGGCAGGTCCAGCTGCTGGCCGCTGTCGGAGAGGGCCTCCCGCGGCCGGTGGTGAACTTCCACCATCAGGCCGTCGGCCCCGGCGGCCAGGGCCGCGCGGGAGACCGGCACAACGATATCCTTGCGGCCGGTGGAGTGGCTGACGTCCACCAGCACCGGCAGGTGGCTCTCCGTCTTGAGGATCGGCACCGCCGAGATGTCGAGGGTGTTGCGGGTCCAGCGCTCGAAGGTCCGGATGCCACGCTCGCAGAGGATGATCCGCTCGTTGCCCCGGTGGTAGACATACTCGGCGGCCTGCAGGAACTCCTCCAGGGTGGCCATGAACCCCCGCTTGATCAGCAGCGGCTTGCTGCAGCGGCCCAGCTCCTTGAGCAGTTCGTAGTTGAACATGTTGCGGGTTCCCACCTGCAGGATGTCGGCGTGATCGGCCACCAGTCCCACGTCTCGCGGGTCGAGGACCTCGGTCACGGTGAGCAGCCCGTGCTTGGCGGCCACCAGTTGCAGGATCTCCAGGCCGCGCTCCTTGAGCCCCTGGAAGCTGTAGGGCGAGGTCCGCGGCTTGAACGCCCCGCCCCGCAGTACCCGGATCCCCAGCTTTTTCATCCGTCGGGCCACCCGGTCCAGTTGCTCGAAGCTCTCCACGGCGCAAGGGCCGGCCATGATCACCGGCGGGCTGCTGCCGCCGATGGCCAGGTCGTCCACGCGCACCACCGTGTCCCGCTTGCGGTAACTGCGGCTGGTCTTGGCCACCACCCGGGCCAGCTCGTCGATGTGCCGGGCCGAGGCCTTGAAGATCTCCTTAAACAGCGCCGTGATCACCGCATCGGGGAAGGGCCCGCGGTTCTTCTTCAGGATCAGTTCCAGCATCATCGACTCGCGCAGCGGATCGTAGGTGACCAGCCCCTGTTCCTTCTTGATCTCGCCGATGCGCTGCACGGTGTCCGCCCGCCGGTTCAACAGATCCAGCAGCTCGAAGTTCAGACCGTTCACCTCCCGGCGCAGGGACTCGAGCTTGCCCGGGACCCGGGACACCCCGGATTTTTTCTTTCGCTTCTCCGCTGACATGAGCTCTACCCCTTTCCGTGGATCTCATTCCCCCTGCCGGCGCCGGCGCCCGGCTCCGGGTGGAGCATGAAGGGCAGATCCTTGCGAAACCCCAGCCTCGCCCGGATCCGGTCCAGCAGTCCCGGCGGGTCTCCGACCACCAGCCGTTCCACCTGGCCGCCGCCGGAGGCGAGACGCACCCGGCTGAACGGCCTGCCTGCCGCCTCGAACAGCGGCAGGTGCTCGGTCCGGCCCAGCAAGGGCCGGCCGCCGCACAGCAGCAGGTAAATGTCCGTCGCGCCGGCGTCAACCAGGGCGGCATACGGATCGCCCACCGGCCCTTCCGGCGCCAAACAAAGAATGTCCGCCTGAAAACCCTCGGCCAGACGGCCCACCAGGCGCTCCATCCGCAGGGCGCGGGCCGCGTTGACCGTCACCATGCGGAAGAGTTCCCGGGCCGGCAACGCCTCCCCGTAGCGCTCATTGTAGCAGGTGCGGGCCACCCGCATCTCCTGCAGCAGTCCGGATGTTCCGGTGAACAGGGAGTCGGTGCCCAGGCAGACGTTCACCCCGGTCCGCCGCAACTGCCTGATGTCGGTGGTCTTGCCGAACATGAACAGGTTGGAACCGGGACACCAGGCAAGGCTGGCCCCCCGCCGGGCGGTCAGGGCTGCGTCCCGGGCGGTGAAGGCCACCCCGTGGATCAGCAGGGTGTGCGGCCCCAGGGCCCCGAGGGTGTCCAGTGTCTCCAACTCGGCCCGGGTCTCCGGATCGTGCCCCTCGCCAGCGTGAACCATGAACGGCTGGTCCCGGTCACCGGCCCGGGCATACTCCACCGCGGGCCCGTCCCCCCAGCGCAGCCGGAACGAGGCCACCGAGTGGGCCAGGCAGTATGGCGCCGCCACCCGCACCGGCATGGCATGGAGATGGGGGGCTGAGATGTGCGGCGGAATGTGATCGGCCACGGTGGTGACCCCGGAGAGGATCGATTTCAGTCCGGCCAGCTGGTACACCGTGCCCGCGTCGATCATGTTCCGCTGCCGGAACACCGCTGACCGCTTGAGGTCGTTGTCCCAGTGCAGCCAGTTGAGATACGGGCCGAACCCCACCCGCGGCTGAAAGGTGCCGATGAGGTGGTCGTGGGCGTTGACCAGACCTGGATAGAGCAGCGCCGTGGGCGGCAGGGAGAGCGGGTACACGCCGTCCCCGGAATCAGCCGGGCCGTCCAGGGCCTCGATCAGCCCCAAAGCGCCGGCGCGAATCCGGCCGTTGGCCTGCGTCCCCTCCGCCGTGACACGAAGACCGTTGATCAGTTCCAGGATCACGTCAGATAACCCCGCTCGATATACTGCCCACGTTCCCAAAAAGTATATTGGCGCACTCCGGGCCCCGTCAATTGACCGGCGGCGGGACCGCTTCCCATATTTTCCATCTGGATCGCTAATGAAAAGTCTTCCATCGGGCGATACGTTAGAGTGAGGTTGTTCGACCGGCCCGCCGGGAAGCCGGTTCAAAGCCGGCGAGCCCGGGGGTCAACGGCGGTATTTCTTCCGCCTGTTCTGTAGAGGGGCAGCATGAAGGACACAGCGTCAACGGTTATCGATACCGGCCACAAGGACATCACGGCCAGTGTCCGGAAAAGCCGCAGAAACAAGGCGCGGATGGAACTCAATGTGAAGGTCGAATACCGTACCCTCGACGCCGTGTTGTGGAACTTCTCCACCAACATCAACGAGGGCGGGATCTTCATCCGGTCCAACCGGCCCCAGCCGCCGGGAACCGTGGTTCACCTCCGCTTCTTTCTCCCCGACGTGCTCAAGGCGATCCATGTGGAGGGAGAGGTGGTCTGGTGCAACGACGACCCCCAGGCCGGGGAGTGCGGGATGGGTATCGAGTTCCATGAACTGCGCGGCGGGGACAAGCGGCTGATCGACCAGCTGATCACCGGTAAACGCATGGAGGACTGAGACCCGCCCGGGCGCTCACTCCTCTTCCCCCACCAGCAGCCGTGCCATGCCGCGGCAGCGCAGCCGCTCCTCCAGGACCCCGGTGGATCCGGCCGGCCGGCCGGCAAAGGGCCGCCCCAGATCATTCCAGGACCACGGTCTGTCCGCCCCCAGCAGCGTCTCCATCTCCTGCCCCAGCTGCGGCAGCACCGGTGTGAGCAGAATGGCCAGGTCGCGGCAGACGGACAGCACGGGGCTCGAGCCGTCCTGCGCCGCTCGAACCAGTTCCCGCACTCCGGCCAGCGCCCGCTGGCAATCGATCCGCGCGTAGGCCTCGCCGATGCCGGCATAGAGCTGGAGCAGCGCCTCGGGCACCGGCGCCGTGGCGGACAACCTGCCGCTGCCACCCCCCGTCTCAAGGGATTCGCCGATGAACCGCAGGATCTGTCCCCCCAGTTCCTCGTTCACTCTGGCCGCTAACCGGCCCGGGCTGATGTCGATCTCCTCCAGCCCGGGGCCCATCCGGCTGGCCAGTGCATAGCGCAGGCACTCGGGGTCGGCGCCGGCCGCCAGGTTCCGGGCGATGATCCGCGGCCCGTGCCGGCCGGCCACCCGCCGGCCGTCCAGGTTGAGAAACCCCTGGGCCACGATCCTGTCGGGCAGGCTGAAATCGGCCCCCATCAGCATCGCCGGCCAGAACAGGGTGTGGAAGGCGATGATGTCCCGGCGGACGAACTGCACGATCTCGCTCTCCCCGTCGTGCCAGGTACGGTTCCCGTCCCGGCCCGGACCGGGGGCCGTGGCCCGCCGTGCCCGACAGGTAGCCCAGCGGGGCATCGAGCCAGACACAGAAGAATTTTTTTAGTTCCCCGGGAACCGGGAACCCGAAGTAGGGCCCGTCCCGGCTGATGCACCAGTCGTCCAGCCCCTCCCGCAGCCGGCCGGCCACCCACTGCTCCACTTCCGGCTGCAGCCCGCCGCCGGAGCGGACCCAGGAAGTCAGCCGGCCGGAGAACTCGCTGAGCCGGAAAAAGTAGTGGCGCGAGAGACGCTGCTCCGGTTCGGCCCCACAGGTCGGGCAGCGGGTCGACTGTGTGTGGGATGGGTGGTCGGTGCCGCTGCAGACCGGGCAGAGCATACCGTTGCGCACCGCGGCTCCGCACCCGGGACAGCGACCGCGGTCAAAACGGTCGGGGAGGAAGCGGCGGCAGCAGCCGCAGTAGTCGAGGAGGACCTCCTTCTCGTAGATATACCCTTTTTCCTTCAGCCGGTTGAACACCAGCACACTCAGTTCCCGGTTGTTCTCGCCATGGGTGGAGCAGAAGGTGTCGAACTCGATGTGCAGCGAGCCAAAATCGTGCAGGTGCTCTTCGTGGTAGTGGTCGGCCAGCTGTTTCGGCGGCACCCCTTCGGCAGCGGCGCTCATCCGCACCTCGGTGCCGTGGCTGTCCGCGCCGCCGATGAAGATCGCCTCCCGTCCCGCCAGCCGCAGGAATCGGGCGTAGATGTCGGCCTGCAGGGCATCCACCAGCTGGCCCAGCATCAGGGGGCTGCTGGCGTAGGGGAAAGAGCTGGTCAGCAGGACCCTCCGCGACATCTCGGCGGAACTGTACGGCCGGGGGACGGCGGTCATGGTACTTGATTCTCCGGTTCGGGTTTCTTCCTCGAGCGACGTATGGTATTACAACAGCTTGCCGCGGGTAAACCCGGGCCGGCCAGCGGCCCGCTGCTGCGGATTCGAGGCCCGATGACCACACATGAAGATGATACCACCTGCCGCCTGCGGCCGTTCCGGCCCGACGACCTGCCGCAGCTGGTGCGGCTGGACCGCCGCTGTTTCTCCCCCGACATCGCCTACGACCACTCCGAGATGGTCTACCACCTCACCGCCCCCCGCCACACCTGTCTGCTGGCCGTCCCCCGGGACGACTCCACTCCCGCACTGCTCGGTTTCGTCATCGTTGCCGTGGGGAAAGCGAGCCGGGAGGGGCAGATCGTCACCATCGACGTGGACCCCGATGCCCGCCGCCGGGGCATCGGCCGGCGGCTGCTGCTGGCCGCGGAAAAGCTGCTGGCCGGCCGCCGCAACCGGTCGGTGCGGCTGCAGGTGGCCGAGGACAACGCCGGCGCCCAAAGGTTTTACGAGGAGATGGGCTACCAGCAGGCGGGGCGCCACCCCGGCTATTACGCCGACGGGACCAACGCCATCGAGATGGTCAAGAAACTCAGCGCACCGGGAAACAGACGTAGCGCAGAATGAAGAGCAGGGCCACCAGGTAGAGCAGCCAGCTCACCTTGCGCCCCCGGCCGGAGAGCAGCATGATCAGCGGGTAGGCGATGAAGCCCAGGGCCAGCCCGTCGGAGATGCTGAAGCAGAAGGGAATGCCGGCCAGGATGAGGAAGGCCGAGATCCCCTCGGCCGGTTCCTTCCAGTCGATCCCGCTGACCCCGCGGATCATCATCGCCCCCACCACCACCAGCGCCGGGGCGGTGATCGGCGGGTAGGTGCCCACCATGGCGGCCAGTGGGGTGAAGAAGAGCGCCAGCAGGAAAAGCAGCCCGGTGACCACGCTGGTCAACCCGGTGCGTCCCCCCTGCTCCACCCCCACCGCACTCTCGGCGTAGGTGGTCACCGTGCTGGTGCCCATGCAGGCGCCGGCCACGGTGCCCACCGCGTCGGCCATCAGCGCCCGGTTGGCCCGGGGCAGCTTGTTGTCCTTCATGAACCCGCCCTGCTGCCCCACCCCCACCAGGGTGCCCACGGTGTCGAACATGTCCATGAAGAGAAAGATGATGATGAAGGGCAGGAAACGAAGGTCAAAAGCAGCCAGCAGATCGAAACCGAAGAACGCGTGATCCCGCGGCAGCCCGAAGAAACCGTCGAACCGGACCTTGCCCAGAAAGAGCGAGACCAGCGTGGCCGCCAGCAGTGCCCAGAGCACCGCCCCCCTGACCCGCAGCGCCATCAGAACCCCGGTGAGCAGCAGGCCAATCAAAAAAACCAGCAGGTCCACCGACAGCAGGTCGGGGTTCATGGTCAACCCGGTGGCCGGTGACCGCACCACCAGCCCGGCGTTCTGCATACCGATGAGGGCGATGAACAGACCGATGCCGGCGGCGATCCCCGACTTGAGGCCCGGGGGGATGGCGGTGATCACCGCTTCCCTGATCTTCAGCAGGTTGAGCAGAAAAAAGAGCACGCCGGAGATCAGCACGATGCCCATGGCCACCCGCCACGCATCGGCCACCCCCATGGCCACCAGCGACATGATCACGGTGACGAAGAAGTAGTTCTCCCCCATCCCCGGCGCCAGGGCAAAAGGGTAGTTGGCCCAGAGGCCCATGATCATGGTGGCCAGGAAGGCGGAGAGACAGGTGGCCAGCATCACCGCGTCGGCGGACAGCCCGGTGGGGTTGCCGGCAAAGTCGGTGGAGAGCACCGCCGGCTGGAGAAAGATGATGTAGGACATGGTGATGAAGGTCACCACCCCGGCGCCCACTTCCGTGCGCACCGTGGTGCCCGCATCACGCAATCCGAACAACCGTTCCAGCATCGGCTCCCCCTCGCTTGTTCAGGCCAGTATCTTCGCCGCCCTGGAAAGCTGTCAAGCAGCTGATCCAATTGATTCCCCCACACCTCCATGCTATTTTTGATCACGGGGTTATCAATCAACCGGCGACCCGGCCAGTGCTCGAGACCGGTCCGCCGGCCCGGGCCGGAGGGAACCATGGCGCGAAAAGAGGGAACCCGTGCGGGCGGCCTTCCCGGTTCGCCGGCGGCCTGGTTGTTGTCCCTGTCCTTCGCCCTGCTGCTCCCCGACCTGGCCCTGGGGTTCACCCTGCCCCTGCTGCTGGCCGTCGTGCTGCCCGGGATCCTCGTCGCCGTTGCCCTTTCCTTTCTTCGAGGCTCCGTTCTTCGCCGTTCATCCATGGCCGTGCTGGCGGCACTGGTGATTCTGCTGCTGCTGATCTCGATCAGTGCCCGGGTCATTCCCGTCCCCCTGGCCGGTAAACCGGCCTCGGAGCCGGACCGGGCCGAACTGGCGGAAGCGGCCCAGGCCGACTTCAACCGGCTGCTGAGCCGGCTCTCCTCCATCGCCGCGGTGCTGGCCCGGGACGAGACGGTGCACCGTGTGCTGACACGGCAGGGGAACCACGTGGAAGACCACATGGCGCTCTTCGAGGCCGCCCGGGCGGCCCTGGGAGACCAGGACGGCGGCAGCCTGGCCGGCATCACCCTCTACGACCGCAACGGCGTACCGCTGGCCTGGGCCGGGCAGGCGTCGAGCCTCGAAGCGCAACTGCTGGCCAACGCCCCGCTGAGCCCGGTGGAGGGGCAGGCGCGGCACTACACACCGCAGTTCAGTATCCGCCGCTACAACCGGCTGGCCTCCCGGCTCTACTGCATCCAGCCCTTTGTGCTCACCCCTCCCGGCAAGGAGGCGGGCAGCGCAGAGAGCGCGTACCTGGAACAGGTGGAGACGCTGTTCGCGGTGAGCGAGCGGCTGCTGGATACCGGGCGGGGCCGCTTCCGCCGCACCCTGATCGGCGGTTTTTTCCCGCCATCGCTGGAGGCCGCCACCCTGGCGGAGGGCGTGACCCTGCAGTACCAGCTGCTGCCGGTGGAGTTTTCCGGGACGGAGGACGGGTTCCGGGAAGAGGACAGGGCGGCCCGCTTCCCCATCATTTTCCCCGACGGCACAATGCTGGGGGAGCTGGCCATCTCGCAGCAGGCTGGCGGCGGTCCCCCGTCCCTCTCTCCGGCCCGGGTGCGGCTGGCCCTGCTGGGGGGCCTGCTGGTGGCCCTGGCCATCCTGGTGGCCGGGCTGGTGGCGGCCCGGCGGTCATTCATGGCGGACAGTACCCCCGCGGCCGCCGGGGCCCATGCGGTTCTGGCCACGGGCGCAGCCCTGCTGCTGCGCTCGGTCCCCAACTGGCCTTCCATCCGGCCGGCGCTGCCCGAGTGGCAACTGCTGGAACCGGTCTACCTCTCCCTGGAGACACCGCTCCAGTTGCTGGGGTCGCCGTTCGATTTTCTGGCCAGCAGCCTGGTCTTTTTCACCATTGCCGGCTATGCCGCCCTGCTGGCCTGGCACCACCGGCGAGGGCAGCATTCCCCGCCGGCCACCGGAGGCTGGCTGCAGATCGTTCCGGCATCACTGCTCCACGGCAGCCTGGTGCTGGCCCTGCACCTGCTGGTGGCCTCGGTGGTCATCCGCGCCCCGGCGGAGATCACCAACTTCGGCAGCCTGCTGGGCTTCGACCCGGTGAGTGCCGTGCGCAACGGTCTAATCCTCTTCGCCCTGGGTGTGGCCCTGGCCGGCACTGCCCTGGCCCTGCGGGCCGCCGCCCTGCGCACCCGGGCGGCGCTGCTCGCCTGGATGATCCCCGGACCGCTCCTGCTGGTGGTGGCAGCCTGGCTGGGACCTCGGGCGTTGATTCCGGCTGACGGCAGCGAAGGCACCGTCTTCGGGCTCACCGCCGCCCTGGACGCCTCCTGTCTCACCGCCCTGGTGCTCTTCCATCTGCTGCCCCTGCTGGTGGCCGCCGGAGCCCTGCAGCCGCCCCGAAGCACCGGGTCTCGCATCCCCCACGCCGCCGTCCCGGCCCTCTTCTCGCTGCTGCTGCTTCCGGCGCTGCTCTTCCAGTTCGTGGTCACCCACCACCTGGAACTGGCCCGGGAGCGCTATATCGGCCAGGAGCTGATGGAGGAAGTGGCCCGGATGGGAGAGCACCGGGCTTCCCTGCTGGACCAGGCCTTCGAGCAGGCAGAGACCCGTATCCAGCCGCTGGCCGCCCGGCTGGTGGCCGGGCAGCCCTCGGACATCCCGGGTCTGGCCTACAGTTTCTGGTCCGAAACGCTGATCTCCGAGCTGGGCTACGGCTCTTCGGTGGAGGTTTTCGGCGATGAGGGGAACCTGGTCAGCGGCTTCACCTACGAGCTGCCGAAGAAGGGGGTCGAAGCGGTGCAACTGACCGGGCTGGCCACCCCGGAAACGGCGGAAGGGATCATGCAACTGGGCAACCGCAGCCTGGTGGTGCTCTCCCGCAGCGAGGAGCTGCGCTGGCAGGAGCGCTCGGTGGGCACCCTGGTGCTCACCGTCACCGTGGACTACGCCGACCTCAGTTTTCTTGCCCGGCCCAACCCCTACCGGGAGATGCTTTCTCCGCTCCCCTCCGCCGGGCGCCTGAAAATGGAATCGCTGGGTGACAACCCGTTCCTCACCGTCTTCGGCGACGACGGCCGGATCATCTACTCCTCACGAGGCGACAGCCCCGCAGTAACGTCGCGGATCATCTCCGAACTGGAGCTGGTGCCCCACTCCCTGCTCTGGCGAGAGACCACCTTCCGGGACGGCCTGCACCGCGTGGCCTGGTTCGCCGACGACCAGGGCCGGATCTTCGCCCTGGGCTACCCGGTGCGCTCCTTTCGCGACCAGGTGGTACAGTGGCTGAGGCTGCTGCTGGCCTGCCTGCTGCTGCCCCTGCCGCCGGTACTGCTGTTGCTGCTGCTGCGGCTCAGCGCCGGCGGCCGGTTCTCCCCGCGCTCACTGCTGGCCTCCGCCACGCCCAGCTACTACCGCAAGATCCTCGCCGCCCTGCTGGCGGTGGTGATTCTGCCCCTGGGCCTGCTCTCCTTCCTGGTCACCCGGACCATGGGCAACTCGCTGGAGGACCAGTTGCGGGGGCAGGGCCGGCAGTCGCTCAACTCCGCCCGCCGGCTGGTGGAGGACTTCCTCAGCTCCCTCGACGAGGGTGAGACCCTGGACGATGTGCTGACCGACGACTTCCTGATCTGGGTCAGCCGGCTGGTGGACCAGGACCTCAACGTCTACCTCGGCTCCACCCTGGCCGCCACCAGCCGCCGCGAGCTGTTCTCCATCGGGCTGCTCCCCGACCGGCTGGAGGGCCCGGTCTACCTCGACCTCGACGTGCGGGGCCGCACCTTCCACGAGTCGCGTCGCAGCCTGGGCAGCGGCCGCTACCTGGTGCTCTCCACCCCGGTGCAGCTGCCCGGGTCTTCGCTGATGCCGGCGGTACTTTCCACGCCGCTGATGGCCCAGCAGCAGCAGACCAACCGCACCCTGGCCCAGCTCAACGGCTCGGTACTGCTGGTCTTCTTCCTGCTGCTGCTGATCGCCCTGCTGGTGACCTGGCCGCTGGCCCAGCGGATCACCGCCCCCATCAGAACCCTGGTGCGGGGCACGTCACAGATTGCCGAGGGCCGTCTGGACACCCGGATCGAGACGCGGTCGAGGGACGAGATCAAGACGCTGGTGGACGCCTTCAACACCATGGCGGAGAAACTGCAGAACCAGCGTGAAGCGCTGGAGCGTCGGCGGGACTATATCGAGAAGATCCTGGCCAACGCCGCCACCGGGGTCATCTCGCTCAACGAGCAGGGGCGGGTCACCACCATCAATCCCGCGGGCTTGCGGCTGCTGGGCCTCGACCAGTCCTACGGCCCGCTGGGCCGGCGGATCTCCGACCTGCTCTCCCGGCGGCCGGAGCTGGGCAGCCTGCTGGACACCGTGGAGCGTTACCTCAGCCAGCCGGCGGACGAGGAGCGGCGGCCCAACCAGCCGGTGCGCGAGGAGGAGGTGCGCATCCCCTCCCCCGGAGAGGCCGGGGCTGAGGAGGAACGGCTGCTGCACCTGGTCTTCGCCCCCCTGGGCAGCGACGAGGACCAGGGGCCCCGGGGCACGATCATGGTTTTCGAGGACATCTCCGGGCTGCTGCGGGCCAACCGGCTGAAAGCCTGGACCGAGATGTCACGGCGCATCGCCCACGAGATCAAGAACCCGCTGACCCCGATCCAGCTGCACATGGAGCACCTGCTGCGGGTTCACCGGGACGGCGACCCGGAGTTCGGCAAGACGCTGCAGTTGAGCATCGACACGGTGCTGAAAAAAGTGGCGGAACTGCGGCAGATCGCCATCGAGTTCTCGGACTTCTCCCGGCACCTGGAGCTTGAACCGGAAGCCGGGGTGGACCCGGCGGCGCTGGTGGAGGAGGTGCTGGCCCCGTACGAGAGCAGCCTTCCGGATGAGCTGACCCTGGAACTGGCGGCCGGCCGGCCGCTGCCCACGGTGGCCGTGGACACCAGGCTGGTCAAGCGGGCCCTGGTGAACATCATCGAGAACGCCATCCAGTCGATGGAGGAGAGCCGGGGGACGGTTCTGGTGGAAGTGGCCCGGGTGGAGCCGGAGGGTGTCTCCATCGCCGTCACCGACAGCGGTTCGGGAATGGACCGCGAGACCCTGGACAAGCTGTTCGAGCCCTACTTCTCCACCAAGAACACCGGCACCGGCCTGGGGTTGGCCATTGCCCGGCGGACCATCGTCGACCACGGCGGCCGTATCGGGGCGGTGAGCGAGCCGGGGAAGGGCACCACGGTCACCATCGTCCTGCCCGCGGAGAAGTAGTACGGAAAGTGGGACCTAGTACCAGTCGTAGTCCCCGCCCAGCGCTTCATTCTTCAGGTGCCCCACCCAGTCGCCGCTGATCACGCCGCCGGAGGAGAGCTCGAACATCTGCCAGGTGCCGTTGAGGGTTTCGGTGTTGAAGGCGAAGGAGGCTTCGAGCACCGAATGGTTCCCCACCCGGGTGTCGCGGCGGATCAGCCGCAGCTTGCCGTCGGCAAAGGTGCCCTCGAGGGTGCCCCGGTCGCTGGTGCCCAGCAGATACTCCCCCACCACCTGGGGGCCGTCCTGGGAGAGGACAAAGATACCTGTTTCACCCAGCGGCATGATGTTTACTTCCCAGATGCCGTTGAGCGGCCCCTCGTTCTCCGACTGGTTCTCCTCGATCCGCCCGATGCTCGACTCCACGGCATTGATCAGCCGCACCCGCTCGGTGATGCGGTCCCGGATCCGCTGGCTCTCGTAGAGGACCGAGTTGAAGCGGGAGACCAGGTCCTGCAGTTCCCGCTCCGCCCGAGCCATCTCCATGGGTTCGATGGACTCCGGGTCGGCCAGCACCATCCGGTCGATGACCGCGCGCTTGCTGGTGATGCCGTAAAGGGTCTCCTGCCAGATCTTCTGCAGTTCCTCGTAGGCTTTGACATCCTCGTCCAAATGACTCCGGGCAATCCGCCGCTCGATCTCCAGGCTGTACACGGTTGAGCGGTAGTTGGCGGTGGGAAAGTCCTGGGCCACGGCAAGGCCGGCGAAGAGGTGCATGGCGATCAGGACGGCGAACAGGACCCGGATACTCCTCATCATTCACTTCCCTTTCCCGATGTCTTGGTATTGCTCAACGCACCGTTTTCGCTGTCTTCGGCTGCAGCTTCCGGAGACTTTCGACGCCAGGGCAGAGACCAGAGGCGGCGCACAATCCCGGAAAAGAGGTAGATCACCGAGAGGCCCAGCAGAACCGCCTGGGGCGCGGCGGCCACCGCCACCAGCACCAGGCCCACCAGCACCACGAAGATGTAGGGCCGCCGGCTCTTCAATTTCAGTTTCTTGAAGCTGGAGTATTTGAAATTGCTGACCATCAGGTAGGAGATGGCCACGCTCACCACCATCACCGCAATGGCCACACGCCGGTCGGTCACCGGCTGCGGCAGGGCGAAGACCACTGAGGCGAAGAAACAGGCCGCCGCCGGAGTGGGCATGCCCATGAAAAACCGCGGATCGGCGGAACCGGAATCGACACGGATGTTGAAGCGGGCCAGCCGGGCGGAGCAGCAGACGAGGATGATGAAAGCGGTGAGCCAGCCCACCCGGCCCAGGGACTGCAGGCCCCAGACATAGATCAGCAGCGAGGGGGCCATGCCGAAGGAGACGATGTCGGCCAGGGAGTCGAACTCCACTCCGAACTGGCTGGTGGCGTTGGCCAGCCGGGCCACCCGGCCGTCCAGCGCGTCCAGCAGGGCGGCGATGCCGATGAACACCGCCGAGAGGGAGAGGCTCCACGGTCCCGGAGCGTCACCGCCGGGCCAGGCGAGACAGTGCATGGTGGAGATGATGGACATGAAGCCCATGAAGAGATTGGAGACGGTGAAGAAACCGGGGAGGAGATAGATCCCCTGTTTGAAGCGTCGATCGGTCCGCCCGGAATCGCGGCGCGGCCGGCGTTTTCTCTTGCGCGCCGGCCTCCGGCCCGTGCTGCCCTCAGACTGTTCCGCAGCCATGGACACTCTCCCTGGACCACCGGGGGCCCGGTCTCAGTCCGCCGCCGGCCGGCGTCGGGCGACAATGCTCGACCCGCCGTGCACCTTGTCACCGGGGGACACCGTGATGTCGTATCCCGGCGGGATCAGGATCTCGGTGCGCGAACCGAAGCGGATCAGGCCAACCCGCTCCCCACGCAGCACCGTGTCTCCCGGCTTCTTGTAGCAGGCGATCCGTCTGGCGATCAGCCCCGCAATCTGGGTCAAGGGGATCAGGTCCCCGTGCTGGTCCTCGCCGGACAGCAGGCCGATGCGGTTCCGCTCGTTCTCGGTGGAGGCCTGCGGTTTGAACGCCGAGAGAAACCGTCCGGCGGTGTAGTCCACACTCTGCACCGTCCCGGCCACCGGTGCCCGGTTGACGTGGACATTGAATACCGAGAGAAAGACCGCCACCCTGGTGTACCCGGCGCAGGGCAGGCCTGGTTCCTCGATATCCGGCGCCACCTCCACCACCCGGCCGTCCGCCGGGGAGACCACCAGCCCCTGCTCCGCGGGTATCCGGCGTGCCGGGTCGCGGAAGAACCAGAGGACGAACAGCGCCAGCAGGGCGCAAACGGCCGCCGCCCAGAGCGGGACGAAATATACGGCCAGCAGCGTCAGCACCACACCGCCGATGACAAAAGGCAGGCCCTCCGGGGCCAGCCGTCCCTTTTCCGACAACGTCTTCACCCTTTCCGCGCCCGAGGGTCGTCCCGGGCCGGTTCCTACTGGCTCTGGCTGTACTCCGCCAGCCGCGCACCAATCAGATCCTTGAGGTGCAGCTTTTTCTTTTTCAGCGTCACCGTCTCCATCTTCTGCTCGGTGGTGAGGAGGATCTGCTGGTCCAGATCTTCGATCTGCTTGTCCAGCAGGCGGTGTTTCTCCACCATGTGCCGGAACTCGGCGTCCTCCTCCATCAGTCTCGTTTTCATGTCGGCAACACTCGCAACCATCGCGTTCCTCCCCAAGTGGATTGCGGTTAAATACCTCTTGAAATATAGCCTGTACCGGGCAGCGATGCAATTCCCGCGCCCTGCTCTATTCTATACGAAGCCCGGCGGTCCGCAGTTTACGCCGGATTGACTCCCGGTTCCGCCGTACCCCTTCCCGCCGTGACTTCGGCGTCGGACGGGCGGACATAGACAGCGGTGAGATCCGCCGGGTCCCCGGTCCCCTCTTCCGACCGGAGCGTCTCCAGCCCGATGCGGGCCACCTGGGGGGCGATGAAACGGTCGGCCCCGGAGGTGCGGCCGGCAATCCCGGCCTGGGCCTCCCGCCCCCCCGGGAGACTGTCCGGCGGATCACCGCTCCACCAGACCTCCCGGTCTCCGGCCCCCTCGGCCACTTGGGCCAGCAGGGCCGCCGGGAGCTGCACCACCGGTTCCACCAGGGTCCGGGAGACAAATCCCTGCCCACCGGTTTCGTAGAGCGCGCCGTAAAACTCGCCGCGTCCAGCCTCCAGCAGCGGACAGACCAGGCCGTCCGGCACCCCGGCCCGCAGGGCCGAGGCCTCCAGCGTGGGGACGCCCACCGCGGGAAGCCCGGCGGCCAGGGCGATCCCCTGGACCATGGAGATACCGATGCGCACCCCGGTGAACGAACCGGGCCCGCAGGCCACGGCCAGCCCCTGGAGCTGTTCGGGCCGCAGCGACAGCTGCTCCAGCAACCAGTGGATCGCGGGAAGCAGCCGCCGGGAATACGATTCCGGCGACAGCAGGCTCACCGAAGCCACCAGGCCGCGGTCAGCGTCGTACAGCGCGATGCTGCCATGGTAGGTTGTGGTGTCCACTCCGAGCACCATCATTCCCCGGCACCCCTTCCCCGCCCGGACGGTCGGAAACTCCGGCCCGGCCGGCTGGTCGTCATTTTTCAGCCAGAATGAATATGATACACTCCACCACGTTTCCATTGCTACTTTCGCACACGCCCGGATCGGCGGCCAGATGACCAAAAGCGACAAAACAACCCCGGTAATGCGGCAGTTCCTGGAGATCAAGGCGCAGCACAAGGACGCCATCCTCTTCTTCCGCATGGGTGACTTTTACGAGATGTTCTACGAGGACGCGGTGGTGGCCTCGCGGGACATGGAGATAGCCCTGACCTCCCGCGACCGCAATAGCGACAACCCGGTGCCGATGTGCGGCGTTCCCTTCCACGCCGCCGAGGGCTACATCGCCCGGCTGATCCGCAAGGGGCACCGGGTGGCCATCTGCGACCAGGTGGAGGACCCCCGGGCGGCCAAGGGGCTGGTGCGCCGGGCGGTCACCCGGGTGGTGACCCCGGGGACGGTGACCGACGCCGGCCTGCTGGAGGCCCGGGAGAACAACTTCATCTGCGGCGTGGCGCTGACGTCCGGCGGCGGGGCGGGGGCGGCGTTCCTCGACGTCTCCACCGGCCGCTTCCTGCTGGCCGAGTCGGAGGAGGAGGAGCCGCTGGAGTTCCTGCGCCGCGAGCTGGCCCGCTACCGGCCGCGGGAGCTGGTGCACGCGGCCCCCGCGGAACCGCCCTCCCCGGCGGACCAGGAACTGAAGCAGATGCTGGACAACGCCGTGCCGGAAAACGGTGAGGACCAGCCGCTGTTCAGCCCGTGGCCGCCCTGGTCCTTTGGCGAGGAATCGGCCCGGCGCGCGCTCACCGACCAGCTGGGGGTGGCCACCCTGGACGGCTACGGCTGCCAGGACCGCACGCTGGCGGTGCGGGCCGCCGGCGGGTTGCTGCACTACCTCCAGGAGACCCAGGGGGCGGCGCTAAACCACATCGACTCGCTCACCTGGTGCGCCACCGGCCGCTACATGACCCTCGACCCGGCCACGGTGAAAAACCTCGAACTGGTGAACAGCATGGAGGGCGGCCGGGAGGGATCGCTGATCTCGGCGCTGGACCTGACCTTCACCGGCATGGGCGGCCGCAAGCTGCGCGACTGGTTTCTCCGCCCGCTGCTGGACGCCGACGAGATCCGCCGCCGCCAGGAGGGGGTGGAGGAACTGCTGTCCGATGTCACCGCCCGCAGCCGGCTCAGCGACCGGCTGAAACAGATCTTCGACCTGGAGCGCCTGCTGGGCCGGGTGGTGCTGGCCACCGCCGGGCCGCGGGACATGGTGGCGCTGAAGAGCTCCATCGCCCTGCTCCCCGGCCTGCGCGAGGAGCTGGGCCGCCTCTCCACCCCGGTGATGGACGGGCTGCACCAGGGACTGGACCTGCTGGATGATGTGCACGACCTGCTGGAACGGGCGATCAACCCCGAACCACCGGCCACCATCCGCGACCCCGGACTGATCCGCGACGGGTACAGCCCCGAACTGGACCAGTTGCGCACGGTGGCCCGGGAGGGCAAGCAGACCATCGCCGGCATCGAGGCCCGGGAGCGGACACGCACCGGCATCGCCACACTCAAGGTGAAGTACAACCGGGTCTTCGGCTATTTCATCGAGATCTCCAAGGCCAACCTGGCCGGCGGGGTGCCCGAGGACTACGAACGGAAACAGACCATGGTGGGCGCGGAACGCTTCATCACCCCGGAGCTGAAAGAATACGAAGAGCGGGTGGTGGGCGCCGAGGAGCGGATCAGCGACCTGGAGCAGCAGCTGTTTGCCGAGGTGCGGCAGCTGACCGCCGACCAGGCGGGGCGGATCAAGGGCTCCGCCGACCGGGTGGCCACCCTCGACGTGCTGCTCTGCCTGGCCGAAGCCGCCGCCAGCCACCGCTACTGCCGGCCGCAGATCACCGCCGGGAAGCGGCTGAGCATCTCCGCCGGCCGCCACCCGGTGATCGAACAGCTCTCCCCCACCGGCGAACGCTTCGTCCCCAACGACGTGCTGCTGGACGATGCCGAGAACCAGATCCTGATCATCACCGGGCCGAACATGGGCGGCAAGTCGACCTACCTGCGGCAGGTGGCCCTGATCACCCTGATGGCCCACACCGGCTCCTTTGTGCCGGCGGCGGCGGCGGAAATTCCCCTGGTGGACCGCATCTTCACCCGGGTGGGGGCCAGCGACTCCCTGGTCCGCGGCCACTCCACCTTCATGGTGGAGATGATCGAGACGGCCAACATCCTCAACAACGCCACCCCGCGCAGCCTGGTGATCCTCGATGAGGTGGGCCGGGGCACCAGCACCTTCGACGGGGTGAGCATCGCCTGGGCGGTGGTGGAGCACCTGCACAACTCGGAACGGGTGGCCGCCAAATCCCTCTTCGCCACCCACTTCTACGAGCTGACCGAGCTGGCCGTCACCCTGCCCCGGGTGCGCAACTTCAACATCTCGGTCAAGGAGTGGAACGACGAGATCATTTTTCTCCGCGAGGTGGTGGAGGGCGCGGCGGACCGCAGCTACGGTGTCCAGGTGGCCCGTCTGGCCGGGCTGCCGCCCCGGGTGCTGAAGCGGGCCCGGGAGATCCTGGCCAACCTGGAAGCCAGCGCCTTTGATCGCCGGGGGATGCCCCGGCTGGCCGGCGAGGGGGGGGACGGGGAACCTGCGGCCGCGGATACCGATCAGATGCGCCTCTTCACCCCCGGAGAGGACCCCCTGCTGGACGAGATCCGCCTGCTGGAGCTGGAACAGATGACGCCCATGGAGGCGCTGAACTACCTCGCCGATCTGCAGAGAAAACTGAAATAGATCCAAAAAAAAATAACTTGACAGAATTGTAATGCCGCCCTATGGTTAGGACAGAAACCGGGTCCGCGCAACGGGCGGACTCCTGCTCTTGTCTCTCGAGTCCAGCAATGACACTGGAAGAACTGCAGCAGCTACGGCAGCAAGGCATTGATTGCGGACGGCAAGGTCTGTACGAAGACGCCCTGCTCAACCTCTACCGGGCCTTCAACGGGTCCGAGGACCATCCCGATTTCCAGGTCAAGGCGGCTCTCGATCTCGGCGTGCTCTACCGCATGCTGGAGAAATACACCGCGGCCGCCGAGATGCTGGAGATCGTCGAGCAGAACAGCTCGTCACAGAGCGTCCCGCGGTTCACCGCCTACCTCGAGCGGGCCATCATCGGCTACCGCAAGAAGGATCTGGGCGGCGCCGACCAGGCCCTGGCCATGGCCGAAGAGGTGCTGGAGCAGAACGAGATGGGCCGGCTGATCGTCTATTTCCTGGTCACCCGGGCCCTGGTGGAGATGGAACGGAAGGAATATCAGCGGGGGTTGGAAATCCTCCAGCAGTCGCTGACCTTCGTGGAACTGTTCAAGAGCCGGGACCTGCGCTGCACCGTGCTCTCCAACCTCGGCCACTGCCACCTGCATCTGGGCCAGACCGCCGAAGCGCGGGAGCAGTTGCTGGAGAGCCTCTCCATCTCCCGGGAGACGGGCAACGAGCGGCGCACAGCAGAAGTCTGCAGCTGCCTGGCCCTCACCGCGCTGAAGGACGACGACCTGCCGTCGGCCAAGGAGTATGCCGCCGAGTCGTTCCGCATCTCCTACGAGCAGAAATACCGCGATATCATCCGTGACCTCTGTTACCAGATCGGCCGCTACTACCGCAATCACGGCGAGGAATCCATCGCCGAGGTCTTTTTCGAAAAAGCGGTCAATGCCGACGGCCGGCTGACCACCGACTACCTGAAACTGCTCGATACGGACCGCATGGCCTCCGGCGAGGGTATGCACGACTGAAGACGACAACAAAGGAAAAGATCATGAACATCTCACTCTTCAAACGGTTGGCGGTTCCGCTGCTCCTGCTGCCGTTGATGGCCCTCTGGGTCCCTGGTGCCGGGGCCAACGTCATCGAGGACGGTGACGGCAGGATGTGGCAGGCGACCTACGCCCGCAACGGGGCCCACTTCCAGGTGCGCGTCGAAGTGACCCAGGGGGCCGAACCGGCCTTCGCCTTCTGGGCCACCAGCGGCGCCACCAACAGCATCGATCCTTTCCTGTTCACCGACGGGAGCCAGGTCTGGGTGGTCTGGAGCCAGGAGCGGCTGTCCATCGGCGGCACCTACGACATCTTCCTCCGCCAGATCTATCTCGACGGCACCGTGGACGAGCCGGCAAGCCAGGTGACCAAGGCCAACGATGCCGCCATCAGCGACCGGACCCCCTGCGGCGCGGTCTGTCCCCTGGGGTTCCACGTGGCCTTCAAGCGTGAGACCAGCACGCCGGCGAGACTGGCCAAGAGCATCTGCTACCTGAACAACATCCCGGGGGATGGTTCCAGCACCGGGCTCTGGATCGACGCCGAGATGGAGTGCATCCCGATCATCGAGGACCACGACGGCACCGAGCCGACGCTGCTGCTGGGCAACGGGGACGACGGTTCGCCCACCATGGTGGTCTTCAAGGACTGGATCACCGTACACGTCCTGGGCGAAGGCAGCAAAAAGAAGTCGAGCTGCGCCATCTGGGAGCGGGTGCTCAACTCCAGCGACCCCAACCCCTGGGAGAAGGTGCTGGTGCACCTGCCGTTGAACCCCTAGGGTGGCCGCCGGTCCCGGGGGGCGCTGCCCCCCACCGGCCATGGAGGGTCATTTTTTTTGACTGTGATGTTTACTTATATGTACGTTAACACGGAACAGGAAAGACCTCCCGGCCGACCCCTGCGCAGCACCAGCGACCCGAACCCCTGGGAAGAGGCCTCGATCACCTTCAGCCGATGATCTGCAGATCAGGTGAAAATTCCGCCAGCAGCTCCTTTTCCTCTCCCGAATCGAAGCGGATCCGGATCCGGCCCCCGGCAGTGTCCAGCACCCGGCCCGGGCCCAGGCGGGGGTGCGAGACCAGGTCCCCGGCCACCGGCGCCCGGCTGCCGGGCTCCTTGTGGTCCGGCGGGCGCCCGTCACCGTCGAGGAAGGACCCCACAGTCCTGCCGGCCTCGGGCAACGGCCCGCTGCTCTCGATCAGCTCCCGGGGCAGGCGGTCGATGAAACGGCTGGGCCAGGGGGCAGCCCCGCGGCGGGCAACGGTGAGCATGTGGGTCATCAGCAGGTGCCGCCGGGCCCTGGTCATGGCGACGAAGAGCAATCGCCGCTCCTCCTCGAACTCCGGCGTGCCCTCGTCCTTGTTGGCCAGCGGCAGCAGCCCCTCGTTGAGGCCGATGATGAACACCGCGTCGAACTCCAGGCCCTTGGCCGCGTGGATGGTCATCAGGTTCAGCGCTCGCCCCGGGGGCCCCAGGTCGTCCCTGCCGGTTCCCATGCTCAACGAGACCTCGGACAGAAAGGCCGACCAGGCGTCCCAGGGCTCCAGCCCCTCCTGGTCGGCGGCCCGGCCGCGGATCTCCAGGATCCGCTGCCACAGTTCCTCCCCCGCCGCGGTGTGCACCCCGATCTCCTGCTCCCGGAAACCGCTGCGCTCCACCGCCAGGTCGAATATTTCCGCCGGTGAGCGGACCATCAGTTCGGCGCCCAGCTCCTCCAGGGCGGCGGCAAAGAGCGAGGCCCGCTCCCGGGTCCGCCGGGGCAGGTCGTCCAGGTCGTCCAGCGAGAGCAGCAGCTGGCCCAGGGTCAGGCCGTGACCTTCCGCCGCCTGCCGCAGACTGCCCAGCATCAGCGGGGTCAGCTTCCATGCCGGCAGGGTCGCGGCCGCGCAGAGGCTCAGCTGGTCGTCCGGGTTGGTCAGGGCCTTGAACAGCGCCATCAGCTTGCGCACCGGGGGCAGGTGGAGGAGGTTCTTCGGGGCCACCACCCGCAGCGGCACGCCGTCCCGGCGCAGCGCCGCCTCCACCCGGGGGGCCTGGGCGTTGACCCGGTAGAGTACGGCCATGGAACCGAAGGGGATCGATTCCTCACTGTTCAGCCGCCGGGCTTCCCGGGACACCAGGTCGGCCTGGTCCCGCTCGTCGTCACAGGCGATGAGCCGCAGCGGCGGCCCGGCATCGTTCTCGGTCCAGGGGGGCCGGGGCGCTGCCTGGGCCAGTTCCTCCGGGTCGGCCAGTACCGCGGCCGCCTGCAGGATGGTGGAGCTGGAGCGGTAGTGCTGCACCAGGGAGCAGGTCCGCGACCCGGGGTATTCCTGGTGGAAGCGGCGGAAGATCTCCGGACAGGCGCCGCGCCAGGTGTAGATGCTCTGGTTGGGGTCCCCCACCACGTAGAGGTTTTTCTGCGGCCCCAGCAGACCCTTGAGCAGCAGATACTGCAGGCGGTCGGTGTCCTGGAACTCGTCCACCAGGATGTGGTCGAACCGCTGCCCCAGCCGCTGCCGCACCTCGGCATGGTCGATGAGCATGCGCAGCGGCAAAAGGATCAGGTCGTCAAAGTCGAGGGCGTTGGCCGAGGCCAGCCGCTGCTGGTAGAGCCGGTGCAGTTCCCGCTCCAGTGAGCCTGCCTCTGTTTCGGGCGCCCCCACACAGCCGCTCTGCTTCAGTTGCACGATGTTGCGCAGCAGCTCCGCCGGCCGCGGACGCCCGCCGTCCTGATCCAGCGCGGCGGCCAGCTCGCCGATCAGGGCCTGCCGCTCGGACTCGTCGTAGATGGTGAACCCCCGGCGGTAGCCGTACTGCTCCAGCGGCAGCTCCTCGTTGAGCAGCCGGCGGCAGACCGAGTGGAAGGTGCCGAAAAAGCGGATCGAGCCGGCCACTCCGGGCCCCAGCAACTGGAGGACCCGCTCTCTCATCTCCCTGGCCGCACGGTTGGTGAAGGTCAGTACCAGCAGACGGTCCGGACGGGCACGGCCGGTTTCCAGCAGCCAGGCCAGCCGCCGGGTGAGCACCCGGGTCTTGCCGCTGCCCACCGCCGCCTCCACCAGCACCGGTCCCTCACCGGCCAGCACCGCCTCCCGCTGCAGCGGGTTGAGACCTTCCAGCGCCTGCGGTTCGTTCTGCTCTTCTGTTCCCTGCTCGTTCATGGCGGCAGATTGTACACCATTTTACTTTGCACCCGGCGCCTCCTATAGTGGCCCAGTTGTCATTGCGAGGAGCCCGCGCAACGGGCGACGCACCAATCTCTCTCGAGGCCCAGATGCAAAACAAGCGCACCGTGATCGTGGTGGGCGGCGGCGCCGCCGGTCTGATGGCCGCCGGTATGGCAGCGGAAGCCGGGGCCCGGGTGCTGGTGCTGGAAAAAAAAAGCCGCACGGCCCTCAAGCTGGGGATCACCGGCAAGGGCCGCTGCAACCTGACCAACACCGCCCAGCTGACCGACTTCATCGCCCGCTTCGGACGGAACGGACGGTTCCTGCGCACCGCTTTTTCCGGCTTCTTCTCCCGGCAGCTGATCAGCTTCTTCGAGGAGCGCGGGGTGCAGACGAAAAGCGAACGGGGCGGCCGGGTCTTCCCCGCCGGCAACGAGGCCCGCCTGGTGGTGCGCGCCCTCAAGGACTGGGCCGCGGAGTGCGGCGCCCGCACCAGGTGCAAGGCAAAGGTCACGGAACTGGTGATCGTGGAGGGCCGGGTGACCGGCGTACGCGTGGAAAACAAAAGCGGGACGGATCTGCTGGAGGCCGATGCCGTGATCCTGGCCGCCGGCGGCGCCTCGTACCCGGTCACCGGTTCCGACGGCAGCGGCGCAACCCTGGCCGCAGCCGCCGGTCACCGGATCGTCCCGCTCCGTCCGGCACTGGTGCCGCTGGAGACCGCGGGGAATACGGCCCGGCGGATGCAGGGCCTGAGCCTGCGCAACGTGGGCCTGGAGGTCTACATCGAGGGGCGCAAACGGGACAGCCACTTCGGTGAACTGCTCTTCACCCACTTCGGCGTCTCCGGCCCCATCGTGCTCTCGGCCAGCCGGAGCATCGTCCCCGCACTGGAAGAAAACCGCAAGGTGACCCTGGCCCTCGACCTCAAACCGGCCCTGGAGCACCGCAAGCTGGACGCCCGGCTGCTCCGCGACATCGACGCCCACGGCAAACAGCAGGCCCGTAACCTGCTCAAGGGCCTGCTGCCGCGACTGCTGATCCCGGTCTGCATCGACGAAACCGGCATCTCCCCGGAAGCGCCGGCCCACCAGATCGGTGCCGCGCAGCGCAAGCGGCTGCGAACCTGGCTCAAGGATTTCCGTCTGGAGGTCACCGGCCACCGGGGCTTTGCCGAGGCCATCGTCACCGCCGGAGGCGTGGACCTTCGTGAGGTGAACCCGGAAACCATGGAGTCGCGGAAGGTCAAGGGCCTCCACATCGCCGGTGAAGTGCTGGACCTGGACGGCGACACCGGCGGCTACAACCTCCAGGCCGCCTTCTCCACGGGGAGGCTGGCCGGGATTTCGGCGGCGATGCCGCCCATTTAGCCCCCCACCAGTTCCCGCAGCAGCGCCTGCACGCCTTCACGGTATCCGGCTTCACTACCCACACAGGCCGGGCAGCCGTCGCGGCAGCCGCAGCGCTCCACCACGTCCCGGGCCGCGGCCAGCCAGACCTCCAGCTGGTCGTACCCGTGCTTCGCAAAACCGATGCCGCCGGGGTGCAGGTCGTAAATGACCACCACCGTGTGTATCCCGGGCAGGCTGATCCCCTCCTCGCCCAGCTTCCCCGGCAGGGCCAGGGTCACCACGCCGGAACAGATATCCCTGGCGTCGCAGAGGGCGAAGAGCGGCAGGGTCCGCTCCATCAGGTAGGCCAGGCCTCCGGCCGCCCGAGCCATGGACCGGCCGCCGGATGCCGCGGCGGTGCGGGGCAGGGCCAGCCAGACCCCCACGGTCTCCAGGGTGGTCTCCGGCAGGTCCAGTTCCTCAACTGCCAGGCCGGCCGGGGTTCGCGGGCCGAACTTGCGGAAGCCGCTGACCCGGCTGGTCACCGCCACCTCGGCCACGCCGGCCGGGGAACCGGATCCGGCAAGGGGCCGCGAGCTGATCTCGCTCCCCACGGCCAGCCGGATGTCGGTGACCGGCCGGGTGAGGTAGCCCGGGTCGTGCCTGGTCACCGCGGCGGTTCCGGTATCCAGATCCAGCGTGCTCACCAGCCAGGGTTCACCCAGATGGAGATAGACGGCACCGGGGTGCACCAGCAGGCCGGCGGCGCTCTGCTCCACCGTGCCCACCTCCTCTCCGGTCTCCTGGTCGCGGATGATCACGGTGTTCTGGGATGCGCTGCGCAGGCTCACCGCGCCGGCGGGGTGCTCCTCGCCCTTCCAACCCAGGCCACGGGCGGCCGGTCCCAGGTCACCCTGGTCCAGCAGTTGGGGCAGCAACTCGTCGAGCAGGGGGAAGAAACTGGTGTCGTCGGGGGTCAACGGGATCTCGGCGGCTGCGGCGGCCAGGTGCGCCCGGAGCACCAGCGGGTTCTCGGGGTTGATCACCGCCCGCTCCACCGGCGAGCCGAAAAAGAACTCCGGGTGGTTGGCGACATACTGATCGGTGGGGCTGTTCTCCGCCACCAGCAGGGTCAGTGAGGGCCCGTCGCGGCGGCCGGCGCGGCCGGCCCGCTGCCAGGTGGCGGCCACCGAGCCGGGGTAGCCGCAGAGCAGGCAGAGGTCCAGGCCGCCCACGTCGATGCCCAGCTCCAGGGCGGTGGTGGAGACCACCGCCTGCAGGGCGCCCGAGGACAGGTCCCGCTCCAGCCGGCGCCGTTCCTGTGGCAGGTAGCCCGAGCGGTAGGCGCTCACCGGGGCGGTCCCCCCGGCGACACCGGCTGTGGCCCCGGCCTGGCGGGCCAGGCGTTCAGCGGTCATCCGCGAGGGGACGAAGGCGATGGTGCGCACCTGGTGGGCCAGCGCCTCGCGGAGCATCCGCCCCCCTTCCTCCACCGCCCCCGGTTTGCGGCCATCCGTGGGGTTGGCCGGCGGGTTCCAGAAAATGAAGGTGCGCTCGCTGCGCGGGGCGCCGTCAGCGGATACGGCCAGCTGGGGAAGACCGGTGAGCCGCTCAGCCAGTTCCGCCGGGTTGCCGATGGTGGCCGAGCAGCAGACAAAGACCGGGTCACGCCCGGAATAGAGACGGCAGACCCGGCGCAGGCGGCGGATCACGTTGGCCACGTGGGAACCGAAGACGCCGCGGTAGCCGTGTATCTCGTCGAGTACCACCAGCCGCAGGTTCTGGAAAAAGAACTGCCAGTGCCGCAGACCGTGGTTGGGCAGGATACCGGTGTGCAGCATGTCGGGATTGCTAAGGATGAAGTTTGCCTCACGGCGCAGCGGCCCCCGGGCGGCGGTGGGCGTGTCGCCGTCGTAGACCCCGGCGCGGAGGGTGAAGGAGGGGTCGCCGCCGGCCAGGGCCTGAAGCCCCCGCAGCTGGTCCTGGGCCAGGGCCTTGGTGGGAAAAAGCAGCAGCGAGCGGCTGGCCGGGTCGCTGAGCACCTGTTCCATCGCCGGCACCGTGTAGCAGAGTGATTTGCCGCTGGCCGTTCCGGTGGTCAGCACCACGTGGCTCCCGTTGCGCACCGCCGAGACGGCCTGGGCCTGGTGGCTGTAGAGCCTGCCGATGCCGGCGGCCTCGAGCATCCTCTCCACTGCCGGCGCCACGGCGAAGTCTTTCCCGGCATGGTCCGCCGGCTCGGCCGGCAACGTCCGGTGCTCGGCAATGCACTGCCGCCGCTCCCCCTCGCCGATGATCTGCTGCAGAATACTGTCCAACGACATGGGGTTCTCCTGTGCGGCTTTACTCGTCCCCGGCCGAAATGATAGCGTCAGGGGGCCGCCGGGGGAACCCCGCGGCTCCCGGCGCCAATACAGATCACCCGAAATATCCTGCTGCGGAGTTCACCGATGAGGCTCACTGCAACCGGCTGCATCGTCCTGCTGCTGCTCTTTTGCTGCTGTGCGGCATGGGCCGCCAGTAGCGACGGACCGGTGACTGAAATCGTCCTCGACTGCTCCCGGGCCATGAAAGCCACCGGCCCGGAACACGATTCCTCGATCCAGATGGCCTGGCAAGCCCTGGCCCACCACTACCTCGGCCTGGCCGCGGAGACGACCGGCACCCGCCGCCTGCCCGCCCTGCGCCTGGCTGGCGGTTCAGCCGGGGGGGACAACCAGTGGCGGCCCGATCAGCTGGTGCACGACGGCCGTTCCGGTCATTCGCCCTTTCGCCCCGGCTGTCCGCTGCCGCCGGCACCCGCTGCCGGTGGGCTCCTGCCCCTTTCCCAGGCGCTCAGCGCCGCCGCCGGTGACCTGGCCCGCAACAGGAACCGCAGCCAGGGGTACATCCTGCTCATCGCCGCCGGCTGGGAGGGCGGCACCGGCAATCCTCACGACCTGGCCAACGGATCACAGAGTGGAAACGGGGCCCCGGTGATCCACGTCATCGGTCTGGCTCCCCTGCCGGCCGAGGCGCGTCAGTTGCGGCAGCTGGCGGCAAAGAGCGGAGGGATCTACCGCGAGGTGGCCGGGCCGGCCGGTCTGGAGCAGGCGCTGCAGATCCTCGCCGGGTCCGGCGGCATCCTCTTCTCGGCTTCCACCGCGGACGGGGAGCCGCCGCCGCCCGGCTCGCGTCTGAGCATCGCCGACCGCCGCGGGTGGTATCGCCGGGACTTCGATTACCAGGCCTGGGCCCACCGCGGGGGGCAGACCTGGGTTCCGGCCGGGCCCTACGACCTGGAGCTGCACTGCTCCGGACGGTCGTCGCCGTTTCCGGCGCCGCCGGTGTCGGTGGAACGGGGCCGGCTGTCCCGCTGCACGCTGGAGGTGCCCCACCGGGGTCAGCTCACCGTCCAGGTGACCTCCCCCGAGAAAACAGCCCGCCGGCCGGAATCCACCATCTCCATCTTTGACGGTGACGGCCAGCCGGTGTACCGGCTGAACTACCGTGACCAGTCCTCCATCCCGCTCTATCCCGGGGAATACCTGATGCGTGTCCGCCCCTACCCCGACCTGAACAGTTTCGGCGAGGAAACCAGATGGTTCCGGATCAAGGAAGGCGAGCCCACGGCGATCTACATCCACCTGCCCGCCGAGGGGCTGCTGGTCTTCGAACAGAGCGGCCCGGCGCCGCAGGTCCGGATCGAAGACCGTCAGGGCGCAGTGGTCTGGAACGGCATGGCGGACGGCACCCTGTCCCTGCCCGCAGGGCGCTACCGGATGCGTCTGCTGAACGAAGACCGGGAGCTGGTGAAATCGAAGCGCTTTCGCATCAGGGGCGGGGAGACGCGGCGGTTGGGGCCGTTCCAGACCGACTGATCATTTCTTCAGGCCGGCCAGCCGCAGCAGCCGCTGGGCCAGTTCCTGCTGCTCGTCCTTGTAACGGTTGAATAGCTGGAGCGCCTGCGACTGCCGTCCCATCTTGTAAAAGACGAACGCCAGGCAGAGGTTCACTTCCGGCAGGTCCGGGGCCACCTGGCGCACCATTTCCAGGTGGTCGTGGGCCTCCTCCAGCCGTCCCACCATGGAGAGGGCCAGGCCGAGGTGGAAGCGCGCCTCCAGGTCGCCTTCGTCGAGGTCCAGAGCCCTGCTCAGCGACCGTGCGGCGCCGGCGGCGTCTCCCTGCTCCAGCAGCAGGACGCCCACCTTGTAGTGCCCGTCGGGGTCCCGGGGGTTGAGGTCGGCGGCCCGTCGAAAAGCGGTGAGCGCCTGTTCCCGGCGGCCGGCCCGCCAGCGGACTTCGCCGAGGTAGTAGTGGCCGTCGGCATTGCGGTCCTGCAGTTCGATCACCTGCCGGAACTCCGATTCGGCCTCGCCCAGTGCGCCACGTTCCAGCAGCACCGCACCGAGGCAGAGCCGCCCCTCGGCCGAGTCGGGGGCCACGGCCAGCAGCTGGCGGACCACCTTCTCCGCCAGGTAGTAGAGCCCCTGATTGTTGTAGGCCACCGCCTTGTTCAGCATGGCGCAGATATTTTTGGGGTCCATCTCCAGGGCCATGCTGAACTGGTTCACCGCCCCCTCCACCTCACCCTGCCCATAGAGGGAGATGCCCAGGCCAACATAGGCCTCGGCCCAGCCCGGGTGTTCGTCCATCAGTCGCCGGAACTGGTCGGCGGCCTCGCTGTGCCGGCCCATGCGCTCCAGCACATAGCCCTTGTGCAGCCGGGCGGTCTGGCTGGAGGCGTCGATGCGCAGGGCCTCGTTGAGCTCCTCGAGGGCTCTTTCGTAGAGGCCTACGCTGTGCAGCATCGATCCCATCACCATGTGGGTGAAGCTGGAGTCGGGCCCCGATGATTCGGCCAGCCGGATCAGCGGGGCGATGGAGTCGGCCGAGTGGTGGGCCGGCAGGTGCAGGCGGTGGGCCGCCCCGGGGTGGTTGTAGGCCCGGCGGCTGCGGCCGGTGAAGGGGATGACCCGTCCCGGTTCCTGGTCGGCCATGGCGGCCTCCAACGGACCGGTCTCCGATTCCCCGTTCTTTGGTGCCGCCGTACCGCGGGAGAGCTGGAGGTAACAGATCTCGGAACAGACGATGTTCCGCCAGAGCGGCTCGACTTTTTCCACGGGGTCCGACCCGAACGCACCCGTGCCGCCCTTGATATCACCGCCGCAGATCGGACAGCTGTCGGTCATTTTGACCATCACCCGGAATCCTCACCTCGCAGGAGCCCCACTCCACGGTTACCATGAAACCGGCTCTCCCGTCTCTTTCATCGACTTCATATATAGTTCCCTGCAGTAAAATGTCAAACAGGGTTGTCACGGCACGAGGTCAATAGAGACGTCCGCCGGCCACGGCCCCGCCATGGGTCAGCCCCAGGCCGCCATAAGCATCGGCATCGAAGAGGTCCATCAGGGACAGGGACGGGCCGTCCGCGTTCCAGGCCCGCAGGTGCGGCCCCTGGCCGGGATCGGGCCCGGGCATGGTGAGGATTTCGTCGACCCCGTCACCGTCCAGGTCGGTGCAGGCCACCCTGGCGCCGTAAGCCGCACCGTCGTAGGCGAAGAAGTTCACCCCGGGCAGCGGGGCCACCGTGGAACCATCCCAGGCCCAGCCCCGGACGTGCGCCCCGAAAATGCTTCCCGGCCCGGCCCCGGTGATGATCTCGTCGATGCCGTCACCGTCCAGGTCCCCGCAGGCCACGTTGACCCCGTATTTCAGCGTGCCGTAGGCAAAGAAACTGATGGCGGGGATGGATGCGGCCGGCCCGCCATCCACGTTCCAGCCCCGGACGTGGGGCCCGTACACCGCACCGGGCCCGGCGCCGGTGACGATCTCGTCATACCCGTCCCCGTCCAGGTCGCCACAGCAGACGTTGACACCCCACTTGGGCGTGCCGTAGGCAAAGAAGCTGACCCCGGGCAGCGGCGTGGCCGGGCCGCCGTCCACATTCCAGCCGCGCACGTGGGGTCCGAAAACCGCGCCGGGCCCGGCGCCGGTGACGATCTCGTCATACCCGTCCCCGTCCAGGTCGCCGCCGGCCACGTTGACCCCGTATTTCAGCGTGCCGTACGCAAAGAAGCTCACGCCGGCAACCGGCTCTCCCCGGGAGCTGAAAGCCCGCACGTGGGGGCCCAGCACGTCTCCCGGACCGGGACCGGTGAGCACTTCGTCCCGCCCGTCGCCGTCCAGGTCGCCGCAGGCCACGTTGACCCCGTACCCGTCACGCCGTAAGCCTCCCAGCGGGTCAGCGGCCCGCCGGAGGCCAGGGAGCTCCAGGGGCGCACCGCCGGCGGGTTGACCTGGGCCGGCCCGGGTCCGGTGACCGCCAGCAGGCCGCTGACCGCCTCGCCGGTGCCCTGCCGCAGGCCGCGGTAGCAGTCCCCAGGGCCAACGAAGTGGAAGCGCTCCACACCGCCATAGGGCCAGGTCACCAGGGCGCCCACCGCATCGTTCCTGGCCCCCATGCCGAAGTGCAGCGGCCGCATGTTCATCGTCCCGTCGCCGGTGGCCGACTCCACCTGCCGGGCGCCGGAGAGCGTGCCGTCTTCGAAGACCAGCCGGGCCGACGCGCCAACGGCGTCGATGCCGCAGTGTTGCGGGTCCCCCTGCAGTATCAGCACCAGCCAGTGGTCACCTGTCCCGTCCGGGTCGAGGTCATTCCCCAGCAGGTGCTTGCCCGCCAGGTCGTCCAGGCCGCCGTTGAAGTAGAGGTCCACGTCGCCGTCCCGGTCGTAGTCGGCAACGGCCAGGCAGGAGATCTGGCGGAAGAATTTCTGCTGATCCAGGCCCATGGCCTGGGTGACGTCCTGGAACTGGCCGATCTGTTCCGGCCCCAGGTTCTCGAACAGATGGCCGTAGTGCTCGTACCACTGGCAGGCGATCAGGTCGAGGTCGCCGTCGTTGTCATGGTCCAGCCAGATGGCGCTGTGCCACTCGTTCTGCATCAGGGGCAGACCGTTGTCGTCGCTGGTGTTGAAAAAGGTGCCGTCGCCCTGGTTGCGGAAGATGGCCGCACGGCCGTGGATGTTGGCCACCACCAGGTCGAAGTCGCCGTCGTTGTCGTAGTCGCCCCAGGACGCCCCACTGGCCAGCCCGATGCCGTAGCGGCCGTGGGGCTCGATGTGCACCCCGGCCTCCTCCGCCGCATCCACAAAGTATCCGGCGCCGTCATTGCGCCAGAGCAGGTTCTCCCAGGAGGGGTCGGAAGGGGAGACGCCGTAGACCGGCACGAAGATGTCGAGGTCCAGGTCGCTGTCGTAGTCGCAGACCGCCACCCCCCGGGACTGCCGCTCGAAGTTGGTGTTGCCCAGCTGGGGGATCCGCAGTTCGGTGACATCGGCCCAGGCGCCGGGGGAAGCGGCCTCGAACAGACGATCGGGCCCCCGGGTGTAGTTGGGCTCCCAGTTGCCGAAGATTGTCTGGTAGATCTCGCAGGCCCCGTCACCGTCGGCCTCGAAGAAGACCGGGGTTTCCGAGCGGAGGTTGGTGGGGTTCTGGTAAATGGTGCTGCGGCTGAACGAGAATCCGGGAGGCCCGCCGTTGTCGTAGTAGTAGACCGCGGTGACCCTCCCCGCGGTGGTCACCAGGTCGCAGGACTGGACGCAGTCCTGGTCGCCGTCGTTGTCGGCGTCGGCCCAGCTCACCCGGTAGTCATGGCCCCATTCGGTATCCAGGCCCAGGCCCGTGGCCAGGGTGAACGTGCCGTCCCAATTGTTGATGTAGAGAACGTCCCCGCCCAGGTGCAGGTCGGGGTAGCCGTCGCCGTCGGCATCGGGCCAAGCGGCGAAGGAGCCGCCGTCGATCTGCCCCGGTTCGGCCCCCAGCGCCGGCAGGGTCAGCTCCACGAACCCGGCAGCGGCCGGGGCCGTGATCAGGACCGGCAGCAGGACCAGGCAACAAACTTTCAGCACCCTCGACATCGCTCACCCTCCGCGGCAGCCGATGGTAAAAGAGGTCAATCCGGCGGATAATGGGGTCTGACGAATTGCCCGCTCCCCGATGGATCATTATACATCCACCGGTGGCGGAGTGCCCGGAGTGATCTGATGAACAAAACCTATGCCGGCCGATACCGCTGCTTCACGCTGGAGACGGGGACGCTGACCCTCGACGGGTCGAGTATGTTCCAGTCGGCGCCGCCCGAGGCCTGGAGACTCCATTTTCAGGTGGAGGACGACGGCAGCATGCTCTTTGCCGTGCGCAGCCTGCTGCTGCAGAGCCGGGCCTCCACGGTGCTGGTGGACACCGGCTGCGGCGACACCCTGCCCCAGGCACTGGTGGAGGAGTACGGTGTCCACTGCCCGGTCAACTCCCTCACCGGGTCGCTGGCTGCGCGGGGCATCCCGCCCGACTCGGTGACCCACGTGGTGTTGACCCACCTGCACCTCGACCACCTCGGCGGGGCCACCACCCGCCGCGGCGGCGAACTGCGCCTCGCCTTCCCCCGGGCGGTGCACCTCGTGCAGCGGACCCAGCTGGAGTCTGCCCTCCGGCCGCGGCCCGCGGAGCGGGACTCTTACATCGCCGAGGACGTGGCGCTCCTCGCCGGGTCGGAAGGCCTGCAGGTGCTGGACGGGCCCGGCGAGATCCTGCCCGGCCTGGAAGTGGGGGTGGCCGACGGCCATACCGCCGGCCAGCAATACGTGGTGGTGCGGGATGACCGGCAGCCGCTGCTCTTTGCCGCCGATGTGATCCCCACCGCGGCCCACGTGCCCTTCCCCTGGTTCACCGCCTACGACCTGGACGGCCGCCTGGCGGTGCGGGAGAAGAAGCTGCTGCTGAAACGGGCCGCCCTGGAAAACCAGCTGGTGGTCTTCGACCACGAGCCGCGCTTTGCCGCCTGCACCGTTGCCCGCGAGGGCCGGAGTTTCAGGATCGTGGAGCGCACAGCAACGCTCGGTTAGAGCGTGAGAGGTGACTGTCCCCATCTAAAACGGCAGCACGCCCCAGCCGTAGAAACCGAAGAAGAAGCTGAGGATGGCCAGGTCTTCGCCGTCCACCACACCGTTGCCGTCAAGGTCCGCGGGCGGCAGCCACTGTTCGCCGTCCGACCCTGATCCAAAAGCATATGAAAAATGGCCCAGGTCAATGCCGTCCACCCGGCCGCTGAGGTTCACGTCGCCGCCCAGGGGCAGCCCGGCCATGGTCTGCTGGATGAGCCAGAGGGCGGCGGGCAGGTTTTCCTCGAAGGTGGGCTGGATGTCCGAGGGCGGGTTGACGAAGCCGTCCAGCCCGTTGTCCGGTCCGGGGCGCAGTTCGACGGTGAAGGCCGGGATGCGAAACGTGCCGTAGGCCCAGTCGACGGTATCGCCGTTGACCAGGTACAGCAGATCGTTTCCGCCCCCCTCGTATGGCACGCCGTGCACCGCGGTGATCATGTTGGCCATGGAGCGGGAGAGCCAGAGGAAGTACGACTCGTCCGCCGTGGGCTCGCTGGTGTAGCCCCAGGCCTTGAGCACCAGCTGGGAGAAGTTGTGGTAGCTGATCAGGGCGGAGAAAGGCCGCCCGGTGCTCATCAGGTCGCGGATGGCCGAGCTCTCCGGCTCGGAGAAAGGTGCCGGTCCGCGGTAGGTGCCGGAATTCGGGTTGCCGCTGGAACCTTCATTGTCATACCCCCAGCGGTAGCCGTAGTTGCGGTTGAGGTCCACCCCCCAGCTGCCGTTGCCGTTGTCCCGCCGGTTCTTGCGCCACAGCCGGTCATGTTCCACCGTGTAGACATGGCCGTCCGGGTTGAGCATCGGCACCACCCAGGTCTCGGCCCCGCTGACACAGGCGGCAGCCTGGCCGCCGGCGCCGCTCTGCTCCAGCAGGTGGCGGCCGATGAGCAGCGTGGTCTCCACCGAGATCCATTCCCGGGCGTGGTGGCAGCCCACCAGCAGGATCCGCGGCTCATCCGCCTCGTCCAGGTCCACGTTGTCGCTGATCTTCAGCGCCCAGATGGGCCGCCCCTCAACACTCTGGCCGATCTGGTGCAGACTGGCGATGCCAGGGAAGGAGTCGGCCAGGTCGGCCAGTTCGCCGGACAGCTCGCCGTAGGTGTGGAAAGCCGATTCCTCCACCTGCCGGGAATTCCCCGTGCGGTAGATGGAGAGGTCCTCCCGCAGCACCAGGAAGCCCCCCCCGCCGGGGACCAGCGTGCCCAGCAGTTCCGGCGTGGCGATCACCACCGCCCCGTCATGCCCCACGGAGAGGATATCCACCTGGCTGGCGGCCAGGGACCGCAGCAGCGCCGATCCGGGAACGGCGCCGGGCACCCGGGCCATCAGTTCGTCGGCCTCCGCCCTGGAGACGGCCGAAGGAGGAAGAATGAAGAAGAGGGCCGCCAGGGCCAGGCACGCCAGGAGGCGGGTGGTCGGAGCAGGATGCTGTGTCATCGTGGTCACCATTGATGGGTGCGGGCCGGAACATCCCGGGCCCGCGGTTCGCCGCCACTATGATAGTATAACTGATCGTCGGCCCGGTGGCCGCGATTGCCATGCTTTTCAGCGAGGATCACCCGATGATGGACCAGCGATACAGTGCCCTGGCCGCCACTTTGGTGGGCCATTCCACAAAACTGCAGGCCGGGGAAAAGGTTCTGGTGGAGGCCATCGACGTTGACCAGAACCTGGTGGTGGCCCTGATCAGGGAGATCCACCGGGTGGGCGGCATACCGCTGGTCAGCACCAAGCAGAACCGTGTGCTGGGCGAGCTCTACCGCGGTGCCACCCGGGAGAGCATGTCCGCGGCGGCGGCCTCCGAGGCCAGCCGGATGCGCGGGGTGGACGCCTACATCGGCATCCGCGGCAGTCTCAACATCTGCGAGTACAGCGACATCGATCCCCAGCGGCTGGAGTGCCAGCGCAAATACTGGTACCAGCCGGTGCACGCCGACATCCGGGTGCCCCGCACGCGCTGGGTGATCCTCCACTTCCCCACCCCTTCCATGGCCCAGCTGGCCGAGATGAGCACCGAGGCCTTCGAGGAATTCTTCTTCCGCGTCTGCACCGCCGACTACGCCCGGATGTCAGAGGCCATGGACCCGCTGAAGCGGGTGATGGAAGCCACCGACCGGGTGCGGATCACCGGACCGGGCACCGACCTGCACTTTTCCATCAAGGGGATGCCGGCGGTGAAGTGCGACGGCGACCGCAACATCCCGGACGGTGAACTGTTCACCGCCCCCCGTCTGGACACGGTTGAGGGGGAGATCCTGTTCAATACCCGGACCATCTACCAGGGGACCACCTTCGACCAGGTCCGTCTCCGCTTCCGGGGCGGGCGGGTGACCCATGCCGAGGCGGACAAGAACGGCCGGCTGCAGCGGATCCTCGACACCGATGACGGGGCACGTCGGGTGGGCGAGTTCTCGCTCAGCTTCAACCCCCACATCACCCGGCCGATGCTCGACATCCTCTTTGATGAAAAAATCGCCGGAGCCCTGCACCTGGCCCTCGGCTCGGCCTATGACGACGCCGACAACGGGAACCGCTCCGGCATCCACTGGGACCTGATCCAGATCCAGACCCCCGCGGCCGGTGGCGGCCAGGTCTGGTTCGACGATAGACTGGTGCGGGAGGATGGCCGCTTCGTCCTACCCGAACTGGAAGGACTGAACCCGGAAAACCTGGCTTAGGCTCTGAAGGGAATGTATCGATGAAGATCAGTATCGAATATTGCGGTGAATGAAACTACCTGCCGAAAGCCGACGGTCTGTCGGTGGAAATCAGCAAAGAGGTGGACGCGGAGATCACCCTGGTCCGCTCCTCGGGCGGGGTGTTCGAGGTGTACCGGGACGGCGAGCTGATCTTTTCCAAGAAACGGCTGGGCCGTTTCCCCGAACCGGGGGAGATCGTCGACCTGCTGCTGGACTGATGGCGGCCGTCCCGGTTCAGCGGGGCGGCCGGATCTCGAATGACGTCTCGATGGAGGTGTGGTCCCGCAGCATGGCCGCCACCGCGCAGTATTTCTCATCGGAGAGTTCGATGGCCCGGGCCACGTCTTTCTCCTTTACGTCATCCCCGTAAAAAATGAACTTGACCCGGATATTTTGAAAGGTTTTCGGGTGCTCTTCGGCCCGGTCGGCCTCCAGTTCCACCTCGAAGTCGTCCAGTTTGACCCGCTTCTTGGCCAGGATGCTCAGCACGTCCATGCTGGTGCAGCCGCCCAGCCCGATGAGCACCAGTTCCAGCGGGCCGGTGGCCCCCGCGTGACCGCCCACCTTGGGCGAAGTGTCCATGGTCACCCAGTGGCCGGAGTCGGCCTTGCCCAGCAGCCCCATGGTCCCGAATCGCTTCAGAGTCGCTTTCATTCTTCTCCCCTGTCCATTTCAGTTGCCCTTGTCTCCCGGTCGCCGTCACAGGGCCGGTCCGGGGATGAGGTGCCATTGTAACAGGAAACTGGGGATTACTGGACCGCCATCAATTTCGCGGTGGCCGCCTCGGCGTGTATCCCGTCCGGGGCCAGTTCGAGGTAGCGGCGCCAGTGGCCCGCCGCTTCGCTGTTGCGGCCCGAGGCGTGAAGGCAGGCGGCCAGCCCGTAGTGCGCGCCAGCGTAGTCGGGATCCAGCTCCAGTGCCCGGCGGTAGGACGCCTCGGCCCGGGCCGGGTCGCCCTTGCGGCTGTAAGCCATGCCGAGGTTGAAATGCGCCCGCTCCATGGCCGGGTCCAGCTCGGCGGCATGGCGGAACACGGAGATCGACTTGTCCACCAGCCCCGAGCGGAAGAGCGCCTCGCCGTAGTCCAGCTGGAAGAGCGCGTTGGTCGGGGCGAGACTCACCGCCCGGGAGAGACGCTGCACAGCCTCGGGGTAGCGTTCCAGACGCAGTGCGATAACCCCCAGGTTGTAGTGCGTCTCCTCGGCCTCCGGGTTGTAGCGCAACGCCTCCAGGTAGTGCTCCACGGCCTCCTGGTCACGGCCCAGCAACTGCAGGAGGAAGCCGGTCTTGAAGCGGACATTATGCCCGCCGGGGGATACGGCCAGGATCTCGAGGTAGACATCCAGCGCCTCCTCGTAGCGCTCCAGCTGGGTCAGGGTGGCGCCGAGGAACATTTTCGGTTCCAGGTGCACCATCTCCTTGGGATCGGGGGCCGGGCCGAAGAGGTCCGCGTTCCCTGCCGCGCCATCGCCGGTGACGTAGCCCAGGGCCAGCAGCTTCTCCCGCGTTTCGTCGTCAGTCCCGCCGGTCCCGGCCGCCGGCGCACCGCCTTCGGCTGTCAGGTCGTGCACCAGCTGTTCCAGGCGGCCGGCCAGTTCCCGCCCCCGGCCGTTCCAGCGGCCGTCCGGGTGGAGCAGCAGGTTGTCCAGTTCGGCGGGGTCGGCATCCAGATCGTAGAGTTCGGGAATCGGCGCCTCGATGTATTTCTGTCCCTCGCTGATCAGCGCCGCCAGCTCGCTCCAGCCGTAGTTGTAGCGCGGGTGCCAGGTCTCCATGTAGAGCAGCGATGAGCCGGCGCTGTCCGCCCCGTCGCGGACCGCCGCCGCAAAACTGCGGCCCTGAACCTGTTCTCGCAAGGCGCCGGCGTGCAGGCCCAGCAGATCCAGCAGGGTGGGCGCCAGGTCGGCCAGGGCCGTCTGTTCGCCACACAGCGCCCCCTGGGGCACGGTCCCCGGCAGGCGGAGCACCAGCGGCACCCGGGTGGCGCTCTCGTAGATGAACAGGCCGTGGGTGTCCTCGCCGTGTTCGCCGAGGCACTGCCCGTGGTCGGCGGTGACCGCTACCAGCGTGTTCCGGTCCAGGCCCAGCCGCCGCAGCTGGGCCAGCACCCGTCCCAGCTGGCGGTCGCTGAAGGCGATCTCGCCATCGTAGAGATCATCGCGGAAGTGGCTGAAGAACGGTTCCGGCGGCACGTAGTCCTGGTGCGGGTCGAAGAGGTGCAGCCAGGCAAAGAAGGGCCTCCCCCCCTCCAGCCACTGGATCAGCCGGCCGCAGGTCTCGTCGGCCCGCCGTTCGGCCATGAACCCGAAGCGGGCCATGGAATCACGCTCCGGCATCTGGTCGTCATAGGTCTGGAAGCCCTGGTCCAGGCCGAAACGGTGGTCGAGGACAAAGGCCGAGACAAAGGCCCCGGTGCGGTAGCCGGCGGCGGACAGCATCTCGGCCAGGGTGTGGCGGTCCGGGGCCAGGGTGAAGACCCCGTTGGAACGCACCCCGTGGCCCGGCGGGTAGCTGCCGGTGAGGATGGTGGCGTGGGAGGGCAGGGTCACCGGCGTGGGCGCCGAAACCCAGGGCAGCACCGTGCCCTGCCGGGCCAGCCGGTCGATCACCGGGGTCATGGCCCGGGACCGGCCGTAGCAGCCCAGGCGGTCGGCGCGCACGGTGTCCAGGGTCACCAGCAGCAGGTTGGGGCCGTCGTGGACCGCTGCGGCACCGGTGCCGGAGACCGCGGCATCCTCCCCGCCCGGTCCGCCGCACGAAGTGGCGGCCAGGACGAGGAGTGCCGGCAGGAGAAAACGAATGGTGGACCGTTTCTTCAGGGCATGGTTCCCGTAATGGTGCAACCGTCAGTGGCCGTGTCACCCGATGGCGCGAAAGGCGGCTGGTTGTAAGGCGCCGGTGTCACGTCGGCACCGAGGATGGAGAACAGGCTCTGCCCCACCAGCGAGCCCAGGCCCGGGAAGTTCTGGTTCCAGCAGGTGCTGTAGGTCTCCGAGGGGCTGAGGTTGGTCCAACCGGCACGCCAGTTGGGATAGGTGGTGGCGTTGGGCAGCTGGAAGGTGATCGAAGCCGCCATCCGCCGGTTCTCGTCGGTGAGGTTGGTCAGCCCCGCACAAAACTGGGAGGCGAAGGGCAGCGTGCCGTTGTCCGGCAGGCAGCTCAAGCTCACCGCCAGGGTGTCGGTGGGCGGCGGGGTGTCCGATTCGCCGGTGACCCGCACGTCGTCAACATACCAGCCGCCGGCGCTCACCGAACTGTCACAGGCCAGCCGGAAGCGGATGCTGGTGCTGGCGCCGCTGAAGGAACTGAGGTCCGCCACCACCTGGGTCATGGTTCCGCCGCTGTTGCCCGACCAGGCACTCCGGCCGCCGATGGGGCTGCTGTAACCGGTGGAGATGGTGTCGTTGTAGCCGCCCTGGGTGATCTGGGGACCGAGGTCGGTCCAGTTGGATCCGCCGTCGGTGGAGATCTCGATCACGCAGCCGTCGTAGCCGCCCTCCATGTCGTAGCGGTGCCAGAAGGTCAGCTCGCCGTTCAGCTCGAGGTTCACCGGGTCGGTGACCAGGTAGTCGTCCTTCAGCGCGTCGTCATCGGAAGAAAACCAGCAGTGGGTCGGGCTGTGGGCGCTGCCCTCGGTGATGATGGCCCAGTCGTCGACGCCCTGGCCCGCGCTGTGCGTCCAGAGGCTGTCGCCGCTTTCCATCTCGTCCCAGAACAGGTCGCCGCTGATGGTCAGGCTGAAGGTGTCGGTGTCGGAGAGCCCGCCGTCACCGCTGATGTTCAAGGTGAAGGTCACCCCGTGCAGCTCCGGTGTGGAGGCCGAGATGTCGATGGTGTAGTCACTGCTCGACGCCCCGGTGCCCGACTGTGGAATATCAGGGTAGCTGGAACTGTTCTGGGTCACGGTGATGTAGCTGTCGCTCTCGCTGAGCGTGGCCGACACGCCGGTGGCGGTGCCGATGCCGATGTTCTCCAGGATCACGGTGAGGTCGACGGTTTCGCCCGGCTCGGGAATGCCGTTGCCGTTGCCGCCGGCGCTGTCGTCGAGGGCCACACTGTGGAAGTCGAGGTTCGGCTCGGCGGCCATGGCCACCAGCTGCACGTTGCGCACGGTCTCCTGTTCCCAGGTCACCGGCACGTTGTCCAGGGTCTGGTCATGGTAGCCCGGGGACGAGTAGGTCACGTCGTAGCTGCCGGTGTGGAGCGGACGGACATAGTTGCCGTGGTCCGGGTCGCTGTGCACCGGTCTGTTCATGGTGATCCCGGCCACGTTGATGTCGGCAGCCAGGGGTGCGCCGGTGACCGAGTCGGTGACCGTGCCGGATATCCCCTTGCCCGCCAGGTCGATGTGGTAGAGCATGGAGTCCCGGTTGTCGTCCCAGTAGTCGGCGATTTGCGAGGCCGGCGGCGCCGAGGGGTCGGACAGCTCGATGATCACATCGAAATCGGCATACCACCAGTAGTTCCAGTCCTGCATATTGCCGTGGGTCATGTACCACTCGACGCCGCGGGTCACGCCGTCGGTGAAGGAGGTGCTGTTGTACATCGGCAGGTTGCGCGAGGAGTAGCCGATGGCCATGTTGTAGAAGAAGGTGTCGTCGGGGCAGTAGTCCCAGGTGCAGTCGTAGGGGTAGTTCACCACCGTTGCCCCGGTGTGGAAGTTGGCCGAGAGCACGAAGGTGTGGTCCGGCTGCCAGAGAATCATCAGCCCGGTCTCGGTGGCGCGTCCGGCAGGCGTATTGACCGGATCGTCGATGAAGTCGGGGAAATCACGGTTCAGGTCGGTGCCCTGGGCGTTGTAGCGGGATCCGGAGACATACCCGTCGGGATTCATCAGCGGCATGATGAAGATCTCGCGGCCGTTGACCATGGCGGTAATGTCCGGGTCCGACCCGTAATTCATCAGCAGGTGCTCGATGAGGTTGAGCAGCAGCGGAACGCAGAGGGTCTCGTTGCCGTGCATGGCGCCGACATACTTGAATTCGGGCTCGGCCTCTTCCACGCTCACATTGTCGCTGATCTTGGCCACCCAGAGGTCGCGGCCATTGGTGGACTGGCCGATGCTGAAGACCTCGCAGAGGTCGGGATAGGCGGTCTCCATGCTCGCCATCCAGGTTTCCATCTCGCTGAATGTGGGATAGCTGGTCCACTCGCGTCCGGGGGCGGGGATGAAGCCCTGCTGACCGATGGTCTGCAGGTAGTCCCGGCTGGTGTCCACGATGGGGTAGACGGTGAACCCTTCGGACAACAGTTCCAGCCGCTCCTTGGCCACCAGGTAAGCGTCGGCATATTCGCCTGGACGGACCGTGACGATGTCCAGGTTCATCTTCACCAGCCGGTCCACCGAGGAGGACTCGGTGATGTCGATGCGCATCAGCACCGGTTCCTCGGCCGCCGCCACGGCGGAAAAAGAAAACCCGGCCAGGACCAGCAAGACTGTCAGCAGCGTGGAAAAACGTGAGCAGTGCATAAAAGAACTCCTTGTTGCAAGACGGATGACATTCACCAACCCATCCCTTGATATTCACATTTTGTACCAGAACGTGTCGGTAATGACAAGGTTTTAGGGATACTCGGAAGATCCATCAAAACTGGAGGTCAACAGACTGTTGCCACAGCCACGTCCCCCCGTCACGACCTTGACCATTCCCCCGAGGGCGCCACGCTGGGCATTTTTTTACCCAATTTCGACAATGAAATTCATATTGACGCCGGACCTGCCAGTGATTATCATCATGGAAAATAATGGTTTGCCGGCCCTGTGGTGCCCCGGCGGCCGGACCACACCAAGGAGAATTCGATGAAACTGACCAGATCGATGGGAGGGATTCTTGTCCTGTGCATCGGCCTGAGCCTGTCGCTCACGGCCGCGGCCGACCAGATCGCCAAGGGCGACAAGGCACTGCGGGCCGGAGACACGGCCAAGGCCGTTGCCGCCTACCAGAAAGCGCTGAACAGCAAGAACGCCGACGTGCGCGAGGACGCCATCGACCGCCTGGCCCGTCTGGGTGGCCCCGAAGCCACCGCCGCCCTCTCCCGGGCGCTGAAAGACCCGGAGCCGGACGTGGTGGAAGCGGCGGCCGAGGCCCTGATGATGGTCCGCGACCCGGCGGCGGTCCAGGCGCTCACCGACGCGCTGAACTTCCCGCTCACCGATGAGAAAGCCAAGCGCAAGATCGTCCGCGCCCTGGGACAGACCGGCGGTGCGGGAGCCGCATCCGCCGTGGCGCCCCTGCTCACCAGCCCGGACAGGAAGCTGCGCCGGGAGGCGGCCCAGGCCCTCTCCCTGGTGGGCACCCAGGCCGACCTGCCGGCCCTTGAAGCGGCGGCCAACGACATGGACATGGAAGTGCGGATGGCTGTTCAGCAGGCCATCACCCAGGCAAAAACCCGTCCCGCTCCCCAGCCAGCGGCACCGGCAGCCACCGCAGGTGAAGTGCCGGCAACCGACGCGCCGGCGGAGGATGGACAATAGCCTCAACCGAACAGGGCCCGATGCGCACAACACTCCAGCGCCGCGGTGGACCGTTGCTTTCCGTCGCGGCACTGCTGCTCATCCTCCTGCTGCCCTGTGCCGCCGGGGGCTGCGGCTTCTTCTCCCACCCCGGGGGCGAACACCGACTGACCGTGCTCTACTTCGGCGACCTTCACGGCCACCTGCTGCCCCCCGAGGGCGAACCGGAGGCACCATCCCCCCCCCACCAGCCGGCGGCGGATAACCTGACCCCGGCCGCTTCGGCGGGGTTTGCGCGGCTGGCCGGCCTGGTGGAACGGATCCGCCAGGAAAACCGCGAGGCCGGCATCCCCACCCTCCTGCTGGTCTCCGGCGACTGTCTCCAGGGAACCCCGGTGTCCACCCTCTTTCGAGGGGAGGCCGAGTTCCGGGCCCTGAACCTGCTCCGGCCGGATGCCATGGTGCTGGGCAACCACGAGTTCGACTACGGACTGACCCGCCTGCGGGAACTGATCGCCATGGCGGATTTCCCGGTGCTGGCGGCCAACATCTCCGAGGCCAACGGCCAGCCGCTGGTCCCGGCCTTCACCACCCACTACTTCGACCACTTTTTCGTGGCCACCATTGGCACCACGGCCGAGGATACGCCGACCCTCTCCCTGCCGGCCAACGTGGAAGGGTTGACCTTCCGGCCGTCTCTGGCCGCCACCTGGGAGACCTTCAGCACCGTCCGTTTCACCGCCGACTTCTGTATCGCCCTGACCCACCAGGGCCTGGCCCGGGACCGCCACCTGGCCCAGTCCCTGGCCGGTATCAGCCTGGTGGTGGGGGGGCACGACCACCTGGCCCTGGAGCAGCCGGTGTTCGCCAGGAAGCACTGCCCGGTGGTGCATGCCGGGTGCGACGGTCTCTTCCTCGGCCGGCTGGACCTGGTGTTCCTCAAGGAGTCCGCCCGCGGGATGCCAAAGATCACCGCGCACGAGAATGTCCTGATCCCCATCGACCACTCCCTGCCCCGGGACCCCCGGATGAGCGCCCTGCTGGAGGAGTACGGCCGCCTGGCCCGGCAGGCCTACGGCGAACCCCTGGGCCGGCTGGACCAGCCCCTGGAGGGCAGCAGGTCGCTGGTGCGCAGCGGAGAAACCGCTCTGGGCCGGCTGGTCACCGACCTGATGCGCGATGCAGCCGGCGCCGACGCCGCCCTGATCAACGCCGGGGCCATCCGCGCCTCGATCAAGGCCGGCGAGGTTTCATTGGCCGACGTGGTCACCGCCCTGCCCTTCAACAACCGGGTGGTGCTGATCACCGTCAGCGGGGCGCAGTTGGAGTCCTCCCTGCGCCACGGCCTCGCCTCGTCGGCCGCCGCCGGTCCCGGCGCGGGGCACGGCGGCGCCTTCCTCCAGGTCTCGGGAATCAGCTTCACGGTGCAGGGGGGTGAACCCGCGGACATCCGGGTGGGCGGAGCAGCCCTCGATCCCGAGGCGGAATACCTGGTGGCGGTGAACGATTTCCTCGCCGACGGCGGTGACGGGTTCGGGCCCTGGCTGGGCCGGGACCCCGGGGAACGCTACGAGACATACTTCCTGGTCCACGACCTGGTGGCCGAGCAGATCAGGCGTCAGAGCGGAGGGGCGGACGCCCCATAGGTCGGCGATTTCCACTTTGTGAGCCGCTCTCCCTGAAGCACCAACGACAGCAGCCCATACCTGGAAGGAGGAGTGCGCCCACGGCCCCGAATGGTGTGAACCATCCCCAAGGGGCAACTGTTGAATGACAGCACAGTAGTCGTTATAGTTAGGCTCCCGGGCGGCGCGGGGCCGGCAATTCGCAGACATCCCCCCCCGGTGGGGACAGCAAGAGGAGCTTCGAGGTCGACAGATGAGAAAACTCGTTGAGTGCGTTCCAAACTTCAGTGAAGGCCGTGACCAGGCGATCATCGATTCGATTACCGGCGAGATCAGCCAGGTGGACGGGGTGACCCTCCTCGACGTGGACCCCGGCGCGGACACCAACCGCACCGTGGTCACCATGGTGGGCGATCCTGACGCGGTGGTGGAAGCGGCTTTTCAGGCCATACGCAAGGCCGGCGAACTGATCGACATGCGAGGCCACAGCGGCGCCCACCCGCGGATGGGGGCCACCGATGTCTGCCCCTTTGTCCCGGTGAGCGGGCTGACCATGGACGACTGCGCCGAACTGGCCCGGCGTCTGGGCCAGCGGGTGGGCGACGAGCTGGGCATCCCGGTCTACCTCTACGAGCTCGCCGCCTCACGGCCCGAACGGCAGAACCTGGCCGACGTGCGCAAGGGTGAATACGAGGGCCTGGCCGAACGGGAGGGGAACGACTACTGGGATCCGGACTTTGGACCGAACACCTTCAACGCCCGTTCCGGGGCCACGGCCATCGGCGCCCGGGAGTTCCTCATCGCCTACAACATCAACTTCAACACCCGGGACAAGAAGCGGGTCAACGATATCGCCCTGGAGATTCGCGAAGCCGGGCGGAACAAACGGGGCCCGGACCGCAAATTCATCCGTGACGAGAACGGCGTGCCGATCAAGCAGCCGGGCCTCTTGAAGGCGGTCAAGGCCATCGGCTGGTATATCGAGGACTACAACGTAGCCCAGCTTTCGGTGAACCTCACCAGCTACACCACTACCCCCCTGCACCTGCTGTTCGAGACCGTGCGCGAGGAAGCGCGCAAGCGCGGCCTGCGGGCCACCGGCAGCGAGCTGGTGGGGCTGATCCCCCTCGACGCCCTCCTGGAAACCGGCCGCCACTACCTCGACCTGCAGGGCGGGTCCAGGGGCATCCCCGAGCGGGACATCGTGCACATCGCGGTGAAGTCGTTGGGACTGGACGAGCTCTACCCCTTCGACCCGGAGAAAAAGATCATCGAATATGCGGTGCGCGAAAAAGGCGAACTGGCCTCGCTCACCGTGGAGGGCTTCTGTGACCTGCTCTCTTCCGATGCCCCGGCTCCCGGCGGGGGCAGCGTGGCCGCACTCTGCGGAGCGCTCTGCGCTGCGCTCACCGCCATGGTGGGCAACCTGACCACCGGCAAGGGGATCGACGCCGAGCGGAGGCAGGCGGCCTGGGCCCTCTCCGAGCGGGGTCAGAAACTGAAGGAGGCCTTTGTGCTGGCCATCGACGAGGATACCCGGGCCTTCAACCGGGTGATGGACTGCTTCCGCCTGCCCAGGAATACCGACGAACAGCAGGAAGCCCGGCAGGCGGCCATCGAGGAGGCCAACAAGGGGGCCACCATGGTGCCGCTGGAAGTGCTGCGCCGTTCGGTGGAGGCCCTGGAGCTGGCCGAGCAGATGGTGCCCATCGGCAACCCCAACTGCGCGTCGGATGCCGGGGTGGCCGGGCTCACCGGCCGCACCGCCGCCCACGGGGCGTACTACAACGCCCTGATCAACCTCGCCGGCATCGAGGACGAGGACTTCTGCTCCAAGGTGCGGGAGGAGGCGGGAAAGCTCAAGGACGAGGCCGACGAGATCGCCGGCCGGATCGCCGCGGCCACCGAGGAGAAGCTGACCGGCTGATCCGGATGCGCTCCTTGAAGAACGTGCAGGCGGTCCGGTTGTTCCCCCGCGCTTTGCGACCGGAGCGAGGAGCAACAGGGCAAAAACCGGCCCTGATCGTCGTTCTACTGCATATACCCCAGTGCCCTGAGGTGTGCCCGGGTGGCTTCGTCCAGTTCGGCGGTGCCGTCCGATTTCTCCAGCGTGTCATAGAGCGACCGCTGGCGGGAGAGGTGGTCCATCAGCACGCTCTTCATCGCCAGCCGCCGTTCCGGGTCGAGGTCTGCGATGTTGATCTGTTCCTGCGGGTCGCTGGCCAGATCATAGAGCTGGTCCTCGCCGGTGTCCTCGTCCAGCACATACTTGAACTGCCCGTCGCAATAGCCTTTGAGGTCGCGGTAGTAGATCATCGACTCGTAGAACGCCGGGCGGTCCAGGGGCTCCTCCTCGCCGCGGATCAGCGGAAGCAGGCTCTGTCCTTCGGCCAGCTCGAGAGGCGGCAGGCCGAGGAAGTCGAGTATGGTGGGGGCCACGTCCACCAGGCGGACCTGGCTGTCGATCTGCCGGTTGGCCACCGCGTAGCCGTCGGGCAAACGGATGACCAGCGGCACCCTCACCACCTCGGTGAAGAAGGTGTGGCCGTGGGAGACGTCGTGGTGCTCCCAGAACTCCTCGCCGTGGTCGGAGGTGAAGATGATCATCGTGTTTTCCAGCAGTCCCAGCTCGCGCACCCGGTCGAGAAGACGGCCGATCTGCCGGTCGGTGTACTCCACCTCACGGTTGTAGAGATCCTCCACGTGCAACCGGTCCACTTCCTCCAGCATGAGCCCCTTGCGGTAGCCCACCACCATCCCGGAATTGAGCGGCGGGATTTTGGTGCTGCGATATTTCTTGCCCGCCTCCTCGGTCCACTGGCCCCGGGCGATATACGGTTCGTGGGGATCGATCACGTGGAGCCAGAAGAAGAAGTTGCTCTCCCGGTTGGCCTCCAGGAAATCGAGGGCGTAGTCGACGTGCATTCTGGAATTGCTGGTGTCCTGGCGGGCGGTGGTGTCGGGAAAAATGGTGCGCAGGAACCGGAACCAGAGGTTGGCCGACCAGGTACCTGGGTCCGCAGCCGGTGCTTCATGTGGTCGTAGAACCTGAACCCCTGGTGCGCCCCGAAGGCCTCCAGCAGCCAGCCGTTGGACACCACCGCGCCGGTCATCATCCCCGCGTCTTCCAGCGTCTCGGCCAGGGTCACCCGCAGGTCGTCGAGACGGTCCTGCATCGAGGTCACTCCGTGGGCGGTGGGATACATGGAGGTGTGAATGGTGCAAAGGGAGGGCAGGGTCCAGGGGGAATTGGCCTGCATGCTGGTGAAGACCACGCCGTCACGGGCCAGCTGGTCGAGGTTCGGCGTCTGCGGCCCCAGGGGGTCGGAGACCGACAACCGGTCGCCGCGCAGGGTATCCACCGAAATCAGGATCACGTTGAGGTTCTGCCGGGCGGTGGTTTCCACGGTGGCCATGCTGAACTGGGCTTTTTTGGCGGCCAGGGGCAGGAAGGTGCAGCAGGCCAGCAACAGCAGAACCAGGGTCAGCTGGTGCCGGGTGAAAAAGCTGCGCCGCCACCCGGCCTGGTAGCGGGGGGCGAGGAAACGCCAGGTGGCCCAGGTGAGCAGCAGCAGCCCGCCGAGAAACCCGGCCAGGATGAGAAAGAACTTCGCGTTGAATTCATACTTGAGGTAGACCCGGTTGACCCAGAGCAGCGGCGGCGTGAGCAAAATGGCCCACAACCCGAACGCCACCATCAGGGCTTTCAGCTTCGGTGCCCCGGGGTAGCGCCGCATGCGACCGGCCAGCATGCCCACGGCCAGACCGATGAACAGCCCGGCAAAGATCAGCCGCAGGTTGAAGAAGATCTTCGAAGGGTTGACCATCAGGTGCAGCTTGACACTCGGGTTGAACATCATGAAGATAAAGATCGTTACCACCACCGCCGTGGCCAGGCCGGAAAAGAAGGGCACGAACCGGTCCTCGTCCCGGAACAGCGGGTAGCGCCGGCCGAAGATCAGGTAGAGCAGCAGCGCCAGCAGCCCGAGAACCAGTCCCCAGCCCACCGCCTCGGCAAAGATCGGGGTGAAAAACACCTGGATCAGCTTGGGGATGGAGGTGAGCGGAACACCGGTGGACGCTCCTGATGTCACGGTGGTGGAGAGAAACCCTTCCTGGAATCCCAGCAGGGCCCCGAGGACCACGCCGGTGCGCCAGCCGAATCCAAGTACGTCTTTCCAGTTCATTCTATCTGTCATATTCCTGGTATCGGATTGCCTCGCCGCCCACCGGTTTCCAAGGCGGGGTACCCTGTGATGTGACCGGGGCACACCGGAAGGCCTGGGCCGAGGTATGTTGAACAACCCCTGAAATGGGAAAAACGAGTATAAACCCCTGCCCGGGCCGAATCAAGAAAAGCTGAAGAGGGCCAAAGACCTACCCGGCCCGGTCCTGCGGGGCCCCCGGGTCGAGAAGGCGCGGGGGGATGATGGCCGAGGCCCGGCCGAACAGCGTCTCCGGCAACCCCATGGCCCGCATGATGCGCACCGCCCGGTCCAGGGGATTGGTTTCCCTGTCGATCTCCCGGGCCATGCCCCAGGGCACCAGGCCGGGCAGCCACCTGGCGTGGACCGGCATCGGCCAGTCACTGCCGTGGAGCAGGCGGGGGATGACCTCCTCGTCCTGCACCACCCGCCGCACCAGGCCGGGCCGCCGGGGCAGGCTGAAGGCCGACACATCCCCCCAGGCGTTGGGGAACAAGCGGAGAATCTGCAAAAAGCCCTCCAGGCAGTGTGACTCCCAGGGCAATACGTTCAGAGCGCAATGCGCGGCCACCGCGTTCACCCCGCGCTCCAGGGCAGGTCTGAGCATCCGGGGGTCCTGGAGATCCGGGCGCAGCACGGTGAAGGCCTGCTCCGGCCCGGTGTGGCAGATCAGGGGGATGCCGTGGTCCACCAACCGGTCGAAGAAGGGGCGGCAGCGGGGGTCGGCGGGATCGATGTTCTGGCTGGTGGGCAGCCACTTCACCGCAGCCGCCCCCAGCTCGGCGCAGCGGTCCAGCTCATCCAGTGCGTCGGGGCGGTAGGGGTGGATGGAAACCCCGGCCAGCACTCGCGGTTCGCCGGCGGCGATGCCCAGCACGTAGTCGTTGGGGATGTAGAGTTCCAGCCGCCCGTCGTCCGGGGTGCCGGCATCGCCATACACCCGGTCGTAGGCCAGCAGCAGCCCGTAGTCGATCTCCCGCGCACCGTTCAGGTGGCCCAGCAGCGCCGCCTTGAACGCCCGGTCGCCGCCCGTGCCCAGCTGGCGCCAGGGCAGTCCCATGGAACGGGAAAGATACCAGGTCAACGGGCTCCGTCTCATCCGCCGGCTCATCAGACAACCACTGTCTGCCGACCCGTCGCCGGCCAGGTGGATGTGGAAATCGATTCGCGCTCCGCCGGGGCGCTCCGTCCCGTCCATCAACCTGATCTCTCCAGATCCTCCGCCCCCCCGTGCCCGGGCGGCGGCGTGTTTCTTGACAGCCACTGCCCTCACTGGCAGTATTGCAGTTGATAATAGTAACACCTATCTCCATTCAAGGGTGCCACCGCCCCGCGGTTGCGGGCTGTGGACTGACCGGAGGTCTGACAAGGAATGGGCAAGCTCTCCAGAATCGGCATTCTCACCGGCGGCGGTGACTGTCCCGGCCTCAACGCGGTGATCCGCGCGGTGGCCAAAATGGCCCTGACCCACCTCGACGTGGAGGTGGTCGGTTTTCTCGACGGGTTCGAGGGGCTGGTGGACAACCGCACCGTCCGGTTGGACCGGGACGCGGTTTCCGGCATCCTGACCCGCGGCGGAACGATCCTCGGCACGTCCAACCGCTCCGATCCCTTCAACTACCCCATGCTGGAGAACAACGAGCAGGTCTACCGCGACCGCTCCGACCAGGCCGCGCACAACTTCCGCCAGCACGGCCTCGACGCCCTGGTGAGCATCGGCGGTGACGGGACCATGGCCGTGACCCAGAAGATGGCCGAGACGTGGGACATCCCGGTGGTGGGGGTACCCAAGACCATCGACAACGACCTGATGCTCACAGATCAGACCTTCGGCTTCGATTCGGCCATGACCACCGCCACCGAGGCCATCGACAAGATCCACACCACCGCCCAGTCGCACCACCGGGTGATGGTGGTGGAGGTGATGGGGCGCTACGCCGGCTGGCTGGCCCTCTGCTCGGGCCTGGCCGGCGGCGGCGACATCATCCTGATCCCGGAGATCCCCTACCGCATCGACGCGGTCTGCGAGGCGGTGAAGCAGCGCACCTACGAGGGCAAGAGCTTCAGCATCGTGGTGGTTGGCGAAGGCGCCAAGCCTGAAGGCGGCGAGATGGTGGTCAAGAAAGTGGTGGAGGGCAGCCCGGAGAAGATACGTCTCGGCGGCATCGGGCACGTGGTGGCCGATGACATCGAGGAATTGGCCGGAATCGAAACCCGGGTCACCGTCCTGGGCCACCTCCTCCGCGGGGGGATTCCGACACCCGCTGACCGGCTGCTGGCCACCCGCTTCGGTGTGGAGGCGATGCGTCTCCTGATCAACGGCGAGTTTGGCCAGATGGTGGCCCTGGGCGGCCACCGGATTACGTCAGTGCCGCTGTCCGAGGTGGTGGGCCAGCCTCGCACGGTACCCTCCGGTTCGGAGCTGCTGGACGCGGCCCGGGCGGTGGGGACCTGCATGGGCATCTGAAGCGGAGCGGAAGGGTGCGAGGAATAGACCATGCTTAACAGTCCGGCCGGCTCATTCAGGCATGCGGCGGTGACCCTGGTCCTGCTGGCGGTGCTTTGCGCGCTGCCACTGGCCGCGTCGGACCTGCCGCCGGGGGCCGGAGAAGCCGAGGTAACCCGCAGCGGACCAGCCCTGGAGGTGCAGATCAGCGGACGTGATGCCGAGATGGCCGGCCAGGTGCTGCGCCTGCTCTCCATGGACCTGGGGATTTTCGGGTACAGCGTGGCCGCCCCCTCCCGGAACGAGGAGGCACTGGGAACCATCAGGATCAAGGTCTCCTCCTCCATGGAAAAGACCAGTTGGCGGGGCGGCAGTGACAGCAAGACCCGTCTGGAGACCAGGCGCCTGGTGCTCAAGGGATCGTTCAAATCCCCCGAGGCCCGGGCGCGACTGCTGGAAGAGGACGTGGCCGGATGCTTCCTCACTGAACGGGACTCCATGGAGGGCGGTCTGTTCCAACGCACCAGGCTGGCCGCGGACGGGGTCTGGGTGGAGACCGACAATTCGCTGATCATGCGGATGATCCGGCGCCTGGAGATCGAGATTTTCGGCGCCATGGCCACTGAACAATCGATCCGGGCACTGCTGGCCCTCTACTGGGAATTCCCCGACCTGCTGGGCCCGCGGATTCTGGACACCGTGCGCAAGAACAGAAAAACGATCATTCCGGTACTGGAATCGCTCTACTCCTCGGCCACAGGCTCGGAACGAGCCGCAGCGGCCGCGATTCTGGCCCGCTACGCTGACTGACCCCATGGACCGTGAATCACTCCAGGACCTGAACGAGGACGGTCTTCACACCGGATCCGCCCCGCCCCGACGCTGGCGAGCGGTGCGCCTGGCCGCGGCGATGCTGATCCTGCTGCTGGCCATTCTCTTTCTGCAGCGCCTGCTGGAGGAGATCGGCCCGTCCAGGGTGCTGCGGGCCCTGCTGAACGCCGATCCCCTGCTGCTGGGGCTCACCTTCAGCGCCGTGGCCGCCCGCTACTGGCTCTGGTCACGGAAGTGGCGGTCCATCGCCCGCCGGGAACAGCTGGCGGTGCACAACCGGGCGTTCTTCCCCGCCCTGCTCTGCGGGTCGTTCACCGACCTGGTGGCGCCCACCGCCAAAACCGCCGGCGGATTCCTCCGCACCTACCTGGTGGCCACCCGCAGCCAGACGCCGGCGTTCAAGATCTACGGCACCACGCTGCAGGACCAGGTGACCAACATGCTGGGCGTCTTCCTGGTCTCCTTCATCGCCATGGCCGCCATCCCCCTCTGGAACAACCCGGTCCATGCCACGGCATCGTCACTGACCCAGACCAACCGCCTGGTGATCTGCGGCCTGGGCGTGGCGGGCCTGCTGGGCCTCGTCGCCCTGCTGGTCTTCCGCCGGCCCCTGGGCCGCTTTCTGGCCCGGAGGGACTACCGGGGGCTGCTCACCTCGCTCTACCGCCCACTGCGGCTGCTTCCGCCGGTGCGCAGCAGATTCGGCAGCGCCGACGCGTTCGCCGAGGCCATTGCCGGCCGGAGCATGGATATCTTTGGCCCGCTGCGCCGGCTGCTGGAGTCGAAACGGGGCACCGTGATGGATGTCTCCCGGGGGGCATTTCTCTGGCTCTGCTACTGCGCCGGAAACTACTTTGCCTTCCAGGCCTGCGGCGCACGCGAGGGGGAAGCACCACTGCTGATGGTGGCCGCCATTCTCTCCCTGGGCAACCTGCTGGGGATCCTCTCCACGGTTCCCGGCGGCATCGGGGTGACCGAAGCCTCGCTGATCGGGCTGCACATCTTCTTCGGTGTGCGGCCGGAACTGGCCGCGGCGGCCAACCTGCTCTTCCGCCTCAACTACTACATCTTCATCCTCCTTTCGGGAGCCGTCTCCTTTGCCTGGGCCTCCCGGATCAAGCGGCGGCAGGCCCGCCGGGAAGCCGACCTGGAGGACGCCCTGAAAGCCGCCCTGGAATCCGTCCCGAAGTCGGAACAGTGACGTGCGGCGCGGCGAAAGGACGCCCATGAGTTCGAGACATCAAAAACCGGGATCCGGCAACACCCGCCGGGTCCTGCTCACCGTCGCGATCATTGTCGGCGCCCTGGTCCTCATGGTGCTGCCCTGGGTCTTCCTCTTCCACTCCCCGGAGCAGTTCGCCGGCTGGGCCGCATCCGGCGTGGTCCTTGCCGTTGCCCTGCACCTCTTCCTCAGCAGCCGGAAGCGGCGGCAGGCCCTGCGGGACATGCTGGAGGAAGAGGAGGGCGACGATCCCGCCGATCCCCTTGAGGGCCCCGGGGAAAACGTGTAGAGTGTTCCCGTGTTCTCCGACCGCCCGGAGCTACGGGGTATGACAACCTATGGCCGCGGCGGCGACAGGGTTTCGCGGGAAACGGCGGAGCCTCCCCTTTTGGAAAGGAGATCCTGTGCCCACCCCGAGGCCCGGCCCAGATCAATCCCCCATGCAACCGCCACAGATTTCCCGGGGCTGTTATTTGCGGATTTCGGTCACTGACCGCTGCAACAACCGCTGTCGCTACTGCATGCCCCCCGGGGGGGCGATGCTCGCCCCGCCGGCACAGATCCTGCGCTACGAGGAAATCATCCGGGCGGCGGAACTGATCCACCGGGTCCGGCCGCTGCGCAAGATCAGGGTCACCGGCGGCGAACCGCTGCTGCGCCGCGACCTCGCCTCCTTTGTCGGGCAGCTGCGCCGGCATTTCCCGGCCGCTGAACTGACCATGACCACCAACGGCACGGCCCTGGCCGGTGCGGCTGCCGCCCTCAAGCGCGCCGGGCTGTCCCGGATCAACGTCAGCCTCGACTCCATCGACCCCGAACTGTTCCATCGCAGCACCGGCTCCACCGATCCCGGCAAGGTGATCCGGGGTATCGACACCGCCCTGGAGGCCGGTCTGCGACCATTGAAGCTGAACAGCGTGCTCCAGCGTTCCATAAATGCCGGCCAGATCCCCGACCTGGTGGCTTTCGCCGCCAGCCGGCAGTGCGAACTGCGATTCATCGAACTGATGCGCATCGGTCCCGCTCGGCAGTTGGACGACGACGAGTATGTCCCGATGGCTGAGGCGCTGGAAATCCTCCGCCGCCGCTGGCCCGACATCAGGCCGCTGGAACGCGGCGAAAACAGCCGGCGCTATCTCGTCCCCACCGGGGAAGGGCTGGCCCGGGTCGGCTTCATCGCCCCGGTGAGCCACCCCTTCTGCGGCCGTTGCGACCGCCTGCGTCTCGATTCACGGGGCCGTCTCCACGCCTGCCTGCGGCAGGGTGATCGGATCGACCTGCGGGCGATGATCCGCAACGGCGCCGATGACCAGTGGAGCCTGAGGCAGATCAGGCAGTTGCTGGAGGGCAAGGGTTCGCCGGGAACAGCCTGGGGTGGTGACACCCGGATGTTCTCCATGGGCGGCTAGCGCCGCCGGGCCAGGGAAAGGAACAGTGATGCCCAAACCGATACCCGCCGCCGATGCCCTCTCCCTGGTGCTCGGCCTGGCCCGCCCGGCCGCGGCCCGCCGGCTGCCGCTGTCCGAGGCGACGGGCTGCGTGCTGGACGAGGAGATCAGGGCCGACCGGGACGGCCCGCCGTTTGACCGGGCGATGATGGACGGGTTTGCCGTGCGGCTGTCCGACGCCGGTCAAACGGTCCCGGTGACCGGCGAGGTGGCCGCCGGTGCCGCGCCGGGGGAGCCGCTGTCGCCCGGCCGGGCAGTGCGGATCATGACCGGCGCCCCCTGCCCCGAAGGCACCGAGACGGTGGTGCCGGTGGAGGAGGTGACCTGGAGTCGGAGGGCCGGGTCACGCTGCCGGCGCACCTCAATGCTGAGAAGCACATTGCCCGCCGGGGCAGCGACCGCAAAGCCGGCGATCTGCTGCTGGCCCCGGGGCAGGCGGTGAACCCGCTCACCGTGGCGGTGCTGGCCTCGTCCGGCTACGGGGAGGTGCTGGTCATCCCACGGCCCACGGTGACCGTGGTCTCCACCGGAAACGAGCTGGCGCCGGTGGGCAGCGATCCCGGCCCGTACGGGATCCGCGACAGCAACCGCCCGATGATGGAAGCCCTGGTCCGCGGGGCCGGGTTGACGCTGCATGAATCGCTGCATGCCGGCGACACCAGCTCCCAGCTGGAGGCCGCCCTGGGCCGGGCCATGGAAGCCGACGTGGTGATGGTGTCGGGCGGAGTGTCCGCCGGCAAATACGACCTGGTGCCCGGGACCGCTGAAAAACTGGGAGTCACCCGGAAGTTCCACAAGGTCTGGCAGAAACCGGGCAAGCCGCTCTTCTTTGGCAGCACCAGCCGCGAACCGGCCGGGCTGTTCTTCGGCCTGCCCGGGAACCCGCTGGCGGTACACTTCTGTTTTCACCACTACGTGCTGCCGGCGGCCCGGCTGCTGGCCGGACGGCCGCTGCCCGGCCGGGAGGGGCATGCCGTACTGGCCGAGCCATGCCGCCCCCGTGGCGGGCGGCCCTCCTGGCTGCCGGCCCGGGTGGAAGAGGAAACGGCCAGCGGCGCGCCGCTGGCCCGCCTGCTGACCGTCTCCGGCTCCGCCGACATCTATGGCGCGGCGGCGGCCAACGCCCTGGTGTTCCTCGACCCGCAGCGGGGCCCCCTGAAGAAGGGAGACGAGGTGGTCTTCTTCTGGCTCGGCCCCACCGAGGAGGTGTCCGGATGAACAACAAAGGGCTGACCCACCTGGATGGCAAAGGCGAGGCGGCCATGGTGGACGTCAGCGGTAAACCGGTGTCGGATCGGTTCGCCCGGGCCTCCGCCCTGCTGCACACCACGCCCGAGGTGACCCTGGCCATCACCGAGAACCAGGTGGCCAAGGGCAGCGTCACCGCCGCCGCCAGGCTGGCCGGCATCATGGCGGCCAAGAGAACGGCCGAACTGATCCCCCTCTGCCACCCGCTGCCCCTGGACGTGGTGGAGGTGGACGTTTCCGCCGGACAGGGGCTGGTGAGCATCGAATCGAGGGTCCGGTGCAGCGGACGCACCGGTGCTGAAATGGAGGCGCTCACCGCCGCCGCCGTAGCCGCGCTCACCGTCTACGACATGTGCAAGGCCCTGGACCGCACCATGGTGATCGGGCCGCTGCGGCTGGAGGAGAAGAGTGGTGGCGCATCCGGGCACTATTGCCGGGGCGGGCCGTCGCCGGATCTGCCGGCGCAGGAGGTGTGACCGATGACCTCCCTGGGTAGAATCAAGGCCGTCTGCACCAGCAGTTCCAAGGGCGGGGCCAAGCAGAGTGTCCCCCAGGCGCGGTTGCTGCGGGGGTTCGGCATCGAGGGCGACGGCCACGGCGGCAACTGGCATCGCCAGCTCAGCCTGCTGGCCAGTGGCGGCATCGCCGAGATGGAGGCTGCCGGTCTTTCACTCTCACCGGGCGCCTTCGGCGAGAACCTGGTGATCGAGGCTCCGGACCTGGAGGGGCTGCAGGTGGGTCGCCGGCTGCGTCTGGGCCCCGAAGCGGTGATCCAGGTCACCCAGAAGGGTAAGGAGTGTCACACCCCCTGTGAAATCTTCCACACCGTGGGTGACTGCATCATGCCCCGGGAGGGTTTCTTTGCCGTGGTGCTGCGCTCGGGACCGCTTCACCCGGGTGATGAACTGCTGACCGATCCCGAGCTGGAGCAGCTTCGCTGGGCGGTGATCACGCTGAGCGACCGTGCCGCCGGGGGCAGCCGCGAAGACGGCTCCGGCCCGGTGGTGAAACGCCTGCTGGCCAGGGGCATCGGCGGTTTGGAGCTGCCGGGGAGTGTCCTGCCCGATGACCGGGAGCTGCTGGCGGATACGATCAGGGAGCTGGCTGACCACGCGGTGGCCGACCTGGTGGTGACCACCGGGGGCACCGGGATGTCGCCGCGGGACGTGACCCCGGAGGCGACGCGGGATGTCATCCACCGCGAGGTGCCGGGTCTGGCCGAAGAGATGAGGCGGGCCGGCCGGGAGGCCACGCCCCGGGCGGTGCTGTCCCGGGGCATCTGCGGCCTGCGGGGGTCGACCCTGGTGATCAACCTCTCCGGCAGTCCCAGGGCGGCCGCGGAACAGCTGGAAGCCATCCTGCCGGTGCTGCCCCATGCCCTGGAAGTGGCCACGGGCATCCCCCTGGACTGCGGGCGCTGACACTCCCTGTGATCGGTATTCACACTATTCGTCAATGCCGTGCTGTTTCATCCGGCGCCAGAGGGTGGTGCGGCTGATCCCCAGCAACCGGGCCACTTCGCTGCGATTGCCGCGGTGGTTTCTGAGCAGCTCGATGATCCGCCGGCGTTCATCCGGGTATACCCCACCCATGGGGTCCATCTCCGCGGCGCCGGAGGCCGCGATCCCGGTGACCGGTCCCCGGATTTCAGCCGGCAGGTGCTCCCGCCTGATGCGGGTTTCCCCGCAACAGACAAAGGCGTATTCGATCATGTTCTGCAGTTCCCGCACATTGCCCGGCCAGGAGTGCCTGGTGAGCAGGTGCAGGGCCTGCTGGGAAATCTCTTCGATGGGACGGCGATACTTCTGGCGGAAGATCTCCATGAAGTGGTGGACCAGCAGGGGAATATCCTCGCGACGCTCACGCAGCGGTTCGAGGTGGATCGGGATAACGCAGAGGCGGTAGTAGATATCCTCGCGGAACCGCCCGGCAGCGATCTCCTGTTTCAGTTCCTTGTTGGTGGCCGCCAGTACCCGCACATCCACCTTGATCGTGCGGTGGCCGCCCACCCGCTGGAACTCTCTTTCCTGGAGCAGGCGGAGCAGTTTTGCCTGCAGGCCCAGCGACATGTCCCCCACCTCGTCGAGGAACACCGTTCCATGGTCGGCCGACTCGAAGATGCCCCGCTTCTCATGGACCGCCCCGGTGAAGGCGCCTTTTTCATGGCCGAACAGCTCGCTCTCCAGCAGGGTTTCGGTGAGCGCCGAACAGTTGATCTTGACGAAGGGACCCGATTTCCGCAGGCTGTTCTCCTGGATCGCCGAAGCGATGAGTTCCTTGCCGGTGCCGCTCTCGCCGGTGATCAGCACCGTGGTGTCGGAAGCGCTGATGGTGTCCACCAGCCGGAACACCTCCTGCATCCTCGGGCTGCGGCTGACCATGCCGAAAAACTCGTAGCGCTTCGAGGCAGCCCGCTTCAGTTCGTAGTACTCGCTCACGTCGCGCAACACCCCCACCACCCGGGCATCGGGAGCGGCCTGGTCGCTGACCAGGAAGACGCTGTTCAACACATCGATGGCCCGGTCACCGGCGCCGAGGATCCGTTCGCGGTGGTCGATCACGTTGGTGCGGTTTTCCAGGGCCCAGCGGATGGGACAATCGGTGCTGCAGCTGGAGGAGCGGAGCACGGTGCAGCAATCACGGCCCAGCACATCCTCCCGGCGGCGGCCGAGCATCTCCAGGCACTTGTCGTTGACCGCAGTGAAACGCCGCTCATCGTCAACGGTAAAGACGCCGTCGGCGATCCCGGCGAGAATCGTGTCCTGGGTCTGCCGCTCCTGCTCCACCTGGCGATGGGCCGCCTCGGTGGCCTCGATATACTCGCCGAGGATGGCCATGTCCTTGTGTATTTCCACCGCCCCCACCGTCGCGCCATTTTCGTCGCGCAGCAGGCTGCAGCTGATGCAGAGCGGGCCGACCTCCTGTTTTCGACAGTAGACGTTGTGTACCGAAAGTTCCTCTTCGCCGACATTCTCCAGGCCGGCCCGGAAGAGACAGGTCCCGTCGGTGCACACGTCTCCGTCCACCACCCGGCGGCACGGCTGTCCCAGGGCGTCCTCGGAGCTGATGCCGTAGAGCCGGCAGAAGGCGGGATTGACATAGGTGATCCGGCACTCCCTGTCGATCACCATCACACCGTCGGAAACAGCGTCGAGAACGCGGCTTTCTGGTTTTGGCGGGTTCATCAGGTAACAGTTCACCCGGACCGGTTGCGGGCCGAAACCGGCGGGGAACCGGACGGCCGTGCCGCCCGCCCCCCGCCGTGCGGGTTGCTAGAAACGCACCTCGAGGGCGGCATAGATGTTGTCCACCTCATCGGGGAAGGCGTAAAAGAGCGTCGGGTTCTGAGACAGGTCAAAGTACTGCAGCGGTCCGGGGGCAATGTGCCAGCCGCTGAAGGCGGTATTGTAGTCGAAGTGCTGGTAACCCACCTTGAGCCAGATCCGCTTGTCGAACTGCCAGTTGAGATAGATGTCCCAGACATCACCCCGGGTGGCCAGTTTGTTCGACGGGTCGTCGGCCGCCGGGGTGTAGCTGAACCAGTTCTCGCTGCCGTGGTTGTATTCGACTCCCGCGCTCAGCTTTCTCGGAATGAAGCTGTACTTCAGACCGAGGTAGTAGGCGTTGCCGCTCTCGCTCTCGCTGGGGTTGCCCAACAGACCGCCAAAGCCGTACTGCGACTGGTTGCCGTTGGGGTCGGACTTGTTCCAGGCAAACATGGCGAAATAGGTCAGATTGCCGGCGTCACCGGTGACGCCCGCACCAAAGAGATCCATGTCACCCAGGTTGGCAGTGGCGGTGACATTCTGCGGGTTGTTGTCGAAGGGGTTGGGGAAATTGGAGAGCGTGCTGTACGGAATGTCGGTGAGATTGGCAAGGTTCATGTAGTTGAGATAGAGCATTCCCTCGTCGCCCATGAAGGGCAGCGGGGTCTCGAAACAGCCGCCGAGCACGGTGGAATCGTCGAGGCTGCTCACCACGCCGTTGCCGAAGGGGGTGACCACGTAACTCTGGGGCACGTTGCCGCCGCCGCCGAATCCGGACTCGTAACCCACGCCGTAACAGAGACGGAAGGTGGAGCCTTCGGGGAGGTGCATGAAGTCCAGTTTCGAACCGAGCATGAAGCCCTCGATCTCGGCGTCGATGATCAGCGCCGACGGTGTTCCCTGCCGGACCATCTCCTCCTTGATGTGCCGCGGCGGCCCGTCGGTGGCGGCCTGACGGCCGAGGGTCATGAAGATCGGGCTGTTCTTCCACTTGTAGGTGAAATAGGCCCGCTCCACCCGCAGGGCGTTGTCGGTGGGGATGCGGGTGGAGTTGAAGGAGTTGTGCAGGGAACTGGGCTGACCGTTGAAAATCGGGATCTCTGCTCCGCCGTACGCGCGATACATGTTCAGCCGGCCGTAAAAATGCAGGTTATCCGAGATGTCGGCGCCCATCTTCAGCCGCAGCCGCGAGGTGTAGATGGCGCTGTTTTTCCAGTTCTGGGCCTCGATCTGCTGTACGCCCGGAGGCTGGGTGGTGGGGTCCACCACCTGCTGGTAGCGCGGGATGTTCCACTCAACGCTGTCCCAGCGGACACGGAAATCACCGCCGAAATAGAGCTTGTGCTTGGCCAGTTTGAGCTCGATGACATCAAGCCGTTCCTCGATGTCCTCGATGTCCTCCTCCTCCACTTCGGCGAACACCGCCGGGGCGGCCAGCAGGAAGAGCATCACGGCAGTAATTATAAGAGCGAATGGAAACAGTTTCCTCATTCTTCTTCCCCCCTTGAAGAAAGGAATTAGCCACAGGTCTCGGGCTGATCGGAATCGGCGGCATGGTTGACCAGGAAGGTCAGGATGTGGATCAGCTGATCCGCGGGCACCAGGTCCTCGAGCTTCTCGGTCTTGTTGTTATGGGTGCCCTTCTTGAAATACCGCTCCCACTGGGACATGGTTTTGGTGAGCGGGCTCACCTCTCCGCCCTCACCGTCCTTTACATGACAACTCTTGCATGACTCCTTGAACAGGGCCTTACCCTTCTTGTCATCCCCCTGGGCCTCGGCCATGATCAGGCTGGTTGACAGAAAGGCAGCGCAACAGAGCAAAGCCATGAACATCCAAACCGTTCTCCTCATCGTGCTCTCCTTTTTGAATGATCAGATGAAACCGTTCGAGTCATCCAGTAACAAACATCCGTAAATTCGACAAACCAGTATCCAAGAACTGTTCCACATTTGGTTCATTCGGTTAACTTCTTTTTTTTCAGTCAATAACAAATATTACATGAAACCTGACGTTTCATATGATTTGAAACAATAGGCCGTTCAGAACAAGAATCAGAATCGATCAGAAAATGAAAACCATTGCCATTACAAGATATATATACACTACTGGATCCATTTGAAACAACAATGAAACGTTTGTTTCATCAAAACACATATTCCCCTGATACACTTGTGTATTGCTATGAATTAAACAGTTGGAACAATTTGGAACAAGGCAGGTGAAACAGGTTGGAATCAGCGGATGGTGAAACGGTACTCCAGCGGCTGGTCACCGCTGTCCGAAGCACCGGATTCAGGCTTCAACCGCAGGAGATAGTCGCCGCCCTCGGCCAGCAGCGGAGCCGGCAGGAAGAGCCCGGCCCACTCCCCCGTCTCCGGCTGGCAGAGGAGCCGTCCCCGGAGCACTGTCCTCCCGGACGGCCCGTCCAGGTCAAAGGTCAGCACGGTTTCACAGGAATAGTCGATGCCGTTCAATTCGACGTAGAGGCCGGTGCCGGGAGTAATTCCCCCCGCGGGTCCCGCCGTCCTGGCGGCCGCCGGGAAGAGTGAGATCAGCCGGGCCGGGGCGCCGGTTTCGGCGCCGTCCGTCTGCAGCAGGCGCACCGTAGCGGCTCCCAGAACCAGGCCGATGAGCAGCAGCGACGCTCCGGCCATGGCCGGGACCAGCCGCCCGGCGCCGAGCAGCGAATCGAGAAAACTGCTGATCCTCTCCACGAGACCCGGGCCGGACAAATCCGGAACCGCGACGGGCCCGGTTGTCCTGCCGGCGGCCGTAGACCGCGCCGTCTGGGCCTGGGCCATGACCGAACGCAGCAGTTCCTCGGCCTCCGGAGACGCCGAGGCGCGGCGCAGGACATCCGCACGCCCCTCCTCGTCCAGCAGGCCGGCGGCGAAATCGATGCACAGGTCAGGGGTCAGTTCCTCGCTGCGGTCTTGTCGCTGGTCAGCCATGGACGTCTCCTCCTCGGGCGGCAGGTTCCCACAGACGCAGGAAGGCGGCAAAGGTGCCCGGCGGAAACCGGACCGGAGCCTCATCCCCTGCAGTGAGAATGGTCCGCAGGTCCTTGCGCAGGCGGTCCCAGACCGTGTCCACGTTGGTTGGACTGGTGTTCACCGCCGGGTGCTCGGCAATCTCCAGGGTGCGCATCTGGTAGAAGGCTTTCATGACGAATATCCGGGCGTGGTCCGCACGGCAGGTGCCCAGCCAGCTGACCAGCCTGGCGGCGGTCTCCTCCCCGGCCGCCTGCTGTTCGGGGTCGGCCTGACCGGTCTGCGGAACGTTGTCCAACGTCTCCGCCAGCTCTTCGCCGCCCCGTTCCCGGTAGTATTTCTTCCAGAAGGCCCGGGCGGTGTTGTGCGCCACCTGTTTGACGTATCCCCGTATCTTCATTTCGTTTTCCTCGGCCGGCTTCCAGCCGCCGCGCCGGATCTGCTCCACCAGCTGCGCGGTTTTTTCCGCCGCCAGCCCGGCGAGCTCATCCCGCCGGATCTCGGGGTTTCGGATCTCATAGGCCAGGTAGCCCCCGAGGGCCGTCTGGATCAATACCCACAATGCCGACTCTGCACTATCAGTGTCCGTCCCGGCGGGAAATCGCACGGGTACCGCCAGAAAATCGGCGGCCAGCTGTCGGAGTTGTTGGGGCCAGGCTGCTCTGCTGCCCATCATCGAACCCGTGCACCGCGTCGATCGGTAACGCACGCAGCCGGCGGGCGGCATCGGCCGGCTGCACTGACCGGGGAATGCGTTATCTTGATCGACGGTGAATGGGGAGTCAAGCGGCCCGCCCGCGGTTGGGCGGACGGGCCGGGAGGGGATCGGATCAGGGAGCACTACCGGTGACCGTGCAACTGTCGGACGCGGTGTCACCGGCAGGGGCAAAGGGCGGCTGGTTGTAGGGGACCGGGGTGACGTCCTGGCCCACCAGGTTGAACTGGTTGTCGCCCACCAGCGAACCCAGCGCCGGCAGGTTCTGGTTCCAGACCGCATTGTAGGTCTCGTAGGGCGCCAGATTGGTCCAGCCGGCCCGGAAACTGCCGAAGAAGCTGCCCGAGGCAATCTGCAGCTGCAGCCTGGCGGCGGCCCGCCGGTTCTCGTCGCTGAGGTTGGTCAGCCCGCAATTGATCTGAAAGGCAAAGGGCAGGGTTCCACTGCCCGGCACGCAGGTCAACACCGTGTCGATGGTATCCACCGGCGGGGTCTGCCCCACGCCGAAGAAGCTGAGGATCCCGGCCAGCAGTTCCTCCCTGGTGCTGGGGGAGGCCCCGTCATCCAGCCCGCCGAACTCGAAGGCGAACCCCACGGTGAGGTAGCTGCCGCCGTCGTAGGAGATGCCGTTGTCATAGACCGGACTGCCGTTGGTGAACAGGGTGACCGCACCCGCTCCGGGTGAAATGTGGTCCATGTAGGCATTGCTGCCGCTGTAGGTGAAGGACATGCCCTCGGTGAGGGTGCCGGCCACGCCGTTCACCGGTCCGCAGTCGCCGGTGCCGTCAGCGTCGCCGGTGATGTGGAAGTAGGGGTGCACCGCGGTGGCGGTGTCGTAGGCCCAGGTGTCGCCCCCCTCCATGTAGAGCCGGCCGCCCCCGTCGAGGTAGGCGGCCAGAATGCTGCCTTCGCCGCTGGTCAGCACGTGGTTGCCGGAGTAGATACCCAGACAGGCGAAGATCGCCTCGTAGAGCGCGGGATCGGCCGGCAGGGATGACCCGTTGTCATAGCCCAGGCCCAGACCGTCCAGGGCTGAGGTCAACGCCGCTTCGGAAATGCTCCCCGAGGGGTTCCAGACGTAGACCGGGATGGAGGAGACGATGCTGAAGCCGTGATACCCGGCAGCCGGATGCCAGGTGGTGTTCAAATCACCCGAAGCGTCCACCGCGCGAATCCGGTATTCCACCAGGTCACCGTCGCTCACCGCGGCGACAAAATCGCCTGCCCAGGTATAGCCGCCGGTGTTGGTCATCGGCACCTCGGCCTGGGGCGCGCCATTGACGCTGTATTCCAGCACCACTTCGCTGAGACCGCTGGCATCGGTCACCGTGGCGGTCACCGTGGCCGGCCAGCCGCCCAGGGACTGGTCCCCCAGCGGGGTGTGGGTGATCACCGGCCAGTCGCCGGTGCTGGAAACCAGGAACCGGTGCGCGCCGGCGGATCCGATGTAGGGGTGATTCTCCGCCCGGCCCGAGTCGTCCTCGGCGTGGATGTAGTAACGGACCGAGGTGCCGTCAGCCTGGGCCGGGATGGTGCCCTGCCAGCTGTCGCCGCCGGTGCTGGTCATGGTGACGCTGGTGAAGAAACCGCCGTCGATGCTGTATCGCAGCTGGGGGAATCCGCTGCTCAGCGGCTGACCGCTGTAGGGGTGGATTTCGGCGGTCACCAGGTAATCGCCGCCGGCGCCCTGGGGATCGATCAGCGGGGTGTGATCGATGTAGAGCATGTAACGGTCCATGATCCCCTTGGCCCGGCAGTGGATCGCGTCGTCGGAGAGCCAGGAGCCGTCGAAGCCGATGATCTCGTAGCCCGGCATGGCGTCCTGGTAGATCTGCAGCGCCACCGCGTCATGGGAGGTGCCGAAGGTGGGTACCAGCACCTTGGTGTTCAGGATCAGCGAGTTGGTGTAGGCCTCGGTGTAGCCGGTGCCCACCGGCACCCGGATGATCTCGTACGGCGTGCCCCAGGAACTGGTCAGGGTCTGGAGGAAGGCCACGTTGGCCTCCAGTTCCGGGTCGGCGGGAGTCTTCTCCTCCACCAGGATGGTGTCCACGTCGAGAAACTTCTTGGTGCAGTCGATATGATGGATGCCGCCCGACTCGGTGTAGGGCAACGGGTAGTAGTCGGTGATGCCGCAGTAGTCGAGGAGGATCTGGTCCACCTGGGCCCCGGTCATCCCCGGGTTCTCGTCGAGGATCAGACGGGTGCTCATTCCCACGCCGCGGCCGTCACACATCCAGTTGCCGCCGGTGGCCACCAGGTCCATGCCGTAGACCGGGATGCCGAGGTAGTCGCCGAACTCCTGGGGGATCTCGTCATCGTTGGGCCGCGGGCGGTTGTAGATGTGGTCGACGATACCCTGCTCGTCGTTGCCGGTGTAGACATACCAGGGCCCGTAGTCCCGGGTCCAGTAGGAGTCGGTGCCGGCGATGAAGAAGTGGCAGTTGGCCATGTTCACGCCGCTGGAACTGTAGGCGCTTTCCGCCGAGGTCTGCTGTGAAGCGCTGCCGACGATAGTCCAGACCTCCACGTCTTCGGACATCTCGGCAATCAGGTCGTAGGGGATGCCCAGGGGCCAGCGGATCAGCACGCCGGTCACCGGCTCGAACTCGCCGGCCATGCGCACCGGCACCGGAGGCGCCGCCGTGCCGCGGAAGTTGATGCCGATCTCATCCTTGCGCGCTTCCTCCTCCGGGGTCATCCAGATGGGGAGGCTGTGCGGGTTCTCATCCAGCCACTTCTGCTGCTCGGCGGTGAGCGGCCGTCCAGCGGGATCGGCAACGGCCTGAATGGTTCCACAGAACAGAGCACAGATCAGCAGCAGGCGCAGGATCGACACTGGGGAGATGGACATGACTTCAGACTCTCCTCTGACGTGAGAAATGTTCGGTTCGGGGGGTGGCGAACTCCGCTGCGAACCGACAATCGTGGATGTATAACCGCATCAGCAACAAGCTGGATTCCGGTTTTTCACATGCCGAAGGTGGTGTGGCGCAATTGAGTACTACACGCACCACGGCGGGGCAAGGCACCTGTTCAATATAAGTCAATCGGGATGCAAATGCAAGAAACGAAACTGGTAAACATCACCGGCGGCGACAATCGAAAGGTCAGGTGGCCAGCAGACGTTTCACTTTGCGGTCGATTTCATTGAGTGAGAACGGCTTGTGGATCACCCCCAGGACTCCCTCATCGTCCGCTCCCTCCTCCCCGGCGAAACCACGGGCGTGGCCGGTAATGTAAAGAATCTTCGCTTGAGGGTCAATTTTGAGGATCTTGCGGCTGGCCTCCACCCCGTTCATCCGCGGCATCACCACATCCATCAGGATCAGGTCCACTTCATCCCCGCGCTTCTCGTAGAGTTTCACCGCCTCCACTCCGTCCACCGCCTCCAGCACCCGGTAGCCCATTTCACGGAGATACTCGCCGATGACACCACGGGCGCCATCTTCGTCATCGGTGATCATGACGGTCTGCATCAGCGGGCTCGGCCCGGAGGAGTCTATCCCCGGCTCGTGGATCGGCGAGGTGGCCTCCACCGCCCCGGTTAATCCGTCAGCCCTTCCCGGGGTAACCATTCCCGACCGCACCGGAAGCAGAATCTTGAAGGTGGAGCCCATCCCCGGCGCACTGGTCACCAGCAGGTGGCCCTTGTGCTTGCGGATGATGGAAAAGGCCACCGAGAGTCCCAGGCCCGTTCCTTCCCCCGGCTCCCGGGTGGTGAAGAAAGGCTCGAAGATTCGTGACTGGATCTCTTCGCCCATCCCGTTGCCGTTGTCCTCGATGACGATCAGCACATAGCTCCCCGGTTCCGCCGGATGGTAGGGCCAGCTGTCGCCCTCGTCGCAATCCACTCGGGAGGTGGAGACCTGCAGCATCCCGGGGTCCTCGAGGTCCTCCCTGTTTTTGAGGGCCATGGCGCCGTTGAGGCAGATGTTCATCAGCACCTGGTCGATCTGGACCCGATCGGCCATCACCAGCGGCAGTTGCCACTCCAGCTCGGTGCGCAGTTGAATCTTCTTGTCCAGCGAGCGCGACAGCAGCTCGATGGCACTGTTCACGCAGTCATTGGCATCCAGCGGCTCCATGCGCGGGGCTTCCCGGCGGCTGTAGAGGAGCATCTGCTGAACCAGACTGCGGGCCCGTTCACCGGCCTGGTTGATCCGCTGGGCGTATCGTGACTTGGGGTCGTCCCTGGGCAGGTTCATCAGCAACATCTCCGAATAGCCGAGGATGGCCATCAGGAGATTGTTGAAATCGTGGGCGATGCCGCCGACCAGCGTCCCCACCGACTCCAGTTTCTGGGACTGCAGCAGCTGGTCCTCGATCAGCCGCCGTTCGGTGAGGTCACGGGCCACCACGATTGCCGAACAGATTCCACTCTCGGCACGCACCGGGGAAGCCGTGGCGTGGTAGACCCGCAGGCTTCCGGCTGCGCCGTTGAGCTTCCCCTGGTCCTGCGGGCTCCGTTCCGGCAGTTCGAACTCGAATCCGATGGGCGATCCGCTTTGAATGGTCTGCTTCACGGCCCGGGCCACTGCGCTGCCCGCCTCGCCGGGGAAGATGTCCGGGGCGGTCATTCCCGCCGGTGCCGCGGGCAGGTCAACCGTTTCAAGCAGACCGGCGAACCACGCCTCGGTGCAGCGGCCGTCCCGGTCAAATACCGCCACCAGGTCGGTCATCGCGGAGAGGAGTTCGTGGTAACGGTTCTCGCTCCCGGTGGATCTGTTGGTCATCTGCAACTCTGCCCCCGGCCTTCCCGGGTCAAGGGGAAGGCCCGTCGATTTAACCGGCGGTCCCCGGCGCCGGATCTTGCCGACACCATTGCCGGCCGTTCCGTACCGCGTCAGGTGCGCAGTGCAAAACGGTGCACAGACCCGTGAGAACCTCTCTTGTTGTTATCGGTATACATGGTGCCGAGTTAAGCCCCCGGGGCACTAAATCCGCCGGCCAGCGGGACGGAGATCACGGGCGCCAGGCGACGACCGTGCACATGTCGCTGGCCATGCTGCCCGATGCGGGGTATGGCGGCTGGTTGTAGGGCGCCGGAGTGACGTCCTGTACCACCAGCTGGAACAGGGTCGACCCGTCCAGCGTGGGCAGATCGGGGAACCACTGGCTCCAGCAGTAATGATACGTTTCCGCCGGGGAGAGATTGGTGAACCCGCGGCGGTAGTTGGGGAAATACTGCCCGCCGGGCAGCGCGACGTTCAGTATGCCGACAGCGCTGCGGGGATAGCCGGAGACGTTGATCACATCCCCGCACATCATACTGGAGAACGGCAGGGCGCTGGAGTCAGGCGTGGCGGAAAGCGCGGCGTCAACCGTCTGGTCCCCCGAGTACCCCATGTCGGTCCTGATGACAAACGCATCACAGTCGCCGTTGTGCGACTGGTCGAACCCCGTGCCGGACAGCTGAAAATTGTCGCTGAAAGTGTAGCCGGCCACCACCGCGGTGAGGCCGCTGCTGTCCAGGGCCAGCTCGTAGGCCTGGTCACAGTTGATCCCCCCCATGTATGACGCGTAGATCAGGGTGGACAGGTCGCCGCTGACCCGGGCTACGAACCCCTCCATGGCGCCGTTGTACGTCTGGTCCGTGGCGTCGGGGGTTGCCGGGAAATCGATGGAGTGGCTGCCACCGCAGATCACCAGATCACCGGCGGCATCCAGCTCCACCGAGTAGATCTCGTCCATGTGCCGGCCGCCCATGTAGCTGGAGTGGATCAGGCTGCTCAGGTCGGGGCTCATCACCGCCAGAAAACCGTCGTAGGCCTGGGCCGTACCGTCGTTGAACTGGGGGTCGAAGGTGCCGAGGGTGATGGGAAAGTCGTGGGAGTGGGTGGTTCCCACCACCACCAGGTTGCCCTGGGTATCGAATACCAGGCCGTTGGCCTCGTCGCAACCGCCTTCATGGTCGCCGCCATGAAAAGGCTCGCCCCAGTCGTGGCCGCCAAGGTAGGTGCAGGCATGGAGGCTGCTGAAATCGGCGGAGAAGAGGGCGATATACACGTCGCGCGAACCGCCGTTGTGATCCAGGTCGAACGCACCGGCGGTGGTGGGCAGGTTTTCGGAGTTCGCCCAGCCGGTGAGATAGTAGCGGCCGCTGCCGTCCCGAAGGATGGCCCGGTTGTAGTCGTCCAGGTCCCCGCCCAGATAGGTGCCGGCGGAGACCGCCGAGAGGTCCTGGGAGAAGCGGATGAGAAAGATATCCCGGGTGCCCCCGTTGTACGTGGTGTCAAAGGCCCCGGCCGTGACCGGGAACCCCTGGGACCGGGTGTCCCCCCCCACCACCACCGCCCCCGAGGGCTCGACCCAGACCGTCCGGGAGAAATCCTTGTGTTCGCCGCCGAACAGCGTGGAGTGCAGCAGGGTGGACATGTCGGAGGAAAGCCGGAGCAGGAAGGCATCCTCGTGAACCGTGTTGTGCGCGGTGTCGAACGCCCCGGGCGTGGTGGGAAAATCGAGCGAGAGGGTGGAACCGCCCAGCAGGATGTTCCCCGCGGCATCGAGGGCCATGCACGGCCCGGGATTGTCCATCTGGAAGTAGGGATCGAACTCGAAGTCGAGACCATCGTGCTCCGAACCGCCGATGAAGGTCGAGGCGATCAGCGTGCCCAGGTCGGCGGAGAGCCGCAGGACGAACAGGTCGCTGTCCCCGCCGGCAAAAGATCCGCCATACAGACCGGCGGTCACCGGAAAATCGTCCGATCCGGTGAGGCCGGCCACCAGGACGTCACCCTGATCATCGATCACTACGCTGTAGGCGGCATCCCGCTGGCCGCCCCCCAGAAAGGTGGAATAGTCCACCGCCGTGGCGGAGGTTGCAAACAACAGCATGATCGACAGAATCCCGATGAATCTGGGCATGGCCTGCTCCAAGGTTTTTCAGCCGTCGACAAACCCCCGGATGCGGATGCACCGCCGGCGTCAACGCAACAGTATAATCATAGTGACTTTTCACCCGTATCGGCAAGTCCGGCCGGGCAGATCAGGACGGACAGTGGAGAAAAAAAATGCGGGGGATTCTGGTCCCCCGCCAAGCCGATGATGACATTTTCTGTTCCCTCCGGGTTCGCGAACCGGACTCCACTTCACCACTCCAGCCCACAAACCCGAAGTCATGCCGGAAAGAAAACAGAGGTCGATCGCAAAATGTCGTTCAAATAGTGCCCGTGGCGGGCAGCAAAGCCACAAACAGAGTCAGCAGGGCAATCCAGAACATGATCTCCACCAACCGTTTTACCTGAGTCATGACCAACCTCCTGGATTTCAACCACCACTTCTCATCGCCTGGTTGTTACTTCAAGTCCTATGCCAACCAGAGGCGATCCTCCGGACATTGCGGCCACAAGAGGCATCGAAAGCAGTTAATCGTTGACGTGAATAAAGTTACTTACGAGGGCAGGCCGGCACGAAAAAGCGTCAACAGTGCCGGATCAGGTGAGGCGAGGGGTGGGATTCGTATCATGGGAAAAAAATGCACACCCGCAGAGGGTAAAGAATTACCACCTTCACGACGAGTGTGCACTTTATTACCACTCAAAGCTAACAATCAGAACATGCCGCTGGTCAAATTCCAGGTGATGTGGTCAGCAGGGATGGCGACCAGCAGGGACCGTTTGAAGGCTCCATCCTGGTATACATAGCACCGCACCTCGTGCTGGTCGTCAGCCGCCACATAGATCTCCAGTTGCCCGTCCCCGTCGAGGTCGGTGAGATAGGTGGTGTGCTCGAATCCGGAAGAGTCGGCGTCCACCTGTTCGGCGGTGAAACCGCCGTCTTCACCCTGCCAGAAGACCCAGAGGCCCGACTTCATCGCCGCGGCCACCAGGTCGGACCGACCGTCACCATTGACGTCGCCGGCGCAAAGAAACCGGCACTGGCGGTCCTGCAGTGACGCCACCACCTCGGAAGTGATCTCCCCGTTGTCGGCAAAATGGTAGCGCTTGATCTGCACCGGCACCACCACCGCCGCATCCTTGCCCTTCTTCTCGGTTTCGGCCTCCATCACGCTGAACAGCTCGGAGATGCCGTCACCGTCCATGTCGGCAGCCAGGATCTCCTTGGCGTGGCTCCCCTCGAACTCGTCCACCACGGTCTGCTGGAACCCGGTTCCGTCCCACTTGTACATGTGCACGTGACCCGGCTGGGAGTGGCCCGACGCCCGGTTCGGCTCCGAGGGGGTGGTGAAGAATTCGTTCAGGCCGTCCCCGTCCACATCGCCGATCTCCACCTCGTGGACAAAGGTGGAGGGGGTGCGGCTCATCTCCTCGATCTTCCAGCCGCCATCGGAACGCATGGCCACGGCAATCACCCCCTGGTCGTGGGTGGCGATGACCATCTCGTCCACGCCATCGCCGGTCACGTCACCGATTTCGATATCCCGCAGACGGTCCCACTTGCCGCCGAAAACCGGGTTCCAGAGCATGGTCTCCTGCCACCCGGCCCCGGCGGTGTAGCGCCAGATCTTCAGCGCCGCCTGGTTGGCGCCGATGGTCAGGATCCCCGGCTGCTCCCCTTCCAGCTGGTAGGGCAGGGCTTTGTGGAAGACGTTGCTCATCGGGTCTTCCAGCACCACTTCCTCCCAGCCGGCATCCGTCTTGCGGATGATCACCAGCTTGGCCGGACCCGGTTTCGGGCTGCTCTTGCCGTCCGGCCCCACCTCGTCGACGAACTGCGCCTGGGTCATCAGCAGTGCGGGCCATGGTCCGCCGGTGAGGCTCTCCCGGACCACCTGCCGCTCTGCCGGGGTCGCCACCTGAGGTTCTCCGCCACAGCCGATAAAAAGGCCGGCGGTCAAGACCAGCAGACATGCCAGAACAGATACACGTTTCATCGCTTCGCACCTCATCGTTATTTTACGGATTTACCGTCCCTTCGATCATCGAAAACGGCGAACTGCCCTGCCGGTGGCCGGCGGTCCGCCAGCAAAGGCCAAATATATACCACGCCGGGCGACGATTGTTAACCCATAACCAGACAGCACCAATCCTTGACATTCCTTGCCGCCGACCTAGAATAAAATCAACCGAGAGGACTTGAGCAATGCCCACGGGGAGCCCGCTGGACCAGCCACGCACTCTGACCAACCAGCACAAGCGGCTGGATGTGTTCCGCTGCATCCACGATGCCCACCAGCGGTTCGACTCCCGGGTCTCGGTCTACCACGTGCTCAAGGCGCGGCAGTGCTACCCCGAAGGATGTGTCTACTTCCGCTGGCACTGCCAGAAACTGGAACGCGGCCAGGATTGCCCCAGGTCGTTCAACTACGTCGGCCGGCTGTGCAACGGCTGCACGCACTTCGTCGACGAGAAGATGAGCAACCACCTCGAACAGCTGCTTGACGAAAAGGAGAAACTACGGTTCCAGCGCCAGTTGGGGGACTATGAATTCTGGTTGGAGGGTCTCCGCGGCCGCGAGGTCACCTTTTACGGCGAGGCCTTCTCGGTGAAGCCGAAAGTGGTGCGCATCGTCCACCCCTCCGGCGCCACCGAGAACCGCCTGGACGGATTTCTGGCCGGCTTTCTCGACGGCTATATCGGCTACACCCATTTCCAGGACCCGGTATACCTCGCGCTCGACCTGCCGCAGCAGCGGCGGCTGCGTCTGTCGGCCGGTGACACCTTCCAGTGCCAGGCCCGGCTGAACACCGACCGCGGCCGGTTGCTGTTGCGACGGCCGCGAGGCTTCGAGTTCGACACCCGGGCCCACGGGCAGACCATGAACGAGGGGGAAGCGCGGGTGGCCGTGCGCACCGCCCGCTATCGCCGCCTGCAACCGGAGAAATGCTTCGCCTGCCCCCACGGGGTGCTGGCCGACGTGCGGGACCGCAGCGGCCCGCGGGAGAAAAACTACCGGCGGATGGCCTGCCTGCGGGGGGTGGAATCACCCCTGGAATGCGTCATCCCGACCCTGGAATCGATCGAAAACGAAGTCTGCCTCGAACACCTGGAGGCCGGGCGATCCGGCACCCCGGGACGAAACGGAGGTGGCCAGTGGTCCAGATGAACTCCGGCCCGGCGACCCAGATCATCAGCACCCTGGGGCCGTCCCTGGCCAACCAGCAGACCCTTCGCTCGGTGATCCGCGCCGGATCGCTGATCTTCCGTCAGAACATTTTCTACGAGAGCACCGAAGAGATCGCTCTGCGGGCCGATGCCCTGCGTGAGGCGGGGCGCGCGGAGGGCTGTCCGGTGGAGTTGATGATGGATTTCAGCGGCGGCCGGCCCCGCATGGGTGATTTTGAGAAACCGGTGAACCTGCGTCCCGGTGAAACGCTCGCCTTTGCCCGGGTGGACAGCCACTCCCCCGCCGGCAGTGAATCGACCATCCCGCTGCGCATCGACCAGGAAACCTGGGAAGCGATCAACGAGGGAGAGCGGGTGATCATCGCCGACGGGCGGATCCTGCTGCGCATTCTCTCCAGGGAACCGGGGTTGATCCGCTGCCGCATCGACCGGGCAGCCGCGCCGCTGCGGCCGTTTCGCGGGGTGAACCTCCCGGACACCGCCACGGCCTTTCCCCCGCTGACCCCCGAGGAGATCGCCCGTCTGGAAGAGCTGGCCCGGGTGGGGTTCGACTATTTCTCCCTCTCCTTCGCCAGCAAGGCAGAACACCTGCACCAGATCCGTTCCTTGCTGGAGAGCCTCTGTCCCGAAAAGTCGATCCGCATCCTGGCCAAGATCGAAGACCGGCGGGGGATAGCCAACCTGGACCAGTTGATCGAGGCTTCCGACGGAATCCTGGTGGGACGCGGCGACCTGGCGGTGCAGACATCCTTTGCCGAACTGCCCGAACTGCAGGAGGAGATCTTGCTTCGCTGCCGGAGGAAGAAAGCCTGGGTAGCGGTGGCCACCCAGTTCATGGAAACCATGATGCGCAGCCCGATCCCCAACCGCGCCGAAGTGATGGACGTGGCCCTGGCGGTGCGCCAGGGGGCCTCGGCGATCCTGCTCTCCGGCGAGACCGCCCGGGGCCGCTACCCGGTGGAAACGGTGGCCATGGTGCAGGAGGTTGCCCAGCGGGCCGCGGAGCGGGAGAGGACCGCCCCCCGGGACCGCGGCCTCCGTCAGGACTGAACCTGGTTCGGCGACACCGACCAGGACATCTGCCAACCCGCCTTTTTCGCTTTCTCCAGGCAGGCCACGGTGCCGGTGGTGAAAATCACCGGCTGCTGGCCCGGTTCCAGCTCCACCAGGCGGTAGAGCAGGTTGCCCAGGAAGGGCAAGTGGCTCACCAGCAACAGGTCGCACTTGTAGCGCGGGATTTCGCGGGCCGCAGCCTCGCAGGGATCCAGCGGGTCCATTCCGGACATCGACTCGGGGACGCAGTCCGGGGCGATGGCCCGGCCGAGGATCTCCGCCGTTTCCGCCGCCCGGGGTTTGCCGCTGTGAAAGATCCGCTCCACCGTGGCGCCCTTGTCCTTGAGGATTTCCGCGATCTTCGCCACTTCGGCACGGCCCTCGTCACTGAGCGGGCAGCTGGGGTCGGTCTGTTTGTCCACGGCGTGGCCGTGACGGGCCAGTAACAGTCTCATGGTCGTCATCTCCTTGTAATCAGTCCTGGGGCGCCGGGCGCCGCGTGCAAGCGCCCATTCTACGACCACCCGTCCGGCAAGACAATAGCCGGCAAAACCGTTATAATTCCGGATTCCTTTTCAGCCCGCAATCTGAGTCGATGGAGAACGAGATGGACAACCCGGACCGCCGCCAACGAAAATCGGGCCTGAGCCCCCTGGCTTACGAGAGGGTGCCAAAGGGTCAGAAATACGAGCCATACATCCCGGTGAACTCGATCATGGCCGAGTTCACCATCAGCGCCTGTGTCCTTGGCGGGCTGTTCGGCATCATCTTTGGTGCGGCCAACGCCTACCTCGGCCTCAAGGTGGGCCTGACCATCTCCACCTCGGTGCCCATCGCGGTGATCACCGTGGCGGTCTACAAGGCGATCGAAAAGCTGATCCGTAAGAAAGCCACCATCCTCGAAGCCAACATCGCCAAGACCGCCGGATCGGCCTCCTCTTCGCTGGCTTCGGGCATCATTTTCACCATCCCGGCCCTCTATCTCTGGGGCCAGGGAGCCCAGCTGCTCCAGGTCACCGCCCTGGCCCTTTGCGGCGGGACCCTCGGGGTGCTGTTCATGATCCCGCTGCGCCGCTTCCTCATCGTGGAAGAGCACGGCAACCTGCCCTACCCCGAAGGTACGGCCGGCGCCGAGGTGCTGGTGGCTGCCGAGGAGGGCGGCTCGGCGGCCAAGCAGGTGTTCTACGGCATGGGCTTCGCCGCACTGTTCAAACTTGGCATGGCGGCGTTCAAACTCTGGAAGGACGAGATCGAGTTCAAGATCCCGCTGCTGAAGAAGGGTGTGATCGGCGTCGATCTCACCCCCGCCCTGCTGGGCGTGGGCTACATCCTCGGCTACCGGGTGGCGGCGATCATGGTGGCCGGCGGCCTGCTGGCCTGGCTGGGAATCATCCCGCTGATCGCTTTCCTCGGCGAATCGATCTCAATCCCGGTCTTTCCCGAAACGGCGAAGACCATCTCCCAGATGGACGCCCACGAGCTGTGGAACGGCTACATCCGGTATGTGGGAGCCGGCGCCGTGGCGTCTGCCGGGATCATCACCCTGATCCGTTCCATCCCCACCATGATCCGCAGTTTCCGCATCGCGCTCAAACAGCTGAAAGCCGGAGCGCAGAAGGTTTCCGAAACCTGCCGCGCACCGACCGCGACCTCTCGCTGCTCTGGGTGGTTCTGGGCGCGCTGGTGGTGGTGATCATCCTCGGCCTGACCCCCGACGTCTTCGGCGGTCAGCTGCCGCTGGCCGGCAAGTGGCTGGCCGCGGTGCTGGTGGCGGTGTTCGCCTTCTTCTTCGTCACCGTCAGTTCGCGGATCGTGGGGCTGGTGGGGGTCACCTCCAACCCCACGTCGGGGATGATCATCGCCACCCTCATCGGCACCTCCTCGATCTTCCTCCTCCTCGGCTGGACCGGCATGGAGGGCAAGATCGCCGCTTTGACCATCGGCACGGTGGTGGGTATCGCCGCCTCGGTGGCCGGTGACACCTCCCAGGACCTGAAGAGCGGCTTCCTGCTGGGGGCCACCCCCTGGCGTCAACAGGTGGCCGAGATCCTGGGCGTGGCGGCCACCGCCGGGGTGATCGCCTGGACGGTGATGGTGCTGGCCCAGACCTACGGCTTCGAATACAGCGCGGCCACCCCCACGCCGCTGGCTGCCCCCCAGGCCAACATGATGAAACTGGTGATCGACGGTGTGCTGGACCAGTCGATCCCCTGGGGCCTGGTGCTCTTCGGGGTGGTGATCACCATCTTCTGTGAAGTGGTAAAGATCCCCTCCCTGCCCTTTGCCGTGGGCGTCTACCTGCCCCTCTCGGCCATGAGCCCGGTCTACATCGGCGGGGTGATCCGCAAGGTGATCGAAAAACGGTGCGGCGGAGACGAGAAAAAGATCCAGGAGCGCCGCGAGCGGGGCATCCTCTTCGGCTCGGGAATGGTGGGCGGAGACGGGATCATCGGCGTGGCCATCGCCGCCTATGCGCTGTATACCAAGAAGAAGCCCGGGGGATTCGGTTCGGCCTGGGCCGGCGGCGACATCGGCCAGACCCTGTTGGCCCTGGTGCCCTATGTCCTGCTGATCATCCTGCTGATCCGGGCCACGCGGTTGAAGAAAGCCGCCTGAGGGTTCGAGGAATTCCCCATGGCCAAAACGCTGCTCCAGCTGATGGACGAGAAGGTGGTGGTCTTCGACGGCGCCATGGGGACCAGTCTGCAGGCCCAGGACCTGACCCTGGACGACTTCGAGGGGCTCGAGGGTTGCAACGAAGTGCTCAGCGCCAGCCGGCCCGACGCCGTGCGCCGGGTGCACGACGAGTTCCTCGCCGCCGGCGCCGACGTGGTGGAGACCAACACCTTTGGCGGCGTGCAGGTGGTGCTGGCCGAGTACGGTATCGAGGACCGGGCCCACGAGCTGGCCCTCCGGTCGGCGCAGCTGGCCCGGGAGGTAGCCGCGGCCCACAGCACGGCGGACCGGCCGCGGTTTGTCTGCGGGTCCATCGGGCCGGGCACCAAGCTCCCTTCCCTGGGGCACATCGGATACCGCGACCTGCGAGACGCATTCCTGCCGCTCGCCGTGGGGCTGGTGGAAGGCGGCGTGGACATCCTCATCGTGGAGACCTGCCAGGACATCCTGCAGGCCAAGGCGGCGCTGGACGCCGCGCACCGGGCAGTGGCCGGCGGCGGCCGCGAGGTTCCGGTGATGGCCTCGGTGACCATCGAGGCCACCGGCTCCATGCTGGTGGGAACGGACATCGCCGCCGCTGCGGCCGCGCTGCTTCCACTGGGTGTGGACAGTTTCGGCCTCAACTGCGCCACCGGTCCGGACCAGATGGTGCGGCACCTGCAGTTCCTCTCCCGCCACGGGGCCCCGCGTCTCTCGGTGATGCCCAATGCCGGTCTGCCCGAGAACATCGGCGGGCAGACCGTCTACCCCCTGAAACCCGAAGAGCTGGCCGACTGGCACGAGCGCTTCGTGCGTGAAGAAGGTGCCGGCATTGTCGGCGGCTGCTGCGGGACGGTCCCGGCGCACATCAGGGCCGTGGCCGAACGGGTGGGCAGCCTGGAGGCCCCACGCCGCGACCCGCAACGCCCGGCCGAGACGGCCAGCCTCTACCAGGCGGTGACCATGGTCCAGACACCACCTCCGCTGATCGTGGGCGAGCGGACCAATGCCAACGGCAGCAAGGAATTCCGTGAACGGCTGCTGGCCGATGACCTCGAGGGCATGGTGGCCGTGGCCCGGGACCAGGAGCGGGGCGGCGCCCACCTGCTGGATGTCTGCGTGGCCTACGTGGGCCGGGATGAGAGAGTGGACATGGAGCGGCTGATTCCCCAGCTGGCCCGCCAGGTGCGGATGCCGCTGGTGATCGACTCCACCGATCCTGCGTCTATCGAGGCGGCGCTGGAGCGCCACGGCGGCCGTTGCGTGATCAACTCGATCAATCTCGAGGACGGCGAAGAGCGGCTGGACCAGATCGTCACCCTGGCCCGCCGTTTCGGCGCGGCGCTGGTGGCGCTGGTGATCGACGAGGAAGGCATGGCGCTCACCGTGGAGCGCAAGCTGGCGGTGGCCCAGCGGATTCACCGCATCTGCGTGGAGCGCCACGGGCTGGCCCCGCAGGACCTGATCTTCGACATGCTCACCTTCACCGTGGGCAGCGGCGACCCCGAGATGCGGCGAGCCGCCCTGGAAACTCTGGAGGCCATCGAACAGGGCAAACGCCTGCTGCCCGGCATCCACACGATCCTCGGCATCTCCAATGTCTCCTTCGGTCTGAAACCGGCGGCACGACGAATCCTGAACAGCGTTTTCCTGGCCGAAGCCGTGGAGCGGGGCCTGGACCAGGCGATCATCAACGCCCGGGGCATCACCCCGCTGCACCGCATTCCCGACGGACTGAAGGACATCTGCCACCGTCTGCTGCATGCCGACTTTTCCAGTGCGGGCGATCCGCTGACCCAGCTGCTGGAGCACTACGAGGACGCGGTGGCCGCAGGCCGCACGTCGGTGGCCGCCGCCGACCTGCCCCCGGCCGAACAGTTGAAGCATAAGATCATCAATGGCGAGAAAAAGGGGCTGGAAGAGCTGCTGGACGGTTTGCGCGCTTCGGGTCGGGAACCCCTCGACCTGGTCAATGGCCTGCTTATCCCGGCGATGAAGGTGGTGGGCGACCTCTTCGGCAACGGGCAGATGCAGCTGCCCTTCGTGCTCCAGTCCGCCGAGACAATGAAGGCGGCCGTCTCGATCCTTGAACCGCACATGCCCACCACGGAAACACAAAGCCGCGGCACCCTGGTGCTGGCCACGGTCAAGGGCGACGTCCACGACATCGGCAAAAACCTGGTGGATATCATCCTGACCAACAACGGCTACACCGTGGTCAACCTGGGGATCAAGGTGCTGCTGGAGCAGATGCTCGAGGCCGTGGAGCAGCACCGGGCCCACGCCATCGGCATGAGCGGGCTGCTGGTCAAATCCACACTGGTGATGAAGGAAAACCTGGAGGAGATGAAGCGGCGGGGTCTGGACATCCCCGTCCTGCTGGGCGGGGCGGCCCTGACCCGCGAGTATGTGGAGCAGGACCTGCGCCGGATCTACGGCCCCGGCGTACACTACGGGGAGGACGCCTTCTCCGCACTCCGCCTGCTGGGAGAGATCCGTGACGGCACCGCGTCCACTTCGCCGGCCCGGGACCCTGACCCGGACCCGCTCACCCGCCCGCGGCAGGAATCGTCCAGGGCGCTGTCCCTTGTCACGCCCCTGCCGGTGGAGGAGAGCGCGGTGACCCTGCCGGAAATCGACCTGACGGTGGCCGTGCCCCGGGCACCCTGGCTTGGCGTGCGCGAGGCGGGCCGCATCCCGCTGGAACAGCTCTACCCCCTGCTCAACGAGACCACCCTGTTCCGCGGCCAGTGGCGCTACCGGCGGGGCACACTGACCCGCGATCAGTGGAGCGAGATGATCGAGAAGGAGGTTCGCCCGGTATTCGAACAGATCAAAGGGCAGTGTCTGGAAGAGCCACTGCTTGTCCCGCGGGGCGTGGTGGGCTGGTTCCACTGTCACCGCGAGAATGACGCCGTGGTGGTCCACTCCCCGGAGCCCGGGGGGGAACCGGTGAGATTCACCTTCCCCCGCCGGCGCACAGCACCGCATCACTGTATCGCCGACTACTTCCGCCCCGGCCCCGACGGCGAGCCGGACCTGATCGGGATGTTCGTGGTCACCGTGGGGCCGGATGCGTCAAAACGGGAGAAGGAACTGTTTGAAGCGGGACACTACCGCGACTACCTGCACCTTCACGGTTTTTCGGTGGAGGTGGCGGAAGCCGCGGCCGAGTGGCTTCACGCCAGGATGCGGGAGGAACTGGGGATCGCGGGCAGCGACCAGGCCGGTGTCCAGGCGATGGTCCGCCAGGGGTACCGGGGGTCGCGCTACAGTTTCGGCTACCCGGCCTGCCCCGACCTGGAGCAGCAACGGCCGCTGTTCAGACTGCTGCAACCCGAGCGCATCGGGATCACGCTTTCCGAGAGCTGTCAGATGGACCCGGAGCAGTCGGTGTCGGCCATCGTGGTGCACCACCCCGAAGCCAAATATTTCAACCTGGACTGATGCGAGGAGAGCCATGGACACCCATTGGGTCTGTGTCAACTGCGGCTACGTCTACCGTGTGGAAGAGGGGGACCCGTCCCAGGGAATCGAACCGGGTACGCCCTTCGAAGCGCTGCCCGACCAGTGGCGTTGCCCCATCTGCTACGTGGGCAAGGACGAGTTCGACCCGGAATAGCGGGACTCGGGAGCAGCCGGCTACTCGCATTGACAGGAGAGGGGGCTACACTCGGCTCCTCGCGATGACAATCAGGGCTCTGCCCTGATTGTCACTTGTACTGCTTGTGGCAGCTCTTCTCCGCCGCGGCCAGGGCGGCCACTCCCCGGCGCACGGCCTCCAGGTCCCCGGCCCGCACCGCCGCGGTAAACTCGGCCGAGATCCGGCGAAAGGCCTCGATAGCTGCGGCCTCGCCCTTCTTCGGGTAGTGGGCCATCAGCTCGGCATCCTCGCCGAACAGCAGGGCCAGCTCCACATCGGGAACTCGTTCTTCCTTCAGCTGGGCCCGGATCTGCTTGAAGGTGGCGCTGATCCGCTTCTTGATGCTCTTGTAGGGCGGGATCCCGTCCGCCGGGACCTTTGCATCACCGGCCTCGTCGTACCTTCCACTGCAGCTTCAGCGACAGGCTCGCCGAACCATCCTTCGACTTGCCGCTGACCTTGAGCTTGATCTTTCCTTCCGGGACGGCACCCTGGTCACCAACTTCCAGCGACCCCTTCTCCAGTTGGTCAGCCAGCTGGCGCATCAGACCGGCGGCCTCCGCCGGGGTCAGGGATGTGCTTTTCTTTGATTCCACCCAACGTCTCCTATGAACAGAACAGTTTCACTGCAAAAATAATAACCGCAGCCACCAGGATGCGGTAGACCCAGACCTCTCCCTTTTTCACCTGCCAGCGGACGCCGGCCCAGCCGCCGATCATGGTTCCCGCGGCCAGGGTCAGCCCCCAGACCCAGTGCACGCTGCCCAGGGTGGCAAAAATCGACAGGGCGATGACCTGGATCATCATGATGGTCATCACCTTGATGCCGTTGGAGCGGATCAACCCCAGGCCGCCGAAGCTGCTGAGCGCGGCAATGATCACAAAGCCCACACCGGCCTGAATAAACCCGGAATGAAACCCGACAAAGAAGAAACTGGCATACAGGGCCAGGGGGCGACGCTCCCCGCCAGTCCGGCAGGCGACGGTCCGGGACCGGGCGACCGGCGACGCCGGATGATGGAGACCAGCACCAGCAGCATCACGGCGCCCAGCACCCAGCGGAACAGCCGGTCGTCCACGTCCACGGCCACCAGGGCGCCCAGTGCGGCACCGGGCGCCGCGGCAAGCATCAATCGCAACCCCAGGCCGGCCTCCAGCAGCCCCTGCCTGCGGAAAGTGGACGTGGCCACCACGTTCTGCAGCAGGATGCCCACCCGGTTGGTGGCGTTGGCCGTGGCGGCGGGCAGACCGAGGAACAGCAGCACCGGCAGGGTGAGCAGCGACCCGCCACCGGCCACCACGTTGATGAACCCGGCCGCGAGGCCGGAAAAGAAAACCAACGCGGTGAGCGTCATGTCAGAGTTCAACAGGTCCATCCGGTCATGCTAGATCAACCACCGGGTGGTGACAAGCCGGAACAGCGGTGTCCGCATCCCGAAGGGCGGGTCCGGATGACGGCCGAGCACCTCAGGCAGGCGGAAGACACCTCGGCATCAGGGATTCTCGCCCGGTTCCCAGGGGGAGATGATTGGTGCCGGGCCGAGGATGGCGGCGCTGAGATCGGGCAGGGGGCCCACCTGTCGCGGATCCCCCCCCTGAGGGGTGCCGGTCTGCCGCAGACACCGGAGCAGTTCCCCGGGGGACATGGGAACTCCGGTCCGGGCCAGGTAGCAGCCCTGGAGCGCGCAGACGGCGCCGGCGGTCATGGCTCCGGCGCCTGACGTGCCGCCGAATCCGTCGGTGTAGGTGGCGTTGGGCCCACCGTTGTACAGCAGCCCGTACCCCGCGGTGACGATCCCGCTGCCGTGGGCGTGCAGGTCCACGCGGCTGCCATAGTTGGTCCAGCAGGCCGGCTTCCCGCTGCCGGGAACTCCAGCCCCCACCAGGATCGCCCCGGAATCACGAAGGTGACGGTGGAAGGCGCCCTGATAGCGCGGGTGGTCGAGGTCCATGGAACCATTGCCGGCGATCTCCACGCAGAGGACCTGGTTGGCCGTGGTGGTGGAGATGGCGTCGAAGTTCGCCTGCCAGTATTCCAGGGGCAGATACTCGAACGACTGGCAGGAGCACTGGCAGGTCTCACCGGATTCCGGACCCGGGGCGTGGTATTCGATGAGCATCACGTCACCGGCGCGGAGCAGTGTTTTCAGCTCGATGATCGCGTCGGCGATCACCGGATACGGCGGCTCGGTTTCAAAGAGCGAGACGTGCAACTGGGCCTCCGGCGCCACCCCCATCACCCCGAACCCGTTGTGCATGCCGAGAATCTCGCCGAGCACGGCCGTGCCGTGGTCCAGCACCGTTTGTTTTCCGGCCCAGGTCTCCGGTTGGGGCAGGTCCTCGTGGTCCGGGTTGAGCCCCCGCTCCACCAGGCCGATCCGCACCCCCTCGCCCCGGCCACCGGGCCATTCCCAGGCAAAACAGGCATCCAGCCCCAGGGGAGCCGGTTCGAGATACTGCTGCAGGCCGGAAAAATCGGGGGTCCCGCTGCCGTTGCCCTCCCCGGCCGGGTCCTCAGGAACGGACAGGTGTATCGCCCCACGCTCGGCCAGCGGCTCGAAATAGGCCAGTTCCACCACCTCGAGACTGTTCAGGTCGTCCAGCAGCAGCGAGGGGTTGGCGCCGGGCACAGGTGTGAGGAGGAAGTAGAGGTTCAGGTCGGCCAGTTCCCGTCCGGAAAGCAGCTGTCCGGAGAGCCGGTCCTGGTCCAGCGCCCACTCGGACCGCGAAAAGAGGCTTCGGACCGCAGGGTGGCCATGATTCCCCAGCACCTGCTGCAGCCCCTGGAGCGGCGTCCCGTTGAGGCTCACCAGCTCGCCGTTCCGCAGGCGCACCCTGCTCCCCTCGGCGCACTTGAGAACCACCAGTTCCTGGTGCCGGCCCTCCCGCCACGGGCTGTGCAACGGTTTGGGCCTCACCAGGCGGGGAACCAGATCCTCCCCTGCCCCGGCAACGGCCGGAGCCACCGCGCAGACCACGGCCGTGAGCAGCGAGAGTATGAATGTTCCTCTACAGCAGGTGCGCATCTCCAACCCCGCAAAGAAGGCCGAAAAAGCGTCGAGCCCCAAGAAACAACAACCAGGTTACATTCGGTCAGTGAGACTGTGCGGGATTGTCGCGGAAGATGACGGGCACCACCGGGACAACCGCTTCCTTAAAAATAAATATAGGTTTCCCAGGAGGTGCCGTCAATGGGAAAATAGCGGGGAAAGCTCTTCGGCCAGTTGCCGCGAGAAGACACGGGCGCCGGTCTCGGTGGGGTGGCACCACCAGTCGGCAAACTGCTCGTCCGCTCCGGCCCTCAGCCAGGGGCCGACCCAGCGGAGATCGTCCCGTGCGGAAATGGTCTTCTCCCAGAAAGTGCGGACCTGCCGGTTATACCCCCGTGACAAATTGTGGTTGAACAGGCTCAGCGGCTGGGGGGTGGCAAAGAGATAGAGCGGAATCCCCCTGGATGAGCAGAGTTCGGCCAGGCGGTCCAGCTGTACCGCCCGTTCCGGCAGGACGCCAAAGCTGGCGTTCCAGTAGGCGCTCTCCCGCCGCACGCGGCGGCCCAGGCTGCCCTGCACGAAGGGCACGTATCCCGACTCCTCCTCCAGGCGGGCCCATAAATCGCCCGGGGTGCGGAGGATCAGTCCCTCCTTGTCCCCGGTGGCCGGGTAGCGGAAACTGCCGCTCTGCAGCCCCTGACGCAGGTAGGCCAGGCGCGCCCGCGACGGCACGCGACCCTCGATCCAGTCCAGCCACGGATCGAGACCGGCGCTCCTGCCCAGCGCGGCCACATCGGAAAAACGATAGAGCGAACGCACCTCGAACCCTCCGGCCAGCGGTTTCCGCGGCCCGAGGAAAAGCGGGACCACCGAGGCCAGGACCGCTTTGGGCGGCGGGTGGTGCCGCAGATACTCGTCGAGAATGATCACCAGGGTCTCCACCGGGCAACCGTTGATCGCCAGGTTGACGCAGTGCAGGTCACCGCCCCAGACATCCTCCATCTCCCGGGGCGCCAGCCCGTGCACCACCCGGCTGGCCCCCAGCAACAGCACGTCGGCGTCAGGCGCCACGCGGCCCAGCTGTTCCATCTTCCAGCGCAGGACGCACTCCTCATAGCCCAGCAGCTTTTCGTTGCTCAGCCAGAAAGCGGCCTCGCCGCCCAGCACCAGGACCAGGGCCAGGGCCAGGGCTATCCAGCGGCCCTGGGCCGGATCAGAACTGGAAGTAGATGAACGGTTGGGCATCGGGAGTCCCCAGGATAATGATCGAGAAATAGAACAGGGCGTACAGGCCGCCGCGGACCATGGCCGGCAACCGGAAAACCACGAACTCGTCGTTGGTGCGATACTGCCAGACCTCCAGCGCCGTGGTCAGCGGGAAGAGCAGCAGCAACACGGTCTGCTGGCTGGCCAGCAACTCCATGGTGCGGGGAAGATTGACACCGAGGTCCATGGCCGACTGTGCGGCCCGGACGATGAAGCCCGGTGTCGGCGCGCGGAAGAGCACCCAGCTGCCGCAGACCAGGACGAACATCAGCAGCACGCCGAACATCCGGAACGCGGCCCGCGGCAGCGGCCCGGCCGCGGCCAGCCGCGACACCGCCGCACTGCGGGCCATCAGCGCCCGCCAGGCGGTACCGGCCAGTCGGTAGGCCACCAGCAGCAAGCCATGGTAGAGCCCCCAGAGGACGAAGAGCCAGGAGGCGCCGTGCCACAGCCCGCCCAGCAGCATGGTGACCATCAGGTTGATCCAGGTGCGGGCCCTGCCCCGCCGGTTTCCCCCCAGCGGGATGTAGAGGTAGTCGCGAAGCCAGCTGGAGAGCGAGATGTGCCAGCGATTCCAGAACTCGCTGGGATCGGCGGAGAGGTAAGGGATGTCGAAGTTGCGCATCAGACGAAAACCCATCAGCCGGGCCAGCCCGCGGGCGATATCGGAGTAGCCCGAGAAGTCACAATAGATCTGGAAGGCAAAGGCGACCACGCCCACCACCAGTTCCCCGCCGGCCGGAGCCTGGTGACCGGCAAAGACCCTGTTGGCCAGCAGTCCCAGGTTGTCGGCGATCACCATTTTCTTGAACAGGCCCCAGAGGCAGAGCCAGGCCCCGGCCCTCAGATCTTCAGCATCGGTTGTCCGCGGCCGTTCGATCTGGGGCAGCAGGCGCCCGGCCCGTTCGATGGGCCCGGCCACCAGCTGGGGAAAGAAGGCGACGTAGAGGGCCAGGTCGGGGAGGCTCCGGCGGGCTTTGATGGTTCCGCGGTAGACCTCGATGGTGTAACTCATGGTCTGGAAGGTATAGAAGGAAATGCCCACCGGCAGGACGATGTTCAGCGTCACCTCATCCACCCGGAACCCCGCCATGTGCATCAACTGGGCCAGGGAGGAGGCGAAGAAATTGAAATACTTGAACAGGCCCAGCAGCCCGAGGTTGCTGACCACACTGGCGATCAGCCAGCCCCGGCGGCGGTTGGCCGAGGAACCGGCCTCGATCATTCTGGCGCTGACATAGTCGACGATGGTGGAGAGCCAGATCAAGCCGAGGAACCGCCAGTCCCACCAGCCGTAAAAGACGTAGCTGGCCAGCAGGAGCAGTCCGTTCTGCCGGCGGTGCGGCAGGAAATGGTAAAGCGAGAAGACCAGGGCGAAGAAGAGCCAGAAAACAAGGGTGTTGAAAAGCAAAGCGTCTCCCGGAAGTGCGCTCGAACCATCCTGATCAGCGGAACTTCTTATGCTCCGCCGTCTGATACTCACGGGTCAAACGGACCACCACCTTGCGCAGGGCAACGATGGCAAACAGGTTGGGCAGGGCCATCAGCCCCAGCGCCGCGTCGCCGAAGGCCCAGACCACCTCCAGGGAGAGTATCGCCCCGATGAAGTGCACCACCACAAAGACAATCCGGTAGGGCACGATGGCCCGCCGTCCCAGGAGATACTCGATGGACCGGTCGCCGTAGTACGACCAGGAGATGGCGGTGGAGATGGCGAAGAGGAAGACGCCGAAGGTGACGATGAAGTTGCCGCCGGGAAAGAGGAAGGCCAGCCCCCGCTGGAAACCCCAGGCGGTGAGCGGCGAGGAGTTGAGCATCGCCCGGCCACGCAGCCGCACGTTCTCCGCCGGCCGGCCCCGGTCGTCGAAGAACTGCGGGCGGTCCTCCGCTTCGGGCACCAGCAGCGTCCCGGTGAACAGTTCCCCGTGATGGAGCAGTACCGCATCCTCCATCAGCGAGTGGCTCTTGATCAGCGCCAGCCCCTGGGGAACCCCGTTGACCACCGCTGCACGACCGCTGAACAGGCTTTCCCCGGACAGTTCACCGGTGACCAGGACAGTGCTGCCCTGATGGACAAAGACGATCTCCTCCTCGGCGGTGAAGCGCAGGGTGACCTCTTTTTTGTCCTTCCACACGCCGGTGGTGACAATCACCAGGCCGGTGATGGTGCAGATCACCAGGGTGTCCACAAAAGGTTCTATCAGCGCCACCACCCCCTCGCGCACCGGCTCCTTGGTCTTGGCCGCGGCGTGGGCGATGGGGGCGCTGCCCTGACCCGCCTCGTTGGAGAAGAGCCCCCGCTTGACGCCCCAGACCAGGGTGAACATGAACACCGACCCGGCAAATCCGCCCACCTGGGCCGGAGGATCGAACGCGCCGGAGATGATCTCCCAGAAGGCGGCCGGGATCTGGTCGTAGCGATTGAGCAGGATCAGCAGCCCCCCGGTGGTGTAGATGGCGGCCATGAAAGGCGCCAGCTTCGAGGTGACCGCACCGATCCGGCGGATCCCGCCGAGGATTACGGCGCCCACCAGCACTGCGGAGAAGAGGCCGGTGATCCAGGTGGGGATCAGAAAGTCGGCCTTCATCGAGTCGGCCATGGTGAAGGCCTGGATGGCGTTTCCCGTGCCAAAGGAACAGATCACGGCCAGGATGGCGAAGCAGATGGCCAGCCAGCGCCAGCCGGGGCCCAGGCCTTTTTCGATGTAGTACATCGGGCCGCCGGAGGCGGAGCCGTCGGGATTGATGTTGCGGTAGTGGTGGGCCAGGGTGCATTCCACATACTTGAGGGTCATGCCGAAGAAGGCGGTGAGCCACATCCAGAACAGGGACCCCGGACCGCCGTAATGGATGGCGATGGCCACCCCGGCAATATTGCCGATGCCCACCGTGGCCGAGAGCGCCGCGGACAGGGCCTGGAAATGGCTGATATCGCCCTCGTCGTCCGGGTCGTCGTAATCGCCGCGGATGACCCGCAGAGCGTGGCGGAACTGTCTCAGCTGTATGAAGGAGAGCCGCAGGGTGTAAAAGACACCGGTGCCCAGCAGGGCGATGACCAGGATCGGCATCGCCGCAGGGAAACCCCAGATGGTGTCACGGGCGAAAAAGACGGCGCTGCGCAGCAGGTCGAGCAGAAAGTGGACGGCCTCCATGGGTGAACCTCCGGAAAAGAACTGTGTCGGCAGAGGCGATACGTGGGAGAAATTCTAGCCGGGTGCCGACAGGGTGTCAACGAACCGGCCGGGGACCCTGCCTTTCGCCGGCGCAACGGTTGGCGACAATTCCAACAATAGCTGTGGAAAACCTTGTGGAAAAATGAGCCGCAGGTTCTGCAAGTCAAAGCGGGACAAGGACTTTGCTTGAAATGACCGAAATGTGTAATTGCGCATTTCACTGAAAACATTAGGGTTACGAGCAGGATTATTCCTCCGTGCCTCAGTCATCCCCGATTCTGGTCCCAACCCACTTTTTCCACACGCCCAAGAGCAATAAAAACCGCCATTTAGTCAAAAACAGCTCACTAATTTTGCCTGCCCGGCGTGTATCCTGCACACCTGTCATGGCGGAATTGGTGGGCAGACCGGTAGTGGCTGGTCGCGCAGTCCACAGAGGCCCGTTCTTGACTATCCCGTATATTTTCCTATATTTAACAGTACAAGGCCGTGGTCATTCCTTTATCCGGATTTTCAATACCTACTAAAATCAGGATTATCAGGAGACCCGCGGGGTATTCTTCAGGTCTAAAGGAGGCACAGAATGTCACGACGAATCTTCAACGCACTCATAATGGTCAGCCTGCTCGCACTCATCGCTACGGCGGCCTCGGCGGAGTATCCGATCGACGTACCAGGAGTGTATCACCACCGGGATACTCCCGGTCTGGATCGCAGTGTCTGCGTGCTCGAACGGGTTGACGGCGGTTTTGACCAGCGGGTCCTTTCTTCCGGCGGACCGCCGGCACCGGGCACCCGGGTGGCCGGAGAGATGTGGCGCGTGGAGGACTGGGACGGCGCGTACGGCGCCATCGCCGAGGACGTGCAGATCTCCGGCAACGGCCAGCGGATTCTCACCGCCTGGAACCTGAACTACGAACGGTTCAGCCTCTTCCCCATCGACAACGACACACCGCTCTGGGAGTACGCCCTGGCCGATGGCTCCACCCAGGTGGGCGGCTACGTCAGGGCGGCCATCGCCGATGACGGGATGAGCATGGTGGGCGGCGCCAGCCGCATGGACACCATCCCGGCCAGCGGCGAATACTCGCGGGTCTTCCGTTTCAGCACCAGCGCGACCCCCGACTGGACCTTCGACCTGCCCACCGACCCGGAGATCTGGCACCTGCAGGACGTGGCCCTTTCCGGCGACGGGAGCACGGTCGGGGTGCTGGCCATCGATAACAGCGCCACCACCGGCCGGGTCTACGTTCTCGACGGCATTTCAGGCACCGAACTCCACCAGTGGGACTTCGACTACACGGTTTCCAGTTCGCTGTACAACATCGATTTCAGCGGCGACGCCTCCCGGCTGGTGGTGGGCTGCCGCAAACTGATCCATGTCTATGACATCCCCGGCGGGCTGCTCCAGACCATCACCCTGGCCTACGACTGCCAGTGCCCGGCCCGGATCACGCCCGATGCCGGCTACATCGCCGTGGGCAATCTCCGCGGCCGGCTCACCGTCTACACCCTCGCCACAGCGGACGGCACACCGGACCTCTACACGGAATACTGGACCTATACCATCCCGCCCGACTACTACTACCCCTGGATCCAGACCGTGGCGGTGGCCGCCGACAGCAGCCGGGTGCTGGTGGGCTCGTACCAGCCGAACGCGACCAGCAGCCATGGCTACCTCTACTTCTTCGACATGGACGGAACCGAACCGCAGTGGTCTTCCGAGGACTCGGGCGGACTGGTGGAGGAGGTGGCCTGCAGCGCCAACGGCACGGTGGCCTGCGCCGGCTCGTGGGGCGATCTCGACGGGGCCATGGGCTGGTGCTGTCTGATCGCCACGGACAATGGCGCACGGTACACCCTGACCAGCATGGACTACGGCGGATCGCTCTTCTCTGCCGACATCGATGACGCCGGGTATTTCGCCACCGGCGGGAGCAAGCGGGTCCACGCCTACGAGTTCGGCAGCGGCGGCCACACCTTTGCCATGTTCTCAGGGATCAAGGTGGAGACCTTCCTCCTCGACATCGAGTTGACGCCGAGCACCGGCACTCTGCCCTTCTTCGGCACCACCACCCTCACCCTGACCAACCTGACCAACGGGCCGCGCACCTCCGCGGGCCGCGTGGACGTCATCGTGGCCAGCGGGGCCAGACTGAACAATGTCCGTGGGGGGTACGCCAACGTCCCTGCCGGAGATGTAGTACAGTTCTCCTACCCACAGAAATTCCTCGAACGGCAGTACCTGGTGGGCGAAAACACCTTCATCCTCACCGGACAGGATGTGACCAACGCCCCGTACAACCAGCCGCCGTACTATCCGGCGGGCGACAAGGATATGGACAGCTTCGTGGTCACCTGCACCTGGCAGCCGTGATCAGCAGGCTTTGAAGAACGGGAAGAGCCCTGGACGGCGATCAGCGCCGTTTCCAGGGCCTTTCCTCTGCACCCTCGCGGAGGTTGGCCAGCCGGGCGAGGGTGAACAGGGCGTCGGAGAGCCGGTTGACATAGGCCAGCGGGAGCGGGCCGGGCACTTCGTGGCCCAGTTCCACCAGCAGGGTGAGCCGGCGTTCCGCACGGCGGCACACGGTCCGGGCGTGGTGCAGCGTGGCGGCCGATGGTGAACCGCCGGGAAGGATGAAGCCGGTGAGCGGCGCCAGTTCCTCGTCGGCGGAGTCGATCACCCGTTCCAGGTCCTCCACCATCTCCGCCGTAATCCGCGGCCGTTCGTCGCCGCCCCTGCCGCCGGGGTCGGCCAGTTCGGCCCCCAGCACCAGCAGGCGCCCCTGGATCGTCTCCAGCAGGTCGGCCAGCTGCCGGTCACGGCAGTGGGCGGCTGCCAGCCCCACCACCGTGTTCAACTCGTCGACGGTTCCATAGGCATCGGGACGCGGGTCATGCTTTTTCACCCGCCGGCCGTCAAAGAGGGAGGTCTCGCCCGCATCACCCGTTCTGGTATAGATTTTCATCGATTCAGGCCACGGTACGGCGGAGGATCACCTTCTGGCGGTGCAACTGGCGCCGCACCTTTCTCAAGGCGTCGCCGTCCTTCGACTCCAGGGCCTTTGCCCGCTGGGCCTTGAGTTCCTTGATCGTTTTCTTGATCGCGCCCTTGCCCTTCTGTTTCTTTTTTCCCGGCTTCGGTTTTACCTCGTCCCGGGCAATGCCCAGCTTCTCGCACAGTGCATCCAGCAGCTGGTCCTTCTTCATACCCGACACCCCGGTGAGCTCGGAATGTTCCGCAGCCATCTCCCTCAACTGCAAAACCGTCTTCTTCTTCAGTTCAGCAAATTCCATGGTTCACGTTCCTTTGTCTGCACCCGCGGCCCAGGTTGGCCGCCGGCTGGTGATCTGGTAGGAAGAAAAAATAGCAAACGTGAAAGTTGCTGTCAATTCTCCGACCCGGAACAAAAGATTCCCCGCGGATGTACCGATCAGGGGGACAGGAAGTTGTGTCAAGTGAACAGGCTGCCAGAGGCTCGCCCGCACCAATAGAGAGGATGCGCACGGTGACAAAGGTCCGTTTCCAGCTGCTGTCCGTGCTCCTCGTGGTCCTTTTCTCCTGGCCGGCCGCGGCAGATGCCGATGCCCCCGCCCCCACCCAGCGGTTCCATCGCCTCTCCATAGCAGACGGCCTGTCGCAAAGTTCGGTGCGCTGCATCCTCCAGGATCGGCGCGGGTTCATCTGGCTGGGTACTGAGGACGGGCTCAACCGGTATGACGGACGACGGTTCAAGACCTATGGCCAGAAGCCTGACGGCAGCGGCGAGCTGCGCAGCGGCATCATCTGGGCCCTGCACGAGGATCGTGCCGGCACGATCTGGGTGGGGACCGACGGCGGAGGGCTGGAGCGCTACGACCGGGACCATGACCGCTTCACCAACCTGGCCCACCACCCCGGGCAACCGAACAGCCTGAGCCACAACGCGGTACGGGCCATCGCCGAGGAGGCCTCTGGAATACTCTGGATCGGGACCGCGGGCGGGGGCTTGAACCGCCTCGATCCCGTAACCGGCATATTCACCCCCTTCCGCCACCTCGACGGCCAGACCAACAGCCTGGGCTGCGACGTGGTACGCGGGCTGCACTTCGACAGCGAGGGGCTGCTCTGGATCGCCACCTTTGGCGGCGGTCTGGATCGCCTCGACCCGCGTACCGGCCGGTTCACCCATTTCCGGCATGACCCGCAAAACCCCCGGTCGCTGGCCAGCGATTATCTCCGCACCGTGTTCGTCGACCGGACCGGGGCCGTCTGGGTGGGCACCGCGGAAGACGGACTGGACCGTCTGTTCATCGGAAAAGAGTTTTTCGAACACCACCGGACCAGCGAGGATTCCTCCTCGATCAGCAACAATGCCATCTGGTGCATCGCCGAAGACCACCTGGGCACCCTCTGGGTGGGCACCAACGATGGTCTCTGTGAACTGGTCAGCACCGGGCCTCCCGGCCAGGACCACAGGGACTTGTTCGTCCGGCACCGGCCGGACCACAACGACCCCTACAGCCTGAGCCAGGGCCGCATCCGTTGCGTTGCCGAGGACCGCAGCGACGTGCTCTGGGTCGGCACCTACAACGGCGGTCTCAACCTCACCGAACGGCGGGAAGGGACCTTCCACCACCTGCGGCACCACCCGACCGTGAGCGGAGCGCTCAGCGACAACGAGGTACGGGCCTTCTGCGAGGCGGACAACGGGAACATCTGGGTCGGCACCTATGGCGGCGGCCTGGACCTCTTTAACCGCCACACGATGAGTTTCAGTAATCTCGGCCAACAGACCGGCCTGGCCGAGCTGGGCGAGACCGCCGTGATGGCCCTGGCCCGGGAGTCGTCGGGCATCCTCTGGATCGGCACTGAAAAGGATGGGCTGATCCGTCTGGATCCGGGCAGCAACACTCTGACCAGGCACCTGCTGCCCACCGGCGCCGCGGGGGACCAGGGCCGGGACCTGGTGCGCACCCTGCTGGTGGACCGCGACGGAAGGCTCTGGGCCGGCACCTACGGCGGCGGCATCTTCCATTTCGACGTTGGCCTGAAGAGTTTTCAGCGTTACCATCACGACCCGGACGATCCCCGCAGCCTGAGCAACAATGAAATCTGGGCCCTGTACCAGGACGCATCCGGCACCATCTGGGCCGGCACCAATGGCGGTCTGAACCGGTTCCACCGGGCCACCGGTGATTTCACCAGGTACCGGCAGCAGGCCGGCAACCTGTGGAGCCTCGGATCGGACCGGGTGCGGTCGATCCACGAGGATGCCACGGGAACGCTCTGGGTGGGGACCTATGGCGGAGGCCTTAACCGTTTCGATCCCCTGACCAGCACCTTCACCCGGTTCGATGCGGAAAAAGGATTGCCGGGCAATGTGGTCTTCGGAATCACCGAGGACCGGCTGGGCCGTCTCTGGCTGAGCACCAACCAGGGTCTGACCCGGTTCGACCCGGTCACGGAAGCTCTCCGTACCTATCACCACATCGACGGTCTGCAAAGCGACGAGTTCAACGCCGGGGCCAGCCTGCGGGCGTCCAACGGGGAAATGTACTTCGGCGGCATTGCGGGCTTCAATCTCTTTCTCCCCGAGCAGATCGAGGACAACCCGCACCCGCCGCCGGTGGCCTTCACCGATTTCCGGGTCTTCAACCGTTCGGTGGATCCCGGCCCGAACACCGCAGGGCGCACTATTCTCGATCGTCAGATCACCGAGGCAAAATCGATCACCCTGACCCACCGGGACTACGTCTTCTCCTTCGAGTTCGCCGCGCTGCATTTCGCTGCCCCGGAGATGAACCAGTACGCCTATCGCATGGACGGGTTCGAGGAGCAGTGGAACCGGGTGGGGGGCCGCGGCTATGCCACGTACACCAACCTGCCGCCCGGGCGCTACACCTTCCGGGTGATCGCCTCCAACAAGGACGGCCTGTGGAACCGTGACGGTGCATCCTTGGGGATCACCGTGCTGCCGCCTTTCTGGAGCACCGGCTGGTTCCGGCTGCTGGTGCTGGCCGCCCTGGTCCTCGGTGTCCTCTCGGTGCACACCCTGCGAACCCACGGCATCCGCACCCGCAACCGGGCGCTGGAGGAGATCAACACCGAGCTCAACCGGCAGATTGCCGAACGGGTCCTTGCCGAAAAGGCGCGTCACGAAAGCGAACAGCGATACCGGATCCTGTTCGAAGACTCGCCGCTGGGCGTCTTCCACTTCGATCAGCAGGGCGTGCTCCTCGACTGCAACAAGAAATTTGTCGAGATCGTCGGCCGCAGCCGCAGGCAACTGATCGGTCAGACGCTGCTGGAGGTGGCCCGGGACCGCAGGATCCGCGCCGCCATCGACGACGCCCTCCATTTTGACCGCATCGGATTCTATGAGGGAGCGATCCAGTCCGCCGGTTCGGGACGCACCACCCAGGTACGGGCGATGTTCAAGAAGATCACTCTACAAACAGGCGATTTTCTCGGGGCCATGGGGGTGGTGGAGGACATCACCGAAGGCAAGCGCCTGGAGTCGCAACTCCGCCAGTCGCAGAAGATGGAGGCGGTGGGCCGTCTGGCCGGAGGCGTGGCCCACGACTTCAACAATCTGCTCACCGTGATCCTCGGCTATTCGGAGCTGTTGCTGTCCAGTCTGGGCACCGGCGACCCGGCACACCGGCAGGTGGCCCTCATCGACTCCGCCGGCCGCCGGGCCGCCTCGTTGACCAGCCAGCTGCTGGCCTTCAGCCGGCGACAGATTCTCAAGCCCAAGGTGCTGCAGCTGAACAGCCTGATCAGCGACATGGAAAAGATGCTGCGGCCGCTGCTGGGTGAATCGGTCCAGCTGGTGACCAGGTTCCACTCCGGTCTCTGGACCATGGAGGCCGACCCGGGCCAGATCGAGCAGGTGGTGATGAACCTGATCATCAACGCCCGGGATGCCATGCCGGAAGGCGGCGTGCTGGACATCAGCACCGAAAACATCACCTTCGACGAACCGGACCTCCACGGCCAGTTCGCCATCGGCCCCGGCGATCATGTGGTGCTCCAGGTGGCCGACAGCGGCACCGGCATGGACCGCACCACCCGCCGGCAGATCTTCGAACCTTTTTTCACCACCAAGGAAAAGGGCAAGGGAACCGGCCTGGGCCTGGCCACGGTCTACGGGATCGTCAAACAGAGCGGCGGATTTATCCTGGTGGACAGCGAACCGGGTGCAGGGACCTCGTTCCGCATGTATTTCCCGCGTACCGCAAAACAGGGTGACCACGAGGATCAGGCGGCAACCGGTCCGGACGAAGAGCAGGGCACGGAAACGATCCTGCTGGTGGAAGACGAGGAGGCGGTGCGGCGGCTGCTGGTGGAGACCCTGGAGAACCACGGCTACCGCATCGTGGAGGCCGAGCACGGGGAAGCCGCGCTGGCGGCGGCGGAGCGCATGTCGGGCCCCCTGCACCTGATCCTCACCGATGTGGTCATGCCCGGGATCAGCGGCCCGGAACTGGTGGAACGGTTGCAGCCGCGCTTCCCGGGAACGGCGGTGCTCTTCATGTCGGGCTACACCGACGACGTGATCGTGCACCACGGAATCCTGGACGAAGGGGTGGACCTGCTGAACAAGCCGCTCACCGTGCAGGAACTGCTCCGCGGCGTCCGCCGCGCGCTGGGCGAACGGGCCGTGGTCTAGCCGCTGAAGAGATCCAGCAGCTCCCGGGCCGCCGCCGTGGCGGTGATTTCCCCCGCCATCACCGAGGCTTCCAGCTGCGGCAACCTGTCCCCCACCGCCTGGTGGGCCAGGAACCGCTCCCGCAGCTGCTGGCTGAGCAGGGCGTGCATCCAGTCCCGTTCCTGGTGGCGTCGTCGCTGCTGAAAGACACCGGAGTCCGAGGTTGAGCGGACAAAGGTCTCGATCATCTGCCAGAGGTCCGCAACACCGGCGGCGGTGAGGGCCGATGCGGTGACCGCCCTGGTGGTCCAGCCCTCGGTGGCCGGCCGGATGTAGTGCAGTGCCTGCTGGTACTCGGCGCGGGTCAGCTCCGCGGCCCGCCGGTTGTCCCCGTCGGCCTTGTTCACCAGCACCGTATCGGCAAGTTCCATCACCCCCCGCTTGAGCCCCTGCAGTTCGTCCCCGGCCCCGGCCACCAGCACCAGCAGGAAAAAGTCGACCATCGAACGGACGGTGATCTCGGACTGGCCCACCCCGATGGTTTCCACCAGCACAACATCATAACCAGCAGCCTCGAAAAGCAGGATCGTCTCCCGGGTCTTGCGGGAGACCCCGCCCAGGGTGCCGCCGGAGGGTGAGGGACGGATAAAGGCATGGCCGTTGACGGCCAGCCGTTCCATCCGTGTCTTGTCGCCGAGGATCGAGCCGCCGCTGCGGCTGCTGGAGGGGTCCACGGCGGTGACCGCCACCTGGTGCCCCCGGCCGGTGAGTTCCGCACCGAGGGTTTCGATGAGTGTGCTCTTCCCCGCTCCCGGCACACCGGTGATCCCCACCCGCACCGACCCGCCGGTGTGGGGCAGCAGACGTTTGAGCAACTCCTGACCTTGCTGGAAGTGCTCGGGGGCGTTGGATTCCACCAGGGTGATGGCCCGGGCCAGCCGGCCGCGGTCACCGGAAATGACGCCCTCGGCCAGGTCCGTCACGCTGACCTCCGGCCGCCGGGCCGCGTCAGAGCCCGTTGCCGGCGGTCGGTTGCCGGGCAACCCCTCGTGCCCACCCCGCACACCCTGCACCACGTTCAGGGCCGACTTCTTCTTTTTGAGTGGTCTTTTACTCAAGCGAATACCCCAGGCGTCGGTTCAGTTCCTCCAGCAGCAGACCGGCCGCGTGGTGGATCACCGTGCCCGGGCCGAAGATGGCCGCGGCTCCGGCCCGGCGCAGTTCGTCGTAGTCCTGCGCCGGGATCACCCCGCCCACCACCACCATGATGTCCCCGCGGCCCAGGTCCTCCAGGGCACTGGTCAGCTTGGGGAGCAGGGTCTTGTGCCCGGCGGCCAGGGAGCTGAATCCCACCATGTGCACATCGTTCTCCACCGCCTGACGGGCGGCTTCCTCCGGCGTCTGGAACAGCGGCCCCACATCCACGTCGAACCCCAGGTCGGCCAGGGCGGTGGCCACCACCTTGGCCCCGCGGTCGTGTCCGTCCTGGCCCATCTTGGCCACCAGTATGCGCGGGCGGCGCCCCTCCTGCTGCTCAAAGGCCTTGATCAACTGTGCAAAGTTCTCGATCTCTTCTCCCCCGCCGTATTCTCCGGAGTAGACACCGGAGATTGTCCGGATCTCTGCCTTGTGCCGGCCCCAGACACCCTCCAGGGCTCCCGAGATCTCACCGAGGCTGGCCCGGGCCCGGGCCGCTTGCACCGACAGCTCCAAAAGGTTGCCCTCGCCAGTGCGGGCGCAGCGGGCCAGAGCGGCCAGCGCCTGGTCCACCGCCCCATTATCCCTTTCCCGGCGGAGTTTTTCCAGACGGTGTACCTGCTGCCGGCGCACCTCGCTGTTGTCCACCTCGAGGATGTCGATGGGATCCTCGTGTTCCAGCCGGTAGCGGTTGACCCCGACGATGGTCTCCTGGCCCGAGTCGATATGAGCCTGGCGCCGGGCCGCCGATTCCTCGATGCGCATCTTGGGCAGGCCGCTCTCCACCGCCTTGACCATGCCCCCCAGTTCCTCCACCTCCCGGATGTGACCCCAGGCCCGGTGCGCCAGCTGGTGGGTCAGCGATTCGAGATAGTACGAACCGCCCCAGGGGTCCACCACCCGGCAGATCCCGGTCTCCTCCTGGAGGTAGAGCTGGGTATTGCGGGCGATGCGTGCGGAAAAGTCGGTGGGCAGGGCGATGGCCTCGTCCAGGGCATTGGTGTGCATCGACTGGGTTCCACCCAGGGCGGCGGCCATCCCCTCGATGCAGGTGCGCACCACGTTGTTGTACGGGTCCTGCTCGGCCAGGCTCCAGCCGGAGGTCTGGGAGTGGGTGCGCAGGGCCATGGACCTGGGGTCCCGGGGATCGAACTGCTTGACGATCCGGGCCCAGATCAGGCGCGCCGCACGCATCTTGGCCACCTCCATGAAGTGGTTCATCCCCTGGCCCCAGAAGAAGGAAAGCCGTGGCGCGAAGTGATCGATGTCCAGGCCGGCGACGATCCCGGTGCGCAGGTATTCCAGACCGTCGGCCAGGGTGTAAGCCAGTTCCAGGTCGGCGGTGGCCCCGGCCTCCTGCATGTGGTAACCGGAGATGGAGATGCTGTTGAACTTCGGCATGCTGGCCGCGGTGAAGGAAAAAATGTCGGCAATGATGCGCATCGACTCCGCTGGGGGGTAGATGTAGGTGTTGCGCACCATGTATTCCTTGAGGATGTCGTTCTGGATCGTGCCGGCCAGCTCGTCCAGCCGCGCCCCCTGCTCCAGCGCGGCGACGATGTAGAACGCCAGCACCGGCAGTACCGCGCCGTTCATGGTCATGGAGACCGACATGCGGTTGAGCGGGATGTTGTCGAAGAGGATCTTCATGTCCAGCACCGAGTCGATGGCCACGCCGGCCATCCCCACGTCCCCCTCAACCCGGGGGTGGTCCGAGTCATACCCCCGGTGGGTGGCCAGATCGAAGGCCACGGAGAGCCCCTTTTGCCCGGCGGCCAGGTTGCGGCGGTAAAAGGCGTTGGACTCTTCGGCGGTGGAGAAGCCGGCGTATTGCCGCACCGTCCAGGGCCGGGTGACATACATGGTGGCGTAAGGCCCGCGAAGGAAGGGCGGCAGGCCGGCGAGGTGGTCGAGGTGCTCCAGGCCCGCCATGTCGGCCGCCGTGTAGAGCGGTCTGACGCCGATGCGCTCGTTGGTCATCCAGCGGTCCGGGCTGCCGGAGGCGGTACTGCCGCCGGTGGAATAGGCATGATCCAGGGAAACGTTGGAAAAATCGGGTATGCGGCTCATGACAACACCCCCGCCTGTTCGGCCAGTTCGCAGAGGATCTGCAGGACATCCGAGCGGAGGGTGATCCTCCGGCGGATCCCGGCCTCCCGGAATCGCTCCTCCTTCTCCGCCGGCCCGCCGGCCAGGTGCAGCACGAGGTCCGGATCCACGGCCAGCAACCGGGCAGCCAGACGGGGCACCAGTTCGTCGTGACGGTCGTCACGGGAGACGATACAGACCGCGGCCGGGCGGTGCTCCAGCAGTGCGGCCGCCACCTCTTCCTCCGTGTGGAATTCCAGGTCCCCCAGCACCCGGAACCCGCCCACCTGGTAGAAGCTGCGGATGAACTCCAGCCGGGCCATGTACCCGGCCGGCGGTCCCATGGCCGCCAGCAACACCCGGGGCGGGCCGCTTTTCGACACCCGGATGCGCAACTGCTCGAAGGGCGAGCCGCCGCGGAGGGGTATTGGCGCCCATACCATATTTTCCGGCAGCGCCTCGCCGGCGAGCGGGTACCGGTTGGTGCCCACCAGCACGTCCGTTCTGACGGCCAGCCGTTCCCGGCGCCTCGCCGCGGTGGCGGCCGCCATCTGCTGGGGCCGGCCGTCGCGCAGAGCCTGCGCCATCCCCCCGCCGGACTCGATCTCCTGGAACAGTTCCCAGGCCCGGCCGGCCAACTGGTCGGTGAGCGTTTCCACATACCACGATCCGCCAGCCGGGTCGGCCACCCGGTCGAAGTGGGACTCCTCGCGGAGGATCAGCTGGGTGTTGCGGGCCAGACGCCGCGAAAGCTCACCGGGGGGGCCGCAGCGCTCGTCAAAGGGCGCGAGGTGCAGGCTGCCGCAACCGCCGGCGATGGCGGCAAAGGCCTCGGTGGTAGTGCGCAGGATGTTGGTGTGCGGGTCCAGGAGCGTGCTGCTCCAGCCCGACGAGCGGGCGTGAAAAATCAGCTTCGCCGCCGAACCGTTGCCGCCGCAGGCCTCGACGATTCTTGACCAGACCAGGCGAGCGGCACGGAACTTGGCGATCTCGGTGAAAAAGTCGGTTCCCACGGCGAAACAGAACCAGCAGCTGCCGGCGGCCTGTTCCGGATCCAGCTGCCGCTTCTCCAGTTCCCGCAGCGCCTGAACCGCCGAGGCCATGGCCAGCGCCAGCTCTTCCGCCGCACCAGCCCCGGCATCGTGCCAGGCACTGCCCTGGATCACGGTTGTCCGCAACCGGGGAGCGAATTCCGCGGCCCAGCGGGTAACCATCGCCTGGCCGTCCCAGACCTGCTCCAGGCTCACCGGCAGTTCGCCGTGCCGGGCCATCGGGTCGAATCCCAGGGCCCCGGTCAACCGGCTGACGTCAACATCGCGCCCGGCACAGAGGGCCCGGAGAAGTTCCGCAAATCCCGGGGCCGCCGGACCGGTATCGACGTAGAGCGGCGTCTGTTCCAGGTCCACCCCCTCCAGGGCCGTTTCCAGATCGGCGAGGGTGTCGATGGAAGTGCTGTCGAGCACCAGGTTCACCGCGGTCTGCCCCCGTTCCAGGTCGCGGCGCAGCAGGCGGTTGAATTCGGCTGGATCGGCAAATGGCAGTTCCTGGGCCACCTCCCAGCGGATCGCGGGCTGCCCCGGAGCCTCGGTGCCGCGGATGAACGGCGGCAGCCCGGGGGACACGTGTTGATGCTCCAGCCCCGCCGTATCGGCGGCGGTATAGATCGGCCGCAGCCGAATCCCTTCGACGGTGGTGGTGAACATCCGTTTTTCAAAGGACGCCCCCTTGAGCAGGCGGACCACCTCCTCCTGCCACTGGTCCAGGCCCGGCACCGGAAATCCCTCCAGCAATCGCTCTTCAGCCCCTGCCCCGTTCTCGCCGCTGCTCTTCATCGTCTCTCCCCCCTACTCCCGGCCGGTTTCATGCCCGGCCGGCACCGATGAGGAGCGTAATACAAAGCCCCTCCTCCATCAAGACGGAAATGCCGGAACGGGGACCCCTACCTGTTGATGGAATAGCTGAAGAAAGACCCACAATCACTGTGGTAACTGTCCCCGCCTTTTTCAAACAATTGATAAATGGAGGGATAGACAAGGTGGTAGCTGTCCCCGTCTTGTTGTATGGTATTTGGGAGCGCAAACCCGGGAAACATCAGGAGGAGGTGGGATCATGTTCTGCCCCAAGTGCGGTGGGGAGTATGTCGACGGCATCACCAGCTGTCCCGAGTGCACTGTTGACCTGATCCATGAACCGCCGGCCGAACCGGCGATTGACGAGGAAGACGCCCTGGTGGCGGTGCTGCGCACCGGAGACCCGCTGGTGGTGGCCCTGGCCAAGTCGCTCCTTGACGGGGCCGGCATCGACTTCTTTGTCAAGGGCGAAGGGCTCCAGGACCTCTTCGCCTTTGGACGGGTGGGCACCGGCTTCAGCCCGATCACCGGGCCGGCCGAGTTCCAGGTCCGCCGCTACAAGGAGGCTGAGGCCCGGGCCGTGCTGGCCGATGTCTACCTGGACCAGGACGAGAACGAGGGCAAAGACAGGGACGAAGACGAGGATTAACGGGTGCCGGCCGCCGTCAACCACCGGGTGGCAGAATTGACAACCCGTTGATTTTCATAGTACATTCGCCCGTACATTCCCGGATCGGGGCACACGGTGAAGCGCGGTGGGCGAACGCCGCACCCACGCCCGCCAGACGCAGTTTTGCCCTGCCAGATACATTTTGAAAGGATTCCCGCTGATGAAAGAGACGGTTCTTGACCGCTTCCTGCGCTACGTGAAAATCGACACCCAGTCGGCTGAAGGCGTGGAGGACTTCCCCAGCACCGCCAAGCAGTTCGACCTGCTGAAGCTGCTCCGTGACGAACTGACCGACCTCGGCCTGGAGGATGTGGAGCTGGACAAGCACGGCTACGTCACCGCCACCCTGCCGGCAAACTTGCCACCGGACCACCCGGCCCCGGACAAGGTCCCCGCGGTGGCCTTCCTGGCCCACGTGGACACCTCGCCCGATGTCACGGGCAAGGACGTCAAGCCGCAGATTCACCAGAACTACCAGGGCGGCGACATCCAGCTTCCCGGCGACCCGGAACAGGTGATCCGCGCTGCGGATAACCCGCAACTGAAGACAGCCGTGGGCTGCGACATCGTCACCACCGACGGCACCACCCTGCTGGGCGCCGACGACAAGGCCGGCATCGCCGAAATCATGACCGCCCTAGACCGTTTCATCTCCGACCCGAGCCTTCACCACGGCCCGATCAAGATCGGCTTCACCCCCGACGAGGAGGTGGGCCGGGGCGTGGACTTCTTCGACGTGGAAAAGTTCGGTGCCGATATCGCCTACACCCTTGACGGCAGCGTGCTGGGCGAGATCGAGGACGAGACATTCAACGCCAGCGGCGCGCTGTTCAAGATCCAGGGCATCAACGTCCACCCCGGATATGCCAAGGGCAAGATGGTCAATGCCCTGCGCGTGGCCGCCGACATCGTCTCACGGCTGCCCTTCAACATGTCTCCCGAGACCACTGAAAAACGGGAAGGGTACCTGCACCCTCACGGGATCGAGGGGGGCACCGACCAGGCAATGCTCAAGGTGCTGATCCGCGACTTCGACCTGGAGGGCATGGAGGAGAAGGGCAAACAGCTGGGTCTGATCCGCGACGAAGTGGCCGCGGCCTGGCCCGGAGCCAAGATCGACCTGGAGATCAAGGAATCGTACCGCAACATGCGGCTCAAACTGGACGAGGACCCGCGGGCGGTGGAGTATGCCATGGAGGCCATCCGCCGCGCCGGGTACGAACCGCACAAGGAACTGATCCGCGGCGGCACCGACGGTGCCCGGCTCTGCTACATGGGACTGCTCACCCCCAATCTCTTTGCCGGCGGGGTGAACTTCCACAGCAAGCTGGAATGGGTGCCGGTGCAGTGGATGGAGGCGGCGGTGGAGACCATCGTAAAGCTGGCCGGGGTCTGGCTGGAGAAGAGCGCTGACGCATAAACCCGAGGAGGAACCATGGATCACTCCGGAAACCAGAATTTGAGTCTGCCGGAAAATGCTTACCGCAAGCTCAAGGAGGGGGAGGAATATCTCCCCGTGGTGCCCAACGATAACCCCCTGCCCGAACTGACGCCCTACTCGCTGCTCTTCGGGCTGTTCTATGCCGTGCTCTTCTCGGCAGCTGCGGCCTACCTCGGGTTGAAGATCGGTCAGGTCTTCGAGGCGGCGATCCCCATCGCCATCCTGGCCGTGGGCATGTCGGTGCTGATCAACAAGAAGCACAGCCTTTCCCAGAACGTGATCATCCAGTCCATCGGCGCCTCCTCGGGTGTGGTGGTGGCCGGCGCCATCTTCACCATCCCCGGGCTCTACATCCTGAACATCGAAGCCAGCTTCATGCAGGTCTTCCTCGCCTCGCTGCTGGGCGGTTTTCTGGGCATCCTTTTCCTGATCCCCTTCCGCCGCTACTTTGTCAAGGACATGCACGGCGAGTTCCCCTTCCCCGAAGCCACCGCCACCACCGAGGTGCTGGTGGCCGGCGAGGCCGGCGGCGACCAGGCCAAGATCCTGGTCATCGGCGCCGCGGTGGGCGGCCTCTACGACTTCCTGGTTTCCGGTGTCGGCGCCTGGAAGGAAGTGGTCTCCACTGCGGTGTTCCAGACCACCACCTGGGGCAACTTCGTCTATGACAAGCTGAAACTGGAGTTCCGCCTCAATGTCGGCGCGGCGGTGATGGGCCTGGGCTACATCGTCGGCCTCAAATACGCCGCGATCATCGCCGCCGGTTCGTTCCTCGCCTGGTGGGTGCTGATCCCGCTGGTCTACATGATCGGCGCCCAGGTGCCCGAACCGTTCATGACCCAGACCGGCCTGACCATCAGCCAGATGACCCCCATCGACATCTTCTACGAGTACGTCCGGCACGTGGGCATCGGCGGCATCGCCGCCGCCGGGATCATCGGCATCATCAAGTCCCGCTCGATCATCTACGGCGCCTTCAAGCTGGCGGGCAGCGAGATCTTCGGCGCCGGCCGCAGCGGCGGACCGGTCTCCGAGGAGCGGGTGCAGACCGACATCCGGATGAAGTGGGTGGTAACCATGATGGTGGCCACCCTGCTGGGCGTCTTCCTCTTCTTCTACGTCGGGGTGGTGGATTTCAGCCTGTGGCACGCCGTCGTCGGCCTGCTGATCGTCACCGTCATCGCCTTCCTCTTCACCACCGTGGCCGCCCGGGCCATCGCCATCGTCGGCACCAACCCGGTCTCCGGCATGACCCTGATGACCCTGATTCTCAGCTCGGTGATCCTGGTCAAGGTTGGACTCACCGGCGAGAAGGGCATTCTGGCCGCGCTGCTCATCGGCGGGGTGGTCTGCACCGCCCTCTCCATGGCCGGCGGCTTTATCACCGACCTGAAGATCGGCTACTGGCTGGGCACCACGCCGCGGACCCAGGAACGGTGGAAGTTTCTGGGCACCATTGTCTCCGCCGCATCGGTGGGCGTGGTGATCCTGATGCTGCACCAGACGTACGGGTTCGGTCCCGGCGGTCTGGAAGCGCCCCAGGCTTCGGCCATGGCGGCGGTGATCGAACCGCTGATGACCGGTCAACCGGCGCCCTGGCTGGCCTACCTGGCCGGCATCTTCATGGCCATCGTACTGGAGATGATCGGCGTGCCGCCGCTGGCCTTCGCCCTGGGCATGTATCTGCCGATCCATCTCAACGCGCCGATCCTGGCCGGCGGGATCATCGCCCACATCGTCTCCACCGGCTCAAAGGACGAGAAGCTGAACCTGGCCCGCAAGGAGAAGGGAACACTGATCGCCTCCGGCTTCATTGCCGGCGGCGCGATCATGGGTGTGCTCGCAGCGGCGATAAACTTCTTCGGCATGAAGTTAAATGGTGAAGGCTGGTCGCTGATGAACATGCTGCACCTCGAGCACTGGGCCGAGGAGTCCATGGGCGGTGAACTGCTGGGCTTCGTGATGTTCCTCTGCCTCTGCGCCTACATGATCTGGTTCTCCAAGCGGGTGAAGCCGGAATAACGCTCCGATGAAACCGATCCACATCCAGACGGCGGCCCTGGCCGCGGCAACAGCCGCGGCCGTGGGCCTGCTGCTCTGGCTTACCGCAGGCAGCGGCCGGATGCCGATCCTCCCCGTACATCAGGCCCGGCCCCTGGAGCTTACCGAACCGGGGACCCCATTGATCCTGCAGTGGGACCCCGTTGACGGCGCTGAGGGCTACGAGGTGGAAATCCTCGAGGCCGCCACCGGCCTGCCCGCTCTGAGCGGCCGGACAGATGAAACAACGTGGTCGCCCGGCGAAGCGGGCGATCTGCTGGACCGTGAGAAGCAATGGCTCTGGAGAGTGACAGCGGAATCTCGGTGATCATCCCCGCACGTGACGAGGAGCAGACCATCGGCCTGGTGGTGGGCGACTGTCTCCGGGTGCTGGGGGAGATGGGCCTGGACCACGAAGTCATCGTGGTGGACGACGGATCATCGGACGGCACGGCCCGCGCGGTGGAAGGCCTGGACTGCACGCTGCTTGGCATTGACGGGCCGGCCCACGGCAAGGGCGTTGCCTTGCGGAAGGGCTTTGCCGCGGCCCGGCACCAGACCTTCCTGATGCTCGACGCCGACTATTCCCACCGCGCCGAGGATATCCCGCTGCTCTGGGAGGAGTTCCGCAAGGGCTATGGCCTGGTGGTGGCCGACCGGCTGATCGGCGGCAGTGACGAGTACACCTTTTCCCGCTGCTACGGCAACCTTTTCCTCACCACCGTCTTCTCCACCCTCTTCGGCGTCCAGCTCAACGACTCGCTCAACGGGTTCAAGATCTTTGACCGCACGGTCTTCGACAGTTTCACTTACACCGCCGAGGACTTCTCCATCGAGATCGAGCTGCTGTCCAACACCAAGCGCCTCGGCCTGAGCATCGGCCAGATCCGCTCCCACGAGCGGGCCCGCCAGGGCGGCCGGGCCAAGAGCTTCGCCTTCCGCCACGGCTTCTCCTTCCTCTTCCGCATCCTCCACGAACGCTGGCGAAAACCGGAAAAACGAAACCCGGGCCCCTAGTCCATCCTGTCGTCCCAACCGTGGAGCCCCTATCGGCTACTCTTCCCCGCTCTCGCCAACGACCTGCCTCTGGTAGTCGGCTTCATCGAAATGCCCCAGGGACACTGCGATCAGGCCTTCATCGCCGAAGGTCCATTCCTCGTACCCGCTGATCCGCACGGCCCTGCCGGAGCCTCCAGGACCGGTGTTCGTGCCGGTCAGGGTCCAGCGATACACACAGTGGTCATCAGCCACGCTGATGTCGTCCATGGCCACAATCATGTCCGGAAAAGCGGTCATGAAGTCCTGTGCCGCGGCGGAGATCGCCGCGCGCCCAACCGACGGGCTCCCCTCATTGATCTTCAGCGAACCGCTCTCGGAATAAAATGAAGCGACACGAGCGGCATCCTGACTGCACCAGGCCGACGTGTAGTTCGACGCGAACGCTTTCAGCTTTTCGGAATCCATCGGCATTCCTCCCGGTGCGCATTCAAAACTCTCGAAGAACCGTATCAGTTTGACGGCATTTTCCTCCGAGACCTCGATCCCCCACATATCGCAAAACGTACGGAACGTTTCCAGGTTGACATCGTGGTTGTAGGAACCGAAGGAGCGGTCGATTCTCCCCTCCAGACCGACGTTGACGTCCAGCATCAACAGCGGCGCCTCGCAGGAGAGGTCGAAGCTGCTCAGCGAGAGGCGCCGGACAGCGGGACCGGCCACGGTGCGAAAGTGGACTTCCCGCCTGGCGATGTCGAAGACCACGTTCCATCTGGTGTACAGGTTCGCCGAACCAGTCGCTCCACCAGCTCCTGGGGGCCACCACCGTTTTGGTCAACACCTGAAGCGAGTAGTCCACCGGTGAGACGCCTTTTTCGGGGTTGAAGCGCTGAATACTGTCCGCCGCGGCGGCAACACGCTGGACAGACCGACCCGGATTGTCCGCCGGAATAACGCCCCTTTCAATAAATGCAACTCCGGCATCATAAGGCGCATTGGCCAGGGCCCTGACCGGCAGGTTCTCGCCGGTGTGATAGACGAACCGGCCGTCCAGAAATTCGAGTGTTGCGCACTCCCCGTTTTCGTCCACCACCATGTAGTGACTGGAGCACTCGTGCTGGGTCAGCCTCACCGGTGAAACGGCCTCGAAGACCTCCTCGACGCTGCGGCAGGTGTCCAGCACATACTGGACCAGCAGGGCTTCGCTGAGCGGCGGCCGCTCATCGGGGTCCGGGCACCTCGAGGCCATGAGCTGCATCGTGCTCATGGCCAGGCCGGCCTCGTTCATCCCGCTCCACGGCAGTTCGCGCCCCACCAGGTTGAACGTCACACTTCCGTACCTGGAGACCCATTTCGCGGTTTCGCCAGATGTGCCGGTGAAGTAGCCTTCCTTGGCGATGCCGCGCCGGTTGATGAAAAGGTGACCCTCGCCGGTGGTCAAATCAAGGTTTGCCGCGAGAAACGGACCGTGGGAAGTGTCGAGGGAAAAGGATGTGCATGCGCGAGGCGGGGCAGACAGTGAACTGGTCAGCAACAGGCAACCGATTGTAACCGTGATTAGAACGCGCATCTTTGGCCAATTGACGGGCGCTCGGTATATGAAAAGCATGTGACCGGGCCCGTGAGGTTTTCGATCCGCTGTGTGAGCCGGGATCGGTCGATACATGTGACAGCTCTCCTCTGAATCGACGTCACACCTCAACCTGAAGAACTACCTGCTATAAGGCACCAGCCAGATCTCCGTCTGGCGCGGGGAGAGCCAGCGGCAGCCGTCAGCGGTGAGCACCACGATCTCCTCGATGGTGGCCACCCCGTGGCCGGCGATGGGCAGCCGCGGTTCCAGGGTGTAGACCTGTCCCTCCTCCACCTTCAGGTAGGGCAGCTGGCCGTAGCGCTCCCACTTTGGACAGAGCAGGCCGCCGCCGTCGTGGGCCACCCGGCCCACCTGGTGACCCAGGGCATGGGGGTATTCCTCGTACCCGGCAGTGGTGATGTGGCTGCGGGCCTTGTCATCCACCTCCCAGCCCATGACTCCCGGCCGGAGGAACTCCGCGGCCAGGGTCACCGAGTCGAGGATCGTCTGGAAACCGCGCAGCACCTCCTCCGGGGCCGTTGTCTCCCCTTCCCGAAGAAAATACCAGGTGCGCTGGAGGTCCGAGCAGTAGCCGCCCTTGCGCACCCCGAAGTCGATGTTCAGCACGTGGCCCGGTTCGGCCGTGCGGCTGGTGGGCCCGGCGTGAGCCCCGGCCGAGTCGGGGCCGGTGAAGATGGCCGGGCAGTGCTCCTCGTCCCAGGCCGGCGGCAGCCCTGTTTTCTCCCGCTCGGCGATGACAAAGGCCGCGGCCTCCTTCTCGGTCACCCCGGGGCGGAGCCAGCCGCCCAGTTTATCGAAGATGCCGATGGTCTCGGCGATGGCGCCCTCGATCAGGCTCAGTTCACTCTCCGATTTGCGGCCGCGCAGGGCGGCGATCACCGGCTCGGCCGATACCAGGCGGTCGGCATACGGTGTGCCTTCGAGATACTCGAGGAGCTTGATATACATGCCGTGGGTCAGGCCGTCGGCCACCGGTGTGTCGGTGGAATAGTTGATGGCGATTTTTTGCGGATCGAGACGCTGCAACACCTTGAGCAGTTCCTCGTCGATCCCCTTGACGTAGCCGGTGAGCTCCCGGAAGAGCCCGGTTGTCTCGATGTTCGCCCTGTCCAGGCTGCCCACCAGGGCGATGGTCTCGCCGCCGGCAGTGACCATGAAGGCCGACTGCCAGGTGCAGCCGGTGCCCAGGATCATGTCCAGCGAGGGGTCGCGGGTCACTTCGGTTTCGCGGACAAAGGTGAGCCAGAGGTCGATGTCCAGCTGCCGCAGGATCTCGGCGGCCTGGGTCAGTTTTTCCTGTTCCAGATTCATGAGCAGACTCCTTGGGATTGTATGGGACGACGTCAGTCAGTATGCCACAGAATGAGCCGGGATGACGACCGTCTCAGCGCTCGGTCTCCCAGCCGAGGGCGATGCGGTCGAGGAGGTGTTTTTCATAGGCATCGCAACGGCCGTCCTCGTGGAAGAAAAGGCGGGCGGTCTCGAAGAGGACCATGGCCTGCCGCTCGTCGGCGCCCAGGTCCTCGGCCACGTGGCGGTAATGGGTGAACAGCTCCAGCCCGGACACGGCGTCCGACAGCTGGGGCACCGCGGCCACCAGCCGGGCATGGTCCCAGACGTCGCCGGCCCACAGCCGGCCGGCCAGAGGAACGGTGGTCCCGCCGGGGGCGGCGTTGGTCAGGGTCTTCAGGCCGCCCAGACGGGGCAGCATCCGGCCCGGTCCCTTGATCTGCGCCGAACGCCAGAACCAGCGGTTCCACTCCCAGGAGCGTCCCCCCTCGGCCCGCAGGGCCCAGATGGGCAGGTCCGGCTCCATGGGCGAATAGTAGGTGCCGAGGCGGAGATAACGGCCCTCGGGGTCGTGCCAGAGGAAGAGGGTCTCCTCCACGGGATGCTGGGGATCCTCCGGCCGCCGCCACCCCTCCACCAGCCGCCAACCGCCGGGAACCCGGCCGGCAAAGGTGACAAAACCATCGGCTCTCGATTCAACGGCCCGCACCAGCCCCTCACCCCAGTGTGCGCTGCGCCGCAACAGACCTGGTTTACGGACCGCCCCCAACACCGTGTCGGGCCAGCAATTGAACAACAACTGCAGGGCCGTCAGCCCGAGCAGTGTTGCAGAGGCAAACCGGCGGAGACCGCGCTTGCCAGTCGCTGCGGTCCCGCCGGACCGGATCAGCCCGTCCCAGGCCGCGCCCAGCAGCGGGGAGAGGGCCAGGCAGAGGCCGAACAGCGGTTCCACTGCGTATCGGCCGGCAAATGCGCCATAGACCAGGATGGGCAGCCCGGCCGCGGCGGACCAGGCCAGCCCCACGGTTACTGTCCGACCGCCGCTGAGAAAGGCAACGGCCAGGAGCACAGCCAGCAGGGTCACGTGAAAAATCCCCCCGGGAAGGAACAGCAGAAGCAGTGCCGCCAGGGCCAGGACCGTCATTCCGGCGCGGCCGCCGGCCACGGACAGCCCTTTCCCTTCCGGCGCCGGGCGGAGCAGTGCCAGGGGCAGCAGCAGGAACCAGGCCAGGCTTTTCAGCACAGTTCCGGCCTGGACGAGGAAGGTGATCCAAACCAGCTGGAAAGTGAGCGACAGGTCGGCGAGGGCGACCCCGCCACCGGAGCGGGCCCGGAAGGACGGGATGGCCCAGAGGAGCACAGAGAGTCCGAGGTAAAAGAGCGCCGGACCGAAACGCTCCCAACGGCCGCGTCGCGGCCCGCCCCCCGCAGCCGCCGCGGCCAGCACCACGGGAATGACAAAAAGCTCGGTTTCCCTGGTGAACAGCGCGGCCAGCAGCAGGGGGAAACCGAGGAACAGGCCTGCCCGTTTCCCGTCGATCATGAACCAGAAGGTCAGCCGCAGGCCAGCAGCAGCCAGCAGCAGGCCCAGGGCCAGGTTGAGATGGCTGGTCCAGGCCAACAGGCCGGCCACCGGCGGGCAGGAGATGAAGAGCAGCGCAGAAAGGGCACCGCCGATGGTACTTCCGGAAAGATAGCCGGCCAGTTCGGCCAGCAGGGCGGCCAGCAGCACCAGCAACAGCAGGAGAACGGTCTGGTATGCTGCCGGATTCTCCCCCAGACCAACATAGAGCAGAACACGGAAGAGGTTGGTCACCGGTCTGCCGGGATGAACGTGGGAAAAATGATCTCCTGGGGAAACCGCAGCGAGAACCAGACGGCCGGGAAAACCCGCCCCGGACCCGTCAGGCGCCTCGGATGCCGTCTGCACCACGTGACGGCAGAAAGCCAGGTGTCCGAAATCGTCAACGCGAAAATAGATCTCGTCGGGCCTGACCGCACTGAGCAGGAAGAATGCCGCCAGAGCCGTAATGATCACTGCCGCTGCCCTGGACCGCCACATGCCTCTGTTCATCTACCGTTCACCATTGGTGAAAAGTCTATTTTGGCAACCCGGGCAGCGGGCCGTCCAGACCCGTGCCTTGACAATAACTATTGTGTAATCTATATTTAGTGTAACCGTAAATAGTGTTCAGGGCAACGGTACGCGTTGAAATTCTCCGGAGTCACCAATGGTGAGTCCGGAATGTGCGGATTAACGGTCCCGTCGGCTTCGGGTTATAGATTATGACAATCTTCCGAGTCCAGACGGCCCTATCCCGGCTGCGGAACCGCCAGATGATGCCCAGTTATTGGTATCCCGCCCGTTCATGATCGATACCCGAGACAGGGATCCCGGGTATCCGGGATCGTATTGACGATCCACTCGATCGGGCGATACATCACAACATTTTCAGATCCACACCATCCTGGAAGAGGATTCCTTATCCCGGGGGGTGAAATCGACAATTTAAATCGATCAACTGCCGGTCTTCATGGATCATGAGACCCTGATCATTTACGTAAAAAGACCCTCATGAGCACAAAATATATCGCCAGTCTCGCGGCAGTTCAGCATCTCGGCGAAGAGGAAAAACGCGTTCTGCAACAAGTGGTGAACCGGTTCTCGTTCCAGGCCAGTGAACATTACCTCTCGCTGATCGACTGGGATGACCCGGACGACCCCATCCGACGGCTGATCGTGCCCGATCTCCATGAACTTCACGCGTGGGGCCGTCTGGATGCCTCCAACGAACAGGACCACACGGTCATCCCCGGCCTGCAGCACAAATACAATTCCACTGCCCTGCTGCTGGCCAGCAACACCTGCGGCGGGAAATGCCGATACTGTTTCCGCAAGCGGATCTTTCTCGACAGCCGCAAGGACCAGCTGCGCGATCTCACCGGCGCAGTGGACTATCTGCGGCGTCACCGGGAGATCACCAATGTGCTGATCACCGGAGGCGATCCGCTGACCCTGCCCCCGTCCCGGCTTGAATCGATAATCGGCCGGCTGATGGACATCGACCACATCCGGATCATCCGCATCGGGACCAAGATGCTCGCTTTCGACCCGTTCCGCGTGGTGGAAGATCCTTCCCTGCCGGAACTGATCCGGCAGGTGATCATCCGGGGGAAACAGATCTACATCATGAATCACTTCGACCATCCGCGGGAAGTTACCGAGCCGTCGGTGGAAGGAATCAGGATGCTGAGCCAGGCCGGTGCGGTGCTGCTCAATCAGACCCCGCTGATCCGGGGGATCAACGATTCCCCGACAGTGCTGGCCGACCTGTTCAGCGGTCTGGCCGCGTTGGGTGTCAGTCCATACTACGTTTTCCAGTGCCGCCCGGCCCTGGGCAACAAGCCGTATTCGGTTCCCGTGGAAGAGGGCTACCGGATTTTCGATGCCGCCAAGTCGATGGTCTCCGGCCTGGCCAAACAGGCACGTCTCGTCATGTCCCATGCCGAGGGCAAGATCGAAGTGGTGGGGAAGACTGACCGTCACATCTTCTTCAAGTTCCACCGTGCTGCCGTTGATCTGGACAGCGGGCAATTCATGATTCGCCGCTGCAATCCCCACGCCCACTGGTTCGATGACTATGAGCGGCCTGGATTGCCGGCCCCGGCCCCGGGCCGCTACCTGGAAGGCGGCTATGCTCACCGGGCCCAGGCCAGCCTGGCCTGACCACCCCCGCCGGGAAAGTTGATTCGCCGCCACTGATGTGGTAGATTCTGGCTCGCGTCAAAAGTCCTTTGTTTTGAACAATCAACATTGACCAGCACCCGCTGTCGGCCCTAAAGGCACCATTGTGACCGATTCGTCCGACCACACTCCGCGGCTATCGGTGATCATCGCCGTGTACAACGGGGAGCACATCATCCAGCAGACCCTGGAGGCCCTGGGCACCTCCGGCTTCACCGATTTCGAAACGGTGGTGGTGGACGATGCCAGCACCGACCGCTCGGCGGAGCTGATCGCCCGGTTCCCGGTGCGGCTGGTGCGGTTGGACCGGAACCGCGGCGCCGGGTTCGCCCGGAACGAGGGTGCGCGGCAGGCCCGCGGCGACATCCTGTTCATCACCGACCAGGACTGCCTGGTGGAGCCGGAGACCCTGGGCCGGGCCGTTGAAGCGGCAACCGGCCGCCCCCGGCGGATTGTGGGCGGGACCTACACCACCATCCCGGCGGACCGCCATCTTTTTGCCAGTTCCTTCCAGTCGCTCCACGTCCACTACTTCGAGACAAAGCTCGCACGCCCCGACTATGTGGCGGCCCATGCCATGGTGCTCCCCAGAAAGCTCTTCCTCGACCATGGCGGGTTCCCCGAGGAGCCGATCATGGGCAAACTGGACGGGCTGGCCGCCGACGTGCACCTCTGCCGCGAGATGCGGGGAGACGGCGTGGAGGTGGTGGCCGACCCCACCATCCTGGTGCGCCACGACTTTGGATTCACCGTGTGGAAATCACTGGAAAACGCGGCCCGCAAGAGCTACACCTGGACCCGCTATGCCCTGGACCAGAGTGCGCTGTTCACCGATTCGGGCAGCGCCTCCACCGAGATGAAGCTGGGGGGAATTTTTTCCGGTCTGTTCACCGCCGGCCTGCTGCCGGCGCTCCTCACCGGTTCGCTGCCGCTCTGGCTGCTGACCCTGCTGTCGCTGGCCGCGGCCATCTGGGTCAACCGGCGGTTCTACGGCTTTATCCAACGCGAGCGGGGGACCCTGTTCATGCTGCGGTCCGTGCTCTTTTATACGGTGATGCTCGACCTGATCCTCGTTGCCTCGGCTCTGGCCACTGCCCGCCACCTGCTGGCCGGGAGGGGGCCGGACAGGGGGACCGGACGATGACCCGGACGGCGGCAGCGGCCGCGTATCGCTGGGGGTTTCCCCTGCTGCTGGCCCTGTTGCTGCTGGGGCTGAAGTGGCCCTCCCTCTCCCTGCCGGTGTGGGGCGACGGTCAGGCCTACGTGGTGCCCAACGGCCTGCTGCTGCTGGAGGAACCGGGGCAGCTCTTCATTCCCGACGAGGTCCACCCGCCCTTCTACTTCCGTTTGCTGGCCGAAGCCTACCGCCTCTTCGGCACCAGCCTGGCGGTGTCCCATGGACTGATCCTCTTCTTCGCCTTTTTGGCACTGCTCTATACCTGGCGGCTGGGTGAGGCCTTTTTCGGCCGCGGCACCGGGGCCGCCGCCTCGCTGTTACTGCTCTTTTGCCCGCTCTTCTTCTGCCAGGCAGGGCTGGTCCGCCTGGCCATCCCGCTCACCGCCTTTACAGTGATGACGCTCTTCTACGGCCTCTCCGCCCGGCCGCTGCCCCTGGCCCTGTTTGGCGCGGCCCTGGTGCTGACCAAGCACCCCGGCATCTTCATCATCGCCGGCCTGCTGGCCGCGCTGCTGCTGCCGCTGCTGCGACCGGGCACCGGGAAGCTCCCCGGCGGGAAATCGATCCGATGGCCATTGTTGCTGGCTGCCGGCCTGCCCGTGGGCGTCTTCCTCCTCTGGGCCCTCTCCTGCCGCCTGCACTATGGCTGGATGTTTCACCCGGAGAACACCGCCGACCTGGGCCTGACAGCCGGGCCGTTGCTGGCCCGGGTGGGATACTGGCTGCGCCAGTTGTTGCTGCTGAAGTGGATGTGGGTCCCGGCCCTGTTCATCATCGGGGGAGCCAGTGTCCTGCTGCGATCCGCAGCGCCCGGCCACCAGGCCCGGCCCGGGCCGCGGGGTTGGGAGCTGGCAACGGCGCTGGGATTGCCATATGTCTTCTTCATCGGTTTCTTCTCCTGTTATGCCTATGATTTCCCCCGTTACCTGCTGCCGCTCTATCCCTCGTTCTTCCTGCTTGCCGCGGCCGGGGCGCGAAAACTGGCCGGGCAACGGCCGATGGCCGGCCTGACCCTGCTGCTGGCGCTGTCGCTCCCCCTGTTCACCTCCGGCTGGTTCCGCGACTACACCCTCCCCCGCCCCCGGGAATACTACGAGAGCGACCTGGCCTATGAGGAAGTGCTGGCCGCCAAGCGGGCCGCGGCAGCCCACCTCGAACAGCACCACCCGGGGAAAACCGTGCTCACCGGCAAACCGGCGCTGGACCTCCGGGAACCGGCCTTTGGTTACGTCAGCCACCCCATGGCCGTGATCCACCTGCCGCGGCGCAAGGGCCTGGACCTCGACCTGTTCCGCAAGGCCGACCTCTTCTACCTCTTCTCCGCCACCAGCCCCGAGGTGGAGGGCGAGAACGGGAAGCAGCTGATCAGGGCCGGGATCCGGCCGGTGCGGGAGGCCGACTTCTCCATCCCGGCCATCCCGCTCAAGATCTACCGGCTGGAGGCGGTCCCTCCCGCCACCGGCACCGGGGAGGGGCGGCGATGAACGGCGGGTGGCGCTGGTGGTGTAGGCCGGGCCTGATCATCCTGCTGTTCCTGCTGGGTGCACACGGCTTCCTCGGCCTGCAGAGCATGGCACGGAAGTCGGCCACCTTCGACGAATACAAGCACCTGCGCAACGGCTACATCTACCTGCGGCCCGGGGTCTACACCAGGATTCCGGAACCGGACGAGCTGATCAACCCGCCGCTGGTCAACGTTCTCACCGCCCTGCCCCTCACCGGTCTGGAACTCACCGGGACCGAAACCACCGGCGGCCCGACCGGGGACACCGCCCCGCGGACAAAAACCGGGACCTGGAAACAGACCTTCCCCTTTGACACCGGGCGCCACCCGGACGTCCTGCTGGCCCGCGGCCGGGCCGCCGCCCTGGCGATCTCCCTGCTCACCGGCCTGCTGCTCTTTGCCTGGGCCCAGCGGCTCTACGGTGAGGCCGGGGGCCTCTGCGCCCTGGCGCTCTACGCGCTTAGCCCCAACATCCTGGCCCATGCCCGGCTGGTCACCGTCGACATCGGGTTTGCCGCCTTTGCCCTGCTGGCGGCCCATGCGAGCTGGCGCTGCGCCGCGGCGCCGGGTCGCCGGCGCGCTGTCTGGATGGGCCTGGCCGCGGGTCTGGCCCTGCTGAGCAAACACAGCGCCCTGGTCTTGCTGCCGCCGCTGATCGTGGCCTTCGTGATCCGCCGGCTGGTCCTGCGGCGGGAACTTCCCCAGGACGATCCGAACCGCTCTTTGACTCGCATCGCGGAACACCTGGCCCTGGCCGCTGTCTGCGCCCTGGCCGTGGTCTGGACCGGCTGCCGCCTCTTTCTGGTCCCCGCCTTCAGCGCCTCCACCGGGGCCGCCGCCTCCTCCGGGTTGTGGGGGTTCCTCGCCGACCCGCTGCGACTCTGGCTCCATGGCGTCTTCATCGTCAAAGACGCCCGGATGAACGCCTTTCTCTTCGGCAAACTCTCGCTCACCGGCTGGTGGTACTACTTTCCGGCGGCAGTCCTGATCAAGAGCACCATCCCGGCGCTGCTGCTGGCCGGCAGCGCAACTGTTGGAGCCCTGACCGCCGCCATACGGTTCCGGCGACGGCCGGGCGCCGCGGCCGACGAGCTGTTTCTCTGGCTCCCGGCCCTTTTCTTCCTCGGGGTGAGCATGGCCGGAGGGATCAACGTGGGGCTGCGCCACGTGCTGGTGATCTACCCCCTGCTCTTCCTGCTCTGCGGCCGTCTCTGGCCCTGGTCGCGCGAGAGCCGTTCGCTGCGCGCCGCAGTGGTCGTTCTGCTGGTGTTCCATGCCGCAGCGTGCCTGGCGATCCACCCGCACCACCTGGCCCACTTCAACCGGCTGTCCGGCGGGCCGGAAAACGGCTACCGGATGATGGTGGACTGCAACCTCGACTGGGGCCAGGACCTGAAACTTCTGGCGGAATACCTGGAGGGAGCCGGGGATCACGAGGAACTGCGTCTGGCATATTTCGGGCCCACGCCCCCCGAGGTTTACGGGATCAGCAACTTCCGCGCGGTCAGCCCGGAGAACCAGCTGCACCCCGAGGCGGGTTTTTACGCGGTGAGCGCCACCCGCCTGCAGAACCTCTACGGTTTCCAGCGCACCCCGGGGCGGTTCCGCTGGCTGCGGGACCGCCCCCCGGACCACCAGCTGGGATATTCAATCCTCCTCTACCGCATCACCCCGGAGGAAGCGTCTCGCCTTGCGCAGGGTCAAAGCTGAGGGCTAAAATCGGGTGTGAGCGAACAGAGCGGAGAACCTCATGGAGCCGGAACTGCCGGAAAACCGGGAAGCGGAAGAGAACGACATCTACCAGGGGGAATGGCCCCCGACCGCTGGAGGGCCGGCGGGCAGGGGGTTCGCCTCCTCGGCCACGGCCCTGACGCTGGTGCTGGTCCTGATCATTGCCGCGGGAGCCGGGCTGCGTCTCTTCCGCCTGGGACAGAAAAGTCTCTGGGTGGACGAGGCGATCAGTTGCGCGCTGGCCTCCACCGGCCACGATCCGGTGGAACTCCCCCCGCTCTATTTCCGGTTGCTGGGACTGACCATGGAGCTGGCGGGCAGCGAGGAGGAGTGGGCGCTGCGTCTGCTCTCGGCCCTCTGCGGTATCGCCGCCATTCCACTGGTCTTCCTGCTGGGCCGCGAGGCCGATGACCGCTGGACCGGTGCCGCGGCCGCCCTCATTCTGGCCCTCTCCCCCTACCACGTCCAGATCTCCCAGGAAGCGAGGAATTACGCCCTGCTTTCCCTGCTGGCGCTGCTATTCTTCCTGCTTCAAACAGTGGCCCGCCGGCGGCGGGGCGCCATCTCCGTGCTGGCCTGGGCCGCTTCCGCGCCGGGTACTGGCCGCGGCCCTCTACACCCACCACCTGGCCGTGCTGCTGATCCCGGCCACTCTCCTGCCCCTGCTGGCCGGGGATCCGTCCCGCCGCCGCCGGGCCCTGGCGTCCTGGGCCGCCGCCCTGGCCCTGGGAACGCTGATCTACCTGCCCCAGTTGCCGCGCACCATTGAACAGGTGCGGTTCCACGCCCGGGTGGGCCGGATGGTGGAGGGCCAGCAGCCGGAGGCCGCCCGGTTGGCGCCGCCCGGTCCGGCGGCACGGGTCAAACCGGCACTGCGCAAGGCCGCCGGCTCCCTCTACTACATGGGAGCCGGCTACCGCTACACCGACCTCTCCGGCGACGGTCTGCGGGAAGCCATGGGCCGCTACCCCGACCGGCTGCTTTTGCCGGCCTATGTCCTGCTGCCCCTGGGGGCGGCGCTGCTGGGGCTTTTGCTGCTCTGGCGGGACGATCGGCGGGGCATGGCGGCCCTGCTGGGCGGCACCCTGCTCATCGTGGTCGCTTTCGGTGCGCTGGAGGGGTCACCGGCGAACCACCTGGCCCAGGCCTTCCCCTGCCTGGTGGTGCTGATGGCCGCCGGTATTCGCGGCCGCGGATCCCTGGCCGTTCCCGCCGTGGCCCTGCTGCTCCTCTCGGGGCTCTACCTCCTGGCCCTGGTGGGATACTTCCGCGAGGATACCTACCTGATGCACCGCGAGAACTGGCGGGAGGCCGGAGCTTATCTGGCGCGGGAAGCGGGCCCCGACGACGCCGTGTTCGTCCACGGCGGGCGGAACGGCTATTTTGCCGCCAGCTACTACTACCACGGCCCGGCGCCGGTGAGCTGTTACCTCGACGCAGGACCAGCTCTTCTCCCCGTTCTTCAAAGAAGAGCTGGCCCCGTTTCACATTCCGGACCACATCCGCTCGCTGGCGGCCAGCCACCGGCGGGTCTGGTTCCTCTACCCTGACTGGGGATCGGTGCAGCGGCAGGGTGAGCTGACCGGCTTGAACCGCGAACTGCTGGTCAAGGCCAGGAATTTCGGCGAGGACCTCTATCTCTACCAGTATCAGTCCCCCACCCCGTAACCGGCCGCTCAATCTTCGAAAAGGTTTTTCTGGCGCCGCCGTTCCAGCGCGTTGCGGCAGAAGCCGGCCCGGTGCACCTCCGTGGGGCCCAGACGCTCCAGGGTCTCCAGGTGGGCTTCCGAACCGTAACCCTTGTTCCGCCGGAAGCCGTATTCCGGGTAGCGGTCATGATAGTCGTCCATGATCCGGTCCCGGAAGACCTTGGCCACGATGGAGGCCGCGGCGATGGAAACGGACCGGGCATCCCCGCCGACCAGCGCCCTCGAGGGCCCGGGCCACTGGTCCGGAGTGCGGTTGCCGTCCACCAGCACGAACTGGGGCCGGACAACCAGCCGTTCCAGCGCACCGGCCATGGCCTTCATGGTTGCCTGGAGGATGTTCAGCCGCTCGATCTCCTCCGGCTCCACCCGGCAGATGCCGATGGCCCGGGCGTGCTCCTCGATCAGCGGCACCAGCTGCTCCCGGCGGGCAGTGGTCAGCCGCTTGGAGTCGTCGACCCCGGAGAGCGCGGCAGCCAGCCGGGGTGACCAGGGTGGAAGGACCACTGCCGCCGCCACCACCGGGCCGGCCAGGGGACCGCGACCCGCCTCGTCCACTCCGGCCACCTGCCGGAATCCACGGCGGGCCAACCGGATTTCCTCGGCATACATCGGATGTTCTGCACCGTCGTCCATTGTCCTTCCCCGAAATACCGGGCGCCGGCAGTCCCGGCGCTGCAGCGCATCATAGACCATCGGCGCCGGCCCGCACCACCCCGGATTGAGAAGGTCCGGATCATATGCTAGGATTCTGGTTTCAGACAGTTACATGGTCCGGAGACGGCTCCGTTTCCGGCGCAGATTCGCCACGTTCCCGCCCGGCGGGAAATAAAACTGTGGAAAGGTGCTCCATCGATGTTCATTACCAGACACATACCGCGTACGGCCCTGGTGGCCCTGGCCATCTCCGCCCTTCTCCTGGCCATCTGCCCCGGCGACCTCCAGGCCCAGCAGGCCCACTCCGCCGGCGATGCGTCAAAACGGCCACCCAAGGGCCTGGACGACCCCGAATTCGTCGGCAAGTGGGATTTCCAGGTTCCCGGTGATTTCGGTTCCTGGAAGCCGCTCCAGGCCAGCATCTTTGACATTCGCGATGGACTGGTTTTTGTCAACGCCAAGTCCAAACGCCCCTGCCTCGATTTGGCCGGCCCCTACAGCGCCGAGCAGATCGCCACCATCGAGGTGCGGATGCGCGGCATCGAGGTAAAACGCGAGACACCCCCCTCCGGCTCGGCGGGCGGTGCCATGGGGGGAGCCAGCCAGCGGATGCGTGTCCTGCCCCAACTCTACCAGGGCACACGCATCTACTTCACCCGCTCGGCCAAGCAGAAATACGACCCGGAAAACTCCATCGAATTTCAATTGCCCCTCGACGGTAAGTTTCACGTCCTGACCATCACCCCCGGCGACCACCCTTCCTGGAAGGGATCGATTCAGAAAATTCGCTTTGACCTCGGTGATTTCCCCCATCAATACGAACTTGACTACATCTATTTCCACCGCGCACAAACCGGCAAAAAGAAGGGTGAAACCAAGGGAGACAAGAACGCGAACAGGGTCGGAGCCATTACCACGGAGCCAGCAAAGTGATGATTCACAATCCCCGGACTGAACTCATTGCCGCCGCAGACCGGCCCCGCTCCACCGGGTGGTGTGCGGCACTGATCCTGCTGACCTTTTGCTTCAGCATCATCACCAGCTCCGCCTGGGCGGTAAACGTGCGGATCAAGGGCAAAGTGGTGGACGGTGAGCAGAACCCTGTCGAGGGCGTGGCCGTCACGCTCACCGGCAGCCGGATCAAGGGAAAACCGCTCACCGGCACCACCTCCAAAAAAGGTCTCTTCACTTTTATCGTGGAGACGGGGAGTTTTGACATCCTGCTGGAAAAGGACGGCTACCTGCCGCAGATTATCAAGCTGGACGCCCGGGAGAGCGGGGTCAAGCAGCTGAAGGTGGTCCTCGAATCGGTGGCACCCACACCGGCAGCCGTGGTTGACGGTTCCGCCCTGCCCGAAGGGATGGGCAGTCTCACCGGCGAGGATGCAAGCCAGCTGAAGAAGGGGATCAAAGCCCTGGAGCAGGGAGACACGGCAGGCGCGGAGGCCGTCTTCGCCGCACTGGCCCAGTCTTCCCCGGACAAGGCCGAACCCCACTTCTACCTCGGTCTGGCCCTGGCCGAGGCCGGAAAACAGGAAGAGGCCGCCGCCAGTTTCCGCCGGGCCATCGAGATCAACCCCGAGCTGGGACAGGCCTACTTCAACCTCGGCCGAAGTCTGGTGGAACTGGAGGACCATGACGGGGCCGCCGTCGCCTTCGACCAGGCCGTCACCTCCGGCGCCATGGACGGGGTCCACTGCTACCAGCTGGCGGCGAACATCTACATCAACCGCAACGACTACACCCGCATCGCCTACTACCTGGAAAAATACTGCCAGCTGAAAACCGGGGAAGCGGAGATGCTCTTCCGCCTGGGATCGGCGTACTTCAACATCGGTGAGATGGACAAGTCGGTGGCCGCCCTGGAGCAGGCGGTGGCCGCCGATCCGGAAATGGTGGGGGCCCACTACCAGCTTGGTCTCACCTACCTCAACCAGGGGATGACCGAGCAGGCGGTGAACTCGTTCAAAATGGTGGTGGAGAAGGCGCCAGACAGCGCCCTGGCCGCCGAAGCGGGCAACTGGGTGGCCACCCTGCAGTAGCTTCCGGCGTCAGCGGTGAAACGGTACATGACGAGGGCCGCGGCAGTCCGCGGCCCTCAACTCTGTACGCTCGCCGGCGGTCACTTCGCCGCTGTCTTGGCTTCCGGCGGGGTGGCCAGCCCCTCGATCACCGCCGCGGCCAGCAGCGGGATCATCAGCTCGTGGTGCCCCACGATGCCGAAACTGTCGGCCCCCACATTGCGCGGCCGGGACAGCACGTTGGTCTCCGGGCGGTAGTGGCGGTTGAAATCAAATGTGGCGGTGAGAAACGGCGCCAGCACGGCACCAAAGTTGCGGGCCAGGGCCAGGGCCTTGAGAAAGACCTCGGGCAGGATCACCGCCGACCCCACGTTGAGGTAAGCGCCTCCGCGGATCCGGTTCACCGCGGTGCAGAACCGTTTGAAGTCGAGGTGGCTGGCCTGGCCGATATCGGCCCCCGAAGCTCCGGGGTGCATATGGATGATGTCGGTCCCGATGGCCACGTGGACCGTGGCCGGGATGCCGAGGCGCCGGGCCGTGGCCAGGATGCTCCGTTCGGCATGCGGCGCATCGAGGTCGATGATCTTCTGCCCCACCGCCGCCCCGAGGCCCAGTCCCTGGGCCACCCCCTCGGAGATCGCCTCGTTGATCAGTGTACCGGTGTCGCGGGCCATCCCGAAGGTCCCTTCCTCCAGTGCCTTGGGCACGTCCTCGGAGGTCTTCCCCGCATAGGCTATCTCAAAGTCGTGGATCACCGCCCCACCGTTCAGCGCCACCAACGAAATCACCCCCCGCTCCATCAGGTCGATGTAAATCGGGGAGAGACCGCACTTGATGTTGTGCGCGCCAAGGCCGAAGATCACCATCCGTTTTTCACGGACCGCGGTGACCAACCGGGCGACCACGGTCTTCAGGTCCCGGGCGGCCAGCACGTCGGGCAGGCTGTCGAGAAAGCAGGTGATGGTGGCCCCCGCCTCCAGCGGGCGGGCCTGGCCCTTGAGCTGCACCAGCCGGCCGGCCCTGCTCAACGAATGGGTCTTCACCCGCTCCAGATCCAACGGCTCCAGATCGTCCAGTTCTGGGCGGGTATCCTTATCATTTCCGGGTAGTTCGTCCAACGGTCCTTCTCTTTCATAAAGGTCCCCGCATGAGGCGCGCCTGGGGGCGGCACGCAGCCGGGGGAATAACAAACCTGATCAGGTGAGAGACTGCAGGCGGCAAATCTTAGCAAATGGCCGGCGCGGGGGTCAAATAACACCTGTACAAAAAAAGGGATTGAATCATATTTATTTGGTGGGGGCCATGGTTTATGGAATGTTTATGTAGATGAGCCTGTCAGCGGGAAATGGGTAATCAACCAATTAAGGAAGTGACGTGTTAACATTTGGAATATGCCTCAATCCCTGAAACAAATTTGATTCAAATACAATGCAATGACCGTGCCGGATTTCCGGCGAAGGCGGGAACCCTCGCGGGGCACTCTCTGGACCCCAGAGACTATTGGCAGAATCGGGTATCTGCCGTTTTACCTGCGGCATGCCGGCGACCAACCGCCGGCGGGAAAGATAGAAAATGTTTTCATACTTAAGGGACTTTGCTTCGTACCTCCCCCGATAAATTACTGTGAACAAAGAAAATCGTCCTGAATATCGCCATACCGGACCTTTGACGAAAAGCCCCATTACTAACCAATTACACGATTCAGGGGAGGTGATCAGACCGCGGCTATTTGCGGATCTCGTAGGTCAGACAGCACATCAGCCGGCCGCAGATCCCTGATATCTTGGAGGGATTGAGGCTCAGGTTCTGTTTCTTGGCCATGCGGATGGAGACCGGCTCGAACTCGCGAAGGAAGGTGGCGCAGCAGAGCGGCTTGCCGCAGCTGCCGAACCCGCCGAGGAGCTTGGCTTCGTCCCGCACCCCGATCTGCCGCATTTCGATGCGGGTATGGAACTCGTGCGCCAGGTCCCGCACCAGTTCCCGGAAGTCCACCCGGCCCTCGGCGGTGAAGTAGAAAACCGCTTTCTTGCCGTCAAAGGTGTAGTCCACGGCCACCAGTTTCATCGGCAGCTGGAACTGTTTGGTCTTGGTCTGGCAGACGGTGTAGGCGTATCGCTCCCGTTCCTTCTTCTTGCGGTAGCGCTCGTCGTCCTCGTGGGTCGCCTTGCGCAGGGCGCGGCGGAGTGGCCGGCGCTGATCAACAGTGCCGATCATCGACGGCTCGACGGCAACGAACCCGTATTCCAGCCCCCGCTCGGTCTCCACTATGCAGGGGTCGTGCACCTGCAGGTCCAGTTCCCCGGCGTTGAAATGATAGAGTTTTCCGCTGCGCCGGAACTTGATCCCCACCACTCTCGGTTTTGTTGCCGTCTCGGTCATCATCCCTCCGCCAGATGGCTTTCTGTCTGGTGACAGCGCCGGGTTGGTGCCATGCCAATTATGCCACCAAGCGCGGATAAGATCAAGGATATCTTCACTTTTGAGCGATCCAGACCTTGACACCCTCGTGTGCTTGCACTATATTCGCTGTTCTTCAAAGGGAGAAGGAGCGCATCATGGCCCCACGAAAAGCGCCCGCCGCGGCGGAGAAGCCGCTGGCCACCAACCGCAAGGCCCGCCACGAGTATCACATCCTGGAAACAATGGAGGCCGGCATCGTTCTCCAGGGTACGGAAGTGAAATCGCTCCGTGAGGGCAAGGCAAATCTCAAGGAGAGCTACGCCCGGGTGCAGGAGGGCGAGGTCTTCCTGGTCAACTGCCATATCAGCCCTTACTCCCACGGCAACCTGCAGAACCACGACCCGTTGCGCAAACGCAAACTCCTGCTCAACAAGCGTGAGATCACGCGGCTGCAGACGAAGCTCAACGAGCGGGGATTCACCCTGGTGGCACTCAAGTTCTACCTCTCCCGGGGGAAGATCAAGGTTCAGCTGGGGCTGGCCAAGGGAAAGAAGCTCTACGACAAGCGGGAGTCCAAGCGCAAGAAAGACATGGACCGGGACGCCAGGGCTGAGCTGAAGTCGGGATACCGGGACGCCTACTGACCGGCCACGGATTCAGCTCTCATCGGCCGGCGTAAACTCGCCGGTCTCCACCCGGCGAATCATTTCCCGGTGGTGCTCAACCATGATCCGGCGCAACTGGTCCCGGCCGTTCATCCCCTCGGGCATGCCCCCGTACGGGAAGCTGTTGGTTGCCAGGATTGCACCGTCGAGGTAGACCAGCGTCTCGAACCGGCCGCTTACGTCACCCTTGTCCTCGGTCTGGACGTGGTACATTCGCCCGTTGCAGTTGACGTTGGAATTGAAACCGCCCACCATTGTCAGCCTCCTTGCATCGCCGGCGGGCCGCCGGCATTTGACATGAGACTAGCACTCCCGTCAGCGGTTGTAAACGGCGATCAGGTCAGTCCAGAATGGTGGCCAGGTAGCGCCCGGTATGGGAGTGCGCGGAGTTGGCCACCTGCTCCGGAGATCCCTCGGCCACTACGGTTCCACCCCTCTCCCCGCCCTCCGGGCCAAGGTCGATGACGTGGTCGGCGCACTTGATCACGTCGAGGTTGTGCTCGATGATCACCACCGTGTTCCCACCCTCGGTGAGGCTCTCCACCACCCGCAGCAGCTTGCGGATGTCGTCGAAGTGCAGGCCGGTGGTGGGCTCGTCGAGAATGTAGAGCGTCCGGCCGGTGGCCCGCTTGCTCAGCTCGCGGGACAGCTTGACCCGCTGCGCCTCCCCGCCGGAGAGGGTGGTGGCCGACTGGCCCAGCTTGATGTAGCCCAGGCCCACGCTGATCATCGTCTGCAGCCGGTTGCGCACCGCGGGGATGTTCTCGAAGAACCGCGCCGCCTGGTTGATGGTCATCTCCAGGACCTGGGCGATGGATTTGCCCCGGTAGAGCACGTCCAGTGTCTCCCGGTTGTAGCGCCGCCCCTTGCACGACCCGCAGGTGACATAGACGTCGGGCAGGAAGTGCATCTCGATCTTGATGATCCCGTCCCCGGCGCACTCCTCGCAACGCCCGCCCTTGACGTTGAAGCTGAAGCGGCCCGGCCCGTACCCCCGGACCCGGGACTCGGGCACGGTGGCAAAGAGCTGCCGGACGTGGGTCATCAGACCGGTGTAGGTGGCCGGGTTGGAACGGGGGGTTCGGCCGATGGGGCTCTGGTCGATGTCGATCACCCGGTCAACGTGGCCCAGCCCGCGGATGTCGCGGTGCGCCCCGGGGCGCGGGGAAGCGCCGTGCAGCCTGCGGGCCAGGGCGCGGTAGAGGATGTCCAGCACCAGGGTGCTCTTGCCCGAACCGGAAACCCCGGTGACCACGGTGAAGAGGCCCAGCGGGATGCTCACGTCGATCGTCTTCAGGTTGTGCTCGGCGGCGCCGACGATCTCGATACGCGGCCGCCCGGCGGCCTTGCGCCGGCGCTCCGGCACCTCGATGGATTTCTCGCCGCTGAGATACTGCCCGGTGAGCGAGCGGGGCTCGGCCTGGATTTCTTCCGCCGTGCCCTGGGCCACCACCTCTCCGCCATGCACTCCGGCGCCGGGGCCGAGGTCGATGATCAGGTCCGCCTGAAGCATGGTCTCCAGGTCGTGCTCCACCACCAGCACCGTGTTGCCCAGGTCGCGCATGCCCTGCAGTGTTTCCAGCAGCCGGCGGTTGTCCCGCTGGTGCAGTCCGATGCTCGGCTCGTCGAGGACGTAGAGCACCCCCGAAAGACGCGACCCGATCTGGGTGGCCAGCCGGATGCGCTGGCCCTCCCCGCCGGAGAGGGAGGCCGCCCGCCGGTCGAGTGTCAGGTAGTCCAGGCCGACGTTGGTCAGAAAGTGCAGCCGCTCCTCGATCTCGCGCAGCACCCGGTGGGCGATCTCGCGCTCCGCCGTGTCCAGCTCCAGCGCCTGGACCATCTCCAACGCTCCCAGCACCGTCAGGCCGGTGAAGCCGCTGATGTTAGTCCCGCCGAGGGTCACGGCCAGGCTCTCCGGCCGCAGCCGCTGTCCGCCGCAGGAGAGGCAGGGGCTCTGCACCATGTACTTTTCGATCTGCTCCCGGATCACCGGCGAAGTGGTTTCCCGGTAGCGGCGGCGAAGCAGGGGCAGCACCCCTTCGAAGGGCCGGTTGAAGGCGTGCTTCATCGCCTTGCTCTTGAAGACCATCTCGATCTTCACCTCCCCCGAACCCTCCAGCAGGATCCGCTGGTGCTTTTTCGACAACCGCTTCCAGGGTTTGTCGAGGTCGATGCCAAAGTGCCCGGCCGCCCCCTCCACCATCTGAAAGAAATAGGACCCCTCGTTGTCCCCCAGGGGGGCGAATGCCCCCTCGCGTACCGGGCGGCCCGGGTCGGGTACCACCAGAGCGGGATCGAGCTCGAGGGAGGCGCCGAGGCCGTCGCATGCCGGACAGGCCCCGTGGGGGCTGTTGAAGGAGAAGGACCGCGGTGCCAGCTCGGGGAGGCTGACCCCGCAGTGGTGACAGGAGAGGGTCTCCGAAAAGAGCTGCTCCGGCAGGTCGGCGTCGGGGTGGTAGGCCAGGGCCACCCCCTCGGCCTGCTTGAGGGCGATCTCCAGCGAGTCGGCCAGCCGCCCGGCGATCCCCTCCTTGACCACCAGCCGGTCCACCACCACATCGATGGTGTGTTTCTTTCGCGCGTCGAGATCCAGCGGATCGCCCAGTTCGATGAACGCGCCGTCCACCCGGGCGCGGATGAACCCCTCCCGCAGCAGGCGCTCCAGCAGTCCGCGGTGGGCCCCCTTGCGGCCCCGCACCACCGGGGCCAGCACCTGCAGCCTGGTGCCGCCGGGCAGGAGCAGCAGGCGGTCCACCATCTGCTGCACGGTCTGGGCCGAGACAGCCCGCCCGCACTCCGGGCAGTGCGGATGCCCCACCCGGGCGTAGAGCAGCCGGAGATAGTCGTAGATCTCGGTCACCGTGCCCACGGTGGACCGGGGGTTGCGCCCGGCAGAGCGCTGCTCGATGGCGATGGCCGGGGAAAGCCCCTCGATGGACTCCACCCTTGGCTTTTCCATCTGTTCCAGAAACTGGCGGGCGTAAGTGGAAAGGGATTCCACGTAGCGGCGCTGCCCCTCGGCGTAGATGGTGTCGAAGGCCAGGGATGACTTTCCCGAGCCGCTCACCCCGGTGATCACCACCAGGCGGTCCCGCGGGATCACCAGGTCGATCTGTTTCAGGTTGTGTTCGGCGGCGCCGGTGATGACGATGTTCTTCATCTGCCACGGTCCAGGATAGTAGTGGTTGTCCGGAACGGTTCGCGAGGAGTTGATTCTAGGAGCGCCGTGCCGAATCTGTCAACGAAGGGGACCGCTCTCCGGGTTGACCGCCCGGGGCCCTTGCTGTATACCAACCGCAGAGGGAGGGACTGATGATCAAAACCGGTATGTCCACGGCTGTTCTCCTGCTGGCCGTCCTGCTGCTCTTCACCGCCACGGCCTGTCAGAAAAAACTACCGACAACGCCCAGCCTGAGGCCGCTGATCAGCGAGACGGCCGGATTGACGTCCTCCGGCACGGAAGTGCAGCTGGTTCTTTTCGGCACGCTGCGCCTGGGCATGCGCCAGCTGGACCGGGCCACCCGGGCCAGGTATCTGCAGGAAGTGACCGGGCAGTCGGAAGACCCCTTCCTCGCCCCCACCCCCGACCAGGAGGATCCCTTTCTGATCTTCCTCTTCACCGTGGAAAACCGCGGTGACAAACCGGCGCTGCTCAGCCCCTCCTTCGCTACCCTCACCGACCAGAAGGGCCGGTTCAACGTCGCCCCCTTCGACATCCACGAGTTGAGCGGGATCCTGGCGGTCAACCCGGCCTTCACCCCGGAGGTCTCCCGGCGGATCCACGAACCCACGATCAACGTCAATCCCGGAACGCAGCACACCAAAATGCTGCTCTTCCCGGCGTTGGACCGTAAGAGCGATGTTGTGGAGGTTTTGATCCCGTCGGTGGTGTCCGGTAACGTGACCGCGGACGCCCACTTCCCCTTTTCGGTGACCTGGGAGCCGCTTCCGGCATTTTGACCTTTTTTTCATTGTTTGCTATATTTTGTCGTTTCATTGACGCTCACAAATCTGCTGCCGGGGCCGTGCCGTACCAACGCCAGAGGCAGACGCCGACACGAAGGGATTCATCACATGACCGACACCACTGTCAACCCCAAGGCCGCCCTGCTGCTGGAACGCGGAGTCAAGGCACTGCAGAAAAAGAACTACAAGCAGGCGGCGAACGCGTTTAACTCACTGCTGGAGAAGTTCCCCGGCGAGTATGCCCTGAAAGACCGGGCGCAGGTCTATATCAAGGCCTGTGAGCGGATGACCGCCGCCAGGCCGAAAGCGCCCACCGATGGCAACGATATCCTGCACCTGGCCACCTACCACCTCAACCGGGGCGAACTGGAGCAGGCCCGGGAACTGCTGGAAAAGGCCCGGCGCAAGACGAGCATCAAGCCGGAAACCACCTACGGCTTCGCCATCTACCACGCCCTGCTCGGTGAAGAAGAGCAGGCGCTGACCTGCCTCGCCGAGGCCATCGAGCTGGACCAGGCCGTCAAATATGCCGCCCGCACCGAAAACGATTTCGCCTCGCTCCAGGAGGAGCCACGATTTAAGGAACTGGTGGGTTGACCTCGCGGGCCCCCGGGGACCCGGCAGGGAGCGGCGCCATGGCTGACCTCCAAGCTCTGATTCTGGCTGCCGGCAAGGGCACCCGGATGAAATCCGGGCTGCCCAAGGTGTTGCACCGCCTTGCCGGCCGGCCGATGATCCGTTTCGTGGTGGATACCGCTCTGGCCTGCGGCGCCCGGCGGGTGGTGATGGTGGTGGGCCACGGAGCCGACAGGGTAAAAGAGGCGGTGCGCGACCTGCCGGTGGAGTTCGTCACCCAGCACGAGCAACTGGGCACCGGTCACGCGGTGATGTCGGCCCGGGGCGAGATGGCGGGCGGGCCCGGCCAGTTGCTGATCCTCAGCGGCGACGTACCGCTGCTCGGATCGGACACCGTGAGCCGTCTGGTCGACCTGCAAGCTTCGCCGGGCACCGGCTGCGCCCTGCTCACGGCCACCCTGGAGGATCCCACCGGATACGGCCGGATCATCGCCGACGGCTCGGGGTTGGTGCAACGGATCGTCGAGGAGGCCGACGCCACTCCCGACCAGCGCCGGATCCGGGTGATCAACGCCGGCATCTACTGCTTTCATACCGACCTGCTGTTCCGGGTCCTCGACAGTTGCGGCAGTGACAATGCCCAGGGCGAGTACTACCTCACCGACGCCATCGCCGCCATCCGGGAACAGGGCCACGCGGTGCAGGCACTGGGCGTGCCCGACCCCGACGAGGTGGCCGGTATCAACACCCGGCTGGAGTTGGCCGGGATGGGCGAAATCATCAACCGGCGCAAGCTGGAACAGCTGATGCTCTCCGGTGTCACGGTGGTTTCTCCGGAGACGACACTGGTGGAGTGGGACGTGGAAGTGGGTCTGGACACCCTGATCCACCCCCACACCTCGCTGGAGGGCCGGACCCGGGTCGGAACCGGGTGCACCATTCACAGCTTCACCCGCCTGGCAGACAGCAGTCTCGGCGACAACGCCGTAGTCCGCGAATACAGCACCCTCAGCGGCTGCCGGCTGGAACCGGACAGCGTTACCGGGCCCAACGCCATACTGGAAGGGGACGGCAGCACCAGCTGACCTGTGCTCGGCAGCAGAGAGAATCGCTTCAGTGCGGGCCCAGCCCTGCCGAAGGAGTCAGTACCATGTGCGGAATCGTTGGCTATATCGGAAAACGGGACGTGGTCCCGGTCCTGGTGGACGGGTTGAAAAAGCTCGAGTACCGCGGGTATGACTCCGCCGGGGTCGCCGTGTATCAGGACGGCCGGATCCAGCGCCGGCGCTGCAAGGGCAAAATCCGTTCACTCACCGAGCAACTGGCCCAGGAACCGCTGCGTGGCGAATACGGCATCGGACACACCCGCTGGGCCACCCATGGCCGGCCCAGCGAAGAGAACGCCCACCCGCACCAGGGCTTCGGCGGCCGGGTGGTTGTGGTGCACAACGGCATCATCGAAAACTACCTCGCGCTGAAACAGGAACTGATCGGCCGCGGCCGCGCGTTCGTCTCCGAAACCGACACCGAAGTGATCGCCCACCTTCTGGAAGAGGAGGAGGGTGTGCCGTTGGAAGAGGCCGTGCGGCGGGTCAGCCGCAGACTTGAGGGGTATTTCGCCCTGGCCGTCATCGACCGGGGCGACCCGGGCAAGCTGGTGGCGGCACGCAATGGACAGTCACTGATCATCGGGCTGGGCGACGGCGAATATTTCGCGGCCAGCGATGCCCCGGCGATTCTCGAGTTCACCCAGGAGGTGATCTACCTGGAGGATGGTCAGACCGCGACCATGACCATGGACGGCGTTCGGATCGAGGACGCAGACGGAGAACGGCTGCAGCTCCAATCCCAACGGATCAACTGGTCGCCGGTGATGGCTGAAAAGCGCGGCTTCAAGCACTTCATGCTCAAGGAGATCTTCGAGCAGCCCGAAGCGGTGCGGGAGACCGTGGCCGGCCGCATATCGCTGTCCAGCGGCAACGTGCACCTGGACGAGATCAACATCAGCGACCAGGACCTGTCCCGCTTCGAGCGAGTGCACCTGGTGGCCTGCGGCACCTCGTGGCACGCAGCGCTGGTGGGTAAATTCCTCATCGAGTCCCATGCCCGCATCCCGGTGGAGGTCGATTACGGGTCGGAATACCGCTACCGCTCCCCACTGGTTGATGAGAAGACCCTGGCCGTGGTGATCTCCCAGTCCGGCGAAACCGCCGATACCCTGGCCGGGCTGCGCGAGGCGCGGAGCAGGGGCGCCACTGTGATCTCCATCTGCAACGTGCGCGGCAGCATCATCACCCGCGAGTCCACCGGAACCATCCACACCCACGCCGGGCCGGAAATCGGGGTGGCCTCCACCAAGGCCTTCACCACCCAGCTGGCCGTGCTCTACCTCCTGGCCCTGAAGATGGGCCAGGTGCACGGGCGGATCGACTCCGAACAGTCGCTGGCCATGGTGGAGGAACTGAGCCGCATCCCCCACCTGATGGAACGGACGCTGGAGATGAACGGTTGCCTCGAAGCCTTTGCCAGGAAGTTCCGCCGGACCACCGATTTCCTCTACCTCGGGCGCAGCCTGCACTACCCCATCGCCCTCGAGGGTGCGCTGAAGCTGAAGGAGATTTCCTACATCCACGCCGAGGGCTATCCCGCCGGCGAGATGAAGCACGGTCCCATCGCCCTGATCGACGAGAACATGCCGGTGGTGATCCTCGCCACCCACGACGCACTCTACGAAAAGATCAAGGCCAACGTGGAGGAAGTGAAGACCCGCCAGGGCACGGTCATCGCCATCTGCTCCGAAGGTGACGAGGAGCTGGGCGGCATTGTGGACCACGCCCTCTTCGTGCCCCGGACCATCCCCGGGCTCACCCCGCTGCTGGAGGTCCTGCCCCTGCAGCTGCTGGCCTACCACATCGCTGTGGAACTGGGCTGCGACGTGGACCAGCCGCGCAACCTGGCCAAGAGCGTCACGGTTGAGTAGCTTGTCCGGCCCTCGAACTGCTTTCTCCTCGCTCCGGTCGCGAAACGCTCCAACGTCGCTCGGAAGGAACAGTTGGAAGGCCTGACCCCTCATTTTTCGCTCACATCCCTTCCTGACTCGACGTACCTGCCCCGATTGAGTAAACTGCCCGATCCGATGAAAATGTAAATTCACGGCCGATCAGCGGTCGATTCTAATGATGGGTTACAGATACACAATGGGCAATGCCGATCTGCTGAAACAGTTGAACCCGGCACAGCAGAAGGCCGTGATGCACGGCACTGGGCCGATCCTCGTCCTGGCCGGCGCAGGTTCGGGCAAGACCAGGGTGATCACCTACCGCATCGCCCGGCTGCTTCTGGAAAAGCTGGCCCGCCCCTCGGAGATCCTGGCCGTCACCTTTACCAACAAGGCGGCGGCGGAGATGAGGTCACGGGTAGACCAGTTGCTGGGGGACGAACTCCCCGGCCTCTGGATCTCAACTTTCCACTCCGCCTGTGCGCGGTTCCTGCGCATCGAAGGCGCTCCGGACGGCATCGGCCGGCACTTCCAGATCTACGACACCAACGACCAGCAGGCCCTGATCAAACAGGTGATCGAAAGCCTGAGCCTCAATCCCAAAATTTTCCAGCCGCGGCGGATGCTGGCCTTCTTCAGCCAGGCCAAGAACCAGCTGCTGACACCGGAGACCTACAAACCCCATTTCAACGACTGGCTGGGCGACGAGGAGGAGAAGCTCTTCCGGGAATACCAGCAGCGGCTGGCCGACTGCGGCGCGGTGGACTTCGACGACCTGCTGCTGCTCACCGTGCGGCTGCTCAACGAGAAGCCCGGGCTGGCCGAGCTCTACCAGCAGCGGTTCCGCTACCTGCTGGTGGACGAGTACCAGGACACCAACCGCGCACAGTACCGAGCTGGTGCGCCTGCTGGCCGGCCCGCAGGGCAATGTCTGCGCCGTGGGCGACGAGGACCAGTCGATCTACCGCTGGCGCGGTGCCGAGGTGCGCAACATCCTCGATTTCGAACGGGACTTCCCCGGGACGCGTCTGGTGAAGCTGGAGCAGAACTACCGTTCCACCGGCACCATCCTCCGCGCGGCGGGCGGGGTGATCGACCACAATACCCAGCGCAAGGGCAAGAAGCTCTGGACCGCCGCCGGGGACGGCGATCCGATCCGGTTGATCCACGCCGATTCCGACCTGGAGGAGGCGCGGATGGTCACCGGCGTGATCAGGGAGGAGCGGCGCCGCTTCGAGCTGGACCAGATGGCAATCCTCTACCGCATGAATTTCCAGTCCCGGGTGCTGGAGGACGCCCTGCGCGCCGACGGCATTCCGCACAAGATCGTCGCCGGCCTCTCCTTCTACGAACGGAAGGAGATCAAGGACCTGGTGGCCTACCTCAGGGTCGTGGCCAACCCGCGGGACGACCTGGACCTCAAGCGGATCATCAATGTCCCGCCCCGCGGTGTGGGCAAGAAAACCGTGGAGCGTCTGGAGAGCCACGCCGCTGCCGGCGGCCTCACCTTGCGCCAGGCCCTGGCCGAGGCGGTGGAGGGCAAAGCCGGAAAGGCGCGGCTCCCGGCGGCGCTGGCCGATCTGGATACCCTGCTGCGGGAGCAGGCCGGACGCCTGGAGGGCGGGGCCGGGCCGGCCGACCTGCTGGAGGAGATCATCAACGGCACCGGCTTCGCCGAGTACATCCGCAGCTTCGACATTGCCGGGGCCGACCGGCTGGAGAACGTGGAGGAACTGCTGGCCAAGGCCCGGGAATTCGAGGAGACCTCCGGGGACGAGGAAGGCCTGAGCCAGTTTCTCGACCTGGTCTCCCTGGTCTCGGACAGCGATGCCCTGGACGCCGACAGCCCGCAGGTGCGGTTGATGACCCTGCACACGGCCAAGGGCCTGGAGTTCCCCCTGGTCTTTATCGTCGGTCTTGAAGAGGGGGTCTTCCCCATCGACCGCGGCGACCAGGACCCCGAGGAACTGGAAGAGGAACGACGGCTGTTTTACGTGGGGCTGACCAGGGCGATGAAAAAGCTGAACCTCTCCTGGGCCGGACGCAGACGGATCTACGGCCAGACCCGCTACACCTACGAACAGTCACGGTTTCTGGCCGAGATCCCCGAGGGCTGCCTGATCGACCCCACACCACGCCCCAGGACCGGCCACTCCCTGCCCCGGACCACCGACCTCAGCTGGGCGCCGGACAGGCGGGCCAGGGCCAACACCGCCCGGCGTGCGGCCTCCTCCAGGTCCGGCAGCGGCAGGCAGGCGGGGAAGAAGGCGGTGGACGAGGCCCGCCAGTTCCTGGCCAACCTGAACATCAAGGTGGAGCAACCGGAAGAGGCCCCGGGCGACACGACCCTGGAGCCCCAGCCCGGGGACCTGGTGCAGCACCCCAAGTTCGGCCGGGGGCGGGTTCTGCAAAAAGAGGGGCAGGGGGAAGACGCCAAGGTCCGCGTGCACTTCAACCGCGTCGGCGCACGGACCCTGGTGCTGCGCTATGCCCGGCTGGAAGTCCTGGAAGGCTGACCGGGGACGCCGATGAACGAACCCCGACACCAGACACCTGACCCGGATCTGCTGCGGCGGATTTTGGCCCGCGCGTGCGCCGGCCGGCGGTACAGTGAAGCGGACCTCTTTGCCGAGCGGAAGAGCACCCTGAGGATCGACCTGCTGGACGGCCGGGTGATCGGTCTTGTTTCGGGCCTGGAGGAGGGCGCCGCGGTGCGCACCGCCGGGCCGGCCGGCTGCCGCTTCGCACACAGCGGAGGGTTGGACGAAGCGTCGCTGTGCCGTCTGGCCACCGGCGAGGCCGTGGACAGTTCCGACGGAGCGGCTCATCCCGGACTGGAACCGTCGGTGCCGGAATCGCTGGTGCAGGCCCTGGGCCATGTCGGCGCCGAGGCCGGGCGGGGCGAACCGCCGTGCCAACGGGTGGAGGTATCCTGCTATGCCGCATGCCAGCAGGTCTGGATCCTTGACGAGAGCGGACACCTGGCCATGGACCAGCGGTCGGCCTTCCGGGTCAGCGCCCGGGTCCTGACTGCTGACCGCTGGGGCGCGGCCCATCACGGCGGCGCATGGACCGACACGATCTTCGACCTCCGGCAGGCGCGCCATCTGGCCCGCCACGCCCGATCCGCCGCCCTGACCGCCGCCGGCGCCAGGCCGGTCCCGGCAGGAGAACAGACCGTAGTGCTGGCCGCCGGCTCGGGCGGTATCCTGCTGCACGAGGCCTGCGGGCACCTGCTGGAGGCCGACTACATCATCCCCGGGCTCTCCCCCTATGCCGGCCGGCTGGGCCAGGCAGTGGCCTCCCCGCTGGTCAGCGCCGTGGATGACCCCACGCTGCCCGATCTCCCGGCGTCGCAGATGGTTGACGACGAAGGGGTGCCCACAACACGCAAGCTGCTGCTGGATCAGGGGATCATCGCCGCCTTTCTCTGCGGGCGCCGCGAAGCCGGCGGCGGCGCCGGGTTCCAGCCCGGAAACGGCCGCCGGCGCTCGTTCCGCCACCTGCCGCTGCCGCGGATGAGCAACACCATGATCCTTTCCGGTGAGACGCCCCCGAAGGAGATCATCCGCCGCACCGGCAGCGGGATCTACGCCGCGCGCCTCTCCGCCGGTCAGGCCGACCCGGCCAGCGGCCGCTTCCGCTTCACCGTGGCCCAGGGCAGGCTCATCGAAGACGGAAAACTGACCTGGCCACTGGACGGGGCGGTGATCAGCGGAACCGGCCCGGCGGCGCTGTCCGCGGTGGACCTGGTGGGAAACGATGCCCGGGTTGACGCCACGGCCGCCGGCTGCACCAAGGCGGGGCAGACCATTCCGGTTTCGGTGGGCCACCCCACCCTGCGGATCCGCACCCTGACGGTGGAGCCCCTGGGCTCGACCAGGGAGGGCCAGCCATGAGCGCATTGACAATGACCGACGCCCTCCCCCTGCTGGACCATTGGCCCAAGGCCGGCGGCGCCGCGGAACTGCTGCTCAAGCAGAGCCGCAGCCGTCTGTGGAGCATGGCCGGAGGGATCATGGACACCGCCAGGGGCCGGGAGCGGGGGTCAGCGGTGAGGGTGGTGCTGCCGGACGGACGCTGCAGCCTGGTCACCGCCGCCTCACCCTCTTTCGCCCGGCTGACCCGCGACCTGGATCGGGCACGCCTGCTGGCCGAGCTCACCGCCCCTGACCCGCACCTGACCCTTCCCGGACCGGCGCCGGATGCGGGCCTCCAGCCACTCCCCGCCACCGGCGGTTCGCCGGCGGAACTGTTCGGTGAGGATGCCGCCCGGGCCCTGCTGGACCGTCTGCTGGAGCCGGATACAAGGTGTGCCAGGGTGGTGAAAGCCTGGGTCCGCCAGGCTGAGGTGGGTACCGAGCTGGTGAACAGCACCGGGTTCACCGGCAGCCACCGGGGGATATTGACCAGCCTCGGCGTGCTGCTGGACGGCGGCGGAGAGGAGCCGCTGGTTCACGAAGAACTGCTCACCGCCGGAGCGGTGCCGGCCCCCGATCGCTTTCTGGAAACCGCACGGTCCCGGGCCGCCGGAATATTCGGCGCCCGGGGCACACCTCCCGGACCCACCGGGTCGCTGGTGCTGACCCCGGAGGCTGCAGGTCCCGCTGCTGGCAGCCCTGGGCACCCGGTTTGTTCCCCTGCCCTGTTTGACGGAAGGCCCGGGTCTGCCGCCGCCGGGAACCCGGGTGGCGCCGGCGGGCATCACCCTGGCGGATGACGGCCGCCATCCCGGCGGGCCGCGCAGTGCCCCCTTTGATGGTGAAGGAACAGCGACAGACACCACGGTCCTGGTCCGGGACGGCATCCTGCAATCCCTGGTGCACGACCGCCGGTCCGCCTCCCGGTCCGGCACCCGCAGCACCGGAAACGCGGTGCGCGACAGCTACCGCCAGGGCCCGGCTCCCGGCCTGACCACCCTGGTGCTCCACCCCCGGCCGGACCTCACCGAAGACGACCTGCTGGGGGACATCTCCCGGGGCCTCTACGCGGTGGTTGCCGCCCCGCCGGACCCGGACCGGCTGGAGGCCGGGATCTTCTCCATCCGCTTCCGGGGACGGCTGATCAACAGAGGCAGGCTCCTCTCTCCCACCGGCCCGGTGGCCTTCCGGCTTCCGCTGGACGATCTCCTCCCCCGGCTCCGGGCGGCTGCCGGCCGACCGAGATTGATCGCCCTGGACGGCGGCGTGGAAACACCGCTGCTGCGGCTGGACGGCGTACGGCTTGACTCCTGCTGATCGGATCTAGCTGCGGACATCGGGATTGGAGAGAAAGAAGGCCAGGTTCTCCATTTGCACGGTGAGGTCCACCGTGTTCAACTTTACTGCGGGGGGCAACCGCAGGTTCAGCGGAGTGAAGTTGAGGATCGCCCTGATCCCGGCCGCGGCCAGCCGGTCGGCCAGCACCTGGGCCGCCTCACCGGGCACGGCCAGAACGGCGATGCTGATCCCGTCGCGCTGCAGCACCTCCTCACACCGGGCCACGTCGATGATCGGAATCCCCTTCCTGGTGCTGCTGTCGATTTTGCGCGGGTTGCTGTCAAAAAGCGCGGAGACGGTGAATCCACGGCTGTTGAACCGCCCGTGGTCGGCCAGCGCCTGCCCCAGGTGCCCCGCACCGAAGATGGCTATCCGGTACTGCTGGTCGAGGCCCAGGATCCGGGTGATGTGATCGACCAGGTCTTCCACGTAATAGCCGACACCGCGGACACCGAACTCCCCGAAGCAGGCCAGGTCTTTCCTGATCTGATCAGAATTCAGCTGGAACAGCCCGGCCAGCCGGTGGGAGGAGATCGTTTTGACCCCCTCGTCACGCAGTCGGGTGAAGCAGCGAAGGTAGAGGGAGAGACGGTTCACCGTATGGTCGGAGATGGTTTCAGTTTTGCGGGGGATTTTCGTCATCTGGGGGCTGTCCGGTTGTTCTTTTTTTCACAAGCAGTCTAGCACAGGTTACCGCTTCTGAAAACCGCAGCGCCGGCGTCTGTTCACCTGCTTCGAAAAACGGTGATGCCCCAGTCAGCGCCGCGCTGCCGGGGTGGGTCGGCATTCCAATCGTTGAAGGAGTGCGAGTCGTCGGACACGTAGCGCAGCCGGTAGGAGCCGGATGGCAGATTTATTTCACCGCGCCACTCCCGGTTCTTCTTCGCCCCACCGGCGTGGCTGGAGATGTCGTAGTTCATGGTCCAGACCCGCTCGCCGTTGTCCGCCCGTTCGATCCACCCGTAGTCGTACATCTCGGACTGGGAACCTTCTCCCTGGCAGACCACCAGGACGGTTGCCGGACGGCTCAATTCAAAGGTGTCCTTCTCGCTGGCATTGTTCCCCGGGGCGGCGATCATCCCCAGCAGGCCGGAGGAACGTTCCGTGGTGTAGGCGACATAGGAGCCCGGGGCCGCCTCTTCCCCGACCCAGTACAGCGTGATACCCGCGCGGTCGGCATCCCAGGGTGGAGTGGCATTCCAGCCGTCTCCGCCGGAGTGGCTGTCGTCGGTGACAAAGGTGACCACGTATTCACCGGGGGCCAGCGTCACCACTCCCTCGTTCATCCGGTTCTTGCGGCCACCGCCGGCCCAGACCGCCTGCTGCGCGTCCATCGTCCAGACCACCTCGCCGGTGCCGCAGTCCCTGACCCAGCCCCAGTCGTAGAGCGTGTCATCATCCCCTTCACCGATCCCGTAAAACAGCACCGGTCCGCCCCGTCTGAGCCGCACCATCCGGGTGGAGACGGTGTTGTTCCTCGGGCGCCAGATGGCGGCGATCACCCGGTCCGCGGGAAAGGCGGGGAGATCGCCGCGGTGGGCCGCCAAAGCCCCACCGCTATCACCGGGGACCAGCCGGACAGTAATTCCCCAGAAATCGGGATCGCGGGGCGGCGGCTGGTTCCAGCCGCCCCAGTGGTGCGATTCGTCGGTCACATACCAGACTTCGTAACGGCCGGGCTCGAGGGTCATCCGCACCCGGGCCAGGCGGTTCTTCCGTGCCCCCCCGGCGTGGGTCGTCCCGTCGAATTCCATCTTCCAGGGCCGCGAACGGTCGGCAGTGCGCACCAGCCAGCCGCGGTCGAACAGCTTGCCTTTGTTTCCTTCGCCCAGGGCATAAATCTCCACTTCGGCGGGTTCCAGGAGTTCGAAGGCTCTGGTGGCAAACGCCTCGCCACCCACCCGCCGAATGCTGGCCAGTGTCCCCGGCCCCGGTCGCTCTTCGGCAGCGAGGCGAACCGGGATGTCGCCGTGCCCGGCGCCGCCGGGTGTGGTGACCCGCACGCCCCACTGGGCCTGGTTTGACTGGCGCTCGAAATCCTTCCCCTCCAGCATCACACTGTCGCCGAACAGCCCCTTGATCAGCCCGGACAGGGCCTCGGAGTCCACCCCGCGAAGCGAGATCGACGGCCCTGCTTTCACCGTGGAGAAGTAGATCTCATACTGCCCGGCCTCCAGGTTCAGCGAGGTGTCGCAATTGAACCCGTATTTGCAGCTCTGGACACACTGCTCCCTGTCCAGGGCCCAGACGGTCTCCCTGGTGGCCGCGTCCAGCAGCCAGCAGTCGGTGTACGGATGGTCGTTGAGCCAAGCCCCCACCACCTGCAGCCGCACCTCCCGGGGACTGCCCAACCGGAAGGCCCCGGAGGTCACCTCCCCGCGCTCCGACCCGTCCAGCCGTGCGAGGTAGTGCGGCGCGGCGGAAGCCGTCCGGACCGCCGGCAGCAGCATGGCCAGCGCGAACAGCGCGGCCAGAACGCCCGGCGCTCTCCTGATGGTGATGGTTTCCGGATCCAGCATTATATTTTCTCCTCGGAATCGGCAGTGCTCTCATACTCCGCCGTGCCAGTATCTGATACGAACCGGACGGCCAAACTGTTCCCCATGGGCTACAGATAGCCCAGGCTGGCCAGCCGCGCTTCCAGCTCGGGGTCCGCGGTGTGCGGAGCGGATGCCTCACCGGCCACGGTGGGTCGGGGCAGCATCCGCGACGGCAGCTTCCGCCGCAGCTCTTCCAGGCGCCGCGGGTTTTCCCGGCTGAGATCGGTCAGCTCCTGCGGGTCGTCCTCGAGGCAGTGCAACCGGGACGTCCCGTCCCCGGCCAGGACCAGCTTCCAGCCACCTCCGCGGACCATGGCCAGGGCCTGCCCCGGAACGGCTTCTCCGGGATAGCGCCGCCGCAACGCGGCGTTCACCGGCTCGGTGTACTGGGCCAGCGCCCATGGCCGCCCCGGAGGCACAGCGTCCCCCGGCAGCAGACCGCGGCGTTCCGGAAATCTGCGGAGGGCCTGGTGCGGCCCCTCCAGACGCTCCACGAGGGAGGGAAAGAGGTCCAGCGGCTGGAACTGGTCCCCCACCACCGCACCGCTTTCCAGTACTCCGGGCCAGTTGACCAGCAGGGGCACCCGTACCAGCGTGTCGGAGAGCGAGAATGCGTGGTCCATCATCCCCTGCTCCCCCAGGTGTTCCCCATGGTCGGAGGTGACCACGGAGAGCTGTCCGTGGGGGCGACCGGAACCGGCCACAAGCTCCAGCACCCGGCCCAGCGCCGCATCCATCCAGGAGAGGGCCCCGTCATACAGCGCACCCAGAATCTCGAAACCGCGGCGGTCCACCTGCATCCGGCCGCCGAAAAGGGCTGCGGCATCCTGGCTGACACCGCGGAGCTCTCCGTCCGTGGCGCCGATCCTCCGGAGAAAGGGCCGGGCGTACCGCTCCGGGGGAAAGTACGGCAGGTGCGTGTCCACGAAATGAAGGTAGAGAAAAAACGGCTCCGTTGACCTGAACGCCCGGCGGAGCAGCTGTTCCGCCGCCGCGGCCACCATTCCCGCCGAATCCTTCAGCGGGAGCACGCCCGCTGCACCGCCCGCCTGGGCTCCGGCCGGGACAACCTGCGGCGCGACTTCCTCCAGCCGGTGGAATCCCCGGTGCAGCCCGGTGTGCCGGCCGACGAATGCGCTGTTCGCCGATACGCCGAGGGTGCGGTATCCCATACGCTGCAGCCAGACCGGCAGCGTATCCAGGTCTTCGGAGAGCCGCGGCGCTCCGAAGTGGGCGCCGTGGTCCGCGGGATAGAGCCCGGTGAACAGCGACGCCACACTCTCCAGGGTCCAGCAGGAGGTGGCGATGGCCTGCTGGAAGCGCAGCCCCCCGGCGGCCAGGCGGTCCAGCGACGGCGTCACTGCACCGCCCCGGCCATAGCAGCCGAGGCGGTCGGCACGTGCGGCGTCGAGCACCACCAACAGGATGTCGGGCCGCGGAGCGGTTCCCATCAGCGTCCCCCCGATGGACTGAAGATCAACGGTTCGGTGTGAACAGATACAGACGGATTCTAATTGGCGGGCGCAAACGAGGCAAGAAGAGCCGCAGCGGTGCCTCGGGGCACCGGGCGCAGTCCGGGAGTGTCGACAGTTAAACCAGGTCGGGGATCTCGTCCATGTCCGGATGCCACTGCGGGTTGCCCTGCTTGTTTCCGGGAGACATGGATTTCTGCTGGTTGGCCAGAATCTGCTGCTGCTGCTGAGCCTGCTGGAGGAGAACGGCTTCCATCTGGATGGAACGCTGATTCAGGGCTGAGATCTCCAACCGGTGTGTCACGTGGGCAATGGTGAAGTAGACCACCAGCAGGACGAGAATGAGTTTGTGGGTTTTTTTCATCGATAGAGCTCCATGATCCTGATCCTCCGAAAGACAACCTGGAACGTACCGCATCGGAGGCCGGCAGCTATCTGTTAGATGCAAGTTGCAGGCCACCCCCGGTTGCACATCAGGACTGGCTGAAATTTCGATATCGACCTGTCCGCGGGCAAAAAACAGGAGAGGCCAGCAATCAAGTGGGTAACTTTTTTCCACTTTTCGTCTCTTTTAATCCCTGATCCGTTTTCCCGGCGGGCGGCCCGATGTTGCCCCTGCGGCCGGAAACCGGTACCATGCACACCATGGACCCGGGAACCGGGCGACGTCGGTTCCGCAACAGATGGAGGAAAAGACCAGAAATGGAGCCAGTTCTCGATACACGGCGGATCTACAGACTGTCCCTGGCCGGCCTGCTGGCCGTGCTGCTCAGCTTTACCTGGCTGACTTCCCCCTCGGTGGCCGAGGAGGAGGCCGCACCACCACGGATGGTGTTTTCGTCGGTGACCCACGATGCCGGCCAGGTGGAGCGGGGGGCGATGATCTCCCACCAGTTCACCTTTCGCAACACCGGCGGTTCGGATCTGGTGATCCTGAGCACCAAGGCCGGGTGAGGGTGCACGGTGACCGGGGACTACGACCGGGTCACCCCTCCTGGTCAGGAGGGGCGCATAACCGTCACACTGAACACGCAAAAATTCAACAAGCCGATCTCGAAAACCGTCACCATCACCACCAACGACCCGGCGTCGAAACGGGTGGTGTTGACCATGAAGGCCGCCGTTCGTTCGCCCCTGGAGATCAGGCCTGACGACCGGGCCGATTTCCGTGTCTACCACGGGGAGGGGGGCAGCCGGTTGCTGGGTCTGATTCTCCGTCAGGACACTGAAGCCAGGGTGGTGAGTATCCAGTCGAACAGCGAACTGTTCACCGTGAATTGGGGCCCCTGGTCCCCCTCCGAAAACCCGTCCCCGCAGGAGCGGGAGATCTTTGCCGGGGCGGCCGGCAACTCCGCCGTCCGGCTGGAGATCGGTCTCAGTCCGGATGCCACCGTGGGCTACCACAGCGGGCGGATCACCATTTATCTCGACGGAACGGAGCAGAAGCAGCTGGAGATCAAGGCCCTGGCCCGGGTGATGGGCCGCATACACTTCACGCCCCAGTGGATCTACTTCGGCTCGGTAACCGCCGGTGAACCGCAGCAGGCCGAGCGGCTGCTGGAGGTCCGCGCCCACGGCGGGCTCCCCTTTACGGTCGGCGGGGTGGAATACCAGGGACTCCCGCTCCAGTGGGAGATCAAGCCGCTGGAGGAGGGCGCCGGCACCGACATTCTCTTCCGCTGGGACGGTTCCGAACCGGCGGGCATCCACAAGGGCCGGGTGGTTATCCTGACCGACAACCCGGCCCAGCCCCGCATCGAAGTGCCGTTCAGCATCAACGTACTGGCCGCGGAACCTGAAAAGGAAGAGCCGGTGGACAACCGGCTGAAGAGGCGCTGAGTTCTCAGTCAGCGTGGATGGTGAAACTGCCGGCGGCGCTGTACTGGTCGCCGCTGGCGGTGCCGTCCAGCACGACCAGTTCCAGACCCATGGGACACTCCAGCAGCTGCGCGGGCATCTGGGCTGGGATCCGGATCGGCAGGTTGATCCGCCGTTCGTCGCCCGGCTGGATGCTGCCCGACCCGCGGCGGAAGCCGTTGACCCGGCTGCCGTCACAGCGGATCAGGTCGAGGCTGGCCTGGAAGGACTGCCGGGTATCCGAGATGTTGGCGATGGCCAGCTGGGTCCAGAGCTGTTCACCGGTGCTCACTTCCGCCTGGACCAGCAGGCCCACCTGGAAGACCTGAATCGTGCCTTCCCGGACCACCGTCCAGCTCACCCGCTCGGTGAGCCGGCCGTCCGGATCGGCCAGCAACCAGGAATCGTGGAGGGTGACCACCGCCTCCAGAAGATGCTCTCCCGGAGCGACGGAGTCGGTCTGGAGCTGGTACTGGGTGCCATGGCCGTCGGCCAGCGGTGTCCCGTCCAGAGACCACTGCACGTCCACCACATCTGCCGCCGTCCGCACCAGGAAGGACTGCACGGCGGTCTCCAGGATCACCTGCTGAGACGAAGGCTCCCGGGAGTCCACCGGCCCGGCGTAGTCAAAGATCTCCAGGGCCATGATCTCGCGGCAGACCGGGTCGAACCCGCTGTCCAGCGACCGCATCAGGCAACTGTCCGCCGGGCGGAACTTGCCGTGGGCGTAATACTCGCATCCCTCGTTGATCCCCACCCCTTCGATACCCAGCCAGTGGTGCCACTTGAGCTGCTGGGCCGCCATGTCGAACCAGCCCATGGAGGTGCAGTTGGGAGCGGACGGTTCGGGTCCACTGTACGTGTCGTAGGGGTTCTGGTACTCGTCGGTGAGACCGCCGAAGCTGTGGCCGAACTCGTGCAGCATCAGCTGGTGGGCGCTGGACGAACCGCCGGCAAAGACGGCGTAGGCACCGGCGCCACCGCCGTAGCGCGACGTGTTGACCAGCAGGATGATCGTGTCGTATTCAGGAACGGCCGCGGCCGCCTCGAGCACCAGGGAGGTCTGAGCGTAGAGCAGCTGCGGAACGCCGGCGTAGTTGAACGAGGAATTGAAGGCCGTGTCCACATAGACCGGGGGCGACTGGTCCGGCTGGTCGGTCCCCGACTGGCTGGAGACCACCTCGAGCTTGTGAATGTTGACAAAGGACGCGAAGCGGTTGAACGGCTCACTGCCCAGCAGACCGTCCACCAGGTTGTCCACGTGGTCGGCAAAGAGACCCATTTCAAATTCGGTGTAACCGTCGCCCAGCACCAGGATGTCCAGACGGTTGGCCGGGTCACCGGTCTGATACACCATTTCCGCCTGGGTGCCGGCAGTGGTGCGGCGGGACTGCCGTGTCCGGTCTTCGCTGAGCCCGATCTCCCGGCCATCCAGGACGGTGAGCGGGCCCCAGGGGTCGCCCGCCCGGGAGATTTCGATCCGCTGGCCGGGCCCCACCACTGGAACAACGACCGAAAACCGCTGGTCGTCTTCCAGTGAAGCAGGGCCGCCGGCCAGGGATCCGTCAACCACCGTATCGGCGTGAACGAGGAAGGGGTCGGCCAGGGGCCGGCGCAGGATCGCGTGGCCGCTGGCCTTGTCGATCACGGTGATTTCCAGCGAACCACTGTCCGCTGCTGCAGCCGGCCCCCGGCGGGAGGATACCCGCTGCACCGAAGTGAGCTCGATGCCGTGGGGGCCGCTGCGGAAGACCAGCCGCTGGGCGGACCGGTCATCCATGGAGACGTCGTCAGCCATACACGGGGAAAAACCGAATGTGGTGGAAATGATGACCATGAGAAGAGCGGTGAACAGAACCCGGGGATACCTGGCATCGGATTTGATTACCGGGCGATGTGCGCTGATTCTGTTTCCCTTGCTCATTTGCTTCTCCTCATGCCGTTTGATCGCTGCTGGCCAAGAGATATTTCAACATCCGTGCCACCTACGGCACACAATAATCCATAATAAATATAGATTTTTATGTACTTTATTTAGAATAGTTTATATTGTAGTGAAAATTGACAGGCTGGTGCGAGGCAGGATTTTGGCTGTTTCAGAGCGCTGGGGATGACATCAATAAGCCCCGGAAAAGGGTAATTATTTACCCATGCCACCGGTAATGGGAAAACTTTTACCTTCCTTGCTGGCCGGAGTCACCGGAACCCCGGGACTGGATCGAAAGCCGGGCCAATCCAGGGGATCCGGATTACTTGTCGAAGAACCCGAATTTGGACCCGATCCGCATCTTGTCCTGCAAATCCTGGAAATCTTCGTACTTGATGACCAGGGCGCAGAGCGATTCCATCTCCTCGGAGAGACGTGGTCCCGGTCTTGTGGATGGCGATGATCGGCTTTCCCAGGGCACAGGCATAGCCGGCTTCGAAAAATGCCTGCCGCGAGGGGTAGGAGAACTCACCGATATAGTATTCCGCTGAGTTGAGACCCTCCAGCCGGTGCTGCATCTTTTCCGCCGAGTGCTCACCGCCCAGTTTCCCCCAGCCGTCCACATCCCGCTTGGGCACGAACAGTTCCGTATCAGCATCTTCGAGGTAGTCAACCAATCGTTTCCACTTCCTGGCGCCCCAACTTGGGACCCGTACCCAGATAGACCCGTTTTTTGCTCATCATCCTCCCCCCCCTTTTGATCGATTCCAGCCACTCATCAGTATACGCGCGGCATCGCCGCATGTTCACGGCGCCCGGTCCTTGCCGGACTGCCCCACCATCCCGGCCATGTGTCGGTCCAGCCCCAGGGAACGGACTTTGCCCGCCATGCGCCGGTGCTGCTCGAAGCCCAGCCTGATCAACTCGTCGATCAGTCCGGTGAAATCGAGCCCCGAGGCTTCCCACAGCATGGGGTACATGCTGATCGGCGTGAATCCGGGGATGGTGTTCACCTCGTTGAGCACCAGCGCCCCGGTCTCCTCGGACGAAAAAGAAGTCCACCCGGGCCATCCCCCGCACTCCCAGCGCCTGGAAGGCCTCGCCCGCAAGCCGGCGGACCTCGTCCGCCACCGGCTGCGGAATTTCCGCAGGCACTACGGTCTGCGAGGACTGGTCCAGGTACTTGGCCCGGTAATCGTAGAATGTGCCGCCGGGGATCACTTCACCGGCCACCGAGACCCGGGGCCGCAGGTTTCCCAGCACGGCACACTCGATTTCCCGCCCGGACACCGCCTCCTCCACCAGCAGCTTGTCGTCGTAACGGAAGGCCTCGTCCACCGCCGCCGCCAGCTGCTCCTCCCGGTCCACCCTGCTGATGCCGACACTGGAACCGCCGCGGGCCGGCTTGACGAAGCAGGGGAGCCCGATGTCCCGCAGCAGTGCAGCTCCCGTGCCGTCAGGGTCGGCTTTCCAGTGGTGCTCTTCCACGGCGCGCCAGGGGACCACCGGCAGCCCGCTGGAGGCGAGGACAATCTTGGTCCGGTCCTTGTCGAAGCAGAGTGCCGAGGCGTCCAGCGGTGGACCGGCGTATGGGAGCCCGGCCATTTCCAGCACCCCCTGCAGCGTCCCGTCCTCTCCCGGAGAACCGTGGATCATCGGCAGGACAAAATCGACGGCGATCCGTTCCGCCGACTCCCCGGCGCCGGCCTCCGCCAGCAGCCCGCCCGCGGCAGCATCGGCCGGCAGTGAGCATCGGCGCACACCGGGAGCCTCCCCGTCGCCCCGCGACATCATCTCCAGGGTTCCCGGACCGCAAAACCAGGCGCCGTCCCGGGAGATGCCGACCTCCAGCACCCGGTACCGCCCGCGGTTGATCTGTTCCAGCACGCCGCGGGCCGACACCAGGGAAACTTCATGCTCGGTTGATGGGCCGCCAAAAAGAATGGCCACGGTCGGTGTATCGCGCATGGTTCGGCTCCCGCTCGAGGGAAAACAGACACTGCCGGAGGACTTCTGTTCTTTGTGTGATTCTACCAGACATGGAATCCCTCCGATACCACAGAAAAGGGGTAAGACCGGGGAGCCCAGTTGCCGACTATTCAATAGAGGCCGCTGGGGTCCGGAAAGCGGTGGCGGAATACCGCCTTTTCCGGTGTGCCGTGACATTTTCACCCGGCACCCGCCCGGTCTGCTTCAGTACGAAACGGAGTCGTGCATGACCGACAACTGGAAAGTGAACAAGAAGATTCTCATCGTCGATGACGACCGGAATTTCCGTGAATTCCTGCGTACCATGCTCACCGAGTGGGGCTATCCCGTGGTGGAAGCCGAGGACGGCATCAAAGCCATGCTGCGCATCATGGACGAGTCACCGGACCTGGTGCTGCTCGACCTGGCCATGCCCACCATCTCCGGACACCGGGTCACCGAGTTGATCAACAGTGTCCCCGACATCCGCAACATCCCGATCATCGTCATCAGCGGCAATGCCATGAAGTTCAAGGATCGCCTGGAGACCCTCGGTGCCGTGGCCGTCTTCTCCAAGCCGTTCGACCTGGAGGAGCTGCTGTCCGCCATCGATACGGTCCTCTCCGCCCCCACCGTGGAGATCATCGAGGAGAACGCGGCCGAGGCTCCGTCCCCTTCTCCGCCCTCCGAAACAGTGGAAAGCCCGGTCCGGCCGGCTGGTCAAGACAAGCGGCGGGGCTGGTTTGCCCCGATGCGCGACGGTTCACCGCAAAAGACCCTGGACCGCCTGCGCCGGGCGATACAGCAGAAACCGGACGACCTTGAGGCCGCCGGATATCTCAAGCTGGCAGAAACCCTGATCGTCAGGAATTTCTTCAAACGGTTCGACGAACCGGGCGACGTGGTGCCCCGCCTGCACCCGCAGCTGGCCCAGGAGATCACGAGGTTCAGCCTCAACCCCGCCGAAGGGTTCCTGCTGTCACAGATGGACGGCCAGACCGACCTGGGCAGCCTCTTTTTTGTCAGCGGGATGAACCGTTTCCGCACCTGCCTGCTGCTGGAAAACCTGCTCCGCGAGGGTATCGTGCTGCTGGAGAACGGGAGGGCGCTCGATGAGTGACAGCGGCACCATCTCCGGTTCCCCCTTCTGGTCGGCCAGCTACCCGATGGTCATTTTCAACCAGGAAGGCATGATCAGGGAGTCCAACCCGGCCTTTAATCTCTGTTTCTCCGACCAGGCCGGCCAGCTGTGCGGCACCAACCTGGCCCAGTTGTTCTTCCCCAACAATCCGGCCAAATTCGCCGAACTGCTCACCGCCATGATCCGCTCCGGTGATGACAAACGGCCCACCATCGAGGTGGAATCCAACGGCAAGCACTACCGGGCCGACATCTTCCCGCTCCACGGGGACAACGGCAGCGGCGGCCCGTCACTGCTGGCCACCGTGCTGATCGACATCACTCGCGAGAAACAGATCGAGCAGAAAAAGGCGGACTTCACCTCGATGATCGTCCATGACCTCCGCGGGCCGCTCACCGCGATCATGGGTGTCATGGAGCTGGTGGTGGCCTCGTGGGACAAGGGGCTCAAGGAGTCCTACCGCGAGATGCTGTCCAATGGAGTCCAGGAATCGATACGGATGAGCGGCCTGATCGATGAACTGCTGGATTTCGGCAAAATCGAATCGGGCAAGTTCACCATCACCAGTGACCGGATCAGTGTCGCCTCGGTGGTCCGGCGGGCGGTGACCTCGATGAAGAACATCGCCGAGCGCGAAGGCATTCTGCTGGAATCGGTGATCGAGGCCCAGCTGCCCAACGTGCTGGGGGACGAGGACAAGCTGACCCAGGTCTTGATCAACCTGCTCTCCAACGCCATCAAGTTCACACCCCGGGAGGGCATGGTCTGCGTTTTTGTGGAGAATGCCGACGGTGAGCGGCCGGACACCCCGGAGATCAGAATCACCGTCACCGACACCGGCGGCGGCATCGGCCGGGAGGAGGTGGACAACCTGTTCGCCCGCTACAGCCAGGCCGACAACCAGGACGCGGCTGCGGGCAAGAAGCTGGGCGGGACCGGCCTGGGCCTCTACATCGTCAAGGAACTGGTGGAAGCCCATGGCGGCCGAATCGCACTGGCCAGTGAAAAGGGCCTTGGCACCTCGGTGATCTTCACCCTACCCCTGTCCGACTGACCCGGGCACCTTCACCCGCTGCTGGGTGGCGTACTGGTTGAAGAGCCGTCCCCACTTGCCGGCCAGAACCTTGCGCACCCGGGACTTGCCCACCATCGGGTACCAAAGGACATCGTGGTAGAACCGGGAGGCCACATAGGACCAGGGCACCAGCCAGGTCCGCAGCAGCAGGTGCTCCAGCGGCTTCAGCGCCCCGTGGTAGATCAGTTTCTGCCCGCGGCTGGCCAGGGTATTCTTCTTTGATCGGAAACCGAAACTGACCTTCTCCACGTCGTCGCCCACGATATCGATCTCCTCGAAGCGGCCGCAGCCCAGCCCGCGCTCGTGGGCGAGGCGGATGAAGTCGAGGGACATGGGATCGATGCCCATCATGTGCGCCGATACCGCGTCGATGGCCACCATGTCGGCGCTGGCCAGGACGTAGTCGGTCTCGTGGGGCACCATGCAGCGCGGCCCCGGGCCATCCCCGGCCACCGTGCCGTCCATCACCGCGAAGAGGCCGGGGTGGATCTCCTTCTGGATCATCAGCAGATCCACCAGCGTCTCGTGGATCACGCTGTGGGTCCAGTGCCGCTTCTGGTTCAAGAGGCCGCCAAAGGCGTTCTTCATCGCCCCGGTCATCTCGGTAAACACGTGGGTCTTCATGGTGGGCAGGTGGATGATGTTTTCGCCGATGAACCGTTTGGGGATCTGAAACCCTTCGGGGTAGACCTGGTCGAGAACCAGCAGCTCCCCCTTGGGCCGGAAGTCGATCCACTCCTCCTCCTCCAGGTGGATGTTGTTCAGACCGTACTTGTCCACCACCACCTGCTTCTGGTGGTTGTTCACCTCGCCCACCTTGGAGTTCACCACCACCGTGCTGTTGTGACAACCGTGGATCAGCCCGGGGTCGTAGCCGTCCTCCAGCATGGTGTTGATCACCCCGTCCAGCTGGTACGGGGTGGTGGAGCAGGCCGGGAAGTAGACGTGCCAGGAGATGTTGATCTTCAGCCCGGTCTCGTTCTCCGGCGGGAGGTGTGACTGGTAGTCGGCAAGGCGCATCACCTTGCCGTAATCGGCGATCACCCCTTCGGGGCTGGTCTTCAGAACGGCCACCTTCGATCTGCTCAAGACTCGGGTCTCCTTGGTTGTCTCGCGCCCGGCGCGAATCATTCAACATCGGGAAGAGGAATTATAGACCCTGCCGCCCACTGTTGCCACTTCCGGCAGGAGTCTGCTATATTTTCAATCCTGTCCGGAATGGCCGAATAGGGAGAAACATCACCTCAACCGGAGTTACCCCTGACTGCATGAACAACGACCCCCTTCAGCCGAGCACCGTAATCACCCCCGAAACGGACGCGCCGTCCTCCGCGGGCCGGGGCCTGCTGCTCTCTCTCGCGGTCCTGGCCCTGCTGGCCGTTCTTGGCTTCGTGCTCTACGGCAACACCATCGACTCCGAGTTCCACCTCGACGATTACCCCAACCTGGTGGACAACGCGGCGATCCACATGACCAGTCTCGATGCGGAATCACTCTGGCGGGCCCTCTCCACCTCGGTGGGCGGCAACCGGCCGGTGGCCTCGCTGCTCTTCGCGCTCAACTTCCGCGCCGGCCAGTTCAACGTGCGCAGTTTTCACATCACCAGCATTATCTGTCACATTCTCGCCGGCTGGCTGCTCTTTCTCTTTCTCCGCCGCACCCTGCTGCTGTCCCGCTTTGCCGGGCGCTTCGGCGACCGGGCCAGCCTGGTGGCCCTGCTGGCCACCCTGGTCTGGTTCGCCCACCCGATCCAGACCCAGGCGGTGACCTACATCGTCCAGCGGGCCAACGTGCTCTCCGGGCTGTTCAGCTTTGCCGCGCTCTACCTCTTCGCCGTGATCAGGACGTCCAGCCCCGGCCGCGGACTGCGGGCCCTGCAATGGGCCGGCCTGCTGCTGGCCGGTCTGCTGGCCCTGGGCAGCAAGGAGACCGCCGCGGTGCTGCCGGTGATCATCCTGCTCTACGAACTGTTCTTCATCCGCACCTTCGACTTCGGCGCCCTGCGCAACAAGTGGGCCTACCTGGCCGGCATCATCATCGCGCCCGCGCTGATCCTCGCCGCCGACTACCACCGTTTCGGCATGTCGCTCATCGAACGGACGGGGGCCATCTACCAGTTGCGCGGGTTCACCATGTGGGAGCGCGTGCTCACCGAGTTCCGGGTGCTGGTGCGCTACATCACCCTGCTCATCCTGCCCCTGCCGGGCCGGCTGAACCTCGAACACGAGGTGTCCATCTCCCGGGGCCTGTTCAGCCCGCTGACCACCCTGCTCAGCCTGCTGGTGCTGCTGGCCCTGGTGGCCCTGGGCTTCTACCTTGCCCGGCGGCGGCCGCTGATCTCGTTTTTCATTTTCTGGTTCTTCATCCAGCTGGCCATCGAGTCCTCGGTGGTGCCCCTGGAGCTGATGTTCGAGCACCGGCTCTACCTCCCCTCGGTGTCGCTGGCCGTAATCCTGGCCGCGCTGCTCCTCGAGCAGCAAAAAACGTCCACTTCCCCTCCCCCGCTGCGGACCGACGAGGAGGTGCAGTCATGAACACCCTCCTGGCAAAAGTCACCGGCAAAGTACCCGGGCACCCTGATCCTGCTGGCGGTGGTGCTGGTCTTCTCGCTGTTCACCATCCAGCGAAACCGGGTCTGGACCACCGAACTGTCGCTGCTGGAGGACTCGGCGCAGAAATCCCCGGGCAAGGCGCGGATATTCTCCAACCTCGCCCGGACCCACTACCTGATGGCCGAAGCGGAAACCGACGGTGACGCGGCCCTGGCCCGGATGCAGCAGGTGATCGACAACGCACAGAGCGCATTGAAGCGCGACCCCACCCTGCTGGATGCCCACGTGCACCTGGGCAACGCTTACGCCTACCTGGCCCAGATGGCCGCCGGCAACCCGGAAACCGCGGCCCAGGCGTCGGAACTGCGCGAGATGGCCATCGATTCCTTTTCCCGGGCCATCTCCATCAACCCCGAATATCCCGACGCCCATGTCAACCTGGGCCTTGAACTCTCCCGCAAGGGTTTGAAGAATGAAGCCATCGAGGAGTACAAACTGGCCATCGAACTCAACCCGATGCACCTCAAGGCGCGCAACAACCTGGGCAATGTCTACCAGTCCCAGCAGCAGTACCAGCTGGCCATCGAGCAGTATCTCTTCTGCCTGGACATGTATTCCGGAATGCCGGAGGTGCACAACAACCTGGCCAACAGCTACCTGAGCCTCAAGCGCTACGAGGAGGCCGAGCAGCACTACAAGGCGGCGATCAACCTGTTCAAGGATTTCGGTATCGCCCACACCAACCTGGCCATGGCCTACCTGGAACAGGGCAAGGTCAAGGAAGCGCGTTTCCACATCGACGAGGCGCTGCGCATCGACCCCAACAACAGCGTGGCCCAGTCGATGGTCAGCACCGTACCGCTGCAGCGGGTACCGGTGCAACCGGGAGACGGCGCACCGCGCACCCGCCCGCCACGCCCCGGCCCACCGGCCGCTCCCCAGGGTCAGTAGCCAAAGCCACCCACCGGACAGGATCACCCTTTTCCGTGCAGCAGTCGTGCGCCGATAAGGCAGAGGAAAACGGCGCAGAGGGTGAAGGACCAGAGCGCCGCGCCGCTGATGCCGGTGAACAGCTGGTTCATCTCGGTGCTGCGGACCGGTGCTGCGGAATCGAACCCGCCCTGAGCCGTCAACCGGGCCTGGACGTCCCCGGGCAGGCGCGGGTCCAGCACTTTCATCACCGCCGGGAAGTGGCGCAGCAGGATTTTCTGCTCCGCGGCCGCCATGACCGGCCGCCCGGCGTCGAGGTGGTGGTTCCGTGCGCCGATGTGCCGCAGGGCCTCGGTGATGAAGAAGTCCTCCACCGCCCAGGCCCCGTATCCCGCCACCGTCTCTTCCGGGTTGAAGCGGGCCCCGGTCTCCTGCCACCGCAGACGGTGGATGCGGTTCTGTCTTCCCAGGCCGTTCCGGTCAAAGCGGGTCTTGAAGGCCACCCCGGCCTTGCGGTCCACGATCAGGTGGCCCAGCTGGACCTGCTGGAGAAACCCGCCCAGGGCCAGCAGGAAGACGGCCGATCCGAGCAGGATGTTTCTCCAGACCCGCGCGGCCGGCGGATTGATCCCCTGCCCCGGGCGGATCACCAGGGCCACGTAGAGCAACCCCAGCGCCCCGGCCAGCAGGTTGATCCAGACGTCGCGGATCTCCCCCACCCGCAGGGGCAGGAGGTGCTGGACATACTCGTCCAGCAGTCCGGCCAGCACGGTGAACAGCAGGCCGTGAACATAGATCTGGGGCCCGGGCAGCCGCCGGTGAAAAGCCCACCAGAAGAGCACCGCCAGCAGGCTGTATTCCAGCAGGTGGACCTTCTCCACCAGGCCCACCACCGGGTTGGGCCCCTTGAGCAGCACGAAGACCAGACCGAAGAGCAGCAGAAAGAGGCCCAGCCGGAGCCAGCGTGAGGGCTGCCCCCGAAACAGGCGCAGGTGGACGGCGAGAAACCCGAGGACCGCTGCGGCGAAGAGGATGAACAGCGGCAGTTGCACGCCCTCGTCACCCAGGGCGGCCCGCAGCCGGCCGACATAGGGCAGGGTGAGCAGGATCAGGGCCAGCGCCAGGACCAGGACAGCAATCCGCAACTCCTCGGGTATACCCCTGGCCGCCGGCCTGCCGTGATCCGGTTCCATCACATCCGCTCCGGGATCCCGATTCCGAGAATGGCAAGGGTCTGTGCCATCCGGCTGCGGAAGAGCCGGACCAGCAGCGACCGCATCTCCCGCAGGCGCGGGTCGTCCTCACCGATGATGTGATACTTGTGGTAGTAGGTGTTGAACCGCTGGGCCATGGTAAAGGCGTGGCGGGCAACCTGGGACAGTTCCAGGGCCTCCACCGCCGAGGCGGTGACGTCCTCGCCCTGGGAGAGCAGGTGCAGCAGTTCCCAGGTGTCGCCCCTCTCGGCGTCGGAGAGCAGTTCCATGTCGTAGCGGGCGGCGGCGTCAGCGGCCTGGCGTTGGTCGAAACCGCCCAGCTTGCCAATGATGTTGCCCGCCCGCACCGCGGCATACTGGACGTAGGGCCCGGACTCACCCTCGAAACTCATCGCCTCGTCGAGGTCGAAGACGATGACCTTGTTTCTCGTGAACTTGAGCATGAAGAAACGCAGCGCGCCCTGGGCGATGACCCGCGCCGTTTCCCCCTGCGCCTCCGGCGTCAGAGCCGGGTTGCGCTGGGCCACCTCCCGGCCGGCCTTCTCCTCCAGGTGGTCCAGCAGGTCGTCGGCCTTGACCCCCAGCCCCTTGCGGCCCGACATCTCCACGAACTGCCGGCCGGCATCGTCGTCGGACACCGGCAGCCCCAGCTCCCGGGCCGTGCCCGGGCTCAGCGCCACGAACTCGTAGGAGAAGTGGATCGAGCGGTCGGACTGCTCGGGGTAGCCCAGCACCCTGAGCCCCTCGGCCACGATGCGCTGGAGGTAGGACTGGCGCACGTCGATCACGTTGTAGACTACACCGGCGTTGCCGAACTGCGGTGCCTGGTCCGCGGGAACACCGTCCGCCCGGGTGGCCCACAGCTGGTGGCCGTCCGGGTAGCGGTGGAACCGTGCGTAGGTGAAGTCGGCGCCCAGCAAGCCGAACTTCCAGAGCTGGTAGGCCACGTCCTTGCCCACGTAGGTCACCGTGCCGTCGGAGCGCACCAGCACCTTGTCCGGGTCGTCCATCTCGGCAAAGGCTTCGCTCTCTTTCAGCGGCATGACCCAGCAGCCGGCGTTCTTGCCATCTTTCTCCAGCACGGCGGCGCCCCGTTCCTTGAGCAGGTCAAAGGCCTTCTGCCAGAACTGCAGGCGGATGATCTCCCCCTCCCAGGGCAGCAGGTCGTAGGCCACACCGATGCGCTCCATGGTGGCGATGTGCTGCCGGACGTTGCGCTCGGCGATGGCCGCGGCCACGACCGCGGTCTCCCCCTCCCCCTCCTCGATCTGCCGCAGGGTGGTGCTGCGCATTTGCCCGGCCTTGTCGCCGACCGACTCGTAGAAGTCCATCACCCGGGAGTAGACGTCCCAGCAGCTGAAGTCGAAGGGCTCGGCCACCCCCTCCAGGTCCTGCAGGGTCTTCACGCCCCCAGTTCCCGGAAGCCGATCACCACGTCGGCCACCTGGACTCCGGTGTTGTCGATGTAGTTCTGCACCTCCACCGGGCGGCCCAGGCTGCGCAGGGCCCGGACCAGGGTGTCGCCCAGCACGGCGTTGCGCAGGTGGCCGATGTGCGCCGCCTTGTTGGGATTGATGTTGGTGTGCTCGACGATGGCTCTCGGGGCTGAAGGGTCCGCTTCAGCCGGACCGGCGACCAGGGCCTGGTGCAGTTCACCCACGAAGCGGTTGCGGTCGAAGAAGATGTTGACATACCCGCCGCCGGCCACGGTGATCGACGAACAGCCGGGCGGGGGCGTGTCAAAAGATTCGACGATCTGCTGGGCGATCTGCCGCGGCGCCCGCTTGAGCATCTTGGCCAACTCGAAACAGACCGGCGTGGCCAGGTCGCCCATCTCGGTGTTCGGGGGCTGCTCCAGCACCAGCCGTTCAGGCGCCTGCCCGAACAGCGTGTGGATTCGCTCGCTCAGCGCGGTGGAGACATTCTCTCTCAACTGATCCCAGATGGCCATGCGGCTCCCCCTGTCGCCCGTCGCTACGGGCGCCCGAATTACGCGATTTACCCACTCCTGTCCCGCCCTGCGGCGGATCAATTGCCGGAGCAAAACAGGATAGGCAAAAGCGTTCTCCCAGTCAATCCGATCGAGGAGTTGAGAGAAAAGGATTTGGTCTGTAATGAAAATATCGCGGGCTAATTCCCTCTGCTCTTCAGGAAATACCAGGAGCAGATTTCAGGGCAGCCGAACCCGGTTCAGTTTTCATTTATTTTCATCGTGGGAGGTGGATGAATGTGTAGCAGGACCACAGCTTTCAGCCTGTTTATTCTTCTGCTGATCTCCTGCATCCCGGTGATCGCCTTCGGTCCCACCAATTCACGCCTGCTCGGCTTCAGCGGAGCCGGCAGGAGAGTGATGGACGACACGTCGTATGATAATGATTACTGGCGAGATTTCGTTTCCCCGGTCGATTCCGATTCCTGGGTGTTCTCCGCCGGCTGCACATACAAGAAGAGCGGCAACATGGGATTCGATCTCTTCCTGCAAAGAATCGACGGCGACGGAGCCACACAAATTTCCACTTTCGAAGAGGAATACTGGCGGCTCGGCTTTGGCATGACCTTCCTGTACTGATGCCCCACACTTCACAGAAGATTAAGGTTCCTGTTATATTTAGCCGTTGTACATCCTTGGGAGGATCAGATGGCTTCGCCCCCGCGGCCCGGGACCATCGGGCGCTACCAGATCACCAGCAAGCTCGGCGAAGGGGCGATGGGCGTAGTCTACAAGGCCCTCGACCCGGTGATCGGCCGGATGGTGGCGATCAAGACCGTCCGCACCGACACCGGGATGACCGGGGAGCAGTACGAGGACTTCACCCGGCGCTTCATCCAGGAAGCCCGCATCGCCGGCACCCTCTCCCATCCCAACATCGTCACCATCTACGACGTTGGCCAGTGGCAGGACTCCCCCTTCATCGCCATGGAGTTCCTGGAGGGGCAGTCCCTGATGGAACTGCTGGCCGCCAGCTCCCCCTTCACCCCCTCGCGGCTGGTGAACCTGCTGGCCCAGATGGCCCGCGGCCTCGACTTTGCCCACGAGCACAAGGTGGTGCACCGGGACATCAAGCCGGGCAACATCATGGTCCTGCCCGGGGACCGGGTGAAGCTGATGGATTTCGGTATCGCCAAGATCCCGGGCCTCGACACCACCCAGACCGGCGTCTTCCTCGGTTCGCCCAACTACACGGCGCCGGAGCAGATCGTCGGCAATTCGGTGGACCACCGGGCGGACATCTTCTCCCTGGGCATCGTGGCCTTCGAGCTGCTCACCGGTGCACTGCCCTTCCCCGGGGACTCCATCACCTCCGTGCTCTACAGCATCGTGCACAAACCGCCGGAATACCCCGATCACCGGCCGCGAATCGAAACCCTGGACCAGCGCTGGCAGGCGGTGTTCAACATCGTGCTGGACAAGAACCCCGACCGCCGCTTCCAGCGGGCCGAAGCATTCCTCGATGCGCTGGGCGAGAGTGTCCTGGGACGGCGTCCCGACAGCGCTGCGGGGCCCGAGGCCCGGACCACCGTTATCCCGCACTTCACCGACCCGCCGCCCGGCACGGTTCTTGCCGGCACCCGCAAGAACCGGCGGCCGGCTGCGCGGCCCTCCGATGTCTTTCGCGGCCAGGAGGAGGTGCCGGACAGCGCCGGGGCGATGGACCTGCGCTACCGTCCGCTGGTCCCCGGGGAGGCCGCCGGCGAGCAGCAGGCCGTCGAAAAAATGGGGCCCCGGCCCCTGCCGCGAGTCTCACTGCTCCGCGTCGCCCTCACGTTGCTGGTGCTGTTCCTGGTCCTGGCCCTCGGCGCCGCTGCGGCGCTGCAGTTCGGTTTCGGTCGTCCGGAGGCCCTCTTCCTGCTGGAGGCCTGCACGCCGGCGGCAGCCGGGGAAAACAGTGTGGCCTCTTTTGTGAACGACTGGCTGGACCAGCCGGACCGCCGGCCCCGCCAGCGCCTCGTACGGCTGTCCAGCGATCCCCCCGGCGCGTCGATCCGCTTCGGCACCCGGCAGACCGGGCAGGTGACCCCGGTGGAGATGACCCTTCCCTTCGCCGCTGCGGGGCGCAACCTGGTGACTTTCGAGCTGGAGGGCTACCTGCCGGGCCAGATCCAGTTCGCCATCGGCGAAGCCCCGCCGCAGGAGATCTCACTGACGCTGAAGCCCGACCTGGAGGAACTGCAAGTGCTCAGCAGTCCGCCGGGCGCTGTTGTTTCAGTGGACGGGGAGGAAGTGGCCGGAACCACGCCGCTGAAGCTCCGGATCGATCGGTACCGCGTTGCCGGAGATCCGGCTGGAGCTGCAGGGCTACGACAGCGCCCGGGTGGCCGCCGGCGATCTGCCCGCGGACGGCTCTCCGCTCCAGGTGACGCTGGTGCGGATCCCCGGTCCGGGCACCCTGGTGATCCGCAGCCCGTTCCCGGTCACCGCCAGCGCCGGCGGCCAATCCCTGTCCCTGCGCAGCAGCGGGTCCGGGGTCTACCGGGCCAGTCTCCCGGCAGGCCGGCGCACGGTGACCATCCGCAACCGGGAGTATTTTCACTACGAGAAGCGGAATTTCGACATCCCCGAGGGTGGGTCGGCCGAGCACCGTATCGCCTCCCCCGGCTGGGCCGACTTAACCGCTCTTCCCGGCAACTGCAAGATCCACATCGACGGCGCATATGTCGATTTTGTCCCGATCATCGGCCTGCCGCTGGCTGCCGGCTCCCACCGCGCCAAATTTACCTGGCCGTCCGATGGAACCGCTCGCGAGAAAAGATTCACGGTGCAATCGGGCCAGACCACCAAGGTTTTTCTTTCCCGGGATCAGTAGTGGCACCATGTTGCGCTCCATGGCGACCCCCTGTACAATTTACCGTCAAATCGATATCCACCGCCCGGCCCCAGCGCATGCCGACTGTGCCGGGCACCAAGGAGGAGAATCCCCCGAGATGAATTTCACTCGGCACCGGGTGTGCCTGCTGCTCGCCGCGGCTGTGACCGTGCTTTCCCTGCTGTCGCCTCCGGGTGCCACCGCGCAGAGCGGCGGCCGGGACCTGGCCCGGGCGTATTTCGAGAGCGGGATGGATTTCATGCGTTCGGGCCGCCACCAGCAGGGCCTGGCCGACTTGCAGATCATCGTCGAATCGTATTCCCAGTCGCCATATGCCGACGACGCCCTGTTGCAGATCGGTATCCACAACCAGGAAACCCTGGGTGATCCGGCGAAGGCCCTCAAATACTACAACACGGTGATCCTGCGCTATGCGGACAGCGAGTCTGCGGCCGAGGCTTACGTGCGCAAGGGCCTGATCCTGCTCGAGGCCGGCGGCAGCCATGAGCGGCTGGCCGAGGCCTCGGCGGCCTTCGACCGCGTGGTCCGATTTTATCCCGACAGCCCGGCGGTCTGCCGCTCGCTGGTCTACTCGGCCATGGCGCTCAAGCAGATGGGTGAACCAAAAGCGGCGCTCTCCCGTCTGCTGGATCTGCGGCTGATCCAGGGCGAATGCCCCGAAGCGGCCCGGGCCGACTGGGAGGCGGCCCTGCTGCTGATGGAAACCGGCTACCCCCTGGAGGCGATGAAACGTCTGCAGAACCTGCGCGACCGCCACCCGGACTCCGCCGAAGCGCCCCGGGCGCTGGAAGCACTGGCCCTGCTCTACCGGATGGAGATCCGGTCCAGGGAGGACGCGTCGGCACTCTACATTCCCGACCCGTCCTTCTCCCTCTCCGCCCCCGAAAAGTGGAAGAACCTGCGCAACCTGCGGGTGCTGACCGACGGCCGGCTGGTGGTTTCCGACCGGGGCCGCGACTCGATCTATATCTTTGACCGGCGGGGCCGGCTGATCGAAACCATGGAGCCCGGCCCGGTGGACCAGATCTGCGTCTGCCCCGGAGGAGATGTCCTGGTGGGCGCCGGCAAGCGCGCGGTCCGTCTGGCGGGCGGCCGAATCACTTTCCGCGCCCCGAAGAGCCTCAAGGACCGTGGTGTGTCCGGAGTGGTGGGCGGCTGGTCCCGGGGCCCCTGGAAAATGGCCGGCACACCTGCGGAACGCACCGAGGAGGATAAAGACAAGGACGAGGATGATGAGGATGACGAGGAGAAGGGGAAAGACGACGACCTGAAGGAACTGGAAGAACTCTCCCGGGTCGCGCTCCTCAGTTCGGGCATTTTCCTGACCATCGACGGTGACCGGGACCGGGTGGACATCTTCCGGCCCCCGTCCTCGCCCGGTTCGGCGGCGGCCACCTTCCGGGACGCGGCGATCCAGAGTGTCCCCGACCCGGTATCCCTGGAAGTGGACCGGGAGAACCGGATTTTCCTCATCTCGGCCAAGGAGCGGGCGGTGGTGGTCTTCGACCGCAACGGCCGCGAAATCGAGCGGCTGGGCGGCCGGAAAACCGGGACCTTTGAAGAGCCGCTGGACATGGCCGTGGACGCGGCGGGCAACCTCTTCGTCCTCGACGGCAAGATGGAGCAGGTGTTGGTCTTCTCCCGGACTTTTGAACCGCTGTTCACCATTTCCCTGGACAGCGGGTCGCTGGGCGTGGACGTGAAAAAGGTCGTTTCCCTGTCCGTGGGCCCTGACGGTTCCCTCTACCTCCTGGACGCCGGTGCCCGGACGGTTCACCGGCTCAATTGATCGGCCGCACGACGCTGAAGGAGATCGTTCATCAAATGACACTACCCAAGCCACAGCGAACTCTGCTGGCCGTGCTGCTTCTGCTGGCCTCGATGCTCTGCCCGCCCCTTGCGGCCCAGGTCACCGGGAGCGACCTGCCATCTTACAGCATGGCCGACGTGGACCGTCTGCTCCAGGCCTCCCTGGCCCTGTTCCATTCCAGCCGCCAGGAGGAGTCGATCCCCGGGTTCAGCGATATCCTTGACACCGTGCGGCTGAGCACTTCGGTGGAGGAACTCACCGCCGCCGAGCGGCGGCTGCTGACCACCTGTTACGAGCACCGGGCGCGGGCCCTGTTCAACCAGGGATATTCTGTGGAAGCGGGCCACGACCTGCGCAGCCTGCTCTCCCTGGAACCAGGGTTTCAGCTGGACCCGGACCAGGTCTCGCCAAAGATCATCCAGCTCTTCAACTCGGTCCGCGACGATCTCATCGGGTCGGTGATGGTCAGCGCCATCCCCCCGCTGTCGGCCCTGGTCATCGACGGTGTCGAACAGGGAGTCACCGACAGCGCAGCAGTATACCTGTTCGCCGGCAACCACCGGGTGGAAGTGCGGCGGCCGGGCTACGACGCCTATCAGCAGCTGGTGGACGTTCCCGCCGGGCAGCAGCTGGTGCTGGGACCGGTGGAACTGGTGCGCACCATGGCCACCTGCCGCTTCATCACCGTGCCGGCCGGCGTCTCGGTGTACATCGACGGCGAACTGGCCGGGGTCACCGGTGACCGCCCCTCCGCCGAGGCACGCCAGGCAGCGCGGGAAGCCGACTGCAACCCGCTGGACATCTCCGAATTTCTCCTGGTGCCCGACATCGCCCCCGGAACACACCAGGTGGAGTTCCGCAAACCGTGCCGGGTGACCATTGCCAAGGAACTGAATTTCGGCCAGCCCATCGATTACGTGGACAGCGTCCGGCGACTGGCCCCCAGCGAGGGCACCATCGCCGTGCGCGCCATACCTCCCGGATGCACCATCTTCCTCAACGGCGACGAGGTGGGCACCGGCGACCAGCTGCTGGAACGGATCTGCACCGGTGAGCACCGGATAGACGCCGCCTTTCGCGGCGGACGGTTCAGCACCACGGTGATGGTGAACAACGGCGACCGGGTGGAGGTGACCACCGTGCTGCGCCCCACACTGGCCTTTGCCGGTGTCTTCCCCCGGCTGGGCCTGGGGAGCGGAGCGGGAGAGGACCTGGCCCGGGTGCGCGAAGGTCTGGCCGGGGTGAGCAGTCTCAACCTGAAGTTTCCCGGGGAAACCGAGGTGGACACGCTGTTCCAGCGCTTCGGCCTGAACCCTGCCCAGACCCCCCCCGCAGAACTGCCCGTTGAACTGCTGGCGGCTCTGGGTCGCACCCTGGAGTGCAATCTCGTGCTGCTGGCGGTGCGCGAGGGCATCGAACGTGAGCTGCGGCTCTACAGCACCTTGCACCCCGTCCCGGAACGGATCCCGGTGGCCGAGGGTGGCCTGCGCTCGGCCCTGCCGAAGTTCTCCGCCCTGCTGGACGCCGCACCTCAGCTGAGCCGGCCCTGGACCGGCCTGCTGGTGGCCGACGTGCCGTTGGCCATCGGCTTCCCGGTGATCGGGGTCACCCCCGGTTCGCCGGCCGCGGACGCCGGCATCCATTTGGGTGACGTGGTTTCCAGCGTAGAGGGCAACCGCCTCACCGGCGCGTCCATGCTCCGCCAGGCTGCGGATGCAGCCGGAGAAGGCGGCAGCCTGGCCATCCAGCTGAACCGGGACGGCCGCCTGTCCCAGGTCACGCTCCTGGTGGGACGCACCCCGGTGCTCCTGCCCATCAACTCGAATAATTTTCTCTACAACCGGATGCTGGAATCCCTCTCCTCCCGGCTCAACACCACCGAACCCGGTGGTGACGAAGCAGCGGAGATCCGGCTCAACATCGCCGTCTGCCTGCTCCGTTTCGGGCAGCCGGAACGGGCCGCCGGCTTCCTCGAGGCAGCGTCCACCACGCGGACGGCGGGCATCTCCCAGGGCACGATCTCCTACTACCTGGCCCGCTGCGCGGCGGAGATCGGACGGATCGACCGGGCGGAGCAGCTCTACGCCGAGGTGCTCAACAACCCGGAGAGCACGCTGGTGGACCACGAGGGGCCGCCGGCCTGGATCGCGGTGACCGGGCTGTTCAGCAACCGCGGCGCCGCGGGGCACTAGCGTCGATGACAAGCCACAGCGCTGAAGAGATCCCTGAACGCATTGGCCGCTACCTGGCCCGGTCGCGAAACGCTCCGACGTCGCTCAGACGCAACGGTCCGATGAACAGTCGTCCCCTATCTTCTGCTGGGTGGGATCAGTTGGTGAAACGGACGAGGATGACCGAGATATTGTCCTTGCCGCCGTTCCGGTTGGAGGCTTCCACCAGATCGCGGCCGACCGCTTCCGCCCCGCGCTCGGCCACCCCGGCCAGCAGTCCGGCGATCTGATCATCATCGAGCATCCCGGTGAGGCCGTCGGAACAGAGCAGGTAGCAGTCCCCTTCCTCGATACTGTCGCTGCGGACGTCCACCTGGAGATTTTTATCGCTGCCCAGGGCCCTGGTCACCACGTTGCGGAAAGGGTGAATCCTGGCCTGCTGCTCGGTGAGCATGCCCTCCTGCATCTGCTCGTTGACCCAGGAGTGGTCGTTGGTCAGCAATTCCATTTCGTCGCGGCGGAAGCGGTAAACCCGGCTGTCCCCCACACTGCCGATGGTGGAGCGGTCTTCAGTGATCAGCAGGGAGACCATGGTGGCTCCCATGCCCTGGTAGCGGCTCTCCTCCTCCACCGCATCCCTGATCCGGTTGTTGGCCAACCGGATGGCCGTCTGCAACCGGTTTCCGTCGTAGGACAGGTTCTCGTCGTAGGCGTAGGGCCAGGTCAGTTCGCGGTCCCGGCGGGTGTGGATGATGAACTCGTTCACCGCATCGACGGCGATACCGGATGCGACGTCCCCGGCGGCATGACCACCCATGCCGTCGGCCACCAGAAAGAGCTGGTCCTCTTCGTTGAGATGGATCCGGTCTTCGTTTTCTTCCCGGACCAGGCCCTTGTGGGTCAGTCCAAACGCTTCCACACTGCTCACACCGAAATCTCCTTGAAGAGGCTGATCGTCCGGTCAAAGCCCATATCTTATCCCTTCGCGAGCTTTTTGGCCAGCTTCCGCTTGCCGGCCTTGCGGATCACTTCGGGAACGTCACGGTTGCGGCTGAGAATGCGCAGGTCCAGCGGAGTCAGCCGGTTGAGGAACTTCAACGATACCGCGATGGGTGTTCGCGGGTTCTGGACCAGGTTGACCACCAGCGAGTAGCGACGGGTCCACTCCCGTTTGATGGCCACGTAGCGCAGCACGTCCTCGTGCACATTACGCAGCTGGACGATGGCGTCGACTTCGGAATCGGTGATTTTCGGGCTGCGCACCGCAGCGGTGCAGATCAGGCGGTTGGGGCTCTTCACCAGGTGCATCCGCTCTTCCCGGGATCCGATCTTGGCCAGCCGAATCCTGCCCGTGATGTCCAGCCGGGTCATTTTCTGCAACATGGTTTCCTTCCGCTCCGGCCCCTCCGGCGGCAGATCCTCGGTCTGCGAAACGGCCATTTCCACCGGGAGGTCCGGCACCTCGGGCACAGGTGGTTCCTCGGCCGGCAACGCGACCGGCGGGGCAGCATCGGGCGCAGGTGTTTCCTTCTTCTCGAAAAAATCGAATTTCAGCTCGTTCACCCGGCCCCGGATGTGTGCGTTGAGGGCCGGGTTCTGCAGCAGCGCCTCGAGAATGCCGGGCTCGCGGATGATACGGACCTGGTTGATCACGATCAGTTCCATCAGATCCACCGGCGCCGTTCGGGCAAGGTCGAGGATGGCCTGGTCCGGTGTTGCGGGATTGAGGATCACCGCTTCCAGGGGGCCCGAACGGCCCTCGCAGGACCGGGAATAGAACTGCAGCAGCTCCGGCGCCCAGCCGTCTTCATGGAGCGCCGCCTCCAGAATGTTGTCCGGCAGTTCCTTGATCGATTTGGCGGCAGCGGAGCAGATCTCGTCATCGTCATCTGAGGAGAGCAGGTGCAGCGCTTGCACCAGGTCGGCGGCCTCCATGGGCAGCAGCCCGCGGGCCGTGGAGATCCTCACCTCCCGGGAAGCGGTAGCGGCACGAATTTCGGCTAAAACGTCCATCGCTGCCTGTTGTCATTGGAGTGTCGGCGGAGACACGGCCTTTCAGGGGATAGAAACCGGGGAGGATCGCGAACAGCGGGCTCAGCGGCCGAAGAAATACCACGATGCCGCCAGCGCCGCCGCAACCACCACCAGCGCCACGGTGATCCAGACCGCCCTCCGGCCTGACGAGTGTCGAACCGACCCCGCCAGGGAACCCAGATCCGTTTCCTCCCCGTTCTCCGCCTCGAGCTGCTGCATGTGGAAGAGGTAGTTGTTCACCATCTCGTCATCGTCGACGCCGATATACTTGGCGTAGGCCCGGATGAAACCGACGTTGAACACCCCGCCGGGGAGCAGGTCAAACTGGTTCTCCTCGATGGCGTGAAGGAACTTCATGCTGATCTTGGTCGCCTCGGAGATCTCCTGCAACGACACTTCCCGCAGTTCCCTCTCCCTGCGCAGATCACCACCGAATGAAGAACCATCGGTCATGGCCATTCCTCCACACCCCGTCAATCTGCAGGGCTGCACGCCAACTACATGAGGATAAACATCGAACATATATCGCCAGCATTGTAGAAAATGGGAGCAAGGGCTGTCAAACAGGGGCCGGCGGCGGTTTGACCTCCACCGATGGCATCTGGTAGGTTCGTCACACCCTGGGGCCGGAGCGGCCCGGCCGGATTGCTTTTGAAGAAACGGAAATGATGGCCCGCACCAACACTCATGCATCCACCGCCAGCGGTGACGGCGGGACAGACCAGGATTTCGGCCGGCGGACCTATCTCCTTGTCCTGCTGGTCATCATCCTCCTCGCCCTGGCCCTGCGGGTGGGCTATATACTGGAGGTCCGCCACCAGCCGTATTTCTCCGCCCCGGAGACCGATGCCGCCTACTACGACGACTGGGCCCGCAACCTGGCCCAGGGCCGGCCGGGCGAAGTGCCGTTCTTCCGGGTACCGTTCTACCCGCTGCTGCTGGGGGCCTGCTACCGCCTCTTCGGCGGCGGCTACCTGGTGCCGCGGCTGCTCCAGGCCCTCTTTTCGGCGCTGACCATCCTCCTGCTGGCGGAGCTGGCCCGCCGGATGGCCGGACGCCGCACCGCACTGCTGGCAGCGGCACTACTGGCGCTCCACGGGCTGTCGATCTACTTCTCCGGCGAGCTGTTGCTCACCACACTGGTCGTCGCCCTCGACCTGGGTTTCCTGCTGGCCTTCCTGGCCGCCGAAGAAGGCCGGCCGAAACTGCACCTGCTCAGCGGGCTGCTGCTGGGCCTCTCGGTGATCACCCGGCCCAGCGTATTGCTGGCCGCCCCGCTGGGGTTCCTCTGGATCCTGCTCCGCAAGCACGATCCGAAATCGTCCGCGGCGCCGGCCGCCCTCTTTTTTCTGGGGGTCGTCCTCCCCATCCTCCCGGTGACCCTGACCAACCTGCTGGCCGGAGGAGAGGCGGTGCTGCTGGCCACCCAGGGCGGGGTGAACTTCTACATCGGCAACAACGCCGAGGCCACCGGGGCCCACGCCACCCTCCCGGGCGCCGGTCCCGCCTGGCAGCGGGAGGATGCCCGGGCCCTGGCCGAGAGGGAGGCCGGCCGCCGGCTCAGCGCGGCCGAGGAGTCCTCCTTCTACTACCGCAAGGGCCTCGAGTTCGTCCACGGCAGCCCGGGAAGCTGGCTGGCCCTGATGGCCAGGAAGACCGCCCTCTTCTGGAACCGTGCCGAGACCGGCAGCAACCGCGACTACGCCTTTGCCGCCCGGGATTCGCTGATCCTCCGTCTCACTCTGCCGCTGGGCTTCGCGCTCATCGGGCCCCTGGGTCTTGCCGGGATGGTGGCCCTCCGGCGAGGGGACCGCTCACGGGAACCGCTGCTCTTCCTCGCCCTCTTCACCCTGGTCTACATGGCCGGCGTGGTGATTTTCTTCGTCAATGCCAGGTTTCGTATGCCGGTGGTCCCGCTGCTGATCCTCTTCGCCTCGATCTTCATCCTGCAGGTGGTGAACCAGCTGCGCCGGCGCCGCTTTCCCTACCGGGCCGCCGCACTGCTGGCCGCCGCCGTGCTGGTCACCTGGTGGCCGCTGGGGGTGGCGGCGAGCAATCCCGCCTTCGGTCACTTCCACAACGGCAACGCCCACCTCGAACAGGGGAATCTCAGCGAGGCGCGGGCTGCCTTTACCCGGGCCCTGGCGGAGAGCCCCGGGTATCCCCAGGCCCAGCTCAACATCGGCTTCACCTACTTCCGCGAAGGGAATCTCGAACAGGCGGCTGCCGCGTTCCGCGAGGAGTTGCGGCTCCACCCGGACAGCGAGAAGGCGATGTACAACCTCGGTGTGCTGAGCCGCGACAGCGGTGACCGAGCCGGGGCCGTGAGGTGGCTTCGCCGGGCAGTGGAGCAAAAACCGTGGTTCAGTGAAGCCCGCACCACCCTGGCCGCGCTGCTGGCCAGCCAGGGGGCGGCCGAAGCGGGCCAGGGACAGATCCAGCAGGCCCTGGCACTCTTTGGTGAAGCGGTGGAACTGGACGGTTCGCGGCCGATCTACCGCTACAACTACGCCCTGGCCCTGGGTCAGAGCGGGCGGGAGAACGAAGCACTGGAACAGTTGCGAAAAGCCCTGGAGATCGACCCCGGTTTCGAACCGGCCCGACAGATGCTGGAAGCCAGGGGCCGATAGGAGCCCTGGGTAACCTGCTTCAAAGAATCCCCCCCCAACTCCAATTAGTTCTTGCTATTTTCACGAAAAGGCATTATGTATGAAAGCATACGTGCGCCGGGGCCACCCTACCCCCGCGCTCGACTGTCTGTATAATCTACAACAAAAGAGATTTACCGCCCTGCCAGTGGCGACGTGGCGTACTCTTCCTCTGTGTGCCCGTTCTTCGCTGTATGGGCATCATTTTTCCATGTCCAGCATGTCAAACCGCTAATTCCATAAGGAGTTTCCTGTGTTGCTGATGATATGGAAAACAGCATTGCCGGACATAAATACTGATTACGGCCTCTGTTTTCACAGGCACGAAACAGGAAGTTCTGTATTGAATCGGCAACGGCCCTGGTCGTGATGACCGGGGCCAGGGTTTCTGTCTCGGAGGTATGGAGAAAAATACGCCTCCACGAGTCCTGCTCATGGATGAAGGGGATCTGTGCAAGATGTCACCTGGCCCGCTCGCGGGCCGCAACAAAGTGGAGATTGCTGATATGAGATTTCTGACGAGAACTCTGATGGCCACCCTCTGTATGTTGATCCTGGTGCTTCCGGCGATGGCCTCCGATACACCACTGGTGAATGCCACAACGCCGGCCACCGGTATCGCCGCCTCCCCGGCCGCCACGGTCACCATCGGTACTTTCGCGACACCGCCGAACACCGCCACCATCGATACCGAAAAGTTGCTGAACAGCTGGCAGCCCGCACCCGGCTACGAAACGCCGCGGATGCAGATGACGAACATGGGCACCGAACAGCTGAACACCTTCCAGGGCCACGACCTCAGCTCGTTGACCAACAGGGGGGGGGGCGTGGGGAGCATCCTCTATGCACCCTCCCAACCTGACAACCCGACCTTCCGTGCGGCTGTGGCCGCCTGCTCGGGGGCGACGGTGGACTACTTCGACGCCAGCGCCGGCACCCCGGACGTGGCCCTGCTCGCCGCCTATGACTGTGTGCTGGTCTGGGGCAACTACGCCTTTGCCGACGCCTTCCTCTACGGCGACAACCTCGCGGCCTACGTGGACGGCGGGGGCAAGGTGATCCTCGGCCAGTGGTGCTACCACACCACCCAGATCAACTGGCTGGAAGGTGCGATCATGGGGATGGCCTACTGCCCCATCACCGCAAGCGCCTACGAAAGCGGAGCCTACAACGGCGACGGCACCGATTGTGTGCATGGCGGTGTGGTCGCCTACGAATCCTCCTATTTCGACGCCTGCTCGCCGATCATCGGAGCTGCCTCCGACGGGACGTTCAGCAACCCGTCGAACAGCCTGGCCGTGGCCTGGCGGCCGGACCGCGCGGTCTATTACAGCCCGGGCAATACCGGTACCGACTACGGCACCGGTGATTGGCCCCAGCTGGTCTGCAACATGGCCATGTGCGGCGGCGGTGGCGGCTGGGGCATCCTCTACGCGCCGAGCACTGTAGACAACCCGGACTTCCGCGCGGAACTCGCCGCCTGCACCGGGCTGAACGTCGACTACTACGACGCCAGCGCCGGCACCCCCACCATGTCCGAACTCTCAGGCTACACCTGCGTGCTCACCTGGGCCAACTCTGCCTATGCCGACAACGTTCTCTTCGGCGACAACCTCGCGGCCTACGTGGATGGCGGCGGCAAGGTGATCCTGGGCCAGTGGACTTATGACAGCGGCCAGTTGAACGCCCTGGCCGGAGCGATCATGACCGCGGCATACTGCCCGGTCACCACCTCCACAAGTTACGACGTTGGTGCCTACAACGACGACGGCATTGACTGCGTGCACGGCGGTGTCAGCGCCTACGATACCTCGTATCTGGACGTCGCCACGGTGGTGGCCGGAGCTCTCTCTGACGGGACGTTCAGCAACCCGTCGAACAGCCTGGCCGTGGCCTGGCGGCCGGACCGCGCGGTCTACTACAGCCCGGGCAACACCGGCGGTTCTTTTGGCACTGGACAGTGGGCCCAGCTGGTCTGCAACATGGTCTTTTGCATCGACGTCACTACCGGGGACATCCTCTACGCGCCGAGCGAAGCGGACAACCCGACCTTCCGCGCGGAAGTCGAAGCCTGCACGGGGTTGACCGTCGACTACTTCGACCCCAGAGTGGCCACCCCGGACGTGGCCCTGCTCTCGAACTACCAGTGCGTGCTCACCTGGGCCAACTGGGCCTACTTCGACAATGTCGCATTCGGCGACAACCTCGCGGCCTACGTGGACCTCGGCGGCCAGGTGATCCTCGGCCAGTGGTGCCTGCCCACCGCGGGCAACTACCTGGACGGCGCCATCATGACGCCGGCCTACTGCCCGACCACCGGAATGCCGCCCTGGGAAACCGGAACCTACAACGGCGACGGTACCGATTGCGTGTTTGGCGCAGTCACTTTCCTTGATGCCCCCTATTTCGACGCCGCTACTCTGGTGGCCGGGGCTTCCGACGGGACGTTCAACAACCCGTCGAACAGCCTGGCCGTGGCCTGGCGCGCCGACCGGATGGTCTACTCCAGCCCGGGCAACACCGGCGGCACTTACAGCACCGGTGATTGGGCCCAGCTGGTCTGCAACATGATCGAGTGCCCGGCGGGACCCAGCGGCACCATCGCCGTGGATCTCAATGCGACGCCCGACACTGGTTTCGCACCCTTTGTCACCGCCTTCACGACGCAGCTGACCAACCTGACCACCGAGCGCCGGCGGGCCTCCGCGAGAATCAACGTGGTCATCGCCAACGGCAACAACTACAACAACTGGAGAGCCGGGTGGACCAACCTCGACAGCATGGAGACTTTCACCAGAACCTGGCCCCAGACCATCCCGGCCCTGGCCACCGTGATCGGCACCAACACCTTCACCCTCGAGGGTGAAGACGTGACGCCGGCGCCTTACAACCAGCCGCCCTACGCGCCTTCCGGTGACACGGACACGGACGTGCAGACCGTGATCGCCAACTAGGCAACTGGTTGCCGGACGGTAGCCAGACGTAAAAAGGGGGTTTCAGCATTTCGCTGAAACCCCCCGTTTTTTTCTGGAGCCGGCGATAGGAGTTGAACCTACGACCTACTGATTACGAATCAGTTGCTCTACCACTGAGCTACGCCGGCCCGAGTGTTCGATTGCGGACCGCTGAGCTTCAGGCCGCAAAACGCGGCTCAATCTGCCATAACCTGCTGCTGAAAGTCAACCCACCACATGAAACCCGCCCGATTTGCCGTGGACCCACTGCTTTCCATGGCCCGGCCGGCCGGAAACGACGGATTCCACGAGATTTCCGGCCATACCATATCTTGGGGTATTACCCGGGGCGGTACACCAGAAATTGTGTAATTATCTTTACAGTGGCCGGTGGACCATGTTAGGATGTCGCCACTGTACACGTGTCTCTTCACGTCCCGATTACAAGAGATTTTGGGAGTTTAGCGTTCAATGCCCTACAAGCTGGATAAAATGGAGATCAACGGTTTCAAGTCCTTTTTCTCCAAGTCCGAACTGACCTTTCCCAGCAACATCACCGCCGTGGTGGGCCCCAATGGCTGCGGCAAGAGCAATATCAGCGACGCCGTGAGCTGGGTGCTGGGCGAACAGAGCCCCAAATCCCTCCGTGGCAACAAGATGGAAGACGTGATCTTCAACGGCACCCAGACCCAGCAACCGCTGGGCATGGCCCACGTCACCCTGGTCCTCTCCCCCACCGACGGCCCCGAGGATCAGAACGGCCACCGCCAGGTGGAGATCACCCGCAAGCTCTTTCGTTCCGGCGACAGCGAGTATCTGCTGAACAACCGGCGGGTGCGGCTGAAGGACCTCCGCGACCTGCTCTTCGGCGAGGGGATGGGCAACGCCGACACCGCCGTCATCGAACAGGGGCGGGTGCACCAGATCATCAGCAACAAGAGCCAGGAGCGTCGCTCGCTGATCGAGAACGCCGCCGGCGTTTCACAATACAAGATCAAGAGGCGGCTGGCCGAGGGCCGGCTGGCCGCGGCCAAGACCAACCTGGTCACCGTGGGCACCCTGGCCAACGAACTGGAGCGCCAGTTGCGGTCGCTCAAGCGCCAGGCCGGCGCCGCCCGCCGCTACGGCGGCATTGTGGAGCAGTTCAACAACGCCAAGAAACTGGCCCTGGGAATCGACCATGCGCGGCACATTCGCGAGCGTGACCGGCTGCTGCGCGAGCGCGAGGAAGCCGAACGGGAGCTGGCCGCGGTGTCCGGCGCCCTGGCCCGGCGGGAGACCCGGCTGGAGGAAGGCCGCGGAACCCTCGAGGAAAAGCAGGCGCTGCTGCTCAGCGAGCGCGAGCGGGCCCACGCCGAGGAAGTGAAAATCGAACGGCTGGAGACCAGCGCGGCGGCCATGGGTGAGTCACTGGAGGTGTCCGCCCAGCGACAGAAAGAGCTGGAAGAAGAGACCACCCGGCTGGAAGAGGCGCAGGCCGACACCCTGAAACAGATCGAAGGGGCCAGACTGCTCGCCGGAGAACTGGAACGGGAACTGCAGACTCTCACCGACGAGGCGGCCCGGCGACAGGAAGCCCACGGGGCAGCCCTTGAAGCGGTGGAGGAGATGACCGCGCGGCGCAACAGCCACGCCACCCAGCGCATGGAAGCCATGGACCAGTTGCTGGCCAGCAAGAACCAGCTTCGCGGTCTGGAGAGGGACTGCGCTTCCATCACCACCGAACTGGAGGCTCTGGAACGGCGGATGGCCGAGCTGGACCAGGAGCACGGTCCGCTGGGCCGCCAGCAGGAAGAGAACCGTCAGGCCGCGGCCCACCTGGCCGCACTGATCGGCGGCCATGGGGCCGAGGAGCAACGTCTCTCCTCGCTGTCCGAGGCGGCCGAGGAACGCCGCTCCGATCTCGGCACACGCCTGCAGACGGCGCAGGGACGCCGTGCTTCCCTCGACGAACAGTTCCGGGCGGTGGAACGGATGGTGGAAGAACGCCTGGGCTTCTCATCCAGCGTCCAGCGCCTGCTCACCACTGCCCCACCGGAGCTGACCGGGCGGATCAAGGGCCCCCTGGCCGACTTCATCAAGGTGGAGAAGAGTGACGAACGCCGGGTGGAGCGGTTTCTTGGCGACAAGCTGGAATGGATCCTGGTGCAGGACGGCCAGACGGCCCGGGAGATCAGGGACTGGATGGGATCGGCCGGGCTGCCCGGCCCCTGCACGCTGCTGCCCCTGGACGCCGCGGATGCTGTCGTCCCGCCGGAGGCTGACGCTCTGGAACCGCTGCTCCGCCGGGTATCGATTCCCGAGTTCTGCCGCCGGGCGGTCACCCCGCTGCTCTCCCGGGTCTACCTGGTTGACTCCATCGGCGATGGCCTGGAAGCCGCAACCCGGGTGCCCGGGGCCACCTTCCTCACACCCGAGGGAGACTGTCTGTCGCCGGCGGGGTCGATCACCTGCTGGGGCACACGTGGTGAAGAGGCCCTCCAGGAAGAGGCCGGGGACGGCCCGCTGGCCCTGCGCCGCCGCGCCCGGGAACTGGACACCGAACGGACCAGGGCGGCGGAAGAGGAAGCCCGGCTGTCTGCCGAGCTGGAGTCCGTGGGAAGCGAAGCGGCCCGTCTGATCAGTGAGCTGGCCGCGGTGAACATCCAGCTCAAGCAGAGCCAGGACCAGCGTTTCCAGGTGCAGCACGACGGCGAACGCCTGAAGGCGGCGCTGGAGGAGAACCGCCGGCAGCACCGCAGCCAGACAGACGCGTCGGCCCGCCTCAATGCCGACCTGGCGGGGCTGCGCCAGGAAGAGGAAAACCTGAAGCAGCAGTCGGCTGCACTGGTGGAGAACCTGGAGCGGCTCAATGAAGAAGGCGAGGAAATCCACCGCCGCGAGGCCGAGCTCCGCGGCCGGCAGGAAAACGTCCGGGCCGAACTGGAGGAGACCCGCACCCTGCTGGCCGCCTGCCGCGAAAAACTGGAGGGGGCCAAACGGACCCGGCAAGGTCTGGCGACGGCACGGGAGGACCTGATCCAGCGCACCGACCGCACCCAGACAGCGCGCACGGCCGAACTAAAGAAACAGGAATCCCTCAGGATATCGATCAGCGAAGCCGGAGAAACCAGGGGCGCGCACCTGGAAACCCTCGACGTCCTGCGCAAGAAGGTCAACGGGGCGGAGCAGGCCTGCAACCAGCTGGCCCGCGATACCTCCCTCCTCGGTTCCGAGGTGAAGAATATCCGCAGGGACGTGGACACGGCACGGGAGAAGAAAGAGGCCTTTGACATCCAGTTGACCCGGACCAACTCCGAAATCGGGTTCTTCGAGGCGGACCACCAGGAGACCTTTGGCCAGCCGCTGGAGGCCATCCCGCCCTGGGAACTGGCCAAGATCGAGACCGAAGCGGTGGGTGACCCCCTGGTCACCGCGCGTGGAGAAGCGGAGAAGCTGCAGGCTCGGCTGCAGCGGATGGGCCAGGTGAACATGAGGGCCATCGAGGAGTGCGACTCGGTGGAAACGCGGTTCCGGTTCGTCAGCGAGCAGAAAACCGACATCGAGGAGTCCATCGCCTCGCTGGAAAAGACGATCAAGAAGATCAACGTCACCTCCCGCAAGCGCTTTCTCGACGCCCTGCACCAGATCAACGAATCGTTTGAGACCACCTTCAGTGATTTCTTCGGCGGCGGCACGGCCACCATTGCCCTGCCCGAGGGCGCCGATCCGCTGGAGTCCGACATCGAGATCACCGCCCGCCCGCCGGGCAAGAAGAACCAGAATGTGCTCCAGTTGTCGGGCGGCGAGAAAGCCCTCACCGCCATCGCCTTCCTCTTCTCCGTGATCAAGTACCGGCCCACCCCCTTCTGCATCCTCGACGAGGTGGACGCGGCCCTGGACGACGCCAATGTCGACCGCTTCCTCAACCTGATGAAGGAGATGTCGAAGGAGACGCAGTTCATCCTGATCACCCACAACAAGGTGACCATGGAGAGCGCCGACCTGCTGTACGGTGTGACCATGGAAGAGCCGGGGATCAGCAAGCTGGTATCGGTGAGCCTCAACGGCCACGGTGGAAACGGTTCGCGCAAGCCCGGGCCGGGGGACGTATCGGGATCGGGCGAGTGGGTGGGCCCGCTGCCTGAATCGGGCGAAACACTAATCGAACCTCACCTCAGGGCGTAATACCCCTCGCGGGCCTTCACCGTGTATTTCTCGCCCGGCACGCTGACCGCGATGCGCCGCCACCTGCCGTCCCGCCGCTGGTTTGACGACGAGTAGTAGATCGAGTACTGGTGCTTCAGCTCGTCGGCCACCCGGTCATAGAATCCCGACAGTTCGCGCGCCCGGCGGGGGAAGTAGGCGTTGCCCCCGGTGCGCCGGGCCAGCAGCGCCAGCTGCTCCTCGAGGCTGGTACCGTCGATGATGCTGCGGTGGTGAATTTCCCGGCCCAGCCCGATGACGAAAACCGCCACGTCGGAACGGAGAGCATGTTCCAGGGACTGGTGAAAGGTGTGGCTGCTGCCTGGTGAAAGTCCGTCGAAGCTCTCGTCACGGCCGTCGCTGAGCAGCAGGATCGCCTTGCGGCCCGAATCACGGCCCAGCAGGTCCACGGCCTGGTAGAGCGCATCGTAGAGCGCGGTTCCCCGGCCGATATCCAGCGACGTGATGGCCTGCTGGAGTTCCGCCGGCTGATTGGTGAAGGGGCAGGCGCGGTTCACCGTCTCGTGGAAGCCGAGAACGGTGAAGCTGTCCTCGACACTCACCGTCTCGGCGAAACGGGAGGCGGCGGTGCGGGCCAGCTCGATCTTCTCCTTGGCCTGGTCGGTGCGGGCCATGCTCTGGCTGCAGTCCAGAAGCATCACCAGCCGCAGCGGTTTGTCCTCGGCGCTGAAGTGGGTGATCTCCTGGGACTTGCCATCTTCGGCCAGCAGCAGATCATCCTCGGTCAGCTGGTCGACGAAATGGCCGCGGCGGTCGGTGACGGTGGCGTAGACCTCCACCAGGCGCACTTCGGAGGCATAGTCGATCTGGAGCGGACGGCTGCGGACGCTGGCATCGGCCCAGTTTCCCTGGCTGTCCAGTGCCTGGACCTCGATCAGAGTCTCGTAGAGCATTTTTTCACCGGGCATCCAGTCCAGCGAAAATGGCGCCTCGTCATCCACCCCGATCAGTTCACCATCAGCGAAGAACTCCACCCGCACCACCGTGACCCCCTCGGCCGGCTGAACTTCCGCTTCGATCCGGCTCTCCTCTTCCAACAGCTGTCCGTTGAGCGGGCGGAGGATAATTACCCTGGAGCCCTGCATTGCCTGGAGCGCCGGGGAGAGAATCGTGGCCGCCGCCAGCAGGATGACAATGGCCGCCAGAACAGCGGCCGGTTGGACTGTGGGTCTGTCTGCTTGGCTCATCATCTCCGCTGCCGGGCCCTTCGCCCGAAGGTTGCCGGTCACCCCGTTGCCGCTGCCTTGATGGGCAACGGCGATTCATCTATCATAAACGCCGCCACTGCAGCGCCGGTTCGATTTTTACCGGCCGGCGGGGAGGAAGAGCATGAGCGAACAGCCTGAGCCGGGGAACTATTCCGATGCCGGTAGTACCCCCGGGACGCAGCCGGAGAGCGGATCTCGCCGGCGAATCTGGATCTCCCTGGTGGTGCTCTACATTTCGGCGGGTTTTCTGCTCACCTTCACCTTGCGTACGCAGTGGATCATGCCCGTCCCCGGGCACACCGACTTTCTTGACGCCCTGCTCAACCCCCGGATCTATCTCAGCGCCCTGTTCTGGCCCTTCTGGCTGATCTGGGGCCTGTTTTAGAGGGATACCTCAGCCCAGCGGCCGCCCTCCGGTGACATTCGCCCCAGACCCCGCTGGTGAGCCTTGACGATGAAATCCAGCGAGCCGGGCTCCAGTCCGAACAGCCCGGCCGCCGCCGCATCTGCGGCCACCTGGTCGGTGCTGGCCACCAGGGTGTTGATCTGCTCCACATCCTTGACGTTCCCGCCCTGGGGCCCGTTCCGCTTGAGAATCCGCACCGCATCCACCACCACCAGCCGGGGCTGGAAGTAGGCGGCCATATCGGCGATGGTGGTACTGATGTTCTGGTGCAGGTGCTGCCGGCGGCCCCCCACGGCTCCGAACCAGTTCTTCATCCCCAGGGAGAGTTTGGTCAGCGAATGGTGCTTGGCCACCGGAACATTGATCAGGCAGTCCGCCTCGAGCACCGGTCGGGCGGCCATCCAGCGGCCGATCACCTCCCCTTTCATATCCACTTCCACGTAGTCCCGGGGCACCAGCGGCCTCAGTTCGGCACCCTGCTCGCGGCAGACCGCCTCGATCCCGCTGCGGGCGTAACAGCGCCGCTGGTCATTGCAGGTGTTGTCCAGCACGGTCACCGACGCGGCGCCGGCTTCCTGGCAGTGCCGGATCAGGCTCTGCACAACCTGCGGATTGGTATTGGCCCCCTGCTCGGGAATGCGGTCCCAGCCGATGTTCGGCTTGAGCACCACCTTGTCCCCCTTGGAGACAAAACGCCCCATCCCGCCGAGGCTTTCCAGGGCGGTCTTCACCAGCCGCAGGGGAGAGCCGCCGCGCACGGTCACCAGGTCCGGCCAATCACCGGCGGCCGCCGGTGCTCCGCCCTCCCCCGCCCGCAGTGGACGGCCCCGCAAGGGACCGCCGCCCACCAGGCTCAGCAGTCCGGCGCCGGCCACGGTGCGAATAAAATCTCTTCTTTCGTTTCCCACGATTACCTCCCTCACCAGGATCTTCTCCAATGGTCTTCAATCTGTCATCATTTGATGTCCAATTGTAGCACAGCGGCGCCGCCAACCTGCCAGGACAAAGGCGTTGCGCATTGACTCCCCCGGGGCGAGTTGCTAATATCCGACTCCGTCAACCGGCGGTCATTCCGCCCATAACACACCTTTGCGGAGCATCCGGAGATTGAGCAGAACGGGAATAATCTATGTCCTGCCGCACCTGGAGACCGGTGGAACACAGCGGCAGATGAAGGAACTGCTGCTGGGGCTGGACCGGGAGCGCTTCGAGCCCCGGGTGGTGGCCTTTTCCGGGTTCGGCAGCGACTACAAGTCAGAGATCGAGGCCACCGGTACACCGGTGACCATTCTGCCCAAGCGGAAGGGCGGCGACCCGCGGATCCTCTTCCGGCTGGCCAACATCTTCCGTAAACACCGGCCGGCCATCGTCCACACTCTGCAGACCGCCGGTAACCGCTACGGTATCCTCGCCGCAAAAATGGCCGGCATCCCCCACCGGATCACCACCGAACTCTATTACTTCGACTGGGAGCACAAATACCGCATCCTGGACCGCCTCGATCGGCTGGTGGCCGGGCTGACCAGCGTGGTGGTGGCCAACTCCAAATTCGTCAAGACCGAACTGAACCGGGCCCTCGGCATCCCGCTGGACAAGATGGAGGTGGTCTACAACGGTTATGACCTCGATTTCTACCATCGCGCTTCGCTGGAGGGGGAGACCCGGCAGGCCAAACGGCGGGAACTGGGGCTGGAGGACGGCATCGTCTCCTTTGCCATCGTCGCCCGGCTGGTGCTGGTGAAAAACCACACCATGCTGCTGAAAGCGGCCGGACTGCTCAAGGAGCAGGGCCACGATTTCAGGCTGCTGATTGCCGGTGACGGCGCCCAGCGTGAGGCGCTGGAGGAGCAGGCGCGCCAGCTTGACCTGCAGCGCCAGGTCACCTTTCTCGGTACCCGCTCGGATGCCGCAGAGCTCATGGGCGCCGTGGACCTGACACTGCTCACCTCGCACACCGAAAGCCTCTCCAACGCGATCATCGAGTCGCTGCTCACCGGCCGGCCGGTACTGGCCACCGGGGTGGGCGGCAACCCGGAGCTGATCCGCGACGGCGAGAACGGGTTTCTGGTGCCCGACGACGATCACCAGGCTCTGGCCGAGCGGATGAGCCGCTTCATCCTCGACCCCGACCTGGCCGGCACCATGGGCCGCCGGGCCCAGGAAAACGCCCGCAACACCTTCAGCGCTGCCAAAATGGTGGACCAGACCTGTGCGGTCTACCAGCGGTTGCTGGGTAAGTAGCGGTCACTTGCGGGTGGTGGGCTCCCAGACCACGGCCTGCTTGCCGGTGACACAGTTCCACATGCCGTGAACCGACGCCATATTGACCATGGCGAAGTAGTAGGGGGCGTAAATCAGGAACGGCGCCTGCCCCTTGTCCGAGACGATTTTCCATCCGGCCAGGGCGAGGATGATGATCCCCAGCTGGCCGAGGAGCAGGATCCCGTAAAGCAGGGACGGTTGGCGCAGCACGATCAGCAGGTTGAGCAGCAGGACCGCCGGAAAGAGCAGGGCCACGGCCCGGCGGAGGAACTGGCGGGAGAAGATCTGGATCGAGTAGACCCCGGTTCTCAGCGGGTTGCAGAGATGCTTCATCAGCCAGAAGCCGCGCAGTCCGCCCTGGATGATCCGTACCTTTCGCCGGTACTCATCGGACGATGTGGGCGCCACGTCCTCGAAAGAGCGGGCCAGCGGCTCGTAGATCAAGCGGTAGTCCCGGTGCCGGATATACGCCGAGAGGTAGTAATCATCGGCCACGGCCGGGTCGGGCATCGGCTCGTAGATCGACCTGCGGATGGCGAACATCGACCCCTCGGCCGAGACGATACTGCCCAGACGGTTCTCACACCGCTTGGAGAACTTTTCGTAGCGCAGATAGAGGCTCTCCCCCTCTCCGGAGATCACCTCCCCCGGGTTGCGGTAGATCTTGTCGCCCCAGATTCCTCCCACCTCCGGATCCTTGAACCCGGGAACGAGATTGAGGATGGCCCGCGGGTCGTACATCACGCTGGCGTCGGAGAGTACCACGATGTCGCCAGACAGCTGGGGTACGGTTTCGTTGAGCGTCAGCACCTTCCCCCGGTTGACCTTGTAGTCATAGAGTTTCACGCCCTGATCGGCGAACCGGCCGACTATCTCCGCGGTCCGGTCGGACGAACCGTCCGAGGCCACGGCGATTTCCAACCGGCCTTCGGGGTAATCCAGGGCCAGGCAGTTGCGCACCTTCTCCTCGATGATCGCCTCTTCGTTGTGGGCACAGACCAGCACGGTGACCGTGGGTCGATACTCCGGGTCACGGCGGACCGGCTTGTTGATCACCGCCGAGAGCAGGACCAGCAGCACCGGATAGCCGACATAGGTGTAGGCGAAGACGGCCAGCAGCACCCAGAAGAGGATTTCCATCAGTGCAGCTCCCCTGAGGACTGCCCGGCGCGGGTGGAGTGGAGCGCGTCGCACCAGAGCATGAAATTGGTCAGCCCCCAGATGGGTCGGCTGTTGTCCCGGCGTCCGGCCAGGTGGTCGTCGATGACCTGCTGCACGTAGTCCGGGTTGAAAAGCCCGGTGCGGGCCAGCGATGCGGGGCTCAGCACGTCGAGCACCATCTCCCGCAGGCTGCCCTTGATCCAGGCGGCGATGGGCAGGCTGAACCCCGCCTTCTTGCGGTAGAGGATGGTGTCCGGCAGCAGCCCCTTGAGCGACTGCTTGAGAATGTGCTTTTTCTGCCGGCCCTTCAGTTTGAAACGGGCAGGGACGGACGCGGCGAACTCGGCCACGGTGTAGTCGAGGAGCGGCACCCGGGATTCCAGGGAAACCGCCATGCTCATCTTGTCCACCTTCATCAGGATATCGTCCGGGAGGTAGACCATGGTGTCGACGTAGAGCAGACGGTCCAGATCGTCCGACGCCGCCGCCGATCCGAAGTAACCGCAAAAGAGATCGGCTGCGGTATCCCGCCCGGTGAGGCCGGCCTGGTAGTCCGGTGCATAGAGATTCCGCTTCTCTTCTTCGGTGAAGATCACTTTCCAGGCCAGGTGCGCCTGGGCCGGAGAGAGGTGATATCCTGAAAGAAGGCGTTTGGCCTTGTAATCCAGACTGACCTTCTTGTCAGAAACCGGCAGCATCCCCACCGCCGGCTGGAGCAGACCGCGGACCAGCGGCCCGGGAAGTTTCTTGAGCATCCGGGCATAGCGGTATGCCGCATATGTCTCGTACCCGGCAAAGAGTTCGTCCCCGCCGTCCCCGGAGAGCACCACGGTGACGTCCCGGCGGGCCAGCCGCGACACATAGTAGGTGGGGATGGCCGAATGGTCGGCAAAGGGCTCGTCAAGATGCCAGGCCAGCTGCGGCAGCAGCGCCGCGGCATCGGGCGTGACCAGTTCCTCGTGGTGATCGGTTTCGAACTGCTGAGCCACGATCCTGGCGTATTTCAGCTCGTTGAAGGTGTCCTCTTCGAAACCGATGGAGAAGGTCTTCACCTGCTGGTTGAACCAGCGGCTGACGATGGCCACCATGGAACTGGAGTCGATGCCCCCGCTGCAGAGCACACCCAGCGGCACATCGCTGATCAGGTGCCGTTTCACCGCCGCCTTGAGCAGTTCCAGCAGCCGCCCGGCATACCACTCTTCGGACTGCTCGGGGCCGTTCCGGCCGTCCCCGCTGTACTGCAGCGACCAGTAGCGCTGGATGTTCACCTTGCCGTCACGCCACTGGAGGTAATGGGCCGGTGGAAGTTTGCTCACCGCCCGGTAGATCGACTGCGGGGCCGGAATGTAGTTCAGGGAGAGGTAATTGTTCAGGCCCACGGGATCGAAATCCCGGGGCAGTTCCGGGTCCTCCATCAGGCACTTCAACTCCGAAGCAAAGGCCAGCCGCGTGCCGTCCATCCAGTAATAGAGCGGTTTGATCCCCAGGCGGTCGCGGACCAGCAGCAGGCTTTTGCGGTCGGCGTCCCAGATTGCCAGACCGTACATCCCGTTCAGTTTCCGCACCAGGCCCTCGACGCCCTCCTCCTCGTAGAGGTGGACGGCCACTTCCACATCGCTGTTGGTGGAGAAGCGGTGGCCCCGGGCCTCCAGATCCTGGCGCAATTCCGGAAAATTGTAGATTTCACCATTGCAGACGATGGCGATCCGGCCGGTCTCATTGAGGATCGGCTGTCGTCCCGAGGAGAGGTCGATGATCGAAAGACGCCGCATACCCATGCCAAAGGCGCCATCAGTGTAGATGCCCTCGTCGTCGGGACCGCGATGGGTCATCACCGAGCACATCCGGCGCAGCAGTTCTTCGGACACCGGGCGGTTGGTATCCCCGGTGTGGAGATACCCGCAAATACCGCACATTATCTACCCCTCTCCGATCAGCTGCCCCGGGCCGGGCGGACAGAAAAACCTGCCCGCGGAACCACCGGGACGGAAGGCGAAGTTACCACAGGAACCACGGTGTATCAATGCCGGGCTCCCGGGTGCACGCACCAATGCCGCGATTATTACGGAAACGTAACAGCTGCGACAGAAACGTCATCACCGCCAACAACACCGATCCCGGGCAGTGACCTTGCTCTATGCAGACATATCGGCACGAAAGCAGTGGATTTCAACAGAAAAGAATGTGGAGTACCGCAAGCAGGTTCAGACGAGGAGGAGTCAGGGCCGTACGATCAGTAAGCCCCGCTTCTTTTGGACACCGCCACCGCGGTTCGAAGCAGTATTCGCAGGTCCAGGGCCAGGGACTGGCGATTGATGTAGTCGATATCCAGCCGCACCCGTTCGTCGAACTCAAGGTCGCTCCGGCCATTGACCTGGTGCAGACCGGTGATGCCGGGAATCGCCTTGAGACGAAGCTTGTGCCACTCGTCGTACTTGTCCTCGTGAAACGAGGTGGGGCGCGGGCCAACGAGGCTCATTTCGCCGCGCAGCACATTGATGAAGTTGGGCAGCTCATCAAGACTGAATTTTCGCAGCACATGGCCCACTCTGGTCACCCGGGGATCGTTTTCGATCTTGAAATCGGGCCACTTGAGTTTGTTCTGTTTCTGGATCTCTTCGGTGAACTTGATCGCGTCGGCGTCGCGGTGCATGGTGCGGAACTTGTACATCGGAAACTTGGTTCCGTCCTTGCCCAGACGGATCTGCCGAAAGAGAACCGGACCGGGGGATTCGAGTTTGATCAGCAGGGCGATGAGGAGCATCACCGGCATTCCGATCACCAGGGCCACCAGGGACATGGAGACGTCCAGACAACGCTTGGCGACCTTGTACAGGTTGCGCCCGTTGGTCTGAACCAGTTCCTCGGCATAGCGATTGAGAACCGCGATATCAAGGGTGGCCAGGTTCATGGCGTTGGCTGACATGTGATTTCTCTTCCGCTCACGATGGACGGAAGGGATGGTCATGCTGAGAGGAAAGTTAATTTCCTCAGGCTCTGCGTGGACGACCCGTTGGGACTGCTGCATTTCGAGAATACTCCCTGCACTCATGTCTACACGCGGGTGTTGCTGCACGTTTGTCCATGCCGGCAACCGCAACCTCAACCCCCTTGAAAACAGGCCGCGGTCTGAAATCGTACCGGAAAATGAACAGGATGGTGGCGGGAGCAATACTTCTTATCGGGATGTTTTATTGCTTGCTGCCCAAGGACCGGTCCCCAGGAATTCTCCGTTCCCGGTGGATACCTTCAGTTGGTGAAACCAACAGCCTATCACCATTCTCGACGGATAATTATGCAATATCAATACCAGGATGATAATGTAGAGACTCAATGGTAATTATATGAAAACAAAGACTTGCTCCTAACAGTATTGAGAGGGCAGTTCCGAGACACCGAATCCCGAGGTTAAAATTATGCATACAGTGTGTAAAACAGTGCCCTTCTCTACAGTGGACATCGCAGTGTGCCATGGAGAATTGCGGGTGTCAAGAGGATTTTTTACCGCTGGGCAGTGAGAAGAATTTCAGTTGTTCCTTGACGTTCGTGCGGATATTGTGCCTTTTAAGAACCTCCTCCCGGCCGGCCGCTGCCACTCTTTCGCGAAGACTCCGGTCGGAAATCAACCGCTCGAGGGCAACTGCCAGCGCCGGGGCGTCCTGCTCTTCCACGATCAATCCGGTCTTGTCGTTCATCACCAGTTCGGGAATGCCGGCGATATTTGTAGAGACGGCCGGGAGGCCGAGGGCCAGCGATTCGATCAGGACATTGGGCAGTCCTTCCATCTTTCCATTCTTCTCAATAATGCTGGGCAAGACAAAGATGTCCGACGACCGGTATTTCTCGATCACCTGGTGGTGGGGGAAGATCCCCGGAAGTTTCACCACCTCCTCCAGGCCCGCCCTGCGGATCCGTTCTTCCAGGGACGAACGCAGTTCCCCCTCGCCGATCACGGTGCAATCGACTTCGATCCCCTTCTCCTTCAGCAGGCGGCAGGCCTCGATGAGAAAACGGATGCCCTTGTATTCCTGCAGCGCGGCCACCGAGAGGATTTTGACCCGGCCCTCGATGGACCAGGATGTTTTCGGCTCGTATTCCTCGAGACGGAGACCGTAGCGCACCGGCTTGATCTTGTCCGGGTCCATGTCAGGGCAGATCCTGAGGAAATAGTCCCGGTTGTAGTCCGAGATGGCCACTACCATGTCGGCCCGCCGCAGTTTGTCGTCGAGCATCACGGTGTCCACAAAAATGTCGTGGGCGTGAGGAGTCATGGAGAAGGGGATGCCGGTGAGCCAGTTGATCACCAGACCGCACACCGCCGGCTGCCTGGCAAAGTGGCAGTGGATCCGGTCCAACCCCTGCTCCTGCGCCTGGCGGGCGAACCGCACGCACTTGGGCAGCAGGGCAACCGTCTTGAGCAGGAAGCTGCCGCTCCGGCGCATGCCGCGCACCAGGTGGGCCCACAGCGAGAGATAGCGGCCCGGGCTGCGGAAGAGGAAGCCGAGGTTGGCTGTCCAGACCGCCCAGGAAAGCAGGAATGGCGAGTAGGTGGTCCGCTCCAGCATGATCCGTGTTTCCTGGTGGTGCACCGGGTAATCGGAGATGGTCTTCAACGAAAAGAGCCGCACATCCACTCCGAGGTTGCGCAGTTCGATCATCTCCCGCAGGATGAACGTCTCGGTCACTTTGGGGAATTCCACCACAACATAGCCGACTTTCGCTGGTGCGCCATCATTCACGATTCAGACCCCTTCCCTTTGAGCAGCGGCTCCTGCTCTCTACAGATCGGTGACGCAGGATCATACCTTTAATCCGGTTCAGTGGAAACGAAGGTGCGGGTGGATCGTCTCGACACTCCGGCGGCTTACCTCGAGGCTCTGAGGTATTCCAGCAGTATGATCGTGGCGAGGGCCAGCAGGAACCCGAGCACCAGCCCGAGAAACGTGGTGACCAGAATGGCCGGGGATACCGGCCGCACGGGCAGGGTGGGCGGCTCCACGATACGGATATCGTAAAGCTTGGCCACTTCCAGGAGCCGGGCTTCGCCGAGCTTTTCCTGGAGCAGGCTATACGTGGTGTTCAGTGCCGACATCCGGCGGTTCAACCGGGTGAAGTGGGTCTCCTTGCCGGGGAGGTCGGCAAGCATCTCGTCATATCTCTGCAGCACCTCGTCCACGGCGCTGAGGCGGGCTTCCTGGGAGATGAGCAGGGTCTCCACCCGGACCAGCCGGTTCATCATCTCGGTGTAGACCGGGTTGGCGGAGAACTGTTCCTGGGTCAGGATCTTTTCCATCTCTCCGCCGAGCGCCGCGCGCAGGGTGGCGATGGACGACTCCACCGACTTCACCTGCTGGTGCTCGGAGGTGTAGACCTCGAGCAGCGACGCCAGCTCGATCTCTTTCTCCGCCAGATCGAACCGCAATTGCTGGAGCGTGGGGTTCAGTTCCACCATCCGCGAGGAGACTTCCTTGTCCACCTTCCCCAGCTGGCCGAGCAGACCGTCGCGCTCGGCGCGAAGTTCCTGCAGCGTGGCCCACAGCGAATCGTATTCAGCCCGGTATTCGCTCTCCCGGCTGATCAGGTCGGCGCCCTGGGTCCGGAGCTGCGGGGCGTTCTCGCTCTCCTTGAACAGGCGCAGCTCTTCCTCCACACCATAGAGTTCGGTTTGCAGTCGGGACAGTTCGGCCTCGATGAAGCGGCGGGACTCACCGGCCAGATCGTGGTTGAACGACCGCGTGTATTCCACATAGGTCTCGGAAAGATTTTTGGTGATCTGGTAGGCCAGGGTCGAGGATGTGGCCCGGGCCTGAATCTCCAGAACAAAGGAGTTGGGGAAGATGTTGATGCTGACCTTCTTCTCCAGGGTATCGATCATATCCTCCAGCTCGGTGGTCTCGCGGCCCGGCCCGTAGTTGAGAAAGGCCAGGGTGTTCCCCGCCGCCGCCACCACCGCGCCGAAGGCGCGGGTGGCCAGCCCCGGTGCTTCCTCTTTCAGCGCCGGGCTGTCCATCAGCTTCCGGGCAACCGATTCCAGCACCGTCCGGCTGAGAATGATCTGTGTCTTGGACAGGGTGGTGCTCTCCACGTCCTGGCGTCCGCCAAAGACCGATTGCTCCCGCAGCAGGGCCCGGTCCTCCTCCGAGGGATAGACAAGGATCAGGCATGAAGAGACAAAGGTGGGCTTGACCAGCCGCAGGGCCACGCTGCCCAGCAGGGACAGCAGACCCACAAACAGCGTGATGGAGATCAGAAGCTTGCTATATTTTCTCGTCAGGACCTGCAGGTAGCTGACTTCCATGGTTCTCCTCGTCCCTCTGGCCGGATCAATGGCCGGCGTTGATCCTCACTCAGCGATGCTTTCGTTGACGTAGTAGTTCTTGCCCCACAGGTAGCGGAACATAACATTGACCTGCAGCGGGATGATCCCGTAAATATACTGGTCGAGGAACTCGTTGACCTTGGAAATATTTTTCATCGGCACGATCAGCAGATCGGCTGACTGGAGGTAGATGTCATCGAGGCTGCTCTCCATGTTCATTGTATCTCGAAGGTTGAGACGATAGATCTCCCGCTCGCCCTCCGGGGATTTCCGGACCAGCAAGACCTCCTTGACCTTGGCCTTGTTGGAGAAGCCGCCGGTACGCATGATCGCCTGCAAGGCGGTCATCCTGCCGTTCAGGTTGAGCATCGACGGGTGACGCACCTCGCCGCCGATGTAGACCTTTGCCTCGGCGATCTTGAGCACCGCCACGGTCACTTCCGGCCTGGTGAAATAGGTCGAGTAGGCCTCAGTCAACTCCAGGTCCAGTTCTTCAGGGGTGCGGCCGGCCACTTCCACGTCATCCACCAGCAGCAGCGAAACCCGGCCATCCGGACGAACGGTCACCTCCTGGTTCAGGTCGCTGTCGTAAAAGAAACTGAACCGCAGGGAGTCCCCGGGTTTGATCCGATAGGTTTCACCGCTGTTCTGGACGCCAAACTGGTCCACGGCATCGAGGACCGCCGACTCCGGTGTCACCTCGCGGTATTCAGGAGAAGTGCAGCCTGAAAGGATGAGGAGGAAACAGAGAACAGGCAACAGGATGTTCCGGCCTGGCACTGAAGACCTGCGAAACCATCGAGAGCCGATCATGGCAGCATGCGCTCCTCAAGTTCCGGGGAACCCCGCCAGATCAGTTTCCGGCCCGCCCCGTGTAGTCCCTGACAAGTGCAGGTCGGGACATCTCGCCCCGGCTCTGCGCAACATTGACCACTGCGATCTAACTTCGTATCGGTATCCTGAGCAAAAGGTTGATCCATTAATGATGCAAGGATACCGGAAAACCTTCTCAGAATTCAACCAATCTGGCGGCCGCGACACCGCCGGCAGCGAGAGTTCACCAGGGAGGAACCATTTACTGCGGCTCCCCTCCTCCTCCCTGAGAGCAGCCATCCTGGGATTTTGATTTCAACGAATGAAAAATCGTAACTCATATGGACGAAAAAATCAACATCAACCGGGCTGCTGGATTTCCACCCGCAGGATCTCTTACACTTGTCCGGCACTGTCCCGGGCAGAAATGATCCAAACAGGGATATCGCGTAACCCGGGCCGCCCCCCGCGGTCCAGCAGCCGGCAGGTACCATGACCAGTCGATCTCGTGCGGCACAGGCGCCTCTGATCAGCGAGCGGGGTGCGGGCGGCGCGGCCCGCGGCTTGCTGCCCCTGCTCCTCCTGGCGGCCGTTGCGGTGCTGCCCTATCTGAACAGTCTGGGGAACGGATTTCACTGGGACGATCACCACCACGTCCTGGAAAATCCGGCGATCCGGGACCCTGGATACATCCCGCGGTTCTTCACCGACCCTTCCACCTTTTCCCGCGACCCCGGTATCCAGATGTACCGACCGCTGCTGATGGTGACCTACGCCATGAACTTCGCCGCCGGAGGAGACCAGGGCTGGGGATACCACCTGGTGAACATCGGGTTGCACCTGCTGGTGACCCTGCTGCTGCACCGCCTGTTGCTGCTGATCCTGCCGTCCCCCAGGGGCCGGGGCCCGGCGTTTGCCGCCGCGGCGCTGTTCGCGGTTCACCCGATCAACAGCCAGGCCGTGAACTATATCTCCAGCCGTTCGGTGCTGCTGGCCGCCGCCCTGTTGCTGCTGGGGCTGTCTTTCAGCCTGGCCGGCCGCTCCCCCGGACGCCGCCTGTTGCTCCTCCCCGCCGCGGTGTCTTTCTTTCTCGCGTTGCTCTCCAAATCCACGGCCATCGTGGCCATCCCCCTGCTGCTGGCCGCGGAACTGCTGCTCCCGGTGAAGGGCCAGAGATTGCGGGATCCGGTCCTGCGCCTGGCGGGCCCGCTGATCGCGGCCGCGGCGTATCTCTGGCTCTCGCGGACAGTCCTGGAGCGAAGCCTGGCCAACCCCATCAGGCCCCTGGGCATCCAGTTGGGGACCCAGGCGCGGGTCTTCTGGCACTATGTCCGGTTGGTCTTCGCCCCCTTCGGCTTCAGCGTGGAGAGCGACATCGTTCCCGTGGCATCCCCCTTCAGCCCGGCGGCGATGTTGTCAGTGGCGGGTCTCCTGCTCTTTGCCGCGGCAGCCGTTCTGATCTCGCTGCGGCTCAAATCGAGGCCGGCCCTGTTTTTCTTCCTCTGGATATTCATCACCCTGGCCCCCACCTCCATTATCCCGCTCAACGTGGTGGTGAACGAGCACCGCTTCTACCTGCCGCTGGCCGGCCTGCTGGGCATGGCCGCCGCCTGGTCGGTGCGCCGCTCGCCCGCTTTCCCCGGGCCCCCGGGCACGGGCGGTGCTGGCCGCCGTGCTGCTTCTGCTGGCCGCGGTCACCGTGGTACGCAACCGGGACTGGCGTGACGAATTCACCCTCTGGACCGCAGCCGCGAAGCAAAGTCCCGGCCGCCCGCTGCCCCAGGTCAACCTCGGGCTGGCCCACCTGCGGCTGGGCCAGTCCGATCAGGCCGCCGAGCGATTCGACCGCGCCCTGGCCCTCGCACCCGGCCATTTCCAGGCCCTGGTCAATCGCGGGGTGACCCACCTGCGCACCAGGGAGTATGGAAAGGCGGCGGCCCGTTTTCGCGAGGCCCTGGTGCAGGACCCCTCCCGGGTGGATGTGGCGATCAATCTCGCCCTGGCCGAAAACGGGAGCGGGCATGCTGAAGAATCAGTGGAACTGCTGCGGCCCTACACCGATCTCTGGCCGGACCACCCGCACCTCTTCCATACCCTGGGCACGGCCCTGGTCAAATCGGGGAGTGCCGCCGAGGGCCTGGCCTGTTTCCGGCGCTGCACCGAGATTGATCCCGGCAGCGCCAAAGGCTGGAGCGGCACCGGCCTGGCCCTGGTCCGGCTGGGCCGGCGCAGGGAGGCCGATCGCCGCCTTCCGCCGCTCCGTCCAGGCCGATCCGGCCCATTTCGAGGGCTGGGCCTACCTGGGCAACACGCTGTTTCAACAGGGTGATTACCAGGGGGCCATCGCCGCGTACGAGCGGGCCAGGGCCATCAGGCCGGATGACGCCAAATTGAACCACAACCTCGCCTTGTGCTATAACAGGGCCCGCGGCAACGGGTAGGCCGGGCCGCGAAAATCACCCTGAATCGCCTGCTCCAGCGAGGTCCTCCTCCCATGGACGAATCACCCGCTTCTCCCATGCCGGATGCCCGCTCGCTCAGCGTCATCGTTCCGGCCTTCAACGAGGAAGCGGTGATCGGTGACGTGGCGCGGAAGATCATCCAGCGGCTGGGGCCGGAGGACGAGCTGCTGGTGGTGGACGACGGCTCCACCGACCAGACCGCCCACCGGGCCCGTGAAGCCGGGGCCCGGGTGGTCTCCCACCCCTACAACATGGGTAACGGCGCGGCGATCAAGACCGGCATCCGCAACGGCCGGGGCAAGGTCTTCGTCTTCATGGACGGGGACGGCCAGCACGACCCCGACGAGATTCACGACCTGACCGGGCCCGATCGGGGCCTACGACATGGTGGTGGGCGCCAGGGCGGGGTTCGACGGCGCCCTGCACCGCAACCTGGCCAACGGGATCTACAATCTCTTCGCCTCTTATATCACCGGCCGGCGCATCGCCGACCTCACCTCCGGATTCAGGGCGATCAAGGCCGGTGTTGCCAGGAAATTCGCCTATCTCCTGCCCAACACCTTCTCCTACCCCACCACCATCACCCTGGCCCTGATGCGTGCCGGCCGTTCGGTGAAATACCACCCGATCACGGTCAGCCGGCGGGTGGGCAGGAGCAAGATCAGGCTGTTCACCGACGGACCGCGCTTCTTCATCATCATCTTCCGCATCGCGGTGCTCTTCTCACCGCTGCGCATCTTCATCCCGGTGAGCGCCGCCGTCTTTCTCACCGGGCTGCTCTACTATGCATACACCTTTTTGACCAGCCACCGGTTCACCAATTTTTCGCAGTTGATGATGGTGGCCAGCATCCTCTTCTTTCTCCTCGGCCTGATCTCCGAGCAGATCGCCCTGCTCCGGTTCGACCGCAGCGATGACCAACCCGAACCCTGACACCTGGGGAGCAGCGGCGTCCCATGCGGATCTGTTTCTTCGGAACCTACAACATCGAGGAAGGATATCCCGCGCGTCCGGGTGCTGTTGGAGGGGCTGCGGCGGGCCGGCCACCAGGTGGACCAGTGCCGCATCCCCTTCCTGGCCGACGCGGCGAGCAAGCTGCAAGGCGCGGCGAGCCCGCTGCGGTCCGTCCGTCTGGCTCTGGGCCTGGCGCTGATCCACCTGCGGCTCTGCCGGCGCTTTCTGAGAATGCCCCGGCCCCAGCTGGTGCTGGTGGGCTACCCGGGTCAGCTGGATCTCTTCACCGCCCGCCTGCTGGCCACCCTTCGCGGAGTCCCGCTGGTGCTGGACGCTTTTGTCTCACTCTACGACACCATGGTGGACGACCGCGGCCTGGTCCGGCCGGGGAGCCTCAAAGCGCGCCTGCTGCGCCTGATCGACCGTTCGTCCTGCCTGCTGGCTGACGCTGTTCTGCTGGACACCACCGCGCACATCGACTATTTCACCCGCCGCCTGAACCTTCCCCGGGAAAAGTTCATCCGCGTCCTCATCGGGGAGGACGACCGCGTCTTCACCGGTCACCGCAATCCGCCAGCAGCCGCGGACCGGGAACGGCTGGAGGTCCTCTACTTCGGCAGCTACATCCCGCTCCACGGCCTCTCCACCATCCTCGACGCCGCCCGCCTGCTGCAGACCGAACCGCGGGCCTCAGCGGTGCGGATCACCGTCTGCGGCCGGGGCCAGCTCTCCCCTGAACTTCAGCGGCAGTACCCGGCCGGATCGCTGCCCGGCGTGCGGTTCATCGACCAGTGGCTCACCTACAGCCAGCTGGTTCCCGTGATCGAGGAGGCCGATGTCTGCCTCGGCATCTTCGGCACCACCGGCAAGGCCGAGCGGGTGATCCCGCTCAAGGTCTACGCCGCGCTGGCCATGGGCAAGGCCGTGGTCACCGGCGACACGCCCGGAGCCCGGGAGTTGCTGGTCCAGGGCGATACCGCACTGTTCAGCCCCCCCGGCGATGCGCCGGCCCTCCTCGCGGAACTGCTCCGCCTGGAAGCGGATCGCGGCCTGGTGCTCCGTCTGGGCCGCTCCGCGGGATCGCTTTTCCGCACCAGGCTCACCCCGGAGCGTCTGGCCGCCGGGATGGTGGAGGACCTCTCCCGCCTCGGCATTCCGGGCCGCAGCCGCGGCCGTTGAGCCATGCCCGTGCAGTGCTCCACGAACCGCCGAATTGCATGGCATGAAACCTGCAAATTCAATGGGCCGGGGAAGCGAGGAGGAGCACAATGAGGGATGAATCCGTTACACTGGACCGCGATCAGCTGAAGAAAAAAGCCGCCTATCTCACGGTGACCGGACGGTACCGGGAGAGCCTCAACATCATGATTTATTTACGAGATCGGCGCGAACGTGACAAGAATCTGCCGCTCATCCTGCCGCGGCGCCACGCTACGGATCAGAAAAGAACAAAGGTCTAGGCCTGCCTGCCGCAGGTGAATCCTATTCCCACAAGTGGGCAATCATTTTCCGCTTTGCCCCGCCTGATGCCCCCCATCCGGTTCCGGATCCGGAACGGCTGGCGGTTTTCTGGCCAGCAGCATGGTCCCGATCCCCAGCGGGATCCTGCTGAAGATCCGTTCCGTGCGAAAAGCGGCCCCCAGAATCCGTGAAACCACCGCACTGGTGCCCAGCCGGCCCACCAGGGTCGAGCGCCCGGTGCCCGACGGCGTTTTCATCGCCCGCCTGGCCCAGGGCATGTACACCCAGCGGTGGTAGGCATGCAGGAAGGGGAAGCCCCACCAGCGAACCATTTCCACCTCGAAACCGGCCTCTTCGAACAGCCGGTCCAGCTGGCCCTTGTCGTAGCGCCGGAAGTGGCTGGCCCACTCGTCGTTGTCGTCCCACAGCCGCTGGAAGGCGGGGACCGTCACCAGGGCGCGGCCGCCCGGAACCAGCACGCGAAACATCTCGGCCACGGCCCGGCGGTCGTCGGGAAGGTGTTCCAGGACTTCACCACAGACCACGGCGTCCACAGAGGCGTCGCCCAGCGGCATCTCCTGGGCCGATCCGGAGATCAGAGAGAGACTGGGCTCCACCTCAGGGGGGACGACGCTGTTGAGGCGGGTGAGAAAGTCGAGGGCATAGTCAAAGGAAAAGAGCCGGAAACCGCGGGCCACCAGCCGGCAGGAGAGGCTGCCGCTGCCGCACCCGGCGTCCACCACCCTGGCCGGCGGTTTCACATGGCGGCAGAGCACGTCCACCATGAATGTTTCGCGGAAATGGTGGCGGGGTCCTCCGATGGAGCAGTCCCCCCAGCGGATGGGGTGAATCTCGCATTTCTCCCGGCTGCCGGTTTCCATTCAGCTCCTCCATCGCGAAACAGGAGGCAGGATATCTCCGTGTGCCGCTGTTGTAAAGCGGCGGCTCCACTAAACAACCGGGACCCGGATCCCGTAAAGAGAACCAGGACACAGGTGTCGATTGTTGACACCCTGAGGACGGAAACGTATATTGGATCATGACTTGCAACCATTGCTGGATCGCGGATACGGAGTGGCCGGCACGGAGGCCGGCAACCGATGGCCAGACCGAACCAGATTCTGTGCATCATCCTGCTGACGGTGGCGTTTTGTGCCCTTTCCCCGCCGCCGGCCTCGGCCGACGACATGGTGCTGTTCAAGAACGGCCGCACACTGCGGGCCGATGAACTCGAGCTCAATGACGGGGCGTACCGGATCACCACCATGTCCGGGGGCGTGATGGAGATTCCGGTTGAACTGGTGGAGCGGGTGATCGCCTGTGTGGTGGACAAGGATGTGGAGGAACAGCGGGGAACCGCCCCGCCCACACCTCCTCGCGCTCCGGGAAGCACCACGGGCGACCGCTCCAAGGTGACCAAGATCCCGCCCATCGGTTCCGGAGGCGGTGCCGGAAGAGTGGGCAGGAGCCCCGTCGGCGGCGGCAAGGCCGGAGGTAGAGCCGGTGGCGCCACCCCCATTCCGCCCCGGGGCGGGAGGTCGCTCGGCAAGCCCGGCGACAAGACCATCCCGGAAAAGGGCGGCGAGGAGAAGAAGTAGGCCTGCCGGCTTCGCTCCAGTCGCGCCCGATCATGCCCCCCTCTTCGTACTCTCCAGCGGCAATCGGTGGACGGCAAGGAGCGAATCGTTGACCTTCAGCGTGATCGTCCTCAACTGGAACGGCCGGGAACACCTGGCCGGGTGCCTCGACTCCCTGAAGGCCCAGACCATCGATTCCTTCGAAGTGCTGGTGGTGGACAACGGTTCCACCGACGGCTCGGCCGAATATCTCGAAGAGGAGTATGGCGGGTTCGTCCGCCTGATCCGTTCCCCGGAGAACCTCGGCTTTGCCGCGGGCAACAACCTGGCCATGAGCAAGGCGGGAGGAACGTACATCGCCCTCCTGAACAACGACGCGGTGGCGGCTCCGGACTGGCTGGAACTGGCGGCAACGGCCCTGGAGAGCCACCAGCGGGCCGGGATGTGCGCGGTGAAGATCCTCAATTACACCGACCGCCGGGTGATCGACAACACCGGCCACCTGATCTACCGGGACGGCCTCAACCGCGGGCGCGGTCGTCTGGAGGAGGACCGCGGCCAGTATGACCGGGAGACCGAAGCGTTCTTCCCCAGCGGGTGCGCAGCGGTCTACCGCCGGACGATGATCGACGAGGTGGGCGGCTTCGATGAGGACTTTTTCGCCTACGGTGACGACACCGACCTGGGCCTCAAGGGCCGGTTGGCCGGCTGGACGTGTGTGTTTGAACCCCGGGCCGTGGTCTGGCACAAATACTCCGGCTCCACCGGCCACTACTCGCCGTTCAAGGCTTTTCACGTGGAGCGGAACCGGATCTGGATCGCGGTGAAATATTTCCCGCTCACTACCCTGCTGGCCAACCCGTTCTATGCCGGGGTGCGCTACACCCTGCAGGCCTGGGGCGCGCTGACCGGTAAGGGAGCCGCCGGCCGTTTTGCCCGGGAGCAGTCCCCCTGGCAGCTGGCCTGGATACTGCTGCGGGCCAATGCCGCGGCCCTGGCCGGCCTGCCCCGCATGCTGGCCCGGCGGCGGCAGGCCCGGAGGCTGACCCGGGTGACGGCATCCGAGATCAGGAGCTGGTTCAAGCGCTACCGCATTTCCGCCGCCGAACTGGCTCTCAAGGAGTGAACACCATGCCCGGCGCCCGCACCATTCTGAGCATCGCCGGCGGCATGGGGCTCCATCCCTTCGCCATGAACAGCGGCCCGGCGGTGCACCTGCGGGATCTCCACCGGGCCTTTGCCGCTTCGGGCTACCGTTCGGAGATCCTCTGCGCCGGCACCCGCCGGCAACGGCTGGAGGACCCCTCCGGAATCGTGTTCCGCGGGGTGGGCCCTCCCCGGGGATCGATCTTTTTCGCCGGCCTGTCCGACATCCAGGAATGGATGTACAGCCGGCGGTTCCTCGCCGAGGGCCTGCGCACGGCACGGCGGCTGGCCCCGGAGTTCATCTACGAACGGGACTCGCTGTTCAATACCGGAGGCGTGAAACTGGCGCGGCGCCTGGGACTGCCCCACCTGCTGGAAGTCAACGCCCCGCTGCGCCGGGAACGGCGGCACTACCGCCGGTTCCGCTTTGAGAGGCTGGCCGCCCGCTGCGAAGCGGAACTCTACCAGGGAACCAGCGCGGTGATCGCCGTTTCCGGCCCGATGCGCGACTACCTGCTGGAACGGGGCGTGGCGGAGGAGAAGATCCACGTGGTGCCCAACGGGGCGGACACCGCACGCTTCCCGGCCGGAGGGGACCGGGAACAGGCGCTGCGCGACCTCGGCCTGCCCGCGGACCGGCTGCTGGTGGGCCACGTGGGCACACTGAAACCATGGCACGGAACGGACGACCTGGCGCACTGCCTGGTCAGCAGCCTGCGGCGGGACAGCCGCCTCGGGGCACTGGTGGTGGGCGACGGACCGGGGCTGCCCCTGCTGCGGGACCGGGTGGAGGCCGCTGGTCTGGCCCGCCGGTTCACCTTCACCGGCGCGGTGGACGCCGACCGGGTGCCCGGACTGGTGACCGCCTGCCGGATCATGGTGGCCCTCTACCCCGCGGCGGGGGATGAGGCCTTCTATTTTTCACCGCTGAAGATCATCGAGGCCATGTCCGCCGGCCGTCCGGTTGTGGCCACCCGGCTGGGGCAGATCGCCGAGGTGGTACGGGACGGCGTGGACGGGCTGCTGGTGGAGCCGGGAGACCGCGACGCTGCCACAGAGGCCGTGCTGGCCCTGGCCGGAGACCCGGATCGCTGCCGGACCATGGGCCGCGCCGCGGCGGATCGCTGCCGCGCGCAATTCAGCTGGACTTCTGTGGCCTGCCGCATTCTCGACGTGGCCGGGGAGGTCGGGTCATGACTGAGACCTCCAGCGGCATCTCGCTGATCCTGCCGGTTTTCAACGACGGTCCGGCAGCCGTCCGCTGTATTGAATCAATCGCCCGGATGGACTCCCCCGGCTGCCCGGTGGAGGTCATCGTGGTGGACAACGGCAGCACCGACGGGACCCGTGAACAGCTGGCCCGTCATCCGGGGATCGTCCTGCTGGACGAGAAGCGCCGCGGTGCCTACGCGGCCAGAAACTGCGGGGCCGCTGCCGCCGGCGGATCAATTCTCGCCTTTACCGACAGCGACTGCGAAGTTGAACCAGGCTGGGCCCGGGCCGTGTCCGACGCCCTGGTGGAAGATGCCGTGGAGGCCGCCCAGGGGCACACCGTGGGCCGGGCCGGACAGTCGGTCTGGTCGGTCTATTGCGGACGGCAGTATGCCGAAACCCTCCACCGGATGACCGGGAGAGAGAGCCTGGACCGGGCGGACACCCGGAACTTTGCGGTGCGGGCCCGGACGTTTCACCGCCTGGGCGGGTTTCGCACCGCGTGGCCCCACGCCGCGGACTGGGAATTCGGTGCCAGGCTGCACCACCAGGGCTGCCGGACGGTGAGTGCCCCGGGAATGCGGGTCCGGCACCACGACCCGGAGAGCCTGGATCAGATCCTGAAGACCCGCGGACGCCAGGCCGCCTGCATGTCGTCGATGTGCGACACCATCCCCTGGTTGCGGGAAAGCGGTTACCTGGCGCCGGCCAATCGCTGGTATCATGGCGGCCGCAGAGTGCCGCCGCTGCGATGGCTGATCAGCGCCCTGCTGGGCACGGCCGAGCGGTCCACCGCAACCTGGCTGAAACGATTTCACTCGTCCCGCCCCGGGCCGGCGGGCTACCGGATCTACAAGATGGCCGGGGCCCTGGCCGGGGCAGGCGGGTTGTACCGGCCGGCGGCACCGGACGGACCGGACCGCGAGGAAACATGATGCCGGAGATCCAGACAGAGACGGCGGACCGGCCCCGGGTGACCGCCCTGGTGCTCAACTGGCGACGGCCGGACGACACCATCGGGGCCGTAACGTCACTGCTCGATTCCAGCTGGCCGGAGCTGAAGGTGCTGGTTGTGGAGAACGGATCGGGGGATGACTCGCCACAACGGCTGAAAAAGGAGCTTCCCGCCGGCGTCGGGTTGCTGGTCAATGAGAAGAACCTCGGGTTCGCCGGGGGGTGCAACATCGGGATCCGCCGGGCACTGGACCAGGGGGCCGAATTCATCTTTCTCCTCAACAGTGATGCCCGGGTGACCGAAACCACGGTGGAGGGTCTGGTGGCCGCGCTCATCGACCATCCCCATGCCGGAGCGGCCGGCCCGGCCATCCTCACCGCTGCCGAGCCCCCGGTGCTGGAATCGCTGGGCGGCACCGTCGATCTGCGCAGCGGGCGGATCCGCCACCAGGGCTTTGGCCGGCCCTGGCCGGAAGTTTCCGCGGAGAGCGAACCGCGGTACACCGACATGATCAACGGCTGCGCCTTCATGGCGCGGCGCGAGGCCGTGGAGCACACCGGGCTGATGGATGAACGGTTCTTCTGCTACCTCGAGGAGACAGACTGGTGCCTGCGGCTGACCGCCGCCGGCTGGCCGGTGCTGCTGGTCCCCGGCCAGAGCGTCCACCATGCCGGAGGCGCATCGCTGGGCGGCACTTCGTCGGCGCTGCGGGTTTACTTCGGCGTGAGAAACCACCTGCTGCTGCTGCGGAAGAACGCCGGTCAGGGACTGGCCGGCCGCTGGCTGAGAGGGGTCAACGTCACACTGCTCTGGCTGCTCTTCCTCCTCTTCTCCACCGGAATTGCCCGGCGGGAGGGTCTGCGAATGCTGGTCCGCGGCATCTCCGACTACCGGGGCGGCCGCTTTGGCGGAGCGGTGCTGGAAGCATGACCCTGGACCAACCGACAGCCGAACATCGCCGGACCCTGGTCATCATTCCGGCGCACAACGAACAGGCGCACCTCCCTGGGATCATCGCGGCGATCAGGGAATACCTGCCGGGAATCCACATCCTGGTGGTGGACGATGGCTCGAAGGACCGCACCCGGCAGGTCGCGACCGCCTCCGGCGCCATGGTGCTCAGCCTGTCGTTCAACATGGGCTACGGAGTGGCCCTGCAGACCGGATACAAGTTCGCCCTGCGCCGGGGCTATGAATTCGCGGCCCAGATGGATGCCGATGGACAGCACGAACCGCGGGATCTGTCCCCGCTCCTCGACGCGGTGCGTTCCGGAGAGGCCGACCTTGCCCTGGGGTCGAGGTTCCTCGGTCGCAAGAGTTACCGGGCGCCTCTGGCCCGCCGGGCGGGGATGCTGCTCTTCCGCCTGCTGGCGTCGCTGCTGGTCCGGCAGCACATCACCGATCCCACTTCCGGTTGCCAGGCGTTGAACCGCAAAACCATCCGCTTCTATGCCAGTGACATCTTTCCGGTGGACTACCCCGATGCCGACGTGCTGCTGATGGTCCACCGGGCCGGTCTGCGGATCAAGGAACTGCCGGTGCGGATGTATGCCGCCGACGACAAGACCTCGATGCACAGCGGCTTCCAGCCGGTCTACTATATTTTTAAAATGTTTCTGTCCATCGCCGTAACCCTGCTCCGTAAACACTCGCTGCCTGCCGCCCCCCGGGATAAAAGCGCTTCCCGGGCATCCGGCCGGCGGAAGGGGGAAATGCGATCATGATGCCCTTACGCCAGAAGATCTTCGCTTTCATGTTGGCGGTCATCATCCTGGTGACCATCTTCGAGCTGGTACGGAAACGGAAACTGCGGGAGGAATATTCCTGGTTGTGGATCATCACCGGCTTGAGCATACTGCTGGTGGTCTGGCGCTATGACCTGCTGGTCCGCTTCACCCATTTCATCGGCGCCTTCTGGCCAACATCCACCCTGTTCCTCCTCGGGCTGATCTTCCTGATGTTGATCAACCTCCACTATTCCGTTAAGATTTCCGGCCTGACCAACCAGGTCAAGAATCTGAGCCAGGAGATCACCCTGCTCAAGGGAGAGCTGACCGGGACTTCACACCCGCCGGAGGATCAATCAGACGATGGCTAAGGCCCGAAAAGGCAGTATCTCAGCCCGGCGCACCCCCAGCTCAAGAAAGGACGGCACGACCGCCGCCGGCGGACAGGGGGCCCGGCCGGCCGCCGCCCCGCCAACCGACCGCTCCGCCATCCGGTGGCAGATCCTCGCCGCCGCACTGGTGCTGACCATGTTTGTGGTGGCCTACAGCGATACCTTGCACCACAGTTTCCAGTTCGACGACTACAACATCATCGTCAACAACGACAAGATCTTCCATCTCGACCTGCCGACCATCATTTCCAGCAACTACTTCCGCCCGGTGCTCTTTGTCACCTTCGCGCTGAATTACCACTTCGGCGCCGCCGACCCCTTCGGCTACCACCTGGTCAACCTCGGCCTGCACCTGCTGAACATGGTGCTGGTTTTTTACCTGATCTCCGTGCTGCTCCGCCTGGTCAACCGCGGGGCCGCCCAGCGGGAGGAGGGCTGGCAGCGGATCCCCCGCTTCTACCCTGCCCTGCTGGGCACGGTGATCTTTGGCCTTCATCCGCTGCAGACCGAATCGGTGACCTATATCGCCTCCCGGTCCTCGGTGCTCTGCACCAGCTTCGTCCTGCTCACCGTGGCGGCGTTTCTGGCCGCGAGGATCGAAGGGGAGGATGGCCCGCAGCCCCTGGCCCGGCGTGTGGCCTGGCTGGCGGCGGCAACGGCCAGTTTTGTCCTCGGCGTGGCCACCAAGGAGCTGGGCATCTGCGCCCCGCTGATCCTGCTGCTGCTGGAATTCCTGATCTTCTCCCGGGGCGCGGCCCTGGCGGGGAAAGCACGGAATATCGTCCGCTACCACCTGCCCTTCCTGGCCCTGATCACCTTCGGCGCCGGGCTGCGGCTGGCCTTCATGTTCCGGCTGCACAACCCGGCGGAGTTTCGTTCGCCGTGGCACAACCTGTTGAGCCAGTTCAGGGTGGTGGTCCGCTACATGGTGATGACGTTCCTGCCGGTGAACCAGAACGTGGACCCCGATGTCCGCACCTCGGAGAGCCTCCTCGAGCCGTCGGTGATCCTCTCCCTGCTGCTGATCCTGCTGGTGCTGGCCTGTGGCTGGGTGCTCCGCAAACGGTACCCGCTGGCCGCCCTGGGTATCTTCATCTGGTTCACCGCTCTGCTGCCCACCTCATCCATCATCCCCCTGCGCGACCTGATGGCCGAACACCGGGTCTACCTGCCCATGGTGGGAGCCGCGCTGCTGGCAGCGTCCCTGCCCGGAATGCTGTCCCCCAAGGCGGCACAGGCCGGCAGGATCGCCCTGGCGGCCACCCTGGTGGCGGGCCTGGGGCTCAGTGTCGCCACCTTCCAGCGAAACAGGGTCTGGCTCTCCGGTCTCACCCTCTGGGCGGATTCGGTCTCCAAGTCCCCGGAGAAGGAACGGCCGGTGATGCACTACGCCAATGCCATCTCGGCCACGGGACGGCTGCAGGAAGCAAAGCAGCTCTACGAGAAGGTTCTGGCCCTCAACCCTGAGAACGCCACCGCCCGCTACAACCTGGGCATCATCTACAAGCAGCTGGGCGACTACGACCGCGGCGTTGAGGAGTGGCGGCACGTGGTGCGGATGGAGCCGGGACACCCCAACGTCCACATCAACATCGGCAACTACTACTTCTCCCGGGGAGAGCTGGAAAAGGCGTTCCAGGAATTCAAGGCGGAAATCCGGAGAAACCCGCGCAACCCCCTGGGCTATTTCAACCTCGGCAACTACTGGCGCCGTGTCGGGGAGCTGGAACGGGCGGAAGCCAGCTGGATCAAAGCCCTGTCCTACAAACAGGACCTGGAGGTCTGCCGGCTGCGGCTGGGCACCCTCTATTTCGAGGACAACCGGCTGGGCAAGGCCCGGCAGCAGTTCGAAGCCGTGCTCCGCTTCAACCCGGGGAGCGCGCCGGCGATGTTCAACCTGGGCCACGTGGCCTACAAGGAAGGACGGGTGGCCGATGCCGCGTCGCTCTACGAGCGCAGCGCCAACGCCGACAGGAACTTTGCCGACCCGCTAATCAACGCCGGCTCCATCTACCTCAGCGAACTGAACCAGCCAGAAAAGGGTGCGGCGCTGCTGCGCGAAGCGTTGAAGCGCAATCCCAACCACGCCGCGGCGGAAACCATCCGCCAGACCCTGGCCGGAATGACCGGTCCATAAAAAAGCCCGGAGGGTAACCTCCGGGCTTTCACACTCTCTCCACCCAATCGATCAGTCGAAGTAGACCGTCCAGTGGTCAAAGGAGACCGGCGCGGCCATGCCGTCGGTCACCGTGGTGGTCTGGGAGAAGTCGGGGGGATTGAGCTCGTGGTAGTCGAAGATCTTCACGGTCTGCGATTCGATCATATACATGCTGTTGAGCAGCGTATAGGTGTCGTAGTGGTCCTCTTCGGCTTCGCCGGAGCGGTGGGCGTTCTCGATGAACTGCAGGGTGCCGTCGGCGTCCTGCCGCACCCGGGCCTGCCACCAGTCGCCGGTGGGCTCGTTGAGGTCACGGTCGGAGGTCCAGCCGAAGAGCGCGGTGAGGTTGCCGCCCACGTCGTTGGAGAAGCGGACCCAGCGGGTCCAGAAGCCGTTGAAGCCGTCCACACCGGGGGCGTCATCCAGCCGGTCGCCCTTGAGCACGCCGGCCACATAGACGCCCGGAGGGGGCACGAGGCCGTGGGAGAGGGGCTGGCTGGAAGAGCGCAGCATCTTGACGCCTTCACGCTGGGTGTTGGGATTGACGATGATCGCGTTGCGCACGCGGTCGTACATCCGGCCCAGGCTCTCGTAGGCGATGTGGTCGACGCCCTTGCCCGGCGGGGGCAGCATCGAGCTGGAAGTGGAGCTGCCGAGCACCGGCACGTCGTCGGGGATCACGGGATCCAGACGGAATGTGGTGTCGTAGTAAATGTAGGTGACTTCCATGTCCTCGCCGCCGAGCCATTCCACCGTCTTGGTGGTGTAGCCGAAGAGGTCGTAGCCGGCGCCGTTCCAGTTGTAGTAGGTCCATTCCTGGAACCAGATATCGATGTCGCTGACCCGGTAGTCGTAGGTGTGGTCTTCCTTGCCGGTGAGGGTCATGCTGCCGTCGTAGATCTCGGTGGTGGTGAAGTAGACACCGCCGATCAGGGTGCGCACGGCCTCGCGCACTTCGGTGGTCACCAGACTCACACCATCCCACTCCTCGGTGGTGATGGTGATGGTCTCGTCGCCGGCCGCCGGCATGTCACACTCGGAGACGCAGGTCACCCGCTTCATCAGGGTGCCGCTGGCGTCGGGCTCCCAGCTCTCTTCCGTGCTGGTGAATCCGCAGGTGCCGAAATTCATCCGCGGGTCGAGGTCATCGGTGGCCCAGGCAGTGGTGGCCAGCAGCAGCACCAGCAACCCGGTGAACAGGATACTCATGTTTTTCTTCATCGATCTGTTTCCTCCAGTTCTTCGGAACGGCCAATCCGATTGTGGCACGATCTCCGTCATGGAGATCGTGCGCAGTTCAAAGAGAGTGACGAAACGTCTGCAATGACCGGTTGCAGCCCCTCAGGGGCCAACACAAACTAAAAACTGATGTAGAGCGGAGTTTTCCTGAGCCCCAGCCAGGGCACGGAAAAACTTTTCCACATTTAAGCGTCCCAGCCTCTCCGTATGGAAACATTTTCCCATCGCCAGTGATGGAATACTGCTCTCCCGTCTGCAGCTGAATAGATAGAACAAACAGCACTGTCCACCGAGGATCAATCAAATTTGGGATACCACAAACATTCAGCACATTCTTCATTTTTTGCAAGATACAGTGAATCATGAATTTAGAGACAGTTTTCATGATTATCATTTTCACTGTAAACTTCCCTCTCCTGAACTTTTTCCGTGTATTTCCGACAGTTCTTGCTTGTGGCCGCTTGCCCCTTTTCGCTTCATTGCGGTGTTCGGTAGAGGTAAATTTGCAAGTTGTATGCCCACTTCCTGACAGTGGCAGAGGAAGAACCAGGAAATCCCGTCCGGGATTCAGGACAAGGTGCAGTCATCGGGTTCTGGACGGGAATTTCAGCCGTCGGATTCGACCGTGATACCAAACTGGTCGAGCTTCTTGTAGAGGTTGCTGCGCGGGGTCTGAATGGCCGCGGCGGTGCGGGAGATATTCCAGTCGTTCTCCTTCAGTTTCTCCACCAGGAAGAGCCGCTCGGTCTTTTCCTTGAAATCCTTCAGTGTGGCAATCCCTGACAGGTCGGGAACCTGGCCGCCGGGCCCGGCTGCGGTAACCTCCCCCGGCAGCAGCGCGGCATCGATGGAATCACCGGGTGCCATGATCACCATCCGCTCAACCATGTTCCTCAGTTCCCGCACGTTTCCCGGCCAGTGGTAGGCGGCCAGGCGGTCCAGCGCCTCGTCGGTGAAGGTCCGGGGGCGGTAGTTGTTCTCCCCGCAGAACGATTCCATGAAGTGGGCCACCAGCAGCCTGATATCGCCGACTCCCCGTTCACGGAGGGACGGGCTGCGGATGGGAACCACGTTGAGCCGGTAATAGAGATCGAGACGGAAGTTGCCCTTCCCGATCTCCTCCTCCAACGCCTTGTTGGTGGCGGCGATGACCCGCACATCCACTTCCAGCACCCGGCCCGAGCCGATGGGCTCCACCTCGCCCTCCTCCAGCACCCGGAGCACCTTGGCCTGGGTGCGGAGGCTCATATCCCCGATTTCATCGAGAAAGAGGGTGCCGCCGCTGGCCTGGGAAAACTTGCCTTCGCGCTTCTCGTAGGCACCGGTGAACGAGCCCTTCTCATGCCCGAACAGCTCGCTTTCGATCAGTTCTTCGGGGATCGCGGCACAGTTGACCTGGATGAAATCTTTGTTCGCCCGCAGGCTGCCGTTGTGGATCGCCCGGGCGATCAGTTCCTTGCCGGTTCCGCTCTCGCCGGTGATCAGCACGGTAGCCGCGGTGGGTGCGGCGGCGGCGATTTCCTCGTGCAGGCGGTTGATCTGCTCGCTCTCCCCCACAATCTGGTGCCGCTGTTCGATCTGCCGGCGGAAACCGCGGTTCTCCAGTTCGAGTTTCCGCTGCTCCAGTGCGTTGCGCACCACCAGCAGCAGGCGCTCTCGCTCCAGGGGCTTTTCGAGAAAATCGAAGGCCCCCATGCGAGTGGCGTCCACCGCGGTCTGAATGCTGCCGTGCCCGGAGATGATGACCACCGGGAAGCCGGTGAGCCCTTCCTTGCGCAGCCGCGAGAGCACCTCCAGCCCGTCCATCCGCGGCATCTTGATGTCCAGGAAGAGAAGGTCGGGCTCCTCGAGGCGCACCCGGTCCAGGCCCTCCCGCCCCGAGGAGGCGAAAAGGCACTGGTACCCCTCGTATTCCAGGGTCATGGTAATGGCCTGACGGATGTCGGGATCGTCGTCGATAACCAGTATCTTCTCGCCGGCCATGCCCGTCCTCCCTGCCGGCCGGACCGTTGAGCGCCCGGCCGGCTGCGGATCCGGTCAGTCAGTCACCTTGAGGGTCTTGAAGAAGGAGTCCGCGCCACGGTGCACGTAGAGCAGCACCAGGTCGCCCTCCTCGATCTTCTCCAGTTCCTCCTTGTACCGCTCCAGGGAATCGATCTTCTCGCGGAAGATCTCGCCGATCACATCACCCTCGCGGAGGTCCGCCTCGCCTGCGGGCGACAGCGGCTTCACCCCCAGCACCAGCACGCCGTTTACCGATTCGCCGACGCGGTAGCGCTCGCGCATGGCCGGGTTCAACTGGTGCACGGTGAGGCCCAGGAGGTCCTCCTCCACCCGTGCCTGTTTTTTCGCCTCCTCGCCGCCGGCCTCCTCGTCACGCTCAGCGAGAATCACTCCCAGCGTCTTTGACTTGCCGTCCCGGAATATCTTCAGGTTCACCGTCTCACCGGGCGGAATGGAGGAGACCAGGGACACCAGGTCGCTGGAATCGGCCACCGGATTCCCGTTGACCTCCAGGATCACATCACCGTGCTGCAGGCCGGCCTGGTCGGCAGGCAGGCCTTTGACCACTTCCTGGACGATGGCGCCGTTGCGGCTGGGCAGTTTGAAAAGTTCCTGCATTTCAGGCGTGACCGCGGTGACCTTGATCCCCAGATATCCCCGGGACACCCGTCCTTTGGCCTTCAGCTGGGGCATGATGTCCCGGGCCACGTTCACCGGCACCGCAAAACCGATGTTCTGCGCCGCGGCGCTGATCGCGGTGTTGATGCCGATGATCTCGCCCCGGGTGTTGATCAGCGGGCCCCCGCTGTTGCCGAAGTTGATCGCGGCATCGGTCTGGATAAAGTTGTCCAGGGACACGTCGCGCCCCCCGCCGTCACGGTCGGAAAGATAGGGCAGTTTCCGCCCCAGGGCGCTGACCACGCCCACGGATACGGTGTGCTTGAAATTGTGGGGGTTGCCGATGGCCATCACCCACTCGCCGATGCGCAGGGCATCCGAATCGCCCAGGGGTGCGAAGGGGAGGTCCCTCTCGGGATCGATCTTGATCAGGGCCAGGTCGGTGGGCGGATCGGTGCCCACCACTTCAGCCTTGAGCCGTGTGCCGTCGGCGAACTCCACGGTCACTTTCTCGGCACCCTCGATCATGTGGTTGTTGGTCAGGATGTAGCCTTCCTTGTCGATGACCACCCCGGACCCGCGGCCGGTTCTCTCCTGCTCACGCGGCTGCTGCTGTTGCTCAGGCGACTGGCGGTCGGGGCCGAAGAAAAAGTCCCAGAAGGGATCCCGAAACTGGTTCCGGCCTCCCTCACCGGCCCGGACCACTTCGGTGGACTCGATATAGACCACGGCGGGATTGACCCGCTCGGCAATATCGGCAAAATCGGGCATGGAGATCACCGGCACCGCCGCGGCGGTTTCCTGGGGCGGGGCCGAGGCATGGCTCACCGTGGTCCCTGACATCTGCCCCAGTGCAACACCAAGAAGGATCAGCAAACCGGCCACGGCACCGACACTGAACACTCCCCGCTTTCCAAATCGACTGATCATCATTCACCTCCTGAAGACGGGCCGCTGAAGGCCCGATCTGTGAAATCCGGCAAGGGCCGGAAACCGGCGCAAAATAGCGTCCGTTCCGGCCACTGAAATCTATTCGTAATTCCGGTATGAAAAGGATATCAAGAATTGTGCCAGGACACCAGAAACTTCTCAACAACATTACTCATTTGTTTTCAATAATTTAACATTATTCCCGTTTGCCGCCACCCCTGAAGAATCTGCCAGAATGGCACAGGTGGCCTGAAAAAGTGACAGTTTGGGGCGAGTATCGGGAAAAGGTCAGAGTGAAAGGATCACTGGCCGGTGCCGTCGTCCTCCTGATATACCTTGAGTTTGCGGTGCAGGGTGCGCAGGCCGATACCCAGCAGGTCCGCGGCCCTGGTCCGGTTCCCGCCGGTCTTCTCCAGGGCATCGAGGATGTGTGCCCGTTCCAGTTCCTCCATGGTGGTGAACTGGCCGTTGGCGGACCGGGCGGATACCGCCAGCGGATCGTTTTCCGCGGTGGCCTGGTCCAGCCCGTCCAACAGCTCCCCCGGCGGTATGTCGTCAAGATCGAGATAGTCTCGCGACGAGAGCACCACCATGCTCTCGATGAGGTTGCGCAGTTCGCGCACGTTCCCTGGCCAGCCATAGTGAACGAAGCGCTTCATCAGCTCCGGAGATATCCGTTCCACCGTCCGGCCCGCATTTTTCGCACTCAACTTGAGGAAATATTCGGCCAGCAGGGTGATGTCCTCCCGGCGCTGGCGCAGCGGCGCGACCCTCAGGTGGACCACCTTGAGCCGGTAGTAGAGGTCGGAACGGAAGGTGCCCTGCCGGACCATTTCCTCCAGGTCACGGTTGGTGGCCGCGATGACCCGGGTGTCGATGTTGATCATCGTGGAGCCGCCCAGACGCATGAAGGAGAGCTCCTCGATGGCCCGCAGCAGTTTGACCTGGGTTTCCGGGGCCAGGTCACCGATTTCGTCGAGAAAGAGCGTGCCGCCATCGGCCAGCTCGAACTTGCCCACTTTTTTTTCGATGGCGCCGGTAAACGCCCCGCGCTCGTGACCGAATATCTCGCTTTCCAGGATGTCGCGGGGGATGGCCGAGCAGTTGAGCGGGAGGAAGGTCTTTTTCCTGCGGTCGCTGTTCTGGTGCAGGGCGTTGGCGATCAGCTCCTTGCCCGTGCCGCTCTCGCCGGTGATCAGCACCGTGGTCCGGGTGGGCCCCACCATCTTGATCCGTCCGAAGAGGTCCTGCATCTGTTTCGATTTCCCCAGCAGCTTGTCGAAACCGAACACGCTGTCCAGCCGGTCCTGGAGGAAGCGGACCTTGCGGGCCAGGGTCCGTTTCTCGATCACCGATGCAGCGCGGCTCCGGAGCAGCTTGAGATCCACCGGCTTGGTGAGGTATTCCACCGCCCCCAGTTTCATCGCTTCCACCGCTGTGTCCACGGTGCCGAACCCGGTGACCAGCAGCACGCCGACCTCCCTGTCCGAGGCCATGACCCGTTTCAACACCTCCAGCCCGTTCATCCCCGGCATCTTCAGGTCGGTGACCACCAGGTCGACTTCCCCGGCCGACTCCTCCACAAAGGCCACCGCCTTCTCCCCTTCATCAAAGCTGTGCACGGTGAGACCGCGGCGCCGGAGGGCACGGGCCATGGAATCGCGGGAGGTGGCGTGGTCGTCCACCACCACCGCGATACCTTCGAGTTTTCCCTGGTCTTGGTCAGTCAAGCGGCGGCTCCTTTCCATCGATCAGATCCAGAAATGCCCTCTCGTCCACTGTTGCTACGCCAAGGGCCCGTGCTTTGTCCAGTTTCGAGCCGGGATCGCTGCCAAAAACCACCAGGTCGGTCCTGGTGCTCACCGAGGAGACCACCCTCCCCCCCAGGGCCTCAATCCGCTCTTTTGCTTCCGGGCGCGACATGGCGGCCAGGGCTCCGGTGAGCACCACTTTCTTCCCGGCCAGGGGTAGATCCGCGCCGTCCACGTTCCCGGCCTGTGGCGGCGGGGCCTTTTCCCGGTAGGCGGAGAGTCCGGCCTGACGGAAACGCCGGATCATCGCCGACGTGCCCGGGTCGTCAAAAAAGGCCCTGACGCTGCGGGCCACCACCGGGCCCACCTCGGGCACCGCCTCCAGTTCCTCTTCGCCGGCGGCGGCAAGGCCGTCCAGCGACCCGAAGGCTTCCACCAGCTGCCGGGCGGTCCGCGCCCCCACGTGGCGCACACCGAGAGCAAAGAGGTGGGCCGCCGCCGGCCGCTGTTTGCTGGCCTCGATCTCGTCCACCAGATTATCCGCGGACTTCTCCCCCATCCGCTCCAGTGCTTCCAGCTGCTCGTGCCGCAGGCTGTACAGCTGATCCAGCTCCTTCACCAGGCCCCGGCTCACCAGCTGGTCGATCACCGCCGGCCCCAGGCCCTCGATGCGCATCGCCCCCCGGCCGGCGAAGTGCCGAATCGACTCCCGGATCCGGGCCGGGCAGCTGAGGTTGGGACAGCGGGAGGCCACTTCGTCCGGCTCGCGCACCACGGCAGTACCACAGACCGGGCAGCGGGGCGGCATGGCAAAGGGCACGGTACCCGACGGGCGTTTGCTGGTGACCACCTTGACCACCTTGGGGATCACCTCGCCGCCCTTCTCCACGAAGACGGTGTCGCCGGCCCGCACATCCTTGCGCAGCACCTCGTCCTCGTTGTGCAGCGTGGCCCGGGAGACGGTGGAGCCGGAGACGGCCACCGGCTCAAGTTCAGCCACCGGGGTCAGGGTGCCGGTCCGTCCCACCTGGATCACGATCTCCCGCACCACCGTGGTCACCTGCTCGGCGGGAAACTTGTAGGAAATGGCCCACCGCGGGAACTTGGCCGTCACCCCCAGGCTCTCCCAGAGGCCGGTGCGGTTGACCTTGACCACCACGCCGTCGGTGTCGTAGCCCAGGTCCGCCCGGCGGCCGGACCAGCTGTCGCAAAAAGCCTTGACCTCGGCAATGCCCTCGCAGACTTGCCGGTGCTCGTTGACCTTCAAGCCCGCCAGCCCCATGGCGTTCAGCGCCTCCTCCTGGGTCGCGAACCACTGTCCACCCCAGGCGGCCACAGAATAGAGAAAGATGTCCAGCCCGCGCCTGGCGGTCTCCGCCGGGTCGAGCAGGCGGATGGAGCCGGCGGCGGCGTTGCGCGGGTTGGCGAAGGCTGGCTGCCCCTCGGCTTCGCGCGCCATGTTGATCTCGTCAAAGGCACCGCGGGGCAGGTACACCTCGCCGCGAACCAGCACCGCCCCCCCGGTGGCGACCGGGCGCAAACGGAGCGGGATGGAGCGGATGGTCCGCAGGTTGGCGGTCACGTCCTCCCCCACCCGGCCATCACCCCTGGTGACCCCCTGGACAAACAGGCCGTCCTGGTAGCGCAGGGACACACCCAGGCCGTCGATTTTCAGTTCCGCCAGATACTGCACCTCGTCCAGACCGGTCAGCTTGAGCACCCGCCGGTGAAAGTCCTCCAGATCCTCGAGGTCGTAAGAGTTGTCCAGGCTGAGCATCGGCTCGTCATGAGCCACCTCGGGAAGGCCGCCGTCCAGCTTGCCGCCCACCCGGCGGGTGGGAGAATCGGGGGTGACCAGGCCGGGGTAGCGCTCCTCCAGCTCGCGCAGCTCCGCCTCCAGCCGGTCGTACTCCACGTCAGAGATCTCCGGATCGTTCAGCGTGTAGTACCGCCACTGGTGGTGGAGGATCCGCTCCCGCAAACTGGCGGCCCGCTCCGCGGCTCTGCTCTTCTCGTCCACTGCTCCCCCTCTGCCCTTTTACTCGACCAGCGGCCCGGCCAGCGGCAGGGCGATGGTGAACAGGGCTCCGCCGCCGTCCCGCCGGCCGGCGCTGATGGTGCCGCCGTGGGCCTCCACAATCCGCTGGGAGATGGCCAGGCCGAGGCCGGTCCCACCCTTCTTGGTGGAATGGAAGATCTGGAAGATGCGTTCGGCCTCCTGGGGTGGGATGCCCCCGCCGTTGTCGGCCACCGCGATGGCAACCCCGTCCTCTCCGTGCAGCGAAACACTGATTTCCACCGTCCCCTGGTTCTCGGAAACCGCGTCGGCGGCGTTGATCATCACGTTGATCAACGCCTGTTTCAGCTGGCCCGCATCAGCACTGAACCGGGGCAGTTCCCGGTCAACCCGGCGGACCAGCGACACGCCGCGGCGACGGAAGTCGGCCTCGAGGAAATCCGCGACCTCGTTGACCAGCGCCGCCGGATCGAGGCTCTCCGGCCGCAGCTGCTGGGGTCGGGCATAGGCCAGGAAGTCGGAAACCAGGCGTTCCAGGCGCATGATCTCCCGCCGGTTGATCTCCAGCAGATCGATGTACTCCTGCTTCCGCTCCGAATCCTCAGGGGTGTCCTCCAGCTCCTCCTGGAGCATCTGCACGTTCATGTTCATCGCGTTGAGCGGGTTGCGGATCTCGTGGGCCAACCCCCCGGCCAGGGTGCCCACATAGGCCAGACGATCGGCCATCTGCGCCTCGGCCTCCAGCTGCCGGGTCCGGTTGAGCATCCGCAGCACGTAGAGAAAACCGACCATCAGAAAGAGCAGGCTCAGCCCGGCACCGATGAAGACGTTGGTGATCAGGGACCGGCGCAACCGGGTGACCCGCTCGTCCAGCCGGGTCTCCGGCACCAGCAGGTGCACCGCGGCGGCCGGGTTTCCGGACTGATCGGACACCGGGACAACAATGTCATAGACCTGCTCCTCGTCATGTTCCACCACCAGTTCGCCCCTGGGGAACAGGACGGCGCCCCCGCTCCCCTCCGGCTGCCCGGTGGCCGGGGGCCGGAAGACGATGCTTTTTCCCCGCAGGGAGCGGTTCTGGTAGATAACCTCACCGTCCTGGTCGGTGACCACCACGTAGGAGACCATCTGCCGGCCGGCCAGTTCGTTATCCACGTAGGTGTCGAGCACCTTGTACAGCTCGCGGACGTGAAAGACCCCGCCGGCGATGCCGGGAGGGAAGAGCTGGCCGTCCACCGGCAGGTCCTGCAGGCTGCGGGCCAGCCGGCTGGCGCCCTGGCGGGAGCTCTCCAGGGCCTCGGTGATCACGCTCTGGCTCAGGTAACGGAAAACGAGAAAACCCACCACCCCGATATTGGCCAGCAGCAGGAGGGCGAAGAGCAGCGACGAGGCCACCAGGCGGCGCCGGTAAGCCGGCCTCGAACGTACCGGCGGTTCGCCGGAGCATCGTGTGAACTCGCTGCCGTTGATTTCAGTCACCTGCGGCTCCTCTCCATTCGGTCCCCTGTCGAAATTGTAGCAGGGCAATGGAGGCAGTCAAGGAGAGCTCCCGGGTGGGGACGTACATGAATATATGAATTTTTTCCTGGAAATAGTCATATATTCATGTACGTCCCCGAAAAAAGAAAAACCCCGCCCCCCGAAGGGGACGGGGTATGAAAATCAGAAGCAGGGCCGGGGCTTAATACATGCCGCCCATGCCGCCGCCCATACCGCCCATGCCGCCGCCCATACCGCCGGCCGGCATGGCAGGAGCCTTCTCCTCTTCCGGGATGTCGCAGATCAGCGCCTCGGTGGTGAGCAGCAGGCCGGCGATGCTGGCCGCGTTCTCCAGAGCGTGGCGGGTCACCTTGGCCGGATCGAGGATCCCGGCTTTCAGCATGTCCACATAATCCTCTGTATTGGCGTCAAAGCCCATCGAACCATCCAGCTCGCGAACCTTGTTCACCACGATGGCGCCTTCGTGACCAGCGTTGACCGCGATCTGGCGCATCGGCTCTTCGAGAGCGCGCTTGATCAGGTTCACGCCGACCTTCACGTCGCCCTTGGCCTTGACCTTGTCAACGGCCTCGATGCAGCGGATCAGGGCCACGCCGCCGCCGGCGACGATGCCCTCTTCCACGGCCGCCTTGGTGGCGTGCATCGCATCTTCCACGCGGGCCTTCTTCTCCTTCATCTCGGTCTCGGTGGCGGCACCGACCTTGATCACGGCCACGCCGCCGACCATCTTGGCCAGCCGCTCCTGCAGCTTCTCGCGGTCGTAGTCGCTGGTGGTGTCCTCGATCTGGGTCCGGATCTGCCGGACCCGGCCCTCGATGTCCTTGGTCTCACCGCCGCCCTCCACGAGGGTGGTGTTGTCCTTGTCGATGTGGACCTTCTTCACGGTGCCCAGGTCAGCCAGGGTCACGTTTTCCAGCTTGACACCGATGTCCTCGCTGATCACCTTGCCGCCGGTGAGGATGGCGATGTCTTCCAGCATGGCCTTGCGCCGGTCGCCGAAACCGGGGGCCTTGACCGCAGCCACCTTGAGGGTGCCGCGCAGCTTGTTCACCACCAGGGTGGCCAGGGCCTCGCCCTCGATGTCCTCGGCGATGATCAGCAGCGGCTGGCCGGTCTTGGCGATCTGCTCCAGAACCGGGAGCAGGTCCTTCATGCTGGAGATCTTCTTCTCGTTGAGCAGGATCACGGCGTTCTCCAGCTCACACTCCATCCGCTCGGGGTCGGTGACGAAGTAGGGGGAGAGGTAGCCGCGGTCGAACTGCATGCCCTCGACCACTTCCAGGGAGGTCTCGATGCCCTTGGCCTCTTCGACGGTGATCACGCCGTCCTTGCCAACCTTGTCCATGGCCTCGGCGATGATCCCGCCGATGGTCTTGTCGTTGTTGGCCGAGATGGTGCCCACCTGGGCGATGTCCTGGCCGGTGACCGGCTTTCTCATTTTTTCGATCTGGCCCACGGCAGCCTGGACCGCGAGCTCGATGCCCCGCTTGAGGTCCATGGGGTTGGCGCCGGCAGTGACGTTCTTGATCCCGTTGCGGTAGATCAACTGGGCCAGCACGGTGGCGGTGGTGGTGCCGTCGCCGGCCACGTCGGAGGTCTTGGAAGCCACTTCCTTGACCATCTGGGCGCCCATGTTCTCGGTGGCGTCCTCGAGCTCGATCTCCTTGGCCACGGTCACACCGTCCTTGGTGATCGTGGGGGAGCCCCATTTCTTGTCCAGCACCACGTTGCGGCCCTTGGGGCCCAGGGTGATCTTGACGGCATCGGCGAGCTTGTTCACGCCCCTCAGCATCGCCTGCCGGGCGTTGTCGTGATAGGTAATCTGCTTGGCCATTTTCTTCTCCTTTTCCGCTGACCGGCTCGGGTATCTCCCGGGATGACCGGACACGGTTTGTTTTTCGCTGTCGAGGGGATTACTGCTGGACGATGGCCAGCACTTCGTCCTCGCGGAGGATCAGGTATTCCTGGTCGTCAAACTTGATGTCGGTCCCGGAATACTTGCCAACCAGAATACGGTCGCCGACCTTGACCTGCAGCGGGGTAATTGTCCCATCGTCATTCTTTTTACCATCACCCACGGCCATCACTTCGGCTTCCATGGGCTTTTCCTTCGCCGTGTCGGGGATGATGATCCCGCCGCGAACCTGCTCACCCTCATCGGTCCGCTTGACCAGAATCCTGTCATACAAAGGTTTGACTTTCATCCTGCTTCTCCTCTTTCTGAATGCTGGTTATCGATCTGTGCCTCGGCACAGGGTTAACTGGCGTATTCGTAACCCGGACTCCTCAAGGCCCGCAATTCTAGAAAGAAAGGCGGACCTTGGGCAGTCAGGGTTAGCACTCCGCCCCGGGGAGTGCTAATCTTAAGATCGCGCCCCAGACCTGTCAAGTAAAAATCACCAAAAAAAGTACCTGAATCCAGATTTCTGCAAAAACCTGACAATCAGGCACTAAGATATTTAGCAATGCCAATTATTTGTTACGTTTAGATGGAAAAGCGGCATCAGGTTCTCGGAGTGTTGTATCCAAGCGACGTTGGAGCGCTTCGCGAACGGAGCGAAGGTGATCATCGCCTGACCTGATCCCGTCCACTCATTAGGTCAAGGATACGTATTTCATCCGCAGTTGGTAGAGCAGGTCACTGAGCAGCTTCTCCTCCTCGGCCTCCAGGTTGCCCGAGGTCTTGTCCCGCAGCATGTTGAGGATATCGATGGTGTGCTTGGCCATCGGCAGGTTCTGCTCCTGCGTACCGGTGGACGGGTCGGGGAACTCGCCAAAGTGCAACACTGCCGACGTGCCCAGGGAAAGGATGAAATTACTGAAGTTTACCTCCATCATCGACGGATCGATGGTGGGATTATCCTCAGGCCCCTGCTCGTCGGCAGCCTTTTCTTCCGCTGCCGGGGCTTCCGGCTCGGCTGGTGAGGTCTCTTCCCTGCGGTCGCCGTCATCAGCGAACTTCCGCTTGTCGGTCACCTTGAACCCCGAGGATTCCTCCTCCCCGGCATCCAGCCCCTCTTCCTTTTTTTCGTCAACCATTCTCTTTTCCTCCCTTGCGTCCGTGATGCCGTGCCAGCGGCTGCAACGGCAACGGTCTTGTTCGTTTGACCTCGGGGGTCAAGCGTATCACTCGCCGGACGGCCCGTCTTCCACGGACAGTCCGGCGTATATCGTCTCCAGGATGGAACGCAACCGGTCCCGGCCCGGTTCGTTGATCACGTATATCCAGTCGCCTCCCGGACGTCGCCCGCAGACCAGCGGCTCTTCCCCGGCGCAGGAGTCGGGAACCGGGGCCACCGTCCGGTCCGGGAACCCCATTTCCAGGGTCTCCACGGTGACGGCGTCCTCCGTCCCTCCGGAGAGGGTGACGGTGCAGGCCGGCTGCACCAGGTCAGTTGCTCCCAGCAACGATCCATCGCCAATCCCGGCCAGCTCACAGGCCTCGAGCCCGGTGAGCAGGTCGAGGGCCTGCCGGATGGTTTCTTCAGGCATCGCTGCTTCATCCGGTGAACCGCCTTCCCTCAGCCAGTGGCCACTACTCTCCTGGCGCCAGGTCAGCGGTTCGGACCCGGCAAGGGCCACGGTCAGGCGGTCAACCTCCCAACTGTATCTGGGAAACGGCCGCAACTCCCGCCAGCGGTTCACCGGGCGGAGTGCGCTGTCGATGATGGCGGTCTCCACCATCATCACCGTCCCCGCATCGCCGGAAGCGATCAGACCGTCCCCGCTGTCCGCCAGGGTCCCGAATCGAGCTGCAGTCTCCGACCCGTCAGTCATGGTCAGCGCGATTTGAAAGGTGGGCAGCGCAAGAAGATCCGCTGCGTCACCAGGGTCGGGGAACTCCAGCGCCCGGCATTCGGTCAGTTCCCAGAGCAGGTTTCCCACCAGTTCGCGGTCCGCGGCAAAGGCCAGTGGTTCGACGATCTCCCAGTCGTCGCCCTGTCGCCGGATCACCAGCGGGGGCTGCTCGGCAATCTCGATACGCAGTTCCCGCACCTCTTCCCGCCGGAAGCGCAGCAAGCGTTTCTCGCGCAGGTCGAACAGAGTGCCGGGGATGGCCTCCACTTCGGCCAGGCTGACCTGCCCCACCTCGCCGGTGTCCCGCACCGCGGCATAGCGGGCCTGGCCGAACGGCGCCGTACCGCCCAGATCCAGACGGGCCAGCGCGGCGCCGCCATCCCCGGCCGCGGTCACCGTCAGCTTGGGCGGCTCCAGGCCATAGGGGGCCAGGCCGTCCTCACCGGGCGGGAAGGGATCGTCCAGGGCGGCCAGCCGGCCCATGGTCTCCAGCAACCGCTGGACCACATCGGGGTCAGCCTCCAGATCCCCGGGCCCCTCCACCCGCCAGCCGGACTCCTCCCCCTCGCGGTTCACCCGGAGCGCCGGGCCATCCGCCGGCTGGATGGAGACCGTGCGCACCAGCAGCGGGTCAAAGTCGGAGACCAGACGCCGTGCGGCGGTCTCCTCCCCCGCCTCCGCTTCACGGCCCTTGATGTCGACGAAATAGTAAAATGCGGCAAGCAGCGCCAGAACCAGCACCGCAACGATGAGCACGGCCCTGTTCACAGCTTGCGCCTCCGCCGCCAGTGGTTCAGCCCCAGGCCCAGCAGGGCCAGGGGGTAACCCAGAACCACCACCACGAGGATAAACCGCGACTCGGCCCAGGTGAGATCCACCGTCTCGGGACCCGAAACGGCACGGTCGATACTGATCAGCGACTCGTCGCCGGACAGCCAGTTGACCGCGTTGAGGAAGAGATTGCCGTTGCCCTGCTGCGGGAAGTGGGAATTGGCGGCAAAATCGCTGTCCCCCACCACCACCAGGCGTCCCCCTCGCCGCCCGGCACCGTCTTCGTCGGCAGCCGGCAATTCCAGAGCCGCGGCCACCGACAGCGGTCCGGGCAGGTCAACCCCCTCATTGAACTCCACCACGTCGAGGGAGGTCTCGGCAAAACTCTCCTCGGCGGTGAACACCAGTTGCACCGCCTCCGCCGGGAGGCCGGCCCCGGCGGGGTCCGACGGACCGACGGTGCGGCTGAGCGGGAAATAGGAAATGACGGTGAACCCCTCGGTGATCGGGTGGTCGGCATAGCCTGCGGCCACGGGCACCAGGTAGTCGCCCACCAGGCTCTGGGAGAGCGGGTCCACCACCAGGTTGCGCCCCGCCCGCAGGCCGAAACCGGCCAGCAGCGCGTCCACCTGGGGCTGCTGGTCATCGCCGGGCGGATCGAGCAGCAACAGGCAGCCCCCGCCGCCCTCCACGAACTCGCGGATCATCTCCGTCTCACCGGCGAGCAGGTCACCCTGCAGACCGGCCAGGATCAGCACGTCACAGTCCGCGGGCACGCCGCTGTCACGGATCAGGCTCACCGAGGAGACCTCGAAGTTCTCACGGGCCAGGGCGGCCGCCGCCAGTCCGAAACCCTCCTGGCCCTGGTCCTCCGGGTCGCGGCCGCCGTGGCCGGTGATAAAGACGGCCTTACCGGTGGACGGCCGGGTGATCTTGAGCAGCCCGTTGGTCAACGCCTCTTCGGTGGCCCGGTCCACCGTGGTGGACCGGCCCTGGCAGAGCAGGACCGTGGTCTCGGTGGTGATCTCCAGTTCCCGCGCCTCGGCCGGATTGCGCACCGGGTCGATCTCGCGGTGGCGGAGCTGCCCGCCGGACACGTACTGGTACTCGGTGAGCAGGTCGATGAACTGCTGCCGCACCTCCGCGCTGCCCGGGCTGGACGGGCTGAAACAGACAACGGCCTCCACCGGGGCGGGGAGCTCTTCGAGGATGCCGGCAGTTTGCCGGGTCAGGGTGAAACGGCCCGCTTCGGTGAGGTCCCAGCGGTAGTGATGATTGTTGGAGACCAGGTTGACCAGGACCAGGATCGCCGCCGCCACTGCGATCAGCGCGGCGCTGTAAGCCCCGTAGCGCACCGGACGGCTGGTCATCAGTTCAGCCGCCTGCTTTCGGTTGGCCAGCAGACCGCCGGTGAGACTGACCAGGGCCACCACCAGCGCAGTGAGGGGAACCCAGGGGTTCACCGCCGGACCGATGAGGTAGAACCCCAGTGCCGTCAGGCCGGCAACCGCGGCAATGGTGAAACTGTGTCCGGGCTGGATTCGAACCATCGTTCCCGTCCCCTCAGCGCTTCCAGCGAACCGCTTCCACCGCCCGGCCGGCCAGCAGCAGGAAGAAGGCGATGAAACTCAGGTAGTAGACCACGTGCCGGGTGTCCAGCACGCCCTTGGTGAAGTCCTCGAAGTGATCGAGAAACGAGATATAGGTCATCAGATCGGCCATGGGGCCGCCGGCCACGGTGGCGGCCCAGGAAATAATCCAGAAAAAGAGCAGGGTGGCAAAGGTCAACACCGCGGCGATGATCTGGTTCTCGGTAATCGAGGAGGCGAAGGTGCCCACCGCCACGAAAGCGCCGCCCAGCAGTAGCAGCCCCAGATAGCCGGTGAGGATGGACATGGTTTCCGGGCTGCCCACCAGGTAGAGGGTGGCCGGAAAGAGTGCCGAGCAGAGGAGGAGGATGAAAATCATGGCCAGGCCGGCCAGGTATTTGCCGGCCACCAGTTGGGCCACGGTGAGCGGCGAGGTGAGCAGGAACTCGTAGGTCCCCTGCTTCTTCTCCTCGGAAAAGAGCCGCATGGTCAGCGCCGGCACCAGCAGCAGAAACAGGATCTGGGTGTTGCCGAACAAGGGGCGCAGCACCCAGCCGTTGAGGTTCACCTCCTCCAGCATCCCCTCGTAGGCCGGATCGCCCATGTACTGGTAGATCTGTGTGGAGGTACTGGCGAAATCGGCGAGAAAGATCCAGAAGAAACCGCCAAAGAGCAGCAGGAAGAGGGTGATCACCGTCCAGGCGATGGGCGAGGAGAGGTAGGATCTCAGTTCCCGGGCGGTGATGGTCCAGACGATTCTCATTGGCCTGACAGGTCCTCTTCGGTGGTCAACTGGAGGAAGACCTCCTCCAGACTCAGGTCGTCGCTGCGCATCTCCAGCAGGCCCCAGCCGCGCTCAACCGCCACCCGGGCCAGCTCTTCGCGAACATCATGATCCAGGGCGTATTCCACCCGGTGGACCGTTCCCCCGCCATCCGCTTCCTCTGCTGACCGCAACACTCCCTCCAGGGCGGAAAAGGCGGCGTTGACCTCGGCCGCCTCGCCCCGAGCCAGCCGGACAATGAGTCGGCGGGCCTGCTGGACCCGCGACTGCAGGCCCTCGTAGGTGTCTTCCGCCACCAGGCGGCCCTGGTTGATGATCACCACCCGCTGGCAGGTCATGGTCACTTCGGGAAGGATGTGCGAACTGAGGATCACCGTGTGGTCCCCGGCCAGTTCCCTGATCAGGTTGCGGATCTCGATGATCTGCAACGGGTCGAGGCCGATGGTGGGCTCATCGAAGATCAGCACCTCCGGATCGTGGACCAGGGCCTGGGCGATGGCCGCCCGCTGCCGGAAACCCTTGGAGAGGTTGCGCAGAAGGCGGCCCTTGACGTCGCCCAGGGCGCAGCGCTCGATGACCCGGGAAACTCCGCGGCCCACCGAGCGGGACGCCACACCCTTGATCCGGGCGGCAAACCCCAGATACTCGGAGACGGTCATTTCACCGTAGAGCGGGGGGTTTTCCGGCTGGTAACCGATGATCCGGCGGGCCGCCCGACCCTCCCGTCCCAGGTCGAACCCGCCCACCACGGCCCGTCCCCCGCTGGGCGGGATGAACCCGGTGAGCATCCGCATGGTGGTGGTCTTGCCCGCACCGTTGGGACCGAGGAACCCGAGAATCTCCCCCTTGCGAACGCTGAAGGAGATGTCATCCACCGCCCGGCGATCACCGTACGCCTTGCTCAGGTTTTCCACCGTGATCATTTGTCGGCGGCCTTGTCTCCGGTCACGCCCTGACCATCGGGGGTTTCCACGTCTACCTCGCGCAGGCGCTCGTTGGCCAGCACCTGCTGCACCATGGCCAGTCTCTCGGAGAGAATCCTCACGCTCTCCTCGAGGGAGTTGACCCGCTCCAGCAGGTGCTCGTCGAGAAAACCCGAATCGAAAAGGGTGGCGTCCTCGGCCTCCTCGGCCCAGTTGACCACCATCAGCCGTGCCCGGCACTTGTGGCAGTATTTGTCATCCGCATCGTTGCGTGCCCGGCACTGCTGGCAGAAGATGATTTCAGTTTCATTTTTCATACTGCTCTGGTTACTCCCCAGTGAACGGGCCGGTTGAGCGGCCCGATGATAGACCACGCCAAAATAAGGGACGAATTATATTTTCCGCCTGCAATTCATGTCAAGAAAAGAGTGCGCCCAAGTCAGTCAACGTTTGAACGGCTGATGGCCCTCAACTACAATGTACCATACTTATGCGTTAAAAACCCGGGGAGGAGGCACAAGCGGCAGATCATGCCTGCAAGGACAACATCAAACACGCGGGAGAAGGCGGTGCTGGCGGGCATCGTGCTCCGCGGCACGGACCGCGAAACGGTGGAGGAGCACCTGTCGGAGCTGGCCGCCCTGGCCGAAGCCGCCGGCGGTGAGGCCGTGGCCACCCTGATCCAGGAGCGGACGGCCATCGACCCCCGCACCTTCATCGGCCGGGGCAAGGTGGACGAACTGCACCAGGTGGTGCTGAGCCACGATGCCGGCCTGGTCATCTTTGACGACGACCTCCGCCCCACCCAGGTCAAGGCGCTGGAAGAAATTCTCGAGGTCAAGGTGATGGACCGCACCGGCCTGATCCTCGACATCTTCGTCAACCGCGCCGCCACCAGCGAAGCCAAGATCCAGGTGGAGCTGGCCCAGTTGCAGTATGCCCTCCCCCGGCTGGCCGGGCTGTGGAGCCACCTGGAACGGCAGCGGGGTGGTATCGGCCTGCGCGGCGTGGGAGAGAAGCAGATCGAGACCGACCGGCGGATCATTCGCCAGCGCATCGCCCGGCTGAAGAAGGACCTGGCCAAGGTCCAGGTCCAGCGGCGAACCAGGCGGAAAAAACGACAGGAACACTGGCGGGTGGCCCTGGTGGGCTACACCAACGCCGGCAAGTCAACCCTGTTCAACGGGTTGACCACCGCCGAGGTGCCCACCCGGAACCAGCTCTTCGTCACCCTCGACACCACGGTACGCACCCTGGCCGGCGATGGCGGTCGCCAGGTGCTGCTCAGCGACACGGTGGGCTTCATCCGCAAACTGCCCCACCTGCTGGTGGAATCGTTCAAGGGCACCCTGGAGGAGGCGGTGGAGGCCGACCTGCTGCTGATGGTGGTGGACGCGGGCGACAAGGGATGGCGGGACCACCTGAAATGGAGCGCCGGCGTTCTCGAAGAACTGGGAATCAGTGACAAGCAGGTGATTCACGTCTTCAACAAAATCGATCTCCTGGGAAAAATTCAGCGGGCCGACGTGGAGATCGGCAGCGAACATCCTCTCTCCATTGCCGTATCAGCTACTACGGGGGAAAACATGGCCCGCCTGCGGCAGATGATCCTCCACGTGCTGTCGGGCCGGGACCGAAACGGCACCGGTTCGTTTGAAAATGCCCAGCCGGCGGAGAAGCCATGAGGCGTTCCGACCTGATCCTCTATCTCGGCATCCTGGTCCTCTTTCTGGGTCTGGTTTCCTGGTTCGTCACCCAGGACAGGACCGCCGAACCCGCGGGGCCGGCCGACGCGCCCCCGGCAGACGGAATCCCGGAAATCCCCGAACCGCCGGAGACCGCTGCCGAGGTGGTGGAGAGCCGGGAGGACGAAGGCGGGTTGCTGGCCTTTGCCCGAAACCAGTTCGAAGCGATCCTGCGGGAGGGCGACCGGCTGGCCGACCGGGTGTGGAAGGACGGTCTCACCGACAACCAGCGGGGCTGGATGACCAGCGTCGGCGATCAGTTCTCCCGGCTGAAGGACTTCACCCTCTCGCTGCAGTTCCTGCTGATTCTCGTCTTCACCGCCCTGCTGGTGGGCCTCTACCACCTGGTGAGCAGCGGCAAGCTGCTGCGCATGATCCGCAAATCCAACTGACCAGTTGATGCCTCGCGAAACTCGCCTCCATGCCGCGGTTCCGGCCTGGAACCCGGAGCAGGAAAGCGGGCATAAGTGCACATGTCAGGCCCCCGATTGCCGATAAAGATAGTGAGGATCTGCAGGAAGGTTCCGATTGGAGGGAAACGATGAGCAACCAGAACGGATCGGTGTACAAACTGCTCCACCGCACCCAGTGGATCTTTCTGGTTGTATCGATCATCCCCATTGTGGTGCTGGCCTACCTCTGCGTCCGGTATCTCTTCCCCGCCCTCGGTGAAGGCCAGACAGCTCTGGCGAACAGTATTTACATTATTCTGGCCCTGACAGTCCTGCTCTCAGTCCTCGGCTATATCATTTCCAGAAGAAGTGCCCTCAACACCATCGAGACAATAAGCGGGAACAACCTCCGGCTGACCAACCTCCTGGGCCTGGTCAATCGACTGAACCTGACCACCGACGAGGTCAAGATAGAACAGGAAACCGTCCGTTCGGCAGCGCGGATTCTGGATGCGGATGCGGTACTGCTCTATCTGATGGAGGAGGGGAAACTGGTCTGCCGGCACAACGCCGGAGTGCCGCTGACCAAGGGCGAACAGGTCATCTGCGATCCGGGCAGCGGAGCTGCCGGGCAGGCGGCCATTTCCAAGAAAGTGGTTCAACTGGACGGGCCGGATAAGCCGGCCGGGTTGCCGAAGACCTTCACCGCCCTGCAGGGCGGCCCGGCTCTGGCCATTCCGCTGCTCTTCCAGAATGGGCTATTCGGTGTGCTGGAGCTGCTGCGCCGCCCTGGCGGAACGCCATTCAGCGCGGAGCGGAGCCAGATGGCGGAGATCCTGGGCCAATCGGTGGCCTCCACCATTATCAACGCCCGTTTTCACACCTCACAGCAGAATTTCTCCGCCCACTCCATCGAGTTGCTTCGTCTGGCCATGGACAGCCACATCGTCTGGAAAGGGCACCTGCACAACGTGACCCGCTATGCCTCACTGATCGGACGGCAACTGGAACTCAGCGAGGAGGCCCGGCGGGAGATCCACTTCGCCGCCATCCTGCACGACATCGGTCTGCTCAAGCTTCGCCTGAGGGGCCGGCTCCTGGACCAGCAGAAGTGCCCGGACCTCTACCGGGAGCACCCCGTCCTGGGAGCCGAGCTGATCGAACCGATCCAGGTCTGGGGGCACGTGGCTCCGATGATCCGCCATCACCACGAGTACCTGCAACGGCGAGGGCTACCCCGACGGCCTGACCGGGGAACAGATCCCCCTGGGGTCGCGGATCATCGGCGTGGCGGAGGCGTTCGACGCGATGATCAATCCCGAGTCCTACGCCGAGACCCGCACCCCGGAGGAAGCCCTGGCCGAGCTGGAACTGTACAGCGGGACGAGGTACGACGAGCGGGTTGTGGGTGCCCTGAAAGAGGTCCTGGCCCGGGAAGAGATGTGAACTCCTGCCCCTGTCCTGCCCTCTCTCACACCGCCATCACGTCGAACTGCTCGTGGTGCAGGTTGTCGTCGCTCTTGACGGTGATGGTGGAGTTGAGGATCTCCTCCAGGTCCTGGACCAGCCGGTATTCGTCCTCGCGGAAGACCCGGGCCACGGCCGGGTTGGCGCGGACGATGAGGTGCTTGCCCTCGATGGCGGTGCGCGACTTGAGCAGTTCGCGCTGGATGTCGTAGCAGATGGTGGTCTCCGACTTGATCCGGCCTGAGCCCATGCAGTAGGGGCAGGGCTGGCAGAGCAGCCGTTCGAGGCTCTGCTTGACCCGCTTGCGGGTGATTTCCACCAGGCCGAAGTCGCTGATCTGCAGCAGCTTGGTCCGTGAACGGTCGCTTTTCAGCTCGTTTTCCAGCGCCTCCAGAACCTTGGCCTGGTTCTCCTTCTCCTCCATGTCGATGAAGTCGAGAATGATGATCCCGCCCAGGTCGCGCAGCCGGACCTGGCGCACGATGGCCTTTACCGCCTCGAGGTTGGTGCGCACCACCGTATCCTCCAGGCGCTTCTTGCCCACGTATTTACCGGTGTTGACATCGATGGCCACCAGGGCCTCGGTCTGGTTGATCACGATATAGCCGCCCGACTTGAGCCAGACCTTGGAGCGCAGGCTCTTTTCGATCTCCAGCTGGATGCCGTACTCCTCGAAGATCGGGTAGTCCTTGCTGTAGAGCCGGATGCGGTTCACCAGTTCCGGCTGGATGCGGTCCATGAACTCCACGCACTCCTCGTAAGCGTTCTCGGTGTCGACCCAGACCGCGGAGAAATCGGCGGAGAAGATGTCCCGCAGGGTGCGCTGGATCAGCCCCAGGTCGCGGTGGATCACCGCCGGCGCCGACCGGCTTTCGGATTTCCTCCCGATCTCGTCCCAGATCTTCTTGAGGAAGTTCACGTCACGGGCGAAGTCCTCGCCCTCCTTTCCCTCGCCCGCGGTGCGGACGATGAACCCCTCGTCCGGGCCCTTCTCCGCGCTGATCACATCGCGCAGCCGGCTCCGCTCCGCCTCGTCCTCGATGCGGCGGGAGACCCCCACGTGCTCGACGGTGGGCATGAAGACCAGGTAGCGGCCGGGGAGAGTGACGTGGGTGGTGATCCGGGCGCCCTTGCCGGCGATGGGCTCCTTGGCCACCTGGACCAGGATCTCCTGCCCTTCACGGAGCAGTTCGTCGATGGACTGGGACCGCTGGGGGGGGTGGATGTGTTTCAGTTCGTCTTTGTTACCGTCGCCCTGGCCCTCTTCCTCGACATCCTCTTCGTCATCGATGGTCTCGGCCACCTCGATGCTGTCGATCACGTCGGCCACGTAGAGGAAGGCGTCCCGGTCGAGGCCGATGTTGACGAAGGCCGACTGCATCCCCGGCAGCACCTTGGTCACCCGGCCCTTGTGGATATTGCCGACGATTCCGCGCTGCTTTTCCCGTTCGATGTAGATCTCGGTGAGGAGGTCGTCCTCCACCACCGCCACCCGCGTCTCCTGGGGGTTGGAGTTGATGATGATTTCCTTAGACATCCCTGTGGTTCTCCGGTATCACGGGCGGATCAGTTGGTAAAACGCCGCACCCGAACATTCAGAATCAGTCCAATGGCGATAAAGGAGGATATCACCGACGACCCCCCGTAACTCATCAGGGGCAGCGGGATTCCCGTGGTGGGCATCACGCCGATCACCATGCCCACGTTGACCAGTACGTGAAAGAGCAGGATCGACACCAGACCCATGGACAGAAAAATGCCCCGGCGGTCCCGGGCGTTTTTCGCTGCGCTCACCGAACGCGAAAAGAGTGTGAAGTATAACCCGAGTGTAAAGGCCACGCCTAGAAATCCGAACTCCTCGGCCAGCACCGAAAAGATGAAATCGGTGTGCTGCTCGGGAATGAACTTCAGCTGGCTCTGGGTGCCGGACATGAACCCCTTGCCCAGCAGGCGTCCCGAACCCACGGCTATTTTCGACTGGGCAATCTGGTAGCCGGCCCCCAACGGGTCTGACTCCGGGTCAACAAAGGTTTTGATGCGGTCTTGCTGGTACTCCGCGAGGCCGAAGTTCCAGACGATGGGCAGCATGATCAGGCCGGCCAGGGCCAGCACACCGATGGTCTTCAACCGCAGACCGGCGAGGATGTTCACCGCGGCCAGCAGCGGGACAAAGGTCAGGGCGGTGCCCAGGTCGGGCTGGAGGTAGATCAGGCCCACCGGCAGGGCCACCATGCCCGCGGTGACCAGCATGTTGACCAGGCGGTAGCCGTCCTCCCTGATCTCGGCGCAGTAGCGGGCCAGAAGCAGGGCGGTGGTGATCTTGACCAGCTCCGAAGGCTGGAAATTGAAGATCCCCAGCGGGATCCAGCTGCGGGCCCCGGAGATGGTCTTGCCGAAGATCAGCACGCCCACCAGCACGGCGATGGAGAGGAGGTAGAAGTAGCCGGAAAACTCCACCCAGAAGTGGTAGTCAACGGCGAGCACCAGCAGCATCAGTCCCAGCCCCACGGCGATCCAGAGCGCCTGCTTGCGGTACAGCCCCTCGTGCTCCCCGCCGTAGGTGGCGCTGAAAATCAGCGCCACACCGATGGCGCAGATGACCAGGCTCACCACCAGGATCGACCAGTCGAAGTTGAACAGGGCGCGACGGCTCAGCATCTGGTTACCTGTCCCCGGCGGATCCGGCCCGGGCGACCACCAGCGGGTCGGTGTCCTCGGCCGGCTTCGGGTGATATTTGTCGCGGTAGACCTCGAGCACCTTCTGAACCACCGGCGCCGCGGTGTCCCCGCCGTGGCCGCCGTGCTCGATAAAAACGCAGTAGGCGATCTCCGGGTTGTCCCGCGGGGCGAACCCGGAGAACCAGGCGTGGTCCCGCATCTCACGGGGCAGGTCCTTCGGTTTGACCCCTGCCGACGCCTTGTGGATCTGGGCCGTGCTGGTCTTGCCGCAGACGTCGAAATCCTTGACCCGCGCCCGCCGGGCCGTGCCGCCGTCCACGTTGACCACCATCCAGAGCGCCTCCTTGAGCACCTCGATGGTGGAGGGCCGCACCCCCAGTTCGCCCAGCGGTTCCGGTGCGGCGGGCCAGCCCTCACGGCCCACGATCTCCTCCACCAGGTAGGGCCGGTAGCGGGTGCCGCCGTTGGCCACCGCGGCCATGGCCACCGCCAGCTGGACCGGGGTCACCTCCAGATAGCCCTGGCCGATGGCGATGGAGATGGTTTCGCCGGGGTACCAAGGCTGGTTAAAGGTTTTTCGCTTCCAGGCCACCGAGGGGATGGTGCCCGGCGTCTCGGGCACGAGGTCGATGCCGGTTTTGCTCCCCAGGCCGAAGCGGTCGGCCCACTTGTGAATGGTATCGATACCCAGTTGTGCGCCCAGGTGGTAAAAGTAGACGTTGCAGGATTTGTGGATCGCCTCCTTGAGGGCCACCGTCCCGTGGCCCCCGGCCCGCCAGCAACGGAAGGTGTGATTGTAGATCCGCGCGTGGCCGATGCAGGTCCTCGCCGTGGCCGGAGTGATCACCCCTTCCTCGAGGCCGGCGGTGGCCATGATGATCTTGAACGCCGAGCCGGGAGGATACTTGCTTTGGATCGCCCGGTTCTGCAACGGGTGCTCCGGGTTGGAGATGATCGAGCTCCAGAATTCACCGCTGAGGCGCACGGCAAATTTGTTGGGGTCGAAGACCGGACGGGAGACCAGGGCCAGAATCCGGCCCGAGTTCGGATCGAGGAAGATGGCCGCCCCGGTCTCATCGCCAAAGGCCTCCTCGGTGGCCGCCTGGAGATCGCGGTCGATGGTCAGCCGCATGGTGCAGCCCTGGAGCGGCGGCTGGCGGTCGTGCTCCCTGATCTCCCGGCCGAGGGAGTTGACCACCATCTTCTTCAAGCCGTTGGCCCCCTGCAGAGCAGGGTTGTAATACAATTCCAGGCCGGCCTTGCCCACCAGGTCGCCGGGCAGCAGTTCCTGGTCCCCTCCCTCGGCCCGCCGGACCTGTTCCGCGGTCACCTCCCCCACGTAGCCCATCAGGTGGGCCCCGAGCACGCCCTCGTTGTAGTGACGCAGGTATTTCTGGTGTACACGGATGCCGGCGTAGGACTCGCGGCGGGAGGAGAAGTGGGAAACCTCCTCGAGGCTCAGGTTCTCCTTGAGCACGATGGGCCTGAACTTCTGCAGCGTTTTGTACTTTTCCACCCGCTCCTCCAGCTGCTCCAGCGGCAGCTCCACCACCCTGGAGACCGCGGCCAGCAGCTCCTCCTGGGGGACCAGCATGTCCTCGCGGATCAGCTCGAGGTCGAAGGAGAGGGTGTTGCCGGCCAGCACACGACCCTCGCGGTCGAGGATCAGGCCCCGGGGGGCGTAGAGTACCTGGGTTTTCAGCCGGTTGTTCTCCGAGCGCTCACGGTAGTAACTGCCGTGGAGCACCTGGTGGTACCAGAAACCGAGGACCAGGAACCCCAGGGCCAGGTAGCCCACGGTGCGGATCATATCGACCCGCCTGGTGATCGTGCGGCGGTCTTCGCTGAGCTGCATCATCCCGCGCCCCCCCTTACCGTGACAGCCGGCTCACGCCCCGGGAGCGCATCCGTCCCGCGGAGAGCCGGCGGAAGAGCAGTACGCTCAGTTTCATCAGCAGCACGCCCCCGAAGGCATTGCAAGCCGTGCGGATCAACAGTTCGGGAAAGACCTGTCCCGGTGCAATGCCGAACAGCGCGGCACGGAGGCCGATGCAGATTCCCTCGTTGAGCCAGGTGGCCACGGCCAGCACCACCAGCTGGGTCAGGGCGGTGTCGATCATGAACCGCTGGTAGAAGGAGGAGGCCAGATAGCCCACCACGGTCTTGGAGAACCCGTTGAGTCCGAAGAGGATTCCGGTAAAGGCGTCCTGGAGCAGCCCGCTGGTGCTGCCCAGCAGGGTGGCCTGAATCCGCGAGCGGCTGACGCTGTTGAAGATCACCACGATGAGCATGAAATCGAAATAGCGGAAGAAACCGGCCACGTAGCGCGGCAGGAGCAGCTCGGCCAGCAGGGCCAGCAGGAGCACCGCGGGAAGACGGAGAAACTTCATCGTTCTTCTCCTTTCCCGTTCGGTACAGCCACGGGATCAGAACCGTCCCCACCGCTGAGCTCGGAAGGGAGCCGTTCTTCCGTGGTCACCACCAGCACTTCCTCCAGCAGGCTCATGTTTACCGCCGGTTCCACCACAACCCGCATGGAGAGCCCCGGCCCCGCCTCCACGGCGATCACCGTACCCACGGCCAGGCCCGCGGGGAAGATACCGCCGAGGCCGGAGGTAAGCACCAGGTCGCCCGGCTCCACGTCGTCGAGGCTGGAGATGTGCTGCATTTCCAGCGCCGGCTTGCCGTCGTCCAGCAGGGCGCCGCCGGTGAGCATGCCCCACACCCGGCTGCGCTCCACCCGGGCCGAGATGCCGCTGTTGATGTCGGTGGCCAACAGCACGGTGGTAATCAATGAGGTGCAGGTCAATGTCTTGCCCACCACCCCTTCAGCGGTGATCACCGGCATGTTCGGCCGCAACCCGGCGGAGGCACCCCGGTTGAGCAGCAGGACCCGGGACTGCTCCACACTGTGGCGATTGGAGATCACCAGGGCGGGGCTGATGGATTCCAGCAGCGGTTCCTCGCCCGGAAGATCAAACTCCTGGATGAACCGGTACAGTGCCGCATCCCGCTCGTAACTCCGGAGTTTCTCCCGCAGCAGGGCCAGTTCCAGGGCCTGCCGGTCAAACTGGTCCAGGGTTCGGCGGTTCGCGGCCCGGGCATCCACCAGGTTGAAGTAGCCGAACCAGGTGTCCCGCACCTTCTGGGCCGTGCCGGCGGAAAGCCGGACAAAGGGGGAGCAGGCCTGCATCACCGTCCTGGTGAGCAAGGAGGAACCGTTTCCATTATCCGCCTGGGAGGCGAGGATGCAGAGCAGGACCAGCAGAACCGTGACAAACAGAAGAGGGTCTTTCCTTCTGACGATAAAACCGGCCATGCCGTTTTCCGTCTCCCGGGCCCGGCCCGGCCGGCCGCAGGAAAATCGGGGTGTTGAGGGTCGCTACCGCTCGAGACAGATCTTGCGGAGCAGGGCGAAATCGCTGAGCATCTTTCCGGTGCCCAGGGCCACCGAAGCGAGTGGATCCTCCGCCATGGAAACGGGGAGGCCGGTCTCGTCGCGAAGGCGCTTGTCGAGATTCTTGATCAGCGCCCCGCCGCCGGTGAGGACGATTCCCTTGTCCACGATATCCGCCGACAACTCGGGCGGGGTGCGCTCCAGGGCGATGCGCACCGCTTCGACGATGGACGAGACCGTCTCGGCCAGGGACTCGCGGATCTCCTCGTCGGTGACCAGCAGGGTATTGGGCACCCCGCGGACCAGGTCGCGGCCCTTGATCTCCAGGGTCAACTCCTCGTCCAGCGGGTAGGCCGACCCGATCCTGATCTTGATCTCCTCGGCGGTTCGTTCGCCGATGAGCAGGTTGTAGCGGCGCTTGATGTACTGAATGATCGCTTCGTCCATCTCGTTGCCGGCGATGCGCGCCGTCCGCGAGTAGACGATGCCGGCCAGGGAGATCACCGCCACGTCGGTGGTGCCGCCGCCGATATCGACGATCATGTTGCCCGACGGCTCGGTGATCGGCAGCCCGGCGCCGATGGCCGCCGCCATTGCCTCTTCCACCAGGTAGACCTCGGTGGCCTTGGCCCGGTACGCCGAGTCGCGAACCGCCCGCTTCTCCACCGGCGTGATCTCCGACGGAACGCTGATCACGATACGCGGCCGCACCAGCACGTTGCGGTTGTGGGCCTTCTTGATGAAGTAGTCGAGCATCTTCTCGGTGACTTCAAAGTCGGCGATCACCCCGTCCTTCATCGGCCGGATGGCGATGATGTTGCCGGGGGTGCGGCCGAGCATCTCCTTGGCCTCGGTTCCCACCGCCTCCACCTTGCCGGTAATCTTGTTCACCGCCACGATGGAGGGCTCCCGGACAACGATGCCCTTGCCCTTGGCAAAGACCAGGGTGTTCGCCGTGCCCAGATCGATTGCCAGGTCGTTGGAAAAGAGGCTGAAGATAGACCAGATGCTCATCGAGTGTTTCCTATGGGATGTTGCTGATGACGGGACCGGCCGGAAATCCCAGGAGGATCAGGGGAGGGTCACGTCAACTTCATACAATTTGGTAGTGGTCAGCCCGCTGGCGTCCTGGGCCACCACTTCGATCCGGTTGATGCCTTCTTCGGGCAACGTGATCAGGTGCCGGAACGAACCGTCACTCTCCACATCGGCTTCGTCGTCGTTGATGCTTAGCAAAACCCCGGCGTCGGTGAAGCCCTCCACCAGGGCGATGTTACCGAACGACATCGGGCTCTCCACAGTAAGCCGTGGTGGTTTTCTGTTGGCGCGGTCCGGCATGCTGTCAGCTTGCTTGACCTCGAACTTGTAGGTCTGACTGTATTCGCCCTCGATACCGAGGGCTGAGATCGAGCTGACATGCCAGTAATACTCGCCCGGCGCAAGGTTGCGCACCGTGATCCGGTCCTCGTGCATGTCCGTCCGGTCCACCATGGCATGGGCAAACAGGGAGTGGCTGGCAATCTGCAGGTGGTAGCGGTATTCAGGCTGCACGGTAAGCCACTTCAGTTCCACCACGGACTCCTCGCCCGGTCTGCTGAACACCGGGCGGAGGTGCGGCGGGCTGACCAGTTTCGGCGGCATGGGCAGGTGGCTGACGGGGGAGATGGTCTTGTCCTGCGCCACGGTGATCTTCTGGTCCTTGGTCACCTTGCGCCGCTCGCTGCCGGTGTCCAGCTCGACGCTTCCATCGTAGACATAGACGCTGGTCTCTCCGCTCTGCACGTCATAGTTGACGGCGGAATGGCTGTTCTCGGCCATACTGGAGGTCGCACTTGGGGTGGAGACCTTGGATGAGGATCCCTCCACCGAGCGGCTGGATGTGGAGAGGTCGAGGAAGCCGAAGTTGACATTGACTTCCACGTCCTTTTCCCGGGTCACCGGGTTGAAGGCGCTCTTCTGAATCTCGATCAGGGAGTTGGGCTTCAGCTCGTACAGACTGCCGTCAAAAGCAAAGAGGAGCGCACTTCCCCGTTCCCCGGTCTGAACCTTGTCCATCGGCTCCAGTTCCATGTCCTGGACCGCCTGCTCCCACTGCAGGGAGTTTTTGCGTTTGACCCGCACGTCGCCTTCCACATCGAACACCTTGAAGCTGTAAGGACTTCGCTCGGAACCGGCACTGTCCAGGATGTAGCTGGACAGTTTTCCCGACTCGATGGCCAGATCGTAGGAAAAGCTCAGCGCCGAACGGTCGAACGCTTCCCGGGCTTCTCCCAGACGACCGCCGGCCCGGTTGAGGAAATCCTGCAGCTCGCGGTTCATTTTCACCCGCGATGCCCGGTCAAAGAGCTGCTCTGCCACCTGGATCGCCTCCGCCACCCGCCGTTCCTCGGGAGTGAGGCCCCAGTTTTTCTCGTAGACGAGGTACGACGGGTAGGCCAGGATGGCGATGAGCACCACGGCGATAAGTGCCAGGCGACGATAGGTGACCGTGTACCAATCGATCCAGAATGAACTGGTGCCGTGTCTCTTGTCCGCTGCCGACATGCGAATCCCTCATAAAATGGCGAAAAAACTGCATTTATGGCCCGGAGACTGATAAACGGTATATAACACATTAACTTCCATTATTCAATGTGGTAACGGGGAAAACAGGCTGTCGGGGCGAATATTTCCCGAATTCTGACCAGGCGGTTCCATGGCCCCGTCAGCCGGGCTGTCGTATCCGGTTGAACTTTCTCCGGCGTTTCGCTAGAATTCATCCCTTCGCGCGGCGATTTTTGTCCCGCGGAAGTTCGGTTTGTCAAAAAACGGCGGGTGACGCTCACCCCCGATCAACCTGGAGGTGCTGGTTCATGCTCAGAACCATGAGAGAAAACCTGAAATCACTCAGTGTGATTCTCTGGCTGGTGATTGCCGCTTTTATCCTTTCGGTCTTTGTCACCTGGGGGATGAAGGGATCGTACGGCGGTGGTGAAATGGGGCAAGGTGTTGTTGCCACGGTGGACGGAGAGCCCATCGATTACAAGGAATTCCAGCAGGCGCTGAACAACCAGCGAAATCTCTACCGCTCACTGTACAAGGAGCGCTACCAGGAGATGCTCCAGAACCTCGACCTGGAACAGTCGGTGCTCGACTCCCTGGTGGACCAGAAAGTGGCGCTGAACGAGGCCCGCTCCCTGGGCATCTCGGTCACCCCGGAAGAGGTCCAGAAGCGGATCCTCGAAATGCCGGCCTTCCAGCAGGACGGCCGTTTCATCGGCCAGGACCTCTACCGCCAGATTCTGGAGATGAACAACATCACCGTCCAGACCTTTGAGAAGATGGTGGGTGACGAGATCGTGTTCAACCGCTACCGCGACCTGATCACCGACTCGGTTGTGGTGAGCGAGGACAACGTCCGCAGCGAATACATGAAGCAGAATGAAAAAGCCACCATCGAGTACGTCTACTTCGATCACAGCCTGTTCAAGGATCAGGTGGTGATCGATGATGACGCGCTGGCTGCCTGGTATGACGAGCACCAGGAGGACTACCGCGAATCGGAGAAACGGGAGGTCCGCTTCCTGTTGGTGGACGCCCGGCAGGTCCAGGACCGGGTGGAACTCACCGACGATGATATCGAGTACTACTACCAGGACAACCGGGATTCCCAGTTCTACTCTCCGGACCAGGTCCGGGCCAGCCACATCCTGCTCAAGACCAACACCACGATGAGTGACGAGGAGAAGGCGGCACTCCGCCAGCGGGCTGAAGAACTGCTGGCCGAGGCACGGGACGGGGCCGATTTCGCGAAACTGGCCGAAGAGCACTCGGAGGACTCCTCCGCCTCCCGCGGCGGCGACCTCGGCTTCTTCGCCGAGGGTGCCATGGTCAAGCCGTTCTCCGACGCGGCTTTCGCCCTCGCCCCCGGCGAGATCAGCGAGGTGGTGGATTCTCCTTTCGGCTACCACATCATCCTGGTCACCGAGAAGAAAGCAGAGGGCTACCAGCCGCTGGAAGAAGTCCGCGAACGGATCGAGCGGACGTTGAAGATGGAGTACGCCCGGGACGAAGTGCCCGAGGTGGCCGCCGAGCTGATGGACCGTCTGGACCAGGGCGAAACCTTCGAGGACCTGGCCGGACCGGAAGGCGCCGGCTTCATCATCCGTGATGCCACGTTCGGGTATGAGGACAACATCCCCTTTATCGGCCGCAACCCCGACTTCGCCGATGCCGCCTTCGGCCTCACCGAGCCGGGGGCCGTGGCCGGCCCGGTGACGGTGCCCCAGGGCTCGGCAATCATCAGCCTGGTCTCGGTGATCGAGCCGCACGTTCCCGCCCTCGAGGAGAAGCGGCAGGAAGTGGAATCGACCTACCGCATGGAGCAGGCGAAGAGCCTGGCCCGCGCCGCTGCCGAAGAAATGCACGCCATGGCCGGCAACTCAACACTGGCCGAAGCGGCGGCCGGCCGCGTGGATGAAGGACTGAAAGTGAAAGTCTCGGAACCGCTCAAGCGGAACGGCTATATCGATGGGGTCGGCTCCACCAGGCCGCTGGACAAGGAAATCTTCAACCTCGAGGCGGGTCAGCTGGCCCCGGTGGCCACCCTGCCCAACGGTGAACTGGTCTTCGCCCTCAAGGAACTGACCAGCCCCGACGAGGAGAGCTTCCAGCAGGAGAAGTCGAACACCCGCACCCAGCTGGAGTCGTCAAAGCAGCAGCTGCTGCTCACCTCTACCATCGCCGAGCTGAAGAAGCACCAGGAGGTCGTGCTCAACCCGGCCTACTTCAACCGGTAAGCCGGGACCACCGGTCATCAACCGCTGACAACGGACGGCCTCCCCCCCCGGGGAGGCCGTTTTTTTGCCCGAAACCTGTTTCATGTACAATGAAACAGGTGTGAGCACCGTTTCCCGCGAACCGCCCCACACTCGAGGAGAAAACCAGTGCGCATCCACCGGCGCTTCCTGTTGCTGACCACAGCCATTGTTCTTCTCACCGTGATGAGCGCCCCACTTCCCGCCGCAGTGATCCAGGTCCCGGCCCACCAGCCGACCATCCAGGCCGGTATCGACGCTGCGGCAGACGGTGACACGGTGCTGGTGGCCGACGGCGTCTACACCGGCCCGGGGAACCGGGACATGTATTTCCGGGGCAAGGCGATCACGGTGATCTCGGAGAACGGCCCGGACCACTGTGTCATCGACCTCCAGGGCAGCCTGGACGACCCGCACCGGGCCTTCTGGTTTCACCAGCAGGAGGGCCCCGACTCGGTGCTGGAAGGCTTCACCATCCGCAACGGCTACGCCACGAACCGGGGCAGCGCCATCTGGTGCTCGTCCTCGCCCACCATCAGGAACAACTACATCATCCACAACGACGGCAACAACTGGAATACCGGCGCCCTCTATTGCTGGTATTCAGCTCCCACCATTGTCGACAACCTGGTGGCCCGCAACGGCACAACGGGCGGGATCCTCCTCGAGCACGGCGGGGAGCCGACCATCGCCGGCAACATCATTTTTTACAACCAGTGGGACGGGATCAACTGCCTGAGAACGAACCCCGCAACCACGATCAGCGACAACCTGATCCTGGAAAACCGCCGGATGGGTATCTTTGGCGATTATGCGGAGCTCGATATCCTCAGGAACCGCATCGTCGACAACCGCCTCAACGGAATCGCTGGCGAGTATTCGGCAATGAACATCGAAGGGAACATCATCACCGGCAACAGCGGCAGTCGCGGTGCCGGTATCCGGTGTGGTGGCAATGTCACCATCACCAACTGCCTGATCAGCGGCAACCAGTCGGTGGACTTCGGCGGCGGGATCTATTTCGGCAGGGCGGGCACAACCAGTGATTCGTTCTGGATGACCGGCTGCACCGTCACCGGCAACAGCGCCCTGGAAGGCGGCGGCGGCATCTTCAACGGAGAGGACGATGCCCACGTTTACGACTCCATCATCCACGGCAATTCCGCTCCCCAGGGCCGGGAGATCTACCTCGGTCACGACACCTTCGGCGGCGGCATTTTCTCCATCAACTGGTCCGACGTGGTGGGCGGTCAGGATCTTATCTTTATCGACCCTGAAGCGACCCTCTGGTGGGGCACGGGGATGATCACCGAACTCCCGCTGTTCACCTCCGGCCCCCTGGGTTCCCACTACCTGTCCCAGACCGCCGCCGGCCAGCCGGAGGACAGCCCCTGCGTGGACCGCGGTTGGCCGCTGACCGAGATGCCCCAGGGGACCACTCGCACCGATGGCGTCCAGGATGTGGATACCGTGGACATGGGCTACCATTACCCGTTGACCGGCGGAGCCCCGGTGATCTGCCTCGATCCCCTCTGGCTCTCCTTCGAGGGCGTCTTCCCCGGCGGCACTCCCGCAGACCAGGTTCTGGAAATCCGGTCCTGCGACGGCAGCCTGCTGGAATGGAGCGTGAGCAGCGGGGCGGACTGGCTGACCTTCAGCCCGGCCTCGGGCTCCTGCACCGGCGAGGTGGACCAGGTGACCGTGAGCGTCGTCCCCGGCGCTGCCGGCCCCGGAGAATTCCTCACCCTGATCAGAATCCTCGGCATCGGGGCCGCGAACTCGCCGCTTAAGATTCCGGTCAAGCTGAAGCTGGAGGATGGCCCTCCATCCCCGTGGATCGTGACCGGTCCGGGTCCGGCCGAAGGCAACCCCACCTCAGTGAGAAGCTTCCCGCCGCTGGCCAACGCCGGCCATGACCTGGAGTTCACCGCCTACGGCGTGCAGAAATACGGCGTCAACATCACCTGCGGTGACGTGACCGGCGATGGCCGTGCCGAGTTCATCACCGGCGCCGGGCCCGGAGCGGTCTTCGGCCCCCACGTGCGGGGGTTCGGGAGGACCGGAGCGCCCCTGCCCGGCCTCAGCTTCCTGGCTTACGGAACAGACAAATACGGGGTCAACGTGGCCGCCGGCGACCTGAACGCGGACGGTATGGATGAGATCATCACCGGCGCCGGGCCCGGAGCTGTGTTCGGGCCCCACGTTCGCGGGTTCACCTACAGCGGCTCCGCGGTGACACCGCTCTCGGGCGTCAACTTCTTCGCCTACGGCACACTGAAGTGGGGGGTCAACGTGGCTGCCGGGGACATCGACGGTGACGGCTACGACGAGATCGTCACCGGCGCCGGGCCCGGCCCTGTTTTCGGACCCCACGTCCGGGGCTGGAACGTGGACGGCGGAACAGCCGCGGCCATGGCCGGGGTCAGTTTCTTTGCCTACGGCACCCCGCGCTATGGCGTGGGGGTGAGTTGCGGCGACGTGGACGGTGACGGGATCGACGAGATCGTCACCGCCCCCGGGCCCTCTCCCCTGTTCGGCGCCCACATCCGTGGCTGGAACCATGACGGGACTTCGATCACCGAACTGCCGGGGCTCAGCTTCTTTGCCTGGCCACCGGAGAGCATGCTCTACGGCGCCGAGGTCTGGGCCGGCACCGACCTGGATGGTGACGGCCGGGCGGAGATCGTCACCGGGCCGGGGCCCGACCCCTCCGCCGGATCAGCGGTAAAGGTATTCCGCTACCACGAATCAGGGGACGTCACCGAGTGGCTGTCCCTCGAAGCCTTCCCCGGCCTGACCCATGGCGCCACCGTGGCCGCCGGCTGGTTCTAGGGAGCAATTCCGGTCACGGTACAGCTGTCCGTGGAGGAATCGCCTGCCGGCGGGTAGGGCGGCTGGTTGTACGGCGCAGGAGTCACATCCAGCGCCAGCATCGTGAAGCGGGTGTCACCCACCAGGGTGGGCAACTCCGGAATAGTCTGGCTCCACGTGGTGACGAAACTCTCTCCGCCCTGAACATTCGCGTATCCCGCTCGCCAGTTGGAAACAGATCCGCCGCCGGCCAGCCGGATGTCGATACGGGCCGCGATACGGCGTCGGTTGACCGATAAAAATGTTGGCCAGGTCCGCCTCCATGGAGACGGCGAAAGGCAGGGCACCGGCGGAGGGATTGCACTCCAACCTCGTGGCCACCGAGACGGCTGGCAGATAATGATACCCCATGTTCACAATACTGCCATCCAGGCCTCGATCTGTTCGGGTGGTCAACTGGTCCAGACAGACCGTACCGCTGCCATCTTCATAGCAGACCAAACTGGCCGCTTGGCCCCCACTGTTGAGACAGGGGCTGTCCGCCGGCTGGCCGGCGGCCGTCTGACGAAAGATACCAGCTGCCAAGTGATCCGATAGAAAACAGTGGAGCAGCATCGATCATCCCCTCTCCCCAGTCGAGAATACCTCCGAGAAGTATGGACTGCCGCCGCTCCACCGTCGACGTTCGTAAAGTTCAGCTGCAGAGTCGATGGTCCGAGAGAGAGTGCGCCCACGTGACACTGGTCTCCGAAATTCAGCCTCGTTGCCCCGGATGATCGAATTTTCCACCACCACGGTGGAGAAAGGGCCGGCGGAGCCACCAAGTTGAGGCGGTTCGACACAGAGTCCACCGCCATACTCATTGGCATCAGAAGACATCGACTCTGTTCGCGGTGATGGTGCAGTTGACGATGGTGACCGTCGATCCTTGGAGCAGTGGATGCCACCGCCTCCAGAGGGAGGTGGGTCGGTGAAACCGTATCCCTGGATACTGTTTCCAGTAATCAGATTGTTCATCAGCAGCATGGAGCACCCCAGGGCAGAGACTCCGCCGCCTATCCCCCCGCTGATATTGTCGCTGATGGTGTTGCCGCTGATTTCCGGCGATCCAGAGGTGCAGCAGATTCCGGCCCCGGCGCCGACAGTGTCCGGGTGATCCACTGCCAGGTTGCCAATGATCAGGTTCCCGTTGATCAGCGGACTTCCCTCATGAATATCGATTCCCGCCCCGAATAGGCCCTGTTGGCGGTGATCACATTGCCCAGGATTGACGGTGAAGCTTCGAATACACGCCACCCCCCCGCCATTCCCGTAGAGTACCCATGTCCCCACCACGGATTGTGAACCCCTGGAGGACCGAGTCCCGTCCCTCACCGTTTTGAAAAATGAACCCCCGGCGCTGCTCCATCTCACTGCCCTGGCAGTCTATAATGCAGTTGTCAGGGCCGTATTCCGACCGGACGGTGATCGCCTTGCCCAGAAAGTCGACGTCCCGGTTGCCGGGACCGGTGTAAAGACCGTCAGCCACCAGCACTTCATCGCCCGCCGCGGCTGCATCAATCCCGGCCTGGATCGTGGGTTGGTCGCTGGGGACGTGGATCACGGCTGCCGGAGAGGATCCGGCGATGAGAAGGAGAAGCAGGATCAAGGTCGCAAGATATCTGTTCATTACAATGCCCCCCATCAATTCCTGGCAGTTGCAGTATACGGGGCGTCCCCGGTGACCGCACAGCTGTGGGCCATGGTATCGCCGGAAGCGGCATAAGGCGGCTGGTTGTAGGGCGCCGATGTCACATCCGCCACCACTATGGTGAACACATTTTCGCCGACCAGAGTGGGCAGCGCAGGAATGTTCTGGACCCAGGATGTTGTGTAGCTCTGCCCGCCGGCAACGTTTGTATACCCCGCCCGCCAGTTGGCCACTGAACCGCCGGAAGCCGGCAGGACATCGATCCGGCCGGCCAGGCGGCGCGGCTGGTCGGCCACCCGGTTGTCCAGACTCACCGCCATTGAAATGAGGAATGGAAGGACACCGCCGGCGGGAGTGCATTGGAGCCTCGCCCCCACCGTCCCGCCGGACATGTAGTGAAAACCCATGTCCACGACACCGCCATCCCGAACCTGGTCGGTGCGGGTGCCCAACTGGTCCAGGCAGACCGTGCCGCTGGCATCGTCGTGGCAGATCGTTCCGGCAGCAGCGTTGCCGCTGTCGAGGCAGGGGCTGTCCGCGGCCTGGCCGGCGGCGACCTGTTGGAGATACCAGTCGCCAAGCGGTCCGGCGGCAAAGAGCGGATCCGCGTCGATCATACCCGGACCCCAGATGAGGCTTCCGTGAACCAGCACCTCGGCTTCGCCGCCGTCCAGGTCCGAATGTTCTAGAGAGAGGACCGCCGGTCCTTCAGCGGTGTTTCCGACATAGCACTGTGCGCCGAAATCGGCCGAGTTGCCGAAGATGATCGAATTCTCCACGGTGACCGTCGTGGGGCCGTGGTTGATCTCAAATTGCGGCGGTTTGATACTCATCCCTCCGCCATGCCCGTACTGCGAATAGAAATCGATGACCTGGTTCATGGCGATGGTGCAGTTGATGATCGTCACCGCACCGTTGGCGACATCGCAACCCACACCCCCGCCGTTGGCGGCAATGGTCAGCCCGACGTCCAGCTCCACCCGGTTCCCCACGATGAGATTGTTCGCCAGGAGGATGTGATCGTTCCCGAAACAGGCGATGCCCCCGGCCATGGCGCCGCTGAAGTTGTCGCTGATGATGTTGCCGACGACCTCCGCCGTTCCGATGCAGGAAATACCACCGCCGACGCCGGTGGGATCGTTGTGCGCCAGGGCCACATTGCCACTGATGATATTCCCGGCAACCAGTGAAGAGCCGCCGACCACGAGCCCTGCACCCCACCAGGCCCGATTGGCAGTGATCACGTTATCCAGAATCGAGGGGGAAGCCCCGCCCGTGGCATAGACTCCCCCGCCGTATCCGTATACCCCCATGTCACCGTTGCGGATGGTAAACCCCTGGAGTACGGAATCCCGGCCCTCTCCGCTCTGGAACACGAAACCGCGGTGCTGCTTGGTCTGGGAGCCCCCGCAATCGACGATGCAGTTGTCCGGGCCGTATTCCGACCGGACAGTGATCGCCTTGCCGAGAAAGTCCACGTCCCGGTTGCCGGGACCGGTGAACAGGCCGTCGGCCACCAGCACCGTGTCACCGTTCACCGCGGCATCAATGCCGGCCTGGATGGTGGGCTGGGCGGCGGGAACATGGATCACGGAGGCCGCCGTCGGAACTGCATTGAACAGGACGACAATACCAAAGAAACTGAGGAAACATCCGTAGCGGAGCAGATTCCGAATTGACATTTCATCCTCGTCAGTTGTGGCCTAACCTATGGAGAGGAATGAACCCTGACTTCCCCGATGATGAACTACTTCTATGATATAGGGAATTCACGCGGATAAGGCAAGCCCACCGCGAGTCGCTGGGATATAATCGTCCGCAGTTCCGCAAGCACTGCTCGAGATGGATGGAGTTCACCATGGGTATGGACATGAGATGGGGCATCGCGCTGCTGGCTGCCGTGATTCTTTGCCTGGCCGCCCCGGCGGATGCCGGACAAGGGCATGATCGGGGATTACTGGGCTTGATCGAGCAGCAGCTCGGTGATGGTTCAGTCGACCACAGCACGGCCCTGCGCTGGAAGATCCTCTGGTTCAAGCGGCCTGATCTGCTGCCGCAGATGCTGAAGGACGCCGGCCCCACCGCCATCGGTTGCGCCACCCCGGTGGTGCTGGAGATCATTCGCAACTTCCACCGCCTCTCCCCTGCCGACCTGGACTGGCTGCGGGACCTGGCCGGGATTCGTGACCTGGCCGGAGTGCTGGAGCGGCCGCCCTTTGCCCACACCATCCAGTCGGCACTCTACCCGCTCCGTGTGCACTACGAAACACCGGGCCAGGAGGCGACGGCACAGATGACCCTCCAGGTCTATGAGGAATCGTGGCAGCGGGAGTGCGACGAGATCGGCTTTTTCGAACCGCCGCCCGACTACGGCATGGAAGGGAGCGACGACCTCGACGTCTACATCTCGGACCAGGTACCCGCCGGCGCCTGGGGCTACACCGGCCACGAGCATGAGGTGAAGGAGACCTGGTGGTATGACTACACCTCCTATATCGTGCACAGCAGCGACCTGACCTCGCACTACACCATCGCCATGACCGGCTCCCACGAGTTCAACCACGCCTGCCAGGCGGCCATGGCGGCGGAAGAGCCGGCCGCCTTCTGGGAGAACAGCGGCCCAGTGGGCCATCCCCCACGTCTACCCCGAATACAGCGAGCAGACCTGGGCCGCCACTTCGGGGTTCCAGCTGGAGCCCTGGCGGGCGGTGAGCGACTACGTGGCAGGCGCGATCTACCAGTACGGCGGCCTGATGTGGCCCGAGTATCTGGAGGACCGCTTCAACGGCTGGGATCCGGACCTGGTGCGCGACGCCTGGGACTGGTGCCGTGACGGTCCGGGGGATGGCTACAACCACGACTATTTCTCGGCCTTTGTCCAGATCGCCGAGACCTTCGAGCCCGGCGGACCGTCGGGCACGGGCTGGACCATCGCCGACGTGATCATGGACTTCTCCCAGTGGCGCTGGTTCTGCGGCCCCGAGCTGGACGACGGCCTGCACTTCACCCACGGCGCCGGCTTCGCGCCGGTGAACGTGGAACCGTCCCAGCGCCACACCTCCCTGCCCGCGGCCGGCCCGCCCCAACTGCCCACCCCGCCGCAGCTCTTCGGGGTCAACTACGTGCGTCTCGACGAAGCGTTGTCCGGAGCACAGCCACTGACCGTCTTTCTCCACGCCGAACCGAAGCACTTCTCCAGCGACCTGCGGTGGAAGGTGGGCGTGCTGCAGCAGGAACTGGGCGGTGTGTCCCACTACACGGTGCACGACGTGCCCCAGGAGAGCTATGCCCTCTGGCTGGAGATCGATCCCGGAGAGAGCACCGACCGGCTGGCCCTGGTGGTGGGCAACATGGCCACCGCCACCGCGGGCCCCGGCTCGAGCTATGCCACCAGGGACTACCTCTACATGGTCTGGCCGGGGACCGACCCGCCGCGCTCGACAATCTTTGCCGCCCCGGGCCCGGGGCCGGAGAACAGTCCCCTGTTCAAGGGTGTGCTCACCGCGGACACGGCGGTGGAATGCTGCCTGCGCGAGCACGAAACGGCCAACAGCTTTGGCCTGCGCATCGCCACCGGCGACGTGGACGGCGACGGGGTGGAGGAGGTGATCTGCGGCAGCGGTCCCGACCCCTCTGCGGCGCCGCTGTTCCGGGTCTACGAAGTCAACGGCCGCCCGTTGAACGGTGCCGAGGCAGTGGCCTACGGCGTCTCAGCCTTCGGCGTCAACGTGACCGCCGGCGACCTGGATGGCGACGGCTATGCTGAAATCGTCACCGGCGCCGGCCCGGGCGCCGTGTTCGGCCCCCACGTCCGCGGCTGGAACCTGGACGGCGCAGGCGCTGCGTCCATACCCGGGGTCAACTTCTTCGCCTACGGTACCAACAAGTGGGGCGTCAACGTGGCCGCCGGCGACATCGATGGCGACGGGTTCGACGAGATCATCACCGGCGCCGGCCCGGGTGCGGTGTTCGGATCGCACGTCCGGGGGTGGAACGTGGACGGCGGCGCGGCAACAGCCATCCCGCAGATCAACTACTTCGCCTACGGCACCCCGCGCTGGGGGGTCAACGTGGCCTGCGGCGACCTGGACGGCGACGGCATGGACGAGATCATCACCGGCGCCGGACCGGGGACGGTCTACGGGCCGCACGTCCGGGGCTGGAACTGGGACGGCTCGGCGCTCACTCCCCTGCCCGGTCTGAGTTTCATGGCCTACGGCACCCTGCAGTATGGGGTCAACGTGGCCGCCGGCGACCTGGACGAGGACGGTGTGGCCGAAATTCTCACCGGCCCCGGTCCCGGACCTCTTTTCGGCGCCCATGTCCGCGGATTCGACTATGACGCCGCACAGGGCCTGGTGACCCCGCTCACCGAGATCAACTTCTTCGCCTTCCCACCCGGGGGCGGCGAGGCTTCCGGTTACGGGTGCAGTGTGGCCGTGGCCGACCTGATGACCGGTCCTGTCTGACCGTAGTGCCTTCCTTTGACAGAGGCGTCCCTGAATCAGTGCTTGACCGATCTGGGCCAATTGCCTATATTGATAGTGTCATTTGTCCACAAAGGAGGATCATCATGACCGCTCTGGTTGAAACCGTGGGCCGGTTGCTGGGACTGCAGAACCGGCTCTCCAACCGTCTGGACCTGGCCCGGTTGATTCGGGACGGCCTGCCCCACGGGGCGGTGGAACGGGTCAAGGATCTGCTGGATCTGAGCGACCGCGAACTGGCCGCGGCCATGGGGGTGAGCCAGAAAACGGTGAGCCGATTGCGCAAGAGCGGCGCCTCCCGGTTGGGCCCGGTGGCCGGAGACCGGCTTTACCGCATGGCCCGCCTCTATGCCCTGGCCCGCCAGGTCACCGGCGGCGAAGAGCCGGCCCGGCAGTGGCTCCGCTCGCCGCAGTTCGGCCTGGCCGGCCAGACCCCGCTGGAGTCGATGCTCACCGAGGCCGGGGCCCGCGAGGTGGAAGACCTCCTCGGCCGGATAGAACACGGGGTTCTGGCGTGACCACGGTGTGGCGCATCGTCAAGAAGAACCAGGCGGGTGAAGCGTTCAGCGGCAAGGGGGCCCGGCTCTTCGGCGGCCGCTGGAACCTCAGGGGCGCTGCGGTGGTCTATACCGCCGACACCCTTTCCCTGGCCGCCCTGGAGTATTTCGTGCACCTCGGCCCGGCCATGGCCGGAGTGGAACTGGTCAGTTTCCGGGCCGAGATCCCCAAACGGGTGACCATTGAGGAACTGGCCGTGGCAACGCTTCCCGCCGGGTGGCGTGAAGAGCCTCCCCCCACCTTCACCCGGCAGCTGGGCAGCGACTGGGCTGCCGGCGGCGCCACGGCGGTACTCCGGGTGCCTTCGGCCCTGATCCCGGCAGAGCACAACTTCATCCTCAACCCCGAACACCCCGATTTCCCGAAGATCAAGACCACCGGGCCCGACACCTTCCGCTTCGACTCGCGGATGTGGAAGTGAAAAAAAAAGTGATTCCCCTTGTATTTTGCCTGTCCTGGCTGTAAATTGAAATCAACTGTTAGTTGATTGGCGGACCGCATCCATACCGGTCGATTAATTTCCAGTTTTAAGTCCTGCTATTAGAAGAAATACCAGCGGTCTGCCCAAATGCCATCGCGGAGTTATCCGCATCTGGAGGTCTGCCATGAGAGGTGAGGACCGGCCCGTTGGGCCCTGCCGCCTGATCCTGTTCACCATCCTGCTCTCCCTGACCGCCATCGCCGGCTCCGCCGGCGAGCTGGTACTGGAATACGATTTTGCCAAGCCCCTGCTGACCCGCATCGAAGCGGGCGGCACGGTGTTTGACCGGGTGACCATCCCCGGCTGCACCAGCGGCGGTATCGCCGGTGAGCCGGCCCTGCCGGCCATGGGGGCCGAGATCCTGCTGCCCATGGGCGCCGAAGCGCTGGGTGTGGAGGTGATCCCGGGCAAGGGCATCCTGCTGGGCAGCGGGTTCCTGGTGGAACCGGTGGCACAGCCGGTGAAACTTTCCGCCGCTCCCGGATCGGCGCTTCCCCCAACCCCGGACAAGGCCATCTACCGCTCGACCCTCCCCTTCCCCGCATCCAGCGTGGAGGAGATGGGGACCCACAATTTCCGCGGCTACCCGATCCTGGTGCTGCGGCTGATGCCGGTCCAGTATCTGCCGGCCACCGGCGACCTGGTCTGGTTTCCCCAAATGAAAGTGGTGGTCCGGACGGCTGAATCCCGCTCGCTCTCGCCGCTCTTTCGTGGGCTGCCCGGGGACGAAGCTACGGTGCTGGCCCGGGTGGACAACCCGGAAGCAGTTGCCAGTTACGCCGGCGCCGGACAACGGGACGGCCGGGCATACCAGCTGCTGATCCTGACCACCGACGGTCTCGCCTCGTCCTTCACCGCGCTGAAGAACTACCATGACGCCCGCGGCATCCCCACCGAGATCCACACCACAACACAGGTGGGCTCCAGCGACCCGGGTGACGTGCGTGACTACATCCGCCAGCGCTACCAGGGCGACGGCATCGAGTATGTGCTGATCGGCGGGGACGACGACCTGATCCCGGCCCGCGACCTCTACGTGGACGGCGAGTCCGCCATGCCGGGGGACATCTACTTCGCCTGTCTCGACGGCACCTGGAACGACGATGGCGACGGCCGCTACGGCGAGCCGAACGACGGTCCGGGCGGCAGCGACGTCGACCTGGTGGCCGAGGTCTACGTGGGCCGCTGCGCGGCGGGCAACACCACCGAGGCCAACCGCTTCGTGGACAAGACCCTCTGGTATCTGAACAGCGAACACAGCCGTCCGGAGCAGGTGCTGCTGGTGGGCGAGTACCTCGGTTTCGGCGGCCCCTCCGAGTATGCCGCGGCCACCATGGAGGAACTGGTGGACAGCTGCGACACCCACGGCTACAGCACCACCGGCATCCCCAGCACCGAGTTCACCATCGGGGAAATGTTCGAGCGGGACGGCGACTGGAGCCGCTCCGACCTGGCCGCCAGCATCAATGACGGCCTGCACATCCTCAACCACCTGGGCCACGGCAGCCCGGACTACGCAATGAAGTTCTACAACGGCGACGTCCTCTCCTACCTCGACAACGAGGACCTCTGCTTCGTCTACTCCCAGACCTGCCTGGCCGGGCACTTCGACGACTTCGACTGCTGGGCCGAGCACATGAACATCAAGACCGACGCCGGCGCCTTTGCCGTGGTGATGAACGCCAGATACGGCTACGGCCAGTACTCCTCCACCGACGGTCCCTCCCAGCGTTTCAACCGCGAGTTCTGGGACGCGGTGTTCGCCGAAGGGATGCCGCAGATCAGCAAGGCCAACCAGGACTCCAAGGAAGACAATATCTACCGCATCAACGAGAGCTGCATGCGCTGGTGCACCTACGAGCTGAACCTCTTCGGCGATCCCACCGTGGCCTTCTCCGGCGCCGAGGTCACCGGCCTCAGCGTCAGCCCGCGCACCGAACTGGAATCCGAGGGGATGGCCGGCGGCCCGTTCAGTCCCGTGAGCATCACCTACACCCTGGAGAACATGAACGCCACCGGCATCGACTACACCGTCTCCCGGACCCAGCCCTGGGTCAGCCTCTCCAGCAGTTCGGGCCACCTGGCCGCCGGGGCCAGCGCCACGGTGACCGTCTCGATCAACGAGTACGCCGCCACCCTGACCAACGGCCTCTACAGCGACACGGTGAGCTTCGTCAACACCACCGACCACGATGGCGACACCACCCGCGGGGTCAACCTCCAGGTGGGGGTCCCCACCATGCAGTACAGCTGGAACCTGGACAGCGACCCCGGCTGGGAGATGGAGGGCGGTAGCAGCGGCTGGGCTTATGGCCAGCCCGCCGGCGGGGGCGGCGTGGAATACGGCAACCCCGACCCCACGTCGGGTCATACCGGCGCCAAGGTGCTGGGCTTCAACCTCGGCGGCGACTACCCGCCGGACATGGCCGAGCAGCACCTGACCTCGGGAGCCTTCGACTGCTCCGAGCTGACCCTGGTCACCGTGAAGTTCTGGCGTCACCTCAACGTGGAGACCAACAGCTACGACCACGCCTACGTGCGGGTGAGCAACGACGGCAGCAGCTGGACCACGGTCTGGGAGAACAGCGGCGAGATCACCGACGGCGCATGGTCCCAGGTGGAACACGACATCTCCTCGGTGGCCGACGGCCAGTCCACGGTCTACCTGCGCTGGACCATGGGGACCACCGACGGCGGCTGGGAATACTCCGGCTGGAACGTGGACGACATCGAGGTCTTCGGCCTCACCGGCTCCGGTGGAACGACCACCTCCCCGGTGATCATCACCGGTCCCGGCGAGGGTCCGGACAACGTCACCGACGTCCACGGCTACCTCGTCTTCGACACCACCACCCCGGCCACGGTGATCAACGCCTACGGTGTTGACCGCTACGGGGTCAACGTGGCGGTGGGCAACTTCGATTCCGACATGGCCCACGAGATCATCACCGGGCCGGGACCGGGGGCGGTATTCGGGCCCCAGGTGCGGCTCTTCGACTTCAACGGCACGCCGCTTCCCGGATCCAGCATCATGGCCTACGGCACCAACAAATACGGGGTCAACGTGGCCGGAGGCGACATCGACGGCGACGGCTACGGCGAAGTGGTCACCGGCGCCGGCCCCGGCACGGTCTTCGGCCCCCACGTGCGGGCCTTCAACTACGACAACCGCGGCACCATGACCCCGGTCTCCGGAGTCAGCTTCTTCGCCTACGGTGTCCCCAAGTGGGGCGTCAACGTGGCCTGCGGCGATATCGACGGTGACGGGTTCCACGAGATCATCACCGGCGCCGGGCCCGGTGCGGTATACGGGCCCCACGTCCGCGGCTGGAACGTGGACGGCGGCGCCGCCACGGCCATGCCCGGGGTGAGCTACCTGGCCTACAACACCCCGAAATACGGGGTCAACGTGGCCTGCGGCGATATCGACGGCGACGGCTGCTGCGAGATCCTCACCGGCGCCGGACCGGGCGTGATGTTCGGACCCCACGTCCGGGCCTGGAACTGCGACGGCAGCACCGTGTCGGCCATCGGGGCGATCAACTTCTTCGCCTTTGACGGGCTGCTCTGCGGCGTGGGCGTGGGCGCCGGCGACATCGACGGCGACGGCAGGGCCGAGCTGCTGGTGGGCGCCGGTCCCGACGAGGCCGCCCCGGCCATGGTGCGGGCCTACGATTTCGACGGCGGGTCGCTGACCATGTCCCTCGACTTCCAGGCCTACCCCTCGGACACCATCACCCACGGGGTGAATGTCGCCGCCGGGCAGTTCTGAGCCGGGACATCGTCTGACAACCAGACCTCCAGAGGGGTTGCGGTAATAGCCGCAGCCCCTTTTTTATTTGCCCGGTTTCATGGACAATAGACAAAAGAGATGGACCCCGGACAGTACGTACCTCTTGTGACGATCACCCGGGAGGCCAACCATGAGTTCTCATACCGCATTGATCATAGGAATCGCTCTTCTCGCCGCCCTGACGCTCACCCCGCCGGCCCTTTCCGCGACGCTGCATGTACCAGCCGAGTACCCCACCATCCAGGCCGGTATCGATGCCGCCGTGGACGGGGACACGGGTACCTGGTGGCCGACGGCACCTACACCGGGGACGGCAACCGCGACATCAATTTTCGGGGAAAGGGCATCACCGTCCGGTCGGCCAACGGGCCGGAAACCTGCATCCTGGATCTCGAAGCCAGTTATTGGGAAATGCACCGTGCATTTCTGTTCCAGGACAATGAGGACCGGACCTCCATACTGCAGGGATTTACCATCACCAATGGGGACAACTCGTGGTTCAGTTTGCAGGGCGGAGCGATTTACTGCCTGGGGGCTTCGCCCACAATTGTCGACAATGTCATCACCGACTGCGGTGCAGGTTACGGTGGAGGGATCTATTGCGAAGGCGGTTCCCCTTCCATCATTCGCAATACCTTTTCGGACAACGTGGCATACATCAACGAGGCCCCCGGCACGCCAGGAAAGGGGGGCGCCATCGCCCTGTTCAGTGGCGCCGAGCCGCTGATCTCCGAGAACACATTCAGCGGAAACAGGTCCAGCGAAGCCGGAGGGGCCATTTACTCCCGGGAATCATCGCCGATTATCACCGAAAACCAATTCGACGGGAACTGGACCTCGCCAGCCTTTCCCGACCTCCGCGGGGATGGAGGGACCATCTACTGCCTGAATGGGGGTCTGGTGGAGGATAACCAGATCGACAATGGCACAGCTGATGATGGTGGCGGTGTCCACGCCAGTGGCTCGGTGATCATCAGGGGCAATGTATTTGAAGACAATTCCGGCCATTGGGGCGGCGGAGCGATCCATGCGCACGGCCCGGTGCAGATCCGGGACAATCTCATTCTCAGAAGCCGAGCCGACGATATCTTGTCCGGAGCGGGCATACATTTCACCGGCACCGGGGGGGTGGCCACGGGAAACATCATCATGGATACTCTGGGCACGGCCATATCCAACATTGGCGGCCCGGTGACCGTGGAGAACACGCTGCTGGTCAACTATGTCACTGCCTTATTTAGCCTCGATGAAATCGTCATTCGCTCCTGCACCATCGTTGACAACCTGGATCCCTATGGGCCCACGATATTCCTTTTCGGCAACACCACAATCAGCGATTCGATCATCTGGGGCAACAGCCCGGACGGGGAGGCGATCCGGTTGCAGGACGCAGAACTCTCCATCCACCACTGCGACCTCGAAGGGGCGCAAACCTCCATTGAACTGATTAATGATGCCGCCCTCAATTGGGGCCCGGGGATGATCGACTCCGACCCACTGTTCATCGAGGGTGTCGATGGCTTCCACTACCTGTCCCAGACCGCTGCCGGTCAGGCGATTGACAGCCCCTGCTTGGACCGGGGCAGCGCCTCGGCGGCAGACCTGGGTCTCGATCGTTCGACAACACGGACCGACCTGGTCCCCGACAGCGGAACCGTGGACATGGGCTACCACTCCCCTGCGCCGGGCAACGAACCGGACACCATGATCACCGGAGGCACATCTGGAACCACTGACTCGCCGATCGTCTGCTTCTCATTCAGCGGGATCGACGACACCGACCCGCCTTCGTCCCTCACCTTCTCCCACCGCCTGGACAGCGGCCCCTGGTCCGACTACTCGGCGCAGACCGATGCCTGTTACGAAGACGTCGAGAACGGCAGCCACACTTTCGAGGTGCGCTCCCGGGATGCGGAAGGCAATGTCGATCCCTCCCCGGCCGTGCGGGTCTTTGCCACCATTCCCTGGGACAAAAGCGGTTGGACCGGCCTGGTCACCGGACCGGGCCCCGGCCCGCTCAACCCTCCGCTGGTGCGAACACCACTGGCCCAGTGGGCGGCGTACGGCGTTTACCGGCATGGCGTCAATGTGGCCTGCGGAGATCTGGACGGCGACGGCACGGCGGAAGTGGTCACCGGTCCCGGCCCGGGACCGGTCTTCGGCCCCCACGTCCGCGGATGGGAACTGGATGGCACCCCGCTGGCCGGCGTGAACTATATTGCCTACGGCACGCTGAAATACGGGGTTAACGTGGCCTGCGGGGACATCGACGGCGACGGCTTTGACGAAATAGTGACCGGTGCCGGACCGGGCGCGGTCTTTGGCCCTCATGTCCGGGGGTGGAATTATGATGGCAGCGCTTCCACAACGGCCCTGCCGGAGGTCAGCTTTTTTGCCTACGGAACGCTGAAATACGGGGTCAACGTGGCCTGCGGGGACCTCGATGGCGACGGGTTCGACGAGATCGTCAGCGGTGCCGGGCCGGGCGCGGTTTTCGGCCCCCATGTCCGGGCCTGGAACTGGGACGGGGACGGCAGCGTGATCCCAATCCAGGGTATCAGTTATTTTGCCTATGGCACCCTGAAATGGGGGGTCAACGTGGCCTGTGGAGACCTCGACGGGGACGGCATGGATGAAATCGTCACCGGGCCCGGACCGGGATCGATTTTCGGCGCCCACGTGCGGGGCTGGAACAGCGACGGTGGGCCGGCCACCCCGATACCGGGTATAAACTTTTTCGCCTACACTTCAAACCATGGCTGCGCGATGGGTGCCGGTGACATCGACGGTGATGATATCGACGAAATCCTCACCATGCCCGGGCCTGGTCCGGAAATGAACGCCCACCTACGGGCCTGGAACGCCAATGGCGGATCGGTCACCATCGTCCCGGAATACGACTTTCTCGCCTACGACGAGTGGTACACCCACGGCGGACGTGTGGCCGGCGTCGTGATGGCCATTCGCCGACGGTCTTCGGGGCCGCACCGGACACCATCCCCGGCAACGCTCCCCTCAAGGACCCGCTGACCTGGCGATGTGGCCATCGAGTTTCAGATGAGCCTTCCGGCGAAGCGGCCGGCACTGCGGACGAAGATGGTGGTTTTGAGGCCGCCGGCCAGTTCCTCGAGGCTGGCGGCGTATTTCTCCTCGTCACCGGCCGCCGGCTCCCGCAGGCCAAGAAAGACCACGTCGGCGGTGCGGCTGCAATCTCGAATCAGCTCGGGGATGGTCTGGTCCTGCTCGAGAAGGATCACTTCGCTCTCGGCCTGGATGCGGGTGCCGGGGATCAGCTCGGCCAGGGCGGCCAGCTGTTTCTCCCGCTCCTCCTCGCTGCGGGCGATGGAGCGCACGCAGAGCCGGGCGTCCCGCCACTGGGGATTGAGGGTCAGCAGGTAGGCCAGCAGCAGCATCAGGTCGCCGTTGTTCTGCAGCCCGCCCCACCAGAGGTCGATCCGTTTCTGCTGCCCCGGTTCGTGGGCCCAGTTGATCCGGGAAATGATCGTGCTGATCCCCAGGGCGGAGAGGGTGCGCATCATCCGCAGTTGGGACATCAACCGCTCGGGCTGCCGGGACCAGCCGAACATCACAGTATTCGAGTGCAGGCCGGCAATGCCGTTGGCCTGGGCCACGTCCACCACCCCCCGCTCGAAGTCCTTGACCACGTTCACCTCGGCAAAGGCCACCAGGCCCTCCTGATCCATGTCGCGGTCCATCTCCTGCCGCGTCTCCTCGACCAGATGTGCGTTTTCTTCCAGGCCACCGGTGACCAGGCGGCAGACGGTGACCACCCCGCGGTTCTGGTTGAACCAGCAGGCCAGGCGCACCAGGCTGATCCGCTTGTTCGGGTCGCCGGCAAAGAGCAGGATGTTGGGCCGCCAGTTGCGGGCGTCGGAACGATGATTCTTCAGCTGGAGCAGGGCGAAGCGGGCCATGGCCATCCAGACGCCGGCCCGCACATCCCCCCAGCGCTTGCGCATACTGCGACGGCGGAGATAGATGTAGAGCATGAACTCGAGGCTCACGGCAATGACACAGGCCAGCGGGCTGATGAGGAACATCACCACGATGGCGCCCAGCGACCCGAGGATCGAAACATACCAGGGAACAGCGATGGTCGGGCGGTAGGAGGGGTCGCCCACCAGCTTTTCCAGCGCCGCGCTGAGGTTGATCATCACGTAGAGGGTGAGGAAGAGGATGGTGACGAACCGGGCCACCGAGTTGAGATCGCCCAGCCCAACCGCGGCCAGGGCGATGATCCCGCTCATCAGCGTGGCGACCAGCGGCTGACCGGTCTTTGAAAGCCGGGCAAAGACCGCAGGGGCCAGGCCGTCATTGGCCAGTGCCTGCAGCACCCGCGGCCCGCCCAGAACGCTGCCGAAAGCCGAGGAGAGGATGGCGCCCCACAGGCCGGGGAAAACCAGCCAGGCGCCGAGCACGGCCACCTTGACCCAGATCACCCCGGGCTCGGCCAGCTCCGCCCCGCTGACCCGCGCGGTGACGGCCAGCAGGACCGGGATGCAGAGGTAGACCAGAGTTCCGGTGGCCACCGCGCCCAGGGTGCCGCGGGGGATCGACTTGCGGGGATCCTTCAGGTCGCCGCTCATGCCGATGCCGGCGGTGAACCCGGTGACCGCGGGGAAAAAGATGGCGAAGACATACCAGAAGCCCAGCGGCGCGGTACGGTAGGTGGGGGTCCACTCGGGCGATTGCAGGCCGCCGCTGAGAGCGCCGACGACCAGGGCCACCAGCGACAGCCCCACCGCGATCATGATCGGGATCTGCAGCCGCAGGGCCAGCCCGGCGCTCTTGCCGGCGATGAGGGTGATCACCACGATGATCGCCGCGGCCAGGCCCATCTCGGTGTAGGGGGGGATCAAGCCCCAGGCGGCGGGCCAAAACGCCAGCAGCGATTCGGAAAGGCCGTAGCTGTAGAAGGTGATGCTCAGCGTGCGGCAGAGAAAGAGCGGGATGCCGATGGCCCCGCCCAGCTCCAGCCCCAGGCTGCGGGAGATCATGAAATACTCTCCGCCCACCCCCACCTGCATGTTGGTGGAGACGGCCGAAGCGCTGAGAGCGGTGATAAAGGTGATGGTGCTGGCCAGCAGGACGATGAGGATGGTGATGCCCAGGCCCACATTGCCCACCACCCAGCCAAAGCGCAGATACATGATCAGGCCGAGGATGGTCAGGACACTGGGGGTGTAGACACCGAGGAAGGTGCCGAACTTCTCGCTGGAGGGAGCAGCGGCGTCGGCCGTGCCGGTGTGGCTCTCGCTTGAGTTGGTATCGGTCATGAATGTATCAGCGATCCTGCCATGGCCCGCATCTGGTTACCATACAGCTTCAGTGTGAAAAGCATAGTTCTCTCGAGCAGGCGCGTCAAGGAGCCGCTGTTGTCCATCAAGAATAAATGACATACTGTGGGCAGCTGTACACTCAACAAAGGGAGCAGAACATTGCCGATTCGATCGACACGGCTGTTTTTCAAAGCCGCCCACGACTTCACCCGCACATGGCCGCGTCTGCTGGCCGTCGATATGGTTTACAAGATCATCGCCTTCGTGGTGCTGGCGCCGCTGGCGGGCTTGACCCTCAAACTGTTCATGATGACCAGGGACAGCTCGGTTCTCGCCGACATGGACATTCTCTATTTCGTCCTCAGCCCGGCGGGCCTGGCGGCGCTGGTGGTGCTCGGGTCGCTGGGCCTGGCCATCCTGGCCCTCGAGCAGGCCTGCCTGATGGCCATAGGTTTCGGAGAATCCCGGAACCTGCGGCTCTCCACCACCGAAGCCCTGTGGTACGGAGCCCGGCACGCCTGGCCCACGGTGATGATGGCGCTGCGCATCTTTCTCCGCACCCTGCTCATCGCCCTGCCCTTCCTCGCCGCGGGCGGCCTGGTCTACCTGCTGCTCCTCCGGCAGTACGACATCAACTACTACCTGGCCCAGCGCCCACCGGCCTTCTTCTTCGCCGCCGGCGCCATTGCCATCCTGCTGGCCGTGATGGCCGTGCTGGTCATCCGACGACTGCTGGGCTGGGCCTTTGCACTGCCGCTGCTGCTCTTCGAGGGTTTCGGTGCGGCGCAGGCATTGACCACCAGTGCCCAGCGGACGGCGGGACACAAACGGGTGGTGGGGATAACCCTTATGGCCTGGGGCGCCGCGGCGGCCCTGCTGTCGTCGCTGCCGCTGGCCGTGGTGGGTATGGTGAGCCACTGGCTGGTTCCACGGTTTTCAGACTCCATGGCCCTGGTCGTGATCGTCGTGGGCGGGTTCCTGCTGCTCTGGGGGCTGCTCAATCTGCTGGTGACGCTGGTCAATGCGGTACTGTTCGCGCTGCTCATCGTTCGTCTGTACGACACGCTGGGCAGCACGCCCGAAGCGCGGTTGTCCGGCATGACCTTCTCCGAAAAATCGGCCCTGGGCAAGACGTGGCGGATAACCCCGAAAATGGCGAGCAGCGCTCTGGTGCTGACCACGGTCCTGGCGGCGCTGGCCGGCTACGTCCTGCTGGAGAGTGTGAGATTTGACGATGATGTCATCGTCATCGCCCACCGCGGTGCAGCCGGAAGCGCCCCGGGAAACACTCTTGCCTCGGTGGCGCTGGCCGTGGAGCAGGGAGCGGACATGGTGGAGATCGATGTCCAGGAGAGCGCCGACGGTGAGATCGTGGTGATCCACGACAGCGACCTGATGCGGGTGGGCGGCTCCCCTCTCAAAATCTGGGAGGCCGACTATGCCGAACTCCAGCAGGTGGACGTGGGCAGCTGGTACGGACCCCAGTTCCGCGGCCAGCGCCTGCCCACTTTGGAACAGGTGCTGGAGATCTGCAAGGGCCGGTCAATGGTCGACATCGAACTTAAATATTACGGTCACAACGAGCGCCTGGAAGAGCGGGTTGCCGATATCGTCGAAAGAACGGGAATGGAGGACCAGATCGTTCTGATGTCGCTGGTCAACGATATTGTCGTTTCAATGAAGGCGCTTCGCCCAGCCTGGACGGTGGGACTGCTCACCGCCACGGCCGTGGGCGACCTGACCCGCAGCGACGCGGACTTCCTCGCTGTTCACGTGGGAATCGCCAGTTCGCGCTTCGTGCGCCGCGCCCACGCCGCCGGCAAGGAGGTCTATGTCTGGACCGTCAACGACAAACTCAACATGTCACGGATGATGAGCCGGGGCGTGGACGGCGTGATCACCGACCACCCGGCCCTGGCCCGGCAGGTGATCGAGGAACGCGCCGAAATGAACCCGGCCGAGCGGCTGATGCTCACCGCCGCGTTCTGGCTGGGCCTCGACCCGAAGGAGCCGCCCCCCGAGAGGGACGCGGGCTAATCTTCGGGTTTCTGCTGGATCACCACCCGGTGGGGCACCGAGATCCTGATGCCCGCCTCGTCGAACCTGTTCTTGACCCGCCGGAGAAGCTCGCGCCGGACGGGGAACATCTTGTCCGGGCGGGTCTTGAGCATGAACTTGATCACCACGCCATACTCGGTGAACTTGTCTACGCCCAGCATCACCGGCTCCTCCTCGATCCAGTCACCGAACTCGGGGTCGGAGCTCAGCTGCTCGGAGACCTCGTGCAGCACCTCCATGGCCCGGTCGACGTTCTCCCGGTAATCGATGGGAACCTCCAGCACGGCCCGGCCCCAGCCGTAGGTCCGGTTGGTGACCGCCTTGATCTCCCCGTTGGGGATGAAGTGGACCCGCCCCTCCAGGTCGCGCAGCACCGTAATGCGCATGTTTACCGACTCGACAGTCCCGGTGATGGCGCCGATGGAGATCAGGTCGCCCAGTTCGTACTGGTCCTCCATGAGGATCAGGAATCCGGTGAAATAGTCGCGCATCAGGTTCTGCGCCCCGAAGGCGATGGCCACACCGAGGATGGCGGCACCGCCGAGCACCGTCTTGATGTCCAGCCCGGCTTCCTGGAACACGAGGAGGATACCGCCGACCAGAATCAGAACATTTGCGGCGCTGCGAAAGCTGAAGGCCAGGGTGTCAGCACGGTTGGATCCTCTGGCTCGCTCGCTCCGCGTCCCATGAACCAGCAGTCGCGCCGTGCGGCGCGCGGTAAAACGCAGTATGAGGAGAAGGCCGCCACAGACCAGAATCACCAGCAGAATGCGCGGACCGCGTATACGCAACCACTGCAGAAGGTTTCGCGGATGCAGCGGGCTCTGCAGCCAGTAGAGCTGCTGCTTGGCCGTCTCGACCTTCTCACGAGCCTCCTCGACTATTCGCGTTACCAGGAGCTCCACGCGGGCAATTTCTTCCTGCCGCTCGTTCAGTGATTTCAGATAGTCGCCCCGCCGGTCGACCTCTTCGGCCACCTCACCCATCACACGATCGATACGCCCCATGCGCCGCTCCAGCTCGACAATCTCCTGCCGTGGTGCGTCAGCAGCGTTCAGCCGCTCCAACTTCGCATGAGACAGGCTCAGAGCCTTCTCCAGGTTCTCCAGTGCGCCCTGCGCGGTCTGAAGAAGCTTGTCTTCCAGGAACGCCAGGTCTCCCAGAGCTTCTTTTCGCTCGACAAACGTCACCACATCCTGCTCCGCTTTCGCCAGCTCGATCTTCAGCCGCTCCAGCTCCCGCAGAGCCGTGATCTGCTCCGGGGTCTCCAGCTGCATCTCGATCGGCACCGGCTCTGCGGCTGCTGGTCCCGTGGGGTAGCCCGGTATGGGCAGCGGGGACACTGCCGTTCCTGCAGGTGTGGACACCGGCACCTGCAGTACGGCCGCCGGTGCCTGCCCGGGCTCGCCGGACACCTCGCCGCGAAGCACGGCTCTGACATTTTCCTGGAGCCTGAGGTTCTCCTCCATGGACAGCTTCTGCTCTCGAAGAGTGGACTCGGCGGTAAGTGCAAGCTCGGTATGGGTCTTGAACAGTTCCAGCTCCAATTCGAGCGAAGCGATCTGTTCCGTCAGGGCTGCCAACTGGCCGGCATCTGTGTCCGGGTCAGGCTGTTCCAGTCTCAGCCGGTATTCGTCCAGACGCTGAGAGATTGCGATCGCCTCGTTTCCCAGAGCGTCCACCGCCCGGTTCCCCTCTTCAAGCTCCTGCTCTATTTCCGCCAGCTTCAACTGGTCCAACTCCATAACCTGTTTCAGATACATCAGGCGATCGGCCCGGGTCGGTTCAACCGGCTCGTCTGCAGCCTCGGCCTCGACCGTTTCGGGAGCGGGCTCGGCGGGTGCATCCTGAACCGGCTGGTCCTGGGCCAGCGAAACTGGAACCGAAATGCCCGCAAGCCAGAGACCCAGGAAGGCGACCAGCACAGCACTGAAGTTCTTCATGTGTTGATACTCCACTATTATCAGCCAACTCGCGGTTGGTTCATCAGATTTGAAGAGAATGCCCGTAATGATTAGAGGTACAGAATAGTGGCTTCCCCGGAATGCGTCAATAATGGCGGGAGGGACAACAGCGATTGAATCCTGGCAGTGCATCGGAGCATTGCCTATCCAAAGAATGGACATGGCAAGCACCGCTTGACGGAAACAGGGTTCCTCCCTATCTTCTAATGTGCAGGAGTTGCACATCATCCCTCCCCTCACGCAGTAGTGAAGGTACCGACTGGTGTGAGCCTCTTCCCTCTTCTGCGGAGAGGCCCTGAACTCGTCCTGGCACGCGGCACCATGTCCATCGGAGGCACAAACAATGCGACGGCAAATCGCGTCCGCTTTCCCAACCGCTCGAGGTCACCGGGCTCCTTTCGGCAACGCTGTATGTCTCCTCACAGTCACCGGATACCGATTTCATGGTCAAACTTTGTGATGTCTATCCGGACGGCCGGTCAATGCTCATCCAGGAAGGTGCCATCCATGGCCGTCACCGGGTGGACGATCGCAGCGAAAACCAGCTCGAGCCCGGCGCCGTGTAAGCCATCGACGTGAATCTCTGGAGCACGAGCATCGTCTTCAACAAGGGCCATCAAATCCGGCTCAGCATCACGTCGAGCAATGATCCACGCTGGGAAAGCAACCCGAACACCGGTGAACTGTTTCGGCAGCATACCCGCACCCAGGTCGCGGTGAACCGCGTCCATTGCAAGACCGATCTGCCGTCACGAATTCTTCTTCCAGTCGTGCCGATTACGCCTTGAACAGCCGTAAGCTCTCGTAAGACCAAGCGCTCGGGGCTTCCGGGTGAGAGCAACATACGGGGTGCCCCAGCGGGCTTGCCACAAGAAATAAGAAGTTACGGCCAAGTCACCGTAACCCCTGTAAAATGCGGGTGGAGCTGAGGAGGGCCGAAACTCGCTCGAGAATTGCTCGAATATAACCGCGGCGATTGCAGGCTGCCCGGAAACTGATGAATCGTGCCAGTTGGCATGGTATATTGTTCGACAACTAAATCGACAGCTTACCCATAATTACCTTATTTCATCGAGGTGGCCCATGTCCGGTTATCTTCGCTCGCTCGTTCTCCATCTCGCCCGGCGAATGACCTTCCTGGTTGTCGTGATCCTGCTGCTCTTGCCGCTGATGGAGACCGGCGCCCGGGCGGGATACATTCTTCAGTCCGCACGGCAGTTCGCCAATGAGTATACGGACAACAGCGGGGTCAATGACCTCCAGGTGGGGGACGTGACCGGCGACGGCATCCCGGACGTGGTCACCAGCGGTTCATATTCGGAGGGATGGGCGCCACTGCTGGTCACCTTGCCGGGCCTGGGTGACGGCACCTTCAGCGATGCCGTAGTCACCGATCCTTCCCCTTCCCTGCCGTTCGGGGAAATCTGGCGGATGATCATGACGCAATTGAACGGTGATCCATATCCCGATCTCATATTGAACTACGACGACTACGATATCGGGCGCGGCGTGGCCACGTTGCTCGGCAACAGCGACGGCAGCTTCTCACTGCACACCACTCTGCCCCTCAGCTACTCCCTCTACGACATGGCGGCAGGCGACTTCACCGGTGACGGCCTGACCGACCTGGCCATCGCTAAAACTTCGCACAGCTCCCCTGCCGTATGGATCTACCAGGGGAACGGCGACGGATCGCTGACCCATCACTCCACGGTGCCCCTGGACGAGGGTTCGTACAGTGTGGTGGCGGGCGATTTCGACAACGACGGTGACCCGGACCTGGTCTGCGGGATCAACTCTGCTTCCCGCGGAATTCGCCTACTGCTCAATGACGGCAGCGGCAACTTCGCCGTCCATAGTTATGGCACGCCGTATGACGTCTGGTCCCTGGCCGCCGGTGACCTGAACAACGACGGCTATGACGACCTGGTGGCCGGCCATGGAACCGACGCCGAGGAAATCCGCGTCTTCTTCGGCAGCGCCGGGGGCACGTTCGACACCTGGAGCAGCCACCCCTTTGCCGAGAATTCCGGCTCCCTCAACCTGGGTGACCTCGACGGCGACGGCGATCTCGACCTGGTGGCCTTTGGCCGGGAGCCGTGGCCATCCGGTTTCGGGCCGGGCAGGGTCTGCGTACTGCTCAATGACGGCAGCGGAGCCTTTGGCGAGGTGGACTACTGTTTCCGATCGGGGCTCGGGCTCCGGTTGGCCGACATGGACGGGGACAGCGCACTGGACGCGGTCATGAGCGGTCCCGAAGACGAAAACGTCACCATTCTGCCCGGGGGTGGAGACGGCACCTTCCCCGCCATGTCCGATATCGTCATTGCCGGCATGTATCCCCAGGGTGTGGGGCACGCCGACGTGGATGGCGACGGGGACATCGACCTGGGCCTGGCCGCCCAGTATGAGTTTGACGCGACCCTGATCGTGCGCAACAACGGAGACGGCACCTTTGCCGTGGTCGAATCCTATGACGTCGGCAGCGGCCCGTATGATGTGACCTTTGGCGACCTGGATGGTGATTGGCTGCCCGAGATGATCGTCATTACGTCCGCCTACACCTCGCCATCCGGCCTCTCGGTGATGCACAATGCCGGAAACGGCACTTTCGAAGACCGCCGTGACTACGAAATCGGGGCCAGTGACGCGGCTCTTGGGGACCTGGACGGCGACGGCGACCTCGACATCGCGGCCTGCCATTCGGGAAACCTCGGCGTCCTGATCAACCCGGGCAACGGCATCTTCCCCGACCCGGTCTACTACCCCTCTACATCTTGGCCCAACGACCTCTGCCTGGCCGACATGGACGGGGATAACGACCTCGACGCGGTGGTGGACGGCGAGGTCGGTTCCACCTATGGGCCGTCGCTGCTGACCAACAATGGCGACGGCAGCTTCGCCGCCCCGCGCCAACTGGCAAGTATCAGCGGCTACGCCATGTGCCTGGGCGACTTCGACGGTGACGGCGACCCCGATATAGCGATGACCGACGAATACACCGGCGAGGTGGCGATCCTGCTCAACGACGGCACCGGCCACTTTGGCGCCCCCACCCGGTACCCCTGCGGCGAATCCACCCTGGAGCTTGCCGCCGGCGACATCGACCGGGACGGTCATCTCGACCTGGTGGCCGCCAACCAGCAGTCGGGCGACATCGTGCTGCTCCGCGGTCTGGGTGGCGGCATGTTCGGCCCTCCGGAGTCGTATCCCCTCGGGGGCCTCCTTCGGGACATCAGCCTGGCCGACTTCGACGGGGACGGGTCACTGGATGTTCTGGCCAACTCCGTGGATCAAATTAGCGCCTCGATCTTCTGGAGCGCCGGGTCGGTCACCGGCCTGCTGGCCACCGGCCCCGGCCGGGGCGAACCGAACCCGACTCTGGTTCGCATTTTCCCCGCCACCGGGTCGGGGCTGCCCACGGCCGAATGGTCGGCCTACGGCGTTGACCGCTGGGGGGTCAACGTGGCCCTGGGCCAGCTCGACGGCTCGGGCTGGCCGGAGGTGCTCACCGGCGCGGGACCGGGAGCGGTCTTCGGGCCCCATGTCCGGGGCTTTACCGCCGACGGCACGCCGCTGGCCGGTGTCTCCTTCCTCGCCTACGGAACCAACAAATACGGGGTGAACGCCACCTGTGGTGACCTGGACAACGACGGTTTTGACGAGATCATCACCGGCGCCGGGCCGGGGGCGGTCTTCGGGCCCCACGTGCGGGGCTGGAACTGGGACGGCGCAGGCGTGCCCCAGCCGATCCCCGGCATCTCCTATTTCGCTTACGGCACGCCCAAGTGGGGGGTCAACGTCAGCTGCGGCGACATCGACGGTGACGACTATGACGAGATCGTCACCGGCGCCGGGCCCGGTGCCGTGTACGGCCCCCACGTCCGGGGCTGGAACTGCGATGGCGGCGGGGCCACGGCCATCTCCGCGGTCTCGTTCCTGGCCTACGGCACGAACAAGTATGGCGTCAACGTCTGCTGCGGCGACATCGACGGTGACGGTATCGACGAGATGGTCACCGGTGCCGGGCCGGGGGAAGTCTTCGGCCCGCACGTCAGGGCATGGAACTGGGACGGCAGCGGAACGGTCCAGGCCATCCCGGGGGTGAGTTTCTTCGCCTACCCCTACCCGAAGTGGGGCGTCAACGTCTCCTGCGGCGACCTGGATGACGACAGTATCGACGAAATCCTCACCGGACCGGGACCTGGTCCCAACTACCCGGCATGGGTACGCGGATTCAACTACGACGGCAATACGCTCAGCGCGCTGGGCGGCGTCGACTTCATCGCTTACGACGAAGGTGAGGGTGGCCGGTACGGGGTCAAGGTGGCCGGAGATCGGCGGTAGTTCCCGCGTAGGGCGATGAAATTTTCAGCACTGTCGAATCAGGGAAAATCAGCTCATTTCTCACGGCGCCACTCCGGTCACGGTGCATAAAGCAGCGACCGTGTCCCCGGCTGGCGGGTACGGGGGTTGGTTGTAAGGTGCCGGCGTGACGTCTTCGGCCACCAGGGTAAAGACGTTGTCGCCCAGCAGGCGCCCCAGAGCCGGCAGATTCTGATTCCAAGCTGAGATATAGTTCTCCCCAGGTGCCAGGTTCGTATACCCCGTCCTCCAACCGGCAATATATCCACCCCCACCGAGGGTAAGGTGGATCTTCGCTGCCAGCCTCCGCCGTTGGCCGGTGTAAAGGTTGGTCAGTGAAGCGGTCATCTGGGTCGTGAACGGCACGATGCCCGAACCGGGCATGCACGTCAGATCCGCCGAGACCGTTCCCATCGCATTAATCAGCACCGAGATATTGTGGCTCCTCCAATTTGCTACGACCAGGTCCAGGCTACCGTCGTCATCCAGGTCGCCGATGGCGATCGAGCGAGGATCGTCACCAGCCCCGTAATTCACGGCGGTCTGGAATGTGCCGTCACCATTGCCCAGCAGCACCGAGACGCTGTCGTAAGAATTTGCCGTGGCCAGATCCGGATTGCCGTCGTCATCCAGGTCGCCGATGGCCACCGACATTGAACCGCCAGCGGTCTGATAATGCGCGGCAACCTGGAAGGAGCCGTCCCCATTGCCCAACAGCACCGAGACGTTGTCGCTGACAAAATTCACCACGGCCAGGTCCGAATTGCCGTCGCCATCAAGGTCACCGATGGCGATTGAATAAGGTCTGGTATCGGCTCCGTAATTGGTCGCTGTATTGAAGGTGCCGTCCCCGTTGCCCAGCAGCACCGAAACGTTATCGCTAATAGCATTCGCCACGGCCAGGTCCGGGTTGCTGTCACCATTCAAGTCGCCAATGGCAACAGACCGGGGATACTCACCGACCCCGCAATTCATGTTGGCCGAGAATGAGCCGTCACCGTCGCCCAGCCACACCCAGACGTTGTCGCTGTATGAATTCGCTTCGACCAGGTCCGGATTTTTATCGCCGTTCAGGTCACCGATGGCGACGGAATAAGGAGCAATACCGGGCCCGTAGAAATTCACGGCGGCCTGAAAGGTTCCGTCCCCGTTGCCCAGAAGAACCGAGAGGTTGTTGTCGTCGTAGTTCGCCACGGCCAGGTCCGGCTTGCCATCGTTATCAAGGTCGCCGATGGCCACAGAAACAGGAAACCCACCGGTCCCGTAGTTCACGGCAGCCTGGAAGGAGCCGTCCCCATTGCCCAGCATCACCGAAACCGTATCACTGTAATTGTTCACCACAACCAGGTCCGGATTGTTGTCACCGTTCAGGTCGCCGATGGCGACTGAAAGAGGCCAGTTACCGGCCTCGTATTCCAGGCTGGGATAAAACAACTGTGCTTCGGTTGTCGTCGGGAGAAGAAAGCAAAAAAACAACACTGCGATGAAAAGACCATGCACAACTCTCATTTGTGCTTTCCTCCACGCTTGAAGCGGGCATGAATCATGGCAGTATCGTGTTGGGTAGCAAATGGGCGCCCCAACTCACTGAATACAGGATTATACCATGTTCACATGGAGGCAATTCGTTTTCTCCGACACCGCGATCTCTTCGCCTTCTCCACTTGACGTTCGATGACCAGACAAAGAAAAACCCCTCGGGAATGAGGGGTTCACATGAGATCAAAAATGGTGGAGCTGAGGGGGATCGAACCCCTGACCTCGTGACTGCCAGTCACGCGCGCTCCCAACTGCGCCACAGCCCCACGTATATCTTTTTCAGGAGTCCCTGAGGGCTCCTTGATCTACTCGTCCTTCTTCTCTTCTTCGGGGGCCGGCACGTCCGCGGTGGGCGGGGTGACCGGTTCCTTGGGAGCAGGGGTCTCGGCCTTGGCTGCGGCCTCTTCCTGCTCCTCCTCGAAGGCCTGGGCCTCGAGGTCTTCGATGCGGGCCTCACGGTCCAGGACCTGGCGGTCGAATTCGAGGATCTCCTCGAAGAGCGGCTTCAGATCCTCTTCCTTCAACTGTCCGTCGTGGAACATCTGCAGGGCCTGCTCGCCCATCTCGGTGATCTTCTTGCCCTTCTGCCGCTTGGTCTTGGCGATTTCCAGCCGGAGATTGGTGATCATCCAGGCACGGCCGCCCTCGAACTGGACCCGTGAGCCCACGCCCTTGAGGAAGGTCATGAAGCGGTCCATCACCGGGGCTTCATCGGGATCGGTGGGTTTGTCACCCACGGGCGGAACCTGTTCCGATTTTTTTTCTTCCTGATTCACTGTCTGATCATCCATTGTTTGCTCCTCCAACTGATGCCCCGCCATGCGGTGCCGGTTGCCGCGCCATGTTCCAAAACCAGGCTCTGAGGGCAGCCGGGCCGTTGAAGAGGCGCTAATCTAGCACAGGGTGTCCGGGTTGTCAATTTCAACCGGGGCTGCCGGAGAACCCCTTTTGCGGCAGGCAAAAGGGTATGGTCACCCCGAGTTACAGCCGTTATCCGGTCACTCACTGCGGTTTACGTTTTACCACGGATAAAAGTTCATTCCCAGGTCCGGTTGACGCTCTTCCTGCTGTTGGCTACAATGCCCCTCCCATCGGCTTGAGGAGGCGAATGGGTGCTGGTGTGCTCCCTGGACTTCAAATCCAGTGGCGGTATGGGAGATCATGCCGCGGTGGGTTCGATTCCCACACGCCTCCGCCAACCCTCTCAATCATCCCAGTCAATCCGGTAGAGCCTGAAATGCTCTGTCTGGTGGACCAGTGAGAAGAGCTCGGGGTGGCGGGTCACCAGGTCGGCCAGCAGTACCCGGTCGTAGTCAAAGAATTCGATCTGCAACAGGTAATCGGCGCTCACCTCGCGCATCACCTCCAGGCGCCAGAGCTGGTCGGCGGAGGCGGCATCCTGATCCGTTCCTTGCCGCTTGCCCCGGGCCATCTCCCACCGTCTGAACCAGTCCTCGAAGGGCCGGTAGTAGGGCCCCGAGACCCGGCCGGTATAGTAATGCACAATCCGTGGGCGAATGGAGATGATGACATCGTCCTCGGCGGTGTTCGCCCGGATGTGCTCGAAAAATGCCGTGGCCTCCGGGCCAGTGACCCCGTTGGGGATGGTACGGAGGTTGAGCCGGATATAGCTGGTGCCGTAGGAAAGCAGCAGGGCCAGAATCAGGCCCGTCCGCGCCAGGGTTCGCAGCCGGTTTCGGGTGAAGAGCCGGTCAATCCCCTCGAAGAGGTAGAGGAGCAGAATAGGAAAGATCGGCACAAGGTAGCGCGGGGACCCGCCGGGATAGATCAGCAGGACCAGCAGGTAGAGAATGAAAAAGATGTCGATCAGATCCGGCCCCTTGATCAGGCGCCGCAGGAAGAGGTAGAGCAGCGCCACCCCGGCCAGGGCGGCCACCACGATGCACAGCCGTATAGGGCTCTCCGCGCCCCAGAGGCCCACGTAGTTGCGCAGACGCAGCATCAGACTGAAGAGATAGACCCGCCAGTCGGCCTCACCAATCCAGGACAGATACCCGGCGCCACCGGGTAAGGTAAAAAACTGCACCACAGCCACCGGCAGGGCGATGAGACCCGCTTTGAAGGTCGGTGCCGAGATCCGGCGGGTTCGCAGCAGGTCGAGCAGGATGGCCGCCGGCAGGACGACGACCCCCGCGGTCCGGGTGGCAAAGGAGAGATAGGCCAGCAGGCCGGCGGCGAGGAACCCGTAGCGGGCCCAGTGGGAACCGCTGGTGGCTTCGGCTGACCTCCGGACCGCCAGCAGGGCGGCATAGGTAAAGAAGATGAACGGGATGTCGGACAGGATGGAGTCCTTCATCTGCCAGCAGTGGGGATTGAGGGCCACCAGGGCCAGGACCGCCAGCAGAGAAACGGGCTCCAGCCGGCGGGTGAAGAGCCGGGCCATCAGGAAGAGCGCCGGGATGAAGAAAATCAGGTTGATCAGCTTGAGGGCTTCGAGGTCGGGCCCGAACAGGGCCTGGAACGGGACCAGCACCGCGGGGTAAACCGGGGGGTAGGCATCGGGGTACGGCGACGGAGTGATGAGCCGGCTCACCGCCACCCCGGAGAGGGCGTAGGGCTCGCCGCCGGCCAGGTGATCCGCGTGCTGCAGATACTGGGCAAAGTCACCGGTCCAGACGTGGCCCTGCCGGAAACTGAAGAGATAGAACAGGCCCACGGCGAGCAGAAGCAGGAACATGGCGCGCTGGGAGGGCTGTCTGTTCATGGTCGATCAGTTCTTCACTTCGCCCCAGGAGGAGACGATGCCATTCATCTCCCCGGGTGCGGTCCCGTCGACAATGCCCTGCGCGGCGGCCAGGCCCATCTGCAGGCACTGGTAGACGTCGACGTAGCGGAAGAGCGCCTGCCGGCCGCAGTGCCGCAGGTTTTCGATCCGGCTCATCCCCTCCAGGTATCGCTGCAGCCGTTCCTGGTAGTCCACAGTGTACACCGGGTAGCAATAGGGCCGGCGGACCACGCTGTGGTTTTCCACTTCCCAGGCATCCAGCAGTCCCAGCCGCTCCAGCCCGGCAACCGATTTCTCCAGCAGCTGGGCGTCGCTCATCCCGCCGCTGTCGGTGATCTCCAGGGTCAGGCCGGTCCGCCCGGTCCCGGGCACCGTCTCGGGACTGAGGTGACGGACTTCGCTCCCCCGCTGAAAGAGGATGTCCTGGTCATGAAAGTAGACCACACGCGTGTCGAGCACCTGGGGCCGGGCGACCTCCAGGTAGAGCAGCGCCAGGCCGCGATAGGTCAGCCCCAGACCCCAGCGGCGGGTTTCCTCGTCCAGGCCCGGAATGGCGCCCACCAGCTCCGGCACCGGCAGCGTGGAGACCACCCAGTCGGCCGCCACATGACCACCGCCGTTGTCATTGTCGAACCGGATGCTCCGGACACGAGTGCCGTCGAGGCTCAGTTCCTTCACCCGGCTTGCCAGGTGGATCTCCCCTCCGGCGGCCCGGACCTGTTCGGCGATGGCGTGGCTGATCTGCCAGTAACCCTTCCTCGGGTAGTGAATCTGCACTGCTCCGGACTGCCCCTGCAGTGGTCCGCTCTTCTTACCTCCCGACCGTCCGGGAACACGGAAGAGCGCCCGGAGCAGCCGCCAGGGGCTGATTCGTGGAATGCGCTCGGAGGCGAAGTTGGCGGCCAGGGTCTCCGGCGGCACGCCCCAGGTCTTGCTGGAGAACGGGCCGAAAAAGTGATCGTAGAGCCCCTGGCCAAAGTGCAGCACGATCCAGTCGCGGAAGTTGTCCACCCTGGGCCGGGTGCAGCCGCGGCGGATCGCGGAAAAGACGTAGTCCATACCGCAGCGCAGCAGGACCTGGGGCGGCAGGTTGGCCGCGGCCGAGGCGACGCTCAACGGGTAGTCGAGGGTCCGGCCGCGAAAGACGATCTTCTTGCCGCCATACAGCGGGCCGTATTCCAGCAGGTCGTCGCCCAGCAGATCCTTGATTCGCCGGAACACTTCGGGATCCTTGGAGTAGAAGGAATGCGGCCCGTAGTCAAAGGTGTAGCCGCGGCTGAAGTGACTGCCGGCCAGACCGCCCACCCGCGGCTGGGCCTCGATCAGGGTGACCCGGCAGCCGGCCTCGGCCAGCCCCCAGGCCACAGCCAGACCACTCATTCCGGCACCGAGAATGATCGCCGAGGGTTTCACGCCGCCACCCCCCTCAAAACCCGAAGGCGCGGCGGATGGCCGCGGCCACCGTCTCCACGCTCTCCGCGCCCATACCGGAGAAAAGCGGCAGGATGAGCACCCGTTCCCGCGCCTCCTCGCTGCGGGGAAGCGACCAGCCGGCCGGCCGGTAGGGCTCCTCCTGGTGTGCGTTCATGATCCCGGGGCGGCTGGCAATCCCCTGGCGCAGCAGGGTCTGCATCAGGTCCGCCTGGTTCAGTGGCGTGTCCTCCAGCAGACGCACCGGGTAGCTCTGCCAGTTGGGACGGGTATGAACTGCCGGGCGCGGCGGCTCCAGCCACGGGATGCCGTCCAGCAGGTCGGTGTACAGCCCGGCCAGCCTCCGGCGCTCGGCGATGTTCTCCTCCAGCTTGTCCAGCTGCACCAGTCCCATGGCCGCCTGGATGTCGGTCATCCGGTAGTTGTAGGCGGTCTCCAGGTAGCGCTCCACGATCACCTCGTCCGAGCGGTGGCGCTTCTCGTCGGAGACGTCCATCCCGTGGTGGCGCAGCACCCTGAACCGGGCGTCAAGGTCGCCGTCCGTGGTGGTGATCATTCCGCCGTCGCCGGTGGTGATCAGTTTGCGCGGGTGAAAGCTGAAACAGGCGGTCTGGCCCCGGGGCCGCCCCACCCGCTCCCAGTCCGCCTCTTCAGCGGCCAGCGCACTGCCCGCGGCACAGGCCGCATCCTCCACCACCGGCACCCCGTAGCGAGCACCGAGCTCGATGACCCGCCCCAGGTCTGCGGGAAAGCCCATCTGGTGCACCGGCACGATGGCGGCCAGGCGTCCCGCGGCCGTCCGCCCGGCCAGCGGGGACTCACCCACCGCGATCCGCGACAGATCACGGAAGTAGTACCCTTCTTTTCGCGGCTCGAACTCCTTGTCCAGCAGGCGGTGCAGGCTGTCGGGGTCGATGCAGAAGGTTTCGGGCAGGATGTCGGCAAAGACCGGCTCGGCGCCGCACAGACGCACCGCATTGGCCGTGGCGATAAAACTGTGGCTCACCGTGGCCACCACGTCCCCGGGCCCCACGCCGGCGCCGCGCAGGGCCAGGTGCAGGGCGGCGGTGCAACTGGACACGGCACAGGCGTGGGCCGCGCCGGTGTAACGGGCGAAGGCCCTCTCGAACTCGGCGACCTTCGGCCCCTGGGTCACCCAGCCGGAGAGCACCACCTGGCGGATCGCCTCCGCCTCCTCCTCACCGAGCAGTGGTTTGATGATCGGGATCATCGTACCTCTTCCCAGTTGCGGGCCACTTCCTCACCGGCCAGCGTACGGAGCCCGGCGGGGTGGTGGCGGAACCAGTCCACCGTGCGGGTCAACCCCTCCTCCAGGCCCACTTCGGGCGCCCAGCCGGTGAGCGCCTTGAAGCGCGAAGCATCGGAATAGAGACGGTCCACGTCACCCGGCCGCCGCGGCATTCGGCGCGGCTCCCGGGCCAGGTGTCCCGCCTGGCTGATGATCATCCCCACCAAACGCCGGACGGTGATCTCACGGCCGCTGCCCACGTTGAGCGTCCGGCCCACGGCGGCATCGCACTGGGCCGCGGAGACCAGGGCCCGGGCCACATCGGTGACGTAGGTGAAATCGCGGGTCTGGTCACCGTCGCCGAAAATCACCGGCGGTTCGCCGGTCAGCGCGCGAACGATCGACTTGGGGATCACCTCCCCGGCCAGCCCCTCGTGGTGCGACCGCGGGCCAAAGGTGTTGAACGGCCGCAGCATCATTGCCGGCAGCCCACGGCTGTTGCGCAGGGCCCGGACATAGGCCTCCCCGGCCAGCTTGCTCGCCCCGTACACCGTGCGCGGCATGGTGGGGTGGTCCTCGTTCATCGGCACTGAATGGGCCGTGCCATAGACCTCCGAGGAGGAGATGTGGACATAGAGGGAGACACCCCGGTCACAGGCCGCCTGGGCCACGGTCAGCGACCCGCCGGCGTTGACCCTGTGGTTTTCCTGCGGGTGCAGCAGCGAGTGCCGGACCCCGAGGCAGGCCAGATGGAACACCACGTCCACGCCGGCCAGGGCGTTGAACACCTGCGCCGTCTCGCTGACGCTGCCCTCGACCAGCTCCACCTCCCGGTTACCGGAATGGCCGGCAAGATTTGCCAGCTTCCCGGTGACCAGGTTGTCCAGGATGCGCACACGGCAACCGATGTCCACCAGTAAATCCACCAGGTGGGACCCGATAAATCCGGCGCCGCCGGTCACCAGCACCTGCTTGCCCTTCAGGAACATGATCGGGCTGCCTCCAGGCTGTTGATCTTCTCCAGTGCCCGCTCCAGCTCGCGGCAGACCTGGTCCACCTGACCATCGGTCATTTCGGCAAAGATGGGCAGGGACAACTGCCGCCGGGCGCACCGCTCGGTCACGCCGAGGGCGCCCTCCGCGGGCGCCAGGTGGCGAAACGGCGGCGTTTGGTGCAGGGGTACCGGGTAGTGGACGCCCGTCTCCACGCCGCGCCGCCGCAGTTCCCCGGCCACGTCGTCACGCCGGTCCAGTCGGATGACGAACTGGTGATAGACATGGGTCCGGCCCTCGCCCTCCACCGGCAGCTCGACGCCGGACAGCCGTTCCAGGCGCCGGCGGTAGCGGCTGGCCAGCTCGCACCGCCGCTGGTTCCAGCGGGGGAGCCGCGAGAGTTTGACCCGCAGCGCCGCAGCCTGCAGGGCGTCGCAACGCCCGTTGCCTCCCCGGACCTCGTGGACATTTTTATCTGACTGCCCCTGGTGGCGCAGCATTCGGACCGTGTGGGCCAGGCCCTGGTCGCCGGTCACCACCGCCCCGGCCTCACCGCAGGCGCCGAGGTTCTTTGCCGGGTAGAAGGAGAACGCCGCCGCACTGCCCATTGAACCTGCCGGGCGGCCACGGTATTCGGCCAGGTGGGCCTGGCAGGCGTCCTCCACCACCCAGAGACCCCGCTCCCCGGCAAAACGGTTGATCGAATCCATGTCTGCGGTCTGGCCGAAGAGGTGCACCGGCAGGATGCCGCGGGTGCGCCGGGTGACCGCCGCCTCGAGCTTGGCCGGATCGAGGGTGCAGGTCCCGGGTTCGACGTCGACAAAAACCACCTCTCCCCCCGCCTGGACGATGGCCGCGGCGGTGGCGATGAACGTGTTGGCCACGGTGATCACTTCGTCTCCCGGTTCCAGGCCCAGCGCCCTGAGGGTGAAGTACAGGGCATCGGTACCGCTGCTCACCGCCACGCAGTGCGGGGCCGAGCAGGCCGCGGCAAATTCCTCCTCGAAGGCCTCCACTTCCCTGCCGCCCACAAAGGCGCCCGAGTCGAGGATCGCCTCCCAGCGGGCAAGAATCTCGCCCTTCAGTTCCCGGTGCTGGGCCGGGAGATCGATCATCGGCACCCTGTTCATCGCCCTCCGCCCCCCAGACAGCGGGCCGGGTTTCCGGCCCAGGTTTCATCGGGCGGCACATCCCGGGTCACCACGCTGCCCGCGCCGACCATGGCCCCGGCGCCGATGGTCACTCCGCAGAGGATGGTGGCGCCCGACCCGATGGACGCCCGCTCCTCCACCCTGGTGGGCACCGGCGTCCAGTCCTGCTCGGTCTGCAGCGCCCCGTCCTCCCCGGTGGCCCGCGGCCGGCGGTCGTTGATGAACGTCACGTTGTGCCCGATAAAAACGCCGTCGCCGATCTCCACCCCCTCGCAGATAAAGGTGTGGCTGGAAATCTTGCAGTCGCTCCCCACCCGTGCGCCCTTCTGGATTTCCACAAAAGTGCCGATCTTTGTCCGGTCACCCACCACACAGCCGTAGAGGTTGACAAAGGCGTGCATCTGCACCCCGGCGCCCAGCTGTACATCAGGCGCGATGCGGCAGAACTCCATGGTCAGACCTCGATGGGGATGTTGGCCCCGTGGGCCTTGATCGACCGGTCGGCGGCCTCGAGAATGGCCAGAACACGCAGGGCGTCGGCGCCGTCGGTGAGCGGCTTCCGGTCATCGCGGATGCTGCAGGCGAACTCCTGAACCACCTGGGAGAGCGCTTCGGTCTGCGAGATATTCGGCGAATACATGTCGCCCGAACGGTAGGAGATCAGCCGCCGGATCTTTTCCTCGGGACGGGTTACGTCCACGTCGATCCCCTTGTCGTAGATCTTGATCTTTTCCGACTGTTCCATGTCGTCCCAGACCAGCATCTTCTCCCGCCCCCCGATCATGGTCATCCGGATTTTCACCGGGGAGAGCCAGTTGACATGAATGTGGGCGATGAAGACATCGTCGAAGTTGAGGGAGAGGTAGGCCATGCTGGCCCGCCCGTTGCCCCCGTGGCTCACCCCGTGGACGCTCACCGAAACCGGTTTTTTGTCCACCACGAAGTCGATGATCGAGAGGTCGTGGGTCGCCAGGTCCCAGACCACGTTGCAGTCGTCCTGGAACTGTCCCAGGTTGACCCGGATCGAGTCGAAGTAGAGCAGTTCGCCGAGGTCGCCCCGCTGCACCACCTCGCGGATCTTCTGCACCGCAGCGGTGTAGCAGAATGTGTGGTCGCACATCAGCTTCAGTCCCGACCGCCGGGCCAGCTCCACCAGTTCCCTCCCCTGGTCCACACTCAACGCCAGGGGTTTCTCCAGCAGCACGTGCTTGCCCCGTTCCATCGCCGCCCGGGCGACGGGGAAATGGCTGCTCACCGGTGTGGCCACGGCCACGGCGTCCACAGCGGGGTCGTTCAATACGTCCAGGGCGTTGATGGTGGTCCGTACACCGGGATACGCGGCGGACACGTTTCCCAGCCGCTCTTCGTTCAGGTCACAGAGCCAGGCAAGTCTTGTCAGCGGGCAGGAGTGAAAATTGCGGATCAGGTTCGGCCCCCAATAGCCGCACCCCACCACCGCCACAGCGATGGTGTTGCCGGCCTCCACTGGATTCATCCTGCTTGCCAGGGGTCCGTTCATTCCCTGCAGAGTCCCAAAATATGTGATACCTGAACCGGCAATGCGAGACTGCGTCTCGCATCAAAGACAGAAAAAACAGTCATAAGTCACAAAAAACGTCAGTCCGAAGACAATATCTATTATTTCAACAACTTGCCTCTCTTAGGTATTTCGGCACACTCAAGTTCCATAGTTAGCGTAAATAATACCCGCCCCTTCGGTGTTGCACAACAGGAAATTTTCCACGATGGACATGATTTATTTCAATGCCCCACCCGGGGGGCCCGCTTGACCCGGACCGGTTCCATTGCCATACTTTCATAAAACGCTCCCCCACCACAGCGACACCGGCGAGACCGCAGACAAGTTCAGGCCGTTATCAGGACAGGTGCATGGACTTCAGATTCGTTCACGCGGCCGACCTCCACCTGGACACACCGTTCAGCGGCATGGCCCGGCTCTCCCCGGAGATCGCCGACCAGTTGCGTGAAGCCTCCCTGGAGGCCTTCGACGACCTGGTCCGCCTGACCATCCGGGTGGACGCGGCCTTCCTCCTGCTGGCCGGGGATATCTACGACGGCGCGGAGCGGGGCCTCCGGGCCCAGCTGCGGCTGCTCCGCGGGTTCCAGCGGCTGTCGCGGAGGGGGATCCAGGTCTTCGTCGTACATGGTAACCACGACCCGGCTGGCGGCTGGTCCGCGGTGCGCGATTGGCCCGCCGGGGTGACCATCTTTGAACCGGGAGAGGTGCAGCGGGTCGCCGTGGAAAAGGACGGTCAACGTCTGGCCGTGGTCCAGGGCATCAGTTATGGACAGCGGCACGAGACGGACAACCTGGCGCTCCGTTTTCACCCGCCCGAGGGTGCGGGCCTGCAGGTGGGGCTGCTGCACTGTCACGCCGGAAGCGACCCGGCCCATGCCCCATACAGTCCCTGCCGCGTGGAAGACCTGCTGTCCGCCGGCCTGGACTACTGGGCGCTGGGCCACCTGCACCGCCGCCGGATGCTGGCCGAGGGCGGGCCGTGGATCGCCTACCCTGGCAACCTGCAGGGCCGGAGCCTCTCCCCTGCCGAGACAGGCCCCAAGGGGGCACTGGTGGCGGAAGCAACGGACAACTCCGTCCGTTCGGTCCGCTTCGTTGCGCTGGACCGCGTCCGCTTCGTCAACGAGGAGATCCTCGCCGGCGGTCTGCAGGACCTGGCCGCGTTGAATCAGGCCCTGCTGGACCGCGCGGAGGCCATCCGAACGGAGCACGAGGGACGGCACCTGGTGTTGCGGACGACCCTCACCGGGGACGGACCGCTGCACACCCGGCTGAACAGGCCGGGCCTGCTGGACGAGATGCTGGAGGAATTGCGTCACGGCGAACGCCGGGACGGCCCCCTGTTCTGGTGGGAGTCGATAGAGGACCGAACCCGCTCGTCCCGGGATTTGGCGGCGCTGGAGCGACGGGATGATTTCTCGGCAGCGGTGATCCGGCTCCAGCGCCGGCTGGCCGCCGACCCGGGGGCACTGCGGCGGTTCGTTGAGCAGCAGGTGGGTTCGGCCCCGCTGATGCACGGGATGGCCCGGCGCAACAGGCCTCTCGACGAGACCGCACTGCAGGACCTGCTCGGCCGCGCCCTGGACCGGGCCCTCGACCTGCTGGAGCCGGAACGATGATCATCCGCGGCTGGTCCATCGACGGCTTCGGTCTCTTCCACCAGGAGGAGTGCCGCGACCTGGGTGACGGCCTCACCGTGGTCCTCGGACCCAACGAGTCGGGGAAGAGCACGATGATCGCCTTTGTCCGCGGGGTGCTCTTCGGGTTTCCGGACCGCCGGAGCCGTGACCCGCAATATCCGCCGCTGCATGGTGGACGACACGGCGGCCGCCTGTTCCTCGACACCGCAGCCGGACCGCTGATCGTCCAGCGGGAGGCCGGTCGGTTGAGGCCGCCGCTGGTCACGCTGCCCGGGGGCCGGCTGGGCACCGGCGAGGACCTGGAGAAAATACTCGGCGGACTGGACCAGGCCGTCTTTCGCAGCATCTTCGCCTTCGGTCTCTCCGAGCTCAACGACTTTGCGGCCCTCGACACGGGCGGCATCGGTCGGCGACTGTTCGCCGCCGGCATCACCGGGGCGGGGCGGAGTGCCCGGGAGGCGCTGGACACGCTGGGCCACCAGGCCGGCCAGCTGCTCCGGCCGCGGGGCCGCTCGGCCATCGGCAGCACCCTGGGGCAGCTCACCCGACTGGAGGAACGGATCACCACGGCCAGAAACGAGCTGGACCGGCACCCCCACCTGGTGCGCGAGGAGGAGGAGCAGTGTCTGGAGCTTGAGCAGCAGTCCCGTGAGGCGGACCGTCTCCGCTCGGAGGAAAAACGGCTGGAGCGGCTGCTGGAGCTCTGGCCCTCCTGGAACCAGCGGCGGCAGGCCGCTGAGCTTTTGGCCCTGCTGCCGGCCGGGGCGGAGTTCGAAGACCCCGGTGACCGGCTGAGCCGTCTGGTGGACCGGTTGGAGGATGAAGCGGACCAGGACCGGGAAAGCGGAGGACAGCCGACCCGGAAGTGGGCGGTGCCGGTCTTCCTCGCCGTGGCGTCGGCGGCCGGTCTGTTCTGGTGCCTGCGGACTGAAAACTGGCTGTCAGTGGCTCTCTATGCCGTCGGGGCAAGTGCCTCCGTCCTGGCGCTGACGGTCAGCGTGATGCGGCATCTCCGGGCTCGCCGGCTGGAATCCGTGGAGCGCGAACGCCGGGCCGCCGATTCGGCGGCGAACCTGGCCGCCGCCGCCAGCGACCTGGCCGGCTTGCGCCGAACGCTCTCCGCAACGGCCCGGCGGCAGTCACTGGAGCAGACCATACGACAGGTGGACGCACTGGTGGCCGCGCGCACCGGTGTGGACCGGCAGGCGGCAACTTTTGTCGAAGAGCTGGACAGCGGCTCGGTGAGCTCCTGGGAACGAGCGCTGGCCCGGGTCAGGCAGCAACTGGCCGGGACGGTGGAACGGCGTGACCAGGCGATCAGAAGAACCGAAGCGCTGCGCCGGCAGCGGGAAGCACTGGAGCAGTCGGCGGACCTCCCCGCCCTGGAGACCGAAGCCCAGACGCTGCGCTCCCGTCTGGACGAAGAGGCCGGTCAGTGGCGCCTGCTGGTCACCGCCCGCGGGCTGGTGGAGCAAGCGCTGCGGGAATACATCGCCGGCCGTCAGCCGGCGGTCCTGAATCGGGCATCGGGTCTGATCAGCACGGTCACCGGCGGGAGATACATCCAGGTGGTCCACGAAGCGGAGGGCAACAGTCTGACCCTGCTTGGCGGTGACGGGAGCCGGGTGGGGACCGCTGACCTGAGCAGGGGAACGGCAGAGCAACTCTACCTCTGCCTGCGTCTGGCCCTGGCCGGAGACCATGCGGACCGGGGCAGTCCGCTGCCGCTGCTGATGGATGACGTCCTGGTCAATGCCGACCCGGACCGGGTCGCCGGATTGGCCGCCGCCATCAGGGAGTTTGCCTCGGGGGGGCAGGTTCTGCTCTTCACCTGCCATCCCCACACGGCCGAACTGCTGCAGGATTGCGGAGGAGGGGTTGAGACCCGTCGGCTGGCCAGCCGGCAGGACTAATCGCTATACAGCCAGGCGTCCTCGCCGCTCTGTTCCTTCTGCTTCTTTCGCCCTTTCGACTCGGCAAAACCCTTGATCCGCACGCTCATTATCGATTCCAGTAAGACCGGCTGGTATTCCTCGAAATCGGCGGCGAGACAGGTGGCGGTCACCGTCAGCACGGCATCACCCCAGGGGTGGAAGGCCTTGATCGACCGGATTTCGCCGAAAACCGAGGACCAGGAGAATTCGGCCAACAGATACTGATCGTCCTCCTCACCCAGCCAGCGGCTGGACAGCAGGCGGGCTCCCGGCCTCGCGTAGAGATTGGCCTCCTGCAGAGCTTCCGGGGTCACCTCCTGTTGGAGCGGTCCACCCGTATGATTCATATTGTTCGATCCGCCCGCCATGGTCAGGCTGATGAAGGGGTAGGGGTCGTCACCCTCGGGCCTGAAAACACCGAGCACAAACTGGTGCGGCTCCGCCTGGTAGGACCAGCCCTCAGGCCCTCTGATTTCATAGGGAATCAGCACACCCTGGCGGATGATCCCGTCACCGGCAGCGACATTCCAGCCCCAGGGACCGGCCAGTTGGACCAGCACGAACAAAAGTAACAACGCAGGAACCCGCTTCATCGCAATATCCTCCCGGACAGGGCCTGGCCCATATTCTTTCCTGAAACCGATTGTATCCCCAACGCCCGGCAATGTCCACGCAGTGAATCATTGCCAGGAGCCGTACCTTTCCCATATAATCTGTTTGGTTTACCGGCTGGCCGCCCCGCGGCCCGCCGGCCTCCCTCGGAAACCGCTATCGGCCCCATGGCCTTTAATACGAACTCCCGTGCGCGGGAATCTAGTGCTGGATTGAAACACCCCTTTTACCCCAGCTGTTGAGGAGGAATCATGGATCTGGACAGGAGGCTAGAAAACGTCACCGTTATCGGGGCAGCCGGAAAGATGGGCAGCGGCATCGCCCTCTTGCTGGCCAACGAAATGGCTGCCACCAGACTGAAACCTGAAAACAAGGATCGCCAGTACAAGCTGAACCTGATCGACGTCAGTGACGAAGCTCTGGCCGGCCTGATGGGCTACCTCAGAACCCAGCTCTGCAAGCTGGCCGAGAAATCCACCGTGACCCTGCGCCAGCTGTACCAGGATCGCGAGGACCTGGTGGAGAACGGCGAGATCATCGACGAGTTCATCTCGGATGCGCTGCTGCTCTGTCGCTGCAGCACTGACGTGGGGATGGCCGCCGGCTCGCGGATGGTCTTCGAGGCCATCGTGGAGAAGGTGGACGTCAAAGTGCAGATTTTCAGCCGGCTGAAGGACATCTGTGATGACAACGCCTTCTTCTTCACCAACACCTCATCGATCCCGATCAAGCAGGTGGACGAACAGGCCGGCCTGGGCGGCCGGATCATCGGCTTCCACTTCTACAACCCCCCCGCGGTGCAGAAGCTGGCCGAACTGATCTCCTCGGACAACACCCTGCCCGAGGTAAAAGAGATCTCGGCGGAGATCGCCAGGCGGCTGCGTAAAAAAATCATCCCGGCCAACGATATCGCCGGGTTCATCGGCAACGGCCACTTCATGCGTGACGGCATCCATGCCATGGACGAGGTGCGGCGGCTGCAGGGCGAGATGACCATGCCCGGCGCCATCTACGCGATGAACAGGGTGAGCCAGGACTTCATGGTCCGTCCGATGGGTATTTTCCAGCTGATCGACTATGTGGGTATCGACGTCTTCCAGTGCATTCTCCGGGTGATGAACGAGCACCTGGAGGAAGAGCTGCAGGACGAGTTGATCGATGCCATGGTGGAACGGAAGGTTCTCGGCGGTCAGAACTCCGACGGCAGCCAGAAGGACGGCTTCATCAAGTATGAGCGGGGCCGCCCGGCAGGGGTCTACGACCTGGAAACCGGGGAATACAGGATGTTCGATGCCGACGGGTGGTCGGGCAAGATCGATGCCGAACTGGGGCAGTTACCCGCGGAGCACGCTCCATGGAAAGCGTTGCTGATGGATCCGGGCAAGCAGGACAAGCTGAAGACCTACTTTGCGGCACTGGACGAAGTCGACTCCCTGGGCGCCAAGCTGACCCGGCGCTATCACAAACGCTCATACGAGATCGGCAAGGAACTGGTGGCTGACGGCGTGGCGGCCAACGACGACGACGTCAACGGTGTGCTGACCACCGGGTTCTTCCACCTCTACGGCCCGATCAACGACTACCTGTAAGCAACAGCCGCTCCACCGGCGGAAACCCCGGGCCCCGAGGCTCCGGCACGCCGCCGATGCTGGGAGGGAGACGAGAATGAAGCTGAGAAAAAACGTTTACATCGCTGCCGGATTCAACACGGTGTCCTTCGGCTCCGGAAGAAAGGAGTTCCACCCGAAGAAAGCCCGGCCCGGCCTGGAACATTACATCAAGGAAGCCGGCGAGGGCGTGCTGGCCCAGATCAACGACCCGGAAGTGATCGACGAAGGGATCATCTCCAACTTCATGGCCGCCCGCTTCAACCGCCAGGGCAACCTGGCCGGCATGATCCCCACCATCCACCCGTCGCTGGAATACAAGCCGTGCACCAGGGTGGAAGGCGCCTGCGGTTCGGGTGGCCTCGGCCTCTACACGGGGATGAAGAGCGTCCTCGCCGAAACCGCCGATGTGGCGCTGGTGGTGGGCGTCGAAGTTCAGAACACGGTCAAGGCGATTTACGGCGCCGACATCCTCGCCGGTGCCGGGCACTACGCCTCGGAGCGCAAGAACGGCCACGCCTATTTCTTCCCCGGCCGCTTTTCCGAGCGCGCCGCCGCCTACCAGGAGAAGTTCGGCACGGACGAGGTTCGCGAGGCCATGGCGCTCTGGTATGCCCAGGCCGTGGAGAACGCCCGCAACAACCCCAAGGCCCAGGAACACCACAACAGTTTCTCCGATCCGTTTGCCACCGGGATGACCCCGCCGAACCCCAAGGCGTTTCTCTCGCACCTCAACGTGTTCGACTGCTCCAAAGTGTCCGACGGCGCCTCGGCCTGCATCATCGCCTCGGAAGAGGGGCTGCAGAAACTCGGCATCGACAAGAGCAACGCGGTGCTGATCAAGGGTTTTGGCCAGTGCGAGGCCGACCTGACCCGGCACGATGACGACCCCACCAGGCTAAAGACTTCGGCCACGGCTGCCGGAATGGCTTACGCCATGGCCGGTCTGAAACCCGATGACATCGGCGTGCTGGAAGTCCACGACTGCTTCACCATCACCGGCCTGCTGATGCTGGAAGCCACCGGTTTCGCCGACTACGGCAAGGGCGGCGACCTGGTGAAGGCGAAAGAGACGAAGGTCGGCGGCGCCATTCCCACCAACGCCACCGGCGGACTGGTGGGCTTCGGTCACTACACCGGAGGCACCGGGGTCCGGCAGGCGGTGGACATTCTGCACCAGCTCACCGGCGCGGCTCCGGAGGGATGTCAGATCGACGTGCCCAGTGGCAAGCAGAACGGCCTGATGGTCTCCATGGGCGGCAACGACAAGACCGTCACTTCGATGATCCTCGGCAACTGACGTCGTTTACAGAACGGGGCAGGCGAACGCCTGCCCCATTTTTTTGCATCGTCGATTAGAAGAGGAAGAACCAGGCCGCTGCAGCCAGAATTAGAATGAAAAAGAAAATGACGGCAAGGCGGGTGCCTTTACCTTTCTTCTTCGGTGGGGCGGCCTTCAGTGCGGTATCAGCCAGATTCCCGGAGATGACCGTTTTCGCCGCTTCATCCGCGACACCCCCGGAGGCCGATTCCCCGGCGTCCGCCGGATCCTGGTCAGCGGTATCACGGCCGGCGCTCACCAGCACCACGGTGATGTTGTCGGTGCCGTCTTTCTCGTTGGCCAGGTCGATACAGCGGTCGGCCTTCTGCTCCAGGCTCCCCGGGCCGGAGAGAATCGCGGCCATCTCTTCGGGGGTCACTTCGTTGGAGAACCCGTCGGAGCAGAGAAGAAAAATATCCCCCTCTCCGCAGCGCCCGCGAGCGGTGTCCACTTCCACCTCTTCCCGGCCGCCGATGGAGCGGGTGATCACGTTCTTCAACCGGTGGGTGGCCGCATCCTCTTCCTTGAGCAGGCCGAGGTCCTGCTGTTCCTGGACCAGGGAGTGGTCGGTGGTCAGCTGGGTGATCTCCCCGTCGTAGAAACGGTAAATCCGGCTGTCGCCAACGTGGCCCAGCGTGTAGCAGTCATCGCCACCGATGAGCAGCACGCTGGCCGTGGACCCCATGCCCCGCTGTGCCGGGTTTTCCATGCCCTGCCCGAACACCTTGCGGTTGGCCGTGGTCAGGGCGGTATTCAGCACCTGGTCCGGTTCGGGTGGAGGGTCTGACTCCCCGGCGGAGCCAAAAGCGCCACGGCAGACCTCTTCGAGAACCGAGACCACCATACCGCTGGCCACTTCCCCCGCCGCGTGGCCACCCATACCGTCGGCCACCACGAAGAGACGGCACTCCGGAAGCACCAGCAGGCGGTCCTCGTTGTTTTCCCTGCGTTTGCCGGGGTGACTCTTGCCGGCAGCGGTAAATTTCAACATGCGTGTTTCCTTTTGCCCGCGATTCTATTCAAGGGCTCCGGGGCTGTCAATCAGCAGGCCGGTGGTTCGGCACCGAGCCGCCGGGACCCGCGGCCGGCGGCGGCCCTGTTTGACAACGGTTCGGCCGCTTCTTAACATGACCGTCGAGCGGCCTTCCCGGTCACATCGGCCCATCGAGGAGTAAGCAGCTTGCCCGGTTTCCGTCTATTGTGGTGGTCCTATCGGCTGGCCGGCCCCCTGGCCCTGGGCCTGGCGGTGCCCTGGCTGGCGGTCAAGGGCCTCACCAACCCTCGCTGGCGGGGCGTGCTCTCCGCCCGGCTGGCCCTGGGACATCCGCGTAAGCACGGGGACCTGGGGAAGCAGGGACCGTTCTGGCTGCACGCCGTATCGGTGGGCGAAGTCCTGGCCCTGCGCGCGGTGGTGGACCGGATGCTGGCCGCTGATCCGAAGCTGCCGCTGGTCGTCTCCACCTCCACCCCCACCGGCAACCGGGTGGCCCGGGAGTCGATGCCCCGCGGTGTCCGGGTGCGCTATTTTCCGCTGGACACCGCGGGCTGCGTGCGCCGGGCGCTGGACCAGGAACGCCCCTGTGCCGCCGCGATCATGGAGACGGAAATCTGGCCGGCCTTTTTTCTCGCCTGCCGCCGGCGGGGCATACCGCTGGCGATCATCAATGGCCGCATGTCCCCCACCTCTTTCCGCCGTTACCAGCTGGTGCGGCCGCTGATCGAAGAACTGCTCGCCGGTGTGGGCTGCGGTTGCTTTCAGACCGCAGCGGACCTCCAGCGGTTCACCGGCCTCGGGCTGCCCGCCGGCCGCGGTTCGGTCCCGGGCAACCTCAAGTATGACCTGGAGAACCTCGAGGCCCTGGCCCGCGGCAGCCGTGCCGGGGCCGCCGTGGCCGCCGCCTGGCGCGAAGAGGGGGACGGGCGGGGGGCACGGCCGCTGGTGGTGGCGGGCAGCACCAAGGGGGAGGAGGAGAAAATGATCCTCCAGGGGCTGGCGCCGCTGATGCGGGAACGTCCCGGCCTGCTGCTCCTGCTGGCGCCGCGCCACCCCGAGCGGTTTGACGAGGCGGCAAAGCTGGTGGAGGCCTGCGGGTTCCCCTGGTGCCGGCGCTCGGCCCTCAACCACGGCGCAGCACCGCCCCCCGGATGCCGGGTGCTGCTGCTGGACAGCCTTGGTGAGCTGGCCGGGGTTTACGGGGAGTGCACCGCGGCGTTCGTGGGCGGCAGCCTGGTGCCGGAAGGCGGGCACAACATCCTCGAACCGGCCTTCTTCGGCCGCCCGGTCATTTTCGGCCCGCACATGGACAACTTTGCGGAGATGGCGGACCTGTTCATCCGGCGGGAGGCTGCGATCCAGCTCGATTCGGCTGACCAGCTTGAACCGACGGTGCGCCGCCTGCTGGACGCCCCGTCAGCGGCACGTGAGCGGGGACGGAAAGCACGACGGATTCTGGAGGAAAACCAGGGGGCCGCCTCCGCCATCGCCGGCGCCCTGGTCCAGCTGGCCGACACAACCGGACGAGGCACCTGATGGCCCTCAACCGTATCGATCCGCACAACGGTCTCTGGCGGGCAGCGGGCACACTGCTCATGCCCCTGGGGGCCCTCTATGCCGCTGGGACCAGGCTGCGCAGCCTGGCCTACCGTCGCGGATGGCTGACCTCCTTCCCCGCCGGCGTCCCGGTGGTCAGCGTGGGCAATATCACCGCCGGCGGCACCGGCAAGACACCGATGGTCCAGCTGCTGGCCGGCTGGCTGCTGGAAGAGGGTCTGCGGCCCGCGGTGTTGAGCCGCGGGTACGGCGGCACCGCCCAGGGTGATATCCAGGTTCTGGAGGCCGGCAGCGACCTCGACCCCCGCCTGGCCGGTGATGAACCCTGCCTGCTCTCCCGAAACCTCCCCGGTGTGCCGGTCCTGGTCAGCCCCCACCGGGTCGCGGCGGCTCGCCTGGCGGTGGGCCAGCTGAACGCCGGCCTGCTCCTTCTGGATGACGGGTTCCAGCACCTGCGCCTGCGCCGGGACCTCGACCTGCTGCTGGTGGATGCTTCAGATCCGCTGTGGACCAACCGGGTCATCCCTGCGGGCACGCTGCGCGAGCCGCTGTCCGCCATGAGCCGGGCCGATGCGGTGATCTGCACCAGGACCCCGGACAGCGGCATCCCCCGGGACCTCGCCCGGCTGATCAGCCACCATTGCCCGGGCCGCCCGGTATACTCGGCCCGGCACGCCCCCGCCGGAATCACCCCCCTGGGCAGCAGTCCCCTGCCCCCCGCCGGGAAGAACTCCACCGGGGGGTACCTGCTGGTCTCCGGGATCGGCAATCCCCGCTCGTTCCGCCGTTCCGCCGAAGAGTTCGGGCTGCATGTGGCGGGCGAGAAACGCTTTGCCGACCACCATCGCTACCGGGAGTCGGACCTGGCCGAGGTGGGCCGCCTTCTGGCCCGCCTGGGAGGTGACGCCGTGCTGTTCACGGAAAAGGATGCCGTAAGGCTCGGACCGCTGGCCAGACAGCTGCAATGGCCGGCCGGGTTCCTGGGCGTGCGGATGGCGGTGGAAAACGCGGATCAGCTGAGACAGCTGGTTCTGGACCGGGTGCGGGGGGCGTGATGAGCGGTACAAAGCAACGCCCGCCCTCGTCGGAGAGCGGGCGCTGATATTCGTTTCACGTCTCTATTTCACATCGACGATGTCGCCGACATAAATTGCACGGACACTGCTGATGATCTTCACCGTGGCAAAATTCCGCTCGGTCAGCAGCACCAGTGCTTCTCCCAGCATCAGGCGGAAACCATTCTCGTAGCGGTAGACGGCAAAGAAATCACCGGGGGCCACCCCGTCGTCGCTGCCCTTGTCGATCACCATCAGGCTGCCCGCGGCCATGGCCACCTGATCGTCGGGAGAGAAGACCAGCAGCCCTTCGTTCCCCCCGGTCGGCTCATCACAGCGGCCCAGCGGCCTGGTGGGATCCACCACCGGAATGGGCAGATCTTCATAGGGGCTGATCAGATCGCCGATTTCCACTTCGACACAGTTTCTGGTGATCAGTGCGGTGCAGTTATCCTTGTTGGCGCAGAGGACTTCCAACTGTCCGATCTGCTGCATCGCTATGCCGATATGCTTGCGGCTGCCGGGGCGCAGGACCTTGCCGGAATTGTGGTGAATGAAAAACCGGTCACCGGCCGAGACGCCGTCGTCCTCTCCACAATCGAGGTAGATGACGTCCCCGACGGCCTGACTGACCTTGTCCGCCTCTTCGGTACCGATGACACTGTACTGATACCGATCGAGATCGGGCACGACCATCGGTGCACAGTAGATATCGACCTCGTTGACCACCGCACCGGGGGTCTCCGCGGGCAACATCAGACCATCCAGATTCATACGATCGGGGTCGACGATCTCTTCGGGCGGGACGGGTTCATCGCCCAGCTGGTCAACCGCGTCATCACTCATCGGGTCTTCGCCATACTCATCTTCACCGTCCACCATCCGCTCGGCCCCCACCTGCGGGGCTTCCGGAATCACCAGCGGGTCACCGGGGTAAATCCAGTGCGCATCCTCGATATACCGGTTGGCGTCCCAGATCTGGGGCCACAACAACGGATCACTGTAAAACCTGGCGGCCAGGTTCCAGAGACAGTCTCCGCGAACGATGATGTAGACATTCGCGTCGGGATCGGTACCGGAAGGTGCCGTGTAGGGTGAGTAGTGCTCGGACACCGCCACCGGTTCATCACCGGCCATGTCCTGGGCCGCTGCAGGGAATACCAGCACCAGGGAGATGGCGACAGCAATCAGCCCGGCATTGAGACAGGTGGAACAAATACCGTGTACACGGATACACATGCCCATGAGATCCGCCTCCATTCTGGTTGTCACAGGAAACATTAGTTATGTTAACAAATTAGCAAATTCGCCGGTGCAGTGTCAACCATCCTGCGTCTCGGCCATTTCGTCCATATCGTCCATATCGGCCAAACGCCGCTCAGCTTTAGCAGAATATTCACAGTCGGGGTATTTTTCCAGGAGTTGCTGGAAATAGATACGCGACTCCTCAATCTTGCTGTCGCGGCGGAGAGACTCGGCCAGATAGTAGTAAACAGCTGGCATATCGTGGAAGTCTTCATATTGCCGGTCGCGGAGGATTCGCTTGAACCGCTGGGCCGCGGCATTGAACCCCCGGCTGCGGTAGTAGAAATAGCCCACCGCGTACTCGTGGCCGGCCATGTTGCTGTTGCAGACCTTCATCTGCTCCTGGGACAGGGCCGCATAATCGCTGTCCGGGCAGAGATTGATCACCCGCATGAACTCGGCCAGGGCCTTGCGGGTGGCCTTCTGGTCCCGGTCTGGCTTCTCCATCAGCTCGAAGTAACTGTTGGCAATCTGGTATCGGGCGTAGCAGACCAGGTCGTTCTGAGGGTAGTAGCTGACGAATGACTCGTAGAGGGCGATGGCCTCGTAGTATTCGGAGCGCCGGTCCACCAGGAAATAGCTGTCGGCGATTTTAAGCTTGGCCCGGTAGTAGAGATCGCTTTCGGGATAGATGGCCGTCAGCTCGGTGTAGTAGTCCCGTGCCTTGTCATAGCGCTTCTTTTCCATCGCCTCTTCACCCAGTTCGAAGAGACGCTGGTCGGTGAGGATCCTGCCCTGGGATTTCTTCCCGGCACAGGCAAACCCGCCGAGGGCCGCTGCCAGAAGAAGTCACCGCTGCCGTTGTCCGGGCGAACCGGCTGACAAGGTGCGCCGGCCGGCCGCTGCCGTTCCATTTATTTCGCTGCATGGTTTGCTCCATTGACGTCACTGCCCCGCCGTTCTGCCGGCTTCGCCGTCCCGGGCCAGGGCCAGCAGTTCTCGCACGTTGGCTGCAGGATCCGGCCCGCCATATACCGCACTGCCGGCCACCAGCCAGTTGGCGCCGCGCCGCACCACCTCGGCGATGTTGTCCCTGCACACACCGCCGTCCACCTCGATCTGTACCCGGTCCAGGGCTCCACCGGCCTCCAGCAGGCGGCTCAACCGGGAGATCTTGTCCAGCGAGGCGGGGATGAAAGACTGGCCCCCGAACCCGGGGTTGACGCTCATCAGCACCACGAAATCGAGATCGTCCAGCACTTCCTCCAGCACGGTCAGCGGCGTTGCCGGATTGAGGGCCACACCGGCTCCGGCCCCCAGCTGGCGAATCAGGGCCAGCGTTCGCTGGAGGTGCGGCAGGGTTTCCGCGTGCACTGCGACGAAATCGGCCCCGGCCTTGATGAAATCAGGGATGTACTGGTCCGGGTTTTCGATCATCAGGTGGACGTCGAAGGGCCGTTCGGTCCAGCTCTTGATCCACTTGACGATCACCGGGCCCAGGGTCAGATTGGGAACAAAGTGCCCGTCCATCACGTCGACGTGGATCAACTGGGCGCCGGCCTGGTCCACCAGGCGCACCTGCTCCCCAAGACGCGAGAAATCAGCGGACAGAATGGATGGTGCCAGTTTAATCATGCTCTTCCATCTTTGACGTCTGGCCAGGTTTTCCAGACCCGCGCCAGGGGCCGGTGAACCGGCCGGTTGACGTTCACTCCCTGTTGACGGTCAGCTCGATGATCCTCTTCCTGGTCACCGGGTGCCCCGCCGGCGGGGACTGGTCCACGATCACCCCCCGCTCCAGGCCTTCATATACGGCATACTTGACGAATCCCAGCCGGAACCCCGCGTCCTCCAGGCGCCGCCTAACATTCTCCACGCCGTAACCGATGAGGTCCGGCATGACCCAGGTCTGCTCCCGGGTCCCGCGGCTCACCAGCAGGTTCACCCGTCGGCCCCGGTATTCCTCCAGGCCCGCACCCGGGTCCTGGGCCACGATCCTGTTCTCCGGAATACCGGGCCACCAGGCGTAGGCCACTCCGCCCATTTTGAACCCGCTCTGGCTGATCATGATCCGCGTGTGCTGGACCGTGTTCTGCTGCAGATCGGGCATGGTGAGCCGCTGGGGACCGAGGCTCAGAATCACCTTCACCTTGCGGGTCTGCTTCAGCCAACTGCCCGCCTCGGGAATCTGTTTCAGGACCCGTCCCGCCGGGATCTGCTCGCTGTACTGCGACTTTGTCTCCAGGACATGGAGGTTGAGCCCTTCCTGCTGAACCAGGGACAGGGCCTCGCGGGTCTGCAGTCCCACCAGGTCCGGCGTCAACACCTCGCGGCCACGGATCACCAGGATCACGGTGAGCCAGGCGCTGAGCATGGTGATCACCAGCAGCCCCCCGGCGACGATCAGCCAACGGAAGAGCCGGGCAAGCCCGTTCCACCACCTGCCGAAGGATCTGGACGGCATGGCTCTAAACTCCTCCACCCCACAAGGTTGACGCCGACACAAATACGAACCTATGAGTGGATGAATGATAACACTTTTCAGGCTCGATTACCCAACGGTCCTCCGCTCAAGCCGGGCGAACCATCCGGGCGGCAAAAAATCCGTCGCAACCGTCCCGGTGGGGCAAACTGCGCAGCGTTCCGTCAGGCCCCGCAAGGCAGTGGAGACCCGGCGGCAGATACGGCGCCGCGTTGTCGAGGCGGAACCCGGTCCGGGCGAGGAACCGTTCCACCACCTGCGGCCCCTCCTCCGTTTCCAGGGAGCAGACCGAGTAGACCAGCGTCCCACCCCGGGCCACCAGCCGGGCACACCCGCCGAGAATGTCCAGCTGCTTTTCCGCCAGCTGCGCAGGGGCCCCGGCAGACAGGCGCCAGCGGATCTCGGGGTGCCGCCGCAGGGTCCCGGTGCCCGAACAGGGGGCGTCCACCTGCACGGCCTGAAACGCCCCCCCCCGGGCGGGCGGCGCCGACAGGTCGCAGACCAGCGGCAGCACCCACGGACAGCCCATGCGGCGCACGTTCTCCCCAACCATGGCCAGGCGGTCGCGGTTGATATCCGCGGCCACCACCCGGCCTTGGGACCCGCACATCTCGGCCAACCGGACGGTCTTGGCCCCGGGGGCGGCACAACCGTCCAGGACCCACTCCCCCGGCACCAGACCGGTGAGCAGCGGAATGACCTGGGAAGCCGGATCCTGAACCAGCACCCGGCCCTGGACAAAGGCCCGGGTGTGGCGCAGTGTTCCCGCGGTCACCTGCCAGGCACCAGGGAACTGGGGGTGCGGTTCGGCTTCGACGCCATCCCCGGAGAGTTGCCGGATGATCTTGTCCTCGCCCTCCCACGGCCGACCCGGTATCCGGGGCATCCGAAAAGCCACCGGCGGGCGCGCGGCCGACGCCTCGGCCAGTTGCTCCGCTTCGGCGGCGCCGAAACGGTCCACCCAGCGTTCGGCCAGCCACGGAGGCAGGGAAAACCGGTGGGCAATATGGTGCTGAGGTCGCCGAGGATCACGCCGCGGCTCAGGATAGTGTCCGCGGTCCCGTGCCGCGGCCCGCAGCACACCATTGGCGTAAGAGACCGCAGCCGGCCCGCAACTGCGGCCCGCCGCTGCCACGGTTTCGTTGACCGCCGCCCAATCGGGAATCCGGTCCAGGAAGACCAGCTGGTAGAGTCCCAGGCGCAGACACTGCAGCAGCTCAGGCTGGAGCGTACCCAGGGCCCGCCGGCTGTAGCGGTTGAGCAGGAAATCGAGACGGCCCCGCCAGCGCAGGGTCCCGCCCACCAGTTCCCGGAGCAGCGCACGGTCGGAGCGTTCGGGAAACCGCTCCCCGGCGCTGCGCAGCAGCAGGTGTGAGAAACCACCGTCCTCCACCTGTTGCAGGATCGTCGCCGCGCTGCCCCGGACGCTCCGCCGCCGGCCGGCCGCCCGCCGTGGCGCTTCCGCGCTCACGGCCCGGCCGCCGGGGAATCACCGCAAAGCCGCTGGCCTTCATTGACATAACGGCCATTGAGACAGCTGCAGCCGTCCATGGCCGAACGGTTGGCCGGTTGGGCCGTGAGCAGCTGGAGCACCGTAGCGCCTCCGCAGGCCACCAGGAACCCCTGACGGTGACGTCCCAGAACCTGTCCCGGCACCGCCGCGCTCTCCTGCACCGATGCCGGGGGATCATGCCGGTCCAGCGGCTGGGCCGCCAGCACCCTGAGCCGCGCACCGCCGCAAAAGGTGTAGGTTCCCGGCCAGGGATTGAGCGCCCGCACCTGGCGGTCGATCTCCGTGGCAGTGCGGTCCCAGCAGATCAGGCCGTCCTCCTTGCGCAGGAGCGGGGCGAGGGTGGCCAGGCTGTCATCCTGGGGCCGCGGCTCGAGGGTTCCATGCTCCAGCCCATCCAGGGTTTCCAGCAGGAGGTCGCCACCGCGGGCGGCAAGGGTGTGGGAAAGCTCCGGGGCCGTCACCCGCGGACCCAGCGGGATCCGCTGCTGGAGCAGGATGGCGCCGGTATCCAGGCCGGCGTCGATCATCATGGTGGTCACACCGGTCTCCGGCTCGCCGCGGAGCAGGGCGTGCTGGATGGGGGCAGCGCCGCGAAGCCGGGGGAGCAACGAGGCGTGGACGTTGATACAGCCCAGCCGGGGGATGGCCAGCAGATCGGGTGGCAGGATCAGCCCATAGGCCACCACCACCACCGCATCGGGCTCAAGGCCGGCCAGCAGTTCCCCGGCCTGCTGGTTGCGGCGCAGCCTGAGCGGCTGGTGCACCGGCAGGCCGGCCTCCACGGCCAGACGCTTCACCGGCCCGAAGGCGACCTTCCGCCGGCGCCCGGAGGGCCTGTCCGGCTGACAGAACACCGCCTGGACCCGGTGGTCCGATCCGGTCAGCGCCCGGAAGGTGGGGACGGCGAATTCGGGTGTTCCCATAAAGACGATATTCACGGACATCCTCCTGAACTGCCCCAATCCGCGGCGGGCATGTGGACGTTGAGACCTACCACAGGGGTTCTGGCCTGTCAAGAAATCGGGAGCGCGGGGAAATCCCGCCGCCGTCCTTCAAGTGTCCCCCAAAGTGATCACTCTCCGCGGTATACTGTGCGTGAGGGGAACGCTTTTCGGGAATTGCTCATTTTCGTCTTCAGAAAAAGCTGAAAATACAGCGGTTACATGCAGGACAAGGTGGCATCGGACTTGCAAAACACTTATAATGATGTTGGAGAACTACTGATTAGCAGCGCACCGGAGTAGTGGGCTGTTCACATCCGCGAGGAGGCCACAATGAAATGCCACGATGCACAGGGCAGACCAGGGAACCTGGCCGAGCACGCTCTTTGGCACAGGGCCGCTCTTTACGTCACCACTGCCATCATTCTGCTGGCCCTCTGCTGGCCGGTCCCGGCCCAGGAAGCCACCGCTCCGGAGGCAGCGGTCCAGGACCAGTGGGGAGCGCACTTTGTTCGCACAGCCCACGTTGAAGGGCAGGTCACTATCCAGCGGGCCAGCGAGATCCGCAGCGAGGACGCCCTGCTCAACATGCCGGTGATCCCCGGCGATCGGCTGTGGACCGGTGACGACGGCCGTGCCGAGCTGCAGCTGGCCGACGGCATGCTGCTGCGGATGAACTACTCCACCAAGCTGGACACCGAGGCCCTCGGCGTTCCAGGTGACGGAAAAAACGACGTGACCGTGCTGCGGCTCTGGTCCGGATCGGCCATACTCAACGGCGGCGTTTTCGACTCCCCGGACAAGACCCTGCAGATGGACACCCCGGCCGCCTCGGCTTTTCTGCTGGAAGAGGGATACACCCGCATAGACATCGATACCGACGGGGCCACTTTTGTGTCGGTCTACCGCGGCCTGACCGAAGTGGTGGCCATGGACAGCTCGGTGCTGGTCCGGGCGGGCCAGCGCACGGTGGTGGGCCCGGGATACGCACCGGCAGAACCGTTCACCTTCAACACCACCGAGCTGGACGATTTCGGCCACTGGAGCGATGAGCGGGACCAGCTGTACAGCGCCAACTACAGCGAATCGTATGTCGACGAATCCATCGCCCACTACGCCTCCAATCTCACTGACTACGGCAACTGGTTCTACGTCTCCTACTACAACTCCTACTGCTGGCGCCCCTACGTGGGCTTCGGCTGGTCGCCCTACTACTACGGCTACTGGTCCTGGTATCCGTGGGGCTACTACTGGAACTCCTGGGAGCCGTGGGGCTGGTGCTGCTACCACTACGGCCGCTGGGACTGGTGTCCCGGATACGGCTGGGCCTGGATCCCCGGAAACCAGTGGTCCGGCGGCTGGGTCAGATGGGGCGTGGGCGACGACTACGTGGGCTGGGCTCCCCTCGACTACGACAACCGCGCCGCCACGGTGACCTACGACCAGGGCGGCGACCAGGGCCTGACCTCCCGCGAGGGCCGTCCGCTCACCGTGAACAACTCCGACGGGGGACTGCGCAATATCGACGCCAACTCCTGGACCTTTGCCAAGCCGGATGCCCTCTCCGCGGCCGGCCGCTCGACCAGCTACCTCGGCTATGACGAGGTGGTGGACCGGCGGCCGATGAAGCTGCTCACCAGCCCGCTGGCCGTTTCCCAGAAGGACGCCGGAGACCCCGGGCCGGCCCTGCAGAAGCTTTACCAGTCCAACGAGTTCAGCGGAGGCACCCCGGAGAAGTCCGGGTCCCCGAACAGCGCGTTCACCACCACCGGGCGGCGCTACGCCATCCCCGGCGGTTCGAATTCCTACAGCAACACCTACCAGTCCCCCCGCCGCGGCGGTTCCGCCGGGGTGGTCACCAATCCGCCCACTTCCCGGACCGGATCCCGCTACGGCAGCACTTCCGTACCGCCGCGGACCACCAGGGAGAAATCCTATTCGAAGCAGATCTACAACGGCGTGAAGCAACCGGCCCGGAGCTACAGCAGCCCGGGTACCAGCCGGAGCACATCCTCGATCCCGCCCCGGCTGAACAGAACGCCGTCGCGGACGGCTGCACCGCCGTCGGGAACCCGGCCTCCGTCCACCAGGAGCACCACCGTTCCGCAGCGAGCGCCGGCCCGGCCGCCGCAGAGAAGCATCAGCAGGCCGGCGGCTCCGAGCAGACCTTCCGGGAGATCGGTGAGCCGGCCCTCGGCGCCGAGCCGCCCCAGCAGCCCGCCCTCGCGGCCGTCCGGCTCGTCGGGCCGGTCCTCGAAGGGCAAGAAGGGCTAGGTAGGCATACTGAGCAGCGCAGTCGATTCCGTGTTTTTTGCACTCAAACTCAATGGAGGGTGTCATGAAACAGACGGGAATCCTTCGAATCGTGCTGCCGGTGCTTCTGCTGCCGGCAATGATGGCGGGTTGCACGCTGATGAAAGTCACCAGCCTCGGCGAGCAGCCCCCGCCCCATGAACAGCACTGGACAGAGGTTGACGTTTACCAGGATATCGGGGATGTTCCAGAGGCATACCAGGAAATCGCCGTCCTGGAGATCAGATCGGCATTGACCAAAAAGAAGATGCTCTACGACTGCCGGCGCAGAGCTGCCCGGTTGGGGGCCAACGGGATTGTGCTGCAGCAGGTGGGCCGTCACGATGAACTGGTCCCGATCTTCACCGGATCCGTGTACATCCCGGTGGTCAGTGAGCAGTGGGATGGTCGAATTCTCGCCATCCGTGTGAATCGAGCGCCGGCAGAAGACGTTGTGCGGCTGTCCCGGATGGGGCAGGACGGGATGAGCTGAAACAGTTACGCTGATCGCAATCAGCCCCGGAGCAGGAACGACCTGCCGCGGGGCTCTTCCATGTACCGGCCACGCCACTCCCCTGCCACGGCAGGTGGTGACAGTCACCCGCACAGTAAAAAAGCCCCGCGAACTGGATGTCCGCGGGGCTTTCGGCAGGTCAAAGGGCCGCGGGCGGCCAAAGCCGCCCGCGGGTTGAGGTCAGCAGTTAGTCACAGACAGTGGTGATGCCGCAGGTGGCGGTCTCAACCCAACCGGCCGGCGCATCGCCTGCCACGTCGCACGGGGTGCAGTCGGAGGCTTCCACGTCGAAGACCATGGTGCAGTTACAGGTGGTGGGGTAGGCCGGAATGACCTGGCCCCAGCCGAGGAACTGGGTGGCGCCGGCGGCGAGAACCATGTTCCCGGCGCGGATGTTGCTGCGATACACACCGTTGCACAGGGTCACACCCACGCTGCCGCAGATCTGACGGAACGTGTCGGTGGTGTTGGTGACATAGACGCGGATCTTGGTGTTCGTGGGCAGCACCAGCGGGTCCGGGTCGCAGAGCATGGTCACGTCGAAGGTGTCGACGGGAACGGCCGGGGTCACAACCACGTCGAGGGAGAACTCGCCCTGGCCGGTAGACCAGGCATCACAGACGATGTAGAAGGTGCCGCCACAGTCGAAGGTGTGGGTGATGTACTCGGGATCACCGGTAAAGCCGGCATCGGCGCCGGCCACACAGGTGCCGACGATGTCGCCGCAGTCACCAACAACGTAGAAGCTGGGGTCATACGAGTCGATGGGCGTGTAGACCAGGTCCACGGTGTCGCCGTCGTTGACGGTGATCATGTAGGCAGCGTCCGGGGCCGCGGAGGCATAGGGGATGCAGCCGTTGCCATCGTAGTCGTTGGCGGCACAGACGGTGGTGCCGTAGAAGAGGCCGCCGCCGGTCACGTCGATCGCGGTGTCGCAGGTGTCGTTGGCCACGGGACCGGTTACGGCCACGTCGAGCTGGTATTCGCCGGAACCGCCGCCATAGAAGTCGCAGAAAATGTAAAGGTCGCCTTCCTCACCTGGGGCAATCGTGTAGCAAAAGCTCTCGGCGTCGCCGCCCAGGCCTTCGTCTGCGCCGGCAATGGCGGTCACCGAACCGTCGGTGCAGTCCATGGCGAGGGCCACGGCCGGGTCCTGGCCTTCCAGCGGCGTCATGGTGACGCAAATCTCGCTGCCGGCGCAGGGCACGTTCACGACATAGACGTGATCGTTTCCAGTCAGGGTCCAGGCCCACAGATTGTAGCTGGTGAAGGCGTCTGTGCAGTCAGTGGTGCTGGCGGTAAAGCTACCCGGGCCGATCATCTCGGCATCGGCACAGGTGTCGGGGCCGTAGCAGCCGGCTGCTTCCTTGAAGGTGAAGCAGATGTCGTTCCAGGTGGCATCAGGCTCACCGGCGGGAGAATCATCAAAGGATTCATAGAAGTCGAAGGTCCAAACACCGGCCGGGTCACCGGCAACGGCGAAGACCGGGGTGGTCCCGATGAACTGGGCGCCGGGAGAGTAAGCGGTGCCGGTGCCGAGTTGGATGGTGGCACTGCCCAGCGGACCGGAAATGTCCAATCTCAGCTCGGAACCGTAAGTGCCGGAGGAAATCGTTTCGGCAAAGCCGTCCCAGTCGATGTCGCCGAGGGTGTATCCCCCGGTCAGGGTGGCGGTGTAGCTGGCGATGCCGGCCGCCGACTGGCTGTCCGCGACAAAACAAACCTCTTCACTGGCCGGACCGCCGCCAGTCACCTGAAGGTCGTAGGAACCGCAGCTGCTGCCGTACCCGGCCACCACGATGTAGTACGTGTTGCCGCCCGTGAGCTCGAGGCCGAAGATGGCCGAAGTGTAGTTGGGATAATAGTCGTCATCACAACCCACAACCACAGCGTCGCTGTTTTCGTAGACAAAAACCTTGGTGTCGTAGAGCGAGGCGCCCAGGTCGATGTCGATGATCTCGTTTCCAGCGGGTGCATAGGCGTAGACCACGTCCGCGGCGGTCGAGCTGTACGGACAGGTGAAGACGCCGACTTCGTCGTAGTCGTTGAGGAATGCACAAGTGTCACCGGTGTCCGAGAAGGGAAGCCCCGGAATGGCCACTGCAGTCGCGATATCTTCGCCACCGACGGCAAAAGCCATACTCGAGAGGGCCAGCATGATCATGCAAAGACAAGCAAAAACCTTACTCATTGCTTACTCCTTGAAACATTGGGAAAACTGATTGAAACAGGAACCGAATATGGAACAGGATACATACGCCGCGAGCATGGTGAAGAACGGTGTTCCGTCGCTGAACCAGCGCCGTTTTCACTCCGCGTAATGCTCAACCTCCTTTTCCTGACCCGCGGACGGAGTGTTGAAGGAAACTCACACAACAAAACAAAGAGACGTAAACGATACGAAACCGCGGCATCAGCCGCGGCCGATGTATCCGAATATTGGAAACTGTCCGCCGATTTCTCGACGACGCCTGTGCCCGGGGATACTGCTTGCCGAGAGTTCGAACAGGGGCGCGTGGCCGGTGAGCGTACCGCTTTGCTCCGCGTGCGGGGGTACTGCTGGACTGTTCAACTGGGCAGCAACTACTCTCCCAGATTCGCCCGCCGACACAATTCAGCGGGAAGTCACCCAGATAATAGCAAGTTTCATACCATATTCGTGGATATTTGCGAAACTGTTTTCCCATGGTTAAGCCAATGATTCTAAACAGCTTAAAGCCGTCACCATCGTATCGTCCAAATTGTTGATCATTTTTTTCGGGCTATCGGAAAAATAATGCAAAGAGTGTGAAATAAAGTGCTCACTCCTCAATTGTCATGCTCCACAGTCCGCGGACCCGGAATCACCATCCCCCACAGGCCTGCCTTGCAGCCAAACCGCCCTTGGGCTATGATTTCTTCTTTCCGGTCACTGCCCCCAGACCCCGCGGAGCCAACCGATGAACCAGGAAATCTACTGGCAGACCAGGACGGTCACCCTGCTGGAGACCGAGATCGACGACATGACCGGCGAACTGCTGGGGCACGTGCTGGAAGAGGCCCTGCGCCTTGGCGCCCTGGACCTTCACTACACCGCGGTGCAGATGAAGAAGAACCGGCCCGGCGTCCGGCTCACCCTGCTCTGCCAGGAACCCGACCAGGACCGCTTTATCGATTTCATCTTCCGGCAGACCACCAGCCTCGGGGTGCGTGTCCGGACGGTGCAGCGGGCGGAACTGGATCGTGATTCGATCACCGTCCAGCGTTCGGGCCGCAGCTTCGCGATCAAGAGGGGCCTGGGCCCCGGAGGCGAACTGCTCAACGAAGCCCCGGAATTCGAGGATCTGAAGACGATCTCCCGGGACGAGGGCGGACCGCTGAAGAGACTGTTTCAATGGTGGCACGGCCGGGACCGGGAGGAGGCGCGGGAAGATGAGTGAGCAGACGGGATACAGCACGGCCTACAGCAACCCACTGGTGGAACGCTACTGCTCGCAGGAGATGAGCCGCATCTTCTCCCCGCACTTCAAGTTCAGCACCTGGCGCCGGCTCTGGCTGGCCCTGGCCGAAGCGCAGCACGAGCTGGGGCTCGCGGTCACCTCCGAGCAGGTGGCGGAACTCCGCGCCAGCCTCGAAAAACTCGACCCGGCCAGGGCGGCGCAGCTGGAGAAGGAGCTGCGCCACGACGTGATGGCCCAGTTGAAGACCTGGGCCGGCCAGTGCCCGGCCGCGGGAGGAATCCTGCACCTCGGGGCCACCAGCGCCTACGTGGGCGACAACACCGAGGCGATCCAGCTCTACGAAGGCCTGCGGCTCACCGAACAGCGGATTCTCCCGGTGATCGCCGCCCTGCGCCAGTTCGCCGCGCGCACCGCCAGCATTCCCACCCTCGGGTTCACCCACTTCCAGCCGGCCCAGCCCACCACGGTGGGCAAGAGGGCCTGCCTCTGGCTGCAGGACCTGCTCCTCGATCTGGAGGAGCTCCGCTTCGCCCTCTGCACCGTCAAGCTGCGCGGTGTCAAAGGCACCACCGGCACCCAGGCCAGCTTCCTGGCCCTCTTTGACGGTGATCACCAGAAGGTGGAGCGCCTTGAGCAACTGGTGGCGGAAAAGATGGGGTTCGCCGACAACGGCTGTTTCGCCGTTACCGGACAGACCTACCCGCGCAAGCAGGACAGCCGGGTGCTGGGCTCCCTGTCCGCCGTGGCCCAGTCGGCGTCGAAGTTCTCCCACGACATGCGGCTGCTGCAGCACCTGGGCGAAGTGCTCGAGCCGTTCGGCTCGAAACAGGTGGGTTCCTCGGCCATGGCCTACAAAAGAAACCCGATGCGCGCCGAGCGGATCTCCTCGCTGGCCCGGCTGCTGATCACCGCCGCGGTCAACCCCCAGCTCACCGCCGCCACCCAGTGGCTGGAGCGGACCCTCGACGACTCGGCCAACCGCCGGGTCTGCATCCCCGAAGCCTTCCTCACCGCCGACGCCCTGCTGCTGCTCTACGGCAGCATGGTCCCCGGGCTGCAGGTCAACGAGAAGGTGATCCGCCGCCGTCTGGAACAGGAGCTGCCCTTCCTGGCCACCGAACAGATCCTGATGCAGCTGGTGGCCGCCGGCGGCGACCGCCAGGCGGGCCACGAGCAGATCCGCCTCCACTCCATGGAAGTGCACCGGCGACTGCAGGCCGGGGAGAGCAACCGCAACGACCTGCTGGAACGCCTGGCCTCGGACACGGTCTTCAGCCCCCTGCGTCACAAGTTCCCCACCCTCTCCGACCCGCTGCAGTTCGTGGGTCGGGCGCCCCAACAGGTGGAACGGTTCCTGGCCGAAGAGGTGGACCCGCTGCTCGCCGGCCAGTCCGCCGACGATCTCTGCGGTCCGGGCGACGACCAGATCCGGGTCTGAGCCCATATGCAAAAATTTCCCCCGTTGCACCGCTTTTTGGTGCTCCCTGTCAAAAAATCCTTGTTTAACCCGCCATTCAGGTCAAGAAAGTCCAACCGCAGGCCGATATTGAAAGTGAACGAAAGCATCCGGCCGGACCAGGAGGATTCACTCCGGGCGGCCTGCGGGGGAATAGCGAGATGGATCACAGCCAGCCGTTCACCGATGAAAGCGCTCCGGAAACCACGCTGGAGGGTAACCGCCCGGAGTTTATCCCGTCAGCACCGGGTGAGCAGGAGACCACCGACCAGAAGCGCGACCTCAAGGAACGCTACTTCCTGACCCGCAAGGAACTGCGGGAAAGCCAGCGTCTCCTGGCCCTGCGCGAGGAGGAGCTGAAAAAGCTCCGGCTCAATCAAAGACGCGAGGTGGAGCAGTCCCACGAGCACGAAAACATGCGGGCCTCCCTGGACCGGCTGCAGTCCCGGGTGGAGGAACTGCAGCGGCAGCTGACCGAATCCCGGAACCAGCTGCGGCAGGCCCGGACCGAAGCAGCGGAAAAATCGGCGCTGGCCCCGATTCTGGAAAAAGAGACCTCCGAGGTGCGGGAGCAGCTGGAGGTGAGCGAGAACCGGATCAAGGAACTCTCCGACCTTCTGGAGCAGCGGGAGCGGGAGCTGCAGGAAAAAAACGGCAGCCTCCACGATGTGCACGGGATCCAGGACCGCCTGGACCAGCGGGAGCGGGACCTCCTGGAACGGGAGGAGGAGCTTCACGAGACCCGGGAGCAGTTGGGTTCGGTGAGGGAGGAGGCGGAAGCCGCCCGGCGCATCGCAGAAAACCTGACCGCTGAACGGGTCGACATGGCCGCCCGCCTGGAGCAGGCCGAATCATCGCTGCGCGGCACCGCAGAGACCATCTCCATGCTCCAGGAAAAACTGATGGAATCGGGCGAGGAGCTGATCAAGCAGGAGGAGTCGGTCCGGGACTACCGCTACCTGATGGAAACGCTGAAGCGTGAAAAAGCGGATCAGGAAGCGACATACACCCGGGCGGTGAGCGAGTTGGAAACACGCCTCGAAGCCTCGAACAAGAAGTGCCAGGAGTTGCTGGAGACCTCCACAGCCCAGCTGCAGGAAATAGAATCCCAGCAGAATCGTATCGCCTCGCTGGAGCAGACCCAGGCCCGGGAGATCGACAAGCTGAAAATGGCCCAGGCCAGCGAACTGGGTGAGATGCGGGATTCGGTGCACCGCCTGGAAACCGATCTGGAGGCGGCCCGGGTACGCACCGGTCACCTGCAGTCGGAAGCGGACGAACTGCGGGCGGAGGTACCTCGTCTGACGGTGCGGCTGGAAGAACGGGACCGGGTGGTGGCCGAGACCAGAAGTCTGCTGCTGGACGCCATGTCCCGGCTGGATAGCCTGGATCGACCGCCGGACCTCGATCCGGGCCAGCAGCAATCGCCGGAGCACGCCGCCGGAGAATTGTGGCCCACCGGTTAGTCCGTCCTCACGACCGGCGGGTCATCAATCCTGCCTGCCGGTACTGCAGCTGGTGCAGCCGGAAGTAGATCCCTTTCCGCTCCAGCAGGGAGGCGTGATCGCCGGTCTCCCGCACCCTGCCCCGATGCATGACGATAATCCGGTCCGCGGTCTGGATGGTTGAAATCCGGTGGGCGATGATGATCGACGTGCGGCCCCGCAGCAGCACCTCAAGGGCTTTTTGAATCCGCAGTTCCGTTTCCGTGTCGACGCTGGAGGTGGCCTCGTCGAGCACCAGGATCCGGGGGTCGTAGGCCAGGGCGCGGGCAAAGGAGAGCAGTTGCCGCTGGCCGGTGGAAAGGGTGGCGCCGCGCTCCACCACCAGGGCCTCGTACCCCCCGGGCAGCCGGGTTATGAAATCGTGAACCCCGACGCTTTTCGCCGCCCGGACCAGGTCTTCGTGCCTGATCCGCTCGTCCCACAGGCTGATGTTCGACGCCACGTCCCCGGCAAAGAGAAACACGTCCTGCTGCACCACGCCCACCAGGCGGCGCAGCTGGTCCAGCTTCATCCGCCGCACATCGATGCCGTCGATGGTGATCCGCCCCGATTGCACGTCATAGAACCTGGCCAGCAGGCTGATCAGGGTGGTCTTCCCCGCCCCGGTAGCCCCCACCACCGCCACCCGCTGGCCCCGCTTGACTTCGAGGGAGACATCCGTGAGCACCGGCTGCCCCTCCTCGTAATGAAAACTCACCGATTCGAAGCGGACGGCGTCCCGGAAGCCGTCCAGGGTGTCCGGGGATGACGGCTCCACGATCCGCTCCCTGGTATCCAGCAGGTTGAAGATCCTTTCCGAGGATGCCATGGCCGTCTGCATGATGTTGTACTTCTCGCTGAGGTCCCGGATGGGCCGGAAAAACTTGTTCGCCGCCAGCAGGAAGGCGAACAGCTCGCCGAAGGTGAACCGGCCGGCAATGGCTTCCAGACCGCCATACCAGACGATGAGGGCGATGGCCAGCGAGTTGACCACTTCGATGGAGGGGAAGAAGATCGAGTAGTAGAGTACCGACTTGAGGTTGGACTCGGTGTGCTCCTGGTTTATCTGCTGGAAGTGTTCCAGGTTCCGGCGCTCCCGGCGAAAGAGCTGCACCACCCGCATGCCGGACAGGTTCTCCTGCACGTAGGCGTTGATCCGGGCCAGCCGGATCCTGATCATGCGGTAGGCCTCGCGGACCTTGCGCTTGAAGAGGAACGAGATGTAGAAGAGTATCGGCAAGATGGAAAACGTGATCAGGGCCAGCTGCCAGTTGAGGTAGAGCAGGTAACCCATGATGGCGATGATCAGTGTGATGTCACTCACCGCAACCACCAGGCCGGAGGTGAACATCTCGTTGAGCACCTGGACATCGTTGGTCACCCGGGTCATCAGCCGGCCCACCGGGTTGCGGTCGAAAAAGGCCGGTGAGAAGGTCTGCAGCCGGGAGAAGACCTCCAGCCGCAGGGTGAAGATGACCCGCTGCCCGGTCAGGCTGGTGAGGTAGATGAAGGCGAAGCGGGCAAAGAAGGAGAGCAGGAGCAGCAGGGCGTAGATCAGCGCGATGCGGTTCAGCGCCCGCAGGCTGCCCAGGGCGACACAGTCATCGATGGCCTGGCGTCCGAGGTCGATGGTCAGCACTTCGAACCAGGTGAGCAGAAACTGCAGCGCCACCGTGATCAGCACCAGGTGGAGGCTGGGCCGCAGGTAGGCCAGCAGCCGCTTCATCAACCGGCCGTCGAAAGCCTTGCCCAGGAGTTCCTCCTCGTGATACCGCTGTGCCGCGTCGGACATATGGCTCCTCAGTCGCTGTGCTCGATCTCCGCCTGCAGCAGCTGCAGCCGGTACATTTCCGCGTAGACCCCGCCCCGGGCCATCAGTTCGTCGTGGGACCCGCTCTCCTCGATGCCGCCGTCCACCAGCACCACGATGCGGTCCGCGTCCTTGATGGTGGACAGCCGCTGGGCGATGATCAGGGTGGTGCGCCCCTTCATGAACCGGCGCAGCTGCTGGAGGATCTGCTCCTCGGTGTAGGTGTCCACGGCGGAGAGCGCATCGTCGAGGATCAGGACCGCCGGGTCCAGCAACACGGCCCGGGCCACCGCCACCCGCTGTTTCTGCCCCCCGGACAGCATCACCCCCCGCTCACCCACCATGGTCTGGTAGCCCTCGGGGAACCCGTCTACGTCGGTGGATATCTGCGAGACCTCCGCGGCCCGCCGGATGGCCTCCACGCTGCTCTCCGGGGCGCCGAAGGCGATGTTCGCCTCGATGGTGTCGGAGAAGAGAAACGAGTCCTGGGGCACGTGGCCCACCGCGGCCCGCAGTGTGGCCAGCGGGTACTGGTCCACCGGCCGGCCGTCCAGCAGCAGCGTGCCCTGATCCGCTTCGAACAGCCGGGGGATCAGGTTGGCCAGGGTGCTCTTGCCGCTGCCCACCGGCCCCACCACGGCCAGCGTGCTCCCGGCCGGAATCTGCAGGTCGATCCCCCGCAGCACCGGCGTCCCGTTGTAGGCAAAGTTGAGACCGTGAAATTCGATCTCCCCGCGCAACCGCCCGTCCCGGGGCAGGTCCAGACCCTGGCTCCCGCTCTGCTGGGGCTCGCTCTCCAGGATCTCGTTGATCCGCGACATCGACGCCTTGCCCTGCTGGTACAGGCTGACCACCCAGCCCAGCGAAACCATGGGCCAGACCAGAATGCCCAGAATCACGTTGAACGCGATGAAGTCGCCATAGCCCAGTGAACCGGCCAGGATGCGGCGGCCGCCGTCCCAGAGCACCACCAGGTGGGACCCGATGACCAGTGAAAAAAGGACCGGCATGAACAGGCTCTGGATCCTGGCCAGGGAGAGGTTCACTTCCATGTTGCGCTGGATCAGGCCGCTGAACCGGGCGATCTCCGACGCTTCACGGCAGTAGGACTTCACCACCCGGATCCCGGAGAGATTTTCCTGGACCCGCTCGCTGACCATGGAGAAATGCCGCTGGACCCGCTCAGACCGGCGGTGGATTTCCCGGCTCAATATCCGGGTGGCCACGGCGATGAGGACCAGGGGGACAAAGGTGTAGAGCGTCAGCTGGGGGCTGACGGTGATCATGAAGGAGACGGCAATGACAAAGGTGACCAGAGTGCTGGTGAGATACATGCAACCGGGTCCCACCAGCATCCGCACGGCGTTAAGGTCATTGGTCATCCGGGCCATCAGGTCGCCGGTTTTCTCCGTCTGGTACCAGGATAAGGGGAGCCGCTGCAGGTGGGCGAAAATTTCGTTGCGCAGGTCCCGCTCGAAGCGGCGCGAGGCGCCGGTGATGGTGTAGCGCATCAGGAAGCGGAAGACCCCCTGGAGCAGGGTCACCGCCACGATGGCCGCGGCATAGACGGCCAGGATACGCGGCAGCGAACCGGCAGCGCCGGCCAGACGGATGAGCAGGTCAAAGGGAAAGGGGTGGTGCCCCCCGTCGTCCAGCGCATCCACGGCATACTTGATGATCAGCGGTACCGTGGGGTAGAGGGCGCTGGTCAGGACGACAAAGACCAGGCCGCTGAAGATGCTGCGGCGGTAAGCCGGATAGTATTTTTTCAGCCTGGCGAACGGTGACTGGCTCATGTCCTTCCTTCGGTTCGTAAGGAGTATGAGTATACCTCATCGCCTGTCATCACAAGCCCCCGACCCGTGGCAGCCACGGGTCGGGGGCTTGTGATGACATTTTGGTTTATAATCCGGCTGCCATGACCAACAGCGATGACAGACAATGGCGGGGGCCAGCCGCACCGAATGGACGACCCGCCCGGGCGGCCGTGGTGGGCGCCGGGCCGGCGGGGGCCAGGGCCGCGTTCAGGCTGGCCGAAGCCGGGTGGTCGGTTCTGCTCATGGACCACCGCTACCCCTGGGAAAAGCCGTGCGGCGGCGGCCTCAACGAAAGGGCTCTGGCGCTGCTGCGCCAGAGCGTGCCCGCTTTGCCCGGGGCACCGGGCGGCCGGACCATCCACCTGGAAACGGCAGGAGGAGGCCGGCTGCAGATGGAGCTGGACACACCTTTCGCCGTCATCCCGCGGATCGACCTGCAGTGCCTGATGGTGGAACAGGCGGTGCAGGCCGGCGCGACACTGCTCACCAGCAAGTTCACCGGCGCCCGGCGGGAAGGGGACCACGGTCCCTGGGCCATCCGCACCGCTAGCGGCGTGCTTCGCGCGGAGCAGTTAATCGGGGCGGACGGCGCGCTCAGCGCGGTACGCCGGGCTGTGGCCGGCCCCGATGCCTGGCGGGACGTCCGGCCCGCCCTGGGCCTGGTCCACGTCTTCTCCCGCCCCGCCCCGCAGCCCGGCGGCATGCGCCTGGTCTTTACCGACGATCCCATGGGATACATCTGGGAATTTCCCGGTGAAGCCTTCTCCACCGTGGGGATTTCCCTGCCCTTTGACCCCCGCGGCGCGGTGCAGGCCAGGGAGACGCTGCGCACTCACCTGGTGAAAAGGGGCTGGGTCGGTGAGGGGCCTGGTGACACGGTTCCGCCGCTTCGGGGAGCCATCGCACCCTCGGCTCACGAGTCCCACTGGCAGCAGGGCCGGATCCAGGGGGACGGCTGGGCCCTGCTGGGTGATGCCGCCGGAATGGTGGACCCGCTGACCGGAGAGGGAATCTACCATGCCGTCCGGTCGGCCGACATACTGGCCGAGGCACTGCTGGACGGTGAAACGGACCGTTACACCGCAAAGGTACGCGAGGAGATGGGCCCGGAACTCTCCCTTGCCGCCCGCTATGTCAACAGTTTCTTCCGGGGCAGCTTCCCGGACCAGATGCTGGCCCTGGCCGACAGGCACAGCGCTATCCGCGATGTGCTCGGTGACCTGGTGTCCGGCCGTCAGTCCTACCAGGGCTTGAAGCGGACCCTGTTGCGCAGCTGTATCCCCGCGGCGCTGCGCTACCTGGCGCTCAAACTGACCCGCCGCTGGTGAGGGGCGGGGGGGTCCAGGATCTGATCCGTTCCACCAGGCAGCCGTGCAGCGCGTCGATGGCCACCCGCTCCTGCTCCATGCTGTCCCGGTCACGGACGGTGACCGTCTGGTCGGTGAGGGTGTCCGAATCGACGGTGATGCCAAAGGGCGTTCCGGCCTCGTCCTGCCGCCGGTAACGCCGGCCCACGGCCCCGCCTTCGTCATAGAACACCGGCATGCCGCGGCCGCTGAGATCGTCCTTGATCCCCCGTGCGATCTCCGGCATCCCGTCCCGTTTGACCAGCGGGAAGATGGCGGCCTTGATCGGGGCCAGTTTTGGCGAAAGGTGGAGCACCACCCGGGTGTCCTTCTCCAGTTCCTCTTCCTCGTAGGCATCCACCAGGATGGTCAGCAGGGAACGGTCCACTCCGGCCGAAGTCTCCACAATGTGGGGGATGAAGCGTTCATTGGCCGCCGGGTCGATATAGGTCAGTTTCTTGCCCGAGTGCTCCTGGTGGCGGCTGAGATCAAAATCGGTGCGGTCGTGTATCCCTTCCAGCTCCTTGCGGCCAAAGGGGAAATCGTACTCGATGTCGAAGGCGGCCCGGGCGTAGTGGGCCAGATCGTCCGGCCCGTGTTCGTGGAAATGCAGCCGGTCGGCCCGAACCCCCTGGGCCACGTACCAGGCCATCCGCCGTTCCTTCCAGTATTCCAGCCACTCCGGCCCGGTGTCCGGCTTGATGAAATACTGCATCTCCATCTGCTCGAACTCGCGCATGCGGAAGATGAAATTCCCCGGCGTGATCTCGTTGCGGAAGGCCTTGCCGATCTGGGCGATGCCAAAGGGGACCTTCTTCCGCGAGGAGGTCTGGACGTTGAGGAAGTTGACGTAAATCCCCTGGGCGGTCTCCGGCCGGAGGAAGACCACCGAAGCACTGTCCTCCAGCGGTCCCATGAACGTCTTGAACATCAGGTTGAACTGCCGCTGCTCGGTCATCTCGCCGCCGCAGACCGGGCAGGAGTCCCCCTCGAAATCGTCATCGCGGAACCGGCGGCGGCACTTCTTGCAATCCACCATCGGGTCGGTGAAACCGTCCACGTGACCCGAGGCCTGCCAGATGTCGGGGTGCATCAGCACACTGGAGTCGAGACCCACCACGTCCTCACGCGAGTGAACCATCTCCTTCCACCAGTTCTGCTTGATGTTGTTCTTCAGTTCCACGCCCAGCGGCCCGTAATCCCAGCAGCTGTTCAGTCCGCCATAGATCTCGCTGGATTGAAAAATGTAGCCCCGGCGTTTGCAAAGCGACACCACCTTCTGCATCCGCTCCTCGCCGGGCGCGGCCTGCTGGTTCTTCTTTCCCATGAAAAAACTCTCCTCAACGGTCTGGCATCTCCCGGACACCCGGGATCAGAGGCTCTCGGCCTTCTTGATCGCCAGGGCCCGGCGGTCGCCGTTCTTCATCGTCACCACCTTGAGCAGACGAAAATCAGCGAGCAGGTTTTCGATCTCACGGTTCTCGTACAGCTTCACCAGACGGTCGGCGGTGGTTTTCTTCTTCAGATACCGCTCCGTGGTCAGGACGGCCGTCCGCCCGTCCGCCAGCGGCAGGTTCCGCAGATGGGCGAAGGTGGCGGCCAGAACCCCTCCGGCCTTGAGCACGCGGTACATCCAGGACACCAGCTGGTGGGCATCGTCCGGAGCAAAGTAGTTGAACAGATAGCGTCCGTACACCCCGTCGAAGTGCTCATCGCCGTACGGCAGGTTCTCCAGTTCGTCCCAACTCCGGCCGGCGGAGTGCCGTTCACGGGCGTTGAGGAAGATCCGTTTCTCCTGATAGGTGGTTACCAGGTCTTCGGCCGACACCTTGAAACCCTGCTCGGCAAAATAGAGCATCCGGCGCTTTCCCGTGTGAGTGAAGTCAAGGACCACGGGATTGATCCGTTTCTTCATCTCCACCTCGAAATCGAGGACCAGGGCCGGATCGAAATCGGACACACTCCCGTCCCCGGAATCAGCCCCGATTTCGGACGCCCCCGACTCGTTCGCGGCCTTGTTTCGCCGCCGGCCGCCACCCAGACGCCAGAATCCCATGTTGATGTACTCCATTGACCGCGAACTGCAGCCCCCAAAAAAATCGTGCCGTGTCGGGGGGCCGGAAGTGCAGTGTTCCCGGGAAGGGAGGATAGTATCAGAATCGCCCGGGCAGTTCAAAAGTGGTGGTCTCAAAAAATAGATCATTGCATTTACGGCATCGTCATGCTATATTTTATTACAAATACATAGAACCTGTTTCAACCTAATGAAAAGAATGACGTGAGCGGATTTAACCGTCCCCGCAGGGCTGCGGCATTTCCACAAACTCAGGCAGCTTCTGAAGCTCACATCCAACTGACTGAAAAATAACAGGTTTCACGCTTTTCACCGGAAACCGGTGTACGTGCACCGGGATAGTCCAAAAAAGTGATTATCTACAGTCTCCTATCCGACGAAGAGACGGAATATAGGCGGCACAAAAGAATCCAGACCGGAACCGAGAACAGCATCCCCGGGGTGAAGCATATCCTGCACCCCGGGCCGACAGCGTGAAGGCAGGCGGTACCACCGCCCGGTCATCACCCGCCGGCGACGGCATCAGGCTCCTCGCAACGAGGGTCCGACCCCGGCGGAAAACAAGTCAGCCTCGCGTGAGGGTTCCACTGCCGGCGGCAGGGTGCAGGGGATGACGAATTGAGGGAGGGGGCACTGATCATGAAACAGAACGAAGTAGCGGCCAACAGGAAGCTGATCCGGCCGAATCTGGCCGAGTTAAAAGACTCGGTCACCACGATGAACCGGGTCAAGCGGCGCAAACAGGTGCCGCCGGAGCAGACGAACGCGGAAAACTACTACTACATCAAGCAGATGACCGGAAAAACTCCGATGGTGGTAGTGCTGGAAGACGGGGAGACGCTGCACGGCAGCATCGAGTGGTACGACAAGAACTGTATCAAGCTGAACCGTGATGACGAACCGAACCTGATGATCATGAAGCGCCACATCAAGTATATGTTCAAGAACGAAGAAGTGGAGAAGGAGGTTGAGCCGATCCACGGATGATCGGGGCTCCCGAGCTGAACGCATCACAGGCCCGCACACCCCAGATATCCCCGACAGTCCGAGGCCTGCTCCCGCTCCCCCACTCCCTCACGCCGGTCTTGTATCCGTCATATCCGTTCCGCAGATTCCCGAGAGACTGATCAGCATCATTTCGCAGACCAGGCGGCGGTTCAGGTTGCGCTCCAACCCTTTCTTCACGGCCGCAGCCAGCTGGTAGGCCCGGCCCGGATCCACCGGGTCCAGATCCCCGGCCAGTTCCCGCAGTTCATCCACCAGGTCGGGACTGGAGAGCAGTTCCACCGCTGAGCCGGACTGCAGGAGGATCAGGTCCCGCAGCAATGACCCCAGAAGCTCCGGGATCTCCCGGCCCACCAATTCCCACTGTTTGGCCGAACCGGAGACGGCCGCGGCCATCTCCATCAGTGTCTGCCTGGGGCCCCACCCCGGCCGGGCAGCGGTCTGCACCATCTCCAGGGCCAGCGCCCGCTGCTCGCGCCAGGTTTCGAGGTCCAGATCCAGGGCTCTTCCCAGGCTGCCTCCGGATATGGAGGAGAGAAGCCGCGCTTCCACGGGGGGACGGTGAAAACGATCCCTCAGGATCTCCTCGAGACCGTCCCTGCTGAAACGGCGAAAACGGACCGACTGGCAGCGGGAGCGGATGGTGGACAGCAGGGCGTCGGGCTGGCTGGTCACCAGAATGATCAGGCAGGTGGGCGGCGGCTCTTCCAGTGTCTTGAGCAGTCCTTGCCGGGCATCAATCTGGATGCGCTCCGGGCGGTCGATGATGAAGGTATTGCCGATGGCCTCCTGGGGGCAGAGCCGGACCTGGTGGTTGAGCCAGCGGATGGTGCCCCAATCGGGGTTATGCTGATCCCCGATTTTAATGATCCCCGGGTCCTTCCCCTCGGGCTCGAGGAAGTAGAGATCCGGGTGGTGCTGCCGGTCCCGGGCCTCGTATTGCCGGGCCATGCGCGCACAGGAAGGGCAACTGCCGCCGCAGTCTCCCGCCCCCGCCAGGCGTTGGGGGCAGGCGCGATACATCGCGAGGCGCAGGGCCATCCGCCGCTTGCCCACCCCTTCGGGCCCGTGGAAGAGCAGGGCGTGGTGCAGCCGGTCCGCCTCCGCCGATCGAAGGAGGATCTGCTGGATATCCTCATTGCCCAAAATGTTCATGGTGCGTCCGACTAGCGGCCGAAGGTAAACCCGATTCCGAGGTTCATTGCATACTGGTCAAAAAGATGGGCCTCCGCCATGAGGTAGACCCGCTCGCTGATCCCGTAGTCCACACCGGCCACGAAGCCGAAGGGATCGTCGGAGTCCATCCCCGGCACCTTGCGGTCCCCGGAGAGATCGACGCCGGAAAGCCGGAGCCCGCCGTAGAGCAGGAAGTCCTTGACCCCCTTGGTGGCGATCACCGAAGCGCCGTAGGCATTGGCGTCCAGGTCGGTTGCCCCCTCACTGCTCTGCAACCGGTCGAAGGACGCGGAGAAGACGATGTTAATCGAGGGATCGCTCTTCGCGCGAAACAGCGTGAACATCAACCCGGCGCCAAAAACGGGTTCCAGGGACCCGTTGAACCCCTGGCGGTCCAGCCGGAGGTCGGACATCCCCAGGCGCCCGAACACCGCAATCCGGGAGGTGATGCCGTAGGTCCCCTTGAGCGCCATGAAGTAGGAACTGAGGTCGTCCTTCTGTCCCCCGTACTCCATGTCCCGGTTGAGGTAGCCCAGCTCCAGGGAAAGCGTGAATCCCCGCGCCATGGGGTTGAGTACCGGGTTGCCGCTGCTGCCGGCAAAGGCACTCCCCGCCCCGGCGGCCAGCAGGGCCACGGCACATGCGGCCCGCAACGCCCAACCGGCAAGCCCCCGTCGCCAGATTCGATTCATCGTCGCCTCCTCTTCCGTCATGCCCTGAACAGCGAGTCTCACCGGGGAACAGGAAAACGCGGCGGCCCCCCGGCCAGAACGGCGGCCATGTCGTCGATGGCCATCATCCCCATTTTCACCCGGGTGGCCGTGCTGGCGCTGCCGATGTGCGGCAGCAGGACCACGTCGTCGCGGCCCAGCAGGCCGGGATGAATCGCCGGTTCATTCTCGAACACGTCGAGGCCGGCACCGGCCAGCCGGCCCTCTTCCAGCGCTTCCACCAGCGCCCCTTCGTCGATCACCGGCCCCCGGGAACTGTTCACCAGATAGGCCCCGGGTTTCATCGAAGCAAACGTCTCCCGGGAAAAGAGGTGCCTCGTCTCCCCGGTCAAGGGGAGGTGGATGGAAATCAGGTCGGAACTGACCAGCAGCTGGTGCAGCGGTACGCGCACCGCGCCGGTCCGCTCCTCCTCTTGCGGCGTCAGCGGCTCGCGGTCGGCATAGACCAGCCGCACCCCGAACCCGGCCAACCGCTTCGCCACCGCCCGGCCGATCCTCCCCATCCCCACCAGCCCCACCTGCATCCCCTGCAGGTCAGCCCCGAGAAGAAGAGTCGGGCCCCAGCAGGTGTAGCGTCCCTGGCGGGTGTAACGGTCCGCTTCCACCAGGCGGCGGGTCACGGCCAGGATCAGACCCACGGTCAACTCGGCAGTGGTATCGGTGAGCACTCCCGGGGTGTGTGTCACCTCGATTGCCCGCGAACGGGCATACCCGACGTCGATGTTGTCGTATCCCACCGCCACGTTGGCAACGCACCTGAGGCGGGGCGCTGCATCGATCAGCTGCCGGTCGATCCTCTCGGTGAGCAGGGAGACGATCCCCTCGGCGTCAGCCACGCGGTCCAGCAGCGTCCCGCGGTCGGGGAGATCTTCGGGGGGAGCGGAGTCCAGCAGGTGAAACCGACGGGCAGCGGTTTCCATCACCGGTGCCGGCAGCAGACGCGTAACCAGCACCCGGGATTGATGGCCGGTCCCCGGCCCGCTGTTCACGGCCCGCCCTCAGCAGAAGCGCCATCCCGCTTCCCGCCGCGGCTGAATATGTCACGGCACTCGGCGGAGCAGAAAAAATGCTCGACGCTCCCGTCCACCAGGCTCGCCGACCCTTCGCGCGGGACAAAGGTGCCGCAGACCGGGTCGCGAACCATCTCTCCCTTGTGGATCACCTCCCGGTCACCGCCCCGCACCTCACCCCTCCCCCGCGATGGCAGGAAGATTCTTCGCACCGCACGGTACACCATCAACACCGCGAGAAAGATCAGCAGGAACCGGAAAAGCATCCCCAATTTGATTCACCCGTCAATAGGCCTTGTCAAAAATCACCCGGCAGGGAGAAGTCTTGCCGCAGACGATGCAGACCCCCTCGCCTTCCCCTTCCCGGCTGAGCGGTTCGAAGGGGATGCAGCGGATGCTGGCCTTGGTCTCGCTCTGGACCTTCTCCTCGCAGTCAGCCGATCCGCACCAGTGGGCATGGACGAAACCGCAGGTCTCCTCCATGATCCGCCGCAGTTCCTCGTAGTCGTCCACCAGGTGGGTGTTCTCCTCGCGGAAGGCCAGGGCCTTGCTGAAGATCCCCGCCTGGATCTCTTCCAATAACAGGGGAACACGGGTCACCAGATCGCCGTCGGCAATGGGCTGTTTCTCGCCGCTGTCCCGCCGGGCGGCAAAGACCTGTCCCGCCTCGAGGTCCCGGGGCCCCAGTTCCAGCCGCAGTGGAACACCCTTCAGCTCCCAGTGACTGAACTTGTAGCCCGGCTTGTACTGCTCCCGGAGGTCCACCTCAACGCGGACTCCGGCATCGCGCAGCGCCTGGCCCAGGGCTTCGGCTTTATCCGCCACCCGGGCCCGCTCGTCGTCACCGCGCCAGATGGGCACGATGACCACCTGGACCGGCGCCAGACGCGGCGGAAGCACCAGCCCGCTGTCATCACCGTGGGCCATCACCATCGCCCCGATCAGGCGGGTGCTCACGCCCCAGCTGGTCTGCCAGACGTGGGCCATCTTTCCTTCCCTGTCCTGGAATTTTACGTCAAAGGCCCTGGCAAAGTTCTGTCCCAGGTCGTGGGAGGTGCCGGCCTGCAGGGCCCGCCGGTCCTGCATCATCGCCTCCACACAGCAGGTGGACAGCGCCCCGGCGAACTTTTCCCTGTCGGACTTGGTACCCTTGATCACCGGCACCGCCATGTAGTCCTCGGCAAACCGGGCGTAGACCTCGAGCATCTTCAGCACGTGGGCCCCGGACTCCTCGTGGGTCTCGTGGGCCGTGTGCCCCTCCTGCCAGAGGAACTCGGTGGTGCGCAGGAAGAGCCGGGTCCGCATTTCCCAACGGACGATGTTGGCCCACTGGTTGAGCTTCAGCGGCAGGTCGCGGTAGGACATGATCCACTTGGAGAACATGGCGTACATGATGGTCTCGGAAGTGGGACGGACCACCAGCGGCTCTTCCAGCTTCTTGCCGCCGCCGTGGGTCACCACCGCGCACTCGGGGGCAAAGCCCTCCACGTGCTCGGCTTCCTTCTGCAGAAAGCTCTCCGGGATGAAGAGGGGGAAGTAGGCATTGCGGTGACCGGTCTCGCGGAACATGCGGTCCAGCACATCACGCATCTGCTCCCACAGGCCGTAGCCGTCGGGCCGGATCACCATGCAGCCCTTGATCGGCGAGTAGTCGGCCAGCTCGGACTGCAGCACCACGTCGGTATACCAGCGGGAGTAATCCTCCTCCCGCGGCGTGATCAGTTTGCTCTTTTTCCTGGCGGATCCACCCCCGCCCTGTCCCTTTGCTGCCGTCATCTGTCCACCCACCTCCTGACCGGAAATACGGTCGTCCAGCCCCGCCGCGGAGCCTCAATCCTGGTCACCGGGAAAGCGGCACACCGTACTACGCGCCCGAGGCTCTCGTCAAGGAATCAGCAGCACTCACCACCGGCACTAGACGCCGCTGCGGAGCCGTGCGTAGAAGGGTGTGAGACGAGGGGAACGGCCACGGGGCCGGCCCCGGGACTGAGGGCCTGCCGGGTCCTCAGAGGTCATCACCACCGGCTCCGGGAACGGTAGCCGGGAAGTCTAGCCAGGAAACTCTTGCTTACTGTGGGAAACGGGAACAACCTTAGGCCCGGGATGCCAGGCGGCAACCCGGGCCGCTTTTTTGGGCGTGTGCCGGCAGGATCAGAGCCCGGTCACGGAAGCGCTGCCGCCGAACCACTGGATGCCGTCCAGCGCGTTGAGGTCAGGATCGAGCAGCGAGTTGTTCTCGAACCCCATGGTGCTGTTGCCGTTGCCCGCGCCGTTGAAGGTCAGGGTCAGGGCCACGCCGGTGCCGCTCACCCCGCCCACATCGCCGAGGCGAGCCACCCCCACGATCAGCCGGCCGGCCGGGTTTTCGTCCACCAGCACGCTTATCGACTCCCCGTCCTGGTTGAAGAAAGTGCCCTCGGAAAACATCACATAGCTGAGCACGCTGGGATTGAAGGTCAGGTCGAAGGCCATGGAGGAGACGTTGTTCACCGACGTCAGCCGGATGTCAAGGTCGAGCCGGTTCCCCGTGGTGGCGTTGAGCTGCAGGCTCACCGTGTTGCTGCCCGGGTTGCCGTTGGCCGGGGTGAAGGTGATTTCGGGGTCCTGCGGCGGGGGCGGCGGCGGATCGGTGGGACTGCTGTCGCTGCTGCAGCCGGAAAGCCCGAACAGGATCAGGGGCAGCAGAAGAGCGATAACCAGCCCCGGAAGCGCGAACCGGCCTGGAAAGCTTTTGCCAGCCCCGTTGCTGGCTGGTATCCTGACATGCATCTGAGAAACACCTCCGTGAACCCGGTCCGCTGGCTCCTCGGGAAACGAGGAGTGAACCCGGACCTGAAACAGGTTGATTTTCGCCGGACGGACGTACGCTACCATATCGTGTACGTGCCGTAAACCCTGCCGGCGGCCCTGGGCCGGCACGCTAAGTATACCCGATCCGGTACCGGGCCGCCCCACCGGCCATCTGGAGGATTTGTAATGCCGCATCAAAAATCAGCCTCAGCAAACCTCGGCCCCCGGCACTGCAGCCTCCCGGTTCTTCTGCTGGCCGTGGCACTCCTGCTCCCGCTCTGCTGCCCGCCGGCGGTTGCCGATGCCACACACGGCAAGACGGCGCGCCGCCGCAACACCGACTGCCAGATGCTGCTCACCGAAAAACGGCTGCTGGGCTGGGACGTGTCAAAGCCGCGGGCGAAGATACAGCAGGCGAGAACCATCGGCCTCGCCGGAGATCTGTCCCGGGCACTGGGCCTGCTGGAAGAAGCGGAGCGGGAGCTCCGTTTCATCGACAGCTGGCAGGGCAACCCGAAAGTGATCAGGATCAGGGGGGAAGAACGGCGGCCCAGCGGCAGGGCTGAAGATGGAGCGGACACCGGGCTCACCACCGGGCCCCTGGGTCTCGGTTTTGACACCGCCGGCCGCCTGACCCGGGTGACACTTGGCGGTGAGGATCGCCAGTCCCCGGTGAGCGGCGGTTTCTACATCATGGACGCGGCCACCGGAAAGGTCGCACCGTTCAGCGGCCGGGTCACCCAGACCGGCGGGGGGGTGGATCTGAGCGGAACGATCCCCGCGGTAAGCGCCAACCTGGAGGCCGGTATCAAGAAGAAGGAAGGGTGGCTGGAAGTGGAAGGGACGCTGAAGGACACCAGCGGCGCCGACCGGGCCATGGTCCTCTGCTTCAAGATCCCCCTGCGCCGCGAGGGGCTCCTCTGGTGGGACGATCCTGAACAGGGGATGACCATTCAAAACAAGCCCGTCATTCGGCAGAATTCAGCCCAGGTGACCCTTGACGACAAGTCCACCCGTCTGGTGTCCATCTATCCCCTGGCCTGCGCCGGCGACCAGCGGGCCGGACTGGCGCTGGCAACCGCCATCGACCACCCCACGGCCTTCCGGATCAACTACGATGGCCAGGACCAGAGCATCAACCTCTACTACGACTTCGGGCTGACCTCAAAAACGGCGAAGTTTCCCGGCGAGGCGCGTTTCCGCTTTGTGATCTACCCGCTGGCGGAGCCGGCCTGGGGGTTTCGCTCTGCCCTCCACACCTACTACCGGATCTTTCCCGATGCTTTTGCCGACACGGTGAAAGACCCCGGGCTCTGGGGGACCGTGGAAGCCGCCGCCTTGCTGGGCGAGGAATACAAGAAAATGGGCTTCGGCTTCCTCCAGGGGGAGAACGGGCCCCCGAAGTGGGGCAAGAAACTCGGCCTCTACTCCCTCCGCTATGGCCGGCCCTGGTCGTTCCTGATTCCCGGCGCCACCGGGACGGCGGAGGGTCAACTGGCCGCACTGACCGCCGATCCGGCGAGACTGAACCCCAATCCCTCACACCGCCTGATCTTCGGGCAGGTGAGCGCTCGGGAAATGGTGACCGGCGCCGAACTGTCGGCAATCCACGACCGCGCTGGAAAGCCGGTGAGCGTCACCGACCGCTCCCTGGGCGGGGCAAAGATCATCCTCAACCCCGATCCGGAGATCGAGGGCGGGCGGGGAGGCAAGAATGCCGCCTGGCTGACTCTGGCCAAGGCCATCTCGCCGGCGGTGGATACCTACAAATCCGCGGGCCAGCACCGCTGGGGAGTGTTCCTCGACGTGGCCGGCGCCTCGTTGAAACACGAAAACTTCCGCCAGGACCACATGGCCTGGGCCGACTACCCGCTGACCTTTGACGAGCGTGAGAAACGTCCGGTGATCCTCGGTCTCTCCTCGGCCTGCGAGTATCTGGTCCACCTCCGGGACTGGGCCGGCCGCCGGGGCGGGATGGTGGCGGTCAACACCTCACCCCACCCCTACAACATGATCTTCCTCGCCCCGTTCTGCGACATGGCCGGGACCGAGCACCTGCCCGGGAGGCGCGAAATGTACAACCGGCGGGCCCTGGCCGGCGGGAAGCCGATCGGCTTCCGCACGAAGGAAAGCTGGGATGCGCTGCTGAAAACCGGCCTCTTTTTCGGTTGCTATCCCTCGCGGAATCCGCCGGGCGCGGTGCGGTCCAGGCTGGATCATCTGGATGGGGTCCGTCCGCAGTTGACCCGCCTGGTGCCGCTGATCAAGGACCTGGACAACGCCGGCTGGCAGCCGGTGACCCGGGCCCGCACCGGCCACCGGGACCTGCCGGTGGAGCGCTTCGGAGACTTCGGTGATGGACCGGTCTACCTGACGGTCTGGAACCGGACCCCGTCGGCCACGGAGGTGGCGCTGAACCTGGATGAGACGGCCAGCCGGTGGTGCGGAGACACTCCGCGGGCATCCGAACTGGCCGGGGGGCTGAAGGTAGCCACCGCTGCAGGCGTCATCCGGCTCCAGCTGGGCGCGGACCAGGTGGCCGTGATCAAACTGGAGGCCGGAGGTGAATAGGTCCGCATGAACTTGTGAGAGGTCTTCCCGCGCGTGAGGGGACAGGTCAGTCCCCCTCCTGCAGCTGCGGCCGGCGCAGCTGCGCGCCGCCGGCGATGTAGAGCACGTCATCCCACCCGGCATGGCTCAGGATCCGCGCCGCCTCGTAGGAACGCAGGCCCTTGGCGCAGACAAGCAGCAGCGGCTTGCCGGCTGGCAGTTCATCCAGGCGTCCGCGCAGCTCGGTGAAGGGCAGGTGGACCGATTCGGAGAATCCCGGTGAGGCTGACTGCCGTTCCTCGTCCTCCCTGATGTCCACCACCAGCCGTCCTTCCAGGTCCGCCCCGTCTTCCGCCGTGTGCGGCGGGAGGAAGCCGACGCCGTCCTCCTCGCTGTTCAGCACCAGCGCTCCCAGCTGGTACAGCGGATCGATAGCGGAGGCGTACGGCGGGGAGTAAGCGAATTCCAGGTCGAGGAGATCCCGCACCCCTCCCCCGTGCTGCAGCAGGCCGGCCATCACGTCCACCTCGCGGACCACCTCTCCCAGCCCCACCGCCTGCAGGCCGAGGAGGCGCAGACTCTCCCGCTCGTAGACCAGCTTGAGGTGAATCCCTTTTGAATCGGGATAGTAAGACGGCCGGTCCTCAAAGGAACCCCAGGCGGACCGGGCATCGATGCCCGCGGCCCGGGCGGCCGCCTCGGTGAGGCCGGTGGAGCAGGCGGTCATTTCAAAGACCTTGACCACCGCGCTGCCCGTCACCGGGGCCACCCGATCATCCCGCCCGGCAATGCGGTTGCCGATCAGCCGACCGTGCCGGTTGGCCAGCGATCCCAGTGGAAGATAGACCGGCCGGCCGCTGAGGTGGTGCGTCAGCTCCACACAGTCTCCGGCAGCGTAAATGTCCGGCCGGCTGGCGGCCATCCCCCGGTCCACCACCAGGCCGCCGCAGGAGCCGGTTTCCAGCCCGGCGGCGGCAGCGAACTCCACCGCCGGCCGCACGCCCAGGGCGCAGACCGCCGCGTCGGCGGTGAGCGTCGACCCGGCAAGATCCACCCGTACCGTCTCACCTGTTTCCGACAGTTGCCGCACCGCACAGCCCAGTTTCAACTTCACACCGTTCTCCCGCAGGTGGGCGTGCACCGGGGCGGCCATCTCGGCGTCGAGCATCCTCGGCAGGACATGCGCCGCCGCTTCCACCAGCGTCACCTCCGCCCCCCACATGGATCCATAGGCCTCGGCCGCCTCGCAGCCGATGAAGCCGCCGCCCACCACGATCACCGATCCCACCTGACCCTGCTCCAGCTGGCTGCGCATCCGGCGGACCTCGTCAATGCTGCGCAGGAAGTGCATCCGGTCCGATGCACCGTCGAATCCCGGCGGGGCGATCGGTTCGCTGCCGCTGGCCACCACCAGCGTGTCATAGGGAAAGTTCAGGTGTTCGCCGCTGGCGCGGTCCAGGCACCGCACCAGTTTCTCGTCCGGGTCGATGGCCTGCACCTCCACCCCGGTCCTCACTCGCAGCCCTTTGACGCCGGCGAAGAAATCCGCGTCGCGGAGGGAACCGTAGGGCGTCGATCTCAACTCCGCCGGGCTGCCCACATCCCCGGAGAGGAAGTAGGGCAGGCCACAGGCGCTCACCGAAATGCGGTCGGTTTTGTCGAGAACGGTGATCTCCGCCCGGGGCAGCAGACGACCGGTCCGGGCGGCGGCCCGCAGGCCCGCGGCCGAGGCGCCGATGACCACAATACGCTGTTTCGCTGAACTCATGTCTTGCCTTTCACGTCCTGAGCTGCTCAGCCGCGGGTTCGGCCGGCTGGCAGGTGGGGCAGAAAAAGGTGCTGCGTCCCTGCTGCACCATTCGTTTTACCGGGGTCCGGCAACGCCGGCAGGGGTCATTTTCGTGTCCATAGACTTTGAGGAACCGCTGGAAGCCTCCGGTATCCCCTCGGGAGTCCTGGAAGTCGGAGAAGGTTGTCCCGCAGTGACGGATGGCCCGCTGGAGAATGGCGACGGTGGCGGCGTGCAGCCTGCGCAGTTCGGCGCCGTCCAGCGACCCGGCCGGTCGGGCCGGGTGAATACGGGCCCGGGCCAGGATCTCCGAGGCATAGATGTTTCCCAGGCCGGTGAGCCGGTCCTGCCGCAGGAGCCAGGGCTTGATTTCCTGCCGGCTGTGCTCCAGCAGCCCGCGGAGCAACCCACGGGTAAACCGCCGGCCGGTGGGGTCAACGCCCGCCGGCTGCAGCTGCTCCTGCGTGCCGGCCAGCCGGATCACCCCGAACCGCCGCGGGTCGACGAAGTCGACCACACCGCCCTCGAGAACCAGCCGGGCCCGCAGATGCGGCTGGTCCTCCGGCCCCGGCCTGCCGGCACCGGGCTCCCAGAGCAGACGCCCGGTCATCCGCAGGTGCACGGAAAGCCAGAGCCGGGGACTGCACAGCGTCCGCCGCTCCAGTTCCAGCACCACCTGCTTGCCCAGTCGGAAAACACGGGACACACTGCTGCCGCGAACCCGGCCGGTGGGGAGCGTACCCAGCAGGCTGTCCAGGATACGCAACGTGCGCACCGTCCGCCCGGAAATCAGCGGGTCCAGCTGACGGGCCACGGTTTCCACTTCTGGCAGTTCCGGCATCGGTCTCGACCTCCCGAGGAGTAAAAAAAGGATGATAATCCTCACCCCGCCAGATGTCCAGAATGGGCCTGATTTCCCCTTGCATTGTGGGTGAATCTGGCCTATTCTGTGCGCTTGCTCAACAACCGCTATCCGAGGCACCGGGTTCTCTGGGGCCAAGGATACGGACAAATTACGTAGTGGCAGTCACTTACAACCCGGCAACTATCCACGCCGGGCGGCGGGATCGGCCCGCCCGAAGCGTCCCCCGGGGGACGCCGGAAAGAACGCCTAGGGAGAGTTGAAATGGCACGACGGAAGATTACCATCGACGGCAACGAAGCCACCGCATCCGTGGCCCACCGGATCAATGAGGTCATCGCCATCTACCCAATCACCCCCTCGTCCAACATGGGTGAGTGGGCCGACGAGTGGGCGGCCAAGGGGATGAAGAATATCTGGGGCAACGTACCCCAGGTGGTGGAAATGCAGTCCGAAGGCGGGGCCTCGGCAGCGGTGCACGGGTCGCTGCAGGCCGGCGCCCTGACCACCACCTTCACCGCGTCCCAGGGGCTGCTGCTGATGATCCCCACCATGTTCAAGATCGCCGGGGAGTTGACTTCCACGGTCTTCCACATCTCGGCCCGGACCATCGCCACTCACGCGCTCTCCATCTTCGGCGACCACTCCGACGTTTACACCGTGCGCCAGACCGGCTGGGGCATGCTCTCCTCCGGCGGCGTCCAGGAAGCCCACGACATGGCGGCCATCGCCACCATGTGCTCCCTCGAATCGCGCATCCCGTTCCTCCACTTCTTCGACGGTTTCCGCACCTCCCACGAAGTGAGCAAAATCGAGGAGCTGACCGACGACGATCTGCGCTCACTGATGGACCCGGGAATGATCCGGATGCACAAGGAGCGGGCCCTCTCCCCGGAACGGCCGAAAGTCAGGGGCACCTCGCAGAACCCCGACGTCTTCTTCCAGGCCCGTGAAACCATCACCCCCTACTACCAAGCCTGCCCCGGCATCATGCAGGAGATGATGGACCGCTTCGCCGAGCTCACCGGCCGGCAGTACCAGCTGTTCGACTACGTGGGCCACCCCGATGCCGACCGGGTGGTGGTGGTCATGGGATCGGCCGCCGACACGGTGCACGAGACCGTGGAGTACCTCAACAACCAGGGCGAGAAACTGGGTGTGCTCAAGGTCCGGCTGTTCCGGCCCTTCGCGCCGCGGCAGCTGCTGTCCGCCCTGCCGGAATCGGTAAAATCAATCGCCGTCCTCGACCGGGCCAAGGAGCCGGGGTCCTCTGGCGAAGCGCTCTACACCGACCTGCTCACCGCCCTGGCCGAAGGCCGTACCGAAGGCTACTCCCAGTTCGACAAGGATCCCACGATCATCGGCGGACGCTACGGTCTCTCCTCCAAGGAGTTCGATCCGGCCATGGTCAAGGCGATCTACGACGAGTTGAAGAATGACTCGCCGAAGAACCACTTCACCGTGGGCATCACCGATGATGTCTCCAACTCTTCGCTGACCGTGGACCACAGCTTCGACACCGAACCGGACAAAGTGACCCGCGGCGTCTTCTTCGGTCTCGGCTCCGACGGCACGGTGGGGGCAAACAAGAACTCGATCAAGATCATCGGCGAGGAAACGGACAATTACGCCCAGGGCTATTTTGTCTACGACTCGAAGAAGGCCGGCGCGGTGACCGTTTCCCACCTCCGCTTCGGCCCGGACCCGATCCGCTCGATCTACCTGATCAAAAAGGCCAACTTCGTCGCCTGCCACACGGAGGTGTTTCTCGAACGCTACAACATGCTGGCCTACGCCCAGCCGGGCGCGGTCTTCCTGCTCAACTCGCAGTCGGGGCCGGAGGAGGTGTGGGACACCCTGCCCATGGAGGACCAGCAGTCGATCATCGACAAGAAGCTGAAGTTCTACACCATCGACGCCTACCAGGTGGCCCGGGAGACCGGCATGGGGGTGCGGATCAACACCATCATGCAGACCTGCTTCTTCGCCATCTCCGGCGTGCTGCCCCGTGACGAGGCCATTGCCCAGATCAAGAAAGCGATCAAGAAGACCTACGGCAACAAGGGTGAGGAAATCGTCAAACTCAATTTCAACGCCGTGGACCAGACCCTGGCCCACCTGCACCAGGTGAAGGTGCCCGGGGCGGTGACCTCCACCAAGACCCGGCCGGCACCCGTTTCCGACGAGGCGCCCGAGTTCGTGCAGAACGTCACCGCCGAGATCATTGCCGGCCGCGGCGACGACCTGCCGGTGAGCGCCTTCCCCGTGGACGGCACCTGGCCCGTCTCCACCACCCAGTGGGAGAAGCGGAACATCGCCCTGGAGATTCCGGTCTGGGAGTCGGACATCTGCATCCAGTGCAACAAGTGCGCCATGGTCTGCCCCCATGCCGCCATCCGGCCCAAGGTCTACGACCCGAAGTATCTCGACGGCGCGCCGGCGACATTCAAGGCCGTGGACTACAAGGGCCGTGAATTCCCGGGGACCAAGTACACCCTGCAGGTGGCCCCCGAGGACTGCACCGGCTGCGAACTCTGCGTCAGGGTCTGTCCGGCCAAGGACAAGAAGGACCCCGAACGCCTGGCGATCAACATGGCTGCGCAGCCGCCTCTGCGGGAGAGCGAGCGTGAGAACTACAAGTTCTTCCTCGACCTGCCCGACCCGGACCGCACCAAGGTCAAGACCGACACCAAGGGGACCCAGTTCTTCCGGCCCCTCTTCGAGTATTCCGGGGCCTGCTCCGGCTGCGGCGAGACACCGTATGTCAAGCTGCTGACCCAGCTCTTTGGCGACCGGGCGATCATCGGCAATGCCACCGGCTGCTCCTCGATCTACGGCGGCAACCTGCCCACTACCCCCTACACGGTGAACGCCGACGGCCGCGGCCCGGCCTGGAACAACTCCCTGTTTGAAGACACGGCGGAGTTCACCTACGGGTTCCGGCTGGCCGTGGATCAGAACCGGGTGGTGGCCGAGAACCTGCTCAAGGGCCTCGGACCCAAGATCGGTCAGATTCTGGTGGATGAGATTCTCACCGCTGACCAGACGAGCGAGTTGACCATCGCCGAACAGCGTTCGCGGATCGCGGCCCTCATCGACCAGCTGAAATCGTTCGACGACCCCGAAGCCCGGCAGCTCTCCCAGCTGTCTGAATACCTGGTGCGCAAGTCGATCTGGGGCGTGGGCGGTGACGGCTGGGCCTACGACATCGGCTACGGTGGACTGGACCACGTGCTGGCCAGCAATCGCGACATGAACCTTCTGGTGCTGGACACCGAGGTGTATTCCAATACCGGCGGCCAGGCCTCCAAGGCCACGCCCATCGGGGCGATGGCCAAGTTTGCCATGGGCGGCAAAGCCATCGCCAAGAAGGACCTGGGCATGATGGCCATGAGTTACGGCTACGTCTACGTGGCCCAGGTGGCCATGGGGGCCCGGGACGCCCAGACGGTGAAAGCATTCCTCGAGGCCGAATCCTACGAGGGGCCGTCACTGATCATCGCCTATTCCCACTGCATCGCCCACGGCTTCAACCTGGCCGACGGACTGGAGCAGCAGAAGCTGGCGGTGAACAGCGGCTACTGGCCGCTCTACCGCTTCGACCCGCGGCGCACCATCAAGGGTGAAAACCCGCTGCAGCTGGACTCCAAGGCGCCGTCGGTGGATTTCCAGTCTTACGCGCTCAACGAGACCCGCTACCGGATGCTGCAGAAGATCAACCCCGAGCGGGCGCGGATGCTGCTGGACCACGCCCAGGGAACCATCAACGCCAAGTTCCGCAAATACGAGCAGCTGGCCAAAATGAACTTTGGCGACCAGGACGAGGGGGACGGGGAAGCGTAGGCCACGTTTCACGGCAATATCAAACGGCCGCGGTGCTCCGGCGCCGCGGCCGTTTTTTTATGCAGAAAACCGACCTCAGGAAGGGGAGAGCCAAAGGCCGAGGTGGATCAGGGGGACAAGCAGGAGCCGGGACAGGCGGTGGGAGAGCATACCCAGGCGGCCCAGCCGTCCCGCCAGCGGATTGACCCAGGTCCAGGGACGGCGATGCAGCAGGAGCGTGTGCTCCGGGCCCAGGATGGCGGTCACCCGGCCGAGCATCATCTCCGAAGGGACCCATGACCAGGCCCGGGAGTTGTCCCCTTTCTGGCAGCAGGGGCGGCTGCCGTCGGCGGCCGCCCGGGACATCAGCAAGCGGTGAACCACCACCGTCTCGCCCTGGCGCAGGGCAATGATGTCGCCGCAGCGGAGCCGCTCCGGGGAGATCGGCTGAATGGTGACCCGGTCGCCGGGGGAGGCCACCGGCACCATGCTGCGCCCCTCCAGACGGAGAGTGAACTCCTGCCGGCTGTGCCGCCAGAGGTCCAGCACGGCGGCGGTCACCGGCAGCCCGGGTGCTCCCTTTTCCCCCACCTGCTCACTCCCACGATTTGAGCCGCGAGGCCGGGTCTCCCAGAAGGGTGAACATGCTGACCATCACATCGGTGGCGCCCAGAGCATGCGCGGCCACCTTGGCCTCGGTGACAATGACACCGAGACGGTCCTCCCCTTCATCAAAGATCAACGAGAAGATTTCCGGGGCCAGGAGATCCTGTTCCCAGGTGTAGCTCAGCCCACTGGGCGAGAAGCATCCGAACCCGCCGCCCAGTTCCGCAGTCGCCAGCTCCTCGGCCAGACAATAGTAGAACGGATGCGAGAAATAGCCGTTGAGACAGGTCATGGTGAGCACGAAGGTCAGGGCGTCCTCGTTACTCAGCGACGCCACGTCGGCCGAGCGGAACATATACTCGCCGGCCCAGCCGGTCACCGACCCGTGGCCGTTGTAGTGGACGATGATCTCACCGATGTTGAAGCCCCGGACAATGTCTTCCGTGGCATCGTCCACCACGCCGTACTGGGAGAGATACACCCGGCCAGGCACCATCCCATTGGGCAGCATGGCCAGCAGCGTCTCGTTCAGCGACTCGAAGACCGGCTCGTCGTCAGCGATAAAGAGGGCACGGGCGGGCACCGCTGCCGTCGATTGCTCGTGGGCCAGCAGCCGGGCCACCATGCGCCCGGCCATATCCAGATCGCTGGCCGGCAGCCGCCCGATACACATCTCCGGCAGGACATCGTCGCCTTCCACACAGACATACCAGTTGTCGTCCGGCGTCAGCCCCAGTTCGCTCAGTGAAAGGTGCACCGGCACCCGGCTCTGTTTTCCGGTGCCGAAATAGTCGAGGTAATCGGTGTTGGCATCCCCCAGCAGCAGAACGAACTCCGGGGCCGGGGCCGGCCACTCCCGGTAGGCATGGCCCAGGAAAGCCTGCAGCGCCGCCGGGTCGGCGATCCCGTGGTTGAAGTCGTCGTAGATATCCTCCAGGGCCACCGACACGGCGCGGAGCCCCTGGCCCTGGCGATAGCTGACCAGCGGGTCGGCGGCCGCCAGGAACTCCCGCGGCGTGATCAGGATATAGTCAGCACCGTCACCGCCGGCCCAGAGCCCCGGCGATGTCCAGCCCTCCACCGATGCCGGGGACCGGAAACGGCCCGACGTCAGAGCCTGGTACCGTGCGGGGCCACCGGCGGTCTCTCTCCATGCCGCCGTGAACCCGCCTCCGGCCTCGCTGATGCCGACGCCCACCACGCGCTTCACGCTCAGATGGGAACTGATATCAAAGACGGCCACCTCCGGTTCCGAGAAACCGTGGACAGCAATGACCTGGGGGCCGGCCCCGGCAGTGGTGATCCAGAGCTGGTCGTCCATGGCGCGAAGACGTCTGCGGTAGTCCAGCTCGATCCAGTTGACGTATATGCTGTCCACCGCCGCCCCGGTGTCACCCGGGCAGTTCACGGTGATGGTATTCAACCCCTGGGCCAACAGATCGGAGGTGATGGTCATCTCCTGGACAAAAACGTGGTCACCGTCCCAGAACTGGTCCCCCGCCTCGACCCCGTTGACCCGCACCCGGGTGTGATGGTTGGGATGCGGTGCCGCTGTGGAACGTCCCCGGCAACACACCCGGAGGGTTCCGTCCCACACTCCGGGAGCGAGGTTGGGAATTTCCAGCTGGTAGTCCATGGACGAGGGCGCGGTGAGCATGTCCCAGAACCAGTAGTCCTCCTCCGGCGCCCCCGGTGCCGCCTCCCACATCCGGTGGTTTTCCTCCACGTGCACGGTTTCAGTGGTGGAGGTGACCAGTCTGCCGCCGCCGGCGAGCGAACCATTCACCACATCCATCCGCTTACCCGGAGGGCCGTTCCAGTAGAGCCAGTAAACGTTGGTCCCGGTGAAGCTGCTCTCCATAGCCTGGCCGTAGAAAATGAGGCTCCCCTCGGGCCATGGCACGTCCTTTTCCGGGCCGGCCACCAGAACCGGCACTTCCCTTCCCCGGTTGAACAGTTTCAACGTGGCCCGGTCAATTGCATCCACCTCGCCGTGGCTCAAACCCGTGGAGAGCAGCGCTGCCACATAGTCAATGGCATGGAGGCCGTCTTCCTCCACCTCAATGCGCAACGCCCCGTCGCTTCGTGGGCCGGGGAGACCGACCAGTCCACCGGGGGAAGAAATGGCTGAACCCGTGCCTGGCGGAGCCTCCGGCGACGCCACAGCTCCGACCGCCGGCTGGACAAAGCTGAGCCGGACCAGCAGGCGGGTGGCACAGCGCAGGTTTCCAGCCGATGGATCCCACTGGAAGGGCTGGAATAGAACCCGGGCCATCCGGGCGCCACGCCGCACAGCCGGTGGGTCCACCGCCACCAGGGCGGCGGGATAGATCCCCGTGCCCCCGATACACCGTTCCGTGCCGCCGCCTTCCGGAGACAGGGTCAGGACGGGGAAGAGCCGCTGCAGCTGGTGGTGCTCGTAGTCCACATCGAGGATCTCGGCACTCAATGCGCTTCCCTCGGGGAGCGGAATGGTGCAGCCAAGACGGGGCAATTCGGGCAGGCCGATATCCGAGGTCCTGGCCCAACCGTCCACCACCACCCGCCGGCATGGTCCGTCCGGCCCCGCGGTCGGCACCAGCCGGTAGGTCGGCAGGTTGAGTTCCAGGGTCATGCCCCGGGAGTCCCGGTCCCGCAGGTCAAGTTCACCGGGAAGCGACAGGGCCGGGCCGGGTGTCAGAGCGCCGGCCGGCACCGTGAGCAGAAGCAACAGCAGAGTTAGTCCGTATCTCATGTGGTCTGTTCTTCCTCTTCGGGCCGGGTGGCGTCGAGCGCCAGTTGCCTGACCAACGGTTCCTGCTCCTCAAAACGGCCCACCGTCAGCCGGAAGCAGGAGATATCGCCAATATGCTCGATGAGCTCCTTCATCCGCATAACGGACCCGGTATCCCTGCCCCGCCCGGATGAATCGACCCGTTGTTTTATTCCGGGCAGCAGGCCGAATGCCGCCTGGTGGACTGGTATGCTCTCCAGCGCCGGTGAACGTGAGAAATCGGGCCGGGCCGTCTCACCCCTGAACACGTTGAGCAGATGGTCCCGGTGTTCCTCCAGCAGGTCCGCAAGACGGACTGCCAGCCCTTGCCCCAGCGGGTAGTCCAGCCGGAATTCGGCCACATCGGTGAGCGGTCTGGTCACTTCGATTCCGGGGTGCAGTCGGACCAGGGCATCGAGCAGCGGCTCCCAGCCCGGCTCCCGGGCCCCGATCACCAGCCGGCCCATGGCCCTGGCTTGCGGCCCCGGATCGAGGATGAGCAGCAGGGCCGGCGCTGCCGTTGCACCGCCTGTCGTTTCACCAGCAATGGCCGGCAGAGGGATCTTTCCACCCCTCAGCGCCACGCCATCGCTTACCGACTCCGCCGGCCCTTCTTCAGGAACCACCCAGAGACTGCGCGGAAAGGGGTGAACCCGGCCGGTCCGGCGGTGGACCGGACATATTTCATCGGAATAGAGGGTGAACCCCGCTTCGGCCAGGGCCAGGGCCATGGTGGTCTTTCCCGTGCCCGGCGGCCCGGCCAGGATCACCGCCCGGCCATGGCGCACCGCCACTGCCGCGTGGAGCAGCAGGTGATGGTTCAGGCTGTCAAAAAGTGTCTGGGTGACCCACTGCCAGGCATGGTGGACCGGGGTGGGATGTCCGTCGAGGGACTGTTCCCCGTGACGGTCAGCGCCGCCCGCGGTGCGCGGCGGCCCGGGAGAAGCTGACCCCCGGCCCCTCCGGCCCGTTGAAGCAAGCGCTGATCCGCAGGTCGGCGTCAACCCCGGACACAGTGGTGCGGAACGACCCGTAATCCCGGTCAAACAGTTCCAGCAGCTGTTCCGAATCGCTGGACAGGTCCAGGTCCGTTCCGAGAATGCAGTAGCGTGCCTGGTGCCGGTCCCGGATCACGACGCCCCCTTTTCCGCAGCGGCGCCGCGAGCGCTCTCCCGATGCAAAATACCGTCGAACGCTTCCCGGTAGGCCTCCTGGCGGTAAGGACAGAAGTCGTCCCGCTCCCAGATGCTCCCCCGATGGTCCAGAGCCTGGCCCATACAGCCGGCCTGGCACAGGTTCCGCCAGTGACAGGCGGCGCACTCGGCGATCTCCCGCCGCCGCCGGCTCAGAGCCGAGCAGGCCCCGGCCATGGCGGGGTGCTCCAGGCTGGCGCGGAGGCCGTCACGCAAAACGTTTCCCAGACGAAATTCATCGCGCATCAACAGGACGCAGGGATAGGCCGAGCCGTCCACGTCGGCCACCAGGGTCCGGCCCACGGAACACCAGATGCCATCCGGGGCGATGGCCGGGGGGACTTCCAGCAGGAATCCGCTCAGACCGCAGTTGACGCTCACCGCGCAGCCGCCGCCGCGCTGCGCCGCGGCCACCTGATGGTAGAACGCCTCTTGATCCTCCACCGTCACCCCGGCGCCGATGCTGGCCCAGTTGCCTGCCGCCCGGCCCCGGCGCCCCAGGGGCAGGAAGCGGACCTGGGGCACCCCCCGATCCTCGGCCAGCCTGATGATCGCCGACAGCTGGTGCACATTCTGCTTCATGATGGTGGTGGAGAGATTGAGCTGCTCCCCCAGGCCGGCCCGCTGCAGGAGTTCCACGGCGTGCAAAGCGGCGGCGAAACTCCCCGCAGCCCTGATCCGGTCATGGGTCGCCTCGTCGGCCCCGTCCAGGCTGACCTGGACCAGCGCACCGCTCTCGGCCAGGAAGGCAGCCCACCGGTCATCGATGAGCGAACCGTTGGTCAGCAGTCGGACGCGCATGCTCCCCGCGGCATGACTGATCAAATCCTTCACCCGGGGGTGCAGCAGGGGCTCGCCGCCGCTAATGGTCACGCTCCGCGCTCCCCCGGCGGCCGCCTCGTCGATCAGCCGGCAAGCCGCCTCGAGGGGCATGTCCAGGGTTTCCCGGTCAGCGGCGTGGTAGCAGTGGACACAGGCATAGTTGCAGCGGTGGGTGATGTGCAGAAAAAGCGATTCCGCCAGCGGGACACGCCGCGGCGGGTCGAGGGCTGGGGAATCGAGAAAGCCGCGGTGGCGGAGCTCGTCGGCCACCCGGTCCACATCGCGCCGGGCCTCGTCTCCGCCGAGGCCGTAACGCCCGGCCAGCGCGGCGGCCGCGCCCTCGCGGTCCGCTCCGGCGCCGAGAATCCCGGCAATTTCGCGGGTGGTGGCGTTTACCACCAGCCAGCGGGGATCACAGCGGTGGAGCATGACCAACCGATCCCGGGAGCCTTCGGGCAAAGGGGTGTCGGGGTAAAAAAACCAGGAAGGTTCCGGTGCTGGGGAATGTCTGTCCAAGAGCGATATATCCTGCCCGGGAATTCCATGGACCGCCCCGGCACCACGCCCTAGAAGATGGCGCAGGGTGCGGGGCTGCAGGCATGCGCGGGCCCGGCCTGCTCCAGGATTTCCACGCTGCTGTAACTGGTGATTACCGGTGATTCGTAGCGGATCCGAATTCCGGAATTTTTCCGGTCGCAGCGGTCCGGCTTCCGCGGTTCAGTTCTCTCCTCAATCATCTCCCTCTCCCGGTTACGGCCCCAGGCAGGTGTTGAACCCCTCTCCACAACATATCTTTTCGGCAGTAATGCGTTTTGACTGAAAATTTAACAACAACCCTCCGGGCTGTCAACAACAGCCTGACTCGACAAAAAAACCCCCGCCAGGCGGCGGGGGTTCTTATATTCGACCGGTTGCTGCGAGCGGACGGCTACTTGCCCATCGCATCGACTTCGCCACAGGTCTTCTTCACGGCGTTGATCGAGTGCTTCAGGGCCTTCTTCTCTTCCGGGGTCAGCTTGATCTTGATGATCTTCTCCACGCCGTCCTTGCCGAGGATGGCGGGAACGCCGACAAAGAGCCCCTTGACGCCGTATTCGCCTTCGAGCAGCGCGCAGACCGGGACGATCTTCTTCTTGTCATACATGATCGCCTCGACCATCTCCAGCGCCGACCAGGCCGGGCTGACAAAGGCCGAACCGGAGCCGAGCAGGCCGACCACCTCGCCGCCGGCCTTGCGGGTCCGGGCTTCGATGGCCTCGAGCTTCTTGGGGCTGACAAACTGTTCCACCGGCAGGCCGTAGACCCGGCAGGCGCTGCGGATCGGCACCATGGTGTCGCCATGACCGCCAAGCACCACCGCCTCGATGTTTTCCACCGAGACGCCGGCTGCTTCGGCTACGAAATACTTGTAGCGGCCCGAGTCGAGCACACCGGCCATACCGATGATCTTGTTCTTCGGACAATTCAGCTTCTTGAACAGGCGGTAGACGATGGCGTCCAGCGGGTTGGCCACGGAGATGACGAAGGCGTTGGGGCAGTACTTCTTGATCCCCGCGGCCACCTTGTCGGTGATCCCCAGGTTGATCGCCAGCAGCTCTTCGCGGCTGGGGAAGGTGCCGTCGGGCCGCACGGTGCGCGGCACGCCAGCGGTGTTGATCACGAAGTCGGACCCCTCGAGAACCTCGAAGGTCTGGCTCGCCTGGAAGTTGACGTCACGGCTGATGGTCGGCATCCCCTCGGCGATGTCGAGGCACTTGCCCTTTGCCAGGTTGGGGGGCTTGGGATCCACCAGGCCAACGTTGCGCGCGAGACCGCGCGAGACGATTTCCGATACCAGGACGCCGCCGATCTGGCCGCCGCCCACGAGTCCGATCTTGTTGACCATCGACATTCTCCTTGCTTAGAAAAATACCTTTTGCTCGGGTCCACAACAGGCGGGCAACCACTGTTGCCGCCAGTCTCTCCAAAAATATTCGCCGATATTACCACCATGGGACAGGATAGGCCAGTGGAATTCACCGCCGTTGTCCCAATCCGTGAATATTTCTTCATGGCCGGGTGCCGCGGTCCGGTTGACCGGCGCTGAAGACCATGTTTCAATGAGAAAAATGCTCTTTTCTCACAACCTGGAGGCCTGAATCGCCGCCGGGATCAGTTCCCCAGGTCGACGATGATCCGGTCCTGGTCCAGCCAGGCGGGCCAGGTCTGCAGCGGCAGGGTGGCCGGACCGTTCAGCACTTTTCCGTCGAGGTCGAAGAAAGACCCGTGGCAGGGGCACTCGAACCGCGTGACCGCCCTGCGGTAGGCCACGGTGCACTTCTCGTGGCTGCAGATGGGGCTGACCGCGCTGACCCCATCTTCCGCATGGCGGGCCAGCAGCACCTCCCGGCCCTTGAGCCGGATGGTGATCGACCCGCCCACCCGCTTGAGCCGCTTGACCCGGTCCAGCGGGATGGCCACCTTGCCCGCCCGGGCCGCGCGGCCCGGCCAGACAAAGAGCATCGCCGCCAGCAACGGCAGCAGCCGCTTGAAGAACCCCCGTCGGGAAAATGGAGACCGGCTGTGGTTCATCTGCTCAGGCCGCCGCCTCCGTTCATTCGCCCTGTCGCCGGAACCGGAACTCCCGGGTGATGGTGAACCCGAGGATCAGGTCACCGTAATCACGGAAGGTGTTGGTGGCGATGCCGGTGGCTCCGAAATACTGGGTATTGGAAATCACCAGGGAAAAGGTGTGCTTGTTGGTGGTGGCCCGGAGAGAGGTGGAGAGCACAGGGTAGCGCTCACTGAATCCGCCGACGTTGGCCACAACTTCCGTGTGCCAGGAGAAGCCGGGGGTGAAGCGGATGTCCAGTGTTCCGGGAACGGCCATGGAATAATCCGGGTCGCCGCGATCCCGGCCCTCATTCCAGGAATCGGAGTGGTAGAGCAGGCCGGTGCCCACCCTGACCCGCCGGCCAAAGGTGCGGTTGATCGCCAGCTGGCCGAAGAACCCCTGCTTGTCATCGGCCTCCCTTTTGGAGAACCAGGTCATCCCACCGCGAATCGAAACATCGAGAAAGTGCTTCTCCTGTTTCAGCGGCTGGTATTTGAGATCGAGGTCATAGGTATCGGTCTTGAACTGGTCCTGCGTGCCGTTGATCCGCTGCAGGCCCACGTCCAGGCCATCGAGGATGCCGTAGCGGGCGGCAAGGCCGATTTTCAGCAGCCCGCTGTCAAAACCGAAGAAGTCGTGAAAGGTATCCCTGGTGAAGGTCTTCCAGGCCCGGTGGTCCAGGACGAAGATCAGCGAGCCCCGCCGCGCGGTTCGGGCCAGCAGCACGTTGATCGTCCTCTCGTCCCGCGCCTTGCCTTCATCGTCCCAGGTGGAGAGGCCGTCCACCTCCTCGATGAAATCGATTTCCTCGATCTCGTCCACGGCCTCTTCGGCAGCACCCTGTTCGTCAGTTCCCACAGCGGCGAACCCGGCACCGCCAGACAGCAGCACCGTGAGCCCCAGCAACAGCATAAACAAGCAGTCTGTCCGGAGTTTTCTCATTTCTGTTCCTCCTCGGCAGCAGGCGGGACCGGAGATCAGCCCTGTACACCTAACGGGGCTCCGGAAATGTTCTTTCCCATACGAAGACCGTAAAGAACGGGCCGCTCCATGTCAAGCTGTCCGCCTCGGGAAAGATTCAGGTTCAGGGGGAATTGTCGGCCGCGGGGCGGAGCGGAACCGTCACCACCGAGGAATAGGCCACCGGTTGGCCGAGGCTCATCGCCGGGTGGAACGTGTAGTCCCCCAGGGCATCCAGGACCAGGCGGTCCACTTCCCCGTTGCCCGAGGAAGAGACCAGTTTGAGATCGGTGACCAGGCCGTCCTCACCCACCCGGACATAGACCCGCGGGCGTTCAAGTGGTTCCCCGCGCAGCAGGGCCGCCGGAATCACCGGCCGCTGCCCGCTGATCCGCCGCGGCGGCAGGATTCGCTGCCCGCTGCCGTCGAGGGACAGAATACCACCGGAGTCATCAGCCGCACCTTCCGGGGCCGGGCCGGCAACACCGGCTTCCGGCCGGTCCGCCGGCGCCGCCGGACCAGCGGCCGGGGCCCGCTGGTCCACAACGACGGCAGGGGCTGTTTCCAGAAGGGTGCCAGGGGAAATTTGACCGGCCTCATCCGCCCGTTGAAACCACTTGATCGAGAAAAAGGCGAGCAGGATGATCGCCACCCCGACATAGAGGATCGGCCTGGGGAGACGCTGTCTTCTGCGGTTCTTCAGGTGTTCAAACCGGAACTGGTTCATCGGGGCGCCCGGCCAGCTCGTTTTTCAGGTACTGGGTCAGGATGTGGATCAGGATCAGGTGCGCCTCCTCGGAAAGGCCGTAGTTCTTCGGGCTGACCACCAGGGCCAGGTCGGCCAGACCGGCCAGCTTGCCGCCACCAAAACCGACCAGGCCGAGGGTGGCCGCCCCGTGTGACTTGGCGTACTCGATGCCGCGCAGCACGTTGGGTGAATTGCCCGAAGCGCTGATCCCGATGGCCATATCCTGCGGCTCCACCAACCCCCGGAGCTGCTCTTCAAAGATCTCTTCGTAGCTGTAATCGTTACCCACTGCGGTGAGCACGGCGATGTTCTCGCTGAGGCTGATCGCCCGGAACCTCGGCTTGTCCGGGCTGGCCGTCCCTTTGGCCAGGTCCACGGCAAAATGCGAGGCGGTGACCGCACTGCCCCCGTTGCCAAAGATATAGATCCGGCCGCCGCGCCCCCGAGCCTCCTGCAGCATACCGGCCGCCTGGGCCACCTGGTCCCCGGAAATCTCGCCCAGCATCTCCCGCAGGCGCCCCACGTATTCCTCGCAATAGGTTTCTATTCCCATGGCTCCTCTCAACTTGGTTTACACCGGGGGACCGTGAACCGTCCCCGGACACTGATCCTTTAACCGTTGAAGTATACCCGCTGGAACGGAACACCGTCTACGGTTTCTTCTTGTTCCGCCGGTTAAAAGAAGATATATTTCCCGGGATGAAACTCCTTTGTCTAACTCGGAGCGAATAATGCGTATTCTGATTTCCGGCTCCGGCGGACTGGTGGGCCGCACCCTCTGCCGGGGCCTGACCGCCGCCCGGCACCAGATCACCCCCCTGGTTCGGCGGCGGCCCGGGTACACGCCTCCGGCGGAGTCGGTCTGGTGGAATCCCGTGGACGGGGAACTGGACCTGGCGGGCCTGGAGGGTCACCAGGCGGTAATCCACCTGGCCGGTGAAAACATCGCCTCGGGCCGCTGGACCGCGGCCCGCAAAAAGAGGATACGGGAAAGCAGGGTCAGGGGACCGGCCTGCTGGCTGGTGCCCTGGCCCGGCTGGACAGCCCGCCGCACACGCTGATCTCGGCATCGGCCGTGGGATATTACGGGAACCGGCCCCCGGAAGATATTCTGACGAGGGGTCACCACCGGGAGCGGGATTCCTCGCCGGGGTCTGCCGGGAGTGGGAAGCGGCGGCGGGGCCTGCCGCCGACGCCGGGATCAGGGTGGTCAACATCAGGTTCGGCGTGGTGCTCCACCCCGGCGACGGCGCCCTGGCCAGAATGCTGCCGGTGTTTCGCTGCGGTCTCGGCGGTCCGGTGGGCAACGGCCGGCAAATGATGAGCTGGGTCGCCGCCGACGAGCTGCCGCCGCTGATCTCCCACCTGCTGGAGGAACGGTCGCTGTCCGGGCCGGTGAACGCCGTGTCGCCCAACCCGGTTTCCAACAGAGCGTTCGGCCAGGCGCTGGGCCGGGTGCTCTCCCGCCCGGCGAAACTGCCGCTGCCGGCGGTGGCCGCCCGGCTGATGTTCGGCGAGATGGCGCAGGAACTGCTCCTCGGCGGGGCCGCAGTCCTGCCCCGGGCCCTGCTCGACTCCGGCTACCGCTTTGCCCACCCCGAACTGGAGCAGGCCCTGCGGGCCATGCTCGGCTGAGCGCCGGGGGACGGGCAGACCCACCGCTACCAGGAAGCTCCCAGTTCGCCAACCTCGGCCTGCACGGCGTCCAGCACCCGGCATTCCCGCACGGCATCGGACATGTTGTTGTGGTCCGGGAAGAGCGGCCGGTCCTCGCCCAGGTGATCCACAACCTCGCGCACGGCGGCGTGGGCCGCACGGGTGCCCCGGCCCGGCCGGTAGTCCCTGAAATCCAGGGCCTGGGCGCCGGCGATCAGCTCGATGCCGAGAACGCCGTGGGCGTTTTCCAGGATCTGCTTCGTCTTCAGCGCGGTGTTCATCCCCATGCTGACGAAGTCCTCCTGGTCGGCGGCGGCGGGGATCGACTGGACGCAGGCCGGCATGGAGAGGGTCCGCTGCTCGACGATCAGCATGCCGGCGGTGTACTGGCTGAGCATGTGGCCGGAAAACATCCCCGCCCCCTCGGTGAGGAAAGCCGGCAGTCCAGCGCTGAGCGCCGGGTTGAGCAGCCGGTTGAGGCGGCGCTCGGAGAGCACGCTGACCATGGCCACCGAGGCGCCCACCATGTCCAGGGGCAGGCTGATCGGCGTGCCCTGGAAGTTGGCGCCGGTGAGCACCGTATCCGTCTCGGGCACGAATATGGGGTTGTCCCCCACGCCGTTCAGTTCGATCTCGAACTGCTTGCGGGCGTAAGCCAGGTGGTCTCGGGCAGCCCCGATCACCTGGGGTGTGGAGCGCATGCTGTAGGCATCCTGGACCTTGGTCTTCACCCCCCCCAGCAGGTCGCTCTCCTCGATACAACGGCGGATGTTCGACGCCGAGGTTACCGCTCCCCGGAACCCGCGCAGCTCGTGCAGTTGGGAGAGATAAGGCTTCATATTGGCCCGCAGCGCCTCGAGGCTCATCGCGGCGGCGATCTCGGCCTGGCGGAGCCAGCGCTCCACATCGTAGATCTCGAGACAGCCCATACCGGAGATGAGATTGCTGCCGTTGATCACCGCCAGCCCGTCCCGGGCCTCGAGCACCACCGGTTTGATCCCCGCCCGCTCCAATGCAGCCTCGCCGCTGAGCCGCTGCCCCTCGAAAAACGCCTCACCCTTGCCCATCAGCACCAGGGCCACCTGGCTCATCGGGGCCAGGTCGCCGCAGGCCCCCACACTTCCTTTTTCGCAGACCATGGGGGTGACCCCGCGGTTGAGCATGTCGCAGATGGTCCGGGTGATCACCGGCCGGCAACCGGAATGGCCGTGGGCATGAACATTGGCCCGGGCAAACATCGCCGCCCGGACATGCTCCAGCGGCGCCGGCTCACCGATGCCGGCGGAATGGTTGTAGATCAGGTAGCGCTGGAAATCTTTCAACTGGTCATCGGAGAGCGCCACCTCGGAGAACTCACCGATTCCGGTGTTGACCCCGTACATGACCTCGCCGGCCTCGATCTTTCGCTCGAGCATCGCCCGGCAGACCTTGATTCGCTCAACCGCCGCTCCGTCCAGTTCAACTTTTTCGTTGTGGCGGGCCACTGCCACCACGTCTTCGATGGTCAGGCCGCCGCCGGCAATCGTAATGGCCATAACGTTCAGTTCTCCTAAAAGTGGTCGCCCTCTTCAGTGCACGCGGCTGTCAGCGTCTGTCCGGTGGCATCCCCAGCCGCAAAACAGCCCAATAATAGCGCCGGAAGCCGCGTTCGTCGAGGGGGAAATCCTATCCGGCGGCACTCTGCATGATATACTCGCCGGGATCAACCGGGCCTTTGCCCGCACACCAAGCACGGAGGAAATCATCCATGATCCGACTGGCAAAAATCGTCTTCACCGGCTGCCTGTTATTGATGATGATGGTTCCCGCCGCGGCAAAGGACGCCGCCGGCGAGTTCGACCGCTGGTTCGTCGACCGCACCCTGCGGGTGGACTACTACCACATCGGCAATGCGGAGGAGGAGGCCGTAACCCTCGACCGGTTGTATGAACAGGGGACGTGGGCCGGCAGCACTGAGAACCTCCTCGACACCCGCAACAACGGGGCCTTTTACGTCAAGGTGTTCGACGCGGCCACCAACCAGTTGATCTTCAGCCGCGGATTCGACACCATTTTCCGCGAATACCAGACAACAGCCCCGGCCGCCGCCGGGGTCAGCCGCACCTTTCACGAGAGCTTCCTGATGCCCCGGCCAAAGAGGCCGTTCCAGTGGACGATGGAACGGCGTGACCGGACCAACCACCTCACACCGGTGTTCAGCACGGTGATCGACCCCAACGAGGTGACGGTGGTCCGGGACGCACTGATTCCGGGCGTGTCCACGGCGCTGCACCACGAGGGCGGGCACCCGCACCGCTGCGTGGACTTTCTGCTGGTGGCCGACGGTTACACCGCGGAGGAGGAGGAGAAGTTTGCCGCAGACTGCCGGCGGATGACCGAAATGCTCTTCCGCTACGAACCCTACAGCTCCGAAAAAACAGCGATCAACGTGCGCAGCGTTTTCCGGGCCAGCGCGGAAAGCGACGTCAGCAAGCCCCACTTCGGCGAGTACCGCAGCGGTTCGGTGGGCACCAGTTTCTACTCCCTCGGATCGCCCCGCTACCTGCTCACCGAGGACAACCGGGCCCTGCGCGATGTGGCGGCCCACGCTCCCTATGACGCCCTGTGCATCCTGGTCAACACCGCCACCTACGGCGGCGGCGGGATATACAACCTCTACGCCACCAACGCCGTGGACAACCAGTGGGCCGAATACCTCTTCATCCACGAAATGGGCCACAGCTTTGCCGGACTGGCCGACGAATACTACACCTCGTCCACCGCGTACGACGAGGAGGCCTTCTATCCGCCCGGCATCGAACCGCTGGAGCCGAACATCACCCGCCTGATCGGTGACCCGGTGCCGAAGTGGAACGACGCGGCCGACGCCGGCCAGTACCCCACGCCCTGGGGCAAGGAGGCCTACGACGCCGCCGACCGGGCCTACCAGGTGGAACGGGGAAAAATGAACCGCAAAATCGCCGACGCCAAACGTGCGGGCGCGGAAGCCGAACTGATCGCCGGATTGGAGGAGGAGTCGGCGCGCCTGAGCCGGGAGGCCGCGGCACGGGCCGACGCCATCCTGCGCCAGGACCCGAACTTCGGCAAGGTCGGCGCCTTCGAGGGCGCCGGCTACTGCAGCAGCGGTGTCTACCGGCCCGAACTGGACTGCATCATGTTTACCAAGGGGAGCAAGCCCTTCTGCCGGGTCTGCCGCGCGGCCATCGAGCGCACCATCCGCCACCACACCGGAAGGTAGCACCAAAATTCAAAAAGAAGGGGGACAGACACCCCAAGACGGTTGCCAGTCCCCCTTTTTTCTGCTCGGGCCTCAAACTGAGGTTTTACCCGAAAATCGCACTGATCCGCTCGAACACCTCGTCGATGGTCCCGATCCCATCCACGTTGCGCACCACACCCTGCGGGCCGTAATAGTCGAGGCACGGCTCGCTCTGGTTCTTGTAGGTGTCGATGCGATTCTGGACGATGGAGCTGTCGGCGTCGTCGGCTCGGCCCTCGATGTCCGCCCGCTTGGAGAGCCGGCCGAAGATCTCCTCCTCGGCAACCGCGATGTTGATCACGTGGTCCAGGGGCAGCCCCAGTTCCTCGAGGATTCCGTTCAGCGCTTCGGCCTGGGGCACGCTGCGCGGGAACCCGTCAAGCAGGAACCCGGCCTTGACGTCATCCCTGCTCAGACGCTCGCGGACCATGGCGATGGTCACATCGTCGGGCACCAACTGGCCCTTGTTGGAGTAGGACTGGGCAGTCTGTCCCAGCTCGGTCCCGTTCTTGATGTGGTAGCGGAACATGTCTCCGGTGGAGATGTGGGGGACGTTGAGCAGGTCGATCAGTTTTGCCGCCTGGGTGCCCTTGCCGGCTCCCGGAGGTCCGAAGAGTACGATGTTTTTGGCCATGACATCCTCACTTGTTGGAATAACGGTGCACTTCTAATCAAACACCTCCCGGGGAGGTGAAAAACCGTCATCACCTGGGAAACCGCCGGGCCCGGATCAGGATACGCCGGCCCCGCTGGGCAGGTCGCCGTCCACGGTGAGCAGCCGCAGCACCTTGCCCTTTTTCGCCGCCAGTACCATCCCCTGGGAGGGAATGCCACGGATGGTGGCCGGCTGGAGGTTGGCCACCACGATCACCAGCCGGCCCACCAGCGCTTCGGGGGTGTAGTGCTCGGCGATTCCGGCCACCAGCTGCCGTTTCTCCCCACCGATCTCCACCTGCAGCTTGAGCAGCCGGTCGGCGTCCGCAACCGGCTCGGCCTCCAGTACCCGGGCCACCTTCAGCTTTATCCGGGCAAAATCTTCGATGGGGATCAGGGCCACCCCTTCAGCCCCGGCGCTGTTTTTCCCGGATTTTTTCTGCTCCTTCTTCTTTTCCTTCTCCTCGCGCAGGATCCGCGGGAAGAGCGCCTCCAGCCCGCCGGCCGGGCGGCCGGGCTCCAGCACGCCCCAGGTCTTCAAGTTCTCCATCTGCGGCTCGATCTCGTCATCGGCAATGCCAATGGCCCGCCGCAGTTCGTTCATCTTCTGCGGGATTACCGGGTAGAGCAGCCCGGAGACGATCCGCAGGCATTCCAGGGTGGTGTAGATGGTCCTGGCGAAGCCGGCTGAATCGCCGCTCTTCAACATGTTCCAGGGCGCCTGGTGGTCAAAGTACCTGTTGGCCGCCCGAATCGCGCCGATGGCGCCGGCCAGGCCGCGATCGAGGGCCATGCCCTGGAGGTGGCGCTGCATCCCCTCCACCGCCGCCAGACAGTTCTCCCGCAGTTCCTTTTCGGCGGCGCCGGACCCTTCCGCCCTGCGGTCGGGCACCCTGCCGCCCAGATTGCGCTCCACCATCCGCAGGGCCCGGCTGGCCAGGTTGCCCAGGTCGTTGGCCAGGTCGGCGTTGTAGCGCAGGATGAAGGCCTCCTCCGTGAAACTGGCGTCCCGGCCCAGGGTCATCTCCGCCATCAGGAAGTAGCGCAGGGCATCCACCCCGTATTTTTCCGCCATCTCCATCGGATCGGTGACGTTGCCCAGGGACTTGGACATCTTTGTCTTGCCGGTGAGCCACCAGCCATGGGCAAAGATGGTCCGCGGCTGCTCCAGCCCGGCGGCGTGGAGCATGGTGGGCCAGTACACGGTGTGCGTGGTGAGGATGTCCTTGCCGATGAGGTGCATGCTGGCCGGCCACCAGCGGGAAAAACTCTCCTCGTCACTGCCGTAGCCCACGGCACTGATGTAGTTCACCAGGGCGTCGAACCAGACGTAACAGACAAAATCATCGTCAAAGGGCAGCGGCACGCCCCAGGGCAGCCGGGTTTTGGGCCTCGAAATGCAGAGGTCGCCCAGCGGCTGGCGCAGGAAACCGAGGGTCTCGTTGCGGCGGTAGTCGGGCTGGATGAATTCCGGGTGCTCGTTGATGTACTCGATGAGCCAGTCGCGATATTGGCCCATACGGAAGAAGTAGTTCGACTCGGTGATCTTCTCCACCGGCCGCCCGGTGGGGCTCAGCCCGTCCACCAGCTCGTCCTCGGTGTAGAACGTCTCGTCGCTGACGCAGTACCACCCCTCGTACTCACCGCGGTAGATCTCCCCCCGGTCGTAGAGATCCTGGAGGATCTTCTGTACCACCGTGGTGTGCCGGGGTTCGGTGGTCCGGATGAAATCGTCACAGGTGATCCCCAGCCGCTTCCACAACTCCCGGAAACGGACCACGGTGTTGTCGCACTGCTCCTGGGGGGTGATCCCCAGTTCCCGGGCCGCTTCGAAGACCTTCTGGCCGTGCTCGTCGGTGCCGGTGAGGAAGTGGGTCGGCGTGCCCAGCAGGCGGTGGTAGCGGGCCAGCACGTCGGCCAGCAGCGTGGTGTAGGCGTGGCCGATGTGCGGAGTGCCGTTGACATAGTAGATGGGTGTGGTTACGTAGAAGTGGCTCATGGGGTCTTCTTCTTTGCCGGGGCCTTTTTCACCTTCTTCTTTTTCTTTGCTCCACCGGCTCGTGCGGTGGTCTTTTTCTTCTTTTCCGGGGTGGCCTCGGCCAGCTCGACACAGCGCTGGTAGGTCAGGCTTTCCGGGTCCTCGCCCTTGGGTATGCGCACGTTCTTCTTTTCAAACGAGATGTAGGGCCCCCAGCGTCCGTTGAGCACCCGCACGTCCTCGTTTTCCTCGAACTGCTTGATCAGCTTCTTGGCATCGGCCTCACGCTTGGCCTCGATCAACCGTATCGCCGTTTCCTGGTCCACGGTGTACGGATTGTTCTCCTTGCCCAGGGAAACGAACTTGCCGTCATGTCTGATGTAGGGGCCGAAACGGCCGATGGCGGCCACCATCGGTTGGTCCTCGAAAACACCCACTTCCCGGGGCAGCCGAAAGAGGTCGAGGGCCTGTTCAAACGTGACGTTTTCCAGCAACTGGCCCGGGCCGAGCTTGGCAAACTTCGGCTTGACCTCTTCGTCGTCGCTGACCAGTTCCACCACCGGACCGTAACGGGCCATGCGGGCCACGATCATCCGGCCGGTTTTGGGATCGTTGCCCAGTTCGCGCACCGGACTGGCCTCGGCCCGGTCGACGTTTTCCTCGGTGGCCAGCACCCGGGGGTGGAACTCACCGTAGAAATTGGCAATCATCTCGTTCCAGCTGGTCTCCCCGGCGGCAATGGCGTCGAACTCCTTTTCCACCGTGGCGGTGAACGACAGGTCGATGACCTTGGGAAAGTGGGCCACCAGAAAATCGTTGACGATCATCGCCATGTCGGTGGGAAACAGTTTCATCTTCTCCGTGCCGGTCTGCTCGGAGCGCTGTGCCTCGGAGATCACGTCCTGGCAGAGTTCCAGTTCCCGGTATGTGCGTTCCCGGCCCTCACGCGATTCCTTGACCACGTAGCCGCGCTGCTGGATGGTGGTCAGGGTGGGGGCATAGGTGGACGGCCGTCCGATACCCTTTTCCTCCAGCGCCTTGACCAGTGAAGCCTCGGTGTAGCGGGGCTGGGGCCGGGTGAACCGCTCGGTGGCCGTCATCCTGTCCAGTGCCAGTTGCTGGCCCACCGCCAGCGGCGGCAGCATCCCCTTCTGCTCGTCGCTGCCGTTGTCGTCGGTGGAGACCTCGTAGACCTTGAGGAACCCGTCAAAGGCCACCATCTCGCCGCGGGCCACCAGGGTCTGCTCCACTCCGGAGACGGCGATGGTGGCCACGGTTTTTTCCAGCCTGGCATCAGCCATCTGGGAGGCGATGGCCCGTTTCCAGATCAACTGGTAGAGCCGTTTCTCGTCCCGTCCCTTTCCCGCCCCCTCGACGGCGAAATCGGTGGGCCGGATCGCCTCGTGGGCTTCCTGGGCCGATGCCGAGGTGGTCCGGAATCTCCTGGTCTGGACATATTCCTCGCCGAAACTCTCGCCGATCCGGCCGGCAGCGGAAGCCAGGGCATCCTCGGACAGGACCAGCGAGTCGGTCCGCATGTAGGTGATGTGTCCCGCTTCATACAGTTTCTGGGCCAGGACCATGGTTTTGGATACGGAAAACCCGAGCTTGCGGCTGGCCTCCTGCTGCAGCGTGGAGGTGGTGAAGGGAGCGGCGGGCGATTTCTTTGCCGGCTTGCGCTCCAGGTTGTCCACGGTGAAACCGGCGCCCACGCACTGTTCGAGCCAGGACCGCGCCCCTTCTTCCGATTTCAGCCGGCGGGGATGCTCGGCGGTGAATGTGCGGCCGTCGTCGAGACCGAACAGTGCGGCCACCTTGAAGAACGATTCGGCGGTGAAGTTGAGGATGTCCCGCTCCCGCTCCACCACCATCCGCACGGCAGCCGACTGGACCCGACCGGCGGAAAGGCCCCGTTTGATCTTCTTCCACAGCACCGGGGAGAGTTCAAAGCCCACCAGGCGGTCGAGCACCCGGCGCGCCTGCTGGGCGTTGACCAGCTTCTGGTCGATGGCCCGCGGTTCGTCGAAGGCCCTGAGAATCGCCGTCTTGGTAATCTCCCGGAACACCACCCGGCGCACCTTCTCCGGGGCAAGCTCAAGCGCCTGCTGGAGGTGCCAGGAGATCGACTCCCCCTCGCGGTCTTCGTCAGTGGCCAGCCAGATCAGCTCCGCCGACTGGGCATTTTTTTTCAGCTCCCGGACCAGGTCGGCCTTGTCCGCCATGATCTCGTAGGCCGGCTGGAAGCCGTTGTCCACGTCCACCGAAAGACCTTTTTTCTTCAGGTCGCGCACGTGGCCATAGCTGGATTTCACCGAAAAGCCCTCGCCCAGGTATCCTTCCATGGTCTTGGCCTTGGCCGGTGATTCCACGATTACCAGGTTCTTGCTCATTCTTCTCTTTTACAGAATCGCCACCCGGGCAGGGTGGCTCGATTGCCGTCAAGCGATGATCCGTGCAGATCAGGGACCGTCTAGCCCATCTGGTCGGCAGGGATTCCCTTCTCTTCGAGCATGATCGGAATCCCGGAGTCCACTGCGTAGATCATCCTGGAGTCCTCGGTGATCAACCCTTCTTCCAGGGCCTGCTCCACCGCACTCTGGTCCACGTGAACGACCTGGCCGGCGGCGATGGCCACGTTGAGGCGGTCAAGTTCACTGCTCGCCAACCGGCGAACCGGCACCTTGCTCACCGGGCAGCACAGGATCTCCACAAGCTCGTCGTTCAAAGGCATGGTCACTCCCCCTCTGGTTGCAGAATGCCAATGAAAGTATGTCATTTACACCATCTCGTGGAAAAAAGAAAGGGGAGAGTTTGAATCAGGACGGCAATTTCCACATAATTCCCGGCGGCGGACCACTCCTGTCAGCATCCCCGGGCCGTTGACAGCTTTGTTGATTTTTTGCACTTTGGCTTTGACAAACGGGGTGTTTTTCGCGAAAATAGGCCCGACCGATCTACGTTTCCATATTTACACGAACTTGATTTGTTCCGAAGAGTTAAGCCGAATCTGGTTCATCGCGAGTACTCCACAGGTTGCGAGTGTCGCGCTGGGTCAAAGTTTTTGTGCATGAGTTGTATAACAACAAAAGGAGATGGCGCTATGAAAAAGTTCTCACTGTTCTGCGGCATGGCCGTGCTCTGCACGGCGGCCCTGATCGCCTTTGCCGGGGTTGACTGCCTTGCCGGAGATCAGGAAGGCCCGACAAAAATTACCCGGGTTGGCGGAGCGAACGCTTTCTACAAGGCTCCCGGCGGTCTGACTGCCGAGGCCTTCCAGGCGATGTGCGTGGAGAAAAAGGAAGAGATCACCACCCTGCTCTACGAAGCCGGCTGGACCTGGGGACCCGAAGTCTTTTTTGACGCCGTGGCAGACGGGGCGTTCGAGGAATTTATGTTCCCGGTGGGCGGTCAGATGGAATGGATGATGTTCCGCAAGCACGGCAAACCGGTCCTGGGTTACGATTTCATCTGGGCCGGCAAGGAGCCCCTCGAGGCGTTCAAGGTCACCTTGATGGTTGATGACGAGAAAAACCTCAAGGACTATGTGTATCAGTTCATCGTCCCCAAGAAATGCGCCAACATCGCCCTCTACGCCCTGGACACCACGCCCTACAAGGTCGACGCCAACGCCGCCCTCAACGTCGTCCCGGCCAGCGGCTGCGTCTGCACCGACTTCGTCATCGACGCCACCGGGTCAAGGGCTTCGTTGAAGGGTAAAAGCATCCTGACCGGCGTGATGGCCCAGGTCACCAAGCCCGACGGCACCACCGAAGGTCTCGGCGCCCCGGACAAGGCCGGCAAACACCTCTGGACGGTCAACTACAGGAAGCCGGGGACTTACAAGCTCAAAGCCGTTACCGTCCTCTCGGGCAGCCTGACCGGCGCCGCGGAGACCCTGGCCACCTTTGAAGTTCTCCCCTGCCCGCCGGAGTGCGACCTGGGCCTCGACGTTGCCGGTGACTACGACGACGAAGAGAAAGCTGAAATCTTTGGCGAGTTCTACACCGGTGAGGAACTGATCCTCGACGCATCCGGATCCTCGGCCAAGACCGGCGCCCTGGACAAGGTTACCGTGAAGGTCTATCTCGACGGCGACAAGATCGAAGACCACGACCTGGACGGCGATTTCAAAAAGACCGTTGTCTATGACACGCAGGGCGAATACAAGTTCGAGGCGGAAGCCTTTGACAACTGCGACCAGGATTCGGACAACGACTGCGATGCCTCCCTGGGCGTCAACTCGCGCTGGATCCCCTTCGTCTCGATCCTCGGCGGCAAGATGCGCCGCTCGGGCCTCGTGCCGGACGATCCCAACGAAAACGTGGACATCGAAGGCCACTGCGAACCGCTGGTGGCGCTCAAGGCCGGTGTGGGCTACATGGTCATTCCGCGGAAGTTCTCGATCTCCGGTGCCCTGGGCTACGCCTTCGCCATCGACTACTCGGAATTTTCGAGCCTCTTCGCCGACGTCTACTTCAACTATCACAACCGGCCCTGGATGTTTGGCGCCGGCATCGGTTACTGGAATATCGACAACAGTGATTACGGTGATTTCACCCTGAACCTCCAGGGCGGCATCGACCTGCCGTGGGAGATCCGGGATGAGCCGATGCAGTTCGTCATCGAGGCCAAGAGCTTCCTCGACGAGATCAGCGACCTGGGCAACAACTACCTGCTGATGGGCGGGTTTCAGTTCAACTTCTAGTTGAGCGGCGGCAATGCCGCCACCGTAATAAAGGCCTTCCGGAATTCAATCCGGAAGGCCTTTTTTTTACCAATTGAGTTATTGAATTCAATTGCTGCTGCCGGCGAATTTCGTGAAATATAGAATATATTCATCACGATTACTGTTTCCGGATTTTTTAAACAGATTGATAGTGTCACAGTTGGCCTTCACCAAATTATATTCATGCAATATAATTGGTTGATTTAATTGCTTGACACTAATTCTGTTGACAGTTCATAATTCATTTATAAATGTGGCTGTGAACAATTCGGCATTCAGAAGTTGTAAATTCAGGATACGCCCTTATTGATCACCGTTGATTAATTCGGATGCCGATAAACCTGGGCCGGGAGCGGAGCAAGACGTGTCGGCCGCCGTGCAATGGAGAACGAATCATGCCGAAACTGAGCCTCGAAGACAAGATCAGCCGGCTGGCCGCGGAATTCGCCGCCCAGCTGGTGGACGCGGTGAAAAAGAGTTCCCTGGAAGACCTGGTTTCCTTCCAGGGTGAGAAAAAGAAACCGGGCCCCAAGCCGGGCAAGAAGCGCGGTCGCAAACCGGGCCCCAAACCCGGGAAAAAGCGCGGGCGCAAGCCCGGCCCGAAACCGGGACGGAAGAAACCGGGGCCCAAGCCGGGAAGCAAGAGAAAAGTGGTGAAGAAGGTCGCGGTGAAAAAAGAGAAATAGACCCGGTTCGGAACCACGATTAAAAAAGAAAAGGGCACCGTTATCCGGTGCCCTTTTTATTGCTGCGGCAATTGGAATTCCGGTCAGGGAACCAGGTTCCCCACTGCCACATTCGCTCCGTAGCGCACCCGGTCTTCTCCTTCATAGGGCCAGGCGAAGTAATTGATCGAGCTTATCGATTCCAGAGTGCCGCCGTCGTAATTCCAGCCGCGGACGTGGGCCCCGAACACATTTCCCGGGCCGGCGCCGGTGAGGATCTCGTCGATACCGTCCTGGTCCACGTCTCCGGCCCCCACGTTGACCCCGTATTTCAGGGTGCCATAGGCGAAGTAGCTGACTCCGGGGATCGAGGTCAACGTACCGCCGTCGTAGTTCCAGCCACGGACGTGGGGTCCGTACACCGCGCCCGGACCGGGGCCGGTGATGATCTCGTCGATACCGTCACCGTCGATGTCACCGCAGGCCACGTTGGCGCCCCATTTCGGCGTCCCGTAGGCCATGAAGCTCACCGCGGGTATCGAAGTGGTCTGGCTGCCGCCGTCGTAGTTCCAGCCGCGCACGTGGGGCCCGAACACCGCGCCCGGCCCGGCGCCGGTGATGATCTCGTCCATACCGTCGCCGTCGATGTCCCCACAGGCCACGTTGACCCCGTATTTCAGCGTCCCGTAGGCAAAGTAGTTCACCGCGCTGATCGGGTTGTGGCCGTCCTCCTCGTCATATTTGAAGGCCCGCACCTGGGGCCCGAACATCTGTCCCGGCCCGGGGCCACTCACCGTCTCGGCCACGCCGTCACCGTCGATGTCCCCGCAGGCCACATTGACCCCGTACTTGTCCACACCGTAGGCATAGACATTGGTCCCCAGCACCAGGTCGCCGTTCAGCTCGTAGGCCCGGATCCGCGGCGGGGCCTCCGGGTCGGGGCCCGGCCCGCAGACCACCTCGGTGATCCCGTCACCGTCGATATCGCCGGTGGCCACGTTGACCCCGTAGCCGTAGGCGCCGAAGTGGATCCGCTCGGAGAACTGCACATCGCTCTCGGCGAGGAAGGTGCGGAAGGTCGGCGGGTTGGTTTCACCGGCTCCGGGGCCCACCACGATAATCGAGGTGTTGGGATCGGCATCCGGCCAGGCGATGTAGGTGTACCCCTTGGAAGGAAAGTTCATCCCGGGGTTGAGGAACCCGTTGCCCAGGTTGGCCACCACCATCAGCAGCCGCTCGCACTGGTCCACCTGGTCCACTTCGAACCAGATGGACTGGGTGTCCTGGGGCACGTCGAACCACTCGTAGCTGAAGGCGCCGCCCACCTCGAAGACCTTGATGATCCCCAGTTTCCAGACCATGCGGTAGCCGTTGTGCTCCTCATCGCCGGAGAAGAAGATGGTCAGGTCGGTCTCGCTGGTCAGCGCCTCGTCGAAACGGACGTAGTTGACGCCGAAAAACTGCGGTGCGTTGGGCAGCACGTCCGGGCAGACCGCGGGCAGGGTGGTGTGGCGGTGCTCGGCATCCACCCGCGCCTGGTTGAACTCCTGGCCGTGGGTGTAGTGGGCACCGTCGTAAAGCCACTGGCCGCAGAAATAGCGCCACTCCGACAGCTCCATGATCAGATCGTAGATCGTCCAGGCGCCGCCACCCGGAGCGCCGCCGGGGTCGTAGATGTCGGCGAAGTGCGGCAGGGCGTCGAAGGTGTTGTGATCGTCGCTGCCCGGTTCGTCGCGCATCCAGTCCCAGACCTCACGGATCACCGTGGAGTCCCACTGGTCCACCCGCTCACAGAAAAACTCGGGCCACATGAAACCGCCATACTGGTACAGACCGATATCATCGTTGTCGAACCCGCAGACCGGGCGCCAGGGATCCACCTGGTACCACATGGAGTAACTCCAGGCATCGTCGTCCCACTCGGGGTAGACATGCGGCTCGACCCAGACGGCGGTGTTTTCGTAAAACGAGGCGATGGTCTCGTAGGCCATGGCCATCTGGCAGGCGTGGTTGAACTCGTGGCTGCCGGTGGTCTGGACCTCGTTGTCGGCGGTGAGGCCGCGGCTGTGCACAATGTGCGACGTGCGGTCGTTCCACCAGGTGGAATCCACCTGGGATTCGGGAGACGTATAGCCCAGGACACCCGGAGAGGTGCCGCTGAGATAGACGTCATAGTCGTCGCTTCCCTCTACGCCCATGTCTCCGGGCGGCTCGAAGAACCCCATCTGGCCGCACTCCACCTGCCAGCTGTGTTCATAGGCCTCGAGGGTCTTCTGCGCCCGTGTTTCCTGGCTGGTTTCCTCGTAGTGCACCCGCAGGGGGATTACCGAGGACTGCAGGGTGTATGAAAAGGACGGCCGGGCCCCGATGGACTTCAGGTCGGGCAGGCCGGCCTTGTCGCCCAGCCACTTGCGGTCGGCCTCGCTCAGCAGGTGGTAGTTGTCCACGATCTCCTTGATCACCGGTGTGGCGCAGCCCACCGGCACGTCAAAGTGCGCTTTCAACCGGGCTGGGAGAAGGTCCCACTTCTTGAACCAGAGGATTTTCAGCCTCAACGACGCGCTGTAGTCGATCTCGCCGTCATCGTGCATTTTGGCGATCAGCTGTGGAACATTCAGCCGGTGCTCCGCCGGCGGTTCCGGCACGGCCGGCGCGGCCTGGAGCAGGTGCGGGCCGAGGCATGAAACGGCCAGCACGATACAGAGGATCCATCCCTGCAGATTTCTCTTCATCACTTTCTCCTGTTCAGTTTATTTTGGCAGGCGGGCTCAATTACCGTCACATGAAATTAAATTTTAGCACATCACACAATCAAAACAATAGAATGTTTGCCGCTGTGCGCCACGGCCGGATCAGAACCGGAACGGGTATCAACCGTCCTTGCGCTGCTGGCGTTCCTCCCGGCGGTCCAGCCGTTCCAGGCGGTAGACCGCCACCTGCCAATGGCCCGATTCGTCCCGCGATTCGGCCTGGCGGTAGTAGTTCCTGGCGGCGTCGAAGTCGGAGGCGTCGGCCTCGATGTCCCCCAGGCGGATCAGGCTCCAGGCGGCCTGGCCGTTGCGCACCGCTGACCCCAGGCTGAGGTAGTCGCGGAACTGTTCCCGGGCGCTGGCCGCCTCCCCGCGCTGGACAAGCACTTGACCCAGCAGGTAGGAGAGGAGCCCGCTGTTGCCCTTGATCTCCTTCAGGCGGCGCAACAACTGACCGGCGGAATCCAGGTCGCCGCTGATCCAGTAGCGAAAGACCTGGTGCAGGTCGGGGCCGTATCCATCGTCGGCCAGTTTTCCGGGGAGCCTCTTGATCCGCCGCCGGTGGCGGCCGTCCTCGTCCGCCCGTTTCAGCCGGCGCAGCAGTTCCGAATAGCTCTTCTCGTCGCCGGACAACAGGTAGAGCCGGGCCAGCGAATGAGCGGCCACCGGACGGACCCAGCTGGGACCGCTGCCGTCCTCCATCACCGTGGTCAGCGCCCGGTAAGCGGAGTCCAGGGCAAAATCTTCCACGTCGGCCTCGGCCCGGATAATCAGAAAGACGTTGCGGTGATACTCCAGGTAGGGAGGCACCCCCTGTTGGACCTTCTCATCGGCCTCGTCCAGCAGCAGCCGGGTCTGGTCGAAGGAACCCAGCTTGGCCAGGATCTTGGCGGTGAGACTGAGGAAAAGCGGGTTTTCGGGATAGTCCCGGCGCAAGGTGCGCAGATGGGTCAGGGCTTCGCGGTGCTGGTTCTCGCCGTTGGAGTAGATGGTGGCCAACGCCACCCGCGCCATGGTCCCGAAGCGCCGGCTCTGCAGCGCGGCCTTCTCCAGGTATTGCAGTCCCAGTTGGGCATCACCGGGGGGGAAGAAGAGGATTCGCTGGAGACTGCGCACCAGGGGGGATGAGAGATCGACGTAGTAGAGATAGAGGCCCAGGGAGAAATAGGTGTCGCCGATTTCCGGGCTGGCCAGCCGCACCTGTTCCAGCATCTTCTTGCCCTCACGGGCATATCGTGCCGCTGAGAGATAGTTGCCCCGGGCCACCTGGACCTGGCTGGCCATGGTGATCAGGTTGCCCATCAGCGCCTGGTGCTCCGGCGGACAACTCTCCTCCCCGGCGGCGGCGCGGCAGCGGTCGATTCCGCTTTCCACGACGGTGAACAGCTGGTCCTGGATCGCACCATTGTTGAAGTCCTCGGCCATCAGCCACCAGTACCCCATGGCCAGGTCCGCCTCGTCCTCCAGGCTCCAGCCCGGCTGGTCCCGCCGGGCCAGGCACTCTTCTATATACTCGCGGGTGAAGCCCCGGTCCAGCAGGTCCCAACGGGCTTCCCGCCGGTCATCAGGCGGACCGGCGGCCCATACTCCCGCCGCCAGGAGAAAAGCCGTCGTCGCCAGAAGAAGCCGGCCCCACATAGGCACCATTCAGTTCCGCTCCTCGGTGGCCCGGCCGCTTGCCGGGGATACAGGGTGCATGCCGCAGCCTGCGGCGAACCAGGTGATTATACCCGCTCCCCTCCGGGCTCGCCACAAAATGGCGGCAGCATATTGATCCGGTGGCGTTTATGGAGTACATTTCAATCTTTCCACGACACACCGGAAATCGGCTCCGGCGCACAGAAATCCACTACCGCAGGAAGGACAACATGGCTGAAGGGCAGGACAAGACGACCCGCAAAAAATTCCCGCCGACATACTGGCTGGTGATTCTCTTCGAGTTCTTCGAACGCGGATCCTACTACGGGATGATGAGTATCCTCTCGGTCTATTTCACCGATGAGCTCTTTTTCCGCAAGGAGAGCGTGGGGATCATCAAAAGCACCATTCAGCCGCTGCTCTATTTTCTGCCGATCATCAGCGGCGCCCTGGCCGACCGGTTCGGCTACCGCAAGATGCTCACCCTGGCCTTCACCTTCCTCGGTCTGGGCTACTTTCTCACTGCCCGGGTCACCGACTACGGGCTGGTTTTCCTCGCCCTGGTGGTGATGGGGGTCGGCGCCGGACTGTTCAAACCGATCATTTCCGGCACCATCGCCCGGGTCACCGACGAGTCAAACTCCACCATGGGCTTCGGTATCTTCTACTGGACCATCAACCTCGGCGCCTTCCTCTTCCCGCTGATCCTGGTGCCCTGGCTCAAGGGCTACGGCTGGCACTGGGTGATCTACGCCGCGGCCATCGGCACCGGCGCCATGATAATCCCCACCCTGCTCTTCTACCGCGAACCGGCGCGTCAGGAAACCGATGAGGAGCGGAAGAAGCGGGAAAAGAAGGAAGCCGCCACACCGCTGCTGCCCACCATCATCACCACCGTGGCCAATGCCTTCGAGATCGTCTACAGCCCGCTGGTGCTGATCTTCCACCGCTTCCGCGCTTCCGCCGCCGGCATGGCCCTGATGATCGCGGTCCTGCTGGGCTTCCTCGGCTACGCCGTCTGGGATTTCAGCGGCACACGCCAGGCCTCGATCCAATTGGACCATGCGCTCGTCTCGGACGGCGAACCGCTGGTGGTGCTGCGGATCAACCGGGACCAGTTGCGCGCCGAGGAATATTCCGTCGACCATCAGCAGCTGTTGTGGCCCGGGGGCCGCTCCCTGATCCTCGAGACCGCGGACGCCGGTCCGGACGCCGAGCCGGGATTCGATCTGCCCCTGCCGGATGACGAAGACCTGGTGGTGGGGATCAGCGGTTCCCCTGGCAGTGCAGAGCTGCTGGAGGCTTTGCAGCATTTCCAGCTCACCGGGCTCACCGTTGCGGACCTGGACAACGGTTTGGCGGCGCTGGCCGGCAACCAGGGAAACCTGGTGCAGATCACGGTGTTCAAGCCGAACCGCTACGAGGACTTCAAGGGCCAGTTGCTGGCCGGTCTGACGGCCATCCCCGGCCTGGAAGGACTGAACGGTGACACGCTCGACGAGTGGGTGGCTGCCGGTGATAGCCGGCCCACCGTGGCGGTGTCGATCTCCGGAGACAGTGACGTGGCCGCCGAGCGGTCGGCCGACGGGAACTACTCGGTGACCCTGGCCGAGTTGCCCGGCAAGGAATGGCCCGACCGCCGTGATCTGCTCTCCTCACTGCGATCACAGCCCGGGCTGACCATGCTCTCCGCCGACACCGTCGACCGGCTGCTCAATGATGCGGCGTCCCGACCCTTCTTTTATCTCTTCCTCGGCGCATTGCTGGCCATGGCCACGGTGATCCTCTTCATCGAGGGGTGGTTCAAGAAAACGTCCATGGGCGGAAAGATCGGCGTGCTCATCGCCATCGGCGTGGTCATGGTAATCGTCTTCTGGGTGCTGCCCGGACTGACCCTCTTTGCCCGAATTCTTTCCACGGTGATCTTTTCCACCGTGTTGTCGCTGTTGATCATCAAGCAGGACGATCCCCAGCGGTTCCGGGACCATTTCCGCTTCCTGCTGATGATCTTCATCTACTCCGGGTTCTGGGTGCTCTACTTCCAGATGTTCGACTCGGTGCTCTGGTATATGAAGGCCTATGTCGACGCCACACCGCTGAACAACATGATGAACGCCATGCTCGGCGGCATCGGCATCACCAACTGGCGTTTCGACATCGAACATGTGACGGTGATCAACGCCGGCACCATCATCCTGCTCCAGCTGTTCATCTCCAAGGTGGTCAAGAACACCAAGGCCCTGCCGACCATGATCTTCGGTATATTCCTGGGGACCGTGGGCATGGCCATCCTGGCCATCAACACCAGTATCTGGACCCTCCTTCTTGGTATCGGGATCTTCTCCATCGGTGAGATGACCGCCCACCCGAAATTCATCAGCTACATCGGCCTGACCGCCCCGCGGAACAATGTGTCGATGTATATGGGCTATATCTTCCTCTACGGGGTGATCGGCAGCAGCATCGGCGGTGTGCTGGGGGCCAACCTCTACGTCACCTTTGTGGACGAGCTGAACCGGCCGAAAACCCTCTGGCTGATCTTCAGCATGATCGGCGTGGCCACCATTGCCGGCCTCTGGCTTTACAACCGGTTCCTGGTGGTGCCCCGGGAGGCCGAGGCGCAGAAAGCCTGACCTGTGACCCGCACCCACCACCCGCCGGGGTGGTGGGTTTCCATGTTGTCCGCACGTGTACAAAGTGAAACCGGTCATATGGTCTCCGTCGCCAGATACCTCCTGCTCATCCTGATATTGATTTCGCTGGTTCTCCAGGGCGGCTGCTCCAGGGAACCCGGGATCGACCTCGAGCTGGAAGTCACCCGGATCCACCTGATGCAGGGAGGCCCCCTGCTGCTCAACCTCGAGTACCGGTGGCGGCGGGACGCCGGCTTCACCCTCGACTACCAGAAGCCGATGGTCTACGTCCATTTCCTCAACGAGGAGAAAGAGATCTTCTTCCAGGACGACCACGTACCACCGGCGGAAGTTCTTTTCGGTGATCGCCACGACCAGACAGTCAGCTACCAGCGGTGCGGTATTCTGCTGACCACCGACCCCGAACTGTTTGAAAATCTGGACCGGTCACACGTGAGGATCAGGAGCGGGTTCTACGAGAAAACGGAGATGACCAGGAAACATCCGGTCCTCGACACCCGGATGAAACCCACTCCCCGGCCATCCGCTCTCCCCACGATCACCGCCCTTGAAGGCACAGCCGCCCGCACCGCGGCCGGCAGCCGCGCGACCTCGCTCCCGCTGCTGCTGCCGTCCTCCATCATCAGAGGGCCTGCAACCGACGAACCGCTGGCCACCCGGCTGATTTCCCGGGAGCAGCTGTCGCTGATCAGGGATCACCTGCCGGCACCGGCCGGCGGCGCGGAGCGCCCAGCCCAGCAGCCCGGCCCGCTGGGAATTGAAATGCCGGCCCACACCTCGGCTGAATTCATCCTCCGCCCGGCCGCCGGCTCGCGCCTGGTCTTCACCCCCCTGGCCCGCTCCCGGACCCTGTTCCGTGTCACGGTTCGCCGGACCGGAGAAGACGGAGAGGTCCTCCTGGAACGGACGGTTACCGGTGATGAACCGGAATTGTCACTGGCCCTGCCGGGCCCGGGGGATGGCCCGATGAGCCTGCGTCTGGAATGCCGGGGGCCCGATCCAGGCATCTGGGTCGATGCCCGGGTGGTGGAGCCGGCACCCGCTGTTCCGCCGGACCGGGAACTGGAAGGAAGGCTGGTTGAAATCCGCCGTGCCGCCCGGGACTGGAACGCCCTGGTGGTCATTCTCGATGCCACACGGGCCGATGCCCTCTCCAGCTACGGGCATTCCCGGCGCACCACTCCCACCCTGGACAGGATCGCCCGCCAGAGTGTCCAGTTCATCGAAAGCCACTCCTCGGCGTCCTACACCATCTCCTCCACGGCCAGCTTGTTTTCAGGTCTCTATCCCACCACCCACCGGGTGCTGGACTGGCAGGACCGCCTCTGGGAGGGCTTTCCCGTCCTGGCCGAGGCCCTTTCGGAATCCGGGAAATTCACCGCGGCCATAACCGCAAATCCTTGTATTTCAGATACCTACGGGATGAGACGCGGGTTCGACCACTTCACCGTGGTACCCCGGGTACGGGATGAGCGGATGGATTCAGCGGCGGTGAACAGTTGCCTCGAAGAACTGACCCCGCAACTGGCTGGCCCGGCAATCTCCTCGTTCTATCTCTACCTGCACTACCTCGAGCCCCACATGCCCTACGACCCTCCGGAACCGATCCGGGAGCTGGTCACACGCCAGTCCAGCGACCCCAGTCTGCCCGCCACCCGGGAGACCATCCGCGATCCCGAACACGCCCGGGGGGAGGAACGGGAACAGTTGGCGGCTCATTTTCGAGCCCTGTACCACGGAAACCTGACCTACGTGGATTTCCAACTGGCCAAAGCCCTGGCCCGGCTGCGGCGGGAGGGACTGCTGGACCGCACCCTGCTGCTGATCACCTCCGATCACGGAGAGGCTTTTCTGGAGCATGACCGGATGCTCCACGGCTCCACCGTCTATCGTGAGGAGATCCTCGTCCCGCTGCTCGTGCGTTTTCCGCCGCCACTGGAGAAGCTGTCCGGCCTCAGCCGGCATCCGGTGAATACGGTGGACACCACGGCCTTTCTGCTCCAGTTGCTGGGCCCACCCGAAAGCCCGCTGGGCCGCTCGATGGAAGGCCGCAGCTACCTCCCCCCCTCCTGGGTGCGGAGAGTCCCACCGCCGGGGACCTGACCTACCTGGTGGCAGCTCTCACCCAACCCTACAGCTACGGTCTGTTCGACGACACTCACAGCCTTGTGGCGGGTCCGCACGGTGTCGAGCTGTTCAACCGCACCACCGATCCGTACGAGTTGTCTCCCCTCCAGGGCAGCGACTCACTGGACCGGGCCTATCTCCTGCAGCAGTTCCTCGCCCACCTGACCACGAATTCCTGGCGGGATCCGAGCTCCACCGGATCCGGGGATGCCATGGTTGACCAGGCGCTGAAGGACCAACTGGCGGCCCTGGGGTATGTCCAGGACTGAGTCCTTGACAGAACGGTAATACATTGTAATAATTGAACCATGTAGCGTCTTGGATGGGGAGAAGTTTGTGTGAGGTGGTCGGCCGATGAAACGCAAGAAACCGGAAGTGATCACCTTCAAGGTGGATGAATCGCTGCTCGAAGCGATGGAGGACATTCCCAACCGCTCCGAATTCATCCGCCATGCCGTGCAGGCAGCCCTCGAACACAGTTGCCCGCTCTGCCGCGGCACCGGGGTGCTGACCCCGGAGCAGCACGACCACTGGAGGGCCTTCTCCGCCAGCCACCAGCTCCGGCGGTGCGAAGAGTGCCGTGAAATGCACCTGGTGTGCGAGAAGGGAAAGTGATGAACCGTCGCCCTGCCCTGCTGTTCTTTCTCCTGTTCACGGTACTGGCCTTCGGCTGCTCCGCCCCGAAGGAGACCGGCACGGCCCACAGGCCCCGCCCGGGGATATTCGTCAGCATCCCGCCGCAAAAATTCCTCGTGCAGCGCATCGCCGGAGACCTGGTCACGGTGGACGTCCTGTTGCCGCCCGGCCAGTCGCCGGCCACCTATGAACCGGCCCCCCGGCAGATGAGCCGGTTGTCGGAGTCGGCGCTCTTCTTCCGGGTGGGCGTGCCGTTCGAGGAGCGGTTGATGAAGAAAATCACCGACACCATGCCGGACCTGGAGGTGGTGGACACCCGGGAGGGAATCGAACTGCGACGGATGGAGGGGGGACACGATCACGGCCACGCCCATCACGGCGATCACACTCATCAGCCCGGCAGCCCGGACCCGCACAGCTGGCTCGATCCGCGGCTGGCCATGATCCAGGCCCGCACGATGCACGATGCGCTGGTGCGGATCCTGCCCGGCAACGCCGACAGCCTGCGGGACGGGCTGGAGCGGCTGACCGCCGACCTGCAGGAAACCGACCGCCGGGTGGCACTGACTCTGGAGCCGCTGCGCGGCCGCAGCATCTACGTCTTCCACCCGGCTTACGGGTATCTGGCGGATGCCTACGGCCTGACCCAGGTGGCGGTGGAACTGGAGGGCAAGGAGCCCAGCGCCAGGCAACTGGCCGACACCATCACCAGGGCCCGGCAGGACGGCGTACACGCCATTTTTTACCAGCCGCAGTTTTCCCGGAGCAGCGTCGAGACGCTGTCCCGGGAAATCGGCGGCAACGCCGTTGAACTGGACCCGCTGGCCGAGGGCTACCTGGAGAACCTCGAGCGAATGGCGGCGGCCATCAGCGACGCACTGGAGGCGGAGGCGAATTAGCGATGCCTGACCCTGACGGCAGCCCGGCCATCAGCGCCCTGAACCTCACCTTCACCTACGGCGGCCCGCCGGTGCTCGAGGATGCCACCTTCACCATCGAGCGCGGCGATTTCGCTTCCATCGTCGGCCCCAACGGCGGGGGCAAGACCACCCTGCTCAAACTGATCCTGGGTCTGCTGCACCCCTCGCGGGGCGAGATTCGGGTCAGCAACCGCCCGCCGGCTGACGCCCGCCCGCTCATCGGGTATATGCCGCAGCACGTGGACCTCGATCCCAGCTTCCCGATAAACGTGACCGAGATCGTGCTGATGGGCCGCCTGGCGCCGGGCATGGCTCCCGGCCCCGTCGGCCGCAAGGACCGCCGGCTGGCCGCCGGCATCATCGAAATGCTCGGTCTGGAGGAGGTGCGCCAGAAGCCGCTGGCCGAACTTTCCGGCGGCCAGCGGCAACGGGTGCTCATCGCCCGGGCTCTGGCCTGCCAGCCGGAGATCCTGCTCCTTGACGAACCCACGGCACATCTCGACCTGCATCTGGAAGACGAGTTTCTCGAAATTCTGAAGGACCTGAACCGGCGGATGACGGTGGTGATGGTTTCTCACGACCTGGGGTTCGTGGCCAGCTGCGTCAACCGCTGCGTCTGCGTCAATCGCCACGTGCACCTGCACCCCACCAGCGCACCGAAGGATGACCTGATCCGCAGCATGTATGGTGACAGCGTCCGCCTGATCCGCCACGATGTGGATTTCCCGGAGGGCGAAGAACGATGAGCGAGTTCGTCCAGGCCCTGAGCGAGCACGTCTTCCTGCAGCGGGCGCTGCTGGCCGGCCTGATGATCAGCCTGGCCTGCGGCATGGTGGGCACCTACGTGGTCTCCCGGAGGATCACCTACATCGCCGCCAGTGTGGCCCACTGCGTACTGGGCGGCATGGGCGCGGCCCGTTACCTCCAGGTGGTCCACGGCTGGGCCTGGCTGACACCGTTGTATGGCGCCCTGGCCGCCGCGGTGACCGCCGCGGTGATCATCGGCCTGATCAGCCTCAAGGCCCGGGAACGGGAAGACACCGTGATCGGTGCACTCTGGGCCATCGGCATGGCCGCCGGCGTGCTGTTCATATCCCGTACCCCCGGATACAACGAAGACCTGATGAGCTACCTCTTCGGCAACATCCTGGTGATCTCCTCGCTTGATCTCTGGCTCATCGCCCTGCTGGACCTGGTGGTGGCGGCGATCACCCTGCTGTTCTACCGCCAGTTGCAGGCGGTCTGCTTCGACGAGGAATTTTCCCGTCTCCGCGGCCTGCGGGTGGAATTCCACTACCTGCTGCTGCTCTGTCTCACCGCCCTCACCGTGGTGCTGCTGGTCACCGTGGTGGGCATCGTGATGGTCATCGCCCTGCTCACCCTGCCGGCGGCCATTGCCGGATACTTCTCTCGTTCCCTGTGGCAGATGATGGTGCTGGCCACCGCAGTTTGCGCCCTGCTCACCAGTTCGGGACTGGCCCTCAGCTACGGCCCGAACCTCCCGGCCGGCGCCACCATCATCATTCTCGCCGGCGCCGCCTACCTGCTGGTGGCTGGGGGACGGGCGCTGCTGCGCAGGTCCGCATCGGGCTAGCCTCAAAAACCAGGCCGGAGCAATAATTGACATAATTGCTCCAAGTTTCGAAATTCTTACGATTTATGTGAAAAATGACTGGAATTTCATCAACTGCTAGTTTATATTGAAGTTCAAGAGTTTTTTGATAGGGAACCTTCGGATGTTACTGGGGCCGGAGGATCGATTCCCAGCCTGTCGGATCGGGGCGCCAGACCCCGGATCTTGATGTTTTTCCAAACGCCATCACCATCACCGGAATCGTCCGGGTTGATGGGTGAGATTTCCGGAAAGGAGTGCTTTAATGCGTTACCGTGGTATGAAGGGTTGGATCTGTTGCTCCGCCCTCCTCGTTTTCCTTTTCTCCATCGGGCTCATGTTCAGCGCCGGCACCAGCCTGGCCGCTGACAGAGTTGTACTGGGAGAACTCTTCTCCCGCACCTCTTGACCATACTGCCCATCCGCGGTACGCGGATTTGAAGATCTCGTCGACACCTACGGCACCGACCAGTTCCTCCCCATCACCTGGTATCTGCCCGGCTACACCGGCAGTATCCCCGAAGCCGCCACGCGGGCCTCGGCCAGTTTCTACAATGTCACCGGAGCGCCCACGGCATGGTTCGACGGCTGGACCAATTCGGTGGGAGGCCTGCCCTCAGGCTCCATGTTCTCCTACTACAACCCGATTGTGATCAGCCACCTCGGCTCGGCAAGCCCGTTGGAGATGACCGCCAGCTATACCCAGACAGGACTCGACGTGACGCTCAACGTGCATATCGATGTCACCGGCTTTGTCAGCACCACCAGCAACCGGGTACACTTCATCGTCTGCGAGGACGGGGGTCAGGGCAATGTGAACATGTCCCGCCAGGCCCTGACCTACGAGCCGTTCACCCTCACCTCCCCTGGACAGTCAGTGGACATCCAGCGCACCACCACCCTCTCAGCCGCCTGGACCGGCCCGATCAACATCATCGTCTTTGTCCAGAGCCACGGTTCGAACTTTGACGTGCTGCAGGCGACCCTGGCCGCCGAGGAGTGGGCGGGAGACACCGTGGGCGTCACCCTTGGTTGCACCCCCGGTTCCGGCACACTCCCCTTCACTTCCAGCATGTGGCTCCGTCTGGAGAACCTCACCCCCTGGTCCCGGCGGATCTCGGGCAAGATCAACGCCACCATCGGCAACGGCTCGACGTTTACCAGCTGGAGAGCCGGTTGGACCAACCTCAGTCCCGCTGAAGTCTATACATCAAACTGGAACCAGAACTTCCCGGGCCTGGCTTCGCTGGTGGGCGACAACATCTTCACCCTCTACGGCTACGATGTAACACCCGCACCGTATAACCAGCCGCCCTATGCCCCGGACGGCGGTTCCGACACCGCGTCCTGCACCATCACGGCGTACGCGCCCTGATCCTTTCGGCAGGGCAAAGAGCAAAGCCCCGGTCATCGCAACGGTGACCGGGGCTTTTTTTATCTGCTCTTCACGATTCTTCTTTTATTCCTACTCCACTATTTCTCCAAAACCTCATGTGTTGCCGGGCCGCACATGAGGTTTCGGGACAAAAAAATACCCCCTGGCTCCCCTGTCAAAGACAGGCAGCGGAGGGGGTATTCATTCGCGAGACTGATCCGCGTCAGACGGCCTCAGCTGCTGTAGGTAATCCAGTTACCGCACATGCCGCTGTAGACGTAGCTGCCGCTGGTGCCGCCGGGGCCGAAGCCGATGCCGGCGCTGCCGCTGGCCGACTCGCTACCGCCGAAACCGCCACCGAGGTGACCGGTGAAGGTGTCATAGGGAGCACCCGTGTGCCAGGATCCCGGAGGGGGATCAGTGGTCTTGCCACAGGCCAAAGCCGAGGTCTCGAACGACTTTTCACTCTTGATCACAGGCTTGCTGTACAGTGCCTTCTTCATGAAACCCATCCCTTCTTGAGGTTGATAATTTTGCCACTCCCTCACAGACCCCTAATTCGGAATGGCTGCGAAACTATACCTTCTCACCATCAACGAGTCAAGACCAAATCCACATGTCGCATCCCGCAGCAAATCCGCCGATTCAGAGCAACGAAAACAGAACGCAAACCATGTAATCGGGATAACGATGCGAACAATTTACAAGTTTTCCATCCTTAAGTCAATACGGTTTTCAAGATCCGGTTCATCGGCTCCCGCACCCTCCCGCTCCTCACCTCAATTCTCCGGGTTCGAAGATCCGAACAGTACCGAAGAGACCGTCATATCCCGCAGATACGGCAAGCGCTCCCCGACGAACCCGGCTCACACCCTCGGCCAGCAGCGGACCACCGGCTGCGGCCAGTTCTTCCACCGGCACGTCCATCAGGATCTGCAGTTCCGGACCGAGGCGGGCCAGCAGCCCATCGTAAATCCTGGCCACCTTTCTGGAGCCCGCCCCGACCCCTTTGATCTCTCCAATGATCTGGGACAGGGAGACCAGCCGGTGAAAAGGCAGGGCCCGCGGGGAACGCGATCCTTCGTCGCGGTCAGCCAGCACTTCCACCCGGTGGGCCACCCCCACGGTGACCGCCCTTCCGCAGGCGGGGCAGAGGCCGCCGGCCGCCAGGGTCTGGACCGGGGTCAAGCGTTGCCCGCAGGCCCGGTGGCCGTCCAGATGATATTTGCCCTCCTCGGGAAAGAACTCCACCGTTCCCTTGCACAACGCCGGGTCTGCACTGCGCAGCGCGGCGAACAGGTTGTCGTAGCCCGGCTCCACCGCCAGCAGGGTAGCCTCCCGCCCGATCCGCGATGGTGAGTGCGCATCGGAATTGGAGACCAGGGTGTACTCATCAAGCGTGGAGACGCGCCAGTTCATCGGCGGGTCGGAGGAGAGCCCGGTCTCCAGGGCGAAAATGTGTCCGGACAAATCTCCGTAGCAGTCGTTGATGGCATCAAAGCCGGACCGCGAACCCAGAACCGAAAACCAGGGCGTCCAGATGTGGGCCGGAATGAGAACAGCCCGCGGGGAACACTCCAGGGCCATGGCCAGCAAATCGCGGCTGTCCAGTCCCAGGATGGGCCGGCCGTCGGAGCCAAGGTTTCCCACCTTGCTCAGCAGAGCACTCAGCCGGTCCGCGGCAGGGAGGTCGGGGAGGTACACCAGGTTGTGCACCTTGCGGACCCGGTCCCCCCGTTTGTAGATGCTGCTGATTTCCACCTGGAGGATGAAGCGCACATCCGAGGCACATGAATCGGGCACCGCATCCTCCCCCTCCAGGGAAGGACCGCTCCGCAGCCGGAAAAGTCCGTTGCCTTCAGATACCAGTTGCTCCTTCAGTTCGGCTCGCCAGCCGGGGTGGGTGAAATCCCCGGTCCCCAACAGCCCCATACCCTTTTTCCGGCCCCAGGCCCACATCCGCTCCAGGTCGAAGTTGCGGCTGGTGGCCCGGGAGTATCTGGAGTGGAGGTGAAGATCAGCGGCAAAAGTTTTCAAGCGCTTTCCCTCCTGGAAACTCTTGCGGCAGCATGCAAAACCCACTTGACGCTGATCAACAATGTGTTTATTATCGTAAACGAGTCGGGTCGTCCCCGGTGGCTCATTCCCCGAACCGCCGCCGGAGTTCAAGGCGACAACCACCTTTGAGGGCGCATGTCCGACCAGAATTCACATCAGCAGGATCGAGCACTACCCGTGCCCGGCACCACCGCTACCGGACGCCGCAGGAGTTCCCGGAGGAACATGGTGGCGCATATCGATTCGGATCTCTGCACCGGGTGCGAGGCGTGCCAGGACTTCTGTCCCACCGGCTGCATCCGCACCATCCCCGGTGAGGTCTACGAAACCATCGGAGCGGTGAACCGGGTCAACGAGGACGGCTGCGTGGGTTGCTTCATCTGCCTTGATTACTGCCGGTGGGAAGCGATCCTCAAGGTACCCGGCAACCTGCCCGATCCCAGCTGAACGTCCGTCCATATTCACTTCCGTCTCTTCCCGATACTGCATTCCAGATGATGCTCGGCACCGTTCTGTCGGGCATAGCGGGACGGGCGTACGGAACCCGGCACAGGGTTGGCCGGTACCGGGCGGATTGCATTGGAAACTCAGGAGCCGGGGAAACCAGCCACGGCCTTGGACAGCCGCTCTTCCAATCCGATGAAAGTCATATCATCCGGCTGGAGGTAGACCCGCCGCCCCTCGAACTCGTCACGACTGAGGATGGAATAGAGCAGACTGTGCCAGCGGCCATCGCGCTCCCAGATGTCGAGGCGGAAGATATGCTCGCCGGAATCCCAGGCGAACGCCTCGTCCTTGACCAGGACCGAACCCCTGAGCTGATACCAGCCGCCCATGTCGGCGGGGACACCATCATTCTCGGGGCTCAGTTCCACGGTCCGGCCCGTGCCGGCCTTGAGCAGTTCGGCACGGAATCCCTCCAGAGCTGAACCCGCCGCGGCAGCGGCATCCATGCCGGAAGTGCCGGACGTTGAGTAGTAGATCTTGTCGTCCGAGTTTATGGGCAGGGTCCAGATGGCACCCTGTTGTGCTGTGCTGCCCTCCTGGTATATATCGGATCGCCAGCCATCGGGAATGAAGAAGACGAGATTGATCGCCGGGAAATTCATTTTCAACGGCACCTTGGGGTTGTTTATTCGCCGGTTCTCCCCGTGGCAGGAAATGGTCCGCTCGATCTCGGCCAGCCGATCGGACACCGCCGCCGGGGTTCCGCAGGAGGCGTGCAGGTCGATCTGGGAGAGGATCAACCGATCGCTCTTGTTGCAGTGGAACACCGCATAGGTGGTGTAGATGTCCCCACCCTCCCGGGTCCCGGTCACCGAGAATCCCTTGTGCCCATGCACCTTTATTTTGCCGCTGCTCTGGACCTTGAACGACGCGGCCTCCTGGTCCCGGAAACTGTTCACCGTCTCCAGAACGAATGCTTCATCGATATTCTTGGGCATCGTTTCGGGCGTCGGTCCCCAGAAGATGAAATGCGAACCCCAGGTGGTGTTGTCCAGGTAAACGAAATTCTCACCGGAGGCCACGCTGTGCCAGTGGTCGAACTCGGTGGCCAGCCGATTAAGATTCACCTGGGGGGTTCCGCAGAAGGCGACTGCGGGGACTATCATTACCAGGGCCGCCACCAGTAGTGCTCTGTTGTAACCTGGACCGTTCATCACCGATTTCCTCCCGGCACGCACGAGCGAAGCTTTTGCCGTCAATTTCGAAGCAGTGCCGGGGCCGGACCGCAGCCCAGGGAACCCCGGCAGGATCCTCTATTGTAATGAAATCCGTGACACATGCAAACCGGTGTACCACACCGGCTGTTTTCGATACCCGCCGTGGGGTACAATACAGTCTCGTTCCTGATCCAGTGCGCAACCTGAGGAGCCGCCAGCGCTGATGAACGTCTATGCCATTGCCGACCTGCACCTCTCCCACTCCCGTCCAAAGCCGATGGACGTGTTTGGCCCGGCCTGGAATGACCACACGGAACGGCTGCGGCGGCACTGGCAGGAGACGGTGGGCGAGGAAGACCTGGTCCTGTTGCCCGGCGACATCTCCTGGGCGATGGCCCTCGAAGAGGCCATGCCCGACCTGGAGTGGATCCACCGGCTTCCCGGAACCAAGGTGCTGACCAAGGGCAACCACGACTACTGGTGGAAATCAGCGGGCAAGGTGCGCGCCGCGCTTCCCGAGTCGATCAGGATCATTCAGAACGACGCACTGCTCATCGGAGACGTGGCCCTGGCCGGGACCAGGCTCTGGCAGCTCCCGTGGGTGACCTCCGCGGGATTGCCGCTGCTGGTGGAGAACCCGCCCGTAGTGGTCTCGCCTGCCCCGGGCCGGGTCAAGAACATCGAGGAGGAGATGAAGTATGTCCGCCGGGAGATCGGACGGCTGAAACTGTCGCTGGAAAAGGCCTCCGCCCTGGGCGGCCGGCGGCTGGTGGCGATGGTCCACTATCCGCCGCTGGACCACCGGCGGGAGGAGAACGATGTGACCCGGTTGCTGGAACAGTTCGGGGTCACCGATTGCGTATACGGGCACCTGCACAATCTCGATCCGGAGGGGGCGTCGGTCCTCGGATCGCTGCATCTGGGCGGGATCCACTACCGTCTGGTCTCGTGCGATTTCACGCGGTTTCAACCGGTTCGCATTCTCTGAAACCGGCCGGCGGACCGGGAAGGCCCACCGGACTCACTGCTACTCATTGAGGGAGATGAAGATGACCAGTAGAAAAACCTGTCGGCGATCCGATTCAGCGGGGCGCGTCCTGGCGGCCCTGGTGCTGCCCGTCATGATGGTGGCGTCATTCTGCATCGGCTGCGGGAGCGCAGCCGACAAGGCGATGACCGAAGGATCATCGGGTCGCACCGCTGCTGCCGAGTTCAGTCTCACCGACATTCAAGGGAAAGTTCACCACCTCTCCGACTACCGGGGCAAGGTGGTGGTGCTCAACTTCTGGGATACCTGGTGCGGGCCCTGCCGCCAGGAAATCCCGGGGTTCATCGCCCTCCAGGATCAGTTGGGGTCCGAGGGGCTCCAGTTGCTGGGGGTGGCCCTGGGCCAGGAGGGAGCGGCCAGGGTCAAGGACTTCACCGCCGGCGCCGGCATAAACTACCCGGTCCTGCTCCTCGGTGAGAACAGCACAGTTCTGGCCGACTACGGCGGGATCAACTCCATCCCCGCCACATTTATCATCGACCGTGAGGGATACATCGCCGATAAGCACATCGGTTACCTCGCCAAAAGCGCATTCGAGGCAATGGTCAGGCCGGTTATCGGGACCGGGGGGGAGACGTCGTGAGCAGACTCACCATCCTGATCCTGCTCTTCTTCGCACTTGCCTGCGTGCCGGCCGCGGTGGCCGCCGGGCCGGAATTGCCGGTGATCACCGGTGGTCCCGGTGAACTGGTGACCCGCCAACTGGAGAGCCCCGCATCCTGCCCCATGGGCCTGGCCTGGGACGGGGAGCGTCTCTGGGTTTCCGACCGGCGAGAGGACCGGCTCTATGCCTTTGACGCACTGTCGGGCAGTCTGGTGGCCGAACTGCCCTCCCCCGGCTTCCAGCCCGCCGGGCTGGCCTGGGACGGCCGCTGCCTCTGGTGCGCGGACCAGGAGGAGGGGAAACTCTATCGCATCGAGCCGGACACCGGCCTGGTGGTGCGCACGGTGGACGCCCCCTGGCCCAAACCAACCGGCCTGGCCTGGGACGGAGAGCGCCTCTGGGTGGCCGACGAGCGCAAACGGGTGATCTGCCTGGTGGACCCGGCGGACGGCACCACCATCCGGTCCTTCCCGGCCCCGGCGGAGTCACCCCAGGGCCTGGCCTGGGACGGCCGCACGCTCTGGTGCAGCGACCGCAAGATGGACCGGGTCCACGGCATCAGCCCCGAGGGGGGTGAGGTACTGATCACCCTGCACAGCCCCGGGCCCTACCCCACCGGCCTGGCCTGTGACGGGGGAGACGGCCTCTGGTCCGTGGACTACCAGACCGATCGCTGCTCGTCGCTGGAGGTCGGGGGCCGCGGCCCGGCAATCCTGGTGGATGAGCAGCGGCACGCCCGGATCACCGTCACCACCGATGTGCTCAACTATGGTCCCGACGTCACGGAAAAGCTGGAGATATACCTTGCTCTGCCCTCGGACCTGCCCGGGCAGCAGTTGATCAACGGCCCGCAGTTCTCCCCGGAACCAACCCGGATGACCAGCGACCGCTGGGGACAGGCAGTGGCGGTTTTCGAAACCAGCGGGATTGGAGCCGGCACACTGAACCGGGTGGAGATGGAGGTGGAGGCGAAGATTTCCCGCACGCGGCATCTGTTCCACCCGGACGACGTGGGACCGCTGGCGGAGATCCCCCCGGCCATCAGCGGGGCCTACCTGGCGGATGACACCAAGTTCGACCTGCGGCACCCCCTGATCCAGGCCATTGCGAACGAACTGAACGCCGGGGTCGACAACCCCTACTGGATCGCCCGCAACACGTTTCACTACCTGATCGACAACCTGTTCTACGAACTGGCCGGCGGCTGGAACACCGCCCCGGCAGTCCTCGAGCGGGGCAACGGATCCTGCTCCGAGTACACCTTCTGTTTCATCGCCCTCTGCCGGGCGGCCGGGCTCCCCGCGCGTTATGCCGGGTCGGTTGTGGTCCGCGGCGATGATGCCAGTTACGACGATGTGTTTCACCGCTGGGCCGAAGTCTACCTGCCCCGGGTGGGCTGGGTGCCGGTGGATCCCAGCGGCGGTGACGATCCCCTGCCCGCCGACCAGGCGTCCTTCTTTGGTCAGCTGTCCAACCGCTTCCTGATCACCACCCACGGCGGGGGCGGGTCCGAGTACCTGGGGTGGGACTACAACGGTTCGCAGCGCTGGACCACCCGGGGCAAGGCCAGGGTGCGCACGGAGACGGTGGCCGACTGGGAGCCGCTGGGCACGGACAAGCCGCCGGTGCCCAACGGGCTCACCACCCGCGGCGGCGAAACCTGCAGCCGGCCCTGATGAGATTCGAGCAGACACTCATCCGGGGGCGGCTGATCAAACGCTACAAACGTTTCCTGGCCGATGTGCGGCTGGCCAGCGGAGCGGTCACCGTCCACTGCCCCAACACCGGCAGCATGATGGGCTGCGCCAGGCCGGGGAGCGCGGTCCGGCTCTCCACCAGCGACAATCCGGGACGCCGCTATTCCCACACCTGGGAGATGGTCCGCGTGGGCCGGGTCTGGGTCGGCATCAACACCATCCTGGCCAACCGCGTGGCCGCCGAGGCCATTGGCGCGGGCCTGATCCCCGACCTTGCCGGATACGACCGCCTGGAACGAGAACGCCCCCTGGGCGATTCGTCCCGTGTGGACATCCTGCTCAGTGGCCCTGCCGGCCGGTGCTGCTACGTGGAGGTGAAGAACGTCACCCTGGCCGAGAACGGCCTGGCGCTCTTCCCCGACGCGGTCACCCTGCGCGGGCTCAAGCATCTCCGGGAACTGGCCGAGGTGGTTCGAAAGGGCCGGGGCAAGGTTCGCGCAGCCATGCTCTACCTGGTCCAGCGCACCGACTGCCACTCATTTCGAGCCGCCCAGGCCATCGACCCCGATTACGCCGCCGGGCTGGACCATGCTGCCCGCGCCGGTGTCGAAGTCTACCCCCTCCTGGCCCGGGTCAGCCCCACCGGCATCGCACCGGTCAAGCTGTTGCCATGGAAAAGGTGACACCCATTAGAGTGCCCCTATATAAAGAAAGGGCCTGGGCTGTGCAATCACAACCCAGGCCCAAAATATTCACTCGATACAGCTCAGCCGAGCAGGGTGAGGAAGACACCGGCGGCGACGGCGGATCCGATGACACCAGCCACGTTGGGGCCCATGGCCGCCATCAGCGGGTTGACCTTGCCGTTGGTGCTCTCCGAAACGAAGTTCTGCACCACCCGCGAGGCCATGGGCACCGCGGAGACGCCGGCGGCGCCGATGCAGGGGTTGAGCTTCTTGCCCTTGGGCAGGAAGAGGTTGATCAGCTTGGCGAAGACCACCCCGCCGAAGGTGCTGAACCCGAAGGCGACCGCCCCGAGCACCAGGATGAACAACGTCTCGGGCCTGAAGGAACGTCTCACCCACCATGGTGGCGCCCAACGGTGATGCCGAGGAAGATGGTGACGATGTCCACCAGCGAACCGCCGGCCGTTCTGGCCAGGCGGTCGGTGACCCCGGATTCACGCAGCAGGTTGCCGAACATCAGCATGCCGATCAGCGGCGCGCAGGAGGGGATGGCCAGGGAGGCCAGCATGGCCACAGCGATGGGGAAAATGATCACTGCCGTCTTGCGAAACCGGCTTGGCCTGCGGCATGTCGATGGCCCGCTCTTTTTTGGTGGTCAGCATCCGCATGATCGGCGGCTGGATCACCGGGACCAGTGACATGTAGCTGTAGGCCGCCACGGCAATGGCTCCCAGCAGGTGCGGCGCCAGCTTTGCAGCAAGGTAGATCGAAGTGGGGCCGTCCGCGCCGCCGATGATCCCGATGGCCGCGGCTTCCTTGATGTCGAAACCGAAGAGGAAGTACGCTCCCAGCGCAGCGACAAAGATGCCGAACTGCGCCGAAGCGCCAAGGAGGAAGGTGATCGGCCGGGCCAGCAGGGGGCGAAAATCGGTCAACGCCCCCACGCCCATGAAGATCACCGGCGGAAGAAACTCGGTCTTGATCCCCGCGTCGTAGACCATCTGCAGCAGCGGGTGAATCCCGGTGTGCACGCGGCTGCACCTTCGCTGGTGGCCCCGAGCATGGCCAGCGGCAGGTTGGCCAGGATGGCCCCGAGACCGATGGGAATCAGGAGCAACGGCTCGTAGTTCTTGCGAATCGCCAGAAAGATCAGCACCCCGCCGATGACGAACATCACCAGGTTCTGCCAACTCAGGCTGGCAAACCCCGAGCCGCGTATAAGCGTCTCAAAGGCTTCCATCTCAACCTCCGATCGTCATGATCGCCATGCCGGCCATAACATCGTCACCCAGCGAGGCATCGATGCTCAGCACCTTCCCGCGCACAGGGAGCCTTTACGTCGTGCTTGGCCTTCATCGCTTCCACCGAGGCCACCACCTGGCCCTCGGAGACCGCATCACCCACCTTGATCTTGATCTCCACCAGCTCCGACTTCCCTTCGAAAGGCGAGAAGACCGGCGTGCCGTTTGATGGACCCGCGGCCGGGGCGGCGGCCGCGGCGGACGGGGCCGCAGCGGCCATGCCGGCGGGCGGCTCGATGGTGATCTTGAAGTTGCGGGTATTGGCGCCGTCCACCACCGTGCAGGTGGTGGTCACCGGGCCGGTGAAGACCGGTGCGGCTGCCGGAGCGGCCACGGCCGCCGGAGCAGCAGCGGCTGGTTTGGCGGGCTCTTCCTTCTTCTTCAGCGGGAGCACGATCTTCGCCTTGCCGGTGAGCAGCCGGATCCCTTCGTTGAGATCCATGTTCTTGCCCGGGATGATCGCCGCGGCCACGAGGAAGATGTTCTCCTCGGTGACCGGCAGGCCGCGTTCCTTGAGTGCTTCCTCGGCCGGTCCGAGGCTGTCCGGCGCGGCGTCCAGCGGGTCACCGTCGAACGGCGGCTTGTCCATCTGCTTGGCGGCAATCTCCACCACCTGGGGATCGGGCGGCAGGGGGGTCTTGCCGAAGTAGCCGAGGACGGCCTTGCCATAGCCGTCATTGATTTTCTCCCAGCGGCCGTGGAGCACATTGTTGAAGGCCTGCAGCCAGTACTGCTGGCTGCCCGGGGTCACACTGGTCCAGGCGCCGCCGGCCTTGACCACCACCGGGAATTCGGCGAGCACTTCGTTGTATCTGTCGAGGATCCCGGCCTCGCTCATCATGTGCACGTTGGGGCCGATGGCGCCGCCCGGCATGGGGAAGCCCACCACCCGGGCATCGGCCGTGGTGGTCACCGGGTTGAAGAAATAGTCCTTCAACCCCTCATTGAGCATGTTCTCGATCTCGCCCATCTTGGAAACATCGATGTCCAGCGAATAACCGGTGTTCTTCAGACCGTGGTCCATGGAGCGGACGTCCGGCTGCACCGTGCCGCTGGCCATCGGCCGGCAGGAAAGATCGATACCGTCCACGCCGCCTTCGATGCCGGCCATGTACTGGGCCACACCCAGGCTGGCGGTGTCGTGGGTGTGCTGCCAGAGGATCACATCCGGCGGCAGGATCGCCTTGATCCCCTTGGCCGTCTCGTAGCAGGTCTTGGGGTCGGTGGTGCCCGAGGCGTCCTTCATGCAGATCGAGTCCACCTTCATCCCGCTGTCGATGATCCGCCTGGCGATATCGATGTAGAACGCCGGCGTGTGAACCGTGTCGTCGTGGAAGGGCAGCCCCATCAGGGCCACGCAGACCTGGTGGTGCATGCCGCTGTCGATGATCGACTGGCCGGTCTTGATCAGGTTCTCCACATCGTTCATGTAGTCGAAGTTGCGGTCCCAGGTGGTGGCGTGCTTCCGCATCAGCTTGGCCTGCAGCGACAGCGCCTTCAGCCTCTGGGTGGTCAGGGTCACACCGGACACCGAACGGGTCAGGATCTGCAGGTCGGCGTCAGGGCCCACGGCCTCGCGCATCTTGTCCTGGCACTCGAAGGGATCCTCACCGACGTAGAAGTACGGCGCCTGGTAACGGGCGCCCCCGCCGAACTCGAAGTGGCGGATCTTGGCCTCCCTGGCCGAAAACTCCATTGCCGGCAGAATGTCCTTCAGCCGGGCTTTGCCGCCGAATGAACTCTGCAATCCGTCACGAAACGGGGTGAACATCACCCTGATCTTCTTCGCCTTTTCAGTGAAGATCATGACTCCTCCTCAATACGCGTTACCCTGGCACCGGGGATCAATGTGGAAACCGTGCTGGAAATGGCAGCAACCATGGCCGAATCCAGAACGGCTTTGCGCTCCGGAAAAGCCGCCATGATCAACTGCATGACAACCGCTAGAAAGGCCAGAAGCACGAACACCGCCAGGAAGGCGATGCTGCAGGCCGAGAGAATGTGTACCTCGCCCAAAACTCTCCTCCGCTCCTGTTCGGCAATGAAGATGAGCGCTGCCGGCCGCCGTTCCGGCCGCGCCCGGTATGGCACCTGCGACCGGTGATTCGGCGGGGCCGATCGCGCCCCAAAGCATACACCCGGCGCCTGTTCGTGGCAACACCGCCGGGCGATTTTTTGAGATTTTTGCTATTTTTTTATAAGAAGGCTGTCACAGGAGGATTCAAAGGCCAGGCGGCCGCCGGTCACCGGCTCGTCATGGCCCTCCATGCGCAGTGTCAGATCGGCCTCGATGGAGAGTACCCGGCCGGCAGCCAGGGGTGCGGGCCACGGATCTTCAGCTCCCCGCTCACCCTCACTCTCGTCCCACACCCTTACCCGCCGCCCCACCACCAGCGAGGCCTCCCGATAGGCATGAAGCAGCGACTCTCCGCCCCCGGCCAGCAGCTCCAGGTGCCGCTGGCCCAGCGCCTCCAGAAGATGCCGCAATACACTGATAAAAGACGGCTTATCGCTTCCGGAGAACTCGTGCAGCGCGCCGGTGCGGGGCACGAAGGGCGTGGGCGCCACCCGGGGAGCGATGGACACGTTGAGGCCGATGCCCAGAGTGACCGCCTCCACCAGGTTCCCCCGGGTCTGGGTGGTGGTGAGCACTCCGGCGACTTTTCGCCCCTCAACGAGAATGTCGTTAACCCACTTGATTCCCGGCGCAACGAGATCATTGCCGGCCGCCCGAACGGCATCCACCACCGCCACGGCGGGGAGCATGATCAGCAGGGGCAGGGTGCCGACCGCCGGGAGGTTCACCGGCAATCCCACCGAGAGGTGGATGTTTCCAGCCTCAGCAGCCCAGGTCCGGCCCCGGTGGCCGTGGAACCCGCTCCCGGCCAACGCCAGGCAGGCCACCGGCCCCAGTTGCGGGTCACCGCGCAGCAACCCGTGGAGCGTATCGAACTGGGAGGCCGGTGCGTCACCGATCACCAGCAGGCAGCGCCAGAAGCCCCCTGGAGGCAGCGAAGCAGCCAGCCGGCAGGTCCAGGCATGAGGACCGGTGCCCATGACCTGCCAGAGCGCCGCCGCCCGTGGCGGAAGTTCCTCCGCCGGGGTGCGGGTCCACTGCCGGCCTCGGGGAAGGAGGCCGCTGCAGCGACGGGGAGCATCGGTGAGGATAAGGCACATACCCGGCTCAATCGCCTTCGCCGGCCGGCTGGGGGACGGCCACGGTGAGCACCGCCGTCCAGCTGGAGGCCACCACCTTTTCCACGGTGGAGCCGAGGAAGTGGGGGCCGCCATCGCCCAGGCCGCTTCCGGCGATCACCACCAGGCCGGCGCCGGTTTCCGCGGCGTGGCGGACGATCTCGGCATGCGGCCGGCCCTCGAGCACGGTGTATTCCACCCGCAGGCCCGGCGGGCAGTTCCCGGCCACCTCTTCCCGCATCTTCTCCAGACAGCGTTCCTCGAGATTGGCCTCCAGGACGGTTACCCTCGCCTCGGGGTAGAACACGGGATAGTCGGGCTTCTCCATCACGTGAACCACGTCCAGCACCGCAAAGTACGATGAGGCCAGTTCAGCAGCCACGGCGAGCGCCCGTCGCGAGCCGTGGGAAAAGTCCACCGGCACCACCAGACGGCCGTTTCCGGATGAGAGCTGCGGCAGGTCCAGGCCTTCCCGAACCGTGTACACCGGGACCGGGGAAAGGCGGATGACCTGGGAAGCCACACTGCCCAGCAGCATCCGCCCCATCCATCCGCGACCGTGGGTGCCCATGACCAGCAGGTCGTAGTCCCCACTGCGCAGGGTGTTGAGGATCTCCTCCGATGGGGAGAATCCGCGAACGATTGCCGTCTCCACCTCGAGGGCCCCTGCCCTGCCGGCCGCCGTCTGTTCCAGGTGCTCGGCGCCCCGGCCCTGAAAGCGGTCGAGCAGGGCCTCCATCTCCCGGCGGTCGCTCTCCGCCGGCGATGTGTCGAGCATGACCTGAACGTGGAGCAGGGTCACCGACGCGTCAAACGCCCGGGCCAGGCCCAGGCAGTGCTCCAGCGCCTGGTCGGCGCAGTCGGAGAAGTCGGTGGGGAATAAAATCTTTTTCACAGTGCTAAGCATCCTGCCGGTCTCCCTGGACAGACGGCTGGCGGCAGAGGAACTGCCGCATCACGCCGCGATTATGGCAGCAATTGTATCACAGACCAGCCGGCGAACCACCGGGCCGGACCCCTGACACGATTCGAAAAGGGTAGCCGGCGGCAGGATTGACAGCTTGTCTATGACATTTATATAATTAAACTTCAGTTCGGTTCAGGGATTGAACCCCCCCGGGTCTTCCGACACTTGAACCGGGCTTCGCCGGAAAGTGGAGAGGGACCGGGAAACCCACAGTCAGAGGTTCGGGAAACGTGGCAGGAAAAAGACCAAAAAAATACAATGTCGACTCGATCCGCGACAAAATCGTGGTCAACTGGTCGCCGATCAACATCGCGCGGGTCAATGATTGCGTGGTGCGCATCGTCAGGATCAAGGACGAATTCACCTGGCATACCCACGAACACGAGGACGAATTCTTCCTGATCATGGAAGGAAGCGCAGTGATCCAGACCGAGGATGGGAACGTGCACCTGGAAGCAGGGGAAGGCGTCCTCATACCCCACGGGCTTCGGCACTGCACCCGTTCCGACAACGGTGCGGTGATGCTCGTCTTCGAACCCTGGACCACCAAAACGAGGGGCGACCAGGGATAGCATCCTTCCCGTCCGGCGATTAAATTTCATCAGGTTGGCCGACCGGCGGCAAAACAACCGGAATCACACAGGAAACTATACCTGCCATGGGTAATCTGGGATCCAAATTCACTCTGCTCGGCGACATCTGGACCTTTCTCAAGGTCCGCAAGAAGTGGTGGCTGGCACCGATCATTGTCTTCCTGCTGGTCATGGCAGCCTTGATCGTGCTGACCGAGGGATCGTCGCTGGCGCCATTCATCTATGCCATTTTCTGACCCCGGGCAACAGAGCCATTCACCACACCGGGTGCGCCGAACCGTACAGCGGAGTGCGAGTGCAGCAAGAATGAACATTCTGGGCATATCAGCGTTCTATCACGACAGCGCAGCCGCCCTTGTCTGCGACGGCAAGATCGTCGCCGCGGCCCAGGAGGAGCGGTTCACCCGGCGCAAGCACGACCCGGGGTTCCCGGAGAAGGCGATCGCATTCTGCCTCGAGCAGGCGGGAATCAGCGTCGACGACCTCGACCGTGTCTGTTTCTACGACAAGCCGTTCATCAAGTTCGAGCGTCTGCTGGAGACCTACCTGGCCTACGCCCCCGCCGGCATCTCCTCGTTCCTCAAGGCGATGCCGCTCTGGATCAAGAAGAAACTCTGGATCGGTGAACTGATCCGGAAGACCCTGGGCTATGACGGCCAGATGGTCTACCCCGAACACCACCAGTCCCACGCGGCCTCGGCCTTTCTCCCCTCCCCGTTCCAGAACGCGGCCATCCTGACCCTTGACGGGGTTGGTGAATGGGCCACCGCCTCCTGGGGCGTGGGGCAGGACAACAAGGTCAACCTGAAGGCCGAGCTGACCTTCCCGCACAGCCTCGGGCTGCTCTACACCGCCTTTACCTACTACACCGGCTTCAAGGTGAACTCCGGTGAATACAAGGTGATGGGGCTGGCCCCCTACGGTGAACCGGAATACAAGGACACGATCCTCGAGCATCTGATGGACCTCAAGGAGGACGGCTCCTTCCGGCTGAACATGAAATATTTCAACTACTGCCAGGGCCTGACCATGACCTCCGAGGCCTTCCACGAGCTGTTCGGCGGACCGCCGCGGCAGCCGGAGTCGGAGCTGACCAGGAAAGAGATGGACCTGGCCCGCAGTGTCCAGGAAGTGGCCGAGCTGGTGATGCTGCGAATGGCCCGGCACATCCGCAGGGAGACCGGCGAAAAGCATCTCTGCCTCGCCGGGGGCGTGGCCCTCAACTGCGTGGGCAACGGGAAAATTCTCCGCGAGAAGATCTTCGACCGCATCTGGATCCAGCCGGCGGCCGGCGATGCCGGCGGCGCCCTGGGTGCGGCCCTCTTCACCTGGTACCACGTGGAAGACAACCCGCGCACGGCCCACGGGGTGCGGGACAGCCAGAGCGGCTCCTACCTCGGACCGGCCTTCAGCGGCGACGAGGTGGAAACCTGGCTCAGGGAGCGGGGCTACCCCTACACCCGAATGCCGGCGGACGACATCCCCGCCGTACGTGGCCGAGCAGATCGACAACCAGAAAGTGATCGGCTGGTTCTCCGGCCCGATGGAGTTCGGGCCCCGGGCCCTCGGTGCGCGCAGCATCATCGGCGATGCCCGCAGCTCCGAAATGCAGTCGATCATGAACCTGAAGATCAAGTACCGCGAGTCGTTCCGCCCCTTTGCACCCTCCTGTATCGTGGAAGACGTCAACGAATTCTTCGAGCTGGATGAGCCGTCGCCCTACATGCTGCTGGTGGCCAACGTCCAGGAGAAGCGGCGGGTGCAGATGACCGAGGAGCAGGAAAGCCTCTTCGGCATCGAAAAGCTGAACATCCCGCGGAGCGACATCCCGGCCATCACCCATGTGGATCACTCGGCCCGGGTCCAGACCGTCGACGCGCTGGACCACCCGCAATACCACGCGATGATTTCGAACTTCAAAAAGCGCACCGGATACGGGGTGATCATCAACACCTCGTTCAACGTGCGGGGGGAGCCGATCGTCTGCACCCCCTGGGACGCCTACCTCTGCTTCATGCGCACGGAGATGGAGGTGCTGGTGCTGGAGGACTGCGTGCTGCACAAAGCAGACCAGCCCGAACTGAGCGAGGAGAAGGACTGGCGCAAGGTATACGAACTCGATTGACCTGCTGCCCGGCGAGACCACCCATGCCGGACAGAGCTGGAGAGGGCCCCGAGAATGATGGACCTGATCAAGAAACTGATCGCGGCATCGGCCGACCGCCGGGAGATCAGAAAATTCGCCATTCCGGTGGCCGTGGTGCTCCTGGCCATCGGCCTGTTCGCCCTGTGGCGGGAAAAGTCCTTTGCCTGGCCCCTGGTGGGTGTCAGCGGGTTCCTCGTCGCCGCGGCGTATCTTCTTCCGGTGATCCTCCGGCCGCTCTACGTGCCCTGGATGCTGCTGGCCGCCGGTACTGGGCTGGGTGATGACCAGGGTCCTGCTCACGGTGACCTTCTTCTGATGATCACACCCATCGGGATTATCCGCCGGCTTTTCGGCAATGACTCCCTCAAACGGAAGTTCCCCGGCCAGGGGGACTCCTACTGGGAGCCGTGGGAAGAGCCGGAAGGCGGCCACACCAGGCACTACAAACCGTTCTGACACTCCGTTGTGAGCCCCGCCCCATTGGTCAGCAAAAAAGTTGTTTCAGGGCTTGACAAATCGCTATTATTACTTAATAATTAATATACACTTATACGCCTGGCCGGTATCCCACCATCCGGATCGCCCGCGCGCATCGAGCGGACCGGTAAACGTTTTGTGAGGTATCCAATGAACGTATCTCCCGAAAGCCGGCCATCGCTCCCCGGCAGTCCTCCGGGGATTTCTGCCGCCGGCTGCCCGGTGGGGCTGCTGAGCCGCGCGGCCGCCTCGCTGAACCGGTCGCCGGCCCGCAAAAGCGCCCTGCGGGAGTCGATGCGCTTTCTGCTGGAGGAAACCGGCGCCCGCCGCTGCCTGATCTACATCGAAAGCGGAGAAAACGACACGCTGCACCTGGATACGGGCTGTGACGAGCAGGGCGGCGACATCAGGAACAGACGACCGGATCAGCCGCGGTGTGGCGGGAACCGTGATCCACACCGCCGAACCACTGCTGCTGAACAGCGACGTCTCATCGAGCCGGCAGAGCCGTCAACAGGCCACCGCCGGGCTGGTCAACGCGGTGATCGCGGTCCCCCTGCGCTTCAACGGCTCCCTGTCCGGCGTGCTCTACATCGACCGCCTGGCCGACAAAGTCCGTTTCAGCAGGGCCCACCTCGCCTTTGCCTGCGCCTTCACCGAGATCATCGCCCTGGCCCTCAGGCACCACCCGCTGCCGCTCGGTTCATCTTCGACCACCGCGGCGCGGACGAGGGCGAAGCCCCGGCGCCGGACTCCTTCGCCCCCATCGTGGGGAACAGCCCGGCGATGAAAACGCTGCTGCGCCAGGCCCGGCAGGTTCTGCACCACAACGTGCCGGTGCTCATTCTCGGCGAGAGCGGCACAGGCAAGGAACTGCTGGCCAAAGCGATCCACGGCGGCGGCCGCAACTCCGGTTGTTCATTCGTTCCGCTGAACTGCACCGCGGTCCCCGGTGAACTGCTGGAAAGCGAACTGTTCGGCCACGTTCGCGGAGCCTTCACCGGCGCCGGCAACGACCGGCGGGGCCTGTTGGAGGAGGCCGACGGCGGAACGCTCTTCCTCGACGAGATCGGCGACCTGGCCCTTTCCACCCAGGCCAAACTGCTGCGGGTGCTGCAGGAAGGGGAGTTTCGCCGGGTGGGGGAAAACCGGATCAGGCAGGTCAATTTCCGGCTGATCACGGCCACCAACCGCGACCTGAAGAGCGAGGTGGCCCGCCAGCGGTTCCGGCTGGACCTCTACTACCGCATCGCGGTGGTGGTGCTGCGCATCCCGCCCCTGCGGGAGCGGTCCGGCGACCTGCCGCTGCTGGTGGACCACTTCTTCCGCCGCTTCAACGGCCGGGGAAAATTCCAGGTGGCCTCGGTGGACCGGCCGGCAATGACCGCCCTGGCGGCCCACCAGTGGCCGGGGAATGTCCGGGAACTGGAAAACACCATCCACTCAGCGCTGGTGATGATGAACGGGGATACCGTGCTGGCCACCGAGCACCTGCCCCCGTCGGTCACCTTCCCCTTTGCCGGGGAGAGCGGAGCAGACGCCGACCCGCTGGACTGCGGCCTGCCGCTGCGCCAGGCCCGGGAGCGGTTCGACCGGCGGTATGTCACATCGATCCTGGAACGGCACAACGGCAACCGCACCCGCACCGCGTCGGCCCTCGGCATCTCGCGGCAGGCGCTGCTGAAGATGGTCAAGCGTCTGGGGCTGGCGCCGGGGAGACGCCCGCCGGCGGCACCAGTCTGAACAGGGCGGCCATGCAGCCGACGATGCACATCAGGTGCAGATACTGGTTCGGCCAGTAGAAGAACTCGTAGCCGGCCATGTCGACCAGCAGGCCGATCAGCGCCATGGTGCAGAGGGCCAGGCGGAGCTGGGCAGGCGGGGGTCGGGGAGAACGGCGCAACCGCCGGGCGGCGCCCACCAGAAGCCAGCCCGCCAGCACGATGAAACCGATGGAGCCGGCGAGGCCCGTCTCGGCCAGGATGGTCAGGTACATGTTGTCGGCGATCATGTTCTTGTGCGGCGTGGAATCCTCCTCGCGGTCGTAGTCGCTCGAACCGTATCCGATAGTGCTCGTAGCCGACCCCGACCAGCGGGTGGTCGCGAAACATCCGCCAGGCGATCTCAGCGCGGTTCAACCGGTAGTGCGAGACCACTCCCCCGCGGCCCAGGTAGTGCAGTCCCAGACGCTGGAAGGGCGACTGGGGTATGGAGCCGGCGGCCACCACCAGCAGGATCAGGAGAGAGTACACCAGTGCCTTGAACCGGCGGTCGGTGAACCAGAGATAGAACATCCAGGAGACCACCAGCCCCAGGCAGGCGCCGCGGGAAAAAGTGAGCACCAGCACCAGGGCCACCAGTCCGGTGCCGGCCCCGGCCAGCCAGCGGGTGCGGTTCGACGCCGCTTCCCGGAAGACCAGGATGTGAAACGGCAGGCTGGCCAGCAGGTATCCACCCAGGGCTGCCGGATTGTACTGGGTGGACATCGGTCTGACCCGGCCCGCGATGTATCCGCGGTAATAGGGGTTCTCCAGCAGATGGCGATAGAGCGGGTTCTCCCCGAAGAGGAACTCGGCCAGCCCGCCCAAAGCCACAACCGCACTCATGAAACAGAGCGCCACCGCCGCCAGCTTGAACACCCGCTGGTCGTTCACCGTCTCCGAGACAAGGTAGTAGACCAGGAGAGTGGCCAGCACGAGGTCGATGCAGATCCGTACCGATACCGGGGCCAGCCCGGAAGCAAAGGCACCCGGAATCAGGGATACGGTGAACACCCAGACCGGCCAGTCGGACCAGCTGAAAATCCGGCCCCTCTTTTCCAGCAGCAGCGCGGCCACGGCCAGGGCCAGGCCGACCCGGGTGACCAGGGGAAAATCGTTCTGCACCGAACGGGGAAAAAACGAGAGCCAGAAGAGCAGCAGGATCAGGCCGGCGATGGAGAGTCGTTTGAACATCAGGGCCTCATATTACCACTTTGACGGGAGTTCCCACAAAGCATGGCGCCGAGTGTACCGGCACCCCGCTGCATGTGATATAAGATATCGGTGTCCCGGAATCTCGTCTCCCGGCGGGCGTAGCAGCCCGCCGGCCATGGTTCTCCGCATGAAACGTTTTCTCACGCGACGGCTGCTGCTGCTGGTGCCGGTGACTCTCGGCGTCCTGACCCTGGTCTTCTCGCTGGTCCACCTGATCCCGGGAGACCCGGTGGAGATCATGCTCGGCGAGGGCGCCTCGGCCGCCGACATGGACAACCTGCGGCACCAGCTGGGTCTGGACCGCCCCCTTGCCGTGCAGTACCTGGCACTACATCAACGGCCTGCTGCGCGGCGATCTCGGCACGTCCCTCTCCTACGGCGAACCGGTGGCCGCCCTGATCGCCGGCCGGCTGCTGCCCACCCTGCTGCTCACCGTGGCCAGCCTGCTGGTGGCCCTGGCCATCGCGCTCCCCGCCGGCGTGCTGGGGGCGGTGAAGCAGAACAGCCCCGGTGACCACCTGCTCACCGTGTTGACCCTGCTCGGCGTGTCGATGCCCAACTTCTGGCTCGGACCGCTGCTGATCATCCTCTTCTCCATCCAGTTGGGCTGGCTGCCGGTCTCCGGCATGGAGGGCCCGTTGAGCATCGTTCTCCCGGCGATCACCCTGGGCACCGCGCTGGCCGCGGTGCTCACCAGGATGATCCGCTCCAGCCTGCTGGAGGAACTGGGAGAGGAGTACGTCCGGGCGGCGCGGGCCAAGGGACTTCCCGAGAACCGTGTGCTGTGGAAACACGCCATGCGCAATGCCCTGATCCCGGTGCTCACCGTGATCGGGCTGCAGTTCGGTTCCCTGCTCACCGGGGCAATCATCACCGAAACCATCTTCTCCTGGCCCGGGCTGGGACAGTTGTTGATCCGGTCGATCAACTACCGCGATTTCCCCCTGGTCCAGGGGTGCATCCTGGCCATCTCCATCATTTATATCGCGGTGAACCTGCTGACCGACCTGGCCTACGGCTGGCTCGACCCGAGGATCAAACTCTCATGAGCACACCGGTGAACACTCTGCGGCACCGCACCAGCGCTCCTGGGCGGCCAGGACCGGCCCGGGGCCGCAACCCGCTGGTGATCACCGGCGGGCTGATCATCGCCCTGCTGGTGCTCACCGCCGTTCTGGCCCCGTGGCTCGCCCCCCGGTCGGTGAGCGAGCAGGACCTCTCCCGCCGGCTGTCACCGCCGACGCCGGAGAACCTGCTGGGGTGCGATGAACTGGGGCGGGACATGCTCTCCAGGCTGATCTACGGCTCGCGGGTCTCACTGAAAGTGGGCCTGCTGGTGGTGCTCATCTCCGGGTGCCTGGGCCTGGTGATCGGAATGATATCGGGGTATTTCGGCGGCCTGCTGGACGAAATGCTGATGCGGCTGATCGACATTCTGCTGGCCTTCCCCGGCATCCTGCTGGCCATCGCCCTGGTGGCGGTTCTGGGGCCGGGGCTGAACCACGTGATCCTGGCCCTCTGCCTCATCGGCTGGGTGGGCTATGCCCGGCTGGCCCGGGGACAGACCCTGAAAGTGCGGGAGCTGGATTTCGTCACCGCGGCCCGGGCCCAGGGCAGCGGGCCGCTGCGCCTGATCTTTCGCCACGTGGCGCCGAACATCCTCGGGCCGATGATCGTCCAGGCCACCCTGGGCATGGCCGGCGCCATCCTCGCCGAAGCGGGTCTCAGTTTCCTCGGCCTCGGCGTGGTGCCCCCCGAACCGAGCTGGGGCTCGATGCTCAACACCGGCTGCAGCCACCTCTCCACCGCGCCGCACCTGACCCTCTTCCCCGGCCTGGCGATCATGCTGGTGGTGCTGGGGTTGAACTTCCTCGGTGACGGGTTGCGGGACGTGCTGGACCCCAAGCTGAAGAAAGGCGGGGGCTAGTTCTCTTTGTATGAGATGTCGAAGGCCACATCCTCGTTCATCACCTGCTTCTTGACCATCACGGTGACGGCACGCTGGTCCTTGCGGAAGGTGAACACACTGAGGATCGGCTTGCTCGAGCGGTTGACCAGCTTCCAGCCCTGCTCCGGCATCTGGTGGACGAAGAACTCGCCCACCGCTGCCCGGCGGTAGGAGGTGATGCAGCCGAGTACGAAGTCGGTCTCGCCCAACTGGCGCACCGAGCTGATGGAAAGCCAGTTGCCCAGGGGGATGTCGTCGGGAAACGTCGGCGGCAGGGCCGCGGCCAGTTCGGGCTTCAGTTCTTCGGCCACGGCCAGGGCCGCACCGTCACGGCTCCGGCCTTTGATCGACTCCGGGTCCATGGTCTCGCCGGTGCCCCGCTTTTGTGCCGCGGCCTTGACCGCTCTGGTTTTGGGCTGGTCCACCTGCTCAGCCGGTTTCTCCGCTTCGAGTGATTCACCCGTGCCGCAGCCGGCCATGAAGAGGGCCAGAACCAGAAGGATGGTGAAAGACGTGCTCATGGAACGATGGTGCGACTGTTTCATTTCCACCGGATCAGAAGCGGCGATAAAGCCTGAGGGTCACAAGTTCAAACTGGCGGCGGTCGAACATGGTGTCGCGCCGCTTGTGGTGTTCGATCTCCATTCTGGCCCCGCCCTTGAGAATAAACGAATTTCGCTCGGAGGGAACCGAACTGTCGAACCGCAGATAGGACACCAGTTCACGGACCCGCTGGATGGTCACCGCCCTCCTGAAAAAGAGGTTCGGCAGCTGGCTGCGCTTGAACTCCATCAGGCCGAGGAAGAGGTGCTCCGGGCGGACCCGGGTGTGGCCGAAACTCTCCGCTTCCAGACCGGCCTCGATAACGATCTCCAGCGCCCGGTGGCCGAATGCCACCCCGGACATCGGCGTGGCCACCGCGGCTTCGGGGTTGTTGTGGCAGATCTGCTCGAGAATTTTCAGCGAATTGAGCCGGTAGCAAGCAGCAACAGCATCAATCAGGATATAATCCTCACGGAACAGGGCCAGCAGCAGGTGGTCCGGAGACACGATGTCCCTGCCGCGGAGACTGCAATCATACGCGGCGTATGAAAGTATGCGCTTGACCCCTTGCCCGAGCTGGACCATTGGTATCTCCCGCCTGCGGCGCCGCTTCCGGAACCGGTCCGGGCGGCGCGTGAGGCATCTGCAGCAATTATGATCGGAATCCCATGGTGATTTCAAGTTCTCCCGGGCCTTCCGTATCCAGGAGTGCGGTGAACTTGACTTTTCCGCTGCCGTTTTTATAATTTTTTGCGTTCAACTCCCAGCATCCCGACCGCCCCGCGGCCGAAATCCGGCCGGCGGATACGGAGGGAACAAGACGGAATGAGGATGGCTCATGATCAATGTGCAGAACATCTCCAAGCATTTCGGGGAAACGGTGGCCCTGCGCGGCGTCTCCTTTGAAGTGCAGAAAGGTGAGGTGCTCGGGTTCCTCGGCCCCAACGGGGCGGGGAAATCCACCACCATGCGCATCATCACCTGCTACATGCCGGCCGATTCGGGGTCCGTCTCGGTGGCCGGTTTCGACGTCTACGATGATTCCCTCGAAGTCCGACGCCGTCTGGGCTACCTGCCGGAAAATGCCCCGCTCTACCACGACATGAAAGTGAACGAGTTCCTCGGCTATATCGCCGATATCCGGCAGGTCGACGCCACCCGGCGCGTGCAACGGATCGGCAGGATGGTGGAGGTCTGCGGCCTGGAAACGGTGCTGAACAAGAACATCGCCCATCTCTCCCGCGGCTACCGGCAGCGGGTGGGCCTGGCCCAGTCGATGCTCCACGATCCCGACATCCTGATTCTCGACGAGCCGACCCTGGGCCTCGACCCGAACCAGATCATCGAGATCCGCGAGTTGATCAAGCAGCTGGGCCGCGAGAAGACGGTGATTCTCTGTTCGCACATTCTGCCCGAGGTGTCGGCCACCTGCTCGCGGATCATCATCATCAACGACGGGCGGATCGTGGCCAGCGGCGCCCCCGACGAACTGACCAGCAAGGCCGGCGGCGCACCAGTGCTCTACATCACGGTCCGCGGCCCGGCTGACGAGGTGGCCGCCCGGCTGTCCCGGGTGGACGGGATCACCGGCGTCAGGGCCGCTGGCGAACTCGAGGACGGGATGCAGCGGTTCACCGTCACCGGGCGGGAAGGCACCCGGCCCGGCGAAGACCTGTTCCGGGCCGTGGTGGATGGCGGCTGGAGCATCAGCGAACTGCGGCAGGAGAGCGCCACCCTCGAGGACGTGTTCACCAAACTGACCACCGGGGAGAGGGCATAGACATGGGAACCATAGCCGCAACCTTCAAAAAAGAGTTTCGCGCCTATTTCAACTCCCCCATCGCCTACATCTTCATCACCGTCTTCCTGGTGCTGTCGAACTGGCTCTTCATGCGGGGTTTCTTCATTTACAACCAGGCGGACATGCGCGGGTATTTCGCCTTTCTGCCCTGGATCTTCCTCTTCTTCATCCCGGCGGTGACCATGCGGCTGTGGGCCGAGGAGAAGAAGCTGGGAACCATGGAGCTGCTGATGACCTTTCCGGTGAAGGACCGGGACGTGGTGCTGGGCAAATACCTGGCCAGCCTGCTCTTCCTCACCATCACCGTCCTGCTCTCCTTCAGCATCCCGCTGACCATCTCCATCCTCGGCGACCCGGACGGCGGCCCGATCATGGGCAGCTACCTGGGAACGATCCTGATGGGGGCGGCCTACCTGGCCATCGGCCTCTTTCTCTCCAGCCTCACCGAGAACCAGATCGTCGCCTTTATCCTCGGCGTGGCGGGCTGCTTCCTGCTCTTCATCATCGGTGAGGGGTTCGTCCTCTTCACCCTGCCCCAGGCCCTGGTCCCGCTGTTCAAGTTTCTCGGGCTGGGGACTCACTTTGACAGCATCAGCCGGGGAGTGCTCGACTCGAGGGACATCCTCTACTACGTTTCCGTGGTCGTCTTCTTCCTGTATCTGAACGTCCGGTCGCTCGAGAGCCGGAAGTGGAAATAGCGGAGGGGAGATCGGACACAATGGCCAACAGAAGCAAAATCCGGATCAGCACCAACGTCATCCTGATGATCCTGATCGTGGCGGGCGTCCTGGCGGTGGTCAACTTCATCGCCCAGCGGCATTTCTTCCGCCTCGACCTCACCGAGAACAAGCAGTACACCATTTCCGACGCCACCAGGAAGATCGTCGGCAACCTCGACGACCTGGTCAACGTGAAGATCTTCTTCTCCCACAAGCTGCCGCCGCAGATGGTCAACCTGGAGAACCAGATCAGCGACCTCTTCGACGAGCTGGAGGCCTATCTCCGACGGCAACCTGCGGGTGGAATACATCGACCCCGGTGACGACCCCGAGCTGCAGCAGCTGGCGCAGAGCTTCACCATCCCCCAGGTCCAGCTCAACATCTACGAGAAGGACAAGGCCGAGGTGACCTCGGCCTACATGGGCATCGGCTTCATGTACGGCGACCGCAAGGAAGCGATCCCGATCATCCAGAACCTGCAGAGCCTGGAATACGACGTGGCCTCGCGGCTGCTCAAACTGACCCGCGAAGAGGTGGAGACCGTCGGTTTCCTGGTGGGTCACGAGGGCCCGGACATTTACGACGACGCGCAGTACGGAGCGCTGCGCCGGGAGCTGGAGAAGGAATACCGGGTGACCATGGTGGACCTGACCTCGGGCGGTGACGTGCCGCCGGAGGTGGACACCCTGGTGGTGGCCGGGCCGAAGACGATCCTCAAGGAGCGGGAGAAGTTCGAAATCGACCAGTTCCTGATGCGGGGCGGCCGGGGAATCTTCCTCCTCGACCCGGTGAAGATGAACCCCGGGCTGCAGGCCACACCCCAGCCGACGAACCTCGACGACCTGCTGGCCCACTACGGCGTGCGGGTCTCCCGGGACCTGGTGATCGACAGCCTGAACAGCATGGCTTCCTTCAGCCGGGGCAACATGCGCTACAGCCTGCCCTACCCCTACTGGCCCCGGGTGCACAAGTCGAACTTCAACCGGGACAACCCGGTGGTCAACAAGCTGGACGGGCTGACCCTGCCCTGGTGCAGCCCGCTGCGGCTGCTCACCGCCGAGGTGGAGGAGGTGGCGCTGCCTGACGGCGAGGAGGCGGGAGCCGACCCCGCTGCTGAGGACGGCGACCCGGACGGGGAAACCGAAAGCCGGGAATCATTCATGTGGCCCAGGGCGGGGAGGTGGAGAACGTCCGGGGCATCGTCCTGGCCACCAGCACCCAGTTCGGCTCGGTGCTGAAGAGCCCGTTCAATCTCGACCCGCAGCAGAAGTTCAACCCCGGGGAGACCGGCCGCTACCCACTGGCCGTGGCCCTCGTCGGGCAGTTCACCAGCTTTTTCCGCGACCGGCCGATCCCCAAGCCGCTCACCGGTGAGGAAGACGATCAGCAGATGGACCTCTCGGCGATGCTCTCTCCGGGCGGTGAGGAAGAGGAAGAACGGGAGCCGATACTGGAGGAGAGCCCGGTGACGCAGATCATCGTGGTGGGCAACGCCCTCTTTGCCAACTCCAGCTACGCGTCCCAGTTCCCGGGCAACGGCATCTTCCTGCTCAACGCCATCGACTGGGCCACCCGGGGTGGCGACCTGATCGACATCCGCTCCCGGGCGGTGATCGACCGGCCGCTCAAGGAAGTGTCCGCCCGCGGGAAAACCATGGTCCGCTTCCTGAACAACTTCGGCATTTCACTGCTGGTGGTGCTCTTCGGGCTCTACCGCTTTTACACCCGCCGGAAGAACAGAACCGACGCCGGCGCCCCAGCCAGGAGATTGAGGACGATGAATCAGAAGAAAACCTGGGTGCTGCTGCTGATCCTTGCCGCCGTGGTCGCGGTGCTCTACCTGATGGTCAACCCGCCGGAGCGGGAGCCGAGCGAAGAGACCGCCGAACCGGGTCTCTTTGCCGGTCTCGACCTGGACCGCATCTCCAGCGTGGTGGTCAACACCCCGCGGAACAGCTCGACGCTGCGCCGCGACGGCGACCGCTGGGTGGTGGAGGAATTCGACGACTTCCCCGCCGACCTGCTGGCCCTGGAAGAAGCGGTCACCGCACTGAAGGAGCTGGAACTGGGCGACGTGGTTTCGGAAAACAGTGAGAAGCAGGCCATCTTCCAGGTGGACCAGAGCGGTGTCGAGGTTCTGCTCTACGGCGACAACGGCGACGATGACCTGCTGGCCCACTTCTTCCTCGGCAAGCCGGGCCACGATTACCGCAGTATCTACTTCCGCCTGGCCGATTCGGACCAGGTGCACCTGGTGGACCAGCAGCTGCGCGGCCGATTCGACCGCGGCGACCGAACCTGGCGTAACCGCCGCCCCTTCAACTTCCCGCCGGAAGAAGTGAGCGCGCTGCGGCTCCCGGCCGGTGAGAGCGGCGAACAGCTCTCGCTGAAGCTGGACGACCAGGGAAACTGGGTGGTGGAAGGCACAGAACCGGTGCCGGCGGACAAGCGCAAAAGTGGAACTGGTGGTCCGGTCCTTCACCCAGTTGGCCGCCGATGATTTCCCCGAAAGTCCGGACCCCGATCTGGCCGTTTACGGCCTGGACACCCCGCTGTGGACCTACAGTGTCGACCTGCTGGACGGTTCAACCAGAACCCTGCTGGTGGGCAGTGTGGAAGCGGACGAGAACCGTTACTACGCCAAGCGTGACGACAGCCCGATCATTTACATCCTGGGGAAATTCCGCATCCGCAACCTCTCCAAGACACTGGATGAGATCCGTCTGGAGCCGGCCGGGACGCCCACCGGCGGGGAGGATTGACCGGCCAGGAGGAGCGGCCACAATGCCCGCAAACCTGACGCCCGACTACATGGCCGCCGAGCAGCGGCTGCAGAGCGCCACAGACCCCCGGGAGCGTCTGGAGATCCTCGAGGAGATGCTCCGCCTGATCCCCAAACACAAGGGGACGGACAAACTCCAGGCCGACCTCAAGCGCAAAATCTCCAGGGCCAGGGCCGATCTGAAGAAGAAAGGCCCGGCCGGCCGGAAACGGGTATCCCACCACGTGGACCGCGAGGGCGCCGGCCAGATCGCCATCGCCGGACCGCCAAACGCCGGCAAGTCGAGCCTGGTCCGGGCGATCACCTCCGCCGAGCCGGAAGTGGCCCCGTACTCCTTCACCACCCGTGCGCCGATCCCGGCGATGATGAACTTCGAGGACGTCCAGGTGCAGCTGGTGGATCTGCCGCCGGTATCCGACACCTACATGGAGTTCTGGGTACCCTCGATCATCCGCTCGGCCGACGCCGTACTGCTGGTGGTGGACCTCTCCGACGACGGCGCACCGCTGGTGGGTACCGAGGAGACGCTCACCATCCTGCAGAAAGCGAAGATCCGGCTGGTGGCCGACCCGGACAGCCCGGCCCCCGGGGCCGCGGATGAAAAGGGTGTCGCGCTGAAGAAGGCCCTGATGGTCTGCACCAAGAACGACCGGCCCGAAGCCGCAGACAACCTGGAGATCCTGCTCGAGTTCTTCGGCCACCTGCTTCCGCGGGTGGAGGTGAACACCGAAGACGGCTCGGGCCTGGACCAGTTGCGGGAGGCACTGTTCCGCATGCTGGGCAAGATCCGGGTCTATTCCAAGGCCCCGGGGAAGGAGCCGTCCATGGCCACGCCGTTCACCCTCAAGCAGGGATCGCGGGTCATCGATTTCGCCCGCCAGGTGCACAAGGATTTCGCCGAAGGGCTGCAGCATGCCCGGGTCTGGGGATCAGGGAAATTTGAAGGGCAGAAAGTTCCCCGGGACCACGTCCTCTCCGACCGGGACGTGGTGGAGCTGAATATCTGAATCAGATTCCGGTTGTTGGTCTTCTCTCGCCGTGTTTCACGGCGCAGGGGGCATTCCCGGGCACCAGCTTTATCAGCTTTTTGCAGCAGCTGCTCCTCCCGCTCTTCACCGTCAACCCCTGGCAACGCTATAATGGGATATACCGATTGCGATGGCGGAGCAAGGAGGTTCAGATTGATGCGTTCCACACCCACCTGCCTGGTCTGGCGGCACCTGGCCCACGAGGGCCCGGGCCTGTTCGGTGACCTGCTCACCGCCCGGGGGTGGGACGTCCGGGTGGTGGATATCACCTCGCCTGGCGACGTGAGCCCGGAAGCGGATTCCGCCGATCTCCTGCTGGTCATGGGCGGGCCCATGGGAGTCCACCAGGTGCAGGACCACCCGTTCCTGCAGGCCGAGATCGACCTCTGCGCCCGCCGGCTGTCCGCCGACCTGCCGACCCTCGGGGTCTGTCTGGGGGCGCAGATCATGGCCGCGGCCCTGGGCGCCCGGGTCTACCCGGCCGCGGTCCGGGAGGTCGGCTGGTTCGCCCTGAAACCGGAAGCCTGGACCGCCGGGGACAGCGAGACCTGGGGCCTCACCGCCCGCGGCACCACCGTGCTGCACTGGCATGGCGACACCTTTGACCTGCCCGACGGGGCGCTGCGCCTGGCCGGCTCGGCAGCCACCCCGAACCAGGGTTTCCGGGCCGGGCGCAACGGGTATGCACTGCAGTTCCACCTCGAGGTACCAGCGGCCGAGATCCGCGTCTGGACCGCCGGCCACCAGAAAGGTGCGGAAGAGGGCAGCAACGTGCAGACCGCCCGGGAGATCGAGGACGGGGCGCTGCGCCACGGAACGGACGCGGCCGAGAACGCCGCGATCTTCCTCCATGCCTATCTGTCCCGCCTGGAAGCGGAATGCACGCCATGAAGCAGTTCCGGCTCCCGGCCCTTCTTCTGTTGACCCTGCTCCTTATCCCGGCGTGCCGGGAAACCGGTCAGGAGGCCAAGCCCGAGAAAACCGCCCGGGAGGTGGCCCGGGCCGTTCGCATTCAGCAGTCGGGCGGCGCCGCACCCCACCGCAACATTCACCACGTCTCCCGTCCGCTGCTGCTTGAGGGCTCCGGCCGGTTCAGCTCAGCTCTGTTCACCGTTCCCCCCGGGGCGGAAATGGAAACCGCTTATGGCATTTCCGGAGGACGGTTTGCCCGACCGGCCGGCCAGACGTCTGCAACCGTCGATGAAGCAGAGCGGCCGGTGACCTTCACCCTCTCCTTCGAACCCCGGTCCGGTGGAGCGCCCCGGACACTGCACCAGGAGACCCTGGATGCCGCGCCGGACCGCAGCCGGCAGTGGTGGCGCGAACGCCGTATCGATCTCTCCCCGCTGGCCGGGGCCACCGGGAGCTTTATCTTCGAAACCGGCCCGGTCCCGGCTGCGGAGGAAGCACTGAAACCGCGAAACCGCCCGGTCCCGGTCTGGGCGGAAAGCGTTCTTCGCCCACGGGCTGCCGGAGGCCGGGGCCGGCTGATCATCCTTGTTTCCGCCGACACATGCCGGGCCGACGCCCTGGGCTGTTACGGCCAGCAGCGCTGGACCACCCCTCACCTGGACGCCTTTTCCCGTCAATGCCTGCTCTTTGAAAACGCCTACGGCCCGTCGCCCTGGACACTGCCGTCCCACGCCTCGCTGCTCACCGCCACCTACCCCAACGTGCACCTGCTGGAGACATACCGCCCCACGGCCCTCTCCCCGCAGATCAGGACGCTCACCGAAGAACTGGCGGCCGCCGGATTCCTCACCGCCGCCTTCGTCGATATGGGCTTCATCACCCCGTTCAAGGGCCTGCATCGCGGCTTTGACCTCTTTGACTACCGCGGCACGGGCATCCGGCAGATCAGTGAGCGGCTGTTGCCCTGGATCCTCCAGCGACCCGCAGACGACCTCTTCCTCTTCTTCCACTTTTACGACATCCACTTTCCCTACGACGAGCAGATCCCGGGCCGCACCTTCGGTGCCGGAACCCAGCCGGACGGGGTGGACCACCGGGTGCTGACCAACAACCGGGCGAGTGACCCGGCGGTGGCCGCACACCTCCACGACCTGTATCACAACGGGGTGGCCTACACCGACGAGGCCTTCGGACGCGTTCTCGCCGCCCTGCGCGGCAGCGGGCGCTACCGGGATGCGCTGATCGTCTTCCTCTCCGACCATGGCGAAGAGTTCGCTGAACACGGCCGGCTGGGGCACCAGCTGGCCCTGTTCCAGGAATCGCTGGCCGTTCCACTGCTGATCAAGCTGCCGGGCAACCGGCTGGCCGGTTCACGCTCACCGCTTCCGGCCAGCCTGGTAGACCTGATGCCCACCATCCTCGGTCAGGCCGGTCTGTCGTCCCCGCCGGGGAGCGGGGGGATCGATCTTCTCGGCCCCGCCCCACCCGACCCCGACGCCCGGTTCGTCTTTGGCGAGACCGTTCTGGAAGGCAGCGCCAGCGCGTTGATCGGCCGGCGGTACAAGCTGATCCACCAGGCCGGATCGGACACCATCCTCACCGACCTGAAAACGGATCCGGGAGAACTGCAGGCGGGACATGACCGCGCCCAACAGGACCGTTTTGAGCTGATGACCCAGGCCCTGGTCACCGACCATCTCTGGCGCAGGCCCGGTCTGCACATCTGGTTTGCCGGCCTGGAGCCGGGAACGGCGCTGGAGATCACCGTGGGAGGCCGCAGCCTGCAATTCCAATCGATCCTTCCGTTCCGGGCAGATCTTCAGCCTGCGGACACTCAACCGGATACGGACGTCTGGAGGGCCCGGTTCACACCCCGGGATACGGCCTGCGGTCTGGTTCTCGGGTTCAAGGGGGACCCACCGGAGGAACTGACCGTGAGGGTGACCGATGTTCCCCTCCGGCTGCCCGGGGGCGGTCCAGCCGCCGGACCAGCCGAATGGTGCCGCTGTCCGCTGAACTCACCGCAGCCCGGGGCGACGGAGCTCGACCTGCTCGATAAAACACGCACTCCCCTCGGTCTGGTCCACTACCGGCACCGGGCCCCCTCGATACTGCCGGAACCCGGGGAGGAGGACCGGGAGGTCACCGACCGTCTGCGACAGCTGGGGTATCTCGAATGATTCTCCCTCCCGGACGGTTCCACTTTCCTTCCCTCCTCGCACTGCGATATGATTGGTTGTTCACCGGTGTCCCCGTGTCCCGTCGGCAGGCGAGTGATGACGATGATGGAAGCAAAAATACTGGCGGTGGGTGATGAAATCCTCAGTGGCACCACCGCGGACAGCAATTCCGGGTGGCTCGCCGGAAGGCTCACCAGGCTGGGCATCCGGGTGGTGGAAATCCGTGTCATTCCGGACGTGGAAGAGATCATTGCGAAATATCTCCAACAGAACCAGAGCTGGCCGGGCCTGATCTTCACCATGGGCGGCATCGGTCCGACCCACGATGACCTGACCCGGGCTGCGGTGGCCCGCGGTCTGGGGCTGGAACTGGTTTCGGACATCGCCTCCCAAAAGGTGCTCAAGGCTCATTACGGCAGCCGCTGCAACGAGCAAAGACTGAAAATGGCAATGCTGCCCGAGGGGGCGGACCTGTACCCCGGTGCCGATTCAGCGGCACCCGGCTTCCGGGTGGGCAACGTCTTTGTTCTGGCCGGCGTCCCGGAGATCATGAAGCGGATGTTCGAGGCCGTGGCCCCGGAACTGCCCACCTCGCCCTACCACCGGCGGGTGGTCTACACCCCGAACAGCGAGGGCGAGATCGCCGGCATCCTGGGTGAGGTGCAGAAGGCGTTCACCGAGGTGAGCCTTGGCTGCTACCCGTCCCTCTCACGGTTCAGGGCCGGCGGCTACCCCACCAAGCTGGTCTTCAGCTCGTCGAGCACGGAAATCATCGAGAAGGCGCTGCGGATGCTGGCTCGCGAAGTGGAACTCTTCGTGGATGACGGAATGGACGAGACGAAGCGTGAGCCGCTGCCCCCCACCGGAGGCACCGGTCAATGATCCAGGTCAACGTCGACTGCCCGGCCTGCGGCGCCTCACTGATGGACGAAGAGCAGACCGTGGGGGGCTCGCCTGCCATCCTCACCCGGGTGGAACTGGACGGCGGGAAAGTAGACCTGCGGCTTTCCTCCGTGCTGGGCGATCACACCATCCACTGCGAAGCCGAGATCGAGGCGGGCCGGGAGGTGGTGTTCCTCTGTCCCCGCTGCCAGCAGTCGCTCACCGGCACCCGGACCTGCGATCTCTGCTCGGCGGCCATGGCCCATTTCCGGATGCGGGATGGCGGCGGGATCCAGGTCTGCTGCCGGCGCGGTTGCCCCAAACACGTCCTCGAGTTCGAGAATCCCGAGACCGAGGTGTCCGAATTCTACCGCCGGAACCCGATCTTCTGGGACGCCTACCATTCGCCCGAAGAGTAATAATGGAGACAGTTACCTGGTACGCTCGCAACTGCGAGTGTACCAGGTAACTGTCTCCATTATTACTACTCTGTCACAGCACCTTGAAGATATACTTCAGACAGAACCAGACACCCACCAGCAGGAAGAGGACTCCAGTGCCCCTCCTGGCCCACTTCTCGAAGCTGGTCAGCATGTTGAACGCCCGGCTCAGCCGGTGGGCGCTGAAGGCCAGCAAGAGCGAGAAGAAGACCACCGGCAGTGCGGTGCCCAGGCCGTAAAGGCAGGGCATCATCACCGGTGATCCGTGGTTGACGGCCAGCGGCACCAGGCTGCCGAAGAAGAGGGCCGCGGAGACCGGGCAGAAGGAGAGCGCGAAGACCACGCCCAGCAGGCCCGCCCCCCAGATGCCGCCGCGGTCCGCCCGGGCCTTCATCCTCTCGGAGAGGCCGCTGCCGGCAAAGACCACGGGGACCATTTCCAGCAACACCATGCCGGCCAGGATGAGCAGTGGCCCCAGCAGGATGTTCATGTAGCGCTGGAGAAAAGTGGAGAGCGCCGGGACCGAAGCCAGGCTGGAGAGGATCAGCAGGGCCAATGCAATGTACGCAGCCATCCGGCCCAGGGTGTAGAGCAGACCGGCGGCGAGGACCAGGCGCGGGCGATCGACCCGCTTGCCGATGTAGGAGATGGCGGTGATATTGGTGGCCAGCGGACAGGGGCTGATGGAGGTGAGGATGCCGAGCCAGCCGGCGGTGACCAGCCCCAGCCAGTATCCCTCCATCATGCGTCCCCGAGAAAGGTCGAAATTTCCGATTCCACGTAGCTGTTGAATTTCATCGGGCTGTGCACCAGTTCCCAGACCCGGGTGCAGTTCTTGTATTTTACCGTCTCGCCGTCCTTCCGCTGGGCCAGGACAAGCGACGTGGTGTGCAGTTCGAAATCTTCCATGAAGTGCTTGTTTGCCGGCTGGTCCACGTTCAGCGCCAACCACTGCAATCGACCGTCCTCCATCGCCTCGGGAAAACCGTCCTCCATGGCCATCTTTGACAGCTCCTCGATCTTGAGACAGGTGGCGCAGCGGCTCTCCGGGTGCAGGTAGTAGGCAATCACACCGTTGTCGATGGCTTGCACCGGCGGGGCCGCGGCCACGACGGGCGCGGGAGGATCTTCCCCCTGCTCCGCCGGCAGGGCGCCGGTCTTCTCCACCTCCGGCGTGTCCGCCGGATTGAGCAGGGCCCAGGCCACAGCGACAATCACAAATGCCAGCAAAACCACCGCCAGAACGTGTTTCATCTGCATTTTCCGTCCTCCCTCAGCTGATCATTCCCTTGATCTCGTCCAGCGACGGCAGTTTGCCGGTAACTTTCACCTCGCCGTCCACCACCAGGCCGGGGGTCATGATCACTCCCCGTTCGGTGATCGCCATGATGTCGGTGACCTTGACCAGTTCATAATCCAAACCCAGTTCCCGGGCCGCCTGATCGGTGAGCTCAGCAAGTTTGTCGCACTTGGCACAACCGGTACCGAGTATTTCCAGCTTCTTCATGTTCATCCCTTCGTTCTGTGGAGCGCTTCACGCTCAGGAGAGCACGGCTCCACCAATGATACCCGATACGGTGGCCATTGCCACCACCAGCAGCACGTAAACCACCGTCTTTTTCGTCCCCAGCACGCCGCGGATCACCAGCATGTTGGGCAGCGAGAGGGCCGGGCCGGCCAGCAGCAGGGCCAGGGCCGGCCCCTTGCCCATGCCGGCGCCGATCAGCCCCTCGAGGATCGGCACCTCGGTGAGGGTGGCGAAATACATGAACGCCCCCACCACCGAAGCGAAGAGGTTGGCAGCCCAGGAATTGCCGCCCACCAGCATCGAGACCCACTCCGACGGAATCAGCCCCTCGCTGCCCGGGCGGCCCAGAAGAAATCCGGCCAGCAGCACTCCGCCGAGCAGCAGGGGCAGGATCATCGCCGCATACTCCCAGGATGAGGCCATCCAGCTTTTCATTTCGTCCTTCCTGAACCAGCGCCAGAGCACCAGGGCCAGCAGCAGGGCCAGCAGTCCGGTGATCGCCCACTTGGCCTGGTAAAGAAAGACCCAGACCTGGCCCGCCCCTTCACGGGGCGCGCCCCAGTTGGCAATGACCAGCAAGGCGATCATCAGCGCGAAATAGACGGCCTCCTGCCACAGCGGCCTGGCCGTCTCCATCTCGGCGGTGGCGATTCCCCCTTCACCGGCGGCCGTCTCCTTGCGAAAGATGAACTGCATGGCCATACCGATGACCACCGAGAAGACCACCGCACCCACGGCACGGGCAATGCCGAGCTCCGGCCCCAGCACCCGGGCGGTGAGGATGATGGCCAGCACGTTTACCGCCGGTCCGGCATAGAGGAAGGCTGTGGCCGGGCCGAGGCCGGCCCCGCGGCGGTAGATGCCGGCAAAGAGCGGCAGGACGGTGCAGGAACAGACGGCCAGCACCGACCCGGATACCGAGGCCACGCCATAGGCCAGAAAACGGTTGGCCCGGGCGCCGAGATACTTGATCACCGAAGCCTGGGAGATAAAAGTTGCAATGGCGCCGGCGATGAAAAACGCGGGCACCAGGCAGAGCAGCACGTGTTCACGGGCATACCAGCTGGTGAGGGCCAGCGACTCGTTGACCGCCCGTCCGAAGCGTGCCCCGTCAACGGGCAGGAACCAGAAGAGCAGGAAAACGCCAAGGAACAGCAGAAACTTCTTGCGGTCGTTCACTCGCACCCTCCCCCGCCCTTGTTTCCGTTCAGCACCCTGGTTGTGCACGAAAACATCTCGAGAACACAAGGTGTGAGCAGTCGGTAGAAGATGACATTGCCTTCTTTTCGGTTCTCCACGATCCCGGCGGTCAGCAGCACGGCCAGGTGCTTGGATACCGTGGACTGGTCCAGTCCAACAGCCCGCGTCAGGTCTCCCGCCGATCGTTCACACCGGCGAAGCTGCTGAATGATCATCAGTCGCGCCTCGTTCCCCAACGCCCGGTGGAGCCTGGCCTGCGCCTTGAAATCTTCTCTCTGCATCACCGAACCTCCCCCTGTCCGCCACTGGATGTCTGTGGCAAGATGGAGATCATATGGCAATATGGCAATATTGTCAAATTGCTTGAGCCCATCGTGCTTTACAGTGTCTTTGAATTTCGAATAAGCCGGAGATTCAGGTAGTTCGGCCCTCACGCATGGCCAGGGCCTGTTCGATCACGCGCGGCAAGCTCGAAGTGGTCTGGTAGTCGGCCAGTTCTTCGGGGAGGACGAACCGGGCATCCGCGGCGTCTGAGGCGGCGGTTGGCACACTGTCTCCGGCCGCTTCGCAGAGATAATCAACCAGGACGTAGTGATATTGCACGGTGCCGTCCTCGTCTCGGAGAATCCGGTCAAAGGTGGTGATCAGGGGCCCCACCTCCACCTCGACCCCGGTCTCCTCCAGCACCTCCCGGCGGACACCGTCGGCCATGGATTCCCCGAGGTCGAGCATTCCGCCCGGTATGGACCAGCGGCCCTTGAGCGGTTCGCTCCCGCGGCGGATCAGCAGCACCCGGCCGTCGGGGTGGAAAACCACCCCACCCACGCCGACCCTCGGATGCTCCGGATAGCGCCTGTTCCCCATCAGTATCCCAACTCTTCGAGGAAGGAAAGGACCACGCTCTCCACCCGGGCGGTTGTCGCCTGGTACTCGAAGATCATCCTTTCGGAACCGGCCGTGCCATCCGTGTCGTCACCGTATCCGAGAATGCGGGCCATCTGCCCGGTTTCGTCGGTCAGCAGTTCATCTTCGGCCGCCACGGTGAGCCGGTACAGATCCCGGCGGTGCTTGAGGTAGGTGAAGGCCTGGAACAGCTGATCCAGGTCGCCGGCCCGCTGGGGCATCAGTTCCAGCAGTGGCTGGTGGAGTTCCAGCGATACCGGCTGCCAGAGGTTGTGCTTCGCTTCGAGGCAGAGCAGCAGCAGTTCGATGTCCCGCAGACCGCCCTTGGTCTCCTTGACGTTCATGCTGGAGATCAGCCCCTGGTCCACGGCTTCGTGCCGCGAGCGGATCTCGCGCGCCAGGCGGCGGATGTAATCGTCCTTGCGAGCCAGGATGAACGGTTCGATGATCTGTTGCCGGAGATCGCTCTCGAACTGTTTGCTGCCTACGATGCGCCGACCGCTCATCAACTGGGACATGTCGATGAAGGTTGTATCGTCCGGCTCCTCAAACAGCGTGCGGATCTGTCCGAAGGTGGTGACGTAGTCCCCGAAGCGCTCGGCAAAGCGGTAATGGGGCATGGTGCCGCGGCGGATGATCTGGCGGTTCATCCTGGCGATGATCCGGCAGCAGTAGGCCAGCACCTCCGGTTCGTCGTTCTTGAGGATGGCCACCAGGTCGAAATCGTCGTCAAAGGCCAGTTTGCGGCCGTGCCCCCCGGCGGAGTAGATCCCCAGCAGGTCGCGGGTGGGGACCCGGCCCCCCGACTCCTGGTCCACCTCCTGCTTGCAGACGTCGAAAAGAATGCGGAAATAGTTGTCGGAGAATTCGGTGAACTCGGCGTCAGTGTACTCGGTGGGCTTTCCGTTCATCGCCTCCAGGCCCACGCGGAGGAACTCCAGGTCGTAGTAACTTCCCAGGTCGTGCTTTTTCCGCGAAAAGGTCTTCAGGCTGTCCAGGCGGGCGAAGATCCCCTTGGCGATCACTTTCAGCCGCTGCGGCTTGTCGAAGTGCTCCACATATTCGGCGTAGCGCACCACGATGCGCTGGAAAAATCGCTTGAAATAGTGGCTGGTGGTGAGGTGCAGCCGGCAGAAATAGATCAGCTGTTTGCGCAGCACCTCCACCTCCCGGGACCAGGCCTGGTCGCCCTCCAGCATCTGCAGGAAGCGCTCGGTCTCCTCGGTGGGCATGCCCAGCAGAAAGCTGTTCACCAGCCGGGGGTAGTGATGGAAGACAGTGGTCACCCGGGAAACCTTGTCGCCGCAGCGCATCAACCGGCCGATGAAGGCTGAGCCCAGGTCCTGGAAGAGGGAGAGGGAGTCGACCTTGCGGATGTTGCGGTAGAGGATGTCCAGCAGGCGGAAGAGGGGCAGCGCGGTGACTTCACCCCATTTGGCGTAGCGCTGGATCCAGATCTGCTTTTTCGACGGGTCCAGCCGGTTGAAATCATCGACAAAGCGTTTGAGCAGGGTCAGGTCCACCCCTTCCAGCTGGTCGAGGACATCGTCCCAGAACCGGGTGCCGCGGAAAAAGCGCAGCGCGGTGACGAACTCCACTGCGAGGTTGCCGTCCCGGGAGGAGCCCACCTTGACCAGGCCCCGGGTGCGGACCATGCCGGAAAAAACACTGACCCGTTCAAGGTGGATCCGCAGGTCCTCCACCAGCACCTGGGCCATGGCCCTGGCGGTGGTCACGTGCTCGTGGTAGTGGATCAGCAGGTGGTCATACGCCTTGACCACCCCCATGTCCTCGTAGCCCATCAACTCGGCCACCGCCTTCAGCTGGGCGTGGGAACCCTCCTCTTCCAGCGGGATCTCCTCCTCCTGGACTTCGAGCATCTGGTAGAGGAAACGGAAGGCTTCGATGAAGGAGAGCGACCGCTCCAGTTCCTCGTACACGTCGAGGTAGCGGGAGTCCAGCTCCATCAACTGCCGCAACACCTCCCAGGCGTTGACATCCTCGAGGCCGAACACCGTCTTGCGCGCCGAAACGATGCCCTTGATGATGCGCAGCGCGTCGCTCTTGGGATCGATGCTCCCCTTGCGGATCTCCCACATCATCAGCGCCCGCACCTCGCCGAGCATGCCCCGGAGGTAGCCCTCGTGAAACCGGTTGTCGCCGCCGGGACGGTAGAAGTAGCGGTCGGTGACCTCCTTGGTGAACACGTTGAACAGGTCGGTACTGCCGAGGATCGGTTGAGCGCCGAGCATTTCGGAAATGATGATGAAGTCCTGGATCTCGTGGTCCAGAAGTTCCCGGTACTCGGCGATGGACGCGGAGTAACTCTGCTCGCCCACGTGCTCGGAGAGATAAAAATGGAGCGGGACCGCCCGGCGCAGCATCTCCCGCTGCAGACGGCCCACCGCCCGGTTGAACGGCGCCCGCAGGTCCGATCCGTCATCGACGATACCCAGGTCGAGGTCGTCCTGGTCGGCGCGGGTGCCCACGCCGCAGATGACGAACTCGGGCCGCTGGCTTTCAGGAAGAAAGATGTTGAGCAACTGCTCCATGTAGCAGGAAATCATCCGGCGCAGATCGTTGCCCATCTGCAGCATGAAATCGCGGTAAACCCGGAACCGGTCGGCCCGTGCCGTGAGGCCCAGGCGCAGGATATCCACCGCCCTGGTGTTCATGTGCAGATACTGGAGGGCGAAATAGGTACCCAGGAGTTCGAGTTTCTCCTCCTCGGTTTCCCCCAGCTCACTGACCAGGGCCATCTGGGCGCAGATGTCCTGGGCGCCGCGCCAGAGCTGGACCGCGTCGATCTTCCCCTGGGTTTCCAGCAGGTCGATCAGTTTCTGACCATGGGATGAGATAAAGCGGATGTACTTGAGGTGGTGATTCCCCAGCGATTCGGCCCGTTCCTTAAGCTTGGCAAAATTGTCAAGCATGGCGACCTTTCCGCCGGGGATCCGTCTGGCGAGGCTGAAAACACGGGAACCGGACCACTCCCCGGCGGTCCGGCTCCCGAAGAGCAGGCTACAGATCGAGTGCTTTGGCCACTTCCACCCCGGCCTTGAAGGCCCGGAGGTTCAGCTCCTCGGTGCCCTTGGGCACCCGGGCCAGAATGGCCGACTCCACGGCCTGTCCGGAAACCACGCCGGCCAGCTCGGTGATCACACCGAGAGCCACGATGTTGGCCACCAGCACGCGGCCCACCGTGTCACGGGCGGTGGAGATGATCGGAACCTTGAACATTTTGAAGGTACCCTCGGGCATCGTGCTCACCGCGTCCTCATCCACCAGCAGCATGCCGTCGCCCTTAAGATCCTTGCAGTAGCGGTTCACCGACTCCTGGGTCAGGGCCAGCAGGAGGTCGATGTTCACCGCCTTGGGATAATCAATGTCGTCGTCGGAGATGATGACATCGGAGCGGCTGGCGCCTCCCCGCGCTTCCGGTCCGTATGACTGGCTCTGGGTGGCATTCTTGTCGTCGTAGATGGCGGCGGCTTCGGCCAGAACCTTCCCGGCCAGAACCAGGCCCTGCCCCCCCTCGCCGCTCAACCGGACCTCGTAACGAAAACTCATTTTCGATATCTCCTATGCTCGCGCCAGGGAAGCGATCAACTGATCATAGCGTTCGGTGTATTCCGGCTTGTCCTTGTCGACGAAGATACCGGTGACGATCTTGCCCTCCAGTTCCTCCTCGGTCATCTTCTCGGCTTTCTTCAGCGGAACAGAAAGCTCCTTCAGTTCCTGGAGCATCACCACACCGTTGCGCAGCTTGTTGCGGCGCCCGTAGACCGTGGGACAGGGGCTCATCGCCTCCACCACCGAAAAGCCGTTCTTCAGCATGGCCTTCTCGATGAAGCGGCTCAACTGCACCGTCTGGTAGGCGGTGCTCCGGGCGACAAAGGACGCCCCGGCCGCCTCGGCCAGGCCGCTGATGTTGAACGAGGGTTCGAGGTTGCCGAAGGGAGCGGTGCTGGCCATCTTGCCCACCGGGGTGGTGGGTGATACCTGGCCGCCGGTCATCCCGTAGATGTAGTTGTTCATCAGGATCACGGTGAGGTTGATGTTGCGGCGGGCGGCGTGGATGTAATGGTTGCCGCCGATGGCCGTGGCATCGCCGTCACCGGTGACCACCACCACGTGCAGTTTGGGATTGGCCATCTTGACGCCGGTGGCGAAGGGGATCGCCCGGCCGTGGGTGGTGTGCAGGGTGTTGAAGTCGACATACCCGGGCATGCGGCTGGAACAGCCGATGCCGGAAACCAGCACCATCTCGTCGTTGGTCCAGCCGATCTTGTCGATGGCCCGGAGGATCGCTTTCATCACGATGCCGTGGCCGCATCCGGCACACCAGATCAGGGGAAATTTCTGCTCGCGGAGATATGGGCTGTACTGGCTCATCTGCTTGCCACCTCTTCAATCTTCTCCATGACCATCATCGGGCTGATCGGATCGCCGCTGATCAGGTTGACACGCTCGACCCTGGCGTCTCCAGCCACGGCCCACTCGACCTCGTGCGCCATCTGCCCCAGGTTCATCTCCGGGACGATGATCGTGTGTACCTGCTTCCCCATCTCGCGGACTTCCTTGTCCGGGAAGGGCCAGAGCACCTTGGGCCGCAGCAGCCCCACCTTGATCCCCTTCTCCCGGGCCGTGTTCATGGCCCGGCGGGCCGACCGGGCACAGGAGCCGTAGGCGAAGACGCCGATCTCCGCATCATCGAGCTCGAACTGCTCCACGTCAACGATATCGTCGCGGTAGCGCTCCATCTTGCGATTGATCCGCAGGAGCATCTTGTTGATCTCGTCCGTGTTGTTGGTCGGGAACCCGGTCTCGTCATGGCACAGCCCGGTGACATGGAAGCGGTAGCCGGTGCCGAAACTGGCCATCTCCGGGATGTCGTTCTCGGTGTGGCGATACGGCAGGTGCTCTTCCGGGGTGTCAGTGGGCCCCGCACGGTCGATCAGCGTCAGTTCGCTGGCCGGGGGAATGACGATCTTCTCGCTGGTGTGCCCCACGATCTCGTCGAGGAGGATGATCACCGGGATACGGTATTTTTCGGTGAGGTTGAAGGCCTCCACGGTGAGGTGGAAGGTCTCGGTGACGCTCTGGGGGCAGACGGCGATGATCGGGTGGTCGCCGTGGGTGCCCCAGCGCGCCTGCATCACATCCGACTGGGAAGGCAGGGTGGGCAGACCGGTGCTCGGTCCGCCGCGCATCACGTTGACGATGACGCAGGGGACTTCGGTGATGCAGGCATAACCGATGTTTTCCTGCTTGAGGGAGAAACCGGGACCGCTGGTGGCGGTCATCGACTTGGCCCCGGTGAGCGAGGCGCCGATGATCGCACCCATGGCGGCGATCTCATCCTCCATCTGGATGAACTTGCCGCCGACCCGGGGCAGGTGGGCTGACAGATCCTCGGCGATCTCCGACGAGGGTGTGATCGGGTACCCGGCGAAGAACCGTACTCCGGCGGCGAGCGCACCTGCCGCGCAGGCATCGTTCCCCGTCATCAGTCGAACGTTGCTGTTCGATTTGGCCGCTGACATTGGCGAGATCCTTTCTGCTGCTGGGATACTGAAGTCAGGTCACGGTGATGGCGAAATCGGGACACCGATAGTCGCACAGCTGGCAATTGGTGCAGGCCTCGAGGTTGACCACCACGGCCACACCGTTCTCCATCGCCAGCACATCGGTGGGACAGAACTCCACACAGATGCCACAGCCCTTACACAGCCTGTCCACAATTTCAATGACTGGAGGGGCCTTTTCCTTCTTGACCGCCGCTTCCTCGCTCATCCAACTCTCCCCTGGATCACGGTTGCCGGCGGGTGACAGGAGTATTTCTCTCGCCATTCCGGCCGGACGCATGGAGTTTTTGCCCGGCCCTCGCATCTGCAACCTGAGGGAAGCCCGGGTACGTGCGTTTCAAGCCCGGAATATACTCCTCGACCCGGAGAGAGTCAAGATCGAAACAACTTTTCAATCGTTGGGAAATCAACAGTTTCCAAGCAGTGGGGCAGAGGATCAATTGAGGTAGCCGAGGGCACGGAGCTGCCGGCGCATTTCCGGGGACATTTCGCCACCGGTCAGAGAGCCGGTGGCCGCCGCGGCTTCGGCCAGCTCGCGGCTCTCCCGGTCCAGTTCGAAGATCCTGTGGCGCAAATCCGACACGATCCCGTCCGCGTCGGCCTGGGCCGCCGGGTCCACTTCCCCCCCCTTCAGCGGATCGGTGCTGAAGAGCCGGGCCCGTCCAGAGGAACGGTCGAGGATCAGCTTGAAGTCTCCCATTTCCAAAGACTTCCAGTTCACTGCGTCCTGGGTGCCCTCGGAGAGGACCGCCAGTGGGTCACCGGTGTACGGGCCGGAGTTCACCGAGTCCGGCAATCCGCCGAACAGGCCGGCCATGTCGCGGCCCTGGACCCCCGGATGTGACTCCACGTTCCCGGCCAGCGCCAGCAGGGTGGGGTAGAGATCGATGAGCTGCAGGCCGGTCTCCCAGGGCGCCCGGGCCGGAATCCCGCCCGGCAGCCGCACCAGCAGCGGCACCCGGAGCAGTTCGTCGTAGAGGGTGTGGCCGTGTCCCAGGCCGCCATGCTCCAGAAACTCCTCCCCGTGGTCGGCAGTGACCACCACCACCGACCGCTGGAGAATTCCGCGCTGCTCCAGCAGCGAGAGCAGGCGCCCCAGCTGGCGGTCAAAGGCGAGGATCTCCTCGTCATAAAGCAGTTGCAGGCGGTCCAGGTCGGCGGATTCCAGGAGCCCGCCGCGCATGATGGTCTGCACCAGGCCGGAGCTCCGCAGGTAACGGCCGCGGTATGGGCCCGGGGACGGAGCCGGTTTCGGGCTGTACGGCTCGTGGGGGTCCATGTAGTGCAGCCAGAGGAAGAAGGGCTGGCCGGGTACCGGCACCCCTTCCAGCCACTGGAGGGCCCGGGCGGTGACCTGGTCGGCACGGATCCGGTCCTTCGACTCCCCACCCTCCGGACCGTGGCAGAGCAGCCGGTGCCAGAACATCCGTTTCAGCTGGTAGCTCGACACCCCGCCCTCCTCGAGGTGAGTATAGGCACTGAACCCCCGGTGAAAACCGAACTCCCGCTTGAGCCAGGGGTTGGTGGCGATGGCACGGGTCAGATACCCCTCAGCGGCCAGGGCGCCGGCCAGGGTGGGCACCGCGGCCGGCAGGCGGGCCGGACCGCCGCCCATACCGAGGGCCGAAGGGAGCCGGCCGGTGAACAGGGACGACATGGACGGCAGGGTCCAGGGCGAGTTGCTGGTCATCCGCTGAACCAGCACCGCCTCCCTCGAGAATCGGTCAAGGGCCGGAGAGGACCTCCGCTCGCTGCCGTAGCAGGAGAGACGGTCCGAACGGAGCGTGTCCACCGTAATCAGCAGGATGTTGGGTCTCCGGTCGGCACCGTCTGTCGCTGCGGGAAACGCCTCGACACGTCTCACCTCCGGCAGGAGGGAAGCCGTCAGCAGACCGGCGGCCAGGTGGACGGCCAGCAGCACGATACACACCACCCACGACCAGGGACGGCCGGTACCCCCGCGCAGCGGCGGCAGGAGGGTGAGCAGGAGAAAGAGCAGGGCCGAGGCAGCCGCCACGGCCAGGGTCACCCCTGCCCCACCGCCAAGAACGGGTTGGAGGGCCAGGCCCAGGGCCAGCAGAGTGCCGGCGGACCAGACAGCCGCCAGAACGATCCCCACCCGACCCAGGAACCCCCTGCGCATGAAAGAAAGGGCAGCCGCTGCTGCGGCCCCGCCGGCGGCGAGGGAAACGGCAAGGGCGGTGAGGAGATTGAAGACCACCGGTGGTGAACGCAGCATCTCACCCGGACGTTGACCGGACGGCAGCAGGGATGACCACCAGGGGGCGAGGATGGCTCCCGCCACAATGAGCAGGACGAGGCAGGCAATCCCCGCGTCCTGCCGCTTTCGGCCGGCCAGGGTCGCCGGCAGCCAGAGAACCAGGCCGGCGGCCACACCGAGGCCCAGACAGGCCAGCGACGGCACGTAGAGCAGCTGGAAGATGTCACGGGCATGGAAACGGAGAATGCCGATGCCGGTGGCCGGTTGGTTGACCAGCGCCTGCACCCCGAGGTAGAGGCCGAGAAACAGCCCGGATAGTCCCCCGGCTGCCACGGCCTGCAGCAGAATCCCGTATGCACGGCGGTTTCCACCGCCCTGCTCATTCTCCGTTTTCATCGATACGCCAGGATTCACTGGTCCGCTATTCCCCTACCGGCCTGCCGCCCGGGGCGTCCCCGACCCGCCGATCGCTGCCCGGGCCATGATCAGTGAGCTCTCGCCGGTGATGGTGTCCCGGATCCCGGTGGCTACGGCATAGTCCGCGGCGGGAAAGACCAGCCGCGCCCCGTAGCTGAAAGTTGCTTGCGGGTCCATCTCTTCCGCCGCGATGAAGATCGGGAGCTTGATGGTGTGCGAAGGGATATAGCTCAGATCGGGGGACCGCGCGGCGATGAAGATGGTCAATTCCCCGGAATACCCTCCGGCGCTTCGCTCCACCAGACCCAGTTTGCTCTGGGGCAGCGACACGGCAAGGGTCAACCGGGTCACGACCCCGGCGTCCTGCACGACCCGCTCCGCGGCCACCACCTCGGCCACCGCTTCCAGCGGGTTCCGCTCCAGCCGGTGATCGAAGTGGAGCAGAAGGGTCTCCTGGGCCATCCGGGTATCCGGCCCGGAAACCGACAGTGCCCTCTGGTAGCTGACGTTGAGCCGCTTCTTCTCCGGCAGGTCGAGGGTGATCCGATAGTTGGCGTCGGGCTGCCAGCCGTCGGTGCGGATGCCGATGCTGTAATAGTTGTTCAGACTGGCCCGGATCTCCTTTAGAGCCGCCGTGTAACTGCTGCTGCCCACGTAGGCCTTGCCGCCGGTTTCCCGGGCCAGGTAGGTCACCCCGCCGGACGCAACCGAAGTGAGTCGGGTGTCGGCACCCAGCCCCCGGGCATCCAAAGTAAAGACCGGGATCTCGGCCGCGTTGAGTTGCCGTACCGTCGAGAACAGCGCCTCCTTCTCATTGAAAGCGCCGGCCGACTGCTGGTTGGCCCCGCCCCGGTCATCCCCGAAGCGCAGACCCGGTCCCATCTCCACCGGCAGTTCCTCGGAGAGGAAGATGATCACTTTGCGGCCCGGCACCCCGGCAAGAAAGGTGCTCAGGGTGCCCAGGGCTTCACAGGTCAGCTTGGCGTAGTAGCTCTTCTCCCCCAGGGTCCGGTCGGCCATGTTGACATCATTGTCGGGGTAGATGCTGGTGGGCCCCTCGCCGGCCAGCCCGCCGGGGAAAGCCGCCTGCATCGAGGCCCGCTTGAGGTTGTCCTTGAGCACATTGGGATTGGTGGTAAAACGGGTGTTCAGCTGGAACCCCTGCTCGAAATTGACCACCAGCCCCTTGTCCCCCCCACCGAACATTTCGTCCACGAAGCTGTTGAGCCTGGTGACCACCCGCGGCCGGTTTCTCGGGTCCATATGCAGGTTGTCGAAGAAGAAGACATAGTGGATCGGCTCACCTTCGATTGGATCAACTATTTCCGACGGAATGTCCGCCTGCCCCTCTTCCCCGGGTTCCGGCGGGGCATCTTCCTCTTCTTCCACCGGGGGAAAGATGGTCTGGCCGTCGCGCACTTCGTGGAACAGGCGAACCGGAATCTCGCGGCCGTTCAATTTCAGTTGAAAATCTTCCGGATGCAGCCCCTGGACGAATTCACCAGACTTGTCCTGGACCGTCACCCGCAGATTGAGAACCCGCACCTCCAGGTCCACCTTGAGCGGATCAGGCTCCTCCCCCTCGGCACCCGGTTTCGGTATCGGCTCCATTGGCGGCGCATCCTGGGCCTCGAGAAAGGGCGACCCGCCCCATACCCCCAGGATCAGCAGGGCAAAAACCACGGTAAGCAGAAGCTTCGCGGAAGATCTCATGGGCACTCCTCCGAACGGGTGAAACGCCGCCTGCCCTTGAGGGCCGGGCCGGCGCCGGTTATCCTAGGATGACGCTGAACAATGCTCGGGCCTCGCCGGCCCGAATTGACCACATCATACACCAATTGCAGGAGATCGGACAGATTCCGCCGCCGAGGAGGGCCGAGGGATGAAATCGTATCGCAAGGAACTCTGGTTCGAAGTGCCCACCCGCCGGGCGCTGATCAACATCACCCCCGAGGTGGATGAATGCCTGCGGGAGAGCGGCATCCGCGAAGGGCTGGTGCTGGTAAACGCCATGCACATCACAGCGAGTGTCTTCATCAACGACGACGAGCCGGGCCTGCACCAGGACTACGACGACTGGCTGGAGAAACTGGCGCCCCACGAACCGGTGAGCGGCTATCGCCACAACGTGGGCGAGGACAACGCCGACGCCCACATGAAGCGCCAGATCATGGGCCGCGAGGTGGTGGTGGCCATCACCGGCGGCCAACTGGACTTCGGCACCTGGGAGCGGATCTTCTACGGCGAGTTCGACGGCCGGCGGCGGAAGCGGGTGCTGGTGAAGATTATCGGGGAATAATGATGCGTAGCATCATCAAGTGACATCGTTGCTCTGAACAGCCAGATATTCCTCTTCTTAGCTACACCCATCACTCGCGTCTACCATATGGGGGAGCTTACGGAATCTAACACATGAATGGCAAGTTAGTTTGGCTGTTTACGAGTCAAGCGCTGTGACGTGGGATAGATTTACTGTAGCAATCCCAGGTAATGCTGTTCTTGAAGAAGATATCGAAAGCACATTTAAGGATTTCATTGATGACTTAATTATTGATTACTTGGCGGCCAATAGGAGTAAAAACTAAGTTTATTAATGGAAGATCACATAATAAAAGTCAATGCACATGGCAATAAGGTATGGTCGAAGATTATTGAAGGTATCGATTATGGTTACGCTGTAAAGGAGACATCCGATGGTGGTTTTATTATCACAGGATTCACCGACACAAACAGTCAAGATATGTATCTTCTCAAGCTTGACAGCTTGGGGAATGCGCCCACCATCGCTACTAAGTGATAACAGTTGTATCTCAAAATAACGAATGAATAATAATGAGGTTTTGCAGCAGCATTTTTCCAAAATAAATCCCGCAGAATTGGCATGGTTCTCTAGTTTTGTGAATCGATGGGGTCTATATAAGTGAACAGCCAGAAAGGGCCAGGCCATGATTTCGTTTTATTAGAAAAATGTAAGACAACCGATGATGGTTTTGAAGCCGATAGATCAACTACTCCATCATTCAGCCTATGCTGGATAGCACAAATATTGTTTTCACCGCGCTTGATATTCCATTGCCGAGAATGACCTCTCTGCGGTGAACACGTGAAGACCCATTGTTCATAGTTATCTGGTTCATCTGGATCTGGCCGCGGAGTGTGGGCCCTGAGTAAACGACCAGTAGATTTTTGCTGTATTGTATAATAATCGCCTTCCACTCTGGACACAATCCACTTCTGTGAATCATCATCCTTAAGCTCAGACGTGAAAGCTCTAGAGTTTTCAGGATCTACTGCCCGAACATCCTCAATCTCATAAGCATCAAGAAATTGTTGATTAAAAACATTTTGGATCCTGTATATCCCAGATTTCAAAGAAGTTCCAGCAACTGCTGGAGGAAAAGGGAATTTCTTGCAATACTCAGCAAATGCATTTTCCAGTGTTTTTCTTCTCTCCCCGTTTTCGGTTAATTCCCAAATCGGACGCAGACTATCCTCATTAAAATCAACAAGAACAGGCATTCCTTCAATTCCATCGGCCCAGCCTTTGTACGCTTCGTAAGTTTCTAAATCTCTCAACAGTTCCGGGTTGCCACCGACCGCATATAGACTTGTAGTTGTATTCTCATTTTCAATTATACTTTCAGTTTCACCAGATACTTTTACCCCTACGGATATACATTTGTACTTCGCTTTAACGGCTGTCTTAAACTTGTTTTTTTCTTCGGTTTGAGTATATGTCGTCGAAGCTCTGTATTCTGCTCTTCCACCCAGAATTGCTGAAAAAATGAAATGCGTTCCATACATTTCGAACAGTTTAAAAGGAACCATTTCTTCTAAGTCTTGTTTAAAATTTTCTTCCAACAGTGACTTATAAGCATCTCTTCTTTCATCAAATTGTATAAGCCATTTTTGCGTTACATCACCATAGGTGTAATAATATTTCTTCCCGGTTTTTTCTTTACCCAGCTCAAAATTTTGTTCTACTGATGCTTTAAAGAAAAAGGCATTCGCCCTTAATCCCACTTTTACTGCAAGTTCTTGTGAATATTCCTCACGACTCGATCCTTCGGCCGTAAAGATGTCTTTCTGAGAAAGATTCTTCAGTGCAACATAGTCTGGAACCAAATATCGCTTTGTCCCAATTGGCGTTATGGATGAACCGGTATACTTAAAGAGACAATATGGCTTAAGGCCACCCTGTGTTGCATAATCGCCAAATACATCGTATCCATAACCGAGAACATCCAATCCAGGCGCTGGCTCAGCCTCTGGATCAACACCAAAACCGGTTTGCTCAAACACAGTTACCAATGCAGTCTGAGCCGTAGCAGGCGTAATGAATAAAAGAGACAGAATAAGATAGAATGTGATATGCTGATACATAGTTTTGTCCTTTCACTGTACATATAAACAAGTGAATATAGCCCAGATAAAGAACATACATAATCTGACATTATGAGTTAATTATGAAATATTGTCAAGAGATATATTGCTGCAGTGATTTAATTAAATGAAGTTATTATTTAAATATCAGACGTGAAATGTTGAAATGAAACTCAATAATATTACACTTGTAAGTGGCCTTATGAAAAATATAGATTTATTTAGCATTTGTTGTTGGAACACCTCAAATTGATGGCAGGCATAGTCATAAGAGGAAACTGGAAGAAAAAGGATCGATTAATAAATTATTTTAAATAGGGCCTTCGCCTCCCGAAAGCGCAGTTAGAAAAGGTAACAATGATTTACGTGACGGATGATATAGCTTGCGTATGAGCTTCACGCTCGGCCTGCACCAGGACTACGACGACTGGCTGGAGAAGCTGGCCCCCCACGAACCGGTGAGCGGCTACCGCCACAACGTGGGCGAGGACAACGCCGACGCGCACATGAAGCGCCAGATCATGGGCCGTGAGGTGGTGGTGGCGATCACTGACGGCCAGCTCGACTTCGGCACCTGGGAACGGATCTTCTACGGCGAGTTCGACGGACGGCGGCGGAAGCGGGTGCTGGTGAAGATCATTGGAGAGTGAGAGGTCAGAACCGTCCACCCTTCAAGGCGGTACCGCGGGTGAGCCCCGGAAACGCCTCAAGCGACAGCCACTTGAATACCTGTGAACCCTCGAGTTTGTAAACCAGGACCTCGGTGCCGGCGCTCGGACTGGGTCCGCGGTCCCGCGGTCAGACCCGGGGCGGCCGCTACCCCGGGTCTGATGCAGAAGGCCTACCTCTTGTAGGTTACTCCTCCCGGCTTAAGCACCGGACGTTCGCCGGAGGCAAAAGCGGCAATATCGAGCTGGTCGATCTTGCCGTCCCCGGTGAGGTCGGCCACGATCAGCTCGGCCAATCCCCTGCGCACAAGTTCCGCATTGGTGATCGCGGTGACCGGGGGATGAACCGGCTCCGGCAGGCCGCAGCACGCCGCGTCATTGCCCTGCAGGAAGTTGATCTGGATGTAGCTGAACTCGTCCGTGTCCACCAGGCCATCGCCGGTCACGTCGGCATGGAAGGGCGCGGTGCCGCAGTCGGTATCGGCCGAACCGTAATCCACCAGCCAGTTCATCGAGAAGACACCGAAGTCGAGGATGTCGATCCAGTTGTCGTTGTTGAAGTTGCCCAGCACGAGATCGCTGGTGGCCGTGATGAAGTCGGCCACATACTGCGTGCCGAAGATCTCGAACGTCGGGCTCACCATGGTCCGGCGCAGGGAGTGCAGTTCGTCCTGGACCGCGACGCAGGAGTAGGCGCCGCAGGGCACCAGGACCGTGGCCGAGGCGGAACCGGCGGTGAATTCGACGACTTCTTCAACGGTGACGCTGCTCGGCCCGCCGCACTCCCAGAGGGTGATGGTGAGGCAGCGGTCGAACGGACCGGCCTCCACGTCGCCGTCGAAGTCGAGGCTGAGCACCAGCTCGTTCACCGCGTCGACGGTGATCGTCTGGACCTGAGCCGGCGAGACATTGCCGCAGGCGTCGGTGGCGGTCCAGGTGATGGTGATCGGCGAGTCGGTCGAATCGTAGGGATCGGTGAGACTGGCACCGCCATCACTGCGCACCCAGCCGATGACCGGCGCCCCGTCGCAGTTGTCCACCGCTGTGGCCGCCCCCGGATCGACAGCCGCCGAGCAGAGGCCGGCGTCGGCGTTCACGGTGATGTCGCCGGGAATGGTTAGCACAGGAGCGATGCTATCATCAACCGTGATCGTCTGCACGCACTGGCTGACGTTGCCGCTGGCATCGGTGGCGGTCCAGGTACGGGTGATCGCCTCCTCCTGCGGGCAGGCGCCGGCGGCAGTCGAATCGGAGTAGTCGACCACCGGCGCCGGATCAGTGTCATCCGTCGCCGTGGCCTGTCCGGTGAAGGCCGGGTCGCTGGAAGTGCCGCACTCGATGGTCAGGTCCCCAGGACAGACGATCACCGGGGCAGTGCTGTCCTCCCACTCCGTGTCACCGAGGCGATAGAAAGCGCCGGCGTCATGCTGGTTGTTGTATTCCGTCCAGATCCATCCCGCACTCCTCGCGACATCCGAGATCCGCACCTCGTCCATTAGGCCATCAAGACAATTCCTGTCATCAATATCACCAGTGTTCTTCCAGCGGGTCGCCAGACCCATGTTGGACGCGTAAGTCCCCACGGAACAGTTGCCATTCGCCGTCGTGCAGGTTCTGGTCACGTCCGGGTCGCCATCGACGTAGAACGTCATGTCATCATCGGCAATCGAAACCACGATATAGTGCCAGGTGTCGTCACTGATGTAGACCGTGCCAGTCTCCCGTTCGGCGGACCCGGTGTAGTCATGAGTTCGCCCGACCTCGTTGTAGCCATCGGTGATCCCGAAAGAGAACGGGACACGAGTATCAGTACCGCTTTCTCGACGCAATTCGAGCAGGAGAACGCTCGGATACCACACGTCGGCGGCGAGTTCGCCATTCTCTTGTGACGTCTTGACCCAGGTCGAGATGGTGTAGTCGTTATTGTTGCCGAGGCCCTGGAACTCTGGATCCACGGTCCCGCTGTCGAAGACGCTGACGTAGTCGTCAATCCCGTCGAAATCGTCGGCACCGTCGATCGGCCCGACGGCATTCTGGGTCACGCCACCAACCGGCGTTCCATCGTTGGCGTATTGCGTGGAATCGAGGTGCACTCCGCTCGTCTCGTCCAGGTGATGGACCATGAGGAAGTTGAAGTCCCAGGTTTCGGCGACGTTCTCCTGGTTCTCGGCAACGGGATTGCCGAAGTAGAGGTATAGCGTCGTGTCGACCGTCGACGGCAGGAAGGGCACCTCCACCCAGGCCACCAGATGTCCGGTCGAGCTGTCATATGTTTCTATCTCGTGGTCCAGCTTCGTTCCGTCGTAGGTGGTAAAGACCAGGTCGTCTCCATCGCTTTGCGCCGTCGTCCGCAGATCGTCGTCGACGATGTCGACCAGGATTGGAAAGCTGGTGAGGTCGTCGCCGACCAGGGTGTGATCAATGGTGATCGGTTTGCGGAACGGCCAGGCACCGTCCCACCAGGGGCCTTGGACAGTGAAGCTGAAGACCTCGGTGGTTTCATGGACACCGTCAGTAGCATAGACCTGCCACTGGTATGTCCCGTAGGTCAGCCCGGAAACGCCGACCTGGTAAGTTCCGTCGTAGACGCCGCTCGCCGAGTCGGAGCCGATGTCGGGGATCGTCGTGACGCTGTAGTCCATCGGCAAGCCCTCCCAGTCGGTCAGCGTGAAGCTGAGTTGGGAGAGCAGCGGCGGCACGTCGTTGGCGCCGTCTGCGGGGTCGGGGGCGGAGACGAGTGGAGCGAGTGATTCCTCGCCGCCGATCAGGGTGTATGGCTCAGGCTCGACATACTGGCGCACTCGGACGTCGTCGAAGTGTACGTCCGTTGCCGAGGAGTAGGCGCGCAGCACAGCCGGCCTCGAACCGGTCAAGGTCGCGTCCGTGCCGCTGAGCCAGCGATTCGTGCCCCGGTCGTCCACCTCGCCGCTCAGTGACGACCCGGCAGCCCCCAGCCCCAGCGGATACCAGGTATTGGGCACCCAGTGCGCATTGTTGCCGGCGTCCCAGATATCGACGGTCTGGAAGGTGCCGCCGGCCCTCTCCAGCAGCTCGGCCGCGTCATTCAATCCAACGGTATCGCGGATGAGCGTTCCGTACCAGTTGTCCTGGTCCTGGTAACGCAGGCCCACGCCGTGGCGGCTGCCGTTCTCCACGGTGAACTTCAACCTGGCGTCGATTCTCGCATCGGCCGGCATGTTGGCGTCGGTGACAATGACACTCTCCCAGGGCTCCTCCGTTAGCATATTGCTGCGCAGTTCGCCGTTGACCCCACCGGTCAGCCCCAGGGCCGCACCGATGTCGGTCTCGATGACAAGCCCGATCTGGCGGGTCTTGGGCCCGATATCGGAACCGCCGTAGTAGACCCACAGTTCATCATTCGGGAATGTGTCTTTCTCGATGGTGTGCGTCAGGACCCATGGGGCGTCGGTATCGTCACCATCCCATTCGTCAGGGCCCCCCACCCCGAACGCCTTGCCGATACGCTCGCGCTGACCGGGGTAAAACGTGGGGCTGCTGTCCCGGTAGAGCTCCTGTTCCGAGAAATCGCTATCCGACCTGTAATGGCCGACGAGAATGTAATATTCCCCGTTGTAGGTGAACGGGGCTGTGGTATGTCGCCCATTCACAAAAAGCGGATTGTTCGGATCTTGCGTCCAGTTGACCAAATCGGTGGAGGTCGCCAGTCCGGTCCGCCTGTCTAAGCCCGATGCAACGTTGTTGTGGAAGGCGTAGTACGTCGAGCCGACCTTCATCACGCCGATGATCTCGAGGTTCTCGCCAGCTTCCGTCAGAACCGGATTGCTCGGGTCCCTGGTCCAGTTGACCCCGTCGGGCGACGTCGCCAGCCCGGCGGCCCTGTAAGTGCCGCTCCCCACGTAGAGCATGTACCAGGTGCCGCCCTCGATCCAGACCGTGGGGCCGATCACTTCAGTGTCATCCCACGCGCCGGGTGAACCCACGTCGAGCACCGCTCCCACCGGATCATCGACCCAGTTGGTCATGCCGTCCGACGAACGCTTGCGGTGAATGCGAGCCCTGCCGCCGCTGTCATGGCGGTAGGTACAGATAATACGTGCCGCCATCCAGGACCACGGCCACAGCGTAGCCGTCGGCAGGGAACATCGGGTTGTTCTCGTACTTGTGCCAATCGAGATCGTGATAGATCGACCAGTCGCCGGAGACCTCGCTCCATTGAATCAGGTCACCGCTGAAGTCGTCGAAGAACGAGAAGGTATCCTGCCCGCTGGCCGCGGCGGCCGCGGCCCCGTTCCCATAGGTACATGTAAATGGTCTTGGTTGACGATGCAGGGATACTCGGGTTCTCAACCCAGATCCGGGTGTCCGAGGTGTTGACCCCCGACTCGATCCAGAAGTCCAGCTCCGTCGCGTTGTCGCTGTCGATGAAGCGGATATCGTCGCCCTGTTCATCCATCTCGCCGTTGGCGATCGGGCTGGCCGTGTCCACCGTGACAAGGACCACGTAGTTCGTCAGGGCTCCTCCCCCGGCGGTGTTGTCAACCGTAATCACCGCTCGGTGAATCCATGCGTTATCCCACCAAATGGATGGGTCGCCCGACGCTTCCTGGGGGGGGACGAGCAGCGCGAGGCAAACCACGAGCAAGGGCAGAAAACCAGCACGGCTGACGCGAAGACCATCATGATTGTTCATCGTTCCATCCTTTCCCAAACAGACACCAACCGCGAAACTGGCTCCTCCGGACAGCGGGTAGCAGACGAAATCTCTAAGACCTGACGGCTGAAATTCCGTTCGAGCAGGGGACCCAGACGAGAAAGAGCTTAATGAACGCAGAACTTAAAGCAATTTACATTGAAAATAAGCAATTTACATTCCATATTTTTCAGCAGAGACCATTCAGACCAGTAATTTCCTGAAATGGTTGATTCTAATTCGTTTAGGGCAAAACATAGTCCCGAAAGGATTGCTTGAAGAACCCGAGTAAATGTCATCATTGGCACCGGATTACTCATTTGGTGGAAGTATTTTCATAAGCTCGCATCTTCGGCCCCCGTCCTTTGACATCCCTGCAGGAAAGATGAAAATGGCAGACGTCGTTCTCATCGCTCTGGCCGCCCAGACAGTTGTCGCCACCGCAATCCCTGACCTCGTAATGGCTGCCGACACACTCGACTCAGAATGCACGGATTCCTCTTTGTTTCTCAGGAAGTTGGCCGTTCAGGACGAACAGCAAAGGGCAAGTAAAACTAGATTTTCTCTTAAACGCCATGCACATCACCGCCAGCGTTTTCATCAACGACGACGAGCACGGCCTGCACCAGGATTACGACGACTGGCTGGAGAAGCTGGCCCCCCACGAACCGGTGAGCCAGTATCGCCACAACGTGGGCGAGGACAACGCCGACGCCCACATGAAGCGCCAGATCATGGGCCGCGAGGTGGTGGTGGCGATCACCGATGGCCAGCTGGACTTCGGTACATGGGAGCGGATCTTCTACGGCGAGTTCGACGGCAGGCGGCGAAAGCGGGTGCTGGTGAAGATCATTGGGGAGTGAGGTGGGTCATCCTGAAGGGACACCGCTTCTGGGTAGCCGAACCGCTGCTCACGGCGCGATCCCCGTCACCGTGCACCTGTCCATGTCAGTGTTTCCGGCCGGCGGAAACGGCGGCTGGTTGCAGGGAAACGGCGTCCTGCAACCGCTCAGAACCTTCCTGCCGCCACGTTGGCCCCATGCGTCATGCCCTGGAACGCCTCAAGCGAGAACCAGGGGGTCACTCCGGAGCCATCGTATTGGAACACCTTCACTTCAGTGTTGGCGTCAGGATCAGGGCCACAGCCCACCACTATTTCGTTCCAGCCCTCGCCATCAAGGTCGGACCCGGCAAAGACTTTGGCGCCATACCGGACCCCAGACGGCGGCCAGGCTAAGAAACTCAGTCCGGGCAAAGGCGTGCCGTTCATATCGAATCCCCGGATGTGGGCGCCGAAAACCGGAGAGGGACCCGGTGCGGTGATGATCTCGTCGATGCCGTCTCCGTCCACGTCGCCGCAGCTGATGTTCACGCCGTATTTGTGGGTGCCGTAAGCGATAAAGCTGCAGCCGGGTATGGACGCCGCCGTTCCCCCGTCCACGTTCCAACCCCGCACGTGAGGCCCGTAGACGGCCCCGGGACCCGCGCCAGTGACGATCTCGTCATAGCCATCCCCGTCGATGTCACCTGCTGAGACGTTCACCCCCCACTTGGGTGTTCCATAGGCGAAGTAGCTCACGGTGGATATCGGCGTCACGTCAGGGCCACCGTCGTAGTCCCAGCCGCGGACATGAGGGCCAAACACCGCACCGGGGCCTGCTCCGGTGATGATCTCGTCAAATCCGTCTCCGTCGATGTCACCCGCGGCCACGTTCACGCCCCACTTGCTGGTGCCATACGCGAGGTAGCTGAGGCCCTCGAGGGGCGCGCCGTCCACCTGAAATCCCCGCACATGGGGACCGAAGATCGGTCCCGGACCTGGGCCGGTGATGATCTGATCGACGCCGTCAGCAAACACGTCACCACAACTGACGTTGACGCCGGCGGCGCCACCGTATGCGTTAAATTCAAAAGCAGCCTCGGCATTCTGCTCGGGTGGGAACACCCTCACAGTCGGAGGATTTTGCGTATGGGGGCCAGGTCCAACAACTATGCCCGTTGCCGGGTAGTGGTATCCCATATCTTTACTGCCCCATGCTGCCAGGCATCTGGTTGTGCCGCAGAGCTCCAGCGATGGAAGTCCGGCACCCACACATGGGCTGTTTTCCGGATCGCCGCAAATGACATTGCTGAGGTAGTAAACACCATGGGGGCCGCTGACGAAGAGCGGATCGGCATCTATGTTGCTCCCACCCGGCCATCCGCCCTGGACGTCGGAGAAGTAGATCAATGGGTCGCCCGAATACACTTCGATACTATTCGGAGAGTTGTCCCAGATGATGCAGTTAGAGATAATTGGTGAGGAACTCATGCAGTAGACCCCACCACCAAGATCATCACCACGGTTCCGGCTGAAGGTGCAGTTGGTGATCCTTGCCGGGGCCCAGAAGCAGTAGATCCCACCACCACGATCAGAATCGTTCCCGTTGAAGATGCAGTTAAAGATCTTTGGAGAGGAATTCGTGCAGTAGATCCCGCCACCAGCACAATGAAGAGATCCGTTTCCGTTGAAGATGCAATCGGTGATTGTCGGGGAACCCTGCTCACAGGCTATCCCCCCGCCAGCAGCAACAGTCCGGTTCTCGCTAAAGGTGCAGTTCGTGATCTTTGGCGAGGACCCGACGCAGTAAATCCCACCACCAAGATCAGGACCACGGTTCTCGCTGAAGGTGCAGTTGGTAATCGTTGGCGAAGACCCGACGCAGTAAATCCCACCACCCCAATCAGCCACATTTGCGCTGAACGTGCAGTTGGTGAATGTCGGGGACCCGTCCTCGCAGTACATCCCGCCACCATCACTTGCTCTGTTCGCGCTGAAGGTGCAGTTGGTGATCGTTGGTGAGGTGTACGCGTCGCAGTTAATCCCACCACCGCGTAACGCATGATACCCATTTTGAATGGTGAATCCGTCCAGCACGGAATTCTCACCTTCACTGAAGAAAAAATTAAACCCGCGACCCTGCTCCTCACAGTCGATAATGCAGTTCTCCGCCCCATTCTCCGACCTGACCGTGATTGCCTTACCGAGGAAGTCGATGTCACGGTTGCCCTGACCGGTGTAAGTGCCATCGGCCACCAACACCTTGTCTCCGTCTACTGCGGCATCGATGCCCGCCTGGATAGTGGGCTGGACACCGGGGACGTGGATGACATCAGCCGAGAGCACCAAAGGGCAGCAGAGCAGTAAGAGAACAAGAATCACTGTGCATCTCATGAGACAACTCCCATATTGATATATCGTGAGGGATGAAGGGTACAAATGTGCTGCAGGCCGGTGGTAACTGATGAGTGGACGGTTCACGAAGGTGTGAATTGACCGCTTTGGCTGGCTGGATCCGGCCCGTTCCAAGAATTGTGTGACACCCGCCCGGAGTGGAGAAAATCAGCTGTTACGTCTGTAAAAAATAGATAGGTTACACCCTGATCGTCCATGTATTTTAACAATATCTACCAATGACAGGTTATCACAATTGGAAGGAAAGTGTCGTTTGGTTCTAGCACAGGCACGCCCCTGCGCTCCAGTCGTTGCCATCACCGACGGCCAGCTGGACTTCGGTACCTGGGAGCGGATCTTCTACGGCGAGTTTGATGGCCGCAGCCTTCAGCGGGCGCTGGTGAAGATCATCGGGGAGTGATACCCACCCCAATGGTCCGCGGCTCCGAATAATCTACACTTTTTGTGTCACACCTGCTATGGTTATTTCTTAGTATGTGGGGAGGAGACGAGGATACGCCCGACTTCAGGCCGATTTCAGGGCCAGACGTTCGGCTGCTCGACCCTGACTGCAAAAACGAAAATCGATCACGAAAAGGAAACCAATGATGAATCACCGAAAGTTTTTGAATGCGGCTTTATGTGTATTGATCGCCCTCACCTTGTCCGGAATTGGAACAGCAGTCGTCCTGGCTGAGGAAACGGATGAGCCGGAGAAGTTGATCGGCGACATGAAGGGCGCCTACGTCCGGCTGGTCTACAACTCGGAGGGCTGGGTCGTGCTGGGGTACAAGGCGGCGAACAACTCGCTGGACCAGGAGTGGCTGCTGCTGGAAGTGGGCATGACGCTGATCAAGGGCCAGGCGAACCAGGAATGCGTTCGGGAAGACCTCTCGGTGCTCACACCTGATGGGGAGATCATCCCCATGGCCACCCAGGTGGAATTCGGTAAGGCCGGACACCTCAAGGCGCTGAACAAGAGAGCCGACATGCAGCGGGACAACATCAACTACTTCCCCACCGGAACCACCATTCCCTGCCGCATCGGCTTCTTCTCGGACCCCACGGACAGCTCATTGAAACCCTATGACAAGTTCGAGCTGGCCTACGGGCGCGGCTGCCTCGGCCGCATTTTCTTCAAGATCCCCGGCGGCATCAAGATGGGCCGCTACTTTCTGCTGGTGCAGTTCGACAACAGCGTGATCAAGGTACCGTTCAAGATCATGACCTCCAAGGAAGCCAGCGAAAATTACAAGACCTGGCAAAAGATGCAGAAAGAGGCGAAGAAAGCCAACAAAGCGAGCTGACCACCGCCCGGACGCATCAAGCACGCTTATGAATCGAAAGGGGTTGGCCGATTCGGCCAACCCCTTTTTCTCTGTCCGGCACCATCCCCGCTTTCCAATCCCCTCCACCCACTTGTCAAAAGTAAAGAAATACATAAAGAGTCGCAATGGTTTTCTCGATATGAATACCATCGGAGTGGGTCGGTGATGAATCAGTTTGCTCATGTTGGGTGTTGACCAGGAAGTCCCTGTTCAGCGATGTCTCCGAGGGGTAGCAGATGGGCGACGAGCGATTCGGCAACAGGCTTGTGGAGGAGGGGCTGGTCAACCAGCGCCAGCTCGACGAAGCAATCCAGATCCAGCAGCAGGGCAATACCAATAAACCGATCGGGCAGATCCTCCAGGAGCTTGGCGTTCTGACCAAGAGACAGCTCGATTTCGTGCTGGACAAGTATAAAAAGAGAAACTACCTGGGCGAGATCCTGGTCAATCGGAAGGAGATCAACCGGGAGCAGCTGAAGTTCGCTCTGGAGGAGCAGAAGGTATCCGGGCTCCCCCTGGGTGAGACACTGGTCAGGTTGAACTTCATCACCGAAGAGATCATGCGGGAATCGCTCTGCGTGCAGTTGAACATCGCCTTCATCGACCTGGAGAAGTACCATCTCCCGGACGACCTGAAAAAGCTGATCAACAGGAACTACGCCCGCAAGCACTCAATCATCCCGGTGAGCCGGATCGGCAGTAACATCACGCTGGCGATGAACGATCCCACGGACCGGGCAGTGATCGAAGAGCTCCAGTCGTTCACCGGGCTGACCATCAACCCGGTCACCTCGACCCAGACCAGCATCAAGAGGGCATTCAACCGGCTCTACGGTGACGAGAAAATTGAGGAGCCGGGGGATCGGCAACGCTACGACGTGATTCTGGAGGAGTCGAAAAAAAGCCCTGATGAACCGGAGCAGCCGGATGAGGATCAGGCGCTGCGAAAAGCCGACCAGATCGTCAGGGACATCATCAGGGCGGCCACCGAGCACGGCGCCAGCGACATTCACCTGGAAACCCTGGAACGTCAGATGACCGTTCGGTTCAGGATTGACGGCGTGCTCAAGGATCTGGCCATCCCCAATCTGGAAGAAGCCCTGGCGGCCAACCAGCGGTCCATCACGTCGCGGCTCAAGATTCTGGCCTGCCTCGACATCGCTGAGAAGCGGCGACCGCAGGACGGGAGCTTCCGGGTCCTGACACATCGGGGTGGTGAAATGATCCACCTCGACTTCCGGCTCTCGGTTATTCCCGGCTACCACGGTGAGAACGTTGTGCTGCGGATTCTGGACCAGCGCGCGGCGCCGCGGTCGATCAAGCAGCTCGGTTTTTATGATCAGATCGACAAAGAGCTGCGCAAGGCCCTCAGTTCCACGGAAGGGATCTTCCTGGTCACCGGGCCTACGGGTTCCGGAAAGAGCACCACTCTGTTCGGCATCCTGATGCACCTGCACAAGCCAACGGTCAAGATTCTCACCGCCGAGGATCCCATCGAGTATGTCTACGAATCATTTATCCAGTGCGAGGTCAACGAGAGGATCGGCAACACCTTTGCCGGCTACCTTCGCTCGTTCCTGCGCCATGACCCGGAAGTGATCATGGTGGGTGAGATCCGCGACCAGGAGACGGCGGAGATGGCCTTCCGCGCCGCGCAGACCGGCCACATGCTGCTGAGCACACTGCACACCAACGATGCCGTCAGTGCCGTGACGCGGCTGATGGATATGGGCGTGGACAAGAACCTGATCGCCTCCTCGCTCCGGGGTGTCCTGGCCCAGCGCCTGGTGCGTCAAATCTGCACTGAGTGCAAAGAGGAGTACAGCCCCCCCGGCGGATCTGATCAAGGAGTTTTTCAGCTCTCCCGTCACAGACATCACCTGGTACAAGGGGGCGGGATGTCCGCACTGCAACTATACCGGGTACAAGGGACGGATGGCGCTGGGAGAATTGTGGATCCCCAGCGAGAGCGACATTCTGATGATCAACAAGGGAGCGCCCATCGAGGAGATCAAACAGAGCGCCTCGGAGAGCACCGTCTTTATGATGGACGATGCGATGGGCAAACTGAGGGAGGGCAAAACAAACCTCGAAGAGCTGATCCGCATGCTCCCCTATTCCAGCGTGTATCACAACCGTCAGAAGATGGCCGCAAAGGTGAAGCCAGCCAGAAAACCGGCCCGTAAAAAAGTCGTCGCCAAAACAAAGAAAGCGGCCGCTTCAGGAAAAGCGACCTAGCCCCGGAAAGAGCACGCCACCAGCAAACTCGGGCCCGCTGGGCCAGTCACCCCACGGACACACCTCAGTTGCGTTCTGGAAACTCCACTGGGCCGTGAGGCTGGTCGAGAGTCTCGCGCACCTTCTTCAGGAGATCGAAGGGTTCGAACGGCTTGAGGATCAGCTGGAAACCGTTGGCGGTCAGGTAGTCGGGCGGGATGATCTCGGCGCTGTACCCACTGCAGAAGAGAACGCCCACGTTCGGCTTGACCCTCTTCAGCCGGCTGCAGACTTCCATACCGTTGAGCTTGGGCATCACTACGTCGAGCAACGCGAGTTTGATCTCACTGGCGTATTCCTCGAAGAGGCATACCGCCTCTTCGCCATCGGCGGCGGCCAGGACATTGTACCCCGCATCGGCCATGATCTGCTTGCTCCACTCCCTGACGAACTCGTTGTCCTCGGCCACCAGGATCGTTTCACTGCCGGCCACCACCGACTCCTGGTCGAGATCTTTCGGCGCGGCCTGGTCCACCGGATGACTCACTTCAGGCAGATACACATTGAAGGTGGTCCCCTCTCCGGGCTCGCTGTCCACATCGATGAACCCGCAGTGCTGCCTGACGATTCCGTAAACCGTGGCCAGTCCCAAGCCGGTCCCCTTCCCTTCATCCTTGGTGGTGAAGAACGGCTCGAATATCTGGTTGAGCGTATTGCCGTCCATCCCGATGCCCGTATCGGTTACGCTGATCAACACGTAGTGTCCGGGCTGGGCCCAGGGGTGCTGGGCGCAATAGGACTGACCGATATCCACGTTGCGGGTTTCGATGGTGATGCTGCCGCCTTCGGACATGGCGTCGCGGGCATTGATACAGAGGTTCATCAGCACCTGCTCCACCTGGTTGGGATCCGCGTGAACCGTTTTCAAATCGTCGTCCAGAATCGTTACCAGCTTCACATTCTCACCCAACAGTCTGTTCAGCATGTTCAGCAGCTCATCGATCACCTTGTTCAGAGCCAGGTAACGGGGCTGCAATGTCTGTCGCCGGCCAAAGGCCAGCAGCTGGCTGGTGAGCTTCGCAGCCTGCTGGGACGCCTTGCCTGCCTGATCGAGGTAGCTCTTGTCCCTTGTCGTTCTCAGGAAACCTAAGCCGGGCCAGGTCGCAATACCCGGTTATGGCCTGCAGCAGGTTGTTGAAGTCGTGCGCCACACCGCCGGCCAGTTGTCCCAGGGCGGTGAGCTTTTCAGCCTGTATTACCTGCTGCTGGGTATCGCCGATCACTTTTTTCTGCTCCATGACCGTCTGTTTGAGCTTGATCGCCATCTCCCGCTCCTGCTTGAGCAGCCTGGCATTTTCGATGGCGTAGCCGATCTGGCCCAGAAGTGCGGTGAGAAATTGCTGGTTTTCGCTGTTGAAAGGCCCACCGGTGCTTCGTTCCGAAAGACACAGCGTGCCGATGGTTCCGGTCTTGGTATTCAGCGGCATGATCAGGAATGATGGTGAGGAGTAGACGCTGTCTCTGTTCTCAGATCGCAGTTCCTCAGCCTCGTCGATATTTTCCACCAGCAGCGGTCTGCCGGATGTAATCACTCTGCCGGCGAGAGTGCTCTCCACCGGTACCAGCTGGTTCGGCCGTTCCGATATCCAGCCCTCCACCGCCACCACCTCCATGGTCACCCCGTCCTCCTGCAGCAACATGATCGTGCCACGCCGGGCCTGGGTGGCGGAAGCCGCCTTGGCCAGAACCAGCTTCAGCAGTTCGTGGATATCGGGCACCTTGGCTGTAATTTCTGATATTTCCGCCAGGGTGGCGGACTGGTGGATGAACTTGTCCAGCTTCGCGGCGTTGTGCCGGAAATCTTCGGTCAGTTTGTTGAGATCATTGATGATCTCAACCATTTCCCGCAGCTGGGTCGAGGATTTGTCAGGCTTGATTCCCCCGGCGGACCCGGCGGTGACCGCTTTCAGCCCGGTACGAAACGACCCGATGGCCCGGGCCATGGACCAGAGCAGATAGAACCCGCACGCTGAAAGAATGAAGAGGAAGATGAGGGCCAGCACCTTCCCCTCGAGATGGTCGCGAAAGAGGTAGAACACGGTGAGCGATGGGAGAACCAGCAGCAGGAGCACTGCTCGCAGCAGAATACGATTTATTCCGGGTTCATTCGCCATGGAAACTCCTCCGTCAGCCTGCGCGAAATCCTGCTGCCGAACACAGCCCAGCCTTTGCCCTGCCGATATTCTATTAATCGGCATATTGGCTCTCAGGATAAGATTTTTTCACGGTTTCCCGGCTATCAGGAGCTACCGCCCGGGCTGGACCTGGACGCGACCGGGGGTGGGGAGTGATCTCAGGGGGGAACTGGCTGACCAGGTCGGTCTCGGCAGCGATGTGCCCGAATGAAGCCCGGGTCACACCGGCTGCCAGTTTCCCCACGGCCTCCTGGTCCGGGAGACGTTCATGAGCCCGACGTGACAACCACGGTACTGCAGGCGGCCATGCAGGCCACCATTGCCGCCTGCTGGGCCTCGATTATCGCTTGCACGGCACGGAGGTTTGCCGCCGCTTCCGCGCCCTTGAGCCCTGTGGCCCGTTCCGCTTCCTCGGCCAGAACGATGCCGGCGGCAATGGAAAAGGCGATGTCCGCCTGGGGCCGCGGTTTCACCGCCCGCAACTGATCACGGTAGCGGATCACCCGTGTGGAAACCTCATCCACCGCGGTTCCGCTGAGCACCAGCAGGGCCACCTCGTCATACTGGCTCTGCCAGACCCGCTGCCCCTTCTCCTTCAAGGCCGCGGCCATCTGCGCGAACCGCTCGGCGGCCATGTGAGGGCCATGGCTGGAGAACATCATCAGGTGCGAGACCAGTTGAAGCTGGTTGCCCATGCTGAACTTGGCCTTGCGCAGCGCCTTGTATATTTCCTCCACCTCCAGGCCCAGTTGCTCGGGGTCGGCTCCGCGGGAGGCATGCATCGCTGCCATGGGGTAGTCGTCCACGCCGGTGAGAAAACGGTGGTCCACGGCCCAGCGATCGAGAATCTGTTTCATCCGGGCGATCTTGTCGAACCGCACGCTGCCGCCGCCGGCGTCGAGCACCAGCAGCAGGGCCGCCAGCAGCGGGTGGGTGCCGCCCTTTCTCAGTTTGTGCTGTTTGAACGCGTCGAGAGTTTCCTTTACCCGCTGTACCGTGGTCGCCGGATCGAGGTCACGGCGGATCAAAATCGCCGCCACCGCGTGCCGGATGGACGAGGTTAGCGGCGAAAAGCCCCCGGCCTGCTTTGACAGCACCCTTGCCGTCTCCTCGAATCGGGCGCCCAGGTCGGTCAGCTCGGTGGCGGCCAGGGTCAGTGCGGCGAAGCGAAGGACGTTGCTGTCGGTGCTCCAGCGCTTGCTGCTTCTCAGTCCTTCGTAAACCTCAAGGTAGCGTTCAACAGTGCTCATTGGCCTCTCCGTTGGTCACGGGCCGCCGGCTCACCGGCCCGGCGAAGGTGGTTAATGTTCTCTCCCCGCGTCATCAGCCCAAGTATAATGACAGTTACGCAGTAGAAGCGAAGAATATTCCCTGCGGGTCGCGGGGCGAGGGAAGGAGAGAACCGATGACCATGAGATACAAGCTGCTGGGAAAAAGCGGGCTGCGGGTTTCCGAACTCTGCCTCGGCACAATGACCTTTGGCACCGAGTGGGGCTGGGGGGCCACGAAGACGGAAAGCCGGAAGATCTTCAACGCCTACGCCAATGCGGGCGGCAACTTCATCGACACCGCCAACCGCTACACTGAAGGGACCAGCGAGAAGATCGTCGGCGAGCTGGTGGCCGCTGACCGGGAGCACTTCGTACTGGCCACCAAGTACACCCTGCACATGCGGCGGGACGATCCCAACTTCTGCGGCAACCACCGCAAAAACATGGTGCAGTCCCTGGAGGCCAGCCTCCGGCGTCTGGGAACCGACTACCTCGATCTCTTCTGGGTCCATGCCTGGGACTTCATGACCCCGGTGGAGGAGGTGATGCGCGGCCTCGATGACCTGGTGCGGGCGGGCAAGGTGCTCTATGTGGGGATCTCCGACACCCCGGCCTGGATCGTCTCCCAGGCCAACACCATGGCCGCGCTGCGCGGCTGGACGCCCTTTGTGGCCCTGCAGATCAAGTACAGCCTGCTGGAGCGGACCGTGGAACGGGACCTGATGCCCATGGCCCGAGCCTTTGACCTCGCTGTCACGCCCTGGGGTATCCTCGGCGGCGGTGTGCTCACCGGCAAATACAACCAGGGCAAAGGCAAGGGCGGCCGAGTGGAGATGATGGACGGGCTGATCAAGGAACAGCTGGCCATGGCGGCAAAGATACTGAAGATGGCCGAAAAAGTCGGCTGCACACCCAGCCAGGTGGCGCTGAACTGGGTGCGGCAGCAGCCTGGCCTGATCCTGCCGATCATCGGCGCACGCACGGTCAAACAGGTCAAGGACAACATCGGAGCGCTGGAATACAGTCTCACCCGGGGTCAGTTGGCCATTCTGGACAAAGCAAGCCGGATCGAACCCGGGTTCCCCCACGAATTCCTGGCCAAGGAGAATATCCGCGACATCGTCTTCGGCGGAACACAGGATATGGTGGACAATCACAGGAGTTGATCCTGAAAAGAATGTAACTTTTAAGCAGCTGGTTGCTTCTTAACTGCATGAGGCGTCGCCCACACCGCGGAAGGGCGGGGGACTGACGCTATACTGCACATTCCATAAGCCTTGCGACGCACATCAACACCGCACGTATTCCAATGTCAGTCTTATTCCCACGTATATACAAGTAGATTATGGGCATTTAGTCCTTTACAAATCGAGGAATAGAAATTATATTTAGAGGGTCAAGATCGCGCGGATAGAACCGGGAAGTTGTCTACTGAAGTCTAGCAGGTCAAGAAGAGCTACGCATCAGCCAGCCATCCCCTCCACTACCCCTCTTCCAGCGCTCAATCAGTATTCCGTACGCCGGCCCCGGGACGAATTGTCGCCACGGCGGCCGGCACAATACCTGGGATCGATACGATATCAATGCTTTCGTGTCTCGGAATCATGATCGTCACTTCACGGAGGAACAGATGATTCAGTTCAACAGAATCCGGAAGTCGGCCACATTCGCTCTGGCCTTCATCCTCGCCCTCTCCCTGCCCTGTCTCGCGGACGGGCCGGAATCATTCTCAACGATCCACCTGAAATACCAACTGTTCAGCCCGGCTGACGGCGAGCCGGACATGCCGGCGACACTGAAAGCCGACAGCGGAAACCCGGTCCGCCTGGTCCAGGTGACCGGCCCGCTGACCTCGGAGGAAATCCTCTCCCTCGAAGCCGCCGGTGCCACACTCCTCGGATACATGCAGGAAAACACCTATATCGCCCAGGTACCTGGAAGTGCGCTCAAGACCCTCGAGACCTTGCCCGTTGTGGTCTGGACCGGTCACTACCACCCGGCCTACAAGATCCAGTCCGGCCTGCTCCAGCGCGGCGAGGAGCGGATCGAGGTAAACATGGTGATCTTCCGCCAGCTGGACGACGAGGCCCGGCGTGATGAGATCCACACCGCGGTGAGCAGCCTCGGTGGGGAAATCACGGCCGAGGATCAGTGGTCGATGACGATGCGCGCCCTGGTGCCCCCGGCCGCGGTTGCCGACCTGGCTGCCCTGCCCCAGATCAGCTGGATCGACCGCTACGATCCGCCGGTGACCAACATGAACAACATCCGCATCAGCACCGGCGCAACCACCGCCTGGAGCGGCGGGTACAACGGCACCGGCATCGTCGGCGAAGTCAAGGACAACGGCATCGAGCAGGGCCACCCCGACTTCGGCAACCTGATCGGAACCTATGGGGGCCCGACGGTGGACTCCCACGGCACGTGCACCTTCGGCATCGTCTTCGGTGACGGCAGCGGCAGCGGCAACGCCAGCGGCATGATGCCCGACGGCGGCGGCGTGTTCTGCGACTGGTATGCCAGCCGCGGCGCCTCGCTGAACAACCTGGTCAACACCTGGGGCGGTGTATTCCAGTCGAACAGCTGGAGCCAGGGCTGGACCGACAGTGACTACAACAGCTACTCCCAGGAGGACGACCAGGCCATCGTCGACTACGACGCGATGATGTTCTACTCGGCCAGCAACAGCAACTACGGCGTGGGCTCCGAGACCTGCTCGGTGGATGCCGCGGCCAAGAACACCGTGGCCGTGGGCGCCGTGTTCCACCAGAATACCTCCACGCTCACTGACGACCAGTGGGAAAACCACGGTTCCGGCAACACGCCGGGCCAGGGCCCGGCGGCCGACGGCCGAATCAAGCCCGACCTCTGCGGGTTCTTCGACTGGATCTACTGCACCGACCGCACCGGCTCATCCGGTTACTCCTACACCAACTACTACGATGACTTCGGCGGCACCAGCGGGGCCTGCCCCATCGTGGCCGGCGGAGCCGGCCTGGCCTACGAGATGTACGAGGCCAATCACTTCGGGAACAACCCGGGGGGCGGCACCCCGCACTCGGCCACGATCAAGGCGATGCTTATCGCCAATGCCTATCAGTACAGCCTCTCCGACGCCACCCGCTACCAGCAGGGCTGGGGCCTGGTGGACGTGGACCGGATTTACGATGCCGGCCCCAACATGTTCATCCAGGACGGCGGCAACCCGCTGAGCACCGGCCAGAGCTGGTCCACCGCGGTGGAGCGCCAGAGCGCCGGCGAACCGATGAAGATCAGCCTGGTCTGGAATGACGAGCCCGGCGAGTCCTCCAGCTCCAAGGCACTGATCAACGACCTCGACCTCACCGTCACCTCACCCGGCGGCACTGTCTACCGCGGCAACGTGGGTCTGGTGAACAACCTGTGGTCATCCTCCGGCGGCTCCTCGGACCGGCTGAACAACGTGGAGAACGTCTTCATCCAGAATCCCGAATCCGGGACCTGGACCATCCAGGTCAGCGCCTACAACGTGGCCCAGGACAACGACCCGGCCGGTGGAGTCAACCAGGACTTCTCGGTGGTGGCCTCGATGGTCTACGGCAGCTGCCTCGACGACATCTACGAGCCGAACAACAGCTTCGCCACGGCGGCCGCACCCTTCGGCGGCACGATCAGCGAGCTGCGGATCTGCGATGGGGACGAGGATTATTTCAGCTTCTACGCCGAGGCGGGAAACAACATCCAGGTGGACATCGACTTCATCCACGCTGACGGTGACCTCAGCCTCTACCTTTACGGCCCGAGCCAGTCGCTGCTGGACAGTTCCACAACCTCCACCGATGGAGAGACCGTCTCGGCCACCGCGGTGAGCGCCACCGGAGACTACTTCGCGCGGGTCATCGGGGTCGGCAGCGCGGAGAACACCTACGACCTGACCACCACGGTGGCCGGCCTGGCCCAGACGATCCATACCGACCTCGGCTGTATTCCCGACACGGGCAACCTGCCCTACGTCGTGCAGCTCTGGTCCTCGTTGTGCAACGACAACAACATCACCCGCCGTATCGCCGGCCACCTCGATGTCCAGATCGCCAGCGGCACCAACTACTTCAACTGGCGGGCGGGATACACCAATGTCGCTCCCGGCAGCTGCTACCTCGGCATCATCGGTGTCAACCTGCCGTCCCTGGGGTCGCTGGTGGGTGTCAATACCTTCACCCTGGTGGGTGAGGATGTCACCGCCGCCCCGTACAACCAGCCGCCATATTCGCCGTCGGGCGACACCGACATCAGCATCTGCACCTCCACCGCTTCCAACTAGCGGCAAAACGCAGCGCTGACCGGCAACACCAGCCCCATCCCCTGACCGGGGGTGGGGCTTTTTGATGTACTGAACGAGAGGAGATCCGGTGTCAGACTGTGGCACCGAAGTAGAAGGAGAAGATTGCCAGGTCTTCACCATCGATGACGCCGTTGCGGTCGAAGTCGGCGGATCCGAGGTAGCGGAGATCGCCCTCTCCCGCACCGAAGGCGGCACCGATCATTGAGAGGTCGATGCCGTCCACCCGGCCCGAGCCGTCCAGGTCGCAGACCGCGGCGTAGCTGGCGTAGTGGTAGCCCATGTCCGGCGCACCCACGTCGGGCCCGCCGTCGGTACGGGTGGTGCCTCCCGGGGAGGATGTGCCCGGGTCGCCGGTGTCGAGACAGGGGCTGTCCGCCGCCTGCCCGGCCGCCACCTGGCTCAGGTAGTAGTTGCCCTCAGGCCCAGCGGCAAAGAGCGGGTCGGCGTCGATGCAGCCGGCGCCGGGAGGATCTTCATGGGCGAGGTCGCAGTATCTGATCACGGGGCTGCCGTACTCGTCGTAGACCGATGGGCCGGGATTCCAGATGATGCAGTTGATCAACCGCGGGGAGCAGTCCGAACCGACATAGACATGGCCGTAAAACTCATAACTGTGACGGTTTCCCGCAATCGTATTATTGATCATCAGTGGGGAAGAGCCATCCCACATGGAGATTGTGGAACCGTAGAGACACTCGTTGTCATAGAGCAGATTGTTGATGATGGTGGGTGATGACCCGCGCCGCATCCGAAAACCCACATCGCCGTCCCTGGACACTCCCATGCCGGTGATCACGTTGTCGATGATCAGCGGTGACGAGCCGAGGTTGGAGAAAATCGCGCTGATATTTGGTCCGCCGCAATTCCGGATCAAATTGCACTCGATCACCGGGGATGCTTCGTCGCCGCAGTAGATTACGGCGGAAGCGTAGGTCGAACTCTCCTCCATGATGCAGTGCCGGATCGTGGGTGAGGTGGAGATGCAGGTTATGGCTGTCCCGATGGTCCACTCATTCGATTCTCCGTCATGGATGGTTACGCCCTCCAGCACCGAAAGCTGCCCCTCGCCGCTCTGGAAGATGAACCCGAACCCCTCCCTTTGGCAGTCGATGATGCAATGCTCGGCCCCGTTCTCCGATCTCACCGTAATCGCCTTGCCCTTGAAGTCGAGGTCGCGGTTGTCCGGCCCGATATAGGTGCCGGATGCGATGACCACCGTGTCACCCGGCTGGGCCGCATCGATGCCGTCCTGGATCGTGGGCTGGTGGGCAGGAACGTGAATCTCGGCAGCAGGAGATATGGTGAGGGAGATGAGGATGAGAACGAATATAAATGCGGAAACAGATCTTATGGCCATGGTTTCGATCTCGATGTTGTAAGTCTGGGCGTCGTTTCAATGCCCTCAAATGGTGGCGCCGAAGTAGAAGGAAAAGATCACCAGGTCATCACCGTCAATCACGCCGCTGCGGTCGAAATCGGCTGAAGCGTTGTACCGGGGCTCGCCCTCGGACGCGCCGAAAGCCGAACCGATGATGGAAAGGTCGATGCCGTCCACCCGGCCCGACCCGTCCAGGTCGCAGACCGAGGCGTAGCTCGAGTAGTGGTAGCCCATGTCGGGGTGGCCGACGTCAGGGCCATCATCCGTGCGTGTCGTGCCACCCGGCGATGACGTCCCCGGGTCGCCGGCGTCGATACAGGGGCTGTCCGCGTCCTGCCCGGCGGCCGTCTGCCTGAGGTAGTAATCGCCCAGCGGGCCGGAAACGAAGAGCGGGTCGGCCTTGATGCAGCCGGGGCCTGGTGGGTCGACCCACTCAATATCGCAGTAGCGAATGACCGGGCTGCCGCCATACTGATAACCAATCGCATTGCTGTTCCAGATGATGCAGTTGACGAGCTCGGGAGAGCAACCGTCGTAGATCTCGACAGCGTAGGACGGACCGTAGCATTCATTGTCCACGATGGTATTGTTGATGAGGAGTGGAGACGAGTCGTAGACCATGCCGATGACTGAGCCTTCGACGAATGTATTCCCGAAGAACAGGTTGTTGATTACCGTGGGCGACGACCCCTTCCAGGCCCAGAGTCCTACAGCACCATCCCGGCAGTAAATACCGGTGACCTGGTTTTCCGTAACCAGCGGTGAGGATCCATTCTCACAGTAGAAGGCGCTGGTCTGAAGCCCCATGCAGTCCCTGACGATGTTATGCTTGATGATTGGAGATGCACCATTACCGCAATAAATCACGCCCTTGTTATAGCTGCTGCAGTTCTGGAGGACATTGTCGCGAATACTCGGAGACGACCCGAGGCAGATGATGCCGTCCCCGGAACCCCAGGACCGGTCGTGCCCATCATTAATGGTGACGCCCTCGAGAACCGAACCCTGCCCCTCGCCCTCCTGGAAGATGAAACCAAACCCCTCCCCCTGGCAATCGATGATGCAGGTTTCAGCACCGCTCTCCGATCTCACCGTGATCGCCTTGCCCTTGAAGTCGATGTCGCGGTTGTCCGGTCCGATGTAGGTCCCTGGGGACAGGATCACCGTATCTCCGGGTTGCGCAGCATCGATTCCTTCCTGAATGGTGGGCTGGTCGGCGGGTACCCGTATTTCAGCTGCCGGTGCGGGCGTGGGTGAACAAAGGAGGAGGGCAAGCAGCAGCAGGATGGTGATCCTCACGGCCATGGCTTCATACTCCATTTTATCAGTCAAGGGAATCAGGCCCCATGGACCCTGATGTTCATATCGTAAATATATATTGCCTGCACAGTATGGGCAAGTGAGAGGGAGAGGAAATATCCAATCGAGAACTACCGCGCGGCCAGCTGCCGCAGCAGGGCCCGGAACTCGTCCCGGGAACGGAAGAGCAGGGTGTGCGCCTCGCGGTCGCCGTGGCTCAGGGGCAGGGGCGGGATTTTCTGCTGCAACTTGGCGTTGAACATGGCGATCAGTTCCATCACCTGGCGCTGGGTCATACCCGAGTCCACCCGGTAGCGGTTGCCGTCGAGCATGTCCAGGTCACCGGGCCACTTGGTGGAGTCGTGTTTGCGGCCCGGCAGGTCACCCTCCGGGTCACCGATGGTCACCCCGTATTCCTCGGGGGTGGTACCCACCTTGGAGCAGGAGTCGAGAGCGAACGGTTCAAGGGCGTAGAGGCAGTTCAACTCGATGATCTTCTCCTTGATCTCAAGGATAAAGGCCAGGGTCTCGAGCGCTTCATCGGCGGTTTCGGTGGGGAAACCCACCATGCAGAAGAGGTCCACCGCGATGCCGGCGTCGAGGCAGTTATGGGTCACCTGCCTGGTCACGTCCACCGTGGTTCCCTTGTCCATCCGTTCCAGCACCCGCTGGGAGGCCGATTCCAGCCCGAACCAGATGGAGCGGCAACCCGACTCGACCAACTGGCTGCAGAATTCCGGGGTGAACGATTTGGTGTAGCGGGTGTAGCAGGTCCAGTTGATCTCCAGGTTCCGGTCGATCAGCCCGCGGGAGATCTCACGCAGCGAACGCACCGGGATGGAGTTGTCCACCAGCACGATGTGCGAGGTGCCGTATTTCTCCTTGAGCGCCCGGATATCCTCCAGCACCACGTCCGGCTTACGGTAGCGGAACGACTCACCCAGCTTGAAATGGCTGCAAAAAGCGCAGCGGGCCCAGGGGCAGCCGCGGGAGGTCTCCAGCGGCAGCACCGGCAGCGGACTGAGATAACGGTCCAGGGGCATGCCGTCAAAATCGGGCAGGGGCAGGGCATTCAGGTCTTCGGCACCGGCCTTCGGATTTTCGACAATCATACCGGGGTCCGGCAGTTCGGATTGTGGCTGCTGCCAGTCACGGCGCCAGAAGAGGTTGGGCACATGCTCGAGGTTGCGGTCGCCGGCCATGGCCTGGGCCAGCCGCAGCAGCGCGGTCTCCCCCTCCCCCACCACGTAGCCGTCCACCCAGCGGTAGAGCAGGGCGTTCTCCAGCAGCTGACCGGTGAAGCGGTTGAAGGTGTTGCCACCCACCACCACCAGCGTCCTGGGCAGTTCCTCCTTGATCAGCCGGGCCAGGGTGAAGGCGCCGATGGACTGGTTCACCGAGGAGACCGAGAGGCCCACCACCGCGGGGTTCGCCGACTTCAGCCGGGGGACGCTCACCGCCCGGTAGTAGTCGAGGAACGGGTTCTCCTCCTCGTCCAGCGCCGCGGCGGCCATGGCTTTGGATGAACCGGATGGGTAGCGCATGCTGAAGGAGTAGAGCCCCATCTTGGTCCGGCCGTACGCCGCAGAGGCCACCCGGACCGTCCGGTCTAGCACCGCGCGGGCGCCGTGAAAGCGCTGCAGGTGGAAAAACTGTTCGGGGTCCCGGATCACCCGGCAGGCTTCATCCACCCGCCCGGACAGTCCGGGCAACTCTTCCAGGGCCTGGATCGCCCGCTCCTCGCCCCGGGCCGCCCGTTGCTCGAGACGGGGACGGATCACTCCCTCGAGATGCGGCCGGCTGAGCAGGAGATGGTAGTAATCGATGTTGTCGTCGCAGAGCAGGGTGGCAATGCCCTCGCTGCGCAGTTGAGCGGCCAGCGCCGGTAGTGCGAGATAGGGCTGCTTGGGGTCCCAGACCGGGGGGAAAACCAGAGCGACGTGCCAATCCTGCATGAACTTGCCCTTTCTCCAGTGAATCGGGCCGGCTCGTCCACGGCCGGCGACCCTTTCATTCTAACAGACCACCCGGCGGCTGGTCACCTCGCTCCACCGCGACCCGATTGCGTTTTGACATTTCGGGGCCATGGAACTACTGTTGTTGTTCAACGTAAACCACACAATCTGACAGGTGCCCTGATGCGGAAAAGCGGTTTCTTTCTTTCGATACTCACAGTTCTTGCTCTCCTCCTTGCCGCTCCCGCGGCATCGGCAAGCGAGGCGATGATCCACCACCAGGTGACGGCCCGTCTGGACCCGGAAAACCACGGCATTGCGGCCTCTGACCTGGTCACCATCCCGGCCGGCCTGTTGGGCGTGGACCTGCACTTCCTGCTGGCCAGCGACCTTTCGGCATCTTCGGCCACTCCCGGTGTGAGCATCCTCCTCGAGGAGAGCGGTGTCAGTGCCGGCGACGTGGGCATGGACCGTGAGGAGTTCGACGATTCCTCGGTCATCGCCAGGAAACGGTACAGTGTGATTTTCGACACGCCGCCGGCCGGTGACACACAGTTCCAGGTCGACCTCGAGGGGACGATCAACTACCCCATCACGTCACCGGAGGAGGAATACTCCCGCGGGTTCAGCCAGACCCCGGGAATCATCGAAGCGCGCGGCGCCTTCCTCGGCGGGTCCACCTGGTGGGTGCCGGCATTCGAAGACCAGCTGTTCACCTTTGAACTGACCACCGACCTGCCCGAAGGATGGGACTCGGTGAGCCAGGGCACGCGCACACGGCACGAGGCCGTGGATGGGCGGCGACTCACCACCTGGGACTGCCCCGACCCCATGGAGGAGATCTACCTGGTGGCCGCCCCCTTCACCGAGTATGGCCTCGACGCCGGCAAGGTCAGGGTGATGGCCTTTTTGCGCACCCCGGACGAGAACCTGGCCAACAAGTATCTGGAAACCACGGCCCAGTATCTGGAGATGTATCGCCAGTTGATCGGGCCCTTCCCCTTCACCAAATTCGCCCTGGTGGAAAACTTCTGGCCCACCGGCTACGGCATGCCCTCCTTCACCCTGCTGGGCGAACAGATCATCCGCTTCCCCTTCATCCTCCACTCGTCCTATCCCCACGAGCTGCTGCACAACTGGTGGGGCAACAGTGTCTATGTCGACTTCACCAGCGGCAACTGGTGCGAAGGGCTCACCGCCTACCTCGCCGACCATTTGATCAAGGAGCAGCGCGGCCAGGGGGATGACTATCGGCGCTCCACCCTCCAGGGCTACACCGACTACGTGAACAGCGGCAACGACTTCCCGCTGAGCGAGTTCCTCTCCCGCCACGACGCCTCCTCCCAGGCGGTGGGTTACGGCAAATGCCTGATGCTCTGCGAGATGCTGCGCGAGAAGGTCGGCGATGAGGCTTTTGTTCAGGGGCTGCAAATCTTCTACCGCGACAACCGCTGGGAGCAGGCCTCCTTTGACGACCTGCGTCTGGCCTTTGAATCGGCATCCGGCCAGGAGCTGGGCGACTTCTTCAAGCAATGGGTTGAACGGCCCGGAGCTCCGTCGTTGCAATTGACCGGAGCCGCTGTGGCCAGGGAAGGTGACTCGTACCGGCTCTCCTTCACCATCGAACAGACCCAGAACGATGCGCCCTTCCGGCTACAGGTGCCGGTGGCCGTATCCTTCGGCCACGGGATCGAGAAGCGGGTGGTGGACCTGGATGCCCCATCGGAGAGCGTCGATTTCCTCTTCGAAGATGAGCCGCTGCTGGTGCAGGTGGATCAGGCCTTTAACGTCTTCCGCACCCTGCACCACAACGAGATCCCTCCCTCGTTCTCCAAGATATTCGGCGCGGAGAAGACCCTGATCCTGCTACCTTCGGCCGCGGACGCCGAACAGCTGGCGCGGTATCGCCAGCTGGCCGAGGCCTGGTGCGGCGACGGGGAAGACAGTCCGGTGCTGCGGTTGGACAGCGAGGTGGGTGGTCTTCCCGCGGACCAGGCCGTCTGGATATTCGGCGAGGAGAACATCCACAAACCTGTGGTCCTGGACGGCATAACGGCATATGACACCGACGTTGGAGACAAGGAAGTACCGCTTCGCCAAAACGGTGCTGTCCCGGGAGGACGTCAGCGTTGTCATCGCGGCGCGCCACCCGGAGAACCCCAACCTGGCCGTGGCCTGGCTGACCATCGGCAATGACCAGGCCGGCCCCGGTCTGTCCCGCAAGCTGCCGCACTACGGCAAGTACAGCTACCTGGCTTTCGAGGGAGCGGAACCGACCAACGTGGCCAAGGGCCAGTGGCCGGCGGTGAACTCGCCGCTCAGCGCCGTCCTGGTGCCCGAAGGCTCGGCCCTGCCGGAGGAAATGCCGACGAAGCTGCCGGCCCGTGAAGCGCTGGCCACGCTGGCCACGCTCTTTTCCGCCGAACGGATGACCGCGGTCATCGAACAGCTGGCTGCGGATGAGATGGAGGGCCGCGGCCTGGGTTCGGAGGGGATCCGCAAGGCCGCCGGCATCATTGCCGCCGGCTTCGAAGAGGCCGGGCTGCAGCCTCTCGGCGATGACGGCTCATGGTTCCAGAGCTGGAACGACACCGTGAACAGGGACGGCGCTACGGGCCCCGTGAAAAACGTGCTCGGTGTGATCCCGGGATCGAACCCCGATTTCGAGGGCCAGTCGGTGGTGCTCTGCGCGCACTACGACCACCTGGGGCTGGGCTGGCCCGATGTCCACACCGGGGACGAAGGCAAACTGCACCCCGGCGCCGACGACAACGCCAGCGGCGTGGCGGTGATGCTGGAACTGGCCAAAATGCTGGGCCGGAGCCTCAAGCCGTCCCGCGCAGTGATCTTCGCCGCCTTCACCGGTGAGGAGAGCGGCCTGAAAGGCTCACAGCACTTCGTGAAGACCGTGAAGCGCTACCCCGCGTCAAAGATCATCGGCGCAATCAACCTCGACACCGTGGGGCGCCTGGGGGACAGGAAACTGCTGGTGCTGAACAGCAACAGTGCCTCGGAGTGGAAGCACATCTTCATGGGCTGCGGCTATGTCACCGGCGTTGAAGCGGAGATGGTGACCCAGGATCTCGACGCCAGCGACCAGAAGAGTTTTATCGACGCCGGCATCCCGGCGGTACAGATCTTCTCCGGTCCACACGATGACTACCACCGCCCCACCGACACCGCGGACAAGATCGACGGCGACGGTCTGGTCAAGGTGGCCTCATTCGTCAAGGAAGCCCTGCTCTACCTGGCCGAGCGGGAAGAGCCCATGTCCTTTGCCGGCAAAAAGCAGGAAGCCACCGCCGGTCTGGCACAACCCACGGGAAGCCGGCGGGCCAGCACCGGCAGCATGCCCGACTTCGCCTTCTCCGGCGAGGGGGTGCGTATCGGCGCGGTCTCCCCCGGTTCACCGGCGGAAGACGCAGGCCTGCTGACAGGAGACATCATCGTCCGCCTGGGCGATCAGGCGATCGCCAACCTGAAGGAATATTCCGACGCACTGAAGACCCACCAGCCCGGCGACACGGTGGACCTGGTCTACCTACGCGACGGGGCGGAACAGACGGTGTCTATCACGCTTGCTGAGCGCTAGTCTGCCGGGGACTCTGCCGGGGACGTACATGAATTTATGAATTTTTGCAGCCAAAAATTCATAAATTCATGTACGTCCCCGATCTACCCTAAAAAAAGGCGTCGATCAGCCCTGGCTCAGGGAGCCGAAGCGGTGACCGTGGTTACGTCGCTGTCCGTGTCGCCCGAGGGCAGGAACGGCGGCTGGTTATACGGCGCCGGGGTCACATCCTCACCCACCAGCGTAAAAACGTTGTCGCCCACCACGGTTCCCAGCATCGGGAAATTCTGGTTCCAGGATTTGGTGAACACTTCGGCCGGGCTGAGGTTGGTCCAGCCGGCACGCCAGTTCACATACGACGTCCCGTTGGCCAGCACCACGTTGATCCGGCCGGCCGCCCGGCGGTTCTCGTCGGTCAGGTTGCTCAACTGGGCGGTGAACTGTGTGACAAAGGGCAGTGTGCCGGCCGCGGGGCTGGCGTCGAGAGCCACGCCCACCGTGTCGGTGACGGTACCACTGCACTCGAACGCGCTCAGCGTCACGTCGTCGATATTCCAGCCGCAGAACTGCCACGAGGAATCGGTGCTGCCCATGGTCCAGCGCAGGTAGACCGTGGGCTGGTTGTCGGCAATGGCCGAGATGTCGTAGACCTCCTCGACCCAGGAACTGTCGCTCACTTCACCGCCGTTCTGCCAGATGGTGGTCCAGGAGGTCCCGTTGGTGCTCACCCTCAGGTAGGCGTGGTCGTAGGTCGAGGTCTCCACACCGAGCCAGCGCCAGAAGGAGAGGGTCACCCCGGTCTTCCCGGTGCAGTCGATGGCCGTGGAGGTGAGGTGCGTTTCACCGAGGCCGTTCTCGTAGTCGCCGTTCAGGTTGTAGCCGTAAACGTTCACCCCGGTGTGGCCGCTGGTGGGATCGGGGTTGCCGTATGCGCCGCCGCCGCCGGTGGGCTGGCCCCAGGCCCAGAGGCCCGCGGTGGTCCAGCCGGGATTGCTGTCCATGGTCTCGCTGTAGAAGACCGCGGTTTCACCCACCACGGCGGAGTAGTAGCCGGTGGGGGCGTTGTAGGGATCGGTGACCACGCCGCTCTGGTCCCCCTCGGCGCTGAAGTAGAACTCGGGGGTGTCGTCGCAGCCGGCCGCGGGCAGGGTGGCCTGGTAGAGGTCACCGCCCAGGGGCAGCAACGACTGGGTCTGGAACAGACCGCCGCTGTAACGGTAGTGCATGGTGGCGGAGCCGGGGACATAGTTCTCGATGCCGGGGCTGACCCGCACGGTGACCGTCGTGGGCACGCCCGGGGTCAGCGATGCGGGTGCGCCGCCGGGGACCGAGACGGCAAGGGTGCGGGTGATGTGGGCGTAGTAGACGTCCTGCTCGCCGTTGTAGGTGCCGGAAAAGGCGAGGTGGGCCCCGGTGTTGTCCGAAACCATGTGGAAGTAGTCGCCCATCTTGTTCTGCTGGGGCCAGCCCACATGGGGGTCGAAGGACGTGGTGAGCGCCTCGTTGGGCGACCAGGTCGCGCCGGCGTCCTCGGAGTAGGAATAGTAGAGGGCCGAGTCATAGCCGCCGGGGTCGTCGCGGGTGTCGAGCCAAACCGCGTCGATCCGGCCGTTGGGGGCCACCGACATGGTGCCGAACCACTGGTAGGCGCTGGTGCCCGCATCGTCGTTGACCCGCACCGGAGCGCTCCAGCTGCTGCCGCCGTTGGTGCTGCGGGCGAACATCACGTCGCAGGGGTCGGGGGTGGAGGAGCGGTCCACCGAGCAGAGCAGGTAGACGTTGCCGTCGGTGGGGCCGCCGGAGCGGTCCACGGCGATCCAGGCCTGGCCGCAGCAGGCCGCCCGGGTTGGGACCGCCGGAGTAGAGGATGCTGCCGTCGAGGCTCACCGAGGTGGAGACGTCCCAGGTGATGGTGGAACCGGGGTTCTTGGCGTTGCTCGACCGGGCGACCACGAAACCGTCGCCGCAGACGTAGAGCTCGCCGTTCGGGCCCACGGCCAGGGTGCCCCAGTTGGACATTCCGCTCACGTTGATGCAGCTCTCGTAGCTGCTGCCGCCGTTGGTGGAGCGGGTGAAGAACCCGGGGTAGCAGGTGCTGTACCACTGGGTCCAGTAGGCGTAAATGTTGCCGTCGCCCACCCCGCCGGTCTGGTCGATGGCCATCCACTGCTTGTCCCCGCCGTAGGCGTAGGTGCCGGCATCCCAGGTCGCGCCGCCGTCGGTCGACTTGAACACGTGGCACCAGAAATCGGACTGGAACTCGTCGGTGGTCAGGCTGTTGTAATAGAAGGTGCCCGCGGAATCGGAGTCCAGGACCGGATCGGAGCGGAACACCCCGGCCTCGATCTTGCCCGGGAAGGTCCAGGTGACGCCGCCGTCGGTGGTGTAGCCGTAGCCGGCCTGGCGGAAATCGCTGCTCACGGTGTCGAACTGCCGCCAGCCGATGCACATCTTGTTCGGGTCGGTGGGATCGACGGCGATGGAGGGCTCGTTGCCCGCGTCACCGAGGATATTCTGGCCGCTGCCGTTGACGTTGACCTGGGACATGAAGAACCCGCGGGAAGCGCTGTGGTAGGCCGGGCTGGTCTGCTGTACACCCTCCGGCTGGACCGGCTGCCGGTCGCCCATCGTCTCCAACGGGCCTACGGCAGCGGCCGTATCTACCTTCTTCTGCTGAATCACATCATCGGACCAGACGGCCGGGGTGACAACCAGGGCGGTCAGTAACACCGACAGGATCAACCAACGCTTGGACATCCTTCAACCTCCAGTACTACAGGGTTGCTACAGGGGAACCACTCTCACTCGGACTGCGTTTCCGGCGGGCAATCCACCGGCACGCCATGATCAAAACAACTTCTGGCCCGCACGGCGCCCTTCTTCCAGACCGTCCAGGTCCCGTGGGGTTTGCCTTGGGCATACTGCTCTTCCTTGACCAGCTCACCCGCCTCGTTCCAGGTCCGGCAGGCGCCTTCCTTCAATCCCAAAACATAGAACTCCTCGATCCAGATCTCGCCGTTCATGTGCCAGCGGACCGCCCGGCCGTTCTTGCGGCCGTGATCGAAAACGGTCTCGTACTCCGGCAGGCCGTTCTCGTGCCAGCGGGCATAGACGCCGTGCTCCACGGGTGAGCCGTCGGCATCCCTGATCACCTGGTGGCGTATCCGGATGCCGCCGTCGGGCCAGAACTCTTCGAGAGTCTCGGTAACCTCGGCCGATGGGGGCTCAACCGATCCGGCCTCCGGCGCTTCGGATGCGCTGGCTGGAGCCGTGTCCCGCACAGCGCCGCACCCTGCGGTCAGCAGGAGCACGATGAGGATAATCGGGAGATGACGATGGACAACCGGCATGAAAAGCGCCCCGCGGGGATTCAGGGATTCAAAACAGCATGAATTCAGGCCGTGGTCTGATCGCTTGGGAATGGCGGTCAGGCAGGTGAACTCTACCGCTATGCTACTGTTATAGTATAGGTTTATTGCCTCTTTCAGTCAACTCCTTGTTGATTCCATGAGCACATCGAGCCGCTGACCATCGCCCCTTCCCCGCCGCCGGAACCGGCGGCGGGAGAACCGGTTCAGCTCATGGCGCGGTAGCGGTCACCGTACACTGGTCGGAGGCCACATCCCCGGCCGGCGAATAGGGCGGCTGGTTGTAGGGCACGGGAGTTACGTCCACGGCCACCAGGGTGAACTGGTTCTGTCCCACCAGTGAGCCCAGTCCGGGGAAATTCTGCTGCCAGCCGTTGGTGTATGACTCACCGGGGCTGAGATTGGTCCAGCCGGCCCGCCAGCTGGTGAACTGGCCGCCGCCGGCAATCACCACGTCGATTCGGGCTGCGGCGCGGCGGAAGGACGGGGCCAGGTTGTCGAGGTTGGCGCCCATGTAGAACGAGAAGGGCAGCGTCCCCGACTGGGGCAGGCACACCAGGTCCGCCCCCACGGTCTGCCCCATGGTCTCCAGGGCCACCGTGTCGGTCCAGACCACCTCCGGCGGACACTTTCCGTTGTCGTTCCACAGGTCATACATCTCCTGGCCGGTGGTGTCGGTGCTGTTCTCGTCACGGAGAAATTCCACGAACTCCCTGGTGGTACTCTGGTAATAGAGAGTGACCTCGACCGAGGCGGCCCCCTGGGGAATCATGTAGCTGCTATCGTCCCAGTAATGCCCGTCCGCATAGGTGTAGGCCACCGGCGCACCGCCGAACCCCTGGAAAGCGCTGTTGGTGAAACCCCGCGGCGGGATACGGTTGTCCTTGAACACCTTGTTGTTCAGGGCGAAGTGGTGCGACGGCCCGGGGCTGGCCCCAATCAGCGGTGCGGTGGTGGCGTCGAGGCCCAGCTCCGCCTGGTAGATCTTGACCTCGGCGTCATGGGTCAACGCACCGGTCAGCGGGTCGTAGGCGCCGCTCTCGGACAGCAGTGCCATTCCCTGGTCGTAGAACTTGACGTTGATCCAGAGACGACGCCCCTCGGGGTAGCCGGTGGGCAGTTTGTGCCCGGTTTCATTGGTCACCCTCACGTCCAGCAGAATGCCGTTCTGCACAGCGGTTACCGTGGCCGCGTTCTGCAGCATGTAGCGAGCCCGCAGGATGCCGGCCTGCATCGCCGCATCGTCCACGTCGTCTGGATAGAGACTTTCCAGCAGCCCGGGCAACCAGGTGCTGCCGCCGGTGAAATCATGCAGCGGCAGGTCGGTGCGGGTAAGCGGTGGTGAGCCGCGGACCGTACCGCCGATACCGGTGACGTCGCGCATGTGGCAGTCCTGGCAGATGGAGACGTAGTCGAGGTTTCCGCCGAACTGCGGGGCGTAAACACCGCCCGGCGTGTTGTAGTCGCTGTTCAGCCACTCGGAGTAGGTCCGCTCCAGGGCCATCAGGTTGCCCTTGCCAAAATCGGTGGCCGGGCTGTTGAAACTGTTGGGCAGAAAGTTGCCGCTGCCGTCGTTCTCGAACACCGGGTTGCTCACATCGTGGCAGGTGCCGCAGAGCGCCGCCTCCCGGTGGAAGGACGACTCGTAGATCGGGTGGGCCCGGTCGCCGTCGGAGTAGGGGCCACGACGCTTCTCGCCGTCCGGGTCGAGGACATACATCGCGTTGCCGAACTCACTCGGTGATTCGTCCAGGTCGTTAAGAATGTCCCAGTCCACCGGGGGGTTGCCCGCGGAATAGACCGGGTCCACCATGCGGTGGCACTGGCCGCAGAACATGCCGGTGAGGTCGTCGTTCTCCAGCCGGCTGCCGTCGGTGGGTACCGAGCGGCCGGCCATCCAGCCCCGTGAGGTGTGGCACCGCAGGCAGAGGTCGCCGGAGTCAGGGACGAACTGGTTGCTCACCGACATGGCTGCCCGGAACAGCGGGTCCCTGGAGGCATGGGCCTTCATGCTGCCCTGCCAGTTGCGGTGCGGCTCGACGGCGTCGTCGTAGTCGCCGTGGCAGCCTGAACAGTCATCGGGGTGGAAGAGCATTCCGGTGTCAAAGGGCTGGCTTCCCGGCTGGTCGAAATCACGCAGTGTGGAGGCCACCACACCGCCCCCCGGGGAGACGATGGTGAAGGTACCGTTGCTGTTGTCCTGGCCCACGTTCCAGGCCGTGTCGGTGGCCACGATCCGAATGCGGGCCTGGGTGGTGGGCCGGTTGGGCGGATACCAGGTGTAGCTGCCGGTGTCGGGAATGCTCTTGACCAGGGGCTGGTAGTTCGATCCGTTGTCCAGGGAAAGGTAGACGTCCACGCTGTGGATCGCACTGGCATCGCTGATCGACCACTGGACCGTGGCCCCAGCGTTGCCGGTGACCGTCTCCCCGCCGTTGGGCGCTATCACGGTGACGGAAGGTGGCGTCGAGTCGCCGCCGGTGGTGGGCACCAGGTGGCCGTTGATCTGGCTCAGGGTCACCAGAGTGGTCTGACCCACGTTGTTCGGAGTAAGCCCGGGGAAGGTGGGTGTGTTGGAATAGGTTGAGGTATCGGTGACTTCGGTGAGGGTGCTGAAACCATCGAGGTCGGGGTCCTGGTCGGCGATGGACAGGATCGCCGACTGGCGGCCCAGGGGGGTGTCGGTAAAGAAGTTGAGCGCCTCGTGGACCTTCACCCCGTAAGGGTTGCGCATGTAAATGCCGGTGAACTCGTAGTGACAGACGCCGCAGTGGTTCGGTTGGCTCCCCACCGTTTCGATGGTGGTGCCCACCGCACCGGGATAGACCACGTAGAAAGCGTCGCGATACTCTGGCCGGGCCTCTGCTTCCCTGGACGACAATCCGGCGGCAATCACCAGGACGGCCAGGAGCAGGATACAGAGATGGCGTGGGCAGATGGTGCGGAATGACATTCTCGACTTCCTTTCCCCGGGGGATTCACCGGAGGTCTGCTCCGGCACTGCTCAATCGGCGAGGAATATAAAACAATAATGGCAAGGACGGGTGGCCTGCCGAAACTGCCATTCCGCCCTGTTAGCTTCAATTTAGGTGGTGAGCACCCGGTACGTCAAGCAACGGCGGGCAATCCGTGCATTTTTTAAGGATGGTGATCGGCTTGTAGCCCCAGCCTTCAAACTGCTGCACCGACCGGTACTGCAGGTCCCGGGTGACAATGAGGTGCGGCCGGTGTTGATGGAACAAAAAGTAATCCGGCTGGTGGAGCAGCAGGATATCTTTCTGATCCAGCTTCCTGCCGTCCAGCACCGACCGGGTGGTCAACCCCATGCGGTCCACCAGTCGAAGGTGGGAGTAGTATTTGAGGATTCCCACTTCCGACGAGGCCAGAGACTCACCGGCGGGGATGTTGCTGTTGAGCCACCGGGACAGGTTGAACAGGGCCTGGTAGCGCCGGCCAAGGTAGTGGATGTTGCGGTCCGCCCGCAGTGCGGCCATGGTCAGCCGGGCATCATGGGGAATGACCAGAAGGAGGTAGACCGCGGCCAGAACTGCCGCGGCCCAGGGTACTGCTCTCCTCAACCGTGATCCGGGACCGGAAAGACTCCTTCCCAGCAGGAACAGCAATGCTGTAAGCCCCACCAGAATGGCGAACCAGTGGAAAAATCGGGCGGAGAAGGTCTCCCAGGTGTGATATTTGGGGGCCCCGATCACGCTGTAGGCCAGCACCAGCATCCAGGGGTAGACCAGCAGGGCATACAGAAAGGGCAGATCTTCCCTCGTCCTGAACCGCAGCAGGCACGACGCGCTGAGCACGAACCCCACGGCAATGACCAGCAGGCGGAAGGGAATCAGTTCCAGCAGCCTCCGGTATTCAAAGACCTGAAAGAAGGTGAAGGTGAAATACTCGGCAAAGGGGCAGAACCTGGTCTTGGCGTAAAAGGTATTGGGCAGGATATCTCCGAAATAGAACCAGGAGAAGACGAGCCAGACAACACCGGGAATGATGAACCAGAGCAGGCTGCGCCACTGGCGGCAGCCCCTGCTGAGCAGCATTACCGGCAGGACGAGGACCAGGGCATCGGGTCGAAAGAGACAGGCCAGGGCGGCCAGACCACAGGCGGTGCGAAACCGGCGGCAGCGCAGGGCTTCGAGAAAGGCCAACTGGGAAAAGATCAAACCGTGGGTCTCCAGGCAGATCATGTACCTGGCTGCCGATGGGTCCGGACAGGTGGTGCAGCGCCAGCAGCACGCCGGCCAGGGGGTGAAACCAGGCGCCAACCAGGCGGAAGATCAGGAACGCACTGAGGGTGATGAACAGGACACCGCAGAACTGGCCGGCCAGACTGGTCTCCGCGCCGGCCAGGGTGCACCCGGCCAGCAGGAAGGTTTGAGCGGGCGAGGTGAAACCCCAGACCCGTTCCCCCTCGTTAAAGACCAGCCCGCGGCCCTCGGCCAGATTCCGTGCATAGACAAAGGCGATGTAGGCGTCATCCATCCATGGCTCGACCCCGTTGCGCTGCATGAACTCGAACAGCGCCGCGCCACAACAGAGGAGCAGGATGATGACCGCCAGCAGGAGAGCGCCACGGCTCTTCTTTGACCCGGTGAAAAGCCAATTCAGATTCATATTGACCATTTTCCGAAGCCGCCGGCCGGATCAGGAATCAACCGTGATCGGCTCCCTGCAGCAGGACACTCCTGGTTCGGGGGCCGTCGAACTCGCAGAAGAAGATACCCTGCCAGGTTCCCAGCTGCAGCTGGCCACCTTCGACGATGACCTGCACCGAAGAGCCCATCAGGCTGGCCTTGACATGGGCTGCCGTGTTGCCCTCGCCGTGCCGGTAGCCGCCGGTCCAGGGCACCATCCGGTCGAGCACCAGTTCCATGTCGGCCATCACTGCCGGGTCCGCATGCTCGTTGATCGTCACCCCCGCCGTGGTGTGGGGCACGAAAACGGTGATGACCCCTGCTTCGATGTCCAGCCGGTCCACGGCCTGGCGTACTTCACCGGTGATCTCCACGAAATCGGTCCGCTTCCTCGTTTTTACCGTCAGTTTTGTCTTCATCCGCTCATGCTACCTGGCGGACGCAGGTCTGACAACCCTCGATGGATACCCGCGGCCAGACTGCTGTACACAACGGGGCCCGGGAGATCACTCCCGGGCCCCGGTTGGAGTTTTAGTTGTCAGGCCGCACCCAGTTCAGGGCGCCGTAGCGGTCACCGTGCAGGCATCGCTGTCGGTGTCGCCGGAAGGCGCGAAGGGCGGCTGGTTGTACGGAGCCGGAGTCACGTCAACACCGGTCAGGGTGAAGACGTTGCTGCCCACCATGGACGCCAGACCCGGCAGGTTCTGGGTCCACATGTTGCTGAAGACTTCGCCGCTGCTGAGATTGGTCCAGCCGGCACGCCAGTTGGTGTACGAGCTGCCGTTGCCGATCACCATGTCGATCCGGCCGGCGGCCCGGCGGTTCTCGGTGGTCAGGTTGGCCAGCGACACCGCCATCTGGGTGGCGAAGGGCAGCACGCCGCTGTCCGGGGTGCAGCCGATGGTCACCTGCACCGTGTCGGTGGGCGGGGTGACATCGTCGCCCACACCCCAGATCTCCACGTCGTCGATGTTCCAGCCGGAATACTGCCAGCTGCTGTCGGTGGTCCCCTGGGTCCAGCGCAGATAGACCGTGGACTGCCCGTCGGCCACGGACGAGATGTCGTATTCCTGGAGGCCCCAGCTGGAGTCGGTTACCTCGGCAGTGTTCTGCCAGATGGTTGTCCAGGTGGACCCGTTGTTGCTCACCCGCACGTAGGCGTGATCGTAGGTCGGGGTTTCGACGTTGAGATAGCGCTGGAACTTGAGGATCGTGTCGTAGAGCTCGCTGCAGTCGATGGCGGTGGAAGTGAGGTGCGTCTCGGCCATGCTGTTTTCGTAGTCACCGGCAAGGTTGTAGCCGTAGACGTTGGGCCCGGTGGCGCCGCTGGTGGGATCGGGGTTGCCATACTGGCCGCCGCCGCCGGTGGGTGTGCCGTAGGCCCAGGAACCGGCGGTGGTCCAGCCGGGGTTGGTGCTCATGTCAAAGGTGTACTGCACCACCGGCACACCGACGGTCAGCTGGCAGGTACGGGTGCAGTCGCCGTCGTGGTTGGTGGTGTTGACGAAGTCGATGTCGCCGAAGTAGGCGCCGTTGGCCATGGTGTCGGCGGCGCTGGTGATCGAGACAGTGACCTCGACGGTGCCGCTGGAGGGGATGGTGCCCGACGTGCTGTCCAGGTCGAGCCAGGCCACACTCTCGCTGGCGGTGAAGTTGATCGGGCTCATCTCGTAGTTGGTCAGGGTGAAGGTCAGGCTGTCCGGCGTGAACGGTCCGCCGTTGGCCCCCTCGGAGATCAGGCCGCTGCCCGGCGTGACCTTCATCCCGGTGGGCGGGGCGGTGGTGCCCACCACCCGCAGCGACGGGTCGCCGAAGACGTGCCAGGTGTCATACATGCTCACTCCGCCGGAACCGTATTCGTCGATCATCGAGCAGGAACCGGCAAAGCAGAGGGCGCCGTAGGTGTTGTAGGTCCCGGCCAGATACGCGGCGTTGAAGTGGTCCTGGCCTTCCATGGGCGGGTCCCAGGACTGGTTGATCGAGCTCATATACGCCCCCACCGCGCCGGTGGGCTCGCTGCCGTTGGTCGCCCGCAGCCAGGCCTCGGCAAAGCAGGTGTAGCCGTCGAACTGGCCGTTGACACAGGCCACCGAAACGATGAAGGGCAGCAGGTTGTCGTTGGTCAGGGCGTTGACATTGGTGTTGGAGAAGCCGGTGCTGCTCCAGGAGGTGGTTGAGCCGTGGCCGGTGTAGTTGATGATTCCGCGGCCGGCATTGAGGCCGCTGGTCACCTGGGCCGCCGTGCCGCTGGGGTCGTAGATCTGGTCCACCAGCGTGTAGTCGCCGGCCAGCATGTCGGCGCGGATGTTGTTCAGGTGCTCGTTGTCATACTCGCCGTCGTCGCCCGGGCCCTGGTTCGAAGCCACGCCCATACCCCGCCAGAACCATGTTTCCATGGTGGCCTGGTTGTCCTCGTATTCAACCGTGCGCTCCACCTGGGTGTCCACGTCGGCCGCCGTCTCGGCGGAGAACCGGCCGACAAAGATGTCGGGGTAGTCGTCACCGCCGGCCACCTTGGCGTAACTGGGATCGGAGGACCCACCCGAGGCCGACGGCGTGTCCACCTGGGCCCCGTCACCCACCAGCAGCACAAAGGCCAGGTCGCTGGTGTTGTAGACCGTCTGGATGTGGCTGGCGATGGAGGCAGCGTTGTTGCCGATGACGGAAACCGGCACCACCGAAGCGGGGATGCCGATGGAGGTCTTGTGGTCGGCCAGCACCTGGGCGTTGGCCGTCCAGGCATCGTGGCAGATGATCAGCATGTCGCCGGCCTCGTCCAGCGGAGCGTAACGGCCGTCAAGGTTGTAGTTGATGAAATGGCCGCCATAGATGTCGTGGAACGAACCGTTGAGCTTTCTCTGGTGGGACCGCTCCAGCACGTTCACCTGGCCCGGGCCGTCGGCGACCACTTCCACGGTCATCGAGGTGTAGACGCGGAGCACGCGCTGCACCGGGTTGTACTGGAAGGGGTTCACCGTCACCACCACGCCGCGGTGGTCGCGCATGATATAGGGCTCGCGCAGCTGCGCCAGGTCGGCGGGCCAGAAGGCGTTCTCTTGGTAGGCCTTGCCAAAGGTGAAGGGCACGCTGTCCTTGTCCACGGTGCGCAGAACAAACCCCTTGGAGGGGGCCACGTCCATACCGTCTGATCTCGTAGTAGCGGCTGTCCAGCACGCGCAAGGCCATCCTGGCGTTGTCAGGGATGATCACGCTGCGTGACACGTCGGGCAGCGCCGGCAGGCCGGCCTCGTGCTTCAGGCTCTCCTTGCCGAGGCTGAGCGTCGCGTACGGGGTGCCGTCGATCAGCACCTTCTGCTGGCCAAAACCGTCAAAGCTGTAGTCGATGACCACACGGTCGGCGCCGTTCTCCAGGACGGTGACGCCCACCGGCTCAACGGCCCAGGCCCCGGCGGCCAGGCCGGAGACCAGCAAAAGAATAATGAACAGGGGAAATCTGCTGCGCATTGGAAAGACCTCCAGAAACGAATTATGATCTAGCCATGAAATCGGGACCGCCTTGTTTGATGGCTGGCGGTCGGATCGATCGCTGAGGAAACCGGGTGTCCTAGCCTCCCTTCCTACACCGCCAGGATTCGGGATTACAATGGTTTTGATTCTGCATTGCTATTTCATGTCCGCCCGCGCGTGGCTGGCGAAACAAAGTACACCGCAAAGGGAAGGACCGGGAGGTCAGGCAGGAAGGAGAGGTCGGTAGTTCGATAGATCTCGGATTCATCAGGCCTGTCTGCAATGGATCACGCCATGGTGAACTGCACCACGGATGGCTATTCATCCTGCGGCTCGTTAGTGAAGCACCAGGAGCACGGTTCGCGCGCAACTTCGTCCAACTGCCTATTAAAATATAAATAATTTCCCCAAAAGTCAATACCTTTTCAAACAGTTAGCGGTCGAGGATAAACTGATTGTTGATAAAACACCTGCGGGAGTGGACAATCCGAGGAAACTTGGGAGGTAAGGAACGGAAAGAACATTGGGATCCCGGTTATTGCCATCCCGGACATGTATCGACATTATTTATGCCGACTTGCGCACGGTCTGCAGAAAGGTCTCCGCCTTTCCGGCCCAGTAGCGGGCCGCGGCACCGAGCAGTTGGTAGGTACAGGACGGCGAGCAGGGCCAGCAGCAGGGCCATGAACAGCGGCTGCCAGGCGGTGAGACCGAACAGGGCCGGCAACAGGAGGGTCAGGCCGCAGAGCAACACGCTGGCCAGCAGGGACAGGATCCCGGTGAGAATCCCCACCTGGGACGGCGAGGCCATGAACGCGGCGGGATTGCGGGCCACCGGGAAGGCGATGGAGACCAGGTTGCCGCCCATGGCCAGCACCAGCAGGGCGGTGGCAAAGACCAGCAGCCCGGTGGCCAGGGTGCCCGGCGCGGGCAGGGGTGACACCACTGACCAGGTGATCATCGAGATGATGAAGAGCAGACCGTTGTACGCCCAGACGGCGATGTTCTTGCCCAGCAGCACGTTGCGCAGGCTCACCGGACAGAAAAAGTAGTTCTGGGCCCCGCTCCCCTCCCAGGCAAAGGAATTGTTGAGGAAATTGTTGGAGAGGAACGCGATGTAGAGCAGGGTCGAGAAGAGCAGGACCCGGTCCGGGTCCACACCGGGCAGGGGGCGGCGGAGCACTTCGGAGAAGATGAAGACGAACATCAGCACCAGCACCGGGGCCATCAGCAGACTGAAGCGACCCAGCACGCTGCGCAGCAGGTAGCGCAGGTCCTTCAGCGCCACGGCCCTGGTCTCGGGGGGCAGAAAACGGAGCAGCGTCCCGACCCGGTGGATAGGCCGCGCAGGCATTGCCGAAGCTGAATTGTTGGCCGGCGCCGGTTGTTTGCGGCCCGGGGAGCCGCCGGCCCTTTCCCGAAGGAAGAGTCCATACCCCGCGCCCAGACCGGCAACGGACCAGAGCAGCAGGTAAAGCACGGCAGACCCGGAACTCCCCCCATCACCTTCCGCTGAACAAAGGCCCCGGGCGGCGATGGACGGGGGCAGGACGGCCGCGGCCCGGGCCAGCGGCGCCATGAACCCCTGCATTTCAGCCATTTTCTCAGCACCGCCGTCCGAGGCACGGTAGCGCTCCACCATGGCCGGCAGGAGGCAGACCAGAATCAGCAGGATCATGGCGCCCAGGATGATCAGTTCGCGCAGACGCCTCCGGGCCATAAGTGCCCGCACCGCCAGGGACAGGGCATGACTCCAGGAGACCAGAACCATGACAAAGAGGAACAGAATCACCGCACCGGTCAACGACCCGGGACCGGGCGGCAGCAGAGCCACGGCGGCCGCGGCAGCAAGCGACGGGTAGTAGAAGAAATGCGACCCGCCGAAAAAGGCGGAGCCGAGGAAAAAGCCGAAAAGCTTCGGCCGGCTCACCGGGTAGAGCAGCAGCGACTCCGGCTCCAGGCCACTCGCAGTCCCGCCGCGGAGCAGGGGCAGGAACAGGCCGAAAAAGGCACTGGACCAGAGGGCCACGTGCCAGGCAGTGCTCAGCAACTGGGAGTCGTCCTCCGCCCGGGCCTGGAAGAACAGGAAGCCGAAGCCGGTGGCCATGCCCAGAGATACCGCAGCCCCGAGGCCGATCAGCAGGGCTGCCACCACGCGGTTTGTCCACCGGGCGCTGCCGCGAAACTGGCGCACACCCAGCAGGTAACGCAGACGGATCAGGGCAAGGAGCCTGTTCATGGTTCAGCCCAGCCAGGAGAGGGTCGGCTTGGGGTGTGGCTCATCCGACTCCACCAGTGAGAGGAAAAGCTCCTCGAGGGAAGCGGAGCCATGCTCCAGGGAGACCCCGCGCTGCAGCTCTGCCAGGGTCCCCTGGGCCACCAGCCGGCCCTGGTGGATGATGGCGAGGCGACTGCACAGCTTTTCCACGATCTCCAGGATATGCGAGGTGAGGAATATGGTCACCCCGGCCTTGATCAGCGCCCCCAGGAGGTCCTTGATCAGCCTCGAGGCCACCGCATCGATGCCCTCGAACGGTTCGTCAAGGAAGAGCAGTTGCGGTTCGTGAATCAGGGCCGAACAGAGCGCCAGCTTCTTCTTCATCCCGTGGCTGAAATCGACGATCTGCTTCTTCCCTTCCCCGCCGAGGTTCATCAGTTCCAGCAGTTCCTCACTTCTCGCCCGGATCACTTTCTTTCGCATCCCGTACATCCGGCCGACAAAATCAAGATACTCCCCGGCTCTAAGCCGGTCGTAGAGCGCCAGTTCCTCGGGCAGGACGCCGATCCGCTGCTTCACTTCCACCGGTTGCCGGGCCACGTCGTATCCCAGCACCGTGGCTTCGCCTCCGCTGATTTTCAGCAGGCCGGTGAGCATTTTGATGGTGGTGGACTTGCCGGCGCCATTGGGGCCCAGAAATCCGAAGAACGACCCGGCGTCAACGGTGAGATCCAACTGGTCCACGGCGGTGAAGTCGCCGAATGTGCGCTGCAGGCCGCTGGTGGTGATGGCGTGAATCATGTCTATTGATACGGCGGGTATCCGGTCCGGGTTTCGTTCATCTGCCGCTGGGGATCAGGCTAGTCCCGGGAGGACTGGAAACGGGGATGGTCCGGGCTGTACCAGCAGATATCGCAGCTGCCGCCCAGTTCGCACATCCCCGTGGGCCGGAGGCAGGTGCCGTCGTAATTGCCCGGCTTCATCTGCTCGGTGTCGACCAGTGCGGGTGAGCCGCCGGCAGACGGCCGGCGGTCAGGTTCTGCTTCGGAACTTCTCGTCATGAGTAGGGAGACTCGATGATCCGGGGACGGCCCACCACCGGCTTGACAATGATCTGGCGCTCCTCGAGATAGGCGATCACTTTGGCCGCGCACTCCTTGATGGTCAGCTTGTCGGTCTCCACCACCAGCTCGGGATCAACCGGCTCTTCGTAGGGTGCCGAGATGCCGGTGAAGTCGGGGATGTCACCGGCCCGGGCCTTGACGTAGAGCCCTTTGGGGTCGCGGCGTTCGCACTCCTCGATGGAGCACTTGCAGTAGACCTCGGCAAACCGGCCGTCCTCTTCCATTTCGCGGGCCTTGTCCCGGTCCTTCTGGTAAGGCGAAATGAAGGCGCACATCACGATCACCCCCACGTGATTGAACAGGTGGGCCACCTCGCCGATGCGGCGGATGTTTTCCTCGCGGTCCTCCTGGGAGAAGCCGAGGTCGCTGTTCAGGCGGTGGCGGATGTTGTCGCCGTCGAGCACATAGGCGGAGAGTCCACGGTTGTAAAGCTGATCCTCCACCTCCCGGGCCACGGTGGATTTTCCCGACGCCGAGAGGCCGGTGAACCAGAGGGTGACCCCTCGGTGGCCGCGGAGCCGTTCCCGGTCACGGGTGTCGATGCTGGACGGGTGCCAGGTGATGTTGCGATCTTCAGGTGAACTCATAATCTCCTCGCCTCCCTATCCTTAAAAGATATATCGATTTCATCAATTTTGCCCGAGGAACCTACCAGACAAACCCGGTCAAGTCAAAAGAAAATGATCGGCACGGTCCGGCCGGCACTTGAATTCGGACGACCGGGCCCGTACTACCGCCGGCGCAGCACGGCCAGGGTCTCGCAGTGGGCGGTCTGGGGGAACATGTCAAAGGGCACCACCCGCTGTGCCCGGTATCCGCAGGAGACCAGTTCCTTCAGGTCGCGGGCCAGTGTGGATGGATTGCAGGAGACGTAGATCAGGGTGCCCACGCCCCGCCGCACCAGTTCCGCCACCGTCTCCGGGTCCATGCCGGCCCGGGGCGGGTCCACCAGGATCACTCCCTTCTCCGCGCCGTGGGCCGGCAGCAGTTCGTTCAGCAGTCCGGGCAGCGTCCGGGCCACCTCGCCGCGCAGGAACCGCAGATTGGTCACCCCGGCCCGCTCAGCCGTGGCCGTGGCCGCCCGGATGGCGCCCTTGTGCGACTCGATCCCCACCCCCTCCCCCACCAGGTCGGCCAGCAGGAGCAGGAAAACACCGACACCGCAATAGGCGTCCACCAGGTAGGGCAACGATCCCAGCGAATCCGCCAGCTGCTCCACCTCCGATCGCACCACGTTGAGCAGCAGGCGGTGGGTGGCGTAATTGGTCTGGTAAAAAGCGGTGTCGGGCACCAGCACACGGCCGCCGGGCAGCAGATCTTCTGCCACGTCAAAGGTCTTTGGCGGCAGCGGTGCTTCGGGAGGCGGGGGCACCAACCAGTCCTGGTAGGCCTGCCGGCCATCGGAACGGAAAACCACCTGGTGCGGCAACCGCCCCGGCAGCTTCGACTCCCTGATATGCTTCTGCACCGCGGCCACGGCGGCGTTGATCCCCTCCTCGGCGATCAGGCACTGCTCCACCGGCAGCAGGTCCCGGCCGTGCCGGGCCCTGAAACCGAGATACCGCTCACCCTGCCGCTTGCCCATGGAATGGAGGGCGATCTTGTTGCGGTAGCCATAGGGCAAGGGGCAGGCTACGGTCGGCTCCACCGTCACGCTCTCCAGACCACCGATCCGTTCCAGGGCGTCCTGTACCTGCTTGGTCTTCAACTCCAGCTGGTGGGGATAGTCGATGTGCTGGTAGCGGCAGCCCCCGCAGTGTCCGTAGATCGGGCAGGGCGGCTCCGCCCGGTGGACTGAATGCTCAAGCACCTCTACCAGGTCGGCCTCCAAATGCTTCTTGCGCACCGCACTGACCTTGGCCCGCACCAGCTCGCCGTCCACCACGTCCTCGATCAGCGCAACCCGGCCGTCCTCCAGCCGGGCCACCCCCCGGCCGTCGGAAGCGATGTCGAGGATGCGCAGATCCAGTTGATCTCCTGGATTCACCTGCGCCGTATTGTGTTCAGTCGTAACCATCCCCAGCTCCTGTAAAGAGGTGAAGATACGCCATCAAGTACGGAGTTGTCCAGAATAGGGATCAAGATGGTTATCGCTTGAGTTGCTTGATCAGTTTATAAATCTGACCACGAACACCGACGGCAATAATCTCAACGACGATCAGATCGTCAATGATCTCATACAAAATACGATAGCCCCCAACCCTTAACCTGTATACATCCCCGCTCGCCCCCCCAATCTTCTCGATGCCTCCAGGTCTGGGCTCTTCAGCAAGCGCATCGATGGTGTTTGCGATTCGGTGTTGGAACTCTGTGGGGATTTTGCGGAAACTCCGCTTGGCAGCGTTCCGGAATACAATTTTGTAGGGCACCTGAACCTCTTACAAACCCAACTCAGTCTTAATGTCCTCCCATGGCGTGATATCGGACTCTTTCCGTGCCTTTCGAATCGCATCCATATCGAGATGATCTTCAAGCATCTGAAGCAGTTCAAGGTCCTCAACTGTAATCATCGCTGCAATTTTTTTGCCATGCCTCTCGATGGTGACACGCTCTCCCTGGTACAGCAGCCGATTCAGAATTTCTGAAAACTCGCTCCTGACCTGACTGACACTCTTGACGCACAAGATAATCCCTCCAATTGATGTTTTGTACAAAACATCTTTTCAGCTTTATGTATATTATTATTTTCACAACATTCATGTCAAGGGATCAAATCCCCCGATATTTAATAAAACGTCGAGTCTGGTTTCGAACAGCTGCGCCCAGGCCACTGTTGTCAAACAAAGACAGAACATCAAGGAGATGGCTCCCACCAGGCAGCTGCCTTCATCGTGAGCCCTCCAAACCATTCATGAATATAGAGATCGATACACCGAGTTCACCGATTACCGGGGGCAATCCGGGTTCGACCACACTGATCGCCAAAAATGAATGAATTATTGAGGGGAAATTAAAAAAAAGGGTCAGGCGGTTTCACCTGACCCTTAATATTTACTTGGCAGGGCTACGGGGAATCGAACCCCGGTCTGATGACTGAGAATCACCTGTCCTGACCCCTAGACGATAGCCCCGAAAGATTTCAAAGATCGGCCGAAGCCGGGTATGGCTGGGATGCAGGGATTCGAACCCCGATAACATGATCCAGAGTCATGTGTCCTGCCGTTGGACGACATCCCAACATACTTCTCTTATCGGATTGCTCCGCAAGAGTGGCAATTTTTATACCAGACTGACCTCTGATGTCAAGCAGAAGTTGCCCTGTTTCGCCCGTTTTACGGGGCTTTCCGTCTATTCCTCCAGTGTGGCGATAAGTCGGCGGATCCGCTGGACAGTACGGGGCTTACCGATCTTCTCCAGCACATCGAAGATGCCGGGGGAAACGGCCTGCCCCAGAACGGCCACCCGGGAGGCGTGGATCAACCAGGCGGCCTTGATGTCCAGGCGGTCGGCCACGGATCTCAGCAACTGTTCGGTCACCTCCGGGGTGAGATCATCGGTGGCGCTCTTCTCCAGTTCATCGGCCCAGACGGCCAGGTGTCCGGCCAGGCCTTCGTGCTTGAGGTGCTTTTTGCGCGCCTTGGCGTCGTAGTCGAACTCGTCGGTGAGGTAGGGCCGGGCCTGGGCCGCAAAATCGGGCAGGCGGCGGGAACGCTCGGCCAGCAGTTCCAGCAGGCCGGCAAACCAGGTCCTTCTGTCCCCTTCCAGGTCGTCGCTCCACAACCCCTCTTCTTCCAGCACCGGCTTGACCAGCGGGATCAGCTGCTCACCGCTCATGGCGCTGAAATACTGGCCGTTCATCCACTCCAGCTTCTTCATGTCGAAGACCGCATCGGATGAGGTGACGTCCTCGAGGGCGAAGAGTTCGATGGCCTCCTTGCGGCTGAAGATCTCACGGTCCTCCCCGGGGGACCAGCAGAGCAGGGCGAGGAAGTTGAACATGGTCTCGGGCAGGAAGCCCTCGCGCTGAAACTCCAGCACCGAGGTGGCGCCGTGACGCTTGGAGAGCCGTTTGCGGTCCTCGCCGAGGATCAGCGGCAGGTGGGCGAAGACCGGGGGCTGCAGTCCGGCCGCCTGGTAGAGCAGCACCTGCTTCGAGGTGTTGGTCAGGTGGTCCACCCCGCGGATGACATGGGTCACGCCCAGGTCGGCATCGTCGGCCACCACGCTGATGTGGTAGGTGGGCGAGCCGTCGGAGCGCAGGAGGATGAAGTCCTCGATCTCCTCGTTGCTGAACCGCACCGTACCCACGATGCGGTCCTCCACCACCGTCTCCCCCTCCGGCACCTTAAAGCGCAGCACCGGCCGGATGCCCTCGGCCTTCCGCTGCTCCGCGTTGTCGGCGTTCCACTGGCGGGCGAAGCGGGCGTTGTAGGATGTGCCGGCTTTCTGGGCCGCAGCGCGCTCCTTCTCGATCAGCTCCTTCGGTGCGTAGCAGTGGTAGGCATATCCCGCCTCGAGCAGCGTGTTGGCGAACTGCTCATAGAGTTCACCCCGGTCCGACTGGAAGATCGGCCCCTCGTCGGGGTCGAGGCCCAGCCAGGCCAGGCCGTCAATGATGCCGGCAGTCATCTCGGCCGAAGAGCGCTCGCGGTCGGTGTCCTCGATGCGCAGGATAAAGGTGCCGCCATGCCTTCTGGCAAAAAGGTAGTTGAAAAGCGCGGTCCGGGCTCCCCCCACGTGCAGGTGCCCGGTGGGACTGGGGGCGAAGCGGACACGGCAGTGGCTGTTCTGGTCAGCGGTCATCTCACCCTCCCGTCGAACAATGAAAACGGCAAGCCCCGGGTCTTGAGACTTGCCGCGTGTCCGGGCCCGTTGGCGGGAGCCGGTATCAAAAAGACGATATCCAAAACCACCGTTACCATCCAACTAAAACCCATCAAACGACTGGCATTATACCAGACACTAGCTACAAAAGCCCAATAGCTGCGACTCCTCGGCTTAACCTACCGGGAGATCGCTGATAAATTGGAGGCGCATGAGATCACAACCGTGAGCTTTGCTGTGGGCGGTCACACCATCGAAGTGACCGAGGAGCGTGGCTCCGGTGTGTACGACACCGCGACCATTCATTCAATGTATCCGAGGGCCCGGAGGTTTTCAGTCTCCTTATCGGAGAGTTTGGTTGGTCCCATGTCTCCCCCACCCGGTATCCGCCAGACAAAGCAGCCGATCTTCGGATCCGACGGAACGATCGACTTGCCACTCCCCGCCAACAGTTCCGGACCAACCAAATCCACCGGAACAGCGGGCGCGGGCTGGTTCCCCCCGCCGAGATAGATCGGCCACTCCGCGTGCTCGTCCAGGCTGTCAAGATGAAGGGTGGCACCCAATTCTGGCCGTTCGAGGTCAAAGATAAATCCACGCGGCCATTTTTCCACACTGAACCTGAACCAGAGCCGCCGCCGATCTTCCGACAACCCGTAGGGCACGCCCTGAGAGCTGCTCAGTTTGATCCCCCGCACGGTGGTGATCGGCGTCTGGGCCACGATCTCACCTTTGACCGAAGTTTTTGTGGGATTGACGAATACCACTCTCGTGCCACGCTCGGCCGCCTCCCGGTAAGTGGCCACACGGGCAGCCAGGGGAGCGGCCTGGGCCGCGTGTGATCCGAACAGGTTCTGTTGCTCTGCCGGGTCGGTTCCGAGATCGTAGAAAGCCTCCTCCTGCTGCGGGTCGAGCCGCAGGATATATTTGTAGTTACCGCTGGTCAGGCTGTAGAGTCTGTGCTTGTCCAGTGCCTGCTCGGCCAGAATCTCGACGGCCTCGGGATCACGCCCCGCCTCAACCGCAGCGGCGAAACTCGCTCCCGGCCCTGCCGGCCCCTCGATTTTGAGCCACTCGAGGAGTGAGGGCATCAGGTTGATCCCACTCACTGTTCCGCCCACCACGGTGCCCGCTTGCCGCTCCTCCGGCAGCCGCAGGAGCATGGGCAGTCGGAGCAGTTCCTCGTGCAGTGAATTCCCGTGACCCCAGTTCCGGTGGTCGTTGAGTTCCTCCCCGTGGTCAGAGAGAAAGAGGGTGTACGAGCTGTCATACAGCTTCAGCTTTTTCAGCATGCTGATGAAGCGGCCGAAGCAGTGGTCGCCAAAAGCAATTTCGCTGTCGTAGAGGGCCTCGAACTGCCGTTTTTCGGCTTCGGTGGCCACTCCCACCCACTGACCAGGATCACCCACCTTCTTGGTGAACCGCCCGCGGTAGACTTTATTGAACATCCGGCAGTACTCTGGCGGCGGTCGATAGGGGGAATGGGGATCGACGGTGTGGATGAAGAGAAAGAAGGGCTCATCACCAACCTCTTCAAGCCAGGGGACAAGATCGGAGAGTATTTTTAGAGTCCCGCGGCCTTCCCGGCTCCTATGGACACGGAAGGTGTATACCTCCTCGAAACCCCGGCAGATGTCCCAGCCCTTGGAGTGGAAGACGGCATTGGCGGAGAAAGCCGTGGTGCGGTATCCCGCTTCCCGCAGCACCTGGGCCAGGGTGGTCACCTGGGGCAACAATCGGTCAGTGCGGCCCACCGCGCCGTGAGCCGAGGGGTGGAGTCCGGTAAAGAGTGTGGCGATGGAGGCTTTGGTCCAAGAGCTGTTGGAGAGCATGTTCTGGAACTGGACGGCCTCCCGGGCAAAGGCGTCGGTGTGGGGCGTGGTTGCCCTCTGATAACCGTAGCAGCCCATGTGGTCCTCGCGCTGAGTGTCCACCAGCCAGACGATGAGCGACGGCTTCGACGCCTCCCCGGGGGGAGCAACTGACCGGAGCTGCGGCCGCACCCAGCCCACATTTCCAGCCAGGGGCAGACATGTCTTGCCCTTGAAAGTGGTGCCGAAGGTCAGATCCACCCCTTCCCCGGCCAGGGCGCCCAGTTCGACCACGGCGGATTCAGCGGCCTGGGCCGGACTGTCGGGGCCCAGGATCACCTCTCTTTTGAAGAGCGATCTCGAGAAAAATCCGCTCGAGGCGGTGACCTCGAAGACCAACTTCCCCTCTGGAACGGCAGCGGCCGGAAAGTCATACGCGGTCTCAAAGGTCAGCCGTGACGAACCGGCGGCCCGCAACCGGTAGGTCAGCCTGGTAGGCGGCGGTCCGGGGAGCAGTTGAGTCCGCCGGTTTTGGAACTGAATCATGCTGTAGGTGGGGGGGAGCACCAGCGCGCTAAGGCTGACACCAACGGCATCCAGCGTTTGGAGAGTCAGCAGGTTGGCCTGGGGCTGGAGAAGGCCCGCCGGCACCTTCAAGAAATAATTCCTTTCAGTTTCTCTGACCGACGTTTCCCCCAGGTCCTCCCCGTTGAGCATGATCCGAACCCGTCCGGACCGGGAGGCGCGCAAGGCCATGCCGAGACGGGTGGCAGAGCGCTCCCAGGGGGAGTCGAACCGGAGCCGCACCTGGGGGGTGGAGGCCTGGGCATGAGCCGATTCAGGGCTCTTCCTGAAGCCGCTTTCCAGGAGCTGGGAGGATTTGTTGATGGCGATTGCCTGCTGGCCAAGATCCACCTCGGCTTCATTGAAAGCGGCAATAAAATCGTAGTTCTCCACTTGCGGGAACTCCGGCCTGGTCTGGCAGCCGATGAAGAAAATGACAGGTAAGTAGATCAGGATCGTGGCCAGCTCCGCCAGGTGGAATTGGCTGCCCAGCCGTCGGCCGAATCGTTCCTCAACCTCAGCAAGTCTTCTCATCTGGAAATCTCCACACTTTCCATACCTGCGGTCTTCCTGGCCGGGAAGGGGACGCATGATCCTTCAGCATCCATTATCCAATCCCTGTAAATATTCCCCGCAGCGATAACGTCTTGATTCGAAAGAGAATTGTCTGAGGTTATTTACGTTTCGCAGCCGTCTCATCATATATGAATTCTTCAACGGAAAAGAGTAGGGAAGATCTTTTCCCGAGTCAATCCACTCAGGATGAACATGGGCCGTTTTACTCGTTGCCGATTCTAAGTTTGAAGGGTTCGGGTGATTCTATATTGCCATGGAGCATACGATTGAACGCTGGAGATGAATACAACGGCGTCAGTTCTCGCGGTGAAGGATCTTTGGGGGAGTATACGGCTTTCGCCTGTGGCGGGGATTGTCAGTGTTCGCAAGGATTCAAGGGAATGGCGACCAAAACCGTTTTACATCGCCCACACGAAAGTCAAAACCCTCGCCCTGCTGGAAAAGCAAGGCGAGGGTCCGAATTGTTGGGGCTGGCGGAGAGGGGGGGATTCGAACCCCCGGTAAGGTTTCCCCTACAACTGCTTAGCAGGCAGCCCTGTTCAGCCACTCCAGCACCTCTCCATATGTCTGTTTCACGCTCCGCGGTTCAATCGTGTGGTGACGATTCCCCCCGGATCGCGTGTCAAGGCTGGCGGAGGGAGTAGGATTCGAACCCACGGAACTTGCGTTCAACGGTTTTCAAGACCGCCGCCTTCGACCACTCGGCCATCCCTCCGTGTCACGCCTCAAAACGTGGTGAGTCTAGGGAATGCGGTTGGGGATGTCAAGGTTTACCGGAGGACATCCATCCCGTCCATGTAGGGCTGCAGCGCCTCGGGGATGCGCACGCTGCCGTCGGCCTGCTGGTACTGTTCCAGCAGGGCCACCATGGTGCGCCCCACTGCCAGGCCCGACCCGTTGAGGGTGTGCACGTATTCCGCCTTGCCGCCCCCCTCGGGCTTGAAGCGTATCCCGGCCCGGCGGGCCTGAAAATCCTCGAAATTGGAGCAGGACGAGATCTCGCGGTAGGTGTTCTGGCTCGGCACCCAGACCTCCAGGTCGTAGGTCTTGGCCGCTGAGAAGCCGAGGTCGCCGGTGCAGAGGCTCACCACCCGGTAGTGCAGCCCCAGCCGCTGGAGTACCGCCTCGGCGTGGCCGGTGAGCCGCTCCAGTTCGTTGTAGGATTCGTCCGGTTCCACAAAACTGACCAGTTCCACCTTGTTGAACTGGTGCTGCCGGATCAGGCCCTTGGTGTCCTTGCCCCAGGAGCCGGCCTCACTGCGGAAGCAGGGGGTGAAGGCCGTGTAGCGGATGGGCAGCTCCGCGCCCTTCAGACGTTCGCCGGCATGGATGTTGGTCACCGGCACCTCGGCGGTGGGAATCAGGTAGTAGTCCAGCCCCTCCTGCTTCTCCAGCTTGAACAGGTCCTCGGCAAACTTCGGCAGTTGGCCGGTGGCGAAGAGGCTGCCAGCGTTGACGATATACGGCGGTATCACCTCGAGATAGCCGTGCTCCCTGGTCTGCATGTCGAGCATCAGGCTGGCCAGCCCCCGCTCCATCCGGGCCCCGTCCCCGCGGAGCAGCGCAAAGCGGCTGCCGGTCATCCGGGCCGCCCGCTTGAAGTCAACGATGCCCAGTTCCACGCCCAGGTCGTCGTGGGCTTTGACCGGGAAATCCATCAACGGCTTGTCGCCCACCACCCGTACCACCGGATTGTCTTTTTCGCTGGCGCCCAGGGGCACCGAAGCGTGCGGCAGGTTGGGGATCCGCTCGATGATCCGCTGCAGCGTGGCCTCGCACTCCTTGAGCCGCTGGTCGCTCTCCCTGATCGACTCGGAAAGCTGCCGCACCTCGGCCTGTGCTGCGGAAGCGTCCTGCCCCTGCTTGCGCAGGGCGCCGATTTCTTTGGACCGCACGTTCCGCTCCTGTTTGCGGCTCTCCACCTCCGTCAGCAGGCGGCGACGCTCGCCGTCGCACTGGATGAACTCATCCAGGTTCAATTCTTCACCGCGGGTCGCGATCTTGGCGATCAGCGCCTCGACGTTTTCGCGGACGAACGAAAGGTCATACATCAAATCTCACCTGTGGGCCCGTCGCACCCGATTGCCATGCCGGCCCGGGACCGCCGGCGTGCACCGGCAACCGTCCCCGTTAAAAAAAGCGCCCCGCCGTGAGCGGCGATCTTCACCAAAACCAGACCCGAAAAAACCGCTATTGTTTGCGTATCAAGCACTTGGAATTTCAGCAGTCCCGGGTGGAGGAGCCCCAATCTATCCGAAGCGCCGGTTCTTGTCAAATCCAGCAACCACGGGGTTTTGCAGTGCATCTCATCCATGCTATGATCGGTCACGTATTCCTCCACTACGACAAAGTTGTTCGGCCCCCGGGGGAAGTGTCGGTGAATGCGATCAGGGGGGGCGTTAGAGGCGGCCTCAGCAGACGGAAATTAACGAACACAATTTCAGATGACCATGCCACAAGCGGCACTGCCACAGGATACTGCCGACGAGAGGGTGGATGCTCTCTTCGGCCTGCTGCCCGACGATACCCGGCTGATCCTCCGCCGGGACAAGGGGGGCACTCTGCGGCTCTCCATCCCCGGAGTGCGGGCCCGGCTCCCCCTGGTGGTGGTGGACGGCCAGGAGCCGGACCAGGAGTCGGTGGAACAGGCGGAATCGTTCGCCCGCCGTGGCCGCTCCTTCGTGGTGTTGATCACCCCCGGCGACCCTGACCCCGAGGTGCTGTACTGGGCATACAGCCTGAAGGGGTGCCAGGTGGTGGAAGTTCCCCCCGAACGCACCCGGTCAGCCGTAAGGCGCCTGGAGTGCCTGGTCTGCCAGCGCGACCGGCGCAACCTGTCCCCGGAACCCCCGGGCCCCTCGGCAGCGCGCCAGCTGGGCCGCGGGCCGCTCTCGCGGCTCTCCTCCGGCAACCGGCCCAGGGCGGTGGCCAATATTTTTCAGCAGCTCTTCGAGGAGTGGGCCGAAGAACTGGGCATCCCGCTCAAAGCCCTCTCCCCTTCCGCGGTGGAACTACTGGTCAACCGGCTGCACAGCCGCAAGTTGACCGATTTCCGGCGACTTTCCCGTGACCTGTCCGTTCGCTGGACCCAGCCGGCCATCGACCGCCAGGCGGTCCTCGAGTTTGAGGACGGCCACCCGCGGCAGGGCGGCAGCCACGAGGAGGAGATGAACCCGCTGCGCCGGGCCCTCTTCACCCTGCTCAACGGGCAGTCAGAATCCCCTTTCACCGCGGAAGCGTTCCAGCAGGCCCCGATGGGGCTCGAGCGGGCGATCATCTCCATGGCGCTGGCCCACGCCCGCGGCACGCAGACCCGTGCCGCCAAATTGCTGGGCATCACCCGCAGTACGTTGCAGACCCGTCTCAAGCAGCTGGAGATCGACCCGAACGCGTTCAAACGCAACAATTCATAGCAGCCTCGACAACGGGCAATCATGGTTCCAGGGAGGCAGGAATGGCCAGCGAAAACGGTTCGGACGCCTTCAAGCTTTACTACCGTCTGGGAAGCAAAGACTACCTCTTTCTCAACCTGATGATCGGCTTCGAACGCACGCTGCGGCTTTATGACCTGCGGGGCGACTCCAAGTATTTCGGGCCGCACTACATGCGCCGGCTGGGGCGGGCCCTGGGATCCCGCCTGGAAGAGGGCCAGTATCTGGCGGTGAGCGGCGACAACCGCGAGAGCACCGAGCCGCTGAAGAAAGCGCTGATCAAGGCGGTGAACGAGACCGGCGTCAACGTGCTCGATCTGGGCATGACCCCCACCCCGGTGACCTACCTGGCCAACTTTCTCGTGGAGGACCTGCCGGTGGCCGGGTCGGTGATGATCACCGCCTCGCACTGCGAGAAACACGAGAACGGGATGAAGATCGTGGTCAAACAGCGGCCGCTGTGCGGTGACCAGCTGAAGTCGCTGGCCATGGATGCGCTCAACGACAACTGGCGCATTTCCACCACCCCGGGCATCCGGCAACGGCACAACATCAATCCCCAGTACAACCGGATTGTCGACCGCATGGTGGACCAGTTGCGCGGCAAAATGAATCGTGAACTGCTGGCCACGGTGGTCATCGATGGCGGGCACGGCCTGATCGGCCCCCGGGCGACCAAGGTCTACGAGCGCGACCTCGGCCTTTACACCCACAAGCTCTACTGCTCACCGGACCGCTCCTTCTCCGCCCACTCTCCCGATCCCTCGCGGAAGCTGAACATGATCAACCTGGCCAGCACGGTCTCCTCGTACCAGGAGTCGGCGATCCTCGGCCTGGCCTTTGACGGTGACGGTGACCGCCTGAGTGTGGTGGACGGCAACGGCAGGATGTATTTCGGCCCCGAGCTGACCACGCTTTTCCTGGTGCAGCAGGTTCGGGGTGCGGGCGAGGCGCGATTCGCCGCCGACACCCAGCTGCCGCTGTCGGTCATCCGCTGGATTGCCGGCAACCTGCAGGACGGCCTCTGCATCATCCGCGAGCCCGGCAACCCGCAGTTCAAGGAAACGATCCTCGAGGAACGGCTGCTCTTCGGCGGGGAGACCTCCGGCCACTTCCTCTTCACTCCGCTGGACGAGGACCAGCGCTACCGCCACGTGGCGGTGGACGACGCCCTGCTGGCCAGCCTGCACCTGGTGCAGTCGGTCTACGCCTCGGGGAAGAACTTCCGCCAGATGGCCGAAGGGATCCTGAACGAGGTGGACGACGGGTCGACAAAGGTCTGGTCCAAGCGGTTCGCCTTGCCCGAAGAGCACCGGGTGGCCCTGCTGCGCGAGGTGTCGTCGAGGTTCAAGACCAGTATCCCCGATCTGGGACCCAGGTTGCAGTTCCGCTGCAGCGAGTCGATAAAGCACTTCTCGAAGAAAATGGACGAAGTGCTCACCATCCGTCCCTCGCAGACCGAGCCGATCCTCAAGGTGCAGTGGGAAGGGCCCGAGGGATCGAAATCGAAAGCCACGGCCGGACTGAAGAACGAGCTGATCGAATGCTACCGCAGGGCCGGTGCCCCGCTGCCCCGGAACCTGTCCTGATCGTGAGGTCCGATCACGCCGGCCTCGCACCACCCCCCTCTTTGGCCGCCTTCACCGGTCGGGTATAATGATCCGGACCGTCAATTTGGAAACCATTACACTGGTCAGAGAAAGGGAACAGGGATGATCAGACCTCGTCCGGCCGCCGGCAGGAGCAGAATCGAGCGGTGTGCGGCAGTTGCCCTGCTGATCTGCCTGGCCGTTCTGCCGCTCACCGGCTGCGGCCTGACAAAGAAACTGCCGGCAAAGATGATGGGCTCCACTTTTGACGGACTGAGCGACGCCATTGCCAGCCAGCCCGATGTGCGGATGGTGCAGGATGCGCTGCCGGCCTACATGCTGCTGATGGACGGGCTGCTGATCTCTTCACCCGACGACGTGGCCCTGCTGCGCACCGCTGCCCGTTCCTATTCCTCCTATGCCTCGGCCTTTGTCCCCGAGGAAGAGCCGGAGCGGCTGGTCCACCTCTATTCCCGCGCCAGGAGCTACAGCCTGCGCCTGCTGGACCAGACCCGGCCGGAAATCGCTGCCGCCCTGCGCGGTCCCAGTCGGGATTTCGAGGGGATTCTCCCCACCATCGTCAGGGAGGACGTCCCCGATGTATTTCTTGCCGGAAGCTGCCTTGCCGGCTGGATTACAGCCAACAAGGATTCAATGGCCGCCATCGCCGAACAGCCGAAGCTGGTGGCCTTGATGGAGCGGCTGCTGGAACTTGACGAGGGGCACTTCTACGGCGGCCCGCACCTCTTCTTCGGGATCTATTACGGAGTCAAGCCCGAGGCCTTCGGTGGCAAACCGGAGCAGTCGCGAGCCCACTTCGAGCGGGCGCTGGAGTTCAGCGGGGAGAAATTCCTAATGACCAGAGTGCTCTACGCCGAGTATTACGCCCGGCAGGTGTTCGACCAGGAACTATACGAATCGCTGCTCCGCCAGGTTCTGGATGCGCCGGTGGAGGATTACCCGGAGAGCCGGCTGATGAACGAGGTGGCCCGGATCAAGGCCCGGACGCTGCTGGAGCTGTCCGAAGACTATTTCTGACAACCAGTCCGCACCTGCCCTGCCTGAATCAGAGCAGGTTTTCTTAGGGAGGTTTGCACATGACCAGGCAAGGCAGGTGGCCGGTCTTCAATTTGACCCTGATCGCCGTTTTCGCCCTCACCGTCCTGCTGGCCGGGACCCGGGCCAGCGCAGCGACAAAACGGTTGGGCAAAGCCACACACACGATCAAGGTGGCCACCCTCGCCCCGGACGGCAGCACCTGGATGGACATCTTCCACGAGATGAATGCCGAGGTCTACGAAAAGACCGGGCAGCAGGTGAAGTTCAAGGTCTACCCCGGAGGCGTGCTGGGCAGCGAGTCGGATGTGATCCGCAAGATCCGGGTGGGCCAGGTCCACGGCAGCGCTTTCACCGGCACCGGTCTGACCGAGATTTACCCCGACCTGCGGGCCATGGGGTTGCCGCTGCTCTTCCGGAGCCACCAGGAGTTCAACTACGTTCTGGACAAGCTCCAGCCGCGGCTGGAGCAGGAATTCGGCAAGAAGGGCTACGTGATCCTCGGCTGGCCCCAGCTCGGTTTCACCTACTGCTTCTCGCGCAGGGAGATCCGCAGCGTGGAGGACCTGCGCCAGGCCAAGCCCTGGATGTGGGGCAACGACCCGATCATGAGCACCATCTTCAGTGAGGCCCGGGTCAACCCGGTGAGCGTCGATGTGGGCGACGTGCTCACCGGTCTGCAGACCGGATTGCTGGATACGGCATTCAATACCCCCCTGGGCGTTATCGCCCTGCAGTGGTTCACCCGGCTGGAAACGATGACCGACCTGCCGCTGACCTACTCCACCGGCGGCCTGCTGGTGACGAAAAAGAGCTTCGGCAGCCTGCCGCCCGGCCTGCAGCAGACGGTCAATGACATCTGCAGGAAGCACATCGACCGACTGTCCAGAGAAACGCGCAAGGAGAACAAGGAGGCGGTGGAGGTCTTCAAGAAAGAAGGCATCCGCGTGGTCCAGCCCACCAAGGAAGGGCTGCGGCAGTTCAGGGAACTCAGCAGCCAGGTGGAAGCCAGGCTCAAGGGAAATGGCTACTCAGCCGAATTCCACGCCCTGGTCACGGGCTACCTGGAAGAGTTTCGCCAGGCGCAGGGAGGCGAATGAGCGAGCGCGGAACAACCGGCCGGGGCGTGATCCGGACCCTGCACCAGTTGGAGTCCGGTCTGATGACCACTCTCATGGTGGCCATGATCCTGATGGCCTTTGGCCAGATTGTCCTGCGCAACATCTTCGAGGTCAGCATTCTCTGGGCCGATCCGTTCCTGCGCCACCTGGTGCTCTGGACCGGCATGCTCGGCGCCGCCATGGCCACCCGTGACGGCCGGCACATCAAGATGGACGTCCTGCCCCAGTTGCTGCCGCCCCGCGGGAAGGCGATTCTCTCCGCGCTGACCAACCTCTTCTCTGCCGGTATCTGTTGCATCCTGTCCTGGGCGGCGGTGCGGTTCGTCCGGGACGAGCTGGAGTTCGGCGGAACCGCGTTCCTCGACATCCCCACCTGGATCGTCCAGCTGATCCTGCCCGCCGCATTCGTCATCATCACTGTCCGTTTTTTCATCTTTGCCATCACCTCGGCGCGCAGCGCCTGGCGGAACGATGCGGACGAGACCTTCGGGGAGGATGCGGCATGACCATCCTCCTCGGTATCCTGGTGGTGCTGCTGGCCATCGCCGGCGTGCCGCTCTTCGTGGTCATCGCCACCAGCGCACTGGCCAGCTTTGCCATGGTGGAGTTGGACTCTTCGCTGGTGATCATCGAGATGTACCGCATGGCAAACATGCCGATCCTGATCAGCATCCCGCTCTTCGCCTTTTCCGGATACCTGATGGCCGAAAGCGGCAGCCCCAAACGGCTGCTGCGTGTCTCGCGGGCGCTGATGGGCTGGATGCCGGGCGGCCTGGCCCTGGTGGCCCTGGTCACCTGCGCCGCCTTCACCGCCCTCACCGGCGCCTCGGGGGTGACCATAATCGCCCTCGGCGGCCTGCTCTACCCGGCCCTGATCGCCGAACGCTACAGCGAAAGGTTCTCCCTGGGCCTGATTACCACCTCGGGCAGCCGGGGCCTGCTCTTCCCCCCCAGCATCCCGCTTATTCTCTACGCCATCGTCGCTTCGGTCAGTGTGGACGACATGTTTCGCGGCGGCCTGGTGCCCGGCATTCTGATGGTGGCCCTGATCGGGGTCTACGGCGTGTTCACCGGCGCCCGCGGCCGCACCGAGCGGACACCCTTCAACTGGAAGGAGGCCGGGGAAGCAATCTGGGAGGCCAAGTGGGAACTGCCCCTGCCGGTGATCGTGCTGGGCAGCATCTTCAGCGGCTGGCTGGCGGTGAGCGAGGCGGCGGCCCTCACCGCCTTTCTCGTCCTGCTGGTGGAGGTGGTGCTCTACCGTGACGTGAAATTGCGCGACCTGCCGCGCATCGTCCGCGAATGCATGGTGCTGGTGGGCGGGATCCTGATCATCCTCGGCGCAGCCCTGGCCTACACCAACTACCTCATCGACGCCGAAGTGCCCTTCCAGATCCTGGAAAGCATGCAGTCCCACGTCTCGGGGAAGATCATGTTCCTGCTGGTGCTCAACATCTTCCTGCTCGTCGTGGGGGCCATGCTCGACATCTTCTCCGCACTGGTCGTGGTGGTGCCGCTGATCGCGCCCATCGCCCTGGAATATGGCGTCAACCCGGTGCACCTGGGAGTGATCTTTCTCACCAACCTGGAGATCGGCTACTCCACCCCCCCGGTGGGGCTGAACCTCTTCATCTCCAGTTTCCGCTTCAAGAAGCCCATCGTCCGCCTCTACCTCGCCGCCCTGCCCTTCCTCATCATTTCCATCCTCGGCCTGATCCTCATCACCTACTTCCCCCAGCTGACCCTCTGGCTGGTGGAATAAGTAAAAGGAGGGACAGACACCTGTCCCCATAATTCGTTACTTTTCTTCCGGGAATTCGGGGGGGGTGCCGTTCTTGTCCGCCTCACGGACCAGGAGTTTCCTGAGGATCTGCTTGGCCCGATCGTATCGGACAAGACCTTCCTTCTCCATCTCCTTGGCCACCTTGATCGCCATCTCGCCCAGGGCACCGGCAAAGACGGCCACGTTGCGGGCATGGAGGGTCATGTGGCCACGCTGGATGCCCTCGGTGGCCAGGGACCAGAGGGCGGCGAAGTTCTGCAGCAGACCGGCGCTGGCCGCCAGCTGGGCCAGTTCGCGGGAGGAGGAGACGTTGAGAATCTTGAGCAGGATTTCCACGCCAGGATGGATACCGGTGACCCCACCAATGATGCCGACAGCCAGGGGGATCTCCAGTTCGCCGATCAGCTTGCCCTTGCCATCGAGGAAATATTTGCTCACCGGCTTGTAGGTTCCGCTGCGGGCGGCATAGGCGTGCACCCCGGCTTCCACCGCCCGCCAGTCGTTGCCGGTGGCGATGAGCACTCCATCGATGCCGTTCATCACCCCCTTGTTGTGGGTGGCGGCACGGTACGGGTCGGCATCGGCGAAATGGTAGGCCTTGACGATGCGCTCGGCGGCCTCCTGGCCGCTGTACTTGCCGCGGGCCAGGGCATCGACGTTGATCGCCATTCGCGCCCGGGCCATCCGGCGGTCCGAGAGGTTGGAGACGATGCGGCAGACCGCTTCCCCGCCGGCCAGCTCGGCCACGATGGGCTCGAGCGTTTCGGCCATGGTGTTGACCACGTTGGCCCCCATGGCGTCGCGGGTATCCACCAGCAGGTGGACGATCACCATCGGCCCGCTGAGCGAATCGATGATCCGCACCTCGATGTCCCGCGCCCCGCCGTTCAGCCCCACCAGCACCGGGTCGTTGCTGTTGGCCAGCGAGAGCAGGTCGTCCTTTTTGTCCAGGATGGCCGCCTTCGCCGCTTCGGGGTCCGGGATGTCTACGATCTGGATCTGGGCGATCATCACCGGATCGCTGGCTTCGGCGGTCAGTTTCCCCTGGTCGCGGATCAGACGGGCGGCATTGCTCGCAGCGGCGATCACCGAGGTCTCCTCGATGGCCATGGGAACGATGTAGTCCTTGTCGTTGATCTGGAAATTGACCGCCAGTCCCAGGGGCAGGCCGAAGACCCCCACCGCATTTTCGACCATCAGGTCCGCCAGCTCGGGAGTGAGGGTCTCCTGCTTGAGCATCCACTTCTGCTTGGCGGTGAGAGTGGTCCACTTGTCGAGGGCGTCGAGGCGGTCGGTGACATTGAGCTTGAAAAAGCCCGGGTAGCGCGAGCACTTACCGTTTTTCCTCGCTTCGCCAAACGCAGGATCTTTTTTGTGTACGGCACTCATCGGACCTGGTTTTCCTCTTTGTAACAGTGATGGATCAGGATAGGGTTTTCACCGGTCGGCGTCAAGAAGAAGGAGCCCAACATCCAAACAAGTGTCTTTTATTCAACAGCTTGTTCGGCCGGCCCAGGGTGGCCGTTCCGCTCCAGGAGGTCAAGGATGGCAGGAAAACCGCCCGAATCACAGACCAGATCGGCCCTCTCCGCCAGCTCCTCGTGGCGCGGGTTGACGGCCACGGCAAGACCGGCGCGGCCAAAGAGATCGAGGTCGTCCCGGCTGTCGCCCACCGCCATTGTCTCTTCCGGCTGGACGCGGTACCGCTCCTGGATCAACTGGAGCACCCGCCCCTTGCCGCCGATGGGCACCACCACGTCCACCTGCCCGGTGATCAACCCGTCGCGGATCACCAGCCGGTTGGCAAAGACCTGATCGACGCCAAGTTCCAGGCGCGCCCGGTCGGTCATCACCGTGAGGCCCGACGAGATCACCGCCAGCCGCAGCCCCAGCTCCTCCTTCATCCGCCTCAGGCACTCCGCTACGCCGGGCAGGAAATTGACCTCGGCGGTGATCTGCTGGAGACGTTCCAGCGACATGCCGGCCCAGTGGCCGGCATCGAGGCGGGCAAACTCCTCATAGCTGATCTCTCCACGGCGAAACTGCTCCTGGTGCACCGAGGCCTCGCCCTCCCAGATGCCCAGACGCTCGTGGTAGTATTGCCAGCTGCTGACGCAGTCGGTCAGAGTGCCGTCCATGTCGAAAACGGCCAGTTTATATGTCGGAGGCGCCGCTTCGGCCTCCACGCCGGATGTCCGCATCTCTTTGCGCCCTCCCCGGGGCCTGGGATAAAATCGCTCGATTTCAAGCACCGGAGTATACCTGCTGACCGAGTTTTCCGCCATAGTGACCGAACCGATCCGAGGAACCCGGCCGTGACACTGCGCCTGGACAGCGAGGCCCGCACCCTGGAAGTGAGTGTGGGTGATCTGGTGCTGGGGGACCCCCTGCTCCGCACCCGCGGGGCGGCCGGCCGCACTCTGCCGGACCGCATGGCCATGGGCAGTCGGGCACACCAGAACGTGCAGCAGACGCGGGCCGGGCGAATCCCGGGATACGAGAGCGAGATCCAGGTGCGGCGGGAATTCAAGGTCTCCGGCTGGACGGTGACCGTCCAGGGCCGGGTGGACGGCCGTCACCGCGACGAAAACGGGTTCCAGGTGGTGGAGGAGATCAAATCGGTGACCTTCCCCCCGTCCCGGTTCACTGTTGACGGGATAAAGCCCAGAAGCGATCACCTGTTGCAGCTGGAAATTTACTGTGCCCTGCTGTCCGAGGGGGACGAGGAGGTACGGGGACTGCTGATCCTCTACAACCTCGCCGACGGAGCCACCCTGGAGCTGCCGGTGGATCAGGACATGGCGGAGACCGGGAGCCGGCTGGAAGCCCGTCTGGAAGGGCTGCTCCACCGGGTGGTGGAACAGCGGCAACGGCTGGAAGACCGCACGACCTGGGCCGGCCGCCTTGTCTTCCCCTTCCCGGCCATGCGCCCGGGCCAGGACGAGCTGTCCGCGGCAATGACCGGCGCCTGGGAAAAGGGCCACGACATCCTCGCTGCGGCGCCGGCGGGCACTGGCAAAACCGCTGCCGCCATCTGGGCTGCCCTGCAGCACGCCCTGGCCAACCGGCTGGGACTCTTCTTCGTCACCGCCAAGACCACCCAGCAGAAGCTGGCGGCCGAGACCCTCGAAAAGGTGGCCGCCTCCTCGAATATCCCGCTGCGCAGCCTGGTGTTGCGGGCCAAGGACGCCATGTGTCTGTGCGAGACGCGGATCTGCCACGAGGAGGTCTGCCCCCACATTCGCGACTACCCGGAGAAGGCGGCACGGAGCGACATCTATCGCCGCCTGCTGGACCGGCCGCTGGCCGAGCCGGACCGCATCCGGGAACTGGCCTCCGCGGCCGGCATCTGCCCCTTCGAGGTCTCTCTCGATTTGTGCGGGATGGTGGATGCGGTGGTCTGCGACTACAACTACGTCTTCGACCCGGCGGTGGCCCTGCGGCAGTTCAGCGAAGGGGCGAACCGGGAGACGCTGCTGGTGATCGACGAGGCCCACAACCTCCTGGAGCGGGGTCGCGACTACTATTCCCCGTCCCTCGAACGGAACGATCTGGCCGCCCTGTTTCCCTTCCTCGCCGCGGGCGGCAGCCGCTCGCACCGCCGTCTGGAAAGCCTTTTTGCCGAACTGGAAGCCCTGGTGGAGGACGTGAGCCGCAACGCGGGGGACGATAACAGCGGCCCATTGGAGACCCTGGTGCAATTCGACCCGGCGCCCTTCGCCGCGCTCCGGGAACGGCTGGACAGTGCCCTGGTGCTCTACCTGCTGGAGAACCAGTCCCGGGGCGGAACCGCGCCGGACGACCCGGTGTTACGCTTTTCCGCCGACTTCGGACGCTTTGCCGGCGCCGCCCTGCTGGATGGCGATGAGCTGGTGAACATCTTCCGCCGGCGCGAGGACCAGAGTGAGGAACTGAAGATCCTCTGCCTCGACCCGGGTCGGCAACTGGGCCGCCGCATCCGCAGTTTCGGCGGCACCGCGGCCATGTCCGCCACGCTCCAGCCGGCGTCCTACTACCGCCAGGTGCTGGGTTTCCGCAAAACAAAAACCGACACCGCCTCCTTCCCTTCCCCGTTCCCCGCCCAGAACCGGCTGGCCCTGGTTGTACCATCGGTATCCACCCTCTACCGCGACCGTCCCGCCAACTACGACCCCATCGCCAGGATCATCGAGCGGGCGGTGCGCCTGCACCCCTCGAACCACCTGGTCTTCTTCCCCAGTTTCGCCTTTCTCCGCCAGGTGGCGCGGCGTCTCGACACCTCGGGGTTCACGGTGATCCGGCAGGAGCCGGAAATGAACCTCCGCCAGCGGGCGGAGGTCCTCGACGCGCTGGCCGCGGGGGGTGCGCCGCACCTGGTGCTGGCGGTGCAGGGGGGGATCTTTGCCGAGGGGGTGGACTATCCGGGCGAGATGGCCGCCGGCGTGATCGTGGTGGGACCGGGCCTGCCCCAGGTCTGCTTCGAGCGCGAACTGATCAAGCGGCACTTCCAGCAGACCGATGGCAAGGGCTTCGAGTTCGCCTACCTCTACCCGGGTATGAACCGCGCCGTCCAGGCCGCGGGCCGGCTGATCCGCACTCCCGAGGACCGGGGGGTGATCCTGCTGCTGGGCCGCCGCTTCGCTTCGGCCCGTTACGCGGATCTCTTTCCCGCCCACTGGTTTGACATTTCCCCCCGGGAGATGATCCAGAGGGACTGGCCACGACTGATTGAACATTTCTGGGCCGACCCCCATCTCGATTTCGGGGAATAAACAAAATCTTCATTTGCCTGGCACTTCTTTTCAGTCTATATTTCAAGTAGTGGATATGTGGCAATGGAACGGACCGGCCGCAGGAGAGTGACCGTGCGAAGACAACTGCTATTTCCTCTGATCGTCCTGACACTGGTGCTGTTCTGCCCGGCCGACAGTCCGGCCCAGGATTCGGAAGCCACCTATGAGAAGCGGGTGCTCTTCGAGCCGCTGCAAGTCCCATCGGCTGCATCCCGCGACGATGGCCCGACCCTCTTTGCCCCGGCCCTCTTCCGGCCGCCGGTACCCTGGCTCAAGCTCGACGACCGCTACGAGAGTTTTGTCGGGAACGTGGAAATCCAGACGGAACTGGAGGAAATGGAAAAACTCTTCCTCAATCCCTACGCCGGCCTGGGAACTGAACTGACCACGGGCATCCAGACCGAGATCGGTGCCCATGGCGAGGTGTTTCGCTACTACGAATTTGCCGGGGGGAAATTCGAGTTCTCCACTTCGGCCGGTCCTTACGGCCAGCCGGGGACCTGGGCCGGCGGCTACGACTACGACTCCTGGCTCGGCAACACCAACCGCGGAACCGACGACCGCTGAGCGCCCGCTCACCGGCCCTCCCCGGTCAACACCCCGTCCCGCCGCTTTCGTTCCTCGCCTTCCCGCCCGGCCAACAGGTCACGCAACCGGTTCAGCATATCCACCGGGGCAGCAGAAAAACCGCCGGCGGCCACCACGGCCTCCACCGCTGACGCTGCTTCGGGCGCGTACCAGCGGACGCCCTCCAGCAGTCGCTCCTCGTCACTCTCCGCCCGTTCCTTCTGTCGCAGGCGGAGGAAGCGGAGCAGGCGCAGCCCGTCGAACCGTTCATGGCAGGCACGGACAAAGGACGTTTCCGTGGGATGGTTGGCCCGCAGCGGCGCCCAGGGGTCCTCATCGCCGAAAAGTTCAGCACAATAGGGCGTCAGGGTCGTCTGCACGGTTTCCCGGTGCATTTCGGGAAAGCGCTCGACCGTTTGGGCCGCCTCGCGGAAGGACTCCGCGGCGTAAATCGGGTAGCGGTGCCATTGCCCCTGACGCCCGGCGATCATCGCCGGCCCGGTGCCGAAGAGCACCCGGTCCGAGTAGCGGGCCGCCGGCCGCACCGGGCTCTCGCACCAGAGAAGCAACGGACCGAACTTGCGCAGTTTCTGCAGGAAGTAAAAATCCTCCCCGCTGGCCCGGGGGCTCATCCCGCCCACCCGGCGGCAGGCGCCCACCGGTACGGCCAGGGCCGAGCCCAGCGCGGTGTAGGCCCAGGGGGATCCGGTGCGCAGCAGGCAGAGCAGGTAGTGGCGCAAGTAGAACTCGTAGCGCAGGATGTCCCGTGACGGGTCCGCACCGGACAGCGTTTCAGTGGTGTGCCGTTCCGGGCCGGATCGCGGTATCGGGTGGTAGTAGGGAGCGGAGAGGCCCACCGCACCGCGGGCCAGGGAAAGACGCCGGCGAACAGACTGGAGGTAGTCGGGCTCCACCAGGGTATCGGCGTCGAGGCTGACCAGCAGGTCCCGGTCATCCGCCGAGGCGAGAACGTGGTCGAAAAGGATCTTGCGCGCCCAGCCCACTCCCCCCCGGCCTTCCGGCCAGCCCATGCCGGGGCTGCTGCGGTCGATGATGGTGAGACGGGGTTCGTCCAGCGTTGCCAACCAGGTGAGGGTGGCCTGATTCCGCTGGAACACCGGGTGCCGCTCGGGATCGTCACGCCAGGCCTCGGGCTGGTTGACGCAGACCCAGACCCGGATATCAGTGACCGTCTGGGCACCCAGGTTTTCAAAGCAGGCCGGCAGCCGCCGCAGTTCGTCGATCACCGGGATGGCGACGTGGATGACGGGGGCAGCCATCACGGCCTCTCGGCAATGTTCACGCTGATTTTTATTTGCCCTCCCGTCAGCTGGACCAGCCCGAAGCGGCCGGCATAATCGCGGAACACCAGGCGGTTCCCCTCCCGCCGCAGCAGATCCAGTGTCGGGTCGAGCAGTTCAGCCAGGTGGGCGTATGCCGCGGCCGCCTCCTTCACCGTCGGATAGTCGACCCGGATCCGGGTCACGGGGTACTTGCCCTCCTCGGTCCGGTAGTCCGCGGCCACGCCGAAGAGCTCTCCCCCCAACTGCAGCACGTCCCCCGGGCCGAAGGTGAACAGCGTCTGCAGCGAATATTCGCCGCGGATCAATCGCTCGGAACCGGCCACCCGCCCCTCGGCGGGCAGCGCGGCGAAGGGGTCCCCGGTAGTCTGCGCCCGGGATAACCTCCAGCAATTTGCCGGCCAGGCCGGCCATGGTCGGGCGCAGCGTCCGGTCGCCGCTGAAACTATTGACCAGCACGAAGCAGTCCCCGCGCAGCACGGTGGCCTGGAACCGGTTGGATGAGTTCCGCGTGAGAATCTCCGTCCAGGGGGTCTCCTCACCGCACTTGAAGAGGTAGATGGCCAGGGCGGCCCGGGGGCTCTCCATGCGGTAGACCTCGACGGCGATCTCCCGCTCGCCGTTGCGATAGGGCTGGACCAGCAACTCCTTGAATCCCAGTTCAAGGAACAGTTCGGCGCCGCCGTTGATGTGGCCGTAGAGATCGGCGGCGGTGAACCGGCGCAGCGCACCCTCCCGCTCCCATCCGGGAACGGCGCCGCTTTCAGGCATGATCGAATTGGCGGCGCCCACAGGGATGGACAGGGCCAGCACCAGTAAAAGGACGGCGGCCAGGGAACGCTTGATCATCTTCAGGCCTTCAGATGCTCGATCTTCCCCGGATCGGCCACGCCAAGCCCCAGCTTTTCACCGTAGCGCAGATACTCGGTGTACTTGGGGTGCTCGTTGACCTTGACCTTCATCGCCTTCCGTTTCTCCACCAGCAGGTCGTGGCAGACCAGGTCGAGGGCAAAGGGGTCGGTGGCCATGAACAGCCGGTCATACTGCCAGGTGAACTTGGCCGCCGGCATGGGCCCGCCGTCATACTGGCCGCGCAGCCCGTCGGTGATGTTGAGCACCAGCTTGTCCCGGATGGCCGGGAAGGCCAGCACCTCGGTGCAGACGTCGAAGAACAGGGGCTGGTGCAGGCGGCCGGTGTTGCACACCGCGCCATAGCCGAGATTCTTGGTCGCCATGGAGATCCCGTTTCCGGTGTTCTTGAACACCGGGACGTTGATGATCTTGGTCAGCTTTCTGGTCAACAGGGTTCCGAAGTAGGAGTGCTTGTCGTTGACCACGTGCTGGTTGAGATACATCTCGTCCTTCGGCCCGTCCACGTCGGCCCAGTAAAAGACCTTGTCGTCGAAGTTGCCACGGCTGAGATGACGGCCCTTCTTGTCCAGCCACTTGCCGCTGTCCCCTTTTTCGGGGTCGTACGACTCGTCCATGGTCTGCAGCCCCTCCAGGCCCAGCCCGGGGTAGCGCTCGGGGGTGAACCCGGCGTCGGCCAGCATGTAGTCGAAACGGTCCCAGATGATGATGTTCTTCGGTTTGATGCCACCGGCCTTGAGCCAGGCCACCACCGCGTCCACCACCTCGAGGCGGGTGCTGATCAAACCCGGTCCCACCGGGTTGACCTTGATCCCCACCACGTCAGAGGCTTCGAAGAAGAGGGGGAAACTCGCCTTGAGGTCCTTGCCGGTGAGGCCCTTGATCCCCCTTTCGAACATCGCCTGCACCACGACCGGCACCGGCTGGTCCTCGGCCATCGATTTCGTGTCGTGCACTTCCACAACTTTACCGGGGAAGCGGCCGGGCAGCGAGTGCTCCGTCCGCGGGATCTTCATCGCGTCATCGATATTCGTTTTTGTCCGCGGCGGCGGTGTCCGTTCGGCCTTCTTCTCTTCCTCGGCCCAGACCGGGGGCCGCCCGAGAACAAGCCCTGCCCCGAGAACCGCCCCCATGCCGCCCAGGCGGAAGAAGTCACGGCGGCTAACCTGATCTCTCGATTCCATTGACCGATATGCCCTGAATTTCATGACCCGCTCCTCGCTAATCTCGGTGTGAACTCCAGTTTCGGGAAAAGTATACACCAAGTATGCAGCCGCCCGTCCGGGCATTCAGCCATCGGCCCCGGCATGATAAGATCGGAGACGGGAGGTCACGATGAGAGTTAAAAAGCTGAAATTCCCCGGGAGTCTCGATAATCTCCGGCTGGGCGCCCAGCTGGATCTTCCCCGAGAGGGTGCGCCCCGGGCCTACGCACTCTTTGCCCACTGCTTCACCTGCACCAAAGACCTCAAGGCGGTCTACCACATCGACCAGGCCCTCACCGGTGAGGGGATCGCCGTATTCCGTTTTGACTTCACCGGCCTCGGGGAGAGCGAGGGTGATTTCTCGGCCACCACCTTCTCGTCCAACGTGGGCGATCTGGTGGCCGCAGCCCGGTATATGGAGGAAACCCTGGAAGCCCCCCGGGTGCTCATCGGGCATTCGCTGGGCGGGGCCGCCGTGCTCAAGGCCGCCCTGGAGGTCCCCTCCTGCCGTGCGGTGGCCACCATCGCCGCGCCGGCCGAACCGGGGCAGGTCAGCCGGCGGCTGGTCACCGCCCGGGAGGAGGCGGACCGCACCGGTGAAGCCGCGATCACGCTGGGGGGAAGGACCTTCCGTATCCGCAAGGAGTTCTTCGACGACCTGGAGGAGAGCCGGATGGAGCAGACACTCCGCGAGCTGGACCGGGCGCTGCTGGTCTTCCACTCGCCGCTGGACGACGTGGTGGGGATCGACAGTGCGGCGAAGATCTTCACCATGGCCCGGCACCCCAAGAGTTTCATCTCCCTTGACCGGGCAGACCACCTGCTGACCGACGAAGCGGATGCCAGGTATGTGGGGGCCATGGTGGCCACCTGGGCCGGAAAATATATCTGAAGCCGCCGCTGGATCCAACACCAAAATAATGGCTGAACTGACAAGGTCAAGGGGCGGCTGATGGGTACCGCCACGCCGGCGGTGGAGACCGACGGTTCGGGTCAACTGGGCTACAGCATTTTCCAGCAGGGCGCAGGCCTGATCAACGCCTACGAGGGGATTCACGGTTCCGGCTTCTTCACCGCCAACGAGGGCCTGGACGTCAGCCTCGACCTGGACGGCGTGCAGCACTACGGCGGCCTGGCCAACTGCACCGAAGACGGTGTCTACTACATCATGGGGCTGGAAGGCGAGGCCTTCGAGTGGGACAGCAGCAGTTCCTGGTCCACCGGCTACATGTGGAGCGACGGTCTCAGCGAAACCATGTCGATCAACTCCTGGGTCTGGCAGGAATAGGGATTTCTGAAACTCGACGGCACTATCGGGGGCAGTCAGACTGCCCCCGATCCTTGTACTCTCGCAGGCACATAACACACCCGTCTATGCCACGGAGGGTTTCCTCCATGCGCACGCGCGGTTCGGAGCTGGAACCGTCATTGCCGGAGTCGTTCTCGCAGCAGGCTGTACTTGATGAAGACGCTGTTGGCCGACTGACGGGCCATCTGCCAGCCGATGACGCCGGAGCAGATCCAGCCGTGCAGCAGGTAGTCGCGGAGGAAGGCCGCGCCCGGGCGTAGCAACAGGTCCGGCAGTCTCGCCCGCCGGCCCCGGGCCTCGGCCTGCCCGGCCCACAGTTCGGCGTAGCGGATCTGGCGTGTAAACATGTCGTGCCAGTCACGGTAAGAGTCATGGCGCAGTCGTCCGGGCAGGCGGCCGACGCGATCGGCCTGCACTGACTCGTGAATGCTGCCGTCGCTGAACCCGGCACGGCGACGGTCGTAGAGCCGCACCTGCCACTCGCGCGCCCATGGCCAGTGATGTAGGGGTTTGCCCTGAATGAAGTTTTCACGCCACACGGCATAGGCCGGGTGCGGCAGCTCAGCGGGCAGGTTCTGCACTGCAGCAGCGAGCACCGGATCCACCCGCTCGTCGGCATCGATGTTGAGAATCAGGTCATTGCGGGCCAGTTCTGCGGCCCGGTTCTTCTGCGACCCGTAGCCGAGCCATTCCTGTTGCACCACCCGGGCACCGGCGCGCCCGGCAGCGGCAACGGTGTCGTCATCAGAACCAGAGTCCACCACCAGCACCTCGTCGGCCCAGTGGACGGCCGCCAGTGTTTCGGCGATACGGTCGGCCTCGTTGAGCGTGATGATGGTGACGGTGACGGCTGCCATGACTCACGCTCCCAGGGTTTTGCGGTAGCAGACGCGGTGGGCGGCCACCAGGCGGTCGATATGATACCGTTCGCGGGCAACGGCCCGGGCTCGTTTACCGGCCTGCGCACGCCACTGTGCATCGCCGACCGCACGGACCAGGCCGGCAGCCAGGGCTTCGGCATCACCGGACGGAACCACCAGGCCGGTCTTGCCGTCGTCCACCAGTTCGGGCAGGCCGCCGGCATCGCTGACCACGCAGGGCAACCCGCTCCAGAGGGCCACCTGGGCGGCCGAACCCAGACCTTCACTCAGTGAAGGCTGAACCGCAAGCTCCACGGCGTTCACCAGGTCGGGCAGATCGTTGCGGTGGCCGAGAAACGAGCATCGCGGGGGTGCATCGGCCTCGAAAGAGGCGCGGAGGCCCCCCTCACCGGCCAGCAGCAGGTGAGCCTGGGGAACGATCTCAGCCACCCGGCGCCAGGCCTCAAGCAGGACGGCATGTCCTTTCTCGGCAGTGAACGCGGCCATACAGAGCACGGCGATGGTGTCATCGGCCAGGCCGAACTCTGTGCGGATGGCGTCGCGGTCCCGGGTGGGTGCCAGGCCCCCGGGGTCCACACCGTCGGGGATCACATCAATGCGATCGGCATTCACCCCACCATCGACCAGGACCTGGCGCACAGCACGTGAAACAGCGATGAAGCGGGCCACCCGTAATCCGTATTTGCGCCGGGCCCACCAGCCGCGGCCGATGGTGAATGTGACCTTGCGGCTGACCACCACCGGCACCGCCAGGCCCAGGGTGGCGATCAATCCGGCACTATGGGTATTGGGGGTGTGGGCGTGAACCAGGTCGACATCGCGGCGGGCGGCACGGCGGATGGCGCGAATGAGCCGCGGGTCAAGACCGCCGGAACAGTGTACCGCCAGGTGCGGCAGACCGTCCGCGGCCGCGCGCCGGTGCAGGTCACCGTCGGCACGGCAAAGCACCGTGCACCGGACATCGCTGTCGCGCAGACCTCGCGCCAGCAGAAGCAGTTGGTGCTCGCCGCCGCGCCAGCCACGCTCGGTGTTGCAGGCCAGAATGTGAATGGGCTCGCTCATGGGCCTCTGTCTCACCGTCAGCGGTGCTCAGTCGCTCAGGGCCGGTGAATAACAACCGGTGACTGACTCACCGCCACCTTCGAGCCACTTGAAGCGCACCTGCTGCTCCTCGCTCACCGGCAGGCCGTCGGCGTTGAGGATCCGCAGGAGCAGGACATACGCCTCCCCTCCTTCCATCTCCTCGACGGCGGGCAGGGGCACGTCATAGTCAGTACCGCGCCGTCATGAACGGTGTTTCCTGCACCGCCGTTGGCTCACCCAGCGAAAACCGGGTAAAACCGACGGTCTCGTCGGCCTTGATCCCGCCGTCTTGCCGGAGATCAGCACGCAGCATAAGGCCCTCGGTGTATTGAAGGTCGCTGTACAGACGCAACATCCAGCATGGCAGCGGTGGGGCGCCGGGCGCCGGCTCGGCCCCGGTGTTGACCAACAGGTCACCGCCCTTGAGCCGGGAGCTGGAGGGCTCGACGAAATTGTCGCCCTTCCACTGCCGGCCGGCCCTGACATGTTCCTGCTCGAGGTCACTCCGGTCCTCCGCCTTGCCGCGGGTTTCCGACAGCGCAGCCTCCATGGCATCGATGATGCCCAACGGGGATGGGTGCTCGTAGACGATTCCATTGGTCACCGTGACCGGCCGCAGCATCTCGTCGATGAACAGTTCGTAGTGGTAGCCAACCTCCGCTCCGACGTCCTGCCGGCCGATCCGCACCATCAGGGCCTGTATCAGGGCGATGTCCTTCCAGGAGTCGAAGCTCCTGGTCAGGGACCTCAGGCTGTTGCCTCCCAGGGCCAGGGCCTGCAGATATTTGAACCTCTTCACCTCGCGGCGGGCCAGCCGGTATCGCTCCCCGGGGGAGAGGGGCTTTCCCTTCAACGTAAGGTCCACAAACACCGGTTGCTCGTCCGCTGAGCGACGGTTTTTCCTGACCTGCCGCTTCCATGCTTTGCGTTTCGCCTCGCTGCTCCAGGCGTCACGATGCTCGGCACCCAGCAGGATGTGGGCCAGTTCGGTCCATACGTCATCCTCGGTGGCGGCGGCCATTCGTTCGATGTGTTCGCCGTCGAAGGAGAGACGAAGGTTGAGGACGAAACGGGTGCTCAGATCCTCGTCCACCCGGGCCAGTTCATCGAGCACCGGGTGGGGTTCCCAGTCAATCACACGGGACAGGAGCCCGGATGTCCGCCGGACCTGCCTGCCGCCGGCGAAGTCGTCCCGTACACTGGTCAGCAGTGTCACAGCGGTGATCCCCTCCTTGCCCCCGATTTCAAGGGGATCTCCTTCCATGGCAATCAGAGTCTTTCCTTCCTGATCGAATGTATTGGACTGGGAACGAGCGAGAAATTGCAGGTGGCTTTTCTTCCTCTTCCCGAAATTCTTTCGATAGTATCGGTTGCGGCTGCGGACGACTTCCAGTCTCGCCTCGCCCCCGGTGTTGACGACGTCAGTGGAGGCGGTTCGCAGATCGATTTTCTTAAACCATTGAAAAAAGCGCGTGCGGTTGTAGCTGGTGCGATCTTTCCCCCGTCGTGCCTCGGTGCGCAGGACCTCCGCGCCCTCCCGCTGCACCGCCGCTTCGGCCAGCGGCCGCATTTTCACTCGAGTGCCCTCGCCCAGCAGCGCCTTGAAACAGGCCATGCCCCGTTCATCGTTGAGGTCGATACGGTAGGCGATATCGTAGGTGGGCCCCCGGGCATTGCCGTAAATCTGTTCGAAAAAGGTGTAGCCGAGCTTCAGGATGCCGAGGATGCGGACCTCCGGCCGGATCTTCAACGGGGTGAACTCGTTACCCCTGGACAGGGCGGTGCGCACCTGCACCGTCACGTGGCCATTGGCCTCCTTGACGATGGTGGTTTCGCGAAACAACCGGTAGTAGAAACTGTAGGTGGACTTTATACCGTATTTTTCCACGCCGATGGCGAGCGGTGTCAAACCGAGGAAGGTGACCTGGCGCACCAGGTCGCCGGGCCCCATCCGCGTGTCACCGGCGATGAACAGTGCCGAATCCACCGGGATTTCCAGGTCGATGAACAGGGTCATGGGGTCGGCGTAGTGCTCGAAAAAGATGGCCGACTGCTCGGTGTCCACCACCTTCCGGCCAACGCTGTCCGAGATCCAGCGGATCAACCCGGCCAGTCCCTCCACGCTGAGCCGCACCAGGCTGCGGTCACTATCCTCCGGCCTGGCCCGTCTGATGGACTCCAGATCGCACTTCGGGTCGTCCAGGACTTCCGCCAGAGGCCTGTCACCGATCTGCAGCGGATGGTGGATGCGGCCCAGGGTGAGGCTGGTGCCGCCTTCCACGCGCACACCGATGCCGCCCAGATCTTCGAAAAAACCGGGCACATAGTTGTAACTCATGCGGCCGCGGGAGATCAGCGTCTGCAGATCGAGGTAGCGGGACAGGTCATCGCCGGTGACCGTGCCGCCACGCGGGACTTCACGGTGCAGCGGCAGTACGCGGCGGTAGAAACTGTTGTCCCAGTCCAGTTCGACGTTGTCGGTGCTGTAGCCCAGCCCCAGGGTGATATCGCCCAGGTCGCGGTAGAGGGCGCCGCCGGCCTCCTGCTCGAAGAGTGCATCGTTGACCCGCTGCCAGAGACGCGAACTGGTGGACCCCTTGAAGCTGCCGATCCGCTCCCAGCCCTCTTCAAAAACCGTATCGCGATCGAGCTCGTCGTACACACCTTGTGCGGCGGCCGGGGACAGAACGAAGAGGAGGGTGAACAGAGTCAGAACAAGGACAGCCAGAAAGACCCTGATCCCCAATTCCAACTCATTTTTAAATTGCATCATGTGAATGTATTTCAGTCCACCGAGGCCCTGATCCCGGGTTCTTCATACTCCAGCGGGAGTGCGGTCTGGTCTAGGGAAAATGCCATTTTTCAGGATCGGTGTATCTGAAGAAGTATATGGATTGCCTGCTGTATCGTCAATCTTGCGCAGATGCCGAGACAGCCGCCATCGGGGTCTGGTACCCTTGTTCTTCGCCGCTGGAGGCACAGAGATGGTCCAAACGGTTTTCCGGGGCCAGACGCAGGCCGATGGCCGCGTACCGTTCACCCAGTTCCTCATCCTCCGGCGAGACCCAGAGGTTGGGGTCCAGGAGGTAGACGCTGCAATACTCCTCGAGCTTGGCGTGCATAACGCGCTCCAGGGTGGGGTTCCAGTAGGACGGATTGAGCGCCTCGTCCCAGTAGTCGTTGACATGATCGGCCCAGGTAAAGGGGCGGACGACCTCGGCACGCCCGTCCCTGAACCGGACGATTCGTGATTTTCCGGGGATGATGCCGTCCTCGAACAGGCTGCGGTAGAAGAGATACCCCTCCCAGTTGGCCACCAGGTCGGCATTGGAGTAGACCGAAGTGGTCAACCGGCCAAAAATCCAGCGCTCGTTGAACCGGCCCCGGTTGGCGATCCGCTCCTCGCTCCAGCCCTTCAGATGACTGCGAAAGTATTTGAACCCCTGGGAAAAAAAATGACCGAGCTTGTCGGTGCCGGTGAGGCTGCCGGCGAGTTTTATCGTCCGGGCGACGCCAAAGAGGAAGATGACCGGTGATGCCCTGAAGGGCGCATCGGAGTAAATGTTTTCCCGCTTCGTCTGGGGCAGTCTTTCGATGTCGGGAGACTCCATGGCCAGCCGTTCGATACGGTCGACCCAGTGAGCGCCGCCCAGCGTGCGCCACACTTCAGTGGCAAACCGCCGCCGGTCCTCGGGCCCGTCCCATTCGGAGGCGATGCGAAGGATCGCCTCGTTCACCGCATTGTCGAGAACAACGATGGAATCCGAGATGGGTACCAGCCGGTTGGAATACTGGTCACTCTCAAAGGCCCGGGACAGCGATACCGGCCAGAGCAACGCCGGGAGGAGTGCAAAAATCAGCAGCCGTGCGCACCGCCGGAACAGCGGACCCGGGCATCGGATCCGCGGCAAAGCCTCGCTGACCACCATCGACTTTCGCTGCCCCTGCACGGACATCGATGCCACCCCATTATGTTCGGTCCCATAACGCAGCTCTCCGAAAGTCTGCCCATAAACTGATACCATAGCATATCAGTGTTCCAAGACATTCTGTTCTCTGAAATCAATGCGGCAGAAAGCCTCACGGCGGCGCACCGGCACGTGTCACGACCTCAGTGAACGAGGACCGGACACGGAGAACTATTTACAGTGAGTTCCAGTTATTATGAAATACGCATAAAGAATGATATAAGCGACCCATCACGATTGCCGGCACGGGTGCGCCGGCCCGTCGGACCTTCTCGAGAGAGCTTGACCATGCGCAGCACAACACTGGCCGTGACCGGGGCAGGGGGTTTCATCGGTACCTCGCTGGTCCGCGTGCTGGCTGGACACGGCCGGTCCGTTCGGGCCCTGCTGGGGCCTCCGGGCTCCGGCAGTGAGCCCGCACTCCAGGGGGTGGAAACATGCCGCGCCGAGATCGATGATCCCCGGGCGATGGGCAAGCTGGTGGACGGTGCCGGTGTGGTGGTTCACCTGGCTGGACTTCCCTCGGTGGCCGATTCGTTCCGGCGCCCGGCCGAACACGCGAGGGTTCATGTGGTGGGCACGGCGACACTCCTCGAGGCGTGCCGCAATGCCGGGGTGCAGCGGTTCATCTACATCTCATCGGCGGAGGTCTACGGCCAACCGGAAGCCGATCAGGTTTCCGAATCACATCGCCTGCAGGCCCGGTCGCCATATGCCGCGGCGAAGATCTGCGCGGAGCAGTTCATCCGGGCCCATGTGAGGAGCGGTGCGGGGGAGGCCGTGGTGCTGCGACCTTTTTCGGTCTACGGTCCGGGGCAGGCGGCGGGGAGTCTTCTGGACACCATCATTTACCAGGCCGGGAGCGCAGACCGCGTGTGCCTCTTCGATCTGGGGCCCGTGCGCGACTATTGCCATGTGGGTGACGTGTGCGACGCCATTCATCGCGCCGTCTCGGCACCGATTCCGAATCCATTCAGGGTATACAACATCGGTTCCGGCCGCGGCGTTTCGGTCAGGGAACTGGCTGAACTGACCCTGGAAGCCCTTGGCCTGACCCGCGAGATCGTCGATCAGGGTAAGCACGACCGGCCGGCCGGAGCAGATATCCGGCGGCTCGTCGCCGATCCCGGGCGGGCGGCCCGCGAACTGAACTGGCGCAGCGGCACCAGTCTCCGCCAGGGGCTTCAAGCGACCATAGGACAACTGAACCCGGCAAATCAGGACAGCGGTTCCGGAGGCACCCTATGAACACTCGCATTCTGATCACCGGCGGTCAGGGTTTTATCGGCAGATACCTTGCGGCACACTGGCTCGAAGAGGATCAGCAGGCGCTGGTGATGTGCCTCGGCCGTTCAGGGCGAATGGACGACCGCTTCACCCACCGGGTAAACCGGGGGGACATCTCCGTGCCCGCCCCGCTGCCCGCCGATTTATGCGCGGCCTTGAGCACCAACCGCTACCGCTACACCGCCCTGGACCTGCTGGACTCGCCGGCACTGAAACAGCTGAACAAGGAGTTCCGGCCCACGGTGGTCATCCATCTGGCCGGTGCCCTTCGCGATGACCCGCCGGACAGGCTCTTCCGCACCAACGTGGAAGCCACTGTTTCGCTGATCGAGTCCGTGGTGGGCTCCGGCATTTCACAACCGCTGATGATCTTCGGCTCCTCGGGCGGCGTATACGGAACTCCGGCGGAAGACGATCTGCCCCTCGTGGAGACGGGAACCGGCCAGCCGGTGGACCTCTATTCGGCCAGCAAGCTCGCCGCGGAACATGTTTCCCGCATTCTGTGCCAACGCTACCGGCTTCCCGCCATCTGGGCCCGGATATTCAACGTTGTGGGTCCCGGTCAGGAGGAGCGACACTTTTGCGGGCGGGTGGCGGCCCAGGCGGCGGCCATCGCCGCCGGGGTGATGAACAGCGTTCTGGAGGTTGGCACCCTGGATACAACCCGTGACTTCATCGACGTTCGGGATGTGGCCCGGGCCCTGACCTGTCTGGCGGAAAAAGGGACACCGGGCGACGTGTACAACCTCGCCAGCGGTGAGGAGACACCAATCGAGCGGGTGCTGAGGGATACCCTGCGGCTGGCCGGTCTGGAGGGACGCGTGGACATCCGGACCCTGCCCGGCCGGCCGGCTGACATTCCCAGACATTTTGGATCGATCCAGCGGATTCGGGCCCTGGGGTATTCGCCCCGGCACCCCCTTGCAGGCAGCCTGCAGGATGTCCTCGATTACTACCGCCACGATGTCCGGTCAGCAGCCCGCCGGTCCAGTGAAGCCGGCCCCGAGGACCGCCGGTCGCTGGAGGTGTGCGTCTCAGCGAAACACACCTGTCCGGTGGCCATCGAGCCGGGGCTGATGGCTGAGCTGCCCCGGCGCCTGATCAATCGTTTTCCCTGCGCCCGTATGGTGGTGCTCACCGACACCCGGGTTGGTGGTCTCTATGCTGAGGACCTGGCGCAGCGGATGGAGTCCGCGGGGATTAACACCGGCCTGGTGATTCTGCCCGAGGGGGAGGCCTCAAAAACCTTTGAGCAGTTTCATCGCCTTATCGCCGAACTCCACGACCTCGATTTCGACCGCCGTGCCGTGCTGGTCAACGTGGGCGGCGGGGTGGTCACCGATACCGGCGGTTTCGTTGCCGCAACCTATATGCGCGGTGTGGCCTACGTCAATGTGCCCACCACCCTGCTGGCCCAGCACGATGCGGCCGTGGGGGGCAAGGTGGCGGTGAACACGGACTGGGCCAAGAACTTTTGCGGCGCGTTCCATCAACCGTGCGCCGTGTTCGCCGACCCGTGCGTCCTGAGCTCCCTCGAGGACCGCGAGATCTCAGCCGGTGTGGCCGAAGCGATCAAGGTCGCCATCACCGGTGAACCGGCGCTGTTCGAACTGCTGGAGCGCTCGTCCCGGAGCATCCGGGCCGAGCGTGACCCGGAGGTGCTGGCCCGAATGCTCCGGCTTGCCGTGTCCCGCAAGATCGCATTGCTCCAGCCGGATCCATACGAAGTCGATCTTCGGCGCGTGCTGAACCTCGGACACACCTTCGGGCACCCGCTGGAAACCGAACTGACCTATTGCGGGATCCGGCACGGCGAGGCCGTCGGTTTCGGCATCGCCGTGGCCACCGAGGTGGCCACGGCCCGGGGGGTGTGCGAAGGGATGGCCGCCCGCCGGATTCTCCAACTCCTGAAAACGTATGATCTCCCGCCACACGTGCCCCGTTCCCGGTTGATGGCGGCATGCCGCCGTCTGAGGGAGATCCGGCTGGTCCGCGGCGGCAAGCTGCTTTTCGTCCTTCCCACCGGGATATCCTCGGTGCAGATCGTGGATGAGGTGGGTGATGATGAAATTCTGGCGGCCATCGAACGACTGGCCGTCGATCCGCTGCTCGCCTGCTGCGTCGAGGGCTGACCGCTGTCCGGTTCCACCGGGCCGAACGATTTCCGAACCACTGATAACGAGGACCCCATTATGGTAAAACCACCCTTCGGCACAGCAGAAGAGAAAAAATGGCAGGTCATGGATCAGAAGGCGGTCACCCGAAACCCGTGGTACAGAGTGCTGGAGAGCCGGGTGCAGATGCCCGATGGCCGCACAACCACCTACCACATCCTCGACTTTCTCAAGTCAGCGGTGGGTGTGGTGGCCCGCCGCGACAACGAGATTCTGCTCATCCGCCAATACCGCTTCATCATCGACCAGTTCGTCTGGGCCATCCCCTCCGGCGGCAGTGAGGGGAATGAGGACCCCCGGGTGGCCGCCGAACGGGAACTGGAGGAGGAAACCGGATACCGGGCAGAGCAATTGACGAGGATCCACAGCTACTTCCCCTCGTATGGCTGCGGGAACCAGGTGTTTCACCTGTTCCTGGCCGAGGGGATACACTCCTCGCCGCAACGGTTCGACCGCAACGAGGTGCTGGAGGTGCGCTGGTTCCCGATCCGGGAAATCAAAGAGATGATCCTCGCCGGACATATGGTGGACGGGCTTTCCCTCACTCCGCTGCTCTTCCTCTTCGCCCGTGAGGGTTGGTAGCCGGGCTGAGGGTCCTGCTCAGCCCGGCAGCCAGCCCTTGTCCAGAACATCCCGCAGCGCACTGCCGGTCAGGGGGTTGAGCCGCTCGAGCCGCAGGGCCTCTTCGTAGCGCACCCAACGGTTGACCCTTCCTTCACGCTGGACCATCTCCCCATCCCACGACTCGACGATGTAAACGAAGTGGCGGTAAAAGATTCCGCTCACCGGTTCCAGGTCATCCTGGACGGCAGCGAGGAAGAACCTCCGGGGGATGATGGACAGCTCTTCCTCCATTTCCCGCAGCAGGGCGAGCTCCGGCGTCTCCCCATGCTCCACGTGGCCCCCGGGAAAATCCCAGACGCCGGCATAGACCCTGGCGTCGTCGGGCCGCCGCTCCAGCAGCAGTTTCCCCTGCCGGGTCAGCAGCGCCCCGGCCGTGCAGCGCTGCGGCACGTGCCCGTCAACCGGTCGGATTTCAGCAGGACGATAGGTGCGGGGGCCATGATCGTTCATCGGGTCAACCTGTCTCCTCGATATGTATCCACCTGTTTCTCCGCGCGGCGGCGTCCATGGCATCGAGATAGGCCCGGGGTTCAAAACCCACGCCGCCGAGCACTCTCCGGGCCTCGTTCACCAGGACGATCTCCGGCCGGCGGGCATAGAACGTCCTTTCGGCGGGGGGAAAGAGTGCCATGATCTCCCGGGCGCCGTGGACCGCCAGGCCCGACGCCGCAAAAAGAGACGCCGGCCAGAAGGGCAGGACGATGACCTTCACCATCCCCGCCCCGTGACAGTGGGCCTGTTCACGCATCCGCTCCAGCAGCTCGTAGGTGTAGAGATGAAGAAAGACCTCGTCAGGTACGCGGCAACCCGCCGGACCGCCGGGCCCCGACTCCGCCAGGCGGCGGAGAGCCACGCAATACTCGCCGGTATCCGGCATCAGTGGCGCTCGCCGGTCATCAACGCCGGGAAGCTCCGCCACCAGGCCGCCGCCGAAACCGGCATCGATCAACCGGATAAACCCGTTTGCGTTCATTCGACCTGGTCTTTCATGGTGTCCCGCTCCGCAAATCCACCAGCCGGGCCGCATCCTCGATGATAATCCGCGAATTCTCCTCGAAGCTCTTCCGGCCATCCAGGACGAGGAAACCGTTCCGTCGGGCCAGGTCGAGAAAGGCGTGCCGGTATCGAGACAGCATATACGGGTTCTCGTCCACCGTTTTTTGATCCCGGGTCCCGATCCGGCGCAGAGCCTCCCCGGCCGGCAGATCCAGCAGGTAGATCCGGTGGGCTGGAGGAAACACCGCCAGCAGCTCCCTGGTGAAGGGATCGTGGTGGTAACGGCCCATACCGGCGGCATGGTGGGTGAAGACATACCTGTCGAAAATCACCGCATCACAGGCGCCCAGCTGCTCCTCCACCGTGGAGTAATAGTATTTGACCGAATCGAAAGCCTTGGCCAAGCGCTGTATTCGCCATAGATGCAGGTTGCGTCCGCCGGCGCACTGCCGCGTCAGTTCGGTCACGGTGTCGTGGAACAGACCGTGACGGTAGATCTTCTGTACCGAGGTGCGGAACCCCCGCCCGGTGAGATATGTTTCCAGGGCTGCCACGTGGCTCGACTTCCCCGAACCGTCGATGCCGCACACGCCGATGATCAGCGGCGTGTGCTCCGCACTGCGGCGGCCCGGCACCTCCGGTGTTCCGGGTTCAGCGGTTGGCGCTTGCACCTCGAAGCGGTCCATCAGGCATTCCTCGTGCAGATCGATGCCGGCCAGCGCATAGTTTTCCAGGGCCATGAAGAGAGGCATCCGGTCGGGATAGAGCAGCCCGACCAGTTGCCGGTACAGCTCCCGCAGCGTCGGGGGATACGAATCGCCGGGAAGTATGCCCCACCATGAGGGGAGAAGACGTGTCTCCACGGGGCCCGGCAGAGCCTGCGGATCAGCATCCTCCACACGCTCTGCGGACCCGGCCGGCGGCGCCGTCACGAAATAGGGGATGATGCCGCAGAGGCGGAACAGCATGTTGGGCCCCGAGAGCGCTTGCAGCGCCATGTTCAGCCGCTGTTCCAGCCCGCGACCCGGATGGAGCGGCAGCAGCGGCTGGGCAGCGGGGTCCTGGGCGCGGTCCAGCAGCCGGGAAGGGGCTTCCGGACTGCTGAGGCTGTGGCTTTCGAACTGCCAGGCGCCGGAGGAGTCTTGCGTGACCAGCACTACCTCCCCCGACCCGGCCCGGCCGGCGGCCTCGGTGAGCAGGGATTCCAGCGGCCGAGACGAAAACCGGGCCAGTTCTGGAAACAGCCAGGCCAGTGGCCCCGGAGACGCTGTGCTGAATGTGGCGCTACCTGTTTGTTGTGTCATGGGACGATGTTTTCGATCAGTTGGGCGTTGCGGTCAGCAAGGCTGTTGCCGGCATACATTTCTTCCAACGGGTCGGTACCGATTTCATACAGTCCGATCACCGTGTGCAGCAGGCTTAGCCACCGGGGCAGGCAACCGCGAACCAGTTCGAGCAGCGCCTCCCTCAGGGGCGGGTGGTGGATGCCGTAGCGGGCCGCCCAGGCCGGCCCGTGCGGTCCAGTCTCCAACAGGGGGCCTGGGTCCGCGCAGACCAGGCGGCACCGGTGGGGACCGGCCCGCTCGATGAAAGCCATGGAACAGCGCAGCCAGTCCTTGTGGAGGCTCTCCACTCCCTGTTCACCGGCGGGCAGAGTGAGACCGTAGATCACCGTCCCGTCATCGCCGGCCAGACCGTCCGTCTCCGGCTCGGAATCCGCAGCCCCGGGCTGGAACACCTCGATACGCCCGACCCAGGGGGGAACCGACCCGGCGCGCCCCCGGGACCGGCGCCGAAAACCGCGACCCACTGCTTCAAAGGTCACGCCCAGGTCCGGTGGCCGCTCCCCGGCGTCAGCGATCAGCAGCACCGGAAAGGGGTGTTGAACTGCCGGGTCCGGCCCCGGAAGGAGTTCTGCGGGCCGCGGCAGTTTCTCCACGGCCCGCCGCAATTGAGGGATGATGTCCGATCCATCCGCGCTGGAGAGAAGCGGGGCCGGGCAGTTGATGCCGGACCGGACCAGGGCGCAGCGGAGGATGTCCGCCCCGGTGCGGTCGTGATCTCCTCCGACCACCAGGGCCCGGGCAACACCTTCGCCGGCCAGCAGTGATGCGCTCTGCCCTGCCGTAGACCCCGAAGATCCGAGGTCCAGCTGAACCGGATACCCCCGGCGGCGCCACCGGGCCACGGCCGACGCCAGGCGGGACGCCAGGCGGGCCCGCCCCAGGTCGGGGAGGAACAGGCCGCCCAGATAGTCGAACTCGGGAGGCATGATCACCCGCAGTCTGCTGTCGCCCAGTTCGGCCATGAGATCACCACCACCGGGATTCCCGCCCGCCCTCCGGCAACAGCGGCCTGAGTTCGGACACCGCTTTCTTCAGCCCGTCCCGGGGACCGAAGACCGGGTCCTCGTTCTCCACCGCCAGGTAGCCGCCATACCCGCTGAGTTGGAGTTCACTGATCAGCCGCTTCCAGGGCACGTCCCCCCATCCCGGGATCCGGAACCGGAATCCGCGATCCGGGCGATCCCAGGCACCGCGGGCCAGCAGGCCCGAGCGAGCGGCGTTGTGGGGCACAACCTCACCGTCCTTGGCGTGGACATGGAAGATTCGCCCTTCCAGTTCCCGGACAAAGAGCACCGGGTCCACTCCGGCCAGCAGCAGGTTGGCCGGGTCCAGATTGAAGCCCCACCGCTGGTGGCCGCCCAGAATGCTCACACTTTCCAGCGCGGTTTCGGTGTTGTAGACCATCTGTTTCGGATGGGGCTCCTGGGCAAAGCGCACACCCAGCGAATCGAACTGCTCCAGCAGGCGGCCCACCCGCTCCTGGAAGACGGGAATCATTTTCTCCCACCCCTGCGGGTCGGGCCAGGGGTAGAACCGCGAGTAGTCCTCGCAACCCAGGAAACCCACCACCAGCCCCACGTCGAGGTCCGCGGCCAGACGGGCCGTCTGGAGCAGCCGAGCCGCGGCATGGGCGATTTTTTCGGCGGGCGACCCGGGGTGGACGGCATCGGTATCCCGGTGGTGGGGCCCCAGCAGGAGCTGCCCCTCCTGGTGGTTGGAAATGGCCGAGATCTCCAGCCCGAAACCGGCAATGCGTTTCTTCAGTCCTGCAGCGCCGCCGGAGAGCAACGGTTCCAGATCGACCCATGGGCTGCGGCCGTCCACCGGCAGTTCAAGAGCGCTCACCCCCAGGTCGGCCATGAAACGGAGCCCCTCATCCAGGGTCATGGAATAGAGGGGTTGCGGGCACATGGACAGTTTCATCACTTCACACCTCCCACCACTCCCGGCGTTGCACCGGGCGCTCGGATGAGGGACGGATAATCACACGCCGCGCAGGGGAATTCCCGAGGATGTTCGTCCTTCAGCAGGGCGCGCCGGATCTCCATCATACGCGGACCGGTCCACAGATCCTCCAGGCTCGAACGGTTTACGTTCCCGATCACGGTGCTGCGCATCCAGTCGCAATTGCAGAGCACCATGTCACCGTTGTACAGCACGTAAGCTTTGACGAACGGCCGCTGGCACACCCGGCGCGGCCCGGCCGCTTCCCCGGCAGTTGTCCAGCGGCTGGTCCTGATCAGTCCCGCACGGTTGGTCACCGGTTTCAGGAACACGTCAAATCCTGTCTCCTCACGGAAGCGATCACTGGCCTCCCGCACCCCGGGCAGGTCCAGACTGACCACCCTGATGCGCATCGTTCCCAGGTGCCCACAGCGAACCAGCCGTCCCACCCGGCGAAGATTTTCCATCACCCGGTGAAAGTCGACGCCCTGCATGACCCGGTCATGCTGCCGCCGGTCGAACCCGTTGATCGACACGTTGACCTCGTCCAGCCCGGCCTCGGCAAGCCCGCGGGCCCGCCGCTCCGACAGCAGAAGGCCGTTGGTGTACAGCAGGGCCGCGGTGTCCGGGTCCCGGCCCTTGAGCTGGGCGGTGAAACGCTCGATCCGCCGGTCCAGCAACGGCTCGTTCATCAGGAAGAGACTGGTCCGTTCCACGCCCCGGCCCGCCATCTGGTCAACAATGGTGTCGAAAGTGTGGTCGGACATCTCACCCTGGGGCAACTGCCGGCGAACCGCGGGGTAGGGGCAGGTCAGACATTGGCCATTGCACCGGCTGGTGGTCTGGATCTGGATCTTGACGAAAAAGGGCAGAGCGTGCGCTTCGATATTGTCCACGGTCACGGCACCGCGACGGAGCTTGCAGACAAGTCCCCGCTCGCGTTGCCCTTCGGTGATCCTGTCAAAAACGGTGCTCATTTCAGTGTCCGCATCCACCATCAATCGGCCACCTGCCGCAGGACCAGCGGCGTCATGGCCCGTGCGTTCTGTTCATCGATGCCCAGCGGGTGCGCGCGCAGTGCGGCGGTGATACTGACCGGGTGCCGATCCAGTGCCGCCTGCAGCGCAGCCGCCTCGTAGCGGGCCAGCTTTCCGAGCATCTGCAAAAAGGGATCGAGCCTTCCCCCGGACACGGGTTGCGGTCCGGTGAATGGTATCATGCGCCCACCGGCCGGGCCGAGGATGGAGCGCTTTTCCACGATGGCCCCGGGGGGAAGACCCGGGATGTCCGACCCGTTGGCCTCGGAGAGGTAGAGGCACCGCTCCCCTCCCCCCAGCAGGGCGGAAATGGCTGGGACCAGAGCCAGTTCGAACCACCGCAGGTCACGCTGGTCCATGAAACCGGGCAGGCCGGGCTCTCCCGACCTGCCGTACCATTCGAAAAGCCTGGCGGAGAGTTCGCTCAGCGTCTCCCCCCGGCTCTGGCTTTTCCTGGCCAGCATCTGCGCCTCACGGGCCGTGTGGTAATAGAGGCGCATGTAAGGCAGCGGCAGGGCGTGGACCCGCTTCATCACCTGCGGGTCCACCCGAAAGAAGTCGTCCCCCGTACAGGATGTGATCCGGTCAAAGAGTTCGGGCAACAGGTCGCGACCCTGCCCGACCAGGCGCACGAACCACCCCTGGTGATTCAGGCCCAGATAGTCCGCGTCCAGCTGGTCCGTCCGCAATCCGATCAACCGGGCGGCCCTGTGCAATACGCAGCCCGGGAGCTCGCAGATTCCGAAAGACCGCAGTTCCGGCACGCGTTTCAGGGCGGCCAGCAGAATTCCCACGGGATTGGTCATGTTGATGAACCAGGCCCCGGGAGCTACCCGAGCCGCCTGTCTCGCCGCCTCCAGCACCACCGGTACACCGCGCACCGCCGAAGCCAGCCCGCCGGGGCCGATGGTTTCATCCCCCGGCAGACCGTAAGCAAGGGGAAACCGTTCGTCGTGGCTGCGGCCTGGCCAACCGCCGATGCGCATCTGGTTGATGATGATCGCGGCACCCTCGGCCGCGGCACTGATGGAGGTGACGGCCGAGTAGTGCTGCGGCTGGTGGCGTCCAGCGGCCTGGCGGTTACAGACCCGGGTCACGGCAGCCAGCCGCTCCGCGTTCCGGCCGTGAAGCCGCACCTCCAGCGGGGGCAGTCTGTCCGCGGCGTCGGCCAGCGCTCTGGCCAGGGCGGGCGTGAAGGCGCTGGATCCGCCAAGCACAGCCACCACGGCCCCGCCCGGCGTTGTCTCACTCCCCGAAAAAAAGTCTGACCTGCTCGCAGACATACTCCACCTGGGTGTTGGTGATCTCCGGCGCAACGGGAAGCGACAGGACCGTGCGGCAGCACTCCTCGGTGATCGGGAAGTCGCCCTCCCGGTATCCAAGGTCCAGATCCAGTTGCTGCAGATGAGGCGGAATGGGGTAGTGCAGTCCGGCGTTGATTCCCGCGGATTTGAGGTGACTGCGCAGTTCATCGCGCCGGGCCGAGCGGACGACGTAGAGGTGATAGACATGACTGAGATCACCCGGGTCGTGGGGCAACCGGAGGTCGCCCACTCCCGCCAGCAGTTCCCGGTACAGAGCGGCGATCTCCCGCCGGCGGCGGTTCCACCCGTCCAGGCGTCTCAGCTTGTGCCGCAGGATCACCGCCTGGATCGTGTCCAGCTTGGTGTTGGGCGCCGCGCAGCCGACATCGTACTTGGTTGTCTTGCCCAGATTACGCATCACCCGGAGCATCTCCGCCAATCGGGTGTCCGAGGTGGTAATCATCCCCCCGTCGCCAAAGGCGCCAAGGTTTTTGCTGGGGTGGAAACTGAAGCACCCCATGGCACCGTATGCGCCCACCGCGCGGCCATCCCCGCCGACGGCCCCGTGGGCCTGGGCCGCATCTTCAACCACCGCCACCTGCCGGCCCTGACAGAGGGCACAGATATCCTCCAGGGGAGCCACCGCGCCATAGAGGTGAACCGGTATCACCGCGGCCGTCCTGCGGGTCAGGCCCTGCTCCAGACCCCGGGCCGTGATATTCATCGTCTCAGGATCAGGCTCCACCAGAACCGGCCTGGCTCCAGCCATGATGATGGCACTCACCGTGGCGATGAAGGTGTTGGCCGCGGTGACCACCTCGTCCCCGGGCCCGATCCCCAGGGCCCGCAAGGCGAGGAGCAACGCGTCGGTCCCCGAATTGAGGCCGACGGCCTGGCTGGTGCCGGCCAGCGCGGCGAACTCCTGTTCAAAGGTTTCCACCGGTTTCCCGAGAACGGGATTCTCCTCCAGTAGAGCCCGCCGGAGCGCGGGGAGGAGCTCCGGGAGCAGTTCGCGGTACTGCAGGGCATAATCCTTGGAGGGGACCTTGTATTTTTTGCCGTCCATCAGCGTTCACCCGTTGCGCACGTGATCCCTGATCAGGCCCGCTGCTCCGAACGCACCAACCTGCGGGCCGAGGGCCGACGTCTCGATGAGAGCATGACCCGCCGATTCGTTGAAGGCGCGGCGCCGGACTTCGTCGCGCACCGTCTGCAGATAGTTGTGACCGATCAGGGGTACACCACCGGTCAGCACCACCAGGTCAGGATTGAAGATGTTGATGATGTTGGCCACCCCGGCCCCCAGGGCCCGGGCGCCCTCCTCGACGGCCTGGGCGGCGGCCTTGTCGCCGCTCCGCGCTGCCGCGGCAACGCTCTCCACGGTGACCGGCGCGGGAAGATCCTTGACTCCCAGTTCCAGGGCCCGTCGGGAGATGGCGCTTCCCGAAGCCAGGGTGTTCAGGCACCCCCGATTGCCGCACCAGCAGCTCCGGCCCTGCCACTGGATGGTGGTGTTGCCGAACTCGGCGGACGTTCCGGTGGACCCGCGGTAGAGCCGACCGTCGATGATGATCGCCCCGCCGATGCCCGTGCCCACGGTGAGCAGGATCATGTTCAATCCCGGCGGGGAGCCGCGGGCCAGCCACTCGCCGTAACCGGCGGCGGTGGCGTCGTTGTCCACCAGGCAGGGCAGGCCGTCCAGCCCCCGGGAGAGCATGGCGGCCAGGTGGACCTGGTCCCATCCGGGAAGGATCACCGAACTGAGAACCAGTCCCTGCCGCATGTCCACCAGACCGGCGAACCCGACACCCACACCGCGCGGGGTCCCGTGCCGGCCCGCAAGATCGCGGCCCACACCGATGGCACGTTCGATGACCCGCTGCGGTCCGTCCTCGCGCCCCGTGGCAATCTTCAGCGTGTCCAGGACACGGAGGTCCTCCGATACGGCGGCGCCCAGGATCTTTGTCCCCCCGATGTCGAGGCCCAGATACATCGTCTTGCCTCCACCCGCACGACCGGTCCGAGAATCAGCCGGGGGGATCCTCAAACCCGCCAAGCTCGTCGGGATCCAGCCCGAAAGCGGCCGGATCCCTGGCCACCATGGCATAACCGGTGTTCAGGTCATCCTCGTCGTTGATATCGATCCATGGTTCCTGGTGATGATGCTCCATGACGACCATCCCGGCAGCCAGGGCCCGCTGTACCAGATCAGGAAAGGGGAGTACTTCGCCACGCTTCAGAAGGGCGATGAGCCGCGGTTCGATACAGTAGATTCCGGAAGATATCCGGTATTCCTTCACTGGCTTTTCCACGTAACCGGTCACCCGGTTTCCCGTGTCACTGAAGACCTCTCCCAGCTTCAGACGGACCCGCTCCGTGTGGGTGGGGATGGTCATGTCGGCCCCGGCCCCGCGGTGGAAAGCCAGCAGAGCCCTGAGGTCGATTCCCGAAAGCAGATCACCGTTGGCCGTCAACACGGTGCGGCCCAGATTCCTCAGTTCCACCAGGGCGCCGATGGTGCCCTGGGGACGGGGTTCAACAATGAAGTGCAGGGCCGAACGGCGGAAGAGGCAACTCCGTTTCAGGTGGTCCATGATCTCGTCGGCCCGATGATGGAGGGCGACGTGAATGTCCTGGACGCCCGCGGCGATGAGCTGCCGGACGGTGATCTCGATGAGCGGGATACCGCCCAGTTTGACCAGCGGCTTGGGCACGGTGGGCCTGGTCCGGGCCATGCGCCGCCCTTCGCCGCCGGCCATGATCACTGCCGATACGTTCTGGGGCATCTGTCCCGTCCTTCAGACCCTGACCTCGATCACGAACAGTTTCAGCGGGTCTTTGCCGTCATTGCACAGCCCATGGGTACCGCCGGGCCGATTGAGAACCACGCTCCCCGGCCTGACGCGGAATTCCCGTCCATCGAGGTGCATCAGCCCCTCACCCTCCAATACGAGATACAACTCCTCGCTCGCGCCGTGGGTGTGCCTGCCGATGGAACTTCCCGGCGGCAGGACGGCATAGTCGATAAAATTCCACGGCCCGCTGAAGTCTCCCGCCTCCCGGGCCCTGTTGAAGAGAATCTTCCCCGCACCGCCATGGGCCTGCACCTCATCCAGGGGCAACTGGTCCAGATTGAACACCTGCCGGTAGTGGCTTTCCGGACTGTTCATTATCGCACCATCAATCCCGCTGCCGCAGCACGTGCCTCCGCAGCAGCCAGTAACACGGCGTGAGCTGGAACCTCAACTGGTCGGTGTCGAGGTGCTGGCCCACGCCGATCCGGCGCAGTTCGAGGGCCGGGGCCCGCCCGATGACATTGGCGCCCCACACGGTGGTGAACGCGGCCAGGAATCCGTTTTCCTCCAGCACCCGGCGGGTGGTGGCGTTGAACGTACCGCGCCGGCCGTTGGGATAGCAGAAGACGGGATGGTCCTGTCCCACCTGCTCCCGGATCAGCCGGCGACTGGTCCGCACCTCGGTGACCATCTCCGGCTCCGGGAGCCGGGCCATTATCGGGTGGGTGTGGGTGTGGGGAGCGATGTCCAGGCCCTCACCGGCCAGCCGGCGCAGATCGTCCCAGTTGAGCAGGCTGTCCTCACGCCGCGGAGTGACATCCAACTGCTGCTGCAACCGGTCGAGACGGTCCAGGCGCTGCTGGTTGGGGAGTTCGATGAGCACGTCGATGATCCTTACAGTGGCTTCCCGTCGCGCCCGGTGCCCGTCCAACCCCACCGGCTCCATATTGTCCAGACTGACCTCCCCCGCTCTGGTCCGGCTGATCATCTGGTGCACCGCATCCCACCAGAAAACACGCGTTTCATCTCCGGGGTAGGCCGTGGGGACAAACAGCAGGGCCGGAAGGCCCATCTCCCTGAGCAGGGGCCAGGCGTGCTCGGCAAAGTCGCCGTAGCCATCGTCGAAGGTCAACAGCACAGCGCGCGGAGGAAGCGGCCGGCCTTCCCGGACGGCTTCGACTAACTGCCGCACCGGGATGATGCTGTATCGTCGCTGAAGGAAGCGGACCTGCTCGGCGAAATCCTCGGGCGAAGCACAGCAGAGATCGGGATCGAGGGAATCACCCTCCCGCTCCGGCCGGCCGATACGGTGAAAGGTGATCACCCGGAGCGTGTTCCGCGGCTGGCGGTCCAGGCGCTCCAGCGCGCCCAGCACACCGGAGAACCGGAACGACTTCCCGATGGCTGATTTCAGACTGTGGGGCATGGACCGCTCATCCTTGTTTGGGTGTCGCAACTCCTATCGGCGCAAATTGTACAACACCGTGAGGGGATTTGCCCATTGATGACATGCGGGACACCACTACTCTTCCGCCGAGGGTGATACCAGCATCGGACCGGGCAGGGGCCCACCCGGCCCCCGATCCCCTCGGTGAGCGTCCCCCGGGCAGATGCGCCTGATCAGTCAAAACCGTTGCCGCCTGAACGGGGAGTGTTGCCTCAACTGGAGAAAAGGGCAGGGTACAATCAGGAACGCCGGAGCTTCGACCCCAGACCATCCGATGTGGCTCTTTGAGTTCCTGGGGCCTGGTCCAGGCAGTTGCTATCGACCATTGTGGGGCAGACGCAGTTACTCCGCTACAAATGAGCTTGCCAGCCGGTTCATCATGGAGCGCCGAGGAGGATGAAGGCCGCCCAGTAGTGGGGATCCGAGTATGGATGGGATGGGGGAGCCGCAGCCTGTGCGGCTCCTTCTTGCGGGGAGCGAACGATCTCATCGTCATCTCCTGATTCAGGCTGATGGAGCTGATGCAGTTTTTGAAAAGTCAATTCCCGTAACCATTTCTTTGCCTCATGAAGCGCCTCGGCCCTGGGCATCGGCAACCCAGGGTCGTAAGTATGAACTCCCACGTGCCGTATATCGCTAAAAGCCCCAAGGCAGTTCTCATAGAAGCGGGACATCAGCAGCCGGGTGGCCCGGTCGTCCACCGGCCAGAGGCTGAGCAGCAGGCTGCGAGCCCCGGCGACGAACAGTGCCTGGGAGAACCCCAGATACCCCTCCCCTCCCGATTCCACACCGAGGGCCGTATCACAGCCGCTGAACACCACCAGGTCTGCGTTGAGCCTCCAGGTCCGTACGATCTGCTCACCGGTCAATCGCCCATCGTATACTTCCTTTTGCTGAAGCACCCGCTCGGTGGAATCGGGCAGCTGATCCCGGGACAGGATCAGTGCCGACCGCATGGCCATGCGGTCGTCCATCACAGCGTGGGTGGCGAAGTGGAGGTAATTGAATTTTCGAAGTTCTCCCGAGGACGCCAGCCGCTCCAACCGTTGTTCACTTGCCTCGGATCCGAGCAGGATCAGCTGAGAATTGTCATTATCAGTGGTCTTGAATAGGCGACCGATGGCCTGCACTTCGTGACGGCTCTGGGGCAGCGGGCAATAGGACGGCCCCCTGATCCGACCGGCGATCTCTTCAAGTGCCGATTCACCTCCTGCCAACGGGGAAGAATCTCTTGTTCCGCCCCCCTTCCTGAACACCGGATCCCCCAGCGCGAGCAGCGATGTGGCCCGTTTTCGCTCCGACGGATCACCCGGGTGTCCACCCCGCGTGCCAAGCCAGGCAAACATGGTCCCTGAGGGTGCGTAGCTCACCGTATAACCAGCAGCGAGGGTTTCCACCGGGACCCCGGCCATCTGGCCGGCCGGCAGTACGACAAGTTGCCGAACATCGCGCAGCAATTTCTCGACGGGCTGAAAACGCTGGAGATAGAGACGCTGGCAGAGTGCCGCACGCCCCCGGTCCGATCCGCCGAGAGCCCGGGTTCGCAGAGTTTCCCTGACACGGCCGGCCAGATCACGATCCGCCGCTGTCCAGGCGCCCCCCTCTCCGGTGCCGGGCAGTTCAATCCAAACGGGTTCTCCCCCGCTTCTGACAACACAGGCCCAGTGGGATTCCAGCGGCTGTCCCAGAGGCTCTGTTTCCACATCCAGCCATCCCACGATGGCGGCATCGGGCTCCAGGTGCGACTGGATCCGCGGCAGGCTGAGCACGTCGCCGGCGGCCACACCGTATTTCCTGGAGATTTCAACTTCGAACGAGGCCAGATCCACTTGCAGGGCAACCCGTTCCCTTGACAATCGTGACAATTCGGTGGAGTCTCCCTCCGCGCCGTCCAGTGCACGGCGCAGTGCGCTCATCTGCTCGTCAATTCCGATGAGCCGGGAGTTGAGTTCGGTCTCCTGCTGACGTTCACCGGACGTCAACGGCCGGACGTGCCGGGCGGACAGCGTGTCGAGAAGCCCGCGCGCCAGATTTGTTTCCATCTGCTGCCAGGCCTCGCACGGCCGCCCGGCCCCGGCCAGACAGGCGGCCAGTGCCGGGAGCGGGGACCGCCGGGCCGTGAAGTGGACCCGGTCCAGCCCGCCGAGGCCGGCTCGCAGACGTGCGGAATCAAAACCCGCCGCAGCGTCACGCCAGAACGTCTCGGCTTCGGTCTTTTGTCCCAGGAGCGTTTTGATCAGGGCCAGCGCGCTGAGGCTGTCCACAACATCCGGATGCTGGGGCCCGAGAATCCGTCGCTGTCCCTCCAGCGCCCGACGGTACATGGTCTCCGCCTCGGCCAGCCGGCCCTGCCCCAGACGCAGTCGGCCCAGCCGGGCCACCGTCTGCAAGGCTTCGCGGTTACCTTTCAACGGCGACGCATCATAGTGGTCTCGTGTTTCGAGCAGCAGCGTTTCAGCCTCGGCATATCTTGCCTGCTTCATCAGCAGCTCAGCCAGGCCGCTGGCAACCCTCAGCGTCTTCTGGCTGTCCGCGCCCATCAGGGGTTCGATCCCGGCCAGAGCTTCGCGAAAAAGCGTTTCCGACTGGTCGAACCGGCCCAGTTCCAACATCAATCTGGCCAGGTAGAAGCTGTAATAGTGGGCGTATACGTCGTCCGGACCGATGGTTTGGATGAATTCCTGGCGACCCTCCCTCAGGAGTTCCTCGGCTTCGATTAGCCGTCCTTGACGATAAAGCATGTCGCACACGTCGAATAGGGCGAAATGCATGAAGTAATTCATCGTGGATTTACCACTGGTGGCGCTGCCACCGGCCGCCTGTACCCGGCGGAAGCACTCGAATTCATCCAGCAGGAGGACCTCGGCCTCGGCCAGCCGGCCCTGGTCCAGGAGCACCATTCCCAGCCAGGCCATGATGTAATGTGTCTCCCAGTGGTCGGCGCCGAGGAGCTGACGAGTCGCTTCGAGACAGGTGCGGCCGATACGCTCCGCCTCATCGAGCCGGCCCATGTCCCTGAGCAGCGCGATCAGACGGGTTACGTTCCACTGTGTGTCTGAGTGGTCGTCACCAAGGACGCGACGCAGCCCGTCCTGCGCCTGCCGCAGGCACTGTTCGGCTTCCTCCATGTAGCCGTAGTACCATAACGTGTTCCCCAGGTCGCTCCGGGCAAGCAGAGTCAGGAAGTGGTCGTCGCCGAGGATCCGCCGGTATATCTCGCATACCATTCGTTCCCGGTCCAGTCGTGTGCTGTCCCTCCAGATGTGTTTCACACCCCGTTCCGATGCTATGGCATATGCCTCGGCCAATTCGTCCTGCTGATGCTGCGGCAAAGCGGCAGCGAAACGGAAATAGGCGAGACGTTTCTCGGCGTAGCGGGTTTTCCAATGAGCAGAACCCTGAACACGCTGACGGATGGCGAGGATCTCTTCGGCCGGCCGGATGGCGTCCCCGTGCACTCCCTCGAGACGCGCTGACCGGATCAATTTGGACAACTCATCGATTCGCGCCAGATCTTCTTCAGACAAGGTGGGTTCCACCCGGGAAGTGTCTTCCTCGTTGTGCGTGTCTTCTATGGCTGCCGGCACCTGTGCCGATACTTTCTCGACAGGAGCAGGAGAGACGGACAACAACAGAGCCGAGAGGATTACCGGCGTCAAGCGAAACAATGATCGTATGATGGTGCTCATGGGTTTTGAGGAACATTCCTGACGTCAAGCTTACACGTGCCGAAAGGTGGATCGCCTCTCTTCCGGTGGAGCTGCAGGAAATACATGCCGGGCTCCGAAAATCTGAGCGGCAACAGCAGGCTCAGGTCAGGTCCGATGACCGCATCGAGCACTTCTGGCTGCCCCTGCCCGTCTGTCACAACACAATGAACATTGTCGCCGGGAAGGAACTCGGGATCGTCCAGGCGGTAGTCGATGATGACCACCTCGCCAACCTGCAATCGTTCGACCGCCCCATCTTCCCCGGCGGAACGGCTCACCGACTGCTCAAACCCGATGAACCGCGCCGTTCCCAGCAGCTCGATCGGCGGTTCCGTCGTCACCCGGCCGGCATAGACCACCAGCATCAGCAGTGCGATTCCGGCGGCCAACGGCACATAGAGGGGAACATTCACCTGCCAGAGCCAGTCGAGCATCTTGATGGGACCCGCGCGCCCGGCACTTCTCTCAAATCCCAGCCGCCGGGCCACATCATCGACCTCCTTCACCTGCCGGCGGCGGTAGGCAACACTTAAACCACTCACCTCCTCTGATTCCGCCAGCCGTTCCAGAACCATGGCGCAGCTCGGGCAGTTGTGCAGGTGCAGTTCGAGAAGCCGCGAATCCTCCCCGCTCAGCTCACCGTCCAGGTGACCCGCCAGTTCCTCCGGGGAAGGACAGTCCCGTCGTGCACTGCGGATTCGCCGAATCTCCTCGTCGATCTCGTGGTGACTGTTGTTCATGCTCACCCTTTTTTTCGCGAGAAATATGCCTTTACTTCACTTCTGCTGAGCCCCTGGCTCCCCGTCAGGATTTCAGTCAATATCTTGCGGGACTTGTTCAGACAGTAACGAACCGTACTGATCTTCAGCGCGAACAGCTCGGCAATTTCCTCGTCTTTTTTGCCCTCGAAGTAGGCCAACTCGAAGATCCCCCGGTCAGGATCAGGCAGCGGCAGCTTCCGATCCATCGACCGTTTGCGGACCAGGTCATCCTCCTGGTGGGCCGCCGTGGACACTTCCTGCTTCTCCAGTGCCGACGGATTGGCGTACTTCCACTTCACATCCCGCTGGATGTAATCGATCAGCAGATTTCGGAACGCCCGGTACAGATATTTTTCGGCCTCCTCACGACTGCCCAGTTGTCGGTCCTTTTCCAGCAACCGGGTGAACAACTCCTGGAGCAGGTCGGGGACCTTGTTCCGGTCGAACAGCGCTCCGCTGGCCCTCCGGTGGAGGGTGGATGCATGCTCGTGGTAGAGCCACTCCACGGTCTTCTTCCAGTTCATATAACCGGCCATCGGCAAAAAATGTGAAATATGTGGTTGCTGGGGGATTCCACCACCCACTCTAGCAAAATTTCTTCCAATTTTCACAATTTTTCATTCTTCACGGTTATACCCCACGGCGGGGGAAGTGCTGCAGCCTCCCCTTACGGCTTTTTTCCCTCAATCTCTTTTGACTCTAAGGAGGAAGCTGACATGAAATCTCAAATGTTTATTTTTGTGATTGCCCTCTGCCTAGCTGTCACCACAGCCACCGCCACCGAGGTGGGTCCCGGTCCGGTCTCCGGTGAGTGGGACGCTTTGGGAAACCCTTACAACATAAACGGGCAAATCACCGTGCCTGCAGGCGAATGCCTGACCATCGACGAGGGTGTTGAGGTTATTTTCCAGGGACACCACAAGCTGATCGTCTATGGCTGCATGGAGGCGGTGGGAACGGAAGCCTCGCCCATTCTGTTCACTGCAGCGAACACCCTTGATGGCTGGCACGGCATCCGGTTCATCGACGCTTCGGACAACAGCCATCTGGCACACTGCATCATCGAGTACGGCCGTGGCCTGGGGATAGATATCAATGATCCCGACGGCTGGGGCGGCGGCCTCCTTTGCGATAACACCAGCCCGGTGATCAAACACTGCACGTTCAGAGATAATTCCACCAACTGGATCGGTGGCGGGATCATGTGTCATGCCTCGAGCTCTCCGACAATCGAGCATTGCCACATCAGCGGAAATTTCGCCGGCAACTGGGGCGGGGGTGTGGCCGGTCTTGCCGCGGGTCATCTGATCGTCCGCAACTGTACAATATCTGGAAATACCGCGGGGGAAGATGGCGGGGGGATCGCCGGTGAACAAATTACCCTGACTATCACGGACAACGACATCTCAGGCAATAAGGCCCTGAACAACAATGGCGGGGGGATCTGCTCCTACGGCGGCTGCACGGGCTCGATCAAGGACAATGTCATTTTGGGGAATCATGCTGAGGTGGGTGGTGGTGGGATGATAATCTGGTACTGGAGTTCATTCGACCTGACGAACAATCTCGTTTACAAGAACACTGCCGGCGGTTACGGCGCTGGGATCTGTTGTTTCGATCATGCCTCCGCGACCATCACCAACTCAACCGTTTGCGGAAACATATCCAACGATCTGGGTGGCGGGCTCTCCTGCGAAACCAATTCGTCCATGACTGTCGTTAACTCAATCCTGTGGAACAATACGGCAGACACGTCATCCGACGAGATTCTGGTCGGCTACACGGTGAATCCATCCACGGTCACCATCAGCTACTCTGACGTGAGGGGGGGGCAGACCCATGTGGATGTCTGGCCCGGGAGCACACTCAATTGGGGCAGTGGCATGATCGATGAGGACCCTCTTTTCTTTGATCCGAACGTTGGAGATTATCACCTCTGCCAGGATCCCTGCCAGCCGGGAGTAGTCAACCCGTGTGTGGACGCAGGCGATCCGGTGAGTTCGATCATCGATTGGACAACGCGCACCGACTGTCATGCCGATGAGGCTGATGTTGACATGGGGTATCACTATCCATTCCCGGAAACCGTCATCGCGGACCTGAACTGCGTCCCGGATGCGGGCGTTTTGCCCTTCACCTCAATGTTCAGCGTAGTGCTGGGCAATTCCCTGGCGCACCACCGGACAGTGGCTGGTCGAATAGACGTGAGTCTTGCCGGCGGGGCAAACTTTGCCAACTGGCGCGCGGGCTTCTCGAACCTCGGGCCCGGCGAGACGTTCACCACATCCTGGCAGCAGGTGCTTCCTGCGCTGGATCGCCTGGTGGGATTGAACCTCTTCGAACTTCATGCCGAGGACGTTACACCGCCACCGTACAACCAGCCGCCCTACCTGCCCTCGGGAGCAACAGTCACCGCAGCCTGCTCGGTAACGGGTCTGGCACCATAAATCAAATCTGACATATCTGGGTGAGCGGCCGTTTGGAGTCGCTCACCCACGCCTTCCACCTAAATTTCTGCACTCATCCCGGTGCTGACAATCGGTGGTGAACCCCAATCCTGACTTCATGGTATACATCCAGTGGCAGGCCCAGCGGAGCTATTTCTTCGGAGTGAAGATCAAGTTCTGACCTGAGTGGGGCTCACACCCGCATGGCAATGGTCAGCCCGTCCAGTTCCGGTGAGTGGAGCGGGAGCCGTGCCAGGAGATGCACGGCCCGCCAGGCGTCCGATGCCTCAACCGCATCGATGAAGGTCTCGGCGCCGGCAAAGCCCGTGTTGTCGGCCACCAGCAGGCCGCCGGGGGCCAGCAGGCGCTCGCAATGGGGAAGGGCCCGCACGTAGTCCTCCTTCTCGATGTCGAGGAAGACCATGCGGCAGTGTTTGTCCAGCCCGGCGAGGATCTCGAAGGCGTCGCCGGTCAGCACCTCGGCATGGTTCGCCGCCCCGGAGCGCCGCAGCGTCTCCCGGGCCCGCTCGGCCAGGGCCGGGTCAAACTCCAGGGTCAGCAACCGGCCGCCGGTTTCGGCACAGGCCCGGGCGAGATAGACAGCCGAGTATCCGGTGGCCGTGCCCAGTTCCACCACCAGTCCGGGGCCGGCCAGCCGGGCCAGGATGCCCAGCAACTCGCCCACCACCGGACCGACAATGGGCACATTGTCCCGCTCGGCCTCGGCTTCCAGCTCGAGCAGCAGATCGTCCCGCGGCGGCAGCAGCCGTCGGAAGTGCTCTTCCAGGTTGGGAATCATGTTTGACATCTATTGAGCACAACATCCGTTCAACGGCCCGGGCATCTGCCCGGGCCGTTGTTTATCGCCGGTGAACCCTTATGGCGTCAGACCCACAACCGTGAAGCTGTCGCTGTCGCTATCGCCCGAGGGGGCGTACGGCGGCTGGTTGAACGGCGCCGGGGTCACGTCCTGGCCGATAAGGGTGAAGACGTTGGAACCCACCAGCGTGCCCAGGCCGGGCAGACTCTGATTCCAGACCTTGGTAAACACCTCTGCGGGGCTGAGGTTGGTCCAACCGGCCCGCCAGTTGCCGTACGGCGTGCCGTTGGCGATCACCACGTCGATCCGGGCGGCGGCCCGGCGGTTCTCGCTGGTCAGGTTAATCAACTGTGTCGTGAACTGGGTGACGAACGGGAGTGTGCCGGTGTCGGGCGCAGCGTTGATGGCCACCTGCACCGTGTCCGGGGACGCTGCAGTGAGCCCGAAGAAGTCGACGTAGGCCTGCATCAGCTCCAGCTTCGTGCTGGGCGACACGCCGTCGTTGAGACCTCCAAACTCGTAGGAGGCGCCGATGGCACGCCAGGTGCCGGCATCGTGGGCAATACCGCAGCCATACGCATCACTGGGATTGATGAAGATCTCGAAAGCCGGGCTGGTGGCGCCAATCTGGTCGATCCAGGAGTTCTCACCACTGTAGGTAAAGCTCATCCCGTCGGTGAAGGATCCGGCCACACCGGTGGCGGTGGAGAGGTCGGCGCCGCCGTCCCCCTCGTCGATGAAGTTGAAGTAGCTGCGCAGGGTTGCCGGATTGCTGTCGAAGCACCAGACATCGCCGCCCTCGAGGTAGAGGTTGCCGCCGTTGTCGAGGTACTCCACCAGGGCGGCCTCTTCGGCGCTGCCCGAAGAGAAGGTGTAGTTGTTGGAGTAGATGCCCACCAGGACAAAGATGGCGTCATAGTCGGTGAGCGGGTTGGGGTAGGCAAAGAGGTCGGATGTGGTGATCGAGCTCCAGCCGAGGGCGGTCAGGGCACCCTGCATCGCCGCGCCGCTGATCGGCGTCGGATCGGGCTCCCAGATCAGGATCTTGTACCAGTCGGGCAGGGTCACGTTGCGGGTGGTGATCCCGCCCCCGGTCACCGGGACGCCCAGCTCGGTGGCCGAGGCGTACCCCGACAGGGAGTAGCGCAGGTCATAGCTCGATCCGCCGGGCAGGTCGACGGTGTAGAAACCGGAACCGCTGGTGAGCACCGGGGATATCGGCGTATCCAGCACCTCCACCTGCACCCCGGCCAGCGGGCTGCCGCCCGAATCGGTCACCGTGCCCTGGATCGTGCCGTACACTGACGGCGCCAGAACCAGGTTCCGGGTGGTGATCGTGTCGGTGATGATGGCGACGTTGTTCACGGTGTCGGACACGTAGCCGAAAGCCGAGGCGGTGACGTCGTAGAGGTCCTCCACGAGATTCATCGTGTACTGGCCGGTGCCCGGATCCGAGGTTACCGTGGAGGTGGACCCCGTCCCCTGGCGCACGGCCTGGACCACGGCTTCCACCGCTGCACCGCTTCCCTGCTCGGTCACGGTCCCTTCCAGGGTGCCCAGGTCGGCGATGAATTCCAGGGCCAGGTGAGTGTCGATGCGGCCCCAGCCGGTCTCATTGTCGAAACCGGGAGCAGCCAGGTCGGTGGCTGTGGACTCCAGAACCAGCTGCACCTGTGCGGGGGTGAGCGACGAGTCCACGGAGAGCATCAGCGCGGCCACGCCGGCCACGTGAGGACAGGCGCTGGAAGTGCCGTTGAACGTCTCGGTATACCCCCCGCCCATGGAGGTGGTGTGGATCAGCACGCCCGGGGCGCAGATGTCGAGGGTGGGGCCGTAGCTCGAACCCCAGCTCTCACCGTCACAGCTGGAACTGCTCTTCCGCTCGTCGCAGGGGCTCACCGCGCCCACGCAGATGCAGAAGGGGCTGTCCGCCGGGACCTCCACCGGTTGTACGTTCTCGTTTCCGGCGGCGAAGCAGACCACACAGCCGGCGTTGTGGGCGTTCTCGATGGCGTCATACACCGCGGTGTAGGTTCCCGACGACATGCGCCAGCTGTTGGAGAGGGCCAACCCGTCGAAATCGCCAGCCCGGCTCGCCGCGTAATTGAGCGCATCGGCGCGGTTCTGGTTCATACCGGAAGTGAGGTCGACCCGCAGGGGCATGATGCGGCAGCTGGAAGCGATGCCGGCCACACCGATCCCGTTGTTGCTCACCCCGGCGGCGATACCGGCACAGGAGGTGCCGTGCCCCGATTCGTCCTCGGGGACATCGTCCCCGGGATCGGCGAAGTCCCAGTCTTCCGTGCCCCGGGGCAGGATGTTGGCCGCCAGGTCGGGGTGGTCGAGGTCCACGCCGGTGTCGATGATGGCCACCACCACGTTGGGGTTGCCGGTGGTGATGTCCCAGGCGGCCTCGGCATTGATGTCGTGATCGCTGTACGGCGTGCAGCCGGAACAGGAGGTGACCTGGCCCGTGTTGTTCAGGTTCTGCTGGTTGGGGTAGTCGGGGTCGTTGGGCACGGCGAGCATGTCATCATAGCCCACGCTGCTGAACTCGGCGAAACGGACCTCTTTCATCCGGTTGAAAGCACGGATGGCCTGGAAGAGGGTCAGCTCCTCGGGGACGGTGATCGTGTAGTAGCCCGGTGTCCAGTGGTCCTGGACCACGCGGCTGCCCAGGGAGGAGATGAGGTCACGGCAACGACCATCGTCCAATCCCGCGGCAAAACGGACGGTCAGTTCGTGACCCACCACATATTTGCGAAAGCCATCTTGATCCACCAGCACCGGGAAGGCGCTGACCACCTCGCTGCGCGCCGCAGCCTGCCGGGCCAGCTGAAGCTGATCCACCTGGCCCGGAATCCGGTAATGGGCGTGATGGTAGTATTGCTGCCGCGGGTGGAGGATGGACAGCCCGAGGGCAGTTTCCGCCGCAGTAACGGTATCCGGTGTGGCGGCCTCCTCGTAGCGGATCATGATCTCATCATCCAGGAGGCGAAACGTCAACTGGCGCTGAAAGTACTTGTCGAAGTAGTAGGCGTCCTCGAGCAGGGCTTCCCGCTGCAGCAGCTGCGCCGCCAGGGCGTTCTGGCCCATCGGGAGTCCGATGGCCAGCAGGGTCAGCACGATTGCTGCCTTGATTCCAATGGCTCTCATTGTATTCCCTTTCAGTTGTGGAGGTCGGGTTGGCGAGAATCCGGTCTGTTGACAACAGACTAGTGGAAAAACGGGTAAGGATCAACTCGTTCAGGCCGGCTGGTCGCTACCCGTCCCAGCCGTCGGGATCGGCCACCGGGACCGGGACTGCTTTATTCCCCCGGACCATGCGGCGGAAGAGCGCGGCCACCACGGCGGAGCGCAGGTCGTCGAGCAGGGTGTAGACCACCGGCACCACCAGCAGGGTGAAGAGGGTGGACGAGATCAGCCCGCCGATGAGGGTCAGACCGAAGCTGGTGTAGCTGAGGCCGATGGAGGAGGTGCCGCTCATGGTCACCGGGATCAGGCCGCAGATGGTGGTCAGGGTGGTCATCATGATCGGGCGAAAACGCCGCTCGGTGGCCATCAGCAGCGCCTCGCGCCGTTCCAGGCCCTGCTTGCGCAGCCGGTTGACGTAGTCGATGAGCACGATGCCGTTGTTCACCACCACCCCCACCAGCAGCACGCAACCCACCACGCCGAGGAAATCGATGTCGAAGCCGGTGGCGTAGTGGATCCAGCTCACCCCGATGGGGGCGAGAATGATGCTGAAAATGATCGAGAGCGGCAGCATGAAACTCTCGAAGAGGAAGCCCATCAGCAGGTAGATGAAGATCACCGAGAGCATCAGGGCGAAATAGAGGGATTGCAGGTCCTCGTCCACCTCCTCGCCCCGCTGTTCGCCGAACCGCACGCCCTCGGGCAGGTCGATGGTCGACTGCAGTGCAAGGAGTCTTTTCCGGGTCTCCTCCTCCTCGCCCTCTTCCAGCTCGAGGGTCAGGTAGCGGGTGGTCCGTTTGTCCCGGCGCACGATCCGCTCAGCCGAGGCCAGCTCTTTTACATCGGTCACCGATGAGATGGGGACGAAACCGCCGCTGGCCGTGGGGATGTAAAACCCCATGAGCTTGTCGAGGGTCTCCCGGTCCTCCTCCTTGTAGCGCACCCGTACCGGGATCTCCTTGCCCTCCCGGTGGTAGTAAGGCAGCTGTTGGCCGCGGAGGGAATAACCGACCACCCCGGCCACCACCTGGGGATTGATCCCCTGCTGCTGGGCGCGCCCGCGGTCCACCACCAGCCCCAGTTCGTTGGGCGCCGGGTCACCGCTGGATTTCAGGCCCAGCACCCCGGGCACCGCGATGAACCGGGGTTCGATCTCCCTGGCCACCCGGTCCAGCACCCGGAAGTCCTCGCCGAACAACTCAACCACGAAAACCTGCTGTCCCTCTTCCTCCTCCGACTCGCTCTCCTGCCCGGTGTAGTATTCGGCGCCCGGCTTTTTTGGTAACAGTTTCATCAATCGCTCGGTCACTTCGCGGGGTGAAATGTCGTTGGTCCGCGGCCGCTTGAACCAGCCCTCCAGCTCGCCGTAGGTGGCGGTGTGGAAGTGGAACTGCCCGTCCAGGTCCAGTTCCTCCATGTGCTCTTCGACCACCTGCTCCAGGGTGCGGAAATAGACTTCCGTCTCCTCCAGCGTGGTGCCCCGCGGCATTTCGATGTCGATCTCGAACCCTGACCGTTCCTCCTCCTGCACCTCGACGAATTTGACGTTCTTGAAAGCGAAGGCCCCGGTCACCGCATAGAGCAGCACCAGCAGGAGCACCAGGTCGAGACGGCGATTGAGAAAGACGCCCAGCAGGCCGGTGTAGCCGCGGTTCATCGGCAGCATCGTGACGTTGTAGATCCGCTCCACGAACCCGGTGAACCGTTCGTAGGCCCCGCGCAGCCGGGTTGTTTGCTTCACCCCGTTGGCCAGGGTGAGGTAGACGCAGAGGGGGACGAAAACACCGGCCACCACCAGCGAGGCCAGCAGGGCCATGGAGATGGGCAGGGACAGGCGAAGCAGGAAGAACTGCCCCTGCCCTTCCACCAGCGACACCGGGAGAAAGACGACGATGGTGGTCAGGGTGGCCATCAGGATGGCCAGGGCGATCTCCCCCACGCCCTTGATCGCCGCATCGCGCCGGGGCATCCCCTCCTTGTGCAGCCGGTGGACGTTCTCCGCAACCACCACCGAGTTGTCCACCAGCAGGCCCACCGAGATCATCAGCCCCAGCAGGGAGAGGATGTTCAGCGACTCGTTGGCGAAATACATCACGGTGAGCGAGATCAGCAGGCTGAGCGGAATGGAGAGGGTGATAATCAGGGTCAGCCGCAGCCGGCGCAGGAAGAAGAAGAGCACCACGATGGCGAACAGGGCGCCGATGCGGCCGCTGTCCAGCAGGGTCTTCAGCGACTCCTCGATCACCTGCCCCTGGTCGAAGAGCGGGAAGATGCCGATGTCCTGCAGCCGGGGTTCCCCCTCCAGCCGCTCCAGTTCGGCCCGCATGGCCCGGGCCACCTCGAGGGTGTTGGCCTGCCCCTCCTTGAGCACGATCAGCGCCACCGCCGGCTGGGAGTTGGCCCGCACCCGGTAGGTCTGCTCCGGTTCCTTCCAGCTCACCTCGGCCACGTCCTGCAGCCGGATCGAGGGAGCCACCAGTCGCTGGCGCAGCGCTTCCAGGTCTTTGTAGCGGGCCACCGAGCGCAGCAGCAGCTTCTTGCCGCCGAAACGCACGTCACCGGAGGCGAGGGTGAAGTTGTCGTCGGCCAGCTCGCCGGCCAGCTGGTAGATGTTCAGCCCGCTGGCCTCGGTGCGCTCGCGGTCCAGCTCGATGAAGATCTCCTTCTCCATCAGGCCCTGGACTTCCACCGTGGCCACCCCGTCGATCCGCTGCAGCGGCATGATAATCTGGTTCTGGATCAGGTTGTAAGGGTCGATCAGGCCGGGGTCCACGGTGAGCCCCAGCACCATCACCGGGATGCTGGCCTCGTCCTCCTTGCGGATGGTGATGCGGTCGGCGTCCTCGGGCATCCGCACCCGGGCGCGTTCGATGCGGTCGCGCAGTTCGCGGTAGGCCACGTCCATGTCGGTGCCGCTTTTGAACTGCAGCGAGATGAAAGCGATGCCGGTGCGGGCGTAGGACCTGATGCCGTCGATGCCGGCAACGGTGCTCACCTCTTCCTCCAGGGGGAGGATGATCTTTTCCAGCATCTCCTGGGGCGGTGCGTCCCGCCAGGGCACGCGGATGCCGAGGAAGGGATTGTTGAACCCGGAGGGGATCAGCTCGAGGGGGATGCCGATGGTGGCCACCACGCCCACCACCAGGGCGCTGGCCAACATGACCAGTACCGGCAATCCGGCGGTTCAGTGAGAACCGTGGCAAGGCCTCCTCGAGCTTGCGCCTGTCCTTCACCGGTCAAACCTCCCCTCACCCTCAACTATACCAGTTCGGCCGGCGTGGCCGGCTCGCGGCTGCCGAAAATCAGGTCCCGGCCCCGCTCGATCACGGCATAGACGCTGGGAATCACCAGCAGGGTCAACAGTGTGGATACGGTCAGTCCGCTGATCACCGAGATGGCCATCGGCGTGCGAATCTCCGCGCCGTCGCCCAGCCCGAGGGCCATGGGCAGCAGGCCCAGGGCGGTGGTGGCGGTGGTCATCAGGATCGGCCGCAGCCGCACCGTGCCGGCGGTGACGATGGCCTCGTTGCGCTCCATGCCCCGCCGCCGCAGGGTGTTGATGTAGTCGATAAAGACAATGGCGTTGTTCACCACGATACCGGCGAGCATGATCATCCCCAGGAAGACCACCACCGAGAGGCTGATCCCGAAGAGCTTCAGGGCCAGCATGGTACCGAGGAAGGCCAGCGGGATGGTGAGCATGATCACCAGCGGCTGCATCAGCGACTCGAACTGGGCGGCCATGATCACGTAGACCAGGAAGATGGAGAGGCTGAGGGCCAGGATCAGGCTGCCCCGGCTCCGCTCCCACTCCAGGTTCTGGCCGGTGATGTAGAAGGTCATGTCCGACGGCCAGTCCAGGGCCCGGAGCTCATCCTCGATGCGGTTCACCGCGACGCCCAGGGAACCCTGACCGAGGTTCGCGGTGACCAGCGCCACCCGCCGGCCGTCCACCCGGCGCACCTCGCTGGGCCCTTCGGCCAGGTCGATGGCGGCCACGGCGGAGAGCGGGATCGGGTGCTCGCCGCCGGGGTTGACCACGAAGTCGCGAATATCCTCCACCCGGCTGCGGTCCGCCTCCTCGAAGCGGACGATCAGCGGGATCCGCCGGTCGCCGAGGTTGAAGCGGGTCGCCTCGTAGCCCTTCACCGCGTTGCGCACCTGGTCGGCCACCCGGGCGATGTTGAGACCGAAGCGCGACAGCTGGTCCCGGTTGTACTCGATCTGCACTTCCGGCGCCCCGCTGCGCTGGGTGGTCTCCACGTCGGTCAGTTCGGACAGGCCGGCCATGGTGTCCCGGACTTTCTCCGCCATCCGCCGCAGCCGGGGCAGGTCCTCCCCGTGGATCTCCACCTCGATGGGCGTGCGGAAGCTGAAGAGCACCGGCCGCGTCACCCGCGACTCGAGGTCGGGGATTTTCTCCAGCTGGCGCCTGACCCGGTCAGCCACCCGCTGTTCCACCCGAGGGTCGGAGGTATCGAGGATCACCTTCAGTTTGGCGGTGTGCTCGCCCTCGTCGGAACGCTGGCTGGTGGCCGGATCGAAACCGAAGGTCAGCAGCAGCGAGTCGATATGCTCACGCTCGGCCAGCACGGCCTGCTCCACCGGTGAAAGCAGCGCCACCGTCTCTTCCAGGGGCGTGCCCACCGGCAGGGCAGCCTCGATGGTGAACTCGCCCTGGTGCACCTCGGGCAGCAGCTCGCTGTCCAGACTGAGGGCCAGCCAGCCGGTGACCACTATGCTGAGGATGGTGACCAGCACCATGCTCAGCGGGTGATCCACGGCCCAGCGTACGGTGGGGGGGTAAAACCGGTTGAGCAGGGCCAGCAGCCAGTTCATCATCTTGAGCGGCAGGACGGTGATCAACCAGAAGACGTAGATGATGGCCTTGCCGAGAAAGACCTGCCAGATCCAGGACAGTCCCATCAGAATGGCGTAGAGCAGCTTGCCCACGGCTTCCAGGGCGGTTCCCACCACCAGCCGCGGTAGCCAGTAAAGCAGGTAGATCCAGCGCCGGATGCGGTTGCCCCGGCCGAAGTCGCCGCGGAAAACATGCCAGCTGGCTGTGGGCCAGAAGGAGGGTTTCCGCTCGGCCAGGGAACTGACCGCGATGCCGCGGCGGCTGGCCAGCATGGGAATGAAGAAGATGGCCACCAGCAGGGAGACCAGCAGCGAAATCACCACCGCCAGCCCCAGGTTGCCGAAAGCCTGGCCGGCCACGCCGACCACGAAGACCATGGGGAAGAACACGGCGATGGAGGTCAGGGTGGAGGCCACCACCGCCATCCGCACCTCGGCCGCACCGCGGCTGGCCGCCTGCTCCAGGTCGTCCCCCTCCTCGCGGCAGCGGTAGATCGACTCCAGCACCACGATGGAGGAGTCGACCAGCATACCGATGCCCATGGCCAGGCCACCGAGACTCATGATGTTCAGGCTCACCCCGAGGATGTTCATCGGGGCAAAGGTGTCCAGCAGACTGATCGGGATGCTCACCGCGATGATCAGGGTGGGCACGAATTTGCGCAGGAAGAGGAAGAGCACAAGCACGGCCAGCAGGCCGCCGATGATCGCCGTGTTGAGCACCTCGTTGACGCTGCTCTCGATGAACACCGAGCGGTCGGCCACCAGTTTGAGTTTCACGCCCTCGTCGCGGTACAGTTCGGCGGCCAGCTCGCTCTCCCGCTGCCCACCAGGGCGACGGCCCCGTCCCTCAGGCTCATCCCCTTCCGGTTTCTCCTCCGCGGCTTCGATCTCGGCCGCCAGCAGTTCGTCGATGTCCCCCACCCGCGTCTTGATGCTCTTGGCCAGGGAGACCATGTTGGCGTCGGCCTCCTTGAAGACCTCGATCTGGACGCTCTCGCTGCCGTCGGTGCGGGTGGTGATCTGGCGTTCCCGGTGACCCCAGCGAACCTGGCCCAGGTCGCGAATCCGGATCTGGCGGCCCTCCCTGATCACGACCACCGTGTCCTCGATCTGCTGCAGGTTCTGGTATTCGTTGATCGTCCGCACCATGTACTCGGTGCTGCCCTCCTTGAGCGTCCCGCCGGCCACGTTGATGTTCTCCTGGGCCAGCCGGTCAATCACCTGCTGGGCCGAGATTCTGGCCCGGCGCAGCTGCTCCTCGTCCAGCAGCACGTGGATCTCTTCCTCCAGCCCGCCGCGGATCCGCACAGCGGCCACACCCTTTACCGGCTCCAGTGCGCGCTTGACCTGCAGCTCGGCAATGCGGCGCAGCCGCCGCAGGCCCTCCTCGCCCTCGAACTGTTCGCCCTCGCCGGAGAGGCTCAGTTCGAGCACCGGGTCGAGGGAGGGGTCGAAACGGAGGATCAGCGGCCGCTCCGCCTCGTCAGGGAGAAAGACCAGGTCGAGTTTTTCCAGGGTGTCCTGCACCGCGTCGGACATCTCGGTGTCCCAGGAGAACTCCAGCACCACGTCGCTGACATCGGCCCGACTGACACTCCAGATGCGTCGCAGCCCGCCGATCACGCCCAGGGCTTCCTCCACCGGGCGGGTGATGTCGTTCTCCACTTCTTCGGGAGCTGCGCCGGGGTACTCGGTGCGCACGGTGAGGGTGGGATAGCTCAGCTCCGGCATCAGGGTCACCGGGAGCCGGCCGTATGAGAAATAGCCGAAGACCACCGCGGCAAGGAAGACCATCAGGATGGCCACCGGCCGGCGGGTGACGAAGCTGTGGCTCTCGCTGCTCACTGGCCGGCCACCTCCGCGTCCTCCGACGCTTCCGCGTCGTCCGGCACGTCGGTCTGTTCCTCCTCGGCAGTTTCGGTCACCACGCTGTCATCGTCCGGCGGACTGTTATCCGCATCCGCGACGGTTTCCTCGTCCTCTGGATCCGGATCCCCGGGCAGCCTGACCAGGGCCCCGTCCTTGAGGCCCGACTGTCCGGCGGTGACGATCAGGTCGCCGTCCTCGAAACCCTCCAGCGGCTCGACGAACATGGCGTCCTCCAGTTGCGGCACCAGGCGCACCCGCTCCACGTCGCGCTCGCCGGCCAGGCGGAAGACGAAGATCTGGTCGTTCTCGTAGACCAGCGCCCGCTTGGGCACCAGCAGGGCATCGTCCTTTGTGGAGGCCACCAGCTCCACCTCGACATACATTCCGGGCCGCAAGCCTTCCTGGCGGGGGATGGCCACGGTGACCTTCACCGTGCCGGTACCCGGGTCCACCGATGGGGCAATACGGTCGACACTGCCGCTGAACATCCGATCACCCATGGCATCGGCGCGAATCCGGGCGGTCTGACCCTTGTGCAGCCGGGAGAGCTCTTTTTCGGGAACAAAGATCCGGGCCACGATGGAATCGAAGTCCACGATCTGGAACAGAGGCTGGTTGACGGTGACGTAGTCGCCGAGATTGACCATCCGTGAGACCACCACCCCGGAGATCGGCGCCTTTACCGAGGTGTAGGCCAATTCGCGCTCGGCGTCATCGCGGGCCAGCAGCAGCTGCTCCACTTCATAGCTGGCCTCGTTGTAGACCTGCTCGCTGATCAGTTCCTGCTGGAAGAGCTTTTCCTGCCGGGCCAGTTCCCGCTGGGCCTGGGCCAGCTGGCCGTTGACCTTGGCCAGGGCGGTATGCTGCATGTCGTCCTGCAGTTTGACCATCAACTGGCCGGCGCGAACCGCATGCCCCTCTTCGACTTTCAGCTGCTCTACAATCCGCGGGGCCTGGGCAAAGACCTGGACGTCCCTCTCGGCCTCGAGGTTGGAGGCGAAGCGCAGCACGGCTTCGATGTGGCCCCGCTCAATGGCTGCCACCTCAACCGGCACGGCCTCCCGTTCATTATTTTTCGATTCATCGGCGGCCTCTTCCCCGTTTTCCTTGCCGCCCTCCGGACCGCCCACGCTGATCTCACAGCCGGTGAGCGCCAGCGTGGCACCGAGAAGCAGTGCCGGCACACCCCACCCGAACACCCGTTTCAACTTTGTTATAATCATGGCCCCCTCGTGGAATCCTATCCCTATGATGCCATTCGACCCGCTACAGATGGCTCTGGTGTTTATAACGTCTGAAACCATGGAAACTTAACTGCCGGGGCGATTTGTGCGCCCGATCAAGCACTCCCCGAAACTCCTGTAACCATACGTTGGGGCATGAGAAATAGTTCTGGAGAGCGGGAGCAGGGGATGCAGCCGTCCGGACGCGCTGCGCATGGCGGGATGGAACCGTTGAATTCGGGCGTAATCGAGGGGCGGGAGAGACGCCCTGCGCCCCTCCCGCCCGGTTGGGAAACGTGATCAGTCGACGTAGGCCAGGCCGAAGGGGTTCAACCCCACGGTCACTTCGCCGAGATAAACGGGCACCGGGTCGCCGCTGCTGGTGCGATACACGGTGACCTTGTCGCTCTCGCCACCGGAGTGGGTCACGAAGAGCTTCCGCCCGTTGGGGGTGAGCGCGATGTTGTGAGGCACGCCATACGGTGTATCCACAGGGTCACCGACGGCCATGTTGGTGCGGGTGTCGATGGTCCACAACGCGTCCACTCCGCCGCCGGGCAGGTTGGTGGCGTAGAAGAAGCGTCCGCTGCGCGCCATCCCGGCACCGTGGGCGCCGGGGACGGTGAGTTCCATTACCGGTTCCATGGTGAACCGGTTGAGGATGTGCACCATGCCGCTGCCCTGGGCCGGGACGTAGAGGTAGGGGTTGCGGGGGGTGAGCGACAGGTGCGGGTCGTCACCGACGGCCGCCCGGGCCAGTTCCTCGTAGGTGCGGGCGTCGAACTGCACCACGTAGTCCATGTCACCGTCCACGCCGATCACCGAAACGAAGGCATAAAATCCCCGGGGGGCAACCACCACGTCGTGGGGCTTGCCGCCCATGGCGACCAGGTCCGCCGGGGTGGGCACCACGGCCACGGTTTCCAGGGTCCGCATGTTGACCACCGCGGTGGTGTTGTCCACGTCGCAGTTGACCCACAGTTTGCCGGTGTGGTTGCTGCCCCACATGTGGAAAACACCCTCGCCCACACTGGCCGTGCCCACCACGTCGAAAGTCCGCGAATCGAAGGCCACCACGCGGTCGTTGGCCCGATCACCGACGAACACCCGCCGAAGGTTCGGTGCGGCAAAGACATACATCGGTTCCGGCGGGTTGTCGCCTGCCGGGAGATCGTAGGTGCCGAGGAGCTGGTCGGTCCTCGTGGAAATGACGGAAATGGTGCCGGACGCACGGTCAGCGATCACAATTTTGCCTGCGCCGTGGTGCGGACCGGATGCCTGCAGCGGAGCCGACAGGCCCAAAACGGCGACCAGCGCGGCCACCAGAATACAACTGAACCAGAAACCCTGTGTCTTCGTTCTCATGTACTACCTTTCTTTTGCTGACGGGCGACGGCCCGGGGGGCGGTTTTCCGCCGGTGCCCCTGCCGGCGCCCTGATGGTCGAGAGAGAAACCGTTTCCCGGTTACCCGGGAGGGACCCGTAAACGGTCTGGAATCTGCCGCCTGCCGACGGTCCGACGGCGGCCTGTGCAATGTGAAAAGGGCGGATACTGCGAACTGCCCACCCTGAAACATAGTACGGTCCGGAATCGGAAAGTGTGACAAGAAATATTTTGAGAGTGTCTGACCACCATCTGAAATTGATCGGCACTCCCGGCCGTGGTAACCTTTCGTCTCGGTTTCATATCTTGATTTTCGAAGATCAAACTCAATCCCGGACCGCACCAATCCGGAACGGACCGGTGGATTCATCATCGCCCCTCCGGGGCAGAGTCAGGAGACGCAAGATCATGAACAGACGGGAAACTACCATATCCCGGTCGCTGGCCATTTTCGCCGCGGCCCTGGTCCTCACCCTTGCCGGTTTCGGGAGCAGTACCGGCTGCCGGAGACGACTCCGCCAAGCGTCCGCTGATGCGCTATCCCGACATCCACGGGGACACGGTGGTCTTCGTCTACGGCAACGACATCTGGAAGGCGCCGGCAACTGGCGGAACCGCGGTGCGACTGACGGTTCATGACGGGGATGAAAGCTTTCCCCGCTTCTCGCCCGACGGCTCGCTGATCGCCTTTACCGGCGAGTACGACGGTGGTGCCGACGTCTACGTGATGGACACCGACGGCGGCGAGATCACCCGGGTCACCTGGGAGCCCGGCTATGACCAGGTGGTGGGCTGGCACCCGGTGAAGAACAAGATCATCTTTACCTCCTCGCGGAACACCAACAGCCGGGTGGGCCGGCTCTATCTCATCTCGCCCGACGGCACCGGCCTCGAGGAACTGATCATGCACTGGGCCGTGGCCGGCAGTTTCTCCCCCGACGGCAAGCAGATCGCCTTCAACAAGGTCTCCCGCGAGGACCGCACCTGGAAACGCTACCAGGGCGGCCTGGCCCAGGAGGTGTATCTCTACGATTTCGCCACCGACGAGGAGCGGAACCTGACCAACTTCGAGGGCACCGACCGCACACCGATGTGGATCGGCGACACGGTCTATTTCACCTCCGACCGGGACGGTGTGCTCAACGTCTACTCCGCTGACCCGGCAACCGGAACCATCGAACAGGTCACCCGGCACACCGAATACGACGCGCGTCGCCCGAGCATGGGCGGCACGAGAATCGTCTACGAACTGGGCGGCTCCCTCTGGCTGCTGGATACGACCAGTGGCGAGACGGCACAGATCCCGGTGGAGATCCGCGCCGATGCGCCGGAGATCCGGCCGGCATTGGTCGATGTTGCAGACCAGGTCCGCGGCATCGACATCTCACCCTCGGGCAAGCGTGCCCTGGTCACCGCCCGGGGCGAGGTCTTTTCCGTGCCCCAAAAAAACGGACCCACCCGCAACTTGAGCAGCGACTGCGGCGCCCGGGAGAAGGACGCCGCCTGGAGCCCGGACGGCGCGAAAGTCGCCTGGATCTCCGACAGGAGCGGCGAGTACGAGATCTGGATGGCCGAAGCCGATGGCAGCGGCGAACCGGTAAAGCTGACCAGCCACGAGGACGGCTACCGCCACACGCTCCGCTGGAGCCCGGACAGCAGCAAGATCGCCTTTGCCGACCAGACCCTGCGCTGCTTCTACCTCGACGTCGACTCGAAGATGATCACCGAGATCGACAAGGCCGACTTCGAGGACGTGGACGTCTCGATCGACCTCAAGCCGATCCACGACTTTTCCTGGAGCCCGGACAGCCGCTTCGTCGCCTACTCCAAGATGGACGAAACTCTGGTACAGAAGGTCTACATCCACGAACTGGCGTCGGGGATCAACCGCTGCGTGAGCAGCGGCCTGTTCAACGATTTCGGCCCGGTATTCTCCCGTGACGGGCAGCATCTCTTCTTCGTCTCCAACCGCCGGTTCAACCCCACCTTCTGCGACTTCGAGTGGGAGATGGTCTACAAAAAGGTGGCCGGGATCTACTGCCTGACCCTGCAGGTCGACGGCGACCCGCTGCTGCCGCCGCAGAGTGACGAGGAGCCTGCCGGCGAGGAGGAAAGCGATACCAGCGGGGACGAGGAGGGTGACGACGCCGACGTGGTCATCGACTTCGACGGCCTGGCCGAGCGTATCGAAGCCCTGCCCCTGCCCCGGGGTAACTACCGCAACCTGGCCTCCGGCGACGGTACGCTCTATTATCTCGACGCCGATGAGGGCGACTTCAACCGCTTCGAGTTCCGCAACGTGCGATCCCGCGACCTCCACGCCTTCTCCTTCGAGGACCGCGAAGCGGAGACCGTGATCGAGGGCATCAGCGCCTACCGTCTCTCGGCGAACGGCAAGAGCATCGTCTACCGCAAGCGCCCGGGTGTGGGCATCATCTCCGCCTCCGACCGGAAATCGAAAGGCGGCAGCCTCGATCTCTCCGGCCTCAAAATTAAAATCGACCCGGCTGCCGAGTGGGCCCAGATCTTCAACGAGGCCTGGCGGCTGGAGCGGGACTTCTACTACGACCCCAACACCCAGGGGATCGACTGGCCGGCAATGCGCGAAAAATACGGGCGGCTGCTGCCCTTCGCCTCCTGCCGGCAGGATCTGACTTACATCATCGGGGAGATGATCGGCGAACTGAACACCTCCCACACCTACGTCTACTCCGGTGACAGCCGGCGTCAGGCCGAGCGGGTGAACATCGGCATGCTGGGCGTGGACTGGGAAGTGGACGATGCAGCCAGCCGCTACCGTTTCGGCCGGATATTGGATGTGGCCGACTGGACCCTGGACGTGATTCCGCCGCTGGCCGGCCCGGGCAAGGACGTGGCCGCCGGCGACTACCTGCTGGCGGTGAACGGCACCGAGGTCACCGCCGACCGCAACGTCTACAGCTACTTCGAGGGCCTGGCCGGCCAGCAGGTGACCCTGCTGGTCAACGGTTCACCATCGGTGGACGGGGCGCGGGAACTGGTGGTGGAACCGCTGCGTTCCGAGCGGACCCTGCGTTACCGCGCCTGGGTCGAGGACAACCGGAAGAAGGTGGAGGAGGCCTCCGGCGGCAAACTGGGCTACATGCACCTGCCCGACACCTTCACCTCATCCACCCGGGAGTTCCCCAAGTATTTTTACGGCCAGACGAGAAAGCAGGGCCTGGTGATCGACGGGCGGTTCAACGCCGGCGGCCTGGACCCCGATATCTTTCTCCAGCGCTTGAACAAAAAGACCCTGGCCTACTGGACCCGAAGGTATTCCCACGACCAGAGCACTCCGTCGGTGGTCACCCGGGCCCACCTGGCCCTGCTGACCAACCGGCGGGCCGGTTCGGGAGGCGACATGCTGCCGATGGAGTTCCAGATGCACAAGATGGGGCCGGTGATCGGCACCCGCACCTGGGGCGGCCTGGTGGGGGTCTCGATGTTCATCGGACTGATCGATGGTGGAGCAATCACCGCCCCCGACTACCGGATCTATGACCCCAGCGGCAAGTGGATCGTGGAGGGCGAAGGAGTGACCCCCGACATCGAGGTGGAGCTGAACTCGGCCGAGATGGCCCGCGGCGAGGACGCCCAGCTGAACACCGCCATCGACTACCTGATGAAAAAGATCGAGGAGGAGCCGCGGCCCTGGCCCCAGCACGAACCGTTCCCCACGGACAAGTAGGAATCAGGAACAAATGAAACAAAACGGGGACTGGCAACCGAGCTGCCGGTCCCCTTTTTCATGCTCGCTTACGACAGCATGGAGTTGCTGCACTGGTCGGCGAAGCTCGACTTGTCGATGGCCTTGAAGTAGGCCGCCTCGGGGGTGATCCGTCCCTGGTTCACCATCTCCTGCAGCGCCTGGTCCATGGTCTGCATGCCCTCGGTGGCCCCGGTCTGGATGATCGAGGTGATCTGGGAGAGCTTGTTCTCCCGGATCAGGTTGCCCACACCGGACTTGCTGAGCAGGATCTCCACCGCGGCGCAGCGGCCCTTGCCGTCGGCGGTCTTGAGCAGCTGCTGGGCCAGCACCGCTTTCAGCGAATCGCTGAGCATGTTGCGGACCTGGCCCTGCTGGCTGGCGGAAAAGGCGCTGATGATCCGGTCGATGGTCTTGACCGCCGAGTTGGTGTGCAAGGTGCCGAACACCAGAATCCCCAGCTCGGCACAGGTCAGGGCCAGGGAAATGGTCTCCAGGTCGCGCATCTCCCCCACCAGGATGATGTCCGGGTCCTCCCGTGAAGCCACGCGCAGCGCCTCGGCGAAGCTGCGGGCATGGGTCCCGATTTCCCGCTGGGTCATCAGGGACTGCTTGTTGGGATGGACAAATTCCACCGGGTCCTCGATGGTGATGATGTGCTTCTCCTGGGTGCGATTGATCTGGTCCACGATCGCCGCCAACGTGGTGGACTTTCCCGACCCGGTGGGCCCGGTGACCAGGATCAGCCCTTTGCGGACCTCGAGGATCCGCTGCACGCCAATGGGCATCCCCAGATCTTCGAGGCTCTTGATCCTGGTGGGGATCTCCCGGAACACGGCCGACAGGCCCCGCTGCTGGTAAAAGAAATTGCAGCGGAACCGGGCCAGCCCCGGCACCTCATAGGCCATGTCCAGCTCCAGTGTGTCCTTCAGCTTCTTCTGCTGTGCGGGGTTGAGGATCTCCAGAAACAGCTGTTCGTTGGAGGCGTGGGTCCGCGCCTCGTGGCCGGTGGGCACCAGGTCACCATGCAGCCGCAGCAACGGCGGCATGGCCGGTACCACGTGAAGGTCCGAAGCTCCGGCCTTGACCATCTCCTGGAACAGTGTGTCGATCTGCGGCATGGCGATTCCTACCCCCGATTCACCGGAGTTTTCACAGCCTTGTTGGTGGTGGAATACATCGCCGCCGCCTCGGCAGTGATCACTCCGGCTTTCAGCAGGTCCAGGATCGAATCGTCCAGCACATGCATCCCCACCCCGCGGCCGGTCTGCATGATGTTCCCCAGCTGGTAGGTTTTGCCGGTGCGGATCAGATTGGTCATCGGTACCGTACCGATCATGATCTCGGTGGCCAGCGCCCGGCCCGTTCCATCGGCCCGGGGAATCAGCTGCTGGGTGATCACCGCCCGCAGGCTTTCGGCGAGCATGGTGCGGATCTGGTTCTGCTCCTCCGCGGGGAAGGAGTCGATCAACCGGTCCACGGTCTTGGGCCCTGAGGAGGTGGAAAGGGTGCCCAGCACCAGGTGCCCGGTCTCGCTGGCTTCGATGGCCAGCCGGATGGCTTCCAGGTCACGAAGCTCCCCCACCATGATCACGTCGGGGTCCTCGCGCAATGCCGCACGGAGCGCATTTTCAAAGGATTGAGTATTGCGGCCCAGTTCCCGCTGATTGACGATCCCCTTCTTGATCGGGTGGACGAACTCGATGGGGTCCTCCACGGTGAGGACATGTACTGCCCGGTTGCTGTTGATCAGGTCGATCATCGCCGCCAGGGTGGTGGATTTCCCCTGGCCGGTGGCGCCGGTGACCATGATCAGTCCCTGGTGGAAATCACAGAACTGGGGCACAACCTCCGGGAGCCCCAGCTTTTCCAGGCTGGGAATCTGGAGCGGAATGATCCGGAAAGTGGCATCATAGCCATGGCGCTGCAGTACCACGCTGCAGCGGAACCGCGCCACGTCAGGTATCTGGTAGCTGAAATCGAGTTGGAGGTGCTTGCCCAGTTGAGTCCGCTGATAGGGGCTGAGCAGTTCGAGCACCAGGGCCTGAACCGCCTCGGCGGTGAGCGGCTGTGACTTCATTTTCTGCAACCGGCCAAAACGCCGGAAGATAAACGGGCTGCCCGTGGGGACATGAAGGTCTGACGCACCAGCCTTTACCGCCATCTGCAATACGCTGTCCAATCGGGCCATTTCGAGCTACACCTTTCGATGGGATGGAAATTCCCTACCTACTCCTATCGAGAAACCATCCCTCCGGCTTGAGCGCCGGGGGTAAATAACCGCCGCCAGGCAATTGACAGCCGTCCACAAGCGGTCGACAATATCGGGAGGCGAAAGGGCCGCATCACCGCGGCCGGACCTGCAACGATTTGCAGAAGGGACGCCGAATCAACCTGATGCAACAGACAGCCCATACAGGACCTGGCCCCGGCACCGGTTTCCGGCCATTGTCCGTTCTGATCGTTTTCCTCGCCTGGACGGTCCTTTTCCCGGCATGGCCGGCCCGGGCCCAGTCCTACCTGGTGCACCAGTACGGCGTGGACACCGGCCTGCCTCACCCCACTGTCTACGGCATGACCCAGCACCGGGACGGCCGGATCTGGTTCGCCACACAAAACGGCATCGCCGCATTCGACGGGCTGGAATGGACGTCTTACATCAGCCCCAACGACCTCCCCGCCGACACGTACCGCCACATCTGCACCGACAATCGCCACCGGATCTGGGCCGCGGCTCCCATGACAAAAAGAATGCTCTCGGTATTCGATGGCCGGGCCTGGACCGCGCGGGAAGGGCCCGAGGAACTGGTCCACGACAGGTCGGTCGAGCTCACCGGGCTGGCCGTGCTGGCAAGCAACACCGGGGAAACCGTTCTCCTGGGCACGCTGGCCCACGGTCTCTGGCTGCTCAAAGACGAATCCTGGCATCGAATCGTCTCCAGGGACGGCCTGATCGATCAGCAGATCCACTCGGTCATGGTTGGCCGGGACAGGTTTTACGTGGCTTCCGGCCGGGGTCTGGCCACGGTGAGCGCAACCGGTGAGATCAATACGGCCCTCACCGCCGCCCTGCCCCCGGAGTGCGCGACCATCCGGGCCATCCAGGTGGTCTGCCCGCCCGAAGATTCCGCCACCGGCACCCCCTCACCTGAACTCTGGGTCCTCACCGACGGGTGGATCGGCTCCATCCGGGAGAGCATGCTGCAGGTGGCCCACCGCCATGTCCTCCGCGCCTATCAGAGCGAGCACATCCAGCCGACGCTGCAGAAGGGCCCTGGACAGGCCATTTTTTACGCCACCCGTTATGACCTGTTCTATCTCGATCTGGAATCCTCCCGGGTGGAGCGGTTGGGGCGGTCCAGCGGACTGAATAACGAGGGGGCCACCGACCTCCTGCTGGACCGGGAAGGCAATATATGGATATCCGGCAGCCGCGGCGTGAGCAAGATCGCCTCCATGCGGTTCGGCACCCTGAGGTCGGTGCACGGACTTCTGGAAGACGAGGTAACCGCGGTCTGCGAACCCCGGGCCGGCACCCTGGTCTTTGGCCACAACAACGGGATCACCATCAGCGACAACGGCCTCCTGACAACAAAGGCCATCCCGGACCGCCAGCGCAACCGGTCGGTACCGCCGCGTATTCTCGATATGTATCGCGACGACGACGGCACGGTCTGGCTGGCCGGCAGCGGCGCAGGCCTGGGCCATTTGCAGGCCTCGGGAAGCTGGCGGTGGCAGGACCTCCCCGCCGGGGTCAACTCGGTCCTGCGCGATGGCGCGGGACAGCTGCTGGCCGGCACCAACAGCGGGGTGTTTGTCCTGGACGGTGATCGCTTTGTCCACACCGACTTCGTGGATCCCCACTGCAGGGTGCGGCGCCTGTTCAGCGGGAATGACGGCAGCACGTATATTGCGACCATGGCCAACGGCCTTTTTTGCCGGCGTGCTGGCCGGACTGATCACATCCCCGGCCCGGATAAAACCGCGGTCCTGAACGTCTACAGCATCCTCGAAGACCGTGAGGGCCGCTTCTGGGTCGGAACCAGAGCCGGCCTCTACATCAAAGAGAACGGCCGCCTGGTCCGCCCGGCCAATACCCGACTGGTCTTCCCCCGCGCTGTTTTTTTCATCGTCCAGGATGAGACCGGCCTGCACTGGTTCGGCACGGACGACGGCCTCTTTTGCTGGGACGGAGAAGCTCTGCGGCACTACACCATGCGTGATGGGCTGGCCGGAAGAGAGACCAACCGGGCCGCGGCCCTGGTGGATCACTCGGGCCGGCTGTGGGTCGGCACCGACTCCGGAGTCTCCGTCTACCGCAAGGCTTTTACACGTGAACACGTGCCGCCGCTGGTCCAGCTGGATCACCTGCTGTCCGGGGATGACCGGTACGCCCTGGGGGAACCCCTTTCCCTGGACCACCAAAGCAACACTCTCGAGTTCCACTACCGGGCGGTCTCCTTTCTCGATGAACGGGGCATCCTCTACTCCTACCGGCTGGAAGGGTTCGAACAGCAGTGGCGAGATCCCGTACCGGCCGGGCACCGTTCGGTCCGCTACACCAACCTGCCGCCGGGCCGCTACCGGTTTCTGCTCCGCGCGGCCAACGCCGAAGGTATCTGGTCCTCGCCGGTGGTATCCAACTGGATTGTGATCAACAAGCCGTTCTGGAATCGCTGGTGGTTCTATCTCTGCTGCGTCCTCCTGCTGGGCCTGCTCGTCTACCTGGCCAACGCGACCCTGCTCCAGTATCGCTACACCGCAAAACTGGAGAGCGAGGTGAACGCCCGGACAGTCAAACTGGCCGAATCGGAAAATCGCTACCGTCTGCTCTTCGACAACGCGGCGGTGGCCAAGCTGCTGATCCACCCGGAAGGGACACGGATCCTGGAGGCCAACGACTCGGCCTGCCGCCTCACCGGGGTGCCGCGGCGGGAGCTGGTGGGCGCCGCTGCCGGGGAGACCGGCGCGGAGTGGCTGCAGGAACTGGGCCGCCGGATCGTAGCCGTCCCGCACAATGGAGACCTGGAGTTTACCGGGTTCCAGCAACCGGGGGGGGAAAATCAGCGCGAAGTGGAGGTACACGCCTCTTTCCTGACCATCGACGGTGAACCTCGGGTATTGGCCATGGCCCAGGACATCACCGAGAAGCGGCGTCTGGAGAGCGAGCGGCTGCGAGCCAGCAAGCTCGAGTCGCTGGGCCTGCTGGCCGGCGGCATCGCCCATGACTTCAACAACTACCTCACCGGGATCCTGGGAAACATCTCCCTGGCCCGCCGGCTCTCCTCCAGGGGCGATGATGTCACCGACCTGCTGGAAGAGGCCGAAGAGTCGGTGCCCCGCGCCAGACACCTCACCAGCCTGCTGTTGACCTTTGCCAAGGGAGGCACGCCGGTGAGGAGGCCGCTGGACCTGGCCCGCGTGGCGCAGTCGGCAGCGTCATTTTCAGTCACCGGTTCGGGCATCACCTGTGTCTGCGACATCGAAGAAACGCTCTGGCCGGTGGAGGCTGACGAGGGTCAGATGGGCCAGGTGGTGAGCAACCTGGTGATCAACGCTGTCCAGGCCTCGAACAGCCGGGGCAAGATCACTCTCAGTGTGTCGAACTGCGAGCCGGATGAGGACAACCGCCGCGTCCCTCCGGAAGGCCCCTCCGTCAAGCTGACCGTTCAGGACGAGGGTGCGGGAATCGATCCCCGCATCATGGACCAGATCTTCGACCCCTATTTCAGCACCCGGGATTCGGGGAGCGGCCTCGGCCTGGCCACCGTCTACTCCATCGTCACCAGGCACCAGGGAACCGTGAAGATCGAATCCGTACCCGGAGCAGGGACCACGGCCATGGTTCTGATACCGGCCAGCCCCGGCGCGGTCATCGAGGAGGATGTGGAAGAAGAGGAGATGACCACACTGGAACCGATCGGAAAGGGGCGGGTTCTGGTGATGGACGACGAGCAGTCCCTGCGCCGCTACTACCACCGGGTGCTCACCTTCCTCGGCTACCAGCCAGAAACGGTCCCCGATGGCGAATCGGCCATCAACCTCTACCTCGAGGCCGCCGAATCGGGACGGCCCTTCGAACTGGTGATACTCGACCTCACCGTTCCCGGCGGCATGGGCGGCGAAGAGACGTTCCGAATTCTGCGGCAGGAGGACCCGGACGTGAGAGCCATCGTCTCCAGCGGGTACTCCAACGACCCGGTGGTGGCCAACCACCGGGAGGCCGGATTTGTCGACCTGCTGAGAAAACCGCTCTCCACCAGCGACCTGGCCCGGGTCATGAGAAGAGTGCAGGAGCAGCAGGACTCCTGATCACCGGCCCTCGCCACACCCTTTTCAGCGGATGATTTCCACGGTGGGATTCGGGTGCGCTCCGTGGTATGATCGCGCCGTTTTCGCTCGGCGGCGGTGGTTTCCGCCGCCGGAACGGATGACGATCGGGCGGGAGCCGGGTGGCGGTTCTCCCCCGGCGGAGGAAACGTGTGATGTCCAGGTCGATTGTATTGAACCGGAACGTGATCGAGATGGAATACGCCGTTCGGGGACCGATCCCCCAGCGGGCTGCCGTACTTCGCCAGCAGGGGATGAAGACCATCCCCTGCAACATCGGCAACCCCCAGGCGCTGGGGCAGAAACCGATCTCCTTTTACCGCCAGGTGCTCAGCCTGGCCGAGATGCCCTCCCGGATTGGCCGCGAACGCGCGCTGAACGCCTTGCGCCGCCGCGACAGCCGGTCGTTCCCTGGCCTGGACGAAGGGGACTTCTGCTCGGACTACGTGCTCGACTTCACCGACCGGATGCTGGGCCTGCTGGAGACCGGCACCGGGGCCTACACCGACAGCAAGGGTCCGGCCTTTATCCGCCGCGCGGTGGCGGACTTCATCGACCGCCGTGACGGGGTGACCCCGGCGAGCGGTATCCCGGCCGACCCGGAGGCGATCTTTCTCACCGACGGGGCCAGCGAAGGGGCGAAAAATGTCATCGAGGCGCTGATCACCAAAGAGAACGACGGGATCATGATCCCCATCCCGCAGTATCCACTCTACTCGGCCACCATCACCCGCTGCGGCGGCGCCCAGGTCAACTATTACCCCGACGAAGAGAACGGCTGGGTCCTCAACCGCGCCATCCTCGACGAGGGCCTGGCTGATGCCCGCCGCCGGGGCGTCAATCTCAAGGCCATCGTGGTGATCAACCCGGGTAACCCCACCGGCGCCATTCTCGACGAGGAGAGCGTGCGGGTGGTGATCAGCTTCGCCCTGGAGAACGGGCTGGCCATCATCGCCGACGAGGTCTACCAGGAGAACCTCTACGGCGGGGAGTTCTTCTCCTTGGCCCGGATACTGGGCCAGGAAAAGGAGGTCACGCTGTTCAGCCTGCACAGCGCCTCCAAGGGCTTCTACGGCGAGTGCGGCCACCGCGGCGGCTACCTGGAAGTGCGCAACCCGCCGGCGGTTGAAGGCAGCGAGATCCCCTTCCTCGACGTGATGTTCAAACAGGCCTCGGTGAATCTCTGCTCCAACACGGTGGGCCAGATTCTGATCTACCTCATGGCCAGTTCGCCGGAACCGGGCAGCGACCTCTACCACCAGTTCACCACCGAACGCCAGGGAGTGCTGGACGACCTCTACGGCAAGGCCACCATGATCAGGGAGGCCTTCACGTCGATGGAGGGGATGGAGTGCTTCGGACGCACCGGAGCGATGTATCTCTTCCCCCGGCTGGGGCGGCTGCCCGCCGGCACCGGCGACTTCGACTACTGCATGAACCTCCTGGAAACCACCGGCCTCTGCACGGTCAACGGGTCGGGTTTCGGACAGCAGGAGAACACCCATCACCTGCGGATCGCCTTCCTGCCTCCACGAGAGATGCTGGAGGAGATCCTGCCCCGCTGGATCGAGTTTCACAACGACTATGTCACGGGCTGAGTCGCGCCCGGTTCAAAAAAGAGTATCTCCACTTCTGAAGTATCGTGGCCGCCCGGCCTGGCGGGGCATCAGCCCCTGCCCGGCCGCCGGCCGTGGAGCCCCCCGGTGGACAATGGCGGCGGGGCGGGGAGCAGTGCCATGCGCCGTCTGAAGATCACAAACCTGGCCGCCATCCTCATCGGATCGGCGATCATGGGCTTCGGCATCAACTATTTCAACATTGCCAACAACCTGGCCGAGGGGGGTGTCACCGGCATCGCCATCCTGCTCAAACTGAGCTTCGACCTCGACCCCGGGCTGACCTCGCTGCTGATCAATATCCCCCTGCTGCTGCTGGGCTGGAAGGTGCTGGGCCGCATCACCCTGGTCTACACGGTATTCGGCACACTCTGCGTCTCATTCTTCCTCTGGCTCTTCGGCCGCTACCGGCTGCCCCTGGACGACATCCTCCTGGCCTCGCTCTTTGCCGGGGCCTTTGTCGGCATCGGGCTGGGGATCATCTTCCGCTTCGGCGGCACCACCGGCGGCGTGGACATCATCGCCCGCATCTGCCACAAGTATTTCGGCTGGCGGATCGGCCGCACGATCCTGGTGGCCGATATGCTGGTCATCGCCGTCTCACTGATCCACCTCACCGTGCAGCAGGCGATGTACACCGTGGTGGCCGTCTTTGTGGGGGCACGGGTGATCGACGTGGTGCAGGATGCCGCCTATTCGGCACGGGCGGTGTTCATCATCTCCGACCAGGAGCCGGAGATCGCCAAACGGATCATGGCCCACATGAACCGCGGGGTGACCGTACTCAAAGGCACCGGCGGCTACACCGACCGGGACAAGGCGGTGATCTACACCGTGGTCAGCCGTTACGAGATCGTCAAGCTGAAGAACCTGATCCAGCGCATCGATCCAGCGGCCTTCATCTCCATCCAGCAGGCCAACGAGGTGATGGGCGAAGGCTTCACCCTCGACACCAACAAACAGCCGCTCTTCGAAGAATGACGCCGGACTCCTTTTCGCTAAAGGTCGCAATTTCCCTCAGGGGGCAATTCCCGATTGAAAGTCGTTCCCGGGAATGGTAGTGTACTTGCGCCTTGTTGCAGGCGAGGAGCACTACCACAGGCCCGCCACCCGGCACAGCTGAATGAACTGCAACGAGACCCGGATCAGATCACCTGGAGGTTCTCCCGTGAGTGTCCCCAAGCGGATTGTCCTTACCACCGGCTGTATTCTGTTCAGCCTGATGCTGGCCGCCACCGGGACATCCTTTGCCCAGCGGGCCGAACCGATCATCATCGACCATAGCTGTACCGTCCTCGAGGATATTCCAGAGGAATGGGTTATCGAGGCCAAAGACCAGCTGCGAATTTGCTACGGTCACACTTCACACGGAAGCCAGCCCATTTCCGGAATGCAAGTACTGATGGACGATCCCGGTTACCAGGGCCTCTACGATTTCAACTATGACGGAGCCGTGGAACCAGGAGTGCTCTCCCTCCAAGACACCGTACCCGAAGGTGACCTGGGAAATCCGGATTACACCACCTGGGCCGCGCGTACGCGCAGCCACCTCGACGGTCCGGGAAGCGACCGCAACGTGGTGATCTGGTCCTGGTGCGGCCAGGTCGACACCACGTCCGAGAACATCGATATCTACCTCGGTCTGATGAATCAACTGGAGGCAGATTATCCTGATGTTTCCTTCGTCTACATGACCGGCCATCTCAACGGCACCGGCGAAACGGGCAATGTCAACCTGCGGAATAACCAGATCCGGGCCTTCTGCATCGCCAACAACAAAACTCTCTACGATTTCGCCGATATCGAGAGCTACGACCCGGATGGTAACTATTTCCTCGACCAGGGCGCTGATGATGAATGCAACTACGACGGCGGCAACTGGGCCGATGAATGGTGCGACTCACATCCCGGCAGTCCGCTCTGTATTGATTGTACCTGTGCCCACTCCCGGCCGCTGAACTGCAATCTCAAGGCCCGGGCCTTCTGGCGGCTCCTGGCAGAGATCGCCGGCATGGGGACAAAGCCGGACGAATACAGCATCGCCTTCTCCCCGTCCAGCCTCGTCTTCACCGCGCTGGAGGGCGGATCGCCTCCGGCGGCGCAAACCCTGGAGATCTGGCGCGAAGGGGACGGCACGCTGGACTGGACCGCCGCTGAGAGCACCGGCTGGCTCTCCCTGTCACCCGCTTCGGGCAGTTCCACCGGTGAACATGATCCGGTGACTGTGGCAGTGGACGCCGCCGGCCTGCAGACCGGCACCTTCAATGCCACCATCACCATCTCCGATCCCGGTGCGCTGAACTCACCGCAAACCGTGCCGGTGAGCCTCACGGTCACCAGCGCCCAGACCTTCATCACGGCAGGCCCGGGCCCGGACTACGGCAACTCGCCGGAGGTGCGCGTCTTCCCACCGGAACAGGACAGCGGGCCGATCTATACCTTTGCCGCATACGGATCCCCGCACTACGGGGTGAACGTCAGCTGCGGCCGGGTGGCCGGCGGCAGCGGCGACGTGATCCTCACCGGCGCCGGACCGGGGGACATCTATGGACCCCACGTGCGGGGCTTCAGTGCGGACGGTACACCGGTGGGCGGGCTGAGCTTCCTGGCCTATGGCACCAACAAGTTCGGGGTCAACGTGGCGGCCGGCGACCTGGACGCTGACGGCTATGACGAGATCATCACCGGCGCAGGACCGGGCGCCGTCTTCGGCCCCCATGTCCGGGCCTTCGATTTCGACGGCGCACCGCCGGTGAGCCCGGTGGCCGGAGTGAGCTACTTCGCCTACGGCACACTGAAATACGGGGTCAATATCGCCGCCGGCGACCTGGACGGCGACGGTTATGACGAGATCGTCACCGGCGCTGGGCCGGGTGCCGTCTTTGGCCCCCACGTCCGGGGCTGGAACGTGGACGGCGGGGCGGCGACACCCATCCCCGGGGTCAGCTGGTTTGCCTACGGCACCTTGAAATACGGGGTCCATGTGGCAGCCGGCGACCTGGACGGCGACGGACTGGCCGAGATCGTCACCGCCCCGGGCCCCTCTTCCCTCTTCGGCGCCCATGTGCGCGGCTGGAACGTGGACGGCACGGTGAGCCCCATGCCCGGCTTCAGCTTCTTCGCCTGGCCGGCAAGCCAGTCCACTTATGGCGCCCGGATCTTTGCCGGCGCCGACCTCAACGATGACGGACGGGACGACCTGGTGGCGGGTGCCGGTCCGGACCCGGCGGCCGGAACACCGGTGCAGGTCTACCGCTACCTCGGCGGCACGGCCGAGCTCTGGTTCTCCCTGGAGGCCTTCCCCGCCGGCACCACCAGCGGCACCAGCGTTGCCGGAGGCGATCTGGGCTAGCCTGGCCCAACCAATTCCTCGAACAACACCGCTATTTCTTCGGCGATCAACCTGTGCCCTTCCCGGGTCGGGTGGCAGTGGTCCAGGAAGAGGGATTCCCTTCCCTCCCTGTTGAACGCTGAAACCGCATCCACCAGGGGAACACCATATTTCAACGAGAGTTCCTTCAGCTTTTCCCTGTATGCACTCTTGATCCGCAAAGACAGGTAGTCAAGATCCTTTGCCCTTTCCAGTTCGGCCTCAGCTTCGCAGAGTTTCCCTTTACTTTTCAGCGCGATACCCAGGTTGTAGTGGAAGACGGGGTATGAAGGGTTCTCGGTGAGGGCCTTCCGGAAATAGACCTCGGCTGCCGTGTGGTTGCCCTCCTTCAAGTAAAGAACCCCCAGATTGTTGAGGAATGTGGAGTTGTGCGGTTCGGTGAGCAGACGTTCCTCGTAAAAAGTCCTGTTCGCACCGGGATCACCCTGATCCTCGTAGGCTGATCGGAAGACGGAGATGGAGTAACGGGTGATCTGGTCATGGTCCCTGGCAAACTGCTCCCAGTCCAGGGCATAGGCGATCTTTCGTTGCAGGAGTTTCTGGGTCCGGTCTGCCATCACCAGTTCACCCTGCAGGTTCCTGATGTCGGAGAAGAGCTTGAACTGCAAACCGGCAGGCCATTCCAGGGGAACCGGGACGTTCACCATGGCCATATCGATACTGTTCTCTCTGGCGAAAGCGATCATTTTCTCAAGGTTCAGGTAGTAGTCTTCAGGCAATACCCTGATCACCACCTCCCTGTCCTCCGTACGCTCGCTCCCCAGCCGGTTCTTGATCAGCAGGATGATTTTTTCCATGAACCTGTAGGTGGCGAGGTTGTGCAGAGCGTCGAGGAAGCTCACGAACCGAGCGTTCCGGTGAACGAGCTCCTTGTCGGAAATATAGCCGCTCATCGAGGCATCGTTATTGCCGAAATAGGTCAGGATCAGGTCGGGTGAGTATTTCAATCCATAATTTTGAAGATAAAGCAGGCCCTGCAGGGAGGTGTAGCCGGAAACCGCCGCATTGACCAGTTCGAACTTTTTCCCGGGGTATCGCCGATCCAGGATTTCCACCAGCTGTTCCCCGAAAGCATGCTCTCTCTGTTTCAAGCCCAGGCCCACGGGAGTGGAATCCCCCAGCAACAGAATTCTGTAAGTGTCCCGGGGTTTGGGGATGGCAATGTCAGGGCCCAGCAGACCATCGTGATTGGTCCGCAGGAGGGGTTGGCGAACATCAGGTTTGAACTTCCACAGCAGCAGAGGGTCGCTCTGGTGCACTCCCCGGAAACGGGAGAAGAGCTCGTGCTGCCAGAGCTTGTTTCCGTGGATCAGCTTCTCCTGTCCAGTTCTGGAGGAAATGGCGTGAAAACCCAGCTCCAGGATCCTCAAAGCCCCCTCCAGGAACAGGATGGGAGAAACGATGAGGATCACTTTGATCAGAATATGTTTGATCTTGAGACTGGATATCAGTGACATTTCAGATACTCGGCATCAGCTGAATTCGATTATTGGAATCCAACTGTAGCGGATTCAGCCCAGGCCCATCAAGAGCCCACCCGGAATCACACAAGCGGAAATCTTATCGATAATATTTATAGATTGTTATTGCCGCAGGTGATATAATATCGACAGATTTAGTAGACGATTCAGCAGAGTGCCCCCGGTCAAACATCGACGGAGACAACTCCTGGAAGGAGAATCAAATGTCAACCCATCTGACGAAAATCCTCGTTGTCCTGGCAATGACCATGCTCTTCGCCCCCGCGGCCCAGTCCGAAGTTCTCGGAGTTACACCCACTCTCGATCTGGAACTGACCTGCTCACCGGAGAAATTCACCCTCCCCGGCGACCTCCTGTTCAGTATCGAAGCCGTCAATATGACCGACCACCCGCGCATCTACTGGGGCCGCATAAACGTCGCCCTGGGCCAGGGACAAGTGATCCGGAACTGGCGGTTGGAGTTCGATCAGACTGTTGGAGGGCGCCAGACCTACAACAAACAGTTCAAGATCAGGATTCCCGCCCTCCCCGGGTTTGCCGGAAACTATCGCTTCAAGTGCACCGCCATTGACATCACCCCGCCCGCGATGATCAATGGAATTCCCGCCGGCTACCGTGCCCGGAGCGAATGCATCGTGGGGATGATTCTCCCGTAGGACCGCGCCAGGAGGTATCAGGGAGGGACGTACGGAGCATGGTCGGGGTACTAGCCCTGCCCCACCATGTTCTCCGGGTCGAGCAGCTCGTCCAGCTCCTCGCGGGAGAGCAGCTCCTGCTCCAGCACCAGTTCATAGACCCCCCGGTCGCTCTTCAGCGCTTCGCTGGCCAGCTTCGAACAGGCTTCGTAGCCCAGCCGGGGCACCAGGGCGGTGACCAGGCCGATACTCCGCTCCACCTGCCGCCGGCAGACATCCTCGTTGGCCGTGATCCCCTCAACGCAGCGCTCCTGCAGTGTGGTCATGCCGTTCTTCAGCATCTCGATCGATTCGAAGAGCGACTGGGCGATCACCGGCTCCATCACGTTCAGTTCCAGCTGCCCCGCCTCGGCGGCCAGGGTCACGGTGAGGTCGTTGCCGATGACCTTGAAGGCGATCTGGTTCACCACCTCGGGAATCACCGGGTTGACCTTGCCCGGCATGATCGAAGATCCGGGCTGCATGGCCGGCAGGTTGATCTCGTTGATCCCGGTGCGCGGCCCGGAGGAGAGCAGCCGCAGGTCGTTGCAGAGCTTGGACAGTTTCACCGCCAGCCGCTTCAGCGCCGAAGAATACATCACGAAGGCGCCGGTGTCCTGGGTGGCTTCCACCAGGTCCGGGGCCAGACTCAGCGGCAGACCGCTGATCTCGCGCAGGTGTTCGATCACCTTCCGGCCGTAGCCCGGCTCGGCGTTGATCCCGGTGCCGATGGCCGTGCCGCCCATGTTCACCTCGAGGAACAGCGCCGCGTTCTCCTCCAGCCGCTCGATCTCCTCCTCCAGGGTCGAGGCATAGGCGGCAAAGGTCTGACCCAGGGTCATGGGCACCGCATCCTGCAGCTGGGTACGGCCCATCTTCAGGATGTGCCGGAAACTGCCTGCCTTGTCCTTGAACGCCGAGACCAGCCGGCCCAGTACCCGGAGCAGCCGCTGGTTGCTCTCCATCAGCGCCAGCTTCAAGGCGGTGGGGTAGACGTCGTTGGTGGACTGGGAGAGGTTGACGTGGTTGTTGGGATGGCAGAACTCATACTGCCCCTTCTCGTAGCCGAGGATCTCCAGCGCCCGGTTGGCGATCACCTCGTTGGCGTTCATGTTGGTCGAGGTGCCGGCCCCGCCCTGAATCATGTCCACCACGAAGTGGGTCTGATACTTGCCGCCAATCACCTCCTGGCAGGCCTGGCCGATGGCCTCGGCCAGCGGCCGGGAGAGCAGCCCAAGGTCAGCGTTGGCCCGCGCCGCGGCCAGCTTGACCCGGGCCAGGGCCTCGATGAGCACCGGGTAGAGGGCCAGCGGCACGCCGCTGATGTTGAAGTTCTCCAGGGCGCGGAGGGTCTGCACCCCATAGTAGAACTCGTCCGGCACCTCGCGGTCACCCAGCAGGTCGTGCTCCTTTCGGGTGCGGCCGGAAATGTACTGCGCCCCGGCGTTGAGCACCCGGGTGCTGGCCTGGCGCATGCGGCGGGAGACCACCCGGGCCACCCGGGAGAGGATCTTCCGCGCCATGGCCGGGTGCTGCTCGAACATCGAGAAAAAGTTGTCCCGGCTGAAGGTAAAAACCCTGGTGGCCAGCAACGCCCGGGCCGAGGTGGAGTGGGGGTAGTCGTCCATCAGTGCCCCCTCGCCGAGAAAATCGTGGGCCCGGAAAAAAGAGAGGCGGGTCTCCTCACCCTGGGGGGTGGTCTTGAACAGCTCCACCTCCCCCTCCTCGATGATGAACAACCACTTGCGCGGGCTGTTCTCGGTGAAGAGCAGACTGTCCGGCTCGTAAGCGCGGGATTCCGCCTTCTCCTGCAGCAGCAGGCACTCGTCCGGGTCGAGATCCTTGAACAGTTCGATCCTGTTGATGAATGACTCGGTCATTTTGCTGGTCATCTGGCCCACCTCGAATAAGCTGCCGTGTTCCCCTGCCGGGATTCGTGCAAACGACAGGAGCCGGGAAAAAGGGGGATCCCCCCCCGGCGGTCGCGGTCATCGTATCAACGGTGCGCGCGTAGTGTGACAAATCAGGGGGTGGCGATTCAAGGAGGGAAAGGTAAATCGGCAATAAGGCTGTCCAGTGTCACCGGGTTCGACGGTTGAAGCGTGACTAACGCCCTCATATACTGTCTGTACTTGTAGAAAGCGTTTGATAACCGGAGCCTGGAGGAGGACATCATGGAAATCGATCTGGTCAGCTTCTTCTTCGGCGTGGTGCTGACCCTGGCCCTGATCCTGGTGGCCGAGCGGGTCTACGGCCGGTTCTTCGGCAACAAGGAACTGCGCACGTTGCGGCGCGAAGTCAAACGTCTGCAGGGGATTTTGCGTAAGAAGAATGAACTGATCAAGAAATCACTGAAAGATATCGAGACTCGGGAGGCCCGTCAATGAACGAACATATCGATCGCCTGAAGAAATCGGTTACCCACGGGGCCATCGGTGGGCTGGCCGGGTTTATCGCTGAACGGGGCCTGGAATCGGCCACCGGAATGGACTTCATCAACGGCGTCTTCGAGGTTGCCGGCGCCACCCTGGGGGTGGTCAACGCCAACCGCGACCTGATCAAGCTGGCCTACGACAGCGCGGTCCAGCTCACCGGCAAGGAACCGAAGGATCTGACCAACGACGAGTGGGAAGAGGTCCGCCGGAAATATCCCAAGGCCGTGGAATACCTGGAGCGGGCGCTGGCCCTGCAATAAGCGGTGAAACCTTCATGCCCGTTCCCGGATTGACTACGCTGGCCCTCACCGCCACCCGTCTGGCCTATCACCTGGCCGAGAAGAAACGGTGGCTGCCGGGCGGGGCCTACCACCGTCTGTCGGTGGACCGTCTCAAGGCCGGGGACCTGGACGAGGCCGAACGGCTCAATCGCCTGGCCCTGCAGCGCAAACCGAAACACCACCGGGCCCTGGTGGTCCGCGACCTGATCGCCATGCGCCGGGACGCCACCACCGCCGAAATCCAGAAGAGGCTCGACGATGAACAGCTGCGGATCGACGCGCTGCAGGCGGAACGCCAGACCTGCCGCTGGACGCTGGCCCGGGGCGAACGGCGGCGGCGGCACAAGCGGCTTGCCGGCTGGTTGCTGATCCCCCTGGCCGTCGCGGGCGCCCTGGTGGCCGGTACCGTGCTGGCCGGCGAGCAGTTCCCCCTCTGGGGCCGGATCGTTGCCGGGGCGGTGGGCGCCGCCCTGGTCTTCGTCCTGGTGCTGCCACGGTTCATCGGCGGAAGAGTTGATGACCTGGTGCGGGAGGAGGAATGCCGGGCCGCTCTGGTGACCCTCTCCCGAGAGATCGAGGCCCGCAGTCGGCGAACCGCCGAACTGCAGCGGCAGCTGAAGGAAATCGCAGGGCCGCCGGACTGGCGAACCGAGGGAGCGGGACCATGAACCCCCTGATCGGCCTCTACGAGCTCAACAAGTGGTACGGACCCCTGAAGGCCCTCGACCGGTTGACCATTGAGGTGCACGGCGGCGAGATCTACGGCCTGTTGGGGCCCAACGGCGCCGGCAAGACCACGGCCCTCTCCTGCCTGGCCGGTCTGTCCCGTGCGGACAGCGGCCGGGTGATGGTGGCCGGGGAGGACGTCCGTTCCCGGCAGCGCCAGGCGGCGGCCCGGCTGGCCCTGATCCCCGACCGCCCGCACCTCCCCGACCGGCTGACCGTCATCGAGGTGGGTGAATACAGCCTGGGGCTGCGCGGGGCCGGCACCCGGGAGGCGCGCCGGCGGTTCACCCCCTGGCTGGAGCGCTTCGGCCTGGCGGACAAGGTTGACAGCCTGGTCTCCGAGTTGTCCCACGGCATGCGGCAAAAGGTGGTCTTCTCCACCGCACTGGCCGCCGACACCGACGTGCTGGTGGTGGACGAGCCGATGGTGGGGCTGGACGTGCCGGCCCAGCGTCTGGTGCTGGACATCCTGCGCGAAAAAGCTGATGCCCACAGCGCCGTGCTGGTGACCACCCACACCCTGGCGGTGGCCCAGAAGCTCTGCACCCGGGTGGGCATCCTCGACCATGGGCGGCTGCTGGAGGAGGGGGCGCCGGAGGTGCTTTCCGCTACCCGGGGCCGGCCCGACCTGGAGGAGGTGTTCCTCGACCTGCTCCGTGAAAGCCAGCCTGCGGCGCAGCCCTCCGAGGCGGGTTGAACGGCGGCAGGCCCTTTCCTATACTGTTCCCCCGGAGCGGGACACGGATAGCCGGCCCAAACCGGTGCAGCAACATTGATTCGACATCTTCATCCATCGCAACGTACAGGGAGTGACAAAGGAGCCCCGGAAAATGGCCGACAAATCGTTCAACGCCTTTGAAATGGCACAGACCCAGTTTGACCGGGTGGCTGACCTGCTCGATCTCGACCCCTCCTCCAGGGAGCTGCTGCGCCAGCCCCTGCGGGAGTATCACTTCAGCATTCCGGTGCGGATGGATGACGGCGCGGTCAAGGTCTTCCGCGGGTTCCGGGTCCAGCACAACGATGCCCGGGGACCCTGCAAGGGCGGTATCCGCTTCCACCCCCAGGAAACGGTGGACACGGTGCGCGCCCTATCGATGTGGATGACCTGGAAGTGCGCGGTGGTGGACATCCCCCTGGGCGGCGGCAAGGGCGGCGTGATCTGCGACCCGCACAACCTGAGCCAGCGGGAACAGGAGCTGATCTGCCGCGGCTGGGTGCGCCAGCTGGCAAAGAACGTGGGGCCGGTCTCCGATGTTCCGGCACCGGACGTGATGACCAGCGGCCAGCACATGCTCTGGATGCTCGACGAGTTCGAGACGATCCACGGCGGGAAGTACCCCGGGTTCATCACCGGCAAACCGGTGGGCATGGGCGGATCACTGGGCCGCACCGAGGCCACCGGCTACGGGGTGATCTACACCGTTCGCGAAGCGCTGCATCAACTGGGCATCGCCCCGGAGAGCACCACGGCCAGTGTCCAGGGTTTCGGCAACGTGGCCCAGTTCGCCATCGACCTCTACAGCCAGATGGGCGGCAAGGTGGTCTGCGTTTCCTGCTGGGACCAGGGTGACCAGACCTCCTATTCCTTCCGCAAGACGGACGGCATCCAGCTGGAGGTCCTCAAGGGAATCACCGACCGCTTCGGCGGTATCGACAAGGACAAGGCCCGGGAGCTGGGCTACGAAGTGCTGCCCGGCGACGCCTGGCTGGAGCAGGAGGTGGACCTCCTCATCCCGGCGGCGCTGGAGAACCAGATCACTGGCGACAATGCGGACAAGCTCAGCAAACAGGTCAAGGTCATCGCCGAAGGGGCCAACGGTCCCACCACCCCGGAGGCCGACCGGCTGATCGAGGAGCGGGGCATCTTCCTCATCCCCGACTTCCTGGCCAACGCCGGCGGGGTCACCTGCAGCTACTTCGAGCAGGTGCAGTGCAACATGAACTACTACTGGGAGAGGGACGAGGTCCTGGAGAAACTGGATCTGCAGATGACCGCGGCCTTCAGGGCGGTGAGCGAGCTGGCGGCAAAGCGCAAGCTCTACACCCGCGACTCGGCCTATGTCATTTCCATCGGCCGGGTGGCCCAGGCCTGCCGCAACCGCGGCTGGGTCTGATCCCGAAAGCCCGCCGGGGAGGGACGACGTGAACAAGCAGTTGAACTGCCTCCACCGCCTCGAGGAGATCCTCGCCGACACCGACGCCCCGCTGGCCGATGTCTGCGGCCGGCTGCTGCAGGTACTGCCCGACGGCTGGCACCGCCCCGAGGATTGCGGGGTGTGCCTCATCGTGGAGGGCGAGCGGTTCGAAAGCCCCGACTTCGACACGGCCGGGTGGTCGAAGACCGAGGACATCCTCGCCGAGGGAAAGGTCTGCGGCACCATCACCGTCTCCTACGGCGACCAGCCGCCCGAAAGCGGCGCCGGGCCGTTCACCCCCGAGGAATCCCGCCTGCTGCGCACCGTGTCCATGCGGCTGGGCCGCTACCTGACCCACAAGCGGACCCGCGGGATCAGGCACGAGCTGGAGCAGGCCAGCAAGGGGCTGATCGACCGCACCACGGGCCAGTGGCGGGCGGTACTGGAGATGAGCCGCCAGACCAACCGGCGCTTCTACCTCGGCCTGGCGCGCAAGATGCTCAACCATCTCAGTTGGAGCGGCGTGCCCGAGGCCGAGCAGTTGCTGCAGAAGCTCGGCATCTGCTCCCACGATTCCGAGGCCGAGGAGCTGCTCAAAGACTGGAACGTGCCCGGCGAGCTGAAGCGCCAGGCCGAGCTTTCCGAGGACCTCAGCGAGGTGGCCTTTGCCATTGCCGCCGCCCACCTCGACGACAAGGAGATCCTGGCCCTGATCAAACGCTGGATCCAGGAGGGCCAGCTGAACTTCCTGGCCCGGGTGGTCAACCGCCACCTCTCCATGGCCGAGGTGGCCGACGCGCTGCAGCGCTACGAGTTCCTCTCCCCGGACGAGAGCGCCATCGAGCCGGCGAACAAGCGGGGCATCACCGTGGCCCTGATCCGTCGCTTCCTCGGCGACCAGTTGGAATACATCAACGTGGCCCAGCGTTACTTCGAGCCGCGTGATTTCTACCAGTTGCTGAAACGGATCATCTTCTCCGCCGAAAGCCACGGCAAGTTGGGCGGCAAGGGCGCCGGCCTGCACCTGGCGGCACAGATCCTGCGCCGCGAGGCCAAGCAGAACGAGTTGCTGGCCAACGTCCGCCTGCCCAAGACGTGGCACATCACCTCCGACGTGGTGCTCAACTTCATGCACCACAACGGTTTCGAAGAGGTGCTGGAGCAAAAGTACAAGGACACCAAGCAGATCCGCCTGGAATACCCCCACATCGTCCAGGACTTCAAGAGTGGGTTCTTCCCCCAGGAAATCGTGGCCGGCCTGGCCGCGGCACTGGACGATCTCGGTGACCAGCCGATCATCGTCCGCAGCTCCAGCCTGCTGGAAGACCGGCTGGGCTCGGCCTTCTCCGGCAAGTACAAAAGCCTCTTCCTGGCCAACCAGGGCAGCAAGGGGATGCGGCTGGAGGCGCTGATGGCTGCTGTGGCCGAGGTATTTGCCTCCACTTTCAGCCCCGACCCCATCGAGTATCGCGTGGAGCGGGGGCTGATCGACTACGGCGAGGAGATGGGGGTACTGATCCAGGAGGTGGTGGGCACCCGGGTGGGCCACTACTTCCTGCCCTCCTACGCCGGGGTGGCTTTCAGCAACAACGAATTCCGCTGGTCGCCGCGCATCCGCCGCGAGGACGGCCTGCTGCGGCTGGTGCCCGGCATGGGCACCCGGGCAGTTGACCGGCTGGGCGACGACTACCCGGTGCTGGTGGCCCCGGGGCAGCCGGGTCTGCGGGCCAACGTCAGCATCGACGAGGTGCTGCGCTACTCGCCGCGCAAGATCGACCTCATCGACCTGAAGACCAACCAGTTCGTCACCATCGAGCTTGCCTCGTTCATCCGTGAGCACGGACACGACCTGCCCGGGCTGAACCGGATGATCTCCATCTATCGCGATGGCCACCTTGAGAAGCCGTTCGGTATGGAGGACCTCACCGAATGCGATTCGGTGGTCACCTTCGAGGGGCTGACCGGAATTACACCGTTCGTCAAGCGGATGAAGGCGATTCTCGACACGCTGCAGAAAGCGCTGGGCACCCCGGTGGACATCGAGTTCGCCTCGGACGGCGAGGACTTCTACCTGTTGCAGTGCCGGCCCCAGAGCTACGCCAAAGAGTGCCGGCCGGCTCCGATACCGCGAAAAATCAGCCCCGAGCGGGTCCTGTTCACCGCCCACCGCCACGTCTCCAACGGCGCCGTCCCCGGCATAACCCACGTGGTGTACGTCGACCCGCGCAGCTACGCCGAGTTGGAGAGCCAGGAGGAACTGCTGGCCGTGGGCCGGGCGGTGAGCCGGCTGAACCAGGCTTTGCCCCGGCGGCACTTCATTCTCATCGGCCCCGGCCGCTGGGGCAGCCGCGGCGACATCAAGCTGGGGGTCAACGTCACCTACTCCGATATCAACAACACCGCGGCCCTGATCGAAGTGGCCTTCAAGAAGGGAAACTACGTCCCCGACCTCTCCTTCGGCACCCACTTCTTCCAGGACCTGGTGGAGGCCAACATCCACTACCTGCCGCTCTACCCTGACGACGACGAGGCCCGCTTCAACGAGGAGTTTTTCACCGGCAGCGACAACGCGCTGGCCGAGTTTGCCCCGGAGTTTGCCGCATTGGCCGACACGGTGCGGGTGATCGACGTGCCGGCGGTGACAGAGGGCCGGACACTGGAACTGCTGATGAACGGCGACCTGGACGAAGCGGCGGCCATCTTCTCCCGGCCGGGGTTCGACCTGACGGAGCCGGGGGAGGTGGAGGGTGCCGGCACGGACGACGGCGCGCCCTTCATTGACCGGCTGAACGTGTGGCAGGCGGAGATGGCGGACCGGGTGGCCGCGGAAACGGATTCGGCCCGTTTCGGGATCGAAGCGCTGTGGCACCGTGTCGACCCCGGCGGCGAGGACGAACGAATTGTCCTGCTGGTCCAGTTCAAGGAAGCCGGAGCGCAGCGGGGGGCCTACCAGGACTGGCTGGACGGCTGGAACCACGGACTACTGGAGCTTTTCCAACAGCGCACCGGCCACCGGCCGGAAAAGATACTGGACGCCCACTTCCTTACTGCGGACCAGGTCAGGGGTGACGAGGGCCGGGCCACCGGCATCGGGGCCGAAGAGAACCCCGCCAGGCCGCTGGCGCTGCCCGGGCGCCGGAGGTGAGATGTCCCACCTGGCCGCCCTGGTGACCGCCGACCTGCGCTCCGCCCGGAACCGCTTCACCCGCGGGGGATGGGGCGAACGTCTGGGGGCAGCCGCCGCCCTGCTGGTGGTGACCCTTTTCTGCTGGGGCTGTCACAGCTTCTTCCGCCGCATCTTCGACGGGATCCTCCAGCTGCGTTCGGTGGAATCGATGCTGCCCACCGAGCTCACCGGCTCGCTGCAGGCGCTCACCGCCCGGCTGCTGGCCATGACCGCGCTGACCGCCCTCTCCGCGCTCTTCGCCTCCTCGCTGGTCACCGGGCTGGCCGCGGCGGTCCAGTCCCGGGACCTGCCGCTGCTCCTGGCCCAGCCGCTGCCCCGGCTCTCCCTCTACGGCCACCGCCTGCTGCGCAGCACCCTGGCCGCCGGCGCGCCGATCCTGCTCTTCCTCCTGCCCACGGCCCACGCCCTGGGCAGTTCATGGGGCCACCCCTGGCGGGTGACCCTCACCGCCGCCGCCACCGGCCTGCTGCTCACCACCGGCACCGCCGCCCTGGGCCTGGCCCTGGTACTGGTGCTGCTACGGGTCTTCCCCGCCGGGAAAACCGCACAGACCATCACCTCCATCTCCGCCCTCTCCCTGGCGGTGGTCATCGGGGCAGTGCGCGCGGTGCGGCCGGAGCGGCTGTTCAACCCGGCCAGCGGCGAAGACCTGCTTTCGGCACTGCAGAGCATGGAACTGCCGGCACTGCACTTCTACCCCTCCTCCTGGATGACCGATTGCTGGATGGCGGTGGCCACCGGAGCCGGGGTGCGGCAACCCCTCGGCCAACTGGCCCTCTATTGCGCCATTGCCGTCATTCTTGGGGCGACTGCCTTTGTCACACTGCACCGCCACGGCTGGATCCGGGCCCGTGAAGCCCCGGCCCCGACCCTGCCCGGCGCCGGCGCGGCCGGCCGGCTGGGCCGCCGGCTCTGTGCGCTGCTCCCCCGGCCGATGGCCGCCGTGGCCCGCCTGGAACTGGCCTCGATCACACGAGATGCCGGCCAGTGGACCCAACTGGCTCTGCTGGCCGCGCTCTCCGGGCTCTATCTCTACAACCTGAAAATGATCCCCGGCGACCAGCGGATCGTCGGTCCGCTGCTGGCCCTGCTCAACGTGGGGGTGGCCGGCCTGGTGCTCAGCGCGGTGGCCCTGCGCCTGGGCCTCCCCTCGGTCTCCCGTGACGGACCCTCCCGCTGGCTTCCCGAGACCTCGCCGCTGAGCGCGTTCCATCGGTTGCTGGCCAAGAGCCTGGTGGTGGGTGGACCGCTGGTGCTGCTGGGCGGCGGCCTGACCACTGCCGCTGCCCTGCTGGTTCCCGCGCCGCTGGGCCTGAGGAGCCACGCGGTGATAGCGGTGCTGCTGATGGGCCCCACCCTGGCCGCCATGGCCGTGGGTGTGGGCGCCCGTTTCCCGCGCTACGACGCGGCCGACGCCTCCCAGGCCACCATCGGCTCCGGCGGGCTGCTGGGGTTCGCTTTGATGCTGCTCTACACCGGCGTGATGACCGTGCTCTCCGCCCGGCCGGTATTCAGCTGGTATCTGTCCCGGGTGGGCTTTCACACCGGCCCCTCAACCCTGTTCCTGGTCTCGCTGCTGCTTCAGGCAGCGCTGTCGCTGCTGCTCGGGGCCGGGGCGCTCTGGTGGGGGGCTCGTTTCCTGGAGAAGAGATGATTAGCGGCGACAGTCACCTATTTCATGGCCTTGCGGCAGCGAATGCAAAAACTGGTGACTGTCACCCGGGGATATGAGCAGTAAAACTCACAAATAAAATAGGATGGCTTGTTTAAAATAGGTGGCTGTCACCACTTTAATATCCCCTGACAGTTTCCGATAAGGGGGGTATGAATCCGAACCAGCCGCTGTGGTATCATATTTTTTTTACATGAGCATTCCAGATGCGTCAGAAGCAGCGGATCAAGCGCTCCCTGATCAGGGAGCTGGTTGAAGAGAATATCGAGGCCATCGAGCGTCGGCCCCGGGGATCCCTGCGCCGGCGCCGCCGGTTCAATCGGGCCCGGCTGTTCCACTGGATTCTCAGTGGCGTGGCCGGGATGGCGGTGGGGGCCCTGCTCTTTTTCACGGTCCTCGACACCGGGGGCCGGCTCTACCGCCAGTGGCTTGGAGGAGACCCGGATCCGGGTCCCGCCGAGACCGACGGCTCGGTTCTCGACACGCTGGGGGAGGCGGTCCTGCCGGCCGGGTTCACCCGCCCCGAACCGCTGGCGCCCGATGTGATCCCGCTGGCCGTCAACCGGATCGCCATCGACGCCGGACATGGCGGGGACGAGGAGGGGACGATCACCGAGTCGGGGCTGATGGAGAAGGAGCTGACCCTCGACATCGCCCACAGGCTCAGACGGCTCCTCGAATCGGCCTCCTATTCGGTGACCATGATCCGCACCGGGGACGAGGACGTACAGCTGAAGGAAAGGGCCAGGACGGCCAATGAGGCACGGGCGGACATCTATCTCTCGATCCACGTCAACTGGATCCGCAACCGCACGGTGCGCGGGGTGGAGACCTACTATCTGGGGCCCACCGACGACCCGCACATTCGGAAGCTGGCCTCTTTGGAGAACCGCGATTCCGGATACTCGGTGGCCGATTACCGGCGCCTGCTGGACTCGATTTACGCCGATGCCCGGAGCTTCGAGTCGCGGCGCCTGGCCACCGCGGTCCAGCGTTCGCTGTTCAGCAGCCTGCGCCGCACCACACCCGAAATCAGTAACCGCGGGGTCAAGTGCGCGCCCTTCGTGGTGCTGGTGGCCACGAATATGCCGGCCATCCTGGCCGAGGTCTCCTGCCTGTCCAACGAACATGAGGCCCGGCTGCTGGCCCGGCCCGCCTATCGTCAACAGATCGCCCGAGCTCTTTTCGAGGGGATCCGAAATTACAGTGCACCGCCGGAAACCGCAGACAGCGGCGGCGGAAAAGGGAAGGAATCATGAGTACAGAGCAAGGTGATCTCTATATCGGTATCGACCTCGGGACATCGCGCAGCGCCATCGCCACATCCGAAGGCCAGCGTCACGTGGTGGAGAGCTACGTCGGCTGGCCGCTGGACATGGTGGCCCGGAAGGTGATCAAGCGGGACGTGCTGATCGGCCGGGAAGCGCTGGACAACCGGATGATGCTCGACCTGCACCGGCCGCTGGAACGGGGGCTGCTCAAGGAGGGCTCGGAAAAGGACCAGGCCGCGGTGCGCCAGCTGATGTCCCACCTGCTGGACCTGGCCGGGGTTCGCGAGATCCGCGAGAAAGGGGCCAAGGTGCGGGCAGTGGTTGGTGTGCCGGCCGAAGCCCTGCGGGTAAACAAGGAGCACCTGCGTGAAGCGCTCCAGGGCCTGGTGGACGGCCTGATCATCGTTTCCGAGCCGTTCGCCGTTGCCTACGGCATGGAAGCCCTGCTCCACGCCCTGGTGATCGACGTGGGAGCCGGCACCACCGACTTCTGCATGATGAAAGGCCACTACCCCACTGACGAAGACCAGCGGACTCTGCCCAACGCCGGCGACTGGGTGGACGAACAGCTGGCCACCCTGCTGGCCGAACGGAAAGCCGAGGTCAAGGTTTCGATCCACACCGTGCGGCAGTGGAAGGAAAACTGGAGTTTTGTCGGTGACAACAGCAAACCGCTGAAGGTCAACGTTCCGGTGGGCGGAAAACCGACGGAAATCGACATCACCGACGAACTGCGCGTGGCCTGCGAAGGGCTGATCGCTCCGGTGTCGGAAACGATGATCGACCTCATTGCCGCCACCGAAACCGAATACCAGGAACGTGTGCGCCAGAACATCATCCTCGCCGGTGGCAGCTCGGCCATCCGGGGTTTTGCCAAACGCCTGGAGGACGAACTCGCCGACTACGGCGGCGGCAAGATCAAAGTGGTGGATGACCCAGTCTTTGCCGGGTGTGACGGGGGGCTGGCGCTGGCCATCGATGCACCCGGCGCCGATTGGGAAAAACTGACCAACTGAAACTCGGGGAAAATATGAGTGATGAAATCACAACCGCCGCCTGGGAGGGCATCAACCTCTGCCGGGGCGGCTCCTGGAGCCAGGGAGTAACCCGCCTGACCCGGGTGGCCCGCGAGAAGCATCCGGACACCAAACTCCCCGGGATCTTTTACTCTTATCTGGGGTATGGCATCGCCCTTTGTGAGCACCGGGTCCGCGAGGGCCTGGTCCTCTGTGAGCAGGCGGTGAAGACCGGGTTCTACGAGCCGGAGAACTACCTCAATCTCTCGCGGGCTTTCCTGCTGCGCAAGAATCGCCGGGCGGCGGTGAAGTGGCTGAACAAGGGGCTCAAAGTGGATCCAAATCACGAGGGCCTGATCAGCCTGCAGCAGGACATGGGCGTCCGGAAGCGGCCGATCATCCCCTTCCTGTCCCGGGACGCCGCCTTCAACATTTTGCTGGGCAAAATGCGGCACAACCTGACCAAACGCCGCTGATTCCTGACACCGGAGCGCCCAAGCGAACACCGGCGCAGCCCGGTCATCCGTTGGAGGACCCGTACCGTGAAACCGCAGCTCTCCCTGCTCATCGCCGCCCTGCTGGCGGTTGCCGCCCCTACGGCGCCAACCGCTGAGGCCTGCACCAACTTCCTGGTCACCAGGGGCGCCTCCGCCGACGGTTCGGTGATGATCACCTACACCTGTGACGGCGAGTTCCACCCCACCATGCGCTACCTGCCGGCCGAGGACCACGAGGAAGAGTTCGAGGAGCTGACCCACTGGACCGGCGAGGTGGTGGGCAGGATCCGCCAGGTGCCGCACACCTATGCCGTGGTGCAGCTGATGAACGAACACCAGGTGGCCATGGGCGAGACCACCTGGGACGGCCGGGAGGAACTGCGCAACAAAGAGGGGATGCTGCACTACTGGATGCTGATGCGGCTGGCCCTGCAGCGCTCGCGCACCGCCCGGGAAGCCATCGAGGTGATGGCCGCCCTGGTGGACGAGTACGGCTACTCCAGCACCGGCGAGTCGATGGTCATCGCCGACCCCGACGAGGCCTGGATCATGGAGATCATCGGCCCCGGCCCGGGCGGCAAGGGTGCCATCTGGGTGGCCATGAAGGTGCCCGACGGCTCGGTCTGCGCCTATGCCAACAAGTCACGGATCGCCGGGTTCCCTCTGGACGACCCCGAAAACTGCCTCTACTCACCCAACGTCATCTCCTTTGCCGTGGAAAAGGGCTACTACGACCCGCAGAGCGGCGTCCCCTTCAGTTTCCGCGATGCGTACTGCCCGGCCTCGCCGCAGAAGATCGGCTACACCTCCACCCGGGTCTGGAGCCTCTACCGCCGCTGCGCCCCCTCGCTGGAGCTCACCGCCGACTACAGCAGGGCCGCGGCCGGTGCCGAGCACTACCCGCTCTGGATCGAGCCGGATAAAAAACTGAGTGTGGGTGACGTCTTCGACCTGATGCGCGACCACTACGAAGGCACCGAGCTGGACATGACCAGGGGTGTGGACGCCGGCCCCTTCGGCACACCCAACCGCTGGCGGCCCATGACCTTTACCGTGGACGACGAACTCTACTCCTGGGAGCGACCCATCTCCACCCAGCAGACCGGCTTCTCCATCGTCACCCAGTCCCGCTCCTGGCTCCCCGACCCGGTGGGCGGCGTGCTGTGGTATGGCGTGGACGACACTGACGGCACCTGCTACGTGCCGATGTATTGCGGCATCGACCAGGCCCCCGAGGCCTTTACCCGGGGCAGCTTCACGCACTTCTCCTGGGACTCCGCCTGGTGGATTTTCAACCTGGTGGCCAACTATGCCAACCTCAAGTATTCCTACATGATCGAGGACATCCGCGCCGTGCAGTCGGCCATCGAGGACGAGTTCCTCGCCCTGCAGCCGGAGCTGGACCGCACCGCCGCCGCCCTCTACGAGAAGGACCGGCCGCTGATGACCCGCTACCTCACCGATTTCTCGGTAAGCCGCGCCGAGCAGACCGTCACACGGTGGCAGGCCCTGGCCGAGCACCTTATCACCAAGTACAACGACGGCTACGTGCGGAACGAGAAAGGCCGGCCCGAGGAAGTGGGCTACCCCGAAAGCTGGTTGCGCGAGGTGCTGAACAGCCGGCCCGAGCAGTTCAAGATGGACAACCGGGGGAAGACGGTGGAGACGGAACTCTGGTCCTAACCGCCCCTGGACACCGCCTTGATTCAGGGACCATACCCTTCCACAGTGCAACTGTCGCTGTCGGTGTAGCCCGCCGGCGGATAGGGCGGCCGGTTGTAGGGATATGGCGTGACGTCCTGGGCTTGCAGGGTGAAGGTATTCAGCCCCACCAGCGTACCGAGGGCCGGCAGGTTCTGCATCCAGGAACTGGTGAACATCGCCTCCGGACCGATGTTGGTGAAGCCGGCCCGCCAGGAGGGAAAGACCGTCCCGTTGGCCAGCCGGGCCTCCAGTCGGCCGGCCATGCGGCGGGACTGCCCGTCGTAGTGATTGAGCAGCGAGGCCGTGATCAGGGTGCCGAAGGGCAGGGTGCCGGCGGCAGGTTCGCAGGTCAATATACAGCTCACCGTGACCGGGTTCTGGTAGTCGCTGAGCAGAAGATAGCCCTGGCCCGATTTCGATCCCCCTTCATTGTCTAACGGTGCCCCGATCAGGAAGTCGTCGAAACCGTTGCCGTCCACGTCGCCCGCCCCGGCCACGGCATACCCGGAATAGCCCCCCCACCGCTCGCCATGGAATGACGCATCGGCGAGAGAGAGACCGGTGTCCATGGCCCAGCCGGCGGCCCGGCCCAGGATCAGGTAGGTCTGCCCGGCATCGCTGCTCCCCTCGTCGCTGCCGGAAGCCCCGATGAGAAAATCGTCGAACCCGTCACCGTTGACGTCACCGGTTCCGGCCACGGTACCGGCCCAATCATCTGCAGCTTCCCCGAGAAACGAGGCATCAGCGGCCGAGAGACTGACGTCGGTTTCCCAGCCCGCAGCCCGGCCCCGGACGAGGTATGCCTGCCCGGCACCATCACCGGCCTCGTCGTTGCCGGAAACACCGATGAGGAAATCGTCGAACCCGTCACCATTGACATCACCGGTTCCGGCCAGGCTTCCACCCGATTGATCGGCAGCATGCTCTCCCAGCCAGGAGGCGTCGGCATGGGAGAGGGAGAGGTTAAAACTCCAGCCCGAGGCCCGGCCCAGGATGAGATAGGTCTGGCCCACATCCGCACTGCCCGGGATATTCCTCCCCCGGGCGCCGACGAGAAAATCGTCGTACCCGTCACCGTTGACGTCCCCGGCCCCGGCCAGGCCAGAGCCCGAATAGTCGTTCGGCGCTTCGCCGCGAAGCGAGGCATCGGCGGCGGAGAGGGGTGTGTCCATGGCCCAGCCTGTTTCCTTGCCAAAAATGATGTAGGTCATACCGGCTAAGGAAGGGCCAATGGAACCGATGATGATGTCGTCATATCCGTCACTGTTCACGTCACCGGCCCCGGTGGCGGACAGCCCCGAGCGGTCGCCGGCATTTTCACCGAGAAACGAGGCATCAACGCTGGAAAGGGGCTTGTCCATCACCCAGCCATCCGGACGGCCCAGGATAAGGTAGGTCTGCCCCGCGCTGTCGCCGGCTTCATCGTTTTGCTGGACCGCGATGAGAAAATCGTCATACCCGTCGCCGTTCACATCGCCGGCCCCCGCCCGGCGCAGGGATCGGCCCGACGAGTCGGCCGGGGCCTCCCCGATAAACGAAGCGTCGGCGCTGCTGATCAGCGTGTCCCTGGCCCAGCCGTCCGGCCTGCCGAGGATGAGGTAGGTCTGCCCGGCACTGCTGCCGCCCTCGGAATTGCCGTAGCTGCCGATGAGGAAATCGTCATACCCGTCGCCGTTCACGTCACCCACACCGGCCAGTGATTGCCCCAGATAGTCACCCTGGTCTTCGCCCCAGAAGGAGGCATCGGAGATCCCCAGACTCGTGTCGCTCACCCAGTCGGCCAAGGTGACTGCGGACACAGCCAGGCAGAGAACCAGTGACAGGCCAAAACCGGTCAGGCGCCTGAGCCGTAGAGATCTGCAAGGTGTGCGAATCATCATCCATCTCCCTCCTGTCCGACTGCCGGACACTCGATGAGTATTAACTATGTTGTAAGTTAATCCCTGACGGTTGTCAAGTTCGGCCAAATCCCGTCACAGGATGAAAGTGACCTCCGGGGCAAACAAGTGGAGAGGGAGTTGCTGGATTGATCCAAAACACCGGTTATTTCCAGCCCCCCTCGATCACCGCGGCGAGGGTCTGGAAATAGAGATTCAACCGGTGGCCGAACCGGCCGGGATCGGACTCCAGGCCATCGAACTCAGCCTTGATCAGGTCCACCAGCAGTTCCCTGGTTGGCACGTTTTCCTTTGCCGCACAGCCCAGGGGGTCAAGGTTTCGCGGCGGCCCGCAGCAGGGCTTCGATTTCATCCGAATCGGCGTAGTCAAGGGCGGTCTTGCCTTCGTCGTTCTCGATGGCGGGGTCGGCGCCATATTCGAGGAGCAGCTCGACCATGGCTTTGCTGCTCTTGGCGGCCGCGTTCATCAGGGCCGTCACACGGTCCCCTTCCGTGATCACCGCGTTTACGTCGGCGCCGTTGTCCAGCAGCCAGCGAACGATATCCAGGTCCTCGTTTCGGGCAGCGAGAAACAACAGCGTGGTCCCGTCGTCGGCACGGGCCAGGGGGTCTGTACCGGATTCAGCCAGCCTCAAGGCGACGTCGTGGTGTTCCTGTTTGATGGCCCGGAACATCGGCACACGGCCGAAATGGTCACGCGCATTGACATCGGCGCCGTTGGCCAACAACAGGTCCACGATCTCGAGATTTCCCTGCTCGGCCGCCAGATGCAGCGGTGTGAGCTGCAGGGTCATGTTGACGTCGTCTCCCTGCTCGATCAGGGACTTGACCACCGCAACGGTCCCGTGTTCCGCAGCCGTCACCAGGTTCCAATCGTCACCACCACTGAAGGACGACAGATGGAACAGCAGGATGTACAGTATCGTCATGAGTGTCATGACAATCATGTAGCCGCCCATCCCGAGGACGTACGCGGCGACTGTTTTGAGCACGGTGAGGACCCGGCCTCCTAAAAAACGTGTGGAAGCATAGCTGAAGTAGGCCAGGGTCACCGGAATGCCGAGGATCGCCGGATGGAGGGAGAACAACGTTGACAGGGGAAGAAGCACAACGCCGAACAGCGCTGTATGACCAACGGTGTACAGGGCAAAAACGGCCATCTCGGCCAGGTTGAATCCTGTCCGGCGAAAAAAGAGGCGGAGCATCACGGCAAAGGGGATCAGGATACCCAGCGACGTGTAGAGCATGTTTTTGAACAACAGCCGCATGAGGTCCGACATGATGGCCACCTGGGCCGGACTCAGCTCGGGATTGTCGGTCGTGCCAGCGATCATCGACTCCTGGAAGCCCACGCTGGTCTGGATCAGCACGCTGATCGCGGTGGCCACCAGCAGGTAGGCGAAGGGGTTGGCGTAGAGCAGCCGTTCGCCTTCGATATAGCGCCGAATCATCTCTCCCGGTTCGGTGAACAGCTCCTTGAACGTGCGCAGCCACCCGTTCTCCAGGCTGAAGAAGCGGGTCAGCACATCGTGCATGATCTGCCGGAGGGTCAGCCGCTGTCCGTGTGTGTTCTTTTCCAGATCAGGCATATTTGAACCGATGGATAGTGTTCAGCCGTTTTCGTCTCGTATCAAACAGATACGAATACCGGCCGCCGCTGATTCGTCCGATCAGCGAATGATAGTGCTTTTGTTTTCACCTGTCATCAGGGCAACCGTCTCGGTGATCGAGAAAGCGGAGAACCCGTAGAGAACGAAGGATACCGGGATGCGCATCCTGGCCGAGGCCACCACCAGCGAGACCAGCAGCACGTATGACAGCACGGCCAGGAGCAGGGCCCCGAATCCTCGTTCTTCCAGCTTCAGCCAGCGGCGCACCCCGTCGAGGAAGAAGAGCAGCACCACAATGTTGAACATCAACTGCACGATCACCAGCGTTGTCTCGGCTGGTCCGGCGCGGCCCAGAGACCCGGCCACGCCGGCGGCATCCCGCCGGCCGTCGGAGATGGTCCGTACCGTGTCCTCACCACCGGCGGCCCCCAGCAGTTTCAGCAGGTTCCTTCGTTCCCCGGCCAGTCCCATCTCGAAGAAGGAAAAGAGCGCTTCGGTCACTGTCTGCCCCGGATAGTGCGTGAATACCGCCACCGCCTGGCCCAGGAACCAGCTGTTCAGTGCCGGGATGTCCCGGAGTGGCGCCTCGTCCACCGCCTGTTCCACCAGCTGCTCCTCGGCCTGCCAGCGGGGGATCTCCGTGGAGCGGGACAGCACCTTGGCCGCGGCCACGCGGTAGAGGTTGTAGTGGAACGCGCTGCTCAGGGAGAAGCTGCCGCAGACGGCGTGATTCCGCACAGCCCAGGCGGCGGGGAAGATCAGGGCCGCGAGGCAGAACAGCGCCACCTGGCTTCGGCCGGTCTTGCGGACCAGCAGCCAGACGGCCACCACCACGAACAGCCACGCCCCCAGCGGGCGCACCGCGGCGGAGAGGGCCAGGACCAGCCCTGATGCGGGCAGCAGACAGAACTGTTGGCGGCCCCGGTAGGCCAGCAACATCAGAAAAGCGGTCAGCACCAGCGCGGCAAAGAGGATGTCCGACATCACCATGTTGGCATAGACTGCGTGTCCGGTGTCGGCGGCCAGCAGAAGGCCGCACAGCAGACCGGCCCGGGGGGAGAAGACTCGTCCGGCAATCCAGGCCCCGCCGGCGGCCAGCACCGAGCCGAGGATGATCTGCAGCAGAATCAGCAGGGTATGGCCGCCGCCGGGCAGGGCGGTGCAGAGAAGAACGAACAGCGGGTAACCCGGTGTCCGGAAGACCTCCGGCTGCACCGGGTTCTCCAGCGAGAATCCGCCCCCCCGGGAAAACCGTCCTTGCTCAGCCAGGTGTTGCGCCAGTCCGAGATAGACTCCGGAATCGGGCGTGGAGATGCGGCTGAGTTTGAACTGGTGCCCGGCACAGAGCAGGAGACGGATCAGCAGCGCCGCAATGAAGACGGCGAGCAGCGCCTTGCTGGATAACCGGGAGTCGCTCATGGAGATTCCCCGGAGATTATCCGCGGACCAGTTTGCGGCCCTGGTGGGCCACCGCCTCGGCGGTGATCCCGAAATGCTTGAACAGCTCACCCGCTGGGGCGCTGGTCCCGAACCCGTCCATCCCCACCGCGGCACCATCGAGGCCCACGTAACGCTCCCAGCCGATACGGCTTCCGGCCTCCACCGAGACCCGGGCGCGCACTGCGGACGGGAACAGTTTGTCCCGGTAGGCCTGGTCCTGCTTCTCGAACAGTTCCCAACTGGGCATGGAGACCACCCGCACGGCGATCCCCTCCCCGGCCAGGGTCTGCCCCGCCTCCAGGGCCAGGCCGGTCTCGGAGCCGGTGCCGATGAGGATCAGTTCCGGCAGACCCTCCGACGACTCCCAGAGCATGTAGGCCCCGCGACGGACACCCGAGGCCGGCCGGCAGACCCGGCGGTCGATCACCGGCACCTTCTGCCGGGTGAAGATCAGCACCGTGGGGCCGGTGGTGTTCTCCAGCGCCAGGCGCCAGGCTTCAGGCGTCTCGGTGGCGTCGGCCGGGCGGATCACGGTCATGTTGGGCACCGAACGAAGGTTCATCAGCTGTTCGATGGGCTGGTGGGTGGGGCCGTCCTCCCCCACGCCGATGCTGTCGTGGGTGAAGACGTAGATCACCCGGATGCCCATCAGGGCGGCCAGCCGCATCGGCGGCCGCATGTAGTCGGAGAAGGCGAGGAAGGTGGCGGTGTAGGGAATCACCCCGCCGTGCAGCGCCATCCCGTTGGCGATGGCGCCCATGGCATGCTCCCGCACGCCGAAGTGCAGGTTGTGACCGACGAACTGCCGCCAGCCGAAATCCCCGGCCCCCTCGATGGTGGTCTTGGTGCTGGGCGACAGGTCGGCCGAACCGCCGATCAGCGCATGGACCGACAACGCCAGGTTGCGCAGCACGGTTCCCGAAGCGATGCGCGTGGCCATCGGCTCGCTGTCCGGTGGAAAGAGGTCATCGAGACCGCCGTCCCAACCCCGGGCCAGTTCGCCCAGCAGCAGCGCATCCAGTTGGGCCGCGTCCTCGGGGAAATCGTCGCGGTAGCTCTGCAGCCGCTGGTTCCACTCCGTTTCCCCTTCCCGGCCCCGCTCCAGCGCCAGGCCCATGTGTTCACGGACGTCATCGGGCACCAGGAATTCAGGCTCGGTGGGCCACCCCAGGTTTTCCTTGGCCCAGCGCACTTCCTCCTCACCCAGCGGCTCGCCGTGCACCCGGGCCGTCCCGCCGCGGCGGCTGCCGAATCCGATCACCGTCTCGCAAATCACCAGCGAGGGCCGCATCTCGTCTCTCTTCGCTTCCTCGATGGCCGCTTCCACGGCGTCGGCATCGTGCCCGTTCACCGGCCCCACCACCTGCCAGCCGTAAGCCCGGAACCGCCGGGCCACGTTCTCGCGGAAGGTAATGTCGATGGACCCCTCGATCTGGATGTGGTTGTCGTCGTAGACCGCGATCAGCTTGCCCAGGCCCAGGGTCCCGGCGAGGCTGCCCGCCTCGGATGTGATCCCCTCCTGCATCGCCCCGTCGGAAACGATGGCGTAGGTGAAGTGGTCGATGATCGGGTTGCCCGGCCGGTTGTAGTGCGCGGCCAGCCAGCGCTCCACGATGGCCATGCCCACCGCGTGGGCAATGCCCTGGCCCAGCGGCCCGGTGGTCATCTCCACCCCCGGGGTCAGCCCGTACTCCGGGTGACCCGGCGTGCGGCTGCCCAGCTGGCGGAACTTCTTCAGCTCGGACAAAGACAGGTCGTAGCCGGTGAGGTGCAGCATGGCGTACAGCATCATCGAGGCGTGGCCCGGGGAGAGGACGAAGCGGTCACGGTCCGCCCAGTGGGGATTGGCCGGGTTGTGCTTGAGAAAGCGTTCAAAAAGGACGTAGGCCAGTGTGGCCGCGCCCATGGGCGTGCCGGGATGGCCGGAGTTCGCTTTCTGGATCGCGTCCACCGCCAGAAAGCGGATGGTGTTGACGCAGTCGTCGATCAGTTTGGCCCTGTTCTTGGAGTCCATCGGTGCTGATTCCTCGTTATTCCCGTACAGATCTGCTGTCGGACGGCGGGCCTTTGTGGCCGCGATCGCCCGGGCCCAGGGGGAAAAGATATGATGTCACGATTTGTCCGCTGTGTAAATTCCAGCGGTTCATTACCCTTCTGCGGCCTTGCACCGGACCGGCCGATCAACTAGATTCACTTTTCGGATGCCACAGAAATGATTGACCGTCAGAGGTTCAGGGACATGAATTCAGACACGAACCCGGCAAAAAGCAGCCGTGTTCTGCACGTGCTGAGCCAGCGCCCGTCGCTCACCGGCAGCGGTATCACTCTCGACGCCCTGGTCCGCCTGGCCGGTGAGGCGGGCTGGGAACAGCGGGCGGTTGTGGGCGTTCCCGCCGGGGGGCCGCCACCTGAGGTTGGCGGTCTTCCCCGCCAGTGGATCCACCCCCTCACCTTTGCCGGTCCCGACGACACCTGCCCCACGCAGCTCCCCTTTCCCGTGCCCGGGATGAGCGATGTGATGCCCTACCTCAGCAGCCGCTGGTCCCGTCTCAGCGAAGAACAGGTGGATGACTACTGCCGGGCCTGGCGTGAGTATTTGACCGGCATCATCGCGGATTTCCGCCCCCACGTGATCCACGCCCACCACGCCTGGATGGTCAGTTCACTGCTCAAGGGACTGGCCCCGGACACGCCGGTGGCGGTGCACTGCCACGGCACCGGACTGCGGCAGATGGTCCTCTGCCCGCACCTGGCCGACCCGGTTCGAGAGGGGTGCAGGACGATTGATCGCTTCATGGTCCTGCACCGGCAGCACGCGAATGACTATGCCAGCGCTCTGAATCTGGAGGCGAACCGCATTACCGTGGTGGGCGCAGGGTATGGGGAGGAACTGTTCCACCCCCGGGGCCGGAAGGACGCCGGAGCCCCCGCACTGCTCTACGCCGGCAAGCTGAGCCGGGCCAAGGGCCTGCCCTGGCTGCTGGACGCGGTGCAGTCCCTGACCGCGGAGATTCCGGAACTGACCCTGCACGTGGCCGGCGGCGGTGACGGCGTCGAGGCCGACGACCTGCGGCAACGGATCGAGCGGATGGCCCCGCTGGTGACATTTCACGGGCGGTTGGACCAGCAGGCCCTGGCCGAGCTGATGCGCCGCTCGTCCCTCTTCGTGCTTCCCTCGTTCTACGAGGGACTGCCCCTGGTGCTGGTGGAGGCGCTGGCCAGCGGCTGCCGGCTTGTTTCCACGGCCCTGCCCGGTGTGGTGGAGGAACTGGGCCCGCGGATGGGCCGGCACCTCGAGCTGGTGCCCCTGCCCCGGTTGCGGGGGGCTGACGAGCCTCGGGAAGAGGACCTGCCGGCCTTCACCGCCGCCCTGGCCGGTGCCATCCGGGATTCCCTCAGAGCGGGCAGGGAGCATGACCCGGCAGTCACGGATGAACTGGAGACATTTACCTGGAGGGCCGTTTTTGACCGGGTGGAACGGGCCTGGATGGAAATGACCGGTTGAAGGGCCGTCCCCTGCCCCATATACTCGTTGCCGAACTCAAACCAAACGGAGTGACCAATGAAAATCAGCAAGTACATGTCCACTCGGCTGATCACCACCACGCCGAACACCACGGTGAGGGACGCTTTCCTGACCATGAAAGCCAACCGCGTGCGGCACCTCCCGGTGGTGGAGGGCGACACCCTGGTGGGCATCATCAGCGACCGTGACCTCCGGCGCCCCAGGTGGGTGGATGCCATGGACGACTGGACGTCCTATTACCAGATCAGCGACGACACCACGGTGGAGTCGGTGATGACCAGCAACCCCGAAGTGGTGCACACCTACGAGCGGATTTTCCGGGCGGTGGAGATTTTCCGCGAACAGCGCTACGGCGCCCTGCCGGTGCTGGACAAAAACGAGGATCTGGCCGGCATCATCTCGCCCCACGACCTGCTGGGCGCCCTGGAGGAACTGCTGGAAAAGACACGGGAGAAGTGAGATGGATGCACGGGGTGACCACATCCTGAGCCTGGTCCGCCTCGACGCCGGGGAACGGATAATCGAGACCTTGAACCGCTACCTGGCCGGACCGGGACGGTCCATCCGCTCCGGCTTTCTCAGCGGGATCGGCGCTGCCGCCAACTGCGAGATCGGCTACTACGACCTCGATTCCGGCAAGTACCTCACCCGGGTCATCGAGCAGAGCTGCGAAATCACCGCCCTCACCGGCAACATCACCCGCATCGACGACGAACCGCTGATCCACGCCCACATCACCCTCGCCGGCCCCGACTTCACCGTCCTCGGCGGCCACCTGGTGGAGGGAACCATCAGTGTCACCGGCGAGATCTGGATTCACGGGGCGCCGCTGGAGTTAACCCGCCGGCCCGGGGACTTTCCCGGACTGAAACTGATCCGTTTCACCGACTGATCCCGGAGGAAGAGATGCTCAGCACACCGGCCCGAATGTCCCTGATGCTCGCCATGGTTTTCCTGGCCACCGCCATGATGTCCGCACCATTGCCGGCGCAGGATGATGCCGCCGCATACCGTCTGCCATCACCGGCCCTGGTGGAGATGGTGGACGCCCCGCCCACACCACTGGTCAGTGTGGCCCCGGGGGACGAGTGGATGCTGCTGCTCCAGTCGCCCAACCTGCCCTCCATCGCCGAACTGGCCGAGCGCGAGCTGCGTCTGGCCGGACTGCGCATCAAGCCCCAGACCAACGGACCGAGCCGCACCCGGCCCTATGTGGGTCTTGAACTGCTGCGCATTGCCGACCTGAAGAAAGTGCCGGTGACCGGCCTGCCCGAAACACCTCGCATCGGCAACGTGCGCTGGGCTCCGGACGGAGCCCACTTCTGCTTCACCAACACCGGCCCGGCGGGTATCGAGCTCTGGGTGGTGGAAACGACCAGCGGCACGGCGCGGCGGCTCACCGGCCCGCTGCTCAACCTGGCGGCCCGCACCCCGCCCGGTTGGATGGACAACCAGACCCTGGCCTGCACCATGGTCCCCGAGGGCCGCAAGGCCGAGCCGGCACCACCCAGTGTTCCGTCCGGCCCGGTGACCCAGGAGAATCTGGGCACCACTTCGCCGAACCGCACCTACCAGGACTTGCTGAAGAACCCGCACGACGAAGCGCTCTTCGAATATTACTGCACCTCCCGGCTGGCCCTGGTGAATTTGGACGGCAGCATGGAGTTTATCGGCGGCCCGGAGATCGTCTGGGACTTCGACCCCTCGCCCGACGGAAACTTCATCATCATCGAAACTCTGCACCGGCCCTGGTCCTACCTGGTGCCCGCCAGCCGGTTTCCCAAACGGATGGAAATCCGCGGCCGGAACGGCAAGCTGGTCCACACGGTGGCCGACCTGCCGCTGCAGGAAAGCATCCCCATCGCCTTTGGCAGCGTGGCCACCGGGCCGCGGTCACTGGGCTGGCGCGGTGACACACCGGCCACGGTTTCCTGGGTCGAGGCCCTGGACGGCGGAGACGCCGGCACCGCAGCGGAATATCGTGACCGGGTATTTACCCTGGCCGCCCCCTTTGACGGCGACCCGCAACCGCTGATCACCACCACCCTCCGGTTCAGCAACATCACCTGGGGCGACGACGGCCTGGCCCTGGCCAGCGAGTGGTGGTGGAAGACCAGGATGCAGCGCCTCTGGACAATACAGCCGGGAAACCGGGATGCCGCCCCGGTGCTGCTCTTTGAGAACTCCTTCGAGGACCGCTACAACGACCCCGGCCGTCCGTTGACCAAGCGTAACCCGCGGGGGCGTTCGGTGCTGCTCACCGGGGGCCAGGGTAAAACACTCTACCTGCTGGGCAGCGGCGCCTCTCCGGCAGGAGACCGGCCGTTCCTCGACATCCTCGATACGGAGACCATGAAAACGGAGCGAAAATTCCACTCGGAAGCGCCGTACTACGAGCGGCCGGTGACCCTGTTGGACGGTGACCCGGGCCGAATGCTGACCCGCCGGGAGTCGGTGGAAGAGCCACCGAACTACTTTGTCCGCGACCTGGAAACGGGCGCCCTGCGCCAGGTGACCGAATTCCCGCACCCCACGCCACAATTGGTGGGTCTGCACAAGGAACAGATCCGTTACCAGCGCGACAGACGGCGTGATGCTCACCGCCACGCTCTACCTGCCACCGGGGTACGACGTTGAGCAGGGGCCGCTGCCGCTGCTGATGTGGGCCTACCCCCAGGAGTACAAGAGCGCCGATGCCGCCGGGCAGGTCACCGACTCGCCCTACCGCTTCTCCCGCGTCGGCTGGTGGTCCCCGCTGCTCTTCCTGGCCGCAGGCTATGCCGTGCTGGACGACCCGACCATGCCCATCGTGGGCGAGGGCGACGAGGAGCCGAACGACACGTTCATCGACCAGCTGGTCTCCAGCGCCCAGGCGGCGGCGGACGAGGTGGTGCGCCGCAAGGTGGCCGACGCGCACCGCCTGGCCGTGGGCGGCCACTCCTACGGCGCTTTCATGACCGCCAACCTGCTGGCCCACAGCGATATCTATGCCGCCGGCATCGCCCGCAGCGGGGCCTACAACCGCACCCTGACGCCCTTCGGCTTCCAGTCCGAGGAGCGGACGCTCTGGGAGGCCCCGGAGATCTACTTCGCCATGTCCCCCTTCATGCACGCGGAGAAGGTCAACGAGCCGATGCTGCTGATCCACGGCGAGGCGGACAACAACTCCGGCACCTTCCCCATGCAGAGCGAACGCTACTACAACGCGCTCAAGGGTCACGGGGCCACGGCGCGCCTCTGCTTTCTGCCCCACGAGAGCCACGGCTACCGGGCGCGGGAGTCGGTGCTGCACATGCTGTGGGAGACCGAGCAGTGGCTGGACACGTACGTGAAGGACGCGGAGCCGAAGCCCGAGGGTGAAGAAGAGGAGAGAGTAGAGTAGAGAGAATGGGGACTGTCACGCCTTGGTGACTGCCCCCAATTCCCTTACTGCGCGGCGACCGAGAACGGCACCTCGATGGGTGGTCTGTCCCGCAGGTTTTTAACCACCATGGTCAGGGTGCCGGTCATGCGCCGCCAGTCCTCTATCTCGTAGTACAGGATATCGACGAAGCGGCTCACCGTCGGCATGTCAAACTTGTCCACGATGATCCGGTCCGCGTTGTTGGAATAGAAGTTGGCGCGCATGTTGCCGCTCAACCCAATGCCACTGTTGAGCAGGCCGATAAACTCGGTGGTGTTGGCCAGTTCGTAGTCGTAGTTGACCCGGTTATAAATCGACTTGAGCTGTGTCGGGGGCACCGGCTGGTATTCGATGCCGTACTCGTCGCGGACCACGAAGTTGGCCGCCTCGACGTGGATGTTCTCCGCCGAGTTGTTGCGCACCAGGATCTGCAGCGGCAACACCGTTTCGGACCGGCTGTGCCGGGCCAGCTTGGTGCCCACCACCACACTGACGTTCTCGTCGGTGGAGACATAGGCAAAGGGGTTGAGCTTTCTCCCGTCGGCGGCATGGTGGGGGTCGGACGAGAGTTTGACCAGGCATCCCCCGCTGATCAATACGGCCGCCACAAGCAGCGCGGCGGTCAGGGCTGTTCTCCGTCTCATGCTGTGCGCTCCCTGATGATGTTATTGTTCTCGTGCATCCAGGATCACGGTCACCGGAAGTATACAACACGGCCCAGGTGACTTGTACTGTGCAGACACAATTCACCGTTGCCGGCCGGCGGGGCCGGCGGGCTGGACACGCCTTGAGGCAGGTTCGCTACTTCTGGCCGTGGTGGCCGGGCATGAACGTGGATTTTTTCTGCTTGCGTCGTGGTCTGCCCACGAATGAACGGCCGCCGAGCATCTCGTCCAGAGCTTCCCGTTCCCGCCTGCGTGTCACCTGGCGTTGCTCGCGAACGGCCTTGAGCCGTTCGCGTCCGCGCCGGGTGTTTTCCGAGACGGACATCTGCGCCATGGCCCACCTCCTCCTGCCCGGGGGACCTCTTTTGACAGACCGATCACGACCCCGGGGTCGAAAGAAAAACAGATGGAATCTGTCCATGGTTAAGATTTAAGTTCCTGATCCGAAAATGTCAAGAGCCCGCGTTGACTGATTGCTCCCTGAAATCTTACAATCCTCGCCGGTTACCCTGTCCGCACACTGACCAGCCGATGATGAAGGAGCCGGCGCCGTGCCGGCCCACCGGGGAGACACCGTGGCCCAGGGGTTGATGGAAAAGATCGTCAACGTCAAGAAGCAGGAATGGCGCCTGCTTTCCTGGCTGCTGCTCTTCTTTTTCTTCGAAAGCATCGGCACCGAGATCATGGACATCCTGGCCGTCTCCACCTTCCTCAAGGAGGCGGGGATCAGGAACCTCCCCCTGGTCTACATCTTTGACGAAGTGCTGCTGGCCATCTTCCTCGTCCTCTACGGCACGGTGGTGGACCGCTTCGACCGCGCCCGGTTCGTCAACTACCTGCAGATCGGATTTGCCGCCGCGCTGGTGCTGCTCTTCTTCGCCATCAAGTCCGGAGCGTCCCCCACGGTGATCTCCGTGCTGATCTACGTCCTCAAGTCGCTGATCATCAGCGTGCTTGAGGAAGCCTTCTGGCTGATGAACGACGACCTCTACGACGTGCAGGAGGCCAAGCGACTCTACCCGATCATCAACCTCGGCGGTGTGGCCGGAGGGATGGTGGGCGGCGGGCTGGTGGCGGCCCTGCTCACCACCGTGGTGGACGACACCAACAACCTGATCCCCATCGCCCCGCTGATGCTGATCGCCGGCGTGGTGTTCATCCACCTGGCGCGGCGGCAGGCGCTGAAGGAGGGACGGGTGGAAGGGCTGGCTGGCGCGGAACCGCGAGCCGGCAGACCCGCGGTGGGCTCACCGCCCAAAAAGCGGAAGAAGAAAAAGAAAGTGCCGCTGAGCGAAGGGATCCGCTTTATCAGGGAAACGCCGCTGTTCAAGTACATCCTGATCATCTTCGTCCTGATGGGCGCAGTGGCACCGCTGGGCGACTGGATGTTTGCCGCTGTGGCCGACACGGTGTTTACCGACCGCAAGTCCTACGCCACCTTCCTCTCGATCTACAAGACCTCGCTGACCCTGGTGATCTTCGTCGCTCAGCTCTTTCTCTCCAGCAAGATCCTCACCCGGCTGGGCCTGACCCGGGCCAACCTCTTCAGCCCGGTGAACAACGTGATCAAGTTTGCGGTGCTCCTCTTCTGGTTCAAGCTGGGCCCGGTGATCTACGCCCAGGGCTCGAAGAAGCTGCTGGAGAAGGTGGTGACCAAGCCGTCCCAGCGGGTGCTCTTCGGCTTCGCGCCACGGGCGAACAAGGGCAGGATCAAGGTCTTTATCAAGACGATGAAGGGCAACGCGGCCATCGCCACCCTGGTGCTGCTCTTCGCCGTGCTGCACCTTTTGCCCCTTGACTTCGACCTGCCGCAGAACCGGCTGCTGGTGGCCAAGGGGGTGGCCGCAATCTGTGCCGTGCTCTCGTTGATCTGGTTGATCACCGCTCTGAAGCTGAAGTCCACCTTCACCACCAGCCTGATGGACATCCTGCAGAAGGAGGAGATCGACTTCGGGGCCCTGGAGCGGGAGGACTTCCGCAGCTTCCTCGACCAGAAGTCGGTGGACTTCCTACTGGCCAACCTGGAGAAGGGGGACGACAAGCGAGCCATTTTCATTGCCGGCCTGCTGGAGGAGATCGCCGACGAGCGGGTCCTCGACCCGGTGATCCGGACCTACCCCAACAAGTCGGTGCCGGTGCAGGTAGCACTGGTCCGCCTGGTGGGCCGGGTGGGCGGCGCCCGCGCCCATTCGGCGCTGCAGCAGCTCTGCCGCAGTTCAAAACCCGAAGTGCGCGCCGAAGCGGTCACCGCCCTGGGCGCGGAGCCGGAAACCGATGCCGCCACCGAAATCGTCCCGCTGCTCAACGACCCGGACGACCAGGTGCGCAGCGCCGCGGCACAGGTGGTGCTTCGCTCCCCGGACGTGGAGCTGCGCAAACAGGGCCTGGCCGTGCTCCAGGGGATGCTCCGCTCGGACAAACGGGAAGCCCGTTTGCAGGGTATCTTCCTCCTCGGCGAGCTGGGGGTGAAGAAGAACAAACGTCTGCTGGAAGGTACGATCACCGACCCCGACTCCGAGGTGCGCCTGGCCTCTTTGCAGGCACTGGCCAAACTGGTGGAACCGGGAGAGGACGTGCGGTTCCTGGGCGAGATGGAGCCGCTGCTCAGTGACGGCAGCAGCGAGATCCGGCTGGCCGCGGCAACCATCGTCCGCGCCGTGGGCAGCATCCAGGCGGTGAGCCTCCTGGAGGGCTGTCTCGACCAGCGGGGTTACCAGATGCGGCGGCTGGCCGTGGAGGGCCTGGCGGAACTGGGCGACGAGGGCCGAATGGCCCTGGTGCGGGCGGTGGGCGACTCGGCGGTAGACCTGGAAACACGGGAGTACGCCCTGCAGCAGGTGCGCAAGAGCGGCTGGGGTGAGGAGGAGATGCGCACCCACTTCATCCCCCTGGCCGAGGAGGAACTGCAGGAGGTCTACCTGCGGGCGTTCCACCGGCGGGCGCTCCGCCGCCTGGGCGAGGGGGCGGAGTCGGTGCAGCTGCTGCTCAAGGCCCTCGCGGACCTGGACGACGAGGCCCGCGCACTCTGTATCTCGATCATCACCACCATGGCCAACCCGGAAAAGATAAAGCTGATCCGCAAGGCGCTGGCCAGCGGTACCCGTCAGACCCGGGCCAACGTGCTGGAACTGCTGGAAAATGCCTCGGAGAGGAACCTGTTCAACCTGCTGGTTCCGTTGCTCGACCAGGCGCCGGCCGAACAGCTGCGGGAGCTGGCCCGCAAGCAGTTCCAGGTGGACGAACCCGAACCGGAAAGTTCTCTGAGGGAGATGATCGGGTCGCGCAATCTCACCGTGCGGCTGGCCGCCATCTATGCCGTGGGCGAGCTGGGCCTCAAGCATTTCTCCGGCGAACTGGAGCGGCTGCGGCAGGATCCCTTTGCCGCCCCGAACCTGAAACAGGAGGTGGAGCGGGCGCTTGCGGCCCTTGGCGGTAACATTGATTTTTAAGTCAACGGGTGCTACCATTTGGCCATTGGTTAAAAAAGTTTTCCTGACTGCCGACCGTAAGGAGCAGCAGGATATCGGCCTCGTCCCGCGAACTCCCGCCAGGAGGGGAGCAGCCCATGGTGAACATCAGATACTTCGACTTCCGTGACCTCTTTCTCGCGCCGCGCGCCGGCCTCTCCGGAAAAAAGATCTGGATCGCCACCAGCGGCCTGTTGCTGGCCCACCTGGGGTTTGCCGTCTTCACCTACCTGGCCCGCATCGCCACCGGGATGACCCTCGGCGGCATCTGGTCCACCCAGGGGCTCTGGCCGGTACCCGCCTTTGCCCAGTATTCCTGGCCCGGGTGGCTGCTGCAGTTGCTGGGCCTCGGCTTCGCCGGCATGGTGCTGCTGCTGGCGGCCACCGCGGTGAGCAGTCTGGCCTACCAGCAGTTCAGGGGCGACGACTTCTTCTCCACCGGCGACGCCTGGTCCTTTGCCCGCAGCCGCTGGATAGCCCTGATCCTGGCCCCGCTGGTCATCGCCGGCCTGATCGTCTTTCTGGTGGTCGCCGGCATGCTGCTGGGACTGATCGGCAAGATCCCGCTGATCGGCCCGCTGGTGGTGGCGGTTCACATGCCGCTGGTGGTCTTCTTCGCCATGATCGCCGCGTTCTCCGCCCTGGTCTTCTTCACCCACTTCTCCCTCGGCCCGGCCATCATCAGCACCACTTCGGGCGATGCCATGGACGTGCTGGTCCAGCTCTTCTCCTGTGCCTGGTCCCAGCCCTGGCGCTTCCTGACCTACCAGTTTCTGCTCAAGCTGATCTCCGTCTTCGCGGTCCACGTGCTGGTCTTCTTTGTCATTGGCGGCTTCTGGATCAGCCGCTGGGTCATCGCCCCGGTGATGGGCAGCAGTTTCGCCCAGATGCTGCAGATCGGCTACGAGTTCGCCCGGTTCCGCTGCCCGGTGACTTCCACCGCCTGCGCCCTGGCCCGGGAAAACTGCGGCATCGATCTGGCATCCCGGCTCCCCGCTCTGCAACAGCGCTGCCTCGACTCCCTCTTCGCCGCCGACCTCACCGGCGCCGGGACAGCGGTCACCATCGCCGGGCACATCTTCGGGGTGGTCCTCTTCCTCACCATCATCGCCGTCACCGGCTACTTCTTCGCCACCTGGTTCTCCGGGCAGACCATCGTCTATCTCATCCTTCGCCGGCGTAAGGACGGTGAGGACCTGCTGGAGTTCAACGAAGAAGACGACTGGGAACCGGCCGGTTTCGGGGACGACGAGGACGAACAGGCGGCGGAGAACGAATCGGAGCCCGCCGGGGACGAGGCAGCGGACTGAACGGACCGACTACAGGCCAAATCGTGCCAACAACACCGGTTTTCCTTCGTCAGGGTGAATCCCCCGGCATAAATTCCTTCTCAATCCTGGGCGATACGCTGGTTGGGCAAATGCTCCCGGCCTGGCGGCCGGAGTTCAAGGTTCGGGAGGCGGCCCAACAGAAGTTCTACTGGTTTGATCCGGGCGTGGCCCGGGCTGCTGCCGGCCTGATCCGTGACCCTGCAGACAGCCTCTGACAGGGCACTCTGCTGGAAACTCTGGTTTACCACGAACTGCGGGTCTACAACGACGTCTGCCGAAAACAGCGCCCGCTGGCCTACAACCACACGCCGGCAGGCGTCGAAGTGGATTTCATTGTGCAGACCGCCTCGCGACAGGCAAGGAAGCTCCCCTAGGTGACGGCCATTGAGGTCAAGCGGGGTGAGCGCGGGAACCGGAAGTGAGAAAAACCGATGCGAAATCTCGCCAAACGCCGGGGGGGGGTGGAGCGGATGATCGGGGTGTACTGCGGAAAGCGCAGATACCGCTTCGACGAGGTTGAGGTCTGGCCCGTCGAAGATTTCGCAAAAGCGCTGTTCAACGGTGAGGTTTCCTGAACTCCATGGCGCATCACACTCAAAAAGAAACACTTCATTGACCGGCAGCACTTACCCTCATGCTCTTTCCCCTCCGTCATTCTTTTTGAACGTTGACATTTGAATATTCCCGCCATAAATTGAAAATATCCTTTCGGTTTCACTCAACAAGAATTGAATCCTCCGGAACAGGCTTCAGATTATGTGGATACATTCATCTTGAAGCCAACTTGTGCTGTCAACGAGTTCAAAAAATGTTGTCAAACTTATTGGCATCAACCACATTCTAGGGCATTAACGTGTGGACCACATATTCATTTAACAAGGGAGGAACACAGTTCATTGAAGTAGAAACTGCCTGCCTGCCTGCCTGCCTGCCTGCCTAAGAATCGCCCCCGTCAGAACTCGAGTTCGCTGTCAGCATCAAGATCACTTCATACACAGCATTTCCTTCAAAATATATTTACCCACAACTTGTCGCTTTCGGACACATTTGATGAGGTGAACCATGCAATCCCGAACCACGGCCTCAGCCACATTCGTCTTGATCATCTCTGTTTTTCTGCTCACCGGATTGAGCAGCAATTTAGTGAAGGCCGGCAGCTACTCTACAACCGGAGAAGGAGACAACCTTTCACTCACGGCTAATGAAACCACCGGCAGGGTGACCGGTCTCGAAATAGATGGTCTATCCGTCACCTTTTGCTCCGGCAGTAACACCGGCGGATTTTACCTCAGGGACAACACAACCGGCGCCAATGGCCTCCCTGCTGGCGTCATCAACGAGCTGGGCTGCGGTGGGTTCGGAAGCGATATACGGAGTGCCAGGCTTGTCTCGTCGATCCCTGGAAGCATGAATCTTTCGGAGGAGGCGCCACGATAGAATGCGACAGCGGCAACCCTGTGGCCAGTATTCAGGTCAATCAAGGGCAGAGAAGCATCGGCGTACTCTATCAGGATATCACTGCCCTGCTCAGCGGTGATACGAATGAACATGAGCTTTACTATTTCACCTTCGAGATGGCCACCGAGTGCGGTTGGCGGTCGAGCGAACACCCAGTGGATCGGGATTTCGATACGCACTTCACTCATCGGGTGGTGGCCTATGTCGAATGGTATGATGATACGACAATAGCGCCCACCACCGATCTCTGGGAAAAGAGCGACACCGCCATCACAATCACCTCCCTTGAAGCCTTTAACACCTCCGTCGAGCTGACGCCCTTCTGCCTGCGCACCTACCGGCCGCTGGAGGCCAGCCAGGCGAGGATTAAGCTGGTCGTGGAAGGGTTCATGCCCAACGATAATATAATCTATACAGATCCGAATTTCGTCCAGTTTGACAACGTGGCTTTCTTTAAGGCCCCGGAAATAGAACAGCTGGTTGGCGAATGGCACGAAACTGAGCCGAAATCCCTGACCTACTTATCGGGCGGCGCAACCAACCTCTCCATGACACTCACCGTTAATGCTCATGAGACCTATATTTTGTTTGAAGGGGAATTGACCAATGATGACCCGGACAAGCTGCGGGCTCTCGATTTCGGCTTTGCCCTGCCCATTTACGCCGGCACCGTCCAGCAGGTGGAATGGTTTGACGACAACCATGTTTCCATGAGTGTGACGGAAAATTCCCTGGAACAAACAATTCCGTACCGCATGGTGGGCCCGGCCGACATGCGCCTGACGGCCTCCACCGATTTTGTTTTTCCGGATGGCAAAAAACAACACGTGGAAAAGAATTACCGCGGCCGTGGCCTCAACATCTCAGCTTATCCCTTCAGCGCGATCACCATCACCAAGAACAACATCACACGGGGCCTCTCCTTCGGGGAGTACCTGCCGGTCACCTATCCACCAATATCTCATATCGGTTACCGTGTAGAAAATCCAGGCCCCTACTATTTCGCATACAAAGGCCGCTACTATGTTGAATTCAGCATCGGCCTGCTCGACAGCAACACCTCGCCCGGCATGAACACCGGGCGCTTCAGCTTTATCCTTTTTCGCAGTGATATCGAGCAATGGACCGAGACCCAGGCGTTCCGCGAGGCGGCACAGAAATATCAACAGGCAATCTTTCCCGGCTTCTTCACCAGGCCCACTCATTGCGAGACTGACGACTGGCTATTTGGCGGAGGAAGTTTCTCGGGGGAAACGGACGCAACTGCGGGCTTCAATTTCAGACCCAACGATTTCGGGTTCCGCTATACCAGGAAAAAGAATCTCGACACTGAACCCGGCGATACGCAATTAACCGCCTTGATCGACTACTGGGATGACCCGTATCACCTCGAGGCAAAAAATATTGACATCCTGGTCAATGATCACCCCTGGGTAGCTGGCTTCGTCAACGAGCGAAGCGGATCGCCTGATATGGATTCAGTGAATGTCTACTCGGTGCAAACGGAAGATCGCATACCCGATCACGTCCCGGTTGGCCAACTCTGGCGAAACCTCTACCTGGCACAACAAGAGAACAAACTTCTGCTGCCAGGGCTGACCGATCCGTTCATTCTGCTCACCAGGGACTTGACCAAGGACGATAATGACCCAACGAGTGCGGAATATTTCTTCCCGGTGCTCCTTGCCGACCCTCCGATTGGACAGAACAACCTGCTCAGTCAACAACTCGGAAATTTAACCGACGCATACACAAGCGTGAGCATTCAATCAGAAAAAGGACTGGGTGGGGTCTTCCTGGACAACATGTTCGTCGCGGAGAACAAGGGACCATATCTCGATGTTCTCGCCGATTCGTCCCCCCCTATTTCCCGAAGTCGTCAGGAGGCCTTCGTTTCGGCTGAAGGCACTTTGACCTACAGTCTCAGTCACTTCAAGCCGGCCATCTCGCAACTGCCCTTGAATGCAGCCATGGTGAAAGCAGCGAAAAATCTTCTCGACGAAATAGACGAAGATAGCGGCGGACAGTATGAGCATGGCGAGGGTATCGGGGCCCCCGGAGACACCAAGGAAGAAATCCTTACCGGCAACATCAATGCACCATACTTCGGTGGCTCGAAGTACGGTTTGATCCATGCCGATATGGGAGGGTTTGAGGGCAATCCGGTCCTTTCTTTCAACAACGGCTCCCAGGCCTTTGATTTCCGGCGAACCCTGGCCCGGGCTGGCAACATGCCGCACAAGCTTCTCAAATTCCCCTGCATCCACGGGATGCGCACCACATTCGATACCTGTCAGAATTGGAAAGATCTGTGGGGTGATTCCGATGATTCCTGGGAGAAGATGTACGAACAGATCGTCAACGAAGCCATCTGGATCGACCTTGCCTGGGGGTTTCACCCTGGCATCACGGTGCTGCTGCCTGTTGATGAATCCGTGCCCGGCGATCTCGATGAATTCGTGGAGGAACATATCAGAGGGAAATATACGGGAAGCGGCGGCGATTTGGGCTATACCGCCATCTATAAAGAACTCCACCTTGCAGGCTGGCATCCAATCAATAATGCAGTGACCCACGTTGATGGGGTTCCACTGCCCCTCTTTGTTGAGCGTTTTGGCGATACTATCGGCTGGGGGGATGAAAACGCGAAATACTTTACCGTTCTCAACAACGACACCCTTTCTTACACCCTTGTCCAAATGACAGAGGATGAAATCGCAGGGACGCCATCACCGGAGATCTATTTCGAAGACATTCCGGATATTCAGACACTTGATGATACGATTAAATGTAGTCTTGTGCAGAACTGTGAAGGGTACCCTTCAAGGGAAGATGCCGACGATCACTTTATATTGAAAAGGAAAACCTTCCACCTTGAGATTCACGACCCCGTTCAATTCGGCCTTCATAACGGAAACCTATATGCCAAACAGTTGGTCAGCAACGCGGATGACGCGGAAGTCTGCAACTGGCCGCTCATCCAACCGGCAGAGTTCGATGACGGCACCCTCATGGGCAGATATTCGATCGTGAGAAAAAATTCTAGTATCATAATCGGTGGCGCTAGACTTGGGACCACTCAAACCAAGATCACATTGGAGGACAAGGCCCTCCTGGTCTTTAAAATCTGGCCCAGCCTCACGGTAAACAACGGTACATCAGGGGAATGCCGGGATGGGTCCGGTGAGGGCTCGTGGACCGAGTCATCGAGGCTCTGGTCATATTTCGAGATGTACGGGGACGGCTGGCAGCGCTTGGACTCCGATGCCGGGTATGGCGGAAACCTGGACCTGGTTCAGTCGAGCAGCCCAGGCGCCTGTGTGAACTACAAATTCACCATCGGCGAAAGCGGCAGATATAGCATCCGGGTCCACCTCCCGGTTTCACCCCAGACTCCGGCGCCGGCACGATACAAAGCCTACGTCCTCGATTATCTGGAAGGACCGGTGGGGCCCGCGCCGCCCGGTGATCCGGTCTGGAGCCACCTCCTTGACCCGGGCGATTCAGATACTTATAACCAGGAGTGGGACGAGGAAGGGTTCGTCGAGATCGGCGCCATCGACGTCACCCTGACCGAACCGGCTCTGGTCACCGTGGTGATCAGACTGAGCGGCAGCGGAAGCGGCACCGACCGAACCGCCGCCGGCTCGGGCTACCTCCTGGCCGACGCGGTTAAACTCGTCCCGGAGGATGAAGAATGATAGGACCAATCTCGGCAGGGCGAGCCGTTCTCTCCCTGCTCCTCTTTGCCTGCCTATTCTCTACGAGGGCAGACAGCCAGGTCATCTACGATCTGGCCGAAATGACAAGTGACGTGCAGATCATCGGCCAGACTTACGAGGATTTTCTATCAAAAATAGCGATCTTTGATTTTAACGACAATGGCCAGAATGATCTCTTTTTCGGTAGCAATGATATTGGATCACGAGGTCACGTCTACGGGATTTTTGACCAACCCCTGCACCATGGCCTGGTCATCGATCTGCTTAAGGTCGAGATACACCTCGAAATTTATGATGAGTATCCCAATGATGTCGGATACGACGTCATCCGCTGCGACATCAATGCCGATGACATCGGCGACCTCGTGGTGAGTGACAGCAATGAAGGAGAGGTCCACCTTTTCATCGGCTCAGACCAATGGGTGCCGGGAACCGAGATCAACCTGGCCAATGAGAGCGCCGATATCACGTTTATCAATTCCTACGGGCTGGGTTGCGACATGACATCGGCTGACCTCAACAACGACGGCCTTGAAGATCTGGTGATCGGCGCTGAATATGCCGCCAACCCCGTTGGCTGGTCCACCGGCGCCGTCTATGTCTTCTTCGCCGGGCCGCAGTATGCTGCCTCCCCGATGACCATTGACCTGGCGGTGGATCAGGCAGACCTCACCATTTACGGCTATTCCTGGCAAGACCAGTTCGGCCATAGCCTGACCACGGGTGACGTCAACAATGACGGGATCCGTGACTTGATTGTAGGCGCCTGGAGGGCCGTCTCCGCCTCCGACAAACTGGGCCGGACCTATGTCTTTTTCGGGTCCGGGGACTGGCCGGACCATCATGTCATTGACCTCTCATCTCAAAGCGCCGATGCAACTGTAATTGGACCGCAGTGGGCCTCAGGGTTGGGCTTTTCCGTGGCATCGGGGGATATTGACGGTGACGGCATCGATGACATCATCTCCGCGGCCCATCATTACGAAGGAACCGACAACGCCATGGGTGCCGGTTATATGATAAAGGGCAGGTCATCATTCATGCCGGGGGCCACCTTCAACCTGGAGAGTGAACCGGCCGACCTTACCTGTATCGGCGAGGCTCGCGACAGTGAGTTGGGCATCAGCATGGGCGCAGGGGATCTGGACGGTGACGGCCTGGACGAGTGGGTCATATGCGCCTCAAATTTCACCAGCGGCCTGCAAAGCAACGGCAAGGGGTTCGTCATCGCCGGGTCGCCGCTAATCCCTCCTCAACACACCATCGATTTTTCGGTCCACCAGCCTACGATAAAGGTCCTGCGGCATGCCGATGACGAAGACTTGACCGTGTCCAATAGCGAACTGAGTGATGTGAACGGCGACGGGACCGACGATCTGATCCTTGCCTCCCGGCGAGCCGACATGCCGGGCCGTGACCACTGCGGCAAGATCTACATCTTTTTCGGTCATGCACCGCTGGACGCCCCGCCCCGCGTGCTTGCCGGGCCGGGGCCGCACGCGGCCAACCGCGCTGAAGTGCGGTTATTCAACCCCTTCGATCACGAGCAGTGGCTGCTTCGCCTCGCCCCCTACCTGGTGCAGGGATACGGCGCCCGGGTTGCTGCCGCGGACCTCGATGGAGACGGTTACGACGAGATCGTGGCCGGACCTGGCCCCGGGCCTCACCACCCGCCCCTGGTGACCATTTTTAGCGGGGCGGGGAGCCTCCAAGATGTTTTCCAGGCATATGGGACACCCAACTATGGGGTGAACCTTGCTGCTGGTGACCTGGACGGCGATGGGAAGGACGAAGTCGTCACCGGAGCCGGGCCCGGTTCGGTCTACGGGCCCCACGTGCGGGCCTGGCACTCTGATAGCGGCTCGATGGCTCCCCTGCCTGGGGCCAGTTTCATGGCTTACGGCACTCTGCGCTGGGGCGTCAACGTGGCCTGTGGCGACCTGAACGGCGACGGCAGGGACGAGATCGTTACCGGCGCCGGGCCGGGTGAGATCTTCGGGCCGCATGTGCGGGCCTGGCGTTATAGCAGCGGGACCGTCAGCCCAATCCAGAGTATCAGCTTCATGGCCTACGGTACGGATCAGTATGGGGTCAAGGTGGCCTGCGGCGATATCGACGGCGACGGGATCGATGAGATCGTCACCGGGCCAGGCCCCGGAGTGCGGTTCGGTTCTCACGTTCGCGGCTGGAACTATGACGGACAATCACTGGAGCCGATAGGCGCGATCAGCTTCCTCGCCTTTCCCGGTCCGCAGGGCACGGGGGGCGTGGTGGTGGCCTGCGGTGATATCGATAATGACGGCAACGACGAAATTCTCACCACGCCGGGACCGTTCGGTGGAAGTCCACCAAAACTGAGCACTTGGAACTATGATGGTGATGTGTTGACCTATTTCGCAAGCAAGAGCTTTCTGCTCTTCGAGGCCGATCACTATTTTTCTGGAGCGTATTCGGCCATCGGCAATTTTTTAGAACCGGCCGATTACCTGCCATGAGTCCGCAAAACTGCGGCCGCCCCCCTCCCGACACATCGTGCTGAAAACAGAACACTTCCTTTGCCGGAAGTGCTTTTCCTGATGCTCCATTTCCATCGGGGTTCACGCCCCCTCCTCCTTGACCACCTCCGGTGCTCGTGATAGTTTTCACGATGTTCCGCCGGCCCGCCCGGTTGGCCCGAACTTCTCCCGCTGGATCGCTTGTAGAGTTCCCGACTCCGCTGCTGGCGGAGTGTCCAACCCGGAGTCCCGTTGATGACAGGACCGCACCAGATCGCCCTCGCCCCGGCAGACCAGAGCTACCTTGGAATACCCGGCCCGGTTCTGCAGTTCATCCTGCTGGCCCTGGCCCTGGCCGCCTTTGCCTGGATCCTCTGGCGGCGGGCCGGCCTGCTGCGCCGGGCCGCTCCGGACCCGCGGCTGGACAATATCGGCCGGCGGGTACAGCGGGCCCTGGTGGTGGGCTTCGGCCAGTCACGGCAGCCCCGCTACCGGGTGGCCGGCATCCTGCACATCCTGATCTTCTTCGGTTTCCTGATCCTCTCCCTGCGCTCGCTGACCCTGCTGGGAGAGGGCTTCTCCGCCGGGTTCACCCTTCCCGGGCTGGGGGGCGCCGCCGGCGGCCTCTACGCCCTGCTCAAGGAGTGGACCGCCCTGGTGGTGCTGCTCTGCTGCCTGGTGGCCGGCGTCCGGCGCCTGGTGTTCAAACCGGCCCGTTACCACGACCGCCACGCCACGGTATCGCACACCGGCGAAGCCCTGCTGATCCTCGGGCTGATCTCTTTCCTGATGGTGGCCGACACCCTCTACGAGGGGAGCCAGGCGGTGCTGTCGGGGGAGCAGGTGTCCGCTGCCATGCCGCTGGTCGGCACGGCAGCCGCCCTGCTCCAGGGATGCGGGACCACCACGCTGAACACGATCCACCTGGCAAGTTTCTGGCTGCACAACGCGGCCCTGCTCTTCTTCCTCTGCTACCTGCCGGTGTCCAAACACTTCCACGTCATCTCGGCCATCCCCAACGTCTTCTTCTCCAAACTGGCCCCCACCGGCACGTTGAAACCGCCGCGCCACGACGAGCCGGACATGGACAAGATCGAGACGCTGGGTGTGGGCTGCCTGGAGGACTTCACCTGGAAACACGTTCTCGACTTCTACAGCTGCACCGACTGCGGCCGCTGCTCCGATGCCTGCCCGGCTTACGCCACCGGCACTCCACTGTCGCCGCGGATGATCAGCATCAAGAGCCGCGACCTGGCCTACGCCGTCTACCCGGTGCTGGGCAGGTTCCCGCCGGCGGGGAAGGTCTCGCCGCTGGTGGGACCGCTGGTGGCCGATGAAGAGATCTGGGCCTGCACCACCTGCGGGGCCTGTGAAGAGACCTGTCCGGTGACCATCGAGTACCTGGACAAGATCGTCGACATGCGCCGCCACCTGGTGGACGAGGGCCGCGTGCCGGCCAGCCTGCAGAAGCCGATGGCCGACCTGGAGAAGCGGGGCAACCCCTACGGCAAGATGCCGAGGAAGCGGGGCGACTGGACCGGCACCAAGAAAGAACCCGGCTGCGGCGTCCGCCCGCTGAAGAAAGGCGAGGAGGCCGACCTGCTGGTCTTCACCGACAGCTGTGCCGCCTTTGACCCGCGGATCCAGGAGATCAGCCGGGCCCTGGGCCGGGTGATGGAGCGGGCCGGACTGGATGCCGGCACCCTGGGCAAGGACGAGGTGGACTCGGGCCACGAAGCACGGCGGCTGGGTGAGGAGGGCCTCTTCGAAGATCTGCGGGATCAGAACCTGGAAGCGCTGGAGCAGCGGTCGTACCAGCGGCTGGTCACCGCCGACCCCCACGCCTTCAACGCCCTGACCCACGACTACCCCGAGATGGAGAAGCCGGTGCTGCACCACTCCCAGCTGCTGGCCGAACTGCTACGAGAGGGGAAGCTGCCCCTGGGCAACGGCGGGGGGAAGGAGCGCACGGCCACCTTCCACGACCCCTGCTACCTGGGGCGGCACAACGGCCTGTTCGAAGCGCCCCGGCAGGTGCTGGCCGCGCTGCCCGGGCTGAAAACCGTGGAGATGCAGCGCTCGCGAAACCGCAGCTTCTGCTGCGGCGGCGGCTCGCTCTACCTCTTCTACGAAGGCGAATGCGACCGGCGGATGGGCGAGCTGCGGCTGGAGATGGCCGAAGAAGCCGGGGCGGACACGGTGGTCACCGCCTGCCCCTTCTGCCTGATCAATCTTGAAGACGCCATAAAAACAACCGGCCGTGAAGGCAGGATGGAGGTCATCGACCTGGCCGAACTGGTGGAACAGTCGCTGGTTCGGGAGGAGACGGCCTGAGGCCGCCCGGCCGGCGGATGGAACCTGGGGAGGATATATGGAAATCATCGTCTGCATCAAACGAGTGCCCGACGTGTCCGAGGTGGAGGTGGAAGTCGACCGCTCCGGCCTGGGCATCGAGGAGGCCGACCTGGTCTACGGCATCAACGAGTGGGACAACTTCGCCATCGAGGCCGCGGTCCAGCTGAAGGAGGCCCACGGCGGGCGAGTCACCGCCATCACCGTGGGCGGCGAGGACGACGAGGAGGTGCTGCGCCGCGCCCTGGCCATGGGCGCCGACGAGGCCCTGCACCTCAAGGACCCCGCCTTCGAGGGCTCCGACGGCCACGGCATCGCCACCATCCTGCACAAGGCCATCACCGCCCGGCCCCACGACCTGGTGCTCACCGGCGCCATCTCCGGTGACGACGGCAGCGGCCACGTGGGCGGCATGCTGGCGGCCAAGCTGGGCATCCGCCAGGTGGCCCTGGCCACCGGCCTCACCGTGGACAGAAGCCGGGCCACCGTGCGCCACGAAGTGGAGGGCGGGCTGGAGCGGGTGGTGGAGCTGGACCTGCCGGCCCTGGTCACCGTGCAGACCGGCATCAACGAGCCGCGCTACGTCTCGATCCGCGGCATCCGCAAGGTATCGGGGATGGAGATCCCGGCGGCCACGGCCTCGGACCTGGGCCTCGACCCGGCAACGGTGGGCGCGCAGGGGGCACGGGTAATCACCGAAGAACTCTTCCTCCCCCCCGGGGCGAGGGTGCCGAGATGCTGGAAGGCGACGACGAGGAAATGGTGGACAAGCTCATCGAGCGGCTTCGTGAACATGGAGGGCTGTAGCCATGAGCACACGCACGATACTGGTGCTGGTGGAACGGACCAAGGGTGAGCTCGATGACAGCGCCCTGGAACTGGCATCTGAAGCCCGCCGGCTTTCCGGTGGCGGCCCGGTGCACGCGGCGCTGACCGGCAGCGGACTGGGCGACCTGCCCGGCCGGCTCAGCGAATGGTTCGACCAGGTGCACGTCTTCGACGACCCGCAGCTCGATGAGCCGGACGGCGAGGCCGCGGCCGAGCTGCTGTTCAATCTCATCGAACGCGACCGGCCCTGGATCACCCTGATCCCGCACACCAACAACGGCATGGACCTGGCCCCGGTGCTGGCGGTGAAAGCCGACTGCCCGCTGATCGCCGACTGCCTCTCCATTACCGCCACGGATGACGGGCTCTCCGCCGTACGCACCGTCTATGGCGGCAAGGTGCACGCCAGGGTCACCGCCCGTTCCTCGGACAAGGGGCTGATGGCCACGGTGCGCCCGGGCAGCTGCGCCGCCGAGCCGGAGGCGCCCGGCGCCGGCGGGGCCGTGGTGCAGGAACAGGTTCCGGAAAATCTGGTGGCCCACCGCCGTTTCGTGGAGACGCTGACCCCCGAGGCCGGCGCGGTGGACATCACCCAGGCGGAAATCCTGGTGGCCGTGGGCCGGGGGATCGAGGAGCAGGAGAACCTGGAGATCATCCAGTCCCTGGCCGAAGCGCTGGGCGCCGAGGTGGCCTGCTCCCGCCCGGTGGTGGACAAGAACTGGCTGCCCAAGAATCACCAGGTGGGCACGTCCGGGCTCACCGTCAAGCCGCGGGTCTACATCGCCGCCGGCATCAGCGGTTCGTTCCAGCACATGGGCGGGCTGAAGGGCGGCGCGTTCATCGCCGCGATCAACAAGGACCCGGCGGCACCGATCTTCGGTGTGGCCGATGTGGGTATCGTGGGAGACCTGTTTGACATCGTTCCGCTGCTCGAAGAAAAGATTCGGGAGCTGAAAGGATAACCATCCGGAGGCATCGACATGGATTTTGAACTGACCAAGGCACAGAAGGACATCCAGAAGGCGGCCCGGGAGTTCGCCAAGGGCGAGTTCGACAAGGAGCTGGCCCTGGAAATGGACAACAACCACGAATACCCGAAAAAGATCTGGAAGAAGGCCTGCGGCGAAGGGTTCATCGGCCTGCACTTCCCGGAGAAGTACGAGGGTTCCGGCTACGGCTGCCTGGAGAACGTCCTGGTGGTGGAGGAGTTCTGCAAGGCCGACTCCTCCATCGGCGCCGCACTGATGCTCGCCGACTTCGCTTCGGAGAACATCCTCCGCTTCGGCACCGACGAGCAGAAGGAGAAGTGGCTCACCCCGGTGGCCACCGGCGAAATGATCTCCGGCGGCGCGATCACCGAACCGGACCACGGCAGCGACATCACCCGCATGAACACCACGGCGGTGAAGGACGGTGACGAGTGGTTGATCAACGGCACCAAGACCTTCATCACCAACGCCGGCATCGCCGCCTACTACGTGACCATCTGCCAGACCGACCCCGAGGCGGGCCACAAGGGCCAGTCGATGATCATCGTCCCCGGGGACGCCAAGGGCCTCGAGTCGGCCGACGTGGGCCACAAGATGGGCATCCGCATGATCCCCACCGGCGAGCTGTCGTACAAGGACGTGCGTGTGCCGCTGGACAACCTGGTGGGCAAGGAGGGCAAGGGCTTCTACCAGATCCTCGAGTTCTTCGACGAGAGCCGCATCGAAACCGCGGCCCAGGGCCTGGGCACCGCCCAGGGGGCCTTTGACCGGGCGCTGGCCTACGTCAAGGGCCGGGAGCAGTTCGGCAAGAAGATCGCCCAGTTCCAGGCCACCCAGCACAAGCTGGCCGACATGGCGACCAAGATCGAGCTGGCCCGCCTGATCACCTACAAGGCGGCCTGGAACTTCGACCAGGGACGCATCGACCCCAAGCTGACCTCGATGGCCAAGTGGTATGCCGCGCGCACCGCCTGCGAGGTGGCCGACGAGGCGATCCAGCTGCTGGGCGGCTACGGTTACGTGGCCGAGTTCGAGGTGGAACGCTACTACCGCGACGCCAAGATCTGCGAGATCTACGAGGGGACCCGCGAGATCCAGAAGAACACCATCGCCTCCTCGGTGATCGGGAAACTGAAGTAGACAGGGTCATTCGCGGGTGGGTGAGCCGACGGGATGTTGCGGCGATCTCACCCGCGTTCGTTGTACACCTGGTGGACCATCCGGATGAACCAGGGCGGCCGGGTGATGGCCACCACCAGCAGTACCGCCCCCAGGATGGGCAGCGGGATCACCAGGTCCACCAGAAAAACCACCGTCAGCCCAACCAGTATTCGGCTGCGTGCTGTCATGGATTTGATACCTTATTAGAAATCAATCATTCTCACCAGGCCCGGCCAAGAGCATTGACTGTCCCCTGGGGCTGTGTAATACTCTGACCTGCCTTGTCTTGGAGCGGGTCGTGTTATCCCGTGCCCATGCCGTTTCCGGACCTCGATAACGGCTCTCGCGGATTTCCGCTTCCCCCTATTTGCCATACTTGTCATTGTCTCTGGAGGGAGTACTCTATGTCCAAGACCCATTCGATTCTATCATTTGCTGCATTCGTCATGCTCGTCGCCCTGTTCGCTGCCACTCCCCTCTCCGCCGACACGGTGAGCGGGACGGTGGTCAACCAGTACGGGCCGGTGGAAGGGGCCCGGGTGCGGGTCCAGACTGCCACGGATCCAAACTTCGTCCTCACCGATGCCAGCGGTAACTTCACCCTGGAGACTCCGGCGGGCGACGTAATCGTCACTGCCGGAAAATACCTCAACACCTGCGGCTACGCGAACACCACCGGCGGCAGCAGCGGGGTGGAGATCGAGCTCACCTCTCTCACCTACCTCGATTACATGGCCTACGAATGGATCGACCCGCGTTCCGACTCCGGCGACGCCTGGCGCTGCAGCCAGTGTCACACCAGGTTCTACGACCAGTGGGCAGTCTCGGTGATGGCCACCACGGTGGACAATGTCTACGTGCAAAGCTACTACAACGGCACTGACATCTTCGGCAACCCCGCCGGTTTCGGCTACCGGGTCGAGCACCCGGACGACTACGGCGACTGCGCCGGATGCCACGCGCCGGGCATGGCCAGCAAGAGCCTCGACCTGACCAGCGAGGACTGGAACCTGAACAACGCCACCGGCGACCTGATGGCCGGCATCCACTGTGACTGGTGCCACAAGGTCTCCGATGTCAAACCAACCACGGAGCCCCCCTACGTCACGAAGAAATACGCGATGAAACGGCCGTTCAACGAGATCCCCAACGGCGGGGCGGGGCCGATGCTCGGGTCGCTGGACGACATCGTCTACGAGTGGATGGGGGCCACCTACTCGCCGCTCATGAAGGACAGCACCATCTGCGCTCTCTGCCACCTGGACAACAGCCATGCCGGCGTGCCCAGCGAGGAGACCTTTGCCGAGTGGCAGAAGAGCAGTTACCCGGCGGCCGGTGAAGGCTGCCCCGAATGCCACATGGAGCCCTATGGCGACACCACCATCATCGACGGTGGCATCGACCGCGATCCGAACCAGGTGCACAACCACCACTTCTACGGCAAGACCGAGGCGGATCTGACCAACGCCGTAACCCTGACCATCGACGCGGTGCGCGAAGGCGGCCAGGTGACGGCCACGGTACACATCGAAAACACCGATACCGGCCACTCGGTGCCCACCGGCTTCCACACCCGCAACCTGATTCTGCTGGTGGAAGCAACCGACAGCAGCAGCGCACCGCTGACTCCGGTTCCCGCCTCCACCGAGTTTGTTCCCGACTGGGGCGGCATCGGCGATCCCGGCGACGGCAACTACGCCGGCCTGCCGGGCCGGGGGATCGCCAAGATTCTGGGTGACGATGACGGCAACGCGCCGGTGTTCTACACCGAAGCGACCCACGTGGTTTCCGACAACCGCATCGTTGCCGAAACCACCGATACATCGATCTACACCTTCGAGGACCCCGGTCCGTCCGCCGGTTCGATCACCGTGAACGCCAGGCTGCTCTACCGCCGGAGCTGGAAGGCGGACATGGACGTCAAGCAGTGGGGCATCCCCGACGTGTTGATGGAACAGGATTCGGTGGATCTCCCGTCCGACGCGTCGATCACCGTGGAAGCCGAGGTGGTGGGCCCGTCACAACTGGAACGGGGCGACACCCTCCTGTTCCGGGTCACGCTGACCAACCTGACCACCAGCCCGGTCACCGCGGCCACCCGGTCCGAGGTCACCGTGCCGGGCGGGACCGTGATTACCCGCGGTCCGGCGAACATCGATCTGGGACCGCTGGAAATCCACTCCAAGGTCTACCACTGGCCGGTCCACAACCTGGCCCCCTTCGGCAGCTACCTGATGGACGTGATCAGCGAAGTTGGGGGCTCGGAAGCCGACCGGGACAGTCTGACCTTTGAAGTGGTTCCACCGCCGGAGCCATGATCCGCGAACCCCACCGTACATGAGAAACGCCCCCCGTAACGGGGGGCGTTTCTTTGGTTGCGGGGGACGGCCCCTCAGGCCTCCACCGGTTCCTTTTCCGCGCCGCCGGCCGCCTCGACCTTTTTGTGATGCATGGCCACGATATCCTCGAGGGTGATACCGTCCATGAAGTCGGTCATCCGAATGGAGATGTCGCTCCAGATATCCTGGGTCACGCAGATCTCCGAACGGGCGCACTCCTCCGGCATCTCCTGGCAGTGCACCAGGGAGACCGGACCCTCCAGGGCGGTGAGCATCTGGTTGAGGGTGATTTCCGCCGGGTCCCGCGCCAGAACGTAGCCCCCGCGAGGGCCACGGTAGGCCTTGACCAGGCCGGCCACCCGGAGCAGGGTGAGCACGTGTTCCAGGTATTTCACCGGAATTTCCTGTGCCGCCGCCACCTGTTTGATCAGCACCGGCCCGCTCCCACGGCGCAGAGCCAGTTCCAGCATGCTGCGCGTTCCGTATCTTCCCTTGGTGGACAAACGAATCATTAGACTGTTTCACCTGTAAATGAGGATGGATAAAACCGGCCCGGATCCCTGATCCGGCGCAACATCAGTAAACTCAGAGACAAATCTCAACAACGTCTACGTTTATTGTATCGCCTACGATGTAAGTATAGATGCGGAGATCACGTTGTCAAGGAGAGGCCGGAAAAAGTTGGTGTGACTCACTTTTTCCGCTTTGAACCGCCGGTCTTGTGGCCGGGCATGGAAGAGAGCACCTGGTCGAAGAGCGAACTCTTTGAATCTTTCTTCCTCCGGGTGTCCCGGGCGTGACGGTAGGGGTGCTCGTTCTGGCAGGTGAGACAACGGGTCTTCTTGACCTCCTCGTCCACCATGGCCACCACGCCGTGGTTCAGGATCAACCTGCACCGGGGGCAGAAATCGTCAATCATGTCACCGAGTGATATCTTGTTCTCCATGAATCCTCCTCAAGGTCGACTGTGGCAACCATCACGGGAATTCTATGAGATCGGCCGGATGTTGACAACCTCGCGGATCATCCCCGGCCCAGCAGTTTCCGCAGCAGCCCTTTGAATCGCTCCGCCAGGCCATGCACGGCCATCCCCCAGCGGGTCCCCGGGTTGCAGTAAAAAAGGGACCGCAGTTCGTCCACGCTCTCCGGCAGCAGGTCCTGGTCGGCGGAGACCACACCCTCCTCAAGGGCTCGACCATAGAGCCCGGTATCCGGTTCCAGACGGATGTGGTTGATGAAAAAAGCCACCAACCGCCGGCCGAGAGTCAGCTTGGCCCGCAGGTAGAAAAAGAACAGACCGAAAATGTCCGTGGCCCTCTCCCCCGGCGGATTGGCGACAAAATTCCAGGAGACCCGCATCTGCCGGTTCTTTTTCGCCAGGCGATAGCTGTTGCGGATATCCTCCGGACGGATGTTTTTCTTCAGCAGCTCCAGCGACCGGCGGCCGTAGCCGTCGGGCGAGAAGACGAACTCGGCGCATCCCGCCTCCAGTGACAGGTCCACCATATCCTGGTCCAGCTGCCGCTCGTTGAACCAGCCAATCCACTTCACCGGCAATTTCGCCCCGATCAGCGCCCGACAGAAATTCACCGCACTCTCCCGGGGCACATTGAAGATCGGATCGGTGAGGTGGAACAGTGACACTCCATGCTCGCGGTGGAACCAGGCCATCTCCTGCACCACCACTTCCGGCGGCCGGCAGCGGACGCGGCGGCCGCCAAGGAAGGGGTAGGAACAGTAGTCGCACTTCAGGGTGCAGCCCCTCTTGTATTCGATGCCAAAAGCTCCGTAGTCACCATAGGGGCCCATATGGAGGGGAGCCATGGTCCGTGGCGGGATGGCCGAGAGATCCATGGGCGACCGTGGGCCGCCGAAGTGAACCACGCCGTCCCTGTCCCGGTGGTATAGCCCGGCAACCCCCTCCGGGTCGCCGGAGCGGTCCAGCAGCTCGCAAAGGGTCTCCTCTCCCTCGAGAAAAACACCGTAACGCAGTTCGGGGTTGCGCTCCATGATCGCCGCAGCGTGCATGGAAAACCCCGCCCCACCGATGGCCACCACCGACTGCGGGGATTGGCGGGCAATGGTCTGCAGCAGCGGCGGCAGGAAGGCGTAGTGGTAGTGCAGGTCCAGACGGTTGGTGGTGTCGACGTTGCGCAGTGAAAGACAGACCAGGTCGGGCCGGCGCTCCAGGGCGGTGGCGAGAGCGGCACCGGGATCGGGAGCCGCATTCTGATCCAGCAGGCTGAGCTCCAGCCCCGGCCGTTTCCAGGCGAGGTAGCAATAGAGCGCGTGAAGGCCGATGGGAAAGATGACCTTCTCGCGACGGCCAAGGAAAGGCTGGAGAAAGAGGATGCTGTTCACGAATCGAACACCCGGGTCAGCCGGTGGAATCGTCGGGGTTGGTGCTGGGGCCGGAGCGCTGCTCCTCGGCCCAGACACGATCGGCCAGCTCACCGAATTCCCGTGAGTAGCGATCCAGATCACCGGCGATATCACCGAGCAGCAGGTCTGATGTCCCGTCGGAGGAGCGGGCCTCGGTGCAGGACACGCACTCCCGGAGCACTTCGGGTCGGTCGATTATCTGGCAGGGCCGCATCAGGTTCTTGTCGAATGGCTGGTTGGACCGGATCCGCTGCAGATAGGGCGACTTCAGGGCATCCACGAATGAGTGGTCGTGAATGTTGGTATCCGAGAAATGGACAAAGGCGCACGGTTCCACGTCACCGCGGTGATTGATGTGGAGATACTTCCTGCCGGCGGAGATACAGCCGCCGGTGAGATGGCCGTCGTTCCAGAAGTCAATGACGCCCATGGGCCTGGTGCTGCGGATCCGCTTGATGCCCTCGCGCAGCATGAGCCGCTGCTCGGGCAGGCACATCAGGTTCACATCGGGATCGCGGCCCACCGGAACGTAGCTGAAATACCAGCCCAGCAGGCAACCCTTATCCTCGTAATAGTCGACAAAATCGTCGCTGGAAACCAGCTCGGCGTTCTGTCGGGTGGCGGTCACCGAAAAACCGAAGAGCGATTTTGCCTCTTTGAGGATCGCCATGGCGCGGCGGATGGTGGCAAAGTGCCCCTGGCCGCGGCGGAAGTCGGTCTCGCGCTCCAGGCCCTCGACACTGATGAACGGAACCACGTTTCCCAGCGTGAGAATACGGTCGCAGGTGGCCTCGTCCAGCAGGGTGCCGTTGGTGAACACCCCGAACATGCAGTCATGGTGCTCTTCGAAAAGATCGAAGAGGTCTTTCCTGAGGAACGGTTCCCCACCAGAGATGAACATCAGGTGGGTTCCCACCGCCTTGACTTCACCCACCACCCGGCTGAGCAGATCCAGGTCCAACCGTTCGCGTTTTTGATACGTGGCGGCGTAACACCCGGTGCACTTGAGGTTGCAGTCCATCAGCGGGCTGATCAGCACGGCGCTGGGCGGGTAGACATGGTGATCCTCAAGACACTGCTGCCGCTTCTCGGTACCGAACACCAGGTGGTTGAGCACCAGGTTTTCCATCAGTTTCCGACGGTAGACCGGGTCGAGGTCGCGGACGATGCGCATGATCCAGGCCAGGCTCGGATGGCCGGCCTCGAACTTGAGCCGCATCTCCCGGATCGCCTTGCGGTAGTATTCTTTCCCCGCCACCCGCTCCAGAACGCTGGTCATGCGGATGATGGAGGAATCCGAGGCGTGGGCCAGAAGGGAGCCCAGGGTCAGGATCGTCTTTCGTTTTCCGAGGTCCTTGAGCTGCTTGAACCGAGCGGGGGCGCTTTGGGGCGCTGCCATGGCACTCACCACTTTCCTGATTGCCGCATCATCCGCCTTGGAACAACCCTGCCCGCAAGCACCCGCCCGTCTTGAGGAGGTCGAGACCCGAAAAAATCTCTAACCGGGCCTGATGTGAAGAAGATAGCAGAATCACCCGAACCAAGTCAACGAATCGGGGAAGCGGCCCCGATTCCTCCCCGGCCGGGTGGGAAACGCTGGAGGATTCAGGCCTGCTCCACGACGATTCCCGGGTCCACTTTTTCCCGCAGCATCCGTTCAATACCGTTCTTCAGGGTCATCTGGGCGCCGGGACAGCCGGCACAGGCCCCCTGGAGCCGCAGTTTGACCACTCCCGAATCTTCCACTTCCACCAGCTCAACGTCGCCGCCGTCGGCCTGCAGCATGGGCCGGATCTCTTCGATAACCTTTGCTACTTTTTCCTGCATGGTCGATCTCCCACTGGTCGATGTAAACAACATAAAAAGACCGGACCCCCAAGGGTCCGGAACGGATCAGAATCTACCACAGCAACCCGGCTGAGTCAAAGCAATGACAACCGCAGCACAACCGAAACCGCGCGGTTTTGACTCGCTCTCGAGCCCTGTGCTACCATCCGCATTCTTGTCATCTAGCGGGACATCGTGCCCTGCCGGAGGGGAGAACGGTAATGGCGGAAACCATACAGCTGGAAATCGCCGGTATCTGCGTGGAATACCGGCTGGGCAGCGAAAAACTGGCCAGGGATATCCGGCACGAGATGGGCGAATTCCTCTCCGGGGAGCCGGCGGAGCTGTCCCTCGACCTGTCCCTGCTCCAGGAACACCGCTCCCCCGGTTGGCTGCCGCTCTCCCTCACCGAGGAGGGCAACGAGTTCCGCGTGGACCGACATGACATGAGCTGCCGTATCGACCTCTCCAGCGGGAGTGGATGCGGAGAGATGGCCGAAAACACGTTTGCTTTCGGCACCTTTCTCCGCGGCCTCTACTCGCGCCTGCTCCTCGACCGCCAGGGAATCATCCTCCACGCCAGCGCCGTGATCAGGAACGGCCAAGCCTACGCCTTCACCGGCCCCAGCGGCTCGGGGAAAACCACAATTGCCCTGCTGGCCGAGGAGAATCGGCTGATCACCGACGAGCTGCTGATCCTGCGCCGTTCCGCCGGGGGGGACGTGCAGGTCTGCGGCACACCCTTCATCGGCGACTCGGTGCAGACCGGTCTGAATATCCGGCAGCCGCTGCGGCGGCTGTTCTACCTCCACCAGGCCCTGGGGAACCGGATCGAACCGATGAAATTGAAGAACGCCATCACCCTGGCCATGGGGCAGGTGATGTTCTTCGACCGGTCGCCGCGGCAGATGACCCGCCTGCTGGACCTGCTGGGCCAGCTGCTGGCCGATCTCGAACCCTGCGAACTGCACTTCCTGCCTGAGCCCACGGTGTGGGATCTCATTGACCGTCTGGGATGAGGGGGACCGGCGTGATGGCCCAGGACGTATTCAACCTTGCCCGTACCCGGATGGTGGAGCTGTGCGGAATCCGCCTGCCCCAGGGCCTGGGGGAAAACCTGGTGCGGGAGACGCAGACCGGAGCGCTCAACTGGAACCTGGTGATGGCGCTGGCCTCCCGTAACCGGACCGTTTCATTTCTCCACGCAGCGATAAAAAAGCTGGGTGTGGCCGACCGGCTGCCCCGGCCGCTGACCGAGCATCTCCGGCAGGAATACCTTCACAACTACCAGCGCAACCTCGCCTTCGAGAGCGAGGTCAAGCAGCTGCTGGAGAGCTTCAGGGCGGCGGACCTGCCGCTGATCGTGCTCCGCGGGGTGATGATGTCGGAAAAGGTGTTCGGCAATCCGGCGCTGCGCACCAGCAACGACATCGACATCCTGATCCGCCGCCGGGACCTGCCCCGGATCAAGGAAACAGTGCACCCGCTCGGTTTTGTCCAGGACCCGCGGTCCCTGGACGACGAGTTCTACGAACGGCACCACCTGCACCTGCCGTATCTCAAAAGGGAGCGCCTGGTGCTGCTGGAAATCCACTGGAGCTACGACCACAAATACACGCCATTCAACATCGACACCGCGGCCACCTTCCACAGTGCACGCACCATCGACTACCAGGGCATGGAAGCGCTGGAGCTGGGCCCGGAAGACCTGCTGGTGATGCTCTGCCTGCACGCCTTCAAGCACTCCTGCTCGATCAAGTACACCCATGGCCGGCCCGAGGCCGAAGAGATGGTGCTCTCCGACGGCGCATTGATGCAGTTCCTCGACCTGCAGTACGGTATCGAGTATGCCAGGCCGGACATCGACTGGGAGTTGATGCGCGCCCGGGTGGCCGACTGGAACCTGCAGGTCCCGGTGCTTGCCGCGCTGCGGGTGATGGAGTCGTTCTTCCGCCACGACCCGCAGAGCCGCGTGCCGGAACTGCCCGGCGACCCCCCGGTGGGCCGCCTCGAGCGCGCCTGCTTCTCCGCCCTCTCCGGGATGATGCTCCCGACACGACAACAGCAGCAGAACCAGGGCGGGCTTTACCGCCGCTTCGACAAAATCACCAAGGTCTTCTTCTTCAACACCGTGCGGCTCTTCGACATCGTGTCATACATCATCCCCTCGCCAGGATTCCTCCGGGGCCGCTATCCCCGGTGGCCGAAAACGCTGCTGCCCCTGCTCTACCCCTGGCACCTGCTGGTCTTTGCCGGCCAGGCCGCGCTGAACCTGCTGGACATGGTCCGCTTCGCTGTCCGCAAAAAGCTTCGTGGGCCGGTGGAATCACCCTTTGGACCGCCGGCGACCAAGGGTTGACAGGGCCCGAAGGTTGACCTATTCTGGCCACGGAACTATTTCACTCTTCACGAGTTACCCCTGATTGAGAGGCGACATGCGAACCATATTCGAGCCCTACCGCGTCAAGATGGTGGAACCGATCCGGATGACCACCCGTGCCGAACGGGAAGAGATCATCCGCACGGCCGGCTACAACCTCTTCCTGGTCAAGTCCGAGGACGTGATCTTCGACTTTCTCACCGACTCGGGAACCGGCGCGATGAGCGCGGCACAGTGGGCCGCACTGATGCTCGGTGACGAGAGCTATGCCGGCTCCCCCAGCTTCTACCGTTTTGAAGAGAAGGTCCGCCAGTTGACCGGGTATGAGCACGTAATCCCCACCCACCAGGGCCGGGCGGCGGAGACGATCCTTTTCGCCGTCACCGGCGGCAAGGGCAAGGCGGTGCCGAACAACAACCACTTCGACACCACCCGGGCCAACATCGAGTACACCGGCGCCGACGCCGTGGACCTGGTGATCGCCGAGGGGAAGGACCCCCAGTTGGACTACCCGTTCAAGGGGAACATCGACCACGACGCGCTGGAGAGCTTCATCGCTTCCCGGGGTACGGAAAACATCCCCCTGGGGATGACCACGGTGACCAACAACTCCGGTGGCGGCCAGCCGGTCTCCATGGCCAACATCCGGCGGACCTCGGAGATCCTCAAATCCCACGGGATCCCCTTCTTCCTCGACGCCTGCCGCTTTGCCGAAAACTCTTACTTCATCAAGCTTCGCGAGCCGGGCTATGCGGACAAGAATGTACGTGACATCGCCCGGGAGATGTTCGACCTGGCCGACGGCTGCACCATGAGCGCCAAGAAGGACGGCCTGGTGAACATCGGCGGCTTCCTGGCCCTGCGTGACGGGGACCTGGCCGCCAAGTGCCGCGACCTGCTGATCCTCCACGAGGGTTTCCCCACTTACGGCGGCCTGGCCGGCCGCGACCTGGAGGCCATCGCCCAGGGGCTGGAGGAGGTGCTGGACGAGAACTACCTGCAGTACCGGCTGGCGGTGACCCGCTACCTCACCGAGGGGCTGAACTCACGCGGATTCCCCACCCTGCAGCCCCCGGGCGGCCATGCGGTCTATCTCGACGCCGCCGGTTTCCTGCCCCACATCCCGCCGGAGCAGTTCCCGGGCCAGGCCCTGTCGGTGGAGCTCTATCTGGCGGGCGGTATCCGCTCGGTGGAGATCGGCAGCGTGATGTTCGGCAAGCGGGACAAGCAGACCGGCGGGTTCATCCCGGCCAGCATGGAGCTGGTGCGCATGGCCATGCCGCGGCGGGTCTACACCCAGAGCCACGCCGACTGCGTGCTGGAATCGGTGGAAGCGATCGTGGAGAACAAGTCGAAGATGCGGGGGATGAAGATCGTCTACGAACCGGACTTCCTGCGGCATTTTACCGCGCGTTTCGAGTGGGTGTAGTAGTTAGTCGCTGATCTTCAGCACCACTTTGCCGAACTGCTTGCCCGCCTCGAGGTATTCCTGTGCCTGACGGCCCTCCTGCAGGGGGAAGACCCGGTCGATCACCGGCCGCAGACCGGCCTGGCCGACAAAGGCGAGCATATCCCTGAACTCGCCCCGGCTGCCCATGGTGGAGCCGAGCACCGAGAGCTGGTTCCAGAAGATCCGGGCCACGTCGGTCCTGGGGTTCGGCCCGCTGGTGGCGCCGCAGGTGACCAGCCGCCCCCCCTTGCGCAGGGCGTGCAGGCTGGCCTTCCAGGTGGCGGCGCCCACGTTGTCCAGCACCACGTCCACCCCCCGCCCGCCGGTGAGCCGCCGGACCTCCCGGGCCACGTTCTCGCAGGCGGTGTAGTCGATGCCCTTCCAGGCCCCCAGGTCCGCCGCCCGGCCCAGCTTCTCCGCCGAGCTGGAGGTGACGATGGTCCGCAGGCCCATCGCCCGGCCGAGGATCAGCGCGGCACAGGCCACCCCGCCGCCGATGCCGTGGATCAGCACCGTCTCTCCGGGGAGCGCCGCGGCACGGGTGACCAGCATCCGCCAGGCGGTGATGAAGGTCAGGGGAAAGGCGGCCGCCTCCTCGAACCCCATGCCCTCGGGAACCGGGTGGACATTGGGCCAGGGCACGGCCACGTAATCGGCAAACGTGCCGTCGGTCCCCTCCCCCAGCAGCTTGAAGTCCACACAGAGGCTCTGCTCACCCCGGAGACAGAACTCGCAGCGCCCGCAGCCCAGGCTGGGGTCGAAACAGACCGCCTGCCCCGGCTCCAGGCCATTTACCCCCGGGCCCACCCGTTCCACCACTCCCGATCCGTCGGCCCCCTGAATGGAGGGATAACTGGCGCCGGGGAGACCCCGCCGGACCCAGAGGTCAAGATGGTTCAGCGCGGCGCAACGCATGCGCACCAGCACCTGGCCCGGTGCGGGCGCTGGCACATCCCGCTCCTCCAGCCACACCATTTCCGGGCCGCCCGGGGCAGTCACGATCAGGGCTCTCATGACGGAATTCCTCCTGCGGTTTCACTTACTCCGGCTTGAGCACCGCCCCCTGGGCCGTGCGCCCGTCGATCCGGATCTCCAGGGCAGAGTCGAGACGGACGTGGCGGATAAAACGGGATTCGGCCGCCGCGGGCAGGCTGTCCAGCCAGGACCAGTTAATGAAATGGTGCTCCTGTTGGCGCCGGATGGTCAGATACCCGATCTGCAGGGCGGTGAGGTTCTGGAAGAAATGGGTTCCCTGGGACGGCTTGACCCGGAAGTCCTTCAACTCGGCTTCGACGATCACCCGTGCCTCCGAGATCTGGTCCCAGTCAACCGGGATGCCCAGCCAGGGGTCGGCGGTTCCCCACCGCCCCGGCCCGATGAGCAGGTAGGACCGGCCCTCCTCTTTCAGCTGGAAATTGAGCCGCCCCACCTCCTCGGCAATGGCCACGGTCTGGCCGGCATCGAAGGTGTCCGGCCTGACGTAGATGATGTCCCCCACGTCCTCGTAGATCCCGGTGCCCAGGGCGGTGCTGGTGGAGCAGACCAGTTGTTCTTTCGCCAATTGCTCCAGGTCCAGTGCGCTGTTCTCCCTGGCCGACGCCATGGGACGGATCTGCAGAAATCCAAAACGGCGTGGCTGGCCGGGAGCCGTGTCCATGTCCACGGCGAATTCCAGTTCAACGTGGCACCCCATGCCCTTCTCCCCCAGCTGCAACAGGTAGCAGAGAATCTCGGGCAAAGGGAAGATGCCGGTCTTCAACACGTGGGCAAAGGTGACCAGCGGCACCCCCGGCCGGTGTACGCCATCGCTGATGGAATCGTTCTCCGGCGAATAGATCGACCCCACGTGGGCCAGCGGCCCGTCCTGCCGGGCCGCGTCCAGTTCCAGGCGGAGGATCCCCGCGTCCGGGTCAAGCCCCGGCATTCGCCCGGGCTGGCTCATGTCCAGGGCAAAGAAATCGCGCTGTGAATTCTCCAGCACATCGTCCGTGGACGAAAACTGGGGCAGAATCCGCGGCTGCTCGGGGCTGAACCGCAGAACGTTCCCGCCCTCCACCACCATCTTGCCCAGGCCCAGGGCCACCAGTGCCACCCCGTCCTCGGCAAGCATCCCGGTCACCGGATAGAAGTTGTGCGAGTGAGCCACACCGGCAAAGGAGGGATAGGCCCGCTGGCCGAAGCACTGCCCCACCACCTTCTGCAGCACCACGGCCATCTTCTCTTCCTCTGTGCGGCTGCCGGTGGCCCGGAGGTAGGCCTTGGCGGCCTTGAAGTAGGTCGAGGCGTATACCAGTTTGATCGCCGCGCAGAGCTGGTCCAGACGGACCTCCAGGTCCTCGTGGTTGTTGGCGATCATATAGGTGCTGTAGATGCCGGCAAAGGGCTGGTACTGCGAGTCCTCCAGCAGGCTCGAGGAACGGATGGCCAGCGGGTAATCCACATGTTCGAGGAAGACGCGCAGGTCGTCGCTGATCCCCGGGGGCATCCGGGCATGGAGAAAGGCCGTGGCGATCTCCTCGTCCTTTACCGATCCCAGGGCGATGGCGTGCAGGCGGTTGTGCTCAATGAACTCGTCGAAGATGTCGGTGCCGATGACCGCCATGGACGGCACCTCCACCCGCACCCCCTCGAATTTTCGCTGCACCTCGTATTCGGCCAGCATGGCGTTGATAAAGGCCAGCCCCCGGGCCTTGCCCCCCAGAGAACCGCCGCCGATCCGCACGCAGGTAAAGCTGGCGTCGAAGTTCAGACGCGAGAACTCGGCGATCACCCCGCGCTGGATCAGTTCGCGGTGCTCGGAAAATGTACGGATCAGATAGTTCCGCAGTTCGTCGATGGTGGCGAACTCGGAGATCCCCACCGGGCGGATCATCGAGGCCAGGGTGAACTCGGTGCGGGCACGGAGCCAGTGGGAAAAGTGGTTGCGGCTGGCATGGTATTGCAGCGACTCCTCGGAAATCGTGCGCAGGGTGTCCACCATGCTCCGCAGGTCCGCGGCCCGGCCGACCTCGTGACCGTCGGGGGAGCGAAAGACGAAATCGCCGAATCCCAGGTGGGAGAGCAGGAACCGGCGCAGTTCGAAGAGCAGGTGTGCCGACCCCTTGTTGATGAACGAGACTCCCAGACGATGGGCAATCTCGGCCAGTTCCAGGTTCGAGGTCTGGAGCACGCAGGCCAGACCTGGATCGGCCTCCTTGATCAGCCGCAGGAAGGTCAGACCGGCCGCCGCCTCCTTGACCCCGCCCATTGGAAACCGGGCATCGGAGATCACCCCAAGCAGGTATTTGCGGTAGCGGGAGAAGAGTTCCACACCCTCCTCGAAGGTATTGGCCAGCAGGATTTTGGGCCGGGCCCTCATCCGCAGCAGCTTGTGGCTCATGTTGACCCCTTCCTCCATCAGGGACTGAGTCTGTTTCATCACCTCGGTATAGATCAGGGGGAGGAAAGATGAGTAGAAGCGGACCGAATCCTCCACCAGGAGGATCACCCGGACCTCGCCGCTGCTGGTGTCGTTATCCACGTTCATCCGGTCCTCGGCCAGTTTGATCATGGCCAGCAGTATCCGCACGTCGCCGGTCCAGAGGAAGATGCCGGAAAAATCACCCAGGGCCCGGCGGTCCTGCATCCGGGTCAGCTCCCGCAGGTGGTAGGCCAGCAACATGATGGTCAGGTCGGGGGCAAGGGTCTTCACCTCCCGGCTGAACGAGGCCGGGTCCATGTCGCCCAGCCTGCTGGCGGTGATCACCAGGTCGTATTTCTGCTTGGCGATCCGCTCCAGGGCATGGCCGGCGCTGGAAACCCTGTCCATGACCGGGGGTTGGCTGAGGTTCAACTCGAGGTATTCACAACTCAGCAGGTCGGAGAGCCGTCCATCCTCTTCGAGGATATACGAATCGTAGAGGCTGGAGACCAGAAGGATCTTCTGCACCCGCCGGCTCATCAGGTGCTGGAAACCGGCGAAGTGGCGGCCCACGCCACCGGGAAGTTGCGGCAGGTGTATGCGGTCTTCCATGAGCTTCACCCGGTTCCGCCTGGCGGAATATCGTCCGCCGGCACCGTGCATTGGTCATCGTTTCCGGGAAGGGTTGACCGATCAAGCATAATACGGTGGCTGCAGGACTTCAACAGACCAGAGCGGCCCGGAAAACCGGCCCCACCGTCACCAGGGGTAACCGGCGGGCGCCGGAAAAGAAATTCGGCATGGCCGCAGTGATTGGCAGCAACGAACAATGCTTTTACAAACAACAACTTAGAGCGAAACACGGAAAACCGGCCGCAGAGCGGGAACGCTTTGACAATCATGGTTGCCGATCATTATAATGGCACCTTCGTTGAGCGCCCCCCCCGGGGCCATGTGATAGACAGAAACGGATTTACCGCCACGGCGGTTTGAGGTGCACGGCGGTCGTCGAACTCTCCCCAGGTTTTGGAATTCCCCGAGAATCGTAGCTGCGGGGGCTGGCCGGCGGCCAAACAAGTTACTGCTTACTGATATGGAGGAAATCACAGTGAGCGACTTTTACAACGATTTCATGAGCAACGTGACGGCCAAGAACCCGGCGCAACCCGAGTTCCACCAGGCCGTGGAAGAGGTCGTGCAGTCCCTGCTGCCCGTGCTCGACAAGCATCCTGAATATCGCAAGGCGATGATTATGGAGCGGATCGTGGAGCCCGAGCGGGTCATCATGTTCCGGGTACCCTGGGAGGATGACCAGGGCGAGTATCACGTGAACCGTGGTTTCCGGATCGAGATGAACAGCGCCATCGGACCCTACAAGGGCGGCCTGCGCTTCCACCCCAGCGTCAACCTCGGCATCCTCAAGTTCCTCGCCTTCGAGCAGGTGTTCAAGAACGCGCTGACCACGCTGCCCATGGGCGGCGGCAAGGGCGGTTCGGACTTTGACCCCAAGGGAAAATCCGACGCCGAAGTGATGCGCTTCTGTCAGTCCTTCATGACCGAACTGAGCCGCCACATCGGCCCCAACACCGACGTGCCCGCCGGCGACATCGGCGTGGGCGGCCGGGAGATCGGTTTCCTCTTCGGCACCTACAAGAAAATCCGCAACGAGTTCACCGGGGTGCTCACCGGCAAGGGCCTCAACTGGGGCGGCAGCCTGATCCGGCCCGAGGCCACCGGTTACGGTTCGGTCTACTTCGCCGCCGAGATGCTGGCCACCCGTGACGAGACCCTGGAAGGCAAGACCTGCCTCGTCTCCGGTTCGGGCAACGTGTTCCAGTACACCGCGGAAAAGATCCTCGACCTTGGCGGCAAGCCGGTCACCGCTTCCGACTCCTCGGGCTATATCTTTGACGAAGCCGGCATCGACCGCGAAAAGCTGGCCTTCATCATGGATCTGAAAAACGTCGCCGCGGCCGGATCAAGGAATACGCCGACAAGTTCAGCACCGCCGTCTACACCCCGGTGGATGCGGGCCTCGACTACAACCCGCTCTGGAACCACAAGGCCGACTGTGCCTTCCCCAGCGCCACCCAGAACGAGATCAACCTCAAGGACGCCCAGAACCTGCTGAACAACGGCGTCTACGTTGTCTCCGAGGGCGCCAACATGCCGACCGTGCCCGAGGGCGTCGAACCTCTTCGTCGAGAAGGGCATCCTCTACGGTCCGGGCAAGGCTGCCAACGCCGGTGGCGTGGCCACCTCCGGTCTCGAGATGTCGCAGAACTCCATGCGCCTCAACTGGACCCGCGAGGAAGTGGACAACAAGCTGCACGGGATCATGAAGTCGATCCACAAGGCCTGCTTCGAGACGGCCAAGGAATACGGCACTCCGGGCAACTACGTCAACGGCGCCAACATCGCCGGTTTCGTCAAGGTTGCGGACACCATGCTCGACCTCGGTCTGCACGGCTAAACCGGACCATTTGATCAGACTTTCTGATGCCGGCCCCGCCAGGGGCCGGCATTTTTTTAGCCCATTGCAAACGTCAATTGGGCGGTTGACGGGCAAGGCGTTGACTTGCCCCCGGGTCGATGGGTAAAATTCACTGTTATTGAAAAAACACCATGTCACGAGGTTATTCACCGATCGCCGTCCCTTCTCCGGACGGGTGGTGATCGCGGGTCACCGGCATTCTGGCAGGGGCCGGTGGCTTTTTTCATGCCCCAAGGAGAGCGAAATGAACAAGGGTCTGATCTACACATTCCTCATCACCGCCTGCTGCCTGCTGGCGGTGGGTTGCGGCGGTTCCGGCGAAGAAGCGGTGGATACAACTGCCGGCGACACCACGGTTGGCGAAGAGGCCGTCCCGGCGCCCCCGGTCAACCCCCTTGAGGGGCTGGAGCCGGAGGCCGTGGTGGCCACGGTGAACGGCACCGAAATCACCCGGGCCCAGGTGGACAAGAAAATCGGTGAAATGGCGCAGCAGTTCCGGGGCCAGATTCCTCCGGGCATGGAAGGCCAGATGGCGCAACAGGCCCTGGGCAACATAGTGGACCAGCAGTTGCTGCTGGAAGCGGCAGCCGCGGAAGGGGTGGCGGCAGCAGAGGAGGATATCCAGGGGCAGTATGACCAGTTTGCCGCCCGGGCGCCCAGCCCGGAGGAATTCCAGAACGCCCTCACTTCCATGGGTTTCAACGAGGAAACTTTCCGGGCTGAAATCGGCAAAAACCTGACCATTGAAAAGCTGCTCACCGACAAGCTGGCCAACGCCAAGGAAGTGACCCAGGAAGACGTGGAAGCCTACTACCGTGACAACGCGGACCAGTTCCAGGTGGCGGAGCAGGTCCAGGCCAGCCACATCCTGCTCGGCACCACGGCCGAAGACACCCAGGAAGCCAAGGATGCCAAACGGCAGCAACTGGAAGACCTGAAGACTGAGATCGACAACGGCGCCGACTTTGCCGCCCTGGCCACCGAACACTCCGACTGCCCCAGCAAGACCCGGGGCGGCGACCTGGGCCCGTTCACCAGGGAACGGATGGTCAAACCGTTCTCCGATGCCGCCTTCGCCATGGAGGTGGGCCAGGTGAGCGACGTGGTGGAGACCCAGTTCGGCTACCACCTGATCAAGGTGACCGACAAGACGGCGCCCAGCACTCGGCCGCTGGAAGAAGTTCAGGACCAGGTGGAGACATTCCTCGACCGGCAGAACAAGGAAGCCGCCTTCAACGCCTACATGGATACGCTGCGCGCAGCCGCCGAGCTGGACTACACCGAGGGGTTCCAGCCCGCTCCCGCTGCATCCTGATCGACTGAGCGCCGGTATCCGGGTCCGCCAGGGTCCGGATACCGGTTCCTTCACCGCTGATCGAACCGTTCCGGCAGACCCGCCAGCTCCCGCCCCACGAATTTGAGACGCCAGCCGCGCAGCAACCGGTGCTCCTCTGCTCGCGCTCCGGCCCCTTGGGCAAACAGCGCCTTGACCTCCGCCCGCGTGGCCACCAGCGCCGGATCGATCCCCTGCTGCTCCGCGGCCGATCGCAACAGCTTCAGCCCCTGCTCCACCAGCGGTCCGGGAACACCGTTCTTCCGCCGGTTCGGCATTGGGGATGGATAGTCGCCGGGGTCGAGGGCCAGCCCGGTTTCCACCGCCTGCAGGATGGCCGTTCCCGAACGCCGGGCGGTGCGGTCACTCACCCGTCCCTTGCCGGTGAGGGAGCGGGTCGTGCGCGGCTGGACCCGGGCCAGGTGGACCAGGGTCTTGTCGGCCAGCACCCGCCCGCGGGGGCGGTCCCGCAGCCGGGCCGTCTCCTCGCGCCAGGCGGCCAGCTCGCGCAAAACGGCCAGTTCGCGACCGGTCAACCGGCCGATGCCCTTGATCCGCGTGAACTGCTGGCGCGGGTCCCGGTCCTCGTATGCCGCGGGATCGTCGAAGCCTTTCAGTTCCTCGTTCAACCAGCGGGCCACACCCCGGTCCTTCGCTCGACGCAGCAGCTCGCCACGGGCCCTGTGGAGGTGCCGCACGTCGTCCTCGGCGTAGGACACCTGCCGCCTGGTGAGCGGCCGTTTCAGCCAGTCGGCGCGGGTCTCGGTCTTGGGCAGGCGGATGTCGAAGAGGTCAACCAGCAGGTTGCCCAGCGAGGTGGTGGAATCGAGGCCGGCAAAGCCGGCGGCGCAGCGGGTGTCAAAGATGTTACGGGGTGAGGATCCGGACGCTCGGCGGAGGATGGCCAGGTCCTGTGGTGCATCGTGCAGGATCTTCACCACCCGCCGGGAGGCCAGCAGTCGCCCCAGCGGCCGCAGGCCCCCGGGTTCGAAACCGCCGATGGCCGGCGCGTCCACCAGCAGGCAGCTGCCGTTGGCCAGGCCCAGTTGCACCACGCCCAAACGGGGGTAGAAGGTCCGCTCCCAGAAGAACTCGGTGTCCAGCGCCACGCTGCCTATGCGCATGATGATGCCCACCAGTTCCTCCAGTTCAGCTCTGGTGTCGATCATGGTGCGCCCACCCGTTCCAGGGCCGTGCGCAGGGCCCGGGCCTCGTCGCGAAGCGAGGCGGCCGCGGCCAGGGTATCGGCATCATCGTGATGAGCAACGGCCGTCACCGGTGCCGCCGTGTCGTCGGGGTTGCCCAGCCCGCTGTCCCGCTGGCCGCGCAGGCAGTCGAGAATGGCATCGCGGATCTCACCGGCCCGGTCCACGCCACGGAAGAACCCGAGGTGCATGTTTGCCGACTTGCTCTGCTGCTTGCCGCCCTGGCCCCCCGACTCACCACCCCCGCCGCCGGCGGTCCGCACCTGCAGGTCGGCGATGCCGAAAAACCGCTGCAGCGGCCCCTGGCGGATGGAGAGGTTCTGGATGTTGGCAAAGGTCATGGTCTGCTCGCGAACGGTGAGCAGGCCTTCACGGATCCGCAGGCTGGTGTCGGTGATCATGTACCAGCGGTAGCGGTAGTCGAGATCGACCATCATGAAGGTAAAGGGCATTTGCAGGAGGAAGAGGGCCACACCCAGCGCTTCGAACAACTGGATCATGTTGTGGCCCATGGTAAAAAACGGACCGAACTGAATCCGGTCGAGGACGAAGTAGTAGCCGGCGGCGATACCGATGGCCGTCCCCAGCTGGCTCAGGCCCCACTGGAGCAGCCGGTAGCGGTAGAACCCCCGGGCGGCATTGAAGACCTGCACCGAACCGGGATCGCCCGCCGGGGGCTGAGGCCGGGACGGAACCCGGAGAAGGCGGGTGACCAGGCTCTTGATCCGGCTCTCAGCCATCGTCTCCCTCCCTCGCGTCGCGCTGCTCCAGCAGCCGGCGGATGGCCCGCAGTTCCCCGGCCGTCTGGTCCAGCAGCTCGGCCAGACCCGGCGTGGGGGAGCCCGGCTCCCTGCTCTCCCCGCTCCCGGGATCGCGCATCCCCCGGGCGCCGCGCATCCGGGTGTAGAGGAAATCGCGCAGCTGATCGTACTCCAGGATCCCCTCGACGGTCATCTCCGCCTTGGCGCTGCCGCTGGCCGTCTGGATCTGGATCCGGGCCAGGCCGAGCCATCGTTCGACAAAGTTGCTCACCAGGTGGATGTCCTGGACCCGGGCATAGGTCAGGTTGATCTCCTTGCGAAAGAGGATGCCCCAGCGCATGGAGACGCCCTCCTCGCCGAAACGGTAGCGCATGGTGTGGTAGCGGAACCAGAGCGGGAGAATCACGAAGGGAAACAGCGGCCCGGTGACCAGGGCCGACATCAGGTAGTAACTCCACAGTTTCGGGTGGGGCCGTTCGATGGCGGTGATGGGCTGTTGATCAGTCATGGCTCCTCCCTGCCCGGCAGGTCCAGTTGCACCAGGCTGCCGCCCAGCTGAGCTGCATGGGCGGGGTGACAGGTAAAGATGATGGTCTGGCGCTCGGTGGAAAACTCGCCGATCACGTCCGCCGCGGCGGCCTGCCGCCCGGGGTCCATGTCCACCATCGGATCGTCGAGAACCAGGAATCCGTCCGCGGCTCGCAGAAAATAGCGGGCCATGGACAACCTGATGGCCAGGCCCATCCCGGCGCGGGTCCCCATGGAAAGCAGGTGGGCCGGGATCGCCGTGCCGTCAGGCAGACGGGCGCCGCCGGCTTCGGTGCTGCCCACTCCCTGGTAGCGTCCGACGGTGAGCCGGGGCACCACCCGCTCCAGTTCCTCGATCCAGGGGTCCATTGTCTCACTGTCCAGGGATGACCGGACATGGATGAATGCCTCCCGTATCCGGTCCACCGCCTCCGCCTCCCGCAGCACCCGCTGGTCCGCCGCAATCGCGTCCCGCAGAGCGGCCTCCGCCTCCTCCAGGGTTTCCAGCGGCCCCCGGGACTGGAGTTCCAGCTGATCCATCTTCAATTGCGTCAGTTCCTCACTGTGCTGCCGGTGTTCGGCCTGACAGGTCTGGAAACGGTGGACAAAACCGCCGGGGTCCTCCGCCCCTTCCGGCAACGGTGTCAGGGCGGCCAGTTGCTCCTCCGCGGTCTTCAGAGCGGACCGTTTTTCCACCAGGAGGTCCAGCAGGTGGTCAATCGATCCGTATTCGGATTGCCAGGCGGACAGCTGTTGCCGCTTCCCCCCGGCCAGCCCTTCGATCTCCCTGATCTCGCCGGCGGTGCGGCCCTGTTCCCGGGCGATCACCTCCACCGGCCGGTGGCCGCCGTTCTCCGAACCCCTCGGGGCCCGCTCCCGCAGGCCCTCCAAGGTCTCGCCGTCGAGCGCCGTGTCCAGCCGCTGACGGCAGGTCTCCACGGTGCGCTCGGCGGCCGCCGCGGCCGCCCGGGCCGCCTCGGCGTCGGCCAGGGAGAAGACCCCCAGAGCTTCGAGACGGGATGCGAATTCCTCCGTGAGACGATCGTAGTCCCGGCGCAGATCACCCGCAGCGGCATCCCCGCTGCTCACCGCCAGCGCCCACTCCGGATGGTCGAGGCTGATCTGCCCGCCGGCCTCCAGTTCGAGGGTTTGACCGTCAGCCAGCCGGTGCTCCGCGGCGTCATCGAGATCGCAGCGGGAGATCAGTTCCAATGCGCCCTTCGGAGTGAGGGACAGCGTGATCCGGCCGGCCCGCAGACCGGCGGTCAGTTGCTGGAGTTCATGGTGCAGGGCAACCGCCGCCCGGAAGTCCTCCTCCCCCACCACCCGCAGACCGGCCAGGGCATCGCTCGCCTCGCGCCAGGCCTTCTCTTCCCTCTCGGCCCGCTCCAGTTTCTCCGCATCCTGCCGCTGGGCCGCCGCCGCTCCAGCCTGTTCCAGTTCTTCGTCCAGCCCGGTGCAGGCCTCGGCCAGCGCGTCCCGCCGGTGGACCAACCCTTTCAGTTCCTCTTCCATGGCCGGCCAGGCGGTGGTAATCCCCCGCAGGGTCTCCTGCTCCTGTTCCAGAGCCTGCCGCTCCAGCTCCTGCACCGTGCGGCGGCGGGCGTCCTCGGCCGCCTGACGGTTTTCGTCGAGAAACGCCGCCAGCCGCTCTGTTTCGGCGGCCAGACGGTTCAGACGCTGATTTATCTGGTCCAGCTGCTGTTCGTGCTCCAGCGCCAGGTCCCGGGCGCGCCGCGCCCGCTCACGGTCATAGTAGGCCTGGAGGATGCGCCCCACTTCGCGGCGATAGGGGGTGTCGATCCCCCGGTTGTTCTCCGGCCGGTTCAGTTCCCGGTCCCAGCGCCGGTAACAGGCTGTGTACCGCTCCTCGATGGCCTGCTCCAGCCGCTCGATGGATATGCCGTCGGTTTCAAACACCGCCCGGCGCAGAATTGCGGCCAGGTCGGTCACCGGTTCGCCACCAGACTCCAGGCCGGTCAGCGCATCGGCCACCGCCGCCTGACCGGCGAAGAGCACCGAACGCCAGGTACCCTCCCGGATCCCCAGCAAACGGCTCAGCGTCTCCTGCACCGCATCGTCACCGGCCAGCAGGTTGCCGTCGGGCAGCAGGAGTTCGGACCGTGCCCCTTCACCCCAGGCCCGGGACAACCGGTACCCGCCGGGGGCGTCCCCCGCGATGGTGAAGTCGAGTTCCGCGCGTATGGTGTCGCCTCCGCCCAGGGGCATGAAGGGGGCCACTTCCTTTTCGAAACGGCGCTTGCCGCAGGTGGCCGGGGTGAACAGCAGCAACCGCAGGGCCGCCATCAGCGTGCTCTTGCCGGCCTCATTCGGTCCCAGCACCACGGTGAGATCCGGGTGAAACTCCACCGTCCGGTCGGCAATGCCGGCAAAGGGAGAGAGCCGCAGGCGGGTGATGATCATGAGCCGGCACCGCGTATGAGATCGTAGGCCGTCTGCAGCGCCAGACTATCGCCGTCCGGTCCGGAGAGGCGGTGCAGCAGCCGGTGGGGAAAGGACCCTTCGGTGAACTCCCGGTCGATATCCTCCGCGGTCACTTCGCGCAGCAGATCGCCGAGGTCGCACTCCAGGTGCAGCACCTGCTCCTGGAGACCGGCGACCAGTTCGCCCCGCCGGTCATGGATGCTCCCCGGCACCCGGCCGCTCAGTTTCAGTTTGACCAGCGCGGTGTCCCGTGAAAATTCCTCGAACAGTGCCTGCAGGACGGAGAGGTCCTCCTCGCCGGCCAGGACCCGGTCCAGTGAATGGAACCGGAACCGGCCCGTGGGGACCGACCGGTGGGACACGGAACGATCCGCAGCCAGGTCGATGATCCAGGCGTGACCAGGGTGCGCGCAGTCGAACCCGTCCGGTTCGGGGGTGGCGGGAAAGAAGATCCGCGCCCCGCGGCCGCTCTCCTCGTCGGGGAAACGCACGTGGGTGTGCCCCAGCAGCCAGAGATCCATCCCGCAGGCTTCCAGTTCCTGCGTGGTCATCGGGTAATAGGAATCGTTCCAGTCGATGGAAAGGCCGCTGACACTGCCGTGGGCCAGGCCGATCCGCAGCGCACCGCGCTCCTCGCCGGAGGGAGGCGTGATCCAGCCGATGGCATTGGCCGACGAGTGCTTGGCGGTACAGGGGGCCGCGTGGACCACCGCCTCGATGTCATAAGGCCCCAGGTCATAGGGCCGGGCCTCACCGAGGAGCAGCGTCCGTTCGCCGCCGGCCTCGCGAAACCAGTTCCAGAGCGTGTCATCCCCGGCCTGGATGTAGTCGTGATTCCCCGGAAGCACCAGCACCAACCGGCCCTCGAAGGCCCTCAGGATCTCGGCGGCCCGCACCACGTCCCGTTTGGTCACCTGCCGGTTGTCAAACATGTCGCCGGCCACGGCAAAGAGGGAGCACTGCTCGCGGTTGGCCGTTTCCACCATGCCGGCCAGCGTCTCGAACCTCGCGTCCACCAGCGCCGCCTGCACCTCGGGCCGGTACCCCCGGGCGAATTTCATTCCCAGGTGCAGGTCTGCCGTGTGAAAGATACGTATGCCCATCTGCTGCGCTCTGCTGGTTGAGTGGACTGACCGATCGTGCGCTACTCTAAACAAATCGGCGGCGCGGTTCAACACTTCGGCAGCCGAAAGCGTCGAAACCGTACATAATAAACCGGCGGGACAGAGATCAAACGGCCGTCCCGCCGGGATCAAATGTCGAAGACGATATTCGCCAACCTGCCGCCCGGTCACTGCAGACTACTCGTCCTTGAAGGCCCTGCGGCTCCGGTCACGGATATCCCCGAAATCGGGCTTCAACGGCGGCTGTTCACGGTGCAGGCGCAGCACCTCCTCGATCCCCCGGTCCAGCTGGGCATCCACGCCCCGCGCCAGGTCCTGGGGCAGGTTTTCCACCTCGATGTCAGGGTCCACGCCATGGTTCTCCAGTTCCCAACCGTCACGGGGATCCCACCAGGCGGATTGCGGATTGGTCACCAGCCCTCCGTCGACCAGCGAACGGGCGCCGTAAATACCCACCACACCGCCCCAGGAGCGCATGCCGATCACCGGGGCCAACTCGTTGAGCTGTACCGCCTTGGGGAAGATGTCGCCGTCCGAGCCGTTGAACTGGTTCATCAGCACCACGAACGGACCATTGAGCACCCTGTCGGGGTAGGTGCCGATACCGCCGCCGCGGATCCGCGAATAGGAGAGCAATGGCCGGCGCAGCCGTTCCAGGATCATCTGGGATACGGCCCCGCCGCCGTTCCAGCGGGTGTCCACCACCATCCCCTCCAGGCCCAGTTGGGGGTAGAACCAGGTGTTGAACTCCACCAGACCGTCGGTCCACATGTCGGGAAGGTGGATGTAGCCCACCTTGCCGCCGGTCTTCTCCGCGACGTATTCCCGGTTTCCCCGCACCCAGTGGGAGTAGCGCAGGTCCGCCTCACTGCCCATGGGGGTCACCAGCACCTCATGCGACCCGTCCATATCGGGTGTGTCGTTCACCGTGAGCAGGGTGGATCGGCCGGCCATGTTCTCCAGCCAGGCATGGATCGGACGGCGGCCGTCAAAGGGTACGCGGTTCACCGCCAGGATGTAGTCACCCTCGGCGATGGCCACCCCCGGCCGGTCCAGCGGCGAGCGGACCCGGTCAGGAGCCGATCCGCGGTAGATCTTTGCCACCTTGAATGCCTCACCCTCGCGGGTCAGGTCGGCGCCCAGCAGTCCGGTGGACACCCGGGTGGGTCTGACACCCATGTCACCGCCAAAGACGTAGGTGTGCGAAGTGTTCAACTCGCCGAACATCTGGCCGATCAGGTCGGAGAGGTCTCCGCGGGTGGCCAGCCGCGGCAGCAGCGACGCATACTGGTCCCGGATCGCCTCCCAGTCCAGCCCGCTCATCTTCTCGTCCCAGTAAAAATCACGCATCCGCCGCCAGGCCTCATAGTACATCTGGGCCCACTCCTCCCGGGGGTCCATCTGGATCACCATTCCCGAAAGGTCCACCTTGGACTCGGCCAGTGCCGGTCCGGGAGGCGCCGCCGTGCCGGTGACGAAAAGCTCACCGGGGCCTTTGAGAACAGCTATTTTGGTGCCCTTGGCGGCGATGGTGTAGCCGGAGATTCCCTCGACGAACGGCTTGGCCTCCTTCTTTTTCAGGTCAAAGGTGTGCAGCGACGCCGTGGGGCCCTCCTCCTGGAACAGGCCCGGCTGCTCAGCCATGCCCCGTTGCGGGACGGTGACGTAAAACAGGTGGCTGCCGGTGGCCCCCAGGCCGGTGTAGTTTCCACGGTCCACCGGGAGTTCCACCGTTCTGGCCATCAGGCCCGCAGTGTCGATCTTCACCGGGGCCGGCGCTTCATCGTCCTTATCCTCGCTATCGTCACCGGTTTCCTTGTCTGCCTCGTCATCACCCTCCTCGCCCGCGTCGTCGCCGGCCTCATCCGGTTCTTCCTCCGGGGGAAGACCGGCCGTGTCCACCAGCGGGTTCTCCACATCTTCGCGGAGCAGCACCATGTAAAGTTTGTCGTTTTTCTGCTCCACGTTGTTCCAGTCGAACTGCCCGAGGAAAGGATTTACCGCCCGGGAAGAGGTGTAGTAGAGGTAGCGGCCGTCGGGATCCCAGGCCGGCGAACTGTCGTCGGACCAGTCCCCGGTCACCTGGTGGGTTTTCTTCTCCACCGTGTCGTAGATGTAAATCGAGGTGTATTCCGAGGGCAGGGTCATGGAGTAGGCCAGCCAGCGGCCGTCGGGGCTCCAGACATACTCCCGGATGGCGTAATTGCTGCTGCGGGCCACCTCGGTGGGATCCCCCCCCTCGGCCGGCATGGTGTAGAGCCCCAGGTCGCTGGAGGAGAAAGCCACCAGTTTTCCGTCCGGCGACCAGGCCGGTGCATAGTGCCAGGCGCTCTTCCCGGCCACCGGCTTGATCACTTCCGGTTCGCCGCGGCCCCAGGCGTCGATCACCCGGAACTCATCGTCGCCGGCCTCGTCTGAAGTGTAGATAATCCGTTCGCCCGCGGGGTCGAAGGTGGCTTCCCGCTCCCGCGCCCCGGAACCGCGGGTCACCGGCAGGGTGACGCCGTCCTCCACCGGAACGGAGAAGATCTCACCCCGGGCCACCACAGCCAACCGGTCCCCTTCGGGGTTCAGTGAGAACCAGTCCATGGATCTGGCCGGATCGGGATAGCGAACCCGGGTCAGCACCCGGTCGCTGGGCAGCGTGATTTCGACCTTCGCTTCCTTGCCCCGGTCCGGGTCGAAGAGGTGGATGTCTGCCGCGTGACAAAAAGCGATACGGCCGTCCGGCCCCATGGCCGGCCAGCGGATGTCCCACGTGTCGAATCCGGTGTGCCGTTTGCGGTCCGAACCGTCAGCGGCCATGGACCAGATATTCACGGTTCCACCCTGGTCGCTGGCAAAGTAGATCCGGCCGCCATGCCACATGGGAAAGGCGTCCATGCCGCCAAAATCGGTCAGCCTGGTGAAATCACCTTTTTCCGGGTCACCGGCCCAGATGTCGGTGGCCGTCCCACCGCGGTAGCGCTTCCAGTTCCTGGTGTCCCGGGACCGCCGGTTGAAGGCCCAGGCACCGCTGTCCCGGTCAACGTCGAGACGGGCGGCCCAGCCCAGCGGCAGTTCCTCGGCATCACCGCCCCGCAGGTCCACGGTGAACAGGCGCCAGGTGCCCATGGGGTCACTGCGCAGGCTGCGAAAGATCACCCGCTCGCCGTCCGGCATCCAGCCGATCATTTCGTCCGGCCCGCCATGCCAGGTGAGCCGCTGCGGTTCGCCGCCGGCCGCCGGAATGACATAGACATCCAGATTGCCGCCGTAGGCCCCGGAAAAGGCGATCTGCTTCCCGTCGGGAGAGAAGTTGGGGAAATACTCGTTACCGTCATGGGTGGTGAGCCGGACGGCGGTTCCACCCCCGGAGGCTACCGTCCACAGGTCACGTTCGGCGCAGAAAACGATGCTGTTGCCATGGATATCGGGTTGCTGGAAATAGCCGTCACCGGCCATGGCCCACGGGACAGCGGCCAGGATGAAGATCAACGCGAGGCCCAGGAAGCAACGTGGTCTGTTCATTAACTCCTCCTCCGGGATATCAGGAAACAAGAAACCGCCTTCCCCCGGCCAGGCCTGTCCCCGGCCGCACCAGATGCTCTTCAATGCTAAACGTGAAAACAGGGGGATGGTTCATTCCGGGGAGGCGAAGAAAGGGATCAGGAATCGTGGCCGAGCCTGAAAATCTGATCGATGGCCTCGGCGGCGCCCAGGGGCAGCGAGACGTGACGGTCAGCGGGCACCCGGGGCTCCCGGGGGTTGATGCGGATCAGGGTGGCCGAGGGCGCACCGGCCACCTCTTCCGACAGGTAGCGGACCGTGGGAACGGCGGTGCCGGCGCCGATTTCGATGATCGCGATCCGCTGTCCGGACTGCCGCAGCCCGCCGAGCCAGTTCCGCATCCGCTGGCCCTGCTGCTGGGCCCGCTCCACGTTCCAGTGCCAGTCGCCGAACATCAGGATGTTCGGCCGGGCCAGCCCTCCGCAGTGGGGGCAGAGCGGCAGGGCGCCATGGGCCTGGAAGGCCTCCTCGTCCACCTGCACCTCGACGCCGGCGGCATCCCAGATGGCGCCGCTGCAGGGTGTGCAGCACTGCAGGTGATGAATCGAGCCGTGACACTCCTCCACCAGCTCGTCGTCGAACCCGGCCCTCTGGAACTGGCCGTCCACGTTGGAGGTGAAGACATGGTAGCCGCCGGGCTTGCTCAGCCCCAACTGGCGCAGCTGGTGAAAACCCTGGTGCGGGACGGTGCGCCGGTAGAGATTCAACCGGTGGCCATAGAAGGCCCAGGCCAGGGCGGGATCCCGCTGGAACCACGCGGGATTGGCCATGTCGATGAAGGAGATTCCCAGCTTGGCGATGGGGGGGTAGGCTTTCCAGAACCCTTCGTTCCCGCGAAAGTCGGGCAGGCCGGAATCGACGCCCATGCCGGCACCGGCGCTGATCAGCAGCGCGTCGGCCTCCCGCACCGCCTCGGCGGCGCGTCTGATCGGTTCATCCATGTCGGGTTCCTCAGGCCGACCGTCCCACCCGGTCCACATGCGCGGCCAGCCTCTTCTTCCCCGCGGGATCCAGACGCGAGAAGAAGACTCCCACTTCGTAGCGGTCTCCTCCGGGAACATCCACGTCCGGAGCGACCCAGACCACCGTGCCCTCGCCCTTGACCGAGACCGGGCCGTTCCCATCACCCGGAATGCCGTTGTCGCCGGAAAACATGATCTCCAGCTCGAAACGGGTCATCGGCTCCAGCGGCAGATCGGACTTGAAGTAGAGCCCCGATGTGCTGAGGTTCACCGTTTCGAACGAAGAGAGCCGCAGGTCACCATCAACTCCTCCGAGGGCCGCCCGGAACCGCAGCTTTGACTGAACCCGCGTCGCCCCCCGACGGTCCTGATCGCGCTTCGACATCTGTATGGATCCCTCCCCAACCGGGACAGGGCCGGGGCCCGAAGGCGCACCGGCAATGCCTGTGCATCTGGTGTTCGTTTCCGTTTCCGTGGAAGACACTGCCGGGCGGCGGGACACCGCCGCCTCGCTTGAGAGGAGTTTACAGGCAAGCCAGGGGAAAGGTCAAACAGACGGGGAAAGGGCAGGTTGCAAGGCCCAATGCCTATTTGCCGGTGAGGAACCGCTTCAGCTTGTAGGTGTAGAGCACCAGGGGGAAGATCAGGTCGTAGAGCGATTTGGTGAGCGTGCCGGGTATGGGAATGCGCGAGAGGGTGCGCACCACGAAGGCCCAGCGGGGGTAGGAGACCTCCCAGGGGAAGACGTTGTGGTAGTACGCCACTTTTCGCGGCGTGATGGAGGGCTGGTCGAGCATGGTGACATTCTGGAAGAAGGAGTGGATCTGGCGGTTCGAGATCCAGCCCTTTTCCTTGCACTCGCGGTAGAGGGCAGTGCCCTTGTACGGCCGGAACACCGATACAAAGGGGGTCTCCGGGCGGACCTCCCGGTTCAGGGCGATGGTCCGGCGGATATTTTCCTCGGTCTCTCCGGGCAGGCCCACCATGTTGAAGGTCCAGAGGCTTATGCCGGCTTCGTGCACCAGCGTGCAGACCTGGCGGATGGTGTCGTTGGAGATCTTCTTCCCCACCACCTTGCTCCGCAGTTCCTCGTCGCCGCTCTCGATCCCCAGGCGGAACTGGAAGCAGTTGGCCTCCTTCATCCAGCGGATCACGTTTTCATCAAGCTGGTCAAAGCGGGTGGAGCAGGCAAAGGGCCGGTCCACCCGCCGGGCGTATTCCTCGCAAAAGGACCTGATCCATTTGCGATTGTGGGTGAAGGTCTCGTCCTCGAAAACCACTTGGCGCACACCCTTGTAGCGGTCCAGGACCTCCACCACCTCGTCCACCACGTGTGACGGGCTCCGCTGGCGGACATAACGGCCGCAACCCTGGTAGATCTTGCGCAGGGCGTGATTGGCGCAGTAGGGGCAGAGGAAGGGGCAGCCCCGCCCGGTGGAGAAGGAGGCCTTGCCGGTGCGCGAGACGATCTGCTGGTACTCAAAGAGCTCGCGGTCCGGGAATCCCAGCCAGTCCAGGTCCTCCACCAGGGGCCCCAGCTCGTTCTTCACCACTTCGCCCTCATGGCTGAACCAGAAGTTGAGGATCTCCCACGGCTCCCCCCCCCCTTCCAGGGAACTGGCCAGGGCCGTCAGGGCCAGGTCACCCTCGCCGACGCAGATGCCCAGCAGCCCGGGAAGGGCCACGGCCTCCTCCGGGGCCATGGTGGCGTGAAGGCCGCCCAGCACCACCAGGGGCCGGGGCTCTTTCATCCCGCCGATCTGCCGCACCACCCTCGACGCCAGCGGGAACTGGTCACTGGTGGCGGAGACGGCCACCAGGTTGGGGCGGAAGAGTTTCAGCGCCCGCTTGATCACGCCGGGCTGGTAGCTGTTGATATTGAGCAGCGCGGTCTGGTGGCCGTCGCGGACCAGCATCGACGACAGGTAGCCGATGCCGTAGTTGTAAGCGCGGGCGGCCACCACGGTGTGTGCCGGCGGGAAGGGATAGATGAAGAGTATTTTCACCGGCCACCCCCTTCATCCTTCCCCGCCGCCAGGTCCCGGTAGGTCACGATGCTGATGCCCAGCGATTCCACGAATCGGCGGGCCTCCCCGGAGCAGAGCAGGGCCAGTTCGGTGGCCCAGTGAAAATCCCAGGGACTGCCATAGCCGGCCTCTCGCAACTGGGTGCGCAGATTCGTCCGCGACCCCTCACCGGGATGGCACATCAGTTCGGCGGTGACCGCCGGACCGTCGGAGAAGGCCTTGACCAGCCGGCGGAATGCCTCGAGGGTCAGCCGGCCGCTGCAGCCGGTGCCCAGTAACGCGTCGGGCCTGGCGAAAAAATCTCCATAGACCCTGGCGCTGCGCCGCGCGCCCAGGCGGAGCAGCCGGCCCTTCCAGCCGCTGCCGCCGCCGTCGCCGGGTCCGTTTAACCGGGGCAGCCGAACCGCCGGAATGCCGTATTCCCGCGCCAGACCGGCGAACACCGGAGCCAGCGGGGGAAAGAGGTGCAGGTGCTGGTGCCCGTCCATGTGATCGGGCCGGATGCCGGTGCCGAGGATCCGCTCCAGCTGGGCCCGCAGTTCGGTGGTCACCCGTTGCAGGTTGACCCGCCGCAGGACAAAAAAGTCGCCAATGAAATGGCGGTAGTCCGCCGGCAACAGGTTCTCCGGCCCCCGGCCCAGGCCGCCGTCCTCCCAGGCGGTGAGCGCCCGGCCCTCGGCCAGGGCCAGGTGCGCCCCCACCCCGATGTCGGGACGGGACCGGCACAGCGCGACGCCGCTGTCAAAAGCGGGACCGTTGGCCAGCAGCGAGAGGCTGCTCACGATCCCCTCGCCCGCGGCCCGGGCCAACCCGCGGTCGATCCCGGGCAACAGCCCCAGGTCGTCGCCGTTGATCACCAGCCGCTTGACCGTCATCGCCCTTCCCCCACCGGGGCCGGCCCTGACGGCCTCTGCCCGCCGCGGGTCATCAGGTAGGCCGTCAGTTCCAACAGAATCTTGACGATCACCGCCGGGGAGGCCAGGGTGGAAACCCCGGCGGTGCGCGGGAAGTATCGCACCCCCACCTCCTCGATGGCAAAACCGGCTTTCCGCGCTTCGATCAGTACTTCGGCATCGATGAAGGAGCCGTTGGAACGGAGCTCGATGCGCTCCAGCACCTGCCGCCGGAAGAGCTTGAAGGAGAAATTGATGTCGCGGAAACGGAACCCGAAGAGAAAATTGATCAGCCAGTTGTAAGTCCGGGAGTAGACCGTGCGCAGCAGCGTCTCGTCGCGGTTCAGCCGGTAGCCGGTGACCACGTCCACGCCGCCGGCGGCCACCAGCGAAAAGGCGGCGGTCATGTCGGCGAAATCGATGGGGTTGTCCGCGTCGGTGTAAAAGACCAGCTCCATCCGGCTGGCCGCAAACCCGGCCTTGAGCGCTCCCCCCAGCTTGAGGTTGCGCGGCAGGTGGATCACCCGGACGTGCGGGTCAGCGGCGGCCAGGCGGTCGGCAATCACGGCCGTCCCGTCGGTTGAGGCATCGTTGACCACGATCACCTCGTGCTCGACGCCGACGGCGTCCAGCGCGGCGCGGGCACCGCGTACCGACCGCTCGATATTCCCCTCCTCGTTGTAGGTGGGGAAGAACACGGAAACCGATTGCGCGGCTCCATCGCCGGCGGCCAGGGCCCGCGCTTTTTCAGACAACTGGATCATCAGACCCGCCGTAACTTGAGCAGCGTCCGCCGGAGCCCGGTGGGGGTCAGGAGCTGGCCCGCCAGACGGGCGGCACGCCGCGGCTTGAGGTAGAAACGGTAATAGGCCCGTTTTTTCAGGCGTTCGATCTGCTCCCCGGTGAGCCCCTTTTCCGGATCGGCGTAGACCGAGACGTGGAAGCAGTCGAAATCCTCGAAGGGCTTGTCGATATGCTGGCGTGTCCGGTCATAGAGCGTGGTGTGGGGAAAGGGGGTGGTGATGTCGAACACCGCATCGTCGAAGGGCAGACGCTCGGCGAACCGGACGGTGGCCTCGATCTCCTCCGCCGTCTCCGAGTAGGCGCCCATCATGAAATACCCCTGGACCTTCAGCCCCACCGACTTGGCCAGGTGTACCGCCCGCTCCACCGACTCCACGGTTTCGCGCTTGTCGTAGATCTCCTCCAGCACCCGGGGCACGGCCGACTCCACCCCGATGTTCACCTTGCGCAACCCGGCCTCCTTCATCAAGAGCAGCTGGTCCCGCTGGGCCAGGTCAGCCCGGATGTTGCAGCACCAGTGGAGGCCCAGACGCCGTTCGATCAACAACTCACAGATCCCGGCCACCCACTTGCGGTCGAGGATGAACAGCGAGTCCTCGAACATGAAGGCCTCGATCTTGAAACGGTCCCGGATCGCCTCGATCTCGTCCACCACCGGGCCCGGGCTGCGCTTGCGTATCCGCTTGCCGAAGATGCTGGAGATGGTGGGCTGACAGAAGGTACAGGTGTAGGGGCAGCCCCGGGAGGCAATCACCGAGGTGCCGCGCAGACCGGGCTTCCAGGAGTCCATGGAGTACCAGCTGCGGAAGTAGTTCTCCATCTCGAAGAGGTGCCGGGCCGGTGGAGGCACGCTGTCCAGGTCGAGAGTGAAGGGTCGCCGCGGGGTGGTGACCAGTTCCACTTCGCCGTTGCGGCCCTTCCCGCCGCGAAAGGCGATACCCTGGATCGAATCGCTCGGACCGCCCGCTTCCAGCAGTTCGGCCAGTGTCTCCTCGCCCTCGCCAATACAGACGGTATCGACGTTGCGGTCCTCCAGTACGCTCTCCGGCAGCACCGTGGGATGGGGGCCGCCGAAAATCACCTGGCAGCCGGGGGCCGCCGCCTTGGCCAGGGCAGCGGCGCGCCGGGCTTCGCGCAGGTGCGGCGTGACCACCGAGAGCCCCACCACGTCGTAGCGCCGCTCCCGGAACCGCTGTTCCAGCATGGCAAAGGGGTCCCGGGCAAAGGAGAGGTCGAGGATCTCCACGTCGGCGTCGGCGTGCTTTTCCAGCCAGCTGGCAAGATAGCCGATGCCCAGCGGCGGCTGGCCGCTGGGATACTTGACCTCGGGAAAAACCAGGGCCACCTTCGGCCGGCTGCCGGACCGCTGACGGAGCACTCCCGGCGCCCCGGCCGGCGATCCGTTCCCCGTGATGTCCTGCCCCGCATCAGAGGTCACTGCCCGTCCTCCCCTTCCCGGCCCGCCCCGCGAAACCAGCGCCAGAGCGCCACAACGGCATAGGCGGCCAGAATACCCATCAGCGGGTCCACCGGCAAGCGGTATCGTATCCCGCCGTGAAACAGTGTGTGCAGGCCGATGGTGTAGAGCACCAGCGACACCGGCACCAGGGCCCCGCGGACCCGCCGGCGCCAGGCGAGGTAGACCCCTGACGCGGACAGCGGCAGCACCAGGCCGTAGGAAAGCAGGCCGGCCAGCAGGTAGAGCGCCCCGCGGGACCGGCTCCCGGTGACCGACATCAGCCAGACGAATCGGCGCACACAGAGGGAGGCGAAGTAGGCCGGGTTGGCGCTGATGAAGGCCACTGCCCGGCTGGTGATCAGCCGGTTCCTCTGCACCTCGCTCAACCCCTCCAGGTCAGGGTATTCCAGCAGTTCGGTTTTCTCAAGGCGGGCCGCCAGCCCGTCGGGGAAACCGAGGCCGGCCTCGAGGAACTCCGGCCGCACCACGTCGGGGTGGTTGCGCATCCAGAGGTTCAGACCGCCCTTGGTGGGCATCAAAACAAACTCGTCGTGGACCCGGTAGTTGCGCACCACCCAGGGGGAGACCGTCACGGCAAAGGCCAGGCCGCACAGCAGGACGGCCACCACACCACGGCGGCGGCCCAGGGCGAATAGCATCAGCAGCGCCGCCAGGGGGAGGAAGAGGATGATGCTCGATCGGGCGAGAAAGGTCAGTCCGGCAAAAATACCCACCAGCAGTGCCAGGGTGGACGGTGACAACCGGCAGCCCCCCCGCTCACCGGCACCGGGCAGGGCAACACCCGGACCGGCCACCAGGCAGGTCAGCGCCCAGGCCATGGCGGCGAGGAGCATGACGTAGAGGTTTTCCCCGGCCAGCAGACCGGTGTAATAGACGAGATAGGGGTAGAGCGCGGTGATGATCCCGGCAATCACGGCGGTCGGACCGTCGCGGAAACAGCAGCGGGCGGTGCCGTAGATGGCCAGCGCGGCCAGGGCCCCGAACAGCGCCTGGAGCAGGCGCACCACCAGGTAATTGCCCGGCCCGGCCACCCGGTAGACCAGGCCCAGGGTAACCGGGTAGAGCGGCGGGATGACCGAGGAGGGCCGCTCCGCAGGAGTGATGCCGAAATGGTGGTCGGGCCGGCGGACCCAGTCCGCCAGGGAGTCGCCGCGCCCGGCATTCCCGGCCCGCTTGAGGTCCGCATCACTCTGGCGGAAGGAGAGCCCCTGCCCCTGGGCCACACTGGCGGCCAGCCGGTCGTAGAGCCCCTGGTCGCCGCCGGCCGGGAGCAGCCGGTCCGCGGGGAGCAGCAGGACAAAGACCAGCCGGGCCAGCAGGGCGAGAAGAAAAACCCAGAGTGCCGGGCGCCTGGTCATCGGTCTGCCTCCCCGGGAATCATCGGAGCTCTTTCCAGAGGCGACGGATCTCGCCGAGGATCTCGGTGACCACCGACGGCCGGACAAAACCGAAGTTCTGCCAGCGGCCGATGTTGTACGAAGTGGCTCCGTGTGTCCGAGGGTAGTGCTGCACTCCCACCTCGCAGAAACGGCGGCCATCCTTTATCGCCTTGATCAGGATTTCGGCGTCGGCCAGTCCGCTGGTGGCGCTGATGGTCATGTCCTGGAAGATTTCCCGCCGGAAGACCTTGAACGAGCAGTCCACGTCCCGGACCCGCAGGCCGAAGAGAAAGCGGATCATCAGGTTGTAGACCCAGGCGGTGAAGATGCGCATCTTCGGGTCCTGGCGGTCGATCCGGTAGCCCACCACCATGTCCCAGCCCTCGTCGAGACGCTCCAGCAGGGTGGTGATTTCCCGCATGTCGAACTGGTTGTCGGAGTCGGTGTAGAAGATCAGATCCCTGGTGGAGTTTTCGATCCCCGAACGGAGGGCCGCGCCAAAACCGCGGTTTTCCGCGTGGCGCACCACCTTGACCCGGGGATCGCGCCGGGCCAGTTCGTCGGACAGCTTCGAGGTTCCGTCACGGCTGCCGTCATCGACGATGATGATTTCAAAGTCACGGCAGAACGTCCCCAGCACCTCGGTGGCCTGATTCACCGCCCGCTCGATGTTGTCTTCCTCGTTGTAGGTGGGGAAGAACACCGACACGCTCTGATCGAAGCCTTGCATCACGTTTCCGCTCTCCGTTTCCTCCGGGATCATCCCACCCGCCGGGCGACGATCTTCATCTGGTCCCGCGGGTCGACAGCTATTTCCATCCGCCCCAGGCCGGTGGCGTCCAGCACCGAGCCCACGGTGCGGTGCACCAGGGGCTGGTCACGAAACAGGTTGTTCAGATAGGCCAGTTTAGCTCTCTTGGGATAGGTCCCCACCTGTTCCACACGAAAGCCGCTCTTCTCCAGCAGACGGGTGACGGTCTCCCGGGTGAAGTAGTAGAGGTGCATCCGGATAACCGCCCACCAGCGCTCACCCAGCAGCCGGGCCCAGAAGGACTCGGCATCGGGCACCAGCAGCACCAGCAGGGCACCGGGCCGCATGATGCGGTGCGCCTCGGCCAGTTCGGCCAGGGGATCGTTCATATGCTCGATCACGTCCCAGAAACTGACCAGCTGGAAGATCCCGTCAGGATAGCCCTGGTCCCGCAACTGCCCGCCGCTGATCTCCAGCCCCGCCTCGCGGCCCAGTTCCACCATCCAGCTGTTCAGTTCCACGCCCCGCGCCGGGTCCCAGCCGCGTCGCCGGGCCGCTTCGAGGAAATAGCCTGACCCGCAGCCCACGTCGAGAACCGGTCCCGGGGGACCGTGCTCTTCCAGTTCCATGAGATCGTGCTCGAAATGCTCCACCCGCTCCTCGCGCAGCGAAGCGTAGCGCTCGTCCCGCAGGCGGCGGTAGATCCCCGCCCCGCCGGCCTGGGTGGGCCGGGGACTGACATAGACCAGCCCGCAGCGCACACAGCGGACAATGCGGTGGTGGCGCTGGACCCCCAGGCTTACCGAGGCGTAGGTGTAGTCGAACTCCTCCAGCCGGGGGTCGGCGTCCCCGCGCTGGAGGTTCGACTGCCAGACCGTCCGGGCCTCCCTGCTGCCGCAGAGCATGCAGTGGACCTGTTCAAGACCGTTCTCCGGATCAGTCATCCGGTCAACCTTTCATCAAAAACCGGCACGGTTCAAGGGATCAGGGACGCTCCAGACGGTAGAGCAGCAAGTCGCGCCCGAAGGACCACCGCCCGGCGATACGCCACCCGCCCGCCAGGATCTCTTCCCGGTGGGCGATCTCGGCGGCCGGCGTCGAGCCGTCCAGACCCGCCTGGACCCAGGCGGCTCGTCCGCCAAGGGAGGCATACCGTTCAGGGCTGCAGGCCAGAGCCTTGGCGTTTCCCGGCACCGCCTCCCCGGTGGTGTAGTAGTGCCGCAACGCCAGTATGTTCTCGCAGCCCACGAACTCGCCGGGCCGGGCCTGCTGCTCCAGGTGAGCCGCCAGGCCCTGCCAGTCCTCGCGGTGCACCACATCGGTGGGCAGCCGCCAGGCGGTCCCCAGGGAGACCAGGTTCGCCCCGGCCAGGAGCAGCGCCGCCGGCCAGAAAAGTCGGCCCCGGCGCCCGGCGGTCACACCCCGGGCGATCAGGATGACAAATCCCGGCAGCGCTGCCGCCAGGTAACGGGCCCCCAGGTTGAGCTGGAAGAACACCGCTCCCAGGGCCACGGGTAGCAGCAGCACCGCCGCGGCCAGGGCCACGCCCTCCCGTGCGGGCCCCTGCCCTGTCCGCCATGCCCGGACAAGAAAATAGGCCGCCCCCCCGGCTCCTGCCGCCAGCAGCGCCACCGACAGCGGATCGCCGAGGATGGCCCGGACGGCCTGACGGCCAAAATTCGCGAAATGATACCCCATCGAGAAGTGGAGATAAACACCGGCCAGCTTTTTGGCCAGGGCGAGCGGGGAGTCGAGGAGAAAGGCCCGGGTGCCGGCCTGGCGCAGAAACCCGGCCAGCACCGGCGTGGCCAGCAGCAGCATCAGCGCCTGGAGCCGCAGGAGACGGGAGGTCAGGGCGGCCGGAATTTCGCCGTTGGCCAGGCGGCGCCAGATGAGATAGCCCCAGTGCGAGAGGGGAACCAGCCAGCCCAGGTGGTGGGTGTAGACGCAGGCCAAACAGGCGGTGACCCACAGAACACCGGCCATCCGTCCCCGGACCGCCGCCCCCCCGGTGCCGCAAAGCATGGCCAGGGCCAGGTGGGCAAAAACAGCGGCGGCGCCCAGCAGGGAATACATCCGCACCTCCCCGCCGCTCTGGACGAGACAGGGCGAGAGGGCGGCGATCAGACCGGCGGCCCAGCCACCGGCCCGGCCCAGCAGTTGCCGTCCCAGAAGACAGATTCCGGCCACGGCCAGACACCCGAAGACCAGGGAGAGCGACCGGGCCGCGGCGTCACCACCGCCAAACAGCGCCCCCCAGGCCTTGAGCAGCAGGTAGTAGAGCGGCGGGTGGACATCGGCAGCGCCGATAACGGAGACCGCGGCGATCCGTCCGGCATCCTGGGCGGCAAAGGCCAGCGAGTAGGCCTCGTCGCCCCACAGGCTGCGCGTAGCGATGCCGGGCAGCCTGACCAGGGCGGCCAGCAACACACAGATTGTTATCGGGATGGCTTTCCGAAGTCCCGCCCGTTCTTCGCTCATACGCTCCAGATCCTCTAACTGTTGGTGGGGCCGCGTGTTACTGACGCAAATCGGGAGTATAGCATTGTTGCCGTGGTTTCAGAACCGGCGTGAGGTAGCCACAATCAGGCAAAACCGGAGGGATCCACCTCGCCCTCGCTCCCCCTGGGGAGGTGCGTGAGCAGCGGGCAGTCCTCGTCCCTGTTGTCGAGATGGGCCTCGGCGTGGATCTGCTCCACGGCACGGGACACGCTGCGGTAGAAATTCTCGTGGCCGACTTTGTCGTAGAGGTGCGTCCTCTTCATCACCCGGAGCACCTTGTCATTGCAGCCGCTGACCGAGAACTTGACCCCCGCCTCGTGCAGGCGGTCGGCCAGCAGGGAGAGGATATCCTCGCCCGATGCGTCCAGTTCGTTGATCCCGTTGCCCACCAAAACCACGTGCTTCACCTGGGGCATGGCGGTCACCTGGTCGATCAGCTTGTCCTCGAGGTAGCTGACATTGGCGAAGATCAGCGACCCGCTGAAGCGGATCACCACGATGTGGTCGCAGGTCTGGAGCTTCCACAGTTCAGCGTTGCGGAAGGAGCCGTCAGGGTGTTTGGAGAGCACGGCCACTTCCGGCTTCATGTTGCGCAGCAGGTAGAGGACGACGGAGAGCAGCACACCGATGATGATCCCCCGGTCGAGGTGCGGGGCGAAGAGCAGGGTGGCGACAAAGCTGATCACCGAGATGATCCCGTCATAGGGCTGGGCCCGGTAGGCGTGGATGAAACCGGAGACGTTGAGCAGCCCGATCACCGCCATCATGATGATCGCCGCCAGCACCGCCTGCGGCAGATGGTAGAGCAGCGGGGTGAAGAAGAGCAGGGTGATCACCACGATCAGGGAACTGATCACGTTGGAAAACCCGCTGACCCCGCCGGCCTGGAGATTCACCGCCGACCTGGAAAAAGAACCCGACACGGGGTAGCTCTGCCCCACCGAACCGAGGATGTTCCCCAGCCCCTGGCCGATCAGTTCCTGGTTGGGATCAAGGCGCTGACCCGTCTTGGCCGCCATGGCCTTGGCGATGGAGATGGCCTCCATGAAGCCCAGCAGGGAGATGATCACCGCCATGGGAAAGAGCCGCAGCACGATACTCCCGTCGGGCCGCGGCAGGGCCATTTTGGGCAGCCCCTGGGGGATGACCCCCACCACCGCGCCTCCGCCGCTCATCCGCAGGGCGCTCTCGTCCAACGCGCCATTTCCCACCCTGATACGCCAGGTCCGGCCGTCATCCCCCAGCCCGCCGGGAACCTCCCCCCGGAGAAAAAACCGGTATGCCGATTCGGCCGCGGGACCTGGTGGTATTCCGGCAAACTTGAACTTGCGCAGCACGGCGCGGAACCGGGTCGATTCCTCCTTCAACTCGTCTATTTCCAGGTTGAGCAGTTCCAGGCGGTGCCGCAGCTTGACCAGTTCCGCATACATCGCCTCACCTTCGGCATGAGACGCTTCCTGGTATTGTCCGTCAACCCGGGTGCGCTCCACCGCGGCCTCGGTCATCTTCTCCAGGCTCCGGTTATAGCCGCTGACCATCCTCCGCACCTCGGACGCCTGAATCGCTTCCAGGGCGGCCGGCTGGTCGTGCTCGAATCCGATGGCCCAGGAGATGATCGTGGTCACCACCACCGCCACCAGCACGTTGGGAATCCGCGGATTGAACTTTTTCAAACCGGCCATCAGGGCGAAGGCCAGCGCAGCCAGGGCGAGGGTGGGCCAGTGGGTATAATCCCAGGCGGCAACAACCACGTTCCAGATGGTTTCGTAATGGTGTTCGGCCTTGTCCACGTAAACGCCAAAGACTTTCGACAGCTGGGAGGAGGCAATGATCAGGGCCGCGGCGTTGGTAAACCCGTTGACCACCGGGTGGGAGAGGAAGTTGACCACCAACCCCAGGCGGAAGACCCCCAGCAGGAACTGGAAGATACCCACCAGCAGGGCGAGAATGATGGCGTAGCCGATGAAGGCTTCGCTGCCCGCGGTGGCCAACGGTTCCAGAGCCGTGGCGGTCATCAGCGAGACCACCGCCACCGGGCCGGTGGCCAGCTGGAAGCTGGAACCGAAGAGTGAGGCGACCATCGGCGGTAAAAAGGCCGCGTAGAGACCGTAGTACGCCGGCAGACCGGCCAACTGGGCATAGGCCATGGACTGGGGAATGAGCACCAGGGCCACGGTGAGCCCGGCAATCACATCGGCACGGGCCGCCGCCCCGGTGTAGCCCTTGAACCATCCGATGAAGGGCAGGAACCGCACCAGCAAACCGGCCCGACGGAGCCGTAGCCGGACCACCGTCATCGCGCGCCTGGGCTCGCTTTTTCCTCATGAACCCTTGGGTGTTTCAGAATAGTTCGTGGTTCATCCGGGGCCGGAACACAACGAACCAGGCCCGTCTCACGGGCGGGAATATACCACTAAACATTGCGATCTGGAAGCCGTCCGCCATCAGTCGCGGCCATCATCAGGCCGGTGTGAGCCCGAAGCGCTGGACGATCCAGTCGGCCAGCGCCATTGTCTCCCCGGGTTTGAACCATACCAGTTCCCCGTCGGGCGCCGTCCGGCTCACCACGGCCAGCAGCCCCGGGTCTCCGGCGTTGAGCGGGGCGAGGGATGGCGGCACGCACTCGACTTTTGGCGCTTCGGGATTGCCGCGTCCTTCCCAGAGTACCAGGTCCTTGCCCTGGAACAGAGTCTGGTGCAGCTCCCGCACCATCTCGTCTTCCGGCCGGTTGGTGTGGCACGACCAGCGGTCCGGCGCGATAATTACGGCAACGGCGCTGCCGGCCTGGCGGTGCTGCCAGGAGTCTTTTCCCGGCGTGTCGAACTCGTGCTCGTGAGAGGTGTGCTTCACCGTGGCCAGCACCAGGCCCCGCCGCACCAGTTCCTCGATCAACCCCGACATCAGGGTGGTCTTGCCGCTGTTCTTCCGCCCGACAATGCTCAGGTGCTCGGCCATCATCCGTTTCCTTCCAGATCGCGCAGCCACTCCAGGTCTTCCACCCGGTTGACGTTGAACAGCGACAGGCCGGGATGGGAGGGGACCACCTTCACCCAACAAAGCTCGCGGAACCCGGAGTCGATTTTGTAGTCCCCCTGCTCCAGACGCCGGCGCCAGTAGCCACCGGTATCGCGGTGGTAGAGCGCGGCCAGCGGTTCGGGCCGGACCCCGCCGCTGAGCGCCGCCACCCGGTCACCGTCGGAAACCCGTTCCACCAGCAACCGCAGGTCTGCGGCTGTGAGCAGCGGCATGTCCCCGGCCACCACCAGGGCCCAGCGGGTGGGACAGGCCGGGAGCAGGGCTGCCAGGCCGCCGAGGGGGCCGCACCCGGGCCGGGCGTCGGCAATGATCCGTCCGGGATCGGGCCAGATACCGTCCAGGTTGTCACCCACCGCAAAGGGCGGTCGGCCCAGTACCTGTTCCAGCAGGCTGCCCGCCCGCTGAAGCAGGGTCCGCCCCCCACCTCGAAGAGCCGCTTGTCCCGACCCATCCGGGTGGCCCGGCCGCCGGCCAGCACAAACCCGGTCACCTCCTCGATCTCCGCCACTGGCCCCTCCCTGCTCGCCGCCCGGCAATCCACCGGCCAGCATGAAACGCCACAGGGCCGATGATACACGAGGCGCTGGGCAGGGAAAAGGGTGCCAAATCGTTGTATACTCTAAAATCCTGATTTTCTAACCACCGTCTTCCGCCGGAGGTTTTCTTGATTCAGCTCCTTCCCAGATGTGTCCTGCTGGTCCTGGCCATGCTGGCCGCTGCCGCCGCTCCGGCAACGGCGACGACGACGCAGGACGAACAGTCCGCCGCCTGGTCACCGCTGAGACCCGGGGAGGCCCCGGCGGCACTGTCCGCCAGAGCGGCCGAGTTCTTCAACCTGGCTGGCCGGCGCCAGTGGGACGGAGCGGCGTCGATGGTCTCCCGGCGTTCCAGAGACCTTTTCTCCATACCGGACGACGCGCTGCCCGAGGCGATCCTGACCCACATCACCTTCAATCCGGGAAGGATTCTCCAGCTGGAACTGACCGGCAAAAGCTGGTATCACCTTTCCCCTTCCCGCCGGCCGTCAGGAAAGGGCCGCCCCGGGGAATCCGACATCTTCCAGATGGAAATCCTGCTGCAGGATGAGGATTACTACCCGGAGATGACCCTGCTCTGGATCTTCGAGGACCAGGACTGGCGTCTGCTCAGCGACGACATCTACCACCACTACCTGACCCTGGACATCCCCGGTGACAGCCGGGGTCTCTGCACCAGGTTCATGAGGCTGCTGCGCCACGGACAGTGGGCCGAGGCCGCGGAGATGGTATCCGTGCGCACGGCGCGACTCCCGTTCTCGCCGGTTGGCGGCGGAGCCAGGGAGCTGGTACACGCCCTGACCCTCGTGCCGGGGAAGGACACGTTCAAGGAGTTCGTCCTCACCTTCGACCGGGACAGCTGGTGCGAGATCGGACAATACGATGCAGATCAGGGCTGGTTTGAAATGCGGATGCATCGGCTGAGCAGCGGCGTGGAAGAGATCTCCCTGATCTGGGTCCGCGAAGAAGGCAGTTGGAAGGCGTTCTGCGACGCGGACTACCTCCGCTACCTCGACCTGGAGCCCCCGGAACGGATGCCGCCGGCCCTGCTCGAGACGGTGGAGCGATATCACATCAACTTCTGCCGCGGCTTCAACCGCCAGTGGTGGGTCGACTGGAGCGACAAGTCCCTGTGGAAAGCCTACGACCTGGGCTCTGAGAAGCTGCGAGCCCGCATGTCGTTCAGCGAGTTTGCCACATTTCCGAATCCCCTGCCGGTGCCGCGATTCAACATCAAATACCTCCGGATAGCCGGTTTCGCGGTACGCCAGGGCGGCCTTGTGGAGGTGGTGGTCATTCTTCGAGGAGGGGGGCCGGGCGCCCGGATGGAGGCACCGGATACCTCCCAGTGGATCGAGGTTGACGGCCACTGGCGGCGCACCACCGCGGAAGTGGAAGAGATCAGACCTCTTGCACCGCCCACTGCTCATCGACCCACAGGCCGATGACCTCCACTGCCGGGTATCGGCCGCGGATCAGTTCAACGGCCCGGGAGATCTGTTCCAGCTGGGTTTCCTTGTCCACCGGGTTCCCGGCGCAGTCATGGTGACCCACCACACAGACGGCCCGCGACCCGTGCTTGTCCACCGAAATGGCGATGCGGTGGAATACCGATTCCAGCAGGCCGGGATCCTCCCCCCCGGCGAGAATGCTGATCGGTCCCGGCTCGGTTATGGTGTCCACATAGGTGGAACCGAAACGCCGTCGCATGAACTCGTTCACCGGCAGTTGTGTGCGGCCGTCCATACAGTTGATCGCGGTGCAGAAACTCATCCCTTCCTCTCCAGTCAGATTTCCGTGCCCGAGGGTATAATCGCCCCGCGCTGGATGATGGTGATCCCGTCACGGATCCAGTAGTGGTCTTCGCGGACTTCCCGGTCCTGGGGCTGTGGCCGGATCACCACACCGTCGCCGATGCGGGCGTTCTTGTCGATGATCGTCCGCTCGATGACGCAGTAGCGGCCGATGCCCAGGGCCGGGATGTCCTCCCCGCCATTGATCATCCGCCGGCTCACGTCCTCACCTTCAAAAAAGTCGGCCCCGTGCATCACCACGTGGTCCAGCCGCGACCCCTCCCTGATGTTGGAGCGCACCCCGACAATGGAGTCGCTGATCACCGCGCCGGTGATGTCCGACCCCTCCACCACCAGGCTGTCACGGATCTCGGAACGGATGATCCGGCTGGGGGGCAGCGAACGGGTGCGCGTGTAGATGGGCCAGCCCGGCTTGTAGAGACTGAACGGGGGCCGGGGCTGGGCCAGGGAGATGTTGGCTTCGAAAAAGGCCTCGATGGTCCCGATGTCCTCCCAGTGATCGGCGAAGGGGTAGGCCATCACCCGGCGCCGGCCCACGGCCGCGGGGAGGATGTCCTTGCCGAAATCCTTACGTTCGCGGTCCTCCAGGTCTTCCACCAGGACACTGGTGTCAAAGGAGTAGATCCCCATGGAGGCCAGGTAGCGGTCTTCGCGGATCTCCAGCCCGCGGGAGCGGAAAAAACTGCCCGGCGCCCGGAAACGGTCCAGCACGTCCGGGTCCGTCGGTTTCTCCACGAACTCCAGCACCTCCCCTTCATCGCTGACCCGCAACAGCCCCATCCGCGGGGCCTCCTCCCGGCTCACCGGGTAGACCCCGAGGGTGATCCCGGCGCCGCTCTCGCGGTGGTAGCGCACCAGGTCCCCATAGTCCATGCGGTAGAGGTGGTCACCGGAGAGGATCACCACCTGCTCCGGCTGGTAGTAGGTAGTGTGGTTCAGCGTTGCCCGGACGGCATCGGCGGTACCCTGAAACCAGTCGGAACTCTGGGGCGTCTGCTCCGCGGCGAGGATATCCACAAAGCCGTCGGAAAAGGTGTCGAAGGCGTAGGTCTGCATGATGTGGCGGTGCAGACTGGCCGACATGAACTGGGTCAGCACAAACACACGTTCGATCCCGGAATTGATGCAATTGGAGATGGGAATGTCGATCAGCCGGTACTTGCCGGCGAAACTGACCGCCGGCTTGGCCCGCTCGAGGGTCAGGGGAAAAAGCCGCGTCCCCCGGCCGCCGCCCAGGATCACTGCTGCCACGCGCTTCACGAGTTCGTACCTCCTCTCCGTAAATGGAAACCGCCGCCCCGGGTCTCAGACCTCGATGCCGAAGTAGACCAGCACCAGGTCCCTGTCGCCGGTATTGACCAGTTCATGTTCTTCGCCCGGTGAAACCGCGATGCAATCCGCAGCGGCCAGGGAAACCTCCCCGCCCTCTCCACGCAACAGGCCCGTTCCGGACTGCACCAGAAACACCTCGCACATGTCGGGGTGCGCGTGGGCACCGGCCGCCTCTCCGGGAGGGAATACCGCCCTGGAGAAACCGGTGAGGTGGGGGATGTCCCCCCGCCGGAGAAACACCTTCTTGCGGATCAGCGGATTGTGCGACACCGCCTCCTCCGCCAGCTGGTCCAGTGAGACAATTTTCATCACGTATGGTATCCGGAATCAATCATCCGTCAAGTCGCCGCGCTTCCAAGACGGCTCGCCAGGGGAGAATATCTCGCAACTGTCTATTTTTGCTAGAATAGCATAGATTCAGGGCAACGTGTAGAGTTGGCAAAGAGCCGTGGAACCTGCCGCCCGGGCCCCTTTCTAGACTGGGAAACGAATGAGCAACTATGTCGACTGGGTCACCCAATGGCCCCTCCTTTCCGCCGCGGTGCAGTTCGCCATCCTCGGTACGCTGGGCGAGGTTCTCTCCCATTCCATCAGGATGAAAAGAGCGGCCATACCGTGCACACCGCTGCAGCTGCTGGGGAAAATCGCCGCCTGGGCGCTGCTGGGCGTAATCATCAAGTATGGCTTCAGCGGCATGAAAGGCTTTACCCGGGCGCTGGTGGAGCACCAGTTGCTGCCCGGCTTCATGGGCCACGGTGTGGGCTGGGCCCTGGGGGTCTCCGTCTTCACCAACCTGCTGTTCGGGCCACAGATGATGTTCTTCCACCGGCTGGAAGACAACCTGATTCTGGGGACCCGGGGGTTCAAAGGTCTGACCACCGCCTGGTGGACGTTGATCTGGTTCTGGATCCCGGCGCACACGGTGACCTTCAGCCTCCCTCGCCCCTACCAGATCGGCCTGGCGGCAATCTGGGGGCTGGTGCTGGGGGTGATCCTCGGCGCCAGCAAACAAAAAAACGCCGCCCCGGAAGGGAGCGGGGCGGCGGATTGAAATCAGATCAACATTCTGCTTCCGGATCACCTCGCCTCGGCGGATGACCCTTCCACTTCGGCCCACGGCTCGATCCGGCCGCCGAGGTGCTTACCGAGGAACTCTTCCGCCCGGCCGTAGAAATCGAGACGGTTCTCCGGCCTGGCAAAGCCGTGCCCCTCGTCGGGGTAAACCACGTAGGCCACTTCCATCTCGCGGGCCCGCATGGCCTCCACCATTTGGTCCGCTTCGCGGATATTGACCCGCGGGTCGTTGGCCCCCTGGGCGATGATCAGCGGCTTGACGATCTTGTCGGCATGGAACAGCGGCGAGATCTTCTTGTTGTAGGCATCGTCTCCTTCCACATCACCAACCCGCAATGTCAGTTGCTTTTTCATCGGGGCCCAGTAGGGCGGGATGGAAGCGAACAGGGTCTGCATGTTGGACGGTCCGACGATGTCGACACCGCAGCAGTAGAGATCGGGGGTGAAGACCAGCCCGGCCAGCACGGCGTAGCCACCGTAGGAGCCGCCGTAGATCGCGATTTTCTTCGGGTCGGCGATGCCCTGGTCGATGGCCCACTTCACCGCGTCGGTGAGGTCGTGCTGCATGGCGCCGACGCCCCACTCGCCGTTGCCGGCGTTGAGGAACTTCTTGCCATAGCCGGTGGAGGCCCGGAAATTGAGCTGCAGGGTGGCATAGCCGCGGTTGGCGAACCACTGGGCCTCACCATTGTAACCCCAGGCATCACGGGCCCAGGGGCCCCCGTGCACGTTGAGCACCAGCGGCAGGTTCTTGCCCTCCTTGCCCGGGGGCAGGGTGAGAAAGCCGACCATTTCCAGCCCGTCGCGGGCCTTGATCACCACCGGCTCCATGGTGGCCAGGGTGTATTTCTCCAGCTCGGGCCGGCTGACGAACAGCTTGGCAGCCTTTTTCTCCCCGCGGTCATAGAGGTAATAGGTCACCGGGCCGTCGTCGGTGTCGTAGGCGATGACCCACTTTTTGTCGGCCAGGTCGCGGTTCGCCAGCCCGAACTCGCCCCGCTGCAGGGTGGCGAGGTAATCGAAGTCGGCCTTGATCGACGAGTCCAGAACCGTCCACTCGTTCTTCAGGTAGTTGAAACCCACAGCCTGCACCACGTGGGTGTCGGGGTGGACCTCCACCGCGCCGATGTCCACCTTGTCGTTCTGCGCCAGGGTCTCCAGTTCCTTGCCGTCGGCCAGCGACACCTTGACCAGCCGGGTGGTGTCGGCGCCGATGGAGGTTGTCACGTAGAGCGCCTTGCCGTCGGCGGTGAAATCCACCGGCCCGCCGTTCTCGCCAAAGGGCCAGTTGAGCAGGTCGCGCCAGGGCGAATCCTTGGAGTCGCGCACCCTGAGGATCGTGCTGCCGTCCATGGGGTTGGTGGCCACCGCGGCCCGGATGACAAAGTCGGCGTCGGTTGCCCAGCCCAGCACATCACCCGGGTTTTCCGTGTCCAGCACCACCGCCCCGGTGGTCAGATCGATGCGATACATGTCGAAGAGCCTCCGGTCACGGAGGTTCAGCCCCACCAGCAGCTCGTTGGGGTGGTGACGGTCGCCCATCATTCCCTGGGCACGGATACCCTGGAACGGTGTCAGGTCGCGAACCACTTTCGACTCCAGGTTGGCCAGGTGGACATGCCAGTTTTCGTCCCCGCCGAAGTCCTGGATATACATGATCCCCTTGCTGTCCTCGGACCAGCCGTAACCCCGGATTCCCCGCTTGGTATCATTGGTCACCTGCACTGCTTCCCCGCCTTCCACCGGCTGGACCCAGACATTGAGCACCCCATCCTCGGACGGGGCAAGATATGAGATGCGGGTACCGTCAGGCGAGATCTGGGGAGAAGTCTTCTCCGGATTGCCGAAAATCACGTCCCGGGGGATCAGCTCGGGTTCAGCGGCCTGCAATTGAATTGTCAGCGCGGGCAACAGGGCCAGCACCGCAATTGTCCCAACCAGAAAACTATTCCTCATCGATCAATCCTCCTTGACTGTGGATACACGATACTTTTCCGCCGAACCGGCGAAATATCGAATGATGGGCTTCACTCCCCGATCGGTACTCCCGATAAGAAAGTGATGTCCGGAAACAACTATAACGCTTTATGATAGCAGATAGTTCAATGGAACTGGTCAATACAGCAAACAGTGGAGCCAACGCACCGGCGGGCCGCGGGATTCCGGAGAAGGATTCGGTGGTGCAACTGTACGTCCGGCTGAACACGGCCCGCAAACTGGGCGAGTTTTTCTCCAGCGACCACCCCTGTTTTCTGGAAGCGGTGGAAGGGGCCGCCGAGATCATCAACGGCTTCGGCGAGTATGCCGGAGAATTGAGCTATTCCAGCAACGATGGATCGATCTCCTCCGGGGGCACCCGCTTCAAACCGGAAGAACCATACCTAGATGACTTTGCCGCCGCTCTCCGCACCGCGAACATCACCGTGATCCGGTTGGCCCGCGGCGTCGCCGCCGCCGGACTGGCCAGCTTCACCAGCCTGCTGGCCGCCTGCACCGATCTGGATGTGGGAACCGGCAAGATCCGCCAGTTGATCAGCGGGCTGGTGGCCGACGGGATCCGGGTGGGAATGACACCGGCCGGAGGGCCGGCCGTGGAGAGCGTGCCCCTTGGCCAGAGCGTGGAGGAAGCGGTCTGGAAAACCGAAGTACAACGTCTGTTCGGGGTCATCCCGGCCTGCAAATCTGCCCCGGGTGCCGGCACCGAAACCGGCGAGAACGTGGTTCTGGCCAACATAAACCCCCGCCGGCTGGCCGGGTTGATCAACACCTTCGATTCCGTCGTAACCGCGGACACGGTGTACGAGAAGTTCCTGATGCCGTATCTTCGACAGGTTGCCGATGGTGAAAGCGGGTCCGAAGGCCTGATCCCGGACCACGTCCAGCTGCGGTTCATTCAATTTCTCCGGGCGCTCTCCCCCGGTCACCAGGTCCGGTTCACCACCGCGGTTCTGGAGACGTCACACTCCTTCACCCCGTTCGCCACAGGTGTCCTCGAGGCCATACCCGTACAGTTGGCCGGCAAGGCCCTGGCCAGGATCAAAACCGAGGAGAACACGGTCCACCCCCGGATCACCAGCCGGTTCGAAGCGCTGTGCCGTCTCACCGGATGGAACCCCTCGGCCGATGACCAGTCTCCCCAGGCTCCGGGAGAAGTTGATATCGACGTCAATACCGTCGATGGTGTCGTCCGCTGCACCCCACGGTTCGAAAAAGCAGCAGCCGGCACGGCTCCACCGGTCAGACGAATCTCCTTTGCCGCCGAATTCACTCCGGCCGGCAAGCGGAAGGCACTGATTCGGGTGGGGTTGGACCTGCTGGAGAGATCCACCACGCTTGAAGAGGCCCGCGTGCAATCACGTGTACTGCCGCAGCTCTTCACCGAAGCGCTGAACGAACGGGACTGGATCGGGTTGAACCGTGACTGGATTGATCTGGTGGCACTGGTGAAAAAGGGCCAGGCGTCCAGACCATTCCTCACAAAAACGCTCAGGCGGATACGGGAGTCTTTCATCACTGCCCAGACAATGGAGCGAATCGTCATCGGCATCGAAAACTGCAGTGCTGAAACCGGCGAACTGTTCAAACAGTGGCTTCCGGCACTGGGCCCCGCGGCCGGCGATGCCATGATCAAGGCCCTGATAGAATCCAACAACCGTTCCCGGCGCCGCCACCTGCTGTCCGCCATCGTCTGCTTCGGACAGGACGCGGTGCCGCTGGCTCTGAAGCGGATCAGCGACCCCCGCTGGTACGTGGTGCGGAACATGATCACCATCATCCGCGAGGTCGGCGACAAACGGGCGGCCGAGGACCTGCTCACACTCACCAATCACGCCCAGTTCCAGGTGCGCCGGGAACTGATCAACACGCTCCTCGCCCTGGACCACCCGGAGGGCCTGGAACTGGCGGAAAGCTGTATCCGTTCCGGGGATCGCAAATTGAGATCAGCCAGCATCGGCCTCCTCGGCTCACACCGCGTTGACGGAGCCCGGAACATTCTGTTGCAGGTCCTGAAGGACCAGGAGAGCCGGGGAGTTCCGTACAGCCAGCCCCAGAAGGTCAGCGCGATCTGGGCCCTGGGACAGATCGGGAACCGCGCGGTCCTGCCGGAACTGCAGCAATTCCTGAAGAAAAGCCGGATGTTCAAATCGCCGGACAAACACGAACTGAAAATGGCCATCTTGCGCAGCCTGCCAGGGTATCAGCTCAAGGATGTGGAAGCGCTGGCCCGATGGGGAATGGCCAACGGTGACGAAGACGAGGCCGCCAGCTGCAGCATGCTGGTGAGCAACATCCTGCTGCTCACGGGGGCGGGCAAATGACAGAAAGCGGACAAATGTTCGATGCCGACCTCAGGGAACTGGACACCGAGTTCAACCGGTTGGCAACGGGTTTTCTTACCAAGCTCGAGATACGGGACAGCAGCGCGGGCCGCTTGATCCACGACAAGGCCGGTGACCTGCTCAACTGGTTCCACGGGTTTCCCCAGCCGCTGCGGCTGCTCTCCCGGTTGAGGACACATCACCCGGACAGTTTCAGCCACAGTGTCAACGTCTGTCTGCTCACCGCCATGCAGGTCGGACCAGGCAAACCTGCCCGAAGAGGAGCGGGAGGCGGCCCTGGCCGGTCTGCTGCACGATGTGGGCAAGGTGGCCGTACCCGTGGAGGTGCTGGACAAGAAGGATGCCCTGTCCCGGACAGAGGCGGCAAAGATCAGTATCCACAGCGTTGCCGGCGCCAGGTCGCTGGCGGCAATGCCCGAACTGCCGCGGCTGGTGGTGGTGGGTGCCTGGGAGCACCACCTGCATTACGACGGCACCGGGGGATATCCCCGGCCCACCAGATGCCGCTCGCCGCACCCGGTGAGCCAGATGATCGCCCTGGCCGACTTTTTCGACTCGCTGACCACCTGGAAACCGTACCGGCAGGAGCAGCCCCGGGACCAGGTGCTGCAAATGATGATGGAGCGGGAGGGCCGGGTTTTCCATCCCGAGTTGCTGGGGGGCTTTACCGCGCTGATCGGATCTCTCAACTGACCGGGGCCAGGTTGGACGATGGTCGCCCCCCACCCGCCCCGGTCGTTCATGGCCAGGCGCCAGGAGACCACGTCCGGCTGCCGCTCCAGCACTGCTTCCACCGTCTTCCTCAGTGCGCCGGTGCCCTTGCCGTGGATGATTCGCACCTGGAGAATGCCCCGTTCACGGCAGGCGCGAAGATACTCAGGCACCAGGTCCTTCACGTCCCGGGGGTGAAAGGTGTGCAGGTCCAGAGTGCCGTCGATGGGGAGTTCCACCGCCTCGCCGTCTTCGAGCATCAGTCCTCCCCCCGGGACACCCCGGGCCGCCAGGGCAGGTTGTCCAGCTCCACGTTGCCGCCGCTGAGGATGATCCCCACCCGTTTCAGCCCCGGCACCGCAACAAAGGCAGCGGAGAGGGCCGCCGCCACGGCCACCGCCGCGCTGGGTTCCACCAGCAGCTTGGCCCGCTCCCAGGCCAGCCGCATGGCCGCAATGGTCGCCGTATCATCCACCGTGATCACCCGCTCCACGTGGTCGCGGATCACCGGCCAGGTCAACTGGCCGAGGCTGGTCAGCAGGCCGTCGGCCAGGGTGTCCGGTGCGGTCTGGGGGATCAGCCGCCCCGCCTCCATCGACCGGGCCGCGTCGTCGGCCCCCCGGGGCTCGGCGGCGAAGACCCTGACCCGCGGATCGATCCCCCGGGCGGCGATACAGGTGCCGGAGAGCAGACCACCCCCGCCCACCGGAGCGATGACCGCGTCCAGGCCGTCCACCTGCGAGAGCAGCTCCAGAGCCGCTGTTCCCTGGCCGGCGATGATTCGAGGATCGTCGTAGGGGTGGATGAAGGTGGCGCCGGTCTCCTCCCGTACAGCAAGGGCGGTGGTCTCGCGGGCGACGAGGGTCGGCGGGCAGAGAACCACCCGCCCGCCGTATTCCTCCACCGCCCGGCGCTTCACCGGGGAGGCGCTGGTGGGCATGACGATGTGCGCCGCCACGCCACGCAGGCCCGCGGCCAGGGCCAGGGCCTGGGCATGGTTTCCTGAACTGTGGGTCAATACGCCGCGTGCGGCCTCCCGGTCCCCGAGGCTGAACACCGCGTTGGCCGCCCCGCGGAACTTGAACGCTCCGACCTTCTGCAAGTGTTCGCACTTGAAAAAGAGGCGCCGTCCGGCCAGGCGGTCAATGGCGGCACAGGTCATCACCGGGGTCAGGTGAGCCCTGCCGGCGATCCGTTCCGCGGCGGAGCGAATGTCGCTCAGAGTGGCTGCATACACGCGGAGTCTCCTCAGGCGGGCCCGGTATCCAGGTGGTATTCGATGCGGTGCGCCCTGAGATCCTCGAGCACCGCCTCGAAGATACCCTCGTCCTCGCAGAGCCCCTCGGGCGGGATGACACCGTGCCGGGTGACCGATCCGCCGAGCACCAGCCGCGCCACGGCGGTGCAGGTGTACCCGGTGGTGCGGGCCATGGAAGATGTGCCGGTGGCGGAATCGTAGCGGTCGAAGAGCGAGTAGCGGTAGGACCGTGCCTCGCCCTCCTCCTCACCGCGGATCTCCACGGTCATCACGGTGATGTCCTCCTCCCCTTCGCCAAAGGTCCAGAGGGGGAAGAGGATCCTGGCTGTAAGGTCCAGGGGCCGGACGCTCACCTCCCCCACCTGCACCGGCTCCTTGCTGAAGAAACCGGTGTCCCGCAGCAGGCGCATGTGCTCGATGTGTCCGGGATAGCGCATGGTCTTCTCCACCATGTCGGGAACATCCATGGTGCTGATCAGGGTGCGCAGGCCGTCGGTGTTGAAGGCCACCAGCGTGCCCACCTCGGCGAACTCCACCGGCTCGGGTTCGGAGAGCGCCGGCCGCTCCACCGTGGCGCCGGAGACCACCAGCCGCGCCGGCCGGGTGTATTCCTCCAGCACATCGATGGGCGAGAACGGGGCCTTGTACTGGTAGGGCTCGGTGCGCCGGACCGGAAGCCCGCCCACCAGGCAGCGGTAGGAGTGGACCTTCATCCGCCGGACGTGATGGCCGAGGATGATGTTGCTCATCCCCGGTGCCACCCCGCAGTCCACCACCGCGGTGACCTCCCGCCGGCGGGCCAGTTCGTCCAGTTGCAGCGGGTCCTCGGGGAAAAAGGAGATATCCACCACGTCGGTGCCGCTCTCGATCACCGCCCGCAGCGTCTCGAAGCCCATGAAGCCGGGGACCGCCCCGATGACCATGTGGAAATCGTCGGAAATCCGGGAAACGGTCCGGGCGTGGGAAAGGTCGGCACGCATGATCTGGATCCCGGGATGTCCGGCGGCCAGCGCGTCCAGACGCTTCATGTCCATGTCCACCGCGGTCACCTCGAAGGCGCCGCTCAAATCCACGGCCATGGCGCTGCCCACCATACCCGCACCCAGAACCGCTATCTTCTTCATCAAACATCCTCCACTGGAACTGAATACTCCGCAGACCACCCGGCCAGGAGAGGAATTATAGTCGGGAACAGCGGCCGGGGGAACAGACCGGTCCGGGGGTGCGGCTCACTGCCGCTCTTTCCGTTTCCCGGCCATCCGGCGGAGCAGGGTCTTCACCAGCGGTGTGCGGAGCAGGGTGACCAGGAGCCGGTTGCGCCAGCCGGTAATCACCACCACCCGGCGGCGGCGCAGAGCGGTGAGCGAAATATCCACCACCTGCTCGGCGGTCATCCAGAGCCACCGGGGCACCGAGGAGCGGTCGAAGTCGTATTCCGGCGTATCGTGGAAACCGGTGTAGGTAAACCCGGGACAGAGGGCCTGGACACGGACACCGCTGCCGGCCAGCTCGGCATCCAGCGCCTCGGTGAACAGGTTGAGAAACGACTTGGTGGCCGAGTAGACCGCCCCGCGGGGGGTGGGAAGGAAGGCGGCCACCGAGGAGACGTTGATCACCGCCCCTTCGCCGGCCCGGATCATCGCCGGCAGGGCGGCACGGCAGAGCCGCACCGTGGCGGTCAGGTGCACGTCGATCATCGCTTCCTGCCGGTCCGGATCGACGTCGGCCACCAGGCCCGGAACCCCGAACCCGGCGTTGTTCACCAGCAGCGCCAGGGCCGGGCCCCCGGCCACCCGCTCCTCCAGCCGGTGCAGGCTGTCCGGGTCGGCCAGGTCGGCGGGAAGGACCTCCACCGGCGCCCCGTGCTGCTCTTCCAGTTCCCGGGCCAGCGCCTCGAGACGATCGGCTCGGCGGGCGGTGAGCAGCAGGTCCGTACCCCTCGGCGGCCAGTCGCCGGGCATAGACCTCCCCGATGCCGCTGGAGGCGCCGGTGATCAGAGCCGTTCCCTTGAACGTTCCGGCCATTTTGATATCCGCTCAGATTTTCAGAAGGGCATCAATGATGTCGAGGGTGGCGCCCTTCTGTTTGACCACCATGGTGGGGATGGTGGTGGCACGGACCACCTGCTCGGCGTTGCTGCCCAGCAGGATGGCCGCCGGTCCGGTGATTCCCCGCCCGCCGATGACCAGCAGGTCGGCCCCGGAGGTCTCGGCGTGGCCGAGGATCGCCTCCGAAACATGCTCGTTGCAGATGTAGGTGGGCTGGACCTGGATGCCGCGGGTGTCGATGCCGGCGATAAAATCCTTGTAGCGCTTTTCGGTGTTGCCCTTCATGATCTCGGCGAAGTCCTCGAAGCTCTTTCCGGTCTTGTAGTAGCCGGTGGGCACGTCATAGACTGCGAGGCAGCCCACCGTCGACGTCTCGTCGGTGGCCCGGGCAAAACCGATGGCCACTTCCAGCGCTTCCCTGGAGCAGTCCGAAAAATCCACCGGCGCCAGGATCCGCTCCATGTCGTCCAGGGAGCCCTCGGGGACCAGGAGCACCGAACAGGGGGCCTTGCGGATCACGATATCCTGACGCAGGTCGCGCTGGTACTTGCGAATCTCCCGGCCCACCACAATCAGGTCCACCAGCTTCTGCTTGGCGAACTTCATCAACTGACGCAACAGCGTCCCTTCCACGGCATCGAATTCAAGTCCGGCATCGGGGTGCCCATCGACAAAGTGCTCGGCCACCACGTCCCGCATCCGGGCCTCCATCGACTCGTCCAGCGGGTCAAGCACCTCGGGATACTCCCTGGAGATCTCCTCCGGCAGATCGAGACTCGACGCGACATGGACAAAGTAGACCTTCTCCGATCTGGCCATACGGCTCAGCTTTGCTGCGTAACGGATGGTCGAGTGGTCGGCCGGAATCATTTCCAATCCCACCATCAATCTCTTGTACTGGTCCATTGCCTGTCCTTTCCCGCCGGACGGCCGGGCTCGGGCCGTTCCTGCTGCTGTCAAGCGAATCCCGTTTCCACCGGGCCGCGGCCACGCCGCAAGTTACCCGTTCAATGATATGTTACGAATTCGGGTCATTTCAATCCGTGCCGCCGCCCAGGCCAAAATCGGACAGCAGCGGCGGCTCGGCGTCCGCCCGCTCCAGCAGGCGCAGGGCCGCCTCGATCACCGCGTGCTGCCGCGACGGACTGTCCGGTTTGTCCAGGGGATAGCCGTGGGCAAAGGGGACGAAGAGGGCCCGCGGCGGACGGACCTTCACCGCCGCCTCGCGCAGCAGGGCCAGGGCCACCGTGGAAATTCCGCGCCGTTCCAGCTCCGCCGCCACCAGGCTCACGGCCTGGTTGCAGAACGGTCAGACCGGCACCAGCAGCGCCACGTCCACGCCGTCGGCCTGCAGGGCCCGGGCCGCCTCGGGCGCCGTCCGCCGCACCAGCCGGCCCGGAGCGGTGATCGAACCCATCATCGAGAGGTGCCGCTGGTTCACCGATCCGATCCGTCCCGAGACCACCAGCTCCTCCGCCCGGTCCATGGGGAACGCGAGGTTGGGATCCTGGCGGATGCCGCTGTGGTCGAAGCTGTCGCTGCGGTGGCTCTCGTCCAGCGATTCCAGCCTGGTCTCCCGGGGGATGAACCGGAAACTGGGGTCACCGCCGCGGCCGCCGTGGAAGAGGTCCTGGCCCGGGGCGGTGAATCCGGCGCTGCTGACCAGGGCCAGACGGCAACGGTTGAGCGGTTTGCGCAACGGCGTCCAGGGCACGGGATCGATCCGGCGCCAGGGGTAGATACGGAGCATGGTGCGCAGGGTCAGGGAGAACTCTTCGAGCCGGCCCATCATCCACCTCCAGTCCCGCTGCCCTCCATCGCGGCGATGAAACCGGGGGGCACCCGGGTAACCTTGCGCTCCCCGTAGTCGAAAAAGACAACACCGGTCTTGGCCCGGGCAGCTTCCTTGCCGCTGTTCCGGCTGGTGATGCGGTAGAAGAAGTCGCAGCCGCTGCGGCTCAGTTCACCCACTGCCACCTCGATGACCAGGCTGTCCCCGTGGAACACCTCGGAACGGTAGATCAGCATCGCGTCCACCATCAGCAGTCCCACACCGTCCACATCGTTCTCGGCATACCCCAGCTGACGGAGATAGCGCACCCGCGCCTCGTGGACCAGGGAGAGCATGGAATCGTTGCCCAGGTGGCCGCCGTAGTTGATGTGGCCCACCTGAACCTCCAGTTCGGTGGAGAACGGGAACAGCGCCGGCAGCTGGAGATTCAATCGGCCCATCGGTCAGTTCCTCCCCGCCGGCGGCGAAGCAACGGCCTGCACGCGGAACGGCTGCAGTTTGCGGTAGGTCAGAGACCGCCAGAGCCATTCGGCCGGACCGAAACGGAAGCGCTCCAGCCAGGGCCGGCAGATGGCCAGCTGGATAACCCAGATGGCCAGCACCACGCCCATCAGCGGGAAACGGTTGACGCGGCCGAACAGCCCCAGGCCGTAACCGTAAAAAAGAAATGTGCAGATCAGCGTGTGCATCAGGTAGTTGGTCAACGCCATCCGGCCCACCGCCGCCAGCCGGCTGCGCAGTGCGGTAAACAGCCCGGCCTTGCAAACCAGCATCACCAGGCCCACATGGCCCAGGGAGACGAGAAAACCGGCGACCAGATTGTAATGGCCGCCCAGGGAAAAGGTGTGGATGAAGTCGAACTCGTGGGCCTTGAGGTCCACAACACTCCAGACGGACAGCGGCAGGCCGAGGCCATAGCCCCAGAAAATCATCCCCCGGTAAAAACGGGAGGAGCGGTCCGCGGAAAAAACACCGCTCTTCATCAGTCCCATGCCGATGAGCATCAGGCCGCCCACGTGCCAGTAGACGTTGATGATCCCGGCGACGAGCTGCATGTTGAGCACCACGGGAAAGCGGTCGGCGAAGATTTCGCCGTAGGGGCCGGACGAATAGAGATCTACCTCCTCCTGGAGTTGCTCCGGCGTGGGATAGTATTCCTTTTTCATCTCAGTCCAGGAGTCGAGCATCGATTGCTGCATGGCATCCAGATCCTGCCCCTCGGCCTCCAGCGCTTCCGCTTTCTGGGCGGTGTCGCGCATAAAGCTCATGAAGAGCCCCAGTCCGCTGCTCAGCGGAATTACCACCAGCATCAGCACGATCCCGGTGATCACCAGTGCCCGGGGGGAGAAACGGCGGAAGAAGTAGATCAGTAATCCGCACACCGCATAGGTGAAGAGGATGTCGCCGTACCAGAAGATGTAGGCGTGGACCATGCCGATCATCAGCAGCCAGAAACAGCGGCGGAACCAGATGCGGCCGAAACCTGAACCGCGCCGCCGGGCACGGTCGAACATCAGCACCACACCGGCGCCAAAGAGCATGGAGAAGATCGACATGAATTTCTGCTCGAAGAAGACGTGGGTCGCAAACCAGGTCCAGAGGTTGACACCCTCCGCCCCGCCCCAGACCCGGGGATCGAAGTAAACCGCCCCGGGCAGGGCAAAGAAATAGATATTCATCACCAGGATGCCCAGCAGGGCGAATCCGCGCAGCGTGTCCACCGAATCGATGCGCTCGGCCTCGGCCACCGGTGCGCTCTCCGCGGGCAGGGTCTCCGTAACCGGGGACTCTCCGGAAAGATCGGGGGTCAACGGATCGCCGGGCAGCTGTTCTTCCATATTTTCACGTCTCCCGGGAGGCATTGGAAAGTGTTCGAATATCGCAGGTTATCGATTGATTCTAGGGGGTGAACCCGGCCGGGTCAAGCGGGGACCGAAGAACGCCGGGACGGTCTGAAAAAACATCAGGTTGTGCTGGCGACCGGGCCGGTCCCTCCCGGCGGTTCACTTCTTTTCATGGACAATCAGGATAAAGATGAGTGCTTGACGGGAATCGGGCCCTGACCTATGTTTCAATGCAACAGATCTGATCGAAAGATAAGCAAACCATGGGCACTGCGGGCCGGATGGCCACCAGGAGCAAAACCATGCGCAAGATCACGCTGGCCGTTCTGGTGCTGTTCATCCTGTCCCCCACCGCCGCTGCTGCGGCCGTAATCCACGTTCCCGGGGACCAACCCACCATCCAGGCCGGCATCGACGCCGCATCACCAGGCGACACCGTGTTGGTGGCCAATGGCACCTACACCGGCCCCGGCAACCGCGACCTCGACTTCAACGGCAAGTCGATCATCGTCACGTCGGAAGACGGCCCGGAAACCTGCATCATCGACTGCGATGGCCTGGGCCGCGGATTCCTCTTCCACAGCGGTGAGGACGAAGACGCGGTGGTCCAGGGCTTCACCATCCGCAACGGCTACCTGACCGATGGATCAGGGGCCGGTATCCGGATCACAACCGGATCCTCACCTGTGATCAACGGCTGTATCCTCACCGGCAATAATGCCGTCTACCCACGGAGCGGCGGTGCGGTCTGGGCCGACTCGGGACTGATCAGCGACTGCATCATCCAAAACAACCGGGCCGACGCCGGTGGTGGCCTGTCCCTGGGCGGCGATGCCGTGATCCACAACTGCCTGATCCTGAACAACTGGGCCGACGAGGCCGGGGGTGGTGTGGTCACCGGATCCAGCGGAATGCCCACCCTCTCCCAGTGCACCATCACCGGCAACATGTCCGGGGAAGGCGGCGGCGGTCTGTTCGTGGGCTCCCTGGTGATGACCAACTGCATCGTCTGGGACAACTGGGCCTCCACCTATGGCGCCGACGGCTATGTCTGGGGTTGGAGTTACCAGCACACCTTCAGCTACAGTTACTCCAATCTGGGCTACTACTGGTATGTGGAGGATTACGCGGTTCTCGATCCCGGACCAGGTGTTTTTAGTGCCGACCCGCTCTTGGCCACCGGGCCGATGGGATCCTGGTATCTGAGCCAAATCGCGGCGGGACAGCCGGCAACAAGCCCCTGCGTCAACAGCGGTGATCCCGCCGCCCTGCCTTTCGGAACCACGCGCACCGACCTCCAACCGGACAGCGCAGTGGTGGACATGGGCTACCACCCCCTGCTCGACCAGGGGATGTATATCTGTCATCAGCCCTCCTCTTTCTATTACTACGATATCGACTTCGGCGATCCGCCTCCCGAGGACCGCACACTGGAGATCTGGCGCTGTGTGGAGGGCACGATGGACTGGACCGTGACCAGCAGCGCCGGATGGCTGACCCTCGACCCGCTGTCCGGCAGTTCCACCGGCGAGGTGGACCAGGTGACGGTCAACGTGGACACTTCGGTGCTGGCCGCCGGCACCCAGCGGGCCGTAATCGTGATCAACGCACCCGGCGCACTGAACAACCCCGTAACCATCCCGGTGACGGTGGCTATCGACGGTGCCTGGACCCACTGGCGGCTGGCCGTCGGCCCGGGCCCCTCACCGGACAATCCTCCACTGGTCCGTGTCTTCAATGGCACCAATTTCGATCCGGGAACGTTGCTGCACGAGTTCCCGGCATATGGGGCCACCGGCTACGGCGTGCGGGTTTCCTGTGGCGATCCGGATGGTGACGGTGTGGACGAAATCGTTACCGGGGCGGGTCCCGGGGCTCTATACGGACCCCACGTTCGGGGGTTCGAAGCTGACGGCACGCCGTTGCCCGGATTGAGCTTCCTCGCCTACGGCACCAACAAATTCGGGGTGAACACGGCCTGCGGCGACCTGGACGGTGACCGTTTCGACGAGATCGTCACCGGCGCCGGACCGGGGGCAGTGTTCGGGCCCCATGTGCGGGGTTTTCGTTACCACCAGTCAACCGTCACACCATTGGCCGGGGTCAGCTTCTTCGCCTACGGAACCCACCGCTGGGGCGTGAACGTCGACTGCGGCGACCTGGATGGCGACGGCATGGACGAGATTGTCACCGGCGCCGGGCCGGGAGCGATCTTCGGCCCCCACGTGCGGGGCTGGAACGTGGACGGCGCAACTGCCGCCCCGATGCCGGAAGTCAGTTTCATGGCCTACGACAGCAATCACTTCGGCGTGAATGTGGCCTGCGGCGACCTGGACAATGACGGTCTGGACGAAATCGTCACCGCCCCGGGACCCGGGCCATCGCTGGGCGCATATATTCGCGGCTGGAATGTCGACGGCGGTCAGCTGACCCCGATACCCGGCTGTGACCTGTTCGTCTGGCCGCCGGGCCAGAGACTACACGGGGCACGGGTCGCCGTCTCCCCACGGGGCCGGTCCGCCAGCACGGGCAAAGAGTTCATCATCGTCGGTTGCGGCCCGGATCCGGCAGCCGATTCGGAAATCAAAACCTATAGTTATAACTCCGACCTGGAGCAATTGGACCCCTGGATCTCGTTCACCTCTTTTGACGGATCGGTTTGGGGCGTGGACGTGGCCGGAGGAGGCATGGAGTAAAGGTTGGAAGCCAACAGGAGAAAACAGATGCGGTTGTGGCTGCTCGTCCTCTGTATTTTGCTGGTTTTTGGTCCACCAACTGCCGCAATAGCCGCCGTGATCCACGTTCCCGCCGACCAGCCGACGATCCAGGCCGGCATCGACGCCGCTGCGACCGGCGACACGGTGCTGGTCGCCGATGGAACATACACCGGCCCTGGCAACCGCGACCTCGATTTTCACGGCAAATCGATTACCGTCACCTCGGAGAACGGCCCGCAGGCCTGCATTATCCATTGCCAGGAACTGGGCCGGGGATTCCATTTCCACAGCGGGGAGGACGGGAACGCGGTGCTCAACGGAATTTCCATCGGCAACGGGAACATTTCCGGAGGCGGTGGCGGCATCCTGATCGAGAACTGGTCCGCTCCGGAGATCAGCAACTGCGTGATCAACGGCTGCGACGCCGGGTACGGCGGCGGTGTGGCAGCATCGGGCGGCCTGATCACCGACTGTGTGATCAATTTCAACGAGGCCCTCACCGGTGGTGGGCTGGCCCTGCAAGGCAATGCCGTGGCCCACAACTGCCTGATAACCAGCAACTTCGCGGAGGGCGGGGGTGGCCTTTATGCCGGAGTCGAGGGATGCGCCACCGTTTCCAATTGCACGATCAACAGCAATCTGGCAATCGACGTCGGCGGCGGAGCAGAGGTTTACAACCTGACGATGACCAACTGCATCATCTGGAACAATACCATCGCGACGATCTACGGCGCCGACATCTATGTCGGATCCTACGGGGGAAATACCTTCTCTTACAGCTACACCGAGATGGGCACGTACTGGTCCTGGGAGGACTCCTCGGTGCTCGACCCGGGTCCTGGAAATTTCTCGGCTGATCCACTTTTCACCGACGGACCCAGCGGGAACCGGTATCTGAGCCAGACCGTCGCCGGTCAGCCGGCAAACAGCCGCTGCGTCGACAATGGCGATCCCGCCACGCCGCCCTTTGGCACCACGAGAACCGACCGCGAGGCGGATGTGGGCGTGGTTGATATTGGCTACCACTACCCGCTGGAGGAGGGGCCACGTATTTGCCACGACCCGGCGTATTTCACCTACGACCTCGACAGTGGCGGCCCGCCTCCCGCGGACCGCACGCTGGAGATCCGGAACTGCGGGGAGGAGACGATGAACTGGTCGGTGAACAGCACGGCTGGCTGGCTAACCCTCGATCCGCTGTCCGGCAGTTCAGCCGGTGAGATGGATACAGTGACCGTCAGCGTGGACCCGTCATCGCTGGCCGCCGGCACCGAGCGGGCCGAGATCGTGATCAGCGCACCCGGGGCGCTGAACAGCCCGGTGACCGTCCCGGTGACGCTGGTGCTGGACGGCCCCTTCCCCTACTGGGGCTACGTGGCCGGTCCCGGCCCGTCTCCCGACAATCCGCCACTGGTCCGGGTCTACGAAGGCTGGGGCTCGCCGACGCTGCGGCACGAATTCCCCGCCTATGGCGCCGCCGGGTACGGGGTGCGCGTGGCTTGCGGTGACCCGGATGGCGACGGCGATGGCGAGATCATCACCGGTGCCGGGCCGGGGGCGATCTACGGCCCCCACGTGCGGGGGTTCGAGCCCGACGGAACCCCGCTGCCGGGCCTGAGCTTCATGGCCTATGGCACGCTGAAATACGGGGTGAACGTCTCCTGCGGTGACCTGGACGGCGATGGCATTGACGAAATTATCGCCGGCGCCGGGCCAGGCGCCGTCTTCGGCCCCCATGTGCGGGCCTTCAGTTACGACCGCGACACGGCCGCCGTCACCCCACTGGGTGGGGTCAGCTTCTTCGCCTACGGCACCCTCAAGTGGGGTGTAAACGTCGACTGCGGCGACCTGGACGGCGACGGCATCGACGAGATCGTCAGCGGCGCCGGACCGGGTTCGGGGTTCGGCCCACACGTGCGGGGCTGGAAGGTGGACGGCGGCATTGCCGCGCCGATGCCGGGGGTCAGTTTCATGGCCTACAGCTACGTGCGTTTCGGCGTGAACATGGCCTGCGGCGACCTGGACGGCGACGGCCTTGACGAGATCCTCACCGCACCAGGTCCCGGACCGTCCCTGGGCCCCTACATCCGGGGTTGGAACGTGGACGGCAAACAGGTGACCCCGATCCCCGGCTGCGAAGGTAATGCCTGGCCGCCGGGTCAGCGGTTCTACGGGGCTCGGGTGGCAGTGATTCCGGGTGGCCAACCGGCGGAGACCATTCTGGTGGGCGGAGGGCCCGACCCGTCCGAGTGGTCGGACATTCAAGCATATCTTTACAATCCCGACACCGAGCAGCTCGAACTTCAGTTTTCCTTTGACACATTCGCGGGGACATTGTGGGGTGCGGATGTGGCCGGCGGCGGTATGGAATAAGAAACAACCAGGAGAGATCACAAATGCCCATGCTCGTCATTTTCATTGGCTCGCTCCTGCTGTGCGGACTGTCGACGAATGGGTCCGCTGACGTAATCCACGTTCCCGGGGACCAACCCAACATCCAGGCCGGCATCGACACCGCGGTCAGCGGCGACACCGTGCTGGTGGCCGACGGCATCTGGACCGGTGCGAACAACCGCACCCTCGACTTCCGCGGCAAGGCGATCACGGTGAGCTCGGCCAACGGCCCGGGGTTCTGCACCATCGACTGCCTGGAGCAGGGGTGTGCCGTCCACTTCCAGAACGGTGAAGACCTGGACTCCGTTTTCACCGGGTTTACCATCTTCGACGGCCATGGCGAGGGGGGGGGAGGCATCAGGGTGGAGAGCGGGTGCACACCGCTGATCGCCAACTGCGTGATCCAGGGCTGCCTCGCCTACTATGGTGGTGGCCTGTACCTTGGCGACGACGCCGTGATCCGGAACTGCCTGATCCACGACAACCACGCCTACGAGGGTGGAGGGGGGATACACACCAGGATCGATGCCAACCCTTTGGTTACCAGTTGCACCATCACCGACAATTTCAGCGGGGAGGTTGGCGGCGGAGTATTCGTGGTGGACAGCATGGTGATGACCAACTGCATCGTCTGGGAGAATGAAGCCTTATTTGACGGAGACGAAGGTTACCTGGCGGGATACGGCGCTTCCCCCACCCTCAGTATCAGCTACAACGACCTGGGGCTGTACTGGTATCTCGGGTATTACACCTATATCGACAACGGCCCCGGAAACATCACCGCCGACCCGCTCTTCGCCTCCGGGCCGGACGGGGACTGGTTCCTCGGCCAGACCGCGGCTGGCCAGCCGGCCCAGAGCCCCTGCGTGGACAGCGGCGATCCGGAGGTGACGCCGTTCGGCACCACTCGCACCGACCTCGAACCCGACACCGGCGCACTGGACATTGGCTACCACCCGGTAATGCCCGCGGGGATGTATATCTGCCACGAGCCCTATTCCCTGATCTACTTCGCCGAGCTCGGCGACCCGCCGCCGGACGACCGCCAACTGGAGATCTGGCGCTGCGTGGAGGGAACGCTGGAGTGGACGGTGAGCAGCCCGGCGGACTGGATCACCCTCGCCCCGCTCTCCGGCAGCTCCACCGGCGAGGTGGACACGGTGACGGTGAGCGTGGATTTCTCAACCCTGGCCGCCGGCACCGAGCTGGCCGAGATCGTGATCAACGCCCCCGGAGCGCTGAACGACCCGGTGACCATTCCGGTCAGGGTGCACATCCATGGGCCAAACTCGCACTACGGTCTGGTGGCCGGCCCGGGCCCGTCGCCGGACAACCCGCCCCTGGTCCGGGTGTTCGCCAGCGGTGACCCGCCGGCACTGCTGCACGAGTTCCCGGCGTACGGGGCCGACGGCTACGGCGTGCGGGTCACCTGCGGGGATATGGACGGTGACGGCGCCGAGGAGATCGTCACCGGGGCCGGGCCGGGGGCGATCTATGGCCCCCACGTAAGGGGTTTCGAGATCATCGGTGCGCCGCTGCCGGGATTGAGCTTCATCGCCTACGGCACCCACAAGTACGGGGTGAACGTCTCCTGCGGCGACCTGGACGGAGACCGCTATGACGAGATCGTCACCGGCGCCGGGCCGGGCGCGGTCTTCGGGCCCCACGTGCGTGGGTTCCAGTATGACCACGAGGCGGGCACCGTGGCCCCGCTGGGCGGAGTGAGTTTCTTCGCCTACGGCACGAACAGGTACGGCGTCAACGTCGACTGCGGCGACCTGGACGGCGACGGCATGGCCGAGATCGTCACCGGCGCCGGGCCGGGCGCGGTCTTCGGCCCCCACGTGCGGGGCTGGAACGTGGACGGGGGCACTGCCGCCCCCATCCCCGGGATCAGCTTCATGGCCTACAACAGCAACCACTACGGCGTGAACGTGGCCTGCGGCGACATCGACGGCGACGGCCTGGCCGAGATCATCACCGCCCCGGGGCCGGGCCCCTCGCTGGGGGCCTTCATCCGCGGCTGGTCCTTCGACGGCAGCCAGGTGTCGCCGGTCCCGGGCTGTGACATCTTCGCCTGGCCGCCGGGCGATCGCCTGTGCGGCGCCCGGGTCGCCATGCAGCGAGCGGCCGGCGGTTCAGCCATCGACTTTAACTACATCCTCGTCGGTGGCGGCCCCGACCCGGCGGCCGACACCGAAGTCCAGGTCTATGTCTACCGTACGGACTCCGAAGAACTGTTCCTGCTCCGGTCTTTCGAGACCTTTGACGAGGGCATGACCTGGGGCGTGGACGTGACCGGCGGCGGCATGGAGTTCTAGGCACGCCGGGCCACGGCTTTCTTCTCTTCACGCAGCAGCTTCACCCCCTCGGCGATCAGGTTGGGGGCGCCGTGATCATCCTCGACACGTCCCTTGACCAGGAAGGGCCCCGAGGCCCGTGACAGCTCGGCGGCGAACCGGCGGTAGACCCGGGGGAAGAAGGTGGCCTCGAAGCGGCCGTGGGGATCGGAAAAGGTGACAAAGGCCATCGGCTCGTTCTTCTTCTCGGTGCGGGTGCGCTTGGTGGTCACCTTCCAGCCGAAGCAGTACGCAGTCTTGCCGTCCATCTTCTCGAGGTCCACGGAGCGGACCACCGGACGCTGCCTCGCCACCCGTGACAGCCGCTCGGCAAACAGTTCCAGCGGGTGGGCGGTGGCGGTGAGCCCCAGCAGGTCGAGTTCGAGGAGCATCTTCTTCTGCCGGGGGTAGTCCTCCAGCGGCGGCAGTTTGCCGGCCAGCTGCTCGAAGTTGTGGGGGCACCCCTTGTCCGGCCCGGAGAAGAGCAGCCCGATGAGCCAGAGCAGCTCAGGCCGGGTGCGGCCGAGACAGTCGAGCGCGCCGCAGCGGGCCAGGGCCTCCAGCTCGGCTTTCTCGGGGCGCAGTTCGCAGCGCCGGGCCAGTTCGTCGATGGCGGTGAAGGGCCCGTCCTTCGCCCGGGCCTCCACAATGCTCTCCAGCTGTTCGGCGCGCACCCCCTTGACCATCATCAGCCCCACCCGCACCGCCTTGCCCTCGCCGGTGAAGCGCACCTCGCCCCGGTTGACGCAGGGCAGGATGATCTCCAGCCCCAGGCGCCGCGCCTCTTCCACGTATTCCAGCGACGAGTAGTAGCCGCCCTGGTTGGAAAGCACCGCGGCCATGAAGTGTGCCGGGTGGTGCGCCTTCCAGTACATGCTCTCGAAGGATTCGAGGGCAAAGGAGGCGGAGTGGGCCTTGCAGAAGGCGTAGCCGGCAAAGGACTCGATCTGGCGGAAGACCTCGGTGATCACGTCGTCGGGCACGCCGTTCCCGGCGGAGCCGCGGAAGAAGCGGTGCTTGTATTTCTCCATCCGCTCCCAGTTCCGTTTCTTGGACATGCACTTGCGCAGCCCGTCGGCCTCGGAGAGGCTCATCCCGGCCATCTCGGAGGCGATGCGGATCACCTGCTCCTGGTAGATCAGGCAGCCGTAGGTGTCGGACAGCACCGGCTCCAGACGGGGGTGGAGAAAGCTCACCGGCTCGAGGCCCAGGTGGCGGCGCACGTACTGCCGCTTGCCGCCGTGGTTGGAAACACCGGGGCGGATGATGGAGGAGATGGCGGTGAGCACCTCGAAGTCGTCGCAGCGGGTCTGGCGGATCAGCTGGATCATGCCCGGGGACTCGATGTAGAAACAGCCCTCGCTGTGGCCCTCGCGCATCATCTCCCGGGTCAGCGGGTCGCTGAGACAGCGCAGCGGGTCGTCGCCGTGGAGGCCCTCCTCCGGCCCCGCCTCGCCGTCCCCCCGCTCAGCGGCCGCCGCCCGCTGGGTCTCGGAGATCACCGCCAGCCCCTTCTGGCCCAGGATGTCGATCTTCAGCAGGCCGGCGTCCTCCACGGGGTACATCGACCACTGGGTGATGGGCAGGCCCTTGTCGCCCAGCTCCAGCGGCATGTGGTCGGTGATCGGCCCGGGGGCCACCACCAGGCCGCAGGGGTGGGTGGCCAGGTGGCGCGGGAAACCGCTGACCCGCCCGGCAGCCTCGAGGATCGAGCGGAACGGCTCACGGTCCAGCGGCAGCCCGTGGCTCTCCGGCCAGCGATCGGCCGCCTCCCCCACCCCCTCGGCCGAGGCGAAGTGAGGCAGCTTCTTCACCACCGCGTCGATCTCACCCACGGGGATGCCCATGGCCGACGCCACCTCGCGGATCGCCGACCGGGCGCGCATGGTGGAGTAGGTGCAGATCATCGCCACCCGGTCACGGCCGTAGCGGCGAAAGATGTAGTCCAGCACCTCTTCGCGGTCGTCGGTGCCGAAGTCGATGTCGAAGTCGGGCATCGATTCCCGCTCGAGATTGAGAAAGCGCTCGAAAAAGAGATTGTGCCGCAGGGGGTCGACGTGGGTGATGAAGAGACAGAAGGAGACGATGCTGTTGGCCGCCGACCCGCGGCCCAGACAGGGCATGCCCTCCTGGCGGGCGAAGCGGACGATGTCGTGGCAGACGAGGAAGTAGTCTTCCAGCTCGAGGCGGCAGATCACGTCCAGTTCGCGGTTCAGGGTGTCGTAGGCCTCACGGGTGATCGGCCGGTAGCGCTGCTCCAGACCCTGGAAGGCCAGCTTGCAGAGCCAGGAGAAGGAGCTCTCCCCCTCGGGCACCGGAAAGCGGGGCAGCTTGGGCCGGCCGATCTCCAGGTCGACGCGGCAGGACCAGGCGATCTCGGCCGCGTTACGCAGGGCCTGGGGCAGGTCATGAAACAGGGCGGCCATCTGGGCCGGACTCTTGAAGTGGTTCTCGCGGTCCACCGCGGCGCCGGCGGGGAGGGTGCCCACGGTGGTGTTGGTGCGCATGGCCGAGAGCAGCCGGTGGGTGAAGTGGTCCTCGGCGGCCAGCAGGTGGACGCGGTTGGCAGCAGCCACCGGGAAACCGAACTTCTCGGCCAGGGTGATCAGACGGTAGCCGTGGCGGCGGCTGGCCGCGTCACGGATGTTGGTCAGTTCGACGTAGACGTGGTCCGGCCCCTGACGGCCCCGGGAGCAGTCGCGGGCGCCGGCCAGGGCGCCCAGCAGCTGCTGGTCGGCGGTGAGCACCACCACCCGCGGGGAAAGTTCGGCCAGGCAGGCATCGAGGTCGAAATCCTCTTCCAGGTGCCTGGCGGTCACCGCCCGGCAGACCTCGGCGTACCCCTCGCGGTCACGGGCCAGCAGCACGGCCCGCCGCCGCGGCCCGGCCTCCCGCCGGGTTCGGCCCGGCTCGCGTTTCCTCTCCCCCCGGCCTTCGGCAGCCGCTCCCCCGCTCTCCTGTCCAGCCACGCCCAGTTCCAGCTCGGCGCCATAGATCGGCCGCACCCCCTCGGCCACACAGGCCTGGTGAAAGGGCACAGCAGCGTAGAGCCCGTTGGTGTCGGTGAGCGCCAGGGCGTCCATCCCCGCCTCCCGAGCAGCAACGGCCAACTGCTCTACCGTGGCCGTACCGGAGAGGAGGGAGAAATTGGAGTGGCTGTTGAGGTGGACATAGGGGATCGCCATGGTGGCCGGTATATATCAAGCACAGCGCTATTCTCTTTCCTGCCGGGCCGCCCGGCGGCGTGCACCTGCACGCCACCGCGGGCCCCTGAGCGTCGGAACCCGGGCGAAACGGTGAAGAGGTACACCTGCGAAGCACCCGTTCACCAGATCCGCTGGCCCGGCATATAAACCACAAAGGGTTTTCGCTTTATTTTCGTCAAAATCAATATAGACGAAAATAAAGCGAAAGTCAAGGAGGGATGGAAACAGTGGGGACAGTTAGAACGTACCGGTCAGGCTGACGTAGAAACCTCTCCCCGGGGCGGGGATCTCGTCGCCGGCCATCAGGTCCCCCACCGGCATGGCCGCCTCGCGGGTCAGGTGCTCGTGGTATTCCTTGTCGAAGAGATTCTCGATGCCTGCCTGGAGCTGCAGCCAGCCGGTGAGCTGGACCCCGCCCCGCAGGTGCCAGACGGCAAAGCCCGGCGTCTCGTCCTCAGGGAAGGTCACGTCCACCCGGGTCTGGGAGTCGACAAAGCGGCCGCCCAGCTCGGTCCACCAGGGGAATCGCTGGCCGTATTCGGCCCGGGCCGCAGCCCGTCCCTCCAGTGGCGGGATCTCAGGCAGGGGGAACCCGCTCTTGCGGTCAGTGGCATGCACCCAGGCAATGCTCAAGGGGAAACTCCAGTGCTCCAGCCGGCCGAGCACGGCACCGGCCTCGGCGCCGTAAAGCCGGGCGTCGGTGTTGATGAAGCCGCGGATCAGGTCCTCGGTGCCGTCACCGTTGACGTCCTGGCGGTCGATTTCGGTCTGCAGGATGTAGTCGCGCACACCGTCGTTGAAGACGGAGACAAAGAACAGGCAACGGGATTTCCGCCAGCTGGCACCCAGATCGAACTCCACTTTTTTCTCCGCATCCAGTGCCGGGTTGCCCAGCAGGAAGCCGCCCGGGGCCGGGGCAAAGGCGAAGTAGCGCTCGGTCATCCCGGCGGCCCTGGAGGCCAGGCCGGCACCAACGTGAACTTCGAGGCCTTCCCGGGGCTCCCACTGCAGGACCAGGTTGGCTGAAGGCAGCGTCTCGGTCCGGGCCACATCACCGGCCTCTTCGCCATAAAAGCGGATGTAGTTCTCCCGGACGGTGCGGCCTTGGAGGCTCGGGTCGTCCACCGCCCCGGCATTGCTCTCCACCCGGTCCAGACGCGCACCGGCCCGCAGATTCCAGTGCGAGGACAGCCGCGAGTTCAGCTCGGCAAAGCCACCCAGGTCGTCCTGTGAGGTGTCGGGCCAGATGCGGTCGTAAAAGGTCTGACCGGGGGCCACCAGGTAGCGCTCGCGCACGCCGTCCCGGGCCAGGTCGTAATAGTCGGCACCCAGAGCCAGCATGCTGGCGGCGCCCAGTTCGAGATCGGCCCGCACAAGCCCGGAGAAGGTAATGGAATCGGTTGCCGACTCCGCTTCCATCATCCCGCGGTTCGGCTTGCCGGTGTTGTTCATCAGATGGTCGATGGTGGCGTACCCGGCGGAGACCTCGAACCGCCGCAGCGTTTCGCCGGAGGGCCTTTCGATCCGGTAGCCGGTATTGTAGGTCCAAAGGGTGGAGTCCACCAGGTTCATGGGCAGCGAGGGGAAGTCCACCTGGTCCTCCTGCACCCGGTTCACCGCGTTCCACCAGCGGTGGCCCTCCCGGGGCCGCAGGCCAAAGGTCAGCTGGCCGCTCCAGCCCTCCTGGGTGGCCGGCACTTCCGTGCCGTTGGCCGATTCGTAATCGCCATACTGGATCGTATCCACGGAGCCGGAGTAATCGAATGCCGCCGTGCCCCCCTGGAAACCGGCCCCGCCGGTATAACCGCTCCGGGCGCTGTCACCGCCGGCAGTGACCCAGCCGCCACATCCGGCCCCCTGCTCGGGATCCCGCTCGTAGTCGGGATTGATCACGATGCGGCCCCCGGTTCCGGCCGGGCCCAGGGTCACCGAGGACAGCCCCATGACCACCAGCACCTCGCCGGTCACATGGGGGCGGAAGTAGGTTACCGGCGGATCCATCCGCGCCGGGCAGGCGCCGAAAATGGGCAGGTGCCCCAGCTGGGTCACCACCCGCTCGTACCCCAGCCCCCTGATCACCGGCTCGGTGGCCGAAGCGCCCCGGCGAACGGCATTCACACCGGGAATCTCAGTCAGTGCCTCCCCCACGTTGGTGTACCGCCCGGAGTTCAGCTCCTCCTCGTCCAGCTTCACCAGCTCAGGACCCGCCACTCCGGCAGAGACCACGATCTCCTCGTGCACTTCAAGGGGGGGCTCATCCTCCTCACCCTCGCCGCCGGTCTGGGCGGTCGCCAGGACGGAGAAAGTCGATACCAGGAACAGCACCATGATCATACGAACCAACGACTCACCGCTCCTCATCCTCCTGCACCTCCAGTGGCATCCGTAGTAAGACGACATAATCGATCAAGATTATTTCGTATAAGTATCATATTTATTAACATCTTACAGGATGATCACTGAAATTCAAGAGGAAGGGGGGAGGATCAGATGGGGCGGGGGAACCCGCTCACCGGCCGGCTCACGGCCAGCCGGTGAGTCGATGGGACAGGCTTTTACTTGCGGGTGTAGGTGATCTCCATCGTCTTGAACTCCGTGCCGTCCGGAGCGGGGCCGTACATCTCCATGACGTGGTGGTCGTCGTCGATGACCCTGAACACCTCGCGCATACTGCTCTTCTTACCGGTCATGAAATCGTCGAACTCGGCGGTCAGGGTACAGACACCGTCCGTCATCGTCCCCTCGGCAAACAACACCATGGTGCTCATGCTGTCGATCCAGGTGCTGACATACTTTTTCTTGTAGTTGTCGTAGCCCATGTAGCCGATGCCCTCGAACGGCTGGCCCATCATGTCGCCATTGAAGGCCGTCATCACCCAGCGACCGCCAAGCACCCAGCTGTTGGTGCAGCTGCCGGTGGAAACCATCGGCTCGGTGCCCGGAGCGGCCCACCACTTGGTGGCGGCGCTCCAGGTGCCGATCATGCCGTTAAGCGCCTTGTGGTTCTCGGTGGGCGTGGACATTTCGGCCCACCTGGCCATCATCTCCGGGGTCATCCCGGAGACACCACTCTCATCCGTGGTCTCGTCATGGGCCACGACAAAACTGCCGGTAAAAATGGCCAGAACCATGGCGGTCAGAAGTATCAGGGTCTTGCTCTTCTTCATCTCATTCTCCAAATGTATTGTGTTGCTTTGAGTATGGTGTCGATTCTTATGATCGACTATATCTGTCTACTATCTTACTTGCCCTCCCCTGTTTGTCAATGAAAAATTCTGTCAGAACATCAGGCCGCCAGATCAGGCGACCCCGGCTCCCCGTGAGCCCCGACCCGCACCACACCCATGCCGTGCTTACCCCGCAGGCCGTCCACCGCCTCGTAGAGCCGGCGCATGGTGCTGCTGTGGGTGGTGGAGGGCGCGGTGCGGGCCGCTTCAGCCCGGCTCTCGTAGCGTCCGGCAAAGAGGGGCAGCTGCCAGTTGCCTTCGAGGCAGGAGGCGGCGATGGCCACCCGCCGCACCCGGACCCGCCGGGTGAACAGGCCGTGAAAGGTCTCGAGGCACTGCTCGAGGATTCGCCCGTCGAGATCGGTGGGCTCGGCGGTGACCCCGCCCCGCTGGGCGCGCACCTGGTCGGAATACTGGACAAAAACCGTGAAGCGGCGGGCAGCCAGTTTCTCGCGGCGCAGGCGGGTGCCCAGACGGCCGGCCAATTGGTGCAGCACCCCGGTGAGCCGGCCCCGGTCGACGCTGTCGGGGTTCAGGGTCTCCTCTTCCCGCCACCGGGACCGGGCATTGGCGGCGGTTTCGCACCGCACCGGCGTGCGGTCCACACCCCGGGCCCGCTGGTGCAGCGTGCGGCCGGTGGCCGGGCCAAAGACAGAGCCCAGCAGCTCTTCGGGGAAACGGGTTACGTCGCCGATGCGGTGCACCGCCATGTCGCGGAGCGCCGCCCCCAGCTTCGGCCCCACGCCGGGCAGCCGGTCAATGGCCAGCGGGGCGAGAAAGGACTGCTCATACCCGGTGAAGACGTCCACCAGCCGCGCGCACTTGGCCGTGCCCGAAGCCACCTTGCTCACCAGCTTGTTCGCCGCCAGGCCCACCGAGACCCCCAGGCCGGTGGCTTCGCGCACCTCGCACTTGATCCGGGCGGCGGCGTCCACCGGACTGCCGAAGAGGAACTGGCAACCGGTGTAGTCGAGAAAGCCTTCGTCCAGCGAGGCGCGCTCCACCAGCGGGCTGAAGCGCTCGAGGACACTGAAGAGGGATGACGAAGCCCGGGCGTAAAGGTCCCAGTCCACATGGACCAGGGATGCGCCGGGACAGACGCGGCGGGCCTGGGCCATGGTCATGCCGGGCCGGACACCTTCGGCCCGGGCCTCGTACGAGGCGGAGACCACCCCGCCCCGGCTGGCGAGGTGGCCCACAATGACCGGACGCCGGCAATAGGCCGGGTCGCTCACTCGCAGCACGGAGGCGAAGAAGTCATCCGTGTTGATGTGAAGAACAGTTGGCGCGTGGGGGTTCACGGCAACAACTCCCTTCAGTCTTTTCGATCAGTTGGAAACGGAATATTGAATGCGGTTCAAGGCCCCGGGGGGATCAGGGCCGGCACACGGCCTGGGCGCCGGCCCAAACGGAGCCTTGAACCGCTCCTAGGCATAACCTCATCTGTGGCCCGATAGCGGCGTTAACGACTTCCTCGAATCCTGGAAATCTCACGTAAACTTGCGCATCAGGCCCACCACCACGCCCTGCACTTGGACCTCGGTCTCGTCCACCAGGATCGGCTCCATGGCGGCGTTGGCCGGCTGGAGACGGATGGAGCGGCCCTCACGGAACCAGCGCTTGACCGTGACCTCGGTGCCGCCCACCAGGGCCACCACCACCTCGCCGTCCCGTGCCGTCTCGCGACGCTCGACGATGATCGTGTCACCCTCGAGGATGCCGTCCTCGATCATCGAGTCGCCGCGCACGCGAAGCGCGTAGCTCTCCTCGCCGCGCACCAGGTCTTCGGGAAGGGTCACCGTCTCGGGCACCGGGCAGGCCTCGATGGGCGAACCGGCGGCAACCATGCCCAGCAGGGGCACCTCCACCGCCACGCCGGCGTCCCCGCCCTGCCGCGGGGCGGCCGAACGGGTGCGGTGCTTCTCGCGGGTGATCAGCCCCTCGTCCACCATGTTCTCCAGGTGGCGGTGCACCGTGCTCACCGCCGAGAGCCCCAGGTGGTCGCGGATCTCTTCGATGGAGGGGGAGTAGCCGTGCCGTGTGCGATACCCGGTGAGGAAATCGAGGATCTGCTTCTGCCTTCTGGTCACCGGCATGGCGCTCCTCCTCTTTGTGCGGACGCCGTAGGCGTCGGTTGTTTTCGCTCTATTTTCGTTCTGCAGTGAATATAGGCGAAACTAAAACGAAAGTCAAGCGCTGTTTTCCGGCCCCCTCCCGACATGCTAGACTCCCCCCATGAACGAGGCTGTCGACACATCCACCGGGTGGACCGTCCGGCTGGCCGTCCTGGCCCTGGCCGCAGCCATACTGGTTTCCGGACTGCTGGCCCTCTACCCGATCCACTCCTTCGACCTCTGGTGGCACCTGCGCACCGGGCAGCTGATCCTGGAGCAGGGCCATATCCCGCGGGTCGACCCGTTCACCTACACGGCCGAGGGCCGTCCCTGGGTGACCCACGAGTGGCTGGCCGAGATCCTCTTTTACCTGCTGCACCGGGCCGGGGGCGCGAACCTGCTGGTGATCTGCAAGGCCCTGCTCAGCGGGCTGACCCTGGCCCTGGCCGGCTGGGCCGGCCTGGTGGGCCACCGGGCACGGGAGCGTCTCCCGGCGGCGGCGCTGGGCATCCTGCTGGCCGCTCCCCTGCTGGCCATCCGTGCCTTTGTCCGGCCCCACCTGCTCACCGCCCTGCTGCTGGCCGTCACCCTGCTGCTGCTGCGCAAGGAGTCGGCCACGGCGCGACCGGTCTGGCGCTGGGCCCTGCCGCCCCTCTTCCTGCTCTGGGCCAACCTGCACTCCGGTTTTCTGCTGGGGTTGGGGCTGGTGGTGCTCTACTGGGCCGGGGAGGCGATCTCCATCCGGATCGGTGCCGCCGCACCGGCTGCAACACCCTGCTGGCGGGGGCGCCTGCTGGCCCTGGGCGCTTCCCTGCTGGCCACCCTGGCCAACCCGCACCACGTGGAGGCCCTGCTCTACCCGGTGAGGCTGGTGATCGACCCGGTGGTGACGGGGATGATCGCCGAGCTGCAGTCCCCCCTTGACCCCCGGTTTCGCGGCGCGCTGTTTCTCTGGTTCCTGCTGCTGTCCGCCGTGGTGCTGGCCCTGCTGCTGCCCGGCCGGCTGCGCCGGCTGCAGTTCTCGCTGATTCTGCCCGGCGCGGTCTTTGCCGTGCTGGCCCTGCAGGCGGTGCGCAGTGTGAGCGAGCTGGCGGTGCTGATCCCGGCGCTGGTGGCGGCCCACGGTGAACGGCTGGGGACCAGGAGGGCCGTGGCCGCCGCAACGTCGGCGGTGGTGCTGCTGGGGGCCCTCGGTCTGGGTCTGCTGGCCACAGGCCCGGGCATTCCCATGGGAACCCGGGAGGATCCCCGCCGCACCGGACTGGGGATCCATCCGGTCAACCTTCCCCGGGCCGCGGTGGAATTCCTCAGCCGGACAGAACCACCGGGCCGGATCTTCAGCACCATGGGGTTCAGCTCCTGGCTGATCTACCGGCTCTGGCCCGAAAAAAGGGTCTATATCGACGGGAGGCTGGATGTCTTCCCGCCCGAGTTCCTCGAGGGATACGGAATGATGATGACCACGGGAGCGGGGTGGGATGAAGCGGTGGCGCGCTACGACATTCAACTGGCCCTGGTCAACTACCCCGACCAGGCGACCCCTGGCGGGAGCCTGCAGGGCCGGTTGCGTCAAGACCCCGACTGGGTCTGCGTCTACTTCAGTGACAACGCCCTGGTCTATGCCCGGCGTACACCGGGAAATGCGGAAATCATCGAACGCTACGGGATCGCCTTCGATCCCGGGCTGCGCACCAGGGCCTCACTGGCGGCCTTCACCGAGAGCGCCTCCCCGGCGCTCATTCAGCGCACCCTGGTCGTGCTGGAGCGGATCAGCGCGGTGGCCCCCGGGGAGGAGGCGCCGGTCCTGATCCGGGAACTGCTGCACAATCTGGCGGCGGGACGGGAGGGCGGGACCGGCCAGGTCAACGCTCTGCTGGCCAGGGCCGACCAGGAACTTGCCGCCGGAGAGGTGGCGGCGGCCCTGGCCACCCTCGAACAGGCCGCCACCCTGGAACCCGGAAATTTCCTGGTTCAGCTGCGGCTGGGTGTGCTCCACGCCCGGGAGGGGCGGCTGGAGCAGGCCGAATCCTGTCTCAGACGCGCCGTGGAACTGCGTCCCGGTGACGGCGCGGCGAGACAGAACCTGGAGCGTGTCCGGCGTATGCGGGACAGCGACCGGCAAACCGACTAGGATCTGACGGGCACGGTCACCGGTTGGGATTCACCGGCCGCGCCGGCCATCGCCGGGCCACGGTCACCCACACAGAGAGCCATCAGGTCGGCCGCCCGTTCCAGGTGCTCGAGGGAGAAGACCACCCCGCGCAGACGCTCCCGGCCTGCCGTGCTGAGCAGCGGCGAGGAGAGCGCGTCGAACTTGGTGTCCAGGTCCTCCATGGTCATCGGGTCGCGGGGGTCGCCCTTGGGAATGTCCACCCGCCGCTCGAGCAGACGGCCGTCGTTCAGTTCGATCTCCACCCGGCAGGGCTGGATCTCGGGGAAGAGCCTCTCGAACTCCTCGCTGGCCAGCACCTTGATCTTGGGCAACTGCTCCCGCAGCCGCGGGTCCATGATCTTCTCCTCGACGAACTCCTCCGGGGTCACCTTCCCCTCGGCCAGGGCCGCGGCGATGCAGTAGGGCAGCGAGTGGTCGGCCGCCTCCTTGGTCCGCGGGTCGTACTTGGCCGGGTCGCTGAGGATGTCGGCCGCCCGGGCGATGGTCTCGATGCGCACCTCCCGCACCTCCTCCGCCTTCAGGGAGTGCTCCTTGATCAGGTAGAGCGCGGCGGTGATCGGCGAGTGGGTCAGTGCCTCAGTGGGGAACGCCTTCATGCCGCAGTCGACGATCTTGAACCGCTCACCCAGCCCGCCGGTGAGTTTCTCCAGGTCCCAGTCCGGCCCGAGACAGTGAACCATCCCCTCCTTGCCGTCGATCACGTTTTCCGGACCGGTGTAGCCGTCCCGGGCCAGCAGCGCCGCTTCCACCCCGGCCCTGGTGGCCATGGGGTCCACGGTGTTCTTCATCATCGACAGCGTGCCGGCCACCGCGGCGCCGAGGGTGAAGTGGTGGCAGGCCGAGATCCCCAGTGCGTGGCGGGTCCGCTCGGCATCGAGGCCCAGCATCCGCGCAGCCACCAGCGGCGAGGCGTAGGCGGTGAGGCTGGCATGGTGCCAGCCCCGCTCGCGGATACCGGGGATCGCCGCTTCGCAGAGCCGCATCTCGATCTCGTGGCCCAGCACGATGCCGAGGATCAGCTCCCGTCCGGACAACCCCTGCGCCTCGCAGAGGCTCAGCGCCGCGGGGATGATGTCGCTGGGGTGCGAGGGGTCCTGCTTCCAGTAGATGTCGTTGTAATCCATGGCACGGATCATCAGCGCATTGAGGAAGGCGGCCTCCACGGCGTGGGTCTTCAGACCCGACCCGATCACCGTGCACTCCTCGCGGCAGCCCTTGGCCACGGCCAGTTTCTCGGCGATCTGGTAGTCGGAACTGCGGGCGCCGCCAAAAGCGCAGCCCAGGGAGTCGTAGAGAAAATGCTTGGCGGCGTCCACAGCTTCCGGGGTCAAGTCTTCGTAACGCAGGCCCGAGGACCACTCGGACAGGGCGTGGCTTACATAACGGTTCATGATCCGATCTTTCACTCCATGTGTTGTTTCAGCAAACTCAGCTGGAAAACAGAAATTTCTTCTATGTATTGATCCTGCAATAACAGGAAGCCTTGATCTCCAGGTCGGAGTCGGACCAGACCTGGCGGAACCTCTTGTCCGCCTCGGTGGCCTCGGCAGGGCGGCCGCTGCGGGCCAGGCATTCGGCCAGGCCGTGCAGCGACCAGCCGTTCTCCGGGTGCAGGCGCAGGTCCTGGCGGTAGACCGCCTCAGCCTCCTCCACCCGCCCCTGCTCCAGTAGCAACGCCCCCAGGGCGTGCCGCACCGGCTCCATCCAGCCCCAGGGCTCGTCGTAGATCAGGGCGTCGTCGCGCCGCACGGCCTCACGCAGCAGGTCAAACGCCTGGTCGTAGTTCCCCCGGCGGTATTCCAGCTCGCCCTCGGCAAAGGGACGGGCCACTTCCAGCACCACCCGGGCGGTGTTGTTTCCGATCAAGTACTCCTCGGGCACCCGGCGGTAGGCCTTGTCGAACTTGCGCAGCTCGCGCTTCGATTTGCGTACCTCGCCGGTGGCGGCAAAAGCCACGCTGCGGGCGTAGTGCCAGAAGGCCGTGGTCACCGGAAGGTCCTTTGGCGGTGCCGGTTCGTCGATCAGTTCCTGCCACAGGCCGAAACGGATCATCACGTGCAGCGGCGTGGCCATGAACCCGTCGAGGAACTCGGGGTAGGCCCGCACCAGTTCCATGGGCACCTCCTGGACCAGTTCCCGGGCCGCGTTCATCGCCAGGCCTTTCTGCCCGGTGAACATGGCGGCGTAGGTCAGGAAGTGGTAGTTGTGGGCGCGGTACAGGGTGTAAAACCCGTCGTGCCCGGCCTGCCTCACATAACGCAGGTCCGACTCGATCCCCTGCTGGTTGGCGGTCACCGCCTTTTTGTAATGCCCCAGGCGGATGTCGATGTGGGACGGCATGTGGACCAGGTGCCCGGCACCGGGCACCAGATCGCGCAGGCGGTCGGCCGCAGCCTGAGCCCGGGCCGGATCTGGGGATGCCTCGCAGGTGTGGATGTAGAAGTGGTTGGCCCCGGGATGTTCAGGTGCCATGGCCAGCACCGTGTCCAGGGTCTGGAGGATCTCGGGGGTCTCGGGCCTCGGCTCCCCCTCAGTGGACCAGAGATCCCAGGGCCGGAGGTCCATCAGCGCCTCGGCGAAGAGGGATCCCACGTCCGGGTCACCGGGATGCCGCTGCCAGACCTCGCGCATGGCGCCGGCGTACGCCTTGTCCAAAGTGGTTCGGTCGGCGGATGGCTGCTCCTCGTAGCGCTGGGACAGCGCCCCGACCAGGTCACGTTCCACCGCCGTGCCGGCGGCCGCTGTGGCCTGGGCCTTTTTCAGCGCCGTCCACGCCCGTTCCACAGCCGCGGCGTCCATCTCCATATTGTTGACGTGCGGGCCGCTGGCCAAGGCAATGCCCCACCAGGCCATGGCGCACTCCGGGTCCAGCCTGGCCGCCTCGCGGAACGAGGCGATGGCGGCCTCGTGGTTGAACCCCCAGCACATCACCAGCCCCTGGTCGAACCAGCGCTGGGCCTCCGCCGAACTGGTGGTCACCTCCCGGTGATAGCTGCCCAGGTCGTCAAACCGCGGAGCGGCCCCCACCGGACCGACAACACCGGACAGAAACGTAAAGCCAAGTATCCAAAACCGAACAGCCAGAACTCGTGGAGTCAACATAGTCTGCTCCTTTTGTATCGAGGCCCGCCGGGGACCCGGGTGCATTCAGGATCGACGCCGATGGCGTGCAACGCCCCTCCATATAGTAGATAGTTTTTGTCGATTATGTCAATAGCCATACTCCGGCAAGGATTTTGCAGATTAAGTGATGGAAAGCGTTTGGCAACGGCCGCTTCCCAGGTGAAATCGGATAGAGACCGCACTGCTGAACCTCCCCGGTATCAGGAATTACCTGCATTGAGATCTGACCGGTGGGCGGACAGCTGTCGATGAAAACCTTCCGCGGTCCGGACCGGGCGTTTTCAATCCTGTAATCGGCAGGACAAAATTGGTCAGAAAAATGAGCCAGGCCGACGCCGAACAGACCATGGTGCCGCTCGGTCAGCAACCGGAAGTGAAAATTCTGGTTGTGGAAGACGACACCAGTGTGGCCACCGTACTTCAGACCCGACTGGAAAGCTTCGGCTACCGGATCTGCGGCGTGGTCAGCAGCGGGGCCGAAGCCATCGATGCGGCCTTTCGCCGCCACCCCGACCTGGTGCTGATGGATATTCTCCTCGAAGGGAGGATGAACGGCATCGAGGCGGCGCACGAGATCAGCAGCCGCAGCGACGTGCCGATCATCTTCCTTTCCTGCCTGGGAGAACGAGACGTGATCGACAGCGCCATCCGGACCAACCCTTACGGCTACATGGTCAAGCCCTACGATAACAACGAGCTCCGCTCGGCCATCGAGATCGCCCTGGTCCGGCACCGGGCGTCACGGGAGCAGGAGCGGCTCGTACAGCAGCTGGAGAAGACCTTGCTCGAGGTGAAGAAGTTGACCGGGCTGCTGCCCATCTGCGCCTCGTGCAAGAAGATTCGCGACGGCGAGGACCACTGGCATCAGATCGAGGAGTATATTTCGGACCGCTCGGAAGTCGATTTCACCCACGGGCTCTGCCCGCAGTGCCTCCGCGAATACTACCCTGAGCTGTTCAACGGGCAGGAAGAGCGTTCTGATTGACCGGCGGTGACAAAGGAAAACAGGCGCCCCGCGGGGCGCCTGTCCATCAAGGTGTGCTTGTAGGCCACCTTGTCGACGAAGGGGATCAGGATGTGCAGGCCGGCCACCAGGGCGGCCTGGAACTTGCCCAGCCGTTCGACGATGAACGCCGACTTCTGGGGCACGATGCGGATGGTCCGGACAAAGATGATGAAGACCAGGAAGATGATTCCAATCAGAATGATTGTTCCCACGCCCATGACGAGTCCTCCTTCCATATGATCAGTCGATCATGCGTACTTTCAGGGTCAGGTTACTCTTGCCCACCACTTCCATCTGGGCCCCCTCGGGGATCTCCTCCTCCGCCCCGGCGTCCCACTGGCTGCCGTTGAACTCCACCCGACCGGGCCTGTTGGGTTTGATCTCCCGGATCACCGTGGCCCGCCCGCCAGTGAAATCGTCCATTTTCTCGGCGGTGTTCTGTCTGAACCCCACATGGCCGATGAAAGTCTTGCTCAACCAGTGGCGCAGCGCCACCAACAACAGCGTGGAAGAGACGAGGAAAATCAGCAGCTGCACGTTGATCGAAATGTCAAAGAAGATGCAGAGCAGGGCCACGATGAAGGCGCCCACGCCAAAGAAAAAGATGATCAGCCCCGGGACGATGAACTCGAGGAGCAGCATCGCCAGCCCGGCGATGAACCAGATCAGTTCCGGTTTCAGCCAATCCTTCAGACTGTCCATCTCTCGCTCCCTTCGCGATATCCGGGCCGCCCCTTTCGGCGCCCCGGTCGGTTTCTCGACTGTCCGATGAACCGGTTACCGTGTCTCTATTCAGGTTTACGCACCGGCGCACTGTCTATCCGCCCGGCCGGTTGATGGTGAAGAAATCTTTTGATGGGTCCGTGTAGCCAATCGTGCAGGGAGCATCAAGCACCGGGCGGTTTGCCTTTTCCACTCGCCCGGCTATCATTAATCAGTGACACTCATCAGTTGTGTTGACGGCAGGGCTTGAAAAATACTGAAGGAGCAGATTCAATGACCGGCAGTGCGGACAACGTGCTCAGCGTGAAACTGGGCCAGTTCAAAGTGAGCCTGATCTGTGACGGGCACTACCGTCTGGACGGCGGGGCGATGTTCGGCGTGGTGCCGAAACCGGTCTGGGCCAAACGGATGGAGGCCGACGAGCAGAACCGGATCAGAATGGGCCTGAATGCCCTGCTGGTGCAGACCGGGCAGGAAAACATCCTCGTGGAAGCGGGGCTGGGAACCTTCTCCGACGAGAAGCTGCGGCAGCAGATCGCCCTGGAGCAGCCCTCCACCATCCTCGACGGCCTGGACACGCTGGGTGTGAGGCCGGAGGACATTCAGCACGTGGTGCTGACCCACCTCAACTTCGACCATGCCGGGCACTGCACCACCAGGGACGAGGACGGTCTGTTCCGTCCCACCTTCCCCGCGGCGCGCTACCATGTGCAGAAATCCGAGTATGACTTTGCCGTGGACCCGCCGCGGCGGCTGCAGGCCTCGTACATCCCCCACTCGATCCTGCCGGTGATGGAAGCCGGACAGTGGGACCTGCTGGAAGGCGACGGAGCGATCACCCGCGGGGTGCGGGTCAGGCACACCGGCGGCCACACCGCCGGCCACCAGGCGGTCTACATCGAGAGCGAGGGAGAGGAACTTGTTTTCTGGGGTGACCTGATGCCCACCAGCCGGCACATGGACCCCGGTTACGGCATGGCCTACGACCTTTACCCCATGGACACACTGCGGGTGCGGGCGGAGCTGGCTGAAGACGCCGTTACCCGCGGGCTGCTTTCGGCCTGGGTCCACGAGCCCGAACTGCGTTTCGGCCGGATCCGGCGTGGTGAGAAGTATTACGAGATCGAGACCGTCACCGGGTGACCATGACCAAGCGGACTGGAACAATGGAGGCAGTGGCCAACCCCTGGCTGGACAGCTGGCCCCGGGCCGTTTTGATCGTGCTGCTCACCCTGCTGGTCTACGTGCCGGCCATCACCGGCGGCTATGTCTGGGACGATGACTTCTATGTCACCGGCAACGCCACCCTGCGCTCTGCCGAGGGGCTCAAGCGGATCTGGACCGAGCCGGGCGCCGTGCCCCAGTACTACCCGCTGGTCCACACCGGGTTCTGGCTCGAGTATCACCTCTGGGAGCTGGACCCCTACGGCTACCACCTGGTGAACGTCCTGCTCCACGCCTTTGGCGCGGTGCTGCTCTGGCTCCTGCTCCGCCGGCTGGCCCTCCCCGGGGCCTGGTTCGCCGCCATGATCTTCGCCCTCCACCCGATAAACGTGGAGTCGGTGGCCTGGATCACCGAACGGAAGAACGTGCTCTCCGGGCTCTTCTATTTCGCCTCGATGCTGGCCTATCTCCGCTGGGCCGGGATCGGGGAACAACCCGCGCCCGGCCCGGCAAAAGCTCCCCGCCGGGGACGCCCCGAAATGCCGGGCTGGCCGCTCTACGCCGCATCCCTGGCGCTCTTCCTCTGTGCCCTGCTCAGCAAGTCGGTGACCCTGACCATGCCGGCGGCCGTGCTCCTGCTGCTCTGGTGGAAGCGGGGCCGGGTCGGCGGGAAGGACATTCTGCCCCTGCTGCCCTTCTTTGCCGCGGGTATCGCCTCGGGCCTGCTCACGCTCTGGATGGAGGTGACCCATGTGGGGGCCAGCGGGGCCGAGTGGTCGCTGACCCTGCTGCAGCGACTGCTGCTGGCCGGACGGATTCTGTGGTTCTACGCCTGGAAGATCTTCTGGCCAGCCCAACAGTGTTTCATCTATCCCCGCTGGGAAATAGATGCTGGTGCCTGGTGGCAGTATCTTTTTCCTGCCGGGGCCGTCTTCGCGCTGGTCTTCTTCTGGCTGATGCGGCGCCGCCTGGGACGGGGGCCGCTGACTGCCCTGCTCTTTTTCGCCGTCACACTGTCGCCGGCCCTGGGCTTCTTCAACGTCTACCCCATGCGCTACAGCTGGGTGGCCGACCACTTCCAGTACCTGGCCGGAATCGGGCTGGTGGTCCTGGCCTGCAGCTGGGCCGCATCGCGTCTCGCCGGAGCCGGCAGCGGAGCCCGGCGTCTCATGGCCATTGCCGGGCTGGTCCTGCTGGCCGTCCTCGGCACCCTCTCCTGGCGTCAGGGACACGCCTATGCCGACCGGGAAACCCTCTGGCGCGACACGCTGGTCAAGAACCCCGACGCCTGGATCGCCCACAACAACCTGGCCGGGCTGCTCACCGAGTCGGGCCGCTACGCCGAAGCCATCGAGCACTACACCGATACGCTGCGCCTGCGGCCCGACGACCCGGACGTCCACGCCAACCTCGGTCTGACCCTGGCCGGAACCGGAAACCTGGACGCGGCGGCGGCGGAATACCGGCTGGCCCTCGACGCGCAGCCGGACAGCGCCGAGCTGCACGCCCGGCTGGCCGAACTGGAAGACGAGCGGGGCAACCTGGAGCAGGTCGTGGAACACTACCGGGAGGCGCTGCGCATCGAACCGGGAAATGCCCCGCGGCACACCCGCCTGGGGGTGGCACTGGCCGGGCTGGGCCGCACCGCTGAGGCCATTGCCGAATACCGGCAGGCCCTGAATCTCGACCCCACCCTGGCCGACGCCCACAACAACCTGGGGGCGTCGTTGGCCGACATGGGACAGATACCCGAAGCCGTGGCCCAGTATCTGGAGGCGCTGCGCCTCGATCCCGATTCAGCCGATGCCCGGGTCAACCTGGGCAACGTGCGGGTGGGCCAGGAACGGCTGGACGAAGCCGTGGCCCTCTACCGGGAAGCACTGGCCATCAATCCGCAACTGGCCGACGCGCACAACAACCTCGGCTTTGTCACCGCGCTTCAGGGCCGCCTGGAAGAAGCGGTGGAGTATTACCAGCGCGCGTTGAGGTTGCGCCCCGATTTTGTCAGCGCGCTGAACAACCAGGGCAATGCCCTGGCCGCCCTCGGTTTCCTGGAGCCGGCGGCGGCCAGTTTTTCCCGGGCCGTGGAGCTCCAGCCCGAATCGGCGGACATCCGCTACAATCTGGCCATGGCCCTGGCCCGCCTCGGCCGGCAGGAGTCCGCCGCAGAACAATTCCGGGAGGTGCTGCGTATCAATCCGGGTGACGGGCAGGCTCGGGCCATGCTGCACCGGCTGGAGCACGGACCACCCTTCGGGGGCTGAGATGAACAAGGAGGTCGGCACATGACACGCACGGGCGGTACCATCTGGGTCATTCTGGGCATCGTTGCGGCGATCCTGTTGATGCTGGGCCTGATCTACGGCCCGGACCTCTACCGCAAGGGTGAATCCATCGTGGCCCCGATCATGCAGTTGACCAAGCTGGATGAGTCGGTGAACGAGCTGGACGCCGCCCTGCCCTTCACACCGCCGGACAACGGGGTGGCCAGCGAAGAGCGGTTGCTGGTGTTTCTCGAGGTGCGCCGGCAGCTGGTACCGCACTATGAGGAATGGCTGGCCATCGAGAAGCAGATCGAGCGGAGCGGAGAGGAGAATTTCGAAACCGCCGGGCAGGTGCTGGGCAGCGTGACCGATGTCTTCGACGCCCAGATCGACACCCTCCGCGGTCTGGGCATGTCGCCGGCCGAGTTTCGCTGGTACGAGTTCGCCGTCTATGACGGCTGGCTGGACGAGGTGGAGCTGATGGATGTCACCGGTTCCTCGCTGGCCAATACCGGTGAGATCAGCGACATGACCAGAGGCGATCTGGAATTCGTCGATCTGCAGATCTCCCGGCACGGTTCCTCCCCGGCCCTCGCCGCCGTGCGTCAGCGGCTGGCCGCCCGTCTGGACACCATGGACAACCCGGCCGCCCCGGAAATCGAGGGGGTCGCCATGGAGAACAGTGCGCTCTTCTGGCGGCACCGCGAATCCATCGCCCGGCTGAAACTCGATCAGCACAATGACATTCACTCCCGCCTCCGCGAAGGAAAAGACGGAGTGCACATCAACATCAACCGGCCGGCGAAAGCGGACGACAGCCAGTAGCGCCGCCCTCGGTCAACAAAAAATTCATTCGCGATTTCCCTTCACGACAAACACGTCTTTGCCGATAACTGTACCGGGACAGGGTACGGCCGGAACGGTGTTTGCTGCCCGGCCGCCCCGGACGGCCCGTCTGGAGGGAGAGGTCATGAAACCCCGTCGAGATGGCGAATTGAGCCTGCGCCGCTACACACTGCAGGCCCTCAGTCTTCTGGTGGTCCTGCCCTTCCTCACCCTGCTCTACGTCTTCCGCGAGCACCTGGAGGGCAAGGTGCCGGTGCTCCTCCTGGTGGTAGTCCTCTCCCTGCTCGGTTTCTACCTGCTGTGGGTCCTGATCCGCTCGATCACCAGGCTGCAGCGGGGGCTGGAAAAACTCTCCCGGGGCGAATCCAACTCGATCAGGATGGACGGTGGACCGTCCCAGCTGCGCGAGATGGCCGAGATCATCACCGCCCTGAACCAGTTGACCATCGACTTCCGGGAGAACGCACAGCAGTTGGAGCACTTCATCGACCAGTTCGCCACCCTGGCCGAAATCACCGAATTCACCGCCCGGATACCCGACATCGGCAAACTGCTGCAACTGATCCTGTCCAAGGCGGTATCCGCCTCCGGTGCGCGCAGAGGATCCGTGCTGCTGCTGCGGGACAACGGCGAAGAAATGGAGATCGTGGCCCATGAGGGGTGGAATCTGACCGATCGTGGCAACAGAACGGTGCGCTTGAAGGGATCGGTGGCCGAAAAAGTGATCAGCACCAGCAATCCGCTGCTGGTAAAACACCTGGACCAGGAGCAGGAACTCCCCCGGACCAACGATTCCGCGACCTATTCCTCGCCGTCCTTCCTGATCATGCCTCTGAAAACCAACAGCGGCACGGTGGGCGCGGTCTGCCTCTCCGACAAACAGGGCAACGCCCCGTTCACCACCCAGGACCAGCAGTTCCTCACCGTCCTGCTGGGCCAGGTGGGATATGCCGTGGAAAACGCCCGCCTGCTCAAACAGGCCCGCGAAGCGGCCCACAATCTCAGCCAGACGGTGCACGAACAGGAACTGGAAATCGAGGAAGCACACCACCAGATCCTGCAGTCGCAGAAACTCTCAGCTCTGGGGCATCTGGCCGGCGGGCTGGCCCACGATTTCAACAATATGCTGCAAGCCATTCTGGGACACACCGCCATCGCCCAGCGAGGGCTGGAGCATGACCCGCGGCGCAGTGCCGCGCTGGACCATGTCTGCCAGGCGGCCGAACGGGCCGGCGCGCTGATCGGTCAAATGCTGGCCTTTGGCCGGCGACAGACCCTCCAGACCCGGGTGCTGGGTCTGAACAGCGTGGTGGAAGACCTGATGGAAATGATGGAGCACCTGATCGGCTCCAGCGCGGCGATCGAACTGACCATGGACCTGGATCCCGATCCCGGCAAGGTCAATGCCGATCCGCAGCAGGTGGAGCAGGTGCTGATGAACCTCTGCCTCAACGCCCGCGATGCCATGCCCGACGGCGGCCGGCTGATCATTCGCACCGGGACAGCGGACCTGGACCGCATTTTTTGCGAACGCCACCCCTGGGCCCACACCGGAACATTCTCTTTCTTCTCGGTCAGTGACACCGGCTGCGGCATGGACGACGACACGCGCCACCATATCTTCGAGCCGTTTTTCACCACCAAGGACCCGGGACGGGGCACCGGTCTCGGCCTCTCCACGGCCTACGGGGTGATTAAACAGCACGGCGGGATGATCGACGTGGAGAGCGCTCCCGGCAAAGGAACGACGTTTACGGTCTATTTGCCGCTGACCAACCGGCCCGCGGAAGTCTTGGAGACTCCCGATGGCCGACCCGCTTTGACGGCCAGCTGACCTGGTCCTCTCCTCCACCAGGCCCCCCTTCTGTTGTAAACTTTACCGGTAGGCCGCCGGCACGCACCGGCCCAGACCACCACGTCACCATGGAGGGAACCGGAATGCCCCGGAAACAACTATGCACGGCACGTCTGACGGCGGCCCTGTTGTCAATACTTCTCCTGGCCACCCCCGCCGCCGGGAACGAACCGCTGCCGCTGATCGTCGACACCGACATGGGGCTGGACGACATGCGGGCCATGGCGTTGATCCTCGATGCCGACCAGCTGAAGGTTCACGGTGTGAGCACGGTATTCGGCTCCCAGGAGCCCCGCCGGGGCGGCAAGGCGATGATCAGGCTGCTGGGCGGGGTGGGCCACCGGCGGATCCCGGTCTCTCCCGGAGCCGACGAACCACTGGAAGGCAAGTTCGAACCGCCGGCGTGGCGCCCGCTCTGCGAGACAGCCACCGATAGCCTCTACGGCAATGAAGGGCACATCCTGCTCCACGAAGAGGCCCCACAGATGATCTCCCGGCTGGCCCGCCGGGAAGGCGACCAGGTCCGGCTGGTCTGTCTCGGCCCACTGACCAACCTGGCCCTGGCCCTGGAGGCCGATCCCGGGCTGCCGGAGGTTGTGCACACCCTGATCGTGGCCTGTGCCGACACCGCCGCACCGCATTTCAACATCACCGCCGACCCCGAAGCCGCGCAGCGCGTGCTTGCCGCGCCCTGGAAGCGGGTGGTGCTGCTGGGCGGCTGGGATGATTCCATCGGCGCCGATTTCGCCGATGTCCTGCAGGGGATCGAAAAGGAACGGATCGGTGGACAGACGGCACGGGCCCTGGGGTTTCTGTGTGGTTCGGCCGAACACCTTGCCCTCGGTGACGAGCTGGCGGCCCTCTACCTGATCAGGCCCTCGCTCTTCAGCGGATCGGAACCGTTCTGCGCAACAGTGGCCCTGGAGGGCGCGGAGCGCGGGCTGGTTTCTTCCCGGCCGAGCGGCGGCAGCCCCTGCCGCGTGGAAACCGCCGTTCCGGCCGTGGCCGGGCCGGTCCTGGTGCGAACCATGCTGGACAGCATCGGCGGCCTGCTGTTTGAGGAAGCGGCTCCGGTCTCCGCCGCCGGCCACCAGCACGATTCCACCGGCACCCTGCTCAAACAGTTCCCGCCGCTGGAGCAGAGCGGATACCGGGAAGACGTGGCGCTGATGATGGAGCGCATCATAGAGGCCCACGGCGACGAGGAGTGGCGCTGGTCGGTGCTCACCGGAGAGATCCACGGCCACCTGGGGATCTATTCGGTGGTCGGGGTGAAGATGGGCATCAGGGCGCTGGAGATTCTTGGGGCCGCCAGGGAATCGGTTGAGCTGTCCCCCCACTGCGGTTCGCAGCCGCCGCTGAGCTGTCTCCAGGACGGCCTGATGGTCAGCACCGGCGCCACTCCCGGCAGGGGCCTGCTGCTCTCCTCCACCGGCGCCCTGCTCCTGCCTCCGCTCTATGTCGACGAGGAGCTGGACGACCCGTCCGCCCGGGGCCCCGCGGCAGCAGCCAGTTTTTACCTCGGGGAACGGATGATCACCATCCGCCTGCTCCCCGATGTCCAGCAACTGATCGGCGAGCGGATCGGTGCGCTGGCCCGGCGCTACGGCGGGACAACCGGTGAGAACTACTTCACCGCCCTGCGCACCGAAGCCCTGAAACTGCAGCTGGAACTGGACCGCAACGAAATTTTCGAGGTCTTCGAGTAAGTTCCGATCAAGAGTTTTCCCTCTGTTTCCGATGAGAAATTCATCATATCGGGAGGACAGGGACCATGATCGGACCGCTCAAACTTGTTGCCAGCATGGCCGCCCTGGTCCTGGTGGCTGTCCTGCTGGTCACCCTTTCCACCAGCCCGGCCGAAGCCGATCCGGAGGGCGCCCCGGCCGGCGGCGACGGCCCGGGCACCATGCCGGCGCCCCACGAGTGGGTGATGGTGCTGTTGCTCTTCGCCCTGGTGATTGCCTACCACCACTGCCGCTCGTCCCACCACCGGCAGCTCTGAACTCCTGCTCATTGCCTGTCCCGGACCCATCTTCTATAATTCTGCCTGACGTTCGCCGAACCCATGTGTAAAACATCAGATAGAGGCCCGAGCCGTGGTAAGCCGCGCCGCAACAGAGCTGGTACAGCCCGAAGTCGCCATCCACCGCGTGGGCCCGTCGGTCCAGGACTCGGTGCGCGCGACGCTGGAAGCGGTGGACTGGGAATCGCTCATCCCCGAAGGGGCCGACGTGGCCCTCAAGGTCAACCTGACCCACGACATGCTGATGCCCGGTTCCAACACCTCCCCCTGGGTGGTGGAGGGGGTGGTGCGGACCATCGGGGAGCGGGTGGGCACCATCTACCTCACCGATGCGGACCAGGTGCTGATCAAGGTGGCCACCGCCTTTCGCCGGTCGGGGCTGGGCCCGGTCTGCGACAAATACGATTTGAAATTCCACAACCTCTCCAGCGGGCGTTTCGAGATCGTCGAACGGGAGCTGGACGGCGAGACCTTCCGCTTCAAATATCCGGAGTTCCTGCGCGGGGTGACCACCATCACCCTGCCGGTGCTCAAGACCCACTTCCGCTGCATGATCACCGGCGCGCTGAAAAACCAGTACGGCTGCCTCGAGGTCGCCAGGCACAACTTCCATGACCAGCTCTCGCAATACATCTGCCTGGTCAACGCCGAGGTACGGCCGGCCCTCTCGCTGATGGACGGCACGGTGGGGATGGAGGGGGACGGCCCCAAATCGGGGCTGCCGCGGGTCTGCGACCTGTTGCTGGCGTCGGCCGACCCGGTGGCCCTGGACACGGCGGCGGCGCGGGTGATGGGCTTCGACCCGGAACGGATCGAGCACATCGTACTCTGCCACAGGGAGGGGTTGGGCCGGATGGACGGGATCCGCTATCCCGGCCTCGACCCGGCGGAGGCCAACCTGAACTTCCAGCCGCCACAGGAAAACTTCGTCGCTAAAATCGAAGGACGCCTGCGCCACGCCCCCGGGGCGGGGAAGATTTTCAGCGGCGGCCTGCTGACCTTCTTTTCGTTGGGCGCCAAACTCTGGTACCTGGTCTGGTACTACATCCTCACCGGGCGCCGACGCCGCAACCGGATTCTGAAAACACGCTACGGACCGCAGTTCAAATCATGACCAGTGCCCACCAGCCAGGAGAAGAGAGCCGGCGCGCCCGGCGTCTGGCGGCGCTGCTGCTCATCCTCGCCCTGGGCTTCGGCCTGCGCGCCGTCTCGCTGGCCCGCCACCACCTGCCGGCGGCCGACGGCTCGGCCACCACCCTGGAAGTGGCGGCCCACCTCAACCAGGGCCAGGGCTACACCACCAACCGCAAGTGGCTCTTCTTCGAGGAGGACCGGGGGTTCCCCATCCCCGAAGGGAACCGCCAGCCGCTGCTGCCGCTGCTGGTGGCCCTGATCTTCCTCGCCACTGGACCGAGCCACACCGCCGCCCAGTGGCTGGTGCTGGGCTGCGGGCTGTTGCTGATCCCCATGGTCTACTGCCTCGGCCGCCGGCTCTACGGCACGCGCACCGGCCTGCTGGCCGCGCTGTTCACCGCCCTTTCCCCGGCCCAGGTCTGGTTCGGCTCCATGGTGGAGGACCAGGTCTTCTTCCAGCTGGGCTTCATCCTGATGCTGCTGCTCTGGTATCGCTGGTGGGACGCCGGTGAACCGGAGGCCCCGGCCGGAAAGAGCAGGGCCCTGCCCTTCCTGGTGCTGGGCGGGGTTGCCGGCCTGGCCTGGCTGGCCCGGCCCAACGGCCTGCTGCTCACCGCGGCCCTGGGTCTGAGCATCCCGCTGGTCATCAGCAGCGTGCCGGCCTGGCGGAATCGCCGCCGCACAATGGCCGCCGGCCTGGCCTGCCTGGCCCTGGTCGGTTTTCTGGCCGTGGCCACCTCGTGGATGGTGCGCAATACCCTGGTCTTCGGCAGCCCCTTTCACACTCACAACTCGTACCTGATGGCGGTGGACGTGCCGGACGAAGTGGCGTCCCTGCGCCAGGACGCGCCCTCCATGGGTGCCTGGCTGGCGGAGAACGGCATCGGGCGCGCGCTGGTGCGCTGGGGCCGGGGGGCCTTTCGCAGCCTCGACGCCTTTGTCAGCGGCAACCTCTTCCGCGAGGAAGCGGCGCGCCAGGGCGGAATGGCTGTCTTCATGCTGCTGGCCCTGGTGGCCTGGCGCTGGGGAGTACCGCGGCCGGCCCCCTGGTGGCGCTACCACGCCCTGCCCCTGGCCGCCTTCGGACTGCACTTCCTCACCGTCTCCTGGTATGTGCGGGGGGAACTGCGCTACTTCCTCCCCTTCTACCTCCTGCTCTACCTGGCCGCTGCCCGGGGCGCTCTGGTGCTGTCCGGACTGGAGGACACCGAGCGGCCCACCGGCAATGGCGCCCCGCCACGACCGCCGCTACCCCGCCCCGGCAGGTCACCGATCCTGCTGGCCCTCCTGCTGCTGCTCCTGCTGGCCACCTTTGTCCGCCCGCTGGGCCTGACCCTGGCCTTTGACGACCGTGAGGAGGCAGAGCGGGTGGCTGCCGCCGCGGACTGGATCTCCAGCAACACCGCCCGAGGCACGGTGATCATGGACCTGCCCACGGTGAGCAACATGATCCATGTCTATGAGCGCCCAACGGTGGTCATCCCCTACGGCCCGCTGGCGGACACCTTTGAAACGGCCCTGCGCTTCAACGTAGAATACCTGGTGGTTTCGGCCCGGAGCGTCCACTGGCGTCCCGGGCTGAAACAGTTCTGGGAAACGGACGGCGAGCGTGTCCGGCTCAGGGATCCGGCGCCGGTCTTTCTCCAAACGGTTTGGGCCGACGACAGCGGCAGGATCGCCATTGCGCGGTTCCTGCCCGAGCGGTACCACAGCAGAAAACTAGCCGAGTAGCATGTCCACAGCCAGAAACGTCAAGATCGGGCTGCAGATGGTCCGGGCCGCCCTGGGGGCCAACCTCTTCGGCCGGCGGGTGCCGGTGAACGTGATGTTCGGGGTGACCAACCGCTGCCCCTCCCGTTGCACCTACTGCCAGATCCCGGAGCGGCCCCAGGCCGACCTGGATACCGAGCAGATCTTCGACCTCTTCCGCCAGATGAAAAAGGCGGGAACCAGGCGCCTGGGCATGTGGGGCGGTGAGCCGCTGATGCGCAAGGACATCGGCCTGCTCGTGGATTTCGCCAAGGAGTGCGGGTTCTACGTCTCGCTGGACAGCAACGGCTACCTGCTGCCGAAGAAGATCGACCAGATCCTCAATCTCGACCACCTGGTGGTCTCACTGGACGGGCGGAAAGAGAACCACGATGCCAACCGCCAGCCGGGCAGCTTCGACAAGGCACTGGCCGGGATCAGGGCCGCCGCCGGCCGGGTGCCGCTCTGGACCATCACCGTGCTCACCCGGCACAACCTCGGCGACATCGACTACATCGTGGGCCTGGCCCGGGAGCACGGCTTCCTCGCCTCGTTCCAGCTGCTGCACCACAGCGACCTGATGGGCCGCAACCGCGAGAAGCTGCTGCCGGAAAACCATGAATACCAGGCCGCCATCGAGAAGCTGATCGAACTGAAAAAGGCCGGGGCGCCCATCGTCTCCACCATGCCCTACCTCGAGCACGTGCAGGGCTGGCAGGATTATGGCAAGCCGCAGTCGACCGAGATGGTGGGAAGGCTGAAGTGCCGGGCCGGGGAACTCTTCTGCAATGTCGACGTGGACGGCCGGGTCTTCCCCTGCTCGCTGCTCATCGACGGGGTGAAGGCGCAGAACTTTCTCGACGTCGGTTTCGAGCAGGCCTTCCGCAACCTGCCGGTGCCCGACTGCAAGTCGTGCAACGCCTCCTGCTACACCGAGTACAACCTGCTCTATGCCCTGCGGCCTCGCTCCATGGTCCAGTGGGGCATGAGCGTGCTGCGGGCCTGGCGCCTGCGCGGGGACGGAAAGGGGCAGCCATGAGCCTGATCAGGACATCCCTGGTGATCCTCGCCCTGGCCCTGCTGGCGCTGGCCTCCGCTGCCGGCTGTGGTGATTCACAAAGGGGCAAGGTCATCGTCCTCGGTCTGGATGCCGCCACCTGGAAGCAGATGGACCCGCTGATCGAGGCCGGCCTGCTGCCCAACATCGCCGGGCTGGCGGAAAGCGGTTGCCGGGGAAGCCTGGAGACCCTCTACCCCACCATCAGCCCGCTGATCTGGACTTCCATGGCCACCGGCGTCCCGGCCGAACTGCACGGACGGGACTTCACCATCACCCGCATTCCGGGCAGCTACCGCTTCTCCCAGGAGACCGGGCGGCTGCTGGCCTACCCGGCGCTGTGGCAGGCGGCCGACCACTTCGGCCTGCGCTCGGTGACGGTGAACTGGTATTCGGCCGAGTCGCCCTGGCAACCGCTGCGATCGCGGGTGCTGGCCGACCGCATCGAGGAGAACAAGCCGGTGCCGGTGCGCTTTCCCGAGTTCCCGCTGGAGGGCTACGACTTCGAGGTGCCGGGCGACGAAGAGCTCTTCGCGCTGCTCGGCCTCGAGCACCAGGGGCCGGTGGGTCATCTCAGGCCCTGGCTGCGCCACGAGCTGGATGTGCTGCGCTGGCGCTACGCCGAGGACGACTACTTCAACCGCACGGCCCAGCACCTGCTCTTTGACGACCGGCAGGGGCAGCCCGACCTCGCCCTGGTCTTTCTCAAGGGTCTGGACGGGGTGCAGCACAAGTTCTGGCAGTTCATGGACACAGAGAACTTCCCCGATGTGGACGCCGGCGAGCGGCGTCTCTTCGGCAAGGTAGTCGAGGCGTATTACCGCTACTACGACCGGGTGGTGGGCCAGTATGTGGCCCGGGCCGAACCGGGCACCACCTTCATCCTCGTCTCGGACCACGGCATGGAACCGATCCACGCCCAGAGCGGCCGTTCGCTGCCCGAGGACCAGACCGTCTACCGCAACATGTCGCTCTTCCGCCCGGTGGGGATCCTGCAGTTGCTGGAGCAGCTGGGCCTGGTGGTGCGGCAGGACGAGGACAGCATCGACTGGGCGCGGACCACGGCCTTCCCCAACGGCGACAAGGCGCTGACCTGGGAGGTGGGCTTCTGTCTCAACGTGGAGGGCCGTGAGCCAAAGGGGTCGGTGAAACCGGAAGACTACGACCGGGTGCTGGCCGAGACCGCGGCACTGCTGAAGAACGTCAGATCGGACGCGGACGGGGCCCCGCTGTTCATCGATATCCAGTCGAGGCCGCACAACAGCGTCACCGAGATCGTGGCCCGGGTGAACCCCGCTCTGCCTCCGGACACCGCCTTCACTGTCGACGGCCGGACCTTCACCCTGGGGTCGCTGCTGGAAGGCTACGACATGTCGGGCGCGCACCTTTTCGCCCCGGACGGCATTCTGCTGGTCTCCGGCCCGGCCGTCCAGCCGGGGAGCGAAGTGGGACGGACCAACATCTATGATGTGGCACCCACCATCTGCCTGCTGCTGGGCCTGCCGTTGCCCGCCGACTTCACCGGCAGCGTCCTCGACATCTGGGATGATGACACCGAACTCCCGGAGGTTGAATCGATACCGAGTTTCCGGGGGGTGGTCCCCGGTTTCGATGCTGACGGCACCCGGCCGGGTGGCCACAGCCTTGAACCGCTGTCCCCTGCCGCCGAGGAACGGCTGAAGAGTCTGGGGTATATCCAGTGAACGATCCCGCGCAACCACGACAGCCCTTCCCCTGGCTTCAGGGTGCGGTGCTGCCGCTGGTCCTGCTGGCCGCATTCCTGCTCAGCGGCCCGGTGCAGGTGCCCACCGCGGACCTGGACCACAACCCGGTAGTGCGGGTCTGGAAGCTGCGCATACTCTTCCTCGTGGCCCCGGCCCTGCTGCTGGCGGCCTGGGCCTGGGGCGGCCGGCTGCGCCGCACGCCGTTCCTGCCCGCGCTGCTGGAGGAACTGTCCAAGCGCAGGTGGTTGTTGCTGGCCAGCCTGGCCGGGCTGCTGCTCTTCGCCACCTTCTCCACTCTGCTCTTCGAACGGATCCCCCGGGTCTGGGACACTGCGGGCTATCTCTTTCAGGCCCGTGTCCTGGCCTCAGGCATGATGGCTGCGCCGGCACCGCCGTCACCGGAGCACTTCTGGCTCTATCCCCTGGTGGTCTGGCAGGGCAAGTGGTTCGCCATCTACCCCCTGGGCCACTCCTCGCTACTGGCCCTGGGCGTGCTGGCCGGCGTGCCCTGGCTGGTCTGCCCGCTGATCGGGGCCATCAGCCTGCTGCTCACCGGGCTCCTTGCCGGAGAAACGCTGGGCCGGAAAGCGGCCCCCCTGGCCGGACTGCTCTTCCTGCTCTCCCCCTTCGTGATCTTCATGTCGTCATCGTACCAGGGGCACAACAGCAACCTGCTGGGCACGGCCATCTTTCTCTATTTCTACGCCCGGGCGCACAACCGCGATAACCCGCTCAATCCGGTGCTGGCCGGAATGGGTCTGGGGTTCTCCTTCTTTGTGCGCACCCTCTCCGCCGCGGCCCTGGCCGTGCCTTTTGTCATTTTCGAATTGTGGCGGCTGTTTCGAGACCGGGGAGAGGCGCGCAAGCAGGTCATCATGCGGGGTGTGCTGATCTACATCGGTTTCGCTCCCTTTATCGCGGCTACCCTGGTCCAGAACGCGGCCCACACCGGCTCACCCTGGCTGATGGCCTACCGCATCAAGTTCCCCACCCAGACTGTGGGTCTCAGCGCCGACGGCATGGTGGAACCGGGCCAGCACGGCGAGGACTTCAGCCACACGCCGCAGAACGCCCTGCGCAACCTGCGCTCCCGGGGACTCCTGCTTTCCAGCGATCTCTTTGGCTGGCCCTACCTCAGCCTGCTGCCGGCCCTGGCCGCCCTGGCCCTGCGCCGCCGCCGGCTGCTGCGACCCGGGGAGAGAAAGCCAACCGAGCCGCGGAAGCCACCATGGCTGATCCTCGCCGCAGGGGTCTGCCTGACCTACCTCGGGGCCTATTCGCTCTTCTGGAACCCGGGGTATGGCTTCGGCGCCCGTTACTACTACGGCATGGTGCCGGCACTGATACTGCTCACCGTTGCCGGGATCCGCTCGCTGGCCGGCGGCACAGGGGGCGATGCTGCGCGGTTCAATCGCACACTGTTGGGGGTTGTGGCCCTGCTGCTGATCAACCTCGCGCTTTACCTGCCCCTGCGCTACCGCCAGTTCGACCAGCAGCAGCAATACAACACGGTGGACGCCAAACTGGCCCGGATGGTGGAACAGGCGGGGATCGATGACGGGCTGATCTTTGTGGAATCGTGGTTCCTCGGCTACTACAACTACAGCTCGGCCCTGCCGCTGAACCGCCCCGATCTCTCGGGCACTGTCTATGCCCGGGACCTGGGCGTGGAAGCCAACACCGCGCTGATCACGGCCCTGCCGGACAAACGCGTCTACGGGTTCCGCTTTGACGAAGCCAGCGGCACCCTGCTGCTCACCGACTACCTCACCAACGATTCCGTTCTCTCCCAACCTGCCGCCCCGGGACAGACCCGCTACCCCTCCGGCGCCAACCCCGAGGCCCAGGAAGACTACTGGAAGCGCAGACGCGCCGCCCTCGGCACCTGGGGGCTGTAAAAAGGGTGTCACCTCTTCAGGGCTGCTTGATCCCGTAAGCCTTGAGCTTGGCGTCGACGGTGGGACGGGAGATGCCCAGCACCCGGGCAGCCTGGGATTTGTTCCAGTTTACCTGTTCGAGCACCTGTTCGAGGTGCCGCTTCTCCAGCTCGGCCATGCTCAGCAGCTGGCCGTCTTCCCCGGTGCCGGCGGCGGTGGCGGATTCGGGACCGGCGGACCGGGCGGCGGTCACCGAGCGGGGCAGGGCCTCGAGGCCCACGGCCTCCCCCTCGGCAAGGATGATGGCGCTTTTCACCGCATTGCGCAGCTCACGCACGTTTCCCGGCCAGGGGCAATCGGCCAGGGCGTTCAATGCCTCCGACGACCAGCGCAGCGACTCCATGTCGAACTGGCGGGAGAAGAGGGCGAGGAAGTGGCAGGCCAGGGCACGGACATCCTCCTTCCGCTCACGGAGCGGCGGCAGGTGGATCTGGAACTCGTTGAGGCGGTAGTAGAGGTCCTCACGGAAGTTTCCCGCCCGGGCCTCGGCCTCCAGGTCGCGGTTGGTGGCGGCCAGCACCCTGAGGTCGACGCTGATCGCCTTCTCCGCACCCACCGGCACGAAGCTGCGCTCCTCCAGGGCCCGCAACAACTTGGACTGAGCCTCGGCGCTCATGTCGCCGATCTCGTCGAGAAAGAGCGTGCCGCCGTCGGCCAGTTCGAACTTCCCCTTCCTGTTGGCCACCGCGCCGGTGAAGGCGCCCTTCACATGGCCGAAGAGCTCGGACTCCAGCAGGGTGTCGGGGATGGCGGTGCAGTTGACATCCACGAACGGCCCGTCGGCCCGGGTGCCGCTGTTGTGGATTGCCCGGGCAAAGAGCTCCTTGCCGGTGCCGCTCTCGCCGGTGATCAGCACCGACACGTCAAAGGGGGCAACCCGCTTCACCAGGCCCAGGGCCTTCTGGATCGCCGGGTGCTCCCCCACCACCTCGCGCTCGATACCGATCTCACGCTTCAGCTGGCGGTTCTCCCGGTCCAGCTCGGTGTAGGTGGTGGCGTTGCGGATGGCGATGGCAACCTGGGTGGCCAGCGCCTCGAGAAACTCCTGGTCCATCTTCTCGTAGCTCGGCTTGGATCGCGGGTTGAGCACTTCCAGAGTGCCGATCACCTGCCCCTGGTTGGCGATGGGCACCGCCAGGATCGAACGGCAGGCCAGACCAACCTGCTGGCTCATTTCGGCCTGGTGCCGGGAATCGCTGGCCGCATCGCCCACCAGCAGCGACTCGCCCCGGCTGGCCACCCAGCCGGCGATGCCCTCGCCCATGGGCAGCTCGATCTTGCGCGCCTCTTCGGCCTTGGCGCCGGTGGCCGCGGCCACGCGGAGCAGCTTGCCCCCCTCCTCCACCAGCAGGATCGAGGCGCCCTCGGAGTCCATGGCCGCGGTCACCGACTGGAGAATGGCCGCCAGGGTGGGCTCCAGTTGCAGGGAGGAGTTGATGGTGGCCCCCACGCTGACCAGCGTCCGAAAGCGGTCAGCCCAGTCGGCGGCATTGCTGTTCCCGTTCATCGTTTCCTCAAGTAACCAGTGGGTGTTTCGGTGTTTTCACATCCGAATGTTCGACGCCGACTCTATCGGAAACCCCAGTTTGAGTCAACGCATCCCAAGGCCGGCCGAGGACACGGAAACTCTCCAGCGGTTGATTTTACGTCATCCTCCTGCAAGAATATCCCCGTTAAGCTTCACAACCACTAATTCCCTGGCACTACCTCTGATGAGCAAGGCGAAGCGTACAGCGAAACGTTCCGCCGCGCCGCGAGCATCGGGTGCGGAGGATCCACCTGACACCGGGAAACCGGCGCCTGCGGTCCCCACCGGCCGGAGACTGCCCGGCCTCTCGCTGCTGCTGGTGCTGCTGGCCGCCCTGCTGCCCTACCTGAACGGCCTGGGCAACGGCTATCTGGACATTGACCGGGAGCTGTTCGTCGGCAGTCCGCACGTCCAGGGGGCGTCAGCCCCGGGCTATTTTTTCACTGCCGATTTCTGGGAAAAACAGAACCAGGGGCGCAGCAACCGCTACCAACCGCTGGTGATGGTCTCCTTCGCCCTCAACCACCGGTTGGGCGGCCTCACACCTTACGGCTGCCACTTCACCAACCTCCTGCTGCACCTGCTGGTCTGCCTCCTGCTGCTCCTGGTACTGCGTCATATCCTGCCCCAGCGGGGACTGGCCCTGGCCGCCACCCTGCTCTATGCCCTGCACCCGCTGCACACCGAGGCGGTGGCCGCAGTGAGCGGCCGGGTGGAGCTGCTGTCCGCACTGTTCCTTGTGGCCGCGTGGCTGATGCACCTGGTCGCCTGGACGCCTGGCGACGAGCATGACAGCGGAGGGAAAATGGACCGGCGCTACCGTGCGCTCCTGGTGCTCAGCGGGATGGGACTGTTCATGCTCGCCCTCTTCTCCACCGGCAGTGCCCTGGTCCTGCTGCCGGCCGTCCTGCTGGGCGATCTGCTGCGCTACAAACCGGCGCCGTCAATTCCGGTGAACAGGAGTGATGCTGAGGATGATTTCTTCACCCCGGACCGTCGCCCGCTGAAACATCTGTTCGGGGCCCCGTTCCGGTCTCTCTCACCGTTGCCCTGGGCGGGGTACGGCGGCCTGCTGGCCGTCCTTGCCGGCTACCTGGCGGTCCGCATCCGGGTGCTGGGATCGTTCCCCGGCCAGGCAGCCATTCCCCTGCTCGACAACCCGCTGGCCGCGGCGGAAACTCCGGTGCGGTTGATGACCGCGGTGAAGGTGCTCGGAGAGTATCTGCGGCTGCAGTTCTGGCCGGTGCACCTGTCGGCCGACTACTCCTTTAACCAGGTGAAACTGGTCACCTCCACTACCGATCCCGGTTTTCTCGCCTCTCTGGCAGCCTGCCTGGCCCTGCTGGTTGGAGCTGTCGCGCTCTGGAAGATGGAACGGGGCCGCACCCCGGCATTCGGCATCCTCTTCTTTTTCTGCACCGTCGCCCCGGTGTCCAACATCCCCTTTCCCATCGACACCATCATGGCCGAACGGCTGCTCTACCTCCCCTCGCTCGGCTTCTGCCTGGTTCTCGCCTCGCTGCTCGCCCTCTTCACCCGGGAACTGCGCGGAACAACTCCCGCAGAGGAAGAGCACCTGAAGTCCCGCCCCTCGCGGCGCTGGATGGTGATCGTGCTGGCCTCGCTCATTGCCCTGGGATACGCCGGCCGCACCATAACCAGAAACGGGGACTGGCTCGACCAGCAGACCCTGCTGCTCAGCGCGGCCAGGGTCAGCCCGGACAGCGCCAGGGTTCACGGGGACCTCGGCATCGGCTATTTCGAACACGGCGACTACCCACTGGCCGCCCGCTCGCTGGAGCGGGCCCTGGAAATCCTGCCCGACTACCCCATCGTTCTCTACATGCTGGGCCGCACCCGGATCGAGCTGGGAGAACTGGAGAGCGCCCGGGAGGCGCTGCTCCGGGTGGCGGAGCTCCGCCCGGAGCACCCCGAAATCCTGCTGGCCCTGGGCGCGGTGGATTTCCGTCTGGGCCGCCTGGAGGACGCGACGAATTATTTCCGCCAGACCCTGGACATCGCCCCCGGGAACCGCTGGGCCATGGAAAGCCTGGGGATTTGCCTCAGCCAACGCGGCCTGTATCAGGAGGCCATCGAGGTATTCAGGTCCTACCTGGAACGGCATCCCGACGCCGCCAGCGGCCACTACAGCCTCGCCTCCGCCCTGGCCCTGGCCGGGCGGCAGGAGGAAGCGGAGACCGCCTTCCGCATCGCCCTGGACATCGATCCGGCCCACCAGGGCTGCCTGCTGGGCCTGGCCGACATCTGCCGCCGGACGGACCGGGAGGAAGAGGCCGCCGCACTCCGGGCCCGGGCCCTGGCCCCCCCCCCTGACGGCCCCCGTTGACGCTACCTGCCGAGTCCGATATATTGCCTAGCTTCAACTTGTTAAATGGGTGGGAGGCGGGATGATGGTGCTGATAGTCGACGAGCGATACGATCCGCGGGCCTTCGAATCGAAGTGGCGCGAGAAGTGGCTGGAGACCGGTCTGTACAACGCTTCCAGCGATGACGACCGGCCCAAGTATTACTGTCTCGACTTCTTCCCCTACCCCTCCGGGGCCGGTCTCAGCGTGGGCCACTGCCGCAACTACGTGCCCACCGACGTGATCTGCCGCTACCAGCGGATGAACGGCCGCAACGTGCTGCACCCCATGGGCTGGGACGCCTTTGGCCTGCCGGCGGAGAACGAGGCGATCCGCCGCGGTCGGCACCCCTCGGAGACCACCCGGGAATACGCCGCCAACTACCGCCGCCAGATGGAGCTGATCGGCGTGGGCTACGACTGGAGCCGCGAGATCAACTCCAGCGACCCCGACTACTACCGCTGGACCCAGTGGTTCTTCCTGCTGCTGTACCGCCGGGGCCTGGCCTACCGCACCTCGGGCTACCAGTGGTGGTGCCCCGACTGCAAGACCATCCTGGCCAACGAGCAGGTGGAGGCCGGCAAATGCTGGCGCTGCGGCGAGACGGTGACCAAGAAGGTACTGGACCAGTGGTACTTCAGGATCACCGACTATGCCGACCGTCTGCTGGAGGGCCTGGACCGCATCGACTGGCCCGATCGGATCAAGATGATGCAGCGCAACTGGATCGGCCGCAGCGAGGGGTCGACCATTTTCTTCCCCCTGGAGGGGCACGAACCGCTGGAGGTCTTCACCACCCGGCCGGACACCCTCTTCGGCGTCAGCTTCATGGTGCTGGCCCCGGAGCACCCGCTGGCGGGCGCCCTGACCACCGGGGACCGCAAGGCCGAGGTGGAGGCCTACGTTGCCGAAGCGATGAAGCAGCAGGAGATCGACCGGCTCTCCACCGAACGGGAGAAGACCGGTGTCTTCACCGGCAGCTACGCCACACACCCGATCACCGGTGAGCCTGTGCCGGTCTGGATCGCCGACTACGTGATCATGACCTACGGATCGGGCGCGGTGATGGCGGTGCCGGCCCACGACCAGCGTGACTTCGAGTTCGCCACGAAGTTCGACCTGCCGATCAAGCCGGTGATCAAGCCGCTGCAGGGCGAGCTGGCCCAGCCGCTGGCCGAGGCCTTCCAGGAACCGGGACTGATGTTCAACTCCGGCGAGTTCGACGGGCAGCCGTCCAGTGAGGGCGGCCAGGCGGTCACCGCGAAACTGGCGCAGCAGAAACTGGGCCAGGCGGCCATCACCTGGCGCATGCGTGACTGGCTGATCAGCCGCCAGCGCTTCTGGGGTGCACCGATCCCCATGATCCACTGTGACAGCTGCGGTATCGTGCCGGTGCCCGAGGACCTGCTGCCGGTGAAACTGCCCGAAATCGCGGAGATCAAGCCCAGCGGCACCGGCCGTTCACCGCTGGCCAATGTTCCGCAGTTCGTGGAAACCAGCTGTCCGAAGTGCGGCGGGCCGGGGCGCCGGGAGACCGACACCATGGACGGCTTTGCCTGCAGTTCGTGGTATTTTCTCCGCTTCACCTCGCCCCACACCACCGACCGGCCGTTCGACGAAAAAGAGATGACCTACTGGTCCCCCGCCGACCTCTACGTCGGCGGCGCCGAGCACGCAGTGATGCACCTGCTCTACGCCCGCTTCTGGACCAAGGTGATGTTCGACGAGGGGCTGGTGCCCTTTGACGAGCCGTTCCCCCGGCTGCTCAACCAGGGGATGGTCCACGCCGAAGACGGCTCGAAGATGTCCAAGTCCAAGGGCAACGTGATCAGCCCCGACTCGGTGGTGGACAGATACGGTGCCGACACCCTGCGGACCTACGAGCTGTTCATGGCCCCCTTTGACCAGCCGGTGACCTGGAGCGACCAGGACATCAAGGGCGTGCACCGCTTCCTCTCCCGCATCTGGCGTCTGGCCATGGAGGCCGGCGACCTGGCCGCCCTGGACGATGCCGGGATCGATCCGGCAAAGCTGGAGCCGTCGCCGCTGGCCCTGTTCAAGGAGATCCACCGCACCGCGGCCCGGGTCACCGCCGACATGGACCGCCTGGCCTTCAACACCGGCATCGCCGCGATGATGGAACTGCTGAACAGGATGTATCTGCACCACGAGGCACACGGCATGGACCGCGTGCTGCGCCAGGCGGTGAAGATGCTGGTGCTGCTCACCGCGCCCATGGCCCCGCACATGGCCGAGGAGATCTGGGAGCGGGCCGGCGGGGGCTACAGCATCCACCAGCAGCCCTGGCCCGTCTTCCGCGAGGAGATGCTGCAGCGGGAGACCTTCCAGCTGGTGGTGCAGGTCAACGGCAAAAAGCGCGAAGCCCTCGACGTGCCGGTGGACATCGAGGCCGACCAGGCGAAAGAGCTGGCGCTCAACACCGGAAAGGTCAAGTCCCACATCGAGGGCAAGACCGTGCTCAAGGCGATCTACGTCCCCGGCCGGCTGGTCAACATCGTGGTGAAGTAAGCCTCAGAACCGGTAGACCCCGGAGATTACCGCCGCGTTGAACCAGGCGAAGTTGTATACCTGTTCCACGTCAGCCCCCCCCTCGACGGTGCGGTAGCCGGCCGTAACCGACCAGTGATCGTTCACGTCGTACCCGAGCTTGAGGCCAAGATCGATGGCCCGGCCGGGGCCGCCGGCCAGCGCGTCCAGGTCAGTGGTAAAGTGCCACCGCTGGGCAAAGCGGCAGTCGGCGGCAAAATGCAGTAAGGGCACAAAACCGAAGTCGTCATCCTTGCTTGACGTATCTCCCTGACGGAGCTCGATCTTCGCATCGCGGATCTTGGCCGTGAAACCGACCCACAGTTTCCACCGCTCGCCATTCTTGAACCGGTAGCGGTAGGACAAGCGCCAGGAGTTGAACTGATAGGTGGCATCTGTCGGCACACCCGGCTCATAGGTCTGGCCGGCGAAGTCAACCTGCTCGTCGAGACTGCCGGTCTCGGTGTAGGCCAGCGGCGCCAGCAGCAGACGGAGGCCATGCTTCGGCTTGATGTTCCAGGTGAAATAGAGCCGGCCGGCCAGCCACGGCCCGGCGCCCACCGTATCTTTGAGCGAAAACCGCGTGCCGAGTTCGGTGTTGGGGATCTGGACATCGTTGGAAGTCTGCCAGACCGGTCCGGCCTCGAGTTCGAGGATGAACCGCGAGTCGTCCCCGGCATTTGCCGCCCCGGCCACCGCCAGCATAACCATGGCACCAAGGGCCAGGATACCAGTGAGCTTTTCGCCTGTTCGCATATTCACACCTCCCGAATGTGTTATCAAACCAATCCCAGAATCCTCAAACGAAGATCATTGATCGAATAGCGCTGTGCGCTGTTGTGGAGGGCGGCCCGGACCCGGCGGCGCAGGGCCCGCTTGCGCAGGAAGTGGATTTTCAGGTAACGGGTCACCGGGGCGTCGATGCCGAAGTCGATGGAGTCGAAGCCCAGCTCGGGGAAGCGCTGGATAAAAAGATCCACTTCCTCCAGGTTTTGCCGCACGATGGTCATGTGGCCCCAGATCTTCAGCTCCGTTCCCAGCCGCTCCCGGGCCTCCCGCACCCGCCGGATGCACTCCAGCACCCGCTCCCAGCGCGAACCGGCGTTGACCAGCTCGTGAGTCTCCCTGGTGGCCGCGTTGAGAGAAAAGTAGACGAAATCGGAGTGGCGGGCGATCTTCTCAGCCCATTCCTCGCTGACCATCATCCCGTTGGTCAGGAAGGAGATCTTCTTGCCCCGGGCCGCGGCGTAATCGAAGAAAGTTTTGGCCGAGGGGATGAAGAGCGGCTCACCCCCCTGGATCTCGATGCTGCTGAACGGCTCGAGGTCGAGGTTCTCCTTCATCCTCTCGAAATCGAGGGCCAACGTGTTCCTGCTGTCCTGCCAGCACATGATGCACTCGATGTTGCAGGCCTCTCCGAACATCAGCTTCAGCCGCTTCAGCTCGCCGTAGTCGATATCCAGATGCTCTTTTCGCTCCACGTCAGCGCTCTTGTCCAGCAGGGTACAGTTGCCATAGCAGGCCAGCCGGCCCTCCAAAGAATCCCGGCGCAGCCGCTGGATCGTATCGTTGTTGCTGATGTCACGGAGTGTCTGATGGTGGATGCTGCCCAGCACTTCGGGCTGGCAGTGGCAGCAGGTGTAGACCCTGCCCTGTTCGTCGATGAAGGCCTCGTCCCACAGACGGGGGCAGTAGGTTCCGTTGTCACTGGTGCGGCTCATGGCTGGTCTCCATCACCGGGCCGGACACAGCATCGCCGGCCGCAGTGCGGAGCATTATAGCATCGGCTCGAGATTCGTCGGCAGGTCAGGCCGTCAGCGACGACGGCGGCGACGGCGGGCAGTGTGACCCTGGGTGCGTTCACCCGGTCGTCCGCCCGGACGCGCGCTGGGCCGTCCACCGGGCCGTCCGCCAGACCGCCCGGCCGGATTTCCCCGGTCGCCACCATGGTCGCGTATCCCGCGGCCAAAGTTCTTCGGCGCCGGCTCGCTGGAGTGGAGAGCTTCGTCACAGTGGTAGGCGTGTTCCATCTCGGCGGGCACCGGCTTGCCCAGCAGGCGTTCGATATCCCGCAGGTAGGCCCGGTCCTCGGCGCAGCAGAACGAAATGGCGTCGCCGTCCGCTCCCGCCCGGGCGGTGCGCCCGATGCGGTGCACGTAGGTCTCGGCTTCCATGGGCAGGTCGTAGTTGATCACGTGGGTGATGTCGTCCACGTCCAGGCCCCGCGCCGCCACGTCGGTGGCCACCAGCACCCGGAACCGGCCCTGCTTGAACCCGTCCAGCGCCCTGGTGCGCGCGGCCTGGCTCTTGTTGCCGTGGATGGCGGCGCCGTCGAATGCCCGCGGTGGACAGCTTCTTCACCACCCGGTTGGCGGCGTGCTTCATCTGGGTGAAGATCGAGGGCCTTGTTGACCTGGGGGTCGTCCAGCAGGGAGACCAGCAGGGCATCCTTGTTCGCCTTGCCCACGAAGAGCACTTTCTGCGCGATGCGCTCCACCGTCGGTTTGTCGGGCGCGATGGTCACCCGCACCGGGTTGCGGACCATGGTGTGGGCCAGGGCTTCGCATCTTCGGGGCCATGGTGGCCGAGAAGAACAGGGTCTGGCGCTCGGCCGGAATCTGGGCCAGCACCCGCTTGATGTCGGGCATGAAGCCCATGTCGAGCATCCGGTCCACTTCGTCGAGGATGAAGACCTCCACCTCGTTCGAGGTGGATGAATCCCTGCTGCATCAGGTCCAGCAGCCGGCCGGGCGTGGCCACCAGGATATCGACCCCGCGGTTCAGGGCCTTGACCTGGTGGAACTGGCTGACCCCGCCGAAGATCACGGTGTGGCTGAGGCGCAGAAAGCGTCCATAGGTCTCGATGCTCTCCCCGATCTGCGCCGCCAGTTCGCGGGTGGGGGCGAGGATCAGGGCCCGGGGCGTTCCCTTGCGGGGCCGCCGGGGATCGCCGGCAAGCCGCTGCAGGAGCGGCAGGGCAAAGGCCGCGGTCTTGCCGGTGCCGGTCTGGGCGGTGCCCAGCAGGTCCCGCCCGTCCAGCAGGTGCGGAATGCACTGCTCCTGGATCGGCGTGGGGGTGACATATCCCTCGGCGGCCACGGCCCGCTGAAGCTCCGGGATCAGGGCGCCGAAGACGCCTTGCCGAAACGGGGACTGTGGTTGCGGGGTGGAATGGCCGGTGCGGACGCGCCGCGCGTGTGCGTGTTCTTTCATGTTTTTCCTGGTCCGGCGTTATTACAAATCTCTACCCGCCGGACGCGTGGAAAAGAAAGGACCGCAACAATCGCGGCAATGTGTAGAGGCGAGAGCATACGCGATCGGGACCGGGTACGCAAGCGAAAAGATTACCGGGAGGACGAATCCACATACCGCTTCGCGGTCCGTCGGTCCACGCCCAGGCGGCGGGCCACGGCTTCGTAGCTCCCCAGTTGCTGGTGCAGCAGAGCCGCGTAACGGCCCATCAGGCTCCGGGCGTCCAGCGATCCGTTCTCCACACCACTCACCAGCCGGGCCCGATGGTCCGGCGCCGGCGCCGGTTCTCCGCCGTAGCTGCCGGTGAGCAGGACCCTTCGAATGGCCTGCTCCAGCTCGCGCACGTTGCCCGGCCAGGGATAGTCCGGCGGCAGGCTGGCCGCCAGCGCCTCCCGGACCCTGGTCACCACTTCCGGGTTGGCCGCACCGGTGATCCGGGTCACCAGCAGGGTGGTGAGCGCCGCCAGTTCGGCGGCGGTTTCAGCGATCCGCTGGCGGAGGGGCGGCACGGTGATCACGTCGGAACTGAGGCGGTAGAAAAAGTCGTCGCGGAAACGGCCCGACCCCCGCAGTCGCTCCAGCGGTGTGTTGGTGGCGGCGATGACCCGGCCGCTGAAACGCTGGCGCTGGTGGCTGCCCACCGGTGAAAACGTCCGCTCCTGGAGCACCTGGAGCAGCTTGATCTGCACCGGGATGGACACCTCGCCGATCTCGTCGAGGAACAGGGCGCCGTGGGGGCTCACCCGGGCGAAGATCCCCTCGTGGTGGTCCATGGCGCCGGTAAAGGAACCCTTGCGGTGGCCGAAGAGCTCCGACTCGATGAGGTTCTCCTGGTACTGGGAGAGGTTGATGGAGAGGAAGGTCCGGGTGAAACTCTCGGCAAACCGGCCGTGCCGCGAATCGAAGGGGATGCATCCCGAGCGCCCCACCGCCGCGGCCGCCGCCCCCTTGCCCGAACCGGTTTCGCCGAGGATCAGGGTGGAGAAATCCTCCATGCGGTCCCAGAGATAGCGGTCATAGAGCGCCACGTCGTGGGTGAAGACGCTGTTCCACAACGACCGCCGCAGCCGGCGCATGCAGTCGCTGGGCCCCACCAGCCCGTGGGCGATGAAATAGAAGGCCCGGCGCAGCTGGTAAAAAAGGGCCAGGAAGCGCAACGATTCGCTGCGCGAGAAACCGCGGCCGGTCAGCTCACCCAGAAGGTCGCCGGCAAAGGGAACCGGCGCCGGCTCCTCGCCCAGTTCCAGCTGGTCGGTGATCAGGCCATCGATGCGGTCCACGTAGCGATGAAAGATGTGGAAGAGCCAGGCATACTCCACCAGACGGCGGTCCTCGCCGGTGAAACCGGTGATCCGGCCCCGTCCCTCCCGTTCCAGAGCGGTGAGCCGCTGCTCCACCGCCGGGCTGAAAAGCCGGATCCGCTCCAGCTCCGACATCCCCCGGTGGACCTCCACGCCGGCGATCCGGCTGTCCAGTTCCCGGCGTTCCGGCGTGAAGGGATTGGTCACCACCGCACGAGCCACCAGCGAGAGGAACTCCCGGTCGCCCCCTGACAAGATTGTCTTCGCTACCATGCAAATAATGTATATCAAATGTACATATAATGCAACCAAACAAAGACAGACGAAAACCAGCCATTGTCGTAAACCATTGGTATTTTACAGTTAAACCCTCCAGATACCAGTTGGCATGATTCCCGCTATTGATGGCTTGTGAGAAGAGCGTATTCATACTAACCGAAACGGAGGTGTACGATGAACAGCAGAGAAAGAAAGAGCCGCAGAAGCCGGCAGTGGATGGCCGCGCTCATTCTGTTCGCCATGTCCGTCCTGGTCTGGCCCGCGGCTGAGACCCGGGCCGCCGGCACGCTCACCCCGATAAACTCGGAGTACCCGCCGGTGCAGATCAAGGACCACCAGGTGAACATCACCATCAACAATGGCTTTGCCATGACCGAGGTGGTCCAGACCTTCTTCAACCCCAATTCCACCGACGTGGAGGCCCTCTATTCCTTCCCGCTGCCCAAAAGCGCCAGCCTCTCCGAAGTAACCATCACCTCGGGGGAAACCGAGATCAACGGCGAGGTTCTGCCGAAGCAGGAGGCACGGGATGCGTACGAGAACGAGAAGCAGAGCGGCAACGACGCCGGCCTGGCCGAGAAGAACGAGTTCTATAGTTTCGAGTTTTCGGTCTACCCGGTACGCGCGGGACAGGAGACGGTGATCCGCTTCCTCTACTACCAGCCGCTGGAGATCGAGATGGGCGTGGGCCGCTACCTCTACCCGCTGCAGGAAGGCGGCACTGACGAAGTTGCCGAAGCCTTCTGGAGCCGCAACGAAGTGGTGGAAGAACTGTTCAGCATCAACGCGGAAGTCAAGTCGGCCGCCCCCCTCGACTCGGTGCGGGTCCCCGGTTTCAACGGCGCCGCCGTGGTGGAGAAAAAGGCCGAGGAGCACTACCTGGTATCGCTCCAGGAACAGCATGCCACCCTCGATCGCGACTTCGTCCTCTACTACCGCCTGGTGCCTGACCTGCCGGGCCGGGTGGAACTAATCCCCTACCGCGCGTCCCACGACGGCCCGGGCACCTTCATGATGGTGGTCACCCCAGGCATGGACCTCCAGCCGATCACCGGCGGCGCGGACTATCTGTTCGTCCTCGACACCTCGGGCAGCATGAACTCCAAGATCGGCACCCTGGCCAACGCGGTGAGCCAGTCCCTGGGTAAGCTCCGTGGGGACGACCGCTTCCGCGTGGTCACCTTCAGCAACAGCGCCAAAGACCTCACCGGCGGCTGGATCAACGCCACCGAGCAGAACGTGCTCCACTATGCCCGAGAGGTGGAGTCGCTGCAGTCCGATGGCGGCACCGACATCTACCGCGGCCTGAAGCTGGCGCTTGGCGACCTGGAAGCGGATCGGGCCACCAGCCTGATCCTGGTCACCGACGGGGTGACCAACTGCGGGGTGGTGGACCCAAAAAAATTCCACCAGCTGATGAAGCAGTACGACATCCGGGTCTTCGGCTTCCTGCTGGGCAACAGCGGCAACTGGCCGCTGATGCGCACCATCTGTGACGCCAGCGGTGGATTCTACGCCGGTGTGTCCAACGCGGACGACATGGTGGGCCAGATCATGCTGGCCCGGAGCAAGATCACCTGCGAGTGCCTGCACGACGCCTCGCTGAAAATCTCCGGGGTGAAGGTCTTTGACGCTTCGGACGAGATGCTGGGCAAGGTCTACCGTGGCCAGCAGCTGGTGATTTTCGGCCGCTACGACCAGGGCGGTGAGGCCCAGGTGACCTTCAAGGGCCGGATGACCAGCGGGGAGAAGACCTACCGTACAAGCTTCAGTTTCCCCGACATCGACGAGAGCTGCCCCGAGGTGGAGCGGCTCTACGCCCTCAACCGCGTGGAACATCTGGAAGACATGGTCAACGCCGGACTCATTGCCGGTGACGAAGCCGATTCGGCCATCCGCGACCTGGGCCTGGCCTACCAGCTGGTGACGGACCAGACATCCATGGTGGTGCTCAGCGACGAGACCTTCGAGAAACTGGGCATCGACCGGCAGAACCGCCGACGGATCGAACGCGAACGCGCGGCCCGGGCCCAACGCGCCGGCCAGACCCGCTCGCACCGAGTGGACACCAGTTCCCCGATGTTCAAGCGCAACTCCCCTTCACTGGGCGGCGGCGCCTTTGACCCGCTTTCCGCGGCAGCGGCCCTGGGGGCGGCACTGCTCTCTGTGGCCGGCTGGCGCCGTTCCCGCCGCAACAACGTAAAGAGAGACTGAGCATGGACACAGGCTCGAACAGCCTGTCCACTGAGGGAGGGCGGCGCCTGCCCGGCGCCGCTCTCCTGCTGGCCGGTCTGGCCCTGGCCGTCCACCTGGTGCCCGGCGCGGACGAACTGCTGGAGTACCGGCGCGAGGCGATCATCGCCGGGCAGGTGTGGCGTATCCTCTCCGGCCACTGGGCCCACTTCACTCTGAACCACCTCTCGTGGGACCTGCTGGCCTTTCTGGTTCTCGGGTCGGCTTGTGAGCAGTTCAGCCGCCGCCGGTTCGTGCTGGCCGTATTCGGCTCGGCCATCACGGTGGCCGCCGTGTCCTGGTTCCTGCTGCCCGGGATGACCGCCTACCGCGGCCTCTCCGGTATCGGCTCCGCCCTCTTCGGGCTGCTCACCGTCCAGTTGATCAGGAACGCGATCCGGCAAGGGTACGCCCCGGGCGCTCCTCTTCCCCGCTTCCCTGCTGCTCCTCTTCCTGGGCAAATCCGGCTATGAACTCTGGGCCGGGGCCAGCGTGTTTGTCAGCGACTACGGCGCGGCCGTGGACCCGGTGCCCCTGGCCCACCTGGCCGGTGCGGCGGTGGGCTGCGCCGCTGGCCTGGTCCGCGGGCCGACCACTCCCGCGAGAGACCTTACGGCAGCACCCCGGTGACCACCTCGGCGTCGGTACCGTTGTCGCCTGCCGGCGGGTAAGGCGGCTGGTTGGTACGGGGCCGGAGTCACGTCCTCATACACCAGGGTAAAAATGTTGTCCCCGGCCAGCGGCGGCAACTGGGGCAGGTTCACCGGAAAGACCCTGGCGAAGGTGGCCCCGGCCCCGATATTGGTGTAGCCGAAGCGCCAGTTGGGATAGTGCGCGCCCCCGGCGAGGGTCACGTCGATCCCCGCGGCCACCCGGCGGGTCTGCCCGGAGAACGCATTGATCAGGCTCATGGTCATGGTGGTGCTGAAGGGCAGGGTCCCGGAAGAGGGTACGCAGGTCAGGCTCCCGTCGATGGTGTTGAACAGCGCGCACAATTCCTTGCCGACGCCCGGTACGTATGCCCTGAAATACAGCTTGTCCCCGGCAACGGTGAGGAACTCGGGTGTCGACGACCCGCTGCCGCCGTTGAGGTCAGCCACCATGGCCGTCCCCCCGGCCGTGCCGTCACTGCTCCACAGTTCGGTGCCGTTGATCCCGTCGTTCACCCGGAAGTAGACCTTTTCCCCCAGCGCGGTCATGTGCTCGGGGTAAGAGCCATCGCCCGAGATGATATCTGCCACCACCACGGTCCCGGCATACGTCCCGTCACTCTTCATCAGCTCGTTGCCATAGACGGAATCGGTGGCCCGGAAATAGAGCGTGTTGCCCACGGCCACCAGGTACCAGGGAAGCGAGCTCTGCGGTCCGACCCGGATGTCGCGCAGCTGGTAGGTGCCGCCGTAGGTGCCGTCGCTGCGCCAGAGTTCCGTACCATCTTCGTTGTCCGCACCCTGAAAGTAGAGGATCCCGTTCATCGCGGTGATTTCGATGGGGCCCAGTGAGCCGGGAAGTTCGCTGAACACCTCCCAGGTGCCGGGGCCGGTGCCGTCGCTGCGCCAGAGCATGCCGTTGGCCTGGTAATAGAGTATTCCGTCCATCACTTCCGGTTCGGTAAATGACGCGCCGGCGAGACCGGGATTGCTGTCCAGCACCATGTCAGTGCCCGCCGCGGTGCCGTCGCTGCGCCACAGCTCACGGCCGCCGGTGAGGTGGTAGGCGACAAAGAAACAGTAGCCGTCCATGGCCAGCAGGTATTCGGGCGAGGAGGATCCGGAATCGGGATAGCAGTCCTTGACCATCACCGTGCCGGCGTCGGTGCCGTCACTGACCCACAGTTCCCTGCCGTGAATGCCGCTCCCGTCATCGGCGGCGAAGAAGAGTCGGTTGCCCACGGCGGTGAGCCCGTTGGGCCGGTTGGTGTAGAGCCAGGCATCGGAAACCATCTCCTCGCTGCCCATCGTCCCGTCACTCTTCCACAACTGGTGATCGAAGCCGTAGGACATGATGAAGTAGAGGGTGGAGCCCACGGCAGTTAGATGGTAGGGCCCGGTGAGCCCGGAAAGCGCCGTGATCGGGTATGTCCCGGCGACCGTGCCGTCGCTGCGGAACAGCTGCTGACTGAAGCTGACCGGATCGGAAGCCACGAAATAGAGCTGATCCCCCATGGCCAACAGTTGCTCGGGGTTGGAGTCGAGGCTCCCCGACCAGATGTCGATCACCTGGACCGGATCGGCCAGGCTGGACGGTGCGGTCGTGGCCAGGGCAATGACCAGCAGGATGATGGTGAGAGCAGTCATGCGTGTGCTGTTCTTCATCACTGGGCTCCTTGTATGAGGCGGGACGGGACGGCGTGGATATTCTCTTCACAGCACAATATTGGGCAGGAAATGGAATCTGTCAATTCTTGATGTGCGCGATATGGCCGACGAGAGGCCTGAAGATATTCGTGCCCTAACGAAAAAACGTGCCGAGAACATCCCGCAGCTGGCTCCGCGAGGCGGGGCTCACCGCCAGCAGCACGGCGAAGTAGACAGCGGTGCCGGCCAGCACCCGGGCCACCAGGGACCAGCCATCACCAATCTCCAGCACCAGGCCCATCCCCCAGAGCGCGGCACCCATCACCACGGAAGCCAGCAGGGCGGCCCGCAGGTGGAGCAGGATGCGGAAGACCGAACAGTTGAGGATCAGCCCGGTCAGATGGTAGATGGCCGGCTGGAGCAGGAGGAAGGAACCGGTCACCGCCCAGGCCGTTCCCAGCAGCCCCCAGGTTCTGGCCATGGGGTAGATGACGGTGGCCAGGATCACCAACCGGGCGATGTTGATCCAGGATAGATACTGGGGTTTGCCCACGGCCTGGAACAGCGCGCCGGTGGGCATCTGCACCGCGCGCACCGTGCCGTATAGCGCCACAACCCGCAGCAGGGGCACCATCACCTCCGCGTCCCAGCGCTGGCCGAAGATCACCCGGGCCAGTTCCGGGGCCAGCATCCAGACACCGGCAAAGAACGGCAGGGCCAGCCAGGAGTAGAGGAAGTAGGTGCGCATGAAGGCGTCCTTCAGCTCCGCCGGCTTGTCCTGCAGTTTCGAATAGGCCGGGAAGGTGACCCGGGAGAGGATCACCCCGGCCTGGAAGATCGGCTGGCTGCCCCACTTGTAGGACTCGGCGTAGTAGCCCAGCGGGCCCCGGCCGAACATCTTGCTGACCAGCGCCCGGTCCCCCTGGTTGATCAGGAAGTTGATCATCCCGGCGCTGAACAGATGCTTGCCGTAGGCCAGCAGTTCCCCGGCTATCCGGCGGTCAAAGACCAGCCGGGGCCTGAAACTGCAGAGCATGGTGCAGAGGACCGCCAGCACCAGTTCCTGGGCCACGTAGCCCCAGATCAGGCTCCAGACGCCGTAGCCGCGGAAGGCCAGTACCAGGGCCACCACGCCATAAGCGGCACTGGAGGCCAGTTCGGCCCACATCTTGCGCAGATACTCGAACCGCCGGTCCATCATCATGAAAAAGACCCGGCCGAAGGAAGTGGGAATGAAGACCGCCGCCATCAGCCGCACCGCCGGCTTGAGCACCGGGTCATTGAAAAACTCGGCCATGGGCCCGGCCAGCAACCAGCCGAGGATGGCCAGGGAAAGGCCGAGCAGCGGGTAGATGAAAAAGGCGGTGGAGGCGGCCAGTTCCACGTCCTCGCGGCGCTGGATCAGTGCGGCCCCGAGGCCCATGTTCTGGAACAGGCCCATGGCGGCGATCAGCACCGTGGCCATGGCCAGGGTGCCGAAGTCGGCCGGCAGCAGCAGGCGGTAGAGAATGGCCGAGAGGAGAAAGAACAGCAGCTGCCGGACCAGGTTGGCGATGGCGGTCCAGACGGCCCCGCGGATGGTCTGCTGCTTGATCGACATCAGGTCAGGACACGCCCTTGAGCAGAGTGAGGAATTCGTTGCGGGCGCCGTCCTCTTCGCGGAAGCAGCCGAGAATCGAGCTGGTGACCATCTTGGTGTTCTGCTTCTGCACCCCGCGCATCATCATGCAGAGGTGGGCGGCCTCGATCACCACCGCCACGCCCAGCGGCTGAAGGTATTCCTGGAGGCTCTCGGCGACCTGGACGGTAAGCCGCTCCTGGACCTGCAGCCGGCGGGAGAACACATCCACCAGGCGGGGGATCTTGCTCAGGCCGATGATCCGGCCGTTCGGCACGTAGGCCACGTGGGCCTTGCCGTAAAAGGGGAGCATGTGGTGCTCGCAGAGGGAGTAGAAGTCGATGTCCCTGACCACCACCATCTCGTCATATTTTTCGTGAAAGATGGCGCCCCGCACCACCTCCTCGGCCGACTGGCCGTAACCGGCGGTGAGAAAGCGGTAGGCCTTGTCCACCCGCTCCGGGGTTTTGACCAGACCCTCCCGTTCGGGGTCCTCGCCCAACTTTTCCAGTATCGACCGTATTTCTTCCTGCATCTTGGCTCCTGAAGGTGTTGGCGGATCGTTTTCAAATACAACAGTTTATGGATATCGATCCCGCGTCCATTATAAAAGCCGTCCGGGCACTGTCAAGGCCGGCCCCGGTTGCCTGGACAATCGAAAAGCCATACAATACGCCCGTTTTTCCGGAATCGTCAGCGGATTTGCGCAACCATAGAGGAGATGAAGATGAGCACCTTCAGACCGTTCAAGGGGCTGCGGCCCCGGCCGGAGCTGGCCGAAAAGATCGCCTCACCGCCCTACGACGTGATCAACTCCGAGGAAGCGCGGGAGATCGCCGCCGGCAATCCCCTCTCCTTCCTCCACGTGGTCAAGCCGGAGATCGACCTCGACCCCTCCATCGACCTCTACGACGACCGGGTCTACGCCAAGGCGGCGGAGAACTTCAACCGGCTGATCGACGAGGGCAGCATGGTCCAGGACGGTGAGCCGTCCTACTACGTCTACGCCCAGGAGATGGGCAGCCACCGCCAGGTGGGCATCGTGGGCTGCGCCTCGGCCGACGACTATTTCAACGACGTGATCCGCAAGCACGAGTTCACACGGCCGGACAAGGAAAAGGACCGCACCCGCCACGTGGACACCCTCGATGCCAACGCCGGGCCGGTCTTCCTGACCTACCGGGCCAGCGAGGACGTGGACCGGCTGGTGGCCGAGATCACCGCCGGCGACCCGGAGAACGACTTCTCCGCCGACGGCGTACGCCACATCCTCTGGCCGGTTTCCACCCCCCAGTGGGTGGAAAAGGTGGAGCAGGCCTTTGGCGGCATCCCGGTGCTCTACGTGGCCGATGGCCACCACCGCTCGGCCTCGGCAGCCAGCGTGCGCAACTGGCGGCAGGAAAAGAACCCCGGGCACACCGGCGACGAAGATTACAACTTCTTCCTCGCCGTGGTCTTTCCCCACGACCAGATGCAGATCATGGCCTACAACCGGGTGGTGGAGGACCTCAACGGCATGAGCCCCGCCCAGTTCCTGGAGCGGGCAGCCGAGAAGTTCGAGGTGCGTGACGCCACTTCGCCGGTGCCGGCCTCGCCCCGGCAGTTCTGCATCTACCTCGAGGGCAAGTGGCACCTGCTCACCGCACGTCAGGGCAGTTTTGATGCCGACGACCCGGTGCTGCGTCTCGACTGCAGCATCCTGCAGAAAAACCTCCTCGAGCCGCTGCTGGGCATCGGTGACCCGCGCACCGACAAGCGGATCAACTTCGTCGGCGGCATCCGGGGCACCAAAGAGCTGGAGAAACTGGTGGACGGCGGGAAATACGCCGTGGCCTTCTCTCTCCACCCCACTTCAATCGTCGACCTGATGTCGGTGGCCGACGCCGGCCAGGTCATGCCGCCCAAGTCCACCTGGTTCGAGCCGAAGCTGCGCTCGGGCCTGGTGGTGCACAAACTCTCCTGAGCTCTGCCCTGCCCCGGCCGCAGTCCTGACTGCGGCCGGGGCGGTTTCCGCTCTCTCCCTGTTTGGCATTCCCCCCCGTCTGTGCCAGAATTCGTCTAACGCGAAAGAGAACATTCCCAGGCAGAACTCGACAATTGCCGGCATGTCGGAAACCGGATGTCCCCCCGGGGGAGGAGATGAACGATGCCAAAGAAAGAGTGCGGCAAGGACCTCTGCAAGAACCTGTCATCCGGGGAAGCAAGGCCGGCCTGCTGCTCGGTCACCGAGATGACCCAGATGGTTTTGCCCAACGACGCCAATATCCTGGGCAACGTGCTGGGCGGGATGGTGATGCACTGGGTGGACCTGGCCGCGGCCATCGCCGCCCGCCGCTTCTGCGGAACCCCGGTGGTCACCGCCTCGATGGACACGCTCAGCTTCATCAACCCCATCCCGGTGGGGCAGGTGGCGCGACTGACCGCCAAGGTCACCTGGTGCGGCCGCACATCGATGGAAGTGCGGGTGGATGTGGAGGCCGAAGATCTCGACCGCCGTGAAGTCCGCCCCACCAGTGTGGCCTACCTGACCTTCGTCTCCCTGGACGAGAACGGCCGGCCCACACCCGTGCCGCGGCTGCTCACCGAGACCGAGGAGGAGAAGAAGGAGTTCCGTGACGCCGAAAAACGCCGTGAGGCCAGGCTCAAACTGAGGGAGCAGACCCAACCCGGGCAGGGGTAATCCCCTGCCCCTGCCGCAACCGGACCTGCGCGTGACAGTATGAAAAGAGGAGGTGTGACCTCTCCCCCACCGGGCAGGCCGGACATCGGGACAGGTACCTGATGGGAAAAGAGATCAGCCGGAGGCCACCGGGGCGTCCACCAGCGCTTCGAGGTTCTTCGACTCCAGCAGCTTCACCAGGTCATCCTGCAGATCGCTCCAGGCGTGAATCTGGGGGCACCTGTCGTAGTGCTCGCAGCCCGGATCCTCCTTGATGCACTTCAGAAGGTAGATCGGCCCCTCCACCGCTTCGATCACATCGCGGAAGGTCACCTCGTGGGGTTTCTTGCCCAGCACATATCCGCCGCCCGGACCGTACTTCGATTTCACGATGTTGGCATCCACCAGATCTTTCATGATCTTGGAGAGAAATTTCTGCGGCACGTTCCAGACACTGGAGATCTCGGTCACCCGGAGAACGTTTTTATCTTCCTGGTTAAGTAAAACGTGAAGCGCCAGAAAGGCGTAGTCGATTTTCTTTGTCATCCACAACATGAGCCAACTCCTTTCGGATCACCCGGCGCCGCAAATGTTAGCGGCGTGCAACGATTGTCCGCGTTAGGCGACAACGTGTCAAGGTATATTACCGCCGATCACAAAGCGGGGCACCGGAGGAACCGCTTGACTCATCCCGGTGATCCGCTACTATTAGGGCTCGCACGAGAATAACCGCGGCCCACCGTGGCCGCCCGGTACGTCCTCCTGTCCCGCCGGATTCCGGCCCGCGGAAGGCGACCTGCACTACGGATACGGACATGGTCTTCACTTTTCTTTCATTCGTCGTCGTTGTGGGCATCATTATTTTTGTCCATGAACTGGGTCACTTCCTCGCCGCCAAGGCGGTGGGCATCCGGGTGACCCGCTTCTCCCTCGGCTTCCCCCCCAAGCTCTACGGCAAGACCGTGGGTGATACCGAATACTGCATCTGCTGGATCCCCCTCGGCGGCTACGTAAAGATGGCCGGTATGCTCGACGAGAGCTTCGATGACGAGGACGCCATCAAGGGCGAGCCCTGGGAGTTCGAGTCGAAGAACGCCCTGCAGAAGGCCTTTGTCATCTGCGCCGGCGTGCTGATGAACTTCCTCCTGGGGATGGTGATCTTTTCCATGATCACCGGGATCAGCGGCATGCCGGAGGCAAAGGACCCGGTGATCGGCGAGGTGGTGCCCGGCTACCCTGCCGAGCAGGCCGGAGTGCAGGACGGCGATCTGGTGACCGAGGTCAACGGCGTGGCGGTGAGCAGTTGGACCGGGATCGTCGAAGTGATCCACAACCTCACAGCGGAGGAGTCACTGACCCTCCAGCTGGAACGGGATGGCGAACCGCTGTCGGCCACCATGGCCACCAGACAGGAAAAAGCGATGATCGACGGTGAGATCCGCACCATCTCCAAGGTGGGGATCAACCCTCACATCACCACCCGGCCGGCGACCATGGGGGAGGTTCTGCGCAGCGGCCCGGAAGCAACCTGGGCGCTGATCAAGATGTCGGCCCTGACCATCCGCATGCTGGTCACCGGTAACGCGTCGGTACGCGACCTGGCCGGCCCGCTGTTTATTGCCCAGATGTCGGGCCGGACCGCCCGGTCCGGAACCCTGGACTTTCTGGGGTTCATCGGTTTCATCAGCGTCAATATCGGCTTTCTCAACATCCTGCCGATCCCGGTTCTCGACGGCGGCCACCTGGTCTACATCGCTCTCGAGGCCATCTTCAGACGCAAGATCCCCTTCAATATCAAGCTGCGCATCCAGCAGGTGGGCCTGGCCCTGTTGCTGCTGCTGATGGTGGCGGTATTTTACTCCGACATCATGCGGATCTTTATCGACTGAATATGAACGAACCTAGCGGCAGGAAGACCGACCCAGGGAAAGGGCCGAGGGTCGGAAAAGTGCGTGCAGGGAGAGGGCCAGCAGGACGATGTTCTGACCGATCTTGGTCCAGCCGATCACCATGCCGTCGGAACCGGTGGAGAAACAGCCACAGTTGAAATCGAGGCCGCGGGCCAGATTGAAACCGATGGCGGCGATAAAGACCACCAGCAGCAGCGAGATGATCAGCGAGCTGCCGCGGCTGAACAGCCCGAATACCAGCAGCAGGCCGGCCGCCAGTTCGAGCCAGGGGAGAATGATGGCGGTGAGGTTGATCAGTTGGTGAGGAAGGATGCGGTAGTTGTTGACGATACCGGCGAACTCGGCCGGGTGGGCGATCTTGTCCAGGCTGGCGTAGATAAAGACGACGCCGACGATCACCCGGCAGGCCAGGGCCAACCAGGGGTTGGCGAAGATGGCGGCCAGTCCTGCGGGTTGTCTCTCCATCGTCATTCCTCGTTCTTGTCAATACGGCAGGAGCGCCTCGCCCTCTTCCGTGGGCTGTCCGGCCTCAACCCATTGCTCCCAGCCGCCAAAAAAGACGCGCACCTGGCCGAACCCCATGGCCGTCAGTTCGTCGGCCAGTTCCAGGCTCAGCGCGCACTCGCTGCCGTCACAGTAGGTGACCACCAGACCGTCTTCGGGCAGGTAGTTGAGCACGTCGAGGTGGGACTCCAGTTCGTCATAGGGCAGGTTCAGCGCGCCGGGGACGTGCCCGGCGGCGAACTCGTCGGGCATGCGCGCGTCGACAAAGAGAGCCGTCCCCTGCTCGAACAGCTCCAGAGCCTGGGCCAGGTCGAGGGCTTTTGGCCCGTGGCCGTCCTCTTCCGCCGTCTCGGCCACCGGCAGGGCCGAAAAGACCTCCACCCCCCTGCTGCCGCCGCTCTGCGGCTCCTCCTCCGGCGGAGGAACGTCCGGAGTCTCTTCCGGCGCCACCATGTCGGCCCCGCTCACTGCCGGGGGTGCCTCCGCGCTCTGCCGGGCCGGCGCGGCGGCAACCGGCTTGTCAAAATTCACCACCCGCACCGACCCCACCAGGGGGATGCCGCCGTCCCGCGCCCCGTTGAACGCCAGGCCGGTGACCGCGGCCAGCACAACGATGATCACTGCCTGCCAGAGGGCGGCGGGAAAGGGCCGGTATGTTGAAACGTCTCCGTTCATCTTGTCTACCTGTCCGGGGGTCGGCTCGCGCCGGGGAAACTGCCGGTCCGGCGCATTATAATTGGGTGGCTCGATCTTCTCAATCACCGTGCTCCGCCGGCCAACCGCGATTTTGATATAATCGCGCCCCGGCGGCGTCCTTGTACCCAATACGCCCGGAACGGGCTGCCCGTCTATTTCGTGGCAACCGGACACCGATGGGATGGAACAGAATGGCGCAAACTCTGGATCGCAGCGACCTCGAGCAACTTCTGCGCCGCATCGACGGCCGGGGCTACCGGGCCTACAAGGACCTGGAAGGGAGCTGGCTGCTCACCCCGGGCCTGCTGCTGCACATCGACCACGTGCAGGGGGATCCCTTTGCCGCCCCGTCACGTCTGCGCCTGGAACTCCCCCAGACCCGCGCCCTGTTTCCTGAACAGCTGTACGGACATCCGGACCGGCGCCGGGGGCTGGAGGATTTTGTCGGAAGGGCCGCCTCGGCTGCCGCCGGGCGTGTCCGTTCCGGGCAGGGCAGCGGCAGGAGCGGACGGGTGGAAGTGGATTGCGGCGGACAGGAGATCCTTTGGCGCAGCACGGTGAACATCGATGCACAACGGGTGGAACTGCGGTTCACCGCTGGCCTGCCGGCCGCCGGCCGCCGGATTCTGGGCCGCCAGGCCGCGGAACTGCTGCTTGATGAACTGCCGCTGCTGGCCGACCGTGCCCTGCATCTGGAAGCTCTGGACCTTACGGTGCTGGAGGCGCACTGCCGGGCCGCTGAGGACCAGCAGGCGCTGCGGCGGCAGCTGGACCGGATGGGCCTGGTGGCCTTTGTGGCCGACGGGTCGACGCTGCCCCGGCACAGCGGTGTGGACGACCGGCCGCTGGACCATGAGGTGGTCCCCCTGGCCAGCCCCGGCAGCCTGCAGGTGGAGCTGGACCTGCCCCACGCCGGCCGGGTCAGCGGCATGGGTATCCCGGCCGGGGTTACTCTCATCGTGGGGGGCGGCTTCCACGGCAAGTCCACCCTGCTCCAGGCACTGGAACGATCGGTCTACGACCACCTGCCGGGCGACGGCCGAGAGCTCTGCGCCACCATCCCCTCGGCGGTGAAGATCCGCGCCGAGGACGGCCGGCGCATCGAACGGGTCAACATTTCACCGTTTATCGGCAGGCTGCCCCTGGGCCGCGACACCGCCGCCTTTTCCACCGACAACGCCAGCGGCTCCACCTCCCAGGCGGCCAACATCATCGAAGCGCTGGAGATGGGCGCCCGGCTGCTGCTGCTGGACGAGGACACCTGTGCCACCAACTTCATGATCCGCGACGAGCGGATGCAGGCGCTGGTAGCCCGGGAGAAGGAGCCGATCACCCCCTTCCTGGACAAGGTGCGCCAGCTCTACGAGCAGCTGCGTGTCTCCACCATCCTGGTGATGGGCGGTTCCGGCGACTACTTCGAGGCGGCGGACCTGGTGCTGATGATGGACGGCTACATTCCCCGCGACGTCACTGCCGGGGCCCGGGCGGTGGCCGAGCAATTCGGCCGGCGCCGGCGGCACGAGGGGGGTGAGCGGTTTGGCACCGCCACCCCGCGGCGCCCCGACCGGGGGAGCTTCGACGCCGCCCGGGGCCGGCGGGCGGTGAAGATCGACGTCAAGGGGCTGCGCACCGTTCTCTACGGCACCACCCGGATGGACCTGACCTGCCTCGAGCAGCTGGTGGACCCGGCCCAGACCCGGGCGCTGGCCAGAATCATCCATCTCTATGAAACGCGATACTGTGGCCGGGGAGAGAGTATCGGGGAGGAGCTGGAAACGCTCTTTGCCGACCTGGAGCGGGAGGGGTTCAACCTGATCTCGCCGCGGATGGAAGGAGGCCTGGCCCTGCCCCGGATCCAGGAGGTGATGATGGCCATCAACCGGATGCGGAGCCTGAAGGTCCTGACGTGACCGAGACCCAGACCGGGCTGCTCCAGGCCTGCTCGCCGTCCACCAGCGTCACGCGTAGGTAGTAGTAGTCGCCGTCCTGTGCCGGGGTCTCGTCCACCGCGGCGAAGCGCCTGAGCAGTTCACCTTCGCCCCGCTCGGCATACATCACCTGGTTGTTCTTCAGGACCTCAACACTCTCCACACCAGCGGTGCCCACGGCCAGGCCCATGATCAGCCGCGGCTCGCCGGGGTCGCTCACTTCGATCTCGCCGCCCATCATCTGGCCGTTGACCAGGAAGTTGACCACGATCCGCTGGCCGGCGGTGGCAAAGACCCTCCGGGAGTGCAGCGCCTCCCAGATCTCCTCGCGGGTCAGCCCGGTGGCATAGATTCCTGCCAGGCCGTGAGTGGCCGCCGACACGTCCCGGGTGCCGGGATGGCTGTTGTGACTGTCTCCGGAGCCGATCATGCCCAGGCGGTAGCCGCGGGCCAGGGCGTCCTGGGCAAAGGCGCCTTCCACCGGGCGGTAAACCGAACGGGGCCCGCCGTAATATTCGGAGATGCCGTGGATCGAGGCTATCTCCACCAGTCGCTCCAACTCCGGGTCGTGGTGGTTCCAGTCGCAGGGGATGGGTCCGCCGCCCACGTGGTGGCTGAGGGTCATGGCCGTTTTGCCGCGAAGGTGGCCCCACAGTTCCTCCGGCTCGTCGCTGTCCGGGTCGCGGAAACTGAAGATGGCCGCTTCTTCGGGGTGGCGGAAGAGCACGTGCTTGTGGCCGTAGGTCCAGCTGGTCCACTCGTAGCCCGGAAAGGTGATGAAGCGGCCCGGCTGGTTGAACGACTCGGTGGTCCGCCTGATCTGTTCGAAGAGCGCCGGGGTGGTGTCCAGGGGCAGGATGCCGTGACCGTCGTGGTCGGTGAGCACCGAGACGTGGAGGCCGGCCACGTCGCGGGCGTAAGCGTAGTAGTCATCCGGCGAGCCGGAACCGTCGCTGAAGCGGGAGTGGCCATGAAGGTCGCCCCAGTAGAGGTGGTATTCGTTGAGCATCCCGCCGCAAAAGATGGTGTTGCTCCGCCCCTCGCCCAGCCGGCCGTCCGGGTCCCGGGCGGTCACCTGGTAGAGCCCCTCCTCCACCGCCCGGAGGGTGAAGGCCCGCGCCCCGGCCTCGTCAGCGGTATACGGGCCCTCGGGGCCGGCCACCAGTTGCAGGCCCGGGGGCAGCTCCAGTTCCACCCGGCCGCGGAAGTGCGCCACGCGGTTCCAGACCCGGTCCAGGGCCGAGACGGTAACCCGCACGGTCCCGCCCTTCTCCACCCAGGATTCGGCGGTGACGAAAAAGCCCACCGGGTTCCCGGCGGCCACATCCACCGTGGGATGCTGGGCGATGAGCGAGAAATACTCGTCGCCGTCGCCGTCCACCTTGATGAAGAAGGTCTCGCCATGTTCGGCGTAGCGGTCGGCGATGGCCGCCCCGCCGGGACTGGACCCGCCGCCGGTGTCACCGTAGACGAAAGTGATGGTCTCCCCCGCGTTCAGCGCCCTGCCCCTCACCCGGGCCACCATGAACGGGTGCTGCCCGGTGGACAGTTCCAGACGAACGCCGGGGTCGGAGCAGGTGACCGTGGTATAGCCGGGATACTCGGGGAAGCGGTCCTGGGGCGGCGACCACTGCCAGAAGGGTGAGACCTGGAGCACCACACCCCCGCCCTCGGCGATTCCCTGGTCTGCCGCGGTGTAGGTGATGGTCCATGTGCCGGGCGAACCGGCCACCGCCGGCCCGGACGCCTCCAGAGCGGCCGTCCCCTGGCCGTCGGAGGGGGACGGCTCGCCCACCGGCTCCGCCATGTCGCCGTGATCCTCGTATTCCCCCGGCTCGCGAAGAGCCGCGTCTTCCCCACCGGGGCCGCTGCAGGTCCAGGCACCGAGCAGCAGGGCCAGCAGGCACAGTATGGTCAAGCCCGGCCAGGTCTCCGTTCTGTTCAGGTTCTTCCTCATTCGAGCTCCAGGTTCACAGTATGCCGGGGATGCCCCCTGTCCGCCGCGACCCATCATGTTTGCACCGGGCAGGTGCCGAGTCAAGGGAAAGATCAGGTCAGGGAGATCCCGGCCTTTTCCGTTCACCGGCAAAGCGGTACAATGGTTGGTCAGCGTCGCCGGAGTAAACGGCCGCTCGCCTGGAGAGAAAGTGATGCCCGCCACCGAAAAGCTGATCCGCACCGCGGAGGGAAAGGCGCAGCTCCGCCTGGTCAACGGCGACTGCCTCGCCGGGATGGGCAACCTGGAACACGGTTCGGTGGACGTGGTGGTCACCTCGCCGCCCTACAACCTGGGGATCAAGTACCGAGGAATACGACGACGGCGGTTCGCGGTCCGACTACCTCCGGTGGACCGGCCGCTGGTTCGCGGCGGTGAAGCGGCTGCTGGGCCATCAGGGCTCCTTCTTTCTCAACGTCGGTTCCCGTCCCCGCGATCCCTGGGTGCCCTTCGAGGTGCTGGGTGTGGCCCGCGAGCATTTCCGGTTGCAGAACGTCTTCCACTGGGTCAAGTCGATCTCGGTGCTCAAGGAGGATGCGGGCCGCTACCCGGCAATCACCGACGATGTGGTGGTGGGGCACTACAAACCGATCAATTCCAAACGATTTGTCAATGACTGTCACGAATACATCTTCCACCTGACCCAAAACGGGGACGTGCCGCTGGACCGCCTGGCCCTGGGGGTGCCCTACCAGGACAAGAGCAATGTCACCCGCTGGGCCGCCGCCGGGGGTCGCGACCTGCACTGCCGGGGAAACACCTGGTTCATCCCCTACGAGACAATCACCCGCCGGTCCAAGGATCGGCCCCATCCGGCCACCTTTCCACCACGGCTGCCCGAGATGTGCCTGCGGATCCACGGGCTGGAACGTCTGGGGCTGGTACTCGACCCCTTCATGGGCCTGGGCAGCACCGGTACAGCCTGCCGCAGGCTGGGCAAGAACTTCGTCGGCTTCGAGAAGGTGACGCCCTACTTCCTGGAAGCGGCACGGCGCCTGGAGAACGGGATATGACCGGGTCAGACACCACACCCCGGTATCGAATGCAGGAATTCTATGGCCGGGCGCTGTGGCTGATCTACCGGCTCTACTCCGCCACCTTCCGTTACCGCCTGCACGCCGATCCCGCAGACATGGAAGCCGCCCTGGCCGATCTGAACGACCGGGCACCCAAACCGGGAAACAACTACATCTATGCCTTCTGGCACCAGGACGAGCTGGCGCTGCTGCCCTATTTCCGCAACCGGGACATCGTGGCCATGGTTTCCGACTCCCGGGACGGGACCATCATGGCCACCGCCCTGGAGTGCTTCGGCTACCTGACCACCCGCGGCTCGTCCACCAGGGGCGCGGTCAGGGGATTCATCGCCTCGATCCGCATGATCAAAAAGGGCTACAAATTCACGATGGCGGTGGATGGCCCGAAAGGTCCGATCTACAAGACCAAGGAGGGGATCATCCGCCTCTCGCAAAAGTCGGGGCGTCCCATTTACCCCATGCGCGCCTGGCCCGAGCGCTACTTCACCTTCAGAAAGGCCTGGAACCAGGCCAAACTCCCCCTGCCCTTCACCAGGGTTCACATCGTGGTGGGCAAGGCCGCCATGTACTCCCGCGAGGAAATGGACGACGCACTGAACGCGCTGGTCAACAGGTGACTGTCACCTTTTAGAAGATCCCCAGCATGCCGACGACGCAGCCGGTCATCATGGTGGCCAGGGTGCCGGCGACGATTGAACGCAGACCCAGGTCCACCACCTCGCCGCGGCGCTCAGGGGAGATGGCGCCCATCCCGCCGATCATGATCCCCACCGAGCCGAAGTTGGCAAAGCCGCACATGGCGTAGATCATGATCAGCCGGCTGCGCGGGGAAAGAGCGCCCTCGGGCAGGTTGGCCAGTTGGATGTAAGCCAGCATCTCGTTGAGCACCACCTTGGTCCCCATCAGCGAACCGGCCACCCGGGCTTCGGACCAGTCAACACCCATCAGCCAGACCAGGGGCGCCATGAGCCAGCCCAACAGCCGCTCCATGCTCACCGCTTCGCCGCCCCAGTGGGGCAGCAGGCCGAGACCGGCGTTGACCAGGAAGACCAGGGCGACAAAGACCACCAGCATGGCCACGATGTTGAGCAGCAGTTCCAGGCCCTGGAGGGTGCCGCGGGTGACGGCATCCATGGAGCTGCGGGTCTCCGGCCTGATGTTGAAGTCGCCCTCCCGGGGAGTGCCGGACTCGGGGATCATCAGCTTGGCCACGGTGATGGCCGCCGGGGCACTGATCACCGAGGCCACCAGCAGGTGGCCCAGCACACCATCGATGACGCCGCCGAGGATGTTGGCGTAGAGCACCATCATCGTCCCGGCAATGGTGGCCATGCCGCCGGCCATGATGGTGAACAGTTCGCTGCGGGTCAGGCCGGCGAAGTAGAGGCGGATGAAGAGAGGGGCCTCGATCATCCCCACAAAGATGTTGGCCGAAGTGCCAAGGGACTCACAGCCGCTGATCCCCATGGTCTTGCGCAGGACAAAGGAGAATGCGCCGACCACCCGCTGGAGGATGCCCCAGTGGAAAAGCAGTGCGGTGAGGGCCGACATCAGCAGCAGCAACGGCAGGCCGCGGCAGGCGAGGACGTAGGAGGCACCGGGGGACAATTCCTCAAACGGGAGGTCGGCGCCGCCAAGGAAACCAAAGACAAATGACGTCCCGGCCCTGGTGGCGTCCTCCAGCAAGGTCACCAGCCGGTTGAGCAGATGGAAAAAGGCCCGGCTTCCCGGGGAGCGGATAAAGAGCAGACCAAAAGCCAGTTGGAGCAGGACACCGGCGATCACCGGCCTCAGCCGGACCTTGCGCCGCGCTTCCGAAAAGAGCCAGGCCAGACCCAACAGGACGAGGAGACCGAAGGCGCTCTGCAGACGTTCCATTTTGACGCCCTATAAAAAGGTCAGAAGTGGTTTCTAGTCCAGGTCGATTTCCCGGATAGGCCGACCGGTGTCCTTCTCCTTTGCCGCCCGTTTCTGCGCCTCTCGGAATTTGCGGTCGAGGATGTCGGACCGGTTTTTTCGCTCTTCCATTGCCTTGGCAAACTTCCGACCGGCGGTTTCCCTCCCCTGGCGGAGACTGCTGGCCAAGTCGTCAAGCGAGGCCTTCTTGCCCGAGGGCGCCTGCTTCTTGTGGCTCAGAACTGCGCCGGTGGCCAGGTCCACGGTCATCAGGGCCCCGCACTCGACACAGATCACGTCGAGGGTCGCCGGGGCCTCTTCCCTGGTGGTCGTCACTTTTCTATCCTGATCCGGTTTGTCCATTTTCATGTCACTCCATGATCCGTAAGCTCCGGAAACCAGCCGGGGGAATGATACCCCATCGATGGGCCCCGTTCCATGGAAGGTCCCTCCGGCTGGCACCGAGCGGCCTAACCTGTTTCCGTACAGGGGGATCGCCGGCCCGTCTTCCTGCTTGCGCGGACCGGCCGGAAAGACTAGAATTCGCTCTTGCAAATCGCCGGGACACCCCGGGAAAGGTATGGAGCACGGAAACCCAGAGGATGAGACGTGAGCAAGGATATCTACAACGTCGGGGCATATGAGAAGTTTGCCCGCGAACTGGTCCGGGCCCTGGAAGGGCCGAACATCAAGCGGGTGAGCCTGCGCAAACTTCGAGGCAAGGCGCGCAAGACCGGAATGAAGACCATTTTCGGCTCCTACGGCTGGCGCTCAGCCACCTCGAGCCGCATCGGGCCCCGCACAGTCTACCTTGGTGGACCGTCGGTCCGTCTGACCCGTCCCTCCGACCTGCACAATGAGCTGATCGCCAACTCCCCGGACGAATTGGAGCGGGTGCTGCACGTGATCCGCACCTTCCCCTTCTACCATCTGGAGCGCCAGATGGGTCTCAACGACCGGTTCAATCCCGCTGTAACCTCTACATGTCCGTCGCCGACCTGAAGAACTGCCGGCTTGCCTTACATGTGGGGCAACACCCTCGGCGACCCGCAGAGCCTGAAGAAACACCCCGGTCCCCGAGTTCACCATGATCCACATCCCGGAAGAGCATAAGATCCGGCAGCAGGTGCTGGCTATGCCCGAACTGAACATCAACATCGCCCTGGGCACCGACTACATGGGCGAGGACAAGAAGGGCTTCCTGCGCCAGGCGATGTACTACGCCGACAAGGAGGGCATGCTCGGCCTCCACGCCGGGACCAAGATCGTCCACGCGCGTGGACGCGACAAGCGGCAAGCTGAAGAAATACGGCGTCTTCCTCTTCGGCCTCACGGCCACCGGCAAGTCCACCTGGTCCTGCCACCAGCTGGGCCTCGACTACGGAAAGGGCGAGGAGACCGAGGTGGCCCAGGACGACATCGTCTTCCTCTGCGCGCGACGGCTCCTCACTGGGCAGCGAAAGCGGGTTCTTCGTCAAGACCGACGTGGACGAAGCGCTGCAGGAGGCGATGTACAACGCGCTGATCGACAAGACGGCGCTGATGGAGAACGTGATGATCGACTCGGCGGGCCGTCCCGACTTCCTCGACGAGACGCTCTGCGCCAACGGCCGGGCGGTGATCCAGAAGAGCAGGTTGATGGTGGAACGGCGGGGCCGGCTAAGGCCCATCGCATCCAAGGGCCTGAACACCCCGCCGCTGGACGAGGTGGACGGCATCATCTTCGCCTTCATCACCCGGCGCAACACCATCATGTCCTTCGCCCAGCGCCTGACCCCCGAGCAGGCGGTGCTGGCCTACCTCTGGGGCGAGTCGACCCACAGCTACGCCAGCCAGCCGTCCAAGGCCGGCGAGTCGGTGCGCACCGTGGGCACCGATCCGTTCATCGTCGGGTCCCGGGGGCACAAGGTGAACCACTTCCGCGACATCATCATGGAGTTGACGGAACAGTACCCCGGCAAGGTGAGCTTCTTCCAGTACAACACCGGCGGCATGGGCGAGATCATCGAAACGATCAACGAGGGCGGCGTAAAGAAGAAGAACATGATCCGCAAGGTGGAGCGGGTGCCGATCGACCTGATGGCCGCCATCCAGCGCGGCGACGTCAGGGGCACCAACAGTTACGAGATGGGCCCCCTGGGGGTGGAGCGGATCGTCAAGTGCATCGACGGTGACCTCGGCCCGTTCAACCCGGACAAGTTTTACTCTCCGGAACAGATTGACAGCTACATTAAGGATCTGGTGGAGGGGCGCCGGCGATTCACTGAAGAGGTGGCCGAAGAGGGGCTGGCCACCGAAATCCTGCAGACCGCGGAAGAGTCATACCGCATCAGCCCTGACGATCACTCCCGGGTCTTTGTCCGCCGGGCGGAAACACCTGACCCGAAGGCCGGCGAAGACACGTCCGCCGACAACGTGTTCAAGCCCTGGCGGCCGAGGGAGCGTCAGGGCAACAGCCGCACCGGGTGGCGTTACGGCTGAGTCGCCTGGTACCGATCCGCCGAATTTCCTAATGGCCTAATCCCGCTGAATCGATGAGAAACAGAACGCGCCAGGTGCGCAGGCGGAAATAGCGCGCCCGCGCGCCGACCCGGGCAGTTGCGAAACCGGATGAGGGAAGATGAGCGACTTCAAAGAACGCATGGAGCAGATAATCGCCGGTGCCGGTCTGCTCCTGCCGACGAAGCCCGACCGCTACGACCCCGGCGACCGGATGACGGTGGATGTCACCGGCGTGGTTCCCGCCCGGCAGGGAACCGCCACCCTGGAGGTGGAGAAGTTCGTCGGCGGAGGTTTCGCAGGCCAGGTCTACCGGGTGCGGCTCATCGGGCTGGAAACCCCTGAGGGGCCGCTGGAAGGCCTGGAAGAGGGCGGGACCTACGCGGTGAAAATCATCGTTCCGCCGTCAGGTTTTTCCCTGCTCTTCCGCAACACGCTGTACTGGCTTGCCTACCAGGGGCCGTTCTCGGCCCAGGTGAACGAGAACGCCGCCCGCAGCGGTGTCCTGTGGCAAAAGATGATCCGCCGCGCCGCCCGCATCCATCTGGGTGACGAAGCTTCGGTGGTGGATACCTTTGCCACCTTTTTCGACAGCAACCTGGACAGCTATGCCGAAATCAACGAGTGGATCGAGGGCCGCACCTGGATTTACGAGGTGGAGGACAACCTGATCGGCCGTAACCGGCGAGTGCGCAAGGACGGCAGGATCATGGACGACGGTGGCGGCTCTCGCGAATACCTGGAGAAGCGTTCGTTCATGATCCGCTTCGTGCGTATGCTGCACAATCTGGGCGCGCCCGAGTTCGCGCGGCAGTACGAGTGGTGGACGATGAAGAGCCAGCCCAACGTGCTCAAGCGGACCGCGGAGGGAGTGGAAGCCGGCGGCCGGCTCACCGCCATCGATTTTCGGGCCGGTCTGGCCCTGCTCCCCTTCCTGCCGATGAGCCCGGCCGACTTCCGCCTGATCCTCAACGGCCTTGGCCGGGGCGACCTGGTGCAGTTCGACCGGGGCAGCGTGGACAAACTGGAAGATTTCTGCCGGGAGAACCGTGACAGCTTCGCCGACCTCCAGCCGGCGCTGGAAGAGCTGAAAGTGCGCGACCAGGCCTACCGCGACTCGCTGCCCGACCTGACCCACCACCACGTCCGCCTGCTCACCGACCGCAAGTTGCGCCATTCGGTGCGCGACGGCCTGGTGGACGGCTGGCGGGTGCGCGGCCAGGTGGACGAAGAACACGCCGTCCTGCTGAGCAAGTCCGGCTGGCGATTCCTGATTTTCCTGCTCGCCGGCGTGGTTCCGTTCCTCGGCCGGCTGTTTCGCCGGGCCTGGGGCAACGCCCTCTATCGCCGCCACCTGGGCCGGATGCTGCGCAGCTTCGGCTACTTTCGCCGCCGGCTTCGCGCCGGCCGTGCGGCAAAACTAATCGGCTGGCAACGGAACGGCCGCGGTTCGAACAAGCGGCTGAGCCGGCTGGTGGACCGGCCTGTCCGGTTCTACGTTCAGCGGTTCCTCCTGGGCTGGCTGCCGGCGTCATGGCACCGCTTCTTCACTGAACCCCGCTACGCCTGGGACCGGTTGAAAATCGCGGTCACCTATCCGGTGAAGCTCTATTTCAACGCCGCCTTCCGTGAAAAGTGGCTGATGGACCAGATCGACACCGGACAGCGCGACGGCATGCTGACCAGCGAGGAGGCGGACCAGATCAGGGCCAGTGCCCGGGACCCCTTCATCCAGAAATACCTCAAGTGCGTGGCGGTTCACCTCTGCACCGTCCCGGTGACCCAGGTCGTGGCCGTGATCCTCGCCGCCTGGGCCTCGCTGCGCTACGGAAAAAGCTGGGAGGAGGGGATGCTCTACGCCGGAGGCGTTCTGCTCTTCTTCCAGGCCACCCCCATCTCTCCGGGGTCGCTGGTCCGGGGCTTCTACGTGCTCTACCTGATGATCAAGGAGCGGAACTGGCACAACTACCGCGTGGCGGTGTTCGTCTCCTTCTGGCACTACGTCGGCTACCTCGGGTTCCCGCTGCAGATGGTCACCGAATACCCCACCCTGGCCCGGTTCATGGCCGGCAACTGGGCCACCGGCATAGTGCGGATCATTCCCGTTTTCGGTGAAAAGGGCGCACTGATCGAACACTGGATTTACGACCTGTTCTTCAACCTGCCGATCACCCTGGGCCGGGTCTTCCGGCGCAAGAAGAAGCCCGCCTGACCCCATCTTGTCTCGCCAACCAGAAGACAAAACCTCGCCTGTGGTTCGAGAGCCAGGCCTGCAGCGCCGCCATTGGACCGCTGACGATGTTCGATCAGACGAAGATGTCGTTGATTTGCTGGAGCATGTCGACTAACGAGAACGGCTTTTTAAGGAAGGCGTAGCCCCTGCTCTGGATCACCGGCCACTGCGACTTCTCGTCGGTGTACCCGCTGCAGAACATCACCTTGAGGTCCGGGTCAAGGGCCTGCAGCTCCTCCACCAGCTGCACGCCGCTGCGGTCAGTGAGCACCACGTCGCTGAACACCAGGTCGAATTCCCCGCCCTCTTCCCTGTAGAGCGCCATGGCTTCATCGGCGCTGGCCGCGGGAAAGACCTGGTAGCCGCTGCTGCCCAGCGCTTCGTTGATCAGGTCCCGAATGTCCTCCTCGTCCTCCACCAGCAGCACCCGTTGACCGGCGCCGCCAAGGCTCTCCAGGGGCACCTCGTCGTCGTCCCTCGCACTCACCTTTTCGCTGGTGGTCGGAATGTAGACACTGAAACTGGTGCCTCGTCCCTGCTCGCTTTCCACGGTGATCCAGCCCTCGTGCTGCTGGATAATACCGAAGGCCACGGCCAGACCGAGGCCGGTGCCCGACTCGGACCCCTTGGTGGAGAAGAAGGGCTCGAAGATATGTTCGATCATCTGGTCCGGGATCCCCACCCCGGTGTCGCTGACGGTCAACCGCATGTAATTCCCGGGCCGCGAGCCGCTGACGCTGCGGCAATCGGCGCTGGTCATGGTCACATTTTCGGTGCGGAAGGTCAGCTTCCCGCCGTCGGGCATGGCGTCGCGCGAGTTGACCGCCAGGTTCATCACCACCTGCCCCAGGCTGCCCGAGTCGGCGCGCACCGCCCAGAGATTCTCTTCCAGCTCGGTCTCCATGGCGATGTCCTCACCGATCAGCCGTTCGAGCATTTTCAGCAGGTCTCTGACCACGTTGTTCACCGACAGGACCATCAACGTCATCGGCTGTTTGCGGCTGAAGAGGAGCAGCTGGTGGGTCAGATCGGCGGCCCTCAGGCTGGCCTGCTTCACCTGTTTCAAATACCAGTGAGACGGATCGGAATCAGCCGACTTGATCATCGCCAGGTCAACGTAGCCCTGGATGGCGGTGAGCAGGTTGTTGAAATCGTGGGCCACCCCGCCGGCCAGGGTACCCACCGCCTCCATTTTCTGCGCCTGGAGGAGCTGGGCCTGCATCCGCTCTTTCTCCTCCTCGGCCACCACCCGGCTGGTGATGTCCTCGTAGGTCCCGAGGATACCGATCACATCGCCCCCGGAGTTGTGCAGCGGCACCTTGTTGGAGTCGAGCCAGGCCTGCTTCCCGTCAGCCTGTGCCTGAGACTCGATGATGTGGAACTCGGGGATGTCGGCCGCCATCACCCGAGCGTCCGTCTCACGGAAGAGCTCTGCCTGCTCCGTGGTCCAGGCCAGGTCATGGTCGGTCTTACCGATGATCGCTTCCGACGATCCCACACCAGCGGCCTGGGCAAAGAGGTCGTTGCAGCCGAGGTAGACCGACTCGCGGTCCTTCCAAAAGACAAACTGGGGAATGGTGTTCATCACCAGCCGCAGCATGGCCCGTGACTCGCTCAGTTCCTCGTGGGCCCGCTCCCGTTCGGAAATGTCCCTGATGATGCCGGCGGCGTGCCACTTGCCGCGAATCTTCATCGCCGAAGTGGAGATTTCAAAGGGGAAGGTGGAGCCGTCCTTCTTCAGCGCCATCAGCACCACTGTCCGGCCGATGACGTTGCCCCGGCCTTCCTTCTGGAACCGTCCGAACCCCTTGTAAAAGTCCCGGTGGTATTCTTCGGGAGCAAGAAACTGGTGCAGGTTCTGTCCCACCGCCTCCGCGGCGGAGTAGCCGAACATATTCTCGGCGGCCGGGTTCCAGTAAGAGATCAAACCGGTGTTGTCCATCAGGATGATGGCATCGGTGGCCGTTCCGGTGATCGCCCTGAATTTCTCCTCGCTTTCCCGCAGCGCCTGCTCGCCTTTCTTCTGATCGGTGATGTCGCGGATGATGCCCTGGTAGCCCACCGCCCGGCCCTCCGAGTCGTAGCGCTGGGAAGAGGTGAGCAGGCAATGCCGCTGATTGCCGTTTTTTCGCAGCAGCGTCACTTCGAACCCGCTCACCGAGCCGCTGGTCCGGATCGCCTCCTGGAACCGCTGCCGGTCATCGACGTTGGCGTAGAGTGCCGCGGCGTTCATCCCGATCATCTCTTCCAGCGTGTAGCCGAAGAGTTCGAGGGCCGACCGGTTTACGGCGACGAACTTCCCCTCCACCGTGGTGATGTAGATCGCGTCCAGCGATTCCTCGAACAGGGCGTGAAACTGTTCCTCGCTCTCCTTGAGCGCCTCCAGGGCCTGGCGCCGCTGGGTGATGTCGTGGATGATCCCCTGGTAGCCGATGATGTCCCCGGACGCGTCACGGCGCAGGCTGGCGGTGAGCAGGCAGTGCCGCACACCACCCGATTTGTTGCGCAGGTCCAGCTCCCAGTCACGGACCGATCCCTCTTTTTCGATATACTCCTGGTAACGGAAGCGCTCTTCGGGATTGACGTAGAGGTCCGCGGCGCGCATGTTCATCAATTCTTCCCGATCGTAGCCGAAAAGATCCTGCGCCGACTGGTTGATTTCGACGAACCGGCCGTCGCGGCTGTTGATGAAGATCGCGTCCCGCGATTCCTCGAACAGGGTGTGGAACCGCTCCTCGCTTTCCCGCAGGGCCTCCTCGGCCTTTTTCCGCTCCGCCAGTTCCCGCCGCAGCTTCTCGTTGGCTTCCCGCAGTTCCGTGGTCTTCTGCTCCACCTGGATGGTCAGTTCCTCCTGCACCCGCTTACGCTGGAAAAACTCGGGAATATCCACCATATCCGGAGTTCCGGAGAGAGCAAGGTTCTCGCCACCCATCAGGATCAGTTTCTCCCTGATTTTCGAGGGGTGGGCCATGATGAACCGGCACTGATCGTCACCGGCCGCCCGGCATTCCAGCTCGACGGTGACCAGGGAGACGCCGAAACACTCCTCGCACCAACCGGAGGAATAGCCTCCGCTCATCACGCAGACCGGTCGCGGGGATGTCCGGCCGCTGCGCACCCAGACATCGGCCTCGGAGGAATTGTCATGGTTGAAGTGCAGAAAATAGTCGAGGTCCGCGGTGGGGCTCGAATCGGGATGGATCGCCACGTGGCCCCACCCGGAATGGGCGAAGTGGACCGGCCCCAGGGCCAGCAGTTCCGCCGGGTCGTCCACGCCCATTTTGTCGCGGAAGTTTCTGGCATCAGCGCGACCGATGGCGTGAGCGATATCGAAGAGCAGGCTGTTGGCCACCTGGAGAGCCTTTTCCTCCCCCCGGTCCCGGTAGAGCTGCATCACCTGGTCAAAGAATTCGGTGGAGAGGGAGGCGGCCCGAATGAGCATGTAGCGCTCACCCGAAATGTTGATCGAACCGGACAGCGGGCGGTCATCCCGGTCACTGAAAAACGTGCGGATGGACTTTTCCGCCTGCTCGAAGAGCGGCTGAAGCTCCTCCGGCACGGTGGCCGACAGTTCCGGCTTGGGCTTTGTTTGAGCCATACGGGTGACCCCGGATTCAGGCAGGATTGGACAGCACCCCCACCCAAGGAAAATCTCTATTCGCCCCGGCCAACCACACCCGGGGCGCGGACAGACTACTTACCTGTCATTCCTTTCGGTTATCCCCGAACGATACTTTACGAAATCTCCAGTAAAGGGGCAGGGCGCCTATTAGACAGGAAAGCCCCCGGTCGGGCAAATGCCGGCCGGGGGCAGGGGGGGCTGCAGCGCGGGTGATGGCCCGGCGGAGTCTATGAACCGCGGACCAGGTCGCGAATTCTGGACTGCACCGTGTCCTCCGCTCCAGCCGAACTGTTGACCAGGTAACAGGGCACCAGGCGCAGCAGGTAGCGGAAGTAGCGCTCCTGGGTGTCCAGCCGCTCCGGCCGGGAAACCAGCAGGTGCGGATTGAAGAACGGAGTGCCCGCGCCGTCCGTCCGGACGGGGGCAGACACCGGCGCGCTTACGTGAACCACCGGATGCCTGGTGAAATAGCTGCTGGTGTCCAGCGGCGAGGAACTGGACAGGGGACCGGACCCCTCACCGGCGGAAGCCATCTGGGCCAATGCCTCGTCACCGTCGATCCGGCTCACCGGTGGTGATTTCCGATCGTCGGTGAGCAGCACCACCCGCTCCAGCGCCGTCCGGCGAACATACTTGCCCGGGCCCCCGAACCAGACCGGGTCCACCATGACCCGGGAATAGGTGGAACCGTGGAAACAGAACGGCTCGCCGTGATCCAGCTGGCACTCGCCCAACTGGCACTGGTGGTCTTCGCACCAGGCACGTTTCATCACCACGTTCTCGCAACGGCTGTCTTCAAACAGACGGGAGAAGTTGGGGTAGTCGTGAGCCAGCCGGGTCTTGAGGTAGACCTTCCGCTCCACGTTGTCCGCCTGGGCCTTGCCGCCGCGGTAGCGCACGTTGAGCCAGTCCTCGGAAACAAAGCGCACGTCGTCCTGTTCCAGCAGGCGGTAGAAATGGCGCCGCCGGCCCGAGCCCTTGGCCCCCAGCAGCAACGTTCCCGCACCGCCGATGTCGACGCAGGCGCCATACACCCCGTGCACGTCCAGCAGCCGTTCGCTGATGTCGGCCACCATGCCCAGGGCCATGCTCTTGCACTGGCCATAGTAGGTGCTGTTGAAAATCAGGGCAGTGCGCGATTCGGGATGGTAGTACGCGCTCGGTTCACGGCCGGGAACTCCGTCCACGGCATAGATCACGCCGTGGGGTTCGAGGTCGGACTCGATCAGCGCCGGGTACCAGTTCTCCATCCAAAAGTCATAGAGGTGACGGACGTTGGTGCGCAGCTGGAGGATCACCCCGCCGATGTTGGCGTTCCACTCGAAATAGTTGTGGTGCGGCAGGCGCTCCTCGGCTTCGGCCACCATCCCGTCCCGCATCGAGTCGGCCAGGTCGATCCGGGGGGCGACCCGCCTGGTCACCGTGGTGAAACTGTTGTCCAGCTTCACCTTCCGCGATGCCAGGGTGGGCTTGAGCAACGCCAGGGCCTCGGCGATGCGGTCGATCCCCTTCTCCAGATTCTCCATTGAACTGGCGTAGGAGAGCCGGATGTTGTCCGGCCCGCCAAAAGCCTCACCGGGTACCACGGCCACTCTGGCCTTCTTCAGCAGGTAGTGGGCCAGCCCGTAAGCGTTGCGGATCACCATCCCCCCGTGCTCGGTGCCAAAAAAGGACCGAACGTTGGGGAAGAGGTAAAAGGCCCCTTCCGGCTTGTGGCAGGAGATACCGGGGATGGCGGTGAGCCGCTCCAGCAGGAAGTTCCGCCGCTGCTGGAACTGGGCCACCATCTTGCTCACCTCCTGCTGCGGGCCGGCGATGGCTTCCAGACCGGCCTTCTGGGCCACCGAGCTGGCATTGGAGGTGGAGTGGCTCTGCACCTTGCTCATCGCGGAGATGATCTCGCGGGGTGCCAGGGCGTAACCGATCCGCCAGCCGGTCATGGAGTAGGTCTTGGAGACACCGTTGATGGTCACCGTCCGCTGCCGGACCTCCTCGCTCAGTGCGGCGAAGGGGGTGAAACGGAAATCGTCGTAAAGGATCTTGTCGTAGATCTCGTCGGCGATGACGTAGAGCCCCTCATCCAGCACCACCTGGGCGATAGCTTCCAGCTCTTTCCGGCTGTAGGCCGACCCGGTGGGGTTGGAGGGGTTGTTGAGCATCAGCGCCTTGGTGTTGACGTTGATGTGCGCCTTCAGTTCCTCGGCGGTGAGCCGGAAGCCGTTCTCCTCGCGGGTGGGCACGATCACGCCCTCAGCCTTGGCCAGGCTGGCCATGGCCGGGTAGGAGACCCAGTACGGCGCCGGAATGATCATCTCCTCGCCCTTGTTGAACAGGGCGATGGCCGTGTTGTACAGGGAGTGCTTGGCGCCGCAGGAGACGATCACCTGGTTCGGCTCATACTCCAGACCGTAGTCCTCACGGTATCGTTGAACGATGGCCTGGCGCAGTTCGAGAATGCCGTCACTGGCCGTGTAGCCGGTGAAGTTGTCGTCGATGGCCCGTTTGGCCGCCTCCTTGATATTGTCCGGTGTGTTGAAATCCGGTTCGCCGACGCTGAAGTCCACCACGTCGATGCCTTCGGCGCGCATGGACTTGGCCCGGGCCGCGATCTTCAGCGTGGTGGATTCCTCGATCCGGCTGATCCTGTCCGCAATGATGCTCATCAATGGTCCCTCCGGCAGCTGGATCAGTTGGTGCCGCCTTCAGACCCGGAATCATCCTTCTTTTTCTGAAGGGTGCCGAGCAGCTGCTTGAGATCGAAACCGGTGAGCCCCTCCACCACGTCGGGGAGCTGGGCCATCACCGAAGCCACCTGGCCGGTGATTCGCGAGGCGCCGCTGGCACCGCTGCCACCGTCGACCATGATGATCTTCTCCACCCTGGAGAGCGGTTCGGAGATGCTGGCAGCCAGTTCGGGCATCTTTTCGATCAGCATCTCGGCGATGGCCGCCTGGTTGTAGTTGCTCCAGGACTCGGCCTTCTTCTGCATGGCAAAGGCCTCGGCCTCGCCCTGCAGCCGCTGCACCTCGGCGCCGGCGGTCCCTTCCACGCGGGCCGCTTCGGCGCGGCCGCGGGCCTCGGCGGTAAGCCGGTATTCCTCGGCGTCAGCGGCCAGTTTCACCGTGGCGTCCAGTTCCTTCTGCCGGCGGAGGGTTTCCTTCTCCTCCAGCTCGATACCCTTGGTCTTTTCCAGCAGTTTGACCTTGAACTCCTCGTCCTTGACCACCTGGTTCTGCTTGTGCCGCTCCAGGTCGTAGGAGTGGTCGGCCTTGGCCCTGGTGGAGTTGATCTCGGCCTGGAAGGTGGACTTCTTGATCTCGAAGGCCTTGGCCGCCTCGGCCACTTCCGCTTCAGCCTGCAGCTTGGCCACGTCCCCTTCCTTCTGGGCCTCGGCCGACTTGATCAGTGCGTCCCGCGCCGCCTCGGCTTCGGCCACCTCGGCATCACGCCGGGCCTCGGCGATCTTTGGCTTGCCCAGGGCGGCGAGATACCCCTGGGTATCCTGGATTTCCTTGAGGTTGAACGACATCAGCTTCAGGCCCATGCCGCTGAACACCGGTTCGATCTCGGCGTTCACCGTGGCGGCGAACTCCTTGCGGCTGCGGTTGATCGCCTCGAGCTTCATGGTGCCGATGATGGTGCGCACGGCGCCCTCCACGGCTTTCAGCGCCACGTCAAGAATCTCGCTGGAACTCTTGCCGAGGAACTGCTCGGCAGCGAGGTAAACGTTGGGCTCGGCGCCGTCGAGTTTGACCTGGGCCGTCCCGCGAACCACGGCGTTGATCCCGTTGACCGAGATCACGTCGGAGATCTCGAAATCAGCGGAGACAATGTCCAGCGGTAAAACTTCGGCCTGTTCTACCAACGGTTTGACGAATGTGCCGCCGCCGATGGCCACCCGGTAGCCGATCTTCTTCGAAGTGCCGTCGGCCAGAGTGATGGTCCGCGCCCGTCCGCCGGAGATGACCAGCACCTGGTTCGGGCCCACCTTGGTATACTGCCGGGCCACCATCCAGATGATCAGCGCGATGACCACCACCGCCGCAATGACGCCAATGAAAATTCCCAACATGTTTTGGTCTCCCAGAATCGAACCGAAAAACAATATGTAAAAATGTATCGAAGCCTTTCCCGGGGCCGGCGGTCTGCCAGCGTAAGCGGTAAGTATAGCGACGACTTAGGGTGAAAGCAACCGGGTAGGGGGCTCATCGGCGCGGCAGAAAATAAATCAATTTTTTCTTTGTTTTCAATCAGTTGCGGAGAATTGTCGCCACAGCGGAGACTGCAGGTGCGGACGGCTGTTCAAGGGCGGACCCAGGTGGTGACAAATGTCCTGATCCGGTTGCCGTACTCGCCGCCGCCCACCATCACCGTGTCATTGTGACCGGCGCCCGGGATGAGGTAGAGCTCCTTGGGCCGGCGGGCCAGCTGGTGCAACCGGCGGGCCATGCTCACCGGCACCAGCCTGTCGGCTTCGCCGTGGATAATCAGCACCGGCATGCGCAGACCGGCCAGACGCTCGGCAGTGGGATATTTCCGTTTCAACCGTTGAGGCAGGGGCAGTAGCGGATAGAGGTGGCGGCCCATCTCGTAGAGATCGGTGAAGGCGCACTCCATGATCAGCGCGCGGCCCCGTCCCCCCGAGGCCAGTTCCACTGCGGCCGCGGCACCCAGCGACCGGCCGAAAAGCACGATTTTCTCGTCCGGCACGCCGCGTTCATCCCGCAGGTACTGGTAGGCGGCGTGGGCCGACCGGTAGACGCCGGCTTCCAGCGTCCTGCCGCCGCTGCGGCCGAACCCCGGATAATCGAAGATGAGCACCGAAACCCCGATGCGGTTGAGCAGCACCAGGTTGTGCACCCGGTGAGAGATATTTCCCGCATTGCCATGGCAGAAGAGCATCACCGGCGCGTGCGGGTCGCGGGCCGGAACGAACCAGGCCGAAATGGCGGTACCGTCCTCGGTGGTGAGCAGCAGATCCTCGAAGGGAACACCACCATCCTCCGGGGTGGCCACCCACTCCGCCCGGGGGTAAAAGAGAAATGTCCGGTCCACCAGGTCACCGAGCTTCATCCACATCGCCTCGCTCCCCATCAACGCCGACAGGCCGCAGAGCAGGGCAACGGCAATAATCGCAGCCACCAGGCAGCCCCACCGCCACCGCCGCCCTCCCCCGCTCATCCGCTGCCCCCCCCGGTGCCGGCCGGATCGTCCCGCCACTGCCGCAGCCGCGCCAGTTGCCGGTCCCGCTGGTTGGTCAGCGGGTCTTCCAGCGCCTCCTGCAGCAGCGCCTCGAGCAACCGCCCCACCTCGGCCCCCTGGGCGAGACCGGTAACCCGCATCACATCCTTTCCGCTGACCTGCAGGTCGCAGACCCCCAGCGGCGGCTCCTCGCTGACCAGCCGTGCGATCCGACCCGAAAGTTCCTCCAGCAGTTCCAGGTCGTCGCTGGGCATTCCGTGGGCCTTCACATCGGCGCGTCTCAGCGCGAACAGGTCTTCCAGATGCTCCTGGCCCACCCGGCGGACCAGCCTCCGCACCGCGGCATCCTTCCACTGCGGCTGGTAATGGAACATGTGCTGCTGGATCAGGTGGGTCACCCGTTCCACCCTGGCCCGGCTGCAGCGCAGCCGTCCGAGGATCTCCCGGGCCAGGCGCGCACTGGCCTGCTCGTGGTTGTGGAAACGGAAGATGCCATCGATCTTCTTCCGCACCCGCGGCTTGGCCACGTCGTGCAGCAGGGCGGCCAGCCGCAGGTCCAGCTCGGCCGGGGTGGAATCGACACAGATCATGATGTGGCGGTAGATGGTATAGCGGTGGTAGTGATTCTGCTGCCGGCGCCACCCCTCCAGCAGTTCGGGGAGCACCTCGGCCATCAGCCCGGTGCGCCGCATGAGCTCCAGCCCCTCGGAGGGCCGGGGGGCGAGGAGCAGCCGGAACAGTTCCTCGCGGACCCGCTCCGGGGCCACCTGCCGGAAGGCCTCTAGGTGGCGGGGGATGCTCGCCGCCGTTTCGGCCTCGAGACGAAAGCGGAACAGTGCGGCAAAGCGTACCGCCCTGAAGATGCGCAGCGGGTCTTCGGCAAACCGGCCGTCGGCCGAACCCACCGCACGCACCACGCCGTGCCGCAGATCGGCGGCTCCGTCAAAGGGGTCCACCAGCCGGTTTTCCAGCGGGTCGCAGGCCATGGCGTTGAAGGTGAAATCACGGTAGGCCAGGTCACGTTCCAGCGACCGGGAGAAACGGCCCTGCCGCCCGGTGCGGAAGGTGGTCACCTCGTAGTGCTGACCGCCGCGGACCAGGGTCACGGTGCCATGCCGGATGCCGGTGGGCACCACCCGCCCGAAAAGCTGCTGCACCTCCTCCGGCCGGGCGTCGGTGGCCACGTCCCAATCGGCTGCCGGCCGCCCCAGCAGCAGGTCACGCACCGCACCGCCGGCCACATAGGCCTGGAACCCCCCGCCCTTCAATTTCCTCGGCGATCCGCAGCAGCTCGGCGGGAAACTCGAAGGGCGGTGGTGAAGCCGATTTCCGGGATCGTATTCTTGGGAACGGTCCGCTCATCGGCCTAGAATACCATGAGTTATATTTCTTCTCATCTTCCTTTCATGTTGTCGGAATATAGTGAACCCCCGAATGGACCGGCCGTGCTTCGCAACAGGGGCCCGGAAACCGGGCGCCACCAGGGAGGGAAGAAATGAACAGCAAATCGACCATGCTCATTTGCGTCACCGTCGCTGTTTTCGTACTGGCCTGCGGCCCCCGGCATGCCTCGGGACCGGGAACCGCCGACACACCGCATGCCGCCCGCGAGGAGGTCAAGGAACGGGACGTCTCCCTGGACGATGTCCCGCTGCCGGTGAAAGAAGCGATGCTGGCCGAGGCGGGAGAGCACCGGATCACCGAAATCGAGGAAGTGCGCTTCGGCGACCGCATTGAATATGAGGCGGAGTGGAAGGTGGACGGCGAAGAGGTGGAGATGACCTTCGCCGCCGATGGTTCGCTCGTCGGACGGGCCCTCGGCGACGACGATGCGGACAGCGACGCTGACGACGACGGGGATGATGACAGTGAAGTTGACGACGACTGACGGGCGGGGCTACCCGCCGGGGAGGCCCGGGAGGTGACGCCGATGGAGAGGCAGCAGAAAGTCCTGGTGATCGAGGACTACCCGCCGGTGCTCAAGTCGATCACCATGGGCCTGAGCGAGGAGGGCTTCGCGGTGACCCCGGCAACCAATGGCGCCGACGGGCTGGAACTGGCCCTCGAGGGCGACTTCGACCTGATCGTTCTCGACCTGATGCTGCCCCGGATCGACGGCCTGACCATCCTCCAACGACTGCGCGACGAGGGCCGAACGGTCCACGTGCTGATTCTCACCGCCCGGGATACCCTCGATGACCGGGTCCACGGCCTGGACCTCGGGGCCGACGACTACCTGGTCAAACCGTTCGAGTTCGAAGAGCTGCTGGCCAGGGTCCGGGCGTTGCTCCGGCGGAAGAACGGCGACAAGACAGCGGTGATCAGGGTGGCCGACCTGGAGATCAACACGTCCGCCCGAACCGCCAAACGGGCGGGCCGGCAGATCGACCTCACCGCCCGGGAATATACCCTGCTGGAGTTTCTCGCCACGCGCACCGGCCGGGTGGTTACCCGGACCCAGGTCTGGGAGCAGCTCTACGACTTTGCCGAAGAGATCAACAGCAACGTGGTGGACGTCTACATCGGCTACCTGCGCAAGAAGCTGGAACAGCACGGCGGCCCCCGCCTGATCCACACCCGCCGCGGCATGGGGTATGTCCTGGAGGTAAACCCCTGATGCGGTCCCTGCGCACAACCCTGCTCTTCGGCACCTCGGCGGGAATGGTGATGGTTCTGCTGGTGCTGGGCCTGCTGTTCCACATGCTGGAGCGAAAAAACCTGGTGGAACTGTTTGACGCCGCTCTGCTCGACGAAGCACGGATGCTGGCCTCCACCATCGAGTTCGAGAAAGGCGGGGTGGTGCTCGACTTTGCCGAACTGAAACTCCTGAGCTACAGGGAATCCGCCCGCCCCGGCTATCTCCAGGTCTGGCTGCCGGAGAATCGCGTGATCTACCGCTCTCCCTCCCTGGGCGCAAACGATCTTCCGAAACCCTCCGGCCCACTAAATTCCGAAGGCTTCCTCTGGGTGAATCTTCCCGACGGTAATAACGGCCGGTCCGTGGGCCTGACCTTCAAACCGCGGCAGGAAAAGGAGGAGGATGAGGAGGACGGAGGCGAAGGGGGTGAAGCCGGTAGTGACGAGGACCGTGAGATTCCCCTGGTGACCCTGGTTCTGGCCCGCCACACCGAGCCGGTAGACCTGACACTCTCCCGCATGCTGACCCGGCTGGCCCTGCTGGGGCTGCTGACCATCCTGGTCTCCATCGCTGTTCTTTCCCTGGTGATCCACCGGGCGCTGCTGCCGCTCAACCAGCTGGCCGGCAGGATCGGCATGCTGGACGAGAAGAACCTTTCCAGCGGCCTTGCCGGCAGGCCCGGCCCGCAGGAAGTCCGGCCGATCATCAACCAGCTGAATCATCTGCTCGACCGCCTGGCCAGGGCCTTCCAACGCGAACGCTCCTTCAGCGCCGACATCGCCCATGAACTGCGCACGCCCCTCTCCGGCCTCCGTTCGATTATCGACGTGGTGCGTTCAAAACCGAGGCCGGCGGAAGAATACCGCGAGGGCCTGGACGAGTGCCTGGAGATCACGCTGCAGATGCAGGACATGGTCTCCAGACTGCTCTACCAGGGCCGGCTGGAGTCCGGCCAAGTGGACCTACAGCCAGAACCGCTGCAGGTCAACCAGCTGCTGCGCACCGCCTGGGCCGCTCTGGAGGACCGGGCCCGTCAGAGGGGTCTGGAGGTGCAGTGGGCGCTGGATCGCAATGACGCCCTGATCACCGACCTCTCGCTGTTCAGCCTGGTGATCCAGAACATCGTGGGAAACGCCGTAGAGCACGCCGACGAGAACGGCCGGGTGAAGATCGAGACTTCGTTCAACAACATCCAGCCGTCGATTCGGGTCCGCAACAGCGGAAGCCAGGTCTCCCGGGGATCGGCAAACTTCGTGTTCGACCGGTTCTGGCGCGGGGACAAATCCAGGAACTCGGTACGGGGCCACAGCGGACTGGGCCTGACCCTGGTCAAGCGCGCGGTGACCATGCTGGGTGGTGAGGTGGACGTGGAGTCCGAGGTGGGCGGCGACTTCTTGATCACGGTCGCCATTCCAGCCACGGGACCGGCCGCAACCGATCCCGTGGACTGAGAACCTGCCGGAACGGGCTCCACACACAATGCGGGTCCGCAATCAGAATTCTCCTTGGCCTCGCGCTCGCGTTGCTGCTCGCACCAGGCTGTGCCCGCTACGTCCCCGCACCCATCTCGCCCGGGCAATCGCTCTCGGTCTGCTGATCGATGAGGAATTCAAATTGAGCAGGATCGAGAGGGACGCGCCGGGATCGCCCCCCACAGCGGAGACCCGCTGAGGAGACGAAGATGTTATTTCGTCGATTCTCACTGTCCTCTCATGTTTAAAAGACTACGCTTTCTGTTGAGCGGTTCGGCATCGGCGTGTTTTGTATCAACCGAACCGGCGATCATTCCCGGTATTGAATCTCGGAACTTTAATATGGATTCGCAATACGGTGCAGGGAGATGACCGAATGAGCCTGAAAGCCGGAAGCGCGTTTTCCGGTCCGACTCCCGTCCCGCGGTGGGCCCGGCGGTCTCGCCCTGCGGCCGACGGCGACCGGGAGGGACGCCACCGGTTCGACGTTCCCCTGCTCGTCCTGCTGCTCTGCGCCATCGTCTCCATCCGTCTGGTCTCGCTCGGCCTCTATCCGCTGATCGACAAGTCCGAATCGCGCTACGCCGAGATCGCCCGGGAGATGGAGTCGAGCGGAGACCTGGTTGTGCCCTGGTTGATGGGTGAACCCTTCATGGCCAAGCCCCCGCTCTCCTTCTGGCTCTCCGCGGCGAGCATGTCCATTTTCGGCCACACCGATTTCGCCGTCCGGCTGCCATCGTTCATCCTCCTGCTACTCACCGCGGGCCTGCTCTTTGCCGTCGCCGTCGATCTGTTCGACCTCAGGACGGCCCTCCTGGCGGTGGTAATCCTCTGTTCGATGCCGCTCCATTTCGTCCTTTCCGGAGTAGTCTCGCCGTAGATATCCTCGAGAGCGGAGTGCCTGGGGGTCTTCGACGGCGACTGGGGCTCGGTCTGCTGCGGGCGGTAAGCCTTGACTACTATGCCCTGGACGTCTACAGGCGACGTCTGGTATCACGGCGCACTCCCCTGGTTCTACGACCACGATGCTGGTGCTCAGCTTCGCGGCGCCCTGGATTCCTGCTGATGGAAGGCAGCAATCCCGGGTGTAATAATACTCAATTACTCTTCTCCACCAGCCGCTGTGGCCAAGCCTTCCCCTGGACGTTTTTCTCGCACCTCTGGCCGAGGTTCCGGGCGTTCAAGACATTCCGTGGGGACCCGCAGGGGTTTCTCTTGCTCTGGGCCCTCACTCCGATGGTCTTCTTCACCTTTTCCTGGAGCACTGTGGTGACCTACGTCTATCCGGGGCTTCCCGCGCTGGCCCTGCTCATCGCCGGGGCGCTTCGGGCGGTGCCGAAAGGGGAACCGGCATGCTGAAACGGTCGCACATCACGTTCGCGCTCTGGTTTCCCTTCCTGTTCATCGGGCTGGTCTTCTTTTTTTACGACAGGATCGATGGCTATTCGCAAAAAAAAATGGTCACGGAATGCCAGGCATGGGCCGATTCCGAACAGCGTCCCATCCAGTTCGATGGCTGCTTGAAGTATTCCGGGGCCTTCGATGCCGGCAGCGGCTCGACCAGAACCGGCGGGGTTAAAATGAACCGGGGGACGAGCCGGGCTGACGGTTCCGGGTCCCTGGTGGTGGTGGAAAAGGGTTCCCCACAATATCTCGGTTACGCCGGCGACGGCCATTTCCGGTTGATCGCCGAGAAAGACACGTATGCCATTTTCAAGAACCTGACCGTGGTCTCCCGTTGAAACGAAAATGATCCACCATATATCCCAAGGACATCTCCCAGCCCTTACCCACTCAGCCAAGCGCTCATGAGCAAAGAGAAATGCAATGAAATTTTCTTCGCCGTCCACTTGGCCGGGCATTCTGAAACATGGCACGGCACCCTGGCTTCCGGTCGTTTGCTCACTCCTGGCCGCGGTCCCGTTCACTGTACCGGCCCAGGCGCAAAGCGCCATGGAACAGGCGGGTGACATCCTCCAGGTGCTGATCCCATCGGCGGCCTACACCACCACCTTCATCAAAAAGGATCCTGAGGGAAGGAAGCAGTTCTACTACTCCTTCTTCTGCACCTTCACCATCACCCAAAGCTTGAAATACAGCATAAACAGCCAGCGCCCGGAAGGGAACGGCGGGCATTCCTTCCCCTCCGGACACACCTCGGCCGCCTTCCAGGGAGCGACATTCCTTCAACGGAGATACGGCTGGGGCTACGGCCTGCCGGCTTACATCGGCGCGGCCTTCGTTGGTTACAGCCGGGTGGAGGGCGAGTTGGACAAGCACTATCCCGGTGATGTGCTGGCTGGTGCGGCCCTGGGAATCATCAGCGGCTACTATTTCACCGAATCACCAAAGAGCTACTCCAAATCACCGATCATCGACCAGGGCCGCTACGGTGTGAGCTTCAAACTGAAGTGGTGAATCCCCCCGGCCACGGGACAGCCGCCACCGGTCCCGTGGACTGAGAACATGCCGGAACGGGCTCAGCGCCCTGGCGGAAGTCAGGGAGCGATACCCACCACCGTACAGTTGCCGGAAGCGGTGTCCCCAGCCGGCGGATAGGGCGGCTGGTTGTAGGGCGACGGCGTCACGTCCTCCACCACCAGGGTGAAGGTGTTGGTGCCGATCACCGTTCCGATGGCCGGGATGGTGGTGTTCCAGCCGGTGATATAACTGCCGTCCGCGTCGATATTGGTGTATCCCGCCCGCCAGTTCCCCACGCTGGAACCGTTGGCCAGGGCCACGTTGATCCGTCCCGCCATCCGCCGGCCCAGCCCGGAATACTCGTTGTTGATCGTCACGGTAAATGATGCGGTGAACGGCACCGTGCCCGATCCCGGCAGACAGGTGAGATCCGTCGACACCGTGGATGCCGAGACATAGCCCAGCGTCCCGTCCGCATTGACGTTCTGACCGATGATGTCCAGGTGCCCGGCGCGGTCATCGGACCAGGCCAGGATGGCGTACCCTTCGCTGCTCATGGCGGCATTGAGCCGGCCCTTGCCACTGGGCAGGCTGCCGGCCTCGACGATGTCACCGGTCCAGACGAAGTCGCCGTTGCCGTCCACCCGGGTGGCCTTGATCACGTCGTTGCCATAGCTGGGCGACTCGATCCAGAAGGCCATGGCGCCGTCACCGTCCTGCAGCGTGTTGATGAAGGTGCGGGTGGGGACGCCCACGGGAACCAGCTCCTTGCCCGAGGTGCCCCAGAGACGGAGGCCGAGACTGGAGAGCTTCTGCCCGTACACCCCGTGTTGCGACTGGCTGGAGTTCAGCTCGGTCCAGAAGACATACATGTTCCCGGTGGCCGGGTCAAAGGAGGCGTCGGGGGAAACCCGCAGCCGCGTGGCATTGGTGGAAACGCTGACCCCGTTGTGTGCGAACTGCTCGCTGCCGTCGGAGAGGATGCGCTGGGCGTAACACTGCAGCACGCTGGTGCCATACCAGGAGAAGACCGCGCCGCCGCTGCCGTCGGTGGTGAAGGTGGGGTAGTTGCCGAACTGCAGCGAATCACCGTCGAAGACGATGACGTGCGGCCCGGGGGTGGTCCACATGGCAACGCCTTCGGCTGAGATTTTCTGGGCCCAGAGGTGCTTGGGATCCCAGAACATCGGCCCCCACTTGACCCAGGAGACGATCACATGGCCGTAATCGGAACCGTGGATGTCGGAGATGGAGAAATTGGCGGCGCCGGTGTCGGAGAGGACCACGCCGGTCCCCCACTGGGGCACTCCGTCGTTAGTCAGTTTTTGCAGTTTGGTAGTTGACGCTTCGGTCCACCCCACCACCACGTTGCCGTCAGAGGTGCCGGCGATCCGGGGGGAATAGACCTCTTCGCCGCTGGTCAGCTGTATGCCGTTGGCCCCCCAGAGCATGGCGCCGTCAGGGTCCACCATCACAGCCGTAATCCTCGTGGCGCCGAAACGGTCGTCACGGAAAGCCAGCACCGCGTAGCCGTAATTGTCCACGTCGAGGCCGTAGTCCTCGGTGGAGCTGAACGAGCGGTCGGCGATAAGCATGCCGTTGTGGGCCCACTGCTCGTCACCGGCCGCATCGAGGCGCTGGAGGTAGACGTCGTAGCCGCCGGCGGCATTGTCGAACCAGCTGATGTAGCAACCGCCGTCGGAGGTGGGTGCGATCTTCGGCTGGGCCTGGTCCGCCGTGCGGTCAGCAATGGCCAGGTTCACCGCCGGATCCGTGGACCAGGCCGCGTGGACACTGGGTGCCCAGACAAGGAGGGCAATGATGATCAGCGAGACGAGGACGGGGGCGAAACGTTTCATAACCGATATCCTCCGGTTGCTGGTGCGCGGAACCGCTTGTCGCGGCTGTAAAGATGAGGGAGGCTCGACACAACAGCGTTGGAAAAGAACCAGGCAAGCCCGAAACTGCTACGGTAAAGATAAGCCTGGCGGGGCATTCTGTCAATCAGCGTTTTGGGCGCGGGTTGCGGGTTGCGGGCCCAGCTGGGCCAGGAGCATTCCGCCCAGCATCAGGGCACAGCCGGCCATCATGCGCAGGGACAACTGCTCACCGAGGATCATCCAGCCGCCGAGAACGGCAAAAACCGCTTCGGTGCTGAGAATGATGGCCGTGTGGGCCGGCCGGGCGTGACGCTGGGCCACCACCTGCAGGGTAAACGCCACTCCCGTGGACAGCAGCCCGGCATAGAGGATGGGGAGCGCCGCGCCCCGCAGGTCCTGGATGGTGGTCGCTTCCCGGGCCAGTGATACCAGCAGGCTGAACAGGGAGCAGACGGCAAACTGCAGGCAGGCCAGGAGGATCACGTCGTACCGCCGCACCAGCCAGCCCACCAGCTGCACGTGTAACGCCCAGGCCACGGCGCTGAGCAGCACCAGGGTGTCCCCGGTGGCGAGGGTCCACGTCCCGGTGAAACTGAGCAGGTAGAGGCCGGCAATGGCCATCAATGCCCCGGCCCAGGCGCCGGCTGCGGTCCGCTGGCCCCAGGCCAGACCGAGCAGGGGGACAAAGATCACGTAGAGCCCGGTGATGAAACCGGCCTTGCCCGCCGTGGTGTAGACCAGGCCCGTCTGCTGCAGGGACGACCCGATGAACAGGATCAGCCCGAGGGCGGCGCCGGCGGCCAGCGTGGCGGAAGCGCCGGGTTTCGGCCCCTCGGTGGTCATGGCCGCACGCCGCCGGCGGGTCAGGGCCAGCACCGGCAGCAGGAGGGCGGCGCCGAGGGCGAAGCGGACGGCGTTGAAAGTGAAGGGGCCGACGTGCTCCATGCCCAGACGCTGGGCCACGAAGGCGAAGCCCCAGATGACCGCCGACAGCATGAGCAGCAGGTTGGACCTGGATACGCGGCTCATCGGATCCCCTCTTCCGTCCCCGACGGAAAACACAGCTGGGGCCGTCAGGATGTTGCCTCTTCGCTCCGGTCGCGAAACGCTCCAACGTCACTAAGAAACAACATCCTGACGGCCCTGAATTCCCGCAGCAAACAAAGGGCCGGGTGTTACCACCCGGCCCAAGAGTATCACTCAACCGCAGACGAAATCTTCCGTCCTATTCCTCGGTGAGGAATGGATAGCGGAAATCCTTCGGCGGGATGAAGTTTTCCTTGATCGTCCGCTGGGAGATCCAGCGCAGCAGGTTGGTGGCCGAACCGGCCTTGTCGTTGGTTCCCGAGGCCCGGCTGCCGCCGAAGGGCTGCTGCCCCACCACCGCGCCGGTGGGTTTGTCGTTGATATAGAAGTTTCCCGCCGCGTGGCGCAGCGCATCGGACGCCTCGAGGATCGCCTTGCGCTCCTGGGCGAAGATGGCGCCGGTGAGCGCGTAGGGCGAGGTGCTGTCACACACTTTCAGCGTTTCGCTGAATTCTGCGTCGGGATAGACGTAGATGGTGATCACCGGGCCGAAGATCTCCTCCTCCATGGTTTTGGTGTGCGGCTGTTTGGCCAGCACCACCGTGGGCTCGATGAAATAGCCCTTGGAGTCGTCATACCCACCGCCGGCGATGATCTCGCTGTCCGGGTCGTTCTTCGCGTGGTCGATGTAGCCGCTGATGCTCTTGAAGGCGGCGGCGTCGATCACCGCGTTCATGAAGTTGGTGAAGTCACAAACGTCGCCCATCTTGATCCCGGCGATGTCGGCCAGCAGGCGCTCCTTGTATTCGGGCCAGAGCGACTGCGGGATATAGGCCCGGGAGGCGGCCGAACACTTCTGCCCCTGGTATTCGAAGGCGCCGCGAACGGTGGCGGTGACCAGCGCCTGGAGATCGGCACTGGGGTGGGCGAAGATGAAGTCCTTGCCGCCGGTCTCACCGACGATGCGGGGATAGGTCTTGTAGTTGCTGATGTTGTCGCCCACCGTCTTCCACATGCCCTGGAAGACCTCGGTGCTGCCGGTGAAGTGCACGCCGGCAAGGTCGGGATGGGCCATCACCGGGTCGCCCACCGTGCCGCCGGGGCCGGGGATCAGGTTGATCACCCCGTCGGGCATCCCCGCCTCCTGGAGAAGCTTCATGATGTAGTACGCGGAATGGACCGAGGAGGAGGCCGGTTTCCAGAGCACGGTGTTGCCCATCAGTGCCGGAGCGCTGGGCAGGTTGCCGGCGATGGAGGTGAAGTTGAACGGCGTCACGGCAAAGACGAACCCTTCCAGCGGCCGGTGTTCGAGACAGTTCCAGACCCCGTCCAGCGAGAAGGGCGGCTGCCCCTCGTAGATCTCCTGCATGTACCAGGGATTGAAGCGCCAGAAGTCGATCAGCTCGCAGGCGGAGTCGATCTCGGCCTGGAAGGCGTTCTTGCTCTGACCGAGCATGGTGGACGCATTGAGCACCTGGCGGTAGGGACCGGTGAGCAGTTCGGCGGCCTTGAGCATGATGGCGGCCCGGGAGTTCCAGGGCATCGAGCCCCATTCCTTCCACGCGGCAGCGGCGGCATCGGCGGCCTGGTTCACTTCCGCGGCGCCGGCCTTGTGGTAACGGCCCAGGATATGCGCGTGGTCGTGGGGCATGCGGCAGTCGCCCATGTTCCCCGTCTTCACTTCCTTGCCGCCAATGATCAACGGGATCTCGATCTCCTCGGCGGCCATCTGCTTCAACACCGCCTTGAGGTCGGCCTTCTCCGGCGAGCCCGGGCCATAGGGGTAGATCGGTTCGTTTTCTGGTGGCGGAATCTGCAGGATGGCGTTGTTCATCTGGTCTCTCCTCCTGGAAACAGCAATCGAAATCTCTGGACTCGGGTCTCGGCACATCAGGAACCGTCACCCGTTGAACGGCAGCGAGACAGAGTCCTCATTTAGCACAACATGGCCGGGAAGTAAACCGTCAGGCCCAACTTCCCGGCAGGATGGGAAACATATTCCACAATGTTAGTTTATTGGTCGAATTTTGCCCTCTGCAGTGGAAAAATTGTTCCACCTGCTGTGGATGGAGGACGATGTACCAGCACTGTTTCTTGAAGAATCCTGTCTCGGACCTAGGGGAATGTTAGTTTCAGAAATCGTATTCTCCTTTCATTTTAAACGATTTATGCTCAATCACCACTGCGCCGCCTCCATTCGGCGCACACTGTTTCACCGGTCAGGCATGGGACTTGCAGTTTCAGCCTGACACGTGCCGGTCGATTCGGGAGGCTGATCAGCCACCCACAGGGCCGGGAGGATGGATCAACTGTCCCGCCGCCGCCCGGAGGGGAGGCGGCAGAGCGCAAGGGAACAGAGCGGAGATCTTTTACATGTTGAAACTGGTAAACATCGCCGAGTTGGAACGATTGGAATCGACGCTGCAGAACAGCAAGCTGATCCACCGTGTCCTCACCGACTACCTCCTTGACAGCAACGTGACCAGCAAGGAGGAAGAGGAATCGATTCGGGAGAGGTTGATCCAGATATCCATGGAAAAGGTTTTCAAAAAAACCGGCTGCTTCCTGCCAAACAAAGGAGGCATGAGCCAGTAAATCCGCACTTCCCGGATTTGTCCCACACCATAACCCCCTACCTTAACCGGGATCGACACGCATCCCCCCCACCTCCCCCCGGGCAAGGCCTGCGCAAGCAGGCCGCCGCCCGCCGCCCTTCTCACCAAAATCCCGAAGTTGAAGTTCAATCATGGCTGAGGTGCTCGTGGATCTTCCGGGCGAGATTCTGTGATATCCCCGTCACGCCGGCGATCTCGTCGGTGGTGGCTTCCCTGAGTTTGGCCACGCCGCCAAAATGGGCCAGCAGCGCCCGGCGGCGGGCCGGCCCCACGCCGGGGATCTCGTTGAGCACCGAAGAGAGGGACTGGCGTCCGCGGAGCTTGCGGTGGTAGCTGATGGCGAAGCGGTGAGCCTCGTCGCGGATCCGCTGGAAGAGCAGGCGCGCGGCCGACCCCTCGGAGAGTTCCACCGGGGCCGCCCGACCATCGAGATAGATCCGGTCGCCAAGACCACCGGCTTCCCGACGGTGGTCCGCTCTGCGTTCCTTGGCGATGGAGGCCAGCACCGGTCCTTCCACCCCCAGATGGTCCAGGGCGGTCCGGGCCACACCCAGCTGGCCCGGACCGCCGTCCAGCAGGATCAGGTCCGGCAGGTCCCACCCCTCCTGGTGTTCGATGGCCCGCCGCAGGCGGCGCTCCAGCACCTGGCGCATCATGGCGTAGTCGTCCGGCGGACCGTCCCAGCGGACCTTGAACCGGCGGTAGCCCGACTTCTCCGGCAGACCACCCACAAAGGTGACCATGGAGGCGGTGGCCGTCTGGCCCTGGGTGGTGGAGACATCGAAGCACTCGATCCGTCCGGGGCGGACGTCGAGGTCCAGTTCGCTGCCCGCCTGGTCCACCAGGGCCGGACCGTCGGTGCCGGTGCGGCCGGCTTCCAGGGCCCAGCGGGCATTCTCCCGGGCCAGCCGCGCCAGCCGCGCCTTGGGCCCCCGCTGGGGGAAGGTGAAACGCACCCGGCGTCCCCGGAGATCGGTGAGGCGCTCCTCCAGCACCGCCCAGCCGGCGGGACGCCCGGCAAAGACCACCTCCGGCGGGATTTCCCGTCCTTCCACCGCATAGTACTGGTTGACGAAGGACGCGGTGAGCTCGCCGGTGGGCAGGTCCCGGTTGTCGAAGAGGTGGTTCTCCGAACCGGAGAGCCGGCCGCCGCGCACGGCCATCGCCTGGATGGCCAGCCGGGGCCCCGAGCGGAGCCAGCCGAAGATGTCCCGGTCCTCGTCCCGCTGGTCCACCACCAGCTGGGACTCCAGGGTCTTTTTGATGTCGGCCACCCGGTCCCGCAACAGGGCCGCCTTCTCGTATTCCCGGCGCTCCGACGCCTCGTACATCTCCGTCTCCAGACGGCGCACCACCGCCTTTTTCCGGCCGCGGAGGAAAAGCACGGCACCGTTCACCACCTCGGCGTACCCCGCCTCGTCCACCAGGCCCACACAGGGGGCCAGGCACTGGCCCATCTCGTGGTACAGACAGGGCCGTTTGCGCTGCCGCATCACGGCATCGGTGCAGTGGCGCAGGGGGAAGATGGTGCGCACCGAGCGCAGCGTCTCCTTCAGTGCCCGCTTGGAAGCGTAGGGGCCGAAGTAGGCCGCCCCGTCCCGCTTGCGGAAACGGGTGACGTGGATCCGGGGAAACGGCTCCTTGAGGGCGATGCGGATACTGACGTAGGTCTTGTCGTCGCGATAGGTGACGTTGAAGCGCGGCCGGTGCTTCTTGATCAGGATGTTCTCGAGGATCAACGCTTCCTTCTCGGTCTCGGTGACCACGAAATCAAGATCGGCCAGCGCGGCCACCAGCGCCGGGAAAAGGGCGCGACCGTCGCCCCGGCCCCGGGTGACATAGGCGCTGACCCGCGAACGGAGATCCCGGGCCTTGCCGACATAGATCACCTTACCGCCGTCATTCTTGAGCAGGTAAACCCCGGGCCGCCGGGGGAGCCGCCGTACCTTGTTTCTGAGGCGCTCCATTGGCGATGCCCCATGGAGGATACCGGGTCAGGAGGGTTGGGGCTCCGTTCCCGGCCTGGTGAGGTTGTCGAGGTGGATCGAGCAGAACTTGCCGCACATGGTGCAGACCTCGTGGGACATCCCGTCACCCTCGCTGCGGAATTTTCGCGCCCGTACCGGGTCGATGGCCTGGGCGAACATCCCCTCCCAATCCAGGGCCTTGCGGCTGGTGGACATGGCCAGGTCGCGCTCGGCGGCGCCGGGAATCCCCTTGGCGATGTCGCCGGAATGGGCGGCGATGCGGGCGCCGATCACCCCTTCACGGACGTCCTCCGGGTCGGGCAGCCGGAGGTGCTCGGCCGGGGTGACATAACAGAGGAAGTCGGCGCCGGCCATGGCGGCCACCGCGCCGCCGATGGCGGAGCTGATGTGGTCGTAGCCGGGGCTGATGTCGGTGGTCAGCGGACCGAGCACGTAAAACGGCGCTCCCTCACAGAGATCCTTCTGCATCCGCACCTGGGCCGCCACCTTGTGCAGCGGCACGTGGCCCGGCCCCTCGATCATCACCTGCACACCGGCCTCCCGGGAGCGGCGGGCCAGCTCGCCGAGGACCACCAGTTCTGCCACCTGGGGCCCGTCGCCGGCATCGGCAATGGCGCCGGGGCGCAGCCCGTCACCCAGGCTGAGGGTCACATCGTGTTCGAGGCAGATCTCCAGCAGCCGGTCGAACTGCGCGTAGAGCGGGTTCTCCTCTCCGTGCTCGCGGATCCAGGCGGCAAGCATCGCCCCGCCGCGGCTCACCACGCCCCCGACCCTGCTGTTGGCGTCCACCAGGTCCACCACTGCGCGGGTCACCCCGCAGTGCACGGTGACGAAGTCCACCCCGGACACGGCATGCTTTTCCACCACGTTGAAGAACTGGTCGGCGGTCATCTGGAGGATATTGCCTCCCTCCGCTTCGGCACACTCCGCCGACACCTGGTAGATGGGCACGGTGCCCACCATCACCGGACTGTTCTCGATGACCTCCCGGCGGATCGCTTCCAGGTCGCCGCCGGTGCTCAGGTCCATCACCGCGTCGGCGCCGGCCTCCACCGCTGCCCGCAGCTTCACCAGCTCCTCCTCCATGCAGGAGCGGAGCGGCGATGTGCCGATATTGGCGTTGACCTTGGTCCGCAAACCGTTGCCGATGCCCACCGGTGTAAACGACCGGGCCCGGTTGTACGGGATAACCACCCGCCCGGCGGCGATCTCCGCGGCCAGCCATCCGGGGTCGCGGCCCTCCGCCCGGGCCACCGTTTCCATCTCTCCGGTTATCGTTCCGGCTCGCGCCGCTGTCAGCTGTGTCATGACAAACCCCTTTCCGGGTATTGAACCGCCGGTTGCCGCACCATTCACCATGTGCCGGCGGGATTGTATCTCCGTAGCGCAGGGTAATTGTAGGGCCGGGGATCAAATCGAGTCAATCAGTCAAATATTCGAGCGCTTGTCAGCCAACCGGCCTTTGGATAACATGGCCGGAACGCAGCCGGCTGAGACGGCCGGGGCAAGGAACACCGCATTTGGCGAAAGGAGACCGATGAGGAACTTCAGGCGCGTCGTTCAGACGGCATCCCTGCTGCTCTTCCTGATGCTGCTCTCCATGGCCGGTATCCCCGGCGGACCGGATGCCATTCCGGTATCCGACCTGCTCTCCGCCGAGATCGCCTGGCCGGTGTCGGTCTATCTCCAGTCGAGCCCATTGCTGGCCCTGTCGGTGATCATCGCTTCGGGCACGATTCCACCCGGCATCTTCTTCGCCGCCGTGATCCTCGTCTCGGCCCTGCTGCTGGGCCGGGTCTTCTGCGGCTGGCTCTGTCCCATGGGCGCCCTGCTGCACCTGTTCAGCCTCGGACGGGGCCCGGCCCGCCGGGAAGCGGCGGCCGACCGGCGCCGGACTGAAACCACGCGCAAACGGCGCTCCTCCGGCCCGCTGGCCTGGAAATACTACCTCCTGCTGCTGCTGATTCCGGCCTGCTTCTTCTCCCTCCAGCTGGTGGGGGTCTTCGATCCCATCGCCCTGCTCACCCGCTCGCTGGGCACCGGCATTTCACCGGCCTACAACGCCGCCGGCCAGGACAGCCTGGACGCTCTGTATGGCATCTACGGCGACGGCGGGCCGCCTGGCTGGCTGGAGGCCATCAGCACCTTTGCCACGGCGAGGCTCTTCTCCAACATCCGGCCCCTCTTCTTTCAGGGGCCGTTCATCGCCCTGCTGCTGGTGCTCATCGTGGCCCTCTGCCGGCAGCGCTTCCGGTTCTGGTGCCGCTACGTCTGCCCGCTGGGGGCGCTGCTGGGGTTCACTTCAAAACTCTCGCCACTGACCCTGCGCGAGAAACCGGGCACTTGCACCGACTGCGGCCGCTGCCGGCGCACCTGCCCGGCGGCCGCCTCGCCCTGGCCCGCCGAGCAGTGGAAACGCTCCGAGTGCTACCTCTGCTACAACTGCGTGGCCGAGTGCCGGGAGGACACTCTCTCCTTTGCTCCGCGCTGGGCAAAACCGGCCCGGGCGGCAAAGAAAACGGCACCCCCGCGGGAGGCGAGGTGGGTCCCGGACAGCGCCGGGGACGTGAACATGACCCGCCGTGCGGTGGTCACCAGCCTGGCCGCCGGCGCCGCCGCCCCGCTGGTCCTCCGCGGGGGAACCGGCCCGGACGGGATCCACCCGCTGCTCATCCGGCCTCCGGGCGCCCTGGAGGAGAAGAAGTTCCTCGAGACCTGCATCCGCTGCGGCCTCTGTATGAAGGCCTGCCTGACCAACGCCATCCAGCCCACATTCCTGGAAGCCCGGCTGGAGGGGCTCTGGACGCCGCGGCTGGTGATGAAAATCGGGTATTGCGAAAACAACTGCACCCTCTGCGGGCAGGTCTGTCCCACCGGCGCCATCGAGAACCTGCCTCTGCCCCGCAAACGCCAGGTGAGCATCGGCACCGCCTTTATCCGGCCGGACCGCTGCCTGCCCTACGCCTTCAACCGCCAGTGCATCGTCTGCGAAGAGCACTGCCCCACCGGCGAAAAGGCGATCTACTTCGTGGAGCAGGAGATGGAGGGCCGCAACGGTTCGCGCAAGCGTCTGAAACTGCCCCGGGTGGACCCGAAGCTCTGTATCGGCTGCGGCATCTGCGAGTGGGTCTGCCCGGTGCGCGACCGGCCCGCCATCTACGTCACCCGCATCGGCGAATCCCGCAGCGAGGAGAGCACCCTGTTGCTGGGCGAAGAAACCGAGGCGCCTCTGGCCGACGACTACTACGGCGGCGAGACGGCCCCGGACTCCGGACCTTACGGCGACCCCTACGGTTAGGGACGTACATGAATATATGAATAATTCCATAGTTCAGGAATTATTCATATATTCATGTACGTCCCTCTGCGCTCTGCTGTATGTCCCCCTTTGTCTTGACACTCCCCGGAATCGGGTCGTACACTGATTTTTTACGGGACCGTCAAGGAGAAGGATCGGATCATGGCTCTGTTACCAATCCTGGTGCTCGGCGACAAGCGCCTGCGTGAAAAAGCCGACCCGGTGGCCACCGTCAGTGACGAAGAGCGCCGGCTGATCGACGACATGGTGGAGACGATGCACAGCGCCCCGGGGATCGGGCTGGCCGCCACCCAGGTGGGGGTGCCCAAGCGGATCATCGTCATCGACCTCACCGCCGGAGAGCAGGAAGGCGAGATATTGGCCCTGGTCAACCCCGAGATTTCCTGCGCCGAAGGGGAGCAGGTGGGACAGGAGGGCTGCCTCAGCGTCCCCGAAGAGTACGCCGACGTCAAACGCCCGTTCAGCCTGCGCCTCAAGGCCCTGGACCGTGACGGCAACCCGGTGGACCGCGTGGTTGACGACCTGCTGGCCCGCGTGATCTGTCACGAGGTGGACCACCTGGACGGTATCCTCTTTGTTGACCACCTCAGTTCCTTGAAACGGAGCCTGATCGCCAGACGGGTTCGCAAGCTGGTGGCCCGGGAGGAACAGAGTGCCTGAAGAAAAGATAGTCCTGCACCGGCAGGAAGTCAGCCCGTTCATGACCAACTGCTACCTGGTGGTTTGCGCGGCCACCCGGGAAGCGGTGCTGATCGATCCCGGCGGCGACCCGGAACTGATCGAGATGATGATCAGCAAGGCCGGCGATCCCCGCATCGCCATGATCGTCAACACCCACGCCCACGTGGATCACGCCAGCGCGGTGTTCGAGATGCAGGAGAGCCACAAGGCACCCTTCCACCTCCACCCTGATGACGCCTTTTGGCTCGACCTCCTGGTGGCCACTGCCGCAAGCTACGGCATGGACGGGGTCACCCAGCCCAGGGTGGACGCCGACCTGGCCGACGGGCAGGAGATCCAGCTCGGCGAGCTGACCCTGCGAATCATCCACACCCCGGGCCACTCCCCGGGCGGGGTCTGCATCGCGGTGGAAGACCAGCTGATCTGCGGTGATACCCTTTTTGCCGGGTCCATCGGACGCACCGACCTGCCGGGGGGATCGCACCAGGTGCTGCTCACCAGCATCCGGACAAAGCTGCTGGACAACCTGGACGACAAAACGGTGATCCACCCCGGTCACGGCCCATCCAGCACCCTCGGCCGGGAACGGGTGTCCAACCCCTACCTCACCGGCTGAAACCACGGGTTGACTCCGCTGTGGGCCCTCTTTAGAATCGTGGCGGTTCCTCTGCCTGACCGGCGGTGCTGACCGGGGTCAGGCACCGGCAACCGCTTGTTGGACTGATCTCCCACCATTTCAACGTGTTACAGAGAAACGGAAGGACCATGCACAACCCAGCGGCCGATCCCCACCGAGTAACCGAGGGCGCCTGGGCCGGAACCCGGGACGAGGGCGTCCTGAGGAAGGCGGCTCTCCAGGCCCGCCGGCACATCGTCAGGATGACCGGCGCCGCCGGCTCCGGCCACCCGGGCGGCTCACTCTCCGCCATCGACATCCTCACCGCGCTCTATTTCAGTGAGATGAAGCACTTTCCCGGCGATCCGCAGCGGCCCGGCCGCGACCGATTCGTCCTCTCCAAGGGGCACGGCTGCCCGGCGCTCTATGCCGTGCTGGGAATGACCGGCTACTTCCCGGAGGATGAACTGATCCGGCTGCGCAAGCTGGGCTCGATCCTCCAGGGGCACCCCTGCATGCTCAAGACTCCCGGGGTGGAGATGAGCACCGGGTCACTGGGCCAGGGGCTCTCGGCGGCCAACGGCATGGCGCTGGCCCAACGGCTTTCCGGCCTCGATTACCGGGTGTTCGTGATGATGGGGGACGGCGAGCAGCAGGAAGGCCAGGTCTGGGAAGCGGCGATGACCGCGGCCCACTACAAGCTGGACAACCTGGTGGGGATCATCGACTACAACGGGATGCAGATCGACGGCACGGTGCACGAGGTGATGGATATCGCGCCCCTGGCCGAGAAGTGGCGTGCCTTCGGCTGGGAGGTCTTCGAGATCGACGGACACCGGATGGATGAGATCCTCGTTGCCCTGGACCGGGCGCGGGAGGTCAGCGGCAAACCGGCGATGATCGTGGCCCGCACGGTGAAGGGCAAGGGGGTATCGTTCATGGAACACAACCTGAAGTTCCACGGCAACGCACCCACCGCCGACCAGGTGGCCGCCGCCCTCGAAGAACTCGAACAGGCCGAGCAGGCGCTGAAAACAGAGCGCCCTGATCTCTACCAGGTGGGGGGCGATCGATGAGCGAGAATAAGCACACCCGCGTGGCCTATGGAGACACCCTGGCCCGGCTTGGCGAAACCGATAAGAACATCGTGGTGCTCGACGCCGACCTCTCCTGCTCCACCCAGACCCACCGTTTCGCCAAAGTCTTTCCCGACCGCTTCTTCCAGATGGGCATCGCCGAGGGGGACATGGTGGCCACCGCCGCCGGCCTGGCCGCCTCGGGGAAAACACCGTTCGTCTCCACCTTCGTCATCTTTGCCCTGCGCGGCTGGGAGCAAATCCGCAATTCGGTGGCCCGGACCAATCTCCCGGTGAACATCGTGCTGACCCATGGCGGGCTCTCGGTGGGCGAGGACGGCGCCTCGGCCCAGGCCTGCGAGGACATCACCATCATGCGGGTCCTGCCGCGGATGAAGGTGATCGTCCCGGCCGACGCGGTGGAGACCGAGCGGGTGATCGAGCACCTGGCGGCCAACCCCGACGGGCCGGCCTACGTGCGGCTGACCCGCAACGTGGTGCCGGTGCTCTTTGACGAGAGCTACCGCTTCACCCTGGGCCAGGCCGCCATGCTGCGCGACGGCGGCGACGGCACCATCATCGCCTGCGGGCAAATGGTCTACCGGGCCCTGGGCGCCGCGGAGCTGCTGGCCAAAGAGGGTCTCGACATCCGGGTGCTCAACATGTCCACCATTAAACCGCTGGACGGCGAGGCCATCACCTCCGCCGCCCGCGAAACCGGCCGCATCGTCACCGCCGAAGAGCACTCGGTGGTGGGCGGCCTGGGCAGCGCCGTGGCCGAACACCTGGCCACCACCACACCGGTCCCCATGGGCATGATCGGGGTGCAGGACACCTTTGGCGAGTCCGGGACACCGGCCGAACTGTTCGAGAAATACGGCCTGACCGAAGAGGCCATCGCCACAAAGATGGCCGGTCTCTGCAAGGCCTGACGGGCAACAGGTCACAACCGAGGTACAGCAGATGGCCGAGAGGGATTTCCGTGCGCAGCTGAAGAGCGAAGTGCTGGTCTGCGACGGGGCCATGGGCACCGAACTGTACAATCACGGGGTGTTCATCAACCGCTGCTTCGACGAGCTGAACCTGGACCAGCCGAGGCTGGTGGGAGAAGTTCACTCCGCATATGTCAACGCCGGCGCCAATGTCATCGAGACCAATACCTTCGGTGCCAATCGTTTCAAACTCACCCCCCACGGGCTGGGAGAAAAATGCGCCAGGATCAATCGCCGCGGCGCCGAGATTGCCCGGGCCGCGGCCGGCGAGCGGGCTTTTGTGGCCGGTGCCATCGGCCCGCTGGGCATCCGCATCGAACCCTGGGGCCCCACCTCGCTGGAGGAGGCCCGGGAGGCCTTTCGCGAACAGGCCGCGGCACTGGCCGAGGGCGGGGTGGATCTCTTCGTCATCGAAACCTTTTTCGACCTCAGCGAGATCCAGCAGGCGATTCTCGCCGTCCAGGAGGTGAGCGACCTGCCCATCGTGACCCAGATGACCCTGGAGGACGATGGGAACAGCCTCTACGGCACCTCGCCGGAAACCTTCACCGAGCGCCTGGACCAGTGGGGCGCCGACGTGATCGGCGTCAACTGCAGCGTCGGCCCCCAGGTGATGCTCACCACGGTTGAAAGAATGCATGCGGTAACCGAAAAGCCGCTCTCGGTGCAGCCCAACGCCGGTAAGCCGCGGGCAGTGGAGGGCCGCAACCTCTACCTCTGCTCACCGGAGTACATGGCCGAGTTTGCCAAGCAGGTAATCCCCTTCGGAGTCCGGATGATCGGCGGCTGCTGCGGCACGCGGCCCGTGCACATCAAGGCCATCGCCGCCGCGGTGCGCGCCCTGCAGCACACCCAGCGCAAACCGGTGTTGGTGGAAGCGATTCCCCGGGACGAGCAGCCGCAGGTGGAGCCCGTACCCCGTGCCCAGCGGAGCGGCCTGGCCGCCGCGCTGGAAAAAGGCGAGTTTGCCACTTCGGTGGAGGTGGTGCCACCACGGGGCTGCGACCCGGACAAGCTGCTGGCCGCGGTGGGCAAGCTGAAGGGGAAAATCCACACCATCAACATCCCCGACGGACCCCGGGCCAGTTCACGGATGGGCGCCACGGCCCTGGCCGTGCGTGTCGAGCAGGACCTGGGGATGGAGACGATCCTCCACTACTGCTGCCGTGACCGCAACCTGCTGGCCATGCAGTCGGACCTCCTCGGCGCCAGCGCCCTGGGAGTGAAGAACATCCTGATCATCACCGGCGACCCGCCGAAAATGGGTGACTACCCCGATGCCACCGCCGTCTTCGACGTCGACTCCATCGGTCTGACCAACATGGTCAACCGGCTGAACCACGGGCTGGACCTGGGCCGCAACCCCATCGGCAGGCCCACCGGCTACCTGATCGGGGTGGGGGTCAACCCCGGCGCGGTGAACCCGGACCAGGAACTGCGGCGCTTCGAGTACAAGGTGGAGGCCGGGGCCGAGTTCGCCATCACCCAGCCGGTCTTCGACCAGCAGCTGCTGGCCGACTTCCTCAAGCGGACCGAGCAGTTCCGCATCCCGGTCCTTGCCGGCATCTGGCCGCTGGTCAGCTACCGCAATGCCCAGTTCATGAACAACGAGGTGCCGGGGGCCACGGTGCCCGACGAGATTCTCGCGCGGATGGAGAAGACCGAGACCAAGGAGGAGGGGATCGCCGAGGGTCTGGCCATCGCCCGGGAATCGGTGAAGGCGGTCAGGGGGATGGTGCAGGGGGTCCAGGTAGCCGCGCCCTTCGGCCGCTACCAGCTGGCCCTGCAGGTGCTGGAAGCGGTCTGAGTTTCACTGGATATATCCCAGCGCCCGGAGCCGTTCGGCCATGTCCGTATCGGCCTCCGGAGTGTCCTCTCCGCCGTGGCGGGCCTCGGCCGGTCGCGCCTCGGCCAGCCACTGGTGGAGGGCGGTTTTCAGCTGCGCCCGGACGTCGGGCAGACTTTCCGCCAGGTTCTCCCGTTCCGCCGGGTCGGCATCCAGGTGGAACAGTTCCTCTTCCGCCGGCCCGTGATCCATCAGCCATTTCCCCGGAGCGGTGACCGGTGGTTCGGCCACCGCCAGCGGCCGGTCAAAATGGATGTATTTCCAGGGGCCGGAGAAGACGGACGAGCGGGCCGGGGCATCGGCCAGGGTGCGGGAGAAGACCAGCCGCTGCGGTCCGGGGCCCAGCAGATTCTCCCCGTCCCTGACGGCCGGACCGGCCGGCAGACCGGCCAGCGCCAGCAGGGTGGGCCGGATGTCCACCAGGGAGACCGGCGTGTGAACCACCGAGCCGGCACGGTGCCGCAACCCGGGGACCCGGAGCAGCAGCGGCACGTTCACCACTTCCTCGTAAAGCGTGAACCCGTGTGACCAGAACCCGTGGTCGTGCAGTTCCTCACCGTGATCGGCGGTGACCAGGACCACGGTATCCTCCAGCAGCCCCTCCCGCTCCAGCCGGACCAGCAAGCGGCCCAGTTGGCGGTCCAGATAGGCCACCTCGTCTTCGTAGAATCGCCCGATCTCCCTCACGTCCTCCTCGTCCTCGACCTGTTCCCGGCCCACGGTCAGCCCCCAGACATTGCCGTCCCGCCAGCCGGGCATCTGGTCCGGCACGAAGGGACGGCGGCCCCACCGGGTGAGCCCGTCCGGACCGGGGGCGTCGTAAGGGCTGTGCGGGTCCATGTAGTGCATGTAGCAGAACACCCGCTGGTCCCCGCGGTCCCGGAGCCAGTCCAGCGCCCGCCGGCCCAGCGTCTCTGCGGTGACCGAGTGATCCTTGTACGGGGCCAGGTAGTAGGAATCGAAACCCCGGCCGTAGCCCTGTTCCGGGGCCAGCACGTAGTTGGCCACAAAACCGGCCGTGACATACCCGGCGGCGGCAAAATCCTCGGTGATGGTGGAAACCCCGGCCGGTATCCGGCTCTTCCCCCCCAGCAGGTCCCACTGCACCCCCAGACGGTGGGGATAGTATCCGGTGAACAGGGCAGCCATGGAGGGGATGGTCCAGGACGACGGGGCGATGGCCCGGCTGAAGAGGATCCCCTCCCGGGCCAGGCGAGACAGGCAGGGTGTTCGGCCGGTGGCACAACCGTACGGCGACAGGCGGTCGGCCCGCAAGGTGTCCACTACGATGAGCAGCACGTTTTGCCGGCGGTCCGGACCGTGAGCCATGATTCGCGGCGAGCCGACCAGCCGCAGGGACGAGGCGTCGGCCGGCTCCGTGATGAAGCGGAGGGTCACCTGCCGGCCCCGCCAGGGGGAGATGTCCACCCGGTGGTCCTCCCAGGGTGCTCCGGGTGGGCCGCAGTCCACACGGGCCAGAGTCTCTGTCCTGCCGCCCTGGGGCAGGAGTTCCACCCGCAGCGAGGCCGGCCGCTCCCCCACCAGGGTGCCGCTTCCGAAATGGAGTTCCACCGCGTCGGCCGGGATCGTCAGAGCCGCCTCCCGCACTCCCCCCGCCCCGAACCGCCAGCACCGGCGATACTCCTGGCCCAGACCCAGACGGTGGCGGGAGAGCACCGAGCGACGCAGGTAGTCTTCGTCCCGGGGCTCCAGCGAAATGCTCCTGATCACCGTGCTGCCCCCCCTGTTCGGGGGGTAGATTCTCAGGATCCGGATCCGCTGCTCCAGGGCCTGGTGGCCGGGCAGGTCGAAGACATGCACTCCCGGCACAGCCGGGGAGTGCGGCCGGGAGATGGCCCGTTGCTCTATCCGGTAGCGTGGCGGATAGTCTTCGGAGTAGTACAGCTGCCCGGAATTGCCGGACAACGATTCATCGGTGGTGACGGTCATCCGGTGGTGCCGCAGCGGATCGATGGTGAGCTCGATCTCCAGCCAGGGCGGCTGGCCCACGGCATCCAGGTGCAGCCCGCCGGCGTCCCGGGACACCCCCACGCCATCCGGGCCCACGGTCCAGCCTTCGGGGATTCCCTCGGTGAAACCCCAGGTCCGTGGCTGTAAGGCCGGGGGCACCGAACCCTCCCAGGGGATGGCCGGGGGTGTGATGGCCAGCAGATCGACCACGGTGTGGGTCGGCTCCAGACGCTGGCCGCAGGCGGAGACAACCAGGGCCAGAAGGAGGGTCAGGGACCACCAGCGGCTGCGCTGGCCGGCCGGGTGATCGGGTGGCCGTCGGCAGGTCATTGTCGAGGCATCCTCTGACGACGGCGCACTGTTGTCCCGTACTCGAGGAGCGATGCGCCGTGGCTATTTCTTCTTTGTCTTCTTTTTCGATCCGCCGACGGAGGGAGCGGACGAACCGAATGAGCCGGAAGAGGACGAAGACCCCTGGCTCACGTCGCCGCCGATGGACCGGCGGCCCTCGAGATCGGGACCCGGCCGGGGCAGGAACTCGCGGTAGGCTCTGGTGATCCGCGGCATCTGGTCCTTCTTCAGTTGCTCCACTGCCGACTGTTCATCGGGCAGGTCCAACCCCTTCCACTGCCCCGTGGCGACCAGCGTTTCCATCACGCTCATCCCGCTCAGGTCGGCCGGCCCCAGGGCGGAGGGCAGCGGTTCGCGGACCCGGATCCCCACCGGCCAGCCGGCTTTTTTCTGCACCTGGACACTGTCCACATGTTCGGAGAGCGTATCCATCGCCTGGCGGCCGTTCAACCACCAGCCGCCGTACGGATAATCGACGAAGTAGAAGTTGTACTGCCACCAGCCCCAGTAGATGTCGTAGGGGAACCGGCCGTAATACCCGCCCCAGGCCCGCTCCCAGAAACCGCCGTGGAAATAAAACCAGGGATCGAAAAAATAGCCGCCGCCGAGGGTGTAGATCCGCCGCATCTCGTCGTAGGACGGGAGGTATGTGGGCACGGACCAGAAGAGGATCGGGTTGTAGTTCATCCGGCGGAGCTGGTCGTCGCGGAAGAGCCAGGGATAGGGGAAGAGGTCACGGACGGCCAGCGGGTGCAGGTCGGTCAGGGCCAGATCGATGTACCCCAGATCGTCGAACACCACGCGGTCGGTCATCACGCTGTGTGCCAGACCGAACTCCATGTGCCGCACCACGTAGTTCCAGCGGTAGCTGTGATACAGATTGAGGAACTGGGCCTCGGCATCGGCGGGGACAAGAAACGAGACCGCCAGGACAGCGGCCAGGATGAGCAGCATCCCCTGCATTGCCCGGCGGTTTCCATGGCTATCCGTCCTGTTCAACTCCGGTCTCCTTTGTCACCCCGGTGGCCCGATTCAGTGGACCATCCACGGATTTGACCACAACCTCAGTATAGCATGAGACTCTGTTTACAGCGCCGGCACGAGGTGATACGGTTTTCACCGTTCCGGTCAGCACGTACCAGCGGATATACAATCGATGCCTCTGCGTGACCCTCCAGTTGAAAGCACCACCCGGCGAACCCGGCGCCGCAACCTCCTCCTGCTCGCCCTGCTCTTTGCCGCCGCGCTGGTGCCGCGGCTGATCTACCTGGCCGAGCTGCAGCACTCGCCGCTGCAGGATTTTCTCTCCCTGGACACCAGGACCCACCACCTGATGGCCCTGCGGATCGCCGAAACAGGCACCACCGGCGAGGACGTTTTCTTCCGCGCGCCGCTCTACCCCTACGCCGTGGGTCTCTTCTACAGCCTGTTCGGCGCCGGCCTTTTCCCGGTGCGGCTGGCCCAGGCCCTGCTGGGCGCCCTGGCTGCGCCGCTGACTTTTCTGCTGGGGCTCAGGCTGCTGGGCCGGGGCCAGGCCCTGGCCGCCGCATTGCTGGTGGCCGGCAACTGGGTAATGGTCTACTTCGGCGGCGAACTGCTGATCACCACCGTCCTCGTCCCGCTGGACCTGCTGGTCCTGCTGCTGCTCACCCGGCACGGCCAGGACCGCCAGCCCGGCACCGGAACACTGTTCGCCGCCGGGCTGGCCCTGGGCCTCTCCGCCCTGGCCCGGCCGAACATTCTGATCTTCCTGCCCGCCGCGGCGCTCTGGCTGGGCTGGCTGGCCGTCACCCGGCGCGGCGAGCACACAACCGCCGGCGGCCGCATCGGAAAAACCCTGGCCTCCCGAGCCTTCCTCGCCCCCCTGCTGGCCCTGGTGCTGGGCACTGCGCTGATAGTGGCCCCGGTGACCATCCGCAACCTGGTCAAGGGCGGAGACCCGGTTCTGATCGCCTCCCAGGGCGGGATCAACTTCTTCCTCGGCAACAACCCCGCGGCCAACGGCCGCGCGGCCATCGCCCCCTGCAGCTGGTCCGAGATCCCCGACGAATTCCGCCAACGGCATGCGGACAGCATCTGGGCTCACGAACTGATCTGGGTCTCCGGCAACTACCTGGCCGAGAAGGAGACCGGCCGCACAGATCTCAAACCGTCCGAGGTCTCTTCCCACTGGTTCGGCCGGGCCGGGGCGTTCATCGCCGCCCAACCGGGCCGCGCTCTGGCGCTGTTGGGCCGCAAGGCCTTCTTCCTGCTCAACGCCTACGAGATCCCCAGCAACAAGGACATGGTGCACTTTATCCGCCAGAACCGCCTGGGGACCCTGAACCTGCTGGCCTTCGGCCTGCCCGGCCGCTTCCCCATGGGGCTGGCCCTGCCCCTGGCCCTGCTGGGCATGGGGTTCGCCCTGGCCAACTGGCGGAGGCACCTGCTCCTGCTGCTCTTCCTCGCCTCGTATTCGGCGGGGATCATCCTCTTTTTCGTCAACGCCCGTTACCGTGTCCCCCTTCTCCCCCCGGTCTTCATCTACGCCGTCCTGGCCGTGAATGAGCTGGCCCGCCGCTGGCGCCAAGGCCCGGCCGCGGGAAGGTTGAAACGCCTGGCTCCGCCGCTCATCGTGCTGCTGCTTCTCGGCCTGCTTTGCAACGCCGGCCTGTTCGACGTCCGCGACCCGGTGCTGCTGGGAACGCTGCATTTCAACCTGGGGAACCACCACCTGAACAAGGAGGATTTCGATCTGGCCGAGGCAGCCTACAGCGAGGCGCTGCGTCTCAACCCCGGGCTGGTGGACGCCCGCAACAACCTGGCCAACATCTGCCTGCGCCGCGACGCTCTGCCTGAAGCGGCAGAGCACTTCACCGAAGCGCTGCGCTACAGCCCCGAGGACCCGGCGGTGCACTACCAACTGGGCGAGACGCTGAACCGCCTGGGCCGGCTCCCCGAAGCGGTGGCCTCGCTGCAGCAGGCCCTGCGTCTGGACCCGCGGATGTGGCAGGCAGCCTACCAGTTGGGCAACGCCGAGGCCCGCCGGGAGAACTGGCCGGAGGCCGGTGTTGCTTATGGCCAGGCCCTGGCCCTCCGGCCGGACCACGTGCCCAGCCGGTTCAATCTCGGGGCGCTGCTGCTGCAGACCGGAGACCTGGACGGCGCCCTGCGCGAACTCACCGAGACGCTGCGCCTCGACCCCGGACTGGCCGTCGCCCACTTCCGGCTGGCTGAACTGCACTACCGCCGCGGCGACACCGCAGCCATGGCCCGCGAGCTGCGCGAGGTGCTGCGCCTTGAGCCGGGAAACGCCAACGCCCGCCGGATGCTGGACCGGCTCCAGGCAGACCAGTGAATGCAAAAAGTTTGGGTTGGGTCTTTTTCATTTTCTTCAGTGCACAAATTGCACAAAGCTCACCGTGAATGAGCCATGCCGGGCAGTGTCTATTCGGCGACATAAAGGAGCGTAGCGCCAGGAGCGAAAATGGACACTGCCCGGCATAACCCGAATATGCATTGCAGCATCTGGCCCCATTCACCTATAATCCGCCGGTCGATGGCCACCACCGGAAGGATGCCGTAATGTTCGAACCGAGGGACGAACTCTTTTTCCAGCGCGCCGAAGAAGTGGCTTCGGCCATGGAACAGCGCAACATGTCCGCCGCCATCCACACCTCGCTGGAGGAAACCCTGGAGGCGGTGATGAAGGAGATTCCCGACGGCTCGCTGGTGGGCCTGGGAGGGTCGATGACCCTCGAAGAACTGGGCCTGGTGGACCGGCTTCGCGAGGAGTCCGGCCGCATCTACCTCCTCGACCGCTACCGCGACAGTCTGGCCCCCGCGGAGCTGGAGGAGATCAAACGCCGGACGCTGACCTGCGATGTCTTCATCTGCAGCGCCAACGCGGTGACCATGCAGGGCGAACTGGTCTATGCCGACGGCGAGGGCAACCGTATCGCCGCCGTGCTCTACGGCCCGCAGAAGGTGATCGTGGTGATCGGGATCAACAAGCTGGTCTCGGACATCGAGGAAGGCTACTGGCGAATCCGCGAAGTGGCCGCGCCGATGAACGCCAAGCGGATGGGTGCCGATACCCCCTGCCGCGAGACCGGATTCTGCGACGAAGAGAACTGCGACCGCAAGGAACGGATCTGCAACATCCTGACCATCGTGGAAAGCCAGAACGACCCCGAGCGGATGTCGGTCCACCTGGTGACCCAAGCGCTGGGGTATTGAGAGGTCAAGACGGTTTCAGCGGCCGCAGGTCAGGCGTCCCCACCCCCCATGCCGATCCCGTCCACTCCCGCTCCGCACCCGGGGCAGCATGAGCCGGCGGTGACCCGGTTCTCCCGTACGGTGAAACCGGCCCGGCGGATCAGCAGGGCGCCGCACTTCCAGCAGAAGGTGCTCTCCCGGTCCTCCCCGGGTAGATTCCCGCAATAGACGTACCGCAACCCGGCCTGCAGACCGATCTCCACTGCCCGGTGGATGGTGTCCGGGGGTGTGGCCGCGGCATCCCGGTAGCGGTGGCCCGGGTGGAATCGGCTGACGTGCCAGGGGGTCTCCGCACCGAGGGTGCCGTTGATATACCGGGCGATCTCTCGCAGTTCGCCTGTGGAATCGTTGAGCCCGGGGATCACCAGGGTGGTCACCTCGACCCAGACCCCCCGCTCCTTCATCCGCTCCAGGGTGTCGAGCACCGGCCGCAACCGGCCGCCTATGGCCTCGCGGTAGGTTCTGTCGCTGAAGGCTTTGAGGTCCACATTGGCGCAGGTCAGGTTGCCGTCGAGGAAGTCCAGAGCCTCTTCGGTCATGAAGCCGTTGGTGACAAAGACGGTGTACAGTCCGGCGGCCCGCGCTTGGCGGCAGACCTCGGCGGCGTATTCGAAGTAGACGGTGGGCTCGGTATAGGTGCAGGAGACGCTGCGGCAGCCCCGGTCTGCCGCAGCGTCCACCAGCAGTTCCGGCGGGGCCTCCTGGCCGCTGATTCCACACTCCCGGGCCTGGGAGATGGTGTGGTTCTGGCAGAAACTGCACTGGAAGTTGCACCCCACCGAGGCAAAGGAAAATGAGTCGTGGCCCGGCAGGCAGTGGAAAATCGGTTTCTTCTCGATGGGATCGATGCCCGCCGAGGCCGACAGGCCGTAGACCAGGCTGTACAGAGTGCCGGCCTCGTTCCGGCGGACCCCGCAGATGCCGGTCCGGCCCGGCTCGATGACACAGCGGTGGTGGCAGAGGTTGCACTGGACCCGCTCCCGGTCCAGCCGGCTGTACAGCACGGCCTCGATCCGCGGCTGATCCATCACACCCCCTCTTCCTCTGTCCCGGCGGCCTCGGGCAGGCCCACGGCACGGCAGTAATCGGCCCACAACCCCTGGCGACCAGCCAGGTTCACCAAAGGCTCCCAGGGGAAGGCCGTATCCCTGGCCCGCGCCCGGTGGAGCAGCCTGTTGACATCGATCCCCTCGTCGGCCGCGGCATTGCGCCAGCTCTGTCCCTGGTCGAGGGCCCGGAGCAGCACCCGGGCCATCTCCTCCCCGCCCAGGGCCATCATTCCCTGGGCCAGCGCCGGCACCACCCCCCCGGCCTGCAGCTGGAGGTTCGGCGCCTTCTCCTGTTTCACCGCCTTGCCCAATAGCCTGATCCGGGCCTTCAACTCTCCGGCGGTCAGCATCGGCGCCCACTGAAACGGCGTGTGCGGCCGGGGCACAAAGGGCTTGACCGCAGCGGCCACGGTGAGACCCGGAAGATGACCGGCGGCGGCTCGGGCCAGTTGGGCGGCGAAGCGGGCGATCTCCCGCACGTCCTCCTCTTGCTCCCCGGGCAGGCCGATGATGAAGTAGAGCTTGAGGCGCTTGAACGGCCGACCCCGCACCGCCCCCAACCGGCGGACGAACTCGAAGTAGTCCTCCTCCTTCTCCCGCTTCCCCACCAGTGCCCGCAGACGTGCCGAGCCGGCTTCGGGAGCAATGGTCACCGTTTTCTGGCCGCTGGCGGCCAGGGCCTGAAGCAGGCGGTTGCTGGTGGAGGATGCGCGCAGGGAGGGTAGGGAGACCGGGATGCCGTCTTCCAGGGCCAGACGGCAGATCTCGTCCAGCTGCGGGTGGTTCGCCGCCGATGAGGCCACCAGCCCCACCCGGTTCCAGCCATCCCGGGGCAGGTCGAGGATCGTCCGGCGGAGCAGCCCGGCATCGGACCAGAGCGGACGGCCCATACCGCAACCCACCAGGCAAAAACGGCAGTGCCAGGGACAGCCGCGGCCGGTCTCCGCCAGCAGCATGCTGCCAAACTCGGTCTGCGGGGTGACCAGCACCGAGTGGGCCGGGCGCCGCCGGGTGGAGACCGGCCCGGCGCTGACCCGGGTCACCGGCCGTGACGGGGCCAGTGCCGGGACCAGCAGCCCCTCCATGCCGGCCAATTGCTCCAGCAGTTCCTGGCGGCTGCTCCCCTGCCGGTCAAAGATCACCTCCATCGCCCGGGGCCCGATAACCTCGGCATCGCCCACAAAGACCAGGTCGATGAAGGGGGCCAGCGGGGCCGGATTCATGGCGGCGCAGACTCCGCCGGCGGCCACCAGCGGATCGTGCTCACCGCGGTCCGCCGCCATCCGCGGCACGCCGGTGAGGTCGAGCATGCGCACCAGGTTCAGCAGGTCCAGTTCGTAACTCAGGGAAAAGGCCACCAACCGGGCGGCGGAGACCGGCGCACCGCCCTCCAGGGTGTAGAGCGGTGTGCGGGTCCGCAGGTGGGTCTCCAGCTCGGTATCCCCGGGGAGAAAGACGCGGTCCACCGGTCCGGGCACATGGCGCCGCATCATGCCGTACACCGCCTGGAACCCGAGGCTGGCCATGCCGGTGCGGTAGTGGTTGGGGTAGGCCAGTACGGCCAGCGGGCTGGTACCCGGTTCCAGGGGGGTGGCGACGGGGTCGAGCACCGTCTCCTGTTCGATCAGCGCCCGGCCGGCGGTGATGATTTCTCGCTGCGTCACGGTCCGCCCCCCTGGTGGTGTTCCTGCAGAGCGTCAAGATTGCGCCGGGCCTCTGCGTAGCCCGGGTCGAGGGCCAGCGCCTGCCCCAGGTGTTCCTCGGCCTCGGCCAGTTGCCCCATGGAGACATGGATCGCAGCAAGGTTGTTGTGCAGCACCGCCGCCGGAGCGCCCAGACGGAAACAGGTATTGTACTGCTCCAGCGCAGCCTGGTAATCCCCCAGGCGATGGAGCAGCGCACCAAATTCCATCCTCACCCCCGGGTCCCCCGGGGCAAGATCCACGGCCTGGCCCAGCAACCGGCCGGCCTCTTCCGGCAGCCCACCGGCAATGAGGGCCGCTGCCGCGTAACGCAGCACCCACTTTGAATCGTAACCGATGGCGGCGGCGTGGAAATACTCTTCCTCCGCCTGGTCCGAGAGACCCCAGGAACGATACATGTCCGCCTCGTACAGACGGTAGGTGGCCAGCACCTGCCGGGCATCCTGCCAGATACGGCCGCGGCCGACGCGATGCTCTCCGCGGAAGCGGTAGCTTCCGAACAGCTGGGACGGGTCCCCGGCCCAGCCGGTGCCGGCCGCCGCCAGCAGAATCCCGGCCTGTTCCATCCGCACCGAGCGGTTCATGCGGTGGGTGTAGAAGACCGGTGCCGGCGCCCCGGCGATAATCCCGGCGTCCACCTCGTCGAGACGCGCCTGGAGTTCCGGGGGCGGCAGGTGTCGCCAGTTGTAGAGGTCGTATTCGTCACCGAACAGGTTGCCCGCCCGGTCGTGGAGCACCAGATCCCTGCGCTCCCCTTCCACCCGGGTGAGATAGAGCAGCGGGAATAGGTCAAGATAATGAAAGGCCACCAGGTGCGAGTTCTCGGGCATGGTGGCCAGCATGTTCCGGGCATGGTCGGCGGCGGGCGCGATACGGCTCTTGTCCTGCCGGGGGAAGATCAACAGGGCCCGGCCGGCCGGAATGATCAGAAGCAGGCACCAGACCAGGACGGTGAACAGCGGCAGGGGCAGACGGTTCTCCCGAACCAGGCAGTGGGCCGCCAGCCCCACCAGATATTGCACGCCCAGCGCCAGGGCGGCCGCTCCGGCAATACAGGCCGGCAGGAGGTAGCGATACATCAGGTGCAGGTCGTCCTGGTTGCCGTAGGCCACCACCATGGCCAGGTTGAGCAGTACCAGCAGGAGCAGCCCCAGCAGCACGAACCGGCGACGGTGCCAGAGAACCCAGGCCCCGACGACGGCCAGTAACGTGCCGGCGGCGCTGAACTCGGCGGCCAGCAGTCCGAGGGCCTGCTTCACCGCCAGCCATGACTGGTATGGAGTGCGGGTGAATTCCTTGTATCCCCATTGCCCCTGGGTGATGTAAAAGAAAAAGCGCTCCGGACTGTCCGGCCGCGACCAGTTGAGCTCGGGTCCGGCGCCGGCGCGCAACGGGATGTAAAGGTAGAAGAGCAGCGGCAGGAGGAACGCGGCAACGCAGAGCGGGTAGAGCAGGCGCGAACGGAGGAACCGCCGGTCGGCGCCCAGCAGGATCAGCGGCAGCGCCGGCAAGACCAGCAGGCCGCTGAAGTGCACCGCCGCGGCCAGCCCGGCGGCGAGGAAGGCCAGCACCGCGGATCGCCGGTCGCCGCGCCAGGACCCGTGAACGGCCAGGGTCAGGGCCAGGGCGACGAAGCAGGCGGCCATGGTGTAGACCTTGGCTTCCGTGGCGTGGTCCCACATGGTGGGCAGAAAGCCGACAAACAGCGCGCAACCGGCGGCCAGCGGCTTGTACTGCCCCAGGGCACGGACGAGGAAGTAGACCGCCACCGCGGTGAGGGCGCCGAAGATGGCGGAGAACACGTTGAGCTTGAACGCCAGGTCCCCGAAGGGAAAGACGAGGGTGAACAGTTTGCCGGTGAGCAGGAAGAGGGGAAAGCCGGTGGGATGGGGTACGCCAAGAGTGACCGTGGCGGTGATCAGTTCGCCGCTGTCGCCGAAGGTGACGGTGGGGGCCACGGTTTTGAGATAGACCGCGAACACCGTTGCAAAAAGCAGCAGCCCGAGGTAGCGATCGTTCTGGTCGGGACGCGGGTTCTCCACCAGGCGGGGGACCGCCAGGTCCAGGGATCGCCGGAGTTGTGGAAAGAACGGCATGGAGATCCTCCTCCGCCCGGGGATGGCGGGCGCGGCCGGAGGGGGCCGAACCGCCGGTTCAGCCCAGCAGCCCGCCCCTGGAATTCTCCACGCCGCTGATGTAGCGGATCAGCCGCAGGTGGTTTTCGGTTGAGATCCGGTCAAAGGTCAGGACGTAGAGCGGCCCGTCACCGGGGCGGCTCACCGCCCGTTTGGCGTCGGCGATGGCCTTCACCGTCCCGGAGGCCCGGACCTCCCCCCCTCCCGGCAGATAGAGCGTGATCTCGGGCAGCACCTGCCCTCTGGCCAGCAATGACCCGTCCTCGTCTCCGTCCAGTTCCCCGACGCAGGAAAACCCGCCCGAGCTGAGCGAGATCACCAGAAAATTGATCGTGCTTCCCGGGGGCTTGCCCGGTGCGTCGTCGGGGATCAGGACTCGGAACTCATCCGCCGGTTCAAAATAGACGCGCAGCGCCGTCCGCCGCTGGGTCACCTCCAGTTCCGCCGGATACCCCAGCTTCAACGCATCCCCGATCCGCTCCTGGAGCGAGGTGCGGAACCGGAAATAGCCGCGCGGCGTGCAGAAGGTGGTGAGCAGAATCGTCTCCGACTGCAGCTGGATGTTTTTGGCCATCTGCTCCAGGTCATCCACCAGCAGGTAGCTTTCGGTGCTGGAGTATCGCGACTTGATAAGCCGGCCCCGGACCCGCGGTCCGTTGTCGTCCCCTTCCAGCTGGAGCTCCACCTGGGTCAGCCGCCGGGAAGCATCCTCGAGGTTGAACCGGATATCGCTGACCCGTTTCAGTGTGCGCATTGATGACGAGTGAGGCATGGCTTCAATCGGCCTCCGCCGGCGCCCGGTCTGGAAGTTTCTCGTCCACCACCGCCACCGGCCCGGAAAGGGGAACATCTTCCCCGGTGGCCTCCGGCACTTCAACCGGGGGTTCGTCACCATCCTCCGCTTCGGCGCCGGTCCGGGCCTCCCGCTCCTCGGGCAGCGGCCCGTCAAACACATTGAAAAACCGGCGCAGGTGGTCCATGCCCACCAGACGGTTGAGGTCATCCCGCAAACCAGCCAGCAGCAGCCGGCCACCGTTCTCGTCCACCCGGTCCCGGATGGTGCTCAGCGCCCCGATGGCGGACACACTCAGCGTCTGGACACTGCTGAAGTCGAAGTAGATGGTGGTCACCCGGTTGGTCAACAGCAGGTCGACGTAATCGTTCATCACGCGGAGCTGTTCGAGACCGATGGGCCCGGAAAGGGTCACCACCCCAGAATTCTCAGTTTTTCGCAGGGAGATACCCACGGTTCAACTCTCGCCCGCAGCGGGTCGGTTCTTTGAATATGCACGATGTACGATCGGAATCAATCGGGAAAAGTCTAGCCCAGGAGTGAAGGACAGTCAATGAGATCAAAGATGGAAAGGAAAACTGTTGGCCGCAAATTCGGCGGAAGCGTCCTGTTCGCCCCTGTTGCGGATCGAAATATTTCCGCCGGCCCTGAACTGCATCGCTCCGATGGGATAGATCGCCGCTCTCCAGAAACCGGTCAGCCCGGCACGCCCGTTCACGCGGTTCCGGCTGTCCCCGAACGACGACCGCATCAAAAGGCGTAGTGCTGAGATAGGTGGATATCGAAAGAACGGTGTGGTCAGGGCAACACCAATATCTCACAACCCGCTCGGTCAGGCAGCAGTCCTTGCGGATATTGCTAACATAATCCTCACGCGGCAAGGTCATGGGAGAAACAGACGTTTCATGAAACAGATTCCCGGTGAGAGGGCAAAAATTCCCTCGGAAATATCAATCACTGCCGTTGACATTTGTGATCGACTTCTATAAATTTGCCCTCTGTCAAAACGAGCGGTTGACATGCGCGCCCATAGCTCAGTTGGATAGAGCGTCTGACTACGAATCAGAAGGCCAGAGGTTCAAGTCCTCTTGGGCGTGCCATTTCCTGACCGGGCACCACGAAAGGTACCCCCAGGGCCGGTTTCGGTACCACCGGCGGGGGGTCTTTTGGTTTTCGGTACCGGTTGAAGCGCGGAGGAGCCGGTTTTGGCCGCCGATCCCAGATGGCCGCCCGAAGCGGCCGAATCCTTCATGCGCCTGGCGCTGGAGGAGGCCCGGCGGGCCCGGGACATCGGCGAGGTTCCCATCGGCGCGGTGGTGGTGGACCAGGCGGGAGAGGTGATCGGCCGGGGATACAACCGGACGATCACCGACATCGATCCCGCGGCCCACGCCGAGGTGATTGCAGTGAAACAGGCCGCTGCGGCGCTGGGCAACCACCGCCTCACCGGCTGTTCGCTGTTCGTCACCATCGAGCCCTGTCTGATGTGTCTCGGCCTGCTGATTCAGGCCCGGATCCACGGACTGTGGTTCGGCGCGGACGACCCGCAGGTGGGGGCCGTGGACGGGGTCTTCTCCCGTCTGGAGGAACGCGGCGGGTTCAACCACCGGTTCCACGTTCACCGCGGCCTGTTGGCGGCGGAGAGCCGGGAGATGATCCAGTTATTCTTCCGCCAGCGGCGGGAAAATACCGGCTGCGAAAGCGATTGAGAATAGAGGAACACGCGGAGAGGTACCGAAGTGGTCGTAACGGGGGCGACTCGAAATCGTCTTGTCCGGTTTATAGCCGGGCACGTGGGTTCGAATCCCACCCTCTCCGCCAGTTTTGATTGATTGACCAGTAGTGCAACCCCAGGTTTCGGCTGCCGCCCGGTTCATCCCGGTGCAGTGCCGGAGCCGTCCGGTCAGGCCGGGGTGGTTACGGAGAGGTGTCCGAGAGGCCGAAGGAGCACGCTTGGAAAGCGTGTGTGTGGGAAACTGCACCGTGGGTTCGAATCCCACCCTCTCCGCCATTCCCTGTCCGGTTGACGTTGGAAATGATCTTGGCCGTGCTAGGCGGGGAGTTAGCGGTGCCCTGTACCTGCAATCCGCTATAGCAGGGCTGAATTCCCTCCCTCGGGGCGCGGGAATCCGGGTTTGGTCGCCCGATGACGACATCAGGGGCTCGGGCCCTGTGCAACGTAAATCTGCCAACCCCGTCAGATCCGGAAGGAAGCAGCGGCACGCAGAATCTTACGTGTGCCGCAGACCAGCCTGAGTTCCGTCCCATCGACGTGGACACCGTATTCCGGTCACAACGGAGGGTGCACGGCCATTTAATTTTTCAACCGACTGACGTCCCCTACCGCACGCGAGCGAATGTCGTATCAAGTCCTTGCACGAAAATGGCGCCCCCAGACCTTCGCCGAGATCGTCGGCCAGGAGGCGGTAACCACCATTCTGACCAACGCCATCGCCCAGGAACGCATCGCCCACGCATTCCTTTTCGCCGGCACCCGTGGTGTGGGCAAGACCACCACCGCCCGGATTCTGGCCAAAAGCCTCAACTGCACCGATCGCCAGGGTGCTGAACCCTGCAACGCCTGTGAGGCGTGTCTGGAGATTACCGCCGACAACGCCATGGACGTGCTGGAGATCGACGGCGCTTCCAACCGGGGGATCGATGACATCAAGAACCTGCGGGAGAACGCCCGCTACGCCCCCTCCCGCGACCGGCACAAGATCTTCATCATTGACGAAGTGCACCAGCTCTCGCGGGACGCTTTCAACGCACTGCTGAAAACGCTGGAGGAACCGCCGCCCCACGTGGTGTTCATCATGGCCACCACCGAACAGCACAAACTCCCGGCAACCATCGTTTCCCGCTGCCAGGTATTCGAGTTCAAACAGATCGCCTCCAGCGCGATCTTCCCCCACCTGGCCAGGCTCTGTGCCGCGGAGGGTGTGGCGATCAGCGAACGGAGCCTCCAGCTGGTGACCAGGGCCGCCGCCGGCAGCATGCGCGACGGCCTCTCCACCCTGGACCAGGTGATCTCCTTCTGCGGGAAGGAGATCGATGACCAGCAGGTGCTCCAGTTGCTGGACGTTACCGATTTCGACCTGCTGCAGCAGGCGGCGGCAGCCATCCAGACTGGAGACGCCGCCGGAGTGTTCACCCTGGTCCACCGGCTGCAGGACAAGGGGCACGACCTGAACCGTTTCTGCCGCGACCTGATCACCCACATGCGAAACCTGATACTGGTCAGGCTCTTCGGCCCCGGGGAAACGTCGGGCGACGGTTCGCTGGCCATGCTCACCGGGGACGAACGGCAGGAACTGGCGGCCATGGCCGAACGGTACAGCGAACCAAACCTGGTCTGGTGCATCGACGTGCTGCTGAAGACTGACCAGGAGATCAAGTGGGCCTCCCAGCCCGCTTTCCTCCTGGAATCAGCGCTGGTCAAACTGGCCCAGCAGGCCCAGCTGGAACCGCTCAGAGAAATTCTCCGGCGCCTCGACGGCGGCCCCGTTCCGGACACCGGCGGCACGCCGGAAGGGCGGACCCCACGAACCGCTGCCCCGCCCGCACCCGCACCAATCGCCAGACCGGCCGAATCCGCCGGGAAGCCGGAAGAAAAACCGGCCGGGACGGTGGACGGGCTGCTCACGGCAGTGGCAAAATCGAAACCGTCACTTCACGGTATGATGACCCTGGCCTCCCGGATCTCTTTTGTGGACGGAGAGCTGCTCATCGAATACGCCGAAAAGAACCGCTTCCACCAGGAGAGCATCTGCCGGCCGGACAATATGAAGACGATCAGGGAGCTGGCCCGGCACCAGTTCGGCCGCAAGGTGGCGGTCAGGGTGGAAGCAGTGGACAATCCGGCGGTGGATGCCGAACCGGAACCGGCTTCCGGGCCGCCGATGCCAACCCCGGCTGCTGAACCGCCCCCGGCGGTCAAGGACCGGACGGAGGCTCCGGCCCCGGATCTGCCAACGGTGGATGAGCCGCTGATCCAGAAGGCCCTGGACCTGTTCGGTGGAAAAATCATCTCCGTGGAACCACCGGACGCTGCCGCTGGAACCGAATCACCCGCTGAAGGAGGGAACCCTGACCATGGTTAACATGCAGAAGCTGATGAAGCAGGCCCAGAAGATGCAGGAGCAGCTCCAGCAGGAGCTCGCCGCGATGGAATTCACCGGCTCCGCCGGCGGCGAGATGGTCTCGGTGACCGTCAGCGGCTCCAAGGAGATCAAGGCCATCGAGATCAAACCCGACGTGGTGGATCCCGACGACGTGGAAATGCTCCAGGACCTGGTGCTGGCCGCCATCCGCGAAGCGATGCGGCTGGCCGACGAAGCGGTGGGGGAAAAACTGGGCGGATTGACCGGAGGAATGAAAATTCCCGGTCTCAACATGTGATGAATGTCCACTGAACTCGCAGAACCGTTGCGCCTCCTGGTGGAGGAATTCTGCCGCCTGCCCGGCATCGGGAAAAAATCCGCCCGCCGCCTGGCCTTCCACATGCTGCGCGGCACCGACGAGGACGCCCGGCGCATGGCGGAGACCATCGTCCAGGTCAAGGAACAGATGAGCCACTGCGAGGTCTGTTTCCAGTTCACCGACCAGCAGCCCTGCCGGATCTGCGCCGAACCAGGGCGCGACCGGGGGCTGATCTGCGTGGTCCAGGAGCCGGGCGACATCTTCCCCATCGAGCGGGCCGGGGGGTACCGCGGCCTGTATCACGTGCTGATGGGCGCCCTCTCACCGCTGAAGGGCGTGGGCCCGGAATCGCTGAAACTGACCGAACTGCTGCAGCGGCTGGACAACACCGGAGAAGAGGACAGGGTCCGCGAAGTGATCCTGGCCACCAACCCCGACGTGGAAGGCGAAGCAACTGCGGCCTTTACTCTGCGGCTGATCAAGCCGAGAGATATAAGAGTGACCCGAATCGGCTTCGGCCTGCCGGTGGGCGGCAGCCTGGAGTACGCCGACGAAGTGACCATGGCCCGGGCCCTGGAAGGCCGCAGGGAGATCTGAGAGCGATGCTGGAAAGCGACCTGATCCTCTACAAGAAGGACCACGACCGGGTGATGGAGGTGATCGACCGGCTCTACACCGACACCTCCGCCCGCCTGGTGGTGCTGGTGGACAAAAACGGCCAGCAGATCGTGGCCAAGGGCGACACCGAGGAGTTCGACACCACTTCGCTGGCCTCACTCACCGCCGGCAACGTGGCGGCCACCGACGGGCTGGCCCAGTTGCTGGGCGAACGGGAGTTCACCATCCTGTTCCACGAAGGCCAGCGGGACAACATCCACATCTCGGTGGTGGCACAGCGGATCATCCTGGTGGTGATCTTCGATGAGAACTCGTCACTGGGACTGGTCCGGCTCCGCGTCCGACGTTCCAGCGGTCAACTGGAACGGATTTTCGAGACGATTCTCAACCCCGCGCCGGAAGCCCCGGCGGTCGCCGAACAGAGAGGCGAAGGGGCCCTGGAAATCACCGACGACGACATCAACCGGCTGTTCGGAGAGTAGATGACCTTCATCAATTACGCAGCGCAGGAGATCAACTGCAAGATCGTTTACTACGGTCCGGGGCTGGGCGGCAAGACCACCAGTTTGCAGTACATCCACAACCGCACCCTGCCCTCGGCACGGGGGAAACTGATCTCGCTGGCCACGGAGACCGACCGGACCCTCTTCTTCGACTTCCTGCCCCTCGACCTGGGCTCCATCCGCGGGTTCCGGGTCCGCTTCCACCTCTACACCGTACCGGGCCAGGTGTTTTACGATGCCAGCCGCAAGTTGATCCTCCGCGGGGCCGACGGAGTGGTTTTCGTGGCCGATTCCCAGCCCGAGCGGTTCGACGCCAACGTGGAGAGTGTGCGCAACCTGGAGATCAACCTTCGCGAACACGGCTTCGACCTGCGCACCATGCCCTACGTGATGCAGTTGAACAAGCGCGACCTGCCCAACGCCATGCCGGTGGACGAACTGACCAGGCACCTGCGCTACAAGGACGAACCGGTGTTCGAGACGGTGGCCACCAAGGGAACCGGCATCTTCGCCTCCCTCAAGGACGTCTCGCGCCAGGTGATCGGCAACCTCCGCCGCGGCGCCGCGTAAACAAACCACCCGCAACCAGTTATGAGTAATTGACATCCCCGGACGGGGAATCTATAATCGGCCACTCAAATTGAGAAGTGTTCCTCCGTAGCTCAATGGCAGAGCAATCGGCTGTTAACCGATAGGTTGCTGGTTCGAGTCCGGCCGGGGGAGCCATATTTTTTGTACAGTCGAAACTGAAGGCCGATCTGGTTAACAGGTTCGCTGGTATTGGACTTCTCCGGGGCTTCTCCATATCCCCAACTATTCAAAGGCTTACGCCTCCCCCCGCTATCATCACAAACTCTCTGTTCGCGACGGTTACATTCGGTGAACGAGTGCAACCCCGGTAAAAAGGCTCAATCCGCCCAAAACTCTCATACTCTCAGTATGAGTCTTGGAACGGGTTAACAGCAAATTTCGTGTGGGGTCCCGGATGTGAGTTTCGAAAACACACATCAGAGTTCGCTGGATGTGTATGGTGGGTTAGATAGCAGCGTTGTTCATTATTATTCGGCTGTGGACTTGGCTTGCGGTGCCTCGGACTCCCCATCTGATTCCGGTAGCTTCGCCCGCCACTCGGCGGCCTTGTCCGGCTTGCCCCAGGCGTCGTAGAGGTTCTGCAATCTCTTTGATTATCACCTTGCAGCCGCTTCGATTCCTCTCGATGGTCCATGTATCTTGATTGTGTTCTGCGCCACGAAGGGCTGAAAGAAACTCATGCGCTTCGAGCAGCGCGTTCTCAGCTTCGTCGCGCCGCTCCATAATTGCCAGACACCTGCCATGGTACCAGAGGGTAGCACGCAAACGCCCAATGACTCCGGCTCGACTCTCTTACCCATGCAACATTTAAAGCGTACAGCGGTTCTGCCTCGTTGTAGCGGCCCTGTTGATAGTAGAGGTCGGCCAAAGATCTCCTGGTAATCATCGTATCAGTGTGCCCCTCGCCCAGTACCTGTCGGCGGAGATCAAGCGTCCGAACATACAGTAGTTCAGCTTCTTCAAGCCGGCCCTGCCCTTCATACATGACGGCCAGATCTTTCATGGCGTTAAGCGTCCGCCAATGCTCCTCGCCCAGTACGAGACGGCAGAGTTCGAGGCTCCGCACGAGAAGAGGCTCGGCCTCGTCATACCGGCCCCGGCGACGATAATGCTCTCCCAGGTTGTTCATGACGGCCAGCGTACTCGGGTGTTTCTCGCCCAAATCCCGCTTCCGGAGTTCAAGTGCCCGCGCGAACAGCGGTTCGGACTCTTCATACCGGCCCTGGTTGTCAATCACTATGGCCAGCAAGTGCATGGAATTCAGCGTATCCGGGTGCTCCTCACCCTGCACGCGGAGGCGGAGCTCAAGTGTCTGACTGAACAGGGATTCGGCCTTACCCAACAGGTCCTGGTACAGGTACAGTGCGCCCATGGTTTCCATGATGTTCAGCGTGTGGAGATGCTCCTCACCCAGTAAGCGATGGCTGAGATCCAGAGCCCGGACGAGCAGCGGCTCGGCCTCATCAGTGCGATCCAGTCTACGGTATATCTCGGCCAAGTCTGCCATTGAGGTCAGCGTGTCCAGGTGCTCTTCGCCAAGTTCCCGCTTTCGGAGCTTGAACGCGGTCTCAAGATGCTGTTCGGCGGTGGGATATGTCCCCAGCGCATAGTAGGTGTTGCCGATGGTCCTGTGGAGGGTGGCTTCGACCAACGGCTGATCGGGAAACGCCGTGTCGATGTCTTTCGCAGCCTTGTCCAGCATCCCCTCAACGGTCATCTCGCGTCCCTGGACCTCCGCCGGGTCCACGGAGGCCAGTGTGTCACTGAGGAACTTGATCGCAGCTTCAGCCTCCTCCTCCGAGGCCAGAGCCCGGTCCTCCGAGGCCAGCGCCCGGTCCCGCTCCCGCTCGGCCCTGAGATACATCCCGCTACTCACCACTAGACCCACCGCCAGCACGACGAAGATGGCCGTCAGGGCTCCGAAGAGCGCCTTGTGCCGCCGGGCAAAGATCCGCAGCTGGTAGACGATGCTCGGCGGCCGGCCGACGATCGCCTCGCCGGCAAGATAGCGCCGGATGTCCTGGGCCAGCTCCACCGCCGACTGGTAGCGGCGCTCCCGCTCCTTCTCCAGGGCTTTGAGCGCGATGGTCTCCACATCGCCTCTGAGCTGCTTGCTGATCGTGCTCGGCCGGGTGGGCTGCTCCTCGCGGATCACCCGGGTCACCTCGTGAAAGGCTTTCTTTTTCACGTCGTAGGGCAGCCGGCCGCAGAGCAGCTCATACTGCACCACCCCCAGGGCATAGACGTCGCTCCTGGTGTCGATGTCGTGGGGGTCGGCCTCGCACTGCTCCGGAGACATGTACTGCAGGGTGCCGATGAGCTGGCCCACGTCGGTCTGCAGGGTGGTCAGGGCCATGTCCGAGTCGGTGGAGCGGGCCACGCCGAAGTCGATGATCTTCACCTGCCCCTGGGGACCCACCAGGATGTTGCCCGGCTTGAGATCGCGGTGGATGATCCCCTTCTGGTGGCCGTGGTGGACGGCGTCACAGACCTGGGCGAAGAGCTGCATCCGCTCCCTGGTGCCCAGCTTCTTCTCATCTGCATACTCGGTGACCGGTCGGGCATTGGGGACATACTCCATGGCAAAGTAGGGTATTGGCCCGGTGCCGTCGTCGTGGGTTCCCGCCTCGTAGACCTGGGCGATGCCCGGGTGCTGGAGCCGGGCCAGGAGCTGCGACTCATACTCGAAGCGTCTGAGGGCGCTGCTGGAGGCGATGCCGGACTTCATCACCTTGAGGGCCACGGTTCTTCGGGGTTTCTCCTGCAATGCTTCGTAAACCACGCCCATGCCGCCGGTGGCGATCACCCGTTTGATGGTGTATTGGCCGATCTTTTTAGGGAGGGGCGGTGCTTCGCCCTCGGGCTCGACTGCTGTGTCCGTCACCATGCCGGCCCTCTGCAGGACCGCCGAGGGTTCGGCGCCATCAGTCAGGATCGCCTCGGCTTCGCTTAGCAGCTCAGGATCGTCCCCGCAGGCTTGATCCAGATAGGCCTTCCGCTCCTCCTCGGGGAGGTTGAACGCCTCCCACAGAAGCTCTTTCAGCCGTGCGAATCGCTCGGGTTTCACGGGGCAGCTCCCCCTGACAGCTCATGGCGCAGCCACAGCTTGGCCACCTGCCAGTCCTTGTCAACCGTTCGATCGGATACTCGAAGGACAAATGCGGTTTCCACAACGGTCATTCCGGCAAAGACACGATACTCCACCACCTGAGCCATACGCTGATCCATCCTGGAGAGGCGGATCAGCGCCTCGTCCAGCTCGAGAATGTTGACGGCTCTTTCAGTCCCTGCGACCAGTTCCTCGTTGAGGGTCACTTTCTGGCCGTCGCCTCCTCGTTTGGCTGCCGAGCGGCGGCGCTGGTGGTCCACGAGAATCTGTCGCATGGCTCGGGCAGCGGTCCGGAAGAAGTGGGCCCGGTCCTGCCAGTCGGTGCGTGTCTGGTCAACGAGCCGGAGATACGCCTCGTGAACGATTGCCGTCGGTTGCAGGGTGTGGTCGGCGCGTTGCTGGTGCATCAGGTCTACGGCGATCCGGTGCAGTTCGTTGTAGACGTGTTCGAAAAGCCGGTCGGTGTATTCACGCCGGCCGGCTTCATCCCCTTGGAGGGAGAGGAGGATCCCGGTGAGATCTGATGGGGCGTTCTGAATCATGAGGCCACCTTTTACTATTATCCACATGTTTACCCAATACTCAATGATTTTGCTACATTCCCCGGTGCGTGTTTTCCATCGATTTTGCGTTTTTATGAGTGGAGAATGGCGATCTGACTCGTGTCTCACAACCCCATAATTGATAAGGAGGTCTGTCATGAAACGCCTACTGGTTTTACTACTCTTCATAGTCATTCCGGTTTTTGGTATGGCGGCCACGATCCACGTTCCCGGTGACCAGCCAACCATCCAGCAGGGCATCGCTGCGGCCGTGGACGGGGACACGGTGCTCGTGGCGCCGGGCACCTATGTCGAGAACATCGACTTCCTCGGCAAGGCGATCACGGTAATCAGCGAGCAGGGGCCGGAGGTGACGATCATCGACGGCGGAAGTCCGACGAACCCCGACTTTGGCAGCGTCGTGACTTTTGATAGCGGTGAAGGGCCGGACTCGAACCTGGAAGGGTTCACTCTGACCAATGGCACCGGCACCTTATTCGAACCATCTGGTGGTAATCCTGGTTATGAGGGAGGAGGCATTTTTACACATTATTCCTCCCCGGCCATAACCGGGAACATCATCACCGGTAACACGTGCCCTGGCATTCACAGTCTTGGTGGGGGAATCTTCGCCCATAATGCATCCCCCACGATTACCGGCAACACGATCAGCGGGAACAGCGCTGAAGGGGGAGGGGGAATCGAACTTTCGATGAACTGTTTCTCGAATATCGCCGACAACACGATCACTGGCAATACGGGCCGGGTTTATGGCGGCGGGATATCGGTGCTCATCGACAGTGACCCGGTGATTTCCAACAACCTCATTTACGAGAATGTGTCGGAAGGCTTAATTGGCTTCGGAGGTGGTGGAATCCAGGTGGCTTTTCAATGCTCTCCGACAATCACCGGCAACACGATCAGCGGGAATTCGGCCGCCGATGTCGGTGGTGGGATAGACATCCAAATCGACTGTCACCCGGTGATCATGAACACAATCTTCTGGGGCAATATTGCACCCACAGGAAGTGAGGGCTATGTTGGTTTCGCAGACTCCCTCGCCATCAGTTATTCCGATGTGGACGGTGGACAGACCGCGGTCTACGTGGAATCAGGCGGCACCCTAACGTGGGGCGGCGGGATGATCGACGAGGACCCGTTGTTCTGCACTGGCCCGTATGGCGACTACCCTGATTACTACCTCAGCCAGGATCCTTGCCAGCCGGGAGTTGACAATCCCTGCGTGGACGAGGGTCATCCGTTCAGTCCGATGATCGAGGAGACGACCCGCACCGACGGCCATCCTGACAGCGGCACCGTCGACATGGGTTATCACTACCCGCTTCTGGACACCGTCACTGCCGATCTCAGCTGCGTTCCCGATTCTGGTGTCCTGCCCATTGCCACCCAGTTCAGCGTGACGCTGGGCAACGTCGTTGATTCCCACCGGACGGTCGCCGGACGGATCAACCTGACCTTGGCCAGTGGTGCGACCTATCAGAGTTGGCGAGCGGGATACACCAACCTGGGGCCGACCGAAACGTTTGTTACCGCTTGGCAGCAAACGCTGCCGGCGCTGGGGAGCCTGGTGGGGGAGAATGTCTTCGAGCTTGACGCCGAGGATGTGACGCCGCCCCCGTACAACCAGCCGCCCTATCCGCCGGCAGGGGACACTGCCACAGCATCCTGCATTGTAACGGGGATCACACCCTAAGCGTTCCCACTGCACCTGCTCGGGAGACTACCCGGGCCGGTGCCCTCCTCCTGTATGGCCTTTGGGCCTGCAGGCTTCGAGCTATATCATTGTTACTGTGAAATATATACACATGGTGGGGAACGTTTAATCCTCGTCTGACACCAGCGGCCCCTGGTCACCTGGATCGCCACTTCATCCCAAACATGTACGCTCTGAGCCATTGGCCCGGGGAGCCAGAATTGCGAAAGGTCGCCTTTAACGGTTTTGGCGATCTTTTTTTGTTGGTCGACAGCATTGGTAACCGCGATCGAATCAAACGGTTTTCGGTAGTCCGGTGCGAGCTTCCAGTCCCTCCAAATGGAGTTCGAGAATACGATTTGAAGCAATCGGCGTTTCTCGGCCATTTTCTGCCTAACTTACAGATTTGCAACCCTTTGCGCGAGTTCGAAGATTCGGACGCCTTTATCGTGGTATGACCGGTCCGCGATCTCCAGCTGTCCCTCGCTAAATTTCATATCATCCGATGACAAGCGTACGGCTTCACTTCGACCACAATTTCCAGAGCAACGCCCAAAATCAACGATCGACCCAAGTACGTTGTGGTCTTGATCCATTTTTCTTGAGATCGGCCAGCTGTTGCGGCAGGGCGAGGTTCTCGATGGTCAGATCTGCCCTCGATCGAAAAAACGATCCAACTGAGCAAAAAAGCACGGTCCAAGTGCGGTAAAATATTCTTATCAATCCACGATGCAACCCTGCAAGCGCGATTCAATCAAACTGTAGATGTTAAAGCTTTTTTGGTTTTTTTACGGGCAACATGCCCCGCGAAAGGAGCCCGATCATGAAGAGGCAACAACTGCAGTGGTCCTGGCGTGAGGGAATTACCGTACCCCTCATGACGTTGATGATGCTGGCCGCCGTGCCTGCGACAGCTGATATCCCTTACGAGCCAACACCCTACTGGGAGTCAGGCGACACCGAGGTTTCCACCGGAGTGGCCCTGGCCGATGTGGACCAGGATGGCTGGCCTGATCTCGTCGTGGCCAACGGCAACGACATCCATCGGCAGCACCTGGTGATCTATTACAATCAGGGCTACGGCGTATTCCCCGATACGCCGGACTGGCAGTCATCGGACATTGATTACCACGCCCACCTCGCCGTGGGAGATGTCAACGGAGACGGGTACCCTGATGTGGCTGTCTCTGTTTACCTGGGACCGGATGGATTCGGGGATCCCGGCCGCGTAAAACTCTACCTCAACGACGGGAGCGGGACGCTTGGTGACAGTCCGGCCTGGTCAACGCCTTACGCCCACTATACCATCCGCTGTGCCTTTGGTGATCCGGACCTCGACGGGGACCTGGATCTGGCCGTGGCCTGCGGCGAATTTTACAATAATATTCAACAAGCCAACTTGATTTTCCGTAACGACGGCGGGACGTTGGAAGAGACCCCATTCTGGTCCTCGGACGAGATCGATAAGAGCCACGACGTTTCCTGGGATGATGTGGACCTCGACGGCGATCTGGACCTGGCCGTCTGCAATACCGGAGAGCCGAACCGCGTTTATTACAACCGCGGCGGTAATCTTTCCACCACCGCCGATTGGAGTTCCACCGATTCCTCGATGTTCGCCAACACTCTGGCCTGGGGTGACATAAACGGTGACGGTTACCCGGACCTGGCCGTGGCTGACAATAACCAGTTAGGAGGATCAGGCAGGTTCAAGATCTACCTAAATAACGGCAGCGGAATCCTGGGTTCCTCTCCAGCCTGGTCTTCCGATGAGTTCGGTTTCGGCTCTTCCGTGGTATTCAGCGACATGGACGACGACGGCGACCTGGATCTGGCCACAGGCCAGTGGTGGGGGCCAGTGAGAATCTACCTCAACACGGAGGGGAGCTTCCCCACCTTGGCTTCCTGGGCCTCCAATACCAACAGCGTGATCGAGCGGATCTGTTTCGGCGACGTGGACAAGGACAACACGAAAACCGTTACCGAGACCTTCGATGGCTCTGCGGGTCGCACGCTTTTTGTCCTGTCCCGACGTCCGGTGGAAAAGCTGTCGGAAGTGAGGGTGGGCAGTCAGGTGCTCTCCCCGGGGGAATATTGTGCTCATCTGGAAAACGGCTGGATCAGTTTGGTAGGCGATCCTGCCGGAGAAACCGTGACCGTGAGCCACACCTACTCCCTTGACCAGGACATGGCGGTGAGCAATTGGGACAGCAATCGCGGCAATTACATCTTTCGCAACATTGACGACCCGGACGTGGAACCTCTGATCCTGGTGGGTCCCGGTCCGGGGTTCGACAATCCCCCGTTTGTCCGTGTCTTCCCGCCCGAAATGAACGCCGAGCCCATCTTCGAGTTCAGCGCTTACGGCGCACCGCACTACGGGGCGAACGTCACCTGCGGGGATGTCAACGGCAACGTATTGGACGAGATTCTCACTGGTCCCGGACCGGGTGATATCTATGGCCCGCACGTGCGGGGCTTCCAGGTGGACGGCACCCCCCTGCCCGGGCTCAGTTTCCTCGCTTACGGCACAAACAAGTGGGGAGTCAATGTGGCGGCGGGGAACATCGACGATGATGAATTTGACGAGATCATCACCGGTGCTGGTCCTGGAGCCGTATTCGGCCCGCACGTCAGGGGCTTCAATTATGACGGGACGTCGGGAATCACTCCAGTTCCCGGAGTCAGCTACTTTGCCTATGGCACCCCCAAATGGGGGGTGAATGTGGCAGCGGGTGACATCGACGGTGACGGCTATGACGAAATCGTCACCGGCGCTGGTCCTGGTGCGGTATATGGACCTCACGTCCGGGGCTGGAACGTGGACGGGGGCCCGGCGACAGCCATATCAGAAGTGAGTTTCCTCGCCTACGGAACGAACAAGTTCGGCGTAAACGTGACCTGCGGCGACCTGGATGGTGACGGGATGGCCGAGTTGGTCACCGGGGCCGGGCCGGGTGCGGTATTCGGGGCTCACGTTCGTGGCTGGAATTTCGACGGAACTGCCCTGACCGAGTTGCCCGGGATCAACTTCTTTGCCTGGCTGCCCGAGGAAGTACGGCATGGGGCAAAAGTCTTCGCCGGTACCGATCTGGACGGTGACGGAGAGGATGAACTGGTGGTGGGCTGCGGGCCGGACCCTAACGCTGGCACACCGGTAAAGGTATATGACTATGACGGTATGCAAGTGACTGAATGGTTTTCATTGGAAGCATTTCCGGGATTGGCCCGTGGAACGAGTGTGGCAGCGGGGAAATTCTATATCGATTGATTACACTGCATGATGATGCACACCGGCCAGTCGAAGGGTCTCTGAGAGTTTGTCGCTCGCCAATCAAGCCAACGAAATCCGAACCTTTACACAGGGTAAAGACCGACCGACATGGATTTTTGCGTCCCTGGAGGTCGTGGTCCAGGCTGTGGACATCGACCGTCGTGGGACGACGCAGCTACACCAATACGAAGCGGCTCCTGAATGATGTGGCTAGCCGATGCACGTTCGCCGAACCTCCTTTGATCACCACCGATGGCTTCAAGTACTGCGCTCGGGTGATTCGTCAGATCTTCGGCGATGGCTGTGTGTATGGCGTGGTCATGAAGACGAGGCGCAAGGACCGTGTTGTCAAGGTTGATCGGTATCGGGTCATCGGCTCCCGCTGGCAGCTTGAGGAAGCCCTTCTCCGATCTGAGGATTCCTCGAAGCTCAACACCTCATTCATTGAAAGATTGAACTTGACGATCAGGCAAGGGTCGGCTTATCTTTATCGAAAGAGCGCCTGCCACGCACGAGTGGCAGAAAATCTTGATCACCATCTGGATCTCCTTCAGTGTTATTACAACTTCATACGACCGCACCGGTCCCTGAGATTCGGTCGGGAGGTGAGGACGCCAGCGATGCAAGCTGGGTTAGCGAGCCGGCGCCTGTCGTTCCGTGAGATATTCACGGCTGTGGAGGTCGTGAAGTTGTTCGTTGTCGTGGGAATGGTGGTTGTATTTAGCCGAGGTAGGGCAGAGGATCGGCTTCGTCAGGTGGCGTAGCAACAGTTCGTGAATGAAGCACCGTAGCGGTCAGGTTGCCAACGGGGCGGATAAGATGGGGGGAATGACAATGCGGTACATGCAAGTTGTGACGATCCTGCTGCTCGCCTTTCTCGGCTCGGAACTGGCGAACGCCGAGATCTTTATCGACGATTTCGATCGTCCCGATGAACCCCTCGGACCACCGTGGGAGCTTCTGGACCAATCTCCGCTCTATATCGAAAACCAGTCAGTGGTCGCCCGGGAAAATGAATACGGTCTGATGCTCTACGGCGAGCAATGTCCCAGTTGTTACTGTGGCGAGGCAATCTTGCTGGCGACATTCAATTTCTCGACGAACACGGACTACGATGGGCGCTTCCAGTTCTTCATCGGCGGGGGCGAGACCGAGAGTGACTACTGGGGATTCAATGCCAAGATCGGACTCGATGAGGTCTCCCTGTACAGCATCGACGACGTGAACGGCGAGATCGAGCTGGCCACCGTGCCCTCGCCCCTCATGCACGACTTCAACCACGCCATGGTGTTTCGGTACGATCCCGATACTCAGGAGGTCTCGCTCGTCGTGTACGGTCCCGTTTCGCCCTTGGTCAACCTGACCGTGCCCGCTTCCAGTGATCCCTTCTGCTTCCTCGCGATCGGGATCGAAAACCTGGATGCCACAGGCGACGAGGGCCGAATTCAGGTCGTGCAGTTCCAGTATTGCTGCGAGAATGCCGTCCCGACGGTGGCGGTCGAGCTGACCTGCCGGCCGGCGTCGGGCACGGTGCCCTTCTCCACCACGCTGACTGTGGGCCTGACCAACCGGTACGCCGGGCAAAGCCGCCGCATGGCCGCGCACATCGACGTCGTGCTCGCCAGCGGTACGGCCTACTCCAACTGGCGTGCGGGGTATACCAATATCGACGGCGGCGGCAGCTATACCACGTCCTGGAACCAGGCCATTCCGGCTCTCGGACCGGTGATCGGCAGCAACGTGTTCACCCTGGTCGCCGAGGACGTGACGCCGGCGCCGTACAACCAACCGCCCTATCCGGCGTCCGGCGACACCGCCGTCCACGACTGCACCGTGGTGGCGAACGCGCCCTGAGGCCGGTCTCCGGGACGGGCGCCGATCCCGCAAGGGTGTGCCCGTCCAGCGAGTTCCGGGGTATGATTTCGAGAGTCCAGCGAGGGTATACCGTTGTAGCGCCCAGATACTATGTCCGCGTGTACCTGATCCACCGAGTTTTGATCGGCTCTGAATCCCGATTTCCCTCAGATCTGAAGGCCAGCCCTCCAGACTGAACGGTGAAAAGGCAGGGGAATGATCCTGGCGACAAAGGAACGACGAGCGACAACTGATTAGGGCCGTTGGTGCACGTTCTCCCGAAAATCCTTGTTCTCTTCGGCCACGGCGATGGTGTGCCCGCCGCGGCAGGACACCTCGTGCACATGGTTGTTCATAATTGGCCCACCCTCTTCAGCAGTTCCAGCGACTCTAAAGTGCCTGTAACGTCTCGCCCTCCAGTCACGTGGGCCCAGACCTGCCCCCTGATCGTCACGCTGACTTCGGCCCAGCTGCCGGGCACCATCCCCGGTCCCACCACCGTGTAGTTGCCGCCCTGCTGCGAGCAGAGGAGCATAACCGTGTACACCTGGCCCTCCGGCGGCGGGGGCAGGTGCGCAACCTCAAAATTGGTCACACTGTCGTTTCCCGGGCAGATCAGTTTGGGGAACCACAGACGGTCCACCATCTGCCCGTCGCTGTCGGTTACTGTGGCCGTGGCCTCCCAGTACGGGTCGTTTCCAGGCTTCAGCGGCGGCCGCACCATGGGTGGGTCCTGTGAGGAGAAGCGGGCCTCCTGGCTCAGGAGGAGTTTCAGGCTCAGAATCGTTGGTTGCGTGTATTCGAACTCCATTATGCCGTGGACCACAGCCGAGGCACTGGCCGTGGCCTTGCTCCTGGACAGCACTTCGGGGCCACTCCCCTCCATCCGGCCCACGGCATTGGCGCGCAACTCCTGCTCGGTGACGAAGGTGAAGCCATGCTCCGCTGAGGTGAACGTGGTCCGCACGTCGCTGGTGCCGGTCACCTGGTCCTGCCCCTGGCTCATGAATGAGGGGTAGGTCTTGTCCAGGGACGTACTACAGACCACCGGCTCATTAAAACACAGCGGAATGAACTCGACCCGTTCGCGGTCCACCCAGCCGCTGTTCATGGTAAGCCCCGCGGTCGGGCTGGCCATCGCCCCTTCGATGGCCTGCTGCATGGCGGCGACCTGCTCCGGGGTCATGGTCTGGCCGGCTATGGCCATGGCCTGCTCAAACCCCTCCATTGACGGAATCTGTGCGGCGGCGCTATCCTCCTCGGCACTGCCAGGGCCGGGCACGGTCAGGTGGGGTGATTCCACGGTCTCCAGGCCCTCCGGCCCAGAGCGGATTACGCGCTTGGTCAGCCGATCGCCGCTGGCTCCGCCGTGGCCCACCGAGGATGTAGCATTGCCGGTGACAATGGCCGTTGCCGGACAGTCCCAGCCCCACCACCGGCGGTCCGACCGGGTGATGTTGAGGAACCATACTGGCCTGGTCACCGTCTTGCCACTCCGCTTGTCGACAACCTCCAGTTCCATTTCCCGCGCGTTCGGCGTGGCGGAGGTGACCGGGTTCCCCCTCTCATCGCTGAAGGAGCCGCCAAAGGCGAAGTAGTCGCTGTCGTTCCAAGTGGGGCTAGGGCCGTACCCGATGGCGCTGGGGATGGCGAGTTCCAGGGCCATCTGGAAGTCGGTGTCCCTGGCATAGCTGTTGTACTCGCCGTTGAAATTGGACGCAGGGCCGGGGTGAGTGCGAAACAGCATCACCGTGCGGTACTGGCCATCCTTGATCGGCGGCGGCAGGATCACCCCCGATTCGCCGCCGGCGGTGCCGCCAGCCGTGGCGTTCCGGATTACGGTGCGGTACTGGTACCCTTGGTCGGTCTGGCGCCGCTCCTGGTAAGCGATGAAGCCGACCTCACGCTCCTCCGGCGTACCCTCGTGAGACATGCTCCAGGCCAGCTGCATGGCCTCGAGCATGGTGTAATCGTATTTGATGAACGTATCGAACTCGATAGATGGGCAGACATCTTCCCAGGGACCCTCCAGTTCCAGTTGCTTCAGATCCGTGGTGTGCGCCCACGCCGCCGCTGCCGAGAGCAGGAGCAGGGCGGCGGCCAGGGCTCCCCGCAGGGCCGTGTGGCCCATGTGGCTGGTAATGCGTTGCATGTGTCACTCCTCCATCAGGTCCGGTCCCGTGCCCTCCCCGGCGTTTCCGCAGGCGCGCTACGATCAGGATCAGCAGAACTCACAGCCGTTTGCGGATCAGGCGTTTTTCCCTGTTCGTTTTGCAGGATAAATGAAGTAAGCGTAGCGGCGGTTGATCCGGGCCGTCAAAGATTTGTCTGGTTTCCGGGTCGACCGCAGGAGGACGGTGATGATGCCGGATGCCGTGATTGCTGGCCGCGTGGCCGGCGCCGGACCAGGGTCAGCGGACGTCGGCCGTGCAAAGACCAATCCGTGGGGGACAGACCGGGACGTCGCGTTAGCGGTTTTTCAGGCCCGTTAGGCAGCAGCAGAAATATTTCACTGGTTCGGGTCTGAACGTCACACCAACTGATGGAAACTCACGAACTCGATCGACTGTATCGATCTCGAGGATCTGTCAGTTTCCATGCCGCTTTCTTCCACTCATAGCGATGATGGAATCCGCCGACTGGCCGACCTGGGCTACCTTTGATGTTCACCTGGGCCGGACTAGGGGTACGTGCGGACCTGGCTGAACGATTGTCCAGACAGAGACACCTTTCCTGTTTTGAGATCAACGGAGAAGAATCGCGCTGTCCCGATAACGCCGCCGGTCTCCCCTGGGGGAGGCGAATAACTGGTGGATCTGTCGGTGGCCACGGGCAGCTCGATGGTCACGGTGTAGAGCGGGATGAGGCCGTCGAGGTAGGCATCGTAGGCCTGCTCGTCCTTCCCCGATTTCTGCCACTCCTCCCAGGTGGTCACCGGGCCCTTCATCCGCATCAGTTTGAAGATCTGCGGTGCGGGATTCTGGTTCGACGTGAACATCCCTTGCTCCACCACCACACGCAGGTTCGGGTCCCGGGTGTCGATCATCAACACGGAGTTGTCGGTGATCGGCATACCGTCTTCGGTGAGGGTCACCTCGTCCGAAGCGAACATGACCCCGTACAGTGGAACCAGGGTGGCAACCGTCAGCAGGATGGCAAACATCAGGATCTTCATCTTCAGGCTCCTTTGGCTTCGGGCACCGAAAATCGAAGGATATTGATTGATTATACCAAACCGGAGCGAACGCCTCCTGCGGAATCACCACCTGTACCTCGCCAAAACTCATTTCACCCATCGAGCCGTTGTCATCCTGGCTTCGCTGAATCTTGATCTCCAGGTTATGTACGACTTGGAGAAATCGGTTGGTGAATACGGTCCATTTTGGGATCCTTTTGTAAAAGGCTCCCCCACACCACCTTGCCGCGCTCTTTTCCTCCTGATCTGCCGGCTTCAATATCAATGCAATCCAATGTAAACTCTGCGGGGCTGATTCCCAGTGGCTGACTGAACCGGCATGATAAAAATCCATGTGAGACGAGCATGAACCCCAAACGAAGCACGTATACCGGGCTGTTCCTGATTACCCTGGCCACACTGATGCTCGAGATATTGATGACTCGCATCTTCAGCGTGACCATGTGGTACCACTTCGCCTTCCTCGCCATATCCACTGCTCTGTTCGGTGCTACGCTGGGAGCAATCATCGTCTACCTTCGCCCTGGCTGGTTCAGCGGCGAGGTCGTTCACCAACGGATGGCCGCCGGCTCACTCCTCTTTGCTGTCACGGTGGTATTCAGTTTCCTCGTCCATCTCGCCGTACCTTTCAATACCGATTTCTCCCTGCGCGGCGTCCTCTCCATGGCCTTGACCTACGTGGTGATCTCCCTGCCCTACGTGTTCAGCGGTGTGGTGGTCACCCTCGCACTGACCCGTTTCCCCGGCCACGTGGGCAGACTTTACGCTGCCGACCTTATCGGCGCCGCGCTGGGCTGCGTGGTGCTCCTTTGGACCATGAGCTATTCTGACGGCCCGTCAGCGGTGATTTTCGTCGCCGCACTGGCCGCAGCCGGCGGGACATCATTTGCCTGCGCCGTTCGCTCACCCTGGCTCCGGCGCTGGGCCGTGACCATCTGCGTCGCGCTGCTGGTCTTCACCGTGCTGAATACCGTCGCGGCCAGGAAGCAGACCCCCCTCCTCCATCTCACCTACACCAAGACAGGAAATGATCGCCAGCCGCTCACGGTGCGTTGGAATTCCTTTTCTCGCGTGGCGGTACACGGTAACCCGCAGATCCTGAAGAGGCCCGTGGGCTGGGGGTTGAGCGACACGTTCAACCCCACCCGCGGCATTCGCCGACTGACCATGCTTATCGATGCCCACGCGGCAACAAACATGATCCACTACACCGGCAATCCGAACGAGGCGGAGTATCTGAAATACGACATCATAAATCTGGCCCATTACCTTCGACAGGACGCCTCTGTGCTGGTTGTCGGTGCCGGCGGCGGCCGGGACGTACTCTCCGCTCTGGTATTCGGGCAGCACCGGGTGGAAGCGGTAGAAATCAATGACGATATCATCGACCTGGTCACCGGAGAATACGCCCCCTTCGTGGGAAACCTGCACCAGGACCCGCGGGTGGCCTTCACCAACGATGAAGCGCGCAGTTACGTGGCCCGGCAACAGTCGGCCTACGACGTTATCCAGGTCTCATTCATCGACACCTGGGCCGCCACGTCCTCCGGCGCCTACGTACTCACCGAGCAGTCGCTCTACACGGTGGAGGCCTGGGCCGAGTTCTTCGAGAGCCTCAAACCCCGGGGCATCCTCACTGTGTCACGGCTGTACTTCCGTGACGAGCCGGCCACCATGTACAGACTGGTCGGACTGGCTGCCGCAGCTCTTCGTGATCGGGGCGTGACGGATCCCCGTCAGCAGATATTGCTCGTGCGCCACCTGCGCAAGAACCCGACAGGCGACAGCCCTGAGGGTGTGGGCACCATCCTGGTCAGTCGCGACCCGTTCAGCGAAGCTGACCTGGACACGCTGGAGTCAGTGGCAGACCGGCTCGACTTCTCGGTGATCCTCAGTCCCCGCTTCGCCCTTGACGGGATGTACTCCGCCGTGGCCGCCGGGGAGGATCTGGAGTCCATCTCCCGGGAGTACACGTTCAACATTCTTCCTCCCACCGATGATTCACCCTTCTTCTTCCACCTCCTCCGACTCCGCGACGCCTTCGGCACCGATATGGACAGTCAGGGGATGGTCAGGTACAACCTGCGAGCGGTTTTCGTCCTCGCGGTGCTGCTGATCGTGGTGGGCGTGCTCACGCTGCTCTGCATCCTCGTCCCGCTCCTGCTCACCCGCAAGAAGGGCACCCTGGACGGCGCGCTGCCGTTCTTCCTGTTCTTTGCCGCCATCGGCTTTGGCTTCATCATCGTGGAGATCTCCCAACTCCAGCGGCTGATGATTTTCCTGGGCCACCCCTCGTACAGTCTCTCGGTAGTTCTCTTCTCCCTGCTTGTCTCCGGCGGTATCGGCAGCTGGACCACGCGGGGAGTGACGACGCAGCGGCTCAGAGCGGCCATCTCGCTGAGACTGGGCACACTTCTCGGTATCCTGATCCTCTTTGGCGTATTCACACCCTCACTGCTGCATGCCGGGAGTGGGCTGGCCACACCTGTACGGATCCTCGTGGCCATAACCCTCATCGCGCCGTTGGGGCTGTTCATGGGCATGGCCTTCCCCCTGGGAATGAAGGCGGCCAGCGGCCGGGCCGCTGCACTCACCCCCTGGCTGTGGGGGATTAACGGCGCGACCTCGGTCTGCGGCTCGGTGCTCGCCGTCGTGGTGGCCCTCAGCTTCGGGATTACCGCCTCCTTCTGGAGCGGCTTTGCCTGCTACGTGCTGGCCCTGGCCGCACTGCGAGCGGCAACCCGGGTATAGCCAGCCCAGCCCGTGCCTCCCGAAAAGGCTATTATTGAAGGCACTCAATCCGGGTTTGACACCAACGATCCCGGATCATCCGTACCGCCACTTCATCCCGAACATGTACGCTCTGAGCCATCAGCCCGGGGAGCCATTTAAATCCGCTGATAACCTGAACATCACACAGCTGAACAAGAATCACCCGGATTCTTCCTAGCCGGTCTCGATTCCCCATCAGACCACACTCAAGTTCCGCGCAGCTTCGGTTTCGACACATTAAGCTCATCAGCAACACCTTCTGATTTTCATTGCAGAAAATAGCCGCGAAGTATATCTTATTAATAGGATATCGAGGAATCGTGACACCTCCCGATGTTCCATTCAGACAACCTGTTGATTTTATTGATGTACGGATTTTCAGCGAGCCACAGACGCGTGACCTCAGCTGCACCTTGAGAAGGAAAATCCGAATTACCCTGTCACAGTCCTTGATGCCTTTGCACTATGGATATAGTGAGTGGGCACGGTGGAATCCCTGCACCCCCAAAATTCGCATTGAAATCTGAACCAAACTCGATTCAATTGTGGGAAACCCCAGGCGAGTGCCTTGAGAGCATTGCCGCATTGAATCGAACAGTCTCGGGAGGTCAATCATGTTCGGACGCACAAGCAGAAAAATACTCTTGGCAGCCATACTCATGACGTTGCCGTTGGCGGTGGCCCATGGTGCCGACAACACCCTGGAGCGCATGGACGGATGGCCGTACGCCGGAGCGCGCGCCGTGGCCGTCGATGCCGCCCGCGATCTCGTCTATCTCGGCAGCGGCGGAGCGGTTCTCGTTCTCGACATGAGCGATCCCGCCGACCCGCAACTGGTCTCCGACAGTCTGCATACCGACGGCCATGTCCGCGACTTGCGCTACGACGGAGCGAACCAGCATCTCTGTGTGGCGGATTGGCGGACCGGTCTCGAAATCTGGGACCTCGAGGACCCGCAGAATCCGGAGCGGCTCAGTTCGGTGCCGGTGTATTACTCGGGTACGGACGCCGACTTCCCGACCGACGGCCTCGTTATCCTGGGCGAGTACCTCTATATCAACGCCAACGATGCCCGCGTCCACGCCTTTGACATCTCGGATGCCGCCAACCCTGTCGATCTCGGCGTGCAGGCCGGTCCGTTCTGGTACTACATCGAGGACCGGGATACGGATGACGTGGCCGCCTCAGGCGGCTACCTGTACGTCGGGGGCAGCGGCGGCCTGGCCAAGTACCTGATCCACGCGGATGGAACGCTGGAGAAGGTCGGAGAAAACCTCTACTCCAACCTGGGCTGCATGGAAGCGAAGAATCCGTACGTGTATGCGGGCGTCTCCGGCGGTCTCGGGGTATTCGATGTGAGCTATTCCTACCCGGAGCTGGTGGGGTCCGCAAACGTGTCCGAGGGACTGAACGACCTGGCGCTGATTGGAAATAACGTGGTGGCCGTGAACCGCGACGGCCTACTCGTCTTCGATGTCTCCACACCGCCGTCACCACAGCAGATCGCGTCCCTGGCGCTGCCTGACGAGGGACACCGGGTGCGGTTCGACGGTGATATCGCCTATGTCGCCTGTGAAGGAGCGGGCCTCCAGGTGGTCGATATCAGCGATCTGTACAACCCCGTCCTCATCGGCAGCTACGACACGGTGGGTTCGACGGCCGCGGTGATGGTCGCCGGAGACTATGCCTTCCTCGGCCAGAGCACTGACGGCCTGGTGATCACGGATATCAGCAATCCGAACGCCGTCCAGACCGTGGGCACGTCCGAAGGCGGCTCGGCCATTGAGTCCCTGCTGCTCGGCGACTATCTCTATGTTACCGACTATTACACCCCGGCGTTGCACGTCTTCGATGTCAGTGACGTGTCGAACCCGGTCGAGGTTGGCGCCGTCTCCGACTTCACCGCGGTCGACCTGGCGACCGACGGCGAGTTCCTCTACGCCACGCGCTTCTCGGTGGCCACGCAGCTCTACTACCTGCACGTCTTCGACCTGTCGGATCCCACCTCGCCGGTGGAGCTGAGCACGATTCCAATGTCGCCTCACATCCTCGAACTCGATTACGCGAATGATCATCTGTTCGCCATCGAGTTCTACGACACGGGCCTGCACATCATCAACGTTTCCGATCCGTACAATCCATTCGAGGACGCCTTCTATCCCGTTGACTGGGGCGAGGATGTCTGCACCCAGGGGAATTACGCCTTCGTGACCTCATTCCACCAGGGCCTGCTCGTGCTGGACATCAGCGAGCCGGCCAGCCCGACCCTTGCCGGAAACTTCTACGAGGTATTCCAGTTCGGCGATGTGGCCGTCACCGGCGACCTGGCCTTCATCACCACGGGGACCACCGGAGAGCAGTACCTGCGGCTCTACGATGTGAGCGATCTGGGCAACATCAACGAACTCGACCGGATGCTCCTGCCCGGCGACGCCTGGGACCTGACGGCTCAAGACGGCTTTGCCTACGTTGCCGACGGGTTTGCCGGCCTCCAGGTCATCAGCGCCGGAGCGGATGTCCCGACCATCGGCGCGGAGTTCAGCTGTGTGCCCTCATCCGGCACGGTGCCCTTCAGCACCCAGATGACCGTGACCCTGGCCAACCTGTACACCGGTGAGCGCCGCCGGATCGCCGGCCGGATCGACATCACTCTGGCCGGCGGTTACTCGTTCCCCAGCTGGCGCACGGGGTATGCCAACGTGGCCGCCGGCGGTGGATACACCACGGCCTGGGTGACCGACATCCCGGCAATCGGCTCGGTGGTCGGGGACAACACGTTCCAGCTCTTTGTCGAAGACGTCACCCCTTCGCCTTTCAATCAGCCGCCTTACCCGCCGGCAGGCGACACCGCAAACGCTGCTTGCACGGTGACCGGCGTAGCACCGTGAGAATTCTGTGAAACAGGAGGGGGATTACCAGCCTGTCACAGTCTTTGAAGCGTTTGCATATAAGGATATAGTGAGTGGGCACGGGAAATCCCCGCACACCCCAAATCCGCATTGAAATCTGAACCACACTCCGGTCAATTATGGGAAACCCCAGGCGGGTGCCGTGAGGGCAGCGCCGAAATGACTCGGACAGTCTCGGGAGGTCAACTATGTTCGGAGGCACTAGCAAGAAATTATTTTTGGTAACTTTACTCATGACGTTGTCGTTGGCGATGGCCCAGGGTGACGAGATCACCCTGGATCGAATGGACGGATGGCCGTACGCCGGAGCGCGCGCCGGCCAGACCATCTTCGGTGAACCGCAGTACTGGGGCTTCGCGGGCGGCTTCGCCACCGTCCCCGGCGACTTCGACAACGACGGTGACGCCGACCTCTTCACCGTCCATCCGCCCGTCTACGACAGCTTCGGCCAGCTCATCTACCCGGGCGACTACACGATCAATTTCAACACCGACGGCCTGGGCTCTTTCAGCTCCCAGACACTCATCGACTCGCAGGGTGCCTACAGAGTCCTGGCCGAAGACCTTAACGACGACAACGCCCTCGACATCATCGACGGCGACCTCGGCGTCATGCTCGGCAACGGCGACGGAACCTTCGGCCCGATCATCCAGTACAGCAACGGCAGCGGCCACGGCCCGGCCCTCCGCGTCGCCTTCGGCGACATGGACGGTGACGATGACACCGATATCATCGTCCCCAACGACGGCCCGGTCCTGCTCAATTACGGTGACGGCACCTTCTACACCAACTTCGTCTCGAGCGATGTCGCCGCCGGCACTGCTGTCGGCGTCGGCGATATCAACGAGGACGGCCATCTCGACGTCGCCACCATCCGCAGCGCCTACGACGTCGTCAACATCCAGCTCGGCCTCGGAGATGGTTTCGGCAACCCGGGTGAGTCCTACACCGTCCCCATCGGCGGGGAATACCCGATCGATATGGCCCTCACCGATATGAATGGCGATGACCACCTCGACCTCGTAACCCTGAACGACGACACCGACGATGTCACCGTCATCCTCGGCAACGGCGACGGCACGTTCGGCGCCCCGGCGACCTACGACCCGCACGAGCCGGCGTATTACGTTGTGGAAGTATTCAAGGTCGCGGACGTCAGCGGCGATGGCGCCCCGGATGTGATGGTCACCAGTACCGGTCTACGGCGACGCAGAGAGTCATCAGGAGTCCGGGCTGTTGCTCAACGACGGCGCCGGCGGACTCGCGCTCGTTCAGACGATCGAGCGCTTCGGTCAGCTCGGCGAGAACATCGTCGCCGCCGATCTCAACGACGACGGCAATACCGATCTCGCCAACGCATCCCACCTGCTGTTCAATCAGCTTCCGGCAACGACCGGCATGGGCGTGCAGCCGCTCGACGACTTCTTCTCCATCGGGCCGTATGGCGGTCCGTTCGACCCGCCGAGCAAGACCTACACGCTGGCTAACAACGAGGCGTTCCCGATCGAATACAGCGCCGGCGCGGACGCCGACTGGATCACCATCGACAACACGGGCGGGATGATCCCGGCCGGCGAAAGCATCGACGTCACCGTCAGCATCAACGGGAACGCGGAGTCGCTGCCGCACGGCGACTACTCGGCTCTGGTGTCGCTCGTCAACCTGACCAATCATCACGGCGACCGCACGCGGGGCGTCACGCTGCAGGTCGGCATCCCCCAGGTGGTCTACTCGTTCCCCCTGGATACCGATCCCGGCTGGCAGACCGAGGGCGACTGGGCCTTCGGCCAGCCCACCGGCCAGGGCGGCGCGCACGGCTCGCCCGATCCGACCAGCGGATACACCGGACCGAACGTGTACGGCTACAACCTGAACGGCGACTACTCGGGCTTCCTGTGGGATACGAATCTCACCACCGGCGCCATCGACTGCTCGAACCTGAGCCACGTGACTTTGCGCTTCCGGCGCTGGCTCGGGGTGCGGGATCAACCCGATAATGCCTACGTCCGCCTGAGCACCGACGGCGACTTCTTCCTCTACGTGTGGTTCAACGAGAATGAGGTCTACGATAACGACTGGCAACTCGTGGAGTACGACATCTCCGGCTTCGCCGACGGCGAGTCGACCGTGTATCTCCAGTGGACCCTGGGTCCGACCTATAGCGGCGGCGCCTGCGGATGGAACATCGACGACGTCGAAATCCTGGCTGTCGAGAATGGCGCATCGCCGTCCACGGTAGATGCCGGCATGAGTTGCTCCCCATCCTCCGGCACCCTGCCATTTTCCGAGCACTTCGGGGCGACGTTGACCAACCAGTACAAGAATTTCAATCGTGTCATCAACGGCCGAATCAGTGTGGCCCTTGCCGGCGGCCAGTTCTACTCCAACTGGAAATCGGGGCAGGTGACCCTGGGCGGAGGCGAATCCTACACCAGGTCGTTCAACCAGGTTCTGCCGAATCTCGGTGCGCTCATCGGCACAAACACCTTCACCCTGGTCGCGGAAGACACGACGCCCGCGCCGTACAATCAGCCGCCCTACCCGCCCGCTGGTGATACAGCCACAGCCACTTGTACCGTGACGGGGGTTGCGCCATAGCATGACCTTCAGAGATGACGACAGGCAGGCCAGAGCCCTTCCCTCATGCACCACGAAGGGGACCTTCGTGGTGCATTTAAGAGGAAGTCGGAACACTCCGCAGCAGACTCAACCTGGCCGCGGACTGCGGAGTGCCCGACCTATCTGGATGGGCGCATCGAATTCGGTAAGAGCCGCAAGTTCTCACAGGGGGCAGTCGAACGTAGGGTCCACCGCGCAGCGGTAGAAGGTCCGGAACCCCGTGACCGCCTCGTCCAGACCGGGGATGTTGGCCATGATGTCGCCCTCGGTGTAGTAGTCCCGCGAGTAGTAGACCCGCGTGCCCCAGCCGCGGAACTTGACGATCGACATGCCCTTGGCGCTGAAGGGGACGCCACCGAACTGGCCGACCATCGTCCAGGTCGCCGTATACACACCGTTGATCAGGCTCTCGTCTTCGACCGTGGTGACGAGGTCCGGCGAACTGCTGAACAACCGGCCGAGGAACTCCGTCATCGTGCCGATGCCATCGATCTCGACGATCGGGTCGCGATACGCGATGTCGGCGGTGTAGTAGGGCAGTAGGGATTGCCAGTTCTCGGCGTTTATCTCGACGAGCGCACGGGCGATCTCCATCCGCTGCCAGCGGAGCCAGAGCCTGGAACGGTCCCGGTCATCGTCATCGCCATCGCCCGCAATGAAGGAGCCGCTTATCGGCTTGACCCCGGGAAGGGCGTCGTACGAGGTGCCCTCGAATGGGCAGTCGAAGGTGGGATCCACCGCGCAGCGGTAGAAGGTCCTGAAACCGATCACCGCCTCGTCGAGACCGGGGATATTGATCATGATGTCGTTCTCGGAGTAGTAATCCCGCTGATAGTAGACCCGCGTGCTCAAACCGCGGAACTTGATGATCGAAATGCCCTTGGCGCTGTAGGGAACGCCGCTGAACTGGCCGACCATCGTCCAGGTTGCCGTGTAGGTGCCGCGGACCAGGGTCTCGTCCTCAATCGTCGTGACGAGGTCCGGCGAGCTGCCGAACAGCCGCCCGAGGAACTCCGTCATCGTTTCGATGCCGTAAATGTCGACGATCGGATCGTGGTATTCGATGTCGTTGGCGTAGTACGGCAAAATGGATGGCCAGTTCGTCGACTGCACTTCGATCAGGGCGCGCCCGACCTCCATCCGCTCCTGGTAAAGCCGGCCGAAACCGGAAGCCTCTGCGTCGCAAAAGACAGGCAGGAGCATGAGGGTGCACAAGATAACTACTGCTGGTCCTGAGAGCTTCTTCATTCTGGTTCTCCTCTGGATGATGAAGTGGTCAACGAGATCGGCCACTCAACGACCGACCCGCCAACTGACGATGGGCGATATTCATCGCAACACTAGATGACTGTCGGCAAAGCAGGAAATGGTCGGGGAAATGCCAGCGGGGGACCTGTGTGCCTCATCCACCGAACACGACGATCAGTGCCCAGAGGGCATTGAACCGAGTCAATTTCTGCATCACTTTCGTCCATTCCTCTTGATCACAGTCGCTTGTTTGTAGCACCAAACAGATAATTTGTCAATATATTTATAGATATTATATAGATATATTTTAGTCAACGCCAAAGAGCGCACTTCAGAAACGCTCTCCTTTTTTCTGTACGAATTGCAGCCATTGAGGTGGAGTAATGACGAGGCCCTGATGTATGGCGGGATAAAGTAGACCGAGTCTACGGAAGGAGTTCCCACCGGGCGCCCCGCCCACGTCCGCTGAGTCGAAGCTTACCCTGCTTCTTCAACTCGGCCAGGACCTTCTTGATCAGTTGGGGACTCACCATGGGAAGTTGGGCTGCAAGGTCGCCGAGAGTAAACAGTTCCACCTGGGCAAGAACAGCCTTTTTGATGAGATCACTCTTGGCCGGACGGGCTTCCACTGTTCCAACCTGCCGCTCAAACTCCCTGTAGGCTCGGTGCAGGACACCTAAAAAGTAGTTCCACCAGGGGACAATGCTGTTCTGGCCTTCATGCCAACCGATGGAACACTCTTCGAGCACGCGGTAATACTCGTCCTTGCTGTCCTCCACCAGACGCTCCAGACTGATATAACGTGCCACCTCATAACCATCTGTCTGAAGCAGCAGTGTCGTTGCGAGGCGGGAGACGCGTCCATTCCCGTCAAGGAACGGATGGATGCACAAGAGGTCGAGAACGAAAGTGCCGATAGCCAGCAAGGGCGGGACCCGCTGGTTTTCTTTAGTATTGCGGTAATTCCTGCAGAGCGACTCCACGGTTCTTGGGGTGGCGCTGGCAGAAGTGGGAATGAACCGAACCCTCCTCTCGCCATTGGGCAGGATTTCGATGATCTCATTGTCCCGCTGTTTCCACTCCCCGGCATCACCCGAAAGCCCTCCCTGTGCCATGGCATGAAACCGCTGGATGACCGCCGGTGTGATGGGCACTCTTCTCTTACGTGAAAAGATCCAGTCCAGAACCTTGCGATACCCCGCAAGTTCTTCTTCCGAGCGATCCCTGGGCTTGACCCCACCCTGGACAACAGGTCGAAGCCTGTGCGACGGAATCGTCACCCCCTCGATGCGGTTCGATGATTCGACACTCTGGATAATTGCCTGCTCGCGGAGCGCGTCCAGCACTTCCGGTTTCTGTCTAATCCAAAGATCCTGTTTCCCCCGTGCCTCCATGCAGGAGGCGAGAAGCCACCCCGTGCCGACCGGGATCGACATCTTCATGAGTTTGGCCGGATCAAGAGATAACACCATTCCTCTCCCCTGCTATCAGTGGCCTAATAATAGCCTATTACCAAATTAATAGCCAATTCACTACGGGCGGCCTCTTGAAGGCTTGTGGCGAGAGACGTTCGTAATCAGCGGCATTCGGGGAGCCATTTTTCTGCACTACAATACCTCCCGTCCCTGAAAAAGCAGACCTGAAAGGCTGCTCCAGCAAATTCGGGTGAGCACACACGATCCCATTGCATCACATCCTGCCTGAGATTTCTGGCCAGCTCGAACATCTAACGGGCCTCCTGATCCGAGCGGCGGCGGAAAGGAGGGCGGAATTGTAAGCGATGTTGAATTACCAGTCCGGGCTGAGGCCTGTTAGTGGCCGAGGACATCACTCCATCGCCATACAACCAGCCGCCCTACCCTCCGGCGGGTGACACTGCGACTGCCTCATGCACGGTGACGGGGATCGCGCCTTGATGGAACACCCGGCATCGGCTCGGGACACAAGCTCCGCCGTCAAGTGGACATCTGTAAAGTAGAGATTCTTGCCTGCCACCCATCCCACCACCACAGCACACATTGCCTAAGTTGGCTACATGCAATAGCATGTCAATATCGTAAACAGCAATCCGCAAAACGGATAAATGAAACACCGCTTCACGTCATCTCACGGAAGGAGTCAACCATGGGATTCATGGATTTCATCAAGGGTGAACTGCTCGAGATCATCGAGTGGACGGACGACTCGCGCGACATCCTGGCTTACCGGTTTCCGGACGAAGACAAGGCGATCAAGAACGGCGCCCAATTGATCGTCCGGGAATCTCAGATCGCCCAGTTCGTCTATCTGGGCGAGTTCGGCGACACCTTCGGACCCGGCAAGCACAGCCTGACCACCGACAACATCCCGATCCTGACCCGTCTGAAATCCTGGAAGTTCGGCTTCGAGTCGCCGTTCAAGGCTGACGTCTACTATCTCAACACGCGACTGTTCACCGGCAACAAGTGGGGCACGTCAAACCCGATCATGATGCGCGACAATGATTTCGGTATCGTCCGCGCGCGAGCCTTCGGCACCTACGATTTCCGTATCGTCGACCCCAAGATCTTCCTCAAGGAGGTCGCCGGCTCCGATCACAATTTCCGGCTGGACGAATTCTCGGAGACGATGCGCTCGCGCATCGTGAGTGTCTTCAGCGATGCCCTCGCGACGTCGAACATCCCGGTGCTCGACGCCGCCACGAAGTACACGGAACTCGGCGAAGCGCTGCTGCCGCTGATCAACCCCGCGATGATCGCGAAGTACGGCCTCGAGATCACCAGCTTCATCCTCGAGAACATCTCCGTGCCCCCCGAGGTCGAGGAGGCGATCGACAAGCGCTCGGGCATGGCCGCGGTGGGAGACCTCAACGACTACGTCAAGTACCAGTTGGGACAGGGAATGGAATCGGGCGGCGGCGGTTCCGGCGGGATGGCCACCGAGATGGCGGTGGGGCTCGCCATCGCCCAGCAGATCATGCAGCAACAGGGGGCCGGTCTGACCCCCGGCACGCCGGCCGGAGCTTCCGCGGCCCCGGCGATGGGCGGATCGTTGCTTCCAGACCTGATGTCCGTCGAACAGGTGGCCCAGGCGTTGGGCGTCTCGACGGACGACGTGTCGAGTATCATCGAGTCGGGCGAACTCGCGGCCAAAAAGATCGGATCGTCGGTGCGGATCAAGCGCTCGGCCCTCGAAGCCTATCTCGCCGACTGAACTCGGGCGACCCGCCATGACCGACCAGCAGACTGCGATCGAACGGCACTCCTGCCCCGCCTGTGGGGCGCGAGCGGAGTGGAACCCCGCACGGCAGGCGCTCGTCTGCGCGTATTGCGGCACCGAATCGCCGGCAGAGCTGGATCGGACAACGGGCGGGATTCGCGAGATCGACCTCGTCCAGACGCTCCGGGAATTGCCCGAAGAATTGCGGGGCTGGTCCACCGACACTCGAAGCGTCAAGTGCCGCAGTTGTCACGCGGTCTCGGTATTCGAACCGGGCCGGGTGGGCCAGAACTGCGAATTCTGCGGCTCACCCGAACTGGTCGACTACGACGAGATCAAATCACCGATCCGCCCACAGAGTCTTTTGCCGTTCCGCATCGACGAAGTGCGGGTGCGCGAACGCGTCCGCAAGTGGTTCGCCGGCAAGTGGCTCGCCCCCTCGAAGTTCAGCAGGAAGGCCTTCGTCGACACCATCCGCGGGCTCTACATTCCCTACTGGACCTTCGACTCACAGGTGCACTGTTCGTGGACGGCGGATTCAGGAACCTATTATTACACCACCGAGCGCTACACCGGGAAAGATGGGAAGCAGAGGACACGGCAGGTCAGACACGTGAGGTGGCGTCCGGCCGCGGGAGAGCTCGAACACTTCTTCGACGACGAACCGGTCCCGGGCACGCAAGGCCTGCCCCCGGACGTGTTGCGGCGGATCGGCCCCTTTCCCACGACGGATCTCGTTCCCTACGACACCGCATTTCTTTCCGGATTCGTGGTCGAGCACTACAAGGTCGTGTTGATCGACGCCGCTCGGAAAGCGCGGGAATCCTTCGCGGAAAAACTGCGTGGCATGTGCGGCGCGCGTGTTCCGGGAGACACATACCGGAATCTCGTCATTCATCCGGAGTACTCCGGAGAGACATTCAAGCACATCCTCGTACCGGTCTGGATTCTGAACTACGGGTTCCGCCGCAAGACTTACCAGCTGTTGATCAACGGCTACACCGGAACGGTCGACGGCAAGTATCCCAGGAGCGGTTGGAAGCTCTTTTCCCTCGCGTTGCTTGCAGTGATCATCGTTGCCGTCATCGTCTGGATCGCGGCTTGACCGGGTCGAAGAAACACCTGGTCTCCGGCGGATTTTCGCTGCGGGGAGCCGAGTCAATGCCGGAGAGCGTACATCGGGAACGCTCTCCTTTTCGCGTGCGGCTGCCATATCTCCGATACCGGAGGACACCGAAAAGTTACATGCAAAGTCGGGGTTTTGGAAGGATCGGCCAGGGAATTACCGCACCACACGCAGAACCGGCAATGCGCCGTCGTTTGTGACCAGCGCCCTGAAGCGCGGGTACTGGTAAAGCCCGTACATCGCGGCCGGCTCCAGAACGAGCGCGGCGCGTACCGCGGCCTCACCCTCGAGCGGGACCCACAGCGACCCCCTTGCCAGCTCGCGCTCGATCGGCTGCCCCCGCTTCACGATCTGCCGCCCGGCGTAGCGGGAGTACAGGTCGTCGAATTCGTCTTCCAGGCGCAGCAGCGTACACCTTTCCACCCAGGCGGTGCGGGACGCGGTCAATATCTCGTACGGGATGCCGTGCCGCTCGAGCAGCGTCGTGAAATCCTGCGCAGCCCGGGGCTCGACCGCGTAGCCCAGCGGCGTCGGCACGCTCTTCTTGACGGCCAGGTCCGTCATCATGTTGGCGGTGGGAACCAGGAGCGTATGCCCCGTCGTGGACTCGATCACCGGGAACTCCACGACCTTCGCGCCGATGTTGACCCAGAGGTAGTTGGTGGGAATGAAGGCGGGCAGGGATCTGCGCCGGGCGCGCTCAATGGCTGCCAGGTCCTCCTGGCGGTGCCCGTCGCCGTTGACCAGGCGCCGGAGAAGGACCAGGTAGGCGTCAACGCGGTTGCCGAGGTCCGCGGACGGATCCTCGTGCGCGCGCCTGACCCCGGCCTCGATGATGAACGACAGGCCTCCGTACATGCCGAGCGCGTTGAGCCCTCCGTCAATGTCCGGGGCGGAAAAGCGCTGTTCGTCGTCGGGGGGCAGCCCGCCGACTGAATAGCGCAGGTATGAATGACCCGCCTGGGCCTCGGCTGCGCCCGACTCCTCTACCCACCGCAGGGCCGCAGACACCACCGCTGGGTCGTAGAGCGGGTTGTTCAGCCCGTCCATCGTGATGTCGGGCCAGGCGATCCAGCCTCGCTGGCGGCGCTCCTCGGAGTCGCGGGTGAATTCGTGGCAATCCACCGCCACGTGCGGTCTCAGGCGCCGGGCCACCCGGTGGAGCGCCTGGGTCTCGGGCTGCTCGAGGACGATGTGGTCGCGGTTCAGGTCGGCGCCGGCCGCGTTCGTGCGCCTGCCTGCCTCGGCGCCGTCCGGGTTGACCAGCGGCATGAGCCAGAGGTCCACATCGCGAGGAAGCAACTGCGGCTTATTCACGATCTCCCGCACCAGGTACAGGAGCGCATCCTTCCCGGAGACCTCGTCGCCGTGTTGCTGCGCGTAGAACAGGATCCTCCAGTTGGCCGTCACGGAGTGGCTCGCGTGCACCAGGTAGAGGGCCCGGCCCTCGACACTTGCACCTTCCACGGACACACTGACCGGACCCTGCCCGTCCACGCTCTGGAGAAAGGCCTCCATGTCCGCGAACGAGATCGTCTTCGCGAGCTGGCGGTGGTCTTCGGGAAAGGCAGCAGCGGGAGTCGGCGCCCACCGCGCGGTCGGGAGAACCATGAGAAACGCGAGACAGAGATGCTTCAAGAGGGCTGTCATGTCGACACTCCAGTGGTTCTCGAGTTTCACTGCATCCAGGACTGCGGTCCGTAGATGGCCACCAGCAGAAACAACGCCGCGATAACGTGCAGGAGCAATACGAGCTTCCACACCCAGCGTATCCATACGGGCCATGGCACCCGGGCCGCGCCCAGCACGCCCATCAGGACGGCCGATGTGGGAATCAGCATGTTGCCGAACCCATCCCCGAACTGGAACGCGAGCACGCCCACCTGCCGATCCAGGCCGAGGATGTCGCAGAGGGGTGTCATGACCGGCATTGTCAACGCCGCCTGGCCCGAGCCCGAGGGCACGAAGAAGTTCACGATGGCCTGGCCGCACATGATCAGCGTGGCAGCCAGAGGTTTGACCAACCCTTCGAGCGGCGCGGCGATCGCCATCAGCACCGTGTCGAGCACCTGGCCCTGCCGAAGCACCTCCAGCACGCCGGCCGAAAGGGCGATGATCAGAGCCGGCTCGATCATCGACGCCGCACCGTCTTTGAACTCGGTCGCAATGCGGCCGACCCGGAACCCGCCCAACCAGCCGCCCAGAAGACCCGCCACGATGAAAAGGGCGGCCATCTCGTCGATGTACCAGTCCCAGACGGCAACGCCGACCCCCGAGAACACCAGTGTTCCGACGGCGACCAGGACCACCAGCCACTCTCGCACACGAAGCGGGCTCGAGTCCGTGTCTGCGCGATACCCGAGACGCCGGCGCCAATGTTCATCAAGCGCGTATGTCGGCGATCGGCGGGGGTCGCGCTGCACGCGCGCCGCCCACCACATCACGAACAGGGCGGCCGTCGCCGTGACGACGGCCCAAACCACGAGGCGAAAGCCGAGGCCGCTGGGATACGGCAGTTCCGCGATGCTCTGGGCGATCCCGATGGTGAACGGGTTGTAAAACGCACCAGCGAACCCGACCTGCGAGGCCAGATAGCAGATGCAGATGCCGGTGGTCGTGTCGTAACCCAGGCGGATCGCCAGAGGTATGGTCACCAGCACGAACGCGATCGTGCTCTCGCCCATGCCGAAGATCGCGCCCCCCGCGCTGAAGAGCAGCATCGACGCCGGAATGACGAGCAGCCGTATCCGACCTTCACCGAGCCGGGTCACGCCACGCACCAGCGCGCGGTCAATCGCTCCGGTTGCCAGCAGCACGCCGAACGCCGCGCCGATCAACAGGACGAAGGCGATGACCTGAGCCCGCACCTTGAACCCGGTGATTGGCGCCAGCGCTACCTCGCGGGCCGCGATCCTGACCTTCTCGAGGAAACTGCGCGGATCTTCCTCGGCCAGGCGGCGGTAAGTGTTCGGCGTGATCGTCTCGCGGGTCAAGCCCGGCTTCGGCACGAGAATGCGGTCGCCCGGGGTCAGTGCCGTCAACGGCGCACGTGAATCGCGTTCGACCAGGGACTCGAGCGCGGTCTCCGCGGGCGCACCGGCCTCCTCGAGGATCGCGGCCAGATCATCGTCCGCACTGACCGTGTGCGGGACGAGGACCTGAAACGTCTTCGTGGTGCGGTCATAGGCGCCTCGCGGCAGCACGAGTGTCGCCATTGCCGCCAGCACCAGGATTACCGCGAGGATCACGAGGGTGCCTGGTATCCGACTACCCGTCGCCTCGAGATTGGCCTGGTAAATATCCGGGGGCCCGCTCTGGTTCGCCTGGTGAAGGTCCGCCATTTCAGGGACCACTCGCGCTTGCGGCCTTGGCGGCGTCCACTTCGACGTCGAGAAGCACATCCAGCGCCGAGAAACCGTTCAACTCGGTGTCGAACGCCACGAACCGCGTGCGATGGTCCGCCCGCACAATGAGGGCGATGCCGTCCTTCTCGGCCCGCCGGGGCGTAGCCGGATCCGCGGCAAGCCGCTCGATCAGCCGGGTCACGGTTTCGCTGGCGAATGGTTCGACCGGGAGCCCGGCACTCGGCTCGGGAGGAGGGGCAGGGGTGACGGCCGACTTCCCGGCGGCCGGCGACATGGTACGCCGGCCGAAGTCAATCCCGTCGCCACGGGACATGAGCGAGATCCGTAATCCATGGCGGTCGGTCCCTTTGCGACGCACCTCCCGGGCATCGATCTGCAATACCGCGCGCTCACCAATGGCATATCCCGTCCCGGTCGCACGATCCACGTAAAGCGCGCAGTCTTCGGCGATCCCCCAGCCCATCTCCTGTCCCGCGATTTCCATGGCGACGATCATGCGCCCGATTCGTCCGCGGCGCAGGAAGTGCTGGCCGACAAGGCCATAGGTGAAGAAGCCCATCCCCTGCCCCATCTCAAAACCACCTTCCGTGAGGCCTTCGAGCAGGGCCGACCGGCTCGACCCCCCGGCGATCATGGGATCACACATCATCGCGGCACCGGCGCTGGACCCGGCAATGCGGCCGTCGCGGGAGAGCAGTCTGCTCGCCGCGCGGTATCCCGCCGAATCGACCCCGCCGGGTCGGAACACGCGCGTGATCCTCGACTGGTCGCCGCCGGTGAACCACAGGGCATCCGCATCCTCGATCTGCCGCACATACTCGGGATCTTCGGCACGCTCCGGCGTCGTCGCAAGAATTTCGAGGACCCGGATCGACTGGCCGGGCTGCGCATAATTGGCCAGGTCCTCCACGGCAGCCGGCCCGCTCACCTCCGGCTCGCCGCTTGCGGTGGGAAGCACGAGGACGCGCTTGCCGGCACCCCTGGTGAAGTCGGTGATGATGTCGATGTTTTCAGACCTGAGGCCGCCACCGACCATCAGAAGGTCCCCTCGATTTTTAGCCGCCGGCCCGAAACAGGACGTTGCACACAGCGCCAGCACGACCACGATGATGCTCTGCCACGGGATCGATCGGTACGAGGGGATGGCAAGGCGGGAATGGCCCGAAGCCGTCCGGACCGAATAAGGCGTTTTTTTGCCGAGCATGGGCGTGACCTCATTCTGTATACATCGATGCCGGAGTGAGCGACCTGTCCCCTCTTGCTCTTTGAGGCATGGCCGAAGCCGCCGGGTCCGCTCAGAACGAGTACTTGACACCGAACACGATGCTGCCCACGTCCTGCCAGTCGGTGGCGATGCCGAAGGTGGTCGTGTCCCGCTCCCGGCGCTCGGTGACGAACTGGTTGTTGGTCACGTTGAAAAAATCCACCAGCAGGCTCAGTTCGGTGTCCTTGATGTTGAAGTCCTTGGACACCCGCAGGTCGAGCCACCAGACGCTGCCCAGACGGTAGGATCCCCGGGGTTCGACGAAGTACTGGTAGTTGTACCCGTTGAAGGGGTAATCGTCGATCGGGGCGTAATCCTCGACCAGCCCCCGCCGGGTGTACGGCCTGCCGCTGCGCCAGAAGAATGACGCGCCGGCCACGATGCCCCAGGGCAGGTGGTAGGAGCCGTTCAGCTTGACGTAGTGCCGGTCGTCCCAGGGGAGGTAGCCGTAACGGTTGTGGATCGTCTCGGGGATGTCGCCGTAATAGCTGTACCCCTCGGCCTGGCCCGCGCCGGCCACCGTGCCCTTGGCCTCGGAAAGCGTGTAGACCAGGAGGAACTGGTAGTTGCTGGACAACCGCTTCTTCAGCTGAAGTTCCAGGCCCTTGTAATCCCTATTGGCGTCCTTCTGGTTGGTGAAGTAGTACCAGTAGTCGCTGGTTTCACCGGCCAGGATCTCGTCGTAGTTGCCCACCCGGTCCTCGATCAGGTTGTCCTGCCAGTTGTAGATCAGTTTGGCCCCGGCGGAGAAGTCGGTGAGGAACTCGAACTCGTAGCCGGCAACGATCTCATCCTTGTAGTTCGGGGTCAGGTCGGGGTCGATCTGCGTGCTGCTGACGTCGCCGCCGCTGGAGGAGAGCAGGTCCCAGTTGTCGGGATTGAAGGGGTCGTTGGGATCGTATGTCCCCTCGTAGCGGTAGGTGGTGGACGATGATCGGTTGAGATACGATGCCAGCCAGATGCCCACGGCGTCGAAGTAGCGGGCGTAGTTGAAGTAGGCCTTGGAGCGGCCGTCACCCCGGATGTCCCAGCTCACGCCGGCCCGCGGCGCCAGCAGGTTGTCGAAGGTGTAGGCGTTGCTCTGCCCGCCCGACTCGTTCATGTAGGTCTGGGTCTGACGCTCCCAGCGCAGGCCGAGGTTGAAGGTCAAGTTGTCGCGCCAGGTCCAGGCGTCCTGGGCGAAGAAGGTGAGGATGTCGCCGCCGTTCTGGGCCAGCAGCGGCGTGGAGTACGTCCAGCGGTCGGGGAGCGAGTTGCCCTGGCCGTCCACCCGGTGGATGGTGATGGTGTTGCAGAAGAGGCCGTCCTCGTGCATGGTGAGGTCCTGGTATTCCGCACCGAACTTGAAATTGTGCTCGCCGGCCCAGTCGCTGCGGTAGTAGTTGAGGATCGCCTGGTACATGTCCCGTGGCCGGAGGTCGTCCCACTGGGTGCCGGAGTTGCCGGAGTAGATCCGGGTCCCGCCGTAGTTGTCGTCGATGATCTCGATGTCGCCGTCCAGTCCCGGCGTAGCATTGGCCGGCCCGGTTCTGATCATCACCTCGTGGTGCGCCGCCTTGACCTCGAGAAAGAGGTTGGGGGTAAAGATGCTGGTCCACTGCAACTTGGCCAGGTAGCCGCCCTGGTCCTTGATGCCCAGGGCGCTGGACAGGATGATCGGGTCGGTGGAGAGGGCGTCGCGGCTGTCGATGGTGGCCGGGTCGCTGGCGTATTGGGCGATGACCTTGTTGTCCGCGTTGACCTGCCAGGTCAGCTTGGCCATGTACTCCTCGAAAACCTCGCTCAGCTTGATGCTCTCGCCGTAATCGTTGATCCCGGTGATCCGCCGGGTGGAGTTGCTGTACGAGGCGAAAAACCAGAGCTTGTCCCGGATGATCGGGCCGCCCAGGTGGAAGGCGCCCTCGATATTGTAGTAGTCCTCCTGTTCAACCGGGTTGGTTTCGGAATTCTCGTGCCGCCGGAGGTCGAGGTTGGTGTAGTAGACGGGCACGGCGCCGTGGAATTCGTTGCCCCCCGACTTGGTCACCACGTTGACGATGGACCCGGTGGCCCGGCCGTACTCGGCCTCGAAAGCCCCGGTCTTCATCTCCACTTCCTGGATCGCCTCGTAGCTGAAATTGATACCGAATGTGCCGGAGCCGTTGTCGGTGGTGTCCACGCCGTCGATGAGATAGACGTTGTCGCGGTTGCTGGCCCCATGGGCGTAGACGTTCGCCGTACCGGCCACACCGGCGGCCATGGTCATGGCATCGAAATAGGAACGGCCGGTGGGGATGTCCTCCATGAACTCGTAGGTGATGGTCTCGCTGATCGAACTCTTCTTGGCGTCAATCAGCGGGGCCGTGCCGATCACCGTAATCTCGCCCAGGTCGCCCGTGGATTCGGCCATGGTGAAGTCCACCCGCTCGGTCTCGCCGATGTTGACCATGATATCGGTCTGGATCACGCGCTGAAAGCCGTCCAGAACGGCCGCGACCTGGTAGTCATGGCCCACGGGGACCAGCGGCATGCGCCAGCGGCCGTCCTCATCGGTGACCGCCATGCGCTCCCCCTGCATGGCCGGACCGCTGACCGTGACGGTCACGCCGGGCATCGGGTCGCCGTTCTGGTCCAGCACGAATCCGATCATCTGGCCGTCCTGGGTATCGGCGAAGGACACGAAGACAGCAAAGAAAGCGAGCACCAGGACCCCGCAAAACAGTTGCTTGATGGGTGCGATCATGGCTGAAAATCCTCCCCCATATGGTCGGTCAGATGAACTTCACGGTGGCACAAGAAATTCTGCGGAAAAAAACATGGATCAGTTCCAGTTATCTTATCGGCAATATAGTGATGAATCAGTTATAAAGCAAGGCGTTACGCGGACATAGCCCGTGTCTCTGCCTGGGCAAACGCCTCCGGGTCCCGGCCATGGGCCTGCTCGAACAGGGGAATCCGCTTCTGGTTGCTGTTGCACATGGAGACGCCAATGACGACGAAGAGCAGCGAGGCCTTGAGACCCAATAGATTTTGCACAAACCATCAGATTCGTCGTTTAACCAAGTACAGCGTGGTCAGCGGCTGACACGTTGGGGCCGACAAGCTACGGAGAGGCTGCAGGTCGGGAGGCTCGGCAGCCGAACCAAAATCGAAAATGACAAGTTCCAGTTCGCGGGAACCTTTTGCATACGGTGTTTCCCATGAGCGACCAAATCCCAGAATGCCCCACCTGCCACCGGGTGAATTCCTCAGGCGCCAACTACTGCAGTCAATGCGCCACCCCCATTTCCCGGGCGGACGATCTGACCGCTGACGATATGACGATGGCGGAGGAGGCCGTCAATGAGCTCACACCCGGCAGCACCTTCGCCGGGAGATACCTGATCATCGAGGAGTTGGGCTGTGGCGGGATGGGCAGGGTGTACAAGGCCATCGACAGAATCGTTAATGAGAAGGTGGCGTTGAAACTGGTCAGAGCCGGAGTCTCCAGCCAGGCGACGATTATCCAGCGGTTCGCCAACGAACTGAAGGTCACCCGGCATATCATCCACAAGAATGTCGGACGGATGTACGATATCAACCAGGAGGCGGGAACCCACTACATCACCATGGAATTCGTCTCCGGCCAGGATCTCACCGGTTTGCTCCGGCAGGCGGGGCAACTGACCATCGAATCGACCATTTCCATCGCCAGGCAGGCGTGCCTGGGGCTGGCTGAAGCGCACCGCCTGGGCGTGGTGCACCGTGACTTGAAACCGAGCAATATCATGATCGACGCGGGGGGGAATGTCCGGATCATCGATTTCGGCATTGCGCGCTCCCCGGAGGCCACCGACATTATGCTGGAGGGCCGATTGATCGGTACCCCCAACTACATGTCCCCCGAACAGGCACAGGGCGGTGAGGTCGATCATCTCTCTGATATATATTCACTCGGCACGATTCTCTTTGAGATGTTGACCGGACGGCTTCCTTTCAAGGGTAAAACACCCTCTGACGTGGTCAGAATGCATATCAGCGAGTTGCCGCCCGATCCCAGGGAGATCAACCCCCTCATCCCCGAGTACCTGGGCAAGGTCGTTCTGAATTGCATGGAGAAGGAGAAAAATAAGCGGTATCAGTCGACGCTCGAGCTTTCCATCGCGCTGGAGCCGCCAGACGCCCTCGGAAAGCGCGAAAGAAATATGGATCGGGAGTATTTTTACGATGAACAGCGCTCATCCCTGACCGTGACCGATTGCTCTCCCCTGGGTGTTGGAAAACCGGCCGGATTACCTCATGCAGGACAGCGCAAGGGGCGCTCCTTGAAAAGTGGGGACAGGCAAAATCAACCGCCCGGGCTGATATGCGACGGGTGGGCCATCGCACAACCTCACATCGAGTGCCCCGCCCCCGGCCGACGATGAGAGTCGTTCGTAACCAGTTGCGCTGGGGGGCCGTGAACAGTCGCTGGCGGGATACACGATTTCCTGGTCTTAGCGAGCGGCAGCTATTCCCCACAGGGAGCAATTGTCAGTGTCCGTGGTTCCCGAGGGCGGTCGTGGTGGCTGGTTGTACGGTGGCGGGGTAATGTCCTCCATGGTCAATGTTCCCACATTTTCTCCCACCAGATGGTTGTTGCGGGGCACAAGGCAATTGAAAGAGCGTGTAACCGTGCCCTGGGGCGGAACCTGGACAACGCCGCTGCGAAAGTTGTCAATGATCTTGCCACTGGCCAGTTCCCAGTCCAGCTGACCGGCAAATATCCGGCCGTAATCGATCTGGTTGGTCACCGAGATGTTTATCTGGGTCATGAAGGGCAGGGTCCCCGAAGAAGGTGTGCAGGCCAACCCGGCGGAAAAGACCACCTGCTCGCCCTGGAAAAGGTAGACCTTGGCGTCGATGGCGCCGATAACCACATCGGGCAGCCCATCCAGTGTCCAGTCGCAGACAAAAGGTCGAGAGCGACCCGACTCCAGAAGAATTGGCACCCCATCGGCTTCCACTTCCTCATACCCGGAAAAGGCGGGGTCTGCATCGGTCCAGATATTGGCATAGAAAAGCAGCTGCCCCTCGGTGTTCCCGGCAAGCAGGTCCTTCCTTCCGTCGTTGTCGAAATCACCGATGACGGGGCTGGAACGGTTGGCTTCCACGATCAGGTCCGCGCCGTCCGCCTGGGCGTAGGTTTCCTCGAGATAGACGGGAGCGGTGTCAGTGCCTTCGTTGATAAACACATGGATCAGGCCGGCGTAGGACCCGCTCACCAGATCGCGCTTTCCGTCATTGTTCCAATCAACGATTGTGGGGGTCGCGCGATCGCCCACGTCAATGTCCGTGGTGAGAGGGGGCTGTCCCAGCTGGAGCCGGACTCCGCCGTCGAAGGTTGGCTCCGTATCGCTGCCCACATTCAGATAAATTTTCACGTTCCCATGGGAGGTGCCCATCAGCAGGTCCTTTTTGTCATCATCATCCCAGTAAACGACGCGGGGAAAGAGGCCCATGCAGCCCACGGCAATCTCGGTCAGGTCCTGGCCCTCTGACTGGGCAAAGAAGAAATCAGCAAAATCAGGCACTTCCAACGTACCCTGGTTCAGGTAAATGCGGACCTTTCCGAAACCACTCTCGCACCCTCCATCACCGACGACCAGATCTGCCAGGCCATCGTTGTTCCAGTCCACATAGGAAGGGACGGAGTTTCCGTCAACAACCAGATCCTCCCCCCCGGCCTGAACCACTTCTCCGGCACCCAGGTTGAACAGGGCAAAAGCCGGAAGACCAGCAATCAGACAAAGGAGGCCCACGCAACCTGCGCTGACCGTGCATTTGGTTGTCAGAGTCATATTTTCCCCCTGTCGCTCGCCGGAACCGGGTGCATGTATAAATTCAAGAAGTTGGCGGAATCACTCATCATGAGTAAACGTACTCAATGACATAAAGTAAGTATACGGCATGCTGCCCGCGATTCGCCACCTGCAGAGTTCGAGGTGCTATATTATCTAAGTCAAGCAGATGCGCTACCAGAGGCCGTACTCACGAACTGAGCCTCCGGAATAACCGGGACGGTCCACGTCAGTCTCTTGATCGATCAGGAACGGTGATTATCCTTGATACGAACACACGCAGGTTGTATTGTCATATTGATATGAAAATAGCGGTGAGAGCGATAGCGCCGTGAGGTAATTGTGGAACAGGAACTCCGGGGAGCAGCATCATGAAAAGCAGATTCGATATCCTGGCGGCCGCGGGGATCATCATGGCCCTGCTTGGCGGGGGGATGGCCTGGGCGCAAACAGAGGGCAAAGCCCCCGGCGACCCGCTGCGCCATGCGCTCTCCGGTCTCGGCCCCGGCCCGCTGTACGACCGGGTCCTGCCGCTGGCCGGCGTGCCCGAGCTGGACGGGAGCGATTCGGCCCCGGTGGTCCCCATCAACCGCTGGCGCCAGGCGCTCTTCGAGCTGCGTCTCGCGTCGCTGCCTGCCCCGCCGTCGTCCTGGCCCACCCCATTGCAGGTACGCGAGATGACGGCGGCCCTGGGAGGGGACGACGCGATTCCGCTGGCGGTGCTCGACGTGTCGTACAGTCGACTGCGGCCTGATTCGATCACCAGTGGCGCCCTCTCCATCGAGGGCGACCGCGTTGCCGTCTCCCCGGGTGCGTCCACCGCCGAATACCTCACCGCAGCGCGGGCCTTCGCGGCCACGGCCCTGGCGGCGCGGTCGTATCACGGCGAGAGCGTAACCTTCGTCCTGTCGCGAACCCTGTACGTGACCGGCGGGCCCCTGCCCGCACGCGTGGACGTGGACTTCGACGACGGTCTCGGCCTGCGCGAGGTGACGTTCGACACGCCGGTCACCGTGACCTATGCGAGCACCGGCCCGCGCACGTTGCACCTCCGTGCGAGCCACGCGGACGGCCATGTCCTGTGGAGCCGCTTCCCCTTCGAGGTGGCCGCGCTGCGCGCGCCCGCCCCGAGCGCGACCTGGCCGCTCACCGCGGACATCCCTTTCGAGGGCACGGCGGCGTCCGGTGAGGCCTATATCTATCTGGCGGACGGACATGCGTCGCTGGAGGATCCGGTGGTGGTGATCGAGGGCTTCGACCTCGACGACAGCATGGGGTGGGACGTGCTGTACGACCTGCTGAACCAGGAGAACCTGCTCGAGGACCTGCGCGCGCAAGGACGCGACGCGGTGATCCTGAATTTCACGTCGGCCACGGACCCCATCCAGCGCAACGCGTATCTCGTCGTGAAACTGCTGCAGACGGTGCAGGCGGCGATCGCACCGGGCCGGGAGTTTCCCCTGGTGGGTGCGAGCATGGGCGGGCTGGTGTGCCGTTATGCGCTGTCCTACATGGAGCAGACGGCATTGCCCCACGGCGTGAACACCTTCGTCTCCTTCGACGCGCCGCAGCTGGGCGCCGACATCCCGCTGGGCATGCAGTACTGGCTGGACTTCTTCCAGGGCGAGTCGGAGGAGGCCGCGTACCTGCTCAGCCGTCTGGACACGCCGGCCGCGCGCCAGATGTTGCTCTATCACCACACGTCGCCACCGTCCTCCGGAGGCGTCGCCGATCCGCAGCGCGCCGCGTTCCTGGCCGATCTGGCGGCCCTCGGAGATTACCCGGCACAGCCGCGCCTGGTGGCGGTGGTCAATGGCAGCGGCCACGGCGCGAACCAGGGTTTCGCGGCTGGTGAGCAGATCGTGCACTGGGAGTACGCCAGCTTTCTCGTCGACATCACCGGCAACATCTGGGCCGTGCCCGACGGCGCCGGCCAGCTCATTTTCGACGGCGAGATCGACCTCATCTGGCCTCTGGAGGATTCGTTCATGTCGGTCACCGTTTCCGGCACCCGGCCGTGGGACAACGCGCCGGGCGGCTCCCGCGCTTCGATGGCGGAAATGGACGCAGTCGAGGCTCCCTACGGCGACATCATCGCCTTGCACCCGGCGCACGCGTTCATCCCCACGGTCAGCGCCCTCGCCCTCGCCGTGGACGACCCCTTCCACGATATCGCCGGCGACCCCGACCTCCTCTCTCTTACGCCTTTCGCGGCGGTGTACTTTCCCGTCGAGAACCAGGAACACATCCTCATCACGCCCGAGAACAAGGCGTGGCTCCTCGCTGAGCTCGCGGGCCCGATCTCCACGGTCGCCGCAGGATTGACCTGTGAGCCTTCTTCGGGGACGCTGCCCTTCGCTACGACGATGACCGCCGTGCTGGACAACCTCTACGCGCAGCAGGTCCGGCGGATCGCCGGACGGATCGACATCGACCTGGCGGGGGGGCAGCACTACTCGAACTGGCGCTCCGGCTGGACCAACATCGACGCCGGGGGGAGCTTTGCCTCGTCCTGGAACCAGGCCCTGCCGGCGCTGGGCAGCCTGGTCGGGCCGAACGACTTCCGGCTCCTGGCGGCGGATGTCACGCCGTCGCCGTACAACCAGCCGCCCTACCCGCCGGCCGGAGACACCGACACGGCCAACTGCACGGTGACGGGGATCGCGCCGTAAGCTGACAGATTAGAGGTCTGAGGTTTCTGGCCGGGGCTCAGTCTCCTGGCGGGGTTGGGGCCAGGCGAACACCTGCCGGAACGTTCTCCCTTGTAGCGGCCCGGGGAGCCAGCATCCAGGAAGGGGGACTATGCATTTCACATGTCATGACGATACAAATCATCTTTCGCCATTTTCAGTTTCTCCGGATAGGAACCCTTCTTAAAATCCTTTAGCCATCTTTTCAGCATAATATATCCACCAAATCGGAGCAGATAGTTTCTGTAGTATTTCCTGTACCATTTATTAAATGCTGACGTTATGTATTTAACTCTACCTATAAATATCGTAAATGATGAAAAAATGACGATGCGGGGGAAGTGAAAGAGAATATTCTTAACGATTTTCAGGAAATTCCGAAAATTATAAAAGTTCGACATTATTCTCCCCACCGCCCGCTGCAGTTCCTCGGGAGTGACATTGTCGTCAGGTACATATAGTGGAAACTGGCCGTCATAATATTCCCAGCCCAGCCTGTGTAACGGATACAGGCGACGCGTGTTTTCAAGCCGCGCGCGAAGTTCAGTACCTGGAAGTGGCATGGTCATAAGAACCTGAACCGTATCAATTTTTGCCTTCTGAATAAACTTCCGGAATTCCATTACCTTCTGATCCAGTGGGATACAAAATTTTTCATCAGGTCTTTTTGGATAACCGAATATAAACATCCCGTGAATAAAAAACCCGTGTTCATGAAAGTTTTTTGTCCACTGCAACATGTCTTTGGCAAGATAGCCCTTTTTCATCGCAATCAATTCCTGGTCGATGGGCGATTCATAGCCGATGCATATTGCGGATATATTTGCTTCCTTCATGCTTTGTAACAGTTCAGGATATTTGGCGTCGGTGATACGTGTTTGTACAGTAATCTTCAACCGAATATTATGTTTCTGTTGATACGCTGCAAGGAGTTTACAAAACTCGATAGCCTCCTCCCGGTTGGCAGCAAAATGATCGCTTGCTTCAAAAAAGTGACGGACTTTTTTGTTTTCCACGAGATATTCGATCTGTTCCATAATTTTCTTCGGGCTCGCACATCTTGCTTTTTCTTTGACCGCGCAAAATTCACATCGCAGGTTGCATCCCCGGGTACGGTTGATGGGATAGTATTTCATCTTTGCGTAGCGAAGGAGATTGAAATCAGGCATGGGAAGTTTGTCAAAATCATGGATCAAGGGTCTTTCAGGAGTTTTGAACACATTGCTGTTTTTTAGAAAGGCGATACCGTCAACTGTATCCAGCGGCGCTCCCTTCTCCCACGCCAACAGCACTTCCCGTATGGTCAGCTCACCCTCCCTGAAAACAACGACATCAATATTGTTCGCCAGTGCCTCCTCGGGCAGATTTTCAATATGCTTACCGCCGGCAACTGTTCTCGCGCCCTCTTCTTTGTAGACCAGGGCTAATTCGTAAAGTCGGGGGATGGTAGAAGATATGGAGCCGTAAAAACCCACTACGTCGGCGGGGCGTTCTTTTTGCAGCTTCCGGTGATCAATCTGGCCATCGTCAGTCCTGGGACAATATCTGCCGTGACAATTGTTCTCATCAATTATTTCAACATCCCACAATTCCAGCTTGCTCGCCACCGTGGCAACATAAACGGGACCTACCGATGTTGGACTGCTGGCCGCAAATGTGTAAATATTGAAGTTTGGAAATGATGGAATGATTATTCGCAGGCGATATCTTTTACTTTGTGCCATGTGATTCTATCTCCGGCTGTGCGTTGCATCATCTCTGCCGTATTCACGAACTGCTGCAACACCGCCTGACGAAGCCGCTCCCTTACCCTACCCCGGCCAAGCAGGACTTCCACCGGATGGATGCAAGTTGTACCAGTAGCGAAGCAGATGCAAATGGTACGTGAAATGTGCTGCCGCTGATGGGTGACACGCGCTGCTTCAATAAGGATAGGCCTATTCTTGCCTTATCGTCAAGTTCAGTTCCTCTATCGCGAAAGTCAGTGTGAAGATGAATAAAAGCGGATCTGGATTGGCTCTTTTTTCCGTCTCCGTTGGTGTGGTTTAAATCATCTAACCGTCCAGTCGGGCCGTCATTGATTGAGTTGTCCGCATACTGTAATATATCAATAACTTAGACGGTTGACCGGCAATAATGGAGACACGAGGTGTCGCACCGAAGCAGTGGTCTTTTCGAATCAGGAGTTGGAAGAAGTGATGAACTACAGTTTCAGATCAAGGGCCCGCGCCCTGTCAATCCTTGCCCTGCTGCTCTGCGTATTCCTGTTCACTGCGAGCGGCCTCGCCGAAGAATCACGGCCCCTCCTGACACCCGAGCAGCAGAAGTGGCTGGATGAGAACCCGCACAGCCTCCCCATCTGGATGACCCCGGAGGAGCAAGCGCGCAAGGATGAGATCGGCATCAACTTCCGCGGCACGGCGGCGCCTCCGGTGCCGGTGCGCATGGCCGGCGAGTTCGAGCCGGTGACCGGCGTGCTGATCCGCTGGCCCCTGGGCATCCCCTACGACCTGATTGCCGAGATGTCCGAGGACGTGGAGGTCTGGACCATCGTCGGCAGCGCTTCACAGCAGAGCACTCGGCGGAAAGCGCCTACAGTTCCAGCGGCGTGAACATGGCCAACTGCCACTTCTTCATCGCCGGCACCGACTCCTACTGGACCCGGGACTACGGGCCCTGGTATGTCTACACCGGCAACGACGAGCAGGGTATCGTCGACCACATCTACAACCGCCCGCGGCCCAACGATGACGAGATCCCCCAGGAGTTCGGCGACTACCTCGGCATCCCGGTCTACGGCATGGACCTGGTGGCCACCGGCGGCAACTGGATGTGTGACGGCCGCGGCGTGGGCATGAGCACCCGTCTGATCCTCGACGAGAACCCGGGGATGACCGGGGCCCAGGTGGACCAGATCCTCCTCGACTACTGCGGCATCACCGACTACTACCCGCTGCCCTACACCGAGTCGGGCGGCATCCATCACATCGACTGCACCAAGAAGTTTCTCGACGTGGACACCATCCTGGTGGAGCAGAAGACTCCCGCCGACCCGGAACTGGAGGCCAACGTGGCCTACCTCCGGACCCTGACCAGTTCCTGGGGCACGCCGTACGAGATCATCCGGGTGCCGGTGGGCAACGGCTACACCGAGGCCTACACCAACTCGCTGATCCTGAACACCAAGGTGCTGGTGCCCACCTTCGGCACCTCCAATGACGCCGTGGCGCTGCAGATCTACGAGGATGCCATGCCGGGCTACGAGATCATCGGCTTCGACGGCTCCTGGCTCTCCGACGACGCGATCCACTGCCGGGCCAAGGGGATCATGGACCGCTACATGCTGTACATCGATCACACCCCGCTGACCGATCCCCAGGTATCCGGCGGCAGCTACCTGGTGACCGCCGAAATCCACCCCTACAGCGGTCAGCCGGTCAGCTCCGGATCCCCCCAGCTGCGCTACAGCTTGAACGGCGACCCGTTCACCAGCGTCACCATGACCAGCACCGGCGGCGACAGTTGGCAGGGCACCATCCCGGCCCAGGCTGACGGCACCTCGGTCCGCTACTACATCCACGCCGAGGACGACTCCGGCCGGGCGGAGAATCACCCCTACATCGGATCCGCCGGCGCGCACCGGTTCGTGGTATCCAGCACCGGCTCCTACCTGATCGCGGGGCCCGGTCCGGGTGAGGCCAACCCACCGCTGGTGCGGGTCTTCCCGCCCGGGCAGGATGCGGCACACGTGTACGAGTTCAGCGCCTACGGCGCGTCGCAGTATGGCGTGAACGTCTCTTGCGGGGATGTGACCGGTGACGGGTTTGACAAAATCCTCACCGGTGCCGGGCCGGGAGCGATTTACGGCCCCCACGTGCGCGGCTTCTCCGTGGACGGCACGCCTCTGGCCGGGCTGAACTTCCTGGCCTACGGCACCAACAAGTACGGGGTGAATGTTTCGGCGGGCGACCTCGACGGCGACGGCTTCGACGAGATCGTCACCGGCGCCGGTCCGGGTGCGGTATTCGGGCCCCACGTGCGCGCATTTGACTACGACGGCTCGCCGGGTATCACCCCCCTGTCCGGGGTGAACTACTTCGCCTACGGCACGCCCAAGTGGGGGGTCAATGTCACCTGTGGGGACATCGACGGCGACGGCTATGACGAAATCGTCACCGGCGCAGGCCCCGGGGCTGTGTATGGGCCACATGTCCGGGGATGGAACGTGGACGGCGGGACCGCGTCAGCCATGCCGGGAGTGAGCTTCCTGGCCTACGGTACGAACAAGTTCGGGGTGAATGTGAGTTGCGGGGACATGGACGGCGACGGGATGGACGAGATCGTCACCGGGGCCGGTCCCGGTGCCGTGTTCGGCGCCCACGTGCGCGGCTGGAACTACGATGGTTCAACCGTAACCGAGTTGCCGGGGATCAACTTCTTTGCCTGGCCGTCGGGAGAGGGACGATACGGGGCGAAGGTCTGCGCCGGAACCGACCTGGACGATGACGGGCGGGCCGATCTGGTGGTTGGTCAGGGCCCGGACCCGTCTGCGGCCACGCCGGTCAAGGTCTACCGCTACGACGGCGCGCAACTGACCCGGTGGTTCGACCTGGAGGCCTACACCGGCCTGACCCACGGGACCACCGTGGCGGCCGGGAGGTTCTGAAATCCCTTCTGCGTGATCGAGGCGCTCAGCTCTATTTTTTCGCTTTTTTCTGCCGCTCCTTCTCCGCCTTGCGATAGGCCTTGTAATTCGCCCTCGCCTCCTTATCGGTCATGATTTTGAACGGCACCTTGAGCTGGGCCCTGTCGAACTGGACAAGGAGCCAGGACCTGGCCGTACTGGGTGCCGCCGGGAACATTGAAGAACAGGCGGCCGAGGCTTGCACGCCCGTTGGTCAGCTCGATCTTTTCACAGGGCATGGGTGATTCCTCAGTGGGCGCCAAGAAGAAGCCGATTCGGCTTGTTCCGGTTGTCCCCGGCGGGAAGTGATTTATAGATTCCCCCTGCATGTTGGCTCTCTTGTTCAGCATCTTGAGCTCTCCTGCCGCTGCCCCGTATTCCTCCAGGGTGGCCAGGGCAATGACACTCCCCTCGGGGGTCAGCAGCTTGATCTCCCCACGCTCGAGATCCTGGCTCTCCTCCTCCTGGAGCAGCGTGATGCCCACATCCAGCAGCATCCAGTCTTCACCCACAAAGAAATTCGCCGGCTGGAAACCGAGCACTACCCACGCCTCCGTGTTGTAGACCACCCGGATATAAGTCCCTTTCATCTCCATCCTTGACCGCACCGCCGTCCTGGTCTCTTCTTCGGCCAGGCTGACACCGGCAGTGGTGATGGTGATCAGGGCGATAAGCAGCGCACTCCAACATTTCCGGTTACTCAACAATCGTTCTCCTCCTTGCAGGTAGCAGGACGTTCAACTGCACCGTCCGACACAGTGAGCCCACCTGAACCCAATCCTCAGGGATTCAACTGAATTATTGAGCATGCTACAACCCGGAGGAGTGATTTTCAACCGATGGCGATTCAGCGGCACGGCATTCCCCACCGTTCCGCCATCCATCAGTGCTGTCTTGGTGGGACGCCCACGTAGGAACCGGCGGCGGCAGGGAGTGAATCGCTTCAGGGAGCCGTGCCGCTGACCGTACACTGCGCCGTGTCGCTGTCGGCGGAGGGCAGGTAGGGCGGCTGATTGTACGGCGCCGGGGTCACGTCCTCGGCCAGCAGGGTGAACACGTTGGCCCCCACCAGGGTGGCCAGCGCCGGCAGGTTCTGGGTCCAGGAGGTGCTGAACTCTTCACCGGCTGTCAGGTTGGTGTAGCCGGAACGCCAGTTGGTGAACTGGCTGCCCCCACCGGTGGTCAGATCAACCCGCCCGGCGACACGGCGGGTTTCCCCGGTGAGATTGCCCAGCTGCGCCTGGAAAGTGAAGCTGAAGGGCAACTGCCCGGAGGCCGGCACGCAGCTCAGCGTGGCGGTCACCGTGTCGGTTGGCCCGCCGGACGGCTTCACCGTAGATCTCAACGTCGTCGATGTTCCAGCCCGAATAGGCCCAGCCACCGGCGGCCTGAGTGACCTCATGGCCCCACCGCAGGTAGACCGTGGCCTGGTTGTCGGCAACGGCGGAGAGGTCGAACACCTGCTCGTACCATGCATCGTCGGCGACTTCAGCAAAGCCGTTGTTCCAGAGCTCGGTCCAGTTCGAACCATCGCTGGACACCTCCACGGTGGCTACCACCCAGGGCTGCCAGTCACTGTTCAGCCAGCGCTGGAAGTGGAGGCTCACCTGGGTCAGGTCGCTACAGTCGATCGCCGTGGTGCTCAGGTACATCGGGCCGGCTTCGACGAGGGCAAAATCCCCGTACAGGTTGATACCGTAAACGTTTGTGCCCGTAGCCCCGGCCGTGGGGTCGGGATAGCCGAACGAGTCGCCGCCCAGACCCTGGGGCTGGCCGAACTGCCACTCCCCTTCCATGGTCCATCCGGGCTCGGTATCCATGTTCCAGGAATACTGCACCACCGGCTCAGCGGATACGCCGCCGGCGGTCAGGGCGGCGAAAATCAGTGCGAGAAAGATGAAAGCAACAGCACCAAATATCTGACGTCTCATGAAGTGTCTCCAAAGGATGGGAATCTAAGTGGAACATTTCTTTTCCCATTATAAACATCAATCAAATACATTGTCAACTAATTTAGTAGAGTATCGAGATGTCAAACCCGCAATGCCGGAGGGCTGGTACGGTTCCCACGTCAGCATGCAGGCGATGGGCGTGCGGTTCCATTTCTTTTGCCTTTTTTCCAATTTCAGTCATCTTTGAAAAGAGATTTCACCATCAGGTGTGACCGGCCGGTGATGCGTTCATCCCTGAATTCGACGCGCTGGTCACGCCATCGCTACGCCTGGTCACATTCACCAGTCCTGTTGACATTACTCGATGAAACCAATCCACATTACGATGCGTTCAGGCTTGTTAGCGACGAGGTGCAGGACAGTACATCAGCCGGCAATGCCCTGTTCCCGCGTTGCAACAATTTACAGGGCTGCGGCAATTTCTGCTGCGGTTCACACGGGTTTCGCATCGCAACAGATTGGAGCACCATCCATGAGAAATGGAACTGCACTACTCTTCATCTTTGTTCTTTGCCTGGGCTTGATGACCGGTTCCGCTGAGGCGCAGTGGGCCTCGGCGGTCACCGAGGAAGTGACCTCGGGTCCGAATTTCGACCACCTGGGCGACAACGCCGTTCTGGTGGACAACGCCGGAACCCTGCACGCGGTGTTCGACCGGATCGATGACGATCCCGACTACGGCCACAATCTCTACTACACTCAGAAGCCGCTGGAGGGCAGCTGGTCCACACCGTTTCCCATCGGGGATCACAACGAGCTGCAGAGTTCCGCCTCGATGACCATCGACCGGGCCAGCGGTACGCTCTATGTGGCGTATTTTGAAGGTGAGGACTTCCTGCTCGCTATCCATGACGGACTGTCTTGGGTCTACGAGGAGCTGACCATCCCGGCCGATTACAGCTTCGGCAATGCCGATGTGGCATTCGGCCCGTCCGGAAACCTGCACCTGACCTACCTCGCGCACGATGACATTTCCGAAGTGTGGACCGTGGGCTACGGCTACTGGGACGGCACGAACTTTCATGTCCAGGTGCTCGACGAGGTCACGCTCATCGAGGCCGGCCGGTTCACCCTGCCCGACATCAGCGTGCGTTCCGACGGCAGCGTGGCCATCATCTATCGCAACTGCTGGCAGTATATGGAGTTCAGGGTGGAAGTTGCGGAAAACTCGTCCCTCGGCGGTACTGACTGGACCTATCACAACCTGAACATCTCGGGGCCAACGTGCTATGCCGGGCCGCTGGTCACCACGCCGGACGATGACATCCACGTGACGATCCACACCAACCTGGAGATGATGTTCCCCGGACAGATCTACTACAACCATCAGGCGGCCGGGTCGGGGATCTGGGACGGGCCCCAGTTGGTCAGCGGTTCGTTCAATGCCCGGTTCCCGAGTATGGTGGTGGAGGACGACGGGACGGTGCACATCGTCTGCCATGAAACCGACGGACTGCACGCCACCGGCAATCTGATTTACATCACCAACAGCGGCGGGTCCTGGACGCAGCAGTACATCGTCGAGGGTGACGCCGAAGACCCGTCTCTGGACATGGACAGTGGTGGAAACTGCAGCCTGATCTATCGCGTAGGTCTGGAATACTACGCGGACAACGACATCTTCTACTACGGGTGTGTCCAGCCGTCAGGGCCCGCCGCCACACTGGCTGCCGCCCTGGACTGCACGCCGTCCACGGGAACAGTGCCGTTCCAGACGGCGGTCTCCGTCACACTGGAAAACCTCTACCAGGACCAGGCTCGCCGGATGGCGGCCCACATGGATGCCACACTGGCCAGCGGCAGTTTCTTCCCCAACTGGCGGGCGGGCTACGCCAACCTGTCCGCCGGGGAGAGCTTCGTCACCAGCTGGATGCAGACCATCCCGGCGCTGGGCTCGGTGATTGGGGACAATATCTTCACCATCGTGGCCCAGGACGTGACGCCGGCGCCTTTCAACCAGCCGCCGTACCCGGCAGCCGGCGACACCGCATCCGACGCCTGCACCGTGACCGGCAAGGCACCGTAAACGGTCAGATGAAGAAGCCGCACCGCTAAGCACCACGGGGCGCCAGGCAGATCAGAGGCGGAATCTTTCGCAAGAGAGGTTCCGCCTTTTTCTTTCAACAAAGCAGTCGATGGTCACCCCCACTGTGGGGCCCTCATTGCCGGGCGCGCATACATGCTGTATCATATCAACGGTTTAGACAGTTCCTGGAGCATCGGAAGCTGGCATGGAGAGAGAATGAACACGGTCGACATCTGCCTGGTCAATCCCCCCACTCCAGCAGCCAACCCCTACAATCTGGCCATACCCTACCTGTCAGCCAACCTGAAAAAACATGGTTTCTCCACGAAGATCATCGACGCGTCGGCGCTATGCCTTGGCCCGGATGAGCTGGCGGAAACGGTTGCAGGATACCGCCCGCGCTTTGCCGGGGTGACCGTGTTTTCAAGCCTGCGGGTGAGGCCGGCGCAAGAGACCCTGACCGCACTGAAGAAGGTGATGCCGGAGGTCACCACGGTCTGCGGCGGGATCATGGCGACGCTCTGCCCCGAGGAGTTTGCCCCGCTGTGCGACCTGGTGGTCACCGGCCCGGGGGAACAACGGATCGTCGATATCGTGAGGGACTTCCCCGGCCGCGGCGTTTTTGACCTTCCCGGAGTGGCCTGGTTCAATCGTCGAGGCGGAAGAACTGGTGGTCAATCCCCCGGAGTTCCTCACCGATCTCGATGCGTTGCCCTTCCCCGACTGGGACGGCGTCCTGGAAGATGTGAGCATGGATCGTGTTTTTGACCACAACGAAATCTCGTACAAACAGGAACTGGTGGTGCCCTTCCTGAGTTCCCGGGGGTGTCCCCTCCGCTGCGCGTTCTGCAGCAACTGGGTTATTGGGGCAAAGAAAGTAAGCAGCAGGTCGGCACAAAACATTGTCGAAGAACTGCGGCAGTGGAAGGAGCGTCTCGGCATATCCCTGTTCCATTTTTGCGACGACAATTTCGGTATCGACCCCCGGCACGTGACCGATGTCTGTGACGCGATAACCGGCGCCGATCTGGATATCCGCTGGAGGTGTACCATCCCGGCCACCTCCACGTGCGATGATTCCACCGTCCGTAAGCTGAAAGCGGCGGGCTGCGCCAAAGCTTTTATGGGAGTCGAGTCCGCTGATCCGGAGATCCTGCGATCGATCAACAAACCGCTCAAGCTCTCCAACGTGCAGCGCACTGTTTACCTGTTAATGAAGGCCGGCATCCCCACCACCACGTCGTTCATTCTCGGGCTTCCCGGCGACACGGAAGAGACGGTGCTGAAGACCATGCAATTCGCCGCGGACCTGCACGCCTCGGAGCTGTCCATCTGGGCAGCCAACCCGTTCCCCAAAACTGTTATGTGGGAGATGGTGCAGCAGGAAGGCGGGCAACTGGACCCGGGCGATGTCTTCGATCCGTCCCCGCCACCGGTCAGGTATGTGACCCCGGGCCTCAAGGGCTGGGATCTGGCGAGATTGATCATTTTCTTCTTTTCGTACTGGGCCTACCACAACCTCCCCCAGGCGATCCGCTTTCTCACCTCCCCGCTCGGCTGGACCAGATGGAGTTTGCGCTACCGGATGAAAGTCACCCTGGCAGTGGTATATTTACTGCTGCTCCTGCTCCTGTGCCGGATATTCAGGCGCCCGCTTCGCTTTCCGCGGTGGGCCAGAGACAAGCGGAACCGTTAACCAGGTAACAGGTGAGTGATTGAACCAGAATACGGACAGGCGAAACCTCCCCGGCAGGACCGCGGCCCTCGCGGCAGCCGCCCTGCTGACGGTTTTGATCAGTTGCGGCGGCAGCGCACCAGAGCCCGCTGCAGAATCCAGCAAGGTGGTCATCATCGCCCTTGACGGTGTCAGCTGGAACACGGCGGCTCCCCTGGTCGAGCGCGGCGAGATGCCCCACCTGGCATCCCTGGTCAGCAACGGCTGCTGGGGCAGCCTGGACACGCTGAAACCGACCTGGACACCCATCATCTTCACCACCATGGCCACGGGCAAGAGCCCCGAGGAACACGGTGTCAACAACTTCATCGACGCCAACGGCACACCACTCTCCAGCAACATGCGGCGGGTCAAGGCGCTGTGGAACATGGTGAGCGAGGCATCGCGCAAGGTGGTCTTCGTGGGGTGGCCGGTCACCTGGCCGGCGGAAGAGGTCAACGGCGTCCTGGTGGCGGAGAACTTCGGGATGCACGAGGAGAACCGGATCCACCCACCCGAACTGCAGCCCGAGCTGGCCCGCCGCCTGGCTGTTCTGGAGCGGAACGATCCGCATCCCGACGTGAAACGCCTGCTGAAAATCACCCGGAAGGCGATCAAGGATCTCAGCGGTGCGGCCCTCAAGGGGGGCAAAGCGGGACAGGCCGCCAGGCCACAAAAGACACGCGACACGGAGCAGCCCGCCCGCCGTAAGAAGAAGGACAAGACCAGGCTCAAGGGCCTGCACGTGAACCAGGTGATGGAATATATCCGGACCAGGCTGCGCCTGGAAAAGGAGGTCAGCGCGCCATACTTCATCGAACTGGTGGCCCGGGAGGCCCCGGACCTGGCCGTGGTCTATTTTGCCGGAACGGATATGCTCCAGCACACCTGCGGGGCCAGGGACAACCAGTCCGCCCAGGGGGTCCAGCCAAACCCGGAGATGCTGTCCGCCATTGACGAGGTCCACAGGTTCTATGACGCAATCGTCGGTGAGCTGCAGGAAGGCATCTCTGCTCTTCCCGGTTACGAGGACTGCATTTTCATTGTGCTCTCGGACCACGGGTTCGACCTGGACGCCGGGGATCAACCGTTTGCCCTGCGCCGCCGCCAACCGGTGGAAGGATCGCCGCTCTATCCGGCTGGCGCTGGCACTGGCGGAACGGCTGCAGACGCCGTAGTGCCCCTGCCCCAGTATCTGGTGGGAGAATCTCTTCTTCCGGACACACCGGCCGAATCCCCTGGCGACCTCCACCAGACATCCATTTTCGAGAGTATCGAGCCCGGGTCAGGAGAGAACCAGGGCTGGTGGCTCTGCCGGTTCGATCCCCGGCTGGACGGTCCGGCCAGGTATCAGGCGCTCAACCGGATGGTCCACTACGGCGAGTCCGGACTGGAGTCGAGAAATCTCTTCACCACCATTGCCCACGATTTCCAGCCACCGGGGATCTTCGTCATCCAGGGCGGGCAGGTGCAGGCCGCGGGCCCGCTGGGCGACCTCGCGGTGGACCAGATTGCCCCCACTGTGCTGGCCCTGATGGGAATGGCGGTGGCCGACGACATGCCAGGCGGCCCCATACCCCTGCCGCTGACCCTGGCGGATGGTGCACCAGCCCTGCTCACCCCTCCCTCGCGAGTCACCACCTATGACACAGTAGCCCGGGAAGCGGACGAGGAGGCGGTCAGTTCCGGCTCCGATGAAAAGATACGCAACCAGTTGCGGTTGATGGGGTATATCGAGTAGTGACCTGGTGAGTCCATGGAGTTCATTTTTCCTGGGCCAAAAAGCTTGACACGATCACACAAAGTCACCTAGACTCCGCCTCTCCTTTTTATACGGGCTTGTTACATCAGGGGTATTCGCGTATCCGGACGAACGATATCGCGGGATACGACACTCACGAACAGCAGCGTTCCGGCGATGCGGAACGTGTGGAGGAACCATGAGAGAAGAAGTCAAACAGATGGTCGAAGCCGGCGACGTGGATGGGTTGATCGGCACTTTCCAGGCCGCAGACCGCTACGCCGCCATTGAGATCGCCGAAGCGCTGGAATCTTTCGGGGAAAAGGCCGTGCGGCCGTTGTCGGGCCTGCTGGATCAGCCGTCGGCCGGTTTGCGCGAGGACGTGGTACGGGTCCTGGGCAAGATCCGCAGCCCCCAGGCGGTGGACACGCTGATCGAAGCCTTGAAGGATGAAGACAAGTATGTCCGCGAAAACGCAGCCCGGGCCCTGGGTGGAATCGGCGACGCCAAGGCCGTGCCCGGCCTGACCAGTCTGCTCGACGAGGAAGAGAGCAACATCCGGGAGACGGCGATCCGGGCTCTGGGAGAACTGGGCGACAAGCGAGCCGTGGATTCGCTGCTGCCGGCGCTCAACGACCGGGACAGTCATATCCGCGAGGCGGCGGTGAATGCTTTGGGGCTCATCGGAGATCACTCGGCGCTGGAGGCGGTTCAGCAGACCTGCCAGGACCGGGACTCCCTGGTGCAGGAGAGCAGTGCCCGGGCATTGGGCCGCATCGGCGATCCCGCGGCTGTTGATGCATTGATCACCTTGCTGCAGGACGGCAACACCTACACCAGGATGTACGCCGCCCGTTCCCTGGGAACACTGGGTAACGAGAGCGCCCTGGCCCCCCTGAAGCTGGCGACGGAAGACCCTGAAGAGAGGGTGAGCAAGGAAGCCGCAGCGGCCCTGGAACTGCTCGGTTCGGCAAAGAAGCAGAAGCCGGTGGCAAAGCCCCGCAAGATCGTAAAGAAACCGAAGCCCACGGCAAAGGTCGCCAAGGCCACCGGCAAAACCGCCGCCAAAGCCAGAACCCAAAAGGCCGCAGCCAAGGGCAGGACCGTCAAAAAAGTCACCGCCAAGCCCGTGACCAAGGCCGCCAAAAAGACCACCGGTAAAGCCACCAGGAAACCGGGAAAAACCGCGACCCGGAAAAAGAAAAGCAAAAAGAACTGATCCGGAAAATCAAAAGGCGGAACCCCTCGCTTGAGGAGTTCCGCCTTTTTTTATGGCATCAGGGGATGGCGGCTGTACCCCCAGCTGGTAAGGCTACCTGGGGCTCACCCCGGTGACCACCGAGTCAGTTGCAATCTCCACTCTCGGCTCCTCGACGATCTTTACCGCGTTGACCACCATGCCCTTCTTCAGATCCGTGGCCGCCACCTGTTTGCCGTCGACCAGCAAGGTGTACTCCGGCTTGACTTCATACTGCTTGTTCTCACCGTTGGCCAGGGTCAGAACAATGCTTTTCGAGCTGACCCAGAATACGGTCCCGGTGAGTTCCGATGTGGTCCGTTCCAGGAGCGGCGTCTGGGTGGTGGTCATCTCGCCGGTCAGAATGGTCCCCAGTTCGACCTCGCCCAGCGGCATCTCCACACCGTCGACGATGACGATCCGGTCCGGTGTGGCAAGGAAAACCCGGTAGTCCCCCTCCGGAATCATCCTGACCACAATGGAATCATGCGCGATGTTCAAGAGCTCCCCCTTGAGCGTCGTTTTGGAGACCAGAGTGTCGCCCGTGGGCATCTTTTCAGTGGTCTGGATGGCCTGGGCCGTCGCTCCAACGGTGTAGCCGAACGCGCAGATGATCAGCGCCACCATGTAAACCGTCCTGCTGATATTGAGTCTCATTCTCTTCTCCCTTTGCCTGTGCAGACATGCGAGTAATGCATACGCCGCCAGTGGTGGCCGCGTCTGCCGGACTGATGTGGATGGCATTGTGGAACCGGACCCTGAAAATATAGAACCTGGCCCATTCACAGTCAACCACATTCCTTCGGGATGGAGAATCCGTGGAGTGTCGTATAATGGACCATCCCTTTGCGGATGGTCGTTTTGAATTACATCCATCAGGAGAACGAATATGACATTACGAACGGCAACACTTTTCTGTGCCCTGGCGTTGATGACCTGCTTCACGCAGTTCTCCGTGGCGCAGGAACCGACCTCGCCCCCGGAGCACCGGGTGGAGATGTGGCTGGATCTCTATACCGGTGAGCCGGTGGAGTTCGATGAAATGATCAGTGACCTGACCCAGGCCGACCTGATCTTTCTTGGTGAGCACCATACCGTCCCGCGCCATCACCAGTGGCAGCAGAAGATCATCGAGACACTGGCCTCCGGTGGGGCATCACTGGTGCTGGGGCTGGAAATGGTGGGCCGGCAATACCAGCCGGAACTGGACCGCTACGGCGAGGGGGAAATCGATTTCGAGGAGCTGGCGGAATCGACGGAGTGGGGCGAATACTGGGGCAACTACGCCGACTACAAAGCGATCCTCGAATCGGCCCGCAAGGCCGGAACCAGGATCCTGGCTCTCAACGCCAGCCTGGACGTGGTTCGAAAAATTGGCCGGCAGGGAGTGGAGGCCCTGACCGAGGCCGAACGCGACGCCCTGCCGTCCCGGCTGAACCTGGATGATGAAGCCTATTTCGCTCTGCTGAAAATGCAGATGATGGTTCATGCCGGCGTCACCGAAGATCAATTGCAAAACATCTTTGCCGCCCAGGTGGCCCGCGACGAAACCATGGCCGAAACCATGGCCCACTACCTGAAGTCACCGGCGGGCAAGGGCCGCAAGGCTGTGGTGCTCTGTGGCGCCGGACACTGCACATACGGCTACGGGACCGTCTCCCGTTTGGCGAGCCGCCTTCCCCAGGCCACGGTGCGGATCGTCATTCTCTCGGAAAGCGGCGACGTGGAACTGCCGCCGGAAATGAAAAAATACGCCAGGGACATCGAGATCTCGCACCAGCAGTTGCGGGATGTTGTCAAACAGCCCCTGGGCGATTACCTGAGTATCATTCAACCAAAGCCCGAATCGGCGAAGTAGCAGCTGAGGAGACCGATGATGACAGACCAGGACAGGACCCATTCCGTCAGTCCCACCGGCGAATCGTTTCCCTTGCCCCTGGAGAGCGAGTACGGGGCGGAGTTTCAGCGGGTGAAATTGCTGGCGGACGAAGCGCGCGCGGAGGGGAAGGAAATCGTTGTGGTCATGGGTGTCGGTTTTGTGGGAGCGGTGATGGCCGCCATCGTTGCCGACGCCCGGGACGAAAACGGGAACCCCACGAAGTTTGTCATCGGCTGCCAGCGTCCCAGCACCCGCAGTTACTGGAAAATCCCGCTGCTCAACCGCGGGGAAGCTCCCGTGAAAGCAGAGGACCCTGAAGTGGACGTGCTGATCACCCGCTGCGTGACGGAAATCGGCACACTGATCGCCACCTACAACAACGATTGCCTGAAGCTGGCCGACTGTGTTGTGGTGGATGTCCAGTGCGACTATCAGAAACAGGATCTGGGCCGGATGAAGACCGGTGAGACCGACATGATCGCCCTGGAAGCGACCATGCGGACCATCGGGCAGAAAATCCCGCCGGAGTGCCTGACGCTCATCGAGACCACCGTGGCCCCGGGCACCACCGAATTCGTGGCCTGGCCCATCCTCAAAAAAGCCTTTGCCAAGCGGGATATCGATGCCGATCCGGTGCTGGCCCACAGCTTCGAGCGGGTGATGCCGGGCCGTGAATATGTGTCGAGCATCAGGGATTTCTGGCGGGTCTGTGCCGGTTGCAACGCGGAAGCCTCCCGGCGTGTGGAAACATTCCTGCACCAGGTGCTCAATACGGAGGAGTTCCCGTTGACGGTGATGGACCGGCCCATCGAGTCGGAAACCACCAAGATCGTGGAGAACTCCTACCGGGCGACGATCCTGGCCTTCCTCAACGAGTGGAGCCTGTTTTCGGAGCGCAATGGTGTGGACCTGGTCAAGGTGATCAACGCGATCAAGATGCGCCCCACCCACAGCAATATGATCTTCCCCGGTCCGGGGATCGGCGGGTATTGCCTGCCCAAGGACGGCGGCCTGGGCTACTGGGCCTACCGGCACATCCTGGGGTTCGAAGACGGCGACAGCGTGTTCAAGCTGACGCCCACGGCCATTGACATCAATGACACCCGCGGCCTGCATGTGGCCGAACTGGTGCGGGACGCCCTGCGCAACATGGGCCGCTACATCGCCGGGGCGGATGTGGTGATCTGCGGCGCCAGCTACCGTCAGGATGTTGGTGATACGCGGTACAGCGGCAGTGAGCTGGTGGTGCGGAAACTCACCGAGATGGGGGCGGATATCCGGGTGCACGACCCGTACGTGGAGCACTGGTACGAGCTGGAGAACCAGGACGTCTACCCCTCTGCCGGTCATTCGTGGAGCCGGTTCTTCCGCAACCAGGACGGCCTGGCGGATACGCGGATCAACCGGGACCTGCCGGCGGTCCTGGCCGGTGCGGAGGCGGTTATTCTGGCCGTGCCGCACGAACCGTATCTGAAACTCACACCGGATGATGTTGTCGGTTATGCCGGGAAACCCCTGGCGGTGATCGACTGCTTCGGGATCCTTTCCGACGATCAGATCCGCCGCTATTTCGAACTGGGCTGTGAGGTGAAAGCCCTGGGGCGGGGCCACATCCAGCGCATCAAGAAAGAGGTGCGAGAATCCAACGGCTGATCCGGAAGCCGACGACTGAAAGTGGCGGCGAGATGGTCTGGTCATCTGTTACAATCGGAGCAGTTACCGTACGGAAAGCACTGGTTCCTCACAATTAAACTTTGCAGGAGAGACACCATGAGACGGCACCGTTCCATCCTGACAAGTCTGATCGTTCTGCTTGCTCTGGTCATTGCGGCCCAGGGCCTGTGGGCCGCGGCTCCGGCCCAACCCGGTGCCGAATTCTTCACCAACGTCACCGACGATGTGGGCCTCACCGGCATCATCGGCTACCGCCTCAACATCGCCGATCTCAACGGTGACGGCTACCCCGATATTTTCGCCCACCTGCCGCTGACCCATGCCACGGGGGACGTCCTGAACAAGGAGTTCATCTATCTCAACATGCCGGGCAGCGAGCCGGGCAGCCGGGAGTTCGTCGACTTCACCGAGGAGTCGGGAATCAGGGCCAACCGCCAGGGAACCACCGACGGGCGGCACACCGACTCGGGCATCTTCGCCGACGTGGACAACGACGGAGACGTGGATATCTTCACCCTGGTCTATCTCCATGACAACTACACCCTGAACGAGGGCACCAACGAGCTGATGCTCAACGACGGCGACGCCCACTTCACCCTGGCGCCCAACTCGCCCTTCCACACCGAGCAGATCTGGAATACCGCCGGCGCGGTCTTTCTCGACTACAACAACGACTCCAACATCGACCTGTTCATCGGCAACTGGTACTATGTCAACAACCTGTCCAAGGACCACCTCTACATGGGTCACGGGGACGGCAGTTTCACCAGGGTCTCGGTGGAAGCGGGCTTCGACGAAACATTCACCGCCATTTACGGCGTGGCCGCCTGCGACTGGAACAACGACGGCTATACCGACATCTTCGCCCCGAGCTACAGCCACACCAGGCCCGCGGCACGGTCCCGCCACTGGCGCAACAACGGTGACGGCACCTTCACCGAGGTGCAGGAAGAGACTAACTACACCGAGTACACGGGGTACCAGTCGACCCGGGCCTCCTTCGGCTGCATGCCCGCCGACTTCGACAACGACGGCGATATCGACCTCTTCGAGATCCTGACCCACGGGCGGGGCGACGGCACCAGCGGCGTGCACTCCACGGTGCTGGTCAACGAGGACGATGTGTTCACCTGGGATTTCGCCGCGGTGGACGGCCGGAGCGACGAGGACCCGCTGATCACCCACCACGGTGATCACTACGCCAGCTGGTTCGACATCGAAAATGACGGCCTCTATGACTTCGTCCTCACCGAATCGGCCTACGACAACAACCGCATCTATATCTTCAAGCAGGCGCCGGACCACACCTTCTCGCCGGTGACGGTGCAATCAGGGATCAACCAGATCAACCTCGACGACCTGCCGGTGCACAACGCCATGGGCTTCGACTACGACCGCGACGGCGACGAGGACCTGCTGGTGGGTATCGGCAACGCCACCGACTCCATGCAGCTCTTCAGAAACGACGTGGGTCTCCAGAACAACTGGCTCAACATCACCCTGGAGGGCAAGGGCGAACCGGGGTTCAGCAACCGCAGCGCCATCGGCGCCCGGGTCAGCGTCACCGCCGGCGGCACCACCTGGACCCGCGAAGTCTATGCCGGCAACGGCCACCACGGGCCCCAGGTGCCTTTCTGCCTCTCCTTCGGGCTGGGCCAGGCCACCGTGGTGGACCGGGTGGAGATCCGCTGGCCCAACGCCAGCCTCTCCCGGACCCTGCTCACCGCCGTGCCGGTCAACTCCTTCATCACCGTTGCCGAGTGGGAAGACGAACCGACGATCATCGCCGGCCCCGGTCCGGCACAGGCCAACCCGCCCGAGGTGCGGGTCTTCAGCACCGGCAACACCGAGTCCCCGTTCTTCACCTTCACCGCCTATGGCGCCAGCCAGTACGGGGTCAATGTCTCCACCGGCCAGCTGGATGGCCAGGGCTATCCGGAGATCGTCACCGGCGCCGGTCCCGGAGCCGTGTTCGGGCCCCACGTCCGCGGCTGGTCCATCGCCGGCGTGGCCATCCCGGGGGTGAACTTCCTGGCCTACGGCACGAACAAGTACGGGGTCAACGTGGCCCTGGGCGACCTGGACAACGACGGGTTCGACGAGATCATCACCGGCGCCGGGCCCGGAGCCGTGTTCGGACCCCACGTGCGCGGCTGGAACCACGACGGCACACCGGGGGTGGAACCCATTCCCGGGATCAGCTACTTCGCCTACGGCACACCCAAGTGGGGGGTCAACGTCACCTCCGGCGATATCGACGGCGACGGGTTCGACGAGATCGTCACCGGCGCCGGGCCCGGAGCGGTCTACGGCCCGCACGTCCGCGGCTGGAACGTTGACGGCGGTGCGGCAGCGGCCATACCGGCGGTGAGCTTCTTCGCCTACGGTACGCTGAAGTTCGGGGTCAATGTCAGCTGCGGCGACGTGGACGGCGACGGCATGGACGAGATCATCACCGGCGCCGGGCCGGGCGCGGTCTTCGGGCCCCACGTGCGGGGCTGGAACTATGACGGCGCCGCTCTGACCACCCTGCCCGGCTTCAGCTTCTTTGCCTGGGAGCCGTCCGAGGCCCGCTTCGGGGCCAATGTCGCCGCCGGGGCCGACCTGGACGAGGACGGCCGCAACGAGCTGGTGGTGGGCGCCGGCCCGGATCCCGACTTCGGCGCCATGATCAAGGTCTACACCTACAACGGGTCGGCGGTATCCCAGTGGCTCACGCTGGACGCCTTCCCCGGCCTGACCCACGGGGCCACGGTGGCGGCGGGGAGCATGTAAAGCCCTGTATGTGAATTGCTGAAAACTATCGACAGAACAGGATTTGCGATATACTCGTTGCATTGCAAAACTCTTCAGAGGAATACGCTATGTACGGCTGGTCGGCGCTCCGCGGACTTGAACGTACGTCATTCGATCACCGGGTCGGAGGGATGACAACAAGGAGAAAATAATGGTGAAGCCGACGAACCGTCGCTGGTTGATCACGATTGCCGCGCTGGCCATAGGACCGCTGGCCGCCGGTACCGACAGTCAGGCCACAATGGCCGATGGGGAGAACCCGCTGGTGGAGCGCTGGGAATTCGACCTCGGCGGTTTCTTTCTCGGAGCCAACACCGATGTAACTCTCTACTCGAACGTTCTTGATCAGGGCACGCAGGTCAATCTGGAGGACGACCTGGGCTTCGACAGTTCAGGGACGAGCTTCCACATCAACGCTGCGGTCCGTCTGGGCCGCCGGCACCAGTTCTCGCTGGGCTATTTCCAGATGCCGCGGGATACGTTGGAGCAGATCAGCTTCGATCTGGAGTGGGGCGATGAAACGTTCCCGGTGAATGCCACTGTCACAGGCTTTTTTGATCTGACCTTTCTGGAGTTCGGCTATGACTACTGGATTGTGACCAAGGACCGGACCGCCCTCTCCATCGGACTCAGTCTGTCCTGGGTCACTTTGAAAACCGGTCTGGGCGTTGAGGGTGTGGAGATCGGTGGCGTCGGCGCCGACATCAGCACCGATGTCCCGGTCCCCACGCTGGCCCTGGAGTTACGGCAGCACCTGGTTCAACGGTTGATCCTCGATGCCGGCCTGGGCTACATGACCCTCAGCCCCATACCGGATTACAAGGGCAATGTCTGGCGGAGCTTCATCGCCCTCGAGCACCACACCTGGGATCACATCGGGTTTGGCCTGAAATACAACTACGAGACGTACGACATCACCAAGGATGAGGGGACCCGCCTCGACTGGGACCTCGGTTTCGACCTCTCGGGGTTCGAAGCCTATCTTCACTTCATGTTCTGATCTACTGCCACGGATCGTGCCGGCCTCACCAGGCCGGCGCGGTACGAGTGAAGCCCACCTGCCGTCCCGAAGGTGAATCCGAGGACGAGGGATTCATCGTCATCGCCAGGCGTCCCACGATTCCGGCCAGTCAGGGCGACACCGCCGAACAGTGAATACGTCGAAAGAACTCGGCCCGCCCCGGGCCGTCTCTCGACGGCCCGGGGCGGGCCGGATAGTGCGGAGCAGCAACTTCAGGGGGCGATCCCGATCACCGTACACTGGTCGAAGTTGGTGCTGCCCGAAGGGGCGTGCGGCGGCTGGTTGTACGGCGCCGGGGTCACATCCCGGGACATGAAGCTGAACAGGTTGTTGCCGATGACGTAGCCCAGGGCCGGGATGGTCTGGTTCCACTGGGTGACGGCGCTCTCCAGCGGCTGGATGGTCTGGTAGCCGCGCCGCCAGTTGGCGATGTGCTTGCCGCTGGCCAGGTCCACGTCCACCTGGGTGGCCACCCGCCGGAGACTGCTGCAGGTGTTGCTGACGGTGTATTTCATGTGCGAGGCAAAGGGAACCGTGCCCGCCGAAGGAATACAGCTCAGGTCATCCACGATGGTGGGGACAATCGACTTCTTGCCCCAGATCTCAATGTCGTCGATGTTCCAACCACAGTATGTATTGGCACTGTCGGTGGGGCCCATGGTCCAGCGGACAGCCACGTCAGAGCGGCCGTCGGCCACCGCCGAGATGTCGATGTCCATCGATACCCAGCTGCTGTCAACGATTTCAGTCTGGTTCTCCCACACCACTACCCAGGGGCCGCCTTCAGCGCTGACCCGGATGCAGGCATGGTCGTGGCCCGGGTCCTCCACCCCCAGCCAGCGCCGGAATTTCAGCCGGGTGTCGGTGCTGTCCGAACAGTCGAAGAGAGTGGTGGTCAGATGCTCCGCCAGCAGGTCGTTGGGATAGTCGCCGGCGAGGTTGTAGCCGTAAGCGTTGGTTCCCGTCCAGCCACTGACCGGGTCGGGTCCCCCGTTCTCGCCCCCGGCGCCCAGCGGCTGGCCCAGAGACCAGCCGCCCTCGGTGGTCCAGCCCGGGTTCCAGCCCAGCAGCCACTGCTGCTGCCGCACCGGATCACTGATCGGCGCCGCGATGTTGACAATGCCCTTGGTGCTGTTGCTCAGCCCCGAGGGCGGGAAGGGCGGCTGGTTGAACGGTGCTGGAGTAACGTCGGTGACGATTACGTCGTAGGTGTTGACTCCGATGCCGCTCCCGTCGGAATAGTCGTAGAGCTGGGTGTGGGTCTCCTTCTGGTCCGCACCGAGCACCATCGTCCCCTGCCAGTGTCCGGGCAGTTCGGTACCGTCGGCCAGGGTGACATCAACGTTGTAGGCCAGTGTCCGTTCCACCGGTGCGTAGCAGCCCGCGGTGAGCGAGCAGACGATTTCCACCGGCGCGGTGCCCGAGGCGGGAGTGCAGGTGAGGTCCACCCAGGGCAGCGCCGGGATGGAATCCACACCGAACCCGGTGAACGAATCACCCTCGCCGCTGAGGAAGTTGGCATACAACTGGTCGGTCCAGCTCTGGGTGGCCGTGATCTCGGTCTCCATGGCAATCCGCTCACCGCCGAGCTTCCAGTTGGTGAAACTGGAGTAGTCGATGCCGTCATAGGTGACGGTCCATTCCAGGTGGTCATTAGACGAGTGAGTCACCCCGCCGCCGCCGGTGGCGTACACCGGGAAATCATCCCACCCGGTTCTGCCAGGCCACCACTTGATGATGGCGCCTTCGGTCTGGTCGAAGGTGCCGCTCCAGGTCTGTGGTTCACCGTAGTTTCCGGCCGGATCTCTCCGCCGGACCGAGATCTCCCAGCTCTTGCCGGCCGCACCGGTGAGGAAGAGGATTCCCGGTTCGTTGGCCAGGCCCAGGGGCCCGTCACCGAACACGTTTCCACCCAGGCGGCAGGGCACGGTGAGGCTGAACGGCAGCTCAGCCAGGTTGAGCGAAACAGGATCCTGGCCATGGTAGGTGATGTCAGCATCGAGGAAGTAGTTTCTCCCGTCTTCGTACAGCCCGTGCTTCCAGTTCGGTGGGCTGTAATCGCCGGGTACGAAATTGTCGTCGTTCAGCACGTAGTCGACAAAATCCTTGAATATCGTATTGGCCACCGACCGCGCTTCCGACGTGTGCCCGCCCTGCAGGGTGATGCATGAGGTGTGTTCGAGGCCGTTGTCGCTGAGCCAGTTGTCCATGTCGATGAAGTGGTTCAGCGGGAAGAAGCAGTCGTGTGAGCTGTAGGAGAGGAAGAGGTATTTCCCCTGCAGGGTTTGAAGGTTGTCCGAATGGTCCGGGCTCAACTGGTTGGCCTTCTGGACCATCGGCAGGTCTTCGGTTGCCGGGCCAAAGGCCGGGACCAGCAGGTCGGGGTTCATGCCGGCCGGCGGGTCGTAATCGTAGCGGAAGGCGCCGGGGCCCACATTGACGTTGTAGGTGCTGGCAAAGGCCGGATAGGTGGCCACCGGTATCTCACTCAACTTGCCCAGCGCCAGGGGGGAGATCATGGCGAACACGCCGATGACCGAGTAGTCATACGTCTGACAGGCGGTGTTCTGAGCCAGGGTCAACGCGCTGAAACCGGCACGGGACCCGCCAAAGGCGATGATCCGGTCCTTGTCGCACCCGTAGGTGTTGTGCAGCATCTGGATCAGCAGGTCCATCGCCTTCCGGGCCTGGTCGTTCACCCCCATGCAGTGGTATCCGCCGTTGTTCCAGCGAACATACACGACACCGCGGTTGTCCTCGTCAAAGAGGTAGGCATCCTTGACCCTGGTCAGGTTGTAGGGCAGTTCGTTGAACACCCCGCCATTGAGCCCCTTGCTGCCGTAGCCGGCCCCGCTGATCACCACCGGGTAGCGGTTTGCCGCATCGATGGAGAAGTGGGGCGGGAAGGTGATGGTGAACATCGACTGTGTCGGGGTCTGCTCCACACCCTCGAGCATCACGTGGTTGACCACGATCTGGATCCGGTTGATGCCCGTCTGCAGATCCTCGATCCGGTTGAGGACATTCACCCCGTCGATCTCCGGCATGCAGTAGTCCTCCCAGGAGCGGAGCATCTCCTCCAGGGTACTGCTCCGCACGCCCAGGTCATCGGTGTACATCCAGTCGTAGTCGTTGTAGGCCGGGATGTAGTCCACCCGGCCCGGGTCGGGATCCAACCCGTATCCGGGATTGAAATACCCTTCCCCGGTCTCGGGATTGGAGATGGTCCAGTTCGTGTTGATCACGAATGGATCGTCAGGGTCGTCGGCACTGGCGGTGAACGTGCATACCGCAAGGGCAAGCAGAATGAAACCGGCCACGGCCAAACTTCTCATCGTCATCCCCCTTTGTTCTTTGTCCCCCTGAAACCGCACAGACACCCCGGCGGTTCACGGGACCTGCCTGAAAAATGTGGTCCACCGCTCGTCAGGAATAGATTCCTTTTTCCAGGAAAAAGGAATCAGGGCAGCCGTACACGGGCGGGAGCCCTGCCCGGCCTGAAGGCCACCCTCTACTGCTGGTAAAGCTGGAACAAATCCGGAGAAACAGATCTATGGAGAAAAGATAAGCGCTGGGAATCAAAAAGTCAAACCGGGTGAAGCACTGCTAAAAGCTGTAGAATAAAGCCGTTCCAACAAAAAACAGACAAACGAATCATCGGTACATACCATTTTCACCAAATAAAAATAGTTGTTGCGCCTCGTCCTCGATTTACCTATACATCTTCAGTGGCGTGACCACGCCCCACGTTTCATTCAACAAAATATGTGATCGACGGTATTGAGGATATCGGTGCACCCGATTTGACGGCAGCCGCAGACATCCTCAAATGGACGGACAAAGTATCTTCTTGCAATTGCTTATGGAGGTGACCATGGAACCCTAAAACCTGTCCCGAACACTGCGCCCTGGACCCGATCCATTCAGCCGATGAGGCGGACTGACCGGTGCCCCCTTTCCCTTCAGCCTGACCTGCCTCCGCCGCACGGGACACACACAACCGAACCCCATTCGTCCCGGTTCATCTCATTCCGTAAGCGTGCCCATAACTGTCATTCTTGTCTTTTTTTCTGTGGAAGCCCGCCCCGCAGGAAAAAGATAAATGAACCCGGTGCGAGCTGTTTTGTTCCGTTCACATTTTTTTCAGAACTACGGTTAAGAAAAGTATCTCCCGGAGAACAGTATATTTTGAGAGCAGGAACGTCCCGAGTTTTCATGTTGGGAGGCCATTGAAAAATTTCCGCATAGATTTCACAACCATTGAAAACGGATCGTTATGCCAGGTGCAGGCAACTGAATTTCCCTGCAGGTTTTCCTCAGAGATTTCGCAGTACGAATTGAAGAGCGGCGAAGCATTCCAGTCAGGTCCTCCGACGACCAGAATTTCAAACCAAATAACGTAGGTCCAGGCAATGGGTATTGCCGGTGTGGGGGGAAAGGAACCGTTTCTCTCGACATCCTGACCAGGGGAGGTAGGCCATGAAATACGTACTTGTCGTTCTGGCGATCATGACATTCACGGTTTCCGGATTGATTGATCACTCACAACTTTCCGCAAACGGCGCTACGAGCGAACAGACCGGCCAGATGGTAGTGAGCGGCAGTGCTCCCCAGGCCTCACCCGGCTACAGGGCCATCCGGCTCCAGTGCATCGATCCGAAAGCAAACGCGCAGTTCGGACATGCCGTCGACATGGACGGCAACTATCTCGTCGTGGGCACCTGCTACGACGACCAGGCAGCCGGAAAAATCGGTCAGGTCTACGTTTTCCAGTTGGAGCAGGGCGAGTGGACTCCCTGTGCGAAGCTGCGCCCGGAAACTGCGCTGCCGGGCCCCTGGTTCGGCTGGTCGGTCTCCATATCCGGATCACGAATCCTGGTGGGAACCAGGGGTGGTCCGGCACATCTCTTCACCAGAACGGGCGACCAGTGGGTCGAGGAGTGTCAGTTGGCGGAGACAAACCTTGATCCTGAAGACCAGTTCGGATGGTCGGTGAGTCTGTCCGGTACCCGTGCCGTGGTGGGGTGCTGGGCCGAGGCCGTATTTGTCTATCACCTGTCGGAGGGATCGTGGGCCAGGGAGGACGTGCTGCGGGTGGTCGGCCCGGATACCGTCATCGGTTTTGGCGTCAGTGTCGCGGCGGACCGGGATACCATTCTCGTCGGGGCGCCGATGGATTCCGTCGGAGGCCTGTGGTCCGGGTCCGCGTATGTTTTCACCCACGATGGAGAATCGTGGATCGAAGAGGCCCGGTTGACGGCATCGGACAGCGCCGCCGGCCAGGGATTCGGAAAACAGGTCGCCCTGAGCGGAGACCTGGTGATCGTCAGCGCTCCGGACTCGCAGGACCTCGCGGGCGCGTCCTATATATTCGGCCGCAGCAAGACCGGGTGGACCGAGGAAGCCAGACTCGATACCGGCTGCACGAGGCCCTGCGATCTCTTCGGCGGATCGGTGACCATCGACGGCAACCGTGCCGCGGTGGGCGCCTGCGGGGTGAGCGAAGGAGACTGGTGGGGCGCCGGCGCCGTCTACGTCTTCAGCCGCTCGCTCGACCGGTGGAAACACGTTTCGACCCTCACTCCCCCACAGCGCCAGCAGGAGTGCTTTTTCGGCTACACCGTCGCCCTCCAGGGGGGGCGAGTTCTCGTCGGGGCACATTGCCAGGATTGCCCGAAAGCCGGGGAGGACGCGGGAACGGCGTATGTCTTCGACTCAACAGTGAACTGAATTGACCACGCCGGATACCGCCCGGGGGTGTCCGGAACCATCAACCACTGATCGGTGAAAGGGGGGTGATGCCATGCCCGTTATGCAATGGCAGAGGATGAACGGGAAACGATTCAAGTCCGACCTTTCATGCTCAAGAGACCCGCATCCTCACTGAATGTATGTCGTCAGACAACTTCCGGAGGAGACCGAGATGAGTAGAAAACTGCTGATTGCCTGTGCGCTGCTGGCGGTTCTCTTCAGCGCCGCAGCCCAGGCCGAAACGGTGGTGCCGGGTGGTGAGGTGTACGGCACATGGGATGAGGTCGGCTCACCCTATCTGATCAAGGGCGAGATCACCGTCCCCGAATGTCAGACCCTGACCATCGACCCCGGTGTGGTGGTGGACGTTCGCGGGCACTTCAAGATGATCGTTCACGGCACACTGGAAGCCGTGGGTACGGAGAGGCACAGGATCCTGTTCACCGCCGCCGACACCGTGGAGGGCTGGCACGGGATCCGATTCGTCGACACCATGGAGACCAGCCACCTCCAGTGGTGCATCATCGAACACGGACGGGCCAAGGGAATTGATATCAATGATCCGGACGGTTGGGGTGGGGGAATCCTCTGCAGCGGCTCCAGCCCGGCCATCACCGACTGCATCGTCAGGAACTGTTCAGCCATCGGCTCCGGCGGCGGAATTTTCTTCCATCAATCCAAGTCGGAGATCACCCGCTGCAATTTCACCGGAAACTACGCCTCGATTCTGGGCGGGGGTGTGGCTGTCTACTTATCCGACATCGCGATTCGGCAAAGCGGTATCACCGACAACAGCAGCGAAATGTGGGGGGGGCGGTCTTCACCCAGGATTCTTTCACCGGGATCGAAGACTGCACCATCCTCCGGAATCAGGCCGACCGGTTGGGTGGAGGGATCAGCGCCTACAACTGGAACCAATACTTTGAACGACAGTTGACCGTACGGGGCTGTACCATCACCGGAAACAGTTCGGGGATGTGGGGCGGCGGGATCTCCGGTGACACCATCACCATGGAGATCGAGGGCAACGTCATATCGGGGAACCGGGCTCCGGGCAAGTATGGCGGTGGAATCTACGTCAACAACTGCGCCGGAACCGTTGAAAACAACATCATCTCGAGGAACACGGCGCTTGCCGGCGGCGGCATCGGCATGGCCACCAACTCTGTTGTCGATCTGATCAACAACCGTATCACCGGCAACTCGGCCGTGGAGGATGGCGGGGGTATCCGGTGGACCATCGGAAGCACTTCAGTGCTCAGAAACATGACCATTGCCGACAACACGGCGCCAAACGGGGCAGGGATCTTCGCTTGCAACAGATGCGACGTCCGTGCGATAAACACGATTTTCTGGGGCAATAAAGCGACGACCGGTGAGGCGGCATGGGTCGGGACGTCTTCAACCCTGCGCATCAGCTACTCCGATGTGCAACCGGGAAACTCCTCAGTTCTACGTGGCCCTGGGCGGCACGCTGGAATGGGGCGAGGGCATGATTTCCGAGGATCCGCTTTTCCGCGATCCGGACAACGGTGACTTCCACCTCTGCCAGGACCCCTGCCAGCCGGGGGTGAAAAATCCCTGTGTCGACGCGGGTCACCCGGTTAGCCCGATGATCCCCGGATCCACCCGCAGCGACTGCTGCTGCGACGTGGGGCGGGTGGACATGGGCTACCACTCCCCGGTCCCGAATTCAGTGGCCACCGACATCCGGATCGACCCCGAATCGGGTGTGCTCCCCTTCACCACCCGGGTCAGCGCCACCATGAGCAATGTCCTGGGTGTGGAACGGACCCTGGCCGGCCGGATCGCCGTCACCCTGGCCAACGGGATGTGCTACCACAACCTCTGCCCGGGAGTTGTCGAACTGGGCCCGCATGAGAGCCACTCGCTCATCTGGAACCAGGACCTGCCGGCCCAGGAGAGATACCTGGGGACCAACATCTTCGAACTCTTTGCCGTGGATGTCACCCCGGCGCCGTTCAACCAGTCACCCTATCCCATGTCCGGCAATACCGACAAGGACACGGCCACCGTTACCGGCAGCAGCCGGTAGCAGAACCGGATACCCGCACGGGGGACCACAGCTCCCCCTGCGGGGTTCTTTTCCGCTCGAGTTTTCGGGGGACTACGAACCGGCGGGGCCGGGCCCCGTGAATTCGAGGTGGATGCCGTCTTCGCCGATCTTCACGTCGCCGGGAACCGGGTATCGCTCGTAGAGGCTGAACTGGATGCCGGCCTGACGCTGGTCGAAGACTTTGCGGTCCAGCAGCACGGTCCAGGGGACGAAGAGCTGGTTCTCGTGCTGCAGCACCTTCTGCTCCGAGAGGTTGAGCTCCCCGGAGAGGGTCTCCCGCACCCGGTTCCGCGACTGGTCATCCGGGCAGGTGATCACCGCCGACACCAGGGTGCCGTCGGGAGAGACGTCTTCAAAGGGCCGGGCCAGCGCCCGGGCCCGGCGGGCCATCTGGTTCGGCACCTGGGTCAGGAACTTGCTGGCCACCGAACAGAAGTGGACATCGGTGGCACAGCCGGAATCGTTGCGGGCCCGGTCCATCAACTGCTCGCCCAGCTCCCTGCTGCCCAGGACGGGCCGCAGGATGGTGCCCGGCCGGGCGATGAAGTCACCGGGCGGGGCGGGGAGACCGCCGGGCAGACAGGGCACCTTGCGCTGAACCTCTTTCCCCGGCTGGTATCCAGCCCGCTGGGCCACCCGCTCGAACTGCGGCGTCTGCATGAAGAGCAGCTCGTGCAGGTTGATGAAGGCCACACCGGCCGCGATGGCCCCTTCGACGATCTTCTCGGTGATCCCCAGACCGGGGAGGCAGGGAATCTCCACCGCCACCGTCCAGTCCAGTTCCAGCGCCCGCTCCACCAGCGGCAGTTCCTTTGCCGAGGAGGGGTGGCAGCGAATCTCATCCACCCCCGCCTCGCGCACACGCTTCATCCCCTCCAGGCTGAACTTCGCATTGGCGGTGAAGAACTGGATGTGGAAGTCGGGGCCGCAGGTCTCGCGCAGCAGGCGGGCGTAGTGAACGGCCCGGTCCAGGTAGTTTGTGGGCTCACCGCCGGTGAGACAGACCGCATCGGGGCTGCCCATTTTGACCAGCCGCAACAGTTCCTCATCGCTGCGGATGGTGAACTCGTCGGCCTGCATCCGGTCGCCCTTGCCGGCGCTGGAGCAGTAGAAGCAGTCCTTGGGGCACTCCTCCCCCAGGGAGAGACACAACCGTCCGCCCAGCAGACAGCGTCGGCAGCCTTCGGGGAGGTTCCCGGCCACCGGGTTCAACCCTGGTTTGATCTCTTCCCGGTGCCCCCCCAGCATGCGCTGCCAGAGGTAATTGGCTTGCCCTTGCCCGTCCCCGGAGGGAGGGGAGTGATCTTTGGTGTCCATGAATACCCTGAAGAATAGACGCCGGCGTCAGTGTTGTGGTGCCGCAGGACAGCAGGATTTTACCGGGGGCCGAATCAGATGTCCAGAGACCGGCCCCCCGGTTTACCCCCAGCCCTAACGCCAGTTGGAAATATTCACTGGTCAACCGGACAGGCCGTAATCGACCTGCACCGGCTATTTGCCAAACCCCGTTCCAGACTATATGATTTCTGTCACTTCCGTGGCGGATTCTTCCGGTGGCCCGCAACCTGCGCCGGAACCCGGTGAGAACGAATAGCGAAAGGACCCCCCGATGCTGCTCCATCACCGCTTCGTACATTCAGCGAAGACGCAGGGAAAAAAGCCCGCCTTTATCGACCGGTCGGCGGGCAAGACCATCTCATGGTCCCGGGCCCTCATCGCCGCCCTGATCCTGGCCAAAAAGTTCCGCAGCTACGGCGAGGGGTTTATCGGCATCATGGTGCCCACGTCGGCCGGGTGCGGGCTGGCGATCCTCGGCGCGCTGATCAGCGGCCGGACGCCGGTGATGATCAACTACTCCACCGGGGCTGAGGCCAACGCGAAGTTCGCCCGGCGGAAATGCGGCTTCCGGACCATCATCACCTCCAAAAAACTGCTGGAGAAGATCAACTGCCCGCACATCAAGGGCATGGTCTATCTCGAAGACCTGATGGACAGCCTGACCTCCTGGGACAAAATCCGCGCGGCGCTGATCTCGAAGCTGCCCGCTGGCCTGATCACCCGCCGTTTCACGGAAAAGGGGGAGATGGACGACAACGCGGTGGTCCTCTTCACCAGCGGCAGCGAGAAGGACCCCAAGGCGGTCCAGCTGACCCACCGCAACATCTCCTTCAACATCGAAAGCTTCTGCAAGGTGTACCAGATCTCGGAAAAGGACCGGATGATGGCCAACCTGCCCCTGTTCCACGTCTTCGGGCTGACGGTCAACTTCTGGACCCCGGTCTACTACGGGATCACCATGGTCACCTACGCCAACCCCACCGAGTACCAGACCGTGGCGAAAATTATCCGTGACGACAAGCCCACCATCCTGGTCAGCACTCCGAGTTTCTTCCAGGGCTATCTGCGCCGGTCCAGCGAGGGGGACTTTGAATCACTGCGGGTGGTGGTCAGCGGCGCCGACAAGTGTCCCGACACCCTGCGCCAGGGCTACCTGAACAAGCACGGGGTGACCCTCTTTGAAGGGTACGGGGCCACCGAGACCTCGCCGGTGATTTCCGTCAACTACCCCGGGTTCAACCGGCCGGGCAGCGTGGGCAAACCTTTGCCCAACGTGGCGGTATTCATCGAAAACTACGAGACCGGCGAGAAGTGCGGGCCGGGTGACGTGGGGCGGATCATGGTCCGCGGCGACCTGGTGATGAAGGGCTACTTCGATGACCTGGAAGAAACGGCCATGCGGATCAGGCACGGCTGGTACGACACCGGCGACATGGGCTATCTCGACGAGGCCGGCTATCTCTGGCACTCCGGCCGGCTGAAGCGCTTCGTCAAGATCGGCGGCGAGATGGTCTCCCTGGTCCAGGTGGAGGACCGGATCGAGAAGCTGCTGCCCGACGGCGTGGACTGCTGTGTGGTGGAGATCCCCGACGTGAAGAAGGGGGCGAAAATCATCGCCGTGGTCACCGAGCAGCTCGACGAGAAGGAAGTACGCAGCAAGCTGTCCGAAGAGCTGCCCAACATCGCCCTGCCCAGCCAGTTCGTGGTGATGGAGAAAATGCCGGAGATGGGCAGCGGTAAGATCGATTTCCGCTCGGTGACCAACCAGGTCCAGGACCAGCTGCTGGACGACGAGCAGTGAGGGGTTCGGCCCTTCACTTCGGCGCCGCGTTGACCACCACCGTCCCCTTGTCCTTCAGTTCCCCGGCCGAGATGGACACTGTGTATTCACCCGCCGGCACGAATTCGGTCTGACCGAAATCCCCCGCCTCGATCCGCGGGATCTGGTGTTTGCGGTCGGCCTGGAGATCCCAGACCACCCGGTTGAGCCCCGGGTAGCCGGGCCCGCTGAGCGTCCGGATCACCATGCCGCCGGCATCGGTGATCGAGACGGAAACCGGCGCCCCCAGGCCCTCGCGCAGCCAGTAGTTGATCGCGGTACCCGGCTCCGGATTGCGGGCGCGGAAGATGGCATGGCCCGAGCCGTAGCTGCGCCGCAGGTAGAGCCGCGGGGTGCCGGGCTGGATCTCCAGCAGGGCCAGCGGCCGGTCCGTCACCCCGCCGGCAAGGCCGGCGAACATCGAACCGTCGTCCAGGACATAGACGCCCCGGCCGTGGGTGCCGATCACCAGGTCTTTTTCCCGGGGGTGCTGGACGATGTCGTGTACCGCCACCGGCGGCAGGCTCTCACCGTTCATCCGCACCCAGCTGCCGCCGCGGTCAAGGCTGACATGGATTCCGAATTCGGTGCCGGCGTAGAGCACGTCCGGGTTCCAGAGGTCCTCCCGCACCACCCGCACCGGCTCCCCGTCGGGGAGATTGCCGGTGATGTCGCTCCAGCTCCGGCCGCTGTCCGCGGTCATCAGCACCAGCGGCCGGAAGACATCGCTGCGGTGGCCGTCCACCGAAACGAAGGCGGTTTCGGCATGGTGCGCCGAAGGGTGGATCCGTGAAATGTAGAGGCCGTCCACCTCGGGCGGGGTGACCTGCCGCCAGTTCGCGCCATCATCGGCGGTGACGTGGATCAACCCGTCGTCGGTCCCGGCCCAGAGCATCCCCTTGCGCAGCGGTGATTCGGCCAGCGCCGTCACCGTGCCGTAGGTTTCGGCTCCCGAACCGAGGGTCTCGGTCTTGCCCGGTTCGTCGCGGGAGAGGTCGCCGCTGATGGCGAAGACCAGGTCGCCGCGCCCGGTGAGTTTGAAGACCCGGTTGCCGCCGTGGTAGAGCACCGACGGGTCGTGGGGGGAGACGAAGAAGGGCGCGTCCCAGTTGAAGCGCAGCCGCTCATCCCCCTCCTGAACCGCCGGACGGATGGTCTTCACCACGTGGTTGTCCAGCCGGATCCGGGACAGGTTGCCGCCCTGGGAAGTGGAGTAGACCAGGTTCGGGTCAGCGGGATCGAAATCGACGGTGAAGCCGTCACCGCCGCTGATCATCCGCCAGTCGGCGTTGAGGATCCCATCGGCGCTCTGATCGAGGGTCAGGAAGCCGGTCTCCGAGGGCCCGAGCCACGAGCCGTTGTCCTGCAGCCCGCCGGCGATGCGGTAGGGGTCGGACATGTCCACCGAAACCCGGTAGAACTGGGCCGCGGCCACGCTGTCGAAGAGCCGCCAGGTCCGGGCCCGGTCGTGGGAGATGTAGATCCCGCCGTCATTCCCCACCAGGATCTGCTTCGTGTCCAACGGGTTGATCACGATGGCGTGGAAGTCCACGTGCACGTTCTCGCTGCCCGAGCGGCGGAAGGTCTTGCCGCCGTCGTCGGAGATGGCCAGGTCCCACCCGGGGAGGTAGACCCGCTGGTCGTCCTCCGGGTCGACGGCCACCCGGGAGAAATAGAAGGGCCGGAAACTGATATCGGTGGTGCGGACCCAGGTCTCTCCCCGGTCGTCGGTGCGGAAGAGACCGCCGCTGGGCGACCTGTTGTCCCACTGGGAGTGGCCCCGGCCGCCAAAGTCGCTCTCCACGTTGGCGTAGAGGATGCTGGTATCCCCGGGAAAGACGGTCAGGCCGATACGGCCGGTGGAGGGCGGCAGCCCGGAGGTCAGCTTCTTCCAGCTGCGCCCGGCGTCGTCGGAACGGAAGATGCCGCCATGTTCGCTGTTGCCGCTGAAACTCCAGGCGGTGCGCTTGCGGGCGTAAAGGGCGGCGTAGACCGTGTCGGGGTTTGCCGGGTCCAGCACCACGTCACAGGCCCCGGTCCGCTGGTCCACCTTCAGCACCTGCTCCCAGGTAGTGCCGCCGTCACTGGTCTTGAACAAGCCCCGCTCCGGGTTCTCACCCCAGAGGTGGCCCAGGGCCGCCACGTAGCAGACATCCGGATTGCGCGGGTCCACGGCGATGCTGGGGATGTCGTGGGTCTCGGTGAGCCCCACGTGCTGGAAGCTGGCTCCGGCATCGGTGGAACGGTAGACCCCGCCGCCCCAGGAGGAGCTGTTGCGGCCATTGCCCTCGCCGGTGCCGACCCAGACGATCTTTCCCTTGCCGCGGTCCTCGGACGACGCTGTTTCACCCTCAGCGACACTATCTTCTTCGACCCAGCCCGGCCAGTTTGACGGGGCATCGGCCACGGCCAGGGCCCCGATTGAGAGCACCGGGTAGTCGTCGAACACCGGCGTAAAGGTGGTGCCCAGGTTGTCGGTGTAAAAGATTCCCCCGGTGGCGTAACCGACATAGAAGCTGGTCCGGCTGCCCGGCACCAGGGCGATGGCCGATACCCGGCCGCCCATGTTGGCCGGACCGACATTGCGCCAGGAGATTCGCTGCAGGTCGGTTTCGCTGAGAACGCGTGCGGGCTCCGATGAGCCGGCCGCTGTGAGCGCCGCCGGTGCCAGGACCGAAAAAAGCAAAATGAGGACGATTGATCGAACAGGATGAAAACAAGACATGGGTCTTCTCCTCAAAATTTAAGGAAAATCGACACGGAACTCTGGCTGGAAGAAATTTCTCATACTTTAGCATATCAAAGGTTTAGGTGACAGTTGGTCCCATGGTTTCCGAAAGCTGAAATTGCTTGCGTTTCCGCCATGACTATAATATACTAATTAAGTCAATCATTATGGCGAATATAGATCGATCGCCAAAGCACCGTTTCACCCCCTTCCGGGGGTAGAACAGGACCACAAGGCGCCAGCGGCGCTATTGTCATAGTCAGGAGAATGTGAAAATGGCCTACGAAGTACCGAACCTCGAATACGCATACGACGCCCTGGAACCGTACATCGACGCGCGGACCATGGAAATCCACCACACCAAGCACCACGCGGCCTACGTTGCCAAGCTCAACGCCGCCCTGGAGTCGGCCCCCGACCTTCAGGGAAAGCCGGTTGAGGACCTGCTGCGTGGTATTGGCGATGTCCCGGAATCGATCCGCCAGGCGGTGATCAATCACGGTGGCGGACATGCCAACCACTCGCTCTTCTGGCAGATTCTCGGCCCGGGCAAGGGCGGCATGCCTACCGGCGCCGTGGCCGAAGCCATCGACCGCGACCTGGGCGGTTTCGAGAAGTTCAAGGCAGCCTTCAACGCCGCTGCCGCCAACCAGTTCGGCAGCGGCTGGGCCTGGCTGGTGGCCGACGGCGAGGGCAAACTTCACGTTTACGGCACCGCCAACCAGGATTCACCACTGATGAAGGAACACACGCCGCTGATGGGCCTCGACGTCTGGGAGCACGCCTACTACCTCAATTACCAGAACCGCCGGCCCGACTACATCGACGCCTGGTGGAACGTGGTCAACTGGGACCGGGTCAATGAGGTTTACGGCAGATGAACACCATCACTACTGAAGAGCTTCAGCAGCGCCTGGAGGACGGCACGTCGCCAGTCTTTGACGTGCGCGGTGATGTGGAATACGAGATGGGTCACATTCCGGGCGCCAAGACCGCCCCGCTGGGTTCACTGGTCTTCCGGGTTGCGCGGGTGATGAATCCCGGCAGTTTCATCACCGTCTATTCGGCGGGCGGGGGCTGTACTCTGGCTGCTGAGGCGGTGGAACGGCTGCAAAATCTCCGGATGAGCAACGTCCATTGCTACGAAGAGGGTCTCGAAGGCTGGCGGTCAGCCGGGCATCAGGTAGTGGAGTCGGTCCATGCCAAAACCCAGACCCAGGGGCCGGTGATCGAATGCCGTCCGCTGGTGGTCGACCGCAAAAACGCCTACGGCGGCGCCTTCAAGGGCAAGCCGGTGGACGGCGAGGCTGCGGGAGGCTGAAATCTCCTGGCGCCCCTGGGGTTCACCTGGGGGCGCTCTTCAAATCCAGTTCTCATCCTCCAATAATGGACTTCTGACGTCCATCTCCCTCCCTCTGCCTTGACTCGTAAGTGATTCTATAATATAATTTTAACTTCGTTAATCACTGAAATGTTCCGCTTGCTGTGCCGTGGGCTTACACCTTGTCGCACTTGCGTGCGGAATGGAGGATCATATATCCTGCAGACCTAAAGTCTTTAACTTCAGGAGGCCAATCAAGTGAAAAAGACTCTCAGCCTGGTGGCGTTTCTCGCCCTGGTCAGTGTGTTGGTGATTGCAGCAGAGATTCCGGCGGATAAGGATGTTCTGACCTTCGAGGCCAAGATGGGGAAGGTCACCTTCTCCCACAAGGCTCACGCGGAAAAGATCGGTGATTGCGTGTCCTGCCATCACAAGACCGAAGGGGACGCGGTTCCCCAACTTTGCTCCGAGTGCCACCCGGCCGACGCGGCCAAGGACGATGCCCCCAAGCTGAAGGACGCCGTGCACCAGAACTGTCAGGACTGTCACCAGGAAAAAGCTGACGCCGGCGAGGCCACCGGACCGCTGAAGAAAAAGTGCAAGGAGTGCCACATCAAGGAAGCGGCCGCCGAATAGTCTGACCTGGGATTCGTTGCCGCACCGCTGTCCAGACGGGCCGGTCGCGGTACGAGGTTTCACTTGATGGTCGACCGTCGAGCAAGAAAATTCCAGCACCGGGTCCTCCGGGACCTGGCGCTGATATTCACTGCCCTGCTCTGCCTCTCCCTCCTCTCCCCTCCCCTGCCGGCCCAGGAAAATGACGAATGCCTGATGTGCCATGATGACTCGGACTTGACGGGATTCCACGGCGAGGTGGAGTTCCCGGTCTACGTCGATCCCAAACTGTTCGGCGACTCAGCCCATGCCGACATGGACTGCGTGGACTGCCACATCGACCTGATCGGCATCGACATGGAGCACGACGAGGACGTGGAGCCGGTGGACTGCTCCATGTGCCACGACCAGCAGGCCGAACAGCATGCCCTGTCGCTGCACGGCCAGGCGGCAGCCCGGGGCGACGAACTGGCCCCTTCCTGCAGCGACTGCCATACCAGCCACCACATTCTCTCTCACCTCGACCCGCAGTCCCCGACCAACAATATCAACATCCCCTTCCTCTGCGGCAAGTGCCACAGCGAAGGGGCGCCGGTGGCCCGGAACCGCGACATCCCCCAGGACCACATTCTGGCCAACTATTCCATGTCGATCCATGGTGAGGGCATATTCAAGAAGGGGTTGACCGTAACCGCGGTCTGCACCTCGTGCCATACCTCGCACATGATCCTCCCCCACACCGACCGCCGGTCGAGCATCTTTCCCGACAACGTGTCCGACACCTGCACCCAGTGTCACGCCCGGATCGAGGAGGTGCACCGCAAGTTCATCGAAGGCGAACTGTGGGAGAAGGAACCGCACAAGATCCCGGTCTGCGTCGACTGTCACTCTCCGCACAAGATCCGCCGGGTCTTCTACCAGGCCGGTGCGGCGAACAAGGACTGCCTGCGCTGCCACGCGGACGAAAACCTGGCCATGGAAAAGGACGGTGAGACCGTTTCCCTGTTCGTTGACGAAGCGGCATACAACGCGGGCAAACACTCCGGGACGGCCTGCGCCCAGTGCCACACCGAGGTTTCCACCTCTCTGGAAAGGCCCTGCGAACCGGTTCGCTCCCTGGTGGACTGCTCGATCTGCCATGCCGACCAGGTCCTGCAGCACTCGAACAGCATTCACGGCCACCTGGCCGCCCTGGGCGACACAGACGCACCGACCTGTCTCGACTGCCATGACCGACACGCGACAATGGACCACAAACTTCCCAGTTCGCCCACGTATGCTCGCAACGTGCCCGACCTCTGTGCCCGCTGCCACCGAGATGGCGAAGTCGCTGCAAACCGCATCGCCCCCGACCACCCGGAGCACATCGTCGGCAGTTACAATATGAGCATCCACGGCAAGGGGCTCATCGAGAGCGGCCTGGTGGTCACCGCCACCTGTATCAACTGCCACACGGCCCACGGCCCCCTGCCCTCGAGAGACCCGGCGTCCACGGTCCATCCGGACAACATCGCCCACACCTGCGGCACCTGCCACCACGGCATCGAGGAAACCTTCCAGGGCAGTATTCACTGGCCGGAGAATGTGGATACCGACAAGGAACTGCCCACCTGCGAGGACTGTCACACATCCCACACCATTTCTCGCACTGACGGCACCGACTTCCGCATGCTGATGATGAACCAGTGCGGACGTTGCCACGTGGACGAGACAAACACGTTCTTCGATACCTTCCACGGCAAGGTCTCGCGGCTGGGAGACTCCGGGGCGGCCAAGTGTTACGACTGTCACGGCACACACAACATCCTGCCCATCACCAACACCGAGAGCACCCTGAGCCGCGAGAACATCGTCGATACCTGCGGAGAGTGCCACCCCGGCGCGCACCGCCGTTTCGCCGGATACCTGACCCACGCCACGCACCACGACCCGGAAAAATATCCCTTCCTCTTCTGGGCTTTCTGGGGAATGACCACCCTGCTGGTGGGCACACTGAGCTTCGCCATGATCCACACCCTGGCCTGGCTCTTCCGGCTCTGGCGCTCCCGCGAGGAGTGGCGGAAGATCCGCGAACTGCACAAGCCGGGCACGCAGTTCTACAAGCGGTTCACCACCGGTCAGCGGATCAACCATCTGGTGATGCTGCTCAGTTTCTTCACCCTGGCCCTGACCGGCATGGCGCTCAAGTTTTCCTACATGGGTTGGGCCCAGGCAATCTCCGATACCCTCGGCGGATTCGAAACCATGGGCACGCTGCACCGGATAGGGGCGGTGGCGCTGATCGTCATTTTCATCTTCCACCTGATGAATGTCTGGACCAAGCGCAAGGAGATGGGAATCTCCTGGCTGAAGTTCATCACCGGCCCCTATTCCATGCTTTTCACCAAAACGGACCTCACCGAGTTCATCGCCTCGATCAAATGGTTCCTCGGCATCGGCCCGCGGCCCCGCTACGGCCGGTATACCTACTGGGAAAAATTCGACTACTTCGCCGTCTTCTGGGGTGTCTTTATCATCGGGTCCACCGGATTCGTGCTCTGGTTCCCGGAATTCTTCACCCGCCTGCTTCCCGGCTGGTCGGTGAACGTCGCCACCATTATCCACAGCGACGAAGCGCTGCTGGCCGTGGCCTTTATCTTCACCGTCCACTTCTTCAACACCCACTTCCGCCCGGACAAATTTCCCATGGACCCGGTGATCTTCACCGGCCGGGTGACCCTCGACGAACTGAAGCACGACAAACCGCGGGAATATGAACAGGCAGTAGCCGATGGAACCCTTGAATCCCGAATGGCCCACCCCTATCCGAGGCGGGCCGAACGCCTGTTCCGCATCTTCGGTTTCTGTGCCCTGGCCATCGGACTGACCCTCATCGCCCTGATCACCTACTCCATGCTGTTCGGCTACCGGTAGTGGATCGAATGTCACTTTTTGGTGTCAGGCACCAAAAAGTGACAAAATCCTCAAAACTGTCATCGGGTGAGAGACTGTCCTCTAGTGTTCATCGCCTTTCAGTGTTGTCCTCCCGTTGTGCGGCACCGAATCACGGACAGTCCGGCTCACCGTTCTGGGATGGACGTTGAAATGGCGGGCAATTTCTTTCATCGTGTATCCGCCGGATGAATAGGCTTCGAGAATTGCAGCTCGGGACGAAATGGCCTTCCGATCAATCTCCTCAAGTGACGGCGATACATACTTCCTCAGGGCCAGCACCGCGTCAGCATTCTCTTCGATCTCTGAAAGTTGGCGTGACAGATTTCTCACGAATGTATCGCAACCCAGAACAAAGCCACCCCTCAGGTTCTTCCAGACAGAGGGGCGGTCAATTCCTGAAGCGACAAAGTCGATGAACAGCTCCCGTGCACGATTCAAATCCTCATGGAACTGCCCAAGAATCCACTTTGTCTCAAGCCATGGAGGAGTTGGGGATAAACCGATCATTTGGGGGTAGCTGCTCCATGGCCAGTCCTCGACATTTTGTACCATGTTCACCCGTACCGGATTCAGTGGGACGTAGCGGGCCAACTCGAGCAGGTAGGACTCCTTTTCAACAAGTATTGACTTGAAGCGGTCCTGAAAAAGGTGGCCCACAAGACCGTATCTCCGATTGAAAGCCTGGGCATAAATGCCATTCAAATCCCTCATACCCTCTGACAGATTCGGCTGAGGTGTCTCCAGTAAAAGGTGGTAGTGGTTGCCCATCAGACAATAGGAGTGACAAATCCATCCCTTCCGGCAGCACACTTTGGATAGAATCGACAGCCACAGTCTTCGGTCATCGTTGTCAACATAGATATCCTCTTTCCTATCCCCCCTGGAGGTAATATGAAAAACGCCGCCAGCCATCTCCAGCCTCAACGATCTAGCCATACGTTCAATTTAGTATTATTTTTGTCACTTTTCAAGACCTGACCCCAAAAACGGACAAGAAGAGCCCGGTCGGGGAGGATCCCCGACCGGGCATAGATGAAGAGATTAGAAGAGGAACGAGAGGCCGGCGTTGATGACCCAGAGGTCGCCGGACTCGTCGAACAGATAGGGTTCGTTGTCTGTATACACCCGGTAAGCTCCGCCCAGTTGCAGGCCGACCATTTGGGTGAACTGGTAAGAACCGTTGAGGGTGATGTCGAACTGGTCGATATCCAGGTCCGAATAGCTGTTGACCCGAGTGAAGTCGTAGTAGCCAATGCCCGGCTGGCCATTGGGGGGGGTCGGATAGTTGACCTGGTCGTAGGAAGCGGTGCTGTCGGTGTAGGCGAGATTGAAGAAGATGTTCGTCTTCTCGCCGGGCGTCATGTTGAGGCCGACGGTTAAGGTGTCCCCCGTGGTCTCGTATTCTACCGAGTCTTTGATGCATCCGTAATGATCGAGATGTCCATCCAGGACTTCTATGAAGCCCGCTCACCCATCCATGACGGGTATGCTGAACAGCGTATCCGTCTCCTCCTCTATGTGCAGGTAACCCGCAGTGAGAACGGCCTTGTTGTTCAAGGCCAGGGTGTACGTAAGGCCGGGCTGGAACAGTGTTCTGCTCCAGTCGGCATAGGTCAGATCATCGTTTTTCTCGTCTGACCAGCGAATGTTGCCCGAAAGAGTGCTCCGGGCACTGAGGGACCAGGAGGCGGTCCACCGCAGTTGGTTGACGTTGTTCGGCTGGGCACCCACATCACCGGTGCGGAACTGTCTCCGCATCCAGTACTGCCGGTACGCCGGATCATCGATATCCGACTCGCAGACCGCGTTGGGCGATGCAAAGGGATTGTCGATGTCGTCATGCTTCAGCGTCAGCCGGGTGCGGAATTTCCGGGTCGGCCTGAGGTTGACAGTGGCAAAAATCCGAATGGCATCGGTCCGCGTCTCGCCGTCAGCGACCTCGTAGTGCTCGCGGTCGGTGCTTTTCCACTCCAACCCGCCCCTGATGTTCATCTTGCTCGATGAGCGGTAGGAGAGGTCGGCGCCGGCCGTGGTCACGTCACGGTTGAGTGAAGACTGGCGCAGCCAGTCGAAATCGCCACCCCAGCGGGACTCGTAGGCCTCGCTGTTCTCTACATCAATAAAGATGTCATCGTTGTCGATGGCCTGGTGACGGATTTTCATGTTGAAGCGCCACTTGTTTTTCACGCCAAACTTGTCGGTGTACCTGGCCTGGAACCCGTTGCTGTCCGTATTCAGGCCAGTCCACTGGTTCTGCACCGAAGCGAAGATCGCCGAAGTCACCAGGGAAGCGTTGCTCGGCAGGTCGAACTTGGCACGCACCTTGTGCGAGTCCTTGTCCACGTCGGGGATCAGGCCCACTTCACGTGTCTCGTCCTCGAACTGCAGCCGCGCATTGAAGATCACGCCGTAGTTGACGTCCTCACCGGTGGCCGGATCGTTCCAGATCTCGCCGCGCACCGGGTGCATGGCGTTGTCGTAATACCGGGTGGGAGTGGACCCACCGTCGGAGAAGGCGCGGGTGAGATACTTGTAGTCCATGGTCATCACGCCGGCGCGGAGCGTGGCCCCGGCCGTCAGATCACGGGTGGATTCGTCCACCTCGCGCCCCACGCCTTCCACGTGGCAGTTGCCGCAGTGGGAGACGCTCAGCTGCTGCCGGTGTCCCTGCCGCGACTGATCGCGATAACCGAAGTTGAAAGTCAAGTTGGGCATGGCGGGAATGGCCAGGTCAATGTCCGCATGCTGATCGGTGTATGCGATCACATAATCAGCGTCCACCTCGAGATTCTCGTAGGTGTTCATCTTGCCGCCCATCTTGGAATCGATGTTGGTCAACGGGTCGTTCAACAGCCAGTGCGGCATTTTGTGGAACGAGTAGCTGGCCTGCAGAATGCGCCGGAAATCGAGAGAGGCGCTGTAATCCTGGTCCATGGTGTCGTAGGGCCGGGCATACAAATTCCAGTAGAAGCCGTCGGTAGCGCCTTCCAGCTTCACCTCGCCGTCCATCCGACCGTCCTCGGATACCTGCTCGTACTCGCTGACCTTGCCGCCGTAATCGTTGATATCGCCGATGTGACCGCCTACGGTCACTTCGCCCTCGAAGCTCTCCTCACCCTCCGCCAGTGCAGGGGGGGCGGCGAGCAGCAGCAGGGCGAGGCTGATGTATAACAGCTTTTTCATTTCACCCTCCTTTTGCTCACCGGGTCAGACCACGGCCGCCGCCAGTGATCGACTGGCTGGGCAGGTCCGAACCGTGCACCTGCGAATGACACTGGGTGCATTTGGTGAGGAACGTCATCTTGGGCGCGTCCATGGAGGACGTGCCTTCACGGCCGTAGATGGTGGTGAAGTCGCCTTCGTCACCAGCCAGCCCCGCGTGGAAGTGCATGTCGTGGCACTGCAGGCAGAGGAACGGCTCGTTCTGGATCAGCAGGTTGTTGGCCACGCTGCCGTGGGCCTCGTGGCAGATGTCGCACGATTCGAGGACCGGCTCGTGCTCGAAGATGAACGGGCCCTGATACCGCGAATGGCAGTCGAGACACATGTCGGTGAGCCGCTCGTCGGTGGCCAGCAGCGGGTCCTCGATGGAACCGTGGACCTGGTGGCAGTCGCCGCAGCCCATCCGGCCTTCCGGGATCGGGTGGTGGGACGGCAGCAGCGTCATGCTCTGCTGTTCCTGGTGACACCCGTAACAGAGTTCGGGGTCATTCTTGACCAGCAGGTGTTCGGCCTGTGCCGAATGAATTTCGTGACATTCCATGCAGCCCACATCGCTCATGTCGTGAGTCGATCCGGACCAGTGCATCTGACCGCCATCGGTGTGGCATTTGAGGCATAGCGCCGAACCTTCAGCAGCAGCCAGTTCCTCGGGTCTCAGTATGTCCTTGGCGTCCTCGCTGTCGACGTGAAGACTTCCCGCCCCGTGGCAGGTCTCACAGTTCATTTCGAACCCGGTGGGACCGGTTTCGAATTCGGCCAGCCGGCCGTGAACCGTCGCCGCCATGGAGGCCAGGCTTTCCTCGTGGCACATGACACAGGTCTCCTGCCCCACGAGTTCGGCGCCACTCACCACCGGCGCTTGCACGATCCGCGCCCGGGTCGGGTTTCCCGGGCCGCAACCCGGGAGCCAGAGTGCGAGAGTTGCCAGGACAACAACCGAGAGGAGCAGGACCGGAATCCTTCTATTCCCCTCCACTTTCATTCCTCCTCTGAACCAACAAAGATATTTTGATAGTGTTATGATTTTTTATCAGTGGCCGGCTTCTCCTTTCCCCTCTTTTGCCAGGCCTGCAATTGAAAACCCAGTCGTCGGAACCGCCGGGCCTGGGCCCGGCCGCTCCGCGTCTAATCGCCTTGTTCCAACGGATTGTCAAAGTCACCCAGATCCATAACTTCCACGTGGTCGTGGCAGGTCTCCCGGACCACGCGGGCCATAATGTGTATCGCCTCCATGACCAGGGGGTTGGCAATCCCATAGAGCAACTGGCGGCCGTTGCGCCGGCTGCGGATGATACTTGCTTGCTTGAGGATGTTCAGGTGCTGGGAAAGGCTCGATCCTGAAAAACCGACCTTTTCCCCCAGTTCGCCCACCGGCATCTCACCGGCTTCCAGCGTGTAGAGGATGTGCAGGCGTCGGGGATGGGAGATTGACCGGCAGACCTGGGAGTGGAGATCAAAGTACTGTCGAAGCTGCTTTGATTTGTCAGCCATGCTTCATCATTTCGTGAATTAATAGTTGCGTAGTGCTTTAATTCAACGAATGATATATGACAAAACCATGACAAAGTCAACGGGATCAGAGCCCCGATCCATACAGATAATTCCTATAGAATCAGTAGGATATAAGATTCAACCGATTCATCGAAAAGCATTTATTCGAATCCAGCTTCCTCGGCAAAGCTCAGGAACTTCCCCGAAATTTTGCTATTCCTCGGGTAACGAATCCGGCTCGCTGCCGGGGACCACGTCCTCCAGCTGCTTGCGCAGACGTTCCTCGGTCACTTTTCGCGCTTCATCCACGTGCTCGGGGTGTTCGTGGCGATACATCTCCTCGGGCATCAGCCCGGTGATCCAGCTGGGATTCATCGGGTAGACCGCCGGATTGAAGACCGTGGAATAGAGGTGCCAGACAAGGATGGCCAGCGATGCCAGCCAGGCCTCCCAGAAGTGGATCACCAGCGCCACGTCGAGAAATCCCTTGGGCAGGAAACCGATGAACCAGTTGTCGAACCAGAGCAGCAGCCCGGTGACCACCATCACCGCCGTGCCCCAGACCAGCGCCCAGTATTCAGCCTTTTCCACATAGCTGAAGCGGTGGAATCGGGGAGACTCCTTCCGCCGGCCGATGCAGTAGAGGATGCGCTGCCAGAACTGGGTAAAATCCTTAGGCAACGGCATCATGTCTTTGATGAACTCCCGTCCGCGGCGGCTGGTGGTGAGGTAGAGCAGGTGCCAGACCACGGTGAGACTGAAAATCACCGCGGCGATCCGGTGCACCAGCCCGCGCATTTCGAAGCCCCCTTCCCAGCCGAAAAAGACCTTGGCCAAGAAACTCTCGTCATAGGTCAGGGCAAACCCGGAGACCACCAGGGTGATAAAGCTGATCATCAGGATAGTGTGCTGCCAGACCTCGTTGAGCCGCATCCGCCGCACCTGGGGACGCCGGTTCATCATCAGTTTGATGTGCCGCCCCAGGTCGATCAGCCAGTGCAGCACCATCAGGCCGATGATCACCACGATGGCGATGATGTATACCTTCTCAACCAGGTCGGCCAGCGGCGTGCGCAGACCTTCACCGGTGACCCCGTGAATCGGCATGGCCGCCATCTTCTCCGAGATCCCGGGGTGGCAGTCACCGCAGGTGTGCTGGAGGTTCGCCGGATGTACCGTGGAGGAGGGGTTGGAACTGGGCAGGATGCGGTGGACCCCGTGGCACGACGCACAGTTGGCCACGTGGGTATCGCCGGCCTTGCTCTTCAAACCGTGGTAACTGTCAATGAACGTCGCCAGCCGGCCGGACTGCAGCCCGTATTTTTCGTTGAGTACCGCCGACTCGTGGCACGGCGAACAGGTTTCCTCGGCCAGCCGGGCGCTGGATACCGGGGACCGCGGGTCGTCGGGCGAGATGATCCCGTGCTCACCGTGGCAGTTGGTGCAGACCGGTGCGTCGGTTTCGCCCCGCTCCACCAGGTGGCCGTGGATCCCCTCCATGAAATCGCTCTCCACCCCCCTGTGGCACTTGCCGCAGGTCTGGGGGATGTTGAAGTGGTTGATCGCCGAGTCCGCGTGCCCGGGAGCCAGAATCTTGTGCGCCGTGCCGCCGCTGGAATGGCAGTCGTTACAGGTGGCCGCCACGTATACTCCGCCCTTGGCTGCCATGCCATGAACGCTGCCCTGGTAAATGGCGATCGGTTTGTCGATCAGGATCTCATATTTCTTGGTGAGATCAAGGTCTTCGTGGCACCTGCCGCAGGTCCCGGGAAGATTCACCGGATGGGTTTTGGAAAGTTTGACGCTGGAGGGCAGGATGTCGTGGTCGCCGTGGCAGTCCTTGCACTGCGGCATGTCCTCACAGGATCCTATTGCTGCCCGGCCGTGGGCCTGGTACTGTTCACCGGCATCCTCATGACACATCCGGCAGCCTTCACATCCCACCACAAAGTCGGACGTCTCGTCATGCGGGGTCATGTCCTTGTCGATGTGACAGTCGAGGCACTCGAAGTCCCGGTGGATCGAATGCGAGAGATCCTCCCCGAAGTCGGTGCCATGGCTGCTCTCCTCGTGGCACATCACGCAGTCCTCGCTGGTGATCGGCTCGGCATCTTCATCCTGGGCCTGCAGGCCAACGCCAAAGAAGAGGGGCAGGATAAGGACCAGCACCAACAGTGCGAAATTCGTGTTCCAGACAGTGCTACGGCAGCAGCTCATAAGGATGACCTCCAGACGTCCGGTTCAATATCGCGCCACATGCCGGCGCTGGGCAAAAAAGCCCGGTAACGACAGGCGGAACCGACAAAAATCGAGAATTCCGATTGGATGCGTGGGATTTTCGGCCTTGCCGGTGGACCGAACGAGGATCGGCCGCATGATGGCAAGAAAAAGTCGCTCATGACCTGCTTATATCATTGGAACCCATGATTCGCAAAATCACGAACCATCCACGGCAATGAAAAATCGAGAATCGGTCAAGGAAGCCCTGATTTGACGACACACGCCCGATTCACTATCCTGACCTCACAGTGCGCCGGCAATACCGGTTTCGCGCGAACAACTGCATCTCGCATTTGTATATCCAGTTTCAAGTTTCCGGTATTCATCACAACGAACCGGACGGCAGTCAGGAGGTAGACCAATGCTGATCCAGACCAGGCGGTGGCCCATACCCGTTGTCGCCCTGCTTGTGGCGCTGATCTGCGCCGCCACGGCCGGCGTGGCAACGGCCCAGGAGTACAAGGAGCCGGAAGGGACTCCCCTGCCCGAATACGCGCGCAAGATCCACATCGACCGGACGGTGCCCTTTATCATCGAAAAGGGCATGCGGGGCGACCCCGGCCTGCCGAATGTCATGCTCACCGGGTACTGGCCGCCGACCAATGAGATGCTGCGCCGCTTCAGCCCCGACCCGGTGCAGAATCCCGACGGCTGGATCGGCGCGAACTGGGAGGGGCGCGGGTTCAACGTCTACGCCTTTTTCCCCGAGTTCCCCGAAGGCCTGGGCCAGGGCGAGGGGGATTTCGAGGTGGACTACCAGGACACCTCGGAGGACTTCTGGCCCATCGCCGAAGTAGTCAAGCCGGTGGCCATCATCACCTTTGGTCGGGCCTCACCAAACCGGGACTGGGAGCTGGAGTGGCGCGGACGGAACCTTCCCGAATTCGACTGGTATCCCGATTACACCGACCCGCGCAGGCCCACACCCTCGCCGCCCGACGGCAGTGTCCCGGAAGACCACATCCGCTATTCCACCCTGCCGATGGACGAGATCGTTGACGCATTGAACAGCTCGGATCTCGGGATCAACGCCTTTGCCGACACCACCGAAGATGCCGGCGCCTTTCTCTGCGAGTTCATTGGCTACCACGCTGCCTGGTATCACGACCTTCACGAATCCCCCGGTGATCCGGACCAGGTCCTCACCGCCGGACACATCCACGTGGGCAGCAACATCGGCCTCGCCGAAGCCACCGAAGCCGCCGAGATTACCGTGCGCACCATGCTCGACATTCTCGCGCCCTCGCTGGTCCCGCAGGCCGGCCTCATCGCCGGCCCCGGCCCCGCGGAGACCAACCCGCCAACGGTGCGGGTCTTTGACGCGGAATCGTATGCCGCACACCGTTACGAGTTCACCGCCTATGGCGTACCCAAGTATGGCGTGAACGTCTCCGCCGGCGACCCCGACGGTGACGGTCTGGACGAGATCCTCACCGGCGCCGGGCCGGGTGCGGTCTTCGGCCCCCACGTCCGGGGCTTCGAGGCCTGGGGCGCACCGCTGCCCGGTCTCAGCTTCCTGGCCTACGGCACCAACAAGTACGGGGTCAATGTCTGCTGCGGCGACATCGACGGCGACGGCTTCGACGAGATCGTCACCGGCGCCGGGCCGGGCGCTGTCTTCGGCCCCCATGTCCGGGCCTGGAACTATGACGGCTCGCCAGGGGTGGCCCCGGCGGCCGGGGTGAGCTACTTCGCCTACGGCACACCCAAGTGGGGGGTCAACGTGGCCTGCGGTGACATCGACGGCGACGGCTTCGACGAGATCGTCACCGGCCCCGGGCCGGGCGCAGTCTACGGCCCCCACGTCAGGGGCTGGAACGTGGACAACGGCCCGGCAGCCGCAATGCCATCGGTGAGCTACTTCGCCTTCGGCACACTGAAGTTCGGGGTCAACGTGGCCTGCGGCGACGTGGACGGTGACGGCATGGATGAAATCATAACCGGCGCCGGACCGGGGTCCATTTTCGCCTCCCACGTCCGCGGCTGGAACTACGACAACGGCTCCATCGCCTCCCTCCCCGGTTTCAGCTACTTCGCCTGGCCCGAAAGCGCCTGCCGCTTCGGGGCCAAGGTCTTCTCCGGTGTGGACCTGGACGGCGACGGCAGCGACGAGCTGCTGGTGGGCGCCGGACCGGACCCGGCGGTGGAGACCGCGCTCAAGCTCTACCGCTACAACGGCTCGGCAGTCACCGAATCGCTCTCCCTGCAGCCCTTCCCCGCCGGCTGGACCCACGGGTCCACCGTGGCCGCGGGACGGTTTCAGGACTGATACCAATCAGCCGTCCCTGCAGCGCCCCTCCTCCCCGGGGGGGCGCTTTTTCATTTTTTTATCGAACCCTGCCCCGCTTTCCCCGTTACTAATCACATAGTAGCCGGAACCAGATGATTTTCCGGCTCCGTGCATCTCTGATAACTGGAGGTATCTCACCGCATCAGGGGGGGGAATGCACTTTAATTCATGTCCTTATGTGCAAGGAGACGTATTCGATGAAGCTTCGCAACATCCTGGTTCTGCTCGCTTTTCTGCCGCTGGTTTTTGGCGCCGCGGCCCAGGCGGAGACCTGGAACGGCCTGCCGCTGCACGTGCAGAAACTGAGTGACAACGCCATCAGACTGTGGATCGGGGACTACATCTCCTCCACCGCGGTCTCGGCCATCAAAACCGACAAGGGGATCGTGGTCATCGACACCACCCAGTGCCCCACTCTCGACGAGCAGTTCCGCAAGATCATCGCCCGGGAATTCGGCCGGGACGACTTCAAGATCCTGATCAACACCCACGAGCACGGTGACCACACCTATGGCAACGGTGTGTATGCCGACTGCCAGATCGTGGCCCACGAACTGTGCGCCGAGGGAATGCTGGCCCGCCAGGGGGACGTGGACCGGGTTCTCGGGTGGTACGAGGAAAACCTCCCCAAGACCGAGGCCAAACTGGCCACACTGGAAAAAGGCAGCGACGAATACAAGAAGACCGAGGAGGACCTGATCACCTCGAAGATGGAACTGAAGGCTTTCAAGTCCGGCCTGGAGCTGACCCTGCCCACCAAAACCTTTACCGACACCATGACCATCCCCATGGGCAACGTCACCTTCGAGCTCTTCGCCGTGGGCGGCACCCACACCTCCAGCGACATCTTTGTCTTCGTGCCCGAGGAGGGCCTCCTGTTCACCGGAGACATGATGGCCGACACCTGGCTCACCGACACTCCGGGCTGTCTGCAATCCTTCTCCCTGCGCCAGGGCAACAAGCGGGACATGCCCCTGCTGCTCGGGAACTGGAAAACCCTCCTCGGCCGCAAGGATGAGATCAACACCTACATCCCCGGCCACTGGAACGGCGAACTCTCCTACGAGGGATTTGCCGCCCGCTACAACTACCTGGAGACGATGTACAACGGCATCAACCAGGCGGTGAAGGACGGCAAGCCGCTGGAGGCCATGTTCGCCGAGTACAAGCTGGAAACCCGCTTCCCCGAACTGGTGGGCCAGCCGGGCTTCACCCTCGACTTCGTACACAACGGCAACATTCTCGCCATCTGGTCCGACGCCACCGGCGCCGAATCGGCCTGTAGCGCCATGGTCGAGATGATCGAAGTTCAGGGCTGCGAAAAAGCGCTGAACAAGATGCGCAAGATCCACGCCCGGGGAGGAAACGACTACTTCTTCCTCGAAGCCGAGTTCAACGCCCTGGGCTACCGCTACCTCACGCAGGAGCAATTCGACGAGGCCATTGCCGTCTTCACGCTGAACAGTGAGATCTATCCCGACTCGTGGAATGTCTGGGACAGCCTGGGTGAGGCGCAGTTCAAGAGCGGCAACCTGAACCAGGCCCTGGCCAGCTACGAGAAATCCGTACAGCTCAACCCCGAAAGCGTAACCGGCCCAAAGGCCATTGCTGATATCAAGGCTGCCCAAGCCAAGTAGAGTTTGACTGGCAACACTCCTCCAGTCTCCCCCGGCGTCCCGCCCGATGGCATGCGGGATGCCGGATTTTTTTGCCTGCGGACCGTCAAGAATTGACTTCCCCGGGTCAGTGAGTATCCTTTGATTTTTCCCGAATGACGCCTGGCTGGACCAGACAGATGAAAAAGATCCTCTTCATCATCACCCTGCTGATCCTGGCCGTACCCGCCCCGGCCGACGAGAAAAAGACCTACACCATCAAGCGAACGGCTTCGGAGATCACGGTGGACGCCCGTCTCGACGAACCGGCCTGGGCCGACGCCCTCACCGTTGAACTGAACTACGAGACCTTCCCCGGCGACAACGTCCCGGCCCGGGTGCGCACCGAGTGCCTGCTGGCCTACGACGATTCGAATCTCTACGCCGCCTTCCGGGTCTATGATCCCGAACCGGAGAAGATCAGGGCCCATTACTCCGACCGCGACAAACCGTTCAACGACGACATGGTGGGCCTGATGCTCGACACCTTCAACGACGAGCGGCGGGCCTACGAGTTTTTCGTCACCCCGCTGGGGGTGCAGATGGACCTGGTGGAGGACGACGTGAGCGGTACCGAGGACACCTCCTGGGACGCCATCTGGACCTCGGCCGGCCGGCTGACTCCCGAGGGGTATGTGGTGGAGATGGCGATCCCCTTCAACCAGCTCCGCTTCCCTGCTGCGCCCGGGGTCCAGACCTGGGGGATCGACATCGCCCGCGCCTGGCCCCGCGACCAGCGCTATCTGCTCCGTCTCCAGCCCCGGCGGATGGACATCTCCTGCCACTACTGCCAGGTCTCCAAGCTCACCGGCCTGGAAGGGCTGGAACCGGGACGGAACCTCTCTTTCTACCCCACGCTCACCGGCGTATACACCGAGCGCCGCGAGGATTTTCCCGAGGGCGGTTTCGGCACCGAGAAATCGGAACTGGAGCCCGGCATCACTGCCCGCTGGGGCGCCACCCCCAACGTCACCCTGACCGGGACAATCAACCCCGACTTCTCCCAGGTGGAGGCCGACGTGGCCCAGTTGAGAATCAACCGCCAGTTCGCCCTCTTCTACCCCGAGAAGCGGCCCTTCTTCCTCGAGGATGCCGACTACTTCGAGACCCCGCTCAGCGCGGTCTACACCCGCACGGTGGCCGACCCGCTGTGGGGGGCCAGGGTCACCGGCAAGCAGGGTGCCAGCGCCTTCGGCTTCTTCACCGCCCAGGACACGGTGACCAACCTGCTCTTCCCGGGCAGCGAGCAGTCGGCCTTCACCTCTCTGGACGACCCGTACCTGACCGGCGTCCTGCGCTACCGCCGGGACGTGGGAGGACATTCCAACGTCGGCTTCCTGGTCACCTCCCGCCAGGGGGCCGAGGACTACGAGAACACGGTCTACGGCGCCGACGGCCAGATCAGGCTCAGCGATGCCGACTCGATCCAGCTGCAGCTGCTGGGGTCCACCACGGCCTACCCGAACCAGGTGACCGCGGATTTCGAACAGCCCGAGGGACAGTTCAGCGGCCTGGCCGGCGTGGCCAACTACAATCACGGCAGCCGCAACTGGAACTGGTGGCTGAGGTATGAGGACTTCGGCCGGGACTTCCGGGCGGACAGCGGGTTCATCCCCCGCGTTGACTACCGCACCGGGCTGGCCGGTCTGCACTACAACTGGTGGGGCACCGACGAGGACTGGCACAGCCGCATCGGCCTGGGGGGAGACGTCGATATCACCGAAGACCAGGACGGCAACCCGCTGGAGAAGGAGGCCGAGTTCTGGGCCGAAATTCACGGCCCGCTGCAGTCCCAATTGGAAGCTGGTGGGAGCGTGCGGGAACAGACATACCACGGAGAGACATTCGACCAGGCCTTTGGCGCACTTTTGGGCGAAATTTCACCAAACGCCTGGTTCTCCGGCCGGGTCCGTGTCGAGTTCGGCGACCACCTGGACTACACCAACGTCAGGAACGGTGATTTCCTCCAGGTCCGCCCCAGTGTGACCTGCCGTCCGGGTCGGCACTTCACCCTCGAACTGAACCATACCTACGAGCAGCTCGATGTGTCAGACCACCGGCTGCTGGTTCCCGGCCGCCTGAGCGAAGGCCGGCTCTACCAGGCCAATCTCACCGAGCTGCGCGGTATCTGGCAGTTCAACACCCGCAGCTTCGTCCGGGCCATCATCCAGTATGCCGACATCGACCGCACCCCCGCCCTCTATTACCAGCCCGTGGACGGGGAGACCCGGGACCTCTTCGGCCAGTTCCTCTATTCCTACACGCTCACCCCGCAGACCGTGCTCTACCTCGGCTACTCGGAGAACCAGCACGCCTGGGACGACCCGTACAGCGGCACGGACAGCATCGGCCTGACCCGCAGCGACTGGACCGTATTCATCAAGATCGGCTATGCCTGGCTGCTGTGACCCGACCAGGCGAATCACCAGGCGAACCGGCCGGCGGCCACGTTCACCCCGTGGGTCCAGCCATCGGGAAAGGCCTGGAGCGAGTGCCAGAGCGACAGGGTCCCATTCCGGCAACGGTAGATGTTGATCCGGGACCCGCCCTCCGGGTCAGGCCCCTCCCCCACCACCAGGTCATCGGTGCCGTCGAAGTTCAGGTCGCGGCAGGCAAAGACGGAGGCGCCGTAGCGGGCGTCCCCGGCAGGCCAGGCGAGGAAGTCGATACCGGTCAGGGGGGTGATCGTCTGACCGTCATAGTTCCAGCCGCGGATGTGAGCGCTGAATACCGGCGAAGGGCCCGGCGCGGTAATGATCTCGTCGATATTGTCTCCGTCAACATCACCACAGGTCACCCGCACGCCCATCCGGTTCGTTCCATACGCCAGAAAGTTCACCCCGTCAATGGCCCTTGCCGGATGGTCGTCAACGGACCAGCCGCGCACGTGGGGTCCATAGATCGCACCCGGCCCGGCACCGGTGATGATCTCATCCGGCCAGTCGCCATCGATGTTGCCGCAGGCCACGTTGACACCCCACCTGGGCGTGCCGTAGGCAAAGAAATTGATATCGGGCATGGGGCTCGCCTCGCCCGATTGGTCGTCAACGGTGAAGCCCCGGACGTGGGGCCCAAATACGGCCCCCGGCCCGGCGCCGGTGATGATCACCTCGCCCCCGTCCCGTTCCATGATCCCGGTGGTAACGTTGACCCCGTAGCGGTTTGTTCCGTACGCCATGAAACTGAGTCCGGTGACCGGCTCACCGAATCGTGAAAACCCCCGCACATGGGGTCCGTAAATTTCACCCGGGCCGGGCCCGGTGATGATCTCCATATATGGATTGCTCGTGGTCAGGTACCCCGCGGTCACGTTCACGCCATGGCGCGGCGCGCCGTAAGCCGGAAACGCCATCGATGGCTCCGGATCCTCGGTGAGGGGAAAAACCTTTACCACGGGCGGATTGTCTTCGGACGGCCCGGCACCGGCCAGCAGCCAGACCGGCGGCGGCCAGTCCACGGGATAGTGGAAACCCATGTCCAGTCGGCCCGTATCAACACCCGTGTCGGTGCGCGTGGTTCCGCCGTGGGGCGGCAGCTCCGGGTTGCCGGCATCTACGCAGAGGCTGTCGACGAACTGGCCGGCCGCCTGCTGGGAGAGCAGGGACTGGCCGACAAAGAGGGGATCGACATCCAACATCCCCTCACCGATTTCAATGTCGCTGGATTCGTTATAAATCCATTGCCACCCGTTATCGACCATTGAATAGTCGATCCCGAAGGTTCCGTAGAACACTGCGATCTCGTCTCCCAGGGTGGACCGGTTGAAGTGGAAGATGGTGTTGGAGATGATGGTATCCTGGTTAAAGTTTAGCACTCCACCGCCGTAGGTGTCCCCGCCTCCGTCACAGTCCGCCTCGTTGTAGGCGATGGTGCACTGATCGACGAGCAGGTATCCGCCCCCGGCATAGACACCTCCGCCGTAACCGATAGAATCGTAGACCGCACCGAATCCGATGGCCAGATTCCAGATGATCAGGTTGTTGACCAGGTATAGTGGTTGCTCATCGGTTCCGCAGTTGAAGAGGCAAACACCTCCGCCATAGGCGTGCACCCAATCGTAGATCCCGTCGGAATCATTGCTCCGGATGATGTTGCCGGTGATCATTGCCGAGGAATTCTCACAGAATATACCGCTGCCCGCCTGGCCCCCGTTGTCGCGGATCAGGTTGCCGGTGATGGTGGGGCTGCTGTCCAAACAGAGAATGCCGCCGCCGCACCGCAAATCCCAGGAAGGCAGATCCGTGCCACGGCCGCGGTGGATGGTGAACCCCTCAAGAATCGAGTCGGGGCCTTCTCCGGACTCGAAGGTAACCACGCTGCCCACCCCCGGACCGTTCTCGATCCTGGTGTTCCACGGACCATCCTCGGATCGAAGGTGAACCGCCTTGCCGAGAAAATTGATCGACTCCACGTAGTCGCCGGCGGACACCAGCACGGTGTCGCCATCTGCCGATGCGTCGATCCCGGCCTGGATGGAGGGCTGGTCACCCGGCACATGGATCGTGTCGGCAGGTGCGGTCAGGGCGGCGGTCAGCGACAGGCCGAGCACCAGACCAGCAGGCAGGAGGATCGATCGGCACCCCCCCCTGAAAAACCTCTCGTTGATCGACATTTCGCCGCTCACTCCTCCCCGAAATTCCCGGCCGCCAGGCGGCCGCCCTGGCGGACCAGCTCCGGGTCATAGGCGATGAAGTTGACCCGCGGCATGGGGGTCAGCGCCACGCCATCGTAGTTGAACCCCCGCACGTGGCAGGGGAAGGCCTCGCTGGGCCCGGGCACGGTGATCAGCTCGTCGATGCCGTCGTCGTCCAGATCGCCGCAGGCCACCACCACGCCATACCCCGTGGTCTGGTCGTAGGGGAAGAAGTCCACCGACGGCATCGGCGCCAGCGTACCCTCCTCGTAACTCCAGCCGCAGACCCGCGGGCCCATTGCCGGGTCGGGCCCGGGACCGGTGACGATCTCGTCACGGCCGTCACCGTCCAGGTCGCCGCAGGCCACCCGGATGCCGAAGCGGCATGCGGCGTCGTAGGCAAAGCAGTTGATCTGGGGGATGACCACGGCCGCGGCGCCGTCCACATTCCACCCGCGAAGGTGGGGGCCGAACATCCCTCCCGGGCCGGGCCCGGTGATGATCTCATCGAAGCCGTCCCCGTCCACGTCGCCGGCGGTGACGTTGAGGCCGAACTTGTTGGTGTTGTACGCCAGGAAGCTGACCCCGGGCAGCGGGGACACCACGCGGGCCACCGGATCGTAGCTGAAGGCCCGCGCGTGGGGGCCGAAGACCGCACCCGGCCCCGGGCCGGTGATGATCTCGTCCCGCCCGTCACCATCCAGGTCTCCGCCGGCCACACCCACGCCGTAGTTCAGTGTGCCGTAGGCCATGACCATGGCGGCCCCGCCGTCCACCGGCGAGCCGTCCATCTCGAAGGCCCGGACCAGCGGCCCGAACGCCGTCCCCGGGCCGGGCCCGGTGAGAATCTCGTCGAAAAGGTCGCCGTCGATGTCCGCCGCCGCCACGTTGACCCCGTAGCGGTCGGCTCCATAGGCGGTGAACTCGTCGGAGAACTCGTACCAGTCGTTCAGTGTGCGGCGGAAGGTGCGCACCAGGGCCGGGTTGGCCTGGGCCGGTCCCGGTCCGGTGAGGATCAACGTGCGGTAGGCCATCATCAGCGCCGGGACGGTGACCACCCCGCTGTCCGGATCATCGCTCAGCACCTGGATCGTCCCCTGGTGGGTGCCGGTGCTCAGTCCGCCGGCGGCGAAGATCACCTGGATCTCCACGCTGCCTCCCGGTGCCACCTGGCCCGAAGCGGGCTGGAAGCTGATCCAGCCCACATCGCTCTGCAGCTGGAATGACAGTTCCACGCTACCGGTGTTGCCGATGAACAGCGCCGTGGCCTCCCAGGTCTCTTCGTAGAGCATCAGCTGCAGCTCCGTGGGGGTCACCACCACATTCGGGCGGCCGAGGTGGAAGTTCACCGCGGCATCAGGAGGAAGGGTGGCCTCCGCCGGAGCGGAATCGAGGTAGCCGTCAGCCGAAGCCGTCAGGGTGTAGGTGCCGGGTTCGAGGCCGACAATGTCATACTCCCCGCCCTGGCCGGCAATCACCGACCCGGATGACGGCCCGCTGTAGGTGACCACCGCGCCTTCCAGCCCGGTCCCGCCGGACATGTCGTCCACCACGCCGGCAATCCGGCTCAGCGCCTCCACGGTGAGTTCGAAGGCCCCGCGCCACACGCCGCTGACCCCCTGGGAGGCGATGGTCAGTTCCACGGTGAAGGTGGTGCCGTTGGGGCAGGATGGTGAAATGTACAGGTCAAAGTCATCCAGCGAAACAGCGCTGCCGCCCGCCGGGATGTCGTTCCAGGTTTCACTGTCGTCGGTCACGGTGACCCAGGCGCAGTCGTTGACCTCGATGGTGGCGGTGACCGCCTGTGCGGCCGCCGCGCCGTTGTTGACCAGGGTCAGGGGGATCTCCACCGACTCCCCGGCCTCGGGGACCCCGTCACCGTCGCCCTGGCTGCTGCCCTGGCTGTCGTCATCCACCAGGTGGTCCTGGTAGGCGATCACCGGACCGTCAAAGACCTCGATGGTCAGGGGGACGGCCAGCGGGTTCTCGTCCGGGTCATTGGTGTGCAGGAGGAACTGGGCCTCGTGCACGCCGAACGCCATGTCCAGCGAACTGAAGTTCACCATCAGCTGCTGGTTGCCCCCCGGCGCCACGCTCCCGGCCTGAATGTCCGGCTCGGCCCAGTAGCCGGTGCCGGTGACCAGCATCTGGTGGTAGGCGTTGATCCCGGTGTCCGACTGGCTGTACGGGTCGGGCGGCGGGTAGACGTCATCCACCACACCGGTCTGCAGTGTCCCGAAGGTGGTGGTGTAGGGCGGGTACCCCGGACCGCGGTAGTAGGTGCAGGAGCTGTCGAAGGCACAACCGATGAAGTAGTATTTCCCTTCCTCCAGTTCCAGCTCAATGGGCCCGGAGCTGTACCAGGCCGTGCCGCCGCCCGGCTCCGCCACCTCGACCCCAAAGACCCTCTGGTAACTGCCGGTGAGGGAGTCGCCCTCGTAGACCACGTGCACCAGGTTGGTGGCCGAGGTCATGTTGAGCATGAAACGGACCTCGCGGAGCAGCGTCTCACTGTCCACGTGGTAGACATTGCCCCTGGTGCGGTAGCCGCCGGAATAGCTGTCATAGGTGCTGCCGAGGGTCTCCTCCTGGATCCCCACACCAGCGCCATCCACCTGCACCTCGAAGTCGAGGGTGACATCGCCCAGGTTGTCCACCCGGAACGGCAGCTGCAGTTCGGACCACGGGGGCAGGCTCACCGAGAACGACTCGGGGGTCACGGCGATGTCCGAAGCCCCGAGGGCGAAGTCGGCCACCGCGTTGGGCGGCAGGGTCACCTGCAGGGGGACGGCATCGGAGTAACCGGCGGCCCCGGCCATGACGGTGTAGCTCCCGCTTGCCAGACCGTAGGCGAAATAGTGGCCCAGCTCGTTGGTGCCGAAACTCCTGTCGGTACCGGGCCCGCTGAGGGTCACCATGGCGGCGGGGAGAGGCATTCCGCTGCCCAACTCAGTGACCTGGCCGGTCACCGCGTTGAGCGTGGCGGTGATGTGGCAGGTAAATCCGTCCACCCACTGCTTCGGGCCTTCATTGGCGCTGAGCGCCAGTTCCAGCTGAAGCAGGTGCTCCGCCGGGCAGGTGCCCAACACGGTGAAACCGAAGTCGTCCAGCGACGTGCCGGCCGAGCCCGGTTCGATGTCCGGCATCTCCTCCACGGTGTCGGTGAGCTGGATATAGGGGTCGTCGGACATGAGCACCGCGGTGACACCGCTGGCGGTGACCGTGCCCCGGTTGACCAGCGAGACCTGCAGTTCGATGGTCTCGTTCGCTTCGGGATTGCCGTTGCCGTTGCCCTGGCTCTCGCCGAGGTTGTCGTCGTCGATACGGTGGTTGAGGTAGAACAGGATCGGGCTCGACTGCACGGTGAAGGTCACCGGAACGGCCAGCGTGGGCTCATCGGGATCGTTGCTCTCCAGGATCACTTCGGAGCTGTAGATACCGGCCCCCAGATCCGTGGCATCGCAGTTGACGGTGACCAGCGCCGACCCTCCGGGCGCCACCTGCCCCGAACCGGGCACCACGGTGATCCAGGGCGCCCCGGCGGTGAACGTGCCGTCCAGTTCCCGGGTGCCCAGGTTCTCCACCAGCAGGTCAACGCTGGTGTCCACGCCCTCGAAACAGAACGGGTCCAGGGTGGCGGGGGTGACGGCCACGTCCGGATCGGACTGGCCCACCAGGGAGAAAGCGCTGGCCCACTGGTGCCCGCCGTCAGCGGTCACGTCCACGCCGAACCCCAGGGCCTGGCCGTCGGGACAGGTCACGTCCAGCTCCACCACGTAGGTCCCGCTGCCGCTGGCCGAGGCGTCCGGGTCGATGTCGCCGTAGGAGACCGAATCGGCATGGATGGTGACCAGCGGGTCGCCGCTGGACAGAACCGCCGCCACTGTAGTGGCAGCCTCCACCCCGTAGTTCCGCAGCGTCACGGTGAGGTTCACCGTTTCCCCGGCATCCAGCAGGCCGTTGCCGTTGCCGCCGGAATCGTCGATGGTCCAGTTGGAGAAGGCGACGTACGGGCCGGAGGGCGGGATCACCTCCACGTCGGCCTGGTAGCGGTAGCAGTTGACCTTGGTCACGGTCACGGTCACCGGCGGCAGGCCGGGCAACTGCCCCGGCACGGTCACGTCCACCGGCGCACCGGTGCCCTCGGCTGTGCCGAGGATCTCTCCGCCCCGGGTCAGCGCGATCAGCGACCCCTCCGGCGCGGTGACGGTGAAGAAGGGCACCATGGAGAGCAGCGCCGCACCGTGGGTCACGCTCATACTGCCGGGTACTTCGGAGTAGAGGGTGGTGAAGGGATCGGCGTGGGCGTGGAACAGATAGTAGGTGATCTCCTTGTCCGAGGGGTTGTAGGGCCAGTTGGAGGCCTCGAGGAAGTACTTGCCGCTGGCGTTGGCAAAGGCCGGCCGCAGGTCGTCCCGGCCCGGGTCCCGCCCGGTGGTGGGATAGCTGGGGTCGAAATCGGGCCACATGGAATCGTAGGAGCCGAAGACGTAGGTGTCGTTGACAAAGGAATAGGAGACGTCGGTGGCCGCGGTGATCCCCAGCGCGCCGCCCTCCATGCGGTGGAACACCTCGGCGAAGCACTCACCGCTCATGTCGAACATCCCGGTGAGGCAGTTGATGGAGAAAACCCAGGGCAGCAGGTCGCCATTGTCGATCCCCGAGAGGTCGGAGATGCCGTAGTCCGGTTCGCCCCACCCGGTCTCGCTGCCATGGTCCCGGTGCTGCAGGACAAAGCAGCCGGCATTGATCCCGGCATTGATCCCCGCCGCCGACCCGCTGTTCCAGTCGATGGCCGGCTGGGTGTCGGGGATGTAGTTCAGCCCGGCCGTGCCGAAGTGCTCCACCAGCATCCAGGTGTTGGAGTTGGTGGACCAGGGATCGCCGGGGTCGGGGCTGCCGGAGTAGACGTTGTATTGCCGTAACGGGGTCTTTCCCAGTTCGTTGGCCCAGAACCCGCGAACGATCTCGGTGCAGATCTGGAACCAGCGCTCGGTCTGGAAGCCGCAGGCCACCATGGGGTTGTTGTAAAAATCGGGCACGGTGGGCGGCGACTGCTCGTAGTCCAGCACCTTGTTGATCATCACCGCCAGTTCGGCGGCGTTGCGGGCGGTGATCCGGCCGGCCACCACGTCGGGCAGGTCGTCACCGTCCACGTCGGCATAGACGTTGTCCGAGACATAGTAGCCGTGGGTCGGGCTCACCACCCCGCCCGGCTGCCCGTCAGCCGCATGGTCGCCGAGGAAGAGCACGGCCACCGGGGCCGTGCCCCAGGTGTTGTAGGCATCGTCGATGAACGATTCGATGGACGCGGCGTAGTTGCCCCCCATCTCGGTGACGGTGAAGACCTGGGAGGAGATACCCTGCAGCTGGCGGAAGTCGGCCAGGGTCTGGCCCCAGCTGATGAAGTCGGGATCGTCGGGCACGACGATGATGTATTCCACGCCGTCCAGCCCCCGGTAGTCCCGCCCGCTGTAATCCACCTCGGGCAAAAGATCGAAGTTGACCAGCTGCTTTTCCAGGATCGGGTCCCAGTGGCGGGAGCGCAGACGTTCGGTGCCCACGGTTCCCTCACCGCCGCTGAAGGTCAGCCGGATTCGCAGATCGGTGTAGACAGTCAGCTCACCGGTCACCGGGTTGTAGCCGAAGGGCGTTATCCCCAGCATCCGTGTCTCCACCCCCCGCAGGTAGCGCCTGGTGGACATGGTCACCGGCTGCGCCGGCCACACCGCGTTGGTGCTGTAAATCACCGGGTCTTTTACCGGCAAAGGCGTCGGTTCCGTTTCCAGGGGGATCCTCGCCGCGGGCAGGACATTGATGCCGCTGAGGGTCCGGGTGCGGGACTGCAGGACTTCAACCTCGATTTTGGCCCCGTTGGGCACTGCCACCAGCCGCCCGGCGCCGGGCAGGTTGGGCATGCCCGGTCCGGTGGGCAGCATGGCCCCGGGGATGGAGACCTGGGTGAAGGCCTCCCCGGACACCGTCAGCGGTGAGAGGGTCAGCGAGGGGAGCGAGAAGACCAGCTCCACCCCGCCGCGGTCGCTGCGGGCCACGGTGAATCCCGCCTCGCCCCAGCCCTTGTCAAAAACCAGTTGCTGAACCTGCGGCGCGGAGGTTGCCGGCAGCGCCGGAACCACGAGGACTAGAACAGCGATGAGCAGTTTGATCGGTCTCATGGCCTGGACCCTCCCCTGTTTATGAATTCGTTGGCATGGCCACACAGACAGGTGACGTCGCCGTATATCTATTCCCCCTGGTTGGATGAGAACGGATGGAGCCTAAACAGTTATTTACTAAATTTGTATTTTATATTTAGTTCTTGATCGGGCAAATGTCCAGTGCTTTTTCAATTACGAAGAGCATATCACATTTTCCCGCAGGCCCAAGGCAGCAGCAGGGGTCTCCAGCCCCATACCCCACTGAAGGTATTGGACATGAAAGTGGAGCTCCCCACCCTGCTGAACCAGTGTTCCACCGTTACCCCGGGCGAGGCGAACCTCCAGGCAGAGGAAAACCCCGAAACCTATCATTCGCCACAAGGATCAGATGTCAATACGATCAAATCTTTCATCCTCAGGAACATATCTTGAGAATTACCTCGAAGCCTCCTTGTTTCCTTGTCGTTGAATACCTATATTTAATAAAAGGATTTTGACCCGGGGCGGTACCACTACAAGTTTCCGGGTCCCACACGTTTATACCGCTGTCAGGATTTTGCTTTGCATCCTTTCCCAGACCATGTAACCGCCGGAGGTAGTGCAATGAAGGCCTCGTATCGTCATCTCCTGATCCTCGTCGCATTTTTCATGCTCATCCCCAGCACCAGCCAGCCATCCCAGGCCGCCTGGTCCACCAATCCATCGGAGAACACCCCGGTGTGCACCCTGAGCGAAAACCAGGATGCTCCGCAAATGGTGAGTGACGGGGCCGGAGGGATGATCATCGTCTGGCGCGACGTCCGTTATTCAGGCTGGTCCTTTGTTTACGCTCAGCGGCTGGACGCTTCCGGAGAAGAAGTCTGGCAGGCAAACGGCATATCCGTCTGCCCCTATGAGCACAACCAGCACGCCCCGATGCTGATCAGCGACGGCGACGGCGGCGCGGTCATCACCTGGCTTGACTACCGCTCAGGGTCCACCGAAATCTATGCCCAGCGGTTGGACAGCGACGGCAATCAGCTCTGGCCCTTGGATGGAGTGGCGGTCTGCGGCATTGACGGCAGTTCCTGGGAGCCGGAAATTGCCTCAGACGGCGCCGGCGGTGCAATCATCTGCTGGATGGACAGCCGCCCCGGCAGCCACTGGGACATCTACGCCCAACGGATTGATGGTTCGGGATCCGTGGCCTGGACAATTGACGGCATCCCGGTCTGCAACGCCGCCTACAACCAGCTCGATCCCCGAGTGATCAGCGACGGCGCCGGCGGCGCTTTTTTCTCCTGGCAGGATCCCCGTTCCGGCGTGGACGACGACATCTACTGTCAGCGCATCGACTCTTCGGGCACGGCCCTCTGGACAGCCAACGGCGAAGCCGTCTGCCTGCTGTCCGGCCACCAGCAATACACCAGCCTGGCCAGTGACGACAACGGTGGCGTCTATATCGGCTGGCGGGACCAGTTCTCCGGCGATCCAGATATTTACGTCCAGCGCCTCGACGGTTCCGGAGCACCGCTCTGGCCCATCGATGGCCTCCCCGTCTGTACCGCAGCAGGCGACCAGGACTGGGTCGCCCTGGAAGCGGACGGCACGGGCGGCGTATTCGTCGCCTGGGACGACGAGCGGGCGAGCAGTTTCGACAACAACATCTACGCCCAGCGCCTGGACGGCTCCGGCACGGCACTGTGGACCGCAGACGGGATCGCCGTTTGTACCGCAACAAACAACCAGACCGTGCCGAGAATCACCGGGGACAGAGCCGGCGGTGCCCTTCTCGTCTGGCTGGACTACCGCACCAGCAGCAGCTATGACCTCTATGCCCAGCGGATCGACCAGTGGGGCTTCCTGCTCTGGGAGGAAAACGGTGTGGCGGTGGGCGCGGCGACAAGCAACCAGCTCGACCCCGTTTTGCTGGCCGACGGCAATGGTGGAATGTTTGTCGCCTGGGAAGACGATCGTCCGGGCACCGACTACGATGTCTACGCCCAGCACATCGACTTCCACGGTCGACGGGCCGGAGCGGCCTGGTCAGTCGACCCGGGCGAAAACAATCCGGCCTGTCTGGCGACATACTATCAACACGAGGCCGAGGCGGTGAGCGACGGTGAGGGTGGTGTGATCGCCATCTGGCGGGACATTCGTGATTTCACCACATCCGAAGTCTACGTCCAGCGGATGGACAGCAGAGGCAGCCAACTCTGGACCATGGACGGTGTTTTGGTCACCACCGGCTCCGGGGGCAAATTCGACTCTGTGCTGGCCAGTGACGGCCAGGGCGGGGCGCTCATCGCCTGGAAAGATGGCCGGTCGGGCATCGAATTCGACATCTACGCACAACGGGTCGACGCCACGGGAACCGCGCTCTGGACCACGCACGGTGTGGCGGTCTGTACCACGGTGGAGAACGCGGACTACATCTGCATCACCGATGACGGCGCGGGAGGAGCGATCATCTCCTGGCATGATTTCCGAAACGGCAGTCACACGGACGTTTACTGCCAACATCTGGATGCTTCGGGGACACCCCTCTGGACTGCAAACGGGGTATTGGTCTGCGGTGCGGCCGGCCATCAGACCCTGGCACAATGCGTCACCGACGGATCCGGCGGCGCGATCATCAGCTGGGCTGACGCTCGCGACAGCCTGCCGTCCGATACCTACACCCAACGGATCGATTTCCTTGGGAGCCCCCTCTGGACCACCAACGGTATCCAGGTCTTCACCGATTCCGGCGCACCCAGGATGATCAGTGACGGCGCGGGCGGAGCGATCATCACCAACCGTTCGGGCAGCAGCCCCGACTATGACATCGCTGCACAGAAGGTGAATGCCAGCGGCAATCTGACCTGGCCCGGGACTGTTGTCTGCGATGACACCGACAGCCAATTCAATCCCAAACTGGTGAGCGACGGCTTGGGTGGAGCAATCATCGCCTGGGAGGATTTCCGTAACTCGGAACAATATGACATCTACGCCCAGCATATATCCACCAACGGTGATACGCACTGGAGTTCCATCGGTATCCCGATCTGCACCCACTCGGCCAGTCAATACGAACCAACCGTAGCCAGTGACGGGGCCGGCGGTGCGATAATCGCCTGGGAAGACTACCGATCCGGATTAATCAGAAACATCTACGCACAACACGTTGACGATTCGGGCGCCACCACCTGGCCGTATAGCGGTCTAGCCATAGGGACAGCAGCCGGCGACAAGTATGGACCCCAGGTGGTGAGTGACGGCAGGGGCGGCGCCATCGCCGTCTGGGTGGACGGCCGGGTTTCGAGTAACGACATCTACGCTCAGCGGGTGGGCCGCCACGGAGAACTCGGTGATGGAACCCCAGCGATCAAAAACGTCATCGACCACCCGGACGACCAGGGGGGGGTGACCATCGTCAGCTGGGAACGCAGCCCCCATGACGAATTCCCCCACCAGCGGATCACCCACTACACGGTCTGGTCGAGACTGCCCGAAGATGCCGACCGGGCCGGCTGGACCTGGGTAGGCGAGGTTCCTGCCTACTACCAGGAAGAGTACGGGTTCAATGCCCCGACTTACGAAGACCATACCGGCGGCTTGCCCTTCCCCCTCACCGAATACAAGGTGATGGCCCACACCGACGACCACTGGGTCTTCTGGGAATCGGATGTCAGGAGCGGCTGCTCGGTGGACAACCTGGCTCCGGGGGCGCCATTGACCCTGCTCGGCCTACCTGATGAAGCGGATGTCGTGCTCACCTGGGAGGCCAGCGGCCATGACGACGAGGACCTGGCCCACTACAACGTCTACCGCGGAACAACGCCCGGGTTCAGCCCAGACCCGGATACGCTGATCGGCACGACCATTGACATCGAGTTCACCGACCCATCCCCGGGTTCGGGGACCTTCTACTACGTGGTGGCCGGTGAGGACGTGCACGGCAACGTGGGCACCCCGTCCAACGAGGCAGCGGTTCCACTGTCCACATCAACGGTGGCCGCGGCCCTGGCCTGTTCCCCGTCCTCGGGAGTCCTGCCTTTTGTCTGCGGATTCAATGTGGAACTGACCAACCAGTACCAGGGACAGATCCGCCGCATCGTCGGCCGGATCAATGTCACCCTGGCCAATGGAACATCCTATGGCAACTGGCGGGCGGGCAGTACCAATGTTTCACCTGGCAGCACCTATGTCACCCAGTGGAACCAGCCGATCCCGGCACTGGCTCCCCTGGTGGGCGACAACCTGTTCCGGCTGGTGGTTGCGGATGTTACACCGGCGCCCTACAACCAGCCGCCCTATCCCCCGGCCGGGGATACGGATTCCGATACGGCCACGGTTACCGGCATTGCGCCGTAAACTTCTGGAGGCAGCGTCATGAAGGCATTGCGCAATTGTTTCATGTTTCTCGTGTTGTCAATCATTATCGTTGCCTTCTCCTGGCAACCAACTTTTGCCGCCTGGTCCACCAACCCCTCGGAGAACACCGTGGTCTCCGGTGGTGTGTACAACCAGGATGATCCGCAGATCGTCAGCGACGGCGCCGGCGGGTCGATCATCGCCTGGCGTCATGTCCGGTCCATTGCCGGCACCGAGACCGACATCTTTGTTCAGCGTCTCGATGCCGAAGGCAACGAGCTCTGGATCGCCAACGGGACGGCGGTCTGCAGGGCAACTGGAAACCAGACCGCACCAGTCCTGGTGGGTGACGGCACCGGCGGGGCAGTGATCACCTGGCTCGACTACCGTTCCGGATCCACCGAGATCTATGCCCAGCGGGTGGACAGCAGCGGCGACAAGCTCTGGGCCACGGACGGCGTATCGATATGCAGCAGCCCCACCGGCAACCCCTGGGAGCCGGAGATCGCCACGGACGGCGCCGGCGGAGCGATCATCGCCTGGATGGAGGGCCGTACCGGGTCCCAGTGGGACATTTACGCCCAGCGGGTGGACAGTTCAGGGAGCACGCTCTGGACCACCGACGGCGTGGCGGTCTGCACGGCGGCAGACAGCCAGCTCGGCGTGGTGGTGGTCGGTGATGGTGCCGGCGGAGCTATTCTAGGGTGGGGTGACCTGCGTGACGGTGACTTTTACGATGTCTATCTTCAGCAGGTGGACCCTTCGGGCAGCATGCTCTGGACAGCCAACGGAATCTCCATGGGCGCCTTGTCGGAGAATGAGTTATCCCCCGACCTGATGGGTGACAGTGCTGGTGGAGTATTTGTTTCCTGGCCCGACGAAAGATCCGGAGAGAAAGATATCTATGCCCAGCGGGTTGACGGGAACGGCAATCAACTGTGGACCGTCGGCGGTGAACCGGTCTGCAGCGCATCCAATGAGCAGACCGATCCCCGCCTGGCCGGTGACGGCTCGGGCGGAGCGATCGTGGTCTGGCAGGACTGGCGAGCAGGGACCAACAGTGACCTCTATGCCCAGCGAGTTGACATGGACGGCACTGCGCTGTGGGCCACCGACGGGATCGCGATCTGTACAGCAGCAGGAGATCAGTACAGTCATCAACTGGTGAGCGACGGGGCCGGCGGAGCAGTGATCGCCTGGACAGACTTCCAGGTCGGTTACAGCCGCGACATCTACGCCCAACGCATCGATACCTGGGGCATCGTGCTATGGCCCGACCGAGGAGTGGTCATCAGCATGGCGGCGAACGACCAGCGTGACCCGGCGCTGACAGCCGACGGTGATGGCGGCGTGTTCATCGTCTGGGACGACATCCGTTCGGGGACCAACTATGACGTCTATGCCCAGCATGTGGACTTCAACGGTCGCCGGGCCGGAGCCGCCTGGTCCCACGACCCGAACGAGAACAATCCGGTTTGCCTTCCCACAACAAACCAGTATAGCCCCAAAATGGTGAGCGATGAGGATGGCGGCGCCATTGTGGCCTGGTGGGAAGCTCGCAGCGGCCCTCGTGACATATACGCTCAGCGATTGGATCGCATGGGTAGTCCTCTCTGGACTGCGGATGCCGTACCTGTTTGCGTCACACCATTCCAATCGGAATATCTCAATATTGTCGGAGACGGCGCTGGCGGGGCCATCATCACCTGGGAAGAAGACAGCTCGGGAACCGGTGCTGATATCTATGTCCAGCGGGTGGACAAATTTGGGGTTACGCAATGGACCACCAACGGGATCGCCGTCTGTTCGCTAGCGGATGATCAGACGCGGCCATCGATCACCAGCGATGGAGCAGGAGGAGCGATCATCGCCTGGACTGACCAACGGTCCGGGACCGGGTATGACATCTACGCCCAGCGGGTGAGCGCCTCCGGCACTCCGCTCTGGACTGCTGGCGGTCTGGCGGTCTGCACGGAATCCGCTGACCAGTGGGGCTCGACGCTGGCCAGTGACGGGGCAGGTGGGGCGATCATCGCCTGGATCGATGACCGTCTTACTGCTTACACATTATATGCCCAGCGGTTGGATAGCGCAGGTACGGCACTCTGGTCTCTTGACGGCAGGACAGTAAGTTCCCCTGTCTTCAATGTGAATGAATACGACCTGGTGAGCGACGGCAATGGTGGGATTATTGCCGCCTGGTCGGAGGATCTGGGTGGCGACACAGAGATTGTGACCCAACGATTGGACAGTTCAGGTAACCAGGAGTGGGGTTTTGACGGAGTGCAGCTAACCGAGATGACCGGGCCCCAGGATCGACCCCGGCTGCTTGCTGGCGATGCCGGTGGAGCGATCATCACCTGGCTGGACGCTCGCTCAATGTCGCAATACGAAGTGTATGCGCAACGCATATCTCCTGCCGGGATCCTGGACTGGGCCACCAACGGCGTGGCCATCACTCCGGCCATGGGTGCGTCAGGCGTTGAGATCGTGAGTGATGGCGCTGATGGGGCTGTCATTTCCTACCGATACTCACATTCCGGAGGTGCCCCCAACATCTACAACCAGCGGGTGAGTGGAACCGGCAGCATTTCCTGGGATGTAAATGGCATGCCGATTTGCACGGCCACCGACTATCAGGATTCGCATCAAATAATTCTCACCACCGAGAACAAAGTCATCGTCAGTTGGGGTGACCAGCGATCAGGCGAAAGTAAAATCTATGCACAGCAGGCAGACCTGAACGGCTACCTCGGCGACCCCGAGCCCACAGTGAGCACCGTCATCGACCACCCCGAAGACCAGGGTGGCGTCACCGTGCTCAGTTGGGAACCGAGCCCCCATGACGAGTTCCTATCCCAGGTAGTGACACACTACTCGGTCTGGAAGCGCCTTCCCGATGATCCGGATCGTGCCGGCTGGACGTTGATGAATACCGTAGTGGCCACCTACCAGTCCGAGTACGGCTTCGACGCCGCGACCTACGAAGACTACACCGGCGGCCCCGACTTCCCGCTCACCGAATACAAGGTCATCGCCCACACCTCCGATCCCTGGGTCTTCTGGGAGTCGGGCGTCAGGCGCGGCTGTTCGATGGACAACCTGGCCCCGGGAGCACCGTTGACCCTGCTCGGCCTGCCGGATGAATCAGACGTGCTGCTCACCTGGGAAGCCAGCGGCGATGACGATGAGGACCTGGCCCACTACAACGTATACCGTGGCACAACGCCAGGATTCGCCGTGGACGAAAACTCGCTGATCGGCACGGTCACCGACATCGAATACACCGACCCCAACCCGGGTTACGGCACCTGGTACTACCGGGTGGCCGGCGAGGACGTGCACGGCAACGTGGGCACAGCGTCCAACGAGGCTGCGGTGCCACTCTCCACCTCGACGGTGGCGGCATCGCTGACCTGCACCCCGCCGGCGGGCGTCCTGCCCTTTGTCTCCCAGATGAGGGTTGAGCTGACCAACCAGTACACGGGCCTGACCCGCCGCATCGCCGGTCGGATCAACGTCACCCTGGCCAGCGGCAAGTATTACCCCAACTGGCGGGCCGGTTCCACCAATGTCCAGCCCGGCAGCACTTATGTCACCAGCTGGAACCAGCCGATCCCGGCCCTGGCCCCCCTGGTGGGTGACAACCAGTTCCGGCTGGTGGCCGCGGATGTGACACCGGCGCCCTACAACCAGCCGCCCTATCCGCCGGCCGGGGATACGGACTCGGCGACGGTCACAGTTACCGGCATGGCGCCATAGCGCTCAGGAAAAATCCTCACGACGGGCGGGCCGAAGGCCAACGGCGGCGTATTTTAAGCCCGCCCTGCCCTTCTCCGGTTCGTAAGAAAAATTCAAGGAGGGGCAACATGTCATCACCTCGGAATAGCTGCTTCATTCTTGCAGCCGGCATCAATAAATTCACCCCTCACATCCAATGTGTTCACCAGCGGACGTTCCTGATGAAGAACGGGCAATCCGTTCCATTGGTATTTTCTTGCGGCCATCTCGAGTCCACCCCTGAACATCAGATGCGGTGGGTTTTGTATCTCATCTGAATGGAGGAAAGAAAAATGTGGAACACCATTCGATTATCACTGTTTGCATCAGGGCTTTTGTTCTTTCTGGCATTCTTTTCTCCGGCGGGATGGGGCGCTGAAGATCTGTGGTCCGACGTGGTGAGTGGGGTTGTGACACCCTCCCTCACCGCGGGCGAGGCGGGATTGACGGTGCTGGACGTGACCGAGGAACAGAGAAGGTCCGCACTTTCCCGAGGAGCCGGTGATCAGTATTTTCTCTCCATGGCTGGATGGGACGACGGGAGTGAATACGGTTACGCCGTCGAGCCCACCTCGGACGGCGGATTCATCGCGGCCGGCCGGACCAACAGCCTTGGCGGTGGGTTTTACGATGTGCTGCTGGTGAAATATGACAGTTCGGGAGCGCTGGAATGGGCCAGAGCGGCGGGGGGTGCATCAACCGAAGCCGCCAACGATGTCATCGAAACCGCGGATGGCGGATATCTGGTTGCCGGCATCACCGTCAGTTTCGGAGCCGGGGGACAGGATGTCCTGATGCTCAAGTTTGACAGCTCCGGGACGCTGCAGTGGTCCCGCACCGCCGGGGGAACAGGTCATGACAGTGGCCTCTCAATGGACCGTACCCTGGATGACTGCTTCATCATCGCCGGCTACACCGGCAGTTTCGGTGCGGGCGACGATGATGTGCTCCTGCTCAAGTATGACGATGCCGGGACCCTGCTCTGGGCGCGGACTTACGGAGGGGCTGACGAGGACAAGGGGAACGCCGTCTGCACCGTGAACGATGGCGGCTATATCATCGCCGGGGAGACCAACAGCTTCGGCGTGGTGGAGTCTGATGCCCTGGTGCTCAAGCTTGACAGTGCCGGCACCCTGGCCTGGGCCTACACTGCCGGCGGATCGCCGTGGTCGGAGCGGGCATTCGGTGTTTGCCAGACCACCGAGAACCTCGTCATCGTCACCGGGTATGCCAACAGTTTCGGCGCCGGTGACCTGGATATCTTCACCATGGTATTCGATATTTACGGCGTGTCCGGTCCCATGCGGACCGTTGGCGGACCGGAGTCCGAGCGGGGCTACAGTGTCCGCCCCACCATCGACGGCGGCTTCGTTGTGGCCGGGTACACCGAGAATTATGGCGCCGGTGAGGATGATTGGCTGGTGCTGAAGTTTGACAAGTTCGATTCGATGGAGTGGGCGAGGACCGTTGGCGGCGACGGCTTTGATTTCCTCCACGATATCGCGCCGCAGGAAGATGGCGGCTATCTCATGGCCGGGTACAGCACCAGCTTTGGCGCGCTGGGCTGGGATCTTCTGGTGGCTCGGACGGACGCCCGGGGGATGATCCATGGCTGTCCGCACATCGCCCTCTGTAATCCCGAAGTGAACAACTATCTCCCCACGATTCTTTCTCCGGCGGTCACCGTGGGCACACCGGCCCTGACCACCGGATCGCCCTCGGTGACGGTAGTGGCGCAAGTGCCCGATAAAACGGGGATTTGCAGTTTCACTTACCCCTATCCGGAATACGCCATGCTGGCCACCGGCGGCGCCTTGAACGACACCAGTGTGTCTGTCCGCGATACCCCGGATGGCGGCCTCCTGGTGGCCGGAGCCACCAACGGGTATGGCGTGGGCGGTTTTGATATCCTGCTGATCAAATACGACAGTTCGGGACTGCTCCAGTGGGCCCGGACCGCGGGTGGAGTGGATGACGAGATGGCCTGGGACATGGAACTGACCTCGGACGGCGGCTGTATCGTATCCGGATACACCTACAGCTACGGTGTGGGCAACGGATACCGCGACGCACTGATCGTCAGGTTCGACCACGCGGGAAACCTGCTCTGGGCCCGCACGGCAGGGGGCACCTACTGGGAAGATGCCTACGATGTGTGCGAAACCTCGGACGGCGGCTTCATTGTCACGGGAGAAACCGGGAGCGTCGGGCCGGGTTACGACCACGACGTGATGCTGCTCAAATATGACAGCGGCGGCACTCTGGAATGGGCACGTACGGCCGGCGGCGATAAAGATGACGAAGGGAAATCGGTATGCGAGACGCCCTTTGGGGAATACGTGGTCACCGGATTCAGCCAGAGCTTCAACACCTCCAACGACTTTGACATCATCCTCTTCAGGTTCACCGGCAGCGGTTCGCTCGTGTGGACCCGCGTGGTGGGGGGCGATTCCTGGGACTGGGGGAACAGCGTCCAGATGACCGATGACTACGACATCGTCATAGCAGGATACAGCAGCGGCTATGGCGAGGGCGGATCGGCCCTGCTGGTCAAGTTCAGTATGCTCGGAAACATGTATTGGGCCCGGGCCGCGGGTGGGGCCTCATTTGAGGAGGCGCACGCCATGGACATGACGTCTGACGGCGGATTCGTGGTGACCGGCCGGACCAGCAGTTTCGGTCCCGGAACACCCGACGCGATCAACCTCTTCCTCTGGAAATTCGGCTATGGTGGTACTCTGGAATGGGCCAGGGCGGCCGGTGGTGACGGGGAGGAGAACGGCCTCTCGGTGAAGGAGACCGCTGACGGCGGGTTTGCGGCAAGCGGCTTCACCCTGAACAGTTATGGCGCCGGACAGTATGATGCGTTCCTCCTTCGCACCGATGCATCGGGCCTGATCGACAACTGCCCGAATCTGGTCCCGTGCAGCCCGGTGGTGGATGTGGTTGACCCCGCCGTCCAGGAACCCTCGCTCAGCGAGCAGATCCCTTCATTCACCTACACCAGCCCCAATCTGTACACCGGGAGCGCTTCCCCGAACAATGAGGCCGTCTGCCCTGTTGATTCGACCGTTGCGGCGGAGATGACCTGCACCCCGCCGGCGGGCGTCCTGCCCTTCGTCTCCCAGATGAGGGTTGAGCTGACCAACCAGTACACGGGCCTGACCCGCCGGGTCGCCGGACGGATCAACGTCACCCTGGCCAGCGGCAAGTATTACCCCAACTGGCGGGCCGGTTCCACCAATGTCCAGCCCGGCAGCACCTACGTCACCAGCTGGAACCAGCCGATCCCGGCCCTGGCTCCCCTGGTGGGTGAGAACCTGTTCCGGCTGGTGGCCGCGGATGTGACACCGGCGCCCTACAACCAGCCGCCCTATCCGCCGGCAGGGGACACCGACACGGACACGGAGACGGTTACCGGTCTTGCGCCGTGATGAGGTGAACTACTGGATGTAGCCGAGGTTGCGCAGCTTTTCCATCTCCCGCTCCCGGTTGGGGTCCGGGGCATACTGTCTGGAGACGGTGCGCAGCAGCGTGGTGCGGTCGGTGCCCGAGTATTCCGGGATCATGCGGATAGGCTGTCGCTGGAGGCGCTCGGGAGTGACCGCCTCCTCCAGCACACCGCCCTGGGCCGGGGCCAGGGCCATCATCCTCCCGTCCTGGGGCAGGCCCAGCAGGTAGAGCAGGGTGGGCGCCACCTGGTAAAGGGTGGCCGGTTCGGTGAGTGTTGCCGGCTGGATGTCCTGGCCGTGGAGGATCACCACGCCCTCCAGCCGGTGGGCCCCGGAGATGTCGCTGTGGCGCATCCGCACCTGGACGAAATCGTATCCCTCCTGCCCTTCCCACGCCTTGTCGGTAAACAGCGCCTCGGGTGAGAAGCGCACGGTGGCTGCGGGATCACCGGACTGCCAGCCGGGATCGGTGGTGTGGTTCACGACCATCTCGAACAGTGGCTGGTTCTCATCGGTGTGCAGGGTTCTCAAACGGTGACAGATCTCTTCGGCCTGCTCCAACCCTGCCTGGTCAAGCCAGACCCGCTTGTCGTGACGATACATCTCGTCGATGGCATAGACCTCTCCCCCGCCGCCCTCCTTCATCAGCCCCAGCTCCTGCAGCAGCAGTTCCAGCCGGAAATGGTAGGCCTCGCCGGGCTGGATCGGGCCGCCGCCATGGTCGGAGACGATGACCAGGGTAACGTTTTCCGGCGCCAGTTCACGGATCTCACCGAGGAAGTGGTCCATCAGCCGGTAGTAGGCACTGATCACATTGGCCCGTGAGACATCCGGAGAGCCGTCCTGGGGGAACTGCTGGGAAGCCGGGTCCATGTGCCGCCAGGTGATGTGCTGGGCCACGTCGGTGCCGGAGAAGTAGACGGCCACAAACGGTGTTTGTTCCCCTTGGGCCACCACGCGCAGGGCGGCCATGCTGCGGGCATCGTTGACCAGCGTGTCCCGGAGAAACTTGCTCCGGGCGATCTCCTGGGCCAGTGGGCCGGGCATGCGCACCACGGCCTGGTCTTGCAGTGTGTCGGCGAACCGTTCGGGGTGCACCTGTCCCGGCTGGGGCGATTCAGGGTCGAAGCCCTTGGAGATGTAGTAGCCGTCGATGGCCTCGGCGGGAAAGGAGCCGAACCAGTTGATCACCGTCGACCTGAGCCCGGCGGTCCCGGCCAGTTCCCAGACCGCCGGTGACCGGCGGTCCGGCGGGCCGCTCTCCACCACGTCGTAACTGCCCGGCAGCTTGACCAGGAAGTTGAGCACCCCGTGCTGGAAGCGCGGCATGCCGGTGGCGATGGTGGCCCAGAGCGCGGGGGAGATGGTCGGCTCTTCGGAGAGCAGCGTTCCGCTGGTCCCTTCGCTGGACAACTCCGCGAAGTTGGGCAACTCTCCCCGGTCGATCATCGGCTGCAGCAGGTCCCAGGTGATGCCGTCGATGCCCACCAGCCACACCGGCCCCGAGGCGGCAGAAGACCGGACCGGACCGCCCGGCTGCAGGGGGTAGGTCATTCCGGGGAAATCAGCCAGCGTCTTCTCCGCCGGAAAGACCGGCATCTGAAAATCGTCCTCGGGCGCGGAACACCCGGCCATGGCCAGGGTGAGGATCAGGGCGATGAAGCGATGAATACGGATGACGGTCTCCTTTTACCGGATGTGTTGACGACGGTTGCTCAAGCCTAGTGGAAAGGCCCGGCACGATCAAGAAGCCTGGTACATTTCTTTTACAAACCAAGAACAACTTTTTCATGGCCCCCAATGGCTGAGGTGCTAGGATCGATTCAGCCAAAAGGAGGCTCATGATGATTCCGAAACTCACCATCGGCAGTATCACGGCGGATCTACCCATCGTCCAGGGCGGCATGGGGGTGCGGGTATCGCTGGCCTCCCTGGCTTCGGCCGTGGCCAACGAGGGCGGCATCGGCACCATATCCAGCATTGGGCTGGGTGACATCGAGGCCTCCAAGGACAAATACGAGCAAACGTCCCGCGAGGCGTTGGTCACCGAGATACGGAAGGCAAAAGGCATGACCGACGGCCACCTGGCCGTCAATATCATGGGTGTGCTCTCCAACGCCGATGACCTGATTACCGCTTCGGTGAAGGAAGGGATCAATATCATCGTCTACGGCGCCGGCCTGCCCACAAAAACTCCCGCCCTTGTGGATGGTTACGATGTGAACCTGGTGCCGATCATCAGCTCGGTGAGGATCGCCGAGTTCATTCTCCGGTCCTGGGACAAACGGTTCAGCCGGATCCCCGAGGCGTTTATCCTGGAAGGGCCCCTGGCCGGCGGGCATCTCGGTTTCTCAAACGAACAACTGGAAAATCTGGACGACTTCTCTCTCGAACTCCTGCTGCCTGCGGTGCTGGAAGCGATCAAGCCGTACGAGGATAAATACGGCCGGAAGATCCCCATCATCCCGGCCGGGGGCATCTATACCGGCGGTGACATCGCCCGGATGCTGAGTCTGGGCGCCTCGGGCGTGCAGATGGGCACCCGGTTCGTGGTGACCGAGGATTGCGGTGTATCGCAGGAGTTCAAGCAGGCCTATATCGATGCCACGGAAGAGGACATCGTGATCATCAAGAGCCCGGTGGGCATGCCGGGCCGGGCCATCCGCAACCCGTTCCTCAAGCATCTGGAAGGGGATGGAAGACACCGGATCCGCTGCCACTACCGCTGTCTCACCGCCTGCAAGGTGGACAAGGCCAGATACTGCATCGCCGACGCCCTGGTGAAGTCTTACTTCGGCGACGTGGACAACGGCCTGATCTTCTGCGGGCAGAACGCCCACCGGGTGGACAGGATAACCACGGTCAAGGAACTGTTCCACGAACTGGTCACCGAATTGACCGCCGAACTGGAAGCAGAGCTGTCGGCCACTGGCTGATCAGTAGACACCACCGGCCGCTGTCCCGCCCATCATCAACTGCAGGTCCTGGTAAGCGTCGAAGTCACAGCCGTCAAGCAGGCTCACTTCGCCGCCGTCCACGTTCCAGACACAGACCCGGGCGCCCCGGGCGGCGTCCGGTCCGGGGATGGTGATGATTTCCTCCCGGCCGTCAAAGTCGAGGTCGGCAGTGGCCACCGACACACCGAACATTCCCTCCGGATAGGCGAAGAAGTTCACCGACTCCATCGGCGTCACCTGCGACCCGTCCCAGTTCCAGGCCCGCACCTGGGGGCCGAACATCGCCCCGGGGCCCGGGCCGGTGATAATCGATTCCACCTCGTTGCCGCTCAGGTCGCCACAGGCCACGTTGACCCCGTACCTGTTTGTCCCGTAAGCCATGAAGGAAAGCCCGGTCAGCGCTGCCACCTGGCCGGCCTCCGAATTGTAGGACCAGCCGCGCACATGGGGGCCGAACACCGCCCCCGGCCCCGCGCCGGTGACGATCTCGTCCTGCAGGTCGCCGTTCAGGTCGCCGCAGGCCACGTTGACCCCATACTTGTTCGTCCCGTAGGCAAAAAAGCTCAGTCCGGGGAAGGGAACCACCCCGCCAACCCTGTCGTATCGCCAGCCCCGCACGTGGGGGCCGAACACCGCCCCCGGCCCCGCGCCGGTGACGATGTCGTCATAGCTGTCGTACACGCTGAAATCGAGGTTGCCGGCGGCCACGTTCACCCCGTACTTGTTCGTGCCGTAAGCCAGAAAGCTCAGCCCGGGCAGCGGGTCGCCCAGCGGTGTGAACCCGCGGACGTGGGGACCGAAGACCGCGCCGGGCCCGGGACCGGTGATGATGATCGCCGTCTCACCGCCAAACAGGTCGCCCGCGGCCACGTTCACCCCGTACGCCGCAACCCCGTAAGACATCCACTGGCGGACCGGCTGAGCGGGGGCGGCAGTGTCGTGCAGCCGGACCAGCGGCGGATTGACCACTGCCGGGCCTGGTCCGGTGACTACCACCGCTGTGGGGCCGCGGTCAAGGTAGGCGGTGAGGAACTCGTTCCAACCTGTATCGGTGCAGAAGTCCAGCGACGAGGTGGTGTAACTGTCATCGTAGTAGCGGCTGTCCCCGGGAAAGTAGAGGGTCAGCCCGCCGGCCCCGGGCTGTCCGGTGCCGTGGCACTCCGCGATCACCGCCCGGTCCATCGCCTCACCCAGGCCTCCCAGATCCTGGAGCAGCACCGGGTCGCTCTCCAGCGCGGCCAGCCGCCGGGTAAAATCGAGCAGGTCCACGTCCACCATCTGGTACCGCCCGCCCCAGCTGTCGGTGAGGAAGTGCCTCGACATCCCCCGGGCCACCGAGAGACGCTCACCGCAACTGTCCAGCCGTTCCACCAGGTGCCCGGCCAGGCTGTCCAGTCCGACGGCCACGTCACCCAGCTCGCCGGCCCGGACGGCACTCATGGTCCTGTAGCTCATGAACCAGGGATCGATTTCGTTGGCCTCCACCAGAGAGACGATAGTGGCGGCGATCTCGTCCACCGGAGGCTGAGGCGTTGTGTTGAGCAAGTGGCACATTTCGTCGATCATGCCCCGCCAGTGGATGTAGCCGCTGACGTCCTCACTGCCGATATAGACCTCCACCCAGTCCCGCAGTTCATAAGCCGCTTCAAAGGAGCCCATGTTGCAGGGGGCGGTGAAGGCGATGATGTCCACGCCGCCGGCCTCCTCGAAGGCCTGCTGGAACTCATCCATGGTCAGCCAGTCGAACCCGCTGCTGGTGTCGAGGCAGGCGCCGCTCCAGCTCATGCCGTGATCATAGACACCGAGAAAGTAACGATTGGCGGGGTAGTTGGTTTTGCCCCAGGCAATGAAATCCCGCAGGGTGGCAGAGTCACCCATGTTCGGCTCGCCCCAGTCCTCCAGCAGGGTCAGGCTGTGGTCGGCCTCCACGCGCCAGAGGGTGGCCGGGCCGGTTTCCAGGTCCTGCAGCACCACCACGTCGAGATGGTCGCCGGAGAATGCCTCGGCGGCGAAGTCTGCCAGTGGGGCGTAGGCGTCGGTAAAATCCGCGTCAGCATAAAAGAGGTAGGTCCAGGTCTCGCCGCCGCCGGCGGTGGCAGCGCCACTCCCCTTTGCCTCTTCCCTGCGGACTGGTGGACGGGCGGACCGGTCACCGTCGTCGCCCGAGTGATGGTCCAGCTGGCTGAAGATCCCGTCCCGTTGGGGGATCAATCCAACAACTTGTGACGGAATCTCGGTTCCCGCTGCAACAGTGGCAACCATACCGGCGAACAACATGGCAGCGATCGCCCACCTCAGCATCATGGCCGGACAATCTTCCCTCAGCGGAGATATTTTCATCACGCGCGTCCTTCATCGGGTGTGAGTAAGGCGAAATACACTGGTGACTGTCACCGGTGTATCGGTGCATGGAATTATACAACCGGCAGGGATGGAAAAGGTGACCGTCGCCTGGATTCCGGCGGCCCGTCAGGAACTGCTGAACGTCACCCAGTTGGCGCACAAACCGGAGTAGGCATAGGACTGGGTGGTGCCACCGGGTCCGTAACCAACGCCAACAGACCCGCTCACCGATTCGCTGCCGCCGAATCCACTTCCCAGATGGCCGGTGAATGTATCATAGGGCGAAGCGAAGTGCCAGGAGCCGGGCGGCGGGTCGGGGTTCTTGGCGCAGGCCAGCGCATCAGTTTCAAATGATTTTTCGGACTGGATGTCAGGCTTGAGGTAGGTCCTTCTCATCAACTGTCCTCCCTGGTGGTGGTAAGGAATCAGCAAGGATATTGTCCATGAATACCACAATCGAGGTAAAAACCATGAACAATTCTTCTAACTGCATGTGAAATGTAATCAATTGCCCGGCCGACATCGGTGTCCGCAGCCGGGACGGGATCATCTGATCTGATCCCCTGCTGAAATACCTTGTCCTTCGGGACGGAAAACCCTATTAATATAGTAAAACCGCACAGGCCAGGTGAGCGCCAATCCGGTTCCGTGAGCCGTAGTCCATGCCGAGGACCGGGCACCGCAAGCCGGTTTCCAGCACGCAAGGGGGACGCAGATGAAGCAGACAAAAACCGAGGGAATCGAAAAGCTCGTCGAACACCAGCTCGGGCTGTGGCAAACCAGGCGGAAGATCAGCGACGAGCGCATCCGCCGGGAAGCGGACCCCGGGCGCACGCTCAGTTTCATCACTCTCTCCCGGGACGCCGGCAACGGCGGGGTGGCGGTGGCCCAGGGACTGGCCGAACGTCTGGGCTGGCGGGTCTTCGACAGCGAAATCGTGGAGTACATCGCCCAGCGGTCCAGCGTGCACCGGGACCTCATCGGCACGCTGGACGAGTCGACCCGGGATTTCGTCACCGACGCGGTGATGGCCCTGGTGAGCTCCGTGGAACACCGCGAGTACGGCTCGTCGGACTACCGCCAGTCGCTCTTCTCCACCATGGCCATCATCGCCCAGCACGGTGAGGCGGTGATCCTCGGCCGGGGCGGGAACATCGTCCTCGAGGGGTTCAAGGACAGCCTGCGGGTGCGGCTGATCGCGCCGCAGCCGGTGCGGGTGGCCCGGGTGGCCGAAGAAATGTCCATCAGTGCACCAGACGCGGAGAAGCTTGTCCGCCAGACCGACCGAGACCGGAGGGCGTTCATCAAGAAGCAGTTTGGCCGCGATATCGACGATCCCTGCCTCTACGACCTGGTGATCAACACCGCCGGGATGACTTCCGGCGAAGTGGTTTCCATGATCTGGCAGGCGGCGAGGATCCGGAACCCCGGCATCTGAACTCCGGGTTCCCAGTCTGATATAATTGAAGCATGGCCCATCAAACTGCCAGATCGGCCTGGTCCCGTCTGTCCGACCGGCTGAACCGTCACCCCCAGGGCGCCCCGCCCACGGAACTGCTGTTCAAGATTCTCCAGATACTGCTCAGCGAACGTGAGGCGGACCTCGTCTCCCGACTCCCCATCCGCCCCTTCACCGCTGAAAAGGCCGGCCGCTGCTGGAAGCTGAACACGGCGGAGAGCCAAAAGGTACTGGACGAACTGGCCCGCCGGGCGATCCTGGTGGATTTCCAACAGAACGGCACCACCAGCTACGCTCTCCCTCCCCCCATGGCCGGGTTTTTCGAGTTCTCCATGATGCGGGTCAGGGACGACATCGACCAGAAAGCACTGAGCGAACTGTTTTACCAGTATCTCAACGTTGAGGAAGACTTCATCCTCGACCTGTTCACCAGGGGGGAGACGCAGCTGGGCCGGGCCTTTGTTCACGAACCGGCCCTGCCCGCGGACAACGGCCTTCACGTGCTCGACTACGAGCGGGCCTCGAAGGTGATCAGCGAGGCCTCCTTCCGGGCGGTGAGCACCTGCTACTGCCGGCACAAGATGCACCATCTGGGCCGGGCCTGTGACGCCCCGCTGGACATCTGCATGACCTTCAACAGCACCGCCGCCTCGCTGGCCCGGCACGGAAACGCCCGTGAAGTGGACAGTGCCGAGTGCCTCGACCTGCTGGCCCAGGCCCACGAGAGCAACCTGGTCCAGTTCGGGGAAAACGTGCGCCGCGAAGTGGCTTTTATCTGCAACTGCTGCGGCTGCTGTTGCGAGGCGATGATCGCCGCCCGGCGTTTCGCCATCCTGCAGCCGGTGCACACCACCAATTTCCTGCCGCTGCTGGGCAGCGGCGGCTGCGTGGGTTGCGGCAAGTGCGTCAGCGTCTGTCCGGTGGAGGCCATGACCCTGGTCTCGGCCAACGATCCCAACCGGCCGCGACGCAAGACCGTGCGCCTGGACGAAGGGCTGTGCCTCGGCTGCGGTCTCTGCGTCCGCTCCTGCTCGCGGGACAACATCACCCTCAAACAGCGGCCGGAACGGGTGATCACGCCGCTGGACGGCACGCACCGGGCGGTGGTGATGGCCATCGAGCGGGGCATCCTGCAGCACCTGGTGTTCGACAACCAGGTATTGCTGAGCCACCGGGCCCTGGCCGCCGTGCTGGGCGTGATCCTCAAACTCCCCCCGCTGAAGCAGGCCCTGGCCAGCCGCCAGCTCAAGTCACGCTACCTGGAACGGTTGATCAACGGGAAGGACAACTGAGGGCCGCCGGGGGCGCCGCCTCACTGGGCGGAGGTGAGGTGCTTCATATAGCCGATGGTGATTTTCTCCGGGAACGGACACCGATGGACCGGTCGTATGCCGCCCGCCGGTCGTCGACGGTCAGGGTGGCGTAAGCCTCGTCGATGCGTTTCAGCACCGCCTCGCGTTGTTTTCGCTAACGGCGGGTAGATATCCATCAATGAAAATGATAGACTTGAATGGTGACATATCATCCACTCCATAATGCTGTTTTCGAGAATCTTGTATTGTTCCCCTCACTTTGAACACCCGCAGTGCGGGCAACGAATCAGGGAGAAAGCGAATGAAAGTATTCCCAAAAGAGTCGTTCTCTATCACTATCGCACTTCTTGGCGCCTGTTTCTGTCTGCTGCTTGCAGGATCAACTGCAATAGCAGAGGATCCTGCACCTGAAGAAACCGGCGCTGCGGAATCAGGAGCATTTTCCATCCCTGAAGGGCAGCAGACATTCGAGCAGTTCGTTTCAAATCGTTCAGACGACGTTCGTATCGCCGCCGGTTTTCAAATCGCACAGCTGAGACTTGGCGAGGATTCGGCCTATGTGCCGATCGTCGTGGCGATGCAGAGTTTCAAGCACAAGATGTGGAATGTGAAGATGAAGGATGTTATTTTTTCAACCGAAGATGGCACAGAGTTAAAACCCATCTCATTGAAAGAAGTGCGGAAACAGTACAGCAAATACGCTGAAGACTACGTCTTCATCACCCGCACGACGACGTTGAAGCAACTCCTGCCCAGCGCTGATATATCGGGTGCGATAATGAAGGAAAGAGCGGGTGCGGCGGACGAAACTCAAGCTGACGGACGTGTGGGCGGATTTGGTGGTGCCGACATCAGCCTGCCCGAATCAGTCAGTGGCGGCTGGTATCGCCACACCCTCTTCTATCCCAGCCCCGGGCAGACTGCGGTCTATTCGGTCACTCTGGACTTCAAGCAGTTCTTTTATGACATCTTCTACTTCAAAAAAGAAGATGTCGTAGGAAAACCGATTCGCATCACGGTACCGGCGAAGAAGAAACGGCCGGCGCAGGAGCTGATTTTCCTGATCAAGTCGGCCGACTGACGGCAGGCATGGCGATGGCAGACGGTCAAGGGCAGCGGCTACCCGTTGTCCTTGACCGATATCGTGATAACGACACCGGGCTCGTCCTGGCAATCATCAGCCACAGCCTGCCTTCCTTTTCCTGCACCGATATCTTCATTATTGTGGCGATAGATCCACTCGTTCCCTGAGAAGAGTTCCAACCTCAGATCGACAAGCCTGCTTACCGCCTGTTGCCTTTCCACAGATCCGGTGCTAGAGTTCGTTTCACTAGAGACAAGGCCTACTCTTTTTCCGTGAACCACTCAAATCACCTGCAGCCACAAGGAGAAAAGGCATGGGAGACGCCATCCGCCCCGCCTGCACGATGAACTCACACCGGTCGCTCATTCGGGCGGCGGGGACGCTCTTGACCATGCTGGCCATCATGGCCGTCCTCACCGCGGCTCCAGCCCTGGCCGGTCCTGCCGCAACGGCGGCCGCTGACTATACCTCCCTCCTGGAGTGGCAGTTCAGTGAAACGACAACGCCCATGCCCGCGGGCGGTGTCACCTTCGCCAGGGACACGGCCAGGTGGACCCTGGAATCCGGCACATTTCGTCAGATGCGTCCCACCTCGGACGGGGCGGTGACCGGCCTGATCTTCGAGGGCCGGGGCCGCTTCCAGATGACCATCCCCGACAAGCACGAGGCCGGGCAGCTCTTTCGCTACCCCGACTTTGAAAACACCGACACCATAGACTTGACCTTCTCCCGGATGGTGCTCCGCACACCCGAAGGCCTGGTGGCCGAGCTGGCCGGCGCCCCTCCCGCCGGCGGGTTCTCCTCCAGCTCGCTGGCCAAAGAGCGGCACGAGCGCTGGCTCCGCTACGCCCGCCTGGATGTGGACAGCCGGGTGATCACCGGCCTGCTCACCCCGGGGGACGAGTACCTGCTGGTGGACATGGAAGCCGACGGCCCGGGTTGGGTGATGTACCAGTTCGACGCCCTGATCTACGAGGAGGTCAGCTTCAGCCGGCTGCGGGACACCAACGACCACCAGGAATACCTGGTCAGCCTTGACCGGGCCGAGGACCGCCAGGCCGACGGCACACCGGGCACGGCGCGGCACGACCGGATCGATGTAACCCACGCCAATATCGTGGTCAGTCTTGATGAGCACGACGGCCGGACGGGCCAGGAGATCGCCCAGGGACTGTCCTCGGGTCGAGTCGCGCCCGTAACCTGGGTCAATTCGGAAATTCGGTTCAAACCCCTCAATGACGGGGCGAGGGCCGCCAGCTTTTACCTGCGTTCTTTTGCCCAGGTGTTTCAGGTCACCGACAGTGAGGGGAATGCGCTTCCTTTCATGCGCGACTACATCGGCGACCGGTTCAAAATGGTGCACTACAACGCCCACGACACCAGCCTGGTCGTCCTCTTCGATGAACCTCTGCAGAAGGACCAGGAATATTCAGTCTCCGTGCTCTCCGGTCGACAAACACTGAACCAGTTGAGTGGACCATCGTGGTACCCTCTCCCGTATGAGAAGATAAATGACCATCACACGGCAAAGATCACGGTCCTGCATCCCAAAAAACTGGAGCCGTTCGGTCCAGGCACGATCTCCGGCCCTGTGGAAAAAACCGATGACGATCCGAGACCGGCGGGAAGTGAACAGATGAAACTGGGCGGCAAGTACATGGTGACGACCTTCACCGTGGACGAGCCCACCCTGTCCGTGGCATGTACTTACGGCTGCAGTTTCAAGAAGGAGCCGGTGCAGGTGGAGGGCCTGCCGGAGATCGTCGCCTTCGGCAAGTCGGACGGCGCCACCATCGGCAGCGTGCAGAAGAACAATGCCGCCGACGTGGCCAACAGCCTGAATTTCTACCAGAACTTCCTCGACTGCAAACTGGACACGGACCTGCTGCGGGTTTCCCGAGCTGCCGGATTGAACGCGTCCCACGAAAACTTCCTCATTTTCGGCACCTACACCTATACCTACGAAAGCCCGGGGCTCTCCTCGCTGCTCCGCGGCACCGAAACGGCCTACCAGCTCTGGGGCCACTCGGTGAACTGGAGCAGTTACCGCGACCAGTGGCTGGCCACGGCACTGCCTGAATACATGGCAATGCTCTTTCTCGAGTCCACCCAGCCCGAGGAGGGCTTCTTCGACGAGATCCTCGAGGTCTACGGCAACGAACAGATCAGCTCCCAGGCGTCAGCGATGAGCCGTTTCGCCACCGGCCTCAACGCCCCGACCAGTGTCAGCACGTCGCTGTTCTTCAGTTCAGGAATCAACAGCGGTGTGCGGGAATATGAGTTCTCGCTGCTCCCCAACTACCTCGATTACAGCCGCTGGGGCACCCAGACGCTGGAAAAGATCGGGCCGATCAGCGTCGGTTTTCGCTCCAGCCCGGCCGAAGTCCCCCTGGCCCACACGGTGTTCAATCATCGCCGCGGCGTGCTGGTGCTGCACATGCTCCGCTCCCTGCTGAAGAACAGCCCGGCGGGCAAGGAACGTGATTTCTTCCGGGAGATCCTCAGCACCTTCTACAAGGATTCAGTGGGCCAGGAAGTGAGCACCGTGGATTTCATCAATACCGTGGAGAAGGTGACCCAGGCCGACTGGGACTGGTTCTTCGAACAGTGGATTTACGGGACGGGCCTGCCCACAATCAGCTGGGGCTGCAATGCCGGTGGGAAGGACGCTAACGGCAAATACCCGCTCCAGGTAAACATCACCAAGACCAACGTGCCGGCTGACTTCAAGGTCTTTGTCCCGCTTAAGCTCGATTTCGGCGGTGACCGGTGGACTGAAATTCTTTTACCGGTCACCAAAGCCACCATGGCTCAGCAGATCCCCCTGCCGGCGGAGCCGAAAAAGGTGGAGCTCAACCCACGGATGTCCTGTCTGGCCAAGATAGAAAGTTCCAAGTAACCGGCTATATTTCAACGAGTTCCACGGGGGGCGGCACGGCATTGCCGGCCGTCCCCCGGTTGACAGTGGCCGGTGGGACACCTATATTGAATTCGAGATAGCCATTATTGTGTTAATTGTGCGCCTTGCCGCTTAGAGCCGAAGGAGAGGTTTGCCATGTCCAAAGATCGTGACCCGAAAGCGTCAGGCGTCAATCGACGCACCTTCCTCAAGACCGGTGCCGCCGCGGCGGCCGGCGTTGCCGCGGTAACGGGCAAGGCAAAAGCGGACGACCGGGGCGGGTTCGGCGCCCGCTTCTCCAGGGTGGTCCGGGTCTATGACCCGCAGGTGACCGACTGGGATTACAGCTCCAACTACTACTGGGACTACATCGACCAGGACCGGCTGAACCACATGGTGGACGAGGGGATCAAGGAACTGGCCCACGTCTTCCCGGGGTACAACCACCTCAAGCGCGCCTGGATGCGGATCATGAACCCCTACCAGGCGGGTGACAAGATCGCGGTCAAGATCAACCTCAACAACTATGCCGGGATGTCCAACGAGATGGACGCTATTGGCCCGCCCATCGCCGCACTCTGCCGCGGCCTGGTGGACGTGCTGGGTGTGCCGGCCGGTGACATCTACGTCTACGACTGCTCCCGGCCCATCGACCAGGCCCGGGTGCGGACCTACGTCCCCTACGCGGTGAACTGGGTCGAGTCGGGCGACACCCTGGCCCAGGCCGACTACGACGCGCCGGTCACCTACCGCGGCATCTCCACCCAGTACATGCCAAAGGTCGTGACCCAGGCCCAGCACCTGATCAACATGCCGCTGTTCAAGGACCACATGTTCTGCCTCTCCACCATGGCCTTTAAAAATCACCTGGGCACCACCAAGCCCGGACCGTCGAGCCTGCACTCGCCGATCCACACCAACCTCTCCGACCTCAACGCCACCCCGCACATCAGGGACAAGACCCGCCTGCTTTTTGGCGACGCGCTCTTCGGCCTCTATAACGGTGGCCCCTACGGCGAGCCGATGCAGTGGTCCACTTTCCCCGGCGGCCCCACTCCGAACAGCATCTTCCTCTCCAAGGACCCGGTGGCCCACGAGTCGGTGATGATCGACTACCTGATCGCCGAACAGGAGCACCACGGGATCAGCGTCATCTCCCACGAGTTCCTGCACGACGCCTCCCAGTATCACGAACTGGGTGTCCACGAGCACCGCGGGCCGGGGGGGAAATACAACCGCATTCTCTACCGCCAGATCAATGCCGGCGACACGTTCCAGTAACCGACCCGGGAAGACAACACCATGCCCGGCGCCCCGCGCGCCGGGCATTTCTTTTTACGCTACGATTGCTCAGACACGTTTAGCGGACCCACGAGCCGGAGGAACCACCTGTTGACCGGGAAACCAGCTGCCGCTGACGCGGCGCCATTCCAGTATCCCGCAACGCTTGCTGTCCTGGTCACCCTGGCCCTGCTCTTCTGTGCACCCGCCCCGGTGCCCGCCGGGTACTTCTTCGATGCGGCCGCCGCCTTTGGCGCCGGTTACCGGCCGGTCTACCTCTTGGCCGGAGACCTCGACCTGGACGGTATCACCGATTTGGTGGTGAACAACTACTACGGCAACAGCGTCTGTGTGCTTCCGGGCCGCGGGGACGGCACTTTCCAGTCTGCGATCTTCACCGGTGTGGGCGGCAACTGTTTCGGCGGCGCCATCGGTGACCTGGACGAGGACGGCATTCCCGACATGGTGGTCAACCATGACGACTACTGGGGGATCACCATCCTGCTGGGCAACGGGGACGGTTCGTTCACCAGCGGTGAGGTGTACGAACCCCAGGGGGTCAACCCGGCCAACATGGTCCTCGGCGACCTCGACGGCGACGGGCACCTCGACCTGGCGGTGGCCAACATCTTCAGCGACGACATCTCCATCCACCTCGGGCCGGGGGACGGCACACTGGAGTTCGCCGGCAATGTCGCCACCGGCGATTTCCCCATCGGGATCCTGCTGGCCCACCTGGACGGCGACGATCTCCCGGACCTGCTCACGGCGAACATGCACGACAACACGGTATCGGTATTGCTCAATGCCGGGTCCGGCTCCTTTGCCCCGCAGGTGGTCTACGATGCCGGGATCTACCCCTACTCCATCGCCCTCGGCGATCTGAACGGGGACGGCCATCCGGACCTGGCGGTGGGCCACGACCAGGGCGATACCGTGGTCATTCTCGACGGCAACGGCGACGGCACGTTTGGCGGCCCACGGGAATTCCCCGCCGGAGCCTACCCCAACGACGTGGCCCTGGGCGACCTGGACGGGGACGGTCTGCTGGACCTGGCCACCACCAGCCGGGGTGCTGTGCCGGGCAGCGGAAACGGGGTCACCGTTCTGCGGGCCACCGGTGACGGTTCGTTCAGCGAACCGCTGGCCCCGGCCGCCGCCGGCCAGGCGGAGCTGGTCCTGCTGGCCGACCTGAACCGTGACGGCCTGCTGGACGCCGCCGTGCTCAACGACCTGCAGCGGCGGGTCTGCGTCCTCCTGGGACGGGGGGACGGGACCTTCCGCAGTGCCCCGGACTACGAGGCCGGGGACGAGCCGCTGGACACGGCCCAGGGCGACCTCGACGGTGACGGGCTGGTGGACCTGGCGGTTGCCGGCGGCGGGGGGAGCGAGGTGAGCCTTCTCCGCGGCCGGGGCGACGGGACTTTTGACCAGCCGGACGGTGTGGCCGCCGGTCCCGCTCCCGACCTGGTACGGCTGGCCGATCTCGAGCGGGACGGCGATCTCGACCTGGTGGTGCGCAGCAGTGCGGGCCAGGGCCTGACCACCTTGACCAATGACGGGGCCGGCGGCTTCACCGGTCTCACCACACACGATTTCGGTTTCCGCCCGAATACCGTCGCAGCCCGGGACGTTGATGGCGACCGCTATCCCGACCTGGTGCTGACCAACGGGGGCTCCGCCATGGTGGCGGTGGCGATCAACGACGGGGACGGCTCCTTTGCCGGCCCCCTGTTCTATCCGGGTTCCGGCCAGCCGTCGACCTCTGTGGTGGCCGACCTGGACGGCGACGGTGACCCCGACATCGCCGTGGACGACCGGGCGGGCCTGGTTCACATCCTGATCAACGACGGGACCGGCGCCTTCACCCCGGGCACGGCGGCCACCGCCCCGCTGGCCCGGGGCCTGGCCGCGGGGAACCTGGACGGCGACCCGTTCCCCGACCTGGCCGTGGGCCGCAACCAGTCCGACCGGATCAGCATCCTGCTGAACAACGGTGACGGGACCTTCCGCCCGGCGGGAGAGGTCCTGGCCGGCAGCGAGATGACCGGCATGCTCGCCCGTGACCTGGACGCCGACGGGTTCACCGATCTGCTGGCCGCCTCGGCCGGAACGGAGGCCGTGGCCATCCTGCCGGGCAAGGGCGACGGCACCTTTGGTGAAACTCTGCACATCCCGCTCAAGGGCGCGCCCTCCGGGTTGACCGTTGGTGACCTCAACGGTGACCGCGCCCCGGACGCGGTGCTGGCCATGTCCGGGCATGACACGGTGACCGTATTGCTGAACAGCACTCCGCTGTCGTCGCTGATCGCGGCCGCGCCCGGCCCGGGCCACAGTAATCCCCCGCTGATCCGTCTGTTCAGACCGGGATTTCCCGGGGAACCCCTGGTGGAGATCGCCCCTTACGGCGCCGCGGGGTTCGGGGCTTCCATGGCCCTCGGCGACCTCGATGCCGACGGATCGGCGGAACTGGTCACCGGGCCGGGGCCGGGCCCGTTGTACGGGCCTCACGTCCGCGGGTTCCGCCTGGACGGCAGCCCCATCCCGGGAATCTCCTTCCTGGCCTACGGGACCAGCAAGTGGGGCGTCAACGTGGCCTGCGGCGACACGGACGGTGACACCTTCGACGAAATCATCACCGGGGCCGGTCCGGGAGCGGTGTTCGGCCCCCATGTGCGCGGGTGGAACTGGGACGGATCGGGCGTTGCCGCGGCGATCCCCGCACTCTCCTTCCTCGCCTACGGCACACCGAAATGGGGCGTCAACGTGGCCTGCGGCGACGTGGACGGCGACGCCATTGATGAAATCATCACCGGGGCCGGACCGGGGGCCGTGTACGGCCCGCACGTCCGCGGCTGGAACGTGGACGGGGCCGGACCGGCCTCAGCCATTACGGGGCTCTCCTTCCTGGCCTACGGGACCCACAAGTGGGGGGTCAACGTGGCCTGTGGCGACATCGACGGGGACGGTATGGACGAGATCGTCACCGGAGCCGGCCCTGGTGCGGTGTTCGCCGCGCATGTCCGCGGCTGGAACCTTGACGGAGCCACCGGCGTGAGCGCCATACCGGGCATGAACTTTCTGGCCTACTCCGGACTGGCCTGGGGGGTCAACGTCGCCTGCGGTGATCTTGATGGCGACGGCACCGCGGAGATTTTCACCGGTCCCGGGCCGGGGGTGGATCATCCCCCCCTGGTGGCGGGTTGGACATACGACGGGGTGTCGGTGAACGGAGCGGGCGCCCTAATGTTTCTGGCCTTCGATCCCGCCGGCTTCACCCACGGGGTGCGGGTCAGTTCGATGCCCGGTAGGGGTGCGAGCCGTGAACCGGTCAGCTGCTGCGATCCTGGACGAGATCTTCGATGAGGCTGCGCAGGGTATTGAGGTTGAACGGCTTGATCAACGAGGCGTCGAACCCGAAATCCCGGCAATTGGCGATCACCGGGTCATCGGCGTAGCCGCTGGTGACCACGGCGATGACGTCGGGATCGATGGCCTTCAGTTTCCCCACGGCCTCCCGCCCCCCCATCCCCCCCCTAATGGTGAGGTCGAGCAGCAGCAGGTCGAAAGGTTCCTCCGTCTCCTTCGCACGGCTCTGCGCTTCGATGGCCTCGGCGCCGTTCCGGGCCAACACCACGGTGTGCCCCAGGCGATCAAGAATTCTGGTGGTGGTACTGATCACCGATTCGTCGTCCTCCAGCAGCAGTACCCGGCAGACCACCGGGGCCGGCCGGATCGCGGCTTCGTCAGCACCATGGTCACCTGCTGCGGCCGAGCTCGCCGGAAGGTGAAAGACCACCGTGGTGCCCTCTCCGGGCGATGACTCCACTGAGATGTGCCCCTTGTGTTTCTCGATCACCGAATGGCAGACGGCCAGGCCGATACCGGTCCCTTTCTCTGCACCGAGTCTCTTGGTGGAAAAATAGGGATTGAAGACCCGCAACAGATCGGCCTTCCCTATTCCCCTTCCCTGGTCCTTCACCGAAACCCTGATGTATCCGCCACCGGGCAGTGCCAGGGGGGAGTCTTCACCCAGTAAGACGTTGGCCGCCGCCACCTGCACCGTACCGCCATCGGGCATCGCCTCCCTGGCATTGGTCAGCAGGTTGTTCAGCACCTGCCAGATCTGGCCCGAATCCACCACCGCCGGCCACAGGTCGTCCGCCAGATCGTATTCGCACCGGATCGCCGACCCGCTCAAGGAAAAGTCGCAGGTGTTGAGAATCAGGTCGCGTATGGAGGTGGTCTGCAGCACCGGGCTGCCGCCCTTGGAGAAGGTGAGCAACTGGCCGGTCAGTTTTCTGGCCTGCTCCATGGCGGCCACCGCTTCCTCGAGAGACTTCGCCGCACGGGAACCTTCTTCCAGGTCCAGCGAGGCCAGTTCGATGTTGCCAAAGATGGCGGTGAGCAGGTTGTTGAAGTCATGGGCGATACCGCCGGCCAGCAGACCCAGCGACTGGAGGTGTTCAACCTTCCGGGTTTCCTCCTCGTGCCGCACGCGCATGGTGATTTCCCGGTCGATGCCGCGAAACCCCACCAGTTCACCATCGCTGTCCAGGATCGGTTCGCCGCTGGTCTCCATCACCACTTCACGGCCGTCCCGGTGCAGGCTGCGGTTGACCAGGCCCACAAAGGGCAACCCGCTGGCGCGGTTCGAGTCGAATGTCGCCCTGGTCCGTTCGGCTTCTTCAGGCGGCATGAACTCGTAGAACGCCCGGCCCACCACATCCTGGGGGGAATAGCCGAGAATCGACGACACACTGGGGCTGGAATAGGTGTAGACCCCCTCCCGGTCCACTTCCCAGATCCAGTCGCTGGAGGATTCCACCAGGCTGCGGAACCGCTCCTCGCTCTCCCGCAACCTCGCCTCGGCCTGCAACCGTTCGGCAATCTCTCTCGACAGTTCATCGTTGGCGGCCTCCAACTGGCCGGTCCGCAGGTTCACCGTCTGTTCCAGGTCCTCCTTGATCAGCCGCAGCTCGGTTTCGGCCTTTCGCCGCTCCTCGATTTCATGGCTGTTCTCGTGTCTCAAGGTGAGCGAGTTGACGATCATCCGGCCCATGTTGGAGGAGAGCACCAGGTAGGCCCCGCCAAAAATAGCCATCATCAGCCCCATGACCAGGTGCAGGTTGTCTCCGTAGAGGACGAAGATGACGATCACCGGCACGCAGAGCAGCGCGGTGAAAATCCGCATGGTGACCTTCAACGCAGCCATGGAACCCGCCGCCCCGGCAATGAGACCGCCCAGGACAAAGGCGATGAACACATTGGTCTGAGGTGACTCTGGCGAACAGAAGAGGATTGGCGCCAGTCCCCAGGCAACCCCTGACATCTGGGCACTGATCGAATAGAGCGTCAGCCACCGCTCCTGGGTCAGGCGCTGGCCCGCAAACCCTCGATGCACGTAGTAGAGAACAAAACGGAAAGCGATGATCGTCCAGACCACCCCCAGCCAGGTGAACAGGATCCCGCTGGGGAAAAGATTCCAGAGGACCAGAACCATCAGCGTGGACAGCAGGAGGGTGGCGTAGAGCGCAGCGGGAAGCTGGGAGAAGATCTGGGCCACCAGTTCCCTGAACAGGTGGCGCTGTTCGGGATTGTTTGCCAGCCTATTCATCCGGATTCCATGGGGATGCCCCGCCTGACGGGGAACAGATGATTCCTGAAGTCCGTCATGATAAACAAGCGTTTTCCGGATTGTCAAACCATCTTCAGGAATACCGCGGTCAATGTCATCGGCAACAGCTGGCCCGGATGCGATACACTGGGGTTGTTACTATCATTGCCGGGAGCAGTATTGTGCGATCATCAGAACCCAGACTGATCACGCCGCGCCGCGCACCGCATTTCCGCCGGCGCCTGCTGGACTGGTATGACCGGCACCGCCGGGACTACCCCTGGCGAGAGACATCCGACCCCTATGCCGTCTGGGTTTCGGAAGTGATGCTGCAACAGACCCAGACCGGTCGGGTCATGGAATACTACCGCCCGTTTCTCGAGCGCTTCCCCGACGTGGCGGCGCTGGCCGCCGCCGATCTGGTGGATGTGCTCAAGGCCTGGGAGATGCTCGGCTACTATGCCCGGGCCCGGAACCTCCACGCGGCCGCGAGCCAGGTTGTGCGCGAGCATGGTGGACGGGTGCCCGGGGGATACGAACAGTTTCGCGCCCTGCCCGGCGTGGGCGACTACACCGCCGCGGCGGTGACCAGCATCGCCGGCGGCCAGGAGCGGGCCGTGGTGGACGGCAACGTCAAGCGGGTGCTGGCCCGGCTTTTTCTCCTCGACACACCGGTGAACAGCGCTTCATCCCGGCCTCTCTTCCAGCAGCATGCCGATGCCCTGCTGCACCGCGGGCGCCCCGGCGACTTCAACCAGGCACTGATGGAGTTCGGCGCCCGGATCTGCCGCCCACGCACCCCCCGCTGCGATGACTGCCCGGTGAGCGTCTACTGCGGGGCCTTTCAGACCGGCCGCCAACGGGAGCTGCCGCAGCGGGTTCAGCGCAGCCGCAGCCCCCTGCGGAAGGTGGCGGTGGGGGTGGTCCAGCGGCGGGGCCGGATCCTGATCACCAGGCGGGCGCCCACCGGGCTGCTGGGCGGGTTGTGGGAGTTTCCCGGGGGCGGAGTGCGGAAGGGGGAGACCGCGGAAGAAGCCTGCCGGCGGGAAATCAGGGAGGAAACCGGCCTGGAGGTGGCGGTGGTGGAGAAACTGACCCGGGTGCGCCACGCCTACTCCCACTTCCGCATCGAGATGGACGTCTTCCGCTGCCGCTGCCTTTCCGGCCGGGTGAAGCTGGACGGACCGGTGGATCACCGCTGGATCCGGCCGGGAGAGATCAACCGTTTTCCGCTGCCCGCGGCCAACCACAAATTCCTTCACCTGCTGGACGTGCGCGGACCGGCCGACGGCTGATAGTTCTTGCACCAAGCCCCGCTCCCCGTAATAATGAGTTGCCCCAGCCAGGGCCGATACCCGACGGGTTGCCTGTTACGCCGCATGCGGCGGCAGAGGAATGATTGTGAAAACTTATCATACGTCTCCGTTCTTCCACTGGTCGTTTCTGCGCCGCCTGGCTTTCCTGTCCGCCCTGGCCGCCGCCTGTCTGCTGATCGCTCTCCGGATCGGGCATGCGCCGCAACCGGAGCGGACGCTGCCGAAGGCGCCGAACCCCTGGTTCCACGCCGAGCGTGCCTATCCCCTGGGCCACATCCCGCTGGAACACTGGCGCAGCGCCAAAGAGCAGGCCCGGCTGCTCAAGTCACAGGCCCCGGCCCGCGGCGGCAGCTGGATCCCCCGGGGGCCGACCAACGTGGGTGGACGGGTGACCGACGTGGTCGTCGATCCCCTGGACGACGACATCATCTACGCCGGGGCCGCCGAGGGCGGTGTGCTGCGCAGCACCGACGGCGGACAGCACTGGACGCCACTCTTCGACCAGCAGCCGAGCCTCTCCATCGGCGCCCTGGCCATAGACCCCACGGACCGCCAGACGATCTACGCCGGCACCGGTGAGGTGAACCCGGGCGGAGGCAGCGTGGCCTACGGCGGGGCGGGCCTTTTCCGCTCCACCGACATGGGTGAGAGCTGGACCGCCCTGGGGCTGGAGAACAGCGGTTCCATCGGCCGGATAAGGATCGACCCCTCGGACAACCAGCGGATATTCGTCGCCGTGATGGGCCACCTCTGGGAAGGCTCCACCGACCGGGGTGTCTACCGCAGCACCGATGGCGGGGCCAGCTGGGAGAATGTCCTCTACAGCGGGACAGAGACCGGCTGCGTGGACCTGGTGATGCGGCCGGACAACCCCGATGTGCTCTTCGCCGCCATGTGGGAGCGGATCCGCCAGCCCGAGTTCTACCGCTACGGCGGCGCCACCTGCGGTGTCCACCGCACCACCGACGGCGGGGACAGCTGGTCCCAGGTGGGCGGCGGGCTGCCGGCGGCCACGGCCAACAGCGGCCGCATCGGCCTCAGCCTCTGCCAGGATCAGCCGGACGTGATGCACGCGGTCTACGCCGACCGCACCGGCTACTTTGACGGGCTCTACGTCACGAGCAACGGCGGCAGCAGCTGGACCCGGACCAATGACGGCAGCATCTCCGGCGTCTTCTCCTCCTACGGCTGGTGGTTCGGCAACGTGCGGACCCACCCCCGCGACCCCGACACCATCTTTGTCCTCGGCCTCGACTTCTACCGCAGCACCAACGGCGGCAGTTCCTGGTCCTGGGCCGGAGGCTCGATGCACGTGGACCACCACGCCCTCGACTTCGGCCCCGGCACGGACCCGGTGATCTACGAAGGCAACGACGGCGGGGTCTACCGCTCCACCAACGGCGGCACCGGCTGGGTCAAGCTGCCCGACCTGCCGATCACCCAGGTCTACCGCGCGGCCCTCGACGCCGGCAACCCCGACGCCCTCTACCACGGCGCCCAGGACAACGGCACCATCCGCACCCTCACCGGGGCGCTGGACGACTGGCAGATGATCTACGGCGGGGACGGGTTCCAGCCGCTGGTCCACCCCCTCGACTCCAGCCGCCTCTGGGCCCAGTATCAGTACGGCGAACTGGTCTATTCAGGCAACGGCGGATCGTCATTTTCCGGGGCCACCAGCGGCATCGGCGGCGGTGACCGCCGCAACTGGAACTCGCCGCTGAGCCAGGATCCCACCGCTCCCGACCGCCGCTACTTCGGCACCAACAAGGTCTACCGCAGCACCGGCAACACCAGCTGGACCGCGGTCAGCCCGGACCTCACCGGCGGGCCGCACTCCGGCAACCCGGGCCAGGTCAACGGCACCCTGACCACCCTGGCGGTATCACCGCTGGACGGCCAGGTAATCTGGGCCGGAAGCGACGACGGACAGGTCTCGGTGACCGCCGACGGCGGCGGCGACTGGGCCGATGTCTCGGCCGGTCTGCCGGTCCGCTGGGTCACCACTGTCCGGCCGTCCCCCCGCGACCGGGAGGCGGCCCTGGTCACCATCTCCGGCTTCCGCTGGAACGAACCGCTGCCCCACATCTTCCGCACCACCGACCTGGGCCAGAGCTGGACGCCGGTGTCCGGCAACCTGCCCGAAGCGCCGGTCAACGACCTGGTGATCGACCCGTCGATAACCGGCCGCTGGTACGCCGCCACCGACGTGGGGGTTTTCGAGACGTTGAACAGCGGCGAGAGCTGGCACGCTTTGGGCGCCGGCCTGCCCGAGGTGGTGGTCAACAGCCTGGTTTTCCAGGAGCAAACCCGTACCCTGGTGGCCGGGACCTACGGCCGCAGCTTTTTCTCCATGGTGGTTGGCGACGGCACGGGGCTGCCGCGAATCGTCACCGGCCCCGGCCCCGGCAGTGACAACCCGCCGCTGGTCCGCACCTTCGACCCCCAGGCAACGGGTTCCCACCTCTCCCAGTGGACGGCCTACGGGGTGGACGCCTTTGGCGTGAACACCGCCTGCGGCGACCTGGACGGTGATGGGCTGGACGACGTGGTCACCGGGCCGGGCCCCGGCGCCATCTTCGGCCCGCACATCCGCGCCTTTGACGGCGGGGGGACCCCGCTGCCGCAAGTGAACCTGCAGGCCTACGGCACACTGAAGTACGGGGTCAACGTGGCCTGCGGCGACATCGACGGCGACGGCTTCGACGAAATAGTCTCCGGCGCCGGTCCGGGGACCGTGTTCGGGCCCCACGTGCGCGGGTGGAACGTGGACGGCTCAACGGCCGCGGCCATCCCGGGGGTCAGCTACATGGCCTACGGCACGAACAAGTACGGGGTCAACGTGGCCTGCGGCGACATCGACGGCGACGGCTTTGACGAAATCGTCACCGGCGCCGGGCCGGGAGCCGTGTTCGGGCCCCACGTCCGGGGCTGGGACCATGACGGCAGCGGGACCACCGTGCCGATCCCCGGGGTGAACTACTTTGCCTACGGCACGCTAAAATGGGGGGTCAACGTAGCCTGCGGCGACATCGACGGCGACGGCTTCGACGAGATCATCACCGGCGCCGGGCCGGGTGAGATCTTTGGCGCGCACCTCCGGGCCTGGGACTACGACGGGGTCGCGCTGACCCCGGTGGCGGCGGTGAACCTCTTCGCCTATCCCCTGGCTGACTCCCGTTTCGGCCTCAGGGTGTCGACCCTCGACCTGGACAATGACGGCACCGCCGAAATACTCACCGTTCCCGGACCCGACCCGGCCCGCCCCGCCCTGGTGCGGGCCTGGAAGGTGGGCGGCGGCTCCACCACGCTGGTCGATACGGTGGACTTCGACGCGTATTCAGACCTGCAGCTGACCAGCGGGGGCGCTATCGCCGGCGGTGGTTTTTAGCGGCGTCACCGATTCCGCACCGTGGAAGGCCCGCCGGGCCGGGGTGCAGTTCAGCCCGCAGCGGGCCGAAGAGAACCTTGTGGACCACCGATGGAGGGCGGCGATGATTTTCTCACTTGTTCCGATTCTGATCGCGGCGGCGATTCTCTTCTGGGGAGTCAGCATCTACAACAATCTGGTAAAGTCGCGAAACCTCGTCGCGGAGGGCGCCAGCGGTATCGACGTGCAGCTGAAACGCCGCGCGGACCTGATCCCCAATCTCCTGGAAACGGTGAAGGGATACATGGCCCACGAGAAAGGCACCCTCGAGGAAGTGACCCGCATGCGGGCCCGCTGCGCCGACGCCGGCAGCCTCGGTGAGAAAGGCCAGGCCGAAGGCCTGCTTGGCGCCGCGCTGGGCCGGCTCTTCGCCGTGGCGGAGAACTACCCCGACCTGAAGGCGGATAAAAACTTCGCCGAATTGCAGGAATCGCTGGAGAAGATCGAAGAAGAGATCCAGTTGGCCCGCCGTTACTACAACGGGACGGCGCGAAACATGAACATCCTGGTGGAGTCCTTCCCCTCGAACCTGGTGGCCCGGGGCTTCGGCTTCAATACGGCCGAGTATTTCGAGATCGAGATCCCGGGGGACCGCCAGGTGCCGAAAGTGGAATTCAGCTGAAACATGTCTTTCCTGCGCACAGTGCTGCTGCTCCTGGTCCTGGTGGGGCTGCTCCTTCCGGCGGCGCCGGCAGGGGCGGACCAGGGCGTCGAGCGGATTCTGCTCTTCAGCAGCCGGATTCGCGTCGACCCGGATTCCAGTGTCACGGTCACCGAGACGATCCAGGTCAACTGCCGCCGGGAAGAGATCAAGCGGGGCATTGTCCGCGCGTTTCCCACCACCTACATCAACCGCTTCCACAAGCGGGTCACGGTGCGCTTCGAGGTGACCGAAGTGACTCGTGACGGCCGCCCCGAACCCTACCACCTGGAAAAGGCCCCCAACGGGATCCGGATCTTTGTGGGCCGGAGCGACGTGTTCCTGGACGCCGGTGAGTACACCTACACCCTGACCTACGTCACCGACCGGCAGCTGGGCTACTTCGACACCTTTGACGAACTCTACTGGAACGTCACCGGCAGCCAGTGGAGCCTGCCCATTGACCGGGCCGAGGCGGAGATCGAGCTGCCCGCCGGCGCCCGGGTGCTGGAGCACTCCGGCTATACCGGCCCGGATGGCGCCACGGGAAACGACTACCAGGCAGATCAATCCGGCGGGAACCGGATGGCCTTCAGCACCACCAGGCCGCTGAAGCCGTACGAGGGGCTCACCGTGGCCGTCTCCTGGCCCAAAGGCCTGGTCCAGCAGCCCTCCACCGCGGAAAACCTCGGCACCATGCTGAAAGACAACGCCGCGGCCATCGCCGGCCTCTGCTGGTTTGTCTTCCTGCTGCTCTACTACTTCGCCGCCTGGCTGGCCGTGGGCCGCGACCCGGCCCGGGGCACCGTCATCCCGCTGTTCGAGCCGCCCAAGGGGCTCTCGCCGGCGGCCATGCGTTTTGTCCACCGCATGGGCTTCGACCACAAGACCTTTGCCGCGGCCGTGGTCAACCTGGCGGTGAAGGGCAAGCTGACGATCAAGGAGAAGGACAAAGTCTTCACCGTGCGTAAAATATCCGGCAGCGGCAACGACGGTCTGAGCCGGGGCGAGAAAAAGGTGCTGGACAAACTGCTGGCGGGAAGAGCCGCCATCACCCTCAAGAACACCAACCACAAAACGATCAGCGGGGCGATGAACGGCCTGAAGTCGAGCCTGCGGGACGAATGCGAGAAGGTCTACTTCGTGGTCAACCGGGCCTTCTTCTTCCCCGGACTGGCCTTGACCCTGCTGGCCGTACTCTCCATCGTGCTCATGCCACCCATCCGGCCGGAAGCGCTGTTCATCTCCCTCTGGCTCTCCATCTGGAGCTTCGGCGTCTTCTTCATGGTGCTCAAACTGTGGCGTCTCCTGCGTGACGCCATTACCCGGCGGGAGGGACGAGTGGCCGCCCTGATCCAGGCACTGGTGCTGGGCGCGTTTTTGACCCCCTTCCTGGGCGGAGAGGTGGTTGGCCTGGCGTTCTTTGCCAGGGCCGTCTCCCCGGCCGCCACCGTGGCCCTGGCGGGAATCCTCTTGCTCAACGTCCTCTTCTACCAGTTGCTCAAGGCCCCCACTCCGGTGGGCCGCAAGCTGATGGACCGCATCGAGGGCTTCCGTCTCTTCCTCTCGGTGGCGGAAAAGGAGCGCCTGGAGTTTCTGCACCCGCCCGACCGTACCCCGGAACTGTTCGAGCGGTATCTGCCCCACGCCATGGCGCTGGACGTGGAGAACCAGTGGAGCGAACAGTTCGAGAAGGTTCTGGCGGTGGGGCCGGAAGAGAGCGGCGCCTGGTCCCCGTCCTGGTATTCCGGTAGATCCTGGACCGGGCTCAACACATCCAGTTTCGCCTCCGGGCTGGGCAGCAGCTTTTCCGGAGCCATCGCCTCGTCCTCCACCGCGCCGGGCTCCTCCTCGGGCAGCGGCGGCGGCGGTTCATCCGGGGGCGGCGGTGGCGGCGGCGGGGGGGGCGGCTGGTAGCGGGTCTTGAATATCGGTCCGGTTGAGGGATAATGACCTCGGCAACAATCCCTGCGGCAGCCACACGATCTTTCGGAGAGGGCCGATGACCAGGTTCATCCTGAGTTGGATCATTCTGCTGGTAACGTTCAGCCTTGCCGGCACGGCCGGTGCAGAGCCGGCCCGGGCACCCGAGATCGAGTTCGAAGAGATTTCCATCGAAAGCGGGCTCTCGCAGAGCATCGTGGAGTGCATCATCCAGGACCGCCGCGGTTTCCTCTGGTTCGGCACCGAGGATGGGCTGAACAGATACGACGGATACGATTTCACCGTCTTCCGCAATGACCCCGATGACCAGAACACCCTGAGTTACAACCATATCCTCTCGCTCTGCGAGGATCGTCGGGGCCGGATCTGGATCGGCACCTTCCAGGGTGGCCTCAACCGCTACGATCCGATGACCCGGCAGTTCATCCTTTACCAGCACGACCCGGACAACCCGTCGAGCCTCAGCAACAACAACGCCAACCGCATCGTGGAAGGACGTGACGGCCTGATCTGGATCGGCACCGACAACGGCCTGAACTGCTTTGACCCGGACACCGGGAACTTCACCCGCTACTTGAGCGAAGCGGACAGCCCGACCTCCTCCGGCAGCAACGTGATCCGGGCGGTCCACGAAGCGCCCTCCGGTGAACTCTGGGTCGGCACCGACGGCGGGGGTCTCGGCCGCTTCGAACGGAACCGCCTTCTGTTCACCTGGTACCGGCACGACCCCTCAGACAGGCGCAGCCTGAGCCACGACAGGGTCAGGGCGATTTATACCGACAGAGAACGCACGCTGTGGGTCGGGACCGTGGGCGGCGGCCTGAACAGATTCGACCCGGAAAGCGATTCCTTCACCCGGTTCCACAGCCAGTCGGACGCTCACGCCGGCCTGAGCCACGACCAGGTCTATGCCATGCACGAGGACCGCAACGGCGGTTTCTGGGTCGGGACCAACGGCGGCGGGCTCAACCTCTTCGACCGGGAATCGGGAGTCTTTCACCACTACAAGCACGCCCCCCACAACCCGACCAGTCTCAGTTACGACGAGATCTACGCCATTCACGAGGACCGTTCGGGCGTCATCTGGCTTGGAACATATGGCGGCGGGACCAACCGCTTTGACCGAAACAGGAGGAAGTTCATCCACCACAAGCCCGACCCCGGCGACCCGAACAGCCTTTCCGCCGACATCGTCTGGGCGATCCACGAGGACCAGGACGGGATCCTCTGGATCGGAACTCACGGAGGCGGTCTGAACCGTCTGGACCGCAGCACCAACAACTACCGCCACTATCGTCACGATCCTGATGATCCGACGAGTATTTCCAGCGATATCGTCCGGGTGATCAGCGCCGACAACGAGGGCACCATCTGGATCGGGACCCACGGCGGCGGGATCTGCCGTTTTGACCGGGAGCGCGGGACCTTCCGTTCCTACCGGCACGATCCCGGAAATCCGAACAGCCTGAGCCATGACGAGATCAGGGCAATCTACGAGGACAGCGCCGGCGATATCTGGGTGGGGACCAATGGCGGCGGCCTGAACCGGTTTGACCGGGAGAGCGAAACGTTCACCACCTACCGCACCGATCCGGACGCCGCGGGCAGCCTGAGCAACGACTATGTCCGGGTGATCATCGAGGACAGCCGCGGCGTCTTCTGGCTCGGGACGCAGGGCGGTGGAATAAACATCCTTGACCGGCAAAGCGGAGAGTTCACCCACTACCGTGCCGACCAGGATGACCCGACCAGCCTGAGCAACGACTTCATCTTCGCGATTCACGAAGACCGCTCGGGCGAGATCTGGATCGGCACCTGGGGCGGGGGGCTGTGCCGCTTCAACCGGGAAAACGGCACCTTCAAAACCTACACTGAAAAGGACGGGCTTTCCAACAATTCGGTCTACGGTATTCTCGAAGACGAGCAGGGGCGGCTCTGGCTGAGCACCAACTACGGTCTCTCCAATTTCGACCCCCAGAGCGAAACGTTTCGCAACTACACCGTGGAGGACGGCCTGCAGAGCAACGAGTTCAACGGCGGCTCGTTCCACCGCAGCGCTAACGGTGAACTTTTCTTTGGCGGGATCAACGGGTTCAACACCTTCTTTCCCCTGAAGATCCGGCACAATCCGCACGTCCCGCCGGTGGAACTGACCGCCTTTCTCAAACTGAACCAACGAGTTCCACTGGAGAAACCGGTAGGAATGATGGAGGAGCTGGTTCTCTCACACCGGGACTATGTATTCTCCTTCGAGTTCGCGGCGCTGGACTTCACCGCCCCGATGAAAAACCGCTATGCGTACATGATGGAGGGCCTCGACGAGCAGTGGATCGAAACCGATGCTTCCCGGCGGATCGCCACCTACACCACACTGCCCCCGGGGAACTACAATTTCCGGGTCAAGGGGTCGAACAACGACGGCATCTGGAACGAGGCCGGAACGTCGATCCGGTTGACCATCACGCCGCCCTTCTGGCAGACCTGGTCCTTCCGGGTCCTGTCGGCGTGCGCCCTGCTCCTCCTCATCTACCCCTTTTTCAAGCGTAAGGTGCGCAACGAGAGGATGGCGGCCGAGCTGCAGGCGGCCCACGCGGCCCAGATGTCGATCATGCCCCACAGCGACCCCGTGGTGCCGGATCTCGACATCTCGGGGATCACCCGCCCGGCCAACGAGGTGGGGGGCGACTTCTTCGATTATTTCTGGCTCGACGATGAGCACCAGCGATTCGGCATTGCCGTGGGCGACGTTTCGGGCAAAGCGATGCAGGCGGCGATGATTGCCGTGATGTCCTCGGGAATGATCTGTTCCGAGGTGGCCGGGGGAGGAACCGCGGCCGGCATCATGAGCAGCCTCAACCGGCCGCTTTTTCGCAAAACTTCGGGAAAGATGTTCGTCACGCTGCTCCTGGCCGATATCGATACCGGAACGAGGCGGCTGACCTTTGCCAACGCCGGATTCAGCCACCCCCTGCTCAAATCGGGTGAGACCATCAGCTTTCTGGAACGGAAGGGGCCGAGGTTCCCGCTCGGCGTGGTGGAGGATACCGCATACCTCGAACGGACGGTCCAGCTTGAGGTCGGTGATGTTCTGGTGCTCTACTCCGACGGGATCCCCGAAGCCAGCGATTCCGAGCATAACCTCTACGAGCTGGAGGCCCTGAAAAAGCTGCTGGCCAACATGGATACCGGCCCCCTGCCTGCGGAGGAGATCAAGGAACGGATCCTCCGCGACGTGCTGCTCTTCACCGGCCGGGCTCCCCAGGCTGACGACATGACAGTGGTGGTGGTCAAGGTGCTGCCGGCGGGGCATTCAGATCAAGAGCGGACATAACCTCACAATACATCCTCGAACACGGCAATCAGGCGATCGATTTCCTCGGCAGTGTTGTAGTGCACCATGCTCACCCGGACCACGCCGTCATCGGGGTCCAGGCCCAGGGCCGTGCAAAGACGGTGGGCATACATGTGACCGTTGCGGATGCCGATGTTCCGCCGGTGGGCGGCCTCGGCGATCTGCCGCGAGGAGAGATCCCGGTGGAGAAAGCTGACCGTCCCCACCCGGGAGCGACCGGCACTTTCCGGGCCCACCACGCGCACCCGCGGATGCCCCAGCAGGTAGTCCAGCAGACGCTCCTGCAACGGCAGCTCGCAGCGGGTCATCAGTTCGAAGGCCCCGGTGACGGTCTCACGATCCACCCGGTCCCGGCCGGAGAGGAAGGACAGGTAGTCCCCCAGGGCCAGCAGGCCGGCACAGCCCTCGTGGATCGCCCCCCCCAGTTCGAACTTGTAGGGGACCTGGTCGTCGGGGATGAAGTAGTGGTTCGGCCCGGTCAGCTGGGCAAAGGCCTCGTGCTTGCCGTAGAGCGCGGCCATGTGCGGGCCGTAGACCTTGTAGGTGGAGTAGACATACCAGTCCACGTCCCAGGCCTCCACGTCCATGGCGCGGTGCGGGGCAAAGGCCACACCGTCCACCACCACCCGGGCCCCGGCCTGGTGGGCCAGGCGGACGATGCCCTCCAGGTCGACGATATCGCCCAGCAGGTTCGACACATGGGGGAAGGCGACGATGCGGGTGCGGGAAGTAAGCAGGCGTTGAAGACCTTCCAGAGGACAGGTGCAGGTCCGGGGGTCCATCTTCCAGACCTTCACCGTCATCCCCCGCCCGGCCAGGGAGGCCCACGGCCCGGCATTGGCCTCATGGGCGGTTTGGGCAATGATCAGTTCATCGCCCGGTGAGAGAACCGCGGCGTAGCAGTCGGCCAGCATCCGGCAGAGCACCGAGCAGGACGAGGCCAGCGCCACCTGGCCCGTCCGCGTACCGTTCATCAACAGGTTGATGAACTGGTGGGCCCGGTCCACTGTTTCAGTGGCTCTGGTGGAGAGGGCATAGCCGGCATCCAGCTGAACGTAGGAGTTCAGCATGTACTCGCGCATCCGGTCGGCCACCACCCGGGGCACCTGGGAACCACCGGCATTTTCCAGAAAAACGGTGTCCGAAGCCAGGGCCGGAAACTGGCGGCGGATGGACTGCTGGTCGATGTGAAGGTCCATGACTCAGAATATCACTGCTGCCGGTTGAAAACCACCCGGCCGAACCGTCAAAATTGTGCCGGGTCTACCCGCCGGCCTTGGTTCCATCTCTTGACATTGCAGGGGAATTTGGTAGCTTACCCTGGAATCACCGTATTTCAGACCTGATTCGAACACCTGCTGTGTCAAGACGGCCGTGAGGCTTGCGACAGGTGAGCCTGCGGAGCGCGATCATGCAATCTGACCCCCAGTCACCGCCGAGCTTTATGGAGTGGAAGGAGCTGAAATCGCTGGTCGGCTCCATAACCACGCGCTCCCTCGTCGCCCGCCCGACGACCATCGAGCAGTGCCGGGAGGCGCTGGACTACTGCCGGCAGCACAAGATGACCATCTGTGCCCGCGGGGCCGGGCGCGGCTACGGGGACCTGGCGCTCAACGACGGCCACGCCCTGCTGGACATGAGCGGCATGAACCGCATCCTCGAGTTCGACGAGGAGAAGAAACAGATCACCGTGGAGGCCGGCACCCGGCTCATCGACATCTACCAGCAGGTCCACCACCTGCTGCTCACGCTCCCCTCCAGCCCCACCGAATCGCACTCCAGCGTGGCTGGAGCGATGTGCGTCAACGTCAACGGCAAGGACGGGTGGCGCCACGGCAGTTTCGCCCGGCAGGTGGTCCGTTTCACCCTGCTGCTGGCCAACGGTGAGACGGTTTCCGTCGACCGTTCCCACGAGCTGTTCAACGCCGTGGTGGGAGGCCTGGGCCTGCTGGGCATCGTGGTGGACGCCACGCTGCAGCTCAAATCGGTGCCCTCACCCTTTGTGGAGGTCAACCGCATCCCGGCGGCCGGTGTGGACCACATGCTGGAGATCCTGGCCCGCATCGAAAAATCCCACGACATGGCCGTGGTCTGGATGGATCCCTACACCCGCGGCTCCAACATCGGGCGCTCCGTGGTCCATGCCGCCAAATGGATCGAACGCCCTGAAAACGAAACGGAACGCCGAGAACTTCTCGAAGCGGGCTACAAACGCCTGGACAACCACCGCCGCTTCGGTCTGGCGCTGCACGAGAAGTTCGGTCCCTTCCTGTCGTTGATGCTGCATGCCCAGCGGCCGATGATGATCACGTTCAACAAGCTTTACTACGCCATGTCCCGCCTGACCTACCGCCTGGGACGCTCCTCCAACTCCGAACTCTTTTTGCGGTTCAGTTTCGAAGCCAGTTTCACCGTACCGCCGGCCCACCTGGTTTGCGGCCCGCGGGGCTACACCGTCCAGCTCACCTTTCCCCGTTCCGTGGCGCGCGAAGCCATCGTCGAGATAATGGAGATCTGCCAGTCGTCACCCTGCCCGCCGGTCACCACCATCCTGCGCGGTCACCAGGCGGACGACTGTTTGATCTCCTTCTCCGAAGACGGCTACAGCCTTAATTTCGAGTTCCACCCCAAGAAGCGCCACGAAGCGGCCAGCCGCGAAGCCGTCGACCGAATTGTCGATGCCACTGTGCGTTACGGCGGCAAGATCCATCTGGCCAAGGACCAGGTCCTGACCCCCGAACAGTTCTACCGTGTCTACCCCCGCTACCAGGAACTGCTGGAGATCAAGAAGCGTCTGGACCCGGAAGGGCTGTTCACCTCCGACCTGGCCCGCCGCGTCGGCATCGATCCCGTGCTCAACCAACCGCAATAGAGATTGAACGTCTGAGGGGCGCCCGGCCGGATCAGATCCTGGAGACCGCTTCGAACCCGGCGAGTTCCCGTGCGGCCATCGCTTCGTCGTAGAGGGCAAAGGCCGGCACCTGGAGGCACTGGGCGGAGATCCGTTCGGCGGCGGGGAACTGCCGCTCGGTTTTCACACCGTAGTACTCGGTGAGGGCGCTGTGCCGGTGCAGCAGCACCCCGCCGATCTTGACCACGGTGCAGCCCTGGTCCAGCAGGCGCTGGAGCACGGCATTGGGCTCGCCCAGCCGGGCATCGGCGCGGAAGGCCACGCGCCAGTACACACGGTCGGCCTCGGCCGGTGTTGCGAAGGGGGTAAAGCCCGGGAGCTCGCCCAGCGCCCGCTCGAAGGCGCGGACATTGTTCACCAGCCGGGCCGAGCGTTCGGGGTAACTGCTCATCTGCTCCAGGGCCAGGGCCAGGGCAAAGGCATGGGGGCGGTACTTGATGCCCACGGCATTGGCGATGTGCTTGTAGCGGTCGGTGAGCAGGCCCCCGGGCACGCGGTTCACGTGCCCGTAGAGCAGCATGCGGTCACGACAGTCGTCGGTGTTGGCCGTGACCAGGCCCAGCTCACCACCGGAGATCAGCTTGCCCTTGCCCATGGAGGCGCAGATGTAGTCGTAGTAGTGGCCCAGCGGCCGCCCGCGCCACAGCGTGCCCAGGGCATGGGACACGTCGGCGATGAGCTTCAGCCCGTGCTGGTCGGCCAACGCTCTCAGCCGGTCGGCATCGGCGGGACACCCCCAGGGCTGGTGGACGACGACGGCCCGGGTGCGGGGGGTGATCATCTTCTCCACGTCGTCCGGGTCGAGGGTCAGGTCGTCTTCGCGCACGTCGCAGAAGACCGGCCTGGCCCCCATCATGCAGACCGGCAGGGCCATGGCATAGTAGCCGTAGACCGGCATCAGCACCTCGTCGCCCGGCTGAAGGTCCATGGCGAAGAGGGCCAGGTGCAGGGCCGCGGTGCCGTTGCACACCGCCACGCCGTGCCGCGCGCCGAAGAAGGCTGCCGCTGCCTGCTCGAAACGCTCGAGGATGCCGCCCGAGACCACCGAGAGCTCCTCCTCCACCACGGTCTTGAGAATGCGGCCGAGGACTTTTTCGTCCAGGGCATAGAAGAGGCGCTGCTGGTCTTCGAGCGACAGTGCGGGTGGTTTCATGGCAATCCTATAGCTCCGGCAGCGAAGCCCAGGCCCGGACGGTCTTCGCGATTTTATACATCTGGCTCTCGGGCACCACCGGGTAGACGCAGATTTCCATGATCGACGCTTCGCGGGGCGGCGCTTTGTCCGCACGGCCCTCGTCGTCGCGGAACTCGTCGAGCACCGAGCAGTCGGACATGTCGCTGATCTTGGTGTCGATCCCGTTGCGCAGCAGGCGGTGGCGCAGCTCGTCCCGGTTGCCGGCATCCACCGAGAGGGGGTAGTAGACATAGATGTTGGTGCCGCCGGCCGAATCGGGGGGCCGGACACCGGGCACCTCGCCGATCTGTTCGGTGAGGATGGCGGCGTTGCGGCGCGCGCCCTCGTTGAAGGCGTCGATGTGGCGCAGCTGGAGCAGGCCCACGGCGGCCGAGAGGTTGGCCAGCGGGGTGATCGTGGGATTTGACGCGGCGAACTTCGAAAGCAGGGTGTTGCCCACCGAGGAGTCCATCAGCGGCTTGCCCATGGCCAGCTTCAGGCGCAGGGCCGGGTAGCCGGTGAGGCCGAAGACCAGCGGCCGGGTCAGCAGCCACTTGATCCAGATGGAGATGGCCTTATTGCGTATGGCCCCGGCCGGCGCCTGCTCGGTCCTGGCCAGGATGGCGCGGGTCCGCTGCGCGATGAGATCGTCAGAGGTGGCGATGACCCCGCCGCCAAAGCAGGGCATGTTCTTGCCTTCGGCAAAGCTGAAGATACCCACGTCCCCGAAGGTGCCGGCCTGCTGGCCCTCCACCCGAACACCGCAGGCATGGGCGCAGTCTTCCATCAGCCGGATATCCCGCCCCTTGATCAGTTCGGCGATACCGCGGATGTCGCAGGGCTGCCCGAAGAGGTGGGTGGCCAGCACCGCGCCGGTACTCTCGTTGAGCAGCGGCCCGACCTCTTTCGGACCGGCGTTGTAGGTCTCCGGGTCCACGTCGCAGAACACCGGTTTGTAGCCCAGCATCTTGGCCACCAGGGGCATCACCGGAAAGGTGAAGACCGGGAAGATGATTTCCCGTCCCTTTTCGATTTCCAGCGCCTCCAGCGCCAGCTGGAACGCCGTGCGCCCGGAAGACGCCCCGAAGACGTGGGTCACCCCCAGCCAGTCGGCCATGCGGCTGGTGAATTCACCGAGCTCCGGCCCGTCCTGAACCCTCTTGCGGAGAATGCAGGAGATCAGGGCACGAAGCGAACCGGGCGGGAGGTTCACGCAGCGGCGTGGTACGGCTCCTGCAAAAGGCATTTCACATTCTCCTCTTTTCCCTGTGCCGTGCGGCAGCGGGCTTTGGAACGCTCTGCGTTACGGCGAAAAGCGACGGCGGATTGTATATCCGGAGACCGGCCTTTCTCAAGTGGCCGGCGGCGGGCCCGGCGGCCCAGTTTCTCCTGTGATTACGCCGGACCGCTCGCGCCAGGTGTACAGACCGAGCTGTTTCCTGAAAATCCAGACCGCCAGACCCAGCCAGATGTGCAGCCAGGAATCGATGAGCCGGTTGAGGACGGTGACCGAAGCCGCCGTGGGATGGGCGACCCCCAGCAACCGCAGGCAGCCGTACAGGGTCGCTTCAACGAGGCCTGCGCCGGAGGGCGTCAACGGAAAGGTCGACGCCAGCAGCGGGAGCTGGAGCAGAAAAACGATTTCCACCACACTGAACTTCAGGTCGAAGGCCAGCATCAGGCAGAGCGTCCAGAGCGCCTCCAGCACCCAGATCACGATGGTCAGGCCGCCGATGGCGCCCAGTTCCTTTCGTGCCGGCCACATCCCGGCCTGGAAGGCCTCGATCATCTCCCGCATGGTCCTGGGGACCCAGCCGGGCAACGATTTTCTGTAGATCACCAGCGGGGTCAGGATGGCGGTGAGAGCCAGCGCCAGGGTCAGACCGCCGACCAGGCCCCAGGCCACGGACGTGGGGAGTGTGGCGGAGAAGATCAGGAATGACGAGAGCACCGCCAGAACCAGCACGATCCAGGCATCGATCAAGCGGAGAAAGAAGAGGGACCCCAGGGCGGTTGTGCGGCGGACGCGGAAATTGATCCGGGCCAGGTGGGCGGCGTAGAGATCCCCCAGCTTGCCCGGGACCACGTTGTCCACCGCGTTGTAGAAAAAGACCACCAGCCCGAACTTGCGCGTGCTGCCTTCAACCGGCACGTGCCCCAGCGCCCTGCTCCACCTCATGCCCCGGACCGGGTAGGTGGCGTAGTGGGCCAGGAAGCCGAGAAAGACATACCACTTGTTGCAGGCGGCGATATCGAGCCAGACCTGGTGCAGGTCGATTTTAGTGATCATCCAGCCGAGCAGCGCCAGGGCGGCGGCGATGCCCAGAAACGTCTGCACCCCCCAGAGACCGGGCATGTCGTGGGTCTCCGCGGGAGCAGAATCGGCGGCTGGCTTTCCGGGATCATTCTGGGACATCAGGTTTCCGTACCCGAACCCTGGAGCCGGGCTTCGAAGAGACGGCAGGCCAGCTCGAAGACTTCATCCACGCTGAGCTTCTGCATGCAGATGTTGTCGGTGCAGGCCGATTGCCGGTCGTTGAAGGCGTTGACGCAGGGGCTGCAGGCGATGCCGGCCCAGAGCACGTGCGTCCGCTCACTCTGCGCGCCGAAGACCGCGGGGGTCTCGGGGCCGAACAGCGCGATCACATCCATCGGCGTGACCGTGGCGTAGTGCGCCGGCCCGCTGTCGTTGGTCACCATCAGTTCAGACCGGAAATAGGTGGCAAAAAGCTGGTACAGGGTGGTCTTCCCGGCAAAGTTGATGCAGCGGGGCGAACCGACCTTTTGCACCAGCTCCCGGGCACCCTCCTCCTCGTCCGGGGCACCGGTGAACACCACGGCCAGGTCTTCGTAACGCTCCAGCAGGCGCCGGGCCAGCTCCACATAGCGCTCCCCCGGCCAGGAACGGAGCGGCAGAAAATCGCCGCGGTTGGCATTGAGCAGGATCATGGGAGGGATGGTCTCCACACCGAGCATGGTCCGCAGCAGGGTGTCAACGCTCTCGATGGTCTCCGGAGCGGGCTGGTGCTCGGGGAGCTTCCCGCCCCTCACCGGCATCAGGTCGCAGGCGGGCAGCTTGTCCGCGGGGCACCAGATGGCGTCCACGATCTGGTGGAAGATCTCGCTGGCGTGCATGGTGGTGTTGTAGCACAGACGGTGGGTCATCAGGTCGCCGCGGTAGGAGGCTTCACCGTAGAACGCGTGAAAACCGACCCGGATGGAGGCGCCGCTGAGCCAGGAGAGCACCGCCGTGGAACGGGCGAAGAACTCGCAGTCGATGGTGGCCTCGATGCCCTCGCGGCGCATCCTGACCACTGCCCGCAGGGCATCCATCATCGCCTGCAGGGCATTGTCGGCGCGGATGACGATGAGGTTCTCCAGGGGGACGATCTCCAGCAGCTTGACGATGAACTGGTTCTGCTCGAAGACCACGAAGAAGAGGTTCTCGCGCCCCACTTTTTCGGCGGCGCGCATCAGGGCGGGATAGGCCACCACGGTGGCGCCCTGTTCGGCGAGCTTGATCGCGGCGATCCGCTTCGGTGAATCCACCGGCCGGCGGGTCCCGAAGAGGTCGCCCAGTCTGCGCATCAGCGTGAACAGGGCGCAGAGGGGTACACCGAACCACTTGTCCACCAGGCGCATCAGTCCTACGTTCACGGTTTCTCCCGGTTGGCGATGAGTATGAATTCCCTGTGCCCGATGGCTTTTCTGGCTATTTCAGGCAGGGCCGCCAGGTAGGCGTCCTCCAACTCGTCGTGGTCACTGGTACCCACGACGGCCATGGAGAAAGTCGGACGCTCCATGAAGGCCTTGAGCTCTGCTTCGGTTTCGACGACATCCACCAGGGCGTCGGTGTAATAGACAAACGCCGCCCGGTAGTGCTTGTACATCACCCACTGTCCGCCCTGTTCCAGCCGTGAGGCGATTTCCTCGCAGAACGGCTTGGGCGTTTTGTAGACGTTCATCGCCGGGATCAGGACGTGGACTCCCAGAAGTATCAGCGCACCCATGAAAGCCGCCGGCAGGAAGATCAGCGCCCGGGGGTTGTCCCGGCGCCAGGCCACGAAGAGCAGCACGGCAAACGTCCCGGTGAGCACACTGGTAATGATGCCCAGTTTGAGGAACTGGGGGTATTCCAAACTGCCGGCCACCGGCAGGGCGACGGTGATCAGCAGCAGGATCGAGGCAAAGATCAGGGCAGGGATGACGATCGACTTCCGGAAATAGTTCTCCCTCCAGCCGTCAAGGGCCCGGTGTCCCAGGTAGCCCATCAACAGCGCCAGGCCCGGATAGAGCCCGAGGATATACTGGTGCCGTTTGCACTGGGCCAGGGAGAAGAAGACCAGCAGGGCGATGACCCAGACCAGCAGAAGCTTGAGATTCCTGCGGTCCGCCTCGCTGCGCCGGGAAAAGGCCAGGTGGAACGCACCGGGCAGGAACAGCGACCAGGGGAGGAAGGCCCACAGCAGACCCGCCAGGTAGTAATGGGCAGGCTGGTTGTGGGTCCAGGTGTTGAGAAACCGGGTCAGGTTGGTGGTGATCAGGAGCTCGGACCCGTAGTCGCTTCTCATCCCGGCCGGGATATACCAGGAGAGGGCGATGGCCGCGAAGATCAGCGTCCCCCAGACCAGCTTCATCTGCAGTATGTGCTTCAGGTCCTTCATCAGCACCAGGTAGACAAAGATCACCAGGCCGGGGATCACCAGGTTCACCGGCCCCATGGTCAGCACACCGAGACCGGTGGCGGCATACATCCAGAGATACGACCCCGTCCGTTTCTCCGGTTCCGAATATCCCCGGTGGAACATGAAGATGGCCAGGGTGGCGAAGAAGGTGGACAGCATGTAGGTCTGGGCCCACCGGCCGTTCTCCAGGAACATGACACTGGTGCCCAGGGCCACCGCACTGATGAACCCGGCGCGGGGCGAAAAAGCGCGCCGGCCCATGAGAAAGGTGAGCAGGATCGTCCCCATGGCCGCCAGGGCAGAGAAGATCCTCGCCCGGAACTCGTCCACATCGCCGTAGGGCAGGGAGATGATCCCCACCAGCCAGTTGTAGAGAGCGGGTTTGATGGTCCAGGGTATGCCGTTGCAGGTGGGATAGAGCCAGTTGCCCGTCCGGATCATCTCCCGGCTGATCTGGGCATACTCGTCCTCGTCGGGAGCCCACAGGTCACGGTCACCCACACCGTAGACAAAGAGAAAAAAACCGATGAAGAGCAGGGCGATGACCATGTTTCGGGTCTGTGCCGAACTAGGCTCAGTCATTGTCCAGGTCTCCTGACGGTCTTCACCATTGGCGTTCACAAGTCCCTCAAGTGTAATGAAATCCAAGTATTCGTCAAGTGAGGAAACGTCTGCCGGCCTAAGGATCCGGCATGTTCGAGACGATCAGGTTGTTCCCCTTGTCCCGGACGATGAAGCACTTCTGCTGCAACGGCCCCAGGGGATCGTAGCGGCGGCGTTCGGTCACGAAATAGACCCGCCGGTCCGTTGCCAGAAATTCCTCCAGCTGGTCCGGCGAGTGCAGAACGATGGCCTGCCTTCCGGTGTAGAAGAGTATCGAATCCTTCATCTGCCAGTAGAACACGAACTTCTCGTCCGGGGGGACCAGCTGGTCCAGCTCGGCCCCCAGGGTTTTTGTGGAACGGTAGGGGTTGATGGATGGAACCACCCAGATGATGAACGGGATCATCAGCAGAAAGACCGTCCCCGCGGTCATCAGGAAACAGGCCTTGTATCTTCGGACCAGCAATAACATGAACGCAACCATGCCGCCCAGACAGGCCAGCCCGAAGATCCAGTTCACGCGTATGAGATCGACGCCGTATCTGTATTCCACGCGAACCGGCGGCTTGAGCAGCAGGTAGACCACGGCAAAGACCAGAAAAGCCGAATAGAGGCCCGAGGACCAGATGAAAAATCGGTGGAGCCGAGGCGTGGGCTGACGAATCAGATCGTGCCAGAGCATAGCCACCAGCAGGGCTATGGCCGGGTAGAGAGGAAGGATGTATGTCGACATCTTCGATCCCGCGGCGGAAAAGAAGAAAAAGATGAAACCGCACCAGATCAGGCAGAACAGCGTTCCGTCTTCGATCTTCCTCAGCCCCCCCCTTAAGCTGTGGACCAGGGCCAGCGGCAGGAAAAAGGACCAGGGGAAAAAGCCGCCGATCAGCCGGGGCAGGTAGTAGTAGAGCGGCTGCGGGTGCCGAGCCCCGGCCCCCCCGGTAAAGCTGTGCAGGTTCTTTTCAATGATGAAGTAGTGGAGATATTCAGTGTTTTTCAGACTGAGCAGAACATACCAGGGAGCGACGATCAGGACAAAGATCGCGATGCCCGGGCCCAGCTGCATCCGCTTGAGAAATCCGAGGTCTTTGCGGGTGAGCAGAAAGAGGCCGATGATGGCGGCGGGAACCAGCAGGCCGATGGGCCCCTTGGCCAGCACCGCGAACCCGGCCGAGACATAAAAGAGGACAAGATTCAGCCGCCGGCGCTCGGCGCAGGTACGGGCCGTATAAAAAAAATAGAGGGCGGCGGTGATGAAAAAGGCCAGGGCGATGTCATGGACCACGACGCGGGACAGCGCGATAAACTGGACACTGGTGGCCAGCACCACCCCACCGAGAAAACCGGTCGTGCGGTTGAACATCCGCCGGCCCAGCAGGTAGGTGACCAGTACGCATCCCGTCCCCAGCAGTGCCGCGGGCAGCCGTGCCGCGAATTCGGTAAAACCGAACAGCAGAAAACAGATCGACACGAACCAGTTGAACAGTACCGTCTTGTCGTAGAACGGTTCGCCGTTGAAAACAGGGGTGATCCAGTCGCCGCTCTCCACCATTATCCTCGATGTGGAGGCATGCATCCCCTCGTCGATATCCCAGAGCGGCTGGTCCCCCAGACAGGTGAAGAACAGGACAAGACAGCAGACGGAGAGGAGTGAGACGAAAAGAACGTCCTGCTTGTATTCGGTCATGGTGATTGCCGCCTGGAAGAACTCAGGATAGATAGGCATTCCGATTGTAAAAGTGTGCCAAGACCGCGTCAAGTGAGGGGGAGACCGGTCCTCCGCCGGCCTTGAAATTCCGGCCCGCCACTGTCTCTGCTTTCCCGGCACGTTCAAGGGCAGGGTTGCGCTCGAACCCCGGATGGAATAAAAATGGAGACAAAACGGTACCTGCCCCATGGGCCCAAAGAAACGAAAAAGAACGTCGGCGCGCAAGCGCTCCGGGTGCCTGACCCGCCTGCTCCGCCCGGGCATGAAACTGGCGCTGCTCGCCGCGCTGGCCACGGCCGCCCTGGCCGGGTGGTGGTATCTCACCTGGCCCGACGTGGGCTCGCTGGCCACGCAGGCCCCGGAGACCACGGCCTTTATCGAGCAGAGTCGTGAGCGGTTGGGCCGGCAGCAGGTGCGATGGGCCCCGGTTCCCGGTGAGGGCATCTCCGACCGGCTGCGGGTGGCCGTCCTGGTGTCCGAAGACATCGGTTTCTTTGATCACCGGGGATTTGAAAAGAGCGAGATCGAGGCGGCAATCCGGGACTCCATCGCGGAACGGAAGCCGCTGCGCGGTGCCTCCACCATCACCCAGCAGCTGGCCAAGAACCTCTGGCTCTCTCCCTCCCGCAACCCGCTGCGCAAGCTGCGTGAGGCGCTGCTCACCATCGACCTGGAACGCTGGCTGACCAAAGAGCGGATCCTTGACCTCTACCTCAACGTGGCCGAGTTCGGCCCCGGCATTTTCGGCGCCGAGGCGGCGTCCCGGCACTATTTCGGAAAGCCGGCCTCGGACCTGGAGGCCGGCGAAGCGGCCAGCCTGGCCGCGGGCCTCTCCCGGCCATCCCAATGGCACCCCGGCTGCGGCAGCGCCTCGTATCAAAGACACGTGCGCACCATCCGGAACAGGATGAAGAAGGTGCGCGGTCTGCCGATCGGCACGGCCGGCGGATCATCCCCCTGACGGAGCGGCCTCATCGTCCTGTCTCACCTTGCTGAACCGGGCAAGGAAGGAGTAGACCACCGGCACCAGAACCAGGGTGAAGAAGGTGGAGAAGAAGACGCCGCCCACCACCACGATGCCCAGCGGCCGGCGGGCCTCGGCGCCGGCGCCCAGGCCGGCGGCGATGGGCAGCACGCCGAAGATGGTGGAGAAGGAGGTCATCAGGATCGGGCGCAGACGGATCGCCGCCGCCTCGGTCACCGCCTCGCGGATGCCCATCCCCCTCCCGCGCAGCTGGTTGGCGAACTCGACGATGAGGATCGCGTTCTTGGCCACCAGGCCGATGAGCATGATCAGGCCGATCTGGGAGTAGATGTTGAGGCTCTGGCCGAAGAAATAGAGGCAGGCCAGCGCCCCGAAGAGGGCCAGGGGCACGGTGAGCAGGATGGTCAGCGGGTCGATGAAACTTTCGAACTGCGCCGACAGGACCAGGAAGACGAAGGCCACGGCGAGGATGAACATGAAATAGAGGCTGGAGCTGGAGGTCTTGTATTCCAGCGAGCGGCCGGCGTACTCCCGCTTGACGCTCGGCGGCAGCGAGCTGCGGGCGATGCGGTCCAGGTCGTCCAGCGCCTGGCCCAGCCCCACGCCAGGGGCCAGGCTGGCGGTGATCTTTGCCGAGCGGACGCGGTTGAAGTGGTTCAGCTCCTTCGGCGCCACCGTCTCGCGCACGTTAACCACGCTGGCCAGCTGCACCAGACCGCCTTTGCTCCTGAGGTAGAGCCCGTCGATCACGTCGGGGGTGGAGCGGCCCGAGGGCTTCATCTGGGCGATCACGTCGTATTGCTTGGTCCCCCGCTTGAACTGCGTCACCACCCGGCCGCCGAGCAGCATCTCCAGGGTGGAGCCGATGTCGGTCACCGAGATGCCGAGGCCGGCGGCCCGTTCGCGGTCGATGAGGATGTCCAGCTGGGGCTTGTTCAGCCGCAGGTCGGTGTCGAGGTTGATCAGGTAGCCCAGCTTTGTCGCCTCGCCCATCATGATCCCCACCGCCTGGTTCAGCTGGCCGTAGGTCTCGGCCTCCAGCACGTATTCCACGTCGGAAGTGAAACGGCCGCCGAGGCTCGGCGGGTTGATCAGGAAGGCCAGTACGCCAGGGATGCCGAGCAGCCGCGGGAACATCTGCTGGACGATCTGCTGCTGCGACCGCTCCCGCTGGTCGCGCGGCTTGAGGTTGAGGAAGAGGAAGCCGTTGGTCACCCGGCCCGGGCCGCCAAAGCCGAGGCCGGTGGCGGTGAACAGCCCCCGCCGTTCGGGCAGCGGCATCAGCACCGCCTCGATCTCGCGCATGTAGCGGTCGGTGTACTCCAGGGTGGCTCCTTCGGGGGCGATGACGATGCCGAAACCGGTGCCCCGGTCCTCGGTGGGCACCAGCTCGCTGGGCAGCTGGAGGAAGAACCAGCCGCTGGCCGCCACCAGGATCAGCGAGACGAGAATCATCAGCAGCCGGAAGCGGAGCACCAGGCCAAGGGTGCCCCGGAACAGACGGTCGAGACCATTGAAAAACACGTCGAATGAACGGGCGGCCCAGCTGCTGCTCTCGCCGTGCAGCCGCTTGAGCACCCGGGCGGAAAGCATCGGCGAGAGGGTCAGGGCGACGAAGCTGGAGATGGCCACCGCCACGGCCAGGGCCACGCCGAACTCGTTGAACAGCCGGCCCACCGAACCGGTGAGGAAGGCCAGCGGCACGAAGACGGCCACCAGGGAGATTGAAGTGGCGATCACGGCAAAACCCACCTCCTGCACCCCGTCCACCGCAGCCACCCGCCGGCGCTTGCCCATCTCCATGTGGCGGTAGATGTTCTCCAGCACCACGATGGAATCGTCCACCACCAGGCCGATGGCCAGCACCAGGGCCAGCAGGGTCAGCACATTGATGGTGTAGCCGGCGAAGTAGAGCACGGTGAAGGTGCCCACCAGCGAGACGGGGATGGAGATGAAGGGGATGATCGTGGCGCGGAAGCTTTTCAAAAAGACCAGCACCACCAGCACCACCAGGGCCATGGCGATAGCCAGGGTTTGGGCCACCTCGTCGATGGAAGCCTGGATGAATGCCGACGAATCGTAGGCCACGTCGATGCGCATCCCCTCGGGCAGCAGTCCGGTCAGTTCGGGCAGCGCCTCGCGGACCCGCCGGGCCACGTCAAGGGTGCTGGCCTTGGACTGCTTGACGATCCCCAGCCCCACCGCCGGCAGGCCATTGAAGCGGGCCACGCTCCGCTCGTCCTCGGCCCCCACGGTGACCTCGGCCACGTCGCCGAGGCGGATCCGGTCGTCACCGTCCTGGGCCACGATGATCGCCGCGAACTCGTCGGGCATGGCCAGCTCGCCGCGGGTCCGCACGGCGAACTCCCGCTCGTCACCCTCCACCCGGCCGCCGGGGATCTCGGCGTTCTCCCGCCGGATCGCCGCCTCCACTTCCTGGGTGGTCAGTCCCCGGGCAGCCATGCGCTGCGGGTCGAGCCAGACCCGCATGGCATAGCGGCGCTCGCCGCCGATGATCACCGAACCGACGCCGCTGAGCCGCTGGAGCCGCTCTTTGAGAATCCGGTCGGCGATGTCGGACAGTTCGAGGCCGTCATGGCGGTCGCTGGAGAGGGCCAGCCAGACGATGGCCTGGGCGTCGGCGTCCACCTTGGCGATGATCGGGTCGTCGACCTCCCGCGGCAGCTGGCCGCGGATCCGTGAGACCCGGTCGCGCACGTCGTTGGCCGCCTCGTCCACATCCCGGCTCAGTTCGAACTCGATGGTGATCACCGAGCCCTGCTCGCGGCTGGACGAGGAGAGGGTCTTGACGCCGGAGAGGGTGGCGAACTGCTCTTCGAGCACGTTGGTGATCTCGGTCTCCACCACGCTGGGGCTCGCCCCGCGGTAGAGGGTGGTCACCGAGATGATCGGCGGGTCGATGTCGGGATATTCGCGCACCGGCAGCCGGGTGAAGGAAATGACGCCAAAGAGCACAATGGCCAGGCTCATCACCGTGGCAAAGACCGGCCGCTTGATGGAGAAGTCGCTCAGTTTCACCGGGCGTCCTCCGCACCACTCCCGTCAGCGGGGGCGGCCGGAGGCGGTCCGCCCATCCCCTCACCCGCCGGCTGGACCTTTGCCCCCTCGAAGAGCTTCTGGTGCCCGGAGCGCACCACCACGGGCCCCCGGTTCCAGGCCGCGGATGACCTCCACCGAGGCCGCCAGGCGGGTGCCCAGTGACACCGCCCGCCGGGTCACCGTGCCCCCGTCGAGGATCTCGAAGACATAGGTCTGGTTGCCGTCCACAAAGACGGCTTCGTTGGGGATGGTCAGCGCCTCCAGACGCTCACCGAGCACGGCGGACACATCGGCCGACATGCCGGGCCTGAACTTCCCCTCGGGGTTGTTCACCCGGGCCACCAGGCGAGCGCTGCGGGTGGCCGCGTCGAGCAGCGGCTCCACCACGATGATCTCCCCGGTCAACTGGTAGCCCGGGAAGGCGGTGGTGGAAATGGTCACCTCCGCCCCGCGGTTCAGCCGGCCCAGATACCGCTCGGGGGCCGAAAAGTTGATCCTGATCTCGGTGATCCGGGCCAGGTCGGTGATCGCCTCACCCGCCCGCAGGTAGGCTCCAGGGCTGACCCGGCGGGCGCCGAGCATCCCGCCGAACGGCGCGGTGATCCTGGTTTTGTCCAACCGGGCCCTGGCCAGCGCCAGGTCCGCTTCGGCCACCTTCCGCGCGGCGGCGGCATCGTCCAGGTCCTGGGGCGAACCGGCCGACTGGTCCACCACGGCCTTGATCCGGTCGTAGATCGACTGTTTCTGGGCCAGCAGCGCTTCGGCCCGCGCCAGCTCCGCTTCCAGCTGGGTGCCGTCGAGCCGGGCGATCAGCCCGCCGCGGGAGATGGGCGCGCCCTCGCGAAACGGCAGTTCCACCACCACCCCGTTGATCTCGGACACCACGGTGATCGCCTTCTCCGCCTCGATGGTGCCCACCGCCTGGAAATGGTCCACCACCGGCTCGGTCACCGCCTGGGCCGCTTCCACCGGTGTGGGCGGCATGGTGAACCCTCCCCCGCCCGCCGGCGGGCCGGAGCAGCCGGGGACCGCCAGGAGCAGGATGAGGAGCACCACAGTCCGGCACGCGTAGCTGTTATCAGTCATCGATCTCACTCCCCCCCCGCTGTTCGGCCGGTCCGGATAACGGCCGGATGTCTGCTGCCGGAGACGCGCCGCGGCCTTGGCCGTCCGCACCAGCGCGTCGGAATAGCGCTGCTGAGCCGAGGCCATGTCGGCCCCCAGCCGCACCAGCTCGAAGGCGGTGATCCGCCCGTTGCGGAACTCGATCATACCGATGCGCACCTGCTCCAGGGCCGCGTTCACACCATACTCGGCGGCTTCCAGGCGTGCGGTGCCGTTGACGATCTCCCGGTGGCTGGCCCGCACCTCCTCCTCCAGCTGGCGCTCGGCGTCCACCAGCAGTTGCGCCGCCCGCTGCACCTCGGCCTCCCGCCGCTGGTATTCGCCGCGCTCCTGGCGCAGGCCCACCGGCAGCAGAAACTCGAGGCCCAGGCTCCAGGTGGGATGGTCCCAGCCGAAGACCTGGGACCAGGCGTCGGAAATGTTGCCGGACGTTTCATTGGGGATCACCGTGTCGCCGAAGATGACGTCCTGCCCTTCACCCGACAGACCCGTAGTGGCCCACCGAGCCGAAGAGGTTCACCGCGGGCCGCGCCCTCCGCCGGGCCGCCTCCACCCGCACCTCCAGGGCTTCGATCTCGTAACGGGCGGCGAGCAGCAGCTGGTTGTGCTCCAGGGCCCGGGCCACCAGGCCCTCCACCGGCTCAAGCGCCACATGGCTCAGCGGCTCGTCCAGCGGGTTGAAGCGGGAATGCCCCTCTACCGGCCGCCGGCCGATGAGCGAGGCAAGGCTGTCGGAGATCGCATCCAGCAGTTCCTGGCGGTCCAGCTCGGCCAGCTGCTGCTCGGCGAGGAAGACCCGGGCATTGGCCACCTGCCCCGGCCCCACCAGGCCCACATCGGCCCGCAGCTGCGCCTCTTCCAGCAGGGAGGCGGCACGGCTGCGGATCAGCATCTGTACCGCCAGGTCCCGCTCCGCGGCATAGAGGTCCCAGTAGAGCGACTCCACCTCGCCACGGACCGCGAAAACGGTGTCGGCATAACGAGCCCGGGATGCTTCGAGACGGCGCTCGGCAAAAGTCAGGTTCTCACGGGCGGCGGCGCCGGAACCGCCCAGCAGCGGGTGCCGGATAGTCAGGTTGGAGAAACTGTCGTACTGGGGGTTCAGCGAGGCGAATTCGGAATTGGTCCCGCCGCGGATCGAGGAGAGCGAGGCTTCGATCTCCGTGCCGGTGGGCAGGTCGATGCGCACCCCGCCAACGGCGGTGGTCTCCCGGGTTTCCAGCACCTCCGCCCCGGAAAAGAACGACGACGTGGGCGTATCGGTGTCCGAGTGCGCAAGGTCGAGAAACAGCTCCGGGTCGAAGCCGCCACGTTCCCGGATCACCGTGCTCTCCGCCGCCTCGAGACCGGCCCGGGCCTCGCGAACCGCCGCGGCCTCCAGCAGGGCCAGGTCGATGGCCTCCTCCAGGGTCAGGTCATCACCCCCGATGGCGGCCAGGGTCACCTCCAGCGCCTTCCCCGGCGAATTCTCCATCTCCTCGTCGGTGATCCCCACCTCCTCGGCCCATGCGGCGGAGGAGCAGAGCAGCACCAGGGCCGCGAGAACCGGGAGCACGATCCAGCGCCTGCCACCGGCGGATCGGGATTCGTATCCTGTATGCAAGGATCTCTTCCTCCTGAATTGATGAACCATACCGGAGAATCTATCACAGGAGGGTGAATGTGTCACAGGAGGGGGGGATGTGCAGGGGGACGCCCCCCCCGGGACTAAAGTATCTGTTGATTTAATATAAGAGGCCGGCAAGCGAACCGGGATGGTGTGAAAAGCAGTGACACGATCCACAACAACAATAAGAGCAATAGTTTGCACTGGAGGCTCCGGCGTTCCAGTCGACTTATGCCTACAACATCGATATACATTACAGAATTCACATACATACGAATAGCAATTGACAATTACCGAAAATAAGCTTATTTAACATCGGTAAGATTGACTGCCATGCAGGCGGTCCGGTACTCAGGCAGCCGGCCCCCCGCGGTTTTTCCATCCCGTGCCTGAGGTGAGAGCTTTTGTCGCCGTCGTATTCAATAAATGCCATAACAAAGAACGAGTTGTGATACCCGGGAGAACTCTGCCGCATGGCAGAACAGAGGCAGGTCCTCCCACGAACCGCAGCACCACTGGAGGAGTTTTGATGAGCGCGAATCGCCCACTGACCATCATTTTTGCACTGCTGATATCGATCTGCCTGGTGAACGGCGCCACCGCCGACCAGGTGTGGGTCTCCACCGGCGCCCAGGGACAGCCGGTTTTCGGTGAGACCGGCGAAGCGGCCGGACCGCAGGTCCTGGTAACGGCATCCGACGCCTCCTCGATCCTGCTGGATGTGGACGTTCCCGGCTTCAGCATCGTGAGGCAGAAGACCAGGGGCGGCGATTTCCTCGTCCTCAACTGGCCCGACGCTGCCGCCGCCGGTGCGGTGGGCTCCCCCATGCTGCCGGTGGTCCGCGAACTGTTCCTCGCACCCCACGGGGCCGAGGTCAACGTCAGTGTCCAGGCGGGCCTGCCGCTGGTGATCGACGCCCAGGCCCTGGGCTTCGACTTCCGGGTCATGCCGCGCCAGGCGCCGGTGCCCAAGATCAAGGGCGCTTTTGCCAACGCCCCCTTCGCCTATGACGCGGCGGTCTACAGCACCGCCGGCCAGCTGCCCCTGCAGCAGGCCACGGTGACCGAGCTGGGCACCGCCCGCGGCCAGCGGCTGATGCTGCTGGAAGTCTCCCCGCTGGTCTACAACCCGGCGGCGGGACGGATCGCCTACACCCCGCAGATCAGCGTGCAGATCGACTTCCAGGGCGGCAGCACCGAAACATCCGCCCTGCGGCCCCTGCCCGGCCTGCTGGACAACGTGCTCAACCCCGACCTGTCCGGCTACCAGCACGACGCGCTGCGCGGCACCGGCAACTACCTGGTGATCGCGGCTTCTACCCTTTCCGGCCACGCCAAGCTGACCGAGTTCGTCAATGCCAAGACCGCCCAGGGATTCACCGTCAGCACCTACAGCGTGCCGGGCGGCACCTCGAACACCGCCATCAAGTCCTACATCTCCGGTCTGTGGGGCGGCGCCAACTCGCCGGACTACATCCTGCTGGTGGGCGACAGCAACACCATCCCCGGCTGGACCGGCGGCGGCGACGGCAGCCCCTACACCGACCTGCCCTATGCCTGCATGGACGCCGGCGACGACTGGACCCCGGACATCGCCATCGGCCGTTTCCCGGCCGATGACGGCGCCGAACTGACCGTCCTCGTGGACAAGACCCTCAGCTTCGACAACGGCGTCTTTGCCGATGCCGAGTACACCGCCCGGGCCTGCTTCATGGCCTCGGTGGACAACTACACGGTGAGCGAGGGGACCCATAACTACGTGGTGAGCAACCACATGGACCCCAACGGCATCGTCTCGGAGAAGCTCTACCAGGTGACCTACGGCGCCACCACCCAGGACGTGCGCGACGCCTTCAACGACGGCAAACTCTACGGTTGTTACAGCGGCCACGGCGCCACCACCTACTGGGCTGACGGGCCGGAGTTCCACCAGAGCGACATCAACAACCTGAGCAACTACCAGATGTACTCCTGGGTGCTCAGCTTCGCCTGCATCACCGGCACCTACAACATCGACGAGTGCTTCATGGAGACCTGGGTCCTGGCCGCGGACAAGGGTGCGGTTGCCGCCTGGGGTTCCAGCGTCAACAGCTACTGGACCGAGGACGACGTGCTGGAGAAACGGCTCTTCGACGTGCTGTGGGATGACGACGTGCGCGAACTGGGCCCGCTCTACAACACCACGAAGATCGTCTACGCCGGCGAGATGGGCAGCGGATCCTTCACCCGCCGCTACTTCGAGATGTACAACCACATGGGCGACCCGGCCCTCTTCATCCCCTACGCCATCCAGACGGCGATGACGGTCACCCCCAACAGCGCCTTTGAGTCCGAAGGGCAGAGCGGTGGCCCCTTCACTCCGACCAGCAAGGTCTACACCATCGAGAACACCGGGGTCACCGGCTTCAACTACACGGTGAGCAAGACCCAGAGCTGGGTCACTCTCTCCTCCACCAGCGGCTACCTGACGGCCGGCGCCACGGCCAACATCACCGCCTCGATCAACTCCGCGGCCGACTCGCTGGCCGACGGCGGCTACACCGACACCATCTCCTTCGTAAACACCACCAACCATGACGGCGACACTGCCCGCAGCGTCAACCTCCAGGTGGGCGTGCCGGTGATGCAGTACCGAGTGGAACATGGACACCAACCCCGGCTGGACCACGGCCGGCCAGTGGGCCTACGGATCCCCCACCGGCGGCGGCGGTGCCTACGGCAACCCCGACCCCACCAGCGGCGCCACCGGCCCCAACGTCTACGGCTACAACCTTGCCGGCGACTACGCCAACAGCATGTCCGAGACGCACCTCACCTCCACGGCCATCGACTGCACCGACCTGGCCGACGTCAGCCTGCGCTTCCAGCGCTACCTCAACGTGGAGACGCCGAGTTACGACCACGCCTACGTGCGGGTAAGCAACAACGGCTCCAGCTGGACCACGGTCTGGGAGAACACGTCTGAAGTGACCGACTCGTCCTGGTCCATGGTGGAGTATGACATCTCCGACGTTGCCGACGGTGAGTCCACCGTCTACCTCCGCTGGACCATGGGCACCACCGATTCCAGCTGGACCTACAGCGGATGGAACATCGACGACGTGCAGATATACGCCCTCGGCGGCGGCACCGTGGTGCCCACCGACACCGTGGAAGTGGCCATCGGCTGCACCCCGGACAGCGGCGTGCTGCCCTTCGCCACCCAGATGGCGGTGTCGCTGAGCAACCTGACCACCGAGAACCGCCGGGCCGCCGGCCGGATCGACATGGTGATCGGCAACGGCAGCTCGTACACCAACTGGCGTGCCGGCTGGACCAATCTCAGCAGCGGCGAAGTCTACAGCAACATGTGGACCCAGAACCTGCCGGGCCTGGCGTCCATGGTGGGCAACAACGTCTTCACCCTGACCGGTGTTGACGTGACTCCCGCTCCTTACAACCAGCCGCCCTTCGCGCCTTCCGGCGACACTCACACCGACGCCTGCACGGTGGTGGCCACGGCCCCCTGACCTTGTGGGCTGAAAGTTGAATCGATAAACCTGGCCCGGGAGCAAAATCCCGGGCCTTTTTTTGCGGTCATGACGAGGAGCCGTTATCAACTTCCAGTTGATTTTTTTTCGGGCGTGCGCAAGCAGGTCGACGTCACTGAACCATGCTCCTGGTCAAGACTCATCCCTTTCACATGGAAAGACTTAGACTCTGGTGCAGGGTTGGTCCGGACCACCTTAAATATATCATCCCAGTAGGCTTTCAGGTGATAAACTGGCCGCTGTTTTGATTGACAAATCCTTTGATTGCGTTTATTTAAAAGATGTATCAGAAGAACTGCCATGCTGGAGGCGTCGGCATTCAGGCGGCCGCTCCTCCCGGTTTTTCACTCCCTGCCTGAGGTGAGAGTTCTCATATCACCTGAATAAAAAGAATCCATCAAAAAGCACGTTAATGTTCGGGGATGCTGACGCGGCATGGCAGCGGAGCACCAGATCCCCGGAGAGGCCGCACCCTGGAGGAGTTCTGATGACCGCGCACCGCACACTGATCGTCATGATCGCTCTGCTGGCATCGTTCTGCCTGATCAGCAGCAACGCCGGCGCCACCCAGATCTGGGCCACCACGTCCGATGAGGGGACCGCCGCCCTGAAAGAGATGAGCATCGCCACTGCTCCCGAGGTGGACGTCCTGTCCGCCGACGAATCTGGCATGCGTCTCGACATCCGGGTACCCGGATTCTCACTGGACCTGCAGAAGACCAGGGGCGGCGAGTTTCTCGTCCTCGGCTGGCCCGAAGCGGCTCCCTCGGGCGCGCTGGGCGCTCCTGCCCTGCCGGTGGTCCGCGAACTCTTCCTCGCGCCCCTCGGCGCCGCGGTCTCGGTGCAGGTGAACGCGGGCGATCCGATCCGGGTGGATGCGGACCTGCTGGGTCATGACTTCCGGGTGATGCCGCGACAGGCCCCGGTGCCCAAGCTCCCCGGTGCGTTTTCCAGCGCCCGTTTCGAGTTTGACGCACAGGCCTACGGTTCGAGCCAACTCCCCGCAGAACGGGCCCTGGTCACCGAGCTGGGCATCTTCCGCGGCCAGCGCCTGATGCTTCTCGAGGTCTCCCCCCTGGCCTACAACGCCAGGGACCAGCGGATCGCCTTCTGGCCTGCCATGAACGTACAGGTCAGTTTCCAGGGCGGCACTGCAGCCAAAAGCACGCTGCGGCCCCTGCCCGGCCTGCTGGACAACGTGCTCAACCCCGAACTTGCCGGTGAGCAGACCGCCATGCGCGGCACCGGCAATTACCTGGTGATCGTGGCCGAAACCTTTGCCGCCCACGCCAAGATGACCGAGTTCATCAACGCCAAGACGGCCCAGGGCTTCACCGTCAGCACCTACTCCGTACCGGCGGGAACCGCCAACACGGTGATCAAGACCTATATCGAGGGTCTCTACGGCGGCGCCAGTTCCCCCGACTACATCCTGCTGGTGGGCGACAGCGACACCATCCCCCACTGGGTGGGCGGCGGTGAAGGCAGCCCGCACACCGATCTGAACTACGTCTGCATGGACGGCTCCACCGACTGGAGCCCGGACATCGCCATCGGCCGCTTTCCGGTGGACGACGGCGCCGAACTGACCGTGATGGTGGACAAGATCCTCAGCTACGACAACGGCCAGTTCGCCGACGCCAGCTACACCTCCCGGGCCTGCTTCATGGCTTCGGTGGACAACTACACGATCAGTGAGGGGACCCACAACTACGTCATCGACACCCACATGGAGCCCAACGGGATCGTCTCCGACAAGCTCTACCAGGTGACCTACGGGGCCGACACCCAGGACGTGCGCGACTCGTTCAACGGCGGCCGGCTCTACGGTTGTTACAGCGGCCACGGCGGCACCTACAGCTGGGCCGACGGACCGCCCTTCGAACAGAGCGACATCAACAACCTGACCAACTACCAGATGTACTCCTGGGTGCTCAGCTTCGCCTGCATCACCGGCACCTACACCGTGGACGAGTGCTTCACCGAGACCTGGGTGCTGGCCGCCGACAAGGGCGCCATCGCCGCATGGGGCTCTTCGGTGAACAGCTACTGGACCGAAGACGACGTGCTGGAGAGGCGGCTCTTCGACGTGCTCTACTTTGACGACGTGCGCGAGCTGGGCCCGCTCTACAACGCGACCAAGATCGTCTACGCCGGGGAGATGGGCACCGGGCAGACCACCCGCCGCTACTTCGAGATGTACAACCACCTCGGCGACCCGGCGACCTTTATTTCATACGGGATCGCCGCGTTGCGCGTCACCCCGTCCAGCGGCCTGATCGCCGAGGGACCGGAGGGCGGCCCCTTCGCTCCCGCCAGCAAGGTCTACACCCTGAGCAACCTCGCCGATTATCCCATCGACTACACGGTGGCCCTGCAGGGCGGCGAGAGCTGGCTCGACCTCACCGGCGCGCTCAGCGGCACGCTGAACACCGGCGAAACCGCTGAGGTCACCGTGGCGCTCAACGCCGGGGCGGACACCCTGCCCATCGGCGCCTTCGGCGACACCGTGGTCTTCACCAACCTCACCGACGGCATCGGCGACACTACCCGCGAGGTCAGCCTCGAGGTGGGCCGCTACGTCTACCACTCGGCCGACGTGCCCCAGGCGATCAACGACAACTCCACCATCACCAGCACCCTCGACGTGGCCGACCACTTCTGCATCGCCGACGTCGATGTCGAGCTGGACATCACCCACACCTACATCGGCGACCTGACGGTGAGCCTGACCTCGCCCGAGGGCACCATGGTCACCCTGCACAACCGCAGCGGCGGCAGCAGCGCCAACATCCAGCAGACCTACGACGACGAGGGAACCGCCCCTGACGGCCCGGGGGCACTCTCCGACTTCGACTTCGAGTCGCCCATGGGCACCTGGACCCTCACCGTCACCGACAGCGCCGGCGGCGACACCGGCACGCTCAATGCATGGTCGGTTAAGGTGCTGCCCAGCGGCGACGAGTGCCCGCCGGTGGCCCTGGACGACGAGATCTCCACCGCACCGTTCACCGTGGTCGACGTGCAGCTGCAGGGCAGCACCATGACCGCCGAACCGCTGGACTTCATCATCACCACCCTGCCGGCCCACGGCACGCTCCGCGACGGCCAGGCGCTGATGATCGACACCGTGCCCTACACCCTCACCGGCCCCGACCAGTGGGTGCGCTACGTGCCCGAGTACGGCTACCTCGGTGACGACTCCTTCACCTTCATCACCTACGACGGGCAGGACTCGGCCACGGCCACGGTGACCGTGCACATCGGCGAGACCTCCACGATCTACGAGTTCGATCTCGACACCGATCCGGGGTGGATGATGAGCGGCGACTGGGCCTTTGGCCAGCCCGCGGGCATCGACGGCGACCCGACCTCCGGCGCCACCGGCACCAACGTCTACGGCAACAACCTCAATGGTGAATACACTGACGACATGTCCGCCGTCTACCTGACCACCGGCATGATCGACTGCACCGACCTGATCGATGTCAGCGTCAGTTTCCAGCGCTGGCTCGGTGTCGAGTCGGCCAGCTACGACCACGCGCAGTTCCAGATCAACACCGCCGGCCTGCTCTGGGACACCATCTGGGAGAACGAGGCCAGCACGATGAACGAATCGAGCTGGACCGAGCAGGTCTACGACATCTCCGGGTACGCCGACGGCCAGGCCAATGTCCGTCTGCGCTGGGTCCTCGGGCCCACCGACGGCTCGGTGACCTACCACGGCTGGAACATCGACGACATCGCGATCATCGCCACCGACACATCGGTGGAGCCGCCGCCGGACTGCAACGAGAACGGCGTGCCCGACCTGCAGGACATCATCGACGGCACCAGCAGCGACGTCAACGGCAACGGCATCCCCGACGAGTGCGAGGGCGTGACCTCCACCATCGATGCCTCCCTGACCTGCACCCCGGACAGCGGAGTGCTGCCCTTCACCACCCAGATGGCGGTGGATCTGGCCAACCTGACCACCGAGAACCGCCGCGCCGCGGCCCGCATCAACATGGTGCTGGCCAACGGCACGCCCTACACCAACTGGCGTGCCGGCTGGACCAACCTCTCCTCCGGGGAGACCTTCAGCACCAGCTGGAACCAGAACCTGCCGGCCCTCGGCACCCTGGTGGGCAGCAACGTCTTCACCATCGTCGGTGAGGATGTCACTCCGGCGCCCTACAACCAGCCGCCCTTCGCGCCCTCCGGCGACACGGCCACCGACGACTGCACGGTGACCGCTTCGGCGCCGTAAACGGCAGCGGCCTCAGGCCGGACCAACAGTCCACAGCACGGCCCCCCGCCCCGGCAACGGGACGGGGGGCCTTTTCCATTCCAGGTCAGCTACTTCAGCAGTGCCTCGACCTCCGTCTTCAGACGGGCGGCCCCGCCGGTTCGGTCCGGTCACCGTGCTCCTACTCACTCAGTCCCGGAACACCACCCGGTTCCCTCGAATACTGTTCTCTCAACAGGTATCGCGCGCCCTGTTGTCCTTGGGCATTTGAAATAAAAATCATTAACCCCTATAATCTATACATTACATACAAGTATTCTGATGAATGTTTGGAGGAAAATCTCCCTAACAGGGTCAATTGAGCAGTTTGGATGATTTGCCAATACAAATCTGGCCCCACCGGAAACCCTCGCTCCGCAAGAAAATGGAGAAACAAGATGCTTAAATGGCCCCGAGTTCCTGTCCGGCTGTTACCGTTGCTACTGTGCGGATTTATTCTCTGCAGCGCCGGCATCGCACATGCCGCACCGCTGTCCGGCACCTACACGATCGGGGGCACCGATCCACACTTCGTCACCATCCAGGACGCGACTGCAGCCCTCAGCGCCAACGGTGTTGATGGCCCGGTGGTGTTCGACATCCGTACCGGTATTTATGACGGCCCGGTCAGCGTGCCCGATACCGCCGGTGTATCCGTTGACAACACCATTACCTTTCAGTCAGAGGCCGGGAATGCCAGCGATGTAACGGTCCGTTCAGACAGCGGGGTATGGGTCATCTTCAGTGATTACGTCACACTGCAACACCTGACGATCATGCAAGAGCCGTTTGGCACGTCCGATTACGGCCGTGTACTCACCATATCGGGCGACACGGATCACATCAAAATCCTCAACAACCGTTTGCATGGCAGAAGGACAACTACAAACATCCGGGACCGCTACGCGGTTCTGTTCAACTGGAAGACATCAACCTATGCGGCCGATGATATTCTTATCGAGGGCAACGAAATTCTGTATGGCAGCGTGGGCATCGACTGGGACGGCAGTACCCTGATCACCGGCTCCGAGCTGCGCGTTCGCAACAACAGCATTCGTGAGTTCGGCATTAACGGCGTGCAGATACTCAAGGAACCGGCGCTCGAGCTCATCGGCAACGAGATAGCCAGCCGCTCGATCTACCTCAGCTATCCCTATGGCGTCATTCTGGAGTTCTGTGACGGACCCATTCTTGTCGACAAGAACCGCATCAGCGTCGATGGGCACATTGGCATGGGTATACGCGAGAGTCATTCAACCACGGCCGGTCCCGGCTTGATCACAAACAACTTTGTCTCAGTCGATTCTGGCAGGGTCGGCCTCAACATCGACGACTCGGAATACCAGACGGTCGCGCACAATACCGTCCGATTTACCGGCACGTACCAGTCCGATCCGGCGCTGAAGGTCTACGATGGGACCCACCATCGCCTGCTCAACAACATCTTGATGAACACGACCGATGGAGCGGCCATCAGCATAACTTTTCCCGACATCAGTGTCGACCAATGTGACTACAACCTGCTGTATTCGGCGAGTGGCGCCATAGGTATTACCAGCACTTTCACAACGCACTACGCGCTGGCCGACTGGCAGGCCGCAACCGGGCATGATCTCAACTCGGTCGAGGCCGAGGCACTGTTCGTGAGTGCGGAAGACTCGCACCTGGTCGCAGGGTCGCCCGGCATCGACCTGGCGCTAACAGGTGAAGTCATCGATGATATCGACTACGAGCTGCGACCTGTGGCTGCCGATATGGGTGCCGACGAGTATCTGGGCGTGACCCCCACCATCGGCGCCTCCCTGACCTGCACCCCGGACAGCGGCGTGCTGCCCTTCACCACCCAGATGGCGGTGGACCTGGCCAACCTGACCACCGAGAACCGCCGCGCCGCGGCCCGCATCAACATGGTGCTGGCCAACGGCACGCCCTACACCAACTGGCGTGCCGGCTGGACCAACCTCTCCTCCGGTGAGACCTTCAGCACCAGCTGGAACCAGAACCTGCCGGCCCTCGGCACCCTGGTGGGCAGCAACGTCTTCACCATCGTCGGTGAGGATGTCACTCCGGCGCCCTACAACCAGCCGCCCTTCGCGCCCTCCGGCGACACGGCCACCGACGACTGCACGGTGACCGCTTCGGCGCCGTAAACGGCAGCGGCCTCAGGCCGGACCGACGGTACACAGCACGGCCCCCCGCCCCGGCAATGGGACGGGGGGCCTTTTCATTTCGAGACTTCTACTTCAGCAGTGCCTCGACCTCCGTTTTCAGCCGGGCGGCCCCGCCGGGGGCGTAGCCGATGTGCACCTGGCGGACCACCCCGTCGGGGCCGATCACCACCAGGTGGGGGATGCCCCTGACGCCGAAGGCCCGGGCCGACGAGCCATCGGCATCCAGGGCCACCGGAATGTCCAGCTTCTCCTGCTCCAGGAACGCCGTGACCTTCTCCCGGCCCTCCATCTGGTTCACCGCGAAGAAAACCACCTCACGGCCCTTCATCTCTTTGGCCAGGGCAGCCACCCCGGGCATGCTCATCACGCAGGGCTTGCACCAGGTGGCCCAGAAATCGAGCACCACCACCTTGCCCTTCAGCGACGAGAGACTTACCGGCTCGCCCTCCAGCGGCTGCAGGGTCGCCTCCGGGGCCGGCTGGTTCAGCGAGGGATGGTCCTGGGCCGGGTCTTTTCCCGGACCGCCCATGCCGCCGCTTGGTGGTGCGAACTGGTCCACCTTTTTCAACTTCTCGTCCGGTTTGATTTCGAATCGCCCCGCCAGGTCGGGTTCGGCATCCCAGCCGCTGAACCGGAAGTCGAGACGCGGATTCACCATCACCATCCCCTGCTCGTCCGGTTTCGGTTCTGCGGACGCTTCAGGAGGCGCCGCCGAAAGACACCTCAAAATCCAGGGCTGATCACCGCGGGTCACCCAGACCTCACCCGCGAACGCTCCGCCGGTCAGCGCAAGATGGTGGCAGGGAATCTCGCCCACCGCTTCCTCGCCCAGCAGGGTCACCTGGTCCGCGTCCCGCAGTGCGCCCACCGTTCCGGCAGCCAGGCCAAACCCGGCCACCAGCCCGGCCCCGGGGACGATGGGGCCCTGACCCTCATCATCCACGATCAGCCCGGCCATGGTGGCCGGTGATTCCCGGAGCATGTACTGACCGAAGGGGGGCATCACCATATACTGCTGTTTGCCGTTCTGGATGAAGCTCGGCTCCCGGTCGCCGCCGGCCGGGGTGAAAGCCGCACTGGCCGGCTGTTCCAGGGCCAGTTCATATTTCAGCGGCTCCATGGGCATCCCGCCGCCAAAGCTTTTGGGCAGTTCGATATGCACCACCATAGAGGCGCTCACCGTTTTGAGGCCGCCATAAAAATCGGCGGCCCGCTCCAGGATCACCCGGCCTTCGCCGGCGGTTCCGGGTTCCGTTTCCCCGAACGCGGGCAGCCCCGGACCGGCGGCCAGCATGAACAGAGCCAGAGCCAAACCGGTGACCCCGCCCCCCCTGAAAGGTGATGTATTTTTTCCGTCCTGTCTCAGATTCACGTTGTTCTCCTCAAATTTCCAGTGGATCGGGTACCGTCAACTGTCGAAAACGGCACACCCGAAATGGATCAGTCGGTCTATTTAAGGCCAGAATGGCACATTTTTCCAGTCCCGGAAGGGGCCGGGTAGAGAAATGCACATCCTGTGCCAGGATCAGGGGGCGATTCCGGTGACCTGGCAGACAGCACTGCCGGTGTCCCCGGACGACAGGTATGGCGGCTGGTTGTATGGCGCCGGTGTCACATCTTCGGCGGTCAGGGTGAAGTAACTGTCGCCCAGCAGGCTGGGCAGCGCCGGGATGTTCTGGACCCAGCTGTTCAGAAACACTCCGCCGCCGGCAATGTTGGTGTACCCGGCGCGCCAGGAGCTGTAGCTCTGGCCCCCGGCCAGGTCTACGTTGATGCGGGCGGCCAACCTGCGGGTGGTTTCCGGATAACGGTTGGCCAGCGACACCATCATCTGGCAGCCGAAGGGAAGTGTGCTTGATGCCGGGCTACAGGTGAAGGAGGTATCCACCGAGCTCCGGGCCGGGTAGTGAAAACCGATGTCCACCGTACCCGCATCGCGGATCTCGTCGGTGCGGGTGGTGAACTGGTCGAGACAGTATAGCTGACCGTCCGCGGTCCAGCAGATCGATTCGACAGGCGCGCTGCCGGCATTGCGGCAGGGGCTGTTTTCCGGCTGCCCCGCACTGGTTCGGGACAGATAGTAGTCACCTGCCGGCCCGGTGACAAAGTCCGGGTCGCCTGCCAGGTTCCCGGTGCCGGGGTAGCCGCCCTGCACCACCGAGTACTCGATCAGCGGCGGGTTGTAGAGATACCCGACTTCATGGGAACCGCCCCAGAGAATGCAGTTTTTCATTTGAAGGTCGGCCGTATCGTCCTGGAATACGGAGTCGCCGTAAATGAACGAGTTGTTTTCGTAGAAGGTGCAGTTCACCACCGTGGGACTGGCGTAGTAATAGGTTGAGATCGCTCCCCCGCCGTAATCGGCAGATCCACCATTGTGCTGGTTCTCCACGAAGAGATTGTTGATGACCAGCGGTGCGGAATCCGCACCAGAGCAGCTCACACCACCGCCGCCTCCGATAGAGGCGGAGTTCTGGTGGAAGAAGTTGTTGGCCACCACCGGCGATCCGGCATCGACGAAAACCGCTCCCCCGTTACCGTCAGCCCAATTGGCGTGGAAATAGTTGCCCATGACCAGTGTGGAATCGCCACAGCAGATGGCGCCGCCATTTTCATCGGTGAGGTTGTGGAGGAACGCGTTGTCCAGGATGCGGGGGCTCGATCCCGAACAGAGGATCGCCCCGCCGCCGCAGTCCCACTCCGATTCCGTATATCCGTTCATTATGGTGAAGCCCTGGACTAGCGCTCCCGGCCCCTCACCGCTGGTCAGCAGAAAAGCCCGGTGAACCACCTTGCCGTAATCACCCTCGCAGTCGATGGTGCAGAAATCGCGGCCGTTCTCCGAGACGACGGTCACCTCCTTGCCGCTGAAGTCGATGTCCCGGTTGCCGGGGCCGGTGTACGTGCCGTCGGCCACCAGCACCGTATCACCGTCGGACGCCGCGTCGATGCCGGCCTGGATGGTGGGCTGGCCCGCCGGGACATGGATCACTTCGGCCGGCGCGGAGGCGGGCAGCAGCAGGATTATCAGGGCAGTGAAAGCGATCCACCTGTTCATGATGACTCCTCTTGAACGGGGCGACAGGGACACCGGCTGAATCGACACGGTCCTGTTATCAATATAGAGTCATTCCCCGGATCGGGCAAGGGAGCGACAAAGACTTGTTTCCGGGAGCGGAAAATTCTATCCTGTCCCAGACTGGAAGCATCGATATTCGGAGACGGTGATGACCGAAGAGGAACTGGACAAGCTGAACGTCTTTCTCGCAGCATACGAGCAGTATGTCCGAGAACGGCTGCAGCCGGCGCAGACCGAGATCATGACCGCGATGGAACCGTGGCGCCAGCCGGACCACTGGAAAAAATACAAGAAAGCCAACACCGTCCCCATCCCCTCGCCGGTGCGCACCATCTTCTCCCGGATCAAGCGGCCGGAACAGGTGGTGGACAAGATCTACCGCAAGGCGCCGCTCTACCCCGCCGGCCTCCACCCGGACAGCTTCCGCGCGATGAACGACACCATGGGCGTCCGCATGCTGGTCTACTTCCTCAGCCACCTGCCGCTGATCGACCGGGAGATCCAGAGCTCGCCCGACCTGGAGATCTCCACGGTCAAGTCGCCGGTGGCCTACATGAGCCGGGACCAGGCAAAGCTGCTCAGCCTCGGCCACCTGCACCACCTGGAAAAGGAGAGCGGCTACGGATCGCTGCACTACATCCTGCGGCTGAAAAAACAGCCCGGGGCGGAGCAGGAAAACCCGTGGTTCGAGCTGCAGGTGCGCACCCTGACCCAGGAACTGTGGTGTGTCACCGAGCACCATATGGGCTACAAGCCGGGCAAGCGGCCCAACCTGGCGGCCATGCGGCAGTTCAAGGTGCTGAGCAAGATGCTGGGGGCCATCGACGAACAGCTGAACCTGATGTACGAGGAGATGAACCGCTTCCAGGAGGAGACCAGCTACGAGAGCAACGACCCGCTGAATCCGGAGAACATCCCCTCGGTGCTGGACGAGTTCGGCCTGAACTGCGCCCAGCGGGACATCAACAACATCCTCAAGCTGTTCTACAGCCGCGGGGTGGAGACCGTGCAGGCCCTGCGCGACATCGCCACGCCCCACCGCCTGGAGATCATCCACAACACCTACCTCTCGGTGCTCGGCCGCCCGCCGGTGAGCCTCGAGGTGGCCGCCACCCTGGCCGCGCTCAAGGGCGCCGAAGGGCACCAGGAAGAGGTCAAGCGGATCAACTCCCAGATCGCCTACCGCGGCGCCTGGGACAGCATCCGCCAGGAGATCAGCCGCAATCCCGACTGACCCGGCCCCCGTGGGACACTTTGGCGACGAGGTGGTCTAAACCGGCGAAAGGAACAGTGCATTCCTGCGCATGTCATTGCGAGCCCCCGACCCGCGGGGGACGCGGGAAGTCAGAGGAAGAAACACCGTTCTTAGGTAAACGTCCCCATTTTTTGGTGATCGCCGCGTCGTCGGCTACGCCGACTCCTCGCGATGACAAGAGGGTCCTGTTCCTTGAGAGGGGCACCATACCCCTTCATTTACCATTGACTGGGGCGCAGCAGTTCCCTAATCTTTCGCATCCGTTAAACTGGATTTATAGTCTGCGGCAGGGGTGCAATACAGAATGAACTACAAATCCATCGCCCATGTCATGGGCAAATTGATGGTGATCACCGGCGCCACCATGTTGTTGCCGGTGATCTGCACCTTCTTCTACCCGGGAGAGGGCGATCTCTTCGCCCTGCTGCTTTCCACTCTCATCGTCACCGGTGCGGGGCTGCCCTTTTGGTGGTTTTTCCGCCGTCACGATGAACTGAACATCCGCGACGGGTTCTTCATCGCCGTGGCCGGCTGGACCCTGATCTCCTCGGTATCGGCGCTGCCCTTCATGATCCACGGCAGCATCCCCTCGTTCACCGACGGCTTTTTCGAGATGATGTCCGGCTACACCACCAGCGGGGCCACCATCCTCACCGACATCGAAGTGGTGCCCCACGGGCTGCTCTTCTGGCGCAGCCAGACCCACCTGCTGGGCGGAATGGGCTTTCTGACCCTGACCATCATCTTCCTGCCCCACGGTATGGGCGGCCTGCGTATTTTCCGGGCCGAGTCGAGCCCGGGGCAGGTCATCACCAAAGAAAAGTTTCTGCCCCGCAACCGGGACACCATGATCTGGCTCTGGGGCATCTACCTCGGGCTGAACCTGCTGCAGACAACGCTGATGTGTCTTGGCGGAATGAGCCTTTTCGATTCGCTGTGCCATGCTTTCGGCACGGTCTCCACATCCGGGTATTCGACCCACAACGCCAGCGTGGGTTACTACAACAGCGCCTATATCGACTGGGTGATCATCATCTTCATGGTCCTCGGCGGGATGACCTTCATGCTCTTCTACCACGGCCTGAAGGGCAACTGGCGGGAAATTCGGATCAACACCGAGCTGCGCTGGTATGCCGGCTTCCTGCTCTTCTTCTGTCTCACGGTGGCCCTGCTGCTGTGGGTCAACGGGACCTATGACGGCCCGCTGGACTCGCTGCGCTACGCCAGCTTCCAGGTGGTGTCGCTGCTCACCACCACCGGCTTCACCACCGCGGACTACGAGCTGTGGCCCCAGTCGACGCAGATGTTTCTCTATGCCGTCTGCTTCATCGGCGCCTGCGCCGGGTCCACCACCAGCGGCATCAAGGTCGTGCACTACGTGCTGATCTGGAAGTTCATGGTGGCCTCGATCAAGAAGATCTTCTTCCAGCCCCTGGCGGTGACCAGCATCCGGCTGAACCGGCGTCCGGTGGAACCGGCCATCGTCAACCTGGCCGTTTGCTACTTCATCGTCAACATCTTCCTCGTGCTGGGCGGGGGCTGTTTCATGGTGCTGGTGGACGACATGGATTTCACCACCGCCATGAGCTCGGTGATCGCCACGCTGATGAACATCGGTCCGGGGTTCGGCGAAGTTGGGCCCTCGCATAATTACGCCCAGATATCGGCGGTGGGAAAGTGGTTCCTCTCCTGGCTGATGCTGGTGGGACGGCTGGAGATGTTCTCGGCGCTGGTGATCTTCTACCCCTCGTTCTGGCGGAAATAAACTAGAAGTGGTTTCATAACCTCAGCTGTGGTTCGAGAGCGAGGCAACGGCTGACGAAAAGCGCAGCATCCTTTTGTGGTATGTGAGCATTTTAAGGAGGCCGGCAACGCAGCTATCGGGCCTCAGGCGAGATTCCGGGGCCGCTTCTACAGGAACAGGCGCTGCAGTTCCTTGAGGCCCAGGGAGGTGCAGATGGCGATGGCCCGGTCGCCGGCCCGGATGTGCGTGCTGCCCACGGCGGTCTCCCAACCGCCACCCTGGCGCACGCCGCCGATAATGACCCTCTCCTTGAGAATATCCATCTGGTTCAGCGGCTTGCGGGTGATCGGCGCGTCCGGGCCGGCCACGATCTCCACCAGCTCGGCGTCCAGGCCGTGAAGGTGGGCCACGGAGAGCAGTTTGCCGCGGCGGATGAACTTGAGGATCTCGTTGGCCGCCAGCACCTTCTTGTTCAGCGCGATATCCGCACCCATGGTGGCGGCCAGCACCAGGTATTCCTCCTTGTTCACCAGGGCGATGGTCTTGTTGTGCCGGGTGCTGGAGCCGTTGCCCTGCTCCTGCAGCAGGTGTTTGGCCAGCAGGCAGCTCATGATGTTGGTCTCATTGTCCCAGGTGGCAGTGATGATGGTGTCCATATCCAGCAGGCCGGCCTGGGTCAGCGTGTTGGCGTCGGAGCCGTCGCCGTGCAGCACCTCGGTGTGCTCCAGCTGCGCTGAGAGTTCCTCGGCCCGGGCCTCGTCCTTCTCGATCAGCCGGACCTCGAAGTCCGCACCCAGCAGTTCGGCCACCCGGGTGCCCACAAGTCCCCCGCCGAGGATCATCACCCGGTGGTGCTGTTCCTGCACCACGCCGGCCAGCTCCATCAGCTGGGGCAGGTGTTCCGCGGCCACGAGGATGAAGGCCTGGTCATGGGCCTGCAACTGGAAATCGCCGTCAGGGATGATGGTGGCGATCCCCCGGGCCACGGAGACAATGCGGAAGGGGAACTCGTTGTACATGCCGGCGATCTCTTTCAGCTGCCGGCCCACGATGGGCGACCCCTCCAGCACCCGCGTGGCCATTACCCGCATCTGACCCTCAGCAATGTCCACCACCACGTTCCCGGTGCGCAGCTTGATCAGCCGCAGGATTTCCTGGGCGGTCAGTTCCTCGGGGTGGATCACCATGTCGATTTTCATGTCGGGGGCGGTGATGATCGAGTTCTGCATGCCGAATTCCAGAGACCGCACCCGGGCGATCTTGGTCGGGATACCCACCCGGTCCGCGATAACCGACGACAGCATGTTCACCGCATCGTTGTCGGTCACCGCGATCATGTAGTCCATGGCCCGCGCTCCAGCCTCCTGCCAGCACTTGAAGCGCATGGCATCGCCCTGGATCAGCCGGGCATCCACCTCGCCGTCGGCGCGGCGCAGCAAGGCGGCGTCCTGCTCCACGGCCGTGATGGCGTGGCCCTCATGAGCCAGGCGCTTGGTCAGGTAGTAGCCCACTCCGCCAAGCCCGAGGATCATGATGTTCTCTGATTTCCGGTCTTTCTTCCCGAACATGGATTCACTCCGCGCACCTCTTCCACTGTCGGGCAGAGGATAGGGAAAAACGGGCTGACAATCAAGGAGTAGATTACAGCCCCCCGGCCGCTGGACGGCCGGGGGGCAGGGGGGAAAGCTATGGTGAGACGCCGGTCACCGTGACGGTGTCGGTGTCGGTATCTCCCGAGAGAGCATATGGCGGCTGGTTGTAGGGGGCCGGCGTGACGTCAACACCGATGAGGGTGAAGACATTGCTGCCCACCAGTGTGGGCAGGCCGGGGAAGTTCTGGTTCCAGACCTTGGTGAAGACTTCACCGGAGCTGAGGTTGGTCCAGCCGGCTCGCCAGTTGCCATACGAGTTGCCGCTGGCGATCACCACGTCGATCCGGCCGGCGGCCCGGCGGTTCTCGGTGGTCAGGTTGGTCAACCGCGTGATGAACTGCGTAGTGAAGGGCAGGGTCGCCGTGTCGGGATTGGCGTCGATGAACACGCCCACCGTGTCGGTGATGACCCCGGGGTCGCAGGAGAACGCGCTGAGGGTCACGTCATCGATGTTCCAGCCGCAGTACTGCCAGGAACTGTCGGTGGTCCCCATGGTCCAGCGGAGGTAGACCGTGGCCTCGCCGTCGGCAAAGGCCGAGAGGTCGTACTCCTCCAGAACCCATGAACCATCAGCGACTTCGGCACTATTCGACCAGAGGGTGTCCCAACTGCTGCCGTTGGTGCTGATGCGCAGGTAGGCATGGTCATAGAGCGGCTGCTCCACACCGAGCCAGCGGCGGAAGCTGAGCACCACGCCCTGCTGGGCCGAACAGTCGATGGCCGGAGTGGTGAGATGGGTTTCGCTGAGGTTGTTCTCGTAGTCGCCGGCAAGGTTGTAGCCGTAAACGTTGTTTCCGGTGTAACCGCTGGTGGGGTCGGGGTTGCCGTACTGCCCGCCGCCGCCGGTGGGCTGACCCCAGGCCCAGAGGCCCGCGGTGGTCCAACCGGGGTTGGTGTCCATGTTGGCGGAGTAGAAAGTGGTCAACTCTCCCACCACGGCGCTGTAATAGAGGGCCGGGGCGCTGCTGGGGCTGTAGACCATGCCGCTCACATCACCCTCGGCACTGACATAGAACTCCGGCGTATCGGTGCAGCTCGGTGCGGGCAGCGTGGCATCAAAGAGATCGCTGCCAGCCGGCACCAGGGCCGTGGTCAGCCATGAGCCGCCATCGTAGCGGTAGTGCAGAGTGCCGCTGCCCGGAACATACGATTCCCCGGTGGCCGTGATCAGCACGCTGAAGGTGGTGGGGACGTCCGGCGGGATCACCTCGGGTGCTCCGTCCGGCAGGAAAATCGAGATGTAACCCGGGTCGGGGTCGGTCGGGGCGGCGTCGTTGGTCAGCATCAGCTCGTCCACCACGATCCGGCCCTCGTCAGCTCCCCAGGAGGGGCCGCAGTCAAAACGAACCGCCACGATGTCGCTGAGGTCAAGACCCGAGTTGTTGTTCAGGAAATCGGTGAGGCGGAGGCGGATAACCTCCATCTCGTTGTGCCAGCCGCCGGAGCGGTCGTACGGCTGCTCGAGACCGCCGCCGTTAGCGCCGATGTTGATCGAGCTGCTGGTCCCGCTGCCGTCGCGCAGGGTCACGCTGAAGTCGAGGTCGCCCATGACAACCAGGGTGTTCGGGTGACGGGTGCCCTGGGCACCGCGGAAAGAGAGGTAGAGGTCGTCGCTGAAGTCCTGCTGGGAGGCTACGACGCCCCACTCGATGTAGCGGTTGCTGCCGTTCCAGTCGAAGACCACGCCTCTGCTGTCGTCAGAGGAGGATGCCTGGGTGGCGCCGTTGAACGGGTCGGAGGTGGTCCACGCGAAATCAGAGTTGTTGTCATCCAGCCGGCCTTCGGTGAGGTTGGTCACGGTGTAGGCTACCGATCCGCCGGAGCTGCTGGTGCTGGTGGATGTCTGGGACTGGAAGTCGTCGATGAAGAAGTTGCCGGTGTCACCACCGTTGCGGTATTCGTGGGTCACCACCACGCAGGGATTCGAAGTGTCGACACCGATGGGGCTGAACTTCTCATACTGGCGCCAGAGGAAGTCCCGGGCCGGGATGTTGCCGTTGACATAGTGCTTGACCAGGGGCAGGAAGTAGCCCAGCTGGATCTGGTGGGTCACCGTCTCGCCGATGGAGCAGGGGCCGGTGAAATAGGAACTGCCGGTGCCATCGTGGAACCAGCCGTGGCCGGTGCCCTGCACCACGGTGGACTGCCGGTAGCGGGTGGCCCGGTCGTGGAGGTGGAAGGTCTGGCACAGGTCGCAGCTGGCCGAACCATTGACATCGGAGTCGCCGGCAGCGGTCCAGAGGTGGTAGTTCGCCCCGTGGGGATCCGCGTTGTTGGTCTTGAGGAAGTCGGTGGGCAGCATGCTGCTCAGCAGCACCACGTCTTCGAGAACGAACTCCGAGGGCGTGTAGCCGTCCACGATCCGGTCGTAGGCCCGGGTGATCCCCTCGCCGCCGCGGCTGTGGCCGATCCAGGTGATGGCCGAGGAATCGATGTGCCCGTTGAGAACCCCGCCGCCGATGGTGCCCTGGTTGGCCAGGATATAGTCGGTGTTGGTCAGGGTGGTGGTGGAGGCGGTTTCGATCCCCGGGCCGGTGTTGTTCTCGTGGGACATCACGATGTAGCCATAGGAGGCCAGGTGGTAGCCGATGTGGTCATACCACGTGTAATCGTGCCCGTTGCCGTGGCTGATCACCACCAGGGGCAAGAGGCCCATGGAGGCGATGTCGGTGGGATAGTAGGTGTCCTGACCGAGCCACGATCCACCGCTGTAAATGATCTCGGTCACCGCCAGCGGCCCGGACTGGGTGGTGTCGTGCACCGCGTAGAGCCCCGCCTCGTCGCCGAGACCGTCGATATAGTCCACGTCGTCCAGCACGCCGTTCTGGTTCATGTCCAGCACGATGTCGTATCCCACGCCGAGACCGGTACCGGCACTGGCGTTGAGGGTGTTGGCGGCAGCCACCAACCAGTCATTGGCCTGGATCGAGGCGCTGCTGAAGGTCACGGTGAGCGGTCCGCCGGCCACATCGGTCAAGCCGGGGTTTGACGCCCACTGGGCAGCGTCCTGTGCATCAACCACAAAGATGTCCGCCGTATCCCCGACGATGCCCGGGAACCGGAAGGGGTCGATGGCCACACGAACGGTGGAATTGACGTTGAAAGCCTTGACGTATTCGAAGTACGGATACTGGGCCAGGGAGTTCCCGGCCAGCTCGGTCTGCCGCTCAGGCGGCGGCACGGCGGCAGAGGCCGGCGCCGCGGCAAGGGCCAGGACGAGCAGCGCAAGAAACAGTGCCGGCAGGCGGCGCTGCCGATGAGACGTTCCGGAATTCGAATGACCACGGATCTTCTTGGATAGTGACACGGGGATACTCCTCTCACCGATTCGCGTTTACCCGATGATGGCTCTGCTCAGGCTGGCAGGATTCCAGGGAAGAAAAACCACCATGCCGCTGTTGGCCACTATCGGGTGCAATCGGAACAGCCGTCCTCTCACGGCAACAGGGATTGTCGCTCCCGGTTCATGCGAACGGAACAGGGGCGACAGAGAAACTTCGACGCAAAGCAACCCGGCGCTCGAGCCGGATCAGTCGAGTATAGTAAATATATAGGTCATTTGCCCACTGGTTTTCCAGTGGAATTTCCGATTCGAGGGTCTTTTATGCAAAATCAGGGGGGAGTCAACCGCCCCCCGGCCGCCGCACGGCCGGGGGGCGGGGGGCAAGCTATGGCGAAACTCCGGTCACAGTGACGGAGTCGGTGTCGGTGTCTCCCGAGAGAGCATAGGGCGGCTGGTTGTACGGGGCCGGCGTGACGTCAGCAGCGATGAGGGTGAAGACATTGCTGCCCACCAGTGTGGGCAGGCCGGGGAAGTTCTGGTTCCAGACCTGGGTGAAGACTTCCGAGGGGTCGAGGTTGGTATAACCGGCCCGCCAGTTGCCAAACGAGTTGCCGCTGGCGATCACCACGTCGATCCGGCCTGCCGCCCGGCGGTTCTGGGTGGTCAGGTTGGTCAACCGCGCAATGAACTGCGTGGTGAAGGGCAAAACCGCCGTGTCGGGATTGGCATCGATGGACGCAGTCACCGTGTCGATGACGGTTGGCGGGTCCGTCGGTGACGCATCGTTGGTCAGCATCAGCTCGTCCACCACGATCCGCCCCTCGTTGGCGCCCCAGGAAGGACCGCAATCGAGACGCACCGCCACGATGTCGGAGAGATCGAGACCCGAGTTGTTGTGCAGGAAGTCGGTAAGCCTGAGGCGGATCACCTCCATCTCGTTGTGCCAGCCGCCGGACCGGTCGTATGGTTGCTCGAGGCCGCCGCCGTAAGCGCCGATGTTGATCGAGCTGCTGGTCCCGCCGCCGTCGCGAAGGGTCACGCTGAAGTTGAGGTCGGTCATCGCCGCCAGGGTGTTGGGATGCTGGGTGCCCTGTGCGCCGCGGAAGGAGAGGTAGAGGTCGTCACTGAAGTCCTGCTGGGCGGAGATGATGCCCCACTCGATGTAGCGGTTGCTGCCGGTCCAGCTGAAAACCACGCCTTTGCTGTCGTCGGACGAGGAGGCCTGGGTGGCGCCGTTGAACGGGTCAGACGAAGTCCAGCTGAAACTGCTGTTGTTGTCATCCAGGCGACCCTCGGTGAGGTTGTCCACGGTGTAGGTCACCGAGCCGCCCGAGCTGCTGGTGGATGTGGAGGGTTCGCTCTGGAAGTCGTCGATAAAGAAGTTGCCGCTGGCGCCGCCGTTGCGGTATTCGTGGGTCACCACGACACAGGAGTTGGAGGTGTCCACGCCGATGGGACTGAACTTCTCGTACTGGCGCCAGAGGAAGTCCCGGGCCGGGATGTTGCCTTCGACATAGTGCTTGACCAGGGGCAGGAAGTAGCCCAGCTGGATCTGGTGGGTCACCGTCTCGCCGATGGAGCAGGGGCCGGTGAACCAGGAGGTGCCGCCGTTGTCGTGGAACCAGGCGTGGCCGGTGCCCTGCACCACCGTGGACTGCCGGAACGCGGTGGCCCGGTCGTGGAGGTGGAAGGTCTGGCAGAGGTCGCAGCTGGCCGAGCCGTTGACGTCGGCGTCGCCGGAGGCGGTCCAGAGGTGGTAGTTGGCGCCATGGGGGTTCGAGCTGGCGGTCTTGAGAAAGTCGGTGGGCAGCATGCTGCTCAACAGCACCACGTCCTCGAGGGTGAACGCCGACGGGGTGTAGCCGTCCACTATCCGGTCATAGGCCCGCGTGATCCCTTCGCCGCCGCGGCTGTGGCCGATCCAGGTGATGGCCGAGGAATCGATATGCCCGTTGAGCACCCCGCCGCCGATGGAGCCCTGGTTGGCGATGATGTAGTCGGTGTTGGTCAAGGTGGTGGTGGAGGCGGTCTCGATGCCCGGCGAGGTGTTGTTCTGGTGGGACATCACGATGTAGCCGTACGAGGCCAGGTGGTAGCCGATGTGATCATACCAGGTGTAGTTGTGCCCGTTGCCGTGGCTGATCACCACCAGCGGCAGCTGACCCATTGAGGCAATGTCGGTGGGATAGTAGGTATCCTGGCCCAGCCAGGTCCCGCCGCTGTAAATGATCTCGGTCACGGCCAGCGGGCCGGACTGGGTGGTGTCGTGCACCATGTAGAGGCCGGCCTCATCACCCAGGCCGTCAATGTAATCCGGGTCGTCCAGCATGCCGTTCTGGTTCATGTCCAGCACGATGTCGTAGCCCACACCGAGGCCGATGCCGGCATCGGCGCTGAGGGTGCTGGCAGCGGCAAGCAGCCAGGTATTGGCCTGGATCGAGGTGCCGCTGAAGGTTACGGTGAGCGGTCCGCCGGTCACGTCGGTCAGCCCCGGGCTGGAGGCCCACTGGGCCGCATTCTTGGACACCACAAGATAGATGTCCGCCGTCTGCCCCACCACCCCGGGGAAACGGAAGGGGTCGATGGCCGCACGAACCACGGCGTTGACGTTGAATGCCTTGACGTACTCGAAATACGGATACTGGAGAATGCTGTTTCCGGCCAGCTCGGTCTGCCGCTCCGGCGGCGGCACGGCGGCTGAGGCCGGTGCTGCGGCAAGGCCCAGCACCAGCAGCGCAAGAAACAGTGCCGGCAGGCGGCGCTGCCGATGGTACGCTCCGGAATTCAAATGACCACGGATCTTCTTGGATAGTGACACGGGGATACTCCTCTCACCGATTTGCGTTTGCCCGATGATGGCTTCGCACCGGCGGGACAGGATTTCAGGTTTGAAAACCGCCACGCTGCTGTTGGCCACTATCGGGTGTAATCGGAACAGCCGTCCTCATCACGGCAATAAGGGGTTGTCGCTCCCGGTTCATGCCAACGGAACAGGGGCGACAGGGAAACTTCGACGCAAGCCAACCCGGTGTTCAGACCGGTACGTATAAGTATAGAGACTAAACAGGTCAATTGTCACCAACAATTTTCAGTAGATTATCCATGGGACTGGCCTTATTTTCGTAATTTCTCAATCCACCCGATGGGGTCGGGGGCAGATCGACCCGCCGGACGTTCACTTCAATTCTCTGCCGGCCAGGAAATTCTTTGCTTGCCAACAAAGATGAGATTGCCTAATATTAAGTGTAACCGGGTTTACCCGGGAACGGTTTTTGAGGCCATCCCGTAAACCAAGCACTGCGGTATTGTCCGCACTTTGAAACAAAACAACGAAAGGGTTCAACACCATGAGAATCAGGATGCTGTTCAGCCTGATGGTCCTGCTCACCGCATTTTCCACCATCGTCCCCGCCGGCATGCCGGAGGTCCCGCCCACACCCGCAGCGGTGGACGGAATCCTGCTGGCCCAATCGTTCACCCTCGATGAGCCGTACCAGTTCGCCTGGCAGGCGGAGCAGCCCATGGTCTCCTCGGGCATGATCCTGGTCCTGGAGGTCAACCCGGACCTGGTGGTACCGCGGCAAACGCTGGAGCCGGTACTCTACGTGGGCAACGTCACGGCCGAGCGCGTCAACACCGGTTACCCGTCGGGCAAGGTGGTGGCCATCGTGCCGGGTTCCGTCGATCTGTCGTCGGCAACCATCTGGTTTGGCGACCCCGCACTTCCCGAGCAGGTCACCTCGGAAATCATCAGCAACCAGCTGGCCAGCGCCACGGAAGCGGGGATCCGGCCCTTCACGTCGGGAGCCGCCGGCGATGCGCTGAAGTTAGCCGATTACGATGCCCTGCGCCGGCACGCTGCCGAGCTGATTCAGCAGTACGCCGCCGGTGAAGAAGATCTGGCTGCGGGCATCCTTGCCCCCCGGGTGCAGAAGTAGTGCCATAAAAAATCATCCTGCCCTCGCGGGCAGGCCACAACCCCGTCCTCCCTCTCCACCCTGACGGACGGCAGTGGTTGATCTGTGCCTCCCGGTTCGTGCGGCGCATCACCGGTGCGCCGCACGAACATGTCATCACCCCCAATCCGCCACTGGAGCGGCGGCCACAAATCCTGCCACGCCAATGAGTCCACTCGCGCGCCCAGCAGACAACTGACACGCACTAAACATATAATCAACATAGACTTAGATGAGACACCACAGTCCGATCTTCGCCGCCGGTTTCATTGACAGAACAACAGTCCTCGGCTATTGTCCCAAGCGTCCGCACGTCAATTGAAGTCAGTGGAAATCGATGGAATTGTTTCGGTCGCAGATTGTTTTATCGTAAAATCGAAAATGGGGCTCCGGATTCATGCCCGATTCAAAAATCCCCCAGCAGGGAACTGCTCTGCCGGACAGCCATTTCAGATTGCTGGAGTACATCCCCGACGCGGTGGTGGTTCACGACATGGGTTTCAAAATCCAGTATGTGAACCGGGCCGCGGAAAAACTCTACGGATGGACGTCCGGCGAGATGGTTGGCCGGCTTCTACTGGATCTCATTCCCCTCGAAGTTCTCCGTGGCAGACGCAGCGATATTGCTGCTGAAATCCATGAAAAGGGCCGCTGGCACGGCGAAGTGATTCAGACCAGGAAAGACGGGGGAAGGATCAGGGTCCTGGCCACCGTGTCTGCCGTCAAGGATGAGCACGGAAAAACTGTCGGGCGCATCGGTGTGAACCGGGACCTGACCGGGCATGAGAAGGTTGAAACCCGGGATGCGATCCCCGGAGAGCTGCAGCGTGAGAAGGCGAAGAAGCCGACGGAACAGGATCGTCTGTTCAACCTGTCCCAGGACCTGATCTGTATTGCCAACCTGGACGGATACTTCACCTATATCAACCCGGCCCTGGAACAGGCCACGGGGTATTCACATCAGAAACTGCAGGAAAACCCCATCGTGACTTTCGTTCACCCCGATGACCGGGAAAAAACGGCAGCGGAATTAGACAAACTGGCCTCCGGCCAGGTGACGGTGGACTTTGAGAACCGCTACCTGCACGCGGACGGCTCCGTCCGCCACATCTCCTGGGTTGCGACACCGCTCGTCGAGGAAGGGCAGATCTACAGCATCGGCCGTGACATCACACGGCAGAAAGAGGCCGCGGAACAGATCGAGGATTACCAACTGAAGCTGCGAGCGCTGGCGTCGGAACTGACCCTGGCCGAAGAAAACGAAAGGCGCCGCATCGCCTCGGACCTCCACGACCACATCGGCCATTCACTGGCCCTGGCCCGCATCCAGTTGGGCAAAATACTGGAATCGGGGTCGGACACCGAAAAGACCGTCCTGGTGAACGACATCTCCAACATCCTGCTCGAGGCGCTGCAGGAAACGAAGAACCTCATTTTTGATCTGAGTTCACCCACGATGAACGAACTGGGGATCGCCGCGGCCATCTCCGACTGGCTGGAGGAATTTATCGAGCGGCGGCACGGGCTGAAGACGATTCTGATCGATCGGAGCGACGACAAGCCGGAAGACCACGGGCTGCGTGCCATTCTCTTTCGCAACACACGGGAACTGCTGACCAACGTGGTCAAGCATGCCCGGGCTCAAAACGTTCAAGTGGTCATCGAAAACGGCCCTGACGCATTCCGTATCTCCGTGGCAGATGACGGAATCGGCTGCGATGACGATCACAGTTCGCGCATGGGCAAAAAAGAGAGCGGCTTCGGGCTGTTCAGCATCAGGGAGCGGCTGGCCGATTTCGGCGGAGAGCTGCATATCAGGTCCGAACCGGGAGAAGGCTGCGAAGCGATCATGACCATCCCTGCCGAAAGTATGATATCCGGAGGCACGGTATGAAAAGAAAAGCGACCGTGCTGCTGGTGGACAACCACCCGGTTTTTCGCCAGGGAGTGGGAATGCTGTTCGACAAGCAAAAAGACATCAAGGTGGTGGGCGAAGCCAGCGACGGACTGGTGGCCATCGAGATGGTCCGGAAACTCTCACCGGACCTGGTGGTGATGGACATCAATATGCCGAACCTCGACGGCATCGAGGCCACCAGCAAAATCCTCGCCGAGTTCCCACAGGTCAAGGTGGTGGCGCTCTCCGTCCATTCCGGCAAGCAGTTCGTCAGGGATATGCTCCAGGCCGGAGCCCACGGCTACATCCTCAAGGAGAGCGCACTGGAAGAACTGGTGGCGGGAATCCGCACCGTTCTGGCGGGAGAAGTCTATCTGAGCAAGTCGATCTCGAAGCTGGTGATCGCCGACTATGGCGAACTGCTCTCCGGAGACAATGATGGTTCCGAAACATCGCCGGACCCGATCCTGAGAACCAAGCTCCACCGTCCGCCCACCACTGCCGATATCATTCCCCGCATCCGATTGATCGAACAGTTGGAGAAAGGGCGTGACCGGGCGATGACCCTGATCTCCACACCGGCCGGCTATGGCAAGAGTATCCTGGCCAGCCAGTGGCTGGAGACCAGCCGGCGCCCCGGAGCCTGGGTCTCCCTCGATAAAGGTGACAACGACCCGCGAGAATTCCTGCGCTACCTGCTGGCGTCATTGGAAGAGGTTACTGCCGGGCTGAACTGGCAGTCGAAACCCCTGCTCAAAGCGGCCGACCTGCCACAAGCCCGAGTGCTGGCCCGCTACCTGCTGAACGACCTCGACCAGGTGACAGAGCCGCTGTTCCTGGTTCTCGATGACTATCACCTGATAAAGGAACAGAAGATCCACGATCTGCTGGCTGAATTGCTGCGCTACCCATCGCCCAATTTGCACCTGGTGCTGCTCACCAGACGCGATCCGCCCCTGCCCCTGGGAACGATCCGGGCCTATGGTCAGTTGACCGAACTGGGCGTCAAAGATCTGCGATTCACTCTCGATGAAACCACGGCCTTTCTCGAGCGATCCCTGCACACTTCGGTCGATAAGGATATGGCATCAGCCCTGGACGAAAAGCTGGAGGGCTGGGTTGCCGCCTTACGTCTGGCATCGATCTCGATGAGCCGGAAGGAAAGCCACGAACGCGTCCTGCAGGAGCTGAACGAGAGCCCCCAACTGGTCCAGGAGGTACCTGCTCCGGGAAGTCCTCTCGCAGATCCCTCCGGCCCAGTCGCGATATCTGCTGGAGACCTCGCCTCTGGACCGCTTCTGTGCCCCGCTCTGCACGGCCGTTTCCGCGTCCTCGGCGGACAAGGAGAACGGTGGTGAGCAACTGTCCGGCCAGGCCTTCATCCACTGGCTCGGGGAGACCAACCTGTTCGTCATCCCGCTGGACGACCGCAACGAGTGGTTCCGTTACCACCACCTGTTTCAGGAACTGCTCAATAACGAGTTGAAACAGGCATTCACGCCGGATGAAATCAGTGCGATCCACCGCCGTGCCGGTAAATGGTTCGCCGGCCGCCAGCTGATCGACGAGGCGATTCTCCACTATCTGGCCGGCGGGGATGAGGCTTCCGCCCTCAAGCTGGTGGAGCAGTCCCGCTACGACATCGTCAATGCCGACCGGTGGTTTGTCTTCAAGAAATGGCTCCCCCTGTTTCCCGAGGCCGTTATCCGGCGGAGACCGGTTCTGCTCATGACCCGGATCTGGATTTATTACCACCAGTTCGACATCGGCAAGATACCGGAGGCCCTCGATGAGGTCGAGGTGCTGCTGGGCGACGACTCGGCGGATGAATCGATGCACGGTGAGGTCGACTTCTTCCGCGGCTATATCGCCTTTTTCCAGAATGACGGGATAAAGAGCCTGAAATTGCTCGAACATGCCCAGGCCGTAGTCCCGGAGCAACTCAACGAAATCAGGGGCCAGGTCGAGATTCTCCACGGCCTGGCCAGTCAGATGCAGGGCCTGAAGAAAGAGGCCATCAAGACGCTGAACCGACTGATCACCAATCCTGATTCGTCGCGAGGTGTGCGAAGAACCCGTCAATTTGTGACGATGGTCTATATCAACATGATTTCGGGCGACCTGAATGCCGCATGGAAGGCGAACCAACAGCTGTACGAGGTTTCTAAAGCAGGCGGATATTCCTACGCCGAGGCCTGGAGCTTCTACCTCGAAGGCGTGATCAAATTCTTTCAGTGTGATTTTGAGCAGGCCATCAATGCTTTTGGTCTTGCCGCAAAGCAACGATATGTCCTCCACACACGCGCAACTGTGGACGCCATGGCAGGGCTCGCTATCGGCAGTCAGGCTGCCGGGCAATCACGCGAGGCCGAAGCGGCAATGGCCCAACTCTGCAACTATGTTGATACCCTTGACGATCCGGCATATGCCATTCTTGCCCAATCGTGCCAAAACCGGTTGTCGATCCTCCAGGGGAAAGTACCGGATTCAGAAAAGCTGTTACTGCAGGATCCCCCTCCCGCGGAGAACATGGTCTGGTGGATCGAGATCCCGGCGGTCACCCATTGCCGGGTTCTCCTCGCTAGCGGCACAAAGCACAATCTCGCAGCAGCCGAAACCGTGCTCCGGGAAGTCCTCCAGCTGAATCGAAATAATCACAACACGCTGCACACGATCGTGGTTCTTACCCTGCTGGCAATGGTCCGCGAGAAGCAGGGGGACAACCAGGAATCTCTGACGTTGATCGATGAAGCGGCTGCCCTGGCGACACCGGGGAGCATCTTCCAACCCTTCCTGGAGTTGGGCCCACCGATGGCCGGTCTGCTGGCACAACTTGATCCCGAGGGGCCGGCAAAGGGTTTCGTCGAGCAGTTGCTGGGCTCTTTCGACAAAATGACAAGTGGCCGGGTTCCAGGACTGGCAGAAGACACAATACCCGGGCCGAAAACCGACCCCGCCTCCGAAGAAATCAGAGACCTTCTGACCCGGCGTGAGTCCGAAATCCTGCAGCATCTGGCAAAGGGCCTGGGCAACAGGGATATAGCCTCCCTATTGTTTGTTTCATCCGAAACCATAAAAAAACACCTCTACAACATCTACCGGAAACTCGAAGTCAACTCGCGGGTTTCCGCCATTACCAAAGCCGGAGATCTGGGGCTGGTGAAATCGTCCGATGGTTAGAGCGACGACAATCCTGGTGGACGACCATCCGGCATTTCGCCAGGGTCTGCGTTCCCTGCTGGGCCAGGAGAAAACCCTCCAGGTGGTGGGGGAAGCCGGCGGCGGCCTGGAGGCTATCGAGCTGGTCCGGAAACTCTCACCCGATCTGGTGGTGATGGACATCTCCATGCCGGACCTCGACGGCATCGAAGCCACTCAGCGGATTCTCTCCGAGTTTCCACAGATCAAGGTGGTGGCCCTCTCCGTCCATTCCGGCAAACGGTTCGTCAGGAGGATGCTTCAGGCCGGGGCCGCGGGTTACATCCTCAAGGAGAGCGCGGGGGAAGAACTGCTGGAGGGCCTCCGCACCGTGCTGGCGGGTGAGATCTACTTGAGCAAGTCGATCTCGGACCTCGTGATCTCTGATTATGGCAACCTGCTGTCGAAAGCTGACGGCGTCATTGAAGAATCGACCAGCCCGATTCTGCGAACCAAGCTCCACAGTCCGCCGGCCACCACCGACATCGTTCCCCGGACACGATTGATCGAACAGCTGGAGGGCGGACGTGATCGGGTAATGACCCTGATCTCGGCTCCCGCCGGGTATGGCAAGAGTATCCTGGCCAGCCAGTGGCTGGCCGCCAGCCGGCGCCCCGGTGCCTGGCTGTCGCTGGACGAAAACGACAACGACCAACGGGAGTTCCTGAGATATTTCCTGTCGGCTCTGGATGGCGTTTCCGCAGGGTTGGGCCAGCAGTCGAAATCCCTGCTCTATGCAGCCGAGTTGCCGCCGACGATGGTTCTGGCCCGCTACCTGCTCAACGACGTCGAGCAGGTAAAAGAGCCGCTGATCCTGGTACTCGACGACTACCACAGAATCAAGGATCAAAATATCCATGACCTGCTGGCCGAGTTGCTGCGATACCCCTCGCCGAATTTGCACCTGGCGCTGCTCACCCGACGAGACCCGCCCCTGCCCCTGGGAAAACTCCGGGCCCAGGGTCAGCTGACCGAACTGGCGGTACAACAGCTGCGATTCACCCTCGATGAAACCACGGCCTTTCTCGAACGAATTCTCCACACCACGGTGGATGAAGAAACGGCATCGGCCCTGGACAAAAAGCTGGAGGGCTGGGTCACCGGTTTGCGTCTGGCCGCGATTTCAATGGGCCGTAAGGAAAACCGGGAACGCGTTCTGCAGGAGTTGCTGGAGAGTTCCCACCTGGCGAGCGAGTATCTGGTCCGGGAGGTACTATCCCAGATCCCTCCCTCCCATTCACGTTCCCTGATGGAGATCTCGATCCTGAACCGCTTCTGCGCTTCGCTCTGTGACGCAGTGTCCGAATCGTCCGCAACAGATACGGACGGGGGAAAACGACTGACCGGTCGGGCCTTTGTCGACTGGCTGGAGAAAACCCACCTGTTCGTGATTCCACTGGATGACCGAAGTACATGGTACCGCTTCCACCACCTGTTTCAGGACCTCCTGCAGGTGGAATTGAAGCGGGCAAGGTCCGAGAAGGAAATCAGGGCCATTCATGTACGGGCCAGCCAGTGGTTCGAAGGCGAGGGGCTGGTCGACGAAGCATTGAAACACGCTCATTCCGCAGAGGATATCAAGCGGGTGGTCCATATCGTCGAGAAGAACAGACAATCCGCACTCAACACCGATCAAATGTATGTTCTCGCGAATTGGCTGTCGCGAATACCGGAATCAGTGGTGTTTCAGAGCGCCGAGCTACTGTTGGCACGAGCCTGGGTCTGTCAGCACCAGTATCGCCTGGTAGAAATCGAGCAGATTCTCGACCAGGTCTACTCCCTGCTGCGGAAAGACGGGGGCCACCAGCATCAGCATGCCGAGGTGTCGTTTTTCAGGGGGTGCCTGCAGTTCTTCCACGGAGATGGCGCAGGCAGTTTGAAGTATCTCAAAGAAGCCTTGGAGTGGATTCCGATTTCATTTTACGAAGTACGGGCCGAGTCCGAAGTCTACTATTCTCTGGCCTGTCAGATGGAGGGACAGAAGGATCGAGCCATTGACATGCTGGACCATCAGCTAAAAGCCAATCCGCTGTCCGTGGATCTGAGGAAAACCCGCCTGCTTGCCGCAGCGGTATACGTAAACTTTGTCTCTGGCGACCTGGCGGAGGCCAAATCCTGCAATCTCCAGTTCCGGCAGTTTGTGGAGAGGGGATATTTCCCATACGCCGAAGTGTGGTGCGACTATCTTCAGGGCCTGATCAACCTTCAGACAAATGAACTCGACACGGCCATCGAGTTCCTGGAGCGATCCGTCGAACAACGGTTCGTGGCCCACAGAAGGGCCGCGGTGGACTCGCTGGTCGGTCTGATGCTGGCAAGTGCGGCTGCGGGTCAACGGGACAAGTCCAGCATTGCACTGCAGCAACTCCATAAATACACAGCATCATTGAATGATCCGGCCTGCCTGGCCATAGCCGATTCCGGCGAGGCACGGCTGGCCATTCTGCAGGGACAACCGGAACATGCCGCCAACTGGCTCGAGAAAACCTCGATCCCTCCTCCGGAGGTGATGCTCTGGTGGCAGGAGGTCCCCTGCCTTACCTGGTGCCGAGTATCAATTGCAGAAGGGACAGCCGGCCGCCTCCGCGAAGCGGAGAAGCAGTTGAAAAATCATGCCGCGATGGCCGAGGCCCATCACAATATCACTCAGTCGATCACTATCCTGACTCTGCTGGCGGTCACGCTGGAGAAGCAGGGTAAGACGAAGAAAGCGCTGACTTTTCTCGAACGGGCCGTGATGCTGGCTCAACCGGGCAGCATCATCTTCCCCTTCCTGGAACTGGGGCTGCCGATGGCCGAACTGCTTGACCAGGTGGATGCCGAGGGCCCGGTGCGTGAATTCGTCGACCACCTGTTGGCCACGTTCAGCGAGCCGACGCCGGTGCCGGCCCGAAAAGCGGTGAGGGATTCTGACCTTGACGCGGAAACCGGCAATTCTCCGGCAGCGGCGAAGAGTCTAATGACTCTTCGCGAACTGGAGATCCTGCCATTTCTGGGTGAGGGGTTGAGCAACAGGGAGATTTCGGAGAGGATCCAGGTCACCCCCGAGACGGTCAAGAAACACCTGAAGAACATCTTCCAAAAACTCGGCGTGGGAAGCCGGGCCCGCGCCGTGGTCAAGGCCCGGTCGCTGGGGATCCTGCCTGAAGACCATTGAGCGGTCCGGCACCGCCCCGCTGATCATCCAAGGGCCACCCCCCGGCTTCCCTCCAGCTAGCTCGAACTAATCCCGGGCCACTTCGCGGACCACCGATCCGCCGGTGACCATGATCATGCCGACGAAGAAGAGCTTGATGCCGAGCAGGATGCCGATGGCCCAGGGACCGGCCAGTGGGAACTGCCGCCAGATCATGATGCCGAGCAGGATGGAGACGATCCCGCCGAAGACCATGAAGCCCCAGCCGGACACCGGTTTCAGCTGGAACCCGCCGATGATCTCGAAAATACCGTCCACCAGGAAGTAGATCGCCAGCATGATGGTCAGGACACCGGCGGCGAAGAGTGGCTTCGCCACCAGGGCGATACCGCAGATCAGGGTCAGGGCACCGATGGCGAACATCAGCAGTCCCCTGCCGAAGCTGCCCGCCTGGAAGGCCCAGATCATCCGGACGATGCCGGCGAGCACCACCAGTATGCCCACGGCCATGGCCACCGACATCCCGGTCAACCCAGGCGCCAGCATGGCAAGGATTCCCAGAATGATGGTGATGACCCCGAAAATGGTCATATTCCGGCCACCGGCCCTGGCTTCAGCATTGAGCTCGTTCATGGCTTTCTCCTCTGGTTTGAAATTAGTCTCACGACCCTGTGTCGACTCACCCCATGAAACGGTCAGATTCATGGCCCAGGCAATGGTGGAACCGAAGAGCTGGAACAAACTGCTGCCAGGATTACCCACAATCTAATCTATTCAGCGTGTGGATGTAAATCACCCGTACGTAGCAAACCGGGTGGTATTTGTGCTGCTACCCCGAACGGGGCATCTATTGACGTGAGGAATGTTCAGAGAAGAACAGGGCGGGATCAGGGGTTGAGAAAAGGACAGGAACCGAAGAGCAAGAAAAAACCGGATCGACTGAATGCTGCGCAATGGCAACCGTTCAGCCGATCCGGCAAGAAAGGCTATCTACTGCCTAGAAGCGATACGCCACACCGGCGCTCAGGCCGAGGCCGTTCATGCTGAGGTCAAACGTGTCGAGCCCGGATAAGAGACCAGGTTCCACATTGCCTTCAATCACGCGATACATGACATCGGCCCAGAAGGACCAGGGCGCACCCGGCTCACCGGACTGATAACCCAGGTCCGCATACCAGCCCCAGGCGTCATCCATCCGGCCGTTGTTCACGTCGAGAAACGCGTAGGTCAGGCCGACGCCAAACCACATGTTCCGGTTTTCCATGAAGTGGTAGTTCACACCCACGTCAACCGGCAGAGCCATGACATCGTAATCATGATACCCTTCCGGCACGGAGCCCGTGTCGAAGCCCAGGTCACCCATGTAGGTCAGACGAGCCATGATGCCCCACGGCGATTCACCCATCAGCCAGTCGGCATTGAGGCCGCCGCCGAATGAACTCTCGGTGTCGGAACCGTCGTAATAGGTAAGGAACAACGCATAGTTGGACTCGGCCGCTGCGGGCAGGGTCACACAGGCACACATCAGAATCGCGATCATCAGAATACCAATTCTCTTCATCTTCCAATCCTCCTCACTGTTCGTTTCATCGCATCATCCGGCAGTGCCGGCTCCATTGATTCCCGATGCGATATGTTACCGATAAACTGAACATGACCCAGGATCTATCTAAAAAGTTCCTTTCACCCCACAGGCTAATGACAGGATCCTTCCACCTCCTTTCAAAAGCGGGTCAACAGGCTCACCGCTGACCCGTATCTTCCAGGATTTTGAAAAGAACAATGATCAAGTGATTTATGTCGCGCATATAAATATACTATTTTGCCTCTGTTGTAAACTCCCCAAAAGTGGTATATCCAGTGGTATTTGAAGGGGGAAGCGCCATGCCACATTGCATCTTTCTCCCGAAAGACATTAAGCTAACCACCGATTGTAACGATTTCCACGCCCCAGCAATCGGAATCGCCAGCGGCTCACGGTCAACCGACAGAAAACAACAGGGATGTTGGCTTTGGAAAACAGACCGCCAGCACTGAAGATCCCCATACTTCGAACCAAGCTGCACCGGCCGGCCCTGCCCGCCAATCATGTGCTCCGTTCCCGGCTGCTGGCCGCCATGGAAGAGCAGGCTCTCCGGCCGGTGGTCCTGGTGTCGGCGCCCGCCGGATACGGCAAGAGCACGCTGGTCAGTTGCTGGCTGGAACAGAGCCGCCAACCCGGCGTCTGGCTGTCCCTGGACGAACTTGACAGTGACCTGCAGCTATTCCTGAACTATGTCGTCACGGGCGTGCAGAACATCTTTCCCGATGCCCTGGGCGACACCGCGGCGATGATCAACTCGCCGGCCCTTCCGCCGGTGCCCGTCCTCGCCGCCACCCTGGTCAACGAGCTGGACCGGATCGGGCAGGATTTCACCCTCGTTTTCGATGATATTCACAGCATCGGGGACAAGGCCGTTCTCGATCTGCTCAGCCAGATCCTGCGCCAGCCGCCCCGCTCGTTGCGCATCATCCTGGTGGGCCGGCGGGACCCGATCCTGCCCATCGCCGCCCTGCGCGCCAGGGCCATGCTGACCGAACTGCGCATGGAGGACCTCCGCTTCACCGTTGACGAGGCCAGAAAGTTCCTGGGGGATGCACTGGGAGACGAGGACGATCAAGCCCTTGCCGAAGCGCTGGTTGAGAAGTCCGAAGGCTGGATCACCGGACTGCACCTGGCGGTCCTGGCCATGGAGAGAACGGACGAGCGCAGCCGTATGCTACTGGAGTTGAAGGGCACCACGCGTTACGTGGTGGACTACCTGGTGGGCGAGGTTCTGGAACAGCAGCCGGACGGCATCCGCCGGTGCCTGCTCAGTTCTTCGATCCTGCGGCGATTCTGCGCGCCGTTGTGCGATGCCCTGCTGGAGGCGTCCGGGAATACAGGCAATGAGAAGATCGACGGAAACGCCTTCATCGACTGGCTGCAGGCGCACAACCTGTTCATCATTCCGCTGGACACGGAGAACCGCTGGTTCCGCTACCACCACCTCTTCGCAGACCTTCTCAGGGCCCAGCTCCAGCGCAGCACTGAGCCGGAGCGCATCGCGGCGCTGCACGCCCGGGCCAGCGCCTGGCACGAGGAGCAGGGGCTGGTGGAAGGTTCGATTCAACACGCTCTGGCAGCCGGAGACATGGAAGAGGCCGCCGACATCGTCGAACGGAACTCGGACACCGAGTTCGACACCAATCGATGGTTCGTGGCCGCCCGCTGGCTGGAGCTGCTGCCGGAAGAGATCACCCGGCAGCGCCCGAAACTGCTCCTGGCCCGGGCCCGGGTGCTCAATGACAAGTTCCGCCTGATGGAGATCCCGCCCCTGATCCAGCGGGTCCAGCAACTGCTGGAAACAGGGCCGGTCAAGCCGGCGGTCCAGGCCGAGTTCTTCTATTTCCAGGGGTTCCTCACATTCTGGGAGGGGGACGGGCATAAGAGCCGGGCTTTCCTCGAACAGGCGCTGGAACTGCTCCCCGAAACAGAGACCGGCTACCTCCGTGCACAGAGCGAGCTCTTTTACGGCCTGGCCACCCAGATCAACGGGCGCGGGGACGAAGCCGTGGCAACGCTCCGCGGGTGGATCCAAAAGCGCGGTCTGCGCACCGGGCTGCTCTGGGAACGGTTGACCTACGGCCTGGCCGTGATCCACCTGCTGCAGGGGCAGCTGGCTCCGGCGGAACGGGAGGGCCAGGCTCTGCTGGAGGACAGCGTGAGGACAGGCACGCAATTTATCCAGAGCTGGAGCCACTATCTCCTGGGTGTGGTTGCCATCCATCGCTACGATCTTGACCAGGCGCAGCAGCACTTCGGCCAGGTGGCCGGCAACCGCTACGCCGGCAACAGCCGGGCGGTGAGCGACAGCATGGTGGTCAGTGCCATCATCCAGCAGTTTCGAGGGCATCCCGATGAGGCCGACCAGTGGCTGGAACAGGCCGAGGAGTTCGCCCGGTGGACGGAGGATTCATCCCTGCTGGAAACGACCCTCTCGGGCAAGGCCAGGATCGCCCTGCTACGTGACGATCTCGACACGGCGGCCCGCTGGCAGCGGGGATTCAGCATGCCGCCCCATGTGCCCGCGATGATCTTCTTCCCCACCAATTCCTCTGTTACGGAGTGCCGGGTCCTGCTGGCCCTGGGCACCGATTCAAGGCTGGCGGAAGCGGTGGAAAAGCTTGACTACCTGCGGCAGGAGACCTCGTCGCTGCACAACAGCTGCCAGGCCATCGACATCATCGCCCTCCAGGCACTGGCCGCTCACCGGCAGGGCCGGGAAGACAAGGCTCTGGACCTGCTGGAACAGGCCCTGGCCCTTGCCGAGCCGGGCGAGTGGGTTCGCCCCTTCGTGGAACCGGGCCCTCCCATGGTGGCCCTGCTGCAGCTGCTGCTCAAGCAGGACCGTTCGGCGCAGCAGATCAGAAAGATCCTGGCGCTGTTGAGAAAAGGGGAATCCGGCCGGCCGAGACCGCAGCCACTGATCGAGCCGCTCACCACCCGGGAGCTGGATGTCCTCGACCTGCTCACCAAACGACTGCGAAACAAGGAGATATCCGAAAAACTGCACATCTCCCCCGTCACCGTGAAATCCCACCTGCGGACGATCTATCAAAAGCTCGGCGTGTCCAGACGCCGGGAAGCGGTTGAACGGGCCGCAGAGCTGGGAATCGTGGACCACCACTGACCCGACAATTCTCCCGACCCTGTACGGCGTCCATATTAAGATCCAATCCGAAGTACATCCCCTCTACGCCCTTTTTACGCCTTTTTGGCTGATGCACCACCATGCCACCGCGGATAGAGTGCATGAGTCAAGATTTCATCCACCAGCCAATATGAAATGAGCTGAAAAGACAGGGCATGAACCATGATGGATCAATCCACGAAAAAACATCTGGATTCCTGGTCGCCGGCAACCTATCGTATCGAGGTCGAAGGCTTCCTGGAGGGAAGCTGGTCGGACCGCTTTGCGGGGATGCGGATCCGCTGGCGGAAACGGGAGGACAACTCCGTCATCACCCGGCTCACCGGGCGACTGAGGGATCAAGCCGAGCTGAGCGGTGTTCTCAACGGCCTCACCGAACTGCACCTTTCCATTCTGACGGTGGAAAGGATCGGCGAAGACGACAAGGGGAGTTGAGCCTGTGGGCAACTCCGGAATTGAAACAGAGGGAACAAAGAATTGAATCGATCAATGAAAGGGAGGGTCTGACCATGAGTCACAAGAATCAGAGAAACGTCATTCTGGGGTGTCTGTTGCTCCTGCTGGGTATCTCATCTGCAGGGATTGCCCTGGAACTGGACCGCACCGTCCTGCCGATCCAGCCGCCGTATCGCGAGCCCATCACGGTGTTCGACGCCCGGGACGCCGAGAAGCCCCCGAGGTTCACGGTCACGCCTCCGGAAGGCGCCCCGAACGTCGTCATCGTGCTGATCGATGACATCGGCTTCGGTGCAGTAAACAGCTTCGGCGGCGGCATCCAAACCCCGACCTTTGATCGCCTGGCCGACAATGGCCTGCGCTTCAACCACTTCCACACCACGGCCCTCTGCTCGCCGACGCGCTCGGCACTGCTGTCCGGCCGGAACCACCACCAGGTCAATGTCGGCTGTGTGATGGAGATCGCCACCGGCTTCCCCGGCAACCAGGGCGAGCGCAGCACCCGAGGTCAGTACTTCGCCGAGACCCTGCGCCTCAACGGCTACAGCACGGCGGCGTTCGGCAAGTGGCACGAGACGGCCACCTGGGAAGTCTCCGTGTCCGGCCCCTACGATCGCTGGCCGACGAACTCGGGCTTCGACAGGTTCTACGGTTTCATCGGTGGCGAGACCAACCAGTGGGACCCGGTGATCTTCGACGGTGTGACCACGGTCCCGAAGAAGGACGACCCCGACTATCACTTCACCTCGGACATGACCAATGAGGCAATCCAGTGGATGAAGTTCCAGCAGGCGATGACGCCGGACAAGCCGTTCTTCGTCTACTTCGCGCCTGGTGCGGTGCACGCCCCGCACCACGCCCCGAAGGAGTTCATCGAGAAGTACAAGGGCAAGTTCGACGGCGGCTGGCTGAAGTACCGCGAGGAGGCCTTCGCTCGCCAGAAGGAGATGGGCATCATTCCCCAGAACACCAAGCTGGCGCCCATGCCCGACGACATCCCGGACTGGGAGACGCTGAGCGACAACGAGAAGGCACTCTTCGCCCTGCAGATGGAAGCCTTCGCCGGCTTCATGGAGCACACGGACGTCGAGATCGGCCGGATGGTGGACGCCATCGACGATATGGGCGCTCTGGACAACACGCTGTTCATCTACATCATGGGCGACAACGGCTCGAGCGGCGAAGGCGGCCTGACCGGCACCTACAACGAGCTGGTGCACCTCAACGGAATCTTCGACGCCGAGACCACCGAGAGCATGTTGGAGCGCGCGGACGACTGGGGTGGCCCCAACTCCTTCCCGCACTTCTCCTCGGCCTGGGCGGTGGCCACCGACGTGCCGTTCACCTGGACCAAGCAGATGGCCGCGGACTACGGCGGTACCCGCAACCCGATGGTCATGCACTGGCCGACGGGCATCAAGGCCAAGGGTGAGATTCGCCAGCAGTGGCATCACGTCAATGACGTGGCCGCCACCGTGCTCGAGGCGGCCAAGCTCCCTCAGCCCAGGGTGGTGAATGGCGTCCCGCAGATACCGTTGGAGGGCGTGAGCATGCTCTACGCCGCGCGTGACGCCGACGCGTTCAACCGTCGCCACACCCAGTACTTCGAGATCTTCGCCAACCGCGCGATCTATCACGATGGCTGGCTGGCGCGTGTGGTGCACCGCGTCCCCTGGGAGAACCTGCCGATCAACAAGCTCCAGGACGACGTTTGGGAGCTCTACCATGCGCAGGAGGACTTCAGCCTGACCAATGACCTGGCAAGCGAGTATCCGCGACGGCTCGCCGCGATGAAGGACCTGTTCGAACGGGAAGCCATCCGCAACAGCGTCTATCCGCTTGACGACCGCTCGTACGAGCGCTTCAACGCCGCCATCGCCGGACGGCCCGACCTGATGGGCGACCGGACCAGCCTGACCCTCGCCCAGGGAATGACCGGCATCCTGGAGAACTGCTTCATCAACGAGAAGAACACCTCCAAGACGGTCACCGCCAAGGTCAAGCTCGAGGGCAACGACCGGGGCGTCATTCTCTGTCAGGGTGGCAAGTTCGGCGGCTGGGCTCTGTACATGGATCAGGGCAAGCCGGCCTACACCTACAACTGGTTCGGCCTGCATAGCTACACCGTGGCCGCCACCGAGGCCATCAGTGGCGACCAGGCGGAGATCAAGTTGCAGTTCGACTACGACGAGGCCGGAGAAGGCACCGGCAAGGGCGGCCAGGCGACCCTCTACGTGAACGGCGAGCAGGTCGCCCAGGGCCGCATCGAGAAGACTCAGCCAGCGCTCTACTCCGCGGACGAGACAGCGGATGTCGGCGTGGACGAGTCGACGCCGGTCGCCGACAAGGTCTTCAAGGACGTCGAGGACTCCGAGTTCACGGGATACGTGAAAGAGGTTACGATCAGCATTCCCAAAAGATAAGCAGCAAGGGTCAGCGCACCGGGGGCATGTGCCATGCCCCCGGTGCAACGGAAGAACCGGCATGAAACTCGTTCGCCAAACCTGGTTTGCTCTGGCTCTGGTTGTACTGGTCACCGGCACACCTCTCCCCACCACGCAAATCCCCCATTCGGGGGATTTGCGTTTGTACCACCCGATTTTCCACCCCCGGGTCATTTACTTCTGAAGACGATCCACATAGACTGAGAATCATCAGGATTATTCCATTTTTCGCGCTACCACATCCGAATCGATGGAAGCTCCATATTATGTACAACTTGAAATTTCTCCACATCACCGGCGCCCTGCTCTTCGCCCTCCTTCTGCTGCCATTGGCCGCGGCGGAATCCCCTCTCCAGGCACAGTCGGGGCAGAAGCCCGCCGGCTCGGCGGACCCGTCGGGATCGCCGGAAAGCCAGCAGGGTGATGCCGTTGCAGAGGAAGCGCTCCCCGATCTCCCGGAACTGGCTGAGATCATTCCCCTGACCAGCGAGCTGTCCGGACGCCTGGTGGTCCTGCAGAACAAGCTGGAGGGACTACTGGACAGCGCGGCCGTCGAAGCCGGCTTTGCCGAGATCGAGAAAGATCTGGCAGAGCCCGTGGCCCAGTTGGACCAGCTGAAAAAAACGGCCAGCTTCAGGCTGAGCAGGCTCGAGGACTTGCGGGGCATAGTCCGGGGGAAGAAAACAGCTTTCGAGGCCACCAGCAAGCCGCTGAACGATGCCATCGACCAACTGGGCGCGTACCGGGAAGAGTGGCTGGAGGAGAGAAAGACCTGGAGCAGGTGGCAATCCAACCTGGTCACAGAGGATGATCTGGATCAGTTCAAATCGACATTCAACAAGGCCAATACAACCATCGACAAAGCTGTTGACCTGGTAACCTCCAGGCTCGACACACTGCTGAAGATCCAGGAGCAGGCCGGAGAGAGCCACATCAGGATCATCTCGCTGGAGGCGGAGCTGGACGGCCTGATCGCCCGGGAGGAGGCGGACGCCCTGGCCAACGCCTCGCCCCCAATGTTCTCGAATCAGTTCGTCTCGCAGTTCGACAATGAGCTGTACGATGCCGTGGTCGGCGGGGTGGCAGGGATCTCGTGGCCGGATAAACCGTTCCTGCTGTCCCAGATATGGACTCTGCTCTGGCTGGGACTGCTGCTCTTCTTCACCTCGAGGACGATCAACAGAAACCGGCAGGTCTTGAATGAATCGAAGAATGGTTCGTTCCTGGCCTCCCGGCCCTATTCCACGGCCCTTTTCCTGGTGGCCTTGCTCTGGATACTGATCAACGAATTCCAACGGGTTCCAGCGACCTGGAAACTGGCCGCCGAGATCGTCCTGGGTATCGCCTTTCTCCGGCTGGCACTGAAGGCGCTTAATATAGCCTGGGTGCGGCAGTTCGTACTCTGGCTCTTACTTGTTTTGATCGCCGACAGGGTGATGGACACCATCAACCTGCCGTTGCCGCTGTACCGGCTCTGCCTGCTGGCCATGACGCTGGCCGGCATCTTCTTTTTTCTCCGCTGGTCCAGGGCCTCCGACCAGCTGGGTCAGCCGAAGTACTTCGCCAAAGCGCTCCGGCTGGTCTCCCTGCTGCTGGCAGCGGTCCTGGTGGCGGAGATCCGGGGCAAAGAGGCCATGGCCATCTACCTCTTCTTCTCCACCCTCGATTCCGCGGCCACCATCCTGATCTTCGTCATGTTGATGCATATCGTCCACGCCGCCATCGAATCGGCTCTGCGCAGCATTCCGAAGGGCCGGCTGCCCCTCTTCCCCCGGGAAGACATCGCTGCCGACACCCGCCACCTGGCACACATGGTCAATGCCCTCATCGCCGCGTCTCTCCTCTTCCCGGCCATTCTGATGTGCTGGGGGGTCTACAACAATCTGGCCGAGGCGATACGAGGCATCCTTGATTTCGGGTTCACCGTGGGGTCGAAGCAAATCAGCGTGGGCCTGCTGATGGTTGCGGCCGCCATCCTCTACGGCACCTTTTTCACCTCCTGGATCCTGCAAAAACTGATGCTCAGCGAGGTGCGGGTCAAGCACCACCTGGCGTTGGGCGCACGCTATTCCATCGCGCGGCTGCTGCACTACGTGATCATCTGCGCCGGGTTCCTCATCGCCCTGTCAACGCTCGGCGTCGAGATCACCAAGATTACCATCATGCTCAGCGCTCTCGGTGTGGGCATCGGATTCGGCCTGCAGAGCGTGGTGCACAATTTCGTCAGCGGGCTGATCCTTCTCTTCGAGCAGCCGGTGAGGGTGGGCGACGCCATCGAACTCGACGGCACCTGGTCGGTGATCAAGAGTATCGGCCTGCGGGCCACCACGGTTCAGACCTATGAGCTGGCCGACGTGATCATCCCCAACTCCCAGCTGATCAGCAGCCAGGTGGTTAACTGGACACTGAGCAACCGCAACGTGCGGCTCTCCATCCCGGTTGGCGCGGCCTACGGATCCGACGTGACCCGGGTGATGGAGACGCTGATCGCCTGCGCCAGTGATCATCCCCAGTTGATGAAATCCCGCGAACCACAGGTACTCTTCCAGCAGTTCGGGGATAGCGCTCTCAATTTCGAGCTGCGGGTATGGGTCATAGACGTTGACAACAAGTTGCGGGTGCGCAGCGAACTGCTGCAGAAGATCGATCAGAGTTTCCGTGATGCCGGGATCGAGATCGCCTTCCCCCAACTGGACCTGCACCTGAGAAGTGTCGATGAATCCATAGACATCGTCCCGCCTGTGCCTGAGTAATATCTCCTTTATTTTGCAAGCGCTTACAGATCACATCACCCTCCCCTCCCCCACCCCCCCCTTTCGGGTAACCCCCGATTTACCACTCCAAATACCACCCTTGGGTAATTTACAGATGCCTTGCGAGAGATCTAGATTCACTATATTCAAGTAGTTCTTTATTTTTATCCAACCGGAAATGGCGGCCAGCCACATTGCTGGAGGGTCCCTTGAGGAATATGACCCCTCCTCCGGGCACAGGAGAACACGACCAACACCAGAAAGGATCAGAGACAATGAATACCACTGAACTATACGATGTGGTCCTGGCCAACGGCCGGGTCATCGATCCGGAAACCTATCTCGATGGGACATTTAATGTCGGGATCAACGGCGGAAAGATTGCCGCCATCTCAGATCAGCCCCTCGAGGGCAAGGAAATCATCGACGTCTCGGGCATGATCGTCTCGCCCGGTTTCATCGACCTCCATTCTCACGGGGTGAATATCGCCAGCAACCGAATCCAGGCCTTTGACGGCGTCACAAGTGCCCTGGAACTGGAAGGCGGTATTCTTCCAATCGGGGAATTCTACGATAACTGCGCGAAAGAAGGCCGGCCGATCAACTACGGCGCCTCAGCCGGCTGGGCCTCGGCCCGGCTGGTCACGATCAATCCGGACCAGGCCGTGAATGGCAAGCCCGAGCCCAATGCCGTTCCGTATGTCTTCAACAGATTCTACATCAAGGAATTCACTCAGAATGTCGCCACCGAGGCTCAGGTGGACAAGATCATCGAATGGACCGAGCAGGGGCTCAAGGAAGGGGGGATCGGCATCGGTGTGCTGCATGCCTACCTGCCGGGCGCGGGTTCCAAAGAACTCATGCGCGTGTGGGAACTGGCTGCGAAGTACAACGTGCCCACCTACACCCATATCCAGAATGTCTCCATGCTGGATCCCAAGAGCGGCGTTGCCAGTATGCTGCAACTAGCTGGCCTCGCCGCAGCGACCGGGGCCCACACCCACGTATGCCATATGAACAGTGTTGGACTTCGGGATATCGATAAGTTCGTTGCTGTCGTGCGAAATGCACAGAAACAGGGCGTTAAGATGACGACCGAGGCCTACACCTACGGTGCAGGAAACTCGGCGATTGCCGCTGCGGAATTCAATCCGGATGACGTCGAAATGAGGATGGGAGTCCACTTCAACGACTTCACCCTGGTGAAAACGAATACGGCCTTCAAGAACAAAGAGGAGTTTGTGAAGGATATGAAGGCCAGTCCCGGAGACGCCGTCATCGTCCACTTCCTGGATGAAGACAATAACCCCCATGACGCCAGTCTGCTGGATATGTCGGTGCTTTATCCGGGCGGGGCCGTCGTCACCGATGCGATCCCCTTCACCGACGAGAAAGGGACATGGTTCTTGGGCGATGAATGGCCCCTCCCCAAGGGACTGCAGAGCCACCCTCGCGCTGCAGGGAACTACTGCCACTTCCTGAGGAGATGGGTCCGGGAGCGTGGAGTTTTGAGTTGGATGGATGCCATCAGGAAATGCTCCTTGATCCCCGCCCAGATCATCGAAGATGCCGCACCGATGACGAAAAAGAAGGGGCGCCTTCAAGAAGGCTGTGATGCCGACATCATCGTCTTCGACCCGAAGACCGTTGCGGACAAGGCCACCTTCAAGGAGCCCTGTCAGCTATCCGAAGGCATGAAGCACGTGATGGTCAACGGCACCTTCCTCATCCGCGACTCGGAGCTCGATACCAAGGCCATGCCGGGACAGGCCGTCCGTGGAACGATCAGGGGTTAAAAATAAGTAGAAATATGGAGGTAGAAAAATGGGTAACAGACATCCGAATCCACATTCCTTCAACAAGGGTCCCCATGCGGGGGAAAAGAACGAGCACCGAACACTGATTAAGAACATCAGCATCTTCAACGGGAAATCGAAAACCCTGACCAAAAAAAAGGATGTCGTCCTGCTGGACAACACCATCGAGAAGATCATCCCGGCAGGCAGCAAGGAGAACGCCTATGGGCATGTCATCGATGGCAAGGGTGGATACCTTTCACCGGGCCTGATCGACAACCATCTGCATCTCATGATGGGCGTGTCACAGGCGGAGTTTTTCAATGGCCCCTTCCAGTATGTAACCTGTATGGCTGTACGTGAGGCGGAAGATATGCTCATGCGCGGGGTTACTACCTGCCGTGATGTGGGCGGCAACATTTTTGGATTGAGGAAAGCAGTCAACAGTGGGCTCCTGCCCGGCCCCAGGATCTATGGTTCAGGCAGCTTGATTGCGCAGTATTCGGGCCATGTGGATTTCCGCAACCCCAACGACATGCCCAAGGAATGGGGTGGCCCCATTAGTACCGTGGAGCGTTCTGAAATGAATTGCGGTCTCCTGGCCACCGGTGTCGACCAGGTGATGGCTGCGGCGCGTCATAATCTCTACCTTGGCGCTGATTTTATCAAGATCGCCAACGGTGGGGGCGTCTCATCTTTTACCGATCCGCTTTATGTGAATGAGTTCTTCGAGGAAGAAACCAGAGCCGCGGTAAGGGTAGCTGAAGACTACGGCACCTATGTGGCAACCCATGTGTTTAATCCTGTCGGTATCAAAAGAGCACTCAATGCAGGGGTCAAGACCATTGAGCATGGCCACCTCATCGATGAAGAAGCCATGGAATTGCTGGCAGAAAAAGAGGCCATCCTTTCCCCACAGGTATACGTGATGGCGATGCTGAAGCCCATCTATACCGATCCAGTCCGCGCCGGCAAACTGAAGCAAGCCCTTGATGGTATGGACAATATGTTCAAGCTGGCCAAGAAGTACAAGGTCAAGATGGTGTACGGCACCGACCTGCTCTTTGATTACGAAGGAAGGAAGGACCAGCTCAAGGACCTCACGCTAAGAAAGCCCTGGTTCACCTCTGCGGAAATCATGATCCAGGCCACCGGAAACGCCGCGGATTGTGTAGCACTGTGCGGCAAGCGAAATATATACGGAAAACTCGGTGTGATAGAGAAAGGCGCCATGGCTGACGTGTTGATTTACGACAAGAACCCCATTGAAGACGTGGCGATTGTGGAAGACCATGAAGACCACCTGAAACTCATTGTCAAGGACGGCAAGGTCTACAAGAACACGCTGTAAACGATACCAGGATCGTCCGATATCACCGCAGCATGAAAGCCGCATCAAGAGCGGTCTTCAGGCACTGCCTGGGAACCAATGGGTGTACCGGCAATGATCGAAGAACCTGCCGCGGGCAAGGTCGCGCCTGTCCCGATCCCGGTCACGGTGGTGGCCGGGTTTCTCGGGGCGGGTAAGACCACGCTGGTCAACCATATCCTGAACGGGAATCACGGGCAGCGCATCGCGGTTGTGGTCAATGATTTCGGGTCGATCAATATCGATTCCGAGCTGATCACCAATCTTGGCCAGGGCATGGTGAGTCTGGCCAACGGGTGTATCTGTTGCGTGATCCGCAGCGACTTGATCAGCGCGGTGCTGACCCTGGCCGGTGAGGCCGATCGGCCGGAGCATATCATCATCGAATCGAGCGGGGTAGCGAATCCGGCCAGTGTGGAGCGGGCGTTCATGCTGCCGGAAATATGGCACACGGCGCAGTACGCGGGCACCGTCAGCGTGGTGGATGCCGACCAGGTGCGGTCGCTCACCGATGAGCAGGCCGCGTTGGCGGAACAGCAAATACGAGGCGGCGACCTGATTGTCCTGAACAAGGTCGACCTGGTGAGTGATACCCGGGTTGCCGAGGTTCGTGCCTTGCTGGAGACCATCAAGCCCGGGATACAAATCATTGAAACGACCCACTGCGACCTGCCCGTGGAGCTCCTGCTGGGTGGCCGCAGCGTTGATCGGCACAGTTCAGTCCCCGATACGACAGAGGGCCGCCACGAGCATGACCAGGTCTTTGAAAGCTGGAGTTACGAATCGGGGCGGCCGCTGCAGTTGGGCCTGTTTCAGGAACTGCTGAAACATCTCCCCCGGGATATCATCCGGGCCAAAGGGTTTGTCTTCGCCGCCGACGCCCCGCACAAGCGCTATCTTCTCCAGCTTGTGGGGAGACGGGCCACCATCGCGGTGAACGGGGCATGGAATGGGCAACCACCAAAAACCCGCTTGGTGTTCATTGCCAAAAGTAATTCGGTGAACTTTCAGGCCGTCGAGCAGGCCCTGAATGGCTGTATGCCTGTTAACCAAAGGATAGAAAAATGAAACCCCACAACACCGGAAGCAGAGAACCGTTCGATGATGTCTGCCGCTTTCTCATCAAGCTCGGCAAGGCGGCTCATGACTACGGCTCGACGTCGGGCCGTCTCGAGATCTACCTCTCCCGCCTGACGGCGGCACTCGGCTATTCCGGCGCGTTCCGGGTCACGCCGACGGAAATGACCTTCGCCTTCCAGGAAGACCAGGCGCAACCGCAGCGAATGCACATGACATCGCTGCCCGCCGGCGGGCTCGACCTGGACAAGCTGGCGCGGGTCGGCGACATGATTGACGACATTGAAAACGGAGCCCTCTCCCTTGCCGACGCGGCGACCCGATTGGATGAGATCGGGAAAACAGCGCTGCCCTGGGGCCAGCTGGCCAATGCGCTCAGCTACGTGCTTATCGGCGCCGGCATTGCGGTCATCTTTGCCGGCAGCTGGTGGGATACGCTCTTCGCCGCTATTTTCAGCCTGGTTGTCTTCGGGGTGATCGTTCTTTCCGGCCGCTTCGGGACGTTCGCCGCGGAGTGGCTTCCCCTGACCACCGCGTTCGTGGCCGCCGCACTGACCGCCGTCACCCAACTGTTCGTTCCCCAATTGAACCTGGTGCTGGTGACCCTGTCAGCCATCGTTGTGCTGCTCCCCGGCTACACGATCAGTCTGGGGATCATCGAGCTGGTGGGACAGCAAACAGTCAGCGGCACCGCCAACCTGATGAGAGGGTTGGTCTACCTGGTGAAACAGATCCTGGGCGCCTGGCTGGGAGCGGCCCTGGTCCTGGCCCTCCTGCCGCGGGATGCCGCGGCCTTCGGCACACCGGTGAACCCTCAGTGGCTCTGGCTGTTCATGCCGCTGCTCATCGTTGCCCTCTGCGTGGTTTTTCAGACATCGCGCCGGGATCTCATCTGGGCCGCCCTGGGCTGCGGCATCGCCTACGGCGGGATTCTGCTGGGCAGCACGCTGGTGGGCGGAAACCTGGGGAACCTGCTGGGCACGGTGGTGGCGGTGGCCTTCGCCAATCTGTGGGCCCGGCAAACCGGGCGGCCGACGTCGATTGTCCTGCTCCCCGCCATCATCCTGCTGGTCAGCGGCAGCATCGGGTTCCGCGGGCTGGCGGCCATGGCAGCCGGCCAGGCGGCCACTGGGGAGCAGCAGTTTGTCCAGATGTTCATCGTCGCGCTGACCATTGCGGCAGGCGTGTTTATCGGGAACACCATCATACGGCCCAAAGCCACCCTGTGAGCCGGAAGGAGGAACGGAGATGAAGAGAATCCTGGCTTTGCTGCTCCTAGTTGTGGCCGTCCCGGCATCGGCTCAGCAGGCGCCGGCCGACCCCCCCGGGCCGGACCAGCCTGCAGTTGAGGCTGCAGCGACGGACCAGACGCCGGTTCAGAAGCGGGAAGAGACGGTTTTCGAGAAACTGGCCAAGGACCCCCACAATCAGCGGTACGGACGCACCTATGGTGACGGCTGGATCCCGGTCCCCGGCACCAGGTCCGATGTACGGTTCGGCGGTTTCATACAGCTCAACGTCATCCACGATTTCCAGAATAGTGGATTCCCCTATGGCGACTTCATCCCGGCCCTGATCCCGGTGCCCACGGATGACACGACGAACACCGAGTTCGATGCGCGCACCAGCCGCGGGACATTCGAGTCACGGACCTACACCGACAACGCGGGTTCGATCAAGTCCATGATTTCCATGGATTTCGCCGGAAACGAGACCGCCAGCTCGATCCAGCCGCGTCTGCGTCAAGCCTATGTGTCATGGGTCGGCCCGCAGAGCAATATTTCCTTTACCGCCGGTCAGGCGTGGACCACCTACCTCGACCTTGGTGTCTGGCCCGAGCTGTTCGACCTGGAAGGCCCCAATGCCATGACCGGTGTCCGCCAGGGGCTGCTGCGCGGCTCCTATGCCTTTGGGGAAAAGAAGAACCTGGTCTTCGACCTCGCACTGGAACAACCCGAGACCGCGGTGGCCAACGGGAACGGTCTGCGGGACATGCCGGATCTTGCGGCCCGGCTGAACTGGCAGAAGGACTGGGGTCACCTCCAGGGCACGGCCATCGGCCGGCAGCTGGTGGCGGAGAGCATGGCGGGAGAGGGCAAGGACTCGGCTTTCGGCTGGGGGTTGTCGCTGTCCGGCAACTGGCTGGTGCCGGGCACCAAACGGACCAGCGCGCCCTCCGACGACTTGGGGCCGCGCCAGGACAACATCCAGTTCCAGATCCAGGGCGGCAGCGGCATCGGCCGCTACGTCTTCGACCCCGGCGCGGCGCCCACACCCCAGGACGCGGTCTACGACGACGCCACGGCGGAGCTCACCCCCCTGGACCAGTTCGGCGCTTTTGTGGCCTACCACCACTGGTGGACCAACAAGCTGCGCTCCGCAGTCATCTACGGCTTCGTGCGAATGGACAACCTGGAGATACAGCCCGAGACCGTTCTGGAGGGCAGCACCTATGCCGCGGCAAACCTCATCTACCGGCCGTTTCGCCGGATGGACATCGGCCTCGAGTATTACTACGGCGAACGTTCGAACAAGGACGGTGAGACCGGTCATGCCAACCGGGTGCTGCTGGGCGTGAATTTCGGGTTCTAAAGGAACAGAATCAAAAGGAGTGGCAATGGCACAGACCAAACGGATCGACCGTGAGCAGTGGGCGGACTTCGCGGTTTCATTCTCCAACGGCAACAAGGGCCGAAGCGTGAAGGTGGAGTTGCTGGGCAGCGAACTGGGTGCACAGACCCTGGTGAACGGGGCATCGTTCTTCGCGCTGGATCGGGATCCCGAGGGCAAGGGGGACGACGTGGAGATCTCGCTGGGCAAGAAAGCGCCCGACAACTTTCACACGATCCAGGGCCCGTCCGAGATCTGGCGGCACCAGGACGACAACGGCGCTGTCACCGGCCTGGAAATCATTGACCTCGAGGGTCAGAAAACGATCCTCACCTTTTCCGAATGACGGAGTCGGGGCATCAGTCCTTGACGACGATTGGTTGACCACGCCGGCTATCCGCGTTCGCTCGGTGCTTCGAGAACTGGAGGAAAACCATGAACCCATATGTCCAGGCCATGGTGACGATGTTGGCCGTCCACACTCCAACGGGATGAGCGACAGCCGGCGGAAAAATTGAGGATTCATAGACATTGGTTGGGGGAAGCACTATCTTTCCTTAAATTCCGAGTGATTCGCGCATCGACGTGATGCGGCACACCCGGTGCGTTGTATCGATCGAGGATGTATCGATGAAGAGTCTGCAACTCGCTTTTGTCTTCTTGCTTGGTATCGTGATCGCGGTGCCTTGCGCAGCGACTGGGTCCGGCTCGGTGTCTGCGGAGGTGGACGATCTGCTTGATCGAGCCGATGCTCTCGTGCAGTTGGGCGTGATCGAGAAAGGCGCCGGCCGGTCCTTCGAAGATGCCTTCGACCTTGTGGATGCCGCGGCCGAACGCCTCACGGACTCCAGCTTTTCACCTGACGAGCGACAGGCCCTGGCGCTCGAGATCGACGCGATCAGGGAAGATCTCGAGCTGATGGTGGAGCTGAATGAAGAACGGTTCTACGGCAGGTTCCGCCTGACTCGCCTGGTCATCCCGACCCTGTTCAGCGGGGACGAATCCGAGGGCCCCGAACAACTGATTCATCCACCGCGGTTGGCGGCGACAGAGATCGCGGCCCGCAAATTCACTAACGAAATCCGCCGCTTCGATCATCCTCGTCTGGTGATGAGAAGCTCATCGGCGGACTGCAAGTACGACAATGTGACATTGCGAATGAATCTCGGTGACGAGCGATCACTCCCCGTCACCCGGAGAGAACTGGTTCGAGCGCTGAGCACGGACGAGATGCGGGACTTCGATGGAGGGTCGAACGACCCGGAGTTGATCGGCCGGCTCCTTGATGTCTGCGATGCGGCCAGCCTGGTGGTATTGACCGTGGAGCCGGTCACCGTGATCGACGAGTTAACGGAGAAAGTGGTCTTTCGTGGAGACGTGTTCCTTACCGGTGAGGCGGTCCAGGGAAGCCCCATCGGTGCAAGCGTTGTCATCCGCAGTTCGAGCTTCGTGTCCTACGGCATAGTGCGAGATCGCCGGGACCAGTTCTGGCCAATCGTTGGAGTGCAAATGCTGATGCTCGCGCTGGCCATGACCTGGGCCGCGCGCTTGCGGTGGAGTCTCGACCGGCCCCTGAAGCCGTTCTACCGGCTGGGGATCGGCCTGGTCCTGTTCATCTTCGGCCGGGTCTTCGTTCTCGTCGCCCTGGTGGTGATGCAGAAAGCGATTCCCGATTCCAGCGCCCTGGCGCTGGTGGCCTGGTGGTGGCCCGCGATCCTGGGCCTGCTGGCCATTCTCGGAGTCGGCCTGGTGGCCTGGCTCGGCCAGGCGCGATTGACGAATATCATCCCCGGCGCTCGTGGAGAGCGGGCCGTGGGGTCGATTTTTGCACTCACGGCACTGGGTGCCGCTTCGGTACTTCGTGGCGCCGCTGCTGCTGCTCGATGGATTCTCGGGATTCGCATGTCTGGTGCCGTTCATCCTGGCCAGCCTCGGTCTGGCGCTGCTGTTCGGGTTCTCGGCGCGAACCGGCCCCCCCGTTCCCTACTGGTTCATGATCGGCCCCCTGTTCGCCGCTCCACTGGTGGGCGTCAGCCTCCTGATGGCTTCACCTGGATGGCTCTGGGCCAGTGTGGGTCTGACGGGTGCGATCGGTCTGGCCGCCTGGATACGGCACCGCTACGCAGTGGCACACGGCACGGAAGAACCCGAGCCGACGCCGGAAGAGGCCGTGGCCGCCGATCAGGAAAAACTGTCCAAACTGCACAAGAGACTCTCCAGGAAGTCCTAGCCCTTCGCCCCGCTATCCTCTGCCAGGCAGGATCAGCCGGTGGCGTCCTGCTCGCTGAGCTTGGCGCATTGCCGGAGGAAGAACTCGCGCGACCAGAGTTCCAATGACGGCAGTTCACTGGGTTTCACGAATCGGTGAACCTGCGGTCATCCGACTGAAGCCCGATCAGCACAGATATCCAGGCAGGAAGAGGGGAAGACGCTGCTTTTCCGGAGCAGCAGTGTGGGCGAAGATGATCTTGCGATCGATCTTGACGCCTTTGAACTGTTGCCGGCCTTTCCCCGGGCCACCGATTTCAATCGCAATCTTTTTTGGTGCGTCCTCGATGAGGTAGTCCGGTGTCTTGGCACCCCGGGTGCTCTTTAAATACTGCAGGCGGATGCCGGCCTGCCTCATCGCCTCCACAAAGTAATCCTCCCGCAGCCCTCCCACGGCATCGTCGTAGTCCCGGTAGAGCAGGCGGCTTGGTGGCGCCATCAGCACCTTCGGTTCACGAAGGACATTCGTCCCCGCCGGAAAAACCCGATGGAGGATGAACGCCCTTTCGAGGCATCCGACATACTGTTCCGCCTTGTACTTGGTGATGCCCAGGTTCCGGGAGAGGCTGGAGTAGTTGATTCCGTCAACCGCGGAGCGTCCGACAAAACGGAGCAGACGCCTGATCGATTCCAGTTCATCGATGTGCAGACGAGCCACCGAGGGGATGTCCCTGGTGATGACCTTCTCGACGATACTCTCCAGGAGGACAAGCGGCCGCGGTTCCTCCAGGGAAAAAGGCAGGATCCCACCCTGGAGATAGTCCTCGAAGAACCGCCCGGAACGAAGGTGCTCTGGTTCCCAGTCCCCCGCGATGATCTGCTCCAGGTCGAGCGGGGGCAGGGAGATGTCCTGTGCGAAAGCCAGGTATTCGCGAAACGAGAAGCCGTGAAGATCGATCAGCCGCACACGGCGCGACAAATCGTGGGCGGATGCACGCATCGCCAGCGCCACGGAACTCGAAAACAGGATCCGGACATCGACAAAGTCATACAACCGCTTGAGCAGCGCCGTGGAATCCGGAAGAAAATGGATCTCATCCAGAAGGAACGTCCGAAACCGATAGTGCTGGTTCAGCTTTCGAATCAGCTCCCAGGCATCATCGTCCCGGCCGAGCGTGTCAGCGGACAGGTAGAACGCGTCCTCGTGATCGACGGCAAACTGTCTCAGGAGCACCGTCTTGCCGACCCCCCGGGCGCCGACGATTCCCACAAAATGCCGGCCTCCGTCATGCTCCAGTTGCGGGTAGAGGAAGCGCTTTCGGCCGTATTTCCGGCCATCCTGCTTCGCCAGTTCATGAAGTTCCAGCAGTCGATGAATGTCCATGAAAACCCACCTTTATGCGGAACATTAAACAAGATGACATACATTTTGTCAAATCATTTTACGAGATGAGTGTGGCCCGCCACCGAGCTTGGCGCATTGCCGGAGGAAGAACTCGCGCGACCAGAGTTCCAGTGACGGCAGTTCATTTGGTTTCACGAATCGCTGCACATCCCGCCGGGCCTGCATCCAGTCATGTTCCGCAATCATGGTGCGGAGTTGTTCCACACACCAGGCGTTATCGGTCTTCGGGGACTGACCTTTCCATGGTCCCTGCTGATCCAGAGCGGCGGAGAGCAACTCGTGGTTTATCGGTGTTCTCCGAGCCGTGTACCAGATGAAGTCGTACCAGTCGCGGCCCTTGAGATAGGTGCGGCACAGCAGAGCGTGGAGCTTGCCCGCAAAAAGGCTGGGCAGGTCGAAAATGCGCACCGCGGCGGGAAACGGATAGTCCAGAACCGGCATGTCGTATGAAGCCCCCGCCGGCGGATTGGTATCCACTTCCAGCTTGATCCGCAGCTTCCGCATGCGACCGGCCGGAGACCGGTAATCGAGGCGCAGCAACTTGCCCACCGAGTCGTCTTTGACAAAGGCCTGTTGTACCGTTGCGCCGGCCCTGGAGCGGTCATCGATCTCCAGCTCATAGCCATAGACCACCAACTCCCGGCGAACCCGTTCAAGATAGGGGGAAAGCCGAAACGCCGGGTCCGGTGCGGCGAGGGCGAAGTCCATGTCTTCCGAAAACCGGTTCAGGCTATGGAAGATGCGCAGACATGTGCCGCCCTGGAATCCGGCCCGGCCAAAAAGATCCGTCCGACCCAGGCCGGCAAGAATGATCTCCTGGGTGATTTCGCGCAGGGCCTGATCTTCCTCGAGCGTGGATTTGCAGGCATACGCGGCAAGCCGCTCCTGGATGATTTCGACACTCACAGGTTCAGATCCTTTCTGAGGCCGGCCAGGAAGCGGGACACCCGGCCGGGTTTATAGGCAGACGCGACTTCATCAAACATTTCGCCGGTCAACTCGGCCAAAGATTCGCCTTCAACACGCAGGCTCTCCACCACCGGGGCGGCGGAACGCCAGTCACACCGCTGGACGTACACATGGTCGGCCAACGCCTTGAGCGGGGTTGCCAGAAACAAGGATCCACTCCCTTCTACCGAGACCCGGCGAACCCCCGCCAGAAACCGGAGTTGGGGAACGCGGGTGAAGCTGAACAGCCCGACCGGTGTGTCGAAAGTCCGTGATCGTCCCAGGGAAACACTGGTAACGGATTGCACTCCTTCCGGAATCCAACCATGGTGCGAGAGGGCGGTTTCCAGGCTGACATAGCTCGGGCCGTGAATGAGCTGGGCCAATTCCAGAGGATTGATTTTGTCATGAGTGAACCGGCTGGACAGGCAGTAGAGCCCCCTGTATACGCGCCAGACCTCTCCACTGGCCACGGCCCTCTTGAGCAGGGCGTCCAGGCGCGGACCGCCGCTCCCAACCCAGAGAGCTGCCTGGTCCCTGGTAAAGACACCTCGTTTCGCCCTTGTGAGAGCAATTTCCGTCACTGTCTGCATGTGCACCATACTGTCATATAACGACAGTTAAACGCAACAGCATGAGTTCATTTCTAAAAACTGGTCGAATTCATACAAATTCGGTCCACATCCATCACCAGAAACCACCCCCCGATGCAAGTTGTGATGCCGCCTTCCCCCCTCCCCTCCTCCGGGGTACGCCAAATATACCACTCCAATTACCACCCTTGGGGAATTTACAGATTCCATGCAAAAAAGCTAGATTCACCATATTCCAGTGGTTTCTTTATCTCGCAAGAACGGAATCGAAAGCGGTGACCTGCCGCCCTACCAATATCTGAACGGATTTGGGGAGCAAAACATGGAAAAACCGATCACTTACAGAATCCGGGTGCGCGGCGTGCTCTCCCAGGAATGGTCCGAACGGCTGGCTGACATGGCCATCACCGTGGACCGTTCCAGCGAGAAAGGGCCGGTCACCACGCTGGAGGGCCGGCTGAGGGACCAGGCCGCTTTGTCGGGCGTACTGAACTCGCTCTACGAGCTGCACCTGCCGGTACTCTCGGTGGACTCTCTGGATGAGGTTAAGGCTGATATCACGCACTAAAACCAAGGAGAATCAAGATGAACTGGATGAGGCCCCTGGCACTGCTCTTTGTTGTCCTTCTCACCCCGACGATGGCCTTTGCCGAAGAGGAATCAACGACCGACGCTGACGATCTGGCCAAGGCGGCCCAGAACCCGCTGGCCACCCTGGTCACCATGCCCTATCAGTTTAACTGGAACAGCGGGGCGGGCCCGTACGACCGGACCATGTTCAACCTCAACATCCAACCGGTGATCCCCTTCATCGGTGAGAAGTGGAACGTCATCTCCCGCACCATCATGCCAATCAACAGCGTCCCGCTGGGTGAGAGCGGTGCGGAGTTCGGCCTCGGGGACACTACCCTGACCCTCTTCTTCTCTCCGGCCAAGGCGGGCAGGCTGTCCTGGGGTGTGGGCCCCATCTTTGGTCTGCCCACCGCCTCCAACCCCGAAATCCTCGGCTCCGGCAAGTTCGGGCTGGGGCCGTCGGGCGTGGTCTTCTTCATGACCGGCAAGTGGACCATGGGCGCGGTGGCCAGCAACACCTGGTCGGTGGCAGGCGATGGCGACCGTGACGATACCAACCTGTTCGTCGCTCAGTATTTCCTCAACTACAACTTTGGCGGCGGCTGGGCCGTGGGCACCGCCCCGGTGCTCAGCTGCAACTGGGAGGCGGAATCGGGCAACCAGTGGACCATCCCCTGGGGCGCACAGGTCTCCAAGCTCACCCGCTTCGGTTCCCAGCCGGTCAACCTGTTGCTGGGCTACTACCAAAATTCTGAACACCCGGACGGCGCGCCCGATGCGCAGGTCCGCTTCCAACTCAATCTCATGTTCCCTACAAAGAAGTAGTGAACGCAAGCGGATCCAATTGAAACCAAAGGAGACAGCAATGAATCGAGGGATGACCATATCGCTTCTGATGGTGGCCCTGGTGCTCACCCTGGGCGCCTGCACCACCGCACCGACGGACGGGACACCGGCACAAACAGCCGCCACCACCGTCGAACCGCCGATGATGAAGTACACCACCCAGATCCCGTCGAATGTCGTTACACCCGACAGGACGGAGACTCGCCTGGGGACCCTGGAGTTCACCGACGGCTTCCCCACCGCGGAGACTTCGGAAAAGATCTGGGACTTCATGGACTTCTCCCGCGCCGTTGAGGTCATGATCATGACCACCCCGGCCGCCTCGCTGCAGGGGTTCCGCAAAGGGATCCAGAAGTGGGGCCCGGACAACGAAACGATGATCGTCTGGGAGGGCCGCCTGGACTCCAAGGGCCTGTTGCTGACCGGGAACACGACAGTTGTTTACACCTTCATGTGGATCGACCTCAAGGACGGCCCGATGGTCATGGAGACCCCGCCCAACGTGCTGGGCATCATCGACGATGCGTGGTTCCACTACGTCTGCGATTTCGGTAACGCCGGCGATGACAAGGGCAAGGGCGGGAAGTTCCTGCTGGTGCCGCCCGGCTACGAAGGCAAGCTGCCCGCGGACGGCTATTTCGTAAAGCATTCGAGAACCTACGGCCACTGGCTGGCCATGCGCGGCTTCATGACCAACTTCGATCCCGCTCCCGTGGTCAAGAACATGAAGGAGCACTTCCGCCTCTACCCGCTGGGCAGTGCCCCCAGGGAAGTCAACTGGGTCAACACGGCCATGGAGGACTTCAACACGCTGCACGCCCAGGACGCCACCTTCTTTGACGAGGTCAATATCACGGTCCAGGAAGAGCCCAACTCGGCGGAGGATCCCGAGATTCTCGGGCTGCTGGCGTCCATCGGTATCCAGAAGGGCAAACCCTTTGCCCCGGATTCCCGGATGAAGAAAATCCTGGCCGAGGCCGCGGCCGTGGGCACCGCCGCCCAACGCACCATCCTCTTCCGCAACCGTGACGAGAACACCGTGATCTGGCCCGGCAGCAAGAGCTGGGAGGTCGGCTTCGCCGGCGGCAGCTACGAGTTCCTCAACGACGGCGTCAGCCTGATCGATTCCCGGGTCCGCTTTCACTTCTATGCCACCGGGATCACCCCGGCCATGGTCAAACCGCCGGTGGGCGCCGGGTCGCAATACGTGATCGGCCTGCGCGACGCCCAGGGCAATGCGCTGGACGGCAGCAAGACCTACAAGATCCACATCCCACCCAACGTTCCGGCCAAGCGCTTCTGGGACATCACGGTCTACGACAACCAGACCCGCTCCCTGCTGCAGACCGACAATCCCTATCCGGGGGTCACCAGCATCGATCAGGCCACTGTGCAGAATGCCGACGGCTCCTACGACGTCTACATCGGCCCCAAGAAGCCCGATGGCAACGTGAACTGGATCCAGACGGTTCCCCACAAGGGCTGGAACATGCTGTGGCGGATCTACGGTCCGACCCAGGTCTGGTATGACGGCGGTTGGCGGCCCAGCGAAATCGAACTGGTTCCGTAGCGAACCTGTCTCAATCGTACGGCGGGGCGGGTCAACACTCGCCCCGCCAAATTAGAAAGGGGATCTTGAGATGAAAGCAAGAATACTGGTCGTTCTGGCAATAACCGGGCTCATGACCGCCGGCCTGATGGCGCCGGCCATTGCCCAGCAGGGCAAGAGCATCTTCGAACTCGGCAGCTCGAACACCCTGCCGGCCTCGAAAGACTTCAAACCGGCCCCCGAGACCGTGAAGACCCGGTTCGGAACGCTGAGCTTCCCGGGCGGCTACCCGACGGAAGAGACGGTGCAAAAGGTCTACGACGAACTCGACCTGCAGCGTGCGACCCAGCTCTACCTCGACATGTATCCCGCTCTTTCCATGCGTGGAATGATGTTGGGAACGGTCCGTGATTACGGGGCGAAGGACTGCTCCCATGTCTCGGTGACAGCCGATCGCCTGGATTCCAAGGCAATGTGGCTGACCGGAAACACCGAAAGCATCTACGCCATGATCGTGTTTGACCTGAAGACCGACGGTCCCACGGTCTTTCAAGCGCCTCCCGGATTGATGGGACCGGTGGATGACGCCAACTTCCTGTTTGCCTTCGATATTGGTCCCACCGGCCAGGACAAGGGCAAGGGTGGCAAGTACCTGATCCTCCCTCCGGACTACAAGGGCGAGGTGCCGGACGGCTACTTCGTGTTCAACTCGCCGACCTATCAGCTCTTTTCCTTTGTCCGCGCCAATGCCGAGGTGGTGGGAACGGGTGAGAAGGCGATGGATTTCTTCCGCAAGAACTGCCGGGTCTATCCGCTGAAGGATGAATCAAGGGCCAGCACGTTCACCAATGTGACCGGTGTGCCGATCAATACGCTGGTTCCCGAAGATGCCACCGCATTCGAATGGATGCATGAGCTCATCAACTATGAACCGGCCGAAGCCTTCGGGAAGGAGAAGCTCGGACGTCTCGCTTCCATCGGTATTGAAAAGGGTAAGCCATTCGCCCCTGACGCACGCATGCAGGGTATTATGGCCAAGGCCGCCGAGCAGGGCGTCGCCATGTCGCGCGTGATCGCCTTCGACTGCCGCGATCCCCAGGCTCCCGCCTATCCGAACCGGAAATGGGAAAGCCCGTACGTCACCAACAATTCGACGTTCTACCAGAACGACTATATCAATCTCGAGGCACGCACGGTGTTCCATTTCACCGCCGACGGCATCACGCCCGCCATGGCGGCCCAGATGCCCGAAGGTCTTGGATCAAGATACCAGACAACCTACAAAGACAAAGACGACAAATTCCTGGACGGCAACAAGACCTACAAGCTGCACATGCCGCCGAATGTTCCGGTCAAGTTGTTCTGGGCGGTGACGGTCTACGATCCGTGGTCGCGTTGCTGCATAAAGACACAGCCTTACCCGAGCATCAGCAGCCAGCAGAAGCCTCCGCCGACAACCAACGCCGATGGCTCCATCGACATCTACTTCTCCAATGAGAAGCCGGAAGGCGTTGCGGCACAGAATTGGGTCAAGACCCTGCCTAACCAAGGCTTCTTTGTCTACATGCGCTACTACGGCCCGCTCAACGCATTCAACAACAAAACGTGGATCCCCAATGACGTGGAGCTGGTGGAGTAGCATCGGATCCCAATCAATGCCGGGGGCGGGTGATCTATTGGCCCGCCCCGGACAAAAGGTGTATTTCTATGAAAACGAAAACACTCCTGATCCTCGCGCTGATTGGTCTAGTGACTGCCCTGATGGCGACTCCCGCCGTGGCGCAGGACAAGCCCAACGTTGTCCTCATGCTGGCCGACAATGTCGGCTGGGGCGACATCGGCGCCTACGGCGGCGGCGAGATACGAGGGATGCCCACGCCGAACATCGATCGATTGGCCAGCGAAGGCATGCAGATGACCCAGTTTCTGGTGGAACCGGCATGCACGCCTTCCAGGGCTGCTCTGTTGACAGGACGCTATTCGACACGTGTTGGGTTAAATACCGTCATTATCGGTGGCACGCCCAATACCCTGCAGGCCAAAGAGGTGACGCTCGGTGAGCTATTCAAAGAAAAGGATTATGCCACCGCATACGCCGGCAAATGGCATTTAGGTATGGAAGAGCAGAGTTGGCCGACGCGTCAGGGCTTTGATGAGTATCATGTGGGTGTGATCGAGACAACCGACGGCACCCTGTACCGGGAAAGCATGGAACGCAGCGGTATGCCGGAATCTTTTATCGAAAGCGTAGTTCCGAGAATTTATGAGTCTGATGAAAACGGAAACCTCAAAGCAGTGCGGGAATACACCGTGGATTACCGTCGGCAGGTTGAAGGTGATATCGCCAAAGCATCTGTGGACTTCATCAAACGTCAAACGAAAAACAATCAGCCTTTCTTCATGATGATCGGCTGGACGCACTCTCACTATCCGAGTGTTACCCCGCCTGAGTTTAGCGGTAAATCGAGTAGTGGTCCGTATGGCGACGCGATTATGGAGCTTGACCATCGCACCGGTGAAGTGCTTGCCGCCATTGAAGATGCGGGGATTGAGGACAATACCATCGTCATCTGGATTTCTGAAAACGGTGCAACTCCCATCAGCGGACCTCCTGCCTATCGTGGCGGAAATAACGGCCCCTTCCGGGGGGAACTCGGTGATGCCACGGAAGGTTCTATCCGTGTTCCGGGCATGATCAAATGGCCCGGCAAAATCGCCCCGGGGAAAAACAATGGCATGGTGTCGATTCATGATTTTCTGCCCACTCTGGCCAGTATCATCGGGGCGAAAGTACCTGATGATCGAGCCATTGACGGCGTTGACCAAAGTGCCTTCTTCCTGGGCAAACAGAAAAACTCCAATCGTGAGCACCTGATTACCTTTATTGAAGATGAGGTCGCCGCAGTGCGCTGGCACCAGTTCCGCATTTACCCGCAGGATTTTGTTCCCTCCGGTGGTAATCCCGCCCGTCCCGGATTAGGTGGTCACCGCGCAGAGATGAATGGTATGCCGGCTATCTACCATATAGAGAACGATCCACGGGAAGAGGATAACCTGATTGCTTCTAAAGCCTGGGTATTCAGGCCGTATATGAAAGCGATTGGGGATTACTACAAATCATTGGAGAAATACCCGAACCCAAAGGGAGTTTCTCTAACGGAGTTCAAATAAACTTGCCGGTTATCGAAAGGCGCGGCTTCCCGGTTTCCGGCCGGGGAAGTACGACAGAGTGCCCTTGACGAACATCGGGCTATAGGTTTCCAGAGCAGGCGGAAAGGCACAGCCGGCCTTTTCGCCTGCCCCGGTTTTTTTGATCAAATATTCCTTAAGGCATCGAGGTGGACGAAGTCGACGTGGAAAACAGGATTGCGGAGAAAGCCGAGGAGTTTGCGGCGAAGGAAACGGCGTTGCGATCAGAACTCGAGAGAGGCGGCGGGGCGCAGAGACTCAGGAATATGCTCCTCGCCGAGAGCCCACCGGAGTATTTAATGGAAATAAACACTTTAAAAAAGAGAAAATCATGAAGAACAAATCTAATTTTGCAAGAAAGGCGTGCAAGTGGGCAGCGGTAGGCTGCGTACTTGCGGGGGTAACCATTGCCGTTGCTGCAGCACCACAGGACGCGGCTGCAGCCTCAAAAAAATCCGGAAAGCCCAATGTAGTAATTATGCTGTCAGACAACATGGGATACGGTGATTTAGGATGCTATGGCAGCGGTGGTGAACTTCGTGGTATGCCCACGCCACGCATCGATCAGCTGGCAAGTGAAGGGATGATGCTCACTCAGTTTTTCGTGGAGCCGGGCTGTACACCGACCCGCGCGGCTTTGCTGACAGGCAGATATTCTCAACGTGCAGGATTGGGAAGCATTATTATTGCCGGTACACCCAGTACTCTGCAGGATAGTGAGGTGACGCTGGCCGAACTGTTCAAATCAAAAGACTACGCCACTGCCATTGTGGGTAAATGGCATCTGGGTGAAGAAAAGCAAAGTCTGCCCATTAACCAGGGCTTTGATGAATGGCATGTTGGGATTTTACAAACCACCGACGGTGTATTGTATCCGGATGGTATGCGTAGAAGCGGTTTTTCGGAAGCAGCAATTGCCAAATCGCAAACCGCTATCTGGGAATCAGAACCCGGAAAGGATGTGTTGAAAAAGGTCCGTCCCTACGATCTTGAATACAGGCGGCATATCGAAGGTGACATAGCGCAAGCCTCCGTGAAGTACATCAAAGAACAGGCAAAAGAAAAGGAAGCCATTCTTTCTTTATGTGGGATGGTCACATGTGCATTATCCGGCCTTGCCTCATCCCGACTTTGAGGGGAAATCGAGTGCCGGGCTTTTTGGTGATGCTGTGATGGAACTTGACTACCGTACAGGACAGGTGCTTGACGCCATAAAGGAGGCCGGTATTGAAGACAACACCATCGTCATATGGCTTTCTGACAATGGGCCGGCTACAACCCAGGGGTCCAACAACGATTTCCTGGGCAGTTCAGCCGGACCGTTCCGTGGAGAGGTTGGTGATGCACTTGAGGGTTCACTGCGCGTTCCGGGCATGATCAAATGGCCAGCAAAGATCAAACCGGCAAAGAGCAACGAGATGGTAGCTATCCACGACTTCTACCCTACATTGGCCAACATTATCGGGGCCAAAGTACCCACTGACCGTGCCATTGATGGCGTCGATCAGGGTGATTTCTTCCTAGGCAAAAACAAGCAGTCAGCGCGCGAAAGCCTGATCACGTTCATGGAAGGCGAGGTTGCTGCAGTGCGCTGGAAGCAGTGGCGGATTTATCCAAAGCAATTCGTTGCATCTGAGGGCAACCCGTCCCTGATGGGCGTGGGCGCCTATCGTGCCGAGGGGATGGGGTATCCTTCTATCTACAACATTGCCCGTGATCCACGGGAACAATGGAACCAGACTGCAGTCTCTGCCTTTGTGCTCGGACCGTATATGCAGATTGTGGGCGAATACCAGAAGTCACTGGAAAAATATCCCAATCCACCAGCCTTCAGCATGACAAAATTTGCGAAGTAACGGGGGCAAAAAAGCATCGCATGCTGCGCCAGGGATTATCCTTGGCGCAGCATCCATGACTAAAAAAGAAAATTGGAGCATTAATAATGTCAAACATCCTCAAGGCGATGGGCTGCAGCGTCTGAAGAATATGCTCATCGCTGAAAGCGCACTGGGGTATTTAATGGAAATAAACACTTTAAAGAGAAAAAATCATGAAGAAAAAATCAAATTTTGTAGGCAAAGCTCGAAAGTGGGCCGCTGTCGGCTGCGTATTGGCTGGTGTGACCATTGCCGTTGCTGCAACACCACAGGACGCGGCGGCAGCTCCTCAAAAGGCCGACAAGCCCAACATCGTTCTGATCAACATGGACAACTTCGGCTACGGCGAGCTGGGGTGCTACGGCGGGGGTATTCTCCGGGGTGGCGCCACGCCGCGCATCGACAAGCTGGCCACTGAAGGGATGCGGCTGTTGAATTTCAATGTCGAGGCGCAGTGCACGCCCAGTCGTGCGGCGCTGATGACAGGCCGTTATGCCGTACGCACGGGGAACGGTTCTGTACCGCTCCAAACCGTGGATTATGGTTTGACCCAGTGGGAATACACCATGCCGGAGATGCTGAGCGATGTGGGTTATGCCACCGCCCATTTCGGCAAGTGGAATCTCGGCCAGGAGAGAGGGTCGCTATCCCACCAATCAGGGTTTCGATGAGTGGTATGGCATCCCCAATTCGACCGACGAGAGCCTGTGGCCGACGAATGAAATGTTCCTAGAAGTGGGCGGAAAATAGCGGAGGAGACCGGCAAAAATCCGATGATCAAGGAAGAGCACATGTTTTATCGGCCAGAAAAGGCTCACCGACAAAAGTGGTGAAGGTCTTCGATCTGTCGGTAAGGCGAGAGATCGACCGTGAAGTCACCGACCTTGCCAAAGACTTCATGACACGCCAGGCCAAAGCCGGTAAACCGTTCTTCCTGTATCTGCCTTACACCCAGACGCATATGCCGGTTTCACCGAGTAATGAGTTTAAAGGCAAGAGTGGCAATGGCGACTGGGGCGATGTGCTAATGCAGATCGATGCCTATACCGGTGAATTGCTGGATAAGGTAGATGAGTTGGGTATTGCCGAAAATACCATCTTTATTTTTACCTCGGATAACGGCGGCGAAATGACCCCCAATTTCCAGGGATGGAACGGCCCATGGAGTGGTTCCTATTTCACGGGTAAGGAAGGGTCCTTACGGGTGCCATTTATTGTCCGCTGGCCTGGAAAAGTTCCGGCAGGCAAGGTCTCCAACGAGATCGTTCACCAGTTTGATCTGTACGCTACATTGGCAAACATTGCCGGTGGTAAGGTGCCGACAGATCGTATCATCGACAGTAAGGACATGACGGATTTCTTCCTGGGGAAACAAGAGGCGTCCGGTCGAGACGGCTTTGTAGTCTATGTCGGTGACGATATTCACGGCGTGAAGTGGCAAAACTATAAGATGATGTTCATGGAGTTTGAAGGAGGGCATGGGTAGTGGGAAACTGAACGTGTTCCCGTTTGCTCGCTTTTACAACCTCTATGATGACCCTAAAGAAGAATATCCCGTGAATGACCACAGCAATGGGCGTAAATTATGGCTACGTTGGGGGACTGGGCCGATTCTGGTAGAGCATAAGGAGTCGTTGGCCAAAGAACCACCAATCAAGCCGGGTACGCCTGATCCATACATGCCGAAGAATCAGAAATAACCCAGGCAGTGCGGCATGAGCCGAGCAAGGAACTCGGCTCATGCCACCTTGTTTGAGCAAGCGGGAGATTAATGGCGCACAGAAGAGAAGCAGGCATGACGGCAGGAAGGGCTGAACATCGAATATTCAACGAAAACTCGCCATCTTGCCAATCACCGCCTGCGGTTTGCTGGCTATTGCCGGCTGCCAAAAGCAGGGAAAGGATGTGGCCGTATGAAATTGAAAACGTTCACGATGATAGCGCTCGCAGTCGTGCTGGTCGCTGGCCAGACACCGGTTGACGCACAGACGGGAGAGGACCGAAACCTCTTCAAGACAGCTGGCGAGAAACAGACCAACACGGACTTTAAACCGGCACCGGATAAAATCGAGACCAACTTTGGCACCTTGAATTTCGAACTTGAGGCCTTTCCCGACCAAGCATCCGTGCAGAAAATCTATGATGAAATGGATTTACAGCGGGCCACGCAGGCCTATATGGATTTCATGCCGGCTCTCTCGGTATACGGCATTGTGAAGTCGCACATCCGCGACTTCGGCTTCAAGACCTCGTCCGACATCGTGGTGGCGGCCGGTCCCGGTTGGAGACCCAGCGAGCTCTACCTGACCGGCAACAACGCCACCGTATATGCCTGTGCGTCCCTCGATCTCAAGGTGGACGGTCCGACGGTGGTGGAGATTCCACCCGGCATGTACGGCACTGCCGACGACGCGCTTTTCAAGTACCTCGTGGATTTCGGCTTTGTCGGCCCCGACAAGGGCAAAGGCGGCAAGTACCTCTTCCTGCCTCCCGGATACGACCACAATCCACCCGCGGGTTTCTTTGCAATCCACTCGCCGAGCTATCGCATCTGGGTGATGATGCGCGGCTTCGGTGAGGTCGGGACCGGTGAGCAAGCCGTTGCCTGGTTCAGGGAGAATCTCAGAGTCTACCCACTGGCAACCGGTCCCCGTGAAGGCAATTTCACGAACGGAACCGGCGTCGGCACCAACTCGCTGGTTCCGGAGGACGGTTCTGCATTCGAGATGCTCAACGAAATCGTGCAGTACGAACCCGGGGAGCTGTTCGGCGCCGAGCAGCTGGGCCGCCTGGCCACCCTCGGTATCCGCAAGGGCGAGCTCTTCAACCCCGATCAACGGATGCGCCGGATTCTTGACCACGCCGCTCAGCAGGGTGTCGCGATGTCGCGTGCCATCGTCTACGCCTCTCGCGAGCCCGATATCCGATACTGGCCAGAGCGCCACTGGGAGAAGATGTTCCTCCACAACACCACCTTCGAGCGGGACGGCGCCAACGACATCGATGCCCGCACACTCTGGCACTATCAGGCGATCGTGGTTTCACCAAACCTGGTTTCTACGACTCCGGGCCAGGGCACGGCCTACCTGACCACATTCCGGGATAACAAAGGCGAGTATCTGGATGGCGGTAAGCGTTACAAATTGCGCGTGCCGGCAAATCCGCCCGTCAAACGCTTCTGGGCGATCTCGGCCTACGATCCGACCACCCGAAGCCTACTCGATATCGGAGGCAACAAAAACAAGTCAGTCGGTAGCCTGGATAACCCCGAAGTCAATGCTGATGGCTCTGTTGATGTCTTCTTCAGCGCAAAAGCCCCGCAGGGAAAAGAAAGGAACTGGGTCCCAACAAACCCCGATAAGGGCTTCTTCCTGGTGTTCCGTTTCTATGGACCCACGGAAGGATACATCGAGAAGACCTGGGTGCTCAATGACCTTGAGTTAGTAAATTAAAGGATCGTAAATTAAAGGAGAAACAAATTGAAAACAAAACAATTATTCACATTCGCTTTAACCTTGGTGTTGGCGATCAGCTTAACTGCAACATCCTGGGCACAATCACCCAGGATGAAAATGACCACCGACATCCCGGCTTCGATAACGGCTCCGGACAAGGTGCAAACCTCCCTCGGCACCCTCGAATACTTCGACGGCGTGCCCGAAGAGGCCACGGTGGCGAAGGTCTACGACTACCTCGACCGCTCCAGGGCCGTGGAAGCGTTCCTCAACTGCATCCCGGCGATGTCGATGTACGGGATCCGGGAGGGACAGCGGGAATTCGGGATCGATGCCAGCAACAAGATCGTTATTTACGACAACCTGTTGGACTCCAAGGCGCTCTGGCTGACCGCGAATACCTCCACCATGTATGCCATGGGCTGGCTCGATCTCAAGAAAGACGGCCCCACGGTGGTCGACCTGCCGCCGCGAATGCTGGGCATCCTCGACGACATGGCCTTCCTCTACATGACTGATCTGGGTATGGCCGGCCCCGACAAGGGCCAGGGCGGCAAGTTCCTGGTCCTGCCTCCGGGCTATGAGGGCGATGTGCCGGACGGATACTACGTGGTGAAATCAAACACCTACGGGGCCTGGCTCTTCATGCGCGGCTATCTCGACAAGGGTATCAAGGCCGCCTCGGAGAACATCCGCAACAACCTCAAGGTCTACCCGCTGGCAAAAAAAGACAACCAGCCGACCATGCAGTTCATCAACGGAACCGGTGTGGAGATTCAGACCGTCCTGCCGAACGACTTCTCCTTCTTCAGGAATGTTCACGCCATCCTCCAGGAAGAACCGGCCGGTTTCCTCGGTGCCGAGATCAGCGGCCAGTTGGCGGCCATCGGCCTTGAAAAGGGGAAACCGTTCCCGACGGACAAACGCATGACCGACATCCTGGTGGACGCCGCAGCCATCGGCAACGCCGCGGCCCGCGCCATCAGCTTCGCTCCGCGGCATCCGGGGCTCTACACCTACGGCAAGGACAGCGGCTGGTACCAGCCCATTATCGGCGGGAGCACCACCTACATGGACAATGGCTCCCGCGTTCTGGACGGGCGCGTGTTCTACCACTTCGGCTACATCTGTGTCTCGCCGGCCATGTCGAGCAAATCTGCGGGCAAGGGCTCGGACTACTCCATGGGCATGGTGGACTCCAAGGGCCAGCCGCTGGACGGTTCCAAGACCTACAAGCTGCACCTGCCGCCCGATATCCCGGTCAAGGACTTCTGGGCGCTGACCATGTATGACACGCAAACCCGCTGCCAGCTGCAGACCGACCAGCAGTTCCCCACTTTGGACAGCTACGCCAAAGGCATGAAAACCAACCCCGACGGTTCCATAGACGTCTATTTCGCTCCCCAAGCGCCCGCCGGCCAGGAGAGCAACTGGCTGCAGACCATCCCGGGCAAGAGCTGGTTCGTGGCCCTGCGAATGTACGGCCCGCTGGAGTCCTGGCTCGATCAGACCTGGCGGCCGGGTGAGATCGAACTGGTGGAGTAGGAGGCCGGAGGATGCAGGATCCAGCATCTTGCATCCAAGAGTTCAACGACTGAAGAAAAGGAGAACGAATCATGAAAACGAAATCGCTCACATTCATCCTGGTTGCACTGGTGGCCATCTGCCTGATGGCGCCGGCCTCCGCGCAAACTCCGACCTACAAAATGACCACACAGATCCCTGCGAACGTGCTGATACCGGATGAGGTGGAAACCCGCCTGGGAACCCTGAAGTTCTTTGATGGCGTGCCCACGGCTGAAACCGCCCAACTCATCTGGGATAATCAGGACTTTTCTCGTGCGGTAGAGTCCATGATCATGTGTACGCCGGCCGCTTCACTTGTTGGTTTCAGAAGAGGAATCCGTGAATATGGCCCCGATAATGAAACCGTTATTATCTGGGAAAGTCGTCTGGATTCTAAAGGACTTCTGTTAACCGGTAATACGACGGTGATCTACCTGTTCATGTGGATTGACACGAAAAGTGGTCCGGTTGTCATGGAAACACCCCCCAATGTATTGGCCATCGTAGACAACTTCTGGTTCCACTATGTCACCGATATTGGAAATGCTGGGCCCGATAAAGGTAAAGGTGGAAAATACATCATTCTTCCACCTGATTATGAAGGAGATCTGGAAGAAGGCCCCTTTGTTAAAAGGTCGGACACCTATGGCAACTGGTTCTGCTTAAGAGGTTTTCCTAAAGGCGATGACAACGCCGCTGTTGTGAAAAACATTAAGGATCATTTAAAAGTATATCCTTTAGCGGAAGCCGATAACCCAACGCCTGTAAAGTTTCACGACGTATCCAACAAGTATATCAACACCTTGCATGCACAGGATATCACCTTCTTCCACGAAGTGAATGAAGTGGTTCAGGAAGAACCCGCCGCTGCCTGGGATGCTGAATCATTAGGAATGCTTGCTTCCATTGGAATCGAGAAAGGGAAAGAGTTCAAGCCCGATGCTCGAATGACCAAGATCCTGAAAGAGGCAGCAATAGTTGGTACTGCCACGCAACGCTCCATTATCTGGAGAAACAGAAACGAAAACGTAAAGATCTGGCCGGAAAGCAAAAGCTGGGAGTTGGGTTTTGCCGGCGGAAGCTACGCTTTTGAACATAATGGTGCTCGCTTAATCAACGAAAGAACCCGGTTCCATTACTATGCAACCGGTATCACTCCGGTCATGGTCAAACCTCCAGTGGGTGCCGGTTCTCAATACGTAATTGGTCTGCGTGATTCAGACGGTGGAATCCTGAATGGTTCCGAAACCTACAAGCTGCATATTCCGGCCAACGTCCCTGTGAAACGCTTCTGGGAACTCACGGTATATGACAATCAGACCCGTTGCATGCTGCAGACCGACCAACGTCTGCCCGGCGTGACCAGTATCCAGAGCGATGTGGTCCAGAATGCCGACGGCTCCTACGACGTCTTCTTCGGTCCGAAAAAGCCGGAAGGTAAGGTCAACTGGATACAAACCCTTCCGAATAAAGGCTGGAACGTACTCTGGAGAGTCTACAGCCCAACCCAGGTCTGGTACGACAAAGCATGGCGCCCGGGTGAGATTGAACTGGTGCAGTAAAGAACATAGAAAGGAGAGCGTCATGGGTATTTTTGGAGACGACAAACTTCAGGATGAGCGGATCACCGCTCTGGAGAACCACATCCGCATATTGACCGAAACCGTGCAGGCCAACCAGGCGGACCTGGTGGAAGGACGAATCGCCATCCTCGCGCTGCAGGCGAAGGTCGACGAGAAGGTCTCGTCAACGGACGTTGACCCGGCCATCGTCAAGCTGAACCAGGATCTCGGGGTCGCACGGCAGCGTCTGGAGGAATCCTCCGCCGCCGCGGCCGAAAGCTGGGCCACACTGCAAAGCGGTGTGCGGGACGCCTTCGAGGGCCTGCGCCAGAGCATGAGCCAGGCCACGGATCAGATCAAGAAGGCGTGATCGATTCGAGGTCAGGGGAGGTGAGACGGCCATGACACTGAGGACCAGGGAATCTATGCAACGTGACCGGATGTTCCTCCGGCTCTTCCTCAAGAAGTCCTTGTCCGAGTTGACCGACGAGGAAGTGGTCTACTTCCGGGAGCACCCGGACGAAATCGAAGAGGTGACGGCGCCGGTCAACGTGCACAAGCTGTTTCTCTGGACCGGTGCGCTTCTCGGGGCGCTGTGTGTGGCCGTTTCCAAGGTGATCAAGTTCTCCCAGTTCGGCCTCTTGTCCGAGGGTTTTCGCGAATTTGTGGTCGACATCATTTTCGAATCCGGGGTGGCGTTGATCGGAGCCGCGGTCACCGCCTACATCCTCGGCATCCTGCTGAACAAACAGCAGGAAAATGCGGCACAGTGGCGGACCGAGATCCGCCGCAGAATCGGTGAATCCAAGCTTACGAACGACTGATGGAGAGAAGGAGCATAAAGATGAAATCACTGTTCACTCTGGCACTGTCACTGCTGCTGGCTGCCGGACTGGCCGCTCCGGCCGCGGCACAGGCACCGACGTACAAGATGACCACTCACATCCCCGATAAGATCACCACCCCGGACAAGGTGGAGACATCCCTCGGCACCCTGGAGTTCTTCGACGGGGTGCCCATCGGCGACACCACCGAGAAAGTCTACGACTACGTGGACCGCGCCCGAGCGGTGGAGGTGTTCATCAACATGACGCCCGCCGTCTCGATGTACAACCTCCGCAAGGGTCAGCGGAACCTCGGCCACACCAGGAGCAACCAGATCGTGATCGCCGAACAGATGGGCGATTCCAAGCCGCTGGTGCTGACCTGGAACAACACCTCGCTCTACGCCTGGGGATTCCTCGACCTGATGAAGGACGGCCCCACCGTGATCGAGATCCCGCCTGATGTGCTGGGCATCCTCGACGACATGTACTTCCGCTACATCACCGACATGGGCGCGGCTGGACCCGACAAGGGCAAGGGCGGCAAGTATCTTATCCTGCCCCCGGGCTACGCGGGCGACGTGCCGAGTGGCTACTACGTCTTCGAGTCCAAGACCTATGGTGTGTGGAACTTCATGCGTGGATTCGTGCGTGACAGCGTCAAGGACGCGGCCGACAACATCAAACAGAACCTGAAGGTCTACCCGTTGGCGATGAAGGACAACCCGCCCAAGATGGAGTACCTGAACATGTCGGGCCGGGGGGACTTCCAGACCATCGCGCCCAACGACTTCAGCTTCTACGAAGAGGTGCACGCCCTGGTCCAGGAGGAGGCCGACGGCTGGGCGGACCCGGAGCTCCTGGGACAGTGCCGGGCCATCGGCATCGTGAAGGGCGAGCCCTTCGCTCCCGACGCGCGCCTGAAGAAGATCCTCGTCGACGCCGTGGCCATCGGCAACGCCTACTCCCGCGCCAACACGGTGCGCCCCCGCGACCCGGGCCAATGGATCTACCCCGGTGACGACAGCGAGTGGGTCATGGCCTACCCCGGCAAGGATACGTACTTCATCGAGAACGGCGCCCGCCGCATGGACGGTCGCTTGTGGATGCACTACAACGCCGTCTGCGTGACTCCGGCCATGGCGCTGACCCGGCCCGGGGCGGGATCGGACTATCAGATCGCCGGTCTCGACGGGAACGGCAAGCCGCTGGATGGCGCCAAGACCTACAAGCTGCACCTGCCGCCCGACTTCCCGGTGAAGGACAACTGGTCGGTGACCATCTACGATCCGCAGACCCGCTCCATGCTGCAGACCGATCAGAAGTTCGCGGGAATCAACAGCCTCAGCGGCGACGTCAAGAAGAACGCCGACCGCTCCATCGACGTCTACTTCGCGCCCGAGCCGGTCAAGGGCTTCGAGAAGAACTGGATCCAGACGATCCCGGGCAAGAGCTGGTTCATCCTGCTGCGGGCGTACGGTCCGCTTCAGCCGTGGATCGACAAGACCTGGCGGCCAAGTGAACTGAAGCTGGTGGAATAGAAAACAGCGAGAGGTGAATCGATGATCCAGAGACCGACCCGAAGAGCGCCGGGGAGTCGGGCGCTCTCCTGGGACGCGGTGTCCGTGATCCTGCTGGCAGCGGTCCTGGCGATCGCCATCGCCACATCGACCCATGCCGCCGAGGGCGGAGGCAGCCACTACAGCCCTGGTTTCTACGGAGATTTCGGAGTTGCCCTGGCCCCCGATCCAGGATTCGCCCTGCGCAATGATTTCTACTACTACTCGGGTGACGCCTCCGGGCGACGGGTGGTGCAGAACGGCGAGCTGCGAGCCGATATCGAGGCGGATACGTACATGTACATGGCCACCGGCCTGATGACCCTGGACAAGGAGTTCCTTGGCGGACGATACGCCTTCGGGGCCTTCCTGCCCGTTCTCTCCAGCAGTGTTTCAGGTTCGGTGGTCCTCGATCCGCTGGACGCCGACCCGGAGACCGTGGCCTTTGATGCGAGCCGGACCGGGTTCAGCGACCTTGGGCTCATTCCTGCTTCAATCTTCTGGAATGCCGGCAACTTCCATTTCAACGCCTACGAAGTCATCATCGTCCCCACCGGTTCGTATAACGTGAACCGTGATGTCAACACCGGGCTGAACTACTGGAGCTTCGACACGGTATTGGCCACCACCTGGTTCCAGCCGGACCGGGGCCACGAAGTGTCGGCGGTCCTCGGCTACATATTCAATACAGAGAACAGCGCCACGGAGTACAAGACCGGGCAGGAGTTCCACCTCGACTACATGCTGAACCAGTTTTTCTCCGAAACGTTCGCCCTGGGTCTGCACGGCTTCTACTACAAGCAGGTGACCGGCGACTCGGGCAGCGGGGCCCTGCTCGGCGATTTCAAGGGCGAGGGGGCAGGTATCGGTCCGGCGGCCATGCTGGCCACCAAAGCCGGTGATACGGACATAGTGATCAGCGCCAGGTGGATCCACGAGTTCCTGGCCGAACACCGGCTGGAGGGAAACAACTTCTACCTCAGCCTGACCCTGGCCTTCTAGGTGGAATATGGGACGTGATAGGGTACTGCCGAACGAGCTGAAACCCCTGGCAACAAGCGCACGGCAAAACACGAGAGACGGAGTAATGATGACCCACTCGGCCACGACCCGTTGGGCCTGGAGAATAACCGGCATCCTGTTGCTGCTCCTCTGGGGCGTGGCACCGGTCCAGGCCCGGGAGAAGACCGACATCGTGGTGTTGGCCAACGGCACCCGGCTGCAGGTGGAGATCGATTCGCTGGACCGGGGGCTGCTAAAAGCCGGCACAAACGAGATGGGGACGCTGAACATCGAGTGGGATGATGTGGCGGCGGTGAGCAGCAACTTCGTCTACGACCTGACGGTGGAGGGCGGTGAAAAGTACGTCGGCACCCTGGAGGAGGGGCCAGAGGAGGGGACCCTGGTGGTCCGCGGCGACGAAGGGGCGGTCACCCTGGAGCTGCCCGACGTGGTGCTGATCTATCCCCTGGAAGCCAGCTTCTGGAAGCGCATCAAGGGATCGGTGGACATCGGCTACTCCCTGCGCAGCGAGAGCAACCTCAGCCAGCTGACCTTCGACTTCGACGCCAGCTACTACACCCACCGGCTCCTCAGAAGATTGAGCCTCAACTCGTATTTCAGCGACCAGGACGACTCGGAAACCACCCAACAGAGCTCGTTGAAGTTCAACATCACCCGCTTCCTGCTGAAGTTTCCCAAGTGGGGCACCATGGCCATGGTGGCCGCGCAGCAGAACAGCGAGCAGGGTCTTGACCGCCGGGTCATCGGGGGGGCGATGTTAGGCCGCAGTCTGGTGGCCACCAACCAGAATTTGCTGCTGGTCTTTGCCGGTGCCGCGGTCAACCACGAAAATTACTCCGGCCTGGATGACGGGAGCACTGAAGAAGGCACGGATCCATTCGCCGAAACCAGTGAATACAACTGGGAAGGGGTGTTCCTGCTGGCCTACCAGGGCGACCGCTACAACTCACCAAAATTCCACATGGACGTCGGCCTGCTTGTATTTCCCGGCATCACCAACACCGACCGGCTTCGTGTCCAGTTCCAGGGAGGCATCAGTTACGAGGTGTTCAGTGACTTCACCGTCGGCCTCACCTCCACCTACTCATACGATTCACTGCCCCCGGTGGCCGGCGTGGAAGAAACGTCCTATGTCCTGGGCGCCACCATCGGCTACAGCTTCAACTAGTCGTATCAGCCACGGGCCCCTGTTTCGAATTCATCGCACCGACTGAACCGTTCACGTTTCAGTCAATGGCCGGCAGAGGAGAACCGCCATGCAGAACCGAATACTCTCACGTTCGTCGCCGCGCATCACCTTCCTGCTGGTGCTGTGCATCGGCATCAGTCTGCTCTTTTTCTGGATGATCAAGGGCTTTCTGATGGCGATCCTGCTGGCGGCGGTGATGGCCGGAATCACCCACCCCTTCTGCCGCCGTTTCGCCGAGAAGATCGGCGGCCGCAAGGGTGTCGCCGCCGGAGTGACAGTCCTGCTCTGCCTGGTGCTGGTCATTGTTCCGCTGCTCTTCTTCATCGGCCTCATGGTCAATGAGGCGGTGAACATCAGCGGATCGGCCACCGAGTTTGTGACCCGGGAGATGGCGGACACCGAGAGCCTGGACGAGACGATTGAGAAATACCCGGAGTTGAAAAAGCTGGTCCCCTACCAGGACGAGATCATCACCAAGGCCGGCGAACTGGCGGCCAGGGCCGGTTCCCACGTGGCCGGCTGGCTGGCCGCCGGGGCAGCCGGAACCGCCTCCTTCGTTCTGGCGCTCTTCATCATGCTCTTCGCCATGTTCCAGTTCCTGATCAACGGCCCGGAGATCCTCGAGACGATGCTGCGCCACACACCGCTGTCCGGGGAAGACCGGAGCCGGTTGCTGGGCACCTTCGCCTCGGTGGGTCGGGCCACGCTGAAGGGCACGGTGATCATCGGCATCGTCCAGGGCAGCCTGGCCGGTCTCTCCTTCTGGGTGGCGGGAATCGAGGGGGTGATCTTCTGGAGTACGATCATGGCCGTGTTGTCGATCATCCCCGGTATCGGCGCCGCGCTGATCTGGGTGCCGGCGGTGGTCTATCTCTTTCTCAACGGCCAGACCGGGGCGGCCATCGGTGTGGCGCTGTGGTGCGCCATCGTGGTGGGCACGGTGGACAACTTCCTGCGCCCGGTGTTGATCGGCAAGGACACGGAAATGCCCGACCTGCTGGTGCTGCTCACCACGCTGGGCGGCCTGGCGATGTTCGGCGCCACAGGCATCCTCATCGGGCCGATCATCGGGGCGCTGTTCATGACCGCCTGGCGGTTGTGGGGCGGTGCTGTGGATGAAGCCTGTACCTGACAACGGCGAGGAGTAAAACATGGCAAAGGATGACGCAATCCAGGCCGAGTTGAAGGAGCTGCGAGCCCAGCTGGAGGCGGTGCAGGCCCGGGATGCCGCTTCGGAGGCAGGGGATGAGCCAGCATCATCCACCGAAGAGGGCGACGCGACCGACGAAACCGAAACCGTGGAATCGGTGCACAAGGATTTGTCCGCTCAGATCCATGATTTCATCGAGCGGATGGACCATGAACTGAAAGACGCCAACCCGAGCATGTTGCTGACGGTCTTCGGCCTCGGGGTGTTTACCGGTTGGCTGCTGAGGCGATAGGAGAAAGACCATGTCCGATACATTCATCAAACTCCAGATTCTCGCCCGAGCGGAAATGGCCCTGGCCAGGATCCGCATCCAATTGGCCACCAGGCAATCGGTGATGCTGGCCGCCGCTGCCCTCTCCGGGCTGCTGGGGCTGGGGCTGTTCAATCTTGCGGCCTTCTTTGCCATCAGCCCCAGCCAGGGGCCGGCAGTGGCCGCACTGGTGGTGGGCCTGATCAACGCGGCCATCACCATCGGGTTCGTACTGATCGCCCGCACCATGGGTCCCAACGAGAACGAGCAACGGCTGGCCCTGGAGATGCGCGATCTGGCCACCACCGAGCTGAATCGCGATGTGGCGCAGGTCAAGGAGGAGCTGGCCCAGCTGTCCGCCGACGTGCGCAGCATTCACGGGGCGTTCAAGTCCTTTTCCGACGTGACGACGAAAACGCTTGTCCCGCTGCTGGGGATGGTGTTCAAGTTCGGGAAGAAGGACAAGGATTGAAGACCAATCGAACAGTGAGGAGAACCGAGATGCCAAGGTGGAAAAGGAGTAGCAAACAATGAAGAATCCTGCGATTCGTTCCGTGATCCTGCCGTTGCTGCTGATCGCCGGGCTGGCAGTGGCCGCCGCTCCTCCCGTGCATGCCCAGGAGTCAAGTGAAGAGAGTGAATGGGAGTTCAACCTGACCATCTATGGCTGGCTGCCCCAGATCTATGGCCATCTCAACTACGAGGTTCCGGGCTCCGGTGACACGATAAAGGTCGATCCCAGCACTCTCCTCGATAACCTGGGGATGACCTTTCAGGGCGCTTTTGAAATGCGCAAGAACAAGTGGTCGCTGCTGGCCGACCTCTTCTACGCCCAGGAGAAGGCCGGGGCAAGCGAGGCCGTACCACTTCCAGGGGAGGGAGGCGGGCAGGTCAACGTGGGTGCGGACCTGAAGCTCGACATGTGGCTCATCACTCTCGCCGGCGCCTACGAGGTGGCCAACCGGGAACGGGCCACCTGCAATGTCCTCCTCGGTTGCCGGCGCATCTCCATGGCCGGGGACCTCGATCTGAGTCTCGGAGATGGTCAGACCACCATCGCCACCGAGCATCTGTCCCGGTCGGCGGTGATCTATGACGGCATCGTCGGAATCAGGGGGCGTCTGGGGACAAAAGAAAAGTGGTATGTCCCCTATCACCTCGATATCGGCACCGGCAGTTCCAACTTCACCTGGCAGGGCATGACCGGGATTGGCTACAACTGGAAATGGGGCGGCGTGCTTGCGGCATACCGCTACCTCTATTTTGACCAGGGGGATCAGAAAATGGTGGAAGACCTGGCCCTGGGCGGCGGGGCGGTGGGTGTCCACTTCAACTGGTGATCCAGGGATCCGGCAGTGCAACAGGTTGATCGCCGACCGATGCCGATGTTGGCAGTTGAACAGAAATGGAGCGAATCATGAAGAAGTCAATGATAGTGAGCGTGGTGTTTTTTATGGCCGTCGGGTTCATTCTGGCCGGCAGCGGAGTGCTCTTCGCTGAAGGGGAAGTGCCGGCGTCATCCGTTGGCGAGCAGGTGACCGTCAAGGGCCAGTATGTCAGATTGGCCGCCAACGCCGAGGGCTGGGTCACCATGGGGTACGGGATTGCCAACCTGTCGGTGGGAGAGGAGTGGATGCTGATCGATGTGGGACTTACGGTGCAGCATGGGGTGCAGCCCCAAAAAATCTCCCGGAATGACATCACCATCGTGACCCCGGACAAAAAGGTCATCCCCTTGCCCACCGCCGAGGAATTCGGCAAGGTCCGCGGCTCACTCAGGGCCCTGGACCAGCGGGCCAACATGACGGTGGAGTCGATCAACTATTTTCCCCCCGGCGTGAACGAACCGTGCCGTCTTGGTTTCTTTTCTCACCCTGATCAAGGCCCCGGCCTCGCCCATGACACGACCGAGCTTGACCCCCAGAGGGCCTGCATGGGCCGCCTCTACTTCCAGATCCCCGGCGGCATTCAGTACGGGCTGCACAACCTGGATGTCAAGTTCGCCGGCAGCACGGTCCGGGTTCCGTTCAAGATCATGACCAAGGAGGAAGCGAAGGCGTTCGAGAAGGAATGGAAAGCAGCGGAAAAGAAAGAGAAGGCAGAAAAGAAGGCTGAGCACAAGGGTCACAAGCACGAATAAGCAACAACGGCGAACCCCTGGTGCACGTTGCTACCGGGGTTCGCCGGGCCCCTTCACATATTGTTGGTTGCCATGATGAATCGTACCCCAATGAACATCGGATGCCGTATTCTGCTCGTCCTCGTCCTGGCCCATCTGCTGGTCTGTTCACCGCTCACCGCTCGTCAGAAGACCGACCTGGTGACGCTTAAAAACGGCGGCCGCCTGATGGTGGAGATCCGGTCGCTCGACCTGGGCCGGCTGGAGGCCAAGACCGACGAGATGGAAACGGTCTACATCGACTGGAAAGAGATCGTTGAACTCACCAGCGAAAGCCAGTTCGAAGTGGAAGTGGAAAGCGGTGAACTATATTTCGGTGCGCTCGAGCCGGGCTCAGAGGAGGGGACCATGGTGGTCCGCGGAGACGGTGAGCCGGTCACCCTGGAGATGATCCGGGTGGTGCTCATCTACCCCCTGGAATCGAGTTTTTGGCGGCGGATCAAGGGATCGTTGAATATCGGCTATACCCTGAACAGCGGCAACAATCTCAAGCAGTTGACCCTTGGTCTTGACGCCGGATACCGGACACGCCGTTATCACAGGCAGTTGAACATCAACTCCTACTTCAGCAGGCAGGACAACAACGATCCCATCGAGCAGAACCAGGGGGTGTTCGCCATCACCCGTAACCTGCGAAAGCATCCCAAGTGGGGCACAACGGCGATAGCGGCGATTCAGCAGAACAGCGAGCTGGGGCTCGATTACCGGGCCCTGGGAGGCTTATCATTAGGCCGCAGTATCGTGCAGACAAACCAGAACCTGTTCGTCATATCGGCCGGCTTTGTGGTCAACAGCGAGAAGTTCAGCGGCAATGAAGATACCGGAACGGAAGAGGATCAGGATGATATCTATTCGTCCCAGGATGTGAATTGGGAAGGGCTGCTCATGGTCACCTATTACGCCTTCCGTTACCAGCACCCGAAAATGAAGGTCAACGCAACATTGATGGTTCTCCCCGGCTTGAGCAATACCGACCGGCTCCGTCTCCAGTTCCAGGGTGGTGTGAGCTACGAGATTTTCAGAAACTTCACCGTCGGCCTCACGGCCTCCGAATCATACGATTCCCAGCCGCCGGTGGCCGGCGTGAAGTCCAACACGTACAACGTCGGCGCCACCATCGGCTGGAACTTCAACTAGTGCTGAGTCATAAAACATATTGTTAACACGATCGCTCGACCTGGCCCCAGACCGAATACCGCTGAAGGTTCACCGCCGCCAGGGAGAACGACGGGAACGGGCTTTACGGCTGAAGTATCCAACCAGGGTGCTATTGTTCCCAATAGATATCGACAAGCCGTTGTCTGTGATCGGATCAGGGGCTCTGAACTCCTGCGGAAAGAAATAGAAACGAGTGGGCCAGAGCCTGGGGGAAATCGGCCTCACGAATGAGACGGGAGTAATACCATGAGAACGAAACATTCACCCACCAGAAGAATCCGGCCGGTCATGTCCTGTCTGTTTTGTATCTGCGCCGTCTTGCTGATGACGGCCACCGGATGCAGTTTTGGCAAGCTCAAAAATGATGTGGAAGAATTGGAGGCCGTGGGGCTGATTTCCGGGACCGTGAGCGCTCCGGGCGGGACCGGGGGCGTCTACGTGATGCTGTTCTCGGAAACCGATAAGGGGCTTGAAAAACAGGGCACCAATACCCTCTCGCCATTTATGGACACCTGGGCCTTCACCGTTCAGACCGGCATTCGGTACTATGTGGCCGGGTTCCGCGATCTCGATGGAGATCGCCTCTACTCCCCGGGAGAGCCGGCAGGACTGCTCGGTGACGACGAAGCATATGTCATGGAACAGCAAACACGGGCCTACGGCATCCCGCTCGAGTTGAAAACCGACGCGACAATCCCCGACCGCTTCAACCTCGATGCCCGGGAAGGGCTCCTCTCTATAGATGCCGGTGTGCAAATCGTGGCCGGCGATATCATTGATTTCGATGAAGAACGCTTTTCCTCCAAGCAATCCGGGGAGGGAATGTGGACTCCGTTGACCGCCATCCTGAGCACCGGCGTGGGGATCTATTTCCTCGGTGAATTCGATCCGGAGAAAATCCCGGTGCTCTTCGTCCACGGCATCGGCGGAACACCGGCGGAATTCCGGGGCCTGGCCGAAAGCCTCGACCAGGAGCGCTTCCAGCCCTGGTTCTTCCACTATCCTTCCGGGTTCCGGCTCTATGCCACAGGCAAGTGGCTCAAAGAGCAGGTCGATGATCTACGCCTGAAACTCGGCTTCGATAAGATCTATGTGGTGGCCCACAGCATGGGCGGCCTCGTCAGTCGCTCTTTCATTCAACAGGAGGCGAGAAACGCCGAGTCCCAGGACCTGGTGAAGCTCTTCGTCACCATTGCCACGCCTCTCCAGGGTCATGCCGCCGCGGAGTTCGGGCTGAAATACACCCCTGAACCGGTCCCGGCCTGGATCGACATGGCACCGGGAAGCGATTTCCTGAACAACCTGAAGAAGCCCCTGCCGGAGAGCATTTCATACTACATCCTCTTCACCTTCCGCCGGGGCAGCACATCGTTGATGGGCGGGAGCCACGACAGTGTCGTCTCGGTGATGAGTCAGATCCCCCTCTGGGCCCAGGAGGAAGCGGTGCGGATCAGAGGGTATGACGAGGACCACGAGAGTGTCCTCGTTTCCGCCGATGCAACGGCCGAACTGAACAGGATCCTGGCTGAGGTGACGTCGGAGTAAGCATGGCCCAGGTTCCTCACCACTCTCTCCAGACCATGATCTGCAATCGACTGGCGGCGTGAAGACAATAAAATGGGGACAGGAGCGGGGCTCGCAACAGTGTTATCGTTCCCCACTGGTCCGCGATGTGGCGCAGGTCAAGGCGGAGCTGTCCCAGTTGTCCGCCGACGTGCGCAGCATTCACGGTGCGTTTAAGTCCTTTTCCGACGTGACGACGAAAACGCTTGTCCCGCTGCTGGGAATGGTGTTCAAGTTCGGGAAGAAGGACAAGTATTGAACCGGTGCTGCGCGTCACGCCCGGCGCACTCAAAAAAGGCCGGCTCCCGCTTGCCAGGGAGCCGGCCTCATTCACCCCGTTCAGATCTCAGGGCATTTCCAATTCAGGTCAGTCACAGGTGGTGGTCACGGTGCAGCTGTCGGTCTGTTCCACCATGGTGGCGGTGTCCGTACCGGTGAGGTCGAACACCAGGTCGCAGTTGCAGGTGGTGGAGGCGTATGCCGGGATCGGCATGGTCCACTGGATGGCGTAGGTCTCGTCAACGCTCAGCACGGTGGTGCCGGTCCGCACGTCGGTAAAGGTGTTCCCGTTGCAGATGGTGGCATCCATGTGAGCCTGGATCTGGATCATCGAATCGCTGGTGTTGGTCAGCTCGACGAGGAAAGAACCGTTGCCGGGCAGGCTCACCGCCGGGGTCAGACAGTCGATGTTCACGTCAAAGGTGGCCGTCGCGGGCAGGGTCACCCGGTAGGCCCAGAGGGTGAAGTCAATGAGGTCGTAGCAATGTCCGATGATGGTGCGTCCGTCACCGGAGATGTAGGCGATCTCCATCCAGTAGTTCTCATGGCCGGTCATGCCCATGCCGGTCAGGTAGTCGACGAGCGGCATCATTCCGGTCTCTTCGGTCCAGATGAAGGCCTGCTTGATCGAGCTGGAGGGCCCACTGTTGCCGGTGACCACACTGCCGTCGTCAGTCACTGCGTAGGCCCGGGACTGCGGATCAAAACCGTGGTCGAGGATGCCGATGTTGACCGCGCCGGTCTCAGCCGTCCAGATCCAGGCCTCGTTGAACAGCGGGCCGGCGGCGGGGCCGCCCACCAGCACCGAACCGTCGGGGGTGGAGTCGTATGCCTCACCCACTTCGAAGCCGCTGGTGGCGTCCCACAGCACGTGCTGGGTGCCGTCTGCATCCCAGTAGCAGCCCTGGCGAAAACCGTAGGACATCTCCTGCCAGCCGTAGATCACCGAGCCGTCCTCGGAGATGCCGTTAGCCCGGCTGTTCCGGTCTACCACGGTGCTTCCCAGGTCCACCATGCCGGTCTCCGCCGTGTAGGAAAAAGCGCGGGCAATGCTGCAGCCGTCCCAGGCCAGACCGACAATCGTGGATCCGTCGTCGGAAATGCCGTAGGTGCTGCTGAGCATATAGTCACAGGGCATTCCGGCGCCGATGCTGCCCAGGGTCTGCCACGAGGTGCCGCCGAGCCAGATGCCGGCGTTCCAGTAACCGTCGACATCGACGGCGTTGCCGGCGATGGCCGAGCCGTCGGCGTTGATTCTCGGCCCGCCGCTGGAGGTGAAGCCGCCCAGGTCCACCAGCGTGTTCTCGGGCGTCCACATCACGGTGTTCCAGTTGCCGCTGGCCTGGTCGATACCCAGGAGGGTGCGGCCATCGTCCGTCATGTCGGTGAGTTTGACGTTTGTCGTCAGCAGTTCGAAAGTGGGGACCTGCGCGGCAGCCATGCCGCAGATGGTGAACAGAGCCATGGTGATCGCTGCAAACCGTTTCATCGAGAATCCTCCTTGTTGAAAACGGTTCGACCGTTTTCCCGCCCGGCACCTCTATGGGCCGCCTCCAGCGGCCCACTGCCGGCAGGATTGTGGTCGTGTAATTCGAATCCACCGTTTCCGGTGGCTTCCTTGCCTGTAGCACCTTAGTAGAGCAAGCCCTGTGCCAACCTGGCAAGGACAGGGAATATTCACGACAAGCTATTATTTATCAGTTGTTTAATCGTATAGCAGGAAAGGGATATTAAACAGTAGGACAGGAAGGACTCGCGAAATATCAGGAAATTCGTGATATTTCACGAGTCGTCTGGGCCCGTAATGGGATGGGGAAATGGCCCTGAATCGCGTATCCGGGGTGGGCATCACCGGTTTGGTCGCCGGATTCCGTGCTTGCGCATCCTTGACTCGAGGGTGGAGGGGTTGAGGTTGAGGGTCTCGGCGGCGCCGCCGCGGCCGCTGACCCGCCAGCCGCACTGCTCGAGGATAGCCAGGATATGCGCCCGTTCCACCTCCTCGAGGCTTTGCCCCGCCGCACCCACCGCCGCCAGCGACACCGGCAGGTCCACCCGCAGGGCTCCTCCCGGACTGATGATCATGCCCCGCTCGATCACGTTCCTCAGCTCGCGCACGTTGCCCGGCCAGTTGCAGGCCTGGAGCCGTTCGAGAACGGACCGGGGAATGCGCTCGATCACCTTGCCCATCGTCTCGGAAAAATCCTGGACAAAGGCCCAGACCAGCGGCGGGATATCCTCACGCCGCTCACGGAGCGGCGGCACGGAGATGGGAAAGACATTGAGCCGGTAATAGAGGTCTTCGCGAAAACGGCCCTCCCGCATTTCCGTCGCCAGGTCGCGGTTGGTGGCCGCAATGACCCGCGTATCCACGGTGAGTGTTTTCGTACTGCCCAGCCGCTCGAACCGGCCGTCCTGCAGCACGCGGAGCAGCTTGGCCTGCAGCTCGAGCGGCAGTTCGCCCACCTCGTCGAGGAAGATGGTCGACGCGTCGGCCAGCTCGAACCGTCCGGCCTGGCTGGTCAGCGCCCCGGTGTATGCCCCCTCGGCACGGCCGAAGAGCTCGCTCTCCATCAGGGTGGAGGGCAGGGCGGCGCAGTTGACCTTGACCATCACGCGCTCTCTGCGGTCGCTCAGGTTGTGAAGCGCCCGGGCCACCAGCTCCTTTCCGGTGCCGGTCTCGCCGGTGATCAGCACCGTGGCCTCGGTGGCCGCCACCTGCTCCACCTGGCGGAGGATACCCTTGATGGCCCGGCTGCGGCCCACGATCTCGTCGTGGGTGTGCTCCAGGCTTATCTCCTCCCTGAGGTAGATGTTTTCGGATTCCAGACGTTGCTGGAGCGCCCGGACCTCCTGGTCTGCCCGCTGCCGTTCCAGGGCGCTGGCGAAAGTCTCACCCACCAGCCGCATCTGTTCCACCAGGTCCTCGGGAAAGCGGAGTTCCTTGCGGGCATCGATGGAGATGTAGCCCATTGTCCGGCCGCCGGCGCTGAGCGGGATGCAGAGATCCGACTGCAACCCGGTCTCTTCGCAATAGCGGCGTTCCTCCTCCGCTTCCGGGGGGAGATCGTCGGGGGATTCCATACGGAAGGTTCTGCCGGCGAGAAGCACCGAGGCGAAATAGGGCAAAGGCGATTCCATGATACCTTTGTCGTACGGGTTGAGGTCGGACCTGGAGTAGGAGTGGGTGACCTGGAATTGACCGCTCTCGCCGATGTGGAACAGGGTGCCCCGGTCGCTGCCGAGATACTCCACCACCTCCTTGAGCCCCTCCTCGATCTGCTGATCCACCTTCTCGGGTTCGATGTTGACGAAACGGTTGGAGAGCGTCGAGATCAGCCGCTGGAACCCGAGGCGTTCGGCCAGTTCCTGCTCGTGTTGCTTGCGCAGCGTGTTGTCTTCAACCACCAGACAGATGCCCCCGCCGTTATCACCGCCCACGGGAAGTGGTTTCACGCTGACCACCCAATGGCGAATGGCGTCGTTAACTGCGGGCCCCTGTATCTCCACGTGTTCAGCGGTCTCACCCGACTCCAGCACCAGCCGGCAAATCGGTTCGAGAAGTGAGGATATCGAGTGCGGAAGCATCTCCCCCAGGGTGCGGCCGAGGTGCTCCTCCGGGGGCCGCTCGTCGATCTCGGCCATCCGGTCATTGATGCTGACAAACCGGAGATCGCGGTCCAGGGCGCAGAGGCCCAGGGGGGCCACCCGGCCGGCCAGGGCCATCAGCTCCTTCTCGGATCGATCGCCACCCTCGCTGGAGGAAGGTTGCTGCTCGCTGTCCATCACGTCCCCCCGAAATTCGAGAACATTCACCGGGAACAGTGTAGTCGCTCGGCTCGATCATCTTCAACTGATCTGCGGCATTCTGACTGCTGCTGCAGCCAGCTTCGGCGAGATGGAATTCAAGTTCGTGCTGTCTCGGGGTGTGGTGAAGAATGATTTCCTCACCGCTCCCCGGCGGGGTCCGGGGAGCGGTGGTCGGGGTTTACTTTTCCTCGATGCTGACCCGGGTTCTGGCCTGGTCCAGGGTCAACCGGCCCGAACTGTATTCCCGCAGGTCACCCATCCGCGCCTTGAACACCAGTCGCTCGGGGCCGTCCCCGTCATAGCCGAAACCGTCGAGGAAGGCGGCCACCACCACCCACTGGTCGTCGGTGAGCTCGCCCAGGGTGGCGCCGTAGTCGAGCAGCGCCTCGCTCAGTTCGATCTTCAGGCCGGCCAGGTGCTCCCGGGCCTCCTTGGCCCTTTCCTCACGCCTCACATCCCAGCTCTCGGCCAGGTCCTCCACCGAACTGGGGACCCGGACTTCCTCCTCACCGCTTTTCGGGGCCTTGGGCGGCTTGGGCGGCGGTGCTGGTGAGGGCACCGTCCACTCGCCGCCCCCGGAGACAAAGGCGCGGTTGGAATTCCCCAGCGCGAAGTAGCCCAGGCCGCCGCCGGTGAGTGAGCCCTCGAAGGTGAACAGGGCCCCGTAACCGTCGAGGAACAGTCCGCGGGTGGCCCCGTTTCCCGAGACAAAGATATTGGGGCTTTCGCCGAGCACCTCGTCAAAGATCTTCTCCAGCACGTTCATCTTGCGCGCCATCCGCTGGCTGTCGCCATCGGGCGGAGCGCTCCAGACACCGGCCAGCCCGGAGAGGGCGAAGGTCAGCGCCATGGTCAGGGCCAAGGTGGCCACCCTGTTTCTGGTCACACTACTGCTGCTGTTCATCAATTTTCCTCCACCGGATTCAGGGTCTGCCGGGGCCGCTGCTGCGCGGAGGCCAGGCCATAGGCCACCAGCTCCACGCGAGCCCGCAGATCCTCGTAGTTTTTCTGCTGGTGCAGGGATAGTTCCTGCTGCTGCATGTTCAGGGCTTCGAGAAAGCCGCGTACCAGCACCGCCTGCTCTCCGGAGCGGCGCTCTTCCATCACGGTGAGGCGTTGATCAGTCGCCTGCACCAGTTCACGGGCAAATAGAGCGAAATCGCCCCGGGTCATGACAACGTCGTTGCCGGCCGGCTGCAGGCCCGCCTGCTCCTCCGGGGCCCCGGAGAAACCGACGAGCCAGCCGTGGGCGGTGCGGTCCACCCGCAGGCCGCTGAAGAGCAGCACGGCAAAAATCGCGGCGGCCGCTGAAAACCCGGCAGCCACACCGAACCACCGCCGCCAGGGTCCGGGAAGCAGGCGTCCGCTCTCCTGCTCCTCCCCGGGTGACAGGTCCACCGGCAGGGTGAAGCTGAACTCCACCTCGTCCTCCTCGCTGCCGGCCACGCTGAGGAAGTTCCTGGTGCCCCGCAGTTCATCCCACTCGGCACGCAGTTCCTCGCTCTCCTCCAGCGATTCCTCGAACCGCTTCATCTCTTCGGTGCTGAGTTCGCCGTAGAGGGCCGAGATCATCCTCTCCCGCAACGGGTCAAGCGGTCTGTCTTCAGTCATCTCTGGTCCCTCCTTCGCCGAACGGCCGCCCGGCCACTCCGTATTCCGGAAGCATCCCGCGCAGGGCCCGCAGGCCGTAATAGATCCGCGAACGGACCGTGCCCGCCGGGACCCCGGTGATCCGGGCGATCTCCTCCGAGTTGAACCCCTGCACCTCGCGGAGCAGGATCGCCGTGCGCTGTTCCAGCGGCAGCCGCCCCAGCGCCTCGCGCAGCACCAGGGAAAGGTCGGCCCGCTGCCCCTCCGCCAGAGACCCGGCCGCCGCAGCCGCATCCAGTTCCCCACCGCCGGTGTGGGGCAAGGGTCTCACCACTTTGGCGGCCTTCATGTTTCCACGGCCCCGGTCACGACAGAGATTGAGCGCGATCTGGTGGATCCAGGATCTGAAGTGGCGGGGTTCGCGCAGGCGGCCGACGTTGAGAAAGGCCTTGAGCAGTGTCTCCTGGCAGGCGTCCCGCGCTTCCTCGTCATCCCCCAGCAGACGGCGGAGAAAGCGGAACAGCGCGCCCTGCTGACGTTTGGCCAGCAGGCCGAAGGCCCGGCGGCTCCCCTCCTGGGAAAGAACCGTCAACTGGGTGTCGCTCATGGTCTCCACGCTCAGGCCTCCATTCGGGTTTTCGCCTTTCACCTGTATAAGACGCAAGCGGGCCGCAAACTGTTGAACGAAAAACAAGCTGTTTGATTTTTTCCCGCCGCGGAGTAGCATATCCCCTGTCCGACAGGTTCCCGAAGAAGAACTCGCAAAGGGGCTGAACCATGCATACACCGTTCTGGAGCAGACTGATGATCATCACCGGAATCCTCCTCCCGCTGGCCTTCCATGCCGCGCCGGGCGACACCCCGGGCAACACCTCCGCAGCACCGGCCGAGACCGCCGTACCGGTCGAAACCGTTCAAGCGGTTGTCGACCAGCTGGTGGAAAAGTACGGCGATGCCGAGGAAGCGCGGATACGCCGCTGCGTGCCCCGTGCCGCGGCGGCGTGGCGGGCGGAGGACGGCACCGCCGAAGAGTTCGCCGCGTTCTGCCTCGAGCAGTTCCAGCCCGACGACGGGTCACTGGACCTGCTGGCCGACCGCTTCGAGCTGATCTCGGAGCAGGTCAACGGCTACCTGCACGAGATGAACCGCCTGCTGCGCGAGCCGCTGGACCTGGACCAGGGCCCGATCATGCCCCTGGACCTGCTGGCCGCCCGGGTCAACCTGGGGAACCACCTGCAGGCCGACCTCTTTGCCAACAAGGTGGCCTTTGCCGTGCTGGTCAACCTGCCGGTCTACAGTCTGGAGGAGATGATCGAGCTGGGACCGGGGTGGAGCCGCCGGGAGTGGGCCCGGGCCCGCATGGCCCAGGCCTTTTCCGAGCGCCTGCCTTCGGAGGTCTCGCGGGAGATCGGCCAGGCTTTTCTCGAGGCGGACCACTACATCAGCAGCTACAACATCCGCATGGACCGCCTGCTGAACGGTGAGGACCAGCGGCCCTTCCCCGAGGGCCTGCGGCTGATCACCCACTGGGGCCTCCGCGACGAGCTGAAGTCGCAGTACAGCGAGCCGGACGGCCTGGACCGGCAGCGGCTGATCAAGACGGTGATGGAGCGGATCATCCGCCAGGAGATCCCGGCAGATGGTGATCGACAACCCGGACCTGCTCTGGGCGCCGGAGAGCAACCTGGTCTACCCGCTGCCGGCCGAGGGGAAAACCCTGGCCGACCCGCTGGACGCGGAGCGGGAGGCCGACGAGCGCTACGCCCAGCTGCTGAAGATCTTCCACGCCGTGCGCCTGGCCGACCCGTGGTCCCCGGACCAGCCCACCTTTATCCAGCGCCGCTTCGAGCGCTACCGCCAGATCCCGGAAACGGAAGTGGCCCGGCTGCTGGAGAGCATCCTCTCCTCGCCCCAGGCGGCCGAGGTGGGACGGCTGATCTCCAGCCGGCTGGGCCGCCCGCTGGAGCCCTTCGACATCTGGTACAACGGCTTCGCCCCCCGGGGCAGCCACCGCGAGGAGGAGCTGGACCGGCTGGTGAAGGAACGCTATCCCGACGTGGCCGCCTTCCAGGCCGACCTGCCGGTGATCCTCGGCAAGCTCGGCTTCAGCAAGGAAGACGCCCAGTTCCTGGCCGGCAAGATCGTGGTGGACGCCTCCCGCGGGGTGGGCCACGCTTCCGGCGCCCAGCGCCGGGAGGACTCGGCCCACCTGCGCACCCGGGTGGGTGAAGACGGCATGGACTTCAAGGGCTACAACATCGCGGTCCACGAGTTCGGCCACAACGTGGAGCAGGTGCTGACCCTGAACCGCATCGACCACACCATGCTGCAGGGGGTGCCCAACACCGCCTTCACCGAGGCCTTCGCCTTCATCTTCCAGGACCGGGACCTGGAGCTGCTGGGGCTCACCGAGGAAAACCCCGACGTGAAGCACCTCAAGGCCCTGGACAACTTCTGGTCGGTCTACGAGATCGGCGGGGTGGCGCTGGTGGACATGGGGGTCTGGCGCTGGATGTATGACCACCCCGAGGCCACCCCGGCCCAGCTGCGCGAAGCGGTAGTCGACATCTCGAAGGACATCTGGAACCGCTTCTACGCGCCGGTGTTCGGCGGGCGCGACGAGATCCTGCTGGGCGTCTACTCGCACATGATCGACGCCGGGCTCTACCTCCCCGACTACCCCATGGGGCACATCATCGCCTTCCAGGTCGAGAGCTACATGGAGGGCAAGAACCTGGCCGAGGAGATGAAGCGGATGTGCGCCCAGGGCAGCATCACCCCCGACGCCTGGATGCGCGGGGCCACCGGCTCGCCCATCACCACCGAACCGCTGCTGGAGGCCACCGCCAGTGCGGTGAAGGCGCTGGGGAATTGAGATAAATAAATCGGGACAGAAAAAAGGTGACAGTCACCCCCGGGCGGGTGACTGTCACCTTTTGAGATTGCTTCGTCGCTACGCTCCTCGCAATGACAGCTACGGCGCCATCCCCTGAATCACGCACACCGCAGTATCGGTGTCCCCGGCCGGCGGGTAGGGCGGCTGGTTGTATGGTGCGGGCGTCACGTCCACGGCCACCAGGGTGAATGTGTTGTCCCCCACCAGTGCGCTTAGAGCCGGCAAGTTCTGATACCAGGACGTGCCGAAGCTCTCCCCCGGATCGAGGTTGGTCCACCCGGCCCGCCAGTTGACGTAATTCCCGCCGCCGGCCAGGCTGATGTTGATCCGCGCCGCCATCCTCCGCACCTGGTCGACATAGATGTTGGTCAGGCTGGTGCTCATCTGGGTGATGAAGGGCAGGGTGCCCGACGACGGGCTGCAGATCAGGCCGGCGGTGATGGTGGAATCCCGGCCCAGCATTACGCTGACGATGTCGTTGCCGCTGTCGGTCACGGCCAGGTCCTGGACACCGTCGCCACTCAGGTCGCCGGCCGCCACCGCGGTGGGAGAGAGGAAGGGTCCTCCATGACTGCGATACGGCTGGAAGGTGCCGTCCCCGTTGCCCCGCAGCACGGAGACCTGGGTGCCGCCGTAATCGGGTGCGGACAGGTCTGGGATACTGTCATTGTTCAGGTCTGCGACGGTGACCCTGTAGGGGGCACTGCCCACCGGGCAATTCACTTCTGTCTGCAGTGTGCCGTCCCCGTTACCCAGCAGCACCGCCACCACGTCACCGTTGTAGCATGCCGCGGCCACGTCGAGGTGGCCGTCGCCGTCCAGGTCGCCGATATCCAGGTTGTAGACGCCCCAGGTGGTGGGATGGAGAACCATGGCCTGGAAGGTCCCGTCACCGTTGCCGGCCAGGATTCCCACTCCCGCGCTCAAGAACGGCCCCACCACCAGGTCTGGTGCGCCGTCCTCGTTGAAGTCGCCAATAGAAACTGAATAGGGCGTGTTGCCGGCATAGTATGTCACCCGGCCCTGGAACGAGCCGTCGCCGTTGTTGATGAATACGTTTACCGTGTTATCGGCCTGGGTGGCCACCACCATGTCCGAGTGGCCGCTGCCGTCCAGATCGCCGATGGCCACTGCCCTTGGACCGTTTCCGCTAAGCATATGCTCCGCGGGCTGGAACGTCCCGTCCCCGTTGCCAAGGAGCAGCGAGATGTTGCTGCCGCTGCCATTGGCGGACACCAGGTCAAGGTAGCCGTCCCCGTTCAGGTAGCCGATGGCCGCCGCGTTGGGATCGTTTCCCACCCCGTAGCCCACCGCGGCCTGGAAGGTGCCGTCGCCATTGCCCAGCAGCACCGAGAGTTGTTGGCCCCACCAATCCGCGGTGACCAGGTCGAGATTGCCGTCGTCATCGAGGTCACCGATGGCCACGTGGTTGGGATGGTCGCTGACGGCGTAGTCCACCCCGGTTTCGAATTGCTGCGCCTGCAGCGCCGCTGCCGGAAGAAGACCAAGCACCAGCAGAAAAACAAACAGATTTCGGGTATTCATGATGCCACCTCTTTCAGTTCTGCGGTTACAGTCACCCGGGACGACATCGCCCCGGTTATCCATATCGCGACAAAGAGCGGGACATCCGGACAGGATTATTGACATAATTCAAAAATAAAACAGGTGACCGTCACCAGTTTCAGATGACGGTCACCTGTTGATGTGATTGCTTCGTCGCTGCGCTCCTCGCGATTAAAGGAGAAGCAGCGCTTCGCAATGACAACTGCTCTATGGCGAAATTCCCTGGACGGTGCAGACCTCCACGGCGGTGTCACCAGCCGGGGCATAGGGCGGCTGGTTAAAAGGCGCCGGTGTCACGTCCTGGCAGACCAGAGTGAAGACGTTGTTGCCCACCAGGGTGGGCAGGCCGGGGAAATTCTGTCCCCAGGTGGAGACGAAGCTGTCGCTGCCGGCGATGTTGGTATACCCGGCGCGCCAGTTGGGGAAGAAGGCCCCGCCGGCCAGCGAGACGTCGATATGAGCCGAGGCGCGGCGGATGCTCGCCGTGTTGTTGACGATCTCGGCGGTGAAGACGCTGGTGAACGGCAGCTGGCCGGAGCTCGGGTTGGCGTCCAGCGTCGCGGCGATGGTCTGGCCCAGCGGCGAGGTGGAGACCTCAAGCGAGAACTGGCCCCCCTGCAACGCGTCGTACCCGTCGCAAATGATGTAGTAGGTGGTAGGGCCCGTGGGGGTGACGGTGACGCAGAAGTTCTCCGTTGCGCCGTAGCCGATCACGTCGCTGCCGCCGAGACAGCTGCTCCCCGGGGAAGTGCAGCTGGGAGTGAGGTATATCGCGGCGTCGAGGCCGGTGTCCGGCATCATCGTGACACAGATCTCGCTGGGCGAGGAAAGCTCCACGGCGTAGACCACGTCACGGCCAGGCGAGACATATCCGGTGCAGGGGTTGCCCGCGCCTGCATCGTAGTCGTCGCAGGCAGTGAAGCTGTGGTCATTGTAGGCGTAGCTACCATAGGCACTGGGAATCATTCTCGCGCCGGAGCAGAGGTCGTGGGCCGGGTGGGGGTTGACCTCCTGGAGGAAGTTGGTGGTGCCGTTCTGCGCCTCGCCGTAGGAGAACGAGACGAAGCTGCCCCCCAGGCTGAAGACGCCAGTGGCGTCGTCGGGCGCCTGGACGGTCCAGACCGCCTCTCCGGTGCTGCTCAGCGGCACCGTGCCCACCGTCTGCGGGTTGTCGCCGCTGACCAGCGTGTACCCCGTGGGCAGTTCCAGGGTCACGATCAGTTCGTGGCCGTGGATGTCGCCGGTATTGGCCACCTGGCCCACCACGGTGAAGGTTTCGGCGCAGGAGACGAAGGAGGGGCAGTTAAGGGAGAAGGAGGAGAAGTCCGGGCCGTCGACCTTGACCCAGAACTCCTCGGCGGCCAGCGCGTAGTCCTCGGAGGAGGCGCCGTCGATGGCGCTTGACCAGCAGTAGACCCTGGCCACCTTAAGCCCGTCGGACTGGGCCGAGACCTGGTGCACGTTATCGTCGGGGTCGAAGTCCCAGTCCTCGTACGTCCCGCCGGCCAGCTGGTCGTAGAGCCGCAGGTTGATGTCGGTCAGGGCATACCAGCTGGTGGGATAGGCGTCCCCGTTGTACCCCACGCGCCGCTGCCAGACCAGGGTGGCTTTCTCGTGCTGGTCCAGCCAGCCGGCATAGAGGTCGTAGTCGCCGTCCGTATTGCGGGGGGTGACGTTGTCGATGAAGTGGTCGCCGGCGTTGAACCAGGCCTCGTTGAGGTCGAGATAGCCCCAGCCGAAACGCACGTCCCAGTGGTCGCCGTCCACCGGCCCGTCATCGGCGGTGGTCTGGGTGTTGTTTGAGGTCCAGGCGTCGGCCGTGTTGAGCAGCACCGCCTTCTGGGCCATCACCGTGCCGATGCCGAAGTCTTGAAGCAGCAAAGCGCCGGAGCCGGTCTTCGGAGCGGCCGAGCTGGTGCCGCCCAGGTTTTGCCAGCCGCCGCCGACGTCGGGGCTCCTGGTGTTGGTGCCCGGCGCGGTGATGTCCGGCTTGCGCCGGCCGTCCAGCGTGGGGCCGGTGCTGCTGCTGGAGGAGATTACGTCGTCTGTGCGGGTGGCCGTGTTGTTGTCCCACATGTTGGCCGAGGCGATGAGGTTGAAGGCCGGTGCCGGGTGGGTGATTGTGGTCACACCATAGTTCTCATTCCCGGTGGACTTGCTGACCAGGAAGTCGTAAGTGCTGATCACCCCGTCGAAGAAACGGTCGAAACCACTGTAGTCCTCGTCATCGGCGATGCCGCAGCCCCAGGAGTAGTTGAACACCTCGGCGTTGTCGCCGCTGTAGGTCAGGATCCAGTCGAACCCGTCCATGGTGTTGTTTTCGCAGCCGGCGTTTTCGACGAAGATCTTGTCCAGGCCCGAGGCCAGGCCCTGGAACGTGGAGTCGGTGCTGGCATACATGCCCGTGGTGCCGGTGCCGTGGTAGTCGTTTTCAGTGAAGTTCTCCACAAAGGTGTGGGAACTGAGCGCCGGATGGGTCTCGTCCACGCCGCCGTCGATGGAGGCGATGTCCCAGGGGTCGCCGTCGATCACCGGGCTGTCGTTGTGAAACGCGTCGGCGCCGGTGGAGCTGAACTGGTTGTCCAGTTCCGGTTCGCCTGCCCGGTTGGCGCTGATGGTGAGCACCAGGGGATGTCCGGACAGCAGTTGGACCACCGCCGGAGCGGCACGATAGCGGTGACGGCGTTCATCGCTGTGAGACGGCTGTTGACCTTCCCCCCGATCGACTGGATGAAGGCGCACAGCTCGTCCTGGCTGGGGGTGAAGGCCTGGCGCAGCTGCCGGGTGATCTCGTTGTCGGTCTCCGTGGTGAGGGTTTCCAGCTCCTGTTTCAGTTCGCTGATCCGTTGCCGGTCGGCAGCGGGCAGGTACTGTCCCCACCGGCGGACGAAGAACTGCTCCTCCACCGGGCTGAGCGAAGCGCCCTTGGGGAACCCCTTGCGCCGCAGGGAGGTGATCTCAGTCTTGATTTCCGCGGCCCGGTCGGCATGCAGCATCCTGACCTGGCGGCCGATGGCGTCTCCGCCCTGGGGCATGAGCAGGATATTCACCTCCACCAGCCCCTCGAGCGAACCGTTGCAGGTGTTCTGCGAGATGCCGGTCTCGACGATCTGCCGCAGCAGGGGGTCGATCCTGACCACCGGTTCGCGCTGGACGGGTTCACCCGATTCCGAGACGTGGAACACCTCCTCCGCGGCCAGAGCCGGCAGCGCCAGGACTACCATGAAGACAAGGACGATGAGAAAGGACCCGATTCTCTCCTGATGCCACATTTTTCTTCCTCCCCTGTGGATCGTTGAGCTTCCGGGCTCGGTAGAAACTTTGCAACCGATTCCGGCCCGGTTGTCCATATCGCGACAAAGGGAGGGAAATCCGGACAGATTCTTTGATTTTTTCAGGGGGATGAGAGAGGGGCCGACTCCTGCTCCGCCAGGGTCTGGTAGTGTGCCGCACGGTCGGTGTCGCCGGTGGTGCCATAGAGTTGGGCAAGATACTCGTAGATTCTCCGGGTGCGCCAGTGATCGTTGCCGAGGATGGCCCGCACGCCTTCGAGACAGGTGAGCAGCTCCTCTTCGGCCTCAGCGTGGCGGCCCAGATGCATCAAGTGTACGGCCGCGTGTCGAGTGAAGCCACGGTTTCAACCAGTGACCTTCCTCGATGACATCGGGGGCCAACCCGATCGCCTCTTCAAGTTGGGGCAGTGCTTCTTCGTTGCGGCCCATCACACTTAATTGCAGACCGAGATTGTGCAGGCCGATGATCACGCTCTGGCTCTGGTCGCCGTGCACCCGCCGGCGGGTCTCCAGGGAGCGTTGGAACATTTCCAGGGCCTGGTCGTGCAGTTCCAGTTCCTGGTAGAGAAAGGCCAGATTGTTCAGGGCGATGGCGGTACGCGGGTGATCCTTACCAAACTCCTCTTGAAACCAGGCGTAGGCCTCTTCCAGAAGCGGCCTGGCCTCTTCGAGTTTCCCCTGCTGGCGGTAGACGTTGCCCAGCGACGCCATGGTGGTGATGGTCTCGTCATCCGGTGATTTCTTTACCGCCAGTGACCGTCTGAGACACTCTTCGAACAGCCGTTCCGCTTCGTCGATATCCCCCTTGTCCCAGTGCACCAGCGCCAGTTCGTGATAGGCCGTGATCCGCTCCGGGTGGTCCTCGACCAAGATTCTCCGCGGCCAGGTCAAACCCCTGGCGGACCCAACGCTCGGCTTCCTCCAGGTTTCCCAGGTCCAGATGCAGCGCGCCAATGTCCAGCAACAGTCCCACACGACTTTCCACGGGGAAGTCGGGCAACTGGTTGCTGATTTCCATGGCCCGCAGCAGGTGCGGCTCGGCCTCGTCATACAGGCCGAGACCGTAATATGTGTAGCCCAGTCGATGGTGGGCCTGGGCCGCCACCTCCGGCTGGTCTTCCAGAGTCTTGTCCAGGGTTTGGGAAGCCCGTTCGAGAAGTTCCACCACCTTGACCTCGCGACCGTCAACCCAGGGGTCGGGGGCCTCCAGCATCTCGGAGAGGTAGGTGTTGAGCAGCTTGGCCTTCTCCGCTTCGGTCTCGGCGCGGGTGCGGGCCCTGGCGGCCGAGTTCCAGCCGGCCACAGAGATCACCAGGCCGGCCACCAGGGCGGTCAGGGCCAGGCCGGCCAGGGAGACCAGTCCCCGGTTGCGCCGGGCGAACCGCATGAACTGGTAGCCGAGGCTCGGCGGGCGGGCGCTGATCGGCTCGTGGTTCAGAAACCGCCGCAGGTCGGCGGCCAGTTCCGCGGCCGAGCCGTAGCGCCGGTCCTTCTCCTTCTGCAGGCACTTGCCGATGATCGTTTCCAGGTCGGCGGCAAAGGACTGGCCCGAGGCGCCGAGGGTGGAGGGATTCTCGTGCTCGATGATCCGGGCCGCCTCGCTGATGCTCTTCCCGGAGATGGTCTGGGGCAGCCGCCCGGTGAGCAGCTCGTAGCCCAGCACGCCGAGGGTGTAGACATCGGAACGGATGTCCAGTTCCTCGTGCTGTCCCCGCACCTGCTCGGGGCTCATGTAGGCCAGGGTGCCGATGATCTGCCCGATGTCGGTCTGCATGGTGGTGGCCTGCAGGTCGGCGTCGGTGATCCGGGCCACGCCGAAGTCGAGCACCTTGGGCTGGCCGTCCGGGCGCACGAGGATGTTGGCCGGTTTGAGGTCGCGGTGGATCACCCCGCGGCGGTGGGCGTGGTTCACCGCGTCACAGACCTTGATCAGCAGTTCCAGCCGTGCTTCGGTCCGCAGTTCGTGTTCCTCGGCGTAGCCGGGTCAGCGGCAGGCCGTCGACCAGTTCCATGGCAAAGAAGGGCTGGGTCCCGGTGGGGGTCTCCAGGGTTGCGGCCTCGAAGATCTGGGCGATGCCGGGGTGGTCCAGACGGCCCAGCACTTCGGCTTCCAGTTCGAAACGCCGGAGCAGTTGCGGGGAGACGGCGCCGCTGCGGATCAGCTTCAGCGCCACCTGGCGTCTGGGGTGCTCCTGCTCGGCCCGGTAGACCACGCCCATCCCGCCGGCGGCCAGGACTTCGATGATGCGGTAGTTGCCGAGGGATTTGCCGACCCACGGATCGTCGCGGACCATCGAGCCGATGAGCCGGCTGTTCCATGAATCCGTCCGCCGCGGCATCGGCATCGAGGAGCGAGGCCACCTCCGCGTGCAGTTCCCCATCGTCACCACAGGCATCCCTGAGAAAGGTCTCGCGCTGCTCAACGGGCAGACCGATGGGCCTCTTCCAACAGCTCCATCACCCGTTCCAACCGCTGGTCATCAGACATCGCCGGTGGTGCCTCCGCCCTTCAGCTCCCGGAGCAGCCAGGCCCGGGCGTAGATCCAGCGCCGGCGGACAGTGCGGTCGGAGACGCCGAGCACCTCGGCGATCTCTTCCTCGGTGAGCCCGCTGAAGTATTTCAGTTCCACCACCTGCCGTGAATCGGCGGACTGCCTCGTCCAGCTTGTTCAGGGCCTGGTCCAGGGCCAGCAGATCGATCTCGGCATCACCGGCATCCGCTACATTGGCCAGTGTCACCCGCTGGCGTTGACCGTAGCGTTTGTCCCGGTTGCGCTTGCGCGAGTGGTCCACCAGCACCCGGCGGATCTGGTGGGCCGCCACACGGAAGAAATGCAACCGGTTGTGCCACTGCACGTCCTGCTGCTCGAACAGCTTGAGATAGACTTCATGGACCAGGGCGGTGGGCTGCAGGGTGTGATCGGGGCGCTCCAACCGCAGCTGGGCGGCGGCAAGACCGCGCAGTTCGCTGTAGACCAGTTCGATCAGCTGATCCAGAGCAAGCTCGTCTCCGTGATCGCTGGCCTCCAACAGCCGGATAAGCTGTTCGGCAGGTTCTCCCATTGGTCGGCCTCTTGAGAATATCCCGGAAGGACAAAGAGCCGTAAGATCTTAAAAACAAGGGTAGTGGAAAGCCGGACTGCAGTCAAATCGTGCCTGGCCTCAGCCGGGACAAAAAAAACCCCTGATCGCCGGTGCCGGCTTTCAGGGGGTTTTATCGTACGATGTCATCGTGAAGAGCGTGTCCTCGCAAGCACAGCGAAACGATCTCTTCTGTCACCATGAGGAGCAGGCGAAGCCGGCGACGCGGCGATCTTTGCAACAAACGGGGCCTGACCCCATTTGTTGCACTACTCCTCCTCCACCTCCACTCCACTTCCTTCTCCACATCGGTGTCGGTGACCACTTTGTAGGCGTAGCGCTTCTTGATCTCCTTGTGCGGTCGGATTTGGTCATCTCCGTGCCGTCGTTGGGGCAGACATAGGCGCCCTTGTCCTTGTCCCTGGGCACCGAGATCACCAGGCCGCACTCACTGCAGGTGTAGGCCAGGCCGCTGTGGACGGTCTCGAACTGCTTGCAGATCACGTTCTTGTCCTTGTCCGTGACAACAGCGCAGTGTTTGCCGTGGTGGTCCCATGACTGGTGGGTCTCCTTCACTGATGAAGATGGCGTGGTGCCCGCCTTCAAGGTGGTGCTCCTCGCCGGTGGTCACCTCGGTCCAGGTGTCGGAACCGTCGGAGGTGGTGATGATCTTGACCACCTGGGGTTCGCCCTCGTCACCGTCCAGGGCGATGGTGAATACCGAGTTCTCCTCGCCCTCCTCGCCGGTGTAGGTGAAGGTCCAGGCGTCCCCGTCCTGCTTCATGGTCAGCGTGCCGTCCCCCACCTCGATCACCTTGCCGTCTTCCAGCTCGTCGGCGGAGAGGGCGATGGCCTCGACCTTCTTGGTGCAGGCCTTTTCGTGCTTCTCACAGCCGGGCCCGGCAGTGGCCGGGAGCACCGCGCCGGCCAGGATACAGAAAGCCGCGAACAGGTAGAGATATTTACGCATGAACGATCCTCCTCGATTGCTGATTACCCGAACCTCGATCCGGGCCAAAATGGCACAACCGCCCGTTGTGCGGGCGCCGTTCCTTTCAAATTCCTGTCGATATGGCGCGAAGCATACCGCCTGCAGACTCTATACCAGGTATTCAGCAATTTCCATGCCTGCCAGGGGGGGGATCAGGAGGCGGGGGGAGAGCCCTCGGGAAGGACGGTGGTGAAATACCACCAGTAGTCCTCGGCCAGTTTGCCGCCGTCGGGGGTCATCAGCCCCTCCCCGCGCAGGGTGACGGTGTAGGTCTGGCCGGGCTCCAGGGGCCGCAGCGGGTCGAAGACACAGGTCCGCGAGTCATCGAGGCAGTAGACCCCACCGGTCACCGGGTGGCCGGAACGGTCCACCAGCAGCAGGTCGCGGGGGTCGAGGCTGACGGGGTCGATGGCGCTGTTGAGGCGGAAGCGGATGTCCTGCTCCAGCGCGACCCCGGTGGAGAGGTGGCGGGGCTGGTGGTCCACCAGCACCAGGCTCGAGGTGTTGCGCGGCGGTGGCTCGTCTGCCGTGGCCGGGACACTGTAGTCTCCGGTGGCCGCGAGCACCGCCTCCGTGCCATACCAGACCATCTCCGGCGGCGGAGCGATGGCCACCAGGGCCTCGGGAACCGGCGGGACGAGCAGGGCGCCAAATGCCGCGTCGCTGTCGTCGATGGCCTCGATCAGCAGCACGGCCAGAACCACCGCGGCCAGGCCGGCCACCACCACCACGGCCACCGGCGTTTTTTCCAGCACGATGCCCACACCGGCGTTCTCACCCTCCCGCAGGGTGAAGGTCTCGCTGGTATCGCCGCTCAGACTCCTCCCACTGGCCATCGTCGGTGACCAGGCAGCGGACATCGGCGGCGTAGTCACCGGGCACCAGCCCGCCCATCCGCCAGTGGCCCGACACTTCCCGCCGCAGCAGCTGCCGCTGCCCGCTATCAAGGTAGTAGAGTTCGGTGATCACGCCGTCCACCGTGGGCCGGCCACGCCGGCGGTCCTTCTCCTCGAGGTAAACCGCAAGGCTCACCGAGGTGTCGCTGTCCAGCGAGGCTTCGCTGACCACTTTGGTACTGACACAGCCGGAAACTGAAAAAAGGAACAGGCAGAACGTCATCACCAGGGCCAGTAAACGCCTGAAGCCCGCACGACAATCTCTTCTCCGCAACGCTCGAACCGGCGGCCAACCTGAGGTATTCATGTTTTCCCTCTCCCTGTTCCATCCACACCGGGCCGGTTTGATACCGCCCCTCCCGAAAACAGCCTTCATACATAGCAACCCTCATGCCATCGGCAACCAGTTGACCAAAAAATCACATGTCTTTCAAATTCAACCACTTATCATCACTTCCGGACCTGGATGTTTCGGATGGAAAAAGATGGACGGCCCTGAATTCACATGTTCCGGACACTGAGCGGGAAAAAGAATCACACCGTAAACAGTTCTTCTTACTGGTTGTTTTCCAGCCGGCCAATCTGGAGTAAACTGGGAGAATCAACGGCCCGCTGGTGGCCCAGGACATCGGGCAACCGGTGGACAGCTCTGTGATTCACGAGACCTGAAACGGGAGCCGTCATGACCGTTCGGATTACAACGCTCAGCGAAAACCAGGCCACCTTCGGCTGCCTGGCCGAATGGGGTTTGAGCATGCTGCTGGAAGCAGACGGCATCAAAGTATTGCTGGACACCGGCATGGGAATAGCCGCGCTGCACAACGCAGACCACCTGGGTGTCGATTTCAGCGACCTGGACGCCATCGTCCTCAGCCATGGGCACGTGGACCACACCGGCGGGTTGAGAGCGGTGCTCCAGCGCTCGGGTCCGGTGCGGGTGGTGGCCCATCCACAGGTCTGGGAGAGCAAATTCAGCGGTCGGGAGGGACCGCCGTATACGGAGATCGGCATGCCCTTCTCCCGGGCAGAGCTGGAGGAGCTTGGCGCCGATTTCCTCCTGAGCCGTGAGCCGGTGCACCTTTCGCCCCGCCTGGTGACCAGCGGTGAGGTGCCGATGCACACCGATTTTGAAGCGGTGGACGACGGCCTGCTGCACTCCTCTGCCGAAGGCCCGACAGCCGATCCACTGGTGGACGATCTGTCGCTGGCCGTGCGGATGGACGACGGGCTGGTCGCCATCCTCGGCTGTGCCCACCGCGGGCCGATCAACACCATCGAGCAGTTGCGGCGGGCGGCCGGCGAGCCGCGTGTACGGGCCGTGGTGGGCGGGACACACCTGGTGCACGCATCCGATGAGCGGATCAGAACGACCATTGACCGGTTCCGGGAATTGGGCGTGACCACCGTCGCCTGCTCACACTGCACCGGGTTCCGTGCCGAAGCGATGATGTATGAAGCCTTCGGCGACTCCTTTGTCAGGAACAATGCCGGCACCAGGCTTGAATTCCCAAATGGCTGAAACCTGATTCTCGGTCCCTCCTCGGGGAGTGCATCGTGATAGAATGAACCCGAGGAGCAGGTGGATGAGCGAAGAAACCGGAAGCGAAACCGGATCGACAGGCTTGTCAGCCCTTTTGCCCGCCGAGGTGGAGGGCTTCACTCCCTTTGAGGAAGACCGCTTCTTCACCGCCGACACCCTCTTCGACCTGATCGACGGCGGGGCCGAAATCTACCGGGCGCTGAACGTCCAGCAGACCGTCCACCGCCGCTACACCCATCCCGATTCCAGCGACATCATCGCCGACATCTTCGACATGGGCTCGGCCGCCGATGCCTACGGCGCCTGGCACAACGACATCCGCGAGGGCGAGAGCCCCGGTATCGGCTGCGAGTCCGAATACCAGGGAGGGTCCCTCTATTTCTGGAAAGACCGCTACTTCGTCTCGGTGGTGGCGCTGCAGGAGACTGAGCTGACCGCCCGGGTGGTCTGTAAGATCGGCCGGGCCATCGACGCCGCTATCCTCGGTGACGCCGGGCCGCCGGAGCTGGCCCAGCGGTTGCCCCCGGAACGGCTGCTGTCCGAGCAGATCTATTTTTTCCACGATCACGAGGGGCTGACCCGGCGCTACCAGGTGGGGGACGGCAACCCGCTGCTGCTCAGCCGGCAGACCGAAGGGCTGCTGGCCCGCTACCTGCCGCTCTCCGGCGGGGAGGGCGCCTCGCCGCACTTTGTCCTGCTGCTGATCAGATACCCCTCGGCAGAAGAGGCCAGGTCGGCCCACCGGAATTTCCGGGCAGCGCACGCGCCGGGCTGGCGTGAGCAGACGGCGGTCAACATCCCGGGCAGCGGGTGGACATCCTCCTGCCTGGTGGAGGACACGGTGGCCGTGGTGCTCGGCGCACCGTCCCGGAGGGATGTCCGGCAACTGATCCATGAGGTCCACGGCCTGCTGCAGGACCAGGGAGGTAGACCATGAGCGACACGAAAGACCGGCTGACCCGGCGTGATTTCCTGCAGGCCGTTTCCGGCGCGGCCGTGGTCGGCGCCGTGGGAGGAAGTCTGGGGGGCGTCAGGGATGCGGCGGCGTCCCCGCCCCCGCGCACGGCGGCCGCGGGCAAGTCCACCGTGGTGCTGGTGCGCGACACGGCAGTCCTGGATGAAAACCGCAAAGTCAGCGGCCCGGTGATTTCCCGGATGCTGGACCAGGCGGTGGCCGCGCTGTTCGATGAAGAGACACCGGAAAAGGCCTGGAGCCGCCTGTTCGGCCCGACGGACATCGTGGGTATCAAAACCAACGAGTGGGAATTCCTGCCCACCCCGCCGGCTCTGGAGGAGGCGATCCGCCGCCGGGTGGCCGGCACCGGGGTGCCGGCGGAGAAAATCACCGTGGCCGACCGGGGGATTCACGAGAATCCGGGGTTCACCGGGGCCACGGCCCTGGTCAATGTCCGGCCCATGCGTACCCACCACTGGTCCGGGGTGGGGAGCCTGCTGAAAAACGTGATCACCTTCACCCCTTCGCCCTGGGACTGGCACGACGACTCCTGTGCCGACCTGGCCGGCCTGTGGCAACTGCCAGGGATCAAGGGCAAGGTGCGGCTGAACATCCTGGTGATGCTCACCCCGCTGTTCCACGGCAAGGGGGCCCACCACTACCAGGCGGAATACACCTGGCCCTACGGCGGCCTGGTGGTGGGCGTGGACCCGGTGGCGGTGGACGCCACCGGTCTGCGGATCCTCGAAGCCCAGCGGGACCTGCACTTCGGCAAAAACGTCCCCTTCACCGTACCGCCGCACCACATCCGGCTGGCGGAGGAAAAGCACCGGCTGGGCATTGCCGACCCGGACCGCATCAGGATCATCAGGATCGGCACCATGGATAACGCCCTGATCTGAGCAAGTTATCCAGGAGAGAAAAACGATGACTGAACGTATCACCCAAGCTGCCCTAATCCTGTTGCTGGTTGCCCTGGTATCCGTCCCGGCCATGGCCGGTTGGCCCGACGACCCGGCGGAGAACATGGTGATCTGCGACCGCAACGGCAGGCAGTCATCGACCAAGATCGCCGCCATCTCGGACGGCGGCTGCTACATCAGCTGGTATGACAAGGCCTCCGGAAACTACGACGTCTACCTCCAGCGTCTGAGCGGCAGCGGGGTTGCCCAGTGGCCCGCCAACGGCCTGCTGGTCAGCGCCCACCCCCAGGAGACCTGGGTCAACGACTACGACCTGGCCTGCGACCAGGACGATCATGCCATCGTGGTAATCAACGACATCCGCGACGGCTCGGACCGCGACATCTTCGCCTACCGCATCAGCCCGGCCGGCGAGTTCGTCTGGGGCGCCGACGGCCTGACCCTCTCGGCCAATGACGGCTACGAACCCGATCCCCGGGTGACGGTGACCAGCGACGGGAACCTGGTTTTCGCCTGGCAGGAGGAGAACAACCTGCACCTGCGCAAGGTGACACCGGCCGGCGCCGACCTCTGGGTCCCGGCGACCGTCACGCTAACCGCGATCTACGGGTACTCAGTTACCCGGCTGGCTCCGGCGCCAGATGACGGGGTGATCCTCCAGGCACTGCTGCACCATGGCCCGGACACCTACGATCCAAAGCACCTGACCATCTTCAAGTTTGGCCGCAACGGCAACCACATCTGGAATCCTGCCGGCGAAACGGTCTCCGATGCCGGCGGTTTCGGACCCGACATGCGGCCCGACCTGATTCCCGATTCCAAGGGCGGTGCGTACTGCCACTGGTACGACACCCGGACCAGTTCCCAGCACACCTTTGTCCAGCACGTCACCGCGTCCGGCACCATGGCCTGGACCGATGACGGTGTTCTTTGCTCAACAATCGGGAGTGAGCTTCAATTTGCCCCGTCCATCACCCGTCTACCCAACTCCGACGACATCATCGTCTTCTTCCCCTTTGCCGACGCCTACCAGTCTCGGAGCGGTGTGAGGGGCCAGCGGCTGAATCCGGCCGGCCAGCGACTCTGGTCCGACGACGGCGTGGTCCTGGACCCGCTGGAATTCCGCAACCGCTGGAACGTCCGGGCCCAGGCCCAGGAGGATGGGGCCATCGTCACCTATCTCGACGATGTGGCCGAGCTAAGCACCAAGGTGATGGCGATCAGGGTGGACATGGACGGCAACCAGGTCTGGCCAACATCGCCGATTGAGATGACCAGCATTGCCCGCACCAGGGGCACGATGGCTGACTGTGCAAACTCCTCAGACCAGGTGATCTGCGCCTGGGAGGACCGGCGCAACGACAGCAGCGGTGACATCTACCTGCAGAACATCAATCCCGATGGGAGCCTCGGCCCCCTCTCCTCGCTGCCCGGCATACCGCGCCTGGTTGCCGGCCCCGGGCCGGGGTATGACAACCCGCCGATGGTGCGGATCTTTCCGCCGGCCCAGGGTGCCGAGCACCTTGAAGAATTCGACGCCTATGGCCCGGAGCACTATGGCGTAAATGTGTGCTGTGGCGATGTGAACGGCGACGGCCGAGCCGAGTTGCTCACCGGGGCCGGCCCCGGGGACATCTACGGTCCCCACGTGCGGGGTTTTGCCGTGGACGGCACGCCGATCCCCGGCCTGAGCTTCCTGGCCTACGGCACCAACAAGTACCGGGGTCAACGTGGTCGCCGGCGACATCGACGGGGACGGCTTCGACGAGATCGTCACCGGCGCCGGGCCCTCGGCGCTCTTCGGCCCCCACATCCGCGGCTGGAACGTTGACGGCGGGACTGTTGCCGAGGTCTATGGAATGAACTTCTTTGGCTGGGACCCGGAATACGTCAGTTACGGCGCCGTTGTCAGTTCCGGCGCAGACCTGGACGGCGATGGCCTGGACGAGCTGCTGGTGGCCGCCGGACCCGATCCCCACATGGATACGAATGTGCTGGCGTATCGCTACAACGGAGCCGGTGTAACGCTCCAGTTCGATCTCACCGCTTTCGACGATGATATGACCTACGGCGCCAATGTCGCGGCCGGCCGATTCTAGCCCGGACCCGCAATTCGAATTCGCCTGCACAAAAACCGGCCTCCCCGGCGTGGATCCTCCGAGGGACCTACCGCAAACAGTGCCCGGTGGAGGTGATGAAAACAAGCTTCTTCGACCAGGTGCGCGGCTGCTACACCGAGAACCGGCAGGGGCTCTACACCTACGCCCTGGCCCTGACCCGCGACCGGGCCGCCGCCGAAGACGTGGTGCACGGCGTGATCTGCCGCCTGCTGGACCGGGGGAGGATGCCCGATGAGCCACGCCCCTACCTCTTCCGCGCGGTGCGCAACGCCGTGGTGGATGGCTGGCGCAGGGGGCCGTCGCGGGAGGAACCGCTGTTCGACCTCCAGCAGCCGGATACCGGCGGCGGTGCACCGCCGGACCAGGCCCTGCAGTTGCACCAGTGCCTCTTCCGGCTGGCGGAGGACCAGCGTGAGGTGGTCGTGCTCAAGGTTTACCAGGGTCTCACCTTTCGCGAGATCGGCGAGGTGCGGGGACAGTCGGCCAACACGGCGGCCTCGCTCTACCGCCGGGGCCTGCAAAAGATGAAAACCATGCTCGAGGAGGACGCGTGATGAAGGATATGGAAGATCTGCTGAAAAATGCGCCGCTCTCTGAGCCACCTGGGCCGCTGGACCAGCGGGTGGAAGCAGCGGTGCGCGAGGCGGAGCACCGTTACGCCCGCCGCCGGCCCGCCGGTGTGCCGCTCTGGGCCTTTGCCGCCGGTTGCCTGGCCTGCACGCTGATCGGCTTCCTGATCCACCCGCTGGTGGAGCAGGCTCCACCAGCACCGGCCGAGGGTGCCGGTGTGGTCATGTATATCGTGGAGCCGGCAAGCTCCAGCCTCCGCATCCTGGGGACCAGGCAGGACGAAAACAGCAGATCCTTCTGGCAGAAGAAGCGGGGGGAAGTGAGACCGCTGGTCCGCAATTAAATGCAGGCAATCCACAGAGTGAGGGGGCAGCAAATGAAAACAGCACTGTCGATCATGATCCTGGCGGTTCTGGCCGCCTGCGCCATCCCGGCCGCGGCCCAGCAACCCGTGCCGCAATACATCATTGAATCAAATATCATCGCCATCCCGGCGGGCGAGGGCCGGGAGTGCCGGGTGGTGGGCGAAGGCGGATCATACACCCTGCGGGGGAATGGCGGCGGCATGTCCGCCTTTGGCGAGCTGAAAAAGCTGGTCTGCGGCGATGTGACCCTGACCCTCCGCGTGGACGGGAATTTCGGTACGCTGCTCTGGAACGGCGAGGAAAATCCGCCGGAGGATACAGTGCTGGAGCTTATCTCCGCACCAAAGGTCTCAACCCAGGCGGGCAAAAAGGCAATGATCATGTCCGGATCCGCACTCACATACTTCACCCGTGAGGAGGACGGTTGCTTTAGACTGCACGTTACCACTGAGGAAGATTCGCCGGTGGAATCACCGGGAGTGACCGTAGCATTCACTCCACAGCCGGCAGAAGGTGACGCTGCTTCGAAACTGGTGGAATTGGATATGGAACTCAGCTTGAAGGCATTGGCAGGCCGGGAGACCATTCAGGGGTGTGCCAGCCTCGACGTTGGCAAACCGATCCTGACCGTGCGGACAATGGCGTCCAAAGTGAGTCTGGCCCTGGGCCAGTGGCACCTGGTGAGCGGCCACCAGTTCACCGGCCCCGGGGGTGAGGAGGGGGATTTCCTGCTGGTGCTGCTGCGGGTGCAGAATGTGAAGGATCTGCCGGTACCGCTACCCACGGCCCCTGCTCAGTGAGCAGCTTTTTGATCCGTCCCCATCAGTCGGCAGTGCGCACGATCCTGAGGCCGAAGGAGTTGTTGTTGGCCGTGGGCCGGTAGTTTCCCCGGTACGCGGAACGGCAGTCCCAGGCCCGGAAATCCCAGCCCCCGCCGCGCAGCACCCTGGTCTTCCCCGAATCGGGTCCCCCGGGGTCACGGTTGGGGGAATACTCGTAGTAGTTGCGGTCGTAATAGTCGGAGCACCACTCGCCCACGTTGCCGTGCATGTCGTACAGCCCCCAGGCGTTGGGCTTCAGCTGCCCAACCGGGTGGGTGGCGTCGCCCGAGTTGTAGCAATACCAGCCCCAGGGGGCCAGGTGGTCATCATTCCGGCAATCCATCGAATTGATCTCACCGCCGAAAAAGGACCGGCTGGTGCCCGAGCGGCAGGTGAACTCCCACTCCGCCTCGGTGGGCAGGCGGAAGCGCCCGGCGCCGGCGGTTGAATTCAGCTTGTCCACAAAGGCCCGGGCATCGTTCCAGGACACAGAGTCCACCGGGCGGTCGGCACCCTTGAAGTGCGACGGGTTGCCGCCCATCACCGCCTGCCACTGAGCCTGGGTCACCTCATAGATCCCCAGCCAGAACCCCTCGCTGATCACCACCGTGTGCTTGGGGCTCTCGTCGGTGTGCGTGCCCTTCCGCTTTTCCACGGTGCCCATCCTGAAGGTGCCGGGCGGAATCCAGACGAAGTCCATCTCCACCCCCGGGCCGACGCTGAAGCTGCGGGTGATGCCGTGGGACTGCCACAGACCCTTCCGGGCATGATCAAAGCGGGTGGAATAGCGCTCGAGACGGGCATCCCCGGGGGCGATTTCACGGAAGCGGGCCAGCGCCTGTCCGGCATCCTCGAGGCTGGCCACCGTACCGGCGGTGATGCCCCGGTCGATCCGGGTCTCCAGACCCGCCAGCTCCGCCTCATTGTTCGTGGTATCCAGCCGGGCGGTTTCAGCAGCCGCCTTTTCCCCGGCCTGGACAAAGAGCGCCTCCGCGTCCCCGTAGGCCTGCCGTTCCAGGTCGGGGCGGCCGGCGGCCCGGTGCCCCTCCCCTGCCCGCAGCTTCTCCTCGGCGGCGGTCCAGAGCTCCGGCGCGTGCTCGGCAGCACCGGCGTCCTGAGCTGCCTGGCGGGAGGCCTGGACCGCGGTCAACGCTGCCGCCACCTCCGCCTCGCTGACCACCGGTTCCACGGGTTTGCGGGCCGGGGTGCTGGTGCGGGCCGGCTTTGTAGCGGCGTCCTTTTCCGCGGGCTTCGTCGATCCCACCTCGGTGGGCCGCACGGCTTTTTCCTTCTCCGGCGGCTCTTCAGCCACCGCCGCGACGGCCGGTTTCCCAGCCGCAGCCTCCGGCTCGGCTGCAGGTTTGCTCACCGATTCGGCGGACCGGCCGGTCTTGCCCGCCGGCGGCTTTCCGCTCCCCGAAACGTCCTGCTCCGGATTCTTTTCTTCGGTCGTGGCGGGGGAATCTCCCGGGTCGTCTTCAACGACCTCTGATACATCTCCGATGGCTGATCCGCCCGCGGCCTGCTCCCCCTCCCCGGGCGCACCGAGCTGGGCCTGCTGTCCCTCCCCCACCGTTCGGGGCCCGGTGATCCCTGGTCCACCAGACCACCACCAGCAGTATGGCCAGCAGAATGGCCATGGCACCGATCCAGGCCAGGATGATCCGGCGCATGCCGAACCGCTCTGTCAGGCCGGGACGCGGAGGCTCCGGACGGGCCGGGGGCTCCGGCAGGGGCGGCGAGACAACTTCGGCGGCGGCGGGGGCATCCGGCGGGGTCACCGCCAGAGCGGTCTGGTCCACCGGCGCAACCGGCTCCACGGCACCGACGGCCATGGTGGGCGGCGGCTCATCCGCGGCCGGCGTCTCATCCTCCTCCAACGGTTCGTCGGGCTGCTCCCGCAGACGCTGCAGGGCCTCCAGCAGTTCCCCGGCGGACTGGTAACGGTCATCGGGGTTCCGGGCCATCAGCCGGCTGACCAGCCGGTCCACGGCCGGCGGCACCTCGGGATTGATGTCGCGCACCGATTTCTCCGGATCGCTGATCCGCTGGTGCAGGATGGCCACCGGCATATCCGCATCGTAGGGCGGGCAGCCGGCCAGCATCTGGAAAAGCACGCTGCCCAGCGAGTAGAAATCGGCGCGATGATCGACGTCATCGTCCTCCAGCTGCTCCGGTGCGATGTAGATCGGGCTGCCGAACATGGTGCCCGGCCGGGTCAGCCGGGTTTCCTCGAGGGTCAGGGCGATACCGAAATCGGTGAGCACCACCTTCTCGCCCCGGGGGTCGACGATGATGTTGGCCGGCTTCACATCGCGGTGGATCACCCCCGACTGGTGGGCCGTGCCCAGGGCGTCGGCCAGCTGGCCGGCAAAGAACAGGGCCTTGTCCAGCGGGAGCCGGCCTTCCTCGGCAATGTACTCCTCGAGGGTGTCGCCCACCAGGAGTTTCATCACGAAGTAGTAAGCGCCCTCGCACTGGCCGATGTCGTAGATGGTGACGATGCCGGGGTGATCCAGCGCGGCCACGGACCTCGCCTCGCGCAGGAAGCGCTCGACAAACTCCTTGTTCTGCGCCAGGTTGGCGGGCAGGACCTTGATCGCCACGTACCGTTTGAGCGCCGGCTGCACCGCGCGGTAGACCACGCCCATGCCCCCGGACCCGATGACGCCCTGGATTTCGTACGGTCCGATTTTTTTCCGTTCAGGAGCCATTGAATGAGCAGAGACGGCACTCTGAAGGCCGGCCGCGGCACCTCCGCGGCGGGTCGCGTTCCAGTGGTATGAACCAACCCTGACTGGTTAAAGAATAGTGTTGTCCTCGAACAGGGTCAAGGCGTCGCGCTGAAAATGAAAAGCCCCGAAGGGATGATCCCCCCCGGGGCATTGCCCGTCAGGTCAAGCGGTTCAGGGCGCGATGCCCACCACGGTGCAGCTGCCGCCGTCGGTATCGCCGGACGGCATGTAGGGCGGCTGGTTGTACGGCGCCGGGGTCACATCCTCCACCGTGAAGGTGAAGGTGTTGGCCCCCACCAGCGCGGTGAAGGCGGGCAGGTTCTGCTGCCAGCTGGTGCTGTAGGTCTCTCCCGGGCCGAGGTTGGTATACCCGGCACGCCAGTTGTTGTAGACCGAGCCCCCGGCCAGTTCCACGCCGATTTTACCGGCCATGCGGCGGGTGCCCTCGGCGGCCAGGTTCTCCATCTCCACGGCTCATCGTCACGGTGAACGGCAGCACGCCGAACTGGGGCAGGCAGCTCAGCGACGCGGCAACCGTCTGGTTGGAGGTCACCGTGATCACGTTGGTGAAGATGTCGGGGTTGCCGTTCTGGGTGGAGGGGTAGCAGGGATAGACGTAGTCACCGCCCACGCCCAGGCCCAGGTAATCGCCGAGGAACTGGCTCGAGCCGCCGGCGTAGTAGCTGTCAAAGGAGGCCGGGGTGAGGCGGTACTCGGTGAAGCTGGCGCCGCCGTCAACACTGAGGGCGTAGTAGGCGTCGAACATGCCGTGCTGCACGCCGTCGTTCTGCACCGTGTGGCGGGTGTCGAGGTAGAGCACGTGCAGCCGGCTCTCCTGGTCCACCTCGATCCAGGGCCACAGCTGGTCGCCGGCCGGGCTGGAGTCGCCGTTGATCACCTGCGGAGTGGTCCATGTCGATCCCTGGTCGGTGGATTTGGTCAGGTAGGCGTCGACGTTGCGGTTGCCGCCGTCCCAGCCGGTGGTGTCGAAGTAGGTGCAGTAGAGCGTGCCGTCATTGGGGTCCACCGCCAGGCCGTTCAGCGAGGGGACGCGGAAGGTGCCGGGGAACCGGGCCGAGTCGTAGATGTCCCAGGGGTCCATCCGGGTGGCGATGGTGATCGCCGGGTCGAAGGAGACACCGCCGTTGAGGCTGCGCCGGAGCATCACCCCGTCGTAGTAGTCCCAGTAGGTCACGTAGAGCTCGCCGCCCGGGCCCACCTTGGGCAGGAAGCCGACACCGCTGCCCAGGGAGACCGGCGACGTCCAGCTGTCACCCATGTCGGTGGAATGCTGACAGCCGTAGTTGAAGGTGTGGTAGACCCGGGTGCTGTCCGGAATGCCGGGCACGATGCCCGCGGCCAGCCAGCCCTTGTCGATGCCGCCGTCGACGATGGTCATCACCGACGGCTGGAAGGTGGCGGCCCCGGGGTTCTTGCGGGCGACAAAGACGCCGCCGTTGCCGGTCCAGGACATGCCGCCGGCCCAGAGGGTGCCGGTGCGGTTGTCATAGCAGGTCATCGGGTCGCCCTCGGTGCTCCCCTCGTGGCCGGCCGGCGGGCGGAGCAGCATGTCGGTCCAGGTCTGCCCGTAGTCGTTGCTCACCGAGATCCCGGTGCGGTACTGCCCCATGCGGTAGTCGTTCCAGCCGCCCACCACCTCGTTGGGGTGCAGGTGCACCGAGGCCATGGTGGTCTCGTTGGCCGTGGCCGTGCCGCCATCGTCGATGCGGACCTGCGGCCCCACGGTCACTTCCTGGGCCGCGGCCCCGAGGGAGAACAGGAGCAGGCCGCAGCAGGCGGCCAGCCCGAAGATTCCAAAACGTATCCCGTACTTCTGTATCATGATGTACTCCTCAACCAGCTTGCCGGCGAAGCCCGAGGCCCGCCGCGGGCGGACAGATCACTTCGCCGGTTCCGGCATCTTCTCCCGCAGCAGGGGCAGGAACTGGGCGGGCACCTTGTAGCCCAGGGCCTCGGCCCGGGCCACGCCGTCCCAGGCGCTCTCGTAGTCCTCGAGGTAATAGTCGAGGACCGCCAGGCGGCCGTAGGCCTCCCCGTGGTCGGGGTCGAGGTCCAGCACCTGCAGCCAGGCCTGCTTCGACGCCTGGTAGTCGCCGGACATCTGCAGGGCCCAGGCCAGCTGCTTCCGCGCCTCGAAATGGCCGGGAGCGAATTCCAGCGCGGTGTTGAAGGAGGCGATGGCCTCGTCCCCCAACCCCTTGCGCAGCAGGGCCTGTCCCAGGCCGGTGAGGTGTTCCGGGCTCTCCGGGGCCATGATCACCGCCCTGGTCAGGGCACCGATGGCAGCAACGCGGTCATTCTTTTCAAAGAGGTAGAAAAGGCCCCGCTGGTAGGCATCACCGGCAGTGGCGAAGACCTCCGCATCGGGGAGCGGTTGGGCCGCCGCCGGGTCCACCACCACCCGGCCCGTGTCATAGGACAGGCCGCGCAGGGCATCGGCCATCCGCTTTTCCTTGTAGCTCTGACCGGCGGACGGGGGAGACAGTTCGCCGGCCTCCACCGGGGCCGTCTCGTCGATCACGGCCGCCTGCTCCGACTGCTGTTCGCTGCTGCAGCCGCTGAGTCCAACGGCGCAGACCAGCAGCGCCAGGGCAAGAAATCTGAGGGTGATCATTGCTGTCCTCCATTGCTGTCATCGGAACCGGGCCGGGGATTGCGAAGCGTGCGGCTTCCGGAAGTAACCCGATAGATCAAGTTCTGTGAGACATTGTATACCATGCCGCTCCATCGGCAGGCATGGGTTCCACCCCCGCCGGCCGGTCAGAAGACCTTCCGACGGGGGTGCGGGAGTGCTCAGGGAGCCACACCGGTCACGGTGCAGCCGGCGCTGTCGGTGTCGCCGGCCGCCGGATAGGGCGGCTGGTTGTATGGCGCCGCGGTCACGTCCGCGGCCAGCAGGGTGAAATCGTTGGCCCCCACCAGCGTGCCCAGCGCCGGGATGTTCTGGAGCCAGTTGGTGGTGAAGGTGTCCCCGCCGGCCACGTTGGTGTAGCCGGAACGCCAGTTGGCGAAATACTGGCCCGCGGCCACGGTGACGTGAAGCTTTGCGGCCAAGGTGCGGGTGAAGCCGGTGTAGAGGTTGGTCAGGCCCACGGTCATGTTGGTGGTGAAGGGCAGCGTCCCCGACGAGGGCACGCAGCTGAGCGAGGCGGACACCGTGTCCACCGCGCCGCTGTCGCAGTCCAGTTCAAAGACGCTGAAGGCGTCGATCCCGGCTTCCACCACCGACCCGTCGTTGAGGTCGGAAGCCTCGAAGCGGACCTTCACCGTGCTGGTGGGGGTGACGAAATCGGCCACGGTGAAGGTGTGGACGTTCCAGCCGCTGGGGCTCTGCGGGCCCACCGTTTCCACCAGGACCCAGCTGGCGCCGTCGTTGTTGGAAACATGGATGTTGAACAGGTCGTTGTTCGGGTCCCCGCCGACGTTGTTGGTGTACCACAGGGCGAAGCTTACCTGCGCCGCCGGCACAGCGGACAGGTCGAGGGTCGGCGAATGGAGCCAGGTGATCCCGCCGTCCACGTCGGTGTCGTCGTCGGCGTTCTGGGTCAGGTAGCAGTTGCCCGACCCGTCGTAATCGATGGCCGGGTCGCCCCGGTCACCACCGCCCACCGGGATGCCCCGCTCCCAGGCGCCGGCGGTGAGACCGCTGCCGTCGATCACGGTCCAGCCCAGGTCGTCCTCGAAGTCGTCGCCGAAGGTTTCGGACAGCTGACCCACCTCGGAGGTGTAGTTGCCGCTGACCGGGTTGCGCACCAGGCCGGCGGTGACGCCCTCGGCGCTGAAGAAGTATTCAGGGCTTTCGTTGCAGTCGGCCGCCGGCAGGGTGGCCGTGTAGAGGTCGCCACTCAGGTGGGTCAGCGGGTATTCGTCAAAGAACATGCCGCCCGACCGGTAGTGCAGCCTGGCCGACCCGGTGACGTAGCTGTCGGCGTTCTCCACGATCTGGACGTTGATCGTGGTGCTCACCCCCGGATCGACATACTCCGGCGTGCCGTCGGGGAGGGTGATCTTGAGCAGCGCGGTCATGGCCAGATCGGGGTTGCCCCACAGGGCGCCCCACTCGAAGGCCTCGTACTTGATGTAGTTCCAGAGGCCGTTGAGATACATCTCGCGCAGTCCGGCCTGCAGCGCCTGCCCCTGGGTGTAGTCCCCGGAGGTGACGCGGGTGGTGAAGAAGTAGTCCAGCGACTGGCTCGATCCGTCGTAGGCGCTGTTCCAGCCCGGGCAGCCCATGGCCACCTTGGTGGCGCCCACAAATCCCACCGCCCCCTGCCGGATCATCGACTGGCCGATGTTCAGCGAGTCGGTGTCCGAATTGCTGCAGGCGTCGGCGAAGATGATCGCCGGGTAGTCGTCATCGAGGGAGGAGCAGTCCGAGGACTGGATGAAGGCCGGGGCGCCCAGGCCGGCGATGTGGGACGAGGTGGGCGACCCGTGGCCGGCCCAGTTGACAAAGGCGAAGCGCCCGGTGGGCCAGACCGCCATCACGTTGCTGTTCAGCAGCTCGTAGTCACAGGCGAAGCTGGAGTGGTAGTCCGCGTTCTGCTCGTACATCCGGGTCATGGTCCAGTCGGCCATCCAGGGCTGGTCCACCTTGGCTTCCATCAGCTCCGCGTTGTCGGTGTCGGCCCAGAAGTAGCCGCCGAGGAGCAGGATGTTCTGCTTGTAGGAGAGGTCGGTGTTCTGCTCGAAGGCCACCGACTTGTTGCAGATGTTCGTCACGTCGGTGGCCCCGCTCCAGGGGATGCGGCCCACGTTGATCTCGGCGTAGAAGTCGATGGGGTCGCTGTTCTCGCCCCACTGGTGGTCGCCGTCGGCGTCCCACGACTGGTTGTCGGGCAGCGAGAGCTCGGCGTAGTAGAAGTCGGTCTCCGGCTGGCCGTAGCCCACGTCCTGGGCGCAGCGCCGCATGGGCACGTCGTCGTAGTGGCCCACCAGCAGCAGGTCCTCGATGCCCCACTCCGCGGTGGGGTACTTGTCGATGAGGAAGTTGCGGATCCGCTCCGCCTGGTCGTAGCCGGTGTAGTTGGCGTCGATCCAGCTGGTGGTCACCACCTGCACGGTGCGGCCCTTGCTCACCTCGTGATTCACCAGCGGGGTCACCGCCGAGGTCAGGCTGTCCAGGGTGACGATGACGAAGTCGTAGAGCCCGCGGCCCTGGCGCTGTCCGGCCGGGTACCACTGCTGGGCCTGCGTGTAGTTGAGCACGATCTCCCGGGCAGTCTTTTCGGTGCCGGGCAGCCAGTCGCTCATCGGGGCCACCGAGCCCTGGTGCGGCATGGTGTAGTGGACGTTCACCGTGACCCGCGGGTGGTGGGTCAGGATCCCGCTGGCCGCGGCGTAGGTGAAGGGGGATACCCGCACGTCCACCAGGTTGTACTTGCGGTAACCGGCACGGCCCACCATTTCAGCCACCACGGCGGGCCAGGGCGCGTCGCTGCCGTAGGCCGCATGATGGTTCTGCTGGTAGCGCTCCAGGTCCCTGCGGTAGAGCTCGGGGTTCTCGTCGCCGATCACCCGCGGCAGCGGCGCCGGCGCCACGGCGTGGGAACCGGAAAGCACGGTGCTGCCCTGGCAGGTCCAGGTCACCCCGGTGGCTGTTGCGCCGGGGGGGATGGCCACGGCAAAGATCCGTGCCGGCATGTTCGGTTTTCCGGGAACCAGCAACCGCCCGAACCCCTCCACGGCAAGCTCTCCATCCTGATCAATGGTGTAGACGGAAGCGTCCACGGTCACCGACACCGTCCCGGTATCGGCGGCCCGGGCATCGAAGCCCGGAAGGAGAAAGAGGGCGGCAACGATCAGGCCGCAAAGGAGAACGGTTGATCGACGGCCGGCGGAAGGAGCGCAACACATGGGCATACCTCCATATAGGGATTAAAGTGCATTCGGCAACCCGGAATCCGCGGTGGCGAGTCCGCGACGTCGGAAGGCTGAACTGCGGCGGGACCCCGGTGGCCGGCGGTTGGACGGAGAGCCTGGCCGCCAATCGGGGGAACCCACTCATATGTAAGGAATAATGTAATGCCGGGGGGCGGGAATGTCAATGCGGATGACCGCTTATCCTACTGATTCCATATACTTTCCGCAGATCGAATGGATCAGCAGCAAATGGCAGGCATCCGGGTCAGGTCATGCGTCTCAGTCCTTGACCGGTTTGCCGGTCTTGTACATGGTCTGGAAGCCGTCCTCGGACACTTCGGCGGAGAACTTGCGCACCCACTTGACCAGCTTGTTCCAGGTGTTGGTCAGGGCGGTGCCGCTGGTCACCCGGGTGTGCAGTCCGGCCAGCAGTTCCCCGCTCTCCTTGTGAACGAACTTCAGCTCGATCCGGGCCAGGCCCTTGCCGGCCATGGCCGGCGCCAGGAACCGTGCCGCCTTGTTTCCCCGGGTGCAGTCGACGATCCGTCCGCTGACCAGCACGTCGCCATCCTCCAGCGATACGGCGGCCCGCCCCGCGAGATCGGCGCCCAGCTGCAGTTCCAGCATGGCGGGCATCTCGGCGCTGATCTGGCGGGCCAGTTCCAGGTCCTCCTCTTCGCGTCCGGCGGCAGCGGTGCCGATGAACTGCGGTGCGGGCCAGGCCTCGAAGTGGAAGGTGTGGTCGTCGACGGAAAACCCCGGTTTGACCCAGAGGTAGTCCACTGACGATGACTGGCGGAACTCCTTGCCGCCGCCGAACCACTCCGGATCGAGCGTCCCATCGTCCAGCACCGCCTGGCCGGCCGCAGCCGGCCCGCTGCACAGCAGGGCCAGAACCGTCATCCAGAGGATTGCCGCCATCGGAAAGAGCTGTCCCGGACACCCGGTCATCACCATCCTCCCTTTTAGAAACTCCCCGCCGCCACCGTGGCGCCGTGACTGATCCCGCTGTCAAATGCGTCGAGCGCGAACCACTGGCTCACCGCGGAACCGTCGTAGCGGAAGACCGCCACCGGCGAGCCGAGGGCCGGGTCGGGCCCGCCGCCGACCACGATCTCGTCCCGGCCGTTGCCGTCGAGGTCCGCCGAGGCGAACACCCGGGCGCCGAAGGCCGCCGTGCCTTCGGGCAGGGCAAAGAAGTTCAGGCCGGCCATGGTCTCGAGGGTGGCGCCGTCGTAGTTCCAGCCGCGGACATGGGCGCCGAACAGGCCGGAAGGACCGGGGGAGGTGATGATCTCGTCCAGACCGTCGCCGTCCACGTCGCCGCAGGCCACGTTCACCCCGAACTTGCTGGTGCCGTAAGCCATGAAGCTGACCGCGGACAGTGGGGCGGCCGCGCCCCCGTCCACGTTCCAGCCCCGCACGTGGGGCCCGAACACCGCACCGGGACCGGCGCCGGTGACGATTTCGTCATACCCGTCGCCATCGATGTCGCCGGCGGTAACGTTGATTCCGAACTTGAGGGTGCCGTAACCGAAATAGCTCACCCCGGTCATGGCCGACACCGTCTGCGAAGCGCCGTAGTGGAAGGCCCGAACGTGGGGCCCGAACACGGCTCCCGGGCCGGCGCCGGTGATGATCTCGTCACGGCCGTCACGGTCCAGGTCACCGGCGGCCACGTTGACCCCGAACTTCAGTGTGCCGTAGGCCAGGAAACTGAGCCCGGCCACCGGGGTCCCGTCGGTTTGGAAACCGCGAACGTGGGGGCCGTACACCGCCCCGGGGCCGGGTCCGGTGAGCAGCTCGTCCACGCCGTCACCGTCCACGTCGCCGCATGAGACGTTGACGCCGTAGCCGCCGGCGCCGTAGGCAGCGAACTCGGCCTCGTGGGTGGCGCCCGCTTCCGCCGGGAAAACGCGGACCAGCGGCTGGTTGTCCGGGTCCGGGCCGGGCCCGGCCACCAGCCGTGCTTCCCCCCGCCGCCGGCGATGGTGATCACGTTGGTGAAGATGTCCGGGTTGCCGTTCTGGGTCGAGACGTAACAGGGGTAGACCCGGTTGCCGCCCACGGCCAGCCCCATGTAGTCGCCGAGGAACTGGCTCGACCCGCCGGCGTCGTAGCTGTCAAAGGGCTCGGAGGTCAGCCGGTATTCGGTCCAGCTGTCGCCCCCGTCCTCGCTGATGGCGTAGTAGGCGTCGAACATGCCGTGCAGGGCGTCGTCGTCCTGCACGGTGTGGCGGCTGTCCAGATAACAGGTGTGCAGCCGCCCCTGCTGGTCCACCTCCAGCCAGCACCAGAACTGGTCGCCGGCCGGGTCGGCGTCACCGTTGATCACGTGGGGCGTGGTCCAGTTGGATCCCTGGTCGGTTGATCTGGTCAGGTAGATGTCGACGTTGCGGTTGCCGCCGGACCAGCCGGTGGTGTCGGAGAAGAGGCAGTAGAGCGTGCCGTTGTTGGGGTCCACCGCGAGGTAGCTGAGGGCCGGCACGCGAAACCGCCCGGGGAACCGGTCGCCTCCCTGGGTGTCCCAGTAGTCCATGCGGGTCGCGATGCGGATTGGCGCTTCAAAGGAGAGGCCGCCATTGAAGCTGCGGCGCAGCATCACCCCATCGTAAAAGTTCCACGAGGCTACATAGAGTTCGCCGTTGGGACCCACTCGCGGGAGATAACCGATTTCAGAGCCGAGAGAGACCGGGTTGTTCCAGCTGTCCCCCATGTCGGTGGAGCGCTGGCAGCCGTAGTTGTATGTGCAGTAGACGGAGGTACTGTCGGCGGTGTCGGGCCCCCGGCCGGCGGCCATCCAGCCCTTGTCGATGCCGCTGCTGTTGTAGATCATCACCGTCTCTTCGAACGAAGTCTGCCCGGCGTCCATGCGGGCCGCGAACACTCCGCCGTTGCTGGTCCAGGACATGCCGCCGAACCAGAGCGTGCCGGTGCGGTTGTCGTAACAGGCCATGGGGTCGCCGCCGTAGCCGTAGGAGGAACCGGGAGGAGGCGGAAAGATGTCGTCGGCCCAGGTGGCCCCGCCGTCGGTGGTCAGGGAGATCCCGTTGTTGTTCGACGAGCGGTAGTCGTTCCAGCCGGCCACGGCAATCATCGGACTGGCGTGCACCGAGGCGATGGTGGTCTCGTTGGACCAGTTTGAACCACCGCCCGGGTCGATGCGGACCTGGGGGCCCATGGTGACCTCCACCGCCCCGGCGGGGAAGGCTGCCGCCAGCACGATCAACAACAGCAGGGCGAAGCCCCGCAACGGTATTCTGTTCAGGCGATCCATCTCCATCCTCCTCGATCCTGGCAGCAGTGACGGAGGGAGCACGGCACCAGGCGGTGTTCAGGCAAGGCACTGATTTCGGCTGGAACAATTCTAGCACGAGAGCGGGCGGCGGGACGAAATGCAAAAACCTGGGGTCAGGCCATGGGGAGTTGCAAATGAATGGTACCTGACCCCAGGTTGTTGCAGGATCAATACTGGAGGCGCTTGCCCTGTATCGCGGGGTCGACCTGCTGCTTGAAGGTGATGGAGGCCACGGCGCCGCGGTCGTTGGACAGCTTCAGCTCGCCACGGAGGCTTTTTGTCACGATACCGCGCACGAGGTCGAACCCGACGTTCGCCAAACTGAAATCGCCGTGCACCAGGTCTTCAGGGTATCCCGGGCCATCATCGCTGTAGACCAGCCGGATCACTGAACCCGAGCCGGCGATGCGGACCCTGATCCGCCCCCCCCCCTGCTCATCCAGGGCGTACTTGACTGAGTTGGAGGCCAGTTCGTTGACAATCAGGGCCAGGTGCTGGGCCTGATCGTTGCTCACCAGTAGAGGCGAGGGGGTGATACTCACCCGGACCCGGTCCGGGTGGGACACCGACTGCACCGCGGCATTGATCACCTGCACACAGAGATCGGTGATGCGCAGCGGCCGCCATTGCACAGCGGAGAGCATCCCGTGGACCGTGGCCAGCCCCATCACCCGCCCCACCAGGCTGCGCAGAACCGGAAGATACCCGGTGTTGCCCTCCTCCTCCGCCCGGCGCTGCTCCTTGAGCAGCACGCCGATGATCGCCGCCAGGTTGTTTTTCACCCGGTGGTTCACCTCGCGGAAGAGCACCAGGTTCGCTTCGGCGTTGCGGGCCAGCTCCGCCTCGGCCTCCTTGCGTTTGGTGATATCCCGGATCATGGTCATGCTCACCGGCTCACCCTGCCAGAAGATCCTTCTCCCGCTTACCTCCAGGGGGATGAGAGAGCCATCGCGGTGCCGCAGGATCGATTCGTAGCGCATGGGCAGCTCCCGCCCCGCGATCCGCCGGCCAAGCCGTTCCAGCACCACGTCCAGCTCCTGGGACGGCACCAGGTCGTGCAGCCGGCGCTGGAGCAGCTGCTCCTCGGTGTAGCCGCTGATCCGGGCGGTCTCGCGGTTGGCATAGTGCAACCTCCCGTTGCGGTCAGTCACCAGGAACCCCTCGCCGGCCCCGTCCACCAGCTCCTTGAACCCGCTGTTGCCGTTGTGGGGTTCGCTCTCCAGTTCACGGCAGCGGGCCCGCAGCAGTTCCAGCTCCTCCAGCAGTTCCTCTCGAGTTTTGTCGGAATCGGCCATCCTGGGGATCACTCCGGAAAACGCATTTTCGGAATTGTAACCCGGGGGTGGGCCGCTGTCGACCGTGGCCGAAGATGAACCAGGACGGAAAGTCTGGTATTCTGGGGGGGTTACGAAGTTCGTTTGGCGCTCCGCCCCGATGACTTGTCCCACCGGAGGATCGTTCCCCGATGAAAACCAGACTCTTCTTCCTCATGGCCGGATTGCTCTGCGCCGCCACGGCGTATGGCGGATCCCTGCAGATCCACACCGCCCATGCCTCCGGGCAGGTTACCGCTCCGTCCCTCCCGCCGCTGTCGGTCAGCGCCGCGGCTTCGGGCGGGACCGTCTTCTCCGGCGATGACCTCCAGTGGCTGGGCCAGTCCGGGGAGCCCCGCATCCCCTGGCAGGTGGTGACCCTGCTGCTCCCTCCGGACGCGGACAGCTCGACGCTCACCGGCCGGTTGAGCGGAGCGTCGTATGGCGAGGTGGCGGGAACCTGGCGGGTGGACCCGCTTCCCCCGCCGGCCACCCGGAACAGATCGGGAGAAACCGTGTATGACTGGCCGGCAGGGAAAAGGCTGGCGGACGGCCATGACCTCGATATTTACGGGTCGAACAGCCTGTGGCCCGCAGAGGGTGTTCGCCTCCTCGGCTGCGGCCGGCTGCACGGCTGGCTGCTCTGCGAGGCGGCCGTGCCCCTGGTGCGCTGGAACCCGGCCACCGGCCGCCTGGTGCGGCTGGAATCGGCGCACCTGCGCCTCGAGTTCGAACGCACCCCGGTGGGCAGCGCCCAGCCGGTTCATCACCTGCGTAACCCGCGGGGAGCGGAGCGGGTGGCCCGCCTGGCGGCCAACTTCGAGTCAGCAGCCACCGCGTACGGCAACGGCCGCTCCAGCGAACGGGCCAGCGGCTACACCATCGTCACCACCAACGCCGTGGTCAACAGCTCCGCCGCCCTCGCCGGCTTCATGGCCCACAAGGCCTCCCTCGGCTTCACCGTGCGGCTGGTCACCGAGGACGACTTTGGCGGCGGTCAGGGCGACGGCGCAGCGGAAAACATCCGTGCCTGGCTCCAGGCCAACTACCTGGCCGACGAGACTCTGCACGTCCTGCTCATCGGCAACCCGCACCCCGGCGAGGGCGAAGTGCCGATGAAACGCTGCTACGACAGCGTGGACGGGATGTACGAGATGCCCACCGACTTCTTCTACTCCGACCTCTCCGGCGACTGGGACCTCAACCAGGACGGCAATTCCGGCCAGTGGGAGGACATGGGGGACGGCGGCATCGACCGTTTCTGGGAGGTGCTGGTGGGGCGGATCCCCTACTACGGCCAGATCACCGACACCGATCACATTCTGCAGAAGCTCGTCGATTACGAACAGGATACCGACACCCAGTGGCGGCGCCGGGCCCTGCTGCCCATGGTGCCGCTGGACGACGCCACCCAGTCCTACCAGCTGGGCGAGCAGATGAAGGCCGGCTACCTCGAAGCGGCGGCCATCCCCTCGCACCGCCTCTACCACGACGACTACGGGCTGGTTCCCCTGCCGGAGACCATCCCCTCCAGCTACGAGAACGTGATCAACCGCTGGAACGACGCCCCCTGCGGGCTGGTGGTCTGGATGACCCACGGCTGGAACGAAGGCGGCGCCGAAGTGGCCACCAGCGACTCGATCCTCGGCCTTGACGACGCCTTCCCCGGCGCCACCTGGCACGGCTCGTGCGGCAACGCCGAACCGGAACACCCGCGCAACATCGCCTACGCCCTGCTGCGCCACGGCGGGATCGCCACCAACGGGGCCACCCGCTCCAGCTGGTACTACGTCGGTGAAACAAACTTCACCGCGTCCACCAGCATCGGCGGCCTCGGCTACCAGTACGCGGCAAAACTGGTCGCCGGACAGAGCTGCGGCCAGGCCTGGGCCGACGTGCGCCAGGAGATGGTCCCCGGCATCTGGTCCAATTTCGCGATGCACAACCTCTACGGCGACCCCTCGCTGGTGGTGATGCCTCCGCCGCCCGCCTTCACCGTCCGGCCCACCGACCTCTTCGCGGTCTCCGGGGTGCGCAACGAGGTGTGGCACGGCGGCCAGCGGACCTTCACGCTGAAGAACAATAGCGGGTCGCCCTTCAGCTGGTCGGCAACCGGCTCCACCCCGTGGCTCGCCCTGGACCCGGCAGGCGGCACCCTTGCCGGGGGCGAAGAGGTCGAGGTGCTGGCACAGATCTCCTCCTCCTCCGGCGAGCTGCCGGTGGGGACCCAGCAGGCACAGATCATCTTCAGCGAGGCCGCCGGAGGCGTCACCATTCAGCGGGACGTACAGGTGGAAGTGAAGCCGCGGGTGATGGCCATCCACTGGAAACTGGACGAGCAAAACGGGTTCATCGCCTACGACGGGAGCGGTTTCGACAACCGCGGGTTCCTTGAAGGGGGGATACGCTTCCAGAACGACGCGGTTCCCGGACGCTTCGGCGGCGCGCTGCGCTTCCACGAGAGCGGCTACATGATCAACATGGAGCACCTGGGTCTCCAGGACATCCCGCCGCCCTGGACCATGGCCATGTGGGTCAAAAAGACGGAGAACATCACCGGGACCAGCTCCCTCTTCTCCTCACCCACCGCGGCGCTGCGCCTGGAGCACTGGAACAACGACGACGTGGGGTTCACCATCTTCGGCGGCGGGGGCGACCACAGCTTCGGCTACTCCGCCCCGGTGGGCCAGTGGGTCCACCTGGCACTGGTGGGCAGCGAATCGAGCACGTCGCTCTACGTCAACGGCCTGCCCTGGGCCACGGTGGACACGCCCATCGCCGCGCCGATGAGATCGCTCTGCACCTCGCTGCTCAGGCTGGCCGCCGAGCTGGATGACGTGCGGGTCTACAACCACACGCTCTCCGCCGAGGGGATCAAGGCCCTGGAGCGTGGCGGCCAGGCCATGAACCCCGCACCGGCCGACGGCGCCGCCGGCATCGCCGACGGCTCGCTGCTCAGCTGGGTGCCGGGTGTTTCCGCCGTCTCCCACAACGTCTACTTCGGCACCGACGCCGGGGCGGTGGCCGCGGCCACCGTCGATTCACCGGAGTATGCGGGAAACCAGAGCGGGACCGACTGGCAGCCGGCCCTCGTGCCGGGGGAGGTCTATTTCTGGCGGGTGGACGAGGTGACCTTCGGCGGCGGCAGCCTGGGGCCGGTGCGCGGGGACGTCTGGACCTTCAGCTCCACGGCGGTGGAGACGGTGAGCGTGCAGCTGGCCTGCGTGCCGTCATCGGGCACCCTGCCCTTCAGCAGCAGTTTCACCGCCACCCTGACCAACATCGCCGCCGGGGAGAACCGCCGGGTGGCCGCCCGGCTGGACGTCACCACCGCCGGCGGTCAGAGTTTCCCGGGCTGGCGGGCCGGCTGGAGCAACCTGGCGGACGGGGAGAGTTTTGTCGCCTCCTGGACCCAGCAGTTCCCGGCCCTGGGGTCACTGGTGGGCGTCAACAGCTTCCTGCTGCGGGCCGTGGACGTGACACCGCCGCCGTACAACCAGCCGCCCTGGCTGCCGGCGAGTGACAGCGATACCGGCCAGTGCACGGTGACAGGGACCGCGCCCTGAGCTGCGGCCCCGGGCCCGCGGATCAATCGGCGATCTTCGCCCCGATAATCTCGCCCTTCACTCTTCCGCCGTCGGTGAGGTAGACCACCACGTCCAGGTCATCCTCGTGGACGATCACGTCACCGTCCACCACCGAGCCGCCGGTGATCTCGATGCGCAGTTCCCCGCGCTCGCCGTTGGACCCCTTGTTGTCATCCACCACCAGGTCGCCGTCCACCCGGGTCCCGTCCTCGAGACGCATGTCACCGTTGATCGTGCGGACGTCTTTGCCGACCCTGGTGTTTTTCAGGACGATCTCGCCGTTGACCGTGGAGACCTCGCCGCTCACCCTGCTGCCGCTGCCGCAGCGGACCGGCCCGTTGACCGTCCCCACGCCGCCGCTCACCTCCACCCCGCGGCCCAGGGTGATGCCGCCGTTCACCGTGCCCAGACCGCTGACACTGGAGTTGTCGCCCACCTTAATGGCGCCGTTCACCGTGTGGCAGTCGCCGCCGATCTCGCAGTCGCTGCCGATGGTGATGGAACCGTTCACCGTGTTGAAACCGCCGGTCCGCTGCTCACCGTCCTGAATGGTGAGTGACTGGTTGACGGAAGCCCCCATGCAGCAGGTGAACAGGATTGCCGAGGCCGCCGCCAGGATGGAACGCATAGTGGTGTTCATCAGTCGCTACTCCTCTTTTTTGTGCACAGTGATTACACCGTGTCTTACGATGACCGCGGGCGGAATGTTCGGCGGCTAGAAGAGATCGTCACCCCGGGGGATCAGCATCCGGGCCCGGCGCTGGGCCAGAGTGGTGAACAGCCGGTAGCCGGGGAGGACCTGGGCCGGAGCGTCGAGGATGGCCTGGAGCTCGCCGTCGAACAGTTCCCGGTCCCCGGCCGCCACGGCGTAGTGCTGGGCATAGAGCAGCCGGGCCAGCAGGAACTTCCCCTCGGACAGCTCCATGGCCAGCCGGAAGCGCAGGCCGCTCTGCTCCAGCGACCCGCCGAGCATGGGCGGCAGCCAGGCATCGGCAATACCGAGCAGCAGCAGCGGCCCGCCGAAGAAATAGGTCTCGTCCAGCTCACCCAGACGCAGGGCCAGCCGCCGGTTCACCGGAACGGCCCGCATGACCGTGGGATCACTGCGATTGAGCCACAGGTCGCCGGCCTGGTTGAAGGTGTACCAGAAGAGCGCCGGCACATCTCTGGTGGAGAGATCCTTCAGCGCCTGCACCGCGGCCTCGCCGCCGCCGTCCAGCCGCCCGAGGAAGCCGGGGTGCCGCAGTTCCAGGGCCTTCCCGGCATAGTCCCGGCCGCGGACATAGAAGTCGGCCGCCCGCTGCCGGGCCTCATCGAAAGGCGGCCCGCCGGCATCCCGCAGCGCCTCCATGTCGTCCTCGAGAAAGACCAGGGCCACCCCGCCAAAAGCCTGGGCCAGGGTGACCAGGATCTCTTCATCCTTCGGACAGGCGCGGTGCAGGGTTTCCAGGAGTTTGATGTTGGAGAAGCCGGCGGCCCGGGCCAGTTCCCAGTCGGGTTCGTCGTTGAAGGCGGCCAGGGCGTCGGGGAGCATGGTCCGCGTGGTCCGGACCATCATCTGCTTGCCGCTGCAGCCGAATGAGGCCAGGGCCAGGGCGAGACAGAGCACCAGCGGTATGGTCCGTGACCAGGTCCACCGTGGTGTGCTGCCGCCGCCGACCATCCGTTCCTCCCAACCGTCCGCTCAAAAGGGCCGGGGGCAGTTTATCATGACCGGAGGAACCTGCGAACATCTCCGGCGGCCGGGACGTAAGAGAGGGTGAAGAAGGCAACAAAGGAGACGACGCGATGAAGACTTTTATCCTCTGGCTGATACTGCTGCTGTTCTGCTGGCCGCTGGCCATCCTGGCCCTGATCGCCTATCCCCTGATCTGGGTCTTCCTGCTCCCCTTCCGCCTGCTGGGCATTGCCGTGGAAGGCGTGTTCGAACTGCTGCGGGCGATCATCCTCTTCCCGGTGCGGGTGCTGGGCGGGGGCAAGCAGGCTTGAAGGAACCACCGGTCCCGCCCCCGGTAACCGTGTGGACATCCCCGCAGGATTCCGTTATTCTCCACCCCTGATGGCGTCCGGCTCCGGGAATCCCGGATGCCGCGGCGGCCAGCAGTTCAGGTGGAACAATGACCTCGTCCAGGCGTCGACAGCCGGCATCCTTCATCATCCTGATAGCCGCGGTATACCTGGCGGCCTTCCTGCTCCATGACCTGACGCACGACCCGGCCCCGGTATTCGCGGATTACCCGGTGGGGCCACATGGCTTTTTCGCCGACCAGAACGGCGGCGGCTCACCGGACGGCAACTCCCGGGTCCACCCGAACCAGGAAAGCCACCACTGTCCTTTCTGCAACGGCTTCACCGGCGGCGTCACCGTGACGATGCTGCCGCCCCCGGCCGAAAACAACAGCAAACCGCCTCGCCCACCCTCCCGCTCCCATAGCGGTGAATCGCTCTGCTCCTCTTTTGCCCGGGCGCCGCCCGCCGCCTGAGCCATCCCACCGCTTTCCCAAGCAACCTTTCCATGGCAACTCTCCTGCCGCCGGGAGGAATTGCCGTCCATGCATCACGAGGAACGCTGATGTCACGTCGTGTCATTGTCTGTCTCTGTTTGCTGTTGATTTCCATCCCGTGGGTGCCGCTACCGGCAGACGATTCCTCCGGGGTCATGACCCAGGAGGAGGCGGTTCAAATGGCCCTGGAAAACAACCCGGACCTGCGGGTCTCCACCGAACGGATGGTCGGGATCCGGGAGCGGGTGCGCCAGGCACGAGAGTTCCCGGCCACCGCCATTGAATTCGACTTCGACCAGCAGGTGGAATTCCTGCAATCCCAGGAGCAATACATCGGGTTCACCCAGGAATTCGAGTTCCCCACCCGGATGGGACTGCGGGTGGATGCCGCCGAGGAAAACGTCCGGGCCTCCGAGGCGGAACACCGGCTCACCGGCTGGGAGACGGCCCTGGCGGCCAAGGCACTCTACCAGAACCTGGCCCTGACCCAGGAACTGGTGGCCATCAACCTTGAAAACCTGGTCATCGCTGAACGGCTGGCCGAAATGGCCGAAGGGAAATACGAACTGGGAATCGTGGGCAAGCTCGAAGTGCTGCGGGCCGGCGTGGAGGCGGCCAATGCGGCCAACGACCTCTCACGGATGGTGAAACAGGAGCAGGAGGCCCGGATGCGGCTCAACCATATTCTGGGACGCTCGCCGGAACAGCCTCTGCAAACCACTCCGCTGAACCAGGGACGGCTGGAGGGAGCGGATCTGGAGCGGATGATGGCACTGGCGCTGGAACAGCGCCTGGAACTGAAAGCCGCCGAGAGCCGTCTCGCCGCGTCCGAGTTCCAGATTTCCCTGGCCCGGTCATCCTACTACCCCGACCTCTCGTTCTCTTTCTACCGGCACCGCATCGACGAAGAACCGAACAGCTGGGACATCGCCCTGGGTTTCAGCGTACCGATCTTCGGACTCCCGGCCATCGCCGGCCAGCTGGCCGAGGCCAAGGCCGAAAAAACGGCCCTCGGGGCTGAGGCCGACGCCGCCCGGGCCCGCATCGAACTGGAGGTCCGCACCGCCCACCGGGCCCTGGAAGAGCTCGCCGGCCAGTTGTCCCGCTACCGTGATTCGATCCTCTCTTCAGCCGAAGAGGCCTTCTCCCTGGCCACTGAAAGCTACCGCGAGGGCGAGATCGAGAGCCTTGAAATGCTGTACACCCAGCGCACCCTGCAGATCGTCCGGCAGGAGTTCGCTGAATCGGTTTTCTCTTACAACCTCGCCCTGATCGACCTCGAGCAGGCGGTGGGTTCCGAACTTGGCTGGGAGATGCCGGTTGACCCGCTGAACGGCCCCGCGGCAGGAGAAGTCCAATGACCAGAAGAACACTACGCATTGCCTGCATCATCGTCCCGATCGCCGTCCTGGCCGTCCTCTGCGGTCTGAGCCCGGCCGGCGCCGGGCCGCAGTCACGCAGTGAGGGCCGCGGCCGCCACCACCGGGGCGGAGCCGATCACGAGGGCCGCTTTGTCAGCATCGCTCCCGAACAGCGGGACTACATCGATGTCATCACCGCCAGGGCGGAGAAACGGTTGCTCGGTACCCGGGTGGAGGCCGGCGGGCTGCTCACCCCCTGTCCCGACCGGGTGGCCAAGGTGGGACCGGTGATCTCGGGACGGGTATCCGAGGTGCTGGTCAAGCTGGGGGACCGGGTGCGGGCCGGCCAGCCGCTGGCCAAACTGGTCAGCGTGGAAATCGGCGAGGCGGTCTCCGAATACTACAAGGCCCTGGCCGAGCTGGAGCTGGCCAAAATCAACTTCGAGCGCTACGAGCGGTTGATCAGCCGGGACATCGGCGCGCGCAAGGACCTGCTGGCCGCCGAGGCGGACCACAAGATCGCCGAGGCCAACTGCAACGCGGCGGAGAAGACCCTGCACGCGTTCGGGTTCACCGAGGACGACCTGGACACCATCGAGGACACCCACACCATCAACGCCGAACTGCTGCTCCGATCTCCCATCGCCGGCCGGGTGGTGGATCGGGAGGCCACCGTGGGCGAGCGCGTGGGCGACGACTCCACACTGTTCACGGTGATGGACCTCAGCCGGTTGTTCGTCGAAGCCCAGGTCTTCGAGCGCGACGTGGCCTTGCTGGACGAGGGGCAGCGCACCGAGGTGTCGGTCAACGCCCTTCCCGGTACAGCGATCCAGGGCGAGGTGATCCACATCAGCCGGCAGATCGATCCGGAAACCCGCACCCTGGCCGTACGCACGGCCATCGACAATCCCGGTGATGAACTGAAGGTGGGGATGTTCGTCACCGTGCGCATCTTCACCGGACAGGATACTCCGGTGCTCTGTGTCCCGGCTGAGGCCATCATCGAGGACGGGGGCCGCGGCTATGTCTTCGTGCCCCGCGATGCAGGGTACCAGCTCACCCCGGTGGAGACCGGCTACCAGGACGAGGCGCATGTCGAAATCACGGCGGGTATCAGTGAAGGTCAGACGGTGGTGGTGAACGGCAGTTACGGGCTTTTCGCCACCCTCAAGCAGTCGTCGGGATCGGCCGCACACGTCCACTGAGGCAGCCCCCCACAGACGGAAGGGTTCGTCATGATAGATTCTGTTATTCGCGGTTCGATCAACAACCGCCTGCTGTCGATCTTCCTGGTGCTGCTGGTCTGCGTCTTTGGCTACCTGGCCTACCGGGCGATGCCGGTGGACGTCTACCCCGACCTCAACGCCCCGCTGGTCAACATCGTCACCGAAAACCCCGGCATGTCGGCCGAAGACGTGGAACGGCTGATCACCATCCCCCTGGAGAGCACGCTCAACGGTTCGCCGGGGGTGACCCGGTTGCGCTCCGAATCGGGGACCGGGATCTCGGTGGTCACCGTGGAGTTCGACTGGGGCACCGACATCTACCTCGCCCGCCAGATCGTCTCGGGCAAGCTGGAACTGGTCAGCGGACTGCTGCCGGCGGGATCAAGCTCACCGGTGCTCGGCCCCATCTCCTCACGGATGGGCGAGATCTTCGAGTTCGTACTGGTCAGCGATACCCTCGACCTGATGGAACTGCGCGACCTGGCCGACTGGGCGGTGCGCTACCGCCTGCTGAGCACCACCGGGGTCAGCTACGTGGTCAACCTCGGCGGTGAAGTTCGCGAGTACCAGGTGCAGCTCAAGCCGGACCAGCTGCGCAGTTACGGCATCAGCATCGCCGAAGTGGGCGAGGCCATCGCCGCCAGCAATCGCAACAGCACCGGCGGCATCCTCACCCGCCAGGAGCAGGAATACCTGATCCGGGGCATCGGGCAGATCACCGGCGCGGAAGACATCGCCGACATCGTGGTGGACAACCGCGGCGGGGTGCCGGTCTACGTACACAACCTGGCCGAGGTCTCCATGGGCCCGCGGTTCCGGCGCGGATCGGCCGGCCACAATGGCCGCAAGGCGGTGAAGCTCACCGTGGAGAAGCAGTTCCGGGGAGACACGCTGGAGACCATCGACAACATAAAAGCCACCCTGGCCGAACTGCGTGAAGAATTGCCAGCGGGCGTAGATATCTACCCCTTCTACGACCAGTCGGTGTTCATCAAGAAAGCGGTGGGAAACATCAAGTGGTCGATCCTCGAAGGGTCGATACTCATCATGCTGGTGATCATGCTTTTCATGGGCAACTTTCGCTCGGTCTGGATCGCGGTGATCACCATCTCCTACTCGATCTTCATAGCCATTTTGATCATGAACCTTTTCGGCCTCACCATCAATGTGATGAGCCTCGGCGGACTGGCCATCGGCATCGGCAAGATGGCCAACTCCTCGATCTTCGTGGTGGAGAACATCTACCGCAAGCTGCTGCTGAACAAAAGCCTGCCGGAAGAACAGCGCCGGACCGTCCGGCGCATCTGCTTCGAGGCCACCCGGGAAGTGGCCCCGGCGCTGTTCAGCGCCAATCTGATCATCTTTCTCGTCTTCGTCCCGATGTTCTTCATGCAGGGGATCGAGGGCAAGATGTTCGCCCCCACCGCCTTTGCCGTGGGCATGGCGCTGATCGGCAGCTTTGCCGGCGCGATCACCATCATGCCGGTGCTGGCCTCGCTCTTCCTCCGCCGCATCCGGGCCGTGCGCGAGAACCGCGTGATCCGCGGCGCCCTGACCCTCTACACTCCATTCCTGGAAAGGGTCATCACCCATCCCTGGCGCATCCTGGCCGGCACCGGCCTGGTGCTGGCGCTGATCTTCGTCCTGCTGCTGCCGCGGCTGGGCACCGAGTTCATGCCGCAGATGGACGAGGGATCGATTGTCGCCAGCACGGTGATGCTGCCGGGCACCAGCCTCGAGGAAACGATACGGGTGGGCAAACTGGTCAGCGGTCTGGTGATGGACCGGGAAAAATTCCCCGAGGTGGTTTCGGTTACCCGGGAGACCGGCCGGGCCGAGCAGTCCGAGCATGCCCACCCGGTGAGCCACAGCCACTTCATCATCGAACTGCTGCCCCTGGAGGAGCGGGACCGCTCGGCGGAGGAGATCATCGAGGGCCTGCGCGAGGAGTTCCGCAAAGTGCCCGGGATCGACTACATCTTCGAGCAGCCGATCCAGAACAAGCTGGCCGAGATGCTCACCGGCACCGAGGGCGAGCTGTCGGTCAAGTTGTACGGCCCGGACCTGGACCAGTTGGAAGAGAAGATCCAGGCCATCCGCGACGTGCTGTCCAGGATCGACGGCGTGGCCGACCTGCAGGTGGAGCAGACCGCCGGCGTGCCGCGGATCAACGTCATCCTCGACCGCCAGCGGATGGCCCGCTACGGGGTCAAGGTGGACGATGCCAGCGACATCATCGAGACGGCGCTCAGCGGCCAGACCATCACCGACGTTTTCCAGGGCAACCGGCGCTATTCCATCCTGCTCCGCTTCCAGCAGCAGTACCGGGACGACCTGGACGAGATTCGCAACCTGCTGGTGGACGCACCGGGCGGGCAACTGGTCCCGCTCTCCGAAATCGCCGCCATCGAGAAGGGCGAGGGGCCGGAGGAAATCTTCCGCGAGAACATGGAGCGGCGCAAGGTCATCGTGCTCAACGTCAGCGGCCGGGACGTGGTGGGCTTCGTCGCCGAGGCCCGCGAGCAGATCGCCGATAAGGTGGACCTGCCGCGGGGCTACCGGGTGCGCTTCGGCGGCCAGTTCGAGAACCAGCAGCAGGCCTCGCGCCAGCTGCTGATCTACTCGGTGCTCATCGCCCTGGCGGTGTTCATCATCCTCATCTCCAGTTTTGGCTCACTGCGCCAGTCGCTGCTCATCCTGCTCAACGTGCCGGTGGCCCTGGCCGGCGGCGTTGCCGGTCTCTGGGCCTGCGGCGCCACGCTCAACGTCAGTTCGGCAATCGGCTTCATCGCCCTCTTCGGTATTTCACTGCAGAACGGGATTATCCTGGTCAAGACGATCAACACCATGCGCCAGCGGGAGATGCCGCTTCGCCAGGCGGTGATCGAAGGGTCGAAGATGCGTCTGCGGCCGATTTTGATGACCGAACTGGTGATGATCTTCGGTGCGCTGCCCCTGGTGCTGGGTAACGAGATGGGGTCGGAGATCCACCGTCCGCTGGCCATCGTCTATGTCGGCGGGTTCCTGCTGGCGCTGCTCTTCAGCAAGTTCACCCTGCCGGCGCTCTACTATGTCTTCGAATCGCTGAGGAAGGAGCCGGACTCCGGGTTGCATTGCTCTCTCAGGTCGGAGAAGATCTGACTACGGCATCGGAGACCAGACCATGCAACCCCTGGTAGAGAGGGAGGCATCATGACCCGGCAATTGGCTCTCGCGATACTTACGCTCTGCGCCGTGATCTTCACCGGTTGCTCAAAACCCGAGGTACAGATGGACATCGTTGACCAGGTGGCCGAATCGTATGTCAAGCTCTGTCTCGAGCTCGGCAGTTACGACCCCGACTTTGTCGACGCCTACTACGGCCCGCCGGAGTGGAAGCCCGAACCGCCTGCCGAGGGTCAGGAGCATGCCATCCCCGTTGGCCAGCTCAGCCGGCAGGCCGACGGGATGATCGCCAGTCTGGACGCCGTCGACATTGACGGGCTCACCGATATGGAGCAGCGCCGCATCAGGTTTCTGCGGGCGCACATCAGCTCGGCAAAATCGCGCATCGAGCTTGTGGGCGGCAAAGAGATGAGCTTTGACGAGGAATCGAAGGCCCTCTACGGCGCCGTCGCCCCCCGCTGCGATGTCGATACCCTTGAGACGGTCCTGGCCAGCCTGGACAGCCTGGTTCCCGGCGAAGGGGACCTGGCCCAGCGGGTCAACGCCTACCGGGCACGGTTCGAGGTACCCAAGGACCGCATCGACGCGGTATTCGCCGCGGCCATCGCGGAAGCCAGACGCCGCACAATGGCCCATATCCAACTCCCCGAGGGGGAGAGCTTCGACACGGAATATGTCACCGGCGTCTCCTGGGGCGCCTACAACTGGTACAAGGGCGGCTACCGGAGCCTGATCCAGGTCAACGTCGATCTTCCGGTCCATATCGGATCCCCGCTGGAGCTTGCCGTCCATGAGGGATACCCCGGCCACCACGTCCAGAACCTGCTGATGGAGAAGAATATGCTCCGCGACCGGGGCTGGGTCGAGTATTCGGTGCAGCCGCTCTACTGCCCCCAGGCGACCCTCAACGAGGGAGGGGCAAACTACGGCATCGACATCGCCTTTACCGAGGAGGAGCAGATAGCGTTTACCCGCGACGCGCTCTTCCCCCTCGCCGGGCTTGATCCGCAGCACGCCGCGGAGTATCTGCGGTTCGAGAAGCTCACCGGGCAGCTGCGCAGCGCGAGGACCGAAGCCATACGACGCTACCTGGATGGCGACATGACCTCGACCGAGGCCATGGACTGGCTGCAGCGCTACGCCCTGCTGGCCCGGGACCGGGCCGAACGGTACCTGCAGTTCGCCGACAAGTACCGCAGCTATGTCGCGACCTACGACGTGGGCCTGACGCTGGTCAGGGGCTACATCGAGCGCGAGGCCGGCGACGACGTGGAGCGTCGCTGGCAGCTGATGCGCGACCTGTACGCTGTCCCCCACCTGCCGGAGGATCTGGAATAAGCCTTGAATCCCCTCCCCGGTCCGATCGACTGCTGCTGAACATCATTCCCTATCACGCCGATCAGATGATTCCGAACTCATTCCCTGAACCTTTAATCAATCCCTAAATAAATCTCTCGAAAATCTCCACCTGGTTCGTTACTACCAGCATCAACCCGGAGACTCTTCCGGGCTGCAGACAACACAAACATAGATTCACAACTGAATTGATCGAACATCTTGAGAGGAGATCCCCATGTCCATTCGACTGTCGATCATTTACGCAGCCATCATCATGACACTGATCTGTGCCCTGCCGGCAACAGCCCAGTGGTCCGATGACCCCACCGTAAACACCCCGGTCTGCACGGCCTCAGGAGAGCAGGGATATCCTCGGTCAGTGAGTGACGGCGCCGGAGGAACCATAGTCGTCTGGATCGATTATCGCTCCGGGCTACAAGTCTATGCCCAGCGGTTGGACCATATGGGTAAACCGCTCTGGGCTCCCGATGGGATTGCGATCAACACCGATGGATCACTGGCAACCATTGCCAGTCCGTTGAGCGATGGAAACGGCGGAATGATCGTCACCTGGTGCAGCAACTACAACCCTTCCCATGGCTATGACCTGAGAGTCCAGCGGGTGGACGGCTCGGGGTACAAACTCTGGACCGCCAGCGGTGTGGGGATCTGTGGAAGCTGTGGAGGACAAATCGACATTGTGGGTGACGGCCTGGGCGGCGCCATCCTCGCCTGGTCGGACCAACGCGATGACGGCACCAGCGGGCACGATATCTACACCCAGCGGCTGGATGCTTCGGGCAACACCCTCTGGACCACCGACGGCCTTAGCATCTGCACCGAAAACGGCGACCAGCTCCGCCCGAAGCTTGTCAACGACGGAACGGGAGGAGCGATCTTCACCTGGATAGACGGTCGGTCTGCTGAATACGATATATATGCCCAGCGGGTCGATGCATCGGCCACCGTTCGATGGACCTTGAACGGAGTGGAAATCAGCGGTGATCCGGATGTCCAGGTTTCCCCCATGATCGTCAGTGACGACAACAATGGCGCGATCATCAGCTGGGCCGACGGCAGCGCCGGCGGTTTCTATGGCTATTTTTTCGTTGCCCAACGGGTAAACAGTTCGGGCAGCCTGCTCTGGGGCACAGGAGGCGTTACCTTCAGCGATGTTATCGAGTCCTACTCTTACCCCTTTGACTCCCTGTTCGAAATGGTGCCTGACGGAGTGGGCGGTGCCTTGATCGCCTGGCACCAGCAAACACCCACATCGGATTTCTACGACGTCTATGCCCAAAGGCTTAACGGTTCCGGAAGCGAACTGTGGGCCAGTGGCGGACAGGTCATTTGTGCCAAACCAAACTTCCAGATTCATCCCAGGATTGTCTCCGACGGTGCTGGTGGGGCTATCGTCTCCTGGCACGATAGCCGCACCTACTCTTATGACATCTACGCCCAGCACATAGACGCGACCGGCAGCATGCTCTGGACGACGGATGGCGAGGCCATCTGTTCGGCTCCCCAGGGCCAACAGTACCCTGATATGGTCAGCGACTCATCGGGAGGTGCGATCATCGTCTGGCACGATAGCCGCGCAGGCGTGATCGACGAACACGATCTCTACGCACAGCGCATTACCGCCGAAGGATGCCTGGGCCGTCAGGGTCCCTTCATCACCATGGCGGATGATGTTCCCGGCGACCAGGGCGGCATGGTGGATCTGAGCTGGACCCCCAGTTGCCTGGACGTATCACCCCGGCTCGATGTGACCCACTACTCGGTCTGGAGGCGGATTCCCGATGAGGCGACCAGCCCTCGGAGCGATGAAGAGCGGTCCGGCTGGTCCTGGGTGACCGAAGTGACCGCCGGCTACCTTGATGACTATTCCGTTACCGTTCCGGCCTATGGGATCTACATCGGTACCGGGGACATCCCCTGGACCGACTACATGGTGGTGGCCCACACCGACGACCAGTGGGTCTACTGGGAATCGGCCGTGATCAGCGGATACTCGATCGATAACCTGGCACCCGGAGCGCCGCTCGCTCTGACCGGCACAGCATGCGGAACGGATATCCGGCTGACCTGGTCCGCCTCCGGACAACACGATGAGGATTTGGCCTGCTACCTGGTCTACCGCAACGACACGCCGGGCTTCGAACCCGACGAATCGATGCTGATCGGAACGGCTGACATCACATCCTACACCGATTCACCTCCCGGCGCCGGCACCTGGCATTACCGGGTGACCGGGCGAGACGTCAACGGTAACGAGGGGCCGCCATCGGAGGAGGTCTCGACCGTTACATCCCCGTTGTCAAAGGTTTCCGCCACGCTGACCTGTACGCCGACTTCGGGCATTGTTCCGTTCAGCAGCACCATGTCGGCACGCCTGGACAACCTCGACCAGCAACGTCCAGCCACCAGGATCGCCGGCCGGGTCGACGTTCAGTTGGCCAATGGCAGCAGCTGCAGTGGTTGGCGACAGGGGTGGACAAACGTGATTCGCGGCAGCCACCACAGCGTGACCTGGCTGATATCGTTCCCCCTCAGCAGTGCTGTGGTCGGGGAAAACGTCTTCATCCTCTCCGCCGCCGATACCACACCGGCACCATACAACCAGCCGCCGTTTTCCCCATCGGGCGGCACGGCAGCCGACAGCTGCACGGTGATCGCCGATGCGCCATGAACAAATCGGGCCATCAGCCCCACCAGGCATACGGAGGCACCAGGTGAAAACGCAACGGATCAGGAAGAGAGGCCGAGCGATGAAATCACAAAGGTTGATCTTACTCTCCCTCGTGACGATGGGCATGCTGTGGGGCCTGCCCGCAACGGCGGACTGGTCGGTGGACACCACCGAGAACAATCCGGTCTGCACGGCGATGGGCTATCAGGATGATCCCGAGCTGGTGAGTGACGGGGCCGGCGGGGCGATCATTGTCTGGATTGATCAACGCACATATTCGACAACGGAATATGACATTTATGTCCAACGACTGGATGCCTCGGGCATTCCGCTCTGGACTGCTCAAGGAGCAGCTGTTTGCACATTTGCCGCCAGGCAAGCTGATCCCGCTCTGGTGGAAGACGGCTCCGGCGGGGCAATCATCGTCTGGAGAGATTCCCGGTCGGGGTCGTACGACATCTACGCTCAGCGGGTGGACGCCGCGGGGAACATGCTCTGGACCACGGACGGCGTGGCATTGTGCTCGGCGGCCAACAACCAGCAATACCCGGAACTCACGAGCGACGGCGCCGGCGGGGCGATCGTCGTCTGGCACGATTACAGTTCGGGCGCCGACTACGAAGTCTACGCCCAGCGGGTGGATGCCTCGGGCTCCATCCTCTGGGGTGCTGACGGCACCCTTGTCTGTACGGCGGCCAACTCCCAGTGGCGGCCCCGTCTGGCCAGCGACGGCGCGGGCGGGGCGATCATCGCCTGGTATGACTGGCGTAACGGTGTCGCCGCAAATGACATCTACGCCCAACGGATGGACGCATCGGGAAATCCACTCTGGACCACAGGCGGCGTGGCGATCTGCACCGCAAGCAGCACCCAGGACTACCCGTGGGTCGTGAGCGACGGTTTTGGCGGGGCGATCATCACCTGGGAAGACCACCGCTTCGGTACCGAGGACATCTATGCCCAGCGGGTGGACGCCTCGGGCACTGTACTATGGACCACGAACGGATCTTCACTGTGCTCCGCGGCAGGTGACCAGAAACTCGCAAAACTGGTGGCTGACGGCAGCGGAGGGGCGATCATCACCTGGGAGGACGAACGCACGGGAGAAAAGGACATATATGCCCGGAGGATCAATTCCACCGGCATCCTGCTTTGGGGGACCGACGGGATAGCCGTTTGTGCCGCCACGGGTGATCAATCCGCCCCCCGTCTGGTCAACGACGGTTCGGGCGGGGTCATAATTACCTGGCAGGATTCACGGCCCGACAACGCCAGTCACATCTATGCCCAGCGGCTGAACGGATCGGGCAACGCTCGCTGGGCCATCGATGGCGTGGCGGTCTGCTCGGCGCCATCATACCGCTGGGTCCCGTATCCGATCAGCAATGGTTTGGGCGGCGCGATCATCGCCTGGGCAGATGGACGGAACATTCCCCTGACAAAAGATGACATCTATGCCCAGCGAATCGGCCCGCACGGCTATCCGGGCGGAGACCACAGCCCGACGGTCACCGAAGTGATCGACTACCCCGACGACCAGGGCGGGACGGTGGTGCTCAGTTGGTCGCCATGCGACCTGGACCAGGCGCCCCAGCAAGTGGTGACCCATTACGCGGTCTCCCGGCGGCAATCTCCGTCCTCGGCCTGGGAACAGGTGGAGGAGGTCACCGCCCTGTACCTGGGATGAGTACGCCAGCAATCCCCCGACCTATGAGATCTACGGCGGCGGTGGAGAGATCCCCTGGACCGAATACAAGGTGGTGGCCCACACCATCGACCCGCTGGTCTTCTGGGAGTCGGCAGTGGTCAGCGGTTACTCGGTGGACAACCTCTTCCCCGGCGCCCCGCTGAACCTGGCGGCAACGACCTCGGGCACTGACGTCCTGCTCACCTGGTCGGCCTCCGGCCATCACGACGAAGACCTGGCGTTCTACCGGGTCTACCGCAGCGATGTCCAGGGCTCTGCGCCCAGCCTGGCCAACCAGATCGGGACGTCAGCCTCCACCGGCTACACCGACCCGGCTCCCGGCAACGGCACCTGGTACTACCTGGTGACCGGCGAGGACATCAACGGGAACGAGGGCCTGCCGTCCAATGAGGCATCCGCCACCACGGGATCCTCCGGCATGTTCACCAGTCCGGTGGACTACCCCGCAGGCAACGGCTCCCGTTGCGTGGCCATCGGCGACCTTGATGACGACGGGGTCAACGACCTGGCCGTGGCGAACTATTCCAGCAATGAATTATCCGTGCTTCTTGGCCTTGGAGACGGCACATTTTCCGCAGCAACCGGAGCCTCCGTGGGTTCCTCCCCGGTGACGGTGGCGATCAGCGACCTGGACACCGATGGGGTGCTCGACCTGGTATCGGCAAACCTGGGGGATGATTCGGTGGCGGTGCTGCTGGGCAATGGCGACGGTTCGTTTGCCGCGGCCCAGTTCTTCCCCACAGCGGTTGCACCCTATTCCGTGGCGATCACCGACCTGAACGGCGACACTTTCCCGGATGTCTCGGTGGCGAACTCCGGCAGCAACAGCGTCTCGGTGCTCCTGGGGACCGGCGACGGGACACTGGCCTCCGCTGTTTCCTACCCCGTGGGCACGGAACCATTGGATATGGCCGCCGACGATCTTGATGGCGACACGGTTCCCGACCTGGCCGTGACGAACAAAATGAACAACAGCGTGTCGGTCCTGCTGGGCCTCGGCGACGGAACCTTTGCGGCCGCGGTGGACTACGCCGCCGGGACCAGACCTCATGGTCTGGCGATCGGCGACATGGACGGTGACACAATCCCCGACCTGGTAACGGCGAACAGCGGCTCGGACACCGTTTCAGGTACTGCCCGGTCTCGGTGACGGGACCTTTGCCGCCGCGGATCACTATGCGGTCGGCGCGTTTCCCACTTCGGTCAGAATCGTTGATCTGAACGGGGACGCGCTGCCCGACTTGGCCGTGACCAACTTCAATGCCGACACCATTACCATACTGACGGGAACCGGTAATGGCAGCCTGGCTGACGATGCCCACTACGCCGTCGGTGATGAACCCGCCTGGGTGGCGAGCGGCGCTCTGGACGACAATGACTCGCCTGACCTGGCCGTGGCGAACAACGGTGACGGGGATATCTCGGTGCTGCTCAACCTGAACATTTTCCCGCCACCATCAACCATCTCCGCGTCATTCACCTGCACCCCCTCCGCGGGCACGGTGCCCTTCAGCACCGCCATGTCGGCGCAGATGGCCAACCTTGAACCGACCCGACCGGCCACGCGGGTAGCCGCACGGATCGATGTCCAGCTGGCCAACGGCACCAGCTACGGCAACTGGCGGCGGGGCTGGACCAATGTGAGTCAGGGCAGCCAGTACAACATAAACTGGGTTCAGCCGATCCCGGCGGTGGGCACGGTAATCGGAGACAACATCTTCACGCTGACCGCGGAGGACATCACGCCCTCACCATACAACCAGCCGCCCTATCCCCCGGCCGGGGGTACGGCGACGGACGGTTGTATCGTGAGTGCCAGTGCGCCGTGAGGACTCCGGCGGCATGAAGCTTTTATTCTGACGACCCGAGGGCCCAGGGCGGGGGGCGCTACACCGATTGTTCTTTATCCGGAAGCCTGTAGGAACCGTCCAGGCGCCGGCACATCCGGTGGTAGCGCTCCTCCAGGTCCTGTAGCGCGTCGCGGTGCTCCTGCCGGTCGATCTCCCCGTCATGCAGTTTCTTATCCAGCAATGCCTGGTGGTTCTCCAGCCAGCGGTCCGGGTCAAAATTGTAGGTAATCGGCCTGATCCTCGAGTCGTAGCGCCACCTGCGGGGGATTACAATTGTCACGACGTGGATACGAAATCGGTACTGAGTCTCGCGATGCCTCCCGATATCCCGAAATGATCTCCTCTGGCCATCATCATTATGACATCGGGAGAGACACAATAAAAACAACGGTCTTGCCTTAGGCTAACTCCATATCTATCAACAAATTGGACGATGGCATCCTGTTTGCACTTCCTCAAGATCGACACGGACAGCATGCAAAATCCAGAACGGTTTCATGGATGTCGTGTGAGGAGGTGCCCGAGATGAAACGTATCGTCTTCCTGTCAATTGCCGTAATGATGTTTTCGGGAATGATGGCCATTGCTGAACCGCAATATGAAATGGATATTTTCGCCCGCCTCGGCAGCGGGACATCGGAAATGTCCGTGACCAGGGGCGACCCGGTGCAGATCGACGCCACCTTCACCAACCTCGGTGATCCGGTAACCGCCCGTCTGTTCCTGGAGATCTTCGATCCCGATGGGACCCGGGTCAGATCAAAACGGGTGGTGCGGCCTTTCACGGTGGACCGGCCCGTGCTGGCCATGCCGCAGCTGTCGCTGGGAACCGGCGGCGCCAGGATCGGTGTCTATTCCATCGTTTTTCATGCCGAGGCGGTGGACCAGCCGGGAGTCCCCATCTCCAATACCAGCACGCTGCTCATCGATGTGCGGGAAGCCGGTTCAGCCTTCATCGGGTTCATGGGATATGCCAGTATGGAAAACCTGTCTGTGGTGCAGAACCTCGGAGCGGATGCCGTCGCCTGGGGCACGTCGATCCACGCCTCCCAGATCGAGTCGCTGGTCGAAGACGTCCTGGCCTATGACCTGGGTATGGCGACGCGGGCACCGGGGCGGGTATCCATGCAGGACAGCGTAACTCACCAGCTCGATTTCGTGGCGATCCAGAACCAGCTCGAAAACACTTTCGCGGGCAACGATGTGGCTGGTGACACAATGTTCCACTACATGATCGACGAGTTCTGCCATCCGGAGAAATGGGACATTCCAGCCCAGGACCTCGCCGACCTGCACTCCCTGGCCAAATCGATCGATCCGAGAATCAACATCTTCCACAACTCCGGGCACCTGGGCTGCTTCAAGGCAAAGATGGATGAGGCCGCTCCGGACTACCCGGTCCTGATGGACTACGTGGGCTTTACCGTGACGCCGCACAAACTCAGCGATCCCGGCTACCTGCCGCTGATCGATTCCATCGCCGGGGAGATCAAGGCGATCTACGGCGATCAAACCCAGGTCATCGCCCTCTATGCTGTCTGCGACAGTCCGGACCGCTGGACCATGCCCACACCTGAAGAGCTGATCGAGGGCGTCAACCAGGTGCTGGCCATGGAGAACATCCAGGGTATCGGCTTCTACCCCTGGGGCGCACCCTCCTGGGCCACGGCGGCGGTTGGCGATGTCTGTGAAGACCCGGCCTACATCGATGCGTTCAACCTGATGTTCGACCTGGCCCGGGACCGGTTCGGCGCTGGTGAATAACGGGGAGAGACTTCAGCAGGGGCCGGGCGGGCATACTCGCCCGGGCCCTGTTCACGTCCCCACCCGCAAGACGATCTTGCCCCGGCTTTTTCGTGACTCCATCAGGCGGTGCGCCTCGGCGATCTCCTCGAAGGGCATGACGTGGCCCACCACCGGCCGGATGTTCTGCTCGATGACAAAGCCGGTGAGTTCCGTCCAGGCCGCCCGCACCAGTTCCGGGTCCTTGAGCAGGTAGCCGAGGTGCGAGGCCATGATGCCAAAGGACCGTTCCGACATCTGGACGATGCCGGCTTTGGGCACGTCGCGCCAGGTGCGATACCAGCTGAGGGGGTTCCACTTCTGCAGATCATAGCCGGCAAAGCCCACCACCAGTACCCGGCCGAATGGGGCGAGCAGGCGGACGCTCTTGCGGAACACCTCGCCACCCACCACCTCCACAACCACATCCACGCCACGGCCGCCGGTCAAACGGCGGATCTCCTCCTCGAAGTCGGTGCTGCGGTAGTTCACGGCCCCGGTGATGCCCAGTTCCTCGAGCATGGCCACCTTGTCATCGGCGCCGGCTGTGCCGTAGACCGCACAGCCGAAGCGGCCGGCCAGCTGCACCGCGGCGGTACCCACCCCGCCGGCGGCGGCCTGGACCAGCACCGAGTCGTCGGGGCGGAGACGGGCCATCCTGTGCAGGGCGACCCAGGCGGTCATGTAGTTCACGGCAAAGGCGGCGTTCTCCTCGGCGGACCAACCCTGCATCGCCGGCAGGGCCTGGGCCTGGTCCACCACCATCATTTCGGCGTAGGCGCCGTACTGGGCACCGACGATCACCGGCTGACCCACGCTGCGCCCGGCCCCGGGGCCTGCCGCGACAATCTCGCCAAAAGCTTCCATGCCCGGGATGTATGGCAGTTTCGGGGCCCAGCCATAGAGCCCCTTGCGGGAAAGCACTTCGGCGAAGTTGAGGCCGATGGTCTTCACCCGCACTACCACCTGACCCGGCCCCGGTTCCGGGTCGGGCCGGCTGGAGAGCCTCAGCACCTCCGGACCGCCATGCCGTTTGAGCACCACTGCCCGCATCCCTCTGTCTCCTCTCCACATAACATTCACAATTCCAATCGGTTAAACGTATCACCGGCAAAAGGACGGCGCAACCTTCCGCTGGTACAGCGCCATGAAAAAACTGATGGATTCGAGGTGGAACTTATCCGGAAAGCCAACGTTAATTAGGGTAGGGAACAACAATAAAGGCGGCCGGAACGCCACCGGCACTGAAATCAAAAACATATATACAAGGAGTAATAAAAATGAAGATAGAAGAAAACGGGCGGCGCAAACGATGGGCCGGCGTGGTGTTCGCCCTGGCTCTGCTGCTGGTGTCAGTTGCGATTCCGGGTTCGGCCCTGGCAGCCGAACGGGTGGAAGAGATCGTCCTGGAGCGGGGGGCGTCCCCGCTGCAGCTGGAAGTGAAAAACCTCGCCGGCAGCATGCAAGTGCGGGGGTGGGACGGCAACACCAGGATCCTGGTCACCTTCCACGCCGAGGACAGCGGCGGCCTCACCGCCGAAGAGATCCTGCAGCTGGTGGGAGCGGAAGCGAAGATGGTGGGCAACCGCCTGGTGGTCTCCACCACCCTGCCGCTGGAATCGTTCCAGCGCTTCGCCTACCCGGTGCCCATTACGGACAGCGATGCCGGACCGGGGTACTTCAACCTGGCCCGGACCAGCGGGTTCAGCGAAGCCCGTTTCGACGGTGAGAAGGTGCAGATCTACGGCGCCCCGCAGTTTGACGCACTCACCGTCTGGGCCGACTACAAGATCATCGTCCCCGAAGGATCCCAGGTCTCGCTGAAGAACATGGCCGGGGCCCTGCGGGCGGAGAACATGCAGGGCAACATCCTCCTCGACGGCTCCCGCGGCCTGGGACAGCCGGACGAGGCCTTTGCCAAGGTGCTGCACGTCACTCCCTGACAGCAAAACAGCAATGGGTAATCAGAAGCCCCGGTCATTGGCCGGGGCTTTTTTTGTGTGATATTCTCGGAGGATCGACGCTTTCCATCACTCTTCCGGGGGATTCAACCATGATGCTCACCAGGGTCCTGCTCGTTCTGCTGCTTTCTCTTTCCACGTTCACCGCTGCCGCTGAAGTGCGGGTGACCACCGTGGACCTGCTGGCCGACCTGGGCCTGGCGGTCAACGGCGCCGGCCCGCTGCTGGTGATGACCGACGTGGAGCGCAACCGGGTGATCGCCCCCTGCACACTCAGTTCCTCCATCTCGATCATTGACGGCGCCACGCACAAGGTGACCAACATCCCCCTGGAAACCCGGGCGATCCAGCATCTCAAGGCCGAGGCGATGACCCTGCGCCGTTCCACCGGGGAGATCTACCTGCTGGGCACGAAGCGCTTTCACATCGTCTCCCCCGACACGGGAAAAGCGCTGTCGGTGGACACCGGGTCGCAGTTCGAATCCATTGCGGTGGACGAGGCCACCGGCAACGTCTTCCTCGCCGGCCGCGAGTGCCGCTCGCTGGGGATCTACGAGGCGGACGGCGGCACGTTCCGCCTGCTGGACTGGACCGGCCACGAGGAACCGCTGGTCAACCTCAACCAGACCCCGCCCCCGCCGATCCGCAAGGTGGTGGCCGACCCCGTGCTGGACCGCATCATCGCGGTGGACGGGTTCGAGAGCACGTTGACCCTCTTCGACGCGAAATCAGGGGAACGTCTGCAGTCCCGGGAGCTGCCGCTGACCAGTGGCGGGCGGTGGCACCTGGCGGGGTACGACGCGGGGATGGGCCGGATCTACCTGGTCACCGAGACCGACGAGCGGAAGGTGATCGAGGCCGCGGCCATCGGTCTGGACGGCGAGGACCAGCTGGTGAAGCTGCCGGAGTTCACCGAGGGAGTGGGCATCACCTGCAACCCGGTGCGTGACGAAGTCTACATCGCCTATGACAACCACCCCTCGGTGCACGTGGTGGCCTTCGGGACCGAGCCCGCGCTGCACGAGGTCCGGCTCCCGGCCTTTGGCAACGACGCCGCGGTGGTCGACCAGGCGAAAGGCCTGCTCTACGTGGGCAGCTGGTCCCGGGGCGAAATCGACGTGGTGGACCTGGAGACCCGCAGACTGAAGAAACGGATCACCGGCCTGGGGATCATCCCCCACATGTTCAGTATGACCTTCAACCCCAACAACGGGCTGGTCTACTTCCCCCGGGGCGCCACCGCGGTGAACGGCACCTTCGGCGCGGCGCTGGCCACGCTGGAACCGGACAAGGAAACCCTGGGCAAGGTCTACACCGGCCGGGCACCGATCGACTTGATCGAACTGCCCGGGCGGGAGAGTGTGCTGGTCTTCGATTCCGAGGATAGCTTTGCCGAACTGAAGGCCGACGGTTCGTTCCAGACGCACAAACTGCCCCATGACTTCCCGGTGCGGGCGATCCACAGCCCCGAGGGGGACGTCTACCTCTCCTACGGGCCGCACCAGTCCTACTGGCCAACGGTCTACATCTGGGCGGCGAAGAACGGGGTACTGACCATCGACGCCGAAACCCTCGAGTTCTACGACCGGCGCATCCCCCGCCAGGCCCACGAGATGGCGCTGGACGGCAAGGGGACCCTCTACTACACCCAGAACAACTGGGGCGGCGAGGAACAGTTTGTCGGCACGCTGCGCGACCAGGTGCGGCTGATCGAGATCGACCGCCGGCTGCCGCTGGGCGACACGGTGGAACGGGAGATCACCCAGCGGATCCTGCAGTATGACCCCCGGACCGAACGGCTCTACCTGGTGCGCACCGGAGAGAAGGACGAAGACCCGAGCATCCTGCAGGTGATCGACCCCGCGGCGCCGAAGCCCGCACCGGCGGAGGAGCAGGAGGAACCGAAAGAGGACGTTCCCTCCCCGTACGTGGAGCACCGGCGCGAGCTGGGGGTAACCGCCACCAGCCTGGTTCACGACCAGGAGTTGATCTTCGTGGCCAACTTCGACTCGGACACCGTGTCGGTGGTGGCCAAGGAGGGTTTCGTGCGCCTGCCCGAACTGCCCAGCGGTGACGGACCGCTGAAACTGGCCCTCTGCGATGGCCGCACCTGGGTGCTCAACCACCTGGGCCGCAGCCTCCAGGAGGTGAAGGAGGACGGAACCAACTGGCCCTGGCCCTTTGACGGCCTGCCGGACGGCCTGTTCGCCTGGGAGGGCAAACTGGTGGTCACGGCCCACGGGCCCCGGGCGATGAACGTCGCCCTCTTCGACCCGGCCACCGGGAACTTCTCCCGCCTGCACCGGCTGGAGTATCCGTTCGGGGAAACGCGGTTCGACTCGGCCAACGTCTCCTTCTACCTCCGGGGCCAGTTCGGTGACGCCCTCTTCGACCTCTGCCGCTTCGTGGAGGACGGGGACGGCCGGTTGTGGGTCAGCGACTTTCTCTCGGGCCGGGTCTTCATCATCGAGCAGTGACCAGCCCGGGTGCCGGACAGGTGAAAATCTCCATGTTCCAATGGCTGAGAAGAAGGAAGTGGCCCTGGTTTGCGGGCGGGGCGCTGTTGATCTTCGTCCTGTGGCAGCTATCGGCCAATTATTACCAGAAAGAACAGCAGGAGCTTCGGCAACAGGTCCGGGAAAAGCTGAAGGACCAGTTCCCGGAACAGGCGGAGCAATACGCCCGGACCATCGGTCTGTTCCCCTATGAAGCTGAAGCGGGCGAAAGGGATCGGGCCCGGGGACCGGTGGTCCTGATTCATGGCATGGACGACCCGGGAAAGGTCTGGCGCAGCCTGGCGCCGGAACTGGCCCGGCAGGGGCATGCGGTCTGGTTGATGCGCTACCCCGATGACCAGCCGGTGGTGGAATCGAGCCGGCTCTTCTTCGAGGAGCTGCAGCAACTTCCACGGCAGGGCGTTGACCACATCTCCATCGTGGCCCACAGCATGGGCGGACTGGTGACCCGGGAACTGCTCACCAGCCCGGACATCGCCTACCGCCTGGCGGTGGAACAGGGACAGGTTCCGCGGGTGGACACCTTCATCATGGTGGCCCCGCCCAATCACGGCTCGCAGCTGGCCCGGTTCAGGGTCTTTGGCGAGCTGCGCGATCAATTTGTCGAGCTGACCGAAGAACAGCCGAACTGGCTGGCATTCATCTTCGACGGCGCGGGCGAGGCCAAAATCGACCTGCTGCCCGGGAGCAGGTTCCTCACCGAACTGAACGGCCGGCCCCACCCGGAGGGGGTGGAGATGCTGATCATCGCCGGCGTGACCAGCCCCTGGGACGAGAGCGACATCGAGGGCTGGGTCGACACCATCCGTGATACATCACCAGCCGTGGACCAACAGGAAATCGATACCCTGAAAGACTACATGGTCTCAGTGACCCACGGGCTGGGGGACGGCCTGGTCACCGTCGATTCCACCCGCCTCGAGGGGATCGCTCATCTCACCGTGAAAGGCACCCACCTGACCATGATCCGCAACCTCACCGCCGAGAGCGAACATGTCCCGCCGGCCGTGCCGGTCATCGTCGAACGACTGGCTGCAGGGAGGTAGGCTCAGGGAGCCATACCGGTAACGGTGCACTCACTCGTGTCCAGAGCTCCCGAGGCGGGATAGGGCGGCTGGTTGTAGGGCGACGGCGTGACATCCGCGGCATACAGGGTGAACAGGTTGTCTCCCAGCACTCCCGCCACGGCGGGAATGTTCTGGTTCCAGGCGACGACCATACTGGAACCGGGAGCCACATTGGCGTACCCGGCTTTCCAGATACTGTAGTTGGTGCCACTCGCCAGGCGGACGTCGATGCGGCCGGCCAGCCGGCGCAGCTGCCCGGCATAGAGGTTCTGCAGGGTCACCGTCATGGTGGTGACGAAGGGGATGGTGCCCCAGGCCGGCTGGCAGGTCAGGCCGGCCCGCAGCGTGAGGAAATCCCCCGGATCGTAGTGGTATCCCAGATCCGCCGTGCCCTGGTCGGAGACCTGGTCGGTGCGCGTGGTGAACTGTCCGAGGCAGACGGTTCCGCTGCCTGCGGCGAAACAGACATCGTTCGCCGGGAGGTTCCCGCCATTGACGCAGGGGCTGTCCACCGGTTGCCCGGCGGCGGTCTGGCTCAGATACCAGTCCCCCCGGGGCCCGGCAATGAACAGCGGATCGGCATCCATGTTTCCCATGCCGTACCACAGGCCCTCGATGTCGGTGTAGGTGATGGAGGGAGGATCGCCGGAGACCACCCGCACCTGCTCCAGCGTGTTGCCCCAGATAATCGAGCGGAGGATGGCGGCGTCCGCCTCCTCGCAGGCCACACCCCCACCGTTGATGTCTGCACTATTGGCCACCACGGTGCAGTTGGATATCACCGCCGAAGCCGCGCTGCAATACGCGCCGCCGCCCTGCTGGTCGGCACTGTTGCCCGCCAGCAGGCAGTTGGTCATCGTCGCCGGCGACGTGTCGAAAAAGATACCGCCGCCATGGCCGGCACTGTTCGATACAATCTCGCAGTTGGTGATGGTTGCCGGGCTCCAGCAGTAGATGCCGCCGCCGGACAGGGCCGTGTTCCCCGAAACCAGATTGCCGGTGATTGTCGGGTGAACGCCGACTCCGGCACAGGTCACGCCGCCGCCGTACCGTCCCGCCGAGTTCGAGGTGATGCTGTTTCCGGCGATCAGCGGGGTCGAACCGGTATAGACGAAGATCCCGCCGCCGTTGTTGCTCCCCGAGGCCGTGTTCAGGGTGATGACGTTGCCGGTGATCAGCGGTGAGGCCCGCAGGCAGTAGATGCCGCCGCCGGTGGTAGCGGAATTCTGCGAGATCAGGTTACCGTCAATGGTGGGGGCTGAATCGGCGCAGTAGATGGCGCCGCCGTAGCTGGCGGTGCCGTGCTGAATGGTAAACCCCCGGGCCACCGAAGCAGCGCCTTCACCACTCTGGAACAGGAACCCCCGGCCAACCCACTGGCAGTCGATGATGCAGGCGGCCGGCCCGTTCTCCGACTGGACGGTGATCGCCTTGCCGCCGTAGTCGAGGTTGCGGTTTCCCGGCCCGCTGTAAGAGCCGTCGGCCACCAGCACGGTGTCCCCGCTGGCGGCGGCGTCGATGCCGGCCTGGATGTCCGGCTGATCGCCGGGGACATGGACCGTTGCCGCGGGCAAAAGCCCCGGGACGGCGGCGGCCAGCAGGGCGGCGGCCAGCAGGAAGTTCAGCGGGTTCATCGATGCGCTCATCGGTCTCTCTCGTTTCCCGGCGGGCCGGTCCCGCGGCCGCCGGTCAGGGCGCCACACCGAGCACGATACAGCCGGCGGTGCCGGAACTGCCGGACGGTGCGAACGGCGGCTGGTTGTAGGGCGGCGGCGTCACGTCCACCCCGGTCAGGGTAAAGCGGTTGAGGCCCACCACACTGCTCAGTGCCGGGATGGTCTGGTTCCACGATACATCCCGGCTCTCGCCGGGCCCCAGGTTGAGCCAGCCGGCTTTCCAGTTGTTGTAGTTCTGGCCGGCGGCCACCGCCGCATCCAGGCGGCCGGCCAGCCGCCGCGGGCCATCGACCAGCGTGCTGGCCAGCGTGACCCTGAAATTGACGGAAAAGGGAACCGTGCCCGAGGCGGGGGTGGCGGTCAGCCCCACAGCCACCGTGTCCACCGCACCACGTGCGTAGTGATAGCCGATGTCCGCCTGACCCTCGTCGCCAACCCAGTCGGTCCGGGTGGTCAGTTCGTCGAGACAGACCGTCACCATGTTGGGGGGTGGTGACTGGAACGCGATGGGGAAACAGATCGAGGCCGCCGGCACACTGCCGGCGTCGAGGCACGGGCTGTCCGCGCCGTGCCCGGTGACCACCCGGCCCAGGTAGTAGTCGCCCAGCGGCCCGGTGACGAAGAGCGGGTCGCCGTCGATCATCCCGGCCCCCCAGTTCAGGGTGCAGCCGTATTCGGCAAACACGCCGGCCAGGCCGCCCTGCACCAGCGAGTGGCTGATGTCCAGAGTCGAAGGATGGCTGCTCTCACCGATATGGATCTCGCTGCCCAGGGGCGATGTATTGCCGGAGAGGATGGTGTCCACCACGGTGGCTGCCGACTCATAGCTGCAGGAGAGACCGCCGCCCCCGACAACCGCCGAATTGCCGGAAATCGTGTTCCCGCGAAGCAGCGGGTCGGAAAAAGCGCCGCTGCAGACGCCGCCGCCGATCCCATGGCTGTGGTTGCCGCAGATCAGGTTATTGCTGATTTCAGCGGGTGCACCGCCAAACAGAAAGATCCCACCGCCTTCTTCGTTGGCGGTGTTGCCGCTGATCACGTTGTGGGTGAACACCACCGTGTCGATATTGCTCAGTTCGACGCCGCCGCCCGTGTCGTGGGCCGTGTTTCCGGATATCTCGCAATGGGAAATGGTTGGCACCCCGAACGCACAGTACAGCCCTCCACCATGGTTTCCGCCGCTGTCCCCGTCTGCGTCGTTGGCGGAGATCAGACAGTTGGTGACCGCCGTCTCCGAGGAGTAGAGATAGAGCCCGCCTCCGCTGTTGCCGGTGTGTTCACCGGATACCGTGTTGCCGGTGACCGTACAGCCGTCGATGTCCGAAGCGTCGTAACGGCAGTAAATGCCGCCGCCCAGCGCCGCAGCGCCAAAGGTGGATGATTGGACCGAGTTGCCGGAGATGGTACAACGGGAGATCAGGGCATTTGAGGTGTCGAGAAAGATGCCGCCGCCCCGCCAGCTGGAACTGTTCTGGGTGACCAGGCAGTCGACGATGGTGGGGGACGAGTCGACGATGTGCAGGCCGCCGCCGCCCTCTCCCCCGTCGTCGCCATTGCGAATGGTGAACCCCCGGACCACCGAATCCCGGCCTTCACCGCTGGTGATGGTGAACCCGGGTGAAAGCCCCTCGCAGTCGATGATGCAGTTTTCCGGGCCGTTGAGGGAGCGCACGGTGATCGCCTTGCCCAGCAGGTCGAGGTCGATGTTGCCGTAGAAGGTATAGGTGCCGTCGGCCACCATCACGGTATCCCCGGCAACCGCCACATCGATGGCCGACTGGATGTAGGGATAGTCCCCGGGGACATGAATGACCGAGGCACCCCCGGCTGTGGGGATCAAGAGGAGAACCAGGATCGCGGCCATTGTGTATCGGTGCATGTTCTGACTCCCCGTCGCTGCCTTTCCGGTTCCGCTCACGGGATGATCCCCGTCACTTCGCAGCTGTCCGTGTCCTGACCGCCAGAGGGCCAGTACGGCGGCTGGTTGTAAGGTGTGGGCGTCACGTCCTCGACGAGGAAGTGGAACCGGTCACTGCCCTCCAGCGCACCCAGCGCCGGCAGGGCCTGGTTCCAGGACACCACCAGCCCGTCCAGCGGGAGCACGTTGGCATACCCGGTCCGCCAGCCGCTGACCGTGGAACCGTCACCCAGCTCGATGTCGATGCGGCCGGCCACACGCCTCAGCTGATCGGCGTAGAGGTTGCTCAGTGTCACGGTCATCGTCGTGGCAAAAGGCAACAGGCCCAGACTCGGCTGGCAGATGATCGTCGCGCCCACGGTGCTGCAGTCGGAGGGCCGGTAGTGATAGCCGATGTCCGCGATCCCCTGGTCGCCCAGGTGATCGGTACGGGTGGACAGCTGGTTCAACCAGGCGGTTCCGTTTCCCGTGGCGATGGCGGTACCGGCGGCCTGGCCCTCACCGCTGTCGAGGCAGGGGCTGTCCGCCGGCTGGCCGGCAACCGTCTGCCCCAGGTAATATCCGCCCAGCGGGCCCGGGGTGAACAACGGATCGCCATCGATCATGCCGTCGCCCCAGTGAAGCGTTGCGCCAGATACGACCCAGACTCCTGACTGGCCCCCCTGCACATCGGAGTAGCGGATGGTCACCGTGGTGTCGGCGCCCACCGAAATCTCATCGCCGTAGAAACTCTGGTTGCTCCAGAGGATACAGTTGACCAGGGTGGCCGAGGTGTTGTCGCTGGTGGAGTAGAGACCGCCGCCATGTTCGACGGACGTATTGCCGAAGATCGTGGAACTGCGGATCAGCGCAGCGGAACGGGCGACATAGATCCCGCCGCCGTAATTGGCGCTGTTTCCCGAGATCTCGCAGTTGGCCAGGTCGGGATCGGAGGACCAGGAGAAGCAGCAGCCGCCCCCGAAGGACGAGGCTGCGTTGTCGCGGATGCGGTTGTTGTGGATCACCGCTGCCGAGTCGTCACAGTAGATGCCGCCGCCGTGGCTCGCTGTATTCCCCCGGATCAGGTTGTCGGTTATCGTGGGGGCCCCACTGTCACAGTTGATACCACCCCCTTCGTAGGTGGCTGAATTGTTCTCGATGGTGTTGTCGGTGATGACGGCGAACGAGTTGACACAGCCGACCCCGCCGGAGTTGTTGGTAATGGTGTTGTTTCGAACCAGTGGATGACTGTTGTTACTGCAGGAAATTCCGCGGCCGCCCGTATTCCCGTCCACCAGGTTGCCTTCGATGATCGGGCTGCTGGTCCAGCCGCAGTAAACGCCGCTGTCGCCGTTGTTCAGGATCGAGTTGTTCCGGATCACCGCACCACCGTGACAGATGATGCCGCCGCCGCTGTTGTCCATGATGATGCAGTTCCTGATGGTTGGACTGGAATTCGATGAGCTGTAAACCACGTGGTAGGGGGATCCGTGGATCAGTGTCAGTCCGTCGATGACGGAGTCTTCACCCTCCCCGTGGCCGAACAGAAAGGCCCGCCCGTCATTCTCACAATCGACGATGCAGAAATCCGGCCCGCTCTCGGAGGCCACCGTGATCGCCTTGCCCTGGAAGTAGTTGTTCCTGTTGCCGTCCCCGGTGTAGATGCCGTCGGCCAGCAGCACGGTGTCACCGGCCGACGCCGCGTCGATGGCCGCTCCGATGGTGGGCTGGTCACCGGGCACATGGATCACCGCAGCCGGGAGGGAAACGGACAGAAACAGGAATAGAATCGTGATGACGACACGGCTGATGGTCATTCGACCTCTCCTGATCCGGTGAGACTGCTGATGGGCGTGATCAGCGTTTCGCGCGCACACGAGAGCGGCATCCGTTGCCGGATGGCGTTCACTCGCCTGCTGATGTAGTCAATATAGTGTTCGGGAACCCGCGGCGCAACCGAGCCGGGGAGGGAGAGGCGGGAGAGGCCCGGGCGCCGACAGCGGACGAGGAGCCGGCCATCGGCACCCGGGAATCAGAATCAGTCAGAGTCCACCGGGTCGCCGGTGACGGTCAGCTCCTCCGGCTCGGGCAGGTCCAGGTCCTTGATCTGTTCCAGGATGGTGGCCTTGTCGCCCACCAGCACCAGCAGCGCCTGGTCCAGCGGCAGGGCCGCCGGGGCCAGGCCGTTGAGGTCGGCCGCGGTGGCCGCGGCGATGGTGCCCAGGTCCTCGCCCAGAGAGCGGAAGGGCAGCCCGTTGGACTCCAGGGTCTGGGCGATGGCGATCAGCCCTCCCAGCCCCTGGAAGGACTGGATCAGCTGCATCCGGTTGGTCTCCCTCGTCTTCCGCGCTTCCTCTTCCGAAATGTCCCCGGAACGCATGGCGTTGAACTCGTTGAAGAATTCCTTGAGCGCTGCGCCGGTGACCTCGGACCCCACGTCGCTGCCGGCATAGAAGTAGCCGGCGGTGGAGGTCATGACGAACTGCGAACGAGCCCCGTAGGTGAAGCCGTTCCGTTCACGGAGGTTCTGGTTCAGGCGGCTGGTGAAGCTGCCGCCGAGGATGGTGTTCAGCAGGTCGTAATCCAGCCGGAGGGGATCAGCATAGTTCGGCCCCGGCATGTAGAAGCGGATGACGGTCTGCACCGCCCCCGGCTTGTCCACCAGCACCAGTTTCATCTTGTCGTTGGCCGGGGGATCCAGCACCGGCTTTTCCGCCGGCGTGAAACCCGACGGGTCCTTCCAGCTGCCAAAAGCCCGCTCCAGCGCTTCTTTCGCTTCGTCGCGGGTCAGGTCGCCGGCAACGAAGAAGGTGGCGTTGCCCGGAGCCGCCAGTTCGGCCCAGGCGGTCTTCACGTCGTCCAGGGTCAGCTTCTCCACCGTGTCCACCGTCCCCTGGGACGGACGGCCGAACGGGTGGTCGTCACCGTAAAAGGCGCGCATGCCCACCAGCGTCGCCACCGAGCCGGGCCGGTCCTGGGCCTGTTTGAGACCCTCCAGGTGCAGCGACCGGACGCGCTCCCACTCGCCCGAATCGAACCGCGGGCGGAGAACGGCATCGGCGTAAAGACCCAAGGCCTTGTCAAAGTTGCTCTTCAACACAGAGAGGTCCACGCCGGAACTGTTCCGTCCGGCATAGGCGCTGAAGTTGGCCCCCAGCAGATCCAGGGCGTCGGAGAAGGCCAGGGCATCGAGGTCCCCCGCCCCCTCGTCGAGCATGGCGGCGGCCAGCTGGCAACGGCCGGACCGTTCGCCGTCGAGCAGCACCGAGCCGCTGGGCAGGAAGAGCGAGAGTTCCACCAGCGGCAGCTCGCTGCGCTGCCAGTGCCGCACCTCGATGCCGTTGGAGAGGGTGAAGACCTCGGGGGCCGTGGGCTCGAAGGGCTTGATGGCACTCTCCGCCGGCGCCTCGTCGCGGCCGGCCAGCACCAGCCCCTCGTCCTCGGGCAGGACGTGCATGATCAGCCGGGCCTCGGGATCCATGACCTGGGCGGCCATGGTGCGAATGCCGTCCACCGTGGCGCCGCGGTAGCGGTCCAGGTCGGCACCAAAGGAGTTGGGCTCGTCAAAAAAGTGGTTGTAGCGGTTCAGCTGGTCCGCCTTGCGCAGCACCGACTGCAGGCCGTTGAGCATCTGGTATTCATAGGCCGCCTGGTGCCGGGCCAGTTCTTCCGCAGTGGGGCCTTCGGCGACGAACTCGGCCAGCACCTCGTCCACCGCCTTTTCGATGTCCACCAGGGAGACACCCTGGCGGGCCATCACCTCGACGGTGAACAGCGAACCGAGGCTGCCCGACCGCTGGTAGGCCCGGGCGCTGGTGGCCAGCTGATCCTCGTAGACCAGCCGCTTGTAGAGCCGGCTGGTCTTGCCCGAGCTGAGCACCGCCGCGGCCAGGTCCATTTCGGCATCGCCGGGGGCGAACAGCGCCGGGCTGTGCCAGACCATGGTCAGCCGCCCGAACTGCACCTTGTCGGTGTAGGTGACCCGCTTGACGCTGTCCAGTTTCAGCGGCTGCGCCGCGGCGTGCACCGGGTCGGCGTCCCGGGGGATGGTGCCGAAGAGGGTGGCCACCAGCGGCTTGATCTCCGCGGGGTCGAAATCGCCGGCGATGACCAGCGAGGCGTTGTTCGGCAGGTAGAAGGTGGAGAAGAAGTCCTTCACGTCCTGTACCGTGGCGGCCTTGATGTCGGCCACCGTGCCGATTATCGAAATGTGGTAGGGGTGGCCGGGGGGGTACATCAGCTCGTTGATCTTCAGGTCGGCCATGCCGTAGGGGCGGTTCTCGCTGGTCTGGCGCCGCTCGTTGAGCACCACCTCGCGCTGTTTTTCCAGTTTCTCCGCGTCCATGTTGTCGCCGAGGGCCTCGAGGCGGTCGGCATCGAGCCACAGCAGCATGGGCAGCAGGTTGCTCGGCCCGAAGGAGAAATAGTTGGTGCGGTCAAAGCTGGTGGAAGCGTTGTTCCAGCCGCCGCCGGCCTCCATGATGTTGTCGAAGTCGCTCCCCGGGACCCGTTCGGTGCCCATGAACATCAGGTGCTCGAAGAGGTGGGCGAACCCGGAGCGGCCAACCGGTTCGTCCTTGCTGCCGACGAAGTACCAGGTGTTGATACAGGCCACGGGCAGGCTGTGGTCCTCGTGGAGGATCACGGTCAAACCGTTGTCCAGCTGGTATTTTTCGTAGGCGATCTCCTGGGCGGCCAGCGGAGCCGCCAGGCAGAGCGTGAGCAGAATCAGGATCGGGAATCGGCGCAGCATTGTTCATCCTCCTCAAGGGCAAAAACATTTCAACCCGGACTGCTCGGCAACGAGTACGCCGGGAAATATCAGGCGTTCGGAACCGGGGGATTGTAACATGCCCCCCGCCCCGGCGGCAGCCATTCCGGGAACTCCGGCCTCGGCTTGACTTGAATGGCTGCAAATTCTAGAATAATAACGTTTTACAGGAACCATAGTTCATTCATCATGGAACTTTCATATCTCTTTGCCGCTACCGGGTAAGTGACGGATGTGGGGTAGTTATTGTTTTTCCAGGGAGGTCATCGATGAGCAGAAAGGCCGCGAAGAAAGAGCAGGAAAACCGGGTATCCCGCCGCCAGTTCCTCGAACTGGGCGGAGTGGCGCTGGCTGCCGGGTCGCTGACCATGTGCGCCGGTAAAACACCGGTGGCCGAGCCGGCGGACAGCGCCATGGTCGCCGGATCGCTGGTCAAGAAGCACTACCGGCTGGGGCGCACCGGGTTCGAAGTCTCCGATGTGAGTATGGGCTGCGGCCAGATCAGCGAGAGCAACGTGGTGCGCTACGCCTACGACAAGGGGATCAACTACTTCGACACTGCCGAAGGATACGGCAACGGCGATTCGGAGAAGAAGATCGGCGAAGCCATGCAGCACCTGGACCGCAAGAGGATCTTCATCACCACCAAGCTGCAGATCAAGGAGGAGGACACCGAAACCACCATCCTCGACCGCTTCGGCAAATGCCGGGAGCGGCTGCAGACCGACTATGTCGACGCCCTGTTCATGCACTCGCTGAAATCGGCCGACTTGCTGGACACCCCGCACTTCCACTCCGCGGTGGACAAGCTGATCGCCGACGGCAAACTGCGCTACCGCGGCGTCTCCAACCATGGCCCCCGGGGCGAGGGAGACAGCATGGAGAAGGTGCTGGTGGCCGCGGCCGAGGACGGGCGCTTCGACCTGATGCTGCTCTCCTACAACTTCCTGAACAAGGAAGAGGCGGAGAACGTCCTGGCCGCCTGCAAGAAGAACGACGTGGGCACCACGGCGATGAAAACCCAGCCGGGGATGCTGGAGGTGCCGCACTTCGACCCGGACAACCCCAGCGAAGACTTCGCCAACTTCATCAACTCCCACATCGAGGGGGGCGGCACCCGGGAGGAGGCCATCGAGCGGATCAACGGCTGGATCGCCCGGCAGGCGGAGGGCATCGCGAAGGTCAAGCCCTTTGTGGACAAATACGGCATCACCACCGAAGACCAGCTGACCGCCACCGCGGTGCAGTGGGTGCTGCAGAACCCGGACATGCACACGGTGACCGTCTCCTCCCCGGACTACGAGCGGATCGACCTGGCGCTCTCCGTCTCCGGCAAGCCGCTCAGCACCGCAAACGTGGCCTTCCTGCGGGACTGTGAAAAGGTGCTCGGTGACCAGTATTGCCGCCACGGCTGCAACGCCTGTGTCAGTTCCTGTGTCCACCGGCTGCCGGTGAACACCATCATGCGTTACGCGTACTACGCCAAGTGCCAGGGCCGCGAGAAGCACGGCATGGTCAAGTATGCCGGCCTGAAGGAGCAGAGCGCCGCACTCTGCCAGACCTGCAGCGCGCCCTGCCGCGGGGCCTGCCCTCACGGTCTGGATGTGCAGGGGCAGCTGCTGCGGGCCCACTCGCTGCTCACCTTGGCCTGAGGAGGGGAAAATGGGGGCTGTCCCGTCCCGGGACTGTCCCCGTTTTCCCTCAAGATCCAGAGGGACGAATATGCTCAAGAAATACTACCTGTTGATTGCCATGCTCCTTTTCACCATCCCGGCCGCTGCAACGGACTTCCCGGCGGTGGAGGGATGGACCCTGGCCGGCGAGGTCACGGTCAAGTCCCCGGACAACCTCTGGGAGTACAACAACGGGGCGGCCGAAGCCTTCCTGGCTTACGGGTTCCAGGGCCTGAGCTATGCCGACCTGAAGGCCGGCGAACTGGTGGTCACCGTGGAAATCTACGATATGGGTTCGCCGATCAACGCCTACGGCATCTACACCACCGAGCGTTCCAGCGACGCCCAGCGGATGGACATCGGCGCCGAAGCGGCGTTGGCCCTGCCCTACCAGTGCCTGCTGCTCAAGGACCGCCACTACGTGAAGTTGAACCTCTACCAGGGGGAACTGAACCGCGAGAAGGCCTCCGCATTGCTGGAGGCCCTGGTCGCGGCCCTGCCCGGCAAGGACGGCTGGCCGGCGGAACTGGGTCTGCTGCCCGAAAAGGGCCAGGTGCCCGGCTCGGTGGGCTACACCCGGGAAGCCTACCTCGGGATGTCCGTGCTCACCAACTCTGTTCACGCGGAGTATGAGGGCGGGGAAAAACCTTTCCAGCGGTTCACCATCCTCGCCGGATCCGCGGACCAGCGCCGGGCGGCCTGGGACAGGCTGGCCGCCAAGTGGACCGCCGCGGAGCTGAAGGGGGAACCGCTGCTCTGGAAGGAAATCCCCTACCAGGGGATCACCGGTGTCATCCTCACCGACAAGGGCATTTTCGGGGTCAGCAGCTGCGCCGATGAAAAAGAGATGATGGAGCGGCTGAAGGTCTTCCTCAACTGACCCGTGCCATTTATCGAAAAAAGTGGCAGTCACCGTTTCGGATGAACCTGCTCCGGTAGGGCCGCCGCCTTTCGCGGTATTACCGGAGTCGTGTTCAATCCGATTGTTAGCCGAAAGCTGTCAATTTCATTTCAACTACTTGCCTTCTGTTATAAAGAATACTTATCTCGCATCGCGTTATTTGGTACTTTCCAGGGTTGGAAGGAGTTCGTTCCGTATCCATGCATGATGTGGCTCCAAGGAAAGACCTCTTTGGTATGCTGTCCGTGCACCCATGTCGTCACCAGTCTCCGCCAACGCCTGCCCTAACCAGACGTAAACGTCGATTCGTCCCCAGTCGGGCCAAGGTTTTAATGCGGGCTCTCTCTCAAATAGCTCTTCCGCCCGTCTTAACTTCTCCTTTGCCAACTCTAGACCACCTCCGAACAGTCTTGGTGTATGAAATGCACTTATTGCCTGCTGTAGGATGACACGCGGATTGTTTGGTGAGATCTTCTCCGCTCGGTCCAAAGTCTCGCTAGCCTTCGGTCCTAGCCTCATTCCTTTCCAAGCATTGTTGATCTGTCTTCCATAGACAGAACCTAGCAGTGCTAAGGCCTCAGCGTTGTCTGGGTCTTTAAGAATCAGGGCTTCAAGGACCCCCTCGGCCTGTTTAAGTAAACGAGCGCCCTCTTTTTCATCCAACAAATCGACAAGACGCCAGATCACATAGGCAAGTGTGTAATGGCGAAGTCCTGCATCTACTCCCCCACTCTGTGAATCACTTTCAAGCTCTTGACGAAAGTGATTCAACTTTTCAGCGTCACCCAGGACCACTGCTCGTTCGAGCTCATCGACAAAGGCAGAGAAGTCATTTGCAGCCTTGGATTCCGATGCCGACACCAGAATTGTTAAAATGAGAAATCCAATCAATAACCAAGACCTTTTGGCATTTGATAGTCTATTCTGCATTCCAGGCAGCCTCGGTCCGTTGACGCCAATAGTTATTAATGCTGACATATCTATCGAGTCCCTCTTTCGATCATTCTCTGTGTGCAGTTAACGCCAACCATCACCGGTGAAGACGTATGACGTTATACGTCAAGAACGTCGTTTTCTTCTGGGGCGTCTAACGCCTGGATATACGGAAATCAGCCCCTCTGAGCGGTGACCTCAGTGGCAGAGCGCCTCGGCCGGCACCTGCTGCCGCGAGGTCTCCGGGCCGGACCACCAGAGTTCCAGCACCGCGTCCACGCCGTCCTGGAAGTATTCGATGGCCAGTGAGTGAAGTCCGGGGGCCAGGGCCAGCTCGGCCTTGACCTCGCGACTGCCGTGCAGGCCGTCATTGGCGATCACTTCCTCACCGTTGAGCAGCAGCCGGCTGCCGTCATCGGAGTTGAGGCCGATGGTGTAGACCCCTTCCACGGACACACGGAGATAGCCTTCGAGGGTCACACCGAAATTCACGTCCCGGGCGTCGTCGGGCAAGGACACCGTCGGCAGAACAGCAGTGCGGTCCGGTGTGATGGTGCCGAAATCGGGCAGTTTCTCCCAGTCCCCCTCGAAGTAGCGGCAGTCCAGTCCGTCACTCGTGGGCTCGGCGGTTACGCCTGGTTGCGGCTCCAGCTTGCGGAATTCCGCCCGGGCCACGAAGGAACTGTCCAGGCCGGGGGCAAAGGCTCGGGCCCGCAGTTGCGCCGGTTCGGCAACCACGATCGGTCCCTTGTACAGCATGGCGTTTTCCGCCGGGTCGCTGCCGTCCAGGGTGTAGCGGATCTCAGCGCCCCTGTTGGGGGACGAGAGGACAACTTCCAGGCTGTCGGTGAACGCCCGTGCTTCGGTCTCCACCACCACCCCGCTCCGCTCGGTCCGGTCATAGAGCGGCCAGGCCGGCACTACCTCGGCGTTGGGATTGACTGCCACGGTGACTGCCAGCAGTTTCACCGCCGGGTCGTCGGGAAGGGTCAGCATGCGAGCACCGGGAGGGAGAACTAATTCGTAGCGAAAGAGGTTGGTAAAGGTGTAAGACTGGTTCTCGCCGTCCGGTCCGTGGCGGTGCGAGCCAACCCAGGCCACCGGCGTCTCGTTGATGTATGCCGGGAGAATCTGCTCCGGGTCATGCACCAGCAGGTCGCCGTGCAACCGGCTGTCCCACTGCCCCACCGGGCTGGCCCAGTCCTCGATCCAGCGCTCCTCCACCCGGTCGTCGATACTGAACGCGGCCGTGCGCCCGCCGTCCACCGCGGCGGCCAGCAGGTAGAGACGGTTCCAGCCGCCGGCGGGCAACGGGATCTTCTGCCCCCGGCATTCCACCACGTTGCGCGCCCCGGCCCTGTCCCGGCCCATGGCAAAGGTGATCCCCTCGCGAACCACCTTGTCCGGCAGCAGGTCGCCGGAGATGCTGTTGCCCCGGCCGTCGAAATCGCCGTCGGTGCGACCGCTGTCCAGGCTCACCCCGTCGCTGTTGAACGGCAGGTCGAGGGGCCGGCTCTGCGGCGGGTCGAGGGTCACCGGCGGCTCACCCGGCTCGATGGCAAAGGTGCGCAGCTGGCAGGGTGCCAGGCGACTGACGCGCAGCATTCCCCTCCCGTCCCTCTCATCCTCAAGTGGCTCTTCGACGCCGTTCAGTTCGGCGAAAGATCGGACTGGCGCCGCCGGCATCGCCACCTGGACGTTATCCAAACCCTGTCCGGTCTTATCCAGCAGGCGGACCACCACCCGGTCATCATCTTCGGCCAGCTTCACCGCTTGTATCGCCGCGTGCCTCGTTGAGCTGCGGAGGAGTGAGAACTCCCGGTTCAGAGGTCCGGGATGCTTTGGGACCCGAAAGGCCATCAGCGGCTGGTTGAACTTCGCAGCTTCGTAAGAGGGGACCACACCCGTAAAGAACCAGCTGTCCGGGTGGCCCACCACGGCGAATCCCAGACGGTGGGATCCCAGGTCCTGGGACTTCTGGTCGTCGATCCAGCCCCAGCGATCATTGACCCGCGGGGTGTGAAGCAGGGTCAGGCGAAGAGTGTTCTCCGCCGGTCGGTCCCAGCCATAGCGGCTGTCGGTAAGCAGGGCAACACCCCCGTCGTTGTTCGGTGCGCCAAGGTCCACCCACTGCTGAGCCGGTACCTCGTAGAGTTGCTCCTTGTTGACCCCGCGTTGGATGGTCCCCACCCCCAGGTCGTAGGTAGCGGTGGCCTGCTCCACCGCCAGGGGAAAGACTGCCTTGAGCAATGTGCCCGGCGACTTCCACTGAATCAGGTTATCCACCTCCACCCGGCTGCCGGCACCGCCGGCGGCAAGACTCACCCGCTGGATGAACTCCGATCCGCCTGCCCGACGGACAATCTCCAGCACGACCCGGGCCGGACCGCTCTCGACCGCCCCTATTTCCATCGGCCCGGTCACCACTTCACGGGGCTCGGCCATCAGGTCAGCGTAGTCGATCTCCCAGGCAGCCCATTCCTCGGGCTCGTTGTCCAGCAGCTGAAGGGTCAGCGGGCCGGCCAGCAGTTCGCGGCCCAGTTCCTTGTCGAAAATCGAGGCGATGTCGCCGTTGTCGTCAACACTCACCCGGTATCGGCGGTTCTCCAATCCCTGCTCGTTCACCAGCAGCCCGGTGTCCAGGGCACAGGGAGCGTCGGCAGGCCGTACGTCGAATACCGAGAAGCTGACCGGGAGGACCGGGGCGATGAACACCAACCGCACGGTGTCGCCCTCCGTTGACAATATCTGCGACGGTACTTCGTACTCGTAAGCACCGTCGTCGTCCGTACCGTAGACCCGGACAAAAGGCGGCGCGCCGCCAGGAAAACGCACCTCGGCCTCCACCACGTCTTCGCGAGAGCCGGCCAGGGGGTTGTAGACCACCAGCGGGGTCCCCTCGACCTCGGTGTCCAGGGCGCGGCTCACCGCGGCCACCGAATCGGTGAGCACCGCGGCGAACTGGTTCAGCGAGATCAGCTGGTCATTCCAGGAGTGGACGTAGGCCTCGGGGATGCTGGTGCCGGTGAGGTCGTCGTGGAACTGGTGGGCGAGGAAGCGGGTCCAGGCCTCGCGCAGGGTCTCCCGGGGGTACTCGGCGCCGCCCAGCCAGTGGGCGGCCACCGCGGCCCGCTCGGCGGCGTCGGCCAGCAGCTCGTTCTGGCGGTTCCAGCGCTTCATCGCCGACTGCGAGGTGTAGCAGCCGATGCCATGGTCGGTCATCAGCAGTTCGCCCTTGTAGCGCGGCAGCCGCTCCAGCTGTTCCGGGGTCAGGTCGCGCACCAGCTGGTCCGATGCGGCGCTGATCACGGTGAGCGGGCCGTCGCTTCCCAGGCTGGCCTGGAGCCAGGCCACCGACTCGTCGGTGGGCGCCCCGCCCCGGTCGCCGGTGCCGAAGTAGCGGGCGGCGGCGTAAATCCCCGAACTCTCCCCCTGCTCCATGGCGGTGGACAACCACTTCTCGTCATGGCTCAGGTCGCTCTTGATCTTGCTCACGTATTCGCCGGGGTTGAGCACCGCCAGCAAGGTGGAGCCGTCCACCCCCTCCCAGAGCCCGATGGGGAAGGGCGTACCCACCGACGAGCCCCAGGTCAGCTTCTGGGTGGAGAACATGTCGACACCGCAGTGGTTGGCGATGGCGGGCAGGGCATAACCGAAACCGAAACAGTCGGGGAGGAAGACATCGCGGCTGGTCTTGCCGAACTCGCGTTTGAAAAACCCGTTGCCGTAGAGCGCGTGACGGACCAGCGACTCCGGTGAGGGCACGTTGACGTCCACCGCGTCGAGCCAGCTGCCGGCCACCCGCCAGCGGCCCTGCTCGACGTAGCCGCGCAGCCGTTCGTACTCTTCGGGGTAATACTCCTTGATCAGCTGGTAGCGGAAGGCGCCCTCAAAGCTGAAAACGTAGTCGGGGTACTTCTCGAAGAGAGCGAAGTTGTCGTGCAGCGTGGCCGGGAGATACTCGTCGATGGTGGTGCGGATATCCCAGCGCCACTGAGTGTCCAGGTGGGCCGTGCCCACCACGTAGAGCTTCGGGGCCTCCACGGCATCCTGGGCCGTCACGGCCCCGGCGGCCAGGACCGGCACACAACAGATGATGAACAGCACGCGCACGGCGTTGCCCGATCGGAACATATCCCGCTCCCCTTTCCACTGCTGACAGGCCGGCCGTTCCGGCCGGCCAGGGAAAAAACTGGCACAAATTCGACCCGGATAGCGTAGAGTATTGAGGATACCAATTTCAAACGGGTTTTCCGGAGGAGGGACAGGATGGAGCAGCTGGTGGGGATCTGTATCGGCATCGGCCTCAGCGCGGCCAGTGGTTTCAGGCTTTTCGTGCCTTTTCTCGCCCTGGGCATCGCCAACCGGATGGGCTTCATACCGCTGGGAGAAAGTTTTCAGTGGATGGGCAGCCTGCCGGCGATCACCGCCTTTTCCGTAGCCCTGCTGCTGGAAGTGGGAGCCTACTACATCCCCTGGCTGGACAACCTGCTGGATACCATTGCCACCCCTGCAGCGGTGGTGGCCGGGACCCTGCTCACCTACTCCCTGGTGGGAGACATTTCGCCGTTCTTCAAGTGGTCCATGGCCCTGGTCGCCGGCGGCGGCGTGGCCGGCACGGTGCAGACCGGCAGCGTGGCCGCCCGGGGCACCTCCTCGGCGTCCACCGGGGGTGTGGGCAATCCGGTGCTCTCCACCGTCGAACTGGGCGGCTCGGTCTTCCTCTCCATCCTCTCGCTGCTCGTCCCGCTGGTGGCCATGATCCTGGCCCTGGTCCTCTGCTTCTTCCTCCTGCGCACCTCGCTGCGCTTCTTCCGCCGCCGGCGGGCCACCATCGCCTGAGTTTCGCCGGACGATCCCCGTACAGAAAAAGGGCCCGGGAAAACCCGGGCCCAGGAATGCTCGCTTCAGGTGATGCCCCGTCCTACTTCATCGAGCCAACCACCGTGCAGGCATCGCTGTCGGTGTCGCCGGAGGGAGCGAAGGGCGGCTGGTTGTAGGGAGCGGGTGTCACGTCAACACCGATCAGGGTGAAGACGTTGCTGCCCACCAGGGAAGCCAGGCCAGGCAGGCTCTGGTTCCACACGTTGCTGTATGTCTCGCCGGCGCTGAGATTGGTCCAGCCGGCACGCCAGTTGGTATAGGGGGTGCCGTTGCCGATCACCATGTCGATCCGGCCGGCGGCCCGGCGGTTCTCACTGGTCAGGTTGGCCAGCGACACCGCCATCTGGGTGGCAAAGGGCAGCACGCCACTGTCCGGGGTGCAACCGATGGTCACCTGCACCGTGTCGGTGGGCTGGGTGCTGCCGGCGCCGAGGCCCCAGATCTCCACGTCGTCGATGTTCCAGCCGGAGTAGGCCCAGGCGCCGGTGGAGGCCACCCGGTGACCCCAGCGGAGGTAGACAGTGGCTTCGCCGTCGGCCATGGACGAAAGGTCGAACACCTGCTCGGACCACGAGCTGTCAGCCACAGTGCTGGTGCCGTTGTCCCACAGCGGGGACCAGCTGCTGCCGTCCACCGACGCTTCCAGCGTCTGGTAGACGTAGGTCTGGTAATCGGAGTTGAGCCAGCGTTGGAACTTGAGGCTCACCTGGGTGAACTCGCTGCAGTCGATTGCCCCGGTGGTCAGGTACTGGTAGCTGCCCACGACGTTGGCGTAGTCGCCGTTGAGGTTGATGCCGCAGACGTTGGCCCCGCTGGCACCCGACGTCGGGTCGGGGTTGCCGTAGGAGGCGCCGCCGCCGCCGGTGGGCACGCCATAGGCCCATTCACCGGCCATGGTCCAGCCGGGGTTGCTGTCCATGTTCCACTCGGTACTGCACCACCGGCACGCCCACCGTCAGCTGGGAGGTGCGGGTGCAGTCGCCGTCATGGTTGGTGGTGTTGACGAAGTCCACGTCACCGAAGTAGTCGCCGTTGTCCAGCGAGCTGGCGCTGGCGTTTATCGAGACGGTCACCGTGGCGGTGCCCAGGGCGGGGATGGTGCCGCCGGTGCTGCTGATGTCGAGCCAGGAGGTGCTCTCGCTCACCGTGTAGTTCAGCGCGTAGGTCTCGTAGTTGGTCAGAGTGTAGACCAGGCTGCCCGGGGTGAAGGGGCCGCCGTTCTCGCCCTCGGCCACCAGGCCGCCGCCGGGGCTGACCTTCATCCCGGTGGGCGGGGCGGTGGTGCCCACCACCCGCAGCGACGGGTCGCCGAAGACGTGCCAGGTGTCATACATGCTCACGCCGCCGGAACCGTATTCGTCGATCATCGAGCAGGAACCGGCAAAGCAGAGGGCGCCGTAAGTGTTGTACGTCCCGGCCAGATACGCGGCGTTGAAGTGGTCCTGGCCTTCCATGGGCGGGTCCCAGGACTGGTTGATCGAGCTCATGTAGGTCCCCACCGCGCCGGTGGGCTCGCTGCCGTTGGTCGCCCGCAGCCAGGCCTCGGCGAAGCAGGTGTAGCCGTCGAACTGGCCGTTGACACAGGCCACCGAGACGATGAAGGGCAGCAGGTTGTCGTTGGTCAGCGCATTGACGTTGCTGTTGGAGAAGCCGGTGGTGCTCCAGGAGGTGGTGGAGCCGTGGCCGCAGTAGTTGATGATTCCGCGGCCGGCGTTGAGACCGCTGGTCACCTGGGCCGCCGTTCCGCTGGGGTCGTAGATCTGGTCCACCAGGGTGTAGTCGCCGGCCAGCATGTCGGTGCGGATGTTGTTCAGGTGCTCGTTGTCATACTCGCCGTCGTCGCCGGGACCCTGGTTGGAGGCCACGCCCATGCCCTGCCAGAACCAGCTCTCCGTGGTGTACTGGCTTTCTTCATACTCCACGGTGCGCAGCACCTGAGTGTCCACGTCGGCCGCCGTCTCGGCGGAGAACCGGCCGACAAAGATGTCGGGGTAGTCGTCGCCGCCGGCCACCTTGGCGTAGCTGGGGTCGGAGGAACCGCCCGAGGCCGACGGCGTGTCCACCTGGGCCCCGTCACCCACCAGCAGCACAAAGGCCAGGTCGCTGGTGTTGTAGGCGTTCTGAATGTAGTTGGTGATGGCGGTGGCGTTGTTGCCGATGGTGGATACCGGCACCACGGTGGCCGGGATGCCGATGGAGGTCTTGTGGTCGGCCAGCACCTGGGCATTTGAGGTCCAGGCATCGTGGCAGATGATCAGCATGTCGCCGGCCTCGTCCAGCGGATCGTAGCGGCCGTCGAGGTTGTAGTTGATGAAGTGGCCGCCATAGATGTCGTGGAACGAACCGTTGAGCTTTCTCTGGTAGGACCGCTCCAGCACGTTCACCTGGCCCGGGCCGTCAGCGACCACTTCCACGGTCATCGAGGTGTAGACGCGGAGTACGTGAAGCACCGGGTTGTACTGGAAGGGGTTCACCGTCACCACCACGCCGCGGTGGTCGCGCATGATATAGGGCTCGCGCAGCTGCGCCAGGTCGGCGGGCCAGAAGGCGTTCTCCTGGTAGGCCTTGCCAAAGGTGTAGGGCACGCTGTCCTTGTCCACGGTGCGGGGAACGAATCCCTTGGAGGGCGCCACGTCCACGTCACTGATCTCGTAGTAGCGGCTGTCCAGCACGCGCAGGGCCATCTTCGCGTTGTCAGGGATGATCACGCTGCGCGACACGTCGGGCAGCGCCGGCAGGCCGGCCTCGTGCTTCAGGCTCTCCCGGCCCAGCTCGAGGACCATCCAGGGCTCTCCGTCGATGCGGACGGCGCTGCGGGTGAACTGGTCGAAACTGTATTCCACCACCACGCGGTCAGCGCTGTTCTCCAGGACGGTGACGTCAACCGACTCGCCGGCCCAGGCGCCGGCAGTGATCAACGCCGCCAGCAGCAGACAGAACGAAAAGAGTGCGGGATACCTTCTACTCATGTGGGAAGCCTCCAGAAAAATTGGAAATGATGACCCGAAAAATCGTAACCAAACACAGATCCAGGGGCCGGGCCGGGGAAACAGAGTGGCACGGCCGGACAACGGGGACATCCGGATATCGGTCAGGTTGTGGCTGCCCCGCTGCGCGGAACCGGCACATCCCGTCCGGAATAGTTACAAATTAAGGTCAAAATTATCATTAGTCAACAGCTTTTCATCCATTTAGCTGCCGACCATCAACAAGGTGTTGATTCGCGGGCGGTTGTCAATCCCGCCTGATTGGAGGGAATGCTAAGAATCCACAAATCCGGATCTCGGATCCCGCAACCGCTTGCTTGCAAAGACCCTGCGAAGCTGGCACCATCCCAGAAAACAAGGGACCGAAACCGACCGCCTGAGGATCCGAATTCGATGAAAAAAACTCTTGTCGCCATCTTCTTTGTCGCCCTGGCCGCCGTCTTCATCGTTCTCATATTCAAGCCCGGCCTGCTGGACCGTCTCCAGCAGCCGGAACGGACTGATCAGCAGGAAGAGGCATCCCCGGTGGATCAGCCACCGGAGCAGGCCCCTCCCCCACCCGCCGCCGTGACCGCTGAAAAAAAGAGCACCGCAAGACCGCAGGAACCTGCCGCGGCCGCCGTTCTGCTGGACCAGCTCACCGGCCGATCGGTCTATGTCAACGGGACCGACCAGGCGGGCCGCGAGCGCTGCCAGGTTCCCCCGGGGCGGACGGTGGTGGTCACCTGGGACAGGGCGGGCCACGGCTATTCCCACGAGCTGATCGAGGCCCGGGCCGGAGAGACGGTGTCGCCCCGGGCAACTCTGGAGAGGGTCACCCCTGCCCCGGCCTGGAACGGGTTCCAGGGTGGGGCATCCAGGACCGGGCTGGCCGATGCCGAGGCCCGGGATGGATTCACGCTGCGCTGGGAGGGCCGGGTGGAGGACGAGGTTTGCTCTTCGCCGGTGATCCGGGGCGGCACGGCCTTCCTCGCCTCGGACACCTGTTTTGTCCGGGCGTTGGATCTCGCCAGCGGCGCACTGCTCTGGTCCCACGGCACCGTGGGCTCCAAGGTCAACCCGGTGGTGGCGGGGGATTTCGTGTTCGGCGGCAACGACGTGGGCCGCTTCGAAGGGTTCCGGACATCCAAGGGCAAACTGAAAGGGACAGCCAGTCTGGGCAGCGGACTGTCCGGACTGGCCAGGGTGAACGACGACCTGCTGCTGGCCGCCACCAGCGGCGGCATGCTGCTGGCCGTGCAGACCAGGAAGAGTATGGTGGGTCGCCTGCCGCTGAAATTCAGTTGGGAGGTCACCGTTCCCGGGTTTGGCGGTTCCACGGCCACGCCGCTGGTTCTGGGAGACCGGGCCATCCTGCAGACCGCGCAGGGGCAGCTGCTGGCCCTCTCCATCTCCGATGGCAGCATGATCTGGCCCGCCGGACTGCAGACCACGGAGGGCGCGGTGGCCGGTCCGGATCCCGACTCCAACATGACCTTCCGCTTCGCCGGAAGCCAGGGGTTCCTCACCCCGACGCCGGCGGCGGAGCAGGGGGTGATCTACGCGGCACACGGCGACCGGATCAGGGCGGTGCAGACCGACGACGGCGCGCTGCTCTGGGAGCGGGAGATCGGCAGCAGCGTGGCCTCGTCGGTTTCCCTGGCCTGGGGCACCATCTACCTCGGCTGCACCGACGGCACGGTCCGTGCCTTCAGCTGCCGGGACGGGCTGCCGCTCTTCCGGGCCAGCATGGGCCAGGGTCCGATCTTCGCCTCGCCGGTGCTCTTTGACGGGCAGTTGCTGGCGGCCACCGGGGAGGGGAAACTGGTCCTGCTGAACGCCTTCAGCGGCGCCGTGCTGGCCGAGGACAGCAGACTGGCCGGCACGCCCATCGACGCCACCCCGGCCGTCTGGCCCGGCGGCATCCTGGCCGTCAACCGCGACGGCAAAATGGCATGTTTTGAGTAGAATGGATGGGGAGACTGAACCATGAACCTGCACGGGGTATTTCAGAGCGGCGACGCCGCTCCACAGCCGGAGGATGGTGACCGCTACGACGTGATGGTCTTCGGCGCCCACCCCGATGACGCCGAGATGGCCATGGGCGGGACCATGATCCGGCTCACCGACGCGGGATACCGCATGCTCAGCGTCACTCTGACCAAAGGCCAGATGAGCACCCGGGGCAGTGTGGAAGAGCGGATGAAGGAGTTCGAGGCCGCGTCAAAGATCGTTGGCTGCGACGGCCTGGCCCTCGATTTCATGGACACCGAGGTGACCAATACCCCCGCGAAACGTAAAGAGATCGCCGCCCTGATCCGCCGCCACCGGCCGAAGATCGTCTTCGCCCCCTACCACACCAACCCCTATGGCGAGCTGTGGGGCATCGCCAACGTGGACCACTACGCCACCGGCGGGCTGGTGCGGGACGGGTCCAAGATGGCCCGGCTGGACAAGGTGGTGCCCGACCTGCCGCCGCACCAGATCGACCAGCTCTACTTCTACATGCTGCCGCGGGACGTCCACCCCATCATGCTGGTGGACGTGAGCGACGTGATCGAGCGGACCTTCGAGGCGATCCGCTGCTACCGGTCGCAGATGGGGCTGGTGATCAGCGGCAACCGCATCGAGGCCATCCTGCACGCCATGCGGGCCCACCCGGGCATCGCCATCGGCGCCGAGTATGCCGAGGGGTTCACCACCGAACTGCCGCTGCGTATGGACGCCGACCTCTTTTTCCAAGTTTGAACCGGGGGTCAGCCCCGAGCCCCCGGCAGGTAGCGGCAGACCGCCGCGTCGCAGGCTGCGCCCGCTCGCGTTGACAACGGGTGACGATCCCGCTCAGGGATTCACCGTGGGGCTGGCGCCGAAACCGGCGCCGTAGACGATGGCGTTCATCAGCACCCGCCCGGTGCCCAGGGAGGCGCCGCGGAAGGTGGGCGACGAGGCGAAGAGGATCACCTGTCCCCGGCCGGAACGCTCACGGGTCACCCAGGCGGCATTGGCCAGGCGATACGCCGCTTCGGGCCAGAGCAGGCCGCTCATCCTCAGGCGCAGTTCCTGCCCCGGCGGCAGGGCGGCCCATCCGGTGCGCGGCACGGCCTTGACCGCTTCCTCACCTTCCTTGCCCTCGGTGTCCTGCTTGCGGCTCTTCGAGCCCTTCCCCTCCGAAGGCCCGTCATTCGCCGGCGAATAGACGCCGAAGCGGACCGGCGCGGCCACGCCGTCGGCGGCCATCAGCACCGGCAGGTTGCTCACTCCCCGGCCGGCCAGAACAGGCAGTATGTCACCACAGCCCATGGTGAGCCAGTGTTCCGGGTCAACGCGGCTGGCAAGGAAGGCGCCCCCGGGCATGAACAGCCGCTGCCACTTGTCCTGCTTTTCCAGTTCAGGCAATGGCGGGGCAGGTTTGCCGCCACGAGCGGGCCAGGGGTAGTCGATGCTCACCGGCGCCGTGTGGGACCAGACCGCGTCCTCAGCCGGCGGCGGATCGTTGCGGCCCTTCCACTCGCGGTAGATAGCCAGTTCGTAACCGTCCAGCTTCTCCAGGACGTCGGGCAGCTGCCGCACCTGGCTTACACCGGATTCCTCCTTGGCCAGAAGCGCGGCCGAGCCGCCGATGGCGATCAGCGTGCCGCCGTTCTTGACCCAGCGGGCCAGGCTTTCGGCCAGGCCCTTGGGCAGGTCGGAGTACCGGCTGGCCATCACGATCACGTTGTAACGCCGCAGGTCGCTGTATCCGGCGCTCTCCTCGTCGAGCTGGGAGTGGCGGATGCCCAGGGTGTGGTCCAGCGCGTGCCAGATGGAGCCGAAGTCGGTGCTGCCGGTGCGGCCGCGGGTGAGCAAAGCCACCGCCGGCTGGTTGAGCAGCCGGAAGTGCCGCCCGCCCATGTCGGGCAGCTCACCCTGGCCCAGACCGGTGGTCACCGGCTGCACGGCCAGTTCAAGCCGTCCGGTGACCTCGCCGACTACCGAGACCAGGTCACCGTCAAAAACCTCGTTGTCGTTGAGGGTCACCAGCACCGACCCGCGGGTGAACTTCTGTCCGTTAAAGGAGAACGCCTTGTCGGCCACGCGCACTTGCACACCGCGCTCCATCAACCGGGCGGCAGCGGCCACCGAGCGGTCGTCGGCCCCGTCCACCACCCAGGCGACGGTCTCGTCAGTCCTGCTCACCGCCGCAAGCTCCACCGCTTCCACCCCGGCCAGCGCTTCGGCGGAACCGGGAAGCGGACCCGGGACAGCATAGGCCTCCAGGCCGTAGAGCATGGTGATGTTCCAGGCAGTGATGTCATACATCCGGGAGCGACCTTTGAGCAGCAGCTCCTCCCGCTCGCGGCGCAGGGTCTCCGGTTTCATGCGCGGATCAAAGTCGAGCAGCGCCGCCACCAGGTGCGCCTCGGGCTGCCGCCGGGGGATGAGCAGGCTGCCCGCCGGAATGACGGCACCGTCCTTCGTCCGCCCCAGCTGGCCCACGGCCCCGTTCACGGTCAACTTCTCACTGGTCCGGTAAACATCCACACCCTGGAGGGCCATCAGATCCTCGAAGGCCTTCATCCGGCCCCGGTTGGCGGAGGCCAGCACCGCAAAGTAGCCCTCGGCAAAGGGGCTCTGGCTGCCGGTGACCTTTCTCCGCTCCTCGAGGAATTCTTCGAGGAGCCGGGTGCCGTTGCGGTGCAGGGTGTTCATGTTGGCCATGGTGCTGGCCACCTGGTGGTGTACCGACTCGCGGTAGGTCACCAGTTCGCCCGACGGCTTGCGCACGGCGTCCTCGGCGATACGGGGCTGCTCGTAGAGGATGAAGATGGCGCCCCTGAACCCGGCCCAGGACGAGTAACCGGGGTACCACTCCTCGTTCCACTCGCCATGGTAGTACGGCCAGCCGTAAACGTCGAAGGCCCGGGCCTGGTCGCTGGCAAAGATCGAGGCCCAGTGCCAGCGCCGCTCGGGGAAGAAGGGGTTCAGCGGTTCCCGGCCCGGAGAGAAGAGGTAGGTGTCCTGGGATCCCATCTCGTGGCCGTCCACCATCAGCATCGGCCGCCAGTTTCCCACCGCCTCCAGCCGGCCGCGGGTCTCGGGGTGCACTCCAAGGATCCAGTCGCGGTTGAGGTCGAAGAGGTAGTGGTTGCCCCGGCCCGAGGGCCAGTAGCCGCGGTGGAGCATCGACTGGCTGTCGAGATTGGGCATGGTGCCGCGGTGCTCGGCGGTCTGCTTGTAAAACCGCTCCCGGCCGTCGGGATTCTGCAGCGGATCGACGATCACCACCAGATCGTCCAGCAGTGTATCCACGTCGTCGCCGGTGGCCGCCGCCAGGTGATAGATCACGGCCAGGGCCGCATCGGCGCCGGAAGTTTCATTGCCGTGGATCGAGTAGGCGAACCAGCCCACCGCCGGCAACTCTTCCAGCAGCCGGTCGGCGTCCTCGCCGGACAGCCCCCGGGGGTCGGCCAGTTGGGCCATGCCATCCCTGATCTCATCCAGCCGGGCCATGTTCCGCTCGGAGGTGAGGATGACGTAGTGCAGCGGCCGGCCCTCGTGGCTCCGCGCGTATTCCACCAGCTTCGCCCGGGGGCTGGCCTCGGCCCAGACACGGAGACAACGCTCGATGGAGGCCGGGTCGGGGAAACGATCGCCGATGCGATGGCCCAGGACCTCTTCCGGCGTGGGGATCGCGGGATCGTACGTCGCCCCGGGAAAAAATTCGGCATCGTAGACCAGGCCGGGTACTTCGGTGGGCGGCGGAACAACGACTTCATCGCCCGGAACCGCCGGGACGGCAGACCAGCCGAAAACCAGAATGATGGTGAGCAGAAGACGGATCTTCATCGGAAGCCCTCCGGGAACTTATTTGTTGTGCGATGAAAGCGCGGCCCTGTCCGGGCCGCCGCATGTACTCCTAGAATAGGCCGATGAGGCGGGAAAGTCCAATGGGGATCAGATCTTCCTCGTCTTCCACGTCCCCCGGCGAAAGACCAGGATACCCACCACGGCGATGAGCGATTCGGCCGCGGTGATGGCGATGAAGACGCCGCTGGCGCCGAGGGCGGTCCAGCTGGCCAGCGCAAAGGCCAGCGGGATCTGGAACAGCCAGTAGCAGAAGAAGTTGATCACCGTGGGCGTGGTGGTGTCGCCGGCGCCGTTGAAGGCCTGCACCATCACCATGCCATAGGCGTAGAACCCGTAGCCGTAACTGATGAAGCGCAGGCAGTCGATGCCGAAGGCCACAACCTCCGGGTCGTCGCTGAACAGGCGGATCACCGGTTCGGCAAAAACGATGAAAATAACGGCCAGCCCCACCAGGAAGAGCATGTTGTAGAGCGCGGCCCGCCAGACCGATGTCTCAGCCCGCTGCGGCTGCCCCGCCCCGAGGTTCTGGCCCACCAGGGTGGCCGCGGCGTTGGCCAGGCCCCAGGCAGGCATGATGGCGAAGATGATGACGCGGATGGCGATGGTGTAGCCGGCCACCGCACCGGAGCCGAAGCGCCCGATGATCCAGACCAGGCAGACCCAGCTGGAGGTGCCGATGAGGAACTGCAGCACGCCGCCCACCGAGATACGGATCAGTCGCAGCATCACCCGCGGCCGCAGTTTCAGCACCCGGGCGGTGAAGCGGACCCGTGTCTTGCCGCGGAAGAGGATCCAGAGCTGGAGTAGGACCCCGGTGCCCCGGCCGATGGTGGTGGCCACCGCCGCGCCGGTGACCCCCAGCTCGGGGAAGGGCCCCAGGCCAAAAATCAGGCAGGGGTCGAGGACGATGTTGATCCCGTTGGCCAGCCAGAGCACCCGCATGGCGGTGGCCGCATCCCCGGCGCCGCGGAAAACCGCGTTGATCAGGAAGAGCAGCATGATGGTGGTGCTGCCGCCCAGCAGCACCGCGGTGTAGCCCGACCCGGCGGCCACCAGCTCCGGCGTCCCGCCCATCAGCCCCAGCAGCTGCCGGGCAAAGACGGCCCCGGGTACGGCGATGAGCAGCGAGACGAAGATCCCCAGGGCCACCGCCTGCACCGCGGCCACCGTGGCCCCGTTCTCGTCCTGCTCGCCGATGCGGCGGGCCACCATGGCGGTGGTGGCCATGCTCAACCCCACGGCCACGGCAAAGACCAGGGTGATGATCGCCTCGGTGAACCCCACCGTGGCCACGGCGTCGACTCCCAGGCGGGAGACGAAGAAGGCGTCGGTGACGGCGAAGACCGACTCCAGCACCATCTCCAGAACCATGGGGACGGCGAGGAGGAAGACGGCCCGGCCGATGGAGCCGCTGGTGAAGTTCTGCTCGGTGCCGGCCAGGGCCAGGCGCACGGTGGCCCAGACCCCGCGGCGGTGAACGATAATCGGGGGGATGGGGGAATCGTCCCCGGCCTGGTCCTGCGACGGTTCCTGGTTCATGGTCACGGTGCCTTCTTCGCCGTAAACGAGATCCGGCCCCGTGCCAGGTCAACATCGAGGACCCGCACCGTGATCCGGTCGCCCACCCCCACCACCTCGGCAGGGTCCCTGACATAGCGGTCAGCCAGCTGGGAGATGTGCACCAGGCCGTCCCGGTGAACGCCCACATCCACAAAGGCCCCGAAGTTGGTGACATTGGTCACCACGCCCTCCAGCACCATGCCCGGCTCCAGGTCCTCGATGGCCTGCACGTCCTCGCGAAACGCCGGAGCGGTGAACTCTTCCCGGGGGTCCCGCCCCGGCTTCTTCAGCTCATCGACAATGTCCCGCAGGGTCGGCTCCCCCACCCCGTCACCCACGTAGCCGGCGATGTCGATGCGGTCGGGCAGCGCCGGATCACCCATCAGCTGCTCGATGCCCAGGCCCATGTCTTTGGCGATGCGTTTCACCAGGCCGTAGCGCTCGGGATGGACCGCCGACGCGTCCAGCGGCTGGTCGCCGTCCCGCACCCGCAGGAACCCGGCCGCCTGTTCGTAGGCCCGCTGGCCCAGACCCTTGACCTTCAGCAGCTGCCGGCGGTTGCGGATGGTGCCCTGCTCCTGCCTGAAGCTGACGATGTTCTTCGCGGTCTTCGGCCCGATGCCGGCCACCCGGGAGAGCAGGGCCGCACTGGCGGTGCCCAGCTCCACGCCCACCCCGTTGACACAGCTTTCCACCACCTCGTCCAGCTTGCGCGACAGCAGTGTCTGGTTCACGTCGTGCTGGTACTGGCCCACGCCGATGGCCCTGGGCTCGATCTTCACCAGCTCGGCCAGCGGGTCCTGCAGCCGGCGGGCGATGGAGATCGCCCCGCGCACCGTCACGTCGAGATCGGGGAACTCCTCGATGGCCACCGGGGAGGCGCTGTAGACACTGGCCCCGGCCTCGCTCACCGCGAGCACGATGACCTCGCCGGCGCCCGCCTCCTTGAGGCAGCGGCGCACGAACTGCTCGGCCTCGCGGCTTCCCGTGCCGTTGCCCACCGCGATGGCCGCCGGCTGGTGGCGTTTGACAAAGGCCGTAAAGTCGCGCCCCGCGCTCTCCAGGGCCTGCCGGCCCCGGACCAGGTTGAAAACCATGTTCCCCAGGAAATCACCGGTGGGCGATACAGAGACGCACTTGCAGCCGGTGCGCAGGCCCGGGTCGACCCCGATCACCGGCCGGCTGCCCAGGGGGGCGGCCAGCAGCAGGTTGCGCAGGTTCTGGGCAAAGACATCCACTGCCGCAACGTCGGAGCGGGTTTTCAGGTCGGCCCGCACGTCGCTCTCCACGCCGGGGGCGATGAGCCGCTTGTAACCGTCCTCCACCGCGGCCGTGAGCTGGCCGGCGAATGGCGACCCTGCCCTGAGGCCGGCCAGCCCGAGAATCCTCCTGATCAGCGGTTCGTCGTCGATGACGATCTTCAGCTTCAGAACCCCCTCGCTTCCCCCCGCTGCGCGGCAAGAAAGCGGTGGGAGGGGATGGACGACACGGCTTCCGAGTAGTCGAAGTAGTCGCTGAACTTGCGGCCTTCGTCCTCCTTGCCCTTGACCACGGCGGCCAGCAGCTTCCCCTCGCGGGAGTACCGCCGGCGGACAGCGGACCGCACGTCTGCCGACTCGGCCACCTTCTCGGCGCAGATGTCCCGGGCCCCGGCCAGGGCGGCCTCGGCGTCGTCCACACCCTTTTCCGGGTCGACAAAGGCCCGGGCTTCGACCAGCGGCTGCCCCTGGGCCGGCTGGTCCAGGATCCGCAGGGCCAGCGGTTCGAGGCCCCGCTCCCGGGCCATGGTGGCCCGGGTGCGCCGTTTCCGCTTGAAGGGCAGGTAGAGGTCTTCCAGCTCCGCCTTGGTGGTGCAGGCCTCGATCCTGGCACGCAGCCCGTCGTCCAGCTTCCCCTGCTCTTCGATGGAAGCGAGAATCGCTTTGCGCCGGGTGTCCAGTCCGGTGAGGTAGTCCTGCCGCTCCTCCACCGCGCGGATCTGGACTTCGTCGAGACTGCCCGTGACCTCTTTGCGGTAGCGGGCGATGAAGGGGACGGTGTTGCCCTCGGCCAGCAGCCGCACCACAGCATCCACGCTGGACCGGGGCAGGTCCAGTTCCCGGGCGATGAGCGGGGCCGGATTGAAGGGGGATGATTCAACCATGGTGGGAGATTCTAGTTGTTTGCGGTGGGTCTGGCCAGCCCTTTCTCAAGATGCTCGCCGTCAGCCAGCCGAAGGGAGGCGTGGCACTGTCAGGCCGTTCCCAGCGCCCGGGACACCAGCGCCAGTCCCTCTTCCAGCCGCTGGCCGGCATCGAGCCAGCTGACCCGGAGGGTGCCCGGGGATTCGAACAGGGTGCCGGGGACCAGCAGCAGACCATGCTCGTCGCAGAGGCGTTCGGCCAGGGCCATGTCGTCCACCCCGCCGGGCAACCCGACACAGGCGAAGCCGGGGCCTTGCGAACGGTGCCAGGAGAGGTTTTTATCCGCCTCGACCCAGGACTGCACCGTGTCGATGCCGTCCCGGGCCTGCGCGCGGGCGGCGTCCCGGCGCTGGTCGGCCTGCTCCATGAAGGCCAGGCCGGCCATGGCGCAGGGCGCGGCGGCCATACCCATGTTGAGGTGGCCCCAGCGGATCCGTTCCACCAGGTCGGCGCGGGCCGAGATCCAGCCCAGGCGGGCCCAGTAGGAGCCGAACAGCTTGGAGAGGCTGGAGACCACCACCACGTTGTCCGCCAGGCCGTGGAACGAGTCGGTATGGCCGAAGCCGCGGTAGACCTCGTTGATCACCAGCAGCGCGCCCCGGTCCGCCGCCATGGCGGCCAGGGCCAGCACGTCCTCGCGCTTGGACACCACGCCGCTGGGGTTGTGCGGCTCGGTGATCATCACCAGGCCGGTCTGTGGGGTGATCAGCGCTTCGGCGTCGCCCAGCGGCAGCTGCCAGCCGTGGTCAAAACGGCGGACCAGCCGCTGCACCGGGCCCAGACGCTCGGCCTGGCGCAGCATCGGCTCGTAGACCGGCTGTTCGATCACCAGCCGGTCGCCGGGACCGGTGGTGCAGAGCAGGCCCAGCAGGCTGCCCGCGGTGGCCCCCGGCGAGAAGACCAGTTCCTCCGGCGGGATCCCCAGCCAGCCGGCCAGGGCGGCCTCGAAGCTGGTGGCCGCCTCGTAGGGGTTGCCGTCATAGCCGATGTCCAGCTGGGCCGGGAAGACCGCGGCCACGCCGCTGGAATGGAGGTTGATCGCCCGCTCGTGCTGCCTGAGGCGGGGAAGATACCAGGAGAGATAGTCGCTGCGGCAGAAGTGGTCGGTCATGGAACCTCTGGAATGGAATGATGTCATCGATCTGAACTCGAAGAAATAATAGCAGAGCCGGGAACCCGGGAACAGGCGAGGAATATCCGCCTCCCGGTTCAGGCGGGCCCGGCCAGTTTGACGGTGGCCACGAGTTTCCGCGGCTTACCGCCTGGGAGACCCACGCCGCCGCCCATACCGCTGTCCGGACCGCCACCCCTTTTGCCCGAGTTGCCGCGGGAATTTCTCAGGGCAATCATCTGCTGCCGGACCTCCGAGGTCATCTTCCCGCTTTGCAGTACCAGCCGGACCTTCTGTCCACCAACGCCCCGCTCCAGGGCCGCACCGCCGAACAGGGCGTCCAGCGGGAGCCGGAACTCGTAGCAGTAGACATCCCCCTCGATGTCGGATCCGGCGGCCGGGCCGTCGGGGAGGCTTTCGGACATGGTGCGCACGCGGCCGCCCTGTTCCACCACGATCCTCCCCGGCACCGGGAGGCCCGAGCCCTCGCCGGTCTCGAAGGGCAGCGGCATGCGACCGCCCCCGGGGCCCCCGCCGGCCCGCGTCAGATTGTCGGAGAGGGCCACGCTGCCGTGGTAGCGGATCTCCAGGTCCGAACCGCCCGCGCCGGCAGCCTGAACCACCAGCCCCAGCACCCGCAGCCGCCGGGCCAGCTGCAGGTCACTGCTGCGGGCAATCAGGTAGAGATAGCCCTCGTCGTTGGCCACCCCCACCACCAGGCCGTCCATCTCATCCACCTGGTGAACGGGGATCTTTTCCCAGTCGCTCCAGGCGCCGTCGATGACCATGGCGGCGGGCGGGCGGCGGGACTGCAGTTCGTCCTTGCCGCAGGACGTGAGCACCAGCAGCTCCGCGCCCAGGCTGAGCAGGAGAAGAGTGGTGAGCAGCAGGGCTGCCGGCCGGCGGAATCGGTCCTTCTTCACCTCGTACCTCCTTTTGGCACGCCCCGGCGGGGCAGGACGTCCACCCCCACCTCTCCTTCCGATGACACGCAGCCATTACCCTGACAGACACCGCTGTTCAGATCAAGTTGTTGGGTGGGATGTCTACCCGGCCGGCGGCAGCCCCTCCTGGCGCCAGCCGGCCGGGATCTGGAATCCGGTGGGGGAGAAGGTCAGTTCCGGTGAAGCTGCTCCAGCTTTTCCCGTTGCTCGGGCGTCAGCAACTCTTCGATCTGGCTCCGGGTCTGCTTCTGCTGCTGCTCGTCGATCTCGGTCATCAGCTCGCGGACCGCGGTGCGCTGCTCCGCGGTGAGGTTCAGCTGCCGCGCCAGCTGTGGGCCCAGGCCCGGATCATCACCGGCCGGCCCGCGGCCGTGGGGGCTCCGCCCCTGGCGGCCCTGGTTCATCCCCCGTCCCTGGTCAGGCGTGGTGCCCTGGCGCCGCAACTGCTGCTGGTCCATCTTCTGCTGCTGCTCGGGGGTCAGCACCTCCCGGATGCGGTCCCGGATTTCGGACCGCTGGGGCGGCGCGGACTCCTCGAGGATCAGGCGGATCTGCTCCTGCTGTTCGGGGGTCAGGTCGAGGTTTTCGGTCATCTGCTCCAGGCGGCGGGCAGCCATATCGCCCCGGTCACCGCCCTTCTGGCTCTGGCCGCCCTTGCGCCCCTTGCGCCCGGCCCGGTCCGGCCGCTCCATGTCGCCGGGGGCGCCCTCACGGGCCTTGATCTCCTCCAACCGGGCCAACTGCTCGGGGGTCAGGATGTCGGCCAGCGCGGCCTCCTTCCGCAAGCGGGTGGCCTCCCGTGCGGCGTCCATGATCTCACGCATGGCGTCACGCTGCTGGTCGGTGAGGTCGAGGGCCTCGGCCATGCGGTCCGGCCGGTGGTGCGGGCCTGCCATACCGCGGGGGCCGTGGGGGCCATCGGCCGTGCAGCTCGCCGGATCGCCGGTGCGCGGGCAGACCGGTTGTTCATCGCCGGCGGTCCAGGCCATACCGGTGAGCGCCACCAGCGTCACCAGCAGGATAAGTATCAGTGTTCCATTCAGTTTCATCTGCGATCCCCTCCTCTTGCTGAACATCATGTTTTGCAGGTCAGTTCCGGTTATGTTTTCTGCTTCACCCATTGGACAATCGGCGGTCCAAAAGTATTAACTGCCGCTGATAAAGTACATCAAAAAAGCATTAAGAAATATCAAGCGGCGGTAAAGTTCTATTAACGCTTGAAAATAAAGAACTTTCATGCGATATACTGGGGAACATCATCCCGCCCGGTTTCGTTTCAGGGGGTGGGGCAGGCAAAGGGAAGGAGCGCGGAATGTCCAGGATCTTGATCATCGATGACGACATCGAACTGTGCGGCCTGGTGAGCGAATACCTGGAGCGGGAGGGTTTTTCCGTGGAAGCGGTCCAGGACGGCGTCAGCGGTGTCCAGCGGGCCGTCTCCGGCGAGTTTGCCCTGGCCGTGCTCGACGTGATGATGCCCGGGCTGAACGGGTTCGAAACCCTGAAGCAGATCCGGGCCCGGACATCATTGCCGGTTATCATGCTCACCGCCCGGGGGGAGGAGATCGACCGGATCGTGGGACTGGAGATCGGCGCCGACGACTACATGCCCAAACCGTTCAACCCCCGGGAGCTCGCCGCCCGGCTGCGGGCCGTGCTGCGCCGGACCGGGGACGTGGTCACCGAAGGCGCGGGCCAGGCCCAGACCCTCCGCGTGGGAGACATCGAACTGGATCCGGGCGCCCGGGCCGTGCGGCGCTCGGGCAGCGAGATCACCCTCACCGGCGTGGAGTTCAGCCTGCTGGAGATGCTGCTGCGGAACCACGGGCAGGTGGCCGGCCGGGACGAGCTGTCCCGTGAGGTGCTGAAGAAGCGGCCCAGTCCCTTTGACCGCAGCCTCGACGTCCACGTGAGCAACCTGCGAAAGAAGCTGGGTCCGATGCCCGACGGGAGCGAGCGGATCAAAACCGTGCGCGGCCAGGGATACCTTTACGTCAACCCGACCGTGGCCAACGGACAGTGACACCCGCCGCTGGCGGGTGGGGATCTGCGGATGCGAACACTCTTTTTACGGATCTTTGTCTGGTTCTGGGTGGCCAGCGCCGTACTGGTGGCCCTCACCGTCACCACCTCGCCCTACTGGACCCGCCCGCGGGCCGACGCCCCGCGCCAGCGGTCGCTGGAGGAGAGCATGCTGCTCCACAGCGAAGCGGTGGAGGCGATCCTGCGCCGCGACGGGCTGCAGGGGCTGGGCAAACGCCTGGACAACCTGGGCCGCCGCAACCGGCTGCGCATCCTGCTCTTTGACCAGCAGGGGCGGGAGATCAACGGCCGGCGCCATCCCCCGGGGCTGGACCCGCTGATCCGGCAGACACTGGAGGGACGGGAACCGGGTATCCTGCGTGAACGGGAAGCCATGATCCACGCCCGGCTGGTGACCGACAACGAGGGGAACCGCTACGCCGCCCTGGTGATGTTCCGCCGGCCCGACTTCGGCCACACCCCGCTGGAGCCGGGCACGCTGATCCCGCGCCTGCTGCTGATGCTGGTGGTGGTGGGCGGAGTCTGCTACCTGCTGGCCCGCCAGCTCACCTCACCGGTGAGCCGGCTGCGCACCGCCGCCCGGAAACTGACCCGGGGCGACCTCACGGCACGGGTGGGCGGAACGGTGAGCCGGCGACGCGACGAGCTCGGCGACCTGGCCCGCGACTTCGATTCCATGGCCGAACGGATCGAGGCGCTGATCGGCTCCCAGCAGCGGCTGCTGCGGGATATCTCCCACGAACTCCGCACGCCGCTGACCCGTCTGGGGGTGGCGCTGGAGCTGGCCCGCCAGGGCTCCGACGGGGAGGCCGGCACCCAGCTGGACCGCATCGAGCGGGAGAGCGAGCGGCTGAACCAGCTGATCAGCCAGCTGCTCACGGTGAGCCGTCTGGAAACCTGGTCTGAAACCCTCGAGCGCCGGGAGCTGGACATGAACGCGTTGCTGCAGGGTATCGTCGCCGACGCCTCCTTCGAGGCCGAGGCCCGGGGGTGCCGGGTGCTGCTGGAGGCCGAAGGCGGCTGCCTGATTGCAGGTGACGCCGACATGCTGCGCAGCGCGGTGGAAAACGTGGTGCGTAATGCACTGCTCCACTCGGCGGACGGGAGCACGGTGGAAGTGGCCATGGAGAGAACATCGGGGGATGACCCCGGGCTGCGGGTCACTGTTCGCGACCACGGCCCGGGCGTGGAGGAGGAGCAACTGGAGAGCCTGTTCCGCCCCTTCTTCCGCACCACCGAAGCCCGTGACCGGCTCAGCGGGGGCAGCGGCCTCGGCCTGGCCATCAGTTCCAGCGCCATCAGGGCCCACGGGGGCGATATCCGTGCCGAAAACGCCCCGGGCGGCGGCCTGCTGGTGAAGATCCACCTGCCGCTGCAGAAGACCATTCAATCCGAATAATTCAGAGAAGGTCGCCGATGCGGCGCTCCAGCTCCGTGCGGTAGGTGCGGCTCAGCTTGAGCGTCTGGCCGTTCTCCAGCACCACCTCGTATTCCCCCCGGCAGGCCGGCTTCATCTCCACGATCCGGTCGAGGTTGACGATGGTGGAGCGGTGGATCCGGACAAAACGGGTCGGGTCCAGCTGTCCTTCCACTCCGGTCATGGTCTCGCGCATCAGGTGGGTCGCTTCACCGACGTGAAGACAGACGTAGTTGCCCTCGGCCCCGATCCAGTCGATGCTTTCCACCACCACCAGCAGGATCCGGCCGGGGGACCGGACCAGCAACCGCGTCTGGACCTGCCCGGAAGGGGTACGGTCGGCCAGGGCGGAACGCAGGAACTCAGGGTCGATGCTCCCGCCGGCCTCGCCCCTGGAGCGGGCCTCGGTGAGCGCGCCGATCAACTGGTCCCGCTGGTCGGGGCCGGCGAGGGAATCGAACAGGCGGGTGTCGAGAGCAAATACCTCGTATCCGCCATCGGTGCTGATGTAAATGACCGGGGGTTGACTGTCAGGGCTGGTGGTCATGGGGACGGCAGACCTCCGGGCTTCGTATGAACAGCACAGGTGCGCCAACCGGACAGATACAGCGCGGCACTCTTGTTCCACACCCCCAACCGCCCCGCGGATGGTTCCTGTCTGAAAGATACCACAGGAACATACGGCCCGCCGGCGCATCCACCATTGTTAACGCAAAACGTCAACTAAAGTTCCTTTCCCGGGTCCCGGAAATATTTTTGAACAAAAACGTCTGCGTGATGAAATATTTTGGCGTGTCAAACGTTATACAAGTGTAAAATTGATGGAAACACTCTCGGAACAACTAACGTAAAAAAGGGTGCGGGTGGTCAGTCCTGACACTCCGAGTTGGATTTCGGAAGACCCGCTCGAAATACCCCGATCAGATGGAGCAGACACGTGCAATCGCCGGCACATGAAATCAACAACCCAGCCCCGCTGCCGATGATGCAGGTTCGTCGACTGGTCAAGACCTACGACAACCGTCCGGCCGTGGACCACCTCGACCTGGCGCTCCAGCCCGGCGAGGTGCTGGGACTGGTGGGCCCGGAGGGTGCGGGCAAGAGCACCACGCTGAGCTGCCTGGCCGGGGTGACCCCGGCCACCGCCGGCAGCATCTCGGTGGGCGGTTTCGACCTCGCCCTCTACCCGGCGGAGGCGCGCCGGCAACTGATCTTTGTCCCCGAGGAACCGCGGCTCTTCGAGCACCTGACCGTCTGGGACCACATGATCATCCTGGCGCGATCCAGAACGGACACCCAGTGGCTGGACCGGGCCCGGGCGCTGCTGGAGGAATTCGACCTGGGGGAACGGCTGGACGCCCTGCCCCACCACCTGGACCGTCAGCAGAAGCAGGTGCTGATGCTCGCCGCCGCCCTGCTCCACCGGCCCCGGGTGCTGATCCTCGACGAGCCGTTCAGCGGTCTCGAGCCGGAGGCGGGCCAGCGGACCAGGAAGACCATCCTGCGCATCGCCGGCGAAGGCACCGCGGTGATCTTCTCCTCCAGAGAGCTGTGCCCCCTGGAAGGGTTCTGCCAGCGGGTGGTGATCATCCACGATGGCAAAACGGTCTTTGACGGCACGCTGGACGAGATCCGCCGCGCCGCGCCGCAGTTGCGCACCCTCACCGGCCTGGACGCCATTTTCACCCACCCCCCCTCCGGCCACGCCTGATTTCTTCGTGGAAAGTGCCCGAGATCGCTGCATATCCGACGTCGCAGTAGAATCCCCGTGAAACCAGCGGGCAAAAAAAGGGGGAAGCCGCCGCCATCAAGCGACTTCCCCTGGAGTATGGCGCTTACCCTCTGGAGGTCAGAAGGAGTATTTCAGGCCGACAACAAAGTTGCCTGCCGCTTGCCAAGCGTTTGGTGTGCCGAACGCGTCGTTGTCATCTTCCCGGCGGGAGCCGATGAACTGATTGTTGGTCACGTTGAAGGCGTCAAGGATCACGCTCAGTTCCGTGTCGCCGATGTTGAAGTCCTTGGCCAGCCGCAGGTCGATCCACCAGAGGTGGCCCAGACGATAGGAACCGCGCGGATCCACATAGTAATCCCAGCCGTCAAAAGCGTTGGTGTTGGTGCCCGGCAGCAGGTAGTCGCCCACCTGGCCGATGCGCGAGTAAGGCCGGCCGCTGCGCCAGCCGACGCCGGCCCCGGCGATGATGCCCCAGGGCAGGTGGTAGGAGCCGTTGAGCTTGATGTAGTGCCGGTCGTCCCACGGCGCATAACCGTAACGGTTGTACCCTGCCTCGGTCATGTCGAAGGCCTCGGTTGTTCCTTCCGACTGGTTGCCGTTGGCGATGGAGCCCGTGGCCTCGGAAAGGGTGTAGACCAGCAGGAACTGGTAGTTGTTGGAGAGCCGCTTCTTCAGCTGCAGCTCGAGGCCCTTGTAGTATCTCCTCGCTCTTTCCACGTTGGTCACGTAGTACCAGACGTCGTTGGTCTCACCGGCGCGGACCTCGTCCTCGTTGCCGATGACGTCCTCGATCATGTTTTTCTGCCAGTTGTAGATGAACTTGGCCCCGGCCGAGAAATCGTTGGCGAACTCGAACTCGTAGCCGACGATGATCTCGTCCTTGAGGTTCGGGTCAAGATTGGGATCGGCGACGTTGGTGTTCTCGTCGCCGCCGGTGATCGAGACCACCTCCCAGTTGTCGGGGTTGGTGGGGTCGTTGGGATCGTAGGTGCCGTCGTAGCGGGTGGTGACGTTGGTTCCCCGGTTGATGAACTGGCCGAGGTAGGTGCCCACCGCGTCGTAGTAACGGCCGTAGTTGGCGTATACCTTTGACCGGCCATCACCGTTGATGTCCCAGGCGACGCCCAAACGCGGGGCGATCAGGTTATTGAAGTTATATACCTGTTCGCCCACATCGTTGTCCTGGGTCTGCTTCTCGTAACGGACGCCAAGGTTGAACGACCAGTTGTCCTGCCAGGTCCAGCTGTCCTGGGCAAAGAGGGTCAGGATGTCTCCGGAATTGGTGGTGGAGAGATTGGTCTGGTTCAGCCACTGGTCGGGGAGCGGCTCCCCGGTCTGGTTGTTGATCCGGTTGATGGTGAAGGTGTTGGGGTAGATCGCCGTCCTCGGCGAACTCGAAGTTCTGGTATTCGGCCCCGAACTTGAAGTTGTGCTCTCCGGCCCAGTCGCCGCGGTAGTAGTTGAGCACCGCGGAGTACTGCTGGCGGGGACGGTTGATGTCGGTGGTGGAATCGGTGTTGCCGTAATAAATCCGGCCCCCACCGTTCTGGTCGTCGATAATCCGGTCGTCCATCGGCGAGGCGTTGGCCGGACCGATGGTCAGGTTCACCTCGTGGGACGCCACCCGGGTCTCGAGGAACAGGTTGGGGGTGAAGATGCTGGTCCACTGCAGTTTGTAGAGAAAGCCGCCCTGCTCCTGGATGTCGTAAGCGCTGGCCATGATGTCCGGGTCGAGGGAGTCGCGGCCGTCGATAGAAGCCGGATCGACTGAAGCCTGGCCGATGATCTTGTTGTCCGGATTGATCTGCCAGGTCAGCTTGCCCATGATCTCCTCGAAGATCTCGCTCCGCTTGACCACCTCGTCGAAATCGTTGATTCCATCGATGCGGCGGGTGAGGTTGTTGTACGAGGCGAAGAACCAGAGTTTGTCACGCAGGATCGGACCGCCGATGGACAGGCTGGGCTCGACCTGGTATTGGTCCTCCTGCTCCACCGCAACGCGATCCGACGCCTGGTGCATGGTCATGTCGAGATTGGTGTAGTAGATGGGGACGGCGCCGTGAAACTCGTTGCCGCCCGACTTGGTCACCACGTTGGCGATGGCGCCGGTGGCCCGGCCATACTCGGCTTCGAACCCGCCGGTCTTCATTTCCACTTCCTGGATCGCCTCGTAGCTGAAGTTGAGGCCGAAGGTCCCGGTGGCATTGTCGGTGGTGTCCACGCCGTCCACCAGGTAGATGTTGTCCGAGTCGTCGGCGCCGTGGGCGTTGACATTGCCCGCACCGGCCACGCCGGCGGCCATCTGCATTGCGTCGAAGTACGTCCGCCCGGTGGGGATGTCCTCCATGAACTCGTAGGTGATGGTTTCGCTGATCCCCGACTTCCTGGCGTCGAGCAACGGGGCTTCGGCGGTCACCGTTATCTCACCCAGGTCGCCGCTGCCCTCGGTGAGGGTGAAGTCGACACGGGTGTTGGCGCCGATGTTGACCTTGATGTCGGTCTGGATCACCGCCTGGAAGCCGTCGAGCGCAGCAGAGACCTGGTATCCGGGACCAACCGGCACCAGGGGGATACGCCAGCGGCCCTCGCCGTCGGTGATCGCCATGCGGTCACCCTGGAGGACCGGGCCGGTTACGATTACGGTCACCCCGGGAAGGGGGACGCCGCCAGCATCGATCACCTGCCCGGACATGGTGCCGTCCTGGGTGTCGGCCAGCGCACCGGGCGCGGCCAGACTGGTGATGAACACTGCAGCAATGAGGAATCGAAGGATTTTTCTACACATTGTCACCGACCTCCCAATGAAACCAAAACATGTTTGGTGAATTCTTTAAAGCTTCAGGGGCCACCTTTCTCGATGCACTGTCGTGCGGACCGAATCACCTCCTTTGCAAAGGCTCCCGGCACGTCCTACCCCCTCCTCTTCCGTTTTCACCAAACCTTCTGATCAATGACACGTGTTTGTTATTGGTATCGTGTTCTTCATTTTTCACGGCGGACCGCCGGGCTGAACGGCCCGCCGTTTTTGTGGCTATCCGGTTTGTTCTTTGCCCTTCCGATTACCAAACTTCTTCTTACTGTTTCCTATAACGTGATAGAAGCTGCGGCGATCGATCTATGTGACGACTCGGATCAAACCGGTGACGAAAGGGAAATCTGGCGGGACGGAAAGCGCGGGGCAGCGCATTGACAAAGGTCTGCAACTTTACCTACTCTCTTGGGCATGGATTTCTTCACCGTCATCGCCGTGCTGATCACCCTGACCACCGTGATCAGCTTCACCAACGAGCGCTACTTCGGTCTGCCCACCCACATCGGGGTGACCATCGGCGGGCTGTTCACCTCGCTGGTGCTCATCGGTCTGGGCAGCGCCGGCTTCATCGACATGGACTGGCTGCGTTCGCTGATCGAGCCGGTGGATTTCAACAAGCTGCTGATGCACGGCATCCTCGGCGCGATGCTCTTTGCCGGGGCGCTGGAGATCAACCTCTCCGATCTCGCCGAACGGAAATGGGCCATCTCGCTGCTGGCCACTGTTGGAATTCTGATCTCCACGGTGGTGGTGGGCACGCTCACCTGGTATGCCATGCCCCTGCTGGGTCTGCAACTGCCCTACATCTACGCCCTGCTCTTCGGCGCGCTGATCTCACCCACCGACCCCATCGCCGTACTGGCCCTGCTCAAACGGGTGGGGGTGCCGAAAAACCTGGAGGTGATGATCTCCGGGGAGGCGCTGTTCAACGACGGGGTGGGGGTGGTGGTCTTCACCCTGATCTTCGGGGTGATCCAGAGCGGGCAGGAGTTCACCCTCGGGCACAGCGGGCTGCTTTTTCTCGAGGAGGCGGTGGGTGGTGCGGTCTACGGTTTCATTCTCGGCTACTTCGCCTACCTGATGCTGCGCGAGGTGGACGCCTACACGGTGGAGATCCTGGTCACCCTCTCCGTGGTCACCGGCGGCTACGCCCTGGCGGAAACGATCCATGTCTCCGGTCCCATCGCCATGGTGGTGGCCGGGCTTTTCATCGGCAACCACGGCCGGCTGCTGGCCATGTCGGAGAAGACCCGCGAACACCTGGACAATTTCTGGGTGGTGGTGGACGAAATTCTGAACGCCCTGCTCTTCCTGCTCATCGGCCTGGAAGTGTTGATTCTCCGCTTCTCCGGCACGATCTTCCTCGCCGGTCTGGCGGCCATCGTCATCGTGCTCTTCGGCCGCTTTGTCGCGGTGAGCGGCCCGATCATCCTGCTGCGCAAGAAACGCGGCTTTCCGCCGTCCACCATCCGCATCCTCACCTGGGCCGGGATCAGGGGCGGCATCGCCATTGCCCTGGCCCTTTCCATCCCCCCCTCCCCCCACCGCAACCTGATCGTGGACATCACCTACGTGGTGGTGGTCTTCTCCCTCCTGGTCCAGGGCCTGACTGTGGAAAAGCTGGTCCGCCGCACCCTCAGGCAATAACTGTTTCGTTTAATTACTGCAGATAGCCGAGGGCCTTGAGGTTGGCGATCTCGTCGTCGGAGAGCACCACCGGGTCGGGGTCCACCCGGGACTGGCGGGCCGCCTCGGCTTCGCGGCGGTAGGCGTCCACCCTTTGGGCCAGCGGTTCGGCAATGCCGGGGAGTGAACCGATGAGGTTGTCCCGCTCCAGGGGATCGGCTTCGATATCGAAGAGCGCTTCGCCGTGCCACGGGTCCAGACGCAGGATGTACTTGTAGCGGCCCTCGATCAGGCTGTACAGCACATGGCCGTCCAGATTCTCTTCGGCCAGCACCTCCCCCGTGGACGGCCGGCGTCCCGCATCCAGGTCGGCGGCAAAGTTGACCCCCGCGGTGGGCGGCGCCGGCAGGCCGAGCCAGTGCAGCAGCGAGGGCATCAAATCGACCTGGCGCACCCGCTCGTCCACCACCTGGCCGGAGAGCCGGCCCCCGGGCAGGCGGATGATCAGCGGCAGTTCGATCTGTTCGCCGTAGAGTGTCCGGCCGTGACCCCAGTCCTGATGGTCGCTGAACTCCTCACCGTGGTCCGAGGTGACCACCAGGACTGAACGGTCGTAAAACCCGCTGGCCCGCAGCCGCTCCACAAACTGACCGAACACCGCATCGTTGAAAGCGATTTCACCGTCGTAGAGATCTACCGCCTGCCGCCGGTGGCGATGGAAGTCCGGCTCGGCCAGGGTTTCCCGCTCACGCAGTGTGGGCACGTCCGCATACTGCTGGTACGGTCCGCTGTAGTCCCCGGTGAACTGCGTGTCATAAGGCGGGGGGGGCGAGTAGGGATCGTGCGGATCGATGGTGTGGACAAAGAGAAAGACCCGCTCGCCGGCATTCCGCTCCAGCCAGGCAAAGAGGTCCTCCACCAGCTCCGCGGTCATCATCCCCCGGTCCTGGTCGCTCCGCTCCACCCAGTAGCCCCACACCTCGTCGAACCCGCGGATCAGGCCCCAGTCATCGGCGTAGAAGTTGCCGTTGGACGAGAAGGCCACGGTGGTGTAGCCGTGGCTCTTCAGGTGCTGGGCCAGGGTGGCCACGTCGGGCAGCAGCCGGTCCTCGCGGCCCACCGCGCCGTGGGATGAGGGGTAGAGGCCGGTGAGCAGGGAGGCGATGGACGACTTGGTCCACGAGCTCTGGCCCGACACATGTTCGAAGCGCAGACCCTCCCCGGCCAGGGCGTCCATGTTCGGCGAGGTGTCCCGCGGATACCCGTAACAGGAGAGATGGTCCGCGCGCATGGTGTCCACCAGCCAGATGATCAGCGGCGGTTGCGGGTCATCACCCCGGGCCGGCAGCATCCGCGGCTGGCCCCAGCCGATCTCGCCGGCGATGGGCCAGTGGGTTTCGCCCTCGAAGCGGGTGATGAAGATCAGCTCCACGTCGCTGCCGGCAAAAAGCGTCAGGTCCACCTCCGCCGACTCCATCATCACATCTTCCTGATCCTCGCCCACCCTGACCGAGCGGTGGAACACCTTCTCCTTCAGCGGCGGGCAGACGGCCATGATGTCGAAGTGCAGCACACCCTCGGGCGGCCGGGCCGGCGGCCGGCGGTAGAAGGTCTCGAAGACGAGGCGCGACCCGTCCCCGGGACGGACCTGGTAGCTGATTCGCGTGGGCGGCATGGCCGGCAGCAAGGGGACCCGCCGCCGGCCATCCACCACCGACATTTCAGACAGCGGCAGGACCAGGCGGTTGAGCCGGACCACCGAGGTCCGGGGCACTTCAATGGCCAGCAGGTTGTTCCGCGGCTGGAGATCGTCCCCGCCCACGGTCCAGGCATGGCTGGTGGGCCCCCGCCGCAGTTCCGGCCGGCCCAGTGTCCGGCCGTTCAGCGTCACCAGCACCTCGCAGGGCGGGTCGGCACGGAGGGTCAACTCCAGTTCGAACGGCCCGGTGCCCCAGGGGCGGTCGAAGCGCAGTACGCCCCGGCCCTGGACCGGCGTGCCGGGTCCGCCGTCCTCCAGGTCGAACCCGCTGTCCAGGTAGCGGCAGTGGCGCCAGCCAAAGTCGGTCCGCCGCCCCAGCTTCGCCCTTGCGGGGTCGAAACCGGCGATGAAATCGAAGTAGGCGCCGGCAGTGGGATCCGCATCACGGTTGACCACCGGCTCCGGACTGCAGGAGAGAAGGGCCAGGAGCAGGGATAAGATCAGAGGGATTCCGGCTGTCCGTGAGAGCGTATTCATCGACCCTGCTGTTTGAGACGGATGGGAAGCGCTAATCGGCGCCGCGACAACTACCGCGCCAGTATAGGTGAGGCGTCAGGATGGTTCAAGACGGATGGGCGCACCAAACCCGCCATCGGCCGGCATCAGACACCGGTTCCCGAAAAATAACGGCTCACAGGGGCCGCTCCGGCGGTTTCGGCCCCCCGGGGAACGTATCGGGATGCGGGGGATAGCCGTGGTCCATCTCCGCCACCCGGTGTTCGCGGACCGCCACCGGCTCGGTGGTTCCGGCCCGGGGCGTGCGGATGGTGAGCACCGCCGGGCCGGCCAGGCGGACAACCCGCTCGGCCACCGAACCGTAGACCACGTGCCGCCATCCGGTGCGGCCGTGGGTGGCGATGACGATGAGGTCCACCTCCTCGTCGGCCGCCACCCGCACGATCTGGTTGGCCGGGTCCCCCTCGGCGATCAGCGTCTTCACCGGCACCTCCTTGGGCAACCGCTCCCGTACCACCTGCCGGATCGAGCCCTCGGCATTCTCCTTGAGCACCCTCTGGTGAACGGCGACATTGAACCCGGAATGATCGCCGATCGATACCGCTGCAGTGGGGATGGGTTCCACGACGTGCACGAGGATCAGTTGGCCGGAATAGCTCCGGGCCAGGTCACAGGCTGCATCAAGGCCGGCATACGACGGTTCGCTGAAGTCGGTGGAGCAGAGTATCTTTTTGAAACTCAACATCGTCCTCCTCCTTTCCAGTTCGCGAACGCCACACGGCGCCGCCCTCTCCACAGCTAAATATAGGCGCCGCAAAGGAGGGGGACAAGGAAAATAATTTTCCCGGCCTATTTAATCCACCTGGTGAGCCAGCCCATGACCTCGTCGTGCCACTGGATCGAGTTGTGCGGCTTGAGCACCCAGTGGTTCTCGTCCGGGTAGTAGAGCAGCCGGGCCGGCACGCCCTGGCGGCGCAGGGCGGTGAACGTGCTCAGAGCCCTGGGTGTCGACCACGCGGTAGTCCAGGGCGCCGTGCACCACCAGGGTGGGCACGTGCCAGTTCTGCACGTAGTCGACGGGGTTGTGCTTGCCGTAGCCGCTGTCCTCGGCACCAGGGACGGTGCCCGCCGTGCTCCCACTCGGGGAACCACAGCTCCTCGGTGTCGTAGTAGGCCATCCGCTCGTCCAGGTTGCCGTCGTGGCAGACGAAGGCCTTGAAGCTGTCGGCGAAGGGCTGGCCGTGCATCCAGTTGATCATGTAGCCGCCGTAGCTGGCGCCGGCGGCCACCACCCGGTCGCCGTCCATCCAGGGGTAGCGTTCGCAGGGCGGCGGCCAGACCCTTCTCCAGGTCCTCGAGGGGCCGGTCGCCCCAGTGGCCGCTGATGGCGTCGGTGAAGTCCTGGCCGTAGCCGGTCGAGCCGTGGAAATCCACCGCCACGGTGGCGAAGCCGGCGCCCACGTAGGCCTGGGGGTTCCAGCGGTAGTGGAAGTCGTTGCCGAAGCTGCCCTGGGGTCCGCCGTGGACCAGGAAGGCCACCGGCCACTTCTGGCCGGCGGCGGCCTTCTCGGTCCAGTCGTAGGGCTTGACCACGTAGGCGTAGACGGTCTCGTCGTTCCAGCCCGTGAAGGTGAACTGCTCGGGCTCGCCCATCAGCGCCAGGGCCAGCTTGTCGCCGTTGAAGTCGGTGATCTGCTTGAGATCCTTGCCGTCTGGTCTTGATGGTGCAGAGCTCGGTGGGCGATTGCAGGGTCTGCAGGCCGAAGAGCAGGCGGCCCTCCAGCAGGCTGCAGTGCCCGAGTGGCGGCCCATCTTGTGCACCATGGTCGACCTTGCCGCTCTTCGTGTCCAGCTTGAACAGGGAGCGCTGGCCCAGGTAGCCGGCGGTGCAGTAGATGGTCTTGCCGTCCTCGGACGAATTCAGGCCGTGGGGGCTGAGGTCCCAGGCCCTCGTAGATGAAGTCGATGCGCCGGCTCGCCCGCTGCTCCAGTCCATCAGCTCGATGTGGAAGCGGTCGGCCTCGAAGCCGGGCCGGTCCATGGCCAGGTAACCAGGGTCTTGCCGTCGGGCGTGAACACGCGGCTCGGTGTCCCAGGCCTCGTTGGCCTCGGTGAGGCAGCGCATGTCGCCCGAGCCGTCGGTCTTCACGGCGTAGAGGTCGTAGTCGGTGCTCCAGGCCGGCTCGCTGCCGGGCAGGATCTTGGCCGTGAAGACGACCTCGTTGCCGTCGGCGCTCACGGCGAACTCCTCGATGCCGCCCCAGGGGCGGGTGGGCACGTCGGCGTCCAGGTCGGGCATCAGGTCGACGCGTGATCGGCATCTGTGCCGCCCGCCGGCCGAGGAAGAGGTGGCTGCGCTTGCCGTCCTCCCAGGTGTCCCAGTGGCGGAACATCAGTTCGTCGTAGACCATGCCCGTGGTCTTGCCCGCCTCTTTCTCCTTGTCCTGCGTCGACCGTCTGCTCAACTGTGCAGGCCGGGATAGACCTCCATGGAGAACAGGAAGCTGCTGCAGCTGGGGGGCCACTTCCAGGTTGCCCACGTCCAGGGGCAGGCGGTGACCTGCGCGGCCTCGCCGCCGCTGGGGTCGATGATCCAGATCTGGGACGAGCCGGCGCGGGAGGAGAGAAAGGCGATCGTGCCGTTCAGGGCACCAGCGAGGGTTCCAGTCGCCGGCCGCATCGGCGGTGAGCCGGCGCACCGCGGTCGCCGTCGGTGTCGGCCAGCCAGATGTCGGTGCGGCCCCTGTTGGCCTCCAGGTCGGTGACCCGCACGGTGAAGGCGACCCACTTGCCGTCGGGTGAGACCTGGGGATCGCCGATGCGGTCCATGGCCAGCATGTCGTGGACCGAGAAGGGGTGCGGCTGATCCCCGGACTCGCCTGCAAAAAGAGGAAACCCGACCGTCACGATAACGATCACCATGAGAGCAATCCGATTGGTGAGCATGCGAAACCTCCATCCTGATTCTTGTCAGCGGGTCGGCCCCTGATTCGAGGCCCCCATCGCCACCAGTTCTCCAGATTATCACATCGTTGCGCGCCTGCGCAGCACGGCCGGCGCTCCAGGCTGTTTCCGTTTCCCGGCCGCTATGCTAGACTGGTTTCCGGATTTTAAAAAACCGGAATTTCATCCGGAAAACGGAGCAAGAGATAGGTGTACAAAGTTGCCCTCCTGGAATCACAGGTCCTGCGTGAACTCCCGCATCTCGGTATGGCGCTGCTCCATTCCGATCTGAAGAACCGCGGGGATGTGGAGGTGCGTGCCGCCTGCGTGGGGCGGGACAATACCGCAGCCGCTCTCGACTTTCTCGAAAAAGGGCAGTTCGACATGGTGGCCATGGACTGCCGTTTCCCACTGGTCTTCCCGTCACAGATCAAGCAGCGCCTGCCCGGGTCCGCGATCGTGGTGGGGGGACTGGGCTATTACAACATGCTGACCAAGGGCCGGGCCGATTTCGCGGTCACCGGCCCGGGCCGACTGGCGCTCCGCCGTCTGATCGACACGCTCACCGGCAGGGACGGCACCCTCCTGTCCGATGTGCCCAACCTCTTCCACTGGGTCAACCGCCCCACCAGCGGAGTGGGACCGGGAGGAGGTCCCATCGACTATTCCGGTATCGACGCCGGTTACGATCTGGAGAGCGAGCTCACGCCATTTACTCCCGATTTCGGTTTCACGCCGCTGGGCATGGAAACACAGCAGCAGCTGGCCCGGTCAATGGACACCGCCCCACCGGCGGTGGTGGCCGAATTCGGCTGCCCGCACAAGGGGTTCGCCATGGCCGATATCCTTCCTGCACCGGACCTGGAACCGGCCGAAGCGACCTTCACCAGCCGGGGCCGGGACAAGATCATGAGCATCATGGACCAGCGCTGGAAGGGCGGTTGCTCCTTCTGCGTCTACCAGAACGCACCGATCCAGCCGGTGGCAAAAACAGTGGACCTGCTGATCTCGCAGATCGAATACCTGCAACAACACCAGGGGTTCACTTCCTTTTCCGTCCAGAGCGAGGCGCCGTTCCGCTTCCTGATTCCCCTCCTGGAACGTCTATGCGATTCGAATCTGGAGGTACGGCACCTGCTGATCCGCGGCCGGGCCTCCTCGTTCCACCGGCAGCGGGGCACGCTGGAGAAGGCCGTGGCCCTCGCGCAGGCCGGAGACCTCACCCTGGTCAGTTGGCAGATCGGCTACGAGAGTTTCTGCCAGCCTCAGCTGGACCTCTACAACAAGGGCACCAGCGCCGAGGAAAACCTTTCGGCGCTAAAGTTCAACCGCGCGTTGGCCCGCCGGAACCCGAAACACTTCCTCGATCTGAACATCACCCACGGGATGATTCTCTGGAACCCCTGGACCACCTTCGAGATGCTGAAAACCGATTTCAACATCATCTGTCGCCACATGCCCGAACGCCTGGTTCTCTCACCGGTGATCGGATCCACCCTCGAGTTGTTCGACCCCTTCCTCCCCCTCTATCAGAAAGCCCGTCTCGAGGGCCTGCTGCGAAAAAAGAAGTGGGAAATTGACGAATTCCGGATGGCCGACCCTTCGATGGAAGTGGTGCGCCGGGTGATCGTCAAGACGCTGGCCCGTATCGACAAGGCCCTGCCCCACGAGTTGCGGACCGACGTCGCTCTTTTCGCACCGATCATCGCCGGTCTTTTCTCCGCCATCCTCCTCCGGCTGGAGGAGCAGTATTTCAAAACAGGCGCCCCGGACAGCGGCTGGCATGAGCTCCTGGAGCCGGAAATGATCGACGGTGAAGCCGACCGGCGGGCGGTTTCCTTCATCGCCCTGGAGGAGAAGGCAATTCGGAGCCAGTTGAACGGGCGGGTGGCTTTTGTGCAGGCCGTACGCGAAATCCACTTCTTTGCCGACCGTCTCCAGGCAAAGGGCGAAACCGAAAAGATCCCGTCCCGGTCAGGCCCCCAGGAGACCATTGAAAAACTGGATGCACTGAAAATCAGGTTCGCCCAGCTCGCCGGTCCATGGAACTTCGAGATCAAAAATTTTGCCGAGCAGGCAATGGTCATTGACCGCAGCACGAATAAAATGACCCCGATGGACCGGGTCATGTTCGCGTTGGTCCAGATCAAGATCCAGGGGATGGAGATGGGAGAAATCCTGGACGAGGTTCTGCGGCGCGACAATTCCCTGGTCTGGCTCATCCTCCACCGGGCCGGACAGGCATTCGATTTCCTCGAGGCCTCCCGCGCCGCCTGATGGGCGAAAATTTCCTGTAACTTTTCCGCCGCCTCGACACTCTTAGTTACAGGCGAAGGTTTTCAGGGGAGATCGGTCTCTCCAGCCAGGGCACTCCGCGACCCCGCCGGGCGCGGTAATAATACTATTCCCTCTATTGTTTCGGAGAGTGAGCAATGAGACTGGTCAAGCACAAGAACCGCACGCCCAACCGGGAGTGGGGATGCCCCAGAACAAAAAGCCGCACCAACTGGTGCTACGCCCTCTGCACACCGGAGAACGGCATCGGCGAATGCGGCCGCCCGGCCTTCCACGCCTACCGCGGCCGGCTTCAAAAGGCGATCCTGGCCCAGCGCCAGCGGCAAAAGGAACTGGAAAAGAAGGGGATCACCCCGCTGCGCCGTGAAGTGCGCCTCAAGATGACCCCCGCCCCGGTGTCCAGGGTCAGAAAGATCCGGCAGCCACGGTAGTCCCGCACACCACCTCGGAAGAATACGCGTCCAGCGTGAACCAGCTGCTGGCGCTGCCGCCGCTGTAGCGGTAGACCAGCACCGGTGTCTGCATCTCGGGGTCCGGCCCGGCGCCCACCAGCAGCTCGTCCCGGCCGTCGTCGTCCAGGTCGGCGCCGGAAAAGACCGTGGCGCCGTACTGCGCCGTCTCCGCCGGCCAGGCAAAGAAGTTGATCCCGTCCATGGGGGCCAGCGTGGCGCCGTCATAGTTCCAGCCGCGGATGTGGGCTCCGAACACCGGCGAGGGGCCGGGCGCGGTGACGATCTCGTCCATCCCGTCCCCGTCCAGGTCACCGCAGGTCACCCGCACACCGTAGTGGTTGCTGCCGTAAGCGAAGTAGCTCAGCCCGGGGATCGACGCCGCCGCGGCGCCGTCCACGTTCCAGCCGCGCACGTGGGGACCGAACACCGATCCGGGACCGGCGCCGGTGACGATCTCGTCATAGCCGTCGCCGTCCACGTCGCCGCAGCTGACATTCACGCCCCACTTCAGCGTGCCGTAAGCGAAGTAGCTCACTCCGGGCACCGCCGACACCGACGATCCGCCGTCGTGGTCAAAGGCGCGCACGTGGGGGCCGAACACCGCGCCGGGCCCGGCGCCGGTGATGATCTCGTCCTTGCCGTCGCCGTCGATGTCCCCGGCGGCCACGTTGACCCCGAACTTCAGGGTGCCGTAGGCCATGAAGTTCAGCCCGTCCACCGGTGTCCCGTTGGGCGAGAAGCCGCGCACGTGGGGGCCGAATATCGTCCCCGGCCCGGGGCCGGTGAGGATCACGTCCACCCCGTCGCCGTCGGTGTCGCCGCAGGTGACGTTGGCCCCCCACTGCGAGGCGCCGTAGGCCGGGAATTCATGGATGTGCGCCGCGTCCTGGCTGCAGGGGAAGACCCGCACCAGCGGCGGGTTGCCCGGGTCCGCCCCGGGGCCGGTGACCAGTTTGGCCGGGGACTCCACGGCACTCCGCGTGGTGACGTTGATGCTGGCCAGGTCGTTGGTCACGTTGAACCCCGCGGCCAGCAGGTAGTTCATCGAGTTGTCGAGATACGTGCGGAAGCTGCTGTTCGGGTCGTCCGGGTCGGCGCTGGGATAGGGCCAGGGCGGCGAGTAGCCGTTTTCGATGAAGGCCGGGATGAGGATGTTCTTCACCGCCCAGATGTCGATGGCCACCGGGTCGAGGCCGGCCACCAGCATGTCCCTGCGGGTGGCGCCGCTGTAACTGGTGGATGGCCCGCTGTTGGGATTGGCATTGATCCAGATGCAGTCGAGGAGGTTGAGGTCGGCCATCTGGATCTCGGCCTGCAGGTCGCCGAGGAGGCCGTTGAGAATCCGGCTGTGGGAATTGGTGCTCAGTTCCCTCGTCACAACTCCCATGTAGTGTTTGACACAGACGGTGGCGCCGTAGGTGGCGGCGTGCGATTTGAGTACCGGCAGGTTGATGAACTTCAGCTTGTCGCGGTCGTAGCTGGAACTGGGGTTGTGCCAGATGCCGTGCTTGAGGCTGATCCGGGTGCCCGAGTCGCTGGTGAATTTGGGATAGGAGATGCGGCCGGTGAAATCGGGGTGCTGGTCGTAGACGATGTAGCCGTCGTCGAAATCTCCGGCATCGAACTCCTCCACCGAGGTGTAGCGGTGGATGGTCCAGTCAAAGTGCGACACGTTGTAACCCAGGCCGGCGAAGTGGACCACCGCGTCGTGGGGCGAATAGCCGTGGTCCTGGGCGTTGTTGTTCGACCGGTCAAAACCGTTGATCGGGTTGAACTGCGAGTTCTCGCAGACCACGATCTCGCCGGTGAAGGTGTCCGGGTGGTCGACGATCCAGCGCATCAGCCCGGTGAGCACGTCGACGTTGGACCCCCCGCGGTCCCCCCACTGGTAATTGATCTTGATCACCACCACGTCGTCGGCGGCGATGATCCCGTCCGGCCCCGAGGTGGCGCCAACGGTTGCCGACTGGTGGAACTTGAAGCCGTTCTCGCCCATCAGCCCCATCATGGTGTCCAGGCCGGGGAAGCGGTCGCCGGCCAGGTCCTGGGGGCAGTCGGTGACCTGGAACAGCTCGGCGGTGTAACCCCGGGGGGGGACCACCTCCGGCCCGCGGTAGTCCGGCACATTTACCGCGTAGGCCCAGAAGCCGGCGGTGGCCAGCAGGCCCACGGCACAGACGCCCGCGCCCACCGGGGTGCGCAGACCGGCCGACAGCCGGCGCCGGGCAGCCACCAGGGTGGCCACCAGCGGCCCGCCAAAGGCGATCCAGGCGGCGGAAAAGGCCGCCTGCTGGCAGGGGTAGGTAAAGCGGCTCGGCTTGAGCCCGCTGCGCAGGACCAGCCAGACCAGCGCCAGGAAGCCGCTGGCCACTCCCCAGCCCAGCAGCCAGACCCGGGACCAGCGGGGCAGGTTGAAGCGGCGTTCTCGATTGGTGCGGTTCTTCTCGGACATCGGTCTCCTCCTGGGGTCACCCCCGTGATCCCTGCTCAGATAAAAATACGGATTCCGTTTTGTTTGATCAACGCTGACCGGGGCTATCCGCCCAGAGCGTCCAGGCGCGACTCCAGGCGCACCCAGAATTTCGACAACCACCAGCGGAGCGGCGATTCCAGCGGAGCGAAGAGGCGGCTGAAATACTGGGTCCGCATCACGCCCTGCCGGTTCATTTTCACCGACTGCTGGGACAGTAACGCCTCGTTGCCGAGGCAGAGCAAGATCGTTTTCAGAGCCATCACGTAGGGGATGATGCAGAAGGAGCGGATCCGCCGTTCGCCGGCGGGCAGGGCGAGGATATACTCGCCGGCGCCGCGGATGGCCGGCATCAGCCAGCGGATCATCCGCACGCCGGCCAGCAGCACCTGCTCCTTCATCTCCGGCGCCACCAGTTTCCGGGCGTCGAAACAGTCGAAGAGGCTGCGCGGGTAGAAGATGTGGCCGTGGGCATGGTCGTCGCGGACGTCGCGGAGGATGTTGGTGGTCTGCAGCACCAGCGCCAGGTGGCGGCGGTTGTCGAGGATCCGCCGGCGCCGCGATTCGGAGATGCCGTCCATGCGGGCCAGGAAGCGGTGGGTCAGGTAATCGCCCACCGTGCCGGCCACGTAGTAGCAGTATTCGTCCAGGTCCTTCTCGTCCTCCAGCACCACGTAGCCGTCCACCGCCCGGCGGGTCTGGTAACTGGCCATGCCGCGGAACATCTTCTCCGCCTCATCCAGCAGCGCCGACCGGGCATCGTCGGTGAGCGCGGCGAACTCGGCGATCACCTGGTCGCTGTGGCCGAAGAGGCCCAGCTCCCCATCGGTGAGCGCCTGCCAACCGGATACGTCGTGATGGGCCAGTTCCTGCTGGAACGAGGCGCCACGCCGGAAGCAGTCCAGAAGCTGATCCAGAAGATGTTGTTTTTCAGCAATTTCCAGGGAGGAGGTGTCTTCGATGTTGTCGCCGAGACGGAAGAGCAGGTAGGCCACCTGGACCTCGCGCCGCAACGGTTCGGGCAGCCGGTCAATGACGAAGGCAAAGGAGCGCGAAACGTTCAATACCTGTTCATCGATGAGCTGTGACCTGTCCATGACGTCCGACCCTGAAGCGCACTTCCGCAAATTTACCACTGATAATGCGGTCATTGTAACGCAGCAGCGTCCGTCCGTCGAATAAAAATCCGGCCGGTGGATGACCCGGAGCAGGTCAGTCGAGGTAGCCCAGCGCCTTGAGCTGTTCCACCTGCTCGCCGGAAAGCGGGTGGTCCTCCCCCGTTTCCGGGCCACCCGGAGCGGCCTCCGGCTGGAGGGCGCCGGACATGGCCCGGCGGAGCAGCTGCCCCATCCGGGCGGCCAGGCCGGGATCGGCGGCGGCCAGGTTCTCCCGCTCCGCCGGGTCGGCGGAGAGCAGGAAGAGCCCGGGCACCGCCGGCGGCACCACGCCGGACAGCGGGCCTTCCTCCACTGCCGCACCGCCGGCCAGCGGCTCGATATACTTGATTCCGTCCGCGATGACACAGGCCTGGGGCGTGATCTCGGGGTGCAGCGGCGCCCGCTGCAGGTCGGCGAGGATGGGGATGGTGCGGGAGACGGCGCCCCCGGCAATCAGCGGCCGCAGGCTCACCCCGTCGGCCGCGCCCGCCCAGGGCACACCCAGCAGGTCGGCCGCCGTTGGCGGCAGGTCCACCGTGCTCACCGCTTCGTCCACCACCACCAGGCCCTTGCCGGCGGTCTCCGGGCTGTGGACCAGCAGCGGCACCTCCAGCATCTCGTTGTGCAGCGAGTGGCCGTGGGCCCCGAACAGCTGGTGCCGGTCCCACAACTCCTCCCCGTGGTCGCTGAGGATCACCACCACGGTGTTGCGGCGCAACCCGGTTTCGGCCAGGGTGTCCAGCAGGTCGGCGGTGGCCTCGGTGGCGTGAAACACTCCGCTGTCGTAGGCCGCCTGGACATAGGTCCGCTCCTCAGCGGTGAGTCGTGCCCCGGTGTTTGCCTCGCGGTTGAGCAACGGCTCCCCGGCGGAGAGGTCCCCCAGGCGGCCCCGGGGCAGGCCGCGGCAGAAGGTGTCCCGGGTGTACGGCCGGTGGGTCTCGTAGGTGTGGACGAAGAGGAAGAACGGCCCGCCGTCCCACTGCCGGAGCCACTGCCCGGCCTGGGGAAAGGAGCCCTCCACCTTGCCGAAGCCGCTGCTCCAGCGGTATTCGTGAAAACCCTGCTCCATCCCGGGCACCGCCACCATGCCGCCGCCGGTGAAGGCGGCACAGTAGTAGCCCTGGTCCCGCAGGACCTCGGCCAGCATGGTGGTGCTCTGGGGAATCAGCCGCACCCCGTGGAAGTCGAGGTAGCGGGAGGACATGAACTTGGCGGTGGCCGGGACGGTCCAGGGCGAAGCCGACCAGGCCCGGCGGAAGAGCGCGAACCCCCACTCCTCGAGGGAGCGGTCCAGGCGCTCTGAAGTGGGCCGCCCGGTATAGCCGTAACAGCCCAGACGGTCGGCGCGCAGGGTGTCCAGCACCACAAGCACCAGGTTCGGCGCCTCCACCGCACGCTTCTGCGGCGGCAGAAGCACCGGTTCGGCGATGCCGATGGCCCCCTGGTACCCGGCGTGGGTCAGGCGAATCCGCCCGGCTTCACCTGTCCAATGCGGCAGATCGGCGGTGAGGGATGACCACTCCCCCGCCGGCAGGTCGTTCTTTCCCCAGTAGCGCACCCTGGTCCAGGCGCCGTCGATTTCCTGCTCCAGGTTGAGCCAGGCGTCCAGACCCGCGTCACCGGGGGGCCGCACGGAATGAAAGGCCAGCCGGCTCTCCGCCCCGCCGGGGGGCAGCTGAAACTCCAGCGCGTCCCCTGGGGAGAGCACGGCGCAGCGGGCGGTCATGCCGAAACGGGAGACCCGGACCAGCCGGCGGAACGCGGCGCCGTGGAAGAGCAGCGAGCTGTCGCCGCCGCCGAAGCGGAGGAAGTGCCGGGCCCGATCCCTCTCCTCGGATGACGTACCGGCGCCGGCCACCAGGACATCGACCGAGAGCAGTTTCAGGGGTGTGCCCGGCTCCTGCTTGTGAACGATTTCGATGCGCTCCGCCCCGCCTTGCGGTACCGGCCGGGAATGGGGATCACATTCACCGGGTGGACCGCCAATGTGCCACCGGCCTGCTTCCCCGTACTCCCGCACGATGCGGGCCGCCGTCCCCTCCTCCCCGTCGCCCAGCATGTAGGCCGCGGCCCCCTCGGGTTCCTGGCGCCCGGAAGAGCCGAGCCGGTTCTTCGGATAGCGGAAGCAATAGACCAGCCACTCTCCGGCCTGCAGTTGCACCGGCAGGCTGAGGGTGGACAGTTCTTTCGTCTGGATCAGCGCGCCGCTGCGGATCAGGGCGCGGATGGCGGCCGGCTCCTCGTTGGCCAGCTCGGTGGCCGGCCGCCGGACCCCGTCCCGCACCACGGCCAGCCCCTGGGCCTCGGCGAACCAGGCGGGGTCGATCCCCGGCAGGGCCACCGGCCGCCAGGGGCCGGGCGGTTCGTCGGCGTCCAGCTGGCGGTCCAGGCTCGTGGTGGGAAACGGCTGGGGCGACGAACAACCGGCAGCGGCACAGAGAACAAAAACCGCCAGCAGCGCAGCCATGGCGGGGACCGGTGGGCTCACGGGGAAACCTCTTCCGTGGTCCGGGCCATACGCTGCGCCATCCACGGTTCCTGGAGGATCCCGGCCTTGCGCATGCCGCGGAGGAACAGCTGGGCGATGAAGGCGTGCCCCTCGATGTTGGGGTGGCCGTCCTTGCCCTTGATGATCCAGTAGTCGGTGATGTCCTCGGTCTTGCGCCGCTTGAGCCGGCCCCGCATCTCCCCGAAGTAGTCGAGGTAGATAAAGCCGTTGTCGGCAAAGGCCTGGCGGAGGTCGGTGTCCAGCGGGCTGCGGGGGTGCTTCTTGTAGGAGAGGTCCACCTTGCTCACGTAGTAGGTGCCGATCACCGGGATGCCGCGGGGCTCGGTGAGCTCCCGCAGTTTCTCCAGTTCGTCCAGGGCGCGGCCCACCCCGCCCCAGGCCTGCTGCACCGCCTCGGTCTGGCCCCGCAGGAACCGCAGGGTGGCCAACCCCCGGGCCTCTTCCGCCGCCGGGGCGTCGACAAAGTTGGAGGTGGAAAAATCGTTGTCCACAAAAACCAGCAGCACCACGTCGGGGTCGTAGGCCAGGCCGCGGGCGGCGAAGTCAGCCACCTCCTGGGCGGTGTTGTAGGCCGGCACGCCGAAGTTGAGCACCTCGTACTGCTGCCCGTCCGGCCGCTGGTTGAGCCGCTGCTCCATTTTCTGGGTGAAGGTGTCCTCCAGGTGTACACCCCAGCCAAAGGTCACCGAGTCGCCCAGCACGGCAATACGCCAGGTGCCGGCCGGCTTCTCCAGGGTCCGTTCGCGGTCGCGGTAGCCGTGGCTGTTGATCCGGATCTGCACCCCCTTGAACAGGGCTTCCAGGCCGGGCTTGAGCTCGAAGATGGTCCCCGGTACGTCCGAGGCCCGCACCAGTCCCTTGACGCTGTGCACGTGGGTCCCGGGATCGGGCATCACCCGCTCCGACTCGGCCAGCGCCTCCTCCAGGGTCTTCCCCGCCCCGGGCCTGCGGCTCTCGAGGAAGTTCAGCACCGCTTCCAGGGCGATAAAACAGAGCAGCAGGGTAAAGCAGAGCAGGGCCAGATTCTTCAGCAGCTCTTTCGACCGTACCGTCATGCCCTATCCCCTCAAAAGTTCCCGCCCGCCACGTTCACACCGTGAGTGACGTACGGCGGAAAGGCGGAAAGCGAATAGTCGATGGTCACCGACCCGGCGTCATAGCCGAAGACCCGGATCATGCTGTCCCGCCCGGGGTCGGGCCCGCAACCGGCCAGGATCTCGGCCCGGCCGTCACCGTCCAGGTCGGCGCCGGCAAAAATCCGCGCCCCGTATCGCGCATCGTCCGGCAGCCAGGCCAGGAAGTTGCACCCGGCCAGCGGGGTCAGCGCGGAACCGTCGTGGTTCCACCCGCGGAGATGAGCGGCAAAGGCGGGGGATGGCCCCGGAGCAGTGACGATCTCGTCCATCCCGTCACCGTCCACATCCCCGCAGCTGACCACTGCGCCGTAGTGTCTGGACCCGTAAGCCATGAAGCTCACCGACGGCATGGCGGCCGCGGCGCCGCCGTCCACGTTCCAGCCCCGGACGTGGGGGCCGAAGACACTCCCCGGGCCCGGCGCGGTGACGATCTCGTCGAACCCGTCACCGTCGATGTCGCCGGCCGCCACATTGACCCCCCAGTGCAGGGTGCCGTATGCCATCAGGTTGACCCCGGATAGCGCGTTCACCGGCGGCGTTCCGTCATAGTCGAAGGCGCGCAGGTGCGGGCCGAAAACCGCGCCCGGCCCGGCGCCGGTGACGATCTCGTCCAAACCGTCGCCGTCGATGTCGCCGACGGCCACATTGACCCCGAACTTCTGTGTGCCGTAGGCCGAGAAGTTCAGCCCGGGCAGCGGCGTGCCGTCCATGGCGAAGCCCCGGACATGGGGCCCGTAGATCTCGCCCGGCCCGGCGCCGGTGATGATCTCGTCCACCCCGCCGTCCACGTCGCCGCAGGTGACGTTGACCCCGTAGCGGGAGGCGCCGTAGGCCGGGAACTCGTAGTCGTAGCCGGGGTCCTGCCGCGCCTCGAAGACGCGAACATTGGGCGGGTTGTCATACCCCGGGCCGGGACCGGCCACCACCGCCGCGCGCTCCACGGTCACCGGGCAGGCCCCCCAGCCGCTGAAGGCCGGCGCGGCCATCTGGCTCACCACCTGCCCCTGGTAATCGAAGCTGAAGATGCTGCCCACCGTGTCACCCGATTCGGCGGTCCAGAAATGCTCCCCGTCGAAGCTCAGACCCCGGCAGCGCGTGGTGGGCGGCGCAAAAGCCCGCTCCGTCAGCTCGGTGAGCGCGGGCCAGCCCGAAACGTCCCAGCAGCGCATGGTTTCGCCGTCCAGGGTCCAGAGATACTCCCCGTCCCATGTGCTGCCGAAGACATCGCCGTCAAAAGAGGCGGTGGAGTCGTAGTCGCCCTCCAGGTTGTAGCGCCGAAAATCCCACTCCTTGATGTAGAACCAGGTGCCGTCGCAGGCGACATCGTAAAAGACGATCAGCGAGATGTCGGTGATCAGCGGCGTGCGCTGGCCGGTGTCGAGGTTGAGGCGGACCACCTTGGGCTGGAACGACTCCACCACGTATACCTCGCCGTCCACCACCTCCACGTCCGCGGCGTAGAAGTTGAACGCCTCGTACATGTCGCGGATGGAGCCGTCGGGCCGCAGAACATAGATGCGGGAATCGAAACTCTGGTGAGCGGTGAAGACCACCAGTTCCTCAGCCGCAGCCGGGTCGGCAGCGGAGGAGAGGGTCAGCACGACCATCAGCAGAAAACTCCACCTGTTCATCCTGTGCCTCCTTGTGCCCTGGTCCGCCGGCGCACCCGGCCCCCATCCCTGATCACCCGATTATCGCAGGTCGCCACCCGCGGCCGCAAATCAGGCCGGGTCACCCGCCCCCGAGTTACCAGATCGTAATGCAAAAACCTGCTTTCGTAATGGGATGAACTCACCCGCCGGAGCCGGCGGCCACAGAGGGGGATGGAGCCGCGCGAGCTAGTCGAGGGCAACTGACAAGGAATCAGCCCCTTGGAAACGGGACGGCGACACGGCGGTCTTTCTGGAACACTTTTTGCTACTTTGATGAGCCGACATGTGACCCCGGCTCCCTTCAACCGGCCTCCTTATTCCCCCTCCGGCGACACGGCCGCAGCCAGCTGCACCGTGATCGGGCACAACCAGGAAGGGGACCCTGGCCGGCGGCGGTGACGGCCCCCGCCGGCCGGGAACTTTTTCTCAGCACAATGTGGCGGAGTGAACCCGCGGGAGGGGGCCGTTCCCCCTCCCGCGGACCTGGGGAGTGCTACTTCGAAGTGCCCACGATGTAGCAGGCGGAGCTGTCGGTGTCGCCCGCCGGCGGGTAGGGCGGCTGGTTGTACGGGCTGGCCGTGGTGTCCATGGCCAGCAGGGTGAAGACGTTGGTTCCCACCAGCGAACCGAGCGACGGCAGGTTTGTGTTCCAGGAGGTGTTGAAGACGCCGCCGGCGGCGACGTTGGTGTACCCCGCCCGCCAGCCGCCAATGTAGAGGCCGCCGGCGAGGTTGATGTTGATCCGCCCCGAGATGGTCCGGGTGAACCCGCCGTACAGGTTCTCCAGGGTGACATACATCGAGGTGGTGAAGGGCAGCACCCCGCTGTCCGGTATGCAGGCCATGGTGGCGCTCACCGTGTCGGTGATATCGGACGAGGTGGTGGCGCAGGCCGCCGATCCGTAAGCTGTCTCGATACCGTCCCCGTTGCGGGCCTTGACCCGGAAGCAGTACTGGACACCGGACGTCAGCCCCTGGGCGGCAATGGTGCCCCAGGCGGCGTCGGTCCGCCAGACCTCAGCGGCGCTGGGGTTCCCGGCCGCGTCCACAAAGCGGTTGAGCCAGGTCCCGTCAGCGGTGGAGGAGCACTGGATGGCGAACACGGTTCCCGAGGGGTTGCCGTTGGCGTTGACGTTGATGTTCAGGGTGGAGGTGGTGGGGCCGTTCACCGTTGGGGTCGCCGGCGTGTTGGCCAGGGTGTAGGCCGATGCCGAACTGCTCCAGCTGGTCTCGTTGGGTGTGGCGGCACTGTCCCGGGCCTGCACCTGGTAGGAGTAGCTGGTGTTCACGGCCAGGCCGCCCTGGGAGAAGGTACGCGAACTCTGCCAGGCGCTGTTGCCGTTGAAGCTGGAGTTGAAGCGATACTCCACCGGCGGCGAAGCGGCGTCGGTGGCGGTGACGCAGAGCATGGAGAGCGAGGTGGTGCCGGTGGCGTAGGGCACGGTGGTCCACTGCATGGGGTTCGGCGTGGGCGGTGTGGTGTCGCCGCCGCCGCTGGTCACCGTGATGGTGTAGTCCTCCACCTCGCCGTAGCTGGTGGAGCCGCAGGCATACGGGGTCGGGTCGTATTCTCCGTCCATGATCCGCACCCGCATCCGGGTGGCGCCCAGCGCGGCCCCGCCCGGCGGGGTAACGGTGACGGTGTACGGCCCGAGGCCGATCCAGCTGGTGGTGATGGTTTCGCCGGCGTCATCGAAGTCCTCGTCCTGGTTCCAGTCGACCCACATCCCCCCGATGTCGGTAGGCCATTCGGTGTTGAGGGTGATCGTCGTCAGGTAGCCGCCGCCGATGTTCATCTCGGTGGACTGGCCGGTGTAGTCGCTGTACCCCGAGGCGCCGCTGCTGTTGTCAATGGTTCCCATCTGGACCCGCTCGATGTACTCATAGGACGAGCTGCTGGAGCTGGCCGAGCAGTAGCCCCCGCCTCCCCCTCCGCAGAGCGAATCGCGGGCCGCCTCGAAGGCCGAGAGGTCGATGCGGGTGGCGTAGTTCTCGCAGGAGAAGGAGCAGTGGGTGATGATGCCGATGATCTCGTCGTTCTTCAGCAGCGCCGAGCCGGAGTTGCCGTAGGTCATGTCGAGGTCGAAGCCGTAGTAGGTGCTGGTGCGGTAGAGGACGTCGCCGCTGTGCGTCTGCTGCACCTGGCTGCGGGTGGGGTCGCTGTTGTCCACGCCGTAGCCCCAGTTGTCACAGGGGTCGCCGGAGTTGGCCAGGGCGGCGGCGATGGGCCGCATCTCCCCGTAGCGCTCGTAGGGCGTCTGGCCCAGGTTGTTTGTGCCCACGGTCATCACCGCCCAGTCGGCGCCCACGCCGTTGTTGACGAACTGGTGCGCGGTGATCGGGAACTGGTCGGCCACCGGCGGGTTGTAGGTATAGCAGCTGGAGGAGGAGGCGGGCACGTTGAACTGCAGCGTGTCGTCGTAATTGCCGTCGGCGCAGTGGCCGGCGGATACGACGCAGCTGTCTTCAGAGACGATGGACCCGGTGCAGCCCACCGGCACGATCCGCCCGCACCAGAGTTCGCTGGACAGGGAACGGTTGTCAGCGCCGCAGATGCCGCAGTCGTCATCGGCGCAGGGCCCGCGGGTCACCTCGACGATGTGCACCGACACCCGGTCGATCACCACCCGGTTCTTTTCGGTGCCGGGCCAGGCGATCAGCTCGAGGTAAACCTCATTGCCGTTGAAGTAGGCCGAGGTGTAGTTCCACATCGCCAGGGCATCGGCGTCCAGCTCCTGCACTTCGCCGTCAAAGAGCGAGGTCATCCGGATCAGGCTGCCCTCATCCAGCTTGACCTTGCCGAAGTAGAGCCGCATCCAGGCGGCATCCTTTACCGTGATCAGCTCCTCGAAGGCGATCTCCGGCTGGGGGCCCCGGTTGGCCAGCACGCCGCTGTCCAGTTCATAGGTTTTGAACTCACCAGTGGGCCAGTCCAGCGTCGACTGGGCCGCAGCCGGCACCGAAACGGCGGCACAGAGCAGGCCGACCAGCAACACGTTAACCAATCCTCTTCGAATGCTCAGGTCCATGGTTCTCGAGACCTCCAGAAATTTGTGATAGACAGGGCGGCGAATACACTTACGGGACCGTCCAACCCACTCTGTTCGGAAAGCGATGGCTTCATCGAAAAACAGAAGCGGCGGCCGGAAAGCTGGAAAAAGTGGCCGGATCTCACGGCGTCAAATTCCCGCTTACTTGCCACTAATATAGGGAAATAGCCGTGATTCCGTCAAGTTGACAGGAAAACAGGTGAGAAGAGCCGGCAGCGACGCTATCGGGGCTCGGATGAGGTCATGGAACCGCTTCGCGGCATTTCCTTGAGGTAGACGTCGTGCTTGTTGAAGGGGATCTCGATGCCCGCCGCCGAAAACGCCTTGTAGACCCGGGTGTTCAGCGCGTCCACCACCCGGCCGCGGAACACCGGTTCGTCGATCCAGGCCAGCAGCTCGAAGCGGACCCCCGAATCGCCGAACTCGCGAAAGCGCACCCGCGGCTCGGGTGTGTCCGAAAGGTGCTCCACGCCCTCCACGCAGGAGAGCAGGAGCTCCCGAACCTGATCCACGTCGCTGCCATAGGCGGCATTGACGCTGACCCGCACCCGCATCTTCATGTGCGGGCCGCCGGCCTCGTTGACGATCTGGGCGTTGGCGATCAGGGCGTTGGGCACGATGACCTCGATGTCGTCCCGGGTCAGCACCCGGGTGGAGCGCACGCCGATTTCGGTGACCCGGCCACGGATCCGGTCGTCCAGATTGACGAAATCGCCAAGTTTGTAAGGCGTGTCGGCAAGGATGAAGACTCCGGCAAAAAGGTTGGCCAGGGTGTCCTTGGCCGCAAAACCCACCGCGATACCCACCACGCCGGCGGAGGCGATCCAGGAGGTGACATTGATGTTCCAGGCGACGAGGAAGAGGTAGAAGGCGCCGCCGATGATGATCACCCGCGAGCTGATCTCGAACAGGGGCAGGGTCTTGGGCTGAATCCAGAAAACGCGGTCGATGGACCGGCTGAGCAGTTCGAGGACAATGCTGGCCAGCCGCGAGGCGCCCACCAGCCAGACCAGAATGGCCATGGTCTTGATCAGCCCCAGCAGGATGTAGCGGGTGGAGGGCTCGAACCCCAGGTCCAATACCACCAGGGCCAGGCCGGTGAGGACGATGCTCGTGAACACCGGACCGCGGATCACCAGCACCATCTTGTCATCAACGTCGGTTGCTGTTTTGCGGCTCAGGGCCAGGACCACACGGGCCAGCACAAACCTGGAAATGATGGCCAGCAAAAGCGCCACGGCCATGATCAGCCCCGACCTGACCATCGGCAATTGCAGCATCGGCCGAAAATCCGCATAGAGTTGTTCCATGGTCCCCCCCCGTTCGGTGGCCTTGATCAATGAACGGAACAACTATAGCCCAAAACCTGTTTCCTGAGAATTGACGTGTTTATTTTCACGTTGCCGCACGGTCGGTCGTTGGACAGTATGAAGCCGGAAGCAGTTCCGCTCCCGGCGTAAGGGAGGACAGGAAAATGAAGAGCAGCAAACGTATCATGATCAGCACCGCCATCCTGGCGGTGGCCCTGGCCGTCACACTGTTCAGCGTTCCGGCGGTTGCCGATGACTTCGGGCCGGCCAGCAGGATCGAGCCGTACAGCGACACCATCGGCCCCTACGAACCGAATGACACCATCGGCCCCTACGAGCGACATGTCCTGGTCAACGATCCCTCGTTCCGGGCGGATGAGGGCCCACCGGGCAGCAAGAAGCCGGGGGCGTACAGCGGATCCGGCAAGGCCCTTGCCATGCTGAGCTTCAAGCTCGGGTCGATGCGCTGGAGAATCAAGCTCGTGCATCCGGTCTGGATTCCGGCGCTGAGCATCTTCAGCCGCCCCGGGATCTGCCAGTGACCCGGATGCATTGCTGCCTGCCGAAGGTGTTGTCGATTCCCACCATCAGCCGGGGCGTCAGCTCCGGCTGATCTATTGGCTTATCCGCACCGGCACAGAAATATATCTCACGGGGATTCACGCAGAGCAGGTTCGGGATCGTAATCCCAGCCATGGTTTTCCTCACAATTTTCCCTGCAACTATCTGAAATACAATCTATTGCGCTAAATATAGAGCACATTGAGTGCCAGGATCTTTCACCGCCGGGAACTTTCCCCAAACCCGGGCGTTGTGACAGGTGAATTGGGAATTGAAAATCGCGGCCCCGCAGGCCGCCGGCAAAAAACCGACGGAGGAAAGAACGATGCGGATCAAGACTCTGACCACCCTGTTCACCCTGACCCTGATGGCCCTGCTCTCCTGGAGCGCCGGGGCGGCGGTGCTGGCCGACGACGAAGTCCTGGAACCGGTGCAGGAGGAGAGCGCGATCTTTGTCACCTCCGGCAACGAGGAGCTGAAGACCTGGACCACCGATGACGGCAAAGTGATCGTCCTCAGCGGCGACTGCAAGGTGGACGCCTTCACCGAAGACGGTGAGAATGTGCTGGTCAAGGTCCACGGCTGCGGGGACGGTGATGTCCACCAGCTGATCCAGATGGGCGGCGAACCGGTGCAGCGGACCTTCCTCGGCGTGGGGCTGAGCGGTCTGACCCCGGAGCTGCAGGTGCACTTCGGCTCCTCCGAGGGCACCGGGATCCTGGTCTCCAGCGTGACCGAGGGGAGCCCGGCCCAGGCGGCGGGCCTCCAGGTGGGCGACGTGATCACCTCGATCAGCGGCACCGCGGCCACATCCGCCTCGGCGGTCCAGAAGGCGGTGCGCCAGTTGAACGAGGGCGACACGGCCCTGGTGGAAGTGCTGCGCAACGGCTCCCCGATGAGCTTCGAAGCGGTGCTGACCACCAGGGAATTCCCCGGTTTCGACTTCAACTTCGATTTCGACCAGATGCTGGAGGGGGTGGAGGGCGCCCACAAGTGCATCATCAAGATGAAGAACGGGGACAACGAGTTTTACTACGACACCGAAAACCTCGACGAGGCGATGGAAAAGCTCAACGAGTATCTGGAAGGGCCGGAGTTCAAGGAGATGATCGAGAAGCACGAGGCCAACGGCGAAAACATCGAAAAGCGGATCGAGGTTCTCGAGAAAAAAGTCGAGGAAATCGAATAGAATAATACCTGTTGTGGATCTTCCGGGCCCCCCGCGGGGCCCGGCATCACCTGATTGACCCGGCGGAGACGAGATGGTCGAGGCGAGCGAAGCAGAGTTGATGGCCCGCACCAGGGAGGGGGACGAGGACGCCTTCGCCCTGATCGTGGACCGCTACAAGGACCGGGTGGTCAACTACCTCTGCCGGCTCACCGGGGACCGCGACCGCGCCGAGGACACGGCCCAGGAGACCTTCCTCCGCCTCTACCGCAACACGGCCGCCTACCGTGAAGAAGGGCACCTGGCGGCCTTCATCTTCCGCATCGCCACCAACCTGGTGCGGTCGGAAGAACGGCGGAACCGGCGCTGGCGGCTGTTCCGGGCCACGGTGCCGGCGGGTGAGAACGGCAACGGCGGCCCGCCCAGCCCCCAGGCCCGGCTGCTGCAGCAGGAGGCCGCGGAACAGCTTGGCGCCGCCATCGGCGAGCTGCCGCTGAAATTCCGGGCGCCGCTGGTGCTGCGGGAGATCGAGGGCCTCTCCTACCAGGCCATCGCCGAGGCCACCGGCTGCCGGGAGGGGACGGTGAAGTCGAGGATCAACAGGGGCCGGCACCAGTTGCGCGAGCGGCTGGAGCCATACTGGATCGGAGGGGTGGGATGAGCGACGAGCGGATCAACAGAGAGCTCAATGCGCTGCCCAGGGAAAAGGCGTCGGCGGATTTTACCCGGCGTGTTCTGGCCAACCTCCCCCGCACGCCGAAGCGCCGGATTCCGGCCTGGGGCTATCGCCTGGCGGCAGCGGCCACGGTGATCATCCTGCTGGTGATCCCGATGAGCCTGCGGCGCTGGTCGATGTCCATCGACACCGGAAACGAGGCGAAGCTCGCCGAAATCGAGGCGGTGCGCTCGGAAAAGGCGCTGATCGAGAAGGAACTGCGTGAGCTGCGGGAGAAGGCCGCCGAAGACAGCCCGGTGGTCTTCCTCGGCGGCAACGAGGAGGTGAACCTGGTGCTCGACGTGGGCGCCCTGCTCAACCGGAGCACCGAGGCCAACGAGGGAACATCGGCCTTTTGAGCGGCATTGAGAGAAGAGAACGAGAGCATCGGACAACGATGCCGGCACAGCACGATGCAACCAGGCCCTGAGGAACGACGGAGGATCTGAACAATGACGTGGGATACATGGAAAAAAATGCTGGCCACCGGCTGCGCCCTGGCGGGCCTGGTGCTGCTCAGCGCTGCGGCGCCGGCCGCGGTGCTCCCCGACGACGAAGAGAGCGCCGCACCGGCGGTGCAGGGGAAGGCCGTGGGCAAGGTCAACGTCAAGGTCATCGGCGACGACCACGGCGATCATGTGGTCCACTGGGTGGGCTCGGCGGCAAAACGGGGCTATCTCGGCGTGGCGCTGAACCCGCTGAGCGCCGAACTGCAAAAGCACTTCGGCGCCCCGGAGGGCAGCGGCGTGATGGTGGGTTCGGTGGTGGAGGGCAGCCCGGCCCATTCCGCCGGCCTCAAGGTGGGTGACGTGATCACCGCCATCGACGGCAACGAGGTTGGATCACCCTCCGACGTCCAGCGGATCATCCGCGAAAAGGAGGAGGGGGAAACGGCAACCATCGCACTGGTCCGGGGGGGCGTCCCGATGACCGTGGAGGCCACGGCGGGCGTGAAGGAGATGCAGGAGTTCGACATCGGCCTGCTGGGCGACATCGGTGACCTGAAGAAAAAGGCCTTCTTTATCTCCAGCGGCATGGAAGGCGGCAACATGGTCTTCGAGACCATGGACGGCGAGATCAAGGTGGACCTGGACGATCAGATGGAGCAGCTGGAAAACATCTTCATCGAAAAAATCGGCGATTCCGACGACCTGATCTACTTCGACACCGAGACGTTCAACGAGTCGATGAAGGAAGTGCACGAATACCTCGCCAGCCCCGAGTTCCAGGAGAAGCTCAAAGCCCTCCAGGAACGCGAAGTCGAGCTCCAGCAGCGGCTGGAAGAGCTGGAAGTGAAACTGGAAAAGCTGGAGGAGGTGCACGAAGAAGAGTAGCCCAGCCACTCCGTCGATCCCCTTAAAGCCCCCTGGTCCACCAGCCGGGGGGCTTTTCTCCGTACGGCGGCAATTGACAGCGTCCGAATATCCACTATGCTGAGCAGTGGGATTTGAAGGTTTCACAATACATCTCTTCTGGTGGTGCAAAAGATGACGAGTTTTCCCCGAACAGCCGGCCCCGGACACCGAACCGGCGCTTTGATGCTGTCCCTGCTCCTGGCCCTGTCCATCCTTTTCTGGACCGCTCCGGCCGGTGCGGATCCATACGACGCCAGCGGGATCCAGACGCTGCGCTGGACCGGCCCCCAGCCGCCCCTGTCCTTTGCCCAATGGTCGGCGCGGCAGGTCCGCGAGCCGTTCCGGGTCCGCCACCTGCACTCCATGGACGGCGGCCGGGGCAGCGGCAACAAGGTCCTGGTCCTGGTCAACGAGGGGCTGCGGCCGTCCATCGAGGTCAACCTGGCCCGCTACGTGGCCGATATCGCCGGCCAGGGCTGGGACCTGGAGGTCTTTGAGACCGGCGGCGGCACACCGGAGACACTGAAGGCGTTCATCCTCGACCACTCCGCGGGGCTGGCCGCGGTGGTCTTCTTCGGCCGGATGCCCACGCCCTGGTATGAATCGGACGAGGAGTTCCCCTTCGACTACTTCTACATGGAACTGGACGGTCTGTGGATCGATGCCGACGAAGACGGGATGTACGACGCGCTGGAGGCCGGCGACGGCGACCAGGGACCGGAGATCTTCGTGGCCCACATCGACGCCTCGATGATGACCTGGTGGGACGAAGCCGACTCGGTGAACCGCTACCTGGACAAGGACCACGCCTTCTGGAGCGGCGCCATCACCTGCACCGACTACGGCCTGACCTACACCGAGGACGACTGGGCCAGCGGCGCCGACATTTGCACCGCCATGCGCTACGGCTACCCGGCCTACCACGAAATCCGCGCGCCCGAGACCCACCGCGACGACTACGTGCTGAACAGGCTCACCGAACCGGCCTACGAGTTCATCCAGCTGGCCTGCCACTCCTGGTCCGGCGGCCACGGCTTCACCCGGGGCGGCACCTGCAGCAGCTGGCGGGTGGCCAATACCGAACCCGAGGCGCTGTTCTACAACCTCTTCTGCTGCAGCGCCCTGCGCTGGGTCGAGGACAACCACCTGGGCGGGGCCTATATCTTCAACCCCGGCACCACCAGCCTGGCCACAGTGGGCAGCACCAAGAGCGGCTCGATGCTCAACTTCGAGTGGTTCTACGAACCCTGGGGTTCCGGCGTCTCGCTGGGCGAGTCGCTGCAGGTCTGGTTCGAGAAGGTGGCGCCCTTCGAACAGTGGGAGATCGACTGGCACATGGGCATGTCGATCACCGGCGACCCCTTCCTCAAGCGGACCAACCCCTCGCCGGTGAAACCGCAGATCCTCGTCGGCCCCGGCCCGCTGGCCGGCCAGGACCCCTTTGTCCGGGGCTACGGTACCGATGGCATGGCCCGCCCCTACACCGAGTTTGACCCCTATTCCTGGCTCAACGGCTGGGGCACGCAGCTGGCCACCGGTGACCTGGGCGGGGACGGGATGGTGGACATCGTCACCGGCACCGGACCCGGTCCGGACACCCCGCCGGTGGTGCGGGCCTATGACCTGGGCGGCACGGTCCACACGGGTTTGAACTTTCGGCCCTACGGCACCACCGGCTGGGGTATCGAGGTGGCCTGCGGCGACCTGGACGGCGACGGCCGTGACGAGATCGTCACCGGGCCGGGACCGGGACCGGTGGCCGGCCCGCACGTGCGGGCCTTCACCTGGGACGGCGATACGATCGCGCCCCTGACGGGAACGAACTTCCAGGCGTACGGAACGCTCAAATACGGGGTCAAGGTGGCCTGCGGCGACCTGGACGGTGACGGGTTCGACGAGATCGTTACCGGCGCCGGCGCCGGCGCGGTCTTCGGGCCGCATGTCCGGGGCTGGAACGTGGACGGCGGACCGGCCGCGGCCCTCCCGGGAATCAGCTTCTTCGCCTACAACACACTGCGCTGGGGCGTCAACGTGGCCTGCGGCGACCTGGACGGCGACGGCCGCGACGAAATCGTCACCGGGCCGGGACCGGGGGATATCTTCGGGGCCCACATCCGGGCCTGGCGGGTCAGCGGCGGCAGCGCCTGGCCCCTGCCCGGAGCCAGCCTGCTGGCCTACCCGGCAAGCTGGCGCCGCGGTGCACGGGTCGCCTGCGCCGACCTCGATGGCGACGGCCGGGACGAGATCATCACCGCTCCCGGGCCCGATCCGCTGAACAGCGCGCACATCCGCGGGTTCCGCTACACCGGCGGGACCCTGGTCCCCCTGGACAACCCCGACTTCATCGCCTGGGGGGACGAGGGATATCGGGGAGGGGCGACGCTGGCCGCGGTGGACCTGGCCGGGGCCAGGATGGCCCGCTGACCAATCTTGACCGCACCGGGTCGATTCCCTACCCTTGAACCATGCATCAAGGGTTCCGCAGCAACATCTCCGCCCTGATTCCGGCCGTGCTGGTGGGCTTCTGTCTCGCGCTGGCGGGCGCGGTCTGGGCCACGCTTCCCGACGCCCACCTGTCCCACGGGATGTACTATCTGGCGGCACGGTCGGCGCTGCCCTGGTTCAACTTCACCGCCGCCATCCTCGTCTTCCTCACCGGCCTGGTGCTGGCGGAATCTATGGTGGTCAACCGGGCGGGACCGGGCAAAGTCCACCGGCAGCCGGTGATCGGAACCCCGGCCGGGGCCGCGGCCCTGCTCTTCATCGTTCTCGGGCGCTTCCTGCTGCACAACCTGCCCCTGCCCCGGCTGGTGCCGTTCCAGCGCCTGGCGGGCACCGTGGCCATCGTCATCGCCGCCGCCCTGCTCTGGTTTGTTCTGCACCTCATCTCCCGCTCGTCACGGGGCCGGATGCTCTCCTCCGGGCCGGTCCGCGCGGCGGCGGTTCTGGCCATCGCCCTCTTTTGCCTGCTGCAGCTCTACGGCCGCGGCCTGCTGCCGGTGCCCACCACCGGCGGGCCGAACCTGCTGCTGGTGGGAGTGGACACGCTGCGGGCCGACCACATGGGCTGCTACGGCTACCACCGCGACACCACGCCGAATATCGACCGCTGGGCCTCCGGTGCCCTGATCTTCGAACAGTGCACCGCCTCCACGCCGCGCACCACCCAGTCCATGGCTTCGATTCTCACCTCCCGCTACCCCCGGGACATCGGGGTGCGCTACCTCTCGGACCGCCTGCCTCGGGAACAGCTCTCCCTGGCCGAGGTCCTCAGGAACCAGGGCTACAGCACCATCGCCGTCATCGCCACCGGCATCCCCCGCGGGAAGCTGGAGGACGGTTTCGACGTGGTGCTGGACACGGAGTCGGAATGGACGGCGGCGGTGACCCTGGAGAAGACGCTGGAGCAGTTGGACAGGGTGAAGGGGAAGTATTTCCTCTTTGTCTTCTTCCGCGACCCCCACATGCCCTATCGCCCCTCGCGGGTGGCCTTTGACACGGAGTATGAAGGCCGCTTCCAGCACGCGGCCGGCTACGTCCCGGACAAACAGAACTGCGTTTTCAACAACGACTTCACCCCGCGGGAACGGGAGCATGTCACCGCGCTCTACGATTCGGAGATCCTCGACGTGGACCGGGCCTTTGGCCGGCTGCTGGAGGCGGTGGCGGAAAAGGGAGGAGAGACGATCACCGCCTTCTTCTCCGACCACGGCGAGAGTCTCGGCGAGCACGGCTACCACTATGACCACGGCGACTTGCTCTACCAGCCGGGCCTGCGGGTGCCGCTGATCATCGGCGGCATGCCGGTTGCCGCCGGACGAGTGGCCCGCCGGGTGCGCACCATCGACCTGGCGCCCACCCTGCTGGGCGGCATGGGGATCGAGCTGCGCAACAGCCCCTTCCACGGGGTTGATCTGCGGCAGCACCACGGGCCCCTGCCGGCCTTCAGCGAGAGCGGCCATGCCATGATCCGGACGGCCTACACCAGCGGCAGACGCGTCCTCCCCGGCCTGCAGGGGCGGCTCCGCTCACTGATCCTGGGTCGGCGGAAGCTGATCTGCACGCCCACCCGTGACGGCTATGACTTCGAGTGCTACGATCTCGTGGAGGACGGGGAGGAAGTGGTGAACCTGGTGGAGAGCGGCGCCGGCTGCCGGGAGATGCAGGACCAGCTGCTGGACTGGATCGAGCAGGACCGGCCCAACTGGACCGGCCGGGTCAAGGTCTACGACGACGACACGCGCGAACGGCTGAGAAGCCTCGGGTATCTGGACTGATGAAACCGACACCGCACAACCGGTCAGCGGTCCTCCTCAGCATCCGGCTGGCGGCGCCGCTGCTGCTGGTGGGCTTCACCATCCTCTACATGACATCCCTGGCCGGCAACGACCACCTGTTCAGGACCAGGGACAGCCTGTTCCACGCTGATTCCAGTGACTACGTGCTGGCCGCCCGCCAGCCCACCCTGGCCTTCGGTGACGTCGACTTCATGGAGCAGGACGGCTTCGTCCCCGCCGCCGACATGGCCCGGATCGGCCGGCTGGTCAACCGCTCCGCCCTGCTGAAAAAGGCGCGGAAGCACCCGCTCTTCTTCCCCGTCAACCACCTCTGCTACTCGGGTTTCAAGAAACTGGTCCGCCCCCTGCGGCCCGGCTGGACCATCGCCGACGAGCGCCGGGCACTGCTCTTCCCCTCCGCCCTGTTCGGCGCCCTGTCGGTGACCGGGCTCTACCTCTTCTTCTGCCGGCACAGCCGGGACCGCCTGCCGGCCCTGCTCTTCGCCCTGCTCTTCGGCTTCTCGCTGAGCAAGTGGATCTACTCCAGCCTGCCCGAGACCTACTCGCTGCAGATCCTGGTCGGTGTCGGCCTCACCGCCCTGATCTTCCAGCTGCGCCGGCCGGGGTGGAGCCAGGCGCTGCTGCTGGCCCTGGCCACCGGCTTCGCCGTCCTGGTTGGGGTGAACAACATCCTGCTGGTGCTGCCCCTGTTCCTGCTCTTCCTGTTCAACAGGAGGCCGGGGCCCGGCCTGGCCTATGCCCTGCTCACCGCTCTGACAGTGGTCGGCGCCTACCTGCTGCTGGCCTGGCTGGTCAATCCCCTGCTCTCCTTCGGTGCGAGCGTCCAGATGGCCGGCGCCCAGGTGATCTCCCTCTCCGCCGGCAACCCGGCGCAGGTCTTCCAGCGGCTGATCTCCGTGGCCGGCAACCACTTCTTCTTCAGCATCGGCGCCATTCACGTGCCGCGGCCCGGCTTCACCCGTCCCGGGGCCCTGCTCTGCTACCTGCAGTCACCGCTGCCGGCCGTCTTTCTCCTCTCCTACCTGATCTTTCTCCTGCTGCTGGCCAAACAGCTGATCACCAGGGGCGCCCCGGTGCCCCGCGACCGCTGCCTGACTCTGGTCTGCTGGATGGCAGTGCACCTGCTCTTCTACTCGGTCTTCAACTCGGCGCAGCCGTTCCTCTACTCCTCCACCTTCCTGGTGCCGCTGATCACCCTCTTCTTCTTCGGTTACAGCGGTGAGCAGGATGGTGAAACGCCGGGGAGGGACAGGCGGGACTTCAGCCGCGGCACACTGATCCTGCTTGTGCTGGCCGTCTGGCTGGACAACCAGGTCTACGTGCTGACGTTTCTGCAGTGATCAGAACCCCACGCCCACGCCCACACGAAAGACCCACGGCGAGTCGTAGGGCCGGTAGGGATCGCCGCTGTCGTGCAACAAGTCATAGAGGATCGTGGCATTGAACGCCGCATGTGGTCCCATGGGCATGGAATAGCCGCCGCCGCCCAGCAGGGCGTTGGCCGAGGTGCGAACCGTGTCATAGTCCAGGTCGATATACTCGTAGCTCAGATAGTCGTACTCCCCCTGGACGAACAGCTGGGGGATCAGAAAGTAGCGCGCGAACAGCCCGCCGCCGTAGTCGCTGGTGGACAGCTCCGGAGAAAACCGGCTGTCATTGCGGTAGCGGTAAGTCAGCCGTATGCCCGTGGCCAGTTTCTCCATGGGGTAGATCCCGAAGGTGGGTGAAATTTCCACATAGTCGACAGTGCCGAAGCCGGCGCCGACCCAGCCGCCCCAGAACATGTTGTTCTTCCCCCCCTGCCCGGCGCCGGCCATCGAGCTGGCGGTGAGCAGGACAACAGCGACCAGCAGTATACGGCTTTTCATGATCCGAACCTCCGTAATTGATGAACGGGTTCCGGGCAGGAGAAAAGGGGGACGTACATGAATTTATGACTTTTTCTGGATGTGCGATCTAAGAAAAAGTCATAAATTCATGTACGTCCCCCATGCTAACCTAGAACCTCCCGGCGGCCACAGTGGCGCCCTCGGTCAGCCCGGCAAAACTCTCCATCGCGGCCCAGGAGGTGACCTGACTGCCGTCGTAGCTGAAGACCGACACCGTGGTGCCGGCCGCCGGGTCCGGGCCCAGGCCGGCCACGATCTCGTCCCGGCCGTCGCCGTCCAGGTCGGCCCGGGCGCTGACCTTTGCCCCGAAGCGGTTCTCCGGCCAAGAGAAGGCGAAGAAGCTGAGGCCGGGCAGCGGGCTGATCCCGCTGCCGTCATGGTTCCAGCCGCGGACGTGGGCGCCGAAGACCGATCCCGGCCCGGGGCCGGTGACGATCTCGTCGATGCCGTCGCCGTCCACGTCGCCGCAGGTGACATTGACGCCGAACTGGTTCGTGCTGTAAGCGAAGAAGCTCACCGCGGAGATGGCCGTTGCGACGCCGCCGTCCACGTTCCAGCCCCGCACGTGGGGGCCGTAGACCGTGCCCGGACCGGCGCCGGTGACGATCTCGTCGTAGCCGTCGCCGTCGATGTCGCCGCTGCAGACGTTGACCCCCCACTTGGGGGTGCCGTAGGCGAAGTAGTTCACCCCGGACAGCGATGTCACCCCGGATCCGCCGTCATAGTCCCAGCCCCGCACGTGGGGCCCGAACACCGCGCCGGGGCCGGCGCCGGTGATGATCTCGTCGAAGCCGTCGCCGTCGATGTCGCCGGCAGCGGCGTTCACCCCGTACTTGTTGGTGCCGTAGGCCAGGAAACTGAGGCCGGGCAGCGGCGTGCCGTCGAGAGCGAAGCCGCGCACGTGGGGCCCGTAGATCGCCCCCGGACCGGCGCCGGTGAGGATCTCGTCCAGGTCGTCACCGTCCAGGTCGCCGGCAGCCACGTTGACTCCGTAGCCGTCGGCGCCGTACGCCGCGAACTCGTAGAGGTGCACCGCACCGTTCTCCGGCGGGAAGACCCGCACGTCGGGCGGGTTGGCCGCGGCCGGGCCGGGGCCGGTGATCACCCGCGGCGCGCTCAGGTCGCCGCCCGGCTCATAGAGCGGGCGCTCGTAGACGCCGTTGCCGTGGGTCGCCGCGCGGAGCAGCCGGCCCGGGGCGAAGACCTTGAGGTCGTTGATCATCGCCGGCCCCATCCCTTCCTGAAAGCGGTACCAGGTCTGACCGCTGTCCGGGGAGACGTAGACCCCCAGGTCGCCGCCGACATAGACCACCTGCGGGTAGAGCGGGTCGACGATCACCGCCGAGGTGGGGATGTCGGGCAGGCCCTGGCCGATGTCGCTCCACGTGTCACCGCCGTCGACGCTGCGGAAGACATGGCTGGTGCCGTAGCCCATGATGGTGGCGTAGACCACACTGCTGTCGGTGGGGTCCACGGCAAGATCGGAAATGTAGCGGTCGGGCAGACTGCCGGTGATCTCCTCCCAGTTGTTCCCGTTTATCGTGCGATAGAGACGAGGCCGGTCGTCATAGGCCGCGGTGGCGGCGAAGACCACGTTTTCATTGGAGGCGGACATATCCATGCAGATCGCCGGGTTGTCGCGGTTCAGCGGCTCCCCGCCATGGGTGGCCTCCCAGTCCCAACCGCCATTGGTGCTTTTGTAGACATGACACCGCCCGCCGTACAGCACGTCGGGATTGGAGGGGCTGAGCACGTAAGGGGCGATGAAGGCGTACGTTTCACCGCCGGTCACCGGCGGGTAGATCAGATTCCAGTAAGCACCGTCGTTTGAGGTGCGGTAGAGGTAGAGATACTGCCCCGAGTAATAAAAGATGTCGTCATCCTGCTGGTTCACAGCGGCCCAGGCTCCGTCCATGCCCTGCCACCGCTCCCAAGGCAGCTGGCCGCGGTAGCAGGCCGAGCCGTTGTCCTGCATCCCGCCGACGATCTTGTCCCGGTCGGTGGCCGACATGGCCAGGCCGTTGTAAAACTGGGAGGTGACCAGGCCGCCGTTCAGGCTCTCGAAGGTGTCTCCTCCGTCGGTGGTCTTGAAGATCCCGCCGTCACCGGCGAAGAAGACGGTGTCCGGGTCGGTGGGATGCCAGAGGGCGGCATGCTGGTCGCTGTGGACATAGTGCGGGCCGCCAATGGGCCCCTCCGGCGGCGGCGTGCCGCTGAAAAACGAGGACCCGTCGCTGATTTCCGTCAGCGTTGCCCCCCCGTCGGTGGAGCGGTGGACCGCGATGCCGCCGGTGAAGAGGGTGTTCGCCTCGTGGGGGCTGGGCAACACGTAGTGCGAGTAGAAACCCTGCCACAACTGGTAGTCGGTGGCATTGACCTGCTGCCAGGTTTGACCGTTGTCGGTGGAGCGGAACAGCCCGAGGCCGTCCTCCGAGTTGGCGATGCTGGCATAGACCCGGTTGGGGGCCACGGGTGACAGGCCCAGTTTCGTCTTGCCGGTCCAGGAGACGGGAAGTCCGCTGGTCAGTTCGGCCCAGCTGCCGCCGCCGTCGGTGGAGCGGTAGATCCCCTGGCCCTCGGAGCCGAAGTTGCCGTGGGCGCTGAATACGGTGTCGGGATTGGTGGGGTGGATCCGCACGTCGGTGCCCATGATCACGTCGTGCACGAGGGTCCAGTCGCCGCCGGCATTGGTCGACTTGTAGATCCCCTCGGTGGTGGCGGCATAGACGATGTTCGAGTCGTCGGGGTGGATGGCGATCATCCAGACCCCGCGGTTCTGGTCGTACGTCCAGTCGAGGCTCGAAGACCAGTTGGCCCCGCCGTCACTACTCTTGAGAATGCCGATGCCGTAGCTGCCGCGGGTCAGGCGGTTCAGCTCGCCGCCGTCGGAAGTCTGGTAGCGGTAGGCCTCACCGGTGCCGATATAGATCACGTCGCTGTCGGCGGGATCGAGGGCCACGGTGGCCACCGCCAGGACGGGGTAACCCGTCTCCACCCGGTTCCAGGCATCGGCCCCCACCCCGCCCGTGGTGGACTTCCACAGCCCGCCGCTGGCGCTGCCGGCGTAGATGATCTGGGGATTGTCGGGGTCCACCGCCAGACACAGGGTGCGGCCGCCGATGTTGTTCGGACCGAGGCTGGTCCAGGCATCGTCGCCTCGGCCATCAGTTCCAGCGACCCGGGGCATCCGCTTCGAATGCTGCCAGGCTCTGACATATCCATCCGCCGGAATGATCTTCCCGGGATAGGCTCGCTGGGCGGCCCAGGCATCGAGGGCCTGCATGGCTCCGCTGGGCCCATGTCCACCACTTTTTCCCCCGCTGCCAGCCGGTGGTAGAAGGAAGGCCAGGGCCACGGCAGTCAGAACCGCCGTCACCGCCCACAGGTGTCCGTCACTCATGCGTCTCATGGTCGCCCCTCCCCTGTTTTCAATAATGGCGGATCTATACCACGTATTGTAGCCGTACGAACCGGGGAATGTTTCCGGAAATTGTTTGGGGACGTACATGAATTTATGACTTTTTCTGAATGTGCGATCTAAGAAAAAGTCATAAATTCATGTACGTCCCCCATGCTAACCTAGAACCTCCCGGCGGCCACGGTGGCGCCCTCGGTCAGCCCGGCAAAGCTCTCCAGGGTGGCCCAGGAGGTGACCTGGCTGCCGTCGTAGTTGAAGACCGACACAGTGGTGCCGGCCGCCGGGTCCGGGCCCAGGCCGGCCACGATCTCGTCCCGGCCGTCGCCGTCCAGGTCGACCCGGGCGCTGACGTTGGCGCCAAAGCGGTTCTCCGGCCAGGAGAAGGCAAAGAAGCTGAGGCCGGGCAGCGGGCTGATCCCGCTGCCGTCATGGTTCCAGCCGCGGACGTGGGCGCCGAAAACCGATCCCGGCCCGGGGCCGGTGACGATCTCGTCGATGCCGTCGCCGTCCACGTCGCCGCAGGTGACATTGACGCCGAACTGGTTCGTGCTGTAAGCGAAGAAGCTCACCGCGGAGATGGCCGTTGCGACGCCGCCGTCCACGTTCCAGCCCCGCACGTGGGGGCCGTAGACCGTGCCCGGACCGGCGCCGGTGACGATCTCGTCGTAGCCGTCGCCGTCGATGTCGCCGCTGCAGACGTTGACCCCCCACTTGGGGGTGCCGTAGGCGAAGTAGTTCACCCCGGACAGCGATGTCACCCCGGATCCGCCGTCGTAGTCCCAGCCCCGCACGTGGGGCCCGAACACCGCACCGGGACCGGCGCCGGTGATGATCTCGTTGAAGCCGTCGCCGTCGATGTCGCCGGCGGCGACGTTCACCCCGTACTTGTTGGTGCCGTAGGCCAGGAAGTTGAGCCCGGGCAGCGGCGTCCCGTCTACGGCAAAACCGCGCACGTGGGGCCCGTAGATCGCCCCCGGGCCGGCGCCGGTGATGATCTCGTCCAGGTCGTCACCGTCCAGGTCGCCGGCGGCCACGTTCACCCCGTAGCCGTCGGCGCCGTACGCCGCGAACTCGTAGAGATGCACCGCACCGTTCTCCGGCGGGAAGACCCGCACGTCGGGCGGGTTGGCCGCGGCCGGGCCGGGGCCGGTGATGACCCGCGGCGAACTGAGATCACCGCCCGGCTCGTAAAGCGGCCGTTCGAACACGCCGTTGCCGTGGGTCGCCGCACGCAGCAGCCGGCCCGGGGCGAAGACCTTGAGGTCGTTGATCATTGCCGGCCCCATGCCCTCCTGGAAACTGTACCAGGCCTGACCGCTGTCCGGGGAGACGTAGACCCCCAGGTCGCCGCCGACATAGACCACCTGCGGGTGGAGCGGGTCGACGATCACCGCCGAGGTGGGGATGTCGGGCAGGCCCTGGCCGATGTCACTCCAGCTGTCGCCGCCGTTCGAACTGCGGAAGACATGGCTGGTGCCGTAGCCCATGATGGTGGCGTAGACCACGCTGCTGTCGGTGGGGTCCACGGCGAGGTCCGTGATGTAGCGGTCGGGCAGACTGCCGGTGACCTCCTGGAAGGTGTCGCCGTTGGTGGTGCGGTAGACCCGCGCCCGGTCGGTGTTCGCCGCTGTGGCCACGTAGACCACGTTCTCGTCGGTGTCGGAGATGGCCATGCACATCGCCGGGTTGACGCCGTTCAGTGTGCTGCCGCCGTGGATGGAGCTCCAGCCACTGCCGCCGTTGGTGCTCTTGTAGACCCGGGAGCGGCCGGCGTAGAGCAGGTCGGGACTGGAGGGGCTGAGCACGTAGGGGGCGATGAAGGCGGTGTTCTCTCCACCGCTCGAGGGCGGTTCAATCCAGTCCCAGTAACCGGAATCGTTGGTGGTGCGAAGCATTTGGAGATACTGCGCCGAACCGTAAAGGATGTTGTCGTTCTGCGGATTCACCGCGGCCCAGGAACCGTCGCCGCCGATCACCCGCTCCCAGGCCGGGCCGCCGCGGTAGATGGCGGTGGCGGTGTCCTGCATGCCGCCGATCAGCTTGTCCCGGCTGGTGGCCGACAGGCCCACGCCGTTGTAGAACTGGGTGGTGATGTAGCCGCCGATCAGGCTTTCGAAAGTGGTGCCCCCATCGGTGCTCTTGAACACGCCGCCATCGGAGGCGAAAAAGATGGTGTTCGGGTCGGTGGGGTGCCAGGTGGCGTTATGCTGATCGGCGTGGGCGTAATCGGAACCACCGATGGGTCCTTCCGGGGGCGGTGTCCCGAAATACATGCTGGTCCAATCCGACCGCCGGGAGAAAGAGCTCCCGCCGTTGGTGGAGCGGTGGATCTCGATGCCGGCCACGAAGACCAGGTTCACGTCAAAGGGGCTGGGCAGCACATAATGCGAGTAAAAGCCCTGGTATTGCTGGTAGTCATAGGAATAGGCCTGCGACCAGGTATCGCCGGTGTCGGTGGAACGCCAGAGCCCGCGGCCCGACTCGGTATTGCCGATGCTGGCATAGATCCGGTTGGGCTGCGGCAAGGTGATCGCCAGCTGGGTCTTGCCGCTCCAGGAAGCGGGCAGCCCGCTGGTCAGCCTGGTCCAGGACGTGCCACCGTTGGTGGTGCGGTAGATCCCGTGACCCTCGGAACCGAAGTTGCCGTGGGCGCTGAACACGGTGTCGGGATTGGTGGGGTGGATCCGCACATCGGTGCCCATGATCACGTCGTGCACCAGGGTCCAGTCGCCGCCGGCATTGGTCGACTTGTAGATCCCCTCGGTGGTGGCGGCATAGACAATGTTCGAATCGGTGGGGTGGACAGCGATCATCCAGATTCCGCGGTTCTGGTCGTAGCTCCAGTCGAGGCTGTGGGACCAGCTGGCCCCGCCATCACTGCTCTTGAGGATTCCGATACCGTAGCTGCCGCGGGTCAGACGGTTCAGCTCGCCGCCGTCGGAGCCCTGGTAGCGGTAGACCTCGCCGGTGCCGATGTAGATCACGCTGCTGTCGGCGGGATCGAGGGTCACACTGCTCACCGCCAGGATGGGGAAACCGGTCTCCACCCGGTCCCAGGCGTCGGCACCCACCCCGCCCATGGTGGTCTTCCACAGGCCGCCGCTGGCGCTGCCGGCATAAATGATCTGCGGATCGGTGGGATCAACCGCCAGGCTGAGGGTGCGGCCGCCGATGTTGAACGGCCCGAGGACGCTCCAGGGGTCGGCGCCGCGGCCGTCGGTGGCCTGTACCCGGGGATATGCGCCGTGACTGCTGCCAGGCCCGGGCAAACCCGCCGGCAGGGATCACCTTGCCGGGATAGGCCCGCTGGGCCGCCCAGAGGTCCAGCGCCTGCAGGGCGCCGCTGTATTTTTCCAGCGGCTGCTCCTTCTCCCCACCGGCCGGAGGCAGCAGGAACACCAGGGCCACAAAGGTCAGAATTGCCGTGGCCGTCCACAAACGCCCGTCACTCACGCGTATCATCGTTATCCTCCCGTTATGTCACAAAGACAAGGCCATACCCATTGTAACCGTACGAACCGGGTCTTTCCCCGAAAATTGATGGCTTTTTCGGTGTCATCGGCAGGGAGTAGCGGGATACGTCCGTTCCGGGATTCCCTGGGAAAGAGCCAACAACTGCCGGTTCGGTCACGTATAAAGTGACAGACCCACTGGAAATCCCGTCTCAGCCGGGGCAGAGAACCCCGGCCATGGGGTGCGCACCATGATCGCATACAGGACCCTGGCCGTCCACATCATCCTGGCTCTCCTGCTCTGGACATGCCCGGCCACAGCGGAAAAGAGACCGGCCTCACGATGGTCGCTGGACGGCGTAAAGCTCTACGGAATCCACGACTTCAACAGCCTCCACTTCCATGGAGAAAAGCTGCTGGCCTTTCTCGATGACCTGCGGGGCTTCGGCAACTGCACCCTGATCGTCCTCGAGCGTTCGGACCGCGCCTGTGTCGGCGGGTGGTGGGGACAGGTCAGGGACGGGGGCCACGTGCCGCAGTTCGGCACCTATCTCCGCTTCCCGGCGGAAGATGGCGGATTCAATCCCCAGGCACTGGCCAAGCTGGAATGGTACTGGTCCGAGGCCCGGGTCCGAGGGCTGCGGGTGATCACCACCCTGTTCAACCCCTGGGACGTGAAGCAGTACGGGGCCTGGCCGGCGATGCACGGCAAGGGCGCGTGCGGCAGGGAAAAAGAACTGTTCCGCATCCCGGGCCGGCCTGAAACACTGGAGCGGCAAAAGGCCTTTGCCCGGCTGGTGGCCGCGGCCGCGAAAAAGCACCCCAACGTGATCCTCAGCGACAACTGGGAGGAGGGGTCACCCCGGGCGGGAGTGAACCTCGCCTGGAAGAAGGAGATCTACGCCACCGTGCGGGGCGCGGGATACAGCGGCCCCTATCTCGTCTACGTGGGTGACCGGCACGGCTTTGATGACCGGGAGAAAACCCTGGGCTGGGTGCGGGAAGAGCCGGGGATCCACGGTATCCAGGTGCACTACGAGTATCCGTCCCCCGGCTCGCTAGGCCTGCGCCCGGACCAGCGGGTCGTCCACACCGAAGACCACCAGTTGCTCCTGGGACCCACAGACGAACAGCCGGAGAACCGCTGGATCCACCAGATCTTCGCCCACGCCCGCGAGCGGGGCGTGGAGTGCTGCTACTGTGTCTGCGACTGGCGCGACTTCATGCGCACCGACAGGGGCCCCGACCCTTTGGCCGGGATGCGTGAGCAAGCCCGCCGGCGGCTGGAGTGAATGTGCGAAATACACTACTATCAGGTGGTTCCGGGTCAGGCCCATCGCCTGCCGGCACTGCCGCGTGGATGAAGCATGAAGCACAGGACGACGCCAACCATCTACACCGTGGGCCACTCCTCACTGGAGGAGGGTGCCCTGATCCGTCTGCTCTCGGTGCACGGGCTGCGGGCGGTGGCCGACGTGCGCAGCGTTCCCGCCTCGGGCAGGCACCCGCAGTTCAACCGCCGGCACCTGGAACCGCTGCTCACCGCCGCCGGCATCCGCTACCTCTGGCTGGGACGTGAACTGGGCGGTCTGCGGGAGGGAACGACCTACGAAGAATACATGGCCACCGAACAGTTTTCCGTCGGCCTTGAAGTCCTGGAATGCATGGGCCGGGTCCGCCGCACCGCCATCCTCTGCGCCGAAAGGCACTACACCCACTGCCACCGCCGCCACATCGCCGATACCCTGGTGCGCAAGGGATGGCGGGTGGTTCACGTGTCCGGCGAGGACCGGACGGAAGACCACGTGCTGCAGGAGGGGCTGTTCGGCGGCTAGTCGGGATTCTCCACCACCACCAGAACGTATTTCCCGGCGTCGAGGAAGCGGCGGCCCGCCTCCAGCGCCGCGGCTCCGTCCACGGCCTCCAGACGCCGGTAGTGGTCATCGACGAAGGTGTCACCCAGGCCCAGCATCCGGGCGGAGATCATCATCCCGGCCAGGCCGTCCGGTGTGGCCTGGGACAGGCGGTAGCTGCCGATGAGGTATTCCCGCGCTTCGGTCAGTTCCTGATCGGTGATCCCGGCCTCGAGCAGACGCTTGAGCTCCTGCAGAATCAGTTCCACGGTGCTGTCGGCGCCGGCGCCGGCCGTGGCGGTGGCGATGGTGACCGGTCCGGCGATCAGGCCGGCGTTGGCCGATGAACCGATGCCGTAGGTCCGACCCTCTTCCACCCGCACCGCCTGCATCAACCGCGAGGCGAACCCGCCCCCGCCCAGCACGTGGTTGAAGATCTGGAAACGCTCCCAGTCCGGATCGGTGCGGGCGATTCCCGGCCAGCCAAAGATAATGCTCGACTGGGTCAGCCCCTTCATCTCCACCCGGACCACCCGTGAGTTATCCAGCATCACCTCCGCTGCCGGTACCGGGGGCAGCAGCTCTCCCGGGGGCCATTCCCCTGCCGCAGACTGGACCGCGGCACGGAAACGGTCGGCCCCGATATTGCCCACCACCGCCAGCTGGGCCCCGGCGGCGCCGTAGCAGCGGGCCAGCCGCTGCTCCGCTTCCTTCCTGCCGCTGCGGCCCAGGCTGCGCCAGCCGGCGCTGCGGCCCAGCGGGTGGTCCTCCCCATACAGTTCGGCCGTCAGCCGGCGCCGGGCCACCGGTCCGGGCATGCTCTGATCCAGTCTCAGTTCACCCCGCAGACGGTCCCGGGCCCGGGCCAGGTCGGCCTTGCTGATCCGCGGGTCAGCCACGGTCCGCACCAGCAGCTCGGTCAGCCGCTCGAAATCGGCGGCCAGCCCGCGGACCCAGAAGACGGTGTAGTCGTTGGTTACATAAGCGCCTGATGCACCACCCAGCGCCTCCACCTGGCCCGCCCGCACGTCGCTGAGGGTGCGGGCCAGCAGCTCGGCCATCCCCTCCATGCCCTGGGGATCGTGCAGGCGTCCCACCGGCAGGCCGAGACGAAGGGTGACCAGGGGCAGGTCGATGTCATTGCGCAGGACGGCCGTGAGGCCGTTGTCGGTGGCGGCCGTGTGTCTCCACGCGGACGGATCCGATCCGGCCCGGGCCGGTACCGCAAGCAGCGTGCTGAGGCCGGCCACGATGAAGCAGAGCAGCACGGTGCTGGTGACCAGCCGTCCACAGCACTCGTTTCGTTTCCAGCGCATCACCATGTCACTTCCCCAGCAGGCTCTTCATGATGCCGAAGAACCAGTACTTGAGGTGGAACTCCTCGGGCCGGATCCAGCCCACCACCACGTTCTCCTCCGCCAGATAGGTCGCCGCCACCCGCCGCACGTCCTCGGCGGTCACTGCCTCGATCCGGGCCGCCCGGTCAGCGAACCGCAACCTGTCCCCCTCGATCACCGCTGCCCACCCCAGGGCGCCGGCGGCACCCGCCGGTCCGGCCAGGCTGAAGAGCCGGCGTACCAGCAGCCGGCGGCGGGCCTGTTCCAGTTCATCCTGCGGCACGTCCTCCTCGCGCAGCCGGCGGATCTCCTCCCACATCGCTTGCTCCACGGTCTTTGAGCGCACCGAGGGGAGAAAGACAGCAAAGGCCACCAGGCCCGAGGGGTCGATGGTGCGCTCGAAGATGGTGTCCACGTAAACCGCCACCCGCTTCCGGCGCACCAGGCTGTTGGTCAGCCGGGCCCGGCTGCCGCCGGTGAGCAGTTCGCGGATCACCTCCAGGGCCGGGTAATCGGGGTGCGCGGCCTCCGGGGTATGGAAGCCGAGGCCCACCACCGGCACCTCCACCGGCAGTTTCAGCGTGTGACGCACCAAAGCTTCGCCATAGGGCTCGGGGGTGGGTGAAGGACGCTCCTCCATATCCCCCGCCGGCACCGCCCCGAAGTGGTGACGCACCAGCTGATCCACCTGCGCCGGCTCCACCTGCCCGGTGATCACCAGCAGTGCGTTGCCGGGCTGGTAATAGCGGCGGTAAAACTCGCGGCACTGCTCCACGGTGAAGCTGTTCAGCTGCTCCGCGTCGCCCAGCACGTCGTGGCGGTAGGGGTGGACGGTGAAGAAGAGCTTCTTGTACCAGGAGTAGGCCGCGCCCAGCGGGTCGTTCTCCAGCCGCAGCCGCAGTTCCTCCAGCACTACCTGGCGCTCGGTGTCCAGCACCCCGGCGTCGAGGGCCAGGTTGGCCATGCGGTCCGCTTCCATCTCCAGGGCCAGTTCCAGGTGTTCCGCCGGCAGGGTCTCGTGGTAGACGGTGACGTCCTCGCTGGTCCAGGCGTTGGCCTCCCCCCCTACAGCCTGGATCCGGCGGATGAACTCCTCCGGCCCCACGGTGGGGGTTCCGCGGAACATCATGTGCTCGAAGAGGTGGGCCAGGCCGTGCTCACCCGGCCCCTCGTCCCGGCCGCCCACGCGGTACCAGACCTGCACCGCCGCCACCGGCGCCCGGCCGCCGGGCAGCACCAGCACACGGAGGCCGTTGTCCAGGGTATATGAATAAAGTTGAAGATCGGCCTCCAGGGCAGCGGGATCGAGGGGGGCACCGGTCTCCGCATGGAGCTCGGGCAGGGGGCCTCCGCCGCAGGCGGTGGAAGAGCATGCCGCCATCAACAGGGTGAAGAGAAGCAAAAATCGGGGACAGGCACCGATTTCCTGCTGAAATCGAGAGCCAGTCCCCATTTTTGTCTCCTCGAAATGAGGCAGGTTCAAGCGATATCCACCAGCTCGATGTCGAAGGTCAGGTCCTTGCCGGCCAGCGGGTGGTTGGCGTCGAGGGTCACCTCTTCGTCGGAGAGCCCGGTGATGGTGAAGATCACCCGCTGTGGATCGCCCTCAGCCTCGCCCTCGGAACGCCCCTCGAGCTGGCGGCCCAGCTTCAGTTCCAGGCCTTCGGGCATCTCGGACCGCTTGGCCTTGATCACCATCTCGTCGCGGTGCGGTCCGTAGGCCTGGTCCGAAGTGATCTCCACGGTGCGGTTGTCGCCCACGGCCAGCCCCTCCACCGCCTTCTCGAAACCGGGGATCACCTCGCCCTTGCCCAATGTAAAGGAGAGCGGGTCGCTCCCCTTGCTGGTGTCGAATTCCATGCCGTCGGCCAGCCTCCCGGTATAGTGGATTTTGACCGTATCGCCTTTCTTTGCTTCACTCATACGCTTGTTTTCCGGCCGGGCCTTTCCTGCCCGGCAGCAGAACACTCCTTTGCTGTGGTTCCGTAAACGCCTCTGGTGATCCCCGGCTCCGAATCGAGCCGGGAACCGGCGTCACTTGACAAAAATCTCGACTTTCTCCATCAGGTCGCCCTGGTCCCGCTGCTGCGGGCTCACTATTTTCAGGTTATCCACCACGTCCATCCCGTGAATCACCTCGCCAAAGGCGGTGTGCTTGCCGTTGAGGCCCTTGAACTCCTGCTTGCCGGTGACCAGGAAAAACTGGCTGGTGTTGGTATTCGGGCCGGCGTTGGCCATGGCGATCACACCCCGCTGCACGCGCAGCGAGGGCAGCGCGTTGTCGAACTTATAGCCCAGCGAAGTGTAGAACTCCTCGATGGAGCGCTCGCCGAAGGTCTCCAGCTGCTGCTTGGTCGGGGGGGGGATGATGAAATCTCCGTCCTTGACCTTGATCTTGTCCAGCCCCAGGGCGGTAGCGCTGATCTCGTTGGGATAGTGGTAGGGACCGCTGCTGATCCCGGGCAGGACTCCCCCCTGGGCCATGAAGTCCTTGATCACCCGGTGGAACCGGCTGCCGTCGTACAGGCCGTTGCGGGCCAGGTTGATGAAGCTGGTCACGGTGTACGGCGCGGCCGCCACGTCGAAACGGATGGTGATCGGGCCCCTGGTGGTGGTGATCACCGCGAAGTAGGCCCGGGCCGGGTCCACTTCGGGACCGGCGGGCTTGGAGATCATGCTCCCCGCCTTGGCCAGCTTCTCCGCCCCCTCGGGCACTCCCGGGGCCGGGCCTTCGCCGGCCGGCGATACGCAGCAGACCAGCAGCGCCAGAACGGTGGCCAGGGCAATACGGTTCAGGGAACGGCTGACGTTCATCCTCTGGAACATTCGATGAAAACTCCTTCTGCTTGAGTGGGCCGCTGGCTCAGCGGCCGGGAATCAGGGTCCTGACATCATGAACAGCTAGAGGTCACTCCCCCGCCGGCGGCCGGACAGGCGCCTCCTGCACCGTGCCCGGCACGAACCATACCTCACCGTCGGCGTTGCCTGCCAGTAGGTCGGGCAGCCCGTCACGGTTGAAATCCATCACAAAGGGCACCGGGTCCCGGCCCAGATAGAGGGTGCCACGCTCGTAGGTCACCGGTTCGGCAGCGCCGAAGTTACCCTCACCGGACCGCTGCCCCCTCTCCCCCCGCTGGTTGAGAAAGAGGAACAGGCTGCCCTGGGCCGTCCCGAGCATGATATCCGGCAAGGCGTCACCGTTCCAGTCGGAAACGGCAAAAGGCGCCGCACCGCCTTCCGACCGGCCGGAGCCGGGGCGGGGGGAGGCATCGAACACTACCCGCGACGGCTCCAGCTCGGGCTGGCTGTCCTCACCCCGGTTGCGGTAGAGCAGCACCTGTCCCGAGCCGCTGCCGCAGAGCAGATCCTTGCGTCCGTCACCGTCCCAGTCCACCACCACCGGGCAGGCATCCTCGCCCAGATCGATCTCCTTCGACCCGCTTGAGAGGTAGGTGCCGTCGTTGTATACCGGGCCGTCACTGGTGCCCATGTTGCGGTAGAGGGTGAGAAACCCGATGCCGTCCCCCACCAGCAGATCCTCCCGGCCGTCGTTGTCCCAGTCCACCGGGAAGGGCGAGGAAAAGCTCTCCACCGCCTCCCCCAGCCGGAGACCGGGTTCGAAACGGAGACCCTCCGCTTCGGGGTCCCGGCGGAAGAGGGTCAGATAGCCGAAACGGTCCCCACAGAGGATGTCGTAGAAACCGTCGCCGTCGTAATCCACCACCCGGGGCACGCAGGCGCCCTCCACCGTCAACGCTTTGCCGGTGTTGTCGGTGAGCAGTTCCGGAATACCGAGAGAGAAAGGTTCAAAGGGCGTGAGGGACACCGAAAGGCTGCCCTTCGAGCCCTCGGGCACCACCACCGTCTGGATCCGCTCGGCATAGCCGGCGGCGATCACCCGCAGCCGGTGCACCCCGGCGGGCAGGTCCTCCAGCTCGAGGGGCGTGGCGCCGAGGTAGCGGCCGCGGTAGGCCAGGGTGCCGTCGAGATAGACATGGGCCCCGTCCGGGTTGGTGGTCACGGAAAGCGACCCGCCATCGAGGCCGAACCGCCGGGCGGTCTCCGCCGGCGACTCCTCCACCAGCGAGCCCACCCGGCCGCCCACCATGTTGGAGAGCATGCGGTCCATGGCCGAGGCGGGCATGCTCACCCTGCCGCCGCCCACCGCCTGGCCCTCCAGGGTCTTCATCGGCTCGCCGGCATCCCCCTCGGCCGGCAGTTCGGGCTCCGGCTCCGGCGGCGTCTGCGGCATATCGGGGGCGGGATCCGGCTCCACTTCGCAGCTGACGCCCCGCACGCCCCACCAGTAGCGCTGGGGCGGATTGAAGGCCGCGGAAAAGGTCAGGGTGTTCAGCCCCTCGTCGGCCACCAGCGTGTCGTCCACCCGCAGGACCTGCTCGTCGCTCCATTCCTCGTCACCGGTGAGCGGCCCGTAGGACCGGATCAGGGTGCCGTTGAGCAGCACCTCCAGCTCGTCGGCGGCGTCGATGTCCCACAGCTGGAAACGGAACAGTACCCCGCCCGGCCGGCCGGGAAAGGTGAACGAGGCCCGCTGCTCGTGCTCCATGTCTCCGCCGCCGGCCATCCGGCCCAGCGGCCCCGGCCAGGGCAATGGCCGGGCGGGCAGCACGCTGCGCACGCCCCAGATATAGCGGTGCGGGGGGTTGTAGGTGTTGCGGAAGACCAGACGGTTTGACCGGCCGGGCTGCACCAGGCCGGCGGGAAGGACCAGTTGCTGGGTCCGGCTCCAGCCGTCGTCGGAAACTCCAGGGCCCAGCGTCCGCACCACCGTTCCGTTGAAGATGATCTCCAGTTCGGCGGGAGAGTCGATGTCGTAGGCCTGGAAGGTGATCACCTGGTCCCCGGCCCCCTGGGGGACAAACTCGTAGGCCACCCTGGAGATGTTGCCCTCGGGCAGGCCCCGGGCATTGCCGTAAGCCCGCAGGCTGGGCAGCGGGATGGCCTGGCCCACCGCCACCCGGTTCACCCCCCAGAGGAGATTCCTCCGCGGGTCCTCGGGATTGAGGAAGCAGACCGTGTTGGGCCGTCCCGCCAGCAGCAGCTCCGCGGGGATGGTCAGCGACCTCAGGGAACTCCAGTTGTTGTTCCCCGGTACCGGGTCGGCCCGGGCCAGCCGCCTGCCGTTGACCAGAATCTCCACCTCGCCCCGGTAGTCCACATCAAAGAGGCGGTAGGTCAGCACCGTGTCGGTCAGGCCGGGCTCGGGGGTGAAGAGAAAGACCGCCGCCGGGATCTCCGGAGCGCCCACCTCCAGGTCGCCGGTCACCGTTTCCCCGGCGGGGAGCGGCAGGGCGTCGGCGGCGAGGATGTCCACCCCCCAGGGATAACGCTTGCCCGGCGGCGCGTTGTTGCGGAACATCAACATTGCCCGCCGGCCGGATACCTGCTCCGCGGGTATCTCCATCGAGAGAACTTCCCCCCACTGCTCGTTGCCGGTGGGCGGGATGATGAAGACCGGTTTTCCGTCCAGCAGCAGGTCCAGCTCGCCCGGGTAGTCCACGTCCCAGACGCGAAAGGTGATCACCCGCTTGCGGCCCGGATCAGCCGACCCCACCGGAAAGGCGAGCATCGGCGACCAGGAGTCGGGGCTGCGGGTGAAACGGACCTGCAGTTGCTGGGGGAACCCCCGCTCCGGCGGTGCCGGCAGCGCCATGACCGGGGGGCAGACCCAGGTCAGGCAGAGCAGCGCCGCGAGTATCGTCAGGAGGAGCCCCCCGGCGGTTTCCGGCTCGCGCTTTTCCGGGGACCCGGCCCGCTGCGGCAGGTGAATGGTGTACACGGAATTCCGCTCGGTCATGCTCTTTCTCTCGAACGGTGTTCCCGGTTCCGTGGCCGGCAACCAGGCCGTTTCCCCGGATGAACTGGAGCTACAGGGCCAAGTTTGCCCCGATTCGGCCTCCGGTGCAAGCAACGCCGCTCCCCGGGCCGTGACAAAACCATGACTAAATCAGTCAACTATTGCTGGAAAGTCTTTTTTGCCGAACCTATATTGAAAACAGCCGTTAGTAAAATAAAACCGCTAAATGCCTTGCCTGAAAAAACCGAACACCGACCGGCACCGGATGGTAAGCTTTTACCAAGCCTTGCCTGCCGACCATGAGGGGGTCACCGATGAAGAAGCACCCCGTTCCATGGCCACCAGCACGGAGTTCCGCGAGACTCGCCATGGCGACAGTCGTCTGCCTGCTGCTGGCCACCCCGGCCCTGACCGTCGATGACACCCCGGTGATGGAGATCCCCGGGGGGATGGACTCGGTGAGCCGGCTGCTGGGCCACGCCGACGAGACACCGGACGGATTCGCCCGCAGCGTCAACCGCATCCTGCTGGAGATCGTCCGGCCGGACAACGACTGGCGGCAGCACGAGGAGCGCGCCCTGCTCTCGGCGTTCGTCGCCACCGTCCGCGAGCTGGAAGCGAACTACGGGCCGCGCATCGAACTCTCGCCCGCCGCGGGACAGGGCCGGCGCGACTTCGCCCGGCTGGCCGCTCTCTGCGGCTACTCGGTGCACCGCAAACATGGCCGGCTGGTCTGTGACCAGCGCGGCGGCCCCACCGCCATGCACCGCCGCCGCACGGCACTGGCCCTGGACTGGGACCTGGCCGGCGAGGCGGAGAAACTGGATGCCGGCGAGACCGTGGTGCTGGAGATCCATAACGGCCGGGCCGAGGCGCCGCTGGACTTCCCTACCTGGGCATCGATCACCGGCCGCCCGGTGGACAGCGCCACGGCTTTCCTGGAGCTGGTCCGTGACCAACGGCTGGGGCTGCTGCTGGAGGGTCTGCACCAGGTAACCGCGGAAACCAGAGACTTCTTCCGCGACGGCCAGCTGCCCTGGATCTACAGCGAGGCCCCCGCCCCCTTCTACCGTTACTCCGCCCAGCTGGAACTGCGCCACGGTATGCTGGTGGTGCCCGGCGGCAGCGGCGCCGAGGAAGGCTGGTCCAGACTGCTGGGGGTTCCGGTATCCGATACCGCTCCCTTTATTCGCGCCCTGCTGGGCACCGCTGATGCCCGCGGCGCCTATCTCTGGCAGCTGCTCTCCACGGTGCCCCCCACGGTTCTGGACGAACTGGCCTCCGCCGGCCTGGACCGCGACCCGTCCTGGCCGGTGCGGTTGGAGAAGATGTTCCAGCGGCTGGGTGAGGAGTCCAGCCGACTGGCCTTTGACCGGCCGCGGGCCCCCGGCTTCGGCATCGGCGACTGGGAAGTGCTGGGGCTGGTCTTCCCTGCCGCGCCCGGTGACGAGTGGGACGGCGAGGAGCCGATCGCCAGGATCGTCCGGGCCTCGGGCTTTGCCGCCGGCTGCTCCGGCCAGGGACTGCTCAGCGACACCCGGGCCGACCTGCCGCTGCTGCTGCGGGCCGAGGACCGCACGCCCATGGCCCTCCACACTTTGGAAAGCCTCTGCATCTCCGACCCGGTTCTGCTCCGCGACTACCTCCAGCTGGTGGACCAGATGGACCGCCGGACCTCGGGCCGCGGCACATCGTGGCCGGCGGAGAACTTCCAGGGCGGGGTGGTTCTGCTGCGGATCCTCTCCGAAGCCGGCTGGGTGGGACACGATTTCATCGAGGACCGGCTGCGGGACTGGGTCCAGATCCACCGCAGCGCCGCACGGCCGGAAGAGGCCGGCTCGGCCCAGCTGCAGTGGCTGGCCGGCCTGCTCACCGACCTCCCCGCCACCGTGGATGACGCCCCGGGCCGCGGCGAGCGGGAGCGGGCATTTATCTCCGCACTGGTCCGGCGCCGCGACCCCCAGGCCTTCCACTGGGGCGGCCTCGACTACCGGGGCGAACGGGGCCGGGACCTGGCGGCCACCATGGCCCGCCGGATGGTGGATCAGCGGATTCCCTGCCCCGACCAGCTGGTGGAGATCGCCGCCCAGCTGAACCAGCTGACCGAGGCCTGCCGCCACCGTGACCTGGATCGGTCCCGGCGTATCGCCTCAGCCCTGGGCAGCCGTATCTCGGCCCTGCCCTACCCCCATTTTGAACCGCTGCCGGGACGGCAGAACCTCGATGACGGCCTGATGCCCGTGGAGCGGAAAAAAATACTCAACCGGCTGACCACCATCCGTGAAAACCGCGACCCGGGGCGGCTGGGGGCCATGGCCCGGGCGGCCGAGGCGGCATCGCGGATGATGGGCCCGGAGATCCGGCCGCTGCTGCTCTGCCCGGCCTATCTCGAGGCGATGGGCGAGGAGGAGCACTTCCTCTTTGCCGACCGCAACCTGATCCGGCGGCACGCGGTCAGTTCCGGCTGGGGGACCAGGGACCACCCGGTGACCCCCTGGCGCGCGGCCATGGTGATTCCGGCAGCACACTCCGACCACGGGACCCACATCGCCGGGCACCTCACCGGGGTTCCCGCGGCCATGGCCGCGGTCCTCTCGGTGGGCAACGACCCGGCAGCGGGAACCGGCACCGCGTATGCGCGTCTCGAGCCGGCGTGGTACGAGAACGCGGTGACCACACCGTGGCACCGCATCACCCCCGAGCTGTCGCGGTTCGTCTCCGCGGCGCTGGCGGCCGGCGACAGCCTGATCCACAACGCGCTGGCCGAGGGCCCGGGCCACCAGGCGCTGAACCCGGTGCGCCTGATCGTCCCCCCGGCCCGGCTGCAGCAGGAGGCCCAACGGCTGCGCAGTAACCACGGCAGCCCGTCCCTGATCTCACCCAGCGAGCGGTTCATGGCCGGCCTGGCCGTGGCGGAGAGCGGCCCGCTCACCGCGGCGGTCTGGGGCATCCCCACGGCCCACCGCGAGGAACTGGAGGCGTCGCGGGCAGTGCTGGGCGACGACTGGCGCCGGCTGGTGGACGAGGCCGGCGCCCCCACCCCGGCGATCAACGGCCGGGGCCGGCCCTGGGTCGGCTACTGGCCGACCTACGAGTCGCTGGTCCGCAACGGCCCGGTGGAGCGGCTGCGGGAACGGCAGCTGATCGACCTCCGGCTCTCGGTGATCGACTACCTGGGCCGCCACCAGCTGCCCGGCGAGGTGGGCGCCGATCTGTTCACCGACCTGCTCTTTGCCGTACCGCGGGAACTGCTGATGGAAACAGCCCGCGACTGGGAAGGGTTTCTTGCCTGGACCGCCATGCTGGATGAAAAGAGCTTTGACGAAAGGATGAGAAAATGTTTCGCCTCCGGACGTTATTTTGCGCAGCTCTAGCCATCGCCGCCCTCTGCTCCACGGTGGGCGCGGCCAACCTGGTGCAGTTCATCTCACCGCGACCCGGTGACCTGGTGACCGGCTTGACCCAGATCCAGCTGGCGGTGGGCAACGGCACGCGGCACATCGAACGGGTGGACCTCTATGTACGGGGCCGGCTGATCGGCACCGCCTTCCCCCCCGAGTGGTCGCTGACCTGGGACGCGCCCACCGACGTCTCGGCCGACGGTATCGACGCTGTGGTCTACGAGGACGGGGCGATGGTGGGCAAGGTGCGCCTGGACACCCGCGAGTTCTACTTCGGCGAGTCGATCAACGTCTCGGCGGTGCAGCTCTACCCGGTGGTGGTGGACCGCCGGGGCCGCTACATCAAGAACCTCTCCGCCGACGACTTCCGCATCTTCGACCAGGGGCGACAGGTGGAGATCGAGCACTTCGCCACCGAGGCCACCAGCCTGAGCATCGCCGTGGTGCTGGACACCAGCAACAGCATGTCGAAGAAGATCGGCGTGGTGCAGAACGCCTCCTGCGGCTTCGTGGACAAACTGGGCGAGGAGGATGAGGTGGCGGTCTACGCCTTCAACCAGCAGCTGCAGCGGATCATGCCCCCCACCCGGCTCCGCGGCCCGGTGAAGCGCGGGATCCGCACCCTGGAAGCCGGCGGGGGCACCGCCCTCTACGACGCCCTGATCAGGGTCCTCGGGGACATGGAGGGGGTCACCGGCCGCAAGGCGATCTTCCTCTTCTCCGACGGTCTGGACGAGCTGAGCCTGGCCAGCCTGGAGATGGTGACCGACGCCGCCAGGGACCACGAGGCGATAATCTACACCGTGGGCGCCGGGCAGGACGAGAGGACCGCGCGGGCGCGCACGGACCTGCGGATGCTGGCCGAAGAGACCGGCGGCGAGGTCCACTTCATCGAGCGTTTCGAGGAGCTGCCCACCGTCTTCGACGCCATCCTCGACCACCTGCGCTCGCAGTACGTGCTGAGCTACCGCCCCACACCGGGCCCCCCGGGGACCCGTTCGCTGGACATCCGCTGCGACAAGCGCTCGTACCGCGTGCGCTGCCGCAAGAGCTACTACCACCAGGGGTCGTGAGGAACCAGCAATCATCGGAAAAATTTCTTGATTTCTGCAATTTGTTGCCTTAAATTGAATACGCTGCCACTCAGGCACACACCACACACAACTAAACGACTGGTCGAAAACTCGCACTGATCCTGCGACAGGCCATCGATCCCGTCGATGACGGACTACGCAAACAGGATCCAGGGAGGCCGAGTCTTGCGTGGACACGTGCTGAAACTGCCTCAACCACGCCCCGGAGGGGCGGTAGTCCGTCCGGGGCGCGACACAGCAGTATGCGAACCCGCGTGAAGCTGCTTACGGTAGTACCAGTTGTCACCACATTTCATACCAAGACAAAAACAATGAGGGAGAAAATGAGAAAGCTCGGATCCATGAGCCCCTTTAACGGCATCCTCCTCACCCTGATCTTCTTCTTGGTCACCGGCTGTTTCGCCGCCACCCAGGTTGCACTGGCAGAAAGCGGATCAGGCGTTGTCACGCCTTCGGTCTCGGCGACCGAGACCGCGAGCAATACGCCCCTCCCGCCGTCAGCTTCCACGGTGCAGGTAAAGAGAAGTGCCCATGCCGAAGAGCTGCACGCAGCGCGTCTGGCCGGCGATCTGGCGGCGGTACAGGCCCTGGAAGCCTCAGCGTCAATCCAGCCTGCCGTTGGCGAGAATTGCGGTCAGCCCGCACTGCGCACAAGCGGCGCCGTCTGCGGATCCGGCGAACCACAGGTGACGGCCACCTCGAACAGGAAAGCCGCTGCCCCGTCAGACGGAGATCGGGCGACCTTCGGCGCGGATATTAAGGTGAGAACGAGCGACTACGACACCATGGAGATCAATCCCTCCATGGCTTCCGATTCGGACGGCAATCTCTACGCGGCCTTCCAGACCGATCTCTCCACCACCGGCTACTTCTACATCCAGCTGTACAGGTCCATCGACGGCGGCGTTACGTGGGATGGATACGGATTCGTGCTCGCCACGGACACTCACCTGCTGACCCCCTCCATCGCCATCGGTGAGGGGACCGCGGATACGCTGCTCCTGGCCTACATCGTTGACGATGGATCGAGCACCCCCTACCCTGAAGTGGCCACCGCTCCACTGGGATCAAGCACCTTCACCATCCAGAAGCGTACCGTACGTCAGCACCTGGGAAGAGTATGCCAAGCCGGTCATCTGGACCGATGCCTACGAGTATCCGGGTTGGTTTGCCTATCTGACCTGCGAAGGGATCTATGATTCATCGGTCGACAATATCAATGTCTGCTTCTGGCGCTCCATCGACTTGGGTGTCACCTGGAACTATCCGGCCAGCGGCGGCCCGGCGGTGATCGGGAATCTGGATGCATTCGCCTGGCTCGATGCCGACGGCACCTACGGCACGACGCAGAACAGGGTATTCCTCGCCTGTTACAACCAGACCGACAGCACGCTCTACAGCCTGGCCAGTGATGATTTCGGCAACAACTGGGACGATACCCTCGACCTGAAGGCCATCAGCACCCTGCCCTACGATCCGTATTATCCCGTTGATCCGGACATCGAGGCGGCCGTTGCCTACGACCACGTGATGCTGGTCTGCACCCACGACCACGATTTCGACGGCCAGGACGACGACGACGTCGGCCAAACCTATTCCACCGATGCCGGGGAGACCTGGCCTAATCCGCTGTGGAATCTCAATGGGGCAACGGATGATCACGAATTCGGCGCGGACCTGAACGCCAACGAGGGGGGAGGCAGCTGGCACCTGACCTACACCCGGTGGGAGACCCCCGTCAACGATCACTTCGTCCAGTACAGCCAGCGCCAGCAGGACCTCGGCGACTACTGGCAGTCCTTCCCGGACGTGGTGGATGACCTGGCCCTGGCCAGTATCGGCTATTCCAAGAAGGGCATCGCCAGCAACTGGTCCACCGACGTGGCGGGAATCTGCTGGGCCGACTACCGGGACGGCACACCCGACTACGACCTTTATTTCGACTACGACCGGGGGGGGGCGTCGGGGCCCACGGTGGCCTGTAGCTATTCCTGCAGCCCGAGCTCCGGCCAGCTGCCCTTCAGCACCCAGATGACCGTGAACATGACCAACCTCTACACCGGTTTCACCCGCACCATTTCCGGACGGATCAATATCAGTACCGCCGGCGGCGGATACATCAGCAATTGGCGCGCGGGATTCACCAACATCCCGGCCGGTGGAACCTTCACCAGATCCTGGAACCAAAACCTCCCCGCCCTGGGAGCACTATACGGAACCAACTACTTCTACATCTACGCCATGGACACCACCGCGAGCCCGTATAACCAGCCGCCATACCCCGCCTCGGGGGATACGGATATCGCAACCTGTCTTATCGTGGGGAACTGATCCTGTCGATCCATGGGGGAGGGGGCATTGCCGCCCCCTCCTCTGTATCACCCGTGCCCACCGGCTCAGAACTCCCAGTCCTGGCCCAGACCCGGCAGGTCCATGTCCCGGTTGTCGTTGAGGAGGCAGCTTCGTTCGCCGGCGGTTGGCGGGATCAAGGAATTGCACCCAATAAAACAAACGCCCCGGCAACAGGGTGCCGGGGCGTGAATCGGTCATTCGGGTGACGGTCCGAACCGTCCTAGAAATTCCAGCTCAACTGGACGCTGAGGATATCCACCGACGCCTTGTATTCGCCGTGTATCGCGCCGCGGGTCACTTCCTCGGACGCCACACCCTCCTTGTGGATCCCGGCATTGGAAACCATGATGTGGGCGTAACCACCGCTCAGCGCGAAGGCATCGTTGATCCGGTACGTGGTGCCCAGGGTCAGCCACCAGCGGTCGTTGCCCGGCACGCGAACCGTGCGCAGCGAGGGGTTGGGAATGGGCGACTGGTCATAGGCCGCACCGAAACGCCAGTCCCACTTTTCGCCGGGGGTATAGGTCAGCCCCGAGGCAAGACGCCAGGTGTCGTTCCAGTCGAGGGTGGTCACCGCGTCGCTGGCGCCGCTGGCGAACTTGATGCGCAGTTCCTCGATGCTGCTCCAGCCGGTCCAGGTCGCATCAGCCATCAGCGCCCATTCGTCCGAGAGCGCGTGGAAGACGCTGGCCGAAGCGCTCTGGGGCAGGGTGATGTCAGCCGAGGCCGGCCCGTCCACCAGGCCGGACAGCCCGGCCAGGATGTCGGTGTACGCATTGGGCGAAGTGAAGTCGGCGTCGCCCTCCAGGTCGTAGTCGATCTCCGAACGGTAGGAGAGCCCGTAGCGGGTCCCTTCCGTCTGCTCGAAGAGGAAGCCGAAGTTGAAACCGTAGCCGTAATCATCGGCCTCAATCTTCACGAACCCGTCATCACCCTGGGGAGTCAGCGGCAGGCCCGCGCCGACCAGGGTGTTGATCGTGCCGTAGTCGATGGCGTTGCTGAACGTCCCATCCAGCGCCTGGATATTGATCCCCAGACCCGCCGAGAACTTGTCGGTGAATTTGAAGGCCACGGTGGGGTTGAAGTTGACGGTCATCACCTCGGAATCGACACCGTGGTAGCGCCCCTTCCAGTCCTCATCATACTTGGTGGCCAGGCCGAAGGGAACGTTGATGCCGAGACCGAGGAAAAGCTTCTCGCCAAACTGCCCGCTCCAATAGATATTGGGCACGAGCGTGAAACTGCCGGCATTCCCGCCGTCACCGCCGGTGAGCGGGATCTCCACCCCAAGCAGCGGGGTGAGCGTGGAACCGTCATCGCTGAACTTGGTTGACGGATTGATGCCGTGGAGGCCGACTTCAATATTCTGCCCCTTAAGCCGGGTCAGGCCGGCCGGGTTGAAGAAGATGGTGGTGGCGTCCTCGGCCACCGCCGCACCGCCGCCAAAGGCGTTGCCCAGCCCCCTCACCCCCTGCTCGATCAGCGCGAACCCCGAGGCGCGGGCATCCATTGCGCTGCCCCCGGCCAGCAGGGCCGCAGCGATGATGATCAGAACCAACCGGCATGAATTCGTCCCTTTTCTCGACATTGTTCCCCCCTGAATTGTTAAGTTATTAATGATGCCTGCACAGTGCCGCCGCACCGTGCATTCATCCGCCAACCGCACGCTACGGCACTCCGGGTTGCCCTCGGTAAAAATGTCTGAAACTGGGACTGCTTACACCAGAATTTTTTGAAATGTAGATGAAACGGGCACTTATGTCAAGCGGGGCGGGCCTCCCGGCGGCGCCGGATCAGCGGCGGCGCCGGGAGCGCGTCTGAGGAGGAAATGGCTACTTCTGCTTCCACTGGCCGTCGGGCATCTGGATCCAGTCTCCGGCCCTGGCATCCCCGCGCAGGGTGGCGGCGTAGGTTTCCTTGATCCGCTCCAGCTGGGAGAGATCCACGTTCTTCGCCGCGGCGATCTCTTTGAACAGCTGCTCGCGGTCCCGGTTCTCGTCCTTGATCAGCCGCTGCACCTCCGCCCGCTGCTTGAGATCCTTCATTGACTGCAGTTCCCGGGGAGCCAGCAGGGCGTCGTTGCCCTCACCGACCACGCCCATGTTCTTGAACTTCCTGATCCCCGGCAGGCGGGCGGCACGGGAATCGATGATGCGGCGGATGGCCGGGTTGGTGATCTCGGGCCGCGACACCTCGTCGGCGTATGCCGGGGTCACGCCCAGCAGCAGGTCGAACAGACCGGCGGAGTTGGGGGCCGCCTCTCCTTCTCCGGTTGCCGGCACCGCGTCAACTTCACTCTCGCCCTGGGGCTCGGCAACGGCCGTCTCGGCGGCCTCGGCGGCCTTGAGCGCCACCTCCTCCTCGATCTGCTCCGAGATGTCCTTGATCGCCGCCTCGGGGAAATAGACGTTGATCGTGACGCAGGCGATGATCAACAGGGCGGCACAACCGGTGACGGTCAACAGGGTCATTCTGGTCTTCATGGCAAGTCTCCTTTTCCTCCAGTGGGATATGTTCAGTATACCCTAAGGTTGTGTAACAGGTTTATCCCGGCGTTCGTTTCCGCTCTCACCGGTGTCAGTGGTGGCCTGTGAAAAATCGAGCGACTGCAGCCGGGCCAGCATGGTGCTGAAGGAAACGGTCTTGCCAGGTTCGGCATTGACCACGTCGATGCGGAAGGGCAGCCGGCCCTTGAGAAAGAGTTCCCGGTCGCCGCGCTGTTCGGTGCCGCGGAGATAGAACATATCCTTTTCCAGCCGCATCTTCACCCCCAGTTGCTCGTAGGTGTAGCGGTCGAGCAGGGAGTGAATTCCACGGTCGAAGATGGTGATTCGGCCGCCGGTGCCGACGATGGCGATGTTGTTGATCGCCTTCACGTTTATGGTCTGCGGAACGCCCTTCCGGGGCACGGTCCGCATCTCCGCCCGGAACCCCACCGGCGTGCCGGCAAAAAGACGGCACTCGATGACCGATCCCTCGAGAATGCCGGTGACCTCGCCGAAATCGAAGGTCCGGGTGAGCCGGGCCAGGTCGATATTGCTGAAATCGGCGGAGAAGGAGAGACGTGGATAGCGGGAGAGCACCTCCTCGCCGGAGATGTCGCTGATCTTCACCGTTCCGCCGAACAGGGACATCTCGCCGCCGCCGTCCACCCGCAGCCTGGTTGGCGAGAGGACAACCCGCGGGAGGCTCCCCTCCAGTTCACCTTCGAAAGGCGGCCAGTCCATGGCCCGGCTCAGCTCACCCAGCTGCAGCCCCGCGAGGGTGATCCCCGCTTCCAGCCGCCGGTCCGCGCCCCCCAGCCCGGCCAGGGTCATCCGGTGAAACATAACCGTGCCGCCGAGCAGCGAGATGCTCTGCGGCTCTTCGAGACTAACCGTATCGCCCTGCACCACCAGGCCGGAATCAGTCCGCTGGAAGGTGAAGGTTTCCAACCTCAGTTCGTCGAAGCCCATCCGTCCCCGCCGGGCAGGGCCGTCCACTGACCTCGTCCCGTCCTCGGCCGGCGGTCCCCAGACCAGGTCCAGCGGCAGATCGAGATCCAGCCCCCGCACCGCCATGGTCCGTTCCGCCCCGGTAAGGTCCAACCCGGCCAGGTGCACCAGGCCATGGAGGGTGGCGCCCTCCCCGGCAACCTGTCCCTCGGCAAAGGCGTTGATGATACCGCCGACATCCAGGCGCTCCAGCAGTGGCAGCGAGTCGCCCAAGGGCTGACGGGCGCAGCGATCGAAAGCCGCCGCCAGGTCTTCCACCACCAGGGCAGCGGAGAACCGGCGGTCCGGGCCCTCGGCGCCGGAGAGCGATGCCCGGAGCCGGAGACCGGGAACCGGTTGCAGTCCGCCCTCGGCCCACCAGCGGCCGGCACTCCCCTCCTCCTCTTCCAGGCCCGCAGCCAGACGGATCTGCGGTTCAAGATCCTCGAAGTCACCATAGACCGAACCCCAGAGCAGCTGGAAGCCGCCGGCGCTGGTGGTGGCCTCCCCGCGAAGGGATCCGTCCGCCCCGGCCTGCGCCGTGACCTGCCAGGTTGAGGCCAGGCCCTGGACCGCCCGGGCGCCGTCCTCCGAAGCGAACCAGGCATCGCCGATGTCGATGGTACCGGCGGCCGACCAGCCGGTGATGTCTGAATATGCCGCATCGCCCCCGCCACTCACCGCAGCCTGCAGTTCGTACCCCGGCAGCAGTTCCCCGGTGAGGGGCAGCAGTGCCTGGCGGATGGCCGGCAGGTCGGCTTGGTCCAGACTGAGGGTGGCGGTGACCTGCGGGTCATGGTCCGGGTTCCACCGGCCCTGGCCGCTGATCCGCACCAGGTCACCCAGTGTCGCCCCCTGGATCTCGAACCGGCCCTGCCATGTTGCCGGGTCGATCCTGCCCGAGCCGGAAAGGGACAGCGGCCGCGGGTCCAGCGGCCCCGTTTTGAGAGTTCCATTGAGACTCAGGCCGGGAACGCCCAGGCCGTCCTGCTCGCGGAAGCGGAAATCCACGGCCAGCGTCCCCTCGCTCAACTCCAGCGGACAGCCCGGCTGACCCTTCGATTCCAGGCAGAATGCCACCTCGTCCAGCTCCAGCCTGCCGCTCACCAGCGGCTGGTCCAGGGGCCCGCGGACATCCCCGGCGGCTCGCGGTGAACCGTCGAGGGCATATCGTTTCGAGATATGGAGGCCAAATCCCACGGCCAGCCGGCGCAATGCGGGGATGGCCGGCCCGGACCAGTTCCAGGAGGCGTCCAGCAGGTTGTCCGAGCCGCCCCCGAAGAGGAGTGAACCATCGGCCCGCAGTGTGCCGGCGGCTGCCGACACGACCCGGGCCCCGCCCGCGGTGCGCCAGTGGCCAGAGGCCTCGTCCCGTTCCACCCTCCCCTCGTAAGTCAGTTCCAACGGACAGAGGCTGTCCAGCTGCCGCGGTTCGCCGGGGCCCTTCACCTCGCCGCCCAGGGGCAGCGTCAGGGCCTCGGCCAGGGCGTCGATCCGGCAGAGCGGCCTCCCCTCAGCGGTCCGTTCGAGGATAAGTTCGGCCCGGCCCCGGCCGGCAACCCCTTCCCGCACCAGGCCCAGGGCGAAGAGGAACTGGATCGGGTCGGCGGTATCCACGATGACCCGGTCGAACCAGAAGTCGTCGCCGTCGGCGGTCACCCCTCCTTCCATCTCCAGGGTGGCCAGGTCGGGAGACTCGGCGTTGACGATGAAACGCCACCCATCCCCCGGTCCCTCCACCAGCCGCACGGTCCCGGCCGGGAACGGCAGCGGATCACGCCCCGGTTCGCGGAAGGGAACCACACCTCCGGCCCGAACCTCGACCAGCGCTGCCGCATCACCGCGGCCGAAACCGAGATCGATTTCCACATTCGCCACCGGCTGGCCCAGGTCGAGGGGCGTGCCATCGATGAAATCGGCCGCCTCATCCGATCCGGCGAGAATGGAGAGCAGCGGGACCAGCGGCAGCTGCCCTGAGCGCAACCGCACTCCCCCCCCGAGGCCCGTGCCCAGGCCGGTGATCTCCCCGGCCACTTCAAACCGGCTCTCCCCGCCCCCGCCCCTGACGAAGAGGTCTGCATCGGAGATCACCAGCCGCCCCACCTCCACACCGGCCGTCTCCTCCTTTTCCGGAGGCCGTTCCGCGCTCTCCCGCACCGTGGCGGTGACGCCCTCCAGGACGATCTCCTCGAAGCGGTTCCCCAGAATCGAGCCCGGGCTGCCGGTGACGGTGAGCCGGTCCACGCGGAGCGTCTCGAGCCACGGGTAGGCACGCATCCGGCGCACGCCGAAGCCGTGGAGGACAAAGATCCGCCGGCTCAGGATCTCCAACCGGTCCAGCTCCACCTCGGCATCCAGCGCCCGGGCCAGCGCGGACTGGACCTGCCGTCGCGGCCAGTCCCGGGCCAGCCAGACGGTGAGGGCCGCCCCCAACACCAGGGCCAGGAGAATCCAGAGCAGGATGTGGTACCGCTTCTTCATCGAACGCTTCCGAGAAGTGGCAGGCGTGAATGCAACAGTATGAGGAGGTGCACTCTTATGATTATCAGGCCCCCTTTGTTGCAACTAGTCCTGGTTCCCGGCCGAGGGGCAGATGTCGGCGAGGACACACTCACCGCACTTCGGTTTACGCGAGGGGCAGACGGCGCGGCCATGGTCGATGAGCAGGTGGCTGAGCAGGGTCCAGTCCTTGCGGGGGAAAAGCGGCATCAGGTCCTGTTCGATCTTGTCCGGGCTGCTCTGGCTGCTGAACCCCAGGCGGCCGCTGAGCCGTTTTACGTGGGTGTCCACCACCACGCCGATGTTCCGGCCAAAGGCGTTGCCCAGCACCACGTTGGCGGTCTTCCTCGCCACTCCCCGGAGGGCGGTCAGCTCTTCCATGGTCCGGGGCACCTGGCCGCCGTGCTGCTCGACGATGGCCCGGCTGCAGGCGATCAGCGATGCGGCCTTGTTGCGGTAGAAACCAGTGGGGCGAATCAGTCCCTCCAGTTTCTCCCTGTCGGCCCGGGCCATGGCTTCCGCGTCGGGGTAGGCGGCGAAAAGGGCCGGGGTCACCTTGTTCACCATCACGTCGGTGCACTGGGCGGAGAGAATGGTGGCGGCCAGCAGGCGGAAGGGGCTGTCGTGCACCAGGCCGCAGGCCGAATCGGGGTAGGCCTTTTTCAGCCGCCGCAGGGCCAGACGGGCGCGCTGGTCCGCCGGGGAACCGCTGCGGGTCTTCACTTTTCGTGTGGCCATGCTCACCCGAGGATCGAATAGCCGCCGTCCACGATGATGGTCTGACCCACGATCTGGTCGGTACAGCGGTTGCAGAGAAAGAGGATCACGTCGGCCACGTCGTCGGGGGTGGTGAGCCGGCCCGAGGGGGTCCGCTCCCTGGCAGAGCCGATCAGCTCGTCCCGATTGGGGAAGTGCTTCAGGGCATCGGTGTCCACCACCCCGGCGGAGACGCAATTGACCCGCACGCCCCGCGGGGCCAGCTCCACCGCCAGGTGGCGGACCAGCGACTCCAGTGCGGCCTTGGAGGCACCCACCGCGGTGTAGTTGGGCAGGGCGCGGATGGCGCCCAGGGAGGAGACGGCGATGATGTGGCCCCGGCGGCCCTCCATCAGCGGCACGGCGTGGCGGGCCAGGGGGATCATGGTCCCGGCGTTGATGTCCATGGTCCAGTGCCAGTGGCGCTCGGTGAGTTCCAGGGCCGGCTTGAGCACCCCGGAGGCGGCATTGGAGACGAGGATGTCCAGCTGGCCGAACTCCTCCTTGATCTGCCGGAACATCTCGGCCACCGCGTCCTCGTTGGCCACGTTGGCCTTGACGATCAGGGCTTTCATCCCCGCCGCCCGGACTTCCTCGGCCACCTCCTCGGCGGCCTTTCGCTGGCGGAAGTAGTTGACCACGATGTGGCAATTGGCCTTGGCCAGCCGGACGGCAATTGCGCGGCCGATGCCCCGGCTGCCGCCGGTGATCAGGGCCACCCGGCCGTGCTGGTGCAGCCCGCACCCTCCGCTTTCGCAATCCCTGGAAACTGTTTTCACCTGGCACCCCCTTAAGGTCACCCGGACCGATGCCGCCGCCATCCGCCCGAAATCCTGTTCTGCACAATCGATAGATATGGACCAACACTCCTATTGTATCCAATTTACCACAGGATACCAGTCCGCCGGGGCGCAGAAACCGGGGCCGTTATTCTCTTGACAGTGGGGGTGCCCCGCAGTATTCTTAGCCGGCTAAAATAATGTTCGGTTGGTCTAAACCAGCGGAATGAACCGGCCGAACAGAAGAGTGGGCCGGAAGTTGCCACCAACGAAGGAGCCGGGATGAAAGGGCGTCGTCAAAAGCACCAGCGCGGCGGCTGCAGGAAGGGGCTGAAAGGCCCCTCTATCCCGCTCGATACGATCCGGGTTTCCCAGGAGGCGGTGATCACCTCTTTCGACGCCCTCAACGGTGAGGCCGCACGGCTTCGCGACCTTGGGATTCGGGAGGGAAGCCGGGTGCGCATCATCCTCAGCAGCCCGAACCAGATGATCGTGGCCGTCGACCAGGCGCGTGTGGGGCTGCCCAAGAAAGTGGCCAGCCTGGTTCTGGTGCGCCAGGTCGCCCCGGCCTGATCCCCTGCCCGCCTTTTTGACCCGTTTCACCACGAAACAGGAACATGTTCGACAGACCCAGCCGGCCCAGGGATGAGCAGACCAGCACGGGCGGGATTCCGCCCGGAAACGATACGGCTCACACCGGGGACACCGTTCTGGTGGCCATCGCCGGCAACCCCAACGTGGGCAAGACCACGGTCTTCAACCAGCTCACCGGTCTGCGGCAGAAGGTGGGCAACTACCCCGGCATCACCGTCGAACGCAAGACCGGCTATCTCACCGCCGCCGATGGACGGCGGATCGAGGTGGTGGACGTTCCCGGCACTTACAATCTGCACCCCAAGGCGCTGGATGAGGAAGTGGCCTACCGCGTGCTCATCGGCGCCATCGAGGGGGGCCGCGCCCCTGACCTGGCGGTCTGCGTGGTGGACGCGGCCAACCTGGAGCGGAACCTCTACCTCGTCTGTCAGATTCTCGATCTCGGCCTGCCCACCGTGGTGGCGCTGAACATGATGGATGCGGCGGAAAACGCCGGGATGAAGATCGATGTTGACCGGTTGAGCCGCGATCTGCAGGTACCGGTAATCCCCATGGTGGCCTCCAAAGGGGTCGGGATTGCCCAGCTGAAAGACGCGGTGACCGGAACGCCTCCCCCCTGCCCGCCGCGGCGGTGGCACCTCGAGCCACAGGTGCAGCAGGAGGTGGACGCCCTGAGTGACCGCCTGGGCCGCGAGCTGACCGAGCTGACCGAGGCCCAGCGCTTTGTGGACGCGCTCCGGGCGGTGGCCCACGAAGGAGCGGCTTTCTTCGAAACGCACCATGACCAGGCCTTCTGGGATGAGGTGAAGCAGGCCCGCCAACGCCTGGAAGACGCGGGAGTGGCCTACGAGCAGGCCGGGATCAGCGGCCGCTACGCCTGGATCTCACCGCTGGTGAACAAGGTGGTCCGCCACCGCCAGGCCCCGCAGCTCACTGCCAGTGACCGGGTGGACGCGGTGATCACCCACCGCGTGGCCGGGCCGCTGATCTTCATGCTGCTGCTGATGCTGATCTTCCAGTCGGTGTTCACCGCGGCCGTGCCGCTGATGGACGGCATCGATTTCGGGGTCAGCGCGCTCAGCGAGTGGCTGGAGCAGGTGCTCCCCGGCGGCATGCTGACCAGCCTGCTGGTGGACGGGGTGGTGGCCGGGTTCGGGGCGGTGGTGATCTTCCTGCCCCAGATCCTGATCCTCTTCTTCTTCCTCGGACTGATGGAGGACAGCGGCTACATGGCCCGGGCCGCCTTCATCATGGACCGGTTGATGAAGCGCTTCGGGATGAGCGGCCGCTCGGTGGTGCCCCTGGTCAGTTCGTTCGCCTGCGCCGTTCCGGGGATCATGGCCACCCGGAACATCGAGAACCACCGCGACCGGCTGGTAACCATCCTGGTGGCGCCGCTGCTCACCTGCTCGGCCCGGCTGCCAGTCTACACCCTGCTCATCGGCGCCTTCGTCCCCCAGGCCTACTTCCTCGGTGTCTTCGGCTACCAGGGCACGGTGCTGCTGGGCCTCTACCTGATGGGCATCCTTTTCGCCGTGCTGGCCGGCGCCATCCTGCGCCGCTTCGTGATCCGGGGCAAACAATCGCCGTTCATCATCGAGCTGCCGCCCTACCGGGCACCCCGCCTCCGCGACGTCCTCTACCAGATGGTGGAACGGGCCTGGCTCTTTGTCACCCGCGCCGGGGCGATCATCATCTCCATCAGCATCGTCCTCTGGTTCCTGGCCAGCTTCCCCGACGCGGGCAGCAAGCCGGGGCTGGAAGCGGCGCGGGACGAACTTCTGGCAGCCCACCAGGCATCCATCGCCACAGCCGCCAGCCCCGGAGCGGAGACGGAACTGGCCGCGGCACTGTCGGCGCTGGACGGGGAGCAGGCCCGCTACCGGGTGGCCCACAGCTACATCGGCCGCATGGGGCGGCTCATCGAACCGCTGATCGCCCCGCTGGGTTTCGACTGGAAGATCGGCGTGGCCCTGATCTCCAGTTTCGCCGCCCGGGAGGTGGCGGTGAGCGCCCTGGGCACCATCTACAGCATCCAGGACGCGGACGAGGGCAGCGAGAGCCTGCGTGAAAGGATCCGCAACGACGTCAACCCGCGCACCGGCAAGCCGGTCTTCACCCCACTGGTGGCCTACAGCCTGATGGTTTTCTACGTGCTGGCCTGCCTCTGCATGAGCACCCTGGCCATCGTCAAGCGGGAGACCAACAGCTGGCGCTGGCCGCTGTTCATGCTCGGCTACATGACCGTGCTGGCCTATGTCGCCTCGCTGATCACCTACCAGGGCGGCCGGCTGCTGGGATGGGGCTGATGATGAAGATGGACCTGCAGTTTATCGCTGTCCTGGGGATCGTGATCCTGGCTGCCGTCTACGCCGGCTGGCGCTTCCTGCGGCAGTTCTTCCGGGCCGACGACGAGGCGGCGGCCTGCGCCAGATGCCCGGCCGCCAAGCCTGATTTCTTCAGCGCTACGGACGGTGAAGCAGCAGCACCGTCGAGTGACGGGCCACCGTCAGACGAGCCCCGGGGCTGAACCCGGCGTCCCCGAGCCAGCCCAGCACCTCTTCCTCACTGTACGACCGGCCCTCTTCGGTGCCCACCAGCATGTTGATACTGAACACCGCCGGCCAGAGCGGCCCGGTGCGGTCCCGCTCCACAAAGAAGTCCTTGAGGATCAGACGGCCTCCCGGCTCCAGCGACCTGAAGATCCGGCCGAACAGGTTCCGGTTGGCCTCCGGCCCCAGGGAGTGGATGATGTTGGAGAGCAGCGCCAGCTGGTTGCCTGCCGGCAGCTCATCCCGCAGGTAGTCGCCCCCCACGGCGCTGACCCGCTCTCCCAGACCGCGGGCAGCGACCTGTTCCTCGGCGATGGGCACCACCTCGGGCAGGTCGAAGACCACCGCACGGAGCTCCGGATTGTGCTCGGCGAACTGCAGGGCGTAGGTGCCCGGACCGCCGCCCACGTCGAGCAGAGTCATCGGGCCCCGGGGGTCGAGGGCCCGCACCAGTTCCCGGGCACCCTGGGCACCGATGTTGGCCATACCGAGGATGAAGTCCCGCCGCGCCCCTTCGTCCTCCCGGGCGCCGGGCGCCTCCTTCCGCGGCACCGGCTTGCCGCTGGTCACCACTTCGGTGAGTTTGGACCAGCGGTCCCACAACCGCTCGTGGTGCCCGAGAATGTCTCCCACATAGTGTGCCCCCCCGGGAACCAGGTAGTCCTCCCGGCCGGTGGCAACCCGGTAGCGCCCGTCCTCCTTGGCCAGGAAACCCATGGCGCAGAGAGCGTCCAGCAGCATGGCGCAGGCCCGCGGGTCGGCCCCCGCCGCTTCGGCCACCTCACCGGCCTCCACCGGCCCCCGGTGGCCGAGAATGCCGAAAAGGCCCAGACGGATCGCGGTGAGCAGGATCCTCGACTGCATATACTGAGACCCGACGGTGGTGATCGCTTCGATATCGAGACGTGCTTTGTGACTGGTCATCTCCATCCCCCATCCAGCTGTCCGTTGTTCCCGGTGCGAAGGTTGAGAGGACCTGCTCCGCATCCCAAAGGCAATGCCGCGGCCTTTCGTTCTTGACAAATCGCGTGATGGACGTATATTTCTTAGGCAAGCCGTAAATTGTTGGGGACATTTGACAGAGGATTGCCATGGCCCGGGAGGAATCACTGAGCGCCAGCCTCGAGGACTACCTGGAGGCGATCTACCTCATCATCGCCGAGAAGAAGGTGGCCCGGTCCAAGGACATCACCCGCAAGCTGGGGGTCAGTGGGTCCTCGGTCACCGGGGCGCTCCGGGCCCTGGGTGAACGCGGCCTGATCAACTACGCCCCCTACGACGTGATCACCCTCACCGACCACGGTGAAGATCTGGCCCGCAACATCGTCCTGCGCCACGACACGCTGAAGAACTTCTTCCACAAGGTGCTGTTCATCGACGAGGCCGAAGCGGAACGCTCGGCCTGCGAGATGGAGCACTCCCTCTCCCGCCCCATCCTGCATCGCATGGTTTCCTTCATCGAGTTCATGGAGAACTGCCCGATGGCCGGTGTGGAGTGGGCCGAAGGCGTCGGTTTCCGCTGCTCCCACGGCGAGAATATCGAAAACTGCCAGCGCTGCCGTGACGAGTGGAAAACAGGGCGAAAGCGGGCGAGTCGCCCGTAGTTTCAAGTCCTGACCAGAGCCGCCTGACCCTGTCCTCATTACCGCCGGCATGGCGAATCCTGTCCGGAATTTTTTAACCGAAAAATTCCATTGACAGCATATAATATCGACAGTTAATATAGACTATAAGCTGGTGGTCTATCTCACTAGCGAAGTTGCGCCTGGTGCGTCTTCGTTACATCGTCACGGGAATGTTCGAACAATGATCAGTTCAGCCGCCCTGGATATCATCGCCGGCCAATATGAAGTTATCGGAAATTTGCCGCGGACAGCCCTGGATTCGCTGAGAGCAGAGGCCCGGACATTCCAGGCGTCGGCAGGCACCCGGATGTTCGAGGTGGGTGATCCCTGCCAGGGTTTCCCCCTGCTCATCGAGGGTGAGATACAGGTGGAGCGCATGTCAGCCAGCGGACGCCGGATTCTCCTGTACACACTGGCGCCGGGAGACAGTTGTATCCTCAGCGTCAGCAGCCTGTTGGGCCAGGGCAGATACCCGGCCAGCGGCATCGTCTCCGCCGATGCTGTGGGCGCAACCATCCCGCGCCCGGAATTTATCCGTCTCCTGGAGAAAGAGGAGCTTTTTCGAACCTATGTCTTCCGGTTTTTCTCGGAGCGGATCACCAGCCTGATGTCGCTCATCGAAGACCTCGCCTGCCACAAGATCGGTCATCGGCTGGGGCGCATCCTCGCCGACGGCCCCGCAAAACTGGAGATGACTCACCAGGACCTGGCCAGCAGGCTAGGCACGATCCGCGAAGTGATCAGCCGCAACCTGAAAGAATTCGAAGATAAAGGATGGATCAAACTCGGCCGTGGCCGAATTGAAATCATCGACGCCGCCATGCTCAAAAAAAATCGATGAAATGTATCCACAGTCACTGACTTTTGCCCCGGAAAGACATAAATATTCCACTACAGCCTGAATCAAACTATTTCAACAGACCGCACCGCAACCGTGCTGTCCTGAAACTTTAGGCATTTGATCATGAATGCCCTTCTGCAATACTGGAGTCCACAATGAAGACCGTTCTCCGGATCTTTTTTGTTCTCGCCATGACCGCGGCGGCCATGCTTCCGGCCCAGGCACAGGGCCCCTCCACTGGGATCGCCGGAGAAGGCCCTGATGGCTACCTGGATGCAGATTTGATCAGACCGGTGTCCGACCAGGATCCTGGTGTTCCCGCCGCCTCGCGCCTGGAGCTGCCCGGGGACTGGAGCTGGACCTATTACCGCCCGACAAACACCGGCATCCAGGGTGATTGGAGTGGAGCGCTCTGGATCGACCCCGAAGGCGCACCTTATATCGCGGCCTACAATCCCTTCTGGGAAGAGGGGGGCCTGGCTCGTTTCATCGAGGCCGAAAACCGCTGGGAGAATTTTTCCAATGTCGACTACCCGGAGATCGGGGATCCGGATATCACCGGATCCGCCCGGATCGAGACCATCAGCACCGCCGAGGACGGCTCCCTCTGGATGGTGACCTGGAACTCCGTGCTTCATTTCGATCCCGACGGCGGGGCGGCCCCCTTCCGGCGTTACGATGAGTTCAACTCCCCCTTGCCGGGCGGCAGGGCCGGAGACATCGGCATCGCACCCGACGGCACGGTCTGGAGCGCATGGCAATCGACCAGCGGCGGCGGGGGTCTGGTGCGTCACGATCCGGCCACCGATGACTGGACCGTCTGGGATGCGGTCTCCACCGCCAACGACTGGCCGGGCTGGGCCCACATCACCCATGCGGCGATCCAGCCGAAACCGGGCGGCGGCTACTACGTTCGGCTGAAAGACACCTTCTACGGTCTTGCGGTCTTCGACAGCGATACTCAGCTCTTCAGCCTGCTGCCGAGCAGCGGCACACCGGGCGAAATCGGAGGGCTGCTGCACAACAGCGTCGACGAAGCCGGCAACGCCTGGATGTTCCGGGAGCAGTCCGGCTCGGGTTGGTCCCTGGACTACCGGCGCCCTGACGGCAGCTGGGTGACCCCCCCTGCAGTCTACCCGGCCTACTATGGACTGACGGCCTTCCAGGCCTTCGGCGACACGCAGGCCCTGATGGTCGCCGCGGGAGCCGAGGTCTGGCACTTCGACGGCCTCAACTGGTCGAGCCTGGGCGACTGGCCCTCGCTCTCCTCAATCGTGGGGGGACTCGGCATGGATGCAGACGGCAACGTCTGGGTCTCGGGGTCCGGCGGCGCCGCGCGCCTCGACGCCGGAACCGGCCAGTGGCAGCGCCACCGGATCACCAACTCGTCGCAGATCGACATGTGGGTCCGGGACATCAGTTTCGGGGAAAATGGCGACGTCTGGGTCACCGGCAACGCCGGTCCGGGCTATGGAGGCTTCGGCGTCTTCGACGGCCTTCGCTGGTACAACTTCAACGATTACACCTACGGCCTGGGCGGTGACTGGGGCTTCAACACCGACAATACGGACGCCATCACCTATCGCCCGTCCACCGGGGCCGTGGCACTCAATCCCATGTTCAATGGAATCCACGAATGGGATGGCTCGGCCTACAAAATGCTCGAGCCCGGATCTCAGATCGACGGCCTCACCGAGGACTCCCTCGGCCGGCTCTGGATCATGGGCAACTACTTCAGCCTGCGCTACCATGACGGAACCGGCTTCACCGACGTCCCCATCCTGGGCTGGGGCGCCAACGTGGTGCCGGATCCGGACCGGCCGGGCACGGTCTGGGCCTGCGCCAACGGCGAGGTGGTCCGCACCGATGGCGAGTACCTTTTCTCACGCACGACCAGCGACCTGCCCGAACTGAACCCGCTGCACGACGTCTTCACCACCGTGGCGGTGGACCGCAACGGCGTGGCCTGGGTCGGCAGCACCGAGGGCCTGTTCCGTCTCGATGCGGAGACCGGCACGCACCAGTGGTGGCACTCGAGCAATTCCGCACTGCCCGGCGACCAGGTCACGCCATTGGCGGTGACGCCGGACGGACGAGTGTGGTTCACCAATTTCAACAGTTTCGGCATCGAAGCCTCGCTGGTCTGGTTCGACGGCAACGAGTTCGGCACGATCACCCGGGACGAGGGCTTGCCTCACGCCCAGATCTACGATGGCGAGGCACGCGCCGTGCCGGGCGGGTACGAACTCTGGATCTCCTGCGCCAGCCGCGGCATCGCGGTGCTCAACGTACCCTTCAGCAATACGGTGGCAGCCGGCTACAGCTGCACCCCGGATTCGGGAACGGTGCCCTTTGCCACCACCATGACCGTCCGACTGGACAACCTGTCACCCGACTCCAACCGCCGGATGGCGGCCCGGCTCGACGCGGCGCTGGCCGGCGGAATGACCGTCACCGGCTGGCGCAACGGATTCACCAACATCTCCCCCTCGAGCTCGTTCCAGACCTCGTGGAACCAGGCCATTCCGGCCGTCGGCGGTGTGATCGGCAACAACGTGTTCACCCTCGTCGCCGAGGACGTGACCCCGCCGCCGTTCAACCAGCCGCCGTATCCTCCCGCCGGGGATACGGACAGCGCGGCCTGCACCGTGACGGGCGTATCGCCATAAGGGAGACATAGTAAACAGACACGTCTCGAGGACGTGAAATCGCTATTGAAGCAAAAGAGAGTAAAACCCGTTCAACCGATCTTCGTGCGATCCCGGCACTGGCCCTATCGGCCCCGATTGTCCCGATCGCCGACAGTATGAAGGAGTCAGTACCATGCGCACCACCCATTTCCTTTTCATCGCCATAATGACCGGTCTTGTCGCCATTGCGCCTCCGGCCTGGGGGCAGGTGATCAACGAGGATCTCAAGGTAGTGGGAAGCGGCGGAGCCACAGGTGACGAGTTCGGCTATTCCCTCGCCATCGACAACGGCCTCCTCGTCGTGGGGGCGCCCTACAGCGACGACAACGGTCTCGATTCCGGTGCGGCGTATCTGTTCCAGGCCTCCACCGGAGCCGAATTGTTCATGCTGACCCCGGCCGACGGCGCGGCGGGAGACGGGTTCGGCTTCTCCGTCGCCATCGCGGGCGGCATCGTCGCGGTGGGTACGCCCGGAAAGGGTGACAACGGCGCCGACTCCGGCGCAGCTTACCTGTTCGACGCTTCCACCGGGGCGCAAATCGCCAAACTCCTGCCCAGCGACGGCGCGGCGGGGGACGAGTTCGGCAATTCAATTGCCATCGATAATGGCATCGTTGCCGTCGGAGCCTGGCGAGCTGACGAGTATGGCGACGGCTCTGGCGCGGCGTATCTCTTTGATGCGTCAACGGGGAATCAGCTAGACAAACTGTTGCCGGACACGGGCAACAACTATCAGACCTTCGGCGTATCGATCGCCATGGACGCCGGGATCGTTGCCATCGGAGCGCGTACATACTTTGTCCTTGGTGAGGGCTATACCTTTGCCAAAGCGTATCTGTTCGATGTGTCTTCGGGGAATCAGCTCAACGTGCTTCAGGCGGATATCGAGAACTACAACGGAGATCTGGGTGGCCAGTTCGCCGATAGCATCGATATCGATAACGGCTTGGTCGCCGTGGGAGCTCCGTTCAGGAGCGTCTTCTTCGACTTCTCTGGCGCTGCATACATATTTGATGCCTCGACGGGAGAGCAACTCCACTTCATCTTCCCCGCCGACGGCCACGACCGGGACCACTTCGGCGCCTCGATTTCCATCGACAACGGCGTCCTTGCGATTGGTGCGGATGAGGACGACGACAGCGCCTGGAGCGCCGGCTCCGCGTATCTCTATGACGCCGCCGACTTCACGCTGATCGACAAGCTCCTCGTGAGCGACGGGGCGGAATTCGATCTCTTCGGATCTTCCATTGCCATCGACAACGGCCTTGTTGCTGCCGGGGCGATTGGTTTTGGAGGCAGCGGAACCGAGACAGGTTACGTGGGCGTGTTTTTTGCACAGCCCACGACCACCGTCTCCGCCTCGCTGAACTGCCTGCCGTCCTCGGGCATGGTGCCCTTTGCCACCACCATGACCGTGCAGCTGGAGAACCAGTCCCCTGACTCCACCCGCCGGGTGGCGGCAAAGCTCAATGCCGCGCTGGCCGGCGGGCAGACCGTCGCCGGCTGGCGCAGCGGGTACACCAACATCGCCCCCTCGGGCTCGTTCCAGGCCTCGTGGAACCAGGTCATCCCGGCTGTCGGCGGTGTGATCGGCATCAACGTCTTTACCATCGTTGCCGAGGACGTTACCCCCGCACCGTTCAATCAGCCGCCGTACTCTGCCGCCGGGGATACGGACAACGCGGCCTGCACCGTGACGGGCCTGGCTCCCTGAACCGGCCGGTAACTTGACATACAAAAAGCCCCCGGACCGGCACACGCCGTTCGGGGGCTTTCTTTATTACGTCGATTCACTTTTCCCGGCGCCAGCTGCCCAGGGCCAGGCCGGCTGCGAAAAAGGCGACGAGGTTCAGCGAGAACCAGTAGAGCCCGTCGAAGAGCAGCATGCTCGCCGAGAGGCCGGCCAGGCCGTAGATCATGGCCGTGGCCAGCTGGCGGCCCTGCTCGCGGGGGCTATGGCGGCGGCGGGCCAGCAGGCTGCGGAAGAGGAAGAAGAGGAAGAGCAGGAAGCAGGCAGCCCCGGTGACGCCGGTCTCGGCAGCGATGCGGATCATCATGTTGTCCGGCGTGTTGTACTGCTCGTGGAGAAACTCCTTGCCCTTGTGCCCGCCGTAGTTCAGCGCCTCCCGGGAATAGTTTCCCGGCCCCACACCGAGCAGCGGGTTCTGGGCGGTCATGGCCAGCCCGCTCTGCCAGCCGGCCAGCCGCTGGACCACCGCCGCCGACCGCGAAATGGAACCGAGATCGACAAAGCGGTCCCGCAGCTGGCTGCGGGCCGTACCGGAAACCAGGGCCAGGCCGCCGAGGGCCAGGACGAGGAGGATGGCCGACGCGGCCAGCAGCGCCGGCTTGCGCCGTCCGAGGAACAGGGCGGCGAAGAGGGCGAGGATGACCAGGGCCCCGCGGGAGAAGGTGAGCACCAGGGCCGCCACCATCAACAGCGAGCAGGCGCTCCAGAAGATGCGGGACAGGATGCAGCCGCCCTTGCGCCAGCCGAGCCAGACCCCCAGGGGCAGGACCAGCAGCAGGAAAGTGGCCAGGGCGATGGGCACCACAAAGGTGGACGCGGCGCGGAAGACCGGCACCTCGAAGTAGAACGGGGCATAGACCTTGAGGATGTTGTGCAGCAGCGGGTTGTAGCCCAGGGCGTATTCGGCGACGGCCAGCAGCGAGACGGCGGTGGCCGAGAGGGCCAGTGCCCGCAGCAGCAGGCCGGTCCCGCGCCAGGTCCCGCAAGAGGCGAGCAGCAGCAGCAGGAGCAGAGCGGGCAGGATGAAGAAGAGGATCGTCTGCAGGCTGGGCAGGGGCCAGGCGGAGAACGTGCCCCCGGCCAGGGCCGCCAGCAGGAAGAGGCCGAAGGCGATCAGGGCCCGCCGGGCCGCTCCGCCGCCGGGTTCCTCCGCCGCCGGGAATGAGAGCTCACGGCCGATGAGCAGGCGGAAGGGCACCAGCAGGACCAGCAGCAGGTGCAGCGGTGTAAAGCTGATCCCGCCGGCCCAGGTGCGCATGCCGGTGTAGTGCTCGAAGGGGAAACAGGCGGCCAGCACCACGAAGAGGACCAGCAGCAGCCGGAGCGGTGTGACCGTCAGCCCGGGGACGGCAGGCCCGCCCCGCTGCCGGCGCAGCCGGCCGATGAGCGGCAGGATCAGCAGCAGGGCCACGGCGGTCAGGAGCCACTGGTCCCAGCCGAGGCCCAGGGGCCGGGCGCGGCAGAGCTGCAGCACCGGCGCCCGGACCAGCCGGATCCGCTGCACGCCGGTGCGCACCGGGTGGTTGGCCGGTTCCAGGCGCAGCGCGGTGATCTCACCGTCCCACAGCGGGTGGGAGCCCACATCGAGGTAGTAGATCTCGTCACCGCCGTAGCGGTTGAGGCTGAACGTTATCGAGCGGCGGCGGCTGAACCGCGGGCCGCTGCCGGTGGCCCAGTAGAACCGCCCCTCCCCCACCCCGCTGTTTACCCGGCCCATGATCTCGATCAGGTCCACGTCCCCGGCCCGAATTTCCTGCCGTTCGGATGTAACCAGGCCGTGACCCGGCGAGGCGAGGTCCAGCAGGGCAAAATCGCTCTCCAGCACCGGCGGCGGCTGACCCTCGCGCGGCAGCCAGCCCTGCCAGCCCCGCTCTTCGGTGAAGACCCACTCCGCGGCGTAGGGGCCGATGAACTCCTCGTCGCCGGCCCGCGCCCTGGCCGCGCTCCTCTTGGTCTCCAGCACCCAGTCGGTCTGCAGGGCCATGGCGTCGAGGTTCAGGCTGAGCCGCCCCTGGTTGGCCGGCAGGTCGAGCAGTTCCACCCGCACCGCCCGCGGGGCGATGACCTCCGGCAACCGGCGGCGGATGTAAAAAGACCGGCCGAGACAGGTGATACCGGGGATCGTCTTCCACAGTCCGGGCAGGGAGATGTCGGCAAAATCGAGACCGTTGACCAGCTGGATCTCGGTCTCCCCGCCGCCGCTGTCCTCGATCACCAGCCGGGCCACCGCCTGGCCGAACTCGATGCCAAAGGTGTCGTTGAGCGATGACGACAGTTCGAGGGCCCGGCAGGGCGGGAACCCGGGGGTGGGGATCCTGGTCACCGGCTGCCCCGGGGTGAGGGTGATCAGCTGGTTCAGGGGCACCGGCTTGAAGTGCATGAACGATTCCCGGCGGTCGTCCGGCTCCGCTGCTCCGGTGACGCGGATCGACTCCAGCACCAGGGTCCCCGCTTCCATGATCGGATCGAACCGCAACTGGTGGATGGTCCCCCGCCACCAGGGCGACCGGCCCACTTCGGCGCGGCAGGTCTGCAGGACACCGTCCAGCTCCACGCGGTAAAAGACGCTCTTCTCCTGGCTCCAGCCCCGGTCACCCTCGTTCATCCAGTAGAGCTGACCCACGGTGGCATCCCGCCCCAACCGGCCCCGGGCGGCCAGGCGCAACAGCACCAGCGATGCGTCGGCGGCATCGATCCCCAGCCCTGACCGGGTGACCAGGTAGGGGTCTTCCCCGGGAATGGTGAACAGGGGCATCCCGGTGACCCCATCCATACCGGCCGGTTCCAGCTGCTGGCTGTACTCGAACCGCGCGAGGGCCGGGTCGTCCACGGCATTCCAGGACCAGACGGCCACGCCCGGTCCGGTCTCCGCACCGGCGGGAACCGGGAAACAGGCCAGCGTGGCACAGAGGGCGATCAGCAGCAGCCTTCTCATCGATCCCCTCCACCGAGGAACGGACGGAAACGGATGAACCCGGCGGCCATGCCCGCCAGCAGGGCCAGGGCGCGCAGGCCCAGCAGCAGCGGCGAGGCCAGGGCCAGCAAAGGGTCGCGGGGCAGCGCGGCCGCGGCAAAGGGAACCGTGGAGAGCACAAACAGCGCCAGCAGAAGGAGTGCCGGCAGAACCGCCGGCGGGAAGACCAGGGCCGTGGCCAGCGCGGCAAGCGCCCCGGCCATGGCGGCCAGCTGGACCTTCATGGTCCGCGGGGTGTAACTGTCCCCCGCCGCCTTTCCCGGGTAGCGGCGGTAGACCTTCATCCGCCAGTAGCCCCGGCTGACCTTCAACCGGAGATAGCCGGCCAGCGTGGGCCGGTGCTGGTGCTCCACCACCGCGGCCGGGGCAAAAACCATCCGGTGGCCGGCGGCGGCGATACGGTAGGAGAGGTCCACGTCCTCGTTGTTGGGCAGCGGGAAGCTGGTGTCGAACCCGCCGACCTCTTCCAGTACCCTCCTGCGGAAAGCGGCGGCATAGGTGTCGACAAAATCGATGGTCGGGAGACGGGCCATCATCCGGTACCGTTCCTCGAACTCGGCCTGGGCAAACCGTGCGGCCAGCGAGCGCTGGCCCGTGCGGTAGGCGCCCTTGACCCCGCCCACCCCCGGATCGTCCAGCAGGGGGCGGCAGATCTGGGCAACAAAGCGCGGGTCGGGGATGCAGTCGGCATCGGTGAAGAGCACCAGGTCACCCCGTGCCGCCGCAATGCCGTCGTTGCGCGCCGCCGCCGGCCCGCCGCGCGAGCCGCGGCCCACAACCCGCACCATCGCTCCTCCGGCACGGCGGGCCGCTCCGACAGTGCCGTCGGTGGAGCCGTCGTCAACCACCAGGACCTCCAGCCCGCCGGGGAGCTCCTGCTGGCCGGCCAGGGCGCGGACGCAGAGCGGCAGCCGTTGCTCGGCGTTGTACGCCGGAACCACCACTGAAACCAGCGGCGGGGGGGACGTATCCTGCTGTTCGGCTGTCCTGGTCATCATCCCTTGAACAGATATCTGGCAAACGTCTTCAGCGCCTTGAAATTCCGCACCGCCTCGCCGGGGCCGGTCAGTGTCTGCCACCCCTTGTAGAGCAGGTAGCGCGGCCGGAGATAGAACCGCCGGCGCGCCCGGTTGCAAAAATCCACCAGCTGGGCGCCGTCCAGACTGCCGGTGGAGATCACGCAGTTGTGCTGGCCGGTCTCGTCGAGCCACAGGGCGTAATCCTCGGTCTCCAGCAACCCCTGCGACCGGTAGTGCTCGTAGGCCGTGGTGCCGGGGTAAACCATCACCGGGTAGAACTGGGCCGTGTCGGGCCGCAGGGCGGCGGCCAGCCGGTAGGTCCGCTCCAGGTCGTCAGCGGTTTCGCCGGGGAAACCGACGATGAAACAGCCGTGGACCAGGATGCCGGCCCGGCGGGCATCCCTGACGAACTGGTGCATCCGCACCGTGTCGAGCTTCTTCTCGATAAAGGCCAGCGAGGCCGGGGCGCCGCTTTCAAAGCCGACACAGACCTGGCGGCAACCGGCCCGTTTCATCAGCTGCAGCAGGTCCGCCGACACGTCGGCCCGGGCATTGGCCGTCCAGGGGATATCGATGCCGGCGGCGAGAATCGCCTCGCACAGCGCGGCCACCCGCTGCGTACCGAGGGTGAAGGTGTCGTCCTCGAAGAAGAGACCGCGGACCTCGGGGAAATGGCGCTTGATGTATCGCAGTTCCTCCACCACGTTCTCCGGCGAGCGGGTGCGCAACCGCCGGCCCATGGTGGTCTGGGGGTAAAGGCAGAAGCTGCAGCTGTGCGGGCAACCGCGGCTGGTGACCAGGGTCAGCATGGGGTAGAGCGAGTTGGGATTGAAGTAGTGGGCCGGCACCAGGTGGCGGCGGTAGAAGGTGGAAACAAAGGGCAGCGCGTCGAGATCGCCGATCGGTTGACGGGGTGCGGTGACCACCTTTTCGCCCCCCGTACCGCGCAGCACCAGCCCCGGAACCCCGGAGAGGTCTTGGCCCTGATCCAGTGCCACGGCCAGGTCGCGGACGGTCTCGTCGTATTCACCCACCACCACCGCGTCCAGCGCCGCACAGAGGTCCAGCGTCTCTTCCGGCAGCGCGGTGACGTGGGTCCCGGTGGCCGCCGTAAAGCAGTGGGGCAGCCGCTCCCTGATCCGCTCGATGAAGCGGAGATCGTTGTTGATGCTCGGCGTGGAGGTATCGATCACCGCCAGCATCGGGTCCCCGGCAGCGGCTTCGTCCAGGGTGGCCGCTTCGTCCAGGCCCCGGGCCGGGGCGTCCACCATGGTCACCAGGTATTCCGACGCTTCCAGCAGGGCGCCGGCATGGGCCAGCCAGAGGGGATAGTAGAGTGTGCCGCTGCGGGTCACCGCCGGGCTGCGCTGGGCCCGGGAGTACAGCGGGAGGTAGGGCGGGTTGATCAGGCTGACCTTCACCGGGTTTCTCCTTCACCCGTGGTGCGGGCGGACAGGATCTCCATACAGGAAGTATAAACCGCTTCGAGGCTGACCTGCTCCATGCAGCCGGCCGAGCGGGTGCAGCCGGGGAACGGTTCGTTGTTGTAACAGGGGCTGCAGTCCAGACTGGCCTCCACCACCCGCACACCCGGATCATCCAGGGGCAGGAGCGCCGAAGCCCTGGTGGGGCCGAAGAGGCCCACCAGGGGCACGCCGAGGGCCAGGGCGATGTGCATCGGTGCCGAGTCCACGGTGACCAGCAGGCTGGTCCGGCGGATCAGCCCGGCCAGCGAAGTCAGGGTGGTGTACCCGGAAAAATCGATAGCCGGTCTTTTCATTCTTGCGGCCACTTCCCGGACCAGCTCCGTGTCGCCGGGCGAACCAAAGAGCCAGACCGGCCGACCGGTCTCCTCGATGATCCGGTCGGCCAACGCCGCGAACCGCCGGGCCGGCCAGCGCTTCTCCGGCACCCGGTCCCGGGGATTGATCCCGCCGCCGGGCACCAGGCCCACCGGACCGCCGCCACCGGCGCCGGCGCCGGCGCCCAGCGTCCCGATCAGCCGCTCCGCCTCCAGCTCCGCATCGTCTCCCGGATGGAGTTCGAGGCGGCGCTCTTCGGCACCCCCACCCGCTGCGACGCCACAGGCCGCCGCGGCCAGCCGGAGGTAGTCGTCCGCCACGTAGTGCCGGTCGTTGGGACCGCGCCAGGGAACGGCAGTGGTGAGGGAGAACCCGGAACCGCCGGCGTCGAAACCGATGCGATGGGGCACGCCGGCCAGGCGGGCCAGCAGGTGGACCGGCCAGGCCGGATGGAACAGCACCGCCGTTTCGCAACCCAGCCGGCCGATCAGCCGCACGGTGTCCCGCACCGCGCCGGGACGGCGGGCCAGCAGCCATTGCTCGGACACGGCGAGCACGCGGTCCAGGTGCGGGTTTCCTTCGAGGAGCGGCAGGGCGCTGGCACCGGCGAGGAAGATCAGCTCGGCATCGGGCATTTGCCGGCGGAGCAGCCGGATCGCCGGGGTGACCATCAGGATGTCTCCGAGAGCGTGGGTCTTGACCAGCAGCACCCGGCCCGGGCGGGTCCGGCCGGGACGGCGGTCCAGTCCCCGGGAAAGGGCCCGTCCAAGGGCCTGTCCGGACCGTGTCCAGAAATGGCTGCCGCCGACGGTCATTCCGTCACCCCGGTCCCGCGGCTGCACCTCAGGTGAGCCGGAATTCATCCCGCTGGCCCGCGGGCCAGATCACCCCGGCATGCTCGCGCTGGGGACACAGCGCGGCGGGTCCAGGTCCGGCCAGGGCTTCGGCCAGGTCGAGACCGGCTTCGATGGAGTCATCCATGTTGTTGTACCAGAAAGTCCCGCAGCGACCGAGACAGAGGAGGTTGGCAAACGGCGACAGCTGGTGTACGAAGCTGGCCAGCTGCCGGGGGTACTCCATGCGGTACACCGGATAGGCTCCGCTGACCACTTCGCTGTGAACCCGCTCCACCCGGCCGCGTTCCACCAGCCTCACCTGCTCCAGCTCGCCCACCACCTGCTCCTCGATTCGCGACAGTTCCGCCTGCGGCGGCGGATCGCCGGACCAGGTCACCTCCACACAGAGCCCGTCCTTGCCCGGCGGCACCAGGCCGGGGTGAAAGTTGCGCGGAAAGGAGATCCGCGAGATGGCCAGATCGCTGTCCGAAAAGTAGGTCCACTGGTTTGGGGTCTTGACCTGGCCCTTCACCTCGACGTTGAAAATCAGCAGGCTGAGGAAGTCGAGCCCGGGCAGGTCTACGCCCAGACCGGTTGCCAGGTCGGCCGGCGGGGCGGTCCAGACCATCCAGGCCGGCTCCACCCGTTCACCCTGGAAACAGACCGCGGTGACCTCCTTCCCGTCGGTTTCCAGGGCCAGGTCCTGCACCCCGGCGACCAGACGCCCGCCATCGGCCAGAAAGGCGTCGCGCACCCGTTCCGCATAGAGGTCGATTCCCCCCTCGGGGTAGATGAACTTGGTCACTTTGGGCTTGGGCAGCAGGGCGATACGCAGGATGTCCAGCAACGACCCCTGCTGGTAGCGGCGGTCGATGGTGGCCCGGTGGATCGACTGGCTGGCCCAGCTGTGGTGCAGCCGGTCGGGCGTGCAGTGGGCAAATTTGGTGGTGTAGCCCTTGAAGAAAACGTCGTAGAGCGTCGGCCCGTAACGGCTGACGATGTAGTCTTCAAAACTCTGCTCGTCCCCGTCGCCGTCATCCCCCGTCCCACCCCTCCGCCCGCGCAGCAGGTCTCCGAGGCAGCGCAGCAGCACCGAGGGCGGGAGGCGGAAGATGGAGGAGGTCCCCAGGGGCCAGGTGTGGTAGCGGCCGAAGAGGTAGACGCTGCTGCAGCGGTCGATGAGCACATACTGCTCCCCCAGCGCTTCCCGGATCAGGGCCAGCGCCCGCTCGCTGTAGGTGTGGAACCGGTGCGGCCCGATATCAAAGGTGAAATCGCCATAGCGGAAACAGCGGGCCAGGCCGCCCACCTCGGGCAGGCGCTCGATGAGCAGCACCGGCAGGCCGCGGCGAACCAGTTCCCGCGCGGCGGTGAGGCCGGCGATGCCGGCGCCCACCACCACCACCGGCCGGCCGTTGTCGATCCGCCCACTCGCGGTGTTTTCCATCGTCCGCCCCTCTGCCCCGCACTTCAGACCCGGAGGGCCTGCGCTCATCTCTGACGGGAGTTGGATCTGGATCAGGGATGTGTCCTGTGACGAGCAATCAGTGTACCGGGCAATTCCGGCCCGCGTCAACCCGCAGGGAACCCGGCGCCCCGGAGGTCGGACTTGCCCGATGAAATGTTCCGCTATACAGTTCCCACAGGCTATACTGCAAAAATCCTCAAGAACGTAAACCAGCGGCCCCGGCAGGCCGATGAGGGAGATGTGGCCACAGGAGAGGGAGCAGGGACACTACGCATGCAGCGGACAGCATTCTCAACAGCAGCGCCGGCATTCAGACCGGGGACGGTCATTCTGCTGGCCGCCCTCCTGATCCTCGCCGCCGCCATGGTCGGCCCCGCAGCCCTGGCTGACAACGTCACCTGTTCGGCCTGCGGCAAGAAGATCCGCGGCGACTACCTGGTCATGGACGGTGACCCGTACTGCAGCCAGTCCTGCCTCGACACGGTGCTCCCCGGCTGCGCGGTGTGTGGAGAGGTGATCAGGGGAGCCCACCTGACCCTGAACGGCAAGCGTTACTGCAGCCAGAACTGCCTGGACCGGGACCTGCCGGCCTGCGACATGTGCGGCCGGCCGGTGCGGGGCGACTACTTCCAGAGCAAGGGCAAAACCTATTGCAGCGAAGCCTGCTACACCCTCTCGCTGCCCCGCTGCGAGGCCTGCGCGGAACCGATGAAAGAGTGGCTGGATATCGAGGGCCGGCACTACTGCCACTCCTGCGCCAGCAGACAGCGCTGCAGTACCCTGCGGCCACCCCGGCCCCACCATCAGCCTGGGGGATGGGCGGCGGATCTGCGACAGGTGCCGGGATACGGCGGTGATGGAACAGACCGACGGGGAACAGCTCTTTGATCTGGTCCGCAGGCGGATGGACCGCACCCTCGACCTTTCCACCGAGCACGAGATCGAGTTCCACCTGGTGAGCCGCGACGACCTGGAGCGGATCAGCAACGGTTCCTCCAGCGGACGGGAACTGGGCTATTACCAGTATCAGGCCGAGACAACAACCACCTACCTCACCACCCGTGATCGCAACGGCCGCGAAAAAAAACGGGTGGCCGGCGAGCGGACCGACAGGAAGTTCCGCATCTACATCCTTTACGGGTTGCCCGAGAAGCGGCTGATGGAGGTGGCGGCCCACGAACTGGCCCACGACTGGATGCGGGTCAATCTGCCGCGAGATCAAGGCCCCGATCTTCGAGGAGGGATTTGCCGAATACGTCGCCTGGCTGGTCAACGATTGTTTCGGCCACGAGGAGTTGAAGAAGCGGATCGAGGAGAACAGTGACCCGATTTACGGCGACGGGTTCAAGATGATGAAGGGCCTGGCCGACCGGCACGGCGGCCTCGACGGACTGATCGACTACCTCGCCGACCTCCCCTGAGCATACCGATTCGTGGCCCCCGCCGGCTGCAGCCCGGTTTTCCGTTGTCAAGCTTGTATTCCACTATCCCGATATTTAATATGCTGTATATTGGGTTAAGGATTGGTCCATTCACCTGTAAAGTAACGAGGGTTTCCCTTCAACAGGCTCGTCACCCATGCTGGAAACGGTCATCTACGCGGCGACGGCGGCGACGGTCATCGGCATCCCCGCCGTCTACATCTTCCTCGAGATGCGGAAGGCCCGCCTGGCCAGGGAGATGTGGCAGGCCGCCGAGACCCGGGGGCTCACCGAACCGGTGAACCTGCACCCGGTGATCGACCCGGCCCGCTGTATCGGCACCGCCGCCTGTGTCCCGGCCTGCCCCGAGGGTGAAATTCTCGGGGTCCTCGACGGCCGTGCCAAACTGGTTTCGCCGAGCAAGTGCATCGGCCACGGGGCCTGCGAGGCGTCCTGCCCGGTGGGGGCCATCACCCTGGTCTTCGGCACGGAGCGCCGCGGGGTGGACATCCCCTATGTCAAGGAGACCTTCGAGACCAACGTGGAGGGAATCTACATCGCCGGCGAACTGGGAGGCATGGGGTTGATCCGCAACGCGGTGACCCAGGGGCGGGAGGCGATGGACTACATCTGCCGCTCGCTCGACGGCAGCCAGCCCGGGGTCCACGACGTGGCCGTGGTGGGCGCCGGACCGGCCGGTCTCTCGGCCAGTCTCCAGGCCCGTTCCGCCCGTCTGGACAGCATCACCCTCGATCAGGATGACATCGGCGGAACCATCCTCAGCTACCCGCGCCAGAAACTGGTGATGACCCGGCCGATGGAGGTGCCGCTCTACGGCACGGTGAAGGTCAGGGAAATCCTCAAGGAGGACCTGCTCGACCTGTGGAACGAGATCATCACCCGGACCGGACTGGAGATCCGCACCAAAGAGCGGGTGGAGACGGTGGTCAGGACCAACGGCTGCTTCAAGGTCGTCTCCCCCAACGGAGAGTACCTGGCCCAGCGCGTGCTGCTGGCCATCGGGCGCCGGGGCACCCCGCGAAAGCTCGGCGTCCCAGGCGAGTTGTCAGCCAAGGTGGCCTACCGGCTGCTGGAACCGGAGCAGTATCGCGGGAATGATATCCTGGTGGTGGGCGGCGGGGACAGCGCGGTTGAGGCCGCCCTTTCACTCTCCGGGCAGCAGGGGTGCCGGGTCACCCTTTCCTACCGAAAAAACGTTTTCGGCCGGATCAAGGAGAAGAACGAGAACCGGATCAGCGAAGCCATCGAGAATGGCCGGGTGCGGGTACTCTTCGAATCGGTGGTCACCGAAATCCGTGACCGGGAAGTCGTGCTGGTGCAGGACGGGAAACAAATGACCGTGATCAACGACTTCGTCTTTGTTTTTATCGGCGGTGTTCTGCCCACCAACTTCCTCCAGGGGATGGGCATCAGCATTGAACGGAAATTCGGCACGAGGTAACGTGAAGATTCACCGCACACTGCTTGTCCTGCTCTACGTTTCGGGGATTCTGCTAGCCGCGGCGCTGGCGGTGGACGGGCTGGACTACTACCGGACACCACTGGCCGAACGTCCGCACATGGCCCGGCACGCCGAACTGAAGCCGGGTGGAATCATCGGCCACGGGCTGGGGATCCTGGGCAGCGGTCTGATCCTGCTGCTCTTCCTCTATTCGCTGCGCCGGCGGAATCTCCTCGGGCTGCGCTTCGGCGATATCGGCCAGTGGCTGAACATTCATATCCTCTTCGGTATCATGGGGCCGATATTCGTCACCCTGCACACCTGTTTCAAATTCGGCGGAATCGTCTCGGTAAGCTTTTATTCCATGGTGGCGGTGGCGGCCAGCGGGTTCATCGGCCGCTACCTCTATGTCCAGATTCCCCGCACCATCTCCGGGGATGAATTGACCTTGATAGAGATGGAAGAGAAGAGCCGCGAAATGGGACTGCTGCTGGAGGAATACGGCATGGATGAACAGCTTCTCGCCGAAGTGCGTGCCGTATCCGGAGCGAGGCCCAGGCGGCGAAACGCGTTGACGGTGATCCCGGCGATCATTTTCAATGACCTGGCCCGGCCGTTCAGGCGCTACGGGTTGAAAAAGCGGCTCCGCAGCCAGGCAGCAGCCCTGACTGGAGAGGATTCAGGGAAACTGATGAGAATCATCGACCGCCACTCGCTGCTGGTGCGGAAAATCGAAATGCTCTCCTCGGTCCAGCGGCTGTTTCACCTCTGGCACGTGGTGCACAAACCGTTCGCCACGGTGATGATCCTGATCATGATGGTCCACGTGACCGTGGCCATACTCTTCGGTTACCGGTGGATTTTCTGATGGGATTGGGATACCTGGCAACCCGCACGATCCACGGCCTGGCCGCAGCGCTGCTGATGGCCGTCGTCACCGTTCCGGTCCCGGCCCAGTTGTCGCCGGGAGACCTGGCCCGGCCCCACGCCGATCTGGAGGGCATGGCCAGCTGCATCTCCTGCCACAAACTCGGCGAAGGGCCCAGCGACCGGCTCTGTCTCGACTGCCACGCCGAAATCGACGAGCGGCTGAAGAGCCGCCGGGGCTACCACCACCGGCTGATGCAGGACCGGGAGAACAGCTGCCCGAAATGTCACAGCGACCACAACGGCCGCGAGTTCGAACTGATTCACTGGCCGGAGAGCGAGGAGCGGTTCGACCACGCGCTCACCGGATACCAGTTCGAAGGCGCCCACACCGCGTTGAAGTGCCGCCAGTGCCACCAGCCGAAATACATCGCCCGCGACCTCCGGATCCTCCGGCCGGATGTGAACCTCGAGCGGACCTTCCTCGGCCTGGGCACCCGCTGCCTCCACTGCCACGAGGACCGGCACGGGGAGCAGCTGACCGACGACTGCACGCGCTGCCACGACCAGCAGCAGTGGAAGCCGGCCCGGTTCTTCGACCACGAGCTGGCCGGGTACCGCCTCACCGGCCTCCACCAGCAGGTGGCCTGCAAGAAGTGCCACCCGGCAATACCCGGGGAGGCTGAGATGGACGGACAGCCGGCCCTCCGCTACACCGGCATCTCCTTCGGCGCCTGCACCGACTGCCACCGGGACGAGGTCCACAAGGGCCGCCTGGGCACCCGCTGCGAGGAATGCCACCAGACCGGCGGCTGGCGTCAGCCAGTGGGCGACCGAGAGCGTTTCGATCACTCGAAAACCGTCTATCCCCTTGAGGGGCGGCACGCCGTGGTGGAGTGCCGCAAGTGCCACAAAGGACCGAAGTACACAACGCCGCTGCGTCACGGCGCCTGCGCCGACTGCCACCAGGACACGCACCAGGGCCAGTTCGCCAAGCGGGCCGACGGCGGCCGCTGCGAGAGCTGTCACGACCTGAACGGCTTCCTTCCCGCGAAATTCGACCTGCCCGAGCACCAGTTGGGCCCCTACCCGCTCACCGGGGCGCACACCGCACTGCCCTGCAGCGACTGCCACCAGCTGGAGGCGCTGCGAGGTACCGAACCTGTGCGGCGTTTCCGCATGGCTGACAGCGCATGCCAGGACTGCCACAGGGACGAGCACCGGGGGCAGTTCCCGCCCCGTCTGGGCGAACCGTGGTGCGAGACATGCCACACCACATCGACCTGGAAGGGGGTGCAGATCGACCATGGCCTGACCCGTTTCCCGCTGGAAGCAAGCCACGGTCAGGTGGCCTGCGCCAAGTGCCACCCGCGGGTGGACGAGGGCGCCGAGAACGAGCACACCCGCTACCGGCCCCTGGAGCTGACCTGCGTCGGCTGCCACACCGACATTCACCGGGGCCAGTTCGCGGTTGGCGAAACGCCGAAAGACTGCATCACGTGCCACGCACCAGAAACCTGGAAAAAGATCACCTTCGATCACGACCGCGATTCACGGTTCTCACTCAGAGGGGCTCACGAAAGGGTACCCTGCGCCAGTTGTCACTCTCTGGAAAATGCCGGCGGCGATGGGGATGACTTTGTCCGCTACCGCCCCTTGAAAAGCGGCTGTGCCGACTGCCACCGTGGCAGTCTCGGATCCCTTGATCTCACCACTGAAGAATCCGCGCGGCCCCGACCATGAACTTCCTAGCGAAACCCAATAACCGCCTTGTTCTGTAGATCATACGCATAATCGTCACCGACGAAATCGTCACCGAATTACAATATTGAAAGTGCCCCACCAGCAAAACGCCAACAGGGTGATTGTTCACCGGTCAACGAAATGACATTTCACTTTTAATCAATTCATTCAAAACAACTTGCCTGATACTGCACGGGGGCGCTGGAGAGCCGTCATCATGGTATGAATCTTGTATCCTATTAGACTGATAATCACTGTGGTATATGTAGGATTCAACTGATACCCATTTGATGTGAACTGGTGAAGGAGATCATCTTGACCATATATCCGGGCCGTCAGATTTTGCAGAATCACGACGAACGGTCACCCTCCGGGACGGTGGGGCGGGATCGCAGGCTGCAGGACAACCCCTGGCTGCGCACTGCCCTCTTCCTGGTCCTGTTCGCAGCCCTCTTCTTTCTCACCACCGGGATGACCGGGGAAGACGACTTCCCCCACGGCGAGTTCGACGGGGACTGCTCACTCTGCCATACCGACGAAGCCTGGGTCCCGGCGGTAATCTCACCCGAGTTCGACCATGACGAGGCATCCGGATTCACCCGGCGCGGGGCGCACCTCGACCTGCGCTGTCAGGCCTGCCACAAGAGTCTCAATTTCGCCGAAGCGCCCCGGGAGTGCGCCGGCTGCCACGAGGACGTGCACCTGGGCGAACTGGGCTCGGACTGCGGCCGTTGCCACAACCCGGAGAGCTTCATCGACCACGGTTCCTGGCTGAGGGCACACAATTCGACCCGCATGCCGCTCACCGGCCGCCACCTCACCGCCGACTGCGAAGAATGTCACCTGCCCCAGCCCCAGGGAAGACTGAAATGGGTCAACCTGCCGGTGGACTGTTATGCCTGTCACCGGGAAGAGTACCAGGGCACCAGCAATCCGAACCACGCCGACTCGGGCTTTGACACCGGGTGCGATCAGTGCCACACCACCGCCGCCTGGTTCCCGGCCTACTTCAGCCACAACTCTTCGGGCTTCCCGCTCACCGGCGGGCACGCCGGGTTGGACTGCGAGGACTGTCACGTCGGCGGCAACTACGAGAACACGCCCAGCGACTGTTACGCCTGCCACCAGGACGACTACGACCGAACCGACGACCCGGACCACCGGGCCGCCGGTTACTCCACCGACTGCACCCAGTGCCACACCACCAGCGACTGGAGCGGGGCGGTGGACCACACCTCATTCCCGCTCACCGGGGGGCACGGCGGCCTCGACTGCAACGACTGCCACGCCGACGGCGTCTACCAGGGAACGCCCACCGACTGCTTCGCCTGCCACCAGGACGACTACAACCGGGAGCACGCCGGCAGCGGCTTCCCCACCGACTGCACCCAGTGCCACTCCACCAGCGACTGGGAGGGAGCCACCGACCACTCGGCCTTCCCGCTCACCGGGGCTCACGGCACGCTGGACTGTGACGCCTGTCACGGCGACGGGGTCTACGAAGGGACGCCCACCGACTGCTACGCCTGTCACCGGGATGACTACGATAATACCGACGACCCGGATCACCAGGCAGCGGGCTACCCCACCGACTGCACCCAGTGCCACTCCACCTCCAACTGGGACGCCGAGGACGCGCACACCAGCTTCCCGCTCACCGGCGGCCACGGCGGCCTCGACTGCAACGATTGTCACGCCAACGGCGTGTACCAGGGGACGCCCACCGACTGCTACGCCTGCCACCAGGACGACTACAATGAGGAGCACGCGGGCAGCGGCTTCCCCACCGACTGCACCCAGTGCCACACCACCGCTAACTGGGAGGGAGCCACCGACCACTCGGCCTTCCCGCTCACCGGGGCCCACGGCACACTGGACTGCGACGCCTGTCACGCCAACGGCGTGTATGAGGGGACACCCACCGACTGCTGGTCCTGCCACCAGGACGACTACAACGGCGAGCACGCCGGCAGCGGCTTCTCCCACGACTGTACCGAGTGTCACAGCACCAGCAACTGGGACGCCGATCTCGACCACACCAGCTGGCCGCTCACCGGCGCCCACGCCGCGGTGGACTGCAGCCTCTGCCACATCGACGGGGTCTACGAAGGCACGCCCACCGACTGCTGGTCCTGTCACAGCAGCGAATACAACCAGGAACACAGCGGCAGCGGCTTCCCCCACGACTGTTCCATCTGTCACAGCACCACCAACTGGGATGCGGAGGATGCCCACACCAGCTGGCCGCTCACCGGCGGCCACGGCGGTCTCGACTGCAACGACTGCCACGCCGGCGGGGTCTACGAGGGCACGCCCACCGACTGCTGGTCCTGTCACGAGGACGACTACAACGACGAGCATGCCGGCAGCGGATTTCCCCACGACTGCACCGAGTGTCACTCCACCACCGACTGGGACGCCGACTTCGCCCACACCAGCTGGGCGCTCAACGGGGCCCACGCATCGGTGGCCTGCAACGACTGCCACGAGAACGGGGTCTACGAGGGAACACCCACCGACTGCTACGACTGCCACACCTCGGACTTCACCGGCGAGCACGGAGGGGACGGCTATCCCCACGACTGCCTGCTCTGCCATGACGAGAACAACTGGGACTCCGACTACGACCACAACAGCTTCTGGCCGCTCACCGGCGCCCACCGTTTCGCCAACTGCACCGAGTGCCACATCGGCGGGGTGTATGCGGGGACGCCGACACTCTGTTACGACTGCCACCGGGAGGAGTACGAGGACGAGCACTCCAGCAGTACGCCGCGCCAGTGCGAGGAGTGCCACAGCACCAGCGACTGGGACGACGACAGCCCCCGAACGGCCATCGCCGACCACGACGCCCTGTTCCCCATCCGCTCCGGCCGGCACCGCAACCTCTGGTTCTCCTGCCAGGACTGTCACCCCAACAAGAAGAACCCGGCTGTCTTCACCTGCGCCGGCTGCCACTCCCCCGGCGACCACCCGGCGTCAGGGCTGAAAAAGGCGAGCCCCGCCCCCTCTGTCTTCAGGAGGGCTGACCGGGACTGCCTGGTCTGTCATCCGAGGGGGGACTGAAGATGAACTGCAGAACCCTTCTCGTGATGTCGATTCTAGTGGCCCTGGCCGCCGCGGTTCCCGCCGCGGGTCAGGACGGAGAGCAGGCCACCTGTGAGATCACCTATCTCACCGGCAGCTCGGTCTACATCAACGCCGGCAGCGAGGACGGTCTCCGTCCCGGCGACCTGGTGGAGCTGGTCACCGCGGGAGAGGTGGTGCTGGTGCTCCGGGTGCGGGACGTCTCCAGCCGCAAGTCGGCCTGTATCCCCCAGGACCAGGATCTGAATCTGACCGGGCTGGTCAATGTGGGGGATACCATTCGCTACACCAGACGGGCGCCGCAGCCGCCGGCGGCCGCGGCCGTCACCGTGGAATCCGAAGCGGAGACCGCGGTGCTGACCGAGCAGACCGAGCCCGCACCGGCAACGAAAACCTCCGGCGAGCGAAGCCTGTTCGGCGGTCTGCGGGGCCGGGTGGGCCTGGCCTACCTGCTGGTCAACGACCGGGAGAACGACAGCGGCGGCTTTGACCGGCCGGCCATCACCCTGCGTCTGGACGGCGAGCACCTCGGCGATTCAGCCTTCAGCATCCACGTGGACACCCGGCTGCGGCGCACCACCAGCAACAGCAACAACGAGGCGGTGGCCAGCAACCGGATTTACCGCTTCTCCGCCGAGTGGCAACGCCGGGGCTCGCCCTACCGGCTCTCCCTGGGCCGGCAGTATTCCCCGGGGCTGTCCGGGCTGAGCCTTCTCGACGGCCTGCTGGCCGAACGGCGCACCGACCGCTGGGCCTTTGGCATCTTTGCCGGGACCCAGCCGGATTACGAGGACTACAGCTTCTCCACGGACACCACCCAGTACGGCATCTACGCCCAGCGCACCAGCTACCTCGACGCCGGGAAGAGCTGGGACGTGACCGCCGGCCTCTCCGCCAGCTACGGCAAGGGGGAGGACTTCCGCGAGTTCTTCTATCTCCAGGCCAACTACTTCACCCGGCGCTGGACCCTCTCGCTCAACCAGGAGGTGGACTTCAACCGCGACTGGAAGTCGGACGCCGGGGAGAGCACCGTCCAGCCCACGGCCACCTTCGCCATCGCCCGCTACCGGGTGAGCGACTACCTGACGCTCAACGCCGGCTACGACGACCGGCGCAACGTGATCCTCTACCGCGAGTTCGAGAACCCGGAAACCGAGTTCGACGACGACAACCGGCAGGGGCTGTGGGGCGGGGCCGACGTGAACTTCCTCCAGCGCTTCCGTGCCGGGGTCAACTACCGCGGCAACAGCGGCGGGGACAACGGCACCTCCGACTCCTACACCCTGACCCTCGGGGCGCGGGACCTCTTCCCCTTCCACCTCGACATCGGGGCCCGCTCCACCCGGTTCGAGAACGACACCATGGAGGGCTGGCTGAACTCGCTGAACCTCTACCTGCCGCTGGGCCGGCGCACGCAGTTCTCGGTCTACGGCGGGCTGCGCCAGGACGAGTACGTCGAGGCGCTCAGCCCGGACCTGGTCAGCCAGGACCTGTTCTGGTACGGCGCGGAGATGAACCTCCGCTTTGGCAAGTCGTGGTTCTTCCTCATTTCACTGGAGAGGAATTCGGGGGACGTGGAGGATTTCGACCAGCTCTACACCATGCTCAGCTACCGCTTCTGAGGCGCGGGTCAGAACCCTCCCGCCGCCACGTTGACCCCGTAGGTCCAGCCGGCAGGGAAAGCTTCCAGGGAAAACGACTGGATCACATCTGATCCGTCGTAGCGGTAGACCTTGACCGGCGACCCGGTTGACGGGTCCGGCCCGGGGCCCACCACCAGGTCATCCCGCCCGTCACCGTCCAGGTCGGCCATGGCGCAGACCTTCGCCCCGTACTGCACCTGGCTCGGCGGCCAGGCAAAGAAGTTGAACCCGTCCAACTGGACCACCGCCACCCCGTCGTAATTCCAGCCCCGGACATGGGCCCCGAAGGCCGGCCCCGGCCCCGCGCCGCTGATCAGCTCGTCCATTCCGTCACCGTCCATGTCGCCGCAACTGACGTTCACGCCGAACTCGTTGCTGCCGTATGCAAAGAAACTCACTGCCGGGATGGCCTCGGCCGGCCCGCCGTCCACGTTCCAGCCCCGCACGTGGGGACCGAAGATCCTGCCGGGTCCGGCGCCGGTGACGATTTCGTCGTACCCGTCGCCGTCGATATCGCCGGCAGCCACATTCACCCCCCACTGGCTGGTGCCGTAAGCGAAGAAGTTGACCCACGGCGAGGGCGCCACGCTGCCGCCGCTGCCGTACTGGATCAGGTCAAAGGCGCGGACGTGGGGGCCGAACACGCGGCCCGGCCCGGCGCCGGTGATCAGTTCGCAGGTCCCGTCGTGGTCGATGTCGCCGGCACAGATGTTCACCCCGTAGCGCAGAGTGCCGTAGGCAAAGAAATTAAGTCCGGGCACGGGCAGGCCGTCCGTGGTGAACCCGCGCACCTGGGGCCCGTAGATCTCACCCGGCCCGGCGCCGGTGAGCAGCTCGTCGCGGTGATTGCCGTCCACGTCGCCGCAGCAGACGTTCACCCCGTAGCTCGGTGCTCCATAGGCGATGATCTCGTGAGTGTGCGCGGCGTCCTGCTGCGGAGGGAAGAGTCGCACCAGGGGCGGGTTGGTGAGCCCCGGACCGGGCCCGGCCGCCAGGGCGGGAGTGGTGATCGGTGACGATTCGCCCTTGTACAGGGCACTGTAGTGCCGGGTCAGGTTGATGAACTGGTCGTTGTACTCGCTGGAGTCACAGACATCGGTCCCCTCGTAGAACTCGTTCCAGGTCTCGATGGCGATCATCGGCGCGCCCGAGGCGATGGCCGCCTCCCAGCTCTCGCGGTAGTAGCGGCCGCCCTCACGGTCGCGATAGGAGGGCGGGTAACGCACCGAAGAGTCATCGTACCCCGGCCCCACGGCAGCGGTGTGCAGCAGCTGCGGCCCGTTCAGCGCCGCACCCCAGCGGTAGCGGCTGTCGGTGACCACGTTCCAGCTGTCCTCCCGAATGATGTATGGGGCCACACCGAACTGCAGCGTGAACTGGTCCTTGAGGCAGTCGATGGACCACTGGTTGTAGTTGCCGGCAAAGTGGCTGCCGTAGAACTGGATCACCGGCCGGCCGTCCACAGTGGCCCGCAATTCGTACGGCACCATGTCAAAGAAGTCCCGCACGGTCCTCCAGAAATAGCCGTGCTCCTCGGTGGTGGTGATGTCCAGGCCGGGGTTGAGGCCCGCCTCGTACGAGTCATCCACCGACTGCAGCATGCCGGCTCGCGAACCGCCCCCGTCGAGATAGCTCATCCAGTAGAGCAGCCCCGCGCTGTCCGGCGCCCGGCCAAGGATCAGCTGGAAGGTGTCGTTGACGTATTCCTCGTCGTCGACGATCAGGCTGCCGTATTCCGCGGAGGCGAGAACCGTGTCGATCATCCCCCGCCGTGTGCCGCCCCCGGCCAGGACATCCACCCACTGCTGCAGCTCGAAGAGATCGGGCTGGCGGTTGAGCAGCACCGTGTAGCAGCGGATGATAAAGTGGCCGTCCAACAGGAAAAGGGCTGCCCGGTAGCTGCAGTGCCGGTAGTCGTGCTGGTCGTAGTCGTAGGTCAACGGGTTCATGGTCAGGGTGACCGTGTCGTAGAACATTCCGATCTTTGGCGGGGTCTCGCCCTGGGCCGCCAGTTGCTGCGCGGCCTGCACCAGCAGCTCCAGCCCCTGGTTGCTCCAGTAGTTGTAGCGGGCAGCGGTGTGCGGAAAGCCCCAGTAGACAGGCAGCACCACATCAACACCGGCCTCGCTCATCCGGCGCAGGTTGAAGGTGTACCAGGGCAGTGATTTCCACCACAGGGGGGTGCCGGCGGGGAGCCAGGGGTGGTCGGACATCTCGCCTGGGTCTTCGTGATACCAGTAGAAAAAGTAGGTGGTGACGAGTTTGTCGTCCAGCGGGACCGTGCCGGTTTCCGCCGCGGCGGATGCCGTGGCGCTGTTCCCGGCGGCGAAAAGCAGCCCGAGCAGCAGCACGATTCCGAAGGACGTGATCCGCTTAGCCAACCAATTGTTCCTCATGACATCAGAGAGGGTCCGATCCGACAGGGTTGCCTGAAACACCCTTGATCTGCAACCTGAATATAGGGTTCCGGAGGACAAAGGGCAAGGAAAGCGGTGCATGAACGGGAGGTCATAGTACCGCTTGCGCGCCATTCCCGACAGGCGTACATAAAAAAACGGGATGAAACCCGAGAGTCTCATCCCGTCCTTCTCAAACGATCCCGGCCGGATCGGGTTCACCCCTCACTCAGTGCAGGGGAGTGTCCCGGTCCGGCACCGGATGCTGCGCCCTAGTAACGGGGACGCCGCTCTTCCCGGGGCCGGGCTTCGTTGACCTTCAGATTACGACCGCCAAGCTCCTTGCCGTCGAGGGCGCGGATGGCTTCGTCGCCGCCCGAGGACATCTCGATGAAACCGAATCCCCGCGGACGGCCGGTGTCCCGGTCGGTGATCATCTTGACTTCATCCACGGTGCCGAACTCTTCGAACATTTCGCGGATGTCGCTCTCGGTGGAATCAAAGGACAGGTTGCCAACATAGATATTCGTCATGGTCTTTATTCTCGTTTCCTTTTTCATGATCGGTCTCGAGGGTGGATACCACTCCCGATCGATCGTCCTCGCGGCCCAGCAGATTCAGCTGAAGGCTCGGAGGGCCCCTTGTGGGGCTAGTGTTCTCTTGATCCGGCACCAGTTGTCACTATTGACCACCGGCGCATTCTCGACTCGTGCGTCGTCGCGCTCCTCTTCGCTTATTCAAACCTTGCTGCCCGCTGAAACAAAAAGAGCCTCCGCAACGGTGAATCCAGGCCGGCAGTCTGAATGGGGCGCCGTCCCGGCCACCGTCGCGGTAAGGGGTTTCCGATCCACATCCACTCAATAAAAAGAGGCGGTCTCTAGACCGCCCCTCTCACTTGCGTGCGACATGTCCGAAAACTCAAGCGGACTATACCACCACCATGGGAAAAAGTATAGAAAAATAAAATATTTATATCGTTGTCAGGTACCGACGCCGCCCCGGGGAAGCCCGGTGTTTCATCTATCCATGCATTGTCCATGAAAACGTCCCCGGCGATGCCGCCGACGGTCACACAAGCAGCCATGGCATCAGGAGGACAGGGTAACCCAGTTTCCGCAAATACCGGAGATCGGCGTGGACATTGATGTCCCGCCGGGGCCAAAGCCGACACCCGCCTGAGCCGGGCTCAGACTCTCGTCGACGCCCATCCCTGGTCCCAGGTGGCCGGTGAAGGTTTCATAAGCGGTTGAAAAGTGCATGGAACCAGCCGGAGGCGTGAACGTCTTGCCACAGCCAAGGGCCGAAGTCTCGAAACTCGTCTGAGATTGCATGGTGGGGGGCGAATACTTTTTCATTCTCTCCTCCGCTGCTGATGGACGCATTATCGCTCCGGGTCGATACCGCGCGTCTGGAAAGCAGGCCCATTCAACGACTGAACGGTCCGGGGGAAACCCAAACTTGCCTGCACCGTCAACCAGTACATCCTTGCTTCAGGAGCAGCCCAGCACTGGCGGAACGAGTTTCAGACCGAGGCCGTGGCAGCGTTGATCACAGCTTCACGTCACTGTGCTCTTTTCGGCTGCTTGTCCTCCTTTTTCTTCGCTTCCTGCTGCTGTTTACTTTTTTTCTGTTTCTTGATTCTGTCCTTGTCCTTCTTGCCGCCTTTGTCGCCCATTGTTTCACCCTTTCCCCTGCCAGGTTCATCGTTCAGGCACAGCCGCAGGTTCACATCTATAGTATTGATATGATGCATCATAAAGTGGGTTTAAGCAATAAAAATCGATAGTGCTGTTCGGCCAGTAAGGGCAACAGCTTTATTGAATCGGGATGGGGTCCACCTCTGTCCACCGGGAACCCACTGCAGAACCAGCTCAGATTTTCTTCGCGCAGCCGCGTGCCCCTGTGGGAACTGGATGATGTACTCTATGTAAAAAATTACCCTGAATACCAATAATTATCTGCTCACAGCCGGTTACGCTCGAGGGGGCCATTACAAATATATGTATTATTGTCATGTGTTTATACCCACACAAGGATACGACGCCAAGGCAGTGGAATAACAATTGCTTATTGTACGCCATACAACCAAATATACAAAAGGTCAGTTCATCCAACTGTATTAGGACCTATGATCTGGCCTTGGCAAATGTTCATTCCCGAAATGGGATACAACAACAGCGCATTTTGCTGTTATGTATCTAAGGTGTTTAATTTTTCAACCCACTCACATCGCTCACGGGCCGGGAGGGGAGGTGTCATTTTTGGAGGTACTCGCGGTGAGTAGCGGGGCGCATTCCACCCAGGTGGAGCGTTCGGCGACTACCGTGAGGTGATATACCCGTGTTGATTTGTTCATAATCCACTACACGGTCAGAATTCCTATTCCATTTGGAGGAAATAGCTGATGAAGAAGTATTTCCTGATTTTCGCCCTGGTGATCTGTTTCTGTTCCTGGGGTGCCGTGGCCGACGAGACCACCTGTTTCCCCACGGCTGCCGCTGACAACACCGGCTCCACCGACGGCGCGACCATCACCGACTCGAGCATGATCCGTGGTTACAGCATGGAGGATGGCTGGGCCAAGTTTGACGTGTCCGCCATTCCTGACACCAATACGGTGACCCAGGTCGACTTCAACTTCTATGTGAACAGCACGTACCATCCCTACTGGAGCACCACTCCGGTGACCATCGATCCGGTGGGCGCCGACCCGGCCGCACTCGCCAGTGACATCACTGCCGAAGCGAGCACCGGCTACTACAACTATCAGAACGAGTCGAGCACTTACGCTCCTGGGTGGAAAACGCTGACCCTGGGCGGCAATGCCGTGGCCGACATAAACGCCGCCCTGGCCGGCGACGCATTCACGGTGGGTATCGCCAGCCGCGACAACAGCACGACCTACTACATCATCATGGACGGCTGGAACGAGGCCAACGCGCCCTACTTGGTAGTGACGCACACCGCCGATGAGATCTGCTTCCACGACGGTTGCTCGGACGCCTATCCCATCGCATCCGGCGAGCTGTTCCAGGGCAGGAACTGTGCCTGCACCGACGACTTCCAGGATTACGCTTGTGCCCCCTGGAGCTTCCTCGGACCGGACCAGGTGTTCACCATCGACCTGGAATGCACCGGCACCCAGATCGACGTGAACTGCACGCCGACCGACGGGTGGGATCCGGCCATCGCCATCGGTTTTGAGTGCTCAAACGGGAACCTGGTCTGCCTCGCCGCCGCGGACGCGGGATTTGGCGGTGATCCGGAGGCCATCAGCTATCTCACCACCGTCGGTGAAGTGGGTACTCTCTACATCTTCGTCGATTCCTACTATTCAGGAGGAGGCCTGGAATGCGGCGATTATGACCTGACCGTTACTTTGGACAACGGCATTCCCAACGACGTCTGCACGGACGCCATCCCCGTGGCCGTGCCCTCGGTGACCCACGGCACCACCGATTGCGCCACGTTCGACGGGGCGCCGCTCTGCGTGACTTCGCAGACCGCGCCAGGTGTCTGGTACTCGGTTATCGGCACGGGCGTCACCATGTATGCCGAAACCTGCGGTCCCACCTACTGGTATGATACCAAGATCTCGGTATTCACCGACGGCTGCGACACGCTGACCTGTGTCACCGGCAACGACGACAACTGCCCGGACGGCGCCAGCGGACTGCTGAGCGGTGTCCTGTGGGACAGCGTCGAGGGGCAGGAGTACCTGATCCTGGTGCACGGCTTCAGTTCTGCCACCGGTGAGTTCGACCTCTATGTGGATTCCGATGTGGTGGACACCTTCGACGTGACCATCACCTGCGTCACGCCGTCTGTTGTAATTCCCGGCATGGTGAGCCTGAGTGTCGACGTGACCAACCTCACCGACGCGCCGATCACCGTGAGCGGCCACGTGGACGCCACCCTCTGCAACGGCGTCGAGGTAGGACCGATCCGCAACGGTTTCCTCTACCTCAACCCGTTCGAGACCAAGGCCATCGCGTGGACACAGGGGCTTTGGGCGGCCAATCCCAGGACCTGCGACTGTGATCTGATCTGGACGGTCTACGCACAGGATGATGCAACGCTCGTCGAAAAGACGAACTCCTGCGTCATCTCCACGACGTGCCCTAAATAGGTACACGTTATGAAAGTGGGGTGCGGTCGCCCGACCGCACCCCACTCCCTTTTCACCAGCTTCAGATCCACCCCATCATTCTCAGACCGGTTCCCACTCGTCCCAGCCGGCAACCCATCCTGCTGATGATGTATTCGATTTAACTCGAACAGGTTTCCACTGATTGCCGAGCCCAGAGCCGAGATTGTCATGTTTCAGGCGGCAATATAACGGCTCCCGGGGGCCACGGTGGCGGTACTGTTCAGCAGCTTCCATTGGCTATATGTGTCTGATACTCGATGGACGGGGAAGCTCGCAGCATATATGCCATGCCTTGTGTACAAAAGAAAACGGGATGAAGCCCAAAGAACCTCATCCCGTCTTTATCGAAAGACCCCGGTCGGATCGGGTCTCCACCTGAACTTTACAGAGGCACCACCGGCACGGCACCGGGATGCAGCACTCTAGTACCGGGAACCCCGCTCTTCACGGGGCTTCGCCTCGTTGACTTTCAGGTTGCGGCCGCCGAGTTCCTTGCCGTCGAGGGCGCGGATGGCTTCGTCGCCACCCGAGGACATCTCGATAAAACCGAATCCCCGCGCACGACCGGTGTCACGGTCGGTGATCAGCTTGACTTCGTCCACGGTGCCGTGCTGTTCGAACAGCTCGCGGATATCGCTCTCGGTGGAATCAAAGGACAGGTTTCCAACATAGATATTCGTCATGGTCTTTCTTCTCGTTTCCTTTTCAAGATCAGACCCAGGGAAGGCCCCTGGTTGATCGTCCCCGGGGCTCAGCAAATTCAGCTGAATGCTCGGAGGGCCCCTTTCGGGGTTGGTGTTCTCTTGACTTGGGCACCAGTCGTCACCGCTGACCACTGATGCTCAGATGACTCTTGCGTTGTCGCGCTCCTCTTTGCGCATTCAAACCTTGCTGCCCGATGGACTCATTTTGAGCATCCACAACGGTTAAACCGGACCGGCAGTCTGAATGGGCGCCGACCCGACCACTGTTGCGGCTGCGAGCTTTCGATCCACATCCACGCAATAAAAAGGGGACGATCTCAAGACCGTCCCTCTCACTTGCGTGCGACATGTCCGAAAACTCAAGCTGACTATATCACCAACGAAGCGAAAAGCATAGTAAAATTAATATTTTACACCGAACCCGTCACCGTGCAGGTGGCCCTGTGAGACTGATGATGGGGCCAATGTAACCACTAACCAGCAAATATCCTTGGTCGCAGGTGGGATCAGGTGGATCAGCCGATTCCTCATGCTGATGGCATCTTTCCTCCTGTTGGCCAAGACATTGCGGAGGATGAACCCCCGGAGAAGCCACGCGGCATGGCAATTAACCACTATTTCTTGCTTTGGCAACACCCCAGCCCTATATTTTACGTTGATAGATAAACCAATGGCGGTCATGGGCTGACGAGCGAATGAGGAGATAAGGAGACAACAATGAGAATCGACAACCGTTTCAAGGGGGGCATGGCTCTCAGGTGGGCGATGACCCTGGCCTTTCTCCTGATCCCACCCTCACCGGCATCGACGATAGCATTTGCCGGCGCCGGTCTCGACCAGGATACCGGATCCATCATTCTGCTCAAGTATGGCGCATTCAATCCCCTGGTTGGCGAACCGGAGGTGCCGGCCGAGCTCACCTCCGAGACCGTTAGTAGCATCAGGCTGGTCCAGGTATCCGGCCCGCTCACCTCACCGGAAATTCTTTCCCTGGAGGACGCCGGGGCCACTCTGCTCAGCTACGTACCGGAAAATACATACCTGGCCCACGTCCCGCCTCAGGCACTCCCGCGTCTCCGGGCCCTGCCCGTGGTCCTGTGGGTGGGTCACTATCATCCCGCCTATAAAATTCAAGCCGGGTTGCTCGAGCGGGAGGAGGCGCAGATCGAGATCAACATACTGCTCTTCCCTCAGCTGGCCGAAGAGAATGATCGGATAGCGCTGGGTGCCGAGATTGCATCTCTGGGGGGGCAACTCACCTTCCAGGAGGAGCTGTCCCACGTTCTTCGTGCCACCGTTCCACCGGCTGCGGTGATTTCACTGGCCAAACTCCCCCAGGTTCATTGGATCGACCGCTACGATCCACCGCGAAAGGACATGGACGCTGTCCGCGAGATGATCGGGGCCACCTCGGTGTTTACTTTCGGCTTTGACGGCACCGGTATCACCGGCGCGGTAAAGGACGCGGGAATCGATCCGACTCATCCCGACTTCGGGAATCTCATCGGCACCCAGGGAAATCCAGGGGTGGACGAGCATGGTACCTGCACCTTTGGCATCGTTTTTGCCGACGGGACCGATAGCGTCCAGGCCATGGGAATGATGCCCGGAGGAGACGGGGTTTTCTGCAACTGGGACTGGGGCCGGAACTGGTCGATTCACGACCTGTTCCATTCCTATGGGGGGGTCTTTCAGTCCAACAGCTGGAGTCAGGGCCTGCATAACGGGGACTACACCAGTTACTCCGACTCGAACGACGGCGCCATCAACAGCTATGATGTGTCCATGCTCTACTCTGCTGGAAACAGCCCGGTCAGTGTGGGGGCCGTCACCATTTCCCAGGATTCAGCAGCCAAAAACGTAATCTGTGTCGGCGGTGTATTTCACAAGGGCGACACCAACCAGGACAACGATGAGTGGCACAACTATTTTGGGGCCGGGACCACACCCAGCCAGGGCCCGGCGGCCGACGGCCGGATCAAACCCGATCTCTGCGGCTATGTGGACTTAATCTACACCACTGATATTGTCGGCGCCGGCGGCTATACCTCCGGGAACTATGTCAGCGACTTTGGCGGAACCAGCGGGGCCTGTCCCATCGTGGCCGGTGCGGCGGGTCTGACCTATGACATGTATATCGACAACCATTTCGGCAACAACACCGCCGGCGACACGCCACTGCCGGCCACAATCAAGGCACTGCTGATTGCCAACGCTTATCAGTACAGCCTCAGCGGTTCCTACTCCGCAACCCGCTACCAGCAGGGCTGGGGGGCACCTGACCTTGACCGGACCCACCAGGCAGGTTCCAATCAGGTCATTGTGGATGGCGGCACCGCCCTGAGTACCGGGGAAAGCTGGAGTACGGTCGTCACTCGTTACAGCGGCGCGGAGCCGTTGAAGATCTCTCTGGTCTGGAGTGATAAGGCCGGTGAAGCCTCGGCCTCGAAGGCGTTGATCAACGATCTGGATCTCATCGTGACCGCACCGGGCGGCTCTACCTTCCACGGCAACTATGGGCTTACCTACAACCGGTATTCCACGGCCAGCGGTTCAGCCGACCGTCTGAACAACGTGGAAAATGTCTTCATCCAGTCCCCGGCCGAAGGCGACTACACCATTGAAGTTTTCGCCTACGACGTGGCCCTGGACAATCACCCCGACGCCGGGGTGAACCAGGATTTCTCACTGGTGGCCTCCATGGCCCTGGAAGGGGGGGCGAGCGATACCATGCACGCAGTGATGGCTTGTGTCCCCACCTCGGGCACACTGCCCGCCACCGTCCAGATTCAGCCGCAACTGTGCAACGATGATTGGTTCACCCGCAAACTTGCCGGTCATATCGATCTGACGATCGCCAACGGAGCAACTTACACCAACTGGCGCGCCGGCAATACCAACGTGGATCCCGGTGAATGTTATTACGGTCCGTTCAACATCAACCTGCCAAACCTCGGCACACTCAAAGGGGACAATATCTTTGTTCTGGTGGGTGAGGATGTAACGCCCCCGCCCTACAACCAACCCCCATATTCCCCCGCCGGTGATTCGGACAGCGATGCCGGCACCTTCACCGGTTATTGATCCCAACCATCATTCCAACGCCCCCCGCCGGGGGGCGTTGGAATGATGAGGATAGAGAGAAAGGGGGAAACGCAGTTCAGTCAAGCAGCCTGGAACTCGACCTGCTGCGGCCGCCGGAAAATGCAACCGAGCTATCGATGTGGCGGCCGGAGGTCCCAACCTGCTACTGATGTATTTAACCTTTTGAATACAAAGGACGGTGGTGCGGTGAGCAGGATCAACCGTCGGACGTAGTCATGGCTGGCCGTACGGAGCAACACCGGCCCGGTTAGTCCCGAGCCGGTGCCCGCTAGATATCAGGGTTCGATCCCCGTCACCGTACAGGAGGCCGCCGTTAAGCGGACTCCATCAGTCCCTGACCGGGTCAGGGAGCAACGCCCACCACCACGTTGGCGCTGGTGCAGGTCGTTCCCGAAGCCGGATAGGGCGGCTGGTTGTAAGGAGCAGGCGTCACGTCCTCGGCGGTCAGTACAAAGGTGTTGCTGCCGATCACCGTGCCCGTTGCCGGGAGGTTGGCCGGAAACTGGATGGTGAAATTGCTCTGCGGCTGGATATCGGTGAAATTGGCACGCCACGGGTCGTAGACGTTGCCGTTGGCCAGGGTCACCGCAATCCGTCCGGCCACGCAGCGGAACCAGTCCGGTCCGCCGCTGTTCAGGTTGGACAAGGTGATCCGGTGGGTCATGGAGAAGGGCACCGTGCCCGACAGCGGAGTCACCGTGTAGTCGCAGTCAATGGGACCGGTGGCGAGGCAACTGATGTCCACCCCCAGTTCGAAGGTGCCGACACCGCCGTCAGTGCGACTGTCGACAATGATGTAGTAAGTCTGGGTGGAGGTCTGGCTGTAGCAGAAAACCTCGTCCTCACCACCGGCCAACCAGCCGCTGGCGCCGGCCACGCAGGTGCCGTTGACATCAGCGCAGTCAGTGACCATGTAGACACCGCCGTTCCAGGTCATCACGCTCTGGTTGAGCGTGACGCAGACTTCGCAGTGGCCCGGCAATGTGATGATGTAGGTCACGTCCTTGCCGGCATGGTCCAAACCGCCGACGCAGGCCGCGGTACAGTCGTAGTCGTTGGTGGCCAGGGTGATGTCACCGGTGTAGCTGCTGCTGCCGGGGGTGCCCGGGATCACGATGGCTCCGGCGCAGGTATCGTTGGCCGGCGGCGGCGTATCGGTGACCACCAGGTAGGGCACGTTGGCGCCGGTGTGGCCGTCGATCTCCAGGTAGTAGGTGGTGGTCGTGTCACGGCTGGCAGCACCGATGGTGAACCAGTCCTGGGCCAGGGCAGCGGTGAGATCGGCGTTGGCCGTGCCGCCCAGCGCCAGCGTCTTCCAGCCAACATCGTAGGTGGAAGACTCGTTCAGGTAATTGTAATAACCAGCAATTATCTCAGCCTGGGCATCGTCCCAGAGCAGGGCGGCGGTGGAATCGATGGGCACCGGGTCGAGGTCCACCGGCGTCACACTCCAGTAGGGCCAGTTGGTGTTGTTGACGTAGAAGTTGAATACCAACCCGGTAACTGTTGTGCCATCGGGTATCGAGCTGATGTCAAACTTGAAGAACGCGGTTTCCATCCGGGTGGTGCCGGTGGAAGCGCCGCCGTAGACCAGGGCCTCACCGTCGGTCTTGACGTCGTAGGTGGTGGTGCCGGTGGTGAAATCCTCCGTGGTGGGGTAGACCGTCCAGGTTGCGGCCATGGCGCCGATATCCAGAACGGGCAGGCAAAGGAATAGGATGGCCAGACTCGTCAATGTTTTGAGCATGGTAGCTGCCTCTTTTGATTGAATATACAGAGAGATTCGACGCTGAGATCAAAGTGATCCCACCACTTTTTTCACAATGAATATAGTTTCTTTCGAGACAAAGGACAAGTGGGTTTTCGAGAGTAAGCATCCGGTGGCCCAACATTGCTGATGATGTAGTCAATTTAAGTTGTTGATAACAATAGATCGGCTATTTTGCTGGGATCGTTTTCTGGATGCGCTACGAGGCCTGCCCGATCAATGTCGCTGTTTCACCCGATCGTTCACGGAGCGATCCCCGTCACCGTGCAGGAGTCGGTATCAGTGTCGCCCGACGGCGGGTACGGGGGTTGGTTGAAGGGCGCAGGGGTCACGTCCTCGGCCACCAGCGTGAACTCGTTTCTCCCAATCACCGACCCGAGGGCCGGGATGTTCCGGGGCCAGGACGTGGTAAAGCTGTCTCCGGGCGGAACGCTCAAGAATCCGGTTCGCCAGTTCGGGAGAGACTGGCCGCCGGCGAGCTCGACATCGATACGGCCGGCAAGAGTCCGGGACTGGCTTGGGTGCCGGTTCGAGACCGTCACCGACAGATCCGTCGTGAAGGGCACCGTGCCGAACGTCAGGGAACTGGTCAGAACCGACTCCACCATCCGGCCGGGGTAGTGGTATCCCATGTCCACCTGCCCGGCGTCGTCGACGAAGTCGGTGCGGGTCGGGCGCTGGTCGAGGCAGACAGTCCCCTCGCCACTGTCGAAGCAGATGTCCGCTGACGGTTCGCTCCCGGCATCCAGACACGGGCTGTCCTCGGCCTGCCCCGCGGCTACCTGGCTGAAGTAGTAGTTGCCCTCGGGTCCGGCAAAGAATAGCGGATCGGCGTCGATGTTTCCCTCGCCCGGCCAGCCGCCCTGAACGTCGGAGTAGGAGACGATCGAGGAGCCCGATGCGTCATGGATGCTGTCCGGGCTGTTGTTCCAGACGATGCAGTTGGTGATTGTAGTTGAGCCCCAGCAGGCGATCCCACCACCGTCACCAGCTACGTTTCCACTGAAGGTGCAGTTGGTGATCGTCGTTGAGTCCCCGCAGCTGATCCCACCACCGTCATTAGCTACGTTTCCACTGAAGGTGCAGTTGGTGATCGTCGTCGATTGCCAGCAGGCGATCCCACCACCCCTAGAATATCCATACAAACCCCCATGTGCCACGTTAGCGCTGAAGGTGCAGTTGGTGATCGTCGGCGAGGAGGCGTCAATGCAGCAGACCCCACCACCGTCACCAGATAGTTCATACCCATAATACCAATCAAGTGCGTGGTTAGCGCTGAAGGTGCAGTTGGTGATCGTCGGGGAGGAGTGGACGCAGAAGATCCCACCACCATAATGAGCTACGTTTCCACTGAAGGTGCAGTTGGTGATCGTTGGCGAGGAGAAGGCGCAAAAGATCCCACCACCATACTCTTCAGCGGTGTTATCACTAAAGGTGCAGTTGGTGATCGTCGGGGAGGAGCCGTCGCATAAGATCCCACCACCACCCCAAGCTTCTCCGTTGCGGATCGTGAATCCGTCCAGCACCGAATCCTGCTCCTCACCGTTTGTGAAATGGAAGCCTCTGCCTTGCTCCTCACAATCTATGATGCAATTCTCCGACCCGCTCTCCGCCCTGACTGTTATCGCCTTGCCGCGGAAGCCAATGTCGCGGTTGCCTGAACCAGTGTATGTACCATCGGAAACCAGCACTATGTCACCGTCTACAGCGGCATCGATCCCCGCCTGGATGGTGGGCTGGTCGCCGGGGACGTAGATCATGGCTGCTGCGGCCACTAGGGGAAAGCAGAGTATCAGGAAAATGGGTATTGTGCGTTTCATGCTTCACCTCCATTAGCAGTGCGCAATGAGGGATAAAGAACTCGGGCACCCTGAGACGACGACGGCTATCGCACGCTGTGTGGGACGCTTGGCACCTTCATACTGTCGAACGGGTTCAGTTGAGTGAAGATAAGGTCAATATATTGAGCAGTAAGCGTAAATTCAAGGCATTAAGGGAAGATGGTATTCCGAAACGAACATAGCATTCAGGAGCCGAACAGAAAAGATAAATATTCCGATGGGATTGTCCATTTGATGATTAAGGAAATCAGTGCTTCGCCAAATACTCCTTTATCGCCTCCTCGAGCAGCGAGCCGGCGGTCTTGTCCATCTTCAGCGCCAGTATCTTCATCTCCCGCCATAGCTCGGAGTCCATATGACGTCGTTTCTAAGAGACCATTGCTGGCGGCCTCACCAGGCTAACGTTGTATACAATTTAAGTTGTTGAAAACAAAAGATTGACGTTTTACGCCCAGTCGACTATTGGCTATTGTGCCTCGACGAATTGATCAATGTCGCCGTTTCACCCGACTGTCTACGGCGCTATCCCGGTCACAATGCAATGGTCAATGACCCGGTCACCCGCTGGTAGGTAGGGCGGCTGGTTCCATGGGGCTGGTGTCACATCCTCGGCAACCACAGTGAAGACGTTATCCCCGACCAGGGGACCTAAATTCGGGATGTTCTGGTTCCAGGACGTATAGCAGCTTTCACCACTTGCAAGGGTGGTCAGTCCTGCTCGCCAGTTGAAATAGAAGGTGCTGCTGGCATAGGTGACCTGGATGCGTCCCGCAATTCTGCGAGTCTGACCGGCGTGGTTATTCGTTAGTGTTGCAGTCATTTGGGTCGTAAATGGCAAGGAGCCCGAGGCTGGGGCGCAGGTCAACTCTGCCGAGATGATTGTTGGAGGGCTCACGTTGATGAGTATGGCGACCTGGTCGGTCGTTATCGCAACGGCCAGATCCGGGGCACCGTCGCCATTCAGATCTCTAATGGCGACCGAACTGGGATCATAAGAGACCCCGTATTCCACCGCGGTCTGAAAGGTGCCGTTCCCATTGCCCAGGAGCACGGAAACATGATGAGAATTGTCATTTGCCGTAACCAGGTCCGGAACACCGTCTCCATCCAGGTCGTCAATGGCGACTGACACAGGTTGGCTACTGACACCGTAATTCACCGCGGCATCAAAAGTTCCGTCTCCATTGCCCAGCAGCACCGAAACATTGTCGTCGGTCCAATTCGCAACTACCAGATCCGGGTTGCTGTCGCCGTTCAGGTCTTCGATTACAACTGACCGAGGATAATTTCCGACCCCGTAATTCACCGCAGGCTGGAAGGTGGCGTCCCCATTGCCCAGGAGTATGGAAACGTTGTCAGAATCAAAATTCGCCACGGCCAGGTCCGGGGCGCCATCACCATCCATGTCGTCGATGGCGACCGAAAACGGCAGGGCACCGGCGCTTGAAATTACCGCGGGCTCAAATGTGCCGTTCCCATTGCCTAGGAGTACGGAGACGCTGTTGATATAAAAATTCGCCACGGCCAGATCCGGGGCGCCGTCGCCATCCAGGTCGCCGATAGCGACCGAACTGGGAGTGTTAATGGCATCATAATTCACAGCAGCCTCAAAAGTTCCGTCCCCGTTGCCCAGGAGTACAGATACATTATCAGAATTACCATTTGCCGTAACCAGGTCCGGGGTACCGTCGCCATCCAGGTCATCGATGGCGACCGAATAGGGACTATCGCCGGCAATGTAATTCACCGCGGTCTCAAATGAGCCGTCCCCATTGCCCATGAGCACAGAGACATCGTCAGAATAATTATTCGCTGTAACCAGGTCCGGGGTGCCGTCTCCATCCAGGTCGTCAATGGCCAATAAAAATGGGTAGTCACCGGTACTGTATGTTGCTGCGGTCTCAAAGATGACGTCCCTCTTGCCCATAAGTGTCAATTCATCGGCTCTCCCAATGTCCGGTAGCACCACCCAGAAGACGATCAGAAACACCAGGCAGGCATAGCTCAGATTGCGTGAGTGCGCTCTCATCTCGATACTCCTCGATATCCAACGATTATCACGATTGCCAGGTGTTTTCGGGCTTTTCACGGTGCAACCCCCGTCACCGTGCAGGTAGCCGTATCTGTGTTCCCCGCAGGCGGATAGGGCGGCTGGTTCCATGGGGCTGGTGTCACATCCTCGGCAACCACAGTGAAGACGTTATCCCCAACCAGGGGACCTAAATTCGGGATGTTCTGGTTCCACGAAGTCGCAAAGCTTTCATCACTCGCAATGCTGGTGAATCCGCCTCGCCAGTTAAATATGAAAGTGCTGTTAGCAAAGGTGACTTCGATACGTCCTGCAATCCTGCGGGCTTGACCTGTGAATTCATTGGTCAATGATATGGTCATCAAGGACGTAAATGGCAAGACGCCCGAGCCGGGCACACAGCTCAGGTCTGCCGACACAGTACCAGGCTCCCCAGGTAGTCCATAGTGGTAGCCCAAGTCCACCTGGCCACTATCCGGCACTTCATCTGTGCGGGTCCAGGACGAATTCATCCCCAGAACGATTGCCCAGGTACTTCCGGCGTTAACGCAGGGGCTGTCCGCGACCTGACCTGCCTCAACCTGGCTTAGGTAGTAGTCACCCTCGGACCCGGTAGTGAATAGCGGATCGGCGTCGATGTTCCCCTCGCCTTCGTACCCGTCCTGGATATCGCTGTAGGTGACGAGCGGGACGCCCGTCCCGGTGATATACATGCCGTCGCCCACGGGAGCGGTGTTGCCGTAAACGATGACATTCGTGAGGACGGGCGCGGAGTCTTCGATATAGAGCCCGCCGCCCTCCCCCACACCATTCACGAAGTTGTCCGCAATGGTGATGTTGGTAAGCAGCACCGAGGAGGAATGGAATTTGATCCCTCCCCCCACGGGCTGCTGATCATCAAAATTTTCACGAGCCTCGTTCTGGGCGATCAGACAGTTCGTCACGGTGGCCGAGGCTCCGAAAAAGCTGATCCCGCCGCCACCATCAAAACCCTCATACCAGCCACTAGTAGCTCTGTTGCTCACGATGGAGCAGTCGGTGATCAGCAGGCTCGAGCCGCCCAGGCAACCAATCCCTCCGCCGTTGACCGAACGGTTGTCAGAAAACGTAGACTCTTTGATCACGGCGTTCGAGGTGCCAACGACGAAGACCCCCCCCCCGTCACCCCAATTCTCGGTCCATCCAGACCCAATGGCCACGTTTGATTGGAAGCTACAGTCCGAAATGACAGGCGAGCCACCGCTGCAGGCAATGCCACCACCATAGTCAGCCCGGTTCGACGAAAAAGAGCAGCTGGAGATCGTGGGTGACGAGGAGATGCAGCGAATGCCGCCGCCCGAACAATTTGACTCGCTTTCACCGGCCTCGTTGTTGGAGAAGGCACAACTCGTGACCACGAGATCCGAGTCGATGGCGTAAATACCGCCACCACCGGAGACCGAAGCGCCACCCCAACCGCCTCCATGATTTTGCATGAATGAGCAGTCCGTGACCGTAAGATCGGAGTCGATAGCGCGAATCCCGCCGCCTTCACCATCTTCATAATAGCCATCCGCATACAACGCGAAATTTTCACAAAATTCGCAGGAATCAAAGGTCGACGAAGATCCTGTAGCGTGTAGACCCCCGCCGAATCCGGCGATGTTCGCGGTGATGAGACAGTCGCGGATGGTTGGCGACGTCTGATCACAATAGATACCGCCGCCATATTCGTACTCACCGACAACGGTCCCGGTGCCATTCTGGATCGTGAATCCCTCGAGCACCGAGGCGCTCCCCTCGCCGCTGGCAAATGTGACGACCGATCCGTTCTGGTTGCCATCGATGATGGTCAGGTCCGCGCTGCTCTCACTCCGAACGGTGATTGCCTTGCCGAGGAAGTCGATGGTCTCCACGTACGTCCCGGCCGCGACGAGCACGGTGTCGCCATCCACCGCGGCATCGATCCCAGCCTGGATAGTGGGCTGTTCGCTCGGGACATGGATAACGGCACCCGTCGCCACAATGGGCAGACAAAAGAAAATAATGGCCAGACTCGTCATTGCTTTGAGCATGGGAACGACCTCATTTCTTTGAATACACAGAGAGATTGGACGACGGGTTCAGGGGTGACCCAAACACACAACTACCATGAATATAATTTACTTCAAGAAAAAGGGCAAACGCGCCATCTCGAGCATGCAGCCGGCGCCCCCATCCTGCTGAAGATTTGTCCGCCCGGGCGTGACGACAGCAACGGTCACGGCGCGATCCCCGTAACCGTGCAGTCAGACGAGTCGGTGTCCCCCGATGGTGGATAGGGCGGTTGGTTGTAAGGCGGTGGCGTCACGTCCTCCGCTATGAGAGTGAAGGTATTGGTGCCGATCACAGTTGGATGGGCCGGAATCGTCTGGATGATACTGGTGGTGAACGATGCTCCCGAAGCGAGGTTTAACCAGCCGGTTTTCCAGTTGGGAATGGACGTGCCGCCGGCGGTCAGGACATCTATCTTGGCTCCCACCTTGCGGGTGAATCCGTAGTAGGTGTTGGTCAGCCGCAGGCCGATTTGGGCGATAAAGGGAACCGTGCCCGAGGCAGGCAGGCAGAGCAACTGGGCTGATACAGACTTCCAGGGGTAGTGATACCCCATGTCCGCCACACCGATGTCTTGAACATGGTCGGTGCGGGTGGTGCCGTCGATGGGTTCGTATTCCGGGGCGCCGGAGTCGACACAGGGGCTGTCCTCGGCTTGGCCGGCCGCGATCTGGCTCAGGTAGTTTTCGCCCCAAGGGCCGACCGCGAACAGTGGATCGGCGTCGATCATTCCCTCACCCCAGTGAAGATTGGCACCCTCATCCACGAATACCGCCGCCTCTCCTCCCTGGACGTCGGAGAAGGAAATATGGACGATGGGGTGGCTGGACCGAACAGAGATCTCCGGGCCCGTGGAGGCTTCGTCGCCCCAGAGAATGGTGTTCGAACAGTAGAGGAGGTATTCCCCGTAGCAGTAAAGCCCTCCGCCCTCTCCGGCTGTATTGCCGGTGATGGTTGAGCTGTACACGGTACCGCTGCATGCTCCCACGGAAGATGATATGAGCGCCAAACCACCGCCGGTGCCGGCATTGTTACCACTGACCAGGCAGTTCGAGATGTAGCAGTAATCCCCGTCCGCGTGGACACCTCCTCCTCTGTACTCTGCGACGTTGTCGCTTATTACGCACTTACTGATGGAGAAGGATCCCCATCGGGACCAGATCCCCCCGCCGTAGTTGGCCGAATTGGCGGTGATCGTGGTCTCTGTAATGGTACCAAGGAATTGATAGAGCCGGATTCCGTGATCGTCGTTGCCGCTGACCAGACAACCGGTGATCTCGTCGTCGCCCCCATCGCACCGGATTCCGGTACCCGAGTTGTCCTGGATGACTGAATCTCGAAGGAGGAAAGAACTCCCGGACCCAAGGACACCGATTCCGGTGTTCTCACGAACCATTACTTGATCGATGAGCGGGGCCGAGCCTTCGCAGCAGATGGCCCCACCGGACTGGTCGCTCCACCCGTTCCTGATGGTGAACCCGCAAACAACGGCTCCCCGTGACTCACCGGTCCGAAAGTTGAATCCGAAGTGGGGCTCGCCTGAACTCCCTTGGCAGTCAATGACGCAGACGTCGGGGCCATTCTCGGAACGGAGGGTGATGCTCTTACCATGGTAGTCGATATCCCGGTTGCCGTCGCCGATGTAGGTCCCGTCCGCCACCAGCACGGTGTCACCGTCCACAGCGGCGTCGATGCCGGCCTGAATGGTGGGCTGGTCGCCGGGGACGTGGATGGTCTCAGCCGCGACCGCCAAGGGGAGAAAGAGGAATAGGACGGTCATTGCCGCGATATGCCTTAGCATGACATTCACTTTATTCGTTAATATCACGGACATAATGAGCTTTTGGGCGGTGTGCCCCAACACCCGTACGCATTGAATGTAATTTCCTTCTGCAAAACAAACAAGCGGAATTTCGAGGTAGTGGTGGCTGGCGGCCCCACCCTGCTGATGATGTGGCCCCCGGCATCAAGGACCTCAGGCCTTGGAAATCCATTTGCCGGCTTACGGTGCAATACCCTCCACCGTGCAGGAGTCGGTATCGGTGTCCCCGGATGGCGGATAGGGTGGCTGGTTGTAAGGCGCAGGCGTCACATCCTCGGTCACCAACTCGAACAGGTTATCACCGATCACCGAGCCCAGAGCCGGGATGGTCATGTTCCATGCGGCAATATAACTGCTCCCGGGGGACACGCTGGTGTTCCCGGCGCGCCAATTTGGGTAGTGGCCGCTTCCGGCAAGCGTGACGTTGATGCGGCCCGCGATCCTCCGGGTCTGGCCGGTGTATTGGTTGGCCAGTGTCACCGTCATGGAGGTGCTGAAGGGTACTGTCCCGGCCGGCGGGATGCAGGTCAGCTCAGCTGCAATGGTGCCCCGACTGTTTATCAATACCGAAACATTGTTGTCCCAGCGATTGCACACCGCCAGGTCCGCTTTTCCATCGCCGTCCAGATCGTCGATGGCCACCGATCCCGGCTCCCCGCAGACACCAAAATGGCCGGCTTCCCGGAAGGTGCCATCCCCGTTGCCGGTCAGCACCGATACGGAATTTGAGGAGATATTGGTTGCCGCGAGGTCCGGAATGCCGTCGCCGTCCAGGTCATCGACAGCAACTGACATGGGCCGTCTTCCAACCAGGTAATTAACGACCTCATTGAACGTGCCGTCGCCGTTGCCCAACAGCACCGAGATATCATGGCTGCTGTAATTCGCCGTGACGATATCCGGATTCGCGTCACCGTCCAGATCGTCGATGGCCAGGATGCGCGGGCTTTCACCAACCCCGATGCCGACAGCGGCCTGGAAGGTGCCGTCCCCATTGGCAATGAAAATCGAGACATCGTCGCTGGCTTCGTTCGCCGTGGCCAGGTCCTGGTGACCATCCCGGTCAAGATCGGCGATGGCCACCGAATACGGGTTAACACCCGCCGCGTAGTTTACGGCGGCCTGGAATGTCCCGTCCCCGTTACCCGGATAAACCGAGACCATACTACCGTACGTAATGGTAACGGCCAGATCCTGGTGCTGGTCATCGTTCAGATAGCCAACGGCCACTGAACTCGGGTTTATATCAACTTCGAAAGTGATCGGAGCCTGAACGGTGCCGTCGCCATTGCCCAGGAGCACCGAAACGTCATCGGTCCAGTTATTCGCCGTCACCAGGTCCGGATGTCCATCCTCGTCCAGGTCTCCCGAAACGATGGTATAGGGCCATTCGCCAACAACGTAGTTCACCGGGGGTTGATACGTCCCGTCGCCCACACCTAAAAGAATCGAAACATCATCACTATACTGGTTGGCCACTGCCAGATCAGGATGACCGTTTCCGTCAAGATCGCACGTGCATACCGAACGTGGAGTATTGCCGGCATCGTAGTTTGTAGAGGCTTTGAACGTAGCATCGCCATTGTCCAGCAAGATGGAGATAAAACCGTAGGTGCTGTTCCCCACTGCGATGTCCGGACGGCCATTGCCATCGAGGTCGCCCACGGCCAGCCCTCTTGGCGTATTTCCCACCCAGTACTTCCCACCGGGCTGCAGTGACCCATCCCCGACGCCGAAGAAAATGGAAATCGTGTCATCGTAATCGTGTGCCGCCACCACGTCTCTGGTGCCGTCGAGATCAAGGTCGCCAAAAGCCAGGGTTGAAATGGAATGTTCGGCAATGATATCGATGGCCGGCTGGAACGTCCCGTCGCCGTTCCCCGGAAAAATGGTGATGGTATATCCATGCACCACCACCAGGTCCAGATGCCCGTCGTCGTTCATCCACCTCAGATATACTCGTTCGGGATCCCACAGAAACGTGCTCCATGCCTGGACAAGACTTCCGTTCCCCAATCCCTGGAGGACGAGGACTGAATTGCTCCCCTCCAGCGCCACGGCCACGTCGAGGTTGTTGTCTCCGGTCAGCTCGCCGATGGCCAGAGACCAGGGGGTGTTGGGTAGACCGAGCTCATGATGAATGGCCGCCTGGAAGGTGCCGTCCCCGTTGCCCAGAAAGGTGCAGACACAACAGTGCGTGCTGTTCGCCGTGACCAAGTCGGGGTGACCGTCGTTGTTCAGGTCACCGATATCCACCCAGACGGTGTCGAAATGGGAGGCATACTGCACGCTGGGCAGGAAGGTGCCGTTCCCGACGCCCAGGAACACCGACACGTCGTCGGTGCCGCTGTTGGCCATGACCAGGTCGAGGTCACCGTCCCCGTCCAGGTCGTCCACGGCGATGTGGCGGGGGGAGGTGCCTCCGGTGTAGTAAGCCTCAGGCTGCAGCGTGCCGTTCCCGTTGCCCAGAAAAACCGCGGCAAAGCCCCAGCCATCCGCCCCGGCCACATCGTTGTGCCCGTCTCCGTCCAGGTCGGCGATGACCATCGAATGGCAGCGACAGTCCCGCCCGTAGTCGACCCTGACATCGAACAGATGATTGCCCTCCGCCGGCGCAGCGAGAAAACAGAGGCTTGTCATTGTCAAACAGATCAAATGGCTTGCTCGGGTGGCCATGGCGGAACATCGATGACCGTCAAACAACAGAGAATTCGTTGGCATGGTAACCACCATTGATCGAATAATTTACATGAAGGACGGATGCTCCGGTCGGGATGCACCGAGCAGATGTATGCCTTGAATATAGTTTCATTATGCAAAACGGGCAAGCGAGCCGCCTGTACACTTGTGGCCGGTGGTCACACCCTGCTAATGATTTAGTCAATTCAAGTTGTTGATAACAAAAGATCGACTGTTTTTCTGGGATCGACTTCTCGATACGCTGCTAGGCCTGATCAATCAATGTCGCTGTATCACCCGACCGTTCACGGCGCGATTCCCGTCACAGTGCAGGTGGACGTGTCGGTGTCACCCGACGGCGGGTAAGGCGACTGGTTATAGGGCGCAGGCGTTACGTCCTCGGCCACCAGAGTAAAGGTGTTCTCGCCCACGATCTGGGGCAGCATGGGAATGATGCTGTTGAAGGCGATAACGATGAAGTCATCCGGTCCGATAGTAACGGTGCCTGCTTTCCAGTTCGGGATCTGCAGGCCGCCGGCGAGGGCTACGTCGATCTGGGCGGCAAAGGTGCGTTCGGACTCGATGTAGTTGTTGGACAGCAGAACGCCGAACTGCACCGGGAAGGGCAAGGTGCCCGACGCTGGGCGGCAGGCAAGTTTTGAGCTGACCGATTTCCAGGGGTAGTGGAACCCCATGTCCACCACAAATGCATCGTGGACGTGGTCGGTGCGGGTGGTGCCCCAGATCATCTCGCTGTCCGGGTCGCCGCTGTCCAGGCAGGGGCTGTCCGCACCCTGCCCGGCGGCTATCTGGGAGAGGTAGTAATCGCCCAGGGGCCCGCCGGTCAACAGCGAATCGTCATCGATCATGCCCGGCCCCCAGTCAAGCTCGCACCCCGGCTCGAGCACCACAGTGTCCGGCCCGCCTTCCAGGTTGCTGTGATGGATCGACAGCGTCAGCGAGTAGCCAATGTAATGAATCATGTAGGCCTGTTCACCGGTCGTCGAACTGTTGTCCCGGATGATCGAGTTCACGATGAGCAGAGAGCCGTCGAAGCTGCATATGGCGCCGCCGTATTGTGGCGACTCGTTGCCAACGATGGTGTTGTTGACCAGGGTGATCTCGCTGTCCACCACGAGAATGGCGCCGCCGCCGAACCCGCCGGTGGAGGTCACGGCGTTGCCCGTGATCAGGTTGTTGACCACCAACGGATCACTGTAGTATCCGCTGCCGATAGCGCCGCCTCCTAACTCGGCCTGATTGTCGACGATCAGGTTGTGGCTGATGACGGGAGACCAGGAATCGGTACAGTGGATGGCCCCGTTGAAATCGGCCCAGTTTCCGCTGAACGTGTTGCGGGTGATCAGGGCATTGCTCTCGTAGATATAAATGGCGCCGCCCTGGTCCCCCCCGTCGTTCCCGGTGAACAGATTGCTTGTGATCAGGGGGTCCGCGCCGTAATCCTCGCAGGAGATGGCCCCGCCGCCGTTTTCGGCGACGCACCCGCTGAAGACGTTGTCCCTGATGGTGGGGGATGCCGAGAGGCAGAGGATGGCCCCGCCGCGGTACCCATTGCCGTTGATGATGGTGAACCCCTGGAGCACCGATCCGTTGTCCTCGCCGGTCTGGAAGATGAAGGCCCGGTCCCCTTTCAGGCAATCGATCAGGCAGGAGGAAGCCCCCTCCGCCGAGGCCACGGTGATCGACTTGCCCAGGAAGTCGATGTTGCAGTTGCCGGGGCCCGTGTAAGTGCCGTCCGCCACCAGTACAGTGTCACCGTGCACCGCAGCATCGATGCCCGCCTGGATGGTGGGCTGGTCGCTCGGGACATGGATGACTGAGCCAATGGCCACAACTGGCAGACAAACGAATATGATGGCCAGACTCGTCACTGTTTTGAGCATGGTAGCTGCCTCTTTTGGTTGAATATATAGTGAGATTGGATACCGGAATTAGAGTGAATCCAATACATTTATGAAATGAATATAATTTCTTTCAATAAAATGGGCAAGTGGGTCGTCGAGGACATGCAGCCGGTGACCATGACCTGCTAACGATGTATACAATTTAACCTGTTGAATACAAAGGACGGACGTTTATAACTAGTCGGCTTTTTGGCTACCGTGCCTCAACGAATTGATAAATTCGCCGAATTACATCGCTACTCACGGCGCGAACCCCGTCACCGTGCAAGTGGCCGTAGCGGTATCGCCGGCCGGCGGATAGGGCGGCTGGTTGTAGGGCGCGGACGTCACGTCCTCGACCACCAGCGTGAATACGTTGCTGCCGATGGTGAATCCCAGCGCCGGAATCGTTGTATTCCAGCGAGTCTGGATTCCGCTGCCCGCGGCCACGTTGAAGTATCCGGCCCGCCAGTCGGGAAAGGACCGACCGCTGGCGAGCGTAACATCGAGGCGGCCGGAAATAATACGCGACCAACCGTTGTAGTTGTTGAATATCCGGACATTCATGTTGGTCTGGAATGGCACAACGCCGGCTTGCGGTTCACACTGCAACTCAGCGAAGATGGTTCCGCATTCGATGGCCGAGACACCGAAAAAGTAAACCGACCCTGAATAGGAGCCGTTGTCGTCATCATCCCGTGCCCCGACCATGACAATGTCGCCGGAGAGGGCGACGGAGTGGCCGAAGTGGTCATCAGCCTGCCCGTCGGAGGCGAGCAGCTGGGCCTCCTCGTTCCAGCCGCTGCCGTCGTACTTGAAGATTCGCACCGAACCGGCATCGTGAGCCCGGTCGTCGTCATACCGAATCCCGACGAGTGCAAGGTCGCCTGAGATGGATGTGGACATGCCGAACCAGTCTCCGGCCGCCGCTCCCGCAGCGGTCAATTTGGCTTCCTCGACCCAACCGCCGCCGTCATAGCGAAAGACATAGGCCGATCCCGAGTCGGGACCGTTGTCGTCGTCCCATGTCGCTGCGATCAGGGCGATGTCGCTGGAGAGGGAGATTTGATTTCCGAATCCGTCTGCCGCCGCCCCGTCGGCGGCGGTCAGCTTGGCCTCCTCGACCCACCCGCTGCCGTCGTGGCGGAAGACATACACCGATCCCGAGTCGGTGCCGTTGTCGTCGTCATTCATCGCCCCGATCAGGGCCGTATCACCGGAGAGAGAGCCTCTACTGCCGAACGAGTCCCCTGCCGCCCCATCGGCGGCGGTCAGCTTGGCCTCCTCGACCCAGGTGTTGCCGTCGTACTTGAAGATGTAGGCCGACCCCGAGTCGGTGCCGTTGTCATCGTCGCCCATCGCCCCGATCAGGGCTGTATCACCGAAGAGAGAGACATTAATACCGAAGAAGTCCCCCGCCGACCCGTCGGAGGCGGTCAGCTTGGCTTCCTCGACCCACCCACTGCCGTCGAAGCGGAAAATATAGGCCGACCCCGAGTCGGTACCGTTGTCATCGTCGCGCCCCGACCCCACCAGGGCAATGTTGCCAAAAAGGGCGTTGGGACCGCCAAAGTGATCATCCGCCGCCCCGTCGGAGGCGGTCAGCTTGGTTTCTTCGACCCATTCAATGCCATCGCGATGGTAGACATACACCGACCCCGAGTCGGTGCCGTTGTCGTCGTCGCGCCATGCCCCGACCAGGCCGAATTCGCCGGAGATGGAGACGGAACTTCCGAACAAATCACTCACAGCCCCGTCGGAGGCGATCCGCTTGGCCAGTTCACAGGAAACCTGGTCGGCCGGAACCGCCACGGGCACCAACAGAAAAGCTGTAACAAGCAACACTCCAATCCTGTTCATGACACGTCCCCCCCGCCCTCCGGGTTTTCCATCCATCCGCGGATGACCTGTGGGCGGTCGCCATCATTCATGGACCATGAGGGATTCCCCCCGGAATCTCGCCTGAGCCCCATCGCACCGCTTACAATTGTTGAAGTGAAAACCGACAAGGGAGAAATCCCAGATTCCCATGGATGAATCTAGAGCTTATCATTCGTAAAATCAATGACTATTTCACTCGCCATCATATCCGATCAGGAACTGTCGATCTGGAGCACTGTGGCCGAGGGGGTTCGGGTTGCGACCGGCGTCCCCACCCTGCTGATGATGTGATCTCCCGATCACCAGTTGGGTCGGATCGATTGGCTGGACAGCCTCACGCTCACTCGTCCCGGTGCACGGTGTCCGGTGAGAAGGCGGGCAGGCAGACGGCCACGTATTCGGCGCCCCCCGGCTCCGGGGTACCGTATCGGACCCACTCGCCGGGTGCGGTGACCACCGCCTGCCCGGCACGCACCTCGATGACGCCGTCTCTGTGCTCCACTCTGAGCATTCCGGCGAGCACAACGGTGATCTCTTCAAACTCCGGGGACTGACCCGGTTCCACCCAGCCTTCGGGCGAGGTCATTCTGGCTACGCTCACCGACCGGTGGCCGGAGTTGACCCGGCCGGCATACTCCTCGATCAGCTTTGGTTTGGTGCCGGCGGCCTCGATTGTTGCCGGCTGCTCGATCAGTCTGGGCATGGTCGCCTCCTCCTGATGTGGAATGATGCGCCATTGTACACGAGACGGCCCGCCGCGGGGCGGGCCGTTGTGTTTCGGCTATTGATTCGGGCTCAGGCCGTCAATTCGTCAACCAGTGCGAGAAACTTATCCACGTCGATCGGCTTGGCCAGGTAGCCCTCGGGGGGCGGCACGCTCTTGCGGCTGGAGATGAACTTCTCGAAGTCGTCGGCCACACCGGTGATGATGATCACCGGTACGCCCTTCATCTCTTCCATGCCCTTGATCTCGCGGTAGAGCCGCACGCCCGATTTCTCCGGCATGGTGATGTCGAGGGTGACCAGGTCGGGCACCGACTCCTTCAGCCGGGCCATGCCTTCTTCGCCGTTGCGGGCGATGACGGTCTCGAAGCCCTTGTCCTCCAGCACGGTGGAAAAGTAGGTACAGGTGTCCGGCTCGTCATCCACGATCAGGACCGTTTTCTTCGCTTCACTCATCTTTCACCTCCACCACGATGCATCAGACGGCGGGCCGGTCAGCCGGGTCCTTCGTCCTTTCAAGAATATAAGAGATCATGAATGCCGGAGTCGTTACTGCCGCCGGAAGGCCGGCAAAGTCTATGAAACCTAGTCTAACACAGCAGAACCCCGGGTAACACCTGTTCAGACCACGTTGAGATCGCCAAACTCACCTTCTAAGGCGTCCTCGTCCTTCATCGGACGGTTCCGCGGGATGGTGACGATGAACTTCGTCCCCTTGCCCGATTCCGAGTCGAGGGTGATCGACCCGCCGTGGGCCTGGGCGATCTTGTTGGAGATGAACAGTCCCAGACCGGTTCCCTCCGCCCCCTTGGAGGAGAAGAAGAGGCTGAACGCCTTCTCCCGGGTCTCGCCGTCCATACCGATGCCGTTGTCCTCGATCTCGAACCGCACGTGGTCGATACCGCCGCCAACGCTGAGCTTCACCAGGTGGGTCTTCTCCTGCTTGTCCAGGCGGCAGGCGTCCAGCGAGTTCTCGGCCAGGTTGATCAGCAGGGTGCGCACCGCCTTGGCGTCGCCTTCGAAGTTACCCGTTTCCGGGTCGATGGCGGTTTTCAGTTCCACGCCCTGCTCGGCGGCCTTGTCGGCCATGACCCCGCGAACCTCCTCCATCACATCCGCTGCGGCGAGGTGCTCCCAGTTGGGCTCGCGGTCCTTGGCATAGTAGAGGATGTCCAGCACCATGCTGCGGATGCGGCCCACGTTGCGCAGCACGATGTCCCAGCCCTTCTCCACCCGCTGCGGGTTGTCCTTTTTCAGGCCGTTGTTCACCAGGTAGATCCCGCCGTCGAGGCCGTTGATCAGGCCCTTGAGGCCGTGGGAGATGGAGCTGATCAGCAGGCCGATGGAGGTGAGCTGCGACTGAAGCTCGCGGATGCGGGTGATGTCGGCCCCCATCTCCATCACGCCGCTGATCTCGCCCTCGGGGTTGCGGATCGGAGCGGTGTGCACCAGCACGTTGAGCAGTTTGCCGTCCTTGGAGGTGACCACCTCCTCGTGGACCCGGCGCTTGCCGTCACGGAAGGTGTCCTGGACCATGCAGGGGTAGCACTCCTCGTCGCGGCGCTTGTAGATCTCGTAGCACTTGCGGCCCAGGCAGCGGCCAAAGGTCTCCTTCAGCGCCTTGTTCGAGTCGTAGATGTTCAGCTCGCGGTCCTGGATCGAAATGTAGCAGGGCACTTCCTCGAACAGGGTGTGGTAGCGCTGCTGGCTGGCCCTGAGGCGCTTCTGCAGCGACTTCATCTCGGTGACGTCGGTGGACATCTCCAGCACGCTGGTGATCTCGCCGTTCTCGTCGCGGATCGGCTTGGTGTAGACCAGCACCGAGACCTCGGTGCCGTCCACACAGGTCACCGTCTCCTCGCTGCTGTGGCGCTGGCCGTCGGTGAAGGTCTTCATCACCGGGCAGACCTCGCAGCGCTCGGCCCGGTGCTTGTAAATCTGGTAGCAGTAGCGGCCCTCGAAGTCGCCGAAATCCTGGCGGAAACGGTCGTTGGCCGTGACGATCTTCAGGTCGCGGTCCTGCACCGTCAGATACCCGGGCACCGCGTCGAAGTAGTCCTTGTATGGAAGCTCCATGGGTCCCCTCCGTGCGACTGCGATCCTCCCGACTAATTCAGTTCGAGGATCTTGCGCACGTTGAACAGCAGTGTCTCCTCGTCACGGCTTGTCCAGGTAGCCCTCCGGCGCCGCCACGGAGCGGTCGTAGATCAGGCTGGCGCAGCTCGGGCCGGCCGGTGATCGATGCAGATCTTCGGGTGTCGGCCAGTTCCTCGTCCTTGCGGATCACCTCGAAGACCTCGCCCGCCGTCCTTGCCCGGCATGGCCAGGTCCAGGGTCACCAGGTCCGGCTTCTCGCGGCGCACCATCTCGAGGGCTTCGTCGCCGTTGGTGGCCTCGAAGACCGTGGCCCCGTTGTCCTCCAGCACCGTGGTGAAGAAGACCTGATGTCCGGCTCGTCGTCCACCACCAGGATCTTCTTCCCGGCGAGGGGCAAGGCCACCGGTTCGGCAGCCACTTCAGCGGACCACTTCGGCCTCGGGCTCCACCGCGGCGGGCATTCTCGTCGATGACCAGGGCGTTGGCCACCAGGTTCACCAGCTGGGTGACCTCCATGTCCAGCTTGTAGTGGCGGATCAGGTCGGTCAGCCCGTCCACGCAGTTGTGGCAGGAGGTGACCACCACCTTGGCCCCGGTGGCCTTGAGCTGGTCCGCCTTGACCTTGGCCGACTTCAGCCGCTGCGGGGTGTACTCCGACATGGACATGGCCCCGCCGCCGCCGGTGCAGCAGAAGTTCTCGGCGCGGTTGGGGTACATCTCGCGGAAGTCGGTGACACACGAGGTTCAGCAGCTCGCGCGGCTCCTCGAACAGACCGCAGCTGCGGGCGTTGTTGCAGGAATCGTGGAAGGTCACCGGCTCGGTGTTCTTGGTCTTGTCGACCTTGATCTTGCCCTCCTTGATGTAGCGGAGCATGGTGTCGACCGAGCTCTCCATCACGAAGGGCACGTCGCGCTTGCCCCAGTTGGGACCCTCGCAACGGGTGGAGCGGTAGCCGTGGCCGCACTCGGAGATCACCAGCTTCTTGCCCCGCAGCTCCTCGACCTTCTCGTACAGCCGGCGGGCCACCGCACCGCCCAGGTCGTCGTCGCCGGAGAAGAGGCCGAAGTTGGTCATGTCCCAGCCCTCGCTGGGCATGGTCCAGTTCTCGCCGGCCACGTGGAAGATCTTGGCCGCGTCGGCGATGGTCCGCGGGTCGTACTTCACTTCCCGGGGGTTGATCGAATAGACGACGTCGGCGTCCTCCTTGTCGACCGGGATCTTCACGTCGGGGTCGTCCAGCTCGTCCTGCAGCTCCTCCTCCATCCACTCCAGCGTGTCGAGGTAGTCCTCCTTGAGCACGCCCATCTGGTTGCCGATCTCCCACTGGTCCTTGCTGACCACCGCCACGCCCTCGGGCATGATGCCCACCGACACCAGCAGGCCCCGGGCCATGCGGTTGAAGGTGGCTAGGTCGACGCCCATCGGGCAGTTGATCGAGCAGCGGCGGCAGTTGGTGCACTTGCCGAAGACGATGTCTTTCAGCTCTTCCAGTTCCTCGTCGGTGTAGACGCTCTCCGCCTTGACCCACCAGGGGAACACCCGGCCGGTCCAGTCGAAGTGCCGCTTGAACAGCTTGCGGATCTTGTCCGCCTTGTATGCCGGCTGCGTAGGTCGGGATCGCCGGGGTTGGCCAGCACGTAGTGGCACGAGTCGGTGCACATGCCGCAGTGCACGCAGGCGACCAGCGAGCTGGCGATCTGCCGGTTGAGCTTCTGTTCCAGCCGTTCCAGGACTTTTGTTGCTTTATGTGATCTTTCCTTCGCCATGTTCCTCTCCGGTTTGGGAAAAGGTTCCCGGTTCTGTCAGCTCATCAGCTCCTCACGCTTTCCCTCCGCGCACGATGGGGAAGACGCCCCGCCGGCCCAGGGTCTTTCCCAGGTAGTAGCGGGTGAAGGGGTAGTAGAGGTAGTGCGAGATCTTGCTGAACGGGACGTAGACCAGGAAGAAGGCCGTCATCCAGAAGTAGATCAGCAGTATGGTTTCTCCGCCGGCATGGTTGTTCGGTGCGGCCAGACCGGCAAAGAAAAACCAGACGGTGAGCAGGAACAGCGAGAAGTGGTCATCGGGGGTGCTGATCGCCCGCATGTGCTTCGATCCGAAACGGCGAAACACCCGGAGCAGCGCCACCAGGAAGGCGGCGAAGCAGAGCGCCTGGATCGTCTTGACCACGGCCGCCGACTCCAGCAGAGCCGGGGCGTAGGGGATGATGAAGGAGAGCGCGATGGCCGCCACCACCCCCACGTGGAAAATGACGAACTGGATGTAGAGGAAGAACTTGGTCCTCGAACTCTCCATGGCCCAGGGCTGGGCGATGTTGAACCAGGAATAGAGGATGCTCGCCCTGGGCGTGGCGCTTCCCCGGGTGCCGGAGGGCGCTTGCCGCTCCTTGCCCGCCGGGAACTTCATGATCCAGCGCAGACGCATGATGTAGACAATGGCCATGAAGAGCAGGGCGAATTCCTGCAGCCGGTGTGAGGCAAAGTGTAACGCTTCGCTCATTGGTTTGATCCTTCCCTTCCTTCGTTCAGGCCGTTGAGCGCCTCGGCAAAGGGCTCGTATTCCAGGGTGTCGATGACCCGGATGATGATTTCCTTCAGCTGGCCGCCGTTGTTTACATGGTCCCGGATCGTTTCCAGCATCACCTCGGCGCACATCGGCCGGGCGAGACCGTAAAACCCGGCGCCCATGGCGGGGAGGGCCAACTGCTTGAACCCCTTCTCCTCTGCCGCGGCCAGCGTGTTACGCACGGTCAGCGCCAGCTTCTCGTCCATGTCGGCCTCGAGAAACTTGGGGCCCACAGCATGGATGATGTGACCGGCCTTCATGTTGCCCGCCTCGGTAACCACCGCATCACCAATCTGCTTCTCACCCAACTCGTCCAGCGCCTTCTGGATCGTCGGGCCGCCCCGTGTGGCAATGGCATTGCCGAACCCGGACATCAACTTCAGGTCCTCCCGGGCATAGAACACGAAGGCTTCCACCTCAAAATCGGTGATGTCTCCCTTTTCCAACTTCACCGTGCACCCGTTGATCTCTTTGGTAATAGACATCCCTTGCCCCTGTGTGAGTTAACCCTGATCGACATCCCACACCCCTTCGTCGAGGTGCAGGGCCCGTTCCTCCTCCGCCAGCCGTCGGAGCTTGTAGGCCATGTCCCGCAGAGTCCCGTAAAGGACACCGCAGCTGCGGTCCTTGCGCTCGTGGTCTCCCTCGTCGGCCAGCATCATCATCTCCCGCGACATTCGCAGGACCTTGACAATGTTCGTGTTTTGCGTTTCGGCCATTGGTTCATCCTCTGTTGTTGAAACCGGGGATATATAGAGCAAAAGATGTACCATTTATCCCCCAGACGGACAGAACATATTAACTGTTGTAATTAATGATCTTACGCAAAATAATAGAAATCGATCCCGTGACAGGTGGTACACTTTCATCCCCCGATAATGTTACATATCATCCCTGTATCAGGTGTGGTCACTTGCAGCCGAAAGATCTGGCCAAAGACAGAGAAGTCAATTAATGCATTATCTGTCAAGCATTAAAGAGGCAGGCCAGGAGGAGGGCACAAAACCTGGGATGGGGATGGCAGGTTTAAAAACCGTCCATAAATAATTATGTTACGATAGTGTATTATGTTACAGATTCTGCTTGCGCAGGTAACGGTAAAGGGAGGTCCGGCTGATGCCGAGGAGCCGGGCGGCCTTGGCCTTGTTGCCGCCCGCTTTTTTCAGTGACCGGGTCACCGCTTCAGGATCGATACTGACCGGCCTCCCTGGTCCACTGCGCGCGGTGGTGGCACCGGCCTCGTTCAATTCCGGCGGCAGGTGCCGCCGTTCCATCATCCCGTTCTGGCACTTGATCATCCCGTACTGGATGGAGTTGATCAGTTCCCTGACGTTTCCCGGCCAGGGGTAGCTCATCAGCAGGTCCATGGCCTCGCGGCTGATGCCGGAAACCCGTTTGCCGGTGTCGCTGGAGAACTTCTCGATGAAGTGGTCCACCAGCAGCGGGATGTCGCTGGCCCGGGCCTTGAGGGTGGGCAGGGTGAAGGGGACCACCGCCAGCCGGTAATAGAGGTCATCGCGAAAGAGGCCCTGGGCGGTCAGCTCCTTGAGATCCCGGTTGGTGGCGCAGATGATCCCGGCCCCGGTCTGGATCGTCCGCTCGCCGCCCACCGGGATGAATGCCCGCTCCTGCAGTACCCTGAGCAGGCGCACCTGGATGTGCGGTGAGATCTCGCCGATCTCGTCGAGGAACAGGGTCCCGCCCTCGGCCAGTTCGAAGCGGCCCTTCTTGTCCCGGATGGCGCCGGTGAAGGCGCCCTTGACGTGGCCGAACAGCTCGCTCTCCAGCACGCCCTCGGGCAGGGCCCCGCAGTTCACCGGCACGAAGGGCCCCGACGAACGCGGGCTCAGCTGGTGCAGGGCGTTGGCCACCAGTTCCTTCCCGGTGCCGCTCTCCCCCTGGACCAGGACCGGCACGTCGGCGTCGCAGACCTCCTGGATGGTGTCATAGAGCTTGATCATCAGCGGGTGGCGGCCGATGATCCCCTGGAACCCGCGGCTCTCCTCCAGTTTGCGCCGCACGTAGCGGATCTCGGTGATGTCGCGGAAGATGATCAGCGCCCCGGTCTCCTCGCCGTGGGGTGAATTGATGGTCACCACCGACATCTCCAGCTCGCGCACCTCACCGCTCTTGCGGGTGAAACTCTCGGGATAGCGGACCCGGGGGTGGGTGGCGCGGTTGCCTTCGCAGTACGAGCAGTCCCCACCGCAGAAACGGCCGCTGAAGACCTCGTGACAATCCCTGCCGATCACCTCCTTGGCCTGGTAGCCGGTGATTGTCTGGGCCGCATCGTTGAAGTAGTAAATCCGGCGGTCGAGGTCGTGGGCCATCACCCCGTCGGTGAGGTTGTCCAGCAGGGAGGTGAAGGTGATCCGCACCTGGAGGATCGAGTCGAGGAACCCGTCGCGAAAGAGGGCGGTGACCCGGCGGCGGATGTCCTCCAGCACCTGCTGGTAGAGCGTGTCGCGGAGCACTGCCGGGTCGGTGACCTGCCCCGCCGGGTTGACCAGCGGCCAGTGGATCCGGGCCGGGGACCCGGGGAGGGTGGGGCACATCTCGCGGGCCGAGTTGCAGAGGGTGATCACCACGTCAAAGGGCTGGGAGGCGATCTCGTCGATGGTGTGCTCCACCCGCGGGGGAACCGGGATCCCCGCCTCGTTCATCACCCGGGCCGCCTCGCTGTTGATCTGCCATTGCCGGTCGCCGGCGCAGACGATCTCCACGGTGCGGGGCGCCATGCTGCGGGCAAAGCCGGCGGCCATCTGGCTCCGTCCGGAATTGCCGGTGCAGATGAAGAGAATACGGAACACGTCACTCCTCCATGTCGGATAGCAACTATCGATTGTACAGGATGTCCGGGAGGCGGGGAAAGGGGCGGGGGGCGCCCGGTCTAGTTGATGCCGCGGCCCGCAGCGACACTGGCGCCAAAGATATAGTCCTCGTCGTAGGCCAGAAAGTCCAGGCCGCTCTGCTCCACTGTACCGTCAACGTAGTTCCAGCCGCGGATGGTTGCGGTGTACCCGGCGCCAGGTCCGGGGCCCGGAGCGGTGATGATCTCATCCACACAGTCCCCGTCAATGTCGCCACAGGCCACGACAACGCCGTAATGAAACGAATCGTAAGCAACAAAACTGCCGCCCGGAATCTGGTCAGTGGTTCCGACTCCATATGGATCGACAGAAACGGCCCAACCGCGCACATGGGCAGAGTAGCCCTGCCCGGGTCCGGGTCCGGTGATGATTTCGTCAATCCCGTCGCCGTCGATGTCGCCGCAGGCCACGTTGACTCCGTAATTGTTGGTGCTGTAAGCCAGGACGTTCACCCCCTCCATGGCCACCACCCCGCCCCCGTCCATGTTCCAGCCACGAACGCGGGCACGATATCCCATTCCGGGGCCGGGGCCGGTGACGATCTCGTCGATGCCGTCCCCATCGATGTCGCCGCAGGCCACGTTGACGCCGTACTTGGGGAAGCCGTAAGCCATATAACTGATACCGGTGACCACCGAAGAGCCGCCGTCATAGTCAAATGTCTTGACATTGGGACCGAAGCCGAAATCCTCGCCCGGCCCCGGGCCGGTGACGATCTCGTCGATCCCGTCGCCATCGATGTCGCCCAGGGCCACCCTGGCGCCAAACCTGTTCACTCCATAGGCCAGGAAGCTCAACCCGGGCAGAGGGTTCCCCTGGTCATCGAATCCCCTGACGTGCGGCCCCAATCCCTCACCCGGTCCCGGCCCGGTGACGATGGCCAGTTGCCCGTTGCCAGTGACATCACCGACAGCCACATTGACTCCGTAACGTTCCCCGCCGTAAGCCGCAAACTCCAGCAGCGGTTCCGCCAGGCTCACCGTAGGATCGAACAGCCGCGCCAGCGGCGGGTTGTTCCGACCGGGCCCCGGTCCGGTGATGATCAGTTCCGGCATCGCGGGCGCACCGCTGATCACTTCGATGGGGACGCTGTCACTGAAACGGCAGATGATGGTGCCAAACTCGTCCAGGGCCACCACCCGGATCTGGTAGAGACCCGGCCCCTGGAAATTGAGTGCGGTCACGGTAGTGGTTGACGCGGGGGAGTACAGAACCCGCTTGAAACAGCGGTGCCCGGGATCCCACTCGGTTCCGTTGGGATTGGCAAAGTACTGGTTGACCAGGCTGACCTCCAGGCCGGCGCCGGCCACTCCGCCGAATTCGCTGACATCCCAGGTGAACGGGAACACCGGTTGATCCAGACTCACCGTTGACGGCACCACCGGCGGATTGGCTTCGCTGCTCCAGGGGAGCGCCGTGCAGGAGACCGGACTGGAGTACAAGCTCCTGAGACCGGATGTATCAACCGATTGCATCTTGAAATAGTAGGTGGTCCCCACGTTGAGGTCGGTGACGGTGTGGGAAGCCGCATCGGGATTGGCAATATACACACCATAGGGATAGGTTTCGCCATCGGTGCTGTAGCGCAAGCGGTAACCGGCAAGATCGGGGGAGCTGGGGGGAGACCAGTCCACCCGGATAGTCGCCGCCGGCGCCACGAATCCCGCGAACAGGGACAGCGTCAATACAATCATACACACCTTGCCAAAGAACCGCCCGCCAGTGATCAGCATATCCGCCCCACCCTCCACAACAACTGCTTGTACGGTTGATTTACCGTGCCCCAGTAATAGCAATGGGCATGCCAACTGTCAAAAAACAGACAATCAACTTTGAACTAATTCCTATATAGCTGAAATAATGCACTTTAATCATATTATCGTCTGGTCCTGAAAGGCGGTTCAATGGACAGGAAAGACCTGCCATTCGTCAATTTCGTGACATGGCTTACGATATCGAAAAAATGGAACCAATATTGTAATCGGCACTCAATAACAGCAACTAAATAGCCGATTAATAGAATCAACTACTTTATTTTTCCGTCCTCGATACGTCAAAAAACTGACTGGTATTGAAGCACGGAATGGAGCGTCATGTAAACAGGTCATGTTTTTCAGTCACTTAGCAGGATTTTAGGGTAGATTTCCCGCGGGTAATACCGTATACTTAGTGATCCTGCACTGCCCGGCGCACGCCACTTCCGGATGAGGAGTATCCCGATGACCGTCACCCGCTTCTTCCCGCTCGCCCTTCTCCTTGTATCCCTCTGTGCCGGCGCCGTCTTTGCCGGGGTCAGCGCTGAGGGCCTGATCACCCGTGACGAGGGGCCGCTGGTGCTCCAGTCACCGCTGGGCCGTTTTACGCTGCTGATGGCGCCGGAAGCGTCGCAGCACGGCCTGATGCAGTCCCGTCTGGAAATCCGTGAGCAGGGTGAGGAGAGCCGGTTCATCCCCGGCGTGCGCGGGAACTGCTTCTTCATTTCCGACCTGGAGAGGATCGTCTCCATTGAAATGCCGGACACCAATGCGGTGCCGGGCCGGCTGGAACTGCTCGACTGTAACGGCCGGCGGCTGCTGGTCCGCAAGCTCTCCCCCGTCACCGACCCGTCACTCTCCTCCGACGGCTCACGGCTGGTCTACCGCAGCAACGGCGAAATACATCTCCTCGACTTGCGAACCTTCGAGGAGCGGATTTTCCCAAATCTGGCAATCTTCTGCGCCGGCCCGGACGGCCGGCTGGCCGGGGCCCCGGACGGCGGATCGGCGGAGGTGATCATCCACACCGGCCACACCGCCCGGCACACGGTCAAGGTCGATTCGCGTCCGGTGAGGATCGCCTGGGAGCCTGATGGTTCAGTGCTCTACGTGCTCACCGCCCGGACGCTCTACCGCCTGCCCCGGGGCGCCAGCAACGCAGCGGTGATTTTCAATGCCCCGCCGGAGAGCCGGCTGCGCGACCTGCGGGTGACGGGAAAAACGCTCCAGCTCGGGGTCCGGCACCTGACCGAGGACAGGGTATACGGGGAACTGATCACCATTGACCCGAGGGGCCGGGAGGTGGACCGGGCCCGGGGCCCGCAGCGTGAGATACCGGAGGAATTCTCCAAAGACCGGCTGAACAGGGGCATCCCCTGGCCCCTGCTGCCAAACATTCAGCAGGAGATCGGCAATACCTATGGCGAATTCCAGTACTACGGCGGCGCCCCCTACATGCACCCCGGCATCGACGTGATGGGTTCGCCGGGACAGGCGGTCCACGCCGTCCACTCCGGCGAGGTCAAGGCGGTGCTCACCACCAGCGGCTCCTGGCACTGGCGGGTGGCGGTGAGCAACAACAGCGGCAGTGATACCAGCGAGGGATACCTCTACGCCCACCTGGACCAGTCGACCATCGCGGTGAGCGTCGGCGACACGGTGGCCCTGGGGCAGTATCTCGGCGACCTGGTGCAGTGGCCCAGCTACAACTTCACCCACATCCACTTCGCCCGCATCGAGGATTCGGGCAGCCAGTGGTATGGCAACTGGCTCTGCACCGGCAATCCGCACCTCGAACTGGACAACCTCAGTGAAACCATGGCCCCGGTGTTCGAACCGGCCCAGGGCAGCAGTATCTTCGCCTTCTGCGACAACGAGACCGACAACTACCAGGATCCCGCCGCGCTCAGCGGCCAGGTGGACATCATCGCCCACGTCGGTGACCGGATCGACTCCAGCTGGGTCTGCACCGTGCAGTCCATCGTCTACAGCATCTACCCGGTGGGCAACCCCAGGGCCGCGGTGATCACCGATAAACTGGCGGTGAACTTCGACATGGATCTGGACACCTACCAGAGCGGCCCGGTGGACCCGTTCCTCGTCGACCTGCTCTACAAGCAGGACGCGGTCTGCCAGACCTACGGCGACTACGACTACCGCGAGTTCTATCACATCATCACCAACAGCGACGGCGACCAGGTCTACGAGACGTCCGACCTGCTGGAAGCCTGGGACACCACCGCGGTCTGGGACGGCGACTACGTGGTGGAGGTCACCGCCACCGACACGGCGGGCAACGCCGCCACCCAGTCGATGGTGGTCACCACGGCCAATGGCATCATCCCCACCGACACGGTGGCCGCGACCCTGACCTGCATTCCCGGCACGGGCACGGTGCCCTTCGTCACCACCATGACCGCCACCCTGGAAAACATCTACACCGAACAGACCCGGACCCTGGCCGGGCGGCTGGCAGTGGACCTGGCCGGCGGACAGCACTTCGACGGCTGGCGGGCCGGGTATACCAACGTGGCGCCCGAAGCCAGTTTCTCCACCAACTGGAACCAGAGCATCCCGGCCCTCGCAACGCTGATCGGGGTCAACACCTTCACCCTGACCGTGCAGGACGTGACCCCCGTCCCGTACAACCAGCCGCCGTACGCGCCGGCCGGCGACACGGCCGAGGACGCTTGCACGGTGACCGCAGCTGTCCCATAATCTTCAGGCATCCTCAACCGTTCGGTGAGCGCTTGGAGTGAACGTATGTCCGCCGCTGCCCCGTCAACACCCCGACCCTCGCTCCCCCGGCGTCTGCTGCGCTGGCTGGCCCTGGCGCTGATCTGGATCCTCGTGCCCCTGATCGCCGCCGAAATCGCGCTTCGCATACGTCACCTGCTGCAGGAAAAGCCCGAGGACTACACCATGACCATCACCTCGGAGAGCCGGCAGCGGCGCTACCAGTACCGGCCAGGTTTTTCCGGCCTCAGTCACGGCAACCACCACATGCGCGTCAACGCCTTCGGCTTCCGGGGGCACGAGTATCCGGAAAAGAAAGGTGAGGGCACCAGACGGATACTGATCCTCGGCGACTCGGTGGCCCTGGGCCTGTTTCGCGAGGAGGAATACACCTTCCCCGCCATGCTGGAGGTCTACCTCAACCGGGCAGAGGACGGGTGGACCTACGAGGTGCTCAACGGGGCGGTGAGCGGCTACAACGCGGAGAACGAGCTGGGCACCCTGCGCCAGATGGGGCCGCGGGTCGAGCCCGACCTGGTGATCCTGCAGACCTGCATCAACGACATCGCGCCTTCCAACTACGTCTCGGCGATCAACGGCGGCTCCTATTTCAACTACCGCGGGGACTACCTGCCCGAGGCGGGGCTGCTGCGCACCGTGGGCGAATTCATGGAGCAGCACTCGGTGCTGGTGGCCGAGATCACGGCCAACCTCGACCGCTACCTGAAAGCGAAGGGCAAACGCGAGGACTACTACTTCTACTTCCGGTGGTTCTACCGGGAAATATTTCTCGGCGAGTTCGAGCACCCCAAGGTGGAGCGGGCCTGGGAACGCGTTCTGGAAACCACCGCAGAGATGCACCGGGAGGCCGAGCGCCAGGGGGCCCGTTTCCTCTGCCTGATCTACCTGCCCAGCCACCTGATGAAATACGAAGAGCCACCCGGCGGCTACACCTCGCGCCTGGTCCAGCTGGCCGAAACCAACGGGTATCCCTGCATCGTGATGAAGGATGAATTCCTCCAACGCTGGCAGGGCCGGAACATCTATGCCGACCGGGTACACCTCAACGGCTGGGGCCACGAACTCAGTGCCAAAATCATACGCGACCACCTGGCCGGGCACCCCGAACTGTTCACCGCTCCCTGATCCGGATGTTTGTGATGAACCACGAGAGCAGCCCCGAAATCCCGGCCCTGCCGGTGGAAGCGCTTCGCGCCGAGTTCAGTGAACTGTTCCACCGCGGGCACCTGGTGATCTCCGCGCCCACCGGCAGCGGCAAGTCGACCCTGGTGCCTGTCTGGTGTCTCGAGGAGCTGGGCGACGGGGCCCGGGTGCTGGTGGTGGAACCGCGGCGCGTGGCCTGCCGGGCCCTGGCCCGCTACGTCAGCGCCCGCTTCGAGGGCGAACCGGGCGGCACGGTGGGGTACCGGGTGCAGCACGACGACTGCTCCGGGCCGGAAACCCGGATTCTTTTTGCCACCCCCGGCGTGGCCCTCCGCCTGCTCCAGGGCCCGGGCTGCCGCCAGTGGGCCGCGGTGGTTCTGGACGAGTTCCATGAGCGGGGCCTGGAGACCGACCTGCTGCTGGCGGTCTGCCGCCACGAGGAGGTGGGCCGGATCCTGGTGATGTCGGCCACCCTGGAGAAAAAACGGCTGGTGGAGTTTCTCGGCGCCCGGCTGCTGGAGGCCTCGGGCCGGCTGCACCCGGTGGATGTGGAGTATGAATCGGAGAGCGACCTGCCCTCGGCAGACGGGCTTGAGGAGCGGGTGGCCCGGGCGGTGACCGGGTTCGGGGACGAAGAGGGCGACCTGCTGGTCTTTCTCCCGGGAAAGGCCGAGATCGGGGCCTGCCTCAGCCGCCTCTCCGGCACCGCCGGCCTGAACGTGCTGCCGCTCCACGGCGGGCTGCCGCCGGCCGAGCAGGACCGGGTTTTCCAGACGGTTCGCGGACGGCGGGTGATCCTCTCCACCAACGTGGCCGAAACCTCGGTGACCATCCCCGGCGTGGTGGGAGTGATCGACTCCGGGCTGGCCCGCCAGACCTACTACCGGGACGGTCGGACGGTGCTGGGCCTGCGGGTCATCTCCCACGCGTCGGCCGAGCAGCGCCGCGGCCGCGCCGGGCGCCTCCGACCGGGCCGCTGTGTCCGGCTCTGGGGCCGGCAGGCCGTGCTCCAGTCCGACACCCCGCCGGAGATCCTGCGCCAGGACCTCTCCCAGGCGCTGCTCACCGCGGCAGCGGCGGGCTACCGCCTGGACCGGCTGCCGATGCTCGACGCCCCGCGGCCCTTTGCCGTGGAGCAGGCCACCAGGCGCCTGGCCGCCGTGGGCGCACTGGACGGCGACGGGATCACCGCACTGGGCCGGACCATGTTCCGGCTGCCGCTGGACGCCTCCTTCTCCCGCGTGCTGCTGGAGGCCCGGCGGCGGTCGTACCCGCCCCGCGTGCTCCAGGCCCTGGTGGACCTCACCGCACTGCTCAACCTCGACCGGCCGCTCTTTGCCCGGCCCCCTGGGGGGCCGGAGGGAGAGGAGGTGGCCGAGGACCGCCGCAAGCTGGGGGAGGCCGGCTGCGACGGAGCGCTGATGGTTCGCGCGTTCCGTTCGGGAAAGATCCGCCGCCTGGCCCTCAACCCGGCGGTGCTGTCCGAGGCCCGCAAGGTGGCCGGACAGGTGCGCGGCCTGCTGGACCTCGACCCGGTGAGCGAGGCGGAGCAGGAGAAGGTGGACAGCCGGGGCATGGCCCTGGCCTGGATGCGGGCGGTTCCGGGATCGGCCTTCGTGCCCCGGGCCCGGCGCGACGCCTGGGCCAGCGACGCCGGAGAAGAGCTGCTGCTCTCCCACTCATCGGTGCTGCGGGCCGGGGCGCCGGCGCTGGTGGCCGCCGCCCGCCGCACGGTGGTGGGCCGCGGCGGCCGCAAGACCACCTTCACCACCTGTGCCCTGCCGGCCGATCTCAAGCTGTTGCTCGAGGCCGGCCTGGGTGAGGAACGACCGGGCAGGGTCTTCATCCACCAGGGGCGGGTGATGGCCGAGGTGGAGCGGCGCTATGCCGGCGTGACGCTGGAGAGCAGCGAGAAGGAGCCGGAGGGCCGGGCGGCACGGGAAGCGGTGGCCCAGCTGATCCTGCGCAACCGGATCCTCAAGGGATCGGCCGCACCGCTGCAGGAGGAGATCGATCGCCACAACCTCCGTTGCCGCCTCGACCCGGCCCAGGGGCGGGAAGAGGTGGACCCCACCCGCTGGCTGGTGGACCGGCTGGAGGAGATCGGCCTGGAGCACGGGTCGGACGCGGCGATCCTCTCCCCCACCGACCTCGCCTTCCCCGGCATGCCCGCCGGGGAGCAGGAGGAGTTCGACCGGCGGTTCCCTCGGCAGCTCAAACTGGGTAACCTGCAGTGCCGCGTGGAGTATGAGCCGGCGGGCCGGGTGGTAACCCTGGTCAAGGAGGCCGGCGTCTCCCCCCAGCCGCCAGACCCGCGCTACCTGCCGGCCTGGCCCGGCTGGAAGATCCGCTTCCGGGACCGGCAGCGGGTGGTGCCGGTGCGGGGATGAATACTGAACTGAAGGACCGGACAATGCCAACGTTGGAGAAGAGCGGATGGGGCGGGATCCTCGCGGTGGTCCTGGTCTACCTCGCCCTGGCCCTGAGCTGCGTCCTCCTCGTCCCGCTCTGGGAAGCGCCCGACGAACCGGCGCACTTTCTCCGCATCCGGGCCGAAGCCCGGGCCATGGGCCTGGTGCGCACAGCAGAACCGAGCCGCTGGCTCTTCCCTCCGGACGGGCCGGCGCCGCCGGACCACCACCCGGGCCTGGCCCTCCAGCGCCGGGAGGGGTTCTGGAAGAAGGGCAATGTGGTCAGCGGGTATGAAAGACACCAGCCGCCCGGGTACTACCTGCTCACCGCCCCGCTCCTCGCCCTCTCCGCCGGGGAGGCTGATCCGCCATTCTTTTTCAACCAGCAGTACGAAACCGGGCAGGGCCAGGTTTTTTACCACGGGGCCGACAACGACCCGGCCTACCAGACCGCCCGCCGGTCAGTTCTGCTGCTGCGTCTCGTCTCGGTGCTGCTGGGCGCCTGCAGCCTGGTGCTCATCTGGCTCACTGCCGGCCGCCTGGTCCGCGGCGCCGGGCGGAGGACAGCCCTGGCCGCGGCCGCCCTGACCGCGTTTCTGCCCCAGTTCATCTTTGTCACCTCGGTGATCAACAACGACTCCCTGGCCCTGGCCCTCTCGGCGCTCTTCTTCCTTGTGCTGGTCCGCCCGGGGGCCGCCCGCCCGCTGCTCACCCCCGCCCGGGCCGTGCTGCTGGTCCTGGTGTTCGCCGCCGCCCTGCTCACCGAATTCGCCCTGGTCTTTCTCTTCCCCGCGGCCCTGGCCTACCTCGCCGCCGCCGGCGGGGGACGAAAGCCGCTGCGGACCGCCGCGGCCGTCTCCGCCGCCGTGGTCCTGCCGGCGCTGCTCCTGCTCACCGTTCCCCAGCGCCTCACCGGCAGCGGAGCTCACTGGGACCCGGTTCGCCAGCTGGAGCGGATCAGCACGGTGGGCCACGGCCTCCTGCAGTGGGAATCCCTGCGCGAGACCGTACGGCTCTTCTTCACCTCCGCCTGGGGGGTCTTCGGCTGGATGTCGGTATTCCCGCCGCCGCTGCTCACCGCCGCCTACATTGCCGTTTCCGTGATTATCCTGCTGGGCCTGGTCCGGCTGCTGGGGCCGGCCGGCCGGGACGGCAGCGCACCGGTGCCGGCGCCAGGCGTGCGCGCGCTCTTCGCCACTGCTTTGATCGGCCTTGTCTTCCTGGTGGTCAGGAATGCCCTGTTCACTTTCCAGCCCCAGGGCCGGATGTTCCTCCCGCTCCTGCCCCTGGCCGCGCCGCTGGCCGCGGCGGGCCTCCAGCGGATGAGGCCCCGGATCCCGGGCCGGCTCTGTCTGCCGGTGGTGGTCTTCATGCTCGGCGCCTCCCTCTACTGTCTGTTCGGCATGATCCGGCCATTTTACCGGGCGGTGCGGGCGCCGGTCACATTCACCCTTCCCGCTGAATCGGCTATACTGTATGGCCTGTACGGGGCGGGGTTCGAAGTGGAGGAATACGCCGGACACTCCACCACGGCCCGGCTGGAACGGACCGGCGCTCTGCGGCTGCAGAATCCGGGCCGGCGGCAACTGGAGGCGACACTCCGTGTTTCCGTTACGGCCGAAAAACCGCCGCGGAGACTGGAGATCTGGGACCGGCAAGGGCCGGTGGGCCGCTTCTCCATGGAGGACGGCCGCCGTTTCTTCCAGCTGGACCGGCTGACCCTGCCCCCCGGCGAGACCGTCCTCTTCTTCCACCTGCCGGACGAGGGGGAGCGGGGCGGCTGCCGTGTGGGCGGATTGGCCCTCGTCTCACCCGGCCCATAGTACCGGCGGCAGAACGGACCGGCGCTGAAAGGACCAAGCAGATGGGCAGTGATGAAAAGGACTTCGTCTTCCGCTTCAAGCTTGACCGGGAGTCGACCGGTGACGCGGTGTATGACGATCCGCTCACCGAACTGGTGCGCAGCCAGCTGGAAGCGCTGCTCGAGGTGGTGGTGCTGACCCGCGGCGGCGAGGAACTGCGCGGGGTGGACGGCTTCCGGTTCATGAAACAGATCGACCGCCCGTTTGAGATCTATCCCGAAAAACAGGATTGAGCCGTTCACGCTCCCCCTGGACCGGTATACCGCTGATGACCCCGAACCGCCACAACCCGCTGCCCGCCGATGAGACCGCGGCCGCGCTGCGCTCGCTGCTCTCGGTCACCCTGGGCAACCTCTCCCGGGTGCTGGACCTGGAGTGCAACGGCCGGCCGTTGGACACCGGCAAGGTCTGGTTCAGCAGCGGGCCGGAGAACGGGGACGGAAGCGCCGAGGCCGTCAAGGCGCCCCGGCGCTACTACTATCCCCTGCAGCATTTCCGCGCCGAGGAACCGCGGGCGCTGCTGCTGGACCGCCTGCTGCGCAGCTGCCTCCGCCTGGGCCGGGTCCACGAGGAGGGGAGTGAGGGCCAGGTGACCGCCTGGTCGCTGCGCGACCTCGAGCACTGGCTGGTGGAGGAGGAAACCGACCCGGGGTCGATGCTGGGCAACATCTCCTGGTACTGCAAGGTCAAGTGCAAATTCTGCTACCAGATCGGCCACCCGCCCGAACTGCAGTCACCGCGCTTCACCACCCCTCGGGAAGAGATCGAGACCAAGATCCGTTACTACCGGCCGGAAAAAAAACAGCGGCTGTTCCACGCCACCAACTACGACACCAACGAGATCCTGACCTACCCCGGGGTCATCGAGCTGATGCGCCTGCTGCGGGAAAAGACCGACAAGCCGTTCTACAACATCACCACCAACGGCGTCCCGCTCACCGAACAGATGATCGGCGATCTCAAACCGCTGCTGCCCTTCGAGCTGGGCATCTCCATCAACTCCACCAACCCGGCCCTGCGCAAGAAACTGATGCGCGACAAGCAGCCGGAGGTGGCCATCGGCAGCATGAAGCGGCTGCGCGAGGAGAACATCCCCTTCCTGGCCAGCATCGTGGCCTGGCCCGAGTTCAGCATCGAAGACCTGGAACAGACGATCCGTGACCTGGACCGCTTCCCCCCGGCGGAGATCCGGGTCTGCCTGCCGGGGTACAGCAAATACTTCTCGGCCGAACCGCTGTTCGACCGCGACGAGGTCTGGCAGGGCATCGTCAACCTGGTGCGCCGGCTGCGCCGGGAACTCACCGTACCGATCATCCCCCTGCCCTCGGTCTACGAGGAGCACCTGCACGACGAGTTCCACAACCAGCCGTACATCCAGGGCGTGGTGCCCGGTTCGCCGGCCGCTCGGGCCGGTGCCCGCCGCGGCGACGTGCTGGTCAGCGCCAACAACGTCGGTCTGCCCAACCGGCCGGCCGCCCGCTACGCCGTAACCAAAATGCACGAGGACGGGGTCTCGCTGGTCTGGCTCAAGGTGCTGCGCGGCGGTGAGGAGACCGACCTGGTGCTCAAGGAAGGTGCGGACAGCTGCTTTGAATATCCCTACACCCGCCACCTGGCCTCGCTGCACCGCATGCCCTACGGCCTGCTCCTGCCCCAGGGCCTGGGCCACGAGGTCACCGGGCAGATCCGGCATCTGGCGGCCCGCCACCGGGCGGAACGGGTCCTGATCCTCTCCTCCACCCTGATGCAGGGACCGATGCAGCAAATGCTGGCCGAAACCGGCGCCATGGAGGGAGTGGAGGTGGAGTGGGCCATCCCCGAGAACAGGTATCTCGGGCCGAACATCTTCATGGGCGACCTGCTCACCGTCCAGGACTACGTGGAATTCCTTCGCGATCACCAGGCATCCGGGGCGGCCCGGCCCGACCTGGTGCTGATCCCCGGTTCGGCATTCTCCACCTGGCGCCGCGACATCACCGGCCGCACCTTCTACGAGATCGGCCGGCTCACCGGCCTGCCGGTGGAGTTGATGCAGGTGACCCGGATCTGGGCGTAACTGGAGCCAGATGAACGAGGTCCACCAGGGCCGCGACCGGACAGCCGAAAAAACGGAGGCCCGTCCGCCGCGAACACGTCGCCGCCGCGCAATGATCGGCGCCGCCGCCTGCCTGGCCGTGGCACTGGTCGTCGGCCCGACCTACCCGCTGGTGGTCCCGCCGGTGCTGGCCGGAGACGGCTCGGAATACCTGCTGATGCTCCAGTCCTGGTTCGATCACGCCTCACCCGACCTGCGGCAGGCCGACATCGACGCCCTGGACCTTCTGGTTCCCAGCGACCGGCTCTTCTCCCGGATGGTTGACCCCTGGGCCGGGTTCGTGGAAGCCCGCAACGGCCGGTGGTACAGCATGCACTTCTGGCTCTACCCGCTGCTGGCGGTGCCGGCCAAGTTCGTCTACCGCATCGCCGGGGTCAGCGAGTTTGGCGCCCTGCAGTCGGTGAACGCCTTCTGCTTCGTCCTGACCTTCTGCTTCGCCTGGGTCCAGGGCAACCGGGAGCGCTCCCGGCGGCTGCTCTTCATCGCCCTGGCCGTGGTGGGGCCGGTGCTCTGGTTCCTGCGCTGGCCGCATCCCGAACTGTTCACCTGGTGCTGCGTTATGGTTTCGCTGACCCTGCTGGGCCGCAAACGCCATGGCCTGGCCGCGGCCGCCGCCGCGGTGGGGTCGCTGCAGAACCCGCCGCTGATCCTCCTCGCCCTGTTACCGCTGGCCATCGCCGCCATATGCCGCCAGAGACGCCAGGCGCTGCAGGCGGCGGCCGGACTGTTGCCGGCCCTGGCGGCACCGCTCTTCTACCTCTATCACTACGGGACTCCCAGCCTGATCTCCCACTCCGGCGGAGTGGACTTCTTTCTCATCTCACCCATGCGCACCATCAGTTTTTTCGCCGACCTCAACCAGGGGATGCTGCCCTATGTGCCGCTGCTCCTGCTGCTGGGGGTCGCCGGCGCCGTGACGGCCCTTGTCCGCCGCCACTGGGAATGTGTGGGCCTCGCGGCGCTCACCGCCTGCATCATCCTTCTGATCCAGACCGCTCCGAACTGGAACAACGGCACGGCCGGGATGCTGCGCTACGCCATCTGGATAACCCCGCTGTTCGCCTGGCTGGCCGCCGAGCAGTTGACCATCAAGCGGCGGGCGCTGTGGGGCCTGCTGGTGGCCGGCCTGCTGCTCCAGGCGTTTCTGGTCTTCAAGGCCGGAGAGGTGGACTACATCAAGACATCGCCCCTGGCCGCCTGGGCCCTGGACCGCTTCCCCGCGCTGGTGCACCCCGAACCGGAAATTTTCACCGAACGGCAGGTGGGACGGGACGGGGGCTGGCAGAAAAGGCTGCCGGTTGGTTTCATCGGCTCTGACGGCTCGATGATCAAACTGCTCGCCGGGGAAGAGTCACTGCCCTGGCTGGCCCGGCGATTCGGTCTGGAGGAAGAACAGGTCCCGGGGATGGTCCACCGGCTGGGTCACCCCTTCCCCGACGTGCTCTACCTCCACCCGCCGCGCGGACTGATCAAGGTGGTGGAGCCGGAGAGCTGGGGGAAGGAGGCCCTGGAGACAGGTCTCCACTGGGACCTGGTGGACCTGCCGGGCGCCGTCCTGGATCCTGAAATCCGCTTCCGCATCGAAGTGACCAACAGCGCGCGCTACCGCTTCTGGGGTGAATCCTCCGGGGCCCGCTACCCGCTCACCTGGATCTGCCGCATCTTCGAGGATTGTGAGGAACTCAGGTTTTTCCCGGTTCACGCCCCGCTGGACATCGCCCCCGGCGAAACCGTCCACCTGCCCGTGCGGGCCAGACTCCCCCGGCGTCCGGGTACCTTCGACATCGAATTGCAGGCGGCACTGAGAATGCTGGTCTGGGACGATCGGCTGATCAGATTCCGGGTGGAGGTGCTCGGTGTGGACGACAGAAGCTACCTGGCGCGGGTGGTCCGTGACGGGTCGCAGGATGCCCCTTGACGGTGATTGCTGTTTTCCGCCCCCGGCAGCTCCCGGGCCAGGCACCGGCTGGCCTTCATGGCGCCGGCGGCATTGAGATGGCCGTAGTCGTAGAAGTCGGCATCGGTCAGGCCCGGCCGCCCATCGTCCAGGTCGAGGAACGGGATCCCCTCCCGCAGGGCGATCCGCTGGACGTATTCGAGAAACCGGGCATATTCCTCCGGCCGGTACAGGGCGCGGCGATATACCGGAGTCACCGGCGGGTTGAACAGCGCCAGGTCGATGCCCCGGTTGCGGGTCAACCGGATGATCTCCTCCAGCCCCTCCGCCGCCGCCCCGCCGATCTCGTACTGCGGCATGAACATGCTGCGCCCCCTGGATCTCATCCCCTGGAGCAGGTCCAGCCGCTCCTCCGCCTCCATCCCCTCCAGGCTCTGCAGTTCCTCCGGGAGAGCGGGACCATAGTGCGCGCCCCTCAACCTCCGGATCGACGCCAGCTGCCCCTCCTGCCCGCCACGGAAGAGGACGCACCAGGAGCGGAGGTAAAGCGAGGTCATCCCCCGGAACAGGCCCTGCCCCGCCGCCAGCCACCGCGCAGCTGTGCGCAGCCGCGGGAGGGCACGGACCAGGTCCCCCGTTGACGCGTAGTGGCGCAGCACGTCAGGGAATCCGCCGTGGTTGGCATTGAGCATTCCCGGCGTGACCTCCAGCACCACCAACTCCGGGCCGCGGTTGCTCTCCAGCACGTCGCGCAGCACGATGGCCTGGGTCTCCGCGCTCACTCCGCGCTGGCCGAGACAGAAGGCGGTGGCCGGTTCCGCCTGCACCACGGCGGGAATCACCGCCCGGTTGACCTTTGACGTACCGAGAAAGAGCACGTCCGGAACCAGACCGTCCCGCTGGTAGACGTAAATTTTCAGTGCCTGGTTGTTGATGAACGGCTGCCAGTAGCCAAGCCCCAGCCACCGGGCCGCGAACTGGGCCAGCAGCACCAGGCCGAGAAACCCGCCGCAGCGGAGCAGCCAGCGGATTGAAGAATGCCGGGCCATGTTCACCCCTCAGAACTGGAAGTAGTAGTACGGATCGGCTGCTCCTCCCACGGTGACCAGCAGACCGATGACCAGGGCCGCCACAGCCCCCTGGACCGGCGGCGGCAGCTTGACGAACAGTTCTTCGGCCCCGTGCTTCCAGCGCTCGGGGGCGAACTGGAGCAGGACGGCCAGCAGCAGCAGGGGCAGGACATCGGGGCCCCACCGCGGGCCGGCCATGGACTGCCAGGAAGCAGCGACCATCTGTCTCACCGTCCCCAGGTCGGGGGCGCGGAAGAAGAGCGCCGCCACCGCGGTGAGATTGAAGACCAGCAGGACCCGGGCCACGACGCCGGCAGCCGACACTTCTCCCCCGGCCCCTTTGAACAACAGTTTCCTGACCCTGGCCAGGCACATCAGAACACCGTAGAAAAGCCCCCAGATGATGAAGGTCCAGCTGGCCCCGTGCCACAGCCCCACCAGGGCCATCACCAGCAGCAGGTTGACCTGCGTGCGCAGCTCGCCCTTGCGGGTTCCGCCCAGGGGAAAGAAGAGATAGTCGCGAAACCACGACCCGAGGGTGATGTGCCAGCGCTTCCAGTATTCGGCGATGCTTTGCGCCTTGTAGGGCGAACGGAAGTTTTCCGGAAGCTCGTAGCCCAGCAGGCGGCCGCAGCCCACAGCGATATCCGAATAGCCGGAGAAATCGTTGTATATCTGAAACTTGAAGGCATAGACGGCCAGCAGGCCCCACACCGCGCCATACCCGGCCGGCCCGGCGAACACCGGGTCGACCAGGAGCCGGCCCAGCAGATCGGCGATGAAAACCTTCTTGGTCAACCCCTTCAGCACGAGGTAGAGCCCTGACCCGGTGCGCCGCTCCGAGGCTGCGGGCCGCCGGTCCAGCTGGGGCAGGAACTGCCGCGCCCGAACGATGGGGCCGGCCACCAGCTGGGGAAAGAAGGTCACGAAGAGGGCGAAATCGATGAAACTGCGCCGCGGTTCCAGCCGGCCGCGGTAGATGTCGATGGTGTAGCTCATCGACTGGAAGGTGTAGAAGGAGATCCCCACCGGCAACAGCAGGTCGAGCATGGGCAACGATGGATGGAGCCCCACCGCTTCCAGCAGGGCGGCCAGGTTATTGACGAAGAACCCGTAGTATTTGAAAACGCCAAGCAGGCCGAGGTTGGCGGTGATACTCAGCGCCAGCAGCAGTTTGCGCCGCCGGCTGTCGGCCGAGCGGTGGATGGCCGCCCCGAGGACATAGTCCAGCAGGGTGGAGAAGAGGATCAGCCCGAGGTAGCGCACGTTCCAGGCGGCGTAGAAGACGCAGGACGCCGCCAGCAGCATCAGGTGCCGGGCCTGGCGGTGCCGGGCGAGGATGGCGGAGAACAGCAGCACCAGGATTAGAAAAACGCCGAACTGTGCCGAGTGGAATAGCATGCCCCTACCATGAAGATTCCAGGGTGCGGGCAGTATACAGCACTGCGGAACAGCACCGGCGGGACCTACTGGTCCCTGGCCAGCGCCTCGCGTTTCTTGCGGGTTATGGTCTGCAGCAACTGGTATTCGTCGCGGATTTGGCGGGCCTTGCCCAGTCCCTCCATGATCTGGTCGGCGGAGAAGTTCTCCAGCTCGCAGACCGGCAGGTCACCGGAAGCGAAGTCCTCCCAGTTGTCGGTGAGCATGCGCAGCCCCAACTTTTCCCGATTCTCGTAGATATGGGTGCCGGGGTAGGGATAGAAGATGGAGATGTCGATGCCGTCGTGGAGGTCCTGCTCCCAGAGGGTGCGCATGGCCTTGAGTGAGATGTCGAACTCGGCCGGATCTTCGCCGGGATGGCCGATGATCCAGAGGGTGTGGACGCCGAAACCATAGTCCTTGGCCATGCGGCAGGCCTCCAGGGCCTTGTCCCAGGAAGTGCGCTTGTTCATCATCTCCAGCACCTTTGGCGAAGCGCTCTCGATACCGAAGGAGACTGAGCGGATCTTGCCCGTGCTGCGCAACGACTCGAACAGCCCGGGGGAGACGTGGTCGGTGCGCAGGTGCACGTAGGTCTCGAGGTTCAACTCCAAGTCACGGAGGCCGGCGCAGATGTCGGTGCAATACTGCTTGCGGGAGTTGAACAGGCTGTCCTGGAAGGCCACCACCTGGTCCTGGTAGTTCTCGGAGATGAAGCGTAGTTCGGCCATGATGTCTTCCACCCGCCGGCCGCGGGTTTTCCGGCCCCAGAAGACCCCCTCGGCGCAGAAGTGGCAGTTGAAGGGACAGCCGCGGGTAAAAACCATGGGGATCCACGAGCGGTTGACGAAGTCGTGGGGCAGCATGGTGTAGTCGGGCACCGGCAGTTCGCTGAGGTCGCCGAAGGACCGTGTGCGGGTTCTGCACCGCCTGGCCGTCGGCGCCGCGCCAGGTGATGCCGGCAATACCGGAGAAGTCTCGCGAACTGTCGAGCGTGGACATCACTTCGCTCATCGTCCACTCGCCCTCCTTGCGCACCACCATGTCCAGCGCCGCCCCCTCCTCGAGGCTCTGCCGGTCGTAAAAGCTGACGTGGGGCCCGCCCACCACGGTGACCACCTCGGGATCCACGCTCTTCACGTGGGCCATCACCTCCAGCGCCATGGGGTATTCCGCGGAAAAGACCGTGGCCCCCACCAGCTGGGGCTGGTACTGCTCCATCAGCGCCGTCACCGCCTTTTTCACCGCTTTCATCAGCACCGTCCGGTGCGGCGCCAGCGGGATGCCGTACTCCTCGAGCACGGTGAAGTCCAGCGGCACGACCTCGCACTGGTGGCCCTGCCGCCTGAGGTGGGTGGCGATGGAGAGCGGTCCCTGGGGGATGCAGAAGCGCCCCCGCTGGACGCCGAAGAGCGGCATTTGCAGTAGTAAGGCCCTGGCCAAGACATGTCCTCCCGGTGTGAAGCGAAAACACCCCGGCAAACCGATCAGCCGGGGTGAAGAATCAATATTATATCACGGAGACGGGCAGCCACCAGATGTCACTTTTTGGGGTCAGGCACCGAAAGTGGACAAATTTCGCATAGTTATCGGTTTCGCGATGGCAAGATACCTTGAGCGATGCGGACAAAGAGAACCGCGGCAAAACCCCAGGCAAAAGGCAGCCAGAGTGGGATATTGAAAAAGCTGGGTGCTGCATAGGTCCAGATTCCCAACCTGGTGGCAATAATCTCGGTGAAGGGCCCCAGAACAGCTCCCACCAGGTATACGGCAAAATCCCCCTTCTCCCTCCAGAAACAGGACCTGACCAGAAACAGGCCCACAACAGCAACGGCGGCCAGCAGATTGTTCCGCCAGAAGAGCACCAGCAACAGGATGGCCAGGCCAAAGATCAGAACGTCCCTGAATGCGCCAACATACTGTTTTTTCATCATTTTCAAAGCATAGGGAATTCCAGTTTCGGCGTCAAGATCTGCCCGGCTTGATGCCGGTCTGGACTGTGCCGATAAGAACATGGGTAATTGTAATAAACAGGAGCAGTTAGATGCCGGACAGAATCGGCCGCTACGACATCATGGAGACACTCGGCGAGGGAACGACGGGTGTCGTGTACAAGGCCAGGGATTCAAAATTCAACCGCATCGTCGCTTTGAAAGCGCTCAGCATCGGCGGGGAAATTCCTGAAAAGGAACGGGTTGAATTTTTACAGCGCTTCTCCGTCGAGGCACACGCCGCCGGCAACCTCCCGCACCCGAACATCGTCACGATCTATGACACCGACGTCGATTCCCGCCGGCAGGTTCCGTTTATCACCATGGAATACGTGGAGGGCCGGTCCCTGGAGGACCTGCTGCAGGAGGATGGATCGTTTTCGGCGAACAAGGCCCTGGACATCACCATCCAGGTGGCCGAAGGACTGGGTTTCGCGCACAAGAGAGAGATCGTGCACCGTGACATCAAACCGGCAAACATCCTGCTGGACGGCAACGGCACGGTGAAAATCACCGACTTCGGCATCGCCAGGGTCTCCACCTCCACGCTCACCACGTCGGGGCAGTTCCTCGGCACACCGACCTACATGTCTCCCGAACAGGTTTTCGGGGATCAGGTTGACGGCCGCAGCGACCTCTTCTCTCTCGCTATCGTCCTCTACCAGATGATCACCGGCGAGCTACCATTTCCGGGCAACAACATCACCACAATCGCCTACAAGATCGTGAACACCACCCCCCCTCCCCCGACGCACATCAACTACTGTCTCGCGGACGGGTTCGATGCCCTCCTGTCCAGAGGCATGGCCAAAAAGCCGGCCGAGCGGTTCCAGACGGCCAACCAGATGATCGCCGAGCTGAAACGGCTGCACCAGGTGAACGTCCCGGCGGACGCTCCGGTGCGGCCGCCTGAAGGTCGTGATGGCTCATCCGGGAAAAGCACCCAGGTCGCGTCCCCGGCGCCCCTTCCCGCCACGAAAAAGACCGTGAGCATCCGGGAGCCACTCCTGCCGGTGAAGCCACCGTCGGCGACCCGCCCAAAAGATCTGATGCCGCACGTTTTCGACAAGCGGAGCGTGAGGAACGTGCTGCTCGGTATGGCGACAGGTATGGCTGCACTGCTCCTCTTTATTTTCACCTCCCCGCTGCTGACCACCAGCATCAACGAACCCCCGCTCCCGCCGCCGCGCATTCCGCAGCCGCAGATCGTAAAAAAATACGACATGGCCATGCTGGCGGCGTACTCCTCACCGGCGGAGTGGCCCACGGATCCTTCCGTGGAAAACGCCTTTCTGAAGTTCCTGGAAGGGGACGAGCCACCGGGACGGAACAGCACAGCGAGCAAGGCCCCGCAGGAAACCAACGAGATCGAGGGAGCACAGCGGGCCTCGGAGAACAACCGGGACGGAATGGCCGAGACCCGGCATGCCGGGGACGTGCTCCACAGTGGGCTTGATTCGATTGAGTATCCGGAGGCTGATCCGGCCGGGATGCTCAACCTGGTTTTCCGCCACCCCTATGAATCGGGGCGGCTGCTCCTCTATGCCGACAACCAGCTGGTCTACGAGAGTTCGCTGGGCCAGTCGGATGAGGAGGACAGCGCCTTCAGTAAAAAAATGAAAACTTTCGGCAGAAAGTTGAAGCTGGCCCGGCACAAGGCTGCCGGGATCAGAATTCCGGTGGGCAGCTACACCATCGAAGTGGAAGTGGTGCGGCCCGATGGATCGGTGTTGCCCCGGGCCGGCCTGGCCGCTGAGTTCGAGAGCGAGCAGGAGAGGAACCTCTCCATTTTGTGCAGCCGCAGGAAATCGAAGCAGCTTCAACTGGAGTGGGAGCGCACGGAATAACGGGTCTGCGCCTATCCACTCCCGGCATCCGCCAGGCAGGCCTTCGCTTTCCCGATCCAGCTGGTCAGCCGCTCATCCGGCCCCCGGTCCAGTTCCTTCTCCCAGGTTTCGATGGCCCGGGCATAGTCACCCTTTTTGAAGTAGACGAGGCCCAGATTGAAGCGGACGTCGGACAGGTTGAGGGCAATTCTCGTCTTCCTGTCCGGGTCTGAACCGGAGCCGGGTTGACCGGGCATCCGTCCCGCTGCGGCTCCCGGCCGTGAACCGTCGCCATCATCGCCGGAGAGAAACTTCAGTATGGTTTTTCCGGCTTTGATCAGGTCACCGGAGTTGAGGAGCACGGCACCGGTAATCCGTTCACCGTTGAGAAACGTTCCGTTGGTGCTGCCGATATCTTCCACGTAAAAGCTCCCCGCGCGGACAAGGACCCTCAGGTGCCTTCCCGACACCTGCTCGTCATCGGTCAGGACGATGTCATTGGACTGTTCCCGGCCCAGATACTGCGTCGTTTTCCGGAGATCATGCTCCCGGATATCGTCCCCGCTCCTGAGAACCAGTCGTGCACCGGGGGTTGCCGTGGACCCGTTCATACTTTCCTCCGTCGCGCACTCAAGCTTCCGCCGAATTCATGGGCAGAAACATTCGAAAACTCGCCCCCTGCCCCAGGCTCGAAGCTGCGAGGATGTTACCACCCCAGTTTTTGACGATGGTCCTGGATATGGACAGGCCCAGGCCCGTGCCTACATCTGCTGCCTTGGTGGTGAAGAAGGCCTGGAAAATCTGCGGCATCAGATCAGGGGGAATCCCCGGCCCGCTGTCCCTGACTTCGACGTAGGCGAACTGACTTGATTCGGCACCAGGTTCCAGATCTACGGCCAGGGCACACAACAGTCCGAAACGGCTATCCATCTCCATCGCCTGCTCGATGGTTCCGCTTCCCGTGGTCAGGGTCACGTATCCCCCGCCCTTCACCGCCTCCTGGGCATTGAGCAGCAGGTTCATCAACACCTGTTCCACCTGGCTCGCGTCGGCATGGACCACTGGGACATCCTGGCCCAGCGCCAGGCGTACGTCGAGAACCTTCAATACCGGCTCCATGAAATCGAGCAGCCTGATCAGAACCGAATTGAGATCCACACTGGAGGTAACCTTCTGCTGTCGCCGGGAGAATTGCAGAACATTCGTCGTCAGCCCTTTCAGGCGGTCGAGGGCGGCCACGATCGCGTCCAGGTTCCCGGCATTGAAACCCTCCCCCAGGTTCATCAGCCGTTCAACGTGAATACCGATCACATGAAGGGGATTGTTGATCTCGTGCACGATGGCCGACGCCATCTCGCCCATGGCGGCCATCCGTTCGGAGCGGACCACCATCTGCTGCGCTTCGGAAAGCTCCTCGTAAGCGCCGTTCAGTTCTTCCAGCCGGTCCTCGAGTTCCAGGTTTTTGGCCTTCAGTTCCTGGTAGGCAACCACTCGTTCATGGTCCACAGCCACGAGCAGTTCCTCTGTCTCGCGGTAGATGGTTTCCAGTTCGTTGAGCAGCTGGTCGTTGGCCTGCTGCAGCTCCTCGACCCTGGTCTCTGGATTTTCTTTTTCAGAATAACTCATGATATCGATCGAACCACCCCGGTTCCGGCCGCAAAGTGAGCACGTTGAACTGGATATCCATATTCCATGTCGACGATTCAATGGCCGGACTTTAGAGGATGGTTGTGCTCGCAGTGACAGCAGGCTACTTCAGCACCAGGAAGGGCCCGATGGCCAGGGCGTCCATGCCGGTGCCGAAGAAGATGAACTCCAGCGACAGCCGGGATGACGAATTCTATCGAGCAGAACCGGCTCTTTTCATGTACAATATAGCTTCCATCGCCATATGGGCAAGGTCTTCCAGGGGGAGGGGATTCCGATGGGAGCTGTTCTTCTGCTGTCCGTTCTCATCCTCACCTGCGTTGCCGGTGGAACAGCGCCGGCCGGCGAGGTGCTGGAAAGCGAGATGACCCTGGAACTCCGGACCGCTGACTACCTGATTGTCGACGGGCCGGATGGACAGCGGATCAAGATGGAGGATGCCTGCAGCTTTGCCCGTCCGGGAGCGCCGCTGCTGCCCGCACAACGGCTGCTGGTCCTCCTCCCGCCCGGTGCCCATTCCCCGCGGCTCTCCCTGGAGGTTCTGGAAAGCGAGCGCCTGCCCGGCACGTTCCGCATCGAACCGGCCCCGCCGCTGCTCCTTGCCTCGGGGCCGCCTGCCGCTCGCGGCCGCCCCCCATCGACCGATACCGTATGGCACAGGACGTGGCAGGAATGCTATTCGACGGATGCTCCCTGCCCGGCCGAAGCGGTGGTGATCACCGGCCAGGGCACGCTCCGGAAATACGCGTATGTCTCCATCGCCTTCCGCCCCTTCACCTGGCGGCCGCTCAGCGGCCGGCTGTACAACAACAGGGCCGCACGAATCCGCATCCGCTTCCAGCTGCCTTCCCCCGGCAGTGAGCAAGCCCGGCAGACCTCGCTGCTGCTCCGGGACCATGCAGCCGACCTGCGGGCGGCGCATCTGTTCGTCAACTTCCAGGAGATGCAGGACCTCTATCAGCCGGATCCGGCCGACACCACCGGGCGCGAGATCTACGACTACGTCATCGTCACCACCCCCGGCCTGCTGCCGACGGTCGCCGCTTCCGATTTTGTTGCCTGGAAAACCACTTTAGGCCACAGTGTGCGCGTGCTGTCGACCGACGATCCCCTGATCGCCGACGAAGAGGGACGGGACCTGGCCGAGCGTATCCGCACATTCCTCCGCAAGGCCTGGCCGCAGTGGGGGATCGAGTATCTCCTGCTGGTGGGCAGTACGGCCGACCTGCCCATGCGCTTCTGCAACCCCGACCCGGACGACCACTGCACCGACCCGGACCCGCTCAACTGTACCATTTCGCGGGTCCCCACCGACCACTACTACGCCGACCTCTCGCTGCCCGACGACGACTCCTGGGACTCCGACCACGACGGCTTCTATGGCGAGTATCAGCAGGACACCCCCGACTTCATGGCCGAGATCGCGGTGGGCCGGATGCCGGTCAGCGATGCCGGGCGGGTTATCTACACCCTGGACAAGATGGTCCGCTACGAAGCGGACAACGGCGCGTGGAAAAACCATGCACTGCTGGGCGGGGCGATCATGAACTACGCCAACCAGGACCATGGCGGCGGCCCCTTCTGCGATGGGGCGGCCTGCGTGGCGATGATCGAGGACGACCTGCTCGGCGGCTGGCAGGTCAGCCGCCACAGCGAGCAGGAAGGACTGGTCCCCTCGAGCTATCCCTGGCTGCCGATCAGCGCCCCGAACTTTGGCAACGACTGGCAGGGTGGCCAGTACGGCCTGGTGAGCTGGATGGCCCACGGCCACGCCAACGGCGGCTACCGGGCGGTCTGGCGCTGGGACGACGGCGACGGGGTGGCCGAAACCAATGGCAATGACGGGTTCGAGATGCTCACCTTCATCAGCACGGACACCGTTCTCGACGACGACCACCCCTCGCTGGTCTGTGCCATCGGCTGCATGCTCGGCGTTCCCGAACCGAACAGCATGGGCCGGTTCGCCGTCGACCTGCTCACCGACCCGACCGGCGGCCCGGCCGCCGGCATCGCCGCGGCCTCCCGGTCGTCGGCCTACACCTCGAACTGGCCCGCCACCCCGGGTGGAGACGCCTCGTTGTGCTACGAGTTCAACCGCTACCTCATCGACGGCCCCGACGGACCGGAGCGGGCTGGTGACGCGCTCTATCATTCCAAATTCTTCGTTCACCAGAATTTCGGCTTCGATCACTGGTACGAATATCTCAACATGCACGGGCTGCAGTTCTACGGTGACCCGGCCATGGCCCGCAGCGGTGCAGCCGGCCCTCCGGCCACCCTCGACGCAGCGCTCACCTGCCAGCCGGCAACCGGCACCCTGCCCTTCTCCACCCGGATGACCGTCTGGATGACCAACCTGCACCAGGACCAGTCGCGCCGTTTCTCGGGGCGGATCAACTTGACCCGGGCTGACGGCGTTCACTACGCCAACTGGCGGGCCGGCTGGACCAACGTGGCCGGCGGTGCCTCGTTCTCGACGTCATGGCAGCAGGTCATTCCTGCCCTGGGCGCGCTGGAGGGCGAAAACGTCTTCACCTTGCTGGTCGAAGACACGACACCCGCTCCGTACAATCTTCCGCCCTACCCGCCAGCGGGCGACACCGACAGCGATAGCGTCACGGTTGAGGGGAACGTGCCTTGAGCACTGGCGGCGGTTATTTCAGCACCAGGAAGGGCCCGATGGCCAGGGCGTCCATGCCGGTGCCGAAGAAGGTGCGCACCGCTTCACGGGGGGTGGTGACGATCGGCTCGCCCTTGACGTTGAACGAGGTGTTGAGGATCACCGGCACCCCGGTGAGCTTTTCGAACTCGGAGATCAGCCGGTGGTAGAGCGGATTGGCCTCACGGGAAACGGTGTGCACCCGGGCGGTGCCGTCCACGTGGGTTACCGCCGGGAGCTGGTGGCGCCGGTCCTCCGGCACGTCAAAGACCAGGATCATGTAGGGTGAGCGGACACAGCCGCTGAACCACTGGCCGGCCTTTTCCTCGAGGGTGCTGGGGGCGAAGGGCCGGAACTCCTCCCGCCGTTTGACACAGGCGTTGACCAGGTCCTGCATCTCGGCCCGCCGCGGGTCGGCAATGATCGAGCGGTTGCCCAGGGCCCGCGGGCCGAACTCTGCTTTGCCCTGGAACCAGCCCACCACCTTGCCCTGGTCCAGCAGGGCCGCCACCGTTGCCGGAAGGTCGTCGGGGCGGCTGTAGCTGATCTTGTCCCCGCGCAGTTCCTCCTCCACCGCCTGATCGTCAAAGGACGGTCCCAGATAGAGGTGGGGCAGCTCCACCAGCGGCCGGCGGTGGCCCAGCACCACCCGGTCCACGTGCCAGGCCGCACCGAGGGAGGTGCCGGCATCGTGGCAGGCCGGCATGGGATAGACCTCGTCGTACCCCGCTTCACGCAACAGGCGGCCGTTCATCACGCAGTTGAGGCCCACCCCGCCGGAAAGCACCAGCCGCCGCTCCCCGGTCTCCTCCCGCAGTTCCCGGGCCAGCCGGAGCACCGCCTCCTCCAGGGCCAGCTGGGCGCTGTGCGCGATGTCGGCGTGACGCTGCTCGATCTCCTCGCCCGTTTCCCGTGCCGGCCCCAGGGCCCGGACCAGGGCCTGGCTAAAATAGCGTTTGCGGTTCCCGGTCTGGTAACTGAAATAGTCTGTGTCGACCGTGAGCATCCCCTCGGGGTCGACACTGATCAGTTTACGGAAGAGGTCGATATGCGTCGGTTTACCGTACGAGGCCAACCCCATCACCTTGTACTCGTCGTTGTCCGGGCGGAAACCGAGGTAGTCGGTCACCGCGCTGTAGAAGAATCCCGGGGAGTGGGGGAAGCGCATCCGGCGCAGGATGCGGTAGCCTTCGGGATCGTAGGTCCCGGCGGTGCCGGTGTCCCGCTCCCCCACCCCGTCGAGAGTCAGCACCGCGGCCGATTGGAAGCCCGAGGCGAAGAAACCGGAAGCGGCGTGGGCCGGATGGTGTTCGACAAAATGGAAAGTGGTCCCGTCCAACTCGTGGCCCAGCAGCTCGCGGACCATTGAGGGGATCGAGCGCATCTTGGCCCCGGCCCAGAGCTGGCTGCCCCAGAAGCCGAGACCGCTCACGCCACCGCCGGTGATCAGATGGCGCGGCCAGTAGGTCAGGTTCTCACGGAAGACGAGGCCGGGGATCATGTAGAAGGCCACATGGCCCAGTTGCCCCGGCCCGATCCCCGCCGCCTCCAGGCAGTGGCGGATCGCCCGGCCGGGAAAGGCGCCGTCGTGCTTGACCCGGGAGAGACGTTCCTCTTCCACCGCCGCCACCGGCACCCCGTCCACCAGCAGCGTCGCCGAGGCGTCGTGCTTGAAGCAGTTGATGCCGAGGATCGTCTCCATCAGGTCATTCTCCGGCCGGCGGGCCCCAGATCAGCTGGAGCGCCTTTTTCGAACATGCCCTCTTCTCCGCCCCCCAGGGGAGCGAGAACATGCGGGCGATCCAGAGCAGGCTGAGCCCCGCCCGGAAGGCCAGCAGGGAAAGTGGCCCGGCGTGCTTGCGCAGAAACCGCAGTTTGCCCGGAATGTAGCGCAGGATCAAGCCCTGGTGGCCGCCTGACGGGCCGGCAGCCAGACCGCCGCCCACGTGCACCGCTTCGGCTGCGGGAAAGAGACGCAGGTCCCAGCCCCGGTCGCGGAACCGGCGGGCGAGGTCGGTCTCCTCGTGAAAGGTGCCGTAGCCCTCGTCAAAGAGACCGGTTTCTTCCAGAGCCTCCCGCCGCACCAGCCAGACCGCACCCACGATCCAGTCGGCGGTGCGTTCCTCCTGGTGCGCGTCGAACGCGGCCACCTTCAGCGATCGGGCCCGGCCTTCCAGCAGGTGCTCGCGGGCCAGGTTCCGGGGCGTGGGATCGTCACGCATTGACGGCTGCAGCGTGCCGTCCGGGTTGAGCAGCCGCGGCGCGGCCACCGCAGTCCGCGGGCAGCGCTCCAGTCCCTCCATGAGCAGCTGGAGCGACTGCGGCTCCATCCGGGCATCGGGGTTGAAGAGCAGCACGTCCCGTCCCTGTTCCAGCGCCCGGCTCATCCCCTGGTTGGCCGCCGCGGCATACCCGACATTGACCGGGTTCGCCTCCAGGGAGAACCAGGTCTCGTCGCCGTACAGCTCCAGCAGCGCCTCCCGGCTGCCGTCATTGGAGGCGTTGTCCACCAAGTGGACCGGCAGCGGGACCTGCCGGCGGCAGCGGACCAGGCTCTCCAGGGCCTGCCGCACCAGGTCACCCCCGTTCCAGTTGACCACCACGGCCAGCGGAGGCTGTTTTCCGCCATTTGACACGGCTTTATCCCCCCTGCCCGGCACGGGCCGTTGAGGCCCCTGGAGACCGGGCGGCGCGGGCGTATTGTAGGAGCCACGCCAAAGGAGCGTCAAGGCGGGGCAAGGATAACCGCAAAGATCGCCGAACTGTAAACCGGCCGTTCTCGTATGTCTGTATGGCTGGCCAGGGCGGTGTCGGGCCTGGCCGCACGAGGGGGAAAATCAATTCAAACCTTTTACTTCCCGCAAGCATCAATAAGACGGGGTTGCCTGGAATCGAGACGCCGGCGCCCCTTGACGCACTCATGAATTGAAACCGGAGACGGTCTAACCGGACAACCGTTCAGGGAGGGGGCAGACAATGGCGAAGGTGGTCAAATACCTGCTGGTGTTCATCGTTCTCGCGGCAGTGGTGGTGGGCGCCTACGCCGTCTACCAGAACCGCGAACCCGAGGACCAGGGCTTCACCATGGTGGATGTGACCCGCGGTGATATCACCGAAAAGGCGGTGGCCGTGGGTCAGATCGAACCGCGCCAGCGGTTCCACATCAAGTCCAAGATCTCGGGCATCGTCAAACGCTGTGCCGTGGAGGTGGGGGACCAGGTCCGGCCCGGCGACCCGCTGATCGAGATCACCCCCGACCCCACTCCCCTGGAGCGGCTCGACGCCGAACGGCGGGTGGAGAGAGCCGAGTCGGCATACAAGCGCGCCGAGGCGGACTGGACCCGTTCCCAGGAGTTGGTGAACCAGGGGGTGGAGTCGCGCAACACCCTCGACGCCGCGGTGGAGGCCTACGAGCTGGCCGGAATCGAGCTGGAGCGGGCCAGGGATAATCTGCAGCTGCTCGAGGATGGGCGTATCGACGGCCGCGGAGCGGTGATGGAATCGATCATCCGCGCCCCGGCCGCGGGCATCGTCCTCCAGCGGCTGGTCAACGACGGCGACCCGGTGGTGCCGTTGACCAGCTACCAGGAGGGCACCGAACTGGCCACCCTGGCCGACATGAGCGACCTGATGTTCAAGGGCACGGTGGACGAGATCGACGTGGGCAAGCTCACCGTGGGCATGCCGGCCCGGCTGAAGATCGGGGCCCTGCCCGACCAGGCGGTTACCGGCCGGCTGAGCCGCATCGCCCCCCAGGCCGTGGAGGAGGACAACGCCAAACTCTTCGAGGTGGAGATCGAGCTCGACCCCACCGACGGGGTGCTGCTCCGCGCCGGGTACTCGGCCAACGCCGACCTGGTGATCCGGGAGAAGACCGCCATCCTCCTGATTCCCGAACGGCTGGTAATCTTCGAGGAGGAGGGGGAAAAGAGATTCGTCGAACTGCCGGGCGAGGGCCCGGAGGCCGAACCGCGCAAAGTGGAAATCGATACCGGCCTCTCCGACGGGCTGAACATCGAAGTCACCGACGGGCTCAGCGAAGGGGACCAGCTGGTCCAACGCCCGCCGCGAGAGATATCGGGCTAAGGGGACCACCCGAGCGATGATCAACACCCTCCGACAGCTGGTCCGGGACACCCGCAGCCAGAAGCTGCGCACCGCGCTGACCCTCTTCGGCATCATCTGGGGCACCGCCGCGGTGAGTCTGCTGCTCGCCTTTGGCGAGGGGTTTCACACCCACATGGCCAAGGAATCGGTGGGCATGGGCAACGCGGTGGTCATCGGCTGGCCCTCACGCACATCGATGCCCTTCGAAGGCCTGGGCAAGGGCCGCCGGATAATGCTCTACGACAGCGATATTGAATTGCTGCGCCGGAAAGCCTGGGGGCTGGGCTCCATTTCCGGTGAACGCTCCGACCGGTTGAAACTGCAATACGGGCCCAAGGTGCTATCGGTGCCGGTTTCCGGCGTGGAACCCGGGTTCTGGGAAATGCGCAACCTGATCCCCGACGTGGGCGGCCGGTTTATCAACCACCTCGACATGGAGCAGCGGCGGCGGGTGATCTTTCTGGGCACCGACCTGGCCGAACAGGTCTTCGGTGAAACACCTCCGGTGGGGCAGACGGTCCAACTGGGCGGGTCGCCCTTCCTGGTGGTGGGTGTGCTGAGGGAGAAGAGCCAGAACTCCAACTACGGCGGTCCGGACACCAACCGCTGCTTCATCCCCGGCCCGGCTTTCAAAGCGCTCACCGGCCAGGAGTACATCGACAACATCGTTTTCAACGCCGCCGATGTGAGCCGCAGCGATGCGCTGACCGAGGAGGTGCGGAAAATCCTGGCCGCGAAACACCGCTTCGACCCCGAGGACAGCGAAGCGATCTCCTTCTGGGATACCACTGAGGGCGCACAGTTCCTGGAGGATTTCATGGTCTCTTTTCGCCTGTTCCTCGGAATCCTCGGCTGCCTGACCCTGGTGGTGGGCGGCATCGGCGTCTCCAATATCATGAACGTGGTGGTGGAGGAACGGACCCGCGAGATCGGGGTGAAGATGGCCATCGGCGCCAAACCACGGACCATCCTCGGCATGTTTCTGCTGGAGACCCTGGCCATGACCGCGGTGGGCGGGGCGCTGGGGCTGGGCATCACCGTGGGGATCTGCGCCCTATTCCCGCTGCTGGAAATGGACGCCTATGTGGGCGCCCCCGGCGTGTCACCGGCCATGGCCCTGGCCACGGTGACCCTGCTGGGACTGATCGGCTTTATCTCCGGGTATTTCCCCGCCCGCACGGCGGCGAACCTCGACCCGGTGGTGGCGATGAAGAGGTGACATGGGCAGACCACGACCAGGACTGATTATCCAGCTCTTTCTCCGGGCCAGCCGCGTCCAGCGCAAGCGGGCGATACTCACCGTGGCTTCCATTGCCTGGGGGACACTCTCCCTGCTCCTGCTGCTGGCCTTCGGCGAGGGATTGCGCCACGCGCTGGCCACATCCTCCCACGGCATGGGCGAAAATCTGGCCATCTGCTGGCCGGGCACAACCAGCCTCACCTGGCAGGGCCTGCCCACTGGCCGGCCCGTCCGGCCGCGGATCGAGGACGTGGCCCTGCTTCGCCGAAGGATCACCGGCCTCGAGGAAGTGGCCGGCGAGATCTTCCGCGGCGGCGTGGTGGTGAGCAACGGCGACACCACCACAACCGCACGAATCAAGGGGGTGACCTACGGGTTCGGCGAGATCCGCAACCACATTCCCCTGTCCGGGGGCCGGTTCCTCAACCCGCTGGACGAGCAGCTGCGCCGGCGCTCGGCGTTTGTCGGCGACGAACTGGCCAGGACCCTGTTTGGCGACGAGGAGCCGGTGGGACGGGAAATCCTCCTCGACAAAACGCCCTACACCGTGGTGGGGGTGATGAAACCCAAGCTGATGATGGGCAACTACGAGGGGATGGACTCGGAACAGGTGTCCATTCCGATCACCACATTGAAGGCCCAGTACGGCCGCGACCGGCTGAGCACCATCCTGCTCAAACCGGTGCGGCCGGAGCTGATGGAGGACGTGATCCGTCAGATGCACGAGGTGCTGGGGGCCAAGTACGGTTTCGACCCCGAAGATGAGCGGGTCTTCGGCATCTGGGACACGGTGGAATCGTTCCAGTTCCTGGTCAACATGCTGATCGGGATCCAGGTCTTCCTCGGCATCATCGGCGGCCTGACCCTGATCGTTGGCGGTATCGGAGTGGCCAACATCATGTATGCGGTGGTCAAGGAACGGACCAGGGAGATCGGCGTAAAGATGGCCCTGGGTGCCCGCCGCGGCTGGATCACCGGTCCCATCGTCCTGGAGGGACTGCTCTACACCCTGATGGGCGGGGTGGTGGGCCTGCTGATGGCTGTGGGTCTCATCGTGCTGCTGGACATGATTCCCACCGAGGGCAATGAGGCGATGCAGATGATGGGCACACCCACCCTCTCGCTGGAGATCGGCGCCGTTTCGGCCCTGGTCCTCGGCTTGATCGGCCTGCTGGCCGGCTATTTCCCGGCGCGGCGCGCCGCATCGATCAACCCGGCAGACACGCTCCGCTACGAGTGAGGAGACCATGATATTCGACGGCTTTTTGAACGGACGCAAGGGGAACGGCCCGGAGAGCAGCGGCGAGGTGATCCTGATGCAGGGGATCACCAAGGTCTACGACACGGGCAAGGTCAAGGTGGAGGCGGTCCGCGGGGTGGACCTCCGGGTGGAACAGGGTGAGTTCGTGGCCATCACCGGCCCCTCCGGTTCGGGCAAGAGCACGCTGATGAACCTCATCGGCTGCCTCGACACGCCCACCGGCGGCGAGTATCTGTTGAGCGGTGAAAGGGTGGCCGGGCTGAGCCGCGAGGCGCTGGCCGCCATCCGCAACCGCCGGGTGGGCTTCATCTTCCAGAATTTCAACCTGCTGCCGCAGATCAGCGCCTGGGAGAACGTCGAACTGCCGATGCTTTTTGGCGGCTGGTCGAAAAGAAAACGGAAACAGCGGGTGGGTGAGCTGCTGGAGCGTGTGGGCCTGGCCGACCGGATGTCGCACAAACCCACCGAACTTTCCGGCGGCCAGATGCAGCGGGTGGCCATCGCCCGGGCCCTGGCCATGGACCCGGACATCATCCTTGCCGACGAACCGACCGGCAACCTGGACAGCTCGGCCGGCGGCGACATCATGGAACTCTTCGAGGAACTGTGGAAACAGGGCCGCACGGTGCTGGTGATCAGCCACGATCCGGCTTTGGCCCGCCGTGCCCAGCGGCAGGTGGAGATCCGTGACGGGCTGATCTGCAGCGACGGTCAGCTGGCCGCTTGAGCTTTCCTCCGCCGCCGGCCCGGGTCCGAACCCCGGAAGCCGGTGAGGTGGTACCGTACCCCCGAATCATCTTCCCTGGCACATTTCCCTTGACACGGCCACCGCAATCTGATTAATTATTAAATCGTATTATTTCCTATTTGAGACTCACGCATGACAGTCGATAATCATGAACTCGAGCAGCGGATGATGCGCTTCGATCGGAAGTGTCGGGAGGCCGGCGTCAAGCTCACCCACCAGCGCGTGGAGATTTTTCGCCAGCTCGCGCAGACCGGCGCCCACCCGGATGCCAGGACGGTCTACCGGGGCGCTCGCCAGCGGGTCCCGACCATGTCCCTGGACACGGTCTACCGCACGCTGTGGCTGTTCAACGACCTCGGCCTGGTCACCACGCTCGGCCCGCCCCGCGAAAGCGCCCGGTTCGATGCGAACTTCCGCCAGCATCACCACTTCATCTGCCGCCAATGCGGGATGACCATGGATTTCAACAGCACCGTGCTCGACGAGCTGAGATTCCCGCCGTCGGTGGGGGCCATCGGTTCGGTGGAAACGATGCACGTGGAGGCCCGTGGCGTCTGTCACCAGTGCGCCACGAAGGGAAAAACAATAAATAAACGCAATGAAAAGGAGAAAGAGGGATGACCATGAAGTTGAATACCCGTATCGCGCCCGTGCTCATGGGCGTCGCGGCGGTTCTCGTCGCCTCGCTCGCCCTGGCCCCGGCCCCGTTCGCTGACGACGAGGGGCACAAGATGACCGGCCGCGCCATGTCGAACCAGGACTGGTGGCCGAACCAGCTCAACCTGGATATCCTGCATCAGAACTCGGGGATGAGCAACCCGCTGGGCAGCGACTTCGACTACGCCGAGGCGTTTGCATCGCTCGACCTCGAAGCCCTGAAGAAGGACATCAACGATACCCTGACCGATTCCCAGGACTGGTGGCCGGCGGACTGGGGCAACTACGGTCCGTTCTTCATCCGCATGGCCTGGCACAGCGCCGGCACCTACCGCACCACCGACGGGCGCGGCGGCGCCTCCGACGGCGAACAGCGGTTCGCGCCGACCAACAGTTGGCCCGACAACGCCAACCTGGACAAGGCCCGCCGCCTGCTCTGGCCGGTGAAGCAGAAGTACGGTCAGAAGATCTCCTGGGCCGACCTGATGATCCTGGCCGGCAACGTCGCCCTGGAGAACGCCGGGCTGAAGACCTTCGGTTTCGGCGGCGGCCGGGCAGACGTGTGGGAGCCGCAGGAGGACATCTACTGGGGGTCCGAAGGCGAGTGGCTGGCCGACGCCCGCTATTCCGGCGACCGTGAACTCTCCAACCCCCTCGCCGCCGTGCAGATGGGCCTGATCTACGTCAACCCCGAGGGACCCAACGGTGAGCCCGATCCGCTGGCCGCCGCCCGTGATATCCGCACCACCTTCGCCCGTATGGCGATGAACGACGAGGAGACCGTGGCCCTCATCGCCGGCGGTCACACGCTGGGCAAGGTACACGGAGCCGGCCCGGCCAGCCACGTCGGCCCCGAGCCGGAGGCGGCCCCCATCGAACAGCAGGGCCTGGGCTGGAAAAGCAGTTACGGCACCGGCAAGGGCGCCGACACCATCACCAGCGGCCTCGAAGGCGCCTGGACATCCTCTCCGATCACCTGGTCGAACGGCTATTTCGAAAACCTCTTCGAGCGCGAGTGGACATTGACCAAGAGCCCGGCCGGTGCGTGGCAGTGGGCCCCCGACGGCCCGGCGAACGTGCCTGACGCACACATCAGGGGCAAGACCAACTGGCCGATGATGCTCACCACGGACATCGCGTTGATCAAGGACCCGGCGTACCTCGAAATCTCCAAACGGTTCTACGAGAACCCTGACGAGATGAGCGCCGCCTTCGCCCGCGCCTGGTACAAGCTCACCCACCGCGACATGGGCCCCCACGTCCTGCTGCTCGGCCCGGAGGTCGCCGAGCCCCAACTTTGGCAGGACCCCGTGCCGGCCGTTGATCACGAATTGGTCGACGAAAACGACATCGCGGCCCTGAAGGCCGAGATCCTCGGCTCGGGCCTGTCGGTCCAGGACCTGGTCACCACCGCCTGGTCCTCGGCCTCGACCTTCCGTGACAGCGACAAGCGCGGCGGCGCCAACGGTGCACGCATCCGCCTCGCGCCCCAGAAGGACTGGGAGATCAACGAGCCCGAGAAGCTGGCCAGGGTCCTCGCCAGGCTGGAGACGATCCAGGCGGACTTCAACGGTGCGCAGCAGGGCGGCAAGAAGAGTCTCGATGGCCGACCTGATCGTTCTCGGTGGCTGTGCGGCCGTCGAAGCCGCCGCGAAGGATGGGGGTTTCGATATCCAGGTCCCGTTCACGCCGGGCCGCACCGACGCCACCGCGGAAATGACCGATGCGGCGTCCTTCGCCTTCCTCCGCCCGATGACCGACGGCTTCCGCAACTACATCGGCGGCGAACATTTCCGCCGGCCGGAGGTCGAGCTCGTCGATCGTGCGAACCAGCTGACGCTCACTGCCCCGGAGATGACGGTGCTGGTCGGCGGCATGCGCGCCCTGGGCGCGAACGTCGGTGGTTCGACGAACGGCGTCTTCACCCCGCAGACCGGTGTGCTGACCAACGAGTGGTTCGTCAACCTGCTGAGCATGGACACGGAGTGGAAGAAGTCGGCCCAGGGCGACTACCTCTACGAAGGCCATGACCGCGTGTCGGGTGAGCCGAAATACACCGCCACCTCGGTGGACCTGGTTTTCGGCTCCAACTCGCAGCTCCGCGCCCTCGCCGAGGTCTACGCCAGCAGCGACGGGAAACAGAAGTTCGTCGAGGATTTCGTCGCGGTGTGGGACAAGGTGATGATGCTGGACCGCTTCGAGCTCCGCTGATCCGCGCGCAGGGAAGCTAGCGGCAACAGGGGCGGGAGGGATGACCCTCCCGCCCTTTTCGTTGCGGCCGCCGCTCGCTCACTGCGGCAACATTTCGAATTTCACCTTGGAGCATGCGCCAGCTCCGGGCTTGTTTTGGCGAGGAAAGGGACGATGAATCAGTCACCACCGGCGAACACCCCGCCGAATCCACGGGAAAAGAATCCCGAAGCGTTCCCCGTGCTGAGCGAAGAACAGATCCGGTTGATCGCGGAGCACGGTGCCCGGCGCCGGTTCAGCGATGGCGAAGACGTCTGGGAAATCGGCAAGCCGATGGCATCGTTCTACGTGGTCACCAGTGGCGCGGTCGAAATCTTCCAGCTCAGCGGCACGGGCGAGCGCCACGAGGTGGTCGTGCACCTGGAGGGCGAGTTCACCGGTGACATCGACCTGCTCTCCACCAGCGCCACCGTCGTCGGCGCCAGGGCTCGCGGGGAAACCGAGACGATCGAGCTGCCGGCCGACCGGCTGCGCAAGCTGGTGGTGGAGAACTCCGAACTGTCCGACATCATCCTCGCGGCCTTTCTGGCGCGGCGGCAGGAGCTGCTCGCCTCCGGACGGGGCTCGCTCACCATCATCGGTTCCCGGTTCTCGCCGGAGACGTTCAGGATTCGGGAATTCCTCGAACGGAATTCAAGACCCTTCGAGTGGATCGACCTCGAGAACGACGAACGCGTCTCGGGACTGCTGGAGGCGTTCGGCGTGGGGGTCGATGACACGCCCATCGTGATCGATTCCGCTGGCGTGGTGACCCACAACCCGTCGGTGGAGGACATCGCCAGGTGTTACGGCCTGTCGCAGGTCGATGACAGCCAGATCTTTGACGTGATCGTGGTCGGCGGGGGACCCGCCGGCCTGGCCTCGGCGGTGTACGCCGCCTCGGAAGGCCTCGCCGTGCTGATCGTGGAAGCGATCGCACCCGGGGGCCAGGCGAGCACGAGTTCCAAGATCGAGAACTACCTCGGCTTTCCCACCGGGATTTCCGGGCGTGAACTGGCCCAGCGGGCCATTGTCCAGGCCACGAAGTTCGGGGCTGAGGTCGCTTCGCCACGGAAGGCACTCGGCCTCGACGTCAGTAGACGACCCTATGTGCTCGACATCGGGGAGGGGCAGACCGCCCGGGGGCGAACGGTGGTGATCGCCACCGGCGCCCGGTACCGGCGGCTCACCGTTGAAAACGCCGATCGCTACGAGGGGCGGGGTATCTACTTCGGTGCCACTGCCATGGAAGCCCGCATGTGCAGCAACGAGGAAGTGTTGATCGTCGGCGGGGGAAACTCGGCGGGCCAGGCCGCAGTATTTCTGAGCCAGAAAACCCGTCATGTCAATATCGCCATCCGCTCGGGTACGCTGGAGCACTCGATGTCGAAATACCTGATCCACCGGATCGAGGCGACGCCGAATATAACCCTGCACCCCCACACCGAGATCACGGCGCTCGCCGGGGATGAGGCCCTGGAAAAGGTCGAGCTGACCGACAATCAGGCTGGCGAGTCGCGGTGGGCCGATATCCGGCACGCCTTCATCTTCATCGGAGCCTCGCCGAACACCGGCTGGCTGCCGCCGGAAGTGCTGCTCGACACCAGGGGCTTCGTGCACACCGGCCGCGATCCACATCGCGAAGCCAAGGCGCCCGAACAGTGGCCCCTGACGCGCCAGCCCTACCTGCTGGAGACCAGCGTACCGGGCGTCTTTGCCGCCGGCGACGTGCGCTCAGGGTCGACGAAACGGGTGGCCTCGGCGGTCGGTGAGGGCTCGATTTCCGTCAGCTTCATCCACCAGATACTGGCCGAATAGCACGTAGCGCATGGCCCGACACTTCTGGCTGAGCCACGGGTAGCGTTCCGGGAACTCGGGGGCAATCCGCTCGGAAGCCGTCAATCCGGCCATCACCAGCGAGAAACCGATCGGCTGCTCACCCCAGTCGTCCGGCGTGCGGCCGGCAGATCCCGCGCTGTAACCCGCAAGACCAATCCATCGTAGGGGTAGCTGTCCTCGAGTCGTTCGGATACCGGCTGGTCGACCGGGCAAACTGCCTGGCCTTGACGCCGTTGATTCACGTGCAGCCCAGTGGATGCCCGTTCAGCACTTAGATGAGCAGTGGTTTCTCTGCCTTGTGCGCCTGTGCGACCGCCTGGTCCAATCGCGGCTGCCAGTCGATCTTCAATTATGAGACTTCTTCGTCAGTTGGCTCGATGGCGGTCCGGAATCCCTCCATCGTCGACGCATCGAATTGCGGCAGTTGAGAAAAGGCCGCGCTGGACAGTGTCACCAGACAGAAATACATAGGTACAGTGAAGAAAAATCTGCTCATGATCATTCCTTTTCTTCTCTGAATTGCGCGTCCGTTCACATCCGGCATCGGCGGTGGCAAACATTGTCCACCGATGGTCTCGCTCGGCTCGGCCTCATTGAACTCGCTCGGCCGTCCATACCGCCAGGAAGTCACGTCCCAGCGAATGCGTGGTTCCCGACAGCCCACCATTTTCGAGGGTCCCGGTGGTGTGGTAAACGCCGGAATCATCAGAAGTTGTAAAGGCGAAGTGGACCGCGGCCCAGTCGGTGTTTATCCGACCATTGCTGACTGGAGAGTTGTAGAAGCTCCCCTGCAGGATACGGCCGTCGATCCCCTCCACGATCAGTTCCTGGTACTACGGCTCGGCATCGGGGGTCGGGCGGAGGTCCACCTGCCAGGTTCCAAGCAGCGCCGCTCCGGATGGGGCCGCGTCCTGGCTGTCTCCCGTTCCGCAGGCGGTGCAGGTCTGTCTGGTCCGGGCTCTCACTCATCTTGGTCCAACCGTACTCCAGGCAGGGACGGTTTCCCCGCCGGTCCGCTTTCACTGGCCGCAGGTGCAACTGATGTGATGAAAAGTCAAGTGACTCCCATGAGGCGGGTCAAGGAAATACGAGGATTGGTGGCTGTTGACTCGGAACGGGAAAATAACTATCCTCTTCGGCACTCCATTATTGCAAATTCGCAAACCGAACCGTAAAGGAGACTGAGATGAAGAGAACAGGTCCTGCTGACGATGCTCTGCCTTTTCTGTTGCGCCACCCTGCTGCCGGCCCAGACCGTGACCCAGGCGGCCGCCGAAGGCGAGAACGAAAAGATGGTGGGGCAGCTGGTTGAGGTGCACGCGGTTGTGCAGGCCATCGACCTCGAGACCCGTGAAGTGACCCTGAAGGACGAAGAGGGTGAAGAGTTTACCATCGTGGCCGACGAACAGGCACGAAACCTGGACCAGCTGGTGATCGGCGACAGGGTTCTGATTCAGTACTACGAACAGCTGACCCTGGCGCTGGAGAAGATCGAGGGCGGCATGCCGTCCATGTCGGAGAAAGTGGCCACCGACCGGGCCAAGAAGGGCGACAAGCCCGGCGGCATCGAGATGCGGGAAGTGACCATCACCGCTGAGATCGTGGCTATCGACAAGGAAGCCTCCACCGTGACCCTCACCGGCCCCAAGGGCCGTTCGGTGACCCTGGAAGTCAAACCCGAGCGTCTGGAGCAGGTCAAGGTTGGCGACCTGGTCTCGGCCGTCTACAGCGAGGCGCTGGCCATCTCGGTGGCCAAGGCGCCGGCTGAAGCACCGGCCGACAAAAAGTAGCAGCTAACGGCCCGCCGGCGCCGTGCACGCTTGCCGGCGGGCCGTGTGATTTTCTCCCCGCCCGCTCACTGGTCCAGATACCCCAGGGCCCTCAGGTTCTCCGCCACGTCCTCGTCCAGCGCCCCGGGGGTGAGTGTCCGTCGCTCTCCGCCATCTTCGCCCCACACCCCGTCCTGCAGCAGGTCCCGCAGCATGTCCCGCTGGAAGTGCGCCCTGCCGGCAAGGTTTATCGACTCACCCGGGTCGGCCGCCAGGTTGTACAGCTCCTCCCGGCCGTTCTCGTCGACGATGTACTTCCAGCGGCCCGAGCGGAGGCTGCGGGTACTGGTGGGGGTAAACGTCCGGGGTTATGGCATAGACCGGGGCCGGCTCACCAGGTTGCCCGTTGATCAGGGGCAGCAGGCTGCGGCCCCGGAACTCCACGGGCCGGGGAACGCCGAGGATCTCGAGAATGGTGGGGGCCAGGTCGATCAGGCCCACCGGCGTGTCCACCACCCGCGGCTCGTGCTGGCCCGGGAAATGGAGCACCAGCGGCACCCGCAGCTGGCCCTGGTAGGCGAACCAGCCGTGCTCGAAGTAGAAGTCGTGCTCCCCCAGGCCCTCCCCGTGGTCGGCGGTGATTACCACCAGCATGTCATCGAGCTTTCCCGCACTCTCCAGACCGTTGATCAGCCGCCGCAACTGGGCGTCGGTGGAGCGGATCTCCGCGTCGTACTGGGCGATGTAGAAATCGGTCTCCCGCCGTCGAGGGTGCGTCAGATACGGCTGCTGCTGGTAGCGGGGTACGGCTCCGAGGACGAAGTTCTTGTTGTATCCCTCCAGCGGTTCGTAGTCCAGCCGCACCTTCCGTGACGGGTCATAGATCGGGTCGTCGAGGTACATCTCGTCGAAGCGGTCCGGCGGTGCATATTTTCCGTGGGGATCGTTGTAGTGCACCCAGACGAAGAAATCAGCAGGCATCGGGGCCTCGAAACGCTGCAGCACCGTTTCGGTCAGTCCAAAGGCCTGCCAGGGCTGAAAGGTGAATTCGTCGAAGCCCTGGGTGATCCCCCGTTCCTCGATCAGGTTGCCGTTGCTGCTGAAGGCGATGGTGTGGAAGCCCTGGTCGCGCAGCAGCTCGGCCAGGGTCACCGCCTCCGGGGCCAGCACGTTGCGGTTGGAGAGCACCCCGGCACCCACGGGGTAACGGGAGGTCATCATCGAGGCCACCGACGGGAGCGTCTTGGGGATCTGGGCCGAAACGTCGAGAAACACCGTGCTCCGGCCGGCCAGCCGTTCCAGAAAGGGTGCGGTGGCCCGCGGGTAGCGATGGTGACCGAGGTGGTCCGCCCGCAGGGTGTCGATGGTGACCAGCAGGACACCGGACGGGGGGCGCTGGGGCAACGGCTCCGGTGAGCGGCACTGTGAGCAGAGCAGTCCCGCGGTGAGCAGAACGGCGAGCAGCGGGATGGTGCCAGGGCCTCGGTTCATCGTTGACGTCCTTCCGGTGGGTCCCGGGAACCCCTAGCATAATGAAATCAGCCGCCCCGTATCAAACAGCCGGAACGAATCGCCCATTTTCCCGTTTTTATAAAGATAGCGGAGCGGGGGCGCTGTGTATCCCCCCGCCCGACATCATTCAGTATCCGCGAGGAGAAGACCAGCATGATCAGGAAAAGTGCATTTATCGTGATTCTTGCCGCCACTGCCCTGTACGCGGCCGTGGCCCAGGGTGAAGACTGCCGCACGGCCCGGGAGGTGATTGAGAAGAACCTCGAGGCGGTGGGCGGGGTTGAACGGATCAGGGCCTTGGAGTCGCTGGTGCTCCGGGGGGCCAGCGGCAGCGCCCTGCTGCCCCCCAGCGAAGAGGTGACCCTCTACCTGCTGAAGCCGGACCGGCTGAAACAGGTGGGCGACTTCCGGGTGGTGCTCTGCGACGGCGGGCGCTATCTCTACAACGACGGCACCGCGGAGAGCGAGATGACCGGCGGAACCCTGGAGGGGATGCTCTACCGTCTCGGCTTCTACCACGGCGCCTTCAGCCTGCTGAAGTGGGAGCAGTATTTCGACACCGCCGAGCTGGCGGGGGTCAAGGACTACGGCCTCACCCGGCAGTACGAACTCCGCTTTCCCGGGGCGGAGAACGGGCGCGACCTGCTGGTCTACATCGATGCCGAGACCATGCTCATCGACCGGCTGGTCTACCTCAAGAGCCAGGAGGGAGCCGGGCTGCTCAAGGTGGTCAACCAGCTCCGCGACTGGGAGGAGCACGGCGGGCTGACGGTCCCCACCAGGATCGTCTTCGACACCATCGGCTGGGAGGCCAGCCCCAGCCACTTCGTGATCAGCGAGTTCCTGGTCAACGAACCGGTGGACCCGGCGATCTTCGAGACCGCGTCCATCGACTTCGGAACGGTCACGGTGGGCGAGGGGCGGGTGCAGGGTGAGATCTACGGCGAGATGGACGGCACCCTGCTGACCAATGTGCGGATCGAGGACCTGGCCCAGGCGGGCATCGAACAGCTGGACTGGGTCACCTTCCGCATGGGCGACTTCAGCATGAAGATGCGTTTCCTCGAAAACATCCAGGCCAGCGCCGCCTGGATCAAGCCCGAAGAGATCTATGTCACCCGCTACCTGATCTCCGGTTTCCCCCGCATCCTGCTCCTCGGCTGGAACATGGACCTGAAGGAAAAGATCCCCTGCGAAAAAGGTGACACATTTAACATCACCCTCCTGGAAAAGCACGTGGAGGAGGCCGGTCAATGAGAGACAAGGAGAAGACGATGAGCAGTCAGGATATCAACCGGCGCCGGTTTCTCATGGCCGGCGCCCTGGGGCTGGCCGGGGCCCCGCTCCTCCAGTCCTGTGGCGGGGAAAAGAGCACGCCGGTCACCGGGACGGCCGACGCAGCCGGCGCGGCCGACACCGGGCCGCGGATCCGTAAATACAACACTCTCGGCCGCACCGGTCTGCAGGTCTCCGACATCAGTCTCGGCGGGGCCACCGAGGAGCCGGTGCTGCGCTACGCCCTGGACCGCGGGATCAACCTCTACGACACCGCCGAGCAGTATCATTCGGGTGAGCATGAGCGTTATATCGGCCAGGCATTCAAGGGCAGCCTGCGGGACAAAGTGGTGGTGATCACCAAGCACGTTCACGGGCTCGAGGCACCGATCACCCGCCAGAACGTGATCGAGCGTTTCGACGCCAGCCTCGAGCGGATGGGCTATGACTACGTGGACATCGCCATGCTGCACCATGTGGCCGACCCGGCAACATTCGAGAACGAGGAACTGCTGGGGGCCTACGAGGCCCTCCGGCAACAGGGCAAGTTCCGCTTCCTGGGCTTCTCCACCCACGACGCGGAAAAGGTGATCCCCGGGGCCATCGATTCCGGGCTCTTCGACGTGATGCTGATGATTTACAACTCGATCCAGTATCCCCAGCGCAGCGAACTGATCACCCGGGCCCGCCAGGCCGGTATCGGGACCATGGCGATGAAGACCATGGCCGGCCGGCAGCAGGACCGGGTGGCCGGTCTGGTGAACGAGAAAACCACCTTCTCCCAGGCGGCGATCAAGTGGGCGCTCAGCGACCCCAGCCTGGACAGCGTACTGATCTCCATCCGCACCTTCGAGCACGTGGACGAATACTGCGGCGCTTCGGGCCGGACGCTGACCTCGGCTGACGAGGCGGTGCTGGGCAAGTACGAAACGGCGGTGAACAACCAGTTCTGCCGCATCGGCTGCACCACCTGCCAGGCCAGTTGCCCCGAACAGGTGGCGGTGGGCGACATCATGCGCTTCGGGATGTACTACGAGAACTACGGCAACGAAAAGCAGGCGATCCTGGAATATGCCGCGCTCAACGGCCGCAACCGGGCCTCGGCCTGCCTCACCTGCCGTTCCGGCGCCTGCGAGACGGCCTGCCCGCACAATCTCTCCATCAGGGAGCGGTTGGTGCGCTACGACGGGATGCTGAGAGTTTGACGTCGGAGCCGGGGCCGCAGTCGGGTAGAATGGGGGCAGGAGGATCACCATGGCCACAGAAGCATACTTCACCCCTGCCCTCTTCACCTGGCTCCGGCAGCTGAAGAAAAACAACAACCGCGAGTGGTTCCTGCAGCACAAGGACCGTTATCACGAAGCGGTGCGCGACCCGCTGCTCCGTTTCATCGCCGACTTCGGCCCGCGGTTGGAGAAAATCAGCCCTCACTTCCTCGCCGACCCCCGTCCCTCCGGCGGCTCCATGTTCCGTATCTACCGCGACACGCGGTTCTCCAGGGACAAGAGCCCCTACAAGACCCACGCTGCGGCCCAGTTCCGCCACGAGAGGGGCAAGAACGTGCACGCACCCGGGTTCTACCTGCACCTTGAACCCGGGGAACCCTTTGTGGGCGGTGGGATCTGGCACCCCGACTCGAAGGCCCTGACCGGGATCAGGAAACTGATCGTCGAAGAACCGGCCGCTTGGAAGAAGTCGATCTCCGGCAAGGCATTCAGGGACGACTTCGCCCTGGGCGGCGAATCGCTCAAGCGGCCGCCCCGCGGGTTCGATCCCGACCATCCGCTGGTGGAGGAGCTCAAGCGGAAGGACTTTATCGCCTTCACCCGGTTCAGCGAAGAGGAGGTCTGCGCTCCGGACTTCCTCAACACCTTTACCCGGGCCTGCCGGACCATGAGCCCCTTTGTCCGCTTTCTCACCCGGGCGGTCAGCGTCCCGTTCTAGCCCCTCGTTTGACTGCTGGGCTGCCGGTTGGCTATCCTCTAGGGTCTGTCGGCTGAACAGAGAACCCGGTATCCCGAGGAGATCCGATGACCGAAAGCAAAACATCCTGGCGCTTCCCCTACGTCTTCTGGATCGCCAACGGTGCGGAGTTGTGCGAGCGGGCGGCCTATTACGGCACCTTTATCGCCATCACCCTTTACCTGACCCGCGTCGTGGGTCTCAACGATGTCAAGGCTGGTCTGGTCAGTGCAGGGTTTGCCGGCTTGATCTACCTCGTGCCTTTCTTCACCGGGGCCATGGCCGACCGCATCGGCTTTCGCAAGGCGTTGATCCTCGCCTTTGCCCTGCTCACTATTGGCTACGGCTCGCTGGGGGTCTTCAACACCCTCGGGCCGGTACTGATCGGCCTCTTCCTGGTGTGCATCGGCGGCGGTATCGTCAAACCGGTGATCACCGGGACGGCGTCGAAGTGTTCCAGCTCGTTAAACCGGGCCCGGGCCTTCAGCATCTTCTACATGGTGGTCAACATCGGCTCGTTTACCGGCAAGACCATCGTCGCCCCGATGCGGATCCAGATGGGCGTGGCCACCGTGCCCTGGTTTTCCTCGGCAGCGGCCCTGGTGGCACTGATCTTCGTCGCGCTCTTCTATCACCCGCAGAAGATCGACCCCGCCCAGGTGAGCAGCGTCAAGGAAACCCTCAAGGGCATGTGGCTGGCGATCAAGAATATCCGTTTCGACTGCCTGATCCTGATCACCGCCGGGTTCTGGGCCATCCAGGGCCAGCTCTACGCCGCCATGCCCAAGTACGTGCTGCGGATGGCCGGCGAGGAATACAAACCGGAGTGGTATGCCAACGTCAACCCGCTGGTGGTGGTGCTCTTCGTGGTGCTGATCACCCACCTGGTGCGGCGCTGGAAACCGGAGGCCTCGATCCTGGTGGCCATGGCGCTGATCGGCATCTCGCCGCTGACCATGGCCTCCTCGCACCTCTTCAGCTCCAACTTCAACATCCTCGGCATGTCGGTCCACCCGATCACCGCCCTGATGGTGGTGGGTATCGCCATCCAGGGGCTGGCCGAGTGCTTCCTCAGCCCCAAGTATCTGGAGTATGCGTCGAAACAGGCTCCCAAGGGCATGGAGGGCACCTTCCTCGGTTTTGCCCACATCAACACCTTTTTCGCCTGGATTTTCGGGTTTATCTTTTCGGGCTTCCTGCTCAGTGCGTACTGCCCCGAGCCGGGAACCCTGTCCGAGGCGGCGCAGAAGGCCCACCAGCTTTACCTGGCCGGTGAGGGCCCGCTGCCCAGCGCTTACGCCCACGCCCACTATCTGTGGTACGCCTACGTGGGGGTGGGGGCCTTCTCCTTCCTGATGCTGCTGCTCTACATCTTCGTGACGAACAGGATCGACGCGAGGAAAGCGGCGGATCCCCAGGCCGGATAGTTGATCTGACGTCTGCAATTGGCCGGATTTCCATGGGAAGTCCGGCCTTTTCGGTTTCAGAGGGAGGAGGCATGATGGACTGGAAAAAGATGATGTACAACGACAGATTCCCCAGGTCCAACACCTATGACCCGGAATTTGTCGCTGAAAACCAGATGGGACCAAACGCCCTTTGGCTCATGGAATGGCTTACTGAAAAAATCGAGATCAGGGAAAACATGAACGTCCTGGATCTTGGTTGTGGCCGCGCCATCAGTTCTATTTTTCTGGCAAAAGAATTTGGCGCGAAGATCTATGCAACAGATCTCTGGATAGATGCGAGTGAAAACCAGAAACGCATTGTTGAATTCGGCCTGGAAGACAAAATAGTCCCGATCACGGCCGAGGCTCATGCCCTGCCCTTTGCTGCGAATTTTTTCGATGTGATTGTGGCCGTGGATTCCTACGGGTATTTCGGCACCGACGACCTGTATCTGTCCTACATCACCCGCTTTTTGAAACCTGAAGGAATTATCGCCGCGGCTTTACCAGGTTTGATGAAGGATTTCAATTACTTCGAGATTCCTGGTCATCTGATCGAGAAGCAGGAGAACGGCCATGTCTTCTGGGAACCCGATTGCTTCACTTTTCATACGAAGACATGGTGGTTCAATCACTGGATGAAGACCGGACTGGTGAACGTCAAAACGAACGACACACTTGATCACGGTTACACATACTGGGCCGCACAGGAAAGAGCGTTACAGCTTGCCGAGCTCGATATCTTCCCATCAGTTGAGGAAACGCTACTGAAAGACGCCGGTCGATACATCGGTTTTGTGCGAATTATCGCCGAAAAAATAAAAGCCGGGACAGAAGGCTCCATGCCCCACGCCTGGCAGCCGGAATTCAGTGCGGTTTGTGACGCCCTCTTCAATGAGAGAGATGGCAGGAAAGAAAAACAGTCGCCGTGATTCCCTTCAGGCAGGGATGAACTGCCGGTCGAAGTCTTTCCAGACCGGCTCGAAGCCGCGGGCGGCGATGGCCGCGGCCACCTCCTCGGCGCTCCGGTCATCGCTGACGTCGAACTGCTCACCTTCGTGATCGAGGGGGTGGCTGTACCCGCCGGGGCTGGTCTTGGAGCCGGCGCTGAAGCGGGTGACGCCGAGGCCGATCATGTTGTCGCGGAACTCGGCCGATTCGCGGGTGGAGAGCACCAGTTCGGCATCGGGCAGGACCAGCCGCATCGCGCAGAGCATCTGCACCATGTTCAGCGGGGTGACCTGAAACTCGGGGGCCATCTCCCGGCAGGCGAAACCCTGCAGCCGCGGGAAGCTCACGGCCACCCGGCTCTTCCAGAAACGGCGGGTGAGGTAGCGGCCGTGCATCGCCAGCAGCAGCGCCTCCACCCGCCAGTCGGCCAGGCCGAGCAGCGTGCCGATACCCAGGGAGCGGAAGCCGGCCTCGCCCCCGGCCTCCATGGCCGCCATCCTGCGGCTGAAGATTTTCTTCGGGCCGGACGGATGGTAGCGGGGGTAGATCGCCGGGTCGTAGACCTCCTGGTAGAGAGTCAGGCCATCCACGCCGGCCTCGGCCAGCCGTCTGTACCGGGAGAGCTCCAGCGGCTGGATTTCGATGGCGATGGAGTCGAAGAGTTTGTGCAGTCCGCCCACGCATTCCAGCAGGTAGTCCAGAGTCACCGCCCGGGGGTCCTCTCCGGATACGAGGAGGATGTGGCGGAATCCTTCCTGGTGCAGGATCTCCGCCTCGGCCAGCACCTGTTCCGTGGTGAGGGTGGTGCGCTCGATCTCCAGCGCCCGGGAGAAGCCGCAGTAGGTGCAGCTGTTGGTGCACTGGTTGGAGAGGTAGAGCGGCGCGTAGAGGTTGATCACCTTGCCGAAGCGGCGTTCGGTGATCGCCGCGCTGCGCTGGGCCATCTGCTCAACCAGCGGCTCGGCGGCCGGCGAGAGCAGAGCGGCCAGTTCCAGTTCCCCCGGCTGATCCGTGTCCAGGGCCCGCCGGACGTTATCCAGGGTGGTGGCGTACAACCGGCTGCGCAGTTGCTCCAGATCGAGCGTGGCCAGATGATCCGCGAAACCCATCACTGACCGCCCTTTTCCTCGCGGAGGAACCCGGTGAGCGGGCTGGAAGCACGGGCCAGCCGGCTCTCGCCCCCGGCCCCGGCCTCGCGGCCCAGCACGGCCGCCTCCACCGCGCCCTTGAACGCCCGGGCCATCATCACCGGGTCCCCGGCAATGGCGATGGCCGTGTTCACCAGCACCGCGTCGGCACCCAGCTCCATGGCCTCGGCGGCGTGGGCCGGCGTGCCCAGCCCGGCGTCCACCACCACCGGCACCCCGGCCTGCTCGACGATGATCTGCACCTGGTCCCGGGTGCGCACCCCGCGGTTGGAGCCGATGGGTGCGGCCAGCGGCATCACCGTGGCGCAGCCGGCATCCTCCAGGCGCCGGGCCAGCACCGGATCGGCATTGATGTAGGGCAGCACCACGAACCCCTCGGCCACCAGTTTCTCCGCGGCCTTCAGGGTTTCCACCGGGTCAGGCAGCAGGTAGTTGGGATCCGGGGTGACCTCCAGCTTGAGCCAGTTGGTCCCCGAGGCGGCCCGGGCCATCCTGGCCAGCCGGATGGCCTCGTCGGCATCGCGGGCGCCCGAGGTGTTGGGCAGCAGGCGGTACTTGCTGAAATCGAGGGCGGAGAGGGTGGCGTCCCCGGGGCTGCTGAGGTCCACCCGGCGCAAGGCCACGGTGACCAGTTCGGTGCCCGAGGCGAGCACCGCCTCGGCCATCACCGCCGGCGAGGGAAATTTCCCGGTGCCCAGAAAGAGGCGGGATTTTAGCTCCTGGCCGTCGATGACCAGCGGTTTGAGTTCTTTCACGGTATACTACCCCCCGCCCACGAAGTGGACGATTTCCAGTGTGTCGCCTTCGCCAAACACCACGGTCTCCCAGTCGGTTTCAGGGTCGAGGAACTGGCCGTTGTGCTCAATGGCCAGGTTGCGGTCCCCGATCCCGAACTGGTCCAGCAGTGCGGAGAGGCGCAGCCCCTCCTCCACTTCCCGGTCTTCCCCGTTGATCGTGATATTCATTTCGCCTCACCGCCGCCGCACGGATCCTCGCCCAGCAGCAGCCGAAGAATCAGGTTCGCCTGGTGGCCGGCGGCCACTGCCACCCGCGGGGCCAACAGCCCCAGCCCGGGACGGGCCGAGGACACGTGGTCGCCCACCAGGTAGACGTTGTCAAACACCCGGCGGATCCCGATCTCCTGCGACGGTCCGTGGCCGGCGATCCCGGAGACGGTGACCAGCGGCGTGCCGGGCAGTTCACGCCGCACCGCCAGGGTCATTTCCCGTTTCATCTCCGGGTCGTCAAAACACTCGGCCAGCACCGTGCAGCCGGCAAAAACCTCAGGAAGGTTCTCCCGGGTCAGGCGCATGTCCCGGGTTTCCACCGTCACGAACGGGTTCATCCGTTCGAGATTATCCCTCAACGCCTCCACCTTGGGCAAACCGATCTGGTCGACAAAAAACTGCTGGCGGTTGAGGTTGCTCGGCTCCACCAGGTCGTAGTCCACCAGCAGCAGCCGCCCCACGCCCAGCCGGGCCAGCGAAACCGCCACCGCGCTGCCCAGGCCGCCGCAACCGGCGATGCCCACCCGGGCGCCCTTCACCGAACGGAGGATCCCCGGACCATGACGGGCCGCCAGCTGGGCCTCCATCTCGGCCGGATCGGGCATCCGGCCCCGCTCGATGAAAACCACCTCGTCGCCTTCCTCCAGCGGACAGTCCCCGCCGGCCGGGAAGCCGTTGCGGATGACGATATCGGCATCGCGGTTCACCAGGTCGCGCAGCGCCTGGAGCCAGAGCCCTTCGCTCACCTCCATCGGGCGCTCGTTGACCTTGACCGTGATTCGTCTGGATTCCGAGTTCGAAATGTCCCGCCTCCAGAGGATGTCAGAGGCCGTTGCACCAGAAGACAGGCTCACCTCGGACACCTGATCAGAGTAGCCCCGGGGGAGGGGGCTGTCAACGGAAAGAAACCTGAAATGCGGGCCGCTTAGGGATGCCGGCCGAAGTGTGGCTGAAGTCGTGAACAGATCGCGGTTTCAGTCCAGGGCCTGGCGGACGCTGCGCAACAGCTCACCGCGGTTGAACGGCTTACGCAGCAGGTCCAGCCCTTCGTCGAGTATGAAGCGGGTGTGGATCGCATCCTGGTTGTAGCCGCTGGAAAAGAGGACTTTGGCGTTCGGCCGGAACTCCCTGATCTTATCGTACAGCTCACGGCCGTTCATCTTCGGCATCACCACGTCGAACAGGCAGAGGTCGATGTCGTTGCGGTGGCGGCTGAACAGCTCCAGCGCCTCGGTGCCGTCGGAGGCCTGGATCACCGTGTAGCCGGCGACCTCGAGCACCCGCAGGGCATAGGCTCGAACCATCTCCTCGTCCTCGGCCAGCAGGATGGTTTCCCCTCCGCCCGCGGCCGGTCCGGCCGGCGCAGGTTTCACCGCACCCACTTCGGCGTCCACCCGGGGCAGGCACACCCGGAAGGTGGTCCCGCGGCCCGGCTCGCTCTGCACTCCGATACAGCCGTCGTGCTGGGTGACGATGCCGTAAACCGTGGCCAGGCCGAGGCCGGTTCCCTGCCCCACCTCCTTGGTGGTGAAAAACGGCTCGAAGATCTGCCGCTGGACCGTCTCGTCCATCCCGTGGCCCGAATCGCTGATCGAGAGCTGGACCTGCGGATCGGACAGACGTTCCTCGTGCTTCGTGCAACACTCGCAAGCCCCCACCGTGTTCCGGGTCTCGATCACCACCCGCCCGCCGTCGGGCATGGCATCCCGGGCGTTAACACAGAGGTTCATCAGCACCTGCTCCATCTGACCCGGGTCAGCATTGACCACACCGAGATCGGACCCCGGATTGAATTCCAGGTCGATGTCCTCCCCGATTCCCCGCTGGATCAGCTTGAGCAGCCTGGCGATCACGTCGTTGAGATCGAGGGCCACCGGGCTCAGCACCTGCTGGCGGCTGAAGGCCAGCAGTTGCGTGGTCAGTTCGGCGGCGCGCTCCCCACCCTTCACCACCTGCTTCAGGCTGGCCTTCACCTGCTCCTGGCTCTGCGGTTCGGAAAGAGCCAGTTCGGCATGGCCCAGAATGGCCTGGAGAAGATTGTTGAAGTCATGGGCCACACCGCCGGCCAGAAGCCCGATGGCCTCCATTTTCTGTGAGTGGCGCAGCTGCTCCTCCAGGCGTTCCTGTCCGGCCAGCAAGAGGGCGTTGACCAGGGCCACCGCGGCCTGGTCGGCCAGACCCTCGAGGAGTTGCACATCCCGATGGTCAAAGGGCCGCCCGTCCAGGGCATCGTGGATCTCGAAACATCCCAGCAGGTCGCCGGAGCGGCCGACGATCGGCACGTCCACCAGCTGGCGGAACCCCAGCGCATCCCGCACTTCCTGGATCACGTGGGGGTCCGATGCGGCATCGTTGGAGAGGTAGGGCCTCCGGGTCTCGATGATGTGGCCCGGAACGCCTTCGCCGGGGAGAAAGCGCAGGGCAATGGACTGGATCGTCCCGCCATCGTTGTACTCGGTGAACACCATCGCGCCATCGCGCATCAAACCGGCGCCCCCCGACTCGGCCCCCACCAGGGCCAGAGCGGTGGAGACCAGTTCACGCATCACCGACGGCACCACCAACTCGGCATTCAGCCGCTTGGCCGCGCCGAGGAGCAGTCCCATCTGCTCGGTGCGCAGGTGAAGCGCCCGCTGCCGCTGCAGGGCCACGTGGAGCAGCCAGGCCAGGATGGCCGCCATCAGGAGGCTGGCCGCCAGCATGAACTCGTCCACCACGGTCCTGTTGGCGGCCAGCAGGGCCGCTGAAGGCGCGATGACCAGGATCCAGGGCTTGTCCACCACCCGGATACGAACCTGTACCTGGAACGGCCAGTCGTGATGATTCTGCTCCCCCACATGGTGGCCATGTATGGGTCGCCAGTCCTCCTCGTGCAGACAGTAGCGGAATCTCTCGTAAAGATCCGTCTCCGAAAGACAGCTCTCCACCAGGGTCTGCACCAGGAACACTCCGTTGATATACCCCAGGGGCTCGCCCGAAGGGTCCCGTACCTGCTTGTAGGTGACGAAGCCCTTCGCCCCCTGAAGCAGGTCGATGACCGTGGTCCGGGTGATACGACCGGTTTCACCGGCCAGGGTGATTGCCGGTACGACCCCGGGGTCGGGATGGAAGTGCAAGTCTTTGTTCAGCGCCTGCTCGTTTCCCTCGGCGGGGACGGTGATGCGGATCACCCACTGGCGATCGATCCAGTTCAGCGCCTTGAAACCGGGAAAGGCATGGAGGAAGCGGTATGCTTCGTCGGAAAAGGCCTGGGGAGATCCGCCCAGGCTGGTGTGCCAGCCGCCGGCCAGGTGGTCGACAATGGCCGCCCGGGTATCGATCCAGGCTTCCAGCCTCAGCCGGACCTGTTCGGCGGTGACCTTGGTCTCCACCCGGATCCTCTTGCTGTCATCGTGGTCCAATTTCCACCAGAGCGTGATCGCCAGGGACGCGGCAAGGAGAAAGACGAGGAGCGGCAACACCGTCTCACGGCCCATAAAACGAAGTCGTGCCGTTGGTCTCCTGTTGGTCAACCTTTCCCCCGATGAGGACGCCACAGGGCAATTGTGTGGAAAACACAGATAACAAAGAGTATCTGAATCCCGGCCCACTGGCAACACAAAAGAGCGGCCCGATGAGCCGCCCGTAACCATTGGTGATGGATGGGAGGATGAAGTAGAAGCCGATAGTCATCGCCAACTGTTTCTGGCAAACAGAACGGGATATACGGGTCAGACGGAGCTGGCGCAACTACTAATCTTTGAGTTCCTCAGCCACGTCCCTCGCCTGGTCAGGCGATATTTTCCGGGCCGACCACTCGCCGTATTCGGGACGGCCGGTTCCGATGAGCTTGGACTTCCAGGTGCCGGTGATTTCCCCACTGGTCCCGTCGAATGTGCCGTCGATCCACAGGTCGTCGCCGTACTCGGCATCGGTCCGGGTCAGTTTCACCGCATCACCCACAAGTGTGCCGTGCAGCGAACCCTGGGTCCCGCTGCTCATGCGGTATGTCCCATTGATAACCGTGCCGTTCATGGTCAGTTTCATCAGCCCGAAGGCACCGGCAAAAGCCGTGGCCGCATCGATCTCCCACACACCGTCCAGACGCTCCGTCTGGACCAGGGACCGGTCATTAATCAATTCCAGTTCCTGCCCCAAATGATCCAGCCGGTCCAGGCTGCCGTAAATATTGGTTCGGAGTTCGGAAGATGCCCGCAGCCGTTCCATCGCCGTTTCCCGGGCAACGCTCAGATCCCCCTCCAGTGACCGGAGATCCGAAACGGGATAATTTTCATCAAACAGCGCCTGGTCCATCTGTTCGGCAAGTTCCATCAGGCGCTGCAGGGCCTGGCGGTCCAGATCCCGGGCCCGGGCATACCTATCGCTCTCCTTCTCCAGCAACGAATTCTCAAGGTGGAACGAAGATTCAAGAGCATCGCGTGTCTGGCCGGTGGCCGGCAGAGCGATAGTACAGGCGAGCAGGACGACCACCACTCCGATCCTCTGGTTGAGCTTGAACATGGATGACTCCTTTTTCTCCAATTCTGTCGTAAAGTTCTTGTCTTGTGAAAACCCCTCGGCCACCGGCTATTCGGACCTGCGCTGAGAGATGAAAACGGAAATCAGGTAGGCCACCACCACACCCACATAGAACTGTCCCATCACGCTCTGGATAATCACCAGCCGTGAGGCCAGCGGCAGCTGCGGTGTGATGTCTCCATACCCCAGGCCGGCCTGGGTGACGAAACTGAAATAGACGAACGGACTCGTCTGCTCCATGCTGAATATCCCGGTTGCCGGACCGAACGAACCGGGGACAGCGTTCTCGAGCATTTCGTAGACAAAGGCCCAGGTCAGGCCGATCATCATATAGAGGCTGATTGTGCCCAGAATCTCGTTGGCCGTGACCTCCCGGGCCACGAGGAGCGAGCGCAAAATCAAGTAGCCGCAGTAAGAAAGCGCGAGGAGCAGCAGCACCTGGAGCAGGGCGGACAAAGGCCCGCGGTTGAAGGTGCGCCACCAGCTATAGTCGGAAAACCAGAATATTCCCACAATTCTCATCACCGCCGGAAGCGCCACCACGGCGACGGCCACCTGGGTCCGCCGCCGCTGGCCGTCCAGCAGCAGGGCCGCAACAGCCACGGCGCAAAGAAAGGAGACCGCCGTCAGTTCCGACGGCGTGAACGGCTCGATGAGGATGATCACCAGTATGACGGCCAGCATGGCGGAGTGCCGGAGCGTGCGGATCTCCTGACTCTGAGGACCTGTTGAATTGAGATTTCCTGTCACGCTGATTCGCCTCTGGGGATTCGCACGGCACCGCCATAAAGTGGTGCCTTCCTTGAAACATCATAGAGGACGGTATTTGGGGAGTCAACGAACGCCGGGTCAACAGGAAGCGGCGAACCGATCGCTCAACAAACAACCCGGAATTTGCCTGCTCGGCGCAAAGCAGCTATATTATATGGAGGCAGTAAACATTTTGGTGGCCGGCACTGTCCGGGCACCTGTATCTCAATGTCTCGACCGTGTATATCCACAGCGCGCCGGCACAAGGAGCTGTACGGGGATACCCGCCGTCATCAGCCCTGGCCAGCGGCGTGCAGGCCAACGGATCTCCGATCATGTGTCACCGGTCCTTCCCCGGTATGATCCTGCTGTCCGCCCTGCTGCTCGTCCTGGGCGCCGGGCCATTGTCTGCCGACTCGCCCTGGAACATGCACGTCATCGACGGCAGCCTCACCGGCGCAGACGGGGTCAAGATCAAGGACATCAACGGTGACGGCCATCCCGACATCGCCAGCGGCTTCGAAGAAGGCAACGAGGTCCGCGTCTATCTCCACCCCAAGTATGCCCGGGTCACCTCACCCTGGCCCGCGGTCACCGTGGGCCAGGTGAACGGGCCCGAGGACGCGGTGTTCGTCGACCTGGACCGCAACGGCGTCCAGGACGTGGTCAGCTGCACCCAGAGCAAACTTGGCGGACCGACCAACGCGCTCTTCGTCCACTGGGCCCCGCCCGACCCGGACCGCTACCTCGATCCCGAAGCCTGGACCACCGAGGTGATCCCGGCCAGCCAGGGCCGGAGCTGGATGTACTGCGAGCCGATGGTGGATGGCGGCGCCATCCGGTTGGTCTGCGGCAGCAAGAACCGGGACGCCGCCATCGGCTACTTCACCGTCATTGGCAACTCTCCGGCCGACTGGGCCTGGCATCCCCTGCGCCGGGCCGGCTGGGTGATGAGCCTCGAGATCACCGACATGGACGGTGACGGGGACAAGGACGTGCTCTACTCGGACCGCAAGGGCGCCGACACGGCGGTGGGCTGGCTGGAGAATCCCAGCCACCCCGACGGGCTATGGGCCGACCATGTCATCGATTGCAGCCTCGGCATACCGGACCGGATGGGCCTCTACATGTTCCTCACCAGAAGCGACATCGACAATGACGGCCTGGTGGACGTGGTGACCGCGGTGCGCCAGCGGCGCATCCACTGGCTCCGGCGGCTGAACGACTCGGGCGACTCCTGGGAAAAGATCCTCATCCCCGCCCCGGCAGAGGCCGGTTGCGTCAAATCGGTGGCCGCCGGTGACCTGGACGGCAACGGTACGGTGGACCTGGTCTTCTCCTGCGAGCAGGCGGACAACCGGCCGGGGCTGATGTGGCTCTCCCGCGACGGCCCGGGCCAGGACTGGACGGCCCACGACATCGGCGGGCTGCCTGGACGAAAGTTCGACCTGGTAAGGCTGGCCGACCTGGATGGCGACGGCGACCTGGACGTGATCACAACCGAAGAACGGACCATCGACGCCGTATTGTGGTATGAGAATCCCTTGACCGGCCGCTAGCGGGCCCGCTCACCTTTCCCTCTGATCCGTTTTCCAATAGAATTCTGCGCCATGAAGCAAATGATGCAGATGGTCAGCACCGGCACCGCCACAGCCGTCATCCTCGCCCTCCTCCTCTGCCAGGGCTGCGCAGAGGAGCCCCCGGTCAGGCTGGTCCCGGAAGTCGACCTGCTTGATCTGGCTCCGCCGTGCCGTGGGCCCGACGGGTATCAGCCGCCGGCGGTGGAGCGCCAGGCCTGGAGTTTTTTCGAAGGCCTGCCCGATGGCTGGACCGCCGGCCCCGAGGGCGTGCGGGTTGTCGCTACGGAGAACGGCGTCCGGCTGGAATGCGAGGGCGCCGAGCCCTGGCTCGAGCTGCACCAGGAAATCGATCCGCTGCTCTACGACCGTCTGGTGCTCACCCTGAAGCCGCTGGCCGGCGGGAGCGTGGGGCTGCAATACGCGTTTTATCAACCGGGGAACTACCGGCCCTACGGTGTGATACTGAAGATGCTCCAGCAGGCGGGCGAGACCCAGCGCTGCTCCTTTAATATTCCCACCCCCGACTCCTCGGAATCTGTCGTGCATTCCACAAGGCTGGGCCTCGGCGGCAGCGGCACGGTGCTGGTTCGCCAGGCGGCCCTGGTGCCGCGGCCTAAAGGGTTTATCCGGGGCAGGATCCTCCCCAAAGAACAGATCTCCCTCTCTCAGGAGTTCAAGCGCTGCTGGCGATTTTCCGGTGGCGACCAACGGAACGTCACCTTCACCGTGCCCGATAACAAGGACGCTGTGCTGAGGTTTGCCGCCGGCACTCTGATCGGCGCCCGGGCCGCCCGTTGCACCGTCGAGCTGGTCGGCGACAGCCCGAAGGAACTCTTCTCGGTAACCATGCCCCGCCCCGGAACTGGCTGGCACGACGAGCGCGTTGACCTCGGACGCTGGGCTGGCCGTCGGATCACCCTGAACTTCCGGCTGGAATCGGAAGAAGCGGAGTCGATCCACCTCATCGGCGCCCCCACGGTCTTCGCCGCCGAGGAGGAATCGCGACCCAACGTCATACTGATCCTGGTGGATACCCTTCGCGCCGACCACCTCTCCGGCTACGGGCACCACCGGAACACCACGCCCCACCTGGACCGGCTGTCCCGCAACAGCATGCTCTTCACCGCGGCGGCGGCCCCGGCTTCCTGGACCATCCCCTCGGTGGCGGCCACGCTCACCGGCCACTACCCCGGCTCGAACAACATCGGTCACGGCCGGGCCGCCGGTGTCCCGGCCGGTACGCCCACCCTGGCCAGCATTCTCGGTGAAAACGGGTATTCCACCGCCGGGTTTGCAGCCAATGCCCTCCTCGACAACGCCCGCGGTTTTCACCACGGGTTCAGGCACTACTTTTTCGCGCCACATACCGACAACCAGTTCACCGCGGAGGAGCTGAACCACCGGGCGCTGGACTGGATCGATGACCATGGCGACGAGCGGTTCTTCTGTTTCCTCCACTACATGGACCCGCACAACCCCTACGACCCGCCCCCCTTTTTACCTGACCCCCTCGATCCCGACGCTCCCACCGCATGGGAGGGCGGCCATGTTCGCGCCCTGATTGCCGGCGACGTCACCGTGGACCGGCCCGAGGACCTGGAGAGGATCAACCGCTTCTACGACGAGGAAGTTCGCTACGTGGACCGTCAGATCGGCCTGCTGCTGGCCCGTTTGCGGCAGCTTGGCCTGCTGGAGGATACGGTGGTGCTGATCAGTGCCGACCATGGGGAGGAACTGCACGACCGGGGCAATTGGGGCCATGGCTTCACCCTCTACCAGGAACTGATCCGGGTGCCGCTGATCCTCCGGCTGCCCGCGGGAATGAACCACGTGCCGGGGCTGGTGTCCACGCCGGTGTCGCTGGTGGACGTCCTGCCCACCATCGCCGGCCTGGTTGGCATCTCCCCCCCCGGTGACGGCCGGCCGGGGCACAGTCTGCTGGAGCCGGTGGAAGAACGGTTCCTGCGCAGCGGCATCTGGGGCAAGCGGGCACCCGACCTCTACTCGGTGAGCCGCGGTCCACGGAAATACATCTATCTCAACGGCCTGCCGGGCCGAGGGCGCGCTGCCAGGAACCGTCAGCGGCTGGCAACCGTCCTCGAGGCACCGGGGGCGGAGATGTTCTTCGACCTGGGGACCGATCCCGGTGAACGGCGCAACCTGGACGGCGAAACAGTGGAGGATGAGGCGGCGCTGCGCGAAGAAATGGCGCACTGGCTGGCCGAGATGGGTGCGGCCCCTTCACTGGAGGAGAAGGAACAGGCTACAATCGACCGTGAGCTGGAAGAGAAGCTCCGGGCCATGGGCTACATGAAGTAACGACGATGCTGGCCACTGCCGCTGCGCACTCCGCGCCGGAGCCCCATACCCAGGGAGTTTGATGTCGACTTTCTCCAGAACCGTGATGCTGTTCATCCTGCTTGCTCTCTGGGGCACTCCGCTGGCCGCCCTGGAGGGACGGCTGATCGGCGTCGACGGCGCACCGCTGGCCGGCGCCCGGATCTCGGTGGAGGGACGGCCCGGTTCAACTGTCTCGGGCCACGACGGCTCCTTCACCCTCACCCCCGACCCCGTTCCGCCTTTCGTCCTGCTGGTTACCCGGCCGGACGGCGTGGCCCTGGCCCCGTTCCCGGTGCTGGACATTCCCGGCGGAGAGCTGCTGGAAGTGCGGCTGGCCGGTGTGCTGCGACAGACGGTGACCGTGATCAGCGGCTCGGTGCCCGACCTGGAACTTCCGCCGGCCGCGGCCTCCACCGTGATCGGCCGCCGCGACCTGGAGCAGCGGGTGCCGGCAACCCTGGGCCAGGTGCTGGAGGCCATCCCGGGGAGTGAAGAGAGCGGCGGCGGCCTGGCCGCGGTTCCCTCCCTGCGCGGGTTGTCCATGTCGCGAACCCTGCTGATGCTTGACGAAGGCCGGATCACCGCCGAGCGCCGCGCCGGCCCCTCGGCCACCTTCCTCGACCCGGACACCGTGGAGGAGGTGGAGGTGATCCGCGGGCCCGGCTCAGTGGCCTACGGCTCCGACGCCTTTGGCGGGATCATCCGTGCCCGCTCGCGGATGCCCTCACCGGGGGATGGTCTCGCCGTACGGTACGGTCTCACCGGCGGCCTGGGGGTGGGCGAGGTGGGAGCGATGGCCGAGGTGAGCGGCGATGCGCTGGGCGGAGCCCTGCTGGCCGGAATCCAGGCCCGGGCCTACGACGACTACCGCAGCCCCGAAGGCGTGGTGCAAAACTCATCGGCCACGCGCCGCGGGTTCCGTCTGGCCTGGCAGCGTTTCCTCTTCAACGGCGTACTGCGCGTCGGCTGGCGCACCGACCAAGGGCGGGATATCGGCAAGCCGGACACCGACTGGCCGGAAAAGCGGACCACCTACCCCGAAGAGGACTCGCACCGCCTGGGCGTCTCCTTCGAGACGCCCGGCCCGGGCAACTGGTCACGGGTGACGGTGAGCGCCGCCTGGGACCAGTACCGGCTGGTGCTGGAAAAGGAACGCTTTGCCAGCGGCGAAGAAGGCCGCAGCCTCAGCGGCTCCGATACCGACGCCAGCGACTACGAACTGCGGCTGGAGGCCGAGCGGCCCCTGGGCCAGGCCACCCGGCTGATCGTCGGCCTTCACGGCTACGGCCGCTACGGTCTCGAGGCGGAGAGCCGCGCCGAGGTCTACGACCTGGACGGCGGACTCCTGGAGAGCGTTGCCGAAACCAGCATCGCCGACGCCCGGCGGGACGACATCGGGGCCTTCGCCGGCCTGGGCACCCAGCTGGGCCAGCGGCTGAAGATCAACGCCGGCCTGCGTCTCGACCTGGTGCGGTCGGAGAACCGCGGCGGGTATTTCGGTGACCGGAGCACCGACGACACCGCGGTCTCCGGTTTCCTCTCCGCCGGCCTCACCCTGCTGCCCGACCTGGAGCTCACCGCACAGGCCGCCCGGGGGTTCCGTGACGCCCTGCTCTCGGACCGCTACTACACCGGCCCCAGCGGCCGGGGCACGGTGATCGGCAACCCGGACCTCCAGCCGGAGACCAGCCGGCAGTATGACCTGGCCCTGCGCTTCAACCGCGGCCCGCTGCGGCTGGCCGCCTTTGGCTACCTCTACCGGATCCGCAACCTCATCGAACGCTACGGCGAGGACGATGTCTATTTCTTCCGCAACCGCGGCCAGGCCGAGATCACCGGCCTGGAGCTGGAGGGGACCTGGACGATCTCGGAACAGCTGCTGGTCCAGCTGGGGGCGCAGCTCCAGCGCGGCGAAGCGCTGGACGACGGGGCGCCCCTGGACAGCATTCCCGCACAGGGCGTCTTTCTCACCCTGCGCGGCGACAGCGCCTCCGGCTGGTGGTGGATGACGAGGGCCCGGGCCTATGCCCGGGACGACCGGCCCGGCCCCACCGAGAAGGTGGTCCCTGGCCATGCGCTGTTCGATGCCGGGCTGGGCCGGGATTTCAGCGACCACCTGCGGCTGCAGCTGCTGGCCGGCAACCTGCTGGACCAGACCTATTCCGCCTCGGCCGACGAAAAGTCGATGCCCGCCGCCGGCCGCTCGCTGCAGCTGATGCTCCGCGGGACATTCTGACATCCTTTAGGGACGTACATGAATATATGAATAAATCTGGTGCGCCGCTAACAATTCATATATTCATGTACGTCCCCGGGGGTTAGCTGATGTCGGCCAGTTGGGTGGTGGGGACCTTGAGGTCGAGGTCGAAGAGGAATTCGTGACGCACCCGCACGCGCCGCACCGGCGAGCTCATCTGGTTCAGGGAAGGATCGGCGGAGTTGATCTTCAGCAGGTAGTCGCCCGGGGCCACGTGGTCGATGCGGTAGAGGCCGAACTGGTCGGTGGTCACCACCGACACCAGGGAACCCGAAGTGCTGAGCAGCTCCACCCGAACCCCGGACTGGTTGTTGCCCATGGCATCTGTCACCCGGCCGGCCAGACCGTATTCCTGCCGCACTGTGAAATCGAGACGGGTCACCGCCCGGGGCAGCACCTTGGCGATCAGCGAACTGCGCTCCGGGACCAGCTCCATGGGCAGGTTCTCCAGGTCGAGGTCCACCACGTGCATCCCCGCCTTGAGGTTGCCCTTGTAGAAATTGCCCGACGGATCGGTGAGCACCCGGTAGAGATTGTCGATGATCACCACCACCCCCTCCAGATCGAACTTCTGGCCCGGCTTCAGCCCCTTGACCAGGATCCGCCCGGCCACCGAACCGCGGTTGCGCAGGGCGGTCCCCCCTCGGCGGGGAGCATCCGGCCGCCGGCAAAGGTGAAGTCTGTACGCACATTGGCCACCAGGTAGGTGTCCTTGTACGTCTGATCAAGATTCCCGGTCATGGCCAGGGGCGGTATGCTCTGATATTCGGCGCTGGCAAAGACCCCGGGGAGGACCCGCATGCTTCCTCCAGCCGCGACACCAAAATCACCGTTGCTGTACACCGGGCCGACGTGGAAGCTCGGGGCGGTGAACCGGTCACCGTTGCGGTTAAAGACCGCCGAGTAACGGGTCCGCTCAAAGTCATCCGCCTCGGCGGTCAACGACATCCCGTATAGTGCGTTGAAGCGGCGGGTGTAGTCGAGGGTTGCCGTCTCGTGGATCACGCAGCTCAGCCGTGAAGCATGGTCAATGGTCCAGTTCCCGTCGAAGCGATACTTGCCGTCGTAGTCAGGCCGCAGACTGAACCGCAACCGGGGCATTGGCCCCCAACTGATGTAAGGCAGGATGAATTGCGTTTCATTAAAGTTGAGCTGATAATAGCGGGCGCGCAGACCGAGCTCCAGCTTGTTGCTCAGCCGGTAGCTGGAGTCGAAATTATGATCAAAATAGTCAGTGCCACGCACAGTAGTGGAGTACCCCTGGGACATGTACATCGAACGACCATACATTCGCCACCGTTCTGTTCCCCCCTCGATGTCGAAAAGGTAGCCGTTCCCGCCGTTGGAAGCCGCACCAGACAGCGAGACCACAAAGCGATTGAATAGGCTGGTCACCAGGCCGGCCTGCCCCTGGACGACGCCGTCCAGAGTCTGTATTGCACCCTCCAGGGTAAAGTTATCGGTGATTCCCTGCCGGTACTGATAAAAGGCGGTTGAGCCCTGACTGTTATCCAGGCTGGACTGCAGGATACCGTTGGTCAGGTTTCCGCCCATACCGGCGCCGCCCAGATGGGTCGCCGCACCGATGGGAAGCAATTCGCTGGAAACGGCCACCCGCAGCTCACGGACCTCCAACGGCACGCTGAGGTTGTGATGGTCGAAAATGTAGATTTCAACGAAGGCGAGGCGCAGGGAGGGCAGAACAACTTCGAGAAACTCGAACTCCCCGCTGAGCCCCACGATGGTCTGACCCAGCACCACCCCGTCCACTCGGAGTTGAATAAAACTGCCCGGGTCGGCCCGGCCGCGGAAGGTGCGCACCGGTGATGTGTTGCGCGAAAACATATTCCGTGAATCACCGAGATCCGCATAGAGGTCCATGCGCTGGTTGGTCCAGCCCAGCTGGGCGCCGGTGAAGTCGACACTGTTCAGCAGTGGGTGAACCTGCAGCCACTGGCGGCCAGCCTGGAAAACGGTCTGGCCAAAAATTCTCTGCCAGTTGTATTCCCGCAGTTCGTGGTACCTTTCGAAATTTGTATCGTAGCGTGCCTGCCAGGTGCCGCCCACCGCGCGTCCATCGAGCCTAGTGGCACTGTGGTGCTGGGCAGAGCGATCGGTGCGGGTATAGTTGTATTCCTCACTGAATGTCGGAGACACCGAAGCCGCTTGGTTCGGCGTCGGGGGTCACCTGGACCTGCACCGGCCGAGGCTCACCCCAGCCGGGGCGCCAAGGCAGGTCGAGGTCCAGGGCGAATTCCACCGGGTCGAAGGTGACCGGTGTGTGCAGCCGCCGCTCCACCAGCTCCTGGCTGACATAGAGAGCACCATTGTACCAGCGGAGGTCCTGCTCGTAGAAAAAGACCGTGCCCAGCGGTGTGGCCACGTGGACCTGGGAACCAAACTTTTCCAGGGTGCAACCGGTGGCCCGGGCCAGCGGCTCCAGCGGCAGGTAGTACACACCATTCTCCTTCACCGCTTCCACGGTGTCCACTTCCCGGTGCTGGATCGACAGACCCACCACCAGGATCTCCTCGGCGGCGGCACCGGGGATCAACACCGCCAGGCCAAGAAGCCAGATCGCGGCTTGGAGAACGCGGCTCTTCATGCTGGTCACCACCCCTGGGGTGAGCAACGCTTGCGTCAGACGAAAACCAATCGATCGCTATTCCAACTCGGGGGAGCCGGAGGAAACGGCCTCCGCGGCAGAGACTGTAAAGGGCAGAGCCCGGTCAAAACTGTATTCACCCAAGTCAAAGTCGAGGTCGAGAATATAGTCCCCAGCGGGCAGCGGCTTGCCGGCCTGGAACCAGACCTGCCGGCATGCCCCGGCCAGCACCGGGATCCCCGGCAGCTTTCCCGCATCGACCAACGCCTCGGGCAGCACTACATCGGCCGTGTCGAGGTTGAGGACGCGGTGCTCTGAGGAAAGACCAGGGTAGAGAGAGGCCGGCCAGACGGAGTAGTGGCCAAGGATCCTCACGTGGGCCGTTCCCTTACTGCTGATCTGCAAGCCGGCCTGCACCGGGTTGCTCCCCTGGGCCAGTTCCACCGAGTGCAGTTCGCCGATCCGTTTCACCTCGCCCACCGTGCCGTAAACCGCCACGCCGATCCGGAATTTAACCCGCATCTGTGCATCGCTTTCCTTAGGAAGCACTTGGTCGAGGTAGATCATCGCCCGGTGCTCCCCCAGTTCGGGCCGCACCCGAGGCCGAATGGAAAGACGAACGCTCTGGGATTTCCCCGGCTCGATGGTGAAGCGCAGGGGGTTGATCACGATCCACTGGTCCAGTGACTGCTCATTTGGGTCCAGCAGCCGGACCTGGTTCTGCTCGTCCAGATCCCAGGTGGCCAGACTGACCTGGACCTCAACCGGCTCCTTGCCGAAGTTCAGCACCCGCAGGGAGTGCAAGCTGGGGGTGGATCCGATCTCCATTTCCAGGATGGACGGGCTCACCGCGACCATCGGCGGTGGGAGATTTTCCTGGGCCACGGCTCCCAACGGCATGAGCATCAGCAGGATGAGCCAGGCGCCCCAGTTCCGAATGCACAACATCTTCATAGTTGGTCTCACCATTGATTTGCGGGTTGGACTGCTCGATCAGGAATAAAAAAACTTTATCCGCTAGAACTGGTTGACCACCACGGTCAACGTTCCGGAATAGGTACCCGTGGAGCGGGCCGTATCCAGCCTGAGGTGCATCACCATCCCCCCCTCCACCACCATGGAGTGCTTTTCGCGGCCGATGATCCGGGGCGGGATGTCGTCGATAACCACCTTGATTTCCGAGTCGTTTTTTTCAAGACTGCCGAGGCAGGAAGAGCGGCCGTTGGCCCCCACCAGTTCGTAGCTCACGTCCAGGGCGAAAAGCATGGTTTCCACCGGTAAACGCATCCGCCACAGTTCGGGCACACTCCGTGACACAGTTGTGAGCAAATTCAACGAATTGAAAGACCCGCCGCCATGATGGAAATCGCCAACGGAGAGTGCCTGCTGATTGCGGCCACCTGTCAATTCAATGGCGGTCACCGGTTCCAGGTGGACACGGGGCTTGATGGTGAAAACTCCAGTGACCCCCCGGTGAACGGTATGCTGTTCCTTGTTGAACGTAGTCAGACTGCCCTTGGGCCCGGCAACCGCATCCATGGACATCATCAGCATCAGGGTCGTTACAACCAGGATGACCGTCCAGATTGATCGCACAAGCAAAAAAACAGCGATCCGCACCGGCCGAAGCCGGTGCGGCGCTGCAGGAGAAGCCAAAACAACGCGAAGCGGGGACCGCCGGGGCACCCGCACTGCGAGGTGGCTGCTAGACAAGCGTTGCTGTAAGAGTGAATACACCATCCTCATACTCACCAGCTGCCGTTGCATTTGTCAGGTCAAGCGTCAGTTGGACATCGCCTTCATGCGCATCGACCAGACCAGGTGAGGGGAATGTGACTGTGGCTGCAGGTCCACCCCCGGCATCCACGGCGTGACCGGTGATGAGCATCGTCGCAGTACCACCGGTGTGGGTCAAAGTGGGTGTGTTTTGTGTGATCGCGATCTGGGACATATCTCCGGTGCCCCCAAGCGATCTCACGGCCCAGGCGTCCTCCAGCGTCAACACCACAGCACTGGGATCACCGGTCAGCGCCGTGGGAGAGATGTTGAGATTAAAATTCATCCCGCCAGACAGCGGACCGATAGCACCCTCATCCACAGCCGCCGTCCCTCCGGTAAGATAGGCACCCAGGGCACCGCTGGTGATCGTCACGTCCACTTCACTGAAGTAGTGGAGAATGACGATACCCTCCAGTGTAATGTCAATATTGGTGTCTCCGCTGGCCTGGGCTGCGACCGGCGCACTGTTCAGCGACAGGGCCACCAACGCAATGGTCAGAACAAACAGTAGTCTCTTCATTGCTCCTCCTCGTGGGGTTGCGGCGATGGTTTCGTTTCCTTCTTGTTGTCCTATCGCCAAGTTCACGTTCCGGCATACGGGCACAAACATGAATCTGATCGGTATGTGTGGTTTAAAACATTAGAAAATTCAGGGACGAGTATCTGGATGAAACCGGGAAATGGAGAACCACCAAAGTTGCGCGAACCGCTAATGTTTACGGCTTTTTATGTCGAAAAAACGAGTGGCGATAGAACAAGCCGGCGGCTCCTGACCGAGTTCCAACACAACCGACCACCGCCGGAAAGATCACTGACAGGTTCAGGCAATCAATGAAGCGCAGATGAAACGAGGTTTGCGCGACTCAGGTCTGACAGGGGGCCCCTGATGAAAGCATCCACCTTTTTAACGCTCATACTTCTCCTGGCCTCATCGGTGGGAACCGTCGCGGACGGGCTCACCCCCGGCCAGACCCAGGAGCTGCTGCTGAGGGTTCCGATCCCCGACTGCCACCCCGGCGGGATTCTTTCCCAGCAACTGGTCACCGGCTGTGACACCATCGAGGATCTCGACGTGGCGCTGGAGATCGACCACCACTGGACCGGCGACCTGGTGGTCACCCTGGAGAGCCCCGAGGGGACCCGGGTGACCCTGGTGGACCGGCCCGGTTTTGACGGCTCGGGGTACGGCTGCCCATTTGCCGGACTGTCCGCCCTCCTCGATGACGAGGCGGCCACGGCATTGGAGGACCAGTGCATCGACGATAGCGGCGGAACCATCCCGGCCATCAGCGGTGTCCTGTCCCCCAGCGAACCGCTGGCCTCCTTTGACGGCGAGCTGGGATCCGGGGTCTGGACCCTGCGGGTCAGCGACTGGGCCGAGGAGAACACCGGAAAACTGATGAACTGGCAGCTGCAGTTCCAGTGCAGTTCACGCGACGTGGACCTCCAGCCGGAGCTGTCCGCCGACCGCACCTGGGCCAGTCCGGGGGACACGGTGATCTTCACCCTCCATCTGCTCAACGCCGGCAGCGAAGCGGCCAGCGGAGTGGAGGCTGTCTACGACCTGCCGGCCGGGTTCGACTGGCTGTGGGCCGAACCGGGGGCGCTGGCCGATGGTCAGTTGATCATCCAGCGCCACGGCAACCTCGAGCCGGGTGAAACGGCCGAGGCCCGGCTGGCGCTGACCGTCACCCCGGGCCAGTGGGGCGAACTGAAACTTTCAGCCCTCGTCCGGGCCGAGCAGACCGACAGCTACCCCTGGAACGACCAGGTGAGCGCCGGTATCCGCGTCGGCCCCGGGTCCGGCGGCCACACCGCATCTGACATTCAACAGCACGTGGAGATAAAACAATGACCGGGCAGCGGAGAATGGAGGAACCCATGGCGGATCGGCGGAACAGACGTCACGGTGCCCGGAAGCTGCTTCCACTGCTGCTGGTCCTGCTGCTCGGTGCGGCCTGGCCGGCAACGGCCCAGATCACCAACGGCGGATTCGAGACCGGCAGCCTCTCCGGCGGCTGGGTTACCGGCGGAGGCGACCGGGTGGAGGTGCTGGAAGGGGACGAGTTCAGACCGGACATCACCGCACCCGAGGGCGACTGGCTGGCGCTGCTCACCACCGGCCCCGGTGATATCTGGGGCGGTCCCAGCGGGGACTGGGACGGTAATGGCACCACCGACTACGACATGTCCACACTGAGCATCAGCTTCGACACCAGTGAGCCGGTGATGCTCAGTTTTCTCTGGGACTTCTTCACCGCCGAAGAAGACCAGCCGGACCAGTACGACGACTATTTCATCGTCTCCCTCGACGGTGCAACGGTCCTGGCTCACAGTTCGTATCACCCGGGCGGGGGGTCGCCATTCCCGGACACACCTCCCTATGACGGCACCCGCTACCGGATCGACAGCAACGGCCAGGCGGACAACAACGATTTCCGCAGCGGCCGCTGCGGGGTGCAGCAGTTCCAGGTGACCATCGACACCCCCGGGACCCACACCCTGGTCTTTCTCATCGCCGACCAGGCCGATTCGCAATACGACAGCGGCCTGCTGATCGACGACGTGTTTGTGGCGCCGCACACCGACCTCTGGATCACCAAGGACGACGGTGTGACAGTGGCCCTGCCCGGTCTGCCGCTGACCTATGTCATCACCGTGGGCAACGACGGCCCCAACGATGCGCCGGGCAGTCTGGTCACCGACATATTCCCGCCGGAACTGAACAACATCAGCTGGACCTGCGCCGCCACCGGCGGCGCCAGCTGCCCGGGGAGCGGCAGCGGCGACATCAACGAGCTGGTGGACCTGCCGGTGGGCTCCACGGTGACCTTCACCGTGGACACCACCGTCGATTCCGGCGCCTCGGGCACACTGAGCAATACCGCCACCGTGGATATCCCCCCCGGGATGTTCGACACCGACGACAGCAACAACAGCGCCACCGACACCGATTCCCTCGACCCCTCGCTGCTGCCGGTCCAGATAACCGATTCCAGCGGCGACAACGTGATCGTGAAGGACGGCGGGTGGCACTGGATCCCCATCGCCAACCACCAGGCCGCGCTCAGCGACAACGGAAGCGTCCTGGCCTTTGTCTCCAACGGCGACTTCACCGGGAACAATACCGATCTCGGATCCGAGATCTTTGTCCACACCGACGGCGGGGATATCGAGCAGGTCACCGATGTCCCGGCGCCGGTGGCCTTTGACCACGCCGCAACCCCGGCCCTCTCGCGCAACGGACGCTGGCTGGTCTTCACCTCCACTGCCGACCTCACCGGCGGAAACCCGGACTGGAACCGCGAAGTCTTCCGCATGGACCGCAACAATGACAACGCGATAACGCAGGTCACCAGCACCACAACCGGAGAGCAGGGTAGCCCCACAGTGACGAACAACGGCCGGCGGATCTCCTTCACCACCACCGCATCCGACCTGATCAGCGGCTTCAATGCCGACGGCAACCAGGAGGTGGCGGTGTGGAACAACGGTGCGCTCCGCGGGTTCGAGTCCACGGGCTGCCACAACCACACACCGAGGATCAGCCGGCACAACCAGGGGCGCTACGTGGCCTTCACCAGCAACGGCAACCTCACCGGGGACAACGCCGACATGAACAATGAGATCTTCCAGTGGCGCTGGGACCAGGGGGACAGCGGCATGAACCAGGTCACCGATTCCCAGGGCCTGCTCAACGATGTGGCCTGCACATCTCAGGACGGCAGCCTGCTGGCTTTTCTCTCCAACGCCGACTACACCGGCCAGAACGGAGACAACAGTCTCGAGGTGTTCACCTGGGACCGCAACAGCGGCAACTTCACCCAGGTGACCGTCAGCAGCCAGCTGGTGCTGCACACCATGGTGGCCATGGACGACGATGAGGACTACCTGGCCGTGGAGCGGTTCAACATCCTCTCCGGCAGCTTCGAGATCCACCATATCGACCTGGGATCGGGCAGCTCCACCCTGGTGGTCAGCGGCGAGTCATTCCTGCCGACCATCGGAGTCAGCGGCTCGACAACGGTGGTGGCCTTCGAGTCGACGGAGGACTACGTGGGTCTGAACGGCGACGGGAACAGCGAAATCTGGATCGCCCGGGTGGAGTGAATGCTGGGGCTCGCGATCAGCACTCGGTGATGTTGATGGCCAGCCCGCCGGTGGATGTCTCCTTGTACTTGGACATCATGTCGCGCCCGGTCTGCTGCATGGTGCTGATCACCTGGTCCAGGGTGACATAGGAACGGCCCTGACGGCTGAGGGCGATGCGCGAGGCGGTGATGGCTTTGACCGCCGCCATGGCGTTCCGCTCGATGCAGGGGATCTGGACCAGGCCGTCAAAGGGGTCGCAGGTCAGACCCAGATTGTGCTCCATGCCGATCTCGGCGGCGCTCTCCACCTGCCGGTTGGTGCCGCCCAGAGCCTGGGTCAGACCGGCGGCGGCCATGGAGCAGGCCACACCCACTTCACCCTGACAACCGACCTCGGCGCCAGATATGGAGGCGTTGGTCTTGAACAGCAGGCCGACGGCGCCGGCCGCGAGGAGAAAGTCGTGGGCGCCCGTGCGATCGGACCCGCGGATGAACTTCTCGTAGTAGCGCAGCACCGCCGGCACCACACCGGCGGCGCCATTGGTGGGGGCGGTGACCACGCGCCCGCCGGCGGCATTTTCCTCGTTGACCGCCAGGGCATAAAGCGCGACCCAGTCGAGAATGATCAGCGGGTCGGTGAAGGCGGCCTCGTTCTGCCGTTGCAGGGACTGATACAGCTCCGGCGCCCGCCGCCGCACGCGCATACACCCGGGCAGTTCACCGCCCACCTCGAAGCCGCGCTCGATACAGGCCATCATGGCGCCGCGGATGCGGTCGAGGTCGTCCTCCACCCCTGAGCCGGGCTGGCGCGCGGCCTCGTTTTCAAAGACCAGCCGGGCCACGGACAGGTCGGCATCCTGAGCCACCTGGAGCATTTGGTCAGCCGCACTGAAGGGCCGCGGCACCGCTATGGGATGTTTGATCAGATTGTCCGCCTCGGCCGTCTTGTGGCCGACGATGAAACCACCCCCGATGGAATAGAACTTCTTGACGAAGATGGTTTCGCCGGCACCGTCAAACACCGTGAAGCGCATGCCGTTGGGGTGGAAGGGCAGCAGCTCGTCGGGTTTGAAGACGATGTCCTCGCCGGGCGCAAAGGCGATGGTCTGTTCCCCGTCAAGGGCAAGCTTTCCGGAGGCGACGACGGCTTCAAAGAGCGGCGTCTGCTCGGCCGGCTCGATGGTCTCCGGGTCCTGGCCCAACAGACCCCAGACCAGTGCACGGTCGGTGTGGTGGCCCTTGCCCGTGGAGGCCAGTGAACCGAAAAGTTCAACCTGAATGCGGGCGACGCGCTGGAAAAGACCGTGGTTTTTCAGCTTGCGGCAGAGGAATTTGGCCGCCCGCATGGGGCCCACGGTGTGCGAGCTGGAGGGACCGATACCGATCTTGTACAGGTCGAAAATGCTGAGATTCATCTGGGGAAGACGTCCTCTCTTTTGGTACTGGCCAGGTTCAAATCGAATGAACCGTCTGGACGTCTCCCGTCCCCGGATCCGGAACACAGGTTCCCGCGGCGCTGCCGGTGTGCCCGGCCCGGTCCTGGAAGACCACCAGCGTATCCTGCTGCAGGTGCCGGATGATCCGGTCGGCCGCCTGCGGGTTGAGCGACCTCTTCAAGCCCGCCCGCACCACGGGCAGCATCTGCCGCAGGACTCGGTCAGCTTCCGTGGACGACGGCTCACTACGCCCGGCCTGGCTCGCATCCGCGACGGGTGCCGGGACCGGATCCAGGCCGTGGGCCTGCCGCCACTTGAGGATGGCGTCCACAACACTTTGATCGATGCGGATGGTGAGGCGGGTGCCGCCACTGGCCGCCAGCACGTCTCCCGAGAGGGTGAAAAGCAGCAAAATGACTGCCAGCCAGGCCAGGTGAGAAGAACGTGCGGAACGATTCCTGACTGGAGAAATCCACCGAGGCAACCGGTCGAAACTCATGACCTCAACCTCCGTCAACAGATAGAGAGAGACTCCTGCGACTCTCGTTGACGTGGGGGTTGATGAATTGAAACTACTATATTTGTTATGGCACTCGCCCGCGAGAATGCGGCCCGGGCCGAGATGTGCGATAATAATACACGTTTTAACCGATCCCGTCGACAACAAACACAAAAGCCTGGCCACCATGCCCCAGACCGCACAACGCCCCGTCCCCCTGCCCGCCGGTTACGGCACCCTGGTGGCGGCGGCCGCCGGATTCTACAGCCTGGGGCTCCTCGCCCTGGCCGCCCCGCACACGGGGCCCGGGTTCCACTGGGACGGGAACATCATTTCCCGGGCCGTGCTGCTGGCCTACCCCAAGGGACGTGAAACCGTCATCTATCTGCTGGCCTGCCTGCTGGTGCCGCTGTTCTCTTTCACCGCGGTGTGCATCTGGCGCCGCCTGGCCTCCCGCGGATCCCCCCGTCTGGATGCCCTGGCCCACCTGCCGCTGGCCGCCTGGGCCGGGTTTCTCTGCACCGGGCGCGGACCGTTGTGGGCCTGGCTGCTGGGCGCCCTGCTGGCCCATCTGCTGCTGCGCCTGGCCCTGCTGACGGCCGGCCGCCGGGACGCACCACCAGCGGCGGAACAGACCCTGACCGACGCTGCAGCCCCTGTGGATCTGGCCTGGTCCACGGCCTGGGCCCGTCTGATCCTCGCCGGCACCGCCTGCGGCCTGACCCTCTTCCCCCGGCTCGGCGCAGCCATGGACCCCAAGCTCGCCGCCATGAGCCGGACACTGCTCGGCACGGCACTGCTCATCACGCTCTGGCTGGTCCTGGCCGCCCTGCCCCTCCCCCGCGTGGGCCGGACACTGCGCCGGCGGGCCATAGCCCTCTCCTGGTGCTTTCTCCCGCTGGTCCTGCTGCTTCTGCGGCACTTCATGCCCTACGACCGGACGCTCTTTCCCTGGCTCGCCGCGGCCGTCTTTTCCGCTTCGGTGGTCTGGCTGGCAGTTCAGCTGCTCCGCCGTCGCAACGAGGAGGCACCACGGCCGGGACGCTTCCGGGGGTTCTGGTGGATCGTCGTGCCGCTGTCCATCTACGCCATCGGCTACATCCACGAGACCGCCGGCCGGGTGGACCTCTATCACGAGGGGGAACGGATCGTGCCACCCATGGCCACCAGCCGCGGGGCGGTGCCCTACCGCGATGTCTTCCTCTGGCACGGGCTGTTCGAGAACGACCTCAAGGGACGGTTGGCCTTCGGGCTGGTGGAGGAGTCGGTGGCCGGCATGCGCCGTTTCGATGCGATCCTGGAACCGTTGGCCGCGGTGGCCTTTTTGCTGCTCGCCCGGGCCTGTCTCGGTTCACCGCTGGGCGGTCTGGCCGCGGTACTGCTCCTGTTGCACTGGGTGGCGCCACCCAATGTGCGCTACATTTTGCCCTACCTCGCCTTTGCCCTGCTGGCCGGCTGGTTGCGGGACAGGGGACAGGACACGACCAGACCGGCCGCGGCTGGAGCACTGGCCGCACTGGCCGTCTTCCACAGTCTCGACGGGGGGATGGGCGCGCTGCTCTCCGCGGCGCTGATCCTCGGCTACGGGGCCCTCCGCTTCCCCCAGGGGAACCTCTACGACCGGGCCTCCCGGGCAGGAAAACAGGCCGGCGCGTTCATTGCCGGGGCCGCAGCCGGGGCGCTGGTCCCGCTCACCTGGTTGATGACCCAGGAAGCGCTGATTCCCTTTTTCCGGGTGAGCAGCGAGATCGTCTTTGGCCTCTCCGACCGTTCTTCCCATCCCTACGCCACCCTGATGCCGGTACTGGGGCAGCCGGCCAAAATGTTGGTCACCTATCTGCCGGCCATGGTGATCCTCTGGGGGCTGGGCCACCTGGCGTCGCGCAGCCCGGCCTGGAGTCTGCGCCGGGCCGTGCCCGCGCTGGCCGTGCCGCTGGCCGGGGCGCTGGTCTTCTACCGTGCCGTGATCCGCCGGCCGGACATGGACCACGTGATCAAAATGACCCCGCTGATCTTCCTCGTCCTGCTGATGCTCATCGTGCACCACGGAGCGGGGCTGTTCGCCGCCCGCGGCAGGCCGGCACGCCGGGCACTGTCACTGGCCGCGCTGGTGCCGTTGACCGGTCTGCTGGTCCTCCTCGGGCTGTACCAGGCGGAGACCGCGCCGGGCCGCTCGATTCAGGCACTGAAGCGCGAACCGCCGCTGATCTCCGGACCGGACGAACCGATGCGTGAACTGCGCTTGGATCGCGCCGGGTACGGGGTGGCCGACGTGGAGCACTCGGCCCGCTGGATCGAAGGCGTGACCGGCTTCCTGCACCGGCACCTCGACCCGGGGGAGCCGTTCTATGACTTCACCAACATGGGGCTGTTCTATTTCCTCGCCGACCGGCCCTGTCCCACCCGCTATGTCCAGACCACCTACGCCGCCTCCCTCGAAGCCCAACAGGAGGTGGTGGCTGACCTCCAGGAGCAGCGGCCCCGCTTTGTCACCTTCCCCTCGGGAAACATGCGGAAATACGACTACGACCGGATCCTCCACCCGCTGCGCCAGCCCTTGATCACGCGCCACCTCTACCGGCACTACCGGCCGTTCACCGTGATCGGCGACACGATTTTGCTGGTCCGCGAAGATGAGCCGGGGCATCCGCGCACCGAGGAGCTGGAGGTCTTCCTCGAACACGAGTCCTTTGCCTCGCACCTGGGCCAGTTGCCGCGGCTCTTCGCCCGGACACCGGTGAGCCACGCCACGGTACGGGAGTGGGGCGCTGCCGCCATCGCCAAACAGTGGCGCCGCCGCGGTCCGGTCCGGACCGCCTCACGGGTGGAGGGGGAGAGCTTTGTCTTCACCACCGGCAATCATGCCAGGCAGCCGCGGCTCACCTCCCCGCCCCTGGACCTCGACCCGGCCGCCGCCGACGCCCTGGTCCTCCGCCTCTCCGCCGACGAAGACCTGGAAGTGGACATCCACTACCGTCCGGCGACCGACGTTCATTTCACCAACCGGGCCCGGGTCTCCTTCGTCGTCACCGGAGACGGTACGGCCCGCGACTACCGGGTGGACCTGGGCCTGATGCCCAACTGGGCCTGGCGCGGCCCGGTGGCCGCGATCCAGATCCGGATCAAGGAGAAAGCCGGCCCCCTGCGCATCGAACGGATCAGCCTGATCAGGTTTGCCGCGGAGTAGAACCGTTCTCGTTTCCAGATGTACACAAAAAGCGGGACGAAACACCGGCCGGCACCCCATCCCGCTTTGATATACGAATCGGCTACAAGCCTACCACCGCTGGGACCGCTCCTCCCGCGGGCGGGCTTCGTTGACCCGGATGTTGCGGCCGCCGAGATCGGTGCCGTCCAGTTCCTGGATCGCCTTGTCGGCGCCCTCGTCGTCCATCTCCACGAAACCGAAGCCGCGGGGGCGGCCGGTGTCGCGGTCGGTGATCAGTCTCACCGACTCGACGGTGCCATACTGGGAAAACAGTTCGCTAACATCACCTTCGGAAGAGGTGAAGGGGAGATTGCCGATATAGAGATTCTTGGACATTGTTCTCGCTTCCTTGAAAAAAATACGCTGTCTTCATCCAGCCGGAAGCAGCGAGGCTGCCGGCTGCTCACTCTACCTGCGCTGGTTCTCCTTTCCGAGCACGCCCGACCTCAGCCGCCCACGGGTCCACGGATCATGGCCAAGACGACACCTTGTTGGGACAGGGGTCCGGGCCGGGCACCGCCCCCGGTGTCGTCGCCGCACGGTCTCTGGATTCGCAGCCGGGAAGAGCAAGGAGGGATTGGCGTCGCCTCGTTCTCTGCGTGCATCGGACCGGGAAGTCAGAAGACCTGATTGCCAATGTGCCGGTGGAGACTCACCGCCTCCCCGAGCGTCAAGAAAAGAATAGGACATCTCAGGTCCGCAGTCAATCACCTCCAGCAGCTCAGGGCGCCACCCCGGTAACCGTGCAGACCGCGCTGGCCGTGTCGCCGGCCGGCGGGTAAGGCGGCTGGTTGTAAGGCGCCACGGTGATGTCCTCCACCGAGAGGGTGAAGACGTTGTTCCCCACCACCGACCCCAGGGCCGGGATGGTGGTGTTCCACACCGCATCGTAGCTTGCTCCGGCAGCCACATTGGTCCACCCGGCCCGCCAGGAGCCGAAGGAGGCGCCGCCGGCCAGGGCCACATCCATCCGCCCGGCGATCCTTCTGGACTGCCCGCTGTACAGGTTCCCCAGGCTGACAGTCATCTGGGTGGTGAAAGGCACGGTGCCCGCAGACGGCAGGCAGGTCAGCGACGCCGCGACCGTGTCAGTCACCGCCGGCCGCAGACCGGCCACCTCGGCCAGGGTGGCGGCACAGGCCTGGGAGATCTCGTAGCCGATGTGGGCCGTGGCCGCCACATTGGCCCAGGTGTCCGAGGTCTGGTGGTAGTGGGGGTAGGAACCCCAGTCCCAGTCGATGGCCAGGAAGGCCGGGATGCCCGCCTGCTGGAAGGGCACGTGGTCGCTGCCCCAGCTGTAGTAGTCCTTGCGGCTGCTCAGCGTGGTGTAGTCGGCCACCGCGTCCTCCATCACGCTCATCAGTGCCTCCCACTCGGTCTCGCCCTCGATGAGCACCCCGTAGTGCGAGCTGTAATAGGTCACCATGTCGGCAGTGATCGCCGAGACGATCACCCGGCCGGCGGCGATGGCCTCGTCGACGAAGTGCTCGCTGCCGTTGAGACCCTGCTCTTCGCAGTCGAAGAGCACGAACTGCACCGAACGGTCGAAGTCGTAACCCGCGGCCATCCGTGCGATCTCCATCACCAGGCAGGAGCCCGACCCGTTGTCCTCGGCCCCCGGGGCCAGGGTGGACGCCTGGGGACTGGTGGAGTCGTAGTGCGCTCCCAGCACCACGTACTCGTCAGGGGTGGTCACACCGGTTTTCGTGGCCACCACATTGCGGCAGGGCTGGCCGTTGAAATAGAAGCTCTCGAACTCCACGGTGTAGCCGTAGTCTTCCAGTATCCCGAAGAGATAGTCCCCCACCAGGTTTTTGGCGGTGGTGGAGTAGTAGCGCGTGCTCACCGAGTGCCAGTTGCCGTTGTACCAGAAACTGGCGGCCCCGGTGATCTCCTGCAGCATCAACTGGAAGGCCGACTCGTCACCTTCGGCCAGAAAGGCGGCCACGTCCACCGGATCGGCCAGCCGGCTGCCGCCGGTACGGCCCACCGATTCTGTCAGCCGTTCCCCGTAGCCCTCCCAGCCGGCCGGCGGCGGGTCAAGGGGGATGCGCTGCATCCGGAACTGCTGGCCCGGGAAATCGTCCAGCGCACCAGCCGGCACCTCCAGCAGGGCAAAACCGCCATCCCGGAGATGCACCATCCCGAACTGCTCCAGACTCCTGATGGTTGTCATCTGGGGCTCGCTCCCCGCCCGCAAGGGCCTCGCATCCACCAGGAACCACTGGCTCCGCGGGTAGGCCGCAACAAAGGGTTCGCCGGAAACCACTGCCCCGCTCTCCCCCAGGCGGTCGGCCAGCAACAGGCCGCCGGGCAAATCCCAGGCGAGCAGGGCCACCGACGGCTCGAGGGCGAGCTTCTCCACCGCTCCGGCGCGGTCAAGGCCGGGCAGGTATGAGATGCCTGAGGCCGAGGCCACGGCCGGAATCAGCAGGATCAGGGCGGACAGGACGACCACCGGCACTGCGGCCGGGAACGGGATACGACGTTGGAACATGGTACTCCTCGTGAAATCAGATAAGGGGCAAGGCAACCAGGCAGGAACAACCACGGCGGCGAAACTGCCTTTCCATACTATAGGTCCTGAAATCGACTCAGTCCACAAACGCGCCTGCTATTAATGGGGTGGGTGCGGCCGCTCGGGGATACTCCCCAAGCAGCCGCACCGGAACCTTGAGAGCTCCTCCTATCCATATTATACCTTGCGATTTTATATGAATTGATAAATCTCGCAACCGAACCTCCCCCGGCATGGCAGATTCTGAATTTTTCGCCCCTGTCTCGTCCCGATACCGTTAATCGGGTATAATTGATGGTCAATAGTCGAATCCGGAACAGGTATAAACCGAACGTACCACTTCCCCTTTGAGGTCACCATGCGACTGCTGTTGTCGATACTGGTTCTGGTTCTGCTCAATCCCCTGGCCGCTTTTGCCGGCTGCGCACCGCAAAAGATGGTCAAGATCACCTTCCGTGACGCCACTCCCGGCTACGAGAAGGGCGACTTCGCCACGCAGCCCAAGACCCTCTACCGCTGGGGTTCCCATTTCGCCCGGCTGGAGGAGCAGCCCGACCTGGAGAACGGCGTCCATGCCCTGGTGGTGGTCAACAACCGTGACACCTGGATGGTCAACAGGGCAGCCAGGACGGGCCGGCACATCGTGGACCGGGCCGAGACCTTTGACTTCCATGCCCCGCTGGTGGGCAGTCACGACAGCCCCTTTGCCGAGTTCGAGTTCGGCTGTGAACTGGCCTACATGCAAGAGAGGGGAGTCGAACCGACATCGGTCATCATCGCCGACCTCACACTGCTGCAGTATGAGTATTCAACAGGAGGTGCGCTGACCATCCGGTTGATGATCGATCCCCAGACCCGTCACCCGTGGGCCGTGGCAGTGATCGAGCGGGGTCAGCCCGTCTACTTGCTACGCTACGTATCCTACGAAACCGGCCTGGAGCCGGATATGGACCTCTTCACCAAACCTGCCGAAATTGAGTGGGAAGCGTCCGAGTAGCGTAGACTGGTTGCCGCCACCACGTTTGACAACATCGGCAAAACCTGCTTCCCTGAAGAAAGCTCGTAGCACAGAAGTTCCCACCGGAGGTTGTACAATGAAACGCGAATTCATTTTCTCTATTGCTCTTCTCCTGGCCTGCTCCACGGCCGTTGTTACGGTTCATGCCGCGGAGGATCAGGGCTCACAGCCGGTGGTCAAGCTCGACCCGCTGCTGGCCCGGATGGTTCACAGCGGCACGGTCAGCAACAGCGCGCCGCTCACCCCCGCCGGGATGGTGGTGGTGAACATCTTTCTCACCGATCAGGAGGGCGACGCGGTGAGCCGCCGGGTGCGGCAATCACACCAGGAGAAGGTGGATTCTCTGGGCAATGAGATCATGGAGCGCCGCCGCCGGCATTTCCCCCACGATAGACTCCTCCGCGAGGCGGAAGAAAAGCTCTTCGTCCACTACTGGGGCAATTTCCGGCCGGCGGACGATCAGGAGCGGATCCGGCAGTTGAAGGTGGATTTGGACCGGGAACTGTCCCGCATCAATGACGAGATCACCGCCGAACTGAAAACAGCCTGCGCTCCCGGCCAGGAGAAGCTGGCCGCCTTCATCCAGTCGCAGGGCGGTGTGGTGATCAACCGGTTGACGGCAATGAATATCATCACCGCGGCGGTGCCGGTGGCATCGATCCAGGCACTGGCCAATCACCCCCTGGTGCTCACCATCAGCGCCGACCATCCCGGCTCACCGGAGCTGGACAACCAGCTCACCTCCCTGGGCGCCGATGCGTTTCACGGCGACTTCCCCGCCATCAACGGCGACCCCTGGGACATCGCCTCGGTGGACACCGGCGTGGACGAGACCCACCCCGCGCTGAGTTCCCACAACTTCATCGAGTTCTACAGTTCCAACGGCTACCATGGCACCGGCACCACCGGGATGTATGCCAGCACCGACAGCACCTACCGCGGGCTGGCCTACGGGCTGGACACCATTTTTGTCGATGATGGCGGCGCCGATTCCACCACCATGAACTCGTTCGACACCATCCTGACCTACAGCGGTGAGTCGGCGGAGGTGTTCAACTATTCGTTTGGCAACGGCACGGCCAACGACACCGATTACAGCAATTTCGACCGCTTCTTCGACGGCGCGATCAATACCTACAACGTCATGGTGGCCAAGTCCTGCGGAAACGGATACTGGGGAACCACTACCATCACCCACCCGGCACCGGCCTACAACCTGCTGGCTTCGGCCAATATGAACGACATGAACACCGTGACCCGTGCGGACGACGAAATCACCTCCTCCAGCAGCACCGGCCCCACCCTGGGCCAGCGGCGCAAGCCGGATATCACCGCTCCGGGCAACAATACCCACAGCCCCGATTCCGGCGGCGGCTGGCAAGACCTGGGAGGGACCAGCTCGGCGGCGCCGAAAACCGGGTCCGGGGCGCTGCTGCTCTACGATTTCGGGGTGAGCAGTTCCATGGCCGTGCGGGCGATCCTGATCAACACCGCCGATGCCTGGACCTGCAACAACACCGAAACCACCGCTGACGACGGGCCGGTGAGCGGCGACCACTGGGACAAGCGGTTCGGCTGGGGCTATCTCGATCTGGCCGAGGCCCACTTCCATGCCGGGGATCATTTCATTGACGATGTGACGGCCGCCGGCAGCGGCGGCGACAGTTTTGATCTCTACGCCGGCTGGATGTATGCCGACGAGAAATCGACCCTGGCCTGGAACCGCCGCGTGGGTTACAACGGGAGCAGCTACCCCACCACCTGGTATGACCTGACCAACATCGACCTCGCGCTCTACGACGAAGCGGACGGCGGGACGGACGATTCGGACCTCAATACCATCGACAACGTCCACCAGGTCTCGGCCGGCGCTGATGGGAACAAGGTGATCAAGGTCTATTCCGCATCCACCATTGACGGGGCAGCCAGCGAGGCCTATGCCCTGGCCACCGAGGAGAACTGGGCCCTGGTCAACGGTCCCGACCTCAGCGCACTGACCCTCGACGTGCCGGCCGGTGTGGGGTTCGGCCAGTCGTTCACCGTCAGCACCACGGTGGAGAACAGCGGCGACATCTCCGGTCACAACATCGAAGTTGAACTGACCCTGCCCGCGGGCATGACCCTGATGGCCGGGGACAACCCCCAGGCCCTGGGCAGCCTGGCCGCCTCCGCCAGTGCGGAGGCCAGTTGGACGGTTCAGGCGCCTGCCGGCCCCGAGGGCTGGTATGACTTCTCCGCCGCCTCCACCTCGAGCTCCTACGGCATCGCTCAGAGCGGGGCGGACACGGGATCCACATATGTCAGCGCATCACCCACGGGAACCATCGCGGTCGCCCTGACCACGCTTCCCTCTTCGGGCACACTCCCGTTCATCAGCAGTTTTACCGCGGAGCTGGTCAACCATGCCGGAACCTTCCGCCGGGCAGCGGCACGGATCAATGTGGTGATCGGCAACGGCTCCGTCTTCGGAAACTGGCGCGGCGGGGTGGACCAACCTCGACCCGGGCGAGACCTGGTCCACCAGCTGGAACCAGCCCTTCCCCGGGCTGGCCACCGTCGTGGGCGACAATGTCTTCACCCTCGTCGGGGAGGACGTGACCCCGTCACCCTACAACCAGCCGCCCTATCTGCCGGCCGGGGACACCGCAACCGCGGTGAGCACGGTCACCGGGATCGCCCCGTAAGCGCTGACCCGGCAATTGGACGAATAAAAAGCCCGGGCGGAGCCCGGGCTTTTTATTTACCTCCACCTCTCTACGGTTCCAAAGCCCTCAACAGACCGTCCTCCCTACGGATAACGACTTCCGGAACAGAATCCCATCTTCTTCAAGGACGAGCTGGGCGATGATGCCGGTCGGCGAAATGCCGAGTCGGGTCATTCCCACACACCAGTAGCATCTTGCGAGCCATCAGAGTTATATTCAGGGTAACTGATCCGATCCCGGTGGCTCGCAGCCCCATAGTCAGGCATGGCCGCCAGAGGGAATTTCATGCCGACCCTGCTCATCTCGTCATTCACGCTGATCACCCTGGCCCTGTTTTTCTACTCCCTCGGGGTCTGGGCCGAACGGATCGCCCTTTATCTCAAACCCTGGCACGTGGCCGCCTTCTGGACCGGCCTGGCCTTTGACATCTCGGGCACCCTGGCCATGCACGCCCTGGCCCGGGGGAAGTTCGACATCCTCGAACCGCACACCCTCACCGGACAGATCGCGCTCTGGCTGATGCTGATCCACGCGGTCTGGGCCACCCGGGTGGCAAGGAGAGGTACCGAGCAGGCCCGGTCCAACTTCCACCGCTACAGCCTGATCGTCTGGCTGGTCTGGCTGGTGCCCTATTTCGGGGGGATGTATCTGGGAATGAGCTGAGCACGGTAATAACGGAAACCGGAACCATGACAGAACTGAACAAACCAAAAAAAGAACCGATGACCTTCACCAGGAACCAGGCGAAGCTGCTGGGCGTGATCTCATGGATGCCCTGCTGCTGGACGGTACTGTTCATGATCCTGATGGTTACCGCCGGAAAATGGGAACTGGGTCAGAAGATAATGGCCGGCAGTTTTGTCATTACTTTTATTGGTGTCAATATCATTACCCTGGCCCTGATCGTTTACTACATCGTCCTGATCAGCCGGGAGGCGGACCTGACCAGCAACCAGAAATACAGCTGGGGCTGGATGATCTTCCTCTTTCACGCCATGGCCTTTCCTTTTGTCTGGCACAAGTTTGTCTGGTCGCGAGTGAACCAGCCCCACCGGACGGTGGAGGCGGCGAGACCAGAAACCGCAGCATCCTCCAGCCGCCGACGGGTGGTGTGGCTGGGGCTGCTTTCATGGGCTCCACTCCTCTGGATCATCCTGCTCATCGCGACAGTAGTCGTGATCGGCACGACGGGCGGGTCGCCGAGGGAGGTGCTCCCCTTCCTGATGGCCACGGTGGTCGGCCTCAATGTCCTCACCATCTCGCTGGTGGTCTATTCCTGCACCCTGATCAACAAGGCTGACCTGACCAGCGAAAAAAAACACAACTGGTATTGGACCATATTCCTGCTGAACATATTTGTCTTCCCGGTGGTCTGGTATAAATTTGCCAGGAAGCAGGCGGGCCAGCCCGGAAAGCCGCCTTCCGTTGTAGAATGACCACAGGAACTCTGAACATATTTCGGAGCATAAACCGATGGAGAACACACCATTCAAGTGCCACGTCTTTATCTGCGTCAACGACCGGCAGGGCGAACGCAGATCCTGCGCCGACGATAGCGGTATGGAGATCAAGGCCCGGATCAAGGACGCGGTGAAGGCCCGGGGCTGGTTCGTGCCCCAGGTGCGGGTCTCGCAAAGCGGCTGTCTGGGTCTTTGCGGGAAGGGCCCCAACGTGATGATCTACCCCCAGGAAATCCTCTTTTGCGGGGTGACCCTCGACGACGTGGAGCGGATCGTCGACAAGATCGGAAACTGTCTTCAATGAAACTCGAGAACTTCCGGCTGGAACGTTATCTCGCCGAACACGAGTTCAGCGCACCCTACGTCCTCTGTGCCTCGGACTGCGAGAGTCTCGAACTGGGCGAGCTGCTGGCGCTGGAGCCGGGTACCGGCGACCGATTCCTGAAGCTCAGGCTGGGATATACCGAGTCCCTGGGCGACCCCGACCTCCGGCAGGCCATCACCACTCTCTACGAGGGGGTCCGGCCGGACCAGGTCCTGGTGCACAGCGGCGCCGAGGAAGCGATCTTCAATTTCATGAACGTGGCCCTCGAACCGAGGGATCACGTGGTGGTCCACTCTCCGTACTACCAGTCACTGGGTGAGGTGGCGCGGGGCATCGGCGCCGAGGTGACCCACTGGCAGGGCGACCCCCGCAATGGCTGGGCGCTCGACCTGGGTCAACTGGAACGCTACCTCACCGGACGCACCCGGGTGGTGGTGCTCAACGTCCCCCACAATCCCACCGGGTTCCTGCCCGATGAGGCGTTTCTCCGCGAACTATCGGCACTCTCCGATCGACATGGTTTCCTTCTCTTTTCCGACGAGGTTTACCGCGGCCTGGAGCACGAACCCGGCGACCTACTGCCCTCCATGACCGATCTCAACGAACGTGCCGTGTCGCTGGGTGTGATGTCGAAAACCTACGGCCTGGCCGGCCTGCGCATCGGCTGGATCGCCACCCGCAACGTACCGCTCTACCGGTCGCTGGCCGCCTTCAAGGACTACACCACCATCTGCAGCAGCGGCCCCAGCGAGTTCCTCGCCGACCTGGCCCTGCGGCACCGCGGGCCGATCGTGGAGCGCAACCTGGGCATTATCCGCGCCAACCTCGACCTGCTGGACGACTTCTTCGGTTCCTATCCTGACCTGTTCCGCTGGTCCCGGCCCCGCGCCGGGTCCATCGCCTTCCCCGGATTACTCTGCGGATCAGTGGATCAGTTTTGTGCTGATCTCCTGCAGCAGGCCGGTGTCCTGCTGATTCCGGGAACCGTGTACAGGCCGGAGTTCAACGCCTTTCGCATCGGCTTCGGCCGCGCCGACCTGCCCACAGGGCTGGAGCGGTTCGAAGGTTTTATTCAGCAACTGGTTAAGAGTAACTTATGAATTTATGTATGTCCCCGATCCTGCTCGCTCTCCTGCTCGGTGCGGCCACGGGTGCGGCCGCCGGCGGTGAATCAATTGCCGTCAATGGCATCTCCTGGCCCCTCTATCCCACCGTGCTCGACAGGAGGCCGACCTTCCCCTCCCCGTTCACCGCCGAGGACGGCACGGTAGTGGTGCTCGGATACCGGAAAGCGGACCGTACTTCGTCGGTCATCCCGGTGACGGTGGAGAACGGCGCCCCGCGGAACTACCGGAAAGGCCTGTTCGGCAAGGGCAGCCAGCTGGAGGTGGACGGGGCGGACTTCCCCACCCTGGCCCGCACCGGGCTGCACTCGGAGGAGGAGTTGTCGAAAACGGGGACCATCACCGGCCTCACCGTGAAGGAGATCACTGCACGGGGCCGGCCGAGACAGTTCTCCCGAGCCGGTTTCATGGGATCCGGTGAAGACATCATCGGCGTGCTGACCCGCGACAACCGGCTGGTCCGGGCCATGGGTCTGACCCATCCGGAGCTGGCAAGGGAGCTGTTCCAACTGTGGAATATCGTGTTGCTCCACGACCGGCAGATGCGTGCAGAGGGACGGCCCCTGCGCCGCATCGACAGTTTCCGCTGCCGCGGGCGGACCGTCCGCATCCTCGAAGCGTCCAGCGGCAAGGGCTGGCAGGAGTCGATCTTCGACGACGGCATCCTCGGCATGTACCAGCTGGAGTTCAGACGGGACCTCGACTCCGGGGAACAGGCGTACCTCAACGAGAAATACGGTTACCTGGACAAGACCCGGATGGCCCGGCTGGTGGACAGGCTGACCCGCATCCACACCGGCGAGATGGTGCCCTACTACATCCAGCGATACGGATTCTACGAGGGTGACACCATGTTCCGCGCCGATCCGCTGACCCTGGCCCTTATCTTCGGCCTGCGCAGTCTCGAAGAACTGGATACCGCCTTCAAGGGGAAACTGTACGAGGTGCTCACCGGTAATGCCGCAAGACCCGGTTCCATGTAGAATAGGGACACAAAGGGAGGTGAACCATGCAGCCTCGAGAACTGCTGCGCATGAGCTACCGGGTGGGGATCATGGCCGACGCGCTGGCGGCGATGATGATGCTCAGCCAGGCGATCTTCGGCCAGCAGAGCCCGCTGACCCACTACACGCCGGAACTGCCCTACCGCTACGCCATGGGGATGGGCGGTTCGCTGATGGTGGGCTGGACCCTGTTGCTGATCTGGGCCGACCGGGACCCGGTGGCGCGCCGCGGTGTGCTGCCGATCACCGTGATAGTGATCCTGGGGATGCTGGCCAGCGGGCTGACCGCCTCACTGGCCGGGTTCACCAAGCTCTCTTCGCTGTTGCCGCTGCTCCTGATCGAATGCGCCCTGATGGTTCTGTTCAGCGTCAGTTACCTCCTGTCCCGATTCCATGACGGCGAGGACAACGGCTGACGTCCCTCTGATCCCTGCAGGAGTGCCGAATGACGCTGCCCTACAAACGTCTCTTCTTCTGGTCGCTCAGTTCCTCCCTTGCCGGTTTTCTCTTCGGTTTCGACACGGTGGTCATCTCCGGCGCCGAGCAGCGAATCCAGGTCCTGTGGGGTCTGGGCAGCGGCCAGCACGGCCTGGCGGTGAGCATGGCCCTCTGGGGCACGGTGATCGGTGCGCTGGGCGGCGGCTGGCCCAGCGAGCGTTTCGGCAGAAAAACCACCCTGCTCTGGATCGGCATCCTCTACCTGGTCTCCGCGGTGGGCTCGGCCCTGGCACCGGATGTCTACACCTTCATGATCGCCCGCTTCATCGGCGGCCTGGGGGTGGGCATCTCCACCGTCGCGGCTCCGCTGTTCATCGCCGAGATCTCTCCGGCACGCTACCGCGGGCGGCTGGTGGGCCTGTTCCAGTTCAACATCGTTTTCGGAATCCTCGTCGCCTTCCTCTCCAATGCGCTGCTTGCCGGTTTCGGCGAACATGCCTGGCGCTGGATGCTGGGGGTGGAGGCGATCCCGGCCCTGGTCTTTGCCCTGCTCTGCCTCGGCCTGCCGGAAAGCCCCCGCTGGCTGATCCTGCACAACCGCCGGGAGGAGGGAGTCGACGTCTTTCGCCGCATCGACCCGCAGCTCAGCGAGGAGGAACTCTGTGCCCGGGCAAACCGAATCGCCACCGGCGCCGGCGACAGGACGGAGAAACGCCGCTTCTGGTCCGCCCGGCTGCGCTACCCGATCATGCTGGCGATCCTGGTGGCCTTCTTCAACCAGCTCTCGGGGATCAACGCCGTGCTCTACTTCGCCCCGCGGATCTTCGAATTCACCGGCCTCGGTGAACGGGCGGCCCTGCTGCAGTCGGTGGGCATCGGCGTCACCAACCTGGTGTTCACCTTCGTGGGGCTCTACCTCATCGACCGCATGGGCCGGCGGACCCTGCTCTACATCGGCTCGGTGGGCTACATCCTCTCCCTCGGCCTCTGCGCCTGGGGCTTCTCTTCCGAAAACTTCGGCATCGTCCCGTTCTGTATCTTTGCCTTCATCGCCTCCCATGCCGTGGGCCAGGGCGCGGTGATCTGGGTTTTCATCGGCGAGATTTTCCCCAACCGCGACCGCTCCGCGGGCCAGGCCCTGGGCTGCGGCACCCACTGGGTTTTTGCCGCGCTGCTGACCCTGGTCTTTCCCCGAATGGCTGAAACCTTTGCACCGGGATACATCTTCTCCTTCTTCTGTCTGATGATGGTGCTGCAGCTGATCTGGGTCAAGGTGATGGTCCCCGAAACCCGGGGCGTGCCGCTGGAGGAGATGCAGAAGACGTGGGGGAAATAGCGGGCCGGCAAACAAGATGCGGCCGGTGATCGTAAGCAATGATGAAAGACTGAGTGACAACAGTGGAAGCGGAAGGAGAAAACCAATGAGCACGAGTGGTAAACTGGTCCGGTCCAGAGACCGGTGGCTGGGCGGTGTCTGCGGAGGAATTGCCGACTGGCTCGGCTGGTCGCCGACCATGGTGAGGGTCCTCTACATCCTCGTTTCGATAGCCAGCGTCGCTTTCCCCGGTATCCTGGCCTACCTGATCCTCTGGTTCGTCATGCCGGGGCCCGGATCGGATTGAGCAACCGGAAACGACAAGCACCACCGGAGACGAGCACCATGAAACCGCGCCACCTTGTCCTCACCCTGCTGCTGCTGGGCCTCGTCTCCGCTGCGGCCGGGGCAATCGACCTGCCCACGCCGCCGGCGGGTTACAACTGGAAGCATCTCGATGAAATCCATGCGGCATTTCTCGTTCCTGTCTCCTGGCACTTCAAGGAAACACGGGTCAAGGAAACCCTGGCCTACTTCGTGACCCGGGAAAACATCGACGAGAAAGGAAGCTTCGAAACCGGCCTGACGATCAACGTCCTGCGCAAGGGCAAGGGTTTCGACGCGGTGGGCTACGCCGGGGCGTTCATTCTGGACATGGTCAAGGACAAGGACGTGCTGGAAGAGCCGTTCGAAGCCGGCGGCGGCAAACTGAAAGGGTACGGCTGCCGGGTGCGGGTGACCGGTGAGAGCGGACCATTGTTGATGCAGTACCTGGTGATCGGCAACGCGGAGACGGGGACGCTCTACGTGATGTATTTCGAGACCCCGGAACCGGAGTGGGAAAAAATCTGGGCCATCGCCGAACCGATCCTCACCCTGTTCGTGCTGGGAGACGACACCTGAGGCCCCGATGAAATACCGCCGGTCTATCATCAAGATCTTCATCGGTGTCATCGGTGGGATCTTTCTGCTCCTCGGGTTCTTCGTCGGCCTGGTCCGGCAGCCCATGGCCGCCGTGGACCGCAACGGTTTCCAGGGGCTGGCCAGCGCAGCACGGATCGAGGAAGACCTGCGCTTCATCGTCGAGAGCTGCTTCCCGCGGGATGCCGGGAACCCGGACAACCTGCTGACCGCGGCCGTCTATATCCGGGCCGGGTTCGAGGAGGCCGGCCTGGAGGCCCGCTTCCAGGAATACGAGGCCGACGGCCAGACATACCGCAACGTGGTGGGAACCCTGGGGCCGCGCAGCGGAACCGTGTATGTCCTCGGTGCGCACTATGACGCCTACATGGAACGGCCCGGGGCCGACGACAACGCCAGCGGCACGGCGGTATTGATGGAGATCGCCCGCCTGCTGGGTGATCGTGACGACCTGCAGGCGCAGATAGTTTTTGTCGCCTTCTGCACCGAGGAGCCGCCCTATTTTGCTTCGACGAACATGGGCAGCTACGTCCACGCCCACCAGCTGGCCGCGGGCCCGGACCGGGTGGCCGGCATGATCTGCCTGGAAATGCTCGGCTACTACACCGAGGAGCAGCCCTGGCCGATGTGGCTTCTCGACCTGGCCTACACCGATCGTGGCGACTTCATCGCCGTGACCGGCCGCTGGTCGGACCGGATCCTGGCCCGGGAAGTGCGTTCCTGGATCGACGGCACCGCGGGAATCGACGCCGTCTCCTACAATGGGCCCGACCCGGGCGGGCTCAGCTATTCGGACCACCGCAACTACTGGGCTGAAGGAATCTCCGCGGTGATGATCACCGACACCGCCTTCATCAGAAACCCCCACTACCACACCGCGGAAGACACGCCCGACACGCTGGACTACGGGAAAATGGCATCGATCGCCGAAGGAGTGGCCGGCTTCCTCCACTCCCGGGGGTCGTGACCGTCTGAAAAAAGGAGAGACCGGATGAGCACCAAGGAAATGCCCAACCACTACGAATCGCTGAAACAGCGTTTCCCAAAAACCATGGCCGCCATTGAAAACCTCGGATCCACCGTGCGCGATGAGGGGCCGCTGGAGAAGAAGGTGGGCCACCTGGTGAAGCTGGCCGCGGCGGCGGTCTCCAGCTCCGAAGGGGCGGTGCACAGCCACACCCGCCGGGCGCTGGCCGCCGGCGCCACCCCGGACGAGGTCTACCACGCGCTGTTGATCCTGGTGTCCACGGTGGGATTCCCCAGGGTGGCCGCGGCCATCAGTTGGGCCGACGACGTGATCAAGGATAAGTAAGCGGAGCGCACGTCATCACAACGGAGGTTGATCATGCATTCAGGCATCCCGCGCGGTTCGTCGTCCCTGTTCCTTATGGGCCTCCTGTTCCTGTCCGGCTGCGGCGGACCGCTGAGCGAAACGCCGCCGGCGGAACAGGCAGAACTCCAGCTGGAGCAACTGGACATCGAAGCGCTGCAATCGCTGATGGACGAGGGGCAGCTCACCGCCGAGGAGCTGACCCGCCACTGTCTGGACCGTATCGCCGAGCTGGATGATTCCGGACCGCGGCTCAATGCCATCATCGAGATCAATCCCGCGGCGCTGGAGATCGCCGCAGCCCTGGACGGGGAGCGCCGGCAGATCGGGCCCCGCGGGCCGCTGCACGGCATACCGGTGGTGCTCAAGGCGAACATCGACACCGGCGACCGGATGACCACCACTGCCGGCTCCCTGGCCCTGGCCGGCCACCAGGCCGGGCAGGATGCCTTTCTGGTGGCCCGGCTGCGCGAGGCCGGCGCCGTGATCCTGGCCAAGGCCAATCTCAGCGAGTGGGCCAACTTCCGCTCCGAGCACTCCACCAGCGGCTGGAGCAGCCAGGGCGGCCAGACCCGCAACCCCCACGTGCTCGACCGCTCGCCCTGCGGATCGTCCAGCGGTTCGGCGGTGGCGGTGGCTGCCGGCCTGGCGCCGCTGGCCGTGGGCACCGAAACCGACGGCTCCGTAGTCTGCCCCGCGGGCACCAGCGGCATCGTGGGGATCAAGCCCACCCTGGGCCTGGTCAGCCGCGACGGCATCGTCCCCATCGCCCACAGCCAGGACACCGCCGGCCCCATGGCCCGCTCGGTGCAGGACGCGGCACTGCTGCTGGCGGCCATGGCGGTAAAGGACCCGGATGACCCGGCCGCCGGGGATATCCCCGACCCGCTGCCCGACTACAGTACCGTCATCGATACCGGCGATATCCGCGGCCTGCGGGTGGGCGTGATGCGCGACTACTACGGCGCCGGCAACAACAGCGCCGTGGAAAAAATCTTCGCGGCGGCCATCGCGACCTTCAAGGAGCTGGGGGCCGAAGTGGTGGACCCGGCAGACCTCGGCGACCGGGAAGGGCTGGACACCGCCGAATACACGGTGCTGCTCTACGAGTTCCAGGCCGACCTGGCCGGCTACCTCGCCGCCCACGGCTCGCCCAACGGCATGGGCACCCTGCAGGACCTGATCGCGTTCAACAACGAGAACAGCGGGAAGGTCATGCCCTGGTTCGGCCAGGAGATCTTCGTCAAGGCCGCGGAGAAAGGACCGCTCACCGACGGGGAGTATCTCGACGCCCTGGGCAAGAGCAAGCGGCTGGCCAGGGAGGCCATCGACCGGGCGCTGGAAAAGGACGACCTCGACCTGATCATCGCCCCCACCAACGGCCCGGCCTGGGTGGTGGACCTGGTGAACGGCGACAACTTCGGCACCTCGGTCTCCAGCTCCACTCTGCCGGCCGTGTCGGGGTATCCCAATGTCACCCTGCCCATGGGAGCCGTTCGCGGCCTGCCCATCGGCCTCTCGCTCTTCGGCACGGCGCACAGCGAGCCGGTGCTGCTCCGCGCGGCTTTCGCTTTCGAGCAGGCGGCCCAGCCCGGGAGAGTTCCCAAGTTCGTCCCGACGATTCCTGTGGTGTAAACCTGGAGCGCCAGCAGGTCAGAAGCTCAGTCGAGGCTCTACTCACCGTAGACGCTGATGGGGAAACCGTCCTGCACCAGGGGGGTGCCCCAGATGGAGGGGGCCAGACGGATCACCAGGCGGTGGCGGTCCCAGCCGTGGGTCATGGGGATGAACCAGTCCACCGACCCGCGGACCGTCTCCCCCGGGGCGAGGGTCAGCGGCCATGGCTCCACCACCCAGCTCACCGGCCCGCCCTGGTACGGCTCCTGGAGCAGCACCACCATCGCCCAGCCGCTGACGCTGCCGCTGCCGTGGTTGGCCAGTACCCAGTCGGAGGTGATCGAGTCCACCCCCCGGGCCAGGACCATCTTGCAGGTGGGCTCGAGATTGGCCGCCAGCCCCGCCACCGGCTGAACCATCACGTCATCCACGAACCAGCCGCGGTTGTCGTTGGGGAAATCGGCCTTGTAGTGGTCACTGCCAAAACGGAAGCGAACCCGGGCCACCCCCTGGCGCTGGTCAAGGTAGAAGGACTGGTAGCGGTTGTCGATGAGGCCGGAGAAACAGCGGGTGTCGGTGGGAAAGGCCACCGGAACCCAGAAGGGGAACATGGTCATCTCGAAGCCGCCCTGGGGATGGAGCTCTTCCCACCCGCCATCGTCCACGTTGATCTCCACGATGCCGCCGTCAAGAGCGGTGTACTCATAGGTCTCCATGAACTCGGCGTCCATGGCCTGCCAGAAGGTGAGCATGGAGCCGGCCTGGAGGCCGAAGGGCGGAGAGGTCAGGGCCGCGTCCATCCGGTCGCTGTAAGCTTCCCAGACGGCTGGCGGCCCGCACTTCCAGGCCTGGCCGGTCCCGCCGGCGGCGTACTGCGAACTGAGGTTCCAGTCGTCAGCGGTCCACTTCACCGGACCGTGGGTCCAGCCCGGTCCCCCGTCCTCCATGTCCTCGGCCAGCCCCAGACCCACCACGTCAAGAACCAGGGCGCCCCGGGCTCGGAAGGCCCAGTCGGCCTCGAAGCCCAGGTCCAGCTGGGGATGATAGGGCGAGGGAGCCCCGGCGGAGACCTGGACCAGCACCGGCGACCCGGCCGCGGCGCTCTCCCCCGGAGCCAGATCGCCGAACGTCGTGGTGGACTGCAGAACCTCCACCAGCGGGTCCTGGCTCACCACCCGCGCCAGCAGCCCCCCCACGGCCCGCGAACCGTGGTTGGCGACGATGAGGGTGAGCTCCGCCGTCTCACCCGGCTCGAGGATCCCGTTGCCCGCTTCGGTTGTGGCCCCGCCGATATCCGCCAGCTGGAAGTCCTGGCAGATGATCAGCGGCGCCGAGAGCGGCAGCAGGAAGGACGAAACCCACTCCCGCCCCAGGCCGTCGGTGACGGTCAGGGTAAGGGGAGCGGCAAAACCGTCGGGAGCGCCACCGTGAATGGTGGCCACGAATGGTGACTGCGGCGTGGCGGTCTGCCCCGGATCCAGCCGGCCATAGTCGGCCTGGCCCGAGGTAACCGTGACCCTGGGGTCATCGCTGGACAGGACGGCAGCCACCCCGTCCGCCGGCTGCAGCCCGAAATTCCTGAGCTGGACCGGGAGCTCCACCGTCTCACCGCTGCCGGCCACGCCGTCCCCGTCGCCGTTGCTCGCCCCGGAGGTATCGTCATCCACCTGGTGGTCGAGATAGCCGACCCAGGCAGCCAGGGAGCGGGGTGTGATCGAGCCCTGGAACGGCAGGCAATCGTGGCCGGTGACGCTGACCTGCAGCGGATCCACCGAGGAGAGGCTCACCGGCAGCCAGACCCGGCCGTCGTCGTTGGTGTCGCCCCGGGCATAGGCCCCGCCGTCCCTCTCCTGGAAGAGGCAGACCCGCGCCCCGGACACCGGAAGGCCGTCGCGCAGGACGCGGAGCGGCACGGTGATGCCGCCCATCCCCACTTCGGCCGGGTGCAGCACCTGGAGCGGGCGCGGTGTGGCGGTCCAGACCTTCATCTCCGGGTCGCCCAGAAGATTCAGCGTGTAGTAACAGTAGCGGAAGAAGCTGCTGCCCACCGACCAGATGTTGTCGATCTTGCTGTCGTCCGCGGCCTCGCCGAGGCTGGCGATTCCCTCGCCAAAGAGGGCGTCGAAGAACTCGCGGTCAAAATACTGCGAGGGGCCGTTGGTGTCGATGTAACTGCCCCAGCCGTTGCGGCTGTTCATCACGCAGGCCACCGCGCCGGTGGCGATGGTGGTCAACTCTTCGCCCACCGCGTCCTCTTCGAGGTAGTGGAACTCCCAGTCCCGGTCGTCGAAGGCCCCGCTGTAGCAGCCCTGGGAGTAAATGATGCTCAGCCCGTTCTCCACTCCGTCGTTCTGCAGGTTCTCCTCGTTGATCATGAAGTCGGTGAGCTTCATCACCACGAAGTTGTCGGCGTGGCCGGCGTGGTTGATCAGGTTGGGTCCGCGATTGAGCAACGGCAACAGATTGGCTTCCGCGTCCCAGACCCCCTCAACGTCGTAGAGCGTACCCACCAGAAACTCCGGCGGGAACCCGGCGGTGCTGACGCCCCAGTTGTCCGAGCCGAGGCGGATCTCCTCCTTGTAGGCCTTGGCCTTCACATCCCACCAGGTCTCCTCGCCGAGCATCAGCCCGGTCTCGCAGTCGGCGAGCACCGGCGACTCCAGGTAGCGAACGACCTTGGTGATGAAGTTCCGTGCCTCGGCCACGCTGTCCACCGACGCACGGCCCACGTGGACCTCGGGCAGGAAGTCGGCCTCGGCCAGCTCGCCCCAGTAGACGTCGTTGTCGTCGTTCCAGGTGCCGTCCAGGGCGCCATAGTAGAGGTCGGCCGGACAGTCGAGATCGATGTAGAAGATCTCGTCGGCCATGAACCCGCGGTGCGGCACCACCTCGTCGTCACCGCCCAGCAGCACGTAGCGGGTGCCCCACTCCTCGTAAGCCATGGTGATGAAGTCGCGAATCTTCTGCTGGTCCGGGCCCTCGGTGAACTGGGCGTAAATCTGGGGCAGGGTGACCATCCGGCAGCGGACGCCGCGGCGGGTCTTCCAGGTGGCGAACTCCTGAAACGGTTCGGCCAGCGCCTGGCTGGTGATGACGACCTGGTCCCAGCCCCGGGAGGAGCGGTGGCTGCTGTCGCCGAGGTCGAGATAGGCTTCCACCGCCCCGGGGTTGGCCGCCATCCCGCGGACGCGATTCACCGTCTCGTCATCCAGGGAGAGGAATCGAGGCCGTGATGCGGGATCAACGGCCCGGCGGGTGGTGAGCACCACCCTGAGTTTCGAGTGGTGGAAGAGCCGGCCGCTGGACGGGCGGTAGCGCACCGGGTGGAGCAGCACGGTGACCAGGCCGAAGCCCCGGTAGCGGGATGCCACTGTCTGGCCGTGCAGCGATGCCGGAAAGAGGGCGTCACTGGTGTAAATCCGGGGATCGGGCAGGGTATCCTCGACCTCCGGCGCGGACAGCTTGTGCGGCCGCCGGGCGTGGGCCACCGTCCAGGCACCTTCAAGGGGCGTGGCTTCGGCCGCCTCCACCCGGAATTCCAGCAGTTCTTCACCGGGCGGCAGGAGCAGGGTCAGCGGCAGCACCGGCAGCAGCGGCGCCCCGGGTTCGGCCAGCAGACGCAGGCCGTCCGCCTCCACCCGAACCGTTCCGTCTCCGACCTCCGCCAGCCTGGGCGGAGCCGGCTGAAGGTCCACTTCCAGGGTGACCGCCCCGACCGGCAAAGCGGCGAGCAGAAGGATCACCGGAAGGAACAGGCGGGCCGCAGATTGCACAGGATCGGATCGCATACAACAAATGTAGAGCGTGGGGACGAAAATAACAAGCAGTTTTCCGAAAAGCCGTCCTTGCCAGATCTCCGGGGCGAACGTATGATGAAATCAGGCAACAAACGTCCCCGGCGGCCGCACCGGCCCGCTGAGTTCAGACAGGCGATTGATGTATCGTTCAGTAATCCTCCTCATCGCGGCGCTGCTGGCGCCGGCGGCCCTCCCGGCGGCCACCATCGTGGTGGACGGATCCGGGGGCGGCGACGTTCTGACCATCCAGGCCGGGATTGACGGTGCCGCGGACGGCGACCAGGTTCTGGTGCGTCCCGGCGTCTACAGCGGCCCGGGGAACATCGGTCTCGACTACAGCGGCAAGGCCATCACCGTGGAGTCGCAGACCGGTGCGGCCGCCACGGTGATCGACTGCGACGGCGAGGACCGGGCGGTCCACTTTCACTCCGGCGAGGGACGTGATTCGGTCTTCCGCGGGTTCACCGTCACCGGCGGCTCGGCCATGTTCGGGGGGGCGATCTTCTGTCAGAACGCCTCACCCACGGTGGCCGACTGTCAACTGACCGGCTGTTACGCGCTCAACGCCGGCGGGGCGGTCTGCTGCACCCGCTCGTCGGGAGTGTTCGAGCGGCTGACCATCAGCGACTGCAGCACCAGCCCCTTTGGTGACGGCGGAGGAATGGCCCTCGACGATTCGGACCCGGAGCTGATCGAGGTGGTGATCCAGGGCAGCACCGCCTTTCACGGTGGCGGAGGGCTCTACTGCTCGGCCTCCTCCCCGGCGGTCCAGGCCTGCATGATCACCGGCAACACGGCGCACAACAATGGCGGCGGCATCCACCTCACCGACGGATCCTCGCCAACGATCCAGGACTGCACCATCTCCGACAACCGTTCCGACGATGACGGCGGCGGCATCTACTGCCACAACGAATCCTCCCCCAGGGTTCTTGACTGCCGGATCGGCGAGAACCCGGCCGGCCGCTATGGCGGCGGCATCTACTGTGACCAGGGCTCGGCCCCGCTGATCCGCGGCAACACGATCACCGGCAACACGGCCTATGGCGGCGGCGGCGTCTATTGCTACACCCTTTCCGCGCCCCGGGTGGTGAACAACCTGATCCGCGGCAACGAGACCGAACAGGGCGGCGGGGGGATCGCCTGCTTCCGCGCCGACCGGGCGCTGATCACCGGAAACCGGGTCGAGGAGAACGTCGCTTCCGATGCCGGCGGGATCGGCATCGACTTCTGTTCGCCAACGGTGACCGACAACCTGATCCGGGGCAACATGGCGGAGTGGAGCGCGGCCGGGCTGCTGATCATGCGCGAGTCGGCGGCCGTGGTGATCAACAACCTGATCGTAGAGAATCAGGCCGGCTACAGCGGCGCCGGCCTCTACGTCACCCGTCAATCCACCCCCACGCTGGTCAATCTCACCGTGGCCAACAACGTGGCGGAGGAGGAGGGTGGCGGTTGCTACTTCTCGCAGGGTGCCGGCATCCCCGTGCCCATGGAGAACTGCATCATCTACGGCAACCGCGCAATGGAAGGCGGGGACCAGGTCTACGTGTCGGGTACTGGCTGGGCCCTGTTCAGCCACACCGACCTGCAGGGCGGCCAGCCTGGAATCGGCGGGAACGGCAACGTTACCTGGGGCGCCGGGAACATCGACGACGACCCGCGGTGGGCGGCCCTCAGCGGTGAATACTACCTCTCCCAACTGGCCACCGGCCACCCGGCGGACAGTCCTTGCACCGACAGCGGTTCAGGCCCGGCCGACGAGGTCTGTTTCATCGGATACGGCGGCCCGGACTGCCTCGATGCCCGGACTTCACGCGTGGACGGAATCGCCGACAGCGGCACCGCTGACATGGGCTTTCACTACAAATCCCGGATCAGAACCATCGACTGCTCTCTCAGCTGCAGTCCGCAGACGGCCACGGCGCCATTTTCATGGCAGATTGCCGTGGGGCTGAAAAACCTCAGGCCACGCCCGCGGCGGGCTGCCGGCCGGGCCGACCTGCATTTCCCCGACGGCAGTTCATGGAGCGACTGGCGCAGCGGCTACTACAACCTGTCGGGAAACAGCAGCCAGTACATCAGCTGGAGCGTCAACGTACCCGGCCCTCCGTTCGGTCCTCGGCCAGCTGCGTCTGGACCTCACCGTGATCGACGTCACTCCCCCACCCTGGAACCAGCCGCCCTACGCCCCCTCCGGCGACCTGGTGGAAGAAAGCTGCGCGTCAGAAGTGGCGATGCCGGGCGTATCCTTCTGAAACATCAATTGAAGTGTAAGAATTAATGGCGGCTTCCTTGCCAATACCCACGGTTTTAGTGTATTTTCGAGCTGTATAGCTTCTATTGCCGGTCTGAAACCCTGCCAGGGTTGCTTGCCTTGCCTGCCAAACCGGTTGCGGCTTGTCTGTCAAGGACGGACGAGGGCGCCGGCGCTGTCATCTGGAGGAATTATCAATGAGTAGAAGTGCGCGCTTGTGGTCCATCCGCCTCATCTGCGCGGCTGCCACGCTGTGCATCATGATGCCGGCAACCGCTGAAACCACCGGTTCCGTCACCTGCCGCATCGAGGCCGGTGAGTACCGCCTCACCGAGGCCGGCCAAGGCGTCGAGCTGAACCTCGAGGGGTTCGGAGTGGTGGGCACCCACGGTGGCCCCCGTCTCCCGGGCAGGATCTTTGCCATCGCCCTGCCGCCCGGGGCCGAGGTCAGCGGCGTGAGCTTCCGGGGCAAGGCCGAAGCCATTCCCGGCACCTTCCGCATCGCACCGGCCGAACCACACCGGCTGATCGGTGAAGAGAACCCGGAGTTCCGCAAGCAGCAGCTGGCTGAGTGGACGGCCACCCGGGACGGCATCTACTCCAGTGACCAGGGCTGGCCGGCCAGCCCGGTGGAATTCATCCGCCGTGCCGGACTGCGCAAGTACAACCTGGCCGACGTCCGCGTGGCGCCCTTCCGCTACCACCCCCTCTCGGGACAGCTTTACCACTACCCGGTGCTGGAGGTGATGGTGAACTACACCCTCGGCGACGACAGCAGCCGGATGGCTATCTCGGACAGCGTCCCGCAGATGGAGCGGACGGCGAGGGACGTGATTCTCAACTACGAGCAGGCCCAGGCCTGGTATCCCGAGACCACCGCACCCGGAACCATGAAGGACTTCGTGCTCATCACCACCGAGGCGCTCTCCCCCTACGTCACCGCGCTGGTCAGCCACGAAGCGTCCAAGGGACGGACCCCGGAAGTGGTGACCGTGGAGTGGATCTACGCCAACTACAGCGGTTACGACGACGCGGAAAAGGTCCGCAACTTCCTGCGCGACAAATACCCCTCCTCCCAGTGGGGCATCCGTGATGTGCTGCTGGTGGGCCACCACGACCAGGTGCCGATGCGCCTGGCCTGGCAGGAAGTCTAGCGGCTACGGCAATCCGCGCACCGACTTCTACTATGCCGAGCTGTCCGAGGCCGACGCCGACTCCTGGGATGCCGACGGCGACCACCGCTGGGGCGAGGACTACGGCGACACCGTGGACTTCTACAACGAGGTCAACGTGGGCCGCATCCCCTGGAGCGACCCGGCCACGGTCTCCAGCATCTGCGCCAAGTCGGTGGCCTTCGAGCTGAACAGCGACCCGGCGTTCAAGAAGAACATCCTGCTCATCGGGTCCTTCTTCTGGGAGGACACCGACACCGCCGTGCTGATGGAAGCCAAGTGCTGGACCAGCCCTGGATGGCCGACTGGACCTCGGTGCGGATGTACGAGCAGAACAGCACCGTCTACTCCGACTATCCCCTGCGACTTCCCGATGAACCACGCCAACGTGATGGACAGCTGGTCCAACGGCACCTTCTGCTTCGTCAACTGGGCCGGCCACGGTTCGCCCTGGTCGAGCCACATCATGGGCCACGGCTCCCAGGCCTATATCGAGACCAGCGACTGCCCGCCAGCTCAACGACGACTACCCGTCCATCGTCTGGGCCGACTCCTGCTCCAACAGCGACACCGACGAGGCGAATCTCGGCCGGGAGATGCTGAAGCAGCGGGGCGGTGGGCTTTGTGGGCGCCACCAAGGTGGCCCTGGGCGCCTGGGAGCTGGAGCGATCCCTACGACGGCTCGAGCCAGTCCTGCGACTACTGGTTCACCACCAAGGTCACCTCGGGCGAGATGACCCAGGGCGAGGCGCACCAGTACTCCCTGCGCCAGAATTACACCAACGGGCTGTGGGACGTCACCGAGTACGAGATGCTTCGAGTGGACCCTCTGGGGCAACCCCGACCTGGGGTTGGGTGAAGTCACGGCAACGGCCGGCAACCTGGTCACCGGCGCCGGACCCGGCGAGAACAATCCCACCGAGGTGCGGGTCTTTGACAGCGCCGACGTGGCCGCCGGCCCCACCGCCGTTTTCAACGCCTACGGGGTGAACAAGTTCGGGACCAACGTGGCGCTGGGTGACATCGACGGCGACGGGGTGGACGAGATCGTCACCGGCCCCGGCCCGGGAGCGGTGTTCGGCCCCCACGTGCGCGCTTTTGAGCTGAACGGCACACCGATCCAGGACGTGAGCTTCCAGGCCTACGGCACCCTGAAATACGGGGTGAACGTGGCCTGCGGCGACATCGACGGTGACGGCATCGACGAGATCGTCACCGGCGCCGGACCCGGCGCGGTGTTCGGGCCCCACGTCCGCGGCTGGAACTATGACGGCACCACGGTGACCGCGATGACCGGGGTGAGCTTCTTCGCCTACGGCACACCCAAGTGGGGTGTCAACGTGGCCTGCGCCGACCTCGATGCCGACGGCACCGACGAGATCATCACCGGCGCCGGACCCGGTCCGATCTACGGGGCCCACGTCCGCAGCTGGAACGTGGGCGGGACCGCATCCCCGACCTCCGGGGCCAGTTTCTTCGCCTTCGGCACCCGGCTCTGGGGAGTCAACGTCGCCGGCGGGGACATCGACGGTGACGGCAAAGCCGAAATCATCGCCGGCGCCGGACCCGGTCCGGTGATGGGCACCCACATCAGGGCCTTCGGCGTCCAGGGAACCACGGCCAGCGCCATCCCCGGGGTCAGTTTCTTCGCCTACGGTGATGCGGGCTTCGGGGCACGGGTGGGCTGCGGCGACCTTGACGGTGACGGCATCTGTGAGATCATCAGCGGTGAGGGTCCCGACCCGGACACCGGCAGCTGCATCCGCGGCTGGAACTACGACGGCGGCACCCTGGTCCATATACCGGGTATCGACTTCGACGCCTATGGCGCCGGTGTGACCCACGGAGCCAACGCGGCGGCGTCCAGGCCCTGATCCGGCTAACGGCACGCTGGACCGCGGCCCGCTGCAACCGAGGACGATGAGCGAGCACGCGGTTCAGCTGACACCCCTCGGCGGAGGCAAGGAGATCGGCGCCAACGCCTATCTGCTCCGCTGGGGAGAGGTGTCGATCCTCCTCGACGCCGGGATGCACCCCAGCCGCGATGGCTACCAGGCCCTGCCCCTGCTGGAGCCGCTGGACCAGCTGGACCAACTGGATGCGGTGCTCGTCTCCCATGCCCACCTGGACCACGTGGGCAGCCTGCCATACATCGCCCGCGAATACCGACCGCCGGCCATCTTCTGCACCGAGCCCACCGTGGAGGTGGCCTCGCGGATGCTGCACAACACCGTCTCCGTGCTCTCGATGCTCGGGCACCGCGAGTTCGGCGACCACCGCTACTTCGAAACACACTGGTCCCACGAGGGCATCGACGCCCTGTCCGAGATCCTCCGCTTCCACGGCCAGCCCTTCGGCAAGTGGTTCCGCGTGGCCGGACCGGTGCGCGCCCTCTTCTTCGAAGCGGGCCACGTGCTCGGCGCCGCCGGGATCCTGCTCACCGACGGCCAGTTCACCCTGGCCTACAGCGGCGACATCAACCTCGCCCCCCAGGAAATCCACCGCGGGGCCAGCCTGCCGGAGCTGGAACGCCCGGTGGACGCCCTGATTCTCGAATCAACCTACGGCAGTGACGAAGAGGCCCAGCGGGTCAGCCGGCGGCATGAGAGCAGCCGCTTCACCAAAAAGGCCCGCAAGGCACTGAACCGCGGAGGCAGCGTGCTGGTGCCCAGCTTCGCCCTGGGCCGGACCCAGGAGATGCTGGCCCTGGTGACCCGGCTGATGGAAAAGGGTGAACTGCCCCTGGTACCCATCCGCATCTCAGGTCTGGGCCGGGCGGTGAACCGGATCTACGACGACTTCAACCACCTGCTGCTGCCCAAAAAGGAAGGGGGGCTGCACCAATTCGACACCGGCTACCGCGTATTGGAACTCTACCCCCCGGGTAAACCCTGGGAACGGCGGGACCGGGATTTCACCCGTCGCCGGGTGAGAAGGCTGCTGGAGCACCCCTCGATCATCATCGCCACCAACGGGATGATGAAGGAGGAGACCCCCTCGGCCCACTTTGCCGAGGCGATGCTCGGCTGGCGCGAGCACGCCATTCTCTTTGTCGGCTATGTGGCCCCCGCGGAGCTGGGCGCCCGGGTTCTCGCCGCCGAAAACGGGGATGAAGTGGATTTCGGCCCCGAAGCCCCCACGGTGCGCGTCCGCTGCCGGACTATCGAGCGCTACCGCTTTTCCGCCCATTCCCACCGCGGCCACCTGCTTGAGGTGGAAGACCACTTCTCACCCCGCCGCACAGTGCTGATCCACGGTGAGGACGCCAGTGTGGCCTGGATGAAGGAGCACCTCGAAGACCACACCCGGGTTGACGTTCCCGAGGTGGGCGAACCCCTCGACCTCCGCGGCTGAATGCAAAAAGATGATGCCACTTTGGGGGACCTGACCCAGCTTTTGCATGCGATATAATGGTCATACGTTAAGAGTCAGGGGAGAGAAGAACGATGCAGCAGGAATACACCACCGGCGAGGAAATCGCCAACAGCATCACCCACGGTCTGGGGCTGGCCCTCAGTGTCGCCGGGCTGGTGATGCTGGTCATATTGGCTGCCCAGCGCGGTGATCCCTGGCAGGTGGTCAGTTTCAGCATCTTCGGTGCCTCGCTGATTCTGCTCTACCTCGCGTCCACGCTCTACCATGGACTGACCCGGCCGGAAACCAAGAAAACCTTCAAGTTTTTTGACCACGCGTCGATCTACATTCTCATCGCCGGCACCTACACCCCCTTCACAATGGTCTCCATCCGCGGCGGCTGGGGCTGGGCCCTCTTCGGCGTGATCTGGGGGCTGGCCATCCTGGGCATCCTGTTCAAGATCAAAAACACCGGGCGCTGGGGCAAGGTCTCCGCCGCAGTCTACGTGCTGATGGGCTGGCTCTGCGTCATTGCCCTGCACCGGATGATCGCCACCATCCCCACGGCCGGCCTGATCTGGCTCTTCGCCGGCGGCGTACTCTACACCAGCGGCCTGATCTTCTATGGCTGGAAGAAACTGCCCTACAACCACGCCGTCTGGCATCTCTTCGTCCTCGGCGGCAGCATCTGCCACTTCTTCTCCATCTTCTATTACGTGCCGGGGGGCACGGCCTGAACGCCACCGGGAGCGCGCACAGCGGCATGAACTCGCCCGATGCCAAGCCGATCAGATCCCGTCAGGACGTGGTCCTGCTCATCGCCGTGGCCGCGGCCCTGACCGAAGGGATCATCTGCGCCTCTCTCTACCGTCACCTGCCGCTGGGGCCATTCCGCTTCTTCAGCGCCACGATCAGCGGGTATGCCGCCCTGATGGCGCTGGCCGCCGGGGCCCTGACCTGGCTGCTGACCCTGCTCTTCCGCCGGCCCCGCCCGGCCGTCGCCCTGGGGTCGGCCCTGGCCTGGTTCGCCCTCCTCGCCTGGCGCGGGTTGGGCATCGCCGCACTGCTGGACACCGGTCCCGCCTCCACCAAGGACGTGGTGGCGGCACCGGTCTGGCCGGTGTACTCCATGGCCGGCGGAGCCGCCCTGGCCATCGGTCTCATCGCCTGGCTGCTGGCCGCACGAAAGCGGCGCTGGGTTCCCCGGCCGGTGGCCGTCAGCCTGGCACTGCTGGTCCTTGCCGGCGGGCTCTTCCTCACCCGGGGCGAGACGGTGATCACGGCCGGGCAAACCGGATCGGGAGCCGCAGCCACCGTTCAAACGGCCCCGCCGTTCCATGCCGCGGACACCAACCTCCTGCTGGTCACCGTGGACACCCTGCGCGCTGACCACACTTCGGCGTACGGCTACGGGCGGGATACCTCACCGGTCCTGACCGATCTCAGCAGCCGCGGGGTTCGTTTCGGCCGCTGCATCACCCAGCGGACCAACACTGCGGCCAGCGTGGCCGCCCTGATGACCGGGCTCTACCCGCCCACCAACCGGACGCTGAACAACCGCGACATCCTTCAGGACTTCAACTTCACCCTGGCCGAGCTGTTCCGGGACCAGGGGTATCGCACGGCGGCCTTTGTCACCGTGCCGGTGGTGGGGCCGCGCTTCAACTTCGACCAGGGGTTCGAGCAGTTCAAGATGCTGGCCTTCCGCATTCCCGAGGACGAACTGGCCGAGTCGCGGATCGTCAACCGCAGCACCTTCAACTGGTTGACCGAAAACGCGGAAAACCGCTTCTTCCTCTGGCTGCACTACAAGGATCCCCACTCGCCCTACCTCGTCCCGGAAAAGTACAAGGGCCTCTACCTCGACACACCCGGGACCGCATCGCCAGGCGAAACGGAGCTGCTGATGCAGGGGACCGAGGAGGCACGCCGGGAAAACGCCCGCTACTTCATCTCGCAATATGACGCGGAGATCCGCTTCATCGACGAGAGCCTCGGCCGGCTCTTTGACAAACTGGACGAACTGGGCCTGGGCGAGCGCACCCTGGTGGTGCTCACCGCCGACCATGGCGAGGGGCTGGGCGAGCACGGCGAGTATTTCGCCCACGGCGCCAACTGTTACGAACCCACGGCCAGCGTACCGCTCTACCTGCTCCACCCCGCGCTGCCCGGTGGACGGCTGGTCACCGACACGGTGAGCCTGGTGGACGTCCTGCCCACCCTCCGTGACCTGTTCGGTTTCGGCGCCGATCCCGGCCTGCAGGGCCAGAGCCTCACCGGACTGCTCACCAATGACCAGACCCGGCCGGCCCGCCCGCACCACTTCATCGTCGGCGCCTACCGTGCCGGTTACCAGACCCACGCGGTGACCACCGGCAGCCACAAGCTGATTTTGAAAGCAATGGAGGGATGGGTGGCCACCGACCAGGCCATGGATCGGCTGGTGCGGCTCTGGACCGGCGACCCGCTGCTCAATCCATACCGCTGCCGGGTCACCGGCTACGAGCTCTACGATCTGGAGGCCGACCCCGGTGAGACGAACAACCTGGCCGGCCAGGGACTGGAGGCGGAGGCGGAGCTGGAGGACGAACTCTGGCGCTGGATGGACCGGACCTACCGCCGCGGCGCGGTGCACGACGTCCGGCAAGGCGATTTGACACCAAAGCTGGCCGACCAGCTGCGGGCCCTGGGCTACCTGGAGCGTGAGCCGGGCGAGAAGTAATGCCGGGACCTACCGCGCCCCGGCGCCGGCCACCTTCACCCCGTGGGTGAACAGGTCGGGATCGTAGGCCATGAAATCGACGCCCGGCACCGCACTCACCGACCCATCCTCGTAGTCGAACGCCCTGACCCACGGGGAGTAGTCCTCCCGCGGGCCGGGACCGGTGAGAATCTCGTCGACCCCGTCACCGTCCACATCGCCGCACCCCACGTTGACCCCGTACTGGAGGTAGTCATCGTAGGCGAAGAAGCTGATCCCCGGCAGCGGCTGGGCCGTGCCCGACCCGTCCCAGTTCCAGGCACGGACATGCGGACCAAAGACGATGCCCGGGCCGGCGCCGGTGATGATCTCGTCGATCCCGTCGCCGTCCAGATCGCCGCAGGCCACGTTCACCCCGTACTTGTTGGTGCCGTAGGCCAGGAAGTTGACCTCCGGGATGGCCACGGCCGGACCGCCGTCCACGTTCCAGCCGCGCACGTGCGGGCCGTACACCGCACCCGGACCGGCGCCGGTGACGATCTCGTCGAAACCGTCGCCGTCGATGTCTCCGCAGGAGACGTTCACGCCCCACTTGGGGGTGCCGTAGGCGAAGTAGGAGATAGTGGGGATGATGGTCACCTCGCCGCCACCGTCCCAGTTCCAGCCGCGCACGTGGGGGCCGAAGACGGCGCCCGGGCCCGCCCCGGTGACGATCTCGGGATAGTCATCGCCGTCCACATCCCCGCAGGCCACGTTCACCCCGAATTTATGCGTGCCGTAGGCCAGGAAGGAGATCTCCGCAATGGCCGTGCCGTCCTCGCGGAACCCCCGGACATGGGGCCCGTAGATCTCTCCCGGCCCGGGGCCGGTGAGCAGTTCGACCTTCGAGTCGAGGGTCAGGTCGCCGCAGGCCACGTTCACCCCGTAGTTGTCCGCACCATAGGCCGTCCACTCCGCCACCGGGCTGCCGGGATTGCCCGGGTCGAACAGCCGGACCAGCGGCGGGTTGCCCTCTCCCCGTCCCGGACCGGTGACGATGTATCTCGGTCCCACGGTGCTGTTGAGCAGGATGGCCACGAAGTTGGAGGAATTGCTCCCCACGGCCACATCCAGGTCCCCGTCACCATCCAGGTCGCTCAGGGCCAGCGAGGAACCGCTGTAGTCAGCGAGGTATTCCCGGCCCTCCTGGAAGGTCAGATCGCCGTTGCCCAGGAAGACCGTCAGCATCGGGTTGCCAAGACTGGCCATGGCCAGGTCGAGATTGCCGTCAAGGTCGAGGTCACCCGCCGCCAGCGCCCAGGGATTTCCATTGAGGGTACGGTCGACCCTGTTGCCGAAATTCCCGTTGCCCAGGTTTTCCAGGATAGTGAGCCTGCCGTAGTATCCGACCACCGCCAGGTCCGGGTCACCGTCATCGTCCAGGTCGCTGAAGACCGTTCCGCGAGGCCTGTCGCAGACCCCGTAGTCGACCCGGTGGGTGTAGTTGCCGTCGTCATACTTGAGAACGGTCACCGAATCGTCGGAGTAGTTCGTCACGGCGAGATCCACCATGTCGTCATCGGTCAACTCGGCGAAGGTGATGAAATTGGGTTCCCGCCCGGCGGTGAAATTGCCGTCCATGGTGTACGTGCCGTCTCCGTCGCCGTTGAACAGCTGTAACCGCTGTGCGTCGGGCCAGGTCATCATGATGTCCAGGTCGTCGTCACCGTCAATACTGCACTCGGCCAGTGCCATGGCCGTGGGGTAGTCGGGCGAGTAATCGTACCAGTGGGTGAGCAGCTCTCCGACGCCGTTGCCCAGCAAGATGATCAGTTCCGGCCCGTAACGGCTGAGGACGGCAGCGTCAAGGTGCCCGTCGCTGTTCAGGTCGCCCAGCTCCAGGTCCTGCGGCGAGTATCCGGCATCGGTGACGTTGCCAACGAAAAAGGTGCCGTCCCCGTTGCCAATCAGGACCGCCACCGAATCGTCGTAGTCGTTGAGGGTCACCAGGTCCATGATGCCGTCCTCATCGATATCGCCGGCCCCCACATCCACTGGTGTGCCGGTGCTTGCGGTGAGAATCACCGTTCCCAGGAGATCGTCCCCTTCCCCGGGGAGCACCTGGGCGGACAGGACTGATGGAAGACAGGCAAACAGCGCGGCCAGCAGTACCGGCAGCAGGGCCGGTCCCCTCTTCGACAGTGACAAGGTCATGGCGATAACCTCTTCAGGAATATGACTGCATATAACGGACAGGTTCACCCCGCCCAGTTTGACCAAGGCTCGAGCACTATTGCGGGCCGGCACCGGCCACCTTCACCCCGTGGCTGAAATGATCCGGATTGTAGGCCAGGAAATCGATGCCCTGCACCGCGGTGAGCGCATCGCCATCGAAATTGAATGCCCGGACCCACGGGAGATGATCCTCCCCCGGTCCGGGACCGGTGAGGATCTCGTGGATCCCGTCACCGTCCACGTCTCCGCACGCCACGTTCACACCCCACTGGGAGTACAACGCATAGGCAAAGAAACTCACCCCGCCCACCGCTTCCACCGGCCCCGAGCCGTCCCAGTTCCAGGCACGAACGTGGGGGCCGAACACGGTGCCCGGACCGGCACCGGTGACGATCTCGCTCATTCCGTCGCCGTCGATGTCACCACAGGCCACGTTGACCCCGAACTGGTTGGTGCCGTAAGCCAGGAAGGAGATTTCCGGGATGGCCTGGGCCACCCCTGTTCCGTCCCAGTTCCAGCCCCGGACGTGGGGGCCGTAGATCGCTCCTGGTCCGGCGCCGGTGATGATCTCATCGTAGCCGTCGCCGTCAAGGTCGCCGCAGGCCACGTTGACCCCCCACTGGGACGCGCCATAGGCGAAATAGGAGATCTCGGGAATGGCACTGACCTCGCCGGCCCCGTCCCAGTTCCAGCCGCGCACGTGGGGGCCGAACACGGCACCCGGACCGGCGCCGGTGATGATCTCGGGATAGCTGTCGCCGTCGATGTCGCCACAGGCCACGTTGACGCCGAACTTCAGGGTGCCGTAAGCGATGAAGGAAATCTCCGGGATCGGCGCACCGTTGCCCTGGAACCCGCGAACCTGTGGCCCGTAAATCTCCCCGGGGCCCGGGCCGGTGAGCACGTCGAGATTCTGGTCCAGGTCGAGGTCGCCGCAGGCCACATTCACCCCGTACTTGTCCGCCCCGTAGGCCGTCCACTCGGCCAGCGGTGTGGACACATTCCTCGGGTCAAAGACCCGGGCCAACGGCGGGTTGTTCTCGCCGCGGCCCGGACCGGTGACGATGTATCCCGGGTCCAGGGTGGAGTTCAGGAACACCGCCACATAGCCGTTGTTGCCGCTGGGTATGGCGATGTCGAGATCACCATCCCCGTCCAGGTCGGCCATGGAGATGGCAGTACCGCCATCATCGTAAAGATAGGTGAGTGGGGATTCAAAGGTCAGGTCCCCCCGGCCCAGAAGTACGGTGAGCAGGTCCGAGTAATCACTGACAAGGGCCAGGTCGACGTGGCCGTCGAGGTTCAGATCCCCGGCAGCCACCTTCAAGGGGTAGGTGTACAAACTGACCATTCCGGCATTTCCGAAAACACCGCCGCCCATGTTCTCCAGAATGGTCACCCCGTCCCACTGGCAGGCCACGGCGAGATCCTCGTCGCCATCCTCGTCCAGGTCGGCGAGCGCGGCCCCCTGGGGTTCTCCGAACACCGCGTAGTCGGCCCGGTGGGTGTAGTTCCCGTCACTGTATTTGAGGATGGAAACACTGTTGTCGTCCCTGTTGGACACGGCGAAATCCATGATCCCGTTGCCGGTGAGATCGGCAAGGGTGATGAAAGTGGCATCGCGGCCCACGGCAAAGTTACCGTCGGTGGTGAAGGTACCGTCACCCACACCGTTGAGCAGCCGCACTTCGTCGTCGTAGGGCCAGTTTACCACCAGGTCGAGGTCGTCATCGCCGTCGGCCCCCACACTCCCCAGGGCCATGGCCGTGGGGTTATCGGGCGAGGTATCGGTCCAGTGTTCGGTGAACTCCCCCAGTCCGTCGCCCAGCAGCACGCGCAGTTCCGGCGCATAGCGGCTGATGGTGACGGCATCCTGGTGCCCGTCGTCGTCGACATCGCCCATGGCAAGATCGGTAATATAGTCCCCGGCATGGAAACTGCCGCCGGTGGAGAAGGTGCCGTCGCCATTGCCGTGATACACCGTTATATTCTCGTAGTAGTCGGCGGTCACCAGGTCCGGACGGCCGTCCTCGTCCACGTCGGCGACCTCGATATCCACGGGATTGCCGGTGACCGGCAGCAGGATCACCGCTTCGAAGAGATCGCCTGCCGTCCCGCCCGCCATCTGGGCCGGAAGGAGTGCCGGGAACAGCATGAGCAGCACAATTGCCAGGACCGGCAACAGAAACGGCCCTCTTCTCCAAAGAGATGAAATCATGATGAAGTCCCCTTGAGGTATCCCGGTGGATGGCTGGTTCAGAACCGCCACGCAATCCTCGGGCAATTCCAAAAATATGATGATTCGGTTTGAGTAAGGCGTTTTAAAACTGGGGCCACCATTCACAGGTGAATTACTAAAAAGTATACCTATCAGGAAAACAGTTGTCAAACTTACCTTTACCGGAACAATTTCATTATTCCAATCCGTATGAACTGTCATAACGAACACCTAGTTTGTCCGGAATGGAAATACGGACTATACTCACCGCGAATCTGTTCCCGAATCACCGGCATTCCGTAATCAGCGAACAGCCATGCCCGATCCACCGACCAGTCCGAAAAGCCTGCCCAGACGACTGGCGCCCTGGATTCTACTGCTCCTCATCATCGCCCTGGGTCTGGCCCTCCGGCTGGAAGACCTGCGGGACTGGCGGCAGGAGCCCCAGCGCACCATGTACCAGGGTGAGCCGCTGATCCGCACCATGGACGGCTACTACTACCTCCACCTGGCCCGGGGTCTGCTGGAAGGCACCTGGCAGGGAGGCTCCGCCGAACCCTGGCGCTGTCTGCAGGAGGACTCGGAGGCGCCGGCATTCCCGCCCCTGCTCTCTCTGGTCACCGCCGCCATTTCCCGCGGAACCGGCATTCCGCTGATCCGGGTGGCCGTCTTCCTCCCGCCGCTGCTGGGCATCCTGCTGGTGCTGCCGGTCTTCTTTCTCGGCCGGCAGTTCGGGGGGACCATCTGCGGTCTGCTCTCCGCACTGTTCGCCGGCACCAGCGGGTACTACCTTTACCGCAGCAGCCTCGGTTTTTTCGACACCGACATCCTCAATGTCACCTTCACCATGACGGTCAGCCTCTTCTTCATCCACTTCGCGCTCAAACGGAGCCGCTGGCGCTACCTCCACCTGGCCCTGGCCCTGGCGACCAGCCTGCTCTTTTTCCTCTGGTGGCGGCCCTACGCGGTCACCGCCCTGGTGCTCACCATCTTTGCCACGGCCATGGTCTTCTTTTTCCGCAGCGCAACAGGGAATGAACGGAAGATCGCGGCTCTGCTCCTGGCCCTGCTGGTCCTTGTCCCGCTGGCCGGTCTCCTCTTCGGCGGCCAGGGCCTGGCCCCGGTGGGCCGGCTCTTCCAGACCGGCCTGGCCCGGATCATCAACTACGCCGTGTCCAGCGAGGCCTGGAAGGACCAGGATGTGGTCCTGGCCATCAGCGAGCTGCAGCGGCCGTCGCTGCGGCTGGTGGTGCAGTCGGTGGCCGGCGGGCCCCTGCTCTTTACCGCCGGCCTGGCCGGAATCCTGCTCCTGCTGGTCCGCCGGCCGCGGCAGGCGCTGCTGCTGGCGGCCCCGCTGGCCCTGGGCTTTATCTCCTTTCTCGCCGGGCGGCGCTTCCTGATCTTCCTCAGCCCCTTTTTCGCTCTCGGCGCGGGGTTCCTGGCCGCACAACTGCACCGGCTGCTCCGCGGCCGCCACTGGTGGTACGGGGCGCTGCTGCTGGCGGGGTTCACCGCACTGAGCCTGCCCTCCATCCGCCAGGAACTGGACCGGACCTACTGGCCTTCAATCCACCCCTCGGTGGCCGGGGGGCTGGAGCACCTGGCCGTGCTCCCCCGGGACACGGTGGTCTGGAGCTGGTGGGACAACGGCCTCGCCCTGGCCTACTGGAGCCGCCAGTGCACCGTTGCCGACAACATGCAGATCGGCAACGTCTTCTACCAGGCCTGGCCCCTGGCCTCCGCTTCGCCGGCCGTGGCCTCCGGCTTCATGCATTTCTACGTCAAACGCGGGGATCAGGGGATGGACCGGCTGCTGGAACAGTTCGGGGGCTGGGACCAGGTCTTCCAGTTCATCGATGAGATCTACCGCCTGGGCCCGGAGGCGTCGCTGCTCCACCTGCGAAATCTGCGGCTCCATCCGCTGGTGGGCTGGTACAAATACATGTTCCCCCGTGACTCCCGGCCGCTCTACCTCTACCTCGATGGCGAGATGATGAAGACGGCCTACTGGTGGTACTGGTACGGCACCTGGAACTATGCCCACCGCGAAGGGATCCACCCCACCGTGCGAATGTTCGCCGGGCTGCGCTCCGCAAAAGATTCAATCAAGGCCCCCGGCCTGACCATCGACCGTGAAAAGGGGATCCTCGTGGCCGATGATATGCAGACCACCCTCTCCAGGGTGCTGGACATCAGCCAGAAGATGATGGTGGCCCGGGACTATCCGGACGGGTCGGACCTGCAGTTCGATTTCTTCCACCCGGCCCGCTTCGGCCTGCTGCACAGCAGCGAATTCGGAGACTCCCTCTTCAACCAGCTGTTCATCCGCCAGACCTATGACCCGGCCAGTTTCAAGCCGGTGGTCCTCGCCTCGCCGGTGCTCCAGGTCTGGGAAGCCGTGCGCGACGAGCAGGCCATCGAACAGACCATCACCAGGCTGCACGCCGGACTGGTCCCGGTGGACGGGGACCCGGTGATGTGGCTCGATCCGGAGAGCGCCACGGGGGAGGAGACGGGGGACGAGCCGGAACCCTTACCGCAGCCGGTTCAGGGGCGCGGACCGGGTGAATAGCCCTGGCCCTGCTCCTTCACGCCCACGGCATAGATCCGTTCCACATCGATCTCCGTATCGTAAGCTTCACGCCGCTCGATGAACTCTATCGTGAACCCCGCCTGCCGGAAATACCCGGAGATCTCCTCCTCGGTGAACCAGGCGAACCAGATCCGGGCGCCGGTGTCGAGCACGTCCTCCATCCACCCCTCCGTCTCCCCCACCTTCACCGCAATGAGCAGGGCACCCCCGGGGCGGAGCAGGCGATGGAACTCATCGAACAGACGGCCAACATGGCACTTGGGCGTGTGGATGATCGAGTAGTAGGCGAGAATGCCGTGGTAGCTTTCGTCGGCGCAGTCGAGTCGGCCCAGATCACCGACCCGGATGGCAACCCCGGGGTTCAGTTCCCGGGCCAGGGCGACCGAGCGGTCCGAGATGTCCACGCCCTCAACGGTGACCCCCCGGTCCATGAGGTAACGTCCGATGTGGAACGACGGGCCGCAGCCAGCGTCGAGGATCAGCGAGGATTTGTCGAACCGGGCGGCGAAACGGTCCAGGAGCTGCCGGTCGTAGGGCTTGCCCTCCAGCTCGTCGTGGAACAGCTCGTGGTAGGTCCGGGCCGCGCGGTTCACCGCCTCCCGGGTCTCGGCGTTGATCTTGTCCAGCACGTCCATGGTCAACTCCAGACCTACCGGGCGCGGAAGAGCCGCTTGACCAGCTGGATCTGTCCCGTGTGGTAGAGGTCGTGGGTCACCGCGCCGAACATCAGGTCAACGAAACGGTAGCGGCCGCTGCCCGGAGCGATCTCGTCCAGCCGCCGGGCGTCGAAAGCCCGCACCACGGCCAGCAATTTTTCGTGCTCGGCGCCAAGCAAGCCGCGGTCCTGCTTCCACGCCTTATCTTCCGCGACGTCCGACACCACCGGCCAGTTGGAGGGTTTGCGGGGAAAGGCCCCTTTGGGCGAATCCTCGAGGATGCGCCGCACCGCGTATTTCCAGTAGGCCAGGTGGAGCACCAAGGCCCAGATGCTGTGCCGCTCCGGCGCCGGCTGCCAGGCCGCCTCGACGCAACCCACGCCGCGCAGTGATCCGCCGGCGGTGGCCCCGCCATACCACAGCCGCTTCCCTGGGGACGGCTGGAGCAGATTGAGGATCTCGTCGATTCTATTGTCAGTCATCCTGCATCTCCATTGAATACTCTGGTATTATGGCATTTGTTCAGACCATGGAGAAAGGAAGGAATGAGGATGCCACGCCCAGCACTCCGCGCTCCCCTGTTTTTCACCCTGCTGATCCTGCTCGCCTCATCCGCGGTGGCCGGCCCGCCATCGGCCATACACACCTCGTACGGGTCGTTCGATCCGCTGGCCGGCCCGCCGCCCGACCCTCTGCAGTTTAAAGCTGCCCCGGGCAATACCATCCGCCTGCTCCAGGTGACCGGCAGACTCAGCTCGGACGAGATCGAGGCGCTGAAGACCGCCGGCGTCAGGCTGCTGGGCTATGTCCCCCACAACACCTACGTGGCCGACATCCCGGCCTCCCTGGCCCAACGAATCAGCGCCCTGCCCACGGTGCGCTGGATCGGGGAACTCCCTCCCGGCTGGCGTATCGAATCCGGGCTGCTGCACCAGCCGCCGGAGGAGCTGGTGGTGCGCATCGATTATTTCCCGGACGAGGACAGCGACCGGAACCGCCAGGCCGTGCGCGATACGGTGTCCGCCTGGTCCGGCGGACTGATCGAGGAATACCTATCCATCCCGGTGCTCCGCGCCCGGGTGCCGGCGGCGGCGCTGGTCGATCTGGCCCGGCTGCCCGGGGTCCGCTGGATCGAGCAGTGGCACCCGCCGCAACCGGCGATGGACAATGGCCGCTATCAGCTGGGGGCCCGGCCCCTGCACGTCCACCAGGCCTGGGACGGCAGCGGCATCGTCGGCGAGATCCGTGACAACGGCATCGACCTGACCCACCCCGACTTCGGCAACCTGATCGGCACCCACGGCGACATCATTATGGATCTCCACGGTACCGGCACCTTCGGCATCGTCTTTGCCGACGGCGCTGCCGGGTCCTACCAGAGCCTCAGGGCCCGGGGGATGATGACCGGCGGCAGCGGCGTCTTCTGCGACTGGCGGGTCGGCACGGCCGACTCGGTACAAGAACCTGGCCGAGGAGTGGGACGGCCGGTTCCAGAGCAACAGCTTTGTCGGCGGCGTGCTCAACGGCCGCTACACCGGGATGTCCCGGGAAAACGACCTGGTCACCAACGCCCACGACATCCTGTTGCTCTATGCCGGGGGGAACAACGGCATCGAACCGTACAAGATCTCCCAGCATGCCTGCGCGAAAAACGTCATCGGCGTGGGGGCCATCTTCCACTATGACAACGACGACCCCGGCGATGACGACTGGCATATCGCCGGCGGCGCCCCGAGCCAGGGGCCGGCGGAAGACGGCCGGGTCAAGCCCGACCTGGTGGGCTACTACGACAGCATCTTCACCACCGACCCGGTGGGCCCGGCCGGCGGCACGGCCAGCGATTACACCACCATGTTCGGCGGCACCAGCGGGGCCTGCCCCATGGTGGCCGGCGCCGCCGGGCTGGTCTACCAGATGCTGGAAGGGGGGCACCTGGGCGCCGTGCCCCCGGGTGAACGGGGACACACGGCCACGGTGAAGGCGATCCTCATCGCCCACACCAACCAGTACCCGCTGGAGCGGGCCACACGCTATCAGCAGGGCTGGGGGATACCTGACGTAAGCCGGGTCCACGCAGCCGGCCGCAACATGCTGGTGGTCAACGGCGGCCACCCCCTGTCCACCGGCGAAAGCCGCAGCTTCCAGGTCCGGCGGTATGCCGCCGGTGAGCCGCTGCGCATCAGCCTGGTCTGGGCCGACCGGGAGGCCGAGATGATGGCCAACCCCACCCTGGTCAACGATCTTGACCTGAGGGTCACCTCCCCCAGCGGCACGGTGTTCCACGGGAATCGCGGCTTGCACGGCAACCTCTGGTCCCTGCCGGACGGTGATTTTGACCGCCTGAACAACGTGGAAAACGTCTTTATCGAGGAGCCCGAAGCCGGTCTGTACACCATCGAGGTGACGGCCTGGAACGTGCCGCTGGACAACCACCCCGACGCCGGCATCAACCAGGACTTCTCGCTCTGCGCCACCATGACGGAAGGGGCCCCGTCGCCGTTCATCGTCACCGGCCCCGGGCCATACAGTTTCAACGACCCGCTGGTCCGCACCTGGGACCCGCTGGCCCCCTCCTGTCTCGTGGAGTGGAAGGCCTACGGCCTGGACCGCTACGGGGTGAACGTGGCCGCCGGCGACACCGACGGCGACGGCCATGACGAGATTATCACCGGCGCCGGTCCGGGGACCGTCTTCGGCCCCCATGTGCGGGGATTCAGCCGCTCAGGGTGGCCGCTGGACCGGATCAATTTCCTGGCCTACGGCACGAACAAGTACGGGGTGAATGTCGCCGCGGGAGACCTGGACGGCAACGGAATCGACGAGATCATCACCGGCGCCGGTCCGGGAGCGGTGTTCGGCCCCCACGTGCGGGGCTGGGCCGTGGGCGCGACGGCCACCACCCCCCTCGCCGGGATCAGCTACTTCGCCTACGGCACACCGAAATACGGGGCCAACGTCAGCTGCGGCGACATCGACGGAGACGGCTTTGACGAGATCGTCACCGGTGCCGGTCCGGGTGCGGTGTATGGCGCCCACGTGCGCGGCTGGAACTGCGACGGCACGACGGGTGCCGCAGCCATGCCGGGGGTGAGCTTCTTCGCCTACGGCACACCCCAGTGGGGAGTGAAGGTGGCCTGCGGCGATATCGACGGCGACGGCCTGGACGAGATGATCACCGGCCCCGGCCCCGGCCTGGAGTTCGGGCCGCACCTCCGCGCGTTCGCCTTTGACGGAAGTGGTGTGGCGCCCGTCCCGGACATCAGCCAGTTTGTTTACGACGGATATCTCTACGGGCTTACCGTGGGGGCCGCGGATGTGGACGGCGACAGCTTCGCCGAAATCCTCACCATGCCCGGCCCCGATCCCGAGGCACTGCCCTGGCTCAGGGTCTGGGATGCCGACGGCGGTTCGCTACAGCTGAAACCGGAGTTCGATGACAACGCCTACGATGAACTGAACATCTCTCACGGTGGGACCGTGGCCGGAGGTGTTTTTTGACATTCCAACTGCTTGTCGTGCACTGGCGAGAGCAGGGTCAGGGAGAGCAGCGCGCCCAGCAGCGCGAGGAACATGTCCCACTGGGTGTCCCAGACGTCTCCCTGGGTGCCGAGAAATGAGTCCGCCGCTTCCCCGCCGGCCAGGGCCGCCCACCACTCGATCATCTCGTAAAAAGCACTGAAGGCGAGACAGACACAGGTGACGAGGAAAAAGAGCCAGCCCCCGCGCAGGGCCGGTACCTTTTTGCGCAGTATCTCACGGGCCAGGATGGCCGGGACGAAGCCCTGGGCCAGGTGCCCCAGCCGGTCGTAGTGGTTGCGGCCGAGATCCAAGAGCTCCTGGACCCAGAACCCCGGCGGCACCCGGGCATAGGTGTAGTGGCCGCCGAGAATCAGGATCAGGGCGTGGAAAAAGAGCAGCCGGTAGAGCAGCGGCGTGGGCCGGAAACGGTTCCAGGTGAGCATGAGGACCGGGACACCGATGAGCACCGGGGCCACCTCCAGCAGCCAGGTGGTCCGGTCAAACGGCCGGATCCCGGAGACGATCAGGGCCAGCAGGCAAAGTGCCAGCAGGACCAGCGGTTCGGTGTTCCGGCGCTCACCGGTCATGATTGATCCTCTCCAGGGTCCGCACCAGCTCGGCCCCCAGGCCGAAAACGGCCTGCTGCTTGCTCTCGTCCACCAGCCCCCCCTGCTCATCAAAGGCCTTGAACGCCCCGGGCAGGGTCTGCTGGGCGGGGAGCACCAGCACCTGGAGGTTGGCCAGCAGCATCCGCAGGTGGACCAGCCCCCGTATCCCGCCCAACCCCCCGGGTGAGGCGGCCAGCAGTGCGGCAGCCTTCCCCTTATACGCGGCGTAGGGCGGTTCGCTCTCCGATTCGACCCGGGAGGCCCAGTCGAGGGCGTTCTTCAGCAGCGGGCTGAACGCACCGTTGTATTCCGGCGAAGCGATCAGAAAGCCGTCATGCTCGATGAGCAGCCGCTTGAATGCCCGGGCAGGGTCGGGCATCCCGTCCTGCGCCTCCAGGTCCTGGTTGAACAGCGGCATGGGGTAGTCCGCCAGGTCGATCTCGGTCACCCGGGCGCCGGCATCCCGGGCGCCGGCGGCGGCGATACGCACCAGTTTTTTATTGAACGATTCCTCACGGCTGCTTCCGGCAAAGGCGAGCACTGAAAGCATGTCAAAGACCCTCCTCTCGTAAAATATTGATTTCCCCAGAGTCGATTTAAACTCACCTCATCTGTGTGATAGCATATATCTATAAATCATGTCTCGGAACATGGGTTGGTTTTCGAGCATCGATAAAGAGGTATCTCGTGCGCGAAAAGTCCGAGCCCATTTTTTACGTACCCCTCTTTTTGACTGTACTAATACTCTTCATCGTCTCTTTTGCCTGCGGCTCCTGGCGCAACAAGCCGGTGAGTTCGCCGATCCTGGTCGTGGGCGTGGACGGCATCGAATGGGAGCTGGCCCTGCCGCTGGTCGCCGAGGGCCGGATGCCCACCTTCGAGCGCTTGATGGCCGAAGGGCGCTACGGCCTCCTGGAGACTCTGGTCCCCACCGATTCTCCGGTGATCTGGACCACGGTGGCCACCGGAATGCCGAAAAGCGTGCACGCCATTCTCGGTTTTGCCAACACCAACCGTCCGCAAAACATCTCGCTCTACGACAACAGCTACCGGCAAGCCCCTGCCCTGTGGAACATCCTGTCCAATTTCGAGAAACGGGTCTGCGTGGTGGGCTGGTGGATGACCTGGCCAGCCGAACCGGTGAACGGGGTGATGGTAGCCCAAACCAACACCATGGACCAGTTCGATACCGCCAGGGGGAGGGAAACCTGGAAGGGTGCGATCCGTCCGGGTGTGGCCGGCCAGGTCTATCCTCCCGAGCTGGAGAGCAGGATCATGAGCACCCTCGGAGAAGTGGAGACCGAGCTGCCCCGGATCACCGAGGAGATCTTCGGACAGTTTCCGCACCCCCTCTCCCGCCTGGGTGACCAGCTCTGGTCGAACTGCCACTGGTCCTTCCGCGCCGACCAGACCTATGCCCGCATTGCCCACCGGCTGATCGCCGAGGAGGAACCGTTCGACCTGTCCATGGTCTACTTCGGCGGCTCGGATGTGGCGGGACACCGTTTCCTCCGCTACATGAAACCGGAACTGTTTGACCACCCCCCCACAGCCGAACAGGTGGCCAACTTCCGCAGCGTGATCAGTAACTACTATTCCTGGCTCGACTCGGAAATCGGCCGCTTGATCGAACTCTACCCGGAGGATGTCACCGTGATCGTCCTCTCCGACCACGGCATGGTGCCAGTGAACCGGGAAAACCTTTTCGACCCGGACGACATTCCGGAGGATGTCAATTCCGGCCACCACCATGACGGGCCACCGGGCATCTTCATCGCCGCCGGCCCATTTATCGTACCCGCGGAGAATGCCCTGCCACCGGCAGCCCTCCGGCGAGATGACCTGCCTACGGTGGGCAGCGTGTATGATCTGGCGCCCACCATTCTGGCCATGCTCCGTCTTCCCCGGGGCCGTGACATGGAGGGGCGCGTGCTCGACGAACTCTTTGCCGAGCGTTTCCAGATCGACCTCCAACCCCGGATGGTCAGCTCTCACACCAGCATGGAATTTCTCCAATCTCGAAAGAAACTCCATCGGGACAATCCGGCCGAGGACACCCGCATCGAGCAACTGCAGAACCTTGGATACCTTCCCCACCCGGACCAGTGAGAACCGGCCGCCCCCGAAAAACAGAACGCCCGTCTCCAGGAAGGGTCGTTCTCCCTGTTGACGGGCGATCGCGGTTGCAGTCGGGACCAGGCGGCAACCCGACTGTTTCCGTCGTGGTCGTGGCTAGAAATAGCGTTCAAGAAGGCCCTTGAAGGCCTGGCCGTGACGAGCCTCGTCCTTGCACATCTCGTGCACCGTATCGTGAATCGCGTCGTAGCCCAGTTCCTTGGCCCTGGTGGCGATATCCTTTTTGCCCTTGCAGGCGCCATGCTCGGCGGCAACACGGGCTTTGAGGTTTTCTCTGGTATCGGCCACCAGCACCTCACCCAGCATTTCGGCAAACCTGGCGGCGTGCTCCGCCTCCTCGAAGGCAATACGCTTGTAGGCCTCGGCCACCTCGGGAAAGCCCTCCCGCTCGGCCTGGCGGCTCATCGCCAGATACATGCCCACTTCGGTGCACTCACCGGTGAAGTTGGCCCGCAACCCCTCGAGGATCCCCGGGTCCGCATCCTTTGCCACCCCGATCCGGTGCTCATCGGCCCAGGCCATCTCCTCATCGCTGCCCTGCTCTTCGAACTTCTCGGCCGGCGCACCGCACTGGGGGCAGGCATCCGGAGGAGTGTCGCCTTCATGAACATAACCGCAAATAGTGCAAATCCACTTTTTCATCTCTCTGTCTCCCGTCGCAGATACATATTGAAAATACAGCGTTTCCATCAGCAGGCCGGGCCAGCCACATGCCTGACAGCCAATGATCGGGGTTCTCTGACCCCGAAAGAAGGCCTGATTCTACACTGAAACAGGGGGGCTACCAAACAAGCTCGAGGCCCAGTGATAAAGCATACCGCTGCAGGGCGGTCCGGCCCGCTTCCCCGTCGGCCGCTGAAGCCGGACAGCGAGAATCGGCCCCTTCGAATCGGCAGGAAAGCACCCGAAGTGTGCTGTTTTTGCGGTCCGCCTTGAGATCGTATCGCGCCACCAGCCGCTCACCGGCCAGCACCGGGAGACAGTAGTAGCCATACAACCGCTTCGGCGCCGGCTTGTAGATCTCCAGCACCTGGTCAAATCCGAACAGCCGGCGCACCCGGGCCCGGTCCCAGAGCAACGGGTCAAAAGGCGAGAGAAGAACACCCTGGTCCACCCGGGGCCGCAGACGGTCCAGGCGGTGAACCAGTTCCAGGTCCGCCGGCCGGATCCAGCCCGCCGCGGGCCGGACGCCCCCCGAATTTTCCAACCGGCAGGGCACCACCTCTCCCCTGCGGGTCAGCCGGCGAAATGCGGCCTCCAGCGGCTTCCGCTTGTTGGATAAACGCCAGGTGGCCGCCAGCGTCCCGCTGGACGCCCACCCGTGGCCTTCCAGCGCCTTGAGCAGCAGGCAGTCGAGGCTCGCTTCCAGTCTGGTTGTCTGCTGCCGCAGGCCGGCGGGAATGACCCTTTCACTGAGATCGAAAACGCGCAGGAACTTCCGTCGTTCCCGGATGGCCAGGTCCCCCCTGGACCAGAGGGCCGAAGCCACCTGTCTCGCCGTCTTGAGGTCCCACCAGCCACGGCTGCCCCGCCCCTCCATCTCGATGGAGAGCAGCGGCCCCTCCTCCCTGATCCGCTGGAGGAGCCGCCGGGCCACGCGCGGGTGCCGGGCCAGCAGATCACCCCACCAGGGATGGGTGCGGTACTCGCGCCGGCGGAAACCGAAGAGGGGGTAAAGCTCGAGGGGGATCCAGCTGGCTTCGTGGCCCCAGGTACTCGAAGAGCGGAGCCCCCGGCCGGAGCAGTTCCTCGCCGAGGGACGGGTCAAAGCCCTCGAGACGTGAGAGAAGGACAATGACATGACTGCGGGCCCCGGCAATGGAGACGGTATCCAGCTGCAGGTAGCCGAAACGGCCGATCACCCGCTGCGCCGCTTCCCGGGCCCGCTTTCCCCCACCGGCGGCGCGGCGCGGCAATCCGGTCCAGTGGGGTTTGAGGAGCCCGGCCCGGACCAGGGCCAGCCGGCGGGCCAAGCGGATGCTCAGACAGGTTGTCATGGGTCCGCTCGGGTCTCCACTTCGCCGGGCAGGCTGTCGATCCGCAGCAGGACCAGTTCACCCAGCTTCTCGGTGCTGACCAGGTAGTGCCGCTTCCGGATTCCGGCGGGGGTCACCGTGAACTGGTATGCCGGGACCTGCTCCTGCCCCTCCCCCGATGCCGCCGTGTGGCCCACCAGCATCCTGATGGTGCAGCCCGAGCAGTGAACGGAGGCGCCGCAGCCACCCGGCTCACCGGCATTGACGCACTCCATCACGTTCCCTCCCCGCTGGCCATCCATCTGATCCATGGTTTTGCCAAATGAAGCGGCAGCTTCATCGTTGGCCGCCACCACCAGCCCCGCGGTGCCGTCCACCACCAGCACCGGGCCCTCCAGACGGCAGAGCAGCTTGTCCAGGGATATATCCTTGTAGTTTGAGAGGATGTGATCGCAGGCGGGACAAATACCGTGGGTCACCGGATACTTGTGGTATTCGGGTCGAGCCACCAGCCCCATCTCCCCACCGCACCAGGCACAGACCCGGCGAACGGTGTCCGGCCCCTTGGTATCCAGCATTTTTGCACCTCATCCCGGGCACGGCCATCTCCCGTATCGTGGGTGCCGAGAGAACGTCAGCCCCCGGTAGGCCCCCCGGAGAGGATCTCCGCCATGGCGGGATCTTCGGTCAGTCGTCTGAGGATCAACTCGGCAACAAAGCGGTTGCCCTCCTCGTTGAAGTGGCCCGCCGCCGCCGGATAGTCCAGCTCCCCCTCGGGGATAAAGAGACCGGCCATACTGCTGAAGGGGCGGGAGCGGAACTCGGTCACCAGGTCGATCAGCGGCAGGCCGTGACGGTCCGCCTCCTGCCGAAAGAACCGGATCCACTCCTGGGGAGCCGCACCCCGCAGTTCATCGATCACCGGGAAGTAGACCAGCACCAGGCGGCTCGATTTCTCGCGGTTCAACTTCTCCATTTCAGTGATGATCAGGCTGAGCACCTCACGGGTGTTCACGTTCTGGTCAGTCACCCCCGTCTCGGCGGCCCTGCGGCCGGCACCGAGAGCGCCGGTCAGCAGCTGGGCCTTGCGCAGGCGCTTGAAGTTGTGCACGTTCTTGATCAGCCAGGAGAGGCGGTAGGTGCGCTGCGGCACCGGCACGTTCTTCACCACCAGTTCCTCTTCCTCGGTGATGACCAGAGGCTTGCCGTAGCCGATGAAGCTGTCGGACTGCATCCGCTGGAAGTCGTCGGTGATGAACGCCAGGATCTGCAGCTGGTGGTCGAGTTCCATCCCGTCACGCCGGTACCAGAGCCAGGCCTGGTCGATGCCGTAGCCCCCCTGGCCCATGTTCACCGTCTCGATCACCGGGTCGAGGTCGGCCAGTTGACGGCACCAGGTGTGGTCGTTGCTCACACCGTAACCGAGGGTGAAGGAATCCCCGGAGCAGATGATCCGGACCCTGCCCTCCGGCACCTCCGGAGCCACCTCCTGGTTGGCCCTGAACCCCTGTCCGTTGGTCCTGAGGTAGATGCCTTCGCCGTACATGTCCGGCAGGTGCAGGTCGGGGATGTTGACCCAGCCCAGGTCGGGGTCATAGCGGGTGTGACGCCGCTCGGCCAGGGATCGGGTGGCCAGGATATCACTGCCCAACAACATGTAGCTGGCCAACCCTTCGACCACCAGCAGCAAGAGGCACAATACCCCCAGGTTCACGGCGAGGATGCGAAGAATTTTATTCAGTTTTGAAGCCGGGGGGCCGCTCACCAGTTTGCTCCGTTGTCCCGGACCGGCGGGCGGGGCGCCCCCGGTGCCACTGAAACCCGGGATTGTTCATTACCAGCACGGACGATTCCCGGATCACGCCCTGGCCAGGCAAAAACATAAGTATACCAGTTCAGCGGGCAGAGCGGTTATGGAAAAACGCCCCCGGACAGCCGGGGGCGTAAGACAATTCACTCATCTGGCGGCCACGGCTAGCGCTGTTGCTATCTCGGCGCAAAATCAGCGGCGGTAAATCGAGGTTTGGCCCCCGGGGCCACCGGTCCCGCCAGGGGCCGTTCCACGGCCTGCCTCCCGCGGCCGTCCAGCGGGAAACGTCCGCCGGCGAGGTTGGCCCCCAGGTCCATCCCGGGGATCGCCTCGAAGGCATACTGCAGCTCGCCCTGTCCATCGGCGTTGATGGTGATCGACACCGCAACGGCCCCGATGCCCGGCTGGGGGCCTGGAGCGACGAGGATGTCGTCGGTGCCGTCGCCGTCCATGTCGGCGGATCCCACCCTGGCCCCGAACCCGGTGCCAAAGACAAAGAAACTGATCTCGTCGATGGGCGTCACCGCGGATCCGTCATAGTTGAAACCGCGGATGTGACCGGGGAAGGTTGCGCTGGGGCCGGGCGCGGTGATGATCTCGTCCATCCCGTCGGCATCAATGTCGCCGCAGGTCACGTTCACTCCCCATCGCGGGGTGCCGTAGGCAAAGAAGCTCACCGCGGGGATCGGCACCGCCGGACCGCCGTCCACGTTCCACCCGCGGACGTGGGGACCGAACACCGGGCCCGGTCCGGCCCCGGTGACGATCTCGTCGAAGCCGTCACCATCCAGATCACCGGCGGCCACGTTCACGCCATACTTGAGCGTACCGTAGGCAAAATAGGAAACACCGGGCACCGGCACCACCGGGCCGGAGCCGTCGTAATCAAAGGCGCGGACGTGCGGCCCGAACACCGCCCCCGGTCCGGCGCCGGTGAGGATCTCGTCGAACCCGTCACCGTCGATGTCGCCGGCGCCGACATTGACGCCCCACTTCGGTGTTCCGTAGGCCAGGAAACTCAGGCCGGGAAGCGGCGTACCGTCCACCTCGAAACCGCGGACGTGGGGGCCGAACACCGGCCCCGGCCCGGCGCCGGTGAGGATCTCGTCATAGCTGTCGCCATCCAGGTCACCGGCGGCCACGTTGGCCCCGTAGCGGGGAACGCCATACGGCGTGATCTCGGGCCCCAGGGGGGCTCCGTAGGCGTCAAAGGCCCGCGCCGCGGGCCGGTTGTCCGGACCCGGCCCCGGAGCCACCACCACCCCGTTTTCGCTCTGGATCTTGCAAAGCACCTTCAGACCGGGGTCGAGGAAGATCCTCGTCGGCTCGGCAGGCACCATGATGATGAAGGTTTCCGACTGCTGGTCCACCCGGACCGTGGTCTCCACGTCGCCGGCCGGGGTCCTGATCAGCAGGTCCAGCGGCATGTCGAAGAGCGGGGTCACCGCGTCCACATCCTGGATCTGCTCGATGGTGACATAGAGGTTGCCGGCGGAACTGGTCCAGTTGACCCGGTATTCGGGGTAGCCGGCCATATAAACCCACTGGTCGAAGAACCAGTCCCAATCCTCGCCGGTAACGTCTTCGATCACCTGCTGGAAGTCGGCGGTGGTGGCCGAGTCGTAACGGTAGCGGTCGGCCCATTCGCGGTAGATGTCGACAAAGGTCTCGTAGCCCACCTCGCTGCGAATCATGTGCAGAATCCAGGCGCCCTTGCGGTAGACCGTCCCCCCCACATGTAGTCCGGGTCATAGATCGGGAAGCGCCCCTCGGAATACTCCTCGGACTGGAAGTAGTCCCAGCGGTTGTCGATCATCTGGAAACGGAAAGCCTCGTCACCATAATAGTGCTCGGTGAACAGGGCGTCGAAATAGGTCGCGGCGCCCTCGTTGAGCCAGATGTCCATCCAGGTGCCGCAGGTCACCAGGTCGCCCCACCACTGGTGGGCCAGTTCGTGGGCCACCACACTCTCATAGCTCCGTAGGCCATCCACCAGGTTCGGGCTCCAGGTGGTCATGGTCTCGTGTTCCATCGCCCCGCTGAACGGCGCCACCGCGTGGCCGTAGGTGTCGAACGGGTAAGGCTCGAACACGGTTTCGAAGAATTCGAACATCGCCGGCATGTTGGCCCAGTCGTATGCCGCGTCGTCATAGTGGCTGGGGTAGACAAAGGACTTGATCGGGATGCCGCTTGGCGTGGTCTGCTCCAGAATCGCGTAGTCCGAGACGGCCAGTGATATCAGGTAAGTAGGGACGGGATAGTCGAGGAAATAGCTGGTGGTACTGGTGCCGTCGCCGTTGTCCACAATCCCCTGAAGGTCGCCATTGGAGGCCACCAGCAGATCCGAGGGAGCGGTGATGTGACCACGGTACCAGTCGGCCTTGTCGCTGGGGATGTCCCGGCAGGGGAACCAGCCCCGGGCATCCTCCGGCTGAGAGTGAGTGTACACCGTGCCGCCATTGCTGCTGGTGAATCTCAACCCACTTGTCGGCATACCCTCATAGGAGACGGAAAACAGTCGTGATTCGCCGAGGCTCATCGGTGACGACGGCGTGACCCGCAGTTCCTCGTTCTCATGGGTCCAGCTCACTGCCGTGCCGCCGTCTTCCACCACCCCGGTGACCGTGAGTCCGATCAAGTCGAGGGTGAACTGGGTGAGACCGGCCTCGGTGCTCTCCATTCCCACATCACACTGCGCATCGATGGTCCGGGTGTCAGGATCGAGAGCGATGGTCAGGGTATAGGAGATCACATCGTAGTTGTCGGTGGACCGGCTCTTCCAGTCCGCTGCCGCCCTGGCAAAAGCCGCCTTGCCCTGCTGGCAGGCCAGCGAACCATCGACGCGCCGGGGAAGATCCCGCTGCTGCGCCATCAGGGGCCCGGCGGCCAGAAACCCGATAAGGAAGACGAAGAAGACCTTGCTGAGTTTGCGGTACATGACCACTCCTCCCCGAGATGCGGAAACCCCACTCCCGATGGTGGCGCGAATTGACGCCCCGCTTTTTTGTTCCTGACCTGCCCCCGGCCGGATGCCGCGGAGCGCATACCTGTATAAACGAAAATAGGGCGTCACAGTTCCCCATCTGAATGGTGGGATTATCCCCCGCTTTCGCGAGGGGATCGGGATCGGCCGGATGGAGTTGCCGGCGGCCGCCGAACCGGGTCCGGCGGCCGGCAGGATCTAGAACGGGAGGAAGTTCTCTCCGTAAACCATTTTACCTCCCAAATGACCGACAAAGCCGATCAGTCCGGCGGCAGCGGCCATCATGGCCAGGTAGATCCAGCGCACGGTTCCGGTGAAATTCTTCCTCGCCCTGAACCGTGTGGCCAGCGCGACGAGACAGATGAAGAGAACCAGGAAGGCCAGGTTGCGGTGGGTTTCCACCGGATAGTAAATGCCGGCGGAAACGGTCATGGAATTGGCCCGCAGCAGCCCGGTGGAGAGGGCCGGCACAAAGGCCAGCACCCCGAGGGCCAGTGCCCAGAGCCCGGCGGCTTCCAATTCTCGGCGGCCGAGGACAAAGGCCAGCAGGTCCAGGAGCAGCACCAGGGTGATCCAGCCGATGGGAAAATGAACCAGGGCCGGGTGCAACCGCCCCGCCATTTCCGCCACCCCGGGCTCGGGATCGGCCTCGACGATCTCGAAATCATCGAAACTCTCCAGTTCCTCGATCTCTTCCGTGCCGTCGTCCGATGCTTGCTGGGCCCCCACGGGCGCCGCCGGAGGTAACAGGACGGCCACAAGAACAAGAATGAGCAGAAGGGATACGCGGGGAAATACGTTGTGCAGCCGGCCCTGTTCGTTCATCGTTCGAACCTCCCGGTGGTCACTCCTCCAGATTGATCACGACCCGTCCATCCTCCAGCGACGTCTCGAAACGGTGCAGCGCTTTCTCCGCCGGCCCCTTGAGCACATTCCCCTCCAGATCGTATATCGACCCGTGGCAGGGGCACTCGATCTTGTCGCTCCCCTCCTTGTGTTCCACCGTGCACTGCTTGTGGGTACAGGTGGGGTCGAACCCGCTGACCGAATCTTCAGCATCCCGGATGAACATCACCATCCGGCCCTTGAGCTTGATGGTCATGGACGAGCCCACGTCCTTGAGCTTCTCCAGCTTGTCCATGCCGATGGCCAGCTTGCCGGCACGGGCCGCCCTGGCCGGCCAGAACAGAACTGCCCCCAGGGCTGCGGCAATCGATTTCAATACCGTACGTCTCTTCATCTTGCGTAACTCCATCATTTCACACATTTCACGTCAAAGTTATCGAGAATAGAATCACACATCGTGGTCTCTATATCAAGTTCAAAATGTGTGGAGGAACAGGGTCCGGCCGGCCGCGTTCCGGATCAGAAGCTGCCGCCGGCCACGTTTCCGCCGTGACCCAGCCCCAGATCTTCAAACGCATCGAAATCCATGGCGCCGGCGGAAGCCGATCCGCCATCCACGTTCCAGACCCGAAGCCGGGCCGGCTGGTCCGGGTCGGGGCCAGGCATGGTGAGGATCTCGTCGAAGCCATCGGCATCGAGGTCACCGCAGGAGATGTTGACCCCGTAAAGCGCACCGGGATAGGCAAAAAAGTTCACCCCGGGAATCGCTGCCGCGGCACCACCGTCAACGTCCCAGCCACGGACGTGGGCGCCGAAGATCTGACCGGGACCGGAGCCGGTGACGATCTCATCCATCCCGTCGCCATCGATGTCGCCGCAGGTGACGTTGACACCGTATTTGAGGGTGCCGTAGGCGAAGTAGCTCACCCCGGGGATCGACGCCGCGGCGCCGCCGTCCACGTTCCAGCCGCGGACGTGGGGACCGAACACCGCACCGGGGCCGGCACCGGTGATGATCTCGTCCGTCCCGTCACCGTCGATATCCCCGCACGAGACGTTGACACCGTATTTGAGGGTGCCGTAAGCAAAGTAGCTCACACCGGACACCGGCGAGACCGACCCGCCGTCACTGTTCCAGCCGCGCACGTGGGGACCGAAAACCGCACCGGGGCCCGCGCCGGTGACGATCTCGTCCATCCCGTCACCGTCGATGTCCCCGCAGGTGACATTGACCCCGAACTTGTTTGTGCCGTAAGCGAGAAAATTGACCGCCGAAACCGGGGAGCCGGCGGTGGAAAAGGCACGGACGTGGGGACCGAAAACCGCGCCAGGGCCCGCGCCGGTGACCAGTTCGGCCCGGCCGCTGCCGTCCAGGTCGCCGGCGGCCAGGTTCACACCCCAGGCAGGTGTGCCGTAAGCCAGCCACTGTGACAGGGGCTCCCCCGGCGCCTGGGCGCTGTACATCCGCACCAGCGGCGGGTTGGTGGAAGCATGACCGGGCCCGGTGGCCACCATGGTCACATCCAGCGGCACCAGGGCGATGTCGCGGACAGTGGCCTCCTCCCAGATCACCGGGACGTTGTCCAGCGTCTGGGGCTCATACCCTTCTGCGCTGTACGTCACGGTGTATTCCCCGGTGTAGAGTGGCCGGACGTAGTTGCCATGGTCCGGGTCGCAGTGCACCGGAGTGGGCATGTCGATGCCCGAAACGGTAATTTCAGCGGCCACCGGCCCGCCGGTGATCGCGTCGGTCACCGTGCCGGTAAGTCCCTTGCCGGCCAGGTCGATGTGGTAGAGCATCGACTCCCGGTTGTCGTCCCAGTAGTCGTCGATCTGGGAAGCCGGCGGCGATGAGGGGTCGGACAGTTCGATGATCACGTCGTAGTCGGCATACCAGTAGTAGTTCCAGTCCTGCATGCTGCCGTGGGTCATATACCACTCGACGCCCCGGGTCACACCGTCCTCGAAATAGGAACTGCTGTACATCGGCTCGTTGCGCGAGGCGTAGCCGAGGGCCATGTGGTAGAAGACCGTATCGTCCGGGCAGTAGTCCCAGGTGGAATCCCAGGGGTAGTTCACCACCGTGGCCCCGGTGTGGAAGTTGGCCGAGAGCACGAAGGTCTGCTCCAGCTGCCAGAGCATCACCAGCTGGGTCTCGGTGCCCCGGCCGTCGGGTTCGTTCACCGGGTCTTCGATGAAATCAGGGAAGTCACGGTTCAGGTCCCGGCCCTGGGCGTTGTAGCGCGAACCCGAGACATAGCCGTCGGGGTTCATCAGCGGCATGATAAAGATTTCGCGGTTGTCCACCATGGCGGTGATGGCCGGGTCGGAGCCGTAGTTCGCCAGCAAATGCTCGATGAGGTTGAGCAGCAGCGGCACGCAGAGGGTCTCGTTCCCGTGCATCGCGCCGATATACTTGAATTCCGGCTCGGCTTCCTCGGTGCCGGCATTGTCGCTGATCTTCATCACCCAGAGGTCGCGGCCGTTGGTGGACTGGCCGATGCTGAACAGGTCGCAGAGACCGGGATAGGAGGTTTCCATGTCCTGCAGCCAGGTCTCCATCTCACTGAAGGTGGGGTAACTGGTCCATTCTCGCCCGGGCTGGGGGATGTAGCCCTGTTGCCCGAGGGTCTCCAGATACTCCCGGCTGTTGTCCACCATGGGGTAGACCGTGAAACCCCGGGCCAGCAGTTCCAGCCGTTCCCGGTCCACGAGATACGCTTCGGCATACTGCCCGGGACGGACCGTGGTGATATCGAGATCCATGGCCACCAGTGCACCAACATCGTTCTCGCCGCTCAACACGATGCGGAACAGGTCCGGATTTCCGGCAAACATCGCGGAGTCGACCCCGGCCGGCACGATGGCGGAAACCGTGGCAAAGAGGCAGATGAACAATACAATGGTAAACCGGCTCAACGATTTCTGGTGCTGGCTCAATCGATAACTCCCTGGTGCACCGCCAAACCGGCGGTAACTTCATACTGCGGCATCCCGGACCGTGGCGCCGGGTATTCTAGCAGGCCGGGCCATTGGGGCATAGAAGGAAATCGTCTCAGGAGCGGGGTTCCATAAGAAACCACCGCATGCGTCCGGGGCGGTCTTCGCTGATGCAGCGCAGCAGGTACTTCTTCCACAACGCCGCAAACAGTGTGGAGAGGGGAAAGGGGAAATCGTCCACCGTCCGCGCTCGGGAGCGAATCTCGGTGATCTCGTGGCTTTTCTGGAACCGCTCGGTGAGCAGATCACCGATCTGCGGGAAGATGAAGTCATGCAGTTCCACCAGGATGTGGACCCTGGACAGTTCGGGGATCACATGGGGGTCGAGGAGCAGGCTCTCAGCCCCTTCGGCATCCATGAAAACGAGGCAGTTGGTGCTGCGGCTGAAACAGTTGGCGAAGGCGGGAATATCACACAGCCCATGGACGATGACCCGGGTCTGGACACCGTTCAACTGGGCCATTCTGCGGGAACACTGCTGTCCCCCCTCGTCCGACTCGAAGGCGATGACACCCGCGCCGGGCATACACCGGGCCAGGCCCACCGCATAGTAGCCCTCTCCGGCCCCGACATTGACCACGTGATCCAGTTCCAGGGAGCAGAGTTTTTCAATGGCGGCGTGCAGTTCCTTCTCGTAGGTGCCCAGGATCTTGGGGTAATACTGGCTCCCCACACTGGCCCCGATGTAGGTCATGCCGGAAAACGGTCCCGAATGGACCTTGTACCCGGTTTCCCGCTGAATACGACGGTAGACAAAGTAACTGGGGTGCAGAGAACTGAACCGGGTCCGCAAGGGGTTTAGAATCCGCTGTTTGAAAAACGTGAGCATGACCGTTCCTCGGACTGTTGCTGCTGGCGGCACACGGGCCGGACGAGCGCCATTATACGTAAACCGGCGGGAACTGAACAATTACCCTGAACCGGCACGAGTTCGACCTAGTGTGGTGTCCCTCTCGAAAGGCTCGATGTGCACCACCACGTCCATCACCCCCGGCCCGTCCTCGATCAGCCGCCGTTTCACCGCGCCCGCAATCTCGTGCCCCTGCAGAACCGAGAGGTTCTCGTCCACCTGGACGTGGAGATCCACCTGGGTGCCGCCCCCGGAAAGCCGGGTGCGCAGTGCGTGGACATCAAGGACGCCTTCAATGCTCCGGCTCAGCTGCAGGATCAGCCGGCGGTCCTCGGAGGGTGCGCCGCGGTCGGTGAGCTCGCCAAAAGCGTTGAAGAGGATGCGCCAGGCAGCGTGGAGCAGGAAGACGGTGACCAGCAGGGCGGCAATCTGGTCCACGAACGACCAGCCGGGGAAGAAGATCGCCACCACCACGGCCAGGGCCACCGGGATGGAACTGAGCGCATCGCTGCGGTGGTGCCAGGCGTTGGCGGCCAGGGCCGACGATCCGGTCCGTTGGGCAGCGGCCCGGGTCCACTGGTAGAGCAGTTCCTTGAACAGAATGGAGATCGCGGCGCCGGCAAAAGCGACCCAGCCGGGGGTGGGCCCCGATGCGTCGTGAATGGAGGTCAGGGCCTGGTAACCGATGCCGAAGGCCGCCGTGGCGAGGAAGAGGCCGATGGCCGCACTGACCAGGGTCTCGATGCGGTGATGGCCGTACGCGTGGTCGTCGTCGGCCGGGGCGGTCCATAATTTGACGCCGAGAAGCAGGGCCAGGTCGGTGCCCAGGTCGGAGAGGCTGTGCGCGGCGTCGGCCACCAGGGCCTGGCTGTGCCCCACCACACCGAGCACGAACTTCAAGCCGGCAAGGAGGATGTTCACCGCCATGCCCACCACCGTTACCCGGCGGATGGTTGCACAGTTGCCTGACCTGTCTTCGCTCATGCCTGTCTGATCACCTTCAATTCTCGAGGAAGGCCACCTTGGCGCCGTATCCCACCTCTCCCGCCGGGTAGGCGAGGAAATCGATATCTTCCATGGCGGTCAGCGTCATGCCGTCGTAATTCCAGCCGCGGACCCGGGCGTCGAAATCCGGCCCCGGGCCGGGTGCGGTGATGAGCTCGTCGATGCCGTCACCGTCCAGGTCACCGGCGCCCACTTCCACGCCGTACTCGGTGGTGTCATAGGCGAAAAAGCTGATGCCCTGGATCGGCACCACCGACCCGCCGTCGATGTTCCAGCCCCGCACGTGGGGGCCGAAGACCACACCCGGCCCGGCGCCGGTGATGATCTCGTCCATCCCGTCACCGTCCAGGTCGCCGCAGGCGACATTGACGCCCCATTTCAACGTACTGTAAGCAAAATAGCTCACTCCGGCCAGCGGCCCCGCTGTCCCGCCGTCCACATTCCAGCCCCGCACGTGGGGGCCGAAAACCGCGCCCGGCCCGGCACCGGTGACGATCTCGTCCATCCCGTCGCCGTCCAGGTCGCCGCAAGCGACATTTACACCGTATTTCAGCGTGCCGTAAGCGAAATAGCTCACCCCGGGCACCGCGGCCACCGCGCCGCTGTCATAACTGAACCCCCGCACGTGAGGGCCGAACACCGCGCCGGGACCGGCGCCGGTGACGAACTCGTCGCGGCCGTCACCGTCCAGGTCGCCGGCGGTGACGTTGACGCCGTATTTGTTGGTACCGTACGCGAGGAAGGACGCCCCGGTCACCGCTGTGCCGGTGCTGCTGAAGGCCCGCACCTGGGGGCCAAAGACCGCCCCCGGTCCGGGGCCGGTGATGATCTCGTCCCCCGGGTCGTCATCGATGCGGCCGGCCGCGACGTTGACACCGTATTTGTCAGCGCCATAGGCGACAAAGGAGACGACCATGCCGTTGCCGGGGACGAACCCGCGCACCTCGGGCGGGTTGTCCGGGCCGGGACCGGGGCCGGTGAGGACCAGGCCGTCATAGTCACCCGTGCCGTTGTTGATGAAGAGGTAGTTGCCCACACTGCTGTCCCAGTTGGAGACCGCTATTTCAAGGTCGAGCGAGTACTCATAAAGGATCTCCACCGGCAGTCCATCCGGGTCATCCGGCAGGCTGACCCAGCCGTTCTCCAAGTCTGCGCAGTAATCGGTAACCTGCGTGTCATAGACCATTACCCAGAGGATCTTTTCCACCGGTCGGTGGGGAAGCTGGTAGAGGGTCTTCCCCGGCGGCGGGGCCCCTTCGTAAAATGTGTTCTGACGGATCCCGTCCCGATCGGTGTCGCCGAAACAGATGCGCTCCACCACGCTGCCGGTGGAGGAGGCCCAGACCGCTGATGAGCTGAGCGTACCGCCCTGGTTCAGGTGCACCCGCACCGGCCCCCACCACTGGCCGGAAAAGAGGTCGAGGTCGCCGTCGTTGTCCACGTCGCTGAAGGCCACCGAGGAGCCGTAGCCCCCCTCGTCGGACGTCCAGGCCGGCATCGTGCCCAGGGTGCCGGATCCGTTGTTGACATAGAGTTTGAACCGGCCGCTGCCGCCCAGCTGGTTGTTGTCGGCCACCGCCAGGTCGGGCCAGCCGTCGCCGGTGACATCGCCCCAGGCCAGGGTGTTGGCGTCCTGCTCGGCGGTGTCGGCCGAGCTCCAGCCGGCGGTGGCGCTCATCACGCCGTTGTTGTTGTAGTAGACCCGGTTGGGATCGCCGGAGTTGCAGAAGGCCAGGTCGAGGTCGCCGTCCCGGTCCACATCGGCCCAGGAAAGGTCATAGCTGGAATCCAGCTCGGACGACTGCCAGACTGGCGTGGTCTCCAGCATTCCCCCCACGTTGCGGAAGATGCGGTTGGTGCGTGGGCGGTTATTGTATGACTCGCCGCAGGCCACTGCCAGGTCGAGGTCGCCGTCGTTGTCCAGATCGCCAAAAGCGCAGCGGAAGGTGTAGACATCCTCGTCCGCCGCCCATGACGGAGTCGATTCCAGGGTTCCGCTGCCGTCGTTCAGATAGAGCTTGATCTTGCCGTCCTGGCTGAACCCGGCGGCGCCGATGTAGACCGATGCCGCCACGTCCGGCCAGCCGTCGCCGTTGACATCGCCCACCGAGAGGTGACCGTGATAGTCGATGTCGCCGGACTCCCAATCGGGGTTGCCGGGAAAGGTTCCGTCCCCCTGGTTGTAGTAGACCGCCAGGTGCTGGCGGTAGATATCGTTGCCGTTGGCCACCACCAGGTCGGGCCAGCCATCGAGGTCCAGGTCGGCCAGCATGGCGCCGGTGGAAACCTCGGTGTCCGACGATTCCCAGTTCGGTGTGGCGTCGTAAGGCAGGCTGCCGGCGAATAGGGCCGGCGCAAAGGCCAGACAACAGCCGAGTAAAAGGATCCGAACAGAACGATTTCTGATCATCTCATCCTCCTGGCACAGGGCCGGACAAACCCGCCGGGCGGGCAATGACATGCGGGCAAGGCTTTGAAAATATATCACACCGGTTCAGGTCAGGGTGCCGCGGCCGTGAGGGCGGCGCTGGCCGTGGCCGTGCCGCCGGCCGCCGGGTAGGGCGGCTGGTTGTACGGGGCGGGGGTCACGTCTTCAGCCGCCAGGGTGAAGACATTGAGCCCGATCAGCGAGCCGGCCGCCGGGATAGTCTGGTTCCAGGAGCTGGTGAACCGGTCGCCCGGTGAGACGTTGGTGTACCCGGCCCGCCAGGAGTTGACGGAACTGCCGTTGGCCAGGGCGATGTTGATCCGCCCGGCGAGACGGCGGACCTGGCCGGGGTAGGTGTTGGCCAGGGAAACACTGAAGTTGGCCACGAAGGGCACCTGACCGCTGTCGGGGGTCACGGTAAACCCGGCGGCCAGGGTGGAGGTGGACGCGGAACCGTTGTTGGCGAAGAGGTAGTTGCCGTCGTCGCCGTCCCAGTTGCTCACCGCCATCTCCTGGTCAAAGGACCAGGTGAAGCCCACGGCCACGGTGGCGCCGGCCGGATCGGCGGCCAGGCTGACCCAGCCGTTCTCCAGATCGAAACAGTAGGCCCCGCTGACCAGCGGACTGCCGCCAACCGCCACCGAATCGATGGATTCCAGGGGCCGACGGGGCAGAGTGTAGAGGGTCTGTCCGCCGGTCCCCTCGAATACGGCCGTGGCCTGCCGCAGGTCGTCCCGGTCGGTGTCGGCGAAACAGATCCGTTCCACCACGCTGCTGGTGGAGGCGGTCCAGACCGCCGACGAGCTGAGGGTGCCGCCCTGGTTCTCGTGCACCCGCACCGGGCCCCACCACTGCCCGGAAAAGAGGTCGAGGTCACCATCATCGTCAGCGTCGCTGAAGACCACCGATGACCCGTAGCCATTCTCACTGGAAGTCCAGGCCGGAATGGTGCCCAGGGTGCCGGAGCCATTGTTCACATACAGCTTGAACCGGCCGCTGCCCCCCAGCTGGTTGTTGTCGGCCACCGCCAGGTCCGGCCAACCGTCGCCGGTGACGTCGGCCCAGGCCAGGGTGTTGGCATCCAGGGACAGATCGGTGGAGCTCCAGCCGGCGCTGGTCTCCAGCAGACCGCCGTTGTTGTAGTAGACCCGGTTGGGGTCGCCGGAGTTGCAAAAGGCGAGGTCGAGGTCGCCGTCCCGGTCCACGTCGGCCCAGGAAACGTCGTAACTGGAGTCCAGTTCGTCGGAGAGCCAGGCCGGCGTCGACTCCAGCATCCCGCCGCTGTTGCGGAACACCCGGTTGTATCGCGGCCGGTTGTAATACGACTCGCCGCAGGCCACCGCCAGGTCCAGGTCGCCATCGTTGTCCATGTCGCCGAAAGCGCAGCGGAAAGAGTAGACATCCTGGCCGGCCGTCCAGGCGGGGATCGCCCCCAGGGTGCCGGCCCCGTTGTTGAGATAGAGCTTGACCGTGCCGTCCTGGCTGAACCCGGCGGCGCCGATGTAGACCGACACCGCCACATCGGGCCAGCCGTCGCCGTTGACGTCGCCCACCGAGAGATGTCCGTGGTAATCGATGTCGGTGGACTGCCAGTCGGGGTTGCCGGGGAAGGTGCCGTTACCCTGGTTGTAGTAGACCGCCAGCCGCTGGCGTTGGATGTCGTTGCCGTTGGCCACCACCAGGTCGGGCCAGCCGTCGCGGTCGATGTCGGCCAGTGCCGCGCCGGTGGAGACCCGGGTGTCCGAAGAGACCCAGGCCGGAGAGGTCCCATAGGGAACCTGCGCTGAAACCGGAGCCGCCGCCAGCAGGAGCAGGCAACCGGCGACGAGCAGGTATGAAATGAGCGCCCGGGAACAGGGACAGTCCCGTCCGGGACGGATGGCGATGCTGATCATGGAAACCTCCGATTGGCTGGCCGCCGGCACCGAGGAAAAGCTCCGACCGACGAACGTCTGCGGGCAAGGCTGGAGTTATTTTAACACGTTTCTTCACCGCCGGGCCCGGAGGGTCTGCTACCGGATAACCCCCACCTTGCGCAAGCCGCGCTCGAACTGGGCCTTGCGGTCCTCCAGATCGCCGGTGTAGCCGATGGAGAAGCGGATCAGGCCCGGGGAGAGACCCATTTGCGCCTGGTCCTCGTCGGAGATTTCCGACGAGGTGGTGGAGCCGGAACAGGACATCAGGGTGTCGAAATAGCCGAGGGAGACGGCGATCAGGCCGAACCGCTCCTCGTTCTGCAGCACTTCCAGCAACTGGTCCGCCCGCTCCGGGGTCCGGCAATCGATGGTCAGCATGCCGCCGTAGCCGTAACTGTCGTCGTTGAGCATCGAGCCCATCAGTTCGCGCTGCGGGTGGGTCTCCAGGCCCGGGTAGCTGACCGGGGCGCCGAGGGCCTCGGCGTGGCGGGCCAGGGCCATGGCCCGGCGGGAGTGCTCGCGCATGCGCAGCGGCAGGCTGGGCAGCCGCTGGATCAGGTCGAAGGCCGCCCGCGGGTCCATGGTGGGGCCGAGCAGCATCACCCGGCCGGTGTGCAGGTCCATCAGCTCGTAGATGAACTCCTTGGTGCCGCAGATCACACCGGCGATCATGTCGCTGGCCCCGTTGACGAACTTGGTCAGCGAGTAGATCACCACGTGGGCGCCGAGGGCGACGGGCGAGATCATGGCCGGGGTGAAGGTGTTGTCCACCACCAGCTTGAGGCCGTGTTCGTCGGCCAGTTTGCCCAGCGCCGGGATATCGGCCACTTTCAGCGTGGGGTTGCCCAGGGTCTCGGTGAAGAGCACTTTCGTTTTCGGAGTGATGGCCGCGGCAAAGGCAGCGGTGTCCGAGGGATCCACAAAGGTGGTCTCGATGCCCATGTCGGGGAGCACCTCGTTGAACAGGGCATGGGTGCCGCCGTAGACCGTGTCCGACGAGACGATGTGGTCGCCACTGCGGCAGATCTGCAGTATGGTGCAGGAGATGGCGGACATGCCGCTGGCGGTGCAGATGGCATGACCCGACCCCTCCAGCGCCGCCAGGTAGCGGGCCGCCACATCGACGGTGGGGTTGAAGTGACGGCTGTAGAGGAAACAGCCGCCGGTGTCGGGCCCCTTCAGTCCGTCAAAGATCTCGGGCATGGTTCCCGGCTCGAGCACGGTGAACGTGGACGAGCGGTCCACCGAGGGGCAGACCCCGCCAAACTCACCGAACTCTCGCTTGGCCTGCTGGAGGGCCTTCTCCGGATTGTGCTTTTTCATGGTGTATCCCCTGTATGGCTCATTGCGGCCCCCGGGTTCCCGGCGGGCGGGTCTCCGATCCCGGCACCGGCCGGCTGATTGTCTGGCAGTATAGGAAAGGTGCCTTCGCAGATCAAGGAACAGCAGCGGCCGGAGACGGCTCGTCCGGCTCCGTGCTACACTTCGGAATGCGAAAACCATCGGGTTTCATCATTGCCGGGACCTTCGTCCTGTTGACCCTGATCTGGGGCACCACCTGGGCCGCCATCCGCATCGGCCTCGCCGGCATCCCCCCGGTCACCGGAGTGGCGCTGCGCTTCGCCATCGCCGCGGTGATACTGCTGGCCATGGCGCCACTGTTCAAGGTCCGCTTCGGCCGCACCCCGGGTGAACGGCGGCTCTGGGTGCTCAACGCCCTCTGTTCGTTCTGTGCCTCTTACGGCATCGTCTACTGGGCCGAGCAGTGGCTCCCCTCCGGCCTGACATCGGTGATTTTCGCCACCATGCCGCTCTTCGTCGCCCTGATGGCCCACGTCGCCCTACCCGGAGAGCGCCTGACGAGGAAAGGTTTCTTTGGCGTGGTTCTCGGATTCGGCGGCGTGGCGCTGATCTTCTCCGAGGATTTCACGCTGCTGGTGGGACCGATGGCCGCCACCGCCTCGGTGGTGCTGCTCATCTCGCCACTGCTCTCGGCAGTGGCCAGCGTATCGATCAAGAAGTGGGGCAAGGAGATCCACCCCATCTCCATTTCGGCGATACCCATGGGGATCGCCGCGGGCCTGATGGGAGCGCTGGCCCTTGCCGTGGAGGGGGATAGGCAACCGGTTTTTGACGCGGTGTCGGTGGGCGCCCTGCTCTACCTGGCGGTGCTCGGATCGGCGGTGACCTTCAGCCTCTACTTCTGGCTGCTGACCCACGTGGATGCCACAAAAATGTCGCTGATCGCCTACACCGCCCCGGTGGTGGCGGTCAGCGTGGGGGCGCTGGTTTTTGACGAACCGCTGACCTGGAGGATCCTCTGGGGTTCAGCGCTGGTGATCGGGGGGGTGGCCCTGGCGGTGCACCGGCCCGGCGGGTTCAGCCGGCCAGCCAGCGCAGCAGCTCCTGCAGCAGCAACACGCCGAAAAGCAGCAGGGCCAGAATAATCAGAATATTGCCGGCCGGACCGTTGCGCCACCGGCCGATCCACCCCTGCCGGTTGTTGAGAATCAGCAGGGTGGCGGCAAGAACGGGCATGAACAGGGCGCCGGACACGGCGTAGGCCATCACCAGCCAGACCGGTTTGGCGGCCAGCAGAAGAACCATTGGCGGCAGGGCGAGATAGACCAGCCAGGCCCGGTATGCCGGGCTGCGATCCAACGGGACCACCGTATCGCCCTGGCCGGACCGCGAGCGGAGGATGTTCACCGAATCGGCAAAGATGTACGGGACGCCCTGCCAGACCCCGAGCATCGAGCTGAACACCGCACCCCAGAAACCGAGCAGAAAACTCCACCGCCCCACCGGGCCCACCGCGGCGCCCACCCGTTCGGCCAGCCCGAGGACCATACCGCTGCCGGTGGCCACCTCGGGGCGGACACCGGCCGCCACCACCACCACCGCCATACCGAACAGACCGGTGAGCAGGTAGGCCACGCCCAGGTCGATCCGGCTCAGCCCGAGGCGTTCCGGTCCGCGCCAGCCCCGCTCCCTGATCCAGTAGCCGTAACTGAGCAGGGTCACACTGCCACCCACTCCGCCGATCAGCCCGACCACCAGGGCGGCGCGCCCGGCGGGGATGACGGGCAGCAGGCCGGAGAGGATCTCCCGCCATCCTGGAGCGGTCAGCACGGCGCAGACCATCACCACCAGGAACATCAGCGCGATGAGGCCCTTCATCAGCCGCTCCAGCAGCTGGTAGCGGCCGAGGAGGACGAGGAGCAGGGCGGCCAGGGAATGCAGCGCACCCCAGGCGGCCACCGTCAGCGAGGGGCAGAGGGCGTTGGCGGCCAGACCGCAAGCGGCCATCAACGCCCCGGCCACGACAAAGGACCAGAGGAACAGGTAGGCGAGAAACCCGAGGAAGAAGAGACGGGGGAGCCGGTGGGCCCACCCTTCGAGGAGGGTGGTCCCGGTGGCCAGCTGCCAGCGGGCCAGGCCCTCGTTCAGCGCGAACTTGAGCAGGGCCCCGGCCAGCACGGCCCAGAGCACCCTCGTGCCGAAGATGGCCCCGCAGACCGCGGCGGCCACGAGATCCCCGGCACCCACACCGGTGGCGGCGATAATGATTCCCGGCCCGATGGCCCTGAGCATGCCCGGGTTCCGTACGGTCATGCCAGCATTGTATCAGATGGGATTGGAGCGGAGCGTGCGTACAAAAAAAACTGTCAACCCCTCGCCGGCCAGCTGCCGGCCGCGGCGCCGTAGCCCCGAAGCGGGTCAGCTCGGCTGATGACGGCGAGGTGTCAACAGAATTATTATACCATGCGGGAAGCCTTGGGCCACCGGATGGTATACATTTCTTTTCGACCGATGCGGCTCACGGCTTTAGCTGAAAACAGGCATTTTCTTGATCGGGTCCCGGCGCTGTGCTATAACCGCTCCTGAGGTTAGACCCCCGGCACGGGCAGCCGGCGGCCGTCCAGCCATGAAAGGTTTCCTGCAGATGCGGCTCTCTCTGCACCAGATCGACCTCTTCTCCTTCCGGATCGCCAAGCAGTTGCTGCGCAACGGCTTCATCGAGGGGATCAAGGAGGACAAGCTCGCTGAGCGGATCGGTGACGCGATCACCGTCGAACTGCGCAAGGAGGACGACCTGAACGACGAGGTGCGGCAGATCCTCGACCAGTATGCCGACCAGATGCAGGAGGCCGGCGCCCAGTATCACGAGATGTTCAAAAAGATAAAGGCCAAGCTGGTCAGAGAGCGCAACATCATTCTCTGAGTGCGTGTCATGAAACTGAGCCGGGAAAAAATCAATCTCCTCTCCAGCCAGATCGTCGATGACATGGCCGGACAGGGGGACATTATCTTCAAGTATCCCCGCAACGAGATCCGCCTGCAGGTGGTGGAGATCCTTCGCGCCGAAATGCTCCGGGAAGAGCAGATCGAGGACACGGCCCGCCAGCGGCTCACCTCACTGGCCCGGGACATCCCCGAGGGCAGCGAGGAGTGGAACGTGCTCTACGACAAGGCCTACCGGGAAGAGTCCGAGAAACAGCGCAAGGTCAAATAGCCCTCCCCCTCAGTTGAACTTCTAATCACCACCGATGATATCGCCCAATACGCTGGAAAGCCCTTTCCCCCGGCGGTGTTCACCTCTGCTGCCACCGGCGGCGGCGGTGATCCGGTCGGCCAGCCTGGAGAAGGGCAGCGTCTGCAGGTACACCGTTCCCGGTCCGGTGAGGTGGGCGAAGAAGAGCCCCTCCCCGCCGAAGAGGGATGTCTTGATCCCGCCGACCATCTTGATGTCATAGTCCACCGTCTGGTCGAAGGCCACCAGACAACCGGTGTCCACCTTCAGTTTCTGACCGGCGGCCAGTTCGATCTTGGTCAGCGTGCCCCCGGCGTGGATGAACAAATCCCCGCTGCCCTGCAGTTTCTGCAGGATGAACCCTTCACCGCCGAAGAAACCGGCGCCGAGGCGCTTGGTGAAGGCCACGTTGATATCGATGTCACCCGCGGAACAGAGGTAGGCATCTTTCTGGCAGAGCAACGCCTCGTCGTTGAGGCGCCGGGCGAGGATCTTTCCCGGGTACGGGGCGCTGAAGGCCGCCTGGCCCGAAGGCGCGTTGCAGTGGAAATGGGTGATGAAGAAACTCTCTCCGGCCAGGACCTTCCGCTTCAGGCCCCCGAGGATCCCGCCATCCATTTTGGCATCCATCTCGATCCCCTCGGTCATGTACATCAGGGCGCCGGCTTCCGCCCGAATCACCTGGCCGCTGGTCATGTTGATCACCACGGCCTGCATGTCGTCCCCGATCAGGTGGTAGTTCAAATCGCTCATGCCTCTCTCTCCATGAAAAGCCGACCCGGCCCGCCAGCTCCAACGGCAACGGGTCCGCGGCCGGTAAGGTGTTCTTCGTCCCTCAGCAATCATCGGATAAAGCAGGGCCGAACTCAAGCACAGGCCCCCGGCTACACGGAGGATACGATTTCCGTTGCCGGGGAGTTCCCCAGGGAAACGTCAGAACCGGCTCGATACGCACACCTTATCGCGCCGTAAATGCCCGGTTGCTCAAGAAGCAGACCCACAGTGCCGAAAAGAGACGCAGCGAGAAAACCTTGTCCGCCCGGGCGGATGGGAAATGAGGACTCCAGGGGGAAGCGGGCGAGCAATGGACCAGCACGACAGGACACCCGGACGTCAGTTCAGCAGAGAGGGCTTCAGGCAGCGAAAATCCGTGGCGCCGATTCTGGCGCTGTGCCTGTTGATGCTCATCGTCTTCGCGCCACTCTCCCCGGCCCAGGAAAGCAAGATCAAATTCAAGAGTATCTCTCTGGACGAAGGCCTGTCTCAGAGTACGGTGTTCTGTATCGCCCAGGACCACCGCGGATTCCTCTGGTTCGGCACCGAAGACGGTCTGAACCGCTACGATGGACACACCTTCCGGGTCTACAAGCGGGATCCGGAAGACCCCCGGAGCCTGGCCTTCGGTTACATCAAGGCACTCCATGAAGACCGGGCCGGCCGGTTGTGGATCGGGACCTTTGGCGGCGGCTTGAGCCGCTACGACCGGGCAACGGACCGGTTCATCCGCTACCAGTACAGAGAGGATGACCCGTCCAGCCTGAACAGCGACAGCGTCCAGGCGCTGTGCGAGGACCGCTCCGGGGCGCTGTGGATCGGCACCACCAGCGGGCTCAACCACTACAACCCGAAAACCGACACGATCTCCCGCTATGACCTCATCACCGCGGGCGGGACGGGCGAAAACCAGGTGAATGTCCTCTCCATTGCCGAAGACGCCCTGGGACGCCTCTGGGTCGGCACGGAGAATCAGGGGCTGTTCCGCTGTGACCGGCTGAACGACGACGTGATCCGTTTTCAAACCGAGAGCAGCGGTGACGACCAGTCGGCCAACCGGATCAACACGCTGCTCACCGACACGTTTGGGGTTCTCTGGGTGGGCACCGGACACGGGTTGAGCCGCTACAACGAGAGAGCCGGCGTGCTGGAGCAGCTGAAGGGCAAAGGCGACAACCCGGACGCCCTGCTGGCCGACCAGGTGATCAACAAGATCTACGAGGACAGCTCGGGCAATATCTGGGTCGGCACCGACGCCCACGGCCTCAGCCGGTTCGACCGTGACCGCAACCACTTCGTCACTCACCGGGCCCAGGCCAACGACCGGCTGAGCATCACCGACGACACGATTCACGACATCCTCGAGGACCGCTCGGGGGTGCTCTGGGTCGGCACCCACAACGGGCTGAACAAGTTCGACGAGGAGAAGCAGTTCCTCGTCCACTACCGGCAGATCCCCGACGATTCCACCTCGCTGAGCAACAACTTCGTCCGCTCGTTCTGCGAAGACAGCCGGGGCGACTTCTGGGTCGCCACCTACGACGGGTTGAACCGCTTCGACCGGCAGACCGAACAGTTCACGCACTACTACCACGATCCCGCTGATCCCGACACCATCTCGCACAACAAGGTGATGTGTGTCTACGAGGACCACCTGGGCGCTCTCTGGATCGCCACCTACGGCGGGCTGGACCGCCGCGACCCGGAGACCGGCGCCTTCAGCCACTACCGCCACCGCCGTGACAACCCGCACAGCCTGAGCAGCGACACGGTGCGCTCGGTCTACGAGGACAGCTTCGGCACGGTCTGGGTGGGGACCCAGGGCGGGCTGAATCGCTTCGACCGGGAGAGCGGAGCCTTTGTCCGCTATTTCAGCGACCAGACCGACCCCTCGAGCATCTCCAGCGACTTCATCCTCACCATCCGCGAAGATGCCCACGGACTGCTCTGGGTGGGCACCCTGACCGGCCTCAACCTCTACGACCGGGACCACGACGAATTCATTCGCTACTATTCCAACCCCGACGACCCCACCAGCCTGTCGAGCAGCGAAGTGCTCTCCGTCTACGAAGACACCGCGGGAGAACTCTGGTTCGGCACGTCCAGCGGCCTCAACCGCTACCGCCGCGAGTATGACGGGTTCGAATATTTCTCGGAGAAGGACGGGCTGCCCAACGACTGCATCTATGCCATCCTCGAGGATGACGCCGGGCACATCTGGTTCAGCACCAACAAGGGGCTGTCCAAGTACGACCGCCGCACCGGGACGTTCCACAACTACGACGTCAGCGACGGGCTGCAGAGCCGGGAATTCAACCTCGGGTCGGCGTACAAACGGGAGAGCGGCGAGCTCTACTTCGGCGGCATCAACGGCTTCAACGCCTTTTTCCCCTCGAGAATCCAGCGCAACCGCCACCTCCCGCCGATGGTCATCACCGATTTCAAGATCTTCAACGAAACCGTGGCGGTGGGCCCGGATTCACCGCTGAAGACGAGCATCAGCGAGGCCACGGAGATCACCCTTGCCCCGGAAGACAGCGTCATTTCTTTCGAGTTTGTCGCCCTGCACTTCAGCGACCCGACCAAGAACCAGTACGCCTACATGATGGAGGGGATCGACAAGGAGTGGGTCGACCTGGGGACCCGGCGCTACGTGACCTACAACAGTATGCCCCACGGGAACTACACCTTCCGGGTAAAGGGATCGAACTGCGACGGCGTCTGGAACGAGGAGGGGACCTCGCTGGAGATCACCGTCCTGCCGCCGTTCTGGAAGACCAAGACCTTTACCGCCTTCAGCGGCACCATCCTGCTGTTCAGTATTCTCGGGATGGTGCAGTGGCGCACCCGCTCGATCCTCCGGCAAAAACGAATACTGGAAGGCCGCGTGGACCAGCGGACCGCCGAACTGAAGCAGACCAACGACGAACTGAAAAACGAGATCGTGGTGCGGACAAAGATACAGGAAGCGATGAAGCGGCGGGCGGTCCAGTCCAACCTGCTCTACAAGGTGGGCAGCCGGGTCAGCGGCGAACTGAACATCGAATCGCTGCTCTCCGAGATCGTCAACGCGGTCTGTGACACCTTCCACTACTATTGCGTGATGCTGATCATGGCCGACGATTCGGGGAGCCACATGAAGCTGCAGTCCATCGCCGGCGAGGACGCGAGCCTGTTCCCCAAAGATCAGACATACAAGATCGGCGAGGGAATGGTGGGGCGGGCGGCATCCACCGGCGAAACCCAGGTCAGCGGCGCCGTGGAAGCCAACCCGTACTATATCCGCACTTCCAATGAAAAGACCCGCTCCGAGTTGAGCGTGCCGATCCGGCAGGGCGACCGGGTCATCGGGGTCCTCGACATCCAGAGCCAGGAGCTGGACGCCTTCGAGGAGAGCGACGTGGCGGCGATGGAGACCCTGAGCACGCAGATCGGCAGCGCCATCGAAAACGCTCACCTCTTCCAGCAGGCCAAACGCGAACTGGCCGAGCGCGAGCGGGCGGAGATCGAGTTGCGGGCGGCCAAGAACGAGGCGGAACTGGCCAACCAGACCAAGAGCGAGTTCCTGGCCAACATGAGTCACGAGATCCGCACGCCGATGAACGGCGTGATCGGCATGAGCGCGCTGCTGCTGGATACCAGTCTCAACGAAGAGCAGAAGGACTACACCGAGATTATCCGCAGCAGCGCCGACGCCCTGCTGGCGGTGATCAACGATATCCTCGACTACTCGAAGATCGAGGCCGGCAAACTGGAGATGGAGAGCTTTGGCTTCAATCTCCGCACCACCGTGGAGGACGTGCTCGACATCCTGGCCCTCAAGGCCCAGGAGAAGGGGCTGGAGATCAGCGGACGGATATCACCCGATGTGCCGACGCTGGTGGTCGGCGACCCGGTGCGGCTGAAACAGGTGTTGATGAACCTGATGAACAACGCCATCAAGTTCACCAGCGAAGGAGAGGTGGTGATCCGCGTTGACCGCATGGAAAAGCAAGGTGAACAGGCGAGGATCCACTTCAGCGTCACGGACACCGGCATCGGCATTCCGGAGGAAAAACGACAGCAGATCTTTGAATCCTTTACCCAGGTGGACGCCTCCACCACCCGGCGCTTCGGCGGCACCGGGCTGGGTCTGGCGATCACCAGAAACCTCGTCCACCTGATGGGCGGCACCATATCGGTGGAGAGCACGGAGGGCCGGGGGTCCACCTTCCGCTTCACCGTGGTCCTCGGCCAGCAGCCGGAAGAGGTGGAAATGCTCAACCTGCCCGACAAGGTCCGGGGCCAGCGTATCCTGGTGGTGGACGACAACGCCACCAACAGGCTGATCCTCACCGAATTCATCAAATCCTGGGGCTGCGAGCACGACTGCGCCGCCAGCGGCGAGGAGGGGCTGGATCTGCTGCGAACGGCCCTGCGGGAGGGCACGCCATTCGACATGGTGATCACCGACATGATGATGCCGGAGATGGACGGTGAGATGTTCGCCAACCAGATCAAGAAGGATCCCGAACTGCGGTCCACCACCCTGATCCTGCTCACCTCCATGGCCGGGCGGAACGACGAGCCGTCGCTGCGCGAGGAATATTTTGCCGCCTGCCTGAGCAAGCCGGTGAAACAGTCCCAGCTTTTCGACTGCCTGACCTACGTGATGTCGGACCAGCTGAAGCCGTTCTCCAGAACCGGCCAGGCCAGGGCCGAGGAACCGGCCTCCACCGGTGACCCGGCGGACCGGAAGGTCGTCCGCATCCTGATGGCCGAGGACAACCTGATCAACCAGAAGGTGGCCCTGCGCATCCTGCAGTCCCGGGGGTACGACGCGGACACGGTGACGGACGGCGGGCAGGCCGTGGCAGCGCTGAAGTCCAAGCCCTACGACCTGGTGCTGATGGACGTGCAGATGCCGGAAATGGACGGCTACGAGGCGACCCGGATCATCCGCGACCCGGAGAGCAACGTGCTCGATTCCACCATCCCGATCATCGCCATGACCGCCCACGCGATGAAGGGCGACCGTGAGCTGTGTCTCGAGGCGGGAATGGACGACTACATCTCCAAGCCGGTGAAACGGGAAGAGCTGTTCTCGGCCATCGAACGGCAGCTGGCTCGGGGGTCGCGTCTGGCGGACCAGAACCAGCCCGCCGGAGTGCCGGCCGGGAAAGATTCGTCCCACAGCGGCGCCTGGGGCTGATCAGATTAGAGAGCGGCTGATCAGAAATCGCTGCCCAACAGGGCCCGGGCGCTCTCGGTGGTGACCCGGGCCGCCTCCTCCACCGAACACCCCTTGACCTCGGCCACCACCCGGAGCGAGATGGTGAGGTTTGCCGGCTCGTTGCGCACACCCGGCTCGGGCCCCAGAACCGGCGAATCGGTTTCCAGCAGGATGCGCTCCAGGGGCAGGCGCCGGAGCAACTTCTGCTTCTGCCGCGAGCGGACCACCGACGGGGGAATGGAAAAGAAGCAGCCCAGTTCGAGGCCGCGCCCGGCCAGAGCGGCCTTGCCGTCAAAGGCATGGAGCAGCGCACGGCAGGGCCCTTCCTCCTCCAGCAGCTCCAGGGTCCTTCGACCGGCGGACCGGGAGTGGATATTGAGCGGCAGGTCCAGTTCCCGCGATAGCCGGATAAAGCGGCGGAAAATTTCCTCCTGCACCGCACGCCCCCCCTCGTCCTGGATCTTCCAGCGGTCCAGACCCACCTCGCCGATGGCCCGCAGGTCGTCCCGCCGCTGCCGGATGAAAGAGACCATCTGATCAGCCTGATCCGGGTCGAGGATGGTGGGATAGAGTCCGGCGGCCGCACGGAGCATATCGCTGCCGGCGGACAGTTGCAGATTGCGCTCCGCGTCGGCCAGCGTCTCCCCCACGCAGAGCACCCGGGTCACTCCGGCCCGGCGGGCTCGGTGGAGCACCGCCGGGAGATCCGGAGCAAAGACCGGGTCGCAGAGATGGGCGTGGGCATCGATCAGTTCCACGGCGGCAGCCCCTCGGCAGGATGAACGGCTCAACGGTTGAGCCGGAACCTGACAGTGAGGGTCATGATAACATCCACCGGCCGGCCGTGCATTTCCCCGGGCCGGAACGTCCACTGCCGCAGTGCCCGCACCGCCTCGCGGTCGAAGCCGAGCTTGCCCGGTGGCGTCTTGAGCACGGTCACCTGGCCCACGGTGCCGTCTTTCTGGATGACCGCTTCCAGGATGACCAGCCCTTCCACCCCGGCGATCCTGGCCAGACGAGGGTACTCCGGCTCCACCCGTTTCAGGATCACCGGAGCCGAGGTGGCCAGGTAGTCACGTATGGGGCCCTCCGGTTCTGCAGGAACCGAGGCCGGCATGTCGATCGCACCGTCGTAGTCGGCACCGCTGTCGGCCAGCGGCGGCGGCTCGAGGTCGGCCACGAACTCGAGCACCGGCTCCACCTCGTGCGGAGTGGTATCGGGGATCGGCACTTTCATTGTTTTCTGGTCATTGACCGGCTTCTTCTCCGGTTGCTTCACCGGCGGTTTGTAGGGGTAGACGATGAACGGCCGGTCTCTCACCTGGGGAACCGGCAGCGGCTCTCCCTGGGGCCAGATGTTCCACCAGAAAAGGATCAGGTGGAGCATGATGGCGGCAGTGAGGGCGAATTTGAGCGGTGTCCGGTCCTGGTTCTCCAGCAGGAGCAGGTCCACTCCGCTCCACTCGCCGCAAACTCCGCGGTGTGTGCCATTGTTTCTGATCATGATGGCCTCCTTCCACTTGCGGTCCGGCCGGGAATGGCGGGCGCATCCCACCCCTCGACGGCACGAACCACACCGCACCCCCCTTTCGTTGACATGCACTGTTCCCCGGAGAAATTTTCTTTCCTTACTGTAAAGTATACCGTACGGAATTCTTCTCTGCCGGTATCATTCTGTATAACAAACAAGGAGACCCCCTGTTCAGGGAAACCCTGTGCTAGAATGGGAAAAACCGTGGAATACCAGTGGCCGCACCGAGGAGAAAACCATGACCAGACCCGACCCGTGTTCCGTCAGTTCCGCCAACCAGGGACGGCGTCGCTTCGTCAAGCTCACCGCCGCGGCGGCCGGTGGAATCGTGGTCAACCTGGCCCTCCCCTCCTGCGGCGGCGGGTCGCCAGAGGCCGCCCGGAGCGGGTCCCTGTTTCAGCCGGAAGGCCCGGCCTCTTTCCCGCTTCTGGAAGTGCGGGGCAGCGACTACGAGATCGGGTTTCAGGTTGGCCGGCAGTTCGCCGGAATGATCCGCGAGGGGTTCGAGGCGCGGGGGGCATGGTGGACCGATCTGCTGGCCTTTGCCAAGGCCCAGCCGCCGGAGGTGTACGAGACCTTCCTCGTCGCGGCGAAAAAGCACACCCCCGGTGTGATGGAGGAACTGCGCGGCTGGGCCGAGGGAAGCGAAATACCTTTCCAGGAGCTGATGGTCTTCAATCTCAAGGCCGAATACGCCGCCCTGCGGGGGCGCTCCATGGGCCAGGCGCGTGAGCCCGCCGAGGAGAATCCGGGGTGTTCCTCCGTGGTTCTGGCCAGTGACGGTCAACTGCTGGTGGCCCACAACGAGGACGGCAACCAGGCCTATGCCGAGCGGATGTTCCTCCTCCGCATGCACCCCGAAGGCCGCCCCTCGGTCCTCGCCGTTTCCTATCCGGGAGTGCTCCCAGGCAATGCCCCGTGGGTCAACAGCAGCGGTCTGATGATGACCACCAACTACATTCCGTCGCAGGAAGTGGCCCTGGGCGTGGGCCGCTACTTTCTCGACCGCCAGGCAATGGTCTCTACCACGCTGGACCAGGCGCTGGAGATCTGCTGTCACCCGGACCGGGCGTATGCCTACCATCACATCATCGGGTCACGGAACGAGAAACGGGTTCTGGGCCTGGAGGTGACCCCCTCGAAAAAGGAGCTGCAGGAGATCCAGGGCCTCTATCTGCACACCAATCACCTGGTGCTCCCCACCATGGCCGGCGAACCACAGGTGATGAAGTATGTGGAGAGTTCATCCATGAGCCGCTGGCAGGTGCTGAATCGCTGGAAGGACGGCCTGCCTGAAGGAGCCCCGTTGGATGCCGGTGACCTGCTGGGTGTGCTGAGCAGTCACGAGAACCGGCCCTACTCGCCCTGCCGCCACCCTGAGGGCAAGGTGGAGGGCGCCACCCTGCTCAACGCCCTGTTCGACCTGGACGCCGGCACACTGCGGATCCACAAGGGGCAACCCTGCAAGGGTGTGTATGCGGACTATCCGTTCTAGCGGCTACTCCAGTTCCTCGGGCCGGGGGACCGGGCCGTTCTTTGCCGCGGCCTGCTCCACCGAGCCTTTCTCTTCAAGGGCTCTCAGCTTTTCCTCCAGATCCAGCTGTATGGCGGTGAGCCGCTCCCGCTGCTCACCGGCCAGATCGCCGTCCAGTGACGTTTCCATTTCGCGCAGGGCCCGTTCGAGGCCGCGGCGCTGGGCCCGGAGTGCGGCCTCTTCGGAACGGTATACCGCTCTCCGCTGATGCAGGGACTCGGCCTGCCGGCGCGCCGCGTCCCGGTGCTGCCTGCTGATCTCGCGGTGTTCCATCACGATTTCGCGGTGCCGTTCACGAATCTCCTCCCGGCGGCGGCGGATCTCCTCTTCGGTTTCGGCGTCAAGCCTGCCGGCGCCCTCATCATCCGCCTGCTCCCGGAGCTCTTCGATTTCCCGGATCAGCGCCTCCTCCTGCTCGGCCAGTTCACGTTCGGCCTGGGCCCGTTCGAGCTCATCTGTCGCCAATTCCTGCTCCACCAGCTCCATCTCGCGCTCCAGCTCAGCCATCTCGGCAGCCTCGGCTTCCATCTCCCGCTCGGCCTGCACCATCTCCTGCTCGGCCAACTCCATGGCCACCTGCTGCTCTGCCATCTCCAGTTCAACCTGGGCCATGGCTGCTTCCTGAGCGGCCATCTCCCGCTCCAGCTGCTCCATGGCTTCGGCCTCTGCCGCCATCTCGCGCTCGGCCTCGGCCGGCGGCACCTCTTGCGGATGCGGTGGCGGATCGTCTCCGGCGGTGACGCCGGGAGCGAGAAAAGCAAAAACCAGTATCAGGGCCGCCGCCAGGGGTCCGAACCACCGGGCCCGGCCATGGGCAACAGCAGGTCTGTTCTTGTCGAGGATCATTTCAATTCTCCTGTTCAGCGGGGATCCCCTTCCGGAAATCCCCGGAATGGTCAGTGCAGTGGGCGTGGATACCCGTCGGCGGGCCAGCTGGTGCAGGGACCGGGCAAGGGGTACCCGCTCGCCGGTCTGCCGGACAGCCTCTCCATCACAGATGAATTCGGCGGTTTCCTGATAACAGCGTCGGGCCAGACGAACCAGCGGCTGGAAGAAGAAGATGCCTTCGGCCAGGCGGGCTGCCAGCAGCCAGACCTGGTCCCGCCGGACGATGTGCGCCAGTTCGTGGGCCAGAACGCTCTTTACCTGTTCGGGGGCCGTTCCCCGGACCATGGAAAGGGGCAGGCAGATCTCAGGCCGCCTGATTCCACACGCCACGGGAGCCGGTATCCGTTCCGATACGGTGAGTTTGATTGCCCGTCCCAACGTGGGCCGGGTTTCGATGAGTTCCTGGAAGATGCGGTGGACGGGGCCGTGGTCTAATTCGCGGCGGCCCCGGAACCGTGACCTGAGCCTGAGCAACTGGAGAGCCAGGCCCCCGGTAAAACAGGCAGCGCCCAGGCCCCAGAGCAGCAGGATCAACCGCTGCCAGGGAACCGGCAGCAGGCGGCGGATCTGTTCCCGAACAGCGGGCGCAAAGGATCGGCCGGCCAGCTGACCGGAGAAAGGTTGCTGAGCCGTCGGACCAGCGGTGACGGCGAAAGGGGCAGCATCGCCGGCTTCAAGTGAGATTCTCGGGGCAATGGCCCCGTCGCCCAGACCGGCCTGAACCGTGCAGGAAAAGAGGGCGCCGAAAAGGGCCACTTTCCACAGCCTGTCCTGGATCGCCATGGCCTTCATCCCCAGCAGGCGGGTGAGCAGCCAGATGGAACAGATGAGCAGTGTGCTGTGCAGCAGAAAGGTGGCCACCCAGGCCACTGCCGCTTCGGGCTGCAGGTTCAGGCCGGATATGATCGGAACGGCCATCGCTCACTCTCCGTCAGATTTGTCCGCTTCGTCGATCAGTTTTGCCAGGCGCGGCAACTCATCCGGATCGATCTCATATTCCGTGAGCAGGTGGCTGAGCAGGGCCAGGGGATCCCCTTTGAACAGCCGCGACGTCAACTGCCCCACCATCGAACTCTTCACCAGGTCTTCGGTGACCCGTGCACGGTAGACAAACTGCCGGCCTTCCAGGCGGTGTTCAACCACACCCCGGGTTTCCAGCCGCTTGAGCATGGTGGCGATGGTGGTCAGCGCCAGTCCGCGCTCTTCGCGCAGCGCCTCATGTACGTCGGCCACCGTGGCCTCACCGCGCGGCCAGATCACACGCATGATCGCCAGCTGCAGTTCACCGAGCGTGTGCTGTTCACTCATCGGGTTCCCTTTCCGTTCCGGTTTTCCGGGCTCGATACCAAAAAAACTATTGCCTCGCATCTTCTTCTACAGATGTAATACTACATGTGTCGTCATAAGTCAAGTCTTTTTTGCCCGGTCGAACCTGCTACAGGAATAAAACGGGCCAGCCGGCAAAACGTTGCAGGCAAAACCCTGACGTGGTAGTGAAGAAAGGAAAGACCACTTTCTTTTTCAGGACGTACACGTTCCAACGCCAGCGGGGTCTCTAGTAGCTAACCATGGAAGAAACGGAACTCCAGCTCATTGCGGAGGCGCGGCGGGGAGATGGAGAGGCGTTCGGACAACTCGCCGTGCGGCACTGGGCACGACTGGTCAGGCTGGCCAGGTCGGTGACCGGGGAATCCGCAGCCGAGGACGCCGTCCAGGAGGGCATGGTGGCCGCCTGGCGGAAGATCCACACGCTGCAGACCCCCGAAGCGTTCCCGGCCTGGCTGACCCGCATCGTCTTTCGGCGAAGCCTGCGGCACGCCGGGCGGCGGCAGGCAACGACCAGTCTCGGTGAGCGGATCCCCGAACCGGTATCACAAACGGGCGATCCGGATGCGGGGATCTGGGCGGCACAACTGCTGGCCACCCTCCCCCCGCGGCAGCGAGCCGTGCTCCACCTCACCGTGGTGGAGGGGCGGACGGACAGAGAGATTTCAGCCCAGTTGGGCATCCACCCGGCGTCGGTACGGGCCCACCGGCGACGGGCACGGAAGAAACTGGGCCGGATGATCGGCGACGAGGAGGTGTGATGAGCAACGGGAACGACCGGGGAATGGACCGCTTTGAACGGGAATTTCGCCGCTGGGGAACCCGTCCCCCGCTCACTCCGCCGGACGAGGCCGGACGCCGGGTCGCCGCCAGTCTGGAACCGGTGCGCACCGGGCTCCCGGTCTGGCGCATGGCCGTGGCGGCGGCCGCAGTTGTTCTGATGGTTTGCGGCACCTGGGCCGGACTGCAGCTCACCGATGGATCCCCACCGCACGCCCGGCCGAAACAGCTGTCGGTCAGTGCCGCCGAATTTACCCCGCCGCCACTTGATGAAAATGTGGTCCTCTGGTGGCTGGACGACGAAACACCGGTCTATTTTGTCCTCGGACCTGGGGACCAGAGTTAAAAAGGAGAGACAATGTACAGAAAACTCGGAATCGGATTTTGGTCTGCTCTGGCGGTACTCCTCGTGCTGATGCCCGCCTCCACACTGACCGCTGCCGAACCGGGCCTGGAGACCGATTGCACCGTCCTTCTGGGCTATGCCGAAAATGGCGGCCCCCATGGCGGTGTGACCCTCATCGTCCCGGGGACCCTGATCCCGGCACTGGAGGGTGGCCAGTGGCCCAGCGACATCAGTTCGCTGGAAGAACAGCTGAAGAGCGCCTACCGGCTGAAGAAAATGCGCGTAGCCTCCCAGTTCTCCAAGCTGATGGAAGTGGACCTGCCGGGGAAATTGCCGCCGGCCGACGGTATCGAGACCACGCTGACCCTGGTTGGTCACAACGACACGGTGGCCACCTACCAGGCGGAAATGACACTGGACGGCCAATCCCTGGCTTCGGCCAGCCTCTCGGTTTCCCTGGGCGGCCGGGCGGTGATGGGCAGCCGGCTGGCCAATGCCGCCGCCGAGGATCCCTATGTCTTCCTGGTGGTGGAGACGAAGTCGGGGGCCCGAGGCATGGCCGACAACAAGAAGACTGACGGCAGCACCCTTCCCCGAGCCATCGAGAAGGTCAACCCCAGGTATCCGGAAGAGGCCCGCAAGCAGCAACTCTCCGGCGAGGTGGTGGTGCAGACCCTGGTGAAGGTTGACGGGTCCTGCCAGGTGATCGAAGTGCTGGAGAGCCCGGGCCAGATTCTCAGCGACGCGGCCACCGAGGCGTTGGAGCAGTGGAAGTTCGAACCGGGTCTGGACCCCCAGGGCAGGCAGGTGAATATGAAGCTTACCCTGACCATAAAGTTCGCCCTCAAATAGTCGGAAATTTCAGTAGTGTCCGCGGGTGCACCGCGGATCAGCCGATCCACGGCCATGCGCCGCCGGAGAATTTCCGGCGGCGCATTTTTTCTGCATGAGGGCGCCCCCGCTTTCCTTTTATGGAATTATTACCTGAAAAACAATAAACAAACTGTTGATTACGGTGGGCATCACAAATATAATGTAACTTGATCAGTTGAAGATCATCTTACTGTTGTGCGCCGACTCAGCGCTGGCCATCGGCGGAGGAGTCGGCAAGTTTTATAAACATTCGATTGCCCCGCGTGCCAGGCCACTGTTCAGCCCCGCTGGAAGCATGAGCTCGCACCCGTAAAGTCAATCCGGGAGTCAATGACCATGATCGTCAAATCCGTCCTCTGCACTCTTCTCCTCTTCGGAGCCCTTCTCTCCCCCACCCTGCCGGCAATGGCCGGGTCAGAAAAAGAATCCGATGCCTCCATGGCTCCGGTGCGGCTGAAATACGCCACATTCACCCCCGGGGTGGACGAGCCCCGGCCGCCCGCCGGGCTGCAGGCGGCCAGCGGCGACACGGTGCGGCTGATCCGGGTCTCCGGCCCCCTCAGCTCCGGGCAGATCGAGGCCCTGGAGCAGGCCGGCGCCCAGCTGCTGAGCTACATTCCGGAGTTCACCTACCTGGCCCGGGTGCCCGGTGAGCATCTTGAGGCCGTCCGCGCCCTGCCCACGGTCACCTGGACCGGCCCGTTCCACGCGGCCTACAAAATCGATGCGGAATTGCTGAAGACAGACGAGGCCGAAGTCGACGTGAACGTGGTCTACTTCGCCGAGGTGGCAGGCGCCGCGGGCAGCAGCGGCCTGAAGACCGCCGCCACAGCATTGGGGGCCCGGGTCACGGCCCACGAGGACGGGTATCCCATGGTTCGCCTGCGCATCGCCCCCTCGGCGCTGCCGGCCCTGGCCGTGCGATCCGAAGTACGCTGGATCGACCGCTGGTCGCCGCCGGTGGCCCAGATGGACCAGATTCGCGACATCCTCGGAGTGACACTTCCCTCGGTGGACGGTTTCAACGGCGAAGGCATCGTCGGTGAAGTGAAGGACAACGGCATCGACCAGGGGCACCCCGATTTCGGCAACCTGGTCGGCACCTACGGCGGCCCGGTCACCGATGCCCACGGCACATGCACCTTCGGCATAGTTTTCGGCGACGGCGCCGAGAGCACCAATGCCACCGGCATGATGCCCGGGGCCGGCGGGGTATTCTGCGATTGGTACGTCGGCCGGGCCTCCTCGGTTGCCAACCTCAAAAACAGCTGGGGCGGGGTCTTCCAGTCCAACAGCTGGAGCCAGGGGTACTCCGACAGTGACTATGACAGTACCTCCCGGGAAAACGACCAGGCCACGGTGGACAACGACGTGCTGATGTTCTACTCGGCATCCAACAGCAACTACGGCGTCGGCTCGGAGACCTGTTCCACCGATTCGGTGGGTAAAAACGTGGTCTGCGTGGGCGCCGTTTTTCACCAGAACACTGAAACCCTCAGCGACGACCAGTGGGAAAACCACGGCTCCGGGTCGACACCGGGCCAGGGCCCGGCCCGGGACGGCCGGATCAAGCCCGACATCATCGCCTTCTTCGACTGGATCTACACCACCGACGTCCGCGGCTCCAGCGGGTACTCCAGCGGCAACTATTACAGTGACTTCGGCGGCACCAGCGGCTCCTGCCCCATCGTGGCCGGCGCCGCCGGCCTGGCCTACCAGATGTATGAGGAAAACCATTTCGGCAACAACCCCTCGGGGGCCACGCCCAAACCGTCGACCATCAAGGCCCTGCTCATCGCCAATGCCTACCAGTACCCGCTGGACCGGGCCAACCGCTATCGCCAGGGCTGGGGCCTGTCGGACGTGGGCCGGATCCACGAGGCGGCCCACAACCAGCTGATCGTCGACGCCGACGTGCCGCTGTCCACCGGGCAGAGCTGGAGCGCCGAAGTGAGCCGGTGGAGCGGTGCCGAACCGCTGAAAATTTCACTGGTCTGGAGCGACGAACCGGGCGAGACCTCATCCAGCAAGGCCCTGATCAACGATCTGGACCTCAAGGTCACCGCTCCCGACGGCACCATCTACCGCGGCAACAACGGGCTGGTGGACAATCTCTGGTCCCTGGAGGCTGGATCCTGGGACCGCTTGAACAACGTGGAGAACGTCTTTATCCAGTCGCCGGAGGACGGCACCTGGACCATCGAGGTGATCGCCGACAACGTGGCCATGGACAACGACGATGCGGCCGGCGTGAACCAGGCCTTCTCCCTGGTGGCCACCATGGTGGGCAACGGCGGCACTCCCACCACCGCCACCATCGTTGCCGGTCCGGGAGCCGGACCGGACAACCCGCCGCTGGTCCGCACATTTGACGCCGCCACCAGCGATATGATCAACCAGTGGGACGCCTACGGCGCCGTCGGCTACGGGGTCAACGTGGCCGTGGGAAACCTGGGCAGCGGCGCTGTGGTGATCACCGGCGCCGGACCGGGGGCGATCTATGGTCCGCACGTGCGGGCCTTCTCCGGTGACGGCACTCCGGTGTCCGGGGTCAACTTCCTCGCCTACGGAACCAGCAAGTTCGGGGCCAACGTGGCGGCCGGCGACATCGACCGCGACGGCAATGACGAGATCATCACCGGCGCCGGACCGGGGGCCGTCTTCGGGCCCCACGTGCGCGCCTGGAATGTGGACGGCGGCGCGGCCGCAGCTATCAGCGGTATCAGCTACTTTGCCTACGGGACGCTCAAGTGGGGCGTCAACGTGGCCTGCGGCGACCTGGACGGCGACGGCTATGACGAGATCGTCACCGGCGCCGGTCCGGGGTCCGTGTTCGGACCCCACGTGCGCGGGTGGAACGTGGACGGCGGCTCCACCGCCGCACCCATGGCCGGGGTCAGCTACTTCGCATACAGCACCCTGCAATATGGCGTCAATGTGGTCTGCGGCGACCTCGACGGTGACGGGATGGACGAAATCGTCACCGGCGCCGGCCCCGGGGCCATCTTCAGCCCCCACGTGCGCGGCTGGAACATCGACGGCAGTGCGGCCGCACCCATGCCCGGGATCAGTTTCTTCGCCTACGAGTCCGGCCTCTACGGCGTGGCGGTGGGCGCGGCCGACGTGGACGGCGACGGCAGGGAAGAGATCCTGACCATGCCGGGCTCCGATCCTGCCCGGGGAACCCGCATCCGGGCCTGGAACGTGGATAGCGGCACGGTGACCATGGTGCCCGGCATCGATTTCGCGGCTTACAGCGATATGGGCCTGACCTATGGTGGGAAAATCGCCGGCGGCGCCATTTGACCGTTTGAAGAAGGACAAATCACACCATTTTGGTAAAAATGTATGGCTGTGACCAAAATAATTGGTCGAAATGGTGGGATACAGTGTTAAGCTAATCTTTTCGATCCGGTACTGTGCGGCAACCACTGTGCCGGGATTTTGATGATTGTTGTCTTCCGAACACGGAATTACCATCCGGGTAACATATCTGCTACGGCCGGTGACCGGACCGCGTCCCGGCAGCCACCCAGGGAGAGGATCATGCCTTTGACATCCAATGGCCTTCGTCTGTTAACCGCGATCATCGTCTGTGCGCTACTGGTGCCCACCGGCACCGTTGCCGCAGCTGATCTTTCCGCTTCGAGCAGCTCCCTGGAGAGCAGCCGGGTCCGCCTCGACTTCGGCGTATTCCGCCCCGGCGAGAGCGAGCTCGATATCCCTTCGGCCTACCAGGCCACCGCGGCCCATGAGCTGCGCATCATCCAGACCGACGGTCCGATGACCACGGCCAAAATGCGCAGCCTCGAGATGGCCGGCGTGCAGATCCTCGGCTACATCCCCGACTACAACTACCTCGCCCGCCTCAGCGAAGGGCAGAAGAGCGCCGTGCTCTCCGTGCCCGCGGTGACCTGGATCGGCGACTTCCACCCGGCGTTCAAGATGCAGCAGGAACTGCTCACCCAGTCCACGGGCACGGTCAAGGTAGTGCTGGGCTATTTCGACCAGCTGTTCCCGGGCGGCGACCCGGCTTCGCTGAAACAGGCCATCTGGGGCCTGGGCGGAGAAATCATCAAGGACCTGCCCTCGGACACCATGATGCACGTGGAGCTGCCCGCTTCCTCCCTGCCCGCCCTGGCCGGGATCACCGAGGTGAGCGCCATCGAGAAGTGGTACCCGCTCAAGCAGCACATGGACCACATCAAGTCGCAAACCGGTGCGCTGGTGAGCCACCTGGCTGACTGGGACGGTTCGGGGATCATCGGCGAGGTCAAGGACGCCGGTGTCGACCAGGAGCACATCGACTTCGGCAACATGATCGGCACCTATGGCGGCCCCATCGTCGACCCGCACGGCACCTGCTGCTTCGGCATCGTCTTCTCCGACGGCCACAACTACGAGACCACCGGCAACTCTTCCAGCGCCATCGCCATCGGCATGATGCGCAACGGCGAAGGCGTATTCGCCGACTGGCAGACCTCCATCGGCAATTCGCTCTTCGACCTGGCCAACAACTGGGGCGAGGTGGGTGGCCGGTTCCAGACCAACAGCTGGGGCACCGACGACAACGGCAGCTACTCCCAGGTACTCGATGAACAACGACAAGCACTCCAACACCTACGACATCCTGGTCCTGCAGTCGGGCGGCAACGATGGCCTGGAGCCCGGCAGAGTCGGCAGCCACTCGGCGGCGAAGAACGTGATCTGCGCCGGCGCCCTGCGCTGCGGCGACAACGACGATCGCGCCGGCGACGCCTGGAGGATGGGCGGTTCGGGTAACACCCCCTGCCAGGGCCCCACCGATGACGGCCGGGTCAAGCCCGACCTGGTGGCCAACTTCGACTGGATTTTCTGCACCGACATCATGGGAGCCGCCGGCTATTCCGTAGGCCCCTATACCCGGGACTTCGGCGGCACCAGCGGCTCCTGCCCGATCATCGCCGGCGCGGCCGGCCTGACCTACCAGATGTGCGAAGAGAACCATTTCGGCAACAACCCCGGCGGGGACAAGCCACTGAACTCCACGGTGAAGGGCCTGCTCATCGCCAACGCCTACCAGTATGACTTCGATGACGCCACCCGCTACCAGCAGGGCTGGGGCTACGTCGACGTGGCCCGGGTGAGCGCCACGGGGCCCTACACCTTCGTGCAGGACGGCGGGATCAACCTGGAGACCGGCGAAAACTGGTCCACCACGGTCACCCGCTACAGCGGCGCCGAACCGCTGAAAATCACCCTCTGCTACGCCGACTACCAGGGCGTTGCCGGGGCCAACCCCTCCCTGGTCAACGACCTGGATCTCAAGGTCACCGCCCCTGACTCCACGGTCTACTGGGGCAACAACGGCCTGATTGAAAACCTCTACTCCACCGCCGGCGGCAGCGGCGACCGGCTGAACAACGTGGAGAACGTGTTCATCCAGTCACCCATGGCCGGCACCTGGACCATCGAGGTCATCGCCCACAACATCGCCATCGACCGGATTGAGGAGACCGCCGAAGTGGACCAGCACTTCTCGCTGATCGCCACCATGGTGGCCGGCGACCCGATCACCTCCATCGTCACCGGCCCCGGCCCCCGGGCCAGCAACCGCCCGCTGGTCCGCACCTGGGACGCCGCCACCGGCCTCTGCCGTTACGAGTGGCGGGCCTACGGCGCTGACGAATACGGCGTCAACGTGGCCTGCGGCGACATCAACAACGACGGCATCGACGAGATCATCACCGGCGCCGGTCCGGGCGCCGTGTTCGGCCCCCACGTCCGCGCCTTCAACTCCATGGGCACCCCGATTGCCGGGGTGAACTACTTCGCCTACGGCACCAACAAATACGGCGTCAACGTGGCCTGCGGCGACATTGACAACGACGGCGTCGACGAGATCATCACCGGCGCCGGTCCGGGCGCCGTGTTCGGCCCCCACGTCCGCGGCTGGAACGTGGACGGCGGCACGCCCACCTCGATCAGCGGCGTCAACTACTTCGCCTACGGAACGCCCAAGTGGGGCGTCAACGTGGCCTGCGGCGACCTGGACGGTGACGGATACGACGAAATCGTCTCCGGCGCCGGACCGGGCTCGGTCTACGGCCCCCACGTCCGCGGCTGGAACTTCGACGGCTCCGGCAGCGCCGCCCCCATCCAGGGGGTGAGCTTCTTTGCCTACGGCACCCTGAAGTTCGGGGTCAACGTGGCCTGCGGCGACATCGACGGTGACGGGATGGACGAGATCATCACCGGCGCCGGCCCCGGCGAAATCTTCGGTCCCCACGTCCGGGCCTGGAACGTGGACGGCGGCGCGGCCACCTCGGTCAGCGGGGTCAACTTCTTTGCCTATGACGGTACGCTCTTCGGCGCCTTTGTGGCCGCCCTCGACGTGGACGGCGACGGCATGGACGAGATCCTCACCATGCCGGGACCCCAGCCGGGAACCGAGGCCATGGTCCGCGGCTGGAACGTGGACGGCGGCGCGGCAACGATGATCCCGGAACTGGACTACAATGCCTACCGCGACGAGCGCTACGAGTTCACCTACGGCGGCAAGATCGCCGGTGGAACGTTCTAGGCGATAACAGCGTCAACCAGCGCCCGGGAGTCCTCCGCTTCGGCAGGGACTTCCGGGCGTTTCTTTTTTCAGTGCCATTTGACCGCTCAGAAAAGGACAATTTTCACCGTTCGGGTAAGAAAAATACAGCTCATGCAAAAAAAATGGTCTGAACTGGCGGGATACAGTGTTAAACTGATATTTGTGCGGCCCGGTATCGTGCGGCAACCGCGATGCCGGGTTTTTTATGATTGTTGCCATTCGACCACGGAATTGCCATCCGGGATTTTTCTGCTACGGCCGGGAATCGGACAGCGACCCGGCAGCCACCCAGGGAGAGGATCATGCCTTTGACATCCAATGGCCTTCGTCTGTTAACCGCGATCATCGTCTGCGCGCTACTGGTGCCCACCGGCACCGTTGCCGCAGCTGATCTTTCCGCTTCGAGCAGCTCCCTGGAGAGCAGCCGGGTCCGCCTCGACTTCGGCGTATTCCGCCCCGGCGAGAGCGAGCTCGATATCCCTTCGGCCTACCAGGCCACCGCGGCCCATGAGCTGCGCATCATCCAGACCGACGGTCCGATGACCACGGCCAAAATGCGCAGCCTCGAGATGGCCGGCGTGCAGATCCTCGGCTACATCCCCGACTACAACTACCTCGCCCGCCTCAGCGAAGGGCAGAAGAGCGCCGTGCTCTCCGTGCCCGCGGTGACCTGGATCGGCGACTTCCACCCGGCGTTCAAGATGCAGCAGGAACTGCTCACCCAGTCCACGGGCACGGTCAAGGTAGTGCTGGGCTACTTCGACCAGTTGTTCCCGGGCGGCGACCCGGCTTCGCTGAAGCAGACCATCTGGGGCCTGGGCGGCGAGATCTTCAAGGACATGCCCTCGGACACCATGATGCACGTGGAGCTGCCCGCATCGGCCCTCCCCGCCCTTGCCGGAGTCACCGAAGTGAGCTCTGTCGAAAAGTGGTTCCCGCTCAAGCAGAACATGGACCACATCAAGTCGCTGACCGGCGGACTGGTGAGCCACCTGGCCGAGTGGGACGGTGAAGGTATCGTCGGCGAGGTCAAGGACGCCGGTGTCGACCAGGATCACATCGACTTCGGCAACATGATCGGCACCTATGGCGGCCCCATCGTGGACCCCCACGGCACCTGCTGCTTCGGCATCGTCTTCGCCGACGGCCACAACTACGAGACCACCGGCAACTCTTCCAGCGCCATCGCCATCGGCATGATGCGCAACGGCAGCGGCGTATTCGCCGACTGGCAGACCTCCATCGGCAACTCGCTCTTCGACCTTTTCAACAACTGGGGCGGCCGGTTCCAGACCAACAGCTGGAGCACCGACGACAACGGCAGTTACTCCCAGCTACTCGATGAACAACGACAAGCACTCCAACACCTACAACATCCTGGTCCTCCAGTCGGCAGGCAACGACGGCCAGTTGGGGCCTGGTTCCATCAGCAGCCACTCGGCGGCGAAGAACGTGATCTGCGCCGGCGCCCTGCGTTGCGGCGACAACGACAACCGCGACGGAGACGGCTGGTGGATGGGCGGGGCCGGCTCCACGCCCGGACAGGGACCCGCCGACGACGGCCGGGTCAAGCCCGACCTGACGGCCAACTTCGACTGGATTTTCTGCACCGACATCATGGGAACCGCCGGCTATTCCGCGGGCCCGTACTACCGCGACTTCGGCGGCACCAGCGGCTCCTGCCCGATCATTGCCGGTGCGGCCGGCCTGGTTTACCAGATGTGCGAGGAAAACCATTTCGGCAACAACCCCGGCGGTGAGATGCCGCTGAATTCCACGGTGAAGGGACTGCTCATCGCCAACGCCTACCAGTATTCCCTCGACGACGCCACCCGCTACCAGCAGGGCTGGGGCTACGTCGACGTGGGCCGGGTGAGCGCCACGGGGCCCTACACCTTTGTGCAGGACGGCGGGATCAACCTGGAGACCGGCGAAAACTGGTCCACCACGGTCACCCGCTACAGCGGCCTCGAGCCGCTGAAGATCACCCTCTGCTACGCCGACTACCAGGGCGTTGCCGGGGCCAACCCTGCCCTGGTCAACGACCTGGACCTCAAGGTCACCGCACCTGACTCCACGGTCTACTGGGGCAACAACGGCCTGATGGACAACCTCTACTCCACCGCCGGCGGCAGCGGAGACCGGATCAACAACGTGGAGAACGTGTTCATCCAGTCGCCCATGGCCGGCACCTGGACCATCGAGGTCATCGCCCACAACATCGCCATCGACCGGATTGAGGAGACCGCCGAAGTGGACCAGCACTTCTCGCTGATCGCCACCATGGTGGCCGGCGACCCGATCACCTCCATCGTCACCGGCCCCGGCCCCCGGGCCAACAACCGCCCGCTGGTCCGCACCTGGGACGCCGCCACCGGCCTCTGCCGTTACGAGTGGCGGGCCTACGGCGCTGACGAATACGGCGTCAACGTGGCCTGCGGCGACATCAACAACGACGGCATCGACGAGATCATCACCGGCGCCGGTCCGGGCGCCGTGTTCGGCCCCCACGTCCGCGCCTTCAACTCCATGGGCACCCCGATTGCCGGGGTGAACTACTTCGCCTACGGCACCAACAAATACGGCGTCAACGTGGCCTGCGGCGACATTGACAACGACGGCGTCGACGAGATCATCACCGGCGCCGGTCCGGGCGCCGTGTTCGGCCCCCACGTCCGCGGCTGGAACGTGGACGGCGGCACGCCCACCTCGATCAGCGGCGTCAACTACTTCGCCTACGGAACGCCCAAGTGGGGCGTCAACGTGGCCTGCGGCGACCTGGACGGTGACGGATACGACGAAATCGTCTCCGGCGCCGGACCGGGCTCGGTCTACGGCCCCCACGTCCGCGGCTGGAACTTCGACGGCTCCGGCAGCGCCGCCCCCATCCAGGGGGTGAGCTTCTTTGCCTACGGCACCCTGAAGTTCGGGGTCAACGTGGCCTGCGGCGACATCGACGGTGACGGGATGGACGAGATCATCACCGGCGCCGGCCCCGGCGAAATCTTCGGTCCCCACGTCCGGGCCTGGAACGTGGACGGCGGCGCGGCCACCTCGGTCAGCGGGGTCAACTTCTTTGCCTATGACGGTACGCTCTTCGGCGCCTTTGTGGCCGCCCTCGACGTGGACGGCGACGGCATGGACGAGATCCTCACCATGCCGGGACCCCAGCCGGGAACCGAGGCCATGGTCCGCGGCTGGAACGTGGACGGCGGCGCGGCAACGATGATCCCGGAACTGGACTACAATGCCTACCGCGACGAGCGCTACGAGTTCACCTACGGCGGCAAGATCGCCGGTGGAACGTTCTAGGCGATAACAGCGTCAACCAGCGCCCGGGAGTCCTCCGCTTCGGCAGGGACTTCCGGGCGTTTTTCTGTACGGGCGCCGTGAGCGTGGCCGGGAGTGGGTATGACATCAGCTGATTTCAGGAGAGCGGGGTGAGGCTCACCGTGGCCCCCTCCTGGAAGACCAGCAGCAGGTTACCGGTGTATTTCGAGCGGGAGACGATGAACTTGGACTGGGAAGCGATGCCCTCCTCTTCCGGCTTCAACCGGTCGCCCTTGAACCTGAGAGTGAAGGAGTCGTCGGGCTCCTTGTGAAACGTGCCGTAGAACCCGGTGCTGAAGCTGAAGCTGAAGTCGCGGGACCCGTCACTGGTGAATACGGCCTCCACCCCGTCATCGTAGACCACCTGGTATTGCGGCACATCCTCCAGGCCCAGCTCAATGGTCTGGCCGACCTTGTAGCGGCGTGAGAGCGCCAGCGGAGTCACCTTTTACTCCCCCACCACCCGGTGGGCCTGAGCCACTACCGCACCGGGAATCTCGAGGCCCTGCCGCCGCGCCTCCGCGGGGTTGACCCACAGTTCCTGAACCACCACTTCCTCGATAGGTATCGACGCCGGATCTTCACCGGCCAACACCCGCGCGGCCATGCGGCCGCCGGCCAGGCCCGAGCGGTAGAAGTTGAACCCCATGGAAACGGCCGCGCCCCGCGGGCAGAGGTCGTTGTCGTTGATCAGCAACGGGATCTGCCGCCGGCGGGCCACCTCCACCAGGGCTTCGAAATTCACCAGCACCGTATTGTCCCCGGTGATGTAAAACAGGCCCACACCCTGGTCGGCCAGCAGCTCCGCCGCCGGCCCGACCTCGGCGGGACTGTCCACCAGGATCTCCGCCAGTTCGATTCCCATGGCCTGGCAGACCTGCCGGCCCACCTTGAGGCTGGAAGCGGAACAGACTTCGGCCGGATGGCGGATGGTGCCGATGCGGGTCAGGTCGGGCACCAGCTGGCGGGCCAGGGCCAGGGTTTCAGCCACCGGGGGGAAGGAGGCCACACCACAGACCGTGGGCAGGTGGTCTTCCGCTGACTTCGCCGCCCCGGCCCGATAGGGGTCGTAGACCGCGGCAAACACCACCGGCACCGTGGCGCCGGTGGTGATGGCCGCCTGCAGCCCGGGCGTGGTGAGGGCGATGATCAGGTCCTTTGGTTCGTCGGCGAACCGCCTGGCGATCTCCTGGGTGGCGGCATAATCTCCATCGCCCTGCCGGATCTCCAGGTCCACCAACCCGCCGTGGACGTATCCGGCCTCGGCCAGCGCGTCCACCACTCCCTGCCGGGCACTGTCGATGGTGGGATCGGGCCCGAACTGGAGAATCCCCACCCGGAGCGGGGCACGGCCGCCGGAATCGCCACAACCGGACAGCCCGGTCAACACCGCCAATCCGGTGAGGAGCAACAAGCAGATGATGCGACTTGATGAAATATCCATGAGGCGTCCACCCTGTGGGTCGAGGATACGGGATAATCCTCGGGTATTCAACTGCAGGATACCGGCGGCACTGGCCTCGATCGTCACTGGCGACTATGATGATGGTCGCGAGATCAGGCTAGGCGATGTTGCTACCGAGCGACATCAGGGAGCGTAGCGACAGGAGCGAAGAGCAACATCGCCTGGCCTGCCGCCGACATCTTGCACGATGAAAGGGAAAGAACTGTGCGGCTGCTCTACATCAATCCCTACCGGGACCGTGACCTGGATGACCCGGATCAACTCCTCGAGCGATACCGCTCCACGCGGCTCTGGTGTTCGGCAGTCGCCGCCCGGGGTGTGGAAGTAACCGTCTGGCAGGCGTTCCCGGAACCTGCGCGTCGTGAACTGGATGGCGTCCGCTACGATTTCCGCCCGGTCCCCCGGAGACCCGACAGGGCCTGGCCCGATGAAATCGCCAGGCTCGGTCCGCATGTCGTTCACCTGGACGGCCTGATCGCCCCGCTGCGGCTCTCACTCCTGCTCGCCGCCTGCCGAGCCGCCGGCGTCCCGGCCCTGGTTCAGGACCATGGCGGCCGCCAACTCCCCGGACCGGGCTGGCGCGCCGCGGCGCTGGCCTACCGGCCGGAGCCGGCAGCGCTTCTCTTCAGCGCGGCCGAGCTGGCCGCTCCCTGGCTGGATGCCGGAATCTTCCCGCGGAACACACCGCTGATCGAAGTGATGGAGAGCTCCACGACGTTCACACCGGCCAGCCGCCGCCGGGCCCGGAAGGGACTGAATCTGGAGGGGGACCCGCTGGTGGTTTCGGTGGGGCGGCTCAACCGGGGCAAGGACCCGGCCACGCTGCTGGACGGTTTCGCCGCCTTTGCCCGATCGCGGCCCTCGGCTCGCCTGGCCCTGGTCTATCACGAGGCGCCGCTGCTCCGCCTGGTGAAACGGCGGATCGCCGAATCGCCGCTGCTGGCCGGCCGGGTGACACTGCTGGGCCGTCTCTCCGGGGAAGAGGTACGGCTGGTCCTCAGTGCGGCCCAGCTCTTCGCCTCGGCCAGCCGGCACGAGGGGAGCGGTTATGCAGCGCTGGAGGCGCTGGCCTGCGGAGCGCTACCGGTGCTCAGCACCATCCCCTCCTTCCGGGCGATGACCGGCGGCGGCAGGGTGGGCGCGCTCTTCACCGCCGGGGATGCCGGGGCGCTGGGCCGGGCACTGGAGGAGGTCTGCCGGGTGGGGGACCGCCGCGGCTGGGACCGGATGCGAGAGCAGGTGCTGGGCTGGTACCGGGCGGAACTGGGTGTGGACGCGCTGGGCAGGAAGGCCACGGCGGCTTACGCTGCAGTGGCCGGAGCCGGGGGACGCTGACCGCGGATCAGGCGCCTTCCAGCCGGGAGGGATCGCTCACCGGCTCGCCATCCTTCAGTCGGCGGACAAAAACCAACGCGCCAAATCCGGACTTGGAGAACAGCTGGCGGCCGCGGTAACCGTCCGAGGACTGGACCCTGTGCATTCGCGGGTTGTAGTCCAGAACCGTTTTCTGTTCGTAATCCTGCCCGGCCTGCAGCTTCAGTGCCTGGTCCAGATGGCCGCCCACCAGCCGGAGCAACAGCTCCATCAACGCGGCTCCGCGCTTCTTCGCCGTGGGATCGCAGGCGAAGAGGGCGCCGCAGTACGTGCAGGATCCGGTCTCGAACTCGTCCAGAGGCTGCCCCTCGGGAAACTTCGCCCGGCCGACATGCTCCTCGCAGAAAGGGCACAGCGGACGTTCGCCGGCCCGGCGGTCATAACGATCCCGGTCGCTCATGGGTCACCTCGCAACACCGGCCCGGCCGGTTCTGAAGCGCCATCCACCAACAGACGGCTCTCAACTGTATCACGCCACAGCATCAGCACCCGGGCTGAAGAGACGTGTTCGCAGACCGCCGCCCGGCCGTTGGCGCCCATCACCGGCCACTGTTCGCGGTTGGCCAGGATCATTTCCAGCGCCCCGCCCAGGGCCGCCGAGTCACCAGCGGAGCAGATGATCCCCGCGGCGCAGTGGGCCAGCAGTTCGGGCAGCATTCCGGTGTCCGTCCCCACCACCGGCAGGCCGCTGGCCAGCGCCTCCAGACAGGCCACGCCCTGGGCTTCGTGAAGCGACGCCGAAACCATCAGGTCGGCCTCGCGATAGACATCGGGCATCCGCCGGTGATCGATCCAGCCTTCCCAGGTCACCATATCCGCAACCCCCAGGTCGGCGGCCAGTTTTTCCAGCCGTCCCCGTTCGACGCCGTCACCCACCACTCGCAGATGCAGACCGGGATGAACCGATCTCAACCCGGCCACGGCGCGGAGCAGCAGGTCGAACCCCTTGACCCGGACCAGCGATCCCACAGCCAGCAGACGCGGCCCCGCCTGCAGACCTTCCGACAGCCCGGCCACCCGGGGGCCGGGTGAAAAGCGGTCCACATCAATCCCGAAGGGCAGCAGGAGCGGCCGGGGCATTCCGCGGATTCCCAGCCGTACCAAGTCCTGGCCTTGCCTGGCCGACCCCACGCCGAGCACCGCGGCCCGGCTGATTCCCGCCCGCAGGCAGATCCGCTGCCAGAGCGACCTCCGGGAACCGAAGCTCTTACCGGCGATGAAGACCGCTTCGCCGGCGGAGAGCTTGAGCAGCAGGGGCAGCCTTTCCCGCCGGGCGAAAATGGCCGCCGCCAGGGCGGTCTCGTCACCCCACAGGGCAAGAGCGGCGTCGTAGCCCGCCAGGTGATGAGACTTCCGGGCCGCGGCCACCGCAGCCCGGAGCCGCAGCGGTCCGACCACGATCCTCGACGGGTGACCGAATGAGGCCACCGGGAGCCCGTGCCAGCGGTACCGTTTCCGGCGGCGCGGGTATTTCAGGGCAAAAATGTCCACCCGGAAGTGACGGCCGAGGCCGCGCACCAGAGAAGAGACACAGGGTACAAACCAGTCCTCCTCGCGGGAGGGGAAACCGGGAACGAACAGTGCCAGATTCACGTCGACTTCTCCGCGGCCGTTGCCGTGTGAAATCTTTTTCCGGGTTGCAATCTGTTGCCGGGCGATGAGGACGAATGGTATACTATTTTATTAACTTGTGTAGAGACAAGCGGATACTCTTTCAGCCCCCGGCCCCGGCCGCGGGATCGTTCCGGGAGGCCGAAAGCCGCTGCTGATCAGAGGGGGTCCACTCCATGCGTCCAGCACTTACCGGGTCACGGCAGCCACGGTGGGCTCGATCCGCCGTTCCGACCTGCCTGTTCCTCACGGCCCTGGCCGCCGCATTCCTGTTGGCACCCAGTGCGGTGACCGCAACCGAGGAGACCGATACTGCTCCTCCGTTGGCGCCTCTCGATCCGACCGATCGGTCGCCCGAGAGTCTCAGCGCGCTGGAGACCATGGTCTATGACAAGGGCAAGCTGAGTTTCACCGCGCGCAACGTCTCCACCCAGGAACTGTTCCTCACCCTGGCCGACAAGGGCCAGTTCATCATCGAAGGGGTGGACCTGCTGCCCATCACGCCGGTCTCGGTCTCCTATACCGATATGCGTGAACAGGACTGCCTGACCCAGCTGCTGAAGATGGTCCCTGACATCAACTTCATCTTCCTCGCCCGGGAAAAGCCGGAACAGGGAAAGTCGGTGGTGGAGAAGGTCCAGATCTACTCCAAGGATTCATCGGGAATCGCACCAGGCCAGGGCCAGAGCTACAACCCGCTCGATTTCCTGGCCACCGACGGCAACCTCTTCGGCGACCAGGGGGAGTACAGTGGGGAATTCGGGTCGGCACCGGGCTACATTCCGCCGTCCGAACCGCCGAAGTATATTCCGCCGGACAAACCGCCGGTCTACATCCCGCCGTCCGAACCGCCGGTCTACATCCCGCCGGCCAGCGATCCGGTCTATGTCCCGCCCCCCAGCGGCGGCGGGCAGGATCCCAACGACGGCAGGCAGTAAACGCGGGTCAAATGTGAAAACCCACCACGTCACCCCATCCGCCGCGGACCCTGTTCCGCGGCGAGCCCTATTGCTGTTCCTGCTGCTGGTTCTCGTCGCCGCCGGGTGCCGCACAGTGGAGCAGGAGACGGAGGAAGGCCCGCCGATGGCCAGGGTGGAGACCTGCCGCGACCTGATCTTCCTGCTGGACCAGGCCAAAAAGGAACACGACGGAAACAAAAACGTCGAGGGCCGGATCGAGGAGCGTCTGGTCACCCTCAACGGAATCGCGAAAGCGGCTATCTTCGCCCATCCAGTCTCGGAGATCCGCTACCAGCTGCCGGTCCACCCCGAGGCCCGGCTGACATTCAAGATCGGCCTGCACCCCGGTTGCTGGGAAACGGAAAGCGACGGGGCCACCTTCGAAGTGCTGGTTCGGACGGCGGAGGGCGGTGAACGCGTTTTCTCGCGGCACCTTGACCCGGCACACAACCCGAAACACCGGGGATGGCAATCGTGCGAGGTCGACCTCGGGGATTTTGCCGGAGCAGAGAGGGAGATCGTACTGCGCACTGGCCCCGGACCGGCGGGCGACCCGGCCTTTGACTGGGCCCTCTGGGCTGAGCCGCAGCTGCTGAGCCGCGGACGGCGGGCCCCGGCCGACGGATCGGCCCGCCAACACGTGATCCTGATTTCGCTGGACACAGGTACGCCTGGACCACCTGGACAGCGCCGGTCACCAGCGGCTCACCACACCGCACCTCAACCGCCTGCTGCAGGAGTCGGTCTTCTTCACCGGGGCCCACGCACCGAGCCACTGGACCATGCCGTCCCACATGAGCGTCTTCACCTCTCTCAGCCCGGACGTCCACCAGGTGGTCAGGACCGACGGCACATCGCGGCTGGCTGATGGCATCCCCACGCTGGCCGGCCGGCTGCGGGAGGCCGGGTATTTCACCTCCGGGTTTGCCAGCTGCGATTTTCTGAAGGGCGACCTCGGTTTTCAGCGCGGCTTTGACAACTACTTTCTGCGCTACAACAAGGCCATGCAGCAGAACCGCCTGGTGCGTGACTGGATCTGGTCCCACAGGGAACGGGACCAGTTTGTTTTCCTGCACTACTTCGACGCCCACTCCGACTACCACACCCTGCCCTACGACGCGCACTACGGCTTCAATGCCCTGTGGAGCGACCTGGAACCGGAAGAGACCTACGGCGGTTGCTCTCCGGACGGTGAACTCTGCGCGTCCAGCTACCTGACCCGGCTGAACAAGGACGCCGTACAGCTGGAGCCCGCAGAGCGCCGGGCCATCGGTGTGATGTATGACCGCGGTATCCGCCAACTGGACTTTCAGCTGGCAAAGCTGGTGGCCTGGCTCAAAGCCCAGGGGTTGTGGGACTCCAGTCTCGTGGTGCTGTTCAGCGACCATGGCGAAGAGTTCCAGGAGCATGGGAAGCTGCTGCACCAGCAACTGTTCAACGAACTGATCGCCGTGCCGCTGATCGTCAAACTCCCCGGCGGTGATTATGGCGGCAAGAGGATTGACACACCGGTGGAGGCCATCGACGTGGCTCCCACCATCCTCTCCCTGCTCCGGCTGCCGGTGCCGGAGATGATGCAGGGGCGCGAGCTGACTCCGCTGATCGAGGAGAGGGTCGAGGCGGCGGTTGGCGAACCGCTGATCTTCTCCTGGTCCAACAGCTTCTGCACCATAACCAGCGGAGATTGGAAGCTGGCCTTCGACTCCCGCAGCGGCAGGGAAGCGCTGTACAATCTGGAGACGGACCCCGCTGAGCAGCACGATGTGGCCCAGCGGAATCCCGGAATTCTCAACCGGCTGCACCGCCTGCTCAAAGAGCAGAGACAACGGGACCACGCCATTGCGGACAGTTTGTCCATTGCCGGCCCTGCTCCGGCCGATGGGTTCAGTGACGAGGAAAGGAAGAAGCTTGAGCTTCTCGGCTATGTTGAATAAAAAAACACTGCGCCAGGTGACGCTGTTCTGCGTTTTGGCCCTCCTCGTTCCGGCCCTGGCCTGCGCTCCCGGACAGCCGACCACTGCCACCGGCCGCTCGGTCATCCGGCTCACCGAACTTTTCAAACGGGCGGAGAAAACCGTCAACAAGGGTCCGCTGTCCCTGGAAGCGGTGCTCGACCAGGGGACCGAGAAGCTGGGGAAGAAACTGCGCCCGGTGATCCGCCAGCACCCCGCCGGCACCCTCAAATACCGGTTGCGCATCCCCCGCGACGCCGTGCTCCGATTCGGTTACTGCATGGCCCCCCACACCTGGAAGAAATCTCCGGACGGAATCCGCTTCCATCTGCGGGCCCGCCGGATCGACGCCAGCGACGGCCGGGCCGCGAGACAGCTGGGACTGTTCAGCGCGGCCCTCGACCCGAAGAACCACCCGGCCCATCGCCGGGTGTTCGAAGAGCAGGTGGACCTGGCCCGCCTGGGGGGCGGGGTGTGGGAGCTGGTCTTCAGCCTGAGCCACGGCGCCGGCAAGGACGTGACATGGGACAACGGCCTGTGGGTCGACCCGAGGATCGAGTTCCCCTCCGGCACAATCGAGATACCGGCCGGCGATCCAGCACGCCCGGACATCCTGCTGGTGACCGTGGACAGCCTGCGGGCCGATGTGCTGCCCTCCTTCGGGGACCGCGGGATCCCGGGGCCGGCAACAGCCGCAGCGCCGGTGATCAGCAAGCTTGCCGCCGAAGGGATGCGGGCCTCGGCGGCCTTCACCCCCAGCACGTTGACCATCCCCTCCTACGCCTCGATCCTCACCGGCGGCACTCCGGCGGACCACGGGCTGCACCGGGAGAACCAGCGCGAGGCGCCGGCCATGCCCACGGCCGGCGAGCGTTTCACGGAGCAGGGTTACCGCACCGCCGCATTCCTCGGCACGTCCCGGCTCTCGGCCCGGCGCACCGGGCTGTCACGGGGGTTCGAGATCTACGACTGTCCCGCCGCCGGAGGGCGTTCGGCGGAAGAGACCATCCTTGGCCTGCTGGACTGGATCCGCCGCGGGGATGGCAGGCCCTCCTTCTGCTGGCTCCAGCTCAACGAACTGCGCCCGCCGCTGGCCCACCTGCGAAGTCGTGACCGGCACTACTTCCCCAGGGGTGGTTTCAACCGCTGGGACGAGTCGATCATCCGCCTGCTGCCCCACTTCGAACGCCGCCCCGACCTCAAGGAGCGCTGGTACCGCTGGCTGCACGACGTGACCGCCACCGGATACGTGGAGGCCAGCTACCTGGGGCAGGTGGACGAACTGGACCGGCAACTGGGCCGGGTTCTCGAGGAACTCCGCTCCCGCTTGCAACTGGAGAACACCGTGGTGGTGGTCACGTCCAACCGCGGCCTGGCTCTCGGTGAACAGGGGATCTTCTACACCGGTGAAAGCCTGCAGCCGGGGATGACCCGGGTGCCGCTGGTCATCCGCTGGCCCGGACGCGTCCCGGCGGCACTCCTCCTGCCGGAGAAGGCACCCTGTACCACGGCCGATATCCTGCCCACACTGCTGGGCCTGCTGCCGCCAACAGAACTGGAGAAACCGGCCCTCTCCCCCACCGGCATGGACCTCCGGGCAGCCCTACGCAACACCACCCCACTGGAGCGGCGCATGATGCTCCTCGAGGGGCACATTGGCCCACCGGATCGTCCGAACCGCTTTGCCCTGCTGGCCGGCGGGTACAAGCTGGCTGAATCTCCCGGCCACACCGGAAGCAAAGCGGGATCCGGAGATATTCTCGCCTGGTCCTCTGACTCGCACTACCACAACGACGAACTGTTCCACATCCTTTCCGACCCGGGCGAACAAGCAAACCTGGCCGGGTCACGGCCGCTGGCCGACCTCCGGCAACTGATGCACCGCCGCCTGATGTCGCTGGTCCCCTAGCAACTCCTCCAAAAACAACATTCAAAACAGAAATGTTACGTAAAATACCCTAATAATCCTCTCTCGAACGTTATATACAAGTAGCCAGGTTATACAGGGACACTGAACCCGGCAGTTCAAACCTTTTGTGGATATCCAGGGGGGATTGATGAGTATCCGGAAGAATGGAGCAGAAGCCGCCATCGACATCCACCAGCCGCAGCAAGAGATTCAGGACACCGGCCTGCCGGTGATCGTCCTGGTCACCAGCGCATTGGTTCCGGAAACCCTGGTGACAAACACGGACCTCGAGCACCTCTCCGGGCGGTTCGACCTCCGGCTGGCCTCAACACCCACCCGGGCGTTGTGCCTGTCCCGCGAGCTGCAGTCGGCCGGCAACCGGGTGGTGCTGCTCCTTTCGGACATGCTGACCAGCGGAACCGAAGTCTTCCTCTTCATCTCGACATTCAGCCAGGACTGGCCCGATGCCGGGTTCCACCTCATCGACTCGGTGGAAGGCCGGGTGATCTTCAGCGAACCCAACGGCCCCGAATCGGACCGCTCTCCGTCGATACAGATCGAATCCAACGGCCGTGAACCGCTGGATTCCCGCCTGGTGTCGATGATGGTGGAGCGCTATTTCCCCAGCGCGTAGCAGTTCTCTCCGGCACCTTCGGCTAGTTACCGTCTGGTGGACGCTCGAGGATGCTCTTCGCCCGCTTGAACTTCAAGCCGAAAGGATAACGGCCAACAGCATCACCGAGCGCCTCCCGGGCCAGGTCCGGACGACCGGCCTGGTCCGCGGCGAAACCGCACGTGTAGGCAAGATGGACAAGGGGAATGATGGCCTCACTGTCGCGGAGCGCGGCTGCTTTCAATGCTCGATACGAAGCCTCCAGACTGGGCAGCGCTGATTCCAGACCGTCTTCCACCAGGTGCCGCAACGCTTCGAGCGCCTCGATCTTCAAGGGAAACACGTCATCGTATTCCATCGGGCCAAGGATTTCGTCGAACCGGGAATGGGGCACAACGCCGGACTCCAATTCGACGACCGCGTTCCAGAAGATCGATTCCTGGCGATAGCGAATGGTGTCTTCGGTAACATCCACCAACCCCGATTCCGGCGACGGACCATCATCTGCGGAGTTTGCCTCCCCCCCCTCGCCACGCAGCAGTGCGGGGATCTTCAGCCATGCGTCCGTTGTCTGTAAACCGGTATTGAGCGAGTAGTGTTCGACGATCTCCCGGCTCAGATCCTCACGGTTCAGCCCCTCAAGAATAGCGGCCTGAACAAACCCCTTGTAACTGTACCAGATATATTCCGCATCGAGATAAGCCTCTCCAGCGGCTTCGTATTCTCCCAGAATGGTCAGCAGCTCACCGCGAAGCAGCATCGGCCGGCGGGGATGGAACAGTTCAGCCGGGTTCTGCGGAAGCCAATCCAGGGCCTCTTCAGCCAGCCCGGCTTTTTTCAGCGACCGCGCGGCGTCCAGCAGGACATAGAGCCGCAGCGGTTCGTCGGGGGCCGTAAGAAAGGCAAGATCATAGGTTGACTGCCCCTCGTCGATCATCCCCGCCCCCACCTGCCGCCGGGCCTCGAGAACCTGCGGATAGAACTTCACAAACCGGTTCCTTGCCTGATCGGTTTCCCGTCCCTTCCTGAACCAGGGGTCGGTGCTCAAAGTGGTGTTCATCGAATCAAAGAGAACGGAACGATCCACACCGTTGATTTTCAAGAGATTCCCCGGCTCCATACTCCAGGGTTCCGCCGCCAGACGGATCAAGCCGGTGGGGCGATAGAGCTGATGTGTCAGGTATTGGTCCGATTTCTGGTCGGGGGAAACCCGGTGCTCCAGCAGGGGGACCCGGAAGGCGACGATCTGCTCCCCCATCATGTTGTTGATTGCCAGACCGATGACTCCGGGACTCGATTCACCCGAGACCGGCTCAACGAGCACCAGATCCTTTATTTTCCCGGAGTTGGCAAAGGCCCCGGTGATATCGCTCTTCCCGCCGCAATAGCTGTAGATGATATTCGGGTAGTAGAGGTGCTTGCAGGTCACCAGCAGATCCTGGTGACCGTCCTTGTCGAAATCAATGGTCTCGGTGGGACCGAAGCGGAAGTAGCGTTCGTCATAGTCCTCACGAAATGGGTTAAACTCCTTCAGCAGATCGCGGTTCTCAAGTATATCTCCCTTCGGTGAGAGAATGGCCAGGTGCGGTGTCACCTTGGCCGGCGGGCTCTCCGGAGATTCCAGGCCACCGTAAAGCACTGCAAATCGGTTGGTGGAATCGTCATCGAGATCGACAACTCGATACACGGGAGCAGGGAAGGTCTCTCGCCACAGTTCCCGGCCTTCCACCGACTGGCCGACAACGTCATTGCCGTCGATGCTCAGATCATGGACCACGGCTCCCCTGCTCTTCGAAAAGCCCTGCATGGTAAGGATGACAATGATCAGGATCGACAGGGCCAGGATCGCGGCCACCATCCCCGGCGACGGAGACCAGGACCGTCCGGAAGTTTCCTCCCTGGCGCCTGCCGGCAATCCCGCGGCCCGGTCATCGACATCCCCCTCGCGTGCGAGAAAGACGATGTTGTAGCCCCCCTTGGGGATCTGCAACACCAGAGCAGCGTCCCTTCCCTCCGTGGCATAGTGCAGTTCGAGCTTCTCTCTCAGGCTCTTCACCAGGTTCCGCGCGCCGACCTGGTTCTCCACGTTGCCGTACAGTTCCTGTGACAGGTCGTACTGGGTTACCGCCTCGCCGTCCCAGTGCTTGCGGCAAAGAAACTGCAAGGCCTCCCTGGACCGCCGCCCCTTGAGGTGGCGGCTGGCCAGCAATCGTTCCAGCTCCTGTCGTTCAATCTCGGACATCGGCGACGCCCCCGGACTGCACGTTGCCTGCATGAAGGTTGTTCAGGGAATATCTGACACACCGATCGAGGCCAGTGAAAATAGTATACAAAAGACCGCGTGGATTGCACAAATAGACAACAGGAGCGAAGGCCGGTGGGTTGAAACCTGATCAGGTTGAGGACAACCGTCTCAGTCGCCGGAATCAAGGGGATTGATCCAGGTCAGGGAGTCGAAACGTCCAAAGTCACGGTCGGCCGATAGCTCTATTCCGGAAAATAGACGTAGGGACCTACCGCCGGCGGATGCGGTGCGCCTCCAGCTGGTGCCGGCGGTTGAACAGGCTGCGGCCGGCGAGAAGGGTGATCCCCATGCAGCCGAGGGAGGTGGCGCCGGCGATCATGAACATCACCACCATCTGGTATTTCACCGCCTCCAACGGGTCGGTGCCGGAAAGGATCTGACCGGTCATCATCCCCGGCAGGGCCACAATGCCCACCACCATCATGGTGTTGATGATCGGGATCATTCCCCGCCGCACCGCATTGGCCATGGGGCCGCGGCCGGCTTCCCAGGCGGAGGCGCCGAGGGCCAGTTCCATCTCCACCTCCTCCCGTTTCCCGGCCAGGGTTTCCAGCAGCAGGTCGAGGCTCAGCGAGATCCCGGTGAGCCCGTTGCCGAGGATCATCCCCAGCAGCGGGATCATGTACTGGGGGCGCCACCAGGGGTCGACGCCGACGACGAGGTGGGTGACAGTGACCGTGGTGATCATCCCGGTGACGGTGAGGCTGAGGAACGCGAGCCAGGAGACACCGGTAAAGGTGCGGGAGGGGCGGGTCACCGCGGCCCGGCTGGCGGCCACGATCATCAGCAGCGCCAGCCCGAGGACCAGGGGCAGGCTGTCGATGCCGAAGACCCATTTCAGCAGGTAGCCGATGAGCAGCAGCTGGACCACCGTGCGCACGGAAGCCACCAGCAGCTGTTTCTCCAGCTTGAGCCGCAGCAGGACACTCACCACGCCGGCCACCAGCACCAGCAGGGCCGCAACGACCAGGTCCAGCGCCTGCAGTTCAATCACCCCGGCTGTGGCATGCTCAACCATCGGCGCCCTCCGGGTCGATACAGGAGTAGCCCTTGAGGTCCAGATGCCGGTGGCACCAGCTGGAGGCCTCGCTCCGGTCGTGGGTCACCAGCAGGGCGGAGAGGCCGCGTGTGGTCACTTCCCGCTCCAGCTGCTTCCTGAGGCGCCCGGCACTCTCCTCGTCCAGGGCGCTGGCCGGTTCGTCCAGCAGGAGCACCGCCGGGTCGAGCAGCAGGGCGCGGACAAAGCTGACCCGCAGCTGCTGTCCCACCGATAGGGAGCGCGCCTGCTGGTCCATCCGCTCCCCGCCCACGCCGATCGACTCCAGCAGTTCCTCGGCCCGCTGCCGGGGAAAAGAGACACCGGCCGCGCTGCGGTAACCAAAGGGGCGGGCGAGATTTTCATGGATCGACGCCTCCAGCATCACCGGGCGCTGGGCAACATAGACCACCCGGCGGCGATAGGCGGGCCAGCCGTGCTCTCCGGGGGAGAGACCGAGAAATGTGACCCGGCCCCCGGCCGGGTCGATGATGCCGGCCACCGAACGGAGCAAGGTGGTCTTGCCGCAGCCGGAGGGCCCGGTGAGGGCCAGCAGTTCGCCCCGCTCCAGGGAGAGGGAGACTTCCCTGAGCAGGCAGTGCCCTTCGGCCTCCACCGCTACCCCCTCAAGTTCCAGCACCCTCGTTTCCACCGTGACCTCCATTCAGCGTGACAGCCTATTTTACTCCAAAGACCGGCTGTGGTATCATTCAGCGGTTAACTTCATGAATAAAAGATAGTTACAACATATTCACCATATGGGTCACGGGAGAATCCACCGCGTGCAGAGCGAGACCGGCAACCGGAACGGAACGGCGGGGCGTACGGAAGGACGCAACGTGCTGATCATCTCCAGCGACGTGATCGGGGAACGGGTGGCCGGCCCGGGTGTGCGCTACCTGGAGATGGCCCGCTGTCTCTCGGCACGGCACCAGGTGACCCTGATGGCACCGAAATTGACCTCCGCTCCGGCGGGGAGCCGGTTCAAAGCCGTGCCGTTGACCCGCTCCGCAATGAAACGTGCGCTCTCCCGCTGTTCGGTGGTGGTCTCCCAGGGGTTCGTCTGTTCATCGTGGTCGACGGTGACCACTGGAGCAGCCCAGGTCATCGACCTCTACGCCCCGCTCCCGCTGGAAATGCTCGAGGCCGGCCAGGCGGGCCATGGGACGGCCGGTGAAGCGGCCTTCTACCGCCGCTACGTGGCCCTGCGGCTGGGGCTGCTGATGGCCCACGGCGATTTTTTCGTCTGCGCTTCGGCCAGGCAACGCGACTTCTGGCTGGGACAGCTGGCCGCCGCCGGGCGGGTGAACAGGGCCAACTTCGAGCAGGACCACGGGCTGCGCAGACTGATCGACTGTGTCCCCTTCGGTACGCCCGTCGATCCGTTTCCCGGGTCAGGAGACCGAGCCGCGGACCGCCGGAGTGCGCGCGAATCGATCAAGGGGGTCGGAGAAGATGACTTTCTGCTGCTCTGGGGCGGCGGTATCTGGCCCTGGCTCGACCCCAGTACCGCCATCCGTGCCGCGGTCCTGGCCGCGAAGAAACGGCCGGAGGTCAAACTGCTTTTCCTTGGCACCGGCCACCCCAACCCGGGAGTGACCACCGGGGTCGGGGCCGAGGAGCAGGCCCGGAAATGTGCCGGGGAGCTCGGGGCCCTGGGTCAATCGGTACTGTTCAACGAGCAGTGGATCCCGTTTGAGAAGCGGGTCGATTTTCTGACCGCGGCAGACGCCGGCCTGCTGGCCCACAAACCGGGGATCGAAACACGGTTCGCCTTCCGCACCCGCCTGCTGGACTGCTTCTGGGCCGGGTTGCCGGTGGTCGCCACTGCCGGGGACGAACTGTCCGCACTGGCCGCGGAGCACGGAGCCGGGATGGCCGTGCCCCCGGAAGATCCCCAGGCCCTGGCCGAGGCCATCGTCGCCCTGGCTGAGAACCGGGAGAGGCGTGAAAAGGCGGGCGCCGCATCGGCACAACTGGGCGAGCAGTATCGCTGGGACCGGGTCTTCGCCCCGCTGGAGCGGTTTGTCGAACTGCCGCACACCCGCCGCTCCCGCGGTGAACGGGGGACTGCGGCCAGCGGACGGTGGAGTGCCATCCGCTACTCGCTGGCCGTGGCGGCGCTGGGTGTGCGCTACGGGCTCTGGCGCCGGGCGCTGCGCAAGCTGTACCCGGGGAAGCGGGCCTAGAAACAACGAGGATCGTCAGTGACAGCGGTCTCGATCATCATCGTCAATTACAACACGCGGGATCCGCTGGAGCAGTGTCTCCGAAGCATCGCCGGCGCGTCCCCCGGCGTGGAAACGGTGGTGACCGACAACGGTTCAACCGACGGCAGTGTTCAGCTGGTCCGCCAGAGCTTCCCCGATGTGCGGCTGGTGACCGGCAAGGGGAACCTCGGCTTTGCCGGCGGCTGCAATAGCGGAGCGAAATCGTCCTCCGGCACCTACTTGCTCTTCCTGAACAGCGACTGCCGGGTCCGGCCCGGGTCGGTGGAGGCGCTGGCCAGTTTTCTCGACGAGAACCCGCAGGCCGCGGCGGCGGCCGGCCGCCTGGTGGACGCCGACGGGGAAACCCAGGCCGGTTTCAACGTCCGGCGGTTGCCCACCGTCTGGAGCATCAGCGCCGACCTGCTGCTGCTGCACCGCATGATTCCCGCCAACCGGCTCTCCGCCGGCTACCGCATGTCCGGCTTCGACCACTCCGGCACCGTGGAAGTGGAACAGCCGGCCGGCGCCTGCCTGATGATTCGTCGTGAACTGTTCCAGCAGCTGGGCGGCTTCGATGAGGCGTTTCACCCGGCCTGGTTCGAGGACGTGGATCTCTGTTGCCGGTTGCGGGACAGCGGCGCCAGGATTTTCTTTGTTCCCGACGCGGTGTTCGAGCATCTGGGCGGGGCCACCATGCGCCGTCTCGATTTCCGTTGTTTCACCAGAATGTACTACCGCAACCAGAGCGTCTACCTGAAAAAACAGTTCGGTCTGCCGGCGCGGCTTTTTCTCCGGGCCATGATCGTTGCCGGCATGGGCCTCAGGGCCCTGCTGGTCCTGGTCACACCCTTCCGGTTCGGCGGCCCGGTTGGCGGAGCCGGCCGGGCCGAGGCGGCAGGGGCTTTTCTCTCGGTGATCCCGCCCACCATTTCCGGCTGGCCTTTGGAGCAGGAACCCGATGACTGAGAGCCCGATCAGTGTCACTATCGTCACCTGGAACAGCGGCCGGGACATCACCCGCTGTCTCGACTCGCTGGCGGTCCAGACCGCTGAGCCCCGGGAAGTGGTGGTGGTGGACAACGCATCCAGCGACGACTCGGTCCGGCTGGTGGAGACCCACCCGCTGCGGCCGCGGCTGCTGCGCAACGAGACCAACCTGGGGTTCACCGCCGGCCACAACCGGGCCATGGCTCAAACCGCCGGCCCGTGGGTGCTGGTGCTCAACCCCGACCTGGTGCTGGCCCCCGACTATCTCGAAAAGGTGCTGGCGGCAGCGGCCGGGCGGGACCGGGTGGGATCGGTGGCCGGCAAGCTGCTGCGCATGCCCCAGGCGCTGCCCGATGGCCCGCCCGCCCAGTGGCCCGGAGAGACCTGGGACGGCGGCGTGATCGACTCCACCGGCATCCTGGTCACCCCCCAGTGCCGGCACCTGGACCGCGGGGCCGGGGGGCAGGACCGCGGCCAGTACCGAGCGGAGCGAGTTCGTCTTCGGTGTCAGCGGCGCCGCGGCCCTCTACCGCCGCACCATGCTCGAGGACACGGCGGTGGGGGGCGAGATTTTTGACGAGGACTTCTGGAGCTTCCGTGAGGACGCCGACCTCTCCTGGCGCAGCCAGTTGATGGGCTGGGACACTCTCTACTGCCCGGCGGCGCGGGCGCTGCACCGCCGGTCGGTGACCCCCCGGCGGCGGCGGCAGCTGGACCCGGCGATCAACCGTCACTCGGTGAAAAACCGCTTCCTGCTGCGGATCAAGAACCAGACCGCCGGGCACGCCCTGCGCTTCTTTTTCCCCACCCTGTTCCGCGACCTGCTGGTTCTCGGGGCCCTGTTCACCGTGGAGTGGTCCTCCCTGCCCGCTCTCTCCTGGCTCTGGCGCAACCGCCACCGCATGATGAAGAAACGAAAGGAGATCATGGCCCGCCGGACACGGCCCGAAGCGGAGGTCAACGACTGGTTCCGCAGGGGCCGGGAGGCCCGGCCCGCCGGTTGACTTGAACGGGTCGCGGTGCTAGCGTAATCGCTTTGACAGACGGCTTTTTCCCCAGCGGAGGCGCGCGCAATGAAGGGAATCATACTGGCGGGAGGCTCGGGCACACGCTTGTATCCCATAACCCGGGTGGTGAGCAAACAGCTGCTCCCGATCTACGACAAGCCGATGATCTACTTCCCGCTCTCCGTCCTGATGCTGGCCGGAATCAGGGAGATCCTGATCATCTCCACCCCCGAGGACCTGCCCCGATTCCGAACTCTGCTGGGTGACGGGTCCGATCTGGGTCTGACCCTCTCCTATGCCGAACAGCCGCGCCCTGAAGGGCTGGCCCAGGCCTTCATCATCGGCAAGCCGTTCATCGGCGACGACCCGGTGGCCCTGGTGCTGGGCGACAACATCTTCCACGGCCAGGGGCTCTCCGAGACCTTCCGCCGCTGCGCCGAACTGAAACAGGGCGGGGTGATTTTCGGCTACCTGGTCCGCGACCCCGAACGGTACGGGGTGGTTGATTTCGACGCGCAGGGCAAGGTGCTGAGCATCGAGGAGAAACCGGAAAAGCCGAAGTCGAGCTACGCCGTCCCCGGGCTCTATTTCTACGACAACGACGTGGTGGCCATCGCCGAAGCGCTGAAGCCGTCCCCGCGGGGCGAGCTGGAGATCACCGACGTGAACCTGGAGTACCTGCGCCGGGGCCAGCTGCGGGTTGAACTGCTGGGCCGCGGCGTGGCCTGGCTGGACACCGGCACCTTTCAGTCGCTGCAGCAGGCATCCAGTTTCGTACGGGCGATCCAGGAACGGCAGGGACTGCAGATCGCCTGTATCGAGGAGATCGCCTACCGCCTGGGCTACATCGATGCCGAAGCCCTGAAGAAGCTGTCCAGCGATATGCTGAAGAATGAATACGGCATGTATCTCAGCCGGATCCTGGAAGAGAACGACGAGGAAAGGTTAAATGCCCGTAAAATCTTTTGAGGAGACACCGCTGGCCGGGGTGAAGCTGATCCACCCGGCGGTATTCGAAGACCCGCGCGGCTTCTTCATGGAAACATTCCACCAGGGGACCTACGCCGGGGCGGGCATCGACGGGCCCTTTGTCCAGGACAACTACTCCCACTCCTGCCGCGGCACCCTGCGCGGCCTGCACTACCAGCGCAAAAACGCCCAGGACAAGCTGGTCTTTGTCGTCACCGGCGAGATCTTCGACGTGGCGGTGGATATCCGCCGCGGCTCCCCCACCTTTGGCCGGTGGTTTGGCGCCCGCCTCTCGGAAGAGAACCGGACCCAGATCTACGTGCCCAAGGGGTTCGCCCACGGTTTCTGCGTGCTCAGCAAAACCGCCGATGTGATGTACAAGTGCACCGACGTCTACGCCCCGGGTGACGAATACGGCATCCTCTGGTCCGACCCGGCCATCGGCATCGACTGGCCCTGCGCCGAACCGATCCTTTCCGACAAGGACCAGTTGCACCCCCGGCTGGCCGACGCCCCGGACCACGCGCTGTTCGATTATCAGCCGTAGATTCGAGATGCCGCGCACGTCATCATGGAGTGCCGTACGCCCTCCCGAACCGCCTGCAAAAACATCGATTCCGAATGCTGCTATCCGGGACCGTACAGAAAAAGGCCCCGCCGGCGAACCGACAGGGCTTTTTCAACCGGGTGGTTTTCTTACTGGGCCACGATCTGCATGTGGCTGATGTGGCTCAGGTGCTCACGATAGGAACCCTCTTCCACAAAGTCCATGATCGAAGTCCAGCGGGCACGGCGGCCCTCCTCGTCCATCTCGCCCCAGTGCGCTTCAGACGCGGCACGCACCTTGTCCAGACCGGCGCCGTCGTTTACCACGAACCAGACCATCTGGGTACCGGGCTTGCCGGTGACGATCTCCTCCTCGGAGCGACCGAAGGCCACGATGTCGCCGGAGGCCAGCAACTGCTCGTAGATCGGCTTGATCCGGTGGTTATAGTAGCTGAGGTAGGCCTTGCCCTTGCCCATCTTCACCCGGAAATGACCTGACTGGAAGTAGCCGCCTTCCACCGTGGCCTGGCGAGCCCGCTGGTATTCGGTGCGCAGCATGAAGTCGGCGTGCTTGACCACCATCTCCTCGAACATGGTGTCCTGGGCTTTCTGCGCGGACTCGTCCAACTTGTCATACGCCTGCTTCCATGCGGCGTACACCTTGTCCATGTCGGCCATGCTGTTGGTGCTGAACCAGGTGCTGTGGGTGTAGCCGTCGGGGCTGTGCAGTGAAGTGGCATCGATACCGAACTCGCTGATCACGCCGTCGGCGAGCAGCTGCTCCATCGCCGGCCGGTTCTGTTCCTTCATGAACTCCACGAAGTCACCCCAGTTAGAGCGCTTCACGTCCCAGACGGCGACCCGGGTGAACACCGGTTTCATTTCGTCATCTTCGGCGGCCACGGCCGGGATAGAGGTGAAGCTCAGCATCAGGCACAGGGCCAGGGCCAGGCTGGAGATACGAGCGAGAGCACGATACTTGAAATTGGTGTTGGTCATTTTTTTCTTGCTTTCCCATTGCGCGCCACTAGAAGCGCTGCTGATTTTCGGGGCTGCGGAATACACGCGAATGTCATGCCTGCCCATCGGCGGCCGGTCCGGTGTCCTCACCAAGCCCACGAGTTGTTCTGTTGAGCCAATTGAGAGTCAGGTCTGAGCCACCATGATGAGGGGAAAGTTAGCGGAAGGAAAGAAAAAGATTCTGTCCAGCAGGGATGATTCCAGGCGCAAGAAAAGATAACAGACGCAACTCTTTAATTTACAACAACATATATCAACGCGCAGACCTGATATCGATGCGGCCACCATCCGGGAACAGAGGTATCATCACACCCGCCGGGCACCGTCAACCGCAATAGAGAATGACTTTCCGTGAAGGAAAGCGGCATATTCGCTGCCGTCCGAGCTTACTTTTCGTACTGCCGACGCATCCAGTTCTGGTATTCGCCGCTGCGCACCCGGTCGACCCACTGACTGTTGTCCAGGTACCACTGGATGGTCTTTTCCACGCCGCTGTCCAGCGACTCTTCCGGGGACCAGCCCAATTCGGACTGCAGCTTGGAGAAGTCGATGGCATAGCGCAGGTCGTGGCCCGGGCGGTCCTTGACAAAGGTGATCAGTTTCCGCCGGGCGCGGCCGTCGGGCAGAGCGCGCCGGGCGTCGAGGCGGTCACAGATCATCTCCACGATGGCCAGGTTCTCCATCTCGGTGGCGCCACCCACGTTGTAAGTCTCGCCGTGCCGGCCGCGGGTCATGATGGTCCAGATGGCGGTGCAGTGGTCGCGGACGTAGAGCCAGTCGCGGACGTTCTTCCCGTCGCCGTAGACCGGCAGCGGCTGGCCTTCCAGGGCATTGAGGATCATCAGCGGGATCAGTTTCTCGGGGAACTGGTACGGCCCGTAGTTGTTCGAGCAGTTGGAGATGGTCACCGGCAGGCCGTAGGTCTTGTGGTAGGCCCGCACCAGGTGGTCCGAGGAGGCCTTGGATGCCGAGTAGGGGCTGTTCGGCTTGTAGGACGTGGTCTCGGTGAACAGTCCGTCCGCCCCCAGGCTGCCGAAAACCTCGTCGGTGGAGATGTGGTGGAAGAGGACCAGCCGGTCCAGGCATGCCCGGGCCACCTCCAGCAGGTTGAAGGTGCCGACGATGTTGGTCTGGATGAACTGGTCCGGCCCGAGGATCGAGCGGTCCACATGGGACTCGGCGGCGAAGTGGCAGACCGCATCTACCTCGTACGTCTCGAAGATATCCTTCAGCTCCCCCACGGTGCAGATGTCGGTCTTCTCGAAGACGTAGCGGTCGCCATACGTACCGGCCACGTCGGCCACGCTCTCCGGGTTGCCGGCATAGGTCAGGCTGTCCAGGTTGATCACCCGCCCGGCGAAATCGGATTCCTCGAGCAGGTAGCGGACAAAGTTCGAACCGATGAAGCCACAGCCCCCGGTCACCAGCAGATTGTTCATCTTCAGGCCCACGTCACCATCTCCTCCACTGAGCGGCCGGATCGCACCGGCCGGACACTGATAATCGCCTGACGGTGTCAGCATAACATGGATCGGATTGATGGCCCTACCCTGTTTACAGGGCCGGATCACTGTGGTATCCTCGCTTCGCTTAAAGTTTTGAATCAAAGCAGGTTATAGCCAACGAGGCGGCCGCAACACCGCCAGGTGAACATGCGCATCGCGATCATCGGGACACGGGGAATCCCCGCCAACTACGGCGGTTTCGAAACCCTGGCCGAGCAGCTCTCCCTGCGGCTGGCCGGCCGGGGGCACGACGTCACCGTCTATTGCCGCAAGGCCTACGCCAGCCACCCCCACGGCCACGTCCACCAGGGGGTGAAACTGGCGGTGCTGCCCACCATCCGGCACAAGTATCTCGACACGGTGGTTCACTCCCTGCTCTCCACGCTCCACGCCCTGCCCAGGCGCTACGACGCGATCCTGGTCTGCAACGCGGCCAACACGATGGTCACCTTCATGCCGCGGCTCTTCGGCACACCGGTGGCGGTGAACGTGGACGGGCTGGAGCGCAAGCGCAAAAAGTGGAACGCCCTGGGACGGGCCTGGTACCGCCTCTCCGAGCGGCTGAGCACCGTCCTGCCCAGCGCCATCATCACCGACGCCCGGACCATCGAGACCTACTATGCCGAGCGCTACGGCAAGGAGTCGACCTTCATCCCCTACGGGGTGGAGGCCGGGGGCGAGGAAGGGACGGAGACCCTGGAACAGTTCGATTTGCAGCCGAATGGGTATATGCTTTATGTGAGCCGCCTGGAGCCGGAAAACAACGCCGACCTGGTGGTCAAGGCATTCGAGCGGGTGAAGAGCGAGCGCCGGCTGGTGATCGTGGGTGACGCGCCCTACGCCGGCGAGTACATCAGGCAGCTCAAGGCGACCACAGACCCGCGGGTGGTCTTCACCGGCACCATCTTCGGCCAGGGGTACCGCCAGTTGCAGAGCGGGGCTTATTGCTACATCCAGGCCACCGAAGTTGGCGGCACCCACCCGGCACTGGTGGAGGCGATGGGTTTCGGCAACTGCGTGGCCGCCGCCGACGTCCCCGAACACCGGGAAGTGCTGGGAGAGAACGGGTTCTATTTCCCGCTGGGCGACCCGGCGGGGCTGGCCGCCATTCTCCAGCAGTTCGAGGATCAGCCGGAGCTGGTGGCCGCGGCCGGCCGGGCCAACGGCCGCCGCTCCGCCGACCGCTACTCCTGGGACGCGGTCACCGACGGCTACGAGGCGCTGCTGCGCCGGCTGGCCGGCGAGGAAGAGTGACGGGGTAGAACGGGGATGCTGAAAGAGCACGCCAGGGCCATCGGCACATTTCACCTGCTGATGGACATGATACTCACCGTGCTGGCCTTTGAAGCGGCTTACTTCCTGCGCGTGGAGATGGCCCAGACCCACCTGGTGCGCTACGTCTCCCTGTTCAAGGAGTTCTACCGGCCGATCCTCCCCTTCGATCTCTACCAGCTGTTGCTGATCCTGATTCTCCCGCTCTGGGCAGTGCTGCTCTACGGCTTCGGCTCCTACCGTTCCCAGCGGCTGGTCTCGATGAAGGCCCAGGCCTGGTCCCTCTTCCAGGCGATCTTCTCCGGCGGGATCCTGCTGGTTATCCTGATCTTCTTCACCCGCATCGGCGGTATCGAGATCGCCAACGTCAGCCGGACCCTGATCATCACCTTTGTGATCATCAACTATGTCCTGCTGCTCACCGAGCGTCTGGTGGCCCGGCAACTGCTCAGTTTCTGGCGGCGCCGGGGCTACAACTTCCGCACCGTGCTGGTCATCGGCTCGGGCGAGCAGGCCCGCAAGCTGGCCGGACTGGTGGAAGAGAACACGGAGTGGGGCCTGCGGATGCTCGGGTTTGCCACTGATGACAAAGAGGTGCTGAACACCGGCGAGCTGCAAGGACGGCCGGTGATGGGACATATCACCGACATGGAGCAGATCATTCACCAGAACGTGGTGGACGAAGTGATCTTTGCCGTACCGCGAACAAAGCTCTGGGACATGGAGGACATCTTCCTCCTCTGCGAGGAAGAGGGGATCCGCACCTGGGTGGCCGCCAATTTCTTCCCGCACCTGGTGGCCAAGATCCAGCTGGACGACTTGCAGGGGCTGCCCCTGCTGACCTACACCACCACGCCGACCAACGAGTTCATGCTGCTGATCAAACGGATCTTCGACCTGGTGGTGGCCCTGGTGATGCTGGTCATCCACGCCGTGCCGATGATGGCCATCGCGGCGGCGATCAAGTTCACCTCCAAAGGCCCGGTCTTCTTCAGGCAGGAGAGGCTGGGCCTTAACGGCCGCCCCTTCACCATGCTCAAATTCCGCTCCATGGTGGCTGACGCCGAGGAACAGAAGGCGCAGCTGGCCGACAGCAACGAAATGGACGGTCCGGCGTTCAAGATGAAGCACGATCCGCGGGTCACCTGGGTCGGCCGCATCATCCGCACCCTGAGCCTTGACGAACTGCCGCAGATGATCAATGTGCTGCTGGGCCAGATGTCGCTGGTGGGCCCGCGGCCCGCCCCGCGGGAAGAAGTGGAGGCGTACCAGCGGTGGCAGCGCAGGCGGCTGAGCATGAAGCCGGGCATCACATGTTTCTGGCAGATCGCCGGCCGCAACAAGGTCGACTTCGACGAGTGGATGCGTCTGGACCTGCAATACATCGACAACTGGAGTTTTGGCCTGGACCTGAAAATTCTGCTGAAAACCATCCCCGCGGTCTTTTTCGCCCGCGGGGCCTCGTAACGCCACACGACCGGAGATCCCCATGCCCAGAACCGTGTTGATCGTCCTCTCGATCCTGCTGCTGCTCACCACCGGCTGCGAGCGCCCGGAGCGGCCCGCAACCGGGTCGGAGCCGATCCTCTTTCTCGGCCTCGACGGCGCCTCGCCCGAGATCTGCACCCTGATGGCCGCCCGCGGGGAACTGCCCACTCTGGCGGCGCTGATGGAGGATGGCTGGACGAGCCGGATGGAGACCTACATCCCCACCGTCTCCCCGCTGATCTGGAACAGCATGGCCACCGGGAAATCGTGGCTCCGGCTGGGCATCCACCTGGCCGACATGAAGCGCGGCTTCCGCGGCACGATGCTCGAACCGGCTCCGGTGTGGCGGGTGGCCTCCCACGGCGGGAAAAAAGTGGCGGTGCTCAACTGGTGGCTCACCTGGCCGGCGGAAGAACTGAATGGCCACGTGATGAGCGACCGGGCGCCCTACTTCCTCTTCGAGCCGCCCGAAGAAACCCGCAAGTCGCGGCTCACCTGGCCGGCCCGGTGGATCGACTCGATGGACGACCTGCGCCGGCCCAAGGCCGATGCCGGCGAGATCATCAAGGCCTTCGGCCTCGACCCGGCGCTGCACGATGAAATCGTGGCCGCCGAAGGCTTCGGCGAAGTGCAGGAACACCTGGCCCGGGACAAGATCGTCCTCCAGGTGGCCCGGCGGCTGATCGAGGGTGAGCTGCCCGACTTCACCGCGGTGCTGGTGCGCGGCCTCGACGTGACCCAGCACGGCTACTGGCCCACCCCCGGCGGCACCGGCGTGGCCGCCGATTCGGCGGTGGTGGGCGGCGCCTACCGCTACTACGACCGGCGGCTGGGCGAGTTGGTGGAGCTGTTCCTGGAAAAGGCGCCCAATGGACGGATCCTGGTGGTCTCGGACCATGGCTTCCGGCCGCGGCACGAGCTGTTCCAGCAACAGAACCGGGCCGACCTCAACCCCCAGGCCCTGCTGAACCTGCTGGGGATGAAGGAGCTGCGGGCCGGGGACCGGCTGTTCCGCTTCCGGGCGGTGGAACAGCACTCCTTTGCCCGCGAGGTGTTCATCGAAGCCCGGGAGGTCGTTGGCGGCAAGGCCATGACGGCCGAACAGCCGGTACCGGAGCAGGTGATTCAGCGGCTGATCGACGGCCTGGCCGGACTGCAGACCACGGGTGGCAAACCGTTCTTCATCGATCCGCGGCCGGCCCCTGGCCTGGAGTGGTGCCACGTGCGGGCCGAGGTCAATCCCGAGATCCGGCAGCAGGACACCATGGAAACCGACACCGGGCCGATCACCCTGGCCTCCATGGGAATGAGCGGGATCCGGCCCAGGTCGATCCCGCCGGGGCAGCATTTCTTCGGTCCGGACGGCATCTTTATCGGCGCCGGCCCCGGCCTGCCGCTGGGGGGATCGTTCGAAGAGCAGGCCCGGATCGCCGTGGCCGATGTGGGGCCGACCCTGCTGGCGATGATGGGATTGCCGCCGGCCCGGGACATGGACGGACGGCCCTGCGCGCCGCTCCTCGGGGAAGTGGATGAGGCGGGCTTCGTCGACAGCTATGACCATCTGGACGCGGCGGGAGGAGAGGTGGAGGACGACGATTCCGGCCTGGACGAGCGGCGCAAGGAAGAATACCGGGCCCTGGGGTATATCGAGTGAGATGGTGGAATCCCAGATGCATGGCACTGTTCCTCCCCGTCCTGTTCTGCCTGCTCACCGGCTGCAACAACTTTCACCGGGTCCCGGTGACCGGAGGTGAAATGGACACCACTGCTGAAACCACGGCCGACGGCCAGCTGAGGCTTGACGTGATCCACGTGGGCTACGGCGACTGTCTGCTGCTCCGCGGGCCGGATGGCCAGACGGCAATGGTTGACGGCGGCCCCCTCGACGCCGGCGAGCGGATCGCCGCTTTTCTCCGCGAACAGAACGTGGAACGCATTGACCTGCTGGTGCTGACCCACCCCCACCCGGACCACGTTGACGGCCTGGCCGGCATCTTCGACCAGCTGGAGGTCGGCCGAATTCTGGAAAGCGGCCTGGAATACGAAGAGAGCCTGCACGCCGAGCTGCTCCGCCGAGCTGCGGAGAGGGGCATCCCGGTATACCGTCTGGCTCCCGGAATGAAGATCGGGGACCTGGGTGACAAAGTGGAGTGGGAGGTTCTCCACCTTGGCGAGTTCCACAATCTCAACGAAGCGTCGGCGGTGATGCGCCTGCAGTATGGCCAGCGGGTCTTTCTCCTGATGGGAGATGCCGAAGTGAAGGCCGAGCGGCTGTTGCTGGAGACCCTGGGCCCGGAAGGCCTCGGGGCCGACGTGGTCAAGGTGGGGCACCACGCCAATGTCAGCGATCCCGACTTCATCGCCGCCATGACCGCCGAGACGGCGCTGGTCACCCTGGGGAAAAACCCCTGGGACGCCCCCAACGATGACACGCTGGCCGCCTGGCAGGCCACCGGCGCCCGCATCCTGCGCACCGACGTGCACGGCAACATCGCCGTGGTCACCGACGGGGAATCGCTGGAGATCACGGTTTCCCGCGGCGAGTAGTCAAACTTACAGGCCGAGAAAACGAAGCACCCTGGTAGCCGACTGTTCCAGCGGCGCCTCGCCGTCCAGCACCAGATCAGCCCGGTAGCGGGTGGGGATGACATGCTCAACAGCCATGGGCTGGACCGTTTCCCGCCACTGCTTCTCCACATACTCTCGCTCGATGCCCCGCTCCCTGGCGTCCCGCTCCAGCCGGCGCAGAAACGAAACCTGCTCGTCGACCTCCATGTAGACCGCCAGGTCGTAGTGCGAGCGGAGAGACTCCCGGAGCAGTGCGAAGAGCCCCTCGACGATGAGCAGTTCTGTCGGCCCCACCCGCACTCCGTATGGTTCCCTGACGTGGCGGGCATAGTTGTAGACCGGGTGCTCCACCGCCTCGCCGCCGAGCAGGGCCTGGAGGTGTGCTTCCAGCAGCGGCCACTCCAGCGCCTGGGGATCGTCAAAGTTGCGCCGGTCCGCTTCGGCCGACGGGATGCCCGAAAGGTCGTAGTAATAGGCATCCATGGGGAAGATCGCCGGATCCCGGTCCGCGATCAGCCGGCAAAGTTCGCGGCCCAGGCCGCTCTTGCCCGAACAGGATGGGCCGGCAATACCGATCACCAGCGGCCGGGCGGAATGTTCATCAGAGTTCATCCTGCGACTCCTTTGCCTGCAGACCAAGGTGCCAGAATGTCCCGCTGTTCCGTGCGGCAACCTCCAGCGGCGGCCGAAAGCGAAGCGACTCGAGGGCCTCACGGACCTTGCTGCCGGTCAGCGCGCCGCTCCTCCCGTGCCAGCTGTAACAGTAGAGGCAACATCCCCCGGTGCCGCCCCCCTCGTATTGCGTGGCACAGGTGCGGAAGCCGGTGGAGTAGGAGATGTCCACGCTGTAGCTGCAGCCGCATCGCGGGCGCTGCCCGCCCTTGCGCTTCACATTGTGCAGGACGGTCTCCACTGCAGGAGCGGATGCACCACAGTATTTCGCTCGCAGTCCGCTGATCCACTCTCCGTCGACACACCCGTCGCCGGAGACCCAGGGCTCCAGGGCCGGACTGCAGCAGATGGAGAAACGCCCGCCGGCGGCGTCCACCTTGCGCCCCACAACGGAATAAAAAGGTCGGTATCGTTCGGGATCATCACCCAGTACCACAATGCCGGCCTCTTTCAACCGGGCAGAGGCGCCGCGGTACTTGAGATCGAGCACCGAGGAAGTCCATGTCTGCGCCCCGATCCTGCGGAACCGCTCGAACACCGGGGTGAAGAGATCCCCCGTGGCATTGGAGAGGACGAGCCGTTGACCACTGTGCGGTCCGTCGAGGATCGGTCCCAGGTCATACTCAGCCACCGGGTCCCAGCGCAGCTTGACACAGTCCGGGCCAGCCAGCAGGCCCCGCTCGAGAATCTGTTCCAGCACTCCGGCCACCTCCGTCGGTCCGGGGATCCCCGGCTCCAGCGGGCTGCCCCCCAGCCCGGTGACCGACAGTTGGAGCAGTGCCAGGATACCCCGTTCCCGCAACCCGAGGAGCAGTCGTCCCAGCTCCGGGGAGTCTAGCAGCGCAGCCGGTTGCTTGGTCCAGAGCACCACCGCCCCCACATCATCAAGGTCGATGAAGAAGCCTGGCGAGCGCGGTCCACGCCTCGCCGGCGCCTTGCCGGCAAGGATCTCGGCCAGGTGGGCCGGATGCCAGCCGGCCAGGTCCCTGGTCCGCCCGGCGCTGATCACTGTCAATGGATTATCCATGGATCCAGTTTAAATGCCCAAAACCTGCCGATGCAATCATTGATTTCTTCCCCACCCCTGCGGAACCGACGGCAAGCATCATCAGGCCATGGAAGTAGCACGATGCAGCTTGTGGCTGGGGCTATCCGTCTGGCGACGTTGGAGCGTAGCGACCGGAGCAAAGACGGATATCCCCAGCTGCCAGCTGCACTTTGACCCAGGATAGTACTAGTCGTTGGTGAAGCCGTCCTTGATCTCGAGGAACTTGTCCAGTCCCAGGAACTCAAGGATTTCTTCCGAGGCGGCGAGGCACGTCTCGGGGGTCAGGCAGTTCTTGTGCTTCTCCATGATCCGCACGCACTCCCGGGCCTCCTTGCGCAGCTTGGGCAGGGCACCCTTGCGGCAACGCATGATGGTGTTCTTCTGGGGCGCGTTGGCGAAGAAGTAGAGGTTGGCCGCGGAGAGCTGCAGCCCCTTGTAGATCAGGGACCGCTTCCCGGGCAGGCGCACACGCTCGGAGTAGGTGGAAAAGAGATAGTCGAAGAGCGGCTTCTGCAGGATCCGCTGGGAGATCTTCTGCTTGCGCAGTTCCTTGTCCAGCCGGGGGTGCTCCACCAGGCTCTTGATTGCCGTACGGACCTTGATCCCCACCTCGCGGTCCACCCCGTCGCGGATCTGGAAGCGGAATCCCGGGAAGCCGAGCACGATGTTGATGTAGTTGTGCATCAACTCGTGGGCCACGGTGGCCATCTGGAATTTTTCGTTGTTGAACTCGGGGTTGAAAAAGATCAGGACAATCCGGGCATTGAAATAGGTGAAGGTGTAACCGAACCCGGGGACGATGCCGTGGTGCCGGCGGACCGGGAAATACTCCACCTTCCAGCCCTGGTAGCCGGAGATCTGCTGGTGCAGACCGATCAGTGGCTGTGGGAATTCATACCCCAGACGTTCCATCCGGTGGACTCCGCCAACACATATACCGCGGTTCAGTTCTTTCCCGGCCGGCGACCCGGGTGGACCGTCGGCCGGGCAGTGAAAGTCACCAATCGGTCAGGACTACTGGCCGGGCGCCATGGCCTGCATCGCCTGCATCATGTCGCCTTCCTTCTTGGTATACCCCTCGGGGGCGGTGAAGGTGGAGGCGGCAAACGACTCTTTCTTGATCTTCTGGACCAAACTCTCCGACTCGACATTCTGCCCCATGACGTTCATCGTGGTCTTGGTCATGATGGGATAGCCGTCGATCTTCTTCATCTCATCCTGGAATTTCTTGAGCATGGCGGCCTGGCCGAGCATGTCGGTCATTTCCAGGTAGTCGTCCATCTTGATCTCGGTGTCCTTGGTGACCCACATCTCCTGGGTCATGGACATCTGCCCGCCAAGGGTCATGACAACCTTTTCACAGTTCCAGTCACCAATTTTCTTCTTCTCGCCGGTCTTCTCCACCGTGGGCTGGGCGTCACCCATCATCCCCTCCATCATCGCCATGCCCATTTCCAGCATCGCCTTGAATTCTTCCTCCGCCACCACGTAATACTCTTTTTTGGAGTGGGAGACGATGGTCAGCATCTTGGAGGCGGCGTCAAAGATCATATCGGAGTCATTTCCGGTGGCCATTTTCATCTTGGTCGGGGTCATGTACATCGTGGTCAGCTGTTCGGAGGGCGGCTGGCCCATCATGCCCCCGCTCTTGACCATCGACTCGATAATAAAACCTTCGTCACCGGCCTGAACCGCAGAAGGGACCAGCAGGCCCAGGCTGAGGACGAGAGCCACCAGGGACATGCCGGAATGTAACGAGAACAGTTTTCCGCAGCGCATACGATTTTCCTCCACAAGTGGTCTGCCTCCTCCGAGCGGCGGTGATCTCACGGCACTCCCCGGGGGTCGGCCTGTTGATAACGTTTCTGTGGTAGTTCTGGCGAATTATACCCCATTCGGGTCGATTAACAAACAGGGCAATATGCCATTATTCCGGTCACACAACGAGCATGCAGTCACCGTAACTGTAAAACCGGTATCGTTCCCGAACCGCCTCCGAATAAGCCTCCAGCACCGCCTCACGGCCGGCCAGGGCGCTGACCAGCATGATCAGGGTCGACTCCGGGAGGTGGAAATTGGTCAGCAGGGCATCGATACAGCCAAACCGGTAGCCAGGGTAGATAAAGATGTCCGCTTCCCCCGACAGCCGGCACAACCGGCCCTCCGCCCCGGACCAGGCGTATTCCAGCGCCCGGGTGGTGGTGGTGCCCACCGCCACCAGGCGCCGCCCCTCCCGTTTACCCCGCTCCACCGCTGCGGCCGTCTCCCGCGGGATGTGGAAAAGCTCCAGTTCCATCCGGTGCTCGGCCACCTTTTCCACCCGCACCGGCATGAACGTCCCCGGCCCCACATGGAGGGTCAAGGCAAGCCGCTCCACCCCCCGGCGGTCCAGATCGTCCAGCACCTGCGGAGTGAAGTGCAGACCGGCGGTGGGGGCGGCGATGGAACCGCTCTGCTCGGCGTAAACCGTCTGGTAGCGTTCACGGTCCCGGGCTGCCTGGAGATCCCGCTCGCCACGACGGATGTAAGGCGGCAGGGGCATCCTGCCCAACCGTTCCAGCAGCGGTTCCAGCGCCCCCTGGTGGCCCAGGCGGCAGAGCCGGCGACCCGGGCCCACGCGCTCGATCACTTCGGCGGTGACCCGGTCATCACCCTCACCGAAGACCATGCGGCTTCCCGGCTTCAGCCGGCGGGCCGGACGACAGATCGCCTCCCAGAGACCGGGCTCCCGCTGGCGCACCAGCAGCAGTTCCACCCGTCCGCCGCTCCCCTCCCGCCGGCCCAGCAGACGGGCCGGAAAAACCCGGGTGTGGTTCATCACCAGCATGTCGTCAAGCGAGAGGAGTCCGGGCAGATCCCGGAACCGGTGGTGGCTGACCCGGCCGCTGGCCCGTTCCAGCAGCATCAGCCGCGAATCGTGCCGCTGGTCCAGCGGGGTCTGGGCGATCAGCTCCGGAGGCAGGTGGTAGTGAAAGTCTTTCAGCTCGAGGTGGGACATGATCACCAGAGCTCTTCCTGGGCCGAACGGCCCCCTCCCGGTGTGAGGCCGAAGTGGGCATACCCCAGGCGGGTGACACAGCGGCCCCGCGGGGTGCGGTCGAGGAACCCGATCTGCAGCAGATAGGGCTCGAGGATCTCCTCGATGGCGTCCTTCTCCTCGCCGATGGAGGCGGCCAGGGTGTTCAGCCCCACCGGGCCACCCTCGAATTTCTCGATGATGGTCAGCAGCAGCTTGCGGTCCACGTCGTCGAGACCGCGGCCGTCCACGTCGAGAGTTTTCAGGGCCAGGCAGGCCACGTCGTGGCTGATCACCCCGTCGGCCCGCACCTCGGCGTAATCGCGCACCCGGCGCAGCAGCCGGTTGGCCACCCGGGGCGTGCCCCGCGAACGGCCGGCGATCTCGCCCACCCCCCCGGTTTCGGCGGAAACACCGAGGATGCCGGCGGAACGGTTGACGATCCGCCGCATCTCCTCGTCGTTGTAGTAGCTGAGACGGTGGATGATGCCGAAGCGGTCGCGGAGCGGCGAAGTGAGCAGGCCGGCCCGGGTGGTGGCGCCCACCAGGGTGTATGGCTTCAGCGCCACCTTGATCGAGCGGGCGCTGGGCCCCTGGCCCACCAGAATGTCGACGTTGTAATCCTCCATGGCCGGATAGAGGATCTCCTCCACCACCGGGCTCAGACGGTGGATCTCGTCGATGAAAAGGACCTCGCCCTCTTCGAGGTTGGTCAGCATGGCCACCAGGTCCCCCGGCCGCTCGATCACCGGCCCCGAGGTGACCCGGATGGTGGTGGCCATCTCGATGGCCAGGATGTGGGCCAGGGTGGTCTTGCCCAGTCCCGGCTGCCCGTAGAGCAGCACGTGGTCCAGCGGGGCCCCCCGCTTGCAGGCGGCCTCCACTGAAATGGAGAGGTTCTCCTTGATCTGCTCCTGACCGATGTACTCGCCGAGGCTGCGCGGCCGGAGAGTGAGGTCAAGGCGGGCGTCGTCATCCATGGTGTCGCCACCGATGATCCGGTCACCCATTGGCTCGTCAGGTTCCATCACGTCCGGCCTCCGGTGGTCAGCGGTTCAATCGGCCCAGCGCCCCGCGCAGCAGGCCTTCCAGGTCCAGTTGTTCCCGGGCCCGGCTGGTCTGCCCGGCAAGAAACCGGCGCACCGCCTCCCGGGCCTGGGGCGTGCGGTAGCCGAGGTTTTCCAGGGCGGAGACCGCGTCGGCGGCCAGCTGCCCCGCCTCGTCCAGCAGCGGTTCGGGTTCCGCCCCAGCGTCGCCTTCGGCCAGGCCCAGGCCGTCCAGCTTGTCGCGCAGTTCCAGCACCATCCGCTCGGCAGTCTTTTTCCCCACCCCGGGGATGGACTGGATCGACTTCAGGTCACCCTGGCGCACCGCCGAGGCCAGGGCCTCGGGGCTGAGGCCGGAGAGAACGGTCACCGCCAGTTTCGGCCCCACACCGGAGATGGTGATCAGCCGCTCGAAGAGTTCCTTCTCCAGGCCGGTGAGGAAACCGAAGAGGGCCAGGGTGTCCTCGCGGACGTGGGTGTGGATGTGGAGCGAAACCTCCGCTCCGGGCTCGCCCACCCGGCCCATGGTGCCCAGGGGGACCGTGGCCAGGTAGCCCACCCCGCCCACATCGAGGATCAGCCGGTCGGCCTCCTTCTCCACCACTATTCCGGTCAGCCGCGCGATCATCGTCTTCCTCTCACCGTTTTCCGCCCCTTCGCGACCCGGAGCGGCGTCCCCGGGTGGGCACGTCGCCACCGCTGTCAAGCCGGACCAGGGTTGACGATGTGTTGGCGTGGCAGACGGCCACGGCCAGGGCATCGCTGACGTCCAGCGGGGACGGCGCGACCTCCAGACAGAGCAGCATCATCACCATCTGCTGCACCTGGGCCTTGTCCGCCCGGCCCACCCCCACCACCGCTTTCTTCACCGAGAGCGGCGGGTATTCACTCACCGGAATGCCGCGGTCCGCGGCGGCGGCCATCACCGCGCCGCGAACATGGGCCAGTTTGATTGCCGACTTGACGTTGCGGGCAAAGAAGATGTCCTCCAGGGCAACCGCATCCGGCCGGTGCTCGTCGAGGACCTGGCCAAAACGGCGAAATATTTCCAGCAGACGCTGTTCGAAAGGACCTTTTCGCGGCGGGGTCACCGCCTCGGAGTGCACGTGGTGCAGGGCCGAGCCCTCGGCCCGGATCAACCCGATACCGGTGACCGCGATACCCGGGTCGACTCCTGCGATGAGGGGCATCTGTCGTCCTGGACCGTTTTCCCGGCGGGAGCGCCGTCAGGTCAGCTGGCTCTCGTCGATGTCAAAGTTGGCAAAGACATTCTGCACGTCTTCGTGATCCTCGAACAGTTCGAGGATCCGGATCACCTGCATGGCCTTCTTGCCCGACACTTCCACCGTGTTTTGAGGGATCATGGAAAGCTCGGCTTCCAGGGTCTCAACACCCTTGGCCTCCAGCGCCGTCTGGACATCGGGGAAGGCTTCGGGGCTGGTGAAGACCTCGAAGTTCTCCTCGTCGGCCTGCACGTCGTCGCCGCCGGCCTCCAGCACCAGTTCGATCAGGTCGTCTTCGGCAATGGCCGTGGAAGGGATGAGAAAGTAGCCCTTGCGATCGAACATCCAGGCCACCGAGTTGGCCGCGCCGAGGTTGCCGCCGTGCTTGTCAAAGAGGTGACGGATCTCCGGGGTGGTGCGGTTCTTGTTGTCGGTGAGCACTTCGATGATGATCGCCACGCCGCCCGGGCCATATCCCTCGTAGGTCCCTTCCTCGTAAGTTACGCCGGGAAGCTCGCCGGTGCCCTTCTGGATCGCCCGCTTGATGTTTTCGGCCGGCATGTTGGCCGTCTTGGCCGCCGCCAGGGCGCTGCGCAGGCGGGGGTTGCCGTCGGGGTCACCACCGCCCAGCCGGGCGGCCACGGTGATTTCCTTGATCACCCTGGTGAAAACCGCGCCCCGCTTGGCATCGGCCTTCCCCTTCTTGTGCTTGATGCTGCTCCATTTATTGTGGCCGGACATGGGAGTTCTCCTTCAAAAGCGTGCAACCGGTAACTTGTTATAAACCCATATTTTACTACAAGTTCATCGTCCGGTGGAAGAGGGCCGCAGCGCACCGGCGACCTTTCTCCCTGGTGACCCTGAGTATATACTACCGGACAACTTTCGATAAATACGCCCAGGGGAGCCGGACATGAAGAAGATGCTCCGTATCGTCACCATCCTGCTGTGCAACCTGGCCCTGCTCTTCCTGCTGCTGGAAGCGGCGGGTCTGGCCGTTTTCTATCGAACGGAGGGCGCGCTCTTCTACACCCGGACCACGGAAGAAGCCCCGGCCCAGCCGGCCGATCCCGGTGCGAGAATCTATTCCGAATATCGCTTCCAGCCCTACTGGGGGTTTTCCGCAAAACCGAACCGCAAGAGAGCCAAGGGCAAATATACCAACAACTACGGGTTCAGAGCCGACGTCGATTACCCGCTGCCCCGCAGCGATCGACGGCAGCTGATCATCGGCATCCTTGGCGGATCGGTGGGCGCCCAGTTCACCTGGTACGGTGGCGACCGGCTCAAGGAGGTGCTCTCCGCCGACCAGCGGTTCGCCGGCCGCGACCTGCTACTGCTCAGCTTCGCCGGCGGCGGCTACAAACAGCCGCAACAGCTGCAGATCCTGTCCTACTTCCTCTCCCAGGGCCAGGAGTTCGACCTGGTGATCAATATCGACGGCTTCAACGAGGTCGCCCTCTCACCCTTCAATCGCGGTTCGGGGCTGGCCCTGGCCATGCCCAGCAGCCTGCACTTGCTGCCCCTGGTCAACCTGCTGGACAACTCCACGCTGACCCCCGAGCGGCTGCGTTCACTGTACCGGATCACCAGGCTTAAGGATCGGCTGAGCTCGGCCGCTTCCCGGAGGCGGGAAACCCGCAGTGCCGCGGTGCACCTGGTCCTGGACGTGTGGCACAAACGCCTCGACGCGGAATACTCACGGGAAGTAAATCACTTTCAGAGCCTGGAGACCGAGGGGATGGCCACCTCCCTGATGGGTTTCGCCTCCCTGGAGAGCCAGGTGACCGATGTGGAATCGATGTTTCACAACCTGGAGACCGGCTGGTCCGAGTCGTCCCTGCTGATGCACCAGATTCTCTCGGCCCGGGGAATCCCCTATTACCACTTCCTGCAGCCGAACCAGGTACTACACCGAACGGAGCTTCAGCCGGGAGGAGGAGGCGCTGGCCATCAAGGAGGAGTCCCTGGTGCGCGGTGACGCCGCCCGGGGCTACCCCCACCTGCAGGAGAAGGGCCTCTGGCTCCGGACGCAGGGCGTCAACTTCCACGACGCCACCGGCGTCTTCGACGACGAACCGGGAATCGTGTACGCCGACAGTTGCTGCCACTACAGCCAGCTGGGCAACGAACTGCTGGCCGAATTCATCGCCGCCCGGGTCCTGGAAGACTGGCCCGAGTAATCATCTCACCGCAATGGCATTTCCCCCGTGCGTAACGTTGCCGTCATAGGCTTCGAAGTCGATGGTGGTCATCGCCTCCGCGGTCCCGCCATCCACGTTCCAGCCCCGCACCATGCAGGTGTAGTCCTGCCCCGGTCCCGGAGCGGTGAGGATTTCGTCGAACTCGTCGCCGTCCAGGTCGCCGGCGCCCACCCGGGCGCCGTAGAGATAGCCGGGGTAGGCGATGAAGTTGACCCCGCCCATGGACGCGGCCGTTCCGCCATCCACGTTCCAGCCGCGGATGTGGGTAGCGAAGACCACACCGGGGCCCGGCCCGGTGACGATTTCGTCGAAACCGTCGGCGTCGAGGTCGCCGCAGGTGATGTTGACCCCGTATTTCAGTGTTCCGTAGGCGAAGAAGCTGACCCCGGGCATGGGGGCCACGGCAGCGCCGTCATAGTTCCACCCCCGGACGTGGGGCCCGTATACGGCCCCCGGCCCGGCGCCGGTGACGATCTCGTCGATCCCGTCACCATCGATGTCGCCGCAGGCCACGTTGACCCCGTATTTCGGCGTGCCGTAAGCAAAATAGCTCACCGCGGGGATGGCGGACACGGCCACACCGTCGTGGTTCCAGCCGCGGACGTGGGGCCCGTAAACCGCACCGGGTCCGGCACCGGTGACGATCTCGTCGAACCCGTCGCCATCGATGTCACCGCAGGCCACGTTGACCCCGTATTTCGGTGTGCCGTAGGCGAAGAAACTGACATCACCCATCGGGCCGCCGGTGACCGACCAGCCGCGCACGTGGGGTCCGAAGACCGTACCAGGCCCCGGCCCGGTGACCAGGTCCAGCAGCCCGTCACCGTCGATGTCGCCACAGGCCACGTTGACCCCGTAACGGTCCACGCCGTATGCGGTGAACGAGGTCAGCGGCACCTCGGGAGAAAGGGCACTGAACAGCCGCACCTCGGGGGGATTGTCCGGGCCGGGCCCCGGACCGGTGATGATCAACGGGGCGGCTTCCGCCGAGACCACGGCCAGCGCGTCCGGGCCGGGGCAGGCGGCCAGCACGGACCGGGCCGCCGGCGAGTAGGTGAAACTGCAGGGGCCGGCGGGCGTGGCATAGGCCACTCCACCCCAGTGGACGTGGCCGGCATCGTCGCCGGAGGCGCTGGTCAGGGCCAGCAGGCTACCCGCCTCGTCAAAGGCCACGTCTATCACGCTGCCGTAGGCCGAGAAGTTGTCAGTGCCCTGCACCGCGCCGGTGGCCGGCTCGACATGGAGCACGGTCCTGGCGGTCATTACGCCGATCCCGAACTGGTCCAGCGCCGGGTTCCAGGCCACCCGCAGCGGTGCGTCACCACAGCTGAAGGTGCCCACCACCGAAGAGGCGGCGCCGTCGACCCGCAGTATGGAGTAGCTGTCGGCAAAGTAGTTGGTCACCACCGCGTAATCCCCGGTGCCGTCAAAGGCCACCTGGACCGGGAAGTCACCCACGGTGAGCGAGGCCACCACGCTGTTGCTGGCGGTGTCGATGACCTTCACCTGGTCGTCAAAGGAGGCGGCCACCAGCACCTCGTCGCCATCGGGGCTGCAGGCCACGCCGCTGGAGACCCCGTAGGCGGCCCAGACCACGCCGATCACCCCGCAGGGGATCTCGGCCACCTCGCTGGAGTCCGCGCCGTCCAGCTGCACCACCGAGATGGTGTTGGCCGAGATGTTGCCCACGTACGCCTGGCTGTCGTCGGGGGCCAGGGCCAGCACCCCGGGACGGCTGCCGCAGGGCACGTCGGCCACCACGCTGTTGGTCTGCAGGTCGACGATCTTCACCGTGCCGGTTTCGAAGGCGCAGATCACGGCCCACCTCGAATCGCTGGTGATCGCCACGTCCTGCACCCGGTCGCCGATGGGCAGCACCGCCTCCACCATGCCCGTGGTGAGGTCGATGATCGAGGCGTTGTCGGAAAGGACATTGGTGGCCACCGCCGTGGTCCCGTCGGGGCTCACGGCCACCCGCCGCGTGGCGTCCCCCTCCGGGTCGAGACCCGAGGGTGTGGAGCCGCGGTAGAGGGACCCGTCCAGCCCCGCGTAGTCGTAGAAATAGACGCTCTCGCTGAAGATGGGGTGGAAGGCGGCCACCCGGGTGCCCGCGCTGGAGACCGCGCCGTGGTCCAGCGCGTAGCCCTGGTACTGGCCGAGCAGCGACTCGGTGGCGAAGTCGAGGACCGAGAAGCGGTACTGCATGCCGATGGCCAGGCTGTGGTCCGGGGAGGTGCCGATGTCAAAGGGAGTGTAGGTGGAGGTGAGGATGGAGAAATCGCCGGTGCCGAAACGGACAAAGGCGCTGCTGTTGTCGCTCACCCCCAGGTAGGCCTTGGCCCCGGTGTAGTCCACACCCACCGCGGTGGTGGAGAGCGAGTAGCCGGTGACCGTCACCGCGGCGTCCACCATGCGGCTGGCCAGGTCCACCCGGCGGGCCACCGTGGGGGTGGCGTATTCCACCAGCACCGCTTTCAGGCCGTCACCGGAGAGCCCGATGGCCGCCGCGTTGCCCATCCCGGTCACCGTGTAGTCCCTGGCCCCGGTGGTGGTGTTGATGAAGAAGAGATTGTCGTCCCGGTCAAAAGCAAGCAGGTGGTTGCCGTCGGGGGTGACCTCGAAACCGGTGAACTCCACACTGGTCCGGCCGCTCTCCGAACCCCAGGACCAGGAGAGGAGCGAGATGGGGTAGTCGGGGATCGACATCACGTGGGACAGCGTGTTGAGGTCGATCACCTCACAGACATCGTCGATGTCGCAGGCCACGTAGGCCCGGCTGTTGTCGGGGCTGATCCGCACCACCCAGGGCTGCTCGGCGGTGTCGAACACCGCGGCAGTGCTGTAGTCACTGAGGTCGATGACGTGCACCGTGTCGTCGAAGGCGCAGGCCACCACCGCGTAGTCGTTGGTGGCCGCCACGCCCCCGGGATAGACGCCCACGTCCACATTGGCCAGGGCGGCCATGGTGGTCCAGTCGAAGACAGTGAGGTTCTCGGTGATCGAGTTGGTCACCAGCACCCGGCCGCCGTCGGGGGTGAAGGCGACGGCGCCCATGTAATCTCCCTCGGGTGCCGGCCCGGGGTCGATGGACCAGCTGGTCATGTTACGGCTGCCGCCACGGCCGGCCAGCACCTGGTCCGCGGTCTGGCCGGGCAGGGCCCAGGACCGGCGGATACCCGGTTCACCGTTCGGATCGGCGAGCTTGAGCGCCTCATCGGCCTGGGTGGGAAACACAACGATCACCAGCAATAGAACGAGGGCAACTACACGGGGTCTCATCTTCTGCTCCTCCTCGATTGAGTGACGACAGTATGGCGGGGTGGGGCGGAATGGTAACCCGGGCCCCTGGCGAAGAATATCTTACCACGACAGGATCATGAGGAGGATCAGCCGACCATTTCCCGCAGCCGGGATTCGCACTCCCCGTCCACCAGGACCACCAGCCGGTTGCCGGCGGACAGAGAGGTGTCCGGGGAGGGATTGGTGCTGACCCCGTGCTCTCCGTGTACGGCCAGCACCGTGGCTCCGGTGACCCGGCGCAAATCCAGCTCGCGAATGCTGCGGCCGGCGGCAGGGCTGTCGGCGGCCACCTCCACTTCAACCAGGCGCAGGCGCTCGCCAAAAGGCAGCAGTTCCCCCAACTCGGAAAGCTGGTCACTGGAGCGCAGGACTCCGTAATGCTGCCGCCGCAGCATCATCTTTTCCTTGAGAATCGCCATCGGCGGCGCGCCGTAGATCTCCAGGGCACGGCCCACCAGCTCGAGGGAGGTCTCGAACTCCTCGGGCACCACCTGGTTTGCGCCAAGATCCTCCAGCGGCTTCACCTCACGGACAAAGCGGGTGCGGGCGATGATGGTCACACCGGGAGCCAGTCGCCGTGCCGCAGTCACAACCTCCCGGGTGGCCGCGGCGTCGGGGATGGCGACGATGACACCCCGTGCCGCGTGGACCCCGGCCGCCCGCAGCACCGACTCCCGCCCGGCGTCGCCATAGACCGCAGGATCCCCCTGTTCCTCCAGCTCGCGCACGGTGTGGGGGTTGAGGTCCACCACCGCATGGGGCACTTCCAGCAGGCCCAGGGCACGGTGGACATTGCGGCCGTTGACACCGAAGCCGACGATCACCATGTGGTCCTCGAGGCCCACACCGGCACAGTCGATGCGGCAGTGGTCGGCGATCCGCCGGGCCCAGGCATTGAGTCCGGGGGTGAGGATCATCGTCGGCACGGCAACAGCCAGGAACAGTTTCTGGTTCGATCCCGGGGGGATGCCCAGGCGCACGGCCTCCGCTGCCACCACCACCGAGAACTCGCCGATCTGGCCCAGGCCCAGACCCACCGCGATAGCCAGTCGTGGATCACGAACCGCCGGCCAGATGGCCAGGGAGGCCAGCAGAGCCTTGCCGGCCACCACTGCCGCCACCAGGCCGAGGGCGACCAGCGGACGCGAGATCCAGACCGAGGGGTCGACCAGCATCCCCAGTGAAACGAAGAAGACGCTGTTGAACACGTCGCGCAACGGGGTGATGTCGTCCACCATCCGGCTGACATACTCCGATTCCGAGACCACCATCCCGGCGAGAAAGGCGCCCAGGGCCATGGAGAGGCCGAACTGGCCGAAGACCAGGGCGGTGCCCACCGCCACCAGCACCGTGGTCAGCGTGAACAGCTCGCGGCTGCCGGCGGCCACCACCCGGGCGGCCAGGGCCGGGAAAACCACCCGCGCACCGAGAACGGTGATGGTGATGACAGCCAGCGCCCGGACCAGGAACCAGGCCACCTCGCCGGTGCTGCCCTGCTGACCGGCCAGCAGGGGCAGGGCCAGCATGATCGGGACCACCGCCAGGTCCTGCAGCAGGAGGATGCCGATCATCCCCCGCCCGAGGGGGCTCGAGGTCTGCCCCGACCCCTCCAGCAGGAACATCACCAGGGCGGTGGAGGAGAGGGCCACCACCATCCCCCAGACCACCGCCTCCACGCCCGGCCGCCCGAGAGCCAGGGCCACCCCGGCGGCCGCCGCCCCGGTGGCCGCCACCTGAAGCGTTCCCGAGCCGAACACCGTGCCCTTCATCCGCCAGAGGTCACTCAGCTTGATCTTCAGGCCTACGGTGAAGAGCAGCAGCATCACTCCCACCTCGGCCACCACCTCGATGGTGTGGCGGTTGGTGACCAGCCGCAGGCCGCCCGGTCCCACCAGGATGCCGACGAGGATAAACCCCACCACCGGCGGCAGGCGCAATTTGCGTAGCAAGAGGGCCGCCAGCACCGACCCGGCCATCACCACCACCAGCTCCACCAGAACTTCGTGCATCGATTTTCACCTCTCCGGTTGGCCTGTCATTCTACCCGATGACCACCGGTTCATGCACGGTGTCGCCGCTGCGGTATGGGCACCACCGCGGCAGAATGGTAGTATTGGTGCCGTTGTGACGGAAGGAGGCGAATTGAAGAAGAAACGCATATTCACGTCCCTGTTCAACTGGATGCTGGAGTGGGTGGAAAAGATCGGCAATGCCCTGCCCCACCCGGCCACCCTTTTCGCCATCTTTGCGGTTACCACCATCCTCCTCTCCGGTGTGGCCAGCTATTTCGATTGGCAGGCGGTTCACCCTGGTGATGGATCGCTGATCGAGCCGGTGAACCTGATCTCCAAGGAAGGCCTGCACCGGATTCTGCTCAACCTGGTTCGCAACTACACCGATTTCGCTCCCCTGGGCATCGTGATGGTGGCCATGCTGGGCATCGGCATCGCCGAGAGCAGCGGCCTGATCAACGCCGGCATCCGCCTGCTGGTGCTTTCCGCTCCCAAACAGCTGCTGACGTTCATCCTGGTCTTTGCCGGCGTGCTGTCCAACATGGCCAGCGACATCGGCTACGTGCTGCTGATCCCCCTTGCCGGCATCATCTTCCTCGCCGTGGACCGCCACCCGGTGGCCGGGATGGCCGCCGCCTTCGCCGGCGTTTCCGGCGGGTTCAGTGCCAACCTCTTCATCGGCACCATCGACCCGCTGCTGGCCGGGCTGTCCGAAGAGGCCGCGAGAATCCTCGATCCGGCCTACACGGTGAACCCCACGGCCAACTACTACTTCATGGTGGTATCCACCATCCTCATCTCGCTCACCGGGACATGGGTCACCGAGAAGATCGTGGTGCCGCGCCTGGGTGAATACAAGGGTGACGCCCCGAAAGAAAAAATCGACAAGCTGACCCACGGGGAAAAGCGAGGGCTGCTGTATTGCCTGATCACTACAGTCGTGGTTCTGGTGGTCATCCTCATCGGCATCCTCCCCGAGAACGGGCTTCTCCGGGCGGAGGACGGCGGCGTGCTCAACTCACCGCTGATCAAGGGCGTGGTGGCGCTGCTCTTCATCGTCGCCGGACTGATGGGCCTGGCTTACGGTTTTGCCGCCGGAACCTTCAGAAGCGAAACCGACGTGGTCACCGGCATGTCCAAGGCAATGCAGACCCTGGGACTCTACCTGGTGCTGGTCTTTTTCGCCGCCCAGTTCGTCGCCTTCTTCAAGTGGTCGAACCTCGGGGTCATCATGGCGATCACCGGCGCCGACGTGCTGAAGGCCTCGGGGTTGGGGGTCATCCCGCTGATGATCATGTTCATCATCCTCTCGGCCTCGATCAACATGCTGATGGGCAGCGCCTCGGCCAAGTGGGCGCTGATGGCGCCGATCTTCATCCCCATGTTCATGCTGCTGGGCTACTCCCCCGAGCTGACCCAGGTGGTCTACCGCATCGGCGACAGCGTCTCCAACCTCATCTCACCGATGATGAGCTTCTTCGCCCTGATCATCGCCTTTATCCAGAAGTACGACAGCAAGGCCGGCATCGGCACCATCATCGCCACCATGCTGCCATACTCCGTCGCCTTCTTCCTCGTCTGGACCGCCCTGCTGATCACCTGGATCCTGCTCGGCCTGCCCCTGGGCCCCGGCGCCGGCCTGTACTACACGATGTAGCCACATCGGGCGCAGCTGCCGATCGAACCGGTCACCATCCTTTGACGTAATATCTGTCAAGAACACAACCGAATCATCTGGCCCCTTGTCATTATTGCGATATGAAAAATCAGGAGGGAATCATGTGGATTTCTCCCCCGCGGCCCCACCCTGCCGGAAACCGGTTCCATCTTAGTCTACCAGCCGTCATGCTGGTGGTTCTGCTGGGCAGCTCCTCGCCCCTGCCGGCCGCCGAACCAACAGAAAGCTCAATGGCTGAACGGACAGAGCCGGCCTGGCCCGAGTTTATGAACCGGCCGCGGCACCCGGCCCCGAACCTTCGGCCGGACTTGCTCCCTTCACGTGTGGACGGCGACTGGCAGGCGATCATCGACGCCACCTGGGGACCGGGAGATCCCGTCGAGCAGATGGAAGTTTTCACCCTCTGGCGCAACACCCTTGACCACAACTTTTCCTGCTACAGCAATCATGATGTGGACATCGCCGCGCTCTGCAATCCCCTGTGGGATGAAATCTATCCCGACGGGGTGAGCCGGGGGCGATTTCAGGCCATTCTGCAGAAGATCTCCCGGGCACACCAGAACAGCCACAGTATTTGTATCGATATCGGCGTCCACGGCACAAAGCCCGAACCCGGCGTGCCCACACTCGTCATCCCCTCGGGCATTCACACCACTTTCGGAGCGTCCCTGACCGTGCACGAAGACGGCATCTTCGTTTACAACGTCGTGCCCGATCATCCACTCGACCTGGAACTGGGGGACGTCATCCTGGGTTATGACGGTGTGCCGTGGGAGGATCTGTACCCTCAATTGCTTGAGGCCGGCCTCCCGGTGAACGGCCTCTGGGGCACCTCGGATGCGGCATATGCACACCACTGGCTCAAGGCCGCGGGACAGAACTGGCACCTCTTCGATACCATCGACATTCGCAAATACGGCAGCGGGGATATTCAGCACCTTCCCACCAGCCTGCTGGTGGATCCGGGGATGAGCATGGTCAGCCTCGGTTTCGAAAATCTCGACCTGGGTTTCTCCATCCCGTGGGCGCCGGACTGGACGGTCCGGGGCGTGCTGGAACGAGGAAAATTGAGGGTCGGTTACATCTTCGTTCTCTCCTGGGCGGACAACGTCGAGGCCGCTTTCCGAGACGCCTGTGCCGCCATGATGGACGACCCCGACCTGGACGGCTTGATCATCGATTTCCGCACCGTCTGGGGCGGGAACATGTATCTGAGCAACGATGGCCTGAGCCTGCTGTTTAACCAGGACGTCCTCACCGTAGATTTCGCTACACGCTCCGATCCCGACGACCACCTGGCCATGGAACCGGACGGTCACCCTGGAATCTACAGGATTCATGGTGATCCCGGCTCCTACTTCAATAAGCCGATCGCCGTTCTCACGGGGCCCGGCGCGGCCAGTTCAGGAGACCAGGTGGCCCTGCGGATGACCTACCACCCGATGGTTCGCACGTTCGGCAAGCCCACCAGCGCCACATTTGACAGTCCGGTGATGATGGACATGACCGCCCACCCCGATTTCGGTGCCCAATTCTCCCAGAGCGAGTCGTATCGCTGGGACACACCAGGGCAATACTTGACCCACGTGGGATTCCCGGTGGACGAGGAGGTCTGGCTCGAACCGGACGACGTGGTCCAGGGCATCGACACGGTGGTGGAAAAGGCGGTGGCCTGGATTGCCACCGGCAATCCCCCGCGGAGGGAGTTGGTGATTACCGGGGCCGGCCCCGGGCAGGACAACACCACGGCAGTTCATGGCTATGACCCGCTGAACAGTTCGGCCCCCGCCCTGGTTATCACCCCCTATGGCGTGGAGCGCTATGGTACAAACGTGGCCACGGCCGATCTGGATGGTGACCGATATGCTGAAATCCTCACCGGCCCCGGTCCGGGCGCCGTGTTCGGCCCCCACGTCCGAGGCTTTGAGCCTGATGCCACCCAACTGCCCGGACTGAATTTCCTGGCCTACGGAACCAACAAGTACGGGGTCAACGTGGCGGGCGGCGACCTGGATGGAGACGGCAGGGCTGAAATCATCACCGGCGCCGGGCCCGGTGCGGTGTTCGGACCCCATGTTCGGGGATTCTGCTATGACGGGGCGGCCGTGACCCCGGTTCCCGGCATAAGCTTCTTTGCCTACGGCACGCCCAAGTGGGGTGTAAACGTCTGCACCGGCGACCTGGACGGTGACCGGATGGCTGAAATCATCACCGGTGCCGGCCCCGGTGCGGTGTACGGGCCCCATGTCCGCGGCTGGAATGTGGACGGGGGTTCGGCGGTAACCATGCCCGGTGTGAACTTCCTGGCCTATGGGACCAACAAGTACGGAGTGAACGTTGCGGCCGGTGATATCGACGGAGACGGATTTGACGAAATCATTACCGGCGCCGGGCCAGGCGCCGTGTTCGGCCCCCACGTACGCGGTTGGAACTACGATAATGACACCCTGGCAGCATTCAGCGGGATCAGCTTCTTCGCCTTTGAATACACCGAATGGGGAGTCAACGTTTCGTGCGGTGACGTGGACGGGGATGGCATCGACGAGATTCTGGCCGCCAGCGGTCCGGGCGCCACCTATGAACCGATGATCAATATCTATACCTGGGATGGCTCGGCGCTGACCATGATCAACAGCTTCACCGCCTACCCCGACGACGAAGTGACCCACGGAGTGAAGGCCGCCATCGGCCGTTTTGATGCCTGGTGATGGAGATGCTGCAGTTGCCGACTCGTCACTCGCAACAGCTTGATTCTGGCAGGGCGTGATTGCGGCAAGAAGGAACCGGCCAACTCCACTGATCAACTGCTCCCTTTTAAAATATCATTTATGATATTTTAATTGCTTATTTCACTACCACATGTTAAATATTGATTGTTATTATCAATCGGGGAGCAATCGATGTCCAATATATCTTTCCAGTTGCACAGCCCGGAGGAAGTCGCCAGGCTGCTGGCAACCCGGATCCGGGAGGAACGGTTGCGCCGGGAATGGAAACAGGAGACGCTGGCCAAGCGGTCCGGCGTGTCCCTGCCCACGGTCCGCCGCTACGAACGTACCGGGCGCACTTCGGTTGAAAACCTGCTCAAGCTCTGCCATGCCCTGTCCAGGCTCGACGAGTTCGCCGAACTGCTGAAACCGCCGCCCGCCGAATCGATCGCCGAGCTCGAGGCGCGATACAGCGCCTCCGCACCAAAACGGAAACGGGGCGTCCGATGAGAAAGCTGACGGTCAAGCTGCAGCGTTCACCAAACGACATACTGGTGGTCGGCACGCTGGCCGAACAGGACCAACGCATCTATTTCGAGTACGATTCGCCGTTCATCGACAGTGGCCTGGAGCTGTCGCCGTTCAAGCTACCCCTGCGGCCCGGCCTGATCGAGCACACCGATCGCGCCTTCGGGCCACTGCCAGGTCTCTTCGACGATTCTCTTCCTGACGGCTGGGGCCTGCTGCTGATGGACCGGAGCTTTCGCCGGAAAGGTGTGGATCAGGCCGCGATATCACCGCTCGAGCGCCTGTCCTACCTCGGCAAGCGGACCATGGGGGCGCTGACCTACCACCCGCCCCGCCGGGCTGAAGGCGATGATCGGCTGATCGATCTCCACGAGCTGGGCCGCAATGCCGAAGATGTTCTGGAGGGTGATGCCGTCGAGATCCTGCCCCAGCTGATGCGTGCCGGAGGCTCGCCGGGAGGCGCCAGGCCCAAGTTGCTGGTGGGCATGGATGGCGATCGCCTGATCACCGGTGAGGCCGATCTCCCCCCGGGGTTCGAGCACTGGATCATCAAGTTTTCCGCCAGGAAGGATGCTCGCCACGCCGGCCCCGTCGAGTACGCCTACAGCCTGATGGCCCGAGCGGCCGGGATCGAGATGCCGGTGACCCGGCTTCTCAAAGCAGAACACGGACAGGACACCCGCCGCTATTTCGGAGTTAAACGGTTCGATCGAGCCACAGGCAACCGGCGCATGCACGTCCACACTTTCGCCAACCTGGTTCATGCCAATTTCCGTATTCCCTCCACCGACTATTCCGACCTTTTCAAAGTCACCAGGTCGCTGACCCGCAACCACCAGGACGTACTGCGGCTGTTCCGCCGGATGGTGTTCAACATCGCCGCCCACAACCGGGACGACCATGCCAAGAACTTCGCTTTCCTGCTCGACCACCAATCCGGCGACTGGTCGCTGTCCCCGGCCTACGACCTGACCCATGCACCCGGCCCCGGCGGGGAGCACACGATGACCGTTCTCGGAGAAGGACGGCAGCCGGACCGCAGCCACTGCCTGGCGCTGGCCGAACGGTCCGGGATAAAAAACGGTGAGGCCATGACCGTGGTTGATGAGGTGAATGGAGCAATCGGCAGATGGTCGAGCTTTGCCGACCAGGCCGGCTGCCCGAAGAAGGTCATGGCGGATATCGGCGCCACCATTGGACCGATCTGACACCACCCCGTACAAGCGAAAGCCCTCTTCCAACTTGCGATGAAAGAGGGCTTTCAAATGTTTTTTATCCCGGCAGTGACCTACTCTCCCACCCAGTTGCCCAGGCAGTACCATCGGCGCAGGAGGGCTTGACGGCCGTGTTCGAAATGGGAACGGGTATGGCCCCTCCGCAATAGCCACCGGGAATACCGATAACTCTATCTTGTCAACCGAATATCTTCCTGCTCGACGAGTCTTGCGTATATCTCAGTGACCAAAAGTGTCTTTTTATAGGGTGTCGCACCCTGGCTCCGGACGAATCCGAAGCCAGGGGCGAACCCAAAGAATTTTGTGGTCAAGCCTCACGACCGATTAGTACCAGTCAGCTGAACGTATTGCTACGCTTACACACCTGGCCTATCAACCTCGTAGTCTACGAGGGGTCTACTGTCTCCCCGAAGGGAGAAGGGATATCTAATCTTGGGGCTGGCTTCGCGCTTATATGCTTTCAGCGCTTATCCTTTCCGAACATGGCTACCCAGCGATGCTCCTGGCGGAACAACTGGTGCACTAGAGGTTCGTCCATCCCGGTCCTCTCGTACTAGGGACAGATTCCCTCAAATATCCTGCGCCCACGGCAGATAGGGACCGAACTGTCTCGCGACGTTCTAAACCCAGCTCACGTACCGCTTTAATCGGCGAACAGCCGAACCCTTGGGACCTGCTTCAGCCCCAGGATGCGATGAGCCGACATCGAGGTGCCAAACCGCTTCGTCGATGTGAACTCTTGGAAGCGATAAGCCTGTTATCCCCGGCGTACCTTTTATCCGTTGAGCGACGGCCCTTCCATGCGGAACCGCCGGATCACTAAGCCCTGGTTTCCCACCTGCTCGACCTGTATGTCTCGCAGTCAAGCTCCCTTATGCCTTTGCACTCATCGGCTGATTTCCAAACAGCCTGAGGGAACCTTCGGGCGCCTCCGTTACATTTTGGGAGGCGACCGCCCCAGTCAAACTACCCGCCTAGCAATGTCCCCGGCCCGGATAACGGACCCAGGTTAGAACCTCAATACAATAAGGGTGGTATCTCACCGTTGGCTCCATGCAGGCTGACGCCCACACTTCAAAGCCTCCCACCTATCCTGCACATACTGCACCAAAATTCATTGCTAAGTTATAGTGAAGGTGCACGGGGTCTTTCCGTCTTGCCGCGGGTAACCGGCATCTTCACCGGTACTACAAATTCGCTGAGTCTCTTGCCGAGACAGCGCCCAGATCGTTACGCCATTCGTGCAGGTCGGAACTTACCCGACAAGGAATTTCGCTACCTTAGGACCGTTATAGTTACGGCCGCCGTTTACCGGGGCTTCAATTCAGAGCTTCGCTTCCGAAGAAGCTAACCCCTCCTTTTAACCTTCCGGCACCGGGCAGGCGTCAGACCCTATACGTCGTTTTCGACTTAGCAGAGTCCTATGTTTTTAGTAAACAGTCGCCTGGGCCATTTCTCTGCAACCCCCTCGAGCTCATCAAGTAAAAGAATCACCCTAACGGGGCACCCCTTCTTCCGAAGTTACGGGGTTAGTTTGCCGAGTTCCTTAGCAAGAGTTCTCTCAAGCGCCTTAGGATTCTCTCCTTGTCTACCTGTGTCGGTTTACGGTACGGTTACCTGGAAAGCTCACTAGAGGTTTTTCTTGGCAGTGTGGAATCAACAAGTTGGTTTGCCCGAAGGCGCACTTCCCCGCGTTCCTCAGGGTTTAATAGCCAGCCGGATTTACCTAGCCAGCCCCCCTACGATTGCGGCCATGCACGTCCAATCGCATGTATGCCTATCCTACTGCGTCACCCCATCGCTCAAACGCTTTCCCGGTAGTGCAGGAATATTAACCTGCTTTCCATCGCCTACGCCTTTCGACCTCGGCTTAGGGACCGACTAACCCTGAGCGGATTAACCTTCCTCAGGAAACCTTAGACTTTCGGCGGGCAGGTTTCTCACCTGCCTTATCGCTACTTATGCCGGCAGAGTCTCTTCCATCCGGTCCAGTGGTCCTCACGGTCCACCTTCACTCCTGAATGGAATGCTCCCCTACCAATGTCCGAAGACATTCCGCAGCTTCGGTATTAGGCTTGAGCCCCGTTACATTATCGGCACGGAGCCGCTCGACCAGTGAGCTGTTACGCTTTCTTTAAAGGATGGCTGCTTCTAAGCCAACCTCCTGGTTGTATGGGCGTCTCCACATCCTTTCCCACTTAGCCTAAATTTGGGGACCTTAGCTGGCGGTCTGGGCTGTTTCCCTTTCGACCACGAAGTTTATCCCACGTAGTCTGACTCCCACGCTAGCAGTTAACGGCATTCGAAGTTTGGTTGGATTCAGTAACCTTTTAGGGCCCCTAGTCCATTCAGATCCCTACCACCGTTACTCATCACGTGAGGCTAGCCCTAAAGCTATTTCGGGGAGAACGAGCTATAACTGAGTTTGATTGGCCTTTCACCCCTATCCTCGGCTCATCCAATCGGTTTTCAACCCAAACAGGTTCGGGCCTCCACTTACTGTTACATAAGCTTCACCCTGGCCAAGGATAGATCACTCAGCTTCGCGTCTACTCCATGCAACTGTCGCCCTATTAAGACTCGCTTTCGCTGCGGCTCGCTTATCGCTTAACCTTGCTACATAGAGTAACTAGCCGGCTCATTATGCAAAAGGCACGCGGTCGGGCAACACCAATCCGAAGATTGGTAAACGCCCTTCCACTGCTTGTAAACGTACGGTTTCAGGTACTATTTCACTCCCCTAAAAGGGGTACTTTTCACCTTTCCCTCACGGTACTGGTTCACTATCGGTCGTCGAGTAGTATTTAGCCTTGGAAGATGGTCCTCCCGAATTCACGCAGGGTTCCACGTGTCCCGCGCTACTTGGGTGTTCAGCAAAGAGACAAATCACTTTCAACTACGGGGCTATCACCCTGTATCGCCAGTCTTTCCAGACTGTTCGTTTAGCAATCTGCTTTGTAACTCTTTGACCGGTTGAGGACCCGGTCACGCTGAATCCCACGACCCCGGCTGTGCAACGCTCCTCAGCTTGGC
>CAWIIB010000001.1:2155000-2297832 GCA_963836075.1 uncultured Acidobacteriota bacterium
ATACATCAATGCTCTGGGCGACGCCGGCAGCCCGGGGTTCTTCGAACCGCTGGGCGCCGGCGGGTTCACGTTTGACCCCAAGTGCTTCTACGACCACCTTGCCGACCGCTTCGTGGTGCTGGCGCTGGAGGTCTACGGCTCCACCGAATCGTGGATCACCTTCGCCGTGTCCGACGACAGCGACCCCAACGGCACGTGGTACAAGTACCGCACCGATGCCGTCATCTCGGTGAGCGGCTCGACCTACTGGTGGGACTACCCCGGATTCGGCTATGACGGAGATGCCTACTATGTGACCGGCAACCTGTTCGGTCTGAGCTCGGGCGGATGGGCCGGCGTCGGCTTCCGGGTCATTGAAAAGGCCGACGTGCTCGCCGGTGACCCGGCGGTATACTCCACGCTGCGCGACAGCGCCGCCGCCAGCGTGCAGGTCTGTCAGCACTTCGGCTCGAACCAGGCGCCTTTCTTCGCTTCGACCTCCAGCAGCTCCTCGCTGCGGATCCACGCCATCACCAACCCGACCACATCACCGGCGCTGACCAGCACCACTGTTTCGGTCCCCTCGTTCAGCGGGCCGTCCAGCGCCCCGGCCGCCGGAGGCAACACGGTCAGCCTGGTGGATGAGCGGATCATGAACTGCCACTGGCGTGACGGAAACCTGTATGCCGCTCACAACATTTCCAGCAGCGGCCGGAACATGGCCCGCTGGTATCACCTGGACACCGGCAACTGGCCCTCCAGCGGGTCGGTGTCGCTGGTGCAGTCGGGGAATATCGACGGCGGCAGCGGGATCCACACCTGGTTCCCGGCGATCTATTCCAACGCCGTCGGCGACGTGGGGCTGGTCTGCGGGTCGAGCTCCTCCACCCAGAGAATCGCGGTCAACGTCACCGGCCGGTCGGTGGGCGATCCGCCGGGCACCATGGGCACCCTGACCCAGGTCCTGCTGGCGCCGGTGAACGGCGGCGGGCGCTGGGGCGACTATTACGACATCGCCATCGACCCCGCCGACGACATCACCTTCTGGGCCATCGGCGAATACCCCGACTCCACCGGCTGGTCGAACTGGATCAGCAGTTTCACCATCACCGTCCCCACCATCCCGGACACGCTCAGCGTCTCCATCGACGCCACGCCCTCGTCCGGCGTGCTGCCCTTCAGCAGCCAGTTCTGGGTCCAGCTGGCGAACCTGACCAGTGAGAACCGCCGGGCGGCAGCGCGTATCGACGTGACCATCGGCAACGGCAACGTCTACACCAGCTGGCGCGCCGGCTGGACGAACCTGGACCCCGGCGAACTGTTTTCCACCAACTGGACGCAGAATTTCCCGGCTCTCGGCTCGCTGGTGGGGGACAACATCTTCGAGCTCATCGGCGAGGACGTGACACCGGCCCCCTACAACCAGCCGCCGTTCAGTCTCTCAGGTGATACGGACACCGCTGCGGCCATGGTCATCGCATCGAACTAGGTATCCTGGATCCACGTCTAGTTGAAGAGCATGAGGACGGGAGCGAACAAGGAGGTTGAGATGACACCGCTTCAGGTGAAACGGCGGGGTGGGGTGATGGCCCGGGTCTGACCGGCAGTTCAGACCGATCAGGTGCCGAAGTAGGCGGCGAGCAGGGCCAGGTCTTCACCGTCTATGCTGCCGCTGCCGTCGATGTCGGCCGCTGCCGAGTAACGCCAGTCGCCGATGAAGGAGCCGAAGGCCCGGCCGAGGATCGCCAGGTCCATCCCGTCCACCCGACCCGAACCGTCCAGGTCGCAGTTCGCGCCGTAGCCCTGGTAGTGGTAGCCCTGGTCCTCGATCCCCGTGTCCGCCCACTCGTCGGTGCGTGTGGTGCCTTCTATCACCTCCCCGGGGTCGCCGGCATCCACTGACGGGCTGTCCACGGCCTGCCCCGCGGCGACCTGGCTTAAGTAGTGGTCGCCGTTCGGACCGCTGACAAAGACCGGGTCGGCATCGATGATGCCCGGCCCGAGGTGCACCTGACCCGCGCCGGATTCGACAACGATCCCGTCCATTCCGCCGCTGATGTTCGAATAGCGCACCCGCATTTCGCCGTTAGTCGGTCTTGGTTGGCCGTAGATCTCCGCCGCCGAGGGCGCCTGGTTTCCGCGGAAGATGCAGCTGGCCACGAAGAGCTCATAGCCGTAATAAAAGAACAGCCCGCCACCCCCGGCGCCGGCACTGTTGCCCGCCACGGTGCAGTTGGTGATCGTGACATGGCCGAAGGCGGAGTAGATCCCGCCGCCCGAGTCGGAGGCGTGGTTGTTCAGGATCAGGTTGTTGCGCAGCACGCCCCCGTACAGACTGACCCCTCCCCCGGACTCGGCACTGTTGCCGGTGATCACGTTGTTTTCCACCGTGCCCGAGGCCTCGCCGCCGCTGAGGCGGACTCCCCCCCGGCCGTTGCCGGAGATGATGTTGCCGGAAACCGTGAGGGTGATGTGGCCCCCGGCGTAGATCCCGCTGCCGCCGTTTCCCTCGATGACATTGGCCAAGATCTCGGGCCAGGGAGAGCCGTAGTCACTGTAGAAGTTGAGCCCACTCTCACCGTTGCCGCTGATCGTGTTGCCGGCGATCACCGGACGCCCGGTACCGCCGGTGGTGTAAAAGGAGCCGCTTACTCCGCTGCCGCTGCAGCCGCTGATGGTGTTCCCGGTGATCAGGGGGGAATCCTGATAGATCATGACTCCGGTTTCGAAACCGGTGATTACATTGCCTACGATTGCCGGGGAGGAGCCGGGACAATAAATCCCCCGGGTACCGTTGCGGATGGTGAACCCGCGGATCACCGAGTTGCGCCCCTCATAGCTGTCCAGGATAAATCCATTGTCCTGGCCGCCACCACAGTCGATGGTGCAGTTGCCGGGCCCGCCGGCCGAGGCCACGGTGATGGCCTTTCCCCCAAAGTCCAGGTCGCGGTTGCCGGGCCCGGACCAGGTCCCGTCAGCCACCAGTACCGTGTCTCCGCTGCCCGCGGCGTCCATCCCGGCCTGGATCGAAGGCTGGTCGGCGGGAACGTGTATGACCTCCGCTCCGAGCGGAGGGAACAGGAGGAGCGGGAGCGCAAACAGGACGCAGATACGGAGCAGTCCACGCATGAACAAGACCTCCTGGCTGCACGGCTGGGAAGGATCGCCTCAAGACAACAAAAATCTATTTTCAAGTATTAAAAGAAGGTACAGGGATTTCTTGCCGGCGTCAAGGGTGAAAAGCTGTTCCCGCTCAGTCCCCGCTCTGTTCAAAGCGCACCTTGAGATAGAGACGGCCCTTTTTGAGGAGGATCTCGGTTCCAGCGGTGCCGGGCAGTTCCGTTGACGGGTCGGTGACCTTCTCGCCGTCCACCGACACTCCGCCCTGCTTGATGATCTGCCGGGCCACGGAATTGGACTTGGTCAGGCCCACGCTGGTGAGCAGCTTGGGCAGCCAGACCGGGCTGCCGTCGGTGGCGTAGACCGCCTCTTCGATGTCCTGCGGGGTCTGCCGCTGACTGAACTGGCGGGAGAACTCGGCCTCGGCCTTTTCGCCGGCCCCCTCGCCGTGGAACTGGTCGACGATGGTGCGGCCGAGGCGTTTCTTGGCCTCCATGGGGTGCAGGGCGCCGGTGGCGGTGTCGCCCTTCATCTTTTCGATGTCGGTGAGGGGCAGGCTGGTCAGCAGCTCCCAGTAGCGCCACATCAGGTCGTCGCTGATCGACATCAGCTTGCCGAACATCTCCTGGGGCGGTTCCTCCACCCCGACATAGTTGTTCAGCGACTTGCTCATCTTCTCCACACCGTCGAGGCCCTCGAGCAGCGGCACGGTGAGGACCACCTGGGGCTCCTGGCCGTACTCCCGCTGCAGGTCGCGTCCCAGCAGCAGGTTGAAGGTCTGGTCGGTGCCCCCCAGTTCCACGTCGGCCTCCAGAAAGACCGAGTCGTAGCCCTGGGAGATGGGGTAGAGCAGTTCGTGCAGGGCGATGGGCTGCTGGGCGCCGTAGCGCTTGGTGAAGTCGTCCCGCTCCAGGATGCGGGCCACGGTGATCTTCGAGGCCAGGTTGATGAAACCCTCCGAACCCAGTTCGCCGAGCCAGCGGCTGTTGAAATCGATCACCGTGGTCTGCGGGTCGAGAACCTTGAAGGCCTGCTTCTTGTAGGTCTCGGCATTCTCCAGCACCGCTTCGCGGGTCAGCTGGGGCCGGGTCCTGGACTTGCCGCTGGGGTCGCCGATCATCCCGGTGAAGTCACCGATGAGAAAGACCACCCGGTGCCCACAGTCCTGGAAGTGGCGCATCTTGCTCAGCAGTACCGTGTGGCCCAGGTGGATATCCGGGGCCGAGGGGTCGAAGCCGACCTTCACCGTCAGCGGCTTGCCGGTCTTGCTCGAGCGCTCGAGCTTGGCCTTCAGTTCCTCGGGGCGGATGATCGCCTCGGTGCCGCGGGCCAGGTGGGCGTATTGTTCTTCCAGTGTCATCTGCCTGCACATCTCCTGTTTCTTCCGCTACTCCTGGCGGATGCGAACAACCCTGCCCTCAACGGTGAGACGGTCTTCGAAATAGAGGCGCACCGCTTCGGTGTACGCCTGGTGTTCCTGGTCGATGATCCGGCCGGCCAGGGTGTCGGCATCATCCCCCTCCACCACCGGCACCGTCCGCTGGACGATGATTGGCCCGGCGTCCAGGTCCTCGTCGACGAAGTGCACCGTGCAGCCGGAGACCTTCACCCCGTGGTCCAGGGCCTGCTGCTGGACGTGCAGCCCGGGGAAGGCGGGCAGCAGGGAGGGATGGATGTTGATGATCCGGTCGGAGAACGAACGGACAAAGAACGGGCTGAGCAGCCGCATGAAGCCGGCAAGGCAGACCAGCTCCACTCCGCGTTCCTGGAGCGCCGCCACCACCGCCCGGTCGAACAGCTCCCGGGTGCCGAAGTCCTGGTGCCGGATGGCCAGGGTTTCGACTCCCCGGGCCGCGGCCAGTTCCAGCCCCGGGGCCTGGGCCCGGTTGCTGATCACCAGCGCGGGGCGGGCCGGGATGTCGCCCCGCAGGGCCGCATCCACCAGGGCCACCATGTTCGAGCCCCGTCCGGAGATCAGGATTGCGAACCGCCGCTCAGACATAGGTCACCCCGCCGGCGCCCTTCTCGATCCGCCCGATGACCGGGCACGGTTCCCCCCGGGACGCCAGGCCCGACACCACCTCAGCGGCGGCAGCCGGATCGGCCACCACCGCCATGCCGATACCCATGTTGAAGGCCCGCATCATTTCCGCCCGTTCCACCTTGCCGGCCCGCTGGATGATTCCGAACACGGGGGGGACCTCCCAGCTGGCGAGGTCGATCATTGCCTGGCAATCACCGGGCAGGACCCGGGGCAGGTTGTCGGTCAGACCGCCCCCGGTGATGTGGGCCAGCCCCTTGATCAACCCGCGCTCCATCAGCGGCTCCAGCAGGGTGCGGTATTGCCGGTGGGTTTTGAGCAGTTCCTCGCCCACGGTGCAGCCCAGTTCCTCCACCTCGCTGTCCACGGTCAGGTCCAGCAGTTCGAAGAAGACCTTGCGGGCCAGCGAGTAGCCGTTGGTGTGCAGGCCGCTGGAGAGCAGGCCCAGCACCACGTCACCCGGCCGGATGGCCGAACCGTCCAGCAGGCGGTCCCGGGTCACCTCGCCGACGATGAAGCCGGCCAGGTCGTATTCACCAGGCCCGTAAAAATCTGGCATCTCGGCGGTCTCACCGCCGATCAGGGCGCAGCGCGCCTCCTTGCACCCCTCCACCAGCCCCTGAACCACGGAAACCATCGTGTCCGGATCCAGATCGCCGGTGGCCAGGTAGTCCATGAAGAACATCGGCATGGCGCCCTGGACCAGGATGTCGTTCACGCAGTGGCAGACCAGGTCCTGGCCCACGGTGTGATGCACACCGGTGAGGAAGGCGATTTTCAGCTTGGTCCCCACGCCGTCAGCACTGGAGACCAGGATGCGGTCACGAGCCGGTCCGTCGCCAAAGGGCTGGTAGAGCGCGCCAAAGGCGCCGATGTCGGTGAGCACCCGCGAGTCGAAGGTCTCGCGCACCATCCCCTTGATCCGGGCCAGGGCCTCGTCCTGGGCATCGATGTCCACCCCGGCATCGCGGTAGGTCAGCCCGCCGGTCTGTTTCCCCGCATCATCGTCCTTCATTGGCTCACCCTCTGGTCTCGAACGACGTCGGCTCGTCGAACTGGTCGCCCGGCGGTTTCACCGGATAGTCGCCGGTGAAGCAGGAGGTGCAGAACGGCGCCCCGCCATTCTCGGCCTCCACCGACTGCAGCATGCCCTCGATGCTCAGGTAGCCCAGCGAATCGACGCCGAGGTACGTTTCGATCTCCTCCACCGAGTGGGAGGAGGCAATCAGTTCCCGGCGGGTGGGCGTGTCGATGCCGTAGTAGCAGGGCGAGATGATCGGCGGCGAGCTGATCATCAGGTGCACCTCCCGCGCGCCGGCCTGGCGCACCATCTTGATGATCTTGCGGCTGGTGGTGCCGCGGACGATGGAGTCGTCCACCAGGATCACCCGCCGGCCCTCGATCAGTCCCCGCACCGGGTTGAGTTTGATCTTCACCCCGAAGTGGCGGATCGACTGTTTCGGTTCGATGAAGGTGCGCCCCACGTAGTGGTTGCGCACCAGGGCGAACTTCACCGGGATGCCCGACTGCTTGGAATAGCCCAGGGCGGCGTAGACCCCGGAATCGGGCACCGGGATCACCATGTCGGCGTCCACCGGGTGCTCCCGGGCCAGGGTTTCCCCCAGCCGGTGACGGCTGAAATCCACGTGGCGGTCGAAGATGGTGCTGTCCGGCCGGGCGAAGTAAATGTGCTCGAAGACGCAGTGCTTCGGCTCGCGGCGGGGGAAGGGGAAGGACGCTTCCACGCCCTGGCGGTCCACCACCACCATCTCTCCCGGCGCCACCTCGCGCAGCAGGTCGGCATCGATCAGGTCGAGGGCGGTGGTCTCGCTGGCAAAGACCGTGGACTTGCCCAGACGGCCCATGACCAGCGGGCGGAACCCGTGGGGGTCGCGGACGGCGATCATCTTGTCCCGGGTCATGAAGAGCAGCGAGTAGGCCCCCTCGACCTGGCTCAGGGCGTCGATGATGGCCCGTTCCATGGTCTCCTCCCGCGAGCGGGCGATGAGGTGCAGCACCACCTCGCTGTCCGAGGTGGACATGAAGATGGCGCCCTGCTTCTCCAGGTCGTCGCGGATCTGGAAGGCGTTGACCAGGTTGCCGTTGTGGCCGAGCGATATCTGCCCCCGGTGACAGCTGATCATGATCGGCTGGGCGTTGCCCACCATGCTCGACCCGGCCGTGGAGTAGCGCACGTGTCCGATGGCCATGTGGCCCTTCAGCGCCAGCAGGTTTTCCTCGTTGAACACCTCGGCCACCAGGCCCATCCGGCGCTCAAGTTTGAGCTCCCTGCCGTTGGAAGAGCAGATCCCGGCGCTCTCCTGGCCCCGGTGCTGCAGCGCATAGAGTCCGAGATAGGTCAGGTTGGACGCCTCGGGGTGATCATAGAGCCCGAACACGCCGCACTCGTCGTGGAACCGGTCATCGTCGAAGGGCATTGGAGCACCCTCTCCTGTAGCCGTCCGGTCACCCGCGGGGCAACCGGAAACCGGCAGATTTATTCAGTTCTTGTTGCCCCCGAACACAGCGGACGTGAAACCGTCCCGCCAGACCTGGCGCAGCCGCTCCAGGCCGCACTCCAGTGCCGGCTCGCCATCCACCCGGATGCTGAACACGCCGCGGGACACGGAACCGATGGCCGCCGCCGGGACACCGGCCGCTTCGGCCAACCCGAAAAAGGTGTCGAGATTTTTCCGGGTGCAGCTGACCACCACCCGGGACTGGGTTTCGGCAAAAAGGAGCAGATCGTGGCGCGTGCCGGCGGCAGCGAGGCTGATGCGGCACCCCATGCCGCCCGCACCGAAGGAGGACTCGGCCAGGGCCACGGCCAGTCCGCCGTCGGACGTGTCGTGCGCCGAGACGAGCAGTTTCGCCGTGGCCGCCTCGTGGAGCAGGACGTGGAGCCGTTTTTCCACTTCCAGGTCGATGGCCGGCGGCAGGCCGCACTCCCGGCCGTGAAGCAGGGAGAGGAACTCGCTCCCCCCCACCTCGTCGCTGTTGCGGCCCAGCAGAACCACCACATCACCCTCGCCCTTGAACCACTGGTCCATCCGGCAGTCGGCCTGCTCCAGCAGGCCCACCATGCCGATGGTGGGCGTGGGGTAAATCCCCTGGCCCTGGGTCTCGTTGTAGAAACTGACGTTGCCGCCGATCACCGGCGTGTCGAGCACCCGGCAGGCCTCGGACAGGCCGTCCATGGCCCGGCGGAAATACCACATCACCTCTGGTTTTTCGGGGTTGCCGAAGTTGAGGCAGTCGGTCACCGCCAGGGGCCGCCCGCCGCTGCAGGCCACGTTGCGTGCCGACTCGGCCACGGCGATCTTGCCGCCGGTCACCGGGTCGAGATGGCAGTAGCGGCTGTTGCAGTCCACCGCCATGGCCAGCGCCTTGTCGGTGTCCTTGACCCGGATCACCGCGGCGTCACTGCCCGGCAGGACCTGGGTGTTCCCGCGAACCGAGTGGTCATACTGTTCCCAGACCCAGCGTTTCTCGGCAATATTGGGGCTGGCCAGCAACGTGGTGAGGGCCCCCTCCAGGTCGGTGACCTCGGGCAGGGTGTCCAGGTCCAGCTGCTGTTTTTCCGCCAGCCAGGCCGGCTCCTCCTCCGGCCGGTCACACACCGGGGCCTCCTCGGAGAGCGGGTTCACCGGCAGATCGGCCACCACCCGGCCCTGGTCCAGCACCTTGAGCCGCCCGTCACCGGTCACCGTTCCCACAACCACCGCCTGGAGGTCCCACTTGTGAAAGATCTCCAGCACCTTGTCCTCGGTCCCCCGGTGGGCCACCAGCAACATCCGCTCCTGGGACTCGGAGAGCATCAGCTCGTAAGGCGTCATCCCTTCCTCGCGCCGCGGCACCAGGTCGAGGTCCAGCTCGATACCGCTGCCCGCCCGCCCGGCCATCTCCAGGGTGGAGCAGGTCAACCCGGCGGCGCCCATGTCCTGGATGCCCACCACGTACTCGGTCTTCATCAGCTCGAGGCAGGCCTCGAGGAGCAGTTTCTCGGTGAACGGGTCGCCCACCTGGACCGTGGGCCGTTTCGCCTCGGTCTCCTCGGTGAATTCGTCCGAGGCCATGGTGGCACCATGGATGCCGTCGCGGCCGGTGCGCGACCCGACGTAGATCACCGGGTTGCCTTCGCCGCTGGCCGTGCCGAGGAAAATGCGGCTGGTCTTGACGATGCCGAGGTTGAAGGCATTGACCAGGATGTTGCCGTTGTAGCAGGGGTGGAAGTAGACCTCGCCGCCCACGGTGGGCACCCCCATGCAGTTGCCGTACCCGCCGATGCCGGCCACAACGCCCTGCACCAGGTAGGCCATACGCGGGTGGTCCGGCTCGCCGAAGCGGAGCGAGTTGAGCGAGGCGATGGGCCGGGCGCCCATGGTGAAAATATCACGCAGAATGCCGCCCACGCCGGTGGCCGCGCCCTGGTACGGCTCGATATACGACGGGTGGTTGTGGCTCTCCATCTTGAAGATGGCGGCCAGGCCGTCACCGATGTCCACCACACCGGCGTTTTCCCCCGGCCCCTGCAGCACGCAGGCGCCGGTGGTGGGCAGCCGCTTGAGGCTGGTCTTGGAGCTCTTGTAGCAGCAGTGCTCGGACCACATCACCGAAAAAATGCCCAGTTCGGTGTAGTTGGGCTCACGGCCAAGAATGGCGAGAAGCCGCTGGTAATCCTCTTCGGTCAGCCCGTGTTCCCTGACCAGCTCGGGAGTGATCTGCGGTTCGCTCATGATCGGTCCTGCCCGTTCCTGGTTATGTCGCCGTGACCGGTTCCGTTGCGGCCCAGCCAGGCGACGATGGATTCAAAGACCTTGCGGCCCTGCCCGCCGGAAAACGCCGGCTCGCAGACCCGCTCGGGGTGGGGCATCATCCCCAGCACGTTCCCCGCCTCGTTGCAGATGCCGGCGATGTCGTCCAGCGCCCCGTTGGGGTTCGCCTCGCCGGGGCTCAGGTCATCCAGCGCGCTGTAGCGAAAGACCACCTGCCCGTTGGCGCGCAAACGCTCCAGGCCCTGGGGGTCGATGAAATAGGACCCCTCGTTGTGGGCCACCGGGACACGCATCACCTCCCCGGTGTCGCAGGCGCAGCTGAACGGGGTCCGGTTGTTTTCCACCCGGACCCCCACCTCGCGGCAGACGAACTTGACGCTGCTGTTCCGCAGCAGGGCGCCCGGAAGCAGACCGGCCTCCAGCAGGATCTGGAACCCGTTGCAGATGCCGATCAGCAGGCCGCCGGCGGCGGCATGCCGTTCCACGGCGCTCATGATCGGGGAAAAGCGGGCCACGGCCCCGCTGCGCAGGTAGTCGCCGTAGGAGAACCCCCCGGGGAGCACAACACAGTCATACCCGTCCAGCGACGTTTCCCGGTGCCAGACGAACTCGGCTTCACAGCCCATGACATGCTTCACCGCATAATAGGCGTCATGATCACAGTTCGACCCGGGGAAGACCACCACACCGAATCTCGGTTTTTTCGTTTCCATCCAGATCTCTCCAGGGTTCGCCGGCGCCGCCGGTCCCGCGGCGCCGCGGGCCGCGGTCACTCCGCCAGCTCGAAGCGGTAGTTCTCGATAACGGTGTTGGCCAGCAGCTTGCGGCACATCTCGTCGGCCTGCCGTTCCAGCTCTTCGCCGGACAGGTCGCCGGCAAGGTCGATCTCGAGATACTTTCCCTGCCGGACCTGCTCCACGCTGTCAAAGCCCAGGGCGTGCAGCGAGTTCATCACTGCCCGCCCCTGGGGGTCGAGCACTCCCGGTTTCAGTGTCACATAGACGCGAAGTTTCATTTATCTCTCCCAGTAGTCCAGGGGCTAGAAAAGTTCCACGGTATCGCTGGGCCGGTCCTGCCAGGTCATCCTGACCCCGGTCTCGGCGCCCTTGTTGCGCAGCGCCTGCCGCGAGCAGAAGCTGGCCAGTTCTCTCTCGTTGTTCTCCTGGCTGATGTGGGCCAGGAAGAGTTCCCTCGGCTGCTTGCCCTCGATTTCGGCAAGGTATCGGGCCAGGGCATCGTTGGAGAGGTGCCCCTTCCCGCTGAGAATCCGCTGTTTGAGATACCAGGGGTACGGACCCTTTTTCAGCATCTCCAGGTCGTGGTTGCTCTCCAGCACCAGGATGTCGCTGTTCTTCAGCAGCGCCCCGGCCCCGGGGTCCACCATGCCCAGGTCGGTGGCGTAGCCGAGCACGCTCCCCCGGCAGGTCACCGACAAGCCCACCGGCTGGGCCGCATCGTGGGATACCGGAAAAGGCAGCACCTGGAACGGCCCGGTGTTGAATACCGTTCCCGGCGCGATGCTCCGGATTTCCGTGTCCACATCGGCAAGCTGCCGCCCCAGGGCCTGCCGGGTCCCCGGGGTGAGATAGAGCGCGGGCCCGAATTTTCGGACAAAAACGCGCAGGCCGCGGACATGGTCCGCGTGCTCGTGGGTCACCACCACGGCGCTCACCGCGGACGGGTCCACCCCCACCTGCCCCAGCCGTTTCACCACCTCGCGGCAACTGAACCCGACGTCGATGAGCAGTGCCTCGCTCCCCGCGTCGAGCACCGAACAATTGCCCCGACTGCCGCTGCCCAGAACCGTAAATGTCGCCTTGCGCTCGATGGCGGCTCCTCTTCTAGTCCAGCCCGGTGCTCCCGAATCCCCCCGCTCCCCTCTCGGTCTCTTCCAGCGATTCCACCTCTTCCAACCGGACCAGGGGGACCGGCTTGACCACCATCTGGGCGATCCGGTCGCCACGGCGGATGACAAAGGTGTTGTCGCCGCCGTTGAACAGGATCACCGCCACTTCACCGCGATAGTCGGCATCGATGGTTCCAGGGGAATTGGGGACGAGGATCCGGCTGTTCAGCGCCAGCCCGCTGCGCGGCCTGATCTGGGCCTCGAACCCCGGGGGAACAGCGATTTTCAGCCCGGTGGGAACACTGGCCGTGGCCCCGGGTTCGATGCGCAGTTCACTGTCCACGGCGGCACGGAGATCCATCCCGGCGCACTGGGCCGTGGCCCTGGCGGGCAGGGGCAGGTCCCTGGCCGCAGCCAACCGCTGGACCTTCACCGTGACAAAGCTATGCTCCATGCCGGACCACGTTACAGCCCGCCCCCGGCACCCGGAAAAAAGAGGTGCGGCGACCGGGCTGCTCAAATCGAAGAGGAAATCGACTCCCGGAGCAGACCGGGCGCGGCTCCCCAAGTCGATCTGGAGAATGAAAGCGGAATTATATCGGAAGGATCAAACCTCATCAATCCCAAACCCGGGATCGAGGTGTGGGCCGAGCTCCCGTGAAAGAACCGCTGCGGGAGTCCGTGGGGCGCGTCTATCCCCCACCGCCAAAGCCGCCACCGCCGCCGGCGCCACCCCCACCACCGCCGCCGCCGCCACCGGCACCGCCGCCACCCTGGCCACGGTCGGGAAGTTGGAACCCGCCGCGACCGCCGCCGCCCCTGCCCGTCTCTTTGCCCTTGTCATCCCTGCGGGACTCGTCCTTTTCCTTGCCCTGGCCAAAGCCGCCGGGCGGAACCTTGACCGGTGCGCCACTGCCCTGGGCAGCATCACCGCCCAACCTCGTCGGGGGCTGGCCTCCACGGCCACCGGCGCCGCCGGCCCGACGTTCGGGCATTTGCTCGACCTTGAAAATCCACTGGTCATAGGTGGACTGGCCGTTGTATTCGCGGATCGCACTATCCGGGCTGCGGGAGCGAACCCCGATGATCGGCCGGGCATTGAGCACGATATCTTCCTGGGTGCCCTGCAAACTCTCATAGGGGTTGAGCATCGCGCTATCCTGATTGCCGAAGAGATCACCCGATTTGCCGAAAATATCGTCCAGGCCGCTGCCGTTTCCGCCACCGCGATTACCTGAACCGCCACCACCGCCAAAGGGATCGTTGGGATTGCGGCCACCGCCGCCATTGAAACCGCCACCACCGCCACCGCCGGAGAATCCACCACCGCCGCCGCCGTTGAAACCACCACCGCCGCCGCCGTTGAAACCACCTCCGCCCTGGCGGGAACCGCCGCCTGACTGGTGGGTCTGCTGGCCACCGGCAAAGGCCGCCTGGCCAAAGGATGCCGTCGGACCGATGTCGGTCCCCGGGTTCGAACCGTGAAGGAAGGTGGCCCCGGGGGACGACCAGGCCGGAGCAGGATTCAGACCACCGGACATCTCACCGCCATGGGGTTGAGTGAACGCCTGGTTCCCTGGTGTCTCCAGGCCGCCGGCTCCCGGTCCGTTCAAACCGCCGCCGCCGGGGAAATTGCCGCCGCCGTCCGGGGGAGAGGTTCCCCGGCCTCCGCCCAGCCCGCCGCCGCCTCCGCCTCGCCCCCCTCCGGCGCCACCGCCGGCAAAGGGATCGTTGCCTCTGCGGCCGCCGCCAAAGGGATCATCGCCGCCGGCGGGCGGATTGAACCCTGAACCCTCACCGGGGTTGAGCCCGCCGCCTCCGCCCCCGCGAAGGCCGCCCATTGAAAGAGCATTGGCCCCGGCGGCGCCTCCCCGCTGGCTGGTGATCTTGGGCGGGCCGTTGTGGGAGGCGAAGATCAGGATCCAGCGGCCGTCCTCCATCATCGGGTCGGTCCAGAGCTTGCGGACGAACCGCCGGCCATCGATCTCATTGAGTTCATCAAGGGAGAGGGGATAGCGGTTGTACTTGCCGTAAAAGCGGATGATCGCGTCCACATACTGCTCACCGCGGAAGATCAGCTCCTCCTCCCGGTCCCGCTGGACCACGGTGTGCCAGACCGGCATCGCCGCGCCGAGCAGGATCAGCAGCACGGCGATCCCCACCATCAGGGCGACGATGCTGAACCCGCTGTCCTTACCACTCTTCATAACTGCTGCCATCCAGCGCCACACCCTTGTGCCCGCTGCGTACGTCCCAGATCCCGGGGCCGGTATCGTACTCGTCATCGCCCCAGGCCGAGTCGTAGTTGTTGTAGTCGTCATACCTGTCGTTGTCGTAGCTGTCGTTACCCCAGCTGTCGTTGCCCCAGGTATCCTCGTCCTCTTCTTCGCGCGGCTGGTACTCGATCTCGATCCACGATTCGTTGGTTTCGGTGAAGGGGTCTCTGGGAACCTCACGCAGGTAGCCGGCCTCCACGAGGGAGTTGAGCGAGGAGGGGTACTTGCCCCGGTCGGCATTGTACTGGTTGATGCACTCGCGCATGTGATACAGGTCCTGCTTCAGCGCGGCCTCCCTGGCCTTGGTCACCGAATGGCGGTAGACCAGCGCGGCCGTGCTGGTGAGGATGCCGATGATCGCCATGACGATCAGCAGCTCCATCAGGGTGAACCCCTGCTGCCCCCTCTTGTTGACCAGTCTGGATATCACGGTCCGCCTCCGGATCACCAATCTTTATAATAGGTGCCGTCCAGCGCCTTGCCCTCGCTCAGCGAATAGACGTCGAATACATTTTCCCGGCCCCACGAATCGGAGTCTGCCTCGTCCTGGTACGACCGCAACCCCCACTCGCCGGCAGGGTTGAACGGGTCGCGGGGCAACCTCCTGAGAAACTTGATCTTGCGATCAATCTGGCCCACCTCCTCGACCCCCTCCACCAGCATTTCCAGTTCCAGCGGGTAGCCTTCCGAGTCGAGGTCCTCGACGATAACCCGCCCGGCATCGGTGGCGGTCTTGTATTCGTCGATGGCCCGCCGTATTTCACGCAGCGCCGCCTTCAGTTCAATCTCCTTCTGCCGTTTGACCGCAATGCGGGTCAGCGGAATGGTGGCCGCGGCCAGGACCATGATGATCCCGACACAGACCATCAACTCGATAAAGCTGACTCCGCGATCGCCAGGCTCCCGTCTGCTGTGCATCAACACCGCTCTCTACCACCATCCCCCCGCCGCCTCTACTGCACCCGTATCTGGGCCGGAGTCCAGATCGAGGGCAGGTTGCGCATCGCGGGGTCTTTTACGCTGTTGTTGGTGAAGGCCAGCACCCCGGCCCCGGGGGCCAGCGCCTTGAACTGGAAGGTGGCCAGTGTCCCGGCACCCTCAGCCCCGGCGCCCCGGCCGAAACGGGAGAGCCCCACCAGCACCCGGCCGTTGGCGGCCGTGGCCTGGAATGTGGTGCTCGTCCCGTCGGCGTTCATGAATGTTCCTTCCGCGGCACCGACGAATTCCACCAGCTGCGGGTCATAGATGATGTAGAACGGGGCGTGAGCCACGTTCCAGGCGTTCTCGATGTTCACCGCCAGCGGGAACACCGACCCGGATACCGTATCCACCGACCCGGGGACAAAGGAGACCCGCACCGGCCCGCGCGGCGGGTCGCCGCCCCCTAACCGATCGGCTTCGTCGCTCTCGCCGCCACTTCCCCGGTCACCGGAGTTCTCACCCTGGTCGTCCCCGCCGGTACGGTCGCCCCCTCTTCCACCGGCACCGCCGGCAAAGGGATCATCGTCCGGGGAAGACTCGCCGGCCCAGTCGGTTTCCTGCGCCTCCCAGCCTTCCACCGATCCGGTCTCCAGGTCGGAAGCGGCCCCGGTGGACGAACTGTCGGGCTCGGTGGTCCCCGCGGCGCCACCGGTTTCCTCTTCCTCCTCACCCGCTTCTTCACCGGCCTCCGCCTCTTCCTCATCATCGTGGCCGTAGAGATTGGTCATCTGGGCCTTGAACGGCTCCTTGTCCACCATGCCGAGGTAGATCGACTCCAGATCCTCCTCGATGATGTTCGGGATGCGCACGATGTGCGGGGTGATGGTGAGGATGATGTCGTCTTCCTTGTCGTCGGTCTGGTTCTTCCCCAGGATCCTCTTCAGGAAGGGGATATCGCTGATTCCGGGAACCCCGGTGTTCGACTCGGAGGACGTTTCCTTGAACAGGCCGGCCAGCAGGCTGGTCTGGCCGTCCTTGAGCCGGATCACGGTGTTGATCTCCCGGTTGCCGATGGTCGGCTGACCCGACGAGGTAACCGCGCCGATGGAACTGACTTCCACCTTCAGCTCCAGCGACACCTCGCGGTTGTGGTGCACCCGCGGGGTGACCTCGATCTGGATACCCACGTTCTGGTAGGTGTAGGAAGTGACCGGGATCACGTTGCCCGACTGGTCGGTCTGGGTGAAGTTGAAGGTGGTGGTGGGGATCGGCACCTTGTCGCCGATGTGAATCTTGGCCGTCTCCCCCTCGGCCACCCGCAGCTGCGGCCGGGCCAGGTAGCGGGTGTCGCTGTCGGTCTTGAGGAAGTTGTAGATCACGGAAGGCAGGGTCAGGACCCAGTCGGTGGAATCGAGGTAGCGCAGGTCGTTGACCGTCCCGGTCCACACCCCGTCGGTGGATCCCTGGAGCGACTGGGTGATGCTGTACTGGGTCAGCTCGATGCCCAGGGTCTGGACCCGCTGGCGGTTGACCTCCAGCAGTTCGATGCCCACCACCACCTCCGACTTGCTCTTGTCGTTGGACTCGATGATCCGGCTGGCCAGCGCCACCTTGCTCGGCGTGTCCATGATGGTGATGGCGTTCAGTTCCGGGTTGACCGCAATGGTCCGGGTCTTGGAGAGGATGGTGCGCAGCAGGGTCTGCACATCCTTGATGTCGGCACTGGAGAGGTAGAAGGTCTTGATCACCTGGTCTTCGTACTCTTTCCGCTTGGCCTGGTTGTCGGGGACGATGAGGATCGTGGTTTCGTCGATCACCTTGATGAAGTGCCCGTTGGCCAGGGAAAGAATGTTGAGGATGTCCTCGAAAGTAACCCCGGTGACGTCGATACTGAAATCCTGGTCCTGGATCTGCTTGTCGAAGATGATATTGATCCCGCCCACTTTGCCCAGTTGCTCGTAGATGGTCCGGATCGACGTATCCTTGTAATAGAACGATATCTTTGCATCACTCATCGGGTCCAGCCGGGGCGGCTCGATGATAACGGCATCAGCCTTCATCTGCTCGAACTCGGTCTTGTCGCCCCTCATTGACACACGCTGTTCTTCTATCTTCCTCATCACCCTGTCCAGTTCGTCGATGGCGAACTGGTTCGAAGGGTCGAACATGATGGTTTTGTTGAAGAAGATCGCCGCATCCTCGTACAGGCCGGTGTTGGCGTACTCCTGCCCGCGCGTGAAAAACTCCTGCGAGGCGTCCAGACGTGTCCGCTCCAGGGCGATCTTGTAGCGTGGATTCCCCGGGGCCTGTTCCACGGCGTCGGTGAAAAGCTGCACCGCCGTCTCCCACTGGCCAAGCTTTACCGCCTGATTGCCCTTGTCAAAGGACTTGCGGGCCGAGCAACCCATCACCAGGAGCAGCATGACCAGCACAACCGCCAGACCGGTGACCCGGAAGGCAGGTCCGCCTCGAGCTTTTCTGTTAAGGTTCAAGATTCCACCCTTTCCAAAACGGTTTGCCGGTTCAGGTCGGTTCACCGCCGGCCCGTCTACGCCTACTCCTCATCCTCCTCGGACCACTCGGCGAGAATGATCCGCTCGGACTGGCCTTCGAACAACGGGTCAGTGTAGCCGATATCCACGTATTCGTATCCAATCTCCAGAATCCGAAACTGTCCGGCGATGGCTTCGCCCACGCCGCCGATATAGTTTTCCTCGGCCTCCTCATCAATGAGAAAGACCGTCTTCTCCGCCGGCGGCCCGATGAATCCCACAAACTTGAGACTCATCTCGGGCGGATCGGGGAGAACCACCAGTTTTTCCCCCGGGGTCTCCACCACTTCCGGCACCGTCTCCTCCGGCGGCTTGACCACCCCGCTGGCCGGACCGCCAAACGGGTTGTTGCCCCCCTCCGTACCACCGGAGGTGGATCTGGTATTTCGCGGCGGCCGGTTGCTGCCGAAAGCGAACAGGTTGCGGTTGTTCTCGAAGGCGTCAGGTGCCACGTCCAGCAGGGCCAGATCGATGGGCGGCACACGGAGCAGGCTGTCGACTTCCGCCCGGGCCTCCGCGGCGGTGAACCGGCTTTCCGGCCCGGTGAACCCGATCCCGCCTTCGCCGCGGAAGAAATAGAACATGGCGATCACACCGATGACTCCAGCCAGCACCACCAGGGTGACCTCCCGCTGGTTCAGCTTCCGAATCCGGCTGATGCTCAGGTCAAACGCCATCCGATCGTCTCCAGGGTTCAGCCCCGCCGCCGCCGTTTCATCAACTTGTCCAGGCTGTCCACGGAACAGAAATAGGTGGACAGGTCGAAACTGAGCTGCAGCAGCCGGCCGGTGTCGTCAGAGGTGCGCAGCGTGATCCGGTCGATGACCAGAAAATTCTCCGAAGTCTCGATCTCGCCGATAAAGTTGCCCACGTCCTCGAACTGCCCGCGCAGGGGGAACCGGATTTTAAACTCGTAGACCCCCATGTCAACGTATTCCTGGGCCGGGTAATTCCGCTTGGTCAGATTGACGTTGAACTTTTTGGCCAGCCTCGAGATCTCGTCGCGGACGGGATTCATCCGCTCCTCCAGGGTGGAGAGGACATCGAAGTAAAAGGTGTCCAGGTTGAGCCGGGTCTGGTCCAGGGCGTCCTTGTCCCCCTGCACCGCCACCAGGCGGCGCAGGCTGATCGCCTGATCGCGCTGGATCACTTCCAGCCGCTCTTCCCTCTCGCGCAGCCCCTTCTTTCCGGGGTGGATCACCAGCCCGTAAAAGATGAGATTGACCACCAGAAAAATCAGAAATCCGGTCAGGATTTTCGGGTGGAGGTCACGGCGGTCCAGATGGTCCTCGCCATTGCCGACTTTTTTCGTTTCGTCCATCAGGAACCACCTCCCGGCTGCTGTCCCGGAGGACGCACCCGGTTCCGCTTTTCCCCGGGCTTCCGGGGCGGCCTCTTGATCAGGTCGCCGGTGCTTTTCTTCTTGGTTGTTCCGGTTTCCGGGGGCGGGGCCCTCACCGGTGCCGGAGGCGTCTCAGGAGACGTCAAGCCCTCTCCTCCGAAACCGCCCGGTTCACCGAACATGTCGTCGCTGCCGGCAAAAGGATCATCCCCCCCGATGGCAAAGGGGTCGGCGACCGTATCATCGGGGGCGGACCAGGTCTCGGGGACTTCGTCGTCGGCCGCTGCGGGGTCGGGAAGCCGGGCCAGGCTGACCGCCTCGGCCAGACTGCCCGGTTCGGGCGCCGCCGCACGGCCCTGCTCCCCCTCCGGAACCAGGGCCGCCTCAATCTCGCCGGCGGGCCGCCGGTCGCCGGAGAACTCCAGCGGGGAATACTCCATGGTCAGCGGGAAGGAGATGGTGCTCCCTTCCCGGTCCTCCGAGGTGATCAGCACCCGGTCAAAATCATCAATGCCCTCGAGGTTCTCGATGAACTCGTTCACCGCTTCTTCCTTGCGGGCAATGCAGGCCAGCATGATCCGGATACTGTTCTGCTGCACCCGCGGTGTGATCGATTCGATTTTCACGTCGGCGGGGATCGCCTCCTGCAGCAGGTTGAGCATCCGGATCCAGGAAAACCTCCGCTGGCGAATCCGGCCGTCCACAAAGCTGACCACCTCGCGAAAACGCCGGTTGCGCTGGATCGCATCGATTTCATCAGCCAGCACCGTGGCCTGACGGATGTTGTTGTCCACCTCGGACTGCAGGTCAGTGATCTCCTGTTCCATCAGCCGCACGTCGCCATGGTTGCTGAAGAACCAGAGCGCGTTGTGGGCCATCAGCAACAGGCCGGCCAGGCCGATCACCACATACCCCAGGTGGTAGATGGTGTAGTTGACAAACGGCCTGCTGGACAGGTTGATCTGCAGTTTGGTCATCATGCTCCGCCGGGGGCCTCCCACCCGCCATCCGGTTCAGTTCGCTTCCGCCGTCATCTCCCCACAGCCGCCCCGATGGCCGGGGCCAGCCGCTGCAGCACACCCGGCTCCAGGGCCAGGCCGGTCCGTACGGGAACCTCCGCCGCCGGATCGAGCACCTCCACCGGCACCTCCATCTCGGCTTCCAGCTGGTCACGCAACCCGAGGATGTGAAACCCGGTACCGCGGACCAGTACCCGGCTCAGCCCGGACCGCTCCAACTTCTCCTGGTAGTACAGGATCGAGGTTCTGATCTCGCGCAGAGCGCGCTCGTAATCGTATTCGTCGTTCCCCGAGGACAGGCCCAGGGCCTTGGCCCGGTAGAGGATCGGCACGCCCCCGTGAAGCATCACCAGGGACAGGTCGTCGTCCTCGCAGTTGACCAGCAGGCAGTCCCCCGGCCCCCCGGACTCGTTGACGATCTTGCTCTGAAAGAGGTTGTACAGGTTATTGGTGGAGATGTCCACCAGACCGGGGTTCAGCCCCGCGCCGCTGAAACAGCGCTCGTATTGCCGCAGCACGGGGGTGCGCACAATGGTCACCAGGACGCGGATCACGTGATCGTCATCGGCGCTGCCTGCGGGGCGGCCGAACCGGTGGTAGCTCACCCGCCCCTCCTCGATGGGGAAAGGAGTGACCTTCTTCAACTGCCAGGTAATCAGGCGGCCCATCTCCTTGCGGTTCCGTGGGGCCGATTCCATTTCCAGGACCGAGACCTTGGTGGTGCTGTCCGCCAGGACCACCGACACCCGGTTCGATTTTCTATCCCCGGCCCTCACCGCCGACCGGCGAATCATTTCGGTGAGATAGGATTCCCGGACCACGTTTTCCTCGACCATGGAGATGGAGATCTCGCCCTCGTCCAGCGGGGTGACGGAGAAGTCCTCCAGGCGCAGCTCGTTCTTCTCCCGGGCCAGGCGGACCATGGTCAGCGTGGTACTGGAAACCTCGAAGGAGACCAGCGGGTATTCCGGTTTAAAAAAACGCATGGCTGCGGTCCTCAATCGATAAAGGTGACCTTGTTGATCTCGCGGAGCGTGGTGTCACCCTGGAGCACTTTGGCCACCGCCGCCCGCCGGAGAGTCACCATGCCTTCGCGGATGGCCTGGCGGTTGATCTCCGCCGCGGCCTTGCGGTCGAGGATCATCTGCCGCACCGTGTCGGACAGGTCCAACAGCTCAGAGATGGCCGACCGGCCGCGGAAACCGGTGCCGTTGCAGTCGATACAACCGCTGCCCTCGAAATAATCATAGCTGCTGTACTCCTCCGGGTCGAACCCCGACTCTTCCAGCAGCTGCGTGCTGGGCACCACCTTCCGCTTGCAGGAAGGACAGATCATCCGCACCAGGCGCTGGGCCAGGATGCAGTTCATCGCCGAGACGAAGTTGTAGGGTTCGATACCCATGTTGAGAAACCGGCCCAGGACGTCCACCACATTGTTGGCATGGACCGTGGTGAAGACCAGGTGGCCGGTGAGCGCCGACTGGACGGCGATTTCAGCGGTCTCTGCGTCGCGGATCTCACCGACCATGATCTTGTCCGGGTCGTGGCGCAGAATGGAGCGCAGCCCCTTGGCAAAGGTCAGCCCCTTCTTCTCGTTTACCGGGATCTGGGTCACCCCGTCCAGCAGATACTCCACCGGGTCCTCGATGGTGATGATCTTGTCTTCCGAGCTGCGGATCTCGGAAAGCGCCGCGTAGAGCGTGGTGGTCTTGCCGCTGCCGGTGGGCCCGGTGACCAGGAACATGCCGTAGGGTTCCTGGATAAACTTGCGCAACCGTTTCAGCTCGCGCTCGTCGAACCCCAGGACGGTGAGGTTCAGTTCCTTGAAGGCCTCGTTGGCCGACTCCTTGTCCAGCACACGAATGACGGCATCCTCGCCGTGAACGCTGGGGATGATCGAGACGCGGAAGTCGATGGTCTTGCCCTTGATCCGCAGCTTGAACCGCCCGTCCTGCGGGATGCGCTTTTCGGCGATGTCCAACTCGGACATGACCTTGATTCTGGAGAGGATGGTGGAGTGGAACTTCTTGTCGATGGGCTCCAGCGCCTGGTAGAGCACGCCGTCGATGCGGTACTTGATCCGCACCTCACGGTCGCCGGTTTCGATGTGCACGTCGCTGGCCCGTCGCTGGATGGCGTTGAAGATGGTGGTGTCCACCAGCTTGATGATCGGGCTGGCATCGCTGGTCAACCTGTCGATGGTGATCGTCTCGTCGCCGTCCTCGCTCTCCTGGATCAGCTGGATTTTGAAGTCGGCGGTGGCTTCGTCGAGCACCCGCTGGGAGCTTTCGCTCTTTTTCAGCACCTCGTTGATCGCCGTCCGGGTCCCCACCAGCACCTTGAGCGGGGATTTGAGCAGCAGTTCCAGGTCGTCCAGCCGCAGGATGTCGGTGGGGTCGGCGATGACGATCACCAACTTGCCTTCCTCGCGGCGGAAGGGCACGAACTCGTAACGGAACATCAGGTCCACGGGGATGGAACGGAAGAGCTCGTGGTCGATGGTGAAGTCGTGGAGGTCGATGTACTCGATGCCGTAGCGCTCGGCGATGTTCTGCGCCCTGACCGTCTCCGAGACTTCCTGGCCCAGGCCCATGCCCATGGTGGGCACGCCCGCAGGGTCCACGGGGGACGTTGATTGCGCGGCACCGGGTTGCCCGCCGGACTGCTCAGGATCGGTCATCGTCTCTCTCCTCCGCCCCGCTTCAGCTGTGGACGGCGTTAATCGCCTCGAACAGGGGAAGATACATCGCCAGGAGCATCCCGGCAATCACCAGCCCCATGGTGATCAGCAGGGCCGGCTCGAGCATGGAAATCAGCACGGTGATGGAGTTGTCCACCTCTTCGTCATAGAAATCCGCGATGTTGCCCAGCATCTCGGTCAGCGCACCGGACGTCTCGCCCACCTTCACCATCTCCACGGTCATCCCGGTGAACAGCCCGGTCCGTTCCAGGCTGTCGGCCAGGCTCTGGCCTTCGTTGATCTGCTGCACAACCTTGCCAACCTCGCGGGAGAGCAAGCGGTTGCCGATGGCCTTGGCCGCCACTTCCAGGGAGAGCAGCAGGGGGATGCCGCCGCCCAGCAGGGTGGACAGGGTCCGGCACATCTGGGAGATGGAATACTTCTGCATCAGCGGGCCGAGCACCGGTATCCGCATCTTGGCCCGGTCGAGGGCAATGCCGCCGGTGGCTGTCCGCTCGTAGAGCTTGATGCCGATGAAGGCCAGCACCGCTGCCCCCAGAATGTAGAAAATATTGTCCCGGAAAAAGAAGGCAAACCCCATCAGGACCTGGGTCAGCCACGGCAATTCGGCATCAAAATCGGTATAGAAAGTCTGGAAGTTGGGGATGACGTAGAGGATCATGATCGAGATCAGCACGACCGAAAGTAACACCAGGATGATCGGGTAGACCATGGCCGAGACCACCTTGCGCCTGATGTTGAGGATGATTTTCAGGTATTCCACGTAGCGCTTGATAACCCCCACCAGGTCGCCGGACCGCTCACCGGCCATCAGCGAGGCGGTGTAGACCCGTGAGAACCCGCCCTGGTTTTCAAAGGCCTCGGAAAGCGAGGTCCCGCTCTCCACCTCGTCGCGGATGTTGGTCAGGATGCGCTTGAAGTGCGGGTCCTGCATCCGTTCGGACAGGATCCCCAACCCGTGGAGTATGGGCAGACCGGCCTTGACCAGGGCAATGAACTCCTGGTTGAAGATCAGGAAGACGTTGGTCTTGATCTTCTTGCGGGCATGGCCGATCCGCCCCAGGTCGCCGAGCGAGAAGGAGAACATCCCCTTTTTGCGGACGGAGAACACGAAAAAATCGTTGTCCGCCATCAGCTGGCGGGCCGCGTTCTCGGTCTCGGCCTGACAGACCTTTTCGATCACCCGGCCTTCGCTGGTGCCCAGTTTGCAGATATATTCGTTCACGGCCACTCCCGGACCGGCAGGTCACCGGTATCCCGCACAGGCCCCTGACGGGGCGCCGGATCGTCCCTCAAAGTAGCCCGGATGGCCAGGGTGTAATATTCCTGGCAGCCGGGCTTTCTCATGGTCAACAGGTGCCGGACACCGTTCCCCAGCTTGAGGTCGGTACTGAGGATGGCCGTCCCCTGCTGCCCTGTGGAATCGGCACTCCCGCCGCGGCTTCTCGCGAAAACCAGACGGTTTATTTCAATAAGTTCTTTTGTCCGATCAAAATAGCCCACCTGAAACTCTATATTATAGCCCCGGCCAAGGGGGAATTCAATAAACTGCCCCTCCCGGACCACCAGCGACTTCCGGCCCACCTCCGCATCGCGATTGACCTGTTTCTTCAAGGCTATCCGCTGGTTGAGGGTGGAGAGTTTGGTGTTGTCGTGGCGGTCGTCGGCTGTGGGTTTCGGGGCCGGCTCCTGGCCGCCGATATAGTTCATCAGGCTCACGTCGAGGGTGAAATTTCGCGGCACGGAATCGAACCGCTCCAGCAGGGCCTGAATGGCATCCAGACGCTCCGCCGAGTCGCAGAGTTCGATCATTGACTGTCCCGGTTCGATACGATACCAACCCTGCCGGCTGAACATGTCGTGGATTCTGGCCGCCACCAGGGCCATCTTCTTGTACTCTATCCGCAGTTGCACTTTCTCCATGCCGAAGAACGGCTCGCGGGGCGAGATCACCTCGGCGCCGCGGACCGGCAGGGCCAGCAGTGCAAAAAGGACCAGGGCCGCGGCGACACGCCACTGGCCGGGTCCGGATCGGACTGGTTTGATGTTATTCTTCACCGTTTTTCCATCGCCTCCCCGGCCGCGGACCACTATTCTTCGGGATCCCGCACCGCTTCACAACCAAAGGGAAACTCTTCGGACTCGAAGGAGACCACCCGCACCTCCTCCCCTTTCCCTCCACCAGCATCCTCGGCAATGACCAGGCTGTACTCGATAATCGATTCCATTTGCTCGGCCCGCTGAAGGTCGGAAACCGTGGCCGGCACCACCTCACCCCAGGAGCGGAAGTGGTTGACCTCACCGGAACTCCGCTCGTCGACCCGGGTCAACCGCAGCGCCCGGACCTCCCCGCTCCGCTCGATGATCCGCGCCGGAAGCGCTTCGGCGATCTGATCGAAATACATCCCCTCCATCAGTCCCTCGGCGTCGTCCTCCAGCGCTGGGGGAACCACCGTCTCCAGTTGGGCCTGCTGGTCAGGGGGTGCGTCCTGAGGGCCAGCCCCCTGCTGGACAAGGAAGAAGCCCACCAGCACCGTGGCCGCCACGGCACTGGCCACCGCGACCCATGGTGCGGGGACCGGCCAGGGGATCAGCCGTCCGGTCCGGCGGCGGGGCTGCTGCTCGATCTTGCCGGCGATCCCCTCCCAGAATCCCTCCCAGCGTTCCTCGCCTTCCATCTCGCGTGCAGCCAGCGGGACGAACATCTTCAACGGGTCAACAGCCTCGGCCCGCTGCCGGCAGTCCGGACAGTCCGCCAGGTGGGCGATCATCGACCGGAGTTCAGACCCCTCCAGTTCGTCCCCCAGGTAGGCGTCCAACCGCTGTTTCACCTCTGTACAGTTCATCTGCCTCATCTCAACGCCTCACCGCGTACTGCCTTCCCCGCCCGCCGGACCCGGCTCCCGGGGCAGGTATTCGGGGAAGTGGCGTTTCAATTTCTCCCTGAGCACCGTCCTCGCCTGGAACATGTGGTTGCGCACGGTCGATTCCCGGCAGCCCACGATTCCCGCGATCTCCTTCATGCTCAGCCCCTGGAATTCACGAAGAACAAAAATGCTCCGCTGCCGCTCGGTCAGGTAGCGGGCCAGCGTGTTGAATACCCGTTGCGTCTCTCCGGTCTGCAGCGCCTGGTCCTGGTCCGGCAGGACCGACGGCCTCGCGTCGGCCCGCGTCCCCGGCTGGGTCTCGTCGAACTCGTCGGTGATCGACTGTTTCCGGCCCTGCCGGCGGAGGAAATCGATGGCCAGCCGGACGGTGATGGTGTGCACCCAGGTGTTGAACGCATATTTCTCATCATACTTGTCCAGGGACCGCCAGATCCGGAGGAAGACATTCTGGGAAATATCCCGGGCATCCTCCTCCCGGCCCACAACCTGGTAGGCGACCCAGAAGACCTTGTCCCGCTTGAGACGGACCAGTTCCTCGAAGGCGTCCTGGTCACCAGCCCGGGCCAGTCGAATGACCTGCAGTTCGTCCATCTATCCCGCGGGTGATGACCTGGCCACCATCCCTTCCCTCTCAAACAGTGAATACGGTCATTGTGAGCGTTCCGTCTACCTTGGAGACCGTTCCGTCCCGCTGCCGGAGATTGGCCCTCGACGACGAAAACGGGTGATCAGCCGGAGCGCCGCCGGATAGGATACCACCGCGGCCAGGGCGCCGGTGATGGTGGTGCCCAGAACCAGCCGTGGAAACCATCCGGACAGGTGCCGGGCCGAAGCCCGCCAGAATTCCAGCGAGGCGGCCTGGTCCCAGCCCGGGTTCGGAAACGGTTCGCTGCCCGCACCGAGAATCAGGGTACCCAGAGCGAAGCTCGGCGGGTAGATGATGACCAGGGTCCAGGGATTGTTGACCAGCGTCCCCAGCAGCGTGGCCGCCCTGCTCAGGCGGCAGGCAAAGGCCAGCGCCAGCGCCAGCACCCAGTGCGCCCCCAGGAAGGGCGAGAACGCGATAAAGACACCGAGGGCAAAGGCCAGTGCCGTCCGCCGGGGCGTGTCGTCCACCAGGGCCACTTTCCTCACCAAGGAGAGGAGGGCCCGCCTGGCGCTGCTGGTCATCGATATGGCTCAGCTCCGTGAACCGGATCGGCCTTTGGCTACCCTGGCGGCGCTCTTCTTGCCGGCACCGCCCTTTTTCTTCTTCCCCGCGGCCTTGGCCTGTTTTTTCTCCACCAGCACCCGGGCCAGGACCTCATCCATGGTGGAGACATAGGTGAACCGCAACTCCTTGAGCAGCTTCCGCGGGATCTCTTTGATCTCGTTCTTGATCGTGGCCGGGACCACCACATCGGTGATCTTGGCCCGGCGGGCGGCCAGCACCTTCTCCTTGATCCCCCCCACCGGCAGCACGTTGCCGCGCAGGGTGATCTCACCGGTCATGGCCAGCGAGCGGTGCACCGGCCGGCCGCTCAGCGCCGAGACCAGCGAGGTGGCCAGGGTGATGCCGGCGGAAGGCCCGTCCTTGGGGATCGCGCCCTCGGGGACGTGGATGTGGATGTCGGTCTCGTTGAACCGCTTGGCCGGAATGCCGAAATCACCGGCCCGGCTGCGGATATAACTCAGTGCCGCATGGGCCGACTCCTTCATCACGTCGCCCAGCTGGCCGGTGAGAATCAGCTGCCCCTTGCCCGGCATCAGCGTGGTCTCGATGAACAGGATGTCCCCGCCGGCAGCGGTCCAGGCCAGCCCGGTGGCCACACCCACCTGGTCCTTGGCCAGCAGCTCCTCCTTGAGAATCCGTTTGTGGCCCAGGTATTTGCGCACGCTGCCGCCGGTGACCCGAACGGCGGTCTTCTTGCCCTCGGCCACCTGGCGGGCCACTTTGCGCAGGATGGCGGCCAGCTCCCGTTCCAGGTTGCGCAGCCCGGCCTCCCGGGTGTAGCCGCGGACGGTCTCCAGGATCGACCCGTCGGTGATGGTGACCTTGCGGTTGGAGAGCCCGTGGGCCTTGAGCTGCTTGGGGACCAGGTGCCGGCGGGCGATCTCCAGCTTCTCCTCCTCCATGTACCCGGGCAGGTGGATCACCTCCATCCGGTCGAGGAAGGCCGGCTGGATGGTGTCCAGCACGTTGGCCGTGGTGATGAACATCACGTTGGACAGGTCGTAGGGCACCGAGAGGTAGTGGTCGCGGAAGGCGAAGTTCTGCTCCGGGTCGAGCACCTCCAGCAGTGCCGAAGAGGGGTCGCCGCGGTAGTCCGCCCCCACCTTGTCCACCTCGTCGAGCATGAACACCGGGTTGGAGGAACCGGCGCTGTGGATGCCCTGGATGATCCGTCCCGGCAACGCCCCGACATAGGTCCGGCGGTGCCCGCGGATCTCGGCCTCGTCACGCACCCCGCCCAGGGAGAGGCGGACGAACTTGCGGCCCAGCGCCCGGGCGATGGAGCGGCCCAGCGAGGTCTTGCCCACGCCGGGAGGCCCGACAAAGCAGAGGATCGGCCCCTTCATCTTCTTCTTCAGCTTGCGCACCGCCAGATACTCGATGATCCGTTCCTTGACCTTGTCCAGCCCGTAGTGGTCCTCGTCGAGAATCTGCTGCGCCTTCTTCAGCTTCAGATTGTCCCGGGTCTGCTTGGCCCAGGGGAGTTCCACCATCCAGTCGAGGTAGTTGCGCAGGGTGGCCGTCTCGGCCGAGTCGGGGTGCATCCGCTCCAGCTTGCGGATCTGCTTCTCCACCTCTTCCAGCGTCTCGGCGGGCATCCCCACCTCGATGGCCTTGCGCCGCAGGCTCTCGATCTCCTCGGCCGCTTCGTTGCCTTCGCCCAGCTCGGCCTGGATGGCCTTCAACTGCTGGCGCAGGAAGTACTCGCGCTGGGAACGGTCGATCTCCCCCCGGGCCTGGGTGTTGATCTCCTGCTGCATGGCCAGCACCTTCAGCTCCTTGCCCAGCAGGTTGTTGACGCTGTGCAGGCGCTCCACCGGATCGACGATTTCGAGGATCTGCTGCCCCTCGGAAATCCTCAGCTCCAGATTGGAGGCCGCCAGGTCGGAGAGCCGGCCCAGATCGTTGAGGTTGGAGGCGATGACCATCACTTCGGGGGAGATGGCCTTGCCCAGGGAGATGGCCTTTTCCAGCGAGGACTTCACGTTGCGCATCAGCGCTTCCATCTCCAGGGTCACACCCTCGATCACCGGCTCGGGGACCTGCTCCACATGGGCCTGGAAGAAGGGCTCGGTCTGGATGAAGCGCTTGACCCTCACCCGGCTCAGGCCCTGGACCAGCACCCGGATCCGCCCGTCGGGGAGTTTGAGCATCCGCATGATCACCGCCGCCGTGCCGAAGATATAGAGGTCATCGGGGTCGGGGGTTTCGATCTCCTGCTGCTTCTGGGAGAGGAGCAGGATCAGCCGGTTCTCGGTCAGGGCCGCGTCCACGGCCTGGATCGACTTGTCCCGGCTCACCGACAGCGGGACGATGATGTAGGGATAGATGACGATGTCGCGGAGCGGCAGCACCGGCAGAACGTCCGGGATGCGTATGGTCTCCTCCTCGTTATCGTCGAATTGCTGATCAACCGGGTCCGATTTCATTGCTCGTCTCCCTTTATCTCCCAATCCCGTGTCATTCCGGGGGTTGTCATTTCCGTTGTTTGAGCAGATCTTTCAGTTCATCGACAAACTCGTTCACGTCCTCGAACCGGCGGTAGACCGAGGCGAATCTCACGTAGGCCACCTTGTCCAGATCCCGGAGCGATTCCATCACGTGACGGCCCACCTCCTCGGTGGCGATCTCCCGGTCGGGGTTGTCCTGCAGCATGGTCTCGATCTCGTCGATGATCCCCTCCAGGGCCTTGAGCTGGATCGGCCGCTTCTCGCAGGCTTTTCTCACCCCGGAGAGGAGTTTGTGCCGGTCAAAGGGCTCCCGGGTCCCGTCACGCTTGACCACCATCAGGGTGATCTCCTCGATCCGTTCGTACGAGGTAAAGCGCCGGCCGCACTGCAGGCATTCGCGCCGCCGCCGGATCACCGTCCCCTCCTTCGCCTCGCGGGAATCCACCACCCGGTCTTCGCCAAAATTGCAGAACGGACATTTCATCGGTTCTCCTCCAGCGGCATTCAGGGGGGACCCTGAGCGTCTCTCGCAACGGCGGGGGCGCCCGAGTGGTCACCGGCGATGCTCTTCATCGCTCCCAGTGACAACCCCTCCTTCCAGGCATATCCGGCGCCCACCAGGGTCACCGGCAGGAAGGCCATGACGTGACTGACCAGTATGGCCGCCACGGCCGTGCTCTCATCGATTGAAAAAATGTAGACCAGGCACGCCTTGAAGGCCATGTGGTATCCGCCCACGCCACCCGGCGTGGGCAGGGAAACACCCACCGCCACCATGATCACCACGGCAAAAGTGCTGGTGAAGGGCAACACGATCCCGAACCCCAGCAGGGTGAGCCAGATGCTGAGAGTGATCATCAGCCAGCAGAAAAGGGACCAGAACCCCACGGGCAGCAGCAGGGCCGGCCGGGAGAGAACGGTGAAGCCCTCCACAAAGGAAGCCACGATCCCGGCGAGCTTGTTGCGCCAGCGCTCGCCGAGGAAGAAGAAGACGGCTGCGGTCCACCTCGGCGCCAGGTGAGGTTTGAGGATCAGTAGGAACATCACCGCCAGCATGACGAAGATCACCGGCGCTCCGTAGACCGAGCCGGCTTTGACCATGGCGATGAATTCGCCGCCTTGCGCCGAAACATTCTCGGGGAAGCGGAAGAAGATCAGGAAGAAGGCGAAGAGCACCAGGATGGTCAGCGCGTCGAGAATCCGTTCCACCACCACCGTGGCGAAGACCGCGCTGGTCTTCATCCCCTCCCGCCGGGCCAGGACCCAGGCCCTGATGAATTCGCCCACCCGGCCGGGGAGCAGGGAGATGGTCATGAAGCCGATACAGATCGCGGCAAAGAGCGTGTGGACCCCCACCAGCCGGAGCGGCCGCAGGAGGTATCTCCAGCGCACGGCCCGGACAAGGAAGGTGGACATGTTGGCCAGGGCGCCCAAAAGAATCAGCCACGGATTGGCGCTCTTCAGGGCCTGAACAATCTCCGGCCAGCGGATACCGCGGAGAAAGAGGGCCAAAAGGAGCAGCCCGACAAGGATTCCCAAGGCAAACTTCGCCTTTTCTTTCATAAAACCACACCATAATCTGAATAATTAGAGCAATCGACCCATTTTCCCATTGCTGATCGACCCCAAACTTACTCAAGATGAGGGGTAATCGTCAAGTTTATCCGGAAAGTCCGCTGAAATATTCTTCTGATCGGGGACTGTTTCCCCACTCCCCCCCCCCGTGAACTGTCATTCTTGCTTTTCACCCACCGTTCTGAAAAAATGGGCCGGTTCGCGAACTTTTACGGTTTGAGTAACGTCAGTCACGGTGCAGGCGATGAGCAATCGGTCCAAACTGTTGTCCGGCAAGGACGATGCCCAATTGGTGGCCAGTTGCCTCGTCAGCCAGGAGGGCGCGTGGGACGAACTGTATGCCCGCTACCGCAGGAAGGTGTTCAACATCGCCTTCCAGTTCGTGGGCAAGTTCGACGAGGCCGAGGATCTGACCCAGGAAATCTTCATCAAGGTCTTCCGGGCTCTGGATCGATTCGACGCGGAAGGGAATTTTCAGCAATGGTTGATCCGCATCAGCAAAAACCACTCCATCGATCACTACCGCCGACGGCGGAAGGACCGGGAGCTGTTGCTGGAGGGCAGCCTGCAGCTGGAGATGACGCCTTCGAAGACACGAAACCCGTATCGGTCCCTGGAGCTCAACGAACGGGCCGAGATGTTCAAAAAGGCGCTGACCCATTTACCGGCCATACTGAAAACCTGCCTTACCATGCGCGAGCTGGAAGGCCTCAGTTACCAGGAGATCGCCGCCCGTCTTGACGTGCCGGAAGGCACGGTCAAATCACGAATAAATCGTGCGCGGAGTGAAATGAACCGCCTGGTGGGAAAGATGAGGCGGGGCGGTTGAAACAGGAAAGATACAGACCATGGGAAACAAATCCGACAGCAGGGTGGAATCACTGGTCCTCGGGTTTATCCTCATCCTGCTCGGCTCGCTCTTTCTGCTGCACAACTTCACTCCGGTAAACGTCTTCCCGCACATCTGGAAACTCTGGCCCCTGGTGCTGATCATCCTCGGCGGTTCCCACCTGGTCCGCTGGCTCAACCGTACCGGCAGGCTGAACATCGGCGGCCGGTCATCGGCACCGGCCCAGGCGCAACCCCGCAGGCACCGGGGCAAGGAACTGGTGCTGGTGGTGGTGGTCATCCTTGTCGGACTGCTGATCAGCAGCCAGGGCGGTCGCGATGACTCCCCGTTCCCCGCATTCTCCAGTTCCCGTGCCGGCCACACCGCCGACAAGCTCCTCGAACAGCCGCTGGATCTCGAAGATGGCGAGCTGCTCAAGCTGACCAACGAATTCGGGTCGGTTACCGTGCATGCGGACGACCGCGAACCGCGGCTGGAGTGCCGCCTGACCCTCACCGCCGACTCGCTCGATTCAGCCGAGGCCCGTCTGGAGGAAACCGCGCTGACCATGACCCGGGGTGAGGGAACCCTGGATATCAGGTGCCGGCCGCCGCAGAACGTGCAGGAAGGCATTGAACTGGAGGCGGACATGGAGCTGCGGGTGCCCCCCGGCACCGCCCTGCTGCTGGACAGCCGCAATGGCGACGTGCTGGTCATCGGGCTTCAGGGCGACGTCCGGATCCAGGCCGCGGACAAAGATGTCACCGTGCGGGAGAGCGGGGGCCTGGTTTCCGTGACCACCGGCGGGGGCGACATCCACCTGGAGGAGATCGCCGGCCCGGTGGCCGCCGTCAGCCGCAGCGGCGACATCGAGGCGCTGGAGTGCCGCAGCGACCTGGTGGTGAAGAGCGCCGGCGGAACAGTCACCGGCAGTTCCGTCGAGGGCCGGATATTCATCGAACTGCATGACGGCAAACTGGTGCTCAGCGAGACCCGGGGCCCGGTGGAACTGGTCATCGAGGAGGCCAAGGCGAAGATCGGGGAGGTCTCCGGCCCGCTCAGCGTCAGGGGACAGGACTGCGGGCTCTCACTGACCAACTGCTACAGCACGGTGTCGCTGGAGGGTGACCTGCTCAACGTGGAAACGGTGAACATCCGTCGGGACCTGACCATCCACTGCACCAACTCCACCATCAACCTGAACAACACCCTGGGTGACCTGGAAGCAAGGCTGGAGTACGGTTCGCTCACCAGCAGCGGCAAGCTCTACCGCAGCCGGATCGAGGGCAGCTTCACTCCGATCATCATCGGCAGCTGTGAAGGCCTGCTGGAGATCCAGTCCCGGCAGGGGGATGTCACCCTCCACCAGCCGGGCGCCAGCAGCGAGAGCCGGGTGTCGGTCACCGCCTCCGGCGGCAACATCCTTCTCCAGCTGGACCCCGAGCAGTGCGAGTACAACCTGATCATGACCGCCATTTCCGGCACGATCACCTCGATGATCACCGGGCTGGAGATCACCACCCTCGATCCTCCCCGCAGTGACGGCGAGGAGACCATCCGCGGCGTGGCGCGCTGCGGCTCGGGGGAGCAGCTGATCGAACTGCGGACCGAATACGCCGACATCCGGCTGGAACCCGTCCGCTGAGCATGGTGCCCATCCTTGGACAGACCGGAGAATATGTAATAAAATCACTTACGTTTCAACCGAAAGCCAACCTTGCCAAACAGAGGAGGATTTCCGATGACTGAAGAAAGCACCAACAGTGCCGAGACTGCCCCCCCCGTCGGTGGTGGCGAGACCGCCCCTCCCGCTGGTGGCGGCGCTGACCCGAACAATCCGTACGGCTACCCCATGGAGGATGTGGAGGAAGGTAAGCTGTTCGCCATCCTCAGCTACATCATCCCCATCGTGTTCATCGTTCCCCTGATCCAGAAGGACAACCACTTCTCGCTGTTCCATGCCAAGCAGGTTCTGCTGCTGGTGCTCGCTTGCGTGGCCGTCTCGATCCTGACCGCGGTGCCGGTGGTGGGCTGCATCACCGTGTTTCTGTTCCTGCCCATCCTGGTCTTCGTGATCATCGGGTTGGTCTATGCCATCCAGGGTCAGTACAAACCGCTGCCCCTCATCGGCCAGTATGCCGAAGAGTGGTTCAACAGCGTGAAGGTGGAACAGAAGTAAACGGAACCGGGAAGTCCGGCGATGGCGGACCTTCGTGATGTCTTTTGGGGAATACATCCTGCAGGGCTTCGATATCCTGCAGATCAAGCCGAAGGCAATCCGGGAGGCCGCCGCTGACCTGCCGGCGCTGAACACCGGTCTGGCCTTCATCGTCATCGCCGGCGCGGCCGTGGCACTGGGCAGCTGGATGCTGCCCGGCCTGATCCTCTTCCCCCTGATCTTCCTGGTGCGGGCGCTGATTCACTCCGCCATCGTCCACTTCCTGGCCACCAGGGGGTTTGGCGGCCAGGGAACATACGGCGGGTTCTTCCGGCCCATGTCCCTGGCCTACCTGCTGGACTGGCTGATGGTGGTGGGGCTGCTGATCAACGTCATCCCCCTGCTGGGCCCCGCGATGATGATCCTGCTGGGCCTGACGGTCACCCTCTGGAAACTGGTGGTGGACACGGTGATCATCGAGACGGTCTACGGCCTGAACCGCAGCAGGGCCATCGCCGTGATGGGCATCGCCGTGGCTCTCTTCATCGCCTTTTTCTTCCTGGCCAGCCTGTTCTCCGGCGCGGCGGTACTGAGCAGCTGGCTGGTCACCAGACCCTGACCGGACAGTGCGGCCCTTCACTTCCTTCTGGGATGGTAGCTGATGACCAGTTCTGAACCAGCGGCCAACACCCTGCACATCCATATCCTCGCCGTCTGCGGAACAGGAACCGCCTCGCTGGCCGGCTGTCTCGCCGCACAGGGGCACCGGGTCAGCGGCAGCGACCTGTACTTCCATCCGCCCATGGGTCCGCTGCTCCGGCAGGCCGGAGTGGAGACCCGCCAGGGGTTCGACCCGCAGCACCTCGACCCGCTGCCCGATCTGGTGGTCATCGGCAACGCCATCCACCGCGACAACCCCGAGGCACTGGCCGCCATGGAACTGGGAATTCCCTTCCTCTCCTTTCCCCAGGCGGTGCGCCGGTTCCTGCTCAGCGGCCGGCACCCGGTGGTGGTGGCGGGCACCCACGGCAAGACCAGCACCACGGCCACCGCGGCCTGGCTTCTGGAGGCCGCCGGCCTGGAGCCCGGGTTTCTGGTGGGCGGGGTGCTGAACAATTTCCAGCGCAGTTACGGCCTGGGGGCGGGCGCTCCCTTTGCCGTGGAAGGTGACGAATACGAAACCGCCTTCTTTGACAAGGTGCCCAAATTTCTGCACTACGCACCCCGCACCCTGGTGCTCACCGGGGTGGAATACGACCATGCCGACAATTTCAGCGGCATCGAGCAGCTGCAGAGCGCGTTTCTCAACCTGACGGCGCTGCTTCCTCTGGACGGCCACCTGGTCTTCAACGCGGCGGACCCGTTTCTGTGCCGTCTGGCCCGCCGGTTCCCGGGCCGCCGTACCGGGTATGGCCTCGATCCCTCCGCGGACGTGGGCGCCACCGACGTGACCGCGGCACCCGAGGGGATGCGGTTCACCTTCCGCACCCCCGGCGCCGGACCGCTTCCCGCCCTGCTCTCGCGCTGGGGCCGCTACAACCTGGACAACGCCCTGGCCGCCGCGGCGGTGGCCCTGGAGTTCGGAGCGGATCCGGAGACGGTGGCAAGCGCCATGGCCGGCTTTCAGGGGGTGCGGCGGCGGCAGGAGATCGTCGGCCAGGCTGGCGGGGTCACGGTGATCGACGACTTCGCCCACCACCCCACCGCCGTCCGTCTGACTCTCCAAGCCGTGGCCGACGCTCACCCGGGCCGGCGGGTCTGGGCTGTTTTCGAGCCGCGTTCCTTCACCACCCAGACCAGGCTGTTCCAGGACCAGTTCGCCACCTCCTTCGGCAACGCCCACCAGGTGGTGATGGCCCCGCTGCCCAAAACCACCAAAGTTCCGCCGGAGGACCGTCTCGACCGCCAGTTGTTGAGCCGGCAGCTTGCCGGGGCCGGTATCACCGCCCACATCCCGGAGGAGGCGGAGGAGATTCCCGCTCTTGTGGCCGGCGGCGCGCACAACGGCGATGTGGTGCTGGTGATGTCATCAGGCGACTTCGGCGGCATGCCGAAGCTGATCCTCGATCGTCTCGCCGGGGACTGAGCAACAGCGCTTCAAGGAAGTGACTACTGCGGGTGCTGAATCTGGTGCTGGTTTTGCACCTCGAACTGCGCGGCGGCCAGCTCGACCCCGCCCGCCGCGTCTCTGAGAACCAGTTGGAAGATGACCCCGCTGCGGAACTGGGGGATGTCGGGGATGTCGCAGGCCAGGTCGAAGTGCGTTGTCTGGCCCGGCCGCAGTACCAGCGTGCCGCTGGCGACGTCGTGGGCGGCGCTCCCGTGCGGTGGCGCCCCGGCCGCGGTCAGTTCGGCCTGCACCGTGGCATCCCCGGCTCTGAGGTTGGTCAGGGCCACGTCCAGGGCCACGGTGCAGGGGAAGGCGGCCGCGGCGGGCTGGGCCTGGATCGAAGCGCTGAGCCCCGGCAGGATTTCCAGCAGCAGTTCGCCGGAGTCCCAGCGGCCGGCGGCATCGGTGGCCGACAGGTCCAGCGGCCACGACCCGAGGGACGCGGGCGTTCCCTGGAGCAGACCGGTCTGGGAGAGCGACAGGCCGGGGGGCAGAAACCCGCCGGAGAGGAACCAGCGATACGGGGGCTCTCCCCCGGTGACCGCCAGCTGAAGCGACAACTCCTCACCGATCCAGTTCTCCTGCAGCAGTTCCAGTTGGGCATCCAGGGGGGCCGGGGCACTGTTCACCTGGCCCGGTGAACCCTGCTGGGCGCTGAAATCACAACCCCGGTCGGTATCCGAGCTGCCCTGGTCTCGTCCCAGGCCGTAAGACTCCGAGTCGACCACCGGGTTCGGCCCGTACCATCCGGTTCCCGCGGGAGGCCGGTTGAGGCTGCTGCCGGTAGCCCCGTCCCAGCGGACAAAGTCCCGTCCGGCGAGCGCGGCGTCCGCCAGGGCGATGGAGCCGTAGCTCCCTGCACCCCAGCCAAAGAACTGGTCCAGGTGGAGCTCGGCGGGACTGTTCTCCCCCGGTGTCCCCAGGTCGTAGATCGTGAGAAAGGCCCCGGGACCGATGAAGGCCGGCGGGAGCACCACGGTCACCATACTGCTACCCGCACCCAGCCGGAGTTCCCAACCGGTGAGATCCACGGTCACGATGCCGCTGTTTCGCAGTTCGACCCAGTTCTCCAGAACGTTCAGTTCGTTGATCACCACCGCGCTGCGGGCCGGGTCCACCTGGAGCGCCGCGGGCAATACCGTCTCGGCCCCGTCGGGGCCGCGGAGCAGCAGATCGTGGCTGCCGGGGGCCGCCTGGGGGGATGTGCGGACCAGCAGCACCGCGGTGGAGCGGTCCACCACATCCACCCGCCGGCAGGTGATCTCCGGCGAGGAGAACCGGGCGGCGAGCCCGGGCACGAACCCGTCGCCGCTGAGGGTCAGCGGGCGGGTGACGTCGAGGCCCAGCAGTGCGGGCGACAGCGCAGCCGCGGAGGGCACGGTTACCGGGATCACCGTGGCCTGCAGATCATATGATCCGTAGTCGCCCTGCCGGCAGTCGTTGACCAGGTTCAACAGATAGCGTCCGTCAGCCGGAGCGATCCAGGCCCGGCGGGGGCCGCAGCCGAAACTCCCGTCACAGCCCTCGCTGAACAGCGCGGTGATACCGTCCGGGGCCAAAAGCGTCATGCTGGCCGCCGCGCCCGAGCAGCGGTTGAACACTTCCAGGTCGTATCGTTGCCCGGCCTGGGCCTGCACATAGAGCCAGTCCTGGTCGCCGGCAGGATAGAACGAGTGGTGGTGCAGACCGCTGCCCGGTTTCCAGTTGGGCCCGGCGGCGGTGGGGGCCACCGAATCAAAATCGCCGCCCTGGTCCGCATCGCTGCCCGCGGAGTCGCGGCCGAGGTTCATACCCTGGAAGGGAATGTCCGGATCGCTGCCGGACCAGGCGGTTCCCGCGGGCGGCGGTTCCGACGCCCCGCCCCAGCGGCAAAAGTCGATGCCGGCGCCGGCGCTGTCCAGCAGGGCGCAGTATCCGGCGCCGCTGGTGGTCCAGGGGATGTTGGTCCCGGGAAGGAAAATGCGGTCTGTGCCGTCCGAACCGCTGCCCTCGAACAGTGCCAGAAAGTGGTGCGGATAGAGAGTACAGGAGGGCAGGATGATCTCGGTCACCGGCCCGCCGCTGCGGCCAGCCCGCACCGTCCACCCCTCGAGATCCACCGCCGTGCCGCCTCCGTTATACAGTTCGAGCCAGTCCACAGCGCCGAGGCCCATCTCGTTGACCACCACCCGCGCCTCGAGCTGGGGATCGGCCGGCCCCAGTTCCGTGGCGCCAGTGACCTTGTTGTCCAGCGGCTCCCCGGTGTCGGCCATGTATTCCATACCCAGGACGCTGAAGATCTCCTGGGCTCCGGACAACTGCTCCTGCCCCGTGGCAACCCAGCCGTTCCAGAACGATTCCATGGTGGCCTCACCCGCGGCGGGAAGATATTCGGACATCACGGTCCAGACACGGAGGTCGTGGCCGGAAAGGGAATCGTCATCCAGCTGGAAGTACCCGCCCTGCCGGCGGGAGCGGTCCAGCAGGTCCCAGAAACAGGCGCCCACCGCCAGCTCGTTGAAAGAGCCGAACACCGGCAGTGACGGCCCCTCCAGCTCAAAGGAAAAATCGAGATTGCCGGCCCCGGCCCCCCCGGTGGTCCGGACAAAGATCGATGCCCCGGGCTCCTGGTGGTGGAGCCGGACAGCCGAGGCGAAGAAGGTGGCCCAGCCCTCCGAGAAGGCGAGGCGGCGGTCCTGGTTCATGTCGGTGATGAAATGTGCGCCCCCCGGGTTCTGGCAGAGGGCGAAGGCGCTCTGGACATAGTGGCCGGTCTCGTGGAGGATCACCGAGTCATCGTAGCCCGCGCTGTCGGCCATGATCACCTGCCGGTAGACGTCGTCGTACCAGCTGGAGGCTTCACCGGCGCCGTCGCGCCAGAAGAGGGTCAGATTCCAGGCCGGGCCGGGATAGCTGCCGGAGAGGTGGAAGAGATAGTCCAGCGACTTGATGGCGGCGTCGAAGATGTTGAAGGCCTCCCCCGCCCCGCCGGCGGCGGCGGTGAGGGTGCCGCACTGCATGTCGGACCACGGGTCGTGACCGGTCACCGGCGGCCCGGCCACCGCGTAGACCGATTGTTCCTGGATGTCGTTCTTCACCCGCAGGTGGAGCTGGGGGTGGGCCGCGGTGTCGGTGAGGCACCTGACATAGATGGTCCGCGGCACGGTGAGTGCCACGTCGACCTGGAACGCACCGCTGTCATCGGTCAGGCCGCTGCCGAGTGTCGTCTGGGTCAGCAGGTCCACCACCTCCACGTCCGCGCGGCGGATGGGCAGGAAGGCCTGCTCTCCGGTGAAACCGTCGAGGTCAAAGGGACGGTCCTCGTAAAGGAACGTGCCGCGGGCCGTGAAGTCCGCAGCCGCCGGCAGAGCGAGGGCGGCCAGCAGGCCGGCCAGCAGCAGCAGGAAGGGGAGGCGCCGCCCGCTCATGGCGCCACCTCCTGCCCGCCGGCGGGGAACTCCCGCACCTGCCGTGCCCCGTCCGGGGAACTGAGCAGCCGGCCCGGGTCACACCGGGGCAACCACCGGCCATCCTCGCCCAGGTCCAGAGTTGCACCCCGCCGGAAGACCAGCCCGCGGGGCGTCACCGCGGTCACCCGGGCCTGGAGTTTTGCCGCCCCCCGGGTGGAGACACACAGCGTCAGGCTGGCCTCCTGCCCCTGGACCAGCGCTCCCTGAAATGTGCCCGGCCCGGAGAGGAGCGATGCATTTTCAGGCAGCAGCAGGTCCAGGCGCACCGCTGGCAGATCGGTCCTGGCGGTGAGCACGAGGGTCAGATTCATTCCCGCACGAGAGGGATCGCCATCAGTGACCTGCCAGGCCACATCCAGGGGGAGCCCCGGTTCGCACCGGGATGCGCCGGCAACGGCAACGTTTCCCCATGGCCGAAGGGCCGGCGTCAGGCATAGAACCAGAGGCAGGACCAGCAGGGCCAGAACCACCGCCAGCCGGCTCCGGTGAGACTTTGGAAAAACAGCCAGGCTCATGAACCCGCGTACAGAAATCCCTTGCTCAGGGGGGGTGACTCAAAAGCAACTGCATGCCATATTGTGACGAGAGACAGATTTGGAAATACGCCGCCTGAACCGGCCGCAACCCTGCGCCGTCGTCAGGCCATGCTTCTCCATGCACTGGAAACAGAGCAAACCATGTACCAGAACTGGAGTCAATACATAAAAAAAAGACCCGGGCCGCGCCAGAAGCGTTGCCCGGATCTCTTTGAATGCACAGAGGTTGTCGGACCGTCAACTTCACGGGAAAATCATGAAACTATTTCCCGACAAGCGAACCGACATTCCACCCAAAAAAGTGATACTTTTCTTCCCATTCTGGGTGGTTCACCAACCCTGCGAGGATCGGTTACACCTTGGCGAAGATCACCACCAGCACGTAGAGGGCCAGCGACTCGATCAGCGCCAGACCGATGATCATGGTAATCCTGATGGCACCGGCAGCGCCGGGATTGCGGGCGATACCTTCACAGGCCGCGGCGATCGCCTTACCCTGGGCCAGGCCGCAGAAAGAGGCCGCGATGGCCATGGAGAAACCGGCGGTGAGCCAGCTCCAGAAGGTGATATCGACGACTCCACCCTCTGCCCCGTGCTCCTGGGCCATAACCGGAGCGGCGGAAGCGATCAGAACCAGCACCAGGATAATCCACACTTTCTTCAGCATCCCCATCCTCCTTGTTACAATTTTCACAAAGCCGAAACCCTATCTCAAAATTTGGAGTGCGTTGCGATCGTGGATCAGTGATCCTCGACTTCGATGGCACCGCCCACGTAAACAGCCGACAGCAGCATGAAAATGAAAGCCTGCAGCACGATGGCGAAGAGACCGATCACCATGACCGGGATGGGAACCAGGGCCGGAACCAGGCCCATGAAGACACCGGTCACCTGGTGCTCGCCAAACATGTTGCCGAAAAGACGAACCGAGAGGCTCAGCGGGCGGGCGCAGTGACTGATCAGTTCGATGGGGAACATCAGCAGGGCCAGCCACCAGATCGGGCCGCAGAAGTGCTTGAGGTAGTTGCCCACGCCCTGGGTCTTCACACCATGATAGTTGTAGTAGGCGAACGAGGTCAGTGCCAGGGGCACGGTGACCCAGAGGCTCGAGGTGGCCAGGCCCAGGCCGGGGATCATCCCCGAGAAGTTCATCACGAAGATGAAGATGCCGAAGGTGCCCAGCATAACCAGGTGCTGGTCCGCCTTGGGGCCGATGATGTCGCCCAGCAGGGAGCGGATCCCCTCCACGGTGAGTTCGAGGATCTGCTGGAATCCGCCCGGCTTGTAAACCTTGAACCGCCGGCGCAGCAGCGGCAGGGCGATGGCGGCCAGCAGCACGAGGAAGAGGACCATCACCACGTGATCGGGCAGGAAACGGTTGAGCACCGCGTCCGAAACACCCAACTTACTGAGCAGCATGTGAAGGAAATAGGTGACGAGGGATGGCTCGTGCATTCTCTAATTACCTCTGAGCCCCGGGATCGTCAGGACCTGCTGCCCCGAAAGAGGTTAGCGCCGACCTGAACGCCTCCCACATGATGGACACCACGAAGATGAAAAGACCTGCAAGGAGAGCCTTCAGGTCCGCGATACGGTTGGCGACTATAGCATAGATGATCAGGCCGAGCAAGATATAGCGCAGGCCGAACTTGGCCACCGCCAATGCCCTCTTTCCACGTGACATGGGGCCGCCCATTGCGGCGTCCAGACCGGCTTCGATCCAGCGGAAATTCACCACGGCGCAGGCCCCGCCCACCAGCACGCCGAAGGTCGTGGCGAAGGAACGAAACCAGAGGCTGGCCACTGCCGCAAGAACCAGAAAAACAAGGGCATTGCGCTTGATGCGCTGCAGCATCAGCAGTCCGGCCGGATCCCCCTGGGCCGTTTCAGCCTGGTTCGACATCTCTTCGCCTCGGTTGATCGGCTCAGTCCTCCAGCCGGGAGGCCACGCGAAAGAGGTTGATGAACGCGGCCGCCGCTCCGGCGATGCAGAGGATCACCGCCAGCCATGGTCCCGTACCGAGCCAGCGGTCCAGGAGGTAGCCCAGCCCGTAGCCCACGGCGATGGCCGCGGGAAAGACCAACCCCACGTTGAGCAGATCGCCGGCCAGGCGGTAAATGCGCCGCCGTTTGTCCTGCCTGCCGTCATCCATTTCAGCTCCCCTCCCCCGCCCTGCGCCGGCTGCGCAGGGCCAGGCCGAAGAATAAGCCCAGCACCATGAAAGTGGCAAGGGAAAGCAGCAGGCCGGCGCGCCACGAACCGGGGCGATAGGAGAAGGTCACCGTGCGGTTCTGCGGCTCCACGCGGACGGCACGGTGCAGGCCGTTGGCCCGCAGCACCGGGCGCCGGACCCCGTCCACCTCGGCCTCCCAGCCGGGGAACCAGCTGTCGGCCAGCACCAGCCAGGCCGGTTGTCCGGACTCCACCGCCACCTCTACCCGGTCCGGGGTGTCGAGAACGATGCGGCAGCTGCCGCGGATTTCTCCGCCATCCGCGGTCTGCGGAGGAGGAGGAGTCCGGTCCGCCGTATGGCCCGACAGCAGTACCTGGCCCAGCGGATCGAAGCCGGCGGCGAACAGCGCGTCAAACTCGTCCCCCTCTTCCACGTACAGAGCGGAGGGGACCAGCCGTGCCCGTGGCAGGGCCAGGTCGTTGCGCTGCACCAGCATGGAGATCGTGCTGAAATCGCTGGTGCGATAGACCGGGGTCCGGCCGGGGAGCCCCGGGCCGTCGAACCCCAGCAGGTAGTCCACCGAGCAGAGATCCCACATCAGCTGCCGTTCCCGCAGTCCGCCGCGGTGCATCCTTCTCGCCGCCTCGGCGGTGGCGCGGGGGCTGAGCAGATCGGTGGTCACCCCCAGGTCGTAACCGATCCCCAGCAGCAGCCCCGAGGGCGGGGAAAGGAGCGAACGGTCCCAGAGACAGATCCACTCCTTCTCCTTTGACGGCGGGTCGATACGGAAGCCCTGCGGCTTGTCCTCGCGGTAGACCCGCACCAGGCCCCGGTGCCCGGCGGCGGCACGGATCGCCTCCGCCGCCGGGGGTTCGCTGGCAAAGAAGGAGCGGTCGGTGCGGAAGTTCACCCCGGCCCCGAAGAGGCAGAGGTCGGCCGCCAGGAGGGTCAACACGAAGGCGGCACAGACGGGCCGCCGCAGCCGCCCGGCCAGGGCGGCCCAGGCCAGCGCCGCCGAACCGAACAGGCACAGCTGGGCCAGCAGGCCGCGTCCCAGCACGCCGGCCAGTGTGTCGCGGAGCGCCGGCACGGCCGGATCCACCTCCGCGGCCCGGGCCATGAGACCCACGGCCCAATCGTCGCGCAGGGCAATGACGCCCAGTAGCAGCGCCGCTGCCACCGACCAGCCCATGGCCCCGAGAAAGAGCCTGGACAGCGAGCGGTCCTCGGCGACGCCGCTGGAACTGCCGCCGGCCAGGCGGCCGAAGGCCTTGCCGGCCAGCAGGGCCAGGGCCAGGGTCACCAGGATCAGGAAGCGGCTGGGGAAACGCATCCCACCGGCCACCGGCAGGGCGTAGACCAGGCGGTAGAGCGGTGTGTGGCCGCCCAGGGAGAGCACCAGCCCGGCGACAAGGAGCAGGCCGAAGAGCAGGGCGTCCCGGTCACGGCGCAGGCGAAGGAGCGCGGCGGCGGCAAAGAGCAGCACGGCCTGGCCGGCGTAAATGCTGAGGATCAGCGGGTAGCCGTCGTCAAACAGCCGGTGGCCCCAGAGGGCGCCGGCCACCGTGCTGTCCACGTCGCCGAAAAAAGCCGGCAGGTGCAGCTCGACCAGGCGCAGGGGGTGGGTGGACCAGAAGGTGGCCCCGCGAAAGGTGAACCCCCAGCCGCGCACCGTCTGGCGGAGCAGTTCGAGGAACGGGAGAAGCTGCAGCCCGCAGAGCCCGGCGGCGGCCAGCGACAGGCCGGCCACCGAGGCCAGCTCGCGCCAGCGGGGCCTCTCCGGGCCGTCCGCACTCTCGCGGCGGAAGACCAGCAGGGCCAGCAGCAGCAGGGTGGCCAGCACCATGCCGGGGTCGCCGCCCAGCAGCTGGACGGCCAGCGAGAGCAGGCAGCCGGCCCCGGCCAGCGGCGAGCGGTTCCGCCGCCAGCCGAGAAAGAGCCAGGCGGTGAGCGGCAGCCAGGCGGCGGAGTTGAGCATGTTCAGCAGGTTGCCCAGGGAGAGCATGTAGCCCGAGAGGGTGAAGGCAAGGGAGGTGAACAGCGCGCCGGCCTCGCCCCAGCCCATCCGCCGGGCCAGGAGGAACGAGGACCAGCCGGCCAGCAGCAGCTGGAGAAACACCGTCCAGTTCACGGCACTCACCGGGTCGAGGGCCAGGAAGAGCAGGGTGGACGGGTGGAAGGTGAAGAGGTTGAGGTTGGCCAGCAGCGGCTGGCCGCCGGAGAGCCCGGGGTTCCAGAGGGGCACCGTGCCGGCAAGGATCTGCCCGGCCTGCAGGGCCTTCAGCGGCAGGTGGTTGTTGTAGATATCCCGGAAATAGAGCGTCCGGTCACCGAGGAGGACGTCGGCAAAGAGGAGGGCCAGCAGCAACGCGATGAGGAGCAGCGGCAGCGCCCCGCGCCAGCCGCCCGGACCGCCGCTGCCCGCCCCTGCTCTACTGGATGTCTTCAATCGTCGCCAGTTTCCCGTGCACCGACCGGGCGTATCTCTTCGGCTTCTCCAGACCCAGCCGCTCGATGGTCTCCACCCGGTTCGGCCCCATGTTGTAAGCTGCCAGGGCCAGGTCCATGTCGTCGAACCTCTCGAACAGCTGGTTGAGGTAGAAAGCCCCCATCTCGATGTTCAGCCCCGGGTCGTGGAGCAGGTGCGCCCCTTCCCACTCGATCTTCAGGTCGCGGGCCACGTCCGCGGCGGTGGAAGGCAGGAGCTGCATCAGCCCCACGGCGCCCTTTTCCGAAATGGCGTTCTTGTCAAAGGCACTCTCGGTCTCGATCAGCGCAATGATCAGCTCGGGGGAGATCTGGTACCTGTCGCTCACCTTGAGGATCGATTCGCTGATCGCCTTCAGTTCCCGGGGTGAGAGATTGACCCGCCGCGTGTCGAAATAGTCCCGGACCCGGCTGCGGGTCAGGGACATCTCCAGTTGCTGGTCCAGCTTCTCATTCCTCAGTTCCAGACCCTCGATAATATTGTTCAGTTTGGCGATGCTCCGGGCGTCCTGGTCACGGACCACGTTGAAGTGAATCCCGTAGAAGACCAGCAGGGCCAGCAGCAGCACCGGCAGTATTCTTCTCATGACGTTGTTACCTCCTTACCCCGAACGGGGTCTGCAGACGAAATCTCCAGACGACGATCAGGTCACGTCACAAAAAGATTTGCACGAAAGTAACGGGAAGTCAAGCATTGAACCGCCCTGTCCCCCGGCGGGGAAACCAGCAGGGACAAGCGTTCGCGTGGGTTTGCTGAGGTCTTTTTCAAGGCAGCGGCGGGATAATCACCAGTTGGTCGCCCAGATCGATATCCCATTTCTCCACCGACCCGGCATTCAGTTCGAGCACCGCACTGGCCTTGCACATCGGCTGGTAACTGGGACAGGGCTCCTCCGGACAGGGTGGGACGTTCTGCTCGAAGTGAACCACGCGCCCCGAACTGTCCAGCCAGAGCAGGTCGAGGGGAAAACGGACATTCTTCATCCAGATGGAGCGGAAACCGGTGCTGGAAAAGACCAGCAGCATGCCCTGCCCCGCGGGAAGATCGTCCCTGAACATCAGGCCGCGGCTCCGCTGGCGGGACGAAACCGCCAGTTCCACGACGATCTCCGTCCCGCAGGGCAGGATGACCAGGCCCGTCGCCATCGGTTCTCCTTCGCCGGTCACCGGCGCCGGCCATACCCCGGCCAGCAGCAGGCCCAGGCCGAGCAGGCAGAGCAGTGCCCATCCGGGCCCTGGCAGTTTGAGCTTCCTGTGCATCATTCCCTTCCCCGGGGCCGTCCCCACCGGTCATTCCAGCGGCAGGATATCCCCGGAACCGCCGTTTGGCAACCGCTCCGGGGGGAGGTGTCACCGCTCACCCGATTAAAGGTCATTATACCTTTTGCCGCCGGGGGGCAGGTGGTATAATCCTTCCCCTCATCGGAACACAGGATGACTTCCGTCACCCGGGTAAACACTGTCTCACGGCCTGATGGCCAAGCGGAGGGGATCTTTCAATGGGTATCAAGATCGGCATCAACGGCTTCGGTCGGATCGGCAGGAACTTCCTGCGCTGCTCCATGGCGGACAGCGGACTGGAGATCGTGGCGGTCAATGACATCACCGACGCCGCCACATTGGCCCACTTGCTGAAATACGACTCGGTCCACGGCAACCTCAAGGAAGAGGTGTCCGTGGACGGGGACTCGATACGCGTGGCCGGCCGCACGATCAAGGTGCTGGCCGAGCGCAATCCGGCCGACCTGCCCTGGGGCGAGCTGGGCGTGGACATCGTGGTTGAATCCACCGGCCTGTTCCGCGACCACGACAGCGCCTCGAAGCACATCGCCGCCGGCGCGAAGAAGGTGGTCATCTCGGCCCCGGCCGTGGAGCCTGACGGCACCTTTGTCATGGGCGTGAACAACACGACCTACGACCCGGACAAACACCACATCATTTCCAATGCCTCCTGCACCACCAACTGCCTGGCTCCCGTGGCCAAGGTGCTCAACGACACCTTCGGCATCGAGCTCGGCATCATGACCACCATCCACTCCTACACCAACGGCCAGCGGATTCTCGACCTGCCGCACAAGGACCTCAGACGGGCCCGGGCGGCGGCGCTCTCCATGATCCCCACCACCACCGGCGCGGCCAAGGCGGTGGCCCTGGTGCTGCCGGAGCTGCAGGGCAAGCTGGACGGCTTCGCCATCCGCGTCCCCACCCCCAACGTCTCGGTGGTGGACCTGGTAGCCAATCTCGGCCGCGACACCACGGTGGATGAGGTCAACGGCGCCATGAAGGCTGCCGCGGAGGGCGAGCTCAAGGGCATCCTGCGCTACAGCGAGGAGCCGCTGGTCTCCATCGACTTCAACGGGATGGACGAGTCCTCGGCGCTGGATGCCGGCTTCACCCGGATGATGGGCCCGCGGATGGTCAAGGTGCTCTCCTGGTATGACAACGAGTGGGGCTATTCCTGCCGGATTCGCGACCTGATCAAGTACATCGGTTAAACCGGCGGAGAGTCCGCTCAGGCCCCGCCTGTGGAAAGTGACGAACCATGTTGAAGAAGCTGAGCGTCGACCAGCTGCAGGTTGACGGTAAGAAGGTTTTTCTCCGGGTCGACTTCAACGTCCCCCTGAACGAGCAGCAGCAGGTGACCGACGATACCCGGCTGAGCGCGGCACTGCCCTCCATCCGCTGCCTGCTGGACGGCGGCGCCCGCCTGGCCCTGGCCTCGCACCTCGGACGGCCCAAGGGCCGGGCGGTACCCGAACTGAGTCTCCAGCCGGTGGCGGCCCGCCTGTCCCAGCTGCTGGGCCGGGAAGTGACTTTCGTGCCCGACTGTGTGGGCGACGTGGTGACCGGGGCCATGGACGCCCTGGCCCCGGGGTCGGTGGTGCTGCTGGAGAACCTTCGCTACCACGAGGGGGAGACGCAGAACGATCCCCAGTTCGCCGCCGCCCTGGCCCGGGGATTCGACGAGTATGCCAACGACGCCTTCGGCACCGCGCACCGGGCCCACGCGTCCAACGTGGGCATCACCGCCCACTTCCCCCGGGCGGCCTGCGGCTTTTTGATGAAGAAAGAGATCGACTACCTGGGCAACGCGGTGAGCAACCCCAAAAGGCCCTTCGTGGCGCTGCTGGGCGGGGCCAAGGTCTCGGACAAGATCCCGGTGGTGGAAAACCTGATGTCAAAGCTCGACACGTTGCTCATCGGCGGCGGCATGGCCTACACCTTCCTCAGGGCCCAGGGCCACGAGATCGGCCTCTCGCTGCTGGACACCGAGCACGTGGACCTCTCGCGCAGCCTGCTCCAGCGGGCCAAGGAAGCGGGGGTCAAGGTCTTCCTGCCGGTGGACCACGTGGGAGCGGAAAGCCTGCAGGCAGCCTCCGGGGCCACCACGGTGTACAGCGTGGACATCCCCGAAGACCTGGTGGGCCTCGACATCGGCCCGGCCACGGTGAAGCAGTTCTCCGACCAGCTGGCCGGGGCGGGCACCATCGTCTGGAACGGGCCCATGGGGGTCTTCGAGAAGGAGGCCTTCGCCGAGGGGACCCTGGCCGTGGCCCGGGCGGTGGCCGCTTCGGACGCCGTCTCCATCGTCGGCGGGGGCGATTCGGTGGCCGCGGTGGCCAAGGCCGGCGTGACCGACCGGATCACCCACATCTCCACCGGCGGCGGGGCGTCGCTGGAGTATCTCGCGGGCAAGGTTCTACCCGGCGTTGACGCGTTGACCGACGCCTGAACAGCACTATCCCCGCCCGGACGCCAACGGCGATCCGGCGGGGCGGAGAGGGAGTAATCGAGAGTGCGCAACCCGATCATCGCCGCCAACTGGAAAATGTTCAAAACCGTCGGGGAGACCCTGGCCTACATCGACGCGTTCCTGCCGCTGGTCAAGGATACCGGCGGGACCGAAGTTGTGCTGGCGCCGCCATTCACCGCACTGCAGGCCGCGGCCGCCGCCCTCACCGGAAGCCGGGTGATGCTGGCCGGCCAGAACCTGCACTGGGAAGCCGATGGCGCTTACACCGGCGAGATCTCGGCGGCGATGCTGGCCGATGCCGGCTGCAGCTACGTGATCATCGGCCACTCCGAGCGGCGCCAGTTCTTCGGGGAGACCGACGAGACGGTGAACCTGAAGATCAAGGCCGCCATCGGGGCCGGTTTGAAGCCCATCGTCTGTGTCGGGGAAAGCCTCGAGGACCGGGAAGCGGGACAGACGCTGAACGTGATCCGGCGCCAGGTCAACGGCGCCCTGATTGGCTTGAAAAAGGACAACCTTGATGGTATGGTGCTCGCTTACGAGCCGATCTGGGCCATAGGGACTGGTTTGACCGCCACGCCTGAACAGGCGGGTGAAGTCCACGGCTGGATTCGTGAAATGCTCGCCTCGTTCAGCCAGAACGGGCTGGGCCAGGCGATTCGGATTCAGTACGGGGGCAGCGTCAAGCCGGATAACATCAACGATCTGATGGCACAGCCTGACATCGACGGCGCTCTGGTCGGTGGGGCCAGCCTGAAGCCCGACTCCTTTTCCAAAATCGTCAATTTCCGCTGAGCCGGAAACGGGAAAGGGAGCAGGGATTTTTACTTTTACAGGACCATGCTAGCAATCCTCTTGACATTGTTGCACGTTGCCGTGTGTATGTTTCTGATCCTGGTGGTGCTGCTGCAGACCGGCAAGAGTGCTGATCTGGCAGGGGCCTTCGGCGGCGGCGGCAGCCAGACCGCCCTGGGCAGCCGGGGTGCGGCCACGCTGCTGACCAAGCTGACCACCACCGCCGCCGTCCTGTTCATGATCACCTCGCTCAGCCTGGCCATCGTGGCCACGCGCAAAGCGCCGTCGATCATGGATTCGGTGGAGCAGACCGAGCCGGCCATCCCGGCCGACCAGGCCGTGCTCCCGCCCGCGGCTCCCGAAACCACCGAGACCTCACCGGCGGTGACGGGCGAGACCGAGGGGCAGGACGCCGCGGCGCTCCCAACCGCCGGCGAGACCGCTGGCGGCGAAGAAGCGGCCGCCGGAGCGGGCGAGACAGAGTAACAGCGCTGACGTGCAGAAAACATCCCGCGTGCCGAAGTGGTGGAACCTGGTAGACACGCTGTCTTGAGGGGGCAGTGCTCGAAAGGGCGTGGGGGTTCGAGTCCCCCCTTCGGCACCATTCTTTGATCGAGATAACCCCAACACCACGTTGGGGTTTTTCATTTCCACCCTCCCTCATCATCACTGCGGCAGGCATGGTTGACCGCCTGGCGTGGGCAAAGATGGCAGTACAAAGCAACACCGGCCCCGGAAGTTCCCAAAGCCGGTGCGGTGGCCGGCGATCAGGGTGCGATCCCCGTCACCGTGCTGAAGTCGACGTCTGCACCACCCGAAGGTTGGTAGGGTGGCTGGTTGAACGGCGGAGGGGTTACGTCCTCGGCCACAATCGTGAACACGTTGTCACCGATCATGATAAACAGCGCCGGGATCGTTGTTCTCCAGCTGCTCTGGAAGCTGCTGGCCGCGGGCACATCGGTGTATCCGGCCCGCCAGTTGGGGAACGATCCACCACGGGCCAACGCAACGTCCACGTGCATGGCAAACCGGCGGGTTTGTTCCGTGTAGTTGTTGGTCACCGTTGCTGTCATCTGTGTCGTGAACGGCACGGTGCCCGATGACGGCATGCAGGTCAGGTCTGCCGAGACCGTTACCACCGCATTTATAAGCACCGTAACATTGTCGCTGCCATGATTGACCACGGCCAGGTCCTGGTGGTTGTCACCATCCAGGTCGCCGCTGACCACCTTGACAGGTTCGGCCCCGACCCCGACATTCACCGCTGCCTGAAAGGTGCCGTCACCGTTGCCCCGCAGAATCGCGAGATTTTCGTTCCAATAGTTGGTCACCGCCAGGTCCGGGCTGTCGTCGCCGAACAGGTCGCAGATGACCACCGAATGAGAGTAGTCTCCGGACCCGTAACTGACGGCGGTCTCGAAGGTGCCGTCGCCATTGCCCAGCAGCACCGAGACATCGTCACTGCTCTCATTCGTCACAGCAAGATCGGGAGTGCTGTCTCCGTCCAGGTCGCCGATGGCCACTGAACGAGTACCGACCCCGGTCCCGTAGTGAACGGCGGCCTCGAAGGTGCCGTCGCCATTGCCCAGAAGCACCATGACTCCGTAGAGATCAGAACTATAATTCGCAACGACGATGTCCGGATTGCTGTCCCCATTCAGATCGCCGATGACGATCGAAAGAGGAGAATCACCGGCCGCGTAACTGACGGCGGTCTCGAAGGTGCCGTCACCATGCCCCAGAAGCACCGACACGTCGTCGCTATAAAAATTCGCCACGGCCATGTCCGAATTGCCGTCGCCATCCAGGTCGCCTATGGCAGTCGAAAACGGTCCATCGCCGGTCCCAATATTCACCGCGGCCTGGAAGGTGCCGTCACCATTGCCCGGCAGCATCGAAACGTAGTCCTGAGCGTAATTTGTCGAGAGCAGGTCCGGAGTGCCGTCACCCGTCAGGTCCCCAATTGAGACCCCATTTGGTGAATATCCGGCCTCATAAGTCACATCGGTCTGGAATGTTCCGTCACCATTGCCCAGCAGCACTGAGATGTTGGCGTCATACCAATTCGCCACGGCCAGGTCCAGCTGGCCATCGCCATTCAGGTCGCCGATGGCTCCCGAAATGGGGTAGTCACCGACCGCGTATTCCACGCCGGGATCAAATAACTGCGCTTCAACCGTCGTCATGGAAAGAAAGCAAAAGACCAGCACCACGAAGATAATACAGCTTGCAACTCTCATTTTACTTTTCTCCACAATGGGGAACGGGGATAAGTGCGAACGGCCTCGGGCTGGGACAGCCTCTGGTGGTCAGCAATGAATGCCAACTATTACTGACAACAATATAGTTCCTTTTTCACATAGCGGCAAGTCGTTTCCATCGCCATCCTCTCTCTGCGGCCAGTAATTAGGCGCGGCCGATCGGTATCCTCCCGCCGCCCACCACGTACATCCTTGCCGCCGGAAGATGGCCGATGTTACCCTGCCGAATGTCCTGCGGATGATCAAGCCGCACCCGGCCATTTTTCTGTCTGGCCTGTAGAGGAGAGCTCTCCCGTGTCCGATGCCGCCGTTCTTGACGCGTTCAGCTGCTGGGGGCTCGAGGCGGGACCACTCCGCCCCGACATCCTCATCGAGGGCAGTCCCGAGCGGTGCGATTACCGCACGGTGCTGGAGGACCGGTCCGGGTCCCCCTGGGTCATCGAGCGGATCTTCCCCCACACCCGGAAGGCCAAACTCCGCATCGCCGGCACCCTCGAATACCTCGACAAACAGGGGATGCCGGGAATCCTCGCCTACCGGCGCACCGGACAGGGGGAGTTCCTCGCCGAATCGGGGCGGCCAGTGGCTGCTCCGGCCATACCTGGCCGGCAGTGACCTGCCCCGGCCGTCCTTTATCCGCCACGGCTGGCGCGGCGAGGCCCTGGCCCGGTTCCTGATCACCCTGCGGGAGAAGTCGGCCCGGCTCCCCTTCTTCCAGGACCAGCAGGTCTTTGCCCTGGAGCCGTATATCCGGCAGCTGCTGGAGGTAGTCTGGGACCGCAAGCCGGCGGTGGCCGCCGAAGTGCAGCCGGTCCTGGCTCACCTGGAGCGCTCTTTCTTCCCCCTCTGCCCCACCCTGCCCGCGGCCTTCTGCCACGGCGACTACCACCCGGTGAACGTGATCTGGGCCCCTGACCGGATCGCCGCGGTGATCGACTGGGAATTCACCGGCCCCAAGACCGAGCTGTATGACGTGGCCAACCTCCTCGGCTGCGCCGGTTTCGAGAACCCGGCCGGCCTGCGGGGCGAGATGGCCCGGGCGCTGATCAGCGACCTGCGGGCGGCGAGCTTCGCCGCGGAGGAGAGCTGGCAGAGCCTCACCGACCTGATCCTGGCCCTGCGCTTCGGCTGGCTCTCCGAATGGCTGCGCAAGCAGGACCACGAGATGCTGGAGCTGGAGCTGGTCTACATGGGACTGATTCTGCAGCACCGGGACTCGCTCAATGCTTTCTTTCTCGGCTGAGCTCCGGCGGTCTTGAAAACCGGACTCCCCTCTCCTATACTTCTTCTTCCGGCAGCGCTGCCGGTCACGCGAGAGGAATCCATACAACTCCGGCCCGTCCGGAGCGGTTCGTTATCTTTCCCAGGAGGATGTCATGTCACAGGATTGGACGGTACGGAAAGCCACCGAGTTCGCGGTGAAGACCGAAGAGCTGGGCGCGTTGTTTTACAAGAAGATGGCCAAGAAATTCAAGGACAACGCCGAGATGAAAGAGATCTTCGACCTGCTGGCCCGGGACGAGGAACTTCACGAACAGCAGTTCCGCAAACTGCTGGACCGCACCGAGCCGGACAGTGAGGTATCGGGCTCGGAAGAGCAGATGGCCGTCCTGCGGGTGATGTCCATGTCCCAGTTCTTCATGGGCGACGACGGGCTCTACGGCAAGCCGGAGGAGCTGACCGATGTGAAGAGCGCGCTGATCCGGGCCTTCGAGCTGGAGAAAGCCACCCTGCAGTACTACCAGGCGATGAAGGACGTTGTGGGCGAGAACCAGACGGTAAACGCCATCATCAAGGCCGAGAAGAACCACCTGATGAAGCTGGCCGAGTATCTGATGACCGAGGCCAAGTTCCGCGGCCTGGCCGACACGGTCTGAGATTGCCGCGTCGCAGGCTGCGCCTGCTCCTCTCAATGACAGAAAATGAGGCCCCTGACCGGTAACGGTCCAGGGGCCTTTTTTACCCTTCAACACCTGTTCCAGGTGACTTTTCGTCCTCATTCCTGTCACAGGTAAGAGAGACCGAAAAGACCGGGATGCTGCCGCATTGCCCGGGGCCGGAGTGCTTCACCAACGGCCACACACTGTACGAGACCACAAGGAGGAGGGACGTGGCCGCACTGACACTGCTGGACGACATCGGGCCCGCGCACGCGGATCTACTGCGCCAGGCCGGAATACGGTCCACCAACCAGCTGCTGGAAGAATGGCGCACCGACGAGGGGCGCCGGGAGCTTTCCCGGCGCACCGGCCTGGGCCGGGAGCAGATCGACCGCTGGGTGCGCCTGGCCGACCTCTGCCGGGTCAGGGGGGTGGGAACAGAGTATGCCCACCTGCTGGCCGCGGCCGGGGCAAGTACGGTCTCTGAACTGGCTGACCGGGAACCGGCAGGCCTGCTGCAGGAGATGGTGGAGCGCAACCGCACCGGGAAATTTGTCCAGCGGCTGCCCAGCCAGGGGAAAGTGCACCACTGGGTGGAGCAGGCGAGGAACCTGGTTCAAATAATCGGATACTGATCTTGCGGGCCATGATGTTTCGGCACGCTCGTGGGGGCTGGACCGGTGGAGGAACGGTCCGGCCCCTGTTTTATTTCACCTGCCGGCTGTGATTAAATGACCCCGCATCCACACCCTGGGACTGACGCGAAGCATCACGGAGGAGATCATGAGCGGCACGAAGGCGGGAGTAAAACCCCTGGAGAAGCTCGGCGCGTTTTACCTCGGCCGGGAATACGATCTGGCCGGCTCCCGGCTGCTGGACCGGCCGGTGGTCTATGACGCCCGGGACCTCACCACCCACGCCGTCTGCGTGGGGATGACCGGCTCGGGGAAAACCGGCCTGTGCATCGACCTCCTGGAAGAAGCGGCGCTGGACGGCGTCCCGGCGATCATCATCGATCCCAAGGGCGACATGCCGAACCTGAACCTCACCTTCCCCGAGCTGCGGCCCGCCGACTTCGAGCCGTGGGTCAACGTGGACGATGCGCGGCGCAAGGGGATGAGCGTGCCGGACTATGCCAGACACATCTCCACCACCTGGAAAAAGGGCCTGGAGGACTGGGGGCAGGGCCCGGAGCGGATCCGGCGGCTGCGCGAGAGCGCGGAGGTGAGCGTGTTCACCCCGGGATCCAGCGCCGGCCTGCCGGTGTCGATCCTCGCCTCGCTGAAAGCCCCGGTGGTGGACTGGGACCGCGACGCCGAAGCGGCCCGGGACCAGATCCGGGGCACGGTGAGCGCCCTGCTGGGTCTGGCCGGGGTGGATGCCGACCCGCTGCGCAGCCGGGAGCACATCCTGCTCTGCACCATCTTCGAGCACTTCTGGCGCGAGGGGCAGGACCTCGACCTGGCCGCCCTGATCACCTCGATCCAGGCGCCGCCGGTGCGCCGGCTGGGGGTGTTCGACGTGGACACCTTCTTCCCCGAGAAGGACCGCTTCACCCTGGCCATGTCGCTGAACAACATCCTCGCCGCCCCGGGGTTCGAGACCTGGCTCCGCGGTGAACCGCTGGACGTGGGCCGGCTGCTGCAGACCGGCGACGGGAAACCGCGCCACAGCATCTTCTACATCGCCCATCTCAACGACGCGGAGCGGATGTTCTTCACCACCCTGCTTCTCGAGCAGGTGGTCAGCTGGGTCCGCCGCCAGCCGGGGACCACCAGCCTCAGGGCCCTGCTCTATTTCGACGAGATTTTCGGCTTCCTGCCCCCGGTGTCCAACCCGCCCTCCAAGCGGCCCCTGCTCACCCTGCTCAAACAGGCCCGGGCCTACGGCCTGGGGGTGATGCTGACCACCCAGAACCCGGTGGACCTGGACTACAAGGCACTGGGCAACACCGGCACCTGGTTCATCGGCAAGCTGCAGACCGAGCGGGACAAGATGCGGGTGCTCGACGGCCTGGAGACCGCGGCCACCGGCGGCGGCGAACCGCTGCAGCGCGGGGACCTGGAAAAGATGATCGCCGGTCTGGGGTCGCGGGTCTTCCTGCTGCACAACGTCCACGAGGAGAGCCCGCTGATCTTCCAGACCCGCTGGGCCATGAGCTACCTCCGCGGCCCGCTCACCGGGGACCAGATCCGGCAGCTGCGGGAGGAGCGGGGCCAGGCAACCGAGCCCCCGGCCGCAGAGGAGCAGACGGCGCCCACAGCCCAGCGCAAAAAAGGCACCGCGGCCGCCGCCCTTCCCGCAACCAGCCGGAGGACGCCCCGCCGCCGGACGGTTACACCGCCGGCCCGCCTCTGCTCTCCCCCGGTGTGGAGCAGTTCTTCATCCCGGCGGCCTTTGACGGCCACCGCGCCCTGGGCCTGCTGGAAAAGGAGCTGGGCCGCCAGGCCGCCGAGCCGGAGACGGCGCTGGTCTACGAGCCGGCCCTGCTGGCCCTGGGGCGGGTGAGCTTCGTGGACCAGAAACGGCGGGTCAACGTCAAGCGGCCGGTGGGCCGCCTGGTCCACGCCCGGGAGCTGGGGCCGGTGATCGACTGGTCGGACGCCGAGCCGTTTTCACTGGAGACGGAGGAACTGGAATCCCGGCCGGCGGCCGAAGCCTTTTTCGGCACGGTCCCGGAGCAGCTCAACTCGGCCCGGGAGCTGAAAGCGTTGACCAAGGACTTTTCCGACGCCCTCTACCACGACCAGCGCCTGGAGCTGCAGCACAACCCGACACTGAAGCTCTACGGCACGGCCGGTGAATCCGCCGCCGAGTTCAGCCTGCGGGCACGGCAGGCCGCCCGGGAACAGCGGGATGCCGAAGTGGACAAGATGCGCCGCAAGTACCAGAAGAAGCTGGACAAGCTGGAGAGCCGGCTGGCCCGCGAGGAGCAGGAGCTGGAGCGGGACACGGCCACCTACGAATCCCGGAAGCGGGAGGAGCTGATCTCCGCCGGCGAATCGTTGATCGGCCTCTTCGGCGTGTTCGGCAAACGGCGCTCCAGCCGCGGGCTCTCCACCGCGGCCCGCAAGCGGCGGATGACCGCCAAGGCCAAGGCCTCCATCGCCGAGTCGAAGGAGGAGATCGAACGTCTGGAGCAGGAGATGGAGGACCTGCGGCGGGAGATCGAGGAGGAGTCGGCGCTGATCGCCGAAACGTGGACCGAGGCGGCCGAGGCCAACGAACTGTTCCCGGTGAAACCGCGACGCAGCGACGTGAAAGTGGTGGCCCTGGGTCTGGCCTGGCTCCCGGCGTGGGAAATCACCCACCGCTCGGCCCGGGGCGGCCGGCTCACCGACCAGCTGCCGGCCTGGTTGGAAGCCCCGGCTGAAAGTGGGGTATGATTGCCGCAATGGAGCGGTTCCACGCACCATTGTGTTGCTCACCCTTTGCGGCTGTGACTTTTCACACTTCATCCTGTCCAAACTAGAGGGGAAACGGGGTGCCGGAAGAGGATCTGAGAACTGACGAGGACCTGGTGCGTGAAGCCACCAGCGTCGCCGGCGGTGTGGCCGAGCCTTTCGAGGTTCTGGTGGAGCGCCACCAGGGGAAGATCCTCTCCAACTGCCGTTACCTGACGCGGTCCCCGGCGGATGCCGAGGACCTGGCCCAGGAAGTGTTTGTCCGGGCCTATTTTGCCCTGCCGCGCTTCGAGGGGCGGTCGGCATTCAAGACCTGGCTGAGGAAGATCAAGGTCAACCACTGCTTGAACTTCATCGCCAAGCAGAAGAACAGGGTGTTCGTGGACGTTGACGAACCGGGAGTGGAGAACGCACCGGGGCTCACCGTGGACGCCGCGGGCGTGAGCAGTCTGGAGGAGGCCGCCACCCGCGAACGGATCAGCGCCACCATCGACGACCTCCCCGACACCCTGCGCATCCCGCTGATCCTGCGGGACGTGGACGGCTTCTCCTACCAGGAGATCGCCGACCAGCTGGGACTGGGGCTCTCGGCGGTGAAGATGCGGGTCAAACGGGGCCGCGAAGAGTTTCGCCGGCGGTTCAGCAACCCGGACGGCGGCAACGGACGAGGGGGCGATACCTTTTGAACGACAATCTGGAACCGGACGAGACTCTGCCGGAGGATAACATCGACTGCGGCGAACCGCTGCCTGAGCTGGCGTCCCTGCGGGAGACGCCCTCCGCCGAGTTTGTTGACCGGGTCACCCGGGGGATCGGCCGGCGCCGTCTGGCCGCCGAGATGACCCAGGTCTCGGTCCAGATGCCCTTTTTCTGGCTGATGGAAATCCTCAATATCATGTTCCATTTTTTCACCGGAAAGATCACCCCAAAGGGAGGGCCGGACCGTGGATGAAACCCTGCTCATCAAGGACCAGCTGATCAAGGCCTTTCAGGACATGATCGAATCGGTCATCTCCGCTGCCCCCACCATGATCTCCGGCATCGTGCTCCTGCTCCTGGCCCTCCTGGTCGCGAAAATCATCGAGCGGGTCTGTCGGATCATCTTCAAGCGGCTGCGGATCGATGCGCTGCCCGAAAAGCTCGGTCTGGAATCGAGCCTGAAACGTATCGGGATCACCAAGCCGCTGAGCCAGCTGCTGCCCCGGATTTTCTACTTCCTGCTGCTCTTCCTCTTTGCCCGGGCCATGTCGGACGCGTTGGGCCTTACCGCCGTTTCCGATGCCCTGGGCGCCTTCCTCGGCTATGTGCCGAGCATGTTTGCCGCGGTGCTGATCATCCTGCTGGGCAGCGTGCTGGGCCAGTTCGCCGGGGGCACCATCGCCCGCTCCGCCGAAGGGTCGGGCCTCGATTTCGGGCCGGCGCTGGGCAACGTGGTCTCCGGCCTGATCTTCTTCGTCTCGGTGATCATGGCCCTGAGCCAGTTGAAGATCGACACCGACATCATCCGCATCGTCACCGTCTGCTGTCTTTCGGCAGGAGCCCTGGCCTTTGGCCTCTCCTTCGGCCTCGGCACCCGCGAGACCACCCAGAACATCATCGCCGGGTTCTACGCACGGAAGATCTTCCGCGCCGGGCAGCCGCTGGAAGTCCGCGGCGAGAAGGGGACGCTGAAAGCCATCGGCACCACCCAGACCCTGATCGACTGTGACGGCCGCACCGTGTCCGTGGCCAACAGCGTGTTCAACTCCGAGGTGGTGAAGCAGTAGGCCGGCGCCGGCCATCCCTTGACCCCGCTCCCCCGCAGGCCATACCATTCCGGGTCCTGCACGCCCGCACCGCGTTCACCAGGGAGATGCGCCATGGCCAACATCCTGATCACCAACGTCTGCAACCGCAACTGCCCCTACTGCTTTGCCCGGGGCAAGGTGAGCCTGCCCGAAGAGGGCCGGGATCCCGGTGTGCAAGCACCCGAAGCGGCGGCGGACAGCGGCTTCACCCCGAAGTTCATCACCCTCGACGCACTGAACAGAATCCTCGATTTCTACCAGGCGACGCCCCGGGAGGAGATCGTCTTCCTCGGCGGTGAACCGACCATGCACCCGCAGTTCGCCGAGGCGGCCGAAGCGGTGTTCAGCCGGGGGCGGCCGCTGAAGATCTTCTCCAACGGGATCATGCGCCAGGAGACCCGCGACTACCTCGCCGAGCGGGGCAGGGACGGCCGGATCATGATCATCGTCAACGTCAACGAGCCGGGGGCACGGGGCAGCAGCGAGGATACCGAGCTGCGCAAGACCCTGGAGCAGCTGGGGCGGATGGTCACCGTGGGATTCACCCTGTTCAAACCGGACGCGGAGATGGATTTCCTGCACCAGCTGATCGAGCAGTACAACCTTAACCCGGTAATCCGCTTCGGGATCGGCATGCCGATCTGGGGCCAGGACAACGCCCACCTCGAACTGGCGGACCACCGCGAGGCCGCTGAGCGGATCACCCGGTTCTCCGAGCTCTCCGACCGGGAACGGGTCTTTATCAAGTTCGACTGCGGGATGATCCTCTGCATGTTCAGCCGGGAGCAGATCGGTCGCCTCTACTACTCCGGCTGCACCTTCCAGTCCACCTGCAACCCGATCCCCGACATCGACGCCGACCTCAACGTCTGGCACTGCTTCCCCCTCTCCCAGGTGGGACAGGTCCGGCTGGAGCAGTTCAGCAGCCCGCAGGAACTGAACGCCCACCTGAAACGCGAGATGAAGAGCCGGGCGGACGGCGGTATCTTCGACGAGTGCCGCTTCTGCCGCCACTACCACCGGGGCTACTGCAAGGGGGGCTGTCTCTCGCGGGTGATGAAGGCACAGGAAAAGGGCGGTGCACTCCCCTCGATCAAGGAGTTCGGCCTGGAGATCTGAAGTGCCTACTCCCAGGCCCCGGCCGCCACGAAGGCACCCCAGGCCCGGGGGTGCGCGCCGTGCCGGCTGCCGTTCTCACGGGCCCGCTGCAGCGCGTTCCTGGTGGCCCGGGACAGGGCACTGATCGCCGGTTCGCCGCCGAAGTGCAGCGAGTAGAGATCCTCCATGAAGTGACGCGCCTCGTCGTCGGGCACCGGCCAGAGGCTCATCACGCAGACCCGGGCCCCGGCCAGCCGCGCCGCGCGCTGCAGGCCGAACACCCCCTCGCCCCAGCGGATCTCCCCGGTGCCGGTGCCGCAGCCGCTGAGCACCAGCCAGGCGGTGCCCTGCAGGTCGAGGGTGGCCAGCTCCTCGGCGGTGAGCAGGCCGTCGCCGGTCTCGCGCCGCGCCGCCGAAGCCGGGTCGGCAGCGCCGGCCAGCAGCAGACCGGAGAGCAGCAGCGGGTTCTGCCGCACCGTATCGGTGCCGCCGAAGATGTCGATGCGCCGGGGCAGCAGATCCTGGCCGGTATCCTCCTCGAGGTAGAACCCGTGGGTGGCGAGGTGGACTATCTCCCGCCCCGAGGCCTGTTCTCTCAGTTTCGTCTCGTTGGCCTCGCGCCCCAGCAGCAGATCCGCCCGCCCCTGGCGGTGCCGGCGGTAGAGCGCCTCGATGGCCGCCGCCTCCCGGGCGGTGCCGGGGAGCGGCGCGGGCCCGCCGGACACCCCGAATACCGGGTCGGCCAGGGCCAGCAGGCCCGAACCGGACTGAGCCGAACCGTTCCGGCGCACCAGGTCCAGCGGCGTGGAGAGGAGGTGCAGGTCGAGAGACTCCACCAGGTAGGATGTCTGGTCCACGGCCAGGGTGGCGAAGGAGACCAGGTGCAGCGGCCCGTCAGGGACGATGAACACCGAGCTGCAGCCCTCCAGCAGCGGGGCCACGGGGAACCAGACGTGCCGGCATAGTTCGAGGGAAGCCCGGCGGAACTTGCGCTCCCGCGGGGGGGCACAGTAGAGGAAGGGCGCCTCGATCTCCCGGCGGTACGCGCCCACCAACCGGTCGGTCTCCACGCCGGTGCCCAACGGGACCAGGTGGATCTGCGGTTCCTGCTCATGAAGCACGACGAAAGCCAGGTCGCTCTCCACCGGTTCGCCGCCCATGGCCGGTCGGACCTCCCCCGGTTGAACCGGGGCCGACGAGCCGGGAAGACGGTTGAAACGGGAGTAGCTGACCAGGGCCGTGTCCGGCGGCAGTGCGGCGGCCAGATCCTGCCAGGTCATGCGGTCCCGTTCCCGTCGATACTGGAGAAAGGCGCCGAACTCCGAGCTGAGACGGGCCAGATGCCGCTCGCAGCGTTCCTTTTCCCGGTGGGCGTCCTCCACGTTGCGCCGGTAGCGGTCCGGGTCGGCCGTGGCCTCGGCATAGACCGCGTTGGCCAGGCGCACCCGCGCCCGGTCGTATGCGCCGCGGGCTTCACCAAGCTCCGGCGAGCCCGATTCCAGGGACGCCCGCCGCCGTTCCGCCAGGTGGTCCATCACCGTGGTCCGCAACGGCACCAGGGCGCTGAAGGTCCGCCCCGCAACCCCTTCCCCATCCAGCATCAGCGCGGTGGTGAGCAGGAGATCGGAGGCCAGCTGGATCTTCCGCCCGAAGCGCAGCACGTCCAGTTCCGAAGAGACGGCGAACAGGGTGTCCCACAGCTGGCGGTAACGGGTCACCGCCTCCAGCGAGATATCCCAGGCCCGGTCCGGCTTCCCGGCCATGAGCCAGACCCGGGCCCGGTCGAGCAGCAGTTCCAGGCGGGCGGGGTGGTCGGGTCCCAGAGTGGATTCGATGATCTTCAGGCAGCGGTCCAGCAGCCGCCCCGCTTCGTCCAGATCGCCCTCCAGGGCGTGAAGCATGGCCAGGTTGCGCAGCGGCCCGGCCACCATGGGGTGGTCCCGTCCCCGGACGTTTTCCTGGATCCTGATGCTTTCCAGGCAGTGGCGGCGGGCTTCGGCGTACCGGCCGTCACGCTCGTAGACCATGGCCAGGCTGTTCAGCACCACCGCCATGTCGATGTGTTCCGGCCCCCGGGCCCGGCGGGTCACCTCCAGGCTCTGCTCCAGCAGTTCGCGGGCCGGTTCGATCTCACCGAGATCGAGGAGCAGCAACGCCAGGTTGTTGCGGCTTTTGGCGGTGAGCGGGTGGTCGGGGCCCAGCGACTTCTCGCAGATCGCCATGGCCCGCTCCATCAGCGGCCGGGCGCCGAGGCTGTTCCCCTGGTGCAGGAAGAGCGCGGCCATGTTGTTCAGGGTGAAGGCCACCAGCGGGTGGTCCGGGCCGAACTCTTCCTCCTCCACGGCCAGCGCGCGGTCGTAGAGGCTGCGGGCGCCGGCCAGGTCTCCCTGCACCTGAAGCAGCAGCCCCAGGTTGTTCATCGCCCGGGCCACCGTGGGGTGCTCCGGGCCGAGGTTCTTTACACGGATCTCCAGGCCCCGTTCCATCAGCGGCCGGGCGCCGGCCAGATCCCCCTGGTCGCGGAGCAGCCGGGAGAGGTTGATGCAGGCTTCGGCCACGGCATCGTGGTTCGGTCCGTGGAGCTTCTCCCGCAGGGCCAGGCTCTGCTGGAGCAGCGGCCGGGCCGCGGAGAAGTCCCCCTTCTCCTGGATCACCACCGCCAGGTTGTTCAGCGCCTCGGCAGTGTCGGGATGTTCCGACCCGTGGAGCTGCTGGAGGATCTCCAGATTCCGCCGGCCCAGTTCGAGTGCCTCATCGGTCTGGCCCTTGCGAAAGAGCAGTTCCACCAGCAGCGGCATCCAGGCCGCCGCCTCCACCGACAGCTCACCATGCTCGGCCGTGGCGGCGGCCAGGCCCTGCCGGGCCAGCCGCTCAGCCTCATCGTAGCGGCCGCTCTCCAGCTGGTCTCTGGCCTCCCCCATGGCGGGATCCGATTCATCCGCCGCCCGGAGCGCCACCGAGGCCGGGCCGGAGAACTGAACCGCCAGCAGCAGAACAGCCATGGTTATGAACAGACAGGGTTTGGAGACACCGTTCATCAGGTCAATACCAGGGTTGGTCCGGCCCGCCCGGGACCGGAGTGGTGATGCCTCTAAGTGTATATCTCCCGTCCCGCGTTGACAACGAGGGTGGTTTCTGCGAACATCTCGCCAAGACTACGCTTAAACTGTTCATTTTATAGCTGTTGCGCCAGCTGTCCCCGGGGCGGGAAGAGATGATCCACATCTTCATCGGCACCAAGGCCCAGTACATCAAAACCGCCCCCCTGATCAGGCGGCTGGGCCAGCAGGGAATCGTATACCGGCTGATCGACTCGGGCCAGCACGCCTCGTTGACCATGGCGCTGCGCCGGGAACTGGGCGTGCGCGAACCAGATGTCTGCCTGCGCCGGGGGGACGACATCGCCTCGCTCCCCCGGGCCGCCATCTGGATGACAAAGGTCATGCTCTCCGGCGCCTTCCGTCCGGGGAAGATGGCCCGGCAGGTCTTTGACGGCCAGGGCGGCGTCTGCGTGATCCACGGCGACACGCCCACCACTCTGCTCTCCGTCTTCCTCGCCCGGCGGGCCGGGATCCCGCTGGCCCACCTGGAAGCCGGTCTGCGCTCGTTCAACTACTGGAACCCGTTTCCCGAGGAACTGATCCGGGTGGTGGCGATGAAGCGGGCCGCATTGCTCTTTGCCCCCTCGGCAACGGCCCTGGCCAACCTGGAGCGGATGAACCTCCGGGGCGAGAAACATGACAGCGGCGTGAACACCAACCTCGAAGCTCTGAAATACTCCCGGTCGCAGATCCAGACCCCGCCACCCGGCCTGGAGAACTATGCCCTCTTTGTCATCCACCGGGTGGAGACGCTGCACAACAAAAAACGGATGGCAGTGATCATCGACCTGGTCCACCGCCTGGCCAAAGAGAAACAGCTTCTCTTCGTCCTCCACCCGCCCACCGAACTGATCCTGAAGAAGCGCGGCGACCACCAGCGCCTGGAAGAGCAGGGCAACATCACCCTGCGGCCGCTGCTGCCCCACGCCGAGTTCATCAACCTGCTGGACCACGCCGACTTCGTGGTCACCGACGGCGGCAGCATCCAGGAGGAGTGTTTTTACCTTGGCAAGCCCTGCCTGCTGATGCGCAAGAAGACCGAGCGGAACGAGGGGATCGGGGAGAACGCCCTGCTCTCGGAGTTCCAACAAGAGCGGATCGACCATTTCGTGAATCACTGGCAGGATTACAGGCGTGAACCGTCCATCGGTGGGGCTGCCCCGCTCGATATGATCATCGAGCGGATCGTGGCCTGTGACGAAGAAGGACGATGAACCACACCATCTCCATCATCGTGGTGACCTTCAACGACCGGGAGAAGTTGCTGTGCTGCCTCGCCTCTCTCGAGAACCAGACCTGGCCCCGGGAGCAGCGGGAGATCATCGTGGTGGACGACGGCAGCACAGATGGCACCGCAGAGACCGTAAGGCACGAGTTCCCCCACGCCATCCTGGTGGCCAAGGAGAACAGCGGCCCGGACAACTCACGGAACTACGGTATCGATAAAGCCACCGGTGACATCATCACCTTCATCGACGCCGACTGCACGGCGCCCTCAAAGTGGCTGGAATCGATTGCGACCGCACTGGACCAAACCCAAAACCCGGTGATCGGCGGACGGATCCTGCACCCCGGCGGCTTCTGGGCCCGGATGATCGGCCTCTCTGATTTTGGCGAGTTCCAGGGGCTCCAGCCAAAAGAGGTGAGCAACATCCCCACCTGCAACATGGGCGCCCGCCATGAGCTGTTTCAGCAGTTCCGCTTTGACGAGAAGGCACGCATCGGCGGAGACGTGCTCTTTGCCCACCAGCTGAAGCAGAGCGGCATCCGCCTGCTCTACGACCCGCGGGTCATGGTCCACCACCACCCGGAGGCCAACCGCAAAGCATTCTTCCAGCGGGCCCGGCGCTACGGAGCCGGGTTCGTCCAGATCCGCAAACAGGAAGCAAAACTGCACTTCGGTGCGCTGGTGCAGTACGGGATCCCCGGGGTGATCGTCGCCACCCTGGGCCGCACCCTGCTGGACTGGGGTCGGCTTCTCCGCCACGGCCAGGCCGCCGGTGTGCGCTGGTATGAATACCCCGCTGCCGCAGTCATAATGCCGCTGAAAAGGCTGGTCTCGCTGGGGGCGGCGGTGGGGGCCTCGCGGAATGAATTGAGAGGAGTGTAAAGGACCAAAGGATCCGGATGAGGGGCCACATCATTTTTCGATATAATCAATGAATATAGATCTCATATTGATGTAGTTCAATTCTCACTTCGCGACGAAAGTTCAGATTGGTTCGAGTCCGGCCCGGCTCCCCGGGCCCAGCAGAAGGTAGAACTTTTCGGGAGGTGTTCACCTTTCCCCGTTCCTGCTGAGATACAAGGCCAACGTTTCCCATCAAGACCGGAAAGACTTGCACTTGTGGGCGAGCCGTGAGAGCGAAAGGCGGGAGGGGAGTCAATACGACCCCCTCCCGTTGCCATGTTAGCTGATTATGGCGTCATCGCCGTTACAGTAACCGTGCAGGTGTCCGTATCGCCCGCCGGCGGATAGGGCGGCTGGTTGTACGGAGGCGGCGTCACGTCCTCGGCGTAAAGCACAAAGACATTTGCCCCGACCAGGCTCCCGAGCGCCGGTAGCGTCTGCTGCCAGGAAGTGACGAACATTTCGTTCGGACCAAGGTTGGTGTATCCCGCCCGCCAGCTCTGGTAGGTCGCACCGCCGGCCAGGGTCAGGTCGATCCGGCCGGCGATCGTCCGGTCGTAGGCCACGGCGTTACCCAGCGTCACACTGAACTGAGCGGCGAAGGGAAGGAGACCCGAATCGGGAACGCAGCCGAGATCTGCAGTGACCGTATCGACGAGGGTGTAGTGATAGCCCATGTCCAACCGGTCCTCATCGAAAAAGCAGTCGGTGCGGGTCGTCCCGGCGATCATTGGGCTGAACGGATGACCCGCGTCCACGCAGTCGTTGACAACCCCCGGCTGGCAAGGGTCTTGGCACAGGTGGTAGTCGCCGAAGTCTGGATCGAAGAACAGCGGATCTGTATCGATCATCCCGCCGCCCCAGTCGAGGGCGCTGCCGGGTTCCTTGTACACCGATGCCTGTCCGCCTTCCACATCGGAATAGCTGATGGTGAGGGAGTCTGTAGAACCAATATAGCCCGCACTTCCCGTGGGTGCATCATTGTCCCAGAGGATGTTATTCATCAGAGTGGCGCTAGACCCACCAACGACCGCAATCCCTCCGCCATTTTGGGTGGCACTGTTGCCGTAAACTGTCATGTTCCTGAGGGAAGCTGTGCAACCTGTCATGCACAAGATCCCACCTCCCTGAGCGCCTCCTCCATTGCTCAAGTTGTCGATAACGAGATTGTTAAGCATTTCCATCGTGCAAGATAACCAAAGGGTGATACCGCCACCGCCGAGATCCGCTTCGTTCTCGCAGATTATGTTGTTTGCGATGGTTCCTGTGCAATTTCTGAATGCGTAGACTCCCCCACCTCTATATCCCGCATAGTTCCCTTCAATGACATTGCCTGTGATCGTCATAGTGAGTTCGGTTCCCGATCCTCCATCGCCGGCAACGCCACCGCCCCAGTCCGCCGCGACATTCCCAGTGATCGTGCAGTGGCGTATAGTCAGGTGTCCCCCCCAGACACCACCCATCCCGCCGCCAAAGCTGCCGGAATAATTCCCGCTGATCGTGCAATACTCGACTGTAGTCGTGGAATCCTGGAGTTCGAATCCGCCAGTCGACACTTCGGCGACGTTGTCGATGATTTCGCAGTCTCTGATGACGAGGTTGGAGATATAGGCAAAACCGGCCCCGCCGTCATATGCATTGTTCCCGTTAAAGATGGAATCGGTGATTTCCGTGTTCGACGCATAATAAAAGATTCCGCCGCCATGCCAGTTGGTAGAATTCTCCCTGAAGGTGCAGTGGCTTATCTCCGGGCTGGAGTTGTAACAGAGGGCTCCTCCCCCCCAGCCATCCGGATCATTGTTTTCTGTTCCGACGGCCCGGCCGTACTCGATGATGCACCAGGTGAGATGACTGGTGTCCGGCGCATCGATGAAACGGATACTGTGCCAGCCTTCGACGGTGTTCGCGGCGGTGAAGAGGATGGGGGAGGCTTCCGTCCCCACAGCCTCCAAGTAGCCGTTGACGATTAGTTTGTAGTGGCCTTGGAAGACCACCTCCACATCTTCGTTGATTTGCAGAGTCTCACCGGCCGGCACAGTGATCTCGCCATTGATGTTGTACGGATTCCCCGATGAATACCAATCGCCCGAGACGTCACCAGGGCCGATCTCGGTGGCGCCAACCAAAGGGGTTACCAGGCAAATGATAAGAGAGAAGACAATGACCAGTGATTTCATGACAACTTCCTCCATAAACACCCAAAGGGATTGCCGGGGGAAAAGTCAACTTGCCTTAAGACTAGAACCATCTCCATGTATCGCTTAAAATCGCCCACCCGCTACGTTGGCCCCGTGAGTCATGCCGGGGAAAGCCTCCAGCGAGAACCAGGGATCCTCCCGACTGATTTGTGATCCATCATAATGGTAAACCCTGACCAGGGTGCCAACTGCCGGGTCGGGACCGGCGCCCACCACGATCTCACTCCGGCCATCGCCGTTCAGGTCAGCGCCGGCAAAGACATTCGCTCCGAAGCGAACTTCTTCCGACGACCAGGCGAAGAAACTGATGCTGGTCATCGGAGTCACCGCCGAACCATCACAGTTCCAGCCCCTGACGTGGGCCCCAAATAAGAAGGAGGGCCCGGGTCCCGTGACGATCTCGTCGATCCCGTCTCCATCCACGTCTCCGCAAGTCACATTGCCCCCCATACGGTTAGTGCCGTATGCAAGAAAATTAACCACGGGCATGGCCGTCGCCGATCCCCCGTCCACGTTCCATCCCCTGACATGAGGTCCATAGACCGCACCGGGTCCCGGGCCAGTGACAATCTCATCAAAGCCATCGCCGTCGATGTCGCCGCAGGATACATTCACGCCCCACTTGGGCGTACCGTAGGCGAAGAAGTTCACACCCGGGATGGCGGTCACCGTGCCAGTAGTGTCATAGTCCCAACCACGGACGTGTGGGCCAAAGACTGCACCCGGGCCGGCGCCAGTGATTATTTCATCGGTTCCATCCCCGTCAAGGTCACCCGCGGCCACGTTGACGCCGTATTTGTTGGTCCCGTAAGCGAGGAAGCTGAGGCCGGACAGCGGGGTGCCGTTGACGGCGAACCCCCGCACGTGGGGGCCGTAGATTTCCCCAGGGCCCGCGCCGGTCAGAATTTCATCCCGGAGGTCTCCGTCTACATCGCCGCAACTCACGTTGACACCGTAATGCATCGGACCGTATGCATTGAACTCGTATTCATGCACGGCGTCCTGTTCGGGTGTAAACACTCCTACGATCGGAGGATTAGTGTAAGCAGGGCCGGGTCCAACCACCAGGCGTTCCAATCCCGGGTAGTGAAATCCCATGTCCACCACCCCGCTGTCCAGAACTTGATCGGTACGGGTTGTTCCCCAGATCATCTCGCTTGCCGGATCACCAGCTTCCACACAGGGGTTATCCACGCCTGGCTGACAGGGAGCCTGACTAAGGTAGTAACCACCACTTGGACCTTCAATGAGGAGCGGATCGGTGTTTAAGTTTCCCATCCCCGACCAGCCTCCCTGGACATCGGAATAGGTGACTCTAAATTCCCCCAACCCATAGCGGTTGATACCCGGAGAATGGGATGCCTGGTTCCCCCAAATAATTGCGTTGATGATGGTCGCGGAATGATTCGGGCTATCACTGGTATAACTTAATCCACCTGCAAAATCGGCTGTGTTTCCAACGATCGTGCAATTCGTAATTGACACTGAAAGCCTCGGCCAGCCCGTACCAGTATGGGCACAACGTATCCCCCCCCCTGTCAATCCTGAATTATCGGAAATGTTGCAGTTCGTGATAGTAAGGTGACTGTAATTAGAGATGTAGATGCCACCACCTTCACCTTGTGAAATGTTGCCCGTGATGGTGCAATTGGTGATCATCGTGGGGTCTAGTCCCCAATCGCCGAAAATACCACCGCCGATGAGGCCCGTGTTCCCAGAAATCGTACAATTATTGATTGTCGGGAAACCGCCAGCTAAAAAAATTCCTCCCCCCCCCCAATCGCTAGCTGTATTCCCAATAATCTTGTTGTTGTAAAGCGTCGGGCTGGAATGGCATTTTATGCCACCACCTTCATTGGCATATCCGTTTCGGACGGTAAACCCTATAAGAACTGAATCCGGGCCTTCACCATTGTGAATAAAGAACCCGCGATGAGGGTCTGTCTCGCTCCCCTCACAATCGATGATGCAGTTCTCGGCTCCGTTCTCCGACCTGACCGTGATCGCCTTACCAAGGAAATCGATGTCACGGTTTCCCTCACCGATATACGTGCCATCAGCCACCAGCACAGTGTCACCGTCCATCGCTGCATCGATACCTGCCTGGATGGTCGGCTGGTCACCGGGGACGTGGATCGTGTCGGCGAGACCGATTAGCGGAAACAGTATGATGCCGAGAACAAATATGGTTCGTTTCATGACCCACCTCCAATTCTTTAGTTGATAGGGCTGAAGTATCGTGTATTGCGAATGCTATGATCTGCTCCACGCTGTTTTTCCCCCTACACTTAGCCCTACGCATTACCCACTGAAAACCTGCAACGAAAGAAAAACGTATTGAACATTGGGTAATATAGTGGATAATGGGTGGGAAGAAGTGCAGGAATCTGAGCAGGTTACGAATAAGGCACCCTGCAGGGCGACGGAGGAGTCATGACCGATTCTGGCCGATCCAACGTTACTGAAATCCTTCATTCTCTCCGGGGGGATGATGCGGACCAGCACGAGTGCAACCAGCGACTCTTCGATCACGTCTACAACGAACTGCACCGGATCGCCGGGAGCTTGATGAGCCGGCAGCGTGCGGATCACACCTTGCAGTCAACAGAACTTGTTCACGAGGCCTTTCTTCGACTCGTTGACCAGAGCCAGGCCGACTGGCAAAGCCGAGTACACTTCTATCGAACCGCTTCACTCGCCATGCGACAAATTCTCGTTGACCACGAGCGCCGCCGCGTTGCCGCCAAGCGCGGGAGTGGCGGTGTAAAGATCACCTTTGACGAGCAATTGGGAATCGGCGCGAACGAGGCAGTCGATATCTTGCCGCTGGATGAACTGCTGACTCGGCTTGCTGAGATGGACGAACGAATGGCCCAGGTAGTGGAGTTTCGTGTTTTTTCCGGGATGACCGTCAAAGAAGCGGCGTTCGCACTCGGTGTTTCCGAGCGGACGGTCCACGATGACTGGCGGGTGGCCAAGATGTGGCTAACCCACGAACTGTCGGGAGGGTCTGGCTCGTGAAACCCGAACGCTTCGCCAGGTTGAAAGGACTCCTGCTCCATGCTGTCGATCTATCGGAGAAGGAGCGGGAGGCATACCTGGATCAGGCCTGCGGTGATGATCCCGAACTGCGTCGTGAAGCCGAAGTTATCCTTGCTCGCGGCGCAAAACCCTCCGCGCTTTTCCAGAAAGCGAGCGACATACCGGAGATGGATGCTGAGCCCGGAGGCGCAGCACTAACCATTCAGACCCTCCCGGCGGAAATCGGCGGATACCGGATCCTGCGCAAGCTTGGGGAAGGCGGCATGGGTGTGGTCTACGAGGCCGAGCAGCAGAGCCCCCAACGCCGCGTGGCGCTCAAGGTGGTTCGTGGCGGGACCTTCCTGGACGAGCACCGGGTGAGGCTTTTCCAGCGAGAGATCCAGGCCCTTGCCCGACTTAAGCACCCTGGGATTGCCAACATCCATGAATCGGGCCGCACCGAGAGCGGAGAGCACTTCTTTGCCATGGAACTGGTGAGCGGAGAGCCACTTGATACATACCTGGCAAACAATCCAATCCCTGCCGATCAGGCCAGGTCAGCAATCCGCACCCGGCTCGAACTTTTCCGCCAGATCTGCCACTGCGTCAGTTATGCCCACCAGCGGGGCGTGATACACCGCGACCTGAAGCCCTCGAACATATTTGTGGTGAGCGAAGAACAACTCCAGCAAGGTGGCTCCATAGGATCCGCGGTGCAGGTAAAGATACTCGACTTCGGGCTGGCCCGGATCACCGACGCCGACGTGTCGATGACCACGATGCTGACCGAGGTGGGGAAGATCCAGGGCACGTTAGCCTACATGAGCCCCGAGCAGGCGCGGGGCAACCCGGACGAGATCGACGTACGGAGCGATGTCTATTCTCTCGGGGTGATCCTCTTCGAGATGCTCACCGGGGAGCTGCCCTACGACGTGCGTCGGACAATGGTCCACGAAGCAGTGCGGGTGATCCTGAAGGAGTCGCCGAGAAAGCCCAGCACAATCAGCCGAATGCTGCGTGGGGATGTGGAGACAGTCGTCCTCAAAGCATTGGAGAAAGACCCTCTACGACGGTACCAGAGCGTTGCGTCGCTGGGGGAGGATGTGGAACGGTATCTCGCCCACCAGCCGATAGTTGCACGTCCTCCGAGCACTGCATACCAGCTCAGAAAACTGATCACCAGGCACAGAAGATTGTTCGGGGCCCTGGCCGTGATGTTTGTCTTGCTTGCCGGCGGTCTGGTGACCAGCACGCTGATGTATCTGAAGTCGGAGAATGCCCGAGCGGAAGCCGTGGCAGTAACTGATTTCCTGAAGGACACCTTGATGGCTGTCGCTCCCGTCCGGGCCCGGGGGCACGAAGTGACGGTGCGGGAGCAGTTGGACAACGCTTCTCAAAAAATCGACGAGGCGTTTCCAGGGCAGCCGAGAGTCGAGGCAACGCTACGATTTACAATAGCGGATACCTATTCTGTATTGGGTGAATACGCTTCTGCGGAACTACATCTGGAAAAAGCGCTTGAGATTCGGAATCGTGAACTGGGCGAAGGGCACCCGGATACGCTGGAAGTGACAACCATATTGGGTTGGATTTACTACTTCCAGGGCCGTTACGCGGAAAGGGAGCCGTTGTTTACACAAGCGCTGGAGATTAGCCGCCACGAGCTTGGTGAGGAACACCAGGTGACGATCGGATTGATGATCCTCCTGGGGGCACGATACGAAAAACAGTGCCGGTATGATGAAGCCGAACCGCTTTTCGCGAACGCCTTCGAAATCTGTCGGCGAGAGTTCGGCGATGACCACTCGCGCACCCTGGAAGCGATGACCGCTCTGGGGTTGGCCTACCAGAGACAATACAAGTTCAAAGAGGCCGAAAGTCTCTATTCCAACGCTTACGAGTTGCTGAGCAGAGTCCGGGGGGAGGAGGACCAAATCACACTCATCACGATGATCAATCTGGCCTATCTTTACGGGCAGATGGAACGTTTCGACGAGGGAGAGCAGTTGTTCGGTCAAATCCTTGAGATCGAGCGTCGAGCATTGGGTGAAGATCACTTACTCTTGTATGAGACTTTGGATGGTCTGGGGACCCTTAAATACATTCAGAAATCCTATTCTGAATCCGAACAGTATTTTCTTGAAGCACAGCAAGGATACCTTCGGCTCATGGGCGAGGAACACCCGAGTGCTCTGCGCAACCGGACCAACCTGGTCAGGCTCCGTATTGCACAAAAGTCGTATGACGAGGCTGAGCCACTGTGCTTGCATGTTCTGGATACCGAACGCCGTGTATTGGGTGAGGATCACCTGGAAACACTCTGGAACACGCAGGCATTGGGGGTGATTTATCGGGAACAGGGATTTTATGAAAAGGCCGAACCGCTGTTTATCACTGCCGTGGAAGGAGCCAGGCGGGTGTTGCCCGATAGAAACTGGCGCATCGGCCATTATCTCCTCGAACAGGGCCGCTGTCGATTAGCCCTGAAGCGCTATGCCGAAGCTGAGGCCGGGCTGCTCGAAGCATATGAGATTCTCATCGCCGCGCCAGAATCGGAGCGTAAACGCGCCATGGGGGCAGTCGAAGCCCTCATCGAGCTTTACGACGCCTGGGGCAAGCCGGAGAAGGCCACCGAGTGGCGGGCGAAGCTGCCTGAGCCTGAGCCAGCGACGGAACAATCAGCGGGCGATTCAGAATAACCGTTGACTTACCTCAAATCACGGCGCGATCCCCGTCACCGTGCAGGTGGCCGTATCGGTGTCGCCTGCCGGCGGATGTGGTGGTTGGTTGTAAGGATAGGGTGTGACGTCTAGCGCGATGAGATCAAAGTCGTTCTCACCAACGAGTGTCCCAAGCGCTGGCAGCTGTTGTGACCAGGACCGAATGTAGCTCTCATTCGGGTCTAGGTTTGTAAATCCTGCACGCCAATACGAGAAAAAATTACCGCCACCGAGCGTTACATCGACGTGAGCCGCAACACGACGGAACCAGTCCGCGCAATTGTTGGTCAGGGTAACCTGCATATTGGTTGAGAAGGGCAATGTGCCAGCCGAGGGCGTGCATTCGAGATTTGCCGATACAGCATCCAGGCAAGTAAGGTTGATGAGATATGCCGAGCCGGAGTTGCAGCTGGGGTTGCTTGGGCAAGCATCGTCATTTTCTCTAGCTCCGACTAAAGCGATTCCATCTGACAGAGATATATCACCTCCAAAGTTGTCCATTGCTTCGACATCATACGATTGAATTATCGCCGTCTCGATCCAGTCGGCGCCATCGTAATGGAATATGTAGACCGCACCTGAGGATTCACCAAAATTGTCCACGCCAGGCGCCCCGATCAAAGCGAGATCCCCAGAGATTGCAACTGCACTTCCCAAATAGGCCCACTCCGCACCGTCGGAGGCGACGATTTTTTCTCGGGGCGACCAGTTCGATCCATTGTAACGGAACACATATGCTGCTCCGGAGTGGGTATCGTTCTCGTTATCCCGGGGGGCACCGACCAGGGCGATGTCATTCAAAAGTGAAACGGAAGTGCCGAATTCAGCACCAGCGCCATAATCATCGCCCCGAAATTTGACATCCTGGGTCCAAGTGTCCCCGTTATATCGAAAGACATATGCGGCCCCTCCATTTTCGTTTGGAACATCTGCTCTGAAGGCGCCGATTAATGCGCAATCTCCGTCGAGGGATACGGCTCTACCGAAATAATCATCTGTCGCACTGTCCGATGCAGTAAGCTTCTGCTCTTCGATCCAAGTGAGATCCGTCATGGCGAAAGACATACACAGCCCCTCGGGTTCCATCTTGTCCAGGGGCACCGACAAAGGCTGTTTCGTCGGAGACAGCGACAGCAGATCCGAAACTAGCTTCAAGTTCTCCGTCTGATGCAGTTATTTTCTGTTCCTCGAGCCATTGATCTCCATCAAACCGGAAGATATATGCAGAGCCCGATCGAGCCGTTGTCATCGTCGTAGGTGGCGCCCACCAAAATGAGGTCACCTGCTACCGACACAGATTGGCCGAATCGATCATCCAATGCACCATCTAATGCTGTTAACTTCTCTGCTTGCGACCATTCTGAGGCGCCATCGACAAAAACATACACAGCGCCCTGTGAGTATTCGCCCTCCCGGTAAGCCCCAATCACAGCATTACTGCCATCGATCGCGACGGAATCACCAAAGTAATCAGTATATTCAGCATCGGCAGCTGTGAGCTTTGCTTCTTGCCACCACGTGCCATATGTAACCGTGCTAGTGGCGATCAGAATGATCACAAAGGCAGCAAGCCATTTAGTCCGCATCAATTAATCTCCCATCACTCTGTTGCTATCACGGCGCGATCCCCGTCACCGTGCAGGATGCTATGGCCGTATCGCCAGCCGGCGGATAAGGCGGCTGGTTGTAAGGAGCAGGTGTTACATCCTGCGTGAAAAGGACGAAGTGATTCTCGCCGATCAGCGAGCCGAGAGCAGGGATGCTCTGGTTCCATCCGCTGACGAAGCTTACACCTGGAGAAACGTTTGTATACCCGGCGCGCCAGTTGGGGAAATAGCCCCCCCCAGCCAAGCTAACATCGATGTGGCCACCTAACCGGCGAATCTGGTCAGTGTAAACGTTCGTCAGCGTCACGTTCATGGAGGAAACGAACGGCACAGTTCCCATCGACGGCATGCATGTCATGCTCGCCTCGATCGTCGGTGGGCCAGAGTTCCTGAACACGTCGCCGCTGTAGCCCGTGGCGCAGTATAGATATCCATCCCCACCGGACAGCAGGCAGTAGCTCTGTGAAGCACCATGCATATCGGATGTCTGTGTCCAGGAGTCCCCGTCGGCTTCGGAGCGGAACACGTGGCCCATGTCGTCTGTTGCGGCGTAGAGCAGTCCATCTGAATGCCAGGCAAAATCAATGATGTACTGGACATCCTCCAGGCAGTCGAGCAGTTCCCAGGAAGCACCCTGGTCGGCTGTTCGATAGATACACCCGTCGATCGACGTACCGACGAGGATTTCGCCAGTATCGCCCTCGATGAGAGCAAAGACATCTTCCGCTGAGGGTAAATCCGCTGTGTCTACCCAGGTGTATCCCCCGTCATCCGAGCGGAAGACATCTCCATTGGGGCTGGTGCCGGCGTAGAGCGTCCCGTCCGAAGCTTCGAGCAGCACGTTCAACGACTCTGCACCGCCCAGGTCTCCCATATTCGTCCAGGAGGAGCCGCCGTCATCGCTCCGGTAGACGTCACCGTCTGGCCCGCTGCCAGCCAGCAGTCCTCCTCCGGAGAGTTCGAGAAGGCAGAAAACCGACTCCACGTCGACCCCAAGATCCGCAGTGGGTATCCAGTTGTTGCCGAGATCAACTGTGTAGAACACATGGCCGTCCGCACTGCCGACCTCGCCCTTGGTGGCGGCATAAATCCGGCCGTCCGAGGCAGGGAGGAGATCGTAGACGTGGACGGCGTCGGCCAGTTCGGCAGTATTCGTCCAGCTATCACCGTAATCAGGGCTGAAATACACATTGCCTGTCGGGTTGGTGCCGGCAAACAGGCCCACCCCCGGCACCTCGCAGAGAGAATAGACCCTCACCGCCCCGGATAGACTGCCGGTTTTCTCCCAGGTCCAGTTCTGAGGGCTCCACGTGGGAATCCCGGAATGATAACCCATGTCCACTTGGCCGGCATCCGATACTTGGTCCGTACGAGTGGTTAGTTGGTCAAGACAAAAGATCCCATCCAGCGATTCGACGCAGATATTCTCAGCGAGGTCACTACCGGCATTCAGGCACGGGCTGTCAGTCCCTTGACCTGAAGCGATTTGACTGAGGTAGTAATCACCTGCGGGTCCTGAAACGAAGAGCGGATCGGCATCGATGTTTCCTGTGCCGGGCCACCCCCCCTGCACGTTCGAATAACTGACGTTCACAACTCCAGCTAACTGATTTGGCGTATTGTTCCAAAATATACAGTTTTCAGCTGAGATGTCAGATGGATAATCTCGCCATTCAAACAAACCCCCACCATCATCATCTGCATGGTTGTTCACAATACTACAGTTACTAATTACAGGTTGCGAATGATGGAAAAAAAGACCCCCTCCCCGGCCAGCAGTGGGACTCCCAGTTGCCGTATTATTTGCGACAACACAGTTGAAGATTGTAGGAGAAGCAGCATGAAAATATATCCCTCCGCCCTGCCCGCTTGTGTTCCCAATGAAGAGGCAGTTGGCGATCACTGTATCAATGAAATCGTCTTCTCCATCTGCTTGAAAACCGCCGCCCTGCCCGCCAGAGTTGTTCGTAAAAATACAACTTGTGACTGTGGGCGATGAGTTGTTTGCGTATATGCCAGCCCCTGAATTGGTCTCGAATATGCAGCCGTTGATAATTGGGGAGGACGCTTCGCAATAAATTCCTCCTCCATATATCGCTGAATTCAGACTGACTGTGCAGTTGAGAATATCCGGAGTAGAAGTATCCCAACATGCTACGCCACCGCCTCTGGAAGTGCTGGGGATGTTTGATAAGGAGCTGTTTGACACGATGATACAATCGTCTAACGTCGGAGTCGATTGACTTTTAAAAGCGATTCCACCAGCATACTCTTCTGCGGTATTGCTTTCTATCGTGCAGCCTGTGACCGATCCTGACGAGAGGGCGAAACAGAGTCCGCCACCATCCCTAGCCGAGTTGCCGACAACTTGACAGTCAGTGATCTCCGGTGACGAAGACAAGCAATAAACTCCTCCTCCATCGTCATCTGCATCATTGGCGGTTACTATACAACCAACGATCGAGGGTGACGCCGTATCGATATAGATTCCCCCGCCATTTGTAGCGTAGCCGTTGGACACTGTGAAGCCTTGAAATATCGAATCTGCCCCCTCACCAATATGGAAAAACAGCCCTCGCCCAAGGGCCTCACAGTCGATAATGCAGTTTTCGGCTCCATTCTCAGACCTTACCGTGATCGCCTTTCCTCCGAAATCCAGATCACGGTTGCCATCACCTGTATATGTTCCGTCCGCAACAAGAACCGTGTCCCCATCAATCGCTGCATCGATCCCCGCCTGGATTGTTGGTTGATCCCCGGGAACGTGGATGATGTTTGAGGAAACGGAGTAGTGATATCCCATGTCTGCTTGACCGGCATCTGACACCTCGTCGGTGCGCGTTGTCAGTTGGTCGAGGCAAATGGATCCATCCGCCGCGTCGAAACAGATGTTGGCTGCGAGATCATTTCCGGAATCGAGGCCAGGGCTGTCCGACCCTTGTCCTGATGCCGACTGGCTGAGATAGAAGTCTCCATCAGGGCCTGTGACGAAGAGCGGATCGGCATCGATCATACCGGCGCCGCAGTTAAGTGTGCTACCGGGTATCGACAAGGGTAGCCGGCCTGTCCGTCCTGGACTAACGAGTGGATCAATATTGACTGTTGAACCAAAGGTGGCGTAGCTTACGTAAATTTGATATCCGGATGGCCCAACGTTCCCCCAGAAGATGCAGTTTGAAATAGTTGGCACAGCGCTGCCACCGTCAGAAAACCGCATTCCTCCGCCTGGTCCAGTAGCAACCGTATTGTTGACGACAGTATTGTTCAGGAAGGTGCCACCGACCCGATCGCTCAGTTGAATTCCACCACCATAGTTATTGAGAATAAGGTTGTTGGCCACGTAGGGATTGAAGTGACCTCCCAAACCGAGACCACAGGCCCCACCGTTCGACGAGGTGTTTCCGATAATGACATTGTCGGTAACGGTGGCAGATGTGTAGTGAACTATGCTGAGACTCCACCCGGGTCGTTGTTGCTGATAATATTTCCAGTGAGTAGCACAGTGCTGTAATTGTAAATAGCTACGCCACCGGACGACTTCCCCCCATCAGCAGTATTGCCGGTAATGATGTTGTTTCTGATGACAATGGAGGAACCTCTGCAGTATATCCCTCCACCGGCCAACCTATTCCAAAAGTCATCCCACGTTCCAGAACCGTTGGTTGTTGTGAATCCGTCGATAACCACATCAGTCTTGTCACGGCACCAAACACAGCTGCCGGACTGTGTACCATTTAAGATTGTGAGTTCAGGACCTTCTTCACTCTGGAGCGTAATCCCGTCACCGGTGATCTCCACATTCTCGAAGTAGGTTCCGGGGGCAACCATCACAGTATCACCGTTCGAGGCGGCATCGACCCCTTCCTGAATCGCATCAAACGGATGATCGGTTGATCCATCCTCAAGCGGGTCGCTCACCGACGGATCACCGGGACCGGGATCGTTAGGGGCGTCATCATCCACATACCATGTGGTCTGAGCGTATGACGGCATCGCGAGTGCAAGGCAAACGACTGACAGGGCGAGTGCGAGCAAGAGGCTTCTGCAGTTCATTGAGTTCCCCTAATATGGACCATGGATTCACCATGGCGGGCGAAAAAGGTCAGTGAATGACCAACAGCATTGTCACTCAATATAGGCTCTTTATCTGAATCGATCAAGGCGATGTGCCCTCCCATGGCCAATTAGATAATGATTGTCGGATAGGAAATGTAATTGTAAAGTGACACAAAATTGCTAGGGGTGACTCCCCCGTCCCCAGCGTTCGGCTAAGGGGGGGGGATGGCCCCCTTCGATCCCGAGCGGCCGCCTGGTCAGCGAGGTCAGGGCGAGTAGCGGCGGTTAGCCGAGACGCATCCGGCAGGCCAGGAGCAAGTGAGCAGGCCCCACCCTCGGCCGGCGCCGATCGCAACCCCACCCACCCACGGTTTGCGGGGCGCTCACCATCAGGTGCAAGCCAAATGCAGGCCCAGGTCCCAGGCGCAGGTGGTCTGGCGCCGCAGGCGCTAGCATAGTGCCCGTAGGCCACACGCTGGCCTAGGCGCTCATTGTCCAGGGCGGGCAGGTCCGCGTGCACACAGGCTGACAGGGGCGAGTGAGCGGCGGCCTGCGGCCGCATCATCCCTGGCCCCAGGCGGCGATGTCGTCGCTATCTTGGATGGTTCATGTTTGTGGAGATACCGACCTGAAACGCGCTGCATGCTGGGCAGGATTCAGCATTATTATGTGTATGATAATTCAGATTCCTCTTATCAATCCTAGCATTGATTTCCGCGTTGTTCTAACACATCCCCGCCGCCACGTTCGTCCCCCAAGTCATTGCAAACTGGAAAAGCGCTTTGTTGTCAGTCGATGTATTTGATTACATCGGCCTCGATAAATGTGACAAAACGGGTAACGACTACATAGAACTCGTCTCGCTCAACGTATCGAATATTGATGCAGGCGTCTCCACCCTTTTCCGCCGCCATCCTGTCCAGTTCCTTTTGGATGTCCTGGTGCAGATCGGCTTGCTTTTTCAAGCCGATCAAGCCGAACAGATGGAAAACTTCTACCTTGCCTTCTGTATGGCCGACCACTTCGAACGGCTTTTCATAGCTCGAATCAGCTATTGATAAGTGTGTATAGGCACAACCGAACATCATTGTCGCCAAACACATCAGACCTGCGAGCAGCATAATGACCCTTTTCATTGGGACTCCTTTCGATATGGTTGTCCTATCCAAACAGATGATGCTTGAATTCTCGGTTTCCTTTTAAGCCTGTCAAGGGGAGAGCCCCGAATATCGGGCCATGTTTGCCGCTGACCGTTTATCGCTCTGCCTTCAGTGGTTAGACTCATTGAGTTCGCCTTCGAAGATGGCGTCGGCCGCATGCTGACCGGTCCACGGCCAACCCGGTCAATTGGCAAGCAAGCCTCATGCCGTCTGCCCCTTCCACAGCAAACTGAGGGAATTCAGCCGTTCGGCAGGGCGATTTTCCCGAACTCCGGCCAGACGTCCTCTGAAATGGACAGACATTTTTCACACCGCCGGTGAACTGGTGTTGTGGCTCATGAAAAATCCATCCGACGCGCTGAAGGTGCCAAACGAATAAACGGAAAGATCGTTCGGAGTGAGGAATTGAAGCATCATCGATGGGGGAGATCAGCGAGACCGTCGAATCGCCACCTCACGAAGTTTACCTGACCAAAGATCGCGACCCGGGACACAACGACCCTGCAGTTCTATCTGATGCGGAAGGCTTGGATCTCCACGGCCAGATCAGGCGGCCCGACGGGTGTAGCGATGGTGGAGTCCACCGACCTGCGGGAGTGCGATTACCTTACCCATCTTCGGCGGCTTTACAGCTCTTGGTTCCGGACAATCCTTATCGAGCGACAGGTGCGTTCGAGACTGTTGGTAATACAGGAAATACTCTTTCAGGATTCGCCGGAGATCCTGTTCGTTGATGACGATGACAGCACCCCAGGTCGGATTTTCTCCGGACATTCTTCTGATCAGATCCCTGATCTCACGTGCAACTCGAGGCCGGCCTCGGTTCTGCCGGCGACTCTTCAGTTGCCAGAAGAGCTTGAAGCCCATTCGATGCCAGGAAATAAAGGTTCCAGGCTTGACGACAACGAGCACCTGGTTCCAGTCTCGCCATATCCTGGAAAGGAATACCCAGAACAGTCGATCGGTTTTGGTCAATCGAGGGCTTTTCATCGTTCGACTGAGGATGGCAAGCTGTTGCCTGAGTGCCAGGTTCTCCAGGGCCAAAGTTCGTTAAGTTCTCAGTGCTGAAAAGATGGTTGTGAGGAGTTTGTACATCATCCAGGCATGACACGCTCACGAAGCGCTAAGCTCAATGATCTCAAGTATTACGTGTTTTACAGGTGGGACACCCTGACAGCCACTCCTTGACTGTTCACCGGTACGCGAACTATACTTTATCTTATTGGGAGAATGAACGTGGCAAGAATCTTCTCAATCATCTTCATCCTGTTTACGATCTTCTTGCCGACAGCCGATCACGCCTTATGCCAATTCACGCCCACTTGTGAGGTTGTTGAGATACAGGAGATCGTGCCTGACTTTTCATGGGGCTATCTTCGCGGTGTGAAGCAACCGTTGGGAAGTTACTTCGACGGCTGGAGCATTCATCAGACAATTAAGCCTGATCTCCCCCCCCAGTCTGGGCCATATGAATTTTACCATGTTCCAGATGACCCACTTGAACCGGATGGTCCTACCCATACCTTTGGAGGAACCCTCCTCGGGATGCCCGATAATATTGCATGGGCTCACGAAAAAACTACTGGTTCCCTTGAATCCGGTATCCGAGAATTTCCGGGCGCCGGCATAAGCCATTGGATGGCTAGACCTTCAGGTGTTGCGACATTCAGTCCAGGTGGAACGATCTGGTATACCTATGGCATGAAAAATGTGGAACATATTGCCGACTGTTGGATTCCTCCGTTGGATCCCACCCCCATGCCGTTCGATAAGTGGGATTTATATAAAGGTTCGTTAGTGGAAAATTCCTCTTCGTTCGCAATTGACGAAATTCCATTCCTCACTGATTTCGTACCATATGAAAATAACGGAATTGAATATGATGACATGTCACCATCAGGAGGATGCCTGCATGCCACTTTAGATGACCATTTACTCTTTTTCTGGCGAAATGGAAACAGTCGTTCAACAGATACGACCATCAGGTTCAGATCATACAGTGCAACCACTCCGGGTTACTCGTCGGATTATCTGGATCTGGGAAAAGGGTCTGTAGCGCCAACGGCAACGGAACAGCCGAACCCCAGCCATTATTCAAGTACCACATCTCCTCGAGACGTAGATATCACGATTGAACAATTGTGGACCAAGTATGATCCCCGATGGGATTTGACTTTTGCCACCTGGCAGTATTTCATCAAATGGAAGACTGACTACCCAAATATGACACCGACCATCAATAGCTTTGGATCCTGTCCCTTTGTTTACAGCGAAGATGATGGTGTCAGTTGGAAATTTGCAGACGGAACAGTTGCAAACGGGGAATTCCCCCTGACCTACCCCCTCCATGATTATCCTCATCCTGACGCTCCAACGTATCGTGATGTGATCATCCCGGATGACCATTTGGAGGGAGCTGACTGCTTTACTGCTTACACTGTTCCACCCAGGCACATCAATATGGCTCTCAATGACCTTGGTGTGGCGCCGGGCGATCCCATGAATGGTGATGATCCCATTTTCTGGATGGTTATGCCTGAGGGATCAACTCCAACGGGATTGGCCATTGAGAGCGGGATAAACTTCTGGTCTTATGATTCTGGAAATCCAACTGCCACGTCATGGGCCTGCACACCCCTGACCACTGATGATGGATTCACCGGAATGACCAATTCGAAGGGCTTTGCCTGTGGAGTGACAAAAGATTACCTGATCTTTGTTTATGCTGCCAAGTATGGATCGGACGATCAAAGAAACATCTTGAAAGCAAAGGTTGGGTGGGTTACTGATTCAGGTGAAATACTCTGGAGCGATCCTGAAAATATTGTTACACTCAGTGAAGATGACGATACGATTAACTGGGTGTCATTTGTCCAGCCTGCTGCAGGCTATGACGACAACTTCGCAAGGTTCTTCTTTTCCTACTCCGATGAGCCCGGTTCTAACCCCGAGCAGTATCGCAACAAGATTGGCTGGGTGAAAGTGAAGGTTCGGGGTACGCTGAGTGCTGAACTGAATTGCACGCCTTCCGCCGGCACGTTACCATTTTCCCCCCTCATGCAGTTCGAGGTTCGGAATCACTATCTGTCTTATCGTAAGTCGTTCATCAGATTAGCTTTGACTCTCGCCACCGGCACTCATTATGGAAACTGGAGGCATGGAAATACAACCCTCGATACGGAAGAAGTTTTCCATTATCAGTTCAGGCCGGTATTTCCTGATTTTCCAACCTTATATGGTGATAACCATTTCAATTTAATCGTTGAGGACCTCACGCCGCCTCCATACAATGTGCCGCCATTCTGGCCCGAAGGTGACACTGACACAGATCTCTGCACGGTAACCGGCATTGCCCCATTACCATAGATTTCCCCTCCCTGTGGCTCCTCAAAATTCCATCCGACGTGCTGAGGGTCGACCTGATGGCAATGGTTGTGATTCGGAGGGAGGTATACCGGTCCATCGAGTTTGTACGGCCAAATGGATATCATGAACAGTTGCATAAGGCCTTAGCCAGCATTCTTGACAACCCGCCGGAATGTTCTTACATTTGTATGCAGTTGCGATCGCTCTGATCATCCGGTTCGGGAATGCTGTTTGTCCACCGTCATTCCCATTCGAATCACAAAGAAATGAAAACGTTCCCATTGTGAACAGGAGGTCATCGCCCATGTTGCGTAGTATTCAGATCCTGGTGCTGACCCTGCTGGCATTGTTCCTCCTCGCTGATGTCTCCTCAGCCACTGATGTCTCGACCACCGTGCAGCAGGAGGAGGCCGGGGCCGTCCAGCCGGCCGTACGGCTCGATGACGGGCCATCGTCGGGTCCCTGCGACCCGGTGGCGGCGCTGATGGGCGGGAGCCGGACGGCAGCGATCCTCTGGCACAGGAACCATGAAGACGCTATCTACACCTCCACGGGTCTCAGTGGGGCCGCAGAGATGGCCTTTGCCGGAACGTATCTCAATCCGCCGATGCATGCCGAAGCCACGCCGCTTGCGGGCGACGGTACGCCTGATTGGACATCTGGCGGGAACCATGTTTTTGTGGACGCCTCGCGCGACGGCCAGGTGCTCGCCGCGGTGGACTTTTACGATGCCGAGTCACGGGCCGTGATTTCGGAATGGCGCCCCGGCTCCTCCACACCCCTCTGGACCTATGAGGTCTCCCCCTGCCGCTCGCTGGTCTACGGCGGGTGGGCCAGCCGCAAACCGATCCAGGTCTCCGACGACGGCTCGACCATTGCGGTGGCCCTGGTCAAGACGCCCGGTGGCAGCGACCTGGGCCATCTCTATGTCTTCGAAGCCGGCAGTGGCACCCCGGTGGTCGACTGGGATTTCCCCACCGGCAACGTCGTGGCCATGGACATGACCCCCGGGGGTGAATACATCGCCATGGCCGGATGGCCCAACGTCCACGTCTACGATCGTGTCGGCGACACCCTCCGCTGGAGCGGTCCAATTTACAGCGGCAACGACGCACTTTGCATCTCCGCCGACGGGCAGTATCTGGCCTGGGGCTGGACCACACTGAGGGTGCTGCAGTGGAGCGGTTCGAGCTACGACTCCTTCTGGACCTACAGCCCGGGCAGCGGTTACTACCTGGGGCAGTGCGCCTTCTCACCGGACGGGACCTTGCTCGCGCTCGCTTTCGACAATGGCAGCACATCGCCCAACGAAGTCTGGGTCGAACTCCACGGGATGCCGACCCTCGATCTTCTCTGGGACTACGACTATGTGAGTGCGCCCCGCGAACCTTTTGTGCCGGCCGGTGATCAGAGAGACGGGTCGCAGCGCGACCCGACAGACATAACGTCCCAGATGTTCTTCTCCCCGGACAGCGAGCACTTCGCCATCTCCTCCTGGGGAGACACATTCCCCGAGGTCCACGTCTTCGAACGGTCTTCAGCGGTGCCGGTCTTCACCCTCGACACTCCCGGTTCGATGTACGACGTGAACATCGCCCCGGGCGCCGGAGGCGTCACCTACGTTGTCGCCTGCGGCAAGGGTGTGCATGCCGGCATATCGGGGCGGGGCGGCGACCTCTACGCCATCGGCATCAGCAGTTCCACCGTGGCTGCCGACCTGGCCTGTCTACCCTCATCGGGGACGGTGCCTTTTACGACCGCAATGACGGTGACCCTGACCAATCTCTATCCGGACCAGACCCGCCGCTTTGCCGGCCGCATCGACGTCAAACTGGCCGGCGGTGGTCAATTCCCCAGCTGGCGGGCGGGTTACACCAATGTTGCCGCAGGTGAAAGCTACGTCACCACCTGGAACCAGAATATCCCGGGCATTGGCACTCTGATCGGAGACAACCTTTTCTCGCTGCAAACCGAGGACGTGACTCCCGCACCATTTAACCAGCCGCCGTATCCACCGGCGGGTGACACAGACAAGACGGCATGTACGGTAACGGGGATAGCGCCGTAAAGTGAGAACGCCGTCATTGCAGACTGTGCTGGCGAGCCGGCGAAGATCGTTCGGAGAGATATTCACTGCCGTGGGGTCAGGATAGACGGTCAGTCCTCTTCCTTGTCCCGCCCCTTCCCCTCCCCCAGCTGGCGCACCTGCCAGTCCAGTTTCTCCAGCAGCTGGCGGTTGACCGAGATCAGGTCGGCCAGCAGGCCGACGATGGCCAGCAGGAAGCCGCTGCCCAACAGCAGCGAGGCGAGGATAAGGGACTGCACCATGCCCGTCCCCTGTCCATGGCTGAAAGCCCAGAGGAAGCGCAGGCCCAGGAGAAGGCCGATGGTGAAGGGGATGGCGCCGAGGAACATGAAAAAGCGGAAGGGGCGGTAGATGACAAAGACCCGAATGATGATCGAGGCCGAGCGGTAGACGTAGCCGAAGGCGCTCTTCATCAGCCGGGAGGGTCGGGGGCTGTCGTTGACCCGAACCGGCACCGAGATGGTGGGGATCCCCTTCTGCCCGGCCTGGATGATGGTTTCCAGGGTGTAGGTGTACTTGTTGAAGACGTTGAGCTTCATCGCCGCCTGGCGGCTGATCGCCCGGAAGCCGCTGGGGGCGTCGAGCACGCCGGTGTTGCTCACCTTGCGCACCGCCCAGCTGCCCAGGCGCTGCAGCAGTTTCTTCCCTGCTGAGAAATGACGGATCTCCCTGATCGGCCGTGAGCCCACCACCATGTGGGCGTCGCCGTCGAGGATCGGCCGCACCAGCATGGGGATGTCGGCGGCGCGGTACTGGTTGTCGGCATCGGTATTGACGATGATGTCGGCGCCGCGCTCCATACAGGCGTTGAGCCCGGTGAGGAAGGCCTGGGCCAACCCCTGGCGGCGGACGTGGCGCACCACGTGGTGCACCCCCAGTTCCCGGGCCACCTCGGCGGTGCGGTCCCTGCTCCCGTCGTCCACCACCAGCCACTCCACCTGGTCCACCCCGGGCAGTTCGGTGGGCAGGTCGGCGATGGTCCGGGGAAGAAACTCCTCCTCGTTGTAGCAGGGGATCTGGATAATCACTTTCATCGTCGGCACCCGTCGTGAACAGCGTCAGGTCAGGCGGAACCAGTAGAACCAGATCCCGCTCAGCAGCAGGCCGGCCACCAGGATGGCCAGCGCCGCCCGCACCGCCGGCCGTTGCAGACCGTTGATAAAGGGGCGGAACGACAGCATCAGCACACAGGGAATCAGCGGGAAATAGTAGCGGGCCTGCATGCCGCCGGTGTAGCCGCTGACCAGATGGTAACGGTACACCCTGGTGAAATGGAAGACCATCATCAGCGCCAGGCTCACCAGGGCCAGGCGGTGCACGGTGAAAAACGGTCCGGATTCCTCCTTCTCCCGCAGAAAAAAGGCCCAGATGGCCAGCACCAGCGGCAGCACCAGCGGCAGGGCGCTGAACAGCGACTCCCGGAACACGCTCTCGTGGGAGAGGACGCCGGTCCAGGAGAGATAGAGCACGCGGAAGAAGCGCCGCAGGTAGGGGAAGAAGGAGAGGACCACCGGGTTCTGCGGAATCTCGTACCACACGTCGCCGAACTGGGGCAGGAAGGTGCGGTACAGGGCGTAGGCCCGCAGGTAATAGGCCAGGGGAACCAGGCAGAGCCCGGCAAAGAGTGGCAGGTGGAACCCGCGGAAGGCGGCGATGGACCGGTCGCGCCTGATCCGCAGGGCCAGGACCAGCCCGGTGAGAAACAGCAGTTGCAGGCCGGCGGTGGCCTTGACCAGCAGGGCCAGGCTCAGACCGGCCCCCAGCAGAACCAGCCCCCATGGCCGGGCTTTTGACTGCAGAAAGAGGATCGCCCCGTACACGGCCAGCCCCCCGGCCAGCAGCACCAGGTTGTCGTTGTTCACCGACCCGGCGAGGTAGGGGATCATCGGCACCGCGCTGAGCGCCGCGGCGTAATAGATGTGAAAGGCCAGGGGCAGCGGCTCGCGGCAGCCGACCCAGAAGAAGAGCCCCAGCCCGCAGAGGCCCAGGGCGAGATTGACCAGGCGCAGGTCGTGGAACCGCGACACGATGGGGCGCGGGCCATGGGGGGCAAAGGGTTTGAGCAGGTGGTAGTAGAACGGCGGGTGGGCCAGGTCGTTGCGGTGGTCCAGCCGGGCCCCCCGCTCGGAGTAAAGAAAGCGGCTTTTGTAGTCGGGGAAGAAACGGCCGGTCTCGTCGAGGTGAATCAAGTACGACACGTGCGCCTTCTCATCCGGCGGGACGCCGTAGGGCGCCGTCTTCAGGCTGGTCCAGCCCTGGCCGGCAACCAGCACCAGCGCGGCGGCATAGACCAGGAGACGGCTCAGCGGTATGGGGTGGGCCGCGGTGGACAGACCCACCGCCAGCAGCGCCAGCGCGGTCCAGAAGAGGAACCAGGCCGCCGTCCCGGCGCGGAGAAAGGAAACCGGCTCGAAGCGGGCCAGGTCCACATCGATCTGCGGGACACCGCTGGGGGCCGAAACGCGCCACAGGCCTGTCTTGACCTGCTCCAGGGCCAGCCGGTCCGACGGCTCCAGCAGGCCCGGGTCGATGGACCAGAGCGAGGTCCGGATTCCCCGGCGGCTGGAGACCCTGAGGTCACTGAGCAGGAAGGAAACACCTAACCGGCCCACCGCTTCGATGGACAGACGGCAAACAGCCGGATCGCGTACCGGCAGATGCACCGTCTGCAGTTGGAGCCCTGCGGCGGGGGGGGCCAGCAGGAACGGAACCTGCTCGGGAACCGGGACACCCTGCAGTGACCAGGATATATGTCCCTGACCGCCGTCCCCCTCTGCCCGGGCCACCAGTTCCACGGTTGTGGTGGGCCGGCCCAGGGGGACCAGGGCGGTGATGACGAAACAGACCGCAGCGGCCACGGTCAAGAGCTGGAGCCGTCGGCGATTCAAGATGGATTTCCTCAGTTCGGGACAGTCTGGGGAAAGTGTAGAGATTTTAGAGGATAGTGTCAAAAAGAGGGGGAATCAGCCCCGGCCCGTGGAACGGACCGGGGCTGCAGGAGAGGCAGGAGATCAGGGGGCCAGGGCCAGGACCTGGCAATCGTCGATCGCGGTGTCCCCGGCCGGCGGGTAGGGCGGCTGGTTGAATGGCGCCGGGGTCACATCCTCCGCCAGCAGAGCAAAGGTGTTGACACCGAGCACCGTCCCCAGTGCCGGTATGGACTGGTTCCAGCTGGTGGTGAAACTTCCGCCGGCCGAAATATTGGTGTAGCCCGCCCGCCAGCTGGTGTACGAGGCGCCGCCGCCCAGGGTGGCGTCCACCCGGCCGGCGATCCGCCGGGTCTGACCGGTGTAGAGGTTGTCCATGGTCACGGTCATCACCGTGGTGAAGGGGACAGTGCCGATGGCCGGCAGGCAGTCAAAGGTCGCACTGACCGTGGCCACGGTCCCGGTAAAGGCGATGCGGCGCAGTGACCCGCCGCTGGGTCCGAACTGGGAGATATACCACAGCGCACCGTCCGGGCCCACCAGGAAATCGGATGCGTTGCCCAGGCCCTCGGCCCAGTTTTCGGCGCTGGGCTGACCGGCCACCGGCGCCGCCGCCACCCACTGGGCCCCGTCCCAGGTCAGTCGGCGCATCCAGCCCTCGTAATACTCGATGAAGAAGCAGTCGCCCTCGTATTCCGGCGGGAAACTGTCGTCCAGGGGCCAGTCCGCCTGGCGGTAGAGCCCGCCGCTGGTGATGGCGGCGGTGAAACCGCTGCGGTCATACCAGCCGATGGGCCCGTCGTAGGTCGACCCGCCGGGCCCGCCCGGCTCGCTGCAGCCGCTGGTGGTGCGCACCACCGGACCTTCGCGGAAGGGCCAGCCGAAGTTCTCGCCGCCCTGGGCCTGGTTGATCTCCTCGTAGTCGAAGAAGCCCACGTCGGCGATGAACAGGTCGCCGGTGACCGAGTCGATATTGAAGCGGAACGGGTTGCGCAGTCCGTAGCACCAGGTCAGCCGCGTGTTGGGGTCGACGCTGACAAAGGGATTGTCCAACCGGAGTGATGTCGGCCTTGGCCGGGGGACCGGACCCGGAACCGGGCATCAGGGCGGGGTCGAGGCGCAGGACCACGCCGCGCAGGTCGTCGACCTGCTGGGCGGAGCACTGGTTGGCGTCGTCGCCGATGCTGACATAGATCATCTTGTCCGTGCCCACCCGCACCGTGCCGCCATTGTGGTTCGAGGCGTTGTCCGGGATGTCGGTGAGCAGGTGGTAGAGGCTGCCGGGGATGATCTGCAGGTTGCTGCTCAGCGGGTCGCTGAGGTCACCGGTGGCCTCGTACATCGAGAGGAAATTGGTGCTGGTGCCGCTGTGGCTGTAGTAGACGTAGATGTACGGTCTGGTGGGCCAGTCGGCGTCCACGTCGATACCCAGCAGGCCCCGTTCGTTGCCCGTGCTGTTGACGGCGGGAACGGTAATCAGCGGATCGACGGCGCCGATGCTGCCGTTGACCACCAGCCGGATTTGTGCGGTTTTTTGCTCGATGACCAGCGCCCGCCCGTCGGGCAGGAAAGCAAACCCCACCGGCTGGCTGAAACCGGAGACCACCTCCGTCTCGGAAAAATCATCGGGAACGATGACCGCCCCGAACAGGCCGGTGGATGCGCCGCAGAACAGTGCGATGCAGCAGATGAGTGAGAATGAATGGAGCCGCCGTTTGGCGGGGCCGTTAAATCCGGATCTGTAGCGATGTGACATGTCTATCCCTTGTGTTATTCCATCCTGAATTGAAGAGTCGGGCGATCCCGCTCGCCCGTCGGAAAATCCGATTCCCCTATTGTATACCATGATAGTAGGAATTCAGAACAGGAAAAGGACAACGGACCGGGCAACCCGAGGTGGATTGCCGCGGTCCGAGGAGAAGAGACGGGATTACTTGCGATAGAGTTTCGGCACGATGGGCGCCCGCAGCCTCTGGGTGCTGGGAAATCCGGAACCGAGCAGCGGCCGCAGGTAGGTACGGAAGGCCTCGGTCACCCCGTTGCCCTGACGGTTGATGAAGTTGGCCGGCATGGTGCGGGTCTTGCCCGCCACCTTTTCCAGGGCGACCAGCTTGTAGTCAACCGAGTAGCGCCCGGTCCGCTTGATGGCCACCGACCCGTCGAGGTTGTGCCAGATGGCCAGCTGGGCCGCCCGTTCGCCCACTTCCCGGGCCTCGTTCTGGTCCACGTCGGAGACCACCCCGGCAAAGGAGCGCTGGAGGTAGCCCAGGGTATCGGCGCGCACCCGACTGATCTTCAGCTTGCGCTTGATCAGATCGGCCAGCATGTCGCCCAGGGCGCCGCTGCCCGAGAGCTGCACGTTGCCGTGGGCGTCCCGCTCCACATTCTTGACCAGCTTCTGGGCGATGGGCACGTGCTTGGTGTCGCAGATCCCCTCGCTGGCCGCCACCACGCAGCGCCCCAGCCGCTGGACCGTCTTATTCACGTCTTCCACAAAGCGCTTCGGCTCGAAGGGCCGTTCCGGCAGGTAGACCAGGTGGGGGCCGTCCACGTCGTGGGTCTGGCCCAGCACCGATGCCGCGGTGAGGAACCCGGCATGACGTCCCATGACGATGCCGATGTAAACACCGGGAATCGAGCGGTTGTCCAGGTTGGCGCCCATGAAGGCCTGGGCCACAAAACGGGCGGCTGACGGATATCCCGGCGTGTGGTCGTTGAGCACCAGGTCGTTGTCAATGGTTTTGGGGATGTGGATCGCCCGCAGGTCGTAGTCCTCGGCCTCGGCCTGCTGGTTGACGATGCGCACCGTGTCGGCCGAATCGTTGCCGCCGATGTAGAAGAAGTAGCGGACGTCGTGGGCCTTCATCACGCGGAACATCTCGGCGCAGAACTTCTCGTTCGGCTTGGTGCGGGTGGAGAGCAGCGCCGAGGAGGAGGTCTGGCCCACCTGTTCCAGGTGGTGGGAGGTCTCCTGGGTCAGGTCGAGGAAATCCTCGTTGACGATCCCGTCCACCCCGTGCACCGCCCCGTAGACCCGGGTGACCTGGCTGAATTTGCGGGATTCCAGCACCACCCCCACCAGGCTCTGGTTGATCACGGCCGTGGGGCCGCCCCCCTGGGCTATCAGCACTTTTCCTTGCAGAACCGACATCTATTCATCCCCCGATCTGTGAAAGACTTCTGGTAGTGGAAACCGATTGCCGTGCCCCGGCCGCTCCCCCGCAACGCGGGGAAAACCGAGGGGATAAAAGGGTAATTGGTTCCACGGGCAGAGTCAATCGTCTGCAGCGCCGGGCACGGCTCCTCCGCCTCCCTGATTGCGTCGTCCTCCCAGTTCTCCTAAGATGGGGCCGCGTCAATGTTGATCCACGATGGGGAAATCAGTGTCAATCGGGAGGTCCGGTGGCGGATGCGGCTCTCCGGCCGGCAGGAAAAAATCAAATCGGCCGTGCACCGGGCACTGGCCGCCGTGGCGGCGGCGCTTTGCCTGGCGCTGGCCGGCGGCTGCGCCGGCCCCGGCGAATATCACCGGCCCGGCTGCAGCGTGATCCTGATCTCCATCGACACCCTGCGATCAGACCGCCTCGGCTGCTACGGTCACTGGAGGGACACCTCGCCGCACATCGACGGCTTGCGGGCCGACGGATCCCTGTTCCGCCACACCATTGCCCAGGCGCCGTCCACCATGGCCTCCCACGCTTCCATCTTCACCTCGCTGGCTCCCGCCCACCACGGGGCCTTCATCTCGCGCCCCAGCCCGCTGCCCCAGAGCTGCACCACCATGGCCGAGATCCTCAGGGAGGCCGGCTATCAGACGGTCTCCTTCAACGACGGCGGCCAGATTTCGGGGGAGCTGGGCTTCGACCAGGGGTTTGACCGCTACGTCTGCCTGCCCAACGACGAGCGGATCGTCTACAACTTCAGCGCCACGGTGAAACTGGCCAACCGCTGGCTCAGCGAAGAACGGCGGCAGCCCTTCTTCCTTTTTCTGCACACCTACCACACCCACCACCCGTACACTCCGGACAAGCGGTTTCTCGACGAGCTGGGCGTGACCTACAGCGGCAGCCTGCCGTACCAGCTCAGCCCGCAGCTGCACCAGGACATCTATTCCGGCAAGGTCCGGCTGAGCCGGGAGGACGGCGAATATTTCGCCGCGCTCTACGACGCCGAGATCCGCCAGATGGACCACGCCTTCGGCGGTCTGGTGGAGCAGTTGAAAACGCTGGGGCTCTATGAAGAGACACTGATCATCCTCACCTCGGACCACGGTGAGGAACTGGGAGAGCACGGCTGCTGGGGCTGGCATTCCCACACGCTTTTTGAAGAGCTGCTCCGGGTGCCGCTGATCATCAAGTTCCCGGGCAACGACTTTGCCGGGGCCGAGATCAGCCAACAGGTGCGCAGCCTCGACATCCTGCCCACCATCCTCGAGGTGGTCGGCGTCGACCCGCCGGAGGTCCTGGAAGGACGCAGCCTGATCCCCCCGCTCCAGGGACGGTCCGACGAGCCCCGCCCGGCGCTGTCCCAAATGGATCTGGCCGGCAGGCCGTTGTGCCTCAATTCCGCCGGCTGGAAATACTACCCCTCGAACATGGCGTACGCCGGCGGCCTGTACCGCATCGACGACGACCCCCTGGAACAGCGGAACCTCGTCCACCATGACCCGGAAACGGCCCGGGAGATGAAACGGCAGCTGGAGAGCCTGGTGGCCCAGCGACCCGAGGCCGTTGCGGGCCAGGGGCTGGAGCTGTCCGAAAAGGTGACCGACCAGTTGCGCCTGCTGGGATATATCGACTAGCCCGCCGCTCCGCTCCCGCGATTTAATTTCATCAAATTATTCTCAACAACAGGCCGGCGGTCGTTAAACCAATTGAGGGCGATGCACCGCACGCCCTCATTGCTCGATGAACGGCCCGCGGGAGGGCAGGACGATGATCCGATCCAGAACAGAACAGAAATTCGGCGCCCTGGTGGATGAGCACCGGCTGGCCCTGGTGGTGGGATACCTGATCCACACCGGCACCGCCTTCTTCTGCGTCCCCGGAGACGAGGAGGACTGGCTGGTCACCGTGAACAAGAACGACGGTGAAGAGCTGGCGGCCATCGACAGGGATACCCGAACGGAAACAGACCGGGTGATCCGATGAGCGACGATGGCCAGTGGCGCGACACCGTGGAGCACCTCTACGGCAAGCATTTCGACACGCTGCACCGTATCGCCTGGCGCTGTCTCAGCGACCGGAACATGGTGCGGGACGTGATCCAGGACATCTTCGCCAGGCTGCTGGCCACCAACCGCAGCTTCGCCACCCTGGAGGATGCCGAGCGCTTCCTCTTCCGCTCGTTCAAGAACCTGCTGATCGACAAGGCTCGCAGCCGCTCCCGGTGGCAGTATGTGGAGCTGGACCAGGCCGGGGGTGACCTTCCCTCCACCGGCGCGGCCCAGGACGAACAGCTGGTGAGCCGGCGGCTGGAGGGGAAGAGCCTTCCGCTGCCCCAGCCCGAGCGGGGAATATTCCAGATGGCCTATTTCGAGAAGAAAAGCGACGAGGAGATCGCCCGCCGGCTCAACCTGAAGCTGAGCACCATTCGCTACCGGCTGCGCCTGGCGCGGCTGGAGATCACCCGGATCCTGGCGGAAAAACACCGCTGGGCCCCGCGGGAAATTGCACAACTACTTTCGAGGGCAAAAGATTGAACAACAAACACCAGGACGGACCTTTTACAGCCACCGACGGAACCGCCTGCCCCTCCCCCGACGCACTGCTCCGCTATGCGGATCACAAGCTGCCCCGCAGGCGGGCAGGAGAAGTGCGGGCGCACATGGAAAGCTGCGGCTGCTGCGCGGAACTGACCGGCCTGATGGGATCTCCGGCCGACCTGCCGGCGGTGGAGCGAAAGAAGGACCGGGAACTGGTGGCCCGGCGCCTGGGGTTCGCCGGCAAAAAGTCGCTGCTCGGCAGGCTGCTCGAACTGTCCGACCGACTGTGGGAGGTCAGAGCCCCGATCCTGGTGCCGGTGAGCATCACCGCTCTGCTGCTCTTTATCCTCCTTCCGGCAGCACCGCCAGTGACGAGGAAGGACGCCACGCCCCTGGTCTACCACTACACGGAAATGAGCCTGATGTTCTCCAGCGACCTGATCCTGAGGTCCGGACAGGGAGTTGATCACCAGGCAACCGCCGGTTCGCTGATCATCCTCCAGCACCACTCCAGCCAGGCCGACCTTGCCGCCGGCGATCCCGTCTCGCTGACCATCAGCGGGGGTCCGGCAAGAGAGAGGATCCTGCTGGCCACGGTATCCGGTGACGGGTTGATCGAGGTGCCCCTGGTCTTCCCCCGGCCCGGCAGATACCAGATCCGTATCTCCCGCCGTGACTCCGACGAAAATCTGGCTGATCTTCAGTGCACCATTACCGCTCCGTCTACTCCTGAAACCTGCCCCAACAACTGAACACGACTGATCTATCTACAAATCCCGCTAAAATCACACCGTACCCTCACCCTGTTCACCACGCTGGCCGGTCTGCCGGCCGTTGCCTTGATGTACTGCGGCCGTCAGGCCGGAGACGGGGAGTGTCTTCCGATCGCGATCATCCGGGTCACTGCCCGGCGCGCCCGCCGGATCACCTCCTCCGGCAGTTCGATCTGATGCTGCAGGTGGAGCAGGGCGTCCCTGGTCTGTTCGAGGGTTATCTGGTTCATGTGCGGGCAGCGCACGCTGCAGAGCCGCAGCATCTCTTTTTCAGGGTTCTCGGCGGCCACGTTGTCGCCCATGGCACATTCGGTGAGCAGCAGATACTGCTCCGCCCCCGAGTCCCGGACCTGCTCGATCATCGCCTTGGTGCTGCCGGAAAAATCCGATGCCTCCACCACCTCGGGACTGCACTCCGGGTGGGAAAGCACCAGCACGTCCGGGAACTGGGCCCGCACGTCCTCGATGTCCTGTACGGTGAACTGCTCGTGCACCTCGCAGCGTCCCTTCCAGCCCACCATGGCGTATTCCAGCTCAGCGCCCTGTCCGGCCGCGGCCCGCGGCCCCTTGTGGGGGAAGATGATCCGGCGGCCGGTCTCCCGTGCCGTGTTGCGGGCCAGGTATTCGTCAGGCAGAAAGATCACCGGGCCGTCGCCCAGCGAATCGATCACTTCGGCCGCGTTGCCCGACGTGCAGCAGATGTCGCTCTCCGCCTTCACCCCGGCGTAGGTGTTGACATAGGTCACCACCGGCACGCCGGGATACTGCCGCCGCAGCTCACGTACATCCTCGGCGGTGATGCTCTCGGCCAGCGAGCAGCCGGCGTCCAGCGAGGGGATCAGCACGGTCTTCTCCGGACTGAGGATTTTCGCCGTCTCGGCCATGAAGACTACGCCGCAAAAGACAATGACCTCCGCTTGGGCCTCCGCCGCCACACGGCTCAACTCCAGCGAGTCGCCGGTGACATCGGGCACCGAGTGGAACAGCGCCGGCTCCATGTAGTTGTGACCGAGAATCAGCGCGCCGCGCTCCAGCTTCAGCTGCTCGATCTCCGCCACCAGCTCGGCCTTCAGCCGCAGTTCCGCATCGGGAACCACAAGCGCCAGCTTCGCTTTCAGCTTTTCGTATGCCCGCTCGATGCTCGTCCGATCCATTGGCTTCCACTTCCTCCGAAAATCCCGGCTGTCCGGACAATTATCTATAGATTTTATCTATTATAGGCCGTCACGAAAATTTATGTGAACAAAATTCGCCCTGGATCATCCGGCGACGCCCTCGATCGCCTGCGCTGCCGGACTGATGTCAGGGATGAGCGGTCCGGCTGCTCAGATAGGATCCACTACGACGCGTACCCGGAAGTTGCCGGTGTTGTCTTCCAGTTTTTCGTCGTTGATCCCCAGTTCCAGTTCCCCGTCGATGGGGCTTTTGAGGATCTTCTCCGAACCGACCACATAGGGCGTGTCCCACAGGGGACGGAACCTGGCGATGAGCATGCCGATGTTGTTGCCGGGCAGCGGTCTGCCCTGCCAGCCGGTGTATGCCTGTCCGTCAGGCCCCACCTCCCGGCCCACGCGATCGGTGCCCCACTTGATGGTGCCGGTGGCGGTGATGCTGACGCGCTGGTTCCGTTTCAGCATGATGCCGGTGCGCAGCCATTTGGTGGTGGCGGGAACCCCCACCGTAAATTCCTGGGCGGCCCGGCTGAGCGTGCGGTCCTGCGGCCCTTCCTGCGAATCGAGCCCCTTTGGGACCCGGTTCATGTTCCCGGTGAACACCAGCAGCTGCACCGGGTGTCCGGGACCGATTTCATATTTGCTCACGCCGTTTTTGCTCTTCAGGCTGAAGGTCACCGGCTTGGATGCACGGATGAACCCTTCGATGCCGCTGCCGCCGCCCACCCGCTCCAGCTGGTAGATGGCCACCCGCAGTCTGTTCTTCGGCCGCTCCACATGGGTCACTTCCTTGAAGACCAGCCGGTGGATGCGGTCGAAACGGACACGGACCGGGTCGCCCTCGATCCGTTCCAGTTCGAGGAACTCGTCGGGGAAAATCGCCGTCCCCTTCACTTCGTTGCCGTTGGCCGCCTTCAATTCCACCGGGCCCACGTCCAACTCGGCGGCGGAACCGGCGCCGGCCAGCAAACCGGCGGAGAGAAAGATCACCAGACAGCGCCACATCGATTTTCCGGTCATGCCGTCCTCCGTAGGGGATGTATGCAGGATTGTTTTTCTTCAGGCAGGATCGAGTGTAGTGATTTCCCGATCAGGGGTCAAGATTTTCCGGCGCCGCGCACTCCGGCCGTAGACAAAGGAACACCGGCCAGCCGGCTGACCGGTGTTCCGCTGTTCATCCGTGCGGTTACCCGATGAAATCGTCCGGGACGTTGGCGATCCTGGCGATGTCCAGGGCCTTCTCCCTGACGTCGAAGCCCATGGTGCAGTCGGTCACCGTGCAGGGGTCGCACGATTCACAGACCGGCGGGGCGAGTTCCAGACCGCGCACCGCGTTCTTGGCCTTGGCCAGGTCGCGGTACCCGTAAGCGTATCAAGGAAAGTGCCTATGCCCGGTTCAGCAGACGGTCCAGGTCCCCCATCTCCTCTGCGGTCAGCTCAAAATCGAAAATGCCGAGATCTTCAATCATGTGCTGCGGGGAGCAGGTGCCGGTCAGCGGCACAATGCCTATCTGGCTGAGATAGCGGAATAGAACCTGCGGCCCGGTCCTGCCGTGGTCCCGAGCGATGGAGCCCAGGGCACTGCTGGCCAGCAGGTGCGGGTTTGCCGTGAGCGTCCAGAAACTCTGGTAGAGAACACCATGGGCGGAGCACCACTGCCGCAGATCCCTGTCGTACTCCGTCGCCTGGTAAAACCGGTTCTGAACGACGGCTGGTTTGACCCGCGAATCGGCATGGAGCGCCATCAGCACCCCGGGGTCGTAGCAGTTGCTGATTCCCAGCTGGCCGGCACCGCCCGCTTGATGAATCGTCTCCAGTGCCGCCCAGGCCTCCATCAGCAGCGCGTGGGGTTCCAGAGGTGAGTGCAGCACCAGGGAATCGACATACTCTGTTCGCAGGTTCTTTTGCGTGGCGGCGAATGACTGGGCGATCTGCTGCCCGACGGGAGCATCCCTGTCGTAGGGCACGTTGCGGGGGTCCTGGCCGGGAAGCGGGGTGAACTTGCTCTGCAGAAACAGGGACTGGCGATGGATCCCCTGTTCGGCCAGCCGGCCAAGGGCCTCGCCAACCAGCGCCTCATCGTAGTGCCTGGGCTGGCAGGCGGTGTCGATCCCCCGGAAACCGGTCCGCACCGCTCTGACCACCAGGTCCGCCGTACGCTCCTTCTTCCAGGCCGTCCCGTAGATAATCCCCGGCATCCTCACGCCGGCGGAAGTTGTCAGCCAGGTTTGTTGAGCCATGATCCAGAACCTTTCTCTCTAAAAATGAGAATTGCGATACAGATGAAGCATAACCAGATCCTCAGCCGCCGTCCACGTTTTACCCGCTTGCGGCTGGCCGGAAAAGGGTGGAAGTGCACAATTCGCCACAACGCTTCCCTTCAGCTGAACATTGCCGCCGCTGGATGGAGACCCTATAATCTGACGCGATAATCGTGAAACAGCAGAGGCGACAGGATGGCATCGATCACGCTCCACAACCTGCCGGACAACCCGGTCACCATCGAACTGGACAGCGATCAGGTCACCATTGGCCGGTCCGCGAACAACGATATTGTGCTCAATCATCGTTCCGTGTCCCGCAACCACGCTGTTCTGGTGACCGGCACCGGCGGCAGTTATCAGGTACGGGACCTGGGGAGCAAGAACGGCGTGCTGCTCAACGGCCTGCGGATCAAGGAGCGGGCACTGCTCGCTGACGGGGACCGCCTGCGCCTGGGTGACCGGGAACTGGTCTACTCCAATCCCGCTGAGCTCAGGCCGGGGACTCCCGGCACGGCGGACGAAGCGAACAGGGTCCGGCCTGCTGCGGCAACCCGCGGGGCGGCTGACCTGGGAACGATGATGGTCCCGGTGGAGGAGATCCTCACCACGCTGGGCGACACCGGCGGAGTGGATCTCTCCCGCTCGGCCGAGATCTGGTCCGAAGAGGCGGGTGATCCGGAGTCTCAATCGAAACGGCTGTCCCGTCTGTCGGCGGTGATCAACCAGACTGCGCTGGCGCTGATTTCCAACCGGCCGTTGCCTGATATTCTCGAGCTGGTGCTGGACCTGGTCTTTGATTCCCTGCCGGTCCTCCGGGGGTCTCTGATGCTCCTGGACACCGAGGATCAGGCCGCGGCGGAAGACCCCACGTTCCGGGAAGTGATCTCTCGCCGGCGGGGAAAAACCAACGGTGCGTCACAGTTCAGTCCCAGCAACACCATCCTGCAGCAGGTGGTGAGCAAAAGAGTGGCGCTGCTCACCCGGGATGCCATGGTCGACGACCGTTTCGACGCGTCACAGAGCGTGATGACCCAGGGAATCCGCTCCGCCATGTGCGCTCCGCTGTGGAGCCACACCAGGGTGATCGGCGTGATCTACGTGGACAGCCTCAACCCGATCCACCACTTTGGCCGCGAGGAACTGGAACTGCTGACCTTCATCGCCAACCTGGCCGCGTTGAAGATCGAGAACTCCCGTCTGCTGGAGCAGTATCTGGAGAAACAGCGGATTGAGGAGGAAATGGCCCTGGCCGCCGTCATTCAGGGCCAGCTGTTGCCGGCGGAAAGCCCGGTGCTGCCGGGGTACGAGATCTGCGGCTTCAACCGCCAGTGCCACGAGGTTGGCGGGGACTACTACGACTTCATGGAACGGGCCGGTGGAAAACTGGGGATCAGCGTCGGAGATGTGTCCGGCAAGGGAATCGGGGCGTCGCTGCTGATGGCTGGCCTCCACGCCTGCCTCCATGTGCTCAACGCTTCGGGGCTCGATCTCACCTCCATCATGGGCCGGTTGAACGAGCATTTCTGTGAGCACTCGGCACAAAACAAGTTCGTCACCTTTTTCAACGCTGAGCTCGATGCCGGAGAGAACCGCTTGCGGTTCTGCAACGCCGGGCACAACCCGCCGCTCCTGCTGCGCGCCGCCGGCGGCGAGGTGGAGCAGCTGAGCGAGGGTGGGCCGGTGCTGGGTGTGATCGAGGGCGCCGAATACCTAATGGCGGTCCGGGACCTGGCTCCGGGAGACCTGGTGCTGCTCTACACCGATGGGGTTACCGAAACCAAGACCCGGGACGGGGAGGAGTTCGGCATCCGGCGGCTGGCCGATTTTCTCCTTTCCTCCTACCGGTCCTCACCATCCGGAATACTGGAGTCTCTGGTGCAGGAGCTGGCACGCTTTCGCGGGCCGGAGGAGCCACGCGAGGACGACATGACCCTGGTCCTGATCAAGCGGTCCGACAGCTGAATCCCGCCGAGCCCGCAGTGCCGAGCGGATTTCGACCCTTTTCCTGAACCGCCAATTCGCAGGTAATCCGCGTCTGCCCCTGCCCCGCACCGTCCGTTAACGGCCGGACAACGAAATGCCGGCTCACTGCCCACCGGGACCCGGCCCGGGCAACCGTGGAGCGGATGTGCCGCCAGGGCGAGAGCCCCCGGCCCCACTGACCGGCTCTCCGGGCAACCCGACGGGTTTGACTCTGATGACATCAAATTCCGGATAATGGAAATGGAACCGCTGGCAACAGCCCCGAACAGAAAAACTGTGAGGATCAGGTCATGAAACCCGAGAACCGTGGACCGGATGAAGACCGGCGTCAGGCTCCAGATGAATTGGAAACCCTGGCTGCCGGTATTGAATCGCTACCCCGACAGCGGGCAGCGTCCGCGGATCTGCCCGAGTCCATCGGCGGATACCGCATCGTGGGCAAACTCGGCGAGGGGGCCATGGGCATGGTCTACGAAGCCGAGCAGCAGCACACCAAGCGCCTGGTGGCGATCAAGGTGATGCACCGCTTCCACCTGGTGGACGAGATGCACGCGCGCATGTTCCAGAGGGAGGTGGAGACCCTCGGCCGGTTGAAGCACCCCAACATCGCCGCCATCTACGAGTCGGGGCACACCAAGGACGGCCGCGACTTCTTTGCCATGGAGCTGGTGCACGGGGTGACCCTGGACCGCTGGCTCGCCGGACGGCCGTCACCGGTGCCCCCGGAGGAGCTGAAGCTCCGCTTGCGGCTCTTCGGTGTGCTCTGCCAGGCGGTGCACTACGCCCACCAGCGGGGGGTGATCCACCGCGACCTCAAACCCGCCAACATCCTGGTGGTGGAGGACAACGTCTCCGTATCGGGAAGCGGGCAGCAAACGCCAATACCCACGGTGAAAATTCTCGACTTCGGGCTGGCCCGGATCACCGACCAGGACGTGCTGGCCACGCTGGCCACCGAAGTGGGGATGATCAAGGGCACGCTGCCCTACATGAGCCCGGAACAGGCCCGGGGCGAGGCCGACGCGGTGGACGTGCGCACCGACATCTATGCCCTGGGGGTCATTCTTTACGAGCTGATTGCCGGCCAACGGCCCTACGAAACCGTGCGCGCCGCCCTGGCCGAAGCGATACGGGTGATCTGCGAGGAACCGCCGCGACCGCTGCGCGAGAGCTGGAGCGGCATCGGCCGGCTGGACGCCGACGTGGAGAACATCGTCGGCAAGGCGCTGGAAAAAGAACCGGCGAGGCGCTACGGGTCGGCGGCGGCCCTGGCCGAAGATATCGAGCGCTACCTCAGCTCACAGCCGATCAACGCTCGCCCACCCAGCGCGCTGTACCAGATCCGCAAGTTCGCCCGCCGCAACCGGGCCCTGGTGGGCGGCGCCCTGGCCGCGCTGCTGGTGCTGGTGGTATTCGCCGCCACCATGGCGGTACAGACCGGCCGCATCCGCATGGAGCGGGACCGGGCCAATCGCGAAGCCGCCACGGCCCACGAGGTGTCCGAATTCCTTGTGGAGCTGTTCCGCGGCACCGACCCGGGCGAGACAAAGGGCGAAGAGGTGACGGCGCACCAGCTGCTGGACCGGGGCAGCGAACGGATCGAGGCCCTGGCCGACCAGCCGCAAACCCAGGCCTCGATGATGGAGACCATCGGCCGGGTCTACTACGTGATGGGGGCCTATGACCAGGCCACCCCGCTGCTGGAGCGGGCCGTGGCCATTCGCGAACAGCACGGTGCCGAGGATGAACTGGCCCTGGCCGCCAGCCTGCACAGCCAGGCCACCCTGCTGGACCTGAAAGGAAATCCCGGCCTGGGTGAGGAACCGATCCGCCGGGCCGTGGAGATCCGCCGACGGTTGCTTGGCGAACACGAGGATCTGGCGCAGAGCCTGAACACCCTGGGCAACGTGCTGTGGCACACCAACCGGATGGAGGAGGCCGAGGTGGTGCACCGGGAGGCACTGGCCATCCGCGAGCGGATCCATCCGCCGGAGAACACCATGATTGCCCAGAGCCTGCACAACATCGGCGCCCTGCGCTACTTCGACGACGACCTGGCCGAAGCAGAACGGTTGTGGCGCCGCTCGGCCGAGATCGAGGAGGCGGTGGACGGGCCGGACGGCTGGGGCCTGGCCACCAGCCTGCACTGCGTGGCCATCGTCTGCAATGACCAGCAGCGCTACGACGAAGCGCTGGCTTTCGAGGAGCGCGCGCTGGCCATCCGGGAGAAAGTGCTGGGGCCCGACCACCCCTACGTGGCGCTCAGCCTGAACACCATGGGTGACATCTACTGCGGTCTGGATCGGGCCGCCGAAGCGGAAATGATGATCCGCCGGGCCGTGTCCATCGCCGAAGCGGCCTGGGGCCCGCAGCACGGGGAGCTGTGGTGGATGAAGCGCAGTCTGGCCCGGTCGCTGGTGGAACAACAGAAATTGGATGACGCGGAAACGGTACTGCTGGAGATGCTGCCCGCGATCAGGACCGCGGGAAACCATCCGGAACGGACAACGGCGCTGGAGGACATGATCCCGCTGCTCAAGCAGGTGGGCTGCCCTGACGAGGCCGCCGAGGTGCAGCGGCTGCTGAACCTCGAACCGCCGTCCGGCACGAGCAGCTGATCACCGATATGCGGTTTCCGGGGGCGGCGGGTCGCCGGCTCACTTCGTGCAGAAATGGATCACACCGCTTTCCGACGACAATCCCAGTCTCACGGCCTCTGCCCGGACAACCAGGTCGCTCACCTCGGTGATTTGCACCGTGAATCCCGCCTCGCGGAGCCGGTCAGCATAGTCAGGGCCGTATCTCCGGACGTGGTCCTCCTGGCCAAAAACCCGGCGCCGCTCTGACGGCTCGGTGATGGCCGGATCCTCGAATGTCTTTTCGCCGGTGATGGGAACCAGCAGAATGGCCCACCCGCCGTCAGCCAGCACCCGCCGGAACTCCCGCATCGCCTTCCGGTCATCCGGCACATGCTCCAGTACATGGCTGCAGTAGATCACGTCAAACGACCGGTCGGGATAGCCGATGCTGGTGACATCCATTTTCACCATGGCCAGCGGGTCAACCAGGTCGGCGGTCAGGTAGCCATCACCCAGCAATTCCCGGAACCGGGGCTCGAAACAGAGTTCCGGCGCAACGTGCAGCATCTTCTTTGGCGCACCATCGAACAGGTCTGTCTTCCGCTGCAGATAGAGCCAGAGGAAGCGGTGGCGCTCCACGGAGCTGCAGTTCACGCAGAGAGCGTCTTTTCGCGGGGTGACACCATAGGGACGGAAGCGCCGAAACGATGTGCCGCACACCGGGCAGTATCTTCCCCACCCAAAGCAGGAGACCCGCAGTGCGGCATCACGCACGCGCCGCAGGGGGGACTTCACCCCTTCCGGAAATCTCGCGACAAGTGATCTCATGCCCTTTTTATAACATACCGGCGCCCTGTTCCTGTTTTCTCCGGAACACCGGGACTACCGATCGCGGCCAGGGATAAACACGATCCCGTGAATCAAATACCCGAAACCTAATGATAGATAATATTTATCTATCATGATATGCTATCCGTGCGTGGGAAATCCAGCGCACTGTCAACACCAATTTTCACCCGGACAATCAACCGTATAAACGCGAGGTGACAACATGCCTTTTGTACAGATCAAGGTTATCGAGAATGTCTTCTCCCAGGCCCAGAAACAGGAGATGATCGAGAAGGTCACCGACACCATGGTATCGATCGAAGGCGAGAACATGCGCCCGGTTACCTGGGTGGTGGTCCAGGAGGTCAAAAGCGGTGACTGGGGCGTCGGAGGCAAAGCGTTGACCACCGATGCCGTAAAGGAACTCGCTGCAGGCGTGCCTGTGGGCTAGACCGGAATCAACAATCCCACCTGGAGAAATGACTCCCGGTGGGATTTTTTTACACCTGCCGGCGTCAGGCTCCTGGTCCATGCCCGGGCCTGGAACGTTGACGGCGGCCCGGTATCCGCCCTCGGGAGCATCGATTTCTTTCCCTATGGCAGCGGCATGACCCATGGCGGGCGGATCGCCGGTGGACATTTTTAGCCGGAAGGAAACCGAAACCTTTCCCCGCTTCCAGACGTTGTTCCAGCGGAGGGCTTCATCCTCGACATCGGCGGCGGTGGAGAGGGGGTGATCGGTCAGATGAAGACCAGCCAGGTGGTGGCCATCGAGAACTACCGGAAGGCCTTACAGCTCGATCCCGGCAGTACCAGGGTGCAGGACACCCTGAACGCTCTGGTCAAGGAAACTTCACTATCCTAACGTCTCGGCCAGGAATGTCCCGGCAGCCTGGAGCCAGGCCTCGGTCACTTCGTGGCCGCCGTCGAACTCGCACCGGACAGTGGTGAGTGAGGAACCCTCGAGACGGGCAAGATCGCTGTCCCACCGGTTACGCCGGTAGATCCGATCGCTCCCGCCCCGGGCAATGAGCACCCGGCCCATCCGGTCCAGGTCGTCAAGTTCAGGGGGGATATCGCCGCCATGGAGCATCACTCCGCCGGGGGGGTGCTCACCAATCATCGCCGCGCGGCAGGCCATGGCCGTCCCCTGAGAGAACCCGTTGTAGACGAGGACCTGGTTCACCGGGCATTGGTCCCTGATCCAGCTCACCACGCGATCAACATGGCGGATGTTTTCCTCGATTCTCATTTCGCGGTCCTGGCTGGTCATCCAGCAGGCCCCGACCCGGTCGGGCCGGGGGTAGAAAGGATGGAGGGCCTGAACCGCGCAGCAGACCCAGTTGTCCGCCCCGGGAATCCGCTGCAGTATCTCAAGCTGATCTTCCGCGGTCTGCCCGTATCCGTGAAATCCCACCAGCAGCGGGAACGGACCGCCGCCGGAGGGAACCCGAACCAGGTACCTTCCAGAAATAAGAGTCTGCACGTGATGGGTCTGGACTTCAGTCATCATTCCATTCTCCCTGGTCAATTGTCTTATATTCAGGATCACTTGTTCACGTGCGTCGAACGTTCCCAACCGCCCCGGGAAGCACGATTGCTTCGTGACGGGCGATGAACCTCCCCGGTGTTGCCTCCCGCCAGTGCAGTTGTAGTCACCCCTGCACATTCAGGCCGGTGGAGGAGAGAGCGACGGCCCACGAGCGGCCATGACCCTCACTGGATGGGGCAATCACATTTTGACATCTCCATTATCCAACTATACGGTAATTGTTACCAAATCTTGTAAAAGCCATGCAGTGGATGCTCGCCAGCGAACAGGGCCGCTCCACTGGCATTCGGACAGCATGAACAGACCTGCTATTCAGCTTGCGAAAGGAGACAACATGTCTCATTGGAGCATTTCACACAGAAGCGTTTGGTGTATTTCCCGATTGGCGGCGTGGACGGTGGCGATCGCCCTGGTCGGTGTTGCGGCCCAGGCGCAGCTTCACAAGGCCTGGATGGAATCGTGGGACGGGCCGCTGCCGGCGAGCACCGACGGCGGCTATGCCGTGGCATCCGACAGCACGGGAAACACCTACGTCGCCGGAGATGTCGCCACGGCCGCCAATGGTTCCGACGGGCTCCTGATCAAGTATGACCGGTCCGGCAAGCTCCTCTGGGAGCGGACCTACGACGGCCCCGGAGCCGACACCGACTATTTCACCTACATCAGAATCGACAGCAACGACCAGATCCTTCTTCTCGGGCAATCGATCGGAAACGGTACGGATTGGGACTTCCTCACCATCAAGTATTCCCCGAGCGGTGCGCTTCTCTGGGAACAGCGCTACGACGGCCTGGGCAGCGGCCAAGACCTGGTCTACGGGATCGATGTGGATACGCAGGACAACGTCTGCATCGTCGGAGTGGAAACCGGCGCTGATGGCTTCCCGAAATTCACCACGATCAAGTATCTGGCGGACGGGACGGAAGACTGGGTGCGGAGATACGAATCCTCGTATCCCGGCAATATTAATGCGTGGGGTTTTTCGGTCCATGTAACGGATGACGGCACGGTCTATGCCGCGGGTGATGCCATCAGTAGTACCGGCAGCCTCGACTTCGCCCTCCTCAAATACGACAGCGATGGCACACTGCTCTGGGATCGCCTGTTCGACGGTCTCTACGGTGCCGCTGACGCCCTGTACGACATGGCCCTGGGGCCGAACGAGGAACTCTACCTCACCGGCATATCGGAGACCGGGACCGGGTTCGAGTATTGCGTGGCCAAATACAATTCCAGCGGCGATTTCCAGTGGGAAGGACGCTACGGCGGAACCACCGGTTATCACTACCCGTACCTCATAGATGTCGACCAGGCGGGCAATGCGGTGGTCACGGGCCCGTCGACGAACTCCGCCGGATATTTCGACTGGGCCACGGTGCGGTTCGACAGCAACGGCGCACTGCAGTGGGCGCGCCGCTATCGAGTACCCTCCCCGTATTTCGGTGAGAATATACCCAACGGCCTCGTCCTCGACGATCAGGGCGGCATCTACGTCTGCGGCGCTGGTTCGAACTGGCTGACCGACGGGCAGAATGCCGCCGTGCTGAAGTACGACGCTGCCGGCAACCTGGTGTGGAGCGACACATTCAACGGCGAGGCCAGCGGCGACGACTCGTGGTGGGATATCACCCTGGACGATTCGAACCAGGTCCTGGTCACCGGCGTTTCGCTCGGTGCGGGAACCGGTCTCGACCTGCTGGTCGCCAAGTACCGGCAGAACGGCCCGCCGACGCTGACCGTCAGCCCCATGCCGCTGGTGCCAGGCGCGCCCGCGACGTTCACGGTCTCCAATGTCGAGCCTGGCGCCGGCACCTATCTCGCGTACAGCACCGTGGGAACGGGCACCGTCCATGCCGGTTTCCTTGATGTAACGCTCGGTCTGGCAAACCCGAAAAAGGTCGGTCCGATTGTTCCGGCCGATGTCAGCGGCACGGCGGAGTGGACTTTCCAGATTCCCGGGTCAGTCGCCGGCATCGATGTGTGGCTGCAGGGCGTGCAGTACAACGTGGTCACCGACGTGGCGGCCACGTCGGTGCAGTAAACCTGGAGTTTCGAATATACCGGCCGTGGTGCGGCTCTACCTGGTGAACCCGTCAATCGGTTCGGTGGAGAGGAACCGGGAGCGAAACACCGGATATTGCGAGCCGTCGTAGCGGTAGGCCGTGAGTGTGCCGGTGTCGTCCCCAACCATGATCAGCTGTGTGCCGCCCAAAGACACCGAGGCAGCAGCTGAATGAACCATCCGCCGGGCTTTGTCAAGGAAGGAAAACTGGGTTCAGAATCCGAATCCCACACCAAGCTGGAATACGACCGGGTCAAACCTCCGGCGGCCGGTTTTCCTGGAGCCGGGCCACCAGGTCTCTGAACCGGGCCGTTCCATGCAGCGGGTCCAGTTCGCGTTCGTGACCGATGCGGAATGGGTCACTGTAGCCTTCCGCCACGGCCCGCTCCAGGGCCGTCAGGGCCTCGTCGCGCAACCTGGCCCGCTGCCCGCCCGTGGCGCTCCTCGACAACTGGGCCAGTGCTCGCGCCCGCTCCAGGTGCACTTCGCCGTTGATCTTCCCGACAGCGCCGAGCTCGTCGATCAACCGGCCAGCGGCCTCACTGTTGCCGGTGCGAGCCTCGGCCAGCATCAGGATGATCTTGTTCTTTTCGTCCGGCGACGCCGCAAACAGCTCACCACGCAACACCCGCGACCGTGCAAAGTAGCTCGACGCCTCGTCCGGGTTCCCCTGCAGATCCCACAGGTACACCCATGCGGTACAGGGCCATGGCCAATGCCCGCTTGTCATGGACATTCGCGGGGTCCGCGTCGTGGAGCTCTTCGGACAGGATTACCGATTCATGCAGTGCCGGAGATGCCTTTTCCAGCCGGTCTATCCAGAGCAGCGAGTTCCCGAAAACTCCGAGGTAGCCGGCAAGCTCCCGCTTGAAGATCAGCATCGTTGGCCGCCGCTCGAAAATCTCGCGTCGTCCCTCGATCGCCTGTTCATAGAGCGACAGAGATTTCTCCGTTTCACCGAGGCGCATTGTCACGTAAGCCAGCGCGACGGCGGCCTTGTCGTGAGAAATCTGCCGGCTGGCCGTCCTGGTGTCCTTTTGATCATCATCCAGCTCCGAAAACCCGGGTTCGCTGCGCACGGTTTCCAGGACTTCAGCCATTAACTCGAGGCCCTCCTGGAAAAGCGCCGCGGCTTCGGGGATCCGGCCCTGATTCAGCTGTTCCACACCAAGATTCTGAAGAATCACGGCCAGCAGTTCCTTGCCCTCGGTCAGCATTCCGGGGTCGGGGTTCGGATCGCTGACGGTCTCGCGGACCAGGTCGATCGATGACTGCAGTAACTTTTCAGATTCTGCGGGGTCGCCGGTCAGACGCCGCTTGACAGGAGCCCAGGACATACCGATTTTGGCCAGATTGTGGCGGGCCACCGCGGTTCGCCCTTTGACTTCAATCCGTTCCCGGCCCATCTGGTAAAGTTTTTCGAATTCCCGATCGGCTTCTTCCAGCCTGTCCAGCGAAGCGAAGGACGATGCGATCCTTGCCCGCACCGCCATCAGCGTCGGGACCGCTTCGCCGCGAACGCCCCCGGTCATCTCGACGTCGAGTTCGTCCCACTTTTTCGACACGGACTCCAGGATGGCGATTCGCAGTTCGGATGTGCCGGGCTGATCCTGCAGCGATTTGTCGATATCGGTCAGGACGAACTGCATTGTGCTCAGCGCGAGATTGGCCTGCTCGAGGGCCAATTGCTCCTGTTGTTCGGCAATGGCCCGCTGTCTGGCCTCATCGGCCCTGGCGCGCTGGGCCCGCACCAGTCCATAGCCCGTGCCGATGAGCCCCAGCACCAGCAGCGTGGCCAGCAGGCCAGTGGTGACCACGCCCGCCCGGTGGCGGCGGACGAATTTGCGGGCACGATAGATACGGCTCGGCGGGGCGGCGACCACCACCTCGCCTGACAGGTAGCGCCGGATATCCATGGCGAGGCCGTTGGCCGTCGCATACCGGCGCTGGCGGTCCTTCTCCAGCGCCTTCATCACAATCCAGTCGAGATCGCCGCGGACGTTCGTCCCCAGTTTGCGCGGTTCGGTATGGCGTTGCGCAGCCACCAGCGCGATCGACCCGCTGTTGCGCGATATCCTCGTGCTCGGCCGGGGCGGCTCCACTTCGCGGATGATCCGCTGAATCTCGGCATACGCCGCCGACTGCAGGCTCTCGGCGTCGAACGGCGTCGAACCGGTGAGCAGTTCGTAGAGCAGCACCCCCAGCGAATAGACGTCTGTCCGCGCGTCGATGTCCAGCGACCCTTCAGCCTGCTCCGGACTCATGTATGCCGGTGTACCGATGAGCTGGCCGTGCACCGTGAAGAGCGTTTTCTCGGTGAGCTGGGCGCTGGTCGCCTTGGCGATGCCGAAATCGATCACCTTGACCACCGGTCGTCCATCCTGCAGGCTGACCATGACGTTGGACGGTTTGATGTCGCGGTGGATGATCCCTTTGGTGTGCGCGTGCTGCACGGCGCCGCACACGTCGGCGAACAGGTCCAGCCGCGCATCGATGCCCAGGCTGTTCCGGTCGCAGTAGCCGACGATGGAATCGCCCTTGACCAGCTCCATCACGAAGAAGGGTCGACCCGTCGCGGTGGACCCGGCATCCAGCACCCGCGCGATGTTGGGGTGGTCCATCATCGCCAGGGCCTGGCGCTCCTGTTCGAAACGCGCCACGACCTGGTGCGTGTCCATGCCGAGCTTGATGATTTTGAGGGCAACCCGCCGCTTCACCGGTTCTGTTTGCTCGGCCATGAAGACCGAGCCGAACCCGCCCTCGCCGATGAGCTGGAGGAGCGTGTAGGGGCCGATTGTTGTGCCGGGGCCCTCCCGTAACGGAGTGCCGGCGTTGGGCGTATCAACGGCGGGGAACGTTGCATCCATGGCCGCATCCGTGACCGGCACGTCGATGGTCCCCTCTTCCTCGGAAGCGGCGATCATCGCTTCGACCCGAGCCTTCAATGCATCGTCCCCGCCGCACTCGCGGGCCAGCACCGCACCCCGTTGGGCCACGGGCAGGGAGGTCACCATGTCGTAAATCCGCTGAAGAATTTCTTGATTGAAACCGGTCATATCCATATCTCGTTTCCTGCTGTTGATGCTCATCGATCGAGAAGGCGATCACGTTGCCGTCTGCGTTTTCCCCAGTCGTCTCCCGGAAGCAGTTTCACACGGTGACTGTAGGGGGCTGGATGATCATTGTGGGTGTATTGCCACCTGTATTTTAGCCGGAATTCCAGATGCACTTTCCTGGAGCATCGAGGTATTTTCCATTTTATCCCTTAATTTTCACCAGCAGCTCGGATTCCCAAGGATGCTGAGGGGCAGGACGCACTGCAAAGTGATCAAGGATCGGCTCGAATCACGGGGAGGGAACGAGAGTTGTCATTGCAGATCCCGCCGGGAGACTTCGGTGAACGGAAACTCCTGTGCGAAATCATCGAGGATTTCCTTGGCCAGGCTGGAGAGGTCCACCGAGCTCGCATTGCCGTTGGCCAGGATACTGACCGCCAGGTTGTCCTCGGGGCGCAGGACAAAGGCGCTGGTGAAGCCGGGGCGAACGCCCCCGTGCTCGCACTGGAGGACCGGTTCGCCGGGCAGCGCCTCGGTGAAGAAACCGATGCCATAGTAAGTCGCATAGGGGCAGTTCGGCGCACAGCCGAGGTCGCTGGTCGCCCACCACATGTCCCGCACCCCCGCCGGCGAGATCAGGCCGCCGGCCCCGTGGTAGCTCCGCAGCAGCATGGCGGCGAAGTTCGCCATGTCCACCACCGAGGCCATGACCCCGCCCGCCGGGTCGCGGGCCTCGGCCGAGGCCTCGTCAAGCCGGTAGGGCATCCAGGTATAGGGTTCGCCATACAGCGCGTCGCTGCTGTAGTAGTTATCTTCGCAGAGCGGATCGCCGGGGCTGACCAGGTTGATATACGGACCGACGTGCATCGAACCGACGTTTTGTGCCACCGCCGTGTAGTCGCCGAGGGGTGACTGCGCCGCGCGCTGGTTGTCGAGGGTGGCCGTGCACATCCCGGCGGGCTGGAACAGCCGCTTCTGAATCACGGTGGCGAACGGCTCCCCCAGCCGCCCCGCGAGATAGGCGCCGGCGAGGGAGTAGTTGAAGGCCGAGGTACCTGGTACCCGCCCCCGAGGTTGCCGTACGGCGGCCGGTCGAAGTGGGGTGAGACCGCATCGTCGGGCTCGGCCCAGAACGCGGCCAGGTCACCGGGGTAGCAGTAAAGGTGGATGGCACCGTCGTCCAGCAGGAAGGCCCCGTCGTGGGTCAGGAGCTGGCGCAGGGTGCGCTGCCCGCCCGCGAACACCTGGCTCGCGTCGTCGTCGCTGACGAAGTCGGCCAGGGAGAGTTCCCCCCGCTCCTCCATGATCTTGGCCGTCGCGGCGACGACGGACTTGGACGTCGATCCGACTTTGAACAGGCGGTGGATGCCGTCCGGATCGTGCACGAACTGCCCGCCTCCCGTGTATTCGAAGGCATCGGCGAAGTGGACCTCTCCGTCCCTGACCACCGAAAATGCGATGTGGGTGATGAAGGTGGGATCGTTGATCAGGTATGCGGCGATGCGCTCCCGCGCCCGGCACTCGGGCCGCGGGTCGTTGAGCGGGTCCAGGTCCATCGGCCGGCAGGCGGCTCCATCGAATCCGGGAGAGTAGCTCACCTCTGGACACTGGTCGCACCGGTCAGGCAGCCCGTCCAGGTCGGAGTCGCGCTCCATCGGAGGGATGTGCTGGCCCGCCGCCATGCCTCCAAGCGCCAGCAGCAGAATGATGGAACCGATCCAGTGATGGATGCGCATGAAACCCCCGTCTGCATAGTCCCGGGATCGGTCGTATCGGCACTGCTATGGTGCACAGGCTGGGCAAATATCCGCTCAGGCTTCCTGGCACTGATCGGGCTCTACGCAGCAGACCCGGTTACGGCCCTGGGATTTGGCCTGGTACATGGCACTGTCGGCGCGATCGAGAACCTCCTCCACCTTGGCGCCCTTCGTTGCCTTGGTGGCCCCAATGCTGATGGTGACTTTGATCGGCCCCGCATCGGTGTCGATGGGTTGATCGCCAACGGCGCTCCGCAGCCGCTCGCACGCGGCCCGAATCTGCTCCAGGCCGCAGTCCACCAGCAGCACCAGGAACTCCTCGCCACCGAGACGGCCCACGACATCGTACTTGCGCAACCGCCCCACCATGCGCTGGGCAACCTCGCGAAGGACCTCGTCTCCCACCAGGTGGCCGTGCGTGTCGTTGACCTCCTTGAACTGGTCGAGATCGGCGACGAGCACACCCAGGCCGGGGCTCTGGGGGCTCCGATCCTGACGCAGCTGCTCCCGTCCCAGGGTATCCATGATGGCGAACCGGTTCCAGAGTCCGGTGAGGGCGTCTCGCGTAGCCCGCACCCGCAAAGACTCCCGCGCGGCGATGAGCTCCTCCTGCAGTTTCACGATCCGCTGGCCGGCCCGCAAACGCACCTCGAGCTCGTGCTGCTGGAAGGGTTTGCAGAGGAAGTCATCGGCCCCGGCGTCCATGGCCTCCACCAGATCGGCGGGCTCGCTCCGCGCGGTGAGCAGAATGGTGTAGGTGTAAGGCGTGTCCTCGAGATTCCGGACCTTCCGGCACAGCGATACCCCGTCCAGGCCCGGCATCTGCCAGTCGAGGACTGCCAACCTGGGCGCATCCTTGCTTCTCAGGATCTCCCAGGCATCAGAACCGTTGGAAACAGTCACCACATCATAGTCCCACTTTTCCAGCGTGCGCTGGAGAAGGTGACGTGAAACCTGTTCGTCCTCAGCAATCAGTACTTGCATTCCAAGGCTCCAGTTCCTGTTCCATGTGGAAAATGTTCGGACTTTTCACCAGAAGGGGAACTTCCTGCTCTGGCTTGTCCGTATTAAATCCGGGCCTGTGGGCATTCATGAAAACAGTGCCGAACGTTGTTCGCTGCCGGGCTTGAAGGGCCTCGACAACGTTGGATGTTCCCAAGGATAAGGGAAAAGCAGCCGTCCGATCAAGCCGTTCATGAAATAAATTTTCATGAAGTCGACGATCAGGGAGGTCGCCGGTGAGCCGCCCGGTGAAGTGGAAAACCACGCCGTATTCCTGCTTCACGGCGCGAATGCCGTTAGCGTGCAACCGTCCGTGTCGGTGTCGCCCGACGGCGGGTAGGGAGGTTGATTGTAAGGGGCCGGTGTGATGTCCTGGGCCTCCAGCGTAAAGACGTTCTGTCCGATGACCGTACCCAGGGCCGGAATGTTCTGCCACCAGAAAGTGATGTAACTACCGCCGCCGCTGACATTGGTGTACCCGGCTCGCCAGTTCCCATAGCTATCGCCGTTGCCCAGGGTGACGTCGACGCGGCCGGCCAACCGGCGGGTTTGTCCCTCGTAGAGATTGATCAGCGCAACACCCATCATCGTCTGGAAGGGCACGGTGCCCGAATGGGGATTACAGCTGAAAAGCGCCGAAATCGTCTGCCAACCGGATGCGGAAGCCGGGTAGTGAAAACCCATATCCGCCTGCCCGGTGTCGGCGGCTTCATCGGAGCGGGTGGTCAACTGGTCGAGGCAGGGCAAGGGATATGAGGCAACAGATCAGCGCAAACGAACGCATGGTCACACCCTCCGGTGGAGAGAAGAGTATTCGAGCAATGACGCGGGAATGATCGTTGTTCATATTGAGCACAATGCTATTCAGGAGACTGCTTTACCCGGGCGAAGACATGAACTGTCAAGTTGAACCTAAATTTTTCTTACTGGAAAGTCAAAGCAGATTCTCAGGCGTACGTCTAGTCCCGCTTCCGCCGGTCCGGAGAAACCTGGTACAGCGGCTCCAGGTCGTCGATCTCCCGCACCCGGTCGCTGCGCATGGCGTGCCAGAGGTCCCAGTCCTGCTGCAGGCCGAGCCAGACGTCGGCTGACACGCCCAGCACCCTGGCCAGCCGCAAAGCGGTGTCGGTGGTCACCGACCGCTTGCCGCGGATAATCTCGTTGAGACGGGGGAAGGAAACCCCGAGGCGGATGGCGAACTCCGACAGGCTGATGCCCAGGGGTTTGAGGAACTCCTCGAGGAGCATCTCGCCGGGGTGGGTGGGCGGGCGATGTTCCGGTAGCCGCCGACCCCCGATCACGCTTGTCGATCCTGTTGCTCCCTGCTCAGTGGTAATCGGTGATTTCGACTTCATCCGCATGGCCGTTCTCCCAACGGAAGCAAATCCGGTACTGATCGTTGATTCTGATGCACCATTGCCCTGCCCTGTCACCCTTCAACCGTTCGAGCCGGTTTCCCGGCGGTCTGCTCAGTTCCTCCAACCGGACAATCCGGTTGAGCAGGTCGAGCCTGCGACCGGCCACCGACCAGAGTTCTCGCGGACAGACCTTTCGAGCGACTTTCGTGTCCGCTCCGTCAAAGACATCCAATGTCCCGCGGTTCCTGAACGATTTTATCATGGCTCATATTATAATGGATAATATTATACATGGCAAGTACGCAGTTCGGTCTTAACGCTTCTACCTGCAGGAGAGACTACTTCAGTGCCTCGTTCTTGGCTGCGTAAAATTCGCGGTCGTAGCGGAAGCAGTGGTGGTTTGACCGCAACCTGCCGACAGCGAGGACCAGGCCCTCGACGTTCTGGCCGAAGTAGAAGTTGGCGGTTAGGCCCTCGGGGCCGGGGCGCAGGCCCACCACCAGCGGGCAGAGGAACTGCTCCACCGGGGCCGAGATGCCGGCCTCGTGGGAATCGGGTACCACCGGGACCTCGAAACCGAGCCACTCCGAGTGCTCGCCGGCGTCGGCTCCGGCGGCCAGGACGACTTCGGCCGAGGAGTATTTGCCCTTGTCGGTGACCACGCCGGTGATCCGGTCACCCTCGCGGAGGTAGCCGGTGACCCGTTCGTTGAATTGGTAGACCACACCGTTGTTCTGCGCCTCGCGCTGGAACGCCAGGGGAGCCAGGATCGATGAGACTTGGCCTTCGTGGGGCGAGAAGGTGCCGCCGCGAAGGTCTTTGAAAACACCGTATCTCACAGCGTCCCCGACCCCTCGCGACGAAGTTCTGTCAGAAGTCCGGGCTTGACGTCGAATTTCACCCCTGGGCCAGGGGCAGCACGGTGCCCCAGTTAATGGTGCTCGAATACCTCAATGATCGCCGAGCGGGATGACTGCAGCTTCACCAGCGCCGGAGTGCTCAAGCTGAAACTGCCCGGGACCGGGCGGTTTATCGACGAGGCGGGCGCCGCCTTGAACAGCCTAGTATGACCGGCCACCGCGGCCGGAGCGGGCCGACCTGCACGTGGCGGTGCGAGAGAACCTGGAGCTGTTCTGTGACGGCTACGATGAGCAGTTCCTCGACCAGCACGACCTTTTGAGCCCTAGAGCGCGCCGCACACTGGAGGGGTATGTAGGTTGCGGGATTTTATCAGCGGGCTTTGCTCGCATCTGGTGCGTGGATTGTGGCCACGAATTGCTGGTGGCCTTCTCATGTCCGCTCAGGGGTGTATGCCCATCCTGTCAACAGCCCACGTGCCGTCGGATTGGGTTGGCAGACTCGAGCAAGAGGAGCGAGCTGCACTGGACCGGGAGGATTAATTCTCACAGGCGTTACCCGATTGGGAAGAGTGGGAGCCGGCATGATCATCGTAATCACAATCGTGGCGTGGAATCCCTCGGGGGACGACTCTGTTAACATGACCCATCGAACCGGGGCGATTCAGGTTATCAACTCACCATCTCCCTCTTTGTGAACGGACGGTGTCATCCACCCACGATGAACCGGTCATTTCCCTTGGAAATCCGACTCCAGATTCGATCACCACTCTCTTCTCTGGCGTGAGCAGCTTGATCGCACGGAAGCTTTTCCCTGTCCTTCTCGCTGGACCCGTACACTCGGTGGATGGGTACAGCGAATAGTGAAAGCATCATCCGCTCACCGTCCGGGCCGTAGGCATCCGAAGGGATAGATCAGCGAGAGCACTAGAAGGCTCCGGGCAGTGTGGGTCAAGAGAAAGGTGAGAAGGAAGTGGGCATACATCCCCCGGGGGAGGCCCTGCATCAGGATCACGATGGCAACAGTGAGAAAGGCGAGGCAAAGCGAGAGGACGGCGACAGGTACAATATTTCTCGGGCAGACCATAGCCAGCCAGAGGAGGCACAGCAGGTAGGGGATCGCCGTGGAGAGGGAAACGAGTGTCATCCGGGCGGCCGAGACTTGGACATACCAGGGATAGTAGCCCCGGGCCGTCAACCCCAGACAGTCGAAGAATCGGAACGGGTTCTCCACCGGCAGCAGTGAAAGGAGCGGGAACCGATTCTCCACAAGCCGATTGTGGTATTCAGTTGAGACGTCAAGATAGCGGATCGAGGGCGTGTTGAAGACATAGTGGACGAGACTCACCCCAAGAAAGGCACTATTAAAGATTGCCGCGGCAATGATCACGTGAGCTGCATTTTTCCATTCCGCCCGCAAATCGTGTCCTCCATCCGGAATCGCTCAGATCAGTAATTTTCGCTGGCCGTGGCCGGTAAGCCCCAGTGAGGATAGGCGTCGTCCCACTTGGTTTTGGTCAGTCGCTCCAGGATGCCACTCTCCAGGTCGTAAACGTAGATATCCCATTTGCCCTTACCATCGTAGGGCTCGGATGCAAACACAATGCGTTTTCCGTCCGGAGACCAGGCCGGATCATAGTCCCGCCCCGGGGCCTCGATGGGCAGACAGCGTCGGTCGCCACCTTCAGCGTCCATCAACCAAATGTCGTGGTTGTTCTCGCGATGACGTGAGACGTGGGCGATCAGCTGGCCATCAGGCGACCAAGCGGGCCGGCAGCACCCGCTTCCCGGCGTAATCTGCCTTAGCGCGCCACCAGCCGGCTCAACAAGGCACACGTTCCACGCCCAGTTCCTGAGCAAGCCGTTGGCGCTGCAAGCAATGGTCTTTCCGTCCGGGGACCAGTCGGCGAGCATGTTGTCCTCACCCTTCCCCCGTGTTATCTGCCTGAGTCCCGTACCATCCGCCTTCATCACGTAGAGCTCGAAGTGTCCGGTGCGATTGGAATCGAAAAGAATCTCCTTCCCATCAGGAGACCATGTGGGATTGAGGTCCGACGCTGGATGGTCGGTAAGCCGATTCTGGCGGGTCCCGTCGGCGTCCATCACGTACACCTCGTCGTTCCCCCCGTCGCGCTGCGAAAAGAAGACGATGCACGTACCGTCCGGGGAGTACTCGGGATTAAAATCCGGCTGCGTATTTCGCGTCAGCTGACTGGCATCGCTCCCGTCCGGACGCATGGACCAGATGTCGAAGTCGCCGTCCCGGTCCGAGTGGAATACGATCCGTCCCTCGGCCCGTGCTGCCGTCCGTCGCGCTCCAGCGCCGCTCTTCAGGACACCGAGGTCAACGGCCGCGTCGCGGATCGCTGCGAGCTGGTTTAGCGGTGGTGTCACCTCGCGCTGACGGTAGTGGTTCCAGTTGATGGAGAGGAAACCCACGTTCCGCCGAAGCGCCTCCCTGGCCAGGCGGTAGTAATAGTTGTATGAGGCCACACCGCCCATCAGGCTGTCCTCGGTGACGATCGTCGGCTTTGACGGAGACGGCACCGGGTCGTAGTGTCGGGTGACGATATCGTTCAGGCCCCGCTCGTGGTCGTAAGAGGTGTATCCAGCATTCACGGCCACAGGCGCCCGGCAGAGTGACTTGACCTGCTTCACGAAGTGCCCCGTCCACTCGCCAGTGGGCGCGATCCCGGACCCGGAATCCACCGATTCGTTGTGCACCTCGAATATGACGTTGGGCAGTGAGCCGAGCTCTTCGACAGCTTTCTCCACATACGCCTCCTCAATCGCCACCATGCCGCCGTCCAAAGTGTATGGTGCGTGGGAATTGCCCGTCAGCCCGCTCCAGGGAGACCGATGCCAGGCCCGCTTGCTCATCCAGGGATCGAAGAGCACGACCACCACCTGGATCCCCCTCTCGTTCGCAGCGCGGACGAACCGTACGGCCCGCTTCCAGAACCGTGGATCGAAGGGGGCGCCGGGCCGGCCGTCGAGCCACGGTTGACGATGCCGGGGAAACATCTCCGGATAGGACGAACCGAGATCGACGAAGGTGGTCAGGCGGATCAGAGTGGCGTTGAGCCCGTAAGCATCGAGGTGGTCGAGGATGACGAAGGGATCGGGTGTATGGAGAATGGCTGAATCGTAAACCCCGACCGGAAGGACGCCGTCCGGGGCGGGGGCTCGGCCGTCCGGTTGACGGCCCGAAGTGAGCCACGCCAGCATCATCAGAATAAACGAGGTTGCTAAAAGTGCGAAGCGTGTTTTCCAACCCATCTCTAATGCTTCATCCGTAAAGTGTTGCCAAGCCGCCAGAGGTAACCACTCCCCTACCCTTCCCAGGGACCCATCGGAACCTATGCCGCTTTTTTCTACTCATAGCGATGATGGAATCCGCCTGCTCGCGAATGAGGAACCACCATTGCCCTCCTGACTGGCCTCATTTGGATCGGCCGGCCGGCAGGTGCTTCTTTCCCCAGCCCGTAGTGTGATCGATTTCCATTGTACCATCATTGCTGGACGCATCTATCACTCGAAAAGGATTGTCCGAAACCGAAAGCGATAGAGCCGCCAGAGATGGGCAAGGTGATCGCGATGCCGCAGGTCGGCGGCCTCCACCGCCAATACAATCGACTGGCATCGTGAGTTGGTAGTGGGCCTCAAGGCCTTGGAGTCGAGTTCCATTTGGTAATAAACTTATCCAGCCTCTAGGTTATAGACCTATTAGGTAAACCCCCAGCAACGACCGCACCGATCCAGATCATGATTAAACCCCGACTCTTGATTCGTCGGACAAGCGATGACCCGTCGGGGGCCGCGGTAAGCGCTGCTCCAGACGTTGTTCCGATGTCAGGTAGCGGAGCAGACAACCAACACCACCGATTCCGAGCAGAGCGTCGCTGGTGCGCACGATTTCCACGGTAGCGCCAATCTTCTCGGTAGCTTTTACTATCTCTTCCTTGAGATTGACCTGTGCGATGACACGATCGCCGCAATGTGGGCACCCCTTAGGGGCTGCGTTGACGCCGAGGGTTTCACAGCTGCGACATTTCCATCCGGCTGGCGCAGTGTAAGATTCGGACAGCACAAGGAGATCGACCTGCCCCTGGGCAAGTGCCTTGAGCGTAGCCTCGGTTCCCGCCACGGCCAGTCCCCCTGTTCTCAGCTCATCCAGGAGAAGACCCACAGTCTCCAACGACTCTGTCAGCTCATGCTCGGCGAAGACCGACAGTGTTGCGTTGACAACATCAGCCGTAGAAGCGTTGCCCGAGACTGTAACGAGATCGACCAGCTTATCCGTGAGGCGCTTGGGCAGGCTGTCGCGAACCCGTGCGATGGTGCGTGGATTGCCCGCCAAAATCAAGTGGGTGTGTATTCCCTTCGCCACAAGACGATCCAGGATTTCGATCTTTTCCTTGATGAACTTCTGCTTCTGATCTCTGCGGTGGTTCTGGTAATGATTTTTGGTCCACTCTCTGCCGACGCGCTCGCGAAGCTCGGGGTGTTCCGTCCACAGTTCCGTGGTGACATTGCCGACGTTCACCTCGACGATGCGGGCATGGGACTCTGTCGATATGAGCAAAACGTAGCGATGGAAGGTGTCCTTGAGCTTGACGAGTTCGTAGAGGTGCGGGATAGAGTCCACCGATATAAGGCTTGGGAGGGGTATTCTGAACTGGAGTGCCTTGAAGAATGGTGATTCGCCACCGCGGGAGAAGAGAGCCAATCCGTTCGTATCCGGGTTGACATCTTCGGCGAGGAAAACCTCGATCCGCCCGAACCCCTGCTCGAAACTGCGGCGCTGATCGGGGGGCAGCGCTTTGCGAATCTCCCGAACCCGCTCATCTATAGCATTGCGGTAGCTCGCACGACCAGCTTCGTTGTTGATGTAGCAACTGATTACCGGGCTGTCTGTCACGTCCAGTGCGGCAAGGTTCCTGAAGTGGTTCTCCAATATCTCAAAATCCATGACGCTCTCCTTTTCCCATAATGGGTTGATTCGTAAACTGCGAACCAGACCCAGAGTTTCGGTCTGCACGAATGAGCCAACTCTTCTCCTCCACGCCGCTGTGCCCCGGAACCCAGTCGGTTCTTTCTGGCAATGCTCCGATTCTCCAACTATGTCCTGATGAAAATCTAACCGCTAACATTGATTCGGTCCATTCGATAATATAGAGTTATATATTCGATCAGATCGAAGAGGAAAAACAATCATGTACTCGTTGAACTACCAACATCTTCGCTACTATTGGGCTGTTTGTCGGCACGGAAACCTCACTCGTGCAAGCGCCGAACTCCATTTGACTCCCCAGACAATCAGCACCCAGATTCGCGATCTCGAGAATGGTCTTGGAGAGAAGCTGTTTTTTCGCCATGGGCGGCGCCTCGTGATTACGGATGTCGGACGGATCGTCTTTCGTTATGCTGACAAGATATTCGGCCTCGGCAAAGAGCTCCAAGACGTGGTCCGGGGTTTGCCAGCGAGCCAGCCTATGCACTTAGCCGTGGGCGTAGCGGATGTAGTGCCTAAGCTGATCGCGCATCATCTGATTGTTTCAGCCGTTCAGATGGAGGAGCCGGTGCATGTCACCTGCCGTGAAGGCAGACCGGAGATTCTCCTCGCGGAGTTGGCGATCCACAACCTAGATGTTGTGCTGACCGATTCACCGATTCCGCCAATGGTGAAGGTTAAAGCCTACAACCACCTTCTCGGCGAATGCGGCGTCATCTTCATGGCCAGCGGCGATCGGGTGAAAGGCCTTAGAAAGGGATTCCCCGGGTCGCTGGACGGCACCCCGTTCCTCGTACCGGTGAGAGGCACCACACTGCGACAGAAACTCGACGAGTGGTTTGACGCACGCTCAATTCACCCGGAAATTGTGGGTGAGTTCGAGGACAGCGCCCTGCTCAAGGTTTTTGGCCAGACGGGTACTGGCTTCTTTGCGATACCCGCTGTAATCGAGGCTGAAGTGGTACGACAGTACAAGGTAAAGACCATTGGGAATGCGGAAGGAATCGTCGAGCGCTTCTACGCCATCTCTATAGAGCGGCGGATTCATCATCCGGCTGTTGCCGCGATCTGCAAGGCTGGACGCTCCAAATTGTTTTCATGACGAAGTTGCAATTACCATGTGGACATTGCGTTCATGTGACGGAATCTTGATAAGCGAGCCTTTCCCGAACAGATCCGCCCGCGGGTAGAACTCGAAAAGTTACTCTGACGTTGGGTGTTTCGCCTTATTGGGGCATAGATCGCGGTCGGATGGATATTTCAGAATCCACAGGGGTTGTCGGCAGAGTGAACTGCGAATGTCACCACGACGATGACGAATCTATATACCACTCAGCTTAAAGTGCAGGGCTCCCTACTTCAGCACCTCTTTCTTGGCCGCGTAGAAGTCGCGGTCGTAACGGAAGCAGTGGTGGGCTTCCTCGGGCAGGCAGGTCTTGCCGTCGATAATCAGGGAGGTGACGTTCTTCCCCACCCCCGGGCCCATCATGAAGCCCTGGCCGCAACCTGCCCTCGGCCATCAATGCGGTGTCAAGGAACCGGCACCCCAAATGGTCCCAGTTTCTCAAGCTCCCACAGGTCGCGGATCGGTATGCCTTCGTATCCCTTCTCGGGCAACATGGGTTTGTGTTCACGCACACGGTCGACGGCATCGACGTGGACCCGGATCAATCTGTAGCCCCTCGAAAGGTACAACCCCGCAGCGAGCAGATTGTCGTTGGTCATCAAGGCCCAAGCACGGCCGAGGCCGCGGGCGTGAAACTTGTTCTCCACGGCTTCGAGGAGGCTTCGGCCGAATCCACGTCCACGGACGATGGTGTCGAGTGTTACGATCTGGCCCGCCGGCCCATCAACGTGATAGGTCACCAGACCGACCAGTTCGTCACGATAGTCAACGAGGGCGAGCCCTTGCACATCCGCGGGCTTGTAGATCGTGTTGAGGCACACGACGAGGCCGTACCAACGCTCTTCCCACACCTCATTGATCTCATCCGTTGTTGCTGACCTCAAGCGCATGTCGTGTTGTCGAAGTGGCGCCATCTCTCCCTCCTGAATATGTTTCTGACTTCGTGCCCTTCAAATGGCGGTAAACGCAGTTTCTTATATCATAGAGCCAGATACTCCCGGGCCGCAATCGGGTTCAGGGCCCCCTGCTTCAGCGCTTCGATCCCGGCCGCGGCCGCCTCCACGCCCTGCGCCCAGTTGCCCATTCCACCTCAACCGGACGGAGCGTGGTATAACGTTCTAATGAGCTTTAACAGTATCCAATCCGGAAATCCACTGCTGAGGGAATGAACCATACGATGAAACGAACCATTTTTTCCGCCATCCTGATTCTGGTCACCACCAGCATGGCCTGGGCGGCCAACACCGAGAAGAAGCGGCTCGAGGTGCTGGAGATGATCCGCCAGCACGTCTTCGCCGTGCACTATGATCCGGCCGGGCCGCCCCACTGGAACCGCGTCTGGGTGGAGGAACTGCTCCCCCTCACTGTGGTGGAGGATGACTGCACCTTTTACAGGAGGTTGAACGAGGCGTTGACCAGGACCGGTGTTTCACACCTCGCGGCCGCCCCTCCGGGCGCACGGCCGGTCCCCTACTACCGGGAACAGCTGGATGTCATTCATCTCGACGGACGGGCCTGGATCGGCCAGTCGCCGATGGTGGCCGCTCTGGGCCTGGAGCCCGGTTCTGAGATTCTTCGGATAAACGACGAGCCATACTTCAGCTACTACGACAGTTACCTCTGCGGGAACGAGCGGAAACCGCGTCACCTCTCGCTGCGAACGCCCGAGGGCACGCTCACCGAAATCACCATTCCCCGCCGCTGGCCGATAATCGAGGAGGGGGGGGCGGTGGTCACCTCGAGCCGGCCGGCACCAGGGATCGGCTGTCTGCAGGTCGATTCGTTTCAAGGTGGGGGATACCAGCCCCTCAGCGTGGATCGGGCACTGAAGACGCTCACCGATGCAGAGGCCCTGATCCTCGACCTGCGGCGAAACAACGGCGGCCACCTGCCTGCCGTACGGCACCTGCTGGCCCACTTCTTCAATGATCCGGTTGAGTTGGGACGCTTTATCAGCCGGCGGAACCCTTCTGAGCTGCAGGAGGCGGAGATGTATCGCCGGCAATTCTCAGTGAAGAAGGTGGTGACCACCTACCGCACGGGCCAGCGGCGGGACGTGATGACGGTCAAACCTCGCCGCAAGCCCTTTAACGGCCCGATGGTGGTGCTGGTGGGCCGCCATACGGCCAGCGCGGCGGAAGTCGCCGCCCGCCGTCTCCAGACCTCGGAACGGGCGGTGCTGATCGGAGAGAACACCGCCGGCGAGGTACTGTCGTCCACGCGTCTGGAACTGCCCGATGGGGGCCGCCTGATGCTTCCCCTGTTTCACTACCTGGACAGCACCGAAACACCCATCGAGGGATCGGGCGTTGTCCCGGACATCCACGTGGCCTTCCTGGTGGAAGACCTGGCCTCCGGCAGGGACCGGGCCATGGAAGCCGCTGTGGATCATCTCCGCCTCATGCTGGAAGGAGGCCCGAAGCCGATCGCCTTCCAAAGTCCTGGCCGCACATGCCCACGGCCAGCACCAGGCCCTCGAGACCCGGCGCCCGGTCGATGATCGGGATGCCATCCGGGGTCATGGAGTAGAGATTCCGCCGGACTGACTGAACGGCCCATGATGCTCTTGCCACCATGCCCTCCAAAGCATGATGAGCAACCCCTGGTTTGGTGACCACTCTGAACAGACGTTCCACGGCATCACATTTATGCCGTTCTGAGCCGACCGTGGATTGTGGCAATGCCACTGTGCTTCTCCGACATGCAAGCAGAACCCACACCTGATCGGAATCACCAATGGCTTGTAACGCCGAAGGTATTTCCTCCACGATTTCTCAAGCCGCGCCTTGAGCCCCTTGCGGTCAGTCTCCATGCTTGTGATGTATGTGCCGCGATGGGAGATCTTATCCGCAAGATCGATGCAGATCCTCATTTGTTCGCCTTTCCCCGCCTCCGCCGGTCCGGTGAGGCCTGGTAGAGTGGCTCCAGCTCGTCGATCTCCCGCACCCGGTCGCTGCGCATGGCATGCCAGAGGTCCCAGTCCTGCTGAAGACCGAGCCAGACGTCGGCCGACACGCCCAGCACCCTGGCCAGCCGGAGGGCTGTGTCGGGAGTCACCGAACGCTTGCCGCGGATGATCTCGTTGAGCCGGGGAAAGGAAACCCCGAGGCGGATGGCGAAGGCCGACTGGGTGATGCCCAGGGGCTTGAGGAATTCCTCGAGGAGCATCTCCCCGGGGTGGGTGGGCGGCCGATCTTTCGGCAGGCGCCGGCCCCCGATCGTGTACTTCAACTCTTCCGCTCCCCGCCTAGTGGTAATCGGTGATTTCGACTTCATACGCATTTCCGTTCTCCCAACGGAAGCAGATCCGGTATTGATCGTTGATTCTGATGCACCATTGCCCTGCCCTGTCACCCCTCAACCGTTCAAGCCGGTTTCCAGGCGGCCTGCTCAGTTCCTCCAACCGGAGGATCCGGTTGATCAGGTCGAGTCTGCGACCGGCCACGGACCAAAGTTCTCGCGGACAGGCCTTTCGAGCAGCTTTCGTGTCCGCTCCGTCAAAGACATCTGATGTCCCGCGGTTCCTGAACGATGTTATCATGGATCACATTATAATGCATAACATTACACATAACAAACATACTATTCGGTGTTAGCGCTTTCACCTGCAGGAGAGATTACTTCAGCGCCTCTTTCTTGGCCGCGTAGAAGTCACGGTCGTAGCGGAAGCAGAGGTGGGCTTCCTCGGGCAGACAGGTCTTGCCGTCGACGATCAGCGAGGTGACGTTCTTCCCCACCCCCGGGCCCATCATGAAGCCCTGGCCGCACATGCCGACGGCGAGGATCAGGCCGTCAAGGCCGGGGGCCCGGTCGATGATCGGGACGCCGTCCGGGGTCATGGGGTAGCAGCCGCGCCAGATGCGGCGGATGAGCAGGTTGCGCAGGCGGGGCACCAGCGAGATCATCCGGTTGGCCAGGATCGGCAGGAACTCGGAGAGCGACTCGCGGTTGGTGCCGAGGAAGAGCTCCTTGGGCGTGTAGCAGAAGATGATCTGGCCCTCGGCGTTCTGGCCGAAGTAGAAGTTGGCGGTGCGGCCTTCGGGGCCGGGCCGCAGGTCCACCACCAGCGGGCCGAGGAACTGCTCGACCGGGGCCGAGATGCCGGCCTCGTGGGAGTCGGGCACCACCGGGACCTCGAAGCCGAGCCACTCCGAGTGCTCGCCGGCGTCGGCGCCGGCGGCCAGCACCACCTCGGCGGATGAATACTGGCCCTTGTCGGTGGTGACACCGGTAATCCGGTCACCCTCACGGAGGTAGCCGGTGACCCGCTCGTTGAAGTGGTAGACCGCACCGTTGTTCTGCGCTTCGCGCTCAAAGGCGAGGGGGGCGAGGATCGAGGAGACCTGGCCGTCGTGGGGCGAGAAGGTGCCGCCGCGGAGGTCTTTGGTGACGATGCCGGGCACCAGCTCGGCGATCCGCTCCGGGCCCACCCAGTCGATGACCAGGCCGAACTTCTTCTGGATGGGCAGCATGCCCTTTCAGCGTGGTCTCGATATTCTCGTCAAAGACCGGGAAGCAGTAGCCGCCCTCCTTCCAGCCGATGTGGAAGCCGTATGTCTCCTCCCAGGTGGAGAAGATCTTCAGGCTCTCGATACAGGTGGAGATCTTGCCCGGGTCGGAGTGGGTGGCCCGCACGCCGCCGATGGCCGCCTTGTTGTCCCCCTGGCCCGAGGCCGGCCGGCGCTCGATCACCAGCACACTGAGGCCCGCCTGGGCCAGGAAGCAGGCGGCGGGGTTGCCCACGCTGCCCGAACCGACGACGATGGCGTCGTATGTGGTCCCGTTCCCGCTCACCGGTTCTCCTCCCCATGCTCGGCCGATTTGACGAAATCGCCCAGGTGCACCTCGGCCACCAGCGGGCGCTGGGACGGCAGGGTCACCTCGTCGAGGTCCACCCCCTCCTCGCGGAAGATGCGCTGGATCAGCCCGCTGCAGGTCTTGCCGCCGCAGCCGCCCATGCCCGAGCGGACCACGGCCTTCAGCTGGTTCATGTCGCGGACGCCGGCGCGGATCTCGCGGACGATCTCGCTCTTGCGCACCCGTTCACAGCGGCAGACGATGGGATCTTCCTCTTCCTCGTAGGCCGCCACCAGGTCACCCTCCCAGGGAGTGCGGATCTGGAAGCCGGCCACCTCGAGCTTGTCCTCAGCCGGCACCTCCAGCATCAGAAGCTTGCGCCGGTCCTGGGTCGGCGCCCTCGCGGACGGCGATGACCTTGCCCTGCCCCACCACCTTGCCTTCCAGGTCGGTGGTTGTGACCAGTCTCACCCAGCGGGATCTGGCTGTTGACGAACTCGAAGGGCAGCATCAGCAGCACGCTCTTGCCCGAGGGGTCGTAGTCCTGGACCACCAGGTTGATGGCCAGGCCGGGACAGGCCAGCACGCACTCGCCGCAGCCCATGCAGTCGCCGGCGAAGTCGCGGCAGGTCGAGGATCGAGTCCTCCATGCTGATCAGCCCCTTGGGGCAGGCCTCGATGCAGGGGTCGCAGGGGATCTCCTGCACACAGCGGATCAGCGGGCAGCACCGGGGCGGTCGCTGTCTTCGGGCCTGAACTTCGCCGGTTCGGTGGGGCGGTGCTTGAGCAGCTCGCCGAACGACTCCCAGTCGCTGGGGATCGGCACGTCCATGCCCAGGTCGCGGGCGATGCGGCGGCCGGTGATCTTGCCGGAGAAGATGGCGGCCGAAGCCTCGGCGATCTCCTCGGCGTCACCGGCGGAGTAGACCTTCATCCCGTACTCCCGGGCCTTCTGCAGCAGCTCGTCCACCGGGGAGAGCCCCACGGCGATGAGCACCGTGTCCACCTCGAAGGAGCGCTCGGTGCCGGGGACCGGCTGGAACTTGTCGTCGATGGCGGCGATCACCACCCGCTCGGCGTTCTCCTCGCCCTCCGCGCGCAGCACGGTGTGCGAGGTCGAGACCGGCACGCCGAGGCGCCTGATCTTGTCCTCGTGCACCTTGTAGCCGCCGCAGCGCGGCAGCGCTTCCACCAGGCCCACCACGTCGATGCCGGCCTGCAGGGCGTGGTAGGCGCCGATCAGGCCCACGTTGCCGCCGCCGATGATGAACAGTTTCTCGGCGCAGCTCACCTGGTCGCGGTTGACCAGGGTCTGGAAGGCGCCGGCGCCGTAGACCCCGGGCAGGTCGCAGCCGGGGAAGGAGAGGCTTTTCTCGCGGGCCCCGGCAGGCGACCAGCACCGTCTCAGGGGTGACCAGGCGGTAGCCGTCGGGGCCGGCCACGCCGAACTTGCCGTCGTTGTAAGACACCGACGACCGTTGAGTCGAGCCAGACCTTCACCGTGGGCAGGGCGGCCACCTCGTCGGCCAGCAGGTGGCCGATGTCCACCCCGCGGGTGCCGGCGTAGCAGTCGGCCACCGAGCCGAAGAAGTTGTGGGTCTGCAGGCTCAGCTTGCCGCCCAGTTCCTGCTTGTCGTCGACGATCAGCACGCCCACGCCGAGGCGCCCCAGTTCGATGGCGGCGCAGATGCCGGCCGGGCCGCCGCCGATGACAAGGACCTGCACTTCCACGTCGTCCACTTCATGGGTGGTGGCGGCAGGCTCCGCATCCTCCAGCACCGGCAGGCTGCCGTCGCATGCTCTTCACCTTCATCCCCGGCGTCACCGGGGCCATGCACGATTTCACCGGCCGCCCGTCGGCCACCACCGTGCACTGGGAGCACTGGCCGTTGACGCAGAAGATACTCTGGGGCCCGGAGTCCTTGTGGTGGTGCCCGAAGACCGAGATGCCGGCGGCATACAGCGCCGAGGAGATCACCTCGCCGCGTGCGTGCCTTGAGCGGCTTGCCGTTGAAGGTGAAGTCGATGTCGGCCGGACCGAGGGGCGGGAGGATCGGGTGGGCCTCCAGCCGGTGGTCGCTCTTCTCCGGCAGGGGCGCCATCCGCTGGCCGGGTTTCTCCGGAGCGTGGAAGGCCATCCGCGGTTCGGCGGTGAAGCCGGTCTGCCACGAGCCCATGCGGCGCAGCAGCATGTACTGGGCCAGCTGGCCGGCCGTGTCACAGATCGGCGGTGCAGTCGGCGCTCTTCAGTTGCTCCAGCAGGTCGCAGCCGCTCCTTGGGACTGATCCGGAAGCGGAAGCCGTTGTCCGCGCCGTTGCCGCCGTCAGCCGGCTCGACACAGGCCACCTGGTCCAGGTGACGGCCTCAACACCGTCAGGCAGTTCATCGAGCTGGCTGCGGATCGAAGACGATGGCCTTTGTCGCCGCGGTATCCACCATCTGGCGGGCGGTGAGCGCCGGCCGGAAGGCGAAGCCCTTCTCGTTGAGGATCCGGACGGCATCGCCCACCACTTCCCGGAGACGCCACTCCCCCACCACCGGCGAGAGCAGCTGGTCGAGCCAGGGCAGCGTCGCCGAGGTAGAGCACGGTGTCGGCGTTCTCATCGATGCTGCCGATGAACACCCGGGCCAGCGTACGGGGGAGCAGCGGGTCGAGAGACGGCCGGTCAACCAGCCAGTTCATGATCTCCAGCGCCCGGTCGGAGCCGGTGACCGGTGCGTCAGCTTCGGGAAGCACTTCGGCCAGTGGCGTCGCAGCAAGGCCGGCGCGGAATGCTTGCACAGCGTTGGCCGGTCCATCGTGGCCCGACCAGGTGGTGCAGGCAGCTCACCCGCCCGGCGCCAAGACCGGCGGCAGCAGCCAGCTCTTCGGCCAGCGCCGCCCGCTGCTCGCCCAGTTCGCCGCCCTTGCAGTCGGGGCAGCTGCCCCGGTCGCGGCAGACCAGGGCCACGCCGTCGGCGCCGCGGGCCAGGGCTTCCAGCATCGATTCCACTGGCACACGTCCCACACAGGAGACCGGAACCCAGTCGGTAGCGCCAACGGGCTTTGGCGAACGGGAACAGGCAAAGGCCACTGTTTTCCCGCTCAGCGGCCAGTCTCCGGGCACCCGGCCGTCCCCGCCGTATTCGCCGTCCCGCTGGGTGATGGCGCCGGTGGGACAGGCGCCGGCACAGATGCCGCAGCCGGTGCAGTTGTCGTGGGCGATCTTCGAGACCGCCCGGCCGTTCTTGTAGAGCGCCACCCGGGGGATGTCATGGGGGCAGACCTCTTCGCAGACACCGCAGGCCCGGCAGTGCTCGGGGGTCACCGAGCAGAGCGGCAGTTCGAAGGTCCGCTGCCAGATGTCCAGCGTGCCGTTGTTCAGCGTCAGCGGGATGGCGCCGGTGGGACAGATCTCGGCACAGGCCCGGCAGCCGGTGCAGTCCTCGCCGAACCCGTCGGGCCGCGGGCCCACCGCCTTCTCCGCGCCGCGGCCCAGCGGGGCCAGCGCCTCGGGCCCCAGGTCCTGGCAGACCCGGGTGCAGAGGCCGCACATGATGCAGTTGTCGCCGTCCGTCCGCAGCGGGAAGGGGGTCTCGTCCACGCCCTCGTTGCGGGCCAGGGCTTTCAGCTCTTCGGAGTGCGGGCTGCGGGCGAGGTAGAGCTCGAGCAGTGTCTGGCGCGCCTCGCGCACCCGGGCCGAGTGGGTGGAGACCACCAGGCCCGTCCTCGGCCGGGTAGAGGCAGGAGGTGACCAGCCTGGACCAGCCGTTCCAGTTCTGCGCGGGTGATCTCCACCACGCAGAGCCGGCAGGCGCCGCTGGGGTCGAGCGAGGGATGGTTGCAGAGGGTGGGGACTTCCACGCCCAGCTCGCGCAGCGCGCCCAGCAGCATGGCGCCCTCTTCGACCTCGCACCGGCCGGCCGTCCACGGTGATATCGATTCTATTGCTCATCTTCTCCCCCGGTTCAAACGGTCACCACCGAACCGAACTTGCAGACAGCGGAACAGATCCCGCAGCGGTCGCAGAGTGAAGCGTCCAGGACATGGACCTCCTTCTTCTCGCCGCTGATCGCCTTCTGCGGACAGGCCTTGGCACAGACGCCGCAGCCGGTGCAACTCTCCGGATCGATGTCGTAGGTGATCAGCGCACGGCAGACGCCGGCGGGGCATTTCTTCTCGATGGATGTGGGCCTCGTACTCGTCGCGGAAATGGGCCAGGGTGCTGCGCACCGGGTTGGCCGCGCGACTTGCCCAGGCCGCAGAGCGAGCCCTCGTCGAGGATGGTGAACAGCTGCTCCATGGCCGGCAGGTCCTCCGGGCGGCCCTCGCCGGCGCAGATCTGCTCCAGGATCTTCTTCAGCTGGTCCAGCCCCAGCCGGCAGGCGGCGCACTTGCCGCACGACTCCTCGCTGAGGAAGCTGGTGAAGTAGCGGGCCACGTCCACCATGCAGGTGGCCTCGTCCATCACGATCATCCCGCCCGAGCCCATCATCGACCCCTCGGCGGTCAGGGTGTCGAAGTCCACCGGCAGGTCGAGCTTGTCCGCCGGCAGGCAGCCGCCCGACGGGCCGCCGGTCTGCACCGCCTTGAACGGCCGGTCGTCGAGGATCCCGCCGCCGATGTCGTAGATGATCTCGCGCAGGGTGGTGCCCATGGGCACTTCGACCAGGCCGGTGTTCTTCACCTTGCCCACCAGGGCGAAGGCCTTGGTGCCCTTGCTCTTCTCGGTTCCCATGGGCGGCGAACCAGTCGGCGCCCTGCTCGAGGATCAGCGGCACGTTGGCCAAGGTCTCCACGTTGTTCAGCACCGTGGGCTGGTCGTGGAGGCCCCGCTCCACCGAGCGGATGTACTTGGCCCGCGGCTCGCCCACCTTGCCGGCCACCGACTGCATCAGGGCGGTGGACTCGCCGCAGACGAAGGCGCCGCCGCCGCGGTTGATCTCGATGTCGAAGGAGAAGCCGCTGCCGAGGATGTTGTCGCCCAGCAGGCCGCGGGCGCGGGCCTCGCGGATCGCCTGCTCCAGCCGGGCCACGGCCAGCGGGATATTCCTCGCGGACGTAGATGTAGCCCTGCTCGGCGCCGATGGCGTAGGCGCCGATGATCATGCCCTCGAGCACGGCATGGGGGTCGCCCTCCATGATGCTGCGGTCCATGAAGGCGCCGGGGTCGCCCTCGTCGCCGTTGCAGATCAGGTAGCGCACGTCGCCCCCGGCCTCGACGCAGGACCGCCACTTGCGGCCGGTGGGGAAACCGCCGCCGCCGCAACCGCGCAGGCCCGAGCGCTCCACCTCGTCGATCACCGCCTCCGGGCTCATGGAAGCCAGCGCCCTGGCCAGGGCGGCGTAGCCGCCGTGGGCCAGGTAGTCGTTCAGCGATTCGGGGTCGATGCGGCCGATGTTGCGCAGCACGTTGCGCTGCTGGCCGGCGTAGAAGGGGATGCGGTGGTACGTTTCCAGCGGCTCGCCGCTCTGCAGGTCCTTGTAGAGCAGGCGGGGGATCACCTCGCCGCCGATCACCGTCTTCTCCACGATCTCGGCCACGTCCCGCTCCTTGACCCGGGTGTAGCAGGTGCCCGCCGGGTGGAAGACCAGCAGCGGGCCCTTCTCGCAGAAGCCGTGGCAGCCGGTCTTCTTGATCGCCAGCTCGATGGCCGCCGTGGTACCCTGTTCGGCCAGCTGCCGCTCCAGGGCCTCGGCCACTTTAAGACCGTGTTGGCAATGCAGCCGGTGCCGGCACAGACCAGGATCGTTGGCGTCTCCAGCGGTTTCTCGCGCACCAGTTTTTCACGGTGCGCTTCCAGCGTGGCATGATCGGTGAACCGCGACAGGTCCAGGGGCTCGGCCACCACCGGCGCGGTCTCTTCGGGACAGCTGCAGGCGGTGTCGGCCGAACAGCACTTCTTCACCGCGCGGGTCAGCCTGGTGGGGTTCATCTCCCCGTGGTACTCACCGTCGATCACCACCACCGGCCCCAGGGCGCAGGCGCCCACGCAGTGCACCGACTTGAGGGTCACTTCCCGGTCCTCGGTGGTGTTTCCCGGCTCGATGCCGAAGTGGCCGGACAGCTGGTTGAGCAGCACCCCGGCCCCGCGCACGTGGCAGGCGGTGCCCATGCAGACATCCACCTTGTGCCTGCCCTGGGGTTCGAGGGAGAGGCCCTTGTAGAAGGAGGCCACCGAGTAGACCTGGCTCCGGGGGACATCGAGACGCCGGGCCACCTGGTCAATGGCCGCCGGCGGCAGATAGTTGAGCTCTGCCTGCACGTCCTGGAGCACCATGATCAGGCTCGCGGCGTCACGGTGGTAACGCTCCACGATCCGATCCACCACCATCGCTTCCGGGCTCATCACACCTCCCAAAGAACACAAAAAAAAAGAGTTAAAAGCAGGCGCCAATCGCTCGCCGGCCTTCCCCCCGTGGTCCGGAAAGAGGTCCGCTTGGAAGGTGTATTTTTACTACAGAATTGCCCCGGAGTCGAGAAGGCGAGGGCCGGAAATGACCGCGCGGGAGGGGCGATCTTTCCCGGCCGTTGGTGTCTGAATCAGACGGTCACGGTGCCATACCGGTGACCGTGCAGGCGTCCGTGGCCGTGTCACCCGCTGGTGGGTAGGGCGGCTGGTTGTAGGGCGCCGGGGTGACATCCTCGGCCGCCAGTTGGAACTGGTTCTCCCCCAGCAGGGTGCCCAGAGCCGGAAGGTTCTGGTTCCACACCGCGATGTAGCTCTCCCCCGGGGCCACGTTGGTATACCCCGCCCGCCAACCGGCGAAGTAGCCGCCAGCGCCAAGGGTGAGGTTAACCCTCGCCGCCAACCGGCGGAGCTGTCCGGTGTAGCTGTTGGAAAGCTGTGCGGTGAACTGCACAACGAAGGGCAGGGTTCCGGAAGCGGGGCTGCAGGTCAGCTGGGCGGCTACCGTGCCGGTGGTCTCTTCCGCGCCGACGGCGGTTCCCGGGTCAACCCCGCACCAGGCCCGCAGACACACATCGTCGGCGAAACCCTCCTCCTGAAAGACTGACGAGGTGTAGAGCACGGCGGAATCGATGCTGCCCGTCGGGTTGCCGAAGGAGATACCTTCCACCCGAACCAGTTCGTCGAGGTTCTGGTCTTCAACGATCAGGTCATAGAGATGGGTGCCGGCGTCAAAGGCCAGGCTGACCCGGTACCAGGTGTCCGGCGACCAGGCCACCGCGGTGGGCTGAAAGGCCCCGTCCCAGGAATGGAAATCCCCGTCGCGGCCCAGCCCGGCCACCGCGGCCAGAGTGGTCCCGCCGTATAGATAGATGTCGTAGTCACCGGCCGTGGCCGCGCTGCGCCGCATCCAGGCGCTGACCACACCAGCGGCCTGCGAGGCGAACGCGCCGCTGAGCTGGGTGGCCGCGGTGACCGACGTATCGTTCAGGCGCACGCTGCGCAGGCCCTGGAGCACCGGACTGTCGGTGACGCTGACGTCTCCGGTTGCGGTCCAGGAAGTGGCGGCTGAGGGAAGCTCGGCGTCGGCCAGCGCCGAGGCGCTGTCCGTTTCCAGGACCAGCCCCTCGGCCCAGAGGTTGCCGCCCTCCTCGCCGGAGTAAAAGACCTGCAGCGGGTCACCGGGGAGCAGGGTGCGCTCCACGCCGGAGGTGAAAACGAACGGCGTGCAGAGGTCATGGTCGTCCCACTGGCCGTCCTGGCCCACGGTGAGGGCCACCCGCACCAGGTGCCGGTCCGCTTCCGGAAAAAAGGGACTCGATGAGCGGTAGAGGTAGACCCGGCCGAAGTTGCCCCCGGCATTGTAACGAGGGCACCAGCACGTAGTAGTCGCCGTCGTGGCTGAAACTGAAGGGGCAATACTGCGAGTAGCGGTCGTCACCGGGGTCGCCGCTGGAAGCGAGGATGGGACCGGCGGTGTGTGGTGTCCAGTTGACCAGGTCGGTGGAGACGGCGATACCCGCTTCCCGCTGGCCGAAGTTGCCATACCACATCAGGTACTCGGAACCGACTTTCATCACACCCCAGTTCTGGGTTTCGCCGGTGGCCCAGATGGGGTCGTTGAACACCGGGTTTCCCGGGTGCCGGGTCCAGGCCAGGCCGTCGGTGGAGGTGGCGTAGCCCACCTGCATCCCCCCGCTACCCTGGCCGGTGTAGATCATCCGGTAGTCGGCCGGCCCTTCCTTCCAGACCATCGGCACACGCACCGACTGGCCGTCCCAGGCTGCCGGGCCGGGGGTGAGCACCGGAGCAGGGAGCCTGATCCAGGGACCGTCAAGGCTGTCGCTCACCGCCAGGCCGATCTGGTGCACCTGGGTGTCGGAAAAGCCGTGGTAGTACATGCGGTATTCACCGGCGGTCTCGTCCTGTATCACGCTGGCATAGGTGGCTCCATGGTCGTCCCACGCCCCGGCGGGGCCCGGGGCGAGCATGGGATTGCCGGGATGGCGGGTCCACTCGCCGGGGTTGACCATGCCGCTGCCGGGGATCCCGCCCACCTCGATCCCCTCGAAGCCGTCGTAAAACGTGGGAAAGACCACACTGCCGTCGCCGGCCGCGGCCGCACCGGGATTGCCGTAATACAAAAAGACCGTGGCCCCCGCCGGCGGCAGGTCGGGGATGGCGGCCCACACCGCGGCCCGCTGACCCGCCGCATCCCACTGCTCGATCCAGAACGGCAGCGGGGTCATGCCGTCGGCTGCGGTTACCCGCAGGTCGGCGCCATCGGGCAGGGCCCGGGTGAAGTCGAAGCTGGAGTCGAGGGCAACCCGCACCTGGTGGCCGGTGAGGGTCTCCCCACAGGGATTGCTCACCGCCACCGGCCGGCGATACTCCCAGCCGTCAAGCCACTGGGCCTGAAGCGGCAGCGCGGCCAACCAGCAGCAACAGGGACACCGTCGCAAGGAAACGAGTGGTCATGGCGCGATACCCTCCACGGTGCAGGAGGCGGTGTCCGTATCACCCGCCGGCAGGTAGGGCGGCTGGTTGTACGGCGCCGCGGTGATATCCTCCGCAGTGAGCAGGAATGTGTTGGTGCCGATCATCGAAAAGCCCAGGCGGGATGGTGTTGTTCCACTCGGAGACGAAACTGCCACCCGCCGCCACATTGGTAAAACCGGCACGCCAGTTACTGAAATACGCGCCGTTGGCCAGAGTCACATTCATCCGCCCGGCGATGGTCCGGGTGATCATGTCGTAGGCGTTGGACAGGCTGGCCGTAAAATGGGTGAAAGAACGGTACAGTGCCCGAAGCCGGCAGACAGCTCAGCCCGGCGGAGACGATCTCCGTCCCCGGGCCCGTTTCCTCGGTTCCCGGCACGGCGAAGGGGTCGGCCCCGCACCACGGTTCCACACGGAAGTCGTCGGCATACCCCAGTTCAAGGAAACCCGAGGAGGTATAGAGCACCGCGGAGTCGATGGTTGCCAAACCGTTGCCAAAGGCGATGCCGGTGATGTTGACCAGTTCGCCCAGCGATTCGTCGTGGATGGTGAAGTCGTAGAGGTCGGTGGCGGCGTCAAAGGCCAGGCTGACCAGGTACCAGGTATCGACGCTCCAGTTGACCGCCGTGGGCTGGAAACTGCCGTTCCAGTAATGGAAGTCGCCGTCGCGGCCCAGGCCGGCGACGCAGGAAAGGGTGGCCCCGCCATAGAGGTAGATATCGAAATCGCCGTTGGTGGTGGCCGATCGGCGCATCCAGGCGCTGACCCGGCCGCGCTCCAGGGCCTCGAACTGTCCGGTGAGCGTGGTGGCGGCGGAGGCGGAGGTGTCGTTGAAGCACACGGCCCGCATCCCCTGGCGCACCGGGCCGTCCACCACGGTCACCTCCCCGGACGTGCCCCAGCTGAGGTTCCCTCCGGGCAGCTCGGCATCGGCCAGGGCCGCGGCGATATCGGTCTCGATGTGCAGCCCCTCCTTCCAGAGGTCCGCACCGCCTTCAGCGGCGTAAAAGAGCCACAACTCGTCGTCGTAGAACTGGCTGCGCTCGATATCCAGGGTGAGCACGCAGGGGGTATCGCTGTCGTGGTCGTCCCACTGTCCGTCCGCACCCACGGTGTGCGCCACCCGTACCAGGTGCCGGTCCGATTCCGGGAAATAGGGGCTGGAGGAGCGGTAGAGATAGAACTTGGAGTAGTTGCCGCCGCTGTTGTAAGACGGGACGAGAACGTAGTAGAAGCCGCCATAGGTGAAACTGGAGGGACAGAACTGCGAGTAGCGGTCGTCGCTGGCAATGCCGCTGGAGGCGAAGATCGGCCCGGTGGTGTGCGGGGTCCAGTTGACCAGGTCGGTGGAGACGGCGATGCCCGACTGGCGCATACCGAAGTTGGAATACCACATCAGGTATTCGCTGCCCACCTTCATCACGCCCCAGTTCTCAGTGGCGCCGGTGGCCCAGGTGGGATCGTTGAACACCGGGTTGGCGGCGTGCTTGGTCCAGCTGATGCCGTCGGTGGATGTGGCGTAGCCCACCTGCATCCCGCCGCTGCCGTTGCCGGTGTAAATCATCCGATAGTCGGTGGGCCCTTCCTTCCAGACCATGGGCACACGCACCGACTGGCCGTCCCAGGCCGCCGGGCCCGGCGTCATCACCGGGTTCCCGCCGTATTTGGTCCAGTTCATGGCGTCAGGGCTGGTGGCCAGCCCGATCTGGTGCACACCGGTGAAGGAGAAGCCGTGGTAGGACATCCGGAACTCTCCGGCCGCGTCATCCCAAATCACGCTGCCGAAGGTGGCCCCGTGGTCATCCCACTCGCCCGAAGCACCCTCGGTGATCAGGGGGTTTCCGGCATAGCGGTCCCACTCCCCCGGATTGCCGCTGCCCGTGGTGGGCGCCCCGCCTACAGCGTCGTCCTCGAAACCGTCATAGGCCGCGAACACGGCCTGGCCGCCTCCGAGGGCCGCGGCCCCGGAATTGCCGTAGTAGAGGTAGATCGTCTCGCCGCCGATGGACAGGGTGGGCAGTTTGACCCTCACCCCGGCGCTTTCGCCAACGGCATCCCAGGTCTCGATCCAGAAGTCCAGAAGGGTGATCCCGTCATCGGCGGTGACTCGCAGGTCACTGCCGTCGCTCTCCGCCTTGGTGAAGTCGAAGGTACTGTCCAGGCTGATCAGCACCGGCTGGTCCACCAGTTCCGCTCCGCAGGGATTGGCGACGGTGACCGGTGTCCGGTAGGCCCAGTCGGCGAACCACTGGGCCTGTGCCGGTGTGCATAAAAGAATGGCGATGGCCGTCAGGACAAACAGGCCACTGCAGCGGACACGACTTCTGCTCATGATGACATTCCTCCATTGAGCTGTACATGACGCCATCACCACCTCACATGGCAATTGGCGGCAAAACTGTTACGTGATTTGAGGAGACAAAAGCGATACCCGCCGCGCAACCGGCGGCAGGCAGTCCATCTGGCCTGAATTTACCGCAAAATACCTGCCAATAGTAAATCCGTGACCAATCGTTAACAAAGACAATAATCAGGAGTATTTTTCTCGCTATCAGAAAGGAATGTAAAGAATGTGCCTGGCGGGTGACAAACAGGAAGGGCATACGGATGCCCAGTTTGAGAAAGATGTTTCTTCATTCAGGCCAGGGCATCGGCCACCAGCACCGCAGCCTGGTCCACGTCGTCCGCGGTGGTCTCGCGGCCGGTGGAGAAGCGGACCGTGCCCAGGGCCAGGCCCCGCTCCACACCCATGGCGGCCAGCACCGCCGAGGGCTCAGCTTCACCGGAGTGGCAGGCCGACCCGGGGGAGGCGGCCAGCTGGGGGAGCCGGGCCAGCAGGTCCCGGGCGTCCACTCCGGGGAAGGCCACGCTGAGGGTGTTGGGCAGACGCTTTTCGGGATGGCCGTTGAGCTGGACCGAGGGGATCCGGGACCGCAGCGCGGCCCACAGCCGTTCCCGCAACCCGCGGCAGTGCTCGGCCCGGTGATCCAGTTCGGCGGCGGCCAGACGGCAGGCCGCACCCAGGCCGGCGATGCCGAGGAGGTTTTCCGTGCCCGGCCGGCGGCCCGCCTCGTGCCCCGCACCGTGCATCAGGTTGTGCAGGCCGGTGCCCTCCCGGACATAGAGCGCACCCACACCCTTGGGCGCATAGAGCTTGTGCCCGGCCACCGAGAGGAGGTCCACCCCCAGCTCGTCCACCCGCGTGCCCACCTTGCCCACCGACTGGGCGGCATCGGTGTGGAAGGGGATGCCATGCTTGTGAGCGATGGCTGAAAGCTCGGCGATGGGCTGGATAGTGCCCACCTCGTTGTTGGCGTGCATCACGGTGACCAGCACCGTCTCCGGACAGATGGCCCGTTCCAGGTCGGCGGGACTGACCATGCCGCTTGGCTGAAGAAAGGCTTCAAAGTAAGGAGGTACGCAGCTTTGAAATGGAGCATGTTGGAGCGTTGTATCATCTAGATTTCCATCACGGCAAATTTAAGGTTCTTGATAGTGATGGCACATGGCGGGCACCACTATGTTTTGCCATGCTTGATGACCGTTCACGGCTGTGTTGTCATGCTCAATGGTATTTCTCTGAAGATACGGAACATCTTGTGCATGGGCTTATTCAAGGATTTTTGAAGCGAGGACTGCCTCGCACTTTGATGAGTGATAATGGATCTGCCATGATCAGTCAAGAATTCCAGCGAGGGCTGCGAGTTCTCGGTGTCCTGCCAAATAGAACTTTACCCTATTCACCCTACCAAAATGGCAAACAAGAACGGTTTTGGGGAAGTCTTGAGGGTCGGTTGGTAGAGATGCTTCCAACCGATCGGTCACTGACCTTGAAATTACTCAATGATGCAACCATGGCCTGGGTGGAGATGGAATACAATCAAAAAGAACATCGGGATATTAACGCGACCCCAATGGAACGATACCTGTCTGATCCCAACGTGCTGCGTAAGTCTCCTTCATTTGAGGAATTGCACGCTGCCTTCCGTTTATCCACCAAAAGGCGGCTCAGGCGAAGCGACTGCACCATTTCGATTGAGGGTGTCCGATTTGAGATTCCAGGTGCTTATCGGCACTTGGATTTTATCAACATTCATTATGCCAGTTGGGATTTAAGTTTTGTACATATGGCAGATCCCGATAGCGATAAACCATTGATTCAAATTTACCCGCTTTCCCGTGAGACAAATTCCAATAGCTTCAGGCGACCGTTTAATCCGGAAGCTTTGTCAACTGAGTCATCGGAGGGTGTGGCTTCGACGGAAATGGCACCACTACTACAGAAATACATGAGAGATTTTGCCGCGACAGGCATCCCAAGTCCGTATTTAGCAAAAGACGAATAGAAAGGAAGTTTATGCATCAAAATAAAATAACAGCTCTTTTTGGCTTAAAATGGAATCCATTTATAGGTGAATTGCCACGTGAGGGGCTTATTCCCACAGAAAGCATTGAAAGATTCACCTGGAAAATTGAAAATCTGGTAATGGATGGTGGCTTTGCTCTAATCACAGGTGATCCTGGATATGGAAAATCAGTGGCTCTCCGGCAGGTCTTTGAACGCATTTCTACAGTGCGCGATGTTTCGGTTGGTGTGTTATCTCGTCCTCAAAGCAATATCGCCGATTTTTATCGAGAACTCGGGCAATTATTTGGGGTCGATCTTAAGACATCTAACCGTTTTGGTGGATATAGTTCACTCCGCATCAAATGGAAGCGTCATTTAGAATCCTCACAACTCAGACCGGTCCTTTTCATTGATGAGGCTCAAGAAATGCCTACTGTTACGATGAACGAGCTTCGTTTACTTGCCAGCATGCACTTTGATTGCCAAACCATTCTAACAGTCATATTGGCCGGTGATGGTCGTTTAACAGACCGATTTCGCGCAGCAGACCTTGCTCCACTGGGTAGTCGTATCCGTACCAGGCTTGTGATGGAACCAAAGAGCAATGATGAAATGATCGAATTTCTACGCGAACTCACCAGCAGGGCTGGCAACCCTTCCCTCATCAGCGATGGGTTAATGCGGACGCTTGCCGATCATTCTGCCGGAAATTATCGTGTTCTTGCGACGATGGCAAACGAACTTCTTAGCGAAGCCATCCTTCGAGATCATCGGCAACTCGATGAAGATCTATTTTTTGACATTTACAAGTCCATCAAACGCTCGGTTAAAAAGACATCCAAAAGCAAATTACAAGGAGCCATGCAATGAAAAACAAACATTTTCGAGCTATATCAACAAGAAACATCAAACGATTGCGTAAGGCTATGGCTTTATGTCTGCTGGATTTGGATGAGGCTGTGGAAAACAGTATTCTTCTAGATGAATCGAAACTGCGGGATTCTCTGGTACGAGGTTTTGATTATAATAAACAGGTATCATGGACAGAGTTGCTGAGCCCAAAGGAGCTGGATGAGCTGTTTTAAAACCACATCCATCTCGGGATCAACACAAGGCTGATCATTGGATCAGTCTTTTTTTTATGCAACAATTTGCGTGAAATTTGGCACAACAATTTTGATGATTACTCACACCAGCACCAAGACTTATTGTACGGAGACGTGCAGGTCATCTCAAGGTCGTTGGAGCCGAGTAATCGGCTGCCATCGATCATCTTCCATTTACAAATCTTCTGCTCAGAACTTCCATAAAAACTTCCACAAGTTTGTAGGAACGGGAGATCTGGGTTTTAAGAGGAGAGAAAGGATCGCTGTAACATGCTGATTTTAGATAACAAAAAAGCCACTCAAAGTGAGTGGCTTGAATATTTAAAATGGCGGGAGCGACGGGACTTGAAGGCATGGTTAAGGGAAAAATGGGTTCAATGATTATAGTATATTAACAAAACAATCAAATAGTTAGCCTGACATTGAGTGTCATCTATTGTCATCCAAAGACATCTGTTATCAGCAAAAAACTTACGTAGAACTTACGTAAAACATACGTTATGGATATCGATAGTAGTCGGTCAATAAGCGTCGATAATTTGTCATTCTGAATGGTTTAAGAGTATTCGGTCAAGGGCGGAAGGCTGACCTTGTGGGATAGATCGACCATGATGGTCGGCCGTCACCATCATGATTCTAGTCGATTAACTTTGACTAGTTGCTATTACAATTACCATCTTTTCTTTTAACAGCATAAACGGTATTGTAATCTTAGCCTATCTTGTTAAAAGAATGGGGATTCGTTACGTGAAGTGGAAATTCAATTTAAGCAGGGTACTCCCTTCTTCAAAAAGACCTACGATGAGTGTTGTTCTCACTGATAATGATTGGAATCTTGATATAAAATCTTTTCTAAACAAGATTTACAGCTCTTTATCTGACGAAGGAGCGACAGCGACAAATATAGAGTTATCTGGTGTTAATAGCGTTTCTCCATTTCATTTGCTGCTTCTTTTTGCAATGAAAAATATTTACGAGAAAAAAGGAGTGCCATTAGCTCTGATCGTTAAGGAAGAAGCTAACTTTTATAAATTTATGCTGGAAACTGGTATAGCGAAGGCATTTGGTTGTTTGCCGCATGGAAAAAAATCAACAAGTCGCGGTATAGGATCACAACATCAATTACCTATTGTAAATTCCACCGTCTTCCTCACGGGGAAGACCATTAGTAGTTATTCATCAATGGCAGAGAGCGCTGTAAAAGATTTATTGAACCACTATGATGTGAAATATAATATTATTGATGCTCTTGATGAAATACTACGTAATGTCGGCCAGCATAGTGGATTTAAGGATTTTTATCTCATTACACATCTTGACAAAGATAATAAACTTTTCAAGTTTGCTGTTTATGATGATGGCATTGGTATCCGAACGCATCTAAGCAAAAAACCTTACGATGAGATGCATCCAATCTTTAGAAAACAAGTCTCTCGGACAGCATATAATGAGATGACCAATAGCCATAAAAAATCCATTGAATTAGCAATAATAGATGGGATTTCAGGTACGGATTACAGTGTTAATAGTGGTGCCGGCTTAAACTTTTTGTTAAATGAAGTTTGTGCCTGTTGTGGTACAGTGTTTCTTTATTCAGGGAATGGCTTCCTTGAGTGGAAAAATAGGCAGAAGGATCTGTTTAAAGTGAAATCGACTATCAACGGTACGTTAATTGCAGGATCAATAGAATTGAGATAATCTTTAGGTTAGGTTGTCTCAATGTAAAGGTATAATATATGGATATTATTATGGTTAAAGATTGCTTAAAAAAAGACGACTTAAATACAACTGATGACAACTGGGAGAATCTTGTCTCTAAAATGACTGATTCATTGAACAAAACTGGTTGTGTAGAGATTAATTTTGAAGGTGTCGAAAGATTAACACCGTCTCTTGCATATAATACATTTGGTCGCTTAGTTGATTCTTTCGGTAAAGATGTTTTACAGAAAATAAAAATAGCTAATGATCACAAGAAGTTATCTTCGAGAATTGAAGCGGCAATAAATAAAAGGCATCTTATTCTACAAGAAGAGAGACGTGGTTCTGCTGCTGCAATATAGCGTCAATATTAATCATTGATGGTAGGTTAATGCCCAATAGGCATTCTAGACAACCATAATGGTGATGTTGGCAATAACGACAAACCTAGTAGAAAACCAAAATCACTACCACTGGACCCATAATAAGCTATGTTGACTGTTGTTGATGGAAATATTTTTGATTCCCCAGCTCAGGTGATCCCAACACCGTGAATTGTGTTGGCGTGATGGGCAAGGGCATCGCTTTGGAATACAAGAGCCGATTTCCAGCTATGTTTAACGATTACAAAGAGAGATGCAACGGTGGCCGACTTCTGCTCGGGGAACCATATCTATGGGAAGATGACAGGGTACAAATATTAAATTTTCCCACTAAGAGACACTGGCGGGATAAATCTAGGCTCGATGATATCGAAACCGGGTTTAAATACCTAGCCAACAACTACCGAGAAAATGGGCATATATACGCTGGCTCTCGCTCCGTTAGGGTGTGGGAACGGCGGATTGAATTGGAAAGATGTACTGCCATTAATGGAGCATCACTTAGGTGATATTCCTGATCTTGAAGTGTTCGCTTATAGGCCGAGAGCTGCTGGGGCTATCGCTAAAGGTGATAACGATCACGACAACCAAGACGCTCCTCTTTCCACACAGGAGAGGTTGACAGCGAGTTCTACCTTAGATCAAAAGCTATAAATTCAACATGAGATGACAACAGACGCTTCATTATGTGGGGTTGCTGTGAGCTGTTATGTACGCCAAAGCCACC
>CAWIIB010000002.1:0-22681 GCA_963836075.1 uncultured Acidobacteriota bacterium
AGGACGTCGTCGCCGTTCATGTCGCCCAGTCTCATCTTTCTGGGCGCTTCTCCCGCCGGATGTTCCTCGAACCCCCCGGAAGGTGCCGTCACCGTTTCCCTCTGAGGACCGAAAACCTGTCGTGGTCGAAATTGGACACCACCAGATCCAGCCTGTGGTCGCCGTCCAGGTCGCCGGTGGTGATACCGCTCGGGTCCGCTCCCGCATCGAAGGACACTCGCGGTTGAAATGTCCCTTCACCACTCCCCAGCAATACCGAAACCTGGTCTTCTTCCGGATTGGAGACGATCAGGTCCGGGTGCCCGTCCTCGTTCGGATCTCCAACTCTCAGGGACCTCGGAGAGGGCCCGGCAGGGAGATGCACGGCAGGTGGAAACGTGCCGTAGCCATTGCCGAAGAAGAGAGAAATACTATTTCCGGGGCCATCGGCCAGGGCCGCGTCCAGAACATCGTCACCGTTCAGGTCACCGAGTATCAAGGAACCTGCGTATTCACCGGCCCGGTAGTGCACCGGGGCCTGGAAGCTGCCGTCACCGTTCCCCGTCAGAACCGAGAACAGCTTGCTGTATGTCCCGGCAACACCCAGGGTCGGGAGATTGCCGTCGCCATTCAGGTCTCCGGCAGCGATGGAACTCATGCTGGTACCCACAAACTTGGGGTCCTGTTCTTGAAACCTCCCGTCTCCATTGCCCAGAAACACTCTTACTTCGAAGCTATTTGAATGAGCCACGGCCAGGTCAGGAATACAGTCATTGTTCAGGTCGGGACCACGGCGATGGACGAGGCCGAGCCGGAACTTGGGTAATTCCAGACGGTGACAAACGTACAGTCACCGAGACCCAGGAGGGTCGAGACAGAGCTGAAATCATCAGTTCGCCACGGCAAATGCAGAATACCGTCGAGGTTCAAATCATGGATGGCGATGTCGTTGGGGACGCCGCTCACATCGTAGTCGACACGCGCCATGAACATCCCGGTTGAGGCCGCCGCGGGGATTGACAGCACCATAGAGAAAGCTACGGAAAGCAGGCGCCAGGTGAGCGTTTTTGGATTCTTCATTTGATCACCTCGGGCAGGAGAGAGATCCACATGCCTCGGCTCAGCACTTCAAGGGAAGATCTTCAGCATATGACATTATCCATGAAAACCTCCGGCCCGGCTAATCCCCGTCCCGGATCGTTCAGGCCCCTTCCCCCAGCTGAGCCCTGCCACGTAGCGCCAGACCAGCCATCCGCTGACCGCGCAAACCAGCAGCAGCAGCGCTCCCAGCCAGGTGGGCCGAGCAGCAGCTTGCCCACGCCCGAACAGGGCGCAGTAGATGGCGATGACCGACAGGACAAAGGCCGGCACCGCCTTGATCGGCGCCGGGTCGCGGTCCGCACCGGGGACCTGCCGGGCGATCGGCCTCCAGAGCCGGCCACCGGGCCTGATCCTGCGGTAGAACGCAGGGTCTCCTCGTCCACCGGTCGGGTCAGGAAGGTCGCGGCCAGGGCCGCCGCGACGGTGATCGGCACGACGAAGAAGAGCACATGGGGATATAGGCCCCAGCCCCAACCTGAAGACGACGGTGCAGACCAGCGCGGAGACCATGGCCGCGATCTCGGACCAGGCGTTGATCCGCCACCAGTACCAGCGCAGGATGTAGATGATCGTCACGCCGCCGCTGATCGAGGTGATGATGTACCAGCCCTCGCGGATCGAGTGCATCAGCGTGGTCACCAGCATGCCCAGGACCGCCAGGAACACCGTGAACACCATCGACGCGACGATGTAGTGGCGCTGGGTCGCCTCGGGCTTGATGAACCGCTTGTAGACGTCGTTGACCAGGTAGGAGGCGCCCCAGTTCAGGTGGGTGTCGATGGTCGACATGTAGGCGGCGAAGAAGGAGGCGATCACCAGCCCGAGGATCCCGGGGGCAGGAACTCCTTCATCAGCAGGATGTAGCCGATCTCCGGGTCCTCGAGCGCCGGGTAGAGGACCGCGGCGCAGAGGCCGGCCAGGATCCAGGGCCACGAGCGCAGGCAGTACTGGGCGATGTTGTACCAGAGCGTGCCGAGGAAGGCGTGCTTCTCGTTCCTGGCGCTGAGCATGCGCTGCACCATGGCGCCCGCCGCCGCCGACGTTCGCCGCCGCCCACCACTGGAAGAAGATGAAGGTCATGACCGGCACGAAGAGCTCGGACCCTGAGCGGGGGAAGAAGGCGGTGATCTCGGCGGCCCGCTCGGCGCCCGTGGGCCTCGACCAGCCCGGCCTGCAGGCCGTCCAGGCCGCCCGACGCCCTGCACCGCCACCACCGCCAGGTAGATGCGCCGAACATCGAGATGAAGAACTGGATGAGGTCGGTGGCCATCACGCCCTCGCAGCCCCGCCATCATGGTGTAGACCAGGCTGAAGCCGAAGCAGAAGTAGAGCGGCGTGGGTCTCGTCGATGCCGACGGTGTTGGCCAGCACCTTGACCATGGCCAGGTTGACCCAGCCGATGATGATGCAGTTGCAGAGCACCCCGGAGTGGATCGAGAGATAGCCGCGCAGGAAGCTCGCCGGCCTGCCGCTGTAGCGCAGCTCGATGAGCTCGACGTCGGTGAGTCACCCGGCTGCGCCGCCAGAGCCGGGAGAAGAAGAAGACGACCAGCATGCCGGCCATGGCCGAGGCCCACCAGTACCAGTTCCAGGCGATGCCGCTCTTGATGACGAAGCCGCTGACCGCCAGGGGCGTGTCGGCGGCGAAGGAGGTGGCGGCCATGCTGGTGCCCAGCAGCCACCAGGAGGCTTTGCGGCCCGAGACGAAGTACTCTCGATCCCGGAGGTGGCCGGCGCATGTGGTAGAGGCCCATACCCAGGGCCAGCACCAGGTAGGCGATGACGATCGTCCAGTCGAGGGTTGACACGGTTCAGATCCTGCCCGTCATTGCGAGCCACCGACCCGCGGGGAACGCGCACAGCTGGGGGTCATGCTAGGGCTCAGTCTTGACAATCACGTACGGACGTGTCAATCAGTGATATAGAAAAATGGTTATGTCAACCTGACCCCGTACGTATCGACTTTGTTTGTCATTACGAGGAGGCTCCCACTCCATCTCCGGGTCGAAGGGAAACAGCGGCCGGTCGAGCCGCCGGTAGCGGCAGGCCGGTGATGTTCTGGTTCACCGCGCCGGGGGTCAGGGCCAGCAATGACGCCGCGGCGAGCTGCCGCAGTCGGGCACCAGGTAGCCGATTTTCACCACGATGATCTTGAACGCTTCGGGCGTCGAGGCCCAGCTCGATGAACTGTCCCGGTGGTGGAACGGTGTCCGCCGTTCGGTGATGATCACCGTGATACCACGGGTGTCCAGGACCGCCACCTGGTTGGGCAGCTCGTCGCCGGCGCCGGATCGGAGCAGGGTAGAGTGAGACGGATCACCTGCCCGGTAACCCGCAGCGGCCGGCCGTTCAGTGGGTCGAGCTTCCCACCAAGCTCCAGCGCCACCCCCGCCCCGCGGCCCGCCCGCCGGCAGGCTGGCCACGCGCCGGGGTCGGTGATCCCGGCAACCAGTGCGTTCTCGACCCCCAGCTCGAGCATCCGCTCCAGGGCAAACGGCACATCGCCCGCTCCCCCGGCCGTGGGGTTGTCCCCCGAGTCGCTGATCAGCACCGGATGCCCGGATCGGCCCGGGCCTGATCGAGACACTGGTCCACCGATCCGGCAAAGCACACCGAACCGGAACTCCCGGCGCAGCTCCCATAAGCGTCGGGCCAGGAACTCGCGCCGCCTCACGACGCGGCTCGGGTCCGGTCCGAGGGTGACCACCGAGGCCGAGGCACGGGGCTCGTCGGCCCACACATAACCCATGAGGATCGACGCGTCCAGGAGACCGAATTGATCGATCACCATCGGGATCATCCCGTAGAGGCTCGCCGGCCGGCTCCCAGCCGGTGCCGGCTCTGCTCGCCGGGCAGCAGAATCGGCACCGTGATGTGGCTCTTGACCGGTCGTCTCAGCGGCTGCGCAGGCAATCCACCAGCAGCCGGCACGCCCGCTCAACGGTCTCGTACCAGTCCTCGTGGGGCGCGGTGCGGTAGGCGGTGAGCAGGTCGAGATTCGCCATCAACCCTGGCCGAGAAATTCCCGTGAAGGTCATAGCTGGCGGCGATCAGGCAATCCGGCCCGCCGCCTGGCGGATCGAGGCGATCAAGTGCCCTCGGCATCCTCCATTCCGAAGACGGTCGCCGCGCCGTGCATCGGCAGGAGAAGCCCGTCGAAAGGGCCCTGGTCATCGAATCGACCGCAGCAGGTCGTTCTTGAAACTCGTCGTAGAACAGACGTCTGATTCGGCCGCCGGGGAGCGCTCTGGCCCGAGACAGAGGGATAAACTCGGATCCGGGATAGTCGGCCCAGGAAACCGTACTGCCGAAGTAGGTGCCGGCCTCGGAGAGATGTGAAAATCCTCCTCCGCTGGTGGCCAGGGGAGAAAAGGTGGAGCACTCGCAGCTCAGACCGGCGATCACCGATGCGCATCAGGCCTCCTTCTGGCGGCGGCTGCGCAGATGGCCCGGATCCGCTCCCGGTCGGTCACCAGCCGCTAGATATTCCGAGAGTCGGCGGTCCGATCCCATGAAGGCCTCGTCGTTCCGGAACTCCATCGGGCTGGATACCTGCCGCTCGGCCAGCACGTGGAATTCCGCGGCACGGGTCTGGCTGATCAGGCCGGCGATGTTCGTCTCATCGATCCCCACGCCGGGCATGATGATGATCTGGTCGCCGGCCCGCCGCACCAGCTCGGCGATCAGATCGGCGCCAGCCACGGCCGACGACTGCTGCCCGGAGGTCAGCACGCGGTCCACACCGAGGGCCACCAGGTCCTCAAGGGCGGCAAAGGGATCGGCGGTCATGTCGAAGGCGCGGTGAAAGGTCACGCTCATCGGCCGGGCCAGCTCGACCAGCTCCCGGCACTGCTCGCAGTTGACAGTCGCCGTACGTATCAAGGATGCCGAAGACCACCCCGTCGGCGCCCGCCTCCCCGGCGGCCAGCAGGTCGGTCTTCATGATCTCCAGTTCCTGGAGGAGTAGCAGAAATCTCCGCCCCGAGGCCGGATCATCACGTTGAGCCCGATGTCGAGATGCTTCCGGGCTGCCCGGATGGCCCCGAGGCTGGGCGTGGTGCCCGCCTTCGTGGAGGTTGTCGCAGAGCTCCACCCGGCCGGCGCCGCCGTGGCGGCCTCGACGGCCGACTCCACCGAGTTGACACAGGCTTCGAGGAGGATGTCGTCCATATCTATTTATATCCCACCTTAAAATGGCTCACAAACCCCGGCTCCGGATTGCCCCGGCACATGCTCTTTTCCGCAGGGGGAACACCGCCACTCCTGCCTTTGACTCCGACGGGCAAAACCACTATTCTTACTGCCGGTTAGCAGACAATAAACATCGTCGCTCCCCCGCTTGCCGGAGAGGAGCGGCGGTATCTGTACGGGGAGTGGAGCGATGCCGGAACAGGAGAATCTCGACCTTCAAATCATCATGCCGGTGCACAATGAAGGTGAAAGCATTGAGGCGACGCTGCAGGAATGGTACGACGAATTGTCACCGCGGCTGAGCATTCAGTTCATCGTCTGCGAGGACGGCAGCCGGGACAACACCAAGGAGGTGTTGACCCGGACTTAGAAAGAACTGCCCATGATCCTCGACATGGTGGACGGCCGGCGGGGCTATGCCGGCGCGGTGGTGGACGCCTTCCGCCACTCCACCGCCCCCTTTGTCCTCGCCGTCGACTCCGACGGGCAGTGCGCTCCTGCTGATTTCTGGCAGTTCTGGGAGAAGAGGGACCAGTTCGACATCGGCATCGGATGGCGCACCGACGCCAGGACTCCCTCACTCGAAAAATCATGTCCGGCTCGTTCAAGCTGCTGCACAAAACGCTCTTCTCCCACGAGATCCACGATCCCAGCTGTCCCTACCTGCTGATCAAAAGACCCGCCCTGGAACAGTTGCTCCCCGACCTGGGTCTGCTCACCGAGGGGTTCTGGTGGGAGTTTGTCGGCCGGGCCACCAACGCCGGCCTGCGTATCGAGGAATTCCCCATCCAGCACCGCCTGCGCACCGCCGGTTCCACCGTGGTCTTCAAAATGTCGAAGATCCCCCGGATTGCCCTGCGCAACGGCCTGGGCCTGATCAAGGTCTGGCGCCAGACCCGGCCGAAATAACCTTCCCCTCTGCCACAGCGTGGCGCCCGCGGAGAGCCGGTTCGCCCGACGCCGGCAGACTGGAGATCAGGGAGGACTGGCCGTCCGGCAGGTCTGCGACGACCGGGGGCAGCAGGCAGAAGAAGGAGAGCCAGAACACAGCAGGCAGCGGCAAACTCACGATTTCGCCTCCATCGGCACACACCGGACTGGATGGTTGACAGCGGCAGACCTACCAGTGCCCTCCAGCCTTGCCCTTACGGTTGAGATAGGTCTGTTCCAGTTCCTTGCTCAGAAATTCGAATGTCTCCTCGGGATCGTCTCACGCTTGAACAGGTCGCGGTCCTCGGGGCTGATGGTGCCCAACTCGACCATGGCGTCGAGGTTGATCACCTCGTCCCAGTAGTCGCGTGCCGTAGAGCACGATCGGCAGCTGCTTCTTCGATCTTTCGGTCTGGACCAGGGTCAGAATCTCGAACAACTCGTCCAGGGTGCCGAAGCCGCCGGGGAAGACCACCAGCGCCTTGGCCAGGTAGACGAACCAGAACTTGCGCATGAAGAAGTAGTGGAACTCGAAGTTGAGCTTGTGCGATGATGTAGCGGATTGGCGTTCTGCTCGAACGGGAGGCTGATGTTCAGGCCGACGGTCTCGCCGTCGGCCTCGCTGGCGCCGCGGTTGGCGGCTTCCATGATGCCCGGGCCGCCGCCCGAACAGACGGTGAAGCGTCGCGCTCCGTCCCTCCAGGCCCTTGGACCAGGTGGTCAGCGGTGGGCCAGCCGGCGGGCGTCTTCGTAGTATCGGTCGAGCAGGCGGCTCCCGCCTGTCGCGTCACCACGCTCTCGGCCTCCTCCGCGGCGCTAGGCCCGCGCCGAGCCGAAGAAGACGATGGTGTCCTTGATCCGGTGGCGGCGGAAGCGCGGCACCGGCTCCAGGTACTCGGCGAGGATGCGGATCACCCGGGCGTCGGGGCTATTCAGGAACTCGGGTTCTTGTAGGCCTTGACCGGACGGTGATGATCGCGGGTCACGCCTTGGCTGTCGTCATCGGGCGTCCGGACCTCATTGCGCTTTTTTGACACGGTATCCATACCTCGTTAGCGGGACAGACAAAAAAACATCCCGCCGGAAGACGGACATATCCTCCGGCCCGGAGGAACCGGGCCAGGTGAAGCGCCGTTAAAAGCCGGCTCAAGCCATGGGGGCGGGATCGCCGTCTTCGAACCGCTCTTCCTGCGGAGCGAGAATTCTTTCCGCTCCCCGTACCGGCCCTGGTAGCGGTAGTAAGGATAGTAATAGTAGTAGCCGTGGCGGGTCATGTCCAGGTTGTTGGTCACCACGCCGAGGACCCGAACCCCGGCAGCGTCGAGACGCTCCTTCACTGCCTGCAGGGCGTCCCGTTCGGTCACGCCCGCCGTGGATCACCAGCACCAGCCCATCCGACTTCACCCCGAGAATAACCGGATCGGTCACGGAGAGAATCGGCGGCGAGTCGAAAATGATGTGGTCCACGGCATGCTCGCGATACATCCGCTCGACAAACTCGTCGAAGCGGACCGAACTGATCAACTCGCTGGGATCGGGAGGCACCGGCCCGGAGGTGATAAAGGAGAGCGCGGGCACCTTGCCCTGGGGCTGCACCAGCAGATCCTCGAAATTGATGATCCCGGCCAGGTAGTGGCTCATCCCGCCCTTCTTGCCGTCGGCCAGGAATACCTTGTGGATTTTAGGCCGGCGCAGATCCGTGTCCACCAGCAGGACCCGCCGGCCCAACTGGGCCAGGGTGATGGCCAGGTTGACCGAAGTGGCCGTCTTGCCTTCTCCGGGGGAAGCGCTGCTCACCACGATGGTCCGCGGCGGCTCACCGGCCCCACTGAGCAGCAACGATGTGCGAACCGAGCGGTAGGCTTCGGCAACCAGCGATTTGCTGTCCTCGTAACAGACGGCATAGATCGGGTCCACCGCACCTGCCGGTGCTTCCGGTTTGCTATCGGACTTTTTCGCCGCTTGCCCCCGTTGGTTTTATCCCCGTTGGTGGACAGAGTGGGAATCGCCCCCAGGGTCGGCAGGCCGAAGAGCTTGGTCACTTCTTCGCCGGACTTAACCGTCCGGTCGAGAAACTCGAGGAGGAAGGCCACTCCCACGCCCAGGATCAAGCTCAGGGCAAAGCCGAGAGCCACATTGCGCCGTTTCTTCGGCTTGAATATCAAACCTCGGCAATTCGGCCGGATCGACGATCCTGATGTTGCTGCTCCCGATCCCCTGCAGCTGTGCGGTGACGTTCGCCTCGGACTGCCGCTGAAGAAGCGACTGGAGCAACTGGGACTTGCTTTTGACTTCCATGGACAGGGAGTCGTACTGGATGGCGCTGAGGTTGCGGTCCAGGGCCCGGCTCTTCTGTTCGTCGAACATATCCTTGAGCGAGTTCTCGTTTTCGCGGGCCCGATCGAACTCGGTCCGCGCCGCCTTGAGCGCCTCGCGATAGATCTCGTTGCTCTTGTTGTTCAGCCGCTGACGGGTCTTTTCGATTTCAGATCGGAGACGCACCTGCTCGGGCATGGCGTCCTTGAACTTCTTGGTGTTCCGGGCATACTCGCCTTCCAGCTCGGTGATCTCCTGTCTTCAACTGGGTCACCTGCTGGTTGTTCTGGACCTCGGGGATCGATCCCGGAGAGGCATCCTTCATCCTCTCATACGTGGTTTCCAGACGTATTCGGTCGGTCTGGGCCCGGGTAAAGGACTGGTTCAGCTCCACCAGCCGCTGACTGGTGATGTCCTGGCCCTCCGAGGTTCCGATGATGTCGGACAGCTTGCCGTATTCCTGGAGCTGCTTCTGCTTGTCCTCCAGTTCCTGCTGCAGCCCCTCGACCTGGGTGGAGAGGAAATTGCGGGCTTGCTCGGTGGCCGAATACCGCGACTCGAGGCTGAACGAAATATAGGCCTGGGCCACGGAATTGGCCAACCGGGCAGCCATTTCCTTGTCCGGGGAGAGCATCGAGACTTCGACGATGTTGCTGTCCTTCACCGGGTTGATCTCGATGGTTTTCATCAGGCTTTCGGCTATCCGGTCGCGGAGAGTCTCCGCATCCAGCGCTCCGCCATCCTCCTCGCCATCTTCTCGGAATAAACAGCGGCGAAGTCGGTGAGATCCAGCAGATCCACCACGCGCTTGGCCACGGTCTTGCTCGTGATCAGTTGGTACTGGGTGTTGAAAAAGGTGTAGTAGTCGTAGCGCTGGACGAACACCTCGTTGCCCATGGCCATGTTGCTCACCGTCGATTCCCGCTCGATGAGCACCGAGGTGGTGGCCTGGTACTGGGGTGTCTGGACAAAGGTGTGGATGATGGTGAGGAGAAGGCCGAGCACGGTCAGCAGGATGACCAGCCGTTTTCGCTTGATCAGGATATAGTAGTAATTCCGGAGGTTGAATTCCTGTCCGGTGGTTTCCTCTTCGGCCATCCCGTCCCCCTCTGAAGCGGCACTAGAAGATCGTTTCCGGTACCACGACCACGTCCTTGTCCTGGAGCAGGATATCTTCCTGCTTGCCCTTGAGGATCTTCTTCAGGTTGACGTCGATCTGTTCTTCCGTGCCGCCGGGCGATTTCCGTTTGACCCGAACCTTGTCCGCCGCGGCACGGTCAGTCAGGCCGCCCGCCTTGGTGATCGCTTGCAGCAGGGAGATGACGTCAGATTTTTTGAAGGACAGTTCACCCGGCTGCCTCACGGCGCCGTAGATGTACACCGACATCTCGCGGATCAGCCGGAATGTTGATCACGTCACCGGACTGCACCTGGATGTTCAGCTCCGACCGCCCCTGGATCATCAACTCATCAATATTGACCGTGATCCGCCGCGACTCGCCGTCGGCCCCGATTCGAATGACATAGAGCTCCGGTCCCGCATTGTCCGTCAGGCCGCCCGCCTCGGAGATCATGTGGATCAGCGTCCTGCTGCCCAGCAGCTTGTAGGTCCCCGGTTTCTGGACCGAACCGATCACCGAAACGCTCCGGCTCCGGAACTCACGGATGAAGACCGAGACCTGGGGACTGTTGATATACTTTTCTTCGAGGAGGTTGCGAACCACTTCCTCGAGCCCCCGGCGGGTATGTCCTTCGGCCCGCACCTCACCGAGAAGCGGCAGGGTGATCATCCCCTCTTCCGAAACTCGCACCGTCTTGTTCAGCCCTTCGAGCTCGAACACCGAGACTTCCAGCAGATCCTCGGGACCGATGATGTAGTCACTGCGTTGGGTGGATAGGGAGGCCTGGCCGATCACCGGTTTTACCGACAGGTTGGCGCTGGTCCATTCCGGTCCGGTTGGCGCGGCTGCGGTTTCCACCGGCTCGGCATCCAGGGGCTCCACCGGGGCATCGGCCGGTGGATCGGAAAGAGCGCTGGTGGCCCCCCCGGATACAGACGGTCCACCACAACTTCGGCATCATCGTAACCCGCTTCGATAAACTGCGCCTGGAGAGCCTCGGCCTCTCCCGTGGTACGGAACTCACCGATCTCCACCCTGTACACGCCACTCTTGGCGCTGAATTCGATGACCGCCTTCTGGCCCTTGAAGCGATCGTCCTTCTCGATCTTTTTTTTCGCCTTCTTGGCCCGGCGCGAGGAAAAATACGCGGCGACCTGGACGCGATACGTACCCTCTTCATCAGCGGACAACTGCCCCTCATCCGGCCCCCGGGAAACGTCGTTGTCGGCCCGAACCACACCGGCCAGCGGGATGGCTGCTGCCAGCGACAAAACGATCAGGATTGCCAGGAAATATCTGTTGTTGCTACTGTTCACCATCGCCTCCGTCCCACTCTCCAATAAACCGGTCACCCGTCCGGCATCGAAACCTGCCCCGGTCAAGGACCGCGGTTTCGCGCCGGTCGAGGTGGCCGGCTCCAGATTTCAAGAACTCAGGTTGATTTCCTGACTCAATACGTACTCGCTCCACGACGAATTTCAACCCGCAACCACGCCGCTCGATGGCCTACCGGCTGAGGGTGATGGACACGGCCACAAACAACCGGTCGTAGTCGCGGGCGAAGTTCGATGTCCGGCTGCGGTACATCGCCTCGAACCCCAGCACCATACCTTCACGCGGGAGATACCTGAACCCCAGAATCGGGTTGCTGAAGCGGTCTTCACGGCTGACGTAAACCGGGTCGTCCTCGGTGCCGGTGTTCACATCCGCCACCGGATAGTCGCTGCGGTCCCAGCCATACCCGAGATCGAGCCACCCGGCCCCCCCCATGCGCAGGGAGACACGGCCCTCGAGTTTCCGCCGCAGATAGAAGAGGTTCGTGGCGTAAGTGGAGAACTGCCGATCCCGGTCGGCATTTACCGTGAAATGCAGCCAGGACTTCATCTTCCAGGTCATCCGGGCAAAGCCCACAAGTCCTGCGTAATCCTGCTCCGGTGCGAGGTCGGCGGTAAAACTGGAGTAGCCCACCTCCAGTTCGCCGTTGATGATCCCGGTGGGATCGAATTCAGCGCCCAGGAGATAGCGCAGTTCGGATGACTCTCTCGTGCTTGCGGGATCCTTGAAATCGTAATCGGTGTGCCTGACCCTGATCAGAAATGTGGTCCGGGGCAGCGCGGCATAGTGCATCAGCAGCCCGTTCCGCCGCTCAGTCCGGTCGAGCACCAGGGCAATGCTGTCCGGCGCGCCCGGTTCGACTTCGGAAGGGTCGTCATAACTGATCTTGTCACTATCGTGGGTCAGACCCGCTTCCACACGCGGTGAGATCTCCAGCAGGAGTTCGCCGCTGATGAGGTTGTTATTTCGCCTGACCCGGGCATCGATTTCATCGTTGGGCCGCTGGAGCCTGGTGGTGTACCGGTCACCGAGCGCGAGGTGAATTCGTTTGAGGTAAAGATCGTATCCGAAAGCGCCATCATTATTTAAGTAAATTCCGGGAGGGTTCTTCTCATAAAAAACGATGTCGAGGTCTTCTTCCACCCACAGCATGTTCCGGTTGCCGATGGGCATGAACAGATCGATACCGGGGGCCAGGGTGGCGGTGAACGATCCCACCTGTTCCTGGTTCGTGTTGTACAGGTTGTTGTCATACCCCGCATCCTTCAGCCGGATGCGGGGTTTCCAGTACAGCGGCCCCCAGTTGGCCAGCCCCTCGATGGCCTCGTCAACAGGAGAGGTGTTCTCCTCCGCGTGAAGGGAACAGGCACCGGGGATCACCGCCGGAAGGATGACGAGCAGGATACAGATACCGAGCGTGATCCGTCCCCCCGCCACGGTCGGGCGAGAAACATGACGGGCAGACGGTAGAATCGGTTCGGGAAAGAGATTGAACCAGCGCGCTGGCAAATCGCCTCCAGAGGGTGTACAGATACAGCCGTTTGGCCAGGCTGCCGGGGCAGCATCCTGACCAGGGTGCTCTGGCCATCGGGCCGTGCCGGCTGGTCTCAGGAGCGGAGGCCGATGGCGGAACCAATCCGCCAGCGCCCCTGCCCGCCGTCCGGCACATCAGTGTCGGTGATCAGGCTTCTTCGCCGGAAGCCGACCTGGGGAACTACGGGTTTGCCGGACTCTCCGGTGCCGGGTCATCTTCAAGTTGCTTGGCCACAACCAGACCCGCGGCCACCGCGGCCGCGGAAAGCACCACGATACCCACCGGGGACTTCCACCAGGCCGCGGCCTTCTTTGTGGAAGCCGTTCCCTCGTCCTCTGACAGGGCCAGGGAAATTACCTGGGGCACCGTGTTTTTTACCGCCACCTGGTCCGACGTCAGGAAGTACCCCTTTTCAGTCTCAACGGCCAGGTCGTAGGTGCCGAAGGGGACCTCACGCGAAATATACATGCCCAGTTCGTCCGCGGGACTGCTCTTGTATATTTCGCCGGTGACAGTGTTTCGGACCTGAACCACCGCTCCTGAATACACACTGCCACCGTCATCGGTGGTGATCACACCGAGCAGGGTTCCGGATTCGGAGTCTAGTGCCCACGCGCCTGGAAAACCGATACAAGCGGGCACCATCAGCAAAAGAATTGCCGCCACACCCTTCCTCCAACCCATATTGCTCAATCTCATCCGAGTTCCTCCCTGGGAGACAGGCTTCCCTTAATAGAGAACATATTTCCCTCTCGGAGACCCGAGAAGAAAACAATAGTCTGTACTTATTATCGGAAAAACTTATAACTATAATAAACTCCTTTTTAAACTGAAGTCAAGATACGTTCTCACCACTTTGACAGGCGTATATCAGGTTGAATAGACTTCTGGCAGAATGGATAATAAGGAAATTAATGTATGAATGTCATCGATCTGCTCATTCTTGTGGTCAGCCTCGTCGGAGTCACCCTTGGCGCGATCAAGGGGATCTCCCGAATCCTGCTTGCCGCACTGGGGCTGGTCTGCGGGATTGTTCTTGCCGCCCGACTGCACCAGCCGGCGGGAAACCTGCTGGAGCGGCTGGTCGACGGTGCTTCCCTGCGTAAATCCATCGGGTTTGTAATGGTCTTCCTCCTGACCTGGATCATCTTCCTGCTGCTCGGCTACCTGGTCTCCTGGCTACTGAGAAAGACAGGCCTGCGGTGGCTCGACCGAACAGTGGGCGCCGGCGTCGGCTTCGGGGCCGCGGTGATCTTTCTCTTCTTCATTCTGATCCTGCTCACCGCCCTGCTGCCGGTGAACAGCCCGCTGCTCACCGAGTCGCGCCTGAGCCCCTTCTTGCTGGGGACGGTGAACCGGGCATCGCTGCTGGTTCCCCACCAGACCCAGGATCGTTTCTCGGACAAGCTGGAAGCGGTACGGCGTTTTTGGGAGCAAACATCTGCCGAATAAGGGAATAGCGAACTTTTTGGGCCGGCTGCCGTATTTCACAGGTGACGGGAGGCAAGGCAACCTCACCCGGCAGGAAACCGAACCAGGGCCGAGATCGACAACTTCACAAGGAGCTCGGTAGGATGCCCCAGCCGGCGGAAAGAGACCGAAGCGACCGGAACTCCTCCGGAAATCACCGACGGCCAACTCGTCCAGAATTGTCTTGACGGTGAATCCCCGGCCTGGGAAGAACTGGTGACCAGATACAGCAGACGTGTCTACAACGTGGCCTACCAGTTCACCGGACGCCACGAGGAAGCCGAGGATCTGACCCAGGATATTTTTCTCAAGATCTACCGCTCCCTCGGCACCTTCGACCTCGATGCCGCCTTCCTCCCCTGGCTGATCAGGGTATCGAAAAACATGTGCGTGGATCACTATCGCAAGCGCCGTCGGGAACGGCTGCTGGTTCACGGGAACTGGGAAAAAATCACCAATGTGGCCTGCACCCGTTCCAATCCATATCAGAAGACATTCAACCGGGAACGGCGGGCGATTTTGCTCCGCGCCCTGGAGCAGATCCCGCCCGACCTGAAGGCAGTGGTCATCCTGCGGGACCTGCAGGGACTGACATACCAGGAAATTTCCGAGGCGATGGATCTTCCCGAAGGAACGGTGAAATCCCGCCTCAACCGCGGCCGCCTGGAACTGGCCCGATTCATCCGCGGCGAGGACCGCTCCCTGGAGAAGGTCGCCTCGGTGAGCGGCGGCTGGTTCCGCAAGGCCGTCCGGAAACGTGCCGCCGCCGCGGCCAGTCCAGGCTGAAAGGCGTTCTGAAAGGAGGCGCCGGGGCATGAGCCATGAATTGCAGGAAACGCAGCAAAACTGTTCAGCGAGCAGATCGAGGGCCGCCTCGACTCGGAGCGGTCGGAGCAGACTGCTGGCCCACCTCGACCGCTGCGCCGACTGTGCCGAGTTGATCGAGATCATGGAGCTGAACATCGTTCAGCTGGAAAACGTGCCGGAGCCGCCATGCCGGCCGGTCTCGAACAGCGTCTGGCCTCGATCCCGCAGCGTGAACTGGCCGCGGCCAGCGCCAGGGGCAGCAAAGCGGCAGCGGGGCTGGGGGCCGGCGGCGCACTGGCTCTTCTCCAATGCGGCGGCAGCCGTGATCCTGGCGGTGTTCATCACCGCCAACCTCACCTGGTTCAATCCCGATTTCCAGGATTCGATCCACGGCTGCCGGAGGCTGATCAACGACAAGAGCGCGCAGGGCGCTGGAATGGCTTCGGACTGGGGAGCCGGACTGAACGATTTGAAACAGAAGGTGGAATCCCGGATGGACATGGTTCGGGATGCCGACGGCCGGACCGCTAAGGATACCGACGAAACGGAGGCTGACACCTCCGGATTCCTGGTCACCGAAATCATCAGGGCGCTGGGTCTGATCGGAGCCTGAAACAGCCCGGGCGCCCGGGGGCGAGGGAAACATGCGCTGCCACTACCATGCAGAAGAAGAAGCCATCGGCGCCTGCGCCATGTGCGGACACCCGCTCTGCGAGACCTGCACCCGGGAGCGAGACCGGGTCTTCTATTGCGAAAGCTGTCTGGCGGAGAAGGAAGGCAGCGGGGGAGAACCGGCCCCGGCAAGCGATATTCCGAAAATCAAGCTTCCGGCCGGCGAATATTATCAGCCCCCGCGTGCTGATGCCGGAAAAGACCCGGCCTCGAAAAGCAAGCGGCCCGGAACGGCCGCCCTGCTCTCGATATTCATCCCCTTCACCGGCCAGATCTACAACAACCAGTTCGCCAAGGCCCTTACATTTCTGCTGCTCTTCATCAGCTCCATTATCCTGACCCAGAAATCGCATCCGATGGAGGGCCTGTTCGGAGTCATCGCGGCCTTCATTTACTTTTACCAGATCTACGACGCATACAAGACCGCTCGGGGAACAAAGAATCCGAACACTCCACGGCGCTGGTCCCCATGCTCACCGGTGAAAGCCAGGCCGAATTCACTGGCCAGGGCGCCGAACCAGCTTCCGGCCCGGTGGCGGCACCGGCAGTCGAATCACCGATCTGGGGCATCAGCCTGATACTGCTCGGGGTCATCTTCCTGCTGGACAATTTCAACCTGATTCACTACTCCACCCTGATCAATCGTCTCTGGCCGCTGTTCATTATCGGCACCGGGATGGCGATGATCCTGATCTACGCTCGCCGCAGAACCAGCTGAAACAACCGGCATCGGAAGTCGGAACCCGGCGGCCGTACAGGAAACACCGCCGCCGGTACATGACGAAGCCCCGCGGCCGCCAGGGCCCGCGGGGCTTCGTTGCTCACAATCACGAATCGGCGGCTACGGCGCTACCACTTCCAGGCTGTCGGACCCCGTGTCCACGGGCACGCCATCCATTTCAATCCATCCGGTAAAACTGTAAATTCCCGGCTGAGCATAGGACGACACCGGAATCTCCCAGTTCTTGCGACGGGAGGTGGCCGGGGTCACATTGTTGATCGTGATCGGGCCACGGGGGATGGTGTACCCCCAGGGAGTATCGATGGTCATGTAGCCGATACCGGAGAGGAAGATACCTGAACCGTATGGAGCAGGGTTGAAGATTACCGTGTTGACGATCGCCTTCTCACCGATCAGGACCGTATCCTGGGGCAGATTGAAGACCACCAGTTGAAGTTCATATTCCTGGGCCATGGCACTCGCGCCCGCCATCAGAAATCCCAGGACCAGCAGAACAGCCAGTTTTTTCATCAGACCTCCCCTTGCTTGTGGTGAATCGAAACCAAAGAAATGGCCAACGGAATACCTCCTCCGCAAACACATCCCAACCCTGAGTATTTTCACCTGTGGAAACGATACTGAAATCCGAGAGTTTTGCGGCGGTGAGAGGAACAACTCCACCAAACCGTGCACAACTTGTTATTAGAATTTAAGCGATACAAGACTATTTGTCAATATCCTATCGGGAAAAATCAACATGACTGCCCGGAACGGCCGACCGGCAGACCTCATCGTCATGGCCGAGCCATGTGGTATAATTCGACGTGATACCCGCAGCAGGATACCAATTAGTTAGCAACCTCACCTCGTCGGGCCCTGCCCCGGGGGCATCCAGGCAACGTGAATGAAATCCCACGGCCCGCGCTCAATACACCCGAAAACGATCCTTATCCTGGCCACAGCCATCCTCTTAACCTCGCCAACCGGCGGTGTGTTTCCGGCAGCGCCCGAGATACAGTTCGAGGATTCCGCCGAGGAGTTCACGCTGATCACGGGGAACTGGCTCCAGGAAGTAGCCGCGGACCTGCCGCTTGCCGAGGAATGGCAACTCTACCAGTCCATGCGCCGCCCGGATGACCGCGGTTATTTTCAGGGGGTATTCTGGGCCCGTCGAGATCCCACCCCTGATACGGTGCACAACGAATTCAAGTATGCCTACCTCGCACGAAAGCACCGTGCCCGGGAATTGTTCAGCTGCCGATTGGCCGGAGTGGCATCAAGCGACGAGGGTGTGTCGGTGCCCGGTGACCTGACCGACATGGGCCGGGTCTACACACTGCTGGGCCAGCCGGACGGGGGCCTGCCGCTCACTTTTGCACCGGGGGGTGGCGCTGAGGCCCTGGCCGCGGCACGCTACTCACCTGCCTTTGAATGGATATACCGTAAAAACAGCACTCTTCTCCCACTTTCCGAACCGCTGACCCTCAGTTTCCAGGACCTGAACAGTGATGGTCTTCCCGAACTGGTGGACGAGGCCCGGTTTTTCGGGGAAATTGTGCCGGAACTCAGACAAAAGACCATCCTCTGGCCGGAAATCTTTTACCAGCCAGGGGGCCGGCCGCTTGACGGCCGGCCGATGGACCTGGTTGACGAAATCGAGCTCGTGGCCTCGGTGAGGGAATATTTCCGCATGGGACTGGGGCCGGCCGACATGGACGTCCAGGTTCAACCGCAAGTCTCCTTTTTCCGCGGCGAGGAGGGAAAGACCAGTGTCTGGCTCACCTGCAATCTGTTCGTGGTCAGGGGCCAGGGGCACGCCGCCTACCGGGTCAAACAGAACCAGGGTGCCGAAAACCTCCGACTTCGCGGTCTGGTTGTGGGGCCGGACGGGGACGTGACCGACCGCTTCCACATCCGTGCCATGCGCTCCGGACAGGATGAAGCGGTGATATTGAGCGAGACGGTGAGCCCCGAGGACGAACCGTGGACCCTGCGCAGGGTTTTCGACCTGGCTCCCGGCGACTACCAGGTCTATCTCATTGCCATGGACCGGGCCACATCAAAACAGGGGTGGCACCGGCTCAATTTCCGGGTACCCGACCTGGGCCTCGATCAGCTCGCCGCCAGCAGCCTGTTGCTGGGAAACGGCCTCGAACCCTACCCGCTGATCCGGCGCCCCATGCCGCCCCCCTTCTGCCACCGCGGGCGTCAACTGACACCGTTGCCGGCGGAGGGTACCATCCCCCTGCCCCTCTCGGCCGGTCCGACCATGCTCTACCACGTCTACCTGCCCACGTCCGGGGAGGAAGAGGGAACTCAGGGTCTCCGCGCAGACCCGCGCCAGGTGGAGGCTTCATTCCGTGAGCTGACCGAGCGGCCGTTTCTCACCACCTACCGTTTCAAACGGGCCGGTGAAACTGTCCTCACACTTCCGGGAAACGCCCTGAACGAACTGGCCCAGCCGGTGGATTCCGCTGAACGGGAATGGAAAGTCTCGATCACCGTGCCGCCCGATCGCCTCACGCCGGGTGAATACCAGGTGGAGGTGGAGGTGATTCTCCCCGGCGCCGGCCAAACCTGTCTTCTGGGCACGGGGCTGGCCATAACCGAAGTGGGCTCCGCGGTGCTTGACCAGGGCAGCGGCGAATCCGCCCCCCTGCGGCTGTTGACCCGGCTCGAGAAACGGGGACTGCCGGAGGCCGGCGACGAGCAGACCGGAGCCCGAAAAGTGGTGATCACCACCCCCACCGCCCAGGAGAACATCTTCGCCGTCGAACGCCTGGAGGCTGTTCCGACCCTCGGCCCCAACGGCGAAGAAGCGGAGTGGATCGATTTCTACGTCGATGGCGAACACCTCCTCCGGGACCTCGCCCCGCCCTACCGTTGCCTCTGGCGCGCGTACCCGGCGGCCACCGACTACCAGGTCACGGTACGGGCCCACTATCCCGGCGCGAAATGGGCCACTGACCATGTGCTGCTGGCCCGGCCGAACAACTACCTCTCGCTGGAAGTGGAGCTCCAGCAGATGTATGTCACCGTTGCCGACCCCGCAACCGGCGATTACGTTTCCGGTCTCACCCGGGATAGCTTCCTGCTGCTGGAGGACGGCACGGAACAGGAAATCAGTCACTTCGAACAAAAACAGCGGCAAAACCTGGTGGCCGCCTTTCTCTTCGACATGGGCATCGACCCGCCCCAGGCCCTGCAAAAGCTCAAGGAGGGGGCCGTGAAATACATCACGGAAAACATGCCCCAGGGCGACCGGGCTTTTATCGCCGCCTACCAGGTACGAACCCTGGTCCAGCAGGAACTCACCGGCCAGCGGGGCCTGCTGGTCAGCGCGATCAAATCGCTGCCGGCTCCCGACGCCGCCAGCAGCCGGCGGGCAGACCGGATGATGGAAGCAATTTCCGCCTGTGCCGCCGAGCTGGAGCAACTGGAGGGAGATCGAAAGGTCCTGATCCTGCTCTCCGACGGCAAGGACGTAACAGCGGCAATCAGCAACCGCGGACTGGCCGACCAGCTCCAGCGCAGCGGTATCACCCTTTACGCCATCGGGATCAACACCACTCCCCCGCTCACCAACAACCAGTTCTACAACCTGACCCGCGACCCCTCCACATTCGAAAAGGCGATGCGGCTGATCGGTCTCGGCGGCTTCTACCGCAGCAAGGACCTGAAACGGGCCGAAGCGCGAAACCAGTTCATGGAACGAAGGTTCAGCGAATCGCTGCTCGACACACTGACGCTGGCCTCGGGCGGCCGCTACTATCCCTTCGACGTGAGCTTCCGCGCCGATCACATTCGTGATGCACTGATCAGTCTGGAGGAAGAGCAGCGCAATCAGTACTACCTGGGATACATCTCCAGCAATCCGGAAAAGGACGGGTTGTGGCGCGGGATCAAGGTGGATACCGGAGGTGAACGGGATCTGCTGGTGCGCAGCCGGCTGGGGTATTTCGCCCGCGGACGAAGCCTCACGGCGATCCAGGATTTGCAGGATCTGTTCGCCGGAACAGAGGGTGGGAGCGAACCGGCCACGGAAAAAGAGGCCGGCCCGCCCCCGTGAGGCTGACATGGTTTGCCGGCGACACCCAGGCGGGCGCCGCCGAATGTTTCAGACCGGCCGCCCTACTGGGCGGTTCCGCCGGCCACGTTGGCGCCGTAGAATACGGACGTCTCGTCAAAGGCGTAGAAATCGGTGCCGGTCACCAGTTCCAGCACGGCCCCGTCATAATTCCAACCCCGAATCAGGGTGGGTTGACCAGGACCGGGTCCCGCACCGGTGAGAATCTCGTCGTAGCCATCGTTGTCGAAATCCACGCAATTCACGTTGACCCCGTAAGTGTAACCGGTATCGTAAGCAAAGAAGCTGACGCCGGAAATCGGCGTCAATGACCCGTTGTCAAAGTTGAAGGCCCGGACGTGGGATGATGTCGCTTCGCCAGGTCCCGCACCGGTGACGATCTCGTCATAGCCGTCGCCGTCGATGTCACCGGCGGCGACGTGGACACCCCAGCGGTTGGTGGCGTAAGACAGGAAACTGACCTGGCTTATGGCCTGGATGGCGGCGCCGTCGAAGTTCCAGCCCCGGACGTGGGGACCGTAAACCGCGCCGGGACCGGCACCGGTGAGAATTTCGTCGATCCCGTCACCGTCGATGTCGCCGCAACTCACGTTGACGCCCCATTTCGGTGTGCCGTAGGCAAAGTAGCTGATGGCGCCGATTTCGGTCAGGGGACCGCCGTCAAAGTTCCAGCCCCGGACGTGCGGGCCGAAAACCGCGCCGGGACCGGCACCGGTGATGATCTCGTCAAAGCCGTCACCGTCCACGTCACCACAGCTCACGTTCACACCGAATTTATTCGTGCCGTAGGCCAGGTAGCTGAGGTTACCCATGGCCGTGCCGTCCCAATGGAAGGCACGGACGTGAGGTCCGTACACCGCACCCGGTCCGGGGCCGGTGATGATCTCGTCGATGCCGTCGCCGGTGATGTCGCCGCAGACCACGTTCACGCCGTAGCCGCCCGCACCATAGGCGATGAAATCAGTGATGCCGTTTTCGATGCCGTTGACGTAGAAACCCTTGACCCGGGATTCGTTGGCCGGTCCGGGGCCCGGACCGGCGACGAGGAAGATGGTGCCGCTGCCGCCGCCACTCTCGAACCACAGGACCTCATCACCCTCGAAGTCACAGATAACCAGGTCCACATCCATGTCGCCGTCAAGATCGCCGGCGGCCGTGCCGAAGGGGCGCACCGCGGATTCGGTGACCACCCGGCGGGTGAAGGTTTCGGCACCGTTGTTGTCGTACCAGTACATCTGCGAACCGTTGAAGGCGGTGGCGGTGATGTCCTTGTCGCCGTCGTTATCCAGGTCAGCCACCGTGGCGTGAATGGCGCCGGCCAGGTTGTTGTCAATGTTTTTCTGGGTGAAGGATTCCGAACCGTTGTTCTCCCACCAGGTGAGCCGGTTGTCGTCCATGGCGGTGGTGACGAAGTCCATGTCGCCGTCATCATCCAGATCCACGCCCTGAATTGAAGTGGTTCCCTCGTGGTTGCCGGAGATCTGGTTTGCGGTGAAGCTTTCGCTGCCGTTGTTCGCCCACCAGACCACGTTGCCGTCGTGGAAGGAGAGGCCGGCCACATCATTGTCACCATCGTCGTCCACGTCACCAGCCCAGACCCACTGGGCCCCGTCGAGACCGGCGGTGAAGGTGTTGTGCATGGTGAAGCTCTCGCTGCCATCGTTTTCGAACCAGGAAATCTTGTCCTGGTAAAAAGAGCTGGCGAGAATGTCCATGTCGTCGTCGTCGTCCAGATCGATGACGAAACAGCAGCTGGCGTCAACAAAGCCGGTGGCGATGTTCGCCCGCGAGAATGACTCGCTGCCGTTATTTTCCCACCAGGCCAGCACGTCATGGAAGAAGGAGACGGCAATGACATCCAGGTCGCCGTCGCTGTCCAGGTCAGCCACCACCAGATGGTTCACGCCATAGAAGTTGTCCTCCACCACCACCCGCTGCGAGAATGAGCCGAGCCCGTTGTTCTCATACCAGAAAATGTCTCCATCCTCATAGGCACAAGCCACCACGTCGTTGTCCCCGTCACCGTCAAGGTCCACCACCTGCGCGTGGCGTGGACCATCGAACTGATCGCCCACCGTGTGCTCGGAGTAGTTGAACCGTCAGCTGCCACCGGCAGGGAGATGATCATCGCGGCCAGCAAAATTGCCAGACCGCCCAGATTTGCCATTCGCCTCATGTCAGGCCTCCTTTCCCTCTGTTGAACATACGCACGAAAAAAGTCTTGTTACCACATCATCAATCAAGCAGTATCAAATCAACCGCCACCGGCGTAAACCCGGCGGCGAATCACCTCCCCGGTTCTCCTTTCCCTCCTCCCCGCTTGCCATTGCGAGCCCCCGATCCGCGAGGGCCACGGGAGGTCAGCGATAGGAACAATGATGCCTTTCATTGTCATTGCGAGGAGACGACGGAGTCGT
>CAWIIB010000003.1:0-29124 GCA_963836075.1 uncultured Acidobacteriota bacterium
TGTATTCAGGGACTCATTGTCCTCATTTGATGAAACCCAAACGGGCACCATATCGTAAAATAAAGGACTTCCCCGCCGTTTACCGGGGAAAAAACCCAGGGAGAGGATTGCTTATGACTATCACCATCCGGGACCTGAGCAAGACCTACAAGGGCGGCGTTACCGCCCTCGAAGGGGTGAACCTGGAGATCCCCGCCCGCATGTTCGGCCTGCTCGGCCCCAACGGGGCCGGCAAGACCACGATGATAAAGATCCTTCTCACGCTGCTCCAGCCGACCTCCGGCGAAGTGAATATCGCGGTGCTCGACGTGTCCAAAGACCGGCGGAAGATCCGTTCCCGGCTGGGCTACCTGCCCCAGGAGTTCGGCATCTACCCCAAGATGCGGGCCGGGAGTTTCTCGACTTCATCGCCCGGCTGCAACGGCATGCTGAAGAGCGAGCGCGACCGGCGGGTGGACGAGATGCTGGAAAAGGTGGGGCTGGCCGACGCCGCGCGGCGCAAGGTCAAGGCGCTCTCCGGCGGCATGCTGCGGCGGCTGGGCATCGCCCAGGCGCTGATCGGCGACCCCAACTGCTCATCGTCGACGAGCCCACCGTGGGCCTCGATCCCGAGGAGCGGATCCGTTTCCGCGGGCTGCTCCCCGACATCGGCAGGAGATCGTGATCATCCTCTCCACCCACATCGTGGGCGACATCTCCAGCGCCTGCGAAAACCTGGTGATCCTGGACAAGGGGAAGGTGCGCTACCGCGGCTCGCCGCCGGAACTGACGGCGAAGGCCGAGGGCAAGGCCTGGGAGACGGTGGCCCTGGAAAAGGACCTGCCGGCGATCAAGCAGCACTTCAGCGTGATCAGCACCGCCCCGCGCGGCGACCGGCTGCACCTCCGGCTGGTGGGCGAGGGATCGGCCCCGGGCGTGGAACTGAAACCGGTAAAACCGAACCTGGAGGACGCCTACATCAACTTCATGGGCGGACTGGAGGAGGAAAACAATGTTTGACCTCGCCGGAATCATGGGCCTGGCCAAGTACGAGGGCCGGCTCCTCCGCCGCACCTGGAAGTTCTGGATCCTGGCCGTGCTGGTCTCCATCGTCCTCTCGGTGAATCAAGATCTACCAGGGCGCCATCGTCGATTTCCTCTCCAGTTTCTCGGGCAGCATGGGCGGCTTCTACTCGCCGGGGAACATCTTCCAGAGCACGTTCCTCTTCTACAACATCCTCTTCGCCATCCTGCTCATCTGGTTCTGCTACGATTTCATCTCGCGGGACCGGCAGGTCCGGGTGGACGGGGTGCTGCACTCCCGCCCCCCGAGCACCTTCAGCCTGGTCTGGGCAAGTTTTTCGGCACCTTCAATCCGGTGGCCTTCATCGCCATCGTGCTCATCCCGCTGGCCACGCTGTTCTTCTACCTGGTGGCGGCCATCCTGCATTCCTTCTTCCCCTTCCTGGTCTTCCGCACCTACTTCCCGGTGACCCCCTACCTGGTGCAGGTGTTCGTCATCACCCTGCCCTCGCTGGCCTTCATCATCGCCCTGGTCTTCTTCCTGGCCACGGTGACCAAGAGCCGGGTGGCGGCGATCATCATCGCCCATGCCTACGTGCTCATCGACATGGTGGCCTTCCTGCTTTCGGCTACTGGCTGCGCATCGAGTACGTGCCCATCGTCGATTTCAGCGGGTACAGTGTCCTCTCCTTCTACTCCGACCTCTCCGGGTTTTCCGATCTGCACCTGGTGCTGCTGCACCGCGGCTACATCATCGGCCTGACCCTGCTGCTGCTGGCCCTCACCGCCATGTTCCACCCCCGCCTGGCCCAGGCCGGCCGGGTGTCGCAGCCGGTGCGCCTCACCGCCATCATCTGCGCACTGCTCGGCGTCTTTTACGCGGGGTACGTGGTCACCACCGGGCACCGCTCCATCGCCTCGCGCACCGCAGGCCATGGCCGAACAGGAAGCGCTGGTGGAGCGGCCGCTGACCACGGTGACCCATTTCGACATGGACGTGGACCTGACCCGGGCGCACCACATCGCCGCCGAGGCGACGATGAGGGTGCGCAACGAAACCGACCAGCCCCAGGAGCTGCTGACCTTCGTCCTGAACAGCGGCCTCGAGGTGGACGAAGTGACCGGCCCCGGGGGCGAAGCACTGGAATTCGAGCGCGAACTGACGGTGCTTACGGTGCACATCCCAACCCTGGACCCGGGGGCCGAATCGGAGATCCGCGTGGCCTGGCAGGGCGGCATCCAGACCCCCACCCTGTTCCTGAACAGCACGCTGGAAATCAACGAACTGAAGGGCAACCAGCGGAACAACACCGCCATTCTCGGCGACCGGCCGGCGTTGATCACGCCCCGCTGCACCTACCTGGTGCCCCAGGTGCGCTGGTACCCGTCGCCCAACGTCGACTACGGCTACACCTACCCCGAAAAGAACGACGCCAACTACGCCACCACCGATGTTCGGATCTCAGTGCCCGAGGGCTGTTTCGCCATTTCCCAGGGGGAGCTGGCCGAGCGCAAACAGTCCGCCGGGAGCAGCACGCTGCACCACTACGTTTCCGATGTGCCGGTGCCCGGTATCTCGATCAACTCCGGCACCTACCAGGTGGTACGGGGCGAAATGGGCGGCATCACGACGAACCTCTACTACCTCGAAGCCCACGGGGAGAACATCGAGTTCTTCCGCTCCCTGTCCGACATCATCCGCGAACAGGTGGAAGCCAAGCTGGAGGAGCTGAAGGAGACCACCGGCCTGGAATACCCCTACCCGGCGCTGAGCCTGGTGGAGGTGCCCGACTCCATGCGGGCCTATTCCGAGGGGTGGGACAGCCCCAACCCGCTGATCCAGCCCGGCGTGGTGATGCTCAAGGAATCGGGGTTCTTCAAGGCCAACTTCCAGTTCGGTTTCAACATCCGGTCCCGCAGCGCCCGGGAGGAAAGCGGGGACGAGGAACTGCCCACCGAGCGGGCCAACGAGATCAAGATGGAGATGCTGAAGACCTTCTTCGACCTCGACGTGCTCAGCGGCAACATGATCCAGAACGCCATGCAGAGCTTCTGGGGCTTCCAGGTCGACCCGGTGGGGCCGCTCTACCCGCTGGCCAGCCGGCGGCCTCGACAACTACATCAAGGAGATCGCCACCGAAAGCCGGCCGATGAGCTCGGTCTACTCGCTGATCAGCTTCAATGAAAACCAGCAGGGGATGCCCGCGGCCATGTCGCAGGGCAAGTCGATCAGCGAGGCCGTGTTCGACACCATCTTCGACAAGAAGACCATCTACCCGGTGATCCTCGAGACGCCGCTGGCCGAGCTGGTGCCCGGGGACGACCCGGGGCTGTTCTACAAGGTGATGAGCTACAAGGGCCGGGGCTTCGTGGTCAGCCTGCGCGAGGCCATGGGGCACGAGCACTTCCGCGCCATGATCATCGAGCTGCTGACCCGCTACCGCTACGGACACTACACCTTCGAAGACATGCGGCGGCTGGCCGAGGAGGTCAGCGGCGAGGACCTGGGCTGGTTCTTCGAGCAGTGGACCCACCGCACCGACCTCGCCGGGTACAAGGTGGTGGACCACGAGGCCTACCGCATCGAATCCGATGAGGAGATCCCCACCTACCAGGTGCGGCTGCAACTGGCCAACGAGGAAGCCACCGGCGGCTTCGTTATCGTCACCTTCCACACCCGGGAGGACGAGATCGAGACGGCGGCTGAAGGTCAACGGCTACGAAACCGTGGAGGTGGCCCTGGTGGTGGCCGACGAGCCTCAGCGGGTGGTGGTGGACCCGATCCTGGCCCGCAACGAGGAGATGATCGAGAAGGAGTTCACCATTCCCGAGGAAGCGGTGGACGCCGAACCGGTGGAGCGGGTGGCCGTCATCGCCTCGGAACCGGCCGAGCAGCGCAAGGGACGTGATCGTCGACGACCTGGACCAGGGGTTCAGCCTCACCGGGACCGGCGGCGGCGGCCTGCTCCGCTGGCGTTCGGGGGAGGAGGGCGAGGACGGGGAAGCGCCGGCCATCCCGGAGTACATCCGCGGTCTGCCCGACGAGTGGAACAACTGGACGCGCGACGAGGCATACGGTCTTTACAACCACACGATGAAGGTGAAGGGCGGCGGCGAGGGCGAGTTCTCGGCCCGCTGGGCCGCCGACCTGCCCCGCCGCGGCCGCTACGAGGTCTTCGTCTATATCGGCATCGAGGGGAAGACCTCCGCGTGCGCGATGAAGACGAAAGACTGGGCAGCAACTACCAATACACCATCGAGCACGAGGACGGCCCGGAGACGGTGACCTTCGACGCCACCGGCGCGGAGGAGGGCTGGAACAGCCTCGGCACCTGGTACTTCTCGCCGGACAACGAGGCCGTGGTGCTGCTCAGCGACCAGGCCGACGGCGCGGTGATCGCCGACGCGGTGAAGTTCAGCTACAACGAGAATGATGACTAGATGAGCTATCAAAACCTCAGCTGTGGTTCGAAAGCAAGGCGACGGTTGAGGAGAACGCGCAGCCCACTCACGATGGTATGTGAGCATTTCGACGAAGCCGTCAACGCAGCTATCGGATCTCGGATGAGGTTTTGCAAGGAGGCAACCGAATGACCACCAGATGCCCACAGGTCTCAATTGTCGCGGCGCTCTTCATCGTCCCGCTGCTCCTCGCCGCTGCGGGCTGCGGCGGCCAGGAGTCCACCGCCGGCCTGGAGGTGAAGATCCCGGTACGGGTGGAGGAGGCCGGGCGGGCCGACATCGCCGAATATCTCTCCACCACCGGCACGGTACGGGCGATCCAGGAGGTCAAGCTCGAGTCGCCGATGACCGGGTATCTGACCCTCGGGAAGCTGGGCGGCAACGGCCGGCGGCTGATCGAGGGTGACCCGGTGAAACAGGGACAGGTGGTCGCCCTGCTGGACAGCGAGGAGACGCGGGTCAACAAGAAGAGCGGCATCGACGCCCGCCGCGCCGAGCTGGAGAAGGCGCAGAGCGACTACGAGCGCTACAAGAATCTCTACGACGAGGGATTCGTCTCCGAGCAGGAGATGAGGAACTACGAGAGCGCCCTGGCCACCGCGCAATACAACTACGACAACACGCTGATCGTCGAGGAGCAGACCAGGATCCTCGCCCCGATCTCCGGCCGGCTGACCTGGCTGATCCGCGATGTGGACGGGGCCAAGGTCACCGCCGGCGAGGAACTGGCCGAGGTGATGGACTTCTCCCAGGTGCTGGCCGACCTGGAGCTGCCCGGGGGCGACATCGCCCGGGTGGAGAAGGGGATGACGGTCAACATCACCAACTACGCCTACCCCGACAAAGTGTTCGAGGGCAAGGTGCGCTACATCAGCTCCACCATCCAGGCCCAGTCCCGGACCTTCCGCGTGGAGGTGCTGCTGGCAAACAACGAGGGACTGGTGCGGCCGGGTATGTTCGTCAAGGCCGACATCGTCACCCGGGCCCGGACGCAGGCCCTGGTGCTGCCGCGGCACGCGGTGGTGATCCGCAACAACCGGCCGTCGGTGTTCGTGGTCTCGCGGCAGAAGGCCGAGATGCGCGAGGTGGTCACCGGCCTCGAGGACGAGGACCGGGTGGAGATCCTCTCCGGCATCGAAGAGGGTGAGCGGGTGGTGGTCCAGGGCTACGAAACGCTCAAGGATAAGACACCGGTGAAGGTCAACTCCTGATGAAAGCCATATCCAGCCTGGCGGTCCGTTTCCCGGTCACCGTGGTGATGATCTTCACCGGGGTGCTCCTGCTCGGCTACATCTCGCTGGACAAGCTGGGTATCGACCTGCTGCCCGACATCTCCAGCCCCAAGGTGGTGGTGGTGCTCGAGTCGGGGAACCGGCCGCCGCGGGAGATGGAGGACGTGTTCGGCGAGCAGCTGGAGTCCCAGCTGAGCACCATCAGCGGCGTCTCCCGGGTCTCGTCGGTCTCGCGGGTGGGCAGCATCATGGTCACGGTGGAGTTCTACTGGGACACCGACATGGACTTCGCCCTGCTCGAGGTGCAGAAGAACATCGGCTACCTCCAGGCGGACCGCGAGGTGGATGCCCTTTCCATCCGCCGCTTCGATCCCCAGGCCGCCCCGGTTCTGCGGGTGGGCATGTTCCCCGCGGGTGAAGAGCGACGCCGGGGCCGACCTGGACGAACTGCGGCGGCTGGCCGAAGACTATGTCCGACCGGCGCTGGAACGGCTGCGCGGCGTGGCCGCGGTGCGCATCTCCGGCGGCCGGGAGCGGGAGGTGATCATCGAGACCGACGAGTTTCTGCTCGACGCCATCGGCATCACCGTGGACGACGTGGCCACCCGGGTGGCGGAGGCCAACATCGACAGCTCCGGCGGCACCCTCGAGGAAGACGGCAAAATCTACGTGATCAAGGGGGTGGGTCGGTTCACCGACCTGGACCAGCTCCGCGCCCTCACCGTGGCCTACCTTGACCGGAGCAAGGCCCCCTCGGACCTGGTCTCCCAGAACACCGCCTTCGACCCGCTCAAGGTGCCGGTGCCCCTCTCCCGGGTGGCCCGGGTCTACTACGGGGACAAGGAGGTGCGCAACCTGGTGCGGATCAACGGTATCGAAGGTGTGGGCCTCTCGGTGCACAAGGAGGGCGGCAGCAACACGGTGACGGTGAGCGGCGACGTGCGCGACACCCTGGACCAGCTGAGCCGTTCGCTGCCCGGCGTGCGCTTCGAGGTGGTGCGCGACCAGGCCCGCTTCATCACCGGCTCGATCCGCGAAGTGGAGGAGCAGGCGCTGATCGGCGCGCTGCTGGCCATCGTGATCCTCTTCCTCTTCCTGCGCAGCTTCGGCGCCACCCTGGTCATCGCCCTGGCCATCCCCCTCTCCATCATCGCCACCTTCGTGCTGATGTATTTCGCCGGGCTGAGCCTGAACATCATGACCCTCGGCGGCCTGGCCCTGGGAGTGGGCCTGCTGGTGGACAACGCCATCGTGGTGATCGAGAACATCTACCGCCACCTCCAGGCCGGCAAGGGCAAGATCGAGGCGGCCATCGACGGCGCGTCGGAAGTGGGCGGCGCGATCTTCGCCTCCACCTTGACCACCTGCGTGGTCTTCCTGCCCGTGGTCTTCATCGGCGACATCACCGGCGAGCTTTTGAAAGAGCAGGCCTTCACGGTGAGCATCTCCCTGCTCTGCTCGCTGGTGGTGGCCATGGTGCTGATCCCCATGCTCGCCTCGCGGGTGCTGAAAAAGAAGCGGCTGCGGCGACGGATGGCGAGCACAAGGTGCGCAGCAGGGCGTACAACGGCCTGCTGGGCTGGGCGCTGAATCACAAGCTGATCGTGGTGGTGCTGACCCTGGTTCTTGGCCTGCTTGGCCGCCGAGGCCTTCCGGCGCAGCGGCACCGAGTTTCTGCCCCGGGCCGACCAGGGCGAGTTCGGCATCCGGCTGGCGCTCCCCGAGGGGACGCTGGTGGAGCGGACCGCCGCGGTCTCCGGCTTCGTCGAGGACCTGCTGCTGTCGAATTTCGGCGACGAGATCACCGCGGTGTACAGCGACATCGGCAAGCGGCGGCTGGAGGACGAGCTGCTCACCGAGGAGGTGTGGGACGAAAACACCGCGCTGGTCCTCGTTTCGCTGAAGCCGTTCAACCAGCGCGACCTGCACACCTCGGCGATCATCGGCGCCATCGACCCGGTGCTGCGCGACGTGCCCGACCTGGAGGCGACCTACAACCTCGGCGAGACCGCCCTGCAGCAGACCATCGGCTCCGGCGACGCGCCGGTGAGCATCGAGGTGCGGGGCCAGGACGTGGACCGGCTGCAGGAGATCAGCGACGGGGTGGCGGCCCAGCTGGCGGAAATGGGCGCCGCGGGCAAGGGGATCTACAACGTGCGCACCAGCTTCCAGGGCGGCCGCGAGGAGCTGGCGATCCACATCGACCGGATGACCGCGGCCAGCCTGGGCCTCGACGTGACCTCCATCACCCGGTTGGTCAAGCGGAAGCTCTACGGCGAGGAGATCTCGATCTTCCGCGCCGAGGACGAGGACCGGGACATCTCGATCCGCCACCCGATGATGGACCTCAATCAGCTGCTCAACCTGGAGATCGAGAACCCCACCGGCACCCGGGTGCTGCTCAAGGACATCGCCCGGGTGGAGAGCGAGACCGGCCCGCGGGAAATCCTGCGCCGCGGCCAGTCCCGGGTGGGCCTGGTCCAGGCCGACCTGGCCGAGGGGGTGACGCTGAGCGAGGTGAGCGGCGAAATCGGCGAGCGCCTCGACGGGATGAACGTGCCGCGGGGCTACCGCTTCCTGGTGGGCGGCGAGGAGCTGCGGCGCCAGGAGTCTTTCGAGAAACTGCGCTTCGCCATGCTGCTGGCCCTCTTCCTGGTCTACATGGTGATGGCCTCGCAGTTCGAGTCGCTGGTCCACCCCTTCACCATCATGCTCACCATCCCCATGGCCGGGATCGGCGTGGCCGCCTTCTTCTTCATCGCCGGGTTGCCGCTGTCGGTGATGGCCTTCATCGGCATCATCATCCTCGCCGGCATCGCGGTGAACGACGGGATCATCCTCATCGACTTCGTCAATATCCTGCGCCGCCGGGGGATGAAGCGCCGTGAAGCGCTGCTGGCCGCCGGCCAGGCGAGGCTGCGGCCGATCCTGATGACCAGCTCCACCACCATCCTCGCCCTGCTGCCGCTGTCGCTGGGCTTTGGCGAGGGGGCCGAGCTGCGGGCGCCGCTGGCCTACGCCATCATCGGCGGGCTGGTCACCTCCACCATCCTGACCCTGGTGGTGCTGCCGGTGGCCTATGACCTGATCGACCGCCTGCGGCCCGCGGGGAGGGGGACGGACGCGTGAACCTCCCCACTTTCGCCATCAAGCGGCCGGTGACCACGGTGATGTTCTTCATCGCCCTGGGAGTGCTGGGCGTGATCAGCTACACCACCCTGCCGGTGCAGCTGATGCCCAACTACATCTACCCCAAGATGTTCGTCTATGCCGGTTACCCCGGCGCCTCGCCGGAGAAGGTGGAGGAGGACCTGGTGGAGCGGCTTGAGGCCGAGATCGCCACCCTCGAGGACATCGAGGAGATCGAGGCCGACTCGAACCAGAACTACGGATTGATCACCGTCTCCTACAAGCTGGGCACCGACCTCAACTACGCCTATCTCAAGCTGGAGCAGAAGGTCAACGGCCTGATCGGCCTGCTGCCCGAAACCGCCACGCTCAGCGTGGAGCGCTTGGACACTTCGGCCTTCTCCAACTTCGTCATGCAGCTCAACGTGGCCGGGCCGGGGGGCCTGCCCTATATCCGCCGGCTGGCCGAGGAGAAGATCCAGCCCCGGCTGGAATCGGTGAACGGCGTGGTCAGCGTCCAGGTCTTCGGCGGGCAAAGACTGGGCGTGCAGGTGACCCTCGACGAGGACCGCCTGCGCTCCTACGGCATCATGCCGACCCAGGTGCTGGCCACCCTGAACGGCTTCCACCGGCGGCGGGAATTCGTCGGCGAGGTGGAGGTGGACGGGAAGCGCCAGTTCGCCATGGTGGAGGGGCGGTTCACCTCGCTGCAGGAGATCCGCGACCTGCCGTTGAATACCTTGGCAGCGGGACGATCTTCCTCCGCGACGTGGCCCGGGTGGAGGAGGCGGCGGACCGGCAGACCCAGGTCTCGCGGGTGGACGGCCACCCCACGGTGAGCGTGCTGATCCAGAAGGACGAGCAGTCGAACCTGATCAAGGTGGCCCGTCTGCTGCGCCCGGAGATCGCGGCGATCAACGACGAGATGGCGCCCACCGGGGTGCGGGTCAGCACCGCCTTCGACAGCGCGGAGATGATCGAGAAGGATATCGACCGGGTGAAAAAGCTGGCCCTGGGCGGCGGGCTGCTCGCCCTGCTGATGCTGCTGATCTTCCTCAGCGGCCCGCGCCGGTGCTGGTGGTCTCGCTGGCCATCCCGGTCTCGCTGCTGGTGACCTTCAACCTGATGGCCGCCTCGGGCCTGGCCATCGACGTGCTGACCCTGATCGGGTTGACCCTCTCCATCGGCCTGCTGGTGGACAATGCCATCGTGGTGCTGGAGAGCATCACCCGGCACCGCGAGCGGGGCCAGCCGCGGATGGAGGCGGCGGTCACCGGCAGTTCCGAGGTGTTCAAGGCGATCATCGTCGGCACGGTGACCACCGTGGCGGTGTTCACGCCGCTGCTCTGGGTCAAGACCGAGTTCACCGAACTGTACAACGACTTCGCCCTGGCCATCATCTTTCCCCTGCTGGTTTCGCTGCTGGTGGCGGTGACCCTGATCCCCATGCTGGCCAGCCGCCTGGGCCGGCGGGACACGGGACGTAGACGTTCGACCCAGTCGAGGACCGCAAGCGGCCGCGGCGAGTGCTGCAGATCTACACCCTGCTGCTCAAGCAGCTGGCCCGGCACCAGGTGCTGACCACGGTCTCCTTCTTCGCCCTGCTGATGCTCACCGTGCTGGTCACCACCCCGATCATCCTCTTCCTCTTCGACGCCAGCCAGCCGCCCACCGACCGCATCGAGATGAAGCTGGAACTGCCCGAGGGCACCGACCTGGAATCGACCCTGGCGGTCACCGCCCAGCTGGAGTCGCATGACCCTCGACCTGCCGGACCGCAAGGTCACCAATTCCACCGTTCGCGAGGGCGAGGCCTTTGTCACCGTGGAGCTGCTGCCCGAGGACGAGCGGACCTCGGAGCAGTCGCTGGGCGCCATCCGCCAGCGGCTCATCGACCGCACCCGGGAGCTGCGGGAGAGCAGCGCGGCCGACATCTACTTCGACCGCTCGCAGTTCCAGAGCGCGGCCGGGGGCGATGACGGCGGCGGGGGCGCGCGCGGGAATGCTCGGCCTGACCCGCACCGAGGAGACGGTGGTGCTCACCGGCGAGGAGATGCCCCGGCTGGTGGACCTGGCCGGGGAGGTGGAATACCGGCTGAGGCAGATCGAAGGGGTGGACGGCGGCATCGATCCGCATGGACGTGGAGAAGGCCACCCCGGAGGTGCGGCTGGAAGCCCGCTACCGCGACCTGTCGGCCTGGGGGCTCTCCATGCGCCAGGTGATGGGCCTGCTCTGGATGGCCCGCCGGGACGGGGACCGGCTGACCTACCCCTACCGCGACCGGCAGGACGACGAGATGCAGATCCAGGTCCGCCTGGGCGAGGAGGGGGAGTGGGGTTTCAGTGACCTGCGGGACCTCTCCATCCCCACGCCCAACGGCGAGTTCGTCCGGGTGGCGGAGCTGATGGACTTCCGCCGGGAGGCCGGCCTGCCCAGCCTCAAGCGCCACCAGGGGACCCACCGGATCCGCCTCTACTACGGCTACGACGACCGAGGTGCTGGACACCCAGACCCGCCTCGACGAACTGCGCGGGACGTGGACGAGCTGCTGCTCGCCATCCCCCTGCCCCGGGGCTACACCCTGGCCGCGGAGCGGGAGGACGAGGAGACGAACGTCTGGAAGTTCATGCTCTACGTGGCGCTGATCCTGGTCTACATGATCCTCGCCGCTTCGTTCGAGTCGTTCAACCTGCCGCTGCTGATCCTCTTCACCATCCCCATGGCCCTGATCGGGGTGCTGATCCTGGTGGCGGTCACCGGGGTCGGCCTCGGTCCGCTGGTCTTTCTCGCCCTGCTGGTGCTGCTGGGCATGGTGGTGAACAACGGCATCCTGCTCATCGATTACGCCCGGCAGCTGGTGCGCAACAAGGGGTTCCGCCCCGAACGGGCGATCATCGCCTCGGGCCGGGCCCGCTTCCGCCCGGTGATCATGACCGCCACCACCACCATGGTGGGCATGCTGCCGCTGGCCATGCGCATGGGCGGCGAGAACGAGATCTGGCCCCCCTTCGCCATCGCGGTGATCGGCGGCATGGCCACCGCCACCGTGGGCACCCTGCTGCTGATCCCCATGGGCTTCCTCTCCTTCCGCCACATCGGTCTCTGGATCCGGAAGACCCTGGGCCTGCCCTGGGCCCTGGCCGGCACGCTGCTCGCCGCCGTGGCGATCTGGGCGCTCTACTTCCAGCTGGGCTGGGTCACCTCCGAGGTCTGGCGGATCATCTTCCTCCTGCCCCTCTGGTTCGCCGGTCTGGGCCTGGTGCGCTTCGGCCTCTGGCTGGCCCGGGGCAAAGAGCGGCGGGAAATCTTCAGCACCGACGAGACGCTGGACATCAGCGTGCGGGAGCTGAAGAAGATCTACGGTGAGGACGGCCCGTTCCTCCGCGGCTGGAAACAGAACGCCCGCTGGCTGAAGCACGCCCGGCAGCGGGGCATGCGGCTGAACAACCGCGGCCGGCTGGCCCAGGACCTGATCTGGAAGGTGCCCGTGCTGGGCCTGCTCTTCTACCTGCTGACCTATTTCGAGAACCGCCTCTGGCTCTTCATCTTCATCGGCATCACCTGGTATTTCGTGCGCGACTTCCTGGTCACCATGGCCGCCCTGTGGCGCTTTCGCAAGGGTGTCGAACCAGCCGCCGGCACGCCGGTCCGCTTCTCCGAAACCCGCTGGCTGAACCTGCTCTTCGGCCTCTCCCTGGCCGTCATGGCCCTGGTCCAGGCCCACGTATCCTGTGAGTTGAACTACGTGCTTCACCATCACCCTCACCTCCCTGCTGGGCCTGGGGACCCTGGCCCTGCGCACCGGGGCCAGGCTGCGGCGGGGTGAACTGAGCACCGAAGGGCGAGGGGGAAACATCTTCAAGCGGATCGCCCGCAGCTGGCGGCGGCTGGTGGCCGCCATCCCCCGGGTGGGCCGGGACAAGGAGCGGGTGGCCGCGCTGCGCGGGCTGTCGCTGGACATCGGCGCCGGCATGTTCGGCCTGCTGGGCCCCAACGGCGCGGGCAAGACCACCCTGATGCGGGTGATCTGCAACATCTACGAGCAGAGCCGCGGCACGGTGTCGATCAGCGGCCGCGACCCGCGGGAGCACCGGGACGCGGTGCAGAGCCTGGTGGGCTACCTGCCGCAGAATTTCGGGGTCTACGAGAACTTCACCGCCTGGGAGCTGCTCAACTACTACGCCCTGCTCAACGAGATCTATGACCGGGAGGAGCGGGAGAAGCTGGTCACCAGCGTGCTCAATCGTGTGGCCCTCTTCGAGCGGAAGGACGAGAAGCTGAAGGGCTACTCCGGGGGGATGAAGCAGCGGGTGGGCATCGCCACCGCGCTGCTGCACCTGCCGCGGATCATCGTGGTGGACGAGCCCACCGCCGGCCTCGATCCCAAGGAACGGATCCGCTTCCGCAACCTGCTGGCCGAGCTGGCCAAGGAGCGGATCGTCATCTTCTCCACCCACATCGTCGAGGACATCTCCGGCACCTGCAACCGGGTGGCGGTGATGGACAAGGGCCGGGTGATCTTCGACGGCACCGTGGAGGAGATGATCGACCGCACCCGGGGCAAGGTCTTCGAGGCGGTGACCGAGGAGCAGCAGCTGACCGAGCTGTCCAAACGGCTCAAGGTGGTCAACCACATCGGCGAGGGATTCGACAAGATCCGGCTGCGCTTCCTGGCCGACGGCCCGCCCGCGGACCTGGAAGCCGAGGACGCGGAGCCGAACCTCGAGGACGCCTATCTCTACCTGCGCGGCGGGACCGCGCCGGTATAGGGGGCCAGGCCATATTGCTCGCAGCGAAGGTCGACTTCGTCTCCAGACGTCGCTCAGGAGCAACATCGGCCTGACCTGATTGGAGATTAAAGAGGAGTGAAGCGAACGATGGCGAAGAAGATGCGCGGAAGAATCGGATCGTGGCTGCTGCTCTTCCGGCTCTGCCTCAAGGTGACCTTCTCCACCCGCTACTGGTTCCTGCTGGTGGGCGGGCTGGTCTACTTCGTCATCATCTGGCTGATGCACGCCTTCGGGGACGAGCCCTACACCTCGCTGGAGGTGCTGAACATGATCCTCACCCCGCCCGGGGTCTTCCTCTCCATCCTGCTGGGCATGCAGCTGGTGCTCCAGGAACGGGAAACCGGGACCATCGAGGTGATGTTCGCCATCTCCCGCTCGCGCTACCGGGTCTGGCTGCTCAAGGCACTGACCGTCTACATCGCCATCTTTGTCCTGCACCTGATGCTGGCCGTGCTGACCTAGATCTTCATCACCGACTTCCCCTTCCTGCCGGTGCTGCTGAACAGCATGGTCCCGGCGCTCTTCTTCGGCAACCTGACCATGCTCTTCACCATCCTCACCCGCTCCACCAACGGCGGGGCGCTGCTGGCCAGCATCGTCCTCGTCCTGATCTTCCTCTTCCAGGGCGGCTGGAACGACTCGATCATCTACCCCTTCCTCAACCTGCAGGAGCTGGCCCAGGACCTGCCCAGCGAGGAATTCTTCCGCATTGCCATCGTCAACCGCCTGCTGGTGCTGGGCGTGGCCTTCTGCCCTGCTCGGCCTGGCCCTCCGCCGCACCAACGCCCGCGAGCGGTTGTTGTAGGAAACGGATGGCACCAGTTTACCAATTGAGGACAATCGGCATAAGTAGGGACAGTCACTACTTTAACAATTAGACAAAATTGGTAACTGTCCCTACTTTCATCAACCACATTGATACACGTAGCTTTCACCAAAGGTGATGTCCACCGACTCCAACTATCACGAAAAAGTCCCCAACTCATGCCGATACTTTACAAAGGGGCCCACGGGGCCTATATTGACAGGTGTGTCGACCACGCCCGAGGGCCAGAGGAGAGAATGATGAGAAAAGCCAGACTGACCGCCGCCGGAACCCTGTTTCTGCTCCTCCTTGCCCCCCTCACGTTGGGCACGATCCCGGCGCTGGCCTCCATGGACCCGGATATCGACCTGGCCTGGATGACCGAAAAATCGATCGACATCGTTGCCGGCGAGATCGTCGATCAGCGCTGTGAACTGCGGGACGATATCCCCGGATTCAAGGAAGTGGTGATCACCGTCTTCACCGTGCGGGTCACTCACCGCTACAAGGGTGACCTGGCGGCAAACATGCTCACCGAGTTCGCCATTCTCGGCGGTGAATTCGCCGGTCAATCCTTTCAGGCCAGCGATATGCCGGTGGGACTGGGCGTGGGCGTCTCCGGAATCTTCTTCCTTCGCGACTGGCAGGGCCTTCGGGTCCCCGCGGCCTGGGAATTTGGCTGTGCCCTGCACAGCGACAGCGGCGGCCGCAAGGTCCGGACCCTGGGCCGGGAGATCGATGTGGCGACCCTGGAAAGTGAGATAAACGCCCTCCTGGAGACTTCGAAAGTAGTCAGTCATTCACCCGAGATTCGCCTCGAACACGATATTTCTATCTTAAAATAAATATGCTTCAACTTGTCCTTATCTCTTTACATAACTGCCCAAAAACCCTATATTTTTCTTGTTGAAGTTTGATTGTTGCAGGGAAATTCTGGCTGCAGGGCCCGCGTTTTTCCGACCACGGCCCACTCCTCCAGCAGCCGCACTTTCCTGAGTTGGCTGGTTGCAGCCTGACCAACAGCGTCCGGGTGTGCCCGGCAGGGGAATCTCGCTGTTCACCGTCGCCGCAATGGGGGTGGTGGGTTTCCTGTCAGCCGTTGCGGCATCCACTTTCCCGTTGTGTTGTATGTCTACAGGCTGCGAGGGCTGCGATCAATCAATATTGGTTGTGGGGTAATTTGATTCCAAAAAGGAGGTTGTTGTGACCGGCAAAAAACTCATTTATTCCAGTATTCCTTCTCGGGACCTTCGTCCTGCTGGCGCTTGTGTCCACGCACCAGGCGGCGGCGCTGACCGAGAAAGCGGACCTGTCCACCCTCACCGCCCGGGCGGACCAGATCGTCACCGGCGAAGTGGTGCGGACCGAATGCTTCGCCGTCGAGGACGGCAGGATCTACACCCGGGCCACAGTGGCCGTCACCGAGAACCTCAAGGGTGTCAAGAGCGCCGAGGTGGAAGTGGTCATCCCCGGCGGCACCGTGGGTGAAACGACCATGCGGATGTCCGAGGCGCCCAGCTTCACCGAAGGTGAATCTGTGATCCTCTTCCTCAAGAACAGCGGAAACCGGCTGGCCGGCTGGTTCCAGGGCAAGTATGTGGTGGTGGACGGTATCGCCTACCAGTCTGCCCCCAGCTGCGGCACGCTGATCATGGAGGGCGGGCTGCCCGCCGACGAGCTGCTCCAGACACATCCGGACCGAAATTCTGGCCCAGCAGTAAATGGATCAGCACCAGATGATTATGCACGCACATACGCCTATCCGCTCAGCGAAGGAGAGAAGGAGGAGCAAGAGAATGAGATTCACCCGGATTACCCTGTATTTCGCCCTGGCCGGCCTGCTGCTGGTCCTGGCCGGCCCGGCCCAGTATGCCGCCGGTTACGGCCTCTGCGGCTACGACTGGGACTACCAGGCCAACCCGATGGGCGAGAACTACCGCATCAATGCCAACTGCGTCGATGCGGCCGCCGGCACCACCGCCGACCAGATCGCCTACATCCAGAACGGCGCGGCCGCCTGGAACGGCGCCGGCGCCTGCTTCGAGTTCACCTACGGCGGCACCACCACCGGCACCAGCGTGACCTACAACAACATCAACATCGTCTACTTCGACACCACCCCGCCGGACGGCGGCGGCTACATCGCGGCCACCTACATCTGGGCCTCGGGGGGCAACGTCACCGAGAACGACCTGGTGTTCAACGACCAGAGCTACACCTGGAGCGGTGTGGGCAACCCCACGGCGCAGCGAGTTCGATATCTGGAACATCGCGACCCACGAGTTCGGCCACTACCTCTGCCTCGACGACCTCTACGGCGGCGGCGACTCGGCCAAGACGATGTACGGCTACGGCAGCCCGGGCCAGACCTACGCCCGGACCCTGCACTCCGACGACATCGCCGGCATCCAGGCGATCTACGGCGTCTGCGACGACTGCACCGACGACGGCTACGAGAACAACGACTCGTTCGCCGCGGCCAGCGCGATCAGCGCCGGCACGATCAACAATCTGCAGATCTGCACCCTCGACGAGGACTACTTCTCCTTCAGCGTTCCCGAAGGGGACGGACATCCAGGTGGACATCGCCTTCACCCACGCCAGCGGCAACCTGAGCCTCTATCTCTACAACCCGGCGCAGTCGCTGATCGACATCTCCACCAGCTCCACCGACAACGAAAGCGTGTCGGCCAGCGGCGTCACCGCCGGCACCTACTACGCCAGGGTCCTCGGGGCTTCCGGCGCGGAGAACACCTACAGCCTGACCCTGACCATCACCGCGTCCGGGCCGACGATGCACACGTCCTCGGCTGTGTCCCGGAATCGCGGCACCCTGCCCTACACCTTGCAGCTGCTGGCCCCAGCTCTGCAACGACGACTGGTTCACCCGCCGGCTCCACGGCAGGATTGAACGTGACCACCGCCAACGGCACCACCTACTACAACTGGCGGGCCGGCGCCACCAACGTGAGCCCCGGCCATCTGCTACAACACGCCGTTCGGGGTGAACCTGCCGAACCTGCCCTCGGTGCGGGGACTGAACACCTTCACCCTCATCGGCACCGACATCACGGCACCGCCGTACAACCAGCCGCCCTACTCGCCATCGGGTGACACCGACATCGACTCCTGCACCACCACCGGCAACTAGCGATCCAGGGCCTCTCCCCCATCGCGGGGGAGAGGCCCTTTCCTTTCGTCCCCCGGCCATCCTGTTGACAGCCCCCCCTTTACCTCCTATAGTCGCTACGGCTTGAAAACGAACAACATCCGGTTGCCGACCGCTGTCGATCACCCGATCGGACCGAGCCGGGTCCGGCCCCGAGAAGAGTGGAAAACAGATTGAGCACACCAACGTTTGAAGAGATGGGCCTCAGCCCGGCGATCCTCGAGGGACTGGCCAGAATGGGCTACACCAAGCCCACCGATGTCCAGGCCGAAGCGATTCCCCTGGCCCTCGAGGGCCGCGACCTGATGATCCAGTCGCGGACCGGCACCGGCAAGACCGCCTGCCTACGGGATTCCCGCTTCGATGCGGCTGGACACCAGCCTGAAAAAGGTCCAGTTCCTCGCCCTCACCCCGACCCGCGAACTGGCCCTGCAGTTCGCCGGGGACCTGGCCCAGATCAACGCCTGCACCGGCGTGCTGGTGACCTGCATTTACGGCGGCGCCTCGTACACCAAGCAGATGCGCGACCTGGAGGCCGGGGCCCTGATGGTGGCCGGCACCCCCGGCCGGGTCCTCGACCACCTGCGCCGCCGCACCCTCGACCTCAGCGCCCTGAAGATGCTGGTGCTGGACGAGGCGGACCGGATGCTCGACATGGGCTTCTACGAGGAGATCTCCGCGATCCTCGAGCGCTGCCCGAAGAAGCGGCAGACCCTTCTCGGTTCGGCCACCTTCCCCGGCTCGATCGTCCGCATGGCCCAGTCCTACCAGCGGGACCCGCACAAGATCGCCCTCTCCGACGACTCGATCTACGTCAAGGAGGTGGAGCACCGCTACTACATCACCCGGCAGATGGAGAAGGACCGGGACCTCTACCGCCTGATCGAGATCGAGCGCCCCTCGTCGTCGATCATCTTCTGCAACACCAAGGACGACGTGCGGATGGTCTTCAACACCCTGCGGCGCCGGGGGCTCAAGGTGGCGATGCTCACCGGCGACCTGGCCCAGGAGCGGCGGGAAAAGATCATGGCCAACTTCCGGCAGAAGAAGGTCAAGCACCTGGTGACCACCGACGTGGCCTCCCGGGGCATCGACGTGGAGGACGTCTCCCACGTCTTTCTCTACTCCGCCCCCCAGACCCCGGAGGACTACATCCACCGGGCCGGCCGCACCGGCCGGATGGGCAAATCGGGCGTGGCCATCTCCTTTGTCTCCGCCGTGGACCTGCTCAACTTCAACCGCCTGGTCAACGCCCACCACCTGGTGGTCAAGGAGGGGCCGCATCCCCACCGACGAGGACGTTGAAGAATCGGCCCGCCAGCGCCTGCTGAACCAGATCCGGGTGCTGGAGGACAAGGCCTCGGCCCAGGACCTGGAAACCCTCGAGCCGCTGGCCCAGGACCTGCTCGAACAGGATGACGCCCAATCGCTGGTCTCGCTGCTGCTCAACCTCTACCTCAACCCACCTGAAGCCGACCCGGCGGACATGCCGGCGCCCTCGCCGATCAACCGGCGGAACAGGTGCCGCCCGAACCAAAAGCGGAAAAACCGCCCGGCCAGGGACGGCGGCCGCGGACGCCCCCGCCGTCCCCGCAACCGTCGCCGGTGACTTTTCACCTCACTTCCGGTCCACCAGGGCAGACAGCGGTGGACGGAGGGCTGGTTTTCGCCTAAAAGCGATAATCTTTCCCCTCTTTGCTGCCGATAACAAACCCGAGAGAAGCGGTGCAAGGGGGTGGGGTCTGCCATCCGGCGTCGGACTCCCATGCACTCCCCCATCTCGTCGGAATCGGCGATCGATGAACGCAGCAGGCGGCACACTCAGCGACCTGGTCACCCGGGCCAAGGAGGGACCACATCATCCCCAGTGGTGAACTGCGGCAGATGATGGACAACCTGCCGGTGGGTCTCTACTGGAACCTGCCCGGCGACACAGGGGATCTTCCTCTACGTCAACCAGACCCTGGTGGACATGTTCGGCTACGACATCCCGCGAAGAATTCATGAGCATCGCCGCCGCGGACCTCTACCACGACCCGGGCGACCGGGAGGAGTTCTCCCGGCGGTTGATGGATGACCGGAAGCTGCAGGGCATCGAACTGAAGCTGAAGAAAAAGGACGGGACGCTGATCTGGTGCCGGGAGAGTTGCCACGCCGTCCACGACGACTGCAGGGAAGGTGGTCTGCTTCCACGGGGTGATCGAGGACATCACCGACCTACAAACGCCGCGAGGACCAGCTCCGGGCGGTGAACCGGCTGGCCACCCAGATCTCGGGGACCATGGGCATCGACAGCCTGCTGCGCACCCTGGTGGGCCAGGCCCGCCGGCTGGTGGAAGCCGACCTGGGCATCGTGGCCCGGGTGGACGAGGAGGGACGGCGGATCAGCGCCATCTATCCCTCCAACTTCCCGCGGAGAAACTGCCCGACGAGGCCGAGGTGCCCGCTCTCCGGCGCCATCCACCAGCTGGCCACCGGCAACGAGTTGTTCACCGACGACCTGCAGCACAAGTACAAGGACGGGATCCTCGCCTCCTGGTGCCCGGCCCTGCGGGCCTGTATCGGCGTGCCGGTGATCTACCAGGGCCGGCTGCTGGCCCTGCTTCTGCGTCGGCCGCACCGGCGAGGGGCACACCTTCGCCGCCGAAGACCTGGAGATCATCCGCACCATGGCCAGCCTGGCCGCCATCTCGATCCACTCCGCCGACCAGTTCGCCAGCCTGGTCCGGGCCGACGCGTTCAACCGCAAGATTCTCGAGACGGCCACCACCGCCGTATTCACCGTGGATACCGACGCGGCGGATCACCAGCGTCAACGATGCATTCTGCCAGATCACCGGCTGCCGGTCCGAAGACATGTGCTGGGCAAGCCATGCTCGGTGCTGGCCACCAGCACCTGCGAATCAGACTGCTGCCCTCTTCGACAGCGAGGGCCGGCGAACCGCAACTGCACCAGGAATGCCAGATCTCAGGCTGCCGATGGCCGGCGGCTGAGCATCATCAAGAACGCCGCCCTGCTCCATGACGAGAAGGGGAAGCCGATCGGCGGCGTGGAATCGTTCATCGACATCAGCGAACTGATCGAACAGCGCAAGTCGGCCGAAGCGGCCAGCACGGCCAAGAGCAGCTTCCTGGCCAACATGTCCCACGAGATCCGCACCCCGCTGAACGGCATCATGGGGATGATCGAACTGGCCCTGACCACCGAGATGACCGGCGAGCAGCAGGAATACCTCAACACGGTCAAGACCTGCGCCGACTCGCTGCTGTCCCTGATCAACGACGTGCTCGACCTGTCGAAGATCGAGGCCGGCAAGCTGGAGCTGGAGCAGATCAACTTCGGGCTGCGGGAGCTGGCCGACGGAGTTCTCGATGTGATGACCCACCCGGCGGCGAGCAAGTCGCTGGAACTGATCGGCCACGTGGACAGCGAGGTACCCCACCAGGTGGAGGGCGACCCCACCCGGCTGCGCCAGATCCTGATCAACCTGGTGGGCAACGCGATCAAGTTCACCGAACAGGGTGAAGTGCTGCTGAAGATCGACACCGAGTCCGGCGACGGGAGGGCGAGACTGGCAAAAATCCGTTTCACCGTCTCGGATACCGGTATCGGAATCCCGGATGAGAAGGTGGCCGCCATCTTCGAATCCTTCACCCAGGCCGACGAATCCACCACCCGGAACTTCGGCGGCACCGGACTGGGGCTGACCATCTCACGCGAGCTGGTGGAGGTGATGGGCGGCACCCTGGAGCTGGAGACCGAGGCCGGGCAAGGGAAGCACCTTCTTCTTCACCCTGCCGATGAAAACGGTGCAGATGGCCCGGCCCGAGCACAGCGCCCCGGTCCGCCCGAACCTCGAGGGGACCAGGGTGCTGGTGGTGGACGACAACAGCAACAACCGCCTGATCCTGCGCCAGGAGCTGGGTGAGCTGGGCTGCATGGTTGACGGAGAGCGACAGCGGCCACAGGCCATCGAGATGATCGCACGGTCGGAAGGTCGACGCCCTATGACCTGGTGATTCTCGACCTCAAGCTGCCCGGCCTGGACGGCTTTGCCGCGGCCGAGCAGATCCGGACCTCCAACCTGCAGCAGCAGCCGCGGCTGCTGCTGATGACCGCTCTCGGCGTGCGGGGCGACGCCACCCGCTGCCGGGAAATCGGGATCGACGGCTACTTCGTCAAACCGATCAAGCGCTCGCTGCTGCTGGAAGCGATCAACCGGGTGATGGCCCCGCAGGCCGAGGACGGCGGACCCCGGCCAGGGCCCGGAACTGGTGACCCGCTACAGCCTGGAGGAGGAGAGCACGCCGCCCTCGAACACCATCCTGCTGGCCGAGGACCACCCGGTGAACACCAAGCTGGCGGTGAAACTGCTCCAGGACGCCGGGTTCGCGGTGGTGACCGCGGCCAACGGCCGTGGAGGCGCTGGAGCGCCTGGAAACCGAAGAAGGTGGACCTGGTGCTGATGGACATCCAGATGCCGGAGATGGACGGGCTGGAGGCAACGCGGAGGATCCGGCGAGCAGGAGAAGTTCGCCGATCTGCCGATCATCGCCATGACCGCCCACGCCATGGCCGGCGACCGTTCGACGGTGCCTCCAGGCAGGGATGAACGACTACATCAGCAAGCCGGTCCGCCAGGAACTGCTGATCGGGCTGATCTCCCGCTGGCTGGGCCACGGCAGCGGCAAAAAGAGCGACTACCACGCCGCCACCACCTCCGGGATCCCACGACCGGAAGAACCAGCCGGCCGCCCAGCGCCGGACAGCGCTCGGAGAGTCCCCATCGACCTGAACAAGGCCCTGGCCCTGGTTTCCGGTGACCGGGGATTCCTGGTGGAGCTGCTGCGCGAATATCTCGATGACATCCCGCAGCGCCTGGAAAAGATGGGGCAGGCCATCGCAGACCGCCGACGCCGACACCGTCCGCCGCACGGCGCACAGCATCAAGGGCGCCTCCACCAGCCTGGGCACGGAGAAGATCGGCTCGCTGGCCCTGCACCTCGAGGCCCGGGCCGCTTCCGGAAACCTGGACGAGGCTCCGGACCTGCACCGGCAGATGCTGGACCGGTTCATCGGGCTGGAAGGTCTTCCTGAAGGCCGAATTCCCCGAGCTGGCCGAGGCCTGACCACCGCCGCATCGCCCTCCCCCTGACCTCCCGATTCCACCCGCAGCCCTTTCGTTGACAACATTTGACCCCTCACCCTATAGTGAGTGCTCCGTTCTCCCGCCTCGCGGGAGTGTTCCGAATCGCCGCCAATGCAGTGGAAGGGGGCCGACAATGAGTTCAGATCACGATACAAACGACACCCCGGGGACGATCAGCCCTGACCAGGCCAGCAACCTCTGGCAGCGTCTGCTGGGCGGGCACCGCGAGGAGATAAAACCGGAGAACAATCTCTGGGCGCACTTTCTGCCCGAAGGGTGCCGCCGCTGCCTGCTGGGCGGCCGGCTTTGCCTCACCATCGGCGAACGCTGCCACAAGGACTGTTTCTACTGCTCGAACCCCATGGGTACCGACCTGATCCGGGCCGACGAATTCACCATCAACAGCGACGAGGACCTGCTCCGGCTGGTCCGTTTCAGCGACCCGGACGCGGTCTGCCTCACCGGCGGCGAGCCGACGCTCTACATGGACCGGGCCGAACACTACGCCCGGCTGCTCCGCGAGGAGTGCGGCCCGGATTTCCACATCCAGTTCTTCACCGCCAACGCCGAGATGACCGAGGACCAGATGGCCCGGATGCACGGGGCCGGGGTGGACGAAATCCGCTGCCACCTCGCCTCGTACAAGGAGGCCCACCTGGTGGAGCGGGCCAGGGGGTATGACTGGACGGTGGCGGTGGAGATCCCCAGCCTGCCCATCGCCGACATCACCGACCGCATCGTGGACAAGGCCATCGAGCTGGGCGCCGAATTCGTCAACCTCCACGAACTGCTCTACTTCGACCATGAGGACTTCCAGCGGGTGGCCAAACGGACCAACCTCCAGCCTGGGGAGCCGTTGAGCCGCAAGATCCCCTTCGAGGCGGCCGCCGGAGAAGGTCTTCGGCACCGACATCCCGGCCCGCTTCGGCACCACCCTGCGCACCACCCTGGGCAGCAAGGAAAAAGCCCAGGCAATGATGCGCAAGACCCTGGAGACCCCGGGCAGCAAGACCGCGGTCCACTTCTGCAGCATGGCCAGCAAGTATCTGACCCAGATCCCCAACCGGCTGGCCCGCAAGGCGCGCCGGCTCAAGCGGCCCTACGAGGATATCTCCCCGGACGGCACCCTGGTCTCGGCGATCATCCGCACCCCGGACGAGCAGACCACGGCCCTGGTCCTGGAACGGCTGGCCACCCAGTTCCGGTGGAGGGCGACAAGGTGGAGCAGGGGGACAACCTGCTGATGGTTCCCTGGACGGTGGCGCTGAAAAAAGAGCGCGTTCGGCGAACTGGCCGAACGAGCTGGAGATCAGCCTCTACGAACGATACCCGGTTCCCGGTGACGCGAAGATGAGTGACGACGGGATGTATATCGTCTTCCCCCCGGCCCCGACGCGGAGTGATCAATGAAGAGCGAAACCATTTCCCTGGCCGGCACGGAGATCACCCTGGAAACCGGGCAATCGCCCGGCAGGCCGACGCCGCGGTGATCGTCCGCCAGGGGGAGACGATGGTCCTGGCCACGGTGGTGGGGGCCCGCAAGGCCCGCGAAGGGATCGATTTTTTCCCCCTCACCGTGGACTACCGCGAAGGCAAGTGGGCCGCGGGCAAGTTTCCCGGCGGCTTCCTCAAGCGCGAGGCCCGGTCCACCGACCACGAGGTCCTGGCCTGCCGGCTGGCCGACCGTTCGATCCGGCCCCTCTTCCCCGACGGCTACCGCAATGAAACCCAGGTGATCTGCACCACCCTGAGCTGCGGCCCGGACATCGATCCCTCGGTGCTGAATCTGCTCGGGCGTGCCCCTGGCCCTGCACATCTCGGACATCCCCTGGAACGGCCCGGCCGCCGGCATCCGGGTGGCCCGGGTGGACGGCAACCTGGTGGTCAACCCGCTGCAGAGCCAGCGGGCGCGGGCCGACCTGGAACTGGTGGTCACCTCCGGGCCCGAGGGGCTGTCCATGGTGGAGGGCGAGGCCCGGGAGGTGCCCGAGGCGGAAGTGGCCCAGGCGCTCTTCTTCGCCCAGGACGCGGTGGCCCCGGCCCTGGAGATGATGAACCGCTGGCGCGAGGAAGTGGGACGGGAGAAGCGGGCCTTCGAGCCTCCGGAGGTGAACGAGGAACTGGCCGACGAGCTGGAGCAAGCTGGCCGCGGCACCGCTCAGGGAAGCGGTCTGCACACCGGTGAAGCAGGAGCGGGGCCGGGCCGTGGAGCAGGTGCGCGAGGAAGCGCTGGCCGCCCTCTGCCCCGACGGCGACCCGCAGCGCACCGCCGAAGCTGGCCTCGCTGTTCAGCGAGCTGCACCACCAGGTGGTGCGCCGGATGATCGCCAGGGAGGGCGTGCGGATCGACGGCAGGCCGCTGGACCAGGTGCGGCCGATCAACTGCCAGGTGGGCTGGCTGCCGCGGACCCACGGCTCGGCCGTCTTCACCCGGGGCGAAACCCAGGCCCTGGTCATCACCACCCTGGGCACCACCAGGGACCGGCAGCTGGTGGAGACGCTGTTCGGCGAGGAGCACCACAGCTTCCTGCTGCACTACAACTTCCCGCCGTACAGCGTGGGCGAGACCCGCCCGGTCCGCGGGCCCGGGACGGCGGGAGATCGGCCACGGCAACCTGGCCCGCCGGGCGCTCCAGCCGGTGCTGCCGCGACGAGGACGCCTTCCCCTACGCCATCCGCGTGGTCTCCGAGATCAGCGAATCCAACGGCTCCTCCTCCATGGCCTCGGTCTGCGGCGGCTGCCTGGCCCTGATGGACGCCGGCGTGCCGATCTCCAGCCCGGTGGCCGGCATCGCCATGGGCCTGATCCAGGAGGACGGGGAGATCCACGTGCTCACCGACATCCTCGGCGACGAGGACCACCTGGGCGACATGGACTTCAAGGTCACCGGCACCGAGACCGGGGTCACCGCCCTGCAGATGGACAACAAGGTGGGCGGTCTGGACCGCGGCGATCCTCGACCGGGCGCTGACCCAGGCCCGCACCGCCCGGCTGCACATCCTGGCCGAGATGGCCAAGGCGCTCACCGGCCCCCGGGAGCAGCTCTCGGACAACGCCCCGCGGGTGATGTCCCACCGGATCAACCCCGCGCGGATCAGGGACCTGATCGGCAAGGGGGGCAAGACGATCCAGGAGATCCAGGAGACCTACAAGGCCAAGATCGACATCTCCGACGACGGCCTGGTCCGGCTCTATGCCGAGGACGGCGTCCTGGGCAGCCAGGCCATGGCCCGGATCCGCCGGATCACCGACGACCCGGAGGTGGGCAAGGTCTACCGGGGCGAAGTGGTTTCGGTGAAGGATTTCGGCGCCTTTGTCCGGATCATGGACAGCACCGAGGGGCTGGTCCACATCTCGGAACTGGACACGGACCGGGTGGACCGGACTCGGACGTGGTTCGTGAGGGGGAAAAAATCCTGGTGCGGGTGCTGGGGGTGGACGACCGGGGCAAGCTGAAGCTCTCCCGCCGCGATGCCCTGGGGGTCAGCGAAGCCGAAGTGGATGACTAGCGGTTCCAGAAAGCGGACAATTTCTACCATCCAGCTCAGCGATCTCCCTGGCGGCGGCGCCGGGCACCAGCCCCACCTTGCCGTCTTCCGTTTCGATGATGGCCAACTCGCCGCGGGTCAGTCGCCGGGCAGCATCGTCACTGACCTCGAGGAAGGGGACCCGGTTGCTGCGATTGACATAGCAGAACCGCCGGGCGCCGCCAAAGCCCTGGAATGTGGCCTCGGCGATCAGCGAGTTCAGCCGGTTCCCGCTGCTCGCCTCCTCGAGGGCCTTTTTCCGCTCTTCATCGATCTGCCGGTCCCGGGCGCGCTTCGCCTCCGCTTCGGCCTGGAGCCGGCGCTCTTTCTCCTGCTTTTCCTTCTCCAGCCCTTCCCGGCCGACCTTGCTCTGGTGGACACGCTTTTCATGGGCAGCCTTCTTCCGCTGCTTCTTGTCCACCAGCCTGGCTTTCATCAGTTCTTCCTGCAGCGAGCCCATGGCCCCCGGTCCTCCTCGAAAAACGTTTGTGCTCCGTCACGACAATATAGCGCAGGCCGCTGTCGCGGACAATGGCGGGACGTACGGGAATACATGATTTATGCACTTTTCGATCCTGCCATCACCACCGGCCGGAAAAGTCATGAATTCATGTACGTCCCAGAAACACTCCCCCCATCCGGGGGTAGGCATCAAGTATCAGTTGATCGTCGGATTCGCCAACGCATGAGATGATTGAAAAGATCAATCACTAGACTAACATATTTATTATCAATATTATTAGAATCATCCGCACGGAGTAGAATAAACTAGCTGTTGATTTTTTCCTTGACAGGGACATCCGGAGACATATAGTAATTCCAGACCGAATGCTCGACCGTGGTCCATGTGAATCGAATAGGCACCAAATGTGAGAGATCGATGAAAAGAACCAGATTCAACCTGACTCTTTCTGATCGCCGCCCTTGCTGCGGCGCTCTTTGTCGCCCCGCCGTCCGTGGCCGACATCTCGTCGACGACCAGGGCACGTCTGGACAGTGGTTCGGGACTTCAACAAGTCCTCCGGCGGCTGGGACCTGCAGCTGATCGTCAACGGCGACGATGAGCGCGCCATCTGGGTCACCAGAGACCCGATCCTCGATCAGGATCCGGTGATCGCTCTCGACCCGCTCTCCGGAAAGCCGGTGATCTACTGGTCCCGTCAGGTGGGAACCGAATTCCGGATCTTCCGCTCGGCACTGCAGCGGGGTCGAATTCAGCGAACCGGCGGCCATCACCGCCGGTGGATGGGCTTCTCCGACGGGCAGCCCTACGTCCAGTACGACACGTTCGGCCAATGCCACCTGGTCTGGTATCGCCAACGGGCCGACGGCATCGGTGCCGCCTTCTACGCCCGGTGCACCGGGGTCTCCTGGACGTCCGCGGAACAGATCAGCCTCCCCCTCGACAACGTGATCGGCACGGTGACCATCAACGTGCCGCTTGACGAACACGATTTTCTCAGAGCCACATACCAGTATTTCGGCCCGCCACCGGCACCATCGGAGACCAGAGAGGTCTGCCGCGGCGGAGACACCAGTCCCTGGAGCGTCTGTCACTAGGCGTGGAAAGGAATCGGAGATCGGAGAGATACGACTAAAAATTCATGGGGCCCAGGGAACTACGGGGGATTATCCAAGGCAAGGCAACCCGGCAATTCCCCTCTGGAATGGCTATCCGGGGTCCTGGGTCCCATACTTATTGAAATACCCTGCTTCAGGTGCGGCGAAGCTGCTGCAACCCGGCTTCGCCGCACCCCATTCCCCTTGACGTCCACGTCAAGTGATGGTTCTCCACCAATATAGTCCCTCATCAGCTCGCCGTAAAGGTATCAGAATGCTCATTCTGTGCGCTTTTTTTTGTGCCTACCCGGGTTGCGGGACACCGACATCCCCTTGACTCCACATGGAATCGGCTCGTAAGATGGCCGCCTGTCACGGCCCGGGACAGCTGATCCCCGGGCCTCAATGGAGTGCGATGGACGGCAATATGGCGCATCACGAACCCTACATCACTCCGCAGACCCTGGAGGCCCGCGCCAGCGCCTGGCACGCCGAGCTGGCGCAAGCGGGGATCGGCCGCCACCCGGAACCGCTGCCCCCGGCAGGACCGCCCTGCTGGTGATCGACATGCAGCGGTTTTTCCTGCGGGAGGACTCCCACGCCTTTCTCCCGGCCGGCCGCTGCGTCCTGCCCAATGTGCTGCGGCTGATCAATGCCTGGCGGGATGCCGGAGCGCCGGTGATCCTCACCCGCCACGCCGTGGCCGAGGGTGAGGATCCGGGGGTCATGGCCCGCTGGTGGCACGATACGGTACAGCGAAGGCACGGAGGACGCACTGCTGGACACCGAAGATCGCCAAAGCCGCCGCCGGCGCCCCGGTGCTGCGCAAGACCCGATACAGCGCCTTTCACGGCACCGGGCTGGAGGAGAGCCTCCGCGAACTGGGCGTGGAACGGGTGGTGATCGCCGGGGTGATGACTCACCTCTGCGTGGAGAGCACTGCCCGCGAGGCCTTTATCCGCGATTTCGAGGTGGTGCTGGCCACCGATGCCAGCGCCTCGGCCAGCGAGGAGCTGCACCTGGGGTCGTTGCGGGCACTGGGCCACGGCTTCGCCTTTCTCGCCCGGACCGGCGAGCTGCTGGACCAGCTGAACAGCGGGGGGCCCATGATTGACCTGCTGGTGATCGGCGGCGGCCCGGCCGGGGTGGCCGGGGCGGTCCAGGCCCACCGGGCGGGACTGAAAACCCTGCTGGTGGAGCGGAACGGATCGGCGGCCTGATCTGGAACGCCAACCTGGTGGAGAACCACCCCGGGTTCCGCGGCCCATGGACGGGCCGGCAGTGGCCGGGCTGCTG
>CAWIIB010000004.1:0-49958 GCA_963836075.1 uncultured Acidobacteriota bacterium
TCGAGGTTTACCACTTCCAATGCGTTTTCCTGGATGAATTTTCGTCTCGGTTCCACTTCGTCGCCCATCAGAATCGTGAAGATCGTTCGGCCTCCACCGCGTCGTCGATGCGCACGCTGAGCATCCGCCGGGTGTCGGGGTCCATGGTGGTCTCCCAGAGCTGCTCCGGGTTCATCTCGCCCAGGCCCTTGTAGCGCTGGATGTGATTCCCTTCTTGCCGATCTCCAGAACCGCTCCAGCATCTCCCGCCGGCTCTCGCCGCGCACGACGTCGCTGGTGCCGTTGATCACGAAGGGCGGTGTCCACTGGTCGGCCAGCTCCTTGCGGATCGACTGCAGGTTGCGGTATTCCACCTGTGGAGATCAGCCGCCGGCTGACCCTGGTCTTCGCATCCCGCCCTCGCGGAGGCGTCGACCTCCAGCTCGTAGAGACTGTGCTCTTCGTCGTCGATCACGTCGTCGACTTCGAAGCCCTCGGCTGTCGAGGTTGTCCCGCAGCGCCTCCATCTTTTCCCGCCTGGCGAAGGGGCTGCCTTGAGCACCCCCTGCTCCAGCAGGACCTCGATCAGCCCGCCGTCCTTGCCCCGGCGGCTCAGCCGCTCGAGGTAGTAGAAGCAGGCCTTCATCCGTTTCAGCACCGTGATCAGCCGGGTGCCGGCGATGGGGCGCTTGCCGTTCTTCTCCACCCCAGGGTGCGCTTCTCGGTGGCCTGTCCCATCAGGAACTCGTCCAGCTCCTCTTCGTTGTCCAGGTACTTCTCCTTCTTCTTGCCCCTGGTGACCTTGTAGAGCGGCGGCTGGGCGATGTAGAGGTAGCCCGTGCTCGATCAGCTGCTGCATCTGGCGGAAGAAGAAGGTGAGCAGCAGGGTGCGGATATGGCGCCGTCCACGTCGGCGTCGGTCATGATGATGATCTTGTGGTAGCGCAGCTTGTCGACGTCGAACTCGTCCGTGCCGATGCCGGTGCCCAGGGCGGTGATGATGGTGCGGATCTCGTCGTTGGCGAGCATCTTGTCGAAGCGGGCCTTCTCGACGTTGAGGATCTTGCCCTCGCAGCGGCAGGATGGCCTGGAAGCGGCGGTCGCGGCCCTGCTTGGCCGAGCCGCCGGCCGAGTCGCCCTCGACGATGAAGATCTCGCACGTCGCCGGGTCGCGTCTCCTGAGCAGTCGGCCAGCTTGCCGGGCAGGGTGCCGCTGTCGAGCGCGCCCTTGCGGCGGGTCAGGTCGCGGGCCTTGCGGGCCGCCTCGCGGGCCCGGGCCGCCTCGACGGCCTTGTCGACGATCTTCTTGGCCACCGCGGGGTTCTCCTCGAGGTAGGTCGCCGAGCTGCTCGTTGACGATGCGTCTCGACGATGCCCTCGACCTCGCTGTTGCCCAGCTTGGTCTTGGTCTGGCCCTCGAACTGCGGGCTCGGGGACCTTGACGCTGATCACCGCGGTCAGGCCTTCGCGCACGTCGTCGCCGTGACAGGTTGCTCTTCACGTCCTTGAGCAGGTTGTTGCCTCGGCGTAGGTGTTGATCGTGCGGGTCAGCGCGGACTCGAAACCCGACAGGTGCGTGCCGCCCTCGATGGTGTTGATGTTGTTGGCGAAGGAGAAGATGTTCTCGTTGTAGCCGTCGTTGTACTGCAGGGCGACCTCGACGCTCGATGCCGTCGCGCTCGCCGGTGAAGTAGATCGGCTTGGTGTGCAGCGGCGGTCTTGTTGCGGTTGAGGTGCTGCGACGAACTCGACGATGCCGCCCTCGTAGTGGAAGCTGTCTCTCTTGTCCGTTCCGCTCGTCGTCGATGGTGATCGTGACGCCCTGGTTGAGGAAGGCCAGCTCGCGCAGGCGCTGGGCCAGGATGTCGAAGGAGAAGTCCAGGTCTTCGAAGATCTCGGCGTCGGCATGAAGGTGATCTTGGTGCCGGTGCGCTTGGTCTTGCCGATCTTGGTCAGCGGGCTCCTGGCGGTCACGCCCCGCTCGTAGCGTCTGCTGGTAGACCTTGCCGTCGCGGCAGATCTCCACCTCCAGCCATTCGGACAGCGCGTTGACCACCGAGACGCCCACGCCGTGCAGACCGCCGGAGACCTTGTAGGCTCGCTTGTCGAACTTGCCGCCGGCGTGCAGCGTGGTCATCACCACCTCGACCGCCGGCTTCTTCTCCTTCTTGTGCATGTCCACCGGAATGCCGCGGCCGTTGTCGATCACGGTGACGCTGTCGTCGGTATGGATGATGACCTCGATCTGGTCGCAGTAGCCGCCCAGGGCCTCGTCGACGGAGTTGTCCACCACCTCGTAGACCAGGTGGTGCAGGCCGCGGCGTGCCGGTGCAGCCGATGTACATGGCCGGCCGCTTGCGCACCGCCTCCAGGCCTCGAGGACCTTGATGCTCTCGGCATCGTATGCTTTTTTTCAACGTTCTTTTTCGTGTCTGACGCTGGTGCGGATTTTTTGCTCATTCAGATCTCACCCGGGAAATGGTGGTCTCCAGGAGACCAGAAAAAACCGTCGGGGATCAGTTGCCGCTCGGGTCGCTGATCTGCCCCTTGATCACGCGAAAGCGTTTTTGCCTGTTCCAGGGTTCGCCCATGTCCAGTTCTTCCGCCGACACGGCGATGAAGAGCTGGAAGCGGTCCCGGCAATACTCCAAAAAACCCCCCGGCCCTGCCGGTCCAGTTCGCTCTCGAAATCATCGAAAAGGAATACCGGGTAGCCGCCGGTCCGATCCCGGTGAATCTCCGCCCGGCCCAGCTTGGCCGCCAGCAGGTCCCCCGTTGCTGGCCCGACAACCCGTACTGCCGCAGCAGCCGGCCACCGTATCTGAAACTCGATCTCGTCGCGGTGCGGCCCCACCAGGGACATGCACCGTTCCCGCTCCGCGGTGCGGCGGATTCCAGTTTCTGCTTCAACCTCGCGCTCACCGATTCCAGGCCCTCACCGGCAATGGAACCCTCGTCACCAATGGCTGTACGCAGAGTCATCCCCACCGGCGGCCGGGCGCCGGAGAAGAGCCCGGAGTGGATTTCCTGCAGCAAGTCGTTCAAACGGGAGACATAGGTCGCCCGCTCCAGCAGGATCCGGGAACCGAGATCGATGATACGCTCGTTCCAGGCCTCCAATTCTATCAGAAATCCACCATTTTTTCCTGCAAAACCCCGCGCGGAATCGGCTAAAAAGCGGTTTTTTTGCCTTACCGCCCGCCGATACTCCACCAGGGTCTTCAAATAGGCCGTTTTGACCCCCACGATTCCGCGGTCGATGAACTTGCGCCGCTCTTCCGGACCACCCCGGACGATGGACAGGTGCTCTCCGGTAAAGGCCAGGGTGTCCAGCACACCGATGTAGTCGTAGAGGTCTTCCGTGCTGTCCGCCCGGCCGAAAGACTTGCCCCCGCCCTGCTCGATGCGGAAGAAAAACTCGTGCACCCGGCCGCTGTTTTCAACACATCCCTTGAGGGAACAGGCGCTCTGTTCCTCGGCAATCAAGTCGGACGGCTCCGGCAGTGGCCGGAACGATTTCGTGGTCCCGAGGATGTAGATCGCCTCCATCAGGTTGGTCTTGCCCTGCCCGTTCTCGCCCTGGATGATATTCAACCCGCGGAAAACCGGATCGTGGTGTTTGCCAGATTTCTGAAGTTGAACAGCGTGAGCGATTCGAGCGTCATCGGTGCCTTTGGATCGCGGTTCCCGAACAGCCGGAAGAGCGCACGTCAGATCGGTTCCGGGGTGGCCGGACGATCCACGGGACGATCGTGGGAAAGGTGGTGCGAGATGGTGGCCAGGGACGGGCCGATCACAGACGCATCGGCATGATCACGTGACGGAAGACGTAGTCGCCGTCGGTGGCCGGCCTGAAGAGCCCCTGGGTGGTGCCGTCCTTCAGGTCGATGCTGAATTTCGTCATCCTCCACGCAGCCCAGGAATTCGAGAATATACTGGGCGTTGAAACCGATACTCAGTTCATCATCTGACGGGAAGTCCACTTCGAGAAGGTCGCGGCCCTCCCCGAGATCGGGGTTGCTGGAGCTGACCAGCAGGCCGTTGGAACTGAAGCCGAGACGGACAGCCCTGGACCGTTCACTGGACATCAGGGCCACCCGCTTGACCACCGAGGTGATCGCCTCGCGGTTGAACACGGTGGAGATGTTGTTCTCCCGGGGCATCACCCGTTCGTATTTGGGGAAGGTCCCTTCCACCTTGCGGGTGATCAGCGTCCGCTGTTCGATGCGGAAGAAAATGTGATTTCCTTCCTGGCCCACCAGAACCTCGCCGTCATCCTCCACCTCGGCCACCATCTTGCGCAGCTCCACCAGGGACTTGCGCGGGATGAGAAACTCCACCGGTTCGGAGAGGCCGTCGACCTTGAACGGCACTTCCACCATGGACAGCCGGTGACCGTCGGTGGCCACCAACCGGATGAATTCTCCATCGGCCATGAACTGCGCACCACTCACCGAGTAGCGGGCATCGTCATGGGTGATGGCAAAAACGATCTTGGGCAGGGACGACTTGAAAATCCAGGCCGGGAGCTTGAAAGCGCTTGGCCATGTCGCACTCGGGTTGCCTGGGGAAGTCGTCCACCGGCCAGACCGACGATCTCGAAGTGCGAAGACCCGGCATCGATCTCGAGCCAGTTGTTTTCCATCTTGCCGGCAGTTGAGCTCGGCGCCGGAGGGCAGTGCCCGGACGATCTCGAACAGCTTGCGCGAGGAAACGGTGAGCGCTCCCGGCTTCTTCACGCTGGAGAGCGGGCAGGTGGTGACCAGGCTCACCTCCATGTCGGTGGATACGATGGTCAGACCTTCATCACCGGCGGTGAGATGAATGTTGGAAAGAATCGCCATGGCGTGTTTTTTCTCGACGATTCCCTGGACCAGCGAGAGCTCAAACTGCAGATCATCCTTTTTGACTGAAAACTCCATGAAACCACTCCTTGGCGACGGAGGACCTTCCCGTGATCCTGCAGTCTTCTTCGACTAAAGAAGCAATAGATAACAAAATATCTAACAGTAGCTTTCGTAGTAGCTGTTAATACTGTGCAAAATATCAAAAGAACGATAATTTTTCAATGAGTTGGCAACCAGAATCGTCCCTGTTGAAGACTCAGGGAGCATCGGTTGAAAACCAACGGAAAACCCGTCAGACCGCGCCTGAACCCCGATTTCCTCAGGTTTTCAAAACGGGCAGCTGTCGATAAAAGGAGCAAGTTCAATTGAGCGCATTAATAAAGCTGTTGATCTGCTTGTTGAAATCAGGATCGTCCTTGCGCATCTTCTCGATTTTTTTGATCGAGTGCATCACCGTGGAGTGATGCTTGCCGCCGAAGTTTCGCCCGATCTCCGGGAACGAGGCATTGGTCAGCTGCTTACTGAGATACATCGCGATCTGCCGCGGGAAGACACGCAGCGCGAGTTGTTCTTCGTTTTCAGCACCGCGGGCTTGAGGTTGTAGAACTCGGCCACCATCTCCATGATCACCTCGATGGAGATGACTTTGCGGTTTTCGCGGAAGAGGCTCTTCAGTGTCTCCTGGGCCAGGTCGAGATCGATCCGGCTGCCGGTGAGTGAGGCAAAGGCAATGACCCGGATCAGCGACCCTTCGAACTCGCGGATGTTCGAGCGGATCTTGCTGGCGATGAACAGGGCCACGTCCATCGGCAGGTCGATACCTTCCAGCTCGGCTTTCTTGCGCAGGATCGCCACCTTGGTTTCCAGGTCGGGCGGCTGGATGTCGGCGATCAGCCCCCACTCGAACCGCGAGCGGAGCCGCTCTTCCAGCTTGGGGATTTCCTTGGGCGCCGAGTCGCTGGTCATCACGATCTGTTTTTGCGAATTGTAGAGGTCGTTGAAGGTGTGGAAGAACTCCACCTGGGTCATCTCCTTGCCGGCCAGGAACTGGATGTCGTCGATCAGCAGCACGTCGATGGTGCGATATTTGCGCTGAAAGTCGCCGGTCTTTTTGAAACGGATGGCGTTGATCATCTCGTTCATGAATTTTTCGGCGGAGATGTAGATCAGCCGGTGTTCGGGGAACTTGCCAGGATCAGGTTGCCGATGGAGTGGATCAGGTGTGTCTTGCCCAGCCCCACACCGCCGTAGATGAAGAGCGGGTTGTAGCAGCGGGACGGGGTTTCGGCCACCGCCCGGCAGGCGGCGTTGGCGAACTGGTTGCTGGGGCCGACCACGAAACTGTCGAAGGTGTAGCGCGGGTTGATCGAGCCGGAGAGCCGGGTGGCGGCGGTGAAGTATTCGCTGTTTCTCTGATCCGCGGCCTGATCGGCTGATTTTTCGGCATCGCCGTTGGTGACCTCGAAGAGGATTTTCAGGTGACCGAGGTTCACCTCTTCCAGGGCTTCGTCAAGACTGCGGCGGTATTGCGAGCGAAATAATGTCCCGCCAGAAATTGTTCGGGACCCTGAGGGTCAGCGTCTGGTCGTCGCCGGGAACGGCCTCGATTTTTCGGAACCACATGTCGAGACTGTGCCGGTTGACCCTCTTTTCGAGGGCCGTGAGAATATTTTCCCAGAGGTTCATGGTGGGGGTCCGGCCTTTTTACCGCGATCTTCCGGCCCCTCCGGCGGGTAACCCGAGACCGTCGCGGTTCGCGTTCGGTTGAATGCCACTTGAATTCTTTTTCCACAAGTCGTCAACAACTGTTCATAACCTGTGGAAAAAAACGATAAAACCATTACAATGAGACAGTTGTTCTTATAATTATTGCTTCGTAAAAGTGGGTGATTTTTTTAACTTTTGATCCCGTAAGAATGTTGCATTCTAGCACAGGGCAAGCTTTTTTTCAATCGGATCGACCCTGTTTCGGGCCGTTTTTCCACGGCCTGAAGACGAAAAAAAAGCGAAAACATGTACGTGAAAGAGCGGTCCGGTTTTCTTGACAAGGTCCGGTGGCGTACCTACAATACCAAGTTCGATTTTTGATTTGATAGAAAGGCAAGGATTATGAAGAGAACGTTTCAACCAAACAACCGGAAACGGCAGAAGACTCACGGATTCCTGGTTCGGATGAAGACCAAGGGCGGGCGGACGATCATCAACCGGCGCCGGGCCAAAAAGCGCAAACGGCTGGCCGTGTAGGGTGCCAACGGCCCCGGCTTGCTCGCTGCGCATCGGCTCCCCGGACGGAGGCCGTCGCGGGTCTTCGTTTTCCGGGACAGGAACTCCTTGAGTATCAGAGGCACCCAGTCGTTCCGGCCGGAAGATCGGATCACCAGGAGCAGCCGCTTCAAGCAGATCTACGGGGAAAAGAACGCGCTTTTTTCCCACACCATGGTGGTCTATCATGCCGTTGCGGAGGGGGACCGTTCCCGGATCGGTCTGACCGTCTCCAGGAAAATCGGCAATGCCGTGGTTCGCAACCGGACCAAGCGGCGGCTGCGTGAGGTGTTCAGGAAAAACCGTCTCGCGCTGGACCTGCCCCTGGACCTGGTGGTCAACGCCAAGAAGAGTATTCGGGACACGGACTTCAGAACACTGGAGGCTGAATTTCGTATCGTCATCAGGCGGCTGAACAGATTTTACGGAAAGCAAGGGCAGGAGAGGCCGGACCAACCGTCGGCTCGCAACACCCGATAACAGTGCAGCGAAACACGAGATTCAGGCTGGTCCTTCTCCCAAGAATCTGCATCTGCGCCATTCTCAGGCTGTACAAACTGACGATCTCACCCCTTCTTCCCCCAAGCTGTCGATTTCATCCGACCTGCTCGGAGTATGCCCGGGCAGCAATTGAACGGAAGGGCGTGCTGGCCGGCGGCTCCTGGCCCTGAAGCGGCTGCTCAAATGTCACCCTTTCCATCCCGGGGGGTTTGATCCCCCGCCCGCGTGAAGGTTGCACGGTCCTCATCCCATGGAAAAACGAACGATCGTCGTCATCGTCCTCTCGATCCTGTTCCTCGTGGTCTGGAACTATTTCTTTGTGGCGCCGAAGCAGGCAGAGCTTCGTGAAAAGGCGGCCGCGGAACGGGCCCTGCTGGAGGCGGCGGCCGCCGCCGAACCGGATGCGGCGCCACCGCCGGCGGCGAGCGACCCCGGTGGAGCCCGGCGGCACCGCCTGGCGGATCTGATCGCCGGAACAGGACGCGCCGCCGAGACCGGGACCTGGCCGGCCGTTGCCGCCGCGGCCGAGGAGACGGTGGTGATCGAGGACAGCCTCTACCGTGTGGAGCTGACCAACGCCGGCGGCCGGGTCAAGAGCTGGATCCTCAAGTCCTTCAACGGCGGCGACGGGGACCCGCTGGAGCTGGTGTCGGCCAGCGCCCACACCCTGGGCCGCCTGCCCCTGGAGATCGCCTACGGCGGGCCCGGAAAATTCCGCCCGGATCAATTCCGCCCTGTGGCAGGTTGAGCGGTCCGCCCCGGTGGACCTCGACCTGGTGGGCCGCTTCGATGGCGAGGTCGCCGACACGCTGCGGCTGAGTCTACGCCGACGGACTGGGCCTCGAGGTGGTCAAGGAGTTCGTCTTTTACCGGGACAACTACCACCTCGGGTTCAGCTGCCAGGTGAAGGACAAGGGCGTCCCGCGGGAATACGAGATCCTGCTCGGGCCGGGAATGGGCAACCCCTCGAAGGAGGAGGCCAAGAACCGCTACTTCTTCTTTGGCCGGGTCCTGCTGGAAACCGCCCCCCCGGGAGGCGAACAGAAATCGAGCGGGTGGCCGACCGGGACGAGTCGAAGAGCGGGAAGCGACTCGGCGGTACCTGCTCGGCTTCGTCCGCAAGCGGGTGCCCTACCTCCGTGACGGGGACGCGCTGCGCATCGAGAACCGTGTTCGCTGGATCGGCATCGAGGACAACTACTTCGTCTTCTACCCTGGTCCCCGAAGCCGAGCCGGGACCGGCCCGATCCACCCTTCAGCGTGAACGCGCCGGCGGAGGCCCAGGCGGAAAGCAAGGAGAAGAAGGCGACCCGGCCCGAGACCAACTCGCCGTCTCCACCACGGTCAACCGCGGAGAGCCCGCGGTTCGACCTCTACGTCGGACCCAAGGAGGAGGATGCCCTCCGTGCCGGCGGACTGAACCCGAACGAGATCATCGATTTCGGTTTCTTCGGATTCATCGGCCGGCCGCTGCTCTGGATGCTCAACGCCATTTACGGTGTCCTGGGCAACTACGGTTTTGCCATCATCATTCTGACCATCATGATCAAGATCCTCTTCCTGCCGCTGACCCACAAGCAGCTCTCCTCGATGAAAAAGATGCAGTCGGTGCAGCCGCAGATGAAGGCGATCCAGGCCAAGTACAAAAAAGCCCAAGGAGGACATGAAGGCCCGGCAGAAGATGAACGAGGAGGTGATGGCCCTCTACAAGAAGGAGGGGGTCAACCCGCTGGGCGGCTGCTTCCCGCTTCTCCTGCAGCTGCCGGTGCTCTACGCGTTCTACAGCTTCCTGCCGGTGGCCATCGAGCTGCGCCAGGCCCCGTTCATCCTCTGGGTCCAGGACCTTTCGCTCAAGGACCCCTTCTACGTGACCCCCATCGTCATGGGGGCCACCATGTTCCTCCAGCAAAAACTGACTCCGATGGCATCCGTCGATCCTACCCAGAGACGGATGTTTACATTGATGCCCCTGATCTTCACCGTCTTCTTCATCAACCTTCCCAGCGGTCTCGTGCTCTACTGGCTGGTGAACAACGTGCTGTCCATTTTCCAGCAGATGTTCATCAACAAGAAGAAAGACACGCCGGCCGCCGTTCAGCCGGGAAGAAGGAGAAGTCGGCGAAGGCAGTCGAGGCAAAGCCGAGGAAGAAAAAATGACCGACCAGCACGAGTTTGCCGGAAAGACCATCGAGGAGGCGCTGGAGCTGGCTGCAGAAGAGCTGGCGGCCAACCTGGAGAGCATCGAGTACAAGCTGCTCGAGACGCCGAAGCGTTTCTTCTTCATGGGCGGCTCCAAGGAGTACCGCATCCGGGTGCTCAGATACACGCCGGCTGCCGGAGGCTCGGGCCGGTGGTGAAGCCGCCGCCGCGGCCGGCCGAGCCGGCCCGGCAGAGACCGCACCGCCGGCCGCAGGAGCGGCGACCGCCGGCCCGCCGGGAGGACCCGCCGCCGGCAGGAGAGGCCGGCGCCGCCGGCCCGTCGGGAGGCAGCCGCCGGCCCGTCAGGAGAGGCCGGCAGCGCGGACCACCGCCCGCAGGCCGGTCGGGAGACGCGCCAGGAACAGCCCGTTCGCCGGGAGAAGCTGGAACAGGCCGCGATGACGATGAACTCGACCGGATCATGGACCTGGTGGATGACTTCATCGACAGCTGGGGCATGAACCTGGAGATGGAGGTCGACACCAGCGACGAGCGGCTGGAGATCAATTTCTTTGGCGATGACCAGCAGTATCTGCTGGAGAAGAAGGGCGCGGGCCTGCTGGCGCTCCAGCTGATCCTGGGCAAGATGCTCTACAAGCGCGGGCTGATCCGCCGCAAGCTCCAGGTGGACTGCCAGGGATACCGGCAGCGCCGGGAGAATGAACTCCGGGAGATCGCCAACCGCACGGCCGACCGGGTAAAGAAGAACGGCGAGGATGCCTTCCTCAACCCGATGAATCCCTACGAGCGGCGCATCGTCCACCTGGCGCTGGTGGATGACCAGCAGGTGACCACCGACAGCCTGGGCGAAGGATACATGAAGAAGATTCGCGTCACACGGATCTGAGTGCCTGTTGTCTCAGCCGCATCAGAAGAGCCGGTCGCGCGAGGGTCGGCTCTTTTGTGTACACCTGCGGGTACGCCGCACTCATGGCCCGGCGGTCCGGCATCACCCTCTGTCGCTCACGGTCCCTCTGTCCTCCTGCTTGACCATCAGCGCCATTTCGTTCAGATTAACGCCATGAAACCGATCGACGAACAGGACACCATCGTGGCCGTGGCCACGCCGCCGGGCCACGGCGCCCTGGGTGTGGTGCGGCTCAGCGGCAGCGAGGCCTGGAGCATCTGCTGCCGGCCTGGTGCGCTTTCCCGCCGGCCGGCGCTTTCGCCCGCAGCCGTGGCGCGCATACTTCGGCCGGGCGGTGCTCGACGACGGGGCGCTGGAGCTGGACCAGGTGGTGGCGCTGTTCTATGCGCCGCCAAAGAGCTACACCGGCCAGGAGATGGTGGAGCTGACCTGCCACGGCAGCCCGGCGGTTCTGGCCCGGCTGGTGGAGGAGGCCGTGGCCATCGGCGCGCGTCCCGCCGACCCGGGCGAGTTCTCGCTTCGCGCGTATCTCAACGGCAAGCTCGACCTGGCCCAGGCCGAGGCGGTGGACGCCCTGATCCGCGCCGGCAGCCTGGGCGAGGCGATCAACGCCATGGCCGCCCTGGGCGGGAAGCCGTCGCGGATCATCGCCGGGATCTGTGAGCAGCTGGAAGAGCGGCTGGCCTTCCTCGAGGCGGCCATCGAGTTTCCCGAGGACCTGGGGCCGGAGGAGAGCGGCATGCCCACGACCGGGCGGTGGGCGGCCTGGAAAAGCAGCTGGCCGGGATGAGCCGGGAGTTCCGAGCGCGGCCGGCTGCTCCGGGAGGGGGTCAGGGTGACGCTGGCCGGCACGGGCCAACGCCGGCAAGTCCAGCGTTTTCAATAGGTTACTGAGAAAGAAGCGGGCCATTGTCACCTCGGCCCCCGGGACCACCCGGGATCTTCTGGAGGCGGAATACCATGCCGGGCCGGTGCGGGTGCGGCTCTTCGACACCGCCGGGTTGACCACCCCGCGGAGCGAGGCGGACCGGGCCGGCATGCGCAAGAGCCGCCAGGCCCTGGCCCGGGCCGAAGTTGCTGCTGGTGGTGGTGGATGCCTCGCGCCCGCTCACCGCCCGGGACCGGGCGCTCTGCTCCGGACCGCGGGCCCGGAGCGGACTGGTTCTGCTGAACAAGGTGGACCTGGCGCCGGCCGGGCCGCCACCGGGAAGCGTCTGGAGCGGCTGGGTGCGGCGAACATCGTCGAGATCTCGGCGCGAACCGGGCGCGGGTTCCGCGAGCTGGAGCGCCGGCTGGCGGCCCGGGTGGACGAGGTCTGGCAGCAGACCGCCGGGGCAGGGCGGCGGGTTCATGATCAACCTTCGCCAGCGAAAACTGCTCGACACGGCGCGGAAGGAACTGGCCGCCGCCCGGCAGGAGTCTGGACGGGCGGTGAGGGCGAGGAGCTGGCCGCCCATCACCTGCGGCGGGCGCTGGATACCCTGGACGGTTTTTCCGGCCGAACGCTGCCCGACCGGTTGCTGCGGCGTATTTTTGACCGGTTCTGTATCGGCAAGTGAGGGGGCCGGGCGCTCGGCTCAGGAGCAACATGGCCTGGCCTGGTGGAGAAAGAGTGTGAAAGCGGATGGGCTCTGATCGGTATGACGTGGTGGTGGTGGGCGGCGGTCACGCCGGGTGCGAGGCGGCGCTGGCCGCCGGCCGCATGGGCGCCCGCACCCTGCTGCTCAGCATGAGCCGGGACAAGCTGGCCGCCATGCCCTGCAACCCGTCGGTGGGCGGGCTGGCCAAGGGGCACCTGGTGCGCGAGATCGACGCCCTGGGCGGCGTGATGGCCCGGCTGGCCGACCAGGCCGGAATCCATTTCCGGACCCTGAACAGCAGCAAGGGGCCGGCGGTTCAGGCCACCCGGGCCCAGGAGGACAAGGCGCTCTACTGCCCGCCTGATGCTGGAACAGCTGGAGAACCGGGCCGGCGTTGAGATCTGCTGGAAGGCGAGGCGGTGGAGATCGAGGCGCGGGACGGGCGGGTCGAGGCGGTGCTCACCGCCGACGGCCGGCGTTTCGCCGCCGCGCGCCGTGGTGCTGGCCGCGGGCACCTTTCTCGGCGGTCTGATCCACATGGGGCACCGGACCTTCCCCGCCGGCCGGGATGGCGAGCCGCCGGCCGCCGCGCTTTCCGCGTCTCTTCGCGTCGGCTGGGCTTTCGTCTCGGCCGCCTGAAAACCGGAACGCCGCCGCGGCTGGACGCCGCCACCATCGATTTCAGCGCCTTTACGAGCAGCCCGGCGAGGACGATGCCGTGCCCTTCTCCTTTGAAACCGCGCGCACCGGGCCGAACAGCATCACCTGCCACATGGGGTTCACCGGGCCGCGACTGAAAGCGATCGTCGAGAAGAACCTCGACCGTCGGCGCTCTACGGCGGGGCGATCACCGGCATCGGCCCCCGCTACTGCCCCTCCATCGAGGACAAGGTGGTCCGCTTCTCGCACAAGGAGCAGCACCAGCTGGTGCTCGAGCCCGAGGGGCCGGAGAGCCGGAGCATCTATCTCAACGGCCTTTCCAACTCCATGCCCGAGGCGATCCAGCTGGAGATGGTCCGCGCCATTCCCGGCCTGGAGCGGGCCGAATTGCTCCGGCCGGGCTATGCCATCGAGTACGACTTTGTCCCTCCGGAGCAGCTTCGGCCCTCGCTGGAAACCCGCGCGGTGCGCGGGCTCTACCATGCCGGACAGGTCAACGGCACCTCGGGATACGAGGAGGCGGCGGCCCAGGGACTGATCGCCGGGATCAATGCGGTTCTCGGTCTCGCGGAGAAGGGCGAGCCGCTGGTGCTGGGCCGTGCCGAGGCCTATGCCGGCGTGCTGGTGGATGACCTGGTGACCCTGGGCACGGCGCGAGCCGTACCGCATGTTCACCTCCCGGGCCGAGCACCGGCTGCTGCTGGGCATCGACACCGCCGAAGCAGCGGCTGCTGCGCCACGGGGCACGGCTGGGTCTGGTGCCCGGGACGCGCCTGCGGCGGTTCGAGGAGAGCGAGGAGCGGGTGGATGCGGCCCGCCGCGCCGCCTGCGTTCGCTGGTGGTGAAGCCGGACAGCGAGCTGGCCGGCAGAGGTGTCCGCGGCCTTCGGGTTCCGGCTCTCCCGGCCGGCCAGCCTGGAGGAGATGCTCCGCCGTCCCGGGGCCTGCCTGGACGGCGAGGCTGTCGCCGCTGGAGATCGAACCGCTGGCCGGCCTCAATCGCCAGGAGCGGCGGCGTCTCTACTACGCCATCAAGTACGAGGGCTACATCGAGCGGGAGACCCGGGAAGCCGGGAAAGCGGCGGAGATGGAGGGAGCGGCGGCTGCCCGAGGAGCTCGACTATCGCTCGGTGCCCAGTCTCAAGCGCGAGGCGGCGGAGAAGCTGGACCGGCTGCGGCCCGAAACCTTCGGCCTGGCCAGCCGGATCCCGGGGTCACCCCGGCGGACCTGGTGGCCGATCCGGGTCCACCTGAAGCAGAAAAGGCCGGGGCGAGCAGAATGACCGCGGTAACAATCAGGACCGCCGCTTTCTTCCCCTGGTGGAGGAGGGACTGGACGCTGGCCGGTGTCTCCGACCGGGAAGGGCTGGCCGGCCGGCTGGCCGGCTACTGCGCCATGGTGCGGCGGTTCCGCCGCGCCGCCGGCCTCACCGCCGAGCGTGACGACCGGTTGATGACGCTGAAAATGGCCATCGAACCGCTGCTGGCCCTCCGCTTCCTGTCCGCTACCCCACGGACCCTGCTGGATGTGGGTTCCGGCGCCGGTTCGCCGGGAATCGCCCTGGCCGCGGCGAACCCGGTCCTGGACGTGACCATGCTCGAGCCGGACCGGCGAAAGAGCGTTTTCATCGGTGAGGCGATCCGCACCCTCGAACTGCCCAATGCCGCGGATCGAGCGCATGCGCCTGGAGGAACTGCTTGCGAACTCCGGAAACAGCGGAGTCCTGGCCGATTGTGGTCTCCCGCGCGGCGATGAAGCCGGCCAAAATGACCGAAGTGGTGGGCAAATCCATGCCCGGGACCACCCGGCTGATCCTCTTTCTCAGTGTCGACGGCGTCAAGGAGGCCGGGTCCGGGCCCTGGTTCCGAGCTGATCGATCAGGTGTCCCTCCCCTGGCGTCCCTCCAGCCGCGTGGCCCTCTTCGAACGGATCTGATGGTACAATCAGTCGAATAGCGGAACGTTGGCGGGGATGGTCTTCATCTGAACGACCTGTCGGTCGACGTGCCGCCGTTGTGCGAACAAAACCGCGCGGGAAACCGCGGCCGGGTCAGGCAAGCTCCGGCCGCGAAACAGGTGATGATGGAAACCATCAAAATCCTTCGTGCCGGGCGAACAATCCGGAACGCGGAGGGATCCCGCCGGTTTTGGAGCTTACAACGGCGTGCACTCGCAGACCGGGAGTGAGGATGAAGGGCCGGCTTCGTCAACGGATAAAATCCCTTTTTCACCTGCTATTGATTGGATTTTCCAGATTTTTGCGAACTGTTCCACGTGGAACAATGGGCAGTGATTTCTCAAATGTTCCACGTGGAACATCGAGGGCCCGGGGGTGGAATCTCTTCCATTTCAGTCGATCTCCGTGCTATTATTTTGACCTCTCTCCGTAGGAAGCTCTTTGTTGGCCACAATTCTTCACATTGTTGGGGATTAATGGGTAAAATAATCGCCATAACCAACCAGAAGGGTGGGGTTGGGAAGACCACCACTGCCATAAACCTTGCCGCGTCCCTGGCCGCGGCCGAAAAACGGGTTTTGCTGGTGGACCTCGACCCCCAGGGCAATACCACCGGTGGCCTCGGCTTCAAAACCGGGGAGGAGAGCCGTCGACGTCACATCTACCACGTGCTTATTGAAGGTATGGAGGCCCGGGATGTGGTGCTGCCCACCGAATTGGGTCTTCTCGACCTGATCCCCTCGGGCCGTGACCTGGCCGGCGCGGAGCCGGAGCTGGTGAACATGGAGGGGCGGGAGTACCGGCTGCGCGAGGCGCTGACCGACCTGGCCGCGGACTACCAGTATGTCTTCATCGACTGCCCCCCGTCCCTGGGCCTGCTCACCGTCAACGCCCTGGCCGCGGCTCACAGCGTGCTGATTCCGATCCAGTGCGAGTACTTCGCCATGGAGGGGCTCACCGAGCTGACCCGCACGCTGACGCGGGCCCGGTCCTCTCTCAACACCAGCCTCGACATCGAAGGCATCCTGCTGACCATGCTCGACGAACGGACCCTGCTCACCCGACAGGTGACCAGCGAAATCCGCGAGTTTTTCGGCGACAAGGTCTTCAAAACGGTGATCCCCCGCAATGTCCGCCTGGGAGAGGCGCCCAGCTTCGGCAAGCCGATCCTGCTCTATGACATCCGTTCCAGGGGGGCGGAGGCCTACCTGGACCTGGCCAGGGAAGTGATTGAACATGAAGCGGAAAGCACTGGGTAGGGGGCTCAACGCCCTGATCCCCGACGCCCCCCGGACCACCGAAGCCGGCGGGCAATGAGATCCAGATGGTCAAGGTGGATGCCATCCGGCCCGGCCGGTTCCAGCCCCGCCGCAAGATCGATCGCCGGAAGATCTCCCTGCTGGCCGTCTCGATCCGTAACGACGGCATCATCAATCCCCTGCTGGTCCGTCGTGTGGACGGCGGCCTGGAGCTGGTGGCCGGTGAGCGGCGCCTTGAGGCGGCCAGGGAGGCCGGACTGAAGCAGGTGCCGGTGATGATCCGGGACCTGACCGACGAGAAGGCAGCGGAGCTTGCCCTGGTGGAAAACATCCAGCGGGAGGAGCTGAACCCGGTGGAGGAGGCCGAGGCCTACCAGCAGCTGATCGGCCAGTTCGGGCTGAGCCAGGACGAGGTTTCCAAAAGGGTGGGCAAGGAGCGGGCAACGGTGGCCAACATGCTCCGGTTGCTCAAGCTGCCCGATGCGGTGAAGCAGCACATGCGCGACGGTGAGATCACCATGGGGCACGGGCGTGCCCTGCTGGCCGTGCCCGGGGAAAAGGAGCAGGTCGCGCTCTGCCGGCGGATCCTCGCCGACGGACTCTCGGTTCGTGCGGTGGAGGAGGCGGCCGCCCGCAGCGGTGCGCGCAAGAAGCCGGTCAAGAAAAAAGAGGCGGAGAAGCAGGACCCCAACGTGCGGGCGGCAGAAGAGGAGATGACCCAGAGCCTGCATGCCAAGGTGCGGATCAACGGCAGCCACCGGAAGGGGAGGATCGAGATTTACTACACCTCCGACGAGGAATTGGATAGAATTTACCAGCTTCTGACCAGAAAGCGGGGCTGAGTGATTGGTGGGTGAGGGCCATGGCGAAAACGAAATCGACTGGCGAGATCAACGCGTACCTGGACGGGGATACGATTCTCGACGGCGAGATCACCGTCAAGGGGTCGTTGCGTATCGACGGCAAGGTGAAGGGCAAGATCACTGCCGGCGGTGAGGTGGTGGTGGGGCCCACCGCCGAGGTGGATGCCGAGATTACCGCCACGCTGGTCTCGATCAGCGGTAAGGCGGCGGGGAGCATCAGGGTCACCGACCGGGTGGAGATTTTCACCGGCGCCGTGGTGACCAGCTCTTTGATCACTCCCAGCCTGCAGATCGCTGATGGCGCGATTTTCCAGGGCCACTGCGAGATGAACCCCGGCGGCAAGCTCGACTGAACGGTGCGGCGAGGAGACGATTGATGAGCGATGAACCAAAAAACGAAGAGGTCCGCCTGACCAGGTCGGTGACCAGCGGCGGGTGAGCGGCCAAGATTGCTCCAGGGGTCCTGGAGCGTGTTCTGGGCAGCCTGCCGCGGGTCGACGACTCGAGGGTCCTGGCCGGATTCGACACCAGCGAAGATTGCGGTATCTATCTCCTGCGAGACGATCTGGCCATGGTGCAGACCATCGACATCCTCACCCCTGTTGTCGATAACCCCTTTGTTTTCGGGCAGATAGCGGCATCCAACGCACTCAGTGACGTCTTTGCCATGGGGGCCCGGCCACTCACCGCGCTCTCCTTTGTCGGCTTTCCACGCAGCGGCCTGGGGATGGAGGTGCTGGAGCAGATGCACCGCGGCGGACTGGACAAGCTCACGGAAGCCGGCACCGTCCTGGTGGGCGGCCACACCATCGCCGACAAGGAGATCAAGTTCGGCTACGCGATCACCGGCGAGGTCCACCCCGGCGGCATTCTGCGCAACGCCGGCGCCCGGCCGGGCGACGCCCTGGTGCTGACCAAGCCGCTGGGCATCGGGGTGCTGACCCACGGCGTGAAACAGGACAAGACCTCGGCGCAGGAGCTGGCCGCCGCCATAGCCCAGATGACCACGCTGAACATGAGTGCCTCCAGGCGTGCCCGTGAATTCGGCGCCAGCGCAGTGACCGACGTCACCGGCTTCGGCCTGGTGGTGCACGCCCTGGAAATGGCCAGGGGCAGCGGTGTCGACCTGGAACTCGACTCGGCCGCGGTGCCGCTGTTGCCCGGTGCGCTGCGGGTGGTGTCCGAAGGCTGCATGCCCGGGGCGGTGAAGACCAACCGCGAGTTTGCCGGGGAGAGCGTCAGCTACGCCGACAGCGTGGATGAGAACCTGCAGTGCCTGCTCAACGACCCGCAGACCGCCGGCGGCCTGTTGATCGCCGTTGATGCCATCAGCGCCAAACGGCTGGCGCGGTTTCTCACCCAGGATGGTGGAACCGCCGCGGTGGTGGGTCGCGTGGTCAACGCCGGGAAGTGCCCCTCCATCAGTGTTCGGTAGCAGGCCCTCGGTCCGGCCCATGCCGCCCCGGTCACCAGAAGCGCACCTTCGGCTGAAACAGTGACGGATCGAACCATGACTCAATCAGGCCCCGACTCCGGACGAGGTGCATTGCTCCGGCGCACGCTCCTTCTGGCGCTCTGGGCCGGGCTGATTCTGGGCGGTCTCGACGTGGCCCGGATCCTCACCCGCGGCGACCTGGTCCCCACCCATATCCACTACCTGGTCCTGGCCCTGAACATGGTTCAGGCACTGGTCGCGGGGCTGCTGCTCTTTCTGCTCCTGGGGTATCTGCCCCGTCGCGGACTTGTCCGTTTCGCGGCGGAGCTGGTGCAGCTCCCCTTCCCGGCCCCCGGGCCGAGACGGCGGGTGCGGTCCTGGTCCTGCTGCTGGCGGGGCTCACCGGGCCGCTGGCCGGGATGGCCGAGGAGAGGCGTCTGGCCGAAGAGTTTCCCGCGGCAGCGGAAGAGCCGGCAGCCGCCAGGGCACTTCCCGCCAGCACGCTCCCAACGTGATCGTCCTGGTGATGGACACCGTGCGTGCCGATCACCTCTCGCTCTACGGCTACCAGCGGCCCACCTCGCCGAACCTCGAGCGTCTGGCTCCGGAGTTTCTGGTCTGCCGCAACGCCATCAGCTCGGCGCCCTGGACCGTCCCCTCCCACGCCACGCCTGTTCACCGGCCTCTACCCTTACAACCACGGGGCGCGGAGCTTTCTGCCGCAGAACATCAGCAGGGGGAGCTGGAGCAATGTTTTCACGCTCGACCCGAAGTGGACCACTCTTGCCGGCCTGCTCGGCCGGCAGGGCTACCTCACCGCCGGGCTGGTCTCCAACCCCTACCTCTCGCCCCACTCGGGCCTGAACCAGGGGTTTGACCAGCTACCAGTTCCAGACCAACCGCAACTACCTCCTGCCCCTGCGCTGCCAGTGGTTGATGAAGAAATGGTTCGGAGACCGCTGGCGGGCCAATTTCGACAAACCGCAACAGTCGGCGTGGCAACTGAACCGGCGGATCGAGCGCTGGCTCGATGTACACGGGGATCGTCCCTTCTTTCTCTTTGCCAACTACATGGACGCCCACCTGCCGCACAATGCGCCGCCCCCGTTCTGCGACCGCCTTTCCGGGACAGCTTCCCGGCTTTCGGGTTCAACCGCCCCTTCGAAGCGACGATCATGGGCCGGGAGCGGCCGGTGAAGGAGGCGGAGGTCGCACACCTTCATGCCATGTATGACGGGTCGATCCAGCTATCTCGACCACCACCTGGGCCGATTGCTGGACGGGCTCCGCCGCCGCGGGCTCTACGAGAACAGCCTGATCGTGCTGCTCAGCGACCACGGCGAATATTTCGGTGAGCACGCTCTGCTGGAGCACAGCAAGGACGTCTACGAGCCGGCCATGGCCGTGCCGCTGATGGTCCGGTTTCCGGGCGGCGAGCCCGCGGGGCGAGGTCACCGTCCGGACCCACCTGGTGGACGTGATGCCCACCATCCTTTCCGTGCTGGGCATCGAGGTCCCGGCCCGGGCCCGTGGAATGGACCTGCGGCAGGTGACCGAAGGGCGGATGCTGCTCGGTGAGAACTATTTTGCCCGGGTCAAGGATCTCCGGCGGCCGTACGGCCACCGCTTTCGCCGGGTGCGGCAGGCGGTATACCAGGGCCAGTGGAAATACATCCACTCCACTGACGGGAACAGCGAACTCTACGACCTGGAATCGGACCCGCGGGAGTTCACCAACCTGATCGTCGACCGGCCCGACGTGGCGGAATCCCTCCGCCTGTGGCTGGAGGAACAGCTCTCCGCAGAGCCCGGCAACCGATGATGACTCGCAACCCCTGGAGGTGGACGAGGAGACCCGCGCCAGGCTCGAGGCCCTCGGGTATATCTGACTGTCCCGCCCTCGATCGCAAATTTTCACATTGACAACTAATTTTACAGACATTAGGGTTTACCCAAGCCTTTCCTGGTTCACTACAACAGAAAATCAGTTCATGCCCCCGCCCAATCCGTCCGGCGGTTGGTAACCACTGACCATTTGAAGGGAGATGCACCATGTGGAACACCAGGTTCGGATTGGCCGTGGCCGCCATCCTCCTGCTGATTCTGGTTTTGCTCACCGCCTCGCGGTGAGGGGCCGCCGGCCGATGACGAAGGCATCACAGCTGAAAGGCTCGGCGGCTCGGCGCCGGGCGAGTCTCCCGGAAAAGGAGACCGGGCCGGCCCTCGAGGGAACGCTCATGGCGGCGTCCATTGCCGCGGGCAGCGGCGGGTCGGTCATGTCCGACATCGGGGTCGAGCCGGCTGGCGATGAGCGCGGACGGCGGGTCGGTGGCCATTGTCAGCTCGTCAACAACCTGGTGGAAGGGCAGCACGACGCCCTTCGCGACTCGCACCTGCCCGAGCTGTTTCTCCATGACCGGGAGGCCCGGGGCATCACGCCTGGTCTCGCACAGCGTCGGCGACCCGACCCAGACCGCCATCGCCCAGTCGGACTACCCCGACGTCTCCGCCGACGGCCGCTACGTGGCCTACCAGAGCAGCTCCACCGACCTGGTGGCCTCGGACGGGACGCGGAGCATGTTCCACAACCAGGTCTTTCTCTACGACCGGGAGACCGGCGCCAACGTGAGGATGAGCAACGCCGCCGGCGGCATCGCCCCGTCCAACGGGGCCTCCGAAGGCGTGTCGATCAGCGCCGACGGCCGCTGGGTGGCCTACCAGTCCAACGCCCAGAACCTGATGGCCGGCCAGCAGGACCGGCGGGGCAACGACGACATCTTTCTCTATGACCGGGAGAGCGGCGAGAACATCAAGGTCAGCCATGCCCCGGGCAGCGAGACCGCGCCGGCGGACCACCAGTCCATCGCCCCGTCGATCAGCGCCGACGGCCGGTGGGTGGCCTACGTCAGCTATGCCACCAACCTGGTGGACGGGCTGGACGACCCGAACGGCAACGGCATCGACATCTTCCTCTACGACCGGGAGAGCGGCGAGAACATGCTGGTCAGCCGGGCCGGTCATTCCCCCACCACCACCGGCAACAACGGCTGCAGCCCCGAGCCGCCCATCGATCAGCGACGACGGCCGCTTCGTGGTTTACAACAGCACCGCCGTGGATCTCGTGCCGGGAATGGTGGACGAGGCGGGGGACGGCATGGTCTATCTCTTCGACCGCCAGAGCGGGCGAGAACCGTCTGGTGAGCCACGCCGCCGGGAAGCCGCTGCGCACCGGCATGTATCTCGCCGAGGCGGCCTCGGTGAGCGGCGACGGGAACTGGGTGGTCTTTGCCAGCGAGGCCAGCGACCTGGTGGCCGGCCAGGACGATTCGGAGGTCCGGCGCAACATCTATCTCTGGGAGCGGGCCACCGGCACCACCCGGCCTGGTCAGCCACCGGGCCGGCTCGACCGTCGCCTCGCCGAACCAGAACTCCTACGAATCGGCGATCAGCCGTGACGGCCGCTTCATCGCCTTCGACTCCGACGCCCCGCACCTGGTGCAGGGGCAGGTGGACGAGGAGATGGGGCTCGACCTATTCCTCTACGACCGGGAGACCGCGGCCATCACCCTGGTCAGCCACCTCGCAGGCAGCCGACCACGGCCAACAACGGCTGCGCCCACCGACATCTCGATCAGCGCCGACGGGCGGGTGGTCGGCTTCATCAGCTGAGGAGGACGGCCTGGTGCCCGAGGACACCAACGGTGCAGACCGACGCCTTCTGGTTCGAGGTGGAGTAAGAAAACGAAGGGATCCGGAGAGGTCGAACAGAGGACGGGACGATCATTCGGCTTCGCTCCGGGTCTCCGAGTGCACGCCGTTGTATGTTCGAAAACCGACGGGGCCCTCCGTGTTCCGGACCAGTCCGCCCCGATCGATTGTGATGGTGACATCACTACATTGACCTGGCCGTGAATTCCGCCCCGGCCACGGAAACCCGTTCGGTTTTCTTCACACAACGGCGGCACGTCTCCGACAGTCGCTCAGACGAAAGATCGCCCCGCCCCCCGACTCACTCTGAATCATGCCGGAACGTCTGATTTCCCCCCTCGTTTCAAGCGATAAGACATCCCGCCGATAAGAAAAAGGAGGTACAACCGCAGCAGCACTGACCGGCCACGGGCCGGGGAACGGAGGGGTGAAACCATGAGCAGTTCTATCGAAGGTTTGCCCGAAACGTCCGTCGCCCATCCGGAGCATCACGACCTGGAGTTTGCCAGAAGGATCCGGCAGGACCTGCTGCCCGGGATCACTGGTGGGCACCGAGACCTTCCGGCTGGACGTCCATCACCATCCCCACGACCTGATCGGCAGCGACTTCTACGACATGATCCCGCTGGACGGGCAACCGCTTCGGCATCCTGGTGGCCGACGTGCGGGGCACGGCGTCTCGGCGGCGCTCTACACCATGCTGCTGAAGGGGCTGGAGGAAAAGTATGCCGTGCAGAAGCAGCGATCCCGCCGCATTTGTTGCCGGGCTGAACCAGGGAACTGGCCCGCTATTCCGTGGACGACAGCGTCGCCACCGCGGTCTATGCCGTTCTCGACGCGGACGCGGGACCCTGTGCTATTGCAGCGCCGGGCACCCGCCCCTGCTGGTCTATCCGGGCGTGCGGCCGGCAAGGTGAGCTGCCCTGGCCGTCCGGCGGCCTGCCCCTGGGCTGTTTCGATGATGAACAATTCACGGCGCGGGAGACGACGCTGGCTCCGGCAGACCTGGTGCTCTTCTACACCGACGGCCTCACCGAAACCAGCGAAGACCGGCCGACCCGATAGTCGGTGAGAAGGGGCTGGCCGACCTGCTGCGCCAGGAGGTCATCGACCCCTCCATGGATCTGCCCAAAAGGCTCTACGACCGCGTGCTGGCCCTCTCGGGCGAAAATTCCCTGGACGACGACGCCCTGATTCTCTCCCTGCTTCGGCGTAACACCTGAGCGCTCGCCGGCTTGCCGAATTAAAAGAATCATTCGACAATTGGCCGTGAAAGGGCCTATATTCTCTTTTAGATACAAGTTCGGCGACAGACGGCCGGTTTTCATGGACAATTACCCTATCGGCCGCACGGCGCCGCTCGTCATCGATGACACGCACGTATAAATGACCCCTCCCGCCGGGGTCGCCATTCCTCGTCAGGAGAGATACTTCGGATGAACCCTCGCGCAATGCTTTCGGCTCTGATCATTGTTTTTGTCGCCTTCTTTACAGCCCAGTCGTCCAGGCCCAGACCACGATCCACGTGGACGACGATGCGCCGAACGATCCCGGGCCGGGTGACCCGGCGGTGAGCGACCCGCTGGAGGATGGATCCACCGCCCATCCCTACGATGCCATACAGGAGGGGATCAACGCCGCGGTGAACGGCGACACGGTGCTGGTGGCCGACGGCACTTACACCGGCATGGGCAATTGGGACATGATTTCCTCGGCAAGGCGATCACCGTGGCTTCGGCCACGGGCCGGCTGCCTGCATCATCGACGGCGAGGGGAGCTGGGACAACGAGCACTTCGCGTTCATGTTCGACAGCGGGGAGGGAAACGACTCCATCCTCCGCGGATTCACCATCACCCACTTCACAGCTATCGGTGCCGCCGCCGGCATCAACTGCGGGACGTCGCCCACCATCATCGGCAACGTGATCAGCGACAACGAGGGGTTCGACGGCGGCGGGGCGATGACGATCTGCCGGGGAGAGTTCACCCTGATCATCGGCAATGTATTCACCGAGAACATTGCTGAATACAGCGGCGGGATCATCATCTATGGCCACGCCCAACCGCTGATCTTCAACAACCTGCTCTACGGCAACTAGGCTATCGACACCGGCATAGGGCGACACCGGCGCCATCTACTGCTTTGCCGGCAACTACAACTCGTGCCGGCCGCTGATCATCGGCTGCTCCATCGTCGACAACTATGGCACCGGGTATGCCTCGGGTATTTACGGCAACGACTTTGCCGAGATCACGGTTCGTGACTCGATTATCCGGGGTAACTGCAACGGCCAGATCTACGCCTCATCTGCTCGATGACCTGGTCCTGCGTGGAAGGCGGGTTCCCCGGCGCCGGCAACATCGACCTCGACCCGCTTTTTGTCAGCGGTCCGGATGGCGACTACTATCTTTCCCAGATCGCCGCGGGGCAGGCCGTGGACAGCCCCTGCGTCGATGCGGGCAGTGACCTGGCGGCGGGACATCTGCGCGTCACCGCCAACCGGTGTCGTCTGTTTGGATGACGTGGCCACGCGCAGCGATGGCTTCGGTGACACCGGACAGGCCGACATGGGTTACCACTACACGGCAGGTTCCTCCGTGGCGGCCACATTCGGCTGTGTGCCGTCCAGCGGCACACTCCCCTTCCAGAGCACCATGTTTGTTGAGCTGGAGAACCGCTACCCGGGGACCACCCGGCGGATCGCGGGGAAGATAAACGTCATGCTGGCCGGCGGCCAGGGGTATTCGAACTGGCGCGCCGGCTTCACCAACGTGGGTCCCGGCGACAGCTATCTCACTTCCTGGGTCCAGAACATCCCGGCCCTCGGCTCTCTGGAGGGCGGCAACCTCTTCACCCTGGTGGCCGAGGACGTCACCCCGCCCCCCTGGAACCAGCCGCCCTATCCCCCGGCAGGGGATACGGCCGCCAGCGTCTGCACGGTCACCGGGGTGACGCGGTAGGGAAGGTAAACACATCTCTTGAGTTCTTGTTAGGGATCAGTTGAGGGATCATCAGGCAGCAGAAAAGGACGGGAAATGAAAACGCGCACATACTTTTCGGCATTGTTCGTCGTACTCGCATTGCTGCTCTTTGCCCCGTCCCTCCAGGCCCAGACCACCTGGTACGTGGACGACGACGCGCCGGGAGACCCCGGCCCGGGTGACCCGCTGATCAGCGATCCGCTGGAGGACGGCACGGCCGCCCACCCCTTCGACGCCATCCAGGAGGGGATCTATGCCGCGGCGCCCGGCGACACGGTGCTGGTGGCCGATGGCACGTACACCGGTATCGGCAACCGGGAAATTCGGTACCAGGGGAAGGCGATCACGGTGCGGTCGGAGAACGGGCCGGAGAACTGCACGGTGGATTGCGGGGCGGTTGTAACCGAAACCCGCGGCGGGTTCTATTTCTATTCCGGGGAGGGGCCCGGCGCGGTGCTCGAAGGAATGACCATCACCGGGTCGAGTTTCAATGCCTCCCACCCTGAACTCTTCGGCAACGGGATATATATCAACAACAGCTCACCAACCATCACCGGCAATGTGATCACCCACAGCCACAACGATGACGGGATCTATCGCGGGGGGGAAGCGATCCGACGATTATCGGCAACACCATCGCGGACTGTGATGAATCGGGGATAGTCATCGGCAACGGCAACCCGGTAATCCGTGACAATATCATCGTGCGAAACGGATCGACGTCCAGGGACGGGGAGGAATCCGTTTTACCGGTGCCAGTGCGGCGGGCCGGATCGAGGGCAACCGCATCGCCGACAACGAGGGCGAGTCGGGGGGCGGCATCTATCTGAATCAACTCCCCAACAACACCGTTACCCCGGTGATCGACAACAACGTCATCGCCGGGAACTACGCCCTGCACAGTGGAGGCGGCATCTACATTTTCTATGCCAATCCCCTCTCGCTGACCAACAACCTTATTGCCGGCAACCTTGCCGGGTCCGGCGGCGGTCTGTTTCTGGTTGCAGATGATCTGTCCACACCGGGCGTTGAACCGGGACCGTTGAACTGCACGCTGGCCCACAATACCGCCTTCTATGAAGGCGGTGGATTGTATGTCCGTGCAAAGTTTGAAGAAACGGCGGCCATAACCCTGAAGAACACCATTCTGTCCGGTGGAGAGGCGGCCAGCGGCGGGAATTTCTTCCTCCGTGGGTCAGAAGCGACGGTAACCATCACACTCGACCACTGCCTGATCCAGGATGCCTCCCAAACGGTGCACATCGGCCAGCAAACGCTGATCCAGACCGGTCCCCTGCTCACCGCCGATCCGCTCTTCGCCGACGGTCCGGGGGGCGACTACCACCTCAGTCAGACCGCGGCCGGCCAGCCGGCTGACAGCCCCGCCCTCGACGCAGGCAGCGACCCGGCGGCCACGATCTGTTTCGACGGGCTGGACGAGACCATCTGCCTGGGCGGCCTGTCCACCCGCAGTGATGGTGTGGCCGATGCCGGGATCGTGGATCTCGGCTTCCACTACCCGGCGGCGTCCACGTCCATCTTCGCCGCCCTGGGCTGCGTGCCGGCCAGCGGGACGCTGCCCTTCAAACGCCGATGACCGTCGAGCTTCACAACCTCCACGCCGACGCGCACCCGGCGGATCGCGGGGAAGATAAACGTCATGCTGGCCGGCGGCCAGGGGTATTCGAACTGGCGCGCCGGCTTCACCAACGTGGGGCCCGGCGACAGCTATCTCACCTCCTGGGTCCAGAACATCCCGGCGCTCGGCTCTTTGGAGGGCGAGAACCTGTTCACCCTGGTGGCCGAGGATGTCACACCGCCGCCGTACAACCTGCCGCCCTATCCGCCGGCCGGGGATACGGATAATGCTTCCTGCCTCATCACCGGCGTGGCGCGGTAGGGAAGGTAAACACCTCTCTTGAGATTCTTGTTGAGGGATCAGTTGAGGGATCATCAGACAGCAGAAAAGGATGGCACAATGAAAACGCGCACACACTTGACGGCGTTGTTCGTCGTACTTTTGCTGCTGCTCTTTGCCCCGTCCCTCCAGGCCCAGAGCACCATCCACGTGGACGACAACGCACCGGGGGATCCCGGGCCTGGCGACACCGCCGTGAGCGACCCGCTGGAGGATGGCACCATAGCCCACCCCTTTGACGCCATCCAGGAGGGGATCAACGCCGCGGTTTACGGCGACACGGTTCTGGTGGCCGATGGCCTCTACACCGGTGAAGGAAACCGGGACATGAATTTCAATGGCAAGAGGATTACCGTGGGGTCGGAGAACGGGCCGGGCGAGTGCGTTATCGACGGGGAAGGGAGCTGGAACGAACTGCACACGGCGTTCCTGTTCGACAGCGGCGAAGGCCCGTATTCGATCCTGCGGGGGTTCACTATCACCCGGTTCGAGAGCTATGGGACAGCTGGTATCGATTGCCAGGCAGCATCACCCACGATCATCGGCAACGTGATAACTGTACATCAATGGAGGCGGGATCAACGTGAATGGATCACCGCGGATCATCGACAACGAAATCACCCACAACTGGTCTAATTATGTTTACGCTGCCGCCATCCAAATCTGGGACGATTCGGCGCCGCTGATCTTCAACAATCTGATTGATGACAACAGAACCGATGAACAGTATGGCGCGGCCATCTCCTGCTACGGTGACTGCAGCCCGCTGATCGTCGCGTGCACCATCGTCGATAATTACAATACCGGATATGCAAGCGGCATTTACGGAAGCGACCAGTCGGAGATTACGGTTCTCGACTCGATCGTCTGGGGCAACTACAACGGAGAGATCTATGCCAACAACATCTCGGTGACGTACTCGGACGTCGAGGGCGGCTTCGCAGGCACCGGCAATATCGACCTCGATCCGCGTTTCGTCGGAGGGCCGGGCGGCAGCTATAGCCTCTCCCAGCTGGCCGCCGGTCAGGGGGTGGACAGCCCCTGCCTCGATGCCGGCAGCGACCTTGCTTCAAACATCTGCACCCCAGGCCCGGATGGCGCAATCTGTCTCGGCGGCCTTTCCACTCGCACCGATCGTTTCTGTGACACCGGCCAAGCGGACATGGGCTTCCACTCACCGGCTGGCGCCACCGTGGCGGCCGCGTTCAGCTGCGTGCCGGCCAGCGGCACACTCCCCTTTCAGAGCACCATGTTCGTCGAGCTGGAGAACCGCTACCCTGGCGCCACCCGGCAGATCGCGGGGAAGATAAACGTCATGCTGGCCGGCGGCCAGGGATATTCGAACTGGCGCGCCGGCTTCACCAACGTGGGGCCCGGCGACAGCTATCTCACCTCCTGGGTCCAGAACATCCCGGCCCTTGGTTCACTGATTGGCGAGAACCGTTTCACCCTGCACGCCGAGGATGTCACCCCTTCCCCTTACAACCTGCCGCCGTATCCCCCGGCAGGGGATACGGATGCGGTGTCCTGCACCATTACCGGGGTGGCGCCGTGATGCTATTTCCTGATGCAGCCAAAGGAGCATTCATGAGTATCCAAATCGCCCGCTCTTTCCGTCTCGCCATGCTGATCCTCTGTTATTGCATTCCCGCGACGGCAGCAGAGCAGATGTTCGACGCCAGGGTCGACTGCTGGGCCGGGGACGGTGCCTGCTGGGTCGCCACCGGCGACCTGGACGGCAACGGCACACCGGACCTGGCCGTGGCGAATTTCAACAGCGACGATGTTTCCGTGCTCCTGGGCCTGGGACGGCACCTTCCAGGTCGCCGTTGAGTTCGGCGTCGGTGACGGGCCGACGTCGGTGGCCATCGGCGACCTGGATGGCGACGGCAACCAGGATCTGGTTGTAACGAACTATTGGCAGAACACCGTATCGCTGCTTCCGGGAAGCGGTGACGGTTCTTTCGGTTCCGTTCAGAACCACCAGGCCGGTGGCGGTCCATCCGCGGTGACCATCGGAGACCTGGACGGTGATGGCCAGCCGGACCTGGCCGATCTGCGCAAACCATGACGGGACATGGTTTCCGTGCTGTTGGGGAACGGGGACGGCACCTTCCAGGCGGCGGTGCTGTTCGGGGTCGGGGAGCGGTCCACGATCGATCGCCGCTGGTGATCTGGACGGTGACGGTATCCCGGACCTGGTCACGGCGAATCATGACAGCAACGATGTCTCGGTGCTGCTGGGCAGCGGTGGCGGGACGTTCCAGTCGGTGGTCATTCAATACCCGGCCGGCAGCAGCCCCATCACGTCGCCCTGAACGACCTGAATGGTGACAACGTCCAGGACCTGGCGACGGTCAACTTGGACTGGGATGATGTCTCCGTCCTGCTGGGCAATGGTGACGGCAGCCTCCAACCGGCGTTGAGCTTCATCGCCGGTGACGAGCCGCATGCCGTTGTCCTCGATGACCTGGACGGGGATGGCCATTCGACCTCACCGTGGCCAATGCCGGGAATGATGACATCTCGGTGCTGTGGGCAATGGTGACGGCACCTTCCAGCCGGCGGTGGACTACAATGTCGGTGTCGCCCCCAATTCCGTCGCCATCGACGATCTGGACGGTGACGAGGTCCCCGACCTGGCCGTGGCAAATTCGGAAGGCCGACGGGTCGCGTGTCGGTGCTTCCGGGCAAGGGCGACGGGTACTTCCCGGATGCCGCCTACTATGAGGCCGCTTATGGTGCGGGTTCCGTTAACATCGGCGACCTGGACAATGACGGCAGATTGGATCTGGCCATCGCGAATCTTACCACCGGATCGGTCTCGATCCTGCTGGATACGGCAACGGTTCATTCGAGACCGTTGGAAGCTATGAGATCGGCCTTACCGCCAAAGCCGCCGCCATCGGCGATCTGAATAGTGACGGCATCCCTGACCTCGTGGCATCAGAGCGGCTATCCGGCACCATGTGGCGATACTCATGGGAAACGGTGACGGTACCTTCCAGCAAGCGGTGGAATACGCCACAGGCGAATTTCCTGGTCTGTTGCCACCCGGCGACCTGGATAGTGACGGCAACCAGGACCCCGCTCGTGGCAAACAAGGATGATTCCCATATCTCAATCTTCCTCGGTTTCGGTAAGACGGCACGTTCCAACCCGAAGTAACAACGTATGCTTACAATCCCTGGTCGGTGAGGATCGGCGACTGAACGGTGAGACGGGATCCTGGATCTGGCGGGAACTAGCTCGATCCCGGGCACTCTGTTCGTGCGTTTGGGGAACGGTGACGGCACCTTTCAAAGCGCCGAAAATTATGGGTTCAGTGACTATCTCTACACCCTCGCCATCGGCGACCGAAAAACGGCGAATGGAATTCCGGATATGGCCGTGCGCCGCATTGATGCTCACCGGCTGTGATCCGGTCTGTAACACGGCCGGGTCTGGCTGATGATGGGCAACGGTGAGGTACCTTCGTGAACGCTGGAAAGTTATCGCGGGCCTGGCAGCCATTTACGGTGGCCATCGGTGATCTGGATGACGACGGCCATCGGAGCTGGCCGTGTCGAACCTCTCCAGCCACAACGTTCGGTGCTGCGGGGCGCCGGGAACGGTGCGTTCACTTCGGCCGTGAGCTTCGGGGTTGGTCCGAGGCCACAGACAGTGGCCATCGGCGACCTGGACGACAACGGCGCCCTTGACCTGGCGGTTGCGAATGATTCGCAGCAGTAATGTCGCCATCCTGCTCAACACCCGGGGATCCACGGGCAGGACAATCTATGCCGACCTGACCTGCTCTCCGCTGAAAGCACCCTGCCGTTCTCATCCCTCTTCCGGGCGGCCCTGATCAACGACGATGAAAACCAGACACGGCGGATCCAGTACAGCATCCACGTAACCCTTGCCGGGGGCCAGTATTTTTCTTCCTGGCGTAGGGCTGGCTGAACATCCAGGCTGGCGAGATAGTTACCGAGCAGTGGGTTCAGTTTATCCCCGCCCTGTCGACCCTCGAGGGCGTGAACCACTTCCAGCTTGGTGCGGTCGACGTCACTCCGCCGCCATACAACCTGCCGCCCTATCCCCCGGCAGGGGATACGGATAATGCTTCCTGCACCATCACCGGGGTGGCGCCGTAATCCCCATTCCAACGACATTTTCCGGGCCCTTTTTCCGGGCCCGGGCCCTGTTTTCCCCCCTGGGAAAGATCCCCTCCTCCAACCTGTTGAAAACACCCCCCGAATCCCCCGAATTCATTGACTCGCTTATGGTTCTATGTTAGATTTTCGAGTCTTTTGCCGTCTTCGGCACGCCCGAGGTGTCGGTTGACGGGGACAAGTGATTTTTTTCACAACGACTTAGGTGATTCGAAGAGCACCTGCGGGGGGCTGTCGACACCCGGGGGGCTTTTATTTTTTTCTATTCACTTTTTTCGTATCGCAGTAAGCGAAGGGGGCCCCGGAGATGGAAGACATCATTCTCGCGGTCAAGGAACAGTACCCCCAGGGCATCATCGTTGCGATCGCCATCCTCATCATGATCTGGCTCTTGAAGAAGAACCTCTTCGAGCCGCTGCTGGCCATTTCGGCCAAGCGGGCCAGTGACAAGGAGAGCCTGATGCACGAGGCAGGCTCCTCGTCCGGCGAGCTGGAACGCCTGGAGAACGAACGGAAGCAGGGTCTGCTGAACGTTCGCTCCGACGTGGTCAGGATGAAGGACGCCGCGCGATCGCAAGCCCAGGAGGAGGGCCGGGTGAAGCTTGAAGCCACCACCACCCGGCTGACCGGCATCAAGGAAGAAAAATCGAAGGAGCTCGAGCAGGAGATGGCCACGGCCCGCGAGTCGATGGCCCAGGAGATCCCGCTGATGGCCCGCCAGATCGCCGAGCAGGTGCTCGGGCGCCCGCTGGCCTGACCGAGACCGAGACAACAACCGAACCGGAGAAATCGCTGATGAGACGAACTTCCTTGATACTCCTTGCGGCGGCCGTGGTGCTGCTGGTGCTGCTGGCCCCGGCGGCGGCCCTGGCCCAGGAGGCCGGGCACGGCGGCGACGCGGGGCCATGGCGAGCACCATGGGATCAACTGGGGCACCCTGTTCTGGAAAACGGTCAACTTCATTATCTTCTTTGGCGCGCTGGGCTATTTCCTGGCCAAGCCGATCGCCGCCTTCCTCCGCTCCCGCTCCGAAAACATCACCAAAGAGCTCGATGACGCCCGCGACGCGCGGGACCAGGCCCAGGCCGAACTGGCCGAGGCCCGGAGCAAGGTGGCGAACCTCGAGCAGGAGCTGGCCGAGATGCGGGCCAAGGGCGGACACGACGCCGAAGAGCTGGGCCGCAACATGGTGGCCCAGGCCCAGGCCGAGTGCCAGCGGATCGAACGGCAGGCGGCCAAGGACCTCGACCAGATGGGCAAGAGTGCCCGGCGCCAGCTGCGCGAATACGCTGCCGAGCTCTCCATCGAGACGGCGGAGAAGCTGGTGCGTGAAGCGATCAACGACGAGGACCGCGGCCGGATTCTCACCGCCAGCCTCGAGCGGGTAGGAGGCGAAAAGTGATCGGAACAGCTATCGGCAATCGCTATGCAAAAGCCCTCCTCTCCGTGGCCCTCGAGCACAACAGCGCCGACCAGGCGGGCCAGGAGCTCGAAGGGCTGCAGGCCTGGCTCGACGAGAACAAACAGGTCCGCGCCTTCTTTTCCCTGATCACCGCGGAGAAGCAGGAAAAGCGGTCGGTGATGCTCGAGATTCTGCCCCACCTCGGGCTCTCCACCCACGTCGGCAACCTGGTCCGCCTGCTGGCCGAGAACGGCCGGCTGCACCAGATCGGTGAGGTGGTCGATGCCTACCGCGGCCTGTACCGCGAGAATCAGGGGATTCTCGGTGTGGACGTGGCCACGGCGGCGGAGCTGGAAGACCAGGAACGGGACGAGATCCGGCAGGCCATCGCGGCCGGAACCGGCAAAAAAATAATCCTCGAGGAATCGGTGGACCCGGAGATCATTGGCGGGCTCCGCTACCGTATCGGCAGCACACTGTATGACGGAAGCGTAAAGAGCCAGCTTTCACAGTTGAAGCGCAGCCTAATGAAGGAGTAGTCGCATGGACATCAACGCGGCGGAGATTTCCAAGATCATCAAGGAGAGGATCGAGCAGTTCGAAAGCTCGATCGACGTGAGCGAAGTGGGGACGGTGATCACCGTCGGTGACGGTGTGGCCCGGATGCACGGCCTGGACAAGGTGATGTCCGGCGAGCTGCTCGAATGCCCCAACGGGGTGTTCGCCATCGCGCTCAACCTCGAGGAAGACAATGTCGGCGCCGTTCTGATGGGCGACTCGTCGCTGGTCAAGGAAGGCGACACGGTCAAGCGCACCGGCCGGATCATGTCGGTGCCGGTGGGTGAGAGCCTGCTCGGCCGCGTGGTCAACGCGCTGGGCCAGCCGCTGGACGGCAAGGGCGAGGTGCAGTTCGAGAAGTACGCCAACATCGAGCGGATCGCCCCCGGCGTCATCGACCGCCAGCCGGTGAAAGAGCCGGTGCAGACCGGCCTCAAGGCCATCGATTCGATGATCCCCATCGGCCGCGGCCAGCGCGAGCTGATCATCGGCGACCGCCAGACCGGCAAGACCGCCCTTTGCGTCGACACCATCATCAACCAGAAGGGCGGCGACGTGATCTGCATCTACGTCGCCATCGGTCAGAAGCAGTCCACCGTGGCCCAGGTGGTGAAGACCCTGGAAGACCACGGCGCCATGGAGCACACCATCGTGGTCGTGGCCTCGGCCAGCGACCCCGCCCCGCTGCAGTACATCGCGCCCTACAGCGGCTGCGCCATGGGCGAGTATTTCCGCGACAAGGGCATGCACGCCCTGACGATCTACGACGATCTCTCCAAGCACGCGGCGGCCTACCGCGAAATCTCGCTGCTGCTCCGCCGGCCCCCCGGCCGCGAGGCCTATCCCGGAGACATCTTCTACCTGCACTCCCGGCTCCTCGAGCGGGCGGCCAAGCTCAACGACGAGCTGGGCGGCGGCTCGCTGACCTCGCTGCCGGTGATCGAGACCCAGGCCGGTGACGTTTCGGCCTACATCCCGACCAACGTGATCTCGATCACCGACGGTCAGATCTACCTCGAGTCGGACCTCTTCTTCTCCGGTGTCCGCCCGGCGGTGAACGTGGGCCTCTCGGTCTCCCGTGTGGGCGGCAGCGCGCAGAACAAGGCGATGCGCAAGGTCGCCGGCTCGCTCCGTCTCGACCTGGCCCAGTACCGCGAGCTGGCCGCCTTCGCCCAGTTCGGCTCCGACCTGGACAAGGCGACCCAGAACCAGCTGGCCAAGGGCGCACGGATGGTGGAGCTGCTCAAGCAGAAGCAATACGAGCCGATGCCGGTGGAAGAACAGGTGGTGGAGATCTTCCTCGGTATTTCCGGCCTGCTCACCGATGTGCCGGTGAGCGAGGTGCAGGCCTTCAACAAGGGCTTCATCGAGTATTTCCGCAGCCACGAGGACGAGACCCTGGCCACGCTCCGTGACAAGAAGGAGATGACCGACGATATCCGCGCCAAGATCACCGCGGCGTGCACGGCCTACAAGGCCGAGCGCGGCGTGGCGGTCAAGGAGGGCTAACCGTGCCAAACGTTCAGGACATTCGCCGCCGGATCCGCAGCGTGAAGAACACGCAGCAGATCACCAAGGCGATGAAGATGGTCGCCGCGGCCAAGCTGCGCCGGGCCCAGGAGAACATGGAAGGCACCCGGCCCTATGCCGGCCGCCTCGACCAGTTCCTCGGCGCCCTGCTCTCCCGGCCCGAGGTGAGCGAGCACCCGCTGACCACCGCCCGCGAGGTGAAGACGGTGGAAGTGGTGGTGGTCACTTCGGACAAGGGGCTTTGCGGCGGCTTCAACTCCACCATGCTCCGCGAAGCCGTGGCCAGGATCGACCGGATGAAGGACGAGGGCAAGGAGGTCCGGCTGACCCTGATCGGCAAGAAGGGCTGGGACTTCTTCCGCCGCCGTCCCTACGACGTGCGGATCAAGCACGTCGAGATGTTCAGTGCGCTCGACTACCGGGACGCCTTCCCGGTGGCCGACGAGCTGATCACCCTCTTCCAGGAGGGCGGCGCCGACCAGGTGGTGATGATCGGCAACTTCTTCAAGTCGATCATGGCCCCGTTGGTCAAGACCACCCGGCTGCTGCCGGTTGCCACCGATATGGACGAGCCGCCGGCCGAGGGCTACGACCCCATTTTCGAGCCGGGCGAGGAGAAGATCATCGCCCAGCTGGTGCCCCGGGTGGTGCGGGTGCTCATCGCCCAGGCGCTCTTCGAGTCGTACGCCGCCGAGCAGGCCTCGCGGATGACGGCGATGGACACGGCGACCACCAACGCCGGCGAGATGATCGACCAGCTCACCTTGAAAATGAACACGGTTCGCCAGGCGGCCATCACCAGCGAATTGATCGAGATCGTCAGCGGCGCTGACGCGCTGTAAATATGCCGGCCCTGCCCTGCGGGGGCCCAAAAGCATCGAGGACATCATGAGCGAGAACGGAAAAATGATTGGACGGGTTGTGAGCGTCATCGGTCCCGTGGTGGACGTGGCGTTCGACGGCGACCACCTGCCGGCGATCATGAACGGCGTTCACATCACCGGCACCGCCGGCGACGTGGAGATCGACGTTGTGGGCGAGGTGCAGCAGCACCTGGGTGAGAACCGGGTCCGCTGCGTGGCGCTGAAGCCCACCGAGGGCATGGTCCGCGGGATGAAGGCCCTGGACCTCGACGGCCCGATCAATATCCCGGTGGGCCCCGAGACCCTGGGCCGGATCATGAACGTGATCGGCGAGCCGGTGGACAAGATGGGGCCCATCGAGACCAAGATGAAATACCCCATCCACCGCCACGCGCCCTCCTTCGAGGCCCAGGACACCGAGCAGGAGATGTTCGAGACCGGGATCAAGGTCATCGACCTGCTCGAGCCCTACACCAAGGGCGGCAAGATCGGCCTGTTCGGCGGCGCCGGCGTGGGCAAGACCGTTCTGATCATGGAGCTGATCCACAACATCGCCACCAAGCACGGCGGTGTGTCGGTCTTCGCCGGCGTGGGCGAGCGGACCCGTGAAGGCAACGACCTCTGGCTGGAGATGAAGGAGTCGGGCGTGATCGAGAAGACCGCCCTGATCTACGGCCAGATGACCGAGCCCCCCGGAGCCCGCCTGCGGGTGGCCCTGACCGGTCTGACCGCCGCCGAATACTTCCGCGACGAGGAAGGCCGGGACGTGCTGCTCTTCATCGACAACATCTTCCGTTTCACCCAGGCCGGTTCCGAGGTGTCCGCGCTGCTGGGCCGCATGCCGTCCGCCGTGGGCTACCAGCCGACCCTGGCCACGGAGATGGGCGAGCTGCAGGAGCGGATCACCTCCACCGACAAGGGCTCGATCACCTCGGTGCAGGCGATCTACGTGCCGGCCGATGACTACACCGACCCGGCGCCGGCCACCACCTTCGCCCACCTCGACGCCACGACCAACCTCTCGCGGCAGATCTGCCGAGCTGGGCATCTACCCCGCGGTGGACCCGCTGGACTCCACCTCCCGTATCCTCGACCCGCGCATCCTCGGGGACGAGCACTACAACGTGGCCCGCGCGGTGCAGGGCGTGCTGCAGAGATACAAGGACCTGCAGGACATCATCGCCATCCTCGGTATGGAGGAGCTGTCGGAAGAGGACAAGATCACCGTGGCCCGGGCGCGGAAGATCCAGAAGTTCCTCTCCCAGCCCTTCTTCGTCGCCGAGGCCTTCACCGGCATGAAGGGCAAGTACGTCGAGCTGAAGGATTCGATCAAGGGCTTCAAGGAGATCGTCGACGGCAAGCACGACGACATGCCCGAGCAGGCCTTCTACATGGTGGGCACCATCGAGGAAGCCCAGGAAAAGGCCAAGCAGATGGCGGCGGAGGGGTAGTGACCCATGTCCGACAACAAGATCAAGGTTGAGATCATGACGCCCGAGCGGCCGCTGGCCGACGAAGAGGCTTCCGAGGTCAACTTCCCGGCAACCGACGGCTACATGGGCGTGCTGCCCGACCACACGCCGCTGGTGGCCGAGCTGGGCATCGGCGAAGTGGTTGTCGTCAGTGAACGGCCAGGAGAATCGCTTCATGGTCAACGGCGGGTTTGTCCAGGTGTTCCCCGACCGGGTGACCCTGATGGCCAACGAGGCCGAGGCCGCCGAGGAGATCGACCGGGACAAGGCCCGGGCCGACCTCAAGCAGTCGGAGGAAGACCTGGCCAAGGCCGAACTGCCCGAAGAGGTGGACGCGGCCCTCGACCTGGCCAAGACGGCTGAAACGCGTATCGGTCTGCTGGGCAAGTAGCCCTGCAGTGTTCATATCCAGACCCCGTCTGGAAGGCAATAAGAGGGTGCCGGTGGTTTACACCACTGCCGGCGCCCCGTTTTTGGTTCGAAGGCTTGCTGGTCAGAGGAAAGGGTTGTGGATCTCCCGCCGTGGATCGTCTGGCCGTGGTTGAGATCCTCCGAGTAGACGATTTCAGCGTTCGAGCGCCTTGCGGCGACGAGGATCAGGGTGTCCCAGTAGGAGAGCTTCAGTTTCCGAGTGATCGCTCCCGCTTCTCGAATCGCCTCATAGTCCACGAGAAAGACCGGCCAGACGGCGAGATCGTCCATCACTTCCAGGGCCCTGGCCGCCGGGAGGGGCCGTTTGATCTTCTTCGTCACGGTGACGAAGAATTCCTGGAGCACCTGGGTGCTCAGGCGGAGCCGGTTATTTGCGGCGAGCTCTTCGATCAACTGCGCAGCCAGGCGACGGCGGCGGCTCTCCGCGCGGTCGAAGGCGTAGACGAGGATGTTGGTGTCCACGAAGGCCGGCCTGTCATCGCTCATGGAGTTCGTCCCTTGTCCAGCGTTTGTCTCCGACCTCGAGAATCCCGCGGGCCATGCGTGATTTGAGGCGATCCAGAGCATCCCGGCGCTTCCGGTCTTCCTCCACCAGGCTCTTCAGATGATCCCGGATCAGCTGGTTGACCGAAGTGTTCCGGTCGAGGGCGTATTTTCGTGCGGTCAACAGCAGAGCCTCGTCGATGGCGAGGGTCAGGTTTTTCATCGCAGCGCCTCCTACACATAATAAGGTAATACCTTATTATGTGTAGAGTCAACGAAAAAATGAAAACCCCCTTGCCGGATGAACGATCCCTTGGGCGCAGGTGTGACGCAATTTTCCGGTCGCTGACCGGACACATGCAGGGATCCTGGCCCAGTGAACCAAATGTAGCAATATCCATACCGGCCGGAGCGTTGCGAAAAGAGGGGTTTATGCTGCTCACGAGTACCTGCGGTGTAACGCCTGCGGTGCAGAAGGAACGGGCGGTTGACAGACGGCACCTGAATTATTTACCAGATGGCTGAACGCCATCGTCCGTATCTGGTATTGTTAACTGAGAACTGAATTCGTGGCCGGTCGGGCCATTTCCCGGAGGTATTCGTGTCGAAACACTTTCGTTCTGCTCTTCATCACACTGCTCGTCCTCGCCCTGGCCGCGGCGCCCGTCGTGGTCGCCGCCCCCCAGGGACTGGAGGGGTCGGTGGTGCGCATCGTCAACTACTCCCAGCGCGGAAACTGGTACGTCGCCCTGGGACGTGACCGACGTGGCCCAGGGCTCGGGGTCGGGTTTCGTCATCGAGGGCGGCCTGATCATGACCAACGCCCACGTGATCAGCGACTCCCGCCTGCTGGTGCTTTTCATCCACAACGATCCCGAGCCGTATGTGGCCGAGGTGGTGCACGTGGCCCACGACTGCGACCTGGCCCTGATCCGCCCCGACCGACCCCGGGGTGCTGGAAAACGTGCCCGCGCTGAAAATCGGCGACCTGCCGACCCTGGGCAGCGCGGTGAACACCCTCGGCTACCCGGCCGGGGGCACCCAGATCTCCTCCACCCGCGGCGTGGTCTCCCGTATCGAGCAGACGCTCTACGTGCACTCCGGCATGGACCTGCACCTCTCGGTGCAGACCGACGCGGCGATCAACCCCGGCAACAGCGGCGGGCCGGTGGTCCAGGGCGGGCAGGTGGTGGGCGTGGCCTTCCAGGCCGACATGCGCCAGGAGAACGTGGGGTTCTTCATCCCCCCGGGGGTGATCAACCGGTTTCTGCGCGACGTGGCGGACGGCCGCTACGACGGCTATCCCGAGCTGGGCGTGGACACCGCCGAGATGGAGAACCCGGCACTGCGCGCCTGGGCCGGCATGGACGACGGGGAGACCGGTGTGCGGGTCAACTATGTTCACGCCGGGTCCAGCGCCGAGGGCCTGATCGGGAAGGGCGACGTTATCCTGGCCGTGGACGGTCAGACCGGTGGCCAATGACGGCTCGGTGTCCGACGGCGACGGCCGGGTGCCCTTCGGCATGCTGGTGGACCGCCGGCAGACCGGTGAGTCGATCCCGCTGCGTATTCTGCGGAACGGGACCCGCCGGGACATCGAAATTCCGCTCAAGGCCTACGCGCCGGGCGACACCCGGGGCAACCTCTACGACCAGTTTCCGCGCTACTACGTGTACGGCGGCCTGATCTTCGTGCCGCTGGACCGGGAGATGCTCAAGACCTACGGCGCGGAGTGGTTCGCTCGCTGCGGACCGCAACCTGATGCACGAGTTCTTCCTCCGGCCGCTCTATCGAGCCCGGGGTCCAGCTCGAGGAGCGGGTGGTGCTGCTGCGCCGGCTGGATCACCCGGTGAACGCCGACATGGCCTGGTTCCGCAACCTGGCCGTGGAGCGGATCAACGGGCGGGAGATCACGGGCATGGACGACCTGGTGGAGAGCCTGGAAAACCACCAGGGGGAATTCCACCTGATCGAGTTCTCCCACCTCGGCCGGTTCGGGGTGCTTGACCGGCAGAAGGCCGAGGAGGCCCACCAGGAGATACTGGAGCGCTACGGGATCGAGGAGGACCGCAACCTATGAAGAGCAGAGGCTTGCTGATGGTCGTGGATCGTCCTCCTGCTGGCCCTGGCCCTCCCCGCGGCGGCCGACACCGTGGGCGGATGCCGAGGACAGCGCCGCGCAGTACAAGAACAGCGTGGTGGGTCTCGACGTGACCTACCAGGAATGGGACGAGGACCGGCCGTGGGCCAAGAAGATCCCCAAACACCGTAACGCCGCGGCCGTGCTGGTGGACGGGGCGCACCTGCTGACCACGGCCCAGATGGTGGACCAGGCGACCCTGATCCGGCTGGTCACCTTCGGGCGGACCCGGCCGGTGGAGCCCCGGGTGGTCCGCGTGGACCCGGACATCAACCTGGCGCTGCTGGTGATCGAGGACCAGGAGACCCTGGAGAGCCTGAAACCGGTCTCCCTGGCCGACAGCACGCCCACCGCCGGGTGTGCTGCGCACCGTTCGCTGGAGCGGCCAGCAGCTGGAGTCGGCGTCCTCCCGGGTGATCGGCTTCAAGGTGGAGCGGAGCTGGGGCGGCCGGCTGGACCACGCCTTCCTGCACATGCGCACCGACATGGGCAGCGGCGGCTGGGGCGAACCGGTTTTTGCCAACGGGTCGCTGGTGGGGCTGACCGTTTCGCAGAAGGATCAGCGAAGCCGGGCCATCCCGGTGGAGCTGCTCCGGGCGTTTTTCGACCGGGCGCGGGAGCCGGGGCCGCTGGTGGGCTTCCCCTCGCTGGGGCTCAGCTGGCAGGTCAACGAGGACCGGGCCCTGGCCGAGTTCCTCGGCCAGCAGGGCGAGCCGCGCGGTGTCCTGGTCCGCCAGGTGCCCTGGGGCGCATCGGCCTGCGGTGTCCTCGAGCCGCGGGACATCCTGCTGGAGCTGGCCGGGAACCCTATCGACTCCGAGGGCTACTACAACCATCCCCAGCTGGGCCGGCTGAAATTCAGCCACCTGCTGGTGGAGAGCTACCGGCCGGGAGATACGGTGGAGGCGCTGGTGCTGCGGGCAGGGAAGGAGCTGACGCTGTCCATCCCCCTGCGAACCTACCCGGCGGCCCTCGACCTGATCCCCGCCCGTCGCGAGGGCCCGCCGCCGTACGTGGTGGCCGGCGGCCTGGTGATCCGCGAGCTGGACCTGCCCTATCTCGGCACATGGGGCGCCGACTGGGACGATAATGCGCCGGTCGGGCTGACCACCCGCTACAACCTGAACCGCAACGGCCAGACCAGGGAGCGGCGGCGCTACGTGCTGATCACGGCGACCCTGCCCGCGGAGTACAACGTGGGCTACCAGGACCTGCGGGACGTGGTGATCGAAGAGGTCAACGGACGTCCGGTGAGCAGCATCCGGGACGTGGTGGAGGGGCTGGCCGCGCCGCAGGGCGGATTCCAGCTGATCAGGCTGGCGCCCGATTCCGGCCGCGACGTGGTGGTGCTCGACGCGGCCACGCTCTGACCAGGCGACCAGCGGAGATCCTGGAGACCTACCGGGTGCCGGCGGCGGTGCGGTTGCCGTCGGAGCCGCTGCCCGAGGGCGGCGGGGATTGCCCGGGGAGCGAGGATTAGCACGGACCTGTCACGCTATGGCGGGAGCGCAGGTCGGCGCAGGCCTCGGCCAGCTCGATCTCCAGGCGGGGGATCTCGTTGCAGATGTAATCGAGGTGTTCCGCTTCGGCGTTCTGGAAGGCCTGGAAGGTGCGGACGAACTCGTTGTCCGTGGCCGCCACCACCCCGCGGAAAATGCTGTTGATCTCCGACCCTTCGATCTCGATCACCAGCTGCAGGGCCTCGGCGGGGTCTTCTGGCGGTCCAGCCCGCTCTCCAGTTCGGACATCCGTTGTTCCAGCTGCGGGACCACGTCTCGCCAGGCCGCCACCTCACTCTTCCCCCCAGCTCGAATGGCGGCCAGCCCGCGGCAGAGTTCCAGCAGTTCGGCGTGGCCCTGTTCCTGCCGGGCCAGGGTCTCGAAAAAGCGGGTCAGCGAGGGCGAGGCGGGGAAGCGCCGGGACAGGCGGCGGTAGACTTCCCCGGCGCGAAGCTCCAGGGCCACGCACTGCTCGATGAAGGATGAAATGGTGGCCGGGGCCGAGGCGCCATGAAGGGTCGGGGCGACGATGGAGAGGAAGGTGCGGTCGCGGCCGGCAGTGAGGGCGCGGAAAAACACCTGCCAGCCAAAGCTCTGGATGACGGTCACCGGGTGGGCCATCACATGGCGCCGGCAGATCACACCCTTCATGCGGCTCCTCCCTGTTGGCCAGTGTGGAGGCTGTCGTTCACAGGCGAACAGTATATACGATTATCCGTGATTCCGGCACAATCCATTTATCTGCCGGGCGGGGCAAAAAAAAGCCCCGGCTCCGGTCTCTCCTCCAAAACCGAAATTGGGGCCTGTTCCCTCTGGCGGGAACACTGCCCATCAGCGTGTTGCTCGTCTGTCGCTGACGACGGCACCGATTCACCCGGCGTCAGCCTGTTCCCCTGGCCCGCCGGTGTATACTGTCCCGCTCGTCACCCTATAAGATGATTGCCGGGCCGATTGGTTACACGAGGCCGCGTCGATTTTTCGGCCCGGCGGTATGTCCGTTACCGCCAGGGGTCAGCGGTTCAGCCGGGATGTGGACGGCCAGGTTGTTCCGGGTAGAATGTCCAGGCGGGTGAGCTGAAAACAAGCCGTGATCCGGCCCGGGGCCCTGAGGCGAACGGCCGGACAGCGCTCATATCACCGGGTCTCCCGGGAGCTTCGTGAAACAATGACACTGCTGCAGGCGATCATTCTGGGCGTGATCCAGGGGCTTACCGAATTCCTGCCGATCAGCAGTTCGGGGCACCTGGTGATCTCCCAGCGGCTCTTCGGGCTCACCGAACCGGGGATCGCCTTTGACATCAGCGTCCACCTGGGGACCCTGGCCGCGGTGGTGATCTTCTTCCGGCGGGAGATCGTCGAGGTCAACGGGGCCGCGGTTTCGGGGTGCCGGCGGCTGATCGCCCGGGAGGCTCCGTTCTCCCGGCTTTTTGCCGAGGAGCCGGGATTCAGGATGGCCATGCTGCTGGCTGTCGGGTCGGTTCCCACCGCGATCATCGGCATCTGGCTCCAGACCTGCGTCCGACCAGCTCTTCTCCTCGCTCTCCACTGGCCGGCGGGATGCTGATGGTCACCGGGGTGATCCTGGTGGCCACCGGCGTGCTGCTCTGGCTGACCCGGGGGGCGGAGGCAAAGGGCCGGGGGATGAGCGGCTTCAGCCTGGGCATCGCCCTGGCCATCGGCGTGGTCCAGGGGCTGGCCATCATCCCCGGCATCTCCCGCTCCGGCTCCACCATTGCCGCCGGGCTGCTCTTCGGGCTGGACCGCAAGACGGCCGGAACCTTCTCCTTCCTCCTCTCCATCCCCGCCATCATCGGGGCGGCCCTGCTCCACCTGGTGATGGACGGGCTGGCGGACTTCGAGCCGCTGGCCGATGCTCATCGGCGCCACGGTCTCCTTTGCGGTGGGGTTCCTCTCCCTGGGCATCCTGATGCGGATCGTCGGACGGGGCAAGCTCTATCTCTTTGCGCCCTACTGCCTGCTGGCCGGGCTGGCGGTGCTGATCTTCAGCCTTTGAGCGACTGTCGGGATCGGTTCCCACTTCCTTCATTCCGAAGCGCCAGCCACTCCAGAACCGCGCCGGTCTCGCCCCGGCTTTCAATGGTCAGTCTGGGGGCTTCCCCGTCTTCACCGTCCCGGTACACCGAACGGGCCGTATCCGGGCCGCCCTCGTCAGGGGTGCCAAAGCGGGTGAATCCCTGCTCGACCAGCGAATAGCGGACCTCGTTGGCGTTCATGCCCAAGCGGATTCTCTTCGATGGCCGGCGGGAGTATTCGCTCAACGGTTTTCATGGACAATAGTCCAATAGAGAGGAGCACGGCCATGGTTCCGGCGACTCTTCACGGGTCGATGTGGCACGCCGTGCCCCGGCGGCCCTATATTGATGGAAGAAACAGAAGTCCCGCCGTGCGCTGCGTTGCGGTCTGCCGGCAGAAGGAGTTTTCCCGATGAACCCCAGAGTCTTGTCCCTGTTCACTGCTTGTCCTTTTCATCCTGCTGACACCGGCCGCCCTGGCGGCCGACCCCTTCGACGGCTACACCCTGGTGGCGCCGATGAACTCCACCACCACCTTGCTGGTCGACATGGACGGCACCACCGTGCACAGCTGGCCCTCGCCTACAACCCGGGGCTGGCCGCCTACCTCAACGAGGACGGCAGCGTGCTGCGCTCCGGGCGGCTGGGCAACCCGACGTTCAGCGCCGGCGGGTCGGGCGGGCAGATCATGCTCATCGACTGGGACGGCACCATGGCCTGGAGCTATCGAATACTCGCACGACGCTCCACTGCCAGCACCACGACGTGGAGATGCTGCCCAACGGCAACGTGCTGATCGTGGCCTGGGAGCTGAAGAGCCGGCAGCGAGGCGATGGATGCCGGGCGCAACCCCCGCTGGATCGTCGACGGCGAGCTGTGGCCCGACACGCATCATCGAGGTGCAGCCCGACCGGCGCCACGCGGCGGCACCATCGTCTGGGAGTGGCACGTCTGGGACCACCTGGTCCAGGACTACGACCCGGCACAGGACAACTACGGCGTGGTGGCCGACCACCCCGAGCTGATCGACCTCAACTACGTCGGCATCGGGGCGCCAGCGCCGACTGGACCCACATCAACTCCGTGGCCTACAACGCCGAGCTCGACCAGATCGTGCTCAGCGTGCACAACTTCGACGAGGTCTGGGTCATCGACCACAGCACCACCACCGCCGAGGCCGCCGGCCACAGCGGCGGCAACAGCGGCAAGGGCGGCGACCTCCTCTACCGCTGGGGCAACCCCGCAGGCCTACGGCGCCGGCACCGCCGCGGACCAGCAGTTCTTCGGCCAGCACGACGCCCAGTGGATCGCCGAGACTGCCCCGGGGCGGGCAACATCCTGGTCTTCAACAACGGCCCGGGCCGGCCGGAGGGCAACTACTCCACCGTGGACGAGATCGTGCCGCCGGTGGACGGCAGCGGCAACTACGCCCTGACCCCCGGCGAGGCCTACGGGCCGGCCGCCCAGACCTGGGTCTACACCGCCGCCCCGCCCACCGACCTGCTTCTCCTCCGGGCATCTCCGGCGCCCAGCGACTGCCCAACGGCAACACCCTGATCTGCGAGGGGGACGGCAACTACATCTTCGAGGTGGATCCGGCCATGGTGACCCAGTGGGACTACAACGCCTCGGCCCACGTCTTCAAGGCCCGGCGCTATCGCCCCCTCACTATCCCGGGCTGGCCCAGCTCTTCACCCTCGGCGGGTCGCTGACCTGCAGCCCCGATTCGGGCGTCCTGCCCTTCTCATCCCTCTTCACCGTCACCCTGGCCAACCGCTATGACGGGCAGATCCGGCGCCTGGCCGGGCGGATCGACGTCGGCCTGGCCAACGGGGCGAACTACCCCAGCTGGCGGGCGGGGTTCACCAACGTGGCTCCGGGGGAGAGTTACGTGGCGTCGTGGGTCCAGAGCTTTCCGGCCCTGGGGTCGCTGGTGGGGGACAACACCTTCACCCTGGTGGCCGAGGACGTCACGCCCGTCGCCCTACAACCAGCCGCCCTACCCGGCCGTCGGGTGACACGGCCGTCGACGGGTGCGTGGTGAGCTGCGCCACAACCTCACCTGAGGCCCGATAGCTGCGTTGACGGCATACTCGAAATGCTCGCATACCAAAAGAGTATGCTGCGCTTTCTCCTCAGCTGTCGCCTTGCTCTCGAACCACAGGTGAGGTTGTGAAATCATGTTGCTTCGTTCCGCCACGGGGCCCGGAGCCTGGCGGAGCAAGTCTACGGAGTGGGCTGAGTTGAAAACGAGCGCAGGCCTTACTCCAGCTCCCCCTCGTCCTGCATCTGCTCCACCAGCTTCTTGACATTCTCGGTGGCCGAACGGCTGGTCACCAGGGTGCGCTTGCCCGAGCGGACCACCACCAGGTCGCTGACCCCCACCAGGGCCACCATCTCCTCCGGGTCCTCGCAGAACACGGCGTTGGTCCCGGCGTCGAGAGCCGCGGATGCGGCCGGTGCCCCGGTTGCCCGCCCCGTCCGGCTGGTGGAACTGTTCCAGGGCCAGCCAGCCGCCCACGTCGCTCCACTGGAAGGCGGCCCGCACCATGCGCACGTCGCCGGCCTTCTCCATCACCCCGAAGTCGATGGAGATCTTTTCCAGCGGCTCGAAGGCGGCCCGGAGGTCGGTGACCCAGGCCGAGCTGCCGTCCGATGCCTTCAGCGGCTCCAGCCGCTCGGCATGGCCGGGGAGGAAGGTGCGGATGGCGGCGCTGATGGCCGAGGTGCGCCAGGCGAACATCCCGCTGTTCCAGCTGTGACGGCCGGAGGCGACGAACTCACCGGCGGTTTCCTGGTCCGGTTTTTCGCGGAACTTGGCCAGCCGGAAGTGCTCGATCCCGTCATCGGTGGCCAGCGGGTCGCCGGCCTCGAGGTAGCCGTAGCCGGTGGCCGGGTAGGCCGGTGCGATGCCAAAGGTGTAGAGGGCGCCGCTCTCGCTGGCCGCGCGGGCGGCGGAGAGCAGGGTCTGCTGGAAGAGCTCCACCGGCTGGATCAGGTGGTCGGCGGTGAGCACGGCCATCACCGGGTCGCCGAAACGGGCTTCACAGAGCACGGTGGCCAGCGCCACCGCCGCCGCGGTGTCCCGGGCCACCGGTTCGCCGATCACGTTGGCCGCCGGGATCTGCGGGAGCTGCCGGCGGACCAGGCCGGCGTGCCGGCCGTTGGTCAGCACCAGGGTGCGCTCCGGCGGCACCAGGCCGGAGAGCCGGTCCACGGTGAGCTGGAGCATGGTCCGGTCGCCGAACAGGGTGAGAAACTGCTTGGGTTTCGAGGGCAGGCTCAGGGGCCAGAAGCGGGTGCCCGAGCCGCCGGCCATGATCACGGCCACCAGGTCTTTTTGCGGGTCGAAAGAGTCGGACATTGGTCGCTCCAGGGTCGGGTGTGCTCAGCAGCTGCGCCCGTAATCGTCCTCCAGGCGGACGATATCGTCTTCGCCGAAGTAGTCGCCGGTCTGCACTTCTATAAATACGCAGGGCGACGTCGCCGGGGTTGCGTACCCGGTGCCGGGCCTTCCGGGGGATGTCGATGGCCTCCCCGGCCCGGACAAGGAACTCGTCGTCGTTCAGGGTCACCAGCCCTTCGCCCTCGATCATCAGCCAGTGCTCGGCCCGGCGGTGGTGCAGCTGGAGGCTGAGCCGCTGGCCGGGGTCCACCACGATACGCTTGACCTTGTGCTCGGGGTGGTCCTCGAGCACGATGTAGTGACCCCACGGCCGGTAGTTCTCCCGGCGGCCGAGCACCTGGCGGTAGATGGCGAGACAGGATTCGGCCATTGTCAGGGCCCGAAGAAATCGTGCCCAGCAGCGGCAGGCCCTCCGGCGCGGCGCCGGGGTAGCCCTCGGTGAAGCAGGCGTCATTTCCCAGGCTGCGCCAGGCCGGTTCTTCCTCGGGGGGGCAGGGGCGGTGGATGGTGGTGAGCAGCGGCAGGTCGGACCGGGAGAAGAGGGCCGCGGCCGTCAGGCCGATATGATTGTGCACCAGGTCGAACTTACCCACGGCCTCCAGCACGCCGGCCAGTTGAAAGGCCTGCCTGACCCTGGGCGCCAGTTCCAGGTCTTTGTCCTGCCGGCCCGGAACAGACCACCAGCTCACTGCCTCCACTGGAGCCTTCGGCGGCAAAGAGGGTCACCTGGTGACCGTCGGCCGCCAGCGCCGCCGCCAGTTCGCCGATGACGCGATAGGGGTTCCCTTCCGCCGTCGGCGAGACGGCCCTGTCCAGCGGGCAGACCATGGCGATGCGCATCAGCCGCTTCTCCTTCTATTTCGGATTATGGCGGTGGAGAACGGCCTCCACCGGCCCTTGCGTACGAGCTCCCGACCCGCGGGGGCCACGGGAGGCCTGCTGAAGGAACAAATGAATATCTATGGTGCCTGGCACCATTCATCTTCATGGCGACGGCATGGCACCTGTTCCTTAAGGGTGTCGTTGGCGAAAATAGTCCTTTGTCGGCGGCAGGTCAAGGCCGCGGCTGTTCCTGCAGCCATTCGGCGATGGTTTCCACCAGCAGCGGGTTGAGCTCCCGGTCTTCGGCGTTGTACGTTGACGGCCAGCTGCGGACCCAGTTCTTCCGGCGGTGTCTGCTCGATCTTGAACACGTGGTCCGCCTCCGGGAATGTCCTTCCGAACCACCGGCAGCCCTCGCTTGAGGGCCGCCGCCATCAGCAGGTCGGCATCGGGGTCCGGTTTGACCTGCATGTCCCGGTCGCCGTTGAGGATCAGTGCGGGAAGGCCGCTCTGCGGCCAGCGCCGCCGCCGGGTCGAAGACCAGTATTTCCCTGATAAAAGCCTGGGCCGCTTTCTGCTGGAAGGCGAGGGCCACCGAGAGGAGCCCCATGTCCCCGCCCAGCAGCGAAAGATCCATCTCCTCGCCGGCCGCGCAGTGCTCGAGCACCGTGCGCAGGCCGCCTATCAGCTGCTCTTCCTTCTCCGGGGTGGCCCCGCCCAGCCGGATCTGGGCGCGGATCTGTTCGATCACCGTATCCATCATCGTCCGGCCCGGCGTGGCCAGCAGGATCAGCCCGGCCAGCGGCGTACCCGGATCCCCGGCCAGCCTGACGGCATGAATGCCGCCCTCGCTGTGTCCGGCAGGAAAGATCAGCCGCTGGTCCACATTGCCGCGGGAAGCCAGCAGGGCCAGGCCGGCCCGCTGCTCGGCCAGGTAGTCATCCCAGCTCAGCTCGCCGGGGAATTCGGTCTCGCCCGTGCCCCGCTTGTCGTAGCGCAGCACCACCACCCCGCGGCGCCCCAGGGCGTCGGCCAGCAGCTGCCCGCTGCCGTTGCGGCCCGGCAGCAGTCTGCTGTTCCAGTTCCGGTCGGTGGGCCCGCTGCCGGCGATGAGCAGCAGGGCGGGGAAGGGCCCGTCGCCGGCCGGGCTGGTCAGGGTGCCGTGGACCGTGGTGCCGGCCGCCTCGAAGGTCACTTCCTCGGCCACCAGGTCGTAGGCCGGCTCAAGGGTCACCGGTGACGGCACGGGTGCCGGAGTTTGAGGCGCCGGGGCCGCTGAGGGCGGCAGGCCGGGGGCCGGCGGCAGGGCTGGCCGGGGTGGAGCGGGTGGCGCGGGTGGCGCAGGTGGAGCAGGGGGATGGGGAACACAGCCGGTGAACATGGCCAGGAGCAGGAAAATGATCAGTGTGCGATACATATGGGGGCCTCCGTTGTGTGATTCCAGGATACGGAGAGCGAACAATATTTATTCAAAATTCACCATTGAAGCGGCTCCGTTTGTGGCAGAATACCCCTATAGCCATCTCCAGACAATAACCGAAAGCCGGCCGGGGCTTGCCGCCCGTCGGGAGGCGTGACCGATGAAGATGAAAAAGCACCTGCTCCTGCTGCTGTTGCCGCTGCTGGCCCTCTGCCCGACGGCCTGCTCGCTCCGGAGACGGCGGACGCCCAACAGCTGCCTGCCGCCTACCCCCAGGACCTCGACCACCTGGAACCGGGTCCGGATCTGGCGGCCTGGGGCGATGACCTCGATGCAGCCCTGGCCCGGTCGGCGGGAGCTGCCGTCCGGTGCTCGCCCTCTATCGCGGTGCGGGGCATGGCCCGGGCGCCGGCGGGCTCACCGCCCAGCCGCTGCTGGCCGAGGCGGCCGAAGATCTTTTCTCCCCTGGTTCTGGAGGCCGATCCTGCCGGGGATGGCGTGGGCGGCAGGGTCTTCGATGCCGAGGGTCGGGACCTGGTGCAGCCGGTGGCCGCACTGCACACCCCGGGCGAGCTGGCCCGAATGATGATCGCGGCGCTCGACGCAGGCGAACAGGAGGCGCCGCAGTGGCTGCGCCTGGCCGCGGCCGAGAACATGGCCGGGGAGCGGGCGATGGTCTCGCTGGCCATGTTCTGCTACTGGGAGGGCGAGGCCAAGCTGGGCGATC
>CAWIIB010000005.1:0-39731 GCA_963836075.1 uncultured Acidobacteriota bacterium
TTTGCTGTTCTTACCCAAACAGCAGGGTATTCAGTTGTTTGAGCGATACTATCACGAGTGAATTCTGACGTGAACTCGCGTCAGATTGCGCCGGGCAGCAGTACTGTACCTACGGCATGCCCGGGGCGTTTATTCCCTCCGCGCTCAAGGAGAGTTGCCCTTCTCACTCTCCTCTCACGGTTCATCCATTACCCTTATCCTGACGTTGGAATTGTTGTCATCGGGATCTCTTCCTGAATGACGGGATGATTTCTGAATTTCATCAAGAGTGAAAGGAGCATCATGAACAAGAGAAACAGCCTGAATATCATGGTCCTGCTGCTGAGCGTTTTTGTCCTGCTTCCGGCCACGGCCGTAGCGAGTGAACTGTTCCTCGAAGCGGACCTCACCGACCAGGAAATCGACATGATCACCGAGGGCGCCGAAGGGGGGGAGATCCCCTTCAGTGTTGCCGAGCTCTACTTCGAATTGAACGATACGGACGGCGATCTCGGGATTCACGGCCTGATCGATGGCGAGCCCTGGAAGTGGATCGAGATCGAGAGCCCGGACGGCCGCCGCAAGATGAAGGTTTCGGCGCACAAGAGCCTCCGGCGGCACGGCCTGACCGAGCTGTTCTTCGAGAGTGCCGAGCCGGCCTTCGATGAACTTCCGCCGGAGTGTTCTTTCATCGATTCCCTGAGGGTGTGTGGGAAGTGGAAGGCCGGTCCGTTGAAGGTGACGAACTGGTGGGTGAAAGTTACCTCAGCCATGTGATCCCGGCCGGCCCTGACGGGATCGAGGCCAACGGCATGGAACTGCCCGGAGACTGCGACGAGGATCCGGTCCCGGTGGTGGCGGCCCCGGTCACCTTGACCTGGGATCCTGTCCTGACGCATCACGAAGAACTAGGCAACGAAGGCGAAGTGGTGGCCGTGGGGTATGAGGTGGTGGCTGAAATCGAGGAGGCCGGCAGCAAGATTACCGTGTTGCTGCCGGGCGACGTGACCGAGTACACGCTGTCCGAGGATTTCACCAGCATGGGCGCTGAGGTCAAGGTGGAAATACTGGTCTATGCCGATAGCGGGAACCGGTCCGCCACCGAGACATGTTTCGAAATCGAGGAGAAGTAAAGGCGGGCGGCCGGGCGAAAGCCCGGTCGCCACAGCTCGATGCAATCACGGCCGGATCATTCCCCGAGGGCGGGCGGGCCTTCTCATGCCGCACTCTCCTACCCCAACTGCAGCAGCTTTCGTGAGTTGACCGCCATCCCTCATTTGTCTGGCCACCCGGTGCCCTCCGCCTTCGACCCGCTTCAGGACCACGTTGGGAATCCCGCGCAAGCGGTCGGCGTGGCGTTGGTCCCGGGTGTTGCCGGGGTCGTAGTAGATCGTGATGTCGGACGACCCGTCGTAGTCCTCTGCCAGCAACCGGCCCAGATCCAGGTAGGGATTGGCGGTGCCGGTGAGCCGGTGCAGCGTCGCCAATTGATCCTGGAAGCGGGAATCGCCGGGATGAAGAAGACGGGTCTGCGGTCCGAAGGCGTGAATCTGGGTGGCACCGATAAAGGTGCCGAAAAGGATGGCGGCGTAGGCCCCGGCGGAAGCGCCGAGACAGATGACGCGCTCGGGTTCAGCTTCTTCCACCAGGTCGAGCAGGTGGAGGCCGATATCTTCGGCACAGTCCCCCACGCCGGGAATCCCGGCCAGGTACCAGAGCCGGTGCGGATCGCGTAGAAATATCTTGCTCGCCGTGATCCGCTTCAGGACACCCGGAAACTCGAATTGTGGTTTTTCATACTTGCCGCCCAGTCCCAGACCGGCAAAGACGATGAGCAGGGAATCATGGGAAGGATCCAGGTCGACAGCCACATCAGGGATGTCGAGTCTGCTCTTGTCTTCCCGGTCAGGGACCCTGGGGCGGTCCGGTCATGATCTTATCCTGCTCAGTGGAAACGCTGATAATCGATAGATATTATATACTATTCACTTCTGGTTGTCTGTAACGGACGTTTTTTGTGACAGCCGGACACCGTGGCCTTCCATTGCACATTCCGAGAAGGGACTGACTGGTTATTCCCTTCAAAAACCCTTATATTGATGGAATAAGTTATGTGAATGTGCGGTTTTCGCGGTCGAAGCCCACCTGACCCACCTGATAAGGATTCATCATGAAACACGATTCCCCACAGCCATTCTTCCCTCGCTGGGCCCGGATCTGGGCGCTCACCTGGGCCATGACCAGCGGATTCCTCTCGCTGTTGTGGCTCGTCCTGCGCAGCGGTTTGAAGCCCAGCCGTTTCACCTACCCCTGCCAGCAGGCGGCCTTCTCGGCGGCCTGGCTCGCCTTTGGCGGTCCGCTGGTGGCGACGATGATCTCTGCACGGCGCCGTCTTTCCGCCGGCCTTCGTACGCCGGTAGGAGCGACCCTGGCCATTGTCGGCCTGCTGGCCACCGCCGGGATCTGGGGCTACACCTCGTATGCCGAATCGTATGACGGTGTGCCGTTCAGCCCGCCGCGGGGCTACCGGGCCCAGATCTTCCAGGTCACCGAGTGCCCCCAGGCGCCGGTGGGTGACCGCTTCCTCGGGGTGGAATACCTGCTCAACCTGATGGGCAGCGAGGGGCTGAAGTTCTACCAGTCAGCCACCCAGTCGCTGATATCAGGGCCCGGCGGGATCGTCGCCGCCGACGATGTGGTGGTGATCAAGATCAATTACCAGTGGGACGAGCGGGGCGGGACGAACACCGACGTGCTGAGCGGAGTGATCAGGCGCATCGTCGACCATCCCGACGGTTTCACCGGCGAGATCGTGGTCTGCGAGAACTCGCAGTTCAACTCGATCAACGGGTTCGACAGGGCATACAACAATGCCGAGACCCATTCCCGCTCACCCCACGACGTGGTGGTTTCCTTCCAGGGGCTGGGGTTCAACGTCTCGCATTTTGACTGGACCGTGACCCGCTACACCTCGGTGGACGAGTTCTCCGATGGCGATTACAGCGACGGCTACGTGGTCTATGCCTACAACTCCGGTCTGGGCGGTCGGGTCTCGTACCCAAAGTTCACATCCGATGACGGAACGTATATCAGCCTGCGCGACGGGATCTGGAACGGCAGCAGCTATGACCGTGGGAAACTGAAGTTCATCAACCTGCCGGTGCTGAAGTCGCACCACGCCACGTACGGCGCCACCGCCTGTGTCAAGCACTACATGGGTGTGGTGACCGACGGGTTGAGCACCAACTCTCACAGCGCCATCGGCAACGGGATGATGGGGGCCCTGATGGGGGAGATCCAGGCGGCCGACCTGAACATCCTCGACTGCATCTGGATCCACGCCAATCCCTACGACGGACCGTGGACCGAATACACCGAAGCCACCCGGCGGGACATCCTGCTGGCCTCCACCGATCCGGTGGCCACCGACATCTGGGCGGTGAAGAACATCCTCATCCCGGCCTTCATCGCCAACGGCTACTCGGCGCCCTGGCCCTATCCCAGCGCCGACCCGGACAACCCGAGCAGCGAGTTCCGGGAGTACCTCGACAATTCCCTGAGCTACATGCTCAGTGCCGGCATCGTGGCCACCAACGACCTGGGGATGATCGACACCTTCACCTGGAGCGGAACTTCGGACAGTGACGGGGACGGCATCCCCGATGGCCCCGACAACTGTCCCGATATTCCGAACCCCAATCAGGAGGATGCGGACCAGAACGGTGTGGGCGATGCCTGCGACACCGCTTCCGGAACGGTGGCGGCCTCCATGAGCTGTCTGCCCGACGAGGGGATCCTGCCCTTCACCACCACCATTTCAGTGGAGATGGCCAACCTGTACAGCGGGCAGTCCCGCCGTCTGGCCGGGAGGATCGACCTCGACCTGGCCAGCGGGCAGCAGTACAGCAGCTGGCGGGCCGGCTGGAGCAACATCAGCCCCTCCAGCAGCTACTTCACCAGCTGGGGCCAGAGCATCCCCGCCCTGGGCTCGTTGGCCGGTGTGAATACATTCACCCTTCTGGCCCGGGACGTCACCCCGGCGCCCTACAACCAGCCGCCCTATCCGGCTGCCGGCGACCAGGCCAGCGATGGCTGCACGGTGACGGGCATTCTTCCCTGATGATTCCAGCGGCGGTCCGGGGATTCTCCCCGGGCCGCCGTCTTCATTCCTCTCCGCAGGTCTGATAATATGATATGTCGTGGCCGCTGATGGTCCACCTTTATTCGGTGTGCCCTTCAGCGGCCTGTTTCATTTCCCTGTCCAAACGTATTGATTGCCTCAGCGATACTCCGGAGGCTTTACCTTGATCAACCGCTCACGTCGAACCTGTGACCCGTGCCGCCTGGCTGGTGATCCTGGCCACGGTGGTGGTGCGCGTGGTGGGGCTGCTCAAGGAAGTGGTGGTGGCCGGCAGCTTCGGTGTGGGGCCGGCCATGGATGCCTTCAACGTGGCCATCGCCATCCCCTACCTGCTGGCCGGGGTGGTGGTGCCGGCCATCTCCGGCGCCGTGGTGCCGCTGGCAGCGGCGGCCGAGCTGAGGTGGGGCAGGGGCACTGAGCGGACCAGGCGGTTCTGGGGCACGCTGCTGCTGGTCACTTTTCTGATGCTGCTGGGGGCGGTGCTGCTGGCGGATCTCCTTTCCTTCGGCCTGGGCGGCCTCTTCCGCTGGCTGTCGAAGCTGATGGGCGGGTCGTTCGATGCCGACCTGCAGGTGCCGCTGATCCGCAGCCTGGTCTTTATCGTCACGCCGCTGGCCCTGCTTGCAGGGGCTGGCCAGCCTCGAGGCGAGCCTGTTCCACATCCGCAAGCGGTTTCTGCTGCCGGCCCTGGCCCCGATCTCCTTCTCCCTGGCCATGATCCTGCTGCTGGCGCTTCATCCGTCTCCCACCATCGTCCTCCTGGCCTGGGCCGCACTGGCGGGCAACGTGATCTGGACCCTGGCCCTGTTGCCATACTTCTGCGGCAATGCCCAGGCCGATGCTCAGGCCCGCCGGTGCGGACACACGGGACTTCCTTCGCACCCTGCTGCCCCTGACCCTGGTGATGATCTTCGGCCAGTCGTCCGAGGCCCTGGGCTACTTCCTGGGGATCAGTGTCTCGGTGGGTGGGGCGGCGTCCCTGGGATATGCCCAGCGGCTGGTGGACATGCCGGTGCTGCTCTTCGGGGCGGCGCTCTCGGTGGCAGCCTTCCCCTACCTCTCGGACAGTGCCGCCGAAGGTGACCTGAAGCAGCTGTCCAACGATTTTCGCCGGGCCTTTGGCCAGGTAGCCCTGCTGCTGGCCCCGGTGACCGCTGCCTGGCTGGTGCTGGGCCGCCAGATCCTCACCTCGGTCTACAAGCAGGGGGCCTTTGACGAAGCCGCCGTGACCCTGACCCTCGGCCCACTGTTCATGTTCGCCCTCGGCGGGACATTCAAGGCACTGAGCTTTACCCAGGGCAAGATGCTGATGGCTGTTCGGCGGTACAAGGCGATGCTCTTCTTCGGGGTCAGTGCCCTGGTGGTCAACTTCACCCTGGCCGTGCCCCTGGGCCGCCTGTTCGGCCCTTCCGGGCTGGCCGGCGCCGTCTCCTTCTCCTGGCTCTACGTGGTGATCGGCATCACCATTCTCTCCGCCCGGATCCTCGCCCCGCACTTCCCGCTGCGCCCGCTGGTGGTCATCATTTCCCAGGCCGGGGCTGCCGCTGCGGGTGGGGGACTGGCCGCCGCGCTGCTGCTCTCTTTCGTGCCTCTGCAGACCGGCCTGGCCGGGTTCGGGCGCCTGGTTCTTGGCGGGCTGGTGCTGCTGGCGGTCTACCTCCTGCTCTGCCGCCTGTTCGGTGTTCGACTGAGTGACGTCGGTATTCTGCGCAATCAGGAACCCGCCGATTGACCATCCTCACTGAACGGATCCGCTCCAGGTCTCGTATACAGGTACGGTTGCACGATATCTGGTCCCGATGCACAGCCGGCGGAGGACTGCTCCGCCGGCGGGACGATGAGGTGGCCTGCCGGAGGGGTGCTGACACGGGAGAGAGGAAATGAGCGATAGAGCTGAGAAGACGGATGCGGCAAGGACACCACTGGTCCGGTTCTGGCACTCCTGGGGCAAGATGCTGCTGCATCACCCTGCTGCTGGTCACCTCGTTTCGTTCGGCCGTGGCCGACTGGAACGACGTGCCCACCGGTTCGATGAAGCCCACCATCCTCGAGGGCGACCGGATCTTCGTCAACAAGCTGGCCTACGATCTCAAGATTCCGTTCACCATCCGACGGGTGGCCCGTTGGGGTGAGCCCCGGCGAGGTGAGTTGGTGGTCTTCTTCTCCCCGGTGGACGGCACCCGGCTGGTCAAGCGGGTGGTGGGTGTGCCGGGTGACGTGGTCTCCATGCAGGGCCACCGGCTCTCGGTCAACGGCGAGGCGGCGTCCTACAGCCCGGTGGAGCAGGCCGGCCGGACCGATGGGAGGATTCTCCAATTCACCGAGACCCTGGCCGGTTCGAGCCGCACGGTGCAGTTCATTGCCGACAGGCCCTTGAATCACTCCTTCCCCGAAATGACCCTGGCACCGGGGACCTACTTCATGATGGGGGACAATCGCTGCAACAGCGCCGACTCGAGATATTTCGGGGCGGTGGGGATGGAACAGATTCTCGGCCGGGTCAGCACCGTGGTGCTTTCGCTGGACCATGAGGCCCACTACCGGCCACGCTGGGACCGGTTTTTCACCGGGATCGACTGATCACGGGGGTTCAATTGTTAGTTGCAGATGGTTTCCGCGGTTCTGTCCAATCGACAATTTTTCGTAATCGCGGTTGCGAAATCGTAATGGGTTCGCCTGTCTACACCCCGGGTGCCGGTTGACCGGCACCCCCAGGCCATTGAATTAAATAATTGAAATAAAATGATTTGTCATGAACTGCTGTTGTCCTGTCGATATGGTACGGCAGTTGCAGTTTTGTATGGCATCTCGACTCACGGCGCTGTGTGACCGATATCCGAATGCAGCGTCATTATGTGGTTTCAGGCGGGACCAGACGACCATTCCCGTCAGCTTGCAGGAGGGCCGTCATGAAGAGAGACAACCGGGGATTCACCCTAATCGAGCTGCTGATCGTAGTGGCGATCATCGGCATCATCGCGGCCATTGCGGTTCCCAACCTGCTCAACGCCATCCAGCGCGGCAAGCAGAAGCGGACCATGGCTGACATGAGGTCGCTGGGTACCGGCATGGGGACCTACGAGATCGACTACAATCAGTATCCCTCTTCCCTCGCCGGCCTGGCGCCCGACTACCTGAAGAACCCGCCGCTGGCCGACGGCTGGACCACCGACTGGACCACCACCTTCACCACCCAGGAATACACCATTGTCAGCCTGGGCAAGAACGGTACGGCGGACGGCGCGGGCAGCTACGGCGGCACCACCAGCACCTTCAACGCTGACATCGTTTACTCTTCCGGTTCCTTCATCCAGTATCCGGACGGAAAGCAGACCAACGGCTAGGAAGATTGATCGTCGATTGGAGTTCGATTAGATATAGCGCTTGAGAAGGATTACTCACCGCAAGCGGGTTGAGGGGCAGGACCGCGGAACCTACTCCCTGCCTCTCGCCCGCAAGGCGCGGATGATGTAGATCACACCAGCCACCAGCAGACCGAGGGGAAGCAGGAGATTCTGAAACATGCTGCCCCCGCCTTCCACCACCAGGACGAAGATCCCCACCCCTGCCAGGGCCACCGCCGGGTAGCGGGCCCAGGTCAGTTTGTTCACCTCGTTGCTGATCAGGTAGAGATAGCCGAAGATGGCGGCCAATCCGAGGAAGAATGAAACAGGCGCGCCAGCGGTTCACCGATGTGGAATGTCTCATCCAGCTGGAGGACCATGGCCATGACGCACGAGTACTCCGCCGGGGATCACCGGCCACCAGATCCGCCGCCGCCTGAAGTGGATGAAGAGGAAGACCAGGCCGAGACAGAAGATAAAGACCATGGGGCCCACATCGCTGCTGGGGAAGAACTCTTCGGCGGTGAAGACCAGGGCCAGCAACCCCAGGGCCCCGGCCACGATCAGCGGCCAGATTCTCTGGCGGTTGATCAGGTGCACGGCGAGGAAGCTGATGGCCAGACCGAAGAGGATGAACAGCGGTCCATCGGGGCTGCCGGGACACGATGCTCGAAACACGACTTCCAGGCCGCAGAAGCAGAGGATGCCGGCCAGGATGATCGGCCACCACCGGTTGTTGCTGGGCCGGAAGGCGAGCAGGGTGCCGAGGCCCACCCCAGAGGACCAGACCCCAGATGATTGCCGTGGGCTGAAAAACAGTCCCGGGCTGCACGGCATGGATCAGCAATATGGCGGCCCAGATCAGAGAAGAATGCCGCCGGGATCCAGGCCCATCTCAGTGCTTGACTGAAACCGGGTGCCGGCGAGGAAGCCGAAGCCGGCCAGCAGGGCCAGGATCCCCCTGCTGAAGTGCGAGTCGAGGGAGTAGATGCCGAAGTTGGCGCCGAGAAAGATCAGACCGCTGACCAGCAGGGCAATGCCGCCCAGCAGGAATATCAGGTCATTCTGTTGTTTGGCGCTGTTCATTGGTCTCTCTCCAGCCACATGGCGTCAACCGAGGTGTATTCCCTGTTTCGCGCTATGTTACGGCCCGCGGCACTGAAAAGTTCCACGATCGGAGCCCCCTTTAGGGGAATGAGTTTCCGAAGGCGGAAACGCCGCACGATCTATGGTGACCCGAAGGCTGCGCCGCGGTCAAGAGTATGCGGAACATGGGAGCGTTTCGTTGACCATCCTCCGGGTTTCAGCTATCCTTCTAAATGGAACCAGTTTCCTTTAAATACTGGTGCCCGGGGCGCTTTCCTGCCGTCCGGGGTACTGGTTCCAGTGGTCCGCGGACCAGGGGAGGATAGGGTGTATCAGCAGCAGCGAATCAGGTTCGGTTCCGGCGCGGGGATCACCCCGGCGGTGAAGGTTCTGCTCATCGCCAACGGCGTGGCGTTCTTTCTCCAGACGCTCGCCCCGGATTCTTTGTCCGCTGGTTCGCCCTTCAGCCCTACCTCGCCTGGAGCCGCTTCTAACATCTGGCAACTGGTCACCTACATGTTCCTCCATGGCGGGTTCATGCACATCCTGTTCAACATGTTCGCCCTCTGGATGTTCGGTTGTCAGATCGAGCGGCTCTTCGGCCAGAAACGGTTCTACACGTTTCTATTTTCTCACCGGGATTGCCGCCGGGCTGACCCATCTGATCTTCATGCCCAACTCCCTGGTCCCGGTGATCGGCGCTTCGGGGGCCACCTACGGCATCCTGCTGGCCTTTGCCCTCTACTTCCCCGATACCAAACTCTTCATCTTTCCCTTTGTCTTCACCCCGATCAAAGCCAAATACCTGGTGCTCATCGTCGGTGCCATCGCCTTTTTCGGTTCGGTCTCCGCCCCGGGCGGCGGAGGTGTCGCCCACCTGGCGCACCTCGGCGGGATGGTCTTCGCCTATTTCTATATCCGCCGGCTCCGCTTTCTCAACGACATCCACTACCTGATCCAGCGGGTCCGGCAACGGTCCCTGAGGAAGAAGTACAAGGTCTATGAAGGCGGAAAGGGCGAGGACCGGACATCCGGCGGGTTCCCCCGACCCCCGAGGGGCGGGGACGACGATTTCACCGTGCACTGATCTGAGACCGGGAGCGGATACCGTGCGGCAGGACCAGCCCCCGGCCAACCGTGAAAAGGTTTCGATCATCGGCGGCGGCCGGGTGGGGAAGACCCTCGGTTTCCTGCTGGCCCGCGCCGGCTACCACATTCGCGGGGTTTCCTGCCTGCGGCTCGCCGAGGCCGAGGACGCGGTGCGCTTCATCGGTGACGGCGCCCCCTTCGAAGACAATGCGGCAGTGGTGATGGACAGCCGGATCGTGCTGATCACCACCCCCGATGATGCCATCTCTCTGGTGGCCCGGGCGCTGGCCGAGACGCCGGTCTCCTGGAAGTCCCGGCTGGTGCTCCACTGCAGCGGGTTTCTCACCTCGGATGTGCTGCAGCCCCTGGCCCGTCAGGGCGCTGCCGTGGCCACCGCCCACCCCCTGCAGACCATCGCCAGCCCCCGCGAAGCGGTGAAGGCGATCCGCAACGGGTTCTTCTGCATCGAGGGGGATGAGGCGGCGTTGCCGGAGGTGGAGGCCATGGTGGACCACATCGGGTCGCGCTGCCTGAGCATCGACCCGCAGCACAAGGTGCTCTACCATGCCGCGGCGGTGATGGCCTCCAACTACCTCGTCTCGCTCACCGGCCTCTGCGTCGACCTGATGGCTCAGGCCGGGGTGCCCCCGGAGCAGGGGCTGGAGGCGCTGATTCCCCTGGTCCAGGGGGCGCTGGACAACGTCAAGCGGCTGGGACACCAGCCGTTCGCTCACCGGCCCGATCTCCCGGGGGGATGTGGCCACGGTGCGCGGCCACCTGGAGGGATTGGCCCGCTGCGGCCAGCCCACTGATGCGGTGTACCGTTCGTTGGGACTGGCCACCCTCGAACTGGCCCTGGGCGGCCGCGGCGGCCCCTCTCTGGACCGGGCCTTCGAATTGCGCGAGGCGCTGAAAAGCGAACGATTCCGAGAGACGGTTTCGAATGATCGAACGACCACAGCTTCCCCCTGGAGGTTCACCTGATGCGCAAGATGATCACTCACGGCTGCCTCGTTCTCTTCTCTCTTCATCTCCTGCGGTCAGGGCGGCTCGGACCCGGGCGGTTCGGCGGGCGAGTCCACGGCCGGAGCCTCGCTGGAACTGGCCTCGGCCTCCGGACAACAGAGCGATACCGGCGGCTCCGCCTCTGACCGACTGGTTGCCGCGGCGGCCGCACAGGCCTCCCGGCGCACCGCGGTGGTGGAAGTGGTGGAACTGGTGGCCCCGGCGGTGGTCAACATCTCCACCGAACAACTGGTGGAGGTGAACCCCTTTCTCCGGCGGCGGACACCGAGCATCTTCGACTGGTTCGGCGAACCGGAGCGCAGCTACACCCGCAGCAGCCTCGGCTCGGGAGTGATCATCGACGACCAGGGGCACGTGCTGACCAACCAGCATGTGATCCTCCAGGGCTCGCGGATCACCGTGGTGCTCTCCGACAAGCGGGAGTTCGAGGCCGAGCTGGTGGGCGCGGACCCGACCCTCGACCTGGCGGTGCTGAAGATCGACGCCGGCAAGCGCTGCCCTGCGTGCCCATGGGCACCTCCTCCGACCTGATGATCGGCGAGACGGTGATCGCCATCGGCAACCCCTTCGGCCTCAACCACACCGTCACCACCGGCGTGGTCAGCGCCACCGGACCGGACCTGCGCGCCGAGGACCGGGTCTACCGCGACTTCATCCAGACCGACGCCTCGATCAACCCCGGCAACAGCGGCGGGCCGCTGCTCAACATCAACGGGTCGCTGATCGGCATCAACACCGCGATCTACGGCGGCAAGGCCCAGAACATCGGCTTCACCATCCCCATCGACCGGGCGCGGCGGATCGTCGACGACCTGATCCGTTTCGGGGCGGTGGTGCCGGCCTGGCTGGGGGTCGAGGTCCAGGACCTGAGCGGCAACCTCGCCGAGAGCTTCGATTTCCCCCTGCGCAGCGGGGCCCTGGTCTCCGAGGTGGTGGAGGACGGGCCGGCCGAGGCCGGCGGCCTGCAGCGGGGCGATATCATCACCGCCCTGGGCAGCGACAGCGTCCAGATCGGCGCGGGACTTCCGGGAGAGCCTCCGCGGCTACACCGCCGACGACGAGGTGCGGGTGACCTACTACCGCGGCGGGGACGAGAAGCAGGGCACGGTGCGCAGCACCGAGTTCCCTGCCGAGCAGGTGGACCGGGAACTGTGGCGCCGGGTGGGTTTCGAGGTGATCGAGATCACCCCGGCCCTGGCCCGCAGCTACAACCTGCCGGCCCAGGAGGGGGTGGCCATCCGCAGGGTCCGTGACAACAGTCCGGCCTACACCATCGGGCTCGACGGCGGTGACGTGCTGCTGCACATCGACGGCACGCAGATCGCCGGTCTGGACGAACTGCACCAGGCCCTGGTGCCGGCCTTTGGCCGCGGTTCCTTCACCCTGATGGTGCAGCGGGGCAGGCACCGCTACCGGGGGGTGCTGGAGTTTTAGACAGCATGAGCATTTCTCCCGGACTGCTGACGGCATTGAAGCCGGTCCACCGCATGTCGCTGATCTCCTGGACGGTGATGACCCTACTGATCGTGGTGTTTGTCTTCCTCGTCTACACCAGCCTTTGGGAAACAGACCCGAGCCCGTCGGATACGATCTATCTCATCGTGCCGCTCAGTTTGATCTCTCTTTTTCTGACCTTGATTTCACTGGTTTTGAAATGGTAAGTGACCTCGAACCGTCGAATACGCTTGAGAGTGGAGGATGCCGGAAAGACGACCCTCAACGCTGACGCCAATTTGTCCCCCGCGGATCTGCTGGCCGTGAAGCTTTACAGGATGTATCGTTTCCAGCGGTTCATCGCACTGACTCTGCACGTTGCCATCACACTCTATGGTGTGGTGCTTTCCTTCACCTATGGCCGCCCGTACCTCGTTCTTCCGTTTGCCACGCTTTCCCTGGTATTGAATGTGGTGTGGTTTCCGCGATACCGTGTTCTTGTGGCACAAATCATGAAGCACTGGGGTGTCGATGGTGCTGCACCCCCTTCCTGGTCCGGATGGCAGAAAGGCATCTGAAAGGAAGAGGGACAGCCAGTGCACATCTGATCAGCCGAGGAGTTGAACATGCCCTTCTCAATCAAAACATTTGAGAATCAAGACCTGACCGTCATCACTGCTACCGGGGATATCGTGCCAGGAGAGCCGCTGGAGACGATCAAGGCTTTTTACAGTGGCAAGCCGACAAAAGATGCGATCTGGGATTTCAGTACCGTGTACATGAGCCAGATGTCCACAGACGAGATTCATCTTATCCTGGAATTCGCACTGAAGAATATCCTGAAACGGCAGTACGGCAAGACGGCCCTGGTCGCCCCGGAAGACGACGATTTTGAGCTGGCCCGCATGACCAGCACCATGGGCGACCTGAAGGATGTCCCCTGGGACATACAGGCATTCAGAACTCTGGAAGAAGCGGCCCGGTGGCTGGGTGTAACCTATCCTGAAGGGTAGCTGTGTCAGGAATCCTCCTCGTGAAAAGATGGCAACGATTTGCTGCTGGCCGTGTGCTATCCTTGGCGTCCTGGGCCTCGCCTACTGGAAATTCGCCATCCCGACCCACCGCGTTGAGGTCGACTCGGAACTGGTCATGATGGGAGACCTGGACGGTGATTACCGCTGGACAGCGGCTGACCTGGCCGTGCTCGACAGTCGTGATCCAGGACCCCTTTGCTGCTCCTGACACCACGGTATGGCTCCTTGATCTGAACCGCAACGGCATCATCGACGAAGAAGATCTCGACATCGTCCGTACGTTGGTCGCTGCTGCCGGGAATCCGTACGATGCGGAAGATCGCGCGCGGAGCAATGGCCGGCTGTTTCCCCGGCCCCGTGAATTGTATCGATACATCTCGCTGACCGAATACCGCTCCCGGCCTCTCTGGTCGCTGCCCGGTCCTCTCGCCGAAGATTCGGTGCTGGACTGGCTTGCCAGACCTTCAGCCACCGGTCTGCAGCCGGTACCTATGCCGACACGTTGTCGTACCGCTGTGTACAACGAGGCTGTTCGGTTCGACAGGGCCTGGAAAAAACGTCAGAAAGGGCTGCTGCCCATCGAACGGGAGTATGCGGAACGGAAGCTGGCGCGGGTCAGGCAACTCGTCGAAGAGGGGGAACAGTTTGAACTCCTGCTGGCCTTGACCGAGCTGGTTGAGGATGCGGAGACGCTCACCGTGCTCCATCAGCCGGAGATCTCGCTTCAACTGCTGGCCTTTCGCGACCATCTGCGCGAGGTCCTGGGCTCGCCGCTTATCGGTGAATATACTTCGGGGACACAGGAGTGGCGTGCCGTCCTGGAGGCTGTTTCACGACACCTCGAGAACGACCTGGGGGTGACCTGTGATCTCACCACATTGGGACCGCCCCGCAATATCACCGACCTCGAGAGCTACCTGCAGCGTGCGGAGTGGCAGTATTACAAGAGCACCACCCGGGAGGAGGATTTCCGGGCGATCATCGGATACGCTCAGCACGATCCACGGTATCTTCGAGCGGCCTCGCGGACCAGTCGGAAGCACCAGGACCCCAACGTCGACAACCACAATCTGCCCATGGTGCTGCTCTTCCGCGAGGCGCTGCGTATCATGGATGGCGACAAGAAGAGGGCGGTGGGATTGCTCGACGAGGCGATCCGCATCCCCTACAGCTGGATCAAACTGATCCCGCCCGAGTCGCTCCCCGGTTCGCTGGCCCTGGACAACTTCCTCCTGCCCGGCAACAAGGAGGACGGTGCGGACAAGAGCCGGCACTGGAATGTCTTTGGCGGAATCTGCCTCTACAAGTCTCCGCAGGAAGCGCTGGACCTCGCGCTCAAGCGCGAGCTGAAGGATTTGCGGGATTCAGGCTATGCCGTCGAGGCCATGCGTGAATTCCTGCGGGACATGATCGCCAATCTGAACGGCATGTATCACGTGCTGACAGTGAATCCGGACTCTTAACCCTTGATCACCGCCAGCGGCACCAGGCGGGCCACCTTCATCGAGATTCCCGAGCGGTGGACCGCCTCCACCACGTCCTCCACGTCCTTGTAGGCTTCGGGCATTTCTTCGGCCAGGGTGCCCTTGCCCTTGGCGCGGACGTGAATCCCCCGGTCCGACAGCTCGAAGGCGATGGCCCGGTCCCGGGCGGCTTTCCTGGCCCTGGTGCGGCTCATCACCCGTCCGGCGCCGTGGCAGGTGGAGCCGAAGGTGGTCTCCATCGCCTTTTGCGTGCCGGCCAGCACGTAGGAGCAGGAGCCCATGTCGCCGGGGATCAGCACCGGCTGGCCCACCGCCCGGTAGGCCGCGGGCACTTCCGGGTGGCCCGGCCCGAAGGCGCGGGTGGCGCCCTTGCGGTGCACCACAGTGTCCGCTCCTTGCCCTCGAAGGTGTGGCGCTCCTTCTTGGCGATGTTGTGGCAGACGTCGTAGACCAGGCCCATCCCCAGGTCGCGGGGGCCGGCCTGGAAGACGCGCTCGAAGATCTCGCGGGTCAGGTGGCTCATCATCTGGCGGTTGGCAAAGGCGTAGTTGGCGGCGCAGGCCATGGCCGCGATGTAGTCTCTGCGCCTCCGGGAGCTGATCGGCGCGCAGGCCAGCTGGCGGTCGGGCAGGTCGCTTGCTGCTGCTGCGCACCAGCTGCTTGAGGTAGTCGTCGCAGACCTGGTAGCCGAGGCCCCGGGAGCCGGAGTGGATCATCACCGTGATCTGGCCTTCGCCGCAGGCCGAAGGCCGCGGCCGCGTGTCTCGTCGAAGATCTCGTCCACCAGGCCCACCTCGAGGAAGTGGTTGCCCGAGCCGAGGGTGCCCAGCTGGTTCGGCCCCGCTCCAGGGCCCGCTTGCTCACCGCGTCCGGGTCGGCGCTCGGCCAGGCAGCCCCGCTCCTCCATGTGCTCCAGGTCGCTCTGCTCGCCGTAGCCGTTCTCCACCGCCCAGGCCGCGCCCTGGGCCAGCACCTTCGTGCTGGTCGGCGGGGGAGAGGCGGATGGCGCCGGTGGAGCCCACGCCGCAGGGAACCGTTGAACAGCGCGTCGGCCAGGGCCCTGATCCGCGGCTTCACCGTCTCGCAGGTCGAGCCTGGTGCGCAGCAGCCGCACGCCGCAGTTGATGTCGTAGCCCACGCCGCCCGGGGAGATGACCCCCTCGTCCAGGTCGAAGGCCGCCACCCCGCCGATGGGAAAGCCGTAGCCCCAGTGGATGTCCGGCATGGCCAGGGAGTAGCCCACGATGCCCGGCAGCTGGGCCACGTTGGTCACCTGGTCCAGGGCCTGGTCCCTGCGGATCTGGTCCAGGGCCGATTCCCGGGCAAAGAAACGGGCCGGGACCCGCATTCGGCCCCGCTTGCCGATCTCCCAGGTGCACTCGCCGATTTTCTTGAATCCCATTCCGCTCATCTTCCGTCCCTGCTCCCGCCGGTCTACACGTCAAAAAGGAGTGTCGCCTCCACCCATTGCCGGTGTCCCGGATGCCCGACTGGTGGTAGGTTACCGCCTTGATTTCGCAGCCCGGAGTGTCGGCCCGGCGCATGATGCACTCGGCCCGCAGGCGCTGGCGGTCCAGCTGTTGAAAGGTGATGGCCTGGGGGACCAGGCCGCGGGTCTCGGCCTGGAAGTGCAGCTCACCCAGCCAGCGCACCAGCAGGTCGTCCGGATCCACGCCCTCCAGATCCACATCGATCCGGGCGGCCAGGGTCTGCGCACCGTCCGACGACTCCTCGTCGGGGAACAGGGTCTCGGTCAGGGCCCGGGCCGCCTGCCGAAAGAGACTCTCCAGGTCCGGGGCCCAGATACGGAACCGCAGGTCCGCCGGGTGGTCCACGCATTTCGTATCCGGCTTTCGGTATTTCGGTCACGGTGCGGCTCCTTTGGCCCAAACGGTTCGCAAGCTGGTCATTTGAATAGTATTATTGTATAGGAGAATCCCCAGAGACAAGCGAGGACAAACCCCTGGCCGAGAAGACTCCCAGCAAAAAAGCCGAGAAATCCGGAAAGAAAAAGACGGGCCGGCGTTTTTCCCGTTTCGGCCTGGCCGCCAGACTGACGGCTGGCGTGGCGATTCTCCTTTTCATCGTGGTGCTCTACCTGCTCCTCGGCCCTCCGGTGGACCGTGTCGCCACCAGTCTGCTCAGCGGCCTGGTGGAAAAGTATTTTGCCCCGGGTTCGGGGTTCCAGACCCTGGACCTCGACCTCCGTTCCGGTGAATTGCGGATCACCGGCATCTATCTCGAGGTGCCGCCGGCCCCCGCGGATCCCTCCGTTCCCGGCGGACTTTCCGGTCCCTGTACGCTCTCCCTCGAATCGCTCCGTTTCGCCTTCGGCCCTTCGTTTGAACGGTGGACGACCTTCGGGGCCCAGCAACTGGACCTCGAGGGCCTGGACGTGTTGCTGGACCAGGACTCGCTGATGGCCTTTGTCCACGGCTTGCGCAGGGAGAAGAGACGAGAGCCGCGGGAGATTTCGATCAGCCTCCCCGGAGTCACTGTCCGCCGGAGCACCTTTCGCTATGGCCGCCGCGAGATCCCGCTGGACCTTGAGGTGGAGGATGTGCGTCTTTCGCTGGCCCCCACCGACAGCACAAAGGTGATCGAGGGGGTGCTGCATTGCGGGCCCGGCCGTGGTGGACGCCAACGACTACCTCTTTCCGGTGGATTCCATGGTGGCCTCGCTGGCCATGGACCTGGGGGGGCTGCGGGTACGCCACCTGGAACTCATCTCACCGGCGGCCGACCTGACGGCCAACGGGGTCATCGGCTTCCGGCGCTACGGCGAGGTCCCCCGGCGTCTGGCCATCGATGGAGTCTGCCGGCTGGGCCGGATGGGCCGCTTCACCCGGCTGCCTTTCGACCTGGCCGGGATCTCGACGGTGGACCTGGAGCTGAACGGCAAATGGGGCGAGCCGGATGATACCGGGCTCTGGACCCTGGCCGGCACGGTGACCGGGCAATACCGCCTGGATCGGGGACCTGCCGCTGGAGGATTACAACATCCTCGCCGAGGTGGGCAGCGCCGGGCTGACCGTGCACCGTTTCGATACCGGCCTCTTCGAGGGCCGCTGCCGCGGGGCCGGAAGCCTCACGCCGCTCAATACCCGGGGGGTGCTGGAGGCCACTCTGGAACTGGACAGGCTGGACCTGCCAGCGATCCAGCCCTGGCTCGGCCTGGGGGAGGAGTGGCCGGCGGGACTGGTCAGCGGCCAGGTGGCCGGGACGGTGCCGGTGCACAGCTGGACCGACCTGGTGGCCGCGGGGGACCTGGAGGTGGATCCCGGGGTGAGGAAGGATACCCTGCGCCTCATGGGCCCGCCCACCGTGCGCGGCCGGATCTCCTTCCACGCGTTCCAGCGGGACACTCCATCTCCAGGACAGTGCGTTCACCGTCGGTCAGACTGCCATCCAGCTGACCGGTCCGCTGAGCCTGGAGGGCGGCGACATCCGTCTCAACATCAGGCTGGCCGCCGAAGATCTGCGGCGAAGCAGGATTACACTGGAGCGGATCCTCGGTCCCCGCTATCCCCGGCACCGGGAAGGGGAGGACAGGGTGCCGCTGGCCATGGCCGGAATCCTTGAACTGGATGCCACCCTGGTTCGGGAGGAGGGCAGGCCCTTCCAGTTTCGAGGGCTGGTTGCGGGGTGACAACATGCTGCTGGCCGGTTTCCAGCTGGGACGGACCGATGGCCGTTTTCACCTCGACAACGAGCGCTTCGAATTGCGGGACATGGTGCTGGAGGGCGACGGGGTCAACGGCCGGGTGGACTACTTCGGTTGGCGAAACTGGGCCTGGACAAGGATGCCGCTGCGGGACCGGCCGAAGTGGCGGAAGTGGTGTCGGTGGAGGAAGCGGAGGAAACCCTGACCCTGGTTCTCAAGGAGCATGACCGGGGGCCCCGGCCGGACAGTCCGAAGGCCCGCTGGGCCCCCTCAACCCGCTGATCGGGCTGCGTTGCGACGTGGTCAACGTGCCCCTGGACACGGTGAGCAGTATTCTGCCCATGCCGGCGCTCACCGGGGCTCCGGCGGATGGTGCAACTGGACCTCGACCGGGCCGACCCCTTCTCACCGCTGGCGGGCTGGGGGGTGGTGGAGAGTGACGGCTGGGACCTGGATCCCTGGTGTTTCGGCTTCACCCGGGCCGGCGTGGGAGTGGACGGGGACGGGGTCCGCTGGCACGGTGAGATCAGGGGCAACGGGCGGATGACCATCTCGGGGTGGATCAAGCCCGGGTTCGAGGACGTTCACTTCCGCTGCAGCGGCCGTGCAGTGGAGTTCCCCGGTGCCTGCACCGTGCTGGTGGACGATGAGACCGGCGAGCCCTATTTCCGGGCTCCGCTCGACTTCACCGGCCAGGGGGCCTGGGAGGAGGACCGGTTCACGCCTGCGGGCCGGCTTTGACTACCCGTGGCTCGCTTCGGGGAGCAAACCTGCTGGGCCCTGGCCGGGCCAGCCTGGCCATGGACGGTGATATCTGGCGGTTGGAGCTGGAGCCGGAAACCGGGAGCGGTCTTATCCGGGGACTGCTGTTTGCCGACGGTCGAAGCTGGCCGCTCTGGCTGGCCGGCGAGCTCTCCTCGCTCCGCGTGCGGCAGTGCGAGGAGGACACCCTCGTGCCACGGCCCATCCCCGGCCAATGGGCCGAGTCACCGGTGGCCGGCCTGGCTGCGCGGGCCGGGGGCATTCGCCGAGCGGATGGTTCTCGGTGGACTGGTGGAGCAGTGCCTGGTCAGCACCTCGGAGAACTACCGTCTGGAGAGCCGTGGTGCCTTCCCCATCCTGATGGACCAGGGCGTGCGCAGCCTCAAACTGCCCCGGGCCAGCTTCCTCGGGCCGGCCGGGTCACAGATCAGCGCCGGCGGCCGGTCTGGCCTTCGAGGGCGCCGAACCGCCCACCGATATGCTGCTCCTCGGGTCTTTCGACCTCGATGGTCTCGGCTTCTCCCGGGAGGCGTTCCAGCTCAGCGGATCGGGGCTGGCCGAGTTGCGCATCGGCGGATACTATCCGTTGCTGACCCAGACCGGCCGGGTGGACCTGACCCAGGGCAAGCTGACCCTGCCCGAGATTCACTTCGCCTGCACCGGCATCGAGGCGGCCATCGCCCTCGAGCCGGACCGTCTGGACCTGCTGGATTTTGCCGGACGGATCGGTGGCGGGCCGGTGAGCGGCAGCGGCACCCTCCGTTTTGGCGAGGATTACGCCGCTGAGTCGTTCCGTTTCGAGGCCCGCGGCAGGGACATGGTTCTGGCATACCCGGAGAAGGTGAGCACCCTCTTTGACGCCGACCTGGTGCTGGAGGGGGACCGGCAGAGTCACACCCTCACCGGCCGTGGCCTGATTCGCCGCACCGTTTACAGCGGGTCGGTCTTCGCTGAGGAGGAGGAAGCCGTTCCGGCGGCGGACCCGGGGGCAGCAGCGGATGTTGAGGACGACTGGTTGGGGCGGACGACTCTCGACCTGACGCTGGAGGCACCGGACAATCTTTTCATCCGCAGCGAGGAGGGCACGGTGCAATTCACCGGCAGCCTCGAGGTGGGCCAGACATTTGCCGATCCACGGATTGCCGGCACGGTCACCTCGGTGCCCGGCGGGCGGTTCCTCTTCCGCGACATCGAGTACGACGTGGAGGAGGCGCGGGTCGATTTCGTCGATCCCACGGGTGTGCAGCCGGTGCTCTACCTCAAGGCCTCCACCACCAGTGGATACCTACCTGATCACCCTGGTGGCGGACGGTCCCTTCGACGACCTGTCCTTCGAGGTCACTTCGGTGCCCCGGCTCAACGACCGGGATATCATTTCGCTGCTGGCCTTTGGCCGGCTCAGCTCCGAGCTGCCCGGCATCGAGGGGGCGACTCTGGCCGGTCAGGAGGTGACCTCCTACTTCACCGGCGGTTTCACCGGTGAGCTGCAGTCACGGCTCAAGGAGACCTTCGGCCTGACCCGTTTCGAGATTCAGCCGATGTTCCTCGAGGGCACCACCGATCCCACGGCCCGTATCACCGTGGGCAAGGACCTCTCCGACGACCTCTTCTTCACCTACTCCACCAGCCTCACCTCCATCGAAGATACGCTGCTGCTGCTGCGCTACCGCATCGACGAGCGGTTGGCCGTCCTGGCCTCCCGGGAAGAGGACGGCTCCTACGGCGGTGATATCCAGTACCGTACCTCCATGAGTTTTGCCCAGGGCAAGGACAAGAGTCTCTGGGACAGTCTCCTGGGCCGGCCGGACGACTGGCGGTCCGCCGACGGAGAAGACGTAGGCCTGGCCGACGGCGTGTCCCCAGCCGCTGGTGGGGACGATCCGTTTCGCCGACCCGGACCATCTTCCAAGGCAGGAAGGGACACTGGCCGGGAAATTGAAGATACGGACCGGGGAGACCATGGATGCCAAACGGCTGGTGGATGACCAGGAACGGCTGACTTCCTATCTGATCAAGAAGGGCTTCCTGCGGTGCCGGGTGTCGGTGGACCGCCTGCCGCGGAAAGTGGGGGAGGGCGACCGTCCGGTAACCGACCTGGCTCTGGACCGTGACCGCCGGGCCGCGCTTCAAGGTGGATTACCGAGGCGGGCGTGTCCCCATGGGGCTCAAGGGCAAGATCCGCAAGCTCTGGTCCGGAGAGGCTTTTTTCGACGACAACCTGCGCCGGGCCAGGGAGATGCTGATCGGCCACTTCCGGAACAGGGGATTTCCCGACGTGGAGGTGTCGGTGGAACAACTGGCGCCCACGGATGACGGAGAGCCGACGGAGCTGGTTTTTGTCATGGACAAGGGGCCCGCGGCCCGTATCGGCGAGATCGAGGTCATGGGCAACCAGGCGCTCACCGCTCAACGGGTGACCGGCCTCCTGGAGGGTCAGCCGGACCAGGCCCAGCTGAAGATCCGGGGTCCTCTACGTGGAGGAACAGGTGGAGCAGGCCCTGGCCCGTGTACGTTCGGTGTACCGGGCCAAGGGATACAACGATGTCCGGCTGGATCATCTCACCGGATCGCCGGCGTCAGGATCCTCCGGCGGCGGGGAGAAGACGGTTCCCCTGCGGATCACCATCACCGAGAGCGTGCGCGACGTGGTGCACCGGGTTCGGTTTGCCGGACTCAATGGCATCAACGAGATCGATGTCCGCAACCGCTTTCTCTACCGTGAGGGTGAGCCCTATGATGCCTCCCGCCGCAAGGCGGCCAAGGATGACCTGGTGCGTTACATCGACCAGGAGGGGTTCGTGGACGCCCGTTTGAAGATCGAGGTCAGCAAGCAGGAACCCGGTGATGACGGCGCGGTGCCCCACCTGATCACGGTGAGCGTGGAGGAGGGCCGGCGGCACCTGGTGGACCACTGGCGCTTCGCCGGCAATGTGCTCACGGACAACCGGGTCATCCGCCAGGAGATGGTGGTCCGGCCCGGAGAGCCGCTGAGCCGCTTCGGCATGCTGCAGAGCCAGCGCAATCTCTACCGCACCGGACTCTTCGACCAGGTGGTGATCCGCCACGAGCCGCTGCCCGGTCCGCTGGACGGGCCCCTCCGGGTCCGCCTGGTGGTGGAGATGGAGGAACGGGACAATCTCCAGCTCACCGGCGGTGCGGGATACGACACAGAGGAGCTTCTGCGGGGATACCTGCAGTTCAACAACCTCAACTTCATGGGCGCCCGCCGGATCCTCGGCCTGCAGCTCAGGGGGTCCAGCAAACGCCAGCGGCTGCAGGTCACCGGCACGGAAACCCGCTTTCTCAACCGCAGCGACATGGAGGCCACGGTGGTGGCCTTTGCCGCCCAGGAAGTGGAGGAGAGTTATGACATCTCCCGGCTCAGCGCCTCCTTCCAGGTGGACTGGGATTACTCACCGCACTGGCGTTTCCTCTACGGCTACAATTTCGAGGCCAACCGGCTGGACGAGGTGCGGGTGCTGGAGGACGTGGTGGAGAACCGTGAGGAAACATATCGAATTTCCCGGCTCAGACTGTCACCGATCTATGATGCCCGGCGACGATATCTTCAACCCCACCCGCGGGCTGTTCATGAGCGGTGAACTGGGAACAGCGCTCAAGGCACTGGGTTCGGAGGTGCAGTTCCTGCGCTCGCTGTTCAGCGGCAGTTACCACAAGCCGCTCTTTCAGCCGCACGGTCTGGTACTCCTCAGTGCGGCTTGGTCTGATGGGCTGGCCGGGGTCCAAGCAGTATATCCCGCTGTCCGAGCGGTTTTATGCCGGCGGTTCCAGCACCGTGCGCGGGTTCCCCTTCGACCGGCTGGGGCCGCTGGACCCCAAGATCCGGTCTGCCCCTGGGCGGCGAGGGGCTGGTCATCCTGAACCAGGAACTGCGTTTCCCGCTCTACGGTGATCTGGGGGCCACGGTCTTCGTCGACGTGGGAAACGTGTTCCCCAGGGTCAGTGACATGTTCAAGGACTTCGATCTGCGCAGCACCGCCGGGGTGGGTTTGCGGTACCGCACACCGGTGGGGCCGGTGCGCATGGAGTATGGCTGGATCCTGGGCCGCCAGGAGGGGGAAGGGGCAGGCGAGTTCTATCTCAGCATCGGCAATGCGTTCTAAAGCGGCGGCAGGACCTCATCTGAGGCCCAATAGCGGCGTTGCGGGGCGATGAAACATGTTTCGCTTTGACAGCTGTAATCATCCACCGGGATAATGGAATAAAATGTCAGGAGAAGAAGTGGGGAAAAGAGGGAGATGAAGAAGAGCGAGAAGGACACCGAATTCAAGGTCATTTTCCGGGGTGTGCGGGGCAGTCATGCGGTACCCGGCAGCGGAACGGTGAAGGTGGGCGGCAACACCTCGTGCGTCGAGGTCAGGGCCGCCGGCCGCATACTGATCATCGATGCCGGGACCGGGATCGTCGGTCTGGGTAAACAACTGGTGACGGAGCAGGCCGACCGCAATGACGGCGGCCTCGAATTGACCCTGCTGATTTCCCACACCCATCACGACCACACCCAGGGCTTCCCTTTCTTCAGGCCGCTCTACGATCCGCGGAGCACGATCCACATTTTTGGCCCGCGATACAATGGTGAGACCATGGAGGACGCCCTGACCCATGCCCTCCTCTCACCATACTTTCCGGTGCAGCTGGAAAGCCTCTCCGCCACGATCAATATCGGAAATCTGGACGGCGGAGAGATCATCTCCTGGGGCCGGGGAAGCGCCGGGCCTGAACTGCGTCAGCGCGCCTCCTCCGCCCGGGATCTTCCACGGGTGCGGGTGCTGCGCTGCCGCAACCATCCGGGCTGGGGCGTGCTGGCCTTCCGGGTGGAGTTGGGCGGACGCAGCCTGGTCTATGCCAGCGACATTGAGGGTACCGGGGGCAGGGATGGATCGCGTCTGGTCACCTTCTGCCGGGATTGCGACCTCCTGGTCCATGATGCCCAGTATCTGCCCACTGAGTATGCCGGCCGGGACGGTGGACGGAAAGGGTATGGTCACAGCACGTTCGAGATGGCCTGCGACCTGGCGACCCGTGCCCGGGTCCAGCGCCTGATGCTCTACCACTTCAGCCCGGACCACGACGACCAACTGGTGACTCGCATGGAACGTGCTGCCAGGAGCCTCTTTCCCGGTGCCGGGGCGGCCCGCGAAGGCCAGGTGATCAGCCTCTGATCCCGCCCTGTTCATGTGTCGGGACGAGGGGTGAGAAGCCGTCTCCCGAGAGCTCGAAATGCGGTCCCACGGAAGATCGCTTCGTCGCCTGCGACCCCTGGATGATAATAATGACAGTCTCTCTTCACCATTGCATATTGTGCCTTTATCGTTTTCATCGTCCCGCCGATAGGTACAAGTGGTTGGTTTGATAGCGGCCATCTCCGGCTCGCCAGGCGGATTTTTGCGTGCCGGTTCTTGTATTTCTGGAGGAGCTGATGATCCATCGATCCCGCCGCCGCAGCTCGTGGCTCATTGCCGGGCTGGTGAGCTTGTGGTTCCCGCTGGTCGTGATTGCCGGTGAACCCCTGGACGGAATGGGCGGGGAGGGCCGGGTCCGCCGGGCCTGCTCTGGGTGGACACGCACCACGAGGATGCATCGGTGAACCGCAAGCAGGTGGCGATCACTGCCGACGGGGAGTTTGTTTTCACCGGATGGTGGATCAACAACGAACGGGTGCAGCTCTACCGGCGGGGTGAGACGAATAGCGTTGAGTGGCGAGCTGACATTCAGGGCACGGAGTGGTTCCTTCCCTGGAGAGCGACCGTGCGGGACGGAGCCTGGTCTGCGCCACCCGGGGCAACCACGCGGAGCTGCAGTCTCTTCTCTACCTCTGGGACAAAGCCTCCCCGAAACCGGTCCACCAGATGCAATCCACCACCGGACCACTTGTGGGTTGACGCCGAAACCTGTGACGACGGGCGGTTCTTCTTTGGCCTGGCCCAGGGACCCTCACCGGGCTTTATCGGGCGAGTGGTCTGTTACGATCGGGAATCAGGGGCGCTGCTCTGGTGGCACGAAATGAACGCCCAGGCCCTGGGTCTTGACTGCTCGGCGGACGGGATGCGCCTGGCCGCTGCCAGCCGGTGGGAGACGGTGGTGCTGGATACCGCCACCGGTCTGCCGCTGGACCTGGTGACCCATCCCGGCGGGGCCCAGGCCCTGCCGGCCCTGTCCGGTGACGGGACGCTGCTGGCCGTAGGCACCACCGACGGGCGACTGGCCCTGTACGGCTGGGACGGATCGTCCTATCTTGAGCGCTGGCAATACAGTTTTCCGGTTCTGGACGATCAGTCATTTGTCAGCTGTGTGGATATTTCGGATGACGGCAGCACGGTGGCTGCTGGAACTCTCGATTTCTTGACCGACAATATCTACGGCGGCAAGTTGCATGGTCTTCAACGCTTCGGCGCCGCTGCCCCTGTTCAGCAATACCGGTTTCGGTGACCAGGTAAACGAGGTTGAGTTGACGGCTGACGGACTACGGGTTGCGGCGGTCTCACATGGCCGGTTTGGCGACGGGGACGGTATGCTGATGGCGGTTTTCGACAGGGACAGCGCCAGAACCGTGTTCAGCGTTTCGGACGAGGAGATCCAGGGCGTTGGCTCGGCTTACAGTGTTGCGCTCTCCGAAGACGGTTCGCTGGTGGCCTTCGGGGGGAAGGCCTGCCATGCCAGGGAGGAGGGTTCCGGCGGGTACGTGGCCATGGTCCGGCTCTCCACGGCCTTCCTCTCCTTCCTTGACGCCATGGGCGGGGAAACCGGGGAAATCCTGGTGGGCCTGGATCTGGGTCTCCTGCTGGAGGACCACATGGCGAATGCCGATCCCGGCATCAGAGACACCGTCGATGTGCGGGTGGTCAATACGGCCGCCGGGGACGAGGAACAGGCCACACTGTTGGAAACTGCGCCGGACAGCGGTCGCTTCAGGGGCACGCTGCCCACGGCCTTTTCTCCGTCCACCATGCCGGTGGCGGGGGACGGGCGTCTGGACTGCGGCAGCGGTGACCTGGTGCGGGCCGTCTACGTCGATGACAGCGTCCCCGCGAACCTCATTCGGGCCGAAGCGCACACCCGCTGGCGCACCCAGATTGTCAGTGCTCCGGGCCCGCAACGGGACAACCCGGCCAGGGGTCGAATTTTTGATCCTTTTGGTCAGGCCGACCTGGCCGGAGAGATCGGAGCTTACGGGGACCTGGGGTTCGGAATGCGTGTTGCCCTGGGGGACATGGATGGTGACGGTATTGACGAAATCGTCACCGGCCCGGGGCCCGGTCCGGAATACGGACCGGCCGTTCGGGTGGTGGACGCTGACGGAACCATTCTGACCGACCTGTCGTTCATGGCTTACGGCACCTGGCGCTACGGAGTCAATGTGGCCTGCGGTGACGTGGACGGTGACGGCATCGACGAGATTATCACCGGTGCCGGGCCCGGCTCCATGTTCGGCCCCCACGTCCGGGGGTGGAATGCCGATGGTGCGGACGCCAGCCCGATCCCGGGACTCAGCTTCCTGGCATACGGCACAAACCGCTTCGGGGTCAACGTGGCCTGTGGTGACGTGGACGGGGACGGTATCGACGAGATCATCACCGGTGCCGGTCCCGGCGCGGTATTCGGGTCCCCACGTCCGGGGGTGGAATCACGACGGCGGGTCCGGGGTGACGCCGATACCGGGTCTGAGCTTCCTGGCTTACGGCACGAACCGCTTCGGGGTCAACGTGGCCTGCGGTGACCTGGAGGGTGACGGGCAGGATGAGATCATCACCGGTCCGGGACCGGGAGACGTGTTCTCCTCCCACGTTCGGGCCTGGCGCCCGGACGTCGGTGGTGTCTCCCCGGTGCCCGGGGTGAGCTTCCTGGCCTATGGCCAGGACTACCGCTTTGGTGCACAGGTGGCGGCGGGAGACCTGGATCTCGACGGCATTGACGAGCTGGTCGCCGTGCCGGGTGCCGACCCCTGGCGCCCTGCCGAATCCGGGGCTTCAAGGCCACCGGGTGCGGCGTGCTGGAGCTGGACTACTGTGATTTCCTGGCTTTTGACGGCCAGGTAACCGGGGGCGGGACCGTCGCCGCGGGAAGTTTGCGGTGACTCTTGCCATTGCGAGCCACGACCCGCGGGGGACACGGGAACTAAGCGAAAGAAACCACTGCCCTCTCACTGTCATTGCGAGGAGCCGGCAAAGACGGCGACGAAGCAATCTCAACGGCGCCATTTCCGCCTGAATGAGATTGCTTCGCTACGCTCGCGATTACACCGGGCGCCAGTCCCCATTGTTGTTACGACCGCCGCATCCAGCGCAGGATCTCCATCGGCCCGGGCCGTTTGCCATACATCAGTATCCCCACCCGGAAAATCTTGCCCGCCAGCCACATCATCCCCACGTTGGCGCCGATGAGCAGCACGATGGAGAGAGCGATTTGCCAGAAGGCCGGCATCACCGTATTGATCCGGATGAACATGATGAACGGAGTGAAGAAGGGAATCAGCGACACGATCTGTGCCGCCATCGACGTGGGGTTGTTGATGAAAAAGAAAGAGGTGAACGTTGGCAGCATGATCAGAATCAGGATCGGAAACTGCGCCTGCTGGGCCTCCTGGTCGGTGTTGCACACGGCTCCCACCGCGGCATAGAGCGTCGCGTAGAGAAAGTAGCCCAGGATGAAGAAGAGGAGCATGTAGCCGAACATCGCCGGCGAAAGCCCCTCGCAGCAGCGGCCCGAGGGTCTGCTGCGACAGCCGTAGATCAGGAAGGCCGCGCCGGAAATGGCGTAGACCACCATCTGGGTCAGGCCCACCAGGGCGATGCCGGTCACCTTGCCCACCATCAACTGGAAGGGGGTGACCGAGGAGAGCAGCACCTCGACGATGCGTGACGACTTCTCCTCGATGATCCCGCGCATGATGTTGACGCCCCAGAGGATGAACATCATGTAGAAGAGGAACATCAGGAGGTAGTTGACGCCAAAGCTGATCACCCGGGCCTCCTCGGATTTCTCCTCTTCCGCACCGGTCTTGGTCACCTCTACGACGCCCATCTCGACGTCCCGGGTCAGATGCCGCAGTTCGTCGCGGTCGAGACCCGAATCGCTGGCATCCAGCCGCAGGTCGAGGACCACTTTGTACAGTGCGTCATCCATCCGCTGTTGTTCGTTGAAACCGATATTGCGGGCGAAGTACTTGATGCCTCCTTCCTCGTCAAATCCCGGTTCACCACCAGGTAGGCGTCGAGGACTGCCGTCCAGCACCCGCTGGTTCAGAGCCTGGCGGGCGGCGGTGGGGCCCTCGTCCCCCGGGTCGATCATCTCCACCAGGTAGCGGGGCCGGTCATCGTCGAGGGTGTATCGGCCAGTGCCTTGTCCAGCGGCCCGGCAAACCCGCCGTGGAGGTCCACCAGGGCCAGGTTCTGCTGCACCGAGGGCGACAGCATCATCATCACCGTGGGCAGGCCCATCAGCAGGGCCATCAGCACCGGGCCGAGAATCGTGAAAATGACGAAGCTCTTCTTCTTCACCCGGGTCAGGTATTCGCGTTTGAGGACGGCCAGTATCTTGTTCATCACGCGGCCTCCTTTCCCACGATGTTGACGAAGATGTTGTGCAGGGTCGGCTCCATCACCTGGAAGCGCGTCAGCGCGATCCCGCTGGCCATGGCCCGATCGAGCAGTGCTTTCGACGCTACACCTTCGGCCAGGGTCACCTCGGCATAATTGCCGTAGCGGTCAACGCGTTCCACCAGGGCCTTGTCATCGAGGAACGGTGCGTCGCCGTCGAACTCCAGGGCGATGGTGTTGGTGCCGTAGCTGTGCTTCACATCGCTCAGCCGGCCGTCCAGCACCTTTTTGCCCTTGTTGATCAGGCAGATGTATTCGCAGAGCTTCTCCACCTGCTCCATGATGTGGGTGGAGAAGACGATGGTTTTGCCCTGTTCGTGCTGCTCGAGAATGATCTCCTTGAGCATGTCGACATTCACCGGGTCCAGGCCCGAGAACGGCTCGTCGAGGATCAGCAGCTCCGGTTCGTGGATCAGTGCGGCGACGAACTGCACCTTCTGCTGCATCCCCTTGGACAGCTCCTCCACCTTCTTTTCCTTCCAGTCGCCCAGACCCAACCCGCTCCAGCCAGCTGTCGGTGCGCTCCTTGCCGACCCGGGCGCCGACGCCCTTGATCGACGCCAGGTAGTGCAGCACCTCGTTCACCTTCATCTTGGGGTAGAGCCCGCGCTCCTCCGGCAGGTAGCCGATCCGCTCCTTGAGCTGCTCGTTCATCCCCTCGCCCAGCACCTCGATCCGGCCCTGTGTCGGGGATGAGGATGTTCATCACCATCCGGATGGAGGTGGTCTTGCCGGCGCCGTTGGGCCCCAGCAGGCCGAAAACACTTCCCCGGGGCACCACCAGGTCGAGGCTGTCCACCGCCTTGTGCCCCTCGTAGGCCTTGGTTACCTGTCGATCCTGATTGCGTCCATGTTGTTCACCTGTGCGTCGGTTGTTTCCGGGCGACACTCCGCCGGGTGCTCTTCAGGATATACGCATGCAAGGGTCCGAGGTTTCAGCATGTACGGGCTTCGGCGGTCCCGGTCAGGGCCGCGCTGACCGGTGAGCCACTCTGAGTCGATGGTCGACCTACTCCGTGCTGCCTGCGGCAGCGGCCACCAGGGCCTCCCTGAACTTGTCCACCTTGAACAGGTTGACCACCGCGTCGAGCAGGAGTCGCTGAGGCTTCGTGGTAGTTTTCGGCCTTCATCGAGCGGCCGAAACGCTTGGACTGCCGCCGGCCACGCCGGCCCAGAGGGTCTCCCCGCCGCTGACCACCTTGATCTTCAGCAGCACCTCGGCCTGGTAGACGTTCTCCTCGAGGCAGAAGAACTTCTTCACTTCGCCGGAGATGGTGACGTCGGCCCCCTCGTCGGCCACGTCGATGCCCAGGTCACCGATCACCGTCTTCATGTGCGTGGCCACGAATTCGGCCACGCTGTCGTGGTGGTCACCTTGAGGATCGTTCCCTTGTCCTCATCCTCGCGGTTTTCGCCGATCAGTTCGGGCTCCTCCCGGTTGTCCTCCAGCGCGCCCACCCCGAGGGTCAGGTCGTAGAGGCCGGTGAGGTCCACCGCGCCCACTTCCCCCATCTCGGTGGTCGGGCTCCAGACCAGCGGGATGCCTTCGAGGCTCTTCTTCTTTTTGGCCAGCGCGTCATCGGCGGCCGCCATGGTGAAAACGACGAGGAGCAGCATCACGATCAGGCACTTTTTCACGGGGGCACCTCCATGGTGGTTTTCGTACAGCCCGCACGCACCGGTTAGGGCCGGGGCCCGGAGGTGCGTGCGGCTGACGGCTGTTTGTCTGTATCCGGAGTCGAAAACAGTATATCAAATCTGGAGATGATTGAATCAATTGACCAGCCCGCTTTTCCCGGCCGCTGCAAACAGGCTATGCTTGGGTCTGGGGGAACCGTAGCCGGGGTGCGGCAGGTTCACGGTGTTACGCAGGAGTGTGGAGGAGCAGGTGGTGGAGAAGGAATCCCGTACCCGTCAACCGGGCCCGGGCGGCCTGGACCTGGTGGGGTGTCCCAGAAAAAACGGTGTCTGGCGGCTGTCGGACGTCGGAGCCTTTCGCGGGCCCCAGGGACCGCTACCTGCGAGGTGCGCCAGCGCGAGGGCCGGCTGCTGGACGACGAGACGGTGCGCCGGTTGCCCGTGGTGCCGCCGGGCCACCCCCAGGCCGGGGAGTGGCGGGTCAGGGCCCGGTCGCTGGCCCGGCTGCAGACCTATCTCGATGCACACCGGGATCTGTCAGTGATCCTCGACGTGGGCTGCGGCAACGGCTGGATGGCGGCCCGGCTGGCCGAACCGGCCGGGTCGGCTGGTATACGGCCTCGACGTCAACGGGCATGAGCTGGAACAGGGCGCCCGGGTCTTCGGGGACAACCCGCGGCTGATATTTCTCTTCGCCGATGTGCTCGGTGACCAGGTTCCCGCGGGGCGGGATGGACCTGGTGCTGCTGGCCGGATCGGTGCAGTATTTCCCCGATCTTAACGGCATGCTGGTCCCCCGGTCTGCTCCGCCTGCTCCGGCCGGGCGGGGAGCTGCACATCATCGACAGTCCGTTTTACCACCGGGGGGAGGCGGAGCGGGCCAGGGCGCGGTCGCAGGACTACTACCGCCGTCTCGGTTGCCCGGAGATGGCCGGTCACTACCATCACCATTGCTTCGAACAGCTGGAGCCGTTCGGCCCGCAACTGCTCCACGATCCGTCGCGGATTTTCTCACGGGTGCGGCGGAGAATTCCCGGCAGTGGAGAGTCGCCGTTTCCCTGGATCAGGATCAGAGCGTAGCCAGCGCTTCCACCGCCTCGTCGCTGCCGATGACCAGCAGGATGTCGCCGGGCAGGATCTTGCTCTCCGGCATGGGGACCTTGATCAGCCGTGCGCTCGGCTTGTTCTCATCCGACTCGCCCTTCTCCGATTCGGCGGGAGCGCCGGATGGCGGCCACGGTGATCCTGTGCTTTCGCCGGACGTCCAGTTCCTCGAGGGTCTTGTTGTGGAAGACTTTTGGCGCGGCCAACTGGGTCAGGCTGTAGCCCTCGGACAGGTCGAGGCGCTCCATGATCGAGGGCGCCAGCAGGCGGCTGCGCCACACTCGGCCGACTCCAGTTCGGGGTTGGCCACGCTGTCCGCGCCGATGCTGGTGAGGATTTTGGCGCGCGGTCGGTGGTGGCCCGGCTGATCACCTGCGGCACCCCCAGTTGCTTGAGCACCACGGTGGTCAGCAGGTTGGCTTCGAAGGACGAGCCGATACCCACCACGGCCACGTCCACCTTGTGGATTCCCTGGGCCTCGCAGGGCGCTTTCGTCGGTGCTGTCGAGGCAGACGGCCAGGGTCACCGTGTCGCGGATCTCGTCCACCAGCGCCCTGTCCCGGTCCACGGCGATCACTTCGGCCCCGGCTTCGGCCAGCAGGGCGGAAAGCCGTTTGCCGAAGCGTCCCATCCCGATAACAGCGAATCGTTCCATCTGTCTCACCCGATGATCACGTGTTCAGTGGGGTAGCTGTAGTCGGCCGGCCGCAGCCGCGTGGTCAGTGCCAGGAGGATCGTCAGCGGCCCGATCCGGCCGGCGAACATCGCAGCCATGATGATCAATTTGGCCACGGGTGTCAAACCGGCGGTGATGCCGGTGGTCAGGCCCACCGTGCCGCAGGCGCTGCTGGCCTCGAAGAAGCAGGTCCACCGCCTGGGCGTCGGGCATGATAGCGGCCAGCGACAGGGTCACCGCGGCAACCAGCGACAGGTAGATCACCGCCAGGGCCACGATGCGGCGCACCAGTTCGGCGGAGATGCTGCGGTGGAACAGCTCGAACTCCTTTCGCCGGCGCATGGTGTTCCAGACGGCGAGCACCAGCATGGCCAGGGTGACGGTCTTCATCCCCCCGGCGGTGCTGGCCGGGCTGCCGCCCACGATCATCAGCCCGCACATCAGCAGCTTGCCGGCCGGGGAGAGGGCGGCCATATCGATGGTGTTGAATCCGGCGGTGCGGGCGGTGACCGACTGGAACAGGCGCCTGGCCCAGGCCGATCCGGCTGCCGGCCAGCCATTCGAAGAGCCAGAGACCGCCGGCCCCCAGGGGGATCAGCAGGGCGGTGGCGGCCAGGGTCACCCGGGTATGCAGGTTGAGCCGGGTGCGGGGGAGGTGGCGGCGGTCCAGCGGCACCGGCCGGCCCGGCCAGTGCCGGCGCCGGACCAGCGAGCGGATGGTCTGCCCGCAGTTGCGCAGCACCGGGAAGCCGATGCCGCCGAGGACGATCAGCGGGGCGAAGACACCGAGGACCTGCCAGTGGTCGTCCAGCGGCCGGACCCAGCCTTCGGCCGTGCCGTGCATCAGGCTGCCGCCGTAGAGCGAGAAGCCGGCGTTGCAGAAGGCGGAGACGCTGTGGAAGACGGACTGCCAGACGCGCATCCAGGCGCGAGAGCGGCCGGCCCACGGCGTCCAGTGCCGCCGGAGAACATGGGGTAGAGCAGCAGCGCGCCCAGCGGCCTCCACGCGCCAGGGTGGTGAGCACCACGAAGGCGGCCACCCGGCCGATCTCGCCGAGGTTGTCGCGTGGCCACCATCTTGCCCAGGGTGTCCGAACCCTGCAGGGTCAGCCCGCGGCCCACCAGCAGGGCGAACACCGTGCCGAAGAGCATGATCCCCAGTCCGCCGAACTGGATCAGGCATCAGGATTACCGCCTGGCCGAACGGTGTGAAATGGGTGCCGGTGTCCACCACAACCAGCCCGGTGACACAGGTGGCGCTCACCGAGGTGAACAGGGCGTCGCGGTAGCCCCAGTCGGGATAGAGGTCGCGGCTGCACGGCGGCGGGGAGCATCAGCAGGCCGGAGCCGGCCAGGGCCAGCAGGACGAAGCTGCCGATCAGCAGCCGCCGCGGGAGGGATGCCGCTGCCGGAGAGCCTGAGGTTGAGTTCCACCGCGCGGATCACCAGGGTGGCCAGAATGTAGACCTGGGTGGTCACCAGGTAGAGCATGCCGGCGTTGAGCGCGGTGCCGCGCAGTTCCAGCGCCGCGATGTAGATCAGCGGCACGGCGGCCAGCAGGGCGAAGTCGAGCCAGTGGTGCTTGAAATACCAGCGCCGGTCGCGGGCCAGCCAGAGCCGGGCCAGCCGGTCGACGGCAAAGAAGCCGACGATCATGCCTTCCAGCACATGGAGCGCCGATTGCGCAGTCCGGGGGTCAGCCGGAAACCCCCGTCGTCCACCACCAGCACGGCCACGGCCAGCAGGCTGGTCAGGGCCAGCAGGATGTCCAGCGCAACGTTCGAGACGGGGAGAACGGGAACGGTTGCGCGGTAGCTGTTTCGGCTGCTTCATGCCTTCTCAACCCGTGGCGCCGGGGCCGGCCTTTGTCCTCGATGATGGTGCCGTTGAAATGGGCGGATCGGTCACCATTATAGCCCGGTTGCCGTCATGCTGCACGGCGGTGCCGGCGGGGTGGGAACAGCGGCGACAGTTGTGACATAATAGGTGAAAATTCAGGATTTCCAATGGACGTTACCGAAAAGAGCTGCAGGAGACGACCTGTTCCCGGCCGGGGTGCAGGTTCCACGGGCCGACGAGGCAAAGCCGATGAGAGACGATTTCCTGGTCTTCGGCAGCCCGATCATCGAGCAGCCGGAGATCGACGAAGTGGTGGATTCGCTGAAATCCGGCTGGCTGGGCACCGGGCCCAAGGTCGCACCGGTTCGAGGAGATGTTCCGCGAGTACAAGGGCGTGCGGCCATGCCATGGCGGTCAACTCCTGCACGGCCGCCCTGCATCTGTCGATGATCGCCGTCGGGCATCGGGCCCGGCGACGAGGTGATCCTGCCGCGCCATGACCTTCTGCGCCACGGTCAATGCGGTGCTCCACGCCGGCGGCGATGCCGGTCTTGGCCGACTGTCGACCGGGAGACGATGAACATCGATCCGGACGACATCGAGCGGCAAGATCACCCCGCGGACCCGGGCCATCCTGCCGGTGCACTTCGCCGGCCGGCCCTGCGACATGGACGCGCATCATGGCCATCGCCGCAGAGCACGATCTGAAGGTGATCGAGGACTGCGCCCACGCCATCGAGGCCGAGTACCACGGGCGCAAGGTCGGCACCTTCGGCGACTTCGGGCTGCTTCAGCTTCTACGTGACCAAGAACGTGGTCACCGGCGAGGGGGGCATGGTGCTCACCGACAACGAGGAATATGCCGACCGGATCAAGATGCTGGCCCTGCACGGGATGAGCCAGCGACGCCTGGAAGCGGTTCAGCGACGAGGGGTACAAGCACTACCAGGTGGTCTATGCCGGCTTCAAGTACAACATGATGGACCTCCAGGCGGCCATCGGCATCCACCAGCTGCCCCGGGTGGAGGACTACTGGCGGCGACGGCGGGAGATCTGGCAGCGCTACGACGAGGCCTTCGCCGACCTGCCGCTGTTCACTCCCCACCCGCCGGAGCCGGAGACCCGCCACGCCTACCACCTCTACACCATCCTGCTCGACATCGACCGGATCGACCCTGACCCGCGACCGGTTTCTCGACGAGATGACCCGGCGGAAGATCGGCGTGGGGGTCCACTACCTCGGCCTGCACCTCCACCCCTATTACCGGGAGCGCTACGGCTACAAGCCGGGAGACCTGCCGAACACCGAGTGGATCTCCGAACGGACCGTCTCGCTGCCCCTGTCGCCGAAACTGACCGCCCCGGGATGTGGACGACGTGGTCGAGGCGGTGCGGGACATCATGGCCGGATGAGGTCAAGGGATATGCGGGAAGCCCGCCGGCGGACGGCCGGCTAACGGAGGACAACAGGCATAATGGGGTCTGGCCTGGTTCATCCAGTGCTGCGGGCGGCGGAACGGGCGTATGTGGCCCGTTCCCGGCCCGTTGCGGCACCCCGGCTCTTCATCCTCGGGCTGCCCCGCTCGGGCACCACCCTGGTCTACCAGTATATCGTCCACCGCCTGAAGGTGGCCTACCTGACCAACGGCGTGGGCCGTTTCCCCTACGCCCCCTGTCTCACCACCTGGTTCCAGACCCGGACCCACCGGCGCTATCGCTCCGACTTCTCCAGCAGCTTCGGCAAGGTGCATCGGCGCCATGGCCCCGCGGGAAGCAGGCGGGTTCTGGGGACGCTACTTCGATCCCGACCGCTACCAGTCTGCCGGCGGATATCCCGGCGGAGGCGGCGGACGAACTGCGGCGCACCGTGGCCTGCGTCCAGCGCATCCACGGCGGGCGGCCCTTTGTGAACAAGAACGTCAGGCACATGCAGAGGATCGGCGCCCTGGACGCTATCTTTGAAGGGGCGCTCTTTCTCGTGGTGTCCCGGCCGCCGGCTGATGTGGCGCTCTCCCTGCTCCGGGCGCGCTACCAGGTCCAGGACGATCCCCTCGTCCTGGTGGTCGGTTCGGCCGCCTGACGACTATGACGCACTGCGCACGCTGCCCCCGGCGGGACAGGTTGCCGGCCAGCTCCGCTCCCTGGGGGAAGCGGCTGGATCCGACCTGGGCCGGCTGCCGGAAGGGCGGGTGCTCCGTCTCCGAATTCCAGCAGTTCTGTGCCGCCCCTGATTCGGTGGTGGACCTTCTGACCCCCGCGCTCGGACAGCTTCAGCTGTCCAACCCGCCGGTGCCGGGCTTTCGACGATGCCGCGCCACCGTCCGCGGAATGCGGAGGAAGAAAGAACTGCTGGCCATGGTGGACCATGAGTGACGACCGACGGGAGTACTACCGCAAATACGGCCTGACCAACCCGGCGTGGAACGTGGTCCGGATCGCCGGGGCGCAGATCGAGGACCGGGTCAGGCGCCATTTTTCAGGGCGGCTGCTGGAGATCGGCTGCGGGGCCAAGGAGAAGGCGCTGCTGGTGGGGGACCGGGTGGATCTTCACCTGGGCCTGGATCATGCCCAGAGCCCCCACGACCTGGGCCGAATCGATGTGCTGGCTTCGGCCTACGGCATCCCTTTTGTGGAGGCAAGTTTCGACTGCATTCTCTCCACCGCCGTTCTCGAGCACCTCGAGGAGCCGCAGGCGGCCCTGCGCGAGGCCTGCCGAGTGCTGCGGCCCGGAGGCTACGCCCTGTACACCGTGCCGTTCATCTGGCATGTCCACGAAGAGCCGCGGGACTTTTTCCGCTACACCAGCTCACGGAATCCGTCACTGTCTTCGAAGCCTGCGGTTTCGAGCATCGAGGAGATCACCCCGCTGGCCGGGTTCTGGATCACCGCGGGCAGCGAATTCGGCTACTACCTGGAAACCGTCGCCAGGGGGCCCCTGCGTCCGGCGGTCCGGCCGGTGATCGCCGCGGTCAACATCGCCGCCCGGCTTCTCGACCGCGCCGACCGGCGGTGGAACCGTGAATTCTGGCGCTGGACCTGGATGTATCTGGTGGCCGCCCGGCGGGCGTAGCGGGAAAGGAACCTGATCATGTGCGGTCTGGTGGGCTATTTTTCGCCGACGCGGACCCGGACCGACCTCGGCCCGCTGGCCGAGGCGGCGGCGCTGATCCGCCACCGCGGCCCCGATGACGAGGGATATGCAGCCTTCGACCTGGCCACCGGGGCCACCGGTCCTGGAGCGGCCCGATTCACCGCCGGGTGCGGGACCGGCTGCCGGAGCTGGGGCCCGCCACGGAGATGCCGCACAACCTGGCCCTCGGTTTCCGCCGCTTCTCCATCGTCGACCTGACGCCGGCCGGGCACCAGCCCTTCTGGAACCAGGCGAGACCTGTGTCTGACATTCAACGGCGAAATCTACAACTACGTGGAACTGCGGGAGGAACTGACTGCCGCCGGCCGCGTATTCCAGAACCCGCAGCGACACCGAGGTGCTGCTGGCCGTTCTGGAGCACTGGGGCCCGGACGGACTGGAACGGCTCAACGGACCCTTTGCCCTGGCCCTGCTGGACACGGCACGCCAGCGGCTCCTTCTGGCCCGGGACCGGATCGGCAAGAGCCCGCTCTACTGGGCCGTCACCGGGGAGACGCTGTTCTGGGCCTCGGAGATCAAGAGCATCCTGCTGCTGGCCGGTCGGGAGACGTTCGGCATCAATCGCCAGGCGGTTCACGACTACCTCAAGCACGGCTGGCGCGATCTGGACCACGGCACCTTTTGGGAGGGCGTCCGCACCCTTGCCCCGGCCTGCTGGGTGGAACTGGACCTCCGGGCCGGCATCGACGGACGGACGCTGATCGACGGGGCAACGTCCTACTGGCGGGTTCCCGAACAGCGGCTGCAGCCGGGCGAGATCTCCTTCGACGAAGCGCGCCGCACGCTTCTTCGACCTGTTCAGCGACGCGGTCCGTCTCCGCCTGCGGGCCGACGCTGACGTGGCCTTCGGCCTCAGCGGCGGTCTCGATTCCAGTTCCATCGTTTCGGTGGCGGCGTCCGGCGCGGCGCCCCGCTCCATCGCCACCTACACGGTGAAGTTCGACGACCCGGCGGTGGACGAGGAGCCCTTTGCCCGCCAGGTTCGCGACCGTTGGCCCGAGGCCGTGGACTACCATGTGTACCGCCCGGAAAACAGTCGATTTCTGGGCCAGGGCCGACGACTTCGTCTGGTTGCAGGAGGAGCCTTTCCACTCGCCGAACCTCGAGTTGAACCAGGCTTACTACAGGCAGATGCGGGCTGATGGGTTCCGGGTGCTCATCGGCGGCGCGGCGGGAGACGAACTGCTGGCCGGGTACCCGGAGTATTTCTACCCGCTGCTGGTCCACCAGCTGAAGCAGGGCCGCTGGCTGTCGCTGGCCGGCAACGTGGCCGGATACACCGAACAGTCGGTGGCCCGCACCGCGGCCGATGCCGCCGCCCAGCTCTGGCGGCGGGTCAGCGGGAGGAGCGGTGGCGCCTACCCCGGCGCCGACCTGGGACGCTACTACCGGGATGACCCCCGCCGCTTCAGTGTGCACGACATGGGGCCGCCGCGGAGTTTCAACGAGCGGATGATCGGCAACATGACCCAGTGGAAGATGAACTACTGGATGCGGTCGGGCAACAAGGCCACCATGGGCGTGCCCATCGAGCCCCGGGCACCGTTCCTCGACCACCGGCTGGTGGAGTTCGTCTTTACCTTGCCGCCGGAGTATCTGGTTCGCCGCGGGTGGCTGAAATACTTCTCCGCCGAAGCGCCGAACCGCTTCTGCCTCGAACGGTGGCCTGGCGGCGGAAGAAGACCGGCTTTCCCTTCAATGACCGTTCCTGGCTGACCGATGCGCGGCCGGTGGCCGAGGGGCACCTGCGTGCCGCCGCCGACAACCCGTTCATCGATCCATGTCGGTATTCGCCGACTATGACCGGCTGACCGGTGACCGCCCTGAATTCCTCTGGCGCTGCATCAGCCTCTGCCTCTGGTGGCGCCGGGTCATCCGCGGGGAGCCGTTGTCCGGATGAGTGATTCTCATACATCCTACGGTATGAGCGAGGATGGCATCCGCCGCCGGACCCTCCACGGCATCGGCTGGAGCGGGGCGCAGCAGGCCATGCAGCAGGGGCTGCAGTTTGCCTTCACCATCCTGCTGTCCGGCTGCTCACGCCGGCCGATTTCGGCCAGGTGGGCATGATCCTGGTCTTTGCCGGGTTTGCCCAGTTGTTCAGCGAGCTGGGTCTGGGGGCGGCGGTGGTCCAGCGCAAGGAATTGCGGCCCGAGCACCTCGACTCGGTGTTCTGGGCCAACATTGTCGCCGGGGCGGCGCTCACCGTTCTCTTTGCCTCTCTGGCCGGGCCCATCGCCTCGTTTTACGAGCTGCCGTCGCTGCGGCCGTTGACCCTGATCATCTCGCTGAACTTTTTCATCGGTTCCTTCCGGGTGGTGCAGTATTCCCTGCTCCAGCGCGCCATGGCCTTCCGCAAGCTGGCCCTGGTGGAGACGGCGGCGGTGCTTGTTTCCGGTGGCCTGGCCGTTGGCCTGGCCCTGGCCGGCTACGGCATCTGGAGCCTGGTGATCCAGCTGCTGGCCCTCAGTTTTTGCGCGGCGGTGCTGCTCTGGGTGGTCGGCGACTGGCGGCCATCCTTCTCCTTCCGATTCCGGGCGCTCCGCGAGCTCTTTGCCTTCAGTTTCAATCTGCTGGGATTCAGCCTCTTCGACTATGGCGGTCACCAGGGCCAGTTACCTGTTATCGGCAAGTTCATTGGTGCTCCGGCGCTGGGAATCTAC
>CAWIIB010000006.1:0-10935 GCA_963836075.1 uncultured Acidobacteriota bacterium
CCCGGGCGGAGGATGCGGTGGTGCCCTTCGAGTGCCTCTCCCGGGTGGACTGCGTGGACCAGGACACCATCGACGCCCTGAAGCAGATCAACTGCTTCCGCATCTGGTACGGGCGGAGTCAGGGGAGCAGCGGGTGATTGACCGGATGAACAAGAAGTTCACCATCGAGCAGGTGCGGCAGGCCACGGCGATGACCCGGAAGGCCGGGATCCAGGTGGGTCACTTCATCATGCTCGGCTATCCGGGCGAGACCCGGCGGGACATCCTCTCCACCATCCGCTTCCTCAAGGAGACCCGGCCCGACCACTTCGGTCCCTCGGTGGCTTTTCCGATCAAGGGCACGGCGTTCTACGAGGAGGTCGGGAACGGGTGGTGGAGGACCAGGTCTGGTCCCAGCGCAACCAGAACCGGCTGATGTTTCGCGGGCGCTACCCGGCGCTCTTCTACTGGTTCGCCATCCGCCTGGTGAACAACGAGGTGCCGCTGTTCAACCGCTACCTGCCCGGCTGGCGCAATCCGCTCAACCTGTTTCGCGCCGTCTCCGCTGGGATCAAGTCCGCTGGTCTGCCGTGCCGGCACCCTGGCCATCCACCTGCTCTATCGCCGACGTCTCCGACCTGACATCCATCGAATCCGCCATGTCTGCTTGTTACTTTCCCTGTTGAGTGGTATGGTTCGTCACGAGAAAAAAAACCACCATCGATTCTATTTCAGCGTATTGGAGCCGGGCCTGGGGTGGCCTCGGGACTATTTGCTGCGCCAATCATCGAAAAAATCATTCATGTCGGAAGATATATGTTTCGATGGAAACAGTGTTGGCCATAAGGAAATACTTCCGGCGAACAATTACGGGACAGATCGGTGGTTCCCCGGGGACGTGGTCTGGGATGTGCAAGACGCCGATTGATGGTCGAGTGGTTTCATGAAGACATATCTGGCACTCTTTCTTTCTTCGGCCTGTATCTCGTGTTGCCTGACACCGCTGATTCTTCGGTTCAGCGAAAAGTACGGTATCGGTCAGGATCCCACCGGGGAGCGGAAGGTCCATGCCCGGTCGATTCCGCGGCTGGGCGGCATCGCCATCTTCCTCTCGGTTATCGCCACCCTCTCACTGCTCCTTTTTTATGACAACGGAATCACCAAGGTCTTCAGCATCCATCTCAGTGACATCCAGGTGCTCTTCATCCCGGCCACGATGCTCTTCCTCGTCGGTCTTTATCGATGACCTGCGCGGTTTGAACCCCTGGTTCAAGCTCACGACCCAGGTCGTTTGCGGCCCTGCTCTGTTTCTGGCTCGGCCTGCGCATCGAACTGGTCACCAACCCGTTCAGCGGTGAGTCCGTGGCCCTGGGATGGCTGGCCCTGCCGGTGACCGTGCTCTGGCTGGTGGGTGTGACCAATGCCTTCAACATGGTGGACGGGATGGATGGCCTGGCCGGCGGGTTGGCCTGTTTGATCTCCATGTCGGTGGGCCTGATGGCCCTGCTCAACGGCCGGGTCGCTGGTGGCCATTTTCACGGTGACCATCGTCGGCGCCACATGGGCTTTCTGCGCTTCAACTTTCATCCGGCACGAATCTTCATGGGTGACGGCGGCAGCTACTTCCTTGGTTTCCTGCTCGCCGCCATGGCGGTTCGAACCGGGGAGAAGAGTTCCTTTATCGTCTCCATCGCCATCCCGCTGCTGGTCCTCGGGGTGCCGATCCTCGAAACGGGGGTGACCATTCTGCGGCGGCTGCTTGCCGGGAAACCGCTGTTCAAGGCCGATGGCGGGCACATCCACCACATGCTGCTGCGGGGCGGGGTTTCCCATCGGGTGATCGTTCTGGTCATGTACCTGGCCACGGCGATGTTCGGCCTCGCCGCTTTCGTTCTGGTGGTCAACCGCACCATGGGCATCGCGGTGATCATGGTATTGGTCAGTTGCTGCTGGCGTTGATTTTCACCCGCCTGGGCTATCATGAGTTCAGGGAATTCGGCGACCTGATGGAACGGGCCTTCTTCTTCCAGCGCCGGATCCTCTCCAACCAGATATTCATCCGCGCCGCGGCCAGCAAGTTGACCGAGTCCGAAAGACCCTGCCGAACTGTTCGGTCAGCTCGGTCCTGTTGTTCCACCGTCTCGGGTTCTGCCGGGCCCAGCTCAATGTGGCGGTGGCCTGCAAGGATCCGGACTGGCGGATGTTCAACTGGGACTGGTCCCCCGGTGAGACAAGCGTGGCCGACCTTCCCGGCAACGGCTGTCCCGATGGAGAGAAGGTCTGGTCGCTGGAATACCCCTGGCCACCGACCAGCAGACTCCGGGCGCGGCTCCAGCTGAGCCGGCTCGCTGGGTTCACCGTCTCTACTTCCAGGTCTACTCCCTGGTCGGACCTCCTCGGGGGGCAGCTCCACGATGCGCTGATGCTCTTCACTCCGCAGGAATACGATGACTATTTCAGGGAGCGTCGGGCATCATGGCTGAAGTCGGCGGGCCGCCGCCGGGGCGACCGCGCTGGAACCGGACGAGTGCCGGCCCTCCCATGCTTTTTCCGCGGGTCACAGCGCCGTCCGCTCTGCTTCACGCATGCGCCGCCACAGATTCGCATCGATCCTCCGGCGGCGCTGAAGCCGTCTCCGGTCGCACCAGCGCGCACGGTGATGACACCCGTTCGGTGCCCCTGGACCGGCAAAAGTGTTGGACAGCGAGAGAGCGCATCTGCTACCATTGCCGCTCTGCAACCAATTATGAATACAGTCAGTTATGCCATGTGGTGTGCGAGATCCCGATCCGGCCGGCACCTGGCGGGGATGAAGAACGCATGGGGAGCGACATGAGCGGAAAAACCGGGAGTAGTCACCATACGGCCGGCGTGCCATTGCTCGACCTGAAGGCCCAGTATGCCTCCATCCGGTCCGAGGTGGACGCGGCGGTGCGGTCGGTCTGCGAGAGCCAGTATTTCATTCTCGGCCCGGAGGTCAAGGGCCTCGAGCAGGAGACCGCGGCCTATTGCGGCTGCCGCCATGCCGTCGGCGTCTCCAGCGGCACCGATGCCCTGCTGGCGGCGCTGATGGCCTGCGGAGTGGGGCCCGGCGACGAGGTGATCACCACGCCCTACACCTTTTTCGCCACCGCCGGCAGCATCGCCCGGCTGGGCGCCGTCCCGGTCTTTGCCGACATCGACCCGGTGAGCTTCAACATCGACCCGAACCTGATCGAGGCATTGATCACCCGGAAGACAAGGGCGATCCTGCCGGTGCACCTCTATGGCCAGGCCGCCGACATGGACCCGATCCTCGCCCTGGCCGACGCGCACGGCATTCCGGTGATCGAGGATGCGGCCCAGGCCATCGGCACCGAATACAAGGGCCGCCGGGCCGGGCAGCATGGGCCGCGTGGGCTGCTTCAGCTTCTTCCCCAGCAAGAACCTGGGCGGCTTTGGCGACGGCGGCCTGGTGACCACCAATGATGACGAACTGGCCGTGCGGCTCCAGGAACTGCGGATGCACGGCAGCGAGAAGAAATACTACCACCACATGGTGGGCGGCAACTTCCGGCTGGACGCCCTGCAGGCCGCGGTGCTGCGGGTCAAGCTGCGCTACCTCGACGGCTGGACCGAGGGCCGCCAGCAGAACGCCGCGACCTACAACCGGCTGTTCATCGAGGCCGGGCTGGTGGACCCGGAGCGGGCGATTATTTCCCTGCCGCTGGAGTCGCCGGTCTTCGGCAGCGGCAGCCCGCGTGGTGACCGGCCGATAGCCGCGGGCCACCGCCACATCTACAACCAGTACGTGATCCGCTGCCACCGGCGCGACGAGCTGCGCGACCACCTCCAGGGCACTGAAGATCGGCTGCGAGATCTATTACCCGGTGCCGCTGCACCTGCAGGAGTGCTTCTCCAGCCTCGGCGGAAAACCGGGGCAGTTCCCGGTGAGCGAACTGGCTGCCGCACAGACCCTGGCCCTGCCCATCTTCCCCGAACTGGGGCAGGAACGGATCGAGACCGTGGTCCGCGCCATTGCCGATTTTTACAGGAAAGCGTGAGCCGTGATTATCACCCAGACCCCCCTGCGTGTCAGCCTGGCCGGTGGCGGTACCGATTTCCCCGACTACTTTCGCCGGGAGGGGACCACGTTCGTCAGCACCGCCATCGACAAGTATGTCTTCGTGATCATCAAGGAACGGTTCGACGATCTGATCGTCCTCAACTACTCGGACCGCGAGATCGTGGAGCGCGTGGACCAGATCGGTCACGACCTGATTCGCGAGGCGATGCGGATCACCGGCATCGAGAAGGGCGTGGAGATCACCACTCTGGCCGACATCCCCTCAGAAGGATGCGGCCTGGGCTCGTCGAGCAGCATCACGGTTGGACTGCTCAATGCCTTTTACGCCTATAACGGTGAGCAGGTGACGGCGGAGCGCCTGGCCCGGGAGGCGGTGAAGATCGAGGTGGATACCCTCGGCCGCCCCATCGGCATCCAGGACCAGTACATCGCCGCCTACGGCAACCTCCGCCGCTTCGACGTGGGGGTGGACGGCGGGGTGGACTGCCGGCGCATCGGGATCAGCGAGGGCGACAAGCGGCGTCTCGGTGAACAGCTGATGCTCTGGTATCTCAATTCCACCCGCAGCGCGGCCAGCGTTCTGGAATCCCAGAAAGAGAATATCGGCAACCGCATCGCGCAGCTGGATGCCCTTCGCGCGCTGGTGCCGGGGGTGGAGGCAAGCCTGCTGGCCGGGCGGATCGACGACGTGGGCCGGGCGCTGCACGATGGGTGGCGCATCAAGCGGGAACTGGCCGACACCATCTCCAACCAGGGTATCGACCGGCTCTACGACATGGCGTGCGAGGCGGGCGCCCTGGGGGGCAAGGTGGTGGGTGCGGGCGGGGGCGGTTTTCTCCTGCTCTACTGCCCCCGGGAACGCCAGGACCGTTTGCGCGAGGCCTTCTCCGGGTATCGCGAACTGCCCTTCGGTCTCGAGCGGGACGGGAGCAAGGTGATCTTCAACGTCCTGCGCTACTCGACGAAGTGACCAAATCCCCAGCTTGCGGCCCGAAAGCAGCGATGGCGGATTCCTTGAATCTCAGGCGAGCTTCAGTCCGTAGCCGCGATCCAGCCGGTGAAAACGGTCAGTCAAGCAGTGACTGGCCGTCCTCACGGAAGAGCGCCGGCCGGCAGATCCCCAGCCGCTGTCCCAGACCGAGCAGGGACGTCCACATGACTCCCAGCCCATAGACCACACTGCGGCGGAAATTGATCGAAGACGATTCCTGCTGGTAGCGGCAGGGGCAGGAGACTTCGGCGATGCGGTAGCCCCGCATGATCACCTGGGCCAGCATCTGGTTGTCGAAGAGGAAGTCGTCCGAGTTGTCCTTCAGCGGCAGCGAGAGCAGCACCTCCCGGCTGAACGCCCGGTACCCGGTGTGGTATTCGGAGAGCTTGTGCCCCAGCAGCAGGTTCTGAAACAGGGTCAGCAGGCGGTTGGATAAGTATTTGTAGACCGGCATGCCGCCGCGGAGCGCACCCACACCGAGAATGCGAGATCCCAGGGCCACGTCGAATTCACCGCAGGCGATGGCCGAGCAGAGGGTGGTGGCCAGTTTCGGCGTGTACTGGTAATCGGGGTGGATCATCACCACGATGTCCGCGCCGCGCTCCAGCGCCGCCCGGTAGCAGGTTTTCTGGTTGCCGCCATATCCCAGGTTGCGCGGGTGCCGGATGACCTCCACGCCCAGGTCCGCGGCCACGGCAGCGGTGCGGTCCGAGCTGGCGTCATCGACCAGGATCACCGTGTCGGCCGCCTCGGCGGGGATCTCTGCCACCGTGCGGGCCAGTGTTTTCTCGGCGTTGTAGGCCGGCAGCACCACCACGATTTTTTTGCCCAGGATCATGGTTCAACCTGCTCCGCCGAAATGCGATACCGCTGAATCATAATGCCCGGCGGCGGATCTTGGCAAGAAAGCGGCTTGAAGCGCCGATGATATACTGTCTTGCCCCCGGTCGCACCCGTCATTGCGAGGGGGCCAGCGCAACGCGGACGACGCGGCAACTCATCTCTCTTCACCGTGCAGTGCTTTGAGATCGCCATGTCGCAGGCTCCGCCTGCTCCTCGCGATGACAATGGGCATCAGGTGACTGTGAACCAGGTGACAGCCTTCATTTTTTGAGGAGCCGATGAAACAGACAGCACAGCCTGTCGACTTCCGGGTGCACCTGGGATTGTTGTTCATCCAGGTCACCTTCGGTGGTTTTCACGTCATGGGCAAGTATGTTCTGGCGACCCTTCACCCCTTTGCCGTGGCCGGTGCGCGGGTGGTGGTGGCCATGCCGGTGCTGATGGCGCTGGCCTGGCTGGTCGACCGGACCATTCCCGCATGGCGGGACATGCCGCGGCTGGCCCTGCTGGGCCTGTTGGGCGTGTTCGCCAACCAGCTGCTGTTCATCATCGGCCTGCAGTACACCACTGCGATCAACGCCGGCATCCTGATGCCCTCCATTCCGGTTTTTTCCGTGGCCCTGGCGGCGCTGTTCGGCCAGGGCCGTCTGGAAGCCCGCCGTCTGGTCGGCATCGGCCTCGCCGTGGCCGGTGCGCTGGTGATGCTCGACGTCACCCGGTTCGATCTGGGCGGCGGTGGGGAATTGCTGGGCAACGGGCTGATCCTCAGCAACTGTCTCTGCTACTCCGCCTTCCTGGTGCTGCAGAAACCACTGCTCGGGCGTCTGCCCCCGCTCACCGTCATCGCCTGGTCCTTTCTCTTCGGCGGTGCGGGCGTGCTGGTGGTCACGGCGGGCCGGCTGCCGGAACTCAATCCGGTTACATTACCCACCCCGATACTGATGGGGATGATCTACGTGGTGCTGGTGCCCACGGTGATCAACTATGCCCTGGCCACCTGGGCGGTGAAGCGGTCCTCGCCGGCCCTGGTGGCGGCCTACATCACCCTCCAGCCGGTGGCGGCCGGCGGGCTGGCCATGCTGTTTCTCGGGGAGCGGGCGGGACTGCGGGAACTGCTGGGGTTCGTGCTCATCGTTCTGGGGTTGATCACGGTGAGCCGTCAGAGGTCGGCGGGCCGGGAGTGAGGCCGACCCTACTCCAAGTACCCCAGCAGGCGGAGCCGCCGAACCTGCTCCGGGTCCAGATCCACGGCCGGCGGTGCGGCGGTGCCGGTCCCGCGCCCGGACTGCTCCATGACCCACTGCAGATCGGCCAGCAGCTGGTCGCGGCGCCCGGGATGCCGGCCGGCCAGGTTCTGCTGTTCCCCGGGGTCCTGCCGCAGGTCGTAGAGCTCGGTCCGGACCGCGGGCTCCACCCCTTCCCCGGGCCGCAGGATCAGCTTGTACTTGTCCGAGCGCCAGGAGTAGAGGTCGGTCTCCCCAGAAATTTCCTTCGGCAAAGACCGGCCGGTCGCCCTGCTCGCGATCCTCGATCAGCGGGACCAGCGATTTTCCGGCGAAACCCTCCCCCAACGGGGGAAGCCCGGTCAATTCGAGGATGGTGGGGGCCAGGTCGATCAACCGGACCGCACTGTCCACCACACGGCCCCGCGGCAAGCGACCGGGAAGCCGGATGATCAGCGGAACGTGCAGCAATTCCTGGTAGAGCGTGTGTCCATGCTCGAACCCCTGGTGATCGCCGAACTCCTCCCCGTGATCGGCGGTGATCACCACCAGGGTGGATGAATCCAGTTCCAGGCTGGCCAGGCTGGCCAGCAGCCGGCCCACCTCCCGGTCGGTATAGGCCACTTCGCCGTCATAGAGCGCTTCGAGGCGTCCGAGCATCGCCGGGGAGAGCCTGACCCGGCCCTGGCGCAGGGCGGCCATCTCCGATTTCGAGCCGAAGAGGTGGTCCGCTCCGGCCCGGTCCTTCGGCCTGGCGTGCCGCCGGCGAAATTCGGCCGGCGGGTCGTATTCCAGGTGGGGGTCGAAGTAGTGGACCAGGAGGAAGAAGGGGGTTCCGTTCATCTGTTCCAGCCGTTGGAGGGCGGCGTCCGTGGTGGGGGCCGCGATGCGGGTCCCGCTGTTCGATGCGCTGGATGCAAAATCCACCAGGTCGAACCCCCGGGTCATCCCGAAGGCATCTGGAGAGGAAGTCGACATTGATCACCGCCGCCGTCTGGTATCCCGCCCCGGCGAACTGTTCCTGCAGGGTGGGCACCTCAGGGGGCAGGGTGCTGAAGCGGAATGGTCCGAGTTTTTCTCCGGCCCGGTGGCGGGACGGATGCCGGGAAGTGAGCAGCGAGGCCATGGAGGGCAGGGTCCAGGGGGAATGGGCGCTGGCGTTGGAAAACCTGACACCATCAGCTGCGGCACTGTCCATGGCCGGGGTGAGCCCCGAATCGTTTCCCTGACAACCCAGTCGATCGGCCCTCAAGGTGTCCACCACCAGCAGCAGGACATTTACCGGCTGTTCCGTCTCGATTGACGGGCTGGGTGCGCAGCCCGGGGCCAGCCAGAAAATACTGGCCATACCCAGTATTGCCGCGAATCTCAGCGCTCTTATCTTCATTGGTTTCCATGGATCCTGGTTGCGGTACCCTTCCTGGCGGTCCTGGCGAATCCGGTTGAGGGAGAAGGATATCAGCATCGGGTCGGTGGTGGAAGGGTCCGCAGCGGTCCATTTTCCTGCGGGGAGCGCGGAAATACTCACGAAAATGGGGACAGATGCCGAAAAGAAGGGGTGTCCGACCTTGAGATGTTGCTGCGAGGCTGATGAAACAATGACTAACGACCTTTTCCCCGACTGGCACCGGCCGGTGCGCGAACCCCAGGGACCACCCGAACCGGTGGAATCCAGCGAGCTGGATCCGGCAACCGATGGGTGCCGGCAGGATCACGATGTGGCTTCTTCCTTGCTGGACGGAGAGGACATCCCGCTGCAGCTGCAGCTGGAGCAGCGTATCCGTGATCTGGAAGCGGATAACCGGGTGCTGAAGGCCGAGAGGGACGCGGCCCGGGATTCCGAGATGGCCAAGAGCGCTTTTCTGGCCAACATGTCGCACGAAATCAGGACACCGATGAACGGCATCATCGGGATGACCGAACTGGTGCTGCGTACCGAGCTGACCCGTGAACAGCGCGAGTATATCGAGCTTTCCCGGGGTCAGCCGAAACGATGCTCGAACTGCTCAATGACATCCTCGATTTTTCCAAGATCGAAGCCGGCCAGCTGGACCTGGAATCGATTGAATTCGATCTGCGCCAGTTGCTGGAATCCACGGCCGATTCCCTGGCGGTGCGGGCGCACAAGAAATCCCTGGAACTGACGTGCCGGATTCACAACGACGTCCCGCTCGACCTGGTTGGCGACCCGAACCGTCTGCGGCAGATCGTGATGAATCTCGGTGTGAACGCCATCAAGTTCACCACTGCCGGGGACATCGCCATCAGCTGCCAGGTGGCGTCTCGATCGGAGAATGTGGTGTCGCTCCATTTTTCCGTGGCCGACAGCGGCATCGGTATTCCCGATGACCAGGTGGAGTCGATCTTCAACAGCTACAAACAGGCGGATGGTTCGGTGAGCCGCGTTCACGGCGGCAGCGGCCTGGGATTGGCCATTTGCCGCCAGCTCACCGAGATGATGGGTGGGCGTATCTGGGCCACCAGCGGGGAAACCGGAGGCAGCACATTTCACTTCACCGCCGATTTCCGGATCGAAGAGCCTTCGGCCGCCAGCGGGACAACGCTGCCGGAGAGAGCTGAAGGGCGTGCGGGCGCTGGTGGTGGACGACAACCAGGTCAGCCGCGCCATTCTCAGGGACATGCTGACCCTCTGCGGTATGCCGTCCGGTGAAGCGGAGAACGGGGAAGCCGCTCTGGATGAGCTGGAGCGAGCCGCCGATGGCGACGAGCCGTACCGGCTGGCCGTGATCGATGTGGACATGCCGGGGATGGACGGTTTCGAAGTGGGCCGGCGAATCCAGGAGAGTAAGGCGCTGGATGTGGAAATCGTTCTCCTCACCTCCTGGGCCGCAAGGGCGACATCAAGCTGTGCCAGGATCGGGGGATCGAGGCCTACCTGATGAAACCGGTGAAACTGGCCCCGATGGTGGAGGCCCTGACCACAGGTCTCAAGATAGGCGGAACGGCTGATCAGGAACCGGCCGCCCCGTTGGCGGTCCCGGCTGAGAATGCCCGGCCGGCCGCCGGGATGAATATTCTGGTCGTGGAGGACAACCTGGTCAACCAGAAGCTGGCGGTGAAACTGCTCCAGCGCCGTGGAGACACGGTGACCGTGGCGGACGACGGTGCCATGGCCATGGAATACTGGCAGCACAACAGGTATGACTGCATCCTGATGGACATCCAGATGCCGGTGATGGACGGAATCACCGCCGCGAAAAAGATCAGGGAGATCGAGGCCCGAAAGCGGGGCTCACATGCCGATCGTGGCCATGACCGCCCATGCCATGAAGGGAGACCGGGAAACCTGCCTCAATGCCGGGATGGACGAATACATCACCAAGCCGATCAACGTCCAGGAATTGTACGCCCTGTTGGACACCATCGGCTCCGCCATTCCGGCGGCACCCCTGCCGGCTTCCCGGGCCGCGACCGTCTTCAGCGGAAAAGCGGCCCACGTCCGGTATGCTCGATTTCGAATCCATCCTCGCCGACTTCGATGGAGATAAGTCGCTGATGGTGGAGATCTTCCGGCTGTTCATCGAGGAGTCGGTGCAGCAGCGCGGGCGGATGCACAGTGCTATCGCCGCCGGGGACAGCGCTGGTCTGGAGAGCGCGGCGCATTCGCTCAAAGGGTCGGTGGGCTATTTCAAGGTGGACAAACTCTCCGAGCTGGCGTACAGCCTGGAGAAACTGGGGGCCGAGGGGGCCACCGCGGATGCCGCCGAGCTATGACCGGACTGGACGAGATCATCGACCAGGCCCTCCACGAAATGCAGGGCTACCTCGCTCAGCAGGGCTGAAAAGATGAACGGGCGCCCCCTTTCCTGGTC
>CAWIIB010000007.1:0-4736 GCA_963836075.1 uncultured Acidobacteriota bacterium
CCGCTGGGTTCGTAGGCCCCGAGGTCCGGGAGGGACGTGGGCCGGTCATTCACCGAGAGGTCGGGGTTGCCGTGGAGCGTGAACTCGAACATCCCCCACCAGTGGCTGTCCCAGCCGTGGCTGGTATACATGCTGCGCAGGGAATCGCGGTTCGCCTCGCCCGCGGTGGAAAGGCCGTCGTAGATGTTTTCGGTGAAATAGTAGCCGAGGGTCTGGACCCAACCATGAACCGGGTCACTCCAGCCAACGGCATGAAGCGATTCACGGGTGGCTCCGACAAAACAGACCCCGCCCTGTTCAAGCAGCGCCCGGGGCAGGTTGTTCGCCACTTCTGGCTGGGTGGTGTTGCAGCCCACGGCATAGACGATGGACGGCCGGAGGTCGTTGAGCTGGGCCGCGTCGGCGCTTTCAAAGGCGATGTCCACGGAGGTGCCGATGTGGTTGTAGAGAAACCCGTCCGGTGCGCCGTGGCCGCCGAAGAAGAGGTAACCGAAGGGTACGCTGGCCCAGAGGTCAACCACCAGGTCGTGATCGATGGCGTAGTCGTAGGGGAACGTCGTGTGGTAGGTCGGGCCATCCTCATAGACCTCGTAGGTGGTCCAGCCGCCGGGGAGAAAGAAGTCGGTCCGCACCCGGTCCATCAATTCCGCGCTGTCGGTGACATCGGACATGAAGGCGCCGAGCAGCATGGCCGTGTTTTTGTGACCCATGTACAGGTGAGTATTCAAAATCAGCGCTCTTGCGGCAGATGCTCTCCACGGTGGCCGGGTCGCCCCAGCTGATCCGGCCCACCGCCACCTCGGCGATGAAGTCGATGCTGTCCTCGCCCCAGGTGCCGTACTCGCTGTCGCCGTCGATGTTCCAGGTGGCGCTGTCGGCGCCGCTCAACTCGGCGTAGTAGAAGTCGGTGGGCACGTCGAGCCAGGTGGTACCTTCATACAGCGTATGGCAGTAGCGCATCGGCACGTCGGCGTAGTCGCCCACCAGCAGCACGTCGGTCAGACCCAGGGCGGCCCAGTTGTCGCGCAGGTAGTGGCGGATCCTGGCGGCCCGGTCGGTGTCGCCGTACACCGCGTCGATGGCCTCCACCGTCACCACGGTGACCGCGCGCCCCTTGATCCGCTCCCAGTTCTCCAGCGGCTGCACCGCATCTTCCAGGGCCTGGGTGGTGACGATCAGGAATCCATCGGTTCTCGATCCCTCGATCTTCGGGTCGGCATACCAGTCCCGGGCCTCTTCGAAGTTCTCCAGAATCGATGCGGCGTATTCGTCAGCTCCGGCCGCCGGGTCGTTCTTCACCCGGTTCCACTCGGCGGTGAGTTCTTCGTCCGGTTCATAGCTGACTGTGATTCCCAGCTTCGGGCAGAGGGTCAGGGCACCGCTCTGCGGGGCGTAGCGGACGGGGGTATAGCGGACCTGCACCACGTTGTAGCGGCGGCAGCCGCCCTGGTTGATGAACTCGCCATGAGCGAGCGGCCAGGGGGTGCTACCGGCGATGATCCGCGCCGGTTCGCTCATCCCTTTTGCTGGATTTTCGGAATCGTAGCCCCTGGCCGGTATAAATGGCCGTGCCGACGGCGTCAGCCGGTGCGTGCCCGGGATGGGGACCGGCTTCTCCGCGTCGAAGCGAACATCCACGACATGGACCCCGGGTGGCAGGGCAAAGGCAAAAATTTTCGAGGGGAGAGCTGGGAAGCCCGGTGTCGTCAGTGAGCCGAATTCGTTCATCTCCATTTTTTCCAGTCCGTTGGCGTCGGCGGAGAAGCGGTGACTCACCGGCCTCGAGAGTGAAGGTCACCGAGTCAGCCAGGGCAGGCGAGGCAGGCAGCAGGAAAAGGAGCAACGTGGCAAGAAACCAACATGAGCGTTTTGGTGAGAATGTGAGCATGGGATTTAATGACCTCTCCTGATGGAACCAATTTGGCAAAACCCTGAACTTAACAATATAGGCATCTGATGCTGAATTGACAACTGTGACTGTTTTGCGGGTTTTATGGTCATCGGCCTTGGGTGACTCGCCGAGCCGTTTTTTTGTTGCCACCTTGATCTGATTCAGCTACCATTTTTTGAGTTTCACTGCTCGCCATGGACCGGCGGCCAGTATCCCGACTGGAGGCACAGATTGGTACTGCACCCAAATCTCCGGGGCGACTGCACCTGCCGGGCCGTGAAACCACCCTGCCGCTCCTCGTCTTTTTCTTTACGGCGGCCCTGGCAATCACCCTCTGGTGGCAGCTGGACAGCGGGGAATTCCGGCAGCTCCAGGTGGAAACCGAGGTTACCGCCGAACAGGTCAGGTTGCGCCTGGAGGCCTGGATCGACGCCCGGGCGGCCATCGTCGAACACCTTGCCGGCGGGTGGCTCACCGACCTGGACGGCTCATACCAGGACTTTACTGATGAAGCGGCCCGTTTTCTCGAGGCTTTTCCCGGATTCAAAGCCCTCAACTGGATCGACCGCGACTGGGTGATCCGGATTACCGTCCCGCCCGAGGGCAACGAGCAGGCGCTGAACCAGGACCTCCATTTCCACCCTGACCCCGGGGTGGCGCCGGCGATTACCCTGGCCGGCGAAACCGGGCGGATCACCCGGACCACCGTCATCGACCTGCTCCAGGGAGCCAAGGGGTTCGCCACCTACTGCCTCGTCCGCCATCCCTCGGGTGAACCCGCGGGATATATCAACGGGGTGTTTCTGGTGCAGACACTGGTGGACAGCTGCCTGGCGGAGAAGGACCTCCACGAGCGGTTTCGTTACTGTCTGCACGAAGCGGACTGGCGGCCCATACACGGGCACGAGGCGGGAGGGCCGGACAATCACGGCTGGCCCTTCCAGGCCGAGGTGCGGATCCGGGCGGTGGACAAACCCTGGATCCTGGTCATCGCACCGTCACCGGTGCTGCTGGCCGAAAACCGGACCATCGTTGATGAGTTCATGCTGGCGGTCGGCCTGCTGATGGCGGCCGTTCTCTCCTGGTTGCTCCACGTGGCCCTGCAGCGCCAGCGGGCGATCATGCTGCGCAACGAGCAGATGGGCCTGCTCCTCGGCGCGGCCAAGCGGCTGAACACCGAGTTGGTGGTGCCGTCCGTCCTGAGCGAACTGGTCTCCACCGCCCTGGCCCTGGTGGGCGCCGAGTCGGGCGCCGCCGGTCTGATGCGGAATGGGGCGATGGTGTTCACCGAATACAATGACCATGGGACCATCCAGTCCATCGCGCTGCGATTCCTTCCCGGCGAGGGTGTGCCGGGGCACATCATCAATACCCTGCGTCCCTACCTCTCCAACGATGCCGCCTTCGACCCGCACGTGATCCAGGAGGTGCGGGAGGCGCTGAAGTTCCGCAACCTGGTGGATGTGCCGATCATCGGCCGCTCCGGCGATCTGCTCGGCTGTTTCGAGATTCACGACACCCTGGACGGGCGGCCCTTCGACCAGCGTGACGTCCAGCTCCTCGAGGGGCTGGCGGACCAGGCCTCGGTGGCCCTGGACAATGCCCTGCTTAAGGATGAGCAGGAGCGGTTGGAGGATCAGCTGCGCCAGTCGCAGAAGATGGAAGCCGTCGGTCAGCTTGCCGGCGGCGTGGCCCACGATTTCAACAACCTGCTCCAGGCCATCCTGGGCCACGCCGAACTGGCGCTGCTCCGACCTGGCGAACAGTGAGCAGGTCACTCAGCCTCGAAGAGGTGTCCGGGGCGGGCGAGCGCGCCGCGGACCTCGACCAGCCAGCTCCTGGCCTTCAGCCGCCGGCAGGTGCTGAGCCCGATGACCCTCGACCTCAACGACGTGATCGCCGGGCTGCTCAAGATGATCCAGCGAGGCATCGGCGAGGACATCGATCTCGAGCTCGACCCGGGCCACGACCTCGGCGCGGTCAACGCCGACCCGGGCCAGATCGAGCAGGTGCTGATGAACCTCTGCGTCAACGCCCGGGATGCCATGCCCGAGGCGGCCGGCTGACCATCGAGACCGCAGAACACGTCTGGAAGAGGACTGCAGTGCTGCGCATCGCACTGGGCGTCCGCCGGGCCCCTACGTGCTGCTCTCGTCAGCGACACCGGGCATGGGATGAACGAACGAGACGCAGGCAGCAGATCTTCGAACCGTTCTTCACCACCAAGGAGGTGGGGCGAGGGGACCGGCCTGGGCCTGGCCACGGTCTACGGTATCGTCTCCCAGCACGGCGGCTGCATCGGTGTGGAGAGTGAGCCGGGCCGCGGCACCACCTTCCGCATCTGTCTGCCCCGGGTGGAGTCGGACGTGCAGGTGATGGAATCGGCGGTTGAGGGGCCGCTGGTGGGCGGCACGGAAACCGTGCTCATCGCCGAGGACGAGGAGATGGTCCGCGCGTATGCCGTCCGGGTCCTGAAAGGCGCGGGGTACACCGTGATCCAGGCTGCTGACGGGGCGGAAGCACTGGACCTGTTCAGCCGGCACCGCGACGAGATCGATGTCTGTCTGTTCGATGTGGTGATGCCGAAGATGAACGGCCGCGAACTGTTTGACAAGGTCAGGGAGATCCGGCCCGGCGTCCGGGTGCTTTTCGCCAGCGGCTACAACCAGGATGCCATCCACACCCGCTTCATCCTCCACGAGGGCCTGCAGTTGCTGCGCAAGCCGTTCAACCGCGGCGAACTCCTGCGCCGGATGCGCCAGACCCTGGAACGGTACCGGGGTTGAGCCTGCCTGCATCCATTCCCCTCCCTCCCCAGGTGTGGCCATTCCCCGATCTCTCTTTG
>CAWIIB010000008.1:0-234092 GCA_963836075.1 uncultured Acidobacteriota bacterium
GACGATCACGGCACGATCCAGGCCGCCATCGATGCGTCGGCAGACGGTGACACGGTCATCGTCCTGCCGGGAACTTACGTGGAGAACATCAACTTCAACGGTAAGGCGATCACCCTGCAGAGCGAGCAGGGGCCAGATGTCACCACTATTGACGGGAATCAGGCCGGCACTGTGGTGACGTTCCAGAATGGCGAGGGGCAGGATTCTGTGATTGATGGATTCACCATCCAAAATGGTTATGCTGGAACTAACGGCGGTGGAATCTTTTGCACAGGTAACTCCTCTCCGCTGATCTCCAACAATGCCATCACGGGTAACGCTGCAACCTATGGCGGCGGAATCTGTTGCAATCCTGGTTCCTCCCCGCTAATTACCAACAATACCATCATCGATAACTCGGCTGATTATGGCGGGGGGATCTTTTGCTGGCAGGAACGCTTCCCCAATAATCTCGAATAATTCCATCACCAAAAACACGGCCATTGAGACTGCCGGCGGAGTATATTGCCATATATGATACCTCCGCGCTAATCACCAACAATTCCATTTACGGATAACATGGCAGAGTACGGTGGCGGAATCTTCTCCGCATCTGGTGCCTCCTCATCAATCTCCAACAATTCCATTACGGGTAACTCCGCAATTTATGGTGGTGGTATCTATTGCTACGAGAGCATCTCCCTGCTGGTCTCCGACAATACAATCACGGGATAACTCCGGAAATTGGGGCGGCGGAATCTATTGCAATGAGGGCTCCTCCCCGATCATCTCCGGTAATTCCATCACCAACAACACGGCCATCTCGCACGGAGGCGGGATCCGCTCCTATAATGCCACTCCTGTAATTCTCAACAACCTGTTTGGCGGAAACTCTGGGCTAACCGGAGGGGGGATTTCCATCTATTTTGAAGAAACCGGTTTTCCGCCAGCTACCGTTACGGGAAACATCGTTTCAAACAACACGGCCTCAAACGGAGGCGGGGGCATTGCTTTAACGAGCACGACGACACCGGTACTGAACAATATCTTCACCGGGAACAGTGCTTTGACTCGTTACGGAGCCGGTATAAATGTCAACAATGATTCGGACGTGCTGATCGCCAACAACACCATTACAGGCAATAGTGCCGACGTTCTTTCCGGGGGGGGGATTGCGGTCATTACCGAGGCCAGTGCCACCCTGGAGAACAACATTATGTGGGGGAATAGCTCACCCGCCGGAAAGGAGCTCTCCCTGGTTGATAATTCAACCGTCACCATCAACTTTTGCGATGTGGACGGTGGCCAGAGCTCGGCGGATGTGGAAGCCGGCTCCACCCTCAACTGGGGCGGCATGAATATCGACGAAGACCCGCTCTTCTGTTCCGGACCGCTGGGAGATTACTACCTCTGCCAGGACCCCTGTCAGCCGGGGGTGGTCAACCCTTGCGTGAACACCGGTCATCCATTCAGCCCATTGATCGAGGGGACGACCCGCACCGACTGCCATCCCGATGAGGGCATATTGGACATGGGCTATCACTATGCCCTCCTCGATACGGTCACGGCAGATCTCGGCTGCGTTCCCGATTCGGGAGTGCTGCCGTTCACTTCCCAGTTCAGCGTGACGCTGGGCAACGTTGTCGAATACCACCGAACCATCGCCGGAAGGATCAACGTGATCCTGGCCGGTGGTGCGTCCTACCAGAACTGGCGGGCGGGATACACCAACCTTGGTCCGAACGAGACGTTCGTCACCGCCTGGATGCAGACGCTGCCGGCGCTGGAAAGCCTGGTGGGGGCCAATGTCTTCGAGCTCCACGTAGAGGACGTGACGCCGACCCCGTACAACCAGCCGCCCTATCCGCCGTCGGGGGATATCGACACGGCAACCTGTACAGTGATGGGGGAGGTCTCGACAAAGTAATTCCCGGTTCCGACCCCGGGGCCGGCACCTGGATCAAGGTGTACACGTATGATGGGTCGCAGGTGATCGAGTGGCTCTCTCTGGAGGCGTTGGATGGTTTGACCCACGGCGCCAACGTGGCTGCGGGACACTTTTAGGCGGACCAGGATCGGGCGGTAGCTTCTTGGGAGGCTACCGCTCGATGCCCAGCTTGTGTGCCGGGCGTTGCCCCGGGTATCAGCTCGGGGTGCGTGCAGAAGCATCGCCAAGGTATTCGGCGAGCCGGTGGAGATGATACTGGAAGAGGTTGGTGTCCCACAGATCGAGGCTCTCCTGCTCGCGGTCGGGGATGAAGCGCGACACATCCTGCCTGGCCGTGGCCCAGTCGATCTCGTCGATCCGGGAGCGCATGGTCTCGATATACCAGTCGGCGCCTACCTGGATATCCTGACCGGCCCAGGGCCCCTGTTGCTGGATGGCATTCTGCAGCAGATCGAACCGGGGTCGCACCTGTTTTGCGACGAACCAGATGAAGTCATACCAGTCACGGCCCTTGGTGTAGCTCCGGCAGAGCAGGGCATGGGACTTGGTGGCGAAGGCGGATGGAAGATCCTGCGTGGTGATCGCCGTGGTCGTCGGAAACGTGATGTACTGGCTGATCCATTTCGAGCCTCGCGGGGGATTGGTATCCGCCTCGAGCTTGATGCGGATCTTCTTTCTCGGATCGCGTGGAAACGGCAGGTCCCCCATCAGATTGTCCCCAGGGTTTTTAAGCCGGAGCAGCGTTTTCCTGACAGCCACGTCCGGGGCTGACCGGTCATCCAACTCGAAGTCGATCCCGTAGGCCCGCGAATCCTGGACGATCCGCTGAAGATACGGGTTCCACGAGAACTCCGGATCGGGATCTTTGAGCAGGAAATCAAGGTCTTCGGAGAACCGGCTCATCCCGTGCAGAATCCGCAGGCAGGTGCCGCCGTGAAATGCGGCTGTTTTAAAAAAGCCGGCACGGGACAGGCTGGCCAGAACCAGTTGCTGGATCAACTCCCGCAGGACGTTCTCCTGCTCGAGGATGCTCTCCGGGTTGTAGTCCCGGAGACGGTTGCTCAGCAGGCCACCATTCATGGTTTCAGTGCCTCTTTCATGCCGGTCAGGTAGCGGCCGACCCGTCGGTTGGTCAAACTCTCCTGCAGTGCATCCAATTGATCCAGCGGCAACAGGCGGAGGTCCTCTTCTTCTATCCGCAGGGAATGGGTGAGAAAGTCCAGACCGTCCTGGTCCCAATGTACGTCTTTTCTCAGGTAGACCAGATCGGCGATGGCGCGCAGGGGAGAGGCAATAAATGCCCAGTTGTCCGAACCCAGGTCCACCGCACTGACACCGCTCCCCGGATTTTTTGCCGGTACCCGTTTGAAGGTAAATTCGCCCAGCGGTGTCCGGAAACAGCGGCTGCGCATGGTGGTCACGCTGCTGACCCCGAACACGGCCTCAGGAATCAGCCCGTGGTGCGAGAGCGAAGACTCCAGGCTGATGTGCGAAGGGGAGTGCAGGATACCGGCCACAACGAAGGGGTGAGGTTCGGATTTCCGATATTCCGGGGCCAGGCAATACTGACCAGGCTTGAGTCTCAGCACCTCCCCGTGCTTCACCGCGCGATGGACCAGCAGCCGCGCGCCTCCCCTGGAGGCCTCGGGAAACAGCGTGGCCACCACGGACTCATCGAACAACCCGCCTGGAGGTGCCAGCTTGTATACGAGTTCTGTCAGACTTTGCATGGATCGGTATCTCTCAAATATTCGCATGTAGATTACGATAATCGTAATCGAAATACAAATATTATTTATGCCCAGGTTATTCATATCCGTGCAACTGCTGTCCTGTGAGTGGTGATTACTTGATCCCCAGCTTGCGCATCTGGGATCCCGGAGGGTGGTGGATCGATTACTCGTGGGCGCCATCCGTCTGCTGCGACGAGGTCTCCGTTTCTGGCTCGGGCAGTTTCGCCCGCCACTGGTTGGCCTTTTCCGGCTTGCCCCAGGCGTCGTAAAGCTCGATGAGGAGTTCGACCGCGTATTTCGTCCCGAAGTGTTCAAGGACGGGTGCGTCGTTGATTTTCTTGTGGAAATCAATAGCCAGGGTTTCGGCCTCCTGCCATTTGCCCTGTTTGACCAGGGTTCTGGCCAGTCCCCAGTGTGAGTAGAGCGTAAAAGTATGCCCCTCGCCCAGCACGCGTTGCTGAAGTTCGAGCGCACGCACATACTGCGCTTCGGCCTCGTCATACCGGCCCTGGCAATAGTGCAGATAGCCCAGATCGTTCAAGCAGGCCAGCGTGTCCGGATGCTCTTCGCCCAGCACACGTTGCTTGAGTTCGAGCGCCTGCACCAACAGCGGTTCGGCCTCGTCATACCGGCCATACGCCAAGTACATCCAGCCCATGTAGTGCATGGTGAACAGCGTTTCCGGGTGTTCCTCGCCCAGCACACGCCGCTGAAGTTCAAGCGTCCGTGCATACAGCGACTCGACCTCTTCATAAGTGCCCTCCTCCATGGAGAGGTAGGTCACTTGGCCCATGGAGGCCAATGTGTCCGGGTGCTCCTCACCAAGCACGCGCCGCTGAAGTTCGAACGCCTTCGTAAACAGCGACATGGACTCGTCGACGTGGCCCTGGTTCCCATGCACATAGGCCAGGTAGTACATTGAGGAGAGCGTATCCGGGTGTTCCTCGCCCAGTTCCCGCTTCCGAAGCTCGAGCGCGGTCTCCAGGTGCATTTCAGCAGTTGGGTACTTGCCCAGTGCGAGGTAGGTTCTGCCGATGGTCGTGCGGAGGGTGGCTTCGACCAGTGGGTAATCGGTGAAGGCTGTGTCGATGTCTTTCGCGGCCTTGTCCAGCATCCCCTCAATGGTCACCTCGCGCCCCTGGACCACCGCCGGGTCCACCGACGCCAGCGTGTCACTGAGGAACGTGATCACGGTTTCAGCCTCTTCTTCTGAGGCCAGCGCCCGGTCCCGCTCCCGCTCGGCCCTGAGATACATCCCGGTGCTGACCACCAGGCCCACCGCCAGCACAACGAAGATGGACGTCAGGGCTCCGAAGAGTGCCTTGTGGCGCCGGGCAAAGATCCGCAGCTGGTAGACGATGCTCGGCGGCCGGCCGACGATCGCCTCTCCGGCAAGATAGCGGCGGATGTCCTGGGCCAGCTCCACCGCCGACTGGTAGCGGCGCTCCCGCTCCTTCTCCAGGGCCTTCAGCGCGATGGTCTCCACGTCGCCTCTGAGCTGTTTGCTGATCGTGCTCGGCCGTGTGGGCTGCTCCTCGCGGATCACCCGGGTCACCTCGTGAAAGGCCTTCTTTCTCACGTCGTAGGGCAGCCGGCCGCAGAGCAGTTCATACTGCACCACCCCCAGGGCATAGACGTCGCTCCGGGTGTCGATGTCGTGGGGATCGGCCTCGCACTGCTCCGGCGACATGTACTGCAGGGTGCCGATCAGCTGGCCCACGTCGGTCTGCAGGGTGGTCAGCGCCATGTCCGAGTCGGTGGAGCGGGCCACGCCGAAGTCGATGATCTTCACCTGTCCCTGGGGGCCCACCAGGATGTTGCCCGGCTTGAGGTCACGGTGGATGATCCCCTTCTGGTGGCCGTGATGGACGGCGTCGCAGACCTGGGCGAAGAGCTGCATGCGCTCCCTGGTGCCCAGCTTCTTCTCATCGGCGTACTCGGATGATGGACCGGGCATTGGGGACATACTCCATGGCAAAGTAGGGGATTGGCCCAGTGCCGTCGTCGTGGGTGCCCGCCTCGTAGACCTGGGCGATGCCCGGGTGCTGAAGCCGGGCCAGGAGCTGGGACTCGTATTCAAAGCGCCGGAGGGCCCTGGTGGAGGCGATGCCCGACTTCATCACCTTGAGGGCCACGGTCCTCCGGGGCTTCTCCTGCAGCGCCTCGTAGACCACGCCCATGCCGCCCGCGGCGATGACCCGTTTGATGGTGTAGCGGCCGATCTTTTTGGGGATGGGCGGCGCTTCGGCCTCGGGCTCGACTGCTGTGTCCGTCACCTTGCCGGCCCTTTGCAGGATATCCGAAGACGGGGCGCCATCAGCCAGGACCGCCTCGGCCTCGCGTCGCAGTTCGGGATCGTCCCCGCAGGCCTCGTCCAGGTAAGCCTTTCGCTCCTCCAACGGAAGATCGGCCGCCCGGAGGACGATCTGTTTCAGTTGAGCGAAGCTCTCCGGTTTCAAGCGGCAGGCCCTCCCCACAGCTCACGGCGCAGCCACATCTTGGCCATCCGCCAATCCTGATGGACCGTTCGCTCGGAAACTTCAAGAACGAACGCCGCTTCCACGACGGTCATCCCGGCAAAGACACGAAACTCCACGACCTGGGCCATACGTTGGTCCATCTCATTGAGTCTGGTGAGTGCCTCATCGAGCTCGAGGACTCCCACGGCTTTTTCTGTCCCCACGCCCAGCTTGCTGTCCAGCGTTACTTTGGGACTGCCGCCTCCCCGTTTGGCTGCCGAGCGGCGGCGCTCGTGGTCAATGAGGATACGCCGCATGGCCCGTGCGGCGGTCCTGAAGAAGTGGGCCTGGTCCCGCCAATTGGTGCGGGTCTGGTCCACCAGCCGCAGGTAGGCCTCGTGAACGATCGCGGTAGGCTGAAGGGTGTGATCGATGCGTTCCCGGCGCATCAGGTCCACGGCAATGCGGTGAAGCTCGCTGTAAACGTGCTCGAAGAGCCGGTCGCTGTATTCCTGCCGACCTGCCTCGTCACCCTGGAGGGAGAGAAGGATCCCGGTGACTTCGGATCGGGCGGGCTCGGCCATGCACCACCCCCGTTGTTGACGAACGTAAATGAGCCACTGTGAACCTGGATTTCACGGCAGCCGTCGATGTTGTCTGTATCCTGCTCTGCCGCCTGCGCTTTTCCCTATTATCCATGCTGTTGTCATAAACTCAATGTTTTTCTGACTTTCCTGACTCCGGCTGCGAGTCATCAACTAGATGTAAACCTTACATAGGACTTGGCTTATCGTCTGTTTGGCACGTGTTTCCATTCAAATTTTCGCTGCAGGTTTCCCATCCTTATTGCGCTTATATAAGTGGAGCAGCACAAAACGTGCAGTGCTGGCCCCGAGGAATCACTGGTGCTTCATCTCTCACAACCCATTGAAAAGGAGGCCTGTCATGAAACGATTGCTGGTTTTTTTACTCATCATGGTCTTTCCGGTTTTTGGCATGGCGGCCACGATCCACGTGCCCGGTGATCAGCCGACCATTCAGGCAGGAATCGATGCGGCCTTGGACGGGGACACGGTGCTTGTGGCTCCGGGCACCTATGTCGAGAACATCGACTTCCTCGGCAAGGCGATCACGGTGGTCAGTGAGCAAGGGCCAGACGTGACGATCATCGACGGCGGCAGTCCGCCCGATCCCGATGTTGGCAGCGTCGTGACTTTTGAGAGCGGTGAAGGGCTGGACTCGATCCTGGAAGGGTTCACCGTGACCAATGGTACCGGCAGCCTATTCCCGGGCCAGGGGTATAACGGAGGAGGCATTTTTACACATTTCTCCTCCCCGACCATAACCGGAAACATCATCACCGGTAACCTGTTGCTTTATGACTACAGCCATGGTGGGGGAATCTTCATCAACAATGCATCCCCGACGGTTACCGGCAACACGATCAGCGGAAACCAGGCCGCCGCGGGAGGGGGAATCGACTTCCAGTTCAACTGTTTCTCGATTGTTGCCGACAACTTGATCAATCGAAATACGGGTACGTATTTTGGTGGCGGGATAACGGTCAGCTATGACTGTGACCCGGTGATCAGGAACAACGACATTTCCGATAATGTGAGTAACAGCCCGACAGGCTATGGAGGCGGCGGAATCCTTGTCGCAGGTAATTGTTCCCCGACGATCACTGGCAATACGATCAGAGGGAACTCGACCTTCAATTGCGGTGGTGGAATAGACATCCGAGAAGACTCTCACCCAGTGATCTCCGACAATTCCATCACCGGTAATACAGCTGCTCTTTGGGGTGGTGGACTTTATTGCCTTGGTGCCAGCGGTATTCAAGCGCCAACAGTAACCAACAATATCTTCACCGGGAACTCGGCAGACGGGGGCGGCGGTGCGATCAGCTGCAACGTGTTCGACTCGATGATTCTCAGCAACAACACGATTACCGGGAATTCATCAATTACCTACGGCGGGGGTATCGAATGCTGGCAGGCTTCATTAACGATACTCAACACAATCTTCTGGAACAACATTGCTCCGACCGGAACTGGACCTGAAATCTGGGTTGGCGGTAGCCCATCTGAACTCACCATCAGCTATTCCAATGTTGAGGGCGGAATGGATTCGGCGTATGTGGAAGCCGGCAGCACCCTCAACTGGGGCGGCGGGATGATCGACGAGGACCCGCAGTTCGTTACCGGGCCTGATGGTGACTACTATCTCTGCCAGGATCCCTGCCAGCCGGGGGTTGACAACCCTTGCGTGAACACCGGTCATCCGTTCAGCCCATTGATCGAGGGGACGACCCGCACCGACTGCCATCCCGATGAGGGCATATTGGACATGGGCTATCATTACCCCCTCCCGGACGCTCCCCTGGATACGGTCACGGCCGATCTCGGCTGCGTCCCCGGTTCGGGAGTGCTGCCGTTCACTTCCCAGTTCAGCGTGACGCTGAGCAACGTTGTCGAATACCACCGAACCATCGCCGGAAGGATCAACGTGATCCTGGCCGGTGGTGCGTCCTACCAGAACTGGCGGGCGGGGTACACCAACCTTGGTCCGAACGAAACGTTCGTCACCGCCTGGATGCAGACGCTGCCGGCGCTGGCAAGCCTGGCGGGGGCGAATGTCTTCGAGCTTCATGCCGAGGACGTGACGCCGTCCCCTTACAACCAGCCGCCCTATCCGGCAGCGGGTGACGTGGACACTGCGACGTGCACGGTGACGGGGATCGCTCCTTGATCGAAGCACGGCACTGGCTCAGGGACTGCCTGGGCCGGTGCTTCATTGAGTCCGGACTTCCACACCAACGCCCTCATCTGCCTATCCGTCGTCCTGCCCCATCACGCTGGGGAATTTCACCTGAATACGTGTCTTTCATCTCGTGTCTTGATCGTTATGATCGTAGTAGAGAAAAATTACCTGAAAGGCCTTGCTTTGATGTAATTCCGACCCTATTTATTAATCCATCGGCTCTCCACAAATGCATTTCTGCTGCCTCCGGGAGATAAGGAATGTGTACATCGGGTCAGTATACTGCGGTTCACTTCTGCCCGACTGACCCCTCTCGTATAACAGTATTTGTTAGCCCACGGGACGCCTGTCGCCTCTCTTCATTCCGTCACGTTGAGGAGTTATCAGCATGAGCAACCCGAAGTTCGCGAAAACCTCGATCCACACTGCCCTCGGAGCAGCGCTCATTCTCCTCTTCATCTGGGCGCTTCCCGTTTCCGAGGCAATGGCAGCCGAGGTGGGAACTATCGAAGGCGTGATCATAGACGCCGAGGGGGTCCCGCTTCCCGGTGCAACGGTTACCATCGAATCCGACAACCTCCAGGGCGTGAGGAAGGGTGTGACCGACAGTGCCGGTGCTTACCGCTTCGTCAAGTGCCCCCCCGGCAGTTACACCATCGAGGCCGAAATGGACGGTTTCCAGACCGTCCTCCAGACCGAGATCAGGGTCCAGATCGGAACCGAGACAATCGTCGAGATGGAATTGCCCCCCGCCCTGGTATCCGAAGAAATTACCGTAGTAGCCCAGGCGCCGGTGATCGACGTCACCACGACCCAGGTGGAGAACTCGTTCGAGTCGGAAGAGATCGAGCGCCTGCCCACCACCCGCCGCTACCAGGACCTGTTGAACTTCGTTCCCGGCGTCCAGGGCCGTATCGATACCCAGTGGGGCGGTCCAGGCTCGGGCAACCCGAGCGTACGCGGCGAGGGGCCGGTGGGGAACAACTTCCTCATCGACGGCATCTCGGCCCGCAACCCGGAGACAAACGGCTACGGCCACAACATCAACTACGATGCCATCGAGGAGATCCAGATCCTCACCGACGGTTTCACCGCCGATTATGGCCGGGCCACCGGTCTGGTGGCCAACGTGATCACCAAGAGCGGTGGGAACAACCTCGAGGGCAGCCTGATCACCACCATGCTCGTTTCCGGCAAAGGCAGCTCGGAGACCAATGTCGACGGCTCGGCGGTGGGTGTGATGGAGCAGGAATATTTCAGCCCGGTGTTCAACCTCGGCGGGCCGATCGTGCAGGACAAGTTGTGGTATTTCGGCTCCCTCGAGTATCTCGACCAGACCTGGTCCGATTCCAGCCAGCAAGCCAACTACGACTACTCGTACGACCGGGAGGACGAGAACATCGCCCCGTTTCTCAAAGCCACCTGGTCGCTGAACGAGAACCACACGATCAATGCCTCCTGGATCGGCCAGCGTTTCGAACGGACGAACTCGGCCGATTTCGGGACCGACCCCGCCACCCAGCAGCACGAAAGCCAGGACATGGACCATCTCGCAGCCACCTATCGCGGCATCCTTACTCCCGACTCCTTCATCGAGGTGAAATTCGGCTCCACTTCGGTGGACTATTCGGTGGATCCCAACGATCCCCTGGCCCAGGAGTCGGCGAATTACTTTGACCGGACCACCGGCCGGTCCTGGGGCGGCAACTACCAGTATCTCTACGACACCACCCAGTACGACTACAAGCTGCACTACACCCACTACCTCGATGACGCCTGGGGCGACCACTCATTGAAGGCCGGATTCGAATACCTCGAAGCCGAAAAGTACGTGGTCTCTCTGCATCCCGCCGACGGCAACTACATCTATGATGAAGGCGTTCCGGAGAACTATTACATATCCGGTCAGGAACCGGGCGACCCCAACGACAACGACGGCATGGTGGCCTTCCTTCAGGACACCTGGGACGTGGCAGAGAGTGTCACCCTCAATCTCGGTTACCGCTACGAGCAGATGGCGATGCGGAATGACCTGGATGAGGAGTATTTTGACATCGACTCCCACGCTCCGCGTCTGGGCGCAGTGTGGGACATCACCAAAGACTCGGTGAACGTGGCCAAGGTCTTCTGGGGTCGCTTTTACGACTTCACCGGCCTGAACATCAGCTGGGTGATGAACTCTGCCTCCACTTCTAACTTTCACAGCTACGACTGGAACCCTGACGCGAAGGGCCAGTGGACCGATATCGACGGCACCGTCTGGGACGGCGCCTGGGAGTACAGCAGCAGCCAGGGCGGCGACGGTCCCATTTTCGATGTGGAAGATTTCGACCCCAACCTCAAGACGCACCACACCGACAAGTTCATCATCAGCTACGAGCGGAAGCTCTCCGATGCCCAGGCACTGGGCCTGCGTTACATCAACGGCAAGACCCGTGACCTGATCGAGGACGTGAAGCTCGAGAGTAACCGCAATTTCGTCACCAACCCCGATCTGAAGCGGCGTGACTACGACGGCGTGGAACTGACCTACCACAAGGCGATGTCGAACAACTTCATGATTTTCGGCTCCTACACCTGGGCCCAGTCCCGGGGCACCAGCCCCGGCCAGTACCAGTTTGGCAACACCGGTGGAAGTTCAGACACCATCGGCGCGTTCATGGATAATCGCCCATACACCCCGCCGAACCACCCCTGGTACGGCCTGGGTACCATCTATGACGACCACGGCTGGTACGGCTACCTTCCCGACGACATTCGCCACCACATCAAGTTGAACGGCCTCTACCGTGCGCCGTGGGATGTGGACGTGGGTCTTGCCGTGGAGTACAGCTCGGGCCAGGCCTATTCCCGTAAAGGATGGTCCAACAAATACTTTGACTACCTTACTTTCCCCGAGGGTCGCGGCACCTACACCATGCCCAGTGTCTACTGGGTGGACCTGCACCTGGAGAAGACATTCCCCTTTGGCGATCGTTACGCGATTGGCGCGTTCATCGACGTACTCAACCTGTTGGGCGGCGACGAAGTGATCACCGTCTGGCAGTGGGACGACCCCGAATCCTCCACCGGCAACCCCTTTGGTCGGCCGAGATATCGCCAGACTCCGCGCTCGTGGCGCTTCGGTCTGCGCTTCAGCTTCTAACCTTGAAGCCCTGCCCCCGTTTCCCCAGTCCGCCGGGGAAGCGGGGGGCTTGGTCAACCAGCAAGGCCCTCCCGGTGCAGGGAGCCAACGAGTGCAGAGTCCATATCGATTATTCCGGGGTGCTCTCCGTTTGCTGCGACGAGGTCTCCGTTTCCAGCTCAGGCATTTTCGCCCGCCACTGGTTGGCCTTCTCCGGCTTGCCCCAGGCGTCGTAGAGCTCCACGAGCGCTTCGATTGTCCATGTCGTGCGGTAGTGCTCAGCACCAAATGTATCCTCGAGAATCCCGTTCGCTTCCAACAGTGCGGCCTCGGCTTCGTCGTGCCGCTCCATCTTCGCCAGGCACAGGCCCTGCTCATGGAGGAAATCGCCCATGTGGTAGTGTCCTTGCGGCAGCAATTCCCTCGCCCTGGCAATGGCTGAAGTGAACAGCGGTTCGGCATCGTCGTAGCGGCTCTGGTCCCGGTAGAGGCCGGCCAGGTTGACCATGGAGGTCAGGGTGTCCGGGTGATCCTCGCCCACCACGCGGCGGCGGAGTTCGAGCGCCCGCACAAACAGCTGTTCAGCCTCTTCATATCGGTCCTGCCTGTGGTACAGTATGGCCAGGATGTTCATGTAGTGCCGCGTGTAATGATGTTCCTCGCCCAGTTGGCGGTGACAGAGATCATAAGTCCGCACGAGCAGCGGCTCGGCCTCATCGTATCGGCCCTGCTCGAGGTAGAGCCAGCCCAGGTTGTTCATGGTGATCAGCGTCAGCGGGTACTCATCGCCCAGCACACGCTGTTTGAGCTCGAGCGTCTGCATTAACAGCGGCTCGACCTCCTCAAACCGGCCTTGCTCGAGATAGAGCCAGCACAGGTTGTTCATGAAATTCAGTGTGAACGGATGCTCCTCGCCCAGCACACGACGGCCCAGTTCCAGAGACCGGCGGAGCAGCGGCTCGGCTTCAGCAAACCGGCCCTGATTGATGTAAACCAGGCCCAGACTGTTCATGGTGTCCATGGTGTCAATGTGCTCCTCGCCGAGTACGCGGAGACTGAGCTCGAGCGTTCGCGCGTTCAGCGACTCGGCTTCGTCCCACCGACCCTGGAGCCAATAGAGCCAGCAGAGAGAGAACATTGAATACAGCGTGTCAGGGTGCTCCTCACCAAATCTCTGCTTTCTGATGGCCAGAGCGGTTTCGAGGTGTGCTTCAGCGGTCGGATACTGACCCAGCGCCCGGTACATGTTGCCGATCGTCGTCCGGAGGGTGGCCTCCACCTGCGGCTGGCCGGGAAACGCCTCTTCGACCTTTACTTCGGCCCTGTCCAGCATCTCGATGACGGTCACCTCACCGCCCTGGCCAAAAAAGGGATCCACCCCGCTCAATGTCTCGGTCAGGAATTCTGTTACCGCTTCGGCTTCCGCCCGGCGCACCTCGGATTCGGCCCGGGCCCGCTCGGCCCGGATATACATTCCGCTGCTCACCACCAGACCCAACGCCAGCACGACGAAGATGGCCGTCAGTGCTCCGAACAGCGCCTTATGGCGCCGGGCAAAGATCCGCAGCTGGTAGACGATGCTCGGCGGCCGGCCGACGATCGCCTCGCCGGCCAGGTAGCGGCGGATGTCCTGGGCCAGCTCCACCGCCGACTGGTAGCGGCGCTCACGCTCCTTCTCCAGGGCCTTGAGAGCAATGGTCTCCACATCACCTTTGAGCTTTTTGCTGATCGTGCTCGGCCGTGTCGGCTGCTCCTCACGGATCACCCGGGTCACCTCGTGAAAGGCCTTCTTTCTCACGTCATAGGGCAGCCGGCCGCAGAGCAGCTCATACTGCACCACCCCCAGGGCGTAGACGTCGCTTCGAGTGTCGATGTCGTGGGGATCGGCCTGGCACTGCTCCGGCGACATGTACTGCAGCGTACCGATCAACTGGCCCACGTCGGTCTGCAGGGTGGTCAGGGCCATGTCCGAGTCGGTGGAGCGGGCCACGCCGAAGTCGATGACCTTCACCTGTCCCTGGGGGCCGACCAGGATGTTGCCGGGTTTCAGATCACGGTGAATGATCCCCTTCTGGTGGCCGTGGTGCACCGCGTCGCATACCTGGGCCAGGAGCTGCATGCGCTCCCTGGTGCCAAGCTTTTTCTTCTCGGCATACTCGGTGACCGGCAGGGCATTGGGGACATACTCCATGGCGAAGTAGGGTATGGGTCCGCTGCCGTCGTCGTGGGTGCCGGCCTCGTAGACCTGAGCGATGCCGGGGTGCTGCAGCCGGGCCAGGAGCTGGGATTCGTATTCGAAACGTCTGAGGGCACTGCTGGAGGCGATGCCGGACTTCATCACCTTCAGTGCTACGGTGCGCCTCGGCTTCTCCTGCAGCGCCTCGTAGACCACGCCCATGCCGCCGGCGGCGATAACCCGCTTGATGGTGTAGTGGCCGATCTTTTTGGGGATTGGGGGTGCTTCGGCCTCGGGCTCGGCCGCTGTGTTCGTCACCTTGCCGGCCCTTTGCAGGATATCCGAAGACGGGGCGCCATCAGCCAGGACCGCCTCGGCCTCGCGTCGCAGTTTGGGATCGTCCCCGCACGCCTCGTCCAGGTAAGCCTTTCGCTCCTCCAGCGGGAGGTCGGCCGCCCGGAGAACGATCTCCTTCAGTTGAGCGAAGCTCTCCGGTTTCACGGGGCAGGCCCTCCCGACAGCTCATAGCGCAAATGAGTCATCATGAATCTGGATTTCACAGTAGCCATCGATGTCAACTGTATCCTGCTCTGCCGGCAACACTTTTCACTATTATCCATACTTTTGTCCAATACTCAACGTGTTTCGGCCTCCCCCGGGCTCTGACGGCGAGCAATCGACTGCCTGCAAACCATCCGCTGCAGCAGATTTCACATTCATTGGACACGTGTTTTCATTTGTACTCTCGCTGCAGGTTTACCTTGGATCTTGCGCTTATATAAGTGGAGAAGCACAAAACGTGCAGTGCCGGCCCCGCGGAAGAACTGGTGCTCCACCACTCACAACCCATTGATAAGGAGGCAGGTCATGAAACGCGTACTGGTTTTTTTACTCATCATGGTCTTTCCGGTTTTTGGTATGGCGGCCACAATCCAAGTCCCCGGTGACCAGCCGACCATTCAGCAGGGCATCAATACGGCAGCGGACGGGGACACGGTGCTCGTGGCGCCGGGCACCTATGTCGAGAACATCAATTACCTTGGCAAGGCGATCACGGTGGTCAGCGAGCTGGGGCCGGAAGTGACGATTATCGATGGTGGCAGTCCGTCCGATCCCGACGTTGCCAGCGTCGTGACTTTTGAATCCGAAGAAGGGCCGGACTCGATCCTGGAAGGGTTCACCGTGACCAACGGCACCGGCAACAATTTCCCGGGCCAGGGTTTTAACGGAGGAGGCATTTTTACACATCATTCCTCCCCGACCATAACCGGGAACATCATCACCGGTAACTTGTTGCTCTATGACTACAGCCATGGTGGGGGAATCTTCGCTAATAATGCATCCCCCACGATTACCGGCAACACGATCAGCGGGAACACCGCCGCGGTGGGAGGGGGAATCGAACACCAGATGAACTGTTTCTCGATCATCGCCGATAACACGATCACTGAAAATACGGGCACGTATTTTGGCGGCGGGATAGCGCTCTACATCAATTGTGACCCGGTGATCTCGAACAACACCATTTCCGATAATGTGTGTAACAGCCCGACAGGTTACGGAGGCGGTGGAATCCAGATGGATGCACAATGCTCCCCGACGATCACCGGCAACACGATCAGCGGGAATTCGACCTCCTTTGCCGGTGGTGGGATAGACATCCAGGACGACTGTCACCCGGTGATTACGAATAATGTCATCACCAATAATTCAGCTGTGAAATGGGGCGGTGGAATATATTGTTTCGCAGGTTTCGAAATTCAACCTCCAACAATAAACAACAATATCTTCAGCGGGAACTCGGCGGACATAGGAGGTGCGCTCAGCCTCAACCGCTGTAATTCAATGACTCTCAGCAATAACACTTTTACTGAGAATACGTCAATTTCCTGGGCCGCAGGTATCGAATGCTGGTGGTCCTCACTGGAGATGATCAACACAATCTTCTGGACTAACACTGCTCCCATAGGACCTGAAATCTGGATCGGCGGCGAGACCGGTCTACCTTCGACCCTGTCCATCAGCTATTCCGATGTGGAAGGCGGAGAGCCGGCAGTGTACGTGCAAGAGGGCTGCACCCTCAACTGGGGCGCAGGGATGATCGATGCGGATCCGCTGTTCGTGACAGGGCCGTATGAGGGTGAGCACTTTCTCAGCCAAACGGTCTGCGGCGACCCGGCAGACAGCCCCTGTGTGGATACCGGCGATCCAACAAGCAACGTTCCGTGGGGAACGACTCGAAAAGACTGCTGCTGCGATTTGGGAACAGTGGACATGGGATACCACTACCCGGGATTGGAACGCCTGGTGGTTGGACCTGGGCCAGGTTACGACAATTCGCCTCTCGTTCGGGTACTTTATCCACTGCAGGACGCGGGATACGAACATGAGTTCAGCGCTTACGGTCCCACTCACTACGGGGTCAATGTGACCTGCGGGGACGTAGACGGGGACGAAATCGATGAGATCATCACCGGTGCGGGCCCGGGGGACATTTACGGACCTCATGTTCGGGGCTTTGAGGTGGTCGATACGCCCCTGCCCGGATTGAGTTTCCTGGCTTACGGCACCAACAAATACGGTGTAAACGTGGCGGCGGGTGATCTGGACGGCGACGGGATGGATGAGATCATCACCGGCGCCGGCCCGGGCGCAGTGTTCGGTCCCCACGTGCGGGCCTTCGACTATGACGGCACGCCTGGAGTCACACCTGTTCCCGGGGTGAGCTACTTCGCTTACGGCACGCCCAAGTGGGGCGTGAATGTGTCCTGCGGCGACATCGACGGGGACGGATACGACGAGATTGTCACCGGTGCCGGCCCAGGCGCGGTATACGGCCCCCATGTGCGGGGCTGGAACGTGGATGGTGGGACAGCGACAGCCATGCCCGGATGCAGCTTTTTCGCTTATGGCACTCTGAAATATGGTGTGAACATCAGCTGTGGCGACGTGGACGGCGACGACATCGACGAGATCATCACTGCTCCGGGTCCGGGTGCGGTGTTTGGCACCCACGTCAGGGGCTTTGAGATGAACGGCACGCCAATGCCTGGGCTGAGCTTCTTCGCCTGGTCGCCAGACGACATCCGTTACGGCGCCACAGTCTTCGCCGGAGCCGACCTGGACGGAGACGGCTGGAACGAAATAGTGGTGGGTCAGGGCCCCGATCCTGATGCGAGCGGCGAGGTGAAGATTTTCCAATACGACGGGTCACAGGTGACCGAGTGGTTCTGGCTGGAAGCTTTCCCGGGCATGACCCACGGAGCCAACGTAGCGGCGGGGCAGTTCTGAAGTCTTTCTGGCCTGGCACCTGATGGTTCAAACGTTGCCCCGCTTCTCAGTGGGAGTGGGGCAATGTAACGGTTCAGGTCCATGGGCCCGGTGCGGTCCAGCTTCCGGGGCTTGATCTGACGGAGGAAAGAGCTGCGACAACTGGCGAGAGAAATCCATCCACCGTTGCCATGACTTCCCGAAATGCTGCGGGAGCGTTTTCCTGTTGAATCCTGTTCCGGAACACCGCCCACTGGGTCTGTTTGGCTTCGATGAATGATTCCGTGAATGCTTCAGTTTCTGTAGCTAGGACCGTGTCCCGCCGTTCGAAGGTCAGGCGAATGGCTTCGGCCAATATGGCTCCCTCAAAATCAAACTGCCGGGATAACAGCCAGATGTCATGGAAATCCTTCATCCGGCTGTTCAGGATACCCAACCTGACCATTGCTTCGAATTTTTCCGAAATCAAACTCTCCCGGCTGTAGCAGAGCAGTCGTGGTGCCGGGGAATTCAGCAGGGTGGGAAGCTCCAATTCTTCAGGATGAGGATACACGACATCGCCGAAGCCGATGTCAATCTGCATTTTGATTCTCGCGGAGTCCAGTTTCCCCAGGAAGCGAACCCTGAGCCCTTGGTAACGTGCGTCTTCGGTGATCCGCTCGGTTTGAATGGAGTCTGGAGCGAAAGCAAGTCCGTCCGGTTCAAGGTCCACGGTCAAGATGTCCCGGATCTGGGCGATGATTTTCGCTTCCGCGTTGCTGGTTGTTCCCAGCATGTCGATGTCCATGGTCGGACGCAGTACCGGCGAATGCCAGACTCTCAGCAGCAACGCACCTTTTAGAATAAAACTGCCGGCATGGGCGGATTTGGAGAGCCGGTAGAGGAACCGCTCCATGGCGAAATATTGAAGCAACTCGTTGAATGGACGTCGGTCGCTCCTGGCTCGGTTGAGGAGATGTTGCCGGACGGATGCGGGGATGTTTGTGGGAGACTTCATACCGTTGCCTCGAGGTAAGGTCGCATCACCTTCTCAACTCGGCAGAGCCTGGCATATTTGATAAGTTCGCCGAAGTTTCTTTTCTTTCGTGTCCTGTAGAGAGCCAGTGCTTCGAGCACGACGTCCATACCGATCTTGTTGCGAAATTTGAAACAATCGGCCAGGGTTTTCTCGGGGCAGTAGATTTTGACAGGAACGTCATCGATCCGATGTTCCTCGATGCCGGATTCATATGCATCTTTGGCGAACCGGTGAGCTTGTACAGGCGGATAGTCAAGAGACGGTACTCGTGAATTTCTTGGTACCGCCACAGAAACTTCATGTGGAATCTGGGTCGTGATGTCATGGTATGCCAGGGCGGAAACAAGACAGATGACGGCATGCGGGAAGCGAAGACTCACCGTCACCAGATCAGGATCGCTGATTGGAGGCAGTTCCACCAGCCGGTAAATACCTCTGCTCACTTGCTCAATGATGCCTCTGTCCCTGAGCGTGTAGAGCATATAGCGCGTGATGCCGAGTTTGATGGCCTCACTCATTCGAAGCCGGCCGCCATATTTTCTGAAAATTTCTTCTGGTCGCTTCTTAATTTTGACTTCAGACATATCGACACCATTTGTTTTCAAGTGGCAACAATATGTCTGATTCCGGATAGAAAATCAAGAGGAATCTACAAATGGGGACGATGCTGCCGAGTTTTATGGAAAGGCTAGTCAATCGGGATCCCGGCGCGCTCGAGCAGCTCGACGTAGCGGGGGTCTGAGCGCAGGGAATCGAAGGTCGGCCAGACTTTGATCCATCGCATCAGGGGGTGACGTGACTCGTTGGCCCTGTCCAGCCATTCGAAAGCCTGATCATGCTCCCCGAAGAGGGCATGGATCGACGCCGTTTGGAATGGATCCGCGTAGGATGGATTCTCGGTGTCCCGCTCACGAAATAATTTGAAAGCCTCGTCGCGTCTCCCGGACAGGTAGTAAATCGCGACTTTGTCAAAGAACAGCCCCGTCTTCTCGCACTTTTCGAGCGCCTCTTCGTATCTCTCCATGAACGTGTAGTCAATCGCCATCTGATAATGGACCATCCACTCCGTGCGCGGGTCCGGAGCTTCGCGAAGAAGATCCAGTGTTCGTTCGTGCTGCTCCAGGGCCTCCTCGTACCGGCGGGCTATCAAGTAGGCCCACCCGAGCTGCAGGTTCGTCGTCGGTGTTAGAGGATCCAGCTCGAGCGCCCGTCGAGCATGCTGTAGACCCTCTTCGGTGCGTCCTGACAGCATCAAGTAGTGGGTGTATTGCCGGTGGATCCACGCATTGTTAGGGCTGCGCTCCAGAGCACGACGGAATTCCCGTTCGGGGCCGATCCAATCGTCCTCATGGAGGAACTTGATCAGCCCCAGGGCTCCATAGACTTCCCCGAGAGAGTCGTCCAGTTCCAGTGCCCTGATCGCTGCCGGAAGGGCCTTGGCAAGCACCTCTTCCGGAGAATACCAGGCTAAAGTCATGCTGTAGGCCTGCACAATTCCCGCATGGGCGGGAGCGAAATCGGCGTCTTTTGCAAGGGCTCGATTGAAGTGCTCCAGGGCCTTATCGGCGCCTTCTCTGCTCCAGTTGTTCGTCAGGGAATACATACCTCTCATGTACTCATCGTATACCTGGGGATCGACGTTCCGGACCCAGTCCAGGCGTTCCTCCTCCCGGGGGGTCAACTCGACCCGGATCTCCCGGGCGATGGTTCGGGCCACCTCGTTGCGCAGCATCAGGATGTCACGAATATTTCGTTCGAAGCTCTCGCTCCAGATTTGCTGATCACGCGCCGGGTCGATCAGGCGCACGGTGATCCCCACCCGGTTGTTGACGCGCACGATGGAGCCTTCCAGTACCGCATCCACGTTCAACACCTGGGCGATCTCCGGCAACGGCTGGTCCGACCCCTTGAAGCGCATCGCCGATGTCCGGGAAATGACGCGCAGAGCTCCGATCCGGCCCAGTTCGTGGGTCAGGGCCTCGGTCATCCCGGTGGCGAAGTACTCCTGGTTGGGATCGCCGGATTGGTTCTCCAGGGGAAGCACAGCAATCGACTCGATTCTGGGCGGGGTGATGAGCAGCGGTGAAAAATACCACAGGAGCGACAGCGCAGACAGCACGACGAGGGCGCCGGCCGTCCATGGCCAGGTTCTCTTTATCGACCGGAGGACGCGGGACGAGGGAAGCCGGGAACTGATCACTTCACCTGCCTGCTGGAGGTCATGGACGAGATCGGCAGTACTCTGATAGCGATTGGCGGGATCCTTCTCCAGGCACCGTACCAGAATCCGCTCCAGTTGTGCAGGGACCCTGGGATTCAAGGCGGAGGCCGACGGTGCCTCGCGATTGATGATTGCGGCGAGGGTATCCATCGGTGTTTTTCCCCGGAAGGGAACACGCCCGGTGATCATCTCGAAGAGGATCACTCCAAAAGAAAACAGGTCGGAGCGCAGATCCACGACTTCGCCACGCGCCTGTTCGGGAGACATGTATGCCGCCGTCCCCAGGATCGAGCCCTCGAGGGTCAGGTCTTCGGAAATCGTTGGGGCCTCGGCCTCGCTCAGGGAGCAGTCTTCCTCGCGCAGGAATTTCGCCAGGCCGAAGTCGGCAATCTTGGGGCAGCCTTCGGCATCGATGAGGATGTTCCCCGGCTTGAGATCGCGGTGAACGATGCGTGCGTTGTGCGCCCGCGCCAGGCCGGCGGCGATTTCGGAGGCGTAACCCAGAGCCTGAGGAATCGACAGCGGACCTTGGTCCAGGACACTTCGCAGCGTGCTCCCTGCGACCAATTCCATGGCGAGGAACGGTACGCCGTCCGCTTCATCCACCTCGTAGATGGTGACAATGTTGGAGTGCGTAACGGTTGCAGTGGCACGGGCCTCGCGTAAGAATCGTGCTCGCTGATCCGTATTCGCCACCAGGTTTGAGGAAAGAACCTTCAAGGCGACGTTTCGCCGCAGTTTTTCATCCTCGGCCTCGTAGACGACGCCCATGCCCCCTTCGCCGATCTTCCTGATGATGCGGTACCTCGCGATCTCTTCCGGGATGGGCGGTGCGTCACCATCGGGCTCGACAGCCGTTTCCGGTACCTTGCCGGCTTTCTGCAGGATCTCCGAAGATTCAGCACCATCGACCAGGAGTGACTCCGCTTCACGCCTCAGCTCCGGGTCGTCCCCGCACGCCTCGTCTAGGAACGCCTTCCGCTGCTCCACAGGGAGATCCGCCGCCTGGAGAAGGAGCGGCTTCAGTCGTGCGAATTTCTCGGGGTTCACGGGGCAGGACCTCCCGACAGCTTCGCCCGCCACTGGGCGGCCTTCTCCGGCTTGTCCCAGGCGTCGTAGAGCCCTGCAAGTAGTCTGATTGTCCGCTCTGTCCACGTTTCGAATGCCCTTGTCTTTCGATCATACTCCTCGCTAAGGGCAGTCTCAAATAACTCGTGCGATTCGAGCAGTGCGTTCTCAGCTTCGTCGTGCCGCTCCATTTTTGCCAGGCACCTGCCATGGAGACAGAGGGCAACACCAAGATGTCCAATCCTATCCTTCATTCTATTCCTCAACGATGCCCTTGCTGCTGCAACGTATGAGGCGAAAATTGGTTCTCCCTCGTCGTAGCGGCCCTGTTTGTAGTAGAGTTCGGCCAGGTTTCTCAGGGAATTCATCGTCTGATCGTGCTTCTCGCCCAGTACCTGTCGGCGGAGATCGAGCGTCCGAACATACAGTAGTTCAGCTTCTTCAAGCCGGCCCTGCCCTTCATACATGCAGGCCAGATCTTTCATGACGTTTAGCGTCAGCCAAGTCTCCTCGCCCAGTACACGACGGCAGAGTTCCAGAGTCCGCAGGAGAAGCGGCTCGGCCTCGTCATATCGGCCCAGGCGACGATAATGCTCTCCCAGGTTGTTCATGACGTGCAGCGTATCCGGGTGTTTCTCGCCCAAATCCCGCTTCCGGAGTTCAAGCGCCCGCACGAAGAGCGGTTCGGACTCGTCATACCGGCCCTGGTTGTCGACCACGATAGCCAGAAAGTGCATGGAATTCAGAGTATCCGGGTGCTCCTCGCCCAGCACTCGGCGGCGGAGTTCAAGTGTTTGATTGAATAGAAGTTCGGCATTCTCATTCTGGCCCCGGGAAAAGTACAGGTTGCCCCTCCCTTCCATGAAGCTCATCGTGAGAGGATGCTCCTCACCCAGAACGCGGCGGCTGAGTTCGAGTCCCCTCACGAGAAGCGGTTCGGCCTCGTCAATGCGGCTCTGTCTACGATATAGCTTACCCAAGTTGCCCATGGATTCCAGCGTATCCGGGTGCTCCTCGCCCAGTTCCCGCTTCCGGAGCTCGAGCGCGGCCTCCAGATGCGGTTCGGCGGTGGGATACTTTCCCAGCGCCCAGTAGGTTCTGCCGATCGTCGTGTGGAGGGTGGCCTCGACCAGTGGCTGACCGGTGAAGGCTGTGTCGATGTCTTTCGCGGCCTTGTCCAGCATCTCCCTGACAGTCACTTCGCTACCCTGGGCCTTGGACGGATCCACCGCGGCCAGTGCCTCGCTGAGGAATTCGGTCATTGCCTCGGCCTCGGAGCGGCGCTTCTCCGCCTCCTGTTCCGCGGCCAGCGCCCGGTCCTCTGAGGCCAGTGCCCTGTCCCGCTCCCGCTCGGCTTTGAGATACATTCCGCTGCTCACCACCAGGCCCACCGCCAGCACCACAAAGATGGCGGTCAGGGCTCCGAAGAGCGCCTTGTGGCGCCGGGCAAAGATCCGCAGCTGGTAGACGATGCTCGGCGGCCGGCCGACGATCGCCTCGCCGGCAAGATAGCGCCGGATGTCCTGGGCCAGCTCTACTGCCGACTGGTAGCGGCGCTCACGCTCCTTTTCCAGGGCCTTTAGAGCAATGGTCTCCACGTCGCCTCTGAGTTTCTTGCTGATCGTGCTTGGTCGTGTCGGCTGCTCCTCGCGGATCACCCGGGTCACCTCGTGAAAGGCCTTCTTCCTCACGTCGTAGGGCAGCCGGCCGCAGAGCAGCTCATATTGCACAACACCCAGGGCGTAGACGTCACTCCGGGTGTCGATGTCGTGGGGGTCGGCCTCGCACTGCTCCGGTGACATGTACTGCAGGGTGCCGATCAACTGGCCCACGTCGGTCTGCAGGGTGGTCAGGGCCATGTCCGAGTCGGTGGAACGGGCCACGCCGAAGTCGATGACCTTCACCTGTCCCTGGGGGCCCACCAGGATGTTGCCCGGCTTGAGATCACGGTGGATGATCCCCTTCTGGTGGCCGTGGTGCACGGCGTCACAGACCTGGGCAAAGAGCTGCATGCGCTCCCGGGTGCCCAGCTTCTTCTTCTCTGCGTACTCGGTGACGGGCAGGGCATTTGGGACATACTCCATGGCAAAGTAGGGTATTGGCCCGCTGCCGTCGTCGTGGGTGCCCGCCTCGTAGACCTGGGCGATACCGGGATGCTGCAGCCGGGCCAGGAGCTGGGATTCGTATTCGAAGCGGCGAAGGGCGCTGCTGGAGGCGATGCCGGACTTCATCACTTTGAGGGCCACGGTGCGCCTCGGTTTCTCCTGCAGCGCCTCGTAGACCACACCCATGCCGCCCGCGGCGATGACCCGCTTGATTGTGTATTGACCGATCTTTTTGGGGAGGGGAGGGGAGTCACCTTCGGGCTCGACTGCTGTATCCGTCATCCTGCCGGCTTTCTGCAGGATCTCCGAAGATTCAGCACCATCGGCCAGGAGTGACTCCGCTTCACGCCTCAGCTCCGGGTCGTCCCCGCACGCCTCGTCTAGGAACGCCTTCCGCTGCTCCACAGGGAGATCCGCCGCCTGGAGAAGGAGCGGCTTCAGTCGTGCGAATTTCTCGGGGTTCACGGGGCAGGTCCTCCCGACAGCTCACGACGCAGCCAAATTTTGGCCACCCGCCAGTCCTCGTGAACCGTTCGCTCGGAAACACCGAGCACAAAAGCCGCCTCCACAACGGTCATCCCGGCAAATACGCGAAGCTCCACCACCTGGGCCATGCGCTCATCCAACCTGGCGAGGCTGGTCAGTGCCCTGTCGAGTTCAAGGACTGTGACGTCTTTTTTGGTTCCCACTGCCAGCTTGTCGTCAAGCGTCACTTTCTGACCGCCGCCGCCCCGTTTGGCTGCCGAGCGGTTGCGCTCGTGGTTCATCAGAATCTGTCGCATGGCCCGGGCGGCGGTCCTGAAGAAGTGGGCCCGGTCCTGCCAGTCGGTGCGGGTCTGGTCCACGAGCCGGAGATATGCCTCGTGAACGATTGCCGTTGGCTGCAGAGTGTGGTCGACGCGCTGCAGGTGCATCAGGTCAGTGGCGACGCGGTGCAGCTCGTTGTAGACGTGTTCGAAGAGCCGATCGGTGTATTCACGCCGGCCGGCTTCATCAGCCTGGAGGGCGAGAAGGATCCCGGTGATTTCTGATTGGGCGGATTCGGTCATGGGACCACCTTTTCACTATTATCCACATTTTTGCCTGATGTCCAATGGCGTCGCTGCACTTTCGTTGCAGGTTTTCTCTGAAAACCGGGTTTTTATAAGTGGAGAAGGGCAAATCGTAGAGGGATTGGCGGACCCGTAATCTTCATTTCTCACAACCCATTGAGAAGGAGGTATGTCATGAAACACGTACTGGTTTTTCTATTCCTCATGGTCTTTCCGGTTGCCGGTATGGCGGCCACAATCCACGTCCCCGGTGATCAGCCAACCATTCAGGCAGGGCATCGATGCCGCCGTGAACGGGGACACGGTGCTGGTGGCGCCGGGAACCTATGTCGAGAACATCGACTTCATCGGCAAGGCGATCACGGTGATCAGCGAGCAGGGGCCGGAAGTGACGATCATCGATGGTGGCAGTCCGTCCATCCCCGACATCGGCAGCGTCGTGACTTTTGAAAACGGTGAAGGACCGGACTCGAGTCTGGAAGGGTTCACCCTGACCAATGGCACCGGCAGCCTTTTCCCCGGCCAGGGTTATAACGGAGGAGGCGTTTTCACACATTTTTCCTCCCCGACCATAACCGGGAACATCATCACCGGTAACCTGTTGCTCTATGACTACAGCCATGGTGGGGGAATCTTCGCCAATAATGCATCCCCCACGATTACCGGCAACACGATCCACGGGAACCAAGCCGCTGCCGGAGGGGGAATCGACTTCCAGTACAACTGTTTCTCGATTGTCGCCGACAACACGATCACTGAAAATACGAGTCCGTATTTTGGTGCCGGGATAACGGTCAGCTATGACTGTGACCCGGTGATCAGCAACAACATCATTGAACAGAATGTGGTTGATGAATACGGAGGTGGAATCCTGGTCGGAATAAATTGTTCACCGACGATCACCGGCAACACGATCAAACTGAACTCGGCCGATCTAAGCGGTGGTGGGATTTTCATCCAGTACGACTGTCACCCGGTGATCACCGGCAACACGATCGACGATAACTCGGCCTCACTTGGCAGTGGTGGTGGAATATACCTCCAGGACAACTGTCATCCGGAGATCACGAATAATACCATCACCAACAATTCAGCTGTTAGTTGGGGCGGTGGATTGTATTGCGCCGGTGGTGATGGCATTCAAGCTCCAACGGTAACCAACAATCTCTTCATCGGGAACTGGGCAGACGAGGGCGGCGGGGCGATAAGCTGCAACGTGTTTGACTCAATGACTCTCAGCAATAACACGATTACCGGGAATTCATCAATAACCTATGGCGGAGGTGTCGAGTGCTATCAGTCCACACTGGTGATGATCAACACAATCTGCTGGAACAACACTGCTCCCACCGGACCTGAAATCTGGGTCGGCGACACTGTTCAACCTTCCACCCTGACCATCAGTTTCTCTGATGTTGATGGCGGGATGGACTCTGTGCGAGTATTCCCGGGCTGCACCCTCAACTGGGGCGCAGGGATGATCGATGCGGATCCGATCTTCGTGACCGGGCCTGACGGTGACTGCTATCTCAGCCAGGTGGCTGCCGGGCAACTTACTGACAGCCCCTGCGTGAACACGGGGAATCCGTTCTCTCCGATGATCGTCGGGACGACCCGCACCGACTGTATTTGTGATGAGGACCGGGTGGACATGGGCTATCACTACGCCATTCCGGACACCCTCGTCGATACGGTCACTGCGGAACTCAGCTGCGTTCCCGATTCGGGTGTCCTTCCCCTCTCCACTCAGTTCAGCGTGACGCTGGGCAACCTCGTCGAGCACGAAAGAACGGTGGCCGGACGGATCGACCTGACCACTGCCGGCGGTGCGACCTATCAGAGCTGGCGGGCGGGATTCACCAACCTTGGTCCAAGCGAGACATTCGTCACCTCCTGGATGCAGACACTGCCGGCGCTGGGAAGCCTGGTGGGGGCCAATGTCTTCGAGCTTTACGCCGAAGACGTAACGCCGCCTCCCTACAACCAGCCTCCCTATCCGCCGGCGGGTGACACCGACACCTCCACGGTTACCGTGACGGCGATGACGCCATAGTCAGCCCACATGGCAGCGGGAGGGGATCAGGTTGATTCCCCTCCCGCTTTCCTTTCTCGCTGCTTGCCCATGGTTTCAAGTCCTGCCGCCCGTGATGATTCCCGCTTTGTGGCGATCGTCAACCGGTGGCACGGCATCTATCATCAGGGGGTGAAGAACTACGGCGGTCTCTGAGTCGTTGGTTGCTCAACTTGATCCAGGATCTCTAATACCCGTTTGATGAAAAACGGTATGAGTGCTTCACCGGTGTGGGCGGACTCGTTTCCGAACATGAACTCGAGGCCGCTCCGTTCAAACTGATCGACAACGGAACGCTTGAGCACACGCCGCAGGGCCGATGCCTGCGCCAGGGCCGATTCATCGGCCAGGCGGGGCCGAAGGAGAAAGAGCCAGACCTGCTCCAGTGCGCTGAACAGCCGAGCCCAGACGACCCAGCCGGGGATCGGCGTTTCAACGAGGAACATGCTCTTCCACGTATCCGGCACCAGCTTATAGTAGCGGCGACGCCCTTCGGTCCGTGAAACCAGGAAACCGGACCGGCCCATTTCGGCCAGCGCCTTGCTCACCGTTGCCGGGAAATAATAACAGTCCCTGGCCATGGCCCGGGGAGACCCGCGGTCGTTCAGCAGCAGAAACTGCAGAATCTCGCAGCGGGCATTCACGCCAAGCAGGGCCCTCAGACGGATCAGGAGATTGGTCGGCGGCTCGGGCCGGAACGGCATGGCGTCGCCATCCCATTCGTAGTGATCTCGAAGATAGCCGTACTCCGCGAATCTGGGATCAGGCTCTCGGACCACCGGCAGGGGCGACCCGTCGGCAAGATAGAAGAGCGACTCTCCATCACCTTGTCTCCCTTTCACCTTCCCTGCCAGCACTGCCCACTTGGCCTGCTCGGTGGACGTGGAAACCACATCAGCAATGGCTCCGAGAACCTGCACGCCGGTAAACACTTCCTCTTTCACCATCCGCCTGATCCGCTGCACGTTGATGAATCGCCCGTTGGCCTTCAGCCACGCCAGCACAGTGTCAAAAAGCCGCGCGTCATGACGGCCGACCGTGCACGAGAAGAGCAGCAGGGCGTCCGGATCAATGACACTGCCGGACCAGGGTTGGACATGGCCCGTCACCCCCAGGGCAACCCACTGCCGCCACACCAGGCCGAGCAGCCGCTCACCAAATTCTTGCCTAAAGTCTGTCAGCAGGTTCCGCATAACCGAGCTTTCGCAGAAGATTTTTAAGGATCAGTTTGAACGCGTCTGAGACATCGTGGGTCATCGCCCAGCGAGCCGCTGCCGTAATCTCTTCATCCGTGGGGCTGAGCGCCTGCAAGTCGGCAATGTGGTACCCGCCGCGATCGGCCGCGGCGTAAAGCTTGAAATGGATCTGGTCCAGGCGATCGATGAAGTGAACCGTCAGGCGGGCCCCGTAGCGTCGGCTGTGCAGGCGCTCCGCCAACCCGGCCGGGAGGCCCATCTGGAACAATCCGCCCTCACCCCGGCTCGGGCCGTTATTGAGCCAGTCCCGGGAGATCCCCAGGTCCTCGGCCACTTCGACGGCCGCTTTTCGGAGAGCCTCAGGCAGCGGATCAGGCGAGAGAAGCACTCCGGAAGACACGAGGGCAACGATGTCCACATCCTTCGTTGTCCGGGATATCAACTCACTTAGGATCAGGGCCGATCCGCCGCAGATGACGATTTCGAGCGGTCCGGAGTCATTTTCTCCCAACCGTATGGAGAGCGATTGGAGGGTTTGTTCAAGGGATTGGCCATCCAGGTTGCCTTCTGAGATAGGTATATTGCTTGCAGTCATAATGACTGCTATTTATACACTCATAGTGGATTCAAGTCAAGAGGTGATTGCCAGGATTTCACCACGTGTGGCTGCTGAAAAATCAATCTGACAAGCTGAAGGTATCAAACGAATGGACCGAGGGATCATTTAGAGCGAGGAATTGAAGGTCCACCGACCTGCGGCAGTGCGGTCACCGCTGGCCGTTGCGCTCGATCCCCAGCTTGCGCATCCGCGCCTGCAGGGTGGTGCGGGGGATGTCCAGCAGTTCGGAGGCGCCGCCCTTGCCCGAGACCTTGCCCCCGGTCTCCTCCAGGGCGGAGAGGATGTGCTCCCGCTCGGCCTCCTCGAGAGTGGGGAAGGAGTGGCGCCCGTCACGGATGTTGAGCCGTGCCTCGGCTTTGATCAGCGGCACCAGGTCCAGGGCGTTGGTCTTGGCCAGGATCACCGCCCGCTCGATCATGTGCTCCAGCTCGCGGACGTTTCCCGGCCAGGAGTAGCGGAGCATCTCCCGTTGGCTCTCCCGGGTCAGCCGGCGCACCGGTTTTTTCATCCGTTCGGCCGAGCGGAGGGCGAAGTGCCGGGCCAGGGGAACGATGTCCTCCACCCGCTCGCGCAGCGGTGGGATGTGGATCGGGAAGACCTGCAGCCGGTAGAAGAGGTCTTCGCGGAACGAGCCGTTGCGCACCGCCTGCTGGAGGTTCTGGTTGGTGGCCGCCACCACCCGCACGTCCACCCGGATCAGGTTCTCCCCGCCCACCCGCTCGAACTCGCCCTCCTGCAGGGTGCGGAGCAGTCGGGACTGGGCCCCCAGCGGCATGTCGCCGATCTCGTCGAGGAAGAGCGTGCCGCCATCGGCCAGCTCGAAGCGGCCGATGCGGCGGCGTTCGGCGCCGGTGAACGAGCCCCTCTCGTGGCCGAAGAGCTCCGACTCGATGAGGTCCCGGGGCAGGGCGGCGCAGTTGACCCGGATCATCGATTTGCCGGCCCGCGGCCCCAGTTCGTGGATCGCCCTGGCGATCAGCTCCTTGCCGGTGCCGGTCTCGCCGGTGACCAGCACGGTGGAGTCGGTGGCCGCCACCATCTCCGCCTGTTCCAGCACCTTCTGCAGGGCCGGGCTGGCGCTGATGATCTCGCCGAGGTTGCTCTTCTCGGCGATCTCCCCCTTGAGATAGATGTTCTCCTCCTGGAGCTGGCGGCTCAGCTGTTCCACTTCCCGGTAGGCGATGGAGTGGGCCATGGCCAGGCTCAGCTGGCGGCCGACCCAGAGGAAGTTCTCCAGGTCGGTGCGGGCGTAGGCCTCCTGGCGCCGGTCGCCCATGAAGAGCAGGCCGTAGGGCCGGCCGGCCACCTCCAGGCGGCAGGCCATGCAGGACTGGATGCCGGCCTCGATCAGCCCGGCATAGTTCTCGTGCTGGGCGATGTAGAGCGTCAGGCTGGGGATCAGCACCGGGGTCCCCTGGTCCAGGGCCTGGTCCACCATCTCTCCGGGCAGGCACTCCCTCTCCGGCGGGGCGAAGCCGGGGACCGAGGAGCGGGCCAGCGGAATCCGGCCCAGCTCTCCGCTCTCCTCGTCCACGGCAAAGATACAGGCGATGGTGTGCGGCAGCACCGGCTGCAGCCGCTGGGAGACCCGCAGAAAGAGCTCCGGGATGTCGAGGGTGGCGGCCATCACTTCGCCCACCTGCTGCAGGGCGCGGCTGGTGGTCAGCTCCCGCACCTCCTCCAGGGCCACCGACACCGGGGCGGCCAGCTCGGTGAGCAGGGCGAGGTGGAAATCGTCGTAGACCCCGGGGTCGCGGTGCACCGCGTAGAGCACCCCCAGGGGGCGGTTGCGGCTGACCAGCGGGATCACCATGTGACTGTGCAGGCCGATCTCCAGCAGCAGGGGTGCTTCGGCATAGTCGGCCACCTCGGTGTCCTCGATGCGGAAGGCGCGGTTCTCGCGGATCGCCTGGGCCTTCAGGGTGTCGTCCGAGGGCAGGGAGTAGATCTTATCGATGGCATCGGGCAGCTCTTCCCGGACGTCCATGATCAGCGGCCGGAACTGCTGTTTGCGGGCGTCGTAGGTGTAGATCCCCATGGCGTCGTGGGGGATGAAGGGGGAGAGGGCGTCATGCACGGCGGTGAAAAAGTCTTCGAAGCTGATGCAGCCGGCCAGGGCCTGGGCAACGGTGGCCAGGGTGTCGCGGATCACGCCGCGGTCCCGGGGGCTCGAGCTGGCATCCTGGCTGACCATGCTGGCATTATGGCAGGGATGTGATCTGTGGGGCAATGACCGTTTGCATTTCCCGGAAAAACCGGACGGGAAGGGGGTGGTAGAATGGGATCACCGTCCGGACAACGGGCGGAGGAGGGTACGATGTTCTGGTTCAAAGGCCGTCAGCATAAGCGGTTGCTGGAAACACCGCTGGATGAACAGCAACGCGCCGTGGTGCAGCGCGCCGTGCCCTACTGCCGCCGGCTGCCGCCAGAGTTGCGGCAGCGCTTCGAGGGGCTGGTACAGATCTTTCTCCAGGAGATCGATTTCGAGGGCTGCGGCGGCCAGCAGATCGACGACGAGGTGCGGCTCACCGTTGCCGGCCGGGCGGCGGTGCTGCTGGTGGGCCGGGAGGGGGATACCTTCTCCAAACTGCGCACCGTGCTGGTCTATCCGTCGGAGTATCTGGCCCCGGGCAACGAGATGATGGCTGACGGCACGGTGTTCGAGGGTCTGGACGCGAGGCTCGGGGAGTCCTGGTCCCAGGGGTCGGTGGTGCTGGCCTGGGACGAGGTGCAGTACAACGAGAGTGTCCCCCGCGGCTGCCTCGACGTGGTCTACCACGAGTTCGCCCACCAGCTGGACGCCGAGAACGGGCCGGTGGACGGGGCGCCGTTCCTCCCCTCGGCCAGGGCGCGGCAGGAGTGGGCCGAGGTCCTGGGCCGCGAATACCATGACCTGGAGCAGCAGGTGGAGTGGGGCCGGCCCACCTTCCTCGACCCCTACGCGGCCACCCATCCCGCCGAGTTCTTTGCCGTGCTCACCGAATATTTCTTTATCCGGCCGGTCCCCCTGCAGCACCATCACCCCGCGCTCTATGCCCAGCTGCGGATCTGCTATGGCCAGGACCCGGCCTCCCTGCCGGGATCGTCTTGAGTACAGCTTTGCCGGCAGAGAGAATCTTCCGTTTTTGATCCGGTCTCCGAGTGCACGCCGTTGTAAGCTCGAAAACCGGCGGGATCCCTACGCGTTCCGGCCTGCGGCCGGCCGCGGTTTCCCGATCGGTTTTCATCGCACAGCGGCGGCACGTCTCCGACAGTCACAAAAGACGGAAGATTCCCTCTGCCGACACGATATTCAGAAAAACCTTCATTGCATCTCCGGCAACCTGCGGACTATACTTTTTGCTCGTTTCAGGACTGATGGAAGGTGATGGGAAGGAGTGGACAACAATGACGAGGGATGTGGACTGGAAGCGTGCCGCCGGGTTCGGCTGGAAGGTGGGGGTGGTGATCGGGGGCTGTATCGGTTTCCAGGAGGGCTTCCTCGCCGTCACCGCCAAGTCGGGCGCCTCGGCCGACGTCCCGCTCACCCGGGTGGCCCAGTTTCTGCAGGTCTACTTCACGCCGATCTTTGCCGAGATGCTCCTCTGGGGTCTGCTGGGCATGGTGGCGGCGCTGCTGCTCAACCTCGTCCTCGGGCGGCGCTTTCGGGCCTTCGGCACAATGGACGGCTTCGTCCCCGTGTTCAGTGGTTTGATGGCCGGTGTGGGAAACACGGCCTTTGTCTTCTTCCTGCTCAACTCCTCTTTTGGCCTGGCCATGCTGATTGAACCCACCAAGCTGCTGTTCAACCTGCGACTGGTCTTTTCCGCTGTGCTCACCGGGCTGGCGGTGGGCTTCCTGGTGCGCGGCGTGCGTACCCGGCCCTGGGGGCACCGGGTGAAAGCCGTGCTGGTGGTCCTTTCCCTCTGGGCGCTGGTGCTGATCCCGCTGGCCCTCTGGGTCAACCGGGTCTATCTCAAGTTCAGCTTCACCCCGCTCTTCTTCGGGGTGGGTGCCCTTTTCCTGCTGGCCCTGGCCGGGGGGACCTGGCTCGGCGCGGCCTGGCTCACGCCCCGCTACCTCCGCGGAGTGCGGCGCTACCCGCTGGTGCGGTACCTCTCCCTGGTGGTGGTCCTGCTGCTGGCCCTGCCCGTCTTCCTGCCCGGCCTCACCGGGTCCGCCGAAGCCGTGAGCCCGGGCAGCGGGGCCGGCGGCGCGGCGCTGGACCGCAACGTGATTCTCATATCAGTGGACACCCTGCGGGCCGACCGGCTGTCCAGCTCGGGCAGTGATTTCTGCCAGACGCCGAACATCGACCGGCTGGCCGAAGAGGGCGTGCTCTTCTCCCGGGCCCAGGCCCAGTCCTCCTGGACCCTCTCCTCCATCTGCTCCATGCTCACCTCGCTGTACCCCACGGCCCACGGTGTGCTGTCCATGCTCGACCAGATGGACCAGACCCGGGAAACCGTGGCCGAGAAGGCCGCCGCCGGCGGGTATCACACCGGGGCGGTGATCTCCAACGGCTGGTTGCTGGAACCCTTTGGCGCGAGCCAGGGGTTCGCCTTCTACGACCACATGAAGCACCGCTACCGGGCCCCTTACTGGGCCGGCCACCTGTGGTACCGCCTGGTGGATCCGCTCCGGCGCCGGGTGGCCCCGGTGGAGCTGGAGGTGCAGGAAGACGCGGGCGACTGTTCGCTCAACCTGAAATACGCCCTGGAGTTCATCGAAGCCAACCAGTCGGGGAACTTCTTCTTCTGGCTCCACGTGATCGACCCCCACGAACCCTACGTCGCCCGTGACCGGTGGATCGCCGGGGCGGGGCGGGACTACCACGGGAACCAGGTTCCGCGGCTGGATTCGGGCAAGGTGGTCAACTTTCGCGCCGGCAGGGTCCTCGATGGAGGCGACCGGCGGCACATCGAGGACCTCTACAACAGGGAAGTGGAATACACCGACATGGTTCTCGGCCAGCTCCTCGACCGGATCTACCAGCTGGGACTGACCCGCAACACCATGATCATTTTCACCAGCGATCACGGCGAGGAGTTCTGGGAACACGACAGCGTGTCCCACGGCCACACCTGCTTTACTGAGCTGGTGCAGGTGCCGCTGGTCATCCGGCCCGCCGACGAAGAGGAGCTGGATCGCAACCGCCGCATCGAAGCCCAGGTCAGCCTGGTGGACGTGGCGCCCACCATTCTCGATTTTCTCGGGCTGCCCGGGCTGGATCACGCCGAAGGGCGGAGCCTGCTGCCGATGATGCGCGGCGAGGAGGAGCCGGCGGACAACCCGGCGTTCTACGAGGCGATGGCCTATTTCGGGGAAAAGAAAGCGGTGAGTGACGGGCGCTACAAGTACATCCTCACCGAGGTGGACGGCAGGGAGGAACTGTACGACCTGCTGGAGGACCCCGGCGAACAGCGCAACCTGGTGTATGAGCGGCCCGAGCTCAGACTGGAGCTGAAGGGCCGGTTGATGGACCACCTGTCGACCCAGCGGGAACTGGCCTCCCTGCTCGGTTCCAGCAACGAAAAGGCCGAGATCGGCGCAGACACCGTCGAGCACCTGCGGGCGCTCGGCTATCTCAACTGACAACTGGTATCGGCTTGCACGGAATCGTGTTTCCGAACGTCATTCCTTTGGAGAACTGCCATGCGGCCTGAAAAATACGTCAGCAGACACGGTCTGGAAAATCACGGCATCCGCAACGTGCACCAGGTGCACTGGAACCTGCGCACCCCGGGCCTGTACGAGGAGATCGTCCGCCGCAGCGAGGGGTCGATCTCGCACCTCGGCCCGGTGGTGGTGCGCACCGGCCAGCACACCGGCCGTTCGGCCGGAGACAAGTACATCGTCGACGAGCCGTCCACCTCGGGCCAGGTCTGGTGGAACGCAGCCAACCAGCCGTACCCGATGGAGACCTTCGAACAGATGTTCCACCGGCTGATGGCCTACCTCCAGGGCAAGGATCTCTTTGTCCAGGACTGCTATGCCGGCGCCGACCCGCAGTTCCGCATGCCGATCCGGGTGATCAACGAAACGGCCTGGCACAATCTCTTCGCCCGCAACATGTTCATTCGGGCCAATCCGGATGATCTGCACGACCACGAGCCGCAGTTCACCGTGCTCCACGTGCCCAACTTCATCGCCAACGCCGAGCTGGACCGCACCCGCTCCGAAGTGTTCGTCATCGTCAACCTGGCCCGCAAGCTGGTGCTCATCGGCGGCACCAGTTACGCCGGGGAGATCAAGAAGTCGATCTTCAGCGTGATGAACTTCCTGCTGCCCGGCCAGGAGGTGCTGCCCATGCACTGCTCGGCCAACGTCGGCCCGGGTGGCGACTCGGCGGTCTTTTTCGGCCTCTCCGGCACCGGCAAGACCACCCTCTCCGCCGATCCCGAGCGGGCCCTGATCGGTGACGACGAGCACGGCTGGAGCGACCGCGGGGTCTTCAACTTCGAGGGCGGCTGCTACGCCAAGGTGATCCGCCTCGACCCCGAGGCCGAACCGGACATCTACCGCTGCACCCGCCGATTCGGCACCGTCCTGGAAAATGTCGGCTTCGATATCTGGAGCCGCCGGGTTGATCTGGACGACGCCACCCTCACCGAGAACACCCGTGCCGCCTACCCCATCAGCCACATCCCCGGAGCGCTGCGCGAGGGGATGGCCGGCCACCCGAAAAACGTGATCCTGCTCACTGCCGACGCTTTCGGCGTGATGCCGCCGCTGTCCCGCCTCACCCCGGACCAGGTGATGTATCACTTCATGTCCGGTTACACCGCCAAGGTGGCGGGCACCGAAAAGGGCATGGGCAAGGAGCCCACGGCCACCTTCAGCGCCTGCTTCGGCGCGCCCTTCCTGCTGCTCCACCCCTTCGAGTACGCCAAGCTGCTCAGCGAGAAGATCGAGAAGCACGGCAGCCACTGCTGGCTGGTGAACACCGGCTGGACCGGCGGCCCTTACGGCACCGGGCACCGCATGCCCATCGGCCACACCCGCGCCCTGCTCAAGGCGGCGATGAGTGGCGCGCTGGAGGGTGTGGAATATCGCCGGGACCCGGTGTTCGGGTTCGAGGTGCCGCTGGACTGCCCCGGAGTGCCCAAAGAGGTGCTCGACCCGCGGTCTACCTGGGCCGACGGCAAAGCTTACGACCGCCAGGCCGCCGAACTGGCCGGCCGTTTCCGCGAGAACTTCACCCAGTATGAAGACCGGGTGACCGACGAGGTGAAGGCAGCGGGACCGCAATAGGGCTGAGCAAGAAAAAGGGGACTGTCCCGCCCCGGGGACTGTCCCCTTTTTCCAGGTGAGCAGGTCAGCTCTTCAGCGACGCCATGTCGATGGAGAAGCGGTACTTCACATCCGACTTGAGCATCCGCTCGTAGGCTTCGTTCACATCCTGGATGGGAATGACTTCCACGTCGGCAGTGATGCCGTGCTGGCCGCAGAAGTCGAGCATTTCCTGGGTCTCGGCGATGCCGCCGATGAGCGAGCCGGAAATGCTCTTCCGTCCGAAGAGCAGGCCGAAGGCCGAGACGGGGAACGGCTTCTCCGGCGCACCCACCAGGGTGAGGTTGCCGTCGAGGCTCAGCAGGCTGACGTAGGCGTTGATGTCGTGGTCGGCGGAAATGGTGTCGAGGATGAAATCGAGGCTGCCGGCGCGCTTCTGCATCTCTTCGGCGTCGGTGGAGATGACCACCTCGTGGGCGCCCAGACGGAGCGCATCCTCCTTCTTGCCCGGGGATGTGGTGAACACCACGACGTGGGCGCCGAAGGCCCGGGCGAACTTCACCCCCATGTGCCCCAGTCCACCGAGGCCCACCACGCCGACCTTCTGCCCCTCGGTCACGCCCCAGCGGCGAATGGGGGAGTAGGTGGTGATCCCGGCGCAGAGCAGAGGCGCGGCCCCGGCCAGCTCGAGGTTGTCGGGAATGCGCAGCACGAACTGCTCGTCGACGACGATGCTTTCGGAGTACCCGCCGTAGGTGACCCCCCCGAGGTGCTTGTCCGGCCAGTTGTAGGTGAAGGTCGCTTCGTGGCAGAACTGCTCGACGTCGGCCTGACAGCTGGGGCAGGTGTGGTCCGAATCGACCAGGCAGCCCACACCGGCCAGGTCGCCCGGTTTGAAGCTGGTGACGGTGCTGCCCACCGATACGACCCGGCCAACGATTTCGTGGCCCGGGACGATGGGGTAGACCGTGGGCATGACACTGCTCCACTCGTCACGCACCGCGTGGAGGTCGGAGTGGCAGATGCCGCAGAAGAGGATCTCGATCTGCACGTCGCGTTCGGTGGGCTTGCGGCGCTGGATCGTGGTGGAGGCCAGCGGCGATGTGGCGCTGGCGGCGGAGTACGCTTTGCTGTCTGACATGGATACTTCCTTCAATGTTGTTTCGCTGTGCTGCTGATTCAGCCGCGGCACTGTCGATCCGAACCAGGTGGTCCGAGGAGGGCGCGATCAGGGTCCAGGGTCGTCCGCTCTTTTGCGGCACGCTCCTGCCAGCGGTTCTTAACAAACTAAGTGGACCGACAAATCCTACACCGAATCGAAAGAGGGTCGGTAGAACAATTCCGGCCATTCCCCGTGCGATCCTGACGTTGATCCCCCAGGGGGAAACTTTTTGTCGTCTGCTTGCGGGCGACCAGGGGCACGTCTGTGGCAAATGGCCTCGACGGTAAACCGGGGAGCCATCGGATAGCGCAGGCCACCCCTCCTGTCATCGCGAGCCCCTGCGGGTCGGCGGCTCGCAATGACAGAGGGGGCGGTGCCCGCTCCCGCAGATGAATGATATCGAGAAAATGAAAAGGCCCGGTCGGGAGTGTTCCCGGCCGGGCCTTGTTGCGTCAGCAGTCTGTCTTTGTTACGGCGCCAGTGCGGTCACCGTGCAGCTGGCCGTGGCGGTGTCCCCCGCCGGCGGGTAGGGCGGCAGGTTGTACGGCGCGGGGGTGACGTCGAACGCGGTGAGCAAGAAGGTGTTGTCCCCGATCACCGTGCCCAGGGCCGGAATGTTCTGGACCCAGGAGGTGAGGTAGCTCTCCCCGCCGGCCACGTTGGTGTAGCCCGCCCGCCAGCTGGGATAGAAGTTGCCGTTGGCCAGGGTGGCGTCGACACGGCCGGAGATCCGCCGGGTCTGGCCGGCGTAGAGGTTGGTCAGCGAGACCGACATGGACGTGCTGAAGGGCACGATGCCCACGTCCGGCACGCAGGTGAAGACGGCGTCCACCGTTGCAGTGGGTTCGCTGGTCAGGGCCAGGGTCCCGGTCCACATCACCTCCGGCGGGCACTTGCCGTTGTCGTTCCACAGGTCGTACATCTCCTGACCCAGACTGTTGGTGGTGTTCTCGTCTCGCAGGAACTCGACGAACTCCTTCGAGGTGCTCTGGTAGTAGAGGGTCACCTCGGCCGACGCGGCCCCGGCCGGGATGCTGTAGTAGGTGTCGTCCCAGTACTGGCCGTCGGCGTAGCTGTGGCCCACCGGCGCCCCGCCGAAATCGTCGTAGGCGGCGTTGGTGAAGCCCCGCGGCGGGATGCGGTTGTCGCTGAACACCTTGTTGTTCAGCACGAAGTGGAAGGACGGTCCCGGGTCCACGCCGACGATGCGGCGCGGTCACCTCGTCCAGACCCGGTTCGATCTCGTAGATCTTGGCTTCCTCGTCGTGGCTCAGCACGCCGGTGTCCGGGTCGTAGGCCCCGGACTCGGAGATCAGGGCCATCCCTTCGTCGTAGAACTTGACGTTGATCCAGATCCGGCGGCCTTCGGGATAGCCGGTGGGCAGCTTGTGCCCGGTCTGGTTGGTCACCGTCACCTCGAGGTCGCTGCCGCCCTGCTCCAGCGTCCACCGTGGCCGCGTTCTGCAGCATGTAGCGGGCCCGCTCGATGCCGGCCAGCAGGGCCGCCTCGTTCACCTGGCCGGGGAACATGGCGGGCAGCAGGCCGGGGAGCCAGGTGCTGCCGCCGGTCATGTCGTGCAGCGGCAGGTCGTCGCGCACCGGCGGGTCGCCGAAGTTGCAGCCCTGGCCGGTGACGTCGCGCATGTGGCAGTCCTGGCAGGTGGAGACGTTGTCCAGGTTGCCGCCGAACTGCGGCGCGTAGACGCCGGCGGGGGTGTTGTATTCGCTGTAGAACCACTCGCTGTAGGTCCGCTCCACCGGGGCGATGGTGTGGGCCGAGAAGTCGGTGGCCGGCGTGTCAAAGGCGTTGGGCAGGTAGTTGCCCAGGCCGTCCTTCTCGAAGGCCGGGTTGCTCACGTCGTGGCAGGTGCCGCAGAGGGCCGCTTCGCGGTGGAAGGGCGAGACCAGCACCGGGTGGCCGGAGTCGGCGTCGAGGAACGGCCCGCGCCGTGCGCCCGTCGGGTCGACCACCACCATGCCGTTGCCGAACTCGGTGCCGGGGAAGCTGAGCGCGGCGAGGATCGCCTGGTCTTCGATGCGGGCTTGCCCCTGGCTCGTAGATCGGATCCACCAGCCGGTGGCAGTAGTCGCAGGAGACCCCGCTCTCGTCGGTGCTCAGCATCTGGCTGCCGTCGGTGGGCACCGAACGGCCCTGGTGCCAGCCGCGGGGAAGGTGGCAGCGCAGGCAGAGGTCGCCGGAGTCGGGGGCGTCCTGGTTGGCGATGACCATGTTGGCCTGGAAGATGAGGTCCAGGGAGGCCTGGGCCATCATGCTCCCCTGCCAGTTGGCGTAGGGCTCGACCGCGGTGTCGTAGCCGCCGTGGCAGACCTCGCAGGCCTCGGGCGGGTTGAGGATGCCCGACTCGAAGGGCTGGCTGCCCGGCATGTCGAAGTCGCGCAGGGTGGTGGGGACGAGGCCGCCCGGAGGTGATTCGATGGTGAAGACGGCGTCGCTCTCGTCCTGCCCCTGGTTGAAGGCGTTGTCGGTGGCCACCACCCTGATCAGGGCCAGGGCGCTGGGCCGGTTGGCCGGGAACCAGGTGTGACTGCCGCTGTTGGTCAGGTTCTGCGCCTCCACCTCCCAGGTGGCTCCGTTGTCCAGGGAGAGGTAGATGTCGATGCCGGCGATATCGCTGGGGTCGGCGGCAAACCACTGCACGGTGAAGCTGCTGTTGCCCACCACCAGTTCGCCGCCGTTGGGGTCGAGCACGATCACTTCCGGCGGGTCGGTGTCGCCGCCGGTGCTGGGCACCAGGTTGTCCTGGATGTCGGCCAGGTCGACGTTCTGCGTGCTGCCCGCGTTGGCCGGTGTCAATCCGGGGAAGGTGGGCGTATTGATGAAGCTGATCAGGTCGGTGACCTCGATCAGGGTGCTGAAGCCGTCGCCATCCGGGTCCTCGTTCTCGATGGCCAGGACCGCCTCCTCCTTGGTGGACCAGAGATCGAGTTCATCTTCGAGTCTCAGGCCGTAGGGGTTGCGGGCCCCGCCGCCGTCGAAGTCGAAGTGGCAAACGCCGCAGTGATCGGGATTGCTGGGCACGTCGGAGAGGACTGTTCCATCTGCGGCGGGGTAGACATCGAAGAACGCGGATTTGATGTTGTTTCGCGCAGGGCTCTCCAGACTGACCCCGCTGATCAGGACCAGCATGACGGCAAACAGGATCCAGGAAAAAATGCGTCTTTGATCGGGTTTCAAGGCGGCCATGGATGAACTCCTTGCTGAGGTGGACGGTAAAAGAAAGTTAATAAAGGGATTATCGATTTACGCAGATCGACCATCGACATAACCGGGGTCCCCGGTTCGCGTGTGGAGCAGGATCTGAAACGTGCTATGCAAAGGGAAGAAAGACGGTAACGCACTCCACAACATCAACCAAACTCTCTTATCTCTCCGGTAGTTATATGGTTGGAATGTTGTTTCGTCAAGTGACGTAACGACAGGAGTTGTCTGGTATTCTGGTAGGGTTCCCAGGCATTCCCCGGCGGGATGAACCCGCCGGGGAATGATTGTCAAGGCCTATCGTCCTGCTTCCACCGTTTCGGTGAACACCTCGTCGCCCAGCTCGGTGACCGCGCCGAGGATGTATTCGTAGCGCACGCCCTGCAGTGCGGACCGGTCGAGGAAGAGGCTGCCGCGGGCCGGTTGGGGGGTGATCCGCTGGAACCCGTCCAGCAGCGCGGTGTGCCTGGCCCGGCGGGCTTCCAGCGCCTTGATCCGTTCCGGCAGCCGGGTCGCCGGGCCGGTGACGCCGCTGATCCCGGTCTGGGCCATGGCCGGGGCCTCGGGGAAGACCTGGCGCCGGTAGACGTTGATCCCCTGGGCTGCAAAACCTTTGGTTCCGGTCAGTTCCACCTCGATGCCGTCGGGCCTTGGTGCGGCCCGCACGCCGGCGCGGCGGTCCCAGGTGGGCAGGTCGCCGCCGGTGAGGCAGAACAGCTCGCCGCCAATGCCGCCGAGCATCTGGGTCCCGGCCAGAGCGTCGGCATAGGTGTCGCCGTTGACGTCCTCGATCCAGCGCAGGGTGAAGATCTTGCTGCCGGTCATGTAGCTCCAGATGGTGTCGCCGCTGGTGCCGTCCACGCAGCGCACTTCGCCGGTGAAGGCCCCGGCCAGGGCATCGTCGTAGCCGTCGCCGTTGACGTCGGGGATGCCGGAGACGGCCCAGACGTCGCTGCCCATGTAGCTGCTCCAGAGCTGGACGCCGGTGGCGCCGTCGAGGCAGTAGGCCCAGGCGGCCCAGCTGGCCACCAGCACCTCGTTGATCCCGTCGCCGGTGACATCGGCAAAGGAGTCCACCCGCATCACCGGGGCGGCGGCCAGGGGGTAAGTCCAGAGCGCCGTTCCGGCGCCGGCGCCGTCGAGGCACTGCACCGAGCCGGCCGGCGAGCTGCCCCAGGTGCCCACCACCACTTCGGAGACCCCGTCGCCGGTGATGTCGCTGTGCCGGGCCAGGCTCCAGTTGTCGCCGCCGGTGTCATAGGACCAGAGTGTGGTGGCCGGTCCGCTGCTGGCGCCGCTGGCGCAGTAGACGTGGTTGTCACGGTCCACGTTGCCGCCGGCGCAGGCCACCGCGTCCTCCACCCCGTCGCCGTCGGCGTCACCGATGTTCACCACGTCGATGATGGCGTCGTTGGCATACTGGCGCCACAGGGTGTCGGCGGTGCCGGTTGAGGCGCCGTCAAAGGCATACATGCTCCGCGGCCCGGCCGAGCCGCTGTCGTGGCCGCCGGCGCCAAAGAGGGCGTCGGGCACTCCGTCCTGGTTGATATCGCTGATCGGTCCGGCGGCGTAGACCCAGCCGCCCTGCGGGTCCTCGTCATACATGTCGTAGGACCAGAGGACGTTGCCGTTGCGCCCGTTCACCGCGTAGCAGGTGCAGCCGCCCCAGGCGGTGGCCAGCAGCACGTCGGCCAGACCGTCGTCGTTCATGTCGGGCGAGACGTCGAGGCACTTGTCGCCGTAGCCGCCGCTGTTGCTCGGTCCGCCGGGGGGATGGATCCCCCACTTCACCACCCCCTGGCCGTGCGAGTTGCCCCAGATCAGCGAGAGGTGCGGTTCGCCGGCCGAGGCGCCCGCGTCGTAGGACTCCACCGCCGCGTCGGCGATCCCGTCACCGGTGACGTCCGGCACCTGGGCCGTGCACTCCACGTTCTCCACCCCCTGGAAGACCCAGAGGGGCAGCCCCTTGCCGAGGAAGTTGGTCCGTCCCGCGCCCTGGAGGTCGATGGTCTGGGTGCCGCCGTCGGTGCCGTTGCTGGTCACCTCCACGGCACCGGAGAAGCTGCCGAGGGCCGGGGGCGAGAAATCCACGTCCACCACCAGCGATTCGAAGGTGGTGAGGGTGATGGGGTAGAAGAAGTCGGGGAGGAAGAAGACCTCGTCGCCCGGGGCGGCACCGATGATGGCCATGTCGGTGATCACCAGTGGTGCGTAACCGAGGTTGGTGATGGTCAGCGGCCAGCGGGAACGGGAGTAGCGCCGCCGCTGGTCGAAGTCGTGGGAGGTGGCCGAAAACTCGATCACCGGGTCGGGCAGCACGGTGGTGGCCAGGATGGTTGCGGTGACCTCCGGCTCGTCCGGGTCGTCGCTGAACACGGTGATCGTGCCCTCGAAATCGCCGGTTGTGGCCGAGGTGAAGAACGAGGTGTAGGTGATTGTTTCGCCGCCGGCGATGGTCTGGGGGGAGGAGAAGTCCACCTGGAAGTGCGGATCGTCACTGGTCATGTCGGTGATCGTCAGATCGGCGGTTCCCACGTTGTCGATATACAGCGTCCAGGGTACGACACTGTTCACCGGGACGATGCCCAGATCCTGGCTGGCGGGGTGGAGGTCGATGTCCGGCGTGCCACTGCCTTCGGGGTCGATCTGGTAGCAGCGCCGTCCGGCGCCGGCGTTGTTGTCGGCGCAGACCCAGAGATAGCTGCCGTCCCAGGCCAGGCCGCGGGGGTTGGCCCCGGGAGAGTCGAACTGTTCCAGGACGGTGCCGTCGGTGGTGTCCAGCCGGTAGACAATCGCTTCCTCGCCGCTGAAGTCGTCGTTGACATACCAGAGGTCGGTGCCGTCGAAGGCCAGGCCCCAGGGCTGGTTGGCCGGTGCGTCAAAGGAGTGGATTTCGAGGCCGGTGGCCGGGTCGATCTGGTAGATCCAGCCGTCGGGGTTGTAATACGCGGCACACCACAGGTAAGTGCCGTCCCAGGTCAGGCCGGCCATGTAGGTGGTGATGGAGGGGATGGAGCCGAGCAGCCCGCCGCTGGTGTCCATCCTGAACAGCAGGTCGTAGTTGTAGGAGTCGAGCTGCCAGAGGGCGCTGCCGTCCCAGGCCAGCCCGTAGGAATCGTCCCCCTGGCCGGTGAAGGAACTGAGCACCGTGCCGTCCGCCGGGTCCAGCTCATAGACCGTCGAACCGCTGGGGCCGTACATCCCGCACCACAGGCTGGAACCGTCCCAGGTCAGGGCGCCGGCGTAGTCCGGGGCCGGGATGCTGCCCACCACGGTTTCAGCGGCCGCCGGCGGTGCGCCACCGAGCAGCAGGACGACGATCAATACAGCCAGGTACGGTATGAAAATGATGCCTGTAGCTGAACATGATGTTTCTCCCCGGAAAGTGGTTATACGGAGATGATAGGTCGCCCCGCTACACCAGTCAATCAATGAATTGCCCTCTCAGGGAACAGTGCACAATTTACATTGAATTACGTCGCGTGGAGTGAATCCGTTTGCGAGATCAGGGGAGCAGGTTGAGGTGGTAGAGGTCGGCCACCTGCTCCAGAGGGAAGGAGGACTGGGGCGCCAGCACGTTGCGGGTCAGCCGGTGGACGGTCTTCTCTTCACGGGCCCGTTCCTCGTCGGTGGGGTTTTCCAGCCCCAGCCGGGAGAGGCGGGAGATGTGGATCAGTTCGTGGGTCAGGATGTAGAGCAGGAAGGGGTAGAGCGCCGGCGCGTTGGTGCGGGTGGAGACCGCCTCGAGGATCGGGTGATCGAAGAGGTGGATGCGGTAGAACTCCTCCGGAGTATTCCCGTGGGTGTAGCTGATGGTCTCGGCAAAGACACCCTGCCTCAGCGACCCGTCCGGGATGTCCCGTTCGGTGAGCACGTCGTAGCTGAAGTGGAAGAACTCCCGGGGGGCGTAACGGTAGAACCGGTTCAGGTGGTCCGAGGATTCCGTGGTGGCCTGGTACACGAGGCGGCGCTGAAACTCATCGAATCGCGAGCGTCGCGGTGCGTCGGCCGTGGGGGGGCTGCCGCCGTTCATCGGTCGCTGTCCAGACAAGAAAGGCCCGGATCGAACCCGGGCCTCCAGAGGAATTTCTGGCCGTCGGCGGGACGGCTCAGTCGCTTTTTTTCGTTGTGCTGTCAGTGCTGGATCCGCTGTCAGCTTTTTTCGGACTGCTGGAATTGCTGCCCACCGAGGCGGCGCTCCGCCCCTTGTCCTTGGTCTTGTAATCGGTGACGTACCAGCCGCTTCCCTTGAGCTGGAACGAACTGCGAGAGATCAGTTTCTCCAGTTTCCCCCCGCACCCACACGTGCGAAGGGGGTCGTCAGAGAATTTCTGAAGTTTCTCCACCACCTCGCCGCATGTCTGGCATTGATACTCATATATTGGCATCTTAATCACCCCTTGCCGTCAGTGGTGTCAACCCTCTTCCCCGGTCCAGGACCGATCAGGAGACCTATTTATAGGACTCAGCGGTCCCGTTGTCAACCCGAAATTTTCCCGGCCGGTGCTGGAAGTCGGGTCGTACAGGTGGTACTCTTAGTGGATCAGGGTGATGATTACGCGGGGCCATCAGGGGTTGGAGCTTGCAAGTGATTTTATCCGATGAAGTTAGCGGCTCAGTAGTGGGTGCGCCGCCGGCACCGCGCCGGCTGCTGGTCCGTCTGCCCAACTGGATCGGTGACGTGGGCATGGCCACACCGGTACTCCGGGCCCTGCGCACGGCCTTCCCCGACACCCGGATCAGCTGGCTTCTCAAATCTTACCTGGTGAACCTGATTTCAGGCTGCGGATGGTATGACCACCTGCTGCTCCTGGAGGGCGAAGACGGCGGCGGCCGGGCCGAAAACCGGGTGCTGCTCTCCCGGCGTCTGCGGCGCCAGCGGTTCGACACCGCTTTTCTCTTTCCCAACAGCTTCGGGTCGCTGGTCCCGATCTACCTTGCCGGGATCCCGCGACGGATCGGGTACAACCGGTACGCCCGCGGGTGGATGCTCACCGAGGCGGCCTCGCCGCCCCGGGACCGGCAGGGGAACGTCATGCCCATGGCCATGGTGCCCTACTATGCCCGCCTGCTCCGCCTGCTGGGCGTGGACGACATCGACCTCCGCCTCTCCCTGCCCTATGACCCGGCCCTGGACCGCGAACTGGACCGGCGGCTGCTGGCGGCCGAGGGGTTTGATCCGGCGCTGCCCCTGGTCTGTTTCCATCCCGGGGCGGCATACGGGGCAGCCAAGTGCTGGCCGCCGGAATATTTTGCCCGGCTGGGTGATCTGATTCTCGACCGGTTCCGGGTCAACCTGGTGGTGACCCTGGGACCCGGTGAATCAGAACTGGAGCCGCTGATCAGCGGCCCGATGAAGAACCGGGCCCACTTTCTCCAACTGCCCCTCGGCTTGCTGCCCCCCCTGTTCAGGCGTATCCACCTGCTGGTGACCAACGACACCGGTCCGCGCCACATCGGGGTGGCCATGGACCGCCCCATGGTGGCCCTTTTCGGCCCCAGCGATCTTCGCTTCACTGACTTCCACATGGAAAAGACCGTTCTGCTGAGACGGGACGACCTGCCCTGCCTCCCCTGCTGCCGGCGGGTCTGTCCCCTGGGGCATCACGACTGTATGAAAGGGATCCCGGCCGAGCAGGTTTTTTCCCACGTCGAGCGGTTATTGCTCGATCCCGCCCACGGACCGGTTGAGAAACGGTCCTGATCGTCCGATAAAGAAAGAGAAGGAAGCGTTTTTCAGGGCAACAGCACGTCGGCCGCGCCGGCGGGTGGGGAGTTCCTGCCCGGGTGCCGCCGGCGTGATTTCAACAGGTCTGCGATGAACGATATCTCCTCCCGGGAAGAGGAATTTTATCCGCGGTTCGAGCGGTTCAAGGCCCGGATGCGCGAGCTGCGCGGGTTGCGGGTGAACCAGTTCATGGGGCTTCTGGACCAGAACCAGCAGAAGAAGGTGCTGCTGATCGAGAAAGAGGTGGAGGAGTTTGTTCGCAAGTTCGCCTACGGGGGCGGTCTCTCGCCCCTGCTCCAGGAGGGCATCCTCACCGCCTTCAACTCGGACCAGGTGATGCGCCGGCGGATCGAGCTGCAGAGCGCTGACGCCGGCCCCGGTGGACTGACCAGCATCCAGGCCCGTGAGGCCAGGAAGGCGGAACTCATCGGGGGCGCCTCCACCGGACCATCCAAATCTTCCCCGGCCGGCACCGGCCATGGGAACGGGGGCAACGGCGCGCGGAGCACCGGGTTCTTCACTCCCACGATGGCGGAAATCTCCCGCCAGGCCTGCACCCTGATGGGCGGCAAACGGATCACCGACCAGAGTCTCTCCGCCCTGCAGAAGGCCATCTCGCGCAAGCTGGGGGGCAATGGCAATGGCGGCGACCCGGTGGCGAGCCGGCAGGTGAAACTGTCGCTGACCAGTGCGGGTAAAGTGAGTATCCTGGTGGACGAAGAGGCGGGCCGGTAAGCGGGACGTGTTTCGTTCGGATCAGTCCTGGTCCTCCGTCTCCCAGGATTCCTTCTGCACCGCAATAACCTTGTCCAGACAGCTCATGAAGACCTTGACCACGCCGGGGTCGAACTGCGTGCCCGAGCACCGTTTGATCTCGGCCACCGTCTCGTCGAGGCTTCGTCCCTTGCGGTAGGGCCGGTTGGTGGTCATGGCATCGAAGGTGTCCATCACCGACATGATTCTCGACTCCAGCGGGATATCCTCACCGGCCAGGCCGTCGGGATACCCAGTGCCGTCGAAGTTCTCGTGGTGGTGGCGGATGATCTCCTCCAGGTCGAAGCCGTAGAGGTTCTTGACGATCTTGCTGCCCAGCACGGGGTGCTGCTTCATGTCCTCGTACTCGTCCCTGGTCAGCTTGCCCGGCTTGGAGATGATGGCCTCCGACACGCCGATCTTGCCGATGTCGTGCAGGATGCAGGCGATCTTCAGGTTGTACTGCCGCTCCTCATCCAGATTCATCTCCTGGGCCAGAACGTGGACGTAGCGTTCCACCCGTTCGCAGTGCCCCCGGGTGTAGCAGTCCTTGACCTCGATGGTCCGGGCGTGGGTCATCACCGAGGAGAGGAACATCCGGCGGAACTCTTCCCGGTGGCTGGCGATCAGGTAGTCGTGGATCAGCGCGCTCTCCACTTCGCCGAGGTAGAGGTCCAGCAGCGGTTCGTTCCTCGCGATCTCGGTCCGTTTGTCGAACCCGAGGTAGAGAAAGCCGAGCAGCAGGTCCTGCTCCAGACGGAAGATGTGCACCGAATGGTTAGCCGGCTGAATCTGGATGTGCTCGGGTAGGGTCCCGTCGTCCAGATGCATGGTGACCTTCTGCTCCGGGCTGCTGAGCCACTGCAGCGGCGGACTCTCGAACCCGTTGGCCCCGCGCCCCATGGCGTCGTAGTACATGTTGCGGTTGAACTGCTCCTGCTCCCCGGTGCGGGTATAGAGGACAAAGGTGTCTGGGGCGAAGGCGCCGATGCAGAAGTCCCGAAAATCGGCCAGTTTGGGCTGGATATTCAGCGTCTCGCGGGACTTCTGGCCCAGCATGCACAGGCTGGTCAGGGTCTGGTTGAGGTTGAGCAGTTCCTCCGTCCGTTTGGCCACCTTCTGTTCCAGGTGCTGCTGGTACTCGCGGTTTTCCTGCACCAGGCGGTATTTTTCCAGTGCCCGGGACAGGGTCGCCTCCAGCTCGCGGAGCTGAAACGGTTTTTCGATGAAATCGTAGGCTCCCGATTTGAGGCTGGTGATGGCCGTGAGCCGAGTGGCGTTGCCGGTGATCACGATCTGGGTGATGTCCTCGTTCAGCCGGGCGATGTTTTCCAGCAACTCGAAACCGTTCATCGCCGGCATGTTGAGGTCGGTGAAGACGACACTGTATTCCTGGTGTGAGTCGGCGAGGATTTCCATGGCGTGGCGACCGTTTTCGGCGGCCTCCACCCGGTGCCCCCTCATGGTGAGGTAGTCCTTGAGGACCTGGCGAATCTCGTCGTCGTCGTCCACCACCAGGATTTTCTTAGGGTTGATATCGGGGCAGAGATTCAGGGGCAGCGGGCTGGTGGCCAGCGAGACGCTCTGCTGGTCGATCTGGGGCAGCATGGTTTCCACCGTAGCCTCGCTCATGAAGGAATATTCAGGCGCTTCATCTTCTCGATGAGCGTCGTCCGGTTGATGTTCAGCAGACGGGCAGCCCGGCTCTTGACCCAGTCAGTGCGCTGGAGCGCTTCCTCGATCAGGTCCTTTTCAAAGCTGCGCACCGCGTCTTTGAATTCCAGCTTGCCGTGTCTGGCGTGCCGCGTTGACCCGTTGCCCGGCGTCGGCCGGCCGCCGCGGCGCAGCGCATTCTTGATGTCCTGGATGCGGATCGGTTTGTCGATCCAGCAGTCCACCGGCCCGTCGGCCGCCGCTGGGCCCGAGTCTTTTCCCGACGGTGCGCGGGTGGCCAGGATTACCGTTCCGGGGAGGCAACGCTTGATCTGCCGCAGGGTGCCCATCCCGTCCCGGCGGTGCAGGTCGCTGAGAATGAAGTCGAAGGAGAACTCGCGCACCAGGGACAGGGCTTCCTCGTCGCCCGGTGCGGTGATCACTTCGTAGCCCTCGCGCTTGAGGGCAAAGGCGAGGGTCTCCTGGACCTGCTCACTGATGCCCAGAATGAGAATGCTCTTGTCCCGTGTCATGACGAACCCTGAATTGTCACGGCCGCGCAACCGGGACAGTTCTCCGTTCAACCGGTGGCACCCGTAATTTTTTCGATCATTTTGTGTATCGGAGAGTTGGCGCGATGAGATGAGGTGAAAGTTGCCGGCAATGTCAGAAAATGGACATGCTCCGGATCTGTTGATGGCCGGGTCAGCGGGCGGGGCCGTCCTCCTGCTGGTTGATCCGTTTGATTTTCTCCACCAGGGTGGTCCGCTTGACCTGCAGCAGCTCGGCCGCTTTTTTCTTGTTCCCCCCGGCCCGCTTCAGGCTCTGGCGGATCAGCCGCCGTTCCAGGGTGGCCAGCACTTCGGCCAGGTTGATCCCTTCCTCGGGAACGTCATAGGAGCCGAGCAGTCCGTCCTCCGGAGTGTCGCGGATTTCCGGCGGCAGGTCGGCAGGGAGGATGGTTTCGCTGTCCGCGGAGAGGGTCACGGCCCGCTCGATGGCGTTTTCCAGCTGCCGCACGTTGCCCTTCCAGTCGTAGGCCATCATCTGGCGGATGGCCGACTGATTGATGGTTTTCACCGACATTTCCTGTTCCTTGCAAAACTTGCGCAGGAAGTGCGCGGCGAGCAGGGGGATATCATCCTTGCGCTCGCGCAGCGGCGGCAGTTTGACCGGGATCACGTTGAGCCGGTAGTAGAGGTCTTCCCTGAACAGTCCTTGCTGGACCGCTTCCTCCAGGTTGACGCTGGTGGCGGTGATCACCCGCACATCAACTTTGATGGTCTTGGTTCCGCCGACGCGCTCGAAGGCCCGCTCCTGGAGCACCCGGAGCAACTTCACCTGCAGGTTGGGGGTCATGGTGCCGATTTCGTCGAGGAACAGGGAGCCGTTGTTGGCCTGCTCGAAGCGGCCCAGGCGGTCCTTGATCGCCCCGGTGAACGCTCCCTTGACGTGGCCGAACAGTTCGTCCTCCAGCAGGGTTTCCGGGATCGCCCCGCAGTTCACCGAGATCAGCGGGTTGTCGCGGCGATCGCTGTTGTAGTGCAGGGCGCGGGCGATCAGTTCTTTGCCGGTGCCGCTCTCGCCGGTGATCAGTACCGTGCTGTTGGTGTTGGCCACTTTCTCCACCAGGCGGAACAGCTCCTGCATCTTTTCATTGATGCCGACGATGCTGTCGAAGCGGTACTTGCTTTTCAGCTGTGACCGCAGGTAGCGGTTCTCGTCGCGCAGCTGCTTCTGGTCGATGGCCTTGCGGACCAGGATGGTCAGTTCCATCGGCTTGAACGGCTTGGCCAGGTAGTGGAAGGCCCCCATCTTCATCGTCTTGACCGCCGTCTCGATGGACGCGTAACCGGTCATCATGATCACTACGATATCGGGGTAGAGCTCCAGGGCCCGGGAGAGGATCGTCTCGCCGTCCACCTCCGGCATACGGAGGTCGGTGATCACGATGTCGTAGACCTTCTCCCGCAGCTGCTGCAACCCCTGCGGGCCGCTGTCCGCTGTCTCCACCTCGAAGCCTTCACGCTCCAGCACTTCGGCGATGGAGCGGAGCATATCGAGTTCGTCGTCGATGATCAGGATCTTTTCTGCATCGGGCATGATGGTTTTGCTCAAACCTCTCAGGCGTCACATCTCTGCGTCAATATATTGATGATATATGTTAAGGTGCTATAAATATAACAATTATAGACAGAAATGGCAAGCCAAAATCTTGACAAGTCGTATCTGCTCCGCCCCTGGCCCGGTCTTTCATGCTCTCGGCCGTCTCGGTGATGCCCTTCGCGAGTCTAATGGAAATGGGGAATCGTGCCGATACGTGATGCATACAGGCCGCTTATGGAGGTTTTCGCCCCGAACAGAGGGTCCACCCGCCCGGGATACCGGACCAACCCGAAATGTCAAATCGATGACAACCAGAAGCACCACTGTGTCATCATATTGACTATCTTTGTCTGCCATTCCCGCCGCCCGCTTTGCGCTCCCACACCACCGCTTACTCTTAAATTATTCTAATGAAACAGCTTGACCGAATTGTCGGCTGCCCGCAGCCATCGAAAATATTTGGCCGGAATGTGGAAAAAAGCTGGTACTGGAATTGCAGTATGTCAGAGCCTCTGATGAAGGTTGGGTAGCGATCCCGCAAAAGAACAAACGAATCGGAAACAGATGTCAATCCATGGAACAGATCGTTGCTTCGCCGAGGCCAACGCGGGCAGTACCGTGCGCTCAGTTCCGGAGGCATGACAGGTGCAGGACAGGGCCGGCCCGGCCGGCCGGACGTTGATAATCCACAGGGGGTCAGGTTAATGCAGCAGCACAGTACCGTAGAACAGGCCTGGAAGGGATGCAAGGCCGGTGGTTTTCAAGGAGACCGGGACGAACTGATCCTGGAGTTCATGCCGCTGGTCAAATACCTGGCCCACCGGGTGGCGGTGAAACTCCCGCCGCACATCGACGTGGGAGACTTGACCAACTACGGTATAATCGGACTGGTGGACGCCATCGAGAAGTTCGACCCCTCACGCAACATCAAGTTCAAGACATACGCCGAACTGCGCATACGCGGTTCGATCATCGACGGCCTGCGCGACCTGGACTGGGTGCCCCGTTCCATTCGCAAGAAGCGCAAGGAGCTGGAAAAAGCTTACCAGACCCTGGAACAGAAACACGGCCGGCCGGCCCAGGACGAGGAAGTGGCCACCGCGCTGGGGCTGGACATGAACAAGCTGCACCACCTGGTGGACCAGGTGAAGGGCGTCTCCCTCGGCGGCTTCAAGGACCTCAGCGGCAACAATCCGGACGACAAGTTCGAGGAGAGCCTGATCGGCTACATCCCCGACACCACGGTGGATGACCCGTTCCAGGTCTTCCAGAAGAGCGAACTGAAATCGATCCTGGCCGGTGCCATCGACCAGCTACCGCAGAAAGAGCGGCTGGTGATATCGCTCTACTATTTCGAGGAGCTGACGATGAAGGAAATCGGGATGGTGCTCAACATCACCGAGTCCCGGGTTTCCCAGCTGCACACCAAGGCCGTGTTCAGAATGCGCGGCCGGTTGAAAAACACCATCGCCTGAAACCGGAGCCGCGGCTCCGGGCCGCGGCGCGCCTCAACCGGCATCCGGCCTTTGGCTCTGAATCAGGGCATCCCGCCATTCCCGGGGAGCGTCTTCCCGGGGCTCTGTCCGCCGTCCGTGGAATCCCCTCAAGCTTTGCTCTCATTTGACCGATACAGTGGGTAGCCGACCTAGACAATGATTGCTGGCGGCGCATGGGAGGATATGGTGCGCTTGATGAATACAAAAGAAAAAAATGGAAACCTGACCTATTTCCCGGAAAAAATGTGGAAGCGGGAGCCGTCCGGCGAAGACCATGCGCCCGAGGCGGACCAGCCGCCCATTACCGGGGAGGTTTTGCTGAAGACCCTCGAGGAACCGTTCGAGTCTGCCGGACGGAACCGGCGGATCGCCCGTCTGCGGGAAAAGATCCTTGCCGGCCGCTACCACATTCCCGCACTGGAACTGGCCGATCGGATGATCAGCGGGGACGTTTTCTGACCTGTCCCCGGTTCCCCCTGCCCGAAGAACCATTCCCCCGGGAGAGTTGTGCCCGGCCACTCGCCGGCCCTGTGAAATGCTTCTGCCGAATGTGTTACCATCGCGGTTCAGGAAGCGTGCGCGCCGTTGGTGACGGACAGTTGTGAGGGGGGACGGATGGCCAGCCGAAAACTGCGGATCGAGAAGATGATCGAGCGTCTGCGGTCCTGCGACCGGGTCTGGATCGCCACCCACGACAACCCTGATCCCGACGGGCTGGCCTCGGCGTTCGCCCTGCGGCACCTCTTGCGTTCCGGGGACAACGGCGAAGACAAGGTGGCGGTGGAGATCTCCACCAGCGGCATCATCGGGCGGGCCGAGAACCGGGCCCTGTTCAACTACCTCAATGTCCGGATCACGCCGATGGAAGAAATGATGCCCGAGAACGACCCGGCCGTGGTTCTGGTGGACACCCAGCCGAAACGGGCGAACAACTCGGTGCCCGGCTGGGTGATACCCCGGGCGATCATCGACCACCACCAGGACTGGGGCACCTCGAAGAATGTGCCCTTCAAGGACATCCGGCCCAATTATGGCGCCACCTCCACCATCCTCACCGAGTATCTCCGCGACTCCGGGCTGCCGCTGGACCGCAAGATGGCCACGGCGCTCTACTACGGCATCGCCTCCGAAACCCAGGATCTGGGACGCGGCCTGACCCGGGCCGATATGCGTGCCCACAAGTATCTGTTCCCGCTGATCGATCCCAAGCGGCTGACCCGGATCGAGCGGGCCCGGGTGCCGCGGGACTACTTCCGGGTCTTCAGGCTGGCCATCGAGCGCGGCCGGATCCACGGGCCGCTGGTCATCTCCTTTCTGGGGCCGGTGGACTACCCCGACATGGTGGCCGAGGTGGCCGATTTTCTGATGCGTCTCGATGAAATACAGACCTCCATCTGTCTGGGCCGGTACAAGGACGACTTTTTCGTCTCCTTCAGGACCCTGGACGAAAAACTGAACGCTTCCGACCTGATGCAAAAGGCGCTGAAAGGGATCGGTTCCGGTGGCGGGCACGAGGGGATGGCCGGAGGCAAGGCCTCGCTGGACGATCTCCCCGACGGGACGGTGACCGAGAAGGTGGCGCTGCTCAAGAACCGGTTTCTCGAGGTCCTCCGCCTGCCCGAGGGCGAGGGAGAACGGATGTTCGGAAAGCCGGACAAGCCGTGCACCGACCAGGGGTGATCAACGTGCCGCCCGTCTCTTCCCATGACACGGTCCGCGCCGCGCCGCGCCGCGCCACCCTCTGGCTGCTGTTGGCGGTACTGCTCCTGGCCACCGGTCTGCGGCTGCTGAACCTCTCCCACCAGAGTTTGTGGCTCGACGAGGTGGACACGGTCAACACCGTGCACCGGGTGATTCCCTCGCTGACCATGAGCGGCACCACGCCGCCGCTCTACTACATCTTCATGTCCTGGTGGATGCGGCTGGTGCCGGAAACCGAATCCATGGTCCGCCTGCCCTCGGTGTTCTTCGGCATTGTCTCGGTGGCCCTGCTCTTTGTGCTGGGGCGGCGCCTGCTGGGTTCACGGGCGGGCCTGATCGCCGCGCTGCTGATGGCCGTCTCACCCTTCCACATCCACTACTCCCAGGAAGCGCGGGCCTACAGTCTGATGGTGCTGCTGACCCTGCTTTCCTGGCTGGCGCTGGTCCGGGTGCTGGACCGGGAGTCGCCGGTACGGCTGGTCATCTGGGCCGTCACCACGGCCCTGATGCTCCTCTGCCACAACTATGCCGCCTTCCTGGTGGCTGCCCAGGTGGTCTTCGTATTGATCTGGGGCCGCCGCCACGGGATCCGGCTCACCCGCTGGCTCATCGGCCTCGCTCTGCTGGCTCTGCTCTCGCTGCCCTGGGTCAGGGTGCTGCTGATCATGGTGGATCAGCTGCGGCACGCCCAGTACTGGATCCAGTCGGCCGCCCCCGGTGACTTCGTCAAGCTCTACCGCATGATGTGCAGCGACAGCGGCTGGCTGATGAAGATCGACCTGCTGCTGGTGCTGGCCGGCCTGGTCTGGTGGCGGCGCCGCTTCGGTCCGGGCCGCGCCGCCTCCGGCACCGGGGACGGCGGGGCTGCCCAGCGGCACGGCGCGACGGCCCTGCCCCTGCTGGGCACCTGGCTGCTTCTGCCCGTGGCCCTGATGGTGGCCGCCTCCTGGTTCCTCCTCCCGCTCTACCAGCACCGCTACGCCCTGGCTCTGCTGCCGGCGTTCCTGCTGCTGGTGGCCTGGGGGGCGTCGGGCCACGGCAACCGGCCGGCGGCGCTGGTGCTGGTCGGGGTGGTACTCTGTTTTACCGTGCCCGGGCTGGTGTCCTACTACACCGGTGAGAACCGTGAGCCCTGGCGGGATGTGGCCGGCCTGGTGGCCAACCTGGCTCGCCCGGGAGACACGCTGCTCTTCATCGCCCCCATGGCCCGTGACCCGTTCGATTACTACTACCAGGGCCCTGAGCTGCCCGAGAGGGTGCTCAACCGCTACCCCAAGGACGCGCCCCGGGTGGAAATGATGGTGATCAAAAATGCCCGGCGGTCCAGGCGTCTCTGGGCCGTGGTCAGCCACTGCCGCACCGGGGTCCTGGAGGAGATTCTCCAGCGCCGCCTGGGCGCCCACCGGCTGCTGGAACAGTGGAGGTTTCTCGGCATAGATCTCTACTGCTACCGCAGCGACCTCCCGGCGGTCCCCCCGGCGGACGGCGGGGACCCCGCTTCCGGCCCCACCGGGATTTTACGGGAGGGGAAAACGCACCGTTGACAAACGAGCAGGCTCCGCATATATTGGCGGACACCAAGCGGTAAGGTTCCTGGATTCTATTATTTTGTTTATCTGTTGTTATTATGGAGGTTAGCAATATGCGTGCTGGAGCCGCTCTGATCGCCCTTCTCTTCGTGGCACTCTTTGCCGCCGGGTGCGCGGAAGTGCCCCAGGCTGAGATCGATTCCGCCATGGCCGCCTATGCTCTGGCTGAGAAAGCCGACGCCGAGCACTATGCTTCAGCCGCCTGGCGCGAACTGCAGGATGCCAAAGCCGACCTCGACACCGAGTTGGAAACCCAGGCGGCCAATTCGGGTATGTCCCGCTCCTATGTCGACACTCAGGACCTGGCGGCCAAGCTGCAGTCCGCCGCCGAGTATGCGCACAAGGAAGCCCAGAAGGGCCGTGACCGGGTCAAGGTGGAATACAGCGAATTCCTGGTGACGGCCGAGGACGCCCTGGCCGCAGCCGAGGAGAAGGTGTCGAAGATCCGCAAACGGAATCGTGAGAAGGAAAACTACGACGACCGGATGGCAACTATCGAAGCCGCCAGGGTTTCCCTGGAACAGGCGGTTACGGAGTACACCGAGGGCAAGTTCTGGGATGCCCGGGAAATCGTCCGGATGCTCCCCGAGAACCTGGCCCCGGCCACCGAAGGCCTCGACTGATCTGCTGAAGAAAACCATACCGGCGGGAAGGCTGAACGCCTCCTCGCCGGTTTTTTTGTGTACGGTGTGTCATTGTGAGCCCCCGACCTGAGGGGACCTCAGGCCAGCGGCTCGCAATGACAGGGGAGAGGACTACTTGCCGCCCAGCAGCCGCCCCAGGGCGCGGCGGATGGAGCGGCGCGGCTTGCCGTCTTCCGGCGGCCGGACCACTCCGGTGACCAGCGCGCCCAGCTCCCGCTGGTCCGCGGAGTCGTCGACACAGGTGGTGGGCACCCAGGGGTTGAGGGTCTGGATCCTCAGCAGCCGGCTGGGCCGCGGCTCCTGGTCCTCCCGGTCGGGTGGCGGGGACAGGATCGGCACCAGCACCTGGCGGTTGGCCTCCAGCCGGACCTCGGCGCTGCCGGTCTGGCCTTCCCACTGGAACCGCAGGTCGGTGGTTTCGACGCCGTCACAGCGGATGGTGTGGATTTCCAGCAGCAGGCCCGGGTGTTTCTCGAGCATCTCGGTCCGGGGCGCGGGGACCACCAGGTCACGGTTGACGTAAAGTTCGGCCACCGGTGAAGACCAGCGGGCCGGCAATTCCCCAAAGCGCTCGGGGGCCCACCAGCCGCGGCCGAGGTGAAAGAAACGCCCTTCGCCGGCCAGGAGATACGGGGTGTCGTGCTCATCGGGTTGCTGGTCGAAGGAGCGTCGCCCGAGCCACTCCGCCTCCCGGGCCCACACTTCGGCCAGCGGGCAGTCCCGGCAGAGCGGGGGTAAGTGTCCCTGGAGCATGCAGTGGCGCATCTCCCGGGCCAGCGGCGAGTTCCAGACCTCCTCGAAGCTGTTTTCGTAGAGGTTGCCGATCACCGCCTCGGGCCGCGGCAGGTGACAGCAGAAACTGACCTTGCCGTCCAGCAGGATGAAGGCGCTGGTCCAGGGACGGGGGCAGATGATCGGTGGGCTGCCCTTCACAGCGGCACCTCGGTGGTGTTGATGGTCAGTTCCACTCCCAGCTCCCGGGCCAGCTCGCGGCAGGCCGCCATGGTTCCGGTGAACGCCGGGTCCTGCTCATCGATCATCTGTTCGGCATAGCGGAAGGTGAAGCCGTCAACACAGGTGCTGTAATCGTCGGTCCTGTTCAACAGGCCGAAGACCGCGTAGCGCGCCCCGAGATCGGCGGCCAGGCGGATGAACGCCTCGGCCTCGCCGAGATTCATCCGCATCAGGGTCATGTTCATCTCCACCAGCGGTTTGCTGGAGCCGGCCTCCTCCTTGATCCGTTGCAGCCGTCGGATGTTGTCCACCACCTTCTGCAGGTCGGCGTGACGGATGCGGCGGTAGGTCTCGGGCGTGGCGGCATCGACGGAGAAGCAGATCCGGTTCAGCCCGCAGTCCACCAGCAGCCGGGCCCAGGATTCGCTGAGCAGCAGGCCATTGCTGTTGAACTGGGTGTCCAGCGGCCGGTGGCGCAACGATTCCAGCAGCTCCCTGGTCTTGCCGCTCACCAGCGGCTCGCCGATGCCGTGGATCGAAAGGGTGAAGGCTTCGGCGATGGCCGGCGCCACCGCTTCCAGCAACTGGTCGTCCAGGTCCCGGGGCCGCGGGGGCGAGGTGAAGTTCGTGTTCGCCTTGGGGTAGCACATCACGCAGGGGGGGTGGATGTTGCAGGCAGTGGTGGACTCCAGCTCGATCACCGCCGGCATCCGGCCGGCGTCACCACGCAGAAGGTGGATCGACTGCACCGGCAGGCCGAACTCCCGCGGGTCCGTTTCCGGTTTGGGCTCCACCCAGCGGTCCACGCTCAGTTCCACTTCGAGACTGGCCCGCGGTCCCCCCTCCGGGGCCGGCGCCGGCAGGGGGAAGGCATATTCCTCCCACTTCTCGGGGCCCACCACCGACTGGCCGAGCAAAGACCCTTCCGCCGTCACGGTGAGTAGCGGCCCGCCCAGCTCGCCGCCCGGGTCCACCGCCCGCACCGAGAGATAGGCCATCTCCCCGGCCTGGAGCGGCGGGTCGATCTGCAGCACGGCGGCCGCCCGGCGCTCGGTCCAGCGAAAAGCCACCGGGCCGTCCACCTGGTCCTGGTCATGCCAGCCGCTGATCAGTTCGACATTCTTCATCGTCTCCGCCCGGGTACGGCGCTGCGGCCCTACTCGATCACCTGGCGCACCGAGTCGAGCAGTGTGCCGTCGACCCATTTGACCACCGCCACAACCTTGTCGCCCAGCGCCGGTGTCTGCGGTGCGCCGCCGCAGATCCGCTCCACCTCGGTCTTCAGCTCCTCGATGGTTTTCAGCGGCAGGTCGGTCTTCCGCGCGGCGTCCAGCAGGTCGGTGCGCCGCGGGTTGATGGCGATGCCCCGCTCGGTGACCACCACGTCCACCAGCTCACCCGGCCCGCAGAGCGTGGTCACCCGGTCGACGATCACCGGGATCCGGTCGCGGAACGAGGGGATGGGCAGGATGGTGCACCTGGAGAAAAGGCAGTTCTGCCAGCCGCCGATGCCGTGGAGCAGGCGGCCGTCGCTGTGGGTCACCACGTTGGCGTTGAAGTTCACGTCCACCTCGGTGGCCCCCAGCACCACCGCGTCGATCATCGAGGCGAAGTTGCCCTTGCCGTGGTAGTTGTAGCTGGTGAAGGGGCTGGTGTCCACGTGGTGTGGGATTCTCGCGCATGGAGCGCACACCTTCCAGGTCGAAGGTCTGGCCGTCGAGGATGTAGTCGGTCAGCCCCTCCTCGAGCATGCTTCACCAGGTGCTGGGTGCTGCCCCCGCGGATGAAGCGGGCCTTGACCCCGGCCTTGCTCATCATCTCCTTGAGGTAGATGGCAAAGGCCAGGGCGGTGCCGCCGGCGCCGGCCTGGAAGGAGAAGCCGTCGCGCATGATCCCGGTGTCGCGGACGAAGCGGGCGGTCATCTCGGCGATGAGCAGCCGGTCCGGGCTCTTGGTCAGCTGGGTGGTGCCGGAAACGATCTTTTCCGGCTCGCCGATCTTGTCCATCACCACCACGTGGTCCACGTTGTTCCCCTGGATCTGCCAGGGATGGCAGGGGAAGGGGATCAGGTTGTCGGTGACCACGATCACCTTGTCGGCATACTGCGAGTCGGCCAGGGCAAAGCCCAGCAGGCCGCAGGCCGAGGGGCCGCTCACGCCGTTGGCGTTGCCGAAGGGGTCGGCGGTGGGCGCGGCGATCACCGCGATGTCGATGTGCACCTCGCCGTCCTGCACCGCCTGGTAGCGGCCGCCATGGGAGCGCAGCACCCCCAGGCCGCGCATCTTGCCCGCGGAGCAGTAGTCGCCCAGCGGGCCGTTCATGCTGCCCTCGATGTGGTGGATCACGCCCGCTCTCCATGTGGTCGATCTGCGGGGCGTGGCAGGGGAACGAGGCGCTGGGGAACCAGCGCAGGTCCTTGACCCCGATCCGTGCCGCGGCTTCGAACAGCGCGTTGGCCACCAGGTCGCCGTTGCGGAAGTGGTGGTGGGTGGAGACGGTCATGCCGTCTTTCAGCCCGGCGGCGCGCAGGGCTGCCTCCAGGTCGGAAACCACCTTGTTGCCGTCCGCCGGGTAGTCGGCGCAGCTGACGCAGCGGCGGAGCGGCCTTGCGGCCCTCGGGCCGGTACTTGCCCACACCCTGGAAGGGCACGGATGCCCGGCCGTTGACCTCTTCGGGCACCAGCCGCCCGGCGGCGTTCTCAACCAGTTTGGCCGTCATTTGTCGTCACCTCCACCGCCCGAACCCGCGTCCGTTTCCTGCCAGTCCGGGTCCAGCTGCCCGCCGGCCACCGCCAGCTCCACGGTGCGCAGCGCCCGCTTGACCACCGGCGGGTCGATCATCTTGCTGCCCAGGGAGACCACGCCCAGCCCCTCGGCCTCGGCCTCGTCGAAGGCCGTCACGATCTTCTTCGCCCGCTCCAGCTCCGTGCTGTCCGGGGCCAAGGCCTCGTGGATCACCCGGATCTGCCGCGGGTGGATGCAGCCCTTGCCGTCGAACCCCAGGGCCCGGGCCTCCAGCACGCTCTCCCGCAGCCCCTCCATGTCGCCCACGTCGGAGAAGACGGTGTCGATGGGCGAGACGCCCGCGGCCCGGGCGGCGTTGACCACCTGGGAGCGGGCCCAGAAGCTCTCCCGTCCCTCCAGGGTGCGCTGGGTGCCGATGTCGGCGGTGTAGTCCTCGAGGCCCACGGCCAGGGCGATGACCCGCGGCGAAGCCTTGGCGATCTCGTAGGCCTTGATCGCCCCCTTGGCGCTCTCGATGATCGGCATGAGGAAGATCTCGTCCTCGGGCCGGCCCGCGGCTTCCAGCAGTTCCTGACAGCGCCGGTCCACCGCTTTGACCTGCTTCCTGCTCTCGCACTTGGGGATCAGGATCACGTGGACATTGCAGGCGGCCACCGCCTCCAGGTCGTCCAGACCCAGGGGCAGCTGGTTGATCCGCACCATCCGCTCGGCGCCGTAGAAGTCCACCTGGCACAGGGCGTTGCGCACCAGCAGGCGGGCGGCGTCCTTCTCCGCCGGGGCCACCGAGTCCTCCAGGTCGAGGATGATCCCGTCCGGCTGGTGCAGGCCGGCGCTGAGCATGAACTTCGCCTCGTTGCCGGGCAGGTAGAGACGCGAGCGCCGGAAGCGTTCGCGGGTGGTGCCGTAGGTGCAGCAGGGGTCCATTTCGGGGAGCGCCCCCACCCCTTCGTAGAGGCCGGCCCGGCGGGCCGCCGCCTCGATACGGGCCATGATCACGAAGGGCACCGCGCCGCTGTCCACCAGGTCCACCGCGGCGTGCTCGATGTCCAGACGGGCGAGGGTCTCCTCGGCCAGCCGGTTGATCGAGTCGCCATACATCGACGCCACCTTGCTCTGCAGCCTGATCTCCAGCCCCCCCGACTGGCGGGTCTCGATCTGCACCCAGCAGTCGGAGCGGACCCCGGGGCCCTTTCTCCCGGCTGAGGCGGTTGAGTTCATCGTCTTGTACCTCCTTGTTCCGGATCAGTTCGATACCAGGGCCGCAGGGCCCCGGCTCGCTTATTTGCCCCATGGCCCGGCCTCCGGACCACCTGCGGAATATATGGCCCAGGGAGGGTCGTGTCAACGATCTTCGGTGAAATGATCAATTGACAGGAGAGGGGGACGATCCTATAGTACGGGTGACACTTCCCACCCGGGGGCGAACTGGATTCGACGGGGTTGAGGAGGCGTTGAGTAGCATGTCGAGGTCTTCACCCTCCTCGTTAAAAAGGTGGAAACAAACTTAATTGCCGACAACGAGTTGGCTCTGGCTGCGTAGCTAACGCATCCCGTCCACTTCCCTTTCCTGCGTGGGGGGATGGACGACATCAGCAGGATAGCGCGATCCCCGACGCCGGTACGGGGTCCGCGAAACATCACCGGCTGGTTCTGCAGGGTGCATGCTCGCTCCCGCTCTGCAGGGCGAGAAAACAGGGCGAGCTAAGCATGTAGAAGCTCCTCGCTGACCTTCTTCGGACGCGGGTTCGATTCCCGCCGCCTCCACCAGATGATATTAGCTGTAAGTGTCTTCAGGCGTCGGCATCAACCTGATCGTGCCGCGTGCGTGGCAACTGCCGGGCTTGCCGCTCTCCGACAACTTGAGGAGGGCCAGGACGCAGCCCACGACCGAGTCCGCCCCTTCGTCCACGGTGACTTCCGGGACGAAGACATCGATCCGCCCATATCCCGATTCAGCCACCTCGAGCGTGCCCGCATCCCGGCCGGCGGCAATGACCTCGGCTCCGATGTCGTCGGGCAAGCTGCTTTCATACGGCGGGCACTCTTCAATCTCCAGCACGCGGATCGAATATGCCCCGGTCTTGATGCCGGTGACTTCCACCATCATTTTCACACCGTCAGGGAATCCGGTGAAGGTGGCCGTGCCGAGCGCGGAATAGACCTCAGGAAACTCGAGCTGTGCCATGGCTACCGGCGGCAGGCTCGTGGCGGATTCCCCATCCGGGGAAAACGAGCCGCAGCCGCCGGCGAGCCCACCGGCGAACAGGGTGATTAACAACATGAAGCGAACGTGTAAATGCACTTTCTGTTTTCTCCTTGATTGGTATATGCCATTCGAGTTTGTGAAGCGGCCGGCAGACTCAGAAACCGAACCGCGCGCGGGCCTGTTCGAACTCCTGCTCGATCCGGCTGACCAGGTCGCCGAGCTCACGCCCCGTTCGATCTGAGGGCGGCCCGCTGCCCTTCACCTCGGCGAGCCGGTTCCCGAGCAGCATCAGCGCCCGCCGGATGTCCAGCTGCCAGTCGGCGAAGTCATGCTGCGCTTCTGCCGGACAGGCCCCAGGGTCTTTCTCGATCCGTACGACTTCCCTCCCCAGGGCTTCGAGCCGCCCCGCCAGCGATGGTCCATCGGCAACGTCTTTGCCTTTGGCGGATTTTTGCCCGGGAACGGTGTTTTCGTTGTCGTCGCGTGGTCTCATCATCGGTCGCAGGTTCCCTCCTCCCTGGCATATCCCCCTGCGTTTTCCGCAACGGGAGCCAGATTCACTTCAATCCCACACACCACATAACTTACGTCACGTGAGGCGTTCAGCCCATCGGATATTCCATGAGTCCCGAGTCGGGGATTTCCTTAGCCTCTTTCCGAAAACAGGGCCGGCAGTGGTGCCTTGACCTTCTCTCCACCCTGTCCTACCCTCGACAGTAAGAAATTTACATCCCCACCGAACCGATCGGTATCATAACCCGGACCACGGCTGTCCGGGACCGCACCGGCCGTCACCGATAGCGGCAAGTGGGGCAACGTTTTCGAGGCACCCGGACCGTGGACTGGCTGACCAGTTTACTGACCGCTTTGCTGCCATTTCTTGTGGTGGCTCTGGCCTCGGAGCGTTTCGGCCGCTGGTTCCGCCTGCTCCGGCTGCCACTGATCACCGGCTTCCTCTTCACCGGCATGCTCGCCGGCCCCTCGGTGCTCGGGCTGATCCCCGCCGAGGCCCTGCCCCGCCTGCGCTTTCTCGACGATATCGCCCTGGCGCTGATCGCCTTCGCCGCCGGCGGGGAACTCTATCTCGCCGACCTGCGCGGGAAGTACGGCCGTATCGGCGCCGTGTCGACCGGTCTGGTGGTCGCCACCCTGCTCCTTTGCGTGCCGGGTTACTTCGTCCTGGGCTCCGGGCTGCCCGGAATGGACGAATTGGGCACCGCCGGCCTCTGGGCCGTGGCGTTGCTCGCCGCCGCGATCCTCGTCGCCCGCTCGCCCTCCTCGGCCATTGCCATCGTCCGCGAGCTCCGCGCCCGGGGCCCGTTCACCAGCACCGTTCTCGGGGTAACCGTCTTCTCCGACGTGGTGGTGATCGTTCTCTTTTCGGCGGCCATGGCTGTGGCCGACGCGGTACTCACCGCGGTGGCCTTCAACCCGGCGTTCATCGCACTCCTCCTTGCCGAACTGCTGGCGTCGCTGCTGGTGGGCGCCGTCGTCTGGAAGGCCATTTCCTTTCTCATGGGCCTCCAGCTGCCGCTGTCGCTGAAAACCGGCGGCCTGCTCAGCCTCGGTTGGGGCGTGTTCATGTTTTCCCGGCTGTTCCGGCAGTGGAGCCACCAGCATTTCGGTTTCGAGTTTCTCGTCGAACCGCTCTTCGTCTGCATGGTGGCCGGTTTTCTGGTCACCAACCGCAGCCGCTTCCGCGTAGACTTCGCCGAAGCGCTTCACCGGGCCGGCCCGCCTGTCTACACGGTGTTCTTCACGCTCACCGGTGCGTCATTGAACCTCGGCGTGCTTGCCGCCACCTGGCCCCTGGCCCTGTCCCTCTTCGCCATCCGGCTGGCCGGCATCGCTCTCGGTTCGGGCATCGGCGGCAAGATCGGCGGGGTTCCCGCCCGCTCCTGCCGCCTGAGCTGGATGGCTTACATCACCCAGGCCGGCGTCGGCCTGGGCCTGGCCAAGAAGGTGGCCGACGAGTTCCCGGAGTGGGGTGGCGGGTTCGCCTCGGTGATGATCGCGGTGATCGTGCTCAACCAGCTCGCCGGGCCGCCGCTGTTCAAATGGGTCTTCGAAAGGCTGGGCGAAGCGCGCTCCCGGAAAGAGGAGGAGGAAGAGGAGCGCCGGGCGATCATCTTCGGCCTCGAAGACCAGGCGCTGGCCCTCGCCGTGCAGCTTGAGGACCACGGCTGGCAGGCCACGGTGGCCAGCCGGCGGGCGGCCGGCCTGGTCGAGCCGCCCGAGGAATCACCGGTGGCCATCGAACACATCGACGACCTCTCGCCGGAGTCGCTGCGCCGCCTCGGCGCGCCCCACGCCGACGCCCTGGTCTGCCTGCTCTCCGACGAGGAGAACCTGCGGATCTGCCGCACGGCCCGGGAGTCCTTCGCCACCGACACCCTGGTGGTGCGGCTCCACGACCGGGAGAAGATGGCAGTCTTCCACGACCTGGGAGCGCTGATCGTCGATCCGACCACCGCCCTGGTTTCACTGATGGACCACCTGGTGCGTGCACCCTCAGCCACCAGCCTGCTGCTGGGGCTGGACAGTGGGCAGGACGTGATCGAGCTGGAGGTGCGCAGACGCACCCTCGAGGGGATGGCCATGCGCGACCTCGAGCTGCCGCTGAACGCGCTGACCCTTTCCGTGCGGCGAGGGGGACGGATGATCATCTCCCACGGCTATACACGGCTGGCCCGGGGAGACAGGGTCTCGATCCTCGTCAGCTCGGATGAGGAGCGAAAAGCGGTTCAGCGCTATTTCCGGGAGTGAAGGGATAATGGCCGAACGGCACGGCCGGTGACCGAAACCGTCCCCGGAAGATCAGCCGTGTTCCCACGTCGGTCTTTTATCACGAAATCGTTGGGCTCAGCCCCATTCGGCGCACGATCGGGCCGAGTGTTCGCTTGGCGAACAGCCAGGGCCTTGATAGCCTCCTCCATGGTGCCCTCACCTCATACCTCCCTCGATATTTGTTGATCGTTCAACTCACTATGATCTATAGAAATCATCGATATCAAGGTGGGGCCGCACTCATCTGAATCGTATGCCGCTGCCCTGGTATTTCGGGGATCGCTTTCGCATGCGATAACGTTCCCAGCCGCCCTGAGCGCCCGAAGGCGTCACCGTGCCTTTCCAGGACGGCAGAATGATGGATTTCTGTTGACATCCGAAAGCGCCGGGCTTTTACGGTACCGGAAAACCGGCTCCTGACGCAGTTTGCCAGCGAAGATGAGGATACCAGGCTTCGTATCCGTCAGTACTGCTCTCCCCGCGAACGTCGTCCCATTCGCGGCGCGGACAACACGTCCACAACACGCGGTTAACTATAGGAGGTAGCCTCATGTTTCGATCGATCAAATTACGAAACAGAGATCCCCGGCCCGTTCTGCGGCGGTCTTCACCGTCGCTTTTGCCCTCGTGCACTGTCGGCCAGGCACAACTCCACCAGGCCTGGACCGAACGGTGGGATGGGTCGCCGTCCGGTGACGACGGCGGCTGGGCCGTGGCCACCGACAGCGCGGGGAATATCATCGTCGCCGGAGAGACGGGGACAGCGGCCAACGGCTCCGACGCCCTGGTGATCAAATACGACCGGTCGGGCAAGTTCCTTGGCAGCAGACCTACAACGGACCGGGGAACGCCACCGATTCTGGATCAACGTCGCCGTCGACGGCAGCGACCGCATCGTCGTCCAGGGGCAGTCGGACGGTGGGGCGACGAGCTACGATTTCGTCACCAGGGTCTATGCCGGCGACGGCACGCCCCTTTGGGTCCAGCGCTACGACGGGCTGGGCAGCGGCTACGACCTGGCCTCGCCATGGACCTCGACGGGCAGGACAACATCTATGCCGTGGGCATCGAGGAAGGCACGACGGCCTGGAGGAGTTCACCACGATCAAGTACCTGCCGGACGGCACCGAGGCCTGGGTGCGCCGATACGAGTCTTCGTCTACCCGCCCAACGAGCGGGCCTGGGGTGAGGGCCTTGCGGTGACCGCGGCGGCACGGTCTACGCCGGGGGCGACGCGATCAACGCTTCGGGCGGTCTCGACTTCGCGCTGCTCAAGTACGACACCAACGGGAACCTGCTGTGGGACCAGCTGTTCGACAGCACCTTCGGCGGGGGCGATGCCTTTCGGGGAATGGCCCTGGGGCCGAACGAGGAGATCTACCTCTGCGGCATCTCGGAATCTGCTTCCGGGATCGAGGACGCGTGCCCAATATGACGCTGCCGGCTCCTTTCAGTGGGAAGGGCGGTACGGCGGGTCCGTCGGGTATCACTACGGCGAGTATCTTGCCGTCGACCAGAACGGCAATGCTTTGTCGCCGGGAAATCCACCAACACCGCAGGGTATTTGACTGGGTGACGGTCTGCTTCGACATCAACGGCACCAGCAGTGGGCGCACCGTTACCAGCCGTCCTACTATGTGGGGATAACTCGCCCAACGGCATCGCCCTGGACGGCCAGGGCGGCGTCTATGTCTGCGGCAACATCTGGTACTGGCACTACGAGGGGCACAACGCGGGCTGGTCAAGTACGACACCGCCGGGTCTTCAATGGGAGCATGATCTGGACGGCCCCGCCGGCGGGGATGACGCGTGGTTCGGCGTCGCGGTGGACGGGTCGCAACAGGTGGTGGCCACGGGCATCTCCCTGGGTGAGGGACCGAACTCGACCTGCTGCTGGGCAGGTACCGGCAGAACGGGCCGCCGACGATCCAGGTCAGCCCGATGCCGCTGGTGGCGGGTCAACCGGCCACTTTCACCGTGACGAACGTCGAGCCCGGCGCCGAGACCTACCTGGCCTACAGCACGGTGGGAACGGGAACGGTATACGCCGGATTCCTTGACGTGACCCTCGGCCTGGCCAACCCGAAGCAAGCGGGACCGATCCTGCCGGCCGAGCAGGCGGCACCGCCCAGTGGAACATCACCATCCCACAATGGGTCCAGGCTCCGACTTCTGGTTCCAGGGCGCAATACCACGAGGCGACCAACGTGGTGGCCACCACGGCGCAGTAAGAGAGGGGTTACCGGCGGGACGAGCCGACGATGGCGGACTCTCGCCCCATATTCTCACAGCCCATCTGCCGTGACGGCGGAAAGGCCCACATCTGTTCGTTGCCCAGGAACTCCCACCTCGACGTCTCTCAATAGGTCATCGCCGGGCCTTTCTCGTGCGCCTTGCAACCACGGGCATTTCCACCGACTGACGATGATGCCCCGTGAAAGTTGGGGGAGAATAAGGGGGGGGGTCGGTGCCGCCGCGGGGCATTCCGGGCCGGGGGGCCAAAACTGCGACATCGAGAAGGGGAAATTCAGGGATTCCCCTATTGGCTCGTCGCGCAGAACGTGTTCCTCTTGAGGGAGATGTTCGAGGATTCGTGTGCCGGCCTGCCGCACGGCCCTCGAGGCGACAGGCGCCTGGTTATTCCGAAGGCCCGCCGCTTACGCATGCAATCATCGCAGGCCGCTTGATAACCGTCAGGAGGAATCATGTCCTTTTCACTGCCCAAACTGCCGTACGACAGCGACGCGCTGGCGCCCCACATCAGTGCACGAACCGTGGCATATCACTATGGCAAGCACCACCGGGCCTACGTTGACAAACTCAACGACCTGATCGTCGGCACCGCGTATGCCGACAAAACGTTGGAGGAGATCATCCGCCTCTCCGTGACGGACCAGGATAAGCCTGCCATTTTCAACAATGCCGCCCAGGTCTGGAACCACACGTTTTACTGGAAATCGATGAAGCCGGGGGGGGGAGGGAAACCCACCGGCCCCATCTGGGAGTTGATCAAAACCGGGTTCAGGAAGTACGAACTCTTCGTGGAGGCGTTGAAGAATGCCGGCTTGTCCCAGTTCGGCAGCGGTTGGGTATGGCTAGTGCTGGAGAAAGGAGCCCCGCGGATCATCAAGACAGCGAATGCCCGGACACCCATCACCGATGGCCTCGAACCGCTGCTCACCGTCGACGTTTGGGAGCATGCCTACTACCTCGATCACCAGAACAGGCGCGGCGACTATCTCGATGTGTTCCTCGAACAGCTGGTCAACTGGGATTTCGCCAACCAAAATCTCTCCTGAGGACCTGGCCCAAACGCCGAACCGGAATGAGGATACGATTGATGGGGGAGGGAGCGATGCCCGCAACGGAACGACAGGAACTGATTGACGAATTGAACAAGGACCTCGAATTGGAATACGCCGCGGCGGTCCAGTATGTGCAGCATGCGTCGGTGATCACCGGCGCCCAGTACGAACCGATAGCCACGGAACTGGTGGTCCACTCGCAGGAGGAGATGCAGCACGCGGTGGCCATTGCCGAACAGATCGATTTTCTCGGCGGTGTGCCCACCGTCGAGGTGGAGAAACGTGAAATCGCTGATACCGTGCTCGAGATGCTGCAGCAGGACCTGCGGGGCGAGGAAACTGCGATCAGTCGGTACAAGGAACGGATAGCGCTTGCGGAAAAGCTCCGGGAATACGGTCTGCGGCGGATTATCGAAGAGATCCTGATCCAGGAGGAGGAGCACAAGCGGGACCTGCTCACCGCCATGGACCGGTGAAGGAAGAGCGCGCACTGCTATCGAGCAGGTGAAGTGAAGTGGTGAGCAGAACCGGAGCGATGCAGTTCCACAAAAGAGGAGTTATCGATGCACGGGATTCTCGACCGCATGATCCGTGCCGCCAGGCTGGACATCAACCTATACGAAGAGGTCGAGGCCGATCGGGGAGCCATGACCCAGGCGATGCTGGTGGTGGTCCTGGCCAGCGTGGCTGCCGGCCTGGGAAGCCTGAATCGCGTCGGCGGGGCGGGCATTATCGCCGGCACGCTGTTCGCCCTGGCCGGCTGGTACCTCTGGGCCTTTCTCACCTATATCATCGGCACGAGATTGCTCCCCGAACCGCAGACCAGCGCCGACTACGGTGAGTTGCTGCGCACCATCGGCTTCTCCAGTGCCCCGGGGGTTGTCCGGCTGCTCGGCATCATCCCCGGGCTCTGGCTGGCGGTCAATCTGGCGGCCAACATCTGGATGCTGGCCGCCATGGTTGTTGCCGTGCGCCAGGCCCTCGACTACCGCAGCACCTGGCGCGCCGTCGGCGTCTGTCTCATCGGCTGGGTTGCCCAGACCCTGTTGCTCATCATCCTCTTCGGAGTGTTCTCGCTATTCCGCTGACACCTGTGGCGCCGGCGGTAAACCACAGAACAGCAGGTGGCCCGCCAGGCCGAGGGACACGACCGTGATCATTTGCGAGCTGTGCGGCCATGTCCCGAATGGGCCGGACGTCGGGCTCTCGGCGGCTCCGGCGGCTCTTCCGGCGGCGGCTCGATCGGGGGCTCGGGTGGTTCTTCCGGCGGCGGCTCGATCGGCGGCTCCGGCGGCTCTTCCGGCGGCGGCTCGATCGGGGGCTCGGGTGGTTCTTCCGGCGGCGGCTTGATTGGCGGCTCGGGTGGCTCCCTGGGTGGGGGTTTGATCGGCGGTTCGGGCACGGGGTCACGACGGCGGCCTCGGCCCGGACGCTCATCACGTCCGGTGGCCCCGGGGCCACCAACCCGTCTCTCATCATGGTGTCGAATTCTCATCTCACCCTCCTTCCGAATGCGTTCGTGCCGAGTTGATCCATGCTCGCATCAGGTGCCGGGAATCTCGCCACGATGGATATTGGTCAACGGAGCGGCTGCTCTGTGCTTTACCGCTTCACGGTCTCATTCCTTCCGGCCACTGGCGATGGCAAACCCGTGAAGATGTGGTTTCCCGTGACTGGTGTCGAGTCCGAGACGCTCTTCGTAGCGCGTGATGCGGCAGAGCCCGGCCAGGCGTTGGCAATTCGCTCCGCGATAAGTAGTGGGCGATCGCCCCGGCCGTTTCGCTGACGCCCGGCCCAGCCTTCCTCGCGTATCCGGGATCAGCAACCGTGTGGACCTTTACCAATAGCGATCCGCCGGGCACCAGTGCATTGACGAGCCGTTCGAGCGCTTGATCGATCTCGTCGGCGGGCAGGTGGTCGAGCAGTGTTACAGCCGCAGCCAGGTTGAAACGGGCACCCTGAAACACCAGCGGCGCACGTCGGCCACAACACCGGCTATTCGACGGGCGAGTGACCGGCGGCGGGCGATCCGCAGCATGCTCGCAACACCCTCCGCCGACCGATCCAACGAGGTCACCTCGAAACCCCTGGCGGCCAGCAGCAAGCTGTTCCGCCCGTCGCCGCAACCAAGGTCGAGTGCCGCCCGACGGCGGGCTCATTCTCGAGCAGGCGCCCAACGACGGCGTGGTTTATCACCGTAGGCCAACTCCGTATTGCGGTAAAACCTGTTAAAGTCCTTCATGGAATACCTCAGCGCCGCCTCCACTTGTGGCGCACAGCTGGAACCTTTATCCCTTCACGCTGTCGGCTCATCTATACGATGACGCATGAGCATGGCCCGGTCCATCGGCCAATACCTTACACCGGCACTCGGTAATCCTGACGTCGAAAACCGACATGCCGGCGTCCGGCCCAAGCCGGCTCGAGACTGCGCCGCACGGAAAAACGCAGGCCGGTGGTGCCGGTTCGGGTGATTGATCTCCACTTGCACACGGAAAATAGATCTGAACCGGTGCAGGGATCGACCTTGCCGCCGTTTCTCCCTATCCTTATTGTGGTTTCAGGGAATGGAGCTCCCTCTCTCGGGTCATCCCCGATAGTTTACGTGACAGGTGATTGCTAGGCTGTAAGCGACAATCATCGATTGGGTGCGGCGGCACCGCCCGCGACGCCCGGCATTGAAATAGGGAGGCCAAAATACGATGTTGATAATTACTGATCTGGCAATCGCCCTGATATTCACCCTGCTCATCGGGCTGTTCTTTCTCGGCTGCCGCCGCTGCGGCCCGTGGCAGGGTCTCGGCTGGTTCTTCATGCTGCTCTTTCTCTTCACCTGGGCTGGCGGTGTCTGGACCGGCCCCTACGGGCCCGTTCTCTGGGGTTACTATTGGCTGCCCTTCTTCATCGTCGGCATTGTCTTCGCCCTGCTTCTGGCGGCGGCCGTGGTCCCCCGGCCCCCGCGCAACAGGAAGGAAGCGTTCAAGCAGGCGAAGACCGAGGCCGCGGCGGAACAGGTAACAGACATGGCGGTGAACACCTTCTTCTGGATACTGGTGATGGTCCTCGTGGCGGCCCTGGCGACGCATTACCTGGCGGCCTGACGCCGCGGCGCCGCCTCGGGGATTTCCTACCCCGTTTCTCACGGTCTCTCCGATGGCCGGGGCGAGCCGGAAGCCGTACGATTGATGTTGAACGGGAAAACACCGGTGCCACCGGGCCATCGACGGGCACCTCCTGGCCTGGGCCGAATCAATGTGCACCTTCGAACGGTGACCAGCCGCTCGGGGGCAAAATCGAGCGGTCCGGACCGGTCGTCCGCAAGGCGGCAGGTCCCGGACTATTTGATGGAGGGAGGCGAAATGAAATCAATGGAATCGAGGCTGTCCGCGCTGGGACGAAAACTCGACGACATCCAGCTGAACGCGGCGGCGAGCGGGGAAAAAGCCCGGCTCGAGCTGGCAGACTGGAAGCTGGAGATGCAGCGGAAAATGAGCGAAATGAGGGAGCGTCTGGACCAGGCGAAAACCGGGGGAAACGAGGCCTGGGATGACATGAAGGAGGGCGTTCAGGCGTCACTCGAAGAAATCGAGAAAGCGTTCAAGCAGGCCCGGTCGCGGTTCGGCAGCTGACCGAATCCGCGGCGGGCCCGCTCGTCGCCGAAGCTCAACCCCCTGAACCCAAACACCAATGAAAGGAGTACGCATGTCAGTGAAAACCGACGCAGTTTCCATACGATGCCAAACGTTTCTTACTCAGCCCCGCCGGGCGGCGGGCATTCTCGGGGCCCTTGTTCTCGGGCTGATGATGCTCTCTGGCCACTCGGCTCTGGCTGAAATCACATCCCCGGCCGAGGAACTGCAGGCGGCTATGCCCGCACCGGAGATCACCGACGACCAGATCACCGCGGCGGTGAACACCGCCCTTATGGTCGATCCGGGAGTGAGCAGTTACCTTGTCGACGTCAAGTCCACCGGTGGGATCGTGCACCTCTCCGGGATTGTAAACAACATCCTGGCCAGGGAGCGGGCCCTCGCCGTGTCAGAAACCGTCAAGGGCGTACGCAGCGTGATCAATGAGATCGAGGTCAGAACCGCGGAGCGCACTGACGTGGATATCCTGCGGAATGTCGAAGACGCGCTGCTCCTCGACCCGGCCGCCGACGCCTACGAGATCGATGTTGCCGTCGACGACGGCACGGTGCTGCTCAGCGGTACCGTCGATTCCTGGCAGGAAAAGCAGCTTGCCGGAACCGTGGCCAAGGGCGTCGCCGGCGTCACGGCATTGCAGAACGCCATCGAGATCAATTGGACCGCCGGACGCCTGGACCACGAGATCGAGAAGGAGATCGAGGCCGCCCTGAAATGGGACGTGCTCGTCGACCGCGCGATGATCGACGTCACGGTCGAGGACGGCCAGGTGACGCTTTCCGGCGCCGTGGGCAGTGCCGCCGAAGCACGGCGCGCTGGTCAGGATGCCTGGGTTGCCGGTGTCGAATCCGTGGATCGGAGCGGGCTCGACATCGAACATTGGTCGCGGAGTGAGGGCTTCCGCGAAAAGACATACGTCGATGTCAGCGATGAGAACATCGAGCTGGCGATTCTTGATGCGTATCTCTACGATCCCCGCGTCAACATGTTCGAGGTGGATGTCACCGTCGAGGACGGTACCGTGACATTGGAGGGCACGGTGAACAACCTCAAGGCGAAGCGGGCCGCGTCGCAGGACGCCCGCAACACCACCGGCGTGTGGCAGGTGGAAAACCGGCTGCTCGTTCGCGTACCGGACATGCCCGCGGACCGCCGGATCGCCGACAGCCTGAAAACAGCGCTGCTGCGGGACCCGCTGGTTGACCGCTTCGACATCACTGTTTCGGTGATCAACGGTGAAGCCTACCTTCGCGGGACGGTGGACACATACTTCGAGAAACTGCGGGCCCAAACCGTCGCTGAGGGCATCCCTGGCGTCATCGAAGTCAACAACATCATCGACGTGAACAACGAGTTCAACCCGTTGACCCACGACCCGTATATCGATCACGGATGGGACTTCGGTGATACCGGCTGGTATCTCTATCCGAGGAACATAACCACCCGGCTCAGCGACTGGGAGATCCTCGAACGCATCCGCGACGAGCTCTGGTGGAGCCCGTTTGTCGATGAAGACCAGGTGACCGTTTCGGTGAATAACGGCGAGGCGACACTCAGCGGTACCGTGGAGACGTGGAGCGAGCGTGCTGCGGCGGAAAAGAACGCTTATGACGGCGGTGCCGTCTCCGTAGACAACGACCTGACGGTGATCTTCGGCCCGGCATACTACATGAAATAACGTAGCGACCGGGCGCGAAGGCGCTGAATGGAAACCACCGCCGGCCCGGCGATGCCCGGGCCGGCGGTGCCATGTACCAGCCGCGGCGGATGACGGCGACACCGTGCTGTCCGCGAAGAAGGCTCCGCCATTGGACACGCGATTTTTCTCGACGGCAACACCTTCAGGGAAAGTCACAGCATCGACCGCCGCTGGGCTGTGGGGGATCTGACTTAGGGAAACGGCGAAGAGAAGAGGGGAATAGGGGAAGATACAGATGCCTTATGACACACTGGAAGAACTGCCTGAGCCGGTGCGCAACGTATTGCCGAAGCACGCACAGGAAATCTACCAGGCGGCCTTCAACAATGCCTGGAAGCAATATAAGAAGCCCGAGGACCGCCAAGGCGATGACGACCGCGAAACGGTTGCGCATAAAGTCGCCTGGTCCGCAGTGAAGAAAAGCTACGAAAAAGACGGCGACACGTGGTCACGCCGCGACGAGTGATGCGCCTGCTACAGCCGGCGGCCCGGGTCCGCCGGAACGTGCGCACCGAGAATACGGTCGCTGGTCTCCTCGATGAGTACTTTGTAGCGGGCGCACTTCTCGCCAACCTTCTTCATCGTGTTGTATGTCGATCGGTCCCCGGCGTGCGTCTTGACCCGCAACCCCCGCTTCCGGGCCTCGTCCTGGCCGAGGCCGACGGCCGCCAGGGTCGGCATGGAGAAAACGACGGTCGGCACAGGTCCGCAATCGGATTCGCATGTCACCCTCGCCTTTCCTCGTTTCCGCGACAACGGCGGTCCGCCGGAACGGGCCCGGTCCGCCGGTTCAACGGCATCGGTCAGCACGCGTTCTCCCGGCATAAGGCCCAGACCGAGAAATTCTCGTCCTTTTTCTGTCCTACACCCACTGCACCCTTGTTCATGTACAGCGCCATGCACCAGTCGGCTTCGAACCCGCTGCTTGTCGAGGACCAGTATGCCTCCCGCACACTCTCGAACGGATGTGCCCGCGGCAGCGCCGGCGTGTGGTTCGATGCATCAACCAGGGATTCGAGCTCGTTGATCGTCGGCAGGAACCAGCCGGACCGGTCGCCACAGCCATCGGCGTTCAGGCGAGCGATCATCTCGAAGGACTCATCCCAGGTGACGCACCGCCGGGCAATGTCGGCGCAGCGCGTCCAGACGAGGCCCGTCAAATGATCCAGCACCGTGTCGCCCTCTGGCTGAAACCGGTGATTCGGCCAGGTCGCCCCCGACCGCAACGCTCCGTCCTGCCCCGTCCCGTCGCCGGTCACGCGAGTACCGTCAACGGCGTAACACTCGGCCTGACCGGTGGCCGGCAGGGCCGCTGCGCCCTGGTCTCGAACCGGCCACACGAGGTGATGCTCGGCTTTCCCGCCATAGAACATCCTCCCCCCCTCCAGGTGAACGTACCAGGCAAAAGCCGGGTTGACGGCCGCCGATGTGCTCGTCCAGTACCAGCCTAGGAAAACGTCCCTGAAGGGATGAGGATCGGGCAAGGCAGGGTTTCGTGTCTGGTAACTTATGAGGGATCTGAGCTCCCGGCGGTTCGGTACCCGCCAGTCGCGGTGGCCGGCGAACGCGTCACCGTTCATCTGTTTGACGGTGGCCATCGCCTCGGGCCAGTCGATGGGAAGGCCTGTGAAATTGGCCTGTTTCGTCCACATCAGCCCGGTCAACCGGTCCTCAACGGTCTCTCCCCGCGTCACGAATCGCGGCGATGGCCACGGGAGGCCCGGCGAGCATTCGGCATCCTGCCCTGTATGCCGGCAGTCGACCTCTCGGCCGGCGGTGTCGTAGCACCGGGTCTGTCCCGTGCTCAGGTAAAATCGCGGCATGTCGAAACCATGATTTCAAGTGAATCGGGGGCTGATGCCCTCGATGAGCGGGGGTTGACCGTGTCCGGCGGCGAGCGCCCTTCCCCGGTCCCGCAATATTGTTCACGTCCTGCTTCCCTGCTGGCCGGACACTCCCCCCTGCTGCTCGTCTTCGTCCTTTCGGTGGATCGTCAACACCGCGCACTGGGCCAGACGCACCACTTTTTCAGCCACGGACCCGGTAACCAGCCGCTTCCACCCGCTGCGCCCGTGGGTGGAAAGGACAATCAAGTCGATCTCATCCTGCTCAGCATGGTTGACGATCTCGTCGGCGGGCTCACCGGTGGCAATGATCCCGGTGGCCTGCGGCGCCTTCGCGGCAAATTGGGAAATCAGGCGGTCCAGCTCTTCTCTCGAAGTTGTCTCCAGCGTGTCCATGTAGTTTTTGATCTCGACATTCGTCGCGGCCAATGCCTGTACCGCGGCATGCGGCGCGGGCATCGGAGGGATGACGTGGACCAGGGTCAACGCCGCGGAAAACTGCTCTGCCAGCTCAACGGCGGCTTTGACGCCCTCGTGAGATGGATCGCTGAAGTCCGTGGCACACAGTATCCTGGAAACGGGCAGCATGGTTGTTCTCCTCGTGGTGTGAAACGCCCGCCCGGCTCCGGCAGTGGCATCCCGTCGGAACCGGTAAGCGAATCAATTTACCGAAAATCCGTGGCGGCCTGGCCGCGGCTTACGGGATCGTGAATTCGACGCTGATATCATCAACTTCTTCGAGGAACCCCACTTCGAGGCGCAGGCGCTTGCCCTGCTTTACCGATCCGCTGAAATAAAGCAGGTCGATGACTTTGCCCCACTGCGGCACCTGGATCAGGTCGATGGCGGTTTCCCCCGGCAGAGGGAAAAAGCTGGTGTGAACGCGGCGCGCGGTCTGTTCCAGTTGCCCGTCGAAGTTCGTCAGCTCGAGAGCCTGGCGGTCGTATCGCTGCCGGTCATATTCCCTGCGGAACGCTTCGAGAGCGGCCAGCGGGATTTCCGTCCCGTTCGGGCTGTAGAGCTGGATCCGGTCGCGGTTCACCGTCAGCCCGCGGTGTTCCAGGTTTTCGAGACCCCACAACAGGGGAATGTAACCGGCCGGCTCTTCGCCCTGCTTGACCTGCAGGAGTTGGGTTCCCACGTACAGCTTGATGCCGTTCTCGCTCTTGCTGGAAAAATATCGGTAATCCTCCTGTGTGCCGGCCTCCTCCGCCTTCACCTTCCCCCCGGCGTGCTCATCGGCCAAGCCTGGAGCGGTGACCATCATGAAGGCCGGGAACAGGAGCATCAGAAGCGCGCAGACCCCAGCTCGAGCCGAACCGGATACCGCCTGACTGACGCCCCGGCGGGATCGCGAGTGTTTGTCCGGCCTTTCGGTTTCGCGACGGCTCACGTGACACATGGTGTTCCTCCTTCCTCTCGGCCGTGGGCCCGGCACCCCCGCGGGGCCCGGGGCATACGGCTCAACGTAGCCTGTTCTGCTGTAGAAGATAATGCGTACCGCTGTGTTCGCGTATCGGTGCCGGGCGTATTTCCTCTCGCCCATTTTCTTACCCTGTCGTCAGGGAGAGGATGAGGCCCTTCGCGCAAGCTCGGCCCCGCACGGCGCCCGCAGGGGGACGAGCCGGGGGATGTCAGGTTTTCCCCGATATTCCTTCGGGCCGTCATCGCGGTATGCTGAACCATGAGCCCAAATCATCACCATCATGGCGGCCGATACAACCGTTCATTCGCGGTCGGTGTATTGCTCAACCTCGTCTTTGTCGGAATCGAGTTCGGCTTCCGGAAGGTTCCCAGATCGTTCACGGCTCATCACTGATCGATGCCCGGGACGAATCGCGGAAAGCAGCCATCGCTACTCTCAGGTATTTCCCAGGGCGAACTGGGGGAAGGGCGGATGGACAACCGGTGCCGGCCGCCCCATGATTGAAACACCATGATCAGTTTTATCGGCATTGCAGCATCGCTGACGGTCCTCAGTCTCTCGCTGGTCATCACGCGCCTGGCCACCGTGGCACTCTCTTTCACCGGTCTTTCCGAGGATGCGGCGCGCTTTCAAGCCCGGTCCGCCTTCACCGGCACCGGTTTCACCACCCGGGAAGCGGAAACAGTGGTGGACCACCCGGTTCGCCGTCATATCATCATGACGTTGATGCTGCTGCGCAGCGCCGGGATCATCACCATACTGCTTTCCCTCATCCTCTCCTTCGCCGGGTCGGATGACACGAGCCGGCTTTATCGGCTGGCCTGGCTGGCGGGCGGTGCGACCGTCATCTGGATTATTTCCCTGAGCGCTCTCGTCGACCGCTTTTTGAGGCGTATCATGAACTGGGCGGTAAAACGGTGGACCGACCTCGACGCACGCGACTACATCGAACTGCTCAAGCTGAGCGGCGACTATGTCATTCGCGAGCTGAAGGTCCGGGATAACGACTGGCTGGCGGACAAGGAACTGAGCGCCTGTCGTCTCCGCGAAGAAGGCGTTTCCATCGTCGGAATTTATCGTGAAAACGGGAACTATGTCGGTTCCCCGAAAGGCAGCACCAGAATACGAGCCGGCGACGTCCTGGTGCTCTACGGGCTCTCCGATGGATTGGAGAAACTCGATCAGCGACGATCGGGCGCCGAGGGGGACCGGGATCACGAGCAGGCCGTGGGGAGCGAGCGCCGCCGCATGGACCGGCAGGATCGCGAGGAAGCGGAGTTGAGTGAAGAGAAAGAGGATCAGGAATGATCTTGTACAACATGTGGGGCCTCCCGGGAGGTGCTGACCGATGAACGGCAGGAAAAATGACACAAAGAGCGTTCTCAACCCTGGTGAGAACTGCTGGCGGATCGAGCCGGCTGGTAGGGCCGCTTTCCTGATCGATGCCGCTGAGTACTTCAAAGCGTTCGCTTCAGCGGTGAGGCGGGCGAAGCGGTCGGTCTACATTGCCGGCTGGGACATCCACAGCAGGACGCGCCTGCTGCGGGAGCATCCCGATTCGGGAGCGCCGCCGCAGGGACCGGCGGAGCTCCGCGAGTTTCTCATTGATATTGTCTCCCGCAATAAAAAACTGCACGTTCACCTTCTGATCTGGGATTTCGCCATGGTCTTTCTGCTCGACCGGGAGATCTTTCCCGTGTTCCAATTCGATTGGAAAACCAGCAGGCGAATCCACTTGCACCTCGATTCCAATCATCCGGTCGGTGCTTCACACCATCAAAAGATGGTCGTCATCGACGACCGGCTCGCTTTTCTCGGCGGTCTTGACCTGACGCAGCAACGGTGGGATACGCAGGCGCATCTGCCGGATGATCCGCGCCGTACCGCTCCCTCGGGAACGAGATATGGGCCGTTCCACGACGTGCAGGCCGCGGTGGAGGGGCCGGTCGCGGCGGCGCTGGGTGACCTGTTCAGAGAGCGGTGGCGCCGCGCCAGCGGTAAGAAGCTCGATCCGCCGGCCGTGACGTCCGATCCCTGGCCGGAGGATCTGGCAGCCGACGTGCAGAGCACCGAGTTCGGAATTGCGCGGACAGAAGCGGCATACCGCGACCGGCCGGAAGTTCGCGAGGTGGAGAAGCTCCACCTGGATGCCATTGCCGCGGCGCACCGCACGATCTACATGGAGAACCAGTATCTGACCTCGACAAGGGTGGCCGAAGCCCTGGCCAGGCGCCTGGGGGAAGACCAGGGCCCTGAAGTCGTCCTGATTTCCTCAAACGCTGCCGGTGGCTGGCTCGAGCAGGCCACGATGGGGGTGCGAATGCTCAAGTTTCTCGACGTGGTCCGGTCGGCCGACAGGCACGACCGGCTCCGTGTGCTCTACCCGGTGACCGGCAAGGGCGGTCGGGAGGAGCCGGTAAAGGTTCACGCCAAAGTGACGGTGATCGACAATCGGTTGCTGCGCATAGGGTCGGCAAACCTGACCAACCGGTCGATGGGCCTGGATACCGAGTGCGATCTGGCCATGGAGGCCGGCACGGACGAGGCGGCCGCAGCGATCCGGCGGTTCAGGAACCGGCTGCTGGCCCACCAGCTCGGCCAACCGTCCGAGGCCGTCGGCGAAGCCCTGGCCGAGGATGGCTCCCTGGTTTCCCTCGTTGAACATTTAGGGCAGAAAACCGGCAGGCTCAAGCCGCTCGAATCCGAGTACGAGTCGATCGCCGGGCCTGTACCTCCCGGACCATGGACTGCTCGATCCGGAACGTCCGCTGGGGGCCGAACAACTGCTCGATTTCTTCAGCGACAACTCGTCTGAGAAGGGGAAGGGCAAAATCGGCGCCCTGTTCAAAGTGCTTGCCCTCGTGGTCGCACTGCTCACGCTTGCCGGCCTGTGGCGCTTTACGCCTCTCGGCCAGTGGGCCGACCCGGCCCACCTCGCCGCCTGGTTCGAACCGCTGCGGCAAAGCCTGCTGGCCCCACCAGCCGTGATCGTAGGGTTTGTGGTCGGCGGGCTGGTCATGCTGCCGGTGACCGCGCTGATCGCGGCCACGGCACTCGGTTTCGGGCCCTGGTACGGGTTCCTCTACGCGCTGGCCGGCACCCTGGCCAGCGCCGTCGTCACCTACGGGGCCGGGAAATGGCTCTGGCGCGACACGTTGAGGCGCCTGGCCGGAGCAAGGCTGAACCGCCTGTCCAGGCAACTGGACCGCCAGGGCGTCCTGGTCATCGCGGCCGTACGGCTGGTGCCCATTGCTCCGTTCACCGTGGTCAACCTGGTGGCCGGTTCATCGGGAATCCGCTTCCGCAACTTCATCATGGGCACGTTGATCGGCATGGCCCCCGGGATGTTCGTGCTCTCGCTTCTCGCCGACCGGGTGGCGCAGGCGGTGCGGGAACCGACCGTGCTCTCGGTGCTGGCGGCCATCGGCGTCACCTTGCTGCTGGTTGCGATTTCTCTGGCCGCGCGGCGCCTGGCCAGAAAGAAAATCGCTTCCGACGCGAAGCGCGAAAACGCGAAAAAACCCTTATGACCGAGCCCTCGCTGCCACAGTCAAGGATCCTGGCTGCCTCCTACAACATCCACTCCTGCCGGGGGACCGACGGCCGTTACGACCCGGACCGTGTGGCCGGGGTGATACGGGAAATCGACCCGGACATCATCGGGCTGCAGGAAGTGGAGAGCGGCTACTGGACCGGCAGCGGCGAGAACCAGCTCGACCTGCTGGCCCAAGCGACCGGGTTGCACGCCGTTTCAGGCCCGACACTGCAGAGCGCCCGGGGCCACTACGGCAATGCCATACTGACACGCTGGCCGGTGCAGGACGTTCGCCGAATCGATCTCAGTGTCCCGGGGCGGGAGCCCCGGGGGGCCCTGGACGTATGCGTCCGGATCGATGACCAACCGCTCCGGATGCTGGTGACCCACTTCGGGCTGGCGGCTACGGAACGCTTCGCCCAGGCCGGTGCCCTGATCGGGCTGCTGAGGGACGGCCGTGCCGGTATCCGGATAGTGGCCGGTGATTTTAACGAGTGGGCGTCACGCCGGAAAACGATCCGCATGCTCGACGAGTGGTTCGGCGATTCGGGTTCAGTGCGAACCTGGCCCTCCAGGTTCCCCCTCTTTGCGCTGGACCGGATCTGGGTTCACCCCGGAAAATACCTGATCGATCTGCGCCCACACCGCTCGAAACAGGCGCGCCACGCATCGGACCACCTGCCGCTCACCGCTCGACTGTCCTGGTCCCCTCTCCGCCAGACCAGCGCGGCGCCGGCAAAGTTCGCCTGAAGGAGCGGCATGGCGCCGAAGCAATCTTCAGCGGTCGATCGATAGATCCGGGGGCGGGGAACCACTGTTCGGCCCGGGCACTCCGGCGTCCCGCAACTGGTCCAGACGGCTTTCGATCATCGCGATGCGCTCCTCTGCTTTTTCCAGGCGCAGGGCCAGCCCAGCGACCTCTTTTTTCTGAGGCAGATCCAGGGAATCCAGTGCCTGGCTGAGCGAGTTGCCCAAACCGGCCTGCACCTCTTCCCACTGCTGGCTGCCACTGTCCAGCAGGTCACTCACCAGCCGCTTTGCTTCCTCCGCGGTCACTTTGCCTTCCTCCACCAACCGGCTGACGACCTCATCGGCCCGGTCCCTGGTGATCACGCCGGCACCCAGGCCGGCCAGAACGGTTGTTCGAACCAGTTCAAGCATGCGAACCTCCTCCCGTCATCCTTGATGCATCAAGTCCTTCTGTCCGGATTGCGCAGCGGCGAATCACTCCAAATTCCGCCGCCAGAACCGCCTCCGGCCAGAACTGCGGCCGAGGCCTTGTCGCTGCCTCGACGCTATTCAGGTTAAGGCTTTTACGGTGTCTCGCCAATCGGACGCACCCTTACATGAGCAGGAGATTTTCCTGAGCCCCAGAATGGCCGGGAGATGTCCTCCGCCGAAAACGAGAACCCATGAGGGAAACGAGCAGCAGGAACGCGCTGCACGAACCCCGGGTGCGGCCAGCCGGCACCCCTAAGAAAATCGCCACGGACTTATCAGAATTTCCCCGATGGTTGCAGCCTCTGGCAGGAGATATGGTACAGACACTACGGAATCTGAGCAGGTCCGGTGCCCGCGGTCGAGTTTGCGCAACTGCTTTTTCGAACTCGAGCGATACGGCGGTTGTGCCGGGCCCGAAAATTGCGTGAAATCCGACGAGGAGGTCGATGAATGGAGAAGGACCCAGTCTGCGGCATGGAAGTGGATCCGTCAGGCAGCGTGAAGGCCGAGCGCGACGGTAAAACACACTACTTCTGCTGTTCGGGCTGCCGCGACACCTTCCTTGGCGAAACCGAAGAGGCGTCCGGCCGGCATAACGCGAAGCGGGCACCGGACAAGGCCTACTTCTGTCCGATGTGTGAGGGGGTGGAAAGCGACCTCCCCGGCGAATGCCCCAAGTGCGGCATGGCGCTGGAACCGAAGGAGGCCCGGAGGGCGGAGGATGACGGTGAGCTGCGGACGATGACCCGCCGTTTCTGGGCCGCCCTGGTCCTCACCTTGCCCCTGTTCCTGATCTCCATGGGTGAGATGATCCCGTTCTTCAGCGGGCGCCTGGAGGATCTGGCCGGCCGTGCCGCCTGGCAGTGGCTGCAGCCGGCGCTCAGCACGCCGGTGGTCCTCTGGGCCGGCTGGCCGCTGCTCGAGCGCGCATGGCGATCGGTGGTAAACCACAGCCTCAACATGTTCAGCTTGATCGGCCTCGGTGTCGGCGTCGCGTACCTCTACAGCCTGGTGGCCCTGCTCTTCCCGCAGATTTTTCCGGCAGCCTTCCGGCGCGCGGACGGAGCCGTGGCCGTCTACTTCGAAGCCGCGGCAATGATCACCACCCTGGTCTTGCTGGGGCAGGTGCTGGAACTCGGTGCCCGGCGGCGTACCGGTGATGCGGTGCGCGGACTGCTCGAACTGGCCCCGGCCAGGGCCCGGGTCGTGCGGAACGGGGATGAGGAGGACGTCGCCCTCGAAGACGTGGTTGCCGGGGATCTGGTGCGCGTGCGGCCGGGGGAAAACATCCCCGTTGACGGTTTGATTCGAAAGGGCGAGAGTTCCATAGACGAGTCGATGATCACCGGTGAGCCGGTGCCTCGGGACAAGGGGCCGGGGGACTCGGTCATCGGCGGCACGCTGAACCAGTCGGGCTCCTTCCTGATGGAGGCCGTCACGGTGGGGAGCGATACGGTCCTGGCCCGGATCGTGGACATGGTCTCCAGCGCGCAGCGCAGCCGCACACCGATTCAGCGGGTCGCCGACCGGGTCGCCGCCTGGTTCGTTCCAGTGGTTATCGGAGCTGCGGCGATCACCTTTCTGGCGTGGGGTCTCCTCGGCCCTGAGCCGCGGCTGGCCCATGGCCTGGTCAACGCGGTGGCGGTGCTGATCATCGCCTGCCCCTGCGCGCTGGGCCTCGCCACCCCGATGTCGATCATGGTTGGCGTGGGGCGCGGGGCGCAGGCGGGGGTACTGATCAAGGAAGCCGAGGCGCTGGAGATTCTGGAACGGGTGGAAACGCTGATCATCGACAAAACCGGGACCCTCACCGAGGGCCGGCCGGCACTGGCCGAGGTCAGCACCCTGGGTGAAATGCCCGAGGAGGAGTTGCTTCGGCTGGCCGCCGCGATCGAGCGCAACAGCGAGCACCCGCTGGCCCGGGCCGTGGTGCGCGGCGCCGAAGAACGGGGCCTGTCGGTTCCGGACGCCGAGGGGTTCCGTTCCAGCACCGGCCGGGGCGTTACCGGAACCGTGGATGGCCGCTCCGTTACGGTGGGAAAGCTGTCTTTTCTCCTTGATCAGGGTATCGAGGATGTCCGCGCCTTCCAGCGGCGTGCTAACGAGTTGCGGGAGGAAGGCCATACGGTGGTCGGCGTATCGGTGGACGGAAACGCTGTGGGGCTGATCTCACTCGCCGATCCCGTCAGGGAGACCGCTTCCGAGGCCATCCGGACACTGCACCGGCAGGGCCTGAAGATCGTGATGGCCACCGGCGACCATGAGCGGACCGCCCGCAGCGTGGCGGACCGGCTGGGGCTTGATGCGATTCATGCCGGTGCAACCCCGCAGGACAAACATGATCTGATTATTGAGCTGCAGCGCAGGGGCATCCGGGTGGCCATGGCCGGCGACGGCGTCAACGATGCCCCCGCCCTGGCGGCCGCCGACGCGGGCATCGCCATGGGAAGCGGAACTGATGTCGCCATCGAGAACGCCGGCGTCACCCTGCTGCGGGGCGACCTGGGCGGTATCGTCAAGGCCTTTGCGCTCAGCCGCTCGGTGATGCGGAACATCCGGCAAAACCTGTTCTTCGCTTTCGCCTACAACATCATTGGCCTGCCCGTGGCCGCCGGGGCTCTCTACCCTGCGTTCGGGCTTCTGCTCAGCCCGGTGATTGCCGCGGCAGCGATGAGCTTCAGCTCGGTCTCCGTGGTGGGCAACGCGCTGCGGCTGAGGCGCCAGGCCCTGTGATCGGCAGGCCTTGACGAGTATGAGCGGCTCGAGCAGCTGCCCGATAGGACACCCTGTACGGCGTGCCGGTCACGACACCGCGCAAGGTCCTCTGTTCGGTGGCGGGGCAGGGATGGAGATCGGATCTTCGCGGATCAGGCCGGCGCTTGAACGTGATCGCGGCCGTGCCTTATTCCTCTCAGGGCGGCCAGCGGGTCGAACTCCCCGTTTGCCACCTCCTCCACCGAGGGCATCCGCTCGCCGCGCATCAGTTCCTCCATGGCCGCAAGCTGTGCGGCGCGGCGGTTTCCCGCAACCGCCAGGACCTGGTCATCTTTGACATAGTAGGCCAGGAACTCGTCATCCTCCAGGCTGCCTTCGATGAGGACGCCGTCCCAGTCCGAGGCATGACCCACATACTTGAAGTTCAATCCGGCCTGTTTGGTCCAGAAAAACGGGATGCCGCGGTATGGCACGCCGTGGCCCAGCATGTTCAGGGCCGCCGTGCGCCCTTGCTGCATTGCTGTTCGCCAGTGTTCGATCCGGACCGGTTGTCCTGTTCGCCAATCGACATAGCGGGCGATGTCGCCGGCGGCGAATACCCGTTCAGCGGCCTGCAGGTACTGGTCGACACCGATACTGCCGTCCTCGTTCAGGTCGAAGTTTTGCAGGTATTCCGTGGCCGGTTCCACACCGATGCCGAAGATGACCAGATCGGCCTCCAGCCTTTCGCCGGTGTCCAAAACCAGGTGATCGACGTAGTCTTTCCCTTCCAGTCGTTCAACCCGGCGCTCCAGCTGAAAGCGGACACCTTTCTGCTCGTGGCGCTGCTTGAAATAGGTGCCGATCTCTCTGCCGAAAGCGCGGTGAAACGGCACCGGTTCCGGTGACACCACGGTCACCTCGATGTCCCTTTCACGCAGGCTCGCCGCAGCCTCCAGGGCAATGAAACCGCTGCCCACCATCACGACCCGTGGCGCTTTTTCGGCGGCCTCCACGATCTGGTCGGCGGACCTGTAATCGCGCAGGGTCTTCACGTTCCCCAACTCGGCCCCCGGCACGCCGATGGGGCGCGGCTGGCCGCCAGTGGTCAGCAGCAGTGCGTCGTAACTGATTCGCCCGCCGTCGGCAAACTCGAGGAACTGCTTTGTCGGATCGACAAGGCGTCACTTCCGTCCCCAGGAGCAGTTCGATATCGTGCTCGCGGTAGAAATCGTGCGAGCGCAAGGGCATCCAGTCCGGGTCCATTTCTCCGGCCAGGTAGTCCTTGCTCAGGTTTGGGCGGTCATAGGGAAACCTGTTTTCGCGCGACACGACGACCAGGCGACCCGTAAACCCGTATTCGCGCAGGGTCTGGGCTGCCATGTAGCCGGCGGCGCCGGCGCCGACGATGACAAACACCCGCTGGTCATTCAGCATGTCATGTGTTGCCATCTCCGGCGGCCTTTCGTCGGCGACTTTTTCAGGCAGTCTGGTGACGACATTGTCTCCGAGGACCCTTGTCTCGAACACATGTATTCCGTCAATGGCCGGCGGTTCCTTCAGCGCTCCGGAGGCGACATCGAAGACGGCATGGTGCCACGGGCAGACCACACGAGTGCCGTTCAGCGCTCCCTGGGCCAGCGGCGCCCCGTAGTGCGGGCAGTTGGCCACGGTGGTGTGGTAATCGTCGCCGCAGCGGACGAGCAGCAACTTCTGACCGTCAACGGTGACTTCCTTCATTTCACCATCAGCCAACTCGTCAGTGCCGGCGATAATCTTGTCCCTTGACTGCATGTTGCTTCCTCCAGTGCTCGCTTGTCGTGTTGTCCTGCCTTCGAGGATGATTCGATCGGCCGCGCGCGGTCTCGAAAACGGTGCGCCCCACCCCCCCCTGCGGGGGGGGTGGGAATCCATGCGATCAACCCACCATCAAAGTGCGCTCGAAATCGGCAACCTGCATCTCGGCGACCGTTCGTTCGAGGTGGTAAGTGTTCTCCACCTGCGCCACCAGTGCGTCGCGGTCGCCGTCGATTTTTCTCACGTCTTCCGCAGTGAGGGCTGTCCAGCGGTAGGGGATCTTTTCCTTGGCCTTGGCCCACTGCTCCTTGAGTAATCGCGAACCCATTGTTTACTCCTTTCGCGTGGTGCTCTGCGGAACGTGTCCGCCATTCCAGTCGTCCCTCCAATCATGAGCCCCGCAGGGGCTTTCGAACATCGGAGCGGCCCTGATTCAGGCATTCGAATATCCTGAGAGCCGCCCGCCGGGGGTTCTGGCGGAGTGGTTTCCGCAACTGATGATATACTGCGTCAAAGATGGTCAACGCCCACAGGAGGGTTTCTCGATGACAGCAGCGGGCGGTTCTGTCCTCATTCTCGACCTGGACCCGGACTCGGCGGGAGAGGACTGCGCCACTGCCGCCAAAGTGGTTCGGGGTCTGGGGTTCAGTGTAGAGTTGACCTGTGATTCAGCCGAAGCGGCACAGCGGGTGCGGTTGGCCGGAACGGATCTGGTCATCGTGGCCCTTGCCGTGCCGAGTCAGAGCATTCTGGACCTTGTCAGCCAGTTCAGGGAGGTCGATCCCCGGCTGGCGATTATTCTCATCAGCGGCCGCCCTTCCCTGGAGTTCGTCACCTGGGCACTGCACAACGGGGTTTCCGCGTTTCTGACCAGGCCTTTGAAAACAGAGGAGTTGCTTTCCCATGTCCACGCTGCACTGGAAAAACAGAAACTGCAGCGGCAAAACGAGAACCTGCTCGAAACGGCGCGGCGGCAGATCATCGAGCGCCAAGTCAGTGAGCAGGCGCTCGAGGAGTCCGAACGGCGCTTCTATCAATTCATGGATTTTTTCCCCGGTCTCTCCTATATCAAGGACGACCGTGGGCGCTATCTGTTCATCAACAGATATGCCGAACAGGAGCTCGGCTGGCCGGTCCGCGAGTGCCTCGGGCACCGTAACGGCAACATGTGGCCGCAAGCGCTTGCCGAGGCGATCGCCCGCGATGAAGCTGAAGTGATTGCTGCCGCAAAGCTCCTGCTTCGAGTCTACGATCTACCGTCGTCAAGGGGTGCTGTCCCGCACGAGACGTACCTCTTCAGAATATCCCCGGGCAGCGGCAACTTCCGTCTCGGGGCACTGTGTCTCGATATCACCGAGCGGCAGTGGGCGGAAAAGACCATCGAGAACTACCAGCTCCGGTTGAGAGCCCTGGTTTCCCAGATTTCGCTCAACGAGCAACGGCAGCAAAGGACGATTGCTCAGCAATTGCACGATGATTTCGGCCGTTCGTTGACACTGAGTAAAATGAAAGTGACGGAGGCGCTCACAAACGAGCTGCCGGGGGAAACGCGAGCGGACCTCGACGCAGCGATCGAGCACCTGGATCACGCCATTAAATTCACCCGGTCCCTCACCGCACAGCTGGCCTCTCCCGTGCTCTACGAACTGGGGCTCGAATCGGCTCTGGAAAGGCTGGTGGAGGACACCGCCGAACAGCACGAGCTGGAAATATCCATCGATAACGACGGGGAGCCGAAGCCGCTCAATACCGATGTTCAGATGGTGGTTTACCAGTGCGTCAGGGAGCTTTTGCTTAATATCATCAAGCACGCGGAGGCCGAGCTTGTCTCAGTTTCGATCCGTCGCAGCGGAAAGCACATGCAGCTGATCGTGTCTGACGATGGCCTTGGGTTCAACCACGATCCCAAAAAGCTCGCCCGCGTGGGCGAGACCGGTTTCGGTCTGTTCAGCATACAGGAGCGCCTGGAACATCTCGGTGGGGGCATTTCCATCAACTCCATCCCTGGTGAGGGCACTGTCATCAGGCTGACGGTTCCACTTGAGACGTGATCGCCGGCGGCGCCGGCGTGCTGGAGGGGGGAAGATGAGCGTGAAGATTCTACTGGTGGACGATCAGAAAATCCTGCGGCAGGGCTTGCGTGCACTGCTGGAAAAGCAAACCGGCCTGACGGTGGCCGGCGAAGCCAGCGACGGGCGGGAAGCAGTCAAGCTGGCCGGAGAGCTCAAGCCCGATGTGGTTGTCATGGATGTGGCCATGCCCGGTCTCAACGGGATCGAGGCGACCAAGCAGATCGTCGCCGAAGATCCGAAAGCGAGGATCGTGGCCCTCTCGATGCATGCAGACAAGCAGTTCGTCTCCCGGATGTTCGAGGCCGGCGCCTCCGGGTACCTGTTGAAGGACTGTGCGGTGGACGAATTGTCCGAGGCCATCCGCACCGTTCTCAAGGGAAACTCTTACCTGGGGAAGAAGATATCGGACGTGGTTCTCGACGACTACGTGATGCGGATCAGAGAGCCGCACGTCGTCGAGGTCCGCGAGTTGACGCCCCGGGAGCGGGAAGTGCTCCAGCTTATCTCCGAAGGGCAGACAACGAAGGAAATCGCATTCAATCTTGACATCAGCGTTAAAACAGTCGAAACGCACCGCCGGAACATGATGGAAAAGTTGAATATGGATTCAGTGGCAGAGTTGACCAAGTACGCCATCCGCCAGGGTATCACGTCCCTGGATGTTTGATCCGAAAACGGGCGAGACCGGTCTCTTTCGATACGCCGCTCAACTGTTGAGCGAAACGGAGCCGATCGGCTGGTCGCGTTCGTCGACCACAACCAGCCAGTTGACCTTGTTCTCCCGCATCAGATGTGCCGCTGTCTCAACCGTATCATCCGCACGGCAGGTGACCGGCCTGTCCTTCATGATCCGCCGCACCGGAATCCTGTTCAGCCTGGCGTCCCTGGCGACAACTTTTGATACGAGATCGCCCTCCGATATCACGCCGATCACTCCGGACTCGTTTGTGACGACCAGCCAGGGGGCCCCATGCCGGGCCATCTTCTGAGCGGCCTCCACTATCGAATCATCCGATGTGGCCGTCAGCGAATTTGATTTCATAACGTGCTTAACAAGCATTTCCTGATATCCGGGTCTGGTGTTTCAGGGGAAGGCGAGCGTTGCGGCTCATGAGACGCGCGCCCCTTTCTGGATTTTTTGTCATCGTCCAGCAATTCCTCCCCATCCGATAGTCTCTTACCCTTGCCGCTCATCACCTTTTTAGTTCATGTTTACACCGCTCCGGGCTATCGGGCAATCAGGGATTTCCTTACATTCGACTATTCCTCCCCGGAAACGGGGGCCTGCCGGGGGATCACCACCCTCGACAGCTGAGCCGGGCCGCCCCGAGCTGAGCCCCCCACCTTATCCCCGCCCTCCGAAAGTCCAGCCCATCCCCGCTTCCAACAGCGCATCAGCCGGAGGGATGCATTGGCCCCCCGGCGAGAAACGGGGGCTAAGGAAATGCGCAGTGCCATGTCAGGGCTCCGCCGATTGGCGGCGCTTCCCCCAGCCGTTAGATTATACCGAGAGACGATGATGGCCGGTGCTTCGCCGCGCTGATGATCGGCATATCGTTACCCCCCGAACCGGGCCCGGGGACGGCCGGGGTGGACCAATACTCGGCGAAAGGAGATAGCAGATGAACACGAACACCTACAACAGGATCCTCTGTGCCACCGACTTCAGCGATCCGTCTTACGAGGGCCTCTCCGCGGCCGCTGACATGGCCCGGAAGCTCAACGCGACACTGACGGTGATCCATGTCATTACACCGATGCCGTTGCTGCCCTCGACGCCAGCTTTCGCGCCGACCGGAATCGAGCTGAAGCACTACCTGGACAACGTGGAAGCTTCGGCCAGGGAGGAACTGAGCCGACTCTCCTCCCGCTACTCATCCCCGGGCCTCGAAATCAGCACGACGGTCCGCACCGGTGACCCGGCCGAGGAAATCGTGGATTTCGCTGCCGCCAACCGCTGCGACATGATCGTGCTCTCCACCCACGGGCACAGCGGCTGGAAGCGCCTGATGACCGGATCAGTGGCAGAGAAGGTGGTCCGGTCGGCCAACCGTGCGGTGCTCACCATTCACCGCACTGACGACGAGCATAAGGGCGATTCCGCAAACCAGGAACAGGAATCGGCCCCCGGGCTCGTCGAGGCGCGAGGTGTCCCGATGGCTGACCTGAGCTGAGCAGGCCCCCCGGGATGTCCTGGCTGTGCCGGGACATCCCGGGTTCAATCGATGCCGCCCGGCCTTAAATCGGCCGGTTCAGCGACATCACCTCGGTGCCCGATGAGTAGACGGTGACCGTTCCCGACGATTCGGAAATGACGATGGCCAGGGATTTTGAACGGGCTGTGGCCGCAGCTGCGGCCAGGTGGCGGGACCCGAGCCCTTTGCGGACCTTTACCTTTTTCGAGACCGGGGCATCGAGGTACATTCCTGCGCCCTCCACGACACCCTGCTGGTTGATGAGGAAGGCCCCGTCCAGGGCCGACAGCTCGCGCATCGTCTCCACGAAATCATCGTCGTGGATCGACCGGTGTTTTTGGGGATGCCCGGCACACGGGTTGAGAATCAGCGGCCGGGCCAGGCGCTCGAGTTCATCGCTGTCCCCCAGCAGGAACACCGTGCCCACCGGTTTCCCCTCCCGGCCCTCCGCCGAGAATTTCAGGGCGATTTCGATGAGCCTGACGAATACCTGGGAGTCGGGCAATCCCTTCCTTCGGCTGATTGAATGCTTGGCAAACCACGCGAAATCTCTCTTCGGGTTGGCTATGAGCAGGTTGTCGAGGCGGCGGGATCCCGCGACCCCGACCAGGCAGAGCACCGTCTCGCTCTCCTTGAGCGCACCGTTCAGGATGGCGATGACCAGCGCCAGGGTGACCTGATCCATGCGGCCGGTGGGCGACCTGGGCATCTCGACGCAGTGGTCGTTCTCCTGGACCAGGCTCCCCAGTGAGTCCCTGTCGTGGGCGACCCAGATCAGTGATTCGGTGCGGCGGTGCTTCTCGACCAGCCTGCGGTCGGTGATCAGTTCGGCAATGACCAGCACGCGCCGGATCCGCGACTCACGCGCCAGTTCGAAGCCGTGCTTGACAAGCAGATGTGTCTCGACCGTCTCGTTCGCCACTTTCGACGGTTTAACCTGTTTGACCATGTTCTTTCATACTCCGGCAAGGCACCCTGCGCGGCAACGACGTCAACTTGATAGAACTTCATTGTTTCGCCGGTCATCCTCCGGCCATTCACCAGTTGGACCTCATCACGTTGAAAACGACCCAGAGGCCGAAGACCGCCGAAATGACATAGCCGGCGAGGCCGAGTACCGGGAAACCGAACAGCGACGGGCCGACGCCGGCGGTGATGATCAGCGAAGAACCGATGACCACTGCGGCGATGATGATCCCCACGGTCAGGCGGCTGCCGGCGTTGCTGATCGTCTGCTGGAGGTCGTCGAGATTCTCGTGACGAAACTTGATCGCCAGCTTGCCGCTTTCCAGCTTTTCGGTGATCTGACCCAGCCGGCGCGGCAGCTCCTGCTGCAGCGCCCAGAGCCGGCTGAGGCTGCCGCGCAACCCGCGCCAGATGTTTTCCGGCTTCCACTGCTCGACGGTCAGCTGCCGGACCAGCGGTTCGATCTCCGCGATGACGTTGAGCTCAGGATCGAGTTCGCGGGCGATGCCCTCGGCCATGACCAGCGCCTTGATCATGAAGGCGATGTTGCGCGGGAGGATCAGCCGGTGATCGATGAGCACGTCGGTGATCTCGATCAACAGTCCGCCCACGTCGAGTTGCTGGAGCGGCACGCTGTGGTAGCCGTCGAGCAGGTCCAGCAGGTCGCGCTGCAGTTCCGTTCGGCTGACGCGACCTGTTTCCCGGGTCAGCGCCAGCAGGACTTCCAGCAGACGCTCGCTGTCCTTGTTCACTGCCGCGTGGATCAGATCGGTGAGCTTGAAACGCATTTCGCGGGTCAGCCGGCCGACCATGCCGCAATCGAGCATGCAGAGCGTGCCGTCCGGCCGCACGACGATGTTGCCTGGATGGGGGTCGGCATGGAAGAAGCCGTCCGCGAGGATCTGCTTCACCACGATACGCAGCCCCCGGCGGGCGAGGTCGCGGCGCTGCCCGTCGTCGTCCGGCGCCGCCTCGTTCAGCCGGGTACCTTCCACCAGTTCCATTACCAGCAGTTCGCTGGTGGAGTAGCTCTCGTAAATCCGTGGCACCTGCACCTGCGGGTCGCCGGCGAAGTTGGCCTGGAAGATCCTCATATGGCGCGCTTCGCGCCGGTAGTCCAGCTCGCGGTGGATCGTCCGCTTGAAATCCTCGACGAGACCGGGCAGATCGTAAACAACCGCAGCTTCCATCTTGCGGTGCAGCTGACCGGCGAGCAGTTCCATGATTGCGATGTCGCTTTCGATGACTTTCGCGATGTCCGGCCGCTGCACTTTCACCGCCACCGGTTCCCTCGGCTCCCGCAAAACGGCCCGGTGCACCTGGGCCAGCGAGGCGGAGGCCACCGGCGCTTCATCGAACTGGATGAACGCGTCCTCCAGCGGCTGGTCGAGGCTGCGCTCGACCTGTCGCCGGACATCGGCGAAGGGGATCGTCCTCACCTCGTCGTGAAGCCGCCGCAGCTCGGCAACAAGGTCCTGCGGGAGAAGGTCCGGCCGCATGCCGAGGATCTGGCCGAACTTGACGAATGTCGGGCCGAGCTCTTCCAGCGCCCGGCGAAGGCGCACGGCATGACTGGTCCCTTCCCCCGCCCGCGTCACTTTCTGCAGCAGCAGTTTTCCGGGAATCTCCAGGCGCTCGACGACATCGTCGAAGCCGTATTTCAACAGGACGACGACGATGCTTCTCAAGCGGCCGATATGCTTTATCGCGCTCAGGTCCAAGGCTTCACACTCCTCTCCTGCCCGCGATTAGCGTTCATCGTTCTTCCCGGGGCGGGATGCCCGCCGGCGCTGCCGGCTCCGCCCGGCCGCGACGGTCGAGCTCGCTTTCCAGCATGGCGATCCGTTGCTCGGCTTTTTCCAGGCGGCGGGCCAGTTCGGCAACCTCCGGCTTGCGGGGCAGGTCCATGGCGTCCAGCGCCTGGCGCACCGTGTTGTTCAGGCCGTCCTGCACCTCCTGCCACTGCCGGCTGCCGCTCTCCAGCAGGTCGTTGACCAGCTGCTTCGCCTCGTCGGCGGTCACCTTGCCCTCGTCCACCAGGCGGTCCATGACCTGCTCGGCCTTCTCCTTGGTAATCACGCCGGCTCCCAGGCCGGCCAACACGGTCGTCCTGATCAGTTCCAAAACCATTGTTCATCCCTCCATCTGATCATGTCGCCCCTCTGCACAGCGTATACCAGATATCCCCAGGATCAATCCGGCCGGCACATCCAGGCGGCTCTGCAACGGTTCGGTTGCTCATCGTAGTCGTTTTGTTACCAGAGTGTGACCCAGAGAAATCAAATTGCCCATGCCGCTGGGCCGGTCCGTATTTTCGGTGAAGCTGTTGGTGCTGAACGGTTTGAGCTTGTTTACAATCACTGGAGCTTTTGCGGCGCCTTCGTCCGGAACCACGAGGGCAACCACTATGAATGAGTGAGTGGACGGCGATGCCACGGGTCGGCTTTCTCGATCTCAGGCGGCATCAGGGCGCGGCCGCCGTCACCGTGCAGGTCTAAACTACTGTCTTGCCGGTCGAAAGCGCTCCGGCACAATTCAAATCTTGTCAAATATGTTCGTCCAGTGCCTTGCCCACTCGTATTCGTTTGGTATCCGGAAATTCATCTTCAGGGAAGCGTGTCGAAGATGTGTCATATCTCCAATGGTTTCCCGGCACGTCTTACATTCGGACAGGTGCAGTTTCACGGTTCGTGAATCAGGTCCGGACAGTTCACAATCCAGGAACCCCGACAGCGAACCTCGCGCTTCAAACCGGCGGCACAGCTTTTCGATTAGTTGATCTTGATGTCTAATCCTGGAAGCCATTTCCTGTCTCCCTCTGCCGGTGGACTCCGTCCTGGGGGCTGGTCAGGCCGTGCTTCTGGATCAGCGAACGTGAATGGAGATCGATCGCCCTGGTGATGCGACGAAGGGCCAGGAGTGCCTCCAGGCATTCCGGTGACAGTTCGGCGATATTTCTCGTACTGTCTTTTCTCATTCTTTCCTCCAGCCCTAATACATTCTACACATAACATTTAAATCCGTCAACATCTATATGCGCTACGTCTGAAAATCATTCAAATTCAATGTTTTTATTGGTTTTGCGCGGAATTATTTGCATGAGATTGGCCAAAATGTTATTGTCTACACGAAGTATTAGTTGAGCCTTCCCGATCACCCACGATGTAGGGTGGCAAGCGGGAAGTGTGTGAACCCGGTTCATTTCCAGATGCCACTGTAACGGGAGGGACCAATGATCGAAACGAATCACCTTGAAATCCTGAACAGGGGACTCTCGGCATGGAATCAGTGGCGGGAGGAAAACCCGAAGGAACTGCCCAGGCTCCGTGGAGTGACATCTTAACGAATCCAACCTCGAAGGGGCTAACTTGAGCCATGCGGATCTCGAAGAGGCGGATCTCCGGAAAGCGAATCTGTACTCGGCGAACCTGACCAGCGCACGGCTGAGGTATGCCAGGCTCGCTGAGGTGGATCTGGGAAAAGCGAACCTTGACAAGGCCGACCTGAAAAGAGCCGGGCTGGAAGATGCAAACCTCAATCTTGCGAAGCTGAATGCGGCGGATTTGAGAGGCGCCAGCTTCGAGAATGCCTCGCTCTCGGAATCTTACCTTGAATGGGCCAATCTCGAGCATGCAAAGCTTGACGGCGTGAACCTCAACGGTGCTTCGCTGAATGAAGCGAATCTCGAGGGAGCATCAATCGTCGGGGCCGATTTAACAAAGGCCGCTATGAGACGAGCCAGGTTCAGAGGCAGCACGCTCGATGAAGCGTGCCTGATGAATGCAGATCTCAGGGAGGCGGACCTGCGGGGAGACTTGAGGGGAGCCGACCTCAGGAAGGCCGATCTCAGGGGGGCCGATTTCAGGGCAGCCGATTTGAGGGATGCCGATCTCAGGGACGCGGAGCTTGATCTTACCAATTTCTTCGGTGCCAATCTGAGGGGCGCGAACCTCACCGGAGTCGACCTGAATGGTGCGATCAACTTGAGGAGCAGTCAAATCGACCAGACCAGAAGAGACAGTTGAACGGTCAAAGAAGAAGGCCGAAGCCGTTTCGACCCGCCGGATCGAAGTCGTTGGACAACTGTCACTTTCATCCGCCGACGCGGCTGGCAACGGCGTCTTCAGCACGCCGTTACAGGCAAAGGAAATCAATCCTAATGTATGACACTGTCGAAAAGATCGGCAACTCACTGATCCAGCACGGTCCGATGAATGACCGCATCTACCTGATGAAGCTGGGACAGGACCAGGTGAAGCAGATCCTGGACCGGCTGGGCGATCTTGCCGAGGAACGCGGATACTCAAAAATCTTTGCCAAGGTCCCTGATGAGCACCGCAGCGTCTTTGAAGCTCACGGCTGCCGTCAAGCCGGCGGTGATTGGGTCTGGAAATAAAGTGATTACCTTTGCCCGCCTCCTGCCGCCGGAATTCAATCGGCGGTATCCCCTTCGGAACTGTTTCCGCTGATGTCTTTGAGCCGGGTCTCCGGTTCATGGTAGCGGGGGTAGAGGTGCGTCAGGGTGGTGTAGGTGAAGAGGGCATTCACCGGACGGATTCTGATCAGCCAGTGGAAGATGAAGTAGGAGAGAAACAGGGACGGATAGAGGTAGAGCAGGTTCACCAACTGGATCGAAATCCAGCTTTCCAGACCGCTTGTGCCCGGGTACCGTGCGGTGAGCCAGGAGAAGAACCAGACCCCCGCCGGCACCGACGTGACCAGGTAGAGGATCAGCCCCCAGGATTGCCCGGCCTCCACCGCTTTGCTGGGGCAGTAGCCCATGCATCGCATACAGCTCTCGCAGTTGTACTTCCAGTAGGGCCGGGGATTTCGTTTGCCCACCATGGTGATGGCGTCGGTGGGGCAGTGGTTTGCGCACTGGCCGCAGCTGGTGCAGTTGTTGTTGGCGAAGAACAGTTTGGCCAGGAAGAAGCGTCCCACCAGCAGATAGAGCGCTGAAAGCCAGAGCAGGGGCAGCCCCCAGAGCAGCAGGTCCCAGGCGTTGGACCAGGAGACCCAGTGCGTATGCCCGGCGAGAATGCTTTCGAAGATTCTGTCGGCGCGACCCTTCCGGCGGGCAATGTATGCCGGGGAATTCTCCCGGGAGAAGCCCGAATAGAGCGACATCCAGTTGGACGGCATGTCGATCCCGGTGATCCCTCTCAACCGATACTCCTTGCACAGGAGGATCAGGCCGATGATCAGCGCCGCCGTGCCCGCGGCCCCCGGTACGGTGACCGGACCGAACTTCAAGGCGCCGCGGGTGGCGGTGCAGAAGGCGGCGGCCCCATTGCCGGCCGGCACCCCCAGGGCGAAACGGATCATCTTCCAGGGCGCGGTGAAACCGTGGGTCGGGAAAACGAAGAGTACCAGTTGGTGGCGTGAGGCCACCAGCTCCCGCTCCGGCCTGGCCGATTCAACCGGGATGACCGCCGAGTCGATGGAACGCGCCTTTACTGCCTCGTCCATCCAGCGGGCCACACGGTAGGAGTTACCGGTGCCGCTGAGGTAGTAGATTTTTGCACTTATTGGTGAGCGCATGGGTGACCTGTTCGGATCCCATCGTGTGATCTGACCAGAGCGTTCAGTTCGTTTGCGGCATCAATGACAGAATTCAGTCCGAGTGCGGTTGCCGGCCATCTTAGCAAATTCGGGGGGGGCCGGAAAGAAACAGGCCGGTGTCCGTACATAAAAAGGCGGGAGCTCTCGCTCCCGCAACGGCCGTAAGTGGGGGGGGAAAGTTCAGAACTTGACGATGTAGTCCACCTGCCAGCGCTGGAGGTCCTCGTCCCGGCCGTCAGCCGTGTTGGTGTTGTAGTAGGTCACGTTGAAGTAGGACTTGGCGATACAGCCCATCCGGACGTCGAAACGGTTGGCCTTGAGATCGGAACCACGCGAGGTGTCCGACTGGGTGAAGACGTAGAACAGGGCGTCCGGCTCGGAATAGTAGTAGCTGTAGCGGAAAGCCCAGTGCCACGGTTTCTTGTAGTCACCGATCTGCAGGCGGCCGAAGTAGGCGGTGTCCTCGTCCCTGGCGATGCCGTCGGCGCCGAGGTTGTTGTAGTAGAAGAGATTGACCTTGACCGGCCAGCGCTCGCTGGCCGAATACTTGTACTCGGCGAAGAAGTTGAGAATTTGGAATTCGCTGACCAGCAGCCCGTTCTCGTCGACGATGTTGGTCATGTTGTTGCCGCCAAGTTCGCCGTCGATGGTCAGGTCGGCGACGGCCTGGGGGTTGGTCCAGCCGTCATAGCCGGCGCCGATGGCGAATTTACTGTTGTCACCGAACTTGAAGTTCACGTGGGTCTGGGCGCCATAGAGACTGGAGTCGGAACCGCTGCCGCTCTCGTTCAGCAGATACTGGTAGAGGTCGATGTCGATGCCCTTGAACGCGCCGTCACCGCCGCCAAAGTCGAAGTTCTCCATCAGGCCTTCCACGGTGACGTCGTCGTCCCACTGCATGTCGGAAACCTTCCAGCGCTTTGCGGCGTCGAACTTTCCGCCGATCACACCGACCCAGTCGGTGAACTGGTAGTCGACATAGCCCTGGGCCAGGTTGAACTGCTTGAACTGGAACCCGCCGTCAAAACTCGTGTTGTTCGACACCGGGTCGTCGGGGTTGCCGTTCCTCAGCTGCAGGCCGACGGTCAGCTTCTCGGTGACGGTGGCGATGAGACCGGCGCGAATGCGGGCACGGAAGCGGTCCCGGCGGTCGTCGTCAAAGGAGCCGTCCTTCTGGAAGCCCTCGTAGCGCATCCGGACATCACCGGTGAAATCGATCCGGTCATACCACTTTTTGGGTTTTTCCTCGTCCGTACCGGAATCGGGCGTTTCCGTGGCGAAGGCCGGAAGCCAGGCCGCCATCAAGAGCAGAACAGTGATCAGCGTGAGCGTTCTTTTCATCATCTGTCTTTTCCCTCTCCTCTGCGTGCATCTGTTGCAATTGACCCAAAACATGAGCAACAACTAATGTAAGCCGGCCCGCCGGCCGGATTTTCGTATTCAGTGCAGGCAGATGATGACCGGGAATTGTTAAGGCTGTATGAGGGAGGAATAAAAGTACCAGATAAGGCTCAACACGCCAAGTGGCGAATTGGTCCACGGACTGTTTCCGCTTACAATCTTCCTGTCCCATGATCTCATATCGTGGCCTGCGGCTGCCTCGGGGCCGGGTCCAGTGGAGAGTGCATGCACCGACCAGCCGGTCTCATCCGGTCCCCCTATTCCTGGTGGGAGACTCTCAAGCTCCCTCTCCGCTACCTCCGCCCGTCCTCCGGGGGTGGGGCGGGATTTCCCCGGGCCCCCCGTTCCGGCGGCCTCCTCGAGGGGAGCCGGCTGCTCTTTCTCGGCGACCTGATGGCCGCACGGAACCGGCAGCTGCCCGAGGTGGCTCCGGCCTTTCGTGAGCTGGTCCGGCGGGCCGACCTGGTGATCATCAACTGCGAGGGACCGGTGAAACCGGGTTCGGAGCCCGATGGCCGGCGGCCGTACGCCCGGGTGCGTTTTTCTTCCCGCTACCTGGGGCAGGTCCTGGAGTGCCTGGGGGTGGACCCCGGCCGCTGTGTGCTCTCGGTGGCCAACAACCACGCCGCCGACTGCGGACCGGACGGCCTGGACGCCACCGTGGAGGCCCTCCGCGATATGGGGACCCACGTGGCGGGTGCGAAGCAGGGCGCATCACCGCTGGTCCGTGTCGATGCGGGGCCGGTGCCGGTGGGGTTTGTTGCCTGGACCGACTGGCAGAACCAGGGTGGCTCAGCCGCGTGCGGCGTCTGGAGCGGGGACGATCTGTCCGGCCGGCGCTGGCGGGAGGAAGCACTGGCAGCCGGTATTTGCTGTCTGGCGGCCCTGCCGCACTGGGGCTTCGAGTTCCGGCACTTTCCCGAGCCCGGTGTTCGCCTCCGGGCCCGGGAACTGGTGGGGCAGGGGTTCCGGATCATCGCCGGCCACCACCCGCACGTTGTCCAGCCGCTGGAGACCTTTGACGGCGGCCTCTGTCTTTACAGCGGCGGCAATGTCATCGGTCCGGCGATCCCCCTGGCCTGGCCCTGCCGGCTTTTTGCGGCGCTGGAGGTTGCGCTGGCCGCGGAGGGCCCCGACCCCGGAGCGGTCAACGGCTACCGGGTCCACCCCTTTGTCCAGTTGCAGGAGGGAGGCCGGCCGCTGATCGCCACCATCGACCAGCTGCCCCCGGGCCGGGCCCGGCGGTTTCAGCGGCGCTTCGACGATCTCTTCGGCCTCGACGAATAGTGACAAGCGGGGTATCATTGCTCGGCCCGCGGGCTGGTTTTCACTGACAGATCACGAATCGTTAACCGGTGTCTGAAATTATCATCCATTATGCTGATCGATTCATCGTCGGATCGCGATCCGGACAGTCTGTCCGCGGGGGACGGAACCATGGAGGTTCCGGCGGTGACCATTCCGGCGGATCTCTCACTGGCCGACATCTGGCGCGAGCCGCTGCCCCACCAGCCGGACGAGCCGCTGACCCGCATGCTCTGCCGGTCGATCACCGCCCTCTCCCGGCGCTATGTCCGGGAGATCGAAGGGCCCCTCGATGCCCTGGCCCCGGAAGAGGACCCTTTTGTCCTGGTACTCAACCACAGCCAGCGGCTGGAAGCGGTGCTCATCCCCACCCTGCTTCTTTACTACCGTGGCGGCAAGCCGATCCACTTCCTCGCCGACTGGAACATGCTGATGGTGCCGCTGGTGGGGATGCTCTACCGCCGCGGCCGCAACATCATCGTTACTCAAAAGCAGGCAAAGCCCCGCTTTCTCAACATTTTCAAACCGCTCTTCCGGCAGCCGGCCCCGGCCTTTCAACAGGCCCTGGACCGCCTGCGGTCCGGCTCACCGGTGGGTCTCTTCCCCGAAGGAACGATGAACCGCAACCCGCACGCGCTGCTGCCGGGCCGGCCCGGCGCCGCCCGGCTGGCCCTGACCGCCGGTGTGCCGGTCCTGCCGGTGGGAATCCGTTTTTCCGGCCACCGCGGCGGCCGCATCCGCGATGGCGCCGGAATGCGGCTGATGATCGGCCGTTCCATGCCTCTGCCCGATCCGGCGCGGCCGGGAAAACCGGCCCGGGAAGAGGTGCTAGACGGCCACCGCCGGATCATGGAACAGCTCTCCGTCCTGAGCGGAAAAGAGTGGTCGGCCCGGACGCCCGGAAGGAGGAACCATGTCCCTGAAGAATGATATTTCCGTCATCAAAATCAAGACGCCCGACGAACGGCAGCAGGCGCTGGATGTCTGCGCCACCGTCTACCACGACGAGAAGCGATGGGTGATAAACATCGAGGAGTTCCTCCCCGCCGAAGACCTGGAGAACGAGGACATCTCCTGGTTCGCCGCCAAGCTGGACGGCCGCACGCTGGGGGTCACCCGCGTTCTCTACAAGCTGCCCCTGGAACTCTATGACGACTACGGGCTGGAACTGCTGGACAAGAGCATCGACGTGAAAGCGTTTCTGGCGCAGAACCGGATCGCCGAGGTTGGCCGTTTTGCCGTGCTGCCGGAGTACCGGGGGAAGATCATGGTGGCCGCGGCCCTGATGCGGGCCTGTGTCTCGGAAACGATCCAGCGCGGGTTCACCCACTTCATCACCGACGTCTTCGAGGACGATCCCAACACGCCCCACGGCTTTCACAAGCGGGTTCTCGGTTTCCAGGAGGTGGCCACCCACACCCACGGCGAACTGAACTGCGAGAGCCGCCGGATCACCATGCTGCTCGACTTCAAGGCGGCCTATGCCTCGGCGGTGACCAGGAAGGGCTGGCTCTACAAGTACATCATGAGCGAGTGGGACGAAACCATGAAGTCGCAGCTCTCCGGCCCGGCCGGCGGCCCCGCTCCGGGCTCCTGACCCCGGGAAGGGCCATCCCGTCACCAGAGTGAAACTATCCGCCCATGCGTTCCTCTCTCATTCCACACCAGCGCCTGACGCTGCCGCTGATCCGGTTTGCCGGCCGCCGGCCGTGGGCCGTGATCCTCGCCATGGCGCTGCTCACCCTGGCCGCCGGCGCCGCGGCCCTCAACCTGCGGCTGGATACCGACGTACTGGCCCTGATCCCCACCAGCAACCCGGTGGTGCGGGACTTTCGGGAAACCCTTGAACGGTTCGGCTCCACCGACATCCTGCTGGTGGCCCTGGAACTGCGGGGCGAGGAATCGCTGGACGGCGACCTGGCCTACGCCGACCTGCTGGTGGAGGGGCTGAGGGATTCGTCGCGCATCGCCTGGGTGGAGTGCCACTCCGGCGATCTCCTCGATTCGGTGGACGACCTGCTGCGGCACGCCACGCTCTTCATGACCCCCGACGAGCTGGAGCAGTTTGTCCGGCGGTTCTCCGCCCCGGGCCTTGGGGAGCGGGTCGGGCGGCTGGCCCTGGACGCCCGCTCCTCACTGGTGGCGGGGCAGCAGGAGCAATTCACCCTCGACCCCATGGGCATCTGGCCGCTGATCGGCGGCCGGCTGGGCACCGAGAAGCTCTCCTCGCGCTTCGACAGCGAGACCGGCTACATCATCGACGGCGGGCGGCGCTATCTGCTGATGCTGGCCAAGCCGATCAAGCCGGCGGCCGATGTCCCCTTTGGCCGCGAGCTGGCGAGCGAACTGGAGCTGCTGCAGGATTCCACCAACGGGCAGTGGTGTGACGACGACTGGGAGGGGGACCCGCCAAACGTGCTGCTGGGCGGCGGCTACATCATGGCGGTGGAGGATGCCCGCGAGGTGACCCGGGACGCGGCGGTGGGCGGCGTGGTCTCCCTGCTGGGCGTGATTCTGCTGTTCATGGTCATCTTTCGGCGCGCCGCGGCGCTGCTCATCGTGGCCGTGCCGCTGATCACCGGCCTGACCTGCACCTTCGGTTTTGCCGCGCTGTTCCTCGGCCGTCTCAACCCCGTCACCTCGGCCTTTTCCGCGCTGCTCATCGGCCTGGGGGTCGACTTCATCATCGTGCTCTACGGCCGCTATGTGGAGGAGCGCCGGCGGGGCGAGTCCCACCAGGCGGCCCTGGAGGCCTTTGGCCGCACCACCGCCGCCGGGGTGTTCCTCGGCGCGGTGACCACGGCGGCCACCTTCCTCGCCTTCCTCATCTCCGGCTTCCGCGGTCTCTCCGAGCTGGGCCTGATCACCGGCGCCGGCATCCTGATCCTGGTGGCCACCGTCTTCCTCCTGCTGCCGGCGCTGCTCACGGTGATCGAACGCGTCCGGCCGGGGAGACCGCACCGTTACCACGCCTTCGGGATCCAGCGCCTCTGCGGTTTCAGCCTGCGCCACCCCGTCCCGGTGATCGTGGCCACCCTGCTGGTCACCGCGCTGCTCTTCTTCCCCATGCTCCGGCTGCACTACGATGACGACGTGCTCAACATGCGCTCGGCCACCAACCAGGGGCTGGTGGTGCAGCGGCAGCTGATGGAGGCCTTCGACATCCGCTTCACCCCGATCATGGTCCGGGTGGACGGGGAGACCGCGGCCCAGTCTCTGCGCCGGGCGCAGGAACTGCTGACCCGGATCGAACCGCTGGCCGACGGGAAGAACCTGGCCCGGGTGGAGTCGGCGGCCTCATTGATGCCGCCCCTGGAGAGACAGGAGAGGATCCTGGAGATCCTGCGGGAGGTGGAACTGGATCAGGACGCTGTGCGCCGGCAATTCGACGAGGCGCTGGACGCCGAAGGGCTGAACCCCGCGCCGTTTCGCCACGGGCTGGACCTGGCCCTCGAGGCCCTGGCACTGGACCGGCCGCTGTCGCTGGACGCCTTCAGCGGCTCCACAATCGGGCACCTGCTGGAGCGCTACCTGCACTCCGGTGACGACGGGGCATCGACGCTGATCTACTGCTACCCCCCGGCGGGGAAGTGGCGCCGCGAGGTGCCGCCGCCCCTGGCGGCGGCGGTGGAGGGAACCCCCGGGGCGGTGCTCACCAGTCCGGTGCTCATCTCCCGGGAGCTGAAGGCCATCGTCTGGCGCGACGCGCTGCTGGCCGCACTGCTGGGCACGCTGGTCGTCTTCAGCCTGATGGCCGCGGACATGCGCAGCCTGCGTCACGCCGCCCTGGGGCTGGTGCCCCTCGCCGTGGGCATGATCTGGATGGCCGGTGGGATGGTCCTGCTGGGCATGGCGGTGAACTTCCTCAACATCTTCGTCTTCACCATGATCATCGGCATCGGGGTGGACTACGGCATTCACCTGACCCACCGCTGGAGCGAGTCGGGGGCCGATCACCGGCCGCTGGCCGCCACCTCGCGGGCGATCCTCATCGCCGCGTTCACCACCGTGATCGGCTTCGGCTCGCTGGCCCTCTCCCACTCGCCGGGCCTGCGTTCCATGGGGACGGCGGCCATCCTCGGTGCGTCGGCCACGGCCCTGGTGAGCATCACCTTCCTGCCCGCCCTGATGGCCTTGTGGGGCAGGCGGCGCGTCACTTGAACAGTTTGAGGAAGAAGACCGAGGCCGCCACGCCGTCACCCGGCCCGGCCAGGGGCACGCCCACAGCGAAGCGGATGATGGTCTGCCAGGGGCCGATCACGTTGCCGTTGACCTCGAAGCCGGCGAGGAACTCGCGGTCCAGGCCGGTGAGGTCATCGGTGGCCCAGGCGGTGTCCACCCGGCCGCCCAGCCGGATCACCTCGCCCAGGGAGAGGCCGTAGTAAAGGTGGGCCAGTTGGGCCTGGGAGGCGGTGACCAGCCCGCCCTTGTATCCGGCCACCCGGGTGCCGCTGAAGGTGCTGAAATCGTATTTGCTAAAGCGGTCCAGGTTGTCGCCGTCCACGTGCTCCAATTCCAGTTCGATCTCACTGAACCGCTTGAGGCGCCAGGTCTTTTTCGCGCCCACGCGCCAGCGGAGGTAGCTGTCGTAATCCGGGTCGTAATCGGGGTTGTCCGCGAAGCCCCAGGGTTCCCAGTCGCTGCGGGCGAACAGGGCCGCCCGGCCGCCCAGCTGGTAACCCGCCCGGTTGAAGCTGAGGTCCATGCGGCCGGCGTGGGTCAGGGTATCGTTGGGGATGACGAAGGCCGGGTTGGTGTCCTTGGCGTCGGAGTAGCGCTCCATCCCCAGCTCGTAGGAGAAGTCGACCTTGGTGTAGGTGCCCAGGGGGCGGCCGACGGTCAGGGTGAGACCCGCCCCCAGTTCCTTCACCGTTTCTTCCAGCACCTCTTCGCCGTCGCGATACTGCTCCTGCTCCAGCGGGATGAAGACCCCGTTGAGGCTGGCCCCGGCATTCCACTTGCTGTTGCCCAGCTGGGGGTCGGCGGCCGAGGCGCTGAGCAGCAGGCCGGCGAAAAAGATGTTGGTCTGGATGTCGGTGCCCTTCAGCTTGCGGTTGTAGTAGTCGATCCCGGCCAGCGGCACCGGGTAGTCCAGCGAGTCGTCGTAGAAGATCCCGCCGACCAGCGAGAGCAGCCCGTAGCTGAACTCCTCCTGCACCTGCCGGTTGCCATCACTGTCCTGCTTCAGGTAGCGCAGCCCGGCCTCGGTGTCGCGGACCACGGTGTCGTCGGACCGCAGGACCTGCTCGCGCTTTCCTTCGAAATCCGGATCGTTGAGCCGCAGTGAGGTGAGCAGGGTCTCCTTCTCCACCTGCACCGTGGCGTTGACGAATTTCTGCAGCTCCTGGCCCACCCGCTTCAGCGGCATGACAAAGGAACCCTCGGCACCCCACTCCGCCGGTTGGCCGTCCTGGTCCACCGGGGAGTGGTGGATCGTCTCCACGTTGGAGAAGACGTCACCTCCGAGCCCCATCTGAATGCCCCGGGTCCTGACACGGCAGTAGAGCTCGCGGTCGATCCAGACCGTGCCCTTCCACAGGGCCTCGCTGGTGGTGATGCCCGAGGGCTCGAACTCCACCTTCCAGCAGTCCCGGCCATCGATGGTATCGGTGCCCCGCAGGCGGTAGCGGTATTCCTTCTCCAGGGTGATCTCCAGCGGCATCTCCGCCGCGCGCTCGGGCTGGATGATGGGGATCTCGGGGAGCTTGCCCCGCCACTTGACCCCGCCGAGGTAGACCCGCTGCCAGGCCCAGTCGAACCCCTCGCCCTCGGTGTAGAAGAAGTCGCCCTCCCGGGTCACCTCGAAGGCGCCGCCCGAGGGAACGGTGAAACGGAGATACTCGGTCTGCAGCGCCGTATAGCGGTGCAGGCGGCGGGCCTGCCCGTCCTCGAACACCTGCAGCCGGCGCAGGATCTCGGCCACCGGCATCTGCCGCTCCCCGGTAATGGTGATCTCCTCATCGATGCCGCCCATCTCGGCGCCGCCCAGGCGGCTCACCCGGACCAGCAGCACCGGCCCGGGGTTCTCGATGGTCAGCCGGTAGCCGGTTCCCATGTTGCGGAACCGGGCGATCGGCTTCACTTCGCCGGTGAGCAGGTCCACCAGCTCCGGCTGGAACAGTCCGCCCTGGTCCAGCTCGATCACCGCCGGTCCGTCGCCCGGGGCGGTCTCCACCACCAGCCGCAGGCCCAGATCTTCAGCGCGGACAAAGGCCCAGGCATTCTTCCCGCCCCGTGGTTCGGAGTACGGGTCGTGGGAGAGTTCGCCGCCGAACTCCCGGGCCAGCACGGTGAGCGGCCGCAGGTCTTCATCGCCGGTGCCGGAGGAGTAGTCGAAGAAGGTCAGCGCCGCTCCGGCCGCGGCCTGCTGGGCGGCCCGGGCCACGGCCAGCCGGGGCTGCGGTGGTGCGGGCAGCTGGTCCACGATCATCGGCAGGCCGGGGTCGAGGTCCACCATGCGGATGATGCAGGCCTCCAGCGCCTCGGGGGTCGACGGCTCCAGGGCCAGGCCGTGGACGTAGGAGACGATCTCCCAGCTGTAGAGCTCGCTCAGCGCGTCGGGGCTGGCCGGCTGGGGCGCGGTGATGATGTGCGCCCCGGGGTCGGCCCCGGCCACGGCCACCGAGACCTGCTTCAGCAGAAAGGCATATTCCTCGGGGGTGACGGCTCCGCCGGACGGCTCCCAGAACACCTGGTAGTGACCGTCGGGCGGCGCCTGCCGCACCAGCCCGACCATGGCCTCGATCTCCGCGGCCAGCGCCGCTCCGTTGGCCGAGGCCGGGGCCGGCGTGTTGAACTGCAGCATCATCCAGGGCCGGGCTCCCGCGGCGGCCAGAGCGGCGGCTGCTTCCGCGGCGCCGCTGCCGGACGGGCTCACCGCCCAGCGGATGTAGATCGCCTGGTCGTCCTCCAGGGGCAGGCCGGCCGCCAGCTGGTCCGCGGCGGCCAGCGGGTCGGCCACGGTCACCCCGGCACAGGGGCAGCAGGGGGGACCCTCGCCCGCCGCGGCAGGAAACGCGGAGCAGATGTTGAGCAGAAGCAAAAGGGCGATGAAAACAGGGAAGCGATTACTCACAAAGCTGGTGCCGCTGGTGATGGTCATTCCGTATCTCCCGGACTGGTCGCGTCATCGGATTATTCGCGGGGGGGCACGGCAGCCCTTCCTCCAAAAGAAACAGATCTGATTGTAGCACCTTGTTCTCCGGGATCGGAATGGAGCCGGCGGGTATCCCGGCGCTATTCCTCCAGCACCCGGGCCAGAACAGCGTTTTCAGGGTTGAAGGTAACCTGATCGGGCGGACCGGGGAGCTGGAAAGTGAAGCTGTTTTCCGGCTGATGAATATCCAGAACGAACAGTTCCCGGGTGCCGTTCACGTATTCCAGCAGGAGCGGGACCGGCATATGGAACTCCTCCGGGGCCTCCGACTGCTTCACCGTCACCTCGAGGCTGCTGCCGCCGTTTTCCGTTTCCCGCACCCGGTGGCTCCAGCGGTATTCCGGGATGTGGGTTCCCTCCAGCCACTGGCGGAAGAACCAGGACCAGTCCCGGCCGGTGAGCTTCTCCAGGTGTCGCCGGAAGTCGGCGGTGGAGGCCTCGCCCCCGGCGCACTCCTGCAGGAACCCGGAGAGCAGGCGGCGGAACAGGTCGTCGTCTCCGGTTTCGTTGCGCAGGATCACCCGCAGCATGTGCAGCACCAGCGGCCCCTTGTGGTAAGCCTGGATCAGGTAGCCGGAAGGGATCTTGAACGACGATGCCCGGCGGCCCACCCCCACCGGCCCCAGGTGCTCCCGCTCCTTGCGCACGGCGTGGATGTTCCAGGGCCGGGCAAAGCGGCTCATGCCCCCCTCGAGGGAACCGAGGCATTCGTTGGCGTAGACCCGGACGATCTCCTCGTAGAATGCATCATCCGGCCGGGACTCCTCGAGAAAGAGCATGGCCGAGTATTCGGCAAAGGATTCGCTGAGCCACTGGTCGCGGTAGCTTTTGAAGCCCACCAGCTCGCCCCACAGCTGGTGGGCCGCCTCGTGGGCTCGGAACAGCGCCGAGGCGCCGGCCCGTTCTTCCCGGAAGAGGCTGCGGGGGAGGTGGAGGAAGCCCGGGAAGGCCTGGCCGTGGCCGCTGTCGATCCAGGTGACCAGCACCTGTGGTGCCGGGATCTCCACCTCCAGCCAGTGCTGGTAGAAGGCCAGGCTCTGGGCCACGTCCCGGGCCACGGCGGCCATCATATCGTCGCTGGCCAGCCCGAAGGCGGTTACGGGCGGGGCGCCATCCAGCGTCACGGTCTCCTCCCGGAACCGCTTGCCCACGGTGAAACCGTAGTGGCGCACCGGGGTATCCATCAGCCAGACCGAGCGACGCACCTTGTCCTCCACGATCTCCTCCTCCAGCCGGCCCACCGCCCGCACCTGGTGCTTTTCCTTGAGCTTGACGACCAGGCGCACCGTGTGGCGGTCGTTGATCTCTTCCCGGTTGGCGGGGTACCAGGAGCGGCCGGAGAGATAGTTGAGAATCTTCATCCGGTAGATGGCGACGAACGTCCGCTCCTCGCCGGCCGGCACCGCCTCGTCGAAGAGCACGGCCAGACTGTCGGTGGAGAGCCGGCGGTCCAGCGCGGCGAACCGTTTGCCGATGCGGTCGCGGATGAAGGGCAGCGGCTCGCCGTCCGGCGTCTCCACGCCGCTCAGCTCGGCCAGTTGCGGCAGCTGGAAGGTGAAGACCCGGCAGCCGTCGCACTTCGGCACAAAGGTCACCGCGGCCTTGAACTCGGCGTAGTCCGGCCGGTTGAAGAGGGCGCACTTTGTCAAGTCGGCCTCGATCTCCAGGTGGGTGATGTCCGCCGGGTCGGCGGCCGGCCGGTCATCCTCATCACTGTCCACGCTGACCCAGATCTCCCGGTAGCCCCACTTGGACCAGAGCTTTTCCAGCCGCATCTCCTCCCGGCGCAGCTGGTCCATCTCGAAGGTCAGCCAGCCGAACCGCTCGGTCTTGATCTCGATCCAGATATACTCGCCGTCCTCGTTGAGCAGGCCGGCGGCCAGCCGCGAGTCGATGTCCACACCGGCCAGCTTGAGCCACCTCTCGTGGCGCTCCCGGGCCAGGTCGGCCGGCTGGTAACCGGCGGGCATTCTTGACCCGGCATATTCCTCCAGTCCCGGCGCGGTGGTCCGCAGCACCAGCCTGGTGAACGGCTCCTCGAGCAGGCCATCCACTGATTCACCGCTGAAGCGGTCCAGCTGGTCCCGCTCCACCGGGTCGCGGACTTCAGTGGTCAGCCGGCCCTGGCCCTCGAAGACCAGGCCGGTGACCACGCCGTTGCACGGTTCGCCCAGCCGGACCGTCCCCGAGATCAGCTCGAAGGAGGCCAATCCCTGAAGCGACATGCCAAAGCTATCCTCTTCAATGGGGATCTCCTCGCTGAAGCGGTACTGGCGCAGCTGGTGGTAGACCGGCACTGGCAGCGGGTCGGGGGCCTGTTCCCCGTTTGCCGGCAGGGCCATGGAGAGCGTCAGGATGAGGAGCATGAGCGGTTGTCTCATCATGAGAATGATTATACCGGGTGGCGAAGGGGGCCGCTCGGTTCAGAGCGGCAGGCGCAGCAGCGCCCGGCAGCCGGGGCCGCCGGTGCGGTCGGCCAGCTGGAGGCTGCCGCCATGGGCCTCGGCGATCTGGCGGCAGAGGAAGAGCCCCACCCCCGACCCTCCGGGCTTGGTGGTGAAGAAGGGGACAAAGAGATTGGCACTGTCCGGCAGGCCGGGGCCCTGGTCCAGCACCGAGAGTTCCAGCAGGTCCCCGCTCGCCGCCCAGGAGATCCGCACCTCGCCGCCGGTCTCCAGGCTGGCGTCCGCCGCGTTGCGTACCAGGTTGATCAGCAGCTGTTCCAGCTGGTCCCGGTCGGCCTGGATCGTCAGAGCAGGCCCACCGTCGACCAGCGGTTTGAGACGGGTTTCCATGCGCACCGCCCGCTGGACCAGGCCGGCCAGCTCCACCGGGCCCGGTGTGGGTTGCGGCAGCCGGGCCAGGGTGGAGTAGGCGCCCATGAAGCGGTTGAGCGAGTCGGCCCGCGAACCGATGACCTGCAGACCGCGGTGCAGGTCCTCCCGCCAGTCTTCGGCCAGCGGCTCCCGGCCGGTCATCTCCTCCAGGCTCACCGACAGCGATTTGATCGGGGCCAGCGAGTTGTTCAGCTCGTGGCCCATCACCCGGATCAGCCGTTTCCAGGCGTCCACCTCCTCGGCCCGCAGGGCCCGGCTGACATCGGAGAGGATCACCAGGTGGTGCGGGCGGCCAAGGTGGCGGAAGACGCCCCGCCGCAGTTCCCAGCGCCCGCCGGCGCCCGGGATGCCGAGGGTCAGGGTGCGGGCCGGCTCGCCGTCGAGGCAGGCGTCGAGATTCAGCTCTTCCGCGGTGCGGCCGGTGATCTGCTCAGCGGTGCGGCCGATCAGCCGCTCACCGGCCCGGTTGACCAGCCGCAGCTTGCGGTGCGTGTCAAAGGAAAAGACCGCCACGTCGATCTCGCCCAGCACGGTGCGCAGCATGGTGGTGGATTCGGTGTCCACCAGCCGCTGGGCGCGCAGCGCTTCGGCCAGGGCGTTGATCTCCAGGGTCAGTTCGGCGAAGGCGTCCTCCCGTCCGCCGCGGCGCAGCCGGAAAGAGAAGTCACCTTCGCGCAGCGCGGAGATGATGTTGGCCAGGGTGCGCAGGCGGTAGTCCAGGCGGCGGTAGGTCAGCCAGGCCGTGCCGGCCAGGGCAGTCGTCAGCAGGACACCGGTCGTCCAGAAGACCCGTGGTGACACATTGTGCGTGTGGAGCAGGATGACGGCCGTGACGGTGGCCGGCAGGCCGCCGGCCAGGGTCGCCAGCAGGAAGCGGGTTTTCCGACCGGCTTTCATCGCCATTTCACGATACCGGGGAGTTACAGGTTGAACTTTTCCATTCGGCGATAGAGCGCGCTGCGGCTGAGACCGAGGGTTTCCGCGGCCCGGCTCACGTTCCCCTCGTGACGCTGGAGCGCTTTTTTCACCAGCAGCTGTTCCACTTCCTCGAGGCTCAGTGTCTCCAGGTTCTCGCTGCGTCCCGGGGCGGCCAGCAGGCCCAGTTCGTCGGCCCTGATCCGGGGACCGGCGGCCAGCAGGGTGGCCCGTTCCACCACGTGGGCCAGTTCGCGCACGTTTCCCGGCCAGCGGTGCCGCTGCAGCTCACCGGCCGCCGCCTCGTCGAACCCGGCCAGTTCCTTGCCGTAGCGTTCGGCAAATCGGCCGAGAAAGTGGGCGGCCAGCACCGGGATGTCTTCCACCCGCTCGCGCAGCGGCGGCAGATGGATCTGCACCGTGTTCAGGCGGAAGAGCAGGTCCTCGCGGAAACGGCCGGTGGCCACCGCCTCGTCCAGGTCGGCGTTGGTGGCCGAGATGATGCGCACATCCACCCGGCAGGTGCGGGAGGAACCCACCCGTTCCAGTTCGCCGGTCTCCAGCACCCGCAGCAGCTTGGCCTGCTGGGAGGCCGGCACGTTGGCGATCTCGTCGAGGAACAGCGTGCCGCCGTGGGCCAGTTCGAAGCGGCCCATCCGGTCCTCCCGGGCGTCGGTGAAGGCGCCGCGCACATGGCCGAAAAGCTCGCTGGCAAAGACCCCCTCGGAGAGCCCGCCGGCGTTCACCGTGACCAGCGGCGCGTCGGACCGGGGGGACAGGGCGTGCAGGGTGCGGGCCACCACCTCCTTGCCGGTGCCGTGCTCGCCGGTGACCAGCACGTTGGCCGGGGACGGTCCCACCTTGGTGATCAGTTCCATCACCGGATCCATGGCGCTGGAGACGGTGATCAGCTCCGGGCGGTTTGCGGCCCGCAGCAGCCGGTTCTCGGCCTCCAGGCGCTGGCCCTGCCGCAGGGCCCGGGAGAGTTCGATCTGGGTCTGAAGCACGGAGAGCAGCCGGTGGTTGTCCCACGGTTTTTTCACGAAGTCCCGGGCGCCGCGGCGGATGGCTTCCACGGCCAGTTCCACGCTGCTCCAGGCGGTCATCACCACCACCGGCAGCGAACTGTCCAGGGCCTGCAGGCCGGCCAGCAGGTCGAGGCCCTCCTCTCCCGAGGTGGTGTCGCGGGTGTAGTTGAGGTCGATGAGCACCGCGTCGAACTCCCCGGCCTTTGCGGCCTCGAGCGCGTCGGCCGGCGACCCGGCGGTCTCCACCCGGTAGCCCTCGGGTTTGAGCAGCAGGCGCAGGGCTTCCAGGATATCGGGCTGATCGTCGGCGATCAGCACCCGCGGCGGCTTCTTCTCACTGGCTTCATTCATTGGCGGTCCGTCCGGAACAGTCTTCATTGACCCTACGAGTATAGCCCAGAACTGGTCTCCATCCTCCTGCTACTCGCAGCGCAGGGTCACCGCCGGGTCCACCAGGGTGGACCGCCGCGCCGGGATCCAGGAGGCCAGCAGGGCAACAGCGGCCAGCACCAGGGAGACGACGATGAAGGTCAGCGGGTCGGTGGCGCCGATGCCGTAGAGCAGGTTGGAGAGCAGGCGTGTGCCGGCCAGGGCGATGACCAGTCCGATGGACAGGCCGATGGCGGTGAGCCTGATCCCCTGCTTGAGCATCATTTTGATGATGTCCCCCCGCTGCGCGCCCAGCGCGGTGCGGATGCCGATCTCGTGCATCCGCTGGTTGGCGGTGTAGGACATCACGCCGTAGAGGCCCACCGCGGCCAGCACCAGGGCCAGCAGGCCGAAGAGGCCGAAGCCGGCGGCGGCAAAGCGGGCGGGGAGCAGGATGAAGCCGATCAGCTCGGTGAGCCGGCCGGAACTGGCCAGCGCCATGTCGGGGCTGATCTCGCGAAAGATCTCCCGCACCGGTGTGGCGGCGATCAAAGGATCGCCGGTGGTGCGTACCAGCAGCGTGGCCATGAAATCCTGGGTGGTCTGGGACATGGGGAGGTAGACGTGGGGCCGCGGTTCCTCGCCGATCAGCCAGTACTTGGTGGTTTTGGCCACGCCCACCACTTCCAGGAACGGCCCCTCGGCGTCCTCGCGGCTGATGGTCTTGCCCAGCGGGTTTTCGCCGGGCCAGTAGCGGTCGGCAAATGCCTGGTTGACGATGGCCACCCCCGGGGTCTGGGCGCTGTCCCCGTCATTGAAGTCCCGTCCTTCCAATAGCGGGATGCCCAGGGTGCGGAAACTGTCGCTGCTCACCGTGGCGAAGCTGGAGTTGGTGTCGATCTCCTCCGGGTCGGCGTATTGATGCCCCTCGATCCAGAAGTTTGTCGAGGAGATGGTGAGGGTCAGCGGGACACAGTCCTCGATACAGGCCGATTCCACTCCCGGCATGGCCCGGGTGCGCTCCAGAAGCCGGTTGCAGAAGGCCATGGTCGATTCTTCCTGGTCGGGCAGTGTGCCGAAGTCGAAGGCCACGGCCAGGATGTTCTCGTGGTCGAAACCGGGGTCGATGGCCCGGGCCTGGAGCAGGCTGCGCACGAAAAGGCCGGCCACGATGAGCAGCACCAGCGACGAGGCCACCTGGGCCACCACCAGGGTGTTGCGGAGTTTTGAGCGCCGAAAACCGAAGCGCCCCGCCCCCCGGTCGTCCTTCAGGGTGGAGAAGAGGTCAACCCGGGTGGCGCCCAGGGCGGGGAAGAGACCGAAGAGGATGCCGGCCAGCATGGAGACCCCCGCGGTGAAGAGCAGCACCCGCCGGTCGATGGCGAAGTCGAGATCGAGGGCCACGTTGAACGGCAGCTGCGGGATGGCGGCTACCAGCAGGTCGAGGGTCCAGGAGGAGAGCAGCAGGCCGGCCGCTCCGCCCAGCAGCGCCAGAAAGACACTCTCGGTGAGCATCTGCCGCACGATGCGGCGGCGCGGAGCGCCGAGGGACAGCCGGACGCCGATCTCGCGGCGGCGGGCCACCGAGCGGGCCAGCAGCAGGTTGGCCACGTTGGCGCAGCCCACCAGCAGGACCAGCCCCACCATCGACATCACCAGCAGTGAGATCATCTTCGCCACCCGCCTCATGTTGGGGGTCATGGGGATCACCCCGTTGGCCGGCTCCAGCATCGCCTGCTCGCCGGTGTAGCGTTCGGCGTCCACCTCCACCATGCCGGCCGCGGTCACCGTCATGCTGGCCCGGGCCTGTTCCAGGCTCAGGCCGGGCTTGAGCAGGCCGATGGCATGGAGAAACCCGCTCCCCCGCTGCTCCAGTTGCCCCTGCATTTCTGGGCGCAGCTGCCCCATGATAGCCAACGGCACCCAGAGGTCCGGCGAGGGGATGGCCGTGGCCCCGGTAAACCCCTGGGGGGCGATTCCCACGATGGTGCACGGTTTCCCGCTGATGGTGATGGTTTGCCCCACCAGATCAACCGCACCGCCATATTCCCGCTGCCAGAAGCGGTAACTGAGGACCACCACCGTCGGGCCGTCGGGCCCCTGGTCGTCATCGGGGGTGAGCACTCTGCCGTGGAGCGCTCCCACGCCCAGCGTGCGGAAGTAGTTCCCGGTGGCCACCTGCCCGAAGCGTGTCTCGCTGCCGCCGTCGCTTTCCATGCTCAGTGGGAGAAAGGCGTATACCGCAAGTTCTTCGAAGATGTCGCTGCGCTCCCGGTAGTCGAGGTAGTCGGGGTAGGAGAAGACCTCCAGGTCGCTTCCGTCCATCGGGTCGCGGAAGAGGCTGACCAGCCGGTCGGCGTTTTCGAAGGGCAGCGGGGTGAAGACGATGGTGTTGACCAGGCTGAACATCGCCGTGTTGACCCCGATGGCCAGGGCCAGGGTGAGTACCACCGCCACGGTGAACCCGGGGTTGTTGAGCAGCATTCTCGCCGCGTAGCGCAGGTCGTTGAACAGCACGCTCATTGGGCGGTCTCCTCGTCCACCACCCGTCCGTCAAAGAGGTGGATGGTCCGCTGGGCGTATTGCAGGTAGCGCGGGTCGTGGGTCACCATGCAGATGGTGGTTCCCCCCTGGTGCAGCTTGCGCATCAGGTCCATCACCACCTCGCCATTGCGCGAATCGAGGTTTCCGGTGGGCTCGTCGGCCAGCAGGATCAGCGGTTCGCCCACCAGCGCCCGGGCCACCGCCACCCGCTGCTGCTGGCCGCCGGAGAGCTGGGAGGGATAGTGGTTCAGCCGGTGTTCCATCTCCACCAGCTGGAGCGCTTCACGCACCCGTTGCCGGCGGTCCGCGGTGGCCGTGCCGCGGTAGACCAGGGGCAGCTCCACGTTCTCGCAGACGGTCAGGTCGCCGATCAGGTTGAAGCTCTGGAAGATGAAGCCGATGGTCCGGTTGCGCAAGGTGGCCCGCTGGGCATAGCTCAGCGACTCCACCGGCTTCGAGTCGAGCAGGTACTGGCCCTCGGTGGGGGAGTCCAGCAGGCCCATGTTGGACAGCAGTGTCGATTTGCCGCACCCTGACGGGCCGGCCACGGCCACGAACTCGCCCTTGCTGATTTCCAGGTGCACCCCGGAGAGTGCGTGGGTCTCCACCTCATCGGTGAGGAAGACTTTTTTCAGTCCCACCATCCGGATCAGCGATTCATTTCCCATCTGGCTCATCGTTCCACCTTTCACTTATTTCAGTCGTATCCGGTCGTTGTGGTCCCACGACGACGTATCCGAGACAATCACCTGGTCGCCCTCGGCCAGTCCTTCAAGAACTTCCACGTGCTTCACCGAGCTGAGGCCCAGCCGCACTGGCACCCGCACCGCCGATGTCCCGTCCGGGTCCAGCCGGAAGAGGCCCACGCTGCCGTTTTCGGGGCTGGAAGCCGGGCGGCGGGTGAACAGGACGTCGTCCAGCCGCGTGATCTCCACCACGCCCTCCACGCTCATCTCCGGCCGCGCCCCCCCGGGCAGTTCGCCGGACAGCTCAACCTCCACCAGCACCGTGGTCTCGCGCACCGCCGGGTCGATGCGGACAACCGTGCCGGGGACGATGCCGTTGCGGGTGTCCACCGACACGGCCTGGCCCAGCTGCACCTCCCCGGCCCGGGTGGCCGGGATGCGCAGCTCGGCTTTCAGGCGGCTGGTCTCGGCCACCAGGGCCAGGCTGGTCCCTGGCGCCAGCTGCTGGCCCACCTCCACCGGCACTTCCTGGACCACGCCGGCCAGGATGGAGTGCACTTCAAGTGAGCTGAGCTGTTCGGCACGCAGGGCGGCCATGGCCCTTTGCTGGTCCACCCCGGCCCGTTTGGCTTGCAGCTGGGCCTCGATGGACCGGGCGGTCATGGCCAGCCGTTTCTCCTCGATCGACCTGCGGGTGGCCAGAGAAGCAGCCACGGTTTCCGAGATGTTGAGGTCGAGGGCGGCAATCAGCCCCTCCCCGGCCAGGGCCCGGTCGGCTTCCAGCTTGAGCTGCGCCTGGAGGTATTCCGACTCCACGGCGGCGGCCTGGGCCTGCTGGTTCAGCTCTTCGCTGCGCAGCTGCACCTCCAGGCTCACCAGTTCCGCTTCGGCCCTGCGCAGTGCGCTCGATGCGTCCAGTGCGGCCTGCTGTACTTCGGGATTGCTGAGGATCATCAGCGGCTGGCCCGGTTCCACCCGCTCTCCCGGGTTGACCATGATCCGTTCAACCCGGCCGCTGGTGGCCGCCGGAATCCAGCGGATTTCCATGGGGACCAGGGTGCCGTACCCCCGGATCTCCCGCATCATCGGCCCCCGCTCCACGGTGCCGATCCAGAGGGTCTCCCGGTCCACCGCCGGCACGGCCGGGCCGAGCAGGGAGAGGCCCCAGCTGATCAGCGCCACAGCCGCCACTGCGGCGGCGCCCATCAGGTACCGCCGCTGCTTTTTCCGTGTCTTTATGCCTTCACGTTTTGTGTCCACCTGGATAGATCCCTCCGTTGCGATTCCGTTACGGGAGAGATGTATAGCAAGCGGTGTGCCAGGAGGAGGTGAGGTGAGGGTCATCCCACGGGGTCTCGCGGAAGTTCTTTGATCTCAGATGGATGGAGGGTGCCGTGGGCTGAGGGGGCCGGCAGGCCATACGGGACCGGTCTCCTGGGGGCCGGGGAAGTGTGCGCTGGTGAACAGGGGAATCCCAATACCGGACAGTAGGTCAGTACGCTGACTTTGGATTGAGCTGGGCGGCCAGGGCCGCCGTGCCGCCCTTGAGGATCCAGATGTCTTTCAGCCCCACATGGCGCAGGCCCAGGGCAACGGCGGTGGCCCGGTGTCCTGCCTGGCAGACCACCACCACTTCTTTTCCCGCCAGTGTGCCGATTAGTTCAGGGGTGAAAACCTGGTCCATGGGAATGGTGAGGGCTCCGGGGAATGTGAATCCGATGACACCGGTTTCTCCGGGTGTCCGCACGTCGAGCACCAGCGGCGGCTCTTCCGTTTTCAGAGCGCAGAGAAATGTCTCCACCGGCATCATTCGCAGGGCGGCCATGGTGTCGGCGGCCGAGAACGGGGCGAAGAACCGCTGGTAGCTGGCGGCCAGTTCCTCGTCCCAGGTGACGGCCTCGCCGGCGGTAACTGCCGTCGTACAGCAGAGGGCCACCAGCAGGATGGCTGAAAGTGTACTCTTCATCTTCATTTCTCCTTCTTCAGTGAAAACGAGGTGACCGTCACTCGTAGATTCTGTCATTGCGAGCCCCCGCGGGTCGGAGTTCACGATGACCTGTCGCCAATGCTCAGCCAATCTTCTTCGATCAGCCGGCTGGCCTCCCGTGCTTCTTCACGGATGCGCGGGATCTGGTCCTGCAGGGCGGCCACCACGGCTTCCCGCTCCTCCAGCAGCCGGCGGAACCGTTCCTGCAGGCACTCCAGGCTCAGCTCCTCGATGGGCAGGACAAAGCGCTCCAACCCCAACTGGGCCATGATCCCGGCTGTTTTCGGCTGGTAGCCCACGGCCAGCACCGGCACACACATCGTCATGGCGAAGATGTTGGAGTGCATCCGCGTGCCGACAAAGATGTCCATCTCTCCGCAGAGCCCCCTGATCCGGGACGGGTCCAGTTCCTCCTCCAGGATGTGGATCCGCGGGGCGCCTCCAGCCTGGGCCGCCGCCCGGCGGGCCGCCTCACGGTCGTCGTCCCCACCACTGACGTAGGTCACCTGGGGGATGAAGAAGACCGCGGCGTTCATCTCCTCCGCCAGCCAGCCGGCAAAGCGGCCCAGGGTCTGTTCGTAGTGCTGCTGATCCCCCGGGGTACGGAACCAGGAGCGCACGGTGAGGCCGACCCTGATCCCCCCTGGCGGTGGCGGCGGCAGGCCCTCCGGCGGCTCCGCTGCGGTGAGCAGGAACGCGGCATCGGCGGCAGTTCGGACGGCGGGCATCTTCCGCCGGCCCGACCAGCGTTCCAGCCGGCGCCGGGTGTCGTCCTCCCTGGCGAAGACGATTCTCACCCCGACCAGGGAGCGCTGCACCAGCCACTCCTGAAAACGGCCGGCAAAGGGGCCGATGGACTGGGAGAAGAGGTAGACCGGTTTGCCCAGCAGAGCGGCACCGTGGAAACCGTAGATCACCGAGAGCAGGACGACGTTCCCCTTGAGTCGTGACCGGGTGTAGAGGTAGCCGCCGCCGGCGGCGATCACCAGGTCGGCCTTGTGGTAGTTCCGCAGCAGCCGGCGCAGCGGGTTCCAGACCGGCAGGTCGAGGCCGAGGAACCGCCGGCCGGCGATCCAGAGCAGGGTCAGAGGGTAGATGAAAAACAGGAAGCCCAGTCCCTGCACGGCGGTGTTGGCCGACAGCGATCTCTTCAGCGAGACAAAGGAGTCGATCACCGTGCCGGGGAAACCGTCCGCTTCCCCCGGGCCCGCCGCCGAGGAGATGGTGAACTCTGCATCGCGGAACGCGTCCCGTGACCGCAGGTCCTGCACCATGCCGGCGACGATGCCGGCATCGCCCTTGTTCCGGGCGCTGTAGGCGTTGGTGATCAGGATCTGCGGCATCAACGGGACCTCAGAGGGTGGACGATTCCAGCAGCTGCAGTCCGGCCCGTTCCATCCGTTCCCGGTAGGTGTCGTGGGAGTGGTAGTGGTGGACAAACTGCTCCTTGACCGAGAGATCACTGTCCAGGACGGCCAGGTCGACGGCTGACGCACCGAGCTCGGCCTCGATCGTCCGCTCCAGCCCGGTGGTCTCCTCGCCGTTCTCCCGCCGCTGGGCCAGCAGGGCCGGCAGGTAGCCGCCCGGGCCGAGCTTGACCTCGGTGGAGGTGAACACGCCCGCCGCCTGCACCGCTTCCACCTGCTCGTCGATCCCCACCCGGCAGTTGGGGAAGATCCAGGCCCGGCCCCCGGGCAGGGCGAGAAAGTAGACCGCGGCGATGTAGGAGAAGAAGGGGTTGATCCGCGCCCGCCCCGCCGGCCGGTTGTCGGTGGCCGGGGTGGTGATCTCGTTCCAGGTGGGCATGCCGATGATCAGCGGCGACTGTTTGGTCACCGGGAAATGCTTCATCAGCTGCCGGGCGTGACTGATGGTGGCCAGGATCTCGAAGTTGAGATTGTCGTTGAGGCCGAGAATGGAGCCCAGGGCCACCTCCAGGCCGGCACGGAGCGCCCGTTCCTGGGCCCCGAGACGGAAGGCGAAGCCGTCCCCGCCGGTGAGGATCTTCCAGTGGTCGTCGATACCCCAGGCCTTGGGCCCGGAGATGATCTGCCGGTTGTAGCAGGTCCGGTCGTAGGTCTCCTGCCAGACGATCATCGAATCGGCGCCCAGCTGCTTCAGCCCGCGGTACTGGTTCTCGGTCATCGCCATGGTGCAGAAGCAGATCTTCAGTCGGACCCCCAGCGATTCCCCCAGCGCCCGGGTTCTTTGCACCAGCGAGGGCAGCAGGGTGCGCACGAAGCGGAAGTCGTCACCTCCGACGAACTCGATGTAGTGGATGCCCTTGTCCACCAGGTAGCGGACCTGCTCCATGATCAGGTCGCCGGAGATCTTCAGCCGCGGCATGGCGAAGTTCGAGGAGCGCCAGCCGCAGAACCCGCAGTTGCTCGCGCAGGCGTTGGACGCCTCCACCGGGGCCATGGGGATCACCGAGTTGCTGAAGGTCAGCCGCCGCAGGGCTGTGGAGGTTTCCAGCACCTGCTGCTTGAGTTCCGGGAAGACGGGGGAGTGGATGCCGTTGATCAGCAGGTTGACCTCGGCCAGGGTCGGTTCATCGCCTTTTTCACAGCGCTGGAGGATAGCGCGCAGCTGGTCCGTGTCGGGCGTGGTCCGCTGGAGGCTCAGCGGGAACAGCTCCTTTAGCGAGCGGCGGCTGATCACCGCCGATTCGGTGGAGCGGTCGGGTGGCGGCGGCTCTCCGGGCAGGGCCAGCCGGGAAACCACCGAGCGCAGTTTCTGTGCCGGGTCGCGGCGGACCCGGTCCACCAGCGAGACCTGAACGTCCACGCCACTGCCGGTGAGCCGCTGCAGCGCTTCGGTGATCTCGTCCACAGTCGATGCTTCCAGCGTTCCCGAGGCGCTGATCTCCACCACCATGTGGTGCAGATCCTCCTGGACCAGTTTCCACTGGCCCACACCGGCCGCGTGATCGAGGATCAGGAAGAAGGGGTGCGGGGAGAGCACTTCGCCATCGGGCAGCACCACGAAGTCGCCGCTGCGCCCGCGGATCTCCCGCATCAAAGGCAGCCCCCGCCCGCAGGCTGGCGATTCCACGGAGAGCGTGCCCATATCGCCCTGCTGGTAGCGGATAAAGGGCATGGAGAAGTTGGTCAGGTTGGTGATGTACAGCTCGCCTTCCATACCGGTTGGTTGCGGCACACCGTCCTGCAGAGACTCGAGGATCACCGTGTCGGCGCTGAGGTGATACCCGGGACAGACCGGGCACTCCCAGGCGATCACCGACCCGGCCTCCTCCGAGGCGTAGACATCCACCACCTCGGCGCGGAAGGTGTCGGCCAGCAGTTGCCGGCCGGCGGCGTCGAGCATGCCCGAGGTGCTGGCGATCAGCGGGATGCGCAGGTCGGTGATGCCCCGCTCCTGCACTGCCCGGGCAAAGAGCTTCAGGGTCAGGGCGTAGCCCTGCAGCAGGTGCGGCTGCCAGGCCCTGGTCTCCTCGATCCAGGCGTCGGGCGGGTCGCCGGTGGCCAGCACCCGGCGGCGGAAGAGGCCCAACTGCTGGTACCACTGTTTTCGTGCGCCGCCCTGGGGCCGGGCCTCGAAGTAGAGCAGGCGGTGCCCGGGTTTCAGTGTTCGGCCCAGGTGGGCCCGCAGGAATGAGGCGTTCATCGCCGTGCGGTCCGCCGGCCCGTAGCGGATCTCCAGCGGCTCGCCGGTGGCCCCGCTGGTGCGGCTGCTCATCAGCTTGCGCGGGTCGGCCTGGCTTGAGATCAGCCGCTCCGGCGGCTGCTCCTGGAGGTCCCGTCTGGTGGTCAGCGGGATCTTCTGCAGGTCGTCCACACCCCGGATCTCCCGGGGGTCGAGGCCGGCCTCGCGGAAGAGGTCACGGTAATAAGGGACGGTGGCGCAGGCATGACTCACCAGCCGGTGCAGCATCCTGTCCTGCCGCTGCCGGATCCGTTCCGCCGAGTCCCACTGGGATCTCAGCAGCGACGCCAGTTGTATCGCACCCCTCATGGCTCATCCCTCAACGCTGGTGTGAACGGCGATTACTATCCTGACTCCAGGCTCTGCCAACCCCGTTTGAGACAGCGACCTCGGCTAGCGAGCCACAACATGCTCAGCGAAGAGCTCGAGAACCTGCTCTTTTGATCTGGACCCATCGGCAACATCGACTGTCAATTTCTCCAGGGCCTCATCCGAGGCCGCGAGTTCATGATCGCTGATCAGAAGAAAGAGTTCAGCTGTAGTTACCGCCACCCTCTTGTTGCCGTCGATGAAAGGATGATTCTTGCAGAAGTGGAAGTGGTAGGCCGCAGCCATGTCGCTCAATTGGGGATGCAGGAAGTTCCCACCGAAAGTGGAGCGCGGCATGGCGGCGGCTGATTCGAGCAACCCGCGATCACGCAAAACGGGATCTCCTCCGAATTCTTCGATGACCCGCTGGTGGATGGCGAACACATCGGAAACGGTTAGAAAGACTGGAGCCATTATTCCGCCAATCGCTTGAGGACTTTTCTACGTTTGTTGACGACGTATTCCAGTTTGTCGGCGATTGTCGCCTTATCGACTTGAGACGGGTGAGCTGGCGAGACGATCAGATGTCCGTCCTGAATAGTCAGCTGAACCTGTCCGTTTTCCTCCAGTCCAAGGATTTCAAGGATTGGCTTGTCAAGAATCAGCGCGTTGCTGTTACCGACTTTGCGAAGCTGCTTTATCATGATCATCACCTCATGGTTATAACGAAATTACAACCTTGTTGGCGGACTTTGTCAATCTTCGTGACCGTCCTGCACGGTGATGACCACTTTTCCAGAGGTGTGACCCTTCTCCCAGTATCGAATCGCGTCACCGGCCTCGCTCAAGGGGTAGGTCCTGTCGATGAGCGGCTTGACCTTGCCAGCATAGTACACCCCTCACTTCTCACTCTTCCCGGACGGCGATCACCAGTGAACCCCTGTTTACTGACGAGTCCACTCAATCTCCATATCCTGCTGGTCCCCCAGTGCCTCGCGCAGGAGATTGAGCAGACCTTCGTCCACCCCACGGTTGGCGAACAACTCAAGGGTATCCCGGTTGATGTAGTAGTCCCGGTCATCAGCAGATTCCTCCTCGAGCTGGTCAACGAGGAATTGCAACTGGTCCTCTGAAATTGAGCCCACTGGAACACCTGTTTTCTTGTTGCGGATTTCGATCATGTCCGGCTCCTTTCTGTTCCGTATTCTTGACTGTGTGCCCATTGTTGGGCGCCTGTGGCCAATGGAATGGTTCAGTTTTCTTCAACGTGAATGGAAAGATCTCACCACATGGTAGCCGACTACCCCAACTATCGACAGCAGGATCAGTGGCAGGAACACAATTCCCAGGCCCTTTCAAGCTGATGGAATCAGGGCGGGCCCTCCATGATCGGCGATCTCGGCCGCTGCCCTGGCCTCGCGCCGGGCATCATCATCGCCGAAAAAGCTGCAGCCCGATGTTGCCGGAAGCAGCAGCTGCGGAGTTATATTCTCAGGTCCGCAATCACCGGCATGTGATCGCTGGCCACCTTGACCGATGGCAAGCGGCCCCGCCTGCCATTGATGATCTTCAGACCCCGGCAGAATATTTTATCCAACCCGCTGGTGGGGGAAAACGACGGGTAGGTCAACATGGCGTTCTGGTAGCCATGCTTCCGGTTGGTGGCACAATCAAAACCGAGGATTTCCGTGAGCATGGGCGCCAGCCGTTTCATCAGATCGTTGAAATCCCCGGCAATGATGCAGGGGGCGGCAACGTCCAGTGCGGTAAATTCAGGCGAGCGGACCACCAGGCCCAGCTGCCGGGGCCGTTCCCTGAACGACAGGCCCAGGTGCACGTTGAACACCGGCAAGGTTCTGGGCTTTTGCTTTCGCGTGGGAACTGAAAACCGGGTGTAGAGACAGCCCCTGGATTTGCGCTTCTCGATGGTCAGGTCGAGGTTTTTCGTCTCCACGATGGGAAAGCGGCTGAGGGTGGCGTTGCCATACATCCCCTTGCTCAGTTTCACATTCAGCCCGACGGCATAGTGGGGGTAGCCGGCCAGATAGGCCAGTGTTTCCGCCAGATCCAGCCGCCGGGAACGGGGAACGCCCACATCCACTTCCTGCAGCAGGTACGATATCCGCGTCGTAGTGGGCGATGATGTTGGCGATCCGCTCCGGCCGGAAGAGCCGGTCCACACCGATGGCCCGGTGGATGTTGTATGACATGATCCGGAGCTTCATCATCCCTCCGACGGTTCGATTCAGTTTCCTGCCATTCCGGTGGCTCTGTTGTAACGACAGCGGCCCAGCCTGTCAACCGCGTTGCGCGGGTCAGAGATAGCCAAGATCGGCCAGCCGGCGGCTCACCTCTTCGTCCTCGTGGAACGCCTTGCCCGAATCGCCGCCCCCCAGGCGGGCCGCCTCTTTTTCCGCCAGCTCCAGGTGGTCCTTCACCCGCCGGCGCAGCGGCTCTGCCTGCTCCGGCCGCTGGGCAATGACGTTCACCTTCTCGGCCGGGTCGATCTCCAGGTGGTAGAGCTCCTCCCGGCCGCCCTCCTCGTCGAAGATATACTTCCAGCCCTGGTGGCGGCAGGAGACGGTGCGGTAGACCTCGGGGGCCGACCCCCGCCGCTGGCGTCCGCCGGCGTGGGTTGCCGCTGAGATGACCGCATCCCCCCGGTCCCCCCCACCGTCCATCCGTTCACGGACACTGCGGCCCTGGAAGGCGGCCGGGGCTTCCACACCCAGCAGGTCCAGCAGGGTGGGGGCGAGGTGGATCAGGCCGGTCTGGGCCTCCACCGTCCTGCTCGCACCGGCACCGGCAAGGATCAGCGGGACACGCAGCAGCTCGTCGTAGAGCTGGGGGCCGTGGGTGAAGCTGCCGTGTTCGCCGAACATCTCGCCATGGTCGGCGGTGACGGCCACCAGGGTATGTCCTTCCAGCCCCCGTTCTTTCAGGCCTTGCACCAGCCGGCCGATCATCCGGTCCATCCGCTCCACCCGCTGTTGGTACAGCTCGCGCATCAGCCGCAGGGGGCGCCGGCGGGCGCCGATCAGCAGACCGGTGATGGCGCCGAGATACTGCAGCCGTTGACCGGGACCCGGCTTTTCCAGCGGCAGGTAGGGGTAGTGCACGTCCATGTAGTGCAGCCAGGCGAAGAAGGGGCGTTCCCGGTCCTCGTCGATCCAGTCCAGTGCCCGGCGGGTGGCCGTCTCGCCCTTGAGGAAGGGGGCGCCGCCCCGCTGGAACATGGCCTGGAAGAAGAGCAGCAGGGCCAGGCTGCGCCGGCCGACGGCGTCCTGTATCGCCTTCTTCAGCCGCTTGATCGCAGTCGGTTTGTCTGTTCTCGCCGCCGCCGGCGGCCTGCCAGAAGTCGTCGTAGCGCTCGAAGCCCCGGGCGTAGCCGCACTGCTCCGAGAGGTAGGGGTTGTCGAGGTTGAAGCCGGCGGTGCGGCGGCCCGCCGCGGCCAGGGCCTCGGCCAGGGTGGCCGCCCCCGGGGGCAGGCCGGTCTCGCCGCTGACCAGCGGGTGGAGCGAGCAGAGGATGGCCGGGAAGGCCGAGGGTGTGCGGGGCCCGTTGGAGACGGCATCGGTGAACAGCACGCCTTCGGCGGCCAGCCGGTCGAGGCAGGGGGAGGGCCCGCCGCCGGACTGCAGGCAGCCCAGGGCGTCGTGCCGCAGGGAATCGATGGTGACCAGCACCAGGTTCATCGGTTGCGCCATCTGCCCTTCCCCGCGGCCCGTCCGGCCAGTTTGAGAATGTCCTTTTCCAGCTCCATCCTGGTCAGGGTGTAGGGCGGGCAGTGCCGGCACTCGGCCCGCAGCAGTTTGTCCCGGCGGTAGCCGAGGTTCTCCCGGCTGTAGAAAAGCCGGTGGGCCGGGGTTCTGGCCGCGTTGCCGATCCCCTTGCTGTGCGAGCAGTAGTAGAGGGTGCCGTCGAGGCCCAGCAGCACCCCGGCGAAAGCGTAGTAGCAGGAGAGGGTGCGCTCCCGGCCCTCCTCGAGCATGCGCAGGATCTCGTCGTACTTCAGTGCCGAGGGGTTGGCGGCGGAGAACTCGGCCGCCAGGCCGCGGATAAACCCGGTGAGTTTTTCCCGGTCCTCGTCGCCGAGGAACCGCTGGCGGCAGTCCTGGTTGTGAAAGCGCTCGCGCTCCTCGCCCAGCACGAAGGAGAGCGGCAGCTCCTGTTCCCGGGCCCAGCGCAGCAGCTCCGGCGCCTGCCCCAGGTTGTCGCGCAGCAGGACGCAGTTCAGCGAGCAGCTGAGCTGCCCCCGGCCGCGCCGCTGCTTGAGCATCTCCAGCGTGGCGCAGGCCTTGTCAAAGGCGTGCTCCACCCCGTAGATCTCGTCCAGGATTTTATCGGCGCCGTGGAAGGAGACCGACACGTCCAGCAGCACCCCGCGGTGCCCCAGCAGGCTGGTGATCGTCTCCAGCATGCCGGTCAATCCGCTCGGTGAGCAGGCCGTTGGTGGTGATGCTGACCCGCTTCAGCCCGGGGTTGTTGCTGACGAAGATACCGACGAGCTCCATCAGGTCGGTGCGCAGGAACGGCTCGCCGCCGCTGATCCCCACATACTGCAGTTTGGAGAAGAGCCGGTCGCTGAGCAGGCGGCGCCACTGCTCGAGGTTCAGCTCGCTGTCCGCCGCGGCCCGGTCCTCCCACAGCCCGCACATCACACACCGGGCGTTGCAGCGGTGGGTGGGGATCAGGTGCAGCATGCGGGGCAGGAAGGGCTTGCCCCGCAGCGGCTGCAGCAGGTTGTAGCGGGTCCAGGTGGCGACGAGTTCGGGCAGCAACGACAGTCTCATGGTGCTCCGGCGGCGGCCGCCCCCTTTCCCCGCAGCCGGCTCAACAACCGGTGCAGCCGGGACCGGCGCCAGAGGATGGCCAGGCCGGTGGACGCCGGCAGGGCCCGGAAGTGGATGCCGAAACTGACCGAGAGCTTGTAGACCAGGTTGAACAGCCGGTTGGAGGGCAGCTTGACCAAGCGGCGGGTCAGCGGGGCCAGCCAGGGCAGCAGCACGGTGAGCGGGAAGAGCTTGTGCAGGTTCTCCTGCAGCTTTTTCTCATCGGGGTCTTCATACTTCAGCGGCGCTTCCAGACCAAAGCCGAAGGACGACTCCATGGCCTGCAGGTCCTCGTCGTCCACCATGCCCAGTTCCACCGCGTAGGTGTGGATGTCGGTGCGGGGGTAGGGCTGGAGCACGGCCACCGAGGCGAAGTGCGGCCGGCACTGGAGGTTCAGCTCCAGGGTCTCCCAGTCGGCCTCGAACGACCCGCCGGGGATGGCCAGGATGTTGGCGGTGACCAGCTTGATCCCCGCCCCGGTGATGGTGCGGGCGGCGTCGATGATCTCCTGCCGCGACATGTTGCGCTTGAGGATCTCGTTGCGCACCCGGTCGTTGCCCGCCTCCAGGCCCATGGTCATGCGGTGGCAGCCGGCCGCGCGCAGCAGCTGCACCGTCTCCCCGGTGACGTAGTTGGCCCGCACCAGGCAGGAGAAGGGCAGGCCGATCTGCTCGCGGTATTTTTCGGCGAACTCCCGGGTCCACTCCGGGTGGAGAATGAACAGGTCGTCCATGAAGCGGATAAAGGTGTAGCCGCCGGCCTTGACCTGCCGCAGTTCCTCCATCACGTGGTCCACGCCGCGGCGGCGGATGAATTTGCCCTTGCCGCGGTAGATCTGGCGGTAGAGGTGGTTGTAGCAGTAGGTGCACTTGTAGGGGCAGCCCCGGCTGGTGATCACGATGGCCTGGGCCAGGCTGGCGGGCATGGCCCGGCGGAAGATGTCGTGGTCGGGCAGCGGCAGCTGGTCCAGGTCCTCCAGCAGCGGGCGCACCGGGTTCTTGTGCAGTGTGCCGTTCTCCCGCACCCACCAGTTCAGCAGGCCGCTCACCGGCTCCCCGCCGGCCCGGGCGCGGGCCATCTCCAGCATGGGGTACTCCCCCTCGCCGATGCAGACCCCGTCCACCCCCTCCTGCTCGATGATCTCGGGGAAGAAGGTGGGGTGGGGGCCGCCAAAGACCGACCAGGCGGAGGGGTGGTCCCGCTTCACCGCGCGGTTCACCTCCAGGTAGTGCCGGATGTAGGCGGTGGAGGCGCTGAAGGCGAGGATGGTGGGTGCGCCGTCGGCCAGGGTGGCGGACAGCGTGCCGGCGTCCGCCGGCACCACCCGGGTCTCGAACCCGTGCTGCCGCAGCAGGGCGGAGATGACCATCACCCCGGGGTACTGGTTGTACTCCTTCTCCAGGTTGTGCACCGGCCAGAGAATGCGCATCAATCGGGTCATCCTCGCTTTTCCAGCACCGCGGTGACCCTGGTCACCAGGCGCTCCCGGAGATACCAGTTCTGCCCGGGCCGGGGAAAGACCCAGCGGGGCACGTGCTCCCGGACCAGTGCCGGCGTGAAGGGGGAGGCATCCACCAGGGCGTTGAACCGCCTGATGGTCATTCTATTCAATTGCCGCAGCTGGGCAACCGTGCGGGCCGCTTCCACCTCCGCCAGCTTTTGCGCAGTGATCAGCCCGCCGCCGTCACCGGCCGCGGCGCGGAACCCCTCCTTCCAGACCTCCAGCAGCGGTTCGTCGGTGAAGAAACGCTGGGCCCAGGGGATGGTGACATAGGCGAAGAGATGGGCGCCCCAGGCAGAGCCGAAGGGCGGAAAGACCAGCTGCATCGTCCCGCCTGGTTCCAGCAGCCGCCAGCATTCCAGCATGGCCTCCGCCGGCCGCTCCAGGTGCTCGAAGGCGTCGTTGAGCAGCGCCAGCTGGAACCGGCCGTCCTCCAGACCATCCAGCCGGCCGGCATCCCGCACCAGGAAGGTGGTGTTGTAGGCTTTCCTGTCCTCGGCGAACTCCGCGGCCCGCTCCACCCGCTCGGGGTCCTGGTCCACCGCCACCACCTCTCTCGCCCCGTTGAGGGCATACCAGACTGATTTTCCGCCCAGGCCGCAGCCCAGGTCGAGAACCCGTTTTTTGCGAATGTCGTGGTGTGGAGCGAACTGCTGCAGTGACTCGCCGGCCGTTTCGAACTCCCAGCGGGCGTAGGCCAGGTGGTCCCTCCGCGCGCCCAGGGACGGGGCGCCGGCCCGGGGGAAGCAGCGGTTGAGCAGGCGGCAGATGGCGGCGCTCCGGATCTTCATTTAACCAGATCCTCGTACACGGCACTGAGCCGGGTGAAGTGCGCCTCGGGTGAGTAGTCCCGCTGGAACACGGCCAGCGCCCCCGCGCCCAGCCGCCGGGCCAGTTCCCGGTCCCCCAGCAGCCGGATGGCCTGTTCGGCCAACCGCTCATGGTCGCCCCGGGGGAAGAGCAGCCCGGTATCCCCCTCGCGGACGATCTCGGGCAGCCCCCCCAGGTCGCTGCCCAGCAGCGGCGTGCCACAGGAGAGCGCTTCCAGCGCGGTCACCGGACAGTTCTCCATCCAGACACTGGGCAGCACACAGGCCGCGGCCTGCCGGAAATACTCGCCCAGCAGTTGGTTCTCCACCTGGCCGGTGAAGTTGACGGCCTCATCCAGACCCAGCTGGCCGGCCAGGGCTCCGAGCAGCGGGCGGGCCGGGCCCTCACCCACCACGGTGAGCGCGGTTCCGGGGAGCGCCTCCCGGATCAGCGGCAGGGCCTTCAACAGCACGTCCACACCCTTTTCCCGGCTCAGCCGGCCCACATAGAGCAGCCCGCTGCGCTGCACCTCCGTCCCAGCCCCACCGCCGGGGGGGTGGACGAAGTTGGGCACGGTGGTCACCCGGTCCGTCCCCAGGCTGGAGGTCATCCACCAGCCCAGGGCCTTGGAGGGGGTGATGAAGCGATCCACCCAGGAGCGGAGCAGCCTGCGGTGCAGTGCGGTTTTGAGCCAGCGCAGGCCGTTGTAGGGCAACCAGGCCAGGCCCTCGCGGCTGCCGGGGCAACCCTGCACCAGGCAGCCCGACCCGAAGCCCACCGTGCAGGGCAGGCCGTCGGCGCCGATCATCCACTTCCTCGGGCAGACGTAGTTGAAGTCGTGGACCGTCATCACCACCGGGATGTCCTGCTCCCGGGCCGCCCGCAGGGGGAGCGGGGAGAGCCGCAGGGAGAGGCTGTGGGCGTGGAGCAGGTCGGGCTGGAAACGCCGCACCGCCTGGCGCACCTCGGCCAGGTAGCGCCAGCCGGCCCAGCGGGTGGCGTGGCTGCGCAGGTCGCCGCCCGGGCCCGGGGGGCTGTAGACTTCCACCTCCCAGCCCTTGCCGGCCAGCAGGTCCGAGACATGGCTGATGTAGCTGCGGATGCCGCCGGTGTATTCGTAACTGTCGGTGATCTGCAAGAGACGTCGCATGGTCATTCGTGGCCTTCAGCCGCGGCGCTGCCGGTAGAGGGCCGGTTCGATGATCCCGGCCATCCGTTCCAGGTCCAGGGGCAGGCCCAGGTGGCCGGCCACCCGGCGGGCCGTCTCGGCGGGCTGCTGCACCACCTGGCGAAACTGGCAGTGCAGTGCGTCCAGCGCCGGTTGCCGGGCAAGAAAGCGCTGCACCTTCTCCAGGTGCGTGGTGAACAGTTCCCTCATCCGCTGGTCCGGCGGCTGGTCCCGGTCCTGGCCCAGGTTGCGGAGCATCACCGCCTGGGAGGCCAGCACCTCGTCCAGGTCCCGCTGCATGAAGATGATCTTGAACTCCCGTCCCGGCGGCAGGTGGAAGAGCAGCATGGAGACCATCTTGAACACCCGGCCCTCGGCCTCGTCCAGCCAGGAGGAATCGTCCCGGATGGTCTTGACCCGCTCCAGCTCGTAGTAGCCGCGGGGGTTGTCCGCGTCGGCTTCCCGCACCCCGTCGGTGAGCGGTTCCAGACCGCCCGCTTCCAGGAAGCGCATCATCATCGAGGTGCCGGTTCGCGGCAGCCCGGAGACAATGGTGATCATCGGTGCCTCTCCTGCGGCGGAACTGTTGATCGTGGGGCGGCGAGGTGTAAAAATGAATGATACAGGCTCGATCACGAGAATTGCAAAAGGGACGGCAAGGATGCCGGAAGCCGGAGGGAGAAGGATGACCGACAGTTGCGAGTACGGATACACCAGGTCGCTGGGGGATACCGATTTTGACGGTGCCCTGGAAAAGGTGACCGCGGCCCTGAAAGAGGAAGGGTTCGGCGTGCTCACCGAGATCGACGTGAAGAAGACGCTGAAGGCCAAGATCGACGTGGACTTCCGCCGCTACATGATCCTCGGCGCCTGCAACCCGGTGCTGGCCCACAAGGCCCTGAGCCGCGAACTGCAGCTGGGCCTGCTGCTGCCCTGCAACGTGATCGTCTACGAGGACGACCAGGGCCAGGTGGCGGTGTCGCTGATCAAGCCGGCGGAGATGTTCAAGGTGGTGAACAACCCCGATATGGAAGCCATCGCCGGCGAGGTGGACGCCAAACTGCGGCGGGTCTATGACGCGCTCTAAATATCGATCACCGGGCGGTCGGTCCCCTTGCCCATACCGGGGAGATGGCGGAAGAGCTTGAAGTAGAAAATCGACCCGAACTGGCGGCCCAGGGATCTGGCCAGCGAGGTGTCCCCCAGGCATTTGCGGCAGCGGGGGTGGCGGATGCGGAAGCTGCGGAAGTCGTGGATCGCCTGCCGGACCTCGGGCTGGCGGAAGGCCTCGCGGATGGTGGTCTGCTCCATGTTGCCAAAGACGGTCTCGCCGTCGTAGTCGACGCAGCAGTAGACCAGGTCGCCGTTCCAGAGGATGCCGAACTGCTCGGTGAGGCCCTCGCAGCAGCCCCAGTGGGCCGCCTTCAGTTTTGATTCGTCCAGGCCTTCCCGCACCCAGTCCCCCAGCGGCCGCGACTCCAGCACCAGGTTGCGGGTGATCCGCACCTGGTTGCGGGCCAGCAGGCGCAGTTTGTCCAGCCGCTGCTTCAGCTGGTCCCGCCTGGCCTTGAACTGCGCCCGCACCTCGTCCCGGGAACAGGCGTCCACGGCGCCCCCCAGCCACTCCAGGGCCATGCGCACCAGTTCGGCCCTGGTGTCGATGATGCTCATCTCCCGCGAGGGGAGGAGGACGCGCTTGAACGGCGTGACCAGCAGGGAGAGGACAACTTCGCTGTGGTGCTCCAGCTCCAGGGCCAGGCCCAGGGCCGAGGTCACCCGTTCCCGGGTACTGTTCAAATCCGACTTTGGCCTGGCGCAGCTTGAAGGAGGTGGCGTCGGGCGTCTGCACCGAGACGATGATTGTGTGGGTCTCCGCCTCCAGCAGCGAGCGCATCATCTCTTTTGTGAGCAGCCAGCCGTTGGTGGTCAGGTGGACCTCCAGGCCCAGCTGGCCGGCCAGCTGCACCGCCTCCAGCAGGTGGGGGTAGAGCAGCGGCTCGCCCATCAGGTGAAAGCAGACCACCCGGGTCAGCTCCTCGGCGGCGATCTCCTCCAGCGTCCGGCGCATCAGGTCGCGGTCCATGCTGCCCCGCGGGCGGGTGATCAGCCGGTCGGGGCAGAACTCGCAACAGAAGTTGCACTGGTTGGTGAGTTCCAGGTGTACCCGGTCGAAGGCCATGGTTTACCCGTCGGTGGAGGAGAGCATCTCCTCGTACAGTTCGCGGTGTTTGCGGCTGACGCTGGCGATGGAAAACTCCTGCCGCACCTTTTCCACGGCTTGTTGCCCCAGAGTCTCACACATGGCCGGGTCGCCCAACAGCTGCAGTACGGCCCCGGCAAAGGCCTCCGGGTCTTCCTGGGGCACCAGCAGCCCGTCCCGCTGGTGGTCGATGATGTCGGTGGAGACCCCCTCGATGGTGCAGACCACGCAGGGCAGGCCACAGGCCATGGCCTCGATCAGCGCGATCCCGAAGGTCTCGAAGCGGGACGAAAAGACAAAGATGTCGGCCAGCTGCAGGTAGCGCTGCACGTCATCCGTCCGGCCCATCAGCCGCACCGCATTCTCCAGGCCCAGTTCGGCGATGCGCTCCTTGACCTCATCGGCATATCCCGCCTCCTCCGGCCGCTCCAGCGCGTCCAGCGGTCCCAGCACCAGCAGCAGCGCCTCGGGGCACGAGGCGCTGACCCGGCTCCAGGCCTCCACCAGCAGGTCCACACCCTTGCGCGGCACCACGGCCCCGGTGAACACCGCGATCTTCGCCGCCGGGTCGAGGCCCAGTTCCCGGCGCAAGGCGGCTTTCCCGGCGGCGGCCACCGGGAGAAAGCGTTGCTCCACGTCGATGCCGCAGGGGATGCGGCGCAGCTTGTCCAGCGGCAGCCCGGTGCGGGCATAGGACGCGGCGACGAAGCTGGTGGTGTGGACAAAGCGGTCGATCCCGGCAAGGATGCGCAGCTGCAGCGAGCCCAGCCGGCGTGCCGCGATCGATTCCGGCATGTCGCCCTCGGGGTCGTGAAAGGTGAGCGCCGTCTTGCGGCCCAGCAGCCGGATCAGCGGCACCACCCCGAACACCGGCAGGTAGGCGCCGTGCAGGTGGAGTACCTGGTATTCCCGGCGGCGGCGCCAGAGCAGCCAGGCCAGCTGCAGCATCAGCGCCGGGTGCCTCAGCCAGCCCCGGCGCAGCGGCGTGATCCGCTCGATGTGCATCCCCTCCATCATCTCCTCCCGGGGCCAGTCCCCGAGATTGAGGGCGATGATGCGCACCTCCACGCCCTGCTCCGGCAGCAGCCGGCCAAAGTCGTAGGTCAGTTGCCCGGCGCCCGAGAACCTGGGCGGGAAATAGGGCACCACCATGCAGACCTTCATCGCTCAGGGCCTCCGTGGACCGGGACGTGGCGTTTTTTCGGGCGGACGGTCATGGGTGCAGCGACGGTTTCTCAATCGTCCAGCCAGTGGGAGAGGTCCCGGCCAATCAGCTCCTGGAGCTGCAGGACGTCCTCCCGGTAGATGTCGGCGAGTTTCTGTCTCGTCTCGAGCTTCATCGGAACCCGTTTCAGGTTGTACTTGCGCATGGTGTGGAACAGCCGGTCCGCCCGGTTGCGGCCCATCAGCGGCCGCATCAGCCGCTGCACCGGTGCACCCCTGGTCCCCATATCGCGGAAGAACAGCTTCTGCAGCAGCCGGCTCCGCGGGATGCCCGACGGGTTGTAGGTCGTCTCGTAGTCCGGCTTGAACCCGCCGTCCACACCGATGAACTGGAAGATCTCCCGCAGGGTTTCCGGCGGCCGTTCCTTGAGGTCCTCCAGCAGGTAGACTTTGGTCCGGGGGAAGTTCTCCAGGTAGTGCTTCACGCTCTGGTAATAGAACCCCAGGGAGAGGTAGTGGCCCATGAACATCACCTTCTGCTCGATGCGGCTCTGCTCTTCCTCCAGGGCCTGCTCGAAACTCAGCGGCTCGGCGTAGCTGGCGCTGGTCATGGTCCAGCCGGAATAGGCCCGGTCGATGGGGTTGCGCAGCAGGATAATGATCTGGATGTCGCCCAGCAGCGCCTTGATTTTGGGCACCGCTTCCTCGTGGTAGTAAAGGTTGCTGGTGGTCACCTCGCCCCAGGCCCTGGTCCGCTCGGTGGTGAGGGTGCGGAACAGTTCCCGGTATCCCTCCTCGTCGTAGAAGGTGACTTCGGGCCAGGTCCCGGCCATGCTCTCGCGGTTGAAGATGTAGGTTTCCTTGCAGGGCGGGACGCAGATTTCAGGGTGCTGCTCCATGAAATAGTGCAGCGAGGTGGTGCCGCTCTTGGCCGCGCCCACCACCAGGAATGTGGGGAGTCTGCTCATTGGCGCACATATAAAAAAGGCCGGTGGCGCTGCACCGGCGGCCCGGAAACAGTTTCGAGCTTTAAGGTTAACGGAACACAGGGGGATGAGTCAATCAGCGGGCCCGCCCCTTATTTGAGCACCGGGACCGGCTCGTCCTTGCGCCAGAAACGCCGGCTGGGCGGGGTGGCGCCGCGGCGGAAGAGGTCGGTGTGGGTGCCCCGCCGCTGCCGGGCCACCAGCAGGCCGCTGCGGTCCTGGATCATGCGTTGCACCACGTCGTCGGGCCGTTCCACCGCCGTGGCCGGCCGGGTGGGGGCCGCCTGCACCATGAACGAGCGCCAGATGGGGGCGGCCGCTCCGGAGCCGGTGAGGCCCAGTGGAGTGCCGTCGTCCACGCCCACCCAGACCGCGGCCACCAGCGGCCCGGTGCCGCCCACGAACCAGGCGTCACGGCGGTCGGAGGAGGTGCCGGTTTTGCCGAAAACCTCGCGGCCCTCGATCTGTGCCGGGCGGCTGGTGCCCCGCTCCACCGAGTCCACCAGCAGGTCGCGGATCAGGTAGGCCGATGACGGCCGGACCACCTTCTTGTGCCGCGAGCGGTGTTTGGTGATGGAGCGGCCGCCGGGTTTGGCCAGCCGGGTGTACGGGGTGAGTTTGGCCCGCCGGCCCAGCACGCCGCTGAACACGGCGTAGGCGTCGGCCAGCTCCAGCGGGGTGGCTTCCACCGAGCCGAGGACAAAGGAGGGAGGCGCCGGGTCGGGGATGGTGAGGCCGGTCTCGCGCACCATCTGCGCCGCCGTGTCGAAACCGCACCAGCGGCCGATGCGCACGAAGGGCACGTTGAGGCTCTGGACCACCGATTCGCGGATGGTCACTGCCCCGCGGTACTTGCCGTCATAGTTTTGCGGCTCCCAGTCACCCGACGGCAGGTCGATGCGCAGCGGGCTGTCGGCCACCTGGCGGGCGGGGTAGAGGGCCTCCGCGGCGCCGTCCCGGTCAAAGGCCTCCAGCAGGACCAGCGGCTTGATCGCCGAGCCCGGCTGGCGCCGGGCCAGGCGCACCCGGTCGAAGGAGTCGGCTTCCTTGCCCGGGTCGCCGCCCACGTAGGCCAGAATGCGACCGTCTTCGGCGTCGTAGCAGACCAGCGCCGCGGAGAGGGGCAGCCGGCGCAGCCGGGAGTGGCTCCGCCGCAGCTCCTCCAGCCCCTGGCGGACCGCCTTCTCCGCCTCGGCCTGGAGCAGGGGATCGATGGTCGATTCCACCAGCACACCCCGTCCCTTCTCCACCTGCTGCTCCGCCTTCCGTCCCACGATCTCGCTCAGCAGGCTGAGGAAGTGCCGGTTGCCGGCCGGGCTCACCGCCGCGGTGCGCAGCCGGGGCAGGCCGCGCACCCGGGCCTTGGAGATCTCGGTCTCCGGGGCCCAGCCCAGGTCCTTCATCCGTTCCAGCACCTGTTCCTGCCGTTCCCGGGCCCGCTGGGGGTTGCGCACCGGGGAGAGCATGTTCGGCCCCTGGATGATGCCGGCCAGCAGGGCCGACTCGCCGAGGTCCAGCTCCCGGGCGTCCTTGGAGAAGAAGGCCCGGGCGGCGGCGCCAACGCCGTAGATGCTGATCCCGTCGATGTGACCGTAGTAAACGCAGTTGAGGTAGGCCTGGAGGATCTCCTCCTTGTCGTGGGCCGCTTCCAGCTCCAGGGCGCGCAGCGCCTCGGAGATCTTGCGCCCCCAGGTCCGCCGGGGGGTCAGGTCGCGGATCTTCACCAGCTGCTGGGTGATGGTGCTGCCGCCCTGGACCACCTTGCCCGCCCGGGCGTTGTTCAGCAGCGCCCGGGCGATGCCCCGGGCGTCGAGGCCGGTGTGGTCGAAGAACCGGGCGTCCTCGATGGCCAGCACCGCCCGCCAGACGTGATCGGGCAGTTCGTCCAGCCGCACCGGGATCCGGGTGGCCCGGTTGGACTCCAGCGATTCGGCCAGCAGCTCCGGCTCCAGCCAGTGGCGCTCCGGCTTCCCGGGGAACAGCGGCCCCTCCCCGGGAGGCGGTGGCGGGGGTTCGAGGATCATGCCGTCCTCCCGGCGCAGGGGCAGGCTGATCAGCTCCGCCTCGTATTCATCCCCGTCCACCTGGTGGGTGTGGCGGTAGATCCAGAACGTTTCGTGGCCGTAGAAGAACTCCCCCGGTGACTGGGGCCGCTGGTGCACCCGGCGGTAGCCCAGGCGCTCCAGCCGCTGCAGCAGGCCGGAGCCCTGCACCGTGGTGCCCGGCTCGAGGGTGTAGGGGGAGGACCAGATGCGCACCTCGTTGCGGCCCATCTCCTCCTCCAGGCCGGCCAGGGCCACGGCGCCGGGGAGCAGCAGGGTCAGCATGGTGATCAGCAACAGCAGACGCCCGGGCAATGCCGGGAAGCGGTGATACCTTTGCGGCGTATGGAAAACGGTCATTGCTCGTCCTTTGGTTGTGTTTTGTCCTCAATATCAGGATAGACCAGCGGGACGGGGAAGGCAAAGCACTGGCCGGACGTGCAGCTTCACGCCTTCTCATCCAGCGCGGCCAGCAGCGGCGGCCAGAAATCCTCACCCAGGGCCAGGCCCAGTTCGAAGTGCGCCACCCCGGCCGCCATCTCGCTGCAGGCGCTGAAGATGGCGTCGCTCAGATGAAACCCCTGGTAGAGCAGCACCCGCCTCATCAAGCCTGGGACGGCGTCGGCCGCGCTGAGCCGGGTCAGGGTGAATACGGGTGTTTTGGCCAGCCGGAAGAACCCGCGCACCGGGAACCCGCCCGGGTGTGGCGGCTGCTCCGGGTGGTGCAGCAGCGGCGTGGCCCAGGCCGTGGCCCGTCCGCCGTCCGCCTGGACCAGGGTGGCGTCCTCGGCCAGGCAGCGCAGGGCAGACATGGAGCGGGCCGCCGCCGTGCTCTTGCCGGCCCCGGAGAGGCCGTAGAGGACAAAGGCCTTCTCCTGGTGGACCAGGGTGGCGGCGTGGAGCAGAAACCCGTTGTGGGCCGGCGCGTGAACCGAAACCAGAAAGCGGAGCAGGTTGTCAAAGGCGTAGATATCCGCCTGGGGAAGGATCACCTGCAGGTCGCGGAAGCCGGCCGTGGAGCGGGCGAGGAAGTCGCGGTGCTCGATTCGGAACTGCTCCCCCCGGCGGTGGAGCGCGGTGACTTCGGACCGCTCGCTCCAGATGCCCTGGCCGCGCAGACCGCGAAAACGGAGACGGACCGTGGCGTCAATCCGCCCGTCGTCGTGGGCGATGAAGTTGCGATACCCGTCGATGCCCTCCAGCCAGCGGGAAAAATGCCGGTCCGGGCCGCGGAGGGCGATCCTGATGCCGCCGATCTCGAGAATGGGCACAGCGGGAACCTCCGGATTGATGGACAATGAACTCATGGTACACTGCCGGGCCGCTCACCCGAAAGGGCATGGCGTACGGGCGGTGGTTGGGGTATATTCGTTTCACTGGAAGATGCATTCCACAGATCAGATCAGCAGGAGGGCTGCCGATGAACAAGCGGTCGTACCGGACTCCGCGGGTAATCTCCGAAAAAACGTTCGAAACCACCGCCCTGGCCTGTGCAAAAGTTTCGGATCCCCCACCCGGATCATGGCACTTTGGCTCGGCCTACGACACCTTCACCGGACACTTCGGCGAACCCCTGGGCACCATGGAATCGCTTTCCGGCAGCACCGGCATCGGTTTTGGCCCGGGAGGGACCAGCGGCAGTTATGTCTATTCCGGTCTTTGCAACTGGGTGGGCGGCGGCACCTAGGGGGAGGCTGGTCTTTTGAACACCACTGCGGAAAGCTTCGGCCTCTACCTGATCCTGACCAGCCCGGCGGCGGGGTACGAGACCTGCGCCGAGGCGGCGGTGAACTGCGGCCTGCGCTACCTCCAGCTGCGGATGAAGGAGACCCCGGATGACCAGGCCCTGCCGGTGGCCCGCCGGCTGCGGGAGATCACCCGGGGCAGCGGCACCCGTTTCATCGTCAACGACTCGGTGGCTTTGGCCGCCGAGGCCGACGCCGACGGGGTCCACCTGGGGCAGGGCGACATGGGGATCGAGGAGGCCCGCGCCTTATGGAACGAGGAGGGACGGATCTACGGGCTCTCCACCCACAACCCGGAGCAGGCCCGCCGGGCCGCGGCCCTGGGCCCCGACTACATCGGCGTGGGCCCGGTTTATGCCACCACCTCCAAGGCGGTGCCCGACCCGGTGCTGGGCCTGGAGGACATGGGCCGGATGATCAAGGAGTCGCCGGTGCCCGCCGTGGCCCTGGGGGGCATCTTTGAGGAAAACCTGCCCGAGGTGCTGGCCGGCGGTGCGCTGAACTTCGCCGTGGTCCGTGCCGTGAACCAGGCCGACGACCCGGAAGCGGCCATCAGGCGTCTGATGGAGATCTGGCAGGCCCACCGGGACTTCCCGCTCTGACGGGAGAGAGGAGACTCAGGTACGGGGATGATTGCCCTTCTGCTCTATTTTCTGCTTGCTGTCCTGCTGTCCTTCCTCTGTTCGATCCTCGAAGCGGTGCTGCTCTCCATCTCCCACGCCCACGTCGAGCTGCTGATCAGGGACGGGCAGCGCAGCGGCCGCATCCTGAGGAATCTCAAGAAACGGGTCGACCGGCCGCTGGCCGCCATCCTCACCGTGAACACGGTGGCCAACACCGTGGGGGCGGCCGGTGTGGGCGCCCAGGCCCTGGTGGTCTTCGGCAGTAAATGGGTGGCCCTGGTCTCCGGCCTGCTCACCTTCGCCATCCTCGTCTTCTCCGAAGTGATCCCCAAGACCCTGGGCGCGGCCCACTGGAAGCGCCTGGCGCCCTTCTCCGCCTACGCCATCACCGTGTTGATCTACATCTGCTACCCGGTGGTGCTGCTGCTCCGCGCCGTGTCCCGGCTGGTTGCCGGGAAAAGCGGGGGGCAGGCCCGGATCACCCGCCGGGAGCTGAGCGCCCTGGCCGGTATCGGGGCCGACGAGGGCACGCTGATGGGCAAGGAGAAGCGGGTGATCCAGAACCTGCTGCGGTTGAAATACATCCGGGCCGGTGACGTGATGACCCCCCGCTCGGTGATGACCGCTCTGCAGAAGGACCTCACCGTTGATCAGGCCATGGAGCAGGCGGAACAGCTGAAGTTTTCCCGGATCCCGATCTACGAGAAGAACATGGACCGGGTCACCGGGCTGGTGCTGCGTTTCCGCATTTTTGAAGCCCAGTCGGCGGGGAAGGGGCAGCAGACCATGGAACAGCTGTCCCAGCCGATCCACGCCGTGCCCGAGTCGAAATCGATCGCCGGGACCCTGGACGAGTTCATCAAGCGGCGGGAGCACCTCTTCCTGGTGGTGGACGAATACGGGGGCACCGAGGGCATCGTCACCCTGGAGGACGCCATCGAGACCCTGCTGGGGGTGGAGATCGTCGACGAGTTCGACTCGGTGGCCGACATGCGCCAGTATGCCCTGGAGTGCTGGGAGAAGAAGAAACGGGATCTGAACGTTTGAACATTCGGGACCAGATCCCCGGGCGCGGTTGTTTTTGCATGCCCACTGAACGCATTCCGCTGGTTCGCGTATTGAACTGAAAGGGATATTTTCAATACGCCTCGCGGCCATGGTGTGCCGTCTGGGTCAACACCGGGAAGAGGAGAGCAGAAGATGGAGCGCAACCGCACGATCGGTATCGGGGCCGCCCTGGTGGTGGTCGTGGCCCTGCTGGCATTGTTCGCCTACCACAAACAGCAGCAGAAAATGGCCGCCACTGCACCTGCGGTTGAAGCCGCTGCTGAAAACCTGGACGTGCCCGGGTTGCAAGACCAGGCGGGAGAGCCGGTGCCGCCGCCGGTGCCGCCGGAATCGCCTCGCTGGGACGCCGGGGGCGTGACCCTGGCCGGGAGCGACACGGTGTTTCGCGGCATCGTTCGCGAACTCTCCGGCCACCCGCTGCTGCCCCGGATGCTGGCCCTGGACGGGCTGGCCGATACCTTCGTGGCCGCGGTGGACAACATCACCGAGGGCGCCACCCCGGTCCGGCAGTTCGCCGCCCTGGCTCCCGGCGACCCCTTTGCCCCGGATCTGGCCGGTGAGACCTTTGTCTTCAGCGAGGAGAATGCCGGCCGCTACGACCTGGTTGCCGGGCTGGCCCTCTCCTTCTCCCCGGAAGACTGTGTCGAACTCTACCGCACCTTCTATCCCCTGCTGGCCCAGTCCTACCAGGAACTGGGCTACCCCGACGCCGACTTCCACCGGGCGTTCACCGGGGCGCTGCGCCACCTGGTGGCGACGCCGGTGCCGGAAGGGCCGGTGATGCTGGAGCGCAAGGTCACCACATACGCCTATGCCGACCCGCGGCTGGAGTCCCTCTCCCCGGCCCAGAAGCAGCTGTTGCGCACCGGGCCCGAGAACGCGCGCCGGATCAGGCAGTGGCTGAGCGAAGTGGACCAGCTGCTGCAGGCCTCGCCGGCCGCGGCCCCGGCGTCCGAGCCGGAAGCGGAACTTCCCTGACCGTCGCCACGCTTGAATCGGACCACGGGCCGCGCTACACTTTCCTCGCGTTCGTGTTACCAACCATCCCATCTGTGTCCGGGACAGTGCGTATTGCGGGCAGTGGTGTCGGAACCATGAATTCGAGAAAAGACAAACCAGGAACCCGTTTCGGGCTGTTGCTCTGCCTGGCGCTTTTCGTCCTCCTTTCTTCCGCCCTCCCCTGCGCCGCCTCCGCTACACCGGTTCCGGTGACCAGGCCTTCGGTGATCGTGATCTGCGTCGACACGCTGCGTGCCGACCACCTCACGGCGTACGGCTGCCGCCGTCCGCTGACCCCCCGCATGGACCGCCTGATGGACCGGGGCGTGGTGATGGAGACGGCACGCACCCCGGTGCCCCTGACCACGCCGGCGGTGGCGTCGGTGCTCACTTCGCTGCACCCCCACCGTCACGGCTCCACCCGAAACGGGGTGCCGGTCTTTCCCGGCCTGGCGACCCTGCCCGCCCTGCTGGCGGCCGAGGGCTACCAGACCGCGGCCGTGATCAGCAACTGGACCCTGCGCGACCAGCTCTCCAACCTCGGCACCGGCTTCCATTCCTATATCGAGGCCTTTGACCGCAAGCGCTGGCGCTGGCTGTTCAAGAGCGAGGGCTCGGCAACCCTGGTCAACAGCAGAACCATGCAGTGGGTCGACGGGCCGCGGGACCCACGGCAGCCGTTTTTCCTCTGGGTGCACTACGTCGAGCCCCACGCACCATACCGTTTTCACGGGGCTTTCGCGGATCAGGTCGGCGTGGTGACCGGCGGCCCGGCCGATGCCGCCCAGCGCTATGCCACCGAGGTGGCCTTTGTGGACGCCCGGCTGGGTGAGCTGCTGGACGGCCTCGAGGAGCGGGGCCTGATGGAGAACAGCCTGGTGGTCCTGATGGCCGACCACGGCGAGAGCCTGGGCGAGCATTCCGTCTGGGGGCATGGCAAGGTCTGCTACGAGGAGGGGCTGCGGGTCCCGCTGGCCTTTGTCCGCCCGGGGGTCATCCCGGCCGGCCGGCGGGTGCGGTCCCAGGTCACGCTGCTCGACGTGGCGCCCACCATTCTCGGTCTGCTGGGGCTGGAGCCGCCCCCGGCCATGGAGGGCCGGGATCTTTCGGAGGTCTGTACCGGCCGCCGGGAGCTGGGGGAGGAGCCGTGCTACTTCCAGGCCCAGCGCGGAGCGGTGCTGCGGCGCAGGAACGTGGAAAAGGGCCGGGTCCGCGGGCCGCTGGAAATCAGCCGGATTCACGGGCCGGTCAAGACCACTGTCCGCTTCCACTCGGCGGGAGAACTGTTTCGCTACGACCTGAACGCCGACCCCAGGGAGACGCACAACCTCGCCCGGCCCGGTGAACCCCTTCCCGGGGAACTGGCAGAGTGGGAGCAGGATGTCTTCAGCACCCTGGCCGGCCATCAGCGGGAAGACCCGGTGCTGGCCGAGGAAGATGTGGAACAGCTGAAGGCTCTCGGCTACCTGGTGGAGTGACCGCCGGCCGCATTGACCGCTCCGGCCGGATGCCATAGACTCCACTTCGGACCAGTCCCGGGCCTGTTCACGGCGGGCATTCCCTGCCGTTCCCTCACGACCTGGCGGAGAGACAACGTGCCGAAAGCCGGACCATATCTCCTCTCTATCTGCGCGCGCACCTCCACAGTGATGCTGATCGTCGTCCTGCTGTTCACGGCGCTGCCCGCGGCGGCCCAGCAGGTGGCCGGCAGCCTGACCCTGCGTATCGAGGGTGTCATCCACCGGGTGCCCGTCTATCTCTTCGACGAAAATGAATATGTCAGTCTCGACGACCTGGCCAGCCTTTTTGGCGCCTCACTGCTCTATGACGATGCGGTGGTCAACGTGGTGATCGAGTTCCGCGGGACCAAGGCGATGCTCTCGATGAAAGAATCGCTGACCACGGTGGGTGACCGGCTCTTTCTCATCGAACCGTCTCCCCGGTTGGTGGAAGGCCGAATTTTTGTTCCACCGAGCTTCATCAACCGGGTCTTCGGTGCGCTGTACCCCGGCGGCGCGTCCTCGGACGCCGAGCGGCGGCTGCTCGATTTCGGCAGCGCCGGGCCGCTGGAGGTGGAGCTGAAGCTCGAACTGCAGCGCGACGTCAGCACCCTCCGCTTCCGCTGGGGGGGCGATGCCCGCTGCCGGGTTGATGTGGACGCCGCGGGCGCCTGGATCCATTTCCCCCGGGCCCGGACACTGGTCACCGGTTTTGAGGACACCCATGTGGGCAACGGCATAATCGAGGATGTCCGTTTTGGCCGCTCCGACGGGACCCACGGATTCCTGGTCACCTTCGGACCGCAGTTTCACCTGCACCGCGTCCGGGATACGGGGGACAACGGCGAACTGCTCCTCGATCTGTTCCGCCGGACATCCAGTTCAAAGCCCCTGGTCCCGCAGCTGGCGGGGCCGGACCGCAGCGGTGCGGCCATCGGTTCCCGCGACCGGGCTTCCGCCGACACGGGCCCCCGCCTGCTGCGCTCGGTGGTCATCGACCCCGGTCACGGCGGATCGGAGAGCGGGGCCATCGGCTCCACCGGGCTCAAGGAAAAGGATGTGGTGCTGGACGTGGCGGTCCGGCTGGCCCGGATGCTCCGGGACCAGGCGGGCCTCGAGGTCTACCTGACCCGGGAGAACGACCAGCTGCTGCCCCTCGCCTCGCGCACCGCCCTGGCCAACCACCAGCAGGCCGACCTGTTTATCAGCCTGCACGCCAACGCATCCACCAGCCCGGGCGCCCGGGGTTCCGAGACCTATTTCCTCAGCGCCGATGCCACCGATGACGAGGCCCGCAACCTGGCCGCCCTGGAAAACCGGGTCGCGGAGGAGGCGGAACGCCGGGCCGTGGCCGATGCCGGCCTGGAGATGATTCTCTGGGACCTGGCCCAGACCGAGTATCTGCTGGAGAGCAGCCGCCTGGCCGAGCGGATCCAGCAGGAACTGAACAGCCTGCTCAACACGCCCAACCGGGGGATCAAACAGGCCCCCTTCCGGGTGCTGGAGGGCGCCACCATGCCGGCGGTGCTGGTGGAAACGGCCTTCATCACCAACCCCGAGGAAGAACTGCTGCTGCTCAAGGAATCGTTCCGCGAGCGGATCGCCACCGCGCTCTACCGCAGCGTACTCGCCTTCAAGCGGGATTACGAAACCATGTCCAGGGGCGCCGCCGAATCCGGCAGGCCCTGAAGCTCGGAGCGCCACCCGATGCCAGCCCGATACAGGTCGAGAAGAGGGGTCGCCGGCCATTGGCTGCCGGCGCTGCTCTGCTCCCTGCTGCTCTGTCTCGCCGCCGGTTGGGGCTGCGGTGACAAGGAGGAGGACGGGCCGGCGGTGGACCCCGAGAACGCCGCGGGAGAGGAATCGGGCAGCGAATGGCTGACGGCCCTGGAGCAGACCGGGGACCGGGAAGGCAACCGGTTGAAAGTCTTCATCTTCTACCAGTCATCCCGCCAGAACCTGCTGCTGCCGGAGGAGAACGAGATCTTCCGCACCGAACGGCTCACCGACCAGGCCAAACAGGTGATCGAACTGCTGGCCCGGGGCCCCGCCGGGGAAGGGGCGGTGTCGGCCCTGCCCCGGGGGACCAGACTGCGCTCCCTCTTTCTCTTCGAGGACGGCCTGGCGGTGGTGGATTTCAGCGGCGAGATAAGTCGGGCCCACCCGGGCGGGGTCTGGGGCGAGCGGGCCTCGGTCTACGCGGTGGTCAATTCGCTGATCTTCAACTTCCCCTCCATCCGCCGGGTGAAGATCCTGGTGGACGGCAGGGAGGCCGAAACCCTTGCCGGCCACCTGAGCCTCGACCGGCCCTTCGCCATGGACCTCTCCATGGTGGGATCGCCGCTCTCCGCACCGGGCAGTGCCGGGACGACGGAGCAGAGACCCGAACTTCTGCCGCCGGCGGACAGCGCCGAAACCGCGGCCGGCGCCGGGACCGGGTGATCATGGACCAGCGACCCATCGGTATTTTCGATTCCGGCATCGGCGGGCTCACCGTGCTGCGGGAAATGGCTGCAGCTCTTCCCGGCGAACGGATGGTCTACCTGGGTGATACCGCCCGCCTGCCCTATGGCACCAAGTCGCCGGAGACCATCATCCGCTATTCCCTGCAGAACGCCCGCTTTCTGCTGGGCCAGGGGATCAAGCTGCTGGTGGTGGCCTGCAACAGCGCTTCCTCGGTGGCCATCCCCCGGCTGCAGGAGGAGATGCCGGTGCCGGTGATGGGAGTGATCGAGCCGGGGGCCCGGCGGGCGGCCGAAACCACCCGCAGCGGGGTGGTGGGCGTGATCGGCACCCGGGCCACCATCGCCAGCGGCGCCTACGAGCGGGCGATTACCGCCCTGCGGCCCGGAGTGCGGCTGATCTCCCGCCCCTGCCCGCTGTTCGTCCCCCTGGTGGAGGAGGGCTGGGTGGACAACGAGATCTGCCGCCTCACCGTGCTGAGCTATCTCGGCGACCTGAAGACGGCGGAGCTGGACACGCTGGTGCTCGGCTGCACCCACTACCCGCTGCTCAAACAGGCCATCGGCGCGGCGCTGGGCGAAGGGGTCTCGCTGATCGACTCGGCCGAGGCGGTGGCCGGGCAGGTGTCCGAGCTTCTTCTCCGGGAAGGCCTGGAGCACGGGGCCCGGGACGGCGCCGGAGCGAGAGCATATTTCGTCACCGACGCTTCGGAGCGGTTCCGCGAGGTGGGGCAGCGCTGCCTGGGCCAGGATATCGAACGGCTGGAACTGGTGGACATCATGCCCGGGGCCTGATATCTGAAATAGGTGACTGTCACCTCTTTCACTGAGGATTAAAATACGATGACTGAACGAGCTGACGGACGAACCGCCGGTGAGATGCGGCCGGTGGAGATCAGCCCCGGCTTCATGCCGGCGGCCGAGGGTTCGGCGCTGATTTCGGTGGGAAACACCCGGGTCATCTGCTCGGCCAGCGTGGAAGAGGGGGTGCCCGGCTGGCGCGCCGGATCGGGCAAGGGCTGGGTCACGGCGGAATACGCCATGCTGCCCCGGGCCACCGACACGCGCAACCAGCGGGACTCCTCCCGGGGCGGGCCCTCGGGCCGCTCCCAGGAGATCCAGCGGCTGATCGGCCGGTCCCTCCGCGCGGTGACCCGCCTGGAGCTGTTGGGCGAACTTTCCATCTTCATCGACTGCGACGTGCTCCAGGCGGACGGCGGCACGCGCACCGCGTCCATCTCCGGCGGGTTCGTGGCCCTGGCCCTGGCCGTGGCCGGCCTGCGCCGGGAGGGCCGGGTGGAGCAGAACCCCTTCACCGACTCGGTGGCCGCCATCAGCGCCGGAATGATCGACGGGGAGCCGCGTCTGGACCTGGACTACGGCGAGGACTCCCGGGCCGAGGTGGACCTCAACCTGGTGGCCACCGGCGACGGCCGCCTGGTGGAGATCCAGGGCACGGCCGAGGGCGATCCCTTCTCCCGGGAGAACCTCGGCAGCCTGGTGGAACTGGGCATGGCCGGCGCGGACCGCATCCGGGACCTGCAGCGCACAGTTCTCGGCGGCCTCCAGGCCTGGCCCTTTGGCGAGGACGGCCGATGAAACTGCTGCTGGCCACCCGCAACCAGGGCAAGGTCCGGGAAGCGGCCCGGCTGCTGGCGCACCTGCCGCTGGAGCTGGTCTCCCTCGATGATGCCGGGATTTACGAGGAAGCGGAGGAGACCGGTGAGACCTTCGAGGAAAACGCGGCCCAGAAGAGCCTGTTCTACAGCAGCCGCAGCGAACTCTGCACCCTGGCCGAAGACTCGGGCCTGGAAGTGGACGCCCTGGACGGCAGGCCCGGTGTCCGCTCCGCCCGTTACGGCGGGCCGGGGCTGGACGACGCCGGCCGGGTGCGGCAGGTGCTGCTGGAGATGGAGGGCGTGGAGCCCGCGCAGCGCGGGGCCCGTTTTATCAGCTTTGTGGCCCTGTCCCGCGGGGGACACCTGTTGCAGACCTGGCGCGGCAGTTGCGAGGGGGTGCTGCTCACCGAGCCCCGGGGCCAGGGGGGGTTCGGTTACGACCCTGTTTTTTACAGGCCGGACCTGGGAAAAACCACTGCCGAGATCACCATGGCCGAGAAGAACCGGATCAGTCACCGCGGCCAGGCCTTCCGCCGGCTGGCTGCAGGCCTGCTAACCGTTTGTCCGGAACTCGCTTCGGGGCCCCATGGTGCAGTCAATAATTCTTGACAACCATGAGGCCCTGTGCTAATTTCCGCACCTGTTTTCGGGGTGTAGCGCAGCCTGGTAGCGCACCTGCTTTGGGAGCAGGGGGTCGGAGGTTCAAATCCTCTCGCCCCGACCAGGTCGCGGGCCTTCGGAAGCCTGTTTTACCAAGGGCTTCGCTGATCGGCGGGTTGGAGACAGACAGTTGACCGGGCCCCATGCCTGCAGCGTGCGCCTGTAGCTCAGCTGGATAGAGCAACGGACTTCTAATCCGTAGGTCAGGGGTTCGAATCCCTTCAGGCGTGCCATTTCCAGCGTGGACTGCGGGTTGGTATCTGTGAGGTGAGTGTAGCTCAGTTGGTAGAGCACTGGATTGTGGTTCCAGTGGTCGAGGGTTCGATCCCCTTCACTCACCCCAATTTACGATCGGCCGAGATAACCGGATGTTCCGGATTTTATATGTGCGCCCGTAGCTCAGCTGGATAGAGCGCTTGCCTCCGGAGCAAGAGGCCGCAGGTTCGAATCCTGCCGGGCGTACCATCAAGACCTTATACGCTTTTCCCGATCGGAGCGGGGGGAGGCGGCAACCAGTGGGCCGTTAGCTCAATTGGCAGAGCAACTGACTCTTAATCAGTAGGTTGAAGGTTCGATTCCTTCACGGCTCACCACTTCTCTTCCTGCTCTGATGTCTTTCCAGATGCCGCGCCTCGACGATCAGGGAGGCACTTCGTCACACTGTCCCGTTCCAGATTTTGTGATACCTCGCCCCGGCGGGTGGTTTGTCGTGCGAAAGTGGCGGAACTGGTAGACGCGCTGGATTTAGGATCCAGTGGGCAACCGTGGGGGTTCGAGTCCCCCCTTTCGCACCAGCTCTGGTGATCACGGAGGGCGCCCCTCCGAAAGGAATATCGAAATCGGCCCGTGGATGCGGGCCGGCGATCTGAAACCGGAAAGGGAAGGAACCCCTGAGATGAAAACCGAGTGGAAAGAGATCAGCCCGACCCGGAAAAGCCTCCGCGTGGAGATCCCGGCGGAAACAGTGGACGCCAAGGTCAAGGACACCCTGCAGAAACTGTCCTCCACGGTGACCCTGCCGGGGTTCCGCCCGGGCAAGGCTCCCATCAGCATGCTCAAGGCGCGGTTCAAGAAGGAGATCAAGGAAGAGGTTCTCGGCGACCTGGCCCCCGACATCATCAAGAAGGCCCTGGACGAGGAGAAACTCGATCCGGTGGACGATCCGAAGATGGAAGAGGTGGAGTTCAAGGACGGCGAACCGCTGGTCTTCACCGCCTCCATCGAGGTGGTGCCCCCCTTTGACCTGCCGGAATACAAGGGCCTGGCCCTGACCCGGGAAAAGGTGGAGACCGACGACGAGGAGCTGGACACCATCCTGGAGAAGATGCGGGACGACGTGGCCCAGTGGGCGCCGGTTGAAGGCCGGTCCGCGGCGGAAAAGGACCTGATCCACCTCGACCTGGGCATCGCCTTCCAGGACGGTGACCAGGAGCCGGTGCAGCACAACGACCTGCCCTTTGTCCTCGGGGACTCCAACCTGCCGCCGGAGGTGGTGGAGACGATCACCGGGATGAAGCAGGGCGAGACGAAGAGCACCAAGGCCTTCACCTACCCCGAAGACTGGTACGATGCCAAGCTGGCCGGCAAAAAAGTGGTGGCCACGGTGGTGGTGAAGGAGATCAAGGTCAAGGATCTCCCCGACCTCGACGACGAATTCGGCAAGATGCTGGCCGGAAAGTACGGTAAAAAGGATATTACCGACCTGGCCGGGTTCCGCGAGGCGCTTCGTGCCGACGTGCTCGAGGAAAAGGAATCGCGCCGCGAGCGGGCCCTGAAGGAAAAGGCGCTGGCCAAGGCGGCGGAGAAAGTGGAAGTGGAGATCCCGCAGTCGCTGATCGAGCGTGAGCTGCAGGTCCGCATGGAAGAGATCGCCATGGGGCTGAGCCAGCAGGGCATTGATGTCCGCAGCGCCAACCTGGACTGGAACAAGATGCGCGAAGAGCACCGCGACGGGGCGGTGGACGCGGTGCGGCAGCAGCTGGTGGCCAACCGCATCGGCACCGAGGAGAAGCTCACCGTCGACGAGAAGGAGCTGGACAAACGTCTGACCCAGATCGCGCTGCAGACCGGCGAGACCCTGGAGCAGATCAAGGAACGGCTGGCCGAGGACGGCCGGTTGGGCCGTCTGCGCGACCAGGCCCAGCGGGACGCGGTTGTTGACTTCATTATCGCCAATGCTAATATTACAGAGGAGGCCTGAGATACAATGCAACTGGTTCCCATGGTGGTCGAGCAGACCAATCGGGGCGAGCGGGCCTACGACATATTTTCCAGGCTCCTGAAAGACAACATCATCTTCATCGGGACGCCCATCGACGATAACCTGGCCAACGTTGTCATCGCTCAGTTGCTCTTCCTCGAAGCTGAAAATCCGGAAAAGGACATCTCGCTCTATATCAACAGCCCGGGCGGGTCGATTACCTCGGGGATGGCCATTTACGACACGATGCAGTTCATCCGCCCCGATGTCTCCACAATCTGCATCGGTCAGGCGGCAAGCATGGCGGCGTTGCTGCTGGCCGCCGGGGCGAAGGACAAGCGGTTTGCCCTGCCCAACTCGCGGGTGATCATCCACCAGCCCATGGGCGGGTTTTCGGGACAGGCGTCGGATATCGACATTCAGGCCCGTGAAATCCTGCGGATGAGGACGAGTCTCAACGATATATTGGTAAAGCATTGCGGCCAACCTCTCGAAAAGATTGAAAAGGACACTGATCGCGATTCGATCATGACCGCCGAGGAGAGTCTGGCATACGGCCTGGTGGATCACGTGATCGAGAGAAAGGAAGCGGGCAAAAAATAGACGCCGATTGGCGGCGGATGTTGCCCGGGAATTTCCCAAGGAGTTGAACCGTGGACAACGAGGGCGAAAACGAACTGCTCAGATGTTCGTTCTGCAACAAGAGCCAGCGTGACGTGAAGAAGCTGATCGCCGGGCCCACTGTCTACATCTGCGACGAGTGTGTCGACATCTGTCTCGACATCATCGCCGAGGACAAGATCCTCGAAAGCAGCGAGCTCAGGGTCCCGCTGCCCAAGCCCACCGAGATCAAAAGCTTTCTCGACGACTACGTCATCTCCCAGGGGGATGCCAAGAAGCGGCTCTCCGTGGCGGTGTACAACCACTACAAGCGGCTGAAGATCATCCGGCGCAAGAACGACGTGGAGCTGGCCAAGAGCAACATCCTGCTCATCGGGGACACCGGCACCGGCAAGACCCTGCTGGCCCAGACCCTGGCCCGGTTCCTCAGCGTGCCCTTCGCCCTGGTGGACGCCACCACGCTCACCGAGGCGGGCTATGTGGGCGAGGATGTGGAAAACATCATCCTCAAGCTGCTGCAGAACGCGGGCAACGACATCGAAAAGGCCCAGCGCGGCATCATCTACATCGACGAAGTGGACAAGATCAGCCGCAAGAGCGAGAACCCCTCGATCACCCGCGACGTGTCGGGAGAAGGGGTTCAGCAGGCCCTGCTCAAGATCCTCGAGGGGACGGTGGCCAATGTCCCGCCCCAGGGCGGGAGGAAGCACCCCCACCAGGAATTCTTCCACGTCGACACCACGCACATCCTGTTCATCGTCGGCGGCGCCTTTGTCGGCCTGGACAAGATCATCGAGCAGCGGGTGGCCCAGAAATCCCTCGGCTTCACCGCCGACGTGGAAGTCGGCAAGGAGCGGGTGGACAACCTGATCAAGCAGGTGATGCCCGAAGATCTGATCAAGTTCGGCCTGATCCCGGAGTTCGTGGGCCGGCTGCCGGTGGTGGCCACCCTGCAGCACCTGGACGAACATGCGCTGCTGCGGATCCTCACCGAGCCGAAGAACGCCCTGACCAAGCAGTATTCCAAGATATTTGAATTCGACAACGTCACCCTCACCTTCACCCCCGAAGCCCTGGAGGCCATCGCCGCCGAGGCCGCGCAGCGCAAGCTGGGCGCCCGCGGGTTGCGGGTGATCATGGAGGAGCGGATGCTGGAGGCGATGTACAACCTGCCCTCCAAGGCCGGGGTGACCGAATGCGTGATCACCCGGGAAACCGTGGTGAACAAGGAAAGCCCGATAATCATTTACGAGAAGGCCGGCTAGAACCGGCCCGGGAACCCTATTGCCCTCAGGATACCAACTGCACTGCGCGGGACCCGCCGAAACAAAAGCGAGCCAGGGCGGCGGTGCCCCAACTGAACCCCTGACCGGAGCAATCGTATACCGTTTCTAACGAACAGGCCGGGCGCCGACTCCTCCATCGGACTGCGGCGCCTGGAGGTGCCACGTGACTGATTCCAGGAAATCACATCTCGAAAATTACGTCACCCTGCCCCTGATCCCGTTGCGGGACGTGGTGATCTTTCCCCATATGATGATGCCCTTCGTGGTGGGCCGGGAGCACTCCATCAAGGCGGTGGAGAACGCCCTGCTGCTGGAGAAACGGATCTTCCTTTCGGCGCAGAAGGATGCCTCGGTGACCCGCCCCGGGTTCGACGACATCTACGAGACCGGGGTGGTGGGCAGCGTGGTGCAGAGCCTCAAGCTGCAGAACGGGCACATCAAGGTGCTGATGGAGGGGCTGGTGCGGGCGCGGATGCTGGAGGTGCGCGAGGACTCCGGCCACCTCGAAGCGCTGACCCGGATCCTGCCCGCCGAGGAGGTGGAAGGCCCGGAATTCGACGAGCTGATGAAGGAGGCCATCTCCCGCTTCGAAAAATACATCAAGATCAGCCAGAAACTGCCCGGCGACGCCATCGTCTCGGCGGTGCGCATCGAGAACGTGGGACGGCTGGCCGACACCCTGGCCGCCAATATGATCCTCGACGTGGGGGCCAAGCAGGAACTGCTGGAGACCCTCGACCCCGGCAAGCGGCTCCAGCTGGTCACCGAGATGCTGGGTCAGGAGATCGGCAAGCACAAGGTGGACCGCAAGATCGACGGCCGGGTGAAGCGGCAGATGGAGAAGGCCCAGAAAGAGTACTACCTCAACGAGAAGCTGAAGGCGATCCAGAAAGAGCTGGGCCGCGGTGAAGGCAAGGAGGACGAGAGCGAGACCTACCAGAAAAAGATCGAGGACGTGGGGATGCCCAAGGATGCCCGGGAGAAGGCGCTGCAGGAACTGAAGCGTCTCGAGGCCATGCCGCCGGTGTCGGCCGAGGCCACCGTCTCCCGCAACTACCTCGACTGGCTGCTGGCCGTGCCCTGGAAGAAGAAGACCCGGGAACTGCGGGATATCGACCGTGCCGAGGTGGTGCTGGACGAGGACCACTACGGGCTGGTCAAGGTCAAGGAACGGATCCTCGAGTTCCTCGCCGTGCGGCAGCTGGTGAAGAAGACCAAGGGGACCATCCTCTGCCTGGTGGGACCGCCCGGTGTGGGCAAGACGTCGCTGGCCAGATCGGTGGCCCGGGCCACCGGCCGCAAGTTTGTCCGCCTCTCCCTCGGCGGCGTGCGTGACGAAGCCGAGATCCGCGGTCACCGCCGGACCTACATCGGGGCCTTCCCCGGCCAGATCATCCAGATGATGCGCAAGGCCGGTGCGCGCAACCCGGTGTTCCTCCTCGACGAGGTGGACAAGATGAGCATGGACTTCCGCGGCGACCCCTCGGCGGCGCTGCTGGAAGTGCTCGACCCGGAGCAGAACAACGCCTTCCTCGACCACTACCTGGACACCGAATACGACCTGTCGATGGTCATGTTCATCGCCACGGCCAACATCATGCACACCGTGCCGCCGGCGCTCCGTGACCGGATGGAGGTGCTCAACCTCTCCGGGTACACGGCCAACGAAAAACTGGAGATCGCCAAACAGTTCCTGGTGGTCAAACAGCTGGAGGCCCACGGTCTCGCCGGCAAGGGGATCAGTTTCACCGACGACGGGATCAACCGCATCATCGACCGCTACACCCGCGAGGCCGGAGTGCGGAACCTCGAGCGGGAGATCGCCAATATCCTGCGCAAGATCGCCCGCAAGGTGGTCCAGGCCAAGGGCGAGTTTGCCGAGGCGGTGGATGCCGAGGCGGTGCGCCGCTATCTCGGCGTGCCCAAGTTCCGCGAGAGCACCCTCGAGGACAGGAGCCAGGTGGGGCTGGCCAACGGTCTGGCCTGGACCGAGGTGGGCGGCGAGGTGCTGACCACCGAGGCCACGCTGATGACCGGCAGGGGCAAGCTCTCCATCACCGGCAAGCTGGGCGAGGTGATGACCGAGTCGGCCCGGGCGGCCATGAGTTACGTCCGCTCCCGGGCGGAACTGCTGGGCATCGACCCCGATTTCCACCAGAAGTTCGACGTGCACATCCACGTCCCCGAGGGCGCGATCCCCAAGGACGGCCCCTCGGCCGGCATCACCATGGCCATCGCCCTGATCTCGGCTCTTAAAAAAGTGCCGGTGCGCCGCGACGTGGCCATGACCGGCGAAATCACCCTCCGCGGAAAAGTGCTGCCCATCGGCGGCGTGAAGGAAAAGTTGCTGGCCGCCCACCGGGCCGGCGTGAAGTCCATTATCCTGCCCAAGGACAACGAGCAGCATCTCCAGGACATCCCGGAAGAAGTGCTCGGGGAGCTGGACGTCTCTCTGGTGGAAGCGATGGACGAGGTGGTTGACCTCGCCCTGGTCCGCCAGGCACACCCCAACGAACCCGTAGGCGAGGAGGGCGGCGACGAACGGCCGCGGCTCCCGCTGAAGAAGGAGCGACCGTCCTCCGATGGGCCCGTGGCCCACTAGCCTGTCTGCTGCAGGGCAGCGGCGCCGCAGGGGCGGCGGGGGCGGAGTCCGGCCGGCGCACCACCTGAATCAGGGAAATGAAGATCACATCGGCCACACTGATCCGCAGCTATGCATCACCCGGAGAGGGCTTCATCAGGGATGGCCTGCCGGAGGCGGCGTTCATGGGGCGCAGCAACGTGGGCAAGTCGAGTCTGATCAACGGGCTGCTGCGCCGCAAGAAACTGGCCCGCACCAGCCAGACGCCGGGCAAGACCAGGCTGGCCCACTTTTACCTGGTGAACGACAGCTGTTACTTCGTCGACCTGCCCGGCTACGGCTATGCCAAGGTCTCGAAGACGGAGCAGGAGAAGTGGAAGATCCTGGTGGAGGGGTACCTCAGCCGGCAAAAACGGCCGGTGATCTCACTGCTGCTCCTCGACTGCCGGCACCAGCCCACCGCGGCGGACCGGCAGCTCCGGGACTGGCTGGAGCACAACCGGCTGGGCTTTCTGGTGGTGCTGACCAAGTCGGACAAACTCTCCCGCTCGCGGGTGCAGCGCGCCGCGGCGGAGATCAGAAAGGTCTTTCTGGAGGGCCTCGAGGTTCCGGTGATCCCGTTTTCATCGAAGAACGGCACCGGGCGTGACGAACTGTGGAAAGAGCTGGACGCCCGTTTTCGCGAGGCGTCGGACCGGACCGACGGGGAGGTGCCCGACTGACGAGATAAACCGTATGCACGGATTTCAAGATATTTTCAACCACCCGGCCGGGGCCGCTCGGCTCCCGGCGACCACAGACAGATGAGGATGATATGGACATCACCGAACTGAAAGAAATGAACATCACCAAACTGGTGGCCATCGCCAAGGAACTCAGCGTTCCCGGCGCCACGGGCATCAGGAAACAGGAACTGATCTTCAAGATCCTCGAGGCCCAGACGGCCAAGAACGGTCTGATCTTTTCCGAGGGGGTGCTGGAGACGCTGCCCGACGGCTTCGGTTTTCTCCGCGCGCCCGACTACAACTACCTGCCCGGGCCGGACGACATCTACGTCTCGCCGTCCCAGATCCGCAAGTTCGACCTGCGCACCGGCGACACCATCTCGGGCCAGATCCGGCCGCCCAAGGAGGGCGAGCGGTACTTCGCCCTGCTCAAGGTCGAGGCGGTCAACTTCGAGCACCCGGACATGGCCCGGGAGAAGATCTTCTTCGACAACCTCACCCCGCTCTACCCCGAGGAGCGGATCGTCCTGGAGACCGCGCAGGACGACCTCTCCGGCCCGGGTCATGGACCTGCTGACCCCCATCGGCAAGGGCCAGCGCGGCCTGATCGTGGCCGCCCCGCGCACCGGCAAGACCATGCTGCTCCAGAACATCGCCAACAGCCTGGACGGCGAACCACCCCGAGGTGCGTGCTGATCGTGCTGCTGATCGACGAGCGGCCCGAGGAGGTCACCGACATGCAGCGCTCGGTGAAGGGCGAGGTGATCAGCTCGACCTTCGACGAGCCGGCCCAGCGCCACGTCCAGGTGGCCGAGATGGTCATCGAGAAGGCCAAGCGCCTGGTGGAGCACAAGAAGGACGTGGTGATCCTGCTCGACTCGATCACCCGCCTGGCCCGGGCCTACAACACCGTCGTCCCGCCTCAGCGGCAAGATCCTCTCCGGCGGCGTCGACTCCAACGCGCTGCAGAAGCCGAAGCGCTTCTTCGGCGCCGCGCGCAACATCGAGGAGGGCGGCAGCCTGACCATCATCGCCACCGCGCTGGTGGATACCGGCAGCCGGATGGACGACGTGATCTTCGAGGAGTTCAAGGGCACCGGCAACATGGAGATCCACCTCGACCGCAAGCTGGTGGACCGGCGGATCTTCCCCGCCATCGACATCCACAAGTCGGGCACCCGCAAGGAAGAGCTGCTGCTGCCCAAGGAAGAGCTGAACCGGATCTGGATCCTGCGCAAGGTGCTCAACCCGCTCTCCTCGGTGGAGGCCATGGAGCTGCTGGTGGACAAGCTGAGCAAGACCAAGAGCAACGCCGATTTCCTCGGTGCCATGCAGGACCTTGGCTGAGCCTGATTTTTGCGTTGAACCGGCCGTGGACGAAGAGTATAATCGGCGCTTCATCACCGGGGACGATCCTGTCCCACGTGAATGCGCGATGTGAGGATTGGTTATGAGAGAAGGAATTCACCCCGAGTACAAGGAAATTGTGGTGACCTGCGCCTGCGGCGAGGAATTCACCACCAAATCCACCAAGGACAATCTCCGGTTGGAGATCTGCTCCAAGTGCCACCCCTTCTTCACCGGCAAGCAGAAGCTGGTGGACTCCGCCGGTATGGTGGAGAAATTCGAGCGCCGTTACGGCAAGAAGGGCGAGAAAACCCGCCGAGAAGTAAACCCTCCCGGCCGGTGTTCCCCCTTTCCCCGCACTGGCGGAACTCTCCCCGCGGCTTTCCGGCAGGGCATGGACCATGCTGCAAACGCTCCAGGAGCTGGAAAAGACCTACGAGGCGCTCACCGCCAGTCTGGGCGATCCGGAGCTGCTGGCCAACCGGGATGAATACCGGAAAGCCACGCGGAAGCGGTCGGAGCTGGAGCCGGTGGTGGAGTGCTACCGCGAGTATCTCCGTGTCCAGCGCGAGCTGGCCGACACCGAGCAGATGCTCGAGGAAATGGGCCGTGACGTGGGCGAGGCCGAGATGCGCGAACTGGCCAGCCAGGAGCTGGACACCCTGCGCGCACAGCTGGAGCAGTTCACCGCCGACCTGAAGCTGATGCTCCTGCCCAGGGACCCCAACGACGAGAAGAACGTCCTGCTGGAGATCCGTGCCGGCACCGGCGGGGAAGAGGCGGCGCTCTTTGCCGCCGAGATCTACCGCATGTACTCCCGCTACGCCGAACGGCGCGGCTGGAAGCGCGAGGTGATGTACACCAACGAAACCGGTATCGGCGGACTCAAGGAGGTCGGCGGTGCTGGTGGAGGGCGACCAGGTCTTCAGCCGCCTGAAGTACGAGAGCGGGGTGCATCGGGTCCAGCGGGTGCCCCAGACCGAGGCCAGCGGCCGGATCCACACCTCGGCGGTCACCGTGGCGGTGATGCCCGAGGCCGAGGATGTGGACGTGGAGATCGACGAGGACGAGCTGCGCATCGACCGCTTCTGTTCCTCGGGCCCCGGCGGCCAGTCGGTGAACACCACCCAGTCGGCGATCCGCATCACCCACCTGCCCACCGGGCTGGTGGTCTCCTGCCAGGACGAGAAGTCCCAGCACAAGAACAAGGCCAAGGCGCTGCGGGTGCTCCGCTCGCGGCTGCAGGACCTCGCCATGCAGGAGCATGAGCAGGTCCAGTCCGCCGCCCGCCGCAGCCAGGTGGGCAGCGGGGACCGCAGCGAGAAGATCCGCACCTACAACTTTCCCCAGAACCGGGTCTCGGACCACCGCCTGAATCTCACCGTCCACCGCCTGGAGCAGGTGCTGGACGGCGACCTGGACGAGTTCATCGACGCGCTGATCAACCACGACCAGGCCGCGCAGTTGAAGGACGGCGCCACTACCTGAGAACCCGTGATGATCGACTCCACGCCGGTCACCATCCGCCAGGCCCTGGGACGGGCAGCCGCAGAGTTGTCTGTCATGGATGCCGAACTGCTGCTGGCCCACGCCCTGGGCTGCGAGAGGGAGCTCTTCTTCCGTGAACCGGAGCGGCCGCTGAAACCCGGAGAACGGGAGCGGTTCGGAGTCCTGATGGCCCGGCGGGCCGCCGGCGAACCGCTGCAGCACATCACCGGGGTGCAGGAGTTCTGGTCAATCGAGTTCAAGATTGACGGCCGGGCGCTGATTCCCCGGCCCGAAACCGAGCACCTGGTGGAGGCGGCGCTGGAGCGGATACCCCTCGATGCCGCTACCCCGGTCCTCGACCTCTGCACCGGCAGCGGTATCGTGGCCGCGGTGCTGGCCCGGGAGCGCCCCCGGGCCGAGATCACCGCCACCGACATCAGCCCCGACGCCCTGGCCCTGGCCGGGGAGAACCTGCTGGCTCTGGGACTGCAGGAACGGGTAAAGCTGCTCCGCGGCGATCTCTTCGCACCCCTGGGCCCGCCGGAACCCCGCTTTGACGTGATCACCGCCAATCCCCCCTACATCAGCGAGGCCGAACTGTCGCAGTTGGACCGCGAGGTGCGGGACCACGAACCGCTGGCGGCACTGGACGGCGGACCGGACGGCACGGACCTGATCCGGCGGATCATGAAAGAGGCCGTTGCCTGGCTCAGGCCCGGCGGCTGGCTGCTGATGGAGGTGGGCGCCGGGCAGTGGGGCACCGTGGAGAAGATCGCCCTCCAGACCGGCGGCTGGGGTGAGCCGGCCTGGATCAGCGACCTGGCCGGCTATCGCCGGGTGCTCTGCCTGCCCCTGGTCTGATCCACCGACCGCTACCGTCACCCGTGCCGGTCGTTATCTCTTCCCGTAGACGTAGATCTCACTGAAGTCAGTGTCCGTGTCTCCGGAGGGAGCGAAGGGCGGGCCATGGACAAATCACTTGCAATAAAAAGTGGAAAGTGCTATTAATTGCAAGTGAAATGAGCAAGATGAAAACATCCGGAATACTGCGATCGGGTGCTGCGGCCGAATTTGTTGAGAACCGGCTGGCGGAGGGAACTGTCTCGTTCATCCTTCGTGAACTGGTTGATTATTCAGGGCTTTCGGTTATCGCGGCCAACAACCAGCTGCTACGACTGAAACACCGGGTGGTCCGTGTATCGAGACCGCAGCCGTTCTTTCTTATCGTTCCTCCGCAGCATCGACCCATGGGCGCTCCGCCCGTTGAATGGTGGCTGGACGACTACTTTCGCTGGCTGGGCCACCCGTACTACCTGGCGCTGCTCTCAGCTGCTGAAGTGTATGGTGCCGCTCCTCAGGCAGTGCTGGTTCACCAGGTCATGACGGATGTTCCCCGGCGGGAGGTGACCGTGGGGCGCTTGCGGGTCCGGTTTTTTATGAAGCGCGGGATATCGAAAACATTGGTCCGGCAGCCGGCGAAAGCGTATGCGCCGCTGAAGGTCAGCACTCCGGAAGCCACCGCCCTCGATCTGGTCCGCTACGCCGGGAGGATCGGCGGTTTCGGCCGGGCGATGGAAACGATTGTTCCTTTATTGCCAAAGCTCCGCGGTCGAGAACTGAAACGAGCCCTCGATGCTGAGTGCGATACGGCGTCGGCACAGCGACTTGGCTACCTGGTCGAAAAAGCTGGTGCACATCATTTGGCCGGGGTGATCCATCGCTGGCTGCCCCCTCGCGTGAACTGGGTCTCCCTGGGCTCGGCGGAGGGAGGCGCATCTAGGGAGCACCGGGAGGAGCGCTGGAAGATTATCCTGCCGGCGGGGGGATTGCCATGATGGAACTGCTGACGCAACGGGATGTATTGTCTCATCAGAGTGAGGTCCCCTGGCCCAGCCTGCGCCAGGTTGAGCAGGACCTGGTCTTGTGCCGGGCCGTTTCAGCGATCTTCGGTGACGCCTTCCTGCATACTCAAGTAGCCATGCGTGGCGGAACTCTGCTGCACAAGGTCCATCTTGCTCCGGCCGCCCGCTTCAGCGAGGACATCGACCTGGTGGCGTGCGGAAACCGTCCCGAGGACCACATCCGCAAGGCGCTGCGCCGGGTACTGATGGACGTTCTTGGCGCGCCACGAGCATCGGTGTGGGAGGCCGCCACCCTGGCGGTGAGAAACGCGGTTCGTCCTTCTCGCGTGTTGAGAATGACTTACAACGTTTCATCCGTCAGCACTCCGGGAGCCATGCTGGAAGTCAAGGTCGAAGCAAACGTAACCGAGCGGTCCTCCCACCGGCCAATCGTGGAGATACCATTTGCGTATTTGTTTCGTGGGGAAGCGATTCATACCCGCATCAGCGGCTATGACATTCACGAGATGCTGGGCACCAAGATGCGGGCCCTGTTCCAGCGCCGTCGGGGCCGCGATCTGTTCGATCTCTACTGGGCGTTCACGCACCACCAGCCGCCGGTGGATCCGGCCAAAGTCTTAGCATCCTTCCTGCACTACCTGGAGGCGGAAAGGACCAGGGCCCGCCGCAGGGAGTTCATCGACATTCTCGAATCCCATCTCGCCGATCCGGGATTTCGCTCGGACACGGACCACCTCCTGCGCCAGGGCATAGACTACGATTCGCGCCAGGCCGGAAACGTCATCCGTACCAGCCTGCTCGCTCTGTTGCCGGAATGAGCGCGTGACCTGGACGGTGTGCCCGGTCAAGGCGGTGGGAATTCCATTTGCGATGCGGAGTGTTATATGCTGTCGGTCGCAAACGAAATCAGCAGCAGAGGGAATGAACATGGCCACATCCAATAACATGCCGGCAAGCGTGCTCGACGATCCCCGCCTCGTCTATCTGCGCAACGGGATGATGGGCCGGGACAGCGAGATCGAGACGCCCTTCGGGCCCCGGCGCCGTCTCTACTTCGACTACATCGCCTCGGGCCTGCCCTTCGAACCCATCGAAAAGGTGATCAGCGAACGGATTTTGCCGCAGATGGCCAACACCCACACCGAGAGCAACAGCTCGGGGCGCCAGATCACCTTTCACGTGGAGAACGCCTACCGCAGCATCTCCCGGGCCGTGGGCGCCACCGACGACGACGTGCTGATCTTTGTGGGCGCCGGTGCCACGGCGGCCATCAACCGGCTGATCCTGGCGCTCGGTCTTCGGGTTCCCGAGCAGGCCGCGAAACTCTGCGATTTCAAGGGCCGGGTGCCCCCGGAAAAACGTCCGGTCATTTTCCGCTCGATGATGGAACATCACTCCAATGACATCTCCTGGCGGGAGACCATCGGGGAGACCCGTTTCGTCGGCTTTGACAAGAGCGGCCAGATCGACTGGCGCGACCTGGAGCGTCAACTGAATGAACCGGACGTTCGCGACCGCCCGCTGAAGATCGGAACCTTCTCCGCCGGCTCCAACGTCACCGGCATTCTCACCGAGGTGGATACGCTGGCCGAGACCATGCACGCCGGGGGCGGATATGCGTTGTTCGACTACGCCGCTGCGGCGCCCTACGTGAACATCGACATGCACCCCGGTGGCAACGAGGCCCGGCGCAAGGATGCACTGTTCATCTCCACCCACAAGTTCGCCGGCGGCCCGCAGACACCGGGCATCCTGGTGGCCAACAAGGGGCTGTTCACCAGCTCGGTGCCGGTGGAGCCCGGGGGCGGCACGGTGCTCTACACCTCGCAGTGGGACCACCGCTACCTCAGTGACATCCAGATTCGCGAGGGCGGAGGCACGCCGCCGATCATTCAGATCATTCGCGCCGGGCTGGTCTTTCAACTGAAAGACCGCATCGGTGAGGATCTGCTGATGGCCGCGGAGCACGAACTGGTGGCCATCGCCAAAGAACGCATCCTGGCCAACCCGGCGCTGACCCTGCTGGGCAATCCCGAACTGGAGCGGCTGGGGGTCTTCTCCATCATCTTTCACGGGGGCCGGCTGCATTACAATCTGGCGGTGCGGCTGCTCAACGACCGCTTCGGGATCCAGGTGCGGGCCGGGTGCATGTGCGCCGGCACGTACGGTCACGAACTGCTGGGCATCGAGCAGGAGATGTCCGAGACCATCCGTTGCGCCCTGGACGGCGGGGAGCTAAGGGCCAAACCGGGCTGGGTGCGGATTTCCCTCTCGCCGGCCACCAGCCGCGAGGACCTGGACACCCTGCTGGACGCGGTGGATCAGATCGCCGGGGACTGGGAGCAGCACGCGGACAACTATTCCCAGGACGAGGCGGGTGAATATCATTGGGCGGGCGACGACTTCAGCGAGGTTTTCGAGCCGCTTTCCCTGCCTGCCGGCAGTGGATTTCCCGCCGGGGATTGAGAGCCGGAGTCCTGACCGCCTGTTGCTTGGACAATCGGCCGGCCGCCGTTTATAATCCGCATCTCATTTCTTCATAAAACGATCCGGAAAGGGCGATCCATGGACAAGCTGCTGATCAGGGGCGGGAAGAAACTGAACGGGACGGTCTCCGTCTCCGGGGCCAAGAACGCCCTGTTGCCGGCCATGGCTGCTTCGCTGCTCACCGACCAGGCCGTGGTGCTGCGCAACGTTTCCACCGTCCGTGACGTGCGGACCATGATCCGCCTGCTGGAGATGCTGGGCAAGACGGTGAAGTGGATCGATCAGGAATCGGCCATTTCCATCAGCAACGGCGGGGACACCGGCACCGGTGAGGTGCCCTACGACCTGGTGAAGACCATGCGCGCCTCGGTGCTCTGCCTGGGGCCGCTGCTGGCCCGGCGGGGCAGCGCCCGGGTCTCGCTCCCCGGCGGCTGCGCCATTGGCGCCCGGCCGGTGGACCTGCACCTCTACGGCCTGGGCAAGATGGGCGCCAGGGTGGCCATCGACCAGGGCTACATCGAGACTTCGGCTCCGCAGCTCTTCGGCACCGAGATCTTTCTCGACAAACCGACGGTCACCGGCACCGAGAACCTGCTGATGGCCGCCTCCCTGGCCGACGGGGTCACCGTGATCCGCAACGCGGCGCGGGAGCCGGAGATCTCCGACCTGGTGCGGCTGCTGGGGACCATGGGCTGCCGCATCGAGGGGGAGGGGACCGCCACCCTCACCATCGAGGGGGTGAAAGTACTGGGCGGCGCCGATCACCCGGTGATCCCCGACCGGATCGAGGCCGCCACCTATGTCATCGCCGGGGCCGTGGCCGGCGGCACGGTGCGGGTGGAGGGCTGCGGGCCCCAGCTGTTGCCCGCCCTGCTCGGTACGCTGGAGAACGCCGGGGTGGCGCTGGAGATCGGCGAGACGGCCATCACCGTCACCGGCGGCAAGGAACTGGTTGCCCGGGACATGGAGACCAGCCCCTTTCCCGGCTTCCCCACCGATGTCCAGGCCCAGTACATGGCCCTGATGACCCAGGCCAAAGGCACCAGCGTGATTGCCGAGCAGGTTTTCGAGAACCGCTTCATGCACGTGGCCGAACTTCGCCGCCTGGGGGCCAGCATTCGGGACAGCGGACGCACCGCGGTGGTGGAGGGGCCCACAGAGCTCAATGGCGCCCAGGTGATGGCCACCGACATTCGGGCCAGCGCGTCCCTGGTGGTGGCCGGGCTGGCCGCCACCGGTGAGACGCTGATCGACCGCATCTACCACCTGGACCGCGGTTACGAGAAACTGGAAGAGAAGCTCGGCGCTCTGGGCGCCGATATCGAGCGGATCACCTGACTCCGAGGGGAGGGAGAAACGCCATGTCCTCTGACTGCCTGTTCTGCAAGATCGTCGCCGGGGAGATCCCGGCCAACGTGGTCTACCGGGACGACCATCTGCTGGCCTTCGAGGACATCAATCCCCAGGCACCCACCCACATCCTGATTATCCCCCTCGAGCACATGGCCACCCTCGACGAGCTGGACCAGAGCAAGGAGGCCATCGCCGGCAAGATCCTGGTGGCGGCGCGGAACATCGCCCGGAAAAAGGGGCTGGATGACCGTGGCTACCGCCTGGTGGCCAACTGCCTCGAGTCGGCGGGACAGACCGTCTTCCACATCCACTTCCACCTGCTCGGCGGCAGGAACCTCGGCTGGCCTCCGGGCTAGCGCCACCGTCTCTCATCACGAGGTGCCCGATGAACAAGCGGGGTATGGTCCTTTTTTCCGTCATTCTGCTGTCGCTGCTCTCAACCCCGGGGACGAGTGCCGACAACAGGACGCAGCACTATTTCAGGGCCTGTCTCGTAGCCATCCACACGCTGCTGCCCGGGCCCGTTCCTCGCAGTGCCATGGCCGGAGGAATGGTGTCGCTGATCGATGCGGCTGACAACAGGGGATCAAAGGACGGCTTCAGCGCCCAGCTCTGGCTGGTCCCCGACTCGGAACTGTTTTTCGAGAGGATGCAACAGTCGGATGCTCCCCTGGTCCCGCCGTCGGGTCACGCCGTTCGCGGCAGGCCCCTGGAAACCGCGGTCCTTTTCCAGAACCCGCTGGCCGGAGATGAAGGAAAGCTCGATGTGACCTATGACATCGTGGTGTGGCGGCCCGACGGCTCACTCTACGGCAGGGTCCCCGATCTTGCGGGGGTGGACGAGGGGGACAGAGCGGCACCGCTGCAGCCCGGGGCCCTCCGGCTGGGCGATGGCCTGATCCAGATCGTCATCGAGCCCCATGATCCGGGCGGCTTCTACCGGGTGCAGGCGACGGTGACGGACAACAACCGCCAGCTGAGCCTGGAATTGAACGAGTGGTTCGTGATTGATGAGTAGCGGCCGCCGGGCTGGGCATTGCCTCAAAAAACACTTGCATTGGGGCTGGGAAAGCACATATAATTCCGGGTCTTTTGTGGTATTGAGCTTTAACGCCATATGTTTTCAATGATTTAGGTGGCCTTTGCCGGCAGGGATCGTGACGGCGGGCCTTCAGATCAGGTGCGGAGGATTTCCCAATGGCACACGTCATCACCGAAGAATGTATCGCCTGTGCGGCCTGCGAGGCCGAGTGCCCGGAAGAGGCCATCAGCGAAGGCGATCCCATATTCGTCATCAACGCCGAACAGTGCACCGACTGCGGCGCCTGCGCCGAAGTCTGCCCGGTGGAGTGCATAACCGCTCCCCAGTAGGCGCCGTTCCCATGGCGGGAATGAAAAGGCAGGGTGGGAAGTCGCCCTGCCTTTCTTGCGTACCGCCACCTGTTCCACCGCATCATTCCGCAATTCCTCTCATTTGCCCGGAAAGTGTACACTCCTGTAACCAAAGTCAACTTCTTGTCGATCCAGTCCCTCCGCGTCACTTTTCCGGCACCCTCGCTGCCACCCCTTAGTCTTTGTAATAAAACCACTTGAACGAATGCGGTTTTTTCACCGCCGCTGGCATCGTCGTTGCTCTGTCCCAAGGTTCGGGTTTTGAAATTGAATGCCGGGGGTTCGCATGAGGACCCGTGCATGAGGGGGCCGGCGATGTTTAGACTTTTCTGGAACAGAATGCGGTGTACCGATTGCGGTGTCTGTGCGGACGGCTGCCTTCGCGACTGCATCAGCCGCAGTACGGGCGGGACCATGATCGGCGGCGGCCATGCCTGCGCCGGCTGTGGTTTTTGTGTTGAGGGATGTCCGGGCGGCGCTTTGCGGCTGGTCTGGGACCGGTCGGCCGTCGATTCCTCCATCGTGCCGGAAGAAGAGGACTTCTATCCCGAAATCCCTTACTTCCTCAAGGAGTTGATGCAGCTGGGGCGGCCCGGCAAGGTGCGGGCCACCATGTTCGACTGCATCAGCCTGCTTCCCCCCGACGAGGAGGCGCGCCAGGCCGTGCGCCAGGTGGTCTTTCGCGACCGCTTCGACGAACACCGGCCGTTCATGTATGCCACCGAAGAGATGCGTCGCTATTCGCTGACCAGCACCGGCGACTTCAGCGGTGTCTGTCACACCGCGCCCGGTTCCGTGACCCACAGGGTCCAGGCGGAGAGCCGGCACTGCATCCCCGACGGCGAAAGCTCCGGCAGCTGTGCCGGCCCGGACTGCCGGGACTGTCTGCTCTGCAAGGCCGCTCTGGAAGAGGGGGTGGACGGTGCCTGTCTCGGCGGCAGTGAATGGTCCTCCGCCCCGGACGACGGGTTCGAGAACTGCCCGCTGACCCTCGCCCGCTGTCCCTATCTCAAGCAGGAACCCCAGTCGGCCTGAGCTCTTTTTCCCCAACCGTCAGTTGATCCGCTGCCGGGTCCACCTGTGCTACAATCCTCGCTCGCCGGACAGCCGGCGCACCGCAAGCGGGGGACCCCATGGACCGAACGTATGCCGAAAAATACCAGGAACTGCTGACCCGGGTGGAGAAACCGGCCCGCTATGTGGCCGGCGAGCAGGGCGCTCCCCGCGACCCGCGGCCCCTGCCGGACCAGGTGCGGGTGGCGCTGGTCTTCCCCGACACCTACGAGATCGGCATGTCGCACCTCGGGCTGCGCGTCCTGCGCCACGTGCTGGAACAGCGGGACGGCGTCTTCGTCGATATCGTCTTCTCCCCCTGGACCGACATGGAGCGGGAGATGCGCGCCGCCTCCGTTCCCCTGCTGGGCCACTTCAGCCGGATCCCGGTTCGGGAGTTCGACCTGGTGGGCTTTTCGCTGCAGAGCGAGCTGACCTACACCACGGTGCTCAACCTGATCGATCTGGCCGGGCTGCCGCTGCACGCCGCGGAGCGCGGCCCGGACGGGCCGGTGGTGATGGCCGGCGGCCCCAGCGCCTGGAACCCCGAGCCGCTGGCCGACTTCATCGACCTCTTCTTCATCGGCGACGGTGAGGAGGGGCTGCCCCAGCTGGCCGATCTTGCCCGGTCCCTCGGGCCGGTGCGCCAGGGCCGCCGCAATGATTTCCTGGAGGCGGCCGTATCGGTGACCGGTGTCTATGTCCCTGCGGTCCCTTCCCCGGACGGTGTGCGGCGCCGCCTGCTGACCACGCTGTCGCCGACGCACATCCCCGACCGGCCGCTGGTTCCGCTCACCGGCATCTCCCAGGACCGCCTGACCCTGGAGATCATGCGCGGCTGCAGCCGCGGCTGCCGCTTCTGCGGTGCCGGCTACATCTACCGCCCGGTGCGCGAGCGCGACCCGGACCAGCTGGTGGAGGCGGCCCAGAGGGGCATCGAAGCCAGCGGCTGGGAGGAGGTGGGCCTGGTCTCGCTCTCCAGCTCGGACCACAGCCGGATCGAGGAACTGATCTCCACGCTGAACAGCCGGATGGCCTGCCGCCGGGTATCGGTGTCGCTCCCCTCGCTGCGCGCCGACAAGTTCAGCCCCCGGCTGGCCCGGCTGGTCAAGGCGGTGCGCAAGAGCGGCTTCACTTTTGCCCCCGAGGCGGGCACCGAGCGGCTGCGGCGGGTGATCAACAAGAACCTCAGCCGCGAACAGCTGCTGGAAACGGTGGCCACGGTCTACGCCGAGGGCTGGCAGCTGGTGAAGCTCTACTTCATGATCGGGCTGCCCGGGGAGCGGGAGGAGGACCTGGAGGGCATCATCGATCTGGCCCAGGAGGTCTCGCGTCTGGGGCGCCGGGGCAAGGGCCGGCCGGGGCGGGCCAATATCAGCCTCTCACCGTTCGTGCCCAAGCCGCACACCCCGTTCCAGTGGGCGGCCTTCGGGCCGGTGGACCAGCTGAACCGCCATCTCTCCCGGCTGCGCGAGCGGTTGTCGCGGATCCCCGGCATCTCGGTGAAGTGGCACGAGCCGGACCTGGCCCTGATCGAGGCGGTGCTGGCCCGCGGGGGCCGCAACACCGGACGGGCCCTGGAACTGGCCTGGCGCAAGGGGCTCAAGCTGGAGAGCTGGAGCGAGAACTGTTCGCCGGCAGTCTGGGCCGAGGCATTTGCCGAGGCCGGCATCGACCCGCAGCGGGAAACCGCCGAGCGGGACCCGGAGGACCCGCTGCCCTGGGATTTCATCAACACCGGGCTGCGGCGGTCGTTCCTGGTCAAGGAGTGGCAGCGGGCGCTGGCCGAGGAAACCACTCCGGACTGCCGCACCGAGGGCTGCACCGGCTGCGGGCTGGGCAAGGACGAGTGCGATTTCCTGCGCCGCGAGACGGAAGGGCCGGGGCCCGCGGTGGAAACCGGCGGAGTCGCGGCCGGAGAGGCTGCGCTGCCCGCGGCGTGGAAGACGCCGGAAGACAGCCAGGTCGACCCGCTGCTCTACCGCTTCACTTTCAGCAAGGAAGGACCGGCGGTGCTCATCTCGCACCTCGACCTGGTGCGCGCCTTCGAGCGGGGGGTGCGAGCCGCGGGTCTGCGCCCCGACTACTCGAAGGGTTTTTCACCCCGGCCGCGGTTTTCCTACGGGCCGCCGTTGCCCCTGGGCCACTGCGGACTGGCCGAATTCTTCGAAGGCCGTTTTGTCGAGCCGCTGGACCCGGAGGTCCACCGGCGGGCGATCAACCAGGCCCTGCCCGAAGGGCTGCGGGTGACCGCCGTGGAACGTCTTCCCGGGCGCGGGGTGTCGCTCTTCGGCAAGCTGGTCAGCGCCGACTACCGGGTAGCCTTCCCGCCGACGGGAGAAGAGGGGCTGCCGCTGCGCAGCGTCGACGAGGTGACCGGTGCGCTGGAGCGTTTCGCCCGGCGGGACACCTGGCCGGCCCGGTCGGTGGGCAAGTCGGGCAAGCCGCGTGAGGTGGACCTGATTCAGGACGTGCTGCATCTGGAACAGCTGGGCGACGGGACCACGGACCTGCTTTTCCGGTTGCGGCTCAGCACCGGGGAGACAGCGGTGGCCGGCTGGCGGCTGGCGCTAAGCGAGATTTTCGGTCTTCAACCGGCCGAGGTGAACCGGCTGCGGATCACCCGCACCGGGTTCGGAACCCGCGGTTGAAGCGGGTTTCAGGAGGTGTGTCATGCGCGGATACCCTGGATATCCCCAGGGACAGCCGGGACGGCAATTCGATGACTTCGAGGCGTCCCGACTTTTCTGTCCCACATGCCGGGAGGCGCAGCCGGTCCGCCGCCGCTTGCTGCTGGTCCTTCCCGGCGGCGATCTCTACGACTACACCTGCCGGGTCTGCGGAACCTCGGTGGGGTCGCAGAAAAACACCCAGCCGCCTCCCGAGATCCAGGTGGTTCCCGACTGACCGTCCCGCGCAGCGCCGCCCCACCCGCCTGTCTGGCCACCGCATCTCCGCGGCCGGTTTTCCCGGCCAATTTCCTGTTTAATGTCGCCGCCCATGTTGCCGATTCATAAGGGGACTCTGCTGGTATGTTCGGCAGTGATCTGGAGAGGATTGATAATGGGTGAGAAGAGAGCCGCATCCGTACCCACGGCGATACCGCTTGACGTGATTGCGCCGTCGGGCGTGCTCGGCGTGCTCGACGACCTTTCGAGCATGATCCTCGGCCAGATGGCCACCGACCGCAAACTCCGGGCGATCCTCGAGACGCTCAGCGAACACATCGACGTGGACGGTGCGCGGTTCGTTCTCAATTGCCGGCTGGCCCGGGAGAGCTACTCCGCGGTTCCTTCGGCCCGCCGGCGGGGCCAGGACCTGGATGCGGTGCTGAAGGAATATCCGGCAATCCTCGACTCGCTGACCAGGGGTACCGGCACCGTGGTGGAGAACGGGGGCACCCTCGGCCGCTCTGACACGCACGGCAACGGCGGTTCGTCACTCTGTGTGCCGGTCTGTCGTAACGGGGGCATTGTGGGACTGCTCTGTGTCTCCACCTCGCGGGGACGGGGAAGCTTCAGCCCCTGGGAAGTGGACTTCTGCTCCATTCTGGCCAACATGGCCGGAGCCGCGCTCACCGCCGCATCCTGAGCCTCACTTTTCCACGAACAGATCGGGCAGCTCTTCACGCACCATGGACAGGACGGCATCCTGCACGTCCGGCTGCGGCCGGTCAGCGTCGATGCGGTGGAACCAGGGCCGCCGGAGCTGGAGGAAGAGCCGGCGAACCTGCTCCAGGTAGGCTTCCTTCTCGAAGGCCGAGCGCTGCCCCCCCCGGCCCAGTCTGATCCGCTCCAGGGAGGTGGATACCGGCAGGTCGAGGAGCAGGGCCAGGTCGGGCTGGGGGGCGAAGGACTCGTTCTCGGACAGGATCGACTCGGGGTCCATGCCCAGTGCGCCCTGGTAGGCGGCGGTGGAGAGGTAGTAGCGGTCCAGAACCACCACTCGCCCGGCCTCCAGGTCGGGCCGGATACCGGAAGCCACGTGCTGGCGGCGGTCCTCGATGAACAGCGCCGTTTCGGCCTCGGGGGCGATGCCCTTGCGCCCTTCGCTGATGATCCGCCGCAGCTCCTGTCCCGCCGGGCCGTCGGTGGGCTCGCGGCGGAGCACGGTGCTGTTTCCGGCGTCCGTCAACCGCCGGGCCAGCCAGGCGGCAAGGCTCGATTTCCCCGAGCCGTCGATCCCTTCGAGGACGATCAGCCGGCCGCCACCCGCCGGCCGGCTCTCTTCGGGCATCACCGGACCCTCCGTGGCTGTCGGATGCGGGTTTCCGGCTGCTGGTCGCCGCGCTCCTCCTGTTCTTCCGACCTGGGGGGCTGTTCATCCTCCTCCACGGCATCGAGGTAGATCATCGAATGCATTCGGCCGGCGGTGCCGCCGGACTGGCGGTGGGAGTGGAACAGGCCTTCCGGCCCGTCGGTGGAGGGCAGTCCCCCATAGATCGACCGCTCGTGCAGGCCGGCCGCCAGCAGCTGGATACGCACTGCCGCCTCCAGGTCGAGGTGTGGTCCGTCGCTCTCCTGGTGCAGCACCCCCTCCATGCCGTTCTCGGGCAGTGAGGCGGCTACCTTCTGGACCACTTCGTCGCCCACCCGGTAGCCCTGGCAGGAGATGGAGGGGCCGATAAAGGCGAGAAAGCGGCCGGCCTGTATCTGGAAGGCTTCGGACATCCGCTGGACCACCTTGGCCGGCAGTCCGTCGGCGATCCCGCGCCAGCCGGCGTGTACCGCGGCCACCGTGGTGCCCCGGCGGTCGGCCAGCATCACCGGCACGCAGTCGGCGGTGGCGATCACCAGGGCCAGGCCCGGGGCGCGGGTCACCATGGCATCCCCCTCCCGGGGGAAGGTGTCGGCATGGGCCAGTGAGCCCAGCAGGTGAACCCGGGAGCCGTGGACCTGTTCCAGCTGGACTGTCCTGACCCGGTTTCCACTGACCAGTTCCTGGGGCGGCGTTTTGACCAGCGGGTCCCACGCCTTGCTGCCGAAGAGGACGGTGAAGCGCAGCGGGCGGCCGCCCTCGGCCCGGGCGGTGAACCAGGGTCCGGAGTCCCGGTTCACGGTCTCCAGCCAGATGCGGCGTTTCGAGGTCCGCTGGCGGTCCGGGCGGGCATCCCGTTTGGGCTGGTCTCCGGCAGGGTGACCGGAGGGCTGGCGCTGCTGTCCGGCGGCCTGGGCCTCCTGGGACGGTTTGGCGCCGGCCGGGCCCCGGGGACGGTTGCGGGGCCTGCGGTTCCGGCGGCGTTCGGACCGTTCGCCCTGCCGATTCCCCGACTGGGGTGCATCCGCCCGCTGTTCCTGTTTGCGGCCCTGACCGCTCCGGGAGCGGCTGCGTTTCTTCTGCTGCCCTTCCTGCCCCGAGGCCGGGGCACCGGCCCCTGGCTTGCGCTGGCGGTTGCCGCCGCGTTCGTTTCCGGACCCGCGCCGGCCGCGTCCGCCCTCGTTTTTCGAATCCTGGTTCATCTGCTGGCTCCGTTTCCGCCGGTGCTGAACAGGTTTTTCAGCACCATTCCGGCCATGCTCGGGTTCTCCACCATCCGGCGCTTCAGATAGGCGATCGCGTCCGCCCAGTTTTCGGCAAAGGGGACGTAGAGCCGGACTACGTGGCCTTCGCTCACCAGCCGCTGCTGCAGCGGCTCCCGCGGTACCCCGAGCAGCATCTGGAACTCGTAGTTCGACCGCGGGATCTGAAATTCCTCCAGGATTTGCCGGCTGCGCTCCAGCAGGGTCTCGTCGTGGGTGGCGATCTCCACCCGGTGGCCGCCCTCGATCAGCTTGCGCAGCAGGACGAGGTAGTTCTTCTTGATCTCCCGCTTGCGGGTGTGGGCCACCTCGGCCGGTTCATTGTAGATGCCGATGACCAGCCTGATCCGGGACGGTAGGTCGGACAGGTCATCGATATCCGCCGCCGTGCGAAAGAGCCTCGACTGCAGGACGGTGCCCAGCTGTTCGGCGGGGTAGTGTTCCCGCAGCCGGCGGTGCAGCTGCAGCGTGGCCGAGGTCAGGCGGTGGTCCTCCATATCGATGGTGGTCCCCACACCGGCCCGGGCGGCCGCGGACACGACCCGGTTGATGCTCTCCATGGCCAGCTCGCCGTCCAGTTCGAGGCCCATGGCCGACGGCTTGAGCGATATGGTGCTCTGAGCGGAGTCCGCGAGGCGTCCCACCAGGCGGAGATACAGATCCACCTGTTTTTCCACCTCCCCGGGTGAGGTAACTTCTTCACCGAGGACGTCCAGGGTGCTCAGGATGCCCCGGGAGCGGTAGAGCTCTCGGGCAATCTCGAGCGCGGACTCAATGCTGTCGCCCGCCACGTAGGGCCCGGCAAAGGTCTTGACCATGAAGGGAGGGGTCAGCCGGTGAACGATGAACTGTTTGACGCTGTCCCAGACCCAACTCATGTCGACCTTCTCCGGGGTGCTGGAAACACCCTGATATCAAGCCTTTCACGGCTTTTCCGCTCTGGTTCGGAACCGGCAGAATAGCATTTTGCCGGGGCCTTGGCAACGCGGCCGGCGCCCCCTGCTTGCGTCCCGAGCGGCCTCTGTGCTATCAAAGATCTTTCTTTCGGGAGGTGCAGATAGCAGATGAACTCTTCCCAGCACGACGGGAACAACAGCGACCGTTCCGCCGAACACTGGCTGGAGGCCTACCGCAGCGGCGCTTACCTCAAAAAGTGGCACTATGACCACCCCAGTCCCGAACTGGTGGCCATGGTCAGCTGCGGCCTGATCAAGCCCGGGGCCCGGGTGCTGGAAGTGGGGTGCGGAGCGGGCACCGATTCGATCTACCTTGCCGGGGCCGGGGCCACCGTCACCGGTTGGGACATTTCCCAGACCGCCATCGATCTGGCCCGGGAGGCGGCGCGCGAGGCCGGGGCCCGGGTCACCTTTCAGCGGGTGGACATCTTCTCGCCCATGGTCCCGCGGACCAATGTGGACGCGGTGATCGACCGCGGCTGCCTGCACAACATCCCCCTCGAGCAGTGGCCCGAATTCTCCCGCCGGGTGCACCGGTTTCTCAACAAGGGCAGCGGCCTCTACTTTGTCAGAGGGAGCCGCGAACCGACGGTGGGCCGGCAGATCTTCACCCCGCTGACCACGGAAAACGTGACCCGCGGTTTTTCAGTGCGCTTCAACTGGACCCGCCTCGAACCGTTCATGCTGCTGGCCAACGCCGGCCTGATCCCGGCGGCGATGGTGCTGATGCGCGCCAAGTCGAAGGTGGGGTAGATACGTGTCTCCCGGATATTCCGCCCATTGCCGGAATCCGGCCCTGCTGGTTCTGGCGCTGCTTGTCTTCTCCGCGGCTTCCCCGGCCGACACCCACCGCTGCGAATGGGTCTACGACGGCGATACCATCCGTCTGGAGAGTGGCGAACGGGTGCGGCTCCTCGGGGTGGACGCCCCGGAAGTGCACCATCCCGAGCGGGGGGAGGAACCCTTTGGCCGGGAGGCCATGGGCCTGGCTATCTCGCTGGTTTCGGCGCGAACGGTGGAACTGCAGTACCACGACGGAGATTCCATTGACGGAGCGCAGCGGGACAAGTACCAGCGGGTCCTGGCCTACGTCTGGGTCGATCGCCTCGACGGTCTGGGCCGCCGGGAACCGGTCTGTCTCAACCTCGAACTGCTGCGGCAGGGACTGGCCCGGGCCACCAGGGCCTGGGCTCACCCGCTGTACGATGATTATGTCAAAGCCGAGCAGGTTGCCCGGGACCAGGGGGTGGGCCTCTGGGCCGGGTGGCCGTCCCGCTCGGCGGACAAGGTTCTGGTCACCACCAAGGGGTCCCGCTACCACCGCCGCGGCTGTCCGCACATCAAGGGGCGCAAGACCAGCACCCTATCCCTGGCCTCGGCGGAGAAGCGCGGGTGCACGCCCTGCCGCACCTGTCGCCCCTGAAAACCCTGCCGGTGTACGTCCGATTCCCCTTGAATTTTCTTGATTTTGCCATATATTCAAGGAAGAGCGTTTTTGATTTGAAGTTGCCCCCGGGCTTCGCAGTCCGTGCCACCAAGCAACTTTTCCCCAAAACGCGGCCCGGTTCAGGTCGGGTGAGCCGTATCGGCGGTTGCCCGGCGAAGTCATAGCTTCGGCCTTAAAGCAACAAATAGTTGACGTTATATCATCAGCACAACCGGAGGCCACACGTCATGAATCCCTGCTGGAAAATCTGTGCCCTGACCTGCCTCATCCTGCTCGCCGCCCTGCCGGCCATGGCCGTGGAGCCCGCGAGCCGCACAATCGACTTCGACAGTGACTGGGGAGAGCCGGGATTCACCGTGGTGTACAGCGGTGATGACGGCCTGGAACTGGTCTACGCTCTACCATCGTTGACCCTCTCGCCGGTGACGCTGCGTGGCGAGGCCTTCACCCGGGTCACCATCCCCGGAGCCATTCTGCCCACCAATCCGGGCGAGCCGAACCTGCCCGGCAGCGGCCGCTACGTGGCGCTGCCCAACGGCGCCGGGGCCAGGGTGGAGATCCTCGACCAGCGCACACGGGTGTTCCCCGGGGTCAATGTGCTGCCCTCGGCCAGACTGCCCTTCGACGTGGAGCCGACAGCCCCGCTGCCGGAAAAGGATCCCGCCATCTACCAGGGGAACACGTCCTGGCCCAAGGAGGCGGTGAAGCTCTCCGCGGCGCGGCAGCTGCGGGGGGTGAACTCCTGCCTGGTGGGCATCACACCCTTCTCCTGGAACCCGGCCACCACCGAACTGACCGTGATCACCGACCTGCGGATCCGGGTCTCCTTCGTCGGCGGCCAACCGGGTGAGTTCGGCACCGAGCGTCTCCGTTCCCGCCACTGGGACCCGATCCTCCAGCACCAGCTGGTCAACTTCGACCGCCTGCCCCTGGTGGATTACTCGACGCGGGACTATTCGGGCCGCGACGGCGTGGAATACATCATCATCGTTCCCGACGACACCGACTTCATCACCTGGGGGCAGACCATCGCCGACTTCCGCATGGATCAGGGCATCTCCTCCCAGGTCTACACGGTGACCGAGATCGGCGGCAACACCGTCTCGGCCATCGAGACCTTTATCGACAACGCGTACGGCAGCTGGTCCACCGCGCCGGTGGCCTTCCTGCTGCTGGGCGACTACGCCGCCAGCGGACAGCCCGGCGGGATCACCAGTCCCAGCCAGTCCCACCCCTATTCCGGGACATTCATCACCGACAACGCCTTCGCCGACATCGACGGCGACCACCTGCCGGACCTGATCAACGCCAGGATCACCGCCCGCAACGCCGGCGAGCTGGCGATCATGATCAACAAGTTCATCGACTACGAGGAGAACCCGCCCACCGCGGCCAACTTCTACGCCAACCCCATCGTGGCCTGCGGGTTCCAGACCGAGCGCTGGTTCCAGCTCTGCACCGAGGTGATCCACGGATTCTGGGAGAACGAGCTGGGCATGAGCCCGGTGCGCCAGTACAACGTCTACTACGGTAACCCCCAGCCGGGCGACCCCTGGTCGAGCAACGCCAACACCCCGATGGTGGTGGACTATTTCGGCCCCACCGGCCTGGACTACATCCCCGCCACCATCCCGGCGGAGATCGACTGGAACAGCGGGTCGCCCACCGGAATCAACGCCGCGATCAATTCCGGGGCCTTCATCCTCCAGCACCGGGACCACGGCAGCGAGACCGGCTGGGGCGAGCCGAACTACGGGTCTTCCAATCTCTCCGGCCTTTCCAACAGCATGCTGCCCTGGGTCTTCTCCATCAACTGCCTCACCGGGCGGTTCGATTACTCCAGCGAGGTCTTTGCCGAGGCCTTCCACCGCATGCCCGGCGGCGCCCTGGGTTTGACCGCGGCCACCCAGGTTTCCTACTCCTTTGTCAACGACACCTACATCTTCGGTCTCTACGACTCCATGTGGCCCGGTTTCGATCCCGGGTATCCCTCGGTGGGGCGGGCCACCGGCGCAAACGACCTGCGCCCGGCATTCGCCAACGCCAGCGGAAAATACTACCTCCAGGCCTCCAACTGGCCCTACAATCCCAGCGACAAGCAGATCACCTACGACCTGTTCCACCACCATTCCGATCCCTTCCTGACCCTCTTCTCCGAAGTGCCCGCCACAATGAACGTCAGCCACCAGGGCGTGCTCTTTGCCATGGCGCCCACCTTCACCGTCACCGCGCCTGCCGGTTCGCTGATCGCCCTGACCCGCAACGGGCAGATCCTCGGGGTGGCCGACGGCACCGGGTTCCCCGCCATGGTTCCCATTTCCGGGCAGCTGCCCGGTCTGCCCAACATGACGGTGACGGTGACCAAGGCCAACTGCTACCGCTACCAGGCCAGCGTGGAGGTGATCCCCCAGGAGGGGCCGTTCGTCTCCTACGTCAGCCACCTGCTGGACGATGATCAGAGCGGCGCGTCCAACGGCAACGGCGACGGCATCGCCACGCCGGGCGAGACGGTGGAACTGCTGCTGGACCTGCGCAACTACGGCGTGGACACCGCCTACGGCGTGAGCGCCACGGTGACCAGCACCAGCCCGCACATCAATTTCCTCGACAACAGCGCGGCCTACGGCAACTTCGCGCCCAACGAGACCCGGACCAACGTCGACGGCCTGGTTTTCGAGGTGCTGGGCAGCTGCCCCCACGGCGAAGAGATCCAGTTCACGGTCAGCGCCACCGACGGCAGCAGACAGTCGTGGGAGTCGTTCTTCGGCATCACCGTGGAGGCGGCGCAGATGGCGCTCCACGGCCAGACCGTGATCGACGCCCCGGACGGCAACAACGACGGCGACGTGGACATGGGCGAGACGGCCTTCGTGGAACTGACCATCGAAAACACCGGGGCGGTGGATACCAGCAATGTCTCGGTGACCCTGACCAGCAACGATCCCGGCTATGTCACCGTGCTCGACGGCAGTGCCGACTACCCCGACATCGCCGCCGGCAACACGGCGCTGAGCCTCAGCCCGCACTTCCGCTTCAGCGTCGACCTCTCCACCCCCTGCGGCCAGCAGCTGAGTTTCGACGCCACCATCGCCACCGACCAGGGGTCGGCCACCGACACCCTCTACATCCAGGTGGGGGGCACCGGCCTCTTCTTCGAAGATGACATGGAGAGCGGCGGGGGCAGCTGGACGCACTTTGCCGACCAGGGCGTCGACGACTGGTCGATCATCACCAGCAGCTATGCGCACAGCCCGGACAATATCTGGTTCTCCAGCGATATCTCCACGGTGAAGGACGTTTCCCTGGTCACCCCGGTGCTGTCGGTGACCAACCTCTCCGAGTTCAGCTTCTGGCACTACTTCAACATGGAGAGCAGCTACGACGGCTGCGTGATCGAGATCTCCACCGACGGCGGCTCCAGCTGGGCCGACCTGGGGCCGGACATCACCCAGGGCGGCTACAGCGGCACCATCTCCACCGCGTTCAGCAACCCCCTGGGCGGGCGCAGCGCCTGGACCGGGACCAACAGCACCATGAGCCAGGTGGTGGTGGACCTCGCCGGCTATGCCGGAGCCACGGCCAATGTCCGCTTCCGTCTGGCCACCGACAGCTCGGTGAGCGACGACGGCTGGTATATCGATGACGTGCTGATGACCGGGGCCGAGTGCCAGCCCTGGTCGGGCGGCGTGGAACACACGGTGGTGGCCGCCATGAGCTGCGTACCCGGTTCGGGTACGCTGCCCTTCAGTTCCTGGTTCCAGATCAGATGGAAAACCTCACCAGCTACTTCCGCCAGGTGGGCGGCCACCTGGACGTTCTGCTGGGGAACGGCACCGGATACAGCAACTGGCGCGCCGGCAACCTGGTGCTGTCGGCGGAGGAAGTGTACGCCTTCGGCTGGAACCAGGGCATTCCGGCCCTGGCCGCCACCGATGGGAACAACGTCTTCACCCTGGTGGTGGAGGACGTGACCCCCGCGCCTTACAACCAGCCGCCCTACCAGCCCTCCGGCGACACCGACACCGGCTTCTGCACGGTGACCGGTGTGGCCCCCCAGGGAGAGTGACCTGCCCGGGGTTCCGGGCAAGGGGCGGCCAGACAATCTGACCAAGGGCCCGGTGTTCACCGGGCCCCTTTGCACTCCGGGGCCCCGGCCCCGGGGAAAAGTGGCCCGTGCGCCCGAAAGGCAGGTAGCCGATGATGTTCCCGCGACGTGTATCCCTTCCACTGGCCCTGGTTCTGCTCAGCCTCTGCTCCGTGTCCGGCGCCCCGGCGCACACCCCGGACGGGGTGGCTGCGGCGCTGCTCCAGGGCTCGGCAGCCGGAGAGGCTCCGGCCCTGGACACGGCGGACTATCCTCGACGCCGGCGGTGACCGCTGGCGTGCGTCTCGAGGCACGGGTCAACTCACACCTGGCCGGCCGGCAGGTACGCGCCGGCCCTGGTGATGGACGAGGACGGGCATCTCACCGTTTTCTGGCAGAGCCGGCGTCAGGAAGGCCGGGGTCACGAGCTGTACGCCCAGCGGTTCGATCCGCAGGGCCGGCGCCTGGGCCTGGAGACCAGGCTCAACCAGGAAGTCCCGCCGGACCAGGCCGGCGTCTCCGGCGCCCTGCTGGGCGATGGACGGACGGCGTTCTGCTGGGATGCCCTGGGCCAGGACGGCAGTCTGGGCGGGGTTCTGGTCCGTCTCTTCGGCTCCGGTCTGGCGCCGTTGACCGATGAGATGGTGGCCCACCAGATGACCCGGGGGAACCAGTCGGACGCGGTCTGCACCGCGCTTGCCGACGGCGGCTTCGTGGTGGCCTGGAGCGGCCCCGGGAAGCAGGGGAACCTGCCCCGGGCCTGGGCCCGCCGATTCGATTCCGCGGGCCGGCCCGCGGGGGCCGAGTTCCGCCTGGGCCAGCCTGCGCTGGCCGGCGAGCGGCTGCCCTCCCTGGCCACACTCCCCGGCGGCGGTTTTGCCGCGGTCTATGCGGCGCTGGATACCGACGGCCGGCCTGCCGGGGTGTACGGCCGATGCTTCGCGGCCGATGGCGTGGCGGGTACACCGTTCAAACTGAACAGCGGCGGCGACCTCGGCGCCATCGAACCGGTGCTGGCCGTCTCCGGCGACGGCCGGCTGCTCACCGCCTGGCTGGAGCACGGCGGTGAAGCTGCCGATTACGATGTGCGGGCCCGGCTGTTCACCACCGACGGCGGCCCCCTGGAGCCGGCGTTCACCGTTCACCGGCGGTGTGCAGGGATCCAGAACGGCGCGGCCGCCGTCTTCCTGCCCGACGGCCGGTTTGTGGTGGCCTGGAACCAGTTCACCGAGGGCAGCCGCGGGTCCGACGTGATGGCCCGTTTCTTCACCTCCGGCGGCGTCCCCGATGGTGACGCTTTCCACCTGGCCAGGTCAACGGCCGGCGAGCAGCGGCTGGCCCAGGCCAGCGGCCGTCTCCGCCTGGCGGCCGGTGACCAGGGACAGCTGGCTGCGGTCTGGAGCGGGGCAGGGGAGGGGCTGGCTGACGAGCATGGCGCCTATCTCACGCTGCTGCTGCCGGCCGGAATGAATATCGCCGTGGATCCCGCAGTGGAGCGGGAAGCGCGGCAGACCGCGGCGTTCCACTCGTTGATCACCGCCATGGCCGGCGACCGCAAAAGCGGCGACCAGGCCCGGCGGGCCGCGCAACATCCGGACGGCGCTCTGATCCATGGGGTATCCGACGTGGCCGCACCGCACCAGCCGCCGGTCTGGGACCCCGCCCTGCGGAGGGACCAGGAGCCGTTTGGCGGCGACCCCTCGCCGGTACCGCTGGCCGACGGCGGTTTTTTCGGGCTGGCCAGCACCGGCTGGACCCCGCCCGACCCGCACCTGGCAGTGGGGCCGGACCACGTGGTGGTGATGACCAACGGCGCCATCGCCTTCTTCGACAAGGACGGCACCCGGACCTTCATCGACGAGATCGAGGACAGCTACGGGTTCTGGGGCTCGCTGGGGACCACCAACTTTGTTTTTGACCCCGAGGTGCTCTACGATCCCCACTCCAACCGCTTCATGGCCATGGCCAACGAGCGGGGCAATTCCAACGATTCCTACTTCCTGCTGGCCGTCTCCGACGACTCGAATCCCAACGGCACCTGGCACAAGTACCGGATCAACGCCACCACCCACTGCGGGGGCACTATCGACTCGCCCAACATCGCGGTGGACAGCCAGGCGGTCTACCTCACCGCCGACTGCTGGACCAGCTACAACTACGTGATCTACATCCTGAACAAGACGCCGCTGCTCAGCGGCGGCGCGGCCTCCATCACCAACACCCTGACCATCAGCGGCACGCAGTCCCACGGCATCCCGGTGACTTACGGCACCGCCCCGGCGATGTACATGATCGAGCACTTCGAATCCAGCTCCAACACCACGGTGCGGCTGCACGCCATCACCGACCCGCTGGGCTCGGTCTCCCGGGTGACCTACAACCTCACCGTGCCCGCCTACTCCCCGCCGGAAGATCCGCCGCAACTGGGCACTTCCACCCGGCCGGAGACCTTTGACAACCGCTTCTGGAGTTGTGTCTGGCGCAACGGTTCACTCTGGGCCTGCCACCACATCGGCAGTTCCCGGGTGCTCTCCCGCTGGTACGAGATCGATACCGGCAACTGGCCGGCATCCGGCACGCCCACCCTGGTCCAGTCGGGCACGGTGGACCCCGGCGCCGGGGTGCGGACCTTCTTCAACTCCATCTCCGCCGATGACGAGGGCAATGCGGTGATGTGTTTCGCCCGGTCATCGACCAGCGAATACATCTCCATGGCCCGGGCCTCCCGCTGTGCCGATGACCCGCCCGGCACCATGCCCGACCTGGTGATCCAGAAGGCCAGCACCACCGGCTACACCACCAGTCGTTGGGGTGACTACAGCGCGGTGGCCCTGGACCCGGCGGACGGCACCACCTTCTGGATGCACCACGAGTACACCACCTCCTCCAGCAGCTGGAGCACCTGGATCGCCTACCACGACCCGGAGTGCAACCCGCAGCCGGTGGACACCCTGGCCGTCACTTTCGACTGTGTTCCGGACAGCGGCACCCTGCCCTTTTCCTCGCAGTTCTGGGTCCAGCTGGAGAACCTGACCAGCGAGAACCGGCGGGCCGCGGCACGCATCGACGCCCATATCGCGTCCGGCGGATTTTTCAGCAACTGGCGCGCCGGCTGGACCAATCTCGACCCCGGCGAGGCCTACACCACGTTCTGGAACCAGAACTTCCCGGCGCTGGGCACGCTGAGGGGAACAAACATCTTCACCCTCCTGGGAGAGGATGTGACCCCGGCTCCTTACAACCAGCCGCCCTACGCGCCGGCCGGCGACACGGACAGCGGCAGTTGCACGGTGATCGGGCAATAGGCAGCGGAGCAGGTTCTCCGCGTTGACCGAAGCACTACGTGATCGTATAATTCACAAAACGCAAGGAATGCCGGGAATGTCCGGATTCCGGTGCGATTGCACCTGTTTCCTTTTTAAAAATCTGGCGGTTTTCAACGGCGGGTTCAGATGAACAAGGTCAGAGTGGTCAGAGAACTGTTGCGGCAGTGGTGGGACTTATCCCGCCGCGGGGACAACCGCTCGGGCCTGTTCGTGGGGTCCCTGCTGATTCTCCTGGTGCTGCTGGTCAAGTGGCCGGAGGCGCCTCCACGGATCGAGCCGTTCATCTACGCCCATTTTTAAAGGGACAGTCCTGTAACCCGAGCTGATAGGCAGATCAGTCCGCCGCGGTCAGGATTCCAAGAGCCGGCTCCGGCGCTCCAGCGGAGGAGGAGTCTGCCGGTGAACGGACGACCTGAAGAAGTGGGGCGGCGGGTGCAGTCGTTTTACGAAGCCCACCCCTTTCCCGCGTTCCAGCAGACCCGCTTTTCCACCCGTGACGACCTGCGTGCTGCCGCCCGGTGGTTCCCCCGCCAGCTGGACAGTGACCTGCCCACCGGGATCCGTCTGGCCGATGTGGGGTGCGGCACCGGCAGGCTGGCCGCGCTGCTCAGCCTGCGCAACCGGCGCGTGGTGGGGGTCGATTTCTCGTCGGCGTCGCTGGAGCACGCCCTGGGGCTGAAAAGGGCGCTGGTCCTGGACAACGTATCCTATGTCCAGGGGGACCTGTTCCGGGTGCCGCTGCTCCACGGCCGGTTCGACGTGGTGCTCTGCCTCGGTGTCCTGCACCACACCGCCGATCCGCGGCAGGGGTTCCGGGCCCTGGCCCGGCTGTTGCGTCCCGGGGGGATCATGCTGCTGGGGCTCTACAACAGATATGGTCGGCTGGTCCACCGTCTGCGGCAGTGGCGCTCAGCGGAAGGCGGCCCGCCCGGGGACCCGGCCCTGCTGAAAGCCCGGCTGCGGGGCCAGTTGCCGGACGAGGACCAGCAAGCGGATCCGGCGGGCCTCGATTCCTGGTATCACGACCAGTATCTCCACCCCCACGAGCTGACCGTCAGTCTGGCCGAACTGGGTGCCTGGTTTTCCGAGGCCGGCCTGGAGCCGCTGGGCTGCTTTCCCCGGCGCAGGATTTTTGCCGGCGCCCCGCAGCCTCGACAGTGGCTCAGTGACAGCGGCCGCCCGCTGGGCGGCTGGCCGGCAATGGCGGTGCAGCTGAAATGGGTTCTGACCCTGCGGGGGGCGGGGGGCTACTTTGTTCAGGCCGGGCGCCTGCCCGCGCGCGGCGGGAAGGGGGTGGGGCGATGAGCGGCAGGACCATCGACCGCATGCTCTTCATCCGGACCTCCAGGGCCGACCTGTTGAGCATTGTGCCGCCCCTGGGTCTGCTCTACCTGGTGGGCGCCCTGCGCCGTGACCTCCTTCCTCCACCATCGGCGGTGCGGGTGGTGGACTACGCGCTCCTCGGTTTGAACCCCCGCCGGCTGTCAGAGCTGCTCGAGGAGTTTGCTCCGGACCTGGTGGGGCTGTCGGGGCTCACCGTGGAGGCCGACCTGATGGTCCAGGTGGCTCGCCTGGCCCGGGGGGGTGACAACCGCCCGTTGGTGGTGGCCGGCGGTCCGCACCCCACATCCGACCCGGGTCACCTGCTGGCCCGGGGCCTGGTGGACTTCGTGGTCCGGGGTGAGGGGGAACAGACATTGCCGGAACTGGTGGCCTGTCTGCGCGGCGGCGGCGATCCCCGGACGGTTCCCGGGCTGGCCCTGCCGGGGGATGGGGGAACGCCGGAGTTCACCGCGCCGCGGCCGCTGCTGGGCAACCTGGACCAGTTGCCGCCACCGGCCTGGGACACCATCCGCATGGCCGACTACTCCGCCCGGCCGGTCTACACCATGAGCCAGTCGCTGAAGTCTCCTCCGGCGGCGGTGATCATGACCTCCCGCGGCTGCCCGTTCGGCTGCGTCTACTGTCACAAATTTTTTGGCCGCAAGGTCCGGGCTCGTTCGCCGGAGCACGTGCTGGACGAGATGGAACTGCTCTACCAGCAGCACGGCGCCCGGGAATTTCACCTTCTCGACGATTTCTTCAACTTCGATCTGGAGCGCGTGCGCGCCATCTGCCGGATGATCACCGAGCGGGGCCTGCAGGTCAGCCTCGCTTTTCCCAACGGCATCCGGGGCGACCACCTGGACGAGGAGACGTTGCGGGCGATGAAGCGGGCCGGCACCTACAAGATCTACGTGGCGGTGGAGTCCGGTTCGGAGCGTGTGCAGAAGTACATCGGCAAGCGGATGAAACTCGACCTGCTGCAGCGCAACATCACCCTGGCCTCCCGGTTGGGGATCATCGTCTCCGCCTTTTTCATGATCGGCTTTCCCACCGAGACCAGGGAGGAGATGCAGGAGACAATCCGCTTCGCGGCGGCTTCGCGGCTCAACGGGGCGAACTTTTTCAAGGTCGTCCCCTTTCCCGGAACGAAACTGGCCGAGATGTGGGCCGAGACTTACCAGACCCCGGCCATTGCCGGGCCGCAGTCCGTGGAACAGGGGGACGGCGGCGAGGGCTACAAGGACTTTTGCTTCATGTCGCGCAGCCTGCCCGCTCCCCCGGAGAGAATGATGCTGGTGGACGCGATGCAGGCCTGGGCCTATTGCCGTTTTTTCGGCAACCCGCTCCGCTCCGCCCGCTACGTCCTCAGGCATCCGAACCGGGGACTGTCCCTGAACAATCTCTGGTCGATGTTCCGCAACGTGACCACCTACTACCGGGACCGTTGGTTTCGCCCGGAACTGATGCGGGAAAATTACTTTGGCGGGGAGGACCAGCCCGCCGCCGGCGAGTGGAGCCACCATGCGTCGTGCCGGAGCAGCCGGAGAATCGAGGGGCCGTGAAGAATAAACTGAAGCTGGTGCTGATGATCCGGCAGATGATCGTCGGCGGGGCCGAGTCCCAGATGGTCAGCCTGATCAAGACCCTGGACCGCTCCCGCTACGATATCCACCTCTGCCTCTTCACCAACAACTGCGTACAGCGGGAGCTCATTGAGGCCGAAGGGGTTCCGATCACGGTGATCCCCAAACGGGTCAAGTTCGATTTCCTCCACCTCTTCCGGCTCACCACCTGGCTGGCCAGGCTGCGTCCCGATATCGTCCACACCTGGATCACCGAGGCCAACTCCGTGGGGTCCGTGGCCGCCCTGCTCTGCCGGGTCCCGGTGCGCATCGGCTACGTGCTCAATGTCAATTTCTGGAAGACACGGCCCCGCCTGTTTTACGACCGTTTCGCCATGGGCAGCTGTCACTGTTTGGCCACCAACTCGCTGCGGATCAACCGCTTCCTCATCGAACGGATGGGGATCTCTCCCGGGAAGCTGAGGCTGCTCTACAACGGGGTCGACCCCCGGCGGAACGGCCTGGAGGGCGACCGGCGGGAGGAGGCCCGGGTGGCTGTCCGCAAGGAGTACGGTATCCCGCTGGAGAACCGGGTCTTCGTCACCGTGGCCGGGATGCGGCGCTTCAAGAACCACCTGCGATACCTGGAGTGGATCGCGATGATGCCGGAGAATCGTCGCTACACCTATTTCTTTGTCGGGGAGGGTGAACTGTTCGAGGCGGTGAAGGAGAAAAGGGACCGCTTGGGGCTGGCCGCTTCGGTGGTCATGGCCGGTGTGCGCTTCGACATTCCACGGGTGCTGGCCGCCTCGGACATCATGGTCATGCCGTCGATCATCGAGGGTCTGCCCAACGCGATCCTCGAGGGTATGGCCGCCGGCCTGCCGGTGGTGGCCACCGATGTGGGCGGCATTCCGGAGGCCGTTGACCATGGCCGTACCGGGTTCGTGGTCCCGCCGGAGGACGGCGAGGCGCTGGTGCGGGCCATGACCCGGCTGGGGGAGGACCCCGGTCTCTGCCGCGAGATGGGGAACGCCGGCCGGGCCGGAATCACCGGGGAGTTCACCCACCTGGGGATGGGGTCGGGTTTCTCGATGCTCTACGAGGAGTGGCACGCCAGGTGTTCAGGACAGCAGCCGGGAAAGAGAGCGGAATGACGCAACAGGATTCGAACATGGAACCTGCGCGGCACACGATCCTGCTCATCAGGAGCTCGGACGCCCGGCTGGGCACCATGAGCCCTCCCCTGGGCCTGCTCTACCTGGCATCCGCCATCCGTCACTGGTGCGTTCGGCCGTGGGACATTCGGTTCGTCGATCTGGGGTTTCACGGACGGGCCTGGCGGCCTGCCCTGACCCAGCTGCTGGACCAGGCCCGCCCCTCGGTGGTGGGCCTCTCCGCACTGACCTGCGAAGCGGGCCTGGCCCACCAGCTGTTGCGTTTCCTCCACCAGGGGGCGGACAGCGGGGCCGTCCGCCCCCTGACCCTTCTCGGCGGCCCCTACGCCACTTCCTCGCCAGGGCTGGCCCTGAAAGACGGCGCCGGTGCTCTGGACGGCCTGCTGGTGGGGGAGGGCGAACTGGCCCTGCCCGCACTGCTGGACCGGCTGACTGCCGCCGGAAACGGGGCGGAGGACTGGCGACGGAACCTGCCCCACCTGCTGGCCGGGGAGGCCGGGTGGTACGGGGCGCATTCCGTGCCGCTGGAGGACGGTTCCGGTGGCGCCGTTCAACGGGCCCCGCGGGTGGAGGAACTGGACACGCTCCCGCTGCCGGCCTGGGACCTGCTCCCCTCCCTGGACCGCTACGCCGGGCTCCCCAACTGGAACGGGATGCTGAAGGGGCGTCCCTACATGTCGGTGATGACCTCCCGCGGCTGCCCGTACGGCTGCAGCTACTGTCACAGTTTTTTTGGCCGCCGGGTCCGTCTGCGCTCGGCGGAGAACGTGGTGCGGGAGATCGACGAACTGCAACGCACCTGCGGCGTTCGTGAGATCCACATCATCGACGACATCTTCAACGTGGACCAGGGGCGGGCCGGGGAGATCTGCGATGGCCTCATCGCGCTGGAACCACGGCTGCACATCGCCTTCCCCAACGGCATCCGCGGGGACCTGCTGGACCAGGACCTGCTGGAGAAACTGGCCCGGGCCGGGGCGTACAAGATCAACTTCGGCGTGGAGACCGCTTCACCCCGGCTGCAGAAGGAAATCGGGAAACGGCTGGACCTGGGCAAGCTGGTGGAGGCCATACGTCAGACCCGCCGGCTGGGGATGATTCCCTTCGGGTTTTTCATGCTCGGGTTCCCCGGCGAGACCAGGGAGGAGATGAAACAGACCATCCGGTTCGCCACGGGTTCCGACCTGCTCACCGCCAAGTTCTTTCAGGTGATACCCTATCCCGGCACCGAGCTTGGCCGGCAGTGGCAGCGCCGGCAGCAGGACCAGTTCGTCACTCCGGGAATGGAGCAGTATCACTTTTTTTCCCAGCGCGTCACCTGCTCGGACCTGGACCCGCGGGAGGTGAACGACCTGGTGGCCGAGGCCTACCTCCGTTTTTTCAGCCGGCCGGGGAGAGTGATCGGCCTCCTGTGGCGCCACCCCCGGTTCACTGCTGCGGTCCGGGGGCTCTGGCGCCTGCACAGTTCGCTGCTGCGATACCGGGTGCAGCGCTGGATGGGGAAGACAGGGGAGAGCATCGCGGAGGGATCGGACCATTCACCGGGGGCGCTATCGTGACAAAGGGCTGAAGCCCGTGCGTGAAGCGGGCCAGGAGGAGGAACAAGCTGTTGGCCAAAGTTCTCGGCATCTCATGCTACTATCACGACTCCGCGGCAGCCTATCTGGAGGATGGAGTTATCGTTGCCGCGGCCGAGGAAGAACGATTCACGCGACGCAAGCACGATACCGCTTTTCCGTTCCACGCCATCAACTACTGTCTCGGCCAGGCCGGCGCCGTTCTGGACGAGGTGGACGCGGTGGCTTTTTACGAAAAGCCGCTGGCCCGCTTCCAGCGGACCCTGCTGACCCACGCCCGGCAGTTCCCGCGGAGCCTGCCCGCCTTCATCAAGACCATCCCCGACTGGCTGGGCCGCCGGCTGCTGGTGCCCCACCTGGTCCGGCGCCATTTATCCTATGACGGCCCGCTGCTCTTCGTGGATCACCACCTGGCCCACGCGGGAAGCGCGGCCCTGCTCTCGCCCTTCCGCCGGCCGGCCTACCTCACCGTGGACGGCACCGGCGAGTGGACCACCGCCAGTATCGGCCGCTGCACCGACGGTCTGCTGGAACCACTGGCCCAGGTGCCCTACCCCCACTCGTTGGGAATGCTCTATTCCACCATCACCGCCTGGCTCGGGTTCCCGGTGAACGAGGGGGAAGGGCGGGTGATGGGGCTGGCCGCCTACGGCGAGCCGGAATTGATGTCCAGCTTCGAGAAACTGGTTCACTTCGAGGAGCACGGGGCCTTCCGTCTCGACATGTCCTACTTCTCCTTTCCCCGCAGCACGCGCCGGATGTTCAGCCAAAAACTGGCGGCGCTCCTCGGGCCGCCGAGGCAGCCGGAGGAGCCGCTGGAGGACCGCCACCGGGCCGTGGCCGCCACCCTGCAGGCCGTGGTGGAAAAGGGGCTGCTCCGCCTGGCCGGTGAGGCGCACCGGCGGGTGCCCGGAGCCGACGGGCTGGCGTTGGCCGGGGGCGTGATGCTCAACTGCGTGGCCAACGGCCGGATTCTGCGCGAAGGCCCCTTCGACCAGCTCTTTATCCAGCCGGCGGCCGGGGACTCCGGCGCGGCCCTGGGCGCTGCCGCGGTGGCCCACCGGTCGCTCTTTCCCCGCATACAGCTGCAGCCCATGGAGACGGCGCTCCTCGGCCCGGACTACAGCAACCGGGAGATCGAGGGGTTTCTGCGGGCCCGGGAGATCCCCATGGAGCAGCTGGAGGAGGAGCTGCTGCTGGAAAGAGTGGCCCGGATGCTGTCTGAAAACCGGATCGTCGGCTGGTTTCAGGGGAGGATGGAGTTCGGGCCCCGGGCCCTTGGCGCCCGCTCGATCCTGGCCAGTCCCGCCGACCCCGGCATGAAGGACCGGATCAACAGCAAAGTCAAGGGCCGGGAACCATTCCGCCCCTTTGCCCCCAGTGTGCTGGAAGAGCAGTGCAGCCAGTGGTTCGACCTGGAGGTTCCCAGCCCGTACATGGTACTGGCCGCGCCGGTGCGGGAAGAGGCGCGGGACAACATACCGGCGGTGGTTCACCAGGACGGCACGGCCCGGATCCAGACCGTTTCTCCATCGGTGAACCGGCTCTACCATCAGCTGATTTCGGTCTTCGGCCAACGCACCGGGCTGCCCCTGCTGCTCAACACCTCGTTCAATCTCAAGGGGGAGCCCATTGTCTGCAACCCGGTGCAGGCTTACGACTGCTTCAAAAGGTCCGGCATGGACGCCCTGGTGCTGGGGGACTGCCTGGTGCAACAGAGTAGGGGGGAGAGCTGAGCGATGAACCCCCTGCCGATCATCGCCCTCCTCGGTGCCGTCGTCCTGGTGCTGGCCCTGGCCGAACTGCTGGTCCGGCTCTTCGTGCACTGGAAGCCCAGGGGGATCGACCCCTGGACCTACCGTCTGGCCGAGCCACCCGAGCTCGGTTTCGAATTCACACCCGAGAACACCTTCTGTCACCACTACCGGCCGCCCCGGGTCCAGGGCGGGCCCTGGAAACAGTGTTACCAGATCAATGCTCTTGGTATTCGGGATCGCCTCTATCCGCCCCGTCCCCCGGACAATACGGTGCGCATCGTCTGTGTGGGCGATTCCTGCACCTTTGGCGAGGGTGTGGAGGAGCACCAGTCCTGGCCCCGGCAGCTGGAGACGATGCTGCGCTCCGACCCGGGAGAAGCCGGGCCGGCCGTGGAAGTGATCAACTGCGGAGTGGCCGGCTACGACCTGGAAAAGAAACTGGCCCACTACCGTAAAAAATGCCTGGGCCTGCACCCGCATATCGCCATTTTGGGGTATACACTCAACGACCCGCAACGGCTGCTGGCGCCGTTGATCAATGGTGACGGGATGCTCAGCTCAGGCAGCGTCCCGCCATGGTCGGGTTTCCGGCAACTGGTGAAGACGCGGAGCGCGCTGGCCAACTGGGCGGCCCACCGCTGGAGCGAGCTGTTCGGCGCCCAGCGGCTGCTGCCCACCTATGGTTCCCGGTCACCGGACTGGATCCGCAGCCGGGCGCAGCTGAAGGAATTCAGCATCCTTTCCCTGGAGCAGGGCATCCGGCCGCTGGTGGCCATTCTGCCTGCCCCCTTCCGTCTTCACCGGGGGCACCCCTACCTCCCGATCTACCGGATTATGGAATCGTTCCTGGATGAGGAGGGCATAGCCTGGGCCAATCTCTTCCCCTCCATCGAGGGGCAGAAGAAACGGGAGATGATCGTCTGCAGCTGCGATTTCCACTCCAGCGCCCGTTGTTATGAACTGTTTGCCGCGGGGCTCCACCGGGAACTGACCGGCCGGTCCCCGTTCCGTGACCTGCTGCGTGTATGAGACTGTTCGGACGAGGACCTGGGCCGTGCGGAACACCCTGAAAAGAACACGGAAAGTCCTGCGGGCCGTGGAACGGCTGGGCCCGGCCGGTGAAGCGCTGGCCCGGAAGCTGTTTCATGCCATGGTCACCCTGGGCACTGCGCGACAGATCCGCTCCGGCATCCTGCGCACCAGGTCGTCCTTCATCGCCATCACCACCCAGGTGGGGTGCCGGTGTGCCTGCGAGTTCTGTCCCCAGGACCTGTTGGTCAAGGCCTACGCCCGTCGGACAGCGCAGGAACAGCCCGCTGTCTCCGGGGTGGAGATTGACCGGCAGTGCATGACCCTGGAGAGCTTCCACTGGTTTATGGAGCGGATCCCGCCGGAGGTGGCGATCAACTTTGCCGGGTTCTCGGAGCCCTGGTTGACGCCGCACTGCCCGGAGATGATCCTGGCGGCCCATGAACGGGGGCACCGCCTGCGGCTGTTCACCACCCTGGTGGGGATGAGCCCGGCCCAGCTGGCCCGGCTGTCCCGCATCCCCTTTCTGAACTTCCGGGTTCACGTCCCGGGCAGCGGGAACGGCAGTCCTATTCGTGTCGATGACCAGGTGCTGGAGACCCTGCGGGCCATCGTGGACCAGGGGGTTTCCAACCTGATGTACCACCATCACGGGGATCAGCCGCACCCGGCCTTTGTGGAGCGTCTGGGCCGGTTCCAGATCAACCATGAGGTCTCGCACTACCGTGCCGGTAACCTGGACCAGCCCGGACTGGCCCGGGTGGAACGGCGGCACCGCGGACCCATCCGCTGCGGCCACGACCCCCGGTTCCCGGAACTGGACCACAACATCCTGCTGCCCAATGGCGACCTGGCGCTCTGCTGCATGGACTGGGGCCTGGACCACGTCATCGGCAACCTGGCCCGGACAGACCTGGAGACGATCTACCGCTCGGAACCGTACCTGACCCTGAAGCGGGGTCTGGACGACGACTCCCTCGACTCGCTCTGCCGCTACTGCACCCTCGCCGTGCCCCAGGATTCCGCATCGGGGCCGGCCGGCCCGGGGAGGAGGTGAGGCCATGGGCCGGGCAAAACGGAAAGCACTCTTCCTGCTGCTCCGCGAGTTCCCGCCGCGGTTCCACGGCGGCGCCCCGATCATCATCTACGAACTCTTCCTGCGGCTGAAGCAGCTGCCCCTGATCATCAGCACCTCCCGCGCCGACGACCCCGACGGCCGGGAGCTGTTCGAGGATGCCGAGATCCACCGCCATCCCTATCTGCCCACCATGGTGGATCCCGACTATGGCGGCTGGCCCCAGCCGTTCCGTTTCGCCCTGCGCTACCTCGCCTACCTTCGCTGGAACCTGGCTGTTCTGCGCATCGGCATGCGCCGGCCCATCGGCTGTGTCTTTCTCGCCCGCTACGACTATGCCTACCCGGCGGCCGTGCTGCTCAGCCGCCTGAAGCGGGTGCCGCTGATCTCCCTGTTTTACGGGGAGGAGTGGTCGATGGTCAGTTGCCGGGCCACGGCGGACTGGAAACTGCACAGCCTGTTTTTCCCTTCTTTTGTCCGCTCGGTGGACCTGCTGCTGCTGGCCAGCGAGAGCGCCAGGCAGGATCTTGTCCAGGCCGGTTTGCTGGACGGTGGCCTGGTGCTGCCGCCCGGTGTGGACACCGAGCGGCTGCGGCCGCCGGAGGACAAGGACCGGCTGCGCAGGAAGCACGCCCCGGGTGCCGACCTGCTGCTGCTCTCTCTGGCCCGCCTGACGGAGCGCAAGGGGCAGGACCGGGTGATCGAGGCCTTTGCGGCGCTGCACGAGAAATATCCCGGCGCGCGGCTGGTCATCGCCGGCTCCGGGCCCACCGGGGAGCGCCTGGAGCAGCTGGCCCGCGATCTGGGCCTGGAACAGAAGGTCCGCTTCACCGGTGAACTGCCCTACACCAGCCGGGAGCGGGTGGAGCTGTTCCAGGCGGCGGACATCTTCCTCATGCCCAACCGCAGATCCCCGCTGAACGATCTCGAGGGGTTCGGGATCGTATTTCTCGAGGCCAATGCCTGCGGCGTACCGGTGATCGGGGGTAATGACGGCGGGGTGCCCGAGGCCATCGCTCACGGCCGGAGCGGTTTTGTGGTGGATGCCCGGACCCCGGGCCCGGTGACCGACGTGCTCGACCGGCTGATGGGCGATGCCGTTCTGCGTGAGCGACTCGGCGCGCAGGGCCGGCAACGGGTGGTGGACGACTTTTCCTGGGAGCGGATGGCCGAGCGGTTCGAAGCGGCCCTGGACGGCTTGACCGGGGAGGGACGGTGACGGTCTCCCTGCCCGGCGCTCACACCATTTTCTTCAGCCCGGATTCACTGAGGTCCTGTGCCCCGGCGGGCTGCAGGGTTGATGAAGACTGCCTGCCGCGGGCCAGGGAACGGATCCCCAACACCAGGGCCACCAGCCCTACCCCGAAGAGGTAGATGAGGAAGAGCAGGACCTGGACCACGGCCCGGCGAACCGTGTTGAATAAGCGGCCCAGCCAGCCAATGAATTTGATCAGCCACTGCATTGTTGTTCCTCCGCTGCTCAGGGCTGCAGCCGCGGCAGCAGTTTATAACGGTTGCAATGTTCGGCCAGGCGGTTCAGGCGGTCCATCCGCACCGGCAGGACATTCTCCTTGTGCGTCCAGTATTTCCAGGTGTCGGAATTCGACGCCTCCCAGCCGTCCAACTGGATTCCCATCTCCTGGTGCCGGTCATGCAGGGGCGCGTGCTCGAGGATGTGCAGCGGATACCCGAAGGTCACGTCGGTGACCGAGGGCTCATCCGAGTAGCGGGTCACCAGGTTCAGCGTCTGCTGGAAGTCGTCCTCGGTCTCGGTGGGGTACCCCACCATCAGATACATGAAGACCTTGATCCCGGTGCGTGAGCAGGAGCGGACAAAGCTGTCCAGCTCGCGGTTGGAGAAGCGCTTGCCCATGTGCCATCGCACCGCCTCGCTTCCCGATTCCACCCCCACCTTGAGCCGCGTGCAGCCGGCCTGCTTCAGCAGGTCATAGTCCTCTTCGGTGATTTTCCCCTCTGGCGGGCAGATGAAGTAGGCGTCCCACTGGAAGGGGTCGCTGTGCTCCTGCCGGTAGAACTCGGTCAACCCGGTGCAGAGTTCCCGGAGATAGGTGGTGGACGCGTTGAGGGTGGGGTCGGCGATGGACTGGACCCGCTTGCCGTAGGTGCGGAAGTTGTGGATCATTTCGGCGGCCACCTTGGAACCCGTGGCGCGCCGGTAGCCGCCGATCATCCCCCGGGTGGCGCAGAAGGTGCAGTTGCCGATACAGCCCTTGGCGCCCTGGACATAGAGGCAGTCGTATTTCCGCATGGAGAGGTCCGAATAGTCCGGGAAGGGGATCGCCTCCAGGTTCTCGTTGCAGTGCCGGCCGTTGCCGTTGATGCCCGGCCCGTTGAGGTCGCCATTGAGGATCGCCACCAGCGGCTCCTCCCCGTCCCCCTCCACGAAGGCGTCGATTAACCCCTCGGCCAGCAGTGTGCGGTTGAGACGCACCGCCCCCAGGCCGCCGAGCACGATTCGGGCCCCGGGCTCCAGCTCCTTGATCGCCTGGCAGAGTTCGCGGGTGATGATCTGACCGCTCCGTTTCTGGGAGTGCATGCTCAGCCCGATCCAGCGGGGATTGCGGGAGAGCAGCGTGCGGGCCCAGCGGTGAATGATCTTGTCCAGGAGATCCTGGCGAAAACGTGCGAGGTGCCGGTGGTCGGCAAAGATCTGGTGGTAGGTGGCGAGCCCTTCGCGTTTCAGCCAGCGACGGGCCTTGCGGCCCACCAGTTTGTGCAGCAGGTCATGGTTGAAGTCGTAACACCGGGAACGGAATCCGGCATTGTTCAATGTCGCTTTGAGCAGGAAGGGGGAGAGCAGCGGCGCGTTCATCTCCACCACCGGCATGGCACAGAGCAGGCAATCATATCCGGACATTTTTTGTCATACCTCGTGGACCGACCACCGGGGTCCGGGCGGGTCTCAGCACTGTTGCGTTATACTACCATATACTGAATACCCGGATGACAGCTGTGAGGAGCAAGTCGATGAGCATGCACCACGAACGGCAGGAGGACATTGCCCTGGTCACCCTGGACCGCGGGGCGACCCACGCCATCCACCAGCAGACGATCAGCGACCTGCTGGAGCTGCTGGAGGAGCTGGCCGGCGACGAGGCGGTGCGCGGCCTGGTGCTGGACAGCGCCAACCACAAGTTCTTCTCCATCGGGTTCGACATCCCCCGCCTGCTGGAGATGTCAACCGAGGAGATGGGCCGCTTCTACCACGACTTCAACTCCCTCTGCCTGCGGCTCTACACCTTCCCCAAACCCACCGCGGCGGCCATCACCGGCCACGCCATCGCCGGCGGCTGCATCCTGGCCCTCTGCTGCGACCACCGCTTCATCGCCGAGGGGAGAAAGCTGATGGGGGTCAACGAGCTGAAACTCGGTGTCCCGGTGCCGTATCTCGCCCAGCGGGTGCTGGCCAGGGTCTGCGGCGAATCCACGGCGCAGATGGTGGTGGAGTCCGGGGACCTCTACGACGCGGCCCGTCTGCTGGAACTGGGGCTGGTTGACCGCGTACTGCCCCTGGAGGAGGTGCGGCCGGTGGCCCTGGGCCGGGTGGCGGAGCTGGGCACCCTGCCAGCCCGGGCCTTTGCCGGCTCCAAACTGAACCGGGTGGATGCGCTGGCCGAACGGTTCCTGCGCCGGCGCGCCGAGCGGGAGCGGGCGTTCCTCGCCTGCTGGCACTCCGCCGAGGCCCAGCAGCTGCTGCGGGAAGCGGCGAAAAAGTTCTGACAGCAAAGGGGGGAAAGATGGTTCGGGTGGCCGACCTGCACTGTGACACGATCATCAAATACCAGGCCGGGGCCGACCTGGCGGTCGACGACCCGCAGCTGGACGTCAGCCTCCCCTCGCTGGAGCGGGGCCAGGTGGGGCTGCAGGTCTTCGCCTGCTTCGTCTCTTCGGTGCTGCCCGAGAAGCGGGCGGTGGCCGAGGCTCGGATCCTGCTCGGCCTGGTTGACAAGTTCTGCCGGCGGTACCCCGACCGGGTCCAGCGGGTGCAGACAGCCAGTGAAGTGGCCGAGGCCTGGGAGGCCGGCCGGATGGCGGTGGTCCCGGCGGTGGAGAACGGGCACGCCATCGGCGGCGACCTGGCCAATCTCCAGCGGCTGCGCGAGGCCGGCGCGCGCAGCATGACCCTGACCCACGCCGCCCACCTCTCCTGGGCCGCCTCTTCCGGCAAGCCGCTGGAGGATGTTTCCGGGCTGACGGCTTTTGGCGAGAAGGTGGTGGCGGCGATGAACGAGATGGAGATGATCATCGACGTCTCCCACGTCCATGAAACCACTTTCGATGACGTGGTCCGTCTTTCCCGCAAGCCGTTCATCGCCTCCCACTCCTGTGCCTCGGCGCTCTGCCCCATCCCGCGCAATCTCACCGACGACCAGATCCGGGCGGTGGCCGATTCCGGGGGGATGGTGGGGATCAACTTTTTCCCCGGGTTTCTCGACCTGCCGTACTGGGACCATCTGCTGGAGACCTGCGGCGACCTGTTCACCAGCCTCGACCGCCTGGAACTGGAAAAAATGGACGATCCGGCGGCGCGGATCGAGGGGTTCCGCCTGTTTGGCGAGGACCTGGAGCAGCGGATGGCCGGACTGCCGGTGGGCCTGGAGCGGGTGGCGGACCACGTGGAGCACGTGGTCTCCCTGGTGGGGGACGAGTGCGTGGGCTTCGGCTCCGATTTCGACGGCGTCCCCACCCTGCCCGAGGGCATCACCGGCAGCGGCAGCTTCCCGGCCATTCTCGAGGCCCTGCGCCGCCGCGGATTCAGCGAAGTGTCCCTCGAGCGGATCGCCTCGGGCAACTTCCTCCGCATCCTGGGTTAAAAACTCTTTTTGCCTGTCATCAGCTGAGCATTTGTCTTGATTCGACTCCGGCACTGTTGTTCCTGAGCGACGTCGGAGCGTCCGCGACCGGAGCGAGGGCAACAGTGCCGGAGTCGAATCAAATCACGGCGGGATGACAAAAAAATCCCCGGGACCAGGGGGATGTTTGGTCCCGGGGCAAAAAGGGAGAATGAGATGACTGAGAGCTTTCGGGTCCCTTCCCGGGGGCCCGGCTCTCATCCGTATCGCCGGGGGAGATCGTAGTCTTCCCCGGCTGGACTATTCAGTTTCAGTCCATCTTCCTTCTCATGAAGGTCGGCACGTCGAGGTTGTTGCGGTCCACCTCCATGTGCGGGCCGTAGCCCTCCATGATGCTGTCGTCGCTCAGGTCGGGCAGCGACGTGTCTTCCGGCTCTTCCACCACGGGCGGGGCGCTCTTCATCCGCCCGAACAGCGACTTGCGCGGAGGCGTCTTTTCCTGCATCACGATTCCCGGCCGGCTGTCGTCGAGGCTGCCCTGGCGCAGGCCGGTGTCCCGGGACGGCTTACCGAAGGTCTGGTTCGGGTCGCCCAGGTCCGCACGGGTGATCTGCTGCGGCTCCTCCATGCCGATCTGGCGGGCGTTGGTGGTGCTGGGCAGTGGTTTTTCCTTGCGCCGCTCGAAGCCGGTGGCGATCACCGTGATCTTCACCCGGCCCTCCATCGTCTCGTCCACCACCGTGCCGAAGATGATGTTGGCGTCTTCAGCAGCCGATTCCTGGATGATCCTCGAGGCTTCGCTGACCTCGTAGAGGGTCATGTCGCGCCCGCCGGTGACGTTGATCAGCACGCCCCTGGCGCCGTCGATGGAGGCCTCCTCCAGCAGCGGGCTGGAGATGGCGCGCTGGGCCGCTTCCACGGCGCGGTTGTCGCCGTTGCCCAGGCCGGTGCCCATCACCGCCATGCCCATCCCCTTCATCACCGTGCGCACGTCGGCGAAATCGAGGTTGATGTCGCCGGGGATGGTGATCAGGTCGGAGATGCCCTGCACCGCCTGGCGCAGCACGTCGTCGGCCACGGCAAAGGCCTCGGTGATCGAGGTGCCCTGGTCGATGGTGTGCAGCAGCCGCTCGTTGGGGATGGTGATGATGGTGTCCACGTGTTCGCGCAGTTCCAGCAGCCCCTCTTCGGCCTGGGCCATCCGCTTCTTGCCCTCGAAACGGAAAGGCCGGGTCACCACCGCCACGGTGAGCGCGCCCAGCTCGGAGGCCAGGCTGGCCACGATGGGCGCTGCTCCGGTTCCCGTGCCGCCCCCCAGTCCGGCGGTGATGAAAACCATGTCCGAGCCGTCGAGGATCTCGATGATCTTGCCCGTGTCCTCGATGGCCGCCTGGCGACCGACGTCCGGGTCGGCGCCGGCGCCGAGACCCTTGGTCAGTTTGCTGCCCAGCTGGACCTTCACCGGGGCGCTGGAGCTGCAGAGGGCCTGGTTGTCCGTGTTCATCGCCACGAACTCGATCCCCTCCAGCCGCGCCCGGACCATGCGGTTCACGGCGCTGCTGCCGCCTCCGCCGATCCCCACGACACGGATCTGGGCTCCGGGAAGGGATTCCTCCTCGAAGGTGAGGCTCAATCCCCTCTCGTCCGGTTCTTTCTTCTCGTCGTTCGACCTTTTCATCTAGCCCATCCCCCCTGGTTCTGTTGGTGCCCGGCCTCCCGGGCGTTCTCCCCTGATCCCCTCATCTCCCATCAACCGTTACAAGCAACTCCTAAAACATCGTCGCGAACCACTCCTTGACCCGTCCGCCAATAGTGGACATCCGCGGCCGGCCGGCACTGACCAGCGAAGGGTAGTCCGACGGGTCGGGGTGCTTCTGCACGTAGCGGGTGAGCCCCACCGCGGTGGCGAACTCCGCGTTGCGCACCACGTCGGTCAGGCCGCCGATGCCGGAGGGCAGACCCACGCGCACCGGCAGTTCAAAAATCTGCTCGGCCAGTTCGGGCAGCCCGTGCAGAGTGGCCCCGCCACCGGTGATCACGATGCCCGAGTGGAGCTTCAATTCGTTCTCGTTGTCCCGCACCTCGCGGAAGGCCAGATCGAGAATTTCCTCGGCCCGCGGCTGGATAATCTCGGAGAGCAGTTTGCGGGTCAGCAGGCGCGGCTTGCGGCCGCCCATGCTCGGGACTTCAAGCGTTTCATTCTCGTCCACCAGGCTGCCCAGGGCGCAGCCATATCCCTGTTTGATGTACTCCGCTTCCGAGATGGAGGTGCGCAGTCCCACGGCGATGTCGTTGGTGAAGTTGTCCCCGCCCAGCGGCAGCACCGATGTGTGCACCAGGCTGCCGTTCTGGAACACCGAGAGGTCGGTGGTCCCGCCGCCGATGTCCACCAGGGCCACGCCGAGGTCTTTTTCGTCGGTGGTCAGCACGGTCTCCGCGGCGGCCAGCGGGCCGGCCACCATGCCGATCACGTCCATCCCGGCCTTGTTCACCGAGGTGATCAGGTTCTGGTTCGAGGTCTTGGAGCCGGTGATGATGTGGACGCTGACTTCCAGCCGTTCCCCGGTCATCCCCACCGGGTCGCCGATCCCTTCCTGGCTGTCCACCTTGTATTCCTGGGGGATCACGTGCAGCACTTCGCGGTCCGGGGGGATGGGCAGCATCTTTGCCGCGTTCACCGCCCGGTTCACGTCCTCGCGGCGGATCTCCTTGGTCCGGCCGGAGATGGCCACCACGCCGCTGTTGTTGAAGCCCTTGAGATGGCCCCCGGCCACCGCCGCATAAATCCGTTCGATTTGCACCCCGGCCATCAGTTCTGCTTCCTCAACCGCCTTGCGCATCGCCTCGGTGGTGGCGTCGAGATTGATCACCACGCCCTTGCGCAGGCCGCGCGAGGGGTGGGTGCCGATACCCACCACGTGAAGCTCCCCCGAATCCTTCGGTTCCGCGACGATGGCGATGGTGTTGGTGGTGCCTACGTCCAAACCGGCGATGTGGCTTTCTGCCTTTGCCATCAGCTTCTCCCTTCTTCCCCCGTGCCCAGGATGGGCTTGACGATAACCCGGTCGTGGAAGCGGAGATCCACATACTGCAGGTTGCCGCCGTGTCGTTCTTCCAGTGTGTGTTCCAGCAGCCGGTAGCGTGCGAGCTTGTCGGTGTACCCGTCCTCACCCATCAGCACCGGGTATTCCCGGCCGGCGAAATAGATAATGGTGTTGTTCTTCTCGGTTACGTCTATCCGGTCCACCCGCGGTATGTCCCGGGACTGTTCCATGGTTTTCAGCTGCTGCGCCAGGGAGATGTTCTCCCGCACCAGCCCCTGGTGCGCTTCCCAGGCCGTCTCAGCGCTGAAGCCGGTGAGCAGCGGGAACCGGCCGGCCCACGCTTCCGATGCCGGCGGCTTCTCGATGATCTGGCCCAGCTGGTCCACCAGCAGCAGCCGGTCGCCGTGGCGGGCCAGGCCCACAGGCACCTTTTCTTCCACCCGCACCCGCAACCGGTCGGGCAGAATCCGTTTGATCGAGCAGGACTGCACCCAGCGGTGCTGCTCCACTTCCCGGGCCAGCCGGCCGAGGTGCAGGGAGAAGATGTTGGTCCGGCGCTCCACCGTGCGGTTCAGCGCGGCCAGCTCCGCCCGGTCCACCCGCGGGCAGCTGTTGATCTCCAGGTCGACGACGCCGAAGGCCGGCGCCGAGCGCAGGTAGTGCAGCGCCTGCGCTCCGACCATCCACCCGGCCATGGCCGAGAGCAGAGTCAGCAGGGCGACGGAGGTCCAGGCGAAGATCCGCCGCCGCCGCCGTCTTTTGAGGCTCAGCCGGCGGGGGCGGGGGCCGCGCAGGAACTGCTGGCTCTGCCTTTTGGCGGTGCTGTTTTTCTGACTGCCGCCCATGGTCGCCTCAGTCGGTTTCTCCGGTCAGCCGTTGCAGCAGGTCGCGTCCTGCCCGGTGTACGTCCCCCGCGCCCAGCGTGATCACCAGGTCGCCCTCTTTTACGCGGCTCTCCAGGAACGGCGCCACGTCCTGCACCTGGTTCACCAGGTGGATTTTTTTCTGTCCGTACTGCCGTATGCCGTCCACCAGCATCTCGGCGTCCACCCCGTTGATCGGCTGCTCGCCGGCGGGGTAGACGTCGGTGACCACCAGTTCGTCGGCGTTGAGGAAGGAGCGGAAAAAATCCTCCCGCAGCAGGTTGACCCGGCTGAAGCGGTGGGGCTGAAAGATCACCACCGTGCGCTTGCGCCAGCCGTCCTTCACCGCGGCCAGGGTGGCCTGGATCTCGGTGGGGTGGTGGCCGTAGTCGTCCATCACCAGCACCCCTCCCGCCTGGCCCACGATCTGCATCCGGCGGTCCACGCCGCGGAATTTCTCCAGCCCCTCGCGAATCTGGTCGAAGGGCACTTCCAGGTCGAGCCCCACGCTCACCGCGGCCAGGGCATTGAGCACGTTGTGCCGCCCGGGCCGCCGCAGGGTGATGGTTCCCAGCCGCGTGCCCCGGTGGCGGACGGCGAAGCTGGAGGTCAACTCCACCAGCTCCACGTCCTCCCCGGCCACGTCGGCCTGGGCCGCAAGCCCGAAGGTGATCACCCGCCGTTTGGCCTGGGGGATCAGGTTCTGCAGGCGGGGCTCGTCGAGGCAGAGAATCGCCGTGCCGTAAAAGGGCACCTGGTTGATGAAGCGGAGGAAGGCGGCCTCCACCTTTTCCATGTCGCCGTAGAAATCGAGGTGCTCGCTGTCGATGTTGGTCACCACGGCGATGGTGGGGGTCAGCTTGAGAAAGGTGCCGTCGCTCTCGTCCGCCTCGGCCACCATCAGGTCCCCGCTGCCCAGCTTGGCATTGGAGCCGAGGATGTCCAGCCGGCCGCCGATCACCACCGTGGGGTCCAGGCCGGCGTGGGACAGCACGTGGGCCACCATGGAGGTGGTGGAGGTTTTGCCGTGGGAGCCCGCGATGGCCACGCTGTACTTCATCCGCATCAGCTCGGCCAGCATCTCCGCCCGGGGGATCACCGGAATCATCGCCTGGCGGGCCGCTTCGGCTTCCACATTCTCCCGTCCCACCGCGGTGGAGGTGACCACCACGTCCGCGCCGGCAATGTTCTCCACCTTGTGGCCCACGGACACCCGGGCGCCGAGGCGGCCCAGCCGCTCGGTGGCCCGCGAGGCGCGGAGGTCCGAGCCGGTGACCCGGTAGTCCAGGTTGAGCAGCACCTCGGCGATGCCGCTCATCCCGATGCCGCCGATGCCCACGAAGTGGACCTGCCGTATTTTGCGGCCCATGGATTTCATCTTCAGCTCACGTCCCCGCTGTTTCCCGGGGTCCGTCCCCGATCATTTCCATCACCAGCCCGGCAATCCGCTGCGCCGCATCGGGTCGCGCCAGGCTCCTCGCCGCTTCGGCCATGCGGTCCAGCCGTTCCCGGTCGGCCAGCAGCCCGGCCAGGGTTGCGGCCAGCGCGCCAGGGTCCAGTTCGTCCTGCCGGATCACCAGTCCCGCTCCAGCCCGGGCCGCAGCCTCGGCGTTCTGCGCCTGGTGGCCGCCGGTGGCCTGGGCGAAGGGCACGAAGACTGCCGGCCGTCCGGCCGCGGCCAGTTCGGCCACGGTACTTGCACCGGAGCGGCAGAGAGCCAGGCTGCACTGGGCCATCGCCGCCGGCATTTCTTCGATAAATGCGCTGACCTCTGCTTCAACTCCAGCATGCTGGTACGCCTCCCTGACCCAGGGTTCGTCCTCGGTCCCGGTCTGGTGCCGAATGCGCAGCGTCACTCCCGAGCTGGACAATGCCGGCAGCGCCTCGCAGACCGCACGGTTGATCACCCGGGCGCCCCGGCTCCCGCCGAAGATCAGCAGCCCCGGCGGCGCGTTGCGGTCCGGCGGCCCGATCCCGGTGAAGTCCCTGCGCACCGGGTTGCCGGTGAGCACCGCCTTCCGCGGCCCGAAGGCCGCCACCGAGTCGGGGAAGGAGACCGCCACGGTGCGGGCCATCCGTCCCAGCAGCCGGTTGGCGAAACCGGGCGCCCAGTTCTGTTCCTGGACCAGCAGCGGGCGTCCCAGCAGCCGGCCGGCCAGGGCCACCGGGAACGAGGCGTAGCCGCCCACCCCCACCACAGCCTGGGGCCGGAAGGAGAGCAGAATGAACAACGCCTGGACCAGAGCCAGGGGCAGCAGCGCCAGGGACTGCAGCGTGTCCCACACCCCTTTGCCCCGCAGGCCCTTGACCCACAGCAGATACAGCTTGTATCCGCGGCCGGGAACGATCCGTTGTTCCATGCCGTAGCGGGAGCCCGCGAAGCGGAGCTCCATCCCCGGGGCCTGGCGGCGGAGTTCGCCGGCAATGGCCAGGGCAGGGAAGATGTGACCCCCGGTCCCGCCGCCGGTGACCAGTACCCGCTGTTGCGCCATGGTCCAGCCTTTCGCCGTTTTGCGTTTCCACGGTCAGCCGTGCCTCGGTCCGATCCGTCCGGTCCTGCGGTACAGAAAAAACCCCCATTGACGTCGCCCGACACAATCCGGCCCTGGGCGAGCATCCGCGGGGGTTCTTGCGGAGAAAAATTGAATTCTTCGTTTCTTTATTATTATTAAAAATATTGTAGGGATCGCAGCCCATCATGTCAACGGAATATCCCGTGTTTCCAGATGTTTTCCCGTTTTGCCGGTACTGAACGCAGCACCACGTCACCCTATTTTGAGAATTGCGAGATATTGAGCAGCAGTCCCATGCCGGCCAGGCTGACCACCAGCGAGGAGCCGCCGCTGGAGATCAGCGGCAGCGGCATCCCGGTGGTGGGCACCAGCCCGGTGGTGACGCTGATATTGGCCAGCCCCTGGAAGACGATCATCATCGTGATGCCGGCAGCCAGCAGACGGCCGAAGGGATCCCGGGCCCGGCGGGCCGCGTAGAGGCCCCGCCAGAGGATCACCATGTAAAGCCCGAGGATCATCAGGCAGCCGATCAGCCCGGTTTCCTCGCCCACCACGCCAAAGATGAAGTCGCTGGTGGGCTGGGGCAGAAAGTGCAGTTTCTGCTGGCCCTGGCCCAGGCCGAGGCCGCTGACCCCGCCGGTGGAGATGGCCATCAACGACTGGTTGAGCTGGAACGAGGCCCCCAGCGGGTCGGCTTCCGGGTCGAGGAACGAGGTCAGCCGCTGCAGGCGGAAGGGCCGCGAGAGGACCAGCAGCACCGCGCCGGCAAGACCGGCGGTGATGGCCGCGGCCAGGCCGGTCCAGCGGGCCCCGGCGAAGTAGAGCACCATCAGTCCCACCGCGCCGAGCACCGCCGCCGTGCCCAGGTCCTGGCCCAGGCCCACCAGCACCGCGGCCATGGCCAGCACCGCCAGCCCCACGGCCAGCGACTGGCGGTTCTCGCCCGGATGGTTTGCCGGGTCCGAGTAGTAGTAGGCGAAAAAAATGACCACTGCCAGCTTGACCGCCTCCGACGGCTGGAAGGTGGCCGGTCCAAAGCGGATGAAGCGGTTCACTCCGGCCACGGTGGGCTGGAACAGGGCCCAGACCAGCAGGAGAAAGACCAGCACCAGCCCGCCCCAGGCCAGCAGCGGGCGGTTCAGTTCCGGGTAGCTGCGCAGGGACATGGCGGCGTACATCGCCGCGCAGCCCAGCGCGGCCAGCAGCAGCTGCTTGGCCAGCGGCGTACCGATCCAGATCCCCCGGCCGATGCTCATGGCGGTGGAGGCGCTGGGCACCATCACCAGCCCGGCCAGGATGAGCAGCACCGTGGTGATGAAGAGCAGTGGGTCAAAGGCCAGTCGTTTCGCCATCTCAGTCCCCCCCCGCCGCGGCCGCCCGGTCCACCGCGTCCTTGAACAGTTGTCCCCGGTGCTCGAAGTTGTCGAACATGTCAAAACTGGCGCAGGCCGGCGAGAGGAGGAGCACGTCCCCCGGGGCGCCGGCGGCCAGCGCCTGCTCCACCGCCTGGTCCATGGAATCGCAGAACGCGGCGGGGATTGCCGGGTCCATGGCCTCGGCGATCAGCCGGGCGTCGGCACCGATGAGGAAGAGCCCCTTCGCCTTTGCCGCCACCTCCCGGCGCAGCTTGGAGAAGTCGCCGCCCTTGCCCAGCCCGCCCATGATCAGCAGTACGCGTCCCGGCGCCATGCCGGCCAGCGCCTTCAAGGTGGAGTCCACATTGGTCGCCTTGGAGTCGTTCACCGCGCGGGTCCCGCGCACCGTGCCCGCCGGCTCCATGCGGTGGGGCAGGGCGCGGAAGTCGGCCACCGCGGCGGCAAAGGTCTGCGGGCCGATGCCCAGGTGCCCGGCCACCGCGGCCACGGCCAGACTGTTCTCCAGGTTGTGACGGCCCTCCAGGGGGATATCCCCGGCGTTCATCATCACCAGGTCCTCGTCGGCCAGCCGCACGGTGAGGCGATCCTCCTGCATGTAGGCCCCCTCGGCGCCGGCCTTCGGTTTTCCCCGGCCGGCGGTGAAGAAGAGGCGGCGCACACCGGGGTTCAGCGAGCCCATGGCCATGGCACGGGTCACCTGGTCGTCGAGGTTGATCACCGCCGCGTCGCCTTCGCCCTGGTTGAGGAAGATCCGCTCCTTGGCCGCGGAGTAGACCCGCATCTCGCGGTGGCGGTCCAGGTGGTCGGGGGTGATGTTGAGCATCACCGCCACCGCCGGCCGGAAATCGCGCACCGTCTCCAGCTGGAAACTGCTCAGTTCGGCCACCAGCCAGCCGTCCGCCGGCTCCGGCCCCTCCTGCCCGTCGATCAGGTCCAGCAGCGGCGTGCCGAGATTGCCCCCCACCAGGGTGGGCAGGCCGGCCCGCTGCAGCAGGTGGCCGGTGAGCGAGGTCACCGTGGACTTGCCGTTGGAACCGGTGATCCCGATGATCCGGCGGGAGGTGGCCTGGCCGGCCAGCTCCACTTCGCCGATCACCGGCAGGCCCAGCTTGTTCGCTCCCTGGACCAGCGGGATGGAGGTGGGCACGCCCGGGCTGAGCACCAGGCAGTCCGCGGCCAGGCAGCGGACCCGGTCGTGGCCGCCGGTCTCCACCGTGGCTCCAGCCGCGCGGAGCTGCTCTGCGGCCTCGCCAAGTTCCTCTGCGGAGCGGCTGTCGGTGCAGTGCACCAGGGCCCCCCGCGCCAGCAGGTGGCGGGCTGCCGCCCGGCCGCTTGCCCCCAGGCCCACCACTGTGAAATGCCTGTTCCTCAACTCCATTCTTCCTCGTCTCCCCCTGGGCCGCGGCCCGTTTTCCTGCGCCCGGGTCAGCGCAGCTTGAGAGTGCTCATGCTGACCAGTGCAAAAATAATGGCCAGGATCCAGAAGCGGATCACCACCTGGGGCTCGCTCCAGCCCTTGAGTTCGAAGTGGTGGTGGATCGGCGCCATGCGGAAGACCCGCTTGCCGGTCCATTTGAAGCTGGCCACCTGGATGATCACCGAGAGGGCCTCCATGACAAAGAGCCCGCCGGCGATGAGCAGCATCAGTTCCTGGCGGATCACCACCGCCACGGTGCCGATGGCGCCGCCGAGGGCCAGCGAGCCGATGTCGCCCATGAAGATCTGCGCCGGGTGGGCGTTGAACCAGAGAAACCCCAGACAGGCGCCGATCAGGGCGCCGCAGATCACGGTCACCTCTCCGGCCCCCGGGACGTTGGTGATGTGCAGGTAGCCGGAGACCACGGCGTTACCGGCGATGTAGGCCAGCACGGTGAACACCGCGGTGGCGATCAGGGTGGAACCGATGGCCAGGCCGTCCAGCCCGTCGGTGAGGTTTACCGCGTTGGACGCCCCGGTGATCACCAGCATGGCGAAGGGGATGAAGAGCAGCCCCAGTTCCGGTGTCAGCTCTTTGAAGAAGGGCAGGGTCAGCTCGGTGGTGAATTTCCCCTCGAGGGCCTGGGAGTAGAGGTAGGCCGCGATGCCGAAACTGATCGCCAGCTGCCCGGCCATCTTCAGCCTGGCGCTGAGCCCCTCGTTCCCCTTGCGGGTGATCTTGAGAAAATCGTCGATAAATCCGAGGATGCCGAAGGCCACGATGGAGCCGAGGACCACCAGCACCAGCGGGTTGGCGATTTTGGCCCAGAGCAGCACCGGGATGACCACCGAGGAGAGGATGATGATCCCGCCCATGGTGGGCGTGCCGGTCTTTTTCTGGTGGTTTTTCGGCCCCTCTTCCCGGACCGTCTGCCGCACCTGGAACTCGGCCAGGCGGCGGATGATCCACGGCCCCACCACGAAGGAGATCAGCATGGCGGTGAGCGTGGCCGCTGCCGTGCGGAAGGTGATGTAGCGGAAGACGTTGAGCAGGGTAAAGCTCTCGTGGAACGGGTAGAGGAGGTAGTAGAGCATCAGTCCGTCCTTTCGTCTTCCGGCCGGCTGCCGGTCACCAGCCGCACCACTGCTTCCATGCCCACGCCGCGGGACCCCTTGACCAGCAGCAGGTCCCCCGGTTCGAGGGACGCGGCGAGGAACCGGCCCGCCGCGTCGGCCGTGTCAAAGGTGTGAACGTTGTCGTCGTCAATTCCGCCGTCCTTCGCCCCGGCGGCCGTTTCTGCGGCCCGGGCGCCCACGGCAACCAGCAGGCTGAACCCCGACAGGGCGGCCAGCCGGCCCACCTCGTGGTGCGCCGCTGCGGCGCCGGGCCCCAGCTCCAGCATGTCACCCAGGGCGGCCACCCGCCGGCCGGTGGTGGCGCTGCGCCCCAGCATCTCCAGCACCGCGGCCATGGCCTGCGGGTTGGCGTTGTAGCTGTCGTCGTAGAGGGTGATGCCGTTGTCCAGCCGGCTCACCGTGCCCCGCATGCGATACGGCCGGAGCCCGGCGACGGCGTCCCTGGCGCTCCGGGGGTCGAGGCCCGCGGCGCGGACCACAGCCAGACCGGCCAGCAGGTTGTAGAGGTTGTGCCGGCCGGCCAGGGGGCTGATCCAGCGGCCTGCCGCCGCGCCGTCCAGCAGCAGGGTGAAGCGCACGCCGTCCAGGCCCAGCAGCTCGACCTCCGCGGCGGCCACGTCCGCCGGCCGCTCCATGCCAAAGGTCACCGCCCGGCATCCGGGGGGGGAGTCATGCCGGCCACCAGCTGGTCGTCGGCGTTGAGCACCGCCGTGGCGCCGGGAGCCAGCCCGTCCACCAGTTTGCCCTTTTCCGCGGCGATGCCGTCCAGCGAGGTGAAATTTTCCAGGTGCACCGGGTTGACATTGAGCACCACCCCCACGTCGGGCCGGGCGATTTCCACCAGCCGCGGCATCTCGTCCGGGGTGCTGATTCCCAGCTCGCAGACCGCCCGGCGGTGTTCGGGGCCGAGACGCAGCAGGGTCAGGGGCAGGCCGTAGTGGTTGTTCAGGTTGCCCGTGGAGGAGAGCACCGGGCCGTGGCCGGCCAGCAGGGCGGCGCTGATCTCCTTGGCGCTGGTCTTGCCGCAGCTGCCGGTGATCCCCACCAGGGTGAGCGGGCTGACCAGGGTGCGCACATGGGCCGCCAGGTCCTGCAGGGCCCTGGTGGTGTCCGGGACGTGGATCAGGGCCGCTCCGCCGGCGGGGTCCCGGGGGGGGCTGGAGACAACCAGCGCCCGGGCCCCGGCGCCTTCTGCCGCTCCGAGGAAGCGGTGGGCGTCGTGGTTCGGCCCGACGATGGCGAAGAACAGCTCGCCGCCGCGCAGCGACCGGGTGTCGATGGAGTAGCGGCTGACCGTGTCGCCGGGGGCGCCGCCGGACAGGGTCCCGCCCATCGCCCGGGTGCAGTCGCCCAGGGTCAGTTGCAGCGGGGGCCACTGCGTCGCGGCGGCGCCGGCCATTTCAGTCCCGGTGTTCATCCTGTTCGTCTCCGGTGATCAGCGCGTTCACCACTTCCCGGTCGTCAAAGTGAATCGTGTCGCGGCCCAGGATCTGATAGTCCTCGTGCCCCTTGCCGGCCACCACCACCGTGTCGCCCGCCCGGGCCAGGTCGAGGGCGGCGGCGATGGCTCTGCGCCGGTCCGGCTCCACGGTGACCCCGGTGCCGCTGTCGGCTCCCTGGCGGACGCCTTCCTCCACCTGGGCAATGATGGCCAGCGGATCCTCGGTTCGCGGGTTGTCCGAGGTGAGCACCACGTGGTCGCTGAGGTTGGCCGCGGTGCGGCCCATCAACGGCCGTTTGCCCGGGTCGCGGTCGCCGCCGCAGCCGAAGAGGGTGATCAGCCGTCCGTTGCCGGTGAGCTCGCGCATCGAGCCCAGCAGGTGGCTCAGCGCGTCGTCGGTGTGGGCGTAGTCCACCACCACCCGGTACCCCCGGGGGGCGGCGATCAGCTGAAAGCGGCCGGGGACGCCGCCAAAGGCCGCGGCTCCGGCGGCTACCGCCGCGGGCGGCAGCCCCAGCTGGAGGCAGACCGCCGCCGCCAGCAGGAGGTTCACCGCGTTGGTCCGTCCGATCATCGGCGAGTGCAGGGCCAGCGGTTTTTCCAGGAGCGAGCCGTGGATTTCCATCCGGATGCCTGACCAGTCCACCACGGTGGAAAGGGCCCGGACATCGGCGCCGGCGGTTGACCCGCAGCGCAGCACCGTCCCCTGGAGCTCGCCGGCCAGCCGGGCCCCTGCCGGATCATCGATGTTGACCACCGCGGCGCCGTCCTCCCGGCGCAGATTGCTGAACAGCTTCTTCTTTGCCCGGTAGTAGCGTTCCATGTCCAGGTGGTAGTCCAGGTGGTCTCGGGAGAGATTGCTGAAGGCCGCCGTGCGGAACCGCGCGCCGGCCACCCGTTCCCGTTCCAGGGCGTGGGAGGAGACCTCCATGACGCAGTGGCTGCAGCCGGCATCCCGCATCCGGGCCAGCAAGGCGTAGAAGCGGTCCGCCTCGGGGGTGGTCAGGGCGGCCCGTTCGCGCCGGTCGCCGGCCAGCACTTCCACGCCGCCGATCAGGCCGCATTGGAAGCCGGCGGCCCGCAGCATCCGGTGTACCAGGTGGACGGTGGTGGTCTTGCCATTGGTGCCGGTGACCCCCACCAGCGTGAGGGCCGTGTCCGGCTCCCGGTGGCAGCGGCGGGCCAGGACGGCCAGGGCCTGGCGCGGGTCGGACACGGTGATCCAGGCCGCGGCTCCGGGCAGCGGCGAGGGCGGCGGGTCTTCGCTGACCACCGCCGGGGCGCCGGCTGCCGCGGCCCTTTCGGCGAAGCGGTTGCCGTCGAAGCGTTCGCCGCGCAGGGCGACGAAGAGCACACCCGCGGAGACCTCCCGCGAATCCTGGGTCACACCGCTGACCGGCTGCGCCAGGTCGCCGGCGGTGCCCAGCACCGGGAGGTCCTGCAGCAGCTGTTCGACTGTCAGTGGCTCTGGGATCATCTCTTTCACTCAGTCTGCCCGCTGGTTCTATCCGGCGTCACCCCGCGCCACCGGCCGGCGAAGTTCGGCCACCAGGATCTCATCGAGGCCGGAGGGCACGGCGAGGCGCCGCAGCGTCGCCTCCACCACCTCGCGGAACACCGGAGCCGCCACCTGGCCGCCGTGGTAGTGGGGTCGCCGTACCTCGCTGAATACCGCCACCACCGCGATCCGCGGCTGGTGATACGGCGCGAAACCGGCAAAGGACGCCACGAAGCGTGAATCAGAATACTTCCCGTCGATGATCATCTGCGCCGTGCCGGTCTTGCCGGCGGTCTGGTAGTGTTGGGAGGCGGCCTGCCCGCCGGTACCGTGCTCCACCACGCCGGCCATCATCTCGCGCAGCAGGGCCGCGGTCTTTTCCGATATGGCCCGGCCCTCGATCTCCGGCTTGAAGCGGCGAACCTGGCGGCCTTCGCGGTCCTGGATCCGGATCACCAGCCGGGGGACCCGCAGCTGGCCGTCGGCGGCGATGGCCGCCACCGCCCGGCAGAGCTGCAAGGGTGTCACGCTGATCTCCTGGCCGAAGGAGATGGTGGCGCAGGTGCGGTCCGACCAGCTCTGCGCCGGTTGGACCAGCCCCTTCTCTTCCCAGGGCAGCTGGATGCCGGTTTTGCGCCCGAAGCCGAAGGCGGTGATCATCCGGTGCAACCGCTCGCTGCCCGCCATCATCCCCACCTTCATCGCCCCCACATTGCTCGATTTGGCGATGATCTCGGCCGGGGTGAGCTTGTCGAAAGATTTGTGGTCCTTGATCCACCGGCCGCCCACCTTCAGCCCGCCCCGCCCGCAGTCGATCTTCTGCTCCAGGTCCAGCAGGCCGGCTTCCAGGGCGGCGGCCATGGTGATCAGTTTGAAGGTGGAGCCCGGTTCGTAGAACCGGGAGACCGCCCGGTTGGCCATCAGGTCCAGGTCGTAGTGGCCGTAGTCGTTGGGATCGAAGCCGGGCCGGTTGGCCATGGCCAGGACGTCGCCGTTCCAGACATCCATCACCACCACCGTGCCGGATGCCGCGCCGCTCTCGGCCATCGTCTTTTCCAGCGCCTTCTCGGCGTGATACTGGATCACCTCGTCGATGGTCAGCACCAGGTCGTATCCCGCCGTGGCCGGGCGTTCCCCGGGACCGTAGCTCCGGCCCAGGGCGTCGCGGCGGACCAGCCAGCGGCCGTCCTTTCCGGCGATGTCCCTGTCGAACTGCTCCTCCACCCCGTATTTGCCGCTGTTCACCAGGTCGGTGTAGCCGAGCACGTGGCAGGCCAGCTGATCCTGGGGGTAGTGGCGGTCGTTCTCCTGTCTGAAACCGACGCCAGTCAGGTTGAGGGCGCGGACCTGGTCCGCCACCTGGGGGGTCACCATGCGCTTGACGTAGGTTTCCGAGCAGTTCATACGGCATTTCTCGATGACCGTCTGGCGCTCCAGGCCGAGGACGTCGTTCAGCGCGCTGGCGATGTGGTAGATATTGGTCACCCGCGCCGGTTCGATGACCACGGTGTCCGCCTTGCGGCTCACCGCCAGCAACTGCCCGTTGCGGTCGAGGATCGAGCCGCGGGCGGCGGGGATTTTCTGGGTCCGTTCCTGCTGGGAGACGGCCTTCTTGCAGAACTTCCCGTGCTGCAGCAGCTGCAGGTCCACCAGGCGCCAGGCGATGATCACCGCCCAGGCGGCCAGCACCAGGCCGACAAACAGAATCCGCTTCACGCTGACGGTGTCCTTCCTGTTCACTTAGTCCTCCCCGGCGGTCTCCGCCGCCATCATCCCGTCCCTGACGTAGCAGTGCACCACCTGCCCCGTGGCCGGCTCGCGCAGACCGAGGTCGCCCAACGCCGCCGCCCGGACCAGCTCCAGCGAGCGGGCGCTGGAAACGTCCCCGCGCAGCCCCCCGGTCTTGTCCTCCATCCGCAGCAGGGCCGATTCCAGGCGGGCGATTTCGTAGTCCAGGCGCCGGTTCTCCATCCGGGTCCAAAAGAGGACCACCAGCGAGAAGAAGAGCATGGTGGCCACCAGGGTGAAGAGACCCAGGCGGCGGTTCCTCCGGCGGTCCTTGATCCCGGTGAGCTGGGAATTGCGCACCTTTTTACGGAAGTCGTCGGAGGGGGGTTTTCTCCGTCCACCCCCGGGGCGGTCGGGCCGGTAAATGGTCAGCGCCGGATTCCTGTTGCTCATGTTCGTATCTCCCTCAACTCACGTTGGTCTCACGTGTCCGTGTCAGTTCTTTTCAGCCCCCGGAGTCTGGCGCTCCGGCTGCGCGGGTTCTGCTGCCGTTCCTCCTCCCCCGGTGTGATCGACTTTGCCGGGTGCCGGGCAAAGGGGGACGAGCCGTGACCGCAGACGCAGACCGGCAGGCCCGGGGGGCAGGTGCAGGGTCTGGTCAGCCGGGTGAAGGTCCGCTTCACCGCCCGGTCCTCCAGCGAGTGGTAGGCGATCACCGCCAGCACCCCGCCGTCGGCCAGCATGCCGGCAGCGGTTTCCAGGAACCGTTCCAGGCCGTCCAGCTCGCGGTTCACCGCGATGCGCACCGCCTGAAACGTGCGGGTGGCCGGGTCGGTGCGCCGCCCCTGCCGCGGGCCGGTCACCGAGTGGACGGCCCGGCGGAGGTCGCCGGTGCTGCGCAGCGGCTCGCGCTCGCGCTGCCGGACGATGGCCCGGGCGATGGCTCGGGCCCGGGGCTCCTGGCCGTAGCGCCGCAGAATGCCGGCCAGCTGCTTTTCCGGAAGGCTGTTCAGCATCGCGGCCGCCCCTTCGCCGCTGCTCCGGTCGTAGCGCATGTCCAGCGGCCCGTCGTGACGGAAGCTGAACCCCCGGCCCGGGTCGTCCAGCTGCAGCGAGGAAAGCCCCAGGTCGGCCAGGATGCCGTCGGCCCTCAATCCCGGTTCCCGCTCGGCCAGCGTGCGGTAGTCGCCGTGGTGCAGGGTCACCCGGTCACCAAAGGCGGTGAGCCGTTTCGCCGCCAGGGCCAGGGTTTCGGCATCGCGGTCGAACCCCACCAGCCGCCCGTCCGGCGCTGAACGCCCGAGTATTTCTCTGGAGTGCCCTCCGGGGCCCACGGTGCAATCCACGTAAACGCCCTCCGGCCGGGGTGCCAGCAGCTCGGCCGTTTCGGCGAGCAATACCGGTTGGTGCACACCCTCGGTCATGGTGACAGTTCTCCCCTGTGGCCCGGTGTGGAGAATCATTCCGGATGCTGATTGGAGACAGTGCCGGTTTAGCTCTGGTGCGGACTGACGGAAACGGCTGGCCGCGGCCCCCGAATCCCTCAGGGGGATCAGGGGGCCGCCTCCCCTATGCTGTCTGGGGCAGGACGGAGGCCGTCGGCGTCGCGGCCGGGTAGATCTTGTGCAGGTAGCACTCCTCTGATGCGTCAAAAATCTCGAACTGGCAGTTCACGTCCATCAGCTGCAGAATGTCCTTGAGATACGGATTGAGGCGGGTGACACAGATCCCCCCGAACCTGTTCCTCACCTTCCGCGCACATTCAACCAGTTCGTGGAGGCTGCCATACTGGATGTGCAGAACCTGTTCCATATCCAGAACAAAGAACTGGAATGACTCAAGAAGCAGATCCTCGATCTGCTGCCGGATCTGTTTCATGGCGCAATAATCTATTTCACCCGACAGCTCCAGGACGGCGCTTTTCACGTCGTTGTGCCTGATAACCCTCACCGCGATTCACCTCCCTTCCACATGTTGAACAGACCGCTGATATCCCCGAAATCAGATGCCTGCCTCGGCCAGTGCGTCATACTCCTCTTCCGTCAGGTCACCCTGGGAATCGATCCGCTGTTCCAGCGCGCTCATCGACCAGACTTCCAGGTAATCCCCCTGGCCAAGCACCGACAATTCCCCTTCCAGACCGGCGGATATCCTGAGCAACGGGTGGATCAGGAGACGGCCCTGGGTGTCGATGCTGGCCTCATTGCCAAAATAACTGGTTCGCGACAGGTATTTCTGCCGGCCCTTGAAGGTGGACGGCAGGTCACGGAGGCGGCCCTCGATGGCCTCCCACACCGGCAGGGGGTAGATCCAGGCGCTCTGACCGGTGATGCTGGTCACGTAGACTCCGGGGCCGTAGGCCTCCCGCATCTCCTTGAGGAAGTCCCGCGGGATCTTGAGCCTCCCCCGGTCGTCCATCTTGGCCAGCTTGTTCCCCCGCATGGGTCCCCTGAGAGTGATGGAAATAGTGTCAGCCGGTCATGGGACAACTTCCCTGACCGGCAGATTCTGCCGCCACCATAGTGGCATTTAGTCCATTTTAGTCCAATTTTGTCCCGGCTGTGATAAATATAGGTATGGCGTCGGAAAAAGTCAATGGCAGGGAATGAAATAAATGAAAAAAATTGGCCTACCCATTGAACCGGCCGGGGTCGGTCTCTTCGGGTGCGCTGAAAAGGAGGGTGGAGAAGGTTTCGGTGATCTGGGCGATGTCCTCGCGGCCTTCCTCGAGGTAGCGGTCCATGGTTTCAGGGTTCCAGATCTCGATGTGTTCCATGATCCCCACCAGAACCGCCTCCTGATCGATGCCGGCGTAGTCGCGGAGCTTGGGCGGCAGCAGGATGCGGCCCTGCTTGTCCGGTCGGCATTGGACTGCGCCGTAAAACATGTTGCGCAGGAAAGGGATCAGGTTTTCCGGCATCGAGTGCGACTGTTTGAGCCGTCGCTGCAGGCGGAGCAACTCGGTCTGGGGGAAAACGTTGAGACAGCGATCAAAGCGGGTGACCACCAGGTCGTCGCCACTGAAGGTGTCGTGCAGAACGGTGCGGAACGCCGGCGGGAAGGTCAGCCGGCCCTTGTCATCAAGACGGTATTGGAAGGTTCCAAGAAACATGTGCTCAGTGGGTAGAGAAAATTTGGGGGATTCAAACAGCTTGCCTCGCTCCCCAGGCCGTAGGAAGCGTGGGGCTGTTTGAACCCCCGTAAAGATATACCATAAACCCCCACTTTTCACCATCTTTTACCACATCGGATTTCAGGTGTCAAGCCTTAAATCATTTTTTTCCCACCGCAGGGAATACAGGCGCAATCCCCCACCGGTTGCGGGTTCCGCGGGCTGGGCCGGGAGAGGTTGGGTGTCTGGGAATCAGCGGGTGAGGGCCAGGGCGGCATCGAGGTGCGGGCCGGTGGCCCCGGCCTCCACCGCCCGTTCCAGCAGGGCCGTGCCCTGGGCTGCGTAACCGGCGCGGATGGCTGCGGCGCCGGCGGCGGCCAGCAGCCGCGGGTGGGTGGGGTGCCAGGCCAGGCCTCGCTGGAAACACTCGAAGGCTTCCGCCGGCCTGCCGCAGAGGTAGAGGGCCCGGCCGAGGAGCAGGCGCGGGTCGGCCAGGTCCGGCTCCAGGTGGACGGCCCGGCCCAGCGGACCCCGCGCGGCATCAGGGTCGCCGGTGGCCAGCAGCAGCTTGCCGGCATTCAGCTGAACCGGGGTGTCGCCGGGCCGCTGGTCAGCCGCCCGGCAGACCAGTGCGCGGAGCTCGGCCAGCCGGGAACTGTCGGGTGGCAGCAGACGGCAGATGCTGTGGGCTGCATGGCCGGCGGCGGGGTCGGCCTCCAGGGCCGCGGCATACCCCTCCAGGGCCTCCTGCCGGCGTCCCCGCTGTTCGGCCAGCACGGCCCGGGCGGTGAGTGTCCCGGCCGACCGGTCCTCCGCCGGGGCGAAGGTGTCCAGCAGGGTCTCGGCCTGATCCGGCTCTCCGGCCGCGCAGCAGATACCCACGGCAGTGGCCAGCTGGCCGTGGGCCGCCGGGTTCCAGCCCTGGTGGACTGCGGCCTGGAGCGAGTTCAAGGCGCCCGGCCGGTCACCCGCCCGGCTCTGCTGGACCGCCAGGCGAGCCAGCAGCAGGGGGTGGTCACCCAGCCGGTCCCGGGCATCCAGCAGGCGGGACAGAGCCTCATCCGGCCTGTCGGCCCACTGCAGGTAGTCGGCCAGGTGGATCACCGGCCGGGCGGCGGGCAGCGGGCCGCCGCTCTCCTCTGCCAGGTAACCGAGCAGGAGAAGCTGTTGCTGATAGCGGTCCGGGGCCGGGGCAGCCGAATCATCTCCGGCCCGGGCATTGCCGGGGAGGGGTTGTTGGCCCGCGCTTACCGGTGCGGTGGCGCCGGGCCTGCGCTTCTCCGCCAGTACCCGGCCGGGCAGCGAGTGGAACCGTTCCCCCAGCAATTGCCAGAGCAGGGTGGGTGCGATGTCCAGGACCGAGGCGTCGGCCAGTGTGCCCGGTGCGATCCAGGGTGCGTTGAACAGCACCATTCCCAGCGGGCGGTGCCAGGTTGCCGCCTGGTGCCGGAAATCGGCCGGGTCGCCTGTGGGACGGTCCTCACCGGTGAAGAACCCGTGGTCCGAAACGACCACCACCATGGTGCCGGGGGAGACCAGGTGGCAGAGGTCGCCCACCATGGCGTCCACCAGCCGGTAGTAGCGTAAAGGGGCCTGGTGGCGCGGGTCGGTCTCGGCGGTCTGGCCGTAGAGATGGGTCACGGTGTCGGTGCCCAGGAAATAGATGGCGGTGAAGTCGGGCTGCCGGTCGCGCAACATCTCCCTGGTCATCCGGTAGTAGGTGGCTGTGGAGGCCAGGCTTTGCCGGAGCAGTTGCAGTTTCGGGTCACCGGTGCCGGGAGCCAGGTCCCCCGGGGTGCAGGGGGCGATGGCGCCCACCGCCGCGGCGTCCAGCTCTTCGGGGGTGACCAGGCAGGGCTCCAGCCGGGCAGCCAGCTCCGCCGGGTGGTAGAGGGTGTCCCGGGGGGCAGCTCCGGCGCCCTCCACCGGACCGGGAAAGGCGAACTGGACCTGGTCGGTGACCACCCGGCCGTTGAGCGTGTGGTCGGCCGGCCAGCTGGCCCACCAGGCGGTGACCGCCACTTCCAGACCGCGGGCGGAGAGGATCTCCCACAGCGTGGGAACGAGGAGTGCATGTCGGCTCACCGGCCGCAGGCCGCCTTCCCCGTCCACGTCGGCGAAGAAATCGGTGACCCCGTGTAGGTCCGGAGTCAGTCCGGTGGCGATGCTGGTCCAGACCAGGGGCGAGATGATCGGCCGCACGGTTCGCAGGTCCCCGCGAAGCCCGTTTCCGGACAGGCGAGCCAGGTTGGGCAGTTCCCCCTGGCCGATCCAGCGGTCCAGCATGACCCAGTCCGCTGCATCGAGGCCGATGAGCAGCGCCCTGGGGGCCTGGTCTTCATCGGGGGCCGGGTGCCGGCCCTCACCGGAGAACAGTCCCAGGACCGGGAGCAGCAGCAGGGCGGCCACCAGCAGGGCGACCAGGGCGGCAATGGGGGATGGGCCGTTGTGCCGGTTCATGGTTTCCTCGCGTAGAGATACACGAGTATTGTCCCGCAGCCAGACTGATCGTTCAAGTGAGAATGGGGTACGGTGGATCGACGGGAAGGAAAAGAAAAAAAGGCAGGGGAATAATTTTTTGTCAAGGGGGTTGGTTGAAGCAGGTTTTGATCCCCGGTAAACCGGGAACCAAAGTTTCCTTGGGTAGCAGAAACTGTCTCTCAAGGTTGCAGGAACAAAAAACGACCCCCCTGCCTGTTATACACCTTGTCGTGCTTCCGGCGTTCCTTTCCCGGGCAATCAACTGATAATTGATTTCCCGTGCCTGGCAAAACCGGGGAACCTGGACCGCCCTCAAAGGACGGCGTGAAGATCCCGCCCGGTGGCACCGCCGGGCCTCTGTCGGCCCAACATATGTAAATTCATTCAGTTATGTGTTAGATCTATAGCCGTATCGTGTTAAGTCCAGTCGGTTTTCCGCTGGTTTGTTTTTGATTTCGATATAAATATAAACTATCAGTTGATTCCTGTCAAGGCTTTTTACTCCTTTATTCCATCACCATGGGGAGTGATTCATCCGGGCCGGGTCACCGGATCCGAACCGCTGACCCGTTGTGCCGAACTCCTGTCCGGGCCTGGCTCCGGCGTCCCGGGCGGAGGCGGCCCAGAATTGGTTTCATGGACTATCCCATTTTTTTGCAAGGGGTTGTCACCGGGGACGGTGGCCACTCCGCCCACCGGCAATACCGGCAACTGCCGGGGCTCAGGGTAGCGGGAGCAATGGTATTCACCGATCACGGGGGAGGACGGTAAACAGTAATAAACAGGAAATTTATTGACAAAGAGAGTGCAATCTTTTAAATTTAGACATTATGGAGGATTGACTGCCGGGATGAACTCATTCGCCCTGAAAATCACCAAGAACCGCAAGAAGCTCGGATATACTAAAAAGACCGTTGCCAACCTCGTTCAGTGTAGCGAAACCTACATCGGTAACATCGAGAACAAGGGTGTGGTTCCCGAGGACGAGATCGTCATCCGGCTGGCCAATGCCCTGAATCTGAACGAGCGGGACCTGCTCCTGCTGGCACACAAGGTCAAGGCTCCCCGGGGGGCCAAGCAGTATTTCGAGGCGCCGCGGGCCACCTACCCCCAGGTACGGCGGTTTCTGCTCGACTGTTGCGGGAACCGGGAGACCATGGCCGAGGAGTTTTCCGGGTCGCCATTCTCCACCATCGAGAAGTTCATTGCCCGCAACATCCTCTATGACCCGTTGCAACTCTACTCCCGGGTTCGTGAGGAATCCTCCCTGCGGGTGGAAACTCTGGAATACCTTTACGAACTGCTGATTTCCGGGCCGCAGGTCTTCGCCGATTATCTCTCGGTATACGAACGCGAACTCACCTCCGGCCGCGGCAACTCGAAGCGGTTCAATGCCAGCATGCAGGACCTGGTCCAGGTCTGGACGTTTGATGCCGAGGAGTTTCGTCTCAGCGTCCTTTCGGATCATGAATTTGTCCGGCGCGACCTCTCCTTCGCCCGGGAGACCCTGGGGCAGTACATCGAGTATCACCGCCAGCAGTGCGGTATGAGTATCGAGGATGTGGCGCGGCGGGCGCAGATCGTTCCGGGCGCTCTGGAGCGGATTGAGAAGGACGATTACCCGCTGGAGCTGAAACTGGAGACCATCGGCCACATTCTGCTGGCCATCGGGATCGGGCAGGCGGCCCGGACGGATGAAAAATACTCGACAACCGATTACCGGTTGCTGGATACGTACAAGCGGCTCTCCTCTTCAAGCAGGAAAGAAATCGACAGCTTTATGAGCTACAAGCTTTCCGAAGAGGATCTGGCCGATCTATAATGATAGTGATGGGGTAGGAGATCGTGGCCGCCCACCCGCTGGCGGCTGCCGTACAATAATAGAAACGACTGAACAGAAACGACAGGTTCAAACACTATTTGTTGAAGCAGGGTGTTGATCCAGAGGCTCCCGACCGCACGACAGCGATCCCACGGCACACCACAGCCCGCTGTTTATTGACGCAGGAGCGAGGAGGTTAGGAACAATGAGCAGCAGGGTAGCAGCAACAGGGCCCCCGAATGAAATCGCCGCACTGCGGCAGACAGGTATCGACCTGTGCACCAAGGGGTTTTACCAGAAGGCCCTGAGCGCATTCCAGAAGGCGCTCTTTCTCGCCGCGGAGCCGGCGGCCAACTCCGAGATCTACTGTGACATCGGTGTTGTCTACCGCTATCTCAACCGGCTGGAGATGGCCGACGACATATTCCAGTTCATTCTGGATAACGACCCACCGGCCAGGATCCGGGTCATCGCGCACATCGAGCAGGCCATCGTCAATCTACGCCAGTTGGACCATCGCTCGGCCCTGGAGAAAATCGCCCTGGCCGACAAGCACTACGTGGAAGACGTGGTGTTGCAGACGCACCTCAATTCCACTTACGGCCGCGTCTATTTCCTGCTGTCGGACTACGAGAACGCGCTGTCCAAGTACAACAAGGCCCTGTCGATCATCCAGACGCACAACGGCGCTTCAGCGATTCCCATCATTCTCAACAACATCGGCGATTGCTACGTCCAGATGGGCGACTATCCGCGCGGGGAGGAGTTCAACCTCAAGGCGCTGAAGATCGCCAAGGAACGCAAGAACAACCGCTGTATCTCCGAGTGTCTCCTCTCACGAATGGATGCGGCCATTCTCCAGGACCAGCACGAGCAGGCCAAGCTCTTTGGCAAGCAGTCCCTGTCCATTGCCCGCTCGTTCAAATTCGGCGACATCATTGGCGAGGTGGAATACCGGCTGGCCAACATCTACCGGGAAGAGGGGAAGGAGAACATCTCGAATTTCTTCCTTAACCGCGTGCTGCAATCGCACCGCAACCTCAATTCGGAAGTGCTCAACATCCTGGCAAAAACCGGTTGATCGGTCTGGTTCCTCAATCCCGGGGGGGCTCCCGGGTGCCGGGTTTCTGACGGCGAGTGTGAAAAGGATTCGGAGAATATTATGAAGAATATCATCAAGAACAGAGCGGGCCGGTTCCTGTTCCTGCTGTTCCTGCTCCTGCCGCTGACGGCGCAGGCCAATACCGTGTCCGAGGGCAAGGACGGCCTCACCTGGACCTTTTCCTCTGTGGTCCGGATGACCTCGGACGGCGTGCGCTACGATATCTATTACGAGAACGACTACCAGCAGGGAATGATCACCCGCGACCAGGAGATGGACGTCGAGCCCTTTGGTCAGCTCGACGAGAACGGCCTGCCCTGGGTCATCTGGTCCCGGCAGAAGGTCGATGGCGACTTCTACCTGTTCATGAGTTACTTCAACGGGGCCCAGTGGTCCGATCCCGAGGAACTCCCCAGTTTCGCCGAACGGGTGAGCGACCGGGAATGCCACTTCCGTCTGGGCGTGGCCGGCCGCATTTACATCTCCTTCATCCGCCATTCGGAAGTGGATGAGAAAGTGATGTTCGGCATCTACAAGACCTGGTCCGGCGGCTGGACCGAAGTGGGCCCGGTGGTCACCCTCGGGGAAGGGCACGTGGCCAAACAGCCGAACCTCTTCCCGATATATGACGAAGTGGGCCTGGCGCAGTTTCTGCTCGGGTTTATCCACGTCCATCCCGAGGGTGAGGGTGAAGCTCCTCCGGATGGTGACGGACTCTGGGAGACCATCGATCAATACCTCAGGGTATTCAATTCGGGAGATACGAGCCCCTGGTTCCAGGTCCAGTGAGCCGGCGGGGTTCCCGTGGTGCACCTGCTGAACAATCGTAAAAAGCCTTCCCGCCCCCGGCCCGGTGCGGGAGGGTTTTTTTTTACCTCCTTCTGCCGCCTCCTCATCCTGCTGCTGCTGTCGGAACTGGTCGGCTGCGGCCCGATCCCCGCTCCACCGGTGCGCGGCACTTCCCGGACCGGGAGGAGCACGGCTTCCCCGCCGCCGGCCGTGGAGCAGCCGGAACCGGCTCCGGACACCGCCGCCCCGCCGCCGTCACAGCCGTCTCCGCCGGCAGCAGCACCCCCAGCGAGGCCCGACATCGACATCCCCGGTGTCTTTCACGTGGTGCAGCCGGGGCAGACTGTTTGGCGGATCGCCAAAACCTACGGCATTTCCCTCGAACTGCTGGCCGGAATCAATGAACTGGATGACCCCACCGTCATCGAGACCGGACAACGCCTGTTCATTCCCGGCGCTGAAAAATTGTTGGAGGTCGCCGTCTACCAACCGGAGGACCGGTCCACCGGGGAGCGGACCGGCGACATTTCCCTGCAGTGGCCCCTCACCGGGACCATCACCTCCCGTTTCGGCGGCCGGCGCCGGCACACGGGCCTCGACATCGCCGCCCCCCGCAATACGCCGGTGCTCGCCGCCGCTGACGGCGAGGTGACGTATAGCGGCAACGGTCTGCGCGGCTATGGCAACCTGGTGGTGATCGACCACGGCAAGGGGGTGGTCACGCTTTACGCCCACAATAACCGGAACCTGGTGCGCAAGGGGGAGCGGGTCAGGCGCGGGGAGAAGATCGCCCGGGTCGGGTCCACCGGCCACTCCACCGGCCCGCACGTGCATTTCGAAGTGCAGATCGACGGCCAACGGGTGGATCCCCAGCGCTACCTCGATTGATTAAAGCAACAGGAAAAGAGGTGACATTCACCTATTATCCGGCTGGAAACACGCCAGATTCTCCCTCAGAGACGAAGTGACAGTCACCTATTTCCAGAAGCAACCACCCGCCCCTGATCTTGTCGGATCTCACCCCCGGATGGCCCAACCGGCATTGGCCACCGCCCGCAGAATGGCTTCGTGGAGTTTGGCGGCCTGTTTCTGGTCGAGGGTTTTCTTGTCCGAGCGGCAGAGGATGCTGAAAGAGAGGCTCTTCATCCCCTCGTCCAGTTGTGCGCCGCGGTAGGTATCGGTCAGCTTCACCTCCCGGATCAGCTTGGGGTTGGCCTCGCAGATCGCCTGCTCCACTGCCCGCACTTCGGTGTGCAGCGGCACCACCACGCTGAGGTCGAACCCGACCCCGGGGTAGCGGGGCAGTGCGGTGTAGGCCGGTTCTTCCCGCCGGGCCTCCAGCAGGGTGTCCAGGTCGAGGTCGAACAGGCCGGCGGCCCCGCGCAGACCCAGTGCCCGGGCGGCCGCCGGACGGATCTCGCCGAAGGTGCCGAGCAGGGTGCCGTCCTGGATCCACCGGGCGTGGTGCCCGGGGTGCACCCAGGGCGGCGGATCGTCATCGTCCAGCCGGGCCGGGTCCGGGCGGTCCAGGCGGAGCCGCTCAGCCAGGTCCTCGATCACCCCCTTGACCCGCAGGAATGCCTCCTCGTCGTTCCCGTCGCAGCCGGTGCCGTACACCACACCGCAGAGGCGGCGGTTTTCCCGGGGCAGGTGCCCCCCGGCCCCGTCGTCCAGTCCGGGCGATTCGGGGAGATGGACCCGGCCCACTTCGTACAGGGCAAAGTCAGAGCAGGTGTTGACGTTCCGGGCCACCGCCTGCAGCAGTCCGGGAACCAGGCTGCGGCGCAGGCTGGTCTCCTCGCTGGACAACGGGTTGGCCAGCTCCAGGTGTCCCTCCAGGGGCAGCCCCAGGGTGGCAGCCGTGTCCCGGCGGGTGAAGGAATAGCCGTAGACCTCTGTGAAGCCCAGCTCCAGGGAGAGGATGTCCCGCAGTTCGTTCTCCAGGTCCTTTTCCGGGGGCGTGGTGGGCGGCAGCATGCTCACTTCGGGCACGGCCGGGGGGATGTTGTCGTAGCCGAAGATGCGGCCCACCTCCTCCACCAGGTCCTCAGGGATGCTGATGTCCTTGGTGGCCCGGAAGGTGGGGACCTCCACGTCCCAGCCCCCGTCCGATGCGGTGAGGCCGAAGGAGAGGCTGGTGAGAATCGCCTGGGCCCGTTCGGCCGGCAGGTCGAGGCCCAGACGGCGGGTGACGAAGCCGTGGTCGAGATGGATGCTCACCGTTTTCCGCTGGTGGTGGTCCTCGTCGTAGAGCGGGGAAACCTGCCGGGCGCCGGGGATCAGCTGCCGGGCCAGCTGGAGGAAACGTCGGGCCGCCACCGGCGGCAGCTCGGGGTCGAGGCTTTTTTCGAAGCGCATCACCGCCTCGGTGCGAAACCCCAGGGCCGCTGAGGTGCGCCGGACGCTGATCGGGTGGAAGTTGGCCGACTCCAATACCATGGATGCGGTGATGCCGGTGACCTCGCTATTGGCCCCGCCCATCACACCGGCGATGGCGATCGGTTTCTCGCGGTCGGCGATGACCAGCATCTCTTCGGTCAGGGTCCGCTCCACGTCGTCGAGGGTGACGATTTTCTCTCCGGCTTTCGCACGGCGGATCAGGATCGTGGACCCGCCCACCAGAGTCAGGTCAAAGGCGTGGAGCGGGTTGCCCAGCTCGAGCATCACGTAGTTGGTGATGTCCACCACGTTGTTCAGCGCCCGCACGCCCACCGCTTCCAGCCGCCGGGCCATCCAGGCCGGTGAGGGGCCGATGGCCAGACCATCCAGCACCGCGGCGCAGTACCGGGGGCAGAGGTCCGGGTCGAGGGTCTTTACCTCAAGGGAGGTGGTTTCCAATTCGGGCCGGGAGAGGGCGGAGTCGTTCCCGGGCATGGCGGCCAGCTCGCGACCGGTGATGGCGGCCACCTCCCGGGCGATGCCGTAGTGCGACCAGAGGTCCGGCCGGTGGGTCAGCGATTTGTTGTCGATCTCCAGCACGTGGTCCAGCAGGCCCAGGGCCCGGGGAAGCTCCACCCCGGGTTCGGTTCCCTCCTCGAGAACCATGATCCCGTCTCCGCCGGGGCCGAGGCCCAGCTCCCGTTCGGAGCAGATCATGCCCACGCTTTTTTCCCCGCGGATCTTGCCCTTCTTGATCTTCGTCCCGTCGGGCAGGTGACCGCCGGCCCGGGCCAGCGGCACGGTCTGTCCCTCGGCCAGGTTCGGGGCGCCGCAGACCACCCGCTTCTCGGTCTCGCCGTCAAAGACGTCGGCCAGTACCAGCTTTTCTGCGTTGGGGTGCGGAATGACCCGCAGAACTTTCGCGGTGACCACGCCGTCCATGCCGCCGCCCACCTGCTCAATGCCCTCAACCTCGGCAGTGGACATGGTGAGCCGGTCAGCCAGTTCCGCCGGGTCGATACCGCTGAGGTCAACGTATTCGGCGAGCCAGTCGAGGGATATTTTCATCGCCGTTCACCTCAAAACTGTTCCAGGAAGCGGAGGTCACCGCCCGAAAGCAGGCGGATGTCGTTGATGCCGTAGAGCAACATGGTCAGCCTGGTGAGTCCCAGACCGAATGCGAAGCCCGACCAGAGGTCGGGATCGATGCCCCCGTGGCGCAGCACGTTGGGGTGCACCAGGCCGCAGGGCAGCACTTCCACCCAGCCGGTCTGCTTGCAGACGCTGCAGCCCTTGCCGTCGCAGAACAGACAGTGCATGTCCAGTTCAAAGCCCGGCTCCACAAAGGGGAAGTAGCCGGGGCGCAGGCGGATCTTCACGTCGTCGCGGCCGAAGACCAGTTGCAGCAAAGTTTTCATCGAGTAGATCAGGTGGGCCACCGAGATGTCGCGGCCGATCATCAGCCCCTCGCACTGGTAGAAAATGCTGTCATGGGATGCATCGGTGGCCTCGTAGCGGAAGCAGCGCCCGGGGGCGATGGCCTTGAACGGCGGCACGAAGCGATTCATCGCCCGTATTTGCACCGGCGAGGTGTGGGTGCGCAGCAGGTTGCCGTCCTTGAGCCAGAAGGTGTCCTGCATGTCCCGGGCCGGGTGGTCGGCCGGGATGTTCAGCGCCTCGAAATTGTAGAATTCCGACTCCACCTCGGGACCGTCCAGGACGTGGAAGCCGAGGGAGCCGAAAATCGCCTCCAGCTTGCGGGAGACGGTGGTAATCGGGTGCAGGTGGCCCCGGCGCGCCCGGCGGCCCGGTGCGCTGATGTCGAGCCAGGCCGAGTCGCTGCCCAGGGAAGCGTCTTCATCCGATTCAATCCGGGCCAGGCGCGCCTCGATGGCCGCTTCCAGATCTTTCTTGTTCCGGTTCAGAGCCTTGCCCGCCTCGGCCCGTGCCTCGGGCGGCAGGTCGGCCATGGAGCGCAGCAGGCGGGTCAGCACACCCTTGCGACCCAGGTATGTCACCCGCAGTTCTTCGACCTCGGCGCGGGTCCTGGCCTGGTGCACCTCTCGTACCACCTCTTCCCGGCGGAACTCGGCAAAGCGGGTGAGAATCAGGTCTCGAATCTCGTTCTGGTCCATGACAACTCCTTGGCAAGTGGCTGAAAATACTACAAGGTCGGCCGATTGCTGTCAAGAAAGGGGACCCTCTTTGCCAGCGGGTCGGTTTTTGGATAGAATGCGATATCTTGCTGAAGATCGTTGTGTGATCATCCTTTGATTTCCGGCGGCGGGACCAGCCTTTTCCTCTGCCGCAGGATCACTGTGTGCCCCGGTAAATTCGCACGAGGCGTCCCATGACTGAAAAAACTGCGGCCCCATGGGTTGGCCGCCTGGGTTCCATCGGCAAGTTCCTGCTGATCTGCCTGGCTCTCAACTTTTTCTTTGTCAGTATCAAACTGCTGGGTGCTTTCAAAGATCTCGGGTCGGGCTACGGTGAGGAGCTTATCATCCAGCTGGCCAGCAACCCCTTGATCGGCCTGTTGATCGGCGTGCTGGTCACCAGCATCGCCCAGAGTTCCTCCATGACCACCTCGCTGGTGGTGGGCCTGGCCGCGGCCGGGGCTCTGGGAAACGAGCCCCTGCTGGTCCTCTCCCGGGCCGTTCCGATCATTCTCGGGGCCAACGTGGGCACCACGATCACCAACATGATCGTCTCCATCGCCCACATCGGCAACAAGCGGGAGTTCGAACGGGCTTTCTCCGCCGCGGTGGTCCACGATTTCTTCAACCTGCTGGCGATCTTTGTTATCTTCCCCATCCAGGCATTGACCAATTTTCTCGGGCACGCGTCGCTGTGGTTGGCGCGGCTTTTCGTCCACACCGGGGGTGACACGTTTCCCAGCCCGCTCAAGGCGCTGATTGACCCGCAGAAGAAGTTTCTGATCAAGGTATTCAGCAATCCGGAGTGGATCACCCTGCTGATCCTGTTCACCGTTTCGTCGGCCTTCTTCCTTTCCATGGTTTTTCTCTTCAAACGGCTCCATGACGAGAAGGACATCTGGACCGTGACCCTGGTGCTCAGTTTTCTCTTCGCCCTGCTGGGGACGGCGGTCTTCCGTCACGCCGATGTGGTCTTCCGGCCGGAGATGGCGATCTTCATCTTCGGGCTCGGCCTGCTGTTCACCTCGCTGACCCTTTTCGTCAAGGTGATGCGGACCGCCGTGCTCTCCAAATGGACGTCGCTGTTCGACGATCACATTTTCAAGACACCTCTGCGTGCGCTCTCCCTGGGAGTGGTGATGACCGCCCTGGTGCAGAGCAGTTCGGTGACCACTTCAATTGTGATCCCGCTGGCCGGCGCGGGCATCCTCACGATCCACCAGATTTTCCCCTACACTCTGGGGGCCAATGTGGGTACCACCATCACCGCCATGCTCGCCGCCCTTTCCACCGGCGAAGTCATTGCCGTGGCCGTGGCTTTCGCCCACCTGTTGTTTAATATTATTGGAATCGTCCTGCTCTACCCGGTCAAGCGGATTCCCATTGCCTGCGCCCAGTGGCTGGCCCGCTTGACCCTGCGTTCGAGGGTGATCCCGATTCTGTACATAATTGTGCTCTTCTTTGTGGTACCTTTGTTGCTGATCTGGATTACCGGATGAGCCGGTGAAGGAGTGAATAGATGCTCGATAAAATTCTCAATCTGATCAAGGGCAGCCAGGGGCTGATCGAGGAGGCCCGGCAGGACTCCTTCGAGATGATCATCATGGGCAAGGAGATGTTCATTCTCGCCCTTGAAGCTGTGCACCAGGAGACCACCCGTGAGGTGATGAAGACCCTGGCCTCCATGGACAAGAATCTGAACAAGCTCGAGATGGGCGTGCGGAAAAAGGTTTTCTCCCACCTGGCCATCTCCCGCGGCGAGGACCTGCTGGAGGGTCTGCAGCTCAACATCATCATCACCGACCTGGAGCGGATCGGCGATTACACCAAGAATATCGGCGAACTGGTGGAGATGATGCCGGGCAAGATGGACTTCGGCCGCCACGATGCCACGTTCCGCAAGGTCAAGGACCTGGCCCTGGAACTGTTCGACATCACCTACAAGGCGTTGGAAGAGAAGGACGAGATGCTGGCCAACGATGCGATCCGTAAGTATGACCAGGTCTCCAAGGCCGTGGATGCCCGGATCAAGAAGGTGGTGGCAGGCAAGGAGCTGAGTGAGACGGTGGAGAAGCGCCACGTGGCCCTGGTGCTGCTGCTCCGCTACACCAAGCGGATTTGCGCCCACCTGAAGAACATCAACACCTCGCTGGTCAACCCCTTCCACCAGATCAGCTACCGGCCGGGTGCCTACAAGATCTAGAAGCGGGGTCGGTCGAACCGTATCGGCCGGCCCGCCGAATCCACCACCCGCAGGAAAAAGCCCCAGTCCCTCGAGCTGCGCGCCGCCATCACCCGCAGCCGGTTCTCTCCCGCCGGCAGATCCACCGGGCAACGCCACTGGTCGATCAGTGCCATCCGGTTTCCGTCCCTGTTCACCAGCAGCAGTTCCCCGTTCAGTTCCAGCTGGAACGGTCCACTGCACCCGAAGCGGAGCTCCGCTCCAGCCACTGCCTGGTCCTGCTCGACGACGGTTTCAGCCAGGGCCGCCGGAGGCGCCATCCCCCCCAGGGGGAAGAAGGGCCGGAAATCGACGTAGCCCAACCGGATGCCGCCCGGAGGCGCCGACTGGTGGTAGGGGCTGCGGGGCAGCTGCTGGTCCGGCGGGTTGAAGACGGGCCCCTGGCCGCTGACCGGTCCTTCGGCCAGCGGGGCTATCTCCCATGTGGTGATGAAGCCGGGGTCGCTGTCTCGCAGCGAATAGAGGACGAGTTTTCGGCCCTGGTAGCGTTGGCGGAACCGGGGATCGCGGTCCAGTCGCCGCAGCAGAAGCTCCTGGCTCTTCGAGGCCACCAGGTGCCGGCTGTTGAACAGGCCGCGCACAAAGGGGAAGGGGTCGGCCAGTTTCCCGCTGCGCAGGTTCTGCCAGATGTCGAGATACTGCTCGCCGTGGGCCAGCATCAGCATCGGGTCCGCGCCCACCAGGTAGTGCTGTTGCGGGGCGTAAAAGAAAAGCTGGGGGAAGTGGACCCAGCGGGTGTGAAAGACCACCTCTCCGGCACCGGCTTCGGCGTCGAGGATGGCGCAGATATCCCGCATCTCCGGCCGGGCCGCCTTGCCCGTTTCGGCCAGCAGTGTGTCGCTGACATAGTCGTGGGTCCGGACGCCGGCCACGGCAAGGAGGATCACGGCCGGCACCGCGGCCCGCATCCACTGCCGGCCCGGAGGCGGCGGCCCGCCGGTTCCCGCCAGCAGGTCACGGAGCAGGAAGGCCGAGAAGAGCGTGGTGAACACCGCCCAGAACAGGGTGAAGCGGGCGGCGGCCATGGTGAGCACCAGGGTGGACAGGCTGCAGAGGAACAGGGAGACGGTCTCACCGGTGATCGGCGGAGTTTTACTTCGCCGGACCAGCAGGACCAGCAGCAGGAAGGCCAGGGACAGGACCACCAGCTCGTTGTGCAGCAGCAGGTCGTCGAGGCCCGGGGCTTCGCTCTCCAAGGACTGGATCCCTGCCGGGACGCCGCTGCCCGCCACCAGGCCGGCCAGCAGCATGCGCCAGTTGAGCAGGGCCAGCAGGTGGGCGAAGTCCCAGCGGTCCGGGTGGACCAGGATGCCGGCGGCCGTGCCGGCCAGGCTGTAGAGCAGCATCCTCCAGTCCAGCCTTCGTTCGCCGGTCAGCCGCCGGCCGAGATGGAAGAGGAAGGCCAGCCCCACGAACAGGTATGGGGTCGGTCCGGTGAGCGTGTAGAGCATGCCGAGGAGAACGTGCGGCCAGTGCCGGCGATGACGGCGGGCAAAGAGCGGCACCGCCAGCAGCAGCAGGAAGAGCGAGAGGAGCTCGGGCCGCGGTTGGGCCAGGCGGAGGAAAAAACCGCCGGCCCCACAGACCAGGGCCGCGGTCCAGAAGAGCGCTCCGGGGCAACGGGAACGGCGGAGCAGAAAACAGAACAGGGTCAGCAGCGCCGCGCCGAAGACCGAGGCGGCGGTCTTGGCCCGGGCCTCCAGAACGTCAACGTCTTCGCTTCCGGCAAAGGGGGCCAGCGCCAGGTGATACAGCAGCTCCAGGTCGGCGTAGCCGGTGCTGAAAACGCTGAACTGCATCCAGGGAAACTCCCGTGGGATGCCCTCGGCGCGGATCATCCGTGCCACACCCATGTGATAGTAGCCCCCGATACCGTAGATGTGCGGGGAGATCCGCTGAGTCCGCTGCAGCAACGCAAAGGAGCAGAGAAACACCACCACCAGGATCAGCGCCGTTCGTGCCGTTTTGACTTTGGGGACGTACATGAATTTATGACTTTCTTTTGATTCTGGCTTGAATATGAATTCGGACTGTCGAAAAAAGAATCATAAATTCATGTACGTCCCCGATGCTGTTCACTGGGGATCCTCAGGATATTCCGCCAGGCAGCCCGGGCGGTCCAGCGGGATCTTGCCGCCGCCGTGCGGCAGGTCGACCATGAACCGGGGCAGGCTGGTGCCGCCGATCGTGGTCCGCAGTTCCTCCAGCAGCGCCGGTCCCAGCTGCAGCGGCGTGCGAAAGTGTTCGATGCCGGCCACCGGGTCGCACTGGTGGAGGTAGAGCGGCCTTACTCTGATACGGCCCAGGCTGCGCAGCAGTTCCTCCAGTGTCTGCCGGTTGTCGTTGATCCCGCGGAGCAGCACCGACTGGTTCTCCACCGGAATGCCGGCGCGGAGCAGGCGGTCCACTGCAGCGGCGGCCGCTTCGGTCACCTCCTGCGGGTGGTTGAAGTGGGTCACCAGCCACAGGGGATGGAAGTTCTCCAGCATCCGGCAGAGCTCGTCGTCCACCCGCATGGGCAGGGTCACCGGCGCCCGGGTGCCGATGCGCAGCAGTTCCACGTGGGGCAGTGCCCGCAGCGCCGCCAGTATGGCCCTCAGCCTTTCTGTCTCCAGCACCAGCGGGTCACCGCCGGAGAGGATCACCTCGCGCACTTCGGGGTGGCGGGAGATGTAGTCCACCCAAGTTCCCAGCGGGTCATCGCCATCCACCAGGTGCCCACCAAAAATCCGCCGCCGCATGCAGAAGCGGCAGAGTACCGGGCAGTGCCGGGCGGTGAGCAGCAGCACCCGGTCCGGGTAGCGGTGGATCAGACCCGGCACCGGGCTCTCTGCCTCTTCACCGGTGAAGTCCGCCCCGCGCTCCGGAGTATCAGCCAGCTCATCACCCGAGGGCACGGCCATGCGGATGACGGCATCGTCGGGCCAGGGCTTCACAGCCAGGGAGAGGTAGTAGGGCGTCACGGCCATGGGGCTGCGCTTTGCCGCCGCCTCCATCTCCGGCGTGCAGGCGAACCCCGGCAACCACCGGGCCAAGTCTCCGGGTCTGGTGACCCGATTGGCCAGTTGCCACCGCCAGTCGTTCCACTCCTTTGAATTCCCTGAGGCCATTGGTACCCTTTCCGACCCTATTATAACGGCAGCCGGGACGGATTCTCAGCGTCAGGAATGACCGGGGAAGAAAGGATAGCCACAGGGGCGCCAGGAGGGGGATGGGGATCACTGCAGACGGGCTCCGCATGGCGACGGAGCCCGTCTCTGACAGGCTCGCTCTTCCTTATTGTTTCTGCGGCCCTTCTTCACCGCGGTTTCGTTGCAGATATTCCCCACCCATGAACACGTTCATGTCGGTGGTGTTCAGCACACCGTCGCCGTTGTAGTCGGCCACGGCCAGTTCGCCGAGACCCCGTTTGTGCAGTTCCTCCACGGTGATGGAGGTCACCGGCGGTTTGGGTGAGGCACCGTAACCATCGGTGCAGCAGTTCGCCTCACTACCCTCGAGGAAGTTGATCTGGATGAAGGAGAAGTCGTCGCTGTCGACGATGCCGTCACCGCTGGCGTCGGCGTGCGGCGCCGCGGTGACGCAGGGTGTGTCGCCGGACCCGTAGACCGCGAAGTGCTGCCAGCTGAAGACACCGAAGTCGAGGATGTCGATCCACTCGTCATCGTTGAAGTTCCCGCCGGTCAGCGGCTTGAGCGCCGTGGCAAAATCAGCCACATAGGCCGTGCCCGCAAAGGAGACCGGCATGGTGCGCCGCAGTGTGTGCAGCTCGTCACGGGCGGTGATGCAGGTGTAGGTGCCGCAGGGCAGGTCGTCGATGGCCACCGTGCCCACGGCCAGGATCGGTGTACCGGGCCCGCCGGGCTGGGTGACGTCGAAGGCCACGTCCTTCTGGAGCACGGTGGGGCCGGACGGCACGCCGCAGTCCCACAGCTCGAAGGTGATGCAGCGGGTCAGCGTCTGCGGGAAGGGGTCGTCGGTGTTGATCGTCGGCGACAGCTCGAGGGTGACGCTGAGGTCGTTGTACGGGCAGCACGGTGACGTTGAAAGTGCAGATCGCCGGGTTGCCGCAGTCATCGGTGGCCGTGCAGGTCACGGTGGTGGTGCCGGTGAAACCGGTGCCGGGCGCCGGGACGCAGACCACTGCCGGTGAAGGATCGCAGTTGTCACTGGCCACCGGTGTCATCCAGCTGACGACGGCACTGCAGCCGCCGGCATCGGCATTGACCACGATGTCGGCCGGGCAGACCACCGAGGGCGCAATGGTGTCGTGCACGGTGATCAGCTGGGTGCAGTCGGCAAAGTTGCCGCAGGCGTCGATAGCGCGGTAGGTGCGGGTGATGGTGCCGGGCAGCTGCAGCCGGTCGAGACTTCACCACGTGAAGGTCACCACCGGGGCCGGGTCGCAGTTGTCGGTGGCCGTCGCCGATCCGGTGTCTGGAGACCGGCGAGGTCGCGGGAGTCAGAGCACTCGAACGCTCACCGGAGCGGGGCAGGTGATCGTCGGCGGGGTGGTGTCCACCACGGTGATGGTCTGCACGCAACTGACACTGTTGCCGCAGTGGTCGGTGGCCGTCCAGGTACGGGTGATCACCAGTTCCTGCGGGCAAGCCCCGGGGGTGATGCTGTCCGCCCAGGTGACCACCGGGGCCGGGTCGCAGTTGTCGGTGGCCGTGGCCCTTCCCACTCCACCTTCTGCATTGCCCAGGACAAAGGCCAGGTCAAGCGGATCACCGGTGACCGGATCGTCAATTTCATCAAAAAGGACAGGGTTGAGATTGTCGTAGAAACAGGCACTGTCGTTCCAGTTGTCGGTTGAAGACTTCACGCCCCAGTTGGGCACTTTCAGGCTCAGTGATGGCGGAGACAACCAGCCAGTAGATGGTTCCTTCGTCCTGGGTGAAAGGATTCCAATCTGGAACCCGGATGTCATATTGGAAGTAGCGCTGGTGGTCGTTGAGCGTGAACTCCGGCGGGTACGGGCACAGGGTCGAACCATCCCTGATCAGATGAAGGAAACACTTCGGTAACCGTAAAATCGCCTTCGAACAGGTTCATACCCCAGAGGTAGCTGCCGGGGTGGCTGTATGGCGCGTCAACACCGGCAGGGACATCGGAATAGATATAGAGATAGAATTGGGTGATCGTACCGATATTGTCACCCTGCCAGGAACCCCAGAACCGGACATTTTCGATCAGGCCGGTTTCGCTGCACATCCAGTCGTCGGCCAGGATGCGTGCGCTCACGCCATCATAGAGATAGTCCGCATTGACGTCCCAGCCCAGGGGGTCGGGCTCCTGGGGGAAGTGCATTTTGTGCTCCCAGTCAGCAGTGGGTTCAGTCGGCAGATCACATTCAACCGTGATGTCCGCCGGGCAGGTGAGCACCGGCGCTTCCGTATCAACCAGGTCGAGGTCCACCAGCACCGCAGGTGCCGTTTGGCCGTGGTAATCGCTGAGCCTGGTGGGCGGCTCGTGCGGCCGGAAGGTGATCACCCCGGAATCCGCGCAGATTTGGCGCAGTGCGGTGAAGGTCAACCGGGCCATGGTGGTATCGCCAATGGTGCCGCCGCTGGCGAACGGCGCGTGCACTGCGTAGTCGATGGTGCCCGCCACTTCATCCACCGTTTCAAGAATCGAGCTATCAAACGGAGTGTCACCCACGGCGATGCTGATAAAGTCCAGTGCCGTGGTGTCGTATTCGAGGAAGAACTGGCCGCCGACGATGGCGGTGGTGGGGGTCACCAGGTCGATGTCCACCTCAACCGTGTCGCCGATCTGGTAGCATTCCTTGTCCGGCGACAGGCGAAGTGTTGTGGGCCCCGTGGGCACGGCACCACTGATATTCAGTTCGAAGTATCCTTGTGCCGTGGAAAATCCTTCCACCTGCAGGTAATACTGACCAGGCACGAGCGGGATATCCGCCAAGGTCGAACGATATAGATATGCGCAACTGTCATCGTCATCGTTGAAAGCGATCTCATTGCCGCAACAGGCATCGTCATAGAGCCGCAGGTAGGTATCGTAGGCAGTGTCTGCGTTGCACGTAGTGAAGGTGTAGAGTCCGCCGTCCGGCACGGTGAACGTGTAGTGCATCTCACTGGAATCATTGCCGCAAGCGTCCAGTTCTCCTATGGTATCACCGGTTACCGTCGTTGAACTGGGGCAGGCGATCGTACCGAGATCCTGGAGATAGTCATTGCAATCTGGTCCCACAGGGCAGGTTGTGGTGGCACACTCCGTCCAATCACCCTGGTACACTCCACCTGCGGCCATGCATTCGCTTTCGGTCAAGTCATCACAACTTCCATCGTTGTAGCAGCAGGCACCGATGTACATCACAGTTCCGGTGCCATAGGTAGCCGCCGTCGGGTTGCAGGTGGTGGGACCTGAGGAATGGGTTACAACAAGATAGGGTGGGTTGGTATCCGTTCTGCCGTCGATATAGAGGTAGTATGTCAAACTGGTGCCGCCGTCGGTTTCTACTATCCCGAGGGGGAACCAGTCATCGGCGAGGTCTGTCTGGAGATCCACCACGGCGGTGCCGCCCAGGGTCAGTTGTTTCCACCCCGGAGCATAGGTCGATGATTCGGTCTGATGGTTGTAGTATCCGGTGTCCATTTCCGCCGTGATGTCGGCCCAGAGCGTGGGTCCGTCGGCGGTGAGCGGATCGCTGGTCATGGGTGTGATGGACCAGTAGGGGAAGTAGGTATCATTCACATAAAAATGGAATTCGATTGCCGTGACCGTGTCGCCGTCCGGGATGGCGGAGATGTCGAAGCGGGCCCAGCCAACTTCGAGCTGCCCGTTGATGGAGCGGATCTCGCCATCCATCTTCGCCGCCTGGGCGGTGGCCGTGCACAGACAAACCACCAGCGCCAGAAGAATGAGACCTCTGAGATTCATGGCATCCTCCCTGAAGGTTCCCCCGGGATAGCTCCCCCAGCCCGCAGCATGCGGGGACGGAGACGGACCCACTTCAACTCCCGGCGGAGATGATTATTAGTAATGAAAACGTGTGTGGAGACTGCATTGGGACGCCGACCAGACGGATGTTCCGACGGTCATCATCCACTATCCTTGCATAACCTATATACCCATTGGGGCTATTTTGGCAAGTACGAAAATAAAAATATTTAATTTCATTTGATCGAACGTGAGAAATGTCAAGATCCAGGTTATATGTACAGGTATTAAATGAATTATTTGATTTTCAGCATGATTCTGATTTTGGAGTTTTGATATTCGTCAGGACATGTCTTCACTGACCTTGGGTGGTGGTTTTCTTGAGATTGCAATCTTTACAATCGTATCAATATAAAGTAGATAGAAGAATTAGGTGTCCCGGTGCCTGGTAAAGTCTGGTGTGGCCATCGTAAGCCACTATTTTCGATAAAGGCGGCTCGGTATTACCTCAATGGACAATCCCTGATGTGTCTTCTCATATTTGACATCCGGTTGGACGGAGCCTATATCAGTGTATATGGGAACTTGACGTAGACTGCCCGGAGATATAGTTGCGGTGGTGACGCGCCGGGTTCTCTTGCCAGAGGAAACTCCACATGGGCGGGGATGGGCTGGGCAACCTGCAGGGGATGAGCGAACCGGCTAAGTTCGCGCCGGACCCGTTCACCGGGAAGCGCTACCGGCAGTTCCACAGGTTCTTCCGGGCGGACTCGAAAAAGATCCTCGACGTCGGCTGCAACACGGGAAGGGGCGGAGTGGCGCTTCATCAACTGGACCAGCGCCTGGAACTGCACGGTCTCGACCGCGTGGAGGATCACCGGGGCCTGCTGGCCGACTGCTATGCTCTGGGCGTCTGCGGGCGGGCGTCGGAGATCCCGGTGAGTGACGGGGCCTATGACGTGGTGCTGGCCGGGGAGCTGGCGGAACACCTGCACGCCGACGAGGCCCATCAATCACTGGCCGAGTTTCACCGGGTTCTCAAAACGGGCGGCCTGTTGCTGCTGACCACGCCGAACACGTCGTCCCTCAGCCACAGGCTGCTCAGGTCCAGGGTGTTTGACCATGGACACCTGAGCGAACACCATCCGCGAACCCTGCGCCGCACGCTGCTGGCCATCGGGTTCACCGGTGTGCGATGCTATGGCTCGGGCCGGATGTCCCGCTACCTGGGGATGAACTTTCCGCTGCTCATCATGTACGGCAGTTACCTGCTCAAAGCGGACAAGGCCTGAGCCCCCGGGTGGCCGGCCATTCCAGGTTCCACTACCGTTTGTTCGACACTCACCGCCAGGGAGGGCGCAGGATGAAGACCATCATCTACCTCGACTACAATGCCACGACCCCCATCGACCCGCGCGTGGCGGAGGTGATGATGCCGCTCCTCGGGCCGGTTTACGGCAACCCGTCCAGCTCCCACACCCCGGGGCGCGAGGCGCGCCAGGTAGTGGAGCGGGCCCGCGGGGAGGTGGCCGGCCTGCTGGGCTGCTCGCCGGATGAGGTTATCTTCACCGGCGGCGGCACCGAGTCGAACAACCACGCCATCCGCGGAGTGGTGCGGGCTTCGGGCAAGCGGCCGGCCCACGTGATCACCTCGGCGGTGGAGCACCCGGCGGTGACCGAGGTCTGCGACCTGCTCGAGGCGTCCTCCGGCTGCACGGTGACCGTCCTCCCGGTGGA
>CAWIIB010000009.1:0-3516849 GCA_963836075.1 uncultured Acidobacteriota bacterium
AAAAACAGTATGACCACAACAATCATGCGCTTCATGACACTCCTCCTTACCATCTGCGGGGTTATGAGACACGAGACCTGGTGTTTACGAGAAATCGGCTCTGCACCTAACGCCACCTTTACCTATACAAACGCAAAGCCGATGAAAATTCGGAAAAGGAAAAGTGCGTAAAATGCCTGCGTTGGGAAAACCAGGTATTCGTCGGAGAATCCGACCGCCAGGATGATCCTTGATTCTTACTGTCCGGGCGCGGGTGAAGTGGCGGCACTATTGAGCATGGGACAACAATGTGCATAATAGTGAAAAGGTGACCCCATGACCGAAACCGCCCGATCAGAAATAACCGGGATTCTTCTCGCCCTTCAGGAAGATGAGTCCGACCGGCGTGAATTCACCGACCGGCTCTTCGAGCACGTCTACAATGAGCTGCACCATGTGGCTGTGGCCCTGATGCGTCAGCAGCGCACCGATCACACCCTTCAGCCCACGGCCATCATTCACGAGGCCTATCTCCGCCTTGTGGATCAGACCCGCACCGACTGGCAGGACCGGGCACACTTCTTCCGGACTGCGGCCAAGGCCATGCGGCAGATTCTCGTGGACCACGAGCGCCGCAGAGCGGCAGCCAAACGGGAGCAGCGGCGGTCAAGGTGACCCTGGACGAGAACCTGGTGGCGGAACGCGAGAAAGCGATAAAAGTCCTCGATCTTGACGAGACACTGAAGCGCCTCGCCAAAATGGACCAGCGAATGGCTCAGGTGGTGGAGTTTCGTGTCTTTGCCGGGATGACGAATCTGGAAACAGCATTCGTCCTTCAAGTTTCCGACCGCACGGTTCAGGAGGACTGGCGGGTAGCCAAAATGTGGTTGCGCAATGAGTTGTTGGAAGCAACACCCCCTTGAATCCTGAACGATTCGCACGGCTGTAAAAGCTCTTTCTGGATGGTTGCCAATCAGCTCGGAATTCGGTACAATATTATCATGTATGATAATACATTAAGCCCATCTGGTTCGCCGACGACAAGCACGCCAATCGGCCTCCGCATCCGCCAACTCCGTCTGGAGCGGGGTTGGTCGCTGGCCGAACTGGCACGGCGAGCCGGCACCAGCGCTCCTTCACTTCACCGCTACGAGAGCGGCTGGGATCGCTTCGAGGTGGCCACGCTGCGAAAGATTGCAACAGCGCTTGATGCACGGCTGAAGATCAGTATCGAGCCGATGGGTGATCGTACCCGTCCAGGAAAACCGCAGCGCAGCGAAATGAAACGCCTCATCAAACCGCTGATCTGGGACCGCGACCTGAAGTCGCAAGATCTGGACAGCTATCCCCGCTGGATCATCATGAGGGTTCTGACGTTCGGCAACTTGGAGCAGGCCCGGTTGGTGAGAAGCTATTACGGAGACGAAGCGATTCGCGATGCGATCGATTCCCGCGGGATGGATGAGAGGACGCGCATCTTCTGGCATGCGGTGCTGGAGCCCTGAGGGAACAATGCTCCGGTATTTTAGGAGAAGAGCCAATGCATCCCAAGGTACTCAGTCCAGAGGCCTGGAAGACAGTCAGGACGCTGCGCCGTACCGGACTGCTCGATGGCTGGACACTGGCCGGCGGAACGGGCCTCGCCCTTCAACTTGGGCACAGGGTATCTGAAGATCTGGATCTCTTCCGGCCTCAGGCCTTCGAGAGCGATCAGCTTCTCCAACACCTTGCCGGCGCCGGCAAGGTGACGGTTCAGGACCGGGGGCAGTCCACCCTGCATATCCTGTTCGACGATATCCGCGTCAGTTACCTTTCCATGGAAGCACCGCTACTCTTCCCCGGTACCGCCTACCGCGGACTCACACTCGCAGACCCCCGCGACATTGCCGTGATGAAGCTTGTCGCCGTTGGCGGACGCGGCAGCCGCAAGGACTTCGTAGACCTTCACTTCTTCCTCAAGTCAGGAGGCGATTTCGCTTCGGCCTTTCTCTGGCTCGACCAGCGATTCGAACGCATCGACTACAACACATACCACATCTTGAAAAGCCTTACCTGGTTCAAGGATGCGGAGTCTGAACCCATGCCGCGAATGCTCAAACCGGTCACCTGGGAAGAGGTGAAACGCAGTATGGTTGCCGAGGTCCGTCGGTTGAGTCCGTGAGCTTTGCCAAGGGGTGCCCCTTTGAAGCCCGAGCAATTCGCACGACTGAAGAAACTGCTTCTCGAGGCATCGGAACTGCCTGAAGAAGAGTGGAACGCCTACCTCGATCAAGCCTGTCCGGACGATCCCGAACTTCGACGGAAGGCCGAGTTTCTCCTGACCCAGGGCGCTGAAGACTCGGCCATCCTGAAAGAGGCCGGCGATGTGCCGGAATCGGCTCTGCAGCCCGATGACGAAGCACCGCCCCTCCCGGAGAGAATCGGCCAATATGCCATCATCCGGGTCATCGCCTCGGGAGGCATGGGCGTAGTCTACGAGGCCGAACAGGAAAAACCGAGGCGCACCGTAGCGCTGAAGGTGATGAAGACCGGTATCGCCTCAAAGGGTGCCCTCCGCCGCTTCGAGTACCGAATCCCAGCTCCTGGCCCGGCTGACCCACCCCGGCATCGCCCAGGTCTACGAGGCCGGCACCCACGACGACGGCTCGGGGGCCGTGCCCTACTTCGCCATGGAGTATGTGCCCGAAGCCAAAACGGTCATCGACTTTGCAGAGGAGAAGAAGCTGGGCACCCGGGAGCGGCTCGAGCTCTTCGCCCAGGTCTGCGACGCCGTGCACCACGGTCACCAGAAGGGGATCATCCACCGCGATCTCAAGCCGGGCAACATCCTGGTTAATCCCCAGGGACAGGTGAAGGTCATCGACTTCGGCGTGGCCCGCTCCACCGACTCGGACATGGCGCTGACAACCCTGCAGACCGACGTGGGACAGTTGATCGGCACCCTGCAGTACATGTCGCCCGAGCAGTGCGCCGCCAGCCCCAACGACATAGACACCAGAAGTGATGTCTATACCCTGGGGGTGGTGCAGTATGAGCTGCTCTGCGGCCAGTTGCCTTATGACGTGAGAAGCAAGGCACTGCACGAAGTCACCCGCGTTATCCGCGAAGAGCAGCCCACCCGGCCCAGCAGTATCAGTAAGCTGCTCCGAGGCGATGTGGAGACCATCACTCTCAAGGCATTGGAGAAGAAGCGGGAGCGCCGCTACCAGTCGGCCGTGGAACTGGCCCAGGACATCCGTCGCTATCTCTCGGGAGAGGCGATTATCGGTCGCCCACCAAGCATGGTCTACCAGTTGCAAGTCTTTGCCCGGCGTCACCGGGCGATCTTCCTCTCCCTGATCGCGATCTTCGTCGTGCTGGCCACAGGCCTGGCGGTGAGCAGCACGATGTATCTCCAGGCCGAGCAGGCCCGGGAGGAGACAGCCCAGGAACGTGACCGGGCGCTTGCTGCTGAAAAGGAGGCGGAGAAGCGCCGTGCCGAGGCCGAAGCGGTGACGACATTCCTCAGCGATACCCTGGCGGCGGTGGATCCGTCCGTGGCCCAGGGAAAGGAAGTGACCGTCAGGGAAATGCTGGACAAGGCATCGGAAAAGATTGACGAAGCGTTTGCCGATCAGCCTCTGGTGGAGGCCACACTGCGCACGACCATCGGTAATACCTATGGTGCGCTGTGCGACTATTCCATTGCCGAACCGCACCTGGAGTCCTCGCTGGAGATCAGGAGACGGGAACTCGGCAAGGATCACCCCGTCACGCTGGACACACTGAGTTGTTTTGGAAGCATTTGGAGTCAACAGGGCCGAAACAAAGAGTCTATGAAACTGCACGAACGCATACTCAAGACTCGCCGCCGCGTACTGGGATCAGAGCACACCGATACCCTGTATTCAATGAATGCCCTGGCTCGTCGATATACGGTAAATGAAAGATACGAGGAAGCGGAAGCGTTGGCTTTGGAAGTCGTTGAGACCCGAGAGCGATTATTGGGCGAACATCATCCGGACACAGTGGAAGATATCACGACTTTGTGTCGTCTTTACACAAAATGGAATCGACTTAGAGAGGCCCAAATGTGGGGGCTGCGTGGATTTGAACTTTGCCGCAGTATCTATGGCGAGAAACATCCGATACCCTGAATTTCATGGACGCTTTGGGAACAATCTATATGAAGCAACAAAAATATGATGCCGCGGAGCAGTTGCACCAAGAAGCCTATGAAGGGAGTAAATTCGTCTATGGTGAAGCGCACTCCTGGACTCTCATCTGCCTCGACAATCTGGGTTGGGATTATGAAGCTCAGGGTAAGCTTGACGATGCGGAGCAGGTGTACCGTCGAGTGCTCGAACTCCGCCGCCGTGATTTCAGCGATGATAATATCTACACGATGAGTACCCGCAACAAGACTGGCAGGAGTTCTCATGAAGCAGGGGCGGTTTTGCGAGGCCGAACCCCTGCTGGCGGATGCCGTGCCCCGATGGCAGCAGCAATACCCAGAGACCTCACTTCCAGGCAGGTCGATGAAAATCTACGCCGAATGTTTGTTGAAACTTGGACGCTACGGAATGGCCGAATCCGTGCTGCTCGAAGCACGGCAGTCCCTTTCTGAGAGAAAGGGCGAGACCAACCCGTTCACCATTGATGCAACCAAGCTCCTCATCGAACTCTACGACGCCTGGGGCAAGCCGGTTGAGGCTGATCGGTGGCAAACAAAATTGCTCACGTCGATTCCCGATACAGAATCGGATGTCTTTGGTATGACTGAAGACACTCCCCCTTAAAGTCATTTTCATTATAGCCTTGACTTTCTAAATCTAAAACAATATATATGGGTTGATTTTCTATATTCTCAGGGTTAGCTGATGAAAAGATACGTTGAAGACCAGCTTGCTGGTTGGGCTAAGTCGCTTCGGCGCAAGCCGCTGATCATCCGCGGGGCCAGACAGGTGGGCAAGACCTGGCTTGTGGAGCATTTCGCGGCCAGGAATTTCGATAGCTGTGTAAAGATCGACCTGGAAAAGCGACACGACATCCATTCCTATTTTGACGGTGATCTCGATCCGAGGACCATTCTGAAATACCTTGAACTGGAAGCGGGCCGGATTATCCCCGGAAGCACACTCCTCTTCATAGATGAAATCCAGGCCTGCCCAAGAGCGATCATGGCCTTGAGGTATTTCCATGAGCAGATGCCCGATCTGCATGTGATTGCTGCGGGTTCACTCTTGGAATTTGCTTTCGGTCAGATCCCCATCCCCGTGGGACGGGTGCAATATCTTCAGCTCCAGCCGATGACGTTCAGTGAATACCTGGAGGCCATGGGCAAGGAAGCCATGGCGGAGCACGCGCTTCAACATCCATCCACGGTTGACGAGACGATCCAGAAGAAGATCCTCCAGGAACTGCGGAGTTTTTTCTTCATTGGCGGTATGCCGGAATGTGTCAAGACATATCGTGATTCGGCATCGATGATCGAGACCTTCCGTGTGCAGTCGGAGATTCTCGATTCCTACCGCGACGACTTCTCCAAATACTCGCCCAGGGTCGACAAGAGCTGCCTTGACACTGTTTTCCTCAATGTCGCCCGGCGAGTTGGTGAACAGCTCAAATATACGCGCCTGGACGAGGGGCACACCGGCCCGACCAACCGCAAGGCGTTTGAACTCCTGGCCAAAGCACAGGTGATACACAAGATCCCATCCTGTGATCCTTCGGGCCTGCCCCTGGGCGCCACAGCCAATCCCAAGAGATTCAAAGCATCCCTGCTGGACATCGGGCTCCTGCAACGGTTGGCCCAAGTGCCGGTGGAACTGGAATTGAAGCAGGATAACCTGCTGGCCATGTACAGGGGTCGGCTGGCAGAGCAATTTGTGGCCCAGGAACTGCTGGCCTGGCATAGTTCTCAGCTTTACTACTGGTCCCGCAATATCCGCGGCAGCAGCGCGGAAGTGGATTATCTTGTTGTCCGGGATGGCATGGTATATCCGGTGGAAGTCAAAGCGGGCCCAGGAGGCAAATTGCGGAGCCTCCATCTGATGCTCTCAAAATATCCAAATTGCCCGCAAGGCTTGGTGCTGTATGGCGGCGCATATAACGTACTCGAGGATCAAAAACTCACCTTTCTGCCCCTGTACTCCGCAGCAACCATTGGCGATAGAAGAGGGACAGTTGCATGAACTGCTTTTGGGTATCCGCTGACCGTCCAGGAAGGCTGATCCATGAAGCCTGCTAAATTTGCCAGGCTAAAGCAACTCCTGCTCGAATCGTCGGACCTACCCGAGGAAGAGCGGCAGGACTACCTTCATCAGGCCTGCGGTGACGACAGTGAACTGCTTCGCGAGGCCGAGTTGATCCTGGCCCAGGGCGCTGAAGACTCGGCCATTCTGAAAGAGGCCGGCGATGTACCGGAATCGGCACTTCAGCCCGGTGACGAGGCACTACCCCTCCCGGAGAAGATCGGCCAGTACGTCATAAAGCGAATCATCGCCTCGGGCGGCATGGGCGTGGTCTACGAAGCGCTGCAGGAGAACCCTCAGCGCACCGTGGCGCTGAAGGTGATGCGCACCGGTATCGCCTCGAAAAGCGCCCTCCGCCGCTTCGAATACGAGTCCCAGCTGTTGGCCCGGCTGACCCACCCCGGTATCGCCCAGGTCTATGAGGCCGGCACCCACGATGACGGCTCGGGGGCAGTGCCCTACTTCGCCATGGAGTACGTGCCCGATGCCCTGCCGGTCACCAAATACGCTGAAGAGAAGAAACTGGGCACCCGGGAGCGGCTCGAGCTTTCCGCCCAGGTCTGCGATGCCGTGCACCACGGCCACCAGAAAGGGATCATCCACCGCGACCTCAAGCCGGGCAACATCCTGGTCAATGCCGACGGCCGGGTGAAGGTCATCGACTTCGGCGTGGCCCGCTCCACCGACTCGGACATGGCGTTGACCACCCTGCAGACCGGCGTGGGCCAGTTGATCGGCACCCTGCAGTACATGTCGCCCGAACAGTGCGCGGCCGACCCCAACGACATCGACACCAGAAGCGACGTCTACGCCCTGGGGGTGGTGCAGTACCAACTGCTCTGCGGCCGGCTGCCCTACGACGTGAAAGAGAAGGCGTTTCACGAAGTGACCCGGGTGATCCGCGAGGAGCCGCCCACCAGGCCGAGCACGATCAGCAGGCAGCTGAGGGGCGATGTGGAGACGATCACACTGAAGGCCCTGGAAAAAGATCGGGCGCGACGCTACCAGTCAGCAGTGGAATTGGCCCAGGACATCCGTCGTTATCTCTCGGGAGAGGCGATCATCGGCCGGCCGCCGAGCATGATCTACCAGTTGCAGATCTTCGCCCGGCGCCACCGGGCGATATTCGTATCCCTGATCGCCATTCTTGTGGTGCTGGCTGTGGGCCTGGCGGTGAGCAGCACGATGTATCTCCAGGCCGAGCAGGCTCGGGAGGAAACAGCCCAGGAACGTGACCGGGCGCTGGCTGCTGAAAAGGAGGCGGAGAAGCGCCGTGCCGAGGCCGAAGCGGTGACGACATTCCTCAGCGATACCCTGGCCGCGGTGGATCCGTCCGAGGCCCAGGGGAAAGAAGTGACCATCAGAGAGATGCTGGACAAGGCCGCGGAAAAGATCGACGAAGCGTTCTCTGACCAGCCCCTTGTGGAGGCTGCGCTGCGCACGACCATCGGCAACACCTACAGCACCCTGGGAGAATATGCCACGGCCGAGCGACATCTCGAGGCAGCACTGGAGATAAGGGACCGGGAGCTGGGAGAAAAGCACTCAGACACACTGAACGCAATGTCCAATCTCGCAGATCTCTATATTGCCCAAAGCCGGCACAATGAAGCCGACCCTCTGCTAACACGAATACTGGAGCTTCGCCGCCACCTGCGGGGAGAGGAACACCCTGACACGCTGGACACGTTGGAAAGCATCAGCAGTATTTGGTTCAACCAGGGCCGAAGCGAAGAGTCGGTGCAGCTTCTTGAGCATATCCTTGAGGTTCGCTGTCGCGTCCAGGGAGTGGAACACACCGATACTCTGGAATCAATGCTTGCCCTGTCTGGTCAATACTCAGTGTTCGGAAGAAATGAGGAAGCGGAAGCTCTGGCATTGAGAGCCCTTGAAGTCCGACAACGCCTTCTTGGCGAGGAACACCCGGACACAATGCAAATCTTCAAATTTTTGTGTGTGATTTATTATAGATGGAATCGGTTGGACGAGGCTCAAAGATGGGGGTTGCGTGATTTGGATTACTGCCGCAGCATCTATGGTGAAGAGCATCCGAAAACCCTTTCTGCCATGGATATTTTAGGAACAGTCTACATGAAGCAGGAAAAGTATGAGGAATCGAAGCGGATGCACAGGGAAGCACACGAACATGCCAGGCGTGTGCTGGGCGAAGAACACGATTTAACGCTGGTTTGTCTCGACAACCTGGGGTGGGCGTTTGAGGCGCAGGGACGATACAACGATGCGAAACTAATCTACCAGCGTGTGCTCGAGTCCCGCCACCGCGAATTCGGCGAAAATAACATCTATACGTTGAGCACAACGACCCGGCTGGCAAGAGTTTTCATGAAGCTGGGCCGTTACGATGAGGCTGAATCTTTGCTGATCGATGCTGTGCCCCGATGGAAGCAGCATTTTTCGGGCACATCCCTTATCGGTAGATCGTTGAATTACCGCGCCGTGTGTCTGCTGAAAACAGGGCGCTACATCGAGGCTGAAGCCGCATTGCTCGAATCGCTCGAGCTCTCAAACGATCTGGAGGGCGCGGACAGCAGCTACACCTTGGACACCGTCAAACTGCTCGTGGAACTATACGACACCTGGGGTAAACCAGATGAGGCGATTGAGTGGCGAGAGAAACTGCCAAATCCAGTGCCCGAGTCTGAATCCGACCGCTTTCCCTAGTGCCGAGCGGTGGCAGTTCACAAACCTCCTCACGAATTTGTTATACTCGTCATACGTAATCTAACCGAGTTTCATCATTCAGGTTTGAGGATCGGTGTGCCAGACCGGCAACCAATCCGGGAAGAACGAATACAAAAGAAGGGGGAATATCATGGCCGCAAAAGTCGGGGGCTCCAAGGCGCCCATATCGATCGTCATCATCCTGGTCATCATCCTGGCCGTGGCCGGGATCTTCTCCAAGTACCTGGTGGAGACCAACAACGCCGGGTATATCAAGATCCGCCAGATGCCGGTCACCGGAACCCTGGACATCTACACCGACCCGGGGATGTTCGGCCAGTGGTTCGGCATGGTCACCGAGTACAAGCAGGCCGGCACCTACTCCTTCACCGACGAGGCTCTCCCCGAGGATCAGGTGAAGGACAGCGCCGTGTCCCAGGCCGTGGAAGTGCGCTTCAACGACGGCGGTATGGCCCGGCTCTCCGGCAACGCCCGTTTCGAGCTGCCGCTGGAACCGGTGGCGATGACCCAGATCCACAACAAGTTCCGCAGCTACGACCACATCTCCCAATCGCTGGTCAAGCCGGCCATCGCCGAAGCGCTGATCCTCACCGCCTCGCTGATGAGCGCCGAGGAGAGCTACTCCGGCCGCCGGGCCGAGTTCTCCCAGCTGGCCTGGGACCAGGTGCTCAACGGGGTCTACATCACCGAGTCGGAAGAGCGGGAGACCGTCGACCCGATCACCGGCGAGAAGAAGAACAAACGGATCGTGCACATCAAGTACGACGCCGACGGCAAGCCGGTGCGCAAGCAGAATTCGCTGGCCCTCTACGAGATCCGCATCACCCAGTTCTTCCTCGACAAGGACTTCGGCTACGAGCAGGGCGTGCTGCAGCAGATCAGCAACCAGCGGGACGCGATGATGAAGACCGTGGCGGCCAAGGCCGAGGCGGAGAAGTCCCAGCAGGACCGGCTCACCGCCGAAGCCCAGGGGCAGGCCAACGTGATGACCGCCAAGTACGAGGCCGAGGTGGAGAAGGAGCGGGCGGTGGTGGAGGCGCGCAAGCGCAAGGAAGTGGCCGAGACCGAGGCGTCCCAGCGGCTGGAGGTGGCCAAGCTGGACAAGTCGGCGGCCGAGGAATACAAGCAGATGCAGCTGCTCCGCGCCGATGGCGACGCGGAATACAAGCGGCGGGTGATGCAGGCCGACGGCGCCCTGGCCCAGAAGCTGGACGCCTGGATCAACGTCAACACGCGCTACGCCCAGGCCATCGAGAACTACAAGGGCAACTGGGTGCCCCAACCTGGTGATGGGGGATCGGGCGGCGGCGGGCACCATGGGCTCCCAGGACCTGATCAACCTGCTCACGGCCAAGACGGCCAAGGAGCTGGCCCTCGACCTGAGCCTGCCCAAGGGCAGCACCAGGCCCCCGCAGTAGGGGCGGACGCAGTCAATGACGAAAAAAAGGGGACAGGCACCGATTTCCTGCGGAAATCGAGAGCCAGTCCCCCCTTTTTATGCAACGCTGCTATCGGGCCGCAGGCGGGGTTTTACTCCACTTCGGCGAAGATCTCGGCCAGCATGGCATCCATGGCCTCGGGATCTTCCGCCAGCCCGTCCACCCGCGCCTCGTCCTCGGCCCCGAAGTCGGTGATCACCTTGAAGCTGCGGACGAAGTCGTCGATATAGACGAGGGTCTTGGTCTGCGCCTCGAAGGGGCCCGGGGTTGCGCCGCCACCATCCTGGGTCTGTTCCACGATGCGGTTGTAGGCGACGATCAGGCGGTAGACGTCGCGGCGGCGCTCGCCAAACCAGGGGACGGCCAGCAGGCGGTCCACCGTGTCCTTGGCCTCGGCCCGGCCGTTCTGGGCGAAGGAGTCGATCATCCGGAAATAGACCGACTGCAGCCGCTGGAGGTCGTGGAAGCGGCGGCTGCGGTAGAGGGCCAGCAGGAGGTAGAAGACGTCGGAGAGAAAACGCACGGCGTCACTGTTCTCACGGACCCAGGGTATCCGGAACGCCTGGCGCCAGACAGAATAGGGAACCATCGAGTCCTCCTCCTAGAACGAGTGTATCGATCCGCAGTCGGGGCATTCCCAGGTCAGGTTGTTGCAGGTCAGCCCCCAGGAGTTCTCATCCATGCAGGTCTGGCAGATCGAAAACCCGCAATCAATGCAGTGCCAGCAGAACACCTCCGCGGTGCCGCACACCGAACAGGTCCGTCCCCGTTTCCGTCTGCGTCGTTTCCGCTGGTCTTCGGCCATCTTTGATTTCAGACGTACAGCTGTACCAATGATACAGGAAAAGGCTGAAGAATCGAACCACCGTCAGGCCGGTGTTCAATATTCCTCCCAACTCTTGATCAGCAGGCCCTTGCGGTCCTTGACCTGCAGGGCCTCCACCAGCCGTTTGGCCAGCTGGAGGTTGGTCACCAGCGGCACCCCGAAGTCCACCGCCTGGCGGCGCACCAGGTAATCGTTGGTGACCTCCTCTTCCTGGAAGTTTTTGGGGATGTTGATCACCAGGTCCACCTTGCCGGCGGCGATGTGGCTCATCACGTTGGGCTCCCCGTCCTCCAGGGGCCAGTGGAGGATGCTGGTCTCCAGTCCGTTGCGGGCGAGAAACTCACCGGTCCCCCGGGTGGCGTAAAAACGGATGCCCATCTTGTCCAGCATTCTGGCGTACTCGAGAAAATCGGCCTTGCTCTCGATGGGGCCGGTGGAGAGCAGCACCGAACCGATGCTCAGCGGGTAGCCCACCGAGTGCATCGCCTTGAGGAAGGCCTCGGCAAAATCGTCGCCGAGACAGCCCACCTCCCCGGTGGAGGCCATCTCCACCCCCAGCACCGGGTCGGCGCCGTGGAGCCGGGTGAAGGAGAACTGCGGCGCCTTGACGCCGACGTAGTCCAGCTCGAAAAAGGAGCGCCGGCGCCACTCCACCTTCTCCCCCATCACCGCCTTGGTGGCCGCCTCGATGAAGTTTTCCTTGCAGACCTTGGAGACGAAGGGGAAGCTGCGCGAGGCGCGCAGGTTGCACTCGATGACCTTGACCGCGTTCTCCCGGGCGATGAACTGGATGTTGAACGGGCCGCTGATCTCCAGCGCCCGGGCGATCTTCCTGGTGATCCGCTTGATCCGCCGGGTGGTCTCCAGATAGGTCCGCTGGGGCGGCAGGACCAGGGTGGCATCGCCGGAGTGGACCCCGGCGTTCTCCACGTGCTCGGAGATGGCGTAGATCTCCACCTCGCCGCCGGCGGCCACGGCGTCCATCTCGATCTCCTTGGCCCCCAGGATGAACTTGCTGACCACCACCGGGTGCTCCGGGGAGATGTCCTCGGCCCGGGCCATAAAGCGGGCCAGCTGCTCGCCGTTCACCGCCACGCCCATGGCCGAGCCGCTGAGCACGTAGGAGGGGCGGACCAGCACCGGGTAGCCCACCCGCTCGGCAAAGGCGGTGGCCTCCTCGATGGACGCCGCCTCGGTCCACTCCGGCTGGTCGATGCCCAGGCTGTCCAGCAGGCTGGAGAACTTGTGGCGGTCCTCGGCGCGGTCGATGCTCGCCGATGACGTGCCGAGGATCGGCAGGCCGGCCGCGGCCAGCTGCGGGGCGAGGTTGTTGGGCACCTGGCCGCCCATGGAGACCACCACCCCCTTGGGCCGCTCCTTGCCGCAGATCTCCAGCACCGTCTCCAGGTTCAGCTCGTCGAAGTAGAGCCGGTCGCACTCGTCGTAGTCGGTGCTCACCGTCTCCGGGTTGTAGTTGACCATCAGCGTCCGGTAGCCCAGTTTCTTCAGCGTGCGCACCGCGTTGACGCAGCACCAGTCGAACTCCACCGAGCTGCCGATGCGGTAGGCCCCCGACCCGAGCACCAGCACCGACTCCCCGGGCTCGTCGAAGGTCACGTCGTCCTCGCTCCCCTGGTAGGTCAGGTAGAGGTAGTTGGTGGCCGCCGGGATACTCGGCGGCCAGGGTGTCGATCTGCTTGACGCAGGGCACGATGCCCCGGCTGCGCCGCATCCGGCGCACCGCGTCCTCGCTGCGCTCGATGAGCAGCCCGATCTGTTCATCGGCGAAACCGGCCTGCTTGGCCTGCAGCAGCAGTCCGCCGGGACATGTCCCCGCCGGCGAACTGCCGCAGGGTGGCGGCGATCTGGACCACCTCCTCGATCTTGTGCAGGAACCAGGGGTCGATGCGGGTCAGGTCGTGGATCTTCTCCAGCGGCCAGCCGGCTTCCATGGCCCGGGCCAGGGCAAAGATCCGCTCGTCGGTGGGGTGGCGCAGTTCCTCCTCCAGGTCGTCGAAACGGATCTGCTGGTCGCCCACCAGCCCGCGGGCGCCGATCTCCAGCATGCGCAGCGCTTTCTGCAGCGCCTCCTGGAAGGTGCGGCCGATGGCCATCACCTCGCCCACCGACTTCATCCCGGTGCCGATGGTCTTTACCGCCCGGCGGAACTTGCGCAGGTCCCAGCGGGGGATCTTGACCACCACGTAGTCCAGGGCCGGCTCGAAGCAGGCCATGGTCACCTTGGTGACCGCGTTGCGGATCTCGGTGAGCGAAAAACCGAGGGCCAGCTTGGCGGCCACCGCGGCCAGCGGGTAGCCGGTGGCCTTGGAGGCCAGCGCCGAGCTGCGGGAGAGGCGGGCGTTGACCTCGATGACCCGGTAGTCGTCCGACTCGGGGTCGAGGGCATACTGGATGTTGCACTCGCCGACGATGCCCAGGTGGCGGATCACCCGGAGCGCGATCTCGCGCAGCCGGTGATACTCCTCGTTGGACAGGGTCTGGCTCGGCGCCACCACGATCGACTCGCCGGTGTGGATGCCCAGCGGGTCGAGGTTCTCCATGTTGCAGACGGTGACGCAGTTGTCCTGGCCGTCCCGCACCACCTCGTATTCCACTTCCTTCCAGCCGTGGAGATACTCCTCGATCAGGATGTGGTCGGCCAGGGCCAGGGCCTTGGCCGCCAGGTCCCGCAGCACCTGGTCCCCGGAGCAGATGCCGGAGCCCAGGCCGCCGAGGGAGAAGCCGGAGCGGACCATCACCGGGTAGCCGATGTCGGCGGCGGTGGCCAGCGCCTCCTGCACCGTGCCCACCGCTTTGGAGCGGGGCACCTGCACGTCGATTCCAGCCAGGCTGTCGGCAAAGAGCTGGCGGTCCTCGGTGAGCCGGATCGCCTCCACCGGCGTGCCCAGCACCCGGACCCCGTGCTTCTCGAATACACCGTCAGCCTCCAGCTGGAGCCCGCAGTTGAGCGCGGTCTGCCCGCCAAAACCGAGGAGCACACCCTCGGGCTGCTCTCGTTCGATCACCCCCGCCACGAACTCCGTCTCCACCGGCAGGAAGTAGACCCGGTCGGCCAGGTGCTCGGAGGTCTGGATGGTGGCGATGTTGGGATTGACCAGGATGACGTGGATCCCCTCTTCCTTCAGCGCCTTGATCGCCTGGCTGCCCGAGTAGTCGAACTCGCCCGCCTCGCCGATCTTCAGCGCTCCGGACCCGAGGATCAGCACGCTCTTCGGCCTGTTCTGCGCCTGTTTCATTGGCCGCCCCCCTTGCGGTCCAGCATGGAGACGAACTCGTCGAAGAGGAAGTCGGTGTCCAGCGGCCCGGGACGGGCCTCGGGGTGGAACTGCACGCTGCACAGCGGCTTGTCCCGGTGCCTGATCCCCTCGTTGGTGCCGTCGTTGGCGTTGAAGAACCAGGGTTCCCAGCCGTCGGGCAGGGTCCGGTCGTCCACGGCGTAGCCGTGGTTCTGGGAGGTGATGTGGCAGCGCCGGCTGCCCACCCGCATACAGGGCTGGTTCTGTCCCCGGTGACCGAATTTCAGCTTGTAGGTGTCGGCTCCGGCGGCGAGAGCCATGATCTGGTTTCCGAGGCAGATGCCAAACAACGGAGTGTTGCCGCCCTCGATCAGCCGCTTGACGTTTTCCACCGTGGGGCCGCACTGCTTGGGGTCGCCGGGGCCGTTGGAGATCACCACGCCATCCACCTTCTCCCCGCTGAGATCGTAGTCCCAGGGGACCCGCAAAATGCTGACCCCCCGCTGCAGCAGGCTGCGCATGATCCCGGCCTTGGCCCCGCAGTCGATCAGGCCCACCCGCGGCCCCCCGTTGCCGATGACCACCGGTTTGGTCACGCTGACCTGCGGCACCGGCGAGTCGTAGTCCGGTTCCGGCGGAGGGTTCTCCCGGTCGGAGAGGATCACCTGCCCCCGCATCGTGCCCCGGTGGCGCAGCCGCTTGGTCAGCGCCCGGGTGTCCACGCCGGTGATACCCGGTATGCCCTCCCGTTCGAGCCAGCTGTGCAAGCTCTCGGCAGCCCGCCAGTGGGAGTAGTGGCGGGAGTAGTCAGCCACGATGAGGGCCCGGGCGTGGATCCGCTCCGACTCGAAGGGGCTGCGGGCCAGGACGGCCGGTCCGCCGTTCCGGGTCTGCGGGACGCCGTAATTGCCCACCAGCGGATAGGTCAGGACCAGGATCTGACGGGAGTAGGAGGGATCGGTGAGGCTCTCCGGGTACCCGACCATGCCGGTGTTGAAAACCACTTCACCCGCGGCGGGCACGCAGCCGCCAAAAAGTTCGCCGGCCCACTCGGACCCGTCTTCAAGGAGGAGTGTTGTTTTCAAACCGTTCCTTTCCCGGTGATGCCGGCCGGAGGGAACCCCGCAGCCGGGTCCTGAAGGCCGGACCTTGCCCATCGTGCCGCCTGCAACTCAAACCGGCCCTGTTCAGGGATTGCAGCGAAAATAGCAGAGGGGTGAACGGGCTGTCAATCTGATCTCCCGTCTCATCCCCCAACTGTCCTCCAGGTTTACCGTGCCGTCGTGAACCGTCCACTATTGTATGCACCTCTGTAAACCACTGTTGTCCGGCCCCGGGCCACAGACTCGGATTCGTTCCCCGGGTCCCCCACCACGCCATGGCCGCGCAGAGGCGAAGAACAGTTTATATTATTTATAATCAATCAATTAACACGATTCCAGAGGTGACCTGTTTCCGGCTGCACCCGTAGCGGGGCCACCGATAACGGCGCGCAAAACAGTGTCAGCCACCACAAAACATCCTGTACAGCGTCAAAAAAACGGACACATTTTGCCCATATTTGGGCGAGTTGCCGATATTTGGGCGTTTCAACCCGGGCCACATTTTGAACCAGACAACTAAATAATCTTCTTAAATCACGCAATCAAACGACTTGTGAATTATTTTCAAAAACACATGAACGCTGGCATATAGTTTGCGTATACATAGTGTCGTTCAACGACAAGTGATCGATGAAAACTGAATAGGTTCGTGGAGCATTCAACGCTGTGAGCAATTTTCAAGTGTCTGATGAACCGGAACTGGAAATCGCCGGGCAGCTTGAACGAGCTATTGAGCAACGCTGGCAGGAACTGTCGGCGCGCCGCTACTCCTCACTGCACCGGGCAGTGGCCGACCTCACCAGGGATGGCGAAAACATCCTGGAGACGGCTGGTCTGGAAGGGGTTCCACCCTTCCCCGGGTGCCTCAAACTGGGATGCGGCAATGGCAGCTCGAATTCTGAACTCCGCCTCTACCGATGCACGGCATTGACCAGGGAGAGCGGAAATCAGTCACTGGTCATCCACCTCGAGGTCAAGCTGGCCCGGGTGGGCGGCGACCAGGAGCTGGCACTGGACAAAATGCTCGTCGGTTGCCCTGAACTTCGGGTGGTCTCCCACAGCAACGCTGTTTGAGACGACCCACCGAAGATGGACATAACCTCCTCCTTGTGAGGGGTTCTGCTAGCCAGATGCAATCCCAAAAAGAGGATTGCCGATTGAAAGGTTTTTTTGACCAGCCGTTAACGCGGCTTTTTAATAGATTTGCCGGCTCTTCGGAGCCGGCCTGCAATCATAAGATTTCCCCCCGGCAGGTCAACTCATGACCAGCCACTGTTCCTGACGAAGCTTATGCCCCGGTCGGGTCTGAATACCGACCGGGGCCCCACCGACCCTCTCCGAACCGTTCCCCCTTTGCTTCAGAAGTCCAACTGCACTACTATCCTTGCGCACACTCCGTCGACGACGCCTCCCTGCGCCCCGGCGCCCGACGGCCCGATGTGAACGGAACCATTCCCGGCGGAGATACGGTGGGCGATCGATGAACCTGCTGCAGGTGGACACGGAAGTCAGGTGGGGCGGCGGTCAGCAACAGGTGGTCCACCTCTGCAAGGGCCTGGCCGGAAAAGGTCACGGCGTCACGCTGGTCTGCCATCGTGAGGGCCTCCTCCGCCAGCGGATCCACAGTCCCGACGTGCAGGTGCTCACGCTCCCCTCCTTTGGCGAGGTCGACCCCCGCGGAGTGTTCGGCCTGGCCCGGATCATCCGCAAGAACCGCTTCGACCTGATGCACATGCACTCCTCCCGGGCGCACACCATGGGGGTGGCCGCCGGCACGCTGACCGGGTTCCGGCCGCGGGTGGTCACCCGGCGCTCCAACCACTCTTCGAGACGGGACCCCTTCAACCGCTGGAAATACGGCCGGGGCATCGACAAGGTGGTGGCCATTTCCCGGGCCGTGCAGAAATCGCTGATCGATTCGGGGTTCAAAACCGAAGACGTGGACCTGGTGCCCAGCGGCATCGTTCCCCCGGAGCGGGTGCCCGGGGCCAGGGAATCGGTGTTCAGGGAATTCGAACTGGCGCCGGAGACCCGGCTGGTGGCCTGTGTGGCCAACCTGGTTGAGATCAAGGGCCACCGTACACTGATCGAGGCGGTGCGCCTTCTGGGTCCGCGGTGGTCCGGCCTGCGCGTGCTGTTGGCCGGGGATGGCCCCATGCGCCGGGAACTGGAAGCCCGAAGCCGCGCGGCCGGTGTGGAGAAGCAGATCCTCTTTGCCGGCTTCCGCACCGACATCGACCGCCTGCTCTCCGCCAGCCACCTGGCCGTCTGCCCCTCGCTCATCGAGGGGCTGGGCCTTTCGATCCTCGATGCCCTGTCCATGGAACTGCCGGTGGCCGCGTCGCGAACCGGCGGCATCCCCGAGATCGTCGAGCACGGGGAATCCGGCCTGCTGGTCCCCCCGGAAGAACCGGGTCCGCTGGCCGAAGCGATGGAGAAGCTGCTCACCGACCCCGCGGAGTCGGCCCGGCTGGGCCGCAACGGCCGGCAGACAGTGCTGGAGAAATTCAGTATGCAGGCAATGGTGGACGGGACCGAGGCGGTCTATCGCCGAACGCTGGTCGACACGGTTCCGGCACCGGGGGCGAGCGGCGCCCCGTCCGGGGACTGATCAGCGACACGTGCCGCCTCCTTCTTGATGTCGCTGACCAGGAAGATCGATCCGGCCACCACCACCAACCCGTCGTCTCCGGCCAGCCGCCGGGCCAGCAGCAGGGCGCTGCCGGGGTCGGGCTCCAGGTGCAGTTCAGCGGCATGGTGCCCGCCGATCCGGGCCGCCTCGGCCGGCTCCATGGCCCGCTTGTAATCCGGCCGGGTGATCACCACCCGCCGGGCCAGGGGGAAGAGCAGCGAGGTCATTTCCTCCACATTCTTGTCCCCCATCACCCCGAAGAGCAGGGTCACCGGCCGGCGGATTTCGGCGGACAGGTAGCCGGCCAGCGACCGGGCGCCGTCCGGGTTGTGGGCGCAGTCGAAGAGCAGCGGCGGTGTCCCGGGCACCAGTTCCAGCCGCCCCGGCCAGCTGACCGCAGCCAGGCCCTCCCTGATCCGCTCCGCGGAAACAGGCAGCCCCTGTTCGGCCAGCGCCTCCAGGGCCAGCACCGCGGCCTCGGCGTTTTCCAGCTGGTGTTCGCCGTTCAGCGGCAGCTCCAGGCCCTGGTGGAGGGCCGCCGGAGTCTGCAGGTCGAAACGGTAGCCCCCGGCATCGCGGGGCCGCACACCGGACCGGCGGCAGAGTTCGGAAGCCACCCGGAGATCGGCGCCGCAGCGACCGGCGACCTCCCGGATCACCTCCAGGGCATCTCCGGGGACGCAGGAGGTGACCACCGGCCGCCGGGGCCGGATGATGCCGGCTTTCTCGAAGGCCACCTGGCGCAGGGTGGTGCCGAGAAAGTGCGTGTGGTCCAGCGCCACGCGGCTGATCACCGCCAGGTCCGGTTCGGTGGCATTGGTGGCGTCGAACCGCCCGCCCAGCCCCACCTCGAGGACCGCCGCATCCATGCCCCGCTCGGCAAAGTGGACCAGGGCCATGGCGGTGACCAGCTCGAAGTAGGTGGGATGGCTCTCCAGGTCGCCGCGCTCCACCAGCTCGCGCACCAGCTCCCGCAGCCGGGTGGCGATCCGCGCCACCTCGTCCCGGGGGATCTGCCGCTGACCGGCCACGATCCGCTCCTCGAAATCGATGATGTGGGGCGAGGTGTAGCGGCCGGTGCGCAGCCCGGCGGCGCAGAGCACGGCGTGGATCATGGCCGCCACCGACCCCTTGCCGTTGGTCCCGGCGACGAGGACGATGCGCATCCGGCGCTGGGGGAAGTCGAGCGCTTCCAGCAGGACCCGGATCCTGCGCAGCCCGAGCTTGATCCCCACGTTGGAGAGGCCAAAAAGATAGTCGATGGTTTCGGCGTAGTTCATGGAGGACCGGAGACGGCGTGCCCCGTTCAACTGTAATAGAGGTGGTCCAGGCAGCGGATCAGCGTGCCGCGCATGTTCTTGCGCTCCACGATCATGTCCAGCATGCCGTGCTCCAGGAGGAATTCCGAACGCTGGAACCCCTCGGGCAGGTCCTTGCGGATGGTCTGCTTGATCACCCGGGGGCCGGCAAACCCGATCAGGGCCTTGGGCTCGGCGATGTTGAGATCGCCCAGCATGGCAAAGCTGGCGGTGACCCCGCCGGTGGTGGGGTCGGCGAGGATGGAGATGTAGGGGATCGCCTCCCGGTGCAGCCGGGAGAGCGCCGCGCTGATCTTGGCCATCTGCATCAGCGAGAGGGCGCCCTCCTGCATCCTCGCGCCGCCGGAGCAGGAGATGACCACCAGGGGGACCCGCTCTTCGAGGGCCCTTTCCACGGCCCGGGTGATCTTCTCACCCACCACCGACCCCATGCTGCCGCCCATGAACTTGAATTCCATGGCGCAGATGATGATCGGCTTTTCGTCCATCGTCCCACTGGCGGCCACCAGGGCGTCAGGCATCTTGCACTTCTCGATGGAGGTCTTCAGCCGGTCCTTGTAGCGTTTGGAGTCCTTGAACTGCAGCGGATCGGTGGGGTGCACGCCGGTGGCGAACTCGGTGTACTCGCCGTTGTCGAAGAGCAGCTCCAGGCGGCTCTTGGCGCTGATGCGGAAGTGGTAGTTGCACTTGGGGCAGACATGGAGATTGCGGGCCAGTTCCTTGGAGTAGACGATCTCCTTGCAGTTGTTGCACCGGGTCCAGAGGCCCTCGGGAATTTTCTTCCGCGTGCCGGCCACCGCCCCCTTTGCCGCCTTGTTTTTTCTGAACCAGGCCATCGATCTGTTCGCTCCTGCCGCTTGAGACGGAAAGACGGAAAAAGGAGGTTATGTTATCTGCGGACTTGGGGTCTAGTCAAGTGCCGCCACACCGCCCCGGAGAGGGATGAATCCGGCTTGTCCATGCCCGGCGAGCTGGGATACTATCTTCCGCTGCCACTGGAGGAGGCGATGGACGGAGCACAATATCCGGAATCGAGACCCCTGGACGGGGAGATGGAAGCGGGTTTTCAGCGCTACTGCGAAAGCCTGGACCTGGTTCTCCCCCCGGGGATGGCCCTGACCCCCACGGTCTGGCCCGCGGACGGGGCGCTGATGATCCTCGACCAGCGGCGGCTGCCGGAACGGATGACGGTGCTGGCCTGCCGCACGGCGGAGGAGGCCGCCTGGGCCATCCGCCGGCTGGCGGTGCGCGGAGCCCCGGCCATCGGGTTGGCCGCGGCCCAGGCCATGGCCCTGGGCGCCGGGGAGATCTCCCGGACCGCGGCCAGCGGCACCGAGCAGAAGGTCCGGCTGGGGCAGCTGCGCCGGCTGATCCTGTCCACCCGGCCAACGGCGGTGAACCTGCGCCACGCGGTGGACCGGCTCTGGGCCCTGCTGCCCGGCGCCGGCGGGAGTGCGGCGTTTGCCGAGCTGCCGGCGGCCCTGCGGGCCGAAGCCGCCCGGCTCCACGTGGAAACGGTGCGGCAGGACCTGGCCATGACCCGGCACGGCCTGAAGCTGATCGGCCAGGGCGAGCGGATCATGACCCACTGCCACACCGGCGGTGTGGCCACCGGCGGGCTGGGTACGGCCCTGGGGGTGATCAAGGCCGCCCACGCCGCCGGCCGCCGGATCAGGGTGCTCTGCTGCGAGACCCGGCCGCTGCTCCAGGGCGCGCGGCTCACCGCCTGGGAACTGGCCAGGGAACAGGTGCCCTTCACCCTGATCACCGACAGCATGGCGGCGCACTTTATCGGCCGGGGCGAGGTGGACCGCGTGCTGGTGGGCGCCGACCGGATCGCGATGAACGGGGATACGGCGAACAAGATCGGCACCCGCGGGCTGGTGCTGCTGGCCCGGCAGGCCGGCATCCCGGCCCACGTGGTGGCGCCCACATCCACCCTCGATCCCGGCCTGGCCACCGGCAGCGGCATGGTGATCGAGGAGCGGGATGGCGACGAGGTGCGCCGGGTGGGCGGGTGGCAGAGCTGTCCCCCGGGCACGGCCGTCCGGAATCCCGCATTCGACATCACCCCGGGGCGCTCCATCACCTCGTTCATTACCGAGCGGGGCGCGGCCGTACCGCCGCTGAACAGCCTCTTCACCACCACAGGTAGCAACAGATGATCACCCTCGGAATCGACACCTCCTGCGACGACACCTCGGCCGCCGTGCTGCACGGCGAGCGTGAACTACTCTCCAACATCGTTTCCTCCCAGGAGGATATCCATCGCCGCTATGGCGGGGTGGTTCCCGAGCTGGCCTCCCGCAGCCACCTGGAGCAGATCATCCCGGTGATCCGCCGGGCCCTGGAGCAGGCGTATATCAAGCTCTCCGACGTCGACCTGGTGGCGGTGACCTGCGGTCCGGGCCTGGTGGGCAGCCTGCTGGTGGGCCTGTCGGTGGCCAAGGGGATCTGTTTCACCACCGGCAAACCGCTGGCCGGGGTGAACCACCTGCGCGGCCACATGGAGTCGATCTTTCTCTCACACCCCAAGCCGAAACTGCCCGCCATTTCGCTGGTGGTGTCCGGCGGCCACACCGAGATCCACCTGGTGCGCGCGGGCCAGACCATGCACACCCTGGGCCGGGCCCGGGACGACGCGGCCGGCGAGGCCTTCGACAAGGTGGCCAAACGGCTCGGACTGGGCTACCCCGGTGGTCCGGTGGTGGAGCAGGCGGCCCGGGGCGGCCGCGAAGACGCCTGGCCCTTCCGGCCGGCCTCGATGAGTGACGGCAGCCTCGACTTCAGCTTCAGCGGGCTCAAGTCGGCGGTGGTTCGCGCGGTGGCCGATGATCCCAACCTGCTCGATCCGGCCGCTGAAGAGGCCCGCCGCGACCTGATGGCCAGTTTCCAGTGGGCCGCCATCCGCTCCCTGCTCCACACCACGCTCAGGGCCGCCCTGGAACACAAGACCCGCTCGGTGTTCGTCTCCGGTGGGGTCTCGTCCAACACCCTGCTCCGGGAGCGCTTCACCCAGGCCTGCTCCGAACGCGGAGTGGAGGTCTACTTCCCCAACCGCGGCCTGACCACCGACAACGGGGCGATGATCGCCGCCGCCGGGGTCAAGCAGTTCACCCGCTACGGGCCCCACGACCTGACGCTGGACGCGGTAAGCAAGCTCAAACTGACAGGGGATGGTTGGGAAAATCCCTCCTGATCCCCTCTCTCCCCCGAAACATCGAAGTGGCTCCATCCCCTCGAATGTGGTTCGAGAGCAAGGCGCCGGCTGACGAGAAAGCGGAGCATACTTTTGTGCGATGTGAGCATTTTGAGGAGGGCGGCAACGCAGCTATCGGGCCTCAGGCGAGGGTAGGGAGCCGCTTCTACCGCTTTCCAGCGGCAAGTTCCTCGACCGCGGGGATGGCTGCAGCGACATCCCCCTCGGTACTCATCGGTCCCAGGCTGAGCCGGACCGTGCCGTCGGGGGAGGTGCCGATGGTTTCGTGGACCAGCGGGGCGCACTGCAGGCCGGTGCGGCAGGCCACGTCGTAGTCGACGTCGAGGAACATTCCGATCTCTGCCGGGTCTTTGAAGCCGGCGATATTGAAGGAGAAGACCGGCGTGCGGTTTTCCAGGGAATTGCAGCAGTAGAGCGTGATCCCCTCGGTGTCCCGCAGGCACTCCCAGAGGGGACGGGCCAGTTCCATCTCGTGCCGGTGGATCTTTTCCACCCCGCCTGCGCGCTCGATGTATTTCACCCCTTCCAGCAGTCCGGCCACACCCACCATGTTCGGTGTGCCGTATTCCATACGGAAGGGATAGACGTCGAGATGGCGGCGCACGGCGGAAGCCACCCCGGTGCCGCCGGCGCGGGAGTGCGGAATCTCCACATCCTTGCCCACGCAGAGCCCGCCGATGCCGGTGGGCCCGAGCAGCGATTTGTGCCCGGTAAAGGCGACGATGTCGATGTTCATCGCTTTCATGTCGATGGGGAACATCCCGGCGGTCTGGGCGGCGTCGACACAGAAGGGGATGCCGGCCTCGCGGCAGATGGCGCCCACTTCGGCCACCGGCTGCACCGTGCCGATGACGTTTGATCCGTGATTGACCACCACCAGTTTGGTGTCCGGCCGGATGGCCTTCCGGATGTCCTGGGGATCGATGTATCCGTTGCCGTCAAAGGAGATCAGGGTCGACTCGGCGCCGAATTCGTCTTCGCAGTGGGCGATGGGCCGCAGCACCGAGTTGTGCTCCAGGCGGGTGGAGACCACGTGGCCGCCCTGACGCATCATGCCGAAAATGACCAGGTTCAGCGCATCGGTGGCGTTGTAGCCAAAGACCAGGCGGTTCGGGTCGTCGCCGTTGAACAGCGCGGTGAGCTTCTGGCGGGCGGTGTGCAGGACCGTCTCCGCCTCCAGGGCCAGGTCGAAAGTGGACCGGCCCGGGTTGACGCAGGCCCGCGCACAGAAGTCCATCATGAAGTTGAGGACTTCCGTGGGTTTCGGAAACGTCGTGGCTGCATTGTCGAGATAATGCAGGTTTTTTCCAGCGTCGATATCCATGGCGGGTAAAAATACTGTACCCGGCCGGCGGTGTCAACGGATGGAAACTATTTTACCCGCTTCAGAAAGCGGGCCGAATGGCCGAAGAGACCGGATATACGATACTTCTGCGTGCCGGCGCCCCCGGATCCGGCGGAGCCGCCGCGAAGCGAGGAGGACTATCGATGAAAGCCTATACCGGCGAGGAAGGCAAAGGCAGCCTGGGGAACATAGTGTTCATCCTGTTTGTGCTGGCGCTTGTCTATTTTGGCATGATGTTCATCCCGGTGCGGATCAAAACCTTCTCCTTCAAGGATGCGATGCACGAAGAGGCCAGTTTTGCCGCTCACCGCTCCGACAAGGTTATCAGGGACAACCTGCTCCGGTTCGCCCGGGAAAACCGCCTGCCCATCACCAAAGAGGACCTGACGTTGAAGCGGGAACCGGGCCAGATAACCGTGGAAGCTGACTACACCGTGGTGGTGGACACGATCTTCTTCACCTACGACTGGCGGTTCGAGGAGAAGGCGGTCCGCGATATCTACTAGCTGAAATCGCAGCCCCCTTGCCCCGGTGACCATTTCGCCCGTTCAACCGGTTCCTGTCTCTTTTCACCTGTTCAGAACACGGTAGACCTTCACTTCGGGGAGGTCGAGGCAGGGCTCCAGATAGTGGGGGTAGCCGGTGAAGATTCTGGTGAGGGGCAGGAAGCGTCGCCGCAGCGACTGGCGGGAAACAACGATGTAGGTCGTCTCGGGGAGCGTGGAAAGCTGCCGCAGCACCGCCTCCTTGTCCGTTTGCGCGGGATCGAAGAGCGTCTCGGCCACGGCCAGGGCCGCTGACATGCGCGGGTCGTCGGGAGGGGGCGTGTGCACGCTGGCCCGGCCCACATAGACCCGCCGCCCGGTGAGCGCCGCCAGTTCCTCCCGGCTGTGCTCCCGGGGCCACTCCACCAGCAGGTCCCCGGGGCCGGTGTTCTCCCTGATCCACTGATAGGCACGGGCCAGTTCGCCCTCCCCGTTGCGCAGCCTGACCATCGGCCCGCCCAGAACCCGGTAGCGGTTCTCAAAATCCAGACGCACCAGGGACGTGTAGTGCAGCCGCAGCAGCGGGCCGGAAAAAGCCAGCAGGATGAGCAGCGTCAGTGCCGCCAGCCGCACCCACGGCCTCGACACCCGCTCATACCAGCGACCCGCCGCGTCGCCGGCCAGCAACCCCAGGGGCACCGCGGTGAGATAGAGCATGTACCACTCGCACTTCAGCTGCTGCACGGTGATGAAGACGGCGTTGAGGACGGCCAGCAGGAGCAGCAGCAGCTCGGACAGCGACAGCGGCGACGCTCCGCGGACCCGCATGCCGGCCAGCAGCCCCAGCGGCGCGTATACCCAGAGCAGGGCCAGGAGGATGCCGAAGGAGAAGCCGGTGCTGATGCCCGTATCGCCGCTGGTCCGCATCTCGGGGACCAGGTAGGGCAGGGCGGCCAGGCCGGCAACCGCCAGGACGCCGAGCAGGCCGAGGACCCGCCCCCGGGTGAGCGGCGGCTGGCCGTGGCGCCGGAGCAGCAGCAGGAGCAGGGCCAGCGGCAGGGGGATGGCCAGCACCGCGGCCAGCAACGGGTGGATCAGCAGCGCCCCCAGGGTGCCGAGGAACGCCAGCGGATACCCCTTGCGTCCCCGGCCCTGCAGCACCAGCAGGACACCGAAGAGGGCGACCATCACCGCCACATAGCCGGGGAGGATGAAGCTGAAGTTCACCAGCTTCAGGGTCAGGGTCGAGGTGCGCACCTGCAGATACTCGGGGATCACACCCGGGGAGAAGAGGGAGAGCTGGCGGACGTGGTACCGCCCATGGAGCAGGGCGTAGCGCAGTTCCGGCGAGGCCAGGGACATGGCCAGGTAGTGCACACCGGCGAGGAGGTTCATTCCCAGCGCGGCAAAGAGCCCGGACAGGGCGCGGCCGGCCCTTCCCTGACCCAGCTGCCGCGCCAGCAGGTATCCCATGCCGAAAATCGAGAGAAAGGTCGACAGCCGCAGCAGGGCCGCGGTGACCGGCGGGCTGGCCCCGGTGACCAGCGAGGCGGCGGCCGGCAGGAGATAGCAGGGCCACTGGTAGGCGGTGGGCGCCCCGTAGAGATGGATGTTGTGCGGGGGAATGATGCCGTTCATCACCTGGTGGATGATGGCGGTGTGGAACAGGCCGTGAGGATCCACCAGCGAGACGGGCCGGCCGGCAAAATAGGCGGCCACCAGACAGGCAAAGAGGAGCGCCGCCACGAAGACCAGCGTCCCGGGCAGGTTCATCCGGGGAACGGCAACGGAACCGCGGCGCAGGCAGGTGAAGAGCAGCAGGCCGGCAAAGACCAGCCCGGTGATCAACAGCGAGAGGGTGAACGGCAGGCGCAGCAGCCCGGCCAGCAGGTAGAGGGCCACGGTCACCACCGCCGGGGAGAGCGCTGCCCCCAGGGCCACCTGCTGGAAGAGACCGGCCCGCCGGTCCAGCAGGAGGCAGGTGGCCACCCCGGGCAGCAGGTAGAGCAGCAGCCAGCCCGCGGCCAGCCCCGGCAACCCTCCACCGGGGGTGAAGCAGAGGAGCGCCGCGGCCAGCAGTGCGGCCACGACCCAGGAAAAGAGGGGGAGGCCTCCCCGGCTCGGCTGCGCATCCTGGTCGGTATTGGAGTTCATGATCGGCGAAGGAGACCCTCCGGGTTTGCGTGTCCGTTGGCTTCGCGCCTTCCGGCGGCGCCGCCGATTATACCATCCGCCGGAAGAGGCCGGAACGGTGCCGCGCCGCTTTGACACCCCGGAGCGCCACGGATTAAGGTACGGATTAAGGTAGTGTAGAATGGCGGCGGTGAGATGAACGCCGCACCTTCCTGCTGCCGCCCGGTCGGACCGGCACGGTCAGGGTGCGGCGGCCCGGAGGCCGGACCGAAACTCTGACCGGAACGTGCCCCCGCCGCCCACCAGATGCTGATGGAAGCGTCGGACGAGTGGGAGGTACTCCGGGTGCTCGACGGGCAGGTGGAGTGAAGCGCAATCCCCCTTCCCCTCCGGCGAAATTGCGATAGAATGGACGGGCCGCGGACGGGCCGGGACGGTGACCGGCAGACCCGGCTGATGGCAAGTCAAACCAGCTGCCGCCCCTCCCCGAGGGCCGGCCGGAAAAAAAAGGAGAGAGTCCCGTGTCGAAGCTCAAGGACCTGGTCGCCCCCGGCGTGGTCACCGGGAAAGGTGTGCAGCAGATCTTCTCCGTGGCCAAGGAAAAGCAGTTCGCGCTTCCGGCGGTCAACGTGGTGGGCACCAATTCGGTGAACGCCGTCCTGGAAACCGCCACCGCGGTGGACTCGCCGGTGATCATCCAGTTCTCCCACTCCGGAGCGGCCTTCTTCGCCGGCAAGGGGATGCCCGGTGAAGGGCACACCGCGGCCGTGGCCGGCGCCATCTCCGGTGCGATCCACATCCACCAGGTCTCGGCGGCCTACGGCATCCCGGTGATCGTGCACACCGACCACGCGGCGCGAAAACTGCTGCCCTGGATCGATGCCCTGCTGGACGCCGGGGAAGATTTCCACAAGGCCCACGGCCTGCCCCTGTACAGCTCGCACATGATCGACCTCTCCGCCGAACCCATCGAGGAGAACATCGAGACCTGCAAGCCGTACCTGGAGCGGATGAGCAAACTGGGCATGACCCTGGAGATCGAACTGGGCGTCACCGGCGGCGAGGAGGACGGGGTGGACAACACCGACGTGGACAGTTCACGCCTCTACACCCAGCCCGAAGAGGTGGCCTACGCCTACGAGGAGCTGAGCGCCATCAGCGACAGCTTCACCGTGGCCGCGGCCTTCGGCAACGTCCACGGGGTCTACAAGCCGGGCAACGTCCAGCTGCGGCCGGTGATCCTCGACAACACCCAGAAGTTCATCCAGCAAAAGTTCGGCACCGGCGAAAAACCGGTGAGCTTTGTCTTCCACGGCGGCTCGGGCTCGAGCACCGCAGAGATCCGCGAGGCGATCTCCTACGGCGCGGTGAAGATGAACCTCGACACCGACATGCAGTGGGCCTTCTGGGACGGGGTGCACAACTACTACCGCGAGAAGAAGGACTACCTCCAGGGCCAGATCGGCAATCCCGAGGGGGACGACAAGCCGAACAAGAAGCAATACGACCCGCGCTCCTGGCTGCGGCAGGGCGAGCTGTCGTTCGTCAAGCGGCTGACCAGGGCCTTCGAGGACCTGAACTGCATCGGCACCCTGGCCAGCTGACCCGGGGGCCGGTGTGGCGAGCACGGATGCCACAATCGATGATCGACCTGCTGCGCAGCCGAAGGAGCATCCGTCGCTACGCCCCCCGGCCCGTCGAGCCGGACAAACAGGCCCTGCTGGAAGAGGCCCTGCTCCGCGCCCCCTCCTCACACCACCACCGGCCCTGGGAATTCGTCTTCGTGGAGGACCGGGAGACTCTCGGCCGGCTGGCCCGGGCCAAACCCCACGGCTCGAGTTTCCTGGCCGGGGCCCCGTTGGGGATCGTGATCTGCGGCGACAGCAGCCTCTCCGACATCTGGGTCGAGGACTGCTCCATCGCCGCCATCCTGGTCCAGCTCACCGCCCACTCCCTGGGCCTGGGCAGTTGCTGGGTTCAGATCCGCGCCCGGATGCACGATGACACGACCCCGGCCGGCGACTACATCAGCCGCCTGCTGGACATCCCCCCCGCCTCGAGGTGCTGGCCGTGATCGGCGCCGGATATCCCGCTGAAACCAGGCCGGGCCGCCCGGCCGAAGAGCTGCTGCGGGAGAAGATCCGGCGGCACCGCCGCTGACCCGGGCGCCGTACCATCTCCTCCCCGCTGAAAAATCGCTTGATATTCCTCCCATTCCTGTTAGGATGCTTGGTAATAATAAGATAAACCCTCACATTTCATAGAAAGTATTGCTTTTCCCAAGGCCGCGGACCGGTGCGAATTGCCGGTCCGCTCCATGCCGGCGGACCCGGTGAACGTCGCCCCGGTCCTCCGGCCAAAAAGGAGGGAGCCATGGCCTACGCGCACACCAATTCCAAGGGTAACACCTACATCCTCCACTCCAAGGCGGTCCAGCTGAAGGGGGGCAAGGAGCAGACCATCTACTTCTTTGCCAAGGAGGAAAAGGAAGGCGCACTGTCGGCGGTCCCGGCGGGATACATGGTTTCGGAAACCAAGAACGGGCTGCCGGTGCTCAAGCGGGCCTGAGGCCGGCTGGTTCGGACGAAGTCCAACGACCAGGACAGAATGGTGCAGTGGGTGAGAGGGTAACACCAACTGCCGCTCTCCACCTGTTTGCACACCCGACTGCAGATCTGCATCATAGCAAGAGATAAATACTGGTTCCCCTGTGGGTTCATAACCCCCGTGGACCCGGTTGGCGTCTTTGTGATGGAAGGTGAAACGGCGGTGACCGACTTCGCCCCCGAGGGAGAAACCAGCGTGTTTTCAGCCGGATAATAGGTGACTGTCACCTCTTTCCTTAGGACAGGTCGGCGAGCAGTTGCTCGTACTGGCCCATCACCCTCTCCCAGGTGTAGTTGGCCAGGTAGTAGGCATTGCCCTGACGGCCCAGGGTCCGGCCCAGTTCGGGCCGCTCCAGCAGCAGGTTCAGCGAGAGGGAGAACTCCTCGAAGCCGCGGTAGCTCAGCCCGCCGTCGGCGCGCCGCACCTGGCCTTCCAGCACCGGGCAGCGGCCGTTGACCAGCACCGGCCGGTTGCGTCCCCAGGCCTCCAGCACCACCATGCAGAGGCTCTCGTAGCGCGAGGGGACCACCAGCATGGAGCAGGCATCCAGCGCCTGGAATTTCTCCCGGTCGTCCACCCCGCCGAGGTGAATGATGTCCGGGTGCTCGGGGAGCTGGAGCACGGGCGTGCCCACCAGCACCAGCCGGGTGAAGAGATGGCGGATCCGGCTGTGGCTGATGAAGTGCTCAAAGAGCTGGTCGCAGCCCTTGTTCCAGTCGATGCGGCCGATGTAGAGCAGAAACGGCCCGTCCAGCCCGTGGCGCTGCCGGAAATCGTCGGTGGACCCCACGTCCTCGGGGATCTCCACCCCCACACCCACCACTTCGCCGGGGGCGGCCCGGCCGCCGGTGACCCGGCGCACCAGGTCCTGCTCCTCCACCGAATTGTGCACGATCGCCCGGGGGAGGCCGAACATTTGGGCAAAGACTCCCAGAAAGACCGCTTCGTCCTCTTCCGCGGTGGGGACCAGGATCGCCTTGCGGCCCAGCGCCCGCACCCCGTGAAAGCTGGTGTAGTAGCGGTAGCAGAAGAAAAAGACGAAGTCGAAGCGGTCCTCCTGGCTGCGGATGGCCTCCACCAGGCCGGGTGAGAACGGTCCGTTCTCCTCGACCCAGCGCAGTTCGTCCTCCTCGCTGTGCGGCTGGTGAAAGACTCGCCGGGATATTTCAGAAAAGCGGTCCAGGTCCCGCTGGCGCTCCACCGGGAAGCGGTGGACCGGGATCCCGTTCACCTCCTCTGTCCCCTCGGGATAGTGGTTCTTCCAGAGCAGGTATTCGTAGGCACAGGTGGTGAAAACCTCCACCTGGTGATTGGCGGAGAGACGCTCGGCAATCCAGCGGCAGTGCAGCTCGGCGCCGCCGTTGATCTCCTGCCCATATCGCTGAACCACGAATGCCAGTCGCATCTCAACCCCCGCAGGCCGCCGGTCACGCCCCCCCGTCCGCCGGAGGTCCATCCTCCCCGGGCAGCGGCTCGGGATCCAGTTCGATTCCCTCCCGCCGCAGCCGCTCCCGCAGGCGGTGGATCTCCCGCTCCAGTGCCGAGGACTTGTAGCGCTGATCCAGCTGATCGCGGCGCTGGAGGGCCAGGTCGCGAACCAGGACACGGACGGCACGGAAGAGGTAGAGGTTGAGCTGGGCTTGCCGGCGGACAAGATAGTCGGTGTAGAGCCGGACAAAGGGCCGGATCAGTTTTTTGAGCCAGACAATCAGGAAACTGACCCCGTTGCGGTGCGAGGAGATCCGGTAGGCGGGATCGACGTTCCAGTCATTGCCGTCGGACAGCAGCTGGTCGGTCAGTTGCGGGTCCACTCCGCACCGCACGGCCAGGTCCCGAAGCTCCATTTCCACTTCACGGCCCAGGTCCACGTCCAGGTGAATGCCGGCGGCCTGTTTGCTTTTGATCTCAGCCCGGATCGCCTCCTGGAGCGCACCGCTATCCTGGTGCCCCCCCCGGCGGGGCGGGATGATCACTCCGCCCTGGTCCGTCTTGCCGGCCATTGGTCTCCCCTCTCAGCTCATGGGCCGCCGCGGCCCGAACAGCGCCGTTCCCACCCGGATAATGGTGGCCCCCTCCTCCACTGCCACCTCCAGGTCGTGGCTCATGCCCATGGACAGGTGCCGGAAGTGGTCCAGGCCCGCCGCTTCCCCGGAAGCCAGCTGGTCGCGCAGCTCCCGCAACCGTCTGAACCAGGGCCGCACGTCCTCCGGGTCGGCATCCCAGGGGGGAGGGTCATCAACCCGCAGAGCCGGAGGTTCGGCAGTTCCCGCACCGCCGCCGCCAGCCGGGGGAGCTCCTCCTCGGCAACGCCGTGCTTGGTTTCCTCGCCGCCCAGGTGAACCTGGAGCAGGATGTCGCGCCTCTTGCCGAAGCGGCCGGCCCAGCGGTCGAGACGGCTGGCCAGCGCCTCGCTGTCCACGGTGTGAATCACCTGGAAGCACCGGGCCGCGTCCCGGGCCTTGTTTTTCTGCAGGTGGCCGATGAAATGCCAGACGGCGTCCGTGAGACCTTCCGCCCGGTCCACCTTGGCCGCGCCTTCCTGGATCCAGTTCTCGCCAAAGAGGCGTAACCCCTCCCGGTAGCCCTGCTCGACCTCTTCCAGCGGTATGGTCTTGCTCACCGCCAGCAGCTGGATGCCGTCGGGGTCGCGGCCGGCCCGCCGCGCCGCCACGGCGATCCGCTCCCGCACCGCTTCGATGTTGTCCCGCAGCGAAGCCATGCTCAGTTGGTCGCCTCCGCCGCCGGGGCCGATGACGCGGGCTGGTTGCCGGACCAGAAGAGGATCCGCTTGCAGTTGTCGCAGTGCATGATCTCGGTCAGCAGCTTCACTTCACAGACCAGTTGGGGCCGCAACCGCACATGGCAGGCCATACAGGTCTCGCCCACCACCCGGGCCACTCCCACACCGCCGCGCATCTTGGCCACACGCTTGAAGACCGAGAGTATCGCCGGGTCGATGGAGGCCCCCAGCTCTTCGATCCGGCCGGCCAGTTCGTCCCTCTCGGCGCTCATTTTCTGCCGTTTGGCTTCCAGGACGCCGCGCTCCTCTTCACATTGCTGGCACACCAGCTCGTGTTCGGCCTTGTGCCGCTGCAGCTCGCTGGTCAGTCGCTTGGCCAACTCCTCCGCCTCGTACTGGCGCTCGAGGATGCCGTATGAGTTTTCCTCGGCGGCCTCGATCTGCCGCTCCATGGCGCGGTACTGCTCGTTGGTCTTGATGTCCTTGCTGTTCAGCTTGCTCTTGAACTCGGAGATCTTCCCCTGGCTGTCCTCCATCTCCCGGCCCAGCCGCCGGGCCTCCTTGCCGGCCTCCTCCCGCTGACGCTCCAGTTCGGCGGTCTTCTCGTCCGACATCCTCAGCTTGTCCCCGGTCTGCTCGATCCGACCGGGAATGGTCTCCATCTCACCTTCCATCTGCTGGATGATCTGGGAGAGGCGCTGCAGTTCCATCAGTTTTTTCAGTTGCTCTTCCAAAATTACCTCGATACCCCCGGCCGGCGGGTCAGGGCGTCGGGCCCCCCGCCGGACCGTACATGAAAAAGGGTGCCGCACTTACGGCACCCTGTCAGGTCCCCGGGCCGGCACAGTGCCGCCGCGAGGGGGAAGTCCGCGGGTGACGCCGCGAACCGGCCCGCCCTGCGAACGGCGAGTTGGCACCGGTTTTCCATGGCCTGATTGAGCCTCGTTCTATTGTGGTGGGCCCACCTGGGATCGAACCAGGGACCAGCCGGTTATGAGCCGGCGGCTCTGCCAACTGAGCTATGGGCCCACTGTGATGGACGGTTACGAACACCGGGGCTCTCAGTAGCGGCCGCCCTCCAGAAACGCCTTGAGTTTGCGACTCCGGGAAGGGTGACGCAGCTTGCGCAACGCCTTCGACTCGATCTGCCTGATCCGCTCCCTGGTCACTGCGAAACTCTGACCCACTTCCTCCAGTGTGTGCTCGGAATCCACCCCCACGCCGAAGCGCATCTTGAGCACCTTCTCCTCACGCGGGGTGAGCGTTTTCAACACCTTCTGCGTCTGTTCCCGCAGGTTGATATGCACGATGGTGTCCGCCGGGCTGACCACCCCGCGGTCCTCGATGAAATCGCCGAGATGGCTGTCCTCCTCCTCGCCGATGGGTGTCTCCAGCGAGATCGGCTCCTGGGCGATCTTGAGCACCTTGCGCACCTTGCCCACGGCGATATCCATCCGGGCGGCGATCTCTTCCGACGTTGGCTCGCGCCCCATCTCCTGCACCAGGATCCGCGAGGTGCGGATCAGCTTGTTGATCGTCTCGATCATGTGCACCGGGATGCGGATGGTTCGCGCCTGATCGGCGATGGCCCTGGTGATGGCCTGGCGTATCCACCAGGTGGCGTAGGTGGAGAACTTGTACCCCCGGCGATACTCGAACTTGTCCACCGCCTTCATCAGCCCGATGTTCCCCTCCTGGATCAGGTCGAGGAACTGCAGGCCGCGGTTGGTGTATTTCTTGGCGATGGAGACCACCAGCCGGAGGTTGGCCTCCACCAGTTCCCGCTTGGCCTTTTCCGCCTCGTACTCGCCGTCGAGGATGGTCTCCATGGTGGACTTCAGCTCCGCGGGGGTCAGCAGCAGCTCCACCTCGATCTGGGAGATCTCGCCCCGCACTTCCTTGAGCCGCTTCCGCTGCTTGGCCTTGGCCTCCTTGCCCTTGGCCGACTTGACCTTGGAGGCCAGCTTGTCCCGCCGGCGGATGAGGAAGGAAACCCTCTCGCTGCCCAGTTTGAGCCGCTCCACCACCTGGGAGTGGAACCCCACGGTGAAATCGAGGAGTCGAACCGCGCGGGAGATCAGCACGTAGGTCCGGTGCAGCTCGTAGGTCAGCAACTTTTCCCGCTTCTTGCTGATCCGCTTGGCCTGGAGCTTCTTGCGCAGCACTTCCACTTCGTGGCGCAGGGAATCGATGTCGGTGAGGATGCCCAGGAAACGATCCCGGGCCTTGACCAGCCGCCCCTCCTCGGGGTCCTCGTCGCCCACGTTGACCACCGAGCGGAAGTCGATCTCGTTGTTGCGCACCCGGTCGCCCACCTGGAGCAGCATCTCGACGATGTATGGTGTGCGGCAGAGCGCCTTGTGCGCCTTGAGGTGGCTGCGCTCGATGCGCTTGGCGATCTCCACTTCGCCCTCACGGGTGAGCAGCGGCACCGTGCCCATCTCGCGGAGATACATCCGCACCGGGTCGTTGGCCTTGTCCAGCGTCCCCGGGGCCAGCTCGGTCTCGGACTTGCTCTTGGCGGCCTTGGCCTTCTCTTCGGCGGCCTCGTCACCCTTGTACTTGTCCGCGGAGTCGACGAGCTCGATACCGAGGTTGCCGAACATGACGAAGATGTCGTCCAGTTCTTCGGAGGAGTTGATCTCCTTGGGCAACAGATCGTTCACTTCGTCGTAGAGGAGGTAGCCCTTCTCCCGGCCAATTCCGATGAGCTGTTTGACCTCGTCGTACTTGTCCTCGATTCTCACCGTGGTTCTTTCTCTAGCCACTGTTCGAACCCTGTCCTTCCGTCGTTTGCCGCCGGTGTGCCGCATCCACCAACCCGGGTGAATCAGCCGGGACCACCCTCCCTACCGCAGAGTATCCCAACACTAGCAGAAGACTATCCAAACGGTTATGATATCACAACTACTGCCTGTTCAACGAACAATATTTTCTATCCGGGTCACCGGTAGAGCGCAATTTCCCGGAGCAGCGCCATTTTCTCCTGCAGCAGCTGCCGCTGCAGCTCCGGGCTGGCGGCGCACTCGGGGTCCTTGAGCCGCCGCTGGACCACCTTCAGTCTCTCCTGGAGCAGCGCGGTGAGCACGGCCCCGAGACAGCTCTCCGCCTCCTCGTGGGGGTCAAAGGTCGTTTTCCCGTTGCCGTTGGCCTCCACCGGTTCCTGGGCCACGGCGGCCAGCAGTTCGCGCAGCCCGCCCGCTTCCGGCAGCATCTCGTGAACCCGGGGCACGTCCACCTCCTCTCCGCTGCCCGCCAGCTCAACCATCCTGCCGATAATCGGCCCGCAGACCAGCTGCCCCAGATCGTGCCCCTTGAGCATCTTCAGGGCCCGGGTGCGGACCATGGGGTAGCTGATCATCAGGGCCAGCAGACGCCGCTCGGCGATACCGGGCTGCAGGGCCCTGGTCGGCTGTGGTCCGGGGGCCGCCCGGCGGCGCTGCAGGCCCTGGGACATCTGCAACAGCTTCTCCAGCACCAGCCCCTCTTCCACCCGGGCCCGCTGGGCGATCAGCGGCAGATACTCCCGCTGCTTGATCTTCTCCGGCACCGAGAGGAGAAAGGGCAGCACGTCCTCGATCACCGCCAGCTTGCCCCCCGGGCGGTTCAGGTCGTGCCGGTCCAGGCTGCGGTCCAGCTGGTGCTCGAAGAAGGGCTTCGCCTGTTCCAGCAGTTCGGCAAAGGCCCCGGCGCCGTGGGCCCGGATGTAGTCATCCGGGTCCTCGCCCGGGGGCAGGTCCACCACCTGGACTTCGAACCCCTCGTGGAGAAAAATGTGGATGCTGCGCCGCGACGCCTCGTCCCCGGCCTGGTCGGGATCGAAGCTGATCAGCACCCGCCGGGCATAGCGGGAGAGGAGCCGGGCCTGCCCCTCGGTGAGGGCGGTTCCCAGGGGGGCCACCACGTTGGCCACCCCGGCCCGGGCGACCTGGATCACATCGAAGTAGCCTTCAACCACCACCGCCGAACCCTTTTCGCGGATCGCCTTGCCGGCCAGGTCGAGACCGTAGAGCTGCTCCCCCTTGCGGTAGATCAGTGTTTCGGGGGAGTTGAGAAACTTGGGATCCCGCGGCCCCGGTTCGCCGTGGACCCGCCCGCCAAAGGCGATGATGTTGCCCTGGGGGTCGCGGATGGGGATGGTGATCCGGTTGCGGAAACGGTCGTAGCAGCCCTGCTCGCTGCGCCGGGACACGGCCAGACCGCACTTCTCCAGTTCGGCGGAGGGGATGGAGTGGCTGGCCGCCTCCTTGACCAGCCCGTCCCAGCCGGCCGGGGCATAGCCCAGACCGAAGGTTTCGGCCGCCTCCCGGTCCAGGCCCCGTTTTTCCAGGTAGGCCGCCGCCTTCTTCCCCTCGCCGGTCTCGGCCAGGCAGCGGCGGAAGAACGCCTGGGCCAGGCGGTGGATCTTCCGCGCCCGCTCCCGGTCGCTGACGCTGGCCCCGGGCCGTCCGCCGGACCGCCGCGGCAGCTCCACACCCGCCTTTTCCGCCAGCTGCTTCAGCGCCTCGGGAAACTCGAGGTTCTCGATCATCATCAGGAACTTGAACACGTCCCCGCCGCGGTTGCAGCCGAAACAGTAAAACATCTGGCGGTCTTCGCTGACCGAGAAGGAGGGGGCCTTCTCGCCGTGGAAGGGGCAGAGGCCCATCATCTTCGTCCCCGCCTTGCGCAGCTGGACGTACTCCCCCACCAGGGAGACGATGTTGGTCGCCCCGCGCACCTGCTCCACAACCGCCCTGTCGTCCAGGTCGCTCACCCCGTCCCTCTTATTCCTTCAATTGCACCACGGTGACACCACTGCCGCCTTCCTGCTGGGCCGCTGCCCGGAAGCCATCCACGTGGGGATGACCGTCCAGCAGGTCGGCCACCGCCCGGCGCAGAGCCCCGGTGCCGTGGCCGTGGATCACCCGCACGGTGCGCAGCCCGGAGAGCGTGGCATTGTCAAGAAACTTGTCCACCCGGGGCAGAGCCTCCTCCACCCGCTGCCCGATCACTTTCAACTCGTTGCCGGAGATCATGTCGCCGCGGCCCTCCAGCTCGATCAGCGCCGTACCGCCGATGGTGAACCCGCCGCCGCTATCCGGCGCCGCTTCGGGGACCACCGGCTCGCCACCGGCAATGAGGTTCTCGCGGAAGACGGTCATCCGCTTGCCCTCCACGGTGAGCAGTGTCTCGCCGCGGTCCGGGTGGTCGCTGACCACGGTGCCGCGGAGCGAGGTGTTGCGCAGCTTGACCCGCTCCCCCGGTTCCAGGGGCCGGACCGGTTTCGCCTCCTCGCCCCGGGTGGGGGTCAGCGCCCCGCGGGTCTCGCTCACCGTGGCGGTCAGGCGCTTCCGTTCGCGGTTCGCCGCGGCGCGGACCTTTTCCGACACCGCCCGGTCCTTGAGACCGGCCACCAGCTCTTCCACCTTGCTGCTGAACCGGGCCAGCACCTTCTCCGCCTCTTCCATGCGGGTGGCCAGGAACTCGTTCTCCCGCTGGATGAAGGCCTCCTGCTCCCGCTCCTTGTCCCGCACCAGCTGCTGCAGGCGGTCCCGCTCGGCCTTGATCGACTCCTCCTCGCGCCGGGCGCGGGCCAGGGTCTCCTCCAGCCGGGCCACCATCTGCTCCACTCGCCGGTCCTGGTCGCCGAGGTAGGCCCGGGCCTGGTCGATGATCTCCCCGGGGAAGCCCACGGTCTCGGCCACCCGGAAGGCGTTGGAGCTGCCCGGGACACCGGGGATCAGCTTGAAGGAGGGGGCCAGGGTCTCCTCGTCAAAGGACATGGAGCCGTTGACCACCCCGTTGGTGGCAAAGGCATACGACTTCAGCGCCTGGTGGTGGGTGGTGGCCAGGGTCCAGGCGCCGCGGGAGTGGAAATGGTCGAGGATGGCCATGGCCAGCGCCGCCCCCTCGGCGGGGTCGGTGCCCGACCCGATCTCGTCCAGCAGGACCAGCGACGGGGGCTGCAGGTTGTTGATGATCGTCTTGATGCTGTTCAGGCGGCCGGTGAAGGTGCTCAGGTTGGCGATGATGTCCTGGCGGTCGCCGATATGCGCGGCCACCGCCTCGAACACGGGGAGGACGGTGCCCTCCCCCACCACCGGCGGCAAACCGCTCTGCAGCATCAGCACCGCCAGCCCGGCCGTCTTCAGCGCCACGGTCTTGCCCCCGGCATTGGGTCCGGTGATCACCATGGCCCGGGCCCCCTGGTCCAGCGCCAGGTCCAGCGGGACCACCTGGTCCACCGGCGATGCCCCGGACGGCCCGGACTCCAGACCCACCTCGCTGCGCTGCAGGGCCAGCTTCTCGTCCAGCAGGGGGTGCCGGGCGCCCACCAGCCGCAGTTCCTCACCGCTGGCGGCGATGCGGGGGCGGGCCGACCGGGTGGCTTCGGCGAACTTCGCCTTGCCGGCCAGGAAGTCGAAGCGGGAAAGCCCCTCCACCAGCTGGGCCAGCTCGTCACGTCGCTCGCGGACCTGGTGGGTCAGGGCGAGGAGGATCCGCGCCGTCTCCTGGCGCTCCTCCTCGCGGGCCATGGTCAGCTTGTTGTTCACCTCCACCGTCTGGAACGGCTCGACAAAGAAGGTGGATTCGGTGGATGAGCGGCCGTGGACGATGCCGGGAACGGCGTTCTTGTGCTCCGACTTGACCAGCACTACGTAGCGGTCGTCGCGCAGGGTGATGTAGTCCTCCTGCAGGACGTGGGAGAGGTCTTTTTCCCCGGTGAGACGCTCCAGACGCTTGACGATTTCGCCGCGCAAAGACTTCAAACTGCGCCGGATCCGGGCCAGCTCGGGGGACGCGCCGTCCACCACCTCGCCCTTGCGGCTGATCACCTTGCGCACCGCCCGAACCAGGTCCGAAAGGTCGGGGACGGCGGCCGATTCGGCGGCCAGGCGCGGGCAGCGTCCGGCCAGGGACCCCACCTCCTCGCGGATCCGCCGGCCGGCCTCGGCATTGCGTACCAGGGTCAGGAACTCGGCCGGCGCCAGCCGGCGGTTGACCACCCGCAGCGCGGGCAGCACCCCCTCCAGGGCTTCCACCCCGGTGAGGTCCAGCTCGAACCCGCCGGCCAGGGCGTCCCGCATCTCCCAGGTGGCCTCCTGCTCGCCGGTCACCCATTCCGGGTCGCGGCGGAACCTGGCGGCCTCCACGGCGGCCGCTCCCAGCGGGGTCTGGCAGAATCGGGCGACGATACGCCGGACCTTGTCCAGTTCAAGCAGAGATACCACTTCCTCCTGATTCATCATTCTATCCATGGTGGAAATTCGGAAAATTCCGTGTCACCGGCGGCCTCTTGGGGAAGACGGCCCGAGGGTGGGACATGGAACCCGCCGGAACACCCTCGGGAAAGTGGGTCCGGCAAAGAAAAATCCCCGCGGCGCAGGTGTCGGTCGGGGATCGAAGCCGGAACTCAAGACCTTTATCTGAATGGATGAATATAGGTTTCGGTCCGCGGAGAGTCAAGGGAAAATCGTCAAAAAAATGCCGATTTGCGGTTGATCCGGGGATTCAGACGATACACAGGGCAAACGGCGGGCCTATAGTCGCCCCCGATGGCCTTTTTCCCCATATGGTCCCTTATAAATTCGACCCATTTCTGCAGCTCCGCCGGCTCATCAAAGATCCTTTTGGGAATGACAGCAATTCCGGTGGGCTCCATGATGACCTCAACGGAATCGTCCGTGTCGATCACTTCCCGGGCATTGGCCCAGGAGAATCTGAGCTCCTCCCCCATCACCTGCGGCAGGTGGCACGGCCGTTGCCACCAGCCAGGGGCGTGACAAACGGCGTTGTCGGGTGCAAGTGCTGGTTAGGCAATTCCCCAACACTCCAGCGGCTTCGCTAATTCAAGAACTGCATCCCTTCAACAATCTACCACACTCCCTGGAGTCTAGGCGTGGAACATCGTTTGCTATCTATCTCTCGGGTCCAGTCGTTTCGCAAATCCCACAACGTAGTCCATGTTAACCCCTTCTGAACCCTTCGCTTCAGGGTGATGACTACCGGGACATACCTCAAATATAGTCCAAGGGCGTCCCGTTGGATTTGACAAGACTTTCACCTGGGGCTATACTGCTACCCAAGAGGTCGTAGATGAGATCAAGCATGTATGGTGCCAGCGTAGAATATGCTCTTCATTCACTGCTTATCATGCTTAGGCAAGAGGAGCGCATCAGCGTGCGAAACCTTGCGCAGTTCCAGCAACTCCCTGAACGGTTTCTCGCGAAACTTTTCACTAGGCTGAGGAGAGCAGGAATCGTTGATGGGACGGTTGGCATTCGCGGAGGCTTCATCTTTGCGCGTTCACCGGAGCAGATTACGATCATGGATGTGCTCGAAGCAGTCGATCCGAACCGCTCGTTTTTTGAATGCGCAGAGATTCGCAGGAATTGTGAGTTGTTCGGCTCTAAACCTCCGGCCTGGAGCGTCGCAGGTACGTGTGGGATCCACCTCGTTATGCAAGAAGCGGAAGTTGCACTTCGCAGTGTTCTGACTTCAAAGTCGATCGCCGATTTGGGCCGCGGTTTCGAGCACAAGGCTCCAGAAAAATTCTTGCAAAATGAGCAGGTCTGGTTCAAGAAGAGCCGGAAAGCCAGAAAAAGCAAAACGACGGGCTGACACCCACAATCCGGGTCCCAAGGCTAGCCCTGCTCCTTTTGCAATACACGCAGACAACAATCCAAATAGAAAGAGAAATTCTCATGACTAACCGAATCTTCCTCGCAGGTGCTTCTGGCGCAATAGGCAGGCGCTTAGCGCCCTTGCTTGTTGGCAACGGATGGCAAGTGATCGGCTCTACTCGCTCAGAAAGCAAAGTCAATCAATTGAGAGAGATGGGAGTCGAGCCAGCTGTGGTCGACGTCTTCGATGCCGTAGAGCTAGAAAGCCTACTTTCCGAGGTTCGCCCGAACATCGTAATTCACCAACTGACCGACCTGCCATTCGCACTGGACGAGAGCTTGATGACCGCGGCCCTCGTTCGCAATGCACGCCTCCGTGACGAGGGCACTCGTAATCTCGTCGCAGCTGCGGTGCACGTTGGAGTCAGTCGTTTGATTGTGCAAAGCATTGCCTTTATCTATGACGAAGGCCCAAAGCCATATAAAGAGTCAGCACCGTTATTGCCCAATACGCATCCGGTCTATGGCGAGACGGTACAAGGTGTTGTCAGTCTCGAAAACCAGGTGACCGAAGCTCCGCTCGATGGGATCATCCTGCGCTACGGCTTATTCTACGGTCCAGGAACGGGCTTTGATTCGGCCATCGCTCCGGGTTCGGTACATGTCGACGCGGCCGCTAAAGCTGCCGAGCTTGCCGTCACACGCGGGGAACCCGGCATCTACAATGTGACTGAAACGGATGGTACTACGTCGAGCGACAAAGCCATTGAGGCTTTCGGCTGGAACGCCGATTGGCGAACCACTGTCTGATGGGGCGCCATTACTAAAATGGGCATCATTAGTACCATTGAACATGCAGGCCATTCCAGGGTGTCGGGCACCGAACCCGTATTCGACGCCTTGGATATTTTGTCCGTTATTTGCCTAACAATTGACTATCTGGATATCCGTATATCCACATCCTCGAGTTATTTTAAGACTCGTTCCAGGGCCTGGACTGCCAGGCTCGATGATGGCATTAGAGCTGCGTAATTAGCTGAAGAATCTGATACACATTACCTTTACCGAGCGATAGTGACAAGTGTTTGCGTAACGTGCAATCGGTCATAGGCCCAAATAAACCCGGCAGGGCGTTGATATATGGAATGACTGGCGGGGTTTGCCTCCTGGCTCCGTTCGCGGTGGATGGCCCGGGAGAAACGGCTGCCACAGATCCTGAAAATGGATATCGATTTCGATGCGGAGGGGCGGTCCGGACTGCCCCCTGCCATCCGGGGGCCGGGCCGGTGGCGGACATATCAGTGGCCAAACAGGGGTAATCACTTGATCCAGATTCGCCGATTTGTTGAAATATGTTAGGGTTAAGCAACTAATTGACCGGAGGATGGTGGAAACTATGTCCGACAACGATCAGAAACCGGTGAACGGGGCCGGAGTACCGTTCCGGATTCGGGACTGTGCCCTGATCCCGCTGGCCACCGGTTTGAAGGCGCAGAACCTGAAAGAGCTGCGGGACCTGCTGCAGGATGTTGATGCCGGGTGCGTCTACTACGCCTTCTGGGGCGGGCTGCTCAAGCCGGGGTTCGAGAACCCGGAGTATGCCAACGACTTTGCCGCCTGGGCCCACAGGTCGCTGCACGACGATGTGCTGGCGGAGAAACTGGGGGTGATCGACCCCACCGAATTCGAGAACCTGGAGGCATTGCGGCGTGAACTGCTGGACGTGATCGAGGAACACCTGGACACTATCGAAGCCATCGCCTGGACGCGCCGCGACCAGCAGTTCAACTTCATCACCTCGCAGATCGTGGTCTTTGACGCCCAGCGGGAGATCACCGAGCCGCGGGAACTGTCGGCGCTGGTGGGGCAGTTGAGCAGCAGCAGCGTCTTTTACCACTTCATCGACGCCCGCCGGCGCACCGAGGAGTCGATGGACGACTTCCGGGTCTGGCTCAACGGGTTCGGGGACCGGTTCAGCGACCTCCAGGAACAGCTGGCCGAAGTGGACCCCTATTTTTCCACCCTGGTGGAGCTGCGCCAACGGCTGGCCTCGCTCTTCGAGGGCTATTTCATCGCCAACCGGCACTGAGGACCATGCTCGAAGCCTACACAGACATCGTCGGCAGGGACGTCATCGAACACCTGCGCCAGCTGGTGGCCCCGCTGCGGGGCATGAAGGTGGTCCACGTCAACTCCACCCGCGAGGGCGGGGGCGTGGCCGAAATCCTGCACAAGCTGGTGCCCCTGCAGCAGGACCTGGGGATCGATTCCTCGTGGGAGGTGATCACCGGCAACCCCGATTTCTATCACTGCACCAAGAACTTCCACAACGGCCTGCAGGGTAACCGGGTGGAATTGCCGGACAGCTTGCTGGACAACTACCTGAAGACGAACGAAGAAAACTGCGAGCGGCTGCGCGGAACCCTGGCCGAGGCCGACCTGGTTTTCATCCACGACCCGCAACCGGCCGCCTTTCTCAAATACTGTCCCGAACGGAAGGGCAAGTGGATCTGGCGCTGTCACATCGACGCCAGCGCGCCCTACCGCCCGGTGTGGCGGTTTCTCCGCGACCTGGTCATGGACTACGACGCCAGCATTTTTTCGCTGGCCGCCTTTGCCAAACGGCTGCCGCACCCGATCTACCTCATCCCGCCCAGCATCGACCCGCTCACCGACAAGAACATGGACCTGGTTGATGCGGAGGTCAACCAGCTCTATCCCCGATTCGGCCTCGACCCTGAGCGGCCGATCATGACCCAGGTCTCCCGCTTCGACCGCTTCAAGGACCCGCTGGGCGTTATCCAGGCCTACCGGCTGAGCAAGAAGTTCTACCCCACCCTGCAGCTGGTGCTGGCCGGCGGCGGGGCCAGCGACGATCCGGAGGGGGCGGTGGTGCTGGACGAGGTGAACGAGGCCTGCCAGGGGGATGGGGACGCCCACGTTCTATTGCTCCCCCCCGACGCCCACCGGACGATCAACGGCCTGCAGCGGCTCTCGGATATCATGCTGCAGAAGTCGATTCGCGAGGGCTTTGGTCTGACGGTGACCGAAGCGATGTGGAAGGGCAAGCCGGTGATCGGGGGCAACACCGGGGGGATCCGGCTGCAGGTGGTGAACCACCACACCGGCTTCCTGGTCAGCTCCCCGGAGGGCGCCGCCCTGCGGATCCGCTACATGCTGGGCCACCGTGACCGGATGCGGGAAATGGGCCTCAAGGCCAAGGAGTTCGTGCGGGAAAATTTCCTGCTCACCCGGCTGCTCAGGGAGCACCTGACGCTGATGGCGGCGCTGATCAACGGTGCCAAGGACCGCATCGAACTGAACTGACCGATCATGGAGCTTCTGGACAACACCTTTGACACGGCCCGCTTCTGGGCCGAGGTGGCCGAGGCCGGGCAGTCGCTGCTGATGCTCGACTATGACGGCACCCTCTCGCCCTTCGTGGTCCAGCGCCACCAGGCGGTGCCCTACCCCGGAGTGCGAAAACTGCTGCGGCGGATCATCGCCGCGGGCCGCACCCGGGTGGTGGTGGTCACCGGCCGCAGCGCCGGCGACCTGGTCCCCCTGCTGGGCCTGGAACAACCGCCGGAGATCTGGGGCTCCCATGGAGGCGAGCGGTTGATGCCCGACGGCAGCTACCAGCTGAAGACGCTGGAGGAGTCGTATGTCACCGGCCTGCAGCAGGCGGACACGGTGATCGAGGGGACGACCCTGCCCCGGCACTTCGAGATCAAACCACTGGGCCGCGCGTTTCACTGGCGCGGCCTGTCGGAGAAGGATCGCCGCCGCGCGGAGCGGCTGGTGACCGAACCGTGGCGCCGGATCGCCGAAACCAGCGCCCTCGAGCTGCGGGGTTTTGACGGCGGCGTGGAACTGCGTGTTCCCGGCGTGGACAAGGGCCAGGCCGTGGCCCAACTGCTGGAAGAGATGGGCCGGACCCCGGCCGCCTATCTCGGTGACGACCTCACCGACGAGGATGCGTTCGGGGCGCTGGGCGAGCGGGGCCTGTCGGTGCTGGTCCGTGAGACCTGCCGCTCCACCGCTGCCCGGCTGTGGCTCAAGCCGCCTGAGGAACTGATCGGTTTTCTGCTGCGCTGGCTCGACGCCACGGAGCAAAGGGAGGGGGGACGATGAGTGAATCCGTCACCGCGAACAACAGCCGGCTGATCATCGTTTCCAACCGCCTCCCGGTGGTGCTGACCAAGAGCGAGGATGGGTCCTGGCAGGCCGCCGCCGGGTCCGGGGGCCTGGTCACCGCCATGGCCCCGGTACTTCGCGACCGCGGCGGCAGCTGGATCGGCTGGACCGGCACGGCAGAGGAAGAACATGCCGACCTGGGTGAACTGCTGGGCCAGGCCACCAGCGAATCGGGGTACACCATGTCGCCGGTGCGCCTGACCCGTAAGGAGGTGCGGAATTTCTACCTCGGGTTTTCCAACGAAGCGCTCTGGCCGCTGTTCCACGACCTGTTCCAGCACTGTATTTTCGACGCTGCCTACTGGCAGACCTATCTCCAGGTAAACCGGAAATTCGCCGAGGTGATTACCCAAAAAAGCGGCGAGGATGACTTCATCTGGGTCCACGACTACCACCTGATGGACGTGGCGCGGGTTCTGGATGACTGGGGAGTCCGGCGCCGCACCGGTTTCTTCCTCCACATCCCCTTCCCGCCGCTGGACGTCTTTCTCAAACTCCCCTGGCGGTCCGAGATCCTCAGCGCGTTGCTGGGATTCGACCTGCTGGGGTTCCAGACCATGCGCGACCGGCGAAACTTCCTCCAGTGTGTAAAGTCCCTGATCAAGGGGGTGGCGGTGCGCGGCAAGGGCCACGTGGTCACGGTGCACACCAAGGACCGTGAGATCCGGGTGGGCACCTTTCCAATCAGCATCGATTTCAACGAATTCGCCCAGCAGGCCGACTCCGACGGTGTCGCCAAGGCCGCCTGGTACATCCACGAGAAACTGCCCGAAATCCAGATCATCCTCGGGGTGGACCGGCTGGACTACACCAAGGGCATACCGCTGCGGATGAAAGCTTTCCGCAACGCCCTGCTCCGCTATCCCGAGCTGCAGGAGAACGTGGTCCTGGTTCAGGTGACCGTGCCCAGCCGCAGCGAGATCGCCAAGTACCAGGAACTGAAATCGGAAATCGAACGGCTGGTGGGCGAGATCAACGGAGAGTTCACCCGGTCAGGCTGGGTACCGATCCACTACATCTGCCGCAACCTCGGACGGGAGGAGCTGCTGGCCTATTACCGCGCTGCCGAGATCGCCCTGGTCACGCCGATGAAGGACGGAATGAACCTGGTGGCCAAGGAATACTGCGCGTCGAACGTCGATGCCAAGGGTGTGCTGATCCTCAGCGAATTTGCCGGCGCGGCGGCCGAGCTGCAAAAGGGATCGTTGCTGGTCAACCCCTACGATTTGGACAAGGTGGCCGACGCCATCCACCAGGCGTACCACATGGCAAAAGAGGAGAAGGAGGCCCGGATGCGCCGGATGCGTCAGCTGATCAAACGGCGAGACATCTTTGCCTGGGTCAACGCGTTCCTCAGTGCCGCCATTGACCGCGACCTGAACTCCTACCCGGTCCTCGAAGACTACCGGCCGCAGTTCGAGTTGTAGCAACTGTCATCGCGAGCCCCCGACCCGCGGTTATTTGTTCCGTGATTCAACCAGCCGGCAGATCTGCGCCGCCATATACCCCGCGCCGAACCCGTTGTCGATGTTGACCACGGTGAGCCCGCTGGCGCAGGAGTTGAGCATGCCCAGCAGGGCGGCCACCCCGCCGAAGGAGGTCCCGTAGCCGATGGAGGTGGGCACACCGATCACCGGCACGCTCACCAGCCCGGCCACCACGCTGGGCAGCGCCCCCTCCATGCCGGCCACGGCGATGATCACGTCGGCCCGGGCCAGCCGCCGTTCCTGGCTGAGCAGGCGGTGCAGGCCGGCCACACCCACGTCGTGGGCCCGCTCCACGTTTTCGACCATCAACTCGGCGGTGAGCGCCGCTTCCTCGGCCACCGGGATGTCCGAGGTGCCGGCGGTGAGCACCAGCACGGTGCCCGGCGCCCGGTGGAATTCCGGCTCCTCGATGATCATCGCCCGGGCGGCCTCGCTGTAAGTCGCCTCGGGGAAGGTGCCGGCCACCAGGTCGTATTTCTCGCGCCCCACCCGGGTCACCAGCACCGGGCACTTTCTCTCGCGCAGCTTGGCTGCAATGGCCAGGATCTGCTCCGGTGTCTTCCCCTCGCCGAAGATCACTTCCGGGAATCCCTGCCGCAGGTGGCGGTGATGGTCGAGCTTGGCAAAACCGAGATCCTCGAACGGCAACTGCCGCAACCGTTCCATACCCTCATCCACATCCAGTGTCCCGTCACGCAGGGAGACGAGCAGCGCCTCCAGATCCTTCAGGTTCATCGACCGTATCTCCTTCTCCCCGCCGCACCCGCCGGCGGCCACCGCTCAATTGACACCCCCCGGGCCCTCATAATAACATGGCCGCCGTTCCTCTATCCGGTCTGCTTACGGTAACCCGGCCGGCGGGGGCCGTTCTTTTTTTCTCAAGGGAAGGGATCCATGGGCAGCAAACAGGTCCACCGCGGCAGTATCGAATCGGTCCCGCCATCCACGCTGATCGCCGACATTTTTGCCGGCCGGTTCACCGGCGTCCTCACCCTGGAACAGGGGAAGCGGAAGAAGTCCCTCTATCTCAAAAGTGGAACGCTGATTTTCGCCGAATCCACCGACGAGGAGGACCTGCTGGGACAGGTGCTCCTGCAAGGAAACCGGATCAGCGAGGAGAAAATCGTCGCGGCCCTCGAGATTCAGCAGAACCAGAAGGAACAGGGCGAACGCCTGCTGGGGAAGATCCTGGTCAGTGAGGGGTTCATCGAACCGCTGGACCTGGGCTGGGCGGTGAAAACCCAGGTGGAGGGTATCTTCTGTGACTGCTTCCACTGGAAGGGGGGCAGCTTCATTTTCGAGGAGCAGTACGACCCCGACTCCTGGGAGGTGATCACCCTCGACCTGCCGATGCCCGACCTGCTGCGCCTGGCCCTGGGCAAACTCCAGGATCCCGGTTCGCTGGCCGCCATGCTGGGTGATTTCAATCAGCGGATCGAGATATCGGCCCAGTGGGAAGAACTGGCGCAGCTGTTCAGGCTGGCCACCCGGGAGCTGGACCTGCTGAACCGGGCCCGGGATGGAGCCGACACCCTGGCCACGCTGCTCCTCTCCTCCCCATCCTCCGCAGCCGAAACCGCCCGCGCCGCCCTGCTGCTGAAGCAACTGGGCGTCCTCTCTCTGGGTCCGGCCTCCTGAACCGTCAAATTCTGAATTGGTATGAAAATTATACTTTTTCCATACCATTCCTGTACCATTTCCGCACTGAGGCTTATTGATGGCTGGCGGCCCGGGGTGGCGGTCGGGATTCAGGCAGGGTCCCGGAAGCGCTCCCGGATCGTCTCGATGATCGCCGTGGTGGCCCGGCCCGCCACCAGGGGGATCACCACCACCCGGCCGCCGGCGGCTTCCACCTCTTCCCGGCCCACGATCTGCTCCGGCGTCCAGTCCCCGCCCTTGACCAGGACGTCGGGCCTGACCCGGCGGATCAGTTCCAGGGGCGTGTCCTCCTCGAAGGGGAGCACCCGGTCCACGCAGTCGAGGGCGGAGAGGATGGCCGCCCGTTCATCCAGGGGCAGGATGGGCCGTTTGTCGCCCTTGAGGCGCCGGACGGAATCGTCGCTGTTCAGCCCCACCACCAGGAGGTCCCCCTCGGCCCGGGCCCGCTCCAGAACCCTGATGTGGCCGCTGTGCAGCAGGTCGAAGCAGCCGTTGGTGAAGACCACCTTGCGGCCGTCGGCCCGGGCCTGGTCCAGGAACCCGGTGATGTCGCCCGGGGGTGTGGCCGGTCCGCCCTGGTCGCCGTCGTCGTCCACCGAGGTCACCGGGATGCCCGGGGAGAAGGACCAGTTGTGGGCCAGCCGGACAATGCCCACGTCCTTGAGCCGCGAGCGGACACGGAAGGAGTGGAGGCCGCGATGGTAGTCGAAGGCGTAACCGTCCTTGCGGTGCACGGCGAGGTCGAGGAAGTAGGTTCCCCCCACCAGGTCGAGGGAGGGGATCCGGAAGGCGAAGGTGTGCGGGCCTCGCTCCACCTCGCCCGGCCGCAGCCCCTCGATATCGGTGTTGGTGCCGTAGCAGCAGACACCGCCGGCGTCGAAGATTCCCACACCGAAGACGATCCCCTTTTCCCCGTCCAGCCGCACCTCGAAATCGGCCCTGATGGTCATGGACTGCCCCGGCTGGTAGACATACCGCTCGCTGCCCTCGCCGTCCAGCAGGGTCACCGCCGTGATCTCCATCTCCCTGGTGCCCCAGCGGCGGCGTTCGGGCTCGGCGGGCTCGGCGGCCTCGGCGCCCTCCTCGGCCGGCTCAGCAGTGCCGGCATCCTCGACTTCGGCCGGCGCATCGGCGTCCACCCGCCCCCCCCGGCCCACCAGCTCGGCGTCCTCCTTGCCGGCCACGTCCAGCAGGTAGGCGTCGATCACCCGCCGCGGGTCACCGGAGTCGCGCATCTTCCCCTCGTCGATCCAGATCGCCCGATCGCAGAGCCCTTCCACCATGTCCAGGGAGTGGGTGACCAGCACGATGGTCTTGCCCCGCCGCTGGAAGTTGCGGATCCGCTCGATGCACTTGTGGGAGAAGGCCTCGTCCCCCACGGCGAGGATCTCGTCGATGAGCAGGATCTCGGGGTCGACGTGCACGGCCACCGAGAAGCCCAGCCGCATATACATCCCGGACGAATAGGTTTTCACCGGCGCGTCGATGAACTCTTCCAGGCCGGCGAAGGCGACGATCTCCTCGAAGCGCCCGGTTATCTCCTGTTTGCTCAGGCCGAGCATGATGCCGTTGATGAAGACGTTTTCACGCCCGCTGATCTCGGGGTGGAAGCCGGCGCCCAGCTCGATCAATGCCGCGATCCGGCCGCTGGTGGTCACCGTGCCGCTGGTGGGGCGGCTGATCCCGGCAATCAGTTTGAGCAGCGTGCTCTTGCCCGAGCCGTTGGAACCGATGATGCCCACCGTATCGCCGGCGGGAACGCTGAAGCTGACCTCGTCCAGGGCCTGGATCACCTGGCTGCGCGAGGCGCCGATGGCCCGGTCGCGGCCGAGGAGCATGCTCTTCAGCGACTGGAACCGGCGCCGGTAGGCATAGCGGCGATAGGCCTTGGAGACACTGTCCAGCACAACTGGATCCATTGCTACACTTCCTCCACCAGCGTGTCGCGCAGCCGGTCGAAGACCCAGTAGCCCAGGGCGAAGACCAGCAGGGCCAGCAGGGCCATGGCCGCCAGCCGTTGAACGTGGATCTCGCCGGGGAAGAGGAACGCACCCTGGTAACCCATCATCAGGTGGGTCATGGGGTTGATCTCCAGCGCCACGCGGAGGAACGGCGGCAGGTCGGCCACAAAGGAGTACGGGTAAATCACCGGGGAAGCGAAGAACCAGAGGGTCAGCAGGTTGGCCAGGATGTCCTTCAGGTCGCGGAAGTGGACGCTCAGCGAAGAGATGAGCAGGGCCAGCCCCATGGTGAAGAAGAACTGGATCAGCACCACCGGAAAGAACCAGAGGGTGTGCAGGCCGGGATAGACGCCGAAGAAGATCATGCAGGCCAGCAGCACCGGCAGGGCGAGGAGGAAGTGGACCAGGTTGGCCAGCACGGCGACCACCGGCAGCACTTCGGCAGGGAAGAGGATCTTCTTCAGCAGTCCGCCGCCGGAAATGATCACCGTGGACGACTCCATCAGTGACGAACTGAACCAGGTCCAGGGCAGGATGCCGCAGAAGAGGAACAGCGGGTAGTTGTCCACCTGGCCGAACTTGGCCTTGATGATGTAGGTGAAGACCACGGTATAGACGAGGAGCAGGAGGAGTGGGTTGAGCAGCGACCAGAAGTAGCCGAGGAAGGAGCCGCGGTAGCGGGCCTTCAGCTCGCGGACCACCATGGTCTGGATCAGCGTCCGGTAACGTGTCAGCCGCTGCAGGTTGGCAAACACCAGGCACGTCCTCCCGCCGGGCAATCCCGCGTGCCGGGGGGTGCACCCGGCTTCAATGCGAGAGGGCCGCCAAAGGCGGCCCTTCTCCATTCAATAAAAATCAGTGTTCCGGATCCGGCACCCGGCAATGGTCGCTAATCGGCTTCCTCACCTTCCTGCAGCGCCTCGAATTCCTCGAACGGTATTTCCCGACCCTCGTGCACCACGAACATCTTGATGAACTTCCTCACATCGCCCTTCTCGTCAAAGGAGGTGAGACCGGAGACGCCCGGGTAGTCGCGGAGGTTGAGCAGGGTCATCTGAATCTTCTCCGGGTACGGCCCCTCCTTCTCGATGGCGTGGGCCAGGATCTTCAGCGCGTCGTAGGCGTGGGCGGCATAAATGTCGGGCTTCTTGCCGAATTTCGCCTGGTAGGCCTGGGAGAAGGAATGGATCGGCTCCTCTGCCGCATCGGGATCGAACTCGAGCATGGGGAAGATCACCCCTTCGGCCGCGGTTCCCGCCTTGGCCATCAGGGCGGCTGAGTTGAACGCCCCCACACTGAGCTTGACCACGTCCACCTCCTGGCGCTCGAGCTCCAGCAGGATCTCGGCCAGGTCGTTGTAGTAGCCGGCGATGTAGACAGCGTTGGCATCGGGGGCATCGAAGGCCTTGATCTCGGCCACCATCTCGCTGAAATCGGTCTGGTGCTCGGGGTAGACATACATCTTGAGGATCTTGCCGCCCATGTCCTCGTAATTGTCCACAAAGACCTTCTTCAGACCGCGGCCATAGTCGTTCTGCATGGCCATCACCACCATGTTCCGCTTGATGCCCATGTTGTCGTAGGCAAACGCCGCCATCCTCGCCCCTTCCAGGACGTCGGAGGGGAAGTTGCGGTAGATGTAGTGGCCGAGGTCGGAAATCAGCGGGCTGGAGCTGGCCGGGCTGAGCAGCACCCGCTGGGACTGTTCGGCAATGGGCGCCATGGCCCGGGTCACCGAACTGGAAACCCCGCCGATCACCGCCAGCACCTTCTCTTCACCGAGCAGCGAGGTGATCGCGGTCTCACCCACCGAAGGGGTGGTCTGGCTGTCACGCACCAGCAGTATCAGCGCGTTGCCCCGGATCCCGCCGGCATTGTTGATCTCTTCCAGGGCCAGCTGCAATCCCTCGTTTACACTCTTCCCGTAGTCGGACGCTTCACCGGTGAGCGGAATGACCGCACCGATTTTCACCTCTTGTTGACAACCGGTCACAAAGATGAATGTCAGAAGAATTGTGATCAGCAAGGCGCCCTGTTTCGTTCGCATGATGCCTCCCGGGTTAGCGGATGTTCAAGGACGTATCAGGATAGTATGATCCTTAGAGTATACCGTTTAACAGTAGGGGTGAATCTAGCAGAGCGGTGGGGTGTTGTCAAGAATCGCGTAAGAGGAATCCTGATCGTATCCTCCTCATTTCAGACATCTTGTCTTCCGGGGCAGGGGAGGACACAGAAAGGGATGATTTTTCCGCCGGGTTTGGCGTGTCAGGCGAGCAGCCCTTTGACGGTCGCGACGAATTCCTGCCGGTCGAACGGTTTGGCGAAGGTGTGGTTGGCGCCGAAGGTGCTGGCCAGCCTGAGATACTCGCCAGGCCCCATTTTTCCGGCCCCGGATATGGCGATGATCTTGACCTCCGGGTTTTTCTTCCTCAACTCCATGATGGTCTCGATCCCTTCCTTACCCGGCATGATGATGTCGGTGACGATCAGGTCGATGTCGTTTTCATCATAGGCCTTGATCCCGCTTTCACCATCTTCGGCTTCGAACACGTCGAAGCCTTCCATCTCCAGCGTTTTCCGGGTCAGCGACCTGACATGTTCCTCGTCCTCGATAATCAGAATGCGTGGCATGCGAAATCTCCCAGGGTGGACATTCTCTTCATTACACCATCACCATTCTTATCGGCACTCCACAGGGAAAACATGTGGCAAAATTGGCCCCTGAAAAACCGCTCGGCTGTGGTGTGGAATCACCCGCTCAGCGGGCCAGCGGCGTGCCGCCCTTGAGCAGGGCTTCGGCTTCGGCGGTGTAGAGGCCCGGCCGGCGAAAGAGTACCAGGGGTTCCATCTCGGGCAGTCACCTCCGGTCCTCCCTTCACCGCTTCGACGAGGATGAGATTCGCGTCCTCCCCCTCCCGCGGCAGGACCTGCCGGACCCGGGAGGGCTGCAGCCCCCGTTGCTCCATCAGCCGGCGCAGTTCGGGCCAGCGCCAGGGGCGGTGGACCAGGCCCATCCGGCCGCCCTGCCGCAGCAGTCGGGCGGCGGCGGCAAAAAGGCCGTCCGGGTCGAGCAGGATTTCCTGGCGGGCCACCGCGCGCTGCCGGTGGGAACTGGGACGGGTGGCGCCTACCTTGTTGAAGGGCGGGTTGCTGACCACCAGGTCGAAGCTGCCGGCCGCCTCCCCGGCGGCAAACTCGGCCACGTCCTGGTGACGCACCTCGACCCGCGATTCAAACCCGTTGATCTGGACGTTCTGCCGCGCCAGGCCGGCCAGTTCGGCCTGGACTTCCACCGCCACCAGACGGCGGAATGGGTAAAAGTGGGCCAGCAGGATCCCCACCACCCCGCAGCCGGCGCCCAGGTCGGCCGCCAGGTCGTCCGGGCGCACCTCCACGAACCCGGCCAGCAGCGGGGCGTCCACCGAGAAACGGTAGCCGTGCTTCGGCTGGTGAAAGCGGAGAAGCCCGCCAAGGAAGGGATCGACGGTCGTCAGGTCGTGTGGTTCAGGTTCCCGGCTCATTGTCCGGCTCCGGGGTCTGCCGGGCCAGCTCGGCCTGGTATTTCTTCCACCCGGGACACCAGCGGGTGTGCCAGCGCCAGATCCGGGCGAGGAGCGATTCGGGCTTTCTCTCGGAATACGCGCGCCAGCCGCAGTCTTCGCATCCCATGACGGGCACCTCGCGTGAAGGAGAAAGCAGGGACGGTTCCTGGAAAATGGTAAACGTCCCCATTTTCTCAATTTCGATCAAACAGTTACCGTTTCCCCGGGCCCGAGCATGACGGAGACGATCTCCTGCATGTTGCTCTCCCGCCCCACCGCCACCCGCTCCTGCAGGCCGAAGTGGGCGAGGCAGGTGCCGCAGGCCGCCAGATCGACGCCCTGGCTGTCGAGGGCCTCCAGCGCGTCGAGAACCGGGGAGTCGTCGGCCACCAGCCGCACCCCCGAGTTGTAGAAAATGACCGCCGACGGCTTCTCCACCGCGGCGGCCAGGGTCCGGAGGAACGACCCCATCAGCCGCAGGCCCAGTTCATTGTCACCCCGTCCCAGCGTCTCGCAACCGACAATAATGCTCTTGCCCATCAACTGCTCCGTCCGTTCAATTCAGTTCCACGGTCTCCAGATACTCTGGAACATGGGGATTGAAAGATGCCGCCTTCAGCTTCTCCGCCAGCGATGCACTCGACTCCGGCTCGCCGTGAACCACAAAGGTCTTCCTGGGCTTGCTGCTGAAGCCGCGCAGCCAGGCGAGGATCTCTTCGTAGTCGGCGTGGGCCGAGTATCCCGAGATCTGCTCGATGGTGGCCTTCACCGGCACGTACTCGCCGTGGATCTTCACCGACTCGGCCCCTTCGAGAATCGCCCGGCCCCGGGTACCCTCCGCCTGGTAGCCGATGAAGAGTATCGTCGTGCGCGGGTCGGGCATCTTGTTCGCCAGATGGTGCAGGATCCGGCCGCCGGAGAGCATGCCGCTGGCTGAGATGATGATCCCCGGGCCGTTGAAGCTGTTCAGTTCGATGGACTGCTTGGTGGACTCGGTGAACTTGATGTGCCGGGTGCGAAAGATCTCCACGCCGCGCACCTCCAGCAGGGCCGTCTGCATGTCGTGGTCCTGGATGTTGTCCATGTAGACCCTGGTGGCCTTGATCGCCATCGGGCTGTCCAAAAAGACGGGGAGCTTCATGATCTCGTCGGCGTTTTCCATCTCGCGGATGTTGAACAGCAGTTCCTGGGTCCGGCCCACCGAGAAGGCGGGGATGAGCAGGACACCGCCGCGGGCCGCACTCTCCTTGATCACCTGGGCCAGTACCGACTGCGGGCTCTCCTCCCCGTGCAGCCGGTTGCCGTAGGTCGACTCCAGCACCAGCCAGTCCGCCTCGGAGACCTGCACCGGGTCGCGCAGCACCGGCTTGTCCGGCCGGCCCAGGTCGCCGGAAAAGACGATCTTCCGTGTCTCGCCGCTCTCCGTCTTCCACTCGATGCAGACAAAGGCCGAACCGAGGATGTGGCCGGCGTTGAGGAACCAGAGCACCAGCCCGCCGCCCAGCTCCAGCCGGTGGCTGTAGGGCGTCGGTTCGAGGAGGGATATGGCCGCTTCGGCGTCGTCCTTGTCGTAGAGGGGCAGAGCCTCCTTGTGCTTCGAGTAGCCCTTCTTGTTCGCCCAGCGGGCCTCCTCCTCCTGCAGGTGGGCCGAGTCCATCAGCATCACCGCGCAGAGTTCGGCGGTGCTCTTGGTGCAGTAGACCGGCCCGGAGAAGCCGTCCTTGACCAGCCGGGGCAGGTAGCCGGTGTGGTCGATATGGGCGTGGGTCAACACCACCGCATCGACTCCCGTCGCGTCCAGGGGCAGCGGCTCGCGGTTGCGCAGCCGCAGCTTCTTCAAGCCCTGGAACATGCCGCAGTCCACCAGCAGGCGGAACCCGTCGTGTTCGAAAAGGAATTTCGATCCGGTGGTCGTGCCGGTGGCACCGAGAAAAGTAAGTCTGGCCAAACCGCACCTCCCATTATTTATTGTCGCCCCTGTAATATTCAGGGTACAGCTTCTTGAAGCACTCCGGGCAGAGACTGTGACTGAACTCGGCCTCCGAGTGCTCACAGATATAGGTTTCCAGCCGCTGCCAGCGCCCCCCCTCGACCCGGATCATGTTGCAGGAAGCGCAGACCGGCAGCAGGCCGGACAACTGCTTGACCGTGGCCAGCGTCTCGCTCAGTTTGGCGTTGAGCCGCCGCAGCTCCACGATGTCGTCAAAGCGGGCCATGGCCACGGTGATCGCCCGTTCCATCTCCCGAGCGGTGGACGGTTTGACCAGGTAGGCGCCGAGACCGGCGTCCACCGCTCCGTGCATCAACTCCGGGCTCTCGTAAGCGGTGAGGGCCACCACCGGGACGGGGTTGGATTCCATGATCAGGCGGGTGGCCTCGATGCCGTCCATCTCCGGCATCTTGATGTCCATCAGCACCACGTCGGGCGAGAACCGCGAGACCATCTCCAGGGCTTCCCGGCCGTCGTTGGCCTCGCCCACCACCAGGCAGCCGATCTCCTCCAGCGTCCCGCGCACCATCTCGCTCACCAGGTGGTCGTCCTCCACCACCAGCACGCGAACCTGTTTCTTCTCCCAGTTCATCACGCTCCTCTCACCGTACCTCGACCCAGCGGTCATCCTCCGCCGACCGCACGCAGGCCTCGCACAGCCGCACCGCGGCCAGCCCCTCGTCCGCCGGTATCGGGTTGGGCCCGCTGCCGCGCACACAGGCCTCCCACTGCCGCAGCAGGGGCACCAGGGTGGGCACCGGCGGTTCCTGCTGCCGGGGCTCGGGGACACCGGCCCCGACAAACTCCAGTGTCCCGCGGAAATGGTCGCCGCGCAGCGTCCCCGCTGAACCGACGAACTCGAAGCGGCCGCTGCGGGCCGGCCCCACCTTGCTCGCCTCCACCAGGCCCACCACCCCGTCCACGCACTCCAGCTGGGCGGTGAACAGGTCTTCGAGACGGGTGGTGCCGCGGCGGTAGGCCGTGGCCCGCACCCGCACCACCTCGCGGCCGGTGATGAAGCGCAGGGCGTCGAAGGTGTGCACCGCGGTGTGCAGGATCACTCCGCCGCCGGCGGCTTCGGGATCGTCCAGCCACTGGTGGAATGGCGGCTCGAGACGGAAGTCGGCGGAGAACGAGTGCAGCCGGCCAACCTCGGGCAGATGCTCCTGCAGCGCCCGCACCGTGCTGTTGAACCGCAGGGTCTGAGCCACGGTGAGCGGGAGTTCCCGTTCGGCAAAGGCCCGGACCATCGCTTCCGCGTCGGCCGCGGTCATGGCCAGCGGCTTCTCCACCAGCAGCGGCTTGCCCAGCTCGGCGCAGGCCAGGGCCAGGGCGGTATTGATGTCCGGCGTGGCCGCGGCCACCACCGCGTCGACCCGCGGGTCGGCCACCAGGTCGGACCAGAGCCGGTACCACGTGGCGCCCCAGTTCCGGGCCTGGGCCTCGCCCTCCGGGGAGCGGCGGCTGATGGCGGCAAGCTCCAGACCCGGCAGGTCCTGCAGGATGTGGGCAACGTAGCGAGCGCCATGCCGGCCCGTCCCGATGACCCCGACCTTGAGTGTTTCGTCCACGCGTCGCCCCCTGGTTTCGGTGTCTGAAAGAGGCGTCCGCCGCAGGAGAAAACCTCTCTGCCCCGCCGGCGGCGCCTGAACCGCCATTATAGACCAAGCCGCCCGCCGCGGCCACGCCGGGTGGGGAGGATGCCCTGCCAGCGGTGTTTCTGCTATCATGGGGCAACGGTCCCGACCGCCAGCATGGAGTTCTTGATGACCAAACCCCGATCAACAGCCGGCCGTGGCAAGCGCCTGCACGGCGTGGGCCAGGGCAACGCGCCCTCGTCCTTCGACGCGGTCTACGACCTGGTGCGCCAGATCCCCAGCGGGCGGGTGGCCACCTACGGTCAGATCTCCAACCTGATGGGCAACCTGCTCTCGCCGCTGGCCGTGGGCTGGGCGCTGCACAGCTGCCCCGACGGCGTTCCGTGGCAGCGGGTGGTCAACGCCGCCGGCGCCCTCTCCACCGAACGGCTGCCCGATATCCCTCCGGGACTGCAGCGGGCCATGCTCCAGGCCGAGGGGGTGGTCTTCGGCGAAGACGACACCATCGACCTGGAGCGCTTCCGGTGGGAGCCCTGAGATGAAAAGCCTGCTGGTGGGAATCGCGCGGCGGCCGGTGCTCTCGGTCTTCCTCCTCGCCGTGGCCATCTCGCTGATCATCCTCAACATCGGCGAGCTGGAGATCGACACCTCGGGCAAGGGCCTCACCGCCGCCGGTGACCCGGCCGCCGACGTGCTGGAGCGGTTCCGCGAGACCTTCGGCAGCGACTCGCTGACCCTGGTGGTACTCAAGGCCCCCGAAGGGGATGTGTTCACACCGCAGGCCCTGCGGTCGGTCCGGGACCTCACCGCGGCCCTGGGCCGGCTGGAGGGGGTCACCGGGATAAAGAGCCTGGCCACGGTGCAGGGGTTCGACCTCTTCCTCGGGCTGCCCGTGCGCAGCGGCCTGCTCCGCAACATCCCCGCCGACCCCCAGGAGCTTGCCCGGCTCAAAATGCGGGTGCTGGACAGTCCGGTGCTGGTGGGCACCGTGGTCTCGGCCAGCGGTGACTGTGCCGCGATCAGCATCTTCACCGAACCGCCGCCCGGCGCCGACGGGTTCAACGCCACCTTTGCCGAGGCCGTGGACGCCCTGATCATCGAGCATGCCGGCGGTCTGGAGGGCTACCAGATCGGCGAGCCGATGGCCAAGAACGCCTTCAGCGACTTTATCCAGCGTGACCAGCGCTACCTGGTGCCCTGGTCGGTGGTCCTGCTGGTGCTGGTCCTTTTCCTCGCCTACCGCAACATCACCGTGGCGTTGCTGCCGGTGCTCACCGGCGGCCTGAGCGTGCTGGCCACCCTGGGCTTCATGGCCCTGGCCGGCTTCGCGATCAACGTGGTCACCGCCATCGTCCCCTCGATCCTCATCGTGGTGGGCTGCACCGAAGACGTGCACATGGTCTCAAAATACTACCGCCAGCTGGGCAAGGGCCGGGACAAGGTCACCGCGCTGCTGAAGATGGCGATGCACAGCGCGGTGCCGATCACCCTCACCACGCTGACCACCTTCCTCGGCTTCGCCACCCTGGCGGTGAACAAGGTCACCATCCTGCGCCAGTTCGGCATCGTCTGCTCCTTCGGCCTGCTGGCCAACTTTCTGATCACCATCGTGGTCGTCCCGGCCGCCCTGCGGCTGATCCCCGCCTCCAAGGCGCTGCGCCTCCAGGAACGGCGAAGCACGGGCCGCTGGAGCGGCCTGATCAACTGGCTGACCACCTTCACCGCCGAGCGGAAAAAGCTGATCACCGTCTCCACGGCACTGCTGGTACTCCTTGCCGTGGCCGGCTGTTTCCGCCTCGAGGTGGACACCAACTTCACCCGCTACTTCCGCGAGGGGTCCACGGTGCGGGACAACACGGCCCGGGCCGCCCGGGACCTTTCCGGAGCGATGACCCTGCAGGTCTACATCCAGGCCCTGGGGCTGCAGCGGGTGACCGACCCGGCGATCCTCCAGCGGGTCAGCGCCTTCCAGCAGCGTCTGGACGACACCGGCCTCTTTGCCAAGAGCCTCTCGGTGGCCGATCTGCTACGTGAGGTGCACCGCCAGGCGGAGGGTGGCCTCCCGCACCCCTTGTGGGTTCCGCAAAGCGAGGAGGATGTGGAGCGCACCCTGGCCCTGCTGGGTGACAGCGAAACCAGCAGCTTCGTGGACCGCCGCCGCCAGAGCCTGAACATCTCGGTCTGGCACGACATCACCGGGTCCCGCGCCCTCTCCTCGGCCATCCAGCAACTGGAGGCCCTGGCCAAAGAGGAACTGCCCGCCGACCTCGACGTCCAGGTCACCGGCCACTGGGTGCTGATCAACAACTCGGCCGACGCCATGGCCGTGGGACAGGTGCAGAGCCTGGCCCTGGCCCTGACCGCCGTGTTCATCATCATCTCGGCACTCTTCCTCTCCTTCAAGGCCGGCCTGGTGGGGATGGTGGCCAACGTGGTGCCGATCCTCTTCAACTTCGGCCTGATGGGCTGGCTGGGCATCCCGCTGAACACCGGCACCTGCATGGTGGCGGCCATCGCCCTGGGCATCGCGGTGGACGACACCATCCACTTCATGGTCCGCTACCAGCGGGAGCTGCGCCAGACCAACCAGCAGCGCCGGGCCATGACCCGGACCCTGCGCAAGGAAGCCGAGCCGATCATCCTCACCACCGTGGCCCTGGTGCTCGGTTTCGGCGTGCTGACCTTCTCCAGCTTCATCCCCATCGCCCACTTCGGCCTGCTGGCGGCCATGGTGATGGTCTACGCCCTGGCCGCCGACCTGCTGATCAACCCGGTGGTGCTGACCAGCGTCCAGCTGATCACCATCTGGGACTTCGTCGCCCTGCGCCTGAACCGCAACATCACCGAGGAGAGCCCGGTGTTCCGCAACATGCGGCCCGGCGAGGCGAAGAAGGTGGTGCTGCTGGGCACCCTGCGCACGGTGACGGCGGGCGAAACGGTGATCCGCGAGGGCCTGGCCGGGGAGTCGATGTTCATGATCGTCTCCGGCGCCATGAAGGTGACGGTGGACGTGGGCGGGCGGCCCCGGCTGCTCAACCGGCTGGGACCGGGGGAGGTGATCGGCGAGATGGCCCTGCTGGGCGGCGGCACCCGGTCGGCCACGGTCACCGCCACCGAAGACAGCGAACTGCTCCGCCTGGACGAGCAGTCGCTGGAACGGGTGCGCCGCCGCTCGCCGCGCATCGCGGCCAAGCTCTTCCTCAACCTCTCCCGCATCCTCAGCGACCGCCTGCGGGCACAGAACATCGCTGAGTAAACGCTTCCCCTGTCATTGCGAGCCCCCGACCCTCGGGGGTCGCGGGAAGTCAGCGGAAGAAACAACCGTTCTTTCGCTGTCATTGCGAGGAGCCGTCGAAGACGGCGACGAAGCAATCTCATTGAATCGGAAAGACATCCGAGGAGATCGCCGCGTCGTCGGCTACGCCGACTCCTCGCGATGACACTTCCTGGCCGTGCGCTTGTTTCTTAAGAGCCACTGACCCGCGAGGATCCACGGGAAGTCAGTGGCTCGCAATGACAGGAACAAGTCAGCTGATCGCAATGGCAGAGGTCAGGTCATCCGGTCGGGGACGGCTTCGGCTTTTCGGCCCTCGAAGGCGAGGACCAGCACCGAGAGGCAGATCAGCAGGTAGCCGGCGGCGCCGGGGCCGGTGATCCGCTCGCCCCAGGCAAAGAAGGCCACCAGGCCGGCCAGCAGCGGTTCCACCAGGGTGGCGGCGGCGATGCGCGAGGCGTCAAAGTGCTTGAGGGCGTTGTTGAACGAGGTGTGGCCGATCAGGGTGGGGATGAGCGCCATCAGCACGAAACAGAGCCAGGTGATGGCGTTGTAACGGACCAGCGGCAGGTCGAAAAAGGGGAAGCAGGCAAAGGAGAAGAGGGCCGCCGTGCCGTAAACCACGGTGACGTAGACCCGGTTGTCCAGCCTGGGGCGGAGGCGCTTGCCGGCGAGGAAGTAGACGGTGAACAGCACTGAACAGAGCACGGCCATGGCGTCACCGGGCAGTGAACCACCGCCCAGGGTAAAGTCGCCGATGCCGATCACCGCCACCCCGGCCAGACCGAGGCCGATGGAGAGGAACAGGGCCCAGCCCAGCCGCTCGCCAAAGATGAAGTACGCGGCCAGGGCGGTGAGCACCGGGTTGATGGAGAAGAAGATCGCCGCGTTGGCCACCGTGGTCAGCTGCACCGCGGCGATCCAGGTCAGGAAGTGGGCGGACAGCGCGGCCCCGGTAAAGAGCAGCAGCGCCCACTCACCCCGGCTGAGCCGGGCCAGCTGGTTCAGCTGGCGGCCGGCCAGCGGGGCCAGCACCACCACGGCCAGCAGCAGGCGCCAGGCGGCGATGGCCGCCGGGTGGGCCTGGCCCAGACGGATGATGTTCCCCGACTGGCTGGCGGCCAGCAGCCCCAGGACGAGGAAGAAGAAGGCCTGGCGTGCGCTGCGGCTCAAGCGTTACCTTTCCTGGTCAGCCGGTGGGACCAGTTCGTCGGCCAGCGGAGCGGCGTCATACAGTTTGCGCAACGCCTCGAGGACGATGGCCGAGTGCACAGCCACGCAGCGGTTGTGCACCGGGTCGTTGAGGAACGCGTTGGAGAGCCCCTCGATGTTGCGGTCGAAGTTGATCCCCACCTGCTCCAGCCTGCTGTTGATCACCGGTGAGCCGGAGTTGCCGCCGATGGTGTCGAGGCTGGAGACGAAGTTCACCGGGGTGGAGAGGTCGAGCTTTTTCTCGCGGTCCCAGAACCTTTGGGGCAGCATGAACTCACCGCTGTTGCCGAAGGCGTGGGCCCGGTTGAACATGCCGTAGAGGGTGGTCTTGAACGGGGCCAGGGTGCCGTTCATCGGATAGCCTTTGGCCTGACCGTAGCTCAGACGCAGGGTGAAGGTGGCGTCGGGGTAAGCGTTCTTGCCCAGCACGGCAAAGCGGGCCCGGGCGATCTGCTCCCCCGCCGGGGTGAGCACGCTCTCCACCTCACGGCGCTCCCACTCCACGCCGTCACGCAGAATGGGCGCAATCTGACGTGCAAGGGAAATCAGCGGATCACTGGCAGCAGTCACCGCCTCGTCACCGCCCTCGATCAGGGCGCGCCGGGCGGCAACATCGGCCAGTGCGGTTTTGGAGATGAGCCTGGCCGCGGCATCGTCCAGTGGGCCAAGGCCGATGATGACCTTTGACATGGGGTCGTCCGGCCCCAGCTCCTCGAGGGCGAGTTTCAGCGTGTCGGCCAGCAGCAGCGCCTCCAGGTCCTGGTAGACCGGGGCCGGCGAATAAAGGTAGAAGAGCTTCTCTTCCAGCTCGGTTTCGTGGAAGTCGTCCAGCCGGTCGGCATCGGGCAACTGGATCTCGTGAACATAGTTGACAATGTCCAGTGCGATGCGCACCAGCCGTCCGGCGCCACGGCCGGCCACCAGTTCCCGTACCGCCGACCGGTGAAGCCGGATCCCGTGGTTGTCGTAGATCCCGGCCACGCGATCCCAGGCAGCCCCGTAGGCCTTGTTCATCTCCGGGTCCTCGATGACCGCCTTGCGCAGGTTCCACTCCGCCTCCCCCTTCCAGGCCATCAGCTGCTCGTTTTCCAGGGCCTTGAGCATGCCGCCGTACGCCTTGCGCGAGTTGGAATAACTGAAGTAGAGCACGCCGCCGCGCCGGGCCTCTTCCTCCCCCCGGGCCCGATACTCGGCGAGCAGTTGGAGAGTGCGGCCGATCTGGCGCAGCTTCAGCGGGTACAAGCTGTCCCGGTAGTACTCCAGCGCACGCATGGTGCGCAGCCGGCTGGTGCGGCCGGGGTTGCCGGAGATAAAGACCAGCTCGTTCTCCGCCGGGCCGTCGGGGCTCCAGCTGAACCAGTGGGACGGCTGCAGCGGCTTGCCGTCCTGGTAGACCCGGAAGAAGGCGAAGTCGAGGTTGTAGCGGGGATAGGTGAAGTTGTCCCAGTCACCGCCGAAAAAGGCCGCCTGCTTCTCCGGGGCCATCACCAGCCGCACGTCGGTGTACTTGCGGTAGCGGTAGAGCCGGTACTCGCCCCCCTGGTAGAGGGTGACCACGTCGGAACGCAGTCCGGTCCTCTCCAGGCTCTCGTTGCGGATCAGCGCCATCTCCGCCTTGCGGGCCCGGAGCGCTTCCTGGCTGCTCATCCCCTCCTTCACCGCGCCGAGCACCCGGGCGGTGACGTTTTCCATCGACTCCGTCACGTTCAGCTCCAGGTCGGCGCAGGGGATCTCCTGGTCGGCGCTCCCGGCGTAGAACCCGCCGGTCACGTAATCCTTAGCCTCGGTGGACATCTTCTGCAGCTGGCCTACCGCCACGTGGTGGTTGGTGACCACCAGGCCCTGCGGGCTGACAAAGGACCCCGAACCGCCGTCGTTGAAGCGCACTGAGGCCAGACGCACGTGATCCAGCCACCCGGGGGTGATCTCGAACCCGTAGGCCTCGCGGATCGCCTCCACCGGCGGGTTGTCGAAGGTCCACATCCCCTCGTCGGCAATTGCGGGCAGGGTGCAGAACAGGGCGGCCAGAACCAGGCAGGCGGCGCCAGGGAAACAGCGGGCGATGCTCATCGGTGCTCTCCTCGATTCTTGGGGGCATGACGGATGATTGCCGGCCCCATTGTACAGCGTCCCCACCGGGTGGCAAGAGTGCCGGCCGGAACGCGGATTTGCTTGGGCATCGGCGCGGGTCGTGGCATAATCAGCGATGTACCGTTCCAGATAACAGGAAGACCATTCGGGTGCCCGCTCCGGGCGGAGTGAACCCGCAACCCAGGGAGCCACCAATGAAAGACCGCCTTCGCCTGATGCCCGTTGTCCTGGCCATTGCCGTCATCGCAATCCTGGCCGTGCCGAGCATGGCCGTTCCACCGCTCCAGGAGACGGAAGTGCTCGAGGAAGAGGCGCTCCAGGAAGCGGAAGTTGTCGATGAACTGGAAGGGATCGCGACGCTGGAAGAGATCGAGAAGGCCGAAGCGCGCGAGGTGATAGAGGTGCCCCAGACCTCCGAGGAGATACCGATCATCGTCGGCCCCCCGGAAACCGTCGGCGAGGCCAAGCTGCAAAATGCGGTGCGGCTGGCCCTGCTGGAGCACCTGGAGGACGACGCCTTCTCGATCAGGATCACGGTGGACGGCACCAGTGTGATCCTCACCGGCGCCGTGCTCTATCGCTCCACCCAGGAACTGGCCACCGAGGTGGTCAAGTCGGTGGCCGGGGTCCACCGGGTGCGCAACATGATCAGGATCTCCCCCGACGCGCCGGGCGCGGGTGACAACCCGGCGAAGAAAGCAGGTTCCAACACCGGCGACGAGGTGAGCGACGCCGGCATGGAGACCTGGGTCAAGACCCGCCTCTTCGACGCCGTCGGCCGCCGCGCCTTTTCCATCGAGGTGGAGGTCACCGGCGGCGCGGTGAGCCTGCGCGGCACCGTGGACAGCGAAGGCTACAAGGTCCTCGCGGTGGAGGCGGCAGAGTCGGTGACCGGCATCTGGAAGGTGATCGACCTGATCAAGGTGGTGGAGAAAAAGAAATAACAGCAGCGGCGGTTTCCGGGCAGGTCAGCGACCGATGAGCAGCGTTTCCCCCATCATCCGGCTCCGCCAGGTGGTCAAGACCTATGGCGAGGGCCCCACGGTCCTCGGGGGCATCGACCTCGACGTGGCGGACGGCGAGTTCGTCTCCTTTATCGGCCCCAGCGGCTGCGGCAAGTCCACCCTGCTCCGGCTGGCCGCCGGCTTGCGGCCCCTCACCTCGGGACAAATCTCGGTGGACGGCAAACCGCCGCAGGCCATGTGCCAGGAAATGGCCTTCATTTTCCAGGAACCGGCGCTGTTGCCCTGGCGGACGGTGATGGGCAACATCGAGGTCCCGCTGCTGCTCCAGGGCGTTCCCCGGGCGGAGCGGCGCCAGGTTGCCGAGGAGATGATCGACCTGGTGGGTCTGGGGGATGTCCGCAGCTACTACCCGCGCCAGCTCTCCGGGGGGATGAAGATGCGGGTCTCCCTGGCCCGCGGCCTGACCAAGTCACCAAAGATCATCATCCTCGACGAACCGTTCAGCGCCCTCGACGCCATCACCCGGGACCGTCTCAACGAAGACCTGCTGGCCATCCGCAAGGAGAAGGAGTGGACGGCGCTCTACGTCACCCACTCGGTTCCCGAGGCGGTCTACCTCTCCTCGCGGGTGGTGGTGCTCTGCGGCTGCCCGGGGCACGTGCACCTGGAGATCCCGGTCCCCTTCCCCTACCCCCGGCCGGCCGCCCTGCGCGAGTCACCGGAGTTCCTCAGCGTGGTGGGCGCCGTGGCCGATGCCCTGCACGAGGCGACGAAGAACACGGCAAACGGCCGGAGATCGCCCTGCTGCCCGGAGGCCAGCCATGGGTAAGCCGCTGCACTGGTTTCCGCCCCTGCTCATCGGCGCGGCGCTCCTCGTCTGCTGGGTGGGGGTCAAGGCCTTCTGGGACCTGCCGGCCTACATCCTCCCCGGCCCGGGCGAGGTGCTGGGCGCGGCCGCGGCGGAACGGGAGACCCTGTTTGCCGCCGCGAGGGACACCTTTGCCGGAGCGCTGATCGGCTTCCTCGCCGCGGGCAGCGTCGGTTTCCTGATGTCGCTGGTGCTGGCCTCCTCCAACTGGCTGCGCACCGCGCTGCACCCCTGGATCGTCTTTCTGCAGATGATTCCGGTGATCATCCTGGTGCCGATCTTCGTCCTCTGGTTCGGCCCGGGGCTGGTCAGCGTGATCCTGATCACCTTCATGATCAGCTTCTTTCCCGTGGTGGCCAACACCACCCAGGGGCTGATCTCCGTCCGTGAGAACCACCTCGACCTGTTCCGCATGGCCGGCGCCGGCCCGCTGCAGGAGATGTTTCTGCTGCGGGTGCCCGCGTCGCTGCCCTACTTCTTCACCGGGTTGAAGATCGCCGCCACCCTGGCGGTGATCGGCGCGCTCACCGGCGAACTGTTCGCCGGCAGCGCCACCGGGTCGGGGGGGTTGGGGTTCCTGGTGATCATCTACAAGGCGCAGCTGAAGATCCCCGAGCTGTTCGCCACCGCGGCCACCGCCTGCGGGCTGGGATTTCTCTTTGTCGGCGCGGTGTCGCGGCTGAAATGGCTCTTTCTCCACAAGTGGCACCAATCGGTGGAACGTGAAGAGTGACTGCGGGACGGGGCGCCCCGCGGCCCCGGATCCCGGGAGGGTGGGAACGATGACCAGCACATCCAGAAGAACCTGGCCGGGCCTGCTGCTGGTGGCAGCGGCCCTGGCCCTGGCCGCCGGGTGCGGCGGGACGGAGAACCCCGACGCACCGGGCGTGGACGGCAGCACCCTCTTCCCCATCGTGGTCCAGCTGGACTGGGTGGCCGAGCCGGAGCACGGCGCGTTCTACACCGCCGAGGCCCTGGGCTACTTCACCGCCGAAGGCCTGGACGTGCAGCTGGACCAGGGCGGGGCCAACGCCAACGTGCTGGAGAAAGTGGCCACCAACCGGGCGAACTTCGGCCAGTGGGACAGCACAAACTCGATGATCGCCATTCAGGAGGGGCTGCCGATCATCAACGTGGCCGCGGTGTTCCAGCACGACCCCTCGGTACTGCTGCTCCACGAGTCGAACCCGGTGGAGGGTTTCGCCGACCTGGACGGCAAACTGATCAAGGCCCGGCCGGAGTGGGCCTTCCTGCCCTATCTCAAACGGACCTATGGCATCGATTTCCGCATCGTGCCCCAGGATTTCGGCCTGGAGCTGCTGGTGGCCGACCCGACCATGATCCAGCAGGGCTACTTCATCGCCGAGCCGTATCATGCCTCCCGGCAGGGGGCGCGGCTGAAGTGGCTCCACGTCTGGGATGCCGGCTATGACAACTGCAACACGCTGATCGCCAACAAGACCTTCATCGCCGAACACCCGGAGGAGACCCGGGCCTTCCTCCGCGCCTACTACCGGGGCTACAAGAAATACATGGAGGACGACCCGCAGCCGGCCCACCAGCTGATGATGGAGGTCAACAAGCAGGTCACCCCGGCCTTCCTCTCCTGGTCGCGGCTGATGATCCGCGAACAGAAGCTGGGTCGCGGGGATCCGCAGCGGGGCGGCCCCGGTGACTACCTCGTCCTCTCCCGCCAGCGGATGGCGGACCAGATCGAAATGCTGGAACAGCTGGAGATCCTCGAACCGGGGAAGCTGTCGGTGGATGACGTGATGACCGACCAGTTCCTGCCGCGGCGGCTGATGGGCCCGCCGGGGGCCAGCTCGGTTCCCGATGAAGCCGAGGACGAATGATCAGCAGGGGTGAGCCCCGACGAGGGGGGGCAAAAGCCCCCCCGATATCCCGCCAATCTCACGGTAATACACCAGTCACCAGGCAAAGGCCTGTAGCCGTGTCCCCGGCGGCCGGGTACGGCGGCTGGTTGTACGGTGACGGCGTCACGTCTTCGACCACCAGAGTGAATTGGTTGGTGCCGGCCAGCGAGGCCAGCGCCGGCAGATTCTGCATCCAGACCGCGGAGTAGCTGCCGCCCGGGGCAAGGTTCGTCCAGCCGGCTCGCCAGTTGCCGAAGATCTGACCGCCGGCCAGGTGGACGTCGATGCTCCCCGAGACCCGGCGCAACTGGCCGGTGTACAGGTTGTTCATCGAAACCGACATCTGCGTGGCAAAGGGCAGCACCCCCGACATGGGGTCGCAGGTGTAGCTGCAGGCCACGGTCTGGACATCGGGCAGCCAATCCGCGCGGTCGTAGTAAGCCGCATAGGTGGGCGTGCGGGAATCGGTCCAGGCCACGCCGCGCTGACCGCTGGTCCAGTCATAAGCAGAAGTGAATGGAGCCAACTCCCAGTCGACCTGGCCGGTGTCATTCACCGCCACCGGCGTGGACCAGATCGTCGGATCGGACCGGTGGGCCGAGGTGTGCATCGTATTGTAATCCTGCCAGTAGACAACGTGGAAAGAACCATAGCTGGGGTCTACATCCAGATCGGGCCTGGCCTCATGCAGCGAATACAAACAGGCCAGGCAATAAAATCCGCTCCAGTTCACCCCCTGATCATCGGAGTAGCTGTAAACGATATCGACATCATCGATGCTGTAAAGCCTGTTGTACACCACCACCACCTCCCCGCCGTCGACCTCGTCGCCGCGAATGGCGGCCACGCGCGGGCCATAGCAGGTCTGGCTCGAGCCGAGGGTGAGATTGTGGCTCGACTCCCAGCTCAAACCCAGGTTCGTACTGCGGGCGACATAGATGTCCTGAACGTCGCTCCCGCCTGGTTCGTTGCCATCCCAGGTCACGTAGAGGGTGTATTCCCCGTAGCCGATATCGGGGTAGGGCAACGGACCGCCCGGTTCGGTGTTGTACAGGCTGAGGTACTGCTCCCAGGAGAGCCCGAGGTCCACGGACCTGGCCACCCTGACGTAGTGCCCCTCCTGCCCTCCCAGGTTCGTGTCGATGACCCAGGTGACATAGAGCCAGTAGTTGCCGGGATAGTCACAGTCATCGGTGATGATCCCGGGATTGTGGACGCCAAGGCTGCCCCCCTCGACAATGGAAGAGGTGTGCTCCAAGGTGTCGAGATTGACGGCCGTCACCCATATGTTGTCGACAAACTCATACGCGATATAGAGGTAATCCTGCGTGTTCTCGGGCAGGGCAAGTGCGGGATCGTGCAGGTCCCCGGCGGCTCCACCCACGAGATTGACGAAATGGTGCCAACTGTTCCCGCCATCCGTCGATCGGTAAATATAAATGTGCGTGTTATCCAGATCTATGCTCTCCCAGGCGAGGAACATCCCCCGGGTGTCGGAGCTGACCATATCCAGCCTCGCCTCGATGTCCGGGTCCCGGTCGGCGATCAGGACATCGTCGCCGAACAGCGCAGCAGGGCCGCTCCCCTTTTCCCCCGGGTCACCGCTGAAACGAACCTCCGGCGCGGCCTTCGGGGAAGATCCGTCCTGAATCGCCGGTTTTCCCTGGGCCGAACCAGCACACAGCGCCAGAACGAGGACCGCCGCCAGGGTGCATTCGAATATCCTGTTCATCACTCTCTCCTTTCACTGATGGTCGTCACTCAATTTTTCCGGGATCCGTCTCAGCGCAACCAGAAGCAGAGACAGAGAAAGAGCAGCATCACCCCGGCGACAGCAGCGGTTGCCGACTTCCGTACCAAAAATCTGCTGACCAGCCAGCTGGCCAGCAGGGTGAGCAGTGAAACGGCGGCGTATTTGAGCAGCGCCGGGGCCGGCCAGGAGAGGGCTGCCAGCTGCAACGCCACCTGCGGCGGCAGGTGAACCAGGTAGATGTCATAGGAACTGGCCGAGAGCTCCCGCCAGGGGGTGGTGGGCCGGTCGGCACGGCGCTCGAAAAAGGTGAGCGCCCAGACCGTCACGGTGAACAGGAGAAAGATCCGCAGGAAACGGGAGAGCAGGACGAGAACCGGTGACGGGTCGGGCACGCCGAACGTCGACAGAACGGAGGGAAAGTAAACCGCGGTCGCCAGCAACGCCAAAGCCAGCCAGACCACCGGGGGAGCGAGCGCGAGCAGCCGCGGCAGCAGGTTTCGCCGCTCCGCGTGGATCCCGGCGATGAAGAGGCCGAGGTAAATCGGCGCCTTGGCCGGCTGGAACTGGAGCAGGCCGCCGAAGGTGACCCAGATGTGGCCGTTGAAGACGGCGCAGGACAGGGCGTAGACCAGCCCCAGGACCAGGCCGAAGCCGCCGACCTGCAGCAACAGAAGCCCCCGTGACGGCGGGTTCCCTGGATCCGGGTTCCCTCCGCCGCCGCCCCGTCTTCCTTGCAACAGCCGGAAGACGCAATACCCGGAGAAGAAGACGAAGAGCATCATCAGGAACCAGTACCTGGTTGACCAGCAGCTCGGTTGACCGGCCGGGCAGCCCGGTGGTGACCGTCATGCCGTCCTTCAGGAATACATACCAGAAGGCCAGAAAGCCCAAGGGATCTGAGCCGGTCTCCGCGGAGCGCAGCCACTGCCGGATGAAGGGCATGATCGGACTGAAAAAGAGGGTGCAGAGGACGAAGGGCGCCAGCAGCCGCCGCACCTTGGCGGCCATGAAGCGGGCGGGGCCGTTCCGTCCGTACGAGGGCCGGGCCAGCAGGCCGGAAATGAAGAAGAGCACCGGCATCAGCACAACGTCAAAAAAGAGGATGAAGTGCAAGGCCCACGGAATCGTCTTCGAGTCGATCACATACCACCAGGGGCAGATCATGCTGTAGGGGAGAATGGCATGGAAGAGGACGACGAAGACGATGACCACGGAACGGATGTTGTCCAGGTAGTGCAGCCGTTCCCCGGGGCTGCCGCCGGCCGGTGGTGAACTCACTGTTTCCATTTCAACATCGTCTTCGTGGATCATGCCGTACCTCACCCCCGGGCGATTGCGGAAAACGGATGGCCTACTTGAGGATCAATTCGCGGGCCAGTTTGTCGCCGAGGATCCGCCGGATCTCGTTGCGGTGGGCGGCCCCCTTCTCGTAGTCGTCGTCCGCCCCGGCCACCCGCTCGTAAATGTCGAGGAATTTCTGGTCAATGCCGTCAAGGGCGGCCATGTTCTTGAACTCGGTCATCATCATCAGGTCCCAGTCGTCGGGCGTGGCCGCTGTGGACGAGAAGATGCGGTAGGAGAGGATGACCCCTTCCTTTTTCGCCTCCTCCAGGATCGGGACCATCAGCGCCTTCAGTTCCGTGAGATAGAGCTCCCCCATCCCCTCCACGGTCTTGATGAAGGTGATGTTCCAGACCGTGCCCTCGGTGTAAGGCAGTTCGACCGCCTGAACCGAACCGGCGCAGACCGCAAGAACCAGAACCGCTGCCAGGATGCATCCGAATACCTTGTTCATCGCTCTCTCCCTTCAAGGAAATGTTGATCTCCGTCGCCAGCGGCTGATTGCCGCCGCCCGCCGACACCATTCGCCATCACCCGTTAACGCGACAAAGGAGGAGGAAACCCGACAGCGGCCCGAGCCCGGTCGGGCTCCCCGGCGAAATATCGCGTTAACAGTCAGAGAGAAATGTCTGCCGGCAGGCCGCCCGGCCCGGGATCACCCCGGGCCGGTGGTCACCCGTCTGCCAATCGGCGCTTGTATCCCCAATCAATTACTGGGATAATCAAAATAGTTTTTCGTCAGGGAATTCCCCGTCAGGGGCTCCACACCGGGATACAGGCCCGATGGACAGCAGCGAAGACCTGACACAGCTCCTGGTCGACGCCGGTGAGGGCAGCCGCGACGCCATGGACCGGCTGCTGCCGTTGGTCTACGACGAGTTGCACCGCCTGGCCGGCGGCCTGATGCGCCGCGAGCGCCCCGATCACACCCTGCAGGCCACCGCCCTGGTCCACGAGGCCTATCTCAAGCTGGTGGACCAGACCCGCGTCCAGTGGCGCAACCGGACCCATTTCTTCGCCGTGGCGGCCCAGGCCATCCGCCGCATCCTCGTCGATCACGCCCGGACACACCGCAGGATCAAGCGGGGCGGCGGCGGGGTGAAAGTCGCCCTCGACGACAAGGTGGCCGCCTTCGCCACACCGGTGGTCGACGTCATCGCCCTCGACGAGGCGCTGACCAGACTCGCCGAATCGCACCCCGAGGAAGCACGGATCGTGGAATACCGGTTCTTCGCCGGCCTGACCACCGGGGAGGCCGCCGAGCTGCTGGACACCACCTCCAGGACGGTGGAGCGCAGGTGGCGCTTCGCCCGGGCCTGGCTCTTCCAGGCGCTCGAAGCCGCGCCTTCCCCGCCGGCAGGAGACAGCAGGGATGACTGAGCGGGACGCAGCCGAACTGTTCCAGGCCGCCCTCGACCTCGACGAGGACACCCGATCGGAGTTCCTCGACCGGGAATGTGCCGGACGGCCGGACCTCCGGTCCCGGGTGGAAGAACTGCTGGCGGCCGACGAGCGGGCAGCGGGCTTTCTCGAAACCCCCTTTCCGCTGGGCGCGCTGCTCGCCGAGGCGAAAGACCCGGCGGCCGCCCTGGTGGGCCGGACCATCGGCGCTTACCGCCTCCTCGATATCATCGCCACCGGCGGCATGGGCGTCATCTTCGAGGCGGAACAGGAAAAGCCCCGGCGCCGGGTGGCGCTGAAGGTGCTCAAGGCCGGCCTGGCCTCCCGGCAGCTGCTGCGCCGATTTGCCCACGAAGCTGAGATCCTCGGCCGCTTGCGCCACCCCGGCATCGCCCAGATCTTCGAGGCCGGGGTTGACCAGCAATCGGGTAACCTTCCGTATTTCGCCATGGAGTTCGTGCCCGGCGCCATGCCGATCACCGCCTACGCCGAGATCCGCAAGTTCACTGTCCGCCAGCGTTTGGAACTGTTCGCCGAGGTCTGCGACACGATCCACTTCGGCCATCAGCACGGCGTGATCCACCGCGACCTCAAGCCGGGCAACATCCTGGTGGACGAGGACGGCCGGACCAGGGTGATCGACTTCGGTGTGGCGCGGGTCACCGATGCCGATATGACCATGGTCAGCCTGCAGACCGATACCGGCCAGCTGGTGGGCACCCTGCGCTACATGAGCCCCGAACAGTGCGAAGGGTGACTCCACCCGGGTGGACACCCGCTGCGACGTCTATGCCCTGGGGGTGGTGCTCTACGAGCTGCTCACCGGTGAACTGCCCTACGACGTGACCACCCCTTCCCCCTTCGACGTGCCACGGATAATTCGGGAGGAGGAACCGCGGCGAATCTCAACGATCAAGCCGGCATTGAAGGGCGATGTGGAGGCCATCGTGCTCAAGGCGCTGGAAAAGGTGTGCGACCGGCGCTACCAGTCGGCGCACAGCCTGGCACAGGACATCCGCCGTTTCCTGGCCGGCGAACCGATTGCCGCACGGCGCCACCGCAAGTGGTACCTGTTGAAAAAGACCCTGGTCAGACACAAAATCGCCTTTGGCGTGGCCTCGGCGTTCGTGCTGCTCATCGCGGTCAGCGCCGTGGTGCTTGGCTTCCTCTACCGGCAGGCCGACACCCAGCGGCAACTGGCGGAGTCGCGGGCCGAGGAACTGCGGGTCAGCACCTACTTCAACACCATCACCCTGGCCCAGAACGCATGGGAGTCGGCAAACACACCGCAGCTCAAGGAATTGCTGGGACGATGCCCGCCCGATCTGCGCGGCTGGGAGTGGCATTTTTTGCGGCGATGCTCGGATGAAAGCCTGTGCACCATCACCGGCCACCAGGGATCGGTACGCGCCCTGACCCTTTCGCCGGACGGCAGCCGGATCGTTTCCGGGGGTTGGGATGATCGATTGGTGAAGGTGTGGGATTCAACCAGTGGCGAGTTGCTGAAAACGCTCAGCGGTCACGGGAATCGTATCGGTTGCGTGGCCTGTTCACCTGATGGGCGGATCATCGTCACCGGCAGTCACGACAAAACCCTGCGCACCTGGGATGCGACCACCGGGCAGCCGATTCATCTGCTGGCCGGTCACGCACGAATCATCCGCTGCGCGGTGTTCACCCCGGACGGCCGGCGGATCATATCCAGCGACGAGGGTGGCGTCATGAGGATCTGGGACACGGACAGCGGAACACTGATCTGTCAGACAAGCCATTCGGACACCGACGTTCCTGCTCTGGCGATCTCGCCCGACGGCAAGGTCTTCGCCTCCGGGGGCAGTGACGGGCAGATCAGGACATGGCGAGTTCGGGACGGACGGCTGCTGCAAACCATCCAGGCGCATGATCACCGGTTGATGGCTCTGGTCTACGGCGATGACGGCAAGCGGATCTACTCCGGCTCCTGGGACAAGCTGGTCAGGATCTGGAATTCGAGCAGCGGCACATTGCAGCAGACCATCGGCCCGCACAACGCCGAAATCAACTCCCTGGCCCTCGGGCCCAACGAACAACGGCTGGCCGTGGCCGGGGGAACCACAATTCAGATCTTCGAGACGGCCTCGGGAAAACTCGTGCGCACCCTCCTGGGCCACGAGCACAGCGTCAACTCGGTTCAGTTCTCTCCGCATAGCGGCCGCCTTTTCTCATGCAGCCACGACGGCTCGATCCGGATCTGGGACACCGACAGCATATCGAGTAGCGGCGTATTGACCACACACGAGGGTCATGTAGAGGCGGTGGCCTGTTCCGCGGATGGCCGGTTGATCGCTTCCGCCGGTCGGTCCGGCCGCATCCGCATAGTCGACGCCGTCTCGCAGGTGAGCCTGGCCGTCATTCCGGCGCACGACAAGGGTGTAACCTCCCTGTCCTTCAGCCCGGACAGCCAACGGCTGGTCTCGGCCGGAGTTGATCAAACGGCTCGAATATGGGAACGCGACGGCTGGACCAGGACACTGGCCCTCTCGGGTCACCTGGACGTGGTTTGTGCTGTTGATTGGTCGCCTGATGGAGAGAAGATCGCCACGGGAGGCCTGGACCGATCGGTCATCATTTGGCACGTCGAGACCGGCCAACGTGTATGCACTATTGACTGCGGAGAATCGATCTGGTCCCTGGCCTTTTCTCCGGATAGCAGGCAGTTGGCCACTGGAGGCAAGGCGGACCGGGTTCAGCTCTGGGACACGACCAGCGGCGACTCGCTGGGCACCCTGGCCGGGCACCAGGGTCCGGCTCGCGCCGTGGCCTGGTCAGCGGACGGGGAACGCCTGGTCTCCTGCGGTGATGATTGGCAGCTTCGGCTGTGGGATGCGAAGAGCCATCTACTTCTGCGCGTGCTGAAAGGGCATCATCACCGCGTGCTGGCCGCCGCCTTCTCACCCGACGGCAGCCGTATCGTCTCCGCGTCCTACGACAAGACCCTGGTGCTGTGGGACAGTATCACCGGCCAACACGCATTGACGCTTCACGGCCACGAGTATCCGGTGAACAGCGTTGACGTGTCCCCGGACGGCCGCGCCATAATTTCGGGCAGTGCGGACCGGACGGTGCGGATCTGGGACGCCGGCCCTGCGGAGTGAATCTGTCTCAGCGGATCCGGACCACAGCGACCAGAATCACCTTACGACGGAATGAGCCGCTTGACCACCACGATGAACGCACCGGTGAGCAAAAGGTTGAGGGCCAACGATAGCATGGCCACGGTGATCATCGAACCACCGATGCCGTATGAGAGGGAGATGACCAGCACCCCCGCCCCCACCTTACCTCTGGGAAACATGGCGACCGCCACGGCCAGGGCCACTTCGGCCGGTGAACCGGTCAGCCCGGCCAGCGGGGGTGTGGCTTTCGCTGTGCCGTCAAGCCGGTCGGATTGCGGGATCCGACTCAGGGGAGTTCACTGATCTCTTCACTGATTTCAAGCAGCTCGTTCGCCGGAACATCTTCCACGGTAGACACCCTGCCCGACGGCCAGTGCACGGTGACCCGGACGGCCGTGTCCGCATCGCCCAGACCAACATGCTGGACCAGACTGTTCTGGCTGCGGAAGCTGTTCTGGGCGCTGACCTCGCGGATCTGGCTGGTCGAATGACCACTGATGGTCGCTTCCACGGTGATCCTGGCCCCGATGGCGGAGCGGTTGGAGACGCCTCCCTGGAGACGGATCTTCAACCAGTGGGCTGCTGAGGTCTCGTTCCGGTAGAGCCGGTTCTGCTCGCCGGGCCCTGGCTCGTTGGGCCAGCTACCGATGTAGAAATCCAGGTCGCCGTCATCGTGGTAGTCCGCCCAGGCCGCACAGCCGGCAAAGATGATCGGCCGCCAAGGTCACCCGCGGCGCAGCGGGTGAGCCAGCCCGTCCCGTCGTTGAGGTAGAGCACCGTCGCGGCGCCCCAGTTGACCACCGCCAGGTCGAGGTCGCCGTCGTTGTCCACGTCGGCCCAGCTCACCCCGTAAGTGTGCCCGGCGTCGAGAACGGCAGCGCCCTCCTCGAGCGGCGTGAACCCCTCCGCGCCGTCATTGCGATAGAGCAGGTTGGCCATTCCGTACATGGTGCCCACATAGAGGTCGAGGTCGCCGTCGTTGTCCATGTCGCCCCAGTCGGCGGCCAGGGCCGGCGCACCATCGTTGCTCAACGGGCTGTCCGCCACCAGGGTCAGCTGCCAGTCCCCACCGTTGCGGTAGAGCGCATTGTTGCCGGCCCGGTTGGCGACGAAGAGATCCTGGTCGCCGTCATTGTCACAGTCACCCCAGACGGCACTGCCTGACGCCCCGTCCGTGGTGACCGCGGCCCCCTCGGTGATCCTGCTGAAGCGCCCCTCCCCGTCATTGCGGTAGAGGAAGTCGGGGCCGCTGTGGCTCAGCCCCCCGTTGGCCACGAAGAGATCCAGCAGCCCGTCCTGGTCGACGTCCACCCAGGCTGCGGAGTAGGAATGGCCCCCGTCCATGGCCGGTGCGCTGTCCGTGAGCCTGGTGAACGTTCCCCCGTCGTTGCGGTAGAGGAAATTCTGCTGGTCCTGCTGGTTGGGGACAAAGAAGTCGGGATCGCCGTCGTTGTCCATATCGCCCCAGGTGCTGCCCGAGGAATAGCCGTCATCATCCACCGGCGGCCCGCCGCTCACCGGCGAAAACGTTCCGCTGCCGTCGTTTCGGTATAGCCGGTTCTTCTGGGGCGCCGGTGTGGCGGCACTGACATCGTACCCGTTGGCGGCGAAAAGGTCATCATCACCATCCCCGTCAAAATCGACCCAGCTGACACCGCCGGTGCTGGCTCTCCCTTCCACCAGGGGGCCCTCGGTCACCAGCTGAAAGTGAACGCCCGGTGGATGCACGGCCCGCTCCGCAACCTGCGCCTCGCCCCGGTTGAGTCCCTGGTCGGCGCAGTGAAAGGAGGACAGGGCCGAGGCAAGCACTATCAGGACAGGCAGTGGTATGGATGGCAGTCCACTCTTCATTCCGCGGCCTCCTCAGATGATTTTGTCAGTTTTCCGAATCAGCTCCAGTCCGACTCCGCGGGCAGCAGATTATCCACGGGCACGACGGTGGTGGTGAACGACATCACCGAGTCCACATCGTCCCGGACACCGATGGCCAGTTGCTCAACGCCCGGCGGCAGGGCGAGGTTGACCCGGTATCTGAACTCCCGGCCCATTGCCTGCTCAACAAATTCCTCGGGGATGCGGATCGGGGAGGGGCGGGTGTTTCCACCACCGCCGAACTCACTCCACGGCCGGTCCGTGCGGCGAGCCAGAACCGCAAATGCCCCTCCTGGACCCCGTCGCGGGGGATGAACAGCAATCGGTCCAGCGGCACCCGCACTTCAACGGAAACCAGCACGTCTCCCCCGGACCGGCGGCGGGCCTCCCCCAGCTGAACCTCGATCTGGAGCGGGTTGTCCGCCACTCCGGCGGACAGGGCCGCCCGGAGGCCATCGGCCATGCTGTTGTCCTCGGTGACCGGCCGAAAGACCTTGCGGTGCCGCGCCCGGAGGCCGCGCCCTCGTACCGCCACCTCGAGCTGTGCCGGATCGGGGCCTTCACCAGGCCGCGGCTTGAACCCGAGCGAGTAATAGCTGCTCGCATCGGTGACAATGGCCGACAGAATACCCTGGGACCCGTCCATCTTTCCCGACGAGCTGCCGCCGGATTCCCCGGCCAGAAGCCTGAGCGAGGAATTCCGGTCGCGGTCCGAGCCATCGGTGAGCGCCGAATAGTATGCGTTCGCTCCCGTCTGGGCACTGATCCCGCCCCCGCCCCTCGGCCCGCCGGCATCAAACGTATAGAAAGCCACCCTGGCGCTGCCGGCCAGGTCAGCCAGCCGTTTGAACCGGGATGACACATCATAGTTCTGACTTTCCATGGCCATTGTCCGTGTCGATGCCGAGCGGAAGCTGCCGGATTTCTGGAATTTGTCCTCCAGCGCGGCGTACAGCTCTTCAGCGGTGTTCAGCGGCAGGCCGTTACTGATGTAAAGCAGTGACTTGCGGCCCGGGACACCGGCAAGAACACCGATGAGCTGTTCCAGCGAACCGAGGGTCAGGTCGAGCTCGTTGCCCAGCGACTCGGCATGAACCCGGATACGGCCCACCACGGCTTCCGCACTGCTCGATTCGGCGATTTCCCGCAACAGCTCGCGGCGCTCACCCTCCCGATCGGGGAATAAGCTGCTGCCGAACGTTATGGCTGACAGCGCTGCGGCGAGCTGCTTGCGGTCGGAAGTGAAAGGCTGACGAATGAGCAGCTCCGGCCCGGATTCAACCACCATAACCCCGTCACCGGCAGAAATACTGGAGTCGAGGAAATTCGAAAGGGACGGCAGCAGACGCTGGCCGGCCAGTGGATCGAGGTTCCGGTGGTCAAGATAGATCACCAGTTGGAGCGGTTCCCGGACCGCCGCAGAATCAGGGGCCCGGGTGCCGGCGGGTGACGGCGAAGCACCACCGCTATCGCCGCCCGCCCCTACCCCGTCTCCGGGGAAATCAACGGTGTGGAAGTGTGAGACGGGAACCGGTTCCCCATTGATCTTCAGGGTGAAATCATCCGCCGCTAGATCGCGAACCGGACGGCCCCTGGAATCACTGACAAAAACCTCCAGCTCCATCAGCCTGACTTCGATGGTCTCGGCGAAGGCGGCTGACAGAGAGTCCTCGGAATCATCTGGGAAAAGCGGCCGCCATCCCGAACAAGGTAAAGAGCACGAGGGTGAGCGATGTGAATGGCTTCATGAACCTTCCCTTAAAAATCCCTGCTACAGTAATTAAAGTAGTCAACATGAGGGTTGTCAACGAATCCACTGTCCAACCGTGGAAAATGACACCGCCGCGCCCCGGGATGCCCCACGTAGTTATCCTTCGCTAACTATCAGTCCTGCACGGCCACCTGCAGTCCCCTTGCGCACAAATTATCTTCAATTATATTTAGCTTAAGCTAACATCGATGCTGCCACAAGACAAATCTATCCTATATCATTACATTAATGCATCTTACGTCTCACTGCTTCGGTGAGACGTGCGGCTCGATGGCCCTCTCCCCCGCCATTTTTCCCCGATGGGCACAACCTGATTGCTTGACCCGGAGGGACATGCCCCCATAAACTCTTATTTTCAAGGAAATCATACGACCTTTGAGACGTGGACGGGTGGGATAAAACCGCCCGGGGGGCCTTGACCATGCACATCATCACTGGGCTGCTCCTGGCCGCGCTGGCCGGGCGCAAAAAGAAACCCGGGGCCGGCGGAGCATCCATGCTAAAGAGCGGTCCGGTGCGCACCGAGCACTCGCTCCCGGGACGCCTGCGCCTCCGTGTGCCTTCCCTGGCCGGTCAGCGGGAAACCTGCGAAAACCTGGTCTCCAGATTTTCGCGGCTCCGCGGCATCAAATCTGTTGCGGTCAGCCCGGTAACCGGCTCGGTGCTGATTCACCATGACCAGGAGGCGGTGCGGCCGGAAGTGCTCTTCGGTGCCGTGGTCAAGCTGCTGGGACTGGAGGAGGAGCTGGAGCGGGTGCCCACACCGGTGCTCACCCGAGAACTGGGCCTCCTCGGCCGCAGTCTGGACCGCGCGGTCTACGAGAAGTCGGGCGGGCTGGTCAACGGCTGGAGCCTGCTGCTGTTGGGCGTGGCCGCCCTGGGCATCCGCCGGGCACTCAACGACAATACCCGGATGTGGCCGGCCGGCCTGACCATGGTCTGGTGGGCGGTCAACGGGCTGAGGCGTTAACCCGGTTGCCTGGAGGAGCTGATGGACTGGGCAAGGGTCTGTGCGCAGGTGGCCAGCCGGCCGCGGGTGATCCACCGGCTGCCGGGACGGCTGAGAATCCGCATCCCGCTCCTCCGGCGGCTGGAGAGGGAGCACCAGGGCCTGGCCGACGCCATCGGCACGCTGCTGGCCGCCCCCGAGGGCATCCGGCAGGTCACGGTGAGTCTCGACTCGGGCAACGCCCTGCTGCTCTTCGACCCGCAGCAGCTGACCGAAAAAGAGATTCTCGACTACCTTCGCGGTGTGCTGGAGATCTTTCTCCGCCACCGTGAGCGATTCGCCGAACTGCCCGCGGAGCGGCTGCCCGTGGTGGTCAGCCGCCTGGAACCGGTATTGTGCAACGCGGTGCAGCGGAAACTGAGCCTGCGCACCGATATCGAGATTGGCGACGATGTTCTGGCGTAAACACAAACCGCTGATGCACTGCGAGGTCCTGCACAGCCTCCCGGGACGGCTGCGTGTCGGCTGCCGGGCATTGCGCTTCCTCGAGGCCCACGGCGGGGAGGTCCTGCACCGCCTTGAGGAAATGGCCCCGGTGACCACGGCGCGGGTGAGCATTATCACCGCCAACGTGCTGGTGACCTACGAACACGGGGTCTACAGCGAAATGGAGATCCTCGAGCTGGTGGAATCGGCCATTGGCGCCTTTGCCCTCACCGCCTACAAGGCCGAGCGGGCTGAGAACAGCCGGCTCACGGTGAACGAGCGCCGCCTGCAGGAGGAACCGATCTCCGAGATGGTCACCCGGGTGGCGGTCACCACGGTGTCACTGCTCTTTGCCTGGCTGCGCCCCGGCGCGGCGGCCCCCCCGCCGGCCTGCTGCGCCGTTTCATGACCATGCCGGCCCTGACCAGCCTCTCCCTCGCCGCGCCGATCTTCCGCAGCGGCTGGGACTCGCTGCAGACCCGGATGCGGCCCAACGCCGACACCCTCAGCGCCACCGCCATCCTGGCCAGCATCATCTGCCGGCCGGGACATCGTCGGCGCTGACCATCATCTGGCTGGCCGACATCGCCGAGCTGCTGACCGCCTACACCATGGAGCGCACGCGACAGGCCATCCGCGAGATGCTGTCGGTGGGCGAGGAAGTGGTCTGGCGCCTGCGGGAGGACGGCAGCGAAGAGCGGGTGGCCCTGGAAGACCTGCAGGTCGGCGACCGGATCATGGTCCACACCGGGCGAAAAGATCAGCGTGGACGGCGTCGGTGGAATCGGGCGAAGCGGCGGTGGACCAGGCCTCGATCACCGGCGAGTTCATGCCGCATGCGCAAGAGCCGAGGGCGACGAGGTCTTCGCCGGCACGGTGGTCAAGAGCGGCCGGCTGGTGGTCCGGGCGGAGAAGGTCGGCGACGAGACGGCCGTGGCCCGCATCGTCCACCTGGTCGAGGAGGCGACGCACCGCAAGGCCTCGATCCAGACCATCGCCGACAGGGTCTCGGCCCAGTTCATCCCGATCAACTTCCTCCTCGCCGTGATGGTCTATGCCATCACGCGCAACACCAGCCGCGCCCTGAACATGCTGATCATCGACTACTCGTGCGGCGTGCGGCTCTCCACGGCCACGGCGCTGTCGGCGGCGATCTGCACGGCGGCCCGCAACGGCATCCTGATCAAGGGCGGCAACTACCTCGAGCTGCTCTCCGAGGCCGACACGCTGATCCTCGACAAGACCGGCACGATGACCGAAGGGCGGCCCCAGGTGACGAGCATCGTCCCGCCAGAGCGACAGCGTCACCGCCCGGGAGGTGATCCGGCTGGCCGCCGCGGCCGAGGAAACCAGCACCCACCCGATGGCCGTGGCCGTGCTGGACAAGGTCCAGGCGCAAGGGCTGGTCCATCCCCGCGCACAGCGACAGCGAGGTCTTCGCCGCCCGGGGTGTCGAGACCACGGTGGGCCGCTCGGTGATCCGGGTGGGCAGCCGGCGCTTCATGGAGGAGAACGGTATCGACGCTGGGCCCGCGGTGGAGGCCGTCGCACCGCCTGGCGCGCCAAGGGCGAGAGCATCGTCTACGTGGCCAGGGGCGAAGAAGCTGCTCGGCGTGCTGGGCATCCAGGACGCCCTGCGCGAGAACATGAAGAAGGCGCTGAACCGGCTGCGCCAGATCGGCATGGACGACATCATCCTGCTCACCGGCGACGTGGAGCAGCACGCGGAGATCGTGGCCACCCGCATGGCCATGGACCGCTACCAGGCCGAGGTGATGCCGGACGACAAGGCCGAGACCGTGCTCAAGCTGCAGTCGCAAGGGGACGCACGTGGTGATGGTCGGCGACGGGATCAACGACGCGCCGGCCCTGGCCTACGCCGACGTGGGGATCGCCATGGGCGGCACGCGCACCGACATCGCCATGGAGGCGGCCGACATCACCATCACCGGCGACGACCCGCTGATGATCCCGGCGGTGATCCGCATGGCGCAACAAGACGATGCGACATCGTCCGGCAGAACTTCGCCACGGCCATCGGCGTCAACACGCTGGGGATCGTCCTGTCGGCGGTGGGCGTGCTGCCGGTGTTCTGGGGCGCGGTGCTGCACAACACCTGCACGGTGGCCGTGGTGCTCAATTCCTCGCGGCTGCTGTTCCACGACGTGGAGAGGGAGCGATGAGCAACACTGACCGGCCGGTGGTCACCATCGTCCACGCCATCCCGGGCCGCGTGCGGGTGCGGTTGTCCGGCCCGCCCGAGGACGCGGAGCGGCTGGTGGCCGCCGTGCGCGAGCACGACGGGATGCCGTTCATCCGCTACACCCCGGCCACACGGTCGGTGCTGGTGCGCCATGACCCGCGGGAGATCGTCCGCGAGGAGGTGGTGCTGCGCATCGCCACCGCCTGGGCCATCGACCAGGGGGGCGTGCCGGTGCGGGTGCTGGCCCAGCCGGAGCGCGGCGACTTTTCCAACCTGGCGGTGCTCTCCGCCGGACTGATCGGTGCCGCCCTGCTGATGCGTCTGGGGCGCGGCGCCGGCGCCGCCCCGCTGCTGGAGCGCGCCGCCGGGACCTGCACCGCTGCGGCGGTGGCCGAGCACGCCTGGCGGGACGTACGGGAGGAAGGCTACATCCACCCCGAGGTGCTATCCATCGGCTACCTGGTCAGCGCCTTTTTCCGGGGCAACTTTCTCAAGGCCTCGGTGATCACCTGGTTCACCACCTTCGGCCGGCACCTGCTGGACGCCCCCCGCCGGGGGGTGATGGTAACCCCGGTGCCGCTGAGGGACGGCGAGAGCAGTGAACCGCGATACGAGATCCGCGTGGGTCCGGACATGGATCTCCCGGAGCGGGAACGGATCGTCGGATCGATCCAGGCCCTGCTCAAGTTCGCCATCACCGGCGGCGCGGCCCACGGAGAACGGAACCTGGTGGACGAACTGCGGGACGTCTCCCGCATTCATGGTGAGGTTGTGGAAGGTCTGGGGCGCGGCCGGCACGGCATGCCCCTCAAGTTTCAATAGACCGGGCAAGACCGCCCGGTCAAGGAGGACCGAAGATGGCGATCAACTCCAATCACGTAACCGGCTTTGTGGTGGGCCTGGGCATCGCTGCCGCAGGCTTCTATGCCTACAAGAAAAACCAGACCGCGGTGGACGACTGGCTCCGCCGTCAGGGCGTGCAGGTCCCGGCTGCCGGGGTCAAGGACGTCACGGCCATGTCGCTGGAAGAACTGGTGACCGAAAAGGAGCACCTCGAGGACGTTATCGCTGAACGCGAGATGGCCCCCGGCGGGGACGAGCCGGCGGCAAAGGAAGAGAGTGCAAAAGGATAGAGCCGGGCTTCAAACTACCCTTCCAGCGCCCACTCCACGGCGGCCCGGGCGTGGAGCAGCGTGGTGTCAAAGAGCGGAAGCTCCACTTCTCCCTGTTGCACCAGCAGGGGGATTTCGGTGCAGCCGAGGATAATTCCTTCCGCCCCGTCGTGCTGCAGATTTCCGATGATCTCCCAGTAGCTCTTTTTCGATTGGGGATTGATCACCCCGACGGTCAGTTCCTCCATGATCACCCGGTGGATCAGCGCCACCTCTTCATCGGTGGGGATCAGGGTCTCGATACCGTGGTTTTCCAGCAGGCGTTTCCTGTAGAAATCCTGGGTCATGGTGAAGCGGGTGCCCAGCAGGCCGATGGTGGTGCATCCCCCGGCCTTGATCGCCTCCGCCGTGACATCGATGATGTTTAGGATCGGGATCTCGATGGCTGATGCGATCCGATCCGCCATCCTGTGCATGGTGTTGGTGCAGATCACCAGGAAATCCGCCCCGCCCCGCTGCAGATGAAGCGAGCCCTCGATCAGCCGGGCCAGCACCAGGTCCCAGCGTTCGATCTCCATCTCCGGCTGAATCTCGCCAAAATCCACGGAGAACATCAGCGACTGTGCCGAGTGGATTCCGCCCAGCCTCTCTCTCACCCCTTCATTGATCAGCCGGTAGTACTCCACCGAGGATTCGCAGGTCATGCCGCCCAGCAAGCCGATTGTCTTCACCCCGCACCTCCAGTGGAAGCTGTTGTTGATCGGTTCCCGTTTCCGGGAGTGAGAACAGGATAGGGAGAAGTGCCGGCTCCGTCAAACCGCGGCCGGCCCAGAGGCAACGGCGATTGAACGCACCGGCTGCTTGCACTATCATGCCGGCACGGCAACCGGCAATTCGCGCCATCGTTCAGGCCCGCCACGGCTCACCAGCGGACAGGGCCGGCCCGGCGTTTTGCATAACCCGCTCCGTAATCCGCGGTAAGAATGAATGGAGCCGGCAATGGATACCGTCCTGACCATCAGCAGCGCTAAAAAGAGTTTCGGGGAAACCCGGGCCCTGGACGGCGCCGGTTTCGAGCTGCGGCGCGGCGAGTGCCTGGCGCTGCTCGGGCCCAACGGCGCGGGCAAGACCACCCTGGCCCGGGCGATCACCGGGCGAGTCTGCCTCGACGCCGGTGAGCTGGCCCTGCTCGGCGTCCCGCTGGACGGGTCAACCGGGGCGGCCGCGGCCCGGCAGAGGCTGGGCGTGGTGCCCCAGGAGATCGCCCTCTACCCGGCGCTCACCGCGAAGGAGAACCTCCGCTCCTGGGGCGTTTTCCACGGCGTGGCCGCCGCCGACCTCGGTGAGCGGGTCCGCTGGGCCCTGGACTGGACCGGCCTGGGCGGCCGCTCGGGCGAGCCGGTGAAGGGGTTTTCCGGCGGCATGAAACGGCGGCTGAACATCGCCTGCGGCGTGCTGCACCGTCCCGAGGTGGTGGTGCTGGACGAACCGACGGTGGGTGTCGACCCCCAAAGCCGGACCCGCATCTGGGAGATGCTGGGCGAACTGGTGGGCGGCGGCGCTTCGCTGCTGCTGACCACCCACCAGCTGGACGAGGCGCAGCAGGTCTGCGACCGCATCGTGATCATCGACGAGGGCCGCGTCGTCGCCGCCGGCACTTTCGACGCGCTGGTGCACCAGACCATCGGTTCGGGACGCCGGGTATTCCTCGACTTCGAAGGCCGGATTCCCCAGGCCCTCCGCGGCGGGCGGTTCGAGCCGGCCGGAGAAGACGGGATCAGCTGCCAGGTGGACGACGTGGCCGGTGAACTGGCCGGCGTCCTCGCCGAGGTGGCGGCGGCCGGGGGACGGGTGACCGATGTACGGATCGAGGCGCCATCGCTGCAGGCCGTGTTCATCCACCTCACCGGAAGGGAGCTCAGGGAATGACCGGCACGCTGCTCCGCATCAACTGGCTCAATCTCAAACGCGACCGGGTGGCGCTCCTGCTGACCTTTGTTTTGCCGCTCGTCTTCTTCTCCATCTTCGCCTTCATCTTTGGTGGCGGCGGTGGCGGCGGTGGCGGCCTGGGCACGATGAAACTGATTGTCGTCGACCTCGACGGCTCCGAGATGAGCCGCAAGCTGGCCGCCGCCCTCGACGGCCAGGGCGCGCTGACGGTGGAGACCGCCCCGCCGGCCACCGAGGACGAGCCGGCCCCCGCGCCCTATGACCGCGAGTCGGGCCGGCTGGCGGTGCGCACCGGCAAGCGATCCGCGGCCGTGGTGATCACCCCCGGCTTCGGTGAGTCCTTCGGCAGCTTCGGCACCGACCGGGCCGCGGTGGAGCTGATCCACGACCCCTCCAACCCCTTTGCCCTGCATATCGTTTCCGGGCTGCTGCAGGCCTGCGCGATGACCGCGGCGCCGGACGTTCTGCTGCAGGGCGGTATCGACCAGCTGGAGACCTTCGGCGGGGAACTGACCCCGCGGCAGAAGGCCAGCGTGGAAATGATGAAGGGCTTCCTCGCCCGCCCCGAACCGGCGGAAACCGGCGAGACCGGTGAAGACGGGCAGGCATCCGCCGGGTCCGAAGATGCGTTCAGCGGGCTGATCAACGTGGAATCGGTGAGCGCAATGGAGGGCGAGGGTGAAGAAGAGGAGGACGGCCCTTCGATCATCTCCTATTACGCGGCCGGCATCGGCGTGATGTTCCTGCTCTTTTCCATGGCCGGCGCCGGGGGCTCGCTGCTCGAGAACCAGGAGCAGGGAACGCTGGAGCGGCTGCTCTCGTCCAGCGTGGGCATGGGGCGGCTGCTGGCCTGCAACTGGCTCTTCTTCACTGCGATGGGCTTTCTCCAGCTGCTGGTGATGTTCGTCTTCGCCGCCCTCGTCTTCGGCCTCGACCTGTTCACGCCCCGTCACTTCACCGGCTTTGTATTGATGACCGCCATTACGGCCGCCGCCGCGGCGGCCTTCGGCATCGCCCTGGCCACCACCTGCCGCAGCCGGTCGCAGCTCGGCGCGCTCTCCACCATCCTCATCCTCGTCATGTCGGCCCTCGGCGGCAGCATGGTGCCGCGGTTCATCATGCCCGACTTCATGGAGACCACGTCGCTGTTCACCTTCAACGGCTGGGCGCTGGACGGCTACCTCAAGGTCTTCTGGTACGACGACCCGCAGGCGACATTCGGCCAGTTCGTCGTTTCGCTGCTGCCGCAGCTGGCCGTGCTGGCCGCGATGGCGGCGGTGCTGTTCTTTGTAGCGCGGATGCTGGCCCGGCGCTGGGAATCGGCCTGAACCAGCCTCAGCGGGCGGCGCGCAGCGCCGTTCGGCGCAGGCCGCGTCCTCACCCACTAAACGGGTCCAGCCCCAGAGTACGAATTGCCAGGATGATCAACCGGGCGATGCGGAGATAAAGAAACGGCCCCGCCTCCGCCGCAGCTTTACTGCTCGCTGCGGCGGTACCTGCAGGCGGGGCCTGGGGGTAATGCTCGAATCAGAAATTGCCGCCGGCAACGTGGGCGCCATAGGTCAGGCCCTGGTCTCCGTAGGCATCAAAGTCCACATTGTTGATCAGGGTGGCCGCGCCACCGTCCACGTTCCAGCCGCGGATCCAGGCCGGCCGGCTCGCATCGGGGCCCGGCGCGGTGAGGATCTCATCCGCGCCGTCGCCGTCCAGGTCCGCCGTGCCCACCACCACGCCGAAGCGGGTACCATCGTAGGCGAAGAAGTTCACCCCGGCCATCGAACTCAGCACCTCACCGTCGTAGTTCCAGGCGCGCACCTGGGGGCCGAAGAATACACCCGGTCCGGCACCGGTGATGATCTCGTCCAGGCCGTCGTTGTCGATGTCGCCGCTGGCCACGTTCACCCCGAACTTGGGCGTACCGTAGGCCAGGAAGTTCACCGATGCCAGCGCTGTGGTGCGGCCACCGGAGTAGCTCCAGCCGCGGACGTGGGGGCCGAACACCGCGCCCGGACCGGCGCCGGTGACGATTTCGTCAGTGCCGTCACCGTCCAGGTCGCCGGCAGCCACGTTTACGCCGAACTTCAGGGTACCGTAGGCGAAGAAATTCACGCCGCTGATCGACCGGGGGCTGCCCCCGTCCACATTCCAGCCGCGGACGTGGGGGCCGAAGATGGCGCCCGGCCCGGCGCCGGTGATGATCTCGTCAATGCCGTCACCGTCGATGTCGCCGCTGGCCACGTTCACGCCGTACTTGTTGGTGCCGTAGGCCAGGTAGTTGACCCCGGGCACCGGCACGCCCGCGCCGCTCCAGCCGCGGACGTGGGGGCCGAACACCGCGCCCGGCCCGGCACCGGTGACGATCTCGTCAGTGCCGTCACCGTCCAGGTCGCCCACGGAGACATTGACGCCGTACTGGTTGGCGCCATAGGCCGGCCACTCGACAAGGGCTCCGGCCGGGCTCGTGGCATCAAAAACGCGGACCAGCGGCGGGTTGGAGAGCCCGGCGCCGGGTCCGGTGACGATGGACGGGCCCTCGGGGCCGCCGACGTTCACCATGGCGGCCACCAGCGAGAAGTCCTGGTTCACCCCGGGTGCTCCATCGTTGTCCTGGGCAATGTTGTACGCCGTGACACTGATGGTATAGACGCCCGCCAGGGGCGCCTGGATGAAAACGTTCTCCACGTTGTTCAGCCGGTCAGGAGTCTGGCCCGGGCTGGACCAGAGGTTGTCCACCAGCCCGCGGTTGCCGGAGAAGACCGTGCCGTCGGGCGCGGTGACCGTGAGGTCGAGATCGTTGATCAGCGCCTTGGACGAAGAAGTCTCACCCTGTTTGTCGTTCCAGACCAGCGTGACCTTCAGCGGTTCGCCCGCGCTGAAGCGGTTGACTGCCCTGCTCCAGGACTGGCCGGTCTGCAGCGGGTTGCCGCCATCGACGATCAGCTGGTTGCTTCCTGCCTGGTTGATCCGCCCCACGTCCACCAGGCCCCAGCCCTGCTGGAAGCGTGTGGCCCTGGACAGGTCGTACTGCCGGGCGTTGGCGATGAGCATCGCCTTGACCGTGGCCGCACCGGGCATTTCGCCGCCGGGGTTGCCGCCGAAGTGGTTTTCGCGGAACATCTGGTAGACCAGACCGGTGGCGCCGGCCACGATGGGAGTGGCGCCGCTGGTACCTCCGAAGCTGGTGGTGTAGTTTCCGGGTGAGTAGCCGCCCCCGCCCACCACGTCGGTGGTGTAGATGGAATCGAACACGCCGATGATGTCCGGCTTTATCCGGCCGTCACGGGCCGGCCCCTGGCTGGGCGTGCTGCCGTAGCCGAAATTCTGCCACTCGTCATCATCCAGGGTCTCGGTGTTCTTGTGGAACACGGCACCCACGGTAATCACGTTCTTGGCCGCCGCATCCTGGGAAATCGTCACCGGGCCGGTGCCGTAGTTGCCGGCAGCGTAGAGCATGCTCACGTCATAGGTGTTGACGGCAGCGTCATTCTGCTGCGCATAGCTGGAGTAGTCGCCGTCGGTGTTCCCCTGGTGCCAGCTGTTGGACTGGAACACGCCGCCCCAGGAGTTGACCAGGTTGCTGATCGATCCGGTGCGGTTGACATACCAGTCGCAGAAGACGCCCTGGCCGGCGGGCATCATGCCCAGTGCCGAGCTGCTGGCGGCCCCGTCACTGAAAACGATGCCGAAGGTGGAGGTGCCGTGGGAGTTCACCACCGGACCGCCATAGGTGCCGATGAGGTTGCCGAAGTCGGGGTGCCCCTGGTCGATGCCGTCGTCCTTCACCTGGCCAACGATGCCTGTTCCGTCAAATCCGTCCAGTTGCACCGCGGTGGCGCCGGTGAAGTTGCGGATCTTGTCCATCAGGGCCACCGGCGGGTCCCAGCGGTCGATCCAGCGCACTTCGGGCCGCGAGGCCAGGGCGGCGATGGCACTTGCCGGCAGACGCATTCTGATAATCGGGTAATCCGACTCCTCGGCGGTGATGGCTGCACCAATTGCTCTGGCGTCAGCTTTCAGGCCGGCCAGACGGCTCTCGCCGCCCAGTTCGTTAAAATAGAGGACATTCACTTCCAGCAGGCTTTCCCCGGACTGGAGGAGCCCCGGCTGGATCTTGAATGCCGCGTGGTACTGGCCCACCCAGTTGACCACGGGCAGTTCCCGGACCCGGTCCAGTGCCGCGTCGGAAACGTCGGCCAGGTAGGTGAACTCGGGCACGTAGCCGAGGATCACCGCGCCGGCCTGCTCGAGGGAATCAACCTCGTCGGAGGTCAGCGGCCCGGTCACCTGGACCAGTCGAACCGTATTGTTTGCAGCGGCACGAAATTCCCGGGGAATCTCGGGCTCGCTCACGGCTGGCCGGAATGCCCCGTACTTGAGGAGGATCGGTGCTCCGTTCGCCACCTTTTCCGGCGCTATTGTTTGAGCCATGCCCACGCCCGCCGGCGGCAGACCGCCGATAAACAGGATCAGCAGGGCAATGCCGACCAACCGAACCATCGAACTGTTGATGATGTTCATGATCTTTCAAGTCCTTTTCGAAGGCTGCCCGGAAGTCCCAGTGGACATGTTCGTTCCGGTGACCAGCTCGGGTTTTCATCAAATCCGCAGGCTCGATCTCTGTTGACCTCGCCAGCCGAAGATCTGTCTAATATAAATCTATTACAATCATACCACAAGAAACCCTTACAGGGAGTTTATTTCACAATCAAACACGGCTGTCTATAAAATGTCTACATTAGTAAGATGGAAATATGCGGCGATTGGTTACAAAAAATATCGTTTTTTCCCTGCCGGCCAACGTCCCAACCCGGTGGATCTGCTGTCATGCGAGCCTCGCTGGAGGATTCGTCTGATCGGATGATCTGCTGCAGGTGGTCCGGGTTCGGAAAACGGGTCATGGTGCAGGCGGTGGCCGGTCAGAGCGGGACACGATGGTTACCGTCCTGTTGCTGCAGGTGTTGAAATGGGCAGGGAGAATTTCTATAATTTTTGTCTGTTATCCACAGGCACCGGATTCATCTGTGGCGGACCCGCCCGTTCAAACTGGTGCTGCTCGACTGATCCAACAACAGCAATGGAGGAAATACGATGACATGTGAACCGGGACACGACCGGCCGATCTCGGTGGGGGACAAGGTCCCCGATTTCGAGATCCCGGTCTACGATCCGACAAAGGACGATTTCGACACCTTCAAACTGTCCGACAACATGGGGAAGAAACGCTGGACCTGCCTCTTCTTCTATCCCGCGGACTTCACCTTTGTCTGAGCGACCGAGTTCGCTGCTCTGGCAGAGCAGCAAGACCGCTTTGACAAGTTGGGCTGTGAATTGATCACCGTCAGCTGCGACACCCAGTTCGTGCACCTGGCCTGGAAGCACAACGAGGGCGAGTTGGCCAACGTCACCTACAAGATGGGTTCCGACGCCAACGCCAGGCTGGCGAAGATGTTCGGCGTCTACCTCGATGACGCGGGCGTGGCCCTGCGCGGCACGTTCCTCATCGCGCCGGACGGCACGGTGATGAACTCCGAGATCAACCAGCTGAACCTCGGCCGCAACATCGACGAGCTGATGCGCCGCTTCAAGGCCAACCTCTACCTGATGAAGAAGAAGGACGAGGGCTGTCCGGCCAAGTGGAAGGAGGAGGGCGACGCCACGCTCACGCCTTCAGCCAAGATGGTGGGCAAGGTCCACGAGGCCCTGCGCAAGTAGATCCGCCACGCCGGGGCGTGCGGTTTCGGACGCCCCGGCGAGAGCGGCGGCATCGCCCTCTGCACCTTGGTCCGTAAAACCCGGACGACAATTTTTTTCACGCAGACCGGACTATCGGTATAGAGTGTACAGGCAATGTGACCGGGTCGCCGCTGTTCAATGTCCGCCGCCAACGGAAGGGAGACCGCCATGCAGGTGTTCACGACTCTTCTCCAACTGGTAATCGCTCTGATAATTCTCAATGTCTGGCTGCTGCGCTTCGGGAAACCCACCGCCTGGCGCGGCGGCGCCGCGAAAAGCATGAAAGAGGAGTTCGCCGTCTACGGCCTGCCCCCCTGGTCGGTGGGTATCATCGGGTTTCTCAAGGTCCTCTGCGCCGCCCTGCTGATCATCGGGGTGTGGATTTCGGCCGTGGTCAAACCGGCGGCGGCCGGCCTGGCGGTCCTGATGCTCGGGGCCATCCTGATGCACATGAAAGCCAAGGACTCGCCGCAGAAATCGGTGCCTGCGGTCACCGTGCTGGTGATGTGCCTGATCGTCATTATCTTCCAGCAGGCATAATCGGGACCCGGACGGCTCAGGTCCAGGCCCAGAGCATCATCGGTGGGGAAGCCCTGCCGGCCGACACGGCTGAACAACGGGTAGTGCACCAGCTGGACGAACCAGATCAGGCCGACCATCACCAGGGTTGCCGACGACTGGATCAGCAGGTTGAGGTCCGCCATGGAATACTTCCTGGAAGGGGCTCTGCTGCGCGGATTCGGCCGATGAAGACACCCTGATTTTGGCGGCCGAAACCACTATCGTCACTCACGAGCGAGAACAGGCCGCACGGAGACTTGACGCGATGAGCACTATTGACGAGCCGGTAATCGATGGCGGAACGTCCGGGGATGACGATGCCCCTTCCCGGGCAACGGTGCGCGAGCGGATCCAGCGCCTGGTGGACAACCAGCCCTACGCCGTACTCTGCGTCCAGGGGGAGGGCCAGCCCTACGGCGCGCTGGTGGCGTTCGCCTTCACCCCGGACCTGCGCCACGCCGTGTTCACCACGCCGAGGGCCACTCGAAAGTTCAGCATGCTCACCAGGAGCGGCCGGGTGGCCCTGCTCATTGACAACCGGCCCGACCGGGTGGGCGAGTTCATGAACACCGAGGCGGTCACCGTCACCGGGCAGGCGACCCACGTGGAGGGCGGCGAGGAGTTCCACCGCTGGGTCGAGCTGTTCCTCACCCGTCACCCCTACCTGCGGGCCTTCGTCCACGCCGACACATCGGCCCTCTTCCGGGTGGATGCGGTGCGTTTCCTGCACGTGATGCGGTTCCAGGAGGTCAGCCAATGGGTTCCCGACCCCCGTTCCTGATCCCGCTGGACCGCACCGCACACTGCGACGAACGGATCACCGGCGGCAAGGCGGCCAAGCTGGCCCGGCTGGCCGGTGCGGGGTTCACCGTGCCCGCCGGGTTCGTGCTCACCACGGCGGCCTACCAGGCGTTTATCGATCAGGCGAAAATCACCACAGCCATCCGCATGGAACTGGGCCGCAAGCCGATGGACGAGATGCGCTGGGAGGAGATCTGGGACACCGCGCTGCGCATCCGCTCCCTCTTTCTCTCCCACGCTCTGCCCGGCCACCTGCTCGAGATCATCGCCGACGGGATGACCCGCTTCGATAAGGGCGCCGCGCTGGCCGTCCGCTCTTCGGCGGTGGGCGAGGACTCCGCCGGCCGCAGTTTCGCCGGCCTTCACGAATCGATCATCGGCGTCCGCGGCCCGCAGGCAGTGGCGGATGCGGTGCGGCTGGTCTGGGCATCGCTCTGGTCAGACGCGGCCCTGCTCTACCGCAAGGAACTGGGGCTCGACCCGCTGCACAGCCGCATGGCGGTGCTGGTACAGGAGATGGTGGACCGCGACCGTTCCGGGGTGGCTTTTGCCCGGGACCCGCGGGACACCAGCAGGGAGCTGGCGATCATCGAATCAGTGCCCGGGACCTGCAGCCTGCTGGTGGACGGCGCAGTGGACCCCGACCGCTGGGAGATCGACCGCGACTCGCGAACCGTCATCACCTGGCTGCCGGGAGCGCGTGAGGACGGCACGGACGGCGAACCGCTGCTGCAGCCCCGCGACCTCAACACCATCCTCGACACCCTGCTGTCGGTGGAGGCGCTGTTCGAATGGGCGCCGGACATGGAGTGGACCGGACGGAGCGGTTCGCTCACCGTGCTCCAGGCCCGGCCGATCACCACCGTCGCCCGCAAAACGGAGGACAAGCGGGACTGGTATCTCACCCTGCGGCCCGGTGACGCCCGCCTGCGGGACCTGCGGCAGCGGGTGGCCGGCCGCCTGATCCCGCAGCTGGAGGAAGAAGCCCGGGTATTGGCCGAAGAGGACCTGGCCGGGCTGGACGACCGGCAGCTGGCCGACACCATCGACCGGCGGAGCCGGGCCCTGGCGCGCTGGAAGAAGATCTACCTGGACGAGTTCATCCCCTTTGCCCACGGGGTCCGCAGGCTGGCCACCTATTACAACGATGCCGTCCGGCCGGAAGACCCCTATGAGTTCGTCGGCCTGCTCCGGGACCAGCCGTTGCTGGCCGCCCGGCGCAACCGGGCCATAGACGATTTGGCCCGGCAGCTGGCGGCGGACAGCGCCCTGCACCGGGCAGTGGAAGACCTGCTCGCCGCGCATGCCGGGTCACTGAACTGGACGGCGTGCCGCCGCGAACTGGCCGGCCGGTCAGCCGGGGCACGGGAATTCGTCCGCGGCTTCGAAGAGCTCAACGAGCGTCACCTCGACATCACCTACGACCGGGAACGGCTGGGCGACCGGCCCGAACCGCTGCTGCGGATCATCGCCGAACTGTCGAAGCGGCCACCCCCGCCGGCCGGCAGTCAACTGGTCGGCGTATCTGTGGCCGACCTGGAACAGCGACTGCTGGAGGCCGTCGGACCGCAGTGCCGCGACGAGGCAACCGGGATCATGGAGACCGGCCGGGTGAGCTGGAAACTGCGCGACGACGATAACCTGCTGGTGGCCCGGCTGGAGAGCCAGCTGCTGCGCGCCCTGGGCCTGGGTGCGGAGCGGCTCCGCGGCTCGGGAAGGCTGACCGGCGATGGCCGGGTCACCGGCGATCACGCGCTTCAGCTTGCCGAGGCGCTGCGTGAACCGCCGGCAGAGCCGATGGTCATCGAGGAGGAGATGCCGGCAGCGGACCCCGGCCGCTCAGCGCACACTCCGGGTGAAACACCCCGGCAACTGATCGGCCAGCCGGCCTCGCCGGGGGTGGCCAGCGGCCTCGTCCGCTGCATCCGCGGACGGGAGGACCTCGGGGCTTTCCGGCAGGGCGAAGTCCTGGTCTGCGACGCCATTCAACCCACCATGACCCACCTGGTAATGCTGGCCGGCGCCATCGTCGAGCGCCGTGGCGGCATGCTGATCCACGGCGCCATCATCGCCCGCGAACTGGGTATCCCCTGCGTCAACGGGGTGCGCCAGGCTGCGGAGATCCTCAGCAACGGCGACCTGGTCACCGTGGACGGCCACCTGGGTATCGTCACCGTGGGCGAGCCGGTGTTCGACCTGGAGCTGGGGCAGGACCGTCCGCTTGACGATAGACGTCTTGCCGGTGGTCACGGTGACCAGCCCGGGGGCCCCTTGTGAATGCCGACCTTGACGACCCCCACGCCACCACCCGCCGCGGAACCCCGCGGCGCAGGCACTAATCGAACGTGCGGCTGGCACGGTCGGTCAGCGGGCCGCCTGAGCCATTCGCCGCCGGCGGTTGAACCAGGCTGCGGCGATTCCCAACACCCAGAGCGGGGCGGACAGGGTGACCACGGACAGGGCGTGCTTGTCCAGCAGCCCGGACGGCGTGGGCAGCAGGCCCAGCCGGAACTCGTCCCGGGTCTCGGTGCGGGTCACCGTCCCGCCATCGTAGAACCCGGCCGCGGCCAGCGGGTCGTCGGCCGCCGGAGGCGCCTCCACCTGCTCCACCACGGAAAACTTCGTGTAGTAATCGCCGCCGGTGGCCTGCCAGGTGACCAGGGCGGCCACCGTGACCACCGCGGCGAGGATGAATATCGATCTGCTGATGGTCTTCATGGTCTGCTCCCCGAGGCAGCGGCCGGCGGCGGCCCGGACGGCCGCGGCGCCGGCCTTCGCCTTTCACTTCGCAGGAGCGGAAGAGGCCACCACCGAAAATTCGACGGTCACCGCTTCACCGACCTTGCTGCCGATGATATCCATGCCGGGCGGTCCGCTGATTCCGAAATCGGCCAGCTTGACGTCGAAGGTCGCCCGGGCGGCAAGCAGATCGCCGGGCTGGCGCTGTTTCGTCGACTCGCTCTCCTTGAGCCAGGTGATGCGGGCCGGAACGCTCATCCGCTTGGTTTTGCCCTTGATGCTGAAATCACCCACCGCCACGACGTCGAAGGTTTTCGCCTCGTCGGTGACCTTAACCGCCTTGACATCCCTCACCTCGCTGAAGGTGAAAGTGATTTTCGGGCTTCCTTCGGCATCAAGCCAGGCGGCGCCGGCCAGGTGCTCGTCGCGCAGGGGGATACCGGTGTTGAGGCTGGCCACCGGGACGCTGAGCGTGCCGCTGCCTCCGGCTTCAGGCTTCGCCGGGTCGAAGTGAAGCGTTCCGCTCACCTGGTTTGAGGTGCCAACGATGTCCTCCAGCGGGGCAACGCTCTTGAAGGTGACCGTATTGCGGCCCGTGGGGTCGTCAACGGTGAAGGCGGTTCCAGTCTTTTCCTGGGCCAGGGCGCTCAAGGGCAGGCACAGCACCAGGGCCAGGGTCAGCGTCGCGCACCCGATTGCTTTCATGTTTCCGATCATAACGTTTCTCCTTCCATATTGATCTTCGTTTGCGTTCCAATAAAGCCGCCCGGTAATCCATCGTGGCGACAAATCTGCACATAGCTGTACAGTATTAAGACTATTCTAACGCCATATCGTTACAAAATTACAAAAATAAACTGGACTTTTTCTGGAAAATATAAAGACGCTCAGGGATCAAGGGCCGTCAGCACGCGGTGCGGAACGGCCGCTGGAAGCTGGTGATCGCCCGCGGGATGGAGAGGACACCGATGTAATCCTGCATGCCGAAGGGCATCGGGTGGAACACTCCATCCCTGTCGAAGATGACAAGAGCGGCACCCACAACCCGCTTGAGATCGGACAATAGCGTCAACCGAACCAGCTTCAGCAGGAGTAGTGAGGCGGTGGGAACGTCCGGGCAATCATGCCGCTAGTGCATCTTCGCGGCAAGGAAAGTGACGTCGTCATCGATCTTCGTCATGTCATGCTCTTCGGAGATACGGCTGAACAGTTTGTCGGTCAAAGCCCGCGGCCCCTCGTGGTTGTGCCGCAAAAAGTCGCGCAATCGGTCGAGGCCGAACTGTTCACCGGAGCGGGTGATCAGTTCGACCAAGCCGTCGGTGTAGAGAAAGAGCGTCTCGCCAGGTGCGAGCCGGGCCTGCTCGACCTTGAAGCTCTCATCCGGGAACAGCCCGATGGGACGCGAGTTGGAACCCAGTTCACGCAGATCACCCGCCGCTCCGCTGATCAGTGCCGGCAGGTGGCCCGCCGAGCAGTAGCTCGCTGTTCCATCAGCTCCCAGAGTGATGAAGAACCCCGTGGCGTACACGGTCCTGCCGCAGGGCTGCACCAGGTGGTGCAGTGCCGCATTCAACTCGCCCACCAGCCGGTCAAGGCGGCCCGGGCTGTGAAGGGCGTCGATGACAAGTTTCAACAATACCGAGGCAAGCCCCGCTTCCAGACCATGCCCGGACATGTCCACTATCCAGATCAGAAACTCTCCGTCGGCCGTCACATCCCAGCCGAACAGGTCGCCACTGAGATGGCAGAACGACTCGAGCACGGCGGAAACCCCGACAGGGGCGTTGGGGGGGAGCTCCCTGGGCAGCAAATGGTACTGCAGACGATGTGCCAGCCGCAGTTTGAGATCCATTCCGGGAAAGAGGTGGGGCACGTAGTGCAGGTCCACCTCCCCCTGACTCGCGTGCGCCGTTTTTCCCGGCGGTCCGGGGGTGCCCCAGTCATCCAGCGAGACTTTGTCCAGATCGATGTCGAGGCGTTCGACCAGTTCCGCGATCCGGACGCCATGCACCCGGTAGTCGAGATCAAAGGACGCCGCCATATCGTCGAGCAGCCGCTTCATGTCACCAGACCATCATCCCCTCAGGTGCCGTCACGAATCGTTGTGCACCGGTTCGGTTCGACCAATCGGTTTTTCACGGAAAGCAACCAGGCCGCATCACGACCCGAATGGATAGTATTGGTTTCCCGGGTGGCGGTCAACATATGCCGGGCGCAGTTGGCGGTGCTGGGAGTCGGCCTGAAACCAGCCTCAGCGGGCGGCGCGCAGCGCGCAGCGCCGTTCGGCGTAGGCCGCGTCCTCGACCCACAGCCGGTGCGCGCGCCAACGCATCAGGGGGCGCAGCAGCGGGCCGCAGAGCCGCACCACGGTCTGGAACTGCGGCCGCTCCGAGGTGGCGAGGGTCGCCTCGGTGACCAGGGTGCGGCCGGGGTCCAGCGGCGTGGCGTGGGTCTCCACCACCGACCCCACCCCTTCCCCGCCGATGATGGTCATCACGATGGTCCGCGGTTCGGGGCAGTGGAACCGCGCGTCCACCTCCATGCCGATCCGGCGGAAGATGCGGAAGACCACCCGCACGGTGATCGCGTCGTCCTCCTGCCCGATGACCTTGAGCCGGGCGAAGGAGTGCGGGTGGAAATGGGCGCCGTGCCACGGGTCGAGCCGGTTGGCGATGACGTCCCGGGGGTCGCAGCGCACCTCCTGCCGCAGCACGGCCGCGAGGCACTTCTCCGGCCGCGGCGACAGCACCGGCGTGTCGAAGCCCGGCTGCGCCTCCCCCGTCCGGATCCAGAGCAGCACGCCGTCGTCGTGCACCGCCACCGGCCGCCAGCTTCCGTGAGGCTCCGTGCCCAGGGCCAGCCCGTGCCACGGGCAGACCACGCGGCCGTCGCGCAGCGTCCCGTCGGACAGCGGCGCGCCCATGTGCGGGCAGGAATCCGGCGCCACCGTCACCCTCCCGCCGCTGCGCCAGCCGACGTAGTCCCTGCCGTCCACCCGGTAGCGCCGCGGCTGCGGCCCCAGGTCGGCGGAGGTCCCGAGGACGTACCACCCTCCCGAGGGGAGAGCCAGCGCCCGTTCCAGCCCCTGCTCGATCCAGGGCACGCGGGCCTGCATCCAGTCGGGGTCCGTGGAAACGGGCTCGGCCGGACCGAGCTCGCGGCCGAACAGCTTCAATCCATCCGAATCCCTGAACATCCCTTGAACACCTCCGTCAGACCGGCAGCCAGGAAAGCAGGCCCCGGGCCGGAGTCGAGCGGATCGGCTCGGGGGCTACGCCGCAGTCGGCCAGAAAATGGTTTGCCGCCAGGAAGCCCGAGGCGGCGGCCCGCTCCATCAGCGCGCTGGGGATCGGCAGCTTGACGAAGTCGCCGGCGATGGTCAGCCCGGGGAACGGCGTGGCCACGCCGGGCCTCGCCGCGTAAGAACCGGGGGCAAAGGCCGGGCAGTCCTGCCTGACCAGCCAGCGCTCTTCCAGGATGCGGGCCTTCTTCGTTTCGGGGTAGAGCTGGTGCAGCGCGCCGAGCAGTTCCCGCTTGAGGTCCTCTTCCGCCGCGCCCTCGTCCACGGCATAGGCGTGAAGCTCCACCACCGAGCCCCCGTTGGCCTCGGCCCAGCTCCGGCTCTCGTCCTCGAACAGCTCGTAGAGCGAGATGTTGTCGATGGGGCCCAGGCCGGTGGTGCCGACAAAGGGGGCGCGCCCCTCGGCAGCCGGCCGGTCGAGCCAGAGGCGCCAGACGGCGAAGGGGTTGGTCAGCGACGTCTTCTCGATCGACGCCCGCCACTCCGGGTCGTCGAGGTCCGGCGAGGCGGCGACGATCTCGCGGATCGCCGGGACGGTCACCGCCAGCACCACGCCGTCGGCGTCCACCGCGGCCGAGCCGGTGGAGACCTGCCAGCCGCCGCCGGCGCGGCGGCGCACGGCCCCCACCGGCTCGCCGGTACGCACGCTGACCCCCAGCGATTCGAGGTAGCGGCCGAAGGGCGTCCAGATCGACCGGGAGAAGGGGGCGTCGGCCACGTCGAAGATCAGCCCTTCGGGGTTGCCGGTGAAGTAGAAGTGGAACATCATCAGCAGCTCGCCGGCCGACATCTCCCGCTCGGGGTTGAAGAACGAGTGGGCGAAGACGTCGAAGAGCAGGCGCCGGGCGTCGGGGGGGAAGCGCAGCGAATCGAGATACTCGCCGGCATTCATCCCGTCCCGGCGGCGGTAGGTCTTCTCCAGGTCGAAGGTCAGCATCTCCAGGGCCCGCCGGGCGCCGACCCGGGACAGGTCGCGGAGGGTCAGCGCTTTCGTCCGGGCGGTGAGGGTGATCACGTTCCACGGGGTGCGGCGGGGGAGGTTGGCGAAACTCTGCACCTGGCCCCCCGGGCCGAGGATCGGGTAGTCCTCCAGCGGCCGGAGGAAGCCGAGCTGCGGGTCGATCCGCCGCAGCAGCGACTGCAGGTTGTAATACTGCCGGAAAAAGGCGTGGAACCCCCGCTCCATCTCAAAGGAGGTCCCGTCGGCCAGGCGGTCGGTCCAGGCACCGGCCCGGCCTCCGAGATAGCCTTCCCGCTCGAACAGCGTGACCGCCACCCCCCGCTCGGCCAGCACCGCCGCGGCGGCCACCCCGGCGATCCCGCCGCCGGCGACGACGGCCGTCGCCCGCTCCCCGACACGCTCGCGCCCGCCCGCCGCGGGCAGCATCAGCACCCGTTGATGTCCCGTCATCTTCCTCCCTTTCCCGCGGGCGCCGGCCGCAGGGCCCGGCCGCCCGCATCACTCGTCGGTAGCCACCAGGGTGATCTCGATCTCCCGGGGCCCGTCCGCCAACGTGAACGCGGCTGCGGCAAACGTCGGCGGACCGAAACGACCGCGGACATTGTTCGACGTGCCGTAGCGTTCGAGGGGCCGGCCGAACCGGTCGGTCTCCATCCGGCCGTCACTGTCGAGGTCGTGGTAGACGCTGACCGCGTAACGCCCCGTCGGCAGGCCGGTGAAGGTGACGCGCACCGCGTCACCGTCCGCCGGCACCTCGGCCAGGCGCAGCTCGCTGCCGGCCTCGCCGGGAAACCCCTGCGCCGAGTCGAAGAGCGCCACGTGCACCACCCCCTCCGGGGGACTGATGCCGTCGACAACGATGTGCAGGGCCCCGCCCTCGTCCCCTCCCGGCACGGCCTTCCGCATCCCCGTGGCCGAGGTACAGCCCCCGGCGAGCAGGACGGCGAGAGCGATGATCGTGAGGACAAATTGTTTCATCTGGCTTCCACCGGCATGATGTCCTCGGGAAACGATATGCAGTTCTCCGGCGCTGCGTGCACGGCGGCCCCGGCGGCCCGGCGGCCGCTAAGGGACCGGCCCAGGGCCCCGGCGACGAGGACCAGCTTCTGCCCCAGGGGCACGAAGGCCCGCCCGGCCAGCGGGTCGCACCCCGCGCCGCGCACCCGCGCGCCGATGGCCGAGTAGACCTTGCGGGCGGTCCTGATCGACACCTCGCAGCGCCGGCTCAGCGCGTGGAGCCCGCGGTCGCCCGAGGCGTAGTAGCGGTCGGCCTCGTCGAGCAGCGCCGCCGTGGCCCGGGCCACCGGTTCACGCGCCTCTTCGGGGAAATCGCCGCCCAGACGGTCGGCCAGCCGCGAACAGCCCTGGGCGGCGAGCAGCTCCTCCGGGATGTAGAGCCGCTGACGCTGCCAGTCCTCCAGCACGTCGCGGCAGATGTTGGTCATCTGCATCGCCATCCCCAGGTGCGCGGCATGGCGGACCGCCCCTTCATCGCTCAGCCCCATGACGTGGCACATCATCAGCCCCACCGTGCCCGCCACGCGAAAGCAGTAGAGCAGGAAGGTGTCCATGGTCTCGTAGCGCGTGCCGACGACATCCATCTCCATGCCGGCAAGCAGTTCGTCGGCGTACTGGCGGTGGATGCCGCACTCCCGCACCACCTGCTGAAACGAGGAGAGCACCGGATCGTCCAGCGGCCGACCGCCGTACACGTCGTCCAGTTCCCGCCTCAGCCGCTGGAGCGCTGCGGGCTGCCTCCCGGCCGGGGCGAGGTCCACCGCGTCGTCCGCCCGCCGGCACCAGGCGTAGACAACCACGGCGCGCCGGCGCACCGCCTCGGGGAGCAGCCGCGAGGCCAGCGAAAAACTCTTCGAGTGGTAGCGGATGATTTCCGCGCACTGTTCGATCGGGTCCTGTGTCATCCGAGAAAGTCCTCGGTCACCAGGCGCACGGTGGCCTTGGCCGAGTTGACCACCCCGGGCACCCCGGCCCCGGGGTGGGTCCCCGCACCCACCAGGTAGAGGCCGGGAATCCGGTCGTCGCGGTTGTGCGGCCGGAACCAGGCGCTCTGGGTCAGCAGCGGGGCGCAGGAGAACGCCGAGCCCATGTAGGTGTTGTAGACGCTCTTGAAGTCCTGCGGGGTGAACCAGAACTTCGTCACCAGGTGCTTGCGCAGCCCGGGCAGGTGCGTTTCCAGCGCGGCGAGGATCCGGTCGGCGTATGCCTCGCCGGCTGCGCTCCAGTCGAGGGGTGCATTGCCCAGGTGCGGCACCGGCGAGAGCACGTAGAAGGTCTCGCAGCCCTCGGGGGCCAGCGATGGGTCGGTCACCGTGGGCATGTGCAGGTAGAGGCTGAAGTCCTCGGCCAGGCTGCTGCCGCGGAAGATGTCGTTGAGCAGCCCCTTGTAGCGCGGCCCGAAGATGATGGTGTGGTGGGCCACCTCTTTGTCATAGCGGCGGTCGGTACCGAAGTAGAGCACGAAGAGGGACATCGACCACTGCATCCGCTCCAGCCGTTTGCGCATCCGCGCGGCCTGGGGCACGCTGCCGAGCAGCGTGCCGTAGGTGTGGTGGATATCGGCGTTGGAGACCACCAGGTCGAAGGGTTCCCGCTCGGCCCCCTCGCTGGTCACCAGGTGTTTCACCCGGCCGTTGCCTTGCTCGAGGTCCACCCGGCTCACCGGCGTGGAGAGGCGGACCTCGCCGCCCAGTTCCTCGAACCGCTTGACCACCGCCCGGACCAGGGCGCCGGTGCCCCCGCGGGGGAAGAAGACGCCCCACTCGCGCTCGAGGTAGTGGATCAGGGTGTAGATCGAACTGGTTTCGAAGGGGTTGCCGCCCACGAGCAGCGAGTGGAAACTCAGCGCCTGGCGGATGTGGTCGTTTTTGACGAAGCGGCTCACCGCGCGGTAGACCGAACGGTCGGCCCGGAGCCGGATCAGCGCCGGGGCCACCCGCACCATGTCGCTGAAATTGAGGAAGGGCGTGGCGGCCAGCTCGCTGTACCCGGCGATGAAGACTTTGCGGGCGTACTCGGTGAACTTGAGATAGCCCTCCACGTCCCCCGGGTCGCGTTCGCGGATCTGGGCCACCATCGACTCCGAATCGCCGTCGTAGTTGAAGGTGTCCCCGTCGTCCCAGATCAGGCGGTAGAACGGGTGGACCGGGATCAGCTCCACGTAGTCCTCGAGGCGGGCCCCGGTATCGGCGAACAGCTCCTCGAAGATCAGCGGCGCGGTGATCACCGTCGGGCCGCCGTCGAAGACGAACCCCTGGTCTTCGTAGACATAGGCCCGGCCCCCCGGCTGGTCGCGCTTCTCGAACACGGTGGTCTGGATTCCCGCGTTCTGCATCATCACCGCGGCGGCAAGGCCGCCGAAACCGCCGCCCACCACCGCTGCCCGCGGTGCCCCTCCGCTGCTAGCCATATGCACTCTCCAGTTTGAAGACGTCCTCGCCGAGCTGTTCCAGCCGCGGCGAGTCGCCGATGTTCCCGCGCAGGTCCGCCAGTGCCTGCTGCAGCTGCGCGGCGATGCGGTTCCGTGCGATGGGGATCAAGGCGTCGCGCATTTTCCCGATCACCTGCTCGGCATCCCAGTCGATGGAAGCCGCGCCGGCCTGGCGGGCCAGCCCGGCGTATGTCACGTCGTCCAGCATCTCGGCCAGCCAGGCCCAGGGCCAGGTGGGGCGGCAGTGCCGGATGTCCTCGATACCCTTATCCAGCCGTTCGGGGATGTTCAGGCCGCTCCAGTCGTCGATCATCTGCAGGCCCAGGCCGTAGCCGGCACCGAACGAGGCCAGCGCCGCCACCACCTCCGGCGGTGCGCCGGCGCCGTGAGCGCCGATCATGGCGGCCATCTCCATCAGCGAGCCGGTCTTCAGCCGTGTGGACCGGGTGACCAGTGCCGGCACCTGTGGCCTGGGGACGCGGGTGATGTTCACCGTCAGGTCCAGCGCCTGGCCCTTGTGGCAGCGCAACAGCCCGAGGCTGATGTCCTCGTAGAGCGCCAGCCGGGCGGCCGCGCCCAGCTCGACGCGGAAGAGGAGAGTCAGCGAGAGGAAGTAAAGCCAGTTGGCCGTATTGATCGCCACCGGAACGCCGTAGCGCCGGTGCATCGTGGGAGCGCCCCGGCGCATCGCCGAATCATCTTCGATATCATCGATGATCAGCGACCCCGCGTGCAACAGCTCGATGAGCACGGGAAGCTCGTCAGGCGGCCCCGCAGGGTCACCGCCGGCGAGGTGCCAGGCGTGTTCGATCAGCTTCGCCCGCACTCCCTTTCCCGAGCGGCTGAGAATGTCCCGGGCCGGGTCGATCAGCGCCCTGTCCCAGTAGCGGGGATCGATATCACCCTGATCGTCCCCCTCGGAAGGCAGACGCTCGAAGAGACCCCTCATCAGTTCGCCGAGGTCGGCATCGGGGCCAAGCAGTTTGTCAGCAATATTCATCTGTCCGTACCCTTCAGTCAACCGGTAGCGGGGTGAGAACCCCCTGGGCGGGTTCCCCACCAGCAGCCGGAACCGGTCGGCCCAGGTCATCCGCAGCGCGTAGAAGCGCTCGATGGTGGCCATGGGCAGCCGGTAGAAACGTTCAAAGATGTGTCTTCTCGACCGCGGGGCGTACCAGCGGAAGAGCAGACGGTTGAGCATATGGCAGAACCGCGACTGCGAGCGCTGCCGGGGCACCAGTTCGTCGAGCCCCTGATGCTGGATGGTCTCCAGCGGTCGGTTCGCGATGTGGTCCGCCACCCGGGCGGCGATGGGCAACGAGTAGCCCGTGGCCGGGTGGAACCAGCCGCCCTGAAAACCGGCGGCAATGGCCCCCGGCGGTCGCCGTTCGGGCAGCGAACCTCTCCAGGTCATGGGCAGCACGCCCTTCTCCTCGCGGGCCACCGCGGCCACCGCGTAACCCTTGCGCTCGGCGTAGGCCATGATCTCGGCCCGGACACCCTCGGCGTCGAGCGCCGGCGACTGGTGGAAGTAGGTGTCCTCCAGCAGCAGCCGGCGTTCGGCCAGGGGCAGCACGTACATGAAGCGGAACCCTTGTTCCTGGTCCAGCTCGGCATCCATCAGCAGCGGCCGTTCCAGGCCGTGGGGCGCCTCCAGGTCCACCTCGAGGCCGACGAACTTCTGAAACCCGGCGCTCTTCGGGCTCGCGGCGCTCCTCTCGGGGCCGCGGGCATCGATGACGACTGTCGCGGTCAACACCTGCCCATCGGTAAGGTGTACCGCGCCGCGCTCAACACGAAGCGCCTCGGCGCCGAGAAAGAGCCGCGAACCCGGACGACCATCAATCGCCTCCCGGACAACCCGGTCCATCCGGTCGCTGGTGATCGCCGAATACGCGACGTCGATCGGTCCGCCGGAACCCGGGGAACCGCACCTCGTATCCCGGCCAGCGGTGGCAGACCAGGGGTTCGATCCAATCCGTGGCTCGGGGAGAGACGTCGCCGGCGTGGAAACACCAGGTGTGGTTGCCCCCAGCGCCTTGTCGCGTTCGACGATGGCGATGCGGGACTCGGGTCGCCTGGAGCGCAGGGCGAGCGTGATCAGGCCGCTCTGCAGCCCGCCGCCCACCAGGAGGTATTCGTAATCTGTATCTGTCGCGGCCATCAGACGGAGCCAGGTCCGGGGATGCTTGACCGGCACGCAGGACTCACCCCCCGCCTCCAGCGGAAGCGACTTTCCCCGTGGGTCATGTGTGCGGTGCCGGGAAAGGCGGTGGCGGCCCGGGAACCGCGCCCCGCCTTTCCATCCTCCCGACAGTGTTCCACTCGATCGACCATGGAAAGCAAGGGCTTTCCATGGAAGGAATCGAATTTCTTATTAAATCAGAGGTTTGGCTCTTGTGCAACTTTGGTCGCCAGTGACGGGTCCCAGATCCGGTGCCAGACCCAGGCCAGTTGCCGCCGCTGGAAGGTCATTTCCAGCTGCTCCGGCGCCAGCGGCACGGTCACCGGCCCGTCCCTGCGGCCCACGAGGAAACTGAAAACGTAGGAGGGCTCGGTCCCCATGCGCAGGTCGCTGACCACGATCCCGCCGCCTTCCTCGGCCAGGGCGTAGAACCCCCGGGAGAACCAGCGCAGGCGGGCCACCGGCCGGTGCTCCTCCAGGCCGCTGAGCAGCGCCGTCCGCCGGGGATAGCGCTCCACGAGGAGCGGCGCGTCCCCGTCGAAGAGCGAGAAGTAGGCTTCGAAATAGGTGTCCCCGTCGATGCCCACGTAGCGGTGGAGCAGTGTGGTGAACGGCGCCGGGGTGGCGGTGAGGCGGGACCAGTCGATGTCCTGGCGCTCCAGTTTCGAGGCCACCCGGTGGTCGAGCGAACTCCCGCACGCCGGCCGCCCACAGGGTGTAGGACAGGCAGAGCAGCAGGCCCACCGTGTTCATCCGGTGGCCCAGGCGCCGGTTGCCCTTATCAGCAGCGCCGCCAGGCACCCCACCAACAGCGGCAGGGTGAACAGCGGGTCGATGATGAAGAAGATCGGCCAGGCCCTGGGGGTGGTGTCGAAGGGCCAGAATATCTGCGTGCCGTACACCGTGAGGAAATCGATCAGCACGCTGGACTGGAAAACAAGGAAGGCGAGCAACATCCAGCCCACCGTGTGTTTAGGGGAGTCACGGTGGATCCGGCTGATCAGCCATCCGGCAGGGATGGAGAGCAGCGCCAGCAGGAACAGGGAGTGGCTGAAGCCGCGGTGGGAGACGAACGCCTCCACCGGCCCGTCCACCGGGAGCAGGACGTCGAGGTCGGGGAGCGTCCCCAGCACCGCCCCCCAGAGCATGGCCTTCCGTCCCACCTTCGGGCCGAGGACCGCTTCCCCCACGGCGGCACCGGCGGTCAACTGGGTCAGTGAATCCACGGTCGGGTCCCTCAGCCGGCGGCCACCGCTTCCACCAGGTCGGAAGCGTCGCCGAGGATGCCGCTGCGGAACGCCTTGTGGCTCGGCACCGGCAACGGCGGGAAGGTGTTGTTGTCCGGGTTGAAGCGCAGGCGGTAGGAGAAGCCGAAGTTGCCCTGGGACTCCATGGTCTGCCAGCCGCGCACGTAGTACGAGCAGTCATCGTTGAAGCAGACGTACATCGTCTCCACGTTCCACTCGGTGAACGGGGTCTGGGGCACGGCCCACTTGGACAGCGGCTGCTCGCAGTAAGGGCAGCAGCCGGTGTGGCGCACCGCCGCTTTACGTTCGGCCACCAGCGCCGGGTCGGGGGTGGCCACGTCGCCGGCCGCTTCGGCCGGATCGGGCCGCGCCGCTCCGTTACCACCGGCCCGTTCGGCGTAGACTGCGATCACCGGGTCGCTGGGGATGCCCAGCTCGGCATAGCGGTCATCGGCCGGGCGGGGCAGGCCGCGGGAAGCGAAATACCGCGGCTCGTCAAAGACGCCGGCGGCACGGATCCAGTCCTGCACCAGCAGCAGCCGCTCCTCCTCGGTGGAGCGCTTCCAGACGTGGGTGGCCTTTTCCGGAAAGTAGCGGTTGGAGAAAACCACAAGCAGCAGGCCGCCGGGCTTGAGCACCCGGCCCGCCTCGGCCAGCACCACTTCCGGCCGGACCAGGTAGTCCACCGAGATCACGTTGAGCACGGCGTCGAACGAGCTGTCCTCGAAGGGCAGCTCCGGGTCCTTGTTCAGATCATGGATCACCCGCCGGTCCAGGCGGGCGTTCTGTTCCAACTCGGTCTCGTTGAGCCCCAGCCCCACTACCTCGGCCGGGGAAAGGGCCGCGGGAAGGTGCGAGTCGTGGCTGGCCATCAGGTCGAGGATCCGGGGGTTCTCCTCCACCAGCAGGGTGCCCACCAGCCGCTCCACCGTCTCCAGCGCCCGGTTGTCCAGGTGCTCCACCAGGCGGGCGCGGCTGTAGAAGGTGGGGTCGGGACACTCGTTGTCCCGGGAAAAGTCGCTTTTGTCGTCGCCCACCGCGGGGCGGCAGCTCAGTGGCTGATCCATGATCGTGATGCTCCTCATTGCGGCAGCAGCCGGCCGGAGCCGGCTGGTCGTTGTCCATCCGGATAATCATTATGCCACGGAAGCCCCGCACACGACCGAGGAAGGCCGCTGCAGAAACGTTGGGCGACGCGTGTCAATCCCCGTTCCGTAAGAGGGTCACCGCGCCGCCCGTGCGAGCGGACCGCACGTCGAGCACCCCGGGGATCCGCCGCAGCCGCTGCTCCACGGCCTCCGCCTCCTCCCCGAGCGTCAGCACGTGCACATTGGCGCCCGCATCCACGGTGTAACAGACGGGGATGCCCTGGCGCCGCCACCGGCGGACGGCGCTCATCACCTCTTCCGAAGCGAAGGTCAGGTAATGAAGCACCGGGGTGGAACTCAACATCACCGCATGCATCAGGTCCGAGTCGATTTCCACGATGGAGGCCAGCGTATCGAAGTCACGCTCGAGCACGGCCAGGCGGCAGATGTCGAGCCGGCGGGGCGTATCCGCCACCCGCGCTGCCTGCAGGGGACTGCTCGAGGCGAGCGCATGCCCGTCGATGGAAGCGGTGTCCTTGGGTGACGTGCTGACGATGGCGACACAATCCACCAGGTTCCAGTGATCGGCGGGAGCGATGGAATGGGCGAAGGAATCGTGATCACCGCCGCCGGCCGGCCATTCCACGAACCCCCCGGGAACCGAGCGCGCCGCGGAACCGGACCCGCACCGCGCCAGGCGCGACAGTTCGGGCTCGCCGAGTTCGAGGCCCGCGGCCGCACTGCCCGCCAGGGCCAGCGCCGCAAAGGCCGAGGCCGAGGAAGCGATCCCCGCGCCGGCGGGAAAATCGTTCTCGCTGAGCACCTCCGCGCGCTCGTCGATACCGGCCATCTCGCGCACGATATCGAGGATCCGCGAAACACGGTCGCAGCGCCGTGCTGTCGGCCTGGCGCCCGTTAATCACCAGCGTGTCGGCGGCCGGCGACGGCTGGAAGCTGACCGTGGTCCGCGTGGTCAGGCCGTCGAGATTCATCGAGATCGATCCGTTCGCCGGCAGATGCCGCTCGTGGTCTCGATTACCCCAGTACTTGATGAAGGCGATGTTGGGATGGCTCAGCGCCGTGGCCTTGTTCATGGGGTGATGATACCACTGCCATGAGTGTTAGTAACTCATCTTGTCCAGCTTGACCTTGCCGCGGAAAATCCAGTAAATGCTCACCGTGTAAGCCAGCACAATGGGCACGCCGATGACAGCGATGATCAGCATGATCTTCAGTGTCTTTGGTGACGAGGCGGCATTGTAGATGTCGAGACTGTTGGCGACCTCGGGGTTGGAGAAGATCATGTCGGGATACATCCCGATGCCGAAAACGGCCAGCAGGGCCACCACCGCCACGCAGGAGGAGACAAAAGCGCGGAACTCGCGGCGGTGGAAGATCTCCCGCGGGATGTTGGCGATGGCCAGCATGCCGAGGAACGGCACAACAAAGAGCACCGGGTTGGCCTTGATGTGCTCGGTCATGTTCGGCACGTAGAGCAGGGTGGCCATGGTGGTGCAGACATAGCAGATGATGAAGAAGATCATCGAGCGCCGGGCCCAGAGCCGCAGCTTCTCCTGCAGCTCGTCCTCGGTCTTCAGGATGCCGTAGATCGCGCCGTGCATCATGAACAGCGCCACCGTGGTCACCCCCACCAGCAGGGCGTAAGGGTGCAGCAGGCCGAGGAAGGAGCCGGCGAACTCGTGGCTCGCGTCCAGCGGCACGCCCCAGGCCACGTTGCCCAGGGCCACCCCCACCAGCAGGCTGGAGAGGATCGAGCTGACCGAGAAGCTGACGTCCCACATCTGGCGCCAGCCCGGGTTCTCCCGTTTCGACCGGAAGTCGATGGCCACCGCGCGAAAGATCAGCCCGCAGAGCAGCAGCATGAAGGCGATGTAGAACCCGGAGAAAGCCGTGGCATACACCTCGGGGAAGGCGGCGAAGAGCGCCCCGCCGCCGGTGACCAGCCAGACCTCGTTGCCGTCCCACACCGGCCCGATGGAGTTGATCATCAGCCGCCGCTCGCGGTCGCTGCTGGTGAAAAGGTGCAGGGCGCCGATGCCGAGGTCAAAACCGTCGAGCACCGCATACCCGGCGAGCAGGATGCCGACGAGGAAGAACCAGACCGTGTTGAGATCGAATGCGATGTTCATGCCCGCCTCCCTTCGTGCTGCAGGTCCTCTTCGTCGGGACCGTGCTGGATCTTCTCGTTGAGCAGGTAGACAAAGAGCACGAAGAGCAGCCCGTAGATCAGGCCGAACATCACGATGGAGCCGAGCACCTGCCAGGCGGAGACCACCGGCGAGCCGGCATCGGCGGTGCGCAGCAGGCCCTGGACGATCCAGGGCTGGCGCCCGATCTCGGCGGTCATCCAGCCCAGCTGGTTGGCCAGCTGGGGCCCGAGCACCGAGAAGACCAGCACCCAGAGCAGCCAGCGGGCCTGGAAGAGCCACCCGCGCCACCAGAAGAGCAGGCCGAGCAGCGAGAGGCCGATCAGCCCCATGCCGATGGCCACCATCAGGTGGTAGGACTGGAAGACGATGTTCACCGGCGGCCGGTCCTCCGGAGGCACCGAGCGCAGGCCGGTCACCGGGGCCGAGCTGTCGCCGTGGATCATCCAGGAGAGCATCCCCGGCAGTTCGACCCCGAAGCGCAGGGTTTCGTTCTCCTCGTCGACCCAGCCGAAGAGGGCCAGCGGGGCCGGCTCGCTCTCCGGCCACACCGCCTCCATCGCCGCCATCTTCACCGGCTGGTTGACGCTGACCCCCTCGGCGCTGGTGTGCCCGGTGACCAGCTGCAGGATCGCGGCCACCGCGGCCACCGGCAGGGCGATCTTGATCGACAGCCGCGCGAAGTCGGTGTGCCGGTTGCGCAGCAGGTAGTAGGCGCCGACGCTGACCACGAAGAAGGCCCCGGCCTGCCAGGCGCCGAGCACCGTGTGGGTCAGCCGGTCGATGGTGGAGGGGTTGAAGACCAGGGCCCAGAAATCGGTGATCTCGGCCCGGACGCCGGTGGCCGTCTGCACCAGGTGGTGGCCGGCCGGCGTCTGCTGCCAGGAGTTGGCGACAATGATCCAGACCGCGCTGAAGTGGGCCCCCAGCGCCACCATCACCGTGGAGATGAAGTGCGTCCGCGGCTTTACCTTGTCCCAGCCGAAGAGCAGGATGGCCAGGAACCCGGACTCGAGGAAGAAGGCGAAGATCCCCTCGGCGGCCAGGGCGCTGCCAAAGACATCGCCGACGAACCGCGAGTAGCTGGACCAGTTGGTGCCGAACTGGAACTCCATCACGATGCCCGACGCCACGCCAAGGGCGAAGATCAGGCCGAAGACCTTGACCCAGAAACGGGTCATCTGGTGGAACAGCGGGTTCTTCGTCTTGAGATAGAGCCCCTCCATGAGGACCAGGATCAGCCCCAGACCGATACTCAAAGGCGGAAAGAGATAGTGGAAACCGATGGTCAGTGCGAATTGCAGGCGGGAGAGGAACAGAGTATCCATGAATGCCTCCCAACAGGGTCAGTGATAAGGTATTTCATGCTGTTTAGAAGGCTATATTATCCCGTTTTTCCCGGCCTGACAATCAGCGCCCGACGGGACAGCGACCCCACAAAGCACATGGAGCAGCTAGTGTTTGGCCGCTTCCATTCTCTCCGGCCGCAGGCAGCGCTCTTCCGGTGGGCCGGTGACTCCGGTCAGCTCGGGCCATCCGGGCCGCCATCTTTCGCGGACCAGCGCTCACGGCTGCAGTCCGGTGACGTTGCAGGCAGCGTGGTCGCTCCCACCGGACGGTTGGTGAGGCGGCTGGTTGAAGGGCGCGGGTGTCACGTCCTCCACGGTAACGGTGAAGATGTTGGCGCCAAGGCACGACGCTAGCGCCGGGATCTGCTGCACCCAGGAGGCCACGAATTCATCACCGGGGGCGATGTTGCTGTATCCCGCTCGCCAGGAGGGGAACTGCGCGCCGCCGGCCAGGGCCGCCCCCACCCGGACCGCCACGCGGCGGGTCTCGTTCGCATCATGATCGAAGCTGACCGTGAAGTGCACCGGCAGCGGCAGGACACCCTCCGAAGGCTCGCAGGTGATGGCGGCTGAAGGTTGGACCGGAAAGAGGCAGTGCTGCTCATGCTCGATACGGTTGTCGCTGTTCAGCAAGTCCTGCCAGTCCGCCCAGGCACCGTCGTCGCCCAGCAATACCGCGTCGAGCCAGGGGGCCAGGTGGTCGGTGACCGTCACCTGCTGCTCGGCCCGACTGATGCCTGGCGACGAACAGAAGAGTTCACCGAGACTGCATGTGAAGCTGTAGGCCGCGAACTGACAGTGGCTGGCTCCGAGCACGGTGATGAGCGCACGGCAGCCGGAGCCGAGGTTGCCGTACATCGGCAACTGGTGGTCCGGCGGAGGGGTCACACAGTCGAGCTCGCCGGCAAAGATCAGTGCCGAAACCTGGATCGATGCGGCCGCGCCGATGGCCGACGGTGAGGTCTCGGCCGGGGCCAGTGCGGCCACGGCAGTGATCGTCGGGTCTCCGGCGGCCGCGAGCAGGGCGGCGCCGCCGCCCATGGAGTGCCCGAGAACCGCCGCCTCACCGGCGATCCGGCCCTCGTAGGGGCTGCCCGCCGTGTTGCCGGCCGCCCTGAGCGCATTGATCACATAGGCCAGGTCGAGGCCAAAATCACCGTGGCTGGGGAACAGGCCGTTCTCGGTGTCTGACAGGGCCACCACATATCCCCGGGGCACCAGGGCATCGACCAGAAAGCCATAGACCGACCAGTTCAGCTGGTAGCCGTGGCCGACGCTGATAACCGGGAACGGGCCGCCGGCGGCAGCCACCGGGACACCGTCACCGGGCGCGTCTGACGGATAGTAGACCTCGACAGGGATGTTGCGGTTACCCCGGTCTGGATCGACGAAGGTCTCGGTTTGATGACCGATCTCGAACGTCTGCGCACCGTCGGTCCCGGGGGCAAAAAGGAAGAACAGAGCGAACAGCACAACGGAAGCAGACTTGGTGATCACGGTCATGGTTGCACCTCTTCAGCCGGTGGGTGGGGGCATCCAGCACCCGGGTGACTCCGGACCAGCCCATACATTAAGATTAGGTTTTCCAGGGGAGAAACGCAACTCGGGCCGGGCGGCAGAACCCGGGGTACAGAAAACGGGCCCGCGAACTCGGTCCACGGGCCTGGGGGGATTGATCAACCGGTTTACAGGTCGATGGTCTGCAGGAAGAGGGTGAACGTGCCGTCGAAAATCGAGCCGATGGCATACACGGTATATGACTTCCCGCCTTCAAAGAAAATCCGACCCGAGTCGAATGCCACATCGCTGGTGCCGGTGGGCAGCAACTGAGCCGTCAGCACACCGCGCCAGTAGTCGGCCGGACCGAACTGTGTCGGCATGCCATCATCGGCGTTGGAAATGTCGATCCCCTTGGTGACGAACCAGCGGAACCACCAGCCGCGCAGCAGGGCCGCGTCCACGGCCGGAGCGTCGGCAGTGTGCCGAACGGTCAGCCGAATTTTGTCGTGGGCCAGGGAGGACGTGTTATTCTCGAAAAGCGAAAGTTTGATCCCCGAATCAACACCGTCGATGAACGTCTCGTGGGCGATGACAGTGTAGTTCATCCCTTCTTCGAGGGTGACCTCCGCGTCGAGCACCACCGCGCCGTCCAGTTTCACCTCGAGCAGGTAGTCGCCGGCTTCGAGAGGCAGCGGCCCCACGCTCTCGTTGAAATCGAAGGAGAAGGCGAATCCGCCGTTGACAAAGACATCCACCGGCATGGGCAGGCCGGGGATCCCGTGGATCACGGTGAGGTCAAAGTTTCCTGCCGGCTCACCCTTGCCCTTGATGGCGGCATTGGCGCTGACGGTGACGGACAGCAACAGGATGGCGATGGCGGTGATCAATTTCTTCATCGTTCTTCTCCTTAACCAGTGATTGGTCATCTCTGAAAATTTGGTTTTCTGAATCCTGCCCGGAATGCGATCTCCCGGCTGGCTCCGCTGATAATTGGAAGATTAACATGGGAAATGATAAATGTCAATAATTATTCTAGTTAATTTCTATATTTTTTCAAACCAAAGCCAACCATGAGCATCCTCAATAATCAAATATAAGTTTATTATTCATATTTTTAGGCAACACCAACAGGGCATCTTCAGGCACGACAACGGAGTTAATGTCTATTTATTGACAAATATAATGTAGACAAATATAATGAAGCTGTTTTGAGAGGGAGCAGATTCCGATGATGAACAATACAAATAGAGGACGCTGGCTGGCCCTGTTGCTGCTGGTGATCAGTCTGGGGACGTCCGGCGGATGTGACGACATGCCTGAGGAACCAATGGCAGCAGTGTCCCGGGTGGACCTGGAGCGGTTCATGGGGGACTGGTACGTGATCGCCTCGATCCCCACCTCGCTGGAGAAGGGGGCTCACAATGCCGTCGAGTCATACCGGCTCAACGACGACCGTACGGTGCAGACCACCTTCACCTTTCGCAAGGACGGCTTTGACGGCCCGCTGAAGACCTACAAACCGAAGGGGTTCGTACGGGATGACCCCTCCAATGCCTTGTGGGGCATGCGCTTCATCTGGCCGATCAAGGCCGACTACCGCATCATCTATCTCGACGAGGACTACCGGGTGACGGTGATCGGCCGGCAGAAACGGGACTACGTCTGGATCATGGCTCGCACGCCGCAGATCGACGAGGCCGAGTTCGAGACGCTGCTCGACTTTGTCGAGGCGCAGGGCTACGACCGGTCGCTGGTGGAACGGGTACCCCAGCGCTGGTAATCGGGGCCCGAAGGATGAATTTCACTTGTTCGTCGACAATTCCAGCATGCTATGATTTCCATTGCGGCATGCTGCACACGTATTCGATTCCACACCGGCCGGTGACCGGCCGTCCTGTCTGATGGAGGAGCGACGATGCGCGGAATGACATTCCCCGGGCTGGCCCGTTTTTCGGCCCTGGTCCTGTTGATCTTCTTGCTGACTACCCCCGCGGCCCTGGCCGGCTGGCGGGAAGCCGACACGCTGGTGCCGGACAAGGGCGTGGAGAACGACCTCGCCGGGTACTCGGCGGCCATCGCCGGAGACACGCTGTTCCTCGGCGCGGTGAACCGCTGCGCCGTGCATGTCTTCCAGCGCACGGGCGGCACCTGGCTGGAGCAGGCCTGGCTCGAGGCCAGCGACGGCAGCGAGTGGGAGGAGTTCGGCAAGTCGGTTTCCGCCGATGGCGACCTGGCGGTGGTGGGCTGCCCCGGCGACGACATCATGTCCTGGAACTCCGGTTCGGCCTACATCTTCACCCGCCAGGCCTGGGGCTGGGACGAGACGGCCAAGCTGGTGCCCTCGGACACCTTCCAGCTGGACAACTTCGGCTGCTCGGTGGCAATCAGCGGGAACAAGGTGCTCGCCGGGGCCAAGTACGACGACGACATGGGCCACAGCTCCGGTTCGGCCTACCTCTTCGAGCTGCAGGACGGCCAGTGGGTCGAGGAAGCGAAACTGGTGGCCGCCGACGGGGCCGAAGGGGACCTGGCCGGCTGGTCGGTAGCCCTGGAAGGCAACACCGCGGTGGTGGGTGCCTGGGCCCGCCAGACCGACGCGCTGTTCGCCGGTGCGGTCTACGTCTACGAGAAGCTCGGCGGCGTGTGGACCCAGACCGCCACCCTCACCGCCCCGCAGCCGCTGGTTGACGCCTACTTCGGCGTCTCGGTGGCGATGGACCGCAACTTCATCGCCGTGGGCGCCACCGGCGAGGAGAACCGCCGCGGCGCGGTCTATCTGTTCAAACGGTCGCTCGACGGCTGGACGTACCAGCGGCGGCTCACCGGCTCGGGAACCGGCGCGGGCGCCGAGTATGGCAATGCGCTGGCCCTGGACAACGGGCGCCTGCTGGTGGCGGCCCACCGCCAGAACGGGCTGCGGGGCGGCGCCTTCCTCTACGAGCAGCGGGGCTCGTTCTGGATCGAGACCGGACCCATGGCCCCCCAGGGCATGGCGGCCGGCGAGCAGGCCGGCTGGTCGGTGGCCCTCTCGGGCAGCGAGATGCTGCTCGGCTGCCCCTTTGACAATCCCCATGGCCCCAGCTCCGGCTCGGGGGTGATGTTCAAGCAGGGGCTGCTGGCCTACTTCGGGCCGGCCGGCGGCCGGTAACCGGGAGGCGGCCGTACATGGAAAAGCCACCCGTTTGCGGGTGGCTTTTCACTTATCGCCTGCAGAAAATCAGCCGCCGATGGACGCGCCGCCGCCGGTCTCCGCCTCGGAGACGCAATTCTTCAGCTCTTCCTCGGTGGCCTCGGATTTCTTTTTCAGAGCGCTCTGGGGGCAGATGAACTCATCCCCATTGGCGTTCTTGACGATGATGAAGCTCTCTTTTCTGCCGGTGAACGTTTCGACGTCGGACATTGTTCTTCCTCCTGGTGGGGGTTTCATGAAACCGTAAAAATGGAGCCGTGCTCCATTGTCGATCCTGGGTTCAGTATAATAGATAGAGTACGTAGATCAAAGGTTACAAATAAAAGGATTTTTTATGCCATTTACAACCGTCGAGGGCGAGGACCGGGGGGAGGTGCGGGTCTTCACCATGTCCACCTGTGCCTGGTGCGACAAGATGAAGGGGCTGCTGAACAACCACAACGTCAAGTATCACTACGTGGACCTCGACCGCCTCGAAGAGGAGGAGCGGGACGACATCACCGCCTACCTCGACTCGGTCTACGCCGAGTGGGGCTTCCCCTGCATGCTTTTCGATTCCAGAATCCTGATCGTCGGCTACCAGGAAAAGGAGATCCGCGAGGCACTGGGCCTTCCCGAAACCGGCGGCGAACCGGTGGAGCCGCCGGCGGAGCCGGCCAGCGAAAAGGTCGGGATGATCATCGAGCGGCTGCAGCGGTTCGCCGAGAAGAAGAACGCTTCGCTCAACCCGGACCGCAACGTGACGGTGAAGCTGGTCAACGGCCTGCTGGAGAACCAGGAACGCTACGGCTACTGGGCCTGCCCCTGCATGCTGGCCGCCGGCAGGCGGGAGGAGGACCGGGACATCATCTGCCCCTGCCACTACTGGGAGGATGACGCGAACGAATTCGGCGCCTGTTTCTGCGGCCTCTTCGTCTCGCAGAAGGTCATCTCCGGCGAGATGACCCTGCGCACGGTCCCCGAGCGTCGCAAAAAGAAGAAATAGCCCCCTCTAAGCTCGAATCCTGAAGAAGATCGCGTAGAGCACCGGCACCACGATCAGGGTCAGCACCGTGGCGAACCCCAGGCCGAACATGATGGTCACCGCCATGGCGATGAAGAAGGCGTCGCTGAGCAGCGGCGCCATGCCCAGAATGGTGGTGATGGCGGCCATCAACACCGGGATCAGGCGGCTGACCCCCGAGTCGACGATGGCCTGGAACCCCGGCTTGCCGCTGGCCACCTCCTGGTCGATCTGGTCGATGAGCACGATGGCGTTCTTGATCAGCATCCCGGAGAGGCTGAGCAGTCCCAGCAGCGACATGAAGCCGAAGGGCTGGTCGAAGAGCAGCAGTCCGGCGGTCACGCCGATCAGCGCCAGGGGCACACAGAGCCAGATGATTGCCGTCTTCTTCAGCGAGTTGAAGAGGACAATGACGATGAGCACCATCAACCCGAAAAAGATCGGCAGCGTCGATGAGAGGGCAGCCTGGGCCATGGATGATTGTTCGGCCTCGCCGCCCCAGGCCATGAAGTAGCCGGGTTTGTCTTTCAGCGGCCACTTGGCGTTCTTCGCCAACGGCAACGTCGCGGCGGTGTAGTCGGCAAATGGATCCTCCCCCGGCGCAAACTGCTTGCCCAGCACCGCGGCCACGTCTACGTTCAACTCCCGTTCCATCGCCGGTTTGAGCGTGGCCAGAAGATCGGCCGGCAGGCCCTCGCGCGGCTCGGTGTGGAAGCGGATCATTTTGGAGCGGTCGAAGCGCCAGATGTGGGGATTCTCGAATTCGGTCTCGAACGAACGGACCACCTGGCCGGCGGGAATCATCCGCTGCGCCGCGGGGCTCCAGACCTGGATCGCGAAGAGGCTGTCCATGTCGGTGCGTTCCGGCTGGGGCGAACGGGCGATGATCGGCAGCAGTTCGTCATTCTCGCGATAGACCCCGGTTACGGTCCCCTCCACCGCCGACTCGAGGGACTGGGCCAGCATCGAGCGGGTGACCCCGGCCCGGCGGGCCTGGGCCTCGGCCAGCTGCGGCCGCAGCACCTTGACCTTGTTGCCCCACTCGTTGCGCAGGGCCTTGACGTTCGGATCGGAGTCGAATACCGCTTTCGCCCGGGCGGCCAGCAGCTGCAGTTCGTCCGCATCGGGGCCGATCAGGCGCAACTGGATCTTGCCGCCGGTGGCCGGACCGTTGACGAACATCCGGACGTTGACCAGGGCAGCGGGCAGCGCTTTCTCCAGACGGCCCTGCATCTCCTGGATCATGGCGGGGACTTTCTTGTAGTCGTCCACGTCGAAGAGCAGCTGGGCAAAGGCCGAGCTGGGCATTTCGGTGGGATAGGTCAGCAAAAACCGCACCTGGGCGCCGCCGACAAAAGTGGTGACATGTTCGACCCCTTCCATGGCGGCGGCCACCTCTTCGGCAATGGCGGCCTGGCGCGTCGTCTCGTCGATGTGCGTCCCTTCGGGAAGCCAGAGATCGACAAAGAACTGGGGCCGGGTGGAATCGGGGAAGAAGCTCTGCTTCACCGAGCCGAAGCCGATTATCGCCGCGATGAACAGGCCCACAACCACGGCCATGGTGATCCAGCGGTGGCGGATGCTGGCCGAAAGAAAAGCGCTGTAGCCGCGGAAGAGGACACCGCCGTAAGGGTCTTTTGCTTTCTCTCCCTCCTTGAGCGGGGCCTCCTTCTTGAGAAAGGTTTTGCAGAGCAGCGGCGTAATGGTCACCGCCGTGACCCAGCTGAGCAGCAGTGAGATGAGGATCACGGTGAACAGCGAACGGCAGTATTCCCCGGTTGCGTCCTGGGAAGTGCCGATGGAGGCGAAGGCGGTGATCGCCACGATGGTGGCGCCGAGCAGCGGCACCGCGGTCTGGCTCACCACGGCCTTGGCCGCGGACAGCGCGTCCTCGCCCTGCTTCATTCTCATCCGCATGCCGTCAGTGACCACGATGGCGTTGTCCACCAGCATACCCAGGGCGATGATCAGCGCGCCGAGGGAGATCCGCTCCAGGGTCACCTCCTTCATGCTCATGAAGATGAAGGTGCCCATGATGGTGATCAGCAGCACGGCGCCGATGATCAGCCCCGAGCGAAGCCCCATGAAGATCAGCAGCACCACCACCACGATGAGGATCGCCTCCACCAGGTTGATCAGGAAGCCGTTGATTGCCACCTTCACCGTCTCCGACTGCAGGGAGATGATGTGCATATCGATGCCCAGCGGTGCCATCGGCTCCAGCTGGCGGAACCGTTCGCCCAGCGCCTCGCCCATGTTCACCACGTTGCCCCCCTCCACCGTGGAGATGGCCAGGCCGATGGCCGGTTGGCCGTCGTAGCGCAGGATGGTGGAGGCCGGCTCCTGGTACCCGCGGCGGATCACGGCCACGTCCCTGAGGTAGACCAGCTGGTCACTCCTCAGCTGCTGGCTGGAGATGAGCAGGTCGCCGAACTCCTGCTCGGAGGTGAACTCACCGGTGGGGTTGACCGCGATGTACTCGGCGCCCAGGGTGAGATTGCCCGCCGGGGCCGGCAGGTTTTTCGAAGCCAGCGAGTTGTAGATGTCCTGGGGGGAGATGCCCAGTTCGGCCATCTTCTCCCGCCGCATTTCGACGTAGACCGCCTCCGGCTGGTTGCCGTAGAGCACGATCTTCTTCACGTCCTGGACGGTGAGCAGCTCGCGCTGGAGGAACTTGGCGTAGTCGTAGATCTCCTTGTAGGAGTACCCCTCGCCGGTGAGCGCCATGTAGATGCCGAACACATCGCCAAAGTCGTCGTTGACGACGGACGGCCCGGCCCCGGGGGGCAACTGCCGCTGGGCGTCACCCACCTTGCGCCTCAGCTCATCCCAGACCTGGGGCAGCAGGTTCTTGTCGTAACGGTCCTTGATGAAGACATAGACAATGGAACGACCGCGGGAGGAGCGCGACTCGAGCCACCAGAGCTGGCCCAGTTCCTGGCAGGCCATTTCGATGACATTGGTCACCTCCTCCTCCACCTCGGCCGCCGAAGCGCCCGCGTAGGGAGTGACCACCGAGGCCTGCTTGATGGTGAACTCGGGATCCTCCAGGCGGCTGAGACCGTTGAAGGAGACCCACCCGGCGACCACGATCAGGACGGTCATGACCCAGGTGATGACGCTCTTCTTTATCGACAGTTCGGCGATGTTCATCGGCAGCCCGTCCCCCTCACTGGTTCAGCGAGCGGATCTGCATTCCCTCGCTGAGGCGGCTCACCGCGCTGACCGCCACCGTCTCGCCGGCCTCGAGACCGCTGACGATGATGATCTGGTCTGTTCCGGTCAGTTCTCCGGTGGTCACGGCCCGACGGGAAACGGTCATCGATTCCGGATCCACCACCCAGAGGAATTTCCCCTGGTTCTCGTCGTCAAAAACCGCCGCCGCGGGGATCACCACCGCGGCCCCGGCTTCACCGGTGGGGTCGCCCTGAATCACCACGGTGGCCGTCATCCCGGGCAACACGGTCAACCCCTCGGGACTGGGCATGCCCAGGGTCACCCGGTAGGTCTGGGTGGCCGGATCGGCCTGGTTGGCCACTTCCTCCACATCCAGCTCGAACTCGCGGTTCGGGTCGGCCTCGAACCGGGCCACCAGGCGGAATTCGGCCCCGTCTTCGGCTTCGTTCCTGCCCTCGCCACGAGCCCGGGCGATGAGCATTTCCGGTACATCGACCTCGATCTTCAGCCGAGTGACATCGACCAGGCTGAGCACCGGCTGACGCGGCCGCACGTCCTGGAAGTTCTCCACGAAAGTGGTGCCCACCCGACCGGAAAAGGGCGCCCGCAGGCTGGTGTCGGCCAGGTTCGCTTCAGCGGTGTCCACGGCCGAGGCGGCCACGTCCCGCACTGCCCGAGCCTGATCCAGCTGGGTGGCCGGAATGGCTTCTTTCTCATAGAGCGCCGCCATGCGCTCGAAGTCGGCCCGCGCCCGCTGGTACTCGGCCCGGGCGCTGGAAAGACGGATCTCGAAATCGCGGGGATCGATGCGCGCCACCACCTGGCCCTTGCGGATGGCGTCACCCTCCTTGACCGGGAAGGTGATCAATGGCCCACCGACACGGAAGGAGAGATCAACCTGGTTGGTGGCTTCCACCCGGCCGGGAAAACTCCGCTCTCCCACGTCTCCGCCCCCGGCCACGATCAACGTTTTCACCGGGCGGACCACCGGGGCCTGCTCCACCACCGGTTCACCGCCGCAGGACCCGAGCAGCAGCACCATGATGAGAACGACCGGACCGTGGACCCATGCCGCCTTGTTCCTGCCGATGTTCATCTCTCGACCTCGTCCTTTTGTTACAGTCGTTTGATTCATTGGCCCTGCCCCTCCCGACTCGCGGCCGCCGCAGCTTCGACCTGCTCGATGAGCCGTTCCATGTCACCGGGCTCCAGCTCGTCCTCGAACAGGGAAATGGCCCGCTGCAGGGCCACCAGGTCGAGAAGAAATTCGTAGCGGGCGATGGTGGCTTCCTGCTCGGCAACGAACTGCTGGTTCTGCGCCGAATCGAGGTCGGTGACATTGACCACACCCTCGGCGTATTTCTCCTGCACCAGCTCGAGGTTTTTCGCCGCCACTTCCGCCGACTCACGGCTGAGAGCGATCCGCGCAAAAGAGCTGGCCACCCGGTTCAGCGCCGTGCGGGTCTGCTGCTCCACCAGTTCGCCGGCCAGGGCCAGCTGCCGCTCCAGCCCCTCCAGCTCGGCCTTGCCCTTGGCCCGCGCCGCCGCCTTGCGTCCGCCCTCGAAGAAGGGGTAGGACGCGCCCACCATGAAGCCATAGGAGTCGTCCCCGTCGGGGAAGGTGTTCACATCGCCGCTGATCAGCTCGTTGGCATAGTAGAGATCGACGAAGAAGGAGGGCAGAAAGTAGCTCCGGCCCAGCTGGGCCAGGCCGATCTCCTGCGCTTCCATGGTCCTGGCCAGAGCGTGCATCTCCGGGGAGCGCTCCAGGGCCATCTCCACCATTGCGTCGCGCAGCGCCTGGCGGTGCGGGGGATCACGCAGGACCTGGTCGAGCCTCCCGCCGGCAAAGTAAAACTCCTCTTGCACCTCGATCTCCCGCGGCCGCCAGCGCCGGTCCTGGGCCGTGCCGAGGGTCTGGTTCAGGGCGATCATGGCATTGGCAACGCTCTGGGCGCTGCGCATCAACTGGCTGCGCTCATTGGCCAGCTGGGCCTCCCAGCGGTAGATCTCGTCACGGCCCGAATACCCCACCTCCAGGCGCAGGTTCGCCAGCTCCAGGTTTTCACGGGTCAATCTGATATTTTCCGTCCGCACCTTGTACAGCGCCCGGGCCAGGGCCAGGCCGAGGAAAGTCTCGCCGGCGGCGGCCCGAATATCCAGACGCGTACTTTCATACATCTCGGCCCCGGCCTCGCTGAGGCGCTTGGAGGCCCGCCAGTTCGACACCGATTGGTCGTCATAGATCATCTGGCGCAGCGCGGCACGGCCCATGGTGGAGCCGTCGGCGGCGATACCGGCGTTGGTGAAGGTCGCCAGGGAATCGGTCCGGGCATGGGCAAAATCGGCCTGCATCTGGGGCAGAAGCGGGCTGCGGAACAGCTTCTCATCCTGCTCGATGCTCATGAGACGGCTCTGTTCCACGGCCAGCGTCGTGTTGCCGGCCTCGGCCATTCTCATCGCCTCCTCCAGGCTCAACTCCTCCGCGTCACCTTCAAAGGCCTCCTCGTCGAGAAAGGACGCGTAGAGCCGTGTTTCGGGGTCCGGGGTGTAGCCCACGGCCACGGCAGTGCGGGCATTGATCAGCAACATACTGTCCACCGTGAGCAGCACCGGCAGGTCGCCCGTGGTCTCGCCACGGATCAGCCGGCTGAGGTTGAGCGCCGCCCGGCGCACCGCCTGGTCGGTGATATCGGGGGAGAGTGCACCCAGCACACCCAGGTGAACATCCGAATGGCCAATGAGACTGAAGGTCGGGATACCGCGCCCGGTGAGGCTGTCGATCAGCTGTTTGCGATCAGTGGTGGAGAGCCGGGGCATCCCGGTGAGATAAACCGCCTCGATGCTGTCGCCAAGGGAGGCGAGAAGGGCATCGGCGTCAGCACCTGCAGGAATGGTGACCAGATGTGTATCCAGCTGCTGCTCCATCTTTGCGATGTCCGCGGTGATGTCCCCGGCGGCGGCAAGATCGGTTTCGCCGGCGAGGACATGCAGCGTCTCAAACGGAATCAGCGAGTGGAAAAGCTCCACGTCGTTGATGACCCGCGAGGGCATGGCGATGAAGGCAAGGTTCCTTTTTGCCGAGTGGTTGTCTGCGGTTCGCGGCAGGTGCATGAGGTCGGCCCGCTGTACATAGACCGAGACCACCGGTTTGGCGAGGGTCATGCCGTCACCGGCGGCGGCCATGGTGACCATTGCACCGTCCACCAGCACCAGGTCCACTTCGGGGTCGGCCAGGGCCGCTTCCAGGGCGGCCGCCGCGTTCGCCGCATCCCACCCGGCGTCAAAAGCCGGGTCGCGCTTGAACTTCGCGGTGTAGTAGCCCGGCAGGTGCGAGTTCAGCTCGGCCTCCACCATAACCGCCAGAGCACTCGCTGGATCGGGCGGCGGGCCGTCACGGACCACGGCAATGGTGAATGACTGCTCCCCCGTTGCCGGCGCGGCCAGTGCACTCCCGGCCCACACCAGCGCCAGGGCCCCCAGGACCAGGACGGCAAGGAATGTCCCCCGCCGGGATACCCTGCGTTCAAAGATACGCTTGTTCACAGTGTTCCTCATGGATTCTGGTTAGCTGTTTTGCAATGTAAACCAATGAATTGATGTAGGTTTGTATCATAGCATGCCCGTCGTCGGGAATACCACATCAAAAGTCTGACTGGGGCTCCAGGTCCGTGGTCTCGTGAAGGCGTGATTCGGGAGTCGGGGGAAGCTTCGGGCTCCACCCCCCGGCGCCTTCGACAGGGACGGCCGCCGGGAGGGCTAGCCCTCCGGCAGATTCACCTTCAACGGCTCCGTCCCCCAGATCTCCCTGCAATACTGCTTCATCGTCCGGTCGGAGGAGAAGAACCCGCAGCGCGCCGCGTTGAGGATCGACATCCGGAACCAGCGGTCGCGGTCGGCGTATGCCTGCCCGGTCCGGTCCTGGGCCTCGACGTATGACCGGTAGTCGGCCAGCAGCATGTAGGTGTCGTGACCGAGCAGCGAGTCGACGATGGGACGGAACAGTTCGCGGTCGCCGCCGGAGAAGGTGCCGTCGGCGATGGCGCCGAGGACCTGCTGCAGTTCGGCATCGGCGTCGAAATACTCCCGCGGATGATAGCCGCTCTCCCGCAGAGCGAAGACCTCTTCCGCGGTCATCCCGAAGGGGAAGAAGTTCTCCTCGCCTACTCGCTCGCGGATTTCGATGTTGGCCCCGTCCAGGGTGCCCACCGTGACCGCGCCGTTCAGCGCGAACTTCATGTTGCCCGTGCCCGAGGCTTCCTTGCCGGCCAGGGAGATCTGCTCGGAGATGTCCGCCGCGGGGTAGATCAGCTGTCCCAGGGTGACGTTGAAGTTCTCCAGGAAGGCCACTTTCAGCCGACCGTCCACATCGGGATCGTTGTTCACCACGTCGCCGACGGAATTGATCAGCTTGATGATCAGTTTGGCCATGTGGTACCCGGAGCCGCCTTGGCCCCGAAGATGAACGTCCGCGGCTCGATGGCCGCCCGCGGATCAGTCTTGATCCGGTTGTACAGCGTGACGATGTGCAGGGCCTTCAGGAGTTGCCGCTTGTACTCGTGCAGCCGCTTGACCATCACGTCGAAGATCGAATCGGGATCGACGGTGATGCCGTTCCGCTCCTCGATGAGGGTGGCCAGGTCCTCCTTGTTGGCCCGCTTGATCCTTTGCCAGGTCTTGCGGAACGACGCATTGCCGACGTGGGCCTCGAGGCCCCGCAGCCGCTCCAGGTCATTGAGCCAGCCCTCCCCCAGCGTCTCGTCGATCAGCGCCGAGAGCCGCGGGTTGGCGATGCGCATGAACCGCCGGGGTGTGACGCCGTTTGTCTTGTTGTTGAACTTTTCCGGCCACAACTCGGCGAAGTCGTGCAGGACGCGTTCGGCAAGCAGCTTCGACTGCAGCTCGGCCACGCCGTTGACCGAATGGCTGCCCACGCAGGCCAGGTGCGCCATGCGCACCGTCCGCTCGCCCGTAGTGTCGATCACCGCCATACGCTCGATGCGGGCCGTGTCGCCGGGATACGCCTCGGCCAGCTCGGCCCGGAACCGGCGGTCGATCTCGTCGATGATCTCCATGTGCCGCGGCAGCAGGTACTCCAGCAGTCCCACCGGCCAGGTCTCCAGCGCCTCGGGGAGCAGGGTGTGCTGGGTCGAGGAGATGGTGCGGCGGGTGATCTCCCAGGCGTCTTCCCACTCCAGCCCGTGCTCGTCCATCAGCAGACGCAGCAGTTCGGGGATGGCGATCACCGGATGGGTGTCGTTCAGCTGCACGGCCGCCTTGTCAGGCAGCGCCCCCCAGTCCGAATTCATGTGCCGAAAGCGTCGCAGGATGTCCTGCAGCGAGCAGGCCACGAAGAAATACTGCTGGCGCAGCCGCAGCTCCCGGCCCTGAGGCGTATTGTCGTTGGGGTAGAGGACCTTGGAGATGTTCTCCGAACGGACCTTCTGCTCCACCGCCCGGGCATAGTCGCCCACGTCGAAGAGCTGGAAATCGAACTCTTCGCTGGCCCGGGCCCGCCACAGCCGCAGCACGTTCACGTTGGTCACGCCGTAGCCGGGGACCAGCGTGTGGCAGGGCTCGCCCAGCACCTGCTCGGCCGGCCGCCAGCGCCGGTGGACGCGGCCATCGGCATCTTCCGATGTCTCCACGTGCCCGCCGAACCCCACGGTCACCATGTCGTCTGGCTGGGGAAACTCCCAGGGGTTGCCGCGGTGCAGCCATTCGTCGGGTTGTTCCACCTGCCAGCCGTCGCGGAACACCTGCTTGAAGATGCCGAACTCGTAACGGATGCCGTAGCCGATGCAGGGTACGCCAAGGGTGGCCAGGGAATCGAGGAAACAGGCCGCCAGCCGGCCGAGGCCACCGTTGCCCAGGCCCGGCTCGGCGTCTTCGCGAAGGTAGCGGTCGAGGTCCAGGCCGTACCCGGCCAGCGCTTCCCGCGCCAGCTCCTCGGTGTCGGTGTAGAGCAGGTTCTGTTCCAGTTGCTTGCCCATCAGGAACTCGGCCGAGAGGTAGTAGACGGTCTTGGGGTTGGCGGCGAAGTAGGCGTCGGTCGAGACCCTCGCGCGAGCCATCAGGTGGTCGCGCACGGTGTAGGACAGGGTCATGTAGACGTCGTTGTGCGAGGCCGTCTGAGCCGCCTGCCCCCTGGTGTAGTAGAGGTTGTCCTCCAGCGCCCGCCGGAAGCCGGGCATGGTGCGGCCCAGCCGGGTATTTTCGTGTTTTGCCGTCATGGTCTGACCTCCCGTCGTTGGCGGCCCAGCCCGGCAATGTGGGCGTTAACTATGTCTCCCCGGCGTGAGGTAGCCCATGGCGTGATCCTCCACATCGCCTTTTCTCCCTTCCCTCTTTTCCTGGCCCTGCCTTACGATCCCGCCATGGACACCGGCTGGCCGGTGGTTCCGAGGACCCGCTGCCAGATTTCGCCTTCCGGATCGATCTGCTTGCGGCCGGAGGTGGCGAGGGAGATCGGCACATGGGTGAAGCGGTGGTTCCAGAAGCCGACGAACATGCCGGTGCGCCCGGCCATGGCGGCATGGGCCGCGTGCTGCCCGAGGACCAGGCAAAAGGCCGAGTCGAACGCGTTGGCCGCCTTGCTGCGGATGGTGTAGCTCGGGTCGATATACTTCACATCCACCGGGATGCCGCGGGAAGAGAAGTGCTCGCGGATCTGGTCGCGCAGGACGATACCGATGTCGCCAAGCTTGACGTTGCCCGATGCATCCCTCCCGCCGCCGGCTGCCACCAACTCCTGCCCGGCACCCTCGGCAACGGCGATGACCGCATGCCGGCGATCGGCAAGCCGGTTCCCCAGCGCCTCGAGGAAACCGTCCCGCCCCTCCAGGGTGAAGGGGACCTCGGGGATGAGGCAGAAATTCACGTCCCCGTCGGCCAGCGTGGCGTGAGCAGCGATGGATCCGCTGTGCCGCCCCATCAATTTGACCAGTCCGACGCCGTTCAACGCCGCCCGGGCTTCGTTGTGCGCGGCGGTCAGCGTGTCCTCCGCCTCGTCCACGGCAGTGGTGAAGCCAAAGGTCCGCTGTGTCCACATCAGGTCGTCGTCGATGGTCTTTGGCACACCGATGACGCCGATGTCGAGCCCGCGGCGCCGGATCTCCTCGGCAATGGCCAGGGCGCCGCGAAGGGTGCCGTCGCCACCGATGGTGAACAGGACCTGCAGGTCGTGCTCCACCAGCTGGTCGACCATCACCGCGGTATCCTGCGCGCCACGGGAGGTGCCGAGCATCGTCCCCCCCTGCCGGTGGATGTACTCCACCATCCCGGGGTCCAACTCCACCGGCTCTGCGGGGCACTGGGGCATCAGGCCGTAGTAGCCGTAGCGGAAGCCGAGCACGCGATCGACGCCGTAAGCATGGTGCATGGTCAGAACGATGGAGCGGATGACGTCGTTGAGCCCCGGGCAGAGTCCGCCGCAGGTGACGATGCCGCAACCCACCTTCTCGGGCCGAAAGAAGATCTTCTCCCGCGGGCCGGCGGCCTCGAAATGCGGGGGTTCTTCTCCACGCTCGATGGCCTGCCGCTGCTCCCCGATCTGCTGCCCGATGAGTACGCCGTTGGCCACGGAGACGAAGTCCCGCCGTCCTACGAGCGGAGAGGGGAGGGTGGGTTCGCCGAGCGTCTCGATCACGAGACCCGTTTGGTCGGGCAGTAGTCTCAAGGGGTTACCTCCAGGCTTCACCGGCCGGCACCCGCTGCTCCGGCAGCAGCGGGTATCGTGCGGCAGTCCTTGACGTATCAGAGTAGTGACTGCTGATTTGGCGGTCAAGCGGGCCGATACCGGGGACCGGCTTCAGTCCTTCTTCGTCGGATCGGTGCTGCCCTTCAAGATTGAGTGGACTTATTCCGGTGGAGACTCCAGGTCCGTGGTTTCATGGAGGCGTGACTCGGGAGCCGGGGGAAGTTCAGGGCTCCACCCGCCGCCCAGCGACTTGTAGAGCACCACCAGGTTCTGAACCAGGGTTCCCCGGCTGGACGCCAGCTGGTCCTGCTGGTTGAACAGCGAGCGCTGGGTATCGAGTACGTTCTGGAAGTTGGTCAAGCCGGCCATGTACTGGGTGCGCACCAGTTCCACCGATTTCCCGCTGGCCTCGGCGGCCTCGGCCAGCCTGTCCCGGCGCAGGGCCTGCTGGTGGAATTCCACCATGGCGTTTTCCACTTCCTCGAGGGCCAGGAGCACCTCCTGCTCGTAGGCCAGCAGGGCCTGCTCGGTCCGCGCCTCCTCCACGTCGATGGCTGCGCGGAGCCGTCCGCCGGCAAAGATATTCCAGCTGACCGGCAGCCCGAATCCCCAGGTGAGGCTGTCGCCACTGAACAGGTCGCCGCCGTCGGTGGCCTGCAGCCCCAGGAAACCGAACAGCGAAAACCGCGGGTAGAGGTCGGCAGTGCGGATACCGATCTGCTCGGCCTGCACGGCCAGGTACCGCTCGGCACTCCGGACATCCGGGCGCTGGCGGAGCAGCTCGGCGGGCAGGCCGGCGGCGACCTCCACCGGCGGGACCGGAACGAGGGTGTCGGGTTCGAGTTCGACCGCGAGCTCGGCGTCGAGCGAGCCGGGATATTCGCCGAGGAGCACGGCCAGACGGTTGAGCGTCCGCACCATGCCGGCCCTGAGCGGAGGGACCTGGGCTTCGGTGTTGGCCAAGTTCGACTCGGCCTGGGTGATGTCGAGCTGGGAGACCAGCCCGGCGTCGAAGCGATCCTTCGTGATCTGCAGCGTCTCCTGCTGGATCAGGATGTTGGCTTCGGCGTAGGCCAGACGTTCCTGCAGCGACCTCAGCTCGAAATAGTTCAGCCCCACTTCGGCGAGCAGGGTCACCAGCACGTCCCGGTAGTCCTCCACCGAGGCCTCGATGCCCACATCGGCGGCCCTGACACTGCGTCGGATGCGGCCGAAGACGTCGATCTCCCAACTGGAGTCGGCACCGAGAGCGAAGAAATTGGCCGCCTCGGCCCCAGGCACCACGTTCCGGCTCTGCTCGCTGCGGTTGGCCTCGCCCGTGGCCTGGACGCCGGGGTAGCGCTCCCCCCGGGCCACACCGTAGCTGGCCCGCGCCACCTCGATGCGCCACACTGCCTGCAGCAGGTCGAGGTTGTCCGTCTCGGCGCGCTCGATCAGGCTGGTCAGTTGCGGGTCGTCAAAGACGGTCCACCAAGTCTGGAATGCGGCCTCCCCCGCCTCGACATCGGCGGTGGCCGTCTGCTGCCAGGCGTCGGGCATTTCCACCACCGGCGGCTGGTAGTTCGGGCCGACCAGGCAGCCGGTAAGGGGAAGGACCAGGAGGAGCAGGACCAGGCCGGCCGGGATGGCCTTCTTCTTCCCGCCCAGTTTCTCGGCCATCGTCTGCACCACGAAATAGAGCAGCGGGATGACGAACACGCCGGCGCAGGTACCCACCAGCATGCCGCCGAACACCGCCGTGCCGAGGGAGACCCGGCTGTTGGCGCCGGCACCCGTGGCGATCACCAGCGGCATGACACCGAGGATGAACGAAAACGCGGTCATCAGGATGGCCCGGAACCGGAGCCGGGCCGCGGTGAGCGCCGCGTCGAAGATCGAGTTTCCCTCCTCGCGCAACTGCTTGGCAAACTCCACGATCAGGATCGCGCTCTTGGAGCAGAGGCCGATGAGCAGGATCATGCCGATCTGGAAGTAGATGTCGTTGTCCAGCGAACGGGCCATGGTGAGCAGCACGGCTCCGAGCACGGCCAGGGGCACCGAAAGCAGCACCGACAGCGGGGTGCTCCAGCTCTCGTATTGCGCGGAAAGGAAGAGGAAGACGAGGACGATGGCCAGGCCGAAAATCACCGGGGCCAGGTTCCCCGCGGCCTTCTGCTGCTGGGTCACCCCGGACCACTCGTAGCCGATGGACGATGGGGTCAGCTCGCGGGTGATCCGCTCGATCTCGTCAACCGCCTGGCCCTCGGAGAAGCCGGGTGTCGGCGAACCGGTGATCGTGGCCGAGGGGAACATGTTGAAACGGTTCACGGTCTCCGGCCCAACGCTGCTCGACACCCGGACCAAAGTGCTCAGCGGCACCATTTTTCCATCAGAGCTGCGCACCTCCAACCGGCTGATATCCTCGGGATCCATGCGAAACTGCTGGTCCGCCTGGACCATCACCCGCCAGGTGCGGCCGAAGATGTTGAAGTCGTTGACGTAGGCCGAACCGAGGCTGGCCTGCAGGGTGTCGAAGACCCACTGCAGGGGGACGTTCATCCGCTTGGTCTTTTCCCGGTCCACGTCGGCGTAAAGCTGGGGCACACCGGCACGGAGGTTCTGGTTGAGCCGGGTCAGTTGCGGGCTGGCCGTGCCGGTGGCGAGGATGTCGTTGGCCACCTGCTCCAGCAGGACCAGCCCGGCGCCGCCGCGGTCCTGCAGCTCCATCTGAAAGCCCCCGGCGGCCCCGAGGCCGGAGATTGGCGGCGGGCCGAAGGCGAAGACGATACCCTCCTCGATCTGGGCCAACCGCGGCTGGACCATGGCCATCAGCTGGGGGACGGTATGCTCACGTTCATCCCAGTGTTCGAGGGTGGCGATGGCGAAGCCGTAGTTCGATCCCTGGATCGCGTCGAGCATCGAGTAACCGCCGACGCTCAGGACGTTTTTCACGCCGGGCATGTCCAGCAGGATCTCCTCCATCTCCCCGACTATGTCGTTCGTCCGCTCCAGTGCTGCGCTGGCCGGCAGCTGGGCATTGACGTAGAAATAGCCCTCGTCCTCGCTGGGCACGAATCCGGCGGGCAGCCGGGTGAGCCCGAAACCGGCAGCGACCAGCAGAATGAGGACCGCCACAACGGCCAGCCCGGCCCGCCGGATCAGCCCTCGCACCGCGCCGGTGTACCCATTGGTGCCCCGGTCAAATGCCGAGTTGAACCACTTGAAGAAACCCCGCCGGATCTTGGGTGACGGCCGGAGCAGCAGGCCGCAAAGGGCCGGGCTGAGGGTCAGCGCGTTGATCGAGGAGAAGATGGTGGCCACCGAAATGGTGATGGCGAAGGGGCGATACATCCGGCCGGTGAGGCCGGGCAGGAACAGCGAGGGGACGAAGACCGCCAGCAGTACCAGGGTGGTGGCGACAATGGCGCCCCCCACCTCACCCATCGCCTTCGACGTCGCCTCTTTTGCCGACAGGCCCTCGGTATCCATCAACCGCATGGTGTTCTCCACCACCACGATGGCATCGTCCACCACGATGCCGATGGCCAGCACCAGTCCGAAGAGGGTCAGGTTGTTGATCGACTGCCCGGTGGCCAGCATCACGGCGAAGGTGCCGATCAGCGACACCGGAATGGTCACCGCCGGCACCAGGGTGGTGCGCCAGTCCTGGAGGAAGATCCAGACGGTGAAGATCACCAGCAGGATGGCCACCAGCAGAGTTTCCACCACCTCGCTGATCGACTGGCTGATATACTCCGTGGAGTCGTAGGGGATCGACCATTCGAGCCCTTCGGGGAAGTTGTGCGAGAGCTCCTCCATCACCTCCTTGATGCCGTCGGCCACGGCCAGCGCGTTGGATCCGGGGATCTGGTTGACCCCGAGCATCGCGGTGGGGGAGCCGTCCAGGTGAGCGTACCAGGCATAGGTCTGGGAACCGAGCTCGACCCGGGCGACGTCGCGCAGGCGGACCACCTGCCCCTGTTCGCCCCGCTTGACGATGATGTTCTGGAACTGCTCGGGATCCTCCAGCCGCCCCAGGGTGGTCACCGTGTATTCGAAGCTCTGCCCGCCCGTGGTGGGCGGCTCGCCGATTTTGCCCGCGGCCACCTGGACGTTCTGCTCGCGCAGCGCGGCGACGATGTCGTTGGTGGTCAGCCCGCGGGCCTTGAGCCGCAATGGGTTGAGCCAGACCCGCATGCCGAAGTCCTTGGCCCCATACACCGTGACCTCGCCCACGCCATCCACCCGGGCGATGACGTCCTTGATCTGGGTGGTGGCGTAGTTGGAGAGGAACATGTCGTCATAGCGGCCGTCCGGTGAATAGAGGGTGGTCGCCAGCACCATCTTGGTCGACTTCTTCTTGACCTTGACCCCCTGGCGCTTGACCTCCTCGGGCAGCAGGGGTTCGGCCACCGCCACCCGGTTCTGCACCAGTACCGTGGCCATGTCCACGTCGGTGCCCACCTCGAAGTAGACGGTGAGGGAGTAGGTACCGCTGGCCGCGCTCTTCGACGACATGTAGAGCATGTCCTCGACGCCGTTGATCTCCTGCTCGATGGGCTGGGCCACGGTCTGGGCCAGTACTTCGGCGCTGGCCCCGGGGTAACTGGTGCTCACCTCAACGGTGGGCGGGGTGATTTCCGGCATGCTTTCCACCGGCAGGATGGGGATGGACAGCACCCCGACAAGGACGATGACGATGGCGATAACCAGGGCGAAGACCGGCCGGTAGATGAAGAAGTGACTGAACCCGCCCATGCCTATGCTCCTTCCGGCGTGGTCTTCGGCGTCACCGGCAGCCCGGGCCGGGCCCGCAGCAGGCCGTCCACGATGTAGCGTTCGCCCGCCTCGATGCCCTCTCGGACCACCACATCTCCCTCAACCGACGGGCCGAGTTCCACGCTGCGCTGTTCGACCACATTGCCCTCGCCGACGACATAGAGATACTTTCCCCCGAGATCTGTTCCCAAAGCCCGCTCCTCGACCACCACCGCACCCTTGAGCGTCTCGGCTTCAAGCTGCACGGCGACGAAGAACCCGGGGAAGATCAGGGCCTCGGGATTGGGAAAGACACCGCGTACGGATATCGTGCCGGTACCGGTGTCGACGGCATTGTCGAACGAGTCGATTTTCCCCTCGATCTCGTGGCCGGTCTCCTCCAGGACCAGATTGACCACCACCCTCTCCTCAGATGGTCTGGACTCGGCTTTGTGTCCTCCCCGCAAATTCAGGATGCGGGCAAAGGTGCGTTCATCCACCTCGAAGTAGGCGTAGATAGGGTCAATGGTCCGCACAGTGGCCAGCACGGTGGTGCCGGTTTGCCCAACCAGGTTGCCGGCGTCCACCAGGTGCCGGCTGATCAGTCCGTCGATGGGCGAGGTGATAGTGGTGTAGCCCAGTTCGATCTCGGCGTTCTGCAGTTCGGTCCGGGAAGCCTGCAGGGCCGCTTCGGCCTGGTCGCGCTCGGCCCGGGCCCGGGTGACCTCCTGCTGGCTCACCGCGTTGGTCTTCACTGCCTGTTCGAGCCGATCCAGGTCCGACTCGGCCCGGCGGAGCGCCGCCTCGGCGGAAGCGATGTTGGCCCGGGCCCGGTCCCGCCGGGCGATGAACGGCGCCTGTTCGATGACGAACAGGGTCTGGCCCTTCCTGACAAAGGTGCTCGGTTCGAAGCGGATCTGCTCGAGGAAGCCCTGCACCCGGGCGACGATGTCCACCGATTTGACCGCCTCGGTGGTGCCGCTGAACTCCACCACGTTGGTCACGTCACGCACCTCGGGGAGCGCCACCACCACTTCTGGCGGGGCGGGTGGCGGCGGGGCCGCGGTCTGCCCGCACCCGGCAGCGGCAAAGAGCAGCACGATGATGGCCCACCTGTATCGCATCAACCGATCGATGTTCATCTCCATCCCTTTCTCGAGGCGGCGCTGCCCCCTGGATGCCCCGGCAGTCGCGTCCGGAAGGAAGGTTGCAGACATTTTCGCGTCCTGATGAAACAGAATCTCACGATGAAAACACGTACTATTCTCACTGAATCCTGTTGATGGCAAAGAGAATACAGGATACCAAGACGGGTGCGCAACAGACTGTCTTTGCATTGGGCAAACGTGGCGCCCCGCTAATCCCTCACATCGAACAGTTGCACGCTGAACATGGAGCGATCGTCGGTCCAGATTTCCGTACGTTCAAAACCAGCGCGGCCGGCCAGCCCGGCAAACTCGTCGGGAGTGTACTTGTGGGAGTTCTCGGTGTGGATGGTCTCCCCTTCGGCGAAGTGAATCTCGACGCCACCGATGGTGAAGGAGAGGTCCCGGGTGCAGCGCAGGTGCATCTCGATCCGGCCCTCGCTCTCGTTATAGAAGGCGAGGTGCTCGAAGGCCCCCAGGTCCAGGTCGGCGCCCAGCTCGTTTTTCATCCGTTGCAGCAGGTTGAGGTTGAACTCGGCAGTGACCCCGGCACTGTCGTTGTATGCCCGTTCCAGAACCGCCCTGTCCTTCTTCAGGTCCACACCGATGAGCAGCCCGCCGCCGGCACCACAGATGGCGGCGATACGGTGCAGCAGATCAACGCTCTCCTGGTGAGTGAAATTTCCGATGGTCGACCCGGGGAAGTAGACCAGTTGCCGCCGGGCCGGCCGCGGTGGGTCGGGCAGGATGAAGTCGCCAAAAAAATCGGCGTGGACCGGCTGCACCGGTATCTGCGGATAGAGCCGGTGGAGCTCGGCTGCCGTCTGCTGCAGCATCTCGCCGGAGATGTCCACCGGCACATAGGAGACAGGGAGGTCCAGATACTTGAGCAGCATTCTGGTCTTCAAACCGCTGCCGCTGCCCAGTTCGATAACCCGGGCATTGGGCCCGATCAGCCCCGCCATCTCCGGGCAGCGGAGCTGCATGATCCGCAGTTCGGTCCTGGTGGGGTAGTACTCCGGCAGCTCGCAGATCTCCTCGAAGAGCTCCGCGCCCCGCCGGTCATAGAAGTATTTTGGTGAAATCCTCTTCGGCTGGGAGCGGAGCCCCGCGATGGCGTCTTCGAGAAATGTGGCAGGTTCCTGATTCATCCCTCATCCCTGGCCAGACGGATCCCGGTGAACTGCCAGCGGGCATCCGGGTGAAAGAAATTGCGGTAGGTGGCCCGGATGTGATTCCCGGGCGTGGCGCAGGAGCCGCCGCGCAGCACGAACTGGCTGCACATGAACTTGCCGTTGTACTCCCCCACCGCCCCCTCGGCGGGCCGGAACCCGGGATAGGGCCGGTACGGGCTCTGGGTCCACTCCCAGAGATCCCCGAAGGCCTGGCGGATCGGAGCGTCACCGTCAGCCGGGCATATCGTGGGGTGCAGGCACCCGCTCTCGACAAAATTTCCCTCCCGGGGGAGCGGCTCACAGGCCGTCTCCCACTCGGCCTCGCCCGGGAGCCGCGCACCGGCCCAGCGGGCGAAAGCCTCGGCTTCGTAAAAACTGACGTGGCACACCGGTTCCCCCCCGGCCACCGGCCGCGGGCCCCGGAGGGTGAACAGCTGCCAGTCCGCACCGTCGGCACTCCAGTAGAGCGGCGCCTGCCAGCCGCGGGCCCGGACCGTGGCCCAGCCCTCGTCGAGCCACAGCTCCGGCCGCCGGTACCCGTCGTCGGCCATGAACTCCTGGTATTCGGCGCAGGTCACCAGTCGGTCGGTGATGGCGAAGGGGCCGACGAACCGCCGGTGCCGCGGCGATTCGTTGTCAAAGGCGAAATCCTCTCCCTCGAAACCGACCTCACGCATGCCTTCGCCAAACGACTGCCACCCGGCCGGGCCGGGCATGGGGACGGGTGAATGTTCATCCGCCGCCGATCGGTAGGACGGCTGCAGCGGGTTGAGCGACAGCAGGTGCTTGATGTCGGTGAGGATCAGTTCCTGGTGCTGCTGTTCGTGGTTCAGGCCCAGGGTGAAAAGGAACCCTAACCGGTCATCCTTTTCGACGGCGGGCCCGGAAAGCAGGTCGAGCATCCGTTGGTCCACGTGCCGGCGGTAGCGGTGCACCTCCTCCAGTGTGGGCCGGGTCATCAGCCCCCGCCGGGGCCGGGCCGTCCGATCACCCACCGCGTTGTAGTAGGAGTTGAACAGATAGGAGTAGAGGGGATGAAAATGGTCGGTACGCGGGCAGGTGGTGCTGGAGGATGAACTCCTCGAAGAACCAGCTGGTGTGCGCCAGGTGCCACTTGGCCGGGCTGGCCGTGGTCATCGACTGGGGCACGTGGTCCTCCACGGCCAACGGCCGGCAGAGGTCGATGGTGGCCTGCCGCACCAGACGGTATTCAGCGGCCCGTGCTTCCCTGCTTTCAGAAGCAGTGCTGGACATCTTCCCTTCCTTCTCCCGTCACATCACTTGTCCGTGAACTGATAATCTGCATGGAAGAAAGGGTATCAGATAGTGGCTGAATCCGAAAATCCGCGCCGCCTGGACAGCCTCAATTGGCCTTGATATCCCGGTCCGCCGTCTCACCCCAGTGGATGAGGAAAAACTTCTTCTCCTGGCTGAGGAACTCGGGGGATGTGCCCACCAGTGGCCTGAGGGTGGTACTCATCTGCACCATGGTCAGCAGGAAGACCAGGCACCAGAGAGCAACGATGTGCGGTTTCGCCGCCCGCAGGGCCCGCAGCCCCTGGCTCACGTAACGGATGCCGATGGCGAAGCTGACCAGCCAGATCAGCAGGTGGATGACGCCCATGAAGGCAACGGAGTTGGTGGAGCAGGTGAAGATGAAGGCCACCGGAACAAAGCCCAGCAACAGCACACCCACCAGGGCCAGTGACCCGGCCAGCAGGGCCATGGCCTGCCCCGGACGGATGTCCGCACCGCTGAGACAGGAGAAGATGAACAGGCTGGGATAGCAGAGCAGGGCGGCCAGCAGCATCCCCACCGCCACCTTCACCGCCGCGGCCAGCCACTGGGGGTGGCCGGAGAAGCCGCCCATGATCGCCCCGTAGACCAGAAAACAGGCCATGGCCAACCAGAAGAGCATCAGGGTGGTCCGGCGGTCGCGGCCCTCGCGCACCTGGTTCACCAGCTCCCCCGGGCGCTTGAGCAGCGCCTCAACCACCGGCATCAGCCCCGGAGAATCCAGCAGGTCCTTCTGTTCCTCAACCCCGTTCGTTTCGTCGACGTTCATTGTCTGCCTCCAGTAGGTTGTGCCTCGCCGGCTCAGGTGAAACGGCTGAATATCACCGTGATAATGTTTTCATAAAAGCTGCCGTCAAAAGGGTGCTCCCGGAGAAAGCGCACCGGCAGCCCGGGAGACCCCACAAAGGGCCGCATGTTCCAGGAAACCTGGCAGCCGACGATCATGTTCAGCACCAGCCAGGCGCCCAGCACCTGGAGGGCCTTCATCCCGCCACCGCAAACCCTCCGCAGCAGGGAGAAAAACCGGATGTTGACCCCCACCCCGGCCGCGGCGATGAGCGCCACGTGAAAGAGGAGCAGCACGCTGTGGGCGGTCTGTGTGGCGGCCGAGCCCATGGGCGGCAGGTTGAACCACAGGAAAAGGGAGACCGGGGTCAGCGAGCCGAGGATCAGCGCCAGCAGGGCAAAGCTGATCATCACCGCAATGAAACTCTGGCGGAAGGTGAGCCCGGTGCCCAGGATCTGGGCCAGCATGCCGTTGATAACTGCGTTTATCAGCGCGGTGATCAGCACGATCAGCGGGAACTTGAGGCCGACGTAGAGCCCCATCAGCGGGTCCCGCCAGAGCCCCACCGAAAAGCCGTAGACACCGCTGCCCAGGACCAGCAGCAGGAAGCAGAGGGCCAGGCTGCCGCTGCCCGGCTCCAGCCAGCCGGCCAGCTCGTCCGGCTCGGCGCGGCAAAGCCGGATGGTGCGGGCCCAGGTTTTCTCGAGATATCTCTTCATCGAATCTCCTCCCACTCACCTTCTGCTCCAGATATACGGAATCGATGTGCAGATTGCGTGCAGGTGATGAGGCGATTCAATGGAAAGGGTTTCACGGTTGGGGAAGGAGGTGGAAGTCCACCTGCTCGACGTCGGTCCAGGGTACGTACTCGGGGCGCTGACGGCCGTCGACGAAGATCAGCATGCCGGCATTCCCCTCGCCGAGGTCGCCGGCGCGCTCGAGCGGCAACTCCTCGCCGCTATGGAGGATGACCCTTGTTCGCTGGTCGCCACGCTCTTCGCTGCCGGAGGGCACAATCGAGGCGATCATGCCGAAGGGGATCGTGTAGTCCACGCCCTGGGATGGAGCGTCCAGAGTCTCGGTGGTCTCGCTCTCGTCGAGGTCGTAGACCAGCCGGCCGGTAAAGCGGCGACCAGCGCGGGTGGTGACACTGCCGGTGAGCGGATGCCCCGGCGGGAAGTCACCGTACGATGGTCCACTGCCGCCGGGGCTGAAGTCGGCGCACACGAACGCGTCCCAGGAGATCAGCACCCGGCCGTAGCGCCGGTCATCGACGTAGACCCCGAGGTTGCCGCGCCCGACGTCGCGGGTGCCGGAGAGCACGATCTCGCGGCCATCGAGCAGCGTCACCAGGGAGCTGTCAGGCGAGCGGCGCGCGATGGAGCGGATGCTGTGGAAAGGCAGGCTGAGCAGACCATCGGCGGTGCGGCCGTGGAGTTCGTCGAGGCCGACGCACGCTTCGCGGTCCCACTGGAGAAAGCCGGTGAAGTCGCCGTGCTGTGTGCGCACCGTACCGTGCAGCCGATCAGGGGAGGCAGCGCCCGGCCCGTCGGTAGGCAGGAACTCTATGGTGCGGATCCGCCTGCTGTCCAGATCGACGATGCCCCTCCTGCCGTCCCACACCCGAACGCCGTCGTCGATGTCACCGGCGGAGAAGCGGTCGAGGGTGAACACGGTCCCGCTCTTGAGAGTCACCCGCACCTGGCGGCCGTGCGCCTCGATACGCGAGATGTCGCCGAAACGCGCCATGAACGGCCGCTCGAGGTCCAGCTGGCGCTCCCGGTGAGCAATCCGCACCCCGAAGATCTGGATCGGGCGGCGCTGCCCGGGCAACTGCTCTGGCGGCACGTGGACGACCCAGGGGTTCTCGACTTTGGAGCCGTTGAGGTAATTGCCCCAGAACGCCTCCTCGTCGATCCCGAAGCGCAGCCGGCCCTCGTAGGTGTCGCCGCCGACCGTGGTGATGCGGCCGTAGAGGACGCCCGGGTGTGCTGCCGCCGCGGCGGTCGGGGAAGTGATCGCGGGTGAAATACCCGCGGCCTGCTCGGCGTCCGGCTCCAGAACCCAATAGACGGCGAAGGCAAAGAGGACGAGCGCGGCGGCGAAGACCCCGCCGGCGATTACAGCTCTGGTCATGGTCGGCTCCCGCAAGAAACATTGCGGCCTGGCTACCGGACAGGCCGATCGATCAGAAACACCATTCACCTGTCCATGGTTATACAGACTCGATGTGCAGATTTCGTGCAGGCGGGAAGGCGATTCCATGGATGTCGCTGCGGGGTGTGGCCCCGGCCGACAGCATGCGATATATTGAAAGCATGCCGAAGCAGCAGACCATTCTTATCGTGGATGACGAACCGCACATCAGAGAGGTGGTGGTCTTCGCCCTGGAGAAGGCCGGGTACAACACCCTTGAGGCGGCCGACGGCGAACAGGCGCTGGCCCAGGTGGAACAGCACGCCCCCGACCTGGTGGTGCTCGACATCGTGCTCCCCGACATCGAGGGTACCGAGGTCTGCCGCCGGATCCGCACCTCGTCACAGGTGCCGATCCTCTTCCTCTCCTCGAAGAACGAGGAGATCGACCGCGTCCTCGGGCTGGAGCTGGGCGGCGACGACTACGTGACCAAGCCGTTCAGCCCCCGGGAGCTGGTGGCCCGGGTCAAGGCCATCCTCCGCCGGGCCGAGGCGGCGGGCGCCGCCCCGGATGCGGAACCCCTGCGGCACAATCTGCTGCAGCTGGATCTGGAGCGCTGCATGGCCGCCTGGGACGGCCGGGAGGTGACCCTCACCGCCACCGAGTTCAATCTCCTGCGGGCCCTGCTGGGCCGGCCGGGCAAGGTCTACAGCCGCGGCGAGCTGATGGAGCGGGCCTACGAGGGCGCCAGCGTGGTCAGTGAACGGACCCTGGACAGCCACGTGCGCCGGGTGCGCGAGAAGTTCAGGGAGGTGGGCGGCGACCCCATCGAGACCGTGCACGGCTTCGGCTACAAACTCGGCCCCTGCCAATGATCGGAAAATACCAGCCCAGCCTGCGCACGCTCTTCCTGGTGGTGAGCCTGATCGTGCTGCTATTGCCCCTGGGCGGCATCGCCGTTCTCCGGCTCTACGAGACCTCCCTGGTGCAGCGCACCGAGTCGGCGCTGATCGGCCAGGGGGCACTGGTGGCGGCCTTCTACCGCGAGGAGCTGGCGCGGCAGCTGGCCGCGGCTCCCGAGGAAGAGGGGATCGACCCCGCGCGCTACGGCAACCCGCTGAGCCCCCTGTGGCAGGCCGACCCCAGCCTGCCCTTCACCCCCATCCACCCGTCCCTCGACATGGCTTCCTCCTCGATCAGCGGCCCGGCCGCGGAGGCGACCCTGGCGATCCAGCCGGCGGACCGCTGTGCCGAGGCCGCCGGCCGGGCACTTTCCCCGGTGCTCAGCCAGGCCAAGCTGGTCTCCCTCTCCGGTATTCGCATCGTCGACCACCGGGGCACGGTGGTGGCCAGCAGCGGCACCGAGCTGGGCCTGTCGCTGCTCGTTCGCGAGGAGGTGCCGCGGGCGCTGGCCGGCGAGCCGGTGAGCCTGCTCCGCCAACGGATCTCCGACGAGGCGCCGCCGGCCGTCGATTCGCTGAGCCGCCGGACCCGGGTGCGGGCCTACGTGGCCCTGCCGGTGGTCTCCGGAGACCGGGTCTGGGGTGCGGTGGTGCTCTCCCGCACCCCGCTGGACGTTCAGAAAGCGCTGTACAACCGCCGCCACACCCTGCTGCTGGGGGGCGCCGCGCTGCTGGCCGCCGTGCTGCTGATCACCCTGTTGACCACCTTTGCCGTCACCCGGCCGATGAAACAGCTGGTGCGCCAGGCCGAGGCCGTGACCCGCGGCCGCCGGGACGCGGCCCGGCCGCTGGACTCCCCCGGCACCCGCGAGGTGGCCCGGCTCTCCGAGGCCATTGCCGCCATGGCCGCGGCGCTCCAGGAGCGGGCGGACTACATCCGCACCTTTGCCTCCAACGTCTCCCACGAGTTCAAGGCGCCGCTGACCTCGCTCAAGGGCGCGGGGGAGCTGTTCCGCGACCACCTGGAGGAGATGAGCCGGGAGGAGCTGGAGCGGTTCCTGCGGATCATGGAAGCGGACGTGGAACGGCTGGAGCGGCTGGTCAACCGGCTGCTGGAGCTGGCCCGGGCCGACATGGCCGCCCCGGGGGAACAGCGCTGCGACCCGCTGCCGCTGCTCCGGGGGCTGGCCGACCGCTACCGCGACGCCGGCCTGGAGGTGGAACTGCGGCCGGCAACCGGCGATCTCCAGGCCGCCATCTCCGCCGCCGACCTGGAGTCGGTCTTCTCCATCCTCCTCGACAACACGCTGCAGCATGCCGGGGCCGGCCGCTCGGTCTCCATCACCCTCTCCCCCGCCGCCGGTGACGCGGCATGGCTGGAGATCGGCTACGCCGACGACGGCCCGGGGATCCCGCAGCAGGCGGCGGGCAGGATTTTCGATCCCTTCTACACCACCGCACGCGAACAGGGCGGCAGCGGACTGGGTCTGGCCATCGTCAGGTCACTGCTGGAGGCCCACGGCGGCAGCATCGAACTGTTGCCGTCAGCGGCGGGGACCAGGTTTACGATCCGCCTCCCCGGCGGCGAATAGTGTTTCTGAGTATGCCAATGAGGAGGTCCTGACGCGGGAATTCCTGCGCGCCGGCTTCGGTTCCGGCCGGACGTAACCATGCGGTCTGATCAGGCCCCCTTCAGCTGCTTCGAGAAATACTCCCGTGCCGGGTCGACGTACTCGGGGAGCATCCACTCGTTCTCCAGGTCATCGTTAATGTGATGGACCGAGACCAGTTTTTTGCGGCTGAAACGCCGGATGACCGGATGGAGATAGAAGGCTTCATGGGCCTGTTCCGGGGACGGGTCACGCATCACGCTGAACGGGTTGCCGGTGTGCTTGCCGTACTCCAGGCTGACCACGTAGTAGTCCCGCTCCCTGCCGAGGAAGGAGTTCGGGATGTGGTCCTTGCGCACATCCTCGTAGCAGCGGGCGGTGCCGTTCTTCCCATCCACCGCCACCACATCACAGAGGAATCCGGGCTGGAGAAAGACGCCCGGGGAGACGTTGATCCGGTGGATGACCTTCTGCAGCACTGACTCCACCGAAGCGGGGATCTCCTCCGCCGGCCAGGGTTTCCCGGAATAGCGCTCATCGAGGATCCTGCTCAGTGTGCGGATATTGTGGCGAAAGCCGTGAATGAAGCCCGACATGGTCTTCTTGTAGTCACAGGCCTGCATCAGGGTGCCGGCGAAATACATGTCCGGGACCTTGACCGATTCCCAGGCCGTGGTCTGGGCGGGCAGGCGATCGTCCTGCATCAGCTCGGGACGGCAGTTCTCGTCGAAAATCGAAGCGTCGAACCGGAATCCCGTGCAGCAGATCACGCGGTCGTAGACCAGTTCGCGGGTCTGGCCCATGGCGTGGCTGTATTTGATGTTCACGACGAACTTGCCGTCGCGCTTTCTGACCCGCTCCACGTCTGCATCGATGGCAGCGTTCTGGGACTTCAGCTGGTAGGTGTCGAGGAAATTGTTGTTGACCGCCCGCAGGTTTCCCACGAAGTGGGTGTCCCAGGCCATGCGTATCGAATTCGGGCTGACCATGTGCAGGACAGCAGTCACCCCGAACAGGTGTTCGGCGGTTTCGAAGGCGGAGTTGCTCTTGCCGATGAGCAGGACGCGCTTGTTGCGGTAGTTCCGGAGGTTCATCGAGTGATTCCCGTAGGTCTCACAGAGCTCGATTCCAGGAATATCGGGGATGTACTCTTTCGAAACCCCGGTGGCGACGATCAGCCGGGACGATTTGAAGACCCGGTTCCGGGAATCCTTGACACGGAAGATCCCGTCCTTGCGGGAGACCCTGGTCACCCGCGTATCGTGCTCCACCTTGATTTTGTAGCGCTTCTTGAAATCGTTCAGATAGCGGCGGAGGTCGGACGGTTTTGGAAAGTACGAATCGGTGTAGGTGGTGAATTTGAAATGGTCATCCGAGAGGAGGGAGTTCCAGTCCCAGCGGAGGTTCTGTTCCTGGTCCTTGATGCCGGTATGCACCTTGTTGATCGAGATCAGGTATCCGTGCCTCGGCATTTCCTTGAAGAATGAACCGGGCTTTGCCGCCTGGTCGAGGATCAGATAACTGTAGCCCCGGCGAGCCAGATAGTAGCCCATCTGCAGGCCGGCCGGCCCCGCACCGATCACGAGAAAGTCATACTGATTTTTCATCGCACGTTCTACTCACTGGATACTCTTCCCCTGCCGCAACAAGCATGACGAGAGTAATCCCGTTTCAAAATTTTGGCGGAGGCTGGATTTGTTCACATTCAGGATGGGCAAGCTGCGAATTTTTTGCAATCCGCTTGATTCTGCGCATCCCTTACACTGCTATTCTGAAATTTTATATCAATGAACGGCGGATACTGTCGGGCTTTGAGTGACAACCGTCAAACAATTCGGCTGTTTCGAAAGATAACTATTGCTGTTTGTTTGCGGTACGTCAGGAGAATGCCTATTATCCCTCGGCTCGACTGGGGCGAGGCGGGACGTGAGCTTCTCCCTGCGGGATAATATTTTTTTCGAGTATGTGCAAATCATGGTAATCTGATCAGCGTAGGTTATCAGTAAATGGAATTTGAACGGCCATGGTGCATACTCGATACCAGCAGAATTCATCGAGACCGGATAAGAGCAGTAAGGGATCCAGGTTCCGGAAAGCCTTGCTGCCGCTGGTCATTCTTCTTGCGACCCTTTCCATTGTCGATACGGCCTGGTGCGTCTACATTGATTCAAGGCTCGGTTTCACCTGGCAGAGGCTCGAGGGGGAAGGCACAAAGGTCGATTTCGAGATATTCTTCCCGCGGAGCCATACCCTTGCTGGATACGGGGATGACCTGTGGAGCTTCACAGTGCTCCAGCTGGAGGAGCCTGCCACACTGGAGATCAGCAGTGACGCGGTGGAGAACCGCATCTTGAAATTGCATGGTCTGTTCGACCGGGCGAGGTTCTTCAACGTTCAGGTGGTGGAATCCGAAGAAGACCCATTCTCCTACACCATTGACGAATCCCGGAAATATCCATTTCCCCAGGCCTATCCCGACGACGTTCTGGAATTTCTCAGGCCGGGCAGGAACATCGAGTCGGACCGCCTGGAGATACGGACCCTGGCCCAGGAGCTGGCCGGTGAATTCGCTGATCCCGAATCCGGCTGCATGTACCGGGCGGTGAAGGCGATCATCAACTCGGGATACTTCCATTACATGCCCTATGACTACGAGAACCTTGAGGAGGTGACCAACGGCTGTGTCACCACTTCCTTTGCCGATGGACGGGTGCGATCCGCCTTTGAAGTGTACCAGGATTACATCGGTGTCTGTTCATCCAAAGCCAGGCTGGGGGCTGCGCTCTGCCGGTCGATCGGCATCCCCGCGCGGACGGTGAGCAAGACCGGTCTGCACGCCTGGACCGAAATGTGGATCAACGGCCTGGGCTGGGTGCCGGCGGAATATACCGGTGCCGAGCGGTTCCCCAAGCCGATCACCGGCAACAATCACACCACCTCGAGACTTTCCACCCGTGATGACTCCATCTGGTTCACCTGGGATCCGCCCTGTCTCTCGGAGTTCAACATGCTGAGTTCTGACGAGTACAACTTCGAGTTCGCCGTGGCCAGCACCATCATCGCCCATCCCGCCGGCGAGATCCTCCATGACAGCCCTGAATGTCGCAGAGCGTTCATTCCCGTGGCGCTGAGAATCGGTATCTATTGTGTTGCGGACGAAAAGGGGCTCACTCTCTACACGCTGAACGTGCTCACCGGTGAACTGCTGGACACGGATATCCTCCCCGGGCAGGCAGGGGTGGCGCTGATCTCCATCTCCCCGGATTCCACGAAGAGCATCCAGTATCGCAAGGTCGGTGAATACGTCATCCTGAATATACTCTCCAGCCCTCGGGTCCCAGCCTCGGAATGACAGAAGAATGGGGACTGGCCGATCGCTGCCGGGAATCACTCTTTCTTCGCGATCCCCAGCTGCACGCCGCAGGCCCGGGCAACGGGTATGGCAACCGATGGCCCGGCACCGGCAGGGGGCGGCCGGATGCGCCGGTGAAATGTTGACGACGGAAAGGGAAACCCATATATTCAATTGCAGTCTTGACTGATGATCTCGAAGGGGGGTGTTTCCGTTCCGCTCAATCCTCTCCGTTGGACTGATTCTGGCGTTTTCCGCCGGAGGGACAATTGCGGCAGGAGCTCAAACATTCGCCTTCCGCGGGGAAGCGTCCATCGCAGGAATACTCAGCGACGCTGAAGAGGCCGACCGTCAGGCTACGGCCCGCTACCTTCCCGAGTTGTCCCTTAATATCCACCTTGCCAAATCCGTGACTCTGGATTTTTCTGCTGCAGCCAACCTGTGGGCCTATCAAGCCTCGGTCTCCGACGGGGAGAACCTGTCCGAAAGCGGCGCCGATCCCTATCGCGCCTGGGTGCGGCTTTCCGACCCCCGCTTCGAGGTTCGCGCCGGGCTGCAAAAGATCTCCTTCGGATCGGCAAGTATTTTCCGCGCCCTGATGTGGTTCGACCGTATCGACCCTCGTGACCCGCTGCAACTCACAGAGGGGGTCTGGGGCCTGCTGTGCCGGGCCTACCTGCCGGGCAATGCCAACGCTTGGGGATGGGTCCTGAGAGGAGAGGACGAGCGGAAGGGGTGGGAGTTCATCCCGACCGAGGACGGGACCGTCGAAGGGGGGGGAAGACTTCAGGTGCCGCTCGGGCCGGGGGAAGCGGCGGTCACCTATCACCGGCGACGGTTCGATCTCGCCTCCCTCGGTGGCGTTCCCGCCGGTGTCTACTCCGGGTCGGGACCGGAAGACCGCTTCGCCGTCGACGGAAAGTGGGATCTCGAACTGGGTGTCTGGGTGGAAGGGGCGTTCATCCGGCAGGAGTCGGAGGCCCTGGAGCGCACCTGGAGCCGCGCGCTGAGTCTCGGCGCGGATTACACCTTCGAGATCGGCAATGGCCTGACGGTTCTTTCCGAATACTTCTACAAGGATAACCCGTCCCTTGCGGTGATCCCTCCCGCCGGGGGCGCCGGGAGTATCGAGCCGGAGCGCTCGCGCAGTGCTCCCGCGGAGCCGTTCCCGCCCCAGGTCCAGCTCGCGTCGTTCACGGCCAGCTACCCCTTCGGTGTCCTCGATCGGGTGGCCCTGGCCGCCTACCGGGACCTGGACAGTTCCGACTGGTACAGCCTCCTGGAGTGGCGGCGCAGTTACGATCGCTGGCGGTTCCACTTCCTGGCGTTCTGGAATCCCGAGCAAAGCTCCCTGTTCCCTCCCTCTTCCGCGGGGAACGCCGCCAGTTCCGGGTCGCTGTCGGGCCGGGGCGTACAACTTATCGTGGTGTTCAACCATTGACCGGTGAGCGCAAGCAGATGGAAAACGGCATTCTGATCCAGACCGACGGGCTGTCCAAGCGCTACCCCATGGGCGCCGGCGAAATCATCGCTCTCGAGGATATCAGCCTCACCTTCGGTGAAGGGGAGTTCAGCGGCATCGTCGGCCCCAGCGGCTCGGGAAAGACAACCCTGCTCAACATCATCGGGACACTGGACAGCCCGACCAGGGGCACGGCCCGGGTATTGGGACAACACGTCGAGCGTCTGACGCACCGGGCGGCCGCCGAACTCCGCAGCCGCCACATCGGTTTCATCTTCCAGACCTTTTGCCTCCTCCAGTTCTACACGGTTTTCGAAAATGTCGAGTTTCCGCTCCTCCTGCTGGGCATGACCGCGCGAGACCGCCGACGGGCGGTGATGGAGGCGCTGGAACGGGTGGGCCTGGCCGATCGGGCGGCCTCCAGGCCCAACCAGCTCTCGGGCGGGCAGAGCCAGCGAGTCGCCATCTCCCGGGCCATCGTCAAGAAGCCCCGGCTGGTCCTGGCCGACGAGCCGACGGCCAATCTGGACGCGGAAAATTCGCACAATATCCTCCAGACCATGGAGCGGCTGAATAGAGACCTGGGCACGACCTTCCTCTTCGCCACGCATGACGAGAAGGTCATCCGCTACCTGCGCCGGACCATCACCCTCGAGGACGGCCGGGTGGCCGGCGACCTCGCGGCACATGCGGGGCGGAGCGAACAGGAGGATACCGGTCCATGACCCTGCTGAAACTTGCGATACGCAACCTGATCGGCGCGGGGCTTCGCACGGTCCTCAACATTCTCGTCCTGACCCTGGTCTTCCTGGCCATCGTGGCTTCGCTGGGCCTGCTCGAGGGGATGAACGAGCAGACCTCCCGGGCGATGGTGGAGGCCGAGTACGGCGGGGGCCAGTTCTGGCATCCCGGATACGATCCCTATGATCCGCTGACCCTGGAGGACGCCCGCGGGATCCCGCCCCCGGAACTGCTCGATCTCATGGCCCGGGGCGAGGCGGCCGCCATCCTGGTTGTCCAGGGCACCATGTATCCCGGGGGGCGCCTGCGCCCGGTCCTCCTCAAGGGTATCGATCCCGGACAGGGCATTCTCGAGCTCCCCACCGCAGCCCTGGGCGCCTCACCGGACGAGCCTGACGGCATACCGGTTCTGCTGGGGTCGCGGATGGCCGAGAATACCGGCCTGGCCCCGGGGGACGTCGTCACCCTTCAGTGGCGGGACGTGAACGGGACCATCGACGCCCGGGAGGCCCGGGTGGTCCAGATCATGAACACGCCCGTTCAAAGCGTGGACCTGAACCAGGTCTGGCTGCCCCTGGGCCGGCTGCAGGAGATGATGGGCGCGCCCCGGGAAGCGACCCTGGCCGTGGCGCGCAGGGGCCTGCCGGGCCCTGCCGCGGGTCTGCAGGCTCCGGCCGCTTCCCTTGCCGGGGCGGACTGGGTGTTTCAGCGGCCCGATGACCTTCTCGCCGACATCCGGAATCTGGTGCGGGCCAAGAAGATCGGGGCCGGCATCATCTATGCCCTGCTGATCTTCCTGGCGATGATCGCCATCTTCGACACGCAGGTCCTGTCGCTGTTCCACCGCAGGAAGGAGATCGGGACGCTGATGGCCCTGGGGATGACCCGGGGAAGGATCATGGCCCTCTTCGTCCTCGAGGGCGGCCTCCACGGGGTCCTGGCCATCGGCGCCGGTGCTGTATTCGGCACCCCGCTCCTCTGGCGCTTCAGCCGGGTCGGCTGGAAACTGAGCACCCAGGCGGACAGTTACGGCTACGCCCTGGGAGACACCCTCTACCCGGTGTTCACCCCCGGAATTCTCATCCAGACCGGGCTGCTGCTCCTCCTGATCACGGCGCTGGTCAGCTGGATCCCGACCCGCAGCATATTGTCACTGACGCCCACCGAAGCGCTTCGGGGGAGGGCGGCATGATCCTCTTCCTGCTCAAGGGGCTCCTCAGAGACAGATCCCGCAGCTTCTTCCCGGTAATCACGGTTCTGGCGGGAGTGGCTCTCACGGTGGTGGCCTACAGCTGGATCCGAGGCACGGAAGCGGACATCATCCGGGCCAACGCCAGCTTCAGCACCGGCCATCTCAGGCTGACGACCCGCGGCTACCTCAACGAACCGGCCCAGACGGCCAATGAACTGGCCCTGGGGGATCTGGCCGGGTCCCTGGCCCTGCTCGAGGAAACCTGCCCCGGGCTGGACTGGGTTCCCCGGATACGTTTTTCCGGTCTCTTCGACCTGCCGGACGCCCGGGGCGAAACCCGGGCCCAGGCTCCGGTGGCGGGGCTCGCTCTCGATCTGCTCAACCCGCACGGCGCCGAGCGAGAGATCCTCAACCTGGAGCGGGCCCTCACGTCCGGCCGGCTGCCGGCCGCCCCAAGCGAGATTCTGATCAGCGAAACCCTCGCCGAACGATTGGGCCTTCGGCTCGGCGAAAGCGGGACATTCATCGGAACCACCCGCTTCGGGGGCCTGACCACCGCCAACTTCGAGGTGGTGGGGACCATCCGTTTCGGCATCACGGCCATGGATCGCGGAGCGATCCTCGGTGACATCAGCGGACTGGGGCCGGCCCTGGACATGGAGAACGCCGCCGGGGAAATCCTGGGATTCTTCCCCGACCGCATCTACCGGCCGCATATCAGCGCCGAGATGACCGATGCGTTCAACCGGCGTTTCGAAGACCCCGGCGACGAGTTCTCGCTCCGCCTCACCCACCTGCGGAGCGATCCCGGGCTCGCCACACTGCTGGACCTGGCCGGAATCGTGACCGGAGCGCTGATCGCCCTTTTCGTGGCCGTGATGTCAATCGTGCTCTGGAACGCCGGGCTGATGGGGTCTCTCCGGCGCTACGGGGAGTTCGGTGTGCGCCTGGCCGTGGGCGAGAAGCACGGCCACATCTACGGTTCACTGCTGGTGGAGGCCCTGACTATCGGCGTTTTAGGCTCGCTGCTGGGGACGGCCCTGGGGCTGGGCCTCTCCCACTACCTCCAGGTCCGCGGCCTGAGCATCGCCCCGTTTCTGAAGAACGCCTCCCTGCTCATTTCCGACGTCCTCCGCGCCCGGGTGACGCTGGGGAGCTTCTTCATCGGCTTCGTGCCGGGTTTGCTGGCCACCCTCGTGGGTACGGCGGTCTCTGGTATTGGGATTTACCGGCGGCGGACCTCGCAGCTGGCCAAGGAGTTTGAAGGATGAGGACGATCAGCATTATCGGTTGCGCCCTGGCGCTCTTCTCCCTTGCCGCAACGGTACCGCTCGCGGGTTCCGGCGGTGCGGATGACGCGGCGGGCGCCGGGCCATTGACCGGGGAGCAGATTCTCGTGCGGGTCGACGAAAACCTGGCCTCGGAAACCAAGATCTCTCTTTCCCGCATGGTCATCCAGGGGCGGGCCGGCTCCCGGACCGTGGAGTCGCGGTCCTGGATCAGAGGCACGGAGGAGTCCTTCACCGAGTATCTGGCCCCCCCCAGGGACCGGGGGACCAAGATGCTGAAACTGGGCGACCAGCTCTGGACCTACTTCCCCGACACCGACCGTACCATCCTCATCGCCGGCCATATGCTGCGGCAATCCGTGATGGGATCGGACCTCTCCTATGAGGACCTGATGGAAGACCCCCATCTCTTCGACATGTACTCGGCGGAGGTCCTCAGGACGGAGCCGTGTGACGGTCGACCGTGCTGGGTCCTGCGGCTTGAGGCGAAGGACACCTCGCCGGCCTACCACGCCCGGGAGATGTGGGTGGACCAGGAGCGCTTCGTGCCCCTCAGGGAGAGCCGGTTCGCCAAGAGCGGAAAGCTGCTGAAGACCACCGAGGTGCGGCGAGTGGAACGACAGGGTGACCGCTGGGTGGCGCGGGAAATGGTCTTCAAGGACGTGCTGAAATCGGGGGAGGGAACCGTTTTTATCATCGAATCGATCGAGTTTGATGCCGAAATCCCGGGCTACTTCTTTACCAAGGCAGCCCTGCGGCGCTGAGCGGAGAAAAGGGCGAGGAATGAAGCGGAAGATCATCTGGCTGGACAGCCGCAAGGCCCTGGATCGCACGCTGACCGGGGGAAAGGCAGCGAACCTGGCGCGGCTCGTGTCTCTCGGCTTCCCCGTGCCCAAGGGGTTCGTGATCCCGCCGGAAATTGAGCTGAAGGGCAGCCGGTCCCCGGGAACTCTCCTGGGCTCGGGGCGGCGTCGGCTCGATGGTCCGCTGGCCGTGCGATCCTCTCTGGTGGGGGAGGATGGAACGAATCATTCCTTTGCCGGACAACTGGAAACAGTCCTCGGCGTCGAGGGAGAGAAGCCGCTGCTCACCGCCGTCGCTCAGGTGCGATCCTCCGTGTTTCATCCCCGGATCCGGCGATATGCCGAACAGCATGACCTGCTGGAGCTCCGGTCCTCTTCCCGCCCCTCCCGGTCGCCCGGCGGGGTGGCGGATATATTCAGGATGGCCGTCCTGGTCCAGGAAATGGTCCCGGCATTGGCCGCCGGCGTGGCGTTCAGCGCCGACCCCCTGACGGGCCGGCGCACCGTGATCATCGAGGCGGTGCCACGTCATGGCGACGCTTTACTCCAGGGCCGGATCGAGCCCGACCGGTTCATCATCGACCCCCGGGGGGAGCTGGCCCTGGAGGAAAGAAAGACCCTGAGCCGCCAGGATCTCCCATCCGGAATCATCAAGGCCCTCGGGGACACGGTTCTGCAGGTCGCGGCCCGTTTCGGCACGCCTCAGGATGTCGAGTGGGCCTGGGACGGGAAACGGATGTACCTCCTGCAAGCCCGTCCGATCACCTCTCTGGCGGGGCAGAGCGTCTATTCGAAAAAGCTGCTGGGGGACATGATTCCCGGACCTATCAAGCCCCTGGTCTGGTCCACGAATGTTCTCGGCATGGTGGAAGGTGTCTTCGGGGACGTGTTCACCCGGCTCATCGGAAAGAACGACCACGACTTCAGGCGCATCCTGCGAAGAATCCGGTCCCGGGCTTACGTGGACACGACCTTCGTCGGCCGGCTCCTGGCCGAGGTCGGGTTGCCCGGGAATCTCTTCGAAGCCGTCGGCAGGGAGGAGAAGGTGCCGGTGCGGGTCGGGCTGAACAGGACGCTTCTCGCCCGGGCGCCGAGGTTCTTCATCTTCTGCCTGCGCCATGCCCGGCTGGAGAAAAAACTGTCTTCCGGTCTCCGGGAACACGATCGGGCCCTCGACGCTTTCCGCAAGGCCGAGCTGGCATCGATGCCCGCATCCCGGCTGTTCGACCGCGCGGACGAACTGCTCATGCTCCACCGCAAGCTCCAGGGCTCCATCATGTTCGCCAGCATGAGCCTCGGCATTCGCACCCGCCTGTTGAAGCGTTACGTGGCCCGGCACGCCGCGGAAGTCGATCCGTCCCACCTCCTGCTCGGCCGGCGGGGTTTGAAATCCACCGCGCCGAATCGCGAACTGAGCGCCCTGGCGGCGGAAGCGGCCAGCCTGGATCAGGAGCAGGTATCCCTCTTCCTGACCGGAGACACCGAGGCCATAGGTCAGGGCCTCACCGGGTGCGCGGCGGGAACAGCGATCATCGCCGGGGTGGAACGGTTCCTCGGGCGCTATGGATTCCTCAGCGCCAACGGCACCAATTTCGGCGAGCCCAGCTGGGAGGAGGAGCCCGGACCGGTGTGGAAAGCCCTGGGGCGGATGATCCGCAGCGGGCAGCCCAATCAGATCGACAACACCGCTGTCCGCGAGGGGGCGAGGAAGGCCGTCCTGGACCGGCTGGGGCCATTCCGGCGGATCCATTTTGCCAGACGCCTGGCATCCGTTGCCCGTTACCTGGAGCTTCGGGAAGGGATCAGCTCGCTGATGACGGAGGACACCTACGAACTCCGGCGGCTCTTCCTCGGGATCGGCCGCCGACTGGTGGAGCAGGGCCGAACGGATGACGCGGAAGACGTGTTTCTCCTTCACGCCGAGGAACTTCGCCGGGCGCTGGGCGGGGACGGTGACACGGGGGAACTGAGGGCGCTGATCGAGGAGCGCCGGGCTGAACTCGACCGGGACCGGGACGCGGAACTGCCCGAGACGATCGTGGGAGAAGGAATCCCGGAAGCGGCCACCGTGACCGAATCCGGCCCGCTGTTGACGGGGATGGGCGTCAGCACCGGCGTGGTGCGGGGGACGGCCCGCGTGGTCAGGGAACTGGACGACGCTCCGGCCAGCCTGACCAGGGGTGACATCCTGATCGTTCCCTTTTCCGATGTCGGGTGGACGCCGCTCTTCGCCACGGTGGGTGGCATCGTCGCGGAATGCGGCGGGCAGCTCTCCCACACGGCCATCGTGGCCCGGGAGTACGGCCTGCCGGCGGTGGTGGGCGTGCGGGGGGTGATGAGGGAAATCAGGGACGGACAGGTGATAACCGTGGACGGGGGAAAGGGGCATATCCATCTTGCGCAGGCGGCTCCGCCAGGCGAATCAGCCTGAGGACGCGTTGCGGGACATTCGGCGCCACAGCCCCGGGCAGGACGAACCGGCAGCCGAGAACGTCTTTCTGGAGGCAGGGATGAACATCCAACTCGCGGGATTGAGCCTGCTCACCGGCTACCTGGTCGGCAGCATTTCCATGGCCCGGATCGTCAGCGCCCTGGCCGCGCCCGGGAAAAAAGTGCCCACGGTCACCGAACTGAGGCTCGAGGGGAGCGACCGGGTCTTTCACCTCGGAACGGTCAGCGCTTCCTCGGTGTCGGTGCAGCACGGCTCGAAATACGGTTTCCTGGTCTTCCTCCTGGACATGATCAAGGTCATCATTCCGGTGGCGCTGTTCAGGCACTTCTTCCCGGGCTCATCCTATTTCCTGCTGGTGGCCACCGCGGCCGTGGCCGGGCACATCTGGCCGGTCTATCACCGATTCCGGGGAGGGCGGGGCCTCTCCGCCATCTACGGCACCCTCCTCGTCGTCGACTGGATCGGGATGTTCATCGCCGGCGCGGGGGGGATGGTCGTGGGGCTGTTCATCCTCCGCTCAGTCCTTCTCGCCTACGTGCTCGGGCCGTGGCTGGTGGTACCCTGGATCTGGTGGCGCACCGGTGACCCGGCCCACGTTGCTTTTGCGGTTGCGGCTGCCGTATTTTTTACCATCTCCATGGTGCCTGAAATCAGGCAGTGGAGGAAGATTTCGAAAGAGGAACAGTGGGACGACTATCAGGCGGTGATGCAGCTCTCCGGGATGGGCAGGGGAATTCTCAAGCTGGCGAAGAAGATCGGGGTGGTGAAGTAGCCCCGGGCGCCGCTCCCATCGTCGTGCTGGGTGGTTTGCTCAGCACCCCCTCCCTCTACCGGGAGATGGGGGACACCCTCCGGCGACTTGCCGGGGCGCCGGTGCTGGTGGTCCCGGTTTCCCGCCTGGAATGGGCGGCGACCGTTTCCGGATGGGGGTGGGAGCGGATCCTGCTGAAACTGCGGGAGACCGTCGACCGGGCGTTCCGGCTCGGCGAGGACCGGCGGGTCACGCTGGTGGGGCACAGCGCGGGCGGGGTCATCGGCAGGCTGTATCTCAGCCCCGAGCCGTTCAGGGGTCACCGCTTCCGGGGACTGGATCAGGTACGCCACCTCATCACCCTGGGCAGCCCCCATCTGAACGTTCGGGGCGCCCGCCTGCGCAGTTGGGTGGACCGGACCTTGCCCGGCGCCTATTTCGCTCCGCGGGTCGCCTATTCCACGGTGGCCGGCCGGGCCGTTCGGGGCGATCGGCGAGGCCCTGTGAAGGCACGGCTGGCCTATCTGCTGTACCGTCAGCTTTGCGGCGAGGGGTCCCAATGGGGAGACGGGGTTGTTCCCCTCGCTTCGGCACGTCTGGAGGGTGCCGCCAACCTCACTCTGGATGCCGTGGCCCATGCACCCATCGGGGGGAAGCTCTGGTACGGGACGCCCGAGATGGTAAGGGAGTGGTGGGAACAGTCAAGGCCGTGAAGGGAGGGAGGCGGCTCCTCCCGAAACGGTGGTGCGTCTGTTTTTCGCGCTACTGTTCGTGCCGCCATGAAGGGATGGGATATGATCTGCCGTGGCCGGAGCCTGAAGCACGGCCGCGCACCGGACCAAGGTCCCGGGGGAGGGACGGTGGTCTTTATCCCCGGACCGTCCTGACCGGGAGTCAAGCCGGTGCTGATCAGGGCGGCGGAGAGGGAGCGAGCATGGAGGAGCATCTCTTCATTACCGGGGGCACCGGCTTTATCGGGAGCCGCCTCCTCAGGCTGTGGCTCGAACGGACCAACGCGCTGATCACGCTGCTCATCCGGCCACGCGCCGGTTCCAGCGCCAAAAGTCAACGACGGCGCGCGCTGGCCGCCCTTCCCAAAGAATGGCGCAATACCTGCTCCGGGCGAATCAGGCTGGTCCGGGGCGATCTCGCGCTTCCGCAACTGGGCATTCAACCCGACGACTGGGCGGCGCTTGCCAGGAGCGTCACCCACATCGTCCACGCCGGGGCTGTGCTGCGTTTCAACCTGGCACTCGACCAGGCACGGCGGATCAACACGAACGGGACAGCGGCGGTCCTCGACCTGGCCCGATGCTGCCGCCGCCTCGTCCGGTTCGATTACCTCAGCACAGCCTACGTCGCCAGCCGCTGTCAGGGGGTGGTGCTGGAGGACACATGCCGGGTTTTCGAGGAGCACAACAACAGCTACGAGCGCAGCAAGTATGAGGCCGAGCTTCTGATCAGGGGGGCGATGGCGGAAGTGCCCGCGGCCATCCTGCGGCCAACGGTCGTGACCTGCGATTTGCAGAGCGGCTATGCGCCGGCCACCAGCGCCTTCTTCCGCTTGCTGCATGCCGTGGCGAGCGGCATTCTCACCGTACTGCCCGGGCGGCCGGGGACCCTGCTCGACCTGGTGCCCTTGGACTATATTGCCGAAGCGGCTTTTGCCATCGGCCGGCAATCCGATACCGCGGGCCGCTGCTTCCACCTCAGCGCCGGCCGGGAGAACCTCATCAGCCTTGGTGATCTGCGCGATCTGGCCTGTGCCGGCTTCGGACGCGAAACGGTGGAGATCCTGTCCCCGGATCTATTCGCGCACTGGGCGGCAGACCGCTGCAAGGTGATGCCCGAGACGAGCGCCCACCTGGAGGAGATCAGCCTCTACCTGCCATATCTCAGTCACCATCCTCACTTTGACAATGCGAATGCCATGCGTGCGCTGGACGGGACCGCTGTGCACATGGTGGCCGTCCCGGACTATTTCGATCGTGTCGCAGCCTACGTCGGCCGCCTGCTTCGGAAGTGACGCTCACAGTTTCCCGTCGCTGGCCGCTGGTCGCTGTTCTGCTGTCCCGGGGATTCCACCCAAGATTCCTCATCCGCATCTCGCGGCCGCCGCCGGGGAGGGCCGGAGGCTGGTGCCGGCCGTACATGGAAAAGCCACCCGTTTGCGGGTGGCTTTTCACATATCGCCTGAAGACAATCAGCCGCCGATGGACGCGCCGCCGCCGGTCTCCGCCTCGGAGATGCAATTCTTCAGCTCTTCCTCGGTGGCCTCGGATTTCTTTTTCAGAGCGCTCTGGGGGCAGATGAACTCATCCCCATTGGCGTTCTTGACGATGATGAAGCTCTCTTTTCTGCCGGTGAACGTTTCGACGTCGGACATTGTTCTTCCTCCTTGTGGGGGTTTCAGTAGTTCGGCACCTGCTTCTGCGGACGGTCCCCGAACGGCGCAAAAAGAAGTAGCCGCAGGTCACTCGGCTTTCTTAGCGATCCCCAGCTGCTCCAGTCGGGCGGCCAGGTCCTCTCCGGCCGAACCGGTTTTCACCTTGTCGTCGATGAACAGCACCTTGCCGTCGGCACCGATGTAGATCGTCTGCCGGGCCGCATAGAGACCCATGCCCCGGAGCACACCGTAGGCCCGGGCCACGTCCTTGCCCGGATCGCTGAGGATCGGGTAATCCAGTTCGAGGGACTGGGCAAACTCCTTGTTCTTCTCCGGCTTGTCGATGCTGGCCGCGAAGTATGCCACGTCGTATTTGCGGATCTTTTCGCCGCTCTCACGGAGCGACCGGCACTCGGCGGTTCAGCCACCGGTGAACGCCTTGGGGAACCAGGCGATGACCACCGCCCTCTTACCCAGAAAATCATCCAGGCTGTAGGTGTTCCCGTCGGAACCGGGCAGGCTGAACGGCGGTGCCGTGGCGCCGACTTCCAGTTTTTTGCTCATGTCGGTCTCTTCCTCCGTGGAGAAACTGCAGTTCGAGACGCCCAGGGCCGTGAAGGCGAGGATGATGATGGTCAGCAATCCGAAGCGCCGCATGGTTCTACCTCCTTTCGGCAGTGTCCACCCGCTCTTCGGCGTAGCCCGCGATACGGTCCACGTCGATGCGGAACGGCCCTGCCTGTTTGCCGGCAATCAGAAGTCCGAGCTGGCGGATCCGCCCGGGGTCCAGCGGCGGGACACCGGGGACCTGCCGGCCGCGCCAGGTGGTTTCAAATCCCGAGAAGGGCAGCCGCACCGTGACCCATTCGTCCGCCCGGGTTTCGAACGTCGATTGCCAGGCAACACCGTCGAACCGGTCGTCGGTGCGCAGGCGAAAGCTGTAGCGTTTGCCGTCGCCTCGCACCCGCAAGGTTATCCCGTCATACCCTTCGAGGCCGTATGCCCCGGGAACGGAGCGCACCGAAGCGAAACCGCCGTTGTTCTCCAGGGAGACCGACCCGCGAAAGACACCGAAATCGTCGCCGTCCGCCAGGAACTCGCTCCGCGACAGTCCGCCCATCACTCCGTCGTTGACAATCTGCCAGGTTCCCCGATCTCCCCCGGCACTGAAATCGATGAGCGCCCGCTCCTCCATCTTACTCCCGCCTTCCCCGGAAACCGGCCCGGCCACCGCCAGCGAGAGCAGCGTCATCAGCACGCCCCGCTGGAAAACCTCGAACTGTCTGCTGTTGAGTATCCGTTTCATGATCATCCTCTTTTCAACGTTCCACCGCAAGCTCACCAGCCCATGGAGCCCGGCTGGCCCTTGAACGGCCCGACCAGGTTGCTGGTTATCCAACCGCCGTAAAAACCGCCGGGCTGGGGCCGGGCCCGCTCGCCGTCGACCAGGCAGGCGCCCATCAGTTCGGCGTAGAAGGCCACGTGGTCCTGGATGGCGCTGAATGCCTCCTTGGGCGAGCGGTAGCGCCAGGCCGCGCGGGCCGCAATCCTCTCCCCCACCCGAAGGTCGAGATAGTCTGCCGTCCCCTTCCACTCGCAGAACGACGAACCGCCGTCCGCGCTGAGCAGAGGCATGCGGATGTCGCCGGGCGGGATGTAGTAGACCGGCGGGTGGCTGGTCTCCAGCACCCGCATCGCCCTCGTCGTGTCGGCGATCACCTCGTTGTTGAAGATCACCTGGACGTGCCCGTGAAACCGCTCCACCCGCGGCGGCCGCGGATAGTCCCACACCGACTCGATGAGAGAAGCCCGCCGCGATTTCGCTCTCTTTCCCTTTCCCTTCGCCATGTTCATCGTGTCACGCCTTTTCGTCATCCGATAGTCATTTGAGCAGCCGCAGCGAGCCGATGCCGCCGTCCACCGCCAGGACCTGCCCGGTGATCCAGCCGTTCTCCTCGTCGAGGAGCCCGCATGCCCAGCGGGCGATATCATCAGGTTGCCCCACGCGCCCCAGCGGATGCCGGCCGGCCGCCGCGCTCCGCTTCTCGTCACTGGAGAGCAGCCGCCCGGCCAGCGGCGTGTCGGTGAGCGACGGGGCGACGGCGTTGACCCGGATCCCCGGCGCCAGTTCGGCGGCCAGCGACCTGGTCAGTCCCTCCACCGCACCCTTGGCGCTGGCCACCGAAGCGTGAAAGGGCATGCCGGTCTGCACCGCGACGGTGCTGAAGAGCACGATGCCGGCCGACGGTTCGGCCCGCTTGAGCAGCGGCAGGGCAGCCTGGATCACCGACACCGCGCCGAGCAGGTTGACCTTGAAGTCCTCGAGAAAATCGTCGGCCTTCAGCTGACGGAAGGGCCGCAGCCGGATCGTTCCCGGGCAGTAGGCCAGGCCGTGCAGCACATCCGGGAGCTGGTCCAGGGGAAGGTCCTGTTCCACCGCGTCGCAGCGGATGAAGCTGACGCTGTCGTTCTGCAGCTGCGATTGCTGCTCCCCGCCGGCCGACCGGCCGGCGACATAGACACTGCGTCCGCGCCAGACCAGCTGGTCCACCATGGCCCGGCCGATGCCGGACCCGCCGCCGACGATGAGATAGTTTCTTTTATTCATATGCCTGCTCCATTCACCATCACGAGGCCCTCCTTATTGAAGACAGCATGATTGTATTATATTTGTCTATGTTTTGTCAAGATAAATATATACAATTCTCGCAAAGGGATGAAATCAATGGGGATGGCGGATTACCGGACGACCTACCGTAAGGAGGGGTAACAGATGGGACCCGATTCCGTAAATCCTACGGTTTTCCACTGCCGCTTCCACTGCCCTGCGCCGTCATCTCGAACTCGCCGGGATCGTAGCCCTGCTCCCGGAGAATGGTCTGCACCGCCGCCCACTGTTCGTCGCCGAGCGCTGCCGACCGGGCGAGGACCCAGCCGTAGCGGCGGTCGGGGTGCCCGATCACCGCGTATTCGTAACCCGGACCGAGGCCAATGATCCAGTAGTCGCCCCAGAAGAGCTGTAACCCGAACAGCCGCACGAAGCTGACTTCCAGTTTCGCCCCGGTTGCGGCGTCGACCACCCGGGCGACACCCGCGGCCTCGCTCACGCCGCCGTCGGCCTCGATGCAGCGGTTCACCACCCCGATCATCCCGTCCTCCCGCAGGGTGTACTCGGCGGTGGTCCCGCTCGCGCACTTCCGCTGAAAACGGTTGGGGATCTTCGCGATCTCGTACCACAGCCCGGCGTAGCGCTGAAGGTCCACCGAGTCCACGGTCTGCGGCGGCCGCTTACCGGCCGCTCCGGCGGTTGCCGCCGCGAGCCCGAAAATGATCAGGCACCCGATAAGGAGCTTGTCCACTCTCGATTCCTCCCCGTCGGTGAAGGCCAGCTATTCCACAAGGCTGGCACACTACAGTTGATGTGCAACAAATTATTGACAAATATTATAGATTAATTATACAATCGAACCGACGACAATTGCAAGAGTACTTTTCCCAATCAGAGAACGAGCGATGAAACGCCAGGAAAACAGAATGGATGCAGCGGCCCGGGAAACGGTGCTGGTCACCGGGGCCACCGGGTATATCGGCGGGCGGCTGGTGCCCCGCCTGCTCGATGCCGGCTACGCCGTGTGCTGCCTGGTGCGTGACCCGCGCAAACTGGTCCACCGCCCGTGGGCCGAGCGGTCCGATGTGACGGTGGTGACCGGTGACGCCGCCGACGCGGCGTCACTGGAGCGGGCAGCCGCCGGGTGCACCGCTGCCTACTACCTGGTCCACTCCATGGTGGCGGCGGGCGCTTCGTATGCCGAAACCGACCGGCGCCTGGCAGGCACCTTCGCCGCCGCCATGTCGGCCGCCGGCGTGCGGCGGATCGTCTACCTCGCCGGCCTCGGCGAGAGCGAGGGAGATCTCAGCGAGCACCTCTCGTCGCGCCGGGAAGTTGAGTCGTCGCTGCGCGCCGGCGACGTGCCGGTGACCGTGCTGCGGGCGGCGATGATCATCGGTTCCGGCTCGGCCTCGTTCGAGATCCTGCGCTACCTCGTGGAGCGGTTGCCGGTGATGACGACGCCGCGGTGGGTCAGCACTCCGAGCCAGCCCATTGCGGTGCGCAACGTGCTCCACTACCTGGTGGCCTGTCTCGAAGTGGAAGAGACCGCCGGCGAGATCCTGGACATCGGTGGCCCCGATGTGCTGACCTACCGCGAACTGATGCAGGAAATGGCCGGCGTGCTCGGTCTGCCCCGCCGGCTGATCATCCCGGTCCCGGTGCTCACCCCGAAACTCAGTGCGCTCTGGATCCACCTGGTCACCCCGGTGAGCGCCAGTCTGGCCCGGCCGCTGGCCGACGGGCTGCGCAACCCCCTGCTTTGCCGCGATGACCGGGCCGTGCGGCTGATGCCCCAGCGCCTGCTCTCCGCGCGGGAAGCGATGGAAGCGGCCATCGTCCGGGTCAACAGCCACGAGGTGGAGACCAGCTGGTCCGATGCCGGGGTGATGCCCGGCGACCCGGACTGGGCCGGGGGCACGGTGCTCGAAGACCGGCGGTCGATCGACGTGCCCGCGCCCGCGCAAGCCGTGTTCCGGGAGGTGAGCGGGATCGGCGGGGACCACGGCTACCCCGCGGCCAATTTCCTTTGGCGGCTGCGCGGCATCATGGACCGGCTGGCCGGCGGCCCCGGGTTGCGCCGCGGCCGCCGCCACCCCGACCGCCTGGCCTACGGTGACGCGGTGGATTTCTGGCGGGTCTCGGCCCTCGATCCGGGCCGGCGCCTGGAACTGCGCGCGGAGATGAAGCTGCCCGGCGTGGCGACACTGACCTTCGAGGTAACACCCGGCGCCGCGCAGGGGAGCGAAACGCGACTGGAACAGATCGCCCGGTTCAAACCGAGAGGGCTGGCCGGCATCGTTTACTGGTACGCGGTGCTGCCGTTGCACGGGATCGTCTTCCGCCGAATGATCCGCGGGCTGGCCCGTGCGGCCGAGCGGCGCGCCGCGAGGGAGGCCGCCGACAACGCTGCCGCGGGTACGGAAGATCCGGCCCCTGACCCGTCCAGCGCGGAGGGCGGGCGATGATCCGCGGCGACGTCATCATCGTGGGAGGAGGGATCGCCGGGCTGACCGCTGCCGGTGTCCTGCGACGTGCCGGTCTCCACGCGGTGGTGCTGGACAAGGGACGTGGTCCGGGCGGGCGCCTGGCCACCCTCAGCGTTGATGTGGCCGGCAACGGCTGCGCCGTGTTTGATTACGGCGCCCAGCAGATCAGTGCGCGGGGGCCCGAGTTCCGGCGGCAGATGGCGGCGTGGCTGGAGAGCGGCGTGGCCGTGGAATGGTGCCGCGGCCTGCCCGCGCCCGGGGAGCCCGAACCCGATGACCGGACGCCGCGCTACCGCGGCGCCGCCGGCGTGCGCGGTATCGCCCTCGACCTGGCTGACGGGATCGACCTGCACCTGCGGACCCGGGTGGCCTCCGTGACCGCGGAGATCGGCGGGTGGACGGCCGAAACCGAAGACGGACGGCTCTTTCACGGGTCAGCCCTGCTGGTCACCGCCCCGGTGCCCCAGGCGCTCGACCTGCTCGACGCATCGGCCGTACCCATTCCGGCATCAGACCGGAATATCCTGCGGGGCATCGTCTACGAGCCTTGCATTGCGGTGCTGGCCAGAACCGGTGAACGGGTCAAGATTCCCGAACCGGGGGCCATCCGCCTGCCCGGGGAGCCGCTGATCTGGGCCGCCGACAACCGGGTCAAGGGAATCTCGCCCGATGCCGGTGCGGTGACCCTGCACGCCGGGCCCCGGACCAGCAAGCGGCTCTGGACCGACAGCGACCCCGACGTGGCCCGGGTCCTGCTGGCCGAGGCCGAACCCTGGATCGGCGCCGGCCCGGAGCTGGTCACCGTTCACCGCTGGCGCTACAGCCGGCCGGTCTCCACCCCCGATATCCCCTTTGCCATGCTCGGGACCGAGCCTCCGCTGGCCCTGGCCGGCGACGGCTTCGGGGGCTCGCGCGTGGAAGGGGCCTGGACCTCCGGCCGCACCGCCGGCGACTGGCTGGGAACGCAGCTGGGCCGGCCGGCCCTGGACCGGTCGAAAACCATGCCGCAGGGGGTGACCGCCCCCGGCCCGGAGGAAAAGTGATGACACCCGTGACGCTCGCACTGGCCGGCTGGGCCGTGATGGCCCTGGTGATGCTGGCGCTCTATCTCGTTTCCCGGCGCACCGCCAACGCCGGCATCGTCGACGCGGGCTGGGCGGCCGGTGTGGGCGCCCTGGCCCTGCTCTACGCCGCTGCTGGGCAGCGGCGACCCGGCCCGCCGGGCGCTGCTGGCCGTGCTCGCCGGCGGCTGGGGCCTCAGGCTGGCCTGGTATCTGCTGACCGACCGCTTCATCGGCCGTCCCGAGGACGGGCGCTACACCATGCTGCGCCGCCAGTGGGGCGACAAGGCCGAAAGGAACCTGGCCCTCTTTTTCCAGGTCCAGGCCTTCTGGGCGGTGCTCTTCTCCGTCCCCTTCCTGCCGGTGGTCTTCTCCGGGGCCGACTTCTCCTGGCTCGATATCGCCGGCGCCGCGGTCTGGGCCGTGGCCGTGGGGGGCGAGTGGACCGCCGACCGCCAGCTGGCCCGCTTCCGCGAGGATCCCCAAAGTGCCGGCCGCACCTGCCGCGCCGGACTCTGGCGCTACAGCCGTCATCCGAACTACTTCTTCGAATGGATTCACTGGTTCGCCTACCCGCTGCTGGCCTTCGGCTCATCCTGGTGGTGGGTCAGCCTGGCCGGGCCGGTGGTGATGCTGGTCTTCCTGCTGCAGATCACCGGCATCCCCTACACCGAGAAACGGGCGCTGGAGTCCCGCGGCGACGATTACCGCGAGTACCAGCGCACCACCAGTGCATTCATCCCCTGGTTCCCCAAGGAGGACAAAGCGTGAGCATCGCCATCGATCTCATGGAGCGGGGCCTGCTGCCCGACAGCCTGGTCCGCTTCGGCATCCGCCGGCTCTGCCGGCAGCGCCTGCGCGACGAGGACCGGGGTTCGCCCGAAGCCAACACTGCGGCAAAGAAGGCCTTTGTGGAGGCCCTGCGCAGCGAGCCGGTGGCCGTGCATACCGACGCGGCCAACGAACAGCACTACGAGGTGCCGGCGGAGTTCTTCCGCCTCTCCCTGGGCCCGCGGCTGAAGTACAGCTGCTGCTGGTGGCCCGAAGGCGTGGACAGTCTGGCCGCGGCCGAGGACGCATCCCTCGAGCAGGTCTGCCGCCGCGCCGAACTGGCCGACGGCATGGAGATCCTCGAACTGGGCTGCGGCTGGGGGTCGCTCTCGCTCTGGATGGCCGAACGCTACCCCAACAGCCGTATCCTCTCCGTCTCCAACTCCGCCGGCCAGCGGGCGTTCATCGAGGCCCGCCGCGACGAGCTGGGCCTGGGCAATCTCGAACTGCTCACCGCCGACGCCAACGACCTGCGGCTGGACCGCTCCTTCCACCGTGCGGTATCCATCGAGATGTTCGAGCACATGCGCAACTACCGCACCCTGCTGGGACGGGTGGCCGGTTGGCTCAAGCCGGGGGGCAAGCTCTTCGTCCACGTCTTCACCCACCGCGAGTTCGCCTATCCCTACGAGACCGAGGGCGAGGACAACTGGATGGGGCGCTATTTCTTCACCGGCGGGCTGATGCCCTCGGACGACCTGCTGCTCCAGTTCCAGGACCACGTGGCCATCGAGGAGCAGTGGCGGATCGACGGCACTCACTACCAGAGAACCGCCGAAGCCTGGCTGGCGGCCATGGACCGCAACCGGGCCGCGATCATGCCGGTGTTCGAGGAGACCTACGGGGACGAGGCGGGCCGCTGGTTCCAGCGCTGGCGGGTCTTCTACATGGCCTGCGCCGAGCTGTGGGGGTTTCGCGGCGGCTCCGAATGGGGCGTGTGCCACTACCGCTTTGTCAAGAGTTGACCCGTTCCGCTTCCGCCCGCAACCGCGCAGCGATAACCACCGTTGCCGGCAGGGCGATGGCCCAGGCAAGTCCCACCATGGCCAGCGACAAGTATCCCGGCTCACCCAGGGTCACCGCACCCAGTCCGCCACCTGCGGCATAGGCCGACGGCCCGCCCACGGCGCCCAGCAGGGCCGCCACCAGCGGCCGGCCCTCCAGCCAGCGCAGCGAGGTGGAGAGGGTGGTGCCGAAGTTGACCCACAACGCCACCATCCAGGGCGTGCTCCAGGGGCCGGGATAGAGATCGCCGCGCACCGGGTCGATGGCCCCGGCCAGATCGAGCAGCGTGTCCGCCGCGAACCCGATCAGCACCATGATGCCGGCGAGGATGAGCTCCGGCCGCCGCTGCTCGGCCAGCACGAGGTGCAGGGCAAAAAAGGCCAGTACCGCCAGTGGGCCAAGCCAGTAGTACCCGGCGGCGGCGCCCAGCGCGCAGGCGAACCACCCGGCATTCACCGTCACCACGTTGACCAGGGTCTTGATCACAGGTCTTCCTCCGCCGGGCCGTCCGCCGGCAGGGGCGGCGACACGGTCACGGTGCGGTTGAGCGGCCTGGCGAACACCGCCTGGACGTCACCGATGTAGCGCTCGGCAAAGGCGCCCTGGCAGTAGGCGAGGTAGAACTCCCACATGCGCAGGAACCGCTCGGGGTAACCGAGGGCGGCGACCCTGTCCCGGTTCTCGAGGAAGCGGACCCGCCAGCGCCGCAGGGTCTCCGCGTAGTGCGGGGTGATGTCCTCCATGTGCACCAGCCCCAGGTCGGTGGTGCGGGTGGCCGAGGCGCACATCACCGTGGGCGAGACCAGGCAGGACCCGGGGAAGATGTAGCGCTTGATGAAGTCGACGCTTTTCGTCTGGGCCTGGTGGAAACGGTCGGCGATGGTGATCGCCTGCAGGGCCAGCAGGCCGTCCGGCTTCAACAGCTCTCCGCAGCGCTGGAAGAAAAGGTCGAGGTGGTCGTGGCCCACAGCCTCGATCATCTCGATGGAGACCAGCCGGTCGTACTGGCCGCGCAGGTCGCGGTAGTCCTCCATCAACAGCTCCACCTTGTCTTCGAGGCCGGCCGCACGCACCCGCTCCGCGGCCAGCCGGTGCTGTTCGGCCGAGATGGTGGTGCTGGTGACCCGGCAGCCGTAAGTGCCGGCGGCGTGCAGGGCGAAGCCGCCCCAGCCGGTGCCGATCTCCAGCACGTGGTGCGTGTCATCGAGGCCCAGCTTGCGGCAGAGCCGGTCGTACTTGGCCACCGAGGCCTCGGCCAGGGTCATGCCCGGCCGCTCGAACAGTGCCGAAGAATAGGTCATGGTCTCGTCGAGGAACAGGGCATAGAAATCGTTGCCCAGGTCGTAGTGCTCGGCGATATTGGCCCGGCTGCCCGAGCGGGTGTTGCGACGCCCGCGGTGGTAGAGCCGGTCCACCAGCCCGGTGAGCCTGAACCAGCCCGTGTCCAACTCCTCCATCAGCTGGAGGTTGCGCACCAGCACCCGCACCACGCCGGGCAGGTCGTCGGTCTCCCAGTGGCCGTCCATGAACGACTCGGCCGCGCCCAGGGTGCCCCTGAGCAGCAGGGCGGTATAGAGCTCCGGGTCGCTCACCCGGACCGTGGGATGAGGCTCGCCGGCCCGGCCCGGGGCACCGAGCACCAGCCGTTCTCCATCCTCCTCGATGGTCATCGCGCCCCAGTCGATACCTGCCAGCCGCTGAACCAGTTGCCTGCGAGCCCAGTGCTGGAAGCGGGTTCTGTTTCCCGGCCGGACGGCGGGTCCGGCCAGGGAGAGGTCACTGCTGTTCATGATTCCTCCTTTGCCGCGGCCCGGGGTTTTGCCGGGTGGGGGTAAAAGGGCACACGCCGCAGCCAGAGGCGCAGCGCCTGCCAGTAGATGGCGGCCACCACCTTGACGGTCATCAGCGGGTAGCGCACGATCACCCGGCCCATCGACCGCCGGGTGATCTCCCGCCGCTCGAGGCCCAGAGTGACATCGAACATCGCCCGCTCGCCTTCGGTGGTGTGCATCTGCACCCCCAGCCGCTCGCCGGGGAGCTGGAAGCGCCAGTCGTATTGCTGATCCATGCCCATGAAGGGTGAGACGTGGAAATCCTTGTCGAAGTTGTGCCGGGTCCAGCCGTCAGCGGCCCGGTTCCCCGGGTGGGCGGTGTCCAGCACGTAGGTGTGCCGCTCACGCCAGGGGGTGTTGTCGATCTCGGCAGCCACGGCGTCGAGGTTGCCGGTGGTGTCGAAGCAGTAGTAGAAGGTTACCGGGTTGAAACAGATACCGAATGTCCGCGGGTGGGTCAGCATGCGCACCGCGCCTTCCGGCCGGCGGCCCAGTCGTGCGGCCACGGTAGCCCGAACCGCCTCGTCCAGCGGCCGGGCCGGGTTGCCGTGGTAGTCGGCACGGCGGAAGCTGATCACGTTGGCCCGTTCCAGCGACCAGAGCGGGTGGCTGTCGAAGACCGCCTCCAGCTCGGACAGGTCGAAGTAGGCCATGAACAGCGGGTAGCGGAACGTGCGCCGCACCGGGTGGTGGCGCTGGTGCTGGACAAAGCCCTGGTAGATGGCGCTTTCCATTGTCAAAGCCTCTCGCCGAACTGGCGGCAGACGTCGAGGGCGCTGTTCACCCCGTCCTCGTGGAAGCCGAAGCCCCAGTAAGCCCCGCAGTAATGGATGCCGGCGGCGCCGCTGATCTCCCGGTGCCTGCGCTGGGCCGCCGCGCCGGCGGTGGTGAACACCGGGTGGGCATAGGTTGCCCTGTGCAGCACACTGTCCGGGTCAATCTCGTCGTCGCGGTTGAGGGTGACACAGAACTCCACCGGCGCGTCCAGGCTCTGCAGGCGGTTCATCGAGTAGGTCACCGAGGACTGCTGCCCCGGCCCGGCCGGCAGGTGGTAGTTCCAGCTGGCCCGCACCTTGTGCAGCTTCGGCAGCATGCGCTGGTCGGTGTGCAGCACCACCGAGTTCTCCTGGTACGGGATGGCGCCCAGCAACCGGCGCTCGGCAGCGGTGGGCTCCTCGAGCATGGCCAGGGCCTGGTCGCTGTGCACCGCCACCACCGCCTGGTCGAACCGTTCCGGCTCACCACCCCGGGGCACCACCTCCACCCCGCCAGGCGTGCGCCGTATGGCGCGCACCGGCGTGTTCAGGCGGATGCGGTCCTGCCACCCGGCGGTGAGAGCCTCCAGGTATCGGCTGGAGCCGCCCTTGACCACCAGCCACTGGGGCTGTCCGTAGACCCGGAGGAACCCGTGGTTGCCGAGGAAGAGGGCAAAGGTGCGCGCCGGGAAAGACTCGAAGCTCAGCGGGTCGGCGGACCAGAGGGCCGCATAGAGGGGGACGAGAAACTTCTCCCGGAAGTAGGAGGAATAGCCGTTCTGGTCCAGATATTCCCCCAGGGTCAGGTCGGGGGCCATGTCGGCGAAATCCCCGGCCGACCGCTGGAGGCGGAAGATGTCGACCAGCATCCGCCAGAAGGGCACGCTCCACAGATTGCGCCGCTGGGCAAAGAGCGTGCCCGGCGTGGACGGCCGGTATTCCAGGCCACTGGCCGCGCACTGCACGCTGAAGCTCATCTCGCTCTTCTGCCACGCCACTCCGATCTTGCGGAGCAGTGCCACGAAGTTGGGATAGGTGGTCTCGTTGAACACGATGAAGCCGGTGTCCACGGCCCAGCTAAGGCCGCCGGCCTCCACGTCGACGGTGCTGGTGTGCCCTCCGAGGCGGCCATCGGCCTCGAAGAGGGTCACCTCGTGGGACCGCTGCAGCAGGTAGGCGGCGGTGAGCCCCGAGATGCCCGATCCGATGACGGCGATACGCATGGCCCTTCCCCTCAGCCCCCTGCCCCGCCGGCGGTGTCCCGGATGAGGTTCGACCGCAGCACCCCGGCCGGCACCGGCCGGAGGTCCTGAACGATTCCCAGCCGGGCCATCAGCCACAGGCCGTAGTAGGTGAGATCGATCTCCCACCAGAAAAAGCCCTGACGAGCCGCGGCCGCGTAATGGTGGTGGTTGTTGTGCCATCCCTCGCCAAAGGTGAGCAGCGCCAGCAGCAGGTTGTTGCGGCTGTTGTCCGCGGTGGCGTAACGCCGCCGGCCCACCAGGTGGTCCAGCGAGTTGATGGTGCTGGTGGCGTGAAAGAGCACCACGGTGGAGATGAAGAAGCCCCAGACCAGCAGCTGCGGACCACTTGTGCCGGCCCCGGGAGCGAACCGCTGCAGCAGCTCGCCGGCGCCGAACAGCGCCGCGGCCAGCAGCACCGGCACCAGCACGCTGAAGCGGTTGAGGAAGCGCAGCTCGGGGAATGCCGCAAGGTCCTTTACCAGGGCGTGCCGCGTGCGAAACGCTCCCGGCGTGGTGAGCCAGGTGACGTGGCTCCAGAGGAAACCCTTTTCCAGGGGCGAGTGGACGTCATCCTCCTTGTCGGAGTGCTTGTGGTGGTGCCGGTGGTGCCCCGCCCACCAGAGCGGTCCCCGTTGGACCGCCGACGTGCCGAGCGCGGCAAAGAGGAACTGCCAGAACCGGGAGGTGCGGAACGTGCGGTGGGAGAAGTAGCGGTGGTAGAAGGCGGTGATGGCAAACATGCGCACCGCGTAAAGACCGGCAGCCACGGCCACCGCCGTCCAGCTCCAGCCAACCCAGATCACACTGAGGCAGGCCAGGTGCAGTACCACGAATGGCAGAATCCGAAGCCAGTCAGGGCGATCGGCACTTCCTGCGGCGTAGGAATCGTCCACGGCCTCATCGTCCACCCAGCGGACCAGGGACTTCACCACCCGGCTCTGACCAATCCGTCCCGGCTTCGGTTTTTCAGAGGTGTCAGCCATTTTTTCCCGTCTCAGGAAGAAAAACCATCGCGACGTTCTGTTCATGGAGATGTACAGACAAATATTATACTAAAGCCCCCTCCCCCACTAACTACACTGCGGGGGGAGGGGGCTCGAGGGACGCCGTTTCCGGCATCCACAGGGGGTGTCTATGAACTATCAGCGCCCGGCGGGAGAACAGCCCGCCGGACGCTGTTTGAGGAGCGTCCCCGGCGAGAGACCGGGACCGTATCAGCTGCTCCTGTCACTGACTTGACAAAAAGTTCTATTCAGTTTTACCAGTCATCGTGTGCGATTGGTCGTCCAAAATAATCGTTGGCCTTTTCATCCTCGGGCAACGCTCTGTATCACTTCACTTTGTAAAGATAGCAAAGCAGATTCATGATGTCAAGCTTTTATTTGATTTATTTTAGATTTAATATAGACAGTCTTGATTTCAAGCCTATGTCCAATCGATTTCTGCTGCCATATGCCGAACCTGGCCTAAAATAGTTTCGGCAATATCCTTCCTGGCTCTCGTAAGAGGTACTGCTCAACGTGCAATAATCCTCCGCGGCCCGTCCCGGAACTGTTAATGAATCATGAGGAGCGGCGTTACAGTGGGTGAGAATAAAAAAAGAGGGAGGGAACAGCGGATGCAGATGCAAGCAGTGAAAGAACCACCCGCCGCCGATCTGCCGCTGGAGCTCGAAACCGTGTTCAACGAGCACCACCGGCTGGTTTTCCAGGCCGCACACCGGATCACCGGCAATGCCGAGGACGCCGAAGACGTGCTGCAGACCGTCTTCACCAGGCTGCTCCGCGGCGGGCCGTGGCCCGGGCTGGCCGAAAACCCCGGCGGGTATCTGCGCCGCTCGGCGGTGAACGCCGCCCTCGACGTGCTCCGCTCGAGGAAGCGGGCCAGGGTGATCAGCCTGGACAGCGGGAAGGCCGAGCCGCAGGAACAGCGGCCCACCGACCCGCAACGGCAGCTGGAGGGACACGAACTGCGCCGCCGGCTGCGCCAGGCCGTGGCCGGTCTGAACCAGCGGGCGGCCGAAGTCTTCGCTCTGCGCTTCTTCGAGGGTTACGACAACCGGGAAATCGCTCGGATGCTCGACACATCCAGCGGCACGGTGGCGGTGACGCTCAACCGGGCCAGGAAACAGTTGATGAGCGAACTGCGTGAATTTGCGGGAGGATATTTCTCATGAACAGCAACGATGAACAGAAACTCGATGGCCTGCTCGACCGGGCCGTGGAGCAGATCCGCGCAGACCAGGGCGAGCCGCAAGCGGCTGACCAGGCCGGAGCACGGGTCTGGAAACGCCTGACCGCCGAAGCCGGCACCCCGATCCGGGCCTGTGCCGACTTCCAGGAACTGATTCCCGACTTTGCCGGCGGCCGCCTCGACGAGGGGCGTCGCCTGCTGGTGGAAGACCACACCCGCGAGTGCGCCGCCTGCCGCCGCGAGCTGATGGCTCACCGCGCCGGCGCCACCGCTGCCGCGCCGGAGCAGAAAAAGCGCCGGGCCGGCAGCATGGCCTGGGCCCTGGCCGCGGCCGCCGTGTTTGTCGGCCTGACCATCACCCTGGCCCTCAACTACAGCCTCTTCCTCCCCGCCACCGGCGGATCGCTCCAGGTGGCCGAGGTTGACGGATCGCTGCTCCGGGTGGCCGGAGAGAGCACCTCCCCGGTGACCGCGGGAAGCGTGGTGCCGGATGGCGGGACCGTTCGCACCGCCCAGCATTCGGGCGCACTGCTCACCCTGGCCGACGGCTCGCAGGTGGAGATGAACGAGCGCTCCGAACTCTACGTCTCCGAACGCGGCTCGGACAGCACGATCCACCTGCGCCGGGGCAGCATCATCGTCCAGGCCAGTGACCAGGGTTCGGGACACCTCTATGTGGAGACCAACGAGTGCCAGGTGGCGGTCACCGGCACCGTCTTCTCGGTGACCCACGGCGCCCGCGGTTCGCGGGTCTCGGTGATCGAGGGCGAAGTCAACGTGGACAGCGACTCGGGCAACGAGGTGCTCCACGCCGGCGACCAGCTGACCACCCGGGCCGGCCTGGCCCCGATCCCGGTGGAGGCGGACATCGCCTGGAGCCGGGACATGGACCAGCACCTGGCCCTGCTCCGCGAGTTCGCCGACCTGCACCGCGAAATGGCCCAGCGCCTGCCGGTGCCCGGGCTGCGCACCGACACCCGGCTGCTGGACAGCACCCCGGCCGGTTCGGTGATCTACTTCGCCATGCCCAACATCAGCGAGACGATCAGCAGCGCCCACCAGGTGCTGCTGGAGAAAATCCAGACCAGCGACGTGCTCAACCAGTGGTGGAGCGAGAACGTCTCCGCCGCCGGGATGGAACCGCACATCGACACCCTGATGGAGAAAGTGCGGTTGATGGGCGAGGAACTGGGGCCGGAGATCGCCATCACCGTCCAGCAGGATGGTGACGGTGAGATGGGGAGCCTCGTGCTGCTGGCCACCCTGAACAACCCGGACAGCTTCCGCGGAGTGCTGACCCGTGAACTGGAGGAGATCAGCACCAGGACCGAGGCGGAGTGCGGGCTGTCGATCATCGACGACCCCATGTCGCTCAGCCTCTCCAGTGACGAACCGGACCGGCTGCTCTTCTGGATCACCGGTGACCTGCTGGTGGTCTCGCCCCAGGCCGAAGCGCTGCAGCGGATGGCCGGCGGATTCCCGGCCGAGGCCGCCTTTGCCGGGTCCTCGTTCCACAACCGCCTGTCCTCGGTCTACGGCCGCGGCACCCAGATCGTCTTTGGCGCGAACGTGGCCAGCCTCGTCGGCCGGCACCAGGAGATCCACGACAACCAGGCGATGGAAACCCTCGGCCTGGATGATGCCGACTACCTGGTGATCGAGCGGAGGACCATCGGCGACACCAACGTGACCAATGCCGAACTGAGCTTCACCCGCCAGCGGCAGGGCGTGGCGTCCTGGCTGGCCGAACCGGCCCCCATGGGCACCCTCGATTTCATCTCCCCCGAGGCCACCGGCGTGGCGGCCTTCCTGGTGCGCAACCCGGCGGAACTGCTGGAGGATCTGTTCACCTCGCTGTCCGCAACCAGCGACGGTTTCCAGGAGTCGCTGGACCGCTTCCAGAACGAGCTCAACCTCAACCTGATCGATGACCTGGCCGCCACGCTGGGCGGCGAGTTCGCCATGGCCCTGGACGGCCCGGTGCTGCCGGTGCCGGCCTGGAAGGTGGTGGTGGAGGTCTACGATCCCGACGGACTGCAGCGGACCATCGAGAACATGGTGCTGCAGGCGAACAACCTCGCCCTGGAGCAGGGACACCCCGGCATCACCCTCGACACCGTGAAGAGTTCCGCCGGCCGCACCTGCTACCACGTCAGTTCCGAAAACTTCGACGCGCCGTTCTACTACACCTTCCACGAGGGCTACCTGGTGGCCGGGTCCCAGACGGCGCTGATCGAACGGGCCATCGACTACCGGGCCTCAGGGATCACCCTCACCCGCTCCAGCAAATTCGCCAGGCTGCTCCCGCCGGACGGGCGGGTGGACGTCTCGGCCCTGATCTATCAGGACATCGGGTCGCTGCTGGACCCGCTGATGCGCAACACGCCTTCCGGCATGACGCAAAAGCTCAGCGCCGGCCAGGAAGAAGATGTCCAGCAGCTGCTGGAGAGCGGCACCATCAACCCCAGCCTGACCTGCATCTACGGCGAGGACGACCAGATCTCAATGGTCAACGTGGACCAGGGATCGATCCTCGGCGGCCGGCTGGGCGGCCTGCTCTCCCTGCACTCGCTGATGAATATGCGTCACAACCTGCTGAATTGAAATTTGAGGCACCTTTTTGGATCCGGATTGCGTAAGATAGAATGACCGGCAACCAATAGCGGCCTCATCGCCCCCCACGGCGGTGAGGCCGTTTCATGGGAATTGATGTAAAACCTCGGCTGTGGTTCGAGGGCAAGACGCACGCCGCTGAGAAAGCGGAGCTTACTCTTTTGGTAAGTGAGCATTTTGAAGCGGCGTGCAACGCCGCCATCGGACCTCAGACGAGGTTTTGGGAGATGGCTGATGAGCGCAGTGGTGGAACTGAAAGGGCTGGGGCTGAAATTGGCCGGGCGGCCGATTCTCTCCGACCTCCAGGCGACCATCACCGGCCAGAGCATCGGCCTCCTCGGCCCCAACGGCGCCGGCAAGACCACCCTGATCCGTGTCCTGCTGGGGTTCTTCAATCCCACGGCCGGGTCAGCGCGGGTCTTTGGCAACGACGTCACCACCCGCTCCCGCTCCATCCGCGGGATGGTGGGCTACATGCCGGAGATCGACGCCTTCGTCCCCGGCCTCTCCGCGGTGCGCTTCCTGCGCTTCATGGGCGAGCTGAGCGGCCTGCCCGCCAAGACCGCCCTGGAACGGGCCCACGAAACCCTGTACTACGTCGGCCTGGGCGAAGCCCGCTACCGCCAGCTGGAAACCTTCTCCCTGGGCATGCGCCAGCGGATCAAGCTGGCCCAGGCGATCATCCACTCGCCGAAGCTGCTGATCATGGACGAGCCGACCAACGGCCTCGACCCGCCGGCGCGGATCAAGATGATCCGGCTGATCCAGGAGATCCGCGACAGCGGCACCATGAACCTGATCCTCTCCTCCCACCTGCTCCGTGACGTGGAGGAGTGCTGCGAGGAGGTGATGGTGCTCAACCACGGCAAGCTGGCCGCCTTCTGCAACCTGGCCGACGAGCGCCGGGCCAACAAGCGCTTCCTCAACATGGAGATTCTCGGCGACCAGGGCCCGTTCAGCGAAGCGGTGAGCGGCCTGGGCTGCCAGTGGGCCGGCAGCGGCAACGGGCGGATCAAGCTGGTGCTGCCCGATGGGGTGGAGATCCGCGATCTCTACCGGCTGGCCGACGAGCACCGGGTGCAGATCCGCCGGCTGGACCACCGCAAGGACTCGCTGCAGGACATTTTCCTCAAGGCCCTGGAGAACGGCACCAATGACCGTGCATGAGCGATCATTTAAAAGCTACAGCGGCCAGCTGACCCCGGGCTGGCGCCGTTTCCTGGTGCTGCCCTGGTACGCCCTGCCGCAGATCTTCAAATCACGGCTCTTCCTCTCGCTCTACCTGATCAGCCTGGTGCCCAGCGTGGTCCAGGCCGCACTGATCTACGTGCGCCACAACCTGCGGATCCTCGAGTTCTTCCACATGACGCCCGGGGACCTGGGCCCGATCACCGGCGAGTTCTTTCTCCGCTTCATTTCCATCCAGGGCGGGTTCTGCTTTGCCCTGGTGCTGGTGGCCGGGCCGCCGCTGATCGCCAGCGACCTGGTCAACCGCGGCCTGCCGCTTTACTTCGCCCGGCCGCTGGGCCGGGGCGAGTACGTGCTGGGCAAACTGTCGGTGCTGGTGATCCTCCTCTCGCCGGTGACCTGGATCCCCCAGCTATTGATCTTCTTCCTCCAGGGCTACCTGGACAGCAACGGCTGGTTCGGCGACAACCTGCGCATCGGGGCGGGGATCCTCATCGGCGCCGCGGCCTGGATCCTGACCATCTCCCTGGTGGCCCTGGCCGTCTCGGCCACGGTGAAACGGAAGACCACGGCCCGGCTGCTCTTCTTCAGCATCTTCTTCATCTTCTCCATCTTCGGCTCGATCATTGCCGAGGGCATGGGCCTGGTCTGGGGACAGACCCTGAACATCATGGGCATGGCCTGGCTGGTCAACTCCGGACTGCTGGCCGTGCCGGTGCCGCCCCACGCCCACTTCCCGCCCATCTGGGCCGGCTGGGTCACCCTGATCGTGGTCTGTACGGTGTCGGTCCGCATGCTGTTCAACAAGGTCAGGGCCTACGAGGTGGTGCGCGGATGAACGAACAGCGGGACAACACCGGGCGCCTGATCATCCTCGAGGACATCTCCAAGTTCTACGGCGAGGTGCTGGGGGTGAACCAGGTGAACCTCTGTATCCCGCCGGGGATCACCAGCCTGGTGGGCCCCAACGGCTCGGGCAAGACCACCCTGATGAACCTGATGACCGGGCTGATCCGGCCCACCCGCGGCTCGGTGAGCTACCCCGGCCAGCGGGATGCCGACCCGGAGACGCTGTTCCGCCGGGTGGGCTACTGCACCCAGTTCGACAGCTTCCCCCGGGGGATGACCGGCGAACGGTTCCTGCTGGCCTACCTCGGTCTGCACGGTTTCCACAGCGCCGACGCCCGCCGGCTGGCCGGCCAGGCGCTGGAACGGGTGCGGCTCAGCGACGCCGCCGGAAGAAAGATCGCCGGCTACAGCAAGGGCATGCGCCAGCGGATCAAACTGGCCCAGTCGATCTGCCACCACCCGGAAGTGATGATCCTCGACGAACCGCTGAACGGCCTCGACCCCATGGTCCGCTCCGAGATCATCGACCTCTTCCGCGAGCTGGCCGCCGAGGGCCGGCACCTGATCATCTCCAGCCACATCCTGCACGAGGTGGACCAGATCTCGGACCACGTGGTGATCCTCAACCAGGGCTACGTGGTGGCCGAGGGTGACATCCGCGGCCTGCGCGACGACATCAAGACCCACCCGATGCAGATCCTGATCCGCTGCGACCGTGCCGCCGAACTGGCGGCCAGGGTGCTGCAGCAGGACCATGTGGTGGAGATCAAGATGCACGACGACCGGGGCGGCCTGCTGGTGAGCACCCGCGACGCCGCCGGCTTCTACCTGGCGCTGAACCGCATCGTGATGGAGGACCAGGTGACCATCCAGACGGTGACCCCGGCCGATGAGGACGTCCACGCGGTCTACCAGTACCTGGTGGGCTACGAGGAGGGCGGCTCATGAGCACGAATGGCGGCGATCTCCAGCTGACCCGGCCGCCGGCGCCCCCCGGCTCGCTGGAGCTGCGCATCGACCAGCTGCGGACCCTGGTCCCCCTGGAGTTGAAACGGAACTTTCTCCGCTCGCGGGTCTTTGTCCTTTTTCTGCTCTCCGCGCTGCCGGTGGTGCTGATGCTGATCAGGGCGCTCTTCCCGCACGAGGACATCGCCGCCGACCTGGGCGTGGGCAGCCTGTTCTACGCCGTGGTTTTCCAGACGTTCATCATCCGCTTCGTGGTCTTCTTCGGCTGCCTGGCCGTCTTCACCGAGCTGTTCCGCAGCGAGGTGGCCGACCAGACCCTGCACTACTACTTCCTCACCCCCATGCGGCGGGAGCTGCTGGTGCTGGGCAAGTTCATCTCCGGGCTGTTGACCACCATCATCGTTTTCAGCGGCATGGTGCTCCTCTCCTACCTGCTGATGCTGGCGCCCCACGGCCAGCGCGAGGCCATGGACTTCATGCTCGACGGCCCGGGGATGAACCACCTGATCGGCTACCTCGGAGCCACCTGGCTGGCCTGCGTGGGCTACGGCGCCATCTTCATGGCCCTGGCCCTCTTCTTCAAGAACCCGGTGATCCCGGCGGCGCTCTTCTTCGGCTGGGAGTGGATCAACTTCTTCCTCCCCGAGCTGCTGAAGAAGATCAGCGTGGTCCACTACCTGGAATCGCTGATGCCGATCTCCATCGACAAGGGGCCCTTTGCCCTGATCGTCGACCCGTCCCCCATCTGGGTCGCCATCCCCGGCCTGCTGGTCCTGGCCGCGGCCTCGCTGGTCTTCTGCGCCCTGGCCATCCGGCGGATGCAAATCAGGTATGAAAGCAGTTGATTCCACCCGGAGGAGCCGATGCCCGCTCATCTCGCTCGCCGACTGATCACAGTCATCGTCGGCATTTTATTTGCGACGCTGCTCGCTCCGTCCTGCCGTTCCACTGATCCGGTACGGAACCAGGCCCTGATGACGGTGGCCGATCAGCCGGTGTCGATTGCCGTGGCGGAGGCCGCGATCATCGCCGCCATGGAGAAAGCCGACGTGGCCGGCCTCTCCTGCGCCGTGATCAACGATGCCCGGGTGGTGCACACCGCCCAGTTCGGCGTGCGGGACCGGGAGACCGGGTTGCCGCCGGACAAGGACACGGTGTTCGCCGCTGCATCGTTCAGCAAGACTGTCTTTGCCTGGCTGTTGCTCCTGCTGTCCGAAGACGGGCTCATCGACCTTGACCGGCCGCTGCACGAGTATCTCGACCGGCCATTGCCGGAATTCCCGGCATACGCCGACCTGGCCGGTGACGAGCGGTGGAAGCTGCTCACCGCCCGCACAGTGCTGGGGCACACCACCGGCTTGCCCAACTGGCGGTTCTTCACCGATGACGGGCGGCTCACCTTCCTCGCCGATCCCGGCGCACGGTTCGGCTACTCGGGAGAGGGCATATCCCTGCTGCAGCTGGTGGTGGAGGAGATCACCGGCCGCGGCCTGGAGGAATTGGCCCGGGAGCGGATCTTCTCCCCGCTCGGCATGACCCGGACCAGCTACCTCTGGCAGGAGGCGTGGGAGGAGAACCATGCCCGGCCTCACGACCTCTGGGGCCGCCCGAAAAAACTGAAGCGCCATGAGATGGCTGCTGCGGCCGGGTCGATGTTTACCACCGCCGCCGACTACGGCCGGTTTCTTGCAGCCCTGATCGATGAAGATGCACCGCATCGCAGGACGGCACAGATCATGTTCGCCCAGCAGGTGCGGATCCACAGCGAGCGGATGTTCGGTCCGCGTACCGAAAGCGAAACGGACGAAAACGATGACATCAACCTCGGGTGGTGTCTCGGCTTCGGCCGCTTCGACACGCCCTATGGCCGTGCCATTTTCCACACCGGCCACGACACGGGCTGGCAGAACTACACCGTAACCTATCCGGACCGCGGTGTGGGTGTGGTGCTGCTCAGCAATTCCGACGCCTTTGAAAGTGTGGCCGCAGAAATCGTCCCCGCCCTGATCGGCGACAGCTGGTCGCCCTTCCAATGGCTGGGGTACGAACCTTTCGACCCCGAGACCCGGCCCGACCCACCGCCCCCCAGGGTTCGGATGGAAGCCGACCCTGCCACATTCGTCCCCTGCCCCGGCGCCTACCGGCTGCCGGACGGCAAGCTGGTCACGGTGTCGCTCATTGACGGAAGCCTCTGGATCGCCAAACAGGGCGAGGAGCCCGAGGAACTGGTCCCCATGGCCGGCGGGCGCTTCTTCATCGAGGGCAACGACCCGCTCTTTTCCTTCCCCGTGGACAACAGCGGCGAAGTGAGCACAATGCTGGTCCACATCGAGGGGATGGACCTGCCGCTGCCGAGGGTGGCGGAATAGCCCCACCACTGCAATCCATATTCACCCGTGCCGGTGAAAGAGTGGGACTGCGGCTTCGTCTGCGGTCAGGACGTGTCGCCGAGGGCTGGCGGGGTCACCCCCAGCAGGCGGAGATAGGTCACCAGCTGCCCCCGGTGATGGCATTCATGGGGCATGGTGGTCAGGATCACGTTGCTCAGACTCATCTGGGGCGAGAAGATCGGATTGGGGCCGATGGGCTCCAGCAGACGCTCCTCGGTCAGATCCTCGATCAGTTTCAGCAGCCGCGTGCGGGTAAAGTCAAGGTAGGCCAGCGCCTCTTCCACCGTCTTTTCCGGCCGGTCGGTGAACACGTCGACGGCCCAGCTGCCGTCCCTGATCCCCAGGTAGAGGAAGTCATCGAACGCACCGATGTGCGACAGTTGCCCGGCGATGGTGCGCATATCCTCCTGCGGCCGGAAATCGCCCTGGTCCCTGGGGATCGCAGTAAAGAGATGCGAGCTGAAATACCGTTCCATGATCAGGGTTCGGGAAAGATCTGTCTGGCCGATCGCCATATTCCGCCTCTTCCGGCAAGTGGTTCAGGAACCTGGTGGATGAGAGTGCGCTGAGGTCATAAACGAATGGATATGCCCAGAGTCAGCACCGGGAACCGGCAAAGTCTATCCTCAGCAAAAAATGATGTCAAATCAGGGTTCCGGCGGCCCGGGAGGTGAACCGCTCCGCTGGTCGTATTCAGCAAAACTGTTCAGGGCCGTGGTTTTGAAATAGTCCGCCTCTTCCGGACTGGAGGCCATCCGGTCCAGCTTCCCCAGCACCTCCTCGGCCTCGCCCCGGCGCCCGAGCCAGGCCAGGGCCACCATCTGGCGCAGCAGCAGGGTCACGGTGTCGCCGGTGCGCCGGGCCTGTTCCCGGTAGTCGCGCAGTGCCCGCTCCTCGTCTCCCAGACGTGACCAGGCGTTGCCCCGCCGCAGGTAGAGTTCGTTGGCCGAGGACTCCGGGTGCTCGATCAACGGGGTGATGAAGGCCGGCACCTCGTCCCAGCGCTGCTGGATCTCCAGGTTGGCCACGTGGGCCAGCAGGTCGCGCTGCAGCTCGGGGAAACTGGCCCGCGAAAGATTCTCCAGCAGCCACCTGGACTTGGATTCGCACAGCTCGCGGAACGCGCGCATCTCCAGCTCGACGATTTTCTGCTGGTCCAGGTCGTCGGTGCGCATGGTGCAGACCCGGCCCATGGTCTGGTATTGCTCCTCGTATTCCTCGAAATAGCCCCGCTCCCGGGCCCAGTCCCCCACCCTGGTCCCGGGGTAGGGGACCACGATGAAGCCCTTGAAGAAATGGGGGTTGATGCACTTGATGGTGTGCACCGTCCTGAGGAAACCCTGCTCTGTGTCGCCGGGCAGGCCCACCAGGAAAAAGAGAAAGACGTTGATCTTCAGGTCCCGGCACTGCGCGACGATCTCGGCGATGCGGGCCGGCTCGGTGAACGGCCGTCCGTTCTTCCGGCTCACCTCCTCCGAAGCGGTCTCCAGGCCGAGGTTGATCTCCATGCAGCCGCTGCGGGCCATCTCCCGGAGCAGCTCCTGGTCCAGGTGGTCCGGCCGTGTTTCGGCGATCCAGTTCAGGGGACGGCCGTGCTTTTTCACCAGCTCGCGGATGGCGGCCAGCAGCTCGCGCACCCTCTCCCGGTCGGCGGTGAACAGCGGGTCCCGGAAGACCACCTGGGACGCCCCGAACCTGGTCATCAGGTTGTCCAGCTCGCCGGCCACGTTCCCCACGCTGCGAAAGCGCAGCTTCTTCCCGTGACCCAGCGGGTAGGCGCAGTAGTGGCAGCGGTAGTAGCAGCCGCGGCTGGAGAGCACCGAAAAGATCGGCTCCTCCCGGCCGGTGGTGGTCTGCATTGTGTAGCCGTCGAGATCGATGAGGCTCCAGTCGGGATAGGGGAGCAGGTCGAGATTGCCGAGGAAGAAGGGCACCGCCCCGGTCTCCGGCCCGGTCCGGCCATCGCGAGGAGCCGGCACCACACCCGGCAGGGTTTCCGGGTCCCGGCCGCAGACCAGGTCGATCAACGGGACCTCGGCTTCCCCCACGATCAGCCCGCAGAGCGGGACGGCCCGCTCGCGGTCCCGGTCGCTGACGGTGGCCAGGTACGGGCCGAAGAGGTAGACCGTGGCGCGGGGCGCGGCCTGCCGGATCCGTTTCACGAAATCGAGGTCGTTGAGGAAATTGGGATAGCTGGTGCGGATGGCCACCAGGTCGAACTGCCCGGGGTTCACCTGCTCCAGGTCCACCGGCCGGCCGCAGGAATCGAGCACCTCGACCCTGGCCTCCAGCGTCTTGAGGCAGGTGGCGCTGTACAGGAAATCCATCGGCGGGTAGTTCGGCTGCTCCTGCCTGGGAAAGGCCATCCCGTAACCGCCGTTGCAGTCCCGGTTGCAGCTGGTCTCGGGGGGGTCGGGCGGGTTGACCAGCAGGATGGAGTGCCGCGGCGAACGGCCCCGGAACAGATCCTCCGGGAGGGTGTCCGGCCCGCTGTCCTCCGCTGTCCTGCCGTGGTTCCGGTTCATCACACATTCCTTTCCCGCTTCTCCGCTGCCTTCACCCGGACATGGCCCGTCCGGAGCCATAATCTACCATAGAAAATCGTGCACGATACAGGTAACACCACCCTCGCCCACCCGGATGCTCGATTCACCGCAGCGGCCGGATTATAATGGCCGGGTGAACCGACGGCCGTGGTACAGCACAACTCCGGGGACCATACCGGTCTCCCGGACTTTCCCAGGCCGATCAGGACCGGGCGCCATGAAAAACGAAACAGACGGGACGGATACCGGGATTCAGGCCACCGCCCGGGACCTGCTGGGGGCCGCCAGGTCGGCCCTGGAAAGCGGAGACCAGCACGGGGCCTTCCAGTTGCTGAATCGGGCCAAGGCCCTCAAGGCACCGCTGGAGGGAGTGGACCAGTTGCGGGGCAGGATCCTCTTCCGGGCCAAACAGCCGCTGGCCGCCCGGGAGGTTCTCCTGGAGGAGCTCCGCTACTTCCCCGGCAACAGCGAGGCCAAAGCTCTCCTGGCCCGCATCGAGGCCGCCCTGCCGGCCCTTCTCGAGCCCACCTTATCCGGCGAGGAGTTCCGTGAGCTGTACCGGGCGATCCGGCCCTACACCATGCTCGGAGAAAAACGGCTCCACAACCTCTACACCATGGCCAGAAAGATCTGCGAGAGGGACCTCCCGGGCAATTTCGTCGAGTGCGGCGTGGCCGCCGGCGGGGCCTCGGCCCTGCTGGCCGCCGTGATCGCCAGGCACTCCACCTCGGAACGACGCCTCTTCGCCTGTGATTCCTTCGAAGGGATGCCGGTTCCTTCGGAGCTGGACAAAAACCGGGGGGTCGATGCCGAGGAGAGCGGCTGGGGCACCGGGACCTGCGCCGCCCCGGTGGAGAGCCTGCGGGAGATCTGCGCCACCCTGGGTGTGACCCACCTCGTTGAACCGGTTGAAGGATACTTCGAAACAACGCTTCCCGCACACGCGGAACGGATCGGCGCCATCGCGCTGCTGCACCTCGACAGTGACTGGTACGAGTCGACCCGGACCGTCCTCGACAGCCTCTATGACCGCATCGCCGGCCAGGGGTTCGTCCAGCTGGACGACTACCATTTCTGGGAAGGTGTGGGCCAGGCGTTCCACGAGTTCGAACAGCGGCGGGGCCTGTCCCACCAGATCAAAGAGATCGACGGCACCGGTGTCTGGTTCGAGAAACCCTGAGCCACGGCACACAACAGCTCGGTACGGTATACAACCAGCCGTCTTCACACCCCAACGCCATTCGTAAGTGAAAAACCCGCCCTCCTATCCCCAGGAAAAGACATGCGATACGGTACATAGAGAATAGTTTTCATACTACTGCGAATTGATTACATACGGAAACAATGTGCGCTCCCTCAACCGCACATTGTTTTCCATCAAAAGCCTTTATATATCCAAGCTTTACAAGAATAACATTGTGCGATCCCCACCCGGGCTCCCCAACGACCCATGGAACAGAAATTGCACGGCATTCGGACAGCATTTATTTTGCAGCCAGCAATACTCGAACTTGGTTGCAAATCAGGACTCTCAATGTTTCAGTCATGAGCAAGGACCACAGGCCCAGGTGGGTGTTGTCCCGTAAGGGTGGTCCTTCTGGTGATATCTGTGTAAATTATTTAATTATAACAGCTTAGTTAAGCTCAAGAATGAACCAAACGATTCGGATCCCCTCAAAAATCAATTCTCCCCGGGTGTCGGCAAGAGGAATGTCGATCTTTATCCAGCTGCGTTCCCGGATGATTCCTGACATTACCCTAAATTACCTTCACTATCGATATAGCCATGATAGGAAAAATCGCTCTGAACAACTGTTTTGCCTGCGATTTATTGACATACCTCACCTGCGTTCGTCGCGGGTGCGGGAAAGGAGGTGAGAGACGGACCAACCCAGTAACGAAATTGGCCATGGACGGCCAAGGCGCTGGTGAACACCGAAAAGCATCAGCATCGTTCGTCCCGCTTTTTTTACACTGATTGATGAAGGGAGATCCGACTCATGAAATCGAGAATCGCATTGTTGCTCTTCTTGACCGCAACCCTTTGTGCGGGTGCCGCCTGGGCCGATGCACCGGTTGGCGTATCGCCGTATGACGGAGACGATATTACACCTCGGTGAGCGCAAAAGCTCGGGCCTGGCGGAGCCACACTCGAGCCTCGGTCCCGGCCTGCAGGCAGCCGCCGATTATGTCGTGGCGAGTCAGTGCGCCGTCGGTGGCTGGTGCTGGCCCAACGGTATGGCCTGTTGTCCCAATCCACCGGTGAACACGGCTCCGCCCATCGCCCTGGGCCTGCTCAATGCGTATGCTCATACCAGCGACCCGGACCACCTGGCTGCTGCTGAACTGGCTGCCGACTGGGTCATGGCCTATCAGTACACCAATGGTGAAGCCCGGTTCGGTTCCTTCACGGCCATGCACCTCTACAGACTGTCCGGGGTCACCGGTGATTCAACATACAGCGATTGGGCTGCCACCGAGTTTTATGACGAGTTGACCGCTGCCACTTACGGCCCGGACGATCTCGACACCTACGGCTGGATCGCTGCTGTCCAAGCCTACGTGCCGGGATCTGGATCAACCTGCTCCCCTGGGAATTCATGCACCACCCCTACGTGGCCAGCTTCATCGGAAACTCCAGCAGCGCTCCGAGCTGATACTGTTTCCCAGCAGGACGCATTCGTCGGTGCCATTCTCGCCGGGCTCAACACTTTGGACAGCACCACCAGCACCTACGTGGACTATCTCGGCGTGGCCGGCGGTGTGTACGGTCTGGCACTTAACGGAACCACAACATTCCCGGCGATCGTCTCCCCGAACTCGGCCCTGGTCAACGGAATCGACAGCCTCTGCGACCTGGCCGACGTTCTGGCCATGCCGAACAAAACGCCAACGGTTCCTGGTACTGGCACTCCAACATTCCCGGGGCTCGGGGTCCCACCGACGAAGACACCCAGATGACCGCCTATGCTGTGATGGCCCTTGTGGCGGCTGAAAACGCCGGTTGCGGCCCCTACACTGACGAAGTTCTCAAGGCCCGTGACTGGCTCCGCTCGATGCAGAATGCCGATGGAAGCTTCCAGACATACCCCGGCGGCGGCGCAAACACCGAGGTGGACGGCGAGGCGGCCGATGCCCTGATCCCCGACCCCCCCTGCACCGACAACAAGCTGATCTTCGAAGTGCCTGCGGATTCCCTTTGCGTCACCCCGGGCGAAAAGGTCACCGTGGAGCTCTGGCAGCGCAACCTGACCCAGGCGGTGCAAGGCTTCCAGGCCTGGGCGCAGTTCGACAGCACCCAGATGACCTTTGTCAGCGGCACCTACACCGCCACCCCCTACGGTCTGCCGGTGATCACTCCCATCACCGCAGTGGGTGACGACATCGACATGGCCGCCGGGATCTTTTTTGGCGGCCGGCCACCACGGCCGATGCCCTGCTGGTCACCCTGACCTTCACCGCCGGCACGACGGACGGCCCCACGGTGGTCAGCTTCCGTGACCGCCAGCCGCCGAGCCGCTTCACCGATGAGACCGGTGGCGAGTTGCTCCCCTGTCTCGTCCCCTCGCCCACCATCCAGATGGACGGCACGGCCCGGTGATCGCCTGCCCGGCCGACGTAACCATCGAGTGCGATGATTCCACTGACCCGTTGGACACCGGTGGCTACGCCACAGCAACGGACAACAGCGACCGCCCCGGTGATGACCTACGACGACGACACCACTGGCCTTTCCGGCTGCAACGGCACCGGCACGCTCACTCCGCACCTGGACCGCCACAGACTGCGCCGGCAATACGGACACCTGTGTCCAGACGATCACCGTGGAGGACACCACCCCGCCGGTTATCACACCAATGCCTGATATCACCGTTTACGCTGATCCCGGCGGCTGTGACGCAGTGGTCACCTGGGCCGACCCGGTGGTCACCGACAACTGCGGCGCGATGCCCTCCTCCTTCTTCGACGGGTTTGAAGACAATCCCTACGTGACCGGTGACCCCAACTGGAACGACTACAACAGCACCGTGACCCGGGTGACCTCCGGCACCGGCGGAATCACCTCGAAGAGCGGGGCGGCCCACGGCCTGCTCGACTCGACCTGCGCCGCCCACCATACCGGCGCCTTCACCAGGCTTGGTGGCTACAGCAGTGAATTCGGCGGACGGATACATCGTCTTCGCTGGACGTCTACATCGATCTCAGCGATCCGGCGGTGACCGCCGACACCTACGGTTGGGACCTCACCAGCTGCCGCCAGGACCAATCCGGCGCACACCGGCGGGACTTCATCTTCCACACCGCCTCCGACGCCTCGGGGAACATCCTCGTCGGCGGAAGCAACAACACCAGCTTCACCCGGCGGAACGATCTCGCCACTATCAACCACCATGTCATCTACCACCAGCGGCTGGTATACCTTCGAGTGGGACTTCCACGACGAGGGCGACGACACACTGGCAGTGGACCTGAATCTCTACGACGGCACGGGCACCTGGCTCTGGACGGAAACCCGGAACGCTGCGACTGACCTCATCTCCACCGTAGTGGGCGGCAACCGCTACATGTGGTTCACCTTCCTCGAAGTGGACACCCTGGCCATCGACAACACCACGATGAACAGACCAATGGTGCATTCACCGTCGTACGTCGATCCCGCCAAGCGGCTCGATACCTTCCCCACTGGCACCACCACGGTGACCATCACCGCCACTGACGACTGCGGCAATGTGGCCGAGAGTTTCTTTGATGTGACGGTCGAGGCTGAAACCGAGATGGTGGTCGACCTGTCCCTCCTCGGCGCGGTCAACGATCCCACCACCCGCTGCATCACCTTCGAACTGTGGGACTGCGGCGTGGGCGGACCGCCCACCATCGTCGAGGAAGAGATCGACTTCATCACCGCGGCTCGGCCACCGGGGTCACCGTGCTGGTGCCCTGCGGCGACTACACCTGTGTCACCGCCCGGGACAAGCTGCACACCCTGCGCCGGACGCTCGACGGCGTTGACCGTCGTCGGCACGCAGTACGTGGCCAGCTTCATCAACCCGCTGATCGGCGGCAACCTCAACGACGACGAGTGGATCGACATCCTCGACTTCGGCGTCTTCAACTGGCAGTGGCGGCGTCGGTGGCGAGGAGACACCAACTGCTTCACCGCCTACCCGCACGCCGACATCGACGGCGACGGGACAGTGGACAGCGATGACTTCACGTTCATCCAGATCAACTTCCTCGACACCCACGATCCCAACTGCTGCGGCGCCCCGGCTCCGCTGGGGGCTCCGGACCGGTGCCTCCATCTCGGTCCAGGACCTGATCGCCCGCGGTATGGGTGAACTGGCCGCCGGCGACCTGAACAACGACGGCTGGCTCGACCAGGCCGATGTCGTCGCCTTCATCAGGGCGCACGGCCGGACCAGATCGGTGTCGGCGGAGTGAAGAAGCCGATCTGATGCAAAACAAGAGATAAGGAGGACCACGGACGGGCGGCCGGCGACATGCCGGCCGCCCGTCATCACTTCGACATAAATTCCATCTTCCGTTTGTGAAGGGAAATGATATGAGAATGAAACGAATATGGAGGACCACTCCGGCCCTTGTGATGGCCGGACTGCTCCTGCTCGCCTCCACCCCGGCCCAGGCCTTGATCGACCTGGAGTGGCGACCTGCCTGCCAGTCGGTGGAGCCGGGCCAGATGGTGGAGATCGGACTCTACGTGGTCTCGGATGACGAAACAGACCAGTCGATCTCGGCCATGGACATCATCCTGCTCTGGGATCCCGATGTCATCGAACTGGTGGGGGTGGTGGACAACGGCCCCTACGCCTGGCTCTTCTCCGGCTTCACCGATGACTCGGTCTTTGACGGGCTGAACGAAACCTTTCTCGACGGCAACGCCCTGTACACGGCCTGGGCCCAGTTCGGCGTCCCGGCCTACGCCACGCCCGAGGGGCTGCTGGTCACCACCGTCCAGTTCGTCGGGTCCATGGACCCCGGGTTCTGCTGGATCACCGAGCCGCGCCAGGCCGGGATGTATAGCGAAACAAGGATCATCGACGGCGAAGTTCCCGCCCTCCACGTGGAAGGGGTTTTGGGAAAGGCCACGGCCGGCGTGGGCGTCTTCGACCTGATCTACGGCTACATGAACTGTACGCCCGACTCCGGCACCCTGCCCTTTGTCACCAATTTCATGGTGGTCCTCGGGTCGAACTACGAGAACCAGACCCGCCGGGTGAGCGGCCGCATCGACGTCACCTTGGCCAGCGGCAATTATTATCGCTCGTGGCGCGCGGGGTACACCAACCTCTCGCCCAAGGAGTGCTACGCCGAGACCTGGAACCAGAATTTGCCGGCCCTCGCCACCGTGGTAGGCGACAATTTATTCGTCCTTCACTCCCAGGACGTGACGCCGTGGCCCTACAACCAACCGCCCTGGGCACCATCGGGGATGACCGATACCGACACGTGCGTGATCACCGGAGTGGCCCCCTGAGCGCCGGGCAACAGCCCGGCCGCCCGGAGGCCCGAATAAGGAGGATCAAGGAGGGAAGGGCATGAAACGATTGATGCTCATCGCCGCCGTGCTCGTGCTGGTTTTGAGCCCGATCGACGCAGCGGCAGACTTCACAACCTGTTATCCGTTGGCGGCCAGCTACAACACCGGGTCGACGGATGGAAGCAGTAAAACCCGAACCAGTGAGATCGCCGGCTACGATTCCGAGGACGGCTGGGCGATGTTCGACACCTCGGCCATCCCGGACACGGACAGCATCGTGTATGTCGAGTTCCACTTTTACGTCAACAGCACCGACTGGCCCTGGTGGAGTCGTCACACCGCTGACCAGCGACCCGCTCACCGCCTCGGCCGCGGCGACTCTATGCCGACATCAATGCCGAAGCCCTGTCAGCGGCTACTACCACCGCCAGGAAGAGGACATTACGTTTACCACCGGGTGGAAGACACTGGTACTGGGCGGCACGGCCAACCGACTGACATGGCCGCAGACCTTGGTGACGACTGGTTCGCTCTGGGCGTGGCCAGCACGGACGACAACACTACCTTCTACATCATCGTCGACGGCTGGGCCGAAACGAACCCGCCCTACCTGGTGGTGGAGCACATAGCCGATTCCTGCAGCAACCACCTGATTGACCTGGGGTCCATGGGCTGCGGCGACGTGCTCTCCCACACCGGTGACACCACCGGAGCCACGAACTTCTGTGGCCAACCTTCAGGCGACAATTTCCTTGAGTTCGAAGTGCTGGAGGACGGACTCTACACCCTTGACATGTGTTTCTACGAAGGGACGCTCTTCGACACCGTGCTGTGGCTCTATGACGACGAGTGCTGCGGGAACGTGATCGCGGTCAATGATGATTCCGACTACGGCTGCGGCTTGAAGTCCCGGATCGACATCGTCCTCTCGCCGGGCACCTACTACGCCCAGGTGGAGGGCTATGATGTCGACGAGGGCCTCTACCGGCTGGACATCACCTGCGACCAGCCGGTGGATCTCGGTCCGGTGCCCTGCTTCGAGGAGATCGTCTACAACCAGGACACCAGCGGGGCCATCAACTACTGCGGTCATCCATCGGGTGACGCGCACTTCAAGTTCACCGTCGATTACACCGCCAACTACACGGTCAGCCTCTGCAATCACCTACACGTCCTACAACTCGTTCCTCCGGCTCTTTGACGATTACAGCTGCGGAAACCAGATCGCGGCCAACAACGACTACCCCGGCTGCGGCCTCAACCCCTTTATCGACGTGACCCTTGACCCCGGGCGACTACTACGCTCTGGTGGAAGGCTACCAGGATAGTGAAGGGCCGTTCGAGCTGCACATCAGCTGCAACGAGCCGGACGGCGACACCCAGCTGGAGCTGGTGCCGGACATGGAGTGCTACCAGGAGGACGACACGGTCTACCTGGCCATCACCCTCTCCAACGGCAACGCCATGATCGTCGGCGGGCAGTTCTTCCTCGGCTACGACAATACGGCCCTCGACTTTACTGGTGTCACCGTGGGCGACGCTCCCTTCACCAACGAGGTCTACAACGTGGTGGACGAGGGGGCCGGGACCATCGACTACGCGGTGGGTGTCCCCGAGGGCACCAGCGGTACCATCAACGACACGGTGATGGCCTACCTGACCTTCACCGCGCTGCGCGACATCTGCGCCGACGCCCGGCCTGGTCTACTTCCGCACCCACTCACCTCCCACCCGGCTCAGCGACAACTACGGCAACGCGGAATACACCGTGCTGCTGGACATGGACATCGACGACACCACACCGCCGGTGATCAGCTGCCCGGCGCCGCTGACCCTGGAGTGCGACCAGCCCACCGATCCCCCGGGCACCGGGATGGCCACCGCCACCGACAACTGCGACCCCGCCCCGGTGGTCTCCTGGAGCGACAGTTTCGACCTCAGCGGCTGCGGCGGCACAACCGGCACCATCACCCGCACCTGGCAGGCCATGGACCACTGCGGCAACATCTCCACCTGCGACCAGGTCATCACCCTGGTGGACACCACCGCCCCGGTGGTCACCGCCGGCGCCATCGACAGCTGTTACGGCTCGCAGATGGCGGCCGAGTCGGCAGCAGTGGCCGCCACCACCGCGGCGGACAACTGCACCCCGTCCGGCAGCCTGCTCTACACGCCGGTCACTGCGGGTGACTGCGCAGCGACGATCACCGTCAGCGTGAGCGACCTGTGCGGCAACTCCGACTCCGTCACCTACAACACCCGCATCGACGGCCTGGCGCCGCTGGTCACCGTCGGGGGCGATATGGACGTCAACGCCGATGCCGGCACTTGCGCTGCCGCGGTCACCTGGGCCGCCGCTTCGGCCACCGACAACTGCGACGGCAATCTCTCCGGCGTGGTCGTCTACCACATCGACCTGGGCAACGACGGTTCAGTGGACGATGTCCAGGCCGGCCTCACTTACACCTTCCCGGTGGGCACCCACAAGGTCACCGCCACGGCCACCGACAGCTGCCTCAACACCGGCCAGGACGACTTCCTGGTCACGGTGAACGGCTACAACTCCATGGTCCTCACCCTCTCCCACGACGGTACTCTGGTCAGTCCGCTGACCCGCTGTATCACCTTCGAGCTGTGGGACTGTGCCGGACCCACCAGCGTGACCTACAAGACCGAGGTCACCTTTACCGGCGGCATCGCATCCGCCACCATCGACGTGCCCTGCGGTGACTACAGCTGTATCACCGCCCGGGACGAGCTGCACACCCTGCGGCGGACACTGGACGGGCTCTCCGTGGTGGGCACCGAGTATGTGGCGACATTCACCCTGCCGCTGCTGGGCGGCAACCTCAATGGAGATACCTATGTCGACATCCTCGATTTCGGTGTCTTCAGCTATCAATTCGGGCCGGGAGGCGGCCCCACCACCTGCGCCGACACCGGTCCCCATGCCGACATCACCGGTAACGGGGTCGTCGGTTCCGACGACTTCTCCTTCATCCAGATCAACTTCCTCAAGGGCGACGATGCCGACTGCTGCAGCAGCCCGAGCCCCATGGGCCCGGCCGACCGGCCGGTCCTCTCGATCTCGGTCGAAGAGCTGCGACGGCGCGGTCTGGGACACCTGGCCATCGGCGACCTCAACGGTGACGCCGTGCTCGACCAGGCGGACATGGCCGCCTTCATGAGCGGGGCCCGCCCCAGCCTGAAGCCACAGACAAAGGAGGGCGCATCACTGCAGGAATGAGACCCACCTCCGAATAACTGTATTGGCCTCGCCCCGCGTCCTGCGGGGCGGGGCATTTTTTTTGGAAAGTGAGCGGCGATAGAGGGTTGGCGGAGCAGGCGCTCAGGCGTGCCGGCGGCGAAGCTCCGCGGCGGCGGCGGAAATGCTGCGCAGCTTTTCGGTCGCCGTCTCCTCGTCGTTGACACAGCGGTTGGCAAAGCAGCCGAAGCCGCAGTCGGGATTGAGGAAGATCTGCTGCGGCGTAAAGAAGCGCAGGGCCTGCTCGACCCGGGCCACGATCTCGTCCACGCTCTCCGGTTCGGCGGTGCGCGGGTTGACCACGCCGAGGCCGATCTCCTTGTGCGAGAGGGCCCGGCCCACCACGCCGATGTCGCCGGCCCGCGGGGTGGCGTATTCGAGGACAAACTGGTCCACGTTCATCCGCTCGAAAGCGGGGAGCAGCCTGGTGTAGTCGCCGGTGAGCAGCACGTCCTCCCGGCGGCTCCAGTTGCCGCGGCAGACGTGCAGGCCGGTGCGCAGGCCGTCAACCCCGTCAACGACACGGTTGATCAACTCGGCGGCGTATTCGAGCTCAGCACCCGCATCACGGCGGGTGGCCAGAGTCGCTCACATGAAGGTGCGGCGTCCGCACTCCTCCGACATGACGATCTCGGTGAGCACCGGTTCGTCGAACTGGACAAAGGCTGCTCCCTGGTCGCGAAGTTCCAGCAGCTCCTCGCGGAGGATGCGCACCACGTCATCACCCATTTCGGTCTTGCTGGCATACCCCTCGCCGGAGAAGGCGCCGACCCACATCGAGCGGGTGAGCAGGTACGGACCGGGCAGGGTAACCTTTACCGGAAGATCGGTCAGCCGGCGGACGAACCGCAGCTCATCCACGGCCAGCGGCTCCCGCCGGGAGAGGCGTCCCACGCAGGTCGGATTGCTGATGGCCGAGGCCGGCACGTCGAGGGTATCCAGGATCTCCTCGAAACCGGACTTGTCCTCCACCGTGTCCAGCATCTCGGCCAGGGACATCAGCTTTGTCCCGGCGACCTTGTCGGCGATGAAGGAATAGAAGTTGTCCCGCCGGTGCTCTCCGTCCACCACCAGCTCCACGCCTGCCTCTTCCTGGAGGCGGATGGTGCGGGTGATTTCAGTGTCGGCGATGCGCTCGAACTCGTCGCGCCCGATCCGACCGTGCCGCCGGTCGCGCAGGGCGCGGAGCAGGGCTTTCGACCGGGGCCAGCTGCCCACCTGGGTTACCGTGAACATGTTGTTCTTGGTCCATACTGCTTTGTGTCCTGTCTAAACAATCGCCAGTTTCAGCTGCAGCTCCACGCGCTTTCGCCAGGGTGGAAGCCAGCGGCGAACGGGTCACCGTCCGCTCCCAGGCCCGGCGCACTTCAGCCTCGTCGTCGAGGGTGGAGGCAAAGCACTTCAGCTCGATCGAGCTGAACGACGGGTCGCCATCGTCGAGGCCGAGGTGAGCCAGCACGTTGTTCAGCTTCCCGCGGACCGAAATCTCCACGTCATCCACGTTCAGTGACTCCCTGGCGCATTCATTGGCAAAACCGGTGCAGAGGTCACCGGCCAGCGCGCCAAGGAGGTATTCCACTGCCGAGGGATGCTCGTCCCGCTCTTCGAAACTGGCCGGCTGGCCCACTTGATACGAGAAGTTCCGGCAGTAGACCGTGCTCTTCAGCCGCCCGGTGGCCCGGACCCGGGCCCGCCACTCATACTCCCGGGCGCGGGCCTTGTCCCCGGCCAGGGCCTGCTCCTCCTCCTTCACCTTCTCCGCCCCGCGGCGGATAAAGAAGCGGTCGCACCCCTCTCCGGCCAGCTGACCCAGGTAGTCGTGGCCCACCATACGGCACCAGGGGGGCAGCTCGTCACGCACCGTCACTTCGCGGCTGCGCATCTCAAGCACGCCGCCCACCGGCACCTGGAGCATGTTTTCACGGATCAGCAGGATCAGCCCGGAGCCGCAGTCGAGGTCGCCACCGTCGAAGATGCGGTCCGGCTGCAGGGCAGCAAGATCAAGGGCAGTAGACATCCGGATCACTCCTCCGGGGTCAAAATCCTACGCAGGGTGAGCCGTTGGACAGCCACTCCACCAGGGCCGCGCCGCCGGCCGGCTGAGCGCCGTCCACCAGCTGGTCCTCGGTAATCCCGCGCAACTTCAGGCAGGGCGAACAGACCAGGATCCTTCCGCCGGCGGCGACGAACTTCTCCACCAGGTCCTTCAGCGGGGCAAAAGGCTCGCCCACGTTTACCTGCTCCATCTCGCCCTTCACCGCAGCCCAGACACCGTCGGTGCTGAGGAAGACGATGGTTTCCTTATCGCTGCCCACGGCGGCGTTGGCCACCACGAAACCCACCGTGGCCTTGTCCGGGTCCTGCTTGCAGTGGGTGATGGATACGCAAAATGTGTTTGACACGAGTGCACCTCCGACATCATTGACGATCGGGCTTTCGCTCGATCAGGTAGTAAGGATGCGCCGACTCCACCAGGCGGTTGCCGGTGAGACGGCACCAGGCAGGTATTTCGACTTTCGAGCCCACATCGCGGGTGGCCAGCAGGATCTTCGACCCCGAATCACATTTGCGGATGAAGAGGTTCAGGTCGAGGAGCAGTTGTCCGCACCCCAGTTCAAGGGCGTCGAACACATCCTCAAAATGCCAGTGGCCAGGAACGGTGGACATCTGTAACCGTATCTATCTCTGTTGTAGGCTATCCGAAGTTTCGGATTATACTGCCATCCGACCCGTACCGCTACGTGCGGGACGGGACTTTTTTCGATTCCTTGACGCCGCCCGGGGCTACGCCTATTCTGGGATACGGCACGAGCAAACAATTCCGTCCAGGGGGATGGCCGGTGAACAGCCCGAAGCAGCACGGAAACAGCAGAACCGGGACCTGGTATCGAGACCCCGAACGGTTGCTCTTCGTCCTGCTGATCCTGGTCCACCTCTTCCCTCTCTGGTATTTCGACTACTTCCCCTCCCAGGACGGGCCGGCCCACCTGAACAACGCCAATGTGATCCGGGCCTACAACCTGCCGGAGAGCACCCACTTCCGGCAGTACCTACCAGCTGAGCAAGCACCCCGAACCGAACTGGTCCGGTCACCTGATCCTCGCCGGCCTGACCTGGGTGGTTTCGCCGCTCACCGCGGAGAAGATCCTGCTCAGCATCTACGTCCTGCTCTTTCCCCTGCTGCTGCGCTACGCCCTGGTGCAAATACGGCCCGATGCCGGTTTTCTCGCCATCCTCGTCTTCCCCTTTATCTACGGCTACCCGCTCCATCTGGGGCTCTACAACTTCTCCCTCGGCCTGGCCCTGCTCTTCCTCCCCCTGGGCTACTATCTCAAGCACGGCGGGCGGTTTACCCTGGGCCGCACACTGCTGCTGGCCCTGATGCTGATGGTGCTCTACTTCTCGCACTTTATCGCCCTGCTGGCGGCCGGCCTGGCCATCGGCACCATGACCCTGTGGCAAATGGCGGCGCAGTGGCTTGACCGGCGGAAGCGGGGTGAGAGCACCGGCCCGGCAGACCTGGCGCGGCTCTTCCGGCAGTACGCCCTGGGCCCGCTGGCCGCCCTGCTGCCCCCCGCCCTGCTGGCCGCGGCCTTTCTGGAGCGGCAGGGCGCCGGCCACATCACCGGGAACTCGATCCGGGAGCTGGCCCTCGCGGCGGCGGGCCTGTTCTCGCTGGTCTCCTTCCACCCCCGGGAGCAGTACTGCACCTGGACGCTGGCCGCGATCTTCTTCATCGTCGCCGGCGGGCTCTTCCTGCTGCGGCTGGTCCGCCGGGAGCTGGGGGTGAAGGAGGGGCTGCTGGTTGTTGCCGCCGCCTTCGGCCTGGTCTACCTGCTGGCTCCGGCAAAGATGTCGGGCGGCGCGGTGATCAACGAGCGGCTGATGCTGCTGCCCTTCCTGATGCTGGTCCTCTGGTTCGGGACGGCGGCGTGGCGGGGCGCGGCCCGGGCCGGGCTGCAGGCGGCCGCCGCGCTCATCGCCCTGGCCCTCTTCGGCATGCACGCCCAGGACTATGCCCGGGTCAACGACTACCTCGACGAGTATCTCTCGGCGGCGGAGCTGATCGAGCCGCAATCGACGCTGCTGGCCCTCTCCTTCTCCCACCAGGGGCACACGCCCCAGGGGCGGGTGCTCACCCGGCGCTTCGGCCCGTTCATCCATGCCTCGGGCTACATCGCGGCCCAGCGGAACGTGGTGGACCTGAAGAACTACGAGGCCACCACCGGCCACTTTCCGGTGGTCTACCGCCCCGAACTGGACCCCTACACCCACATCGGCGTGAACCACGGCCTGGAACGGCAACCGCCGCTGGTCAACTTCCTCGACTACGCCGAACGGACCGGCGGCAGCGTCGACTACGTCCTGCTCTGGGGTATCCGCGACCGCCAGCGCTACCTCGAACCGACCCTGGAGATCTTGTACCAGCTGAACCAGGGCTACGAGCTGATCCACACCTCCCCGCAGCGCGGATACACGCAGCTGTGGCGCCGCAAGGATTTTTAAGCACCCCACAACCAGACCGGCACCGATGGGTCACAGGTTCTCCAACTGTTGCCTCCGAGCGACGTTGGAGCGCTTCGCGACCGGAGCGAGGGGTAACAGTTGGAGAACCAGGGCCACCGCACCGGTCAGAGCAGCCAGGGGATCAGCGCCTTCCGCTGCGGAGGGTAGTCGGGGAAGGTCTCACGATACCAGCGGTGGTGGTGCAGCGCCCGCGGCACCAGGTTGGCCGCGGTCCAGACCAGGAAGGCCACGCCGGGCAGCGACCAGGTGAGCAGGGCCCACCCGGCCCACTCGATGATCTCACCGAAGTAGTTGGGGCAGGAGATCAGTTCATAGAGGCCGCCGCGGGGGATGCCGTAGCGCCCGCTGCACTGCTGCCGCAGGCGGCGCAGGCGGCCGTCGGCCCAATGGTTGATCACCATGCCGAGGAAGAAGAGCAACAGGCCGGCGATGAACCGGGGGTCGCTGCACCAGTGGCGGTACTGGTCGGCGGCGAGGGTGAAGAGCCAGCGGCCGTTGAGGTAACCGTTGACCACGTTGAACAGCATCCCGGAGAGGACGATGAACAGCGGCATCGACCCGCCGCCGCGCATGCGGAAGGGGAAGACCAGGGCCCGGTAGATGTAGTGGGACTGCCAGATCAGCAGAAAGAGGAGGGGGACGGTGGAGAAGGGGTCCCGGCCCAGCAGCCAGAAGGCGCCGAAGACCACCACCACCGTGCTCTCCATCATCACCCAGCCGGCCCGGGCGCTGATTTGCGGGCCCCAGCCCGGCCGCAGATGGCGGCCGTAGGGCGCCGGAATGAACAGCAGGACCAGGAAGGTCACCGCCGAGAGGCCGAACCAGCCGGTGATCAACCACTGGAAGAAGCCGTGTTCATCGATCATCGAGCCAGCTTCCCGTGGGATTCGAACCAGTTGTAGACATCTTCCACTGTTTCACGCACCGGCCGGGCCGTGTGGCCCAGTTCGCCGGCGGCCTTGCCGCACTCCACCCGGCGGTTGCCCCGCAGGGCGCCCAGGGCTTCCGGCGTGAAGAGGGGCCGGGTGCCGGTGAGCCGGGCCGCCAGCAGGGCCGGTGGTGCGGCCAGGCGGGCCAGCCACATGGGTGAGGTGAAGAGCGGTGCCCGCACCCCGGTCACCTCCGCCGCCAGACGGGCCAGGCCGCGGATCGACAGCCAGTGGCCGCCCAGAAGATAGGTCTGTCCGGGCCGGCCGGCTTCGGCGGCCCGCATGGCGCTGGAGACCACGTCCCGCACATCCACCCAGTTGAATCCGCCGTTGACCAGCCCGGGGAGCCGCCGGTGGTGCAGGTCGAGGAAGACCTGGCCCATGGCCGAGGGCTTGTAGTCTCCGGGGCCGATGACCCCCGTGGGGTTGACCACCACCACTTCCAGGCCCTGGGTATTCCCGGCCAGCGCTTCCGCCTCGCCCCGGGCCTTGCTCTGGTCGTAGGCGTACGCCTCCTCGCCCACTGGAGGGCGACTCTCATCGAGCGGCTGGTCCAGCGGGTTCTGGCGCAGGGCGTGGATCGAGCTGAAGTGCACCAGCCGGCGCACACCGCACTGCAGACAGGCGGTGACCACGTTCCGTGTGCCATCCACATTGACCTGCTGTACCGCTCCCCCGTCGCCGCCGGCAATGGAGATCCGCGCGGCCAGGTGGTAGACCAGGCCGGCCCCGCGAAAGGCCCGGACCAGCGAGTCGCGGTCCAGCAGGTCGGCCTCGGCCAGCTCCAGCGGCAGCCCGTCCAGGGCGCGGGTATCCCGGTGCACCAGGGCCCGGCACGACTGCCCTTTCTCCAGCAGCGCCCGGACCAGGTTGGCGCCGATGTGGCCCGCTGCGCCGGTGACGACAATCATCATTGCACCACGAAAGGTCGAGAATGTGTAAGTTCAGTCCGCTTGCCGGAACAGTTTCTTAATGGTGACACACCCGGAGCGCATTGACAATTGTCCCTATTGCCTATCAGAGAACTTGATCAAATGTGGCCCCCCCGGTAGAATGCCGGCAGAGAAGCACTTCAACCTGCACATAAAGAATCGGGAAGGGGACTATGCCGTGAAACGTATTCTGCTCGTCATTCTGGTGATCTGCGGCCTGGCACTGTCAACCCGGGGGTTCGCCTCCGGCTGGGACAACTCACTGATCGGGGCCCGGGCCGGCGGCATGAGCTCGGCCTTTGCCGGGCTGGCCGACGATGCCACCGCCATCTTCTACAATCCCGGTGGGTTGGCCTTCACCGGGGACAAGGGCGAAATCATCCTGGTGGGCAAGCAGTACTGGCCCGAACACAGCTACACCCCGTTCGGCGGCGACGAGGTGGTGACCAAGACCCCCACATTCCTCCCCGAACTGTTCGCCTACACCCGTCTGGACGAGCACGTCACCATCGGCCTCGGCATCTACAACGCCTATGCCGGCGGCGGCATCGAGTGGCTGGCCGAGGATGTGGGGATCGGTGTTGACGGTTCGATCTACGTCACCTCCATCACGCCCACGGTCAGTTTCCGGTTCAACGACTGGCTGGCCCTCGGCCTCAATCTCAACTACTACCTCGGCAAGAGCGACCAGTCGTACCAGGATCCCAACGCCGGGTACACCGATGTCAGCAGGTTCAGCTCGGACGAGGACGACTACTCCCTGTCCATCTCCAGCGGCATCTTTTTCAAGCCCAGCGACCGCTGGTCAGCCGGCCTCACCTGGCACGGCCCCAGCGACATGAACCTCACCGGCAAGACCGACCTGGAGACCTTTGTTTTCGCCGGCACCTTCGACTCCAGCACCCGGTTCAGCCTCCCCTGGTGGACCGCCCTGGGCGGCGCGTTCCACATCTCCGACAAGTGGAAGCTGGTGGCCGAGTGGGACTACTTCGACTGGTCGTCCATGGACAAGCTGGACAAGACCATCTCCAACACCCCCTTCGGTGATATCACCGAAGAGCAGTTCACCGGGTTCGACGACGCCAGCTACTTCCAGTTCGGCACCGAGTATGACATCTCGGAGAGCTGGACCATCCGCGGCGGCCTCTCCTACGAGCAGCGGGCGGTGCAGGCGGAATACCTCTCGCTGACCAACGTGGACGTGAGCAAGCGGCACCTCTTTGCCGGGGCCACTTACAATTACAACAAGTGGCACTTCGACCTCGGCGGGTTCTATTCCATGGGGAAGGAACTCTCCACACCGCAGGACGGCGAACCGATGGGGCGGTTCAACCTCCCCGGCACCTACAACATCGATGCCGCCGGACTGCTCTTCGCGGTGGGCCGGACGTTCTAGCCCCCATTTCTCACCGTGCTTCGTCGCGAGGAGACGGAGATGCCCGTGAACACAAGGCTTGCGAGGAAGGCCCGGCGAAGGCGTATTTTCAATACGTCGAGGTGGGCCGACCGAGCATAACGCAGTGGGCTCCGGCATATCCGGCTCCGCAGCAGATGGACTGTGAGAAATGGGGGCAAGGTGGAATCAGCGGAGCAGCTCTTCCGCTCTGACGGCGTATTTCCCGCACAGAGCTTCGCAGGGATATTTCGCGCAGATGTCCAGGACACGCTGGAGGCTGGTGGCCGCTTCGTATGGCTGGCCATCGGCGAAGAGCGCCTCGCCGAGGAAGTAGTGGTTGGCCGGGTGGCCGGGGTGATCGGCCACTGCCAACTGGAGCAGTTCGATCCCCTCCTCCACATCACCCGGTCCGGCGGGCCACCCCGGCGCCTTGACCAGCAGGGTGCCCAGGGCCCTGAGTGGCGCCCCATCGTCGTAAGACGGGTCCAGATCCACCGCCCGCTCGAAGAATTCGTGGACCCGGCCCAGCTTGCCCGGCCCGGGGATGCGGGCCGATTCCAGTTGCAGGCCGAGCAACGCACCGCATAGAAAAACCGTGTCCACCCGTTCGCCGATGGTGGCGAGAGCGGTTTCGGCATATTCCACCCCCCGGCCGGCCAGTTCTCTCCGCCCAGCGCCGTCCAGCGATTCGTCGAACTCCAGCAGCCAGGCCGTGGCCCGCGCCGCGTGGAGGTTGGCCATGGGGTGCTCCTGTTGCCGGTCCAGCACGGCCTCGGCCGCTGTCAGCGAGAGGGCAACCCCTTCGACGGGTCCGCAGGGGTTGAAAGAGGAAACGGCCAGGTGAAGCAGGTCGGGGATCTCATCAGGGAGGACCGGCTGGTCGGCCTGGGCCGGTTCGGGCGGACGGTGGGGCGCCCCGCAACCGGAGCCCAGCAGCACAAGCAGGATGAGGATGGTGACGGTCCTGGGGATCATGGAACTGGGTCCACTTTTCCGTATTGACCGATCAACCCGTCGAACACGCCTTCGGGCACCGGCCTGAAGCCCGAGATGCCGTACGTCTCGCATATCGCCGATCCTTCATCACCGCTGCAGAAATCGGCAGTGGCGGCGAGGAGCGCCTTTGCGTCCTCGTCCGTGGCGGTCCCCTGCACGGCGAAGATGCCGGTGTTGGGCAGCGGCGGTGAGGACCAGATGGTGGCCAGCTCCCCGGCAAAAGGCAGCGAGGCCAGACCGCCGTTCTCGGTGTCATCGAGGATCACCGCGTCCAGGTCTCCCCGGCACAGCTTGCGCAGCGACGACAGCGCCCGCCCCTGGGTGGCGGTGAGGTCGGTGCCGAAGCTGAACCGTCCCGCCAGCACCACCCGCTCCACGAAATCGGCCTCGGCCAGCGGCGCCCCGGCCAGCGTCTTGCCCTTCAGGCCGTCAAGCGTGGTGGGCCCCCCGTCCTTGCGGGCCACGATGTGGTAGCGGTGGGTGTCGCTGCCCTCCAGCAGGATCTGGTTCAGCGGCTCCAGGCCCAGGCTCGCCCGCTGGTCGAGGAAGAACCCTGGCGTGGTGAGGATGAACCCCGGCCGGTGATCGGCGATGTGGGCCAGGGCGTCTTCGGCGCGGTTGAAGTAGCAGGCGCTGACCGACTCCGGCGGCCAGCCGGCCCGCACCGCGATCTCCTTGATCAGCCGGGTCACCTGCTGGCCCGCCTCCTCCGAGGCGCTGGGCCCGCCGGGCCGCACCACCACCAGGTCGCGAGGACCGGAGTATGCCACGGTGGAGACAACAACCGCCAAAAGGAGCATGAACACAAAAATGCGAAATCGGGTCATCCGGTCAGTCTCCTCCCTCCGGCAAACAGGCTTCAGCCGGGTATTTACAGCAATTTCACATTCTGAACGATACCAGATGCCGCCGGAATGGCGCAACGGAACGATCCGGGGCCGGGGGAATCGGGCCAGGTCGTGCACTGTTGCTGCTGAGCGACGTTGGAGCCGCAGGCGACCGGAGCCAAGCGTAACAGTGCATGACCTGGCCCGAAAGTATTCAGCGCTTGCTGGAGCTGAACCGTGAGAGCACCTCGAGCACCAGGGGGATGACGTAGAGGGCGGCCAGGGCCGAAATGAGGATGCCGGCGGTGAGCATGGCGCCGAAGCTGACCAGGGCGGTGTGCCGGGCCAGCATCAGCGAACCGAACCCGGCCATGGTGGTCACCGCGGCCAGGCTGATCGCCTTTCCGGTGGTGCCCACGGCCAGCGGCAGGTCGATGCCGTTGCCCTCTCCGGCCCGGTGCACCATGTGGACCCCGTAGGCCACGCCGAGGCCGAAGAGGATGGGGAAGGCCACCTGGGTGGCCATGGTCAGCTTCACCCCCAGCAGGGCCATGCCGCCCAGCAGCAGGGCCGCCATGAAGACCAGCGGAATCAGCGCCGCCAGCACCTGCCGCGGCCGCCGCAGGTCGACAAAGAGCATCAGCACCACCACGATACCGGCAGCCCAGGTGGACTGGGTGAAGCCGCGGCGGATCATCGGCACGGTCACCGCGTAGGTGGCGGCAAACCCGGTGACCCGGTCCGGGCGGTCCTGGTCACCAAAGACCTCCGCCGCAATCCCGCGGGTATCGGCCATCAGGCGGTTGAGAAAGACCGGGTCCCAGATCGGTTCGCTGGCAAAGGCGAGCACCGCCATCCGCCCGCTGGCCCCCAGCAGGCGGTCACGGACACCGGGATCGAGGGTATCCATGGTGATCGGGTCGGCGGCCAGCATCTCGTCCAGCCGGACACGCAAACGGTCCCGCTGGTCGAAGAGCTCCTCCTCGAAAGCAGCCTGGCGTGAATCCGCCCCGGGCGCGGCCAGCAGGTCGATGATCTCCATGAACCGATCGCGAAGATCGCCCACCGCCTCCACCGCTCCCGTCTGGCCGGCGGCAAAGGCGTCCTCCTCCGCTTCGTCCAGGCGTTCGATGATCCGGTCCAGCTGCCCGGCCACCGCCCCGGGGCTCTCCAGCACCCGGCCCCCGTCAACCGGGGGCAGGAGCGCGGCGATCCCGGCCAGCAGCGGGCGTTTGGCCTCCGCCTCCTCCGGGATGGCCGGGGCCAGCGACTCCACGTGGCTCACCGTCTCCGCCTCCAGCAGCGCCTGGTGCAGCTGCCGCACCTGGTCCATATCGTCGGCCACCACGGCGATGAACTGGTCGCTGAAGTGTGAACCCTGCTCCATCTTGTGCAGCACTTCCAGCGTCTCGCTGTCCGCGGGGAGCAGGTTGTTCAGGTTGTGGTCGAATCCCACCCCCGGTGTTTTCCAGGCCGCCAGGGCCAGCAGCACCAGCAACAGCACCAGCGGCACCGCCGGACGGCCCAGCAGCAGGCGGGCCGACTTTTCCAGCAGGGGCGAGGCCACCTCCTTTTCCACCCGCTTCATCCCCGGAGGGAACTGGACCAGCAGCGGCGGCAGCAGCAGCACGGTGGCCAGCAGCACCGAAGCCACGCCGGTGCCGGCGACGATGCCCAGCTCGGAAAAGGCCGGCTGGTCGGTGAAGCCGATGGCCAGGAAGGCCACCACCGCGGTGATCCCACCGGTGATGATCCCCTGGCCGGCGGTGCGGAAGGTGCGGTGGATCGCCCTGGCCGGCTCGGCGCCCCGGGCGCGCTCCTCGTCGAAGCGGCGGGTGAAATAGATGCCGAAATCGATGCCCAGGCCGAAGAGGATGCCGACAAAGACCGACGAGAGGTAGTTGAGGTGGCCCACGGTGAACAGGGTCAGCGCCAGGTTCCAGATGATGCCGCAGACCAGGGGGACGAAGACGAGGATCGTGCGGTGCAGCGAGCGGAAGGCGATGAGGAAGATGGCCAGGATGAGCACCGAGGCGATGAGCGAGACACGGGGCAGGTCGGTGACCAGCAGCGTGTAGTCCTCCTCGATGGCCGACGGCCAGCCGGTGAACCCGGCGGTGACCCCGGGAAAGGCCAGCAGCGCCTGCTCCGTCTCGCTGCGCACGTGGGCCATGAAGGGGACGATGAAGTCCGCCTCATCGGTTTTTTCGGCCTGCTGGATGAAGAGAAAGGCGGCGTGGCGGTCCTCGGAGAGCATGTAGCCGTCACGGTCGATCCAGGAATAGGCCCCGCGCATGTCCGCGGCCAGCGCTTCGAGGGAACCGAACAGATCCGGCCCGGGCGGCGGGGCGCCGTTCTCCAGGAACTCCTGCCAGCGGTCGAGGAGGTCGATGGCCATGGAAAAGGCCGGGTGCTCGATGCTCTCCAGGCCGGTGCCGCCGGTCTCGCGCAGCAGGAGCTCCAGCAGGCCGGCCAGGTCGCGGTCGGCCAGCAGCAGCGACGTGCGTTCAGGGTCGGCGGCGATGTAAGCGTGTGTCGCCTCCAGCTGCTCGCGGGTGAGGTAGTAGAGGCCGGCGCGGCGGAACGCGTCGAGATCCACCCGGTAGAAGACGTTGCGCACCCAGCGGGGGTCGACCTGCAGCCGCCCGGCCACCGCGTCGGCAGCGGCCTTGACCTGCCCCGGATCACCCTCCAGCATGCAGACCAGCTGGGTGGGGGAGCCGAAGTCGTTCATGTAGTCGTTGAACGCCGCCTGCACCGGCAGGTCGTCACGCACCATTCCCTGTCGGGTGGTCTGGATTTCCAGGCGGGGCAGCAGAATCAGCGACACGGTGGTGAGCAGGATCGCCAGCAGGTAGACAAGGATGCGGCCCCGGGAGGATGCCAGCCGGGTCAGGGCGTCGAAAGATGTGATCGCGGAGCATCTGCGGATGGGCCTCCTTCCAGAGCCACTCCATTGTATGTGCCGCCGGGAAAAGTGTAAACCCGGTTGACAGCGGGACCGGCTGGTCCTATACCAGAGGGATGACCGACGACCCCACAGAATCCGTCCCCCTGGAGTCCCCCACCCTGCTGCAGCGGCTGCGGCGCCTGGTGGGCGGCACCGTGGAATACGACCTGCGACCCTCCGCCGGCCCCTTGGAGGCGGTGAACGCGCTGGAACCCCGACTCTCCCGGGAAGATGACCGCCGGCTGCAGGAGCGGGCCGCACAGCTCCGCCGGCGAGCCGGCGAGGGCGCCAGCCTGGACGAGCTGCTGCCGGAAACCTTTGCCCTGGCCCGCGAGGCGTCCCGCAGGCTGCTGGGTCTGCGGCCCTATGACGTACAGATCCTGGCCGGGATCGGCCTGCACCAGGGCCGGGTGGTGGAGATGCAGACCGGCGAGGGCAAGACCCTGGCCGCGGTGGCCCCGGCGGCGCTGAACGCGCTGGGGGGAAACGGCGTGCACGTGCTGACGGTCAACGACTACCTGGCCCGCCGCGACGCCGGCTGGATGGGGCCGGTCTACGAATTTCTCGGCCTCAGCGTGGGGGTGGTGCAGGAGGGCATGAGACCTCGAGCAGCGGCGCCGGGCCTATGGCTGCGACGTGACCTACCTCACCGCCCGGGAGGCGGGCTTCGACCACCTGCGCGGTTTTCTCGCGCTCGACACCGGACGAGCTGGTGCAGCGTCCCTTCCACTACGCCGTGGTGGACGAGGCCGACTCGATCCTCATCGACGAAGCGCGGATCCCGCTGGTCATCGCCGGTGACGCGGCCGTGGCCCCGGGTGGGCCTGGAGCGCTGGCCCGCATCGCCCGCCGGCTGAAGCTGGATACCGACTTCCAGACCGACGAATACGAGCGCAACATCAGCCTCAGCGGGGCCGGCGCCCGCCGGGCGGAGGAGATCCTCGGCTGCGGCAACCTCTACGACGAGGAACAGACCGAACTGCTGGCCGGCCTGACCAACGCCCTGCACGCCGAGCACTTCCTGCGCCGGGACGTGGACTACATCGTCCGGCAGGGCAAGGTGGAACTGGTGGACGAGTTCACCGGCCGGGTGGCCGAACGGCGGCAGTGGCCCCACGGCCTGCAGGCGGCCATCGAGGCCAAGGAGAAGGTGCGCCTGATGCCCGAGGGCCGGATCCTCGGCTCCATGACCCTGCAGCACTTCATCCAGTCCTACCCCCGGCTGAGCGGGATGACGGCCACCGCCCAGACCTCGGCCGACGAGCTGAAACGGGTCTACGGCCTGGAGGTGCTGGTGGTCCCCACCCACCGGCCCTGTATCCGCGAGGACCACCCCGACCTGGTCTTCACCCACCGTCGCGGCCAAGGAACAGGCGCTGATCGCGGAGATCGCCGCAGAGCACGGCACCGGCCGGCCGGTGCTGGTGGGCACGGCCAGCGTGGCCGAGTCGGAACGGCTGGCCGGCAGACTGCTGGAGGAGGGGATCTCCTGCCGGGTGCTCAACGCCAAGAACGACGAGCAGGAGGCGGCAGTGGTGGCCGAGGCCGGCGCCCCCGGGGCGGTGACCATCTCCACCAACATGGCCGGCCGGGGCGTGGACATCCGTCTGGGCGGCAGGGATGAGGCGCACCACGACGAGGTGGCCGCCCTGGGCGGTCTCTATGTCATCGGCACCAACCGCCACGAGAGCCTGCGGGTGGACCGGCAGCTCCGCGGCCGCGCCGGGCGCCAGGGGGATCCCGGTTCCTCGCGGTTCTTCATCTCCCTCGAGGACGACCTGATCCAGCGCTTCGGGGTCAAGAACCTGATCCCCGCGGGCCAGGTCCCCGCAACCGCAGGACGAGCCGCTGGAGAGCCGGGTGATCCGGCGGGAGATCGACCGGGCCCAGCGGATCGTGGAAGGCCAGAACGTGGATACCCGCAAGACCCTCTGGAAATACGCCCAGGTGATCGAGACACAGCGGCGCTACCTCCAGGACTGGCGCCAGACACTGCTCCACGGCCGGGAACAGCCGGGGCTGCTGGCCGAACAGTGCCCGGAAAAGTGGAACCGGCTGCTGCCGCTGGTGGGGGGCGACGTGCTGGCCGGGGTGGAGCGGAAGCTCACCCTGCTGGTCACCGACCGCTGCTGGAGCGGCTACCTGGCCGAGATGACCAGGGTCCGCGACGGGATCCACCTGGCCTCCCTGGGAGCGAAAGATCCCTACACCGAGTATCACCGCGAGGCCCGGGACGCCTTTCCCCTGCTGCTGGAGCAGGTCGACCGCGAGGTGGTCGAGACCTTCCTGCGGGTGGAGGTGTCCAGCGATGGTGTGGACTGGGCCGCGGAGGGACTGCTGGGCCCCTCCTCCACCTGGACCTACCTGGTCACCGACCAGCCGTTCAAGACCGGGCTCTTCGGCAGCCTGGCCGGCCGCCCCTCCGCCGGAATCTATGCCGCGGCCATCTTCGGGCCGCTGCTGGCCGTGGCCATGGTCATCCGGGCCTGGCAGCTGCGCCGGCGCAACAAGGCCCGGGCCCGGGCGGAGCAAGCCGCCGAAGATGGCGACTGAATTCACGAAATCCTCACACTGGCCGGCTTTCTCTCCGGGTTATGCTCTGATAGGGTAAACGGAGTCTGCTATCTGAATCAGAAACCTCTGGGGAGTGATGGACCGATGAAAATCCTCTTTCTCTGCACCGGCAACTCCTGCCGCAGCCAGATGGCCGAAGGGTGGGCCCGCCGGCTGAAGGGTGAACAGCTGGAGGCCTGGTCGGCCGGCATCGAGACCCACGGCCTGAACCCCAACGCGGTGCTGGTGATGGCCGAAGCCGGGGTGGACATCTCGGGCCACGTGTCAAAGAACCTCGACCAGCTGCAGGACGTTGAGTTCGACTACGTGATCACCGTCTGCGGCCACGCCCACGAGACCTGCCCGGTTTTCCCGGGCCAGGCAAAGGTTGTCCACCATGGCTTCGACGACCCGCCGGCCCTGGCCCGGAGCGCCGACTCGGAGGCCGAGGCCCTGGGCCACTACCGCAGGGTGCGGGACGAGATCAGGGCATACGTGGAAACGCTCCCCGAGGCGCTGGCCGGGGAGCACGCTGGAGAGGGAAACTGACCATGGCCACCGAAGCCTGCATCACCAAGACGCCCAAGGGGCTGGGGTTCTTTGAAAAATATCTCACCGTCTGGGTGGTGCTCTGCATCCTGGCCGGTATCCTTCTCGGCAAGACCGCTCCCGAGGCCGCCGTCTTCCTCGACGGCCTGGCCATCTACGGTCCACGGTGCGCCGGTGGTCTCCATCCCCATCGCCATCTGTCTCTTCTTCATGATGTACCCGATCATGGTCAAAATCGACTTCACCGAGGTGCTCCGGGCGGGCAGGAACTTCAAACCGGTGAGCCTGACCCTGATCGTCAACTGGCTGATCAAACCGTTCACCATGTACGCCATCTCGATCTTCTTCCTCGGCACGCTCTTTCTCGGATTCATCGGCCCCGAAGCCACCGACCTGGTGAAGATGCCGCTGGGCCTGGACCTGCCGGTGGGCGAGAGCCACGGTGTGGGCACGGTGGTGATGCAGGACGGGGTGAAGATGCTGGAGGTGCCGCTGTGGCGCAGCTACCTCGCCGGCTGCATCCTGCTGGGCATCGCCCCCTGCACGGCCATGGTGCTGGTCTGGGGCTTTCTGGCCCGGGGCAACGACGGCCACACCCTGGTGATGGTGGCCATCAACTCGCTGGCCATGCTCTTTCTCTTCGGCCCGCTGGGCGGCTTCCTGCTCGGCGTGGGCCGGCTGCCGGTGCCCTGGCAGGCGCTGCTGCTGTCCATCGGCATCTACGTCGCCCTGCCCCTGGTGGCCGGGTATCTCTCGCGCAAGTGGCTGATCGGCCACAAAGGGCGAGACCTGGTTCAACGAGAAGTTTCTGCACGTTCTCACCCCGGTGACCATCATCGCCCTGCTGCTGACCCTGGTGCTGCTCTTCTCCTTCAAGGGCGAGGTGATCCTGGCCAACCCGCTGACCATTCTCTGGATCGCCATCCCGCTCTTCCTCCAGACGGTCTTCATCTTTGGCCTGACCTACCTCGGGGCCAGGCTGATGAAGCTGGAATACGTCGATGCCGCCCCGTCGGCGATGATCGGCGCCTCGAACCACTTCGAGGTGGCCATCGCCACATCCACCATGCTTTTCGGCCTCTCCTCGGGAGCGGCCCTGGCCACGGTGGTGGGGGTGCTGATCGAGGTGCCGGTGATGCTGATGCTGGTCAGGTTCTGCCTCCGCACCCAGGGCTGGTTCGGCCGCGCCTCTTAGCCGGTCGCGGCCAGAATCGATCTGTTCAGCGGGACAGAGAGCGGGGATTTCTTGACACCGGGAAAGGAAATAACTATACATCAACTCATGAGACCATCCGCCCAGTGCGTGTTGCTCACCTTCGCCCTGTCGCTCTCCTCCGCCGCCGGCGCAGGTTCGCTGCACCCCGGCCTGGAGAACTACCTGTCGGGCCTGCCTGCCCACCGGGTGGAGATGGTGATCGTGCGCCTCGCCGACCAGGCCGATATCCGTTCGCTCAACAGCCAGTTGAAACAGGAGAAGGCCACGCTGGCCCGACGCCACCGCGAGGTGGTCGAACACCTGCGAGGGACCGCTGAAGCCACCCAGGGCCGGTTGGTCGCCTACCTCGAGCAGCGATTCCTCGCCGGCGAGGTGCGCGGCTTCCGCCGCTTCTGGATTGACAACATGGTGGGCGTCGAGGCCACCGTGAGGGAGATCCGAGAGATCGCCCGCCGGCCCGACGTGGAGATGGTCTACATCGACTACATCATCGAGCCGATCGAGCCGGAGAAGATCGAAGGGCCTAAGACGCTGGAGGGCCCGGGGCGGCAGGACGGCGACGCCGCGCGGACCGTTGAGCCGGGCATCTCCGCGATCAGGGCGCCCGAGGCCTGGGCCCTGGGCTACACAGGCGCCGGCCGGCTGATCGCCAACATGGACACCGGCGTGGACGGCAGCCACGAGGCGCTGGCCTCCCGCTGGCGCGGGCTCGGCGAGCCGGCTGCGGAGTGCTGGTTCGACCCGGTGACCTCCACCACCTTCCCCTTCGACTCCGGTTCCCACGGTACGCACACCATGGGTACCAGCTGCGGCCACACCGCTTCAAACGAGATCGGCGTGGCCCGGGACGCGCAGTGGATCGCCGCCGCTGTGATCAACCGGGTGGACATCCCGACGACAATGACCGATGCGGTGGCCGCCTTCCAGTGGTTCGCCGACCCGGACGGCGACCCGGGGTCCATTGACGACGTGCCCGACGCGGTGGGCAACTCCTGGGGCATCAGCCCGATCTACCACGGGTCGTATATCACCGGTCCCTGTGACGAGACCTTCTGGGCGGTGATGGACAACTGCGAGGCCGCCGGCTGCGCGGTGATCTTCTCCGCCGGCGGCGGGGGGCCCGGCGCCTCCACGCTCAGCACCCCGGCCGACCGGGCGGACAGCCCGTACAATGCCTTCGCCGTGGGCGCGGTGGACGCGACCTATTCCGGCTTCCCCTACCCCGTGGCCGGCTTCTCCAGCCGCGGCCCCGGCTGCAACGACCGGATCAAGCCCGAGGTGGTGGCGCCGGGCGTCGCCGTGCGCAGCTCGGTGCCGGGCAACGGCTACTCCGTGTACAGCGGCACCTCGATGGCCACGCCGCACGTCACCGGCTCCATCGCCGTGCTGCGCCAGGTCGACCCCAACCTGGACGTGGAAACGATGAAGGAGATCCTGCTCGCCACCGCCGTGGACCTCGGCCCTGCCGGGGAGGACAACGCATACGGCATGGGGATCATCGACCTCGAAGCGGCGGTGCTTGCCGCCGCCCAGGCCACCGGGACCATTGCGGTGGGCATCAACTGCCTGCCGGACAGCGGCACCCTGCCCTTCGGCACCCAGATCACCGTCTCCCTGGACAACCTGGTGGGCGACCCGCGCAGGGTTTCGGCCCGGCTGGCGCTGACCCTGGCCGGCGGCGCCCATTTCGGCAGCTTCCGCTCGGGGTATGCCAACCTTCCACCCCACGGAAACCATACCGCCCAGTGGAACCAGTATCTCCCGGCGATGGGCCCCCTGGCGGGGCCCAACGTCTTCACCCTCACCGGCCACGACGTGACGCCGGCGCCTTACAACCAGCCGCCCTACGCGCCCTCCGGCGACTGCGACGCCGGCAGCGCCACGGTGACCGGCATCGCTCCGTAGATACATTCTCGTCCATACCCATGTATAGGCATTTCCTTTCCCGGTGTCGAGAATTCCCCCCGCTCTCTGGCCTGCTGTGCGGATCGATTCCCGTTGCTGCTTCTCCGGGCACCCGCCTTTCCGGGTCAATCCACGGTCGCATGAGGTCATTCTGACGATTCACCACCGACGAACCTCTCTTCGGGACGCACGCCGCCCCCTGCTGTCCGCCACCGTCCTCGGGCCTCAGGCCGGCTCCCACTCGTCCCAGCCGGGCGGCACCTGCGAATACTTCTCTTCTTCCTGGCACGGCGCGGTATGATCATTCCGCTCACACCCCACGGCCCACCCCGGCGGCCCGTGGGCCCGGGGAACGACTTTGCTCACCCCCAGCTACACGAGGATACGGCGAATCACCGCGAACTGCGCCGTTGAGATGAACGAGATGACCTTCATCTCGCCCCCGCAGGGCTCGCAGCGCGGGGGTCCACATCGAACATCAGGCAGATCAGCTCCGCTCGGCCACCTTACCGCATCTCGGCCCTGAGCCCCGAGAACGCGCGGGTGGGCATCACCGGCCGTACCGAGGAAACGGGCCCCCAGCCGGATGCGGGGGGCCCGGTCGGATAGAGCGGCCTGGAAACCGGCCGCCCGGAGAGTTTTCGTGTCGATCGCACGGCAGGCGCCCCGGGGCTGAGGGGGTAGCCCGGCCCCGGGGCCCGGCGTCAAGGAGCCATGGCGGTTACCGTGCACGCGTCAGCGGCGGTGTCGCCCGAAGGCGGGTAGGGCGGCTGATTGAACGGTGACGGGGTGACGTCCTCGGCCATCAGCTCGAACTGGTTGTCCCCGATCACCGAGCCGAGCGCCGGTATGGTAACCGGGAACATGGTGTCGTAGCTGCCGCCGGCTGCGATGTTGGTGGACCCGGCCCTCCAGTTCAGGAACTGGCTGCCCGCCGCCAGGCTGATGTCGATCCGGGCGGCCACCCGGCGGACCTGCTGGTCGTACAGGTTGTCCAGCGCCACGGTCATCTGCGTGGTGAACGGGACGGTACCCGTGGCGGGCGAGCAGGAGAGGCTCGCACCGATGAGCGCGGCGGTGCCGCCGCAGGGCACGTTGCCGAGCCGCCAGAGGACACCACCCGTCCCCGCTACCCAGGCCTCACCGGCGTCGCAGCGGAGCCCGACACCGCTGATGGAGGACACCTCGGTGGGGAGCGCGTGCAGCTGGACGAAGTCGCCCTCCGGCGTGAACTCGCCCATGCCGTCCTCGGAGCTGCTGACGAGGAAAAGGTTGCCCGTCGCGGTCGACACGTCGATGTCGCCGTAGTACACGCTGAAGGTGGCCGTGGTCTGGAAGGTCGACAGCACGGCGCCCGTGACCGGGTCGATCTCCGCCACCCGGTTCTCGTCGTCGGTGCCGGGCACGTTGTCCTGGACGAGGAAGAATGTGCCACGGAGGGGGTGGTATGCGCCGCCCACCACGTGGCTGATGCCGAACTCGGTGACGAGCGTGGCGAGGACGTCGCCGGTGACCGTGTCCAGGGCGTAGATCTCCGCCACGTCCGTCTCGCCGTTGATGAACAGCAGCGATCCGGCGGGGACGGCGCTGTCGCCCATGATGAACGCCTCGGGCGCCACATCCAGGTCCACGTCGTTGGCCGACTCTCCCGGGCGGGCGATGGAGGTGAGGTATGTGCCGTCCGGAGCGTAGCCGTGCACCAGGTCGCCGCCGCAGCCGTACGCCCAGACGGTCTCGGCGGTCTGGCCGGCCGCAACACTGCATAGGCTGCTGACCTCCGCAGGGTTGAAGCTGTCCAGGACGGTGATTTGCGCTGATGCGGGGATGGTCAAAACGGCGGTTGCGAGAACCAGGCCGAGGGCCAGGGTGAAACGGGCTCGATGACGGGTCATGACGGATCTCCTCGTGAAGCGGCGGGAACGCCCTGCCCCGTTCCACGGAAATGCTAACGGGCCGGCTCCCTCGCAAGAGTGTCGGATTGCGGCAAAAATATCGTACGAGAAAGAAACAATCGATAAATATTATCGACATTTCGGTCGGCACTTTGCCGCCCTGGTCGAGCGGCGCGGATCGGCGGAACGAGCCTAATTCACGGCTCTCAAGGATCCCCGGCGCCCGGGACGCGCGCCGGAGCCCGTGGCGGAAAGGCGCCGCGCCGAACGGGAGAACGGTCGGCCCCCCGACGCACGGGGGGCGGGTTTCGGCGAAATCGTGACACCGCGCCGGCGATCGTGCCGCCCCGCCCGATTCTTCGTGGACAACCTGCCCATAGCGCGGACCGCCAGGTGCAGGTCGGTCCGCTCCGGCCGCCGAGGTCGGTAAATGCTCGTTGCGGCCTGGTCCACTTGGGACCAGGAGGAGCAAAATCGGGGCCGGAGGTCAGCGGATGAGGAAAAAGGGAATTCAGGGATACGGACGGCAAGTGCGGTTGCCGGCAAAGTAACCCGTGAATGTCAGCTTACCTACGAGACACCTATATGACTAAGTGCTGCTTCGACAAGGCGCTCCGAACGAGCAGGAAACTGAAGAAGGAAGCGTTGAAAAGAGGACAGGTAGCTAATTAAATGAGGCGGTGACCGTGCAATGAGCCGAATCGGTATCGCCCGACGGCGGGTAGGGAGGCTGGTTGTACGGGCTGGCGGTGACGTCCGCACAGTGCAGGGCGAAGACGGTCTCGCCCACCAGCGTTCCCACGGCCGGAAAAACCTGAACCCAGGAGGTTGACCAGGTCTCCTCGGGCTGGAGATTGAGATACCCGGCCCGCCAGTTGCTGAAATGCTGGCCGCCGGCGAGGAAAAGGTCGATCCGACCGGCCACGGTGCGAATCTGGTCCTTATAGTTGCTGCTGATGGTCACCTCCATCCGGCTGGTGAAGGGCAGGGTGCCGGACGAGGGTGTGCAGGCCATGTAGGCGCCCACCGATTTCCAGCCTGAGCCTGACAAAGGGTAGTGATAGCCGACATCCGCGACCCAGCGGTCACCCACCCCATCCGTTCGAGAGGTTCCCTCGATAACTGGGGCCACCGGGTTGCCGGCATCGACACAGGGGCTGTCCGCGGCTTGCCCGGCGGCAATCTGGCTGAGGTAGTAAGCGCCGGCGGGCCCGGTGACATAGAGCGGATCGGCGGAGAAATTTCCCTGCCCCGGATAACCCGAGCCGCAGCACCAGGTGATGTCGAAAGTGCCGTGCACGCTCTCCCAGTAGTTGCTGGTGAAGATGGTGTGATGCACCACTCCCGACCCATACACTCCGCCCCCGTTGGAGTCGGCAATGTTCTGGTCAATGGTGCAAAAGGAGATCACCACCGGGGCGCTGCAGTGGATGGCTCCACCGTCGGTCTGCGCGATGTTGTAGAAGATCAGGTTGTTACAGATCTGGGCGGCCGGGCCGTCACACCAGATCCCCCCTCCACGGTATGCATGGTTGGCGTACACCTGATTGCCGCTGATCTGCGGAGCCCCCGACCCGGCACAGCCGATGGCGCCGCCGCTATGCCCGCTGCCGTTGTCGATGAACAGGTTGCCGCTGATGGTGGGAGAGGCGTCAATGGTGTAAAGACCTCCCCCGAACCAGGCCCCGTTTCGTTCGAACGTATTGCCGAGGACCTCGGGGGAGGAGGCGACGCAGACCACACCCCCGCCGTCACCGGTCTCGAGGCCGTCGGCCACGTTGTCGTGGAAGGTGTTCGCTTCAATCAGCGGTGCCGCCCCGCCCAGGCAGCAGATCCCGCCGCCGTCCTCCAGGGCGAGGTTATCCTCGATCACGTTCCCGCGGATGGTGGGGGAAGCGCCGTCACAGAGGATGGCCCCGCCGTTGAGCACGAACCCCCCGGTGATGCCGAAACCTTCCACAACCGCATCGCGACCCTCGCCGCTGAGGAACCGGAGCGCGCGGTGGCGGTCGGCGTCGCTGCCCTGGCTGTGAATGATACAGGCGGCAGGCCCGTTCTCGGAGATCAGCGTGATCGCCCTGCCGCCAAAGTCGAGGTCGCGATTGCCGTCGCCGGTCCAGGTTCCGTCGGCCACCAGCACCGTGTCACCCGGGGCGGCGGCATCGATTCCAGCCTGGATGGTGGGATGCTCCGCCGGGACCCTGATCACCGCGGCCGGGGAAGGCTGTGCACCGAATCCGAGCGAAAAAAGAATAACCACGGCAAGCGTCAGGGTGATGGCATTCGTTTTCATGTCCGCGCGGCCCTCCCGGGGTTGGCAAGAGAGTATTCATTCATTATATATAGGCCTGTCGAGCGTAACCGACAACCAAAGAATTCGATCCACCGGGCCGGAACAGGTATCGATCGAGTCAGCAAAGGACGAGGTGGTGATGAAAATCAGACCGACGGCACTGGCGCTGCTGCTCCTGGCCCTGGCCATAACAGGCGGCTGCCGCCATGGAGATGAGATGACACAGCAAGAGCAGGCCGTGCCGCCGGTGGCCCGGGTGGAACCGCACCAGCTGGAGGCCCACGGTCACCTGCGCACCGACGAGTATTACTGGCTCCGCGAGCGCGACGACCCGGCGGTGCTGGCCTACCTGGAAGCCGAGAACAACTACACCGCCGCCATGACCGCCCACACCGCCCAGCTGCGGGAGCAGATATTCGAGGAGATCAAGGGCCGGATCAAGCAGGCCGACAGCAGTGTGCCCTGGCGCCGGGACGGGTACTATTACTACACCTGCTACGAGGAAGACCGGCCGTACCCCATCCACTGCCGGAAAAAAGGCTCCCCCAAGGCTGCGGAGGAGATCTTCCTCGACGTCAACCGTCTGGCCGAAGGACACGACTTCTACTCGGTGGGGAGCTGGGATGTGAGCCCGGACGGGAACATCCTGGCCTATGCCGACGACACCGATGGCCGCCGCTTTCACACCATCCGCTTCATCGACCTGGTCAGCGGCACGGCGCTGGACGACCGCATCGAACGCGTCACCTCGAACTTCGTCTGGGCCGAGGACAACCGGACCCTGTTCTACATCCGCCAGGACCCGGTGACCCTCCGCTCGCACCAGGTCCTGCGCCACCGCCTGGGAACCGCTCCGGCCGCAGACCGGCTGGTCTTCGAGGAACAGGACGAGACCTTCTCCTGCTCCCTGTCCAAAAGCGGGTCACGGGACTACATCATCATCCACTCGGAGCAGACGCTGAGCGGCGAAAGCCTGATCATCGACGCACGAAACCCGGACCAGGAGCCCACCGTGTTCCTGCCCCGGCGCCGGGGGCACGAGTACGAGATCGACCATGCCGGCGGGTTCTTCTACGTCCAGACCAACCTCGAGGCGAAGAACTTCCGCCTGATGCGCACCCCGACCGGACAGATTGCGGAGGTCAACTGGGAGGAAGTGGCCCCGCACCGCGAGGATGTCCTGCTGGACGGCTTCGAACTGTTCAGCGACTACGTGGTGCTCAACGAACGCCACCGCGGCCTGGCCCGCTTCCAGGTGCTGCCGCTCTCCGGTGCGCCGGCGCACTACGTCGACTTCGGCGAGCCGGCCTACGAGGCCTCCCCCGAAAACAACCACGAGATCGAGACCCGCAAGCTGCGCTTCCGTTTTTCCTCCATGGCCACGCCGGATACGGTCTACGACTACGACATGGAGACGCGGGAGAAGATCCTGCTCAAACAGGACGAGGTCCTCGGCGGATTCGACCCGGCACACTACCGCACCGAACGGCTGTTCGCCCGGGCGGCTGACGGCCGGGAGGTCCCCATCTCGCTGGTCTACCGCCGGGAGATGAAGAAGGAGGGGGGCAACCCGCTGCTGCTCTACGGCTACGGCAGTTACGGCTACAGCACCGAGGCCGGATTCAGCGCCGAGCGGGTGAGCCTGCTGGACCGGGGGTTCATCTTTGCCAAGGCCCATGTGCGGGGCGGCGAGGAACTGGGCCGGCAGTGGTATGAGGACGGGAAGCTGTTCAACAAGAAGAACACTTACACCGACTTCATCGCCTGTGCCGAATACCTGGCAGCCCAGGGTTACGCGGGCCCCGGACAGCTCTATGCCCGGGGGGGCAGCGCCGGCGGCCTGCTGATCGGCGCGGTGATCAACATGCGGCCCGACCTGTTCCACGGGGTGATCGCCGACGTGCCCTTTGTCGACGTGGTGACCACCATGCTCGACGACACGATCCCGCTGACCACCAGCGAGTATGACGAGTGGGGGGATCCCAACCGCAGGGACTGCTACGACTACATGCTCTCCTACTCGCCCTACGACAACGTGGCGGCCCGGGACTACCCGCACATCCTGGTCACCACCGCGTACCAGGACTCCCAGGTCCAGTACTGGGAGCCGGCCAAGTGGGTCGCCCGACTGCGGGCGCTGAAGACGGACGACAACACCCTGCTGCTGCTCACCCTTATGGACGCCGGGCACGGCGGCACCTCGGGCCGCTTCAAGCGCTACCGGGAGACGGCGTTCGACTACGCCTTCCTCCTCGACCTGGCACAGCCGGCCCCCTGAGCGCGCCGGCGGCCGGTGCCGCGGTCAATCCGTCCCGTCGTTCTTTTCCGTGATTTCGCCGTCACCGCAGCCGCGGTTGTAGAGCCAGGACAGCTCCCTGAGGTAGCGGGCCGACTGCTGCTCCAGGCGGTCCAGTTGCCCCCGCCGGCAGCGCCAGGCCCAGTTGCCGGCAACGGTACCGGGGGTGTTGAACCGCGCTTCCGAGCCGAGGGACAGCAGGTCCTGCAGCGCGATGACGGCCATGTTGCAGGTGGACGCGTATGCGGCGCGCACCAGGTCCCAGGAGACGTCGTCGCCGCTGACCCGCAGGTAGCGGCGCAGCTGGTCGCGGATCTCCTCCGACCCCAGGCTCTGCCACCAGCCATGGCTGGTGTCGTTGTCGTGGGTGCCGGGATAGACCACACAGTTGCGCCTCAGGTTGCAAGGCAGGTAGAGGTTGTCCGGCTCACCGGTGAAGGCGAACTGCAGTACCGCCATCCCCGGCAGGCCGGTGGCCCTGGTGAACTCCAGCAGCTCCGGGGTGATCTCGCCCAGGTCCTCGGCGATGATCTTCGCTTCGGGAAACCGCTCGTTCACCGCCCGGAAGAACGGCAGGCCCGGCCCCGGAACCCACTCACCGCCCCGCGCATCCTCTGCATCGGCCGGGATGCGCCAGAACGCCTCGAAGCCGCGGAAATGGTCCAGGCGCACCACATCGAACAGGTCGAGGTTCATCCCCAGGCGCCGCAGCCACCACTCGTATCCCGATGTCTCCAGTTCCTGCCAGTCGTAGATCGGATTGCCCCACAGCTGGCCGGTCTCGGAGAAGTAGTCCGGCGGCACCCCGGCCACAAAGCGCGGCTGCCCCCGGCGGTCCAGTTCAAAGAGCCAGGGGTTGGCCCAGGTGTCGGCACTGTCCCCCGCCACGTAGATCGGGGCGTCGCCGATGATACCGACACCCCGCTCCGCGGCATAGCCGCGCAGACGCTTCCACTGGCTGAAAAAGAGATACTGGAAGAACGCGTGCTCGTCGGCCGCAGCGGCCAGTTCCTTGCGGAAGGGCGTGGAGGCCGCCTTGAGATACGAGGCATACCCGGCCGGCCACTCCTGCCAGGGCGCGCCCTTGAACCAATCCTTCAGCGCCATGTAGAAGCTGTAAGGAGCGAGCCAGTAGTCGCTTTCCTCCCGCCACTTCCCGAAGGAACCGTATTCACCAGAGAGCACTTCACCCCGCTGGACGAACCGCTGGTGGGCCAGCCGGAGCAGCGCCGGTTTCAGTTTCACGATGGAACCGTAATCCACCCTGCCGGCGGGGAGGACGCGCAGCGGGTGCAGTTCCGCATCCTCCAGCAGGCCGAAGGAGACCAGTTCCTCCAGGTCGATCAGCAGCGGGTTCCCGGCAAAGGCCGAGAAACACTGGTACGGGGAATGGCCGAACCCGGTGGGCCCCAGCGGGCAGATCTGCCAGTACTGCAGTTCCGCCGCAACCAGGAAGTCGATCAGCCGCCGGGCGTCCGCGCCCAGCGTCCCGATGCCCTGGCCGCCGGGCAGGGCGGTGGGGTGCAGCAGCAGGCCGGCGCTGCGGCGGTCCAGCCAGTTGAAAATCGGAGTGTCCATCAGAACCCTGAACGCTCACCGGTCGCAGGGTCAGCGGCTTCTCCCAGACAATCCTGGAGACGCCCTGCAAAAAACCGGCATGGGAAAGGGATATTGTCGGCGGGCCCCGTTGGGCCCGCCGCTCTCGGATGCTATTGCAGGACGCCCCCGGCCACGTTCCCGCCGTGGGTCACCGAGCTGCCGTACGCGTCGAAATCGATGCCGGTGATCGGGGTGGCCGTGCCGCCGGTGACGTCGAAGGCCCTGACCTGGGCCCCGACGGACGCGTCCGGCCCGGGCATGGTCAGGATCTCGTCCCTGCCGTCGCCATCCACGTCGCCCGTACCAACCTGGACACCATTTTTCGTTCCGTCGTAGGCGAAGAAACTCACCCCGGACAGAGCGGCCAGCGTGGCGCCGTCATAGTTCCAGCCCCGCACGTGGGCGAAGAAGATCTGGCCCGGACCGGCGCCGGTGATTATCTCGTCGATGCCGTCACCGTCGATGTCGCCGCAGGCCACATTGACCCCGTACTGGAGACTGCCGTAGGCAAAGTAACTCACCGCCGGTATGGCCGCGGCAGCGCCGCCGTCCACGTTCCAGCCCCGGACGTGGGGGCCGAAGACCGCGCCGGGGCCGGCGCCGGTGACGATCTCGTCAAACCCGTCGCCGTCGATATCGCCGGCGCTGACGTTGGTCCCGTACTTCAGCGTGCCGTAGGCAAAGTAGCTGACCCCGGAGATGGGGGACACCGAACTGCCGCCGTCGTGGTTCCAGCCGCGGACGTGGGGGCCGAACACGGCGCCCGGGCCCGGGCCGGTGATGATCTCGTCCTTGCCGTCGTTGTCGATGTCGCCGCAGGCCACGTTGACGCCATACTTCAACGTGCCATAGGCAAAGAAGCTGATCGAACTCACCGCCGCGCCCTCAGGGGTGAAGGCCCGCACGTGGGGGCCGTACACCGCGCCCGGTCCCGGGCCGGTGATCACCCAGTCCCGGCCGGTGCCGTTGATGTCGCCACAGGCCACGTTGACCCCGTACTGGTCCGGGCCGTACACCGTCCACTCGGCCTCCGGGGCGCTGACGCTCTGCAGGTTCCAGACCCGGGCCAGCGCCGGGTTGGAGGCCACCGGGCCGGGCCCGGTGACCAGGGTGCCCACGCCGCCGGTGCCGCCGATGCCGTTGAGCGTGTTTGCCCCGGTGCCCAGCGGGTCGAGCCAGTCGCTCAGCCGGTCGGCGGCGGTGGCCCCGTTCCAGGACCAGGAGACCGCGCCATAGATATCGGAGAGGTCGTTGCTGCAGGCCGCCGAGCCGCCGTAGAGCTGGCCGACGAAGTGGTGATTCTGGTTATACAGCGGGCAACCCGAGGAGCCGCCCTCGGTGGAGCCGGCATCGTAGTCGCTGACCCGGACCATCCGCCCCCCGTCCGCGCTGGTGGTGGGGTCGTCCTCGAAGGAGATCCGCTTCTCCTGCACGTTGGGGTGGTGGATCGCCACCGCCGAGGTGGCCTGGGTGCCCGAATGGTCCCAGCCGGCCCAGAAAACGTTCCACTCGGGATTGGGAGCGTCGTCGAGCTGCACCAGGCAGAAATCCGAAGCCGAGCCGTCGGCCAGTTCGGTGGCTCCGACCTGACTCATGGTCAGGTCGCCGTCACCGGGCTGGCCGCTCTCCGTGCTCCAGGGCTCACGGCACCAGCTGTTCTCGTAATTCCAGTAGATCCGCATCGTGTGGTCGTTGCCCGCAGTGACCCCGCAGTGATTGGCGGTGATGAAGTAGGGGGTGAAGTCGTTGGCCGTGTTGTTGATCATCGACCCGGTGCAAATTTTGTAACCCTGGAGTTGGATGGCGCCCACCGAGCGGATCTCGTTGCGCCAGGGGTCTCCTTCAGGACAGACCACGTCGATGTTGCACGACTGGGAGCGCTCACCGTCAGCCGGTTCGCTGAAGAACCCGCGGTAGCCGTGGTTCACCACGCCGAGCAGCACCTCGAGATTTTTCATCTCGTCCACCGGCACCGTGATCTCCACCACCAGTTCATCACCAGGCAGGACGGGGGACCAGTATTCACCGTGCTCCCGGTTGTCCTTCACGGTGAGCGGACCATACCTCAGCGAGTAGTCGGGAGTGTAGAGGAACATCTCGCCGCCCTCGGGCATCACCCAACGCCAGAACCCGAGGTTCAGCGAGCTGGCTCCTTCAGAAACCACGTGCAGCCGCCACATCACCCGCTCGCCGGAGAGCGGCTCCCAGGTGCCCGAGTCGTCGGTGGACCGCAGCACTTCCAGGGGCATGGCAAAGCGCCACGGCTCGTTGAGTTGGTCGGCGATCTCGTCTTCCATGCGGACCTGCACCATGTCCAGTTCGGGCATGGTCAGCGTGTCCACACTGCTCAGCGGCTGAACAGCTTCCATCTCCGCGGCCGGGCGGATCTCCGAATTCACCGGTTCGATCAATGCCATGGCCGGCAGCGCAGTCATGAGACTCAGCAGCATGATGGCAATGCTGCCGCTGATGAGCCGGATCGTTGCACCACAAGCGATTTTCTTCATCGGATCTACTCCTCCGTCTTCCGTCTTTCTTTATAGTCTTTGTGAACCAGTCACGTATTCTACTTGATCGACACCGGGATACGAAGCCCTGTTATCCCGGAATCCCGGACCGGAAAACTCCTGATTGAACCAAACCACTGGAAATGCGTTACTAATGGGGAATCGGACACCGGCTCCACAATAATGGACGCCACAATCGGCCGACCCGGCTCTTAGGGACTCCTAACATGAACTATTTGCTGATTTTACTCGTTCTGGGCACCATCATCCTGATTCACGAGTTCGGCCACCTGCTTGCGGCCAAGGCCACCGGGATCCCCATCCGCCGCTTTTCGGTCGGTTTCGGCCCCCGTATCTGGGGTTTTCAGCGAGGCGGCACCGAGTACCGGGTCTCGCTGGTCCCCATCGGGGGATACGTGCTGCCCGAGGGCGAAAGCGAGGAGGAATTCCTGGGTTACCCGGCCTCCCGGCGGATCCTCTTCTCCCTCGGCGGGCCGCTGGCCAACATGGCCGCCGCCTTTGCCGGCCTGGCCGCGGCCTACGCGGCCAACCTGGGCCCCTCCTTCTCCTCGCTGGTGGTCCAGCCGGCAGCCGACCTCTACCGGCTTCTCTCGGAGATCGTGCTCCTGCTGCCGGCCCTGTTCAGTACCCCGGACCAGATGTCCGGCGTGGTGGGCATCGTCTCCTGGGGCGGGCGCCCGGAGGGGATGACCATCGCCGCGCTGCTCACCTTCTTCGTGCTGCTCAACGTCAACCTGGCCTTCTTCAACATGCTGCCCCTGCCCCCGCTGGACGGGGGAAAGATCCTCTTCGCCCTGCTGGAGAAGGTCTACCGGCCCCTGCAGCGCCTGCACCTGCCCATGGCTCTCACCGGCTGGCTGCTGATCATCTCGCTGATGCTCTATGTCACCGTCTTCGACGTGAAACGGCTGCTGGGCTGACCAACACGAACCGGTACCCTTCTGTTGCAGCCCTACCCCACTGTGGCAACCCTCACATGATCACGACAAACCGGGATTCGTCCTATCGAAATACACCTTGACGGAACAGGTGTGTGAACCTATACATAAGATATATAAAGACTTTCAATGGAGATGGCTCGTAAAAACGATGCCTTTCCTGCCACTCTTCACAGTCCAGAATTAAAAAATTCACAAAATGAACAGTATCCTGTTTCTCACTGTTCTCACTATTTTTTTGAAAATCTCACTCTTGTTCGTTATCTGAGTGCGTACCAGCTTTTCCCCAAGCAGGCGTAAAGGAGATAATCGATGATCACGAAAAGATTCGCATTACTTATGATGATTCTCATCCTGGCGCTGGCGCCCACCGTCGCCCCGGCCCAGCAGACCTTCACCGAGGACTTCAGCACCACGACCTACATGGATGCGTTCAACACCACCGCCGACTGGAACACCACAGACGGCGAGCTGAAGCTCTTTCCGTTCGTAATCACCCTCGCCGGGTCTTATGACACTGCCGGTGAAGCCTGGGACATGGTGCTGTCGGGCAATCACGCTTTTGTGGCCGATTACTCATCCGGTCTTCAGATTGTGGACATCAGCGATCTGGCCAATCCCGTCCTTGCCGGCAACTACGACACATCAGGCCAGGTGAGAGGCCTAGCCGTTTCAGGGGACCATGCCTTCCTGGCCGACGGGTCCCCAGGCCTGCTGGTAGTCGACATCAGCGATCCGACGAATCCCACCCTGGCCGGAAGCTACAACACAGCGGACAACGCCTTTGATGTCGTGGTGTCCGGTGACCACGCCTTCGTGGCTGATCGTCTATCCGGTCTGCAGATTATCGATATCAGTGATCCAACGACCCCCTCGCTTATTGGCAGCTATGACACATCCGGCTCTGCCTATGGAGTGGCCGTTTCCGGTGACCTCGCCTTTGTGGCTGACATGTCATCTGGTCTGCAGGTGATCGACGTCAGCGATCCCACCACCCCCGTGCTGGCCGGCAGCTATACCACACCATCGTTGGCCCGGGATGTGGAGGTCTCCGGAAATTATGCCTACGTTGCCGATGGGGCCTCCGGCCTGCAGGTAGTCGATATCAGCGATCCGGCTAATCCCGTGCTTGCCGGTAGCGGTGACACGCCAGACAATGCCCAGGATCTGGTGATATCTGGTGATCGCGCATTCGTGGCCGATGGAGATACAGGCCTGCTGATATTCGATATCACCGATCCCACCAGCCCCTCACTTGCCACTGAATACGACACTTCAGGCAGCGCCTCTGGCGTGGCGGTGGCGGGCAACCATGCCTTTGTGGCGGACGGAAATACCGGCCTCCAGGTGATCAGGATCAGCCAACCCACGAGCCCCATGCTCGCCGGCAGCTATGAAACGCCAGACCTTGCCTTAGGCGTGGCGGTATCGGGCGATCACGCTTTCGTGGCCGACCAGATCTCCGGCCTGCAGGTAATTGACATCAGCAATCCCACCATCCCCACCATCACCGGCAGCTACGACACTCCAGGCTATGCACATAGCGTGGCGGTGTCGGGTGACCACGCCTTCGTGGCGGACAATAATTCCGTGCAGGTGATTGACATCAGTGATCCTACCATCCCCGTGCTCGCCGGCAGCTACGACACACCGAGCACAGTCCGTGGCGTGGCGGTGGCGGGCGATCACGCCTTTGTGACAAGCTACTATTCCGGCCTGCAGGTGATCGACATCAGCGACCCGACGAACCCCACGCTGTCCGGCAGCTATGCCACATCAAGCTTTGCACGTAACCTGGCGGTGTCGGGTAATCACGCCTTCGTGGGAGACGCCTATTCCGGCCTCCAGGTGATCAACATCAGCGATCCGACAAACCCCACACTGGCCGGCAGCTATGACACACCGAGCGATGCAAGAGGCGTGGCGGTGGCGGGCGATTACGCCTTCGTTACTGACATAGACTCCGGCCTGTTGGTGATCGACATCAGCGATCCTACCAACCCCGTGCTGGCCGGCAGCTATGATACACCGGGCTCCTCAGCATATGGCGTGACGGTATCGGGCGATCACGCGTTTGTGGTGGACTTCATTTCCGGCTTGCAGGTGATCGACATCAGTGATCCCGCGAACCCTACACTGGCCGGCACCCTTGACATGTCAGACGGTGCCAGGAGCGTGGCGGTGTCTGGCGACCACGCCTTCGTGGCGGGCTACAATTTCGGCCTTCAGGTGATACAGGTAAGGCAAAGCGAGGTCGATCAATCGCAGAACATTGGTCAGTCACTGGCGATGGACGGGACGTCGGACGCCATCATTCGCGCTCGCCTCACCAGCACGGAGACCGGCGGGTTGGGCTGGGATCTGAGCGCTGACGCGGGGACAGACTGGACGGCCGTCACCTCAGACGGTTCCTGGACCCGGGTCGCGCCCACCGGGACGGATCTCCACTGGCGCTCGACGCACACCTTTGCCGGGCCTGGCATAAACCCCACGGTCTCGGAATTGACTATCGACTGGCTCAATGAGTTCGGGCCAATCAATTCGGTCACCGATGTGCCTGACGATCAAGGGGGTTGGGTGCGCATCGACTTCACCCGCTCCGGCTACGACTTCGCCGACGAGGCCAGCCTGCCGGTGGTCGGCTACAACATCTACCGCCGTGTTGATGGAGCTGCGCTGACAACCCTGATCGGGGATGCCGAGTCTCTTGAAGCGGATACAGGGTCAATGCACACAGCGGGCAAAAGCCTCCCCTATCCCCTGCCGGGCATGAAGATCACTCGCCTCGGGGACCGGATCTTCGTCAACGCGTCGGGGGCCACAACCGACCGGGCAGGCACGTTTCCACCCGGCACCTGGGAGATCATGACCTACGTGGCGGCGACCCAGTCGGACACCTACCAGGTGAGCGTACCCACCCTCGCCGGCACTACCACCTACCTGGTGACCACCCACACCACCACACCCTCGGAATGGTTCGTCAGCCCCACCGCCAGCGGCGCCTCGGTGGACAACATCGCCCCGGCGGTGCCGATGAACCTCCTCTTCAGCGGACCTGACGTTTTGAGTTGGGACGAAGCGCCCGAACCGGACTTCGGCTACCACACGGTCTATGGCTCGGAGAACCCGGTCTTTGATCCGTCGGCAACCCTGATCGGCTACACCATCGCCCAGACCTATGACGTGTCGGGGTCGGTCGCCAGCTATTACCACCTGACCACCTCGGACCATTCGGACAATGAGAGCGGTGCGGCGAGCATCATCGCCGGTCCGTCTTCGACGGTTGCCACCACACTCTCCTGTCTGCCCTCTTCAGGCACGCTGCCCTTCACCACCACGATCTCGGCGGAACTGATCAATCTCTATACCGGCCAGACACGCCGGTTGGCCGCACGGTTTGACGTGACCCTGGCCGGGGGCGGGTTCTTCGGCAACTGGCGGGCCGGCTACACCAACGTGGCCGCCGGGAGCAGCTACAGCACCTCGTGGAACCAGGCTATCCCGGCGCTGGGCGCACTGGTGGGCAGCAACCTCTTCACCCTCCGGGCGACGGACGTGACCCCAGCGCCGTACAACCAGCCGCCCTACCCCGCGGCCGGCGACACCGACACGGCACAGTGCACGGTGGTGGGGAATGCGCCATAAAGTGTTGAGGTAAACCGCAGCGCCCCCGCCGGGGCTGGTAAGGAGAGGATCGATGATCATGAAAAATCTCGCACTGGCAATGATGCTCTTCATCCAGGCACTGGCGCCCACCATCGCCCCGGCCCAGCAGACCTTCACCGAGGACTTCAGCACCACGACCTACATGGACGCGGTCAACACCACCGCTGACTGGAACACCACAGACGGCGAGTTGAAACTCCACCCGTTCGTCCTCACCCTCGCCGGATCCTATGAAGGTTCAGTTGAAGTTTGGGACGTGGCGGTGTCCGGCGACCACGCTTTCATGGCCGATGATTCAGACGGCCTGCAGATCATTGACATCAGCGATCCCACAAACCCGGTACTGACCGGCAGCTATGTCACAGCAAGTGCCAGAGGCGTGGCGGTGTCGGGTGATCACGCTTTCGTGGCGGCAGGGTCCTCCGGTGGCCTACAAATCATTGACATCACTGATCCCTCGAGCCCAGTGCTGGCAGGCAGCTTCGACACGCCGGACTATGCCTGGGGTGTGGCTGTGTCTGGTGATCATGCTTTCGTGGCCGACGGAGCCACCGGTCTGCTGGTTGTGGACATCAGCGATCCGACGAACCCTGCACTGGCCGGCACATACAACACATTTGACTATGTCAGACGTGTGGAGGTCTCCGGCGATCACGCATTCGTACCCGACGGGAATTCCGGTCTGCTGGTGATCGATATCAGCAATCCGGCAAACCCGGCGCTGGCCGGCAGCTATGACACTCCAGGCAGTGCCCGGGGTGTGGCGATATCCGGCGATCACGCCTTTGTGGCAGACTATTCAGCCGGCCTGCAGGTAGTCGATATCAGCGATCCCACAACCCCCATTATTGCCGGAAACTATGACACCTCAGGATATTCCTACGACGTGGTGGTGTCCGGTGATCGTGCGTTCGTGGCCGACTGGTCCTCCGGCCTCCAGGTAATTGATATCAGCGATCCCACAAATCCAGTACTCAGCGACAGCTACGACACGCCGGGCAATGCCGCAGCCCTGGTGGTGTCGGGTGACCACGCTTTCACTGCGGATCTGCAATACGGATTGCAGGTGATCGAGATCAGCCAGGCCGTGAACCCCGCACTCGCCGGCAGCTGCGATACGCTGGGCTTTGCCCGTGGTGTGGCAGTGGCGGGTGATCACGCCTTCGTGGCGGACGATTTGTACGGCCTGATGGTGATCGACATCAGCGATCCCGGGAACCCCGAAATTGTCGGCTACTGCGACACACCAGACGATGCCGCTGGCGTGACGGTAGCGGGCAACCACGCCTTCGTGGCGGACGACCTGAGCGGTCTGCAGGTGATCGACATCAGTGATCCCACCAGCCCAGTGCTCTCCGGCAGCTGCGACACACCAGGCGTTGCCGTGGGGGTGGCTGTATCGGGCGACAATGCTTTTGTGGCTGACTACTTATCCGGACTGCAGGTAGTCGACATCAGCGATCCCGCGAACGCCTCACTGGTCGGCAACTACGACACCCCAGGCGCGGCCTATGACGTAACCGTGTCTGGCGACCACGCCTTCGTGGCAGATCTGACAGGCGGCCTGCAGGTGATCGATATCAGCGATCCCACAAACCCCGTACTCGCCGGCAGCTGTGACACACCAAACAGTGCCCGAGGCGTTGCGGTGGCGGGCGACCACGCCTTCGTGGCAGACCTGACATCCGGCCTGCAGGTGATCGACATCAGTGATCCCGCGAACCCCACGCTCGTCGGCAGCTTCGCCACACCAGACGATGCCGGCGGTGTGGCGGTAGCGGGCGACCTCGCATTCGTGGCGGCGTGGCAAAGCGGCCTGCTTATGATCGATATCAGCGATCCTACGAACCCCATGCTCACCGGCAGTTACGATACGTCAGGCCAAGCCGAAGGCGTGACGGTGTCAGGCAATCACGCCTTCGTGACCGATGGGTATTCCGGCCTGCAGGTGATCCAGGTGAGCCAAAGCGAGGTCGATGCTTCGCAAAACATCGGTCAGTCATTGGCGGTCGATGGAAATACGGAAATGATCCCCCGCACCCGCCTCTCCACCAACTTTGGAGTCACAGGTGTGGGTTGGGAACTCAGCGCCGATGAGGGGGCGAACTGGACAGCGATCACGTCAGACGACTCCTGGACACGGATCGCGACTCCCGGGGATGACCTCCGGTGGCGCTCAACCCACACCTGGTTACCGGGCGTCAATCCCACGGTCTCGTATCTGAGGATTAACTGGCTAAACGAGTTCGGGCCGATCAACGGGATCACCGACGTACCTGACGATCAGGGTGGCTGGGTGCGTATCTACTTCACCCGCTCGGGCTATGACTTCGCCGACGAGCCCAGCCTGCCCGTGACCGGCTACTACGTTTGTCGACTCGTTGATTCTCCCGTGCTCACGACCCTGATCGGGGATGCCGAAGCACATGCTGCAATCGCATCTCCGAAACTGTCCTCCGGAGAGGACCTGTTCCCCTGGCCCCTGCCAGAAATGAATGCCACTCGAATCGAGGACCGGTTCTTCGTACGGGCGCCGGCTTCCGCAACTGATCGAGCCGGCACGTTCCCGCCTGGCACCTGGGAGGTGGTGGCCTCCGTGCCGGCATACCAGTTGGACAACTATCTGGTAAATGCACCCACGCTGGCCGGCACCACCACATTCCTGGTGACCACCCACACCACCACGCCTTCGGAATGGTTCGTCAGCCCCACGGCCACCGGCGAATCGATCGACAACCTCGCCCCGGGGGTGCCGACGAATCTGCTCTTCAGCGGGCCTGAGCGAACTGAGTCTGGGACGAGGCTCCCGAACCGGATTTCGCCTACCACACAGTGTACGGCTCGGAGAACCCGGTCTTTGACCAGTCAGCAGTCCTGATCGGCTACACCATTGGCCAGACATACGATGTCTCAGGATCGCCCTCCAGTTACTACCACCTGACAACCTCGGACCATTCGGACAACGAGAGCGGTGCGGCGAGCGTCGCCGGCTCTTCGTCGACGGTTTCTGCCACGCTGTCCTGTCTGCCCTCATCGGGCACTCTGCCCTTCACCACCACGATCTCGGCGGAGCTGATCAACCTTTATACCGGCCAGACCCGCCGGCTTGCCGCACGGTTCGACGTATCCCTGGCCGGGGGCGGGTATTTCAGCAACTGGCGGGCCGGATACACCAACGTGGCCGCCGGGAGCAGCTACAGCACCTCGTGGAACCAGGCCATCCCGGCGCTGGGTGCGCTGGTGGGCAGCAACCTTTTCACCCTCCGGGCGACGGACGTCACCCCGGCGCCGTACAACCAGCCGCCCTATCCCCCGGCCGGCGACTCTGACACGGCACAGTGCACTGTGGTGGGGAACGTGCCATGAGGATCGTTCTGGAACCGGGGAGGAGGGGCTGGGCGTTTCAGAACTCCTGCCAGGAGATGGCGGTCACGTTGGGTGTCAGTTGCTGTCTTCTCGGACACCGGCAGATCAGGTAGCCCCGCGTTGCCAGACCCTGGTGAAGTTCAAGGAATTTTTCAATGTGCCGCGCATCCCGCGGTGCAGGACTTTCGGTCCATTTGACCTCCACGGGAATGGCCTCATCCGGAGTTTCAATGATCCCATCGACTTCGGCGCCGGTCATTGTTCTCCAGGTGGACAGCCGATACCCTCGCCCCAGGTACCGGCACCGATAGGTACAGTTCCGTCAGGACCCATTGCTCGAAGATGTGACCGGCGTCGAGCCGGAGCAACGAATCATTGAGCGGGAGATCGGCCAGAATGTGACGTACGCCAGGGTCGAACACCAGGAAACGGGGGCCCTGCAGGATTTTTTTTCGGCTTCTGCCAAACGGTGGAATTCGAAGACCCACATAGGTGTCCTCGAGAACCTGGTAAAAGTTACGCAAGGTGTTGACCGCCACTCCAACCTGACCGGCCAGCTTCGTAAAATTCACGAACTGACCGGATTCAAGAGCAGCGAGGCGCAGAAACCTGACAAAGGCACCCATGTCCCCGACCAGGTGCTCCTGCCGGATTTCGTTTTCAATATAGAGTTCAACATATGCCGACAACGTCTCGGCCCACGTGTCCCTCGATTCCTGGTACAGTCCGGGGAGGCTGCCGAAAATCAGGTGTTCCTCGAGAGGACGACAGGGAAAGCGGTTCTCCAGTTTCGGGGAAAGCGGCAGAATCTCACACGGGCGATGCTCGGCCTGGAGTATCGGCGAGAGTAGCAGGGAATGAGCCTGGCCGGGCAGCAGATTCACCGACCGGTGCCTCAGCTTTCGGGCAGAACTGCCGGTGAGGAAAAAGCGGTATCGTCGTGGGTTCTGGTCGTGAAGCAGTTGCACATCATCGAGCAGCCCGGGCACCTTCTGGATCTCATCAATGAAAACCGTGTCCGTCTCTTCCGCCGCGGCGAGTTCGCGGACCAGCAGACCTTCGTCCGATTCATAGCGGCGTCTCACCTGGCGATCCTGGAGATTCAGTACAAAAGTCCGACTTCCCCCCGGCAGGCAGTGGGCGAGAAGGGTTGACTTTCCTGTCTGCCTCGCCCCGAACACCAGTTTGACTTTCGGCCTTTCACCCGCTTTCGTGCCATGGCTCGGAGGGGGCGTTAACCGTGTCTCCAGAAATCGGGAATAGTATAGATCCTTCATATCGATCATCATGTTGCATATATTACCGTTAATTATGCATCGCATGTAGCAATTTTCAAGAGGCAATGACTCTGGCACGATCTGGTCACCGATCACAGGTACTGGATCTATCTCAGAAATGCGTGAACCCGGCGGGGTCGGTCTCGATCCACTCATCGCCGCGGCGGATCCGGATCCCGGGGCCGGCGGTGATCTCGCCGATGGTGTGCAGTTCGATTCCCAGTTCATCGCGGCTGGCCGTCCGGGCCGGCTGCTCCAGCTCGGGCGGGACGCAGAAGAGCAGCACGTAATCCTCACCGCCCCTGAGCGCCCACTCCAGCGGATCGGCGCCGGCTGATTCCGCCGCCCGGCTCAGCGCGCCGGAGAGCGGCAGCAGACTGCTGTCGATGTCGGCCCCCGCCCCGCTCTCCCGGCAGATGTGGCCCAGGTCCTGGAGCAGGCCGTCACTGACGTCGATCATCGCCCGGGCCATCCCCTCCCGGGCCAGCAGGCGGCCCAGTTCCACCTGGGGCCGCGGCTCGAGGTGCGCCCGCAGCAGCTGTTCACGATCGGCGGTGTCGATCCCGCCGATGGCGCCGCCCAGCAACTGGAGGCCGGCGGCGCTCTCCCCTACCGGGCCAGCCAGCATCACCCGGTGCCCCGGCCGGGCACCGCTCCGTTTCACCACCTGGCCGGACGGGGCCCGGCCGAGGAGGGTGAGGCTGAACACCAGGTCGTTGGGGGTGCGGATGGTGTCACCGCCGAGCAGGTCCACCCGGTATTCTGCTGCGCAGGCCAGCAGGCCGTCGCGGAACTGGAGGAGGAACTTTTCCTGCAGGTCGGGGGTCAGCCCGAGGGCCAGGAAGGCCGCCGCCGGTTCGCCGCCCATGGCGGCGATGTCCGAAACGTTCACCGCCAGGCTCTTCCAGCCCAGCTTCCAGGGCGAGGCGCCGGAGCGGAGGAAGTGCACGCCCTCGGCCAGCATGTCGGTGGTCACCAGCAGGCTCGTCCCGCCGCCGGTGTCGAGCACCGCGCAGTCGTCGCCGATCCCCTCCGTGACCCAGGCGCGGCTGGCGCCGGCCTTCTCCCGGAAAAGGTCGATGATCCCGAATTCACCGCGCTGTCCAAGACTGTCGTCCATCTACCATCTCCTGATCCCGAACAGTCTACCTCTCCCGCCCCGCCGATTCCAGGAAGTTGACGATGGGCGATGCAGGGGTCAAAATCTATCCGGGTGATGCGATGGTCGGGCCCGACGCCCGGCGTTCATGGCCCGGATTCGGCGAATCCGTTACCTCAAACTGCGCACCGCTTCATCGCGGGTTGCAATCGCGGCAGGCACGACATGATCTACTATTTCATGAAGGGCGTGGGGATACTGGGAATCGTGCTCTTTGGCAGCCGGTTCTTCGTGCAGTGGGTGGTCAGCGAACGGGCCGGCAAGAGTGTGATGCCAAAACTCTTCTGGTATCTCAGTATTCTGGGGTCGCTGCTCCTGCTGGCCTATTCCATCTATATCAGAGATGGCATCTTCATCACCGGGCAATCCTTCGGCGTCCTGATCTATTCCCGCAACCTCTGGTTGATCAGGCGGGAAAAACTGAAAACCGCGTCGGCCTGATCCGAACCGGTTCAGAACCGCCCCGCGGCCACGGTCGCCCCGTCGGTCCACCCCGCGGGCATGGCCTGCAGGGTAAACCACTGGGCCACTCCCGCCCCGTTGTAACGATAGACCGCCACCATCGAATCCGCCCCCTGGTCCGGCCCGGCGCCGATCACCAGTTCCGAGCGGCCGTCCCCGTCCAGGTCCGCACCGGCAAAGAGCTGGGCCCCATGGCTGTACTGGGCCGGCGGCAGGGCAAAGAAGCTGCAGCCGGGCAGCGGCGTCACCGCCGTGTCGTCGTAGTTCCATCCGCGGATATGCGGGCCGAAGACACTTGACGGACCGGGTGCGGTGATAATCTCGTCGATGCCGTCGCCGTCAATGTCGCCGCAGGCCACCCGCACGCCGTATTTCAGGGTGCCGTATGCGAAGTAGCTCACCGCCGGGATGGCTGCCGCACTGCCGCCGTCAACGTTCCAGCCCCGGACGTGCGGGCCGAACACCGCCCCCGGCCCGGCGCCGGTGACGATCTCGCCGAACCCGTCGCCGTCGATGTCACCGCAGGCCACATTGACCCCCCACTTGGGGGTGCCGTAGGCGAAGTAGCTGACACCGGGAATAGCGGAGGTGCCGGGAGGAGATCCGGTGACGTCGAAGGCCCGGACGTGAGGGCCGAAGACCGCGCCCGGCCCGGCGCCGGTGACGATCTCGTCCCTGCCGTCACCGTCCAGGTCGCCGGCCGCCACGTTGACCCCGAACTTCAGGGTGCCGTAAGCGAAGAAGTTTACGCCGGGGAAGGACTGGCCGTTCGGCCTGAACGCCCGCACGTGGGGGCCGTAAATGTCGCCCGGGCCGGCGCCGGTGAGGATCTCGTCCAGGCCGTCGCCGTCCAGGTCGCCGGCGTGCACGTTGACCCCGTAGCGGTCGGCGCCATACGCCGTGAACTCCAGGTCGTGAGCCGCGTCCTGCAGCGCCGGGAAAAGCCTGACCAGCGGCGGGTTGGCAATGTCGGGGCCGGCGCCGGCCAGCAGGCTGCCGCCGCCGTAGTGCACCCCGATGTCGGTGATGCCGCTGTCACTGGAACCATCGGTACGGGTGGTGCCCGAAGCTCCGCCGGCGGCCGGGTCACCGGCGTCGACACAGGGGCTGTTCACCGCCTGGCCGGCGGCGACCTGGCTGAGGTAAAAGGGCCCGCCCGGCCCGTCGACAAAGACCGGATCGGCGTCGATCATCCCTTCACCCCAGTTGAGAGTGCAGCCGGTTTCCACCTCCAGCGAGCCGATGCCGCCGTCCACGTCGCAGTAATCGATATCCAGCGAGAGGCCGAGGTCGTCGTACTCGAGGTAAATCTCCTTGCCCTCGGGTGAACTGTTGCCCCAGAAAATCCCGTGGACCACGGTGAGCGTCGTGCCTTCAGAGCAGTGGAGCCCGCCACCCCCTCCCCAGACCACGGTATTGGCCGTAATGGAGTTGTTCTCCAGGGTCAACTCCCCCCCCTGGTTGACCACAATTCCTCCCCCGCGCTGGTTGACTTCGTTGTCGTGGATTGCATTGTTCGCCAACAAACCGCTATCCAGCTGATGGAGCCTGACGCCCCCGCCAAAGGATGCGCTGTTGTGCCCCACGCGGTTGCCCACCATCAGGAGATTGCCGCCCAAACAGTCAATACCACCGCCCGCAACCGCACTGTTGCTGTTCACCTGGTTCCGGCTGATCTCGGCTGTATGATCGGCGCTGCTGTTGTAGACATATGCAATACCGCCGCCCTCGGAGGTGGACGTGTTCAAGAGGAGGGTGTTGTCCCGAATCACGGTGTCCGACGACTGCGTGTAGATCCCGCCCCCGCTGCCGCTGGACTCGTTGCCCGTGAAAACGTTGTCGGCGATCAGCACCGAACCGGCAAATTCACAGCAGACTCCGCCCCCGTTATCAGCAAGGTTGCCGTTGAACATATTTCCCTTGATCGCCGCGGACGAGTCCTCGGCACAGCAGATCCCCCCGCCCGGTCCGGGCGTGCTGTTGCCGGCAAACACATTGTCAGAAACCACCGGCTCCGAAGCACCATAGATATACATTCCACCGCCAGCACCGTCCGTCGAGATGCTTGTAACGTTCGAACTGAGGGTGCAGCCGGTAATCTCCGGTGAGGACTGCCAGCTGTAAATGCCGCCACCGTAATATTCCACCGAGTTGCCGGTCACGGTGCATCCCCTGACCCGGGGCTGGCCCAACATGCAGAACAGGCCGCCGCCGATATCGGCAGCATTTCCCTCGAGCACACAGTCCGTTATCAACGGCGATGCGTCAGCGCAGTAAATCCCGCCGCCGTGATTGGCGGAGTTGACCGCCACCCGGCAGTTATCGATGGACGGTGAGGATTCGAAGCAGTAAATCCCGCCGCCGAGGGTCCGCAGTTCCACCTGGTCGAAAAAGCCGTTGCCGTTGGTCAGGGTGAAACCGCGGAGCAGTGATCCCGCCCCCTCGCCACCGCTGAAGGACACAACGCTGCCGTTCAGGTCACCGTCGATGATGGTGGACACCGGCCCCTGCAGGCTGCTCACCGTGATCTGTTTGCCGAGGAAGTCGATGTTCTCGATGTAGGTTCCCGGCCTGACCTGGATGAGGTCACCCATGCCGGCGGCCTGGATGGCCCCCTGGATGGTGGCGTGGTTGTCGGGGACATAGATGGTGGCGGCATGAAGCGGGGCCGCGAGGAAAAAGAGCAGCAGAATGGTTCCGGAGAGATTTCGTACTGTAATCATGGCAACCCCCGACAATGCCTGGAGACAGCGGTCCCCTCAGCTGTGTTCGTTATTGGCAGTGGGGGTTATTCTTATGATTTATATAGCGCTTATCTTTACCACTTGCGCAAAACCCTGTCAACCTGGGCCTGCCGGGATCACCTGGGCCGGAGAACGGCAAAGGTCTGGGAGTGGACCATCCGCGTCAGCTTGATGATCCGTTCCACTTCGATGCCCGCCTCCCTGGTCTCCTCCAGGAACTGGTCGATGCTGTGAAAGGTGATCTGCTTGACCATCGGCTTTATCTTTTTTACCAAACGCTGGACGTGGTGAAAAGTTCCGCTGCGGTAGAAGGTGAGGATCACCCGCTTGCGGGTGACCCGGTTCAGTTCCCTGAGGGAAGCACAGCGCTGCTCCGGCCGGTGCAGGTGCTGGAACAGACGAATGACCACCGCCAGGTCAACGCTCTTGTCGGGCAGGGGGAGCCGGGCCGTGCTGGCTCCGGCAAAGTGGTTCCTGCCGGTCCCGGCCACAACGTCGTCCTGTTGCTCCGCGGCCCTGAACAGCATGTGCGGACTGAGGTCGAAGGAGAGCAGGCAGTCGGTGCGCGGCAGGAGCAGTGGCGTGAACCGGCCGTACCCCGAGGGGATGTCGAGGATCCGCTCCACCCGCGGCATCTCGTCAAGGAGCGAAACCAGCAGTTGCTGCTCCCGCTCGGAGATCCCCCGCTGGACCCACGAGGCATACCGTTTGTCATGGTAGACCGAGACCTTGTCCCGGCTGTCGAAGATCATCTTCACGGATCAGGCCTTCACCCTCAGTTCCGCAGCCCACCCACCTTGACCCCGTGGGTCACTTCGGTGGTGCTGTAGGCATTGAAGTCGACACCGCCCAGGGCGGTGAGCGTCTGGCCGTCGTAGTTCCAGCCGCGCACCCGGGGTGCGTGGGTCTCGCCCGGACCGGGCCCGGTGATGATCTCGTCGATACCGTCCCCGTCCAGGTCGCCGCAGGAGACATTGGCCCCCCACTGGGTGTAGTCGTAGGCGAAGAAGCTCACCGCCGGGATCGACTGGGCCGAACCCGTCCCGTCCCAGTTGAAGGCCCGCACGTGGGGGCCGAACACCGCACCCGGACCGGCCCCGGTGACAATCTCGTCGATGCCGTCACCGTCGATGTCGCCGCAGGCAACGTTCACCCCAAACTTCAGTGTGCCATAGGCGAAGAAGGAGACCCCGGGGATGGACGAGGCGCCCCCGCCGTCACAGTTCCAGCCCCTCACGTGGGGGCCGTACACCGCGCCAGGACCGGCGCCGGTGACGATCTCGTCGTAGCCGTCACCATCGATGTCGCCGCAGCTGACGTTGACCCCCCACTTGGGGGTGCCGTAGGCGAAGTAGGAGATGCCGGGGATCGACGTGGGAGTGCCGGCCCCGTCCCAGTTCCAGCCCCGCACGTGGGGCCCGAACACAGCGCCGGGACCGGCACCGGTGACGATCTCATCGTAGCCATCGCCATCCAGGTCGCCGCAGCCGACGTTGACCCCGTACTTGTTGGTGCCGTAGGCCAGAAACGAGACCCCGGGCAGCGGCGTGCCGTCGTCCTGGAACCCCCGCACGTGGGGGCCGAACACCGCACCGGGGCCGGCACCGGTGAGCACCTCCGGCCCGGCCGCACCGTCCAGCTCGCCCAGGGCCACGTTGACCCCCCAGCGGTCCACGCCGTAGGCGTGCCACTCGGTGTAGCTCCGGCCGGCGGCCACGCCGTACACCCGCACCAGGGTGGGGTTGAACTCGCCCGGGCCGGGCCCCGTGACCACGCAGGCCGGTGGGCACGAAGTCAGCAGCGTTGTTGTGCAGGATCATCAGGTCGACCCAGTAGAGCAGTGTCACCTCGGGGGCCTGGTCCCGGTCCATGTCGGCCGCCGCCAGGAAACCGTTGGCGCTGCCGGTGGTGAATGAACGGGGAGGCCCGAACCCGCCGCTCCCGTCATTGAGCAGCACCGCCAGATCTTCAGTTTCCAGCGCCAGGGACAGCAGGTCCGGAGCGCCGTCGAGATCCATGTCCGCCGAGGTGAACCGGTAGCCCGCCTCCTGGCCGGTCTCATGGGTGACGGCAGCGGAAAAGGTGCCGTCCCCATTGTTGAGCAGCACCGAACAGACTCCCGCGTTGAAACTGGAGGTGGCCAGGTCGAGGTCACCGTCACCATCGAAATCGTCCGAGGGAAACCCCCACCGGATCGATGCAGTCGTACCGCTGGGGCGCGGCAAAACTGCCGTCACCGTTGTTCCTCACCACCACCAGGTTGCCGCCCACCGACTCCTCCTCGTCCATCGCCGCGTCCAGGTCGCCGTCATCGTCCACGTCACCGAGGACGATGGCCGTGGCCCGGTGGGTGGCGGTGTAGTACGTGGTGGCGCCGAGAGAACCAGTCGCCGTTGTTGAGCAGGATGCCAAGCTGGGTGGAGCCGCTGCGGCAGATCACCGCTGCGTCGAGGTCGCCGTCGCCGTCCAGGTCGCCGATGGCCGCGGCCTCCGGGTTGAAGCCCACCTGGTAGTTGACCGGGGGAAGCAGCCCGCCGCTGCCGTCATTCATCATGATCGAAATGGTGCGATCGTCGTCATCGATGAGCAGGACATCGCTGATGCCGTCACCACTCAGGTCACCGGTGGTCATACCCGCCGGGTAGATGTCGGGCTGGTAGTCCACCGGCTCGGAGAAACCGCCGGGATATTCGTTGAACAGGACCTTCAGCAGCGGGGGGTCGGGTACGTTGTCAAAGCCGACCACCAGATCATTGTCGCCGTCGCCGTCGAGATCGTCCACGGCCACCCGGTACAGATACGTCACATCAAAGGACAGTTCCTCGTGGCTGCGAAACGTGCCGTCACCGCGGCCCAGCAACACCGCCGCATGCTGCTCCCCGGGAGGGCAGAGCATCACCGCATCGAGGTGGCCGTCACCGTCCAGGTCATCGAGGCTGATTTTTTCCCCCGGTTGAAACAGTATTCCGGTTCCCCGAATGTGTCGTCCCCGTTATTCAGTGTCACGGTTACTCTGAAATAGTTGTAGACATCATTTGCGTTGGCGACGATATCCAGGTCACCGTCACCGTCCAGGTCACCCAGGTCCCAATCGTCCGGGTTGTTGCCAATATCGATCAGACGCTCCATGCGGAACGTCCCGTCACCGAATCCCCTCAGGTATGAAAGCCGTTCAGCCGAGGAGAACCCGCCGGCCACAAAGTCGAGATTGTCATCGCCGTTCAGATCGGCCGTGGCCATGATAATCCGGTAGTCCCAGTCGGAGATGCTGCTTGTCGGCCCCTGGGCGAACGATCCGCTTCCATTGTTGAACAACACCGTGTAATGCTCGCCGGGGAAATCATCGTTGACGCTCACCAGGTCGAGGTCACCGTCCTCGTCGAAATCACCGCTGGTGAGCCCGTCCACCGTCCAGCCGAGCGAACTGAGCGAACCCAGCGTAAAAGTACCATCCCCCTGGCCGGTATACAGTTCCACGGTCTGCAATACGGGCACGGCCACATCGTTGACACCGTCACCGGTGAACTCGCCGATCACCAGGCTGCCGTAAATACCGGTGGGTGTCTGGCCGGCCTCGGTGAATGTGCCGTCGCCATTGCCCAGCAGTGCGGTGAAATGAAAATCCGGGTAGTTGCCGCCGCTGATCACGTCGGGATACGCATCATCATCCACCATGGCCACATGCAGGTGGTAGGCTGAATGGAAAGAAAGCAAGGTGACCGCCGGCTCGGAAAAAGTTCCGTCACCAACGCCGAGGCGAACCACAACACCATCCACCGCACCACCCTCATAGTTCCGAGCCAGGCCCACCAGGTCGGAGATGCCGTCGAGGTCGACATCCGCCGTCCGGATATCAATCAGTTCGTTCCCTCCGAGATAGAACTGCCGGGCCGTATCGAAGAGATACTCGGCAGAGCAGGGAACCGAAATCAGGTGGATCAGAGCGAGAAAAATGGCTGGGATCAGCAGAACAGGAATCGGGCAACGGCTCATTCGCATGGCATTCAACTCCGGTGTAGTGAAATCAGCACTATCCTAGTTTCGCAGCCCACCCACCTTGACCCCGTGGCTCACCTCGGTGGAGCCGTAAGCATAAAAGTCCACACCATCAAGGGCGGTGAGCGTCTGGCCGTCGTAGTTCCAGCCCCGCACCCGGGGGAGGTGGGACTCGCCCGGCCCGGCCCCGGTGATGATCTCGTCGATGCCGTCATCGTCCAGGTCGCCGCAGGAGACGTTGGCTCCCCACTGGGTGTAGCTGTAGGCAAAGAAGCTCACCGCCGGGATCGACTGGGCCGAGCCGGTCCCGTCCCAGTTGAAAGCCCTGACGTGGGGGCCGAATACCGCACCCGGCCCGGCACCGGTGACCATCTCGTCGATGCCGTCACCGTCGATGTCGCCGCAGGCAACGTTGACCCCGAACTTGAGAGTGCCGTAGGCGAAGAAGGAGACCCCGGGGATGGACGAGGCGCCCCCGCCGTCGCAGTTCCAGCCCCGGACGTGGGGGCCGTACACCGCGCCCGGTCCGGCGCCGGTGACGATCTCGTCGTAACCGTCGCCGTCGATGTCGCCGCAGCTGACGTTGACGCCCCACTTGGGCGTGCCGTAGGCGAAGTAGGAAATCCCGGGGATCGGTGCGGGCACACCCGACCCGTCCCAGTTCCAGCCCCGCACATGGGGGCCGAACACTGCGCCGGGGCCGGCGCCGGTGACGATCTCGTCAAAGCCGTCGTTGTCCAGGTCACCGGCACAAACGTTGACCCCGTACTTCAGGGTGCCGTAGGCGAAGAATGAAACCCCGGGCAACGGGGTGCCATCGTGCTGGAACCCCCGCACGTGGGGGCCGAAGACCGGCCCGGGACCGGCCCCGGTGAGCACCTCGGGCTCGGGCGTGCCGTCCAGCTCGGCCAGGGCCACGTTGACCCCCCAGCGGTCCACGCCATAGGCCGACCACTCGGTGTAGCTGCGGCCGCCGTCACCGGGGAAGTATCGCACCAGGGTGGGGTTGAACTCACCCGGCCCCGGACCGGTGACCAGCAGGCCGGAGGAAGATAAATCGGCAGCGTTGTTGTTGATGATATAGACTCGGGAGCCTCCAGTAACGATCGCCTCCGGAGCCTGATCCCCGTCCATATCTGCCACGGCCATATCGAACAGGGTACGGCCGGTGGTCCAGAGAAGCGGAGCACCGAAGCTCCCGTCACCTTCACCGGGAAGGACCATCAGATCATTGGTCGAGTAACTCAGGGCCAGCAGATCGGTATGACCATCCATCGTTATATCCGCCGAAGAGAATCGCATGAGATATTCTTGATTTGACCCATAGGTCTCAGCCGTTCCGAACGTACCATCCCCGTTGTTCAGCAGGATCGAGCAATACCCACCCGAGAAGCTCCCGGTCGCAATGTCGAGGTCGCCATCATGGTCATGGTCATCCAGCGCCACACCGTAGGGATCGCTGGCATCGTATCGCTGGGGCGCTGAAAAGCTGCCGTTGCCGTTATTCTTCAGCACCAGCATGTTGCCGCCATAGCCCTCGGGTTCATGTACCACTACGTCGAGGTCGCCGTCACTATCAAGATCTCCCAACGCTACATCGCTGGTCCAGTTTGTGGTTGTGAAGTATTGAGGCACGCCGAATGTTCCGTCACCATTGTTGAACAGTATGCCCAGATTGTCCGTGCTCTGGTGGGCCACCGCAATGTCGGTATCGCCGTCTCCGTCCAGGTCGCCCAGAGCCGCAGCCACCGGCTCGTCTCCCACACCGTAGTTCTCTGGCGAAAGCAGTGCACCGTCACCGGCATTGAGCATGATGGAGACCGAATCTCCTTCATAATCGATGATCAGGAGGTCACTGATTCCATCTCCACTCATATCGCCGGAGACGAAACGATAGGGGCTGACATCGGGCTCGAAGCTCAGCGGCTCCGAGAAGCCTCCCGGAAATTCATTGATGAAGACCTGGATCAGTTCGGGACCGCCACCGGTATAGTATCCGACCACGAGATCGGCCAGGCCATCGCCGTTCATGTCCTCAACTGCGCACGGATAAGCCGGGTGGTCTTCGTGCGTCTCAACGCGCTGAGGACCACGAAAAGTGCCATCCCCCGCACCAGGGACGATTGCCACCTGCTCGTCAACATAGGAAGGGAGGAGCATCGCATCGGGATAGCCGTCACCATCCATGTCCTGGACAACGATCTGTGCGCCGTAAACGTTCCCGTCTTCGGGTTCTCCGAACGCACCGCTGCCGTCGTTGCGGTAGACGTATATTCCCCAGCCGCCCACGAGATCGAGGTCGCCGTCCTCGTCGATATCGAAAAGACACCAGTCAGCGGGAGCCTCGCCGGGCAGTAAGAATGTCTCTTCGTCGACCGTGCCGTCACCGTTCCCCGCGAAAAAAGGAAGATCCCAGGTCGGGGCCAGCACGTCCAGATGGCCATCCCCGTTGACGTCGTCCACCAGCAGGTCCTCGGAGTAATGGTCGTCGGAGAGGGAGTGTCCCGTGCCGGGAGTGAAACCACCGCTGCCATTGTTGAGCAGGATCGAGAGATCCATATGGTAGGGCCCGATATAGTGGGTGTTCACCAGGTCGAGGTCCCCGTCCTCATCGAAGTCGCCACCGGCCACCACATGGACCTCATGCCCCAGGGCAGTTGCTGCGCCCAGGGAGAATGTGCCATCCCCCTGGCCGATGTAGAGACGCACGGAGTTGCCCTCGGTGGCGGCGATGTCGGTGGTGCCGTCGCCGGTGAAGTCGCCCGGCTCAGTGGACAGGAATTCATGACTGCTGGTGTAGGTCGCCCCCTGCGAAAAGGTGCCGTCGCCGTCCCCGATCAGCGACCTCAACTGGTGAACGTCGAAATCCGGTTCGGTGCCGTCCAGGACCACGTCCGGATATGAATCGTCATCCAGACGCGTGACGTGCATTCTCGAATAGCCGGATCTGCTGCCCAACCCGGTGGCCACCGGCTCCGCGAACTCGCCGTTGCCGGTTCCAAGCCTGACCACCACGGCATCTTCTGTCTCCTGGTACCAGGAGACGAGACCCACCATATCGGCAATCCCGTCATTGTTGACATCGTCCGTGCTGATCTCGAGCACTTCCATGCCATCCCCGAAATTGAACTGCCGTGCGGTGTCGAGGAGATACTCCGCGGCGCAGGGAACCGAAAAAATGTGGAATCCGGTCAGGAGGATGACCGGGATCAGTAAAGTTGGAATCCGGCAGCGGCTCATACGCATAGTTCGTGCCCTCGTTGTTTAAACCCGGATAAAACCCTATCAGTATCTCAGCCCACCCACCTTGACCCCGTGGGTCACTGTCGACGTGTCGTAAGCGTAGAAGTTGACACCACCCAGGGCGGTGAGCGCCAGGCCGTCGTAGTTCCACCCCCGCACCCGGGGCGGGTTATACCACGCGGGACCGGGACCGGTGATGATCTCGTCGATGCCGTCATTGTCCAGGTCGCCGCAGGAGACGTTGACCCCCTGCTGGCCGAAATCGTACGCAAAGAAGTTTACCGCCGGGATCGACTGAACCGCTCCGGACCCGTCCCAGTTCCAGGCCCGCACGTGGGGACCGAACACCGCACCCGGCCCGGCGCCGGTGACCATCTCGTCAATGCCGTCACCGTCGATGTCGCCGCAGCTGACGTTGACCCCGTACTTCAGAGTGCCGTAGGCGAAGAAGGAGACACCGGGGATGGACGAGGCGCCCCCGCCGTCGCAGTTCCAGCCCCGGACGTGGGGACCATACACCGCACCCGGGCCCGCCCCGGTGACGATCTCGTCGAAGCCGTCGCCGTCGATGTCACCACAGCTGACATTGACCCCCCACTTGGGTGTGCCATAGGCAAAGTAGGAGATGCCGGGGATCGGCGTGGGAGTTCCCGACCCGTCCCAGTTCCAGGCCCGCACGTGGGGGCCGAAGACCGCGCCGGGTCCGGCGCCGGTGACGATCTCGTCAAAGCCGTCGTTGTCCAGGTCGCCGGTGCAGACGTTGACCCCGTACTTGTTGGTTCCGTAAGCCAGGAACGAGACCCCGGGCAGGGGCGTACCGTCGTGCTGGAACCCGCGGACGTGGGGACCGAAGACCGGCCCGGGCCCGGCGCCGGTGAGCACCTCGGGCTCGGGCGTACCGTCCAGCTCGCCCAGGGCCACGTTGACCCCCCAGCGGTCGATTCCATAGGCCGGCCACTCGGTGTAGGCCCTGCCCATGTTAAAGGGGAACAGACGCACCAGCGGAGGGTTCTCCTCACCGGCGCCGGGCCCGGTGACCAGCAGCCCGGTGGCCACAAGATCCACGGCGTTGTTGTTGATCAGGTGTATGCCGGGGTACACGGCCGCCAGAACGACTTCCTGATCCCCGTCGCCGTCCACATCGCCAAAGGACCACATACTTATCGAGTCGCCGGTGGAAAAGCTTCCATGCAAGGTGAAGGAGCCATCCCCGTTGCCCAGAACCAGCACCAGGTCGAGGCCGAGGTCATCGAGGAGCAGCAGGTCGGGGGCACCATCCAGATTGATGTCCGCTGAGGTGACGTTCTTGCTCCATCGGTGGCCCGAGTGGTAGGCAGCGGCACTGCCAAACGTGCCGCTCCCGCTGTTGAGCAGAACCGAGACGATGCCGCTGGAAATGCTTCCCGTGGCCAGGTCAACATCGCCGTCGCCATCGAAGTCGGCAGCAGCGATGCCCGACGGATCGGTGGCGTCATAGAGTTGGGGCGGAGAGAAACTTCCGTCACCGTTGTTTCTCAGCACCACCACGTTCCCGCCTTCCGATTCCGGTTGATCCATGGCCGCATCGAGGTCGCTGTCGCCGTCCAGATCAATCAGAATGATATCGGTGGCCCGCCGGGTGGCCTCGTGGAATACCGGTGCAGCAAGCGTCCCGTCACCATCGTTGAGCATGATGCCCAGTTGATTTTCAGTCCGGTAGGCCACGGCCGCATCGAGGTCGCCGTCACCGTCAAGATCGCCCAGGGCAACGGCATTTTGATTGAACACCGTATCGTAGATCTGGCCGGTGGGAAACGTACCATCACCGGCATTGAGCAGGACTTCCAGACTGTGATTGTTTCCGTCGCGGACCAGAATATCGGTGAAACCGTCGCTGTCCAGGTCACCGGTGGTCAATCCCGTGGGGATCACGCCTGCATCGAAGCCCGCTGGTTCGGAGAACCCGCCCGGGTCCTGGTTGAGAAGAACCTGGATCGATTGGGGAGCAGACACGCCCGCAGCCACATCCGGATCACCGTCACCATCCAGATCGTCCATGGCCAGGCTGAGTTTGTCCCATTCCAGGTGGAGCAATTTTTCACAGTGGAAAGTGCCGTCCGGCCGTCCCAGCAGAACACAGGCATACTCCGAGGGGGAGATCATCAGGGCGTCAAGCACGTCGTCGCCATCCATGTCGGCCAGGGCCACGGAATATCCCCACCCGAAACAGCGCCGTGGCTCATCGAAAGTCCCGTCGCCATTGTTGAGCAGGACTTCATGTCCTCCATGGGCAACCAGGAGATCGAGGTCGCCGTCGGCATCGAGGTCGCCAACCTGCCACCCCCCGATGGGAGTGACCAGCAAGCTGGACGCGCCGAAGCTGCCTTCACCGTTGCCGAAGCAGAGATAGAGCCTCCCCTGCTCCCCCCGGTAGAGGAGATCGAGTTGCCCGTCGCCATCCATGTCGTGCAGCCCCATGGATCCGGCGATCTCCACCAGGGGGTAGGGCCGGATGGAGACGAACGTGCCGCTGCCGTCATTGTGCAGGACGAATGACCGTTCAGCCGCCACACCCTGCTCGCTTCCCACCACCAGGTCGAGATCTCCGTCCCCGTCAAGATCGCCGGAAGCGGCGCAGTTGATTGAGTGGAGCAGCGCGGTGGACTGGCCCTGGTCAAGGGTGCCGTCCCCCTGCCCGACCAGCAGCCGCACCGACTGGGGCTGGCTGATGATGACATCCACCACGCCATCCCCGGTGAAGTCGGCAGGCTCGATGACCCGGTCCGTGCCGGGCTCAAAAACATCTCCGGCGGAAAAACGGCCGTCGCCGATGCCGAGGAATATCTTGAGCGCCGTGGTGCTGCCGGTTTTCGAGAGCAGCAGGTCCGGGTAAGGATCATCATTGAGCAGGGCGAAGCGGAAATCCCCGTTCAGCTCACCGACCAGAGTGATGACCGGTTCAGCGAACTCGCCCTCACCCGTTCCCAGGCGGGTTACAATGGCATCGGTTGCATCTTCATACCGTTCGCAGAGGCCCACCATATCCTCGATCCCGTCAGCGTTCAGATCCGCCGTGTCCAGGTCGTCCGCCCGCTCCCCGCCCAGATGGAAATGTCGGGCCGTGTCGAAAAGATATTCGGCGCTACAGGGAACCGGGAGGAGGTGGAGTCCGGCGAGGAAGAGGACCACCAGGAGAGGCCATATTCCGCGACCATGAAGGAGTATCATCACCAACCCCTTTATATATCAGTCAGATAGAAATGATTGGAAATAAAACCGACCCATTTCGGCCCCGATGACGTGGCCGATTTTGTTCATAATAAACAGGATACCGCAACCGGGCAAGTGACGGGCAGAAAAAAGGCCCGGGAAAAACTCCCGGGCCGTGTTGGTTATCTTCAGTTGTCAGCCAGCGGCATCATCAGGGGGATGTCGCCACCACCGTGCAGGCGTCGCTGTCGGTGTCGCCCGACGGTGCAAACGGCGGCTGGTTGTAGGGAGCAGGGGTCACATCCTCACCGATGATGGTGAAGACGTTGCTGCCCACCAGCGAGCCGAGGGCCGGCAGGCCCTGGTTCCAGAAGGTGCTGAACACCTCGCCGGAGCTGAGGTTGGTCCAGCCGGCCCGCCAGTTGGTGTACGGGGTGCCGTTGCCGATGACCACGTCGATCCGGCCGGCGGCCCGGCGGTTCTCTGTAGTCAGGTTGGCCAGCGATACCGCCATCTGGGTGGTGAAGGGCAGCACGCCGCTGGCCGGGGTGCAGCCGATGGTGGTGGCCACCGTGTCGGTGGGAGTCACCGTGCCGCCGAGACCCCAGATCTCAACGTCGTCGATGTTCCAGCCGGAGAAGAGCCAGCTGGAATCGGTGGTGCCCATGGTCCAGCGCAGGTAGACGGTGGACTGTCCGTCGGCCACGGCGGAGATGTCGTATTCCACCTGGCTCCAGGAGGAATCGGTGATCTCTTCACCGTTCTCCCAGACCGTGGTCCAGGTGGAGCCGTTGTTGCTCACCCGCACGTAGGCATGGTCATAGGACGGCTGCTCCACGTTGAGGTAGCGCCAGAACTTCACCGAGACCGAGCTCAGCGACGAGCAGTCGATGGCGGTGCTGGTGAGGTGCGTCTCCGACATGCTGTTGGTGTAGTCGCCGGAGAGGTTGTAGCCGTACACGCTCGGGCCGGTGTAGCCGCTGGTGGGATCGGGGTTGCCGTACTCGCCGCCGCCGCCGGTGGGGGTCCCGTGGGCCCAGAGGCCCTGGGTGGTCCAGCCGGGGTTGCTGCTCAGGTCGTAACTGTAGATCAGGCCCGGCACTCCGACCTGCAGGCTCACCGCCCGGGTGGTGTCACCCTCGCCAGTGGTGTTGTTGGTGAAGGTGACCGTGTCGCTGTATCCGCCGTCAGCCAGGGAGCCGGCCCCGGAGTTGATCGAGACGGTGACCGTGGTGCTGCCGCCGCCGGGGATCGAGCCGCCGCCGGTGGAGAGGGTGACCCAGGAAGCAGTCTTGGTCGCGGTGAAATTGATGCTGCCGGCGTTGTTGTTCTCCACGGTGTAGACCATGCTCGAGGGGGTGAACGGTCCGCCGCTCTGGCCTTCGGAATCAAGACCGCCGGCCGGGGTGACCCGCATGCCGGACGAGCCGGGGATCAGGGTGTCGAGGGTGGTGGCGCCGCTGCCGATGGGGTCGAGCCAGTTGCTCAGGCGGGTGGAGTTGCTGCCGCCGCCGGTCCAGGAAGTGTAGAGCCGGCCGTACCAGTCGGCGGTCTGGCTGGTGCAGGAGGCGTAGCCGCCATGCAGCTGGCCAATGATGCGGTGGTTCGGGTCGTAGAGCGGCGAGCCGGAGGAACCGGGCTCGGTGGTCCCGTCATCCCAGTCGGTGACCTTGATGTGGGTCGAGTTACCGGGCACGCTGTCGCCCAGGTAGCTGGTGATCGAGGTGGGATCGTTCTCGAAGCTGATCGCCTTCTCGTCGGTGCCCGGATGGTGGATCGCCACGGCGCTGGAGGTGGCGCTGTTGACACGGCTCCAGCCGGAGTAGGTCACGCCGAAGTCCGGGTCGGGCATCTCTTCCATTTCCACCAGACAGAAGTCGGAGGAGCTGTAGTCGGCACGGAAGATCACGCCGCTGTTGAAATCGCTCAGCGATCCGCCGCTGAGGTCGCCGCAGTTGGGGCTCTCGTAAGTTCCAGTAGACCACCACCGACTGGTCGTTGCCGGTGGAGATCCCGCAATGGTAGGCGGTGAGGAAGTAAGGTGTCTCGTCCTCGGCGGTATTGTTGATCATCGCTCCCGGAGCAGTACCAGGTGCCGTTGATGGTGTAGACACCCGACGAGGGGATCTCGTCCCGCCAGTCGTCGCCTTCGGGGCAGATCACGTCGTTGTTGCAGCTTCCCTGCAGGATATCGAGGGTTTCGCCAAAGTAGCGGTAGCCGATGTTGACGGAACCCAGCTCCAGTTCCAACCGGTCGAGGTATTTCTCGGGGACCGTCACTTCGATGATGATGTTGTCGCCCAGCACCACCGGGGTCCAGAGCTCGTTGGCCTGGTTGTTGTCGGCCGCGGTGAAGTCGCGGGAAACCACGTAGCTCTCATCAGCGGAGTAGAGCAGCAGCGAGCCGCCCTCGGGCATAACGTAGCGGGTGAAACCGAGGTTGAGGGAGAGCGCGCCCAGCGACTCCACCCGCAGCCGCCAGAGCTTCATCCCCTCACCCAGGTCTTCCCAGGTGCCGTGGGTCGCCGGTGAAACCTTGACTTCCTTGGGCACGGCGAACCGGGCCGGTTCTCCCATGGCTTCACGCTCCTCATCCTCCCAGGCCAGCAGCTCGATGTTCAGCGACGGAAACACCACCGCATCAACAGACTCCAGATCCAGCACCGGGTGATTCGAGGTGACCGGAACGGCGGCCGCAGTGGGCAGGGCCAGCAGAGTCAAAAACGCACACAGAAATGTCCAGGAAATCAGCTTCACGCGCATCAATACTCCTCCCAAAAGGTAACCGGAACGTGTGGAGACAGCGGGAATCGGCGGGGATATCGCTCGTTAGACTCCCTCAACTGACTGTGGTGGGCTCCTTTATGGCCATCGTGGCCGGGAGCCCTCACTCTCATACAACAACTGTAAACAATATAGGTTATGAGCGGTTTAAAATCAACACCAAGTTTATCTTTATCGTCCAAAGTGCTTGCACCAAAAGAACAAAACACCTATTATCAGTGCTTATAAAGGTCGACGGGTACGCTGGTTGAAAGCAGTTCGCATGCCCCGAACCGTTCATACCGGCCACGGACTCCATTCCAGGTGCCCGCCATTGCCATTCCTGGCGGGCAGACCCAGGTTATGTAAAGCCATCCTTGCCATTACGTGAGAAGGAGGAGAGTGAAGATGTTGAAACGGATCGCAATCCTGACAGTAATAACGGCCCTGTGCTGCTGGCCCCTCTCGGCCCCGGCCGCACCGGTGGCGCCCGAAGGCGAACTGCTGGTCATGGTGGACGGGGGGAACCCCGATGCCGTCCGGATGCTGGACGGTCTGGGCGCACCGGTCTACCACCGGGCCACTGGCCGTCTGCTGGCCGGCGTGGACAGCGCAGGTCTGGAAGTCCTGGGCGACAACGCCGTTCTGCTGGACCGCACGCCCTGGTCCGCGGGCACCAGCTACTACTGGATGATGATCCGTGACGGCAGGGACGCCGCCTTCCCCGCCGCCGCCGGTATCGAGCTGCTCTTCCGCGATGGCGGGGTGGCGCTGATCAAGGCCGGTCTCGACGAGGCCGAAAAACTCTCCATGGCCGGGCACGAGCTGGCCATGGTGACCCGCAGCCACAAGACGCTGGCCGCCCCCACAAAGAGCACCGCGCTCAGCGGCACCCGGGCCTTTGGCGGCGAGATCGACGACATGGTGGCCGACATCAACCAGCTGAGCTACACCAACAAACTACAGAACCTGGAAGATTTCGGTACCCGCTACTCCTACGCCCCGGAGAACGACGACGCCGGCGACTGGATCTACAACCAGTTCACCGGCTTTGGCCTGGACACCGAGCGCCACTGGTTCAGCATCGGCGGCAACCAGCGGATGAACGTGATCGCCACCCTGCCCGGCTACGTCTACCCCGACGAGGTGGTCTTCATCTGCGGCCACTTCGACAGCACCTCCGAAGACCCCTACAACTCGGCCCCGGGCGCCGATGACAACGGCAGCGGCACCGCGGCCACCATCGAAGCGGCGCGGGTGCTCTCCAACTACACCTTCGAGCGGACAATCAAGTTTGCCGCCTGGTCCGGCGAAGAGCAGGGCCTGGTGGGATCTAGCGCCTACGTGGACGACATCGCCGCCGCCGGGATGGACGTGGTGGCGGTCTACAACCTGGACATGATCGCCTACTCGGGCAACGACCCGGCCCCGCCGGACCTGGTGATCTACACCAATGGCAACTCCCTGCCGGTGGCCAACCTGCTCAGTGACGCCATCCTCTACTACGTGCCCGCCGAGGTGGAGCCGGTGATCGACACCAGCGCCCTCACCGCCAGCGACCACGCCTCTTTCTGGGACCACGGCTACCAGGCGATCCTGGGCATCGAGGACGAGGCCTGGGGCAGCGACTTCAGCCCGTACTACCACAGCACCAGCGACCTGGTGGTCAACTGCGACCTGGCCTACGCCACCGCCTGCACCAAGGCCGGCGTGGCCGCGGTGGCCGAAACGGCAGTGCCCTTCAACCCCACCGGGATGCGGGTCACCCCCACCACAAGCTTCTACACCGAGGGCCCCAACGGCGGGCCGTTCACTCCGCAGACCTTCGACTACACCCTGACCAACTACGAGAGCTACGCCATCACCTACACGGTGACCGAGAGCACGGCCTGGCTCGACAGCAGCTCCACCGGCGGCACCCTGCCCGCCCTGGGCACGGCCACGGTGACCCTGTCGATCAACAGCACGGCCAACGGCCTGGCCGACGGCGGCTACACCGCTGACGTCGACTTCGTCAACACCACCAACCACGACGGTGACACCACCCGCACCGTGGAGTTGACGGTGGGCGTACCGGTGATGCAGCAGCAGTGGACCATGGACAGCAACCCCGGCTGGACCACTCAGGGCCTCTGGGCCTGGGGCCAGCCCACCGGCGGCGGCGGGCAGTATGGCAACCCCGACCCCACCAGCGGCCACAGCGGCCCGAACGTCTACGGCTACAACCTCTCGGGCGACTACGAAAACTACCTCAACGAGACGCACCTCACGTCCAGCGCCATCGACTGCTCCACCCTGAATACGGTGATCCTCAAGTTCTGGCGCTACCTCAATGTCGAGCAGCCGGTCTACGACCACGCCTACGTCCGGGTGAGCAACGACGGCAGCAACTGGACCCAGGTCTGGACCAACACGGCCGAGATCACCGACTCGTCCTGGAGCCAGGTGGAATACGACATCTCCGCCGTGGCCGACGGCCAGTCGACGGTCTACCTCCGCTGGACCATGGGTGAGACCGATACCGCCTGGCAGTATTCGGGCTGGAACATCGACGACGTGGAGATCTGGGGCATCGACGGCTCGTCCCAGCCCACCGACACGGTGCAGGTGGCCATCGGCTGCAGTCCGGACAACGGCGTGCTGCCCTTCACCACCCAGTTTGCGGTGTCGCTGTCCAACCTGACCACCGAGAACCGCCGGGCCGCCGGCCGGATCAACATGGTGATCGGCAACGGCACCCCGTACACCAACTGGCGCGCCGGCTGGACCAACCTCAACGACGGCGAGACCTACAGCACTGTCTGGAACCAGAGCCTGCCGGCCCTCGGTTCGCTGGTGGGCGACAACGTCTTCACCCTCATCGGCGTGGACGTCACCCCGGCGCCCTACAACCAGCCGCCATTCGCCCCGTCAGGCGACACCGACAGCGACGCCTGCACGGTGGTGGCGACAGCGAAGTAGAAGGAGAAGAGGGTACGGCAGATGTTGGGGACGTACATGAATTTATGAATTTTTCTGCCGGGGGACATCAGGGACGTACATAAGACTATAACTTTAGGTGGTCAGCACGGCCTTGAGGTTCGATGTTGGCCATCCAATTCCTTACAAGCGGGTAGCATAAAGTTATAAAGTTATGTAAGTCCCCAGTGTACGGTGTACAAAAAAACCGGGATTGGGGAGTTCCCACTACCCCAACCCCGGTAAAAATCGCTGTGTTGCTCTCGTTACGGTTCTGATCTGGAACAGAACCTCACGTCAGGTGGATGGCAGTATCGCGATCAACATGGTCAGGAGCGCTGTCCAGATCAGGATCTCCAGATACTGTTTGCTCCTGGTCACTCTGTCCACCTTTGCTAAAAGATGACCTCGTGGTCACTGCAATGTTCACTCCAACAGGTTGTGTAATCAGTGGGCGGCGGGGTGGACGAGGTGCGAGTAGTCGATGGCCGGGTCCATTTCGTTGGGCACCAGCATCATTCCCCCGCTGCCGTCGTCGGCTTCCACCGACCTGACGTAGTTATCGTCCACCAGTTCCCTGATCAGCCGGTCGAAATTCCGGACCCAGGTGCGGTAGGCGATCACGTTGTCCTCCACCTCGAAATCAATTTCATCACGGTCGTAGCCGGTGATGGCCCAAAAAACCGAACGCTCCCACTGATCCGGGGTGGTGGATTTTAACCGCCGAATCTGCTTGATCATCTCAGACTTCATCACCGTCGCGGTGTCGCTGACCAGGATGCCTTCGTTGAGCATAGCGTGCCTCCCAGGTGTAATGGCCTAGGTGTAACGGTCTTTGAAGCATTGTGGGAATTGGGGGGATTGGGGTCAATGACAATCTTCAGGGAGATCTTCCCCGCCAAGACGGTCATCGCATCCCCGGCAAGCGACCTGTCGATATAAGCTCTGATAATACATACATTTGACAGGATTTAGACCCGGTGGGCGAGCCGGGAAAGAACCAGGTTCGGTGGGACGACCAGCCGGCCATTCGACCTTTCCCGGGCAATGATTCACGCGAATGATAGACTAAATTTTATGATCATTGGCCCGGAAGGACAAACCGGCCGCTCAGTCGAGGAAATCGGAGAAAAAGAAGAGGTAGGCCACCTGCATCATCCGCTCCGAGGAAGAGGCGCCGTCCACATACCCCACCACCGAATGACTGCGGTCCCGCACCACCCCCTCGTCCGAGATGGTGCCCAGGGTGGAGTGGCTCCGGTCCTGCACCCGGCCGTCCTCATTGATCCGCCCCTCGGTGGAGTGGCTGCGGTCCTTCACCAGGCCGCTGGTGGTGAGGTAGCCCTTGATCGAGTGGCTGCGGTCGCGAAAGGTGCCGTTGTCGTCGATGCGGCCGATCACCGAGTGGCTGCGGTCGCGCACCGTGCCGTCCTCCTTGACGTAGCCGAGCACCGAGTGGTTGCGGTCGCGGACGGTGATGTCGCCGGCGGCGGCCGGCTGAGCCGCAGCGGACAGGAGCAGGAACGCTCCCAGGATCAGAACCGATATCATCGATATCCTGTGAATGCCTGGTTTCATCCTTTGACCATACCCGAACGTCTACCGGGCTGACAGCTGCTGCCCGGCTGCTTTCCCCCGGGGGCCTTCGTTCCGCACCCCGGCGATCTTTCCGCCGTGGCTCATCCACTCACCGAACACCAGATCGTACGAGCCGGAGACCACGCTGACTTCCCCGGATGCGAGGCTGTAGGCGGTGACCACCGCGGGCTCATCCGGACCGGCGCCGTTGATCACGACAATATCGTCGATGCCGTTATCGCTGATATCGGCGGCGGTGACCACTGCACCGTAGTGCCCCGTGCCGGCGATGAAGTTCACCCCGGGCACCGGCGAGACCTCGAGGCCATTGTAGTTGAACGCACGGATGTGCTGCGAAAAACTCGCCCCCGGTCCGGGTCCGGTGATGATCTCGTCCCTGCCGTCACCGTCGATGTCTCCGCAGGCCACATTCACCCCCCACTTGGGCGTGCCATAGGCAAAGAAGCTGAGGCCGTTGGCCGGAACCATTGTACCGGCCTCGTAGGACCAGCCGCGGACGTGGGCGCCATACACCGCCCCCGGTCCGGCACCGGTGATGATCTCGTCCCCCAGCACCCCGTCCACCTCCCCGCCGGCGACGTTGACACCCCACTTGGGTGTGCCGTACGCAAAATACGATACCCCGGGAAACGGTTCGCAGCTGCTTCCGTCATAGCTCCAGCCGCGCACGTGGGGGCCGAAGACCGCGCCCGGTCCGGCGCCGGTGATGATCTCGTCCCGGCCGTCGCCATCCAGGTCGGCCGCGGCCACGTTCACCCCGTAGCGCAGGGTGCCGTAGGCGAAGAAATTGACGTCGGGCATCGGCACTCCCACCAGGTACCAGCCGCGGACCTGGGGACCGTAGGCCGGGCTCGGGCCGGGCCCGGTGATCACGTCGTCGAAACCGTCGCCGTTGATGTCGCCGCAGGCCACGTTGACCCCGTAGCCGCCGGCGCCGTAAGCCAGCCACTCGCCCTGGGGGGTCCGGACCAGCGGCGGGTTGTACGGCCCGGGGCCGGGGCCGATGACCAGGCGGATCGACGATGTGGTTTCATCCCACGGCTCCCACTCGAAGGTCTGCTCGGCGGGAGTGGGATCGATGTTGCCGTCGGTGTCCCGGGCCCGGACCAGGAAAACATGATCGCCCTCGGTGAGATCGTCAAAGGTGGCCCAGGTCTCCGAACCATATGACGACCAGTTGCCGTCATCGAACCTCCAGGAGTAGAGCAGGTCTTCGGGGGGATCGGGATAGTCGATACCGGTGAAGGTAAAGGTGATCACCGGCGAATCCTCCAGGCCCGACGGACCGGAGAGGATCGTGGTCTCGGGGGGGCTCTGGTCGCCTCCCGCCAGCGGGTAGTGATACCCCATGTCCAGCAGACCGCTGTCCTGCATCGCGTCGGTACGGGTGGTGCCGGTGACCATCGCTGCTGCCGGGTCGGCGGCATCCACACAGGGGCTGGTCAGCGGTTGCCCGGCGGCAACCTGCCCGAGATAGAACTCGCCCAACGGGCCGGCAACAAACAGCGGGTCGGCATCGATCATCCCCGGGCCCCAGAGGACGGAGCTCAGGTCCTGGAACACGGCTCCCTCCCCGCCTTCCACATCCGACCAGTTGACGGTCAGCACCGACCCGAATCTTACCGAGATCTCCTGACCGGCGGATATGGCCTCGTCGTGCCAGAAGATCGAGCTCTCCACCGTGACGGTGGCGGAACTGACGTACAGGCCTCCGCCCTCGCCGACGTAGTGCGTGCCGAAGGCCCAGTTTCCCGAAAACGTGCAGCCTCTGATCACGGTGGCACCGCCGCCATGGCCAATAAGGGAGATCCCGCCCCCGTCCCCCGACGAAAACCCCGCTGCGGCGTTGTTGGCGAAGAGATTGTTCTCGATCAGGGCAGGGGAATCGACGAGACAGACGGCGCCCCCTGACCCGCCGCTGAAATCGTTAACCAGCCAGCCGGCACGGTTATCAATAAAGACGTTCCCGGAGATCACCGGAGAGCCGTCGCTGCAATAGATGGCGCCGCCCGAACCGGTGGCCCAGACATCCGACGCGATATTGTCCCGAAAAATGTTGCCGGTGATGGTGGGCGAGGCGCCGCTGCAGTAAATGGCACCGCCGTCGGGAGCAATGCCGTTGCGAATGGTGAACCCCCGGAGCACCGAACCGGTCCCCTCCCCGCTCTGGAAACTGAACCGCACGATACCGCTCGCCGTACTCATCGGACTCGCAGTCGATGATGCAGTTTGTGGGGCCGTTCTCCGACCGCACGGTGATCGCCTTGCCGTCAAAACGGATTTCACGATTCCCGTCGCCGGTGTAAATCCCGTCGGCCACCACCACTTCATCCCCGTCAGCAGCGGCATCGATGCCGTCCTGGATGGTGGGCTGGTCGGCGGGAACAAGGATCACCTCTGCCGGAGCCGGTGAAGCGAAGGAGAGCATCAGGGCCAGAACCAATACCACGCTGCGCATGGACCGTCCTCCTCTGTAATGGACAGCGACATTCCGGCTATCACGGAAAAATCGTTCCCTTTATACATAAACCGTCCGGCCACCGAAGACAAGCGCTAACCTCCGCCGCAGCGGCCTGCAGAATCATGTAACGAACCATTGCCCGAATTTCGTAACGAAATCTGGCCGGGGCCGGATGCACTTGCAACACCGGCAGGCGAACATTAGACTGAATTGTCCATGAAAAGCCGTTCGAAGAAAAAACCCGGAGAGGCCAGCGGGATGAACGAGACCAGCAACGAACGCCACTACGACCTGATCGTCATCGGTTCCGGCCCGGCCGGCCAGAAGGCTGCCGTTCAGGCCGCCAAGCTGGGCCGGCGGGTGATGGTGGTGGAGCGGCGTTCGGTTCTGGGCGGCGTCTGCACCCACACCGGCACCATCCCCAGCAAGACCATGCGCGAGGCGATCCTGCACCTCACCGGGTACCGCATGCATGACGTGTATGGCAAGTGGTCCCATGACCGCCGCGAGATCGGGGTCAGCGACCTCTACCGCCACGTGAACAACGTGATCAAGCACGAGATCGAGGTCAAGGAGCGCTACCTGACCAAGAACGGGGTACGGATCATCTACGGCTCGGCCAGGTTCTCCGGCCCCCACTCGGTGCTGGTGGGGGAGATCGGTTGCCAGGATACCGAGTATTCGGCGGACATCATCCTGGTGGCCACCGGGACGGTGCCGCGCCACGACCCGGACATCCCCTTTGACCGCGAGATCATGCTGGACAGCGACGACATCCTGCACCTGGACCACCTGCCCGTATCGATGGCGGTGCTGGGCGGCGGGATCGTCGGCCTGGAATACGCCAGCATGTTCGCCGCCCTCGGGGTGCAGGTGACGCTGTTCGAACGGAACAACACCCTGCTGCCCTTCATCGACCGCGAAATCACCGACACCCTGCTCAAGATGCTCCGCAAACGGGACATGGTCTTCCGGCTGGGTGAACACGTCGAGGACGTGTCGGTGGTGGAGGTGACCACCCAGGGCCGCCCGTCCAGGGCCATCCGGATCCGCACCGCGGAAGGCGACCCGTTGACCACGGAAAAGGCGCTCTACTGCATCGGCCGCACCGCGGCCACCGCCGACCTCAACCTGGACGCCGCGGGCCTGGTGGCCGACGAACGGGGACAGCTGGCGGTGGACAAAGGGTTCTGCACCAGCCAGCCGGGGATCATGGCCGCCGGCGACGTGATCGGCTTCCCCTCCCTCGCCTCAACGGCGATGATGCAGGGACGGATGGCGGCCAGCAGCGCCTTTGGCGCAGAGATCCTCCAGATGCCGGCCACCTATCCCATCGGGATCTACACCATCCCCGAGATCTCGTTCTTCGGCAAGACCGAGCAGCAGCTCAACGATGAAGGGACGGCCTACGAGATCGGCCGCGCCGGGTATCGCGAGATTGCCCGCGGGCCGATGCTCGGCGACACCAGCGGCCTGCTGAAACTGGTCTTCGATCCCGAGACGAGGAAACTGCTGGGCACCCACATCATCGGCACCCAGGCCAGCGACCTGGTCCACGTGGGCATGGTGGCCCAGAGCCTGGGCGCCACCCTCGACTACTTCGCCGACACGGTGTTCAACTACCCCACATTGGCCGAGGGTTACAAGATCGCCGCCTTCAACGGCATCAACCGCCTCAAGGGCCTGAAAGACAGCCCCTCCGGACACTACGCCGGCTGAGCCCGATTCCGCACTCCTCCCCCTGGCACATTCCTTGAATCAGTAGTTCTCCGCCGATAATAAATCTTGACATGTGTATCCGTGAGTGGCTACATTTACCATGACAAAGAAGAGACGCGGGAACCACATATTCAAAACCTGGTCGGGCGACCATGGGCCGCTTCATGTGCATGTCTATCGTGACGGCCGATTGGTTGTGATATACGATCTGGAGAACAGGAGACCGGTTACAGGTCGGCTCTCCCGACAGATTCTGCGACTGATCAAGGAGTTAGAGGAAGAGGGTCTGCTATGAAGATAATAAAGGTCGCTCACAACAACCGGCGGAAGGTCTTCGAGGTCACCACCAGGAAAGGCACGAGCACCTTCCCCTATGCCAAGACCGATCCCCAGCCTTCGCCCGAAGACAGGATCGCTTCGCTGTTCGTGGATGAGGAACTGGCCAATGAAGGCTTCACCTACTTCTTACAGTCAGGGCGTGAAGGAAGCGTACTCCTGGATGAAGTGCTTTATTTCAACCGCGACCCCGGCTTCATGACCGACATGCTCCTCTACAACCTGACTCTGGAGGCGCAGAAAAGAGTGGCGAGGTCGCCCCTGGGAACCCGCGAGCTGATCCGCCGGCTGGGCACCTCGGCGGCCCAGTACTACCGCCTTCTGGACCAGACGAACTACCGTAAATCCGTGCGTCAGATGCTCTCCCTGCTGCACTTGCTCAATTGTGAAGTGGAATTCGTGATCCGGGACAGAAAGAGTGCCTGATTGTAAGGAAGACAACCGCGGTTGCCGGACACTACGCCGGCTAAACTTTTCATGGACAATGAGTCCCCCTGGTAAGATAATTCCAACGATTCACGTTTCTCACTCTCGTATCAACCTAACAGCGCTGGCCCTGGTAAAGCCATGGGAAATAGCACAGCGAAAGACGGCCGTAGGGACCGGCTGGCGCCCCTGCTGCTGCTCCTCGTCTTCATCGTCCTCGGCGCCTGGGCCAGGCTGGTCAACGCCGGCAGCTCGGCGTCACTCTGGTTCGACGAGGCCTGGCGGATCCAACACCTCCTCGACGCCGAATCACTGTTTCAGCAGATGGTCTCTGCTCCAAACCATATCGACCCCCCACTGTTCAACCTGATCATCTACCTGCTGGCCCAGGTCCACAACACCGAACTGGTCCTGCGGCTGGCCTCGATCATTCCCGGCGTACTGGCCATCCTGATGGCCTGGCTGGTGGGCCGGCAGCTCTTTGCCGGAAGGTGGCTCCCCCTGTTCAGCGCCTTCCTCGTCGCCTTCTCCCCCTGGATGACCATCTTCTCCAAGGAGTTGAAGCCCTATGCTCTCGGCGTCCTGGTCCACATGACCGTTCTGTACGGGATTCTGCGCTACAGCAGGACCCCCACGGCAAGAGCCACCGCGACATTCACCGGACTGTTGATCCTCGCCCTCTTCTTTTCACCGAACATCGTCTTCGCCTACCCCGGGATCTGCATCGCCATGCTGGCCATGGCCCTGAGGACCGGCACCCGGCGGAGAATAGTCGAGGCGCTCGCCGCCGGCACGGCCCTGCTGGCCGGCTCCGCCCTCTACTACATAGCTTTTCTTCACGGCTCCGTCTACGAGCAGTCCTTCAATCCCCGGACCTCCTTATGGTTCTGCCCGCACGAAACGGTTGCCGCCGCGGTCGGCTGGTTCTTCCGCCGCTACCTGGGGTTCTACTCGAAGATGGCCTTCACCGACTATTCGCTCTTCGAAGGCGTGGGAGCCTTCCTCGAGATCCTCTATCCGCTGATGGCGCTGGCCGGCGCGGCTCTCGTCCTTTTCTGGAGCCGCCGGCGCTTTCTCCAGCTCTTCTGCCTCTTCCTCATGCCAATCCTGGCCATGGTTCCGTTCAATATTCTCAAACTGTGGCCCTTCGGTCCCCTGCGGATGAACCTCTTCCTGATGGTCTACATCATTTTTCCGCCACTGATCCTGCTCGACCAGATACAGAGGAGCCGTTCCCGGTTTAGTCGATATGTCCCGGTGGGGCTGGCGGCGGCACTGCTGATGGCCCTGCAGTTCCCCATCCACTTCGGCGACTATTCCAGCAGCCGGGTGACCATGCGCCGATCCGCCGAAGCCGTGATCAACATCATTGAGTTCAACCCGGCTGATCCGCCGATCCCACTGCTGATCAACAGGCTGGGCGAGCCGTCCTTTACCTACTACAGCCGGCACCACCAAAAGGTGTCCAATCGTTTCGGCGCATGCGCCGGGGTGTTCGAACCTCGGGTGCTCGCCAGCCGGGACAGCCCCCTCTACACCACGGGGGAGCTGCTGCGGGAATGCCAGAAAAACAGGCAGGTGGCCATCTACGTAAGCCAGTACAACGAGCACGACCGGCTTCTTTTCAAAAATGACTTCAGCATCGATCACCACTCATTCGACGCACGCAACGTCCACTCCTGCATCCTCCACTCGGAGATCGCGGGATACGAGGAGAGCCTGCGGCCCCTTTTCTCGAGCAAACGGTTCACCGGGGACAGCAAGGAGTGGAAGGTGATCTACCGGTCGCCTCCGCTACCGCTCACCGATCCCCAGCCCGGCGCCCTGGTGATTGTCAACTTCGATCTAACGTTCAAGTCGCGAGGAACTTCAATCCAATTCCGGTTCATCGACCAGGACGGCTCGCCGAAACCGTTTGCACCGTCCATCATCCAGAACACCACACCGGGACTTCCACGCCGGATCGAATCGGCGGTGTACACAAAAATCAAACAGCGGCCAGGAACGGTGAGTCTGGAGATCGCAGCCAGCGGCAGCTACAATTTCCTGCTGAAGAACGTGAATTGCTTCATGACCAGGACCGAAACTCCAAAGCCGGCCATCGGCCCCGGCACCTGCCAACTCCGTGCCGGAGACAGGACTCGAGTCCTGGGAGCGCTGACATCACTGGATGGCTTCTGGCCTGACGATAAGCACACCTTCGGTTGGACCACGGGCGACACGCTGATCAGATTCGATGACCTGGCCGTATCCCCCGAGGACACGGTGCTGATGCTGAAGACCTTTGGCTGGATGCCGCCCGGATGGAGAAACGAGATGAACCGCAACGGGCTTAGGGTCTACCTCAATGGCGACCGGCGGGCCCGTTTTCTGGGACCGGGAGGGGACCCGGTGCGATACTATTACTTTGAGATCCCGTCCGGAATTCATACCATCAGGACGTTGCGGATCATCTCGAACACCTTCTCGCCCAGAAAGCTGGGCATCAGTGATGATGCACGGGACCTGGGCATCGACCTGAAGTCTGTACAGTTTCCGGCAATGGCGCAAACGGCCCCCGTCCCGCGCAATGTTTCCACAGCAGGTGGAGAGAACACTCCATCATAGACGCCACACACGGTCATCGTGAAGTCAGCGCTGGCCCTGGTAAAGCCATGGAAAACGCCCCAGCGAAAGACGGCCGTCTGGACCGGCTGGCGCCCCTGCTGCTGCTCCTCGTCTTCATCGTCCTCGGCGCCTGGGCCAGGCTGGTCAACGCCGGCAGCTCGGCGTCACTCTGGTTCGACGAGGCCTGGCGGATGCAGCGCCTGCTCGACGCCGACTCACCACTTCGCCAGCTCTTCTCCCCGCCGAACAACATCGACCCCCCGCTGTTCAACCTGGTCATCTACCTGCTGGCCCAGGTCCACAACACCGAACTGGTCCTGCGGCTGGCCTCCATCATTCCCGGCGTACTGGCCATCCTGGCAGCCTACCTGGTGGGACGGCAACTGTTCGCCGGCAGGTGGACGGCGCTGCTGGCCGCGTTCCTTATCGCCTTCTCGCCCTGGGCCACCATCTTCTCCAAGGAGCTGAAGCCCTACTCGCTGGGTCTGCTGGTCCACCTGTCGGTCCTCTACGGCGTTCTCTGGTTCCAGCAACGGCTCACCCTTCGCTGGACCGCCGTGCTCGCCGTGACCCTGCTCCTCTCCCTTTTCTTTTCGCCAAACATCGTCTTCGCCTTCCCCGGCATCTGTATCCTCATGCTCTGGACGGCCTGGGAGAAGAAGGACCGGAAGCTGTTCAGAGGGACGCTGGTCGCCGGGACAGTCATGCTGGCCGGATCCATCCTCTACTATGCCCTGCTGCTGCAAGCCCCGGGCGGCGAAGACTCCTTCGACCCGCTGAAACGCTACTGGCAGGACCACTTCTGCCCGGCAGGGTCGTTCACCGCCACCGTCTCCTGGTTTTTCCAGCGCTACCTGGCGCTCTATGACAAGATCTCGTTCGCCAACCACTCCATGTTCGACTGGGCGGGTGATGTCCTCAAATCCCTCTACCCGCTGATGGCGCTGGCCGGCGCACTGATCGTCCTGCTGCGCAGCCGGCGGCAGTTCTTCAAGCTGTTCTGCCTCTTCCTGCTGCCGGTGCTGGTGATGGTGTCGTTTAACCTCGCCGGCCTCTGGCCCTTCGGGCCCCTGCGGATGAATCTCTTCCTGTTGGCCTACGTGCTGTTTCCGTCTTTGCTCCTGCTGGACCAGTGCCAGAGAGTTCGGCCCTGGAGGAACAGTTTTCTTCCGGTGGGTCTGGCGGCGGCGCTGCTGATGGCCCTGCAGTTCCCAACCGATTTTGACGACTTCGCCAGCCGGCGGGTGATACAGCGGGATTCGGCGGGTGTGCTGACCGGCCTCATCGAATCAGAACTGGAAGAGCAGCCGGCTCCCCTGCTGGTAAGCTGGCCCGGTAAGCCGTCCTTTGTCTACTACACCCGGTATCATGAAACGGTGTCCCCGCTCTTCCGGGAAGAGGGGAAGAAGTTCAAGCCGATCATTCTTCGCGAACGGGACAGCCGGCTCTACACCAACGGGATGTTGCTGCGGACATGCCAGGAGCACCGGCAGGTGGCCACCTACTGCGACCACTACAATAATATCGACCAGCTGCTCTTCCGCAACGATTTCAGTGTCACGCACCAGCTGTTCGACGGGGACAAGGTCCGCGCCTGCATCCTGCACTCGGAACTCACCGGCTACGAGGACGTGAAGAAACCGCTCTTTTCGTCGAAATGGTTTTCCGGGAGGAGCGAAAAGTGGAAGAACCTCTACATCTCCCCGCCGCTGCCGCTGGGCAACCCGCCACCCGGCACCCTGGTGGTGGTCAACTTCGACCTGAAATTCAATTCCGACGAAAAGCTGATCCGCTTCCGCTTCTTCGATCAGGACGGCTCGCCGAAAAACCTCGATCACCCCTTCATCGAGAACAAGATCAGCCGTATCCCGAGACGGCTCAAGTTGGCGGCACACACCAGGCTCCGGGAGCCGGTGGAAGCGTTCCGGCTGGTGCTGGCGGCCCGCGGCACATACGACTTCGTCATCGATAATGTCACCTGGTTCATCACCCGGCCCGCGGAGGAGAGGCCGGCGGTGGCACAAGGCACCTACCGCCCCCGGCCCGGCGACCGGTGGAACGTGTTCGGGAAGGTGGACACGCTGGAACAGTTCTGGCCCGACGCCGACCAGAGCTACGGCTGGACCATGGGTGACGCGCTGATCCGCTTCGACGACCTGGCGGTGTCCCCCGAGGACACGGTGCTGATGCTGGAAACCCACGGCTGGATGCCGCCCGGATGGAGAAACGAGATGAACCGCAACGGGCTGCGGGTCTACCTCAATGGCGACCGGCGGGCCCGATTTCTGGGGCCGGGAAGCGACCCGGTGCGATACTATTACTTTGAGATCCCGTCCGGCATTCATACAATCAGGACGTTACGGATCATCTCGAATACCTTCTCGCCCAGCAAGCTGGGCGTCGGTGTCGACGCGCGGGACCTGGGCATCGACCTCAAGTCGGTGCAGTTCCCAATAAAGGCGGAGACGGCACCGGCGGCCTGACCGGCACCTGAACACAACAAGGGCGGCGCACGAAACGCCACCCCCTTGATCAACGGACCGTCGTTCAGCCGGCGGAAATCTCCGACGTGCACATGGGACAACGGGAGGCCTTGATGGGGATGGACGAGAAGCACTGCGGGCAGTCCTTCTCGGTGGGCTCGGCCGGGGGCGCCTCGTCCTCTTTCTTCATGGCGTTGACCCGCTTGACCACCATGAAGACGGCAAAGGCCACCACCAGGAAACTGATGATGGTGTTGATGAAGATACCGTAGTTGATGGTCACCGCGCCGGCGGCCTGGGCGTCGGCCAGGGTGGCGTACGGGGCGGCCGCCTCAGCGCCTTCCTTGACCACGCTGAAGAGGTTGGCGAAATCAACCCCGCCCAGCAGCAGGCCGATGGGCGGCATGATCACGTCGGCCACCAGCGACTTGACGATGGTGCCGAAGGCGGCGCCGATGATGATGCCCACCGCCATGTCCATCACGTTTCCCTTGATCGCGAACTCCTTGAACTCTTTCCACATCTCGCTCCTCCTCCTGGAATGCGGCAGCCGGGCCGCTGACCCAAGATGCCGGATGAGTGTATCTTTGCAGGTAACCGCGGCCGGCCCGTGACCGGACGCGGCGATACACAACCAGACAGCCGGGTGGCCGGTAAAGTCACATCGATTTGTTCAGTTCAGTATTGTCAGGAATGTGCCGCTGCCTGAATCGTAAGAGGGACCGGCCCGGGAGGTCAAGTAGCTTGTTTCAGTCATACTTCACCAGGGTGTTGGTTTTGATAGGTATCAGGGTGTGCCTTCTTATGTTTCCTGCAAAACGACCATAAGGTCCTCCTTGACTTTGCCCGATCAGGAATCAATATTAAAGAGAAGATATTCAAAGGGTAATCAGCATTTCGACCAATCGAATGACTGGCATCAGCGCCGGAATAGTTCCGGCCGAAATGCCACTCGGCCTGTACGGAACTGTCTATGAGGGATAAAGAAAAACCAGTTTCCCAGCTCATCGAGGAGCTGGTAAACCTCCGCCAGCGTCTCACCGACATCGAGAACCTGGCCCATCTGGGGAGCTGGTCCTGGTCGGTGGATTCCGGGGAGGTGGAGTGGGGCGACGAGGTCTACCGCATCTTCGGGGTCGACCGGGAAACCTTCTCCCCGAATATCGACAGGGTGATGTCCCTCTTCCACCCCGAGGACCGGCAGAAAAACATCGCCGTGATCGAGAATGCCTCCCGGGCTCCCGGCGGATTCACCTTCACCGCACGGATCGTCCGGCCTGACGGAGATATCCGCCAGGTCATCTCCGCCGCCGCCGGACACTTCGATCCCGAAGGCACCCTCGAGCGGGTCAGCGGGACCGTGCAGGACATCACCGAACAGAAACGGGCCGAGTCGGACCTGGCCCGGATCTGCGAGATGTCCCTCGACCTGATCTGTGTGGCCGGCGCCTCCGGCTTTTTCAAGTATGTCAACCCGGCCTGGCGCCGGGTTCTGGGCTACAACGAATCGGATCTGCTGGCCCAGCGCTTCCACGAGTTCATCCATCCCGACGATCACCCCCGCACCGACGAGGCGGTGAGCAAGCTGATGGCCGGCCAGAAGACCCAGGGCTTCGAGATGCGCTGGCTGCACAAGAACGGGTCGATCAGGACCATCTCCTGGTCAGCCACCCCGATGGTCAACCGCCAGTTGTTCTACTGTATCGGCCGGGATATCACCGACCGGATAAAGGCCGAGCAGAGCCTGCAGGAAAGCGAGAAACGGCTGCGCGGGATCTTCGAGCAGGCGGCCGTGGGTATGGCGCTGGTTGAAACCGGCAGCGGCCGGGTCAGGTCCCTCAACCAGCGCTACTGTCACATCGTCGGCTACACCGAAGAGGAGATGACCTCCAAATCCTTCCAGGAGATCACCCACCCTGATGATCTGCAAAAAGGCCTGGACTGCATGGCCCGGATGCTGATCGGCGAGATCCGCGAGTTCAGCCTGGAGAAACGCTACCTGCGGCCGGACGGTTCAACCGTGTGGGTCAACCTCACCGTGTCGCCGCTGTGGCGCGAGGGTGAAGAGCCCACCGAGCATATCGCGGTGGTGGAGGACATCACCAAACGAAAACGGGCCGAGGAGGAGCTAAAGGAGAGCGAGCACCGCTACGCGCTGGTGGTGGACGGGCTTAACGACGGCCTGGTGGACTGGAACATCACGGCCAACACGGTCTACTACTCGCAGAAGTGGAAAGAAATGCTCGGTTTCGCCGACCACGAGATCGGCGACTCGCACAAGATCTGGGAGGAACGGTTTCACACCGAGGAAGCCGAGCTGGTCTGGAGTGCCATCCAGGAGTATCTGCGGGGAGAGACCACCGAGTTGACCCTCGAGCACCGGCTGCGGCACCAGGACGGGACGTTCCGCTGGTTCCTCGCCCGGGGGATCTGCGTTCGCGACCGGGAGCAGAACCCGGAGCGGCTGGTGGTCTCCCACTCGGACATCACCGCGCAGGTGCGGATGCGCCGGGAGAGGGAACGGCTCCAGGAGCAGCTCCAGCAGTCGCAGAAGCTGGAAGCCGTCGGGCGCCTGGCCGGCGGCGTGGCCCACGATTTCAACAACCTGCTCACCGTGATCCAGGGCTACTCCGAGATGGTCTTCGATTCGCTGGACGCCTCCGACCCGCTGCGCCGGGACATGGCCCAGGTGCAGAACGCGGTGGACTCGGCCACCTCGCTGACCCAGCAGCTGCTGGCCTTTTCCCGCCGCCAACTGGTCACCCCCAAGCTGATCGATCTCAACCGGACGGTGGGCACGGCGGAAAAGATGATCCGCCGCATCATCGGCGAGAACATCGATCTGACCTTCAAACCGGGGGACGACCTCTGGCGGATCAAGATCGATCCGGCCCAGGTGGACCAGATCATCATCAACCTGGCGGTGAACGCCCGGGACGCCATGCCGGACACCGGGTCGCTGACCATCAAATCCGGCAATGCCACGCTCAACGAACCCTGTTGCCACGTCTGCCTCGACCCGCTGGTCGGCGATTACGTCCGGCTGACGGTGACCGACACCGGAACCGGGATGGACAAGGAAACGAAGAACATGATCTTCGAACCCTTTTTCACGACCAAGGCCGCGGGCAAGGGGACCGGTCTGGGCCTCTCCACCATCACCGGAATCGTCCACCAGGCCGAAGGGCACATCAGTGTGGAATCGGTTCCGGGCCAGGGGACCACCTTCATCCTCCACTTCCCCCGGTGCTCGCCGGAGGAGATGGAGGCGGACCCCGAAGCCTCCGCCGCCACCACCGGCGGCAGCGAAACCTGCCTGATGGTGGAGGACCAGGAGATGGTGCGCGACATCGCCGTGCGCGCGCTGCGCGGCAAGGGATATACCGTGCTGGAGGCCGAGTCGGGAATCAGGGCGCTGGAAGCCGCCGAAAAATATGCCGACGAGATCGACCTGCTGATCACCGACGTTGTGCTGCCGGGGATGAACGGCAAGCATCTCTTCGACAGGATCCGCCAGCTCAACCCGGATGTCCGGGTGCTCTTCATCTCCGGGTACGACGATGACTCCATCGCCCACCACGGCGTTTTCGAACCGGGGATCCACTTCCTGCAGAAGCCCTTCCGCCCCCAGGAACTGGCCCGCAAGGTGCGCAAGATCCTCGACGCCGAACTGCCCCGCACCGGGTAAGGAACGCCTGCAAAAACCGGGGTCAGATACCATTCTTTTGCATGACGCCCCACCGCCGTTGCCAGGAACCGCGCAGCGGGCGACGACGCAACCCACATTCGCTATAATCTCAGGGACACGGAGCATCCATGGCAGATCTTCGCACTGCCGGCGAACTGTCCGGCTTACGGTGCCGCCGGGAGGCGCTCATCCACCTGAGGGAACATCGTGATCAACACCCCGACCAGCGCACTGCAGTGGGGCGCCATCATCACCGGCATGGGGGGCGGCCTGGCCCTCTTCCTCTACGGCATGCGCAAGATGACCGAGTCGATGCAGATCGCGGCGGGCGGGATGATGAAGAACATGCTGTCCCGGCTCACCGCCAACCGTTTCACCGGCGCGCTGGCCGGGGCGCTGGTCACCGCGGTGATCCAGTCCTCGTCGGTGACCACCGTGCTGGTGGTGGGCTTTATCAGCGCCGGGCTGCTGGGGTTCACCCAGTCCATCGGCGTGATCCTCGGGGCCAATGTGGGCACCACCATCACGGCGCAGATCATCGCCTTCAAGGTGACCAAGTACGCGCTGGTGCTCATCGCCGCCGGGTTCCTCGTCGAACTGACGGCGAAGAACAAGCGGGTGCGGCACTACGGGGCGATGGTGATGGGTCTGGGCCTGATCTTCTTCGGCATGGAGCTGATGAGCCAGGCCACCTACCCGCTGCGCAGCTACGAGCCGTTCATCAACCTGATGCAGAGCATGGAGAACCCGCTGCTGGGCATCCTCCTCGGGGCCGTGTTCACCGCCATTGTACAGAGTTCGTCGGCCACCACCGGGGTGATCATCGTCCTCGCCGGACAGGGATTCGTCTCGCTGGAGACCGGTATCGCCCTGATCTTCGGCGCCAGTATCGGCACCTGTGTCACCGCGCTGGCCGCCGCCATCGGCCGGCCCCGCGATGCACTGCGCGCCGCGCTGGCCCACGTGATCTTCAACGTCATCGGCGTGCTGGCCTGGATCTTCTTCATCCCCCAGTTCGCCGAGCTGGTCCGCTCGTTCTCGCCCGCGGCAGTGGAACTCACCGGCCTGGCCCGCACGGCGGCCGACGCCCCGCGGCAGATCGCCAACGCCCTGACCCTGTTCAAGGTGGTCAACGCCGGAGTGGCCATCTGGCTCATCGGCCCGCTGGCCTGGCTGGTGATGAAACTGGTGCCCAGCAGGCCGGAGCCGGAATCGGCGCGGATCAAGCCGAAACACCTCGACCCGTACTTCCTCAGCCAGCCGGACATGGCTATCGATCACGCCAGGCTGGAGCTGCACCGGCTGGGCCGGCTGGTGCACCGGATGTATGACCAGGCGGTGCCGGCGCTGACCAGCGGGACGGAGGAGGAGCTGTCGGCGGTGCTCGTCCTGGACGACGATGCCGACCTGCTGCACGAGGCGATCGTGGAATATCTGGGGCAGCTCTCGCTGCTGGATCTGGCGGCACCCCAGCCGGACCGGATCCACCGGGCCATCGCCTCGGCCAACTACCTCGAGCACATCGGCGACGTGATCGAGACCAGCCTGGTCAAGCTGGGGAGGCAGCGGCTGGACCTGGGGTTAAAGCTTGAACCCTCGACAGAAGCCGCGCTGGCCCCGGTGGCCCGGGAGACCGGGTTCGCCCTCGACCTGGTGATCAGCGGTCTCAAAGCGAACAGCTCGCTGAGCCCGAAAATGGTCGCCCGGTCGAAGACCCGTTTTCGCAATGCCGTGGCCCTCTGCCTGGACACGGTGATCGACACCCTGGCCGTGGACAAGGACCGCATGGACGCCTACCGCCTGGTGAGCGAACTGCTCACCGCCATGGAACGGATCCACGCCCTCTGCCGCCGGATTGCGGCGGTGGGCATGGGGCTGGGGGATTAGCATGTCATCGCGAGGAGCCGCAGGCGACGTGGCGATCTCGTGACGACAACCATTTCATTTTCACGAGATTGCCACGTCGACGACTCCGTCGTCTCCTCGCAATGACAGGTGCCCCTATGGCGCGTAAGCCTCCACCGTCGCCACGCTGCTGCAGGTGTCGCCGGCCGCCGGGTAGGGCGGCTGGTTGAACGGCGCCGGGGTCACGTCTTCGGCCACCAGGGTGAAGGTGTTGACCCCCACCAGCGTTACCAGGGCCGGCAGGCTCTGGAACCAGTTCCTGGTGAAGCTGTCTTCGGGCTGGATGTTGGTGTATCCGGCCCGCCACCCGGGGAATGTGTTCCCGTTGGCCAGCTCCACGTTGAGTTTCGCGGCCATCCGCCGGGTCTGATCGGTGTACAGATTGGTCAGGCTCACCGTCATACTGACGGTGAAGGGCAGGGTGCCGCTGGCCGGGTTGATCGTATAGTCACACCCCAGGGTGCCGCCGGCACAGAGCGTATCGCCGAGGGAGAGGTGCACCTCGTAGTTGTCGCTGGTGGTGCCGTTGAACTCGTTCCAGACCGCCACCCAGGTGCCGTCGGCCATGGTGGCCACGTCGGGCCGGTAGCCGTTCTCACCGTCGGGGAAGCTGATCAGTTCATCGGCGGTGGAACCGCTCCAGGTGGCGCCGCCGTCGGTGGACGTGGAGACCATGATCTCAGTGCTTCCCCCGCCGATGGGCTCCTCGTCCCAGACCACCGTGACGTTGCCGCACTGGTCGGCGGCGATCTTGGGGTAGAAGGCCGAGTTGTCGCCCGAGCCGGACTCGTAGCTGATCATCCGTTCGGTGGAGGCGCCGCTCCAGGTTACCCCGCCGTCGGTGGAGTGCGTGTGGTAGGCCTCGTAGTGGTAGGGGGACGCGGTCTCGTCCGAGGCGTACCAGACCAGGTGGATGTAGTCGTTGGAATCGATGCAGAGCCGCGGCAGGGACGCGATGTTGAACAGCGTGCTCACCGGGGTCTCGGCACTGGTGCCGCTCCAGGTTACCCCGCCGTCGGTGGACTTCGTCACATACATCTGGCTGCCCACTCCGGTTCCCAGGTACTTCTTGTAGGAGACCCACAGGGTGCCGCTGGAATCGACGTCGATGTCGGCGTTGGCGTTGCTGAAACTGTCGCCAAGCCAGGAGATCACCTGGTCGCCGCCGGTGACCGCGCTCCAGGTGGCGCCGCCGTCGGTGGAGCGGGTGTAGTGGATCTTGGCCGTGGCAGTGGTGGCCTCGGTCTTGTTGTAGACCACGTGGATCGTGTCGTCGAGGTCGGCGATGACCGCCGGGTAGTTGCTGGTGGCGTCCTGCAGCGGGTCGCTGATCACCACGTCGGCCGCGGTGCCGCTCCAGCTGGCCCCGCCGTCGGTGGAATAGCTGAGCATGATCTCGTTCATGCCCGAGGGCTCGGGCTCGTCCTCGCTCCAGACCACGAAGAGGTTGCCCGCGCTGTCGATGGCGATGTCGGAAGTGTCGAAAACGCCTTCACCGTCGTTGAAGCTGATCAGCGTGTCCGAACTGCTGCAGCTCCAGGTGGCGCCGCCGTCGGTGGAATAACCGTAGTGGATCTCGTCGTAAAAGGGGTCGTCCTCGGACCAGACCACGTGGATCACGCCGCTGCCGTCCACGGCCAGCCGGACGTAGCTGGCGTATTCGTTGTCGTCGAAGCTGATCTGCTGGTCGGCGACGGTGCCGGTCCAGGCGGCCTGGGCCGCCGGGGCGGAGACGAGGACGGCCAGGGTCACGGCCGCCAGGAGAGAGAGAAGACGGGTGGTGCGCATTGATGATCTCCTTATGCTGTTTCGTATCTGAAGGGTGTGAGAACAACCTGGTGCAGGTAATTCCTGTATAGATAAACATAGTTCCATCGGAGCAGGCCGTCAACGAAATATTCGCTTTTCAGACAACTATTCATTGCCTTTTCACCTCGATTCATGGACTATTTCCTTGTACGGTACAGATCAAACCTCAACAGGAGGTGCTCCCCATGACAAATTCACCGAAATCGACGGTCAGGCCCCGGCTCCCCTTCCCGCTGCTTCTGGCCATGGCCGTGACGATCCTGTTGGCCCTGCCGGCGGCCGCCGGAACGACACCGGCGGCGAAACAGCTCACCGTCTTCGAAACCATCGACCAAATGGAAGCCAGCGGCGAGATCGAGTGGGACCGGGCGCTGCTCTACCGCTGCCAGGCCTACAAGCAGCGGGACAAGCTGCCGCCGGAGCTGGCCGGACTCCCCTACCCCGAAACGTTCGTCTGCCCGCTGGAACTCTTCATCAGAGCTCGGAAGGAGATGGACCGCTGCAGCCCGGAGATCAGGACACAACTGATGGACCTCCGCTCCCGGCCCGACTCCATCGGATTCGTTCAGTCATCCATCGCCCCCCTGCGGGTCCACTACGAAACAACCGAACAGATCCCGCTGGCCGAGGAGTTTCTCGGTCATGCCGAGCAGTTTTACCGCTACTTCGTCGACGTGGCCGGTTTCTACGACACCCCACCCGACGACAACCGCGGCGGCAGCAACGACTACGACATCTACATCGACACTTACAGCTATGCCGGGATCTACCCCGAAGACGACTGGGAGGACTCCTGGTGGTCGGACCTCCGTTCCTACACCTTCACCCAGCCCGACGGCCTCATAAACCTGATCTCCACCATCGGCCACGAGCTGAACCACGCCCACCAGCTGGCGATGAACTGGGGCTCGGCCACCTGCTTCTTCGAGGCCACCGCCACGATCATGGAGGACTACGCCTACCCCGAGGGGGACTGGATCAACGACATGCTGCCCCCGTTTATCCAGGGCCGGCCCTACAAGCCCATCGACTGGCACGAGGGCGGGGGCCAGCCCTACCAGTACGCCGCCTTCATTTTTCCCAAGTTCCTCGTCGAGTATTACAACAACAACGAGATCCCCATGGTGGGCGAGATCTGGCAGGAAATGGTCCAGGAGGGGATATGGGGCGAGCCGGACCATCTCGATGCCATCGAGACGGTGATCGCCAGGTACGGGCCGGAGACCTTCGACGAGATGTTCCGCATTTTCACTAACTGGCGCTGGTTCACCGGTGAGCACAACGACGGCCAGCACTACGACGAAGCCGACGAATACGTCTCCATCACCCTGGAGGCCGATTACAGCGCCGGGGCTTTCCCGCTCAACGGCGCGGCGGTGGCCGAGCCGCCGGCCGAGTACGGCAGCAGCTTTGTGCGCTTCGAGGGCGGCGGGCCCGACACCTGCGCCCTGCACTTCGACGGCGATCCGGACAAGGCCTGGTCGGTGCAGCTGATGCTCTTCCCCGCCGGCGGCGGCGACCCGTCATACGAGATGCTGGAACTGGACGGGGAAGGATTCGGCAGTCATGTGATCAGCGGGTGGAACGCGATCGACAGCCTGGTGATGTCGACGATCAACCTCGGCGACGGCGACCACGACCCGGAGAGCTTCGACTGGGACCCGTCCCACTACCGCTATGCCGCGGTCAACGGCGGCCAGCAGGTGCCGAGCATCGTGGCCGGTCCCGGACCGGGGCCCGCCAATCCGGCGCTGGTCCGCGGTTTTCACTCGAACGGGCAGCCGAACCCCTACGGCGAGTTCACCGCCTACCCCGACCAGTTCTACGGCACCAACCTCGCCTGCGGCGACCCGGACGGCGACGGCGTTGACGAGATCCTCACCGGCGGCGGGCCGGGACCGGACATACTTCCGGAGGTGAAACTCTTCGAAGCCAATGGCGAAGAGTTCCCCATCTTTGCTTTCAGCGCCTACGGCACCCCGGGCTACGGGGTCAACGTGGCCTTCGCCGACCTGGACGGTGACGGCCGGGACGAGATCCTCACCGGGCCGGCATCCACCTACGGCCCCCACGTGCGAGCCTTCCGCTACCTCGGCGGCGGCCGGGTGGAGGCGATCAACGGGACTTCGTTCATGGCCTACGGCACCCCCCGCTACGGGGTCAACGTGGCCGGGGGCGATGTCACCGGTGACGGCCATACGGAGATCGTTACCGGCCCGGGGCCCGGGCCGGCCTACGGCCCACAGGTGCGGGTCTTCGACGGCCAGGGGAACCCGATCTTCAACAGCTTTTTCGCTTACGGCACCCTGCGCTGGGGGGTAAATGTCTGCTGCGGTGATATCGACGGCGACGGCATGGATGAGATCGTCACCGGCGCCGGGCCGGGCGCGGTCTTCGGCCCCCACGTCCGCGCCTGGGAATTCGACGGCTCGTCGTCGTTCGTCCCGATCCCGGCGGTGAGCTACTTCGCCTACGGCACCCTGCGCTATGGCGTGAATGTAACCTGCGGGGACATCGACGACGACGGCATGGACGAGATCGTCACCGGGCCCGGTCCCTCTGCGCTCTTCGGCGCGCACATCCGCGGCTGGAACTACGACGGGGACGTGCTCACCCCCATCCCCGACTGCAGCTTCTTCGCCTTCTCCCCGGCCGCACTGCGTCACGGCGCCAAGGTGGCGGTGGGCCGGTTCCGGGAATAAAAACGCCGGGCGACAGGGCAAGACACCTGCCGCCCGGCTCACGCCTGCCCGCCACCCCCCAACAGGACACGGACAGGCTGGACAGGGTCGGATCAGTCGCCGCCGGACCAGCTCTCAATGACGACGGGATTGGCAAAACTGCAGCCGAGCAGGCAGGTACTGATAGGCGGTGGCGGCCGCCGCGGCACACGCGGTGCCGAGAGGCGGGTTCCACACGGCGATCAGGGCGCAGATCGATGCGGCGTTGGCAAGCCAGTCATTGCAGCAGGACCGGCAGTTCTGGCCGGTCCAGGTTTCGTTCCAGCAGTCGTAGTAGTTGTCCCAACCCCATTCGTAACCGCCGCCCGACGGCTGGTTCGATTCCAGGGCCACGATTCCCAGCGAGAAGGATTCCATCTCGTTCCGCTCAGGCACCGGTGGCGCGGTATCGAAGACCCGCAGAATCGGGTAGTCGAACACAACGGCCAGATCCTGAAAGGTGAGCGCCCTGACCCAGGCGTTGTCGATCTCTGAAACCGGGGCGTAGGCCACCTGGCTCAGCAACTCCGCCGCATGGGGAGCGAACCGCGCACAGGTCTCCGAACGCATCCAGGCGAACTTGCGGGCAAAGCCGTATTCACGGTCTTCGCTGATCAGCAGCTGCTCGTCGAGCCAGGTGAAGAAGTGCATCATCCGGTCGGCGATTGTCTGCCCTGCCTTCTGCGAACCGAGGGGCACACCGTCGCGCCCATTGCCGTAGTAGCGCTGGTACTGCTCGAGGTAGCGCTGGAAGAAGTCGTCCACCTCCTCCCGCGACTGCAGGAAGTTGATGAAGCTGTATATCTCGCCGCCGGCATGGATGGTGACGTGGATTTCATCCTGCGCTTCGGTCCAGGCATAGCTGGCCACAAGAAACTCGCTGTCACCGCTGTCCGTGGGAACCATCAGGTAGAAGCCGCGCAAGGTGTACGGGCCGCCCTGGCGGATGGCCCCGGCAATGGTGGAGATCTGTTCGGTCTGATCAGGGTCGGCGAGAAGGTTCAGCTCGGTTTCATAGAGCAGCACCATGTCGGGGAGCACATCGTCGGCCAGTGCGGGCTGCACCGAGGCCGCCAGCAGCAGGGTGATGCAGAGCAGGGCCACGTTCTGTTTGAAGATGCGGATGTTCATTGTTCGACTCCTTTACATGTTGTTCGGCTATCAGAGAGTTTCGTTTTGTCTCACATGTTGAAGCGCCGGCCGAGTTCGTCCCTGCCGGCAGCCGGCCAGGCCGCGGACCAGCGGCGGCAGCGCCGCAGCGATGAGGAAGGCGCCCACGATCCAGCGGCTGGTCTGAAGCATGAGCGCCGCGGCCCCGCCCACCATGGCGAAGAGCGAGAGGACGGCGGCAATACCGTTCAGACCGGCACGGGGCCCCAGCGTGTGCTGCCGGAGCCGGCAGAGCGGCCGGGCGGAAGCGAAGGAGAACAGAATGACCAGCATCAGCAACGACAGTTCCTGCCAGCTGATGAACCGCGCCGGCCAGCGGGCGGACGCCTCCGGCACCAGCACCAGGGCGATGTATGTCGCGGCCAGGAGCGGCACCATGAAAAAGAGATAGTTCGCCCAATACTGCAGCCGCATGTTCGTCTGTCCGTTCACTTCTGTTCCTCCTCCACTGTTGGGGTTTTGAACTGCCGGGTATCCCCGGAATGGCTTCAGCAACCTTGAGGGCCGACCCTGTCCACCTCCTTTCCCCGGCCCGGAAGTTTACGATTTAGTATTTCCGTTATGTTTCTTTGCAGAGGTCGTGCCAGGTGTTGTGCGGTAAGTTGGAGACTGGGCCTGGAGGTCAGCGGGGATACGTAGAATAGCCGACAGGATGTATTGGAGGTGCAGGGATTCGACGTGCCATCATGCCGGGTGGATCACCAGGCACGGACGTTTCCGGTTTCCGGTCTGTCACTCGGAGTTTCCGCTCGGCAGGATTCACGGCTCACCGACACCCATGGTCTTGATGAAGATACTGCGCAGGTCTTCAAGGATCGGGAATCGGACGCGAGGGTGTAGTGCCTCTGGTTGCCGATGCGATGGGAACTGAGCAGACCGGCCTTGGCTAAATTGGAAAGTTCGCGGGAGACCGTGGCCGAATAGTCGTCGAGCAGTGTGGCCAGGCCGGCAATGTGGAAGGATTGACCAGGATGGGAGAGGAGACAGTGCAGGATCTTGATCCGCAGGCGTGAAGCAAACAGGCGGCTCAACGTCTCCGGCACTGCCACCATGGCCCCCTCCCTCGGCTAATATAGCCTTATTAGCTATGATCGTAGCCTTTTAAGCTACATCCGTCAAGAGGGGGCTGGGGAGTGTGAGTGGCAAGAGGTACGAGGGTACGGGGACCGAGGGAAGGGGCGCCCGGCGAATAAACCGGACGCCCCTCCTGGTTAGCGATAGGATTCGAGGAAGAGCGCGTTACGAGCAGGAGCGAAGGTCACCCGCCGCTGACGCAGCAGCTCGCCGCCGACGAGGATGTCGGCGCCCATGGCCTGGAGGCCCAGGCCGAGCATCCCCGGCATGCCACCGAACTCGAGGTCCACCTGCTCACCGCCGATGTCAGCGGCCAGCCGGTGCACCGGCGTGTGGAACTCTCCCACAACCGGGTGGTAGTCGTCCCACTCCCCCACTTGGGGGCCGGTGGCCAGCAGCTCGCCGCCGATGTAACTGAGGGTGGAGCCGGTGTCCACGTATGCCCGCAGGCGCTTCCCGTCCACCTGCACCGGGACAAAGGGTGCGCCCTGGTAGAAGGCGGGGAGCAGCTCCACCGCCGAGCCCGCTGGTTGGGTGTCGCCCTCGTCAAAGGTGACCGTCATCCGCTGCGCGTCCACCGTGGTGGTGAACTGGTTGATGAAGTCGAGGCCCACCAGGCCGGCGGCCCAGGCGGGGAGAAAACGCTCGCCCACCATGGAGAGCAGGATGGCTGATGATCTCGCAGTTCGGTTGCAGAGCCGGACATCGGTGCCGATGGTTGCCGGCGATCCGGTGTCCATGATGATGTTCCGGCCCTCGATGTCGCAGACCACGATTCCGTCCTTCCAGTGAAAGGGAATAGTCCATTTCATATTGCACCTCCGATTCTGTTCAATGAATGCTGATTGCCAATGGCGGAGCGGGTTGCCGCCGACCCCGGAACAGCCTCTCGCGCGATCGCGAGGCTGGCGGCGTCCTGTCCGCTGACATGACCCACTGACGGCTCTGCCAGGCAAGTTTGTGACAGGACGAAATCAAATCACAACTTGTCAAGTTTGATCAAATTACCTGATGACAACATGTTAACCAAGAAGCGTGAATCGGATACAATTAAACTGGATGTTGACATGGATGCCAACAACTTATATAAACATTAAAACCATTATTCTATAATGGTGTATTTTAACAATTCTAAACAATAAGTTGACAATCGCAGTGTATACTGCCTGCATAATTATCAAAATTGACTCATCAGGGGATCTACTTGACATTGGTGAGATTCGTCGGTATATTCATACACAGATCCGGATGGAAGAAACTGGCCGATCGGTTCGAGAAATCGGCCATGCACATGTGACGCAGGTAGCCAACGTCAGCCCTGAAGGCGACACGACGGCAGGCGGCAAAGGAGAATGAACGATGGTCATCCTCAGAGAATTTGACGGGGAGCAGCCCGAAGGCTATACATTGCCGAGTTGGTTGAAGATTACGGGATTCACGGAGAGGCAGATCGCCATTACATCTCGCAGGGGATCGTAGACGGCGCCACTGGCATGGGGCGCAATGCGCGCTACGGGGAAAAGACCCTGCGCAGACTGAGGCTGATCCGCAAACTGAAGGACCAGAACGTGGAGCCCCTGGGCCGCCCGCTGACCCTGAGGGAGATGAAGAAGCACTCTCGACTCGCTCGAAAGAGCCGCAGATCGACTATCTCCTCTCCGGGACGGCCCTGTTCAAACTGATCGACACTGAGGATGGGGATCGAATGCCAGCCCCGCTGAACGCTCATGATGAGTCGGACGCTCTCGACAATGAATTTGCAGAATATGAAGAAATGCGGTTGCGCCGGAAAGAACCCGGTCTTAATAGTTGTCAACCCGAGCGCATCGGCAATCCATCACCGGTTCACGAACGAATCCACGCGTGAAATAAATACTGGATTCACGAGCTTGGTGACTTCGGCAAGCTCCTTCGGCGGCTGCATGAGATGCTGCAGGAGCTGCGCTGGCGGATGACGCACCCGCGCGATCCCCCCGGAGGGTGACACCTGGGTGCGGGTGAAGTCACCCGACGTCGAGGTGCACGTCAAGGCACCGCGAACCGCCACCGAAAGGGCGCGCATCCGAACCATTCAGCGCGCCGTGGAAATGCTGATCGAACAGACCCCTGGGCCGTATAACCGGTATTGAAAGACACGGAACCGACGGCCGCATGTTGAAACGAATAGAGGGGAGGTGATTCAAACGAGCGACAATACAAACGACAGAACTCTAATTCAGAATGTGATTGACCGCGTTGAGGGGGCCAGCGATCTCTTTGTTGAAAAGTTCTCAAAATTCGTTTACTCCATCCTGCACAGGAACCTTGGTATAAAGCCTGACGTGGCGGACGATCTGCACAACCTGGTCTTCCTTAAGCTGTTCGAAGATGATTGCCGGCGGCTGCGCAACTGGAGAAGAGAAGGGAACTTTGTCAACTACTTGGGTACCGTAACGAGAAATCTGGCCAACGACCACTTTTCCAAACTGAAGGTGTGGAGCGAAGTGTCCTTCGAGCGGCGTGATGACGAGGACGACACCGCCTGGGTTATGGACCCGGTGAGCACGGATCCCAGCCCGGAGGAAGTGGCAGCGGCAGCCGAGCAGCGCCGTCTGCTCTACCAGGCGATGGACAAACTCTCGAAACGGGACCAGGAAATCATCCGCCTGCGTCATCTCGAGGAGAAGTCCTACAAGCAGATTGCTGAAGAGATGGGTTACACGATAGGCTCGGTTGGCAGTATAATTTCACGGGTGGAGAAGCGACTGAAGAAAATTCTGGACGAGCTCCTCAGGGATGATGGTCTGGCGCCGGCAATTTAGCCATCACCCTGTCAGAATCATCGCCCCCTGCGCGTCCTGTAACCGAGAACCATGAAACACGCAGCACCAGAACAGATCGTCGCTTTCCGCGACGGAGAGAATCTCGATCCCGAAGTCGCGGGCCACATCAGGAGCTGTCCCCTCTGCCGACGGCAGCTGGGGGAGGCTAGGTGGATGAGAACGCACACCCTGAGCCACATCCTGAAACCGCACGGCCCGAAACCGACTCACGATGAAATTGCCGCGTACCTCGACGAGGCGCTGGACGAGCGAGAGATGGAGCGGGTCGAAACCCACATTCGGTCCAACGACCACTTCCTCGCCGTCTTTGACAAGTTGCTGATATTGAGCATGAAGCTGGAAGCTCCGCTCCCCAGCAAGGAGAGTTTGGAGAAACTTAAGGTACAGTTGCGCGGCCCCAGGTTCCTCGGCCGGCTGCGGGTCTTTTTCACCGATCGTTTCAAGCAGGTGTTCCATCCGGCCCGGACCAGTGAACCGGCACACGCACGGGCCCTGAAGATGCTGGCTGAAACGGACAGCCCGCTGCCCTGCATGGATGCGACCGCATATTCCGAGGAAAAACTCTCGGTCTGCGAGGACCGCGCCCTTGCCCCTCCTCCTCCGCCACCCGGGGCCTCCAATCCGCGGCTGATCGACACCGGCCGCTGGCTGATTCGAGCAGTGACCAGTGGTAGAAAGGGTGAGGCAATCCTCGAACTGGTGATCGAAGATGCAAAATCAGGCCAGCCGGTGCCCATGATACCGGTACGGCTGGAACCGGGATGGGAAGACCCGGTTCACGCCCGGACCGACGAAAAGGGTTCTGTCCGCCTCCCCCTGCCCGATGGAGACTCCCGCCTGGAGATCGGTAAAGGACCACAGATGGTCCTTGATATCAACGCCGACCTTGAAGCAGAACAACACCAGAAATGATGTTTTGCGTTGATATACTACGCGATTGCGTGTTATAAACGCGCATGAGCATGTTATCCGTCATCCTTTCCTCGAAGGCCAGGTCCAGCATTTTCCGTCTGTTATACGGATGCACCACGCCAGAGCTGCACAACCGTGAGATCTTTCGCCGGACCGGTCTCAGCGAGAGCGCCATTCGCCAGGAACTCGGCAAGCTGACCCAGTTGGGCCTGGTTTTGCGGCGAAACGACGGCAACCGGGTCTGCTACAGGGCCAACCGGAACCATCCGCTGTTCCCGGATCTGCGGCAGCTGGTCCTGAAAACCAATGGCCTGGTGGATGTGCTGAGGCCCCGGCTGTCCACCGCCGATACCCGGGTGGCCTTTGTCCACGGCCCGCTGGCCAGGTCGGAAGAAACCGAGAAGAGCGGTATCGACCTGCTGGTGATCGGCCGCATGGGTCTGACTGGCCTGACCCTGCACCTTGCGGGGATATCCGGTCAACTGGACCGTGAGATCAGGCCCCAGGTGCTGACCGAAGCCGAATTCAGGATAAAGCAGGCTTCTGACCAGCAGTTCGTCCGCAGCATCCTTAACGGTCCGAAGATATTCGTTATCGGCGACCAGCGCGAGCTCGATGTGCTGGCGGAGAAGAGCGCCCAACCAGCCTGAAGCCCCCCCTGTCATAAAACCTCTCCCCAGTCCGTCATGTGCTTATTACACGGAATCTTTGCCGGCAACGGCGCCGGCCAGCCCAAAGGAGAGGCATCATGGCTACTATCAAAAAGACCCTCGACACGGTGGAGGTTGGCTCCCCCACCACATTCCGCAACCTGACCCTCTACCCGCTGATCCTCAAGGCCAAGGGGGAAAAGCCGGGCTACATGACCCTCGACCAGGGGCTTGCCGGCAAGTCGGTGAAGATCACCGAGGTCTCCGAGGGGGGCAGCGTGCCCGAGCTGCTGCTGCACAACAACGCCGACAAACCGCTGCTGGTGATCGACGGCGAGGAGATGGTGGGCGCCAAGCAGAACCGGGTGATCAACCTCACCGTGATGGTGGATGCCAACACCAGGATCGTCATCCCGGTCTCCTGCGTGGAGGCCGGCCGCTGGCGCCACACCTCAACCGAGTTCGCCGCCTCGCCCCAGACGATGCACGCCTCGGGTCGAGCGGGAAAGATGGCCGGGGTCACGCGTATGATGCATATGTCTGAATCCCGCGCCTCCGACCAGAGCGCGGTGTGGAACGACATCAGCGGTAAGCTGGACCGCATGGCGGCCTACTCCGAGAGCAGCGAGATGAAGGCGATCTACGACCGGCACCGGACCAGTATCGACGATTTTGTCCGCGCCTTCAGCCCGGTGGAGGGCCAGGCCGGCGCCATCTTCGCCATCGGCGGCAGGATCGCCGGCCTCGAGCTATTCGACCATCCGGATACGCTGGCCACACTGCTGCCTAAGCTGGTCCGCTCATACGCGCTGGACGCCCTCGACTCCCGCTATGCCGGCGGTAACCAGGACGAGCGCAGCGAGGAGGAGAAGGACCTGCAGCTGGAAAGGGCCATGCTGTTCATCGCCTCGGTGGGTCTGGCCGAAGCCACCAGCCACCCGGCCATCGGCCTGGGCGAAGACATCCGGATCAGCAACAACGCCGTCACCGGCGCTGCGCTCACTGTTGACCAACGGCTGGTGCACCTCAGCGCCTTCCCCAACGAGGAGCAGGCCGCCACCGACGACCGCGGCCGCCACGGTGGGATGACCAGCGCTTCGATGCGGCGGGGATTCCGGCGGTAGAGGTTTAATGAGTTAGTGGACGGAGATACGATGGGGCGCCTCCGGGAGGGGGCGCCCCTTTTTTATGGATGGGCAGAGCTTTTCTTTCCACCAACCGGCATTGAATGCATCCCCAGAACCGATCAATATTATTGTGGAAGGAGGTGAGTGAAATGCCCTACACCGTCTATGTCATCGAGTTGGATCAAAAAGTGTTGACATGAACGCGGTTTCGGAACCGTAATCCTGGTTATCGTGAGGGCAAGCCCTGTGTGTATGTCGGGTCAACCGCCCATACGCCAGAGAATCGACTCAAACAACACTTGGATGGTGTTCAATATCGCTACAATATTTATGCTCGCGATTTTGGTATTCGACTGCGACCAAGGCTTTACAAGAATTACCAGGGATACAGAACCCGGCTAGAGGCTGAAGAAGCTGAGAAAAGACGAGCTGATTTCTTTGCAGAAACGCGGCTATGCTGTGTGGCAGGGGTGATTACAGCGCCGGATACACCAACAAAAATGTCAGTAGTAGCACTCATTGCAATGAGAGCCTACCAAGATTTTCAGACAGCGCGTTGTATAGGAGTTGAAGGCTATCGGAGATTTATTGGCAGGCGGTGCTTTATTAAAGCCATCCAAGGATCTGGATCGCTACCATCCTTCTGCAAAGATTTAATCGATTGGCTCTGACTACGTGGAATTGAAAAAACGACTTCCAACAGATTGAGGGCAACTCAAGTATACAAGCACTAACGGATAACCCTGACTCCGACGCACCAAGGTAGAGCTCAGGAGATCCACCTCTCATCAGACAGTGAAACGGTCATGGCTCAGACCAACCCCACCTTCATTCATACGGTAGATCAATGATGAAAATGTTCGGCCTCCCATCACTGTTGTTGCCACGTAAACGAGATGGGTGGTTCCAGACGGACTAATCTCCATCCGTGGTTCGGTATGATCCACATCTCCCTGGGGACTGGTAAGGATCGTGAAGGGATAAACCCAGAGCCCGCTCTCTTGATCAATAGATAGTGGAACAGATCTCCATCCTGCCCGTGGCCACGTTCTCACGACTCCAGACGATTCCGATTTTTCCTGAATTGCAGTGTAGAAAGACATGTGGTGATGCATCAAGAGTCTTATCCATGGTGATAAACTCGCCGAAGGTTCCACTTCCTCTTCATAAAGATAGATTTCCTGTCCAACATGGGGGCAGGACTCACCTCCGTACGAACACACCATACGCGACCACTCGAATCAGTCACACTGTTTGCGGCCAACACAACATCCGCAAAACAGAGAGTAAAAACGCAAAGAACTACGAGTGTAAGTGTTCTTGTGTGTTTGCATTTTACTCTTCTCCCAGACTAGTACCGCGTGAGTTGATGATATCGATATCGAGTTCCCTCAAGAAACTCCGCGCTCAAACGCATATCAGCGTTTGAGGCTTTCTTGAAGAATACCTCGGCCACGTCCGGCTGTCCATTCAATTTATAGTGCCGCCCGATCTGATAACAGACATCACGGACAATCGCTCGATAGTTATTCTCATATGCAATTTTCAAACATGCGGAAGCATATTCCTTTGCTGCCTCCAAATCATTTCTCTTAAAGCTTGCATACATCAAGGTTTGATAGTTTACGGCCTGATAGATAGAAATCTCCAATCGCTTCACTGATTGAAGGGTCCTTTTTGATCAAGATCAACGCCTTTCTCAATATCTCACCGAATGCAATATATGCTTCACCAAAATTGTCATATGTTTCTGAAGGTGCCGTTTTATTCCATAAAGCTGACACAATTCAATTGCATTCACAAAACTCTTCGATTGCTTTTTCTAATTGATCCTTGCTATAATATACTCGACCCTTAACCATAGCCAAATACCAAATATTTCGATACGGGGAAATTCTCGTCAAATAATGCTTCAGCTTCTTGAATAGTCTCCATCGCCTTCTCGAAATCACGCTGGTTGTATTCAATGAGTGCTCGGTCGAGGTAGGCAAGGGCAACGTAGTAGTCACTTTCAAAATCATGACCGGCGATATACTCGATCAGATCCAGGGCAGCGGAATAGCTCTCCATCCGGCGATAGACGCACACCAGATCCAGTCCCACCTCAAGATGGAACTCGGTGAAGTCCTCCGATGAGTTGAACGCCTTGTAGAGCTTGATCTGGGCATCCTGAAACAGGCCCTTCTTGCCCAGCTCAACCCCTTCCTGGCGAAGGGTCTTCAGTTCTTCATATTTCATTGATGGCTCAGTTGTTTCGGTCAGGCAATCGAATAGAGACACGTGTGGCAGTAACCGCAAGTCGCGACAAAAATCCGCCTCACCGATTCCATATCTATGTTTTGATTCAGCCAGATGAAAAATTGAGAGACCTAGTAACTTTCAGCTACCCTATCCATAAAAAATATATACCGTCGTAGCTTTTGTCAAGTCACTGGTTGATAAAATGTTCGTGTTGCCTGGACGTGAGGAGTCACGGCGCGGGTGACCGGTCGGCTGCCTGCTCCTATTCAACCCCCGCTAAATCGTAGAGCTTCTCCGCATACCGCTCGATGATATCCCGCAGGGCCAGCTTCTCCAGCCACTGGGCCGGGATGCCATTCTCGCCGTAGAAGGCTCCAGCCAACTGGCCATACACGGCGCCGGTGGTGTCGGCATCGTCACCGAGGTTGACGGCCATGAGGGCGCCGCGAAAGCGGGAAAGAGTGCGGTCACTCGACATAGTAAAACTATCCTCCCGGCAGTCCTGGAGAGCCCAGATTATCAGGCTACGACCACGATTGTTTTCGTCAGCACATCAACAACTATATCCAGCCTGATTATAGCCGGCCCGTTCGAGCCATCAGCTTCGAAAACGTTATTATCCGCCCAATCGCCCTGTTGTCAGCACCAAGGGTGAGCAGGGAGCGGATGAGCAGATCGAGGGAAACCGTCGGATCACCGGCTTCCATCTTGGCCACCCGCGACTGGCTGGAGTTCATCAACCCGGCCAGCTCGACCTGGGTCATTCTCATCATTTTTCTTCGGTCGCGAAGACTTGTGGCAAGGGCCAGCCGAAGTTCGGTGTAATCCCGTTCGTTCTTTGCCAGGCCGAGGGAGGCCCCAGCCTCACGATCACCCCGCGCCCCAGTATTTTTCCTCGCCCCCTGGTCCTTGCCCATTCACCCTGCCTCCCAAACAGCAAATTTTATTTTATGTCATTTCTGACATATTTTCAATATTCCATTTCAAACAGGTGACCCTGGCACACGAATCGTGTCCCTGACAGGTCACATGACAAGCTGTTCAGGCAGGAATTACAGGCTATTTGACAGATTCCCAGTCATCCTCGTCAAACTCGATCCAATTGTCATCTGAAACCCAGTCGATGACCGAGCCCCCGCTGATCGGGTAATAGGGGCTGACCAGCATGTCCATGTTGCCTTCCCGAACGACACGATATTCCTTCACCAGGAATGTCTTGTCCTCGTGGATATCGGTCATTTCGTCATCGAGAGAGGGGACGGGGACGAATGGATAGAGCAGCCGCAAGACATCTTCCTTGTACTCATCGGGGATGATGTACTCCTCTACTACCCCTCCCTTCACCTTCAGCGGGCGCGTGGGAAACGGCAGTCCCTGTCTCATTCTCTGGTCGGTTCTCATCGATCTCACCTCCTGTTTATTCCGCAGATTCCTATTGCCTGGGTCTCACCGCCGCTTGCCGCCAACCGGCCCGAGCGTCTGTTCGATCTCCTCGATGGTGGGCAGGGATGATTTCAGATCTTCGGGCAGGGCCCTGGTCAATTCGTACTCCGAGATGCCGATCGGTTTCTGGATCCCCCGCAGGGCATACTCGGCGATGAGCTTCTTCCTGTCCTTGCAGAGGATCAGCCCGATGGAAGGGCTGTCGGTGTCGTGCTTCAACTGGTCGTCCACAACGTTGAGGTAGAAGTTCATCTTCCCTTCATGATCCGGTTTAAACGGGCCGGCCTTGAGCTCGATAACCACGAAGCAGCGCAGCCTCAAGTGGTAGAAGAGCAGGTCGATATGGAACTCGTCCTCTCCTACGGTGAGCGGAACCTGCCTCCCGACAAAGGAAAAGCCCTTTCCCAGCTCCAGGAGAAATCTCTGGAGGTGCCGGATCAGGCCGGCCTCCAGCTCCTTCTCACGAAAGGTGGTGTCTAGGGTCAGAAAGTCAAAGATGTATGGATCTTTCAGTGTCTGGAGCGCCAGGTCGGACTGGGTTGGGGGCAGGCTCGCCTCGAAGTTGGTGACCGCCTTCCCCTGGCGGAGGTGGGCCGAGTTCTTGATCATCTGCTTTAAGACGCTATAGCTCCAGCCTTGGTCAATGATATGCGTCATGTACCAATGCCGGGCGCAAAGGTCTTTAACTGATTGAATCAATAAGATGTTATGGGACCATGATAATTTCGCCAACAGTGTTGGCGAAATTGCTGGACGATCTTGGAGATTTTCAGTGGGGGAGGCTGAATTCAACTCACCTTCATCCCCAACGGATCCCTCCTCCAATTTCGCAAACGGTGTTTGCGGAATTGAGACATTAGAGACAAGTCGTTTTTTATCAATAGCTTGTAATTTCGCCACCAGCGGTGGCGAAATTGGTTCTCCTCGAGACCCTCCTTGATTTTTCGATTCCTGAAGCTGTCCAACGAATAGAGAGGGATACTCGAGATAAAACTGGAGCATCCTGTCAATATTGCGCTCAGAAAACCCCTTCAGTCCCGGCAGCTCATTCTTGAGATCCTTCGAAAGCCGGGGGATAACAGAAGTCCCCCACCCCTCCCTCGCCTGCCGCTCGGTAATCAGCCGGCCGATATCCCAATAAAGGGCCAGCATCTCCCTGTTTGCCGAGAGCGCCGCCCTGGCTTGTGCGCGGCCAATACGGGATTTGATCTCGCTGAGAAGCGAGGCGTATTGAGTAAGATCGTTGGTCATTCATCACCCTCCTGGATCGCCGCTGACTACCGTGATTTCCGCCATGGAAACCCCGGTTGCCACAGCCCTGTTCGAACTGTTGCGTAAAATCAGCCGGTTATCGCAGGTTGCAGATATGACTTTGCAATTGGAATGCCGGATGGACCAGATGAAACTAAAGGTGGGTGGGAGGTGGAAATGCCAGCCGATATTGCCGCAGACAGTGCATGTAAATCGAAACCCCGATCTGGACTACCGACCAGCGAACCGGGGGCCGGGATGGGCTGGTTCCAGCAGGTGGTGAAGCTGCCACCGCCGGCGACAGTGGTGCAGCCGGAGCGCCGTTCGGGCAAGGAGGAGGCGGTCACCCGCGGAGAGTGGCCGCTATTTCCGGTTCAAGTCGATCTCCTCGCGGAGCCGGTTGATCCGCGAGACCTGGTGCTGGTCCCCGGCCGCCATGGCCGGGGGCAGTGCCCGTTCCAGGATACGCCAGGCCTGGGCCGGCGATCCGCCGTAGTAGATGGTGCGCGCGGCCCGGAAGTAGCGGTCCGACGCGGCGATCCCGTTTCCCGCCTCCTCATGGGCCGCACCCGCCAGCTGGAGCAGCTCGGCCATGGCCAGATAGGACCCCGCTTCTCTCATCTGATCGGCAGCCTGGTCGAACTGCTCGGCGGCCAGGGCCGGCTTCCCCTCCGCCAGGAAGATACGGCCGTGGATCGCAGGGACCCTGGCTTGCAGAAAACGGGACTCGATCTTCCCGCTCGAAGCGAGACGCGAGTCGAGCCCGCCCCGGGCCTCGGCGCCGCGACCCAGGTCGCACTGCAGGTCGGCACGGAGCAGGGTGCCATAGAGACGCAGGTCCTTCTCGGACGAATCGACCTGCGGCAACCAGGTCTGCACCAGGTCCAGCGCCTCTTCCACTGCGCCGCTTTGCCGAATCAACTCGGCTTCCAGAAACCGGGTGCGGACAGCGCTCTCCCCGGCTGCGCTGAATTCGGTCCGTGCTTCCTGCAGCAGCGCGTTGATCTCTTCCCCATCCCCCGCGGGAAGGAGGAGGACGGCCATGTTGACGGCGGCATGCGCAATCTCCAGGTTGCTGTTCATCGACCGGGCCTGGTCCAGAGCCAGGGTGAACCGCTCGAGGTGGCGTGAAGCTTCCCGCCCGCGGAACTGTCCCGGATAGAACCAGCGATCCTCCTGCACCTTCGGGATGTGCTTGCGGAGCAGCCAGTGCTGCTGGGCCCCCAGAACCAGCTGGTCGATATCCTCGAAAGTCACCTGCGCCTGATATGTAAGGGCACCGAAGTCATCGACGAGGGTCGTCACACTGTCGGCCAGTTCCCTGTCGTAGAGCATGGAACCGGCCAGGCCCTCTTCCTGCTCCAGCCCGACGGTCACCTCGCCCACAAGCCGGTTCATCCTGTCCAATACGTCCTGCACATCCTGCAGCAGGGCTTCGTCGTTGAGCGCTGATCCAAGCAGTCCCTTTTTCTGCTCCAGGCTCTCGGCGATCTGGGTGACCAACCGATTGCTTTCATCCAGCGTCTGCCGTGACTGCAGCAGCGCGCCGTCCATGTTCCGCACGATCTGCTTGACGTCGGAGGCCAGTTCTTCGTCACTGACCATGGATCCGATCATGCCCTCCGACGCATCGATGGAGCCGGCGATCCGGTTCGAGCGCTCGATGAGCTGCCGGAAGTCCTCGAGGAGCGGCAGCAGCGCTTCCTTGAAGTCGGCGATGAACTGCTGGGCGGTCTCCATGATCTCCTCGTCCTTCTGGCATGTGATCCAGTCCCCATCACCGACCGGCTCGCCCCGCCCCACCCCGATTTCCACAAAGGCGTCCCCGGTCACACCGAACTTTCTCTTGACGATGGCGATGGATTCGGTGCTGACGAAAGGCTTGAAACGATTAAGGATGATGAAGGTGGTCTCCAGGTCGCCCGAGTCGTTGGGAACGATCTTGCCCACCCTGCCGGCCACCGTATCCCGAATGCGGATCTCGTCACCCTCATTCAAACCGAACGAACCATCCTCGGTGTCGAACAGCGTGCGGAGAACAAACCGGCCCTCAAACCAGCCCTGCGCATGGCCGGCGATGAAAATGCCCACAATCAACAGCAGGATTGCCAGGAGGACGAACCCTCCGGCAAGTTCGCTGGCATACCTCAGCTTGAACGGCATTCCCATCATTCAACCTCCGTTATGGGCGCCAGCGTTCCATCGCTCATAATGAACCGCCTGGCGCTTTTCAGCCCGCTGCTCCGCCAGAGGTCGGCCGCGGACGTGAACCAGATCGCGGCACTGCCCCGGTCCAGTGCGGATCGAACCCAATCCAGCAGCAGGGTGTGCAGTTCCGTGGGGACACCCCGGACCGGCTGCTGCAGGAGAATCAGTTTCGGATCATCGAGCAGCGCGCGAACCCACTGGGCCAGTTGAAGCTCACGCCGGTGAGCCTGGTCCGGCCGCAGAGAGAGACTGTCGAGGATTCCCGCAGCCGAAGCCAGACGGTGCACCCGTTCCTGGAGCTCCGCCCCGGAGAGGGTCCCGTGGTGCCGTGGCGACAAGGCAATGTTCTCGTAGACACTCAAGTTGCTCACCCACGCCTGTTCATCGAATACCCGGCCGATACGCCCGCGCACCCTGGACTGCTCCCGTCCGGACATGTCCTCCCAGCACCTTCCCTCGAAACGAACCGTCCCGCTGTCCGGACGAATCAGTCCTGCGGCCAGTTCGCACAGCGGGAGGCGGGCACCTCTTCCTTCCGGCCGGATCAGCAGCTGCTCCCCGGGGCCGACCGCGAAGGACAGGCGGGTGACGGCCGAGAAACGGTGGGACCGCTCCGACCAGCTCACCTCATCGAATTCGACAATCTGCTCCATCGCCTCATCCATAGGTCAACAGTGAAACCAGGGCCGAGACCACCACCACGGCCCCGATGGACCGGACCACACCCCGGGTGGCCGCCTTGGGGACCTCGGTGGCGGCATCGCCAACACCCAGGCCCTCGATGGTGCAGATGGCCCCGGTCAAAAGGCCGGGCACCAGTGTCTTGACCAGGAAGTGGATCATGTCTGTCGGGGCAAGTGCACCGAGAACCCGGCTGAGGAACAGGGCCGGGCCACCCTGGGCCGCGGCCAGGAGCAGGCCGGCCAGGTACCCGCTGCCGAGAGAAACGACGGTGAAGATCACCGCCAGGCCGAACACCGATACGGCGATGCCGAGCACGCGGGGCATGACGAGATAGACCATCGGGTCGATCCCCTGGGCATCGAGCACTTCGATTTCGCGCCGCACCCGCATCGACGCCATTTCGGCGGCCACCGCCGACCCGCTGCGCCCGATGACCACCAGGTTGACCAGCAGGGGGCCGATCTCCCGAATGATCACGACGACCAGCAGGGGGCTGAACATGTCGGTCTGACCAAACCTGCTGAGCCAGAGCTGGGCCTGGGCCACCACCGATACGCCGGCGGCCACGGCGATGAGCAGGATCAGGCCCAGCGCTTCGACCCCGGTGAAAAGGATCTGCCGTGAAAACTGCTGGCGCACCGTTCGCGGCCAGCTGCCGGGGCTCAGCGCCAGTATGAGCGCCCCGCAGATGATGCTGCTCACACGACTCCCGGCGCCCCAGATGCGGAGCGTACGATCGCCGATTCTCTTCAGCACGTTCATCAGGGCCTGTCCTCGTCGGCACACTGTTTCGGGCCGGCACCCGCGGTAAAGACCATCATGTAACCATTCGCTTAGCCAGTGGCCGCACTCACATCACGGGTCAAGCGCTTCGACCAGGGCCTGTGGATTCTTCTCCGCGATCCTGAGCAGCGCCCGGGCCGGCCCTTCCGGGCTGCGCCGGCCCTGTTCCCGGTTGCCAGGGGTGGCAACACTGACAACAATAATGAACGCGAACTCCGGCTGGGACAGCTCCAGCTATTCCAGAATGGCCTTGATGCCAGCAGGACGATAGTTGTACTCGCGTCCTGCCCTGATCTCGTTTCGCCAGACCTGCCCGGCCTGCCGGACACTGGTCACCAGCTTCTCAACGTCCTGTTTCTTCATCGGAATTCCTCACGTTCCACTCGACTGAGATTTTTCAACAAACTCACGCCAATGGCGCACCCTGGTCAAGAAGAATGGTGTGCCGAAAGAATGAAATCGAAATATAATGTGCCATTCGGTCACCGTACTCTTGCAATCCACTCTGATCTTTGATATGATTATTGGGTTGCGCCGATTTGATTTCAGCTTGCGGGCGCCATATAAATCCAGCTAAAGAGATGGGATCAGAATGTTTACCCGCTTTAGCGCACCAAGCTGAGGCGGGTTTTTTATTGCCCGGATTCAGCCTTCAAGGGGAGGACCAGCGGTCTCAACAGCAGAATAAGCGCCGATTTGATTAATCAGCTTGCGGGCGCTCAAAACATACGGCTAAAGCGAGACTTGAACGTCTATCCAGCCCGCTTTGGCCCGTTCAGCCGGAGCGGGCTTTTTCGTGCCCGCCCGGCGGACGGGGCGGCACGGTGCCGTCCCGCAATCAACCACCACAGGGAGGGACGGAAGATGGCGAGAGCAGTTGAACTGGGACTGCCGGGGTACATGGGATTCGGTCGGCTGGATCACGGGTCGATCAGGATGGAGGGTGAGTGTCTGATCGGCAACTACCTGGCCGGGGAGGATCTGGTCTACGAGGTGACCGCGGGAGGTGACCAGGCGGCCATCGTTGAGTTCTATGACGGAACGATCATCGGCAGAACCGATGACACGAGCGTCGATGAAGCATTGATGCAGCACTTCGGCGATGCCCGTCCCTACGCTCACCCGCGATTCGAGGACCTGTTCTATCGTGTTACCAGAGGGCGGAACATCCAGCTGAAATTCGCCGGTCCCTCCCGAATCGCGTATCACCCGGCGGGTTCCCTGTTCACCCTCGACCAGCCGATCCTGCCCGATCGGCGGCGAGCAGCGGATGATCTTTCTCGCATGATCACCGACAGGGGGGCGGCGGCGCCGCTCAGGGAGTATGCCAGGTATAAGGGCTACCTCTTCCGCACAACGGCAGATCTCGACATCGAGATCGAAGAGATCGAGGTCCAGCGATATCTCACCCTGCTCGTCGACCTTCCGGATGCGGCCGACCTTCTCTGGAATTCCGGCATCGTTCCTCCGACGAAGGAATGGCGACTGGAAATCGCCGAAGTCCCCTTCGCCATCTCCGGTGAGATGACCGTGCTGCTGACCGGGCAGGGGAACGAATTCCTCACCTACGCCATCCTCGTCGATGACGGATCGCGTGAAGTGAACTTCGAGAATACGGCCAATTACTTTCGCCTGGCCTCCGAGCATCTGCTTGCGGAAGTCCAATACGGGCGAATTGACGAAGAGGAGGAAGGAGAGCAGGAATTCGGTACAGTGCCGGAGGACGAACTGGACCTCGAAGAGTGGGACCTATGCGAAGCCATTATGACTTTCGGCTCATGTGAACTCACACACTATTGGGACACGGGCGGTATGGCCGGAGGCGGTGTCTCAAGCATCTACGAATACCAGGGCAAGTATTACCCGATCGTGGACGGAATCGTCCTCGGGCCCTACCCGACCCTCGACGATGCCATTGATCAGAGCAACATGCTCGACGTGAACAGCGCGACGAAGGGCCTGCTTTCGTCGGCATTTCCCACGGATGAGCTCGCCCGTCGCTGTGTCGCCGACCAGGCCGGCATCGAGGCCCGAATCAATGGCCGGCGATACGCCGCCAACACGAGCGGCGATCTGCGATGCGTGGATGGAGACGAGGAAGATGAAGACTGATCATCGAGGGGGAAAGAGAATTGTCGACCGTCCTGCACATCCCCCACAGTTCAAGGGTGATCCCCGCCGACCTGAGGGATCCATTCCTGCTTTCCGACGAGGAACTGGCGAAGGAGCTCGCCGTGATGACCGACCACTTCACCGACGAGCTCTTCGCCGGCCCCCCGGCCGCAACAACGGTGGTCCGGTTCCCGGTGAGCCGGCTGGTGGTCGACCCGGAGCGCTATCTCGATGACGCCCTCGAGCCGATGGCGGCACGAGGGATGGGGGTGGTCTACGAGCGGACATCCGATGGAAAGCAACTGCGCCCTTCGCCAACGCGGGCAGAGCGCATAACGTTGATCAACCGCTTTTACACGCCGCACCACACGGCCCTGAATTCTGCCATCGAGAAGGCGCTTGGGGAAAGCAGCGCTTGTCTGCTGCTGGACTGCCATAGCTTCCCGTCGACTCCAATCCCCTGCGATCTGGACCCGATGACAGACCGGCCGGATATCTGCCTGGGAACGAGTCCGTCCAATACACCTGGCTGGTTGGTGGAGCAAGCCCAGGAGATTCTGGGATCCTGCGGGCTCACCGTGGAAACTAATCGGCCGTATTCAGGAGTGCTCGTTCCCGAGAGATTCGCAAACGACAATTCAAAAGTGTATGCACTGATGATCGAAATCAATCGCCGCCTGGTACATGGACGAACAATCGGGGGGCAAACTGCATGCCTTCCCGGACGTGGCCGCAACAGTTCAGAGGCTGATTCACAACCTGATGAATGAAACGCGAATCCGCGATCAGCCGTCGCACATATATAGTGGTTCGAGAGGAAGCGCGGAAGTGGTGTCCTGCGCACCGGGCACCCGGTCCCCCCGATTCACTCACTGGGCTATGCCATCGTCCTCATCATCCTCAACGTCATCGTAGTCCTCGTCTTCGCTGTCATGCAGTATATCCGCCGCCATGTCGATGGCTTCGGACGCAGCGGAAACGATGTCTTCATCATCCGAGTCGAGGAAATCGCCGAGGGCCACCGTGGCCTGCTCCGGGCGGATGGCGGCAGCCGCTTCGATGGCGGCGAGCAGCAGGTCCTTGTCCATGACTTCGTTGGAGAGGATATCGGTAATCAGCGGCCAGGCGTCGGCCACTGGCCAGCTCCCCGCGGCCTCGGCGGCCTCGATCCGCAGATCCCGGCTGCCGTTGGCCAGCGACTCGAGGATCTGAACTTCGAAACCGTTGATGTACTGCATACAGAAAACGGCGGTCAGCTTCCAGGCCATATCCTCTTCGGCATAGGCGGCACGGACCGCGTCCGCATGCCAGTCGCGCGGGGCCCGCACCGAGGCCTCCAGGCAGTGGCGACGGACGATCTGCGGTGCGCTGTCATCGGCGTACAGGTCATGGAGCCTCTCCTGGATCAGCTGGAACCTGGTCCAGGAAAACGGCGCGTCCTCGAAATCATCCTCGTCCTCCAGGTCCGCGGCCTCGAGGGGCGGGCCGAATGCGATCGCCGCCCCGGCGCGCAGCTCCTCCGGCTCGGTTTCCCTGCATAAGATATCGAGGAGGAGGCCGGCGAGCCTGTCGTTGATCACGGTGTATTCCCCGGCCAGACTCACCGCGATAAGGCGGTCTGCTATATCAGCACGCTTGTCCCGCAGAATATCGTATAAAAACCCGTCGGTATCGGATGGCCAGTTCCAGGGCCGCGATGCTTGCAGTTGTCTCAGGTTCATCTGGTGCTGCCTCAATTAAGTGCGCTGCCTGTCTTGCAGCGACTCGTGTCCCGGTGCTTGACGTGATTGATGACCCATTCGGTGATCGTCCGGTCTCCCCGCCGCTCAGGGCCCGGTCGGTCCCGGCCCGTAAATACGGCAACGCGGAAATGGACAGGAGAAGATAGCCGAAATCGCTAAGGTTTGCCAGTGGAAAATGCGGCGGGCCTATGCCAGCCCGGAGGACCGGTGAAGCCGCTCGGCACAGCGCTCGATGACATCTGACAATTGGTCGTCGAGATACCCGAAGACCCTCTCCTCGATGCTCCCGGGCACGCCGCCGAAAAAGGCCTCAGCGATCCCCCCGGCGATGCAGGCCACCGTGTCGCTGTCCCCGCCGAGGGAGACCGCATTGCGGATTGTATCCTCGACGCTCCCCGACAACAGGAAGGCGGTGATCGCCTGGGGCACCGAGCCCGGGCAGGTGACATCGGGCGGGTAATCCTCCCGGATCCGCTCCAGCGAAAGGTTGAGGCGATAGCCGAACGTCGTGCCGATGTACTCCTGGATCCCGGCTTTCCCGGAGCCGGTCCGGGCCAGGAAAATTGCGGCAGCCACGGCCTGGGCGCCCTTGATCCCCTCGGGGTGGTTGTGGGTCACCCCGGCGCTCTTTCGCGCTTCATCCAGCACTTCCTCGAGCGTATCGAAGGCCCAGCCCACCGGGCTGACCCGCATGGCCGACCCGTTGCCGAGGCTCCCGTAAGGTACCCCCTCGCGGGAGGCCCCCCAGCGCCTGAACATCGGCCCGTAGCCCCGCTCCGGATAGCGCCGGTAGTAGTCACGGTAGGCGGCAGCGTAATCGCCGCCGCTGAGAATAGCGTCAGCCGTGGCCACGGTGAGCACCGTGTCGTCGGTGAACCGGCACCCCTCCCCGAACAGCGGGAAGTCGGTGCGGTGGATGTTGTGCAGCTCGTAAATGCTGCCGATGATGTCACCGGCTATGGCGCCGATCATGACTTTCCCCTTTTTAAAGAATCGATGTAATCGATGAGATCATCGTCGTCTTCCTTCCTCACGAAGATGCCGGGCTTCGTCCAGACGTATGGGATGGAGTTGAACCAGACTTCGTGGCCGAGCCGCTCGTCCTCCCCGTCCCCCTGGTAGTGCTCGAACTCGACTTTCTCCGCCAGCTCATCGGCATCGTGAAAACCGGACCCGATCTCGCCCGTGGCAGTGGTGACCGTGAGCAGGTCCCCCTCCACCGCTTCGTCCACGGTGTCGTAAGGCCCGAACAATTCTCCACAGTCACAGCAGGGGTAGTAGAACTTCCCCGCCAACTCGTACACCCACTCGACGCCGGCCCCGGCGCCGGGCCCCCCGCTGTCCCACTCGTGGCTGAACACGCCCTCGCCCTCTTCGGTGAGGACATCCAGAAAGGTCTCGTAATCGTGGAAGTCCGGATCGTTCTCGAGAAGCTCTTTCAGTTCATCCCCACTGGGGAAGACCACCGGTTCGTTCCGCCGGCCCTGACGTATGACCCGGTAAAAAGGACCCTCGCCGTCGGCGTTCTTCCCCGTAATGATGTCCACGATTTCGTTCGGATCTGGCGGCGGCGGTTCTGGGGCCTGTTTTGGTAGCGGGGCGTACTGCTTGTAGTTTTTGTCCTTCTTCCGGCACTCGGCGCAGACGATCAGCAGGTTGGCAAAGAGCGAACTCCAGTGACCGACCCGGTTGTCCCTCTCGGAGTAAGAGTTGGATCCCGGACGGTTAACGGTGTGTTCACCGCACTGCAGGCACGGGACGCCATGACAGATACAGGCGACACTGACCTCCATCTCCGGGTCCGGTTGGAAGCGATCCGAATGGAGATATCGAGCTTTTGTCGTGCCATTGAACTCGCCGCACACGTCGCAACGTTCAAATCCTGGTGGAATGCTCATCCCAGCCCTCCCTTGATGATTGGGTGAAACTGACGGGACGGAACTCTTCCGCCCCGACCGCCGGGAGGGCTCGAAGGAGGCCCCGAACCGGCTGGATCAGGGCTAACGCGGGCAGGATTGCTCGCTTTAGCCGCATTTATTGAGCGCCCGCAATCTGAGTGGTCAAATCGGCGCTGTGTTCAATCTGTCGTGCTGATTCAGGGCATGAAAAAACCCGCTCCAGCCTGCGGGGCCAAAGCGGGTTCGAATGCCTATCCGATCGCTTTAGCGTAATTTATAATGCGCCCGCAAGCTGAGAATCAAATCAGCGCAACAATATGTAATATAACTTCTTACAGTGATTTTGTCAAGTCGACTGGTGAGATAATTTCACTTCAGTCGTCCACCGGTCCAGCCGTCGCTGCCCAGGCTCGGATCACCGTGAGATCGTCGGTGGAGAGCCGGGCTTCGGGGTGGGCCGGCAGGTAGAACCAGAGCGGCATCTCCCCCTCCTCCACCTCCTCCCAGATCTCGTGCATCATCTTGGCCCGTTTCTCGTGGTCCATCAGGTCCCAGTTGGAGAAGTTGAGATGCTCGCGGCCCTCCTTGACATCGTTCGCGACGAGCCACGAGACCGGAGCGACCTTCGAATACCACGGCCAGACGGTCTCGTTGGAGTGGCAGTCGTAGCAGGCGCGCTGGAAGATGGCCGTCACCTCCACCGGGGCGAACTGCCCGGTCCCGCCCGGGGGATTCGTTCGCCTGACCGGAATCAGCTGGATCAGGATCAGGATCGCGACCAGTCCGACTGCGGATCGAATGATGATTTTTTTCACGCGTGGGCCCTCCCTTCCGTGACGCCTCACGACCATCGCCGGGCGTATAGGAGAATGATGTCAGATCAAGGTTCGATTATGATTCTGCGTGACCGCAGGTCAACCACAATTCACCCGGGGAGATCCCGGCTGGCGGCCTCGTCTGCGGCACTCGATGCCGGACAATGCAGAGTGTATATCATGTTCACGATACCGTGAGCCACACTCACCGACTGAAATCCCGGATGCTCCCCCAGCAGTCACGCACCATTCACAAGCCATTCACTAATTGTTGTATTCGAGAGACTTCTCCCCTCCCTTCAATCAGGGCCCGGGACTCGATTCCATTGGCACGATCGTTGAAGGAGCAATCAACCAGTGCAGGGCTGCATCCGGTCTTTACACTTCGACAGGAGGGATGACGAATGAGACTGAACAGGAAAAATGTCGCTGCTTTGCTGCTCGCCGCCATGTTGCTGTTTGTTTTTGCCGCCTGGCCGGGCTCCGGCACGGCAAGCGCGTCGGACACCATCGCCGGCAGCTACACCATCACCAAACAGAACGGCCAGCGGGTCACGGTCCAGTGGTCGTGCGGCAACTGCGGGAAGTCGTGCGGCAAGTCGACCCTGACCTGGCCCAGGGAAGGGACCACCAGCAGCAGGAGCTTCAGCTGCGGCAAGTGCAAGAAGCGGAACAAGGTGACGATGTATGGGAGGAATTACTAGCAGCACCCGCACCACCCCGGCAGGTCCAGCCGGTGCCTGGCCCTGGTGGCCCACACGCAGGTGAGGTGATGGTCAGGCTCCAATTATTTCGTTCAGGCCTTCGATCGTATTCGTAAGCTCTTCAGCTGTCGCCCGACCAAGGCGCCGGCCAATGCGCTCGATGGCCAATGTTCTTATCTGACTGATCTTGACCCAGGAACGCTTTGGCAAACCCTTGGATGTCAGTTCCAAGGTGAGGGGAAACCCGGCACGCGGAGGCTGGCTGGTGAGAGCAACGGCAATGACCGTTCCGGAACGTTCATTGAAAATATCCTGGCTCAGAATCAGGACCGGTCGCTTGCCGGCCTGCTCATGTCCTCTGGCCGGATTGAGGTTTGCCCAACGGATATCTCCTCTCAATACTCTGGCCATTCACTCAACTCCTCGGACATGCCCTCTTCGGCCAGTGCTTTTTCAAAGTTCGGATCAAGTTTGGCACACTCAGCAGCAAGACGGTGCCTGCGGAGCCTGTCGAGCTTCTCTGATACAGCTAATTGAATGGCTTGACTCCGGTTGTTGAAGATCTGTTCTTTGACCAGGCGATCAAGTTCTTCCAATGTCAACTGGTCAATGGTGATCGCGATTTTTGTTCTGCCCATGCCCGCACCTCCTGGTATGATAATATGTCATACCTCGGAGATTGGTCAAGCTTTATCGAGAGTAGAGGGCAGTTCCGACCAGTTTGGTTTCCGCGTGGAAACCCATGGTGTCAGGGACAGAGTGCCCGAGCCACATGAAACCTGGATCTACCCCAAGTTCAGGGATTTGTGTTGCAACTCGCATGCCGAAAGGAAGGTTACCACCCCAGCACAAACAACCGGTGCTTGGCCCTGGTGGCCCCCACGTAGTAGAGGTGCGGGTCGATGGAGTTGAGGTCGACGTCGACCAGGATCACCACATCGGCCTCAAGTCCTTTGAAGCGGTGGATGGTGGAGTAGACGATGCGGTGGAAGCCGGGCTCGTCACCGAGCTTGATCACCCGGAAGTTGCCCAGCCGGCCCTCGCCGGCAAGGCAGGAGTTCCGCTTGCGGTGGGTGCCGAGGACCGCAACCTGGTGCTCCTTGAGCCCCTCCCCCACCACCAGCTGGTGGAGCAGCTGCTGGACACGCCCCACCTGCTTTGTCGGGTCGTCGAACCGCTCGACGGTGGGCGGCTCGCCCTCCACCACCTCGCCGGGGGCCGGGTCGTCGCCGATCAGTTTCCGGGCAAAACTGTTGATCGCCGCGGTGGAGCGGCAGTTGCGGTCGAGGAAGAAGCACTCCTCCTCCGCGAGACACCTGGCGCACTCGCCGTAAACCTTCTGGTCCCGGTCAAAGAAGACCGTGCGGGCCCCGCCCCCCTCGGTGATGGCGTCCACCACGATCCACCACTCGTCCTTGAAGTCCTGCCCTTCGTCGATGACCAGCGACTGGCAGCAGACATCCACCGTGGCCTGGGCCTCGAGGAAGAGGTCGAGGGCCCCGGTGCGGAAAAACTCCGCGTCGGCCTCACCCTTGCGCGGCCAGGTGAGCCCCGCCTCCTCCACCTTGAGCCGGATGTAGTGGTGGAAGGTGCAGGCCTCGGCCCCGGTCCCCTCCAGCTCGCGGGCGGCATAAGTGGCCAGCGGGTCGTTGAAGCAGAGGTAGAGGGTCTTGCGGCCCAGCCCCGCCTCCCGCCGCGCCTTCTCGATGGCCAGCACGGTCTTGCCCGAGCCGGCCCGGCCGCAGATGTAGGCCCGCTCCCGGTCCCCCATGAACTCGATCAGCCGTTTCTGCTCGTCGGTCAGCCGCAGGAAGACTACCTTTTCGTCACGGATGTCCCAGGAGAGCTTGCGCACGATGTTGAAGGCCGGGTTGAGGATCTCCATCGCCGCCTGCTCGTCCTGCTTTTCGAGCCCGGGCAGCATGGGGTATTTGCGCTGCCAGAAGCTGAACACGCCGTCCAGGGCAGCACCGATATCATTGAAGGCCGTGGCATCGATGATGATCTCCCTGCGGCATCCCGGGCGTCTCCTCGTTGAACGGCACATCGGGGAAGATGACGCAGTGGCCGATGGGCGCGGGGAACCCGCGTGTCGAACCGCCGGTGTTTCTTCAGCTTCGAGAGGATGGTGAGGGCCGAGGTGCGGGCCTGCTTGCCAGGGTCCTTGATCGAGATGGGTATCGTCGCGCTTGTCGCCGCTGAACCAGCGGCCGCTGCTCATCCCGCCGGAAGACGACGCCCCCCTTGACCTCGCAGACCAGGATCCCCTTCTCGGGATGAAAGACGAGGAAGTCGATCTCGCCAAGGGGCTGGAAGTCTCCCTTGGCATTGACCCATTCAAGGGAGTGGAAGACCGTGTAATCGTCGCCGAGCTGGTCTTTGAGGGCGAGGTAGAGCTTCTTCTCGGCGTTGACGATGCCGGCTTCGATGATCTCGGTTGGGGGAATGAAGGTTGGCATCATCGGTTTTCCTTCAGGATTCTCGTTCCACCAACGCATTCAGCCAATGCTCGCTCTCGCGTCCTGGGCGCGCATCAGCAGTCCGCCAGATCTCGGGCTCGCCGAGGCCGGGGACGACCGCCAGGAGGTGCCGCATATCGTTCATCGTCCTCGACCGCCCGTGGCGCCAGCCCGTCGTCGCCGACTCTCGAGGGATCGCCGCGTCGCGGGCTGCGCCCGCTCCTCGCGATGACCGGAGGGGCGGTCGTGCCCGCGCCAGCCTCCAAGGCCTACGCCGTCAGCGCCCGCACCGCCTTCTTCAGCAGGTTGCGGGCCAGGGCCACCTTGTAGCCGTTCTGCTCCAACGGCTCGGCGCCGGCCAGGGCCGATTCGGCCAGGGTGTCCAGGTTCTCCGCCGAGATCTTGAACCCGGCCAGCTTCGCCGAAACCGCCTTCTCCAGCCAGGGCACGGGGGCGATGCCGCCGAAGGCCACCGCGCCGGACATCACCGTGCGGCTCCGGGGGACGAGCACCGCGGCGACGCTGGCCACGGCGAAGTCGAACGACTCCCGCTCACGGATCTTGACATAGGCGCTCCTCGTCCCGTTGGCCGGCTCGGGCACCTGGACCGCGGTGACGATCTCGCCCGGCCCGAGGATGGTCTCGCGGGTGAAGTCCTCTTCGGGCAGGACGAAGAACTCGCGAACCGGCACCTCCCGCTCGCCGTCGCGGCCGGCCACGGTGAGCACGGCATCGAGCGCGGTGAGCGCCACCGCGGTGTCCGAGGGGTGGACGATGTAGCAGGGTCCGCCGCCGATGACGCAGTGGTAGCGGTTTTCCCCATTCTCTGCAAAGCACTCGGTGCCGCCCTTCTTCAAGCAGTCGAAATCCCCGCGGAAGTACCAGCAGCGGGGCCGCTGGCAGAGGTTGCCGCCCAGGGTGCCCACGTTGCGCAGCTGGGGCGAAGCGGCCGAGCCGGCGGCCTCGGCGAGCACAGTCCACTTCTCGCGGATCTCCGGGTGCCTGGCGAGCTCGGCGAGTTTCACCAGCGCCCCGATGCGCAGGCCCTTGCCGGGGAGGAGCTCGATCCCGTCCATCCCCTTGATCTTTTTGAGATCGATGAGCCGCCCCGGGGCGACCCTGCCGTCCTTGATCAGGCCGAGCAGGTCGGTGCCGCCGGCGATGAAGTGCCCTTCGCTCTTTTCGCTGCTGCCCAGGGCCACGGCGTCCTTGACCGTGCCCGGGTGTTCGTAGGTGAATTCGTCCATCTCTGTCTCCTTCCCTCGCGGCTCAGCTCGATACCGCGGCCAGGGCCTCGAGCACCCGTGCCGGGGTCATCGGCAGGTCCTTCACCCGGACCCCGATGGCGTTGTACACGGCGTTGGCGATGGCGCCGGCAGTGGGGATGTGCGCCGGTTCCCCGCACCCCTTCACCCCGGTGTTGCTGATCAACGGGTCGGCGTCGCTGACCACGATGACCTCGATCTCCGGCATGTCCATCATCGTCGGCATCTTGTAGCCGTGGAGGTTGGCGTTGAGCACGCGGCCGCTTCTTCTATCCACCACCTGCTGCTCGCAGAGGGCGTAGCCCACGCCCTGGATGATGCCGCCGTGCATCTGGTTCTCCATGGTCATGCGGTTCAAGACCAGGCCGATATCGTGGGCCGCGACGACCTTCTTCACCCGGATGCGTCCGGTCTCGGTGTCCACCTCCACCTCGGCGAACTGTGCGCCGAAGGTATTGATGGCGTAGCCCTCGGGGTTGGCGCCCCGCGCCCCGGTGGTGACCAGTGTCTGCTCGCGCAGCTGCTGGAAGATCGCCGGGACCTCCACCGTCTTTGACGAGTCGCTGCGGGAGGTGACGGCGCCGGCGGCGAGTTCGAGGTCGCCCTCGGGCAGCTCGAGGATCGCCGCACCGGCGGAGATCAGCTTGGCCTTCATCAGCTCGGCCGCCTCCTTCACCGCCGGCGAGACCGACGGCGCGGTGAGGCTGCCGCCGCTCACCACGCAGTAGGGCCCGGCGGCGGTGTCGCCCACGGTGACACTGATCTTCTCCAGCGGGATGCCCAGCACCTCGGCGACGATCATCGCCATGAAGGTCATCGTGCCGGTGCCGATGTCCTGGGTGCCGGCCAGCACCCGGGCGCTGCCGTCGCTGTTCAGCTTGAGGATGCAGCCCGAGGGCGGGGTGCCGCCGCCCCACCAGATCTGCGAGGCCATGCCCAGGCCGGTCTTCACCGGGCCGGCCCCGCCGCCCGGGGTCTTGCTGCGGCGGTCCCAGCCGATGGCCTCGGCGCCCCGGCGGTAGGCCTCGATGAGCCGCTTCGAACTGTAGGGCAGATCGCTCACCTGGTCCTGGTCGGTGTGGTTGAGGACGCGCAGCTCCACCGGGTCCATACCCAGCTTCTCCGCCAGGTCGTCGATCAGCGACTCGAGGGCGAAGGTGCCGGGCACGTGCCCCGGCGCCCGCATCGGGCACGCCGGGCCGGTGTTGCCGTGCACCGAGTACTCCTCGACGCTGACGTTGCCGCACTGGTAAAGCGTTTTCAGCGGCCAGCTGCAGCCGGCGCCGTAGGGGTAGGCCCCCACCGAGCCGTGGGAGTACATCCGCATCGCCTTCAGTTTCCCGTCCCTGCCCGCCCCGATCTTCAGCTTCTGCACCGAGTCGGGCCGGTTGCCCATGGCCAGGTTCATCTCCCGCCGGTCCATGGTGATCTTCACCGGGCGGCCGATCCGCCGGGCGAGGATGGCGGCCATCACGCTGTGCTTGCCGCAGGAGAGCTTGCTGCCGAAGCCGCCGCCCATGTACTTCTTGATCACCCGGACATGGCTCGAGGGGATCTTCAGCTTGCCGGCAATGGTGTCGCGCACCGAGTAGACCGCCTGGGTCGAGTCCCAGACGGTGAGCCGGTCGCCGTCCCAGTTGGCCACCGACCCGTGGGGCTCGGTGGGGTTGTGCACCGCCACCCGGGTGCTGAAGTCGCCCTCGACGACGACGTCGGCTTCGGTGAAGCCCTGCTCCACGTCCCCCCGGCTGTAAGGCTGGGAGCGGTTCTCGACGATGTTGCCGTAGTCGTGGAGCTGCGGCGCCCCCTCCTTCATCGCCTCGGCCGGGTCGGTGACGAAGGGCAGCCGCTCGTAGTCCACCTCGATGGCCCTGGCCGCCTGCTCGGCGACGGCCGCCGTCTCGGCCACCACGCAGGCCACCTCGTCCCCCTCGTACCTCAGGTGCGGGTCGAAAAGGAAGGTGGTTGCGCCGCGCCAGGGGATCGGTTCCGTGTTCTCGTGGGTGATGATGTCGAGCACACCCCTTATCCGCCGCGCCCGCGAGACGTCGATCGACCTGACCCGCGCGTGGGGATGGGGGCACCGGAGGACCCGGCCGTGGGCCATCTGCGGCAAATTGACATCGAAGGTGTACTCTGCCGTCCCGCTGACCTTGTCGTAGCCGTCGATGCGGGGGACCTCGGTGCCGACCACCTTCAGCTTCTCCCCCGGCTGCCAGGCCGCGGTCTCCCTGACCGACACCTCGGCGAGCTGTTCGGTCATCTCGTCGTCGGCGTAGTATTTCGTTTTGACGATCTTCTGGTCGCTCATCACCTGGCCCTCCCCTTCTGCTCAGCCGCCTTGAGGACCGAGGCCATGATGTTGGGGTAGGCGGCGCAGCGGCAGACCGTGCCGGCCATGCCCTCCTTGATCTGCGCCGCCGTGGGGTGGGGGTGGAGGTTGAGCAGCCCCTGGGCCGCCATCACCTGCCCCGGGGTGCAGAAGCCGCACTGCAGGCCGTCGTGGTCGACAAAGGCCTGCTGGATCGGGTGCAGCTCCTCGCCGTCGAGCAGCCCCTCCACCGTGGTGACCTCCCGCCCCGCGGCGTCGAGGGCCAGCAGGTGGCAGGAGCAGACCGCCTCGCCGTCGAGGAGCACGGTGCAGGCCCCGCACTCCCCCTGGTTGCAGACCACCTTGGTCCCGGTGAGGCCCAGCTGGTCGCGCAGCAGTTCGACCAGCGTCTCGGACGGCCTGACCATCAGGGTGTGGCGCTTGCCGTTGACCGTGAGGGCCAGCCGCTCGCTGCCCTCATGCGGCGCGCTCTGTTTTGCCTCACCCTCGGTCCCCTGCGCGGACAGGGCCTCGGTGACCACCGCCGAACCGACGATGCCCGTGCCCACCTGTTTCATGAATGTCCGGCGGGGCGGTTCTTTCTTCTCTGCCATGGCCTGCTCCTTTCCGCATCCCCCGCGGTGCACGGCCAAAGAAAGGCACAGCACACCGGGATGGGCCGCCGGTGTCCGCTGAAGCCGGCCCCCGGGCGCAGCCGAGAGGGATGCCCGGCGGACAAGTGGCGGTCAAATTCACCTGGAGGAGAATCGACATGCTATGGGTGCACTATACCAGAAGTGGGAGGGAGAGGGAGGGGGATGGGCAGACAACCTGCGCCTCAGGCACCGAGCGCTTCGATCAGCGCTTCCGGTTTCTTCTCGGCGACCCGCAGCAGGGCACGGGCCGGCCCTTCCGGGCAGCGCCGGCCCTGCTCCCAGTTCCGGAGGGTGGAGACGCTGACCCCGATCATCATCGCGAACTCCGGCTGCGACTTACCGAGTTTTTTCCTGATCGCCTTGATGTCGGCCGGTTGGTAGTGGAACACGCGCCCCGGCGCCAGCTCCTTCCGCCTGATGCGGCCGGCCTGCCGGACACTGGACACCAGCTTGTCGAAATCCCGTTTCTTCAGGGGGATCACCCGGCTTGACACCACGATGACAACGCGAAGTTCCACCCACTTGTTTCGCGGACAGGGAATCATCGTCTAATCAAACACTTCCGTTTTGGCCCGCAAGTTGCTTCCCCTTCGATCGACATTTGATCAGGTCGAGGTTGGCCGAACAACAACAGCTTGACAATATGCATATTTGTGCATATATCTGTGAATGAGATACGTCTGGGACAGCAGCAAGGCGGCTTCGAGCAAACGAGAGCACGGCACTGCCATGAAGAAACAATGCGACTTCAGCAAGGGCCGGCGCGGCCCGGTGGTTACACCACCTCCCGGCAAGACCCGCATCACCATCAGGATCGATGACGATATCCTCGACTGGTTCCGCAGCCGTGTCGACGAAGCCGGCGGCGGCAGCTACCCGGCGATGATCAACCAGGCCCTGCGGGACCACATCAACGGGGACCGCGAAGACCTGGAGAAGCTGCTGCGCCGGGTGGTCCGGGAGGAAGTCCCATCAGGGTTGACCGGCCTACACCCGGTGGAACAGGCCCCGCCAGGCCGGGTCGAGGGGCACAACCTCACGGTCTCTGAGCCAGACGTGGGCGCCGGCGTTCTCCGCCTGCCGGTAGGCCCAGCGGGCCACCTGGTGCGAGCCGTCGAGGTTGTGGAGGAGGGATCGTGCCTCGAACCGCTGGGCCAGTTCCTGACCCCGGTCCTCGTTGCGTCGCCGCCAGCGCTCGAGGTGCGGCAGGGCGGCCAGCAGGTCGCTCTTCCTGCCGTTGCAGCCGCGGTGGGCGAGGACGAAGTTGTGCCCCAGGTCGGTGGGATAGCGGGACCAGGGGATGAAGTGGTCCACCTCGGCCCGGCCGCTGATCGGCCGCCGGCAGTAGAAGCAGTCGCCATGCTGCACGTCCCTGAGGATCGGCACGTACTCGGCCAGCGGGGCCCGCTCCGAGCCGAAGAGGAACTCCGAGAGGTCCGTGCCGTCGCCGAGGACATCCGCGTTGCCCCTGACCCGCCGGATAAAGCGCAGCCAGGCCCCCTGGACCAGGTTGCGCACCAGGCCGTGGAACCGCCGGAAGCAGAAGGCCACCCCCGGCTCGAGGGTGATCGTGTGGCCCCGGCCCGTGTTGGGATAGAGGAACGGCTCCACCCCGCCGGCCAGTTCCTGGAGCCGCCAGAGCGGCATGACCTCGATGTTTCGCGCCACCTGGCGGAGCAGCTGTTCGTACTGGTCCGCGGGCATATCGCCGGATCGGAGCGGGCCGTGTACTGCTGCTGCGCTTCGGCAACATAGCGGACCACCGCGGCCTGGTGGCCGGTGTTCTGCCGCAAGACAGCGGCCTCACCGGCCCCGGCCGCCGGCACGTAGGGCCGTGCCTGCCGCCAGTAGTAGTTGATGAACTTCTCCGCGATCTGCCGGGTGTGGAGGGTGAGCGGCTCGCCAGTGTCGTCCCCCAGTTCTACCGAGAGGTCGGCCAGGGCCAGCAGCAGGGCGAACTTGTAGGTGGCGACGAAAGACCCCTCGTCGAAGATCCGCTGGATGTTGGCCAGGAACCTGACCTGGGCTTCGGGTGAGGTAGCGTCGGTCACTCGCCTCTGCCGCTCCAGTAGTCGGCCTTGTCGGGGAAGATCCAGCGGATTCCGCCGCGGGGCTCGGGAACGTCCCCGGTGAACCGGGGGATCAGGTGCAGGTGGAGGTGCGGCACCGTCTGCCCGGCAGCCTCCCCGTCGTTGATGCCGATGTTGAAGCCGTCGGGGTTCGAGCTCGGCCTGCAGCCCGTCCCGCGCCTCCCGAAGAAGCTGGAGCATCTCACCCACCTCTTCCGGCGTGGCATCGAAGAAGGACTTGATATGCCGCCGGGGGATGATCAGCGTGTGTCCGGGCGAGACCGGGAAGCCGTCACGGATGACCACGGCCCGCTCGCTCTCCAGAATGATGCGTTCAGCAAGCAGGCTGCAGAATGGGCAGGGCGTTTGCATGCGTGTCACCTTGAATGAGTGATCAACGGCGATGATCAGCGGGTGATTGGCCACAAGAATCTGGTTGGATTGTATTACAGTGGGTGGAATCGGGGAAGGAGGTCAGCAAGATTATTCCACTTATGTCGCGTGGCAGTTTCTAGAGATCGCAGTGTCCATCGAAGAGATTTTGCCTGGGTTTCCTGGCGTGGGTCATACGTCCTCTCTGACAACCCAATGGCCGCCCCTGGCAGGACCAAAGCGCTTAATACGGCCTTCGGTCTTCAGCTTAGCCACCTGCAACTCGATGGCTCTTGCCGTTCTACCAGTGTCCTCAGCTATTTCCAGAATGGTCACTCTCGGATTCGCTCGCATTAGTGCCAGGATTTTCACCGAAGTTTTCACCGAAGTTTTCACCGAAGTTTTTGCTCGTAATTCTTCCGAAAACGTCTCCGTACGTGCCGGCAAGCGGATCAGAAAATAGCTGCGGTCATCGTCCGATTCGAACTCGGGTGCCGGCGAGCCGTTCGCTCTCATCACTTTCAGAATCTTCGAGATCCCGGTGGAGCGGCCCTCGGCGAGATCCAGTTCCTTGAGGAACTCTCCGATCCGCCGATTGCGATAACGGCGACTGACCGCTCTGCCCGCCCGCAGGTCCGCCATCCGGATGGACCGGTCAGGCCCGGGAAAACTCAGCACCACCAGATCATCCGCAGTGATGCGCACTTCGATCGGCTCGCGGATCTCATAGGATCGGTGGTAGACGGCATTGACAACAGCTTCCTCGATGGCGGCATAGGGAAAATTCCAGAAACGCTCGGCCTCGGCCCGGTCAGCGTGTTTGACCACCGTTTGCTTGAGATAGTTGGCCTGGATGTGGCCCAGTGCGTCACGCACGATACGGGCGAGAGGACCGGCAAAGGTCTTCTCGTCAAAACGGTCCCCGCCCGGGCCCTCAGGAAACCAGACCACATCGATCTGGGTGGCCGGGAAAAACCGCTCCGGGTGTTCGTTGAAAAAGAGCAGGCCGACGTTCTTCGGCAAGGCCGACTCGGCAGGACCGCCTACCACGTTCATTTGCCGGCCCAGGGCTTCGCCCGAAAGCCCCCGAAACTCATCCGCAAGGTCGCTACCCACCTCGCGCAAAAACTCCTCCATCAATCGCGGTGACAGATCATCGGCCCCGGCGGTCTGGTTGAAGCAGTCGTCAAAGGGAACCCTGGCCGTGAGGCTGATCAGATCCCGCTCATCGTCGCCTTTCGCCTCGACCGTGCTTGAGTAGCGGCGGATGTAGTGGCGGTAGTCCTTCTTCCTGGCCAGGACGGACCGCGGGACCTTGTAGGGCCGGTGCTGCCCTCCCGGCGCCCACAGAATAATCAGGTTGCGCCCTTCGAATCGTTCGACACTCAGCATGGGGAAATAGGGCGGCTGGATCAGGTTGCAAAACCCGAGGAGCTCCCGCTGGATCCTGTCCAGTTGATTTTCAGGCAAGCCCTTCGGCGGGAAAATGGGCAGCCCCGATTCGTCACAGTCCTGCCCGATCACCACATAGCCGCCGCCAAGGTTTTCGAGATCGTTGGCAAACGCACAGAGGGTACGCGCAAAACAGGATCGGGATTCCATCCCGCCTTGTACTCGATCCGCTCGCCTTCGACCTTCCGCTGGCGGAGCAGGCTCTCGATGTTGATCGGGAGCTTGGAGATCAATTGCTCGTCTCCTATGGACTCCCTCAGTCACTGACAAGCACGCTTCCTGCCTGGGAACCAAGGTTGTCAGGCTCGCTTTGTTTGCATGGTCTGAAATCATGTACCTACAACCACTGCAGGAAGGAAAGGAGCAAAGTGCATGCCAGATGGGGCAGGCGGGAAGACAAACGGATCAAGACGTAGGGAATCCACCGGTGGCCAAATCCTCAAGGAAGGACCGACTGCCCCCACCTCCTCACAACCCCTGAAACCCGCAGTCCTTCAGATACGCGAAGGTCTCCTCGAGCTCCTCGAGCGGCGGCACGAAGACCACCGTGGCATCCCTCCCGCGGGTCAGGAGCACCCGGTAGGCATTGAGGCGCAGCTGGAACGGGTCGCGCACCTTGGCCTTTTTCAGGTAGCCCCGAGCTCGATGGTTGGACCACTTGCCGTCGCACCTCTGCAGGTCCGTGCCCCAGGCCAGGAGGACCGCATCCAGCTCGAGTCCCTGAGCGCCGAACTCAGTCACCACGGTTTCGAGGTGACGGCAGGACTTTCGGCCGTAGGCCTCCTCCTCATCGCTGTACCAGGGGCCAAACTGAATCCTCTTCGTCGATTGAAAGTCGTTGGGGATGTCGAAGTTGACCAGATCGCGGTCTTTGGCGGACGCCACCAGCCCGTAACGGGCCTCCTGGTGCTCGGCGTAGCGCTCTCTCAGGTAGTCCTTTGCCGTGTCGAGGTCGTTGGTGATACGAAGGTGGTAGCCCTGCCGCTCGAGCTCGGTGGCAAACCTCTTGAGATCGCCCGCCACCTCGCCATCCAGGATCCCCGCAACAAATCGATGCAGATCGGAGGCGAGATGGAAACGGATCTCTGTATCGAGGCTCAAGGAGCCTGAGACTTCATACTTCACTTGACCCCCATCAAACAAACTCGCCACTTCAGGCGGCAGATGGACGGCCCAGGCGTCACTGTCCCCGGCCCCCTCGATCGCCAAGCGCCACTGCCCCAAGCCCGCCTCTTCGCCGACGTGGATCTCCTGCCCGCTGCCGATGAGGCCGATCACCACACACCACTCGGGGATGCGCCCGGCGAACTCGATGAAATGCTCCGGCTCGGACTTTCCCGCGCTGAACCCGGGTGTGTTCTTATGCTTCGCCTGCACCTGGTCCGCATCGAATGCGCGCTGGGCCTCGTCGAAGATCAGCACATGCTCGGGCGGGACCAGGTTCTGCCGCCGGGAGTAGGTCTTGACGTAATCCTTGACCCCGCGGACAAAGGCCTTCCCGCCGCCGCCGGCGCTCTTCAGCTCGTATTGCAGGACCTCCACCAGGGGCCCGTTGCCGGACAGGAACACCGCCGGCACGCTGGGATTGCCATTGGCCCGCGGCACGGCCAGGTCGTCGAGGAAGTGGGCATGGGCCACTCGCAGGCCGACCAGTGTCTTCCCCGCCCCGGGCACCCCGGTGAGTAGAATCAGGTGCCTGGTCTTGCCGGCCGCAGCCTGATGGATGATGCTGGTGATCTCCGAGACGGCTGGGTCGGTGGCCGCCCGGGCCCGGTGGATCGGCCGCAGGTGCCCATGATGAAACAGCTCGCGTGCCGCCTGCACAAGGGTGGGCAACGGGCAATAGGCTGATTCCTGGAGAAACTGGCTCGGTGTCAGCGGCGGCCGGTCCGGGTCCTCTTTCAGCTCCCTAATCAGCGCGTCCAGCGCATCGGGCCCGGCGATCTGCACCCCTGACTGTTCACCGATATAACCCTTGGCCCGCATCGGGACGCAGATCGGTAGCACCGGCCTGACCTGGCAGTCCCGGTGATAGCAGCGCAGGTCCCTGGCGTAGGCCGACGCCTGATCGATATCCGCCCGGGAGGGCTCGGTTTTCCCCTTCAGCTCGAGGACGACAACGATTCCCTTGGCCAGCAGGATAACGTCCGGCCGCCGGGACTCCATAGGCAGTTCATACTCGAGGATGGCCGAGTATCCATCCGCCCCCACATCGAGATGCAAGACTTCGTCCACTTCCCGCTGGAGGACCGGGATGGAGTCGTCCCAGGCCCGGATCTGGGACAGACCGGCATCACGGACAAAGTCTTCCAGTTTGCCCCGGATGACCTTGGCCGGCGTTTCCCGAAAGTGCGGGAATGTCGAACCCCAGCCGTATCTGGCTTCTTCTTCAGACATGTGGCCTCGGGAGCACTTAAGGAGAAAGTTATCGGAGATCAGAAAGCACCCTTTGCCCGTTGGTGATGGCAACAACGCATCTCCCCGGGAGACTTTGGCTGAATTATAAGTCACCACGAGCCACGCTTCCAAGTGGGCTGAGCGCAGGATGATTAATAATAGAATTCAGGGCAGGTGTCTGGGTTGTCGGCTAAAGCCTTGACTGGCCATAACATTGGAGGCACACAAGTTAGACCTAAATCGTGTGAGAACAATGTCAATATTTGGCGCAGTTGCATTGAAGCTGAGGGGGATCGAACCCCTGACCTCGTGACTGCCAGTTACAGAGCGATGCTGTCGCCCAATATTGTCACCTGCATCTTCGCTCGAGTGATGCCTGTGTAAACAAGTTGTCGAGGGTTTACCAGACGACCTGTTTCTGGAGTCAAAAGAAAAACCCTCTCAAACTCCGATCCCTGACTTTTATGCACTGTCAACGCCCAAGCCGGCTCATGAGGCGGCAGCTTTGACAACGGTATCCGTCTCAACTCTCCCCCCACAGTCGGGAAACAAACCTTCACCTGCCCCTCATCAAGCCAGCACACCCCCACATCCCCATTGAACAGGTTGGTCTGGTAGTCGTTCCTGGTCACCATCACTGGCTGTGCATGGTAGTGCCGTCCCGGCCCGATCATCCGCGATCGTCTAAGCCAGGTCTCGATATACTCATTGAGCTTGATCGAACCCCACTTCCCCACCCTGGTGGCGGATAGCAGCCTTAGCTCATTGAGCTTCTCTAGGGCCTCCTCCGGTGTCTTGCACTCCAGATATTCCTTGAGGAAGGGGATCACCGGCTCAAGGATATCCTCGACTTTTTCAGGAAGATCCCTCCTGGTCACTTCGGGGTAGTCGATCGCTTTCCAGGATTTCCAGGGCTCTTTCCGCATCACCCACCCTGACCGCTTCGGTGAGCAGGCCGATCCCCGAGTCCTTGCCAAAGCGGTAAGAGTGCTTGAGCCGGATCACCGCATCCCGTAGCGGATCGGCCTTCTCTTCCCACTTCGACGTGCTGTCCCGCCAAATTCTGACAGGCCTCGGCAAAGACCGCCCCATACGCTTCATTTTTCTCCGCCTCCCGGCAGATCTCGGCCAGCAGATCGCCGGCATCCACACTGGGCAGTTGGTATTCATCCCCCAGGATGATGATCCTTCCATTCGGCGGCATGGCCTCAAGAAGGCCGTCCATCAGCAGGAGCCCCACCATCGAGGCTTCATCCACCACCAGGATATCCGCATCGAGCTGCCGTTCTTTGTTGAAACGGAAGCTGTCCTTGACCGGGATGTATTCGAGAAGGCGGTGGATTGTTTTCGCTTCTACGCCAAGCTTTTCGCTTATACCTTCCGGCAACGAGCCACATTGTTTCTCGATAGTCCAGCAGATCGTCCAACTGCTCGCGGATCGACTCGGTGAGCCGGTTGGCCGCCTTTCCGGTGGGGGCGGCAAGCGCAACTCTGAGCTTCTCCTCCCGGACCAGCAGCAGGGCCAGGACCCGGGCCACGGTGTGGGTCTTTCCCGTCCCGGGGCCACCGGTGATCACGCAGAACCGGTGGCGGAGGGCACTGACCGCAGCCACGGCCTGCCAGTTGATGTCGGTCCCTTCTGGTGGGTGGGCCGAAGAGCTGCTGAATCAGGGGCTTGAGCTTGTCAAAGCCGGTATCGTCTGCCGGCATCTCGAGCCGAGTGCGGATGTTCGCCCAGATGCGCTGCTCGGCATGGTAGAAGCGGGCGAACTGGAGTTTGCCGGTGCTGGTCAGGACGAGGGGTTCGTCGCCGGTGCCGTCGCCGACCAGGTCGGAGGCGTTGAGGGTGGCGAGCCACTCGTCCTTGGGCGGGAGGGAGGGTACGGCCTCTTCGGACTCGAGGGGGAGGGGCTGGCCGGCGAACTCGTCGATGAGGGCGTAGCTGTGGCCCTGCTGGTTGAGGAGTTCGAGGAGGGTGACGGAAAGGGCGATGGTATCTGCGTGTTCAGATTTAGCTCTTGCAGGAGAGCGGCGAGAAAGAGGAGATTGCTTCAGTCGCTCCGCTCCTCGCAATGAATCGGTGACAGGCACAAAGCTGCCAGTCACCATTTGCCTCAACCAGTGCTTCAGGTCGGCCGATCGTGATACCACCCGTTGTCACCAGTACCTTCAATCCCCCTGACAAAGGCGTAGAAGACACCGCCAAAGTGCTGCTCGTAGTCGTAGCCCTTCACCCTTGACCCGAGGAACTGGTGCAGGGCCGCGCAGTAGAGGTGGTACTGCAGGATGTAGTGGTGGTCCACCATGGGGCGCCAGAGGCCGTCCTGGTCGTATTCGCCGGGAGTGTTCCCCAGGTGGTTCGACTTCCAGTCGATGATGTACCAGCGGTCGTCATGCTCGAAGACCAGGTCGACATACCCCTTGAGATAACCGTGGATCGCTCTGGCGTCGAGACGCTTCCAGTTGATCGGCATACTCGCCGGCAATACGGCCCTCGGCGTTTTTGGCGAAGAGATCGCCCAGGCCGGCCGGCTTCAGCTTGCTCAAGCGGCAGGTAGAACTCCCACTCGTTGAGACGGCTCTCCACCGGCACCTGGTCAAGGCTGAAGCCGGCGACCGGGCAAAGGCGCCGACGTGACCCGCTTCACCATCTCCCAGACATCCTGACGGGGGTCCAGCTCACCGAAGTGGCGTGCCGGGTCGAGGAGGTCGTAGCTCTTCAGCATCTGCTCCACCAGTTCACCTGTTTTCGGTTCGTTTGCGCTGGTGAAGTCGCAATGCTCGAAGATCCCGTGGAAGCAGTTTCCCGACCGTGCCCCCTTGGCAAAGGCGAAAATGCCCGTTGGTTCTGCTTCCTCGGTGACCACCAGGTCTGTTGCCGGGTCTTCGTGGTCCGGGGTTTCGCTCGGGGGGACGGCATCCTCGCTGTCCGGCATGAGGATCACATCGGGCGAGCCGGCCTGGTACCCGTGCCCCTTGGTCAACGAGCTGAAGCTGGTGACCCGCCAGACGTCGAAGCGGGGGGCGAGGTTGTGCTTCAGCACAGAGGCGGACAGTTCCGGTGACTCACCTCCCTGCCCTTTCTGCCAGACAGGGACAGAGTCTTCTGTTTCTTGGAGTTCAACCACCTGCATCAGGCCCGGGTTGGCTTGTGACAGGCTGTTGATCGCCTCCCCGGCATCGCCGGTGATCAGGCTGGCGGCGTCCTCCATGCTCTGGCCATCCGCCTGTGTCCTCTTCACCCTCGCCAGCGTCACTGGCCGGGCGCAGCAGGTAGCGCAGGGCCGATTTCCATGAGCCGCCGCTTTCCTGGCCGATATCGCCCCAGACCGCGTAGCAGCGGTGGATCGCCCTGGTCAGGGCCACGTAGGTCAGCCGGAGCTCCTCGGCCAGCCGTTCGGCCTCGGCCCGGGGGTGGTACTGCTCACGGGCGTCCTTGCCAAAGGCGTAGACCACCCGGGATTCGTCCTCCTTGTGGTGGACCAGGATCGGCTGCTTCGCATCCACCGGCCTGGAGTCCCAGAGGTCGGTGCAGAAGACGATGCCGTACTGCAGGCCCTTGGCCCGGTGGATGGTGGAGATGGTCACCGCGTCGGCCTCGCTCTCCAGGCGCAGCTCGGTCTGCTCGCGCTCCTTGGTCCCCTCGGCCCGGGTTCTCCGCACCCAGCTGAGGAGGCCGTCCGGGGCGAGGCTGTCCCGGGCCGCCGCCTGGTGCAGGATCTCCACGCAGTGCAGGATGTTGGTCAGCCGCCGTTCGCCGTCCACCAGCGTGGCCAGCCGGGCCCGCACACCCTGTTTGGCGATCAGCCGCTGGGCCATGGCGGTGAACCCGCAGGCCAGCCAGGTGTCGCGCATCAGCTCCAGCTCTTCCACCGCCTCTTCCCAGAGCGTGTCGTTCTCGTCCAGGGTGCGGATCTGGGACGCCTTGACGCCCCACAGCTCGGTGGTCAGGGCGCCGCGCACGGCGGCGTGGTAGCGCGAGTTGAGCACCGCGAACATCACCGTCTCCAGCTCGGCCATCTCGTGGGTCTGGAGGACGCTGTCGGTGTTGGCGATGATCGCCGGCACACCGGCCTCGCGCAGCCGGCCCTGCAGGTCGGACGCCTGCCAGTTGGCGCTGACCAGGATGGCGATGTCGGGCGGCCCCACACGGCGGTCCCCGATCTTCAGCTGCTCGTCTGCCGAGGAGGCGCACCACCTCGCGGACCACCGCGGGGTAGATGATCTCCCGGGCGTCTCCCTTGCTCAGGGGCTTGCCCTTCTCACCCCGGGGGACGGTCCACCAGCTGAAGGGCGGGGTGTCGTCGCCGGTGAGCGGCTTCTCATCCACCTTGCCCGCCGCCACCGCGTTCTCGAAGGGGATCTCGGGGTGGACGAAGGGGTCGGGGCCGCGTTCAAAGACCCGGTTCACCGCCTCCACCAGGCCGCTCTCCGAGCGCCAGTTCCTGGTCAGCGAGAAGAGCTCGTCGGCCTGGCGCTTGGCCTGCAGGTAGGTGAAGATGTCGGCCCCGCGGAAACGGTAGATCGCCTGCTTGGGGTCGCCGATGAGGAAGAGCGGCTTGCCGGCAAAGGCGGTGCGGAAGATGGCGTACTGGTAGGGGTCGGTGTCCTGGAACTCGTCGATCAGGGCCACTTGGTACTGCTTGCCGATGGAGTCTTTCAGCTCCTCGGCTTTCTGTTCATCCGCCGGCCGGTTCAGCGCCTCGTCCAGCCGCCGCAGCATGTCGTCGAAGGCGAGGATGTGACGCCGCCGCTTCTCCTGGTCGAAGGTCAGCCCCACCGTGTCGATGAACTCCCGGGAGAGGCTGAGGAAGACGTCATCGATGGCCTCGGCCAGCCGGTCGCAGGCCTGGAAGAGGGGGAAGGACGGCGGCGCCTTCTGCTCCTTCTTCCGCTTGTTCATCTTGTCGTGGACTTTTTCCGTGGTGCAGCCCAGCGCCGTCTCCAGGCCGGTGATCAGGTCACCCCGGCCCAGGGCCTCGAACCCGTCGATCACCTCCTGGCAGCGATTCCGGGGCCAGCGGTGCGTTCTTGTTCCAGGTTGTGTCGCTCGAGAAGGCTTCCAGGGCCGCCGCGTCGAAAGATTCGAGGACCTCGTCCACCGCCTGTCTGGAAGTCGGCCAGCGATGCATCCACCGGCCGGCTCTCCGGCAGCATCTCGGTGTGCGGGTGCCGGCGCCACTTCCTGAAGTGCTCCACCAGCTGCTCCCGCTTCCACTTCCGGGAGACCGACAGGGCGGCCAGCTGCTTGTCCGCCGCCACCCGGTCGCGCCAGAAGTCGACGGTGGCCAGGTTGATGTAGTGGCTGTCGTCGTCCTCGACATTCTCGGTGTGGAACGGCATCCCGCTCTCGAAGGCGTTGGTGGTCAGCACCCGCTGGCAGAAGCTGTGGATGGTGCAGACCGCCAGGTCGTCGCACTGGCGAAGCGCCTCGCGGAGCCTGGCCAGACCGCTGCCGTCATCCTTCGACTTGAGGTGCAGGATCAGCTCGTCGTCTGTCTCGCCGCCGGCAAAGGCCCGCTCGGCGTCGCTGATCAGCCGCCTGATTCTGGTCACCAGTTCCGCGGTGGCGGCCCGGGTGAAGGTGACCACGAGGATGTGGGGCAGCTCGATCGGGCCAGTGGGGCCATCCTTGCCTGCCTTGCCGGCAACGGGGGTGACCCCCTCGAGCAGCAGGCGCAGGACCATCCTGGTCAGGGCATAGGTCTTCCCCGTGCCGGCCCCGGCCTCCACCAGGGTGATGCCGGGGGAGATGGGGGAGGTTTGGATGTTGAAGGATTCGGTCATGTTAGGCCGTCACTCGGCCCCTCCTTCGATTGTTACGAGCAGTTCCCGACCTTTCTCCGTCAGCCGGTATTTCTGCTTGCTGCTTCGGGGCTTGTCGGGGATGGTCATCTCGATAAATTCCGCTTTTAGTAGTGCATTCAATACTTGGTGCCGGAACTTGGTACGGTCAGAACGCCCGGTAACGGCCATAAGACTCACTAATGTGCTGTCCTCACGGCATTTATGCAGAATGTCGACTTGGTGCCGACTTAGTGCCGGCTTGGTGCCGATTTCAGAAGAGTCGGGCAAAACCGCAGGCAGAAAGGTAATAAAGTGGATTTTCCACTGTGGGTTTGTCGTTCCGCCTCTTCACCAAGTCAAAATAGGATTTCCAAACCTGGAATAGCGTTTCATCAATTTGGATGTGATTGTTTGAGTCTAAACCAGCCTCGACCAGATCGAAGATTGTAAGCAACAGCAGAGGCTTATGAGGACGCTCATGCTGATGTTGCTTATCGCGTCGAAGATTGTAGAGTTTTTCGAGAACGTCTACGTACTTCATCGTCTATTACTTACCTCAAAGCCCAATTGCGCTGTTATTGCGTACCAGACTCAACGCCAACTGATATCCACTCGGCATTACACCTATCTGGCACATTCGACTATGAATTTACGACAACTTATTCTAATTGCAGCGGTTTAACTCGCGGTCAGATTCTCTGGAAAAAGCTTCTGCTCGCTCCTTCATCCACTCATGCAAGTCAGGCCAAACATGCTTATTCTTCGAATCACCATCTCGGGATTGAATGATCCGGCAATCCTGTCCATCAGGCAGTTCGTGCCATTCGAGTTCACCCAATACATCTTCTATGGCTTCTCGATCTTCAATGAGCTTGCCGAAAGCAAGCTTGGCCAGTTTCCCCCGGATATACAGTTCACAACCTAGGCGCTTAACTTGTGTATTGGTTGTAAGACTCAGGTGAAATTTTGACCGGCCAATGGCAATTGAATACCAATGTTGGGGCCTCGGTGTTCGGAGTCGAAGATCTGTTTCAGAGTTCTCATATATTCCTTAAGCGCATTCCAGAATCCGTGATGACCGGCTTTGGTAGATGATAAGGATTTGACGTTTGGACCACTCATTACTGATTTTGACCTCGTTAGGGCTGGCAACAACATTGAATCGAGAGGCAGGTCTCGAATCATCAATTTTCCACAATTCAATTTCACAAGCAATGAAGGCCACATCGGCGACGGTCATCTCATTTAGCCAATCTACAGCCTGTCGATGCTCATCAGTGACTTCTCTACAAATCCAGATGACAATCCTTGCATCAATTCCCGATGCTAGGTAATAAGTTGCCCGAGATGCTTGTGATCGGTTTTGTTAAGCTGATTCTCAATGATGACAGTTCTACCATCATTATCTCGTGCCAGGATGTCGGCCCTAAATGAACCAATCGGGACTTCCGTCCCTTCCAGTTCCAGATCCAATCCGATCGCATCACCGAGTATTTGAAGATGAGCTTCTTCCGCTAACCATGGAGTAAAATCAGCTTCTTCATTTCTCCATCGAATTCTAACGTCAACAGAATCTATCATTCCTAACTCCATAGGCTACCTCCATATATTCATCATTGAAATTAAATGTATATATCTTAGAGTGGTCAATCAAAATCTCTTCATAAATATTGTTGATTGCATTTTCAAACCTCATTTAAATCTCCATCCTTGACCCCAGCGCCCCACGCCACAGCTTACGGGCCCAGTGCTCGAACTCTTCCTTCTGTTCATCCAGAGCATCCTTGCCCCGGTAACAAAGGATACGTACTGGTCCTCGCGCTCTCCTTTGGCGGCATCGCCCCGATACTGATCTCCCTTCCAGGCATAGAACGCTTTTGACCAGGGTGAGGACAGGCGGCTGGTGCTCTTTCCCTCCCGCTCGTATTCTTTGATCTTGGCGCGCTGCAGTTCATACTCGTAGCTGGTCTTTTCGAAGAGCGGCACCGGCTTCTGCAGCATATGATGCGGGTATCCCTGATGAATGAACTGATAATGCGCTTTGGTTCATGGATGATGCCGAACTTCATTTCCTCGTCGGTGCCGATCAGCCGGGTGAATGGACTGGCTTCTGACATTTTCCGCCCAGTTCCTCCTCTTTCGAGACAGGCGCTATACGCCAGGTGCGTGAACCACGCCCGGATGATGTCCTTCGGCTTCAAGCTGGCACACCGGAACTGCACCCGCCCCTGGTCGGTGAGGTTCTCGATCCGGCCGGTGAGCTTCCAGGGGTTCCCTTCGACCTCGCCTTCCAGCGCCACCGTCAGCGGCTCCAGCGGCACGGGCGCCCCAACCTTCTCCACGAACTGCTGCACCTGGGTGCCCAGCTGGGCGTGATAGGCCCGGCCCAGGTGGTCCGGCGGCAGGTCGCCCCGTGCCTGGAGGATGTCCCACTCGCGCTCCATGTCGGGCTGGGGCATCGGTTCGCCCGGCCCGCGGCCCGCGGCCAGCCTCAGCCGTTCGCCTGCCAGCCAGTTCTCGAAGGCGTATTTCTCGAGGCCGGCCATCTCCAGCGGCTCCACGTCCTCCAGCTCGGCCTCTTCCCGGGGCAGGACGATGCCCAGTGTCCTGTTGCAGAAGAACTTGCAGGGGTGGGTCCAGCAGGCGATCAGGTCGTCGAGGGTCAGGTCGAGACACTGGGCGTTCTCTTCACTGAGCGGAATCGGCTCGGTGAAGAAGGGGACGGCCGCGGGCGGATTCTGGGCCGCGCGGGTGGCCCGCACACCCTCGGCGGCCTGGCAGTTGTCCCGGGAGTAGCTGAAGAGCTTCCGGTCGCTGCGGTCGAAGTAGGCCGCGTTGAACGGCTGGAGGGGGTGGAGGGTGGTGATGGCTTCGCGGGGGGTCTCAATGAGATTGCTTCGTCGCTGCGCTCCTCGCAATGACAGATCATCCGCTCGCAATGACATGCTCTGGTCCACCACATTCAGCAGCTCATCCACCACCACCGAGGCGGCCCGCTCCTTGTTGTCCTTTTGCGAGCGGCCGACGTAGCGTGATGATCAGCCGCTCGGAGGCGGCGGCCAGGGTCTCGAGGAAGAGCTGCTTCTGGTCGGCGCGGACAGAGCGGTCGCCGGGCAGCGGCCTGGCCGCCATCAGGTCGAAGGTGGGGGGCCGCTCCTTGGAGGGGAACGACCCGTCGTCGAGGCCGGCCACGGCGATGACCCTGAACGGGATGGTGCGCATCGGCTTGAGAGCACAGAAGGTCACCGCCCCGCTGATGAAGCTGGTGGCTCGCCCCTCCTCGCCCAGGGCCTGCTCCAGGTGGTCGCGGATCACGGCCATGTCCAGCTCGGGGGGCGCTCCACCTGCGGTTTCGCCTGCCCGGCGCATGCGGTTCAGTTCCTCGCGCACGGTCTGCAGGGCCTGCTCCTCGCCCCCTTCAGGGGCGAAGAAATTCTCCAGCAGGTCGGCGAGCAGGTCCGCCCATGCGGTGAGCGACCTTGGCTTACCGCATCTCGTCCAGCCGCTGGAACAGGTCAACCACCCAGCAGTCGAAGCGGCCCAGCAGGTCGAGGTGGCTCATGGTGGCCGTGCCCAGGGGCAGGATGCCGGCCACCAGGTCGTCCCGCGGCCCGGTGATCATGCCCATCAGCAGGCGGTCGAGGCCGGCCCGCCAGGTGTTGGCCTCGAAGGGGGGCAGGTTGAAGACGTCCTGCTTGAAGGCGCCGTCCACCCCCCAGCGGATGTTGGTCTCCCGCACCCAGTGCCTGATCTGCGGCAGCTCGCTGCCCAGGATGCCGGCCTTTCTGCCGCACCGAAGGGATCTCCAGCAGGTCGATCACCTCGGTGGCGGTGAGCCGGGCATCGGCCAGGGCCAGCACCTTGAGCACCCCCTCGGAGAGCGGCTGCTCCTCGCCCCGCTTGCGGTCGGCGATACTGTAGGGGATGTGCGGCGTGCCGTCGTGCTTCACGCCAAAGACGGCGTCGATATACGGCGCGTAACTCGCGATCTCGGGCGCCATCACCAGGACGTCGCTGGGCTTCAGATCCGGGTTGCTGTCGAAGGCCTCCAGCAGCAGGTCGCGCAGCACCTCCATCTCGCGGAGCGGCGAGTGGCAGTTGTGGATGGTGAGCGAGCGGTCGCCCGGGTCAAGGGGCAGGGGCAGGGCGGTGTGGGTTGATGCGGCGCCGCCCTCTGACGGAGCACCACCAAATCCCCCGCGGTCTATGTCATCGATGACATCATCCTGGATCACCTGGAGGAGGGTGCGGGTGCTTCCCATCTCCCTCTCCCCCCACAACCCACAGCCCGTTGGCCTCTTCCCCCTCTTCCTCCACCGCCCCATGCTTGAGCAGCAGCTCGAGAAACAGATCCCCCTGCTCACCCATCGAGCCCAGCAGGCGGTTGCCCTCCAGTGAGCCCTCATCCCCCTCGCCCCTCGCCTTCTTCACCCGAGTGGGGCTGAAGCGGTAGACGGTCACCGGGATGTGCTTGCCCAGGGCGGCCAGCAGCTCGATGAAGATCGGCGGCAGGCTGCTCACCCCGAAGACGCCGAGGCGCCTCGGCATCCCCTCGATCTCGTCCGCCGGGCCGTCGAGCTTGTTGATGTGGTCGATCAGGCGGCGGAAGCGGTCGCCCAGGTGCTCCTGGCCCTTGAGGCCGGCGCAGACCCGGCGCCAGAGTTTCGACTGCCAGCCGAGGTGGCGGTAGGTGGCGGCGTCGGGGTCGTCGAGGTCCCAGTCGCGGAGCAGCTCGGTGCGGTAGAGCTGGTACTCGTCGAAGGTGGCGGCGATCTTCGCCGCCAGCTGGTAGCGCTTGCGCAGGTCGTTGTCGGCGAGGTAGGCGCGGATCGGGGCGAACTCGTCGCCGGGGAGGTTCTTGCCGAGGAGGGCCATCAGCCGCCAGGTCAGCGGCCCGCGGCCAAAGGGGTCGCCCTCCTCGTCCTCGGCGCTGCCCAGCAGCTTTTTCGCCAGCCAGGCGGCGGCGTTCCTCGGGAAGGGCATGGAGATCGACGCGGCGATCCCCAGCTCTCTGGCCAGCTCGAGGGTGACCCAGCGCTTCATCCCCCCGCTCTGCACCACGATCCGCTCGAAGTCGAGCGGGGGCAGGGGGTCGTCGCGCAGCACCCCGGCCATCCGGCCCAGCAGCATGGGCAGGCTGTTGCTGCTCTGGATAAAGAAACCGGGGCTGGTCATGCCGGGCTCCACGGTGTAGGCCCGCATACCTCACGGCCGCCCGGTGCTGCTGGCGACAATGCGAAAAAACCCTGTGAGACATGCAAACCTGTGAATCAGGGAGACGAGATCCGAAGGCGGAAGTCCGTCCACGGAGTGCTTGGTTCCATTATAGGAACGGGATGGCTGCTTGTAAAGGAAACTACCGAATCTATCAGCAGATAAATGCCATATTTACTATGAGGTTATGAGGATTCAGGCGCAGACGGCTCACCAGCCGGGACGAAATCGGCGCATGGTGATTGTGACCAAAAGTTGCTTTAATTGTCTATTTCTTTTATACAGAAGGTAGATATTTAAGGCAGTTTTCCTTCCCACTCCATTGTCATCAAGAGTGACTGCCGGGAAAGCCGCCGGATTGACCGGCATGGCGCCGCGTGAGGCGACAGCCTGAAGAGTCTGCAGTGCCCGGCAATGCAGCCCAACAACTGAATTTCGAACAGGAGTACTTAAAAGATGGGATGTTGTGAGTTGCAGGCGCGGGGACGTTCGGGATTCGGCGTGCGGGTGGTCCATGTGATGATGGCCCTCGCTCTGGTCATGGCCGGCGGTGTCGCGGGACAGAGCGCACACGCGCAGTGCAATCCGCAGCAGATGTTCAAGCTCCTGGCCGATGACGGCGCCGACGGCGACTATTTAGGCAGCGCCGTGGCCATCGACGGGACCACCGCCATCGTCGGTGCCTTCAGTGATGACGACGACTTCAGCTACACCGACATCGGCTCGGCCTATCTCTTTGACGCAGCCACCGGCGTCCAGCTGTACAAGCTCGTGCCCACCGACGGCGAGATGGACGACCACTTCGGCTGGGCCGTGGACATCAGCGGCAGCAGTGCCATCGTCGGGGCGTGCGGTGACGATGACAACGGCAGCGCCTCCGGCTCGGTCTATCTCTTTGACGCCACCACCGGCGGCCAGCTGATGAAGCTGCTGCCCGACGACGGCGCGGCCAGCGACTACTTCGGCTACTCCGTGGCCATGGACGGCACCACCGCCATCGTCGGGGCGCATCAGGACGACGACAACGGCAGCAACTCCGGCTCGGCCTATCTCTTCGATGCCACCACCGGGGACCAGATCACCAAACTCCTGCCCGAGGACGGCGCGGCCGGCCACTACTTCGGCCGCTCCGTGGCCATCAGCGGGACAATCGCCATCGTCGGGGCGGACGGTGCCGACGACAACGGCAGCGACTCCGGCTCGGCCTATCTCTTCGACAGCACCACCGGGGCCCAGCTGGCCAAGCTCCTGCCGCTGGACGGCGAAGGATACGACTTCTTCGGCTGGTCCGTAGCCATCAGCGGCACCACGGCCATCATCGGGGCCACCGGTGACGACGACAGCGGCCCCGAATCGGGCGCCGCCTATCTGTTCGACACCGCCAGCGGCGACCAGGTCGCCAAGCTGCTCTCCGATGACGGCTCGACGGACGACCACTTCGGTTCATCCGTGGCCATCAGCGGCACCACCGCCCTGGTCGGCGCATACGGTGACGACGAATTCGACAGCAGTTCCGGCGCGGCGTATCTCTTCGATAGCACCACCGAGGCCCAGACCGCCAAGCTCCTGCCCGATGACGGCGCGCTGTTCGACTTCTTCGGCTGGGCGGTGGCCATCGACGGGACGAGCGCCGTCCTCGGCGCCTTCTCCGACGACGACAGCGGGTTCGATGCCGGATCGGCGTATCTCTTCGACACCTGCGCGCAGACCGGCACCATCGGCGCCGCCTACAGTTGCCTGCCCGGCAGCGGCACGGTGCCCTTCGCCACCCAGATGACGGTGACCCTGGACAATCTCTACACCGGCCAGGTCCGCCGCATCTCAGGGCGGATCAACGCCACCCTGGCCAGCGGCGCCTACTTCGGCAGCTGGCGCGCCGGCTACACCAACGTGGCCGGCGGGGACAGCTTCACCTCCGCCTGGACCCAGAACATCCCGGCCCTGGGCACGGTGATCGGCGCCAACCTCTTCCAGCTGGCGGCCGAGGACGTGACCCCCGTGCCGTACAACCAGCCGCCCTACCCGCCGGCCGGCGACACCGCCACGGCCAGCTGCACGGTGACGGGGATGGCGCCGTAAGGGAGAGCCGCTCGCTGTCAGCGCGAGGAGCCGCAAGCGACGAAGTGATCTCCCAGGCAGTGATACTGACGCCAGGGAGTTCGCGTCGCAGTCGGCAAAACCGGCTCCCCGCAATGACAAGCCGCAGAACCTCATTAGCCCTTGCATTGATACAAAAAACAACATATATTACCATTGTTTTGTTACGCAAGCAGCTGAATGTTTGTATTGTTTTGTTACAAGGAGTGGTAATCATGTTCCCCAGGGCAATCACTGCCGACCTTGAGGCATGGGCGAATAATGCCGTGAGGAAGCCCCTGATTTTGCGGGGAGCGCGACAGGTTGGGAAGACCGTGGCGGTGTCCCTGTTCGGGAAAAACTACGAGCGCTTCATCCAGCTCAACCTTGAAAAACCCGGCGACGCCAGGTTGTTCAAGCAGGACCTGGACGTGAAGGATCTGTTTCAGGCAATCCTGCTTCACCAGCGCGACCCCCACCCGAAAGGCCGTACCCTCCTCTTTCTGGACGAGATCCAGTCCTGCCCGGAGGCGATTGCCGCACTTCGTCACTTTTACGAAGAACTTCCCGAGGTCCATGTCATCGCTGCAGGTTCGCTCCTCGAGATCATGCTAGCCAGAATGAGTGTCAGCTTCCCGGTGGGCCGTGTGCAGCAACTCACGATGTATCCGCTGTCCTTCACGGAGTTCCTCACCGCGATCAAAGCAAACGAAGCGCTGGCGGTGATGGAGCAGGTGCCGCTTCCCGAGTTCGCCCAGGGGACATTGATGGACCTGTTCCACCGATATGCGCTTGTGGGCGGTATGCCGGAAATCGTCGCCGGCTACTGCCGGGACGAGGACATCGCTTCTCTTGGTCCAACGTATGAATCGCTTCTTCAGTCATACCTCGATGATGTTCCGAAATACGCCCGCAACGAAACGTTGAAGCAGGTTCTTTCCCACTGCATCGAGGCGGCACCGCTTTCCGCAGGCACTCGAATCAGTTTCACCGGTTTTGGGCAGTCCAACTACCGGTCGCGGGAAGTGGGTGAAGCGCTCCGAACGCTTGAAAAGGCGATGCTCATCCACCTGCTCCATCCCACGACGAGCACACAGATCCCGATTCGGCCAAACCTGCGAAAGTCTCCCCGGCTCCTCTTTCTCGACACAGGTCTGCTGAATTTCTTTGCCGGCTTACAGGAACAGCATTTCCAATATGCCGATCTCCATGCTTTCTATCGCGGGCTGATTGCCGAACACATCGTCGGCCAGGAGCTGATCTGCGCCGGGGCCAGTGCTTTGAGGAAACCATGTTTCTGGGTCCGGGAGAAGAGCCAGTCCCAGGCCGAGGTCGACTATGTCGTCCGGTACGGGTCAGATATCATCCCGGTGGAGGTCAAGGCAGGGAAGGCAGGCCGCTTGCGGTCGCTTCACCAGTTCATCGATCTGTCCGAGCAGCGAGTCGCGATTCGTCTTTATGCCGGACCACTGAAGAAGGAGGTCTGCACCACAACCCGAGGCAGGGAATTCGAACTGCTCAGCGCCCCATACTTCCTGGCGTCGAAAATTACCGACTATCTCGATGCTTTTCCCACTCTCCCCACAACCGATAGGAAATGACCGGAAGAACCGCCGCCCCATCTCTCACTTCCCCGATAACCAGCCCTTGCGCTTGAAGAAGTAGAGCAGGCCACCGGCCACCAGCGCCATGAAGCCGAGGCAGATCGGGTAGCCCCAGCGCCAGCCCAGCTCGGGCATGTTGAAGGCCGAGATCCCGGTGTCGAAGTTCATGCCGTAGAGCCCGGCGATGAAGCCGAGGGGGATGAAGATGGTGGCGATGATGGTCAGCACCTTCATCACCTCGTTCATCCGGTTGCTCACACTGGAGAGGTAGGTGTTCACGAGGTCCGAGCAGACCTCGCGGTAGGCCTCGATCAGCTCGATGATCTGCACCGTGTGGTCCTGGCAGTCGCGCAGGAAGAGGCCGGTCTCCGGCGTGATCATCTCGTCCGCGTCCCGGATCATCGCGGCGAACATCTCGCGGTGCGGCCAGGCGTCCCGCCGCAGGGAGAGCAGCGCCCCCTTCATGCCGTGGATCTGGTGCGGCGCGCCCGGGTCCTGCCCCCCCATCACGAGCTCTTCCAGCTGCTCCAGCGACTCGGCGGTACTCTCCAGCACCGGGAAGTAGCTGTCCACCACCGCGTCCAGCAGGGCGTAGAGCAGGTAGTCCGCCGCGGATCCGCGGATCCGGCCCCGCCCCTTGCGCAGCCGCTCCCGGACCTGCTCGAAGCAGCCGATCGGTTCGGGGGTCAACGTCAGCACGAAGCCCTTGCCCAGCACCAGGCTCACCTGCCGCGTGTCGAAACCGTCGGGGGCCAGCGGGGCCCGGGCCACCACGAAGAGCTGGTCATGGTACGGTTCCACCTTGGCCCGCTGCCCGAGGTTGACCACGTCTTCGAGCACCAGCGGGTGGATCCCGAACATCTGGCCCAGGTGGCGCAGCGAATCGAGGTCGCCCACCCCCTCCACGTGAACCCAGACCGTGGGCCACTTCTCGCGGTAGGCCGTGATCGCCTCCACCGAGTCCACCCGGCTCTCGGCGAGGTCATCCGCGCTGTAAGCCATCACCATGAGCTGCGACGCGGGCGCCGCCGGGTCGTGGACCAGCGTCCCCGGCGCCGCACCCGGTGCGGTCAGTTTGCGGACCTTCGACCTCCAACTGCGTCCCTTTTTCGGCTTGTGATGTCCGGGCTCGGCGCTCATGTTCGGTTCTCCTTTGGGGCTACGGAGAAAATCGGGGACAGTCCCCATTTTCTAATCAGAACTCACCACTCCGTCATCCGGCGGCCAGGCCAGCGAGTCGCTGATCGTCTCGATCTCGCCCTCGCTCATCGCCGGGAAAGGCATCCGCCCCTCGGCGCGCCATTTGGCCACATCCGCCTCGGCGGCACTGGTCCTTTCCCCGTCCAGGCCGCTGTCCTTGCCCAGATACGCCGTCTGGGAGGGGAAGGCGAATCCGCTGCCGCTCCTGGCCACGATGTCCATCATTCTCAGGTAGAGGTCCTCGCGCACTCCGAGAAACTCGTTCCAGTCGGAAGTCATCACGAAGGAGAAGATCTCGATGTCCAGCGAAAACGCGCCGAAGCCGACGAAACGGACCCGCGCCGGTTCGTTGGTCACCATCGGGTGCGAGATGAGCAACCGGCGCAGTTCAGCCAGTACCCAGCGCAGCTGGTCCGGGCTGGTCTCGTAGCGCAGGCCGATGGTGGTGATCAGCCGGACCCTGTCGCGCACGCCGAAGTTCTCGATCTGCAGTGACGAAAACTCCGCGTTGGGCACCGCGACCACCGTCCGGTCGAGGGTGCGGATGCGGGTGGAGCGAATTCCCACGTCTTCCACCGTGCCCATCTTGTCCCCGAATTTGCAGAAGTCGCCCACCCTCACCGGCCGGTCGGTCACTACCATGATCCCGCCCAGCAGGTTCTCCAGTGTCTTTTGCGAAGCGAGGGCGATGGCCACGCCGCCGATGCCCAGGCCGGCCAGCAGGCTGGTCACCTGGAACCCCAGGTTGTGCAGGATGGTGATCGTGGCCAGGCCCAGCAGGGCCACCTTCAAGGCCCGGCGGCCCAGGACCACCAGGGAGAGCGCCGACTTCCGCTCCTCCTCCACGAGCCGCGCGGAGAGCACCCGGGAGTATGAATTCACCACCCAGAAGAGGATCCAGCAGGCCGCGGCCACACCGAGACCCTTCTCCAGCCCCCCCAGCGTTTTCTGGGCCGGCGGCGCCAGTAGCAGCGCCTGGCTGCCGGCGCTGAACAGGACCACGGTGAACAGGAACCTGGCCGGGTGCCGGGACCCGGCGAGGAGCTCGTCATCGAAGAGGTTTTCAGTTCGCGCCACCACCTTGCGCAGCGAGCGCCTGATGATGCCGACGATGAACATCGCCAGGAAGTAGGCCACCACGGCCACCAGCAGCAGACCGATCCACTGCCAGAGCTGGATACGGAGGAAGACGATGTCGAAATAATGGGACGGCAGCCGGTCGGCGAGCAGGTCGTAGCCGACCTCGCCCTCCAGATGGGCCGTGCTCTCCGACACCGGCTCGGCCGGTTCCTGGGCCAGGGCCGGAACCGCCAGGCCGAAAAAGAGCAACGGGATGAGCAGAACCGGGACGAGCAGTGCAACCGCCGCTCGCCGGACTGCACCCGCCAGGAATGTAGACATGGATCGTTCCTCCATGGGATGTTGTATTCGGTACAAGAGATGCATCAAGAGTAGTCAAAAGCGGTGTGGGGTTCAAGCAGGGACAGTCCCCGGCTTCTTCTAATGATGGTATACTTCCGCGCTCCCGGCAAAGGTGAAACGGATGATTGACGACGTGCTGAAAACAGGCGGCAGGAAGCCCCACGGCAGGATAAGCCAGCTGTTGCGCAAGCTCTTCCGCTGGCTGCTGACCCTGCGCGGGTCACCAGAGTCGATCGGCCTCGGTGTGGCCATCGGTATCTTCGTCGCCTGCTCCCCGCTGCTCGGCATCCACGTCCTGATGGCCATCATCCTCTCCACCCTGCTGGGTGCCAACCGGCCGGCAGCCCTGGCCACCAGCTTCCTCAACAACCCGGCCACCTTCGTCCCGATCTATGTCCTCGAATACTGGGTGGGCAGCCTGTTTTGGCCCGGCCCGCCGGTGGCCCGGGTCAAGCAGGTCCTGGGTCAGCTGCTGGACCAGCTCACCAGCACCGGTTTCTTCCACATCCGCGACCACTTCACCGCGGTGTTCGAGCTGGGCTGGGACGTCTTCATCCCGATGATGATCGGCGGGACACTGCTCGGTCTCCTTGCCGGCGGTGCGGCCTATATCCCCACCGTAGCCCTGGTGCGCAAGCTGCGCTTGAAGCGTCAGAAGAAGCGGGAGAGGCAAGCAGCGGCCAGGGGCGACCAGCCATCCTCCTGACAACAATACTGTCGCCCGGGAGACTGCCACGTCGCCCGCGTCGCGGGCTCCTCGCAGTGACAGCAGCCTACTTCCTGACCCACTTCGCGATGCGGCGCACGGCCTCGATCACCTTGAAGCAATAGCGGTCGGTGAAGTCCCCGGGCAGTGGCGAGTCCAGGGGGTGCGTCTCGCTGGCCGCCAGGGCGCCGGCGCCGTCGAAGTCGACATAGGCCAGCCGGGCGGTGAGCTCCTTCTCCGGCCGGCCGAAGGCCACCCCGGGCAGTATCGCCACCCCGGTCTCCTCGAGGAGCAGCTGCTGCAGGCTCTCGCTGCCCTCCACCCCGCGCTGTTCCAGTTCGGCGGCCAGCGGCGTGAAGTCGGGGAAGAGGTAGAAGGCGCCAACCGGCGGGTGGACGCCGATTCCGGCACCGACAAGAATCCGAGTGCACTCATTGCCCAGGGCCGCCAAGATACGGCGCGCGTGCCAGAGGTAGCGCTCGATACGTACCCCGCCGAGGAAGGCCCGCACCGCGGCGTACTGCACCGGGGCGCAGACCGAGGTGTAGGTCTCGCTGGCCACCGCGGCCATCGATTCCAGCAGCCAGTCGAGGTTGCGGGGGAAAGCGAAGGTGCCCAGCCGCCAGCCGCCGGCGCCGCACCACTTGGAGAGGCCCGAGCTGATGATCGTCCCCTCGGGGTAGTAGCGGGCCACCGACACGTGCTCGCCCCTGTGGTGCAGCTGGCCGTAGATCTCGTCGGAGAGGAGGATCACCTCGAAGCGCCGGGCCACCTCGGCGATGGCCTTCAGTTCGTCGGCGCTGTAGGTTCCGCCCTCGGGGTTGCCGGGGTAGTTGAGGATCAGCATCCGCGGACGGAACTGGTCCTGCTCCTCTTCGCAGATCCGCTGGAACTGCTCGGCGGTCATCCGCCAGCGGTCCTCGAAGCGGGTCTGGACCAGGCGCACCTTCTTGCCCAGAATCGCCGCCTGGGGAACGTAGGTCACCCAGCAGGGAGCGGGGACGATCAACTCGCCGTAGAAAACCAGCTGGAGCAGGAAAAGCAGCTCCTTGGAGCCTGGGCCGATCAGAATCTGTTCAGGCCTGGTATCCAGGTCGTCCTTGCGGCGGTGAAAGGAGGCCACCGCGGCGCGGAGGGCCGGCAGCCCTTTCACCGGCAGGTAGCTCTTCTCGTGGGCGTGGTTCTTCAACTCGTCCACCACCGGCTCCGGCACCGGGAAGGGGGACTGGCCCAGCCCCAGGCGGTAGACCGTGCGCCCCTCGTCCTCCAGGGCCCAGCTCCGCTCGTTGATCGCCAGGGTGGGCGACTGGTCGACGCCCCGCACATTCATGTTCAGGCTGACGTGTTTCATGATGTTCACCGTGAACCTCCTCCAGCAGGGAGCTGTGGATCCTGTTGGTCCTGGTCAATCAGGGCCGGTCCGGTTCCCAGGTCATGGTCTCCAGGTGCCGGCGGAGCCTGGTTATGGTCCTGAACTTATTCAGGATCAGCGTTTTCTTCAGCCCGCAGCAGATATATTTCACCGCCGGGGGGTGTTTGGCGTAGTGCTTCGCTCCGCCCAGTGCGTCGTAGAAAACCCGCACCAGGTCAACGATGTCGGTCTTGCGGCAGTCGGCCCGGGAATGCTCCAGCCGGTAGAGGTCGATCAGCTTCAGGTCGAAGGCCAGGCCGAAACGGCTGACGATGATGTTGTCGTCGTGGATGTCGCCGTGGTACTCGCCCCGGCAGTGGATCTCTTCCACGCCCCGGGCCAGGTCGTAGAGCAGGCGCAGCCCGACAAATGGCGGTAACCGCCGGCCCGGCTGGCGGCGGACAAAGGACGAGAGCAGCTCGCCCTTGACGAACTCGGAGATGAAGGCGGTCACCGGCGTCCGCCGGAAGACCACCTTTTCCTCGGTGAAATACTGGACCAGGATCGGGCAGTCCTTGAGCTTGTGCAGTTTCTTGGCGCAGCGGCGGGAGGTCCGCTCGTTGACGTTCCGCTGGGGGTAGAAGAACTTGGCCGTCCGCTCGATCCCGGTGCGGATCTCGAGGATCTTGTAAACCTCGCCCTCCCAGCCGCCGCCGAGCCGGCGGATGACCCGGTACTTGCCGAGAAACTCCCGGCCGGCCGGAAAGTCGAAGGCGTCGATCTGTCTGGTTGCGGATCCCATACGGATCACCGTTCCACCTGGCTCGTTTAGATCATTTCCTCTTCTCCAGCAGGAGCCGCAACTGCCTGAGGTTTCGTCTCCGTCTGAACTTTTGTACAGGCGAGACCCCGTTGCTGACGAAACGGATGTCTTCGATGGAATAGAAGGCCCGAGGGTTGAAGTGTTTGATCTGGGCCACCACCCTGGGCAGGCTGCCCCTGTCGATCACTGAGTAGATCACGTGCACCTTTCCCCGGCCCCCTTCGGCATCCACGCTGGTCACACTGAATTTCGACGACTTGAGAAAAGCGATCAGCTCCGAGGCGTCCTTGCGGGTGATTATCCTGATCCCCACCGTGCCCACGGCAAGCTTCTCTTCCAGGATCATCCCGGTCCAGTTGCCCAGCGCAAAACCACCGGCATAAGCCAGGTAACAGACCCAGTTGGTCAAGTTCTGCATGATCTGCCCGATGGCCAGCAACCAGATCAGCACCTCGAAAAATCCGAGCAGCGGGGCCAGCCCGCGCAACCCCCGGGAGACGAAGATCAGGCGGACCGTGCCGATGCTCACGTCGATCACCCGGGCCAGGGCGATGAGCAGGGGCAGCAACGCCCAGGTGTACAGGGGGGACTGCATGAACGGGACGGATGCGGTTGCTTCCATCATCTGCTTCTTCTCTTTCTATATCTTTCCGGCAAGCCGGGATCATGATCCGGAGTGCAGCGGACCAAATGAGGCAAGCTCCGCCTCGAAACCCCTAGCACAGCAAGGGGCATGCCAGCAGGCCGGCGGCCCGGCTCATCTCTTTCAAGTGGTTCAGGTACTTTGGTTTCCGCGCAGCCCCGGTTTGCGCCAGGTGGCGGGCGCCGTCAGGTGGCGGTAAAAACCGGAACTAAATAGTCCGACAAAGCGGCCCGTCGGGGCCTGGAGCGGGATCGGCAGGCTCACCGGCCGTCACGGAAATCCTCCTTGCGCAGGCCGTGGCGCCGCATCTTCTCGTTAACCGACCGCGGGTCCATCCCGGCCAGCTTTGCCGTCTTCCCGATCCGCCCCCCGGTCCGCCGCAGCAGGCCGGCAATGTACCGCGCTTCCAGCCGGCTCACCGCTTCCCGCCGCACCTCGCGAAACGGCCGGTCGAGCCACTCGTCGGACAGCGGTTCCCCGCCGCCGGCGATCAACCCGTCGAGGTCGGTCCGCTTGCCACCCTCGGCCAATCCGCTGATCGACTGGGGCAGGTCGGCCAGCCGGATCTCGTCCCCCCGGCAGAGCAGCATGGCCCGCTCGATAATGTTCATCAGTTCGCGGACATTTCCCGGCCAGGCATACTCGCTGAGCGCCTCCAGCGCGGACGGCTCGATCCGCTCGATACGCCGTCCCACCCGGGGCAGGAAGTATTCGAGATAGCTCTCGGCCAGCACGGGGATGTCCTCCTTCCTCTCTCGCAGCGGCGGGATGGTCAGCGAGATCACGCTGAGCCGGAAGTAGAGGTCCTGGCGAAATCGCCTGGCCTGCACGTCATCATCCAGGTCGCGGTTGGTGGCCGCCACCACCCGCACGTCGATCTTCACCGGCTTCTCGCTGCCCACCCGCTGGATCTCGTGGTCCTGGAGCACCCGCAGCAGTTTGACCTGCAGGTGGACCGGCATCTCCCCCACCTCGTCGAGGAAGACGGTGCCCCGGTGGGCCATCTCGAACAGGCCGCGGCGCGCCCGGGTGGCCCCGGTGAAGGATCCCTCCTCGTGTCCGAACAGTTCGCTCTCCAGCAGGCTCTCGTGCAGTGCCCCGCAGTTCACCGCCACGAACGGCCCCCGGGTACGAGGCCCTTCGGCGTGTATCGCCCGGGCCAGCCGCTCCTTGCCGGCGCCGGTCTCGCCGAGGATCAGCAGTGACACGTCGCTCGGCGTCACCCGGCGCACCAGGTCGATGAAGGCGTCCATCGCCGGGCTGGCCGAGATGAAATCGTTGAGCGTCGGCTGGGAGAGCGGGTGACGGATCATCAGCCCCTGCACGGTGTTCTCCTGCCGCTTGCTGAGCAGCGACTGCACCACCAGGGCGTGCTGTCCGGCCGGCAGGCCGGTGTAGAGCACGGCATCGCAACCGGCCGACATCAGCGACACCCGTTGTTCCGGGTCCTCCTCGTCCACCAGCACCGCCACCAGCGGAGAGTCGGGCAGCTCGCGGAAGAGGCGGATGGCGTCCACCGCCGGCTCGGGCACCAGCCCGATACTGACCATGATCAGGTCGGCGTTCTCCCGCGACACCCGCTCCCAGAGCCGCTGCCGGCTGGGGATGCTCTCCACGATCACATCGGGAGCGGCGAGGGCATTGATCAACTCCTTCTTCAGGATCGGCCGGTCGACCACCAGAATCACCCTGGACAGCATCGGCTCCCCTCCTTTTCCCGTGAACGCATCAGTGCCCGCTGATATCAGAACATTTTATTCCTATCTATCGGAACTAAAAAATCCTACCAGAACCGGACCGCGGTTGTCGAGCCAGTCGAGCGAACTGTTTAAGTTGTTCGATTTCTTTGACTAACGGTTGCCGTCCTCGGGATCGGCAACTCGGGGGGAAGGTGGCACGCCGATTGCCTCTACTCCGGTTGCGGGACGGGGAGTGCCGCGGTCGGGACTCGGGAGACGAGCTCTTCGGCGGCATACCGTCCGGCCGGCAAACTGATCGGAACGGGGCGAGGAGGCGAACCAGATGCCAAGGAAAAAAGTTCAGGGGAAAAAGAAGAAAATCACGACGGTGAAGACAGCTGCCACCAAAAAAGTCAAACCGGAAAAAATCAAGCAGGTCAAACCAAGAACGGCGGCCGCGCACCCCAAGGGATGAACGGCAGCCCGCCGGACGCGGGATTAAAAGGAGTCTGGAAAATGAGATCACACACTGTTTCATCGGTGTTCGTCGCGTTGCTTTTTTTCATGCTGGCCCCGGCCTTCGTCCTGGCCCAGGCACCGGCCCGGGCGGGGGAGACGACGGCCATCGTGGCCTACGTCGTGGCCGAATACGACGGGGAGGAAAACCTCGTGGGGCTCGTACTGGAGGAGGAGCAGGGTGGGCTGTTCCGAGTGGTTCTCGATCAGCGGGGCCGGCAACTGGGGAGCGAGCTCGACGGTGAATGGGTTGAAGTGAGCGGCACCGTCGTCGAAAGGGACGGCGAAAGCTGGATGACGGTGAGCGGCTATTCCCTTCCGGCCCGGCAGGAAGAGGAGGACCAGTGGATCGAGGAGGAAGAGGTCGAAGACTGGAACGATCAGGTGGAACCATCTGATCAGGAAGAAGAGACGGAGGAGGGCTGGGAGGAGGATTCCTGGGAAGAGGAGGTGGAGGAAACTTCGCCCGAAGGTGACAATGAACCGGCTGACGAGCCCGACCTTTTCTGAGTCGGAAATGAGAGAATTGCGGAATGACTGAATCCAGAGAACCGGCGGTCCCGAAAACCGCACCCGGGGCCGCCGGCGACACCCCGGCGGACTCCCGACCTGGCGAAGCCGGGCCGGGGATACTGATGCTCGACGCGGCCACGGCGCACTCGCCGGCCATCGCCGCCGAGTTTCAGCAGCAGACCCAGGTGGCGGCGAACACCGAAGCGCCGCTGGACGAGCGCCTGGAGGCCTACGAGGACATCTTCGACAGCGAGGTGGGCGACACTTCGCTGTCCCGCTCACGCAACATCGAACGCGAAGTGGGGCTGCGGCAGATCTACCTCAAGTTCGAGGGGGGCAACCCCACCGGCACGCAAAAGGACCGCATCGCCTTTGCCCAGGCCATGGACGCCATGCGCCGCGGCTACGACGCGGTCACCGTGGCCACCTGCGGCAACTACGGGGCGGCCCTTGCCCTGGCCGCCACCATGGCCGGCCTGCGCTGCGTGGTCTACCTCCCCGAGGGGTTCCACACCCGGCGGGTGGTGGAGATGGAGCAGCACGGGGTCGGAGATCGTGCGGGTCAAGGGGGACTACGAGGCGGCGGTGGTCGCCTCGCAGGAGCGGGCGGTGAAGGACGAGATCTACGACGCCAACCCCGGCGGGGCCAACACCATGATCCAGCTCAAGGCCTATGGAGAGATCGCCTACGAGATCTACGACGAGCTGCGCGACGCGCCGGCGGTGGTGGCCGTCCCCGTTTCCAACGGCACCACCCTCGCCGGGATCCACCGCGGGTTCGTCAGCCTCTACCGCCGGGGCAAGACCTCGCGGATCCCGCGGATGGTGGCCGGGTCGTCCCACGGCAAGAACCCCATCGTCCGGGCCTTTTTGAAGAACATGGCCAGTTGCGAGGACCTCGACCCCGGCCAGATCAGGGAGACGGCGGTCAACGAACCGCTGATCAACTGGCACGCCATCGACGGCGACCTGGCCCTGGATGTGATCCGCGACACCGGCGGCTGGGCCGCCGATGCCAGCGACAAAGCGATGCTCGCCTGTTCGCGCATGCTGCGCGAGCGGGAAGGGCTCAACGTGCTCCCCGCCTCCACCGCCGGCCTGATGGTGCTCATCGAGCGGCACAAGCGGGAAGCACTGCCCGGCGACCGTTACGTGGTCGTCCTCACCGGAAGAAGGTAGGAGTGATGAACAGTTTACCGGAAGGGAACGCAATCGTTTATTGCCAGGGCGCTTTTGGCACGCCCAACGGCAAGACGGCCCACGGGCTGGTCCGCCGCACCGACCGCTACACGGTCCTCTCCGTGGTGGACGGCCGCCACGCCGGGCAGGACGCCGGCCAGCTGCTGGACGGTACCCCAAAAGGGATCCCGGTGCTCAAAAACATCGACGCGGCGCTGGCCCGGGCCGCTGCCGACGGCACACCGGCGACCCACCTGGTGATCGGCCTCGCCCCGGACGGCGGGCGCCTGACCCCGGCAGCCCGCACCGACGTGATGGCCGCCATCCGCCAGGGGCTCCACGTGGACTGCGGGCTGCACGACTTCCTCTCCGAGGACCCCGAGATCGCCGCCCTCGCCGGGCAGCACCAGGTGCGAGATCCGCGACGTGCGCAAGCCGCCGCCGATCAGCCGGCTGCACTTCTTCTCCGGCAAGATCGAGGAGGTCGACTCCCTGGTCATCGCCCTCCTCGGCACCGACTCGGCGGTGGGCAAGCGGACCACCGCCTGGCTTGCTGGTGGAAGCGCTGCGCCAGGCCGGGATCAGTGCCGAGCTGGTGGGCACCGGTCAGACAGCCTGGATGCAGGGGGTGCGCTTCGGCATCATCCTCGACTCGCTGGTCAACGACTTCGTTTCCGGCGAGATCGAGCACGCCGTCTGGTCGGCCTGGAAGGAAGCCGCGCCCCGAGGTGATCGTCATCGAGGGGCAGGGCAGCCTGATGAACCCGGCCTACCCCGGCGGGTTCGAGATCCTCGCCGCCGGCCGGCCCGACGCGGTGGTCCTGCAGCACGCCCCGGCCCGGCGGGACTACGACGGTTTCCCCGGCTACCCGATTCAGGGCATCGGCAAACAGATCGAGGCGGTGGAGCTGATCTCCGGCAAACCGGTGGTCGCGGTCACCGTGAACCACGAGGGGCTGGACGAGGAGGGTGTGGCCGAGGCCTGCGGCTGGATCAAGAAAACCACCGGCCTGCCGGCCTGCGACGTGCTCACCGGCGGCGCCGGCCCCGTGGTCGAGGCGATCATCGAGCAGATCGAACTGGCGGCCGCCGAAGAGGATGACGACGATGATGAGTAAGCAGCCGGGCAGCGAAGGCAAACCGCTCGCGCCACTCCATACCCTGAGGCGGCTGGAAGTGGGTCCGGTGCGGGTGGAGCCGCAGCGGCTCATCGCGCCCTACCGGGTGGTCGGCGGCGGCGTGGAGGACGGATCTGGAACTGATCTACCGCTACGAGGAGGAAGTCTTCATCCCCGATGACCCGTCCTCGCTCAACCTGGCCGGAATGATCGCCGCCCAGGTGGCCCTCAACTACGGCCTCTTCTGCGACGAGATCGTCTTCCACGGCCCCTTCGACCACCATGACCGCCGTTTCATCGAATCGATGGCGGCCAACACGGCCCGGGAGATCTATGTCAAGAAGTTCCTCCAGCCCAACCCCTTCCTCCGCGGGCCGGCAGCCTCGCTGCCAGTGGTGAAGCAGAAGAGCTACCTCCGGGCCCGGCTGGTCTTCCCCGACGCCCCGGACCGTGAAGGGGCCCGGGCACCAAGTTACAGTACCGGCTGGGCCTCGGACCACGGGAAACACGCGGTGCTCTCCAGCGGCGGCAAGGACAGCCTGCTCAGCTTCGGCCTGCTCAACGAGATCGGCCGCGAGACCCACCCGATCTTCATCAACGAGTCGGGGCGCCACTGGTTCACCGCGCTCAACGCTTACCGGCACTTGGCAGGGAACGTTCCCGGCACGGCCCGGGTCTGGACCAACTCCGACCGGGTTTTCTCCTGGATGCTGCGGCACCTCCGCTTCATCCGGCCCGACTTCGCCACGGTCCGCTCCGACGACTACCCGATCCGGCTCTGGACCGTGGCGGTCTTCCTCTTCGGCGCCCTGCCCCTGCTGCGCAAGCGGGGCATCGGCCGGCTGCTCATCGGCGACGAGTTCGACACCACCCGGCGGCTCTCCTTCCAGGGAATCACCCACTACGACGGGCTCTACGACCAGAGCCGCTACTTCGACAACGCCCTGACCCGCTACTTCCAGGCGCAAGGGCTGGGGGGTCAGCCAGTTCTCGGTGCTCCGGCCGCTCTCCGAGCTGCTGATCGAGAAGATCCTCGTCGAGCGCTATCCCGAGCTGCAGGCAGCACCAGGTCTCCTGCCACGCCGCCCACGCTGCGCGGGGACCGCGTCCTGCCCTGCGGCCGCTGCGAGAAGTGCCGCCGCATCGTCGGCATGCTCTCCGCCATCGGCGCCGACCCGGGCAACTGCGGGTACACGCCGCAACAGATCGAACAGGGGCTGGCGAGGTTCTCGGTGAAGAGCGTGCACCAGGAGAGCGACTGCGCCGAGCAGGCGCTCCACATGCTGGGAGAGCGGGGGTTGCTGGGCGGGACGGAGAAACCGGCCGTGACAACCCGGCCGCGGCCCGAGATGCTCAAGCTGCGCTTCGACCCCGAACGGTCGCCGATGGATGACATCCCGGTGGACCTCCGTGAGCCGCTCTACCGGCTCTTTCTTGAGCACGCCTCGGGGGCGGTGAGGCGCAGCGGGCGGGTCTGGCTGGACACCGATGCCCTCGACCCGCAGGAGCTGGGCAAGCCCTATCCCTTCGAGCACCGGCTGGCCGGAGGCAATGCTTCCGGCCGCCGGGCCAGCCGCAGGGCCGCTGACGGGGCCCCGAACCACATCCTGGCCGAGCTGAGCTGGCCCGCGGCCCAGCGAAGGCTGCGCGAAGTGGACGTGGCGCTGCTGCCGGTGGGGGCCATCGAGCAGCACGGGCCCCACCTGCCGCTGGACGTCGACGCCTGGGATGCCGACTATCTCTGCCGCCGGGTGGCCGAGAGCTGCTCCGCCCCGCGGCCGCTGGTCCTGCCCCTGGTGCCCTACGGCGTCTCCTACCACCACGACGACTTCAGCGGCACGCTGAGCATCGGCCCGGACACGCTCTCCAGGCTGGTCTACGAGATCGGGATGAGCGCGGCGCGCAACGGGATCTCCAAGCTGGTGATCATCAACGGCCACGGCGGCAACTCGCCGTCGCTGCACTTTGCCGCGCAGATGATCAACCGCGACGCGAGGATCTTCACCTGGTGGACACCGGGGAATCGAGCGACCACGACATCGACACCCTCACCGAGACGCCCAACGACGTCCACGCCGGGGAGGTGGAGACCAGCACCGCCCTGGCCACCCGCCCCGAGCTGGTGGACATGTCGGCGGCCCGCCGTTTCGTTCCCGAGTTCTCCAGCCGTTACCTCGACTTCACCTCCAAGCGGAGCGTCGGCTGGTATACCCGGGTGGCCCAGATCTCGCCCACCGGGGTCCTCGGCGACCCCACCGTGGCCAGCGCGGAGAAAGGCCGCAAGATATGGGACGTGATGGTGAAGAACCTGGTTGAGTTCGTCGAGGACATTCGCGAACTGAGCCTGGAAGAGATCTACCAGCGGCGCTACTGACCCGCGGCTGGAAAAGGAGCGATATGCGCATCACCGCAGTTGAGTCATGGCCCCATGCCCTGACCCTCGACGAACCGTACACCATCGCCTACGAGACGGTGGACAAGGCGACCAACATATTTCTCCGCCTGGAGACCTCGACGGGGATCATTGGCTACGGCTGCGCAGCCCCCGACGAGGCGGTGACCGGGGAGACGGAGGAGGAGGCGCTCACCGCGCTGCGCGAGGTCGCCGCGGCAACGCTGAAAGGCTCCGACCCGCTGCGGCATGCCCGGCTGATGGAGCTGCTGAAGAAGACGATGAGCGGCCGCCCGTCGGCGCTGGCCGCGGTGGACATGGCGCTGCACGACATTCTCGGCAAGGTCGCCGGCCTGCCGCTCTGGCGCCTGCTGGGCGGCTACCGTGACCGGATCCGGACCAGCATCACCATCGGCATCCTCCCGGTGGACGAGACGGTGGAGCGGGCGCTGGACTTCACCGCCCGCGGTTTCCGCTGCCTGAAGATCAAGGGCGGCCTCGACGTGGAGGAGGACGTCGACCCGGGTACTCGAGGTGCGCGAGGCCGTGGGCCCCGGTATCGAGCTGCGGTTCGACGCCAACCAGGGCTACTCGATGATCGACTCGCTGCACTTCGTCGACATGACCCGCTCGGCCAAGCTGGAGTTGATCGAACAGCCGACCCCGGTGGGCTCGCCCGACCTGCTGGGGCGGGTGGCCGGCCGGGTGCCGATCCCGGTGATGGCCGACGAGAGCCTGCTCACCCTGCGCGACGCCTTCCGCATCGCGCGCAACGACCTGGCCGACATGGTCAACATCAAGCTGATGAAGGTCGGCGGGATCGCCGAGGCGCTGCAGATCAATGCCGTGGCCCGCTCGGCGCGGCTGGAGGTGATGGTGGGCTGCATGGACGAAGCAGCCCTGGCCATCGCCGCCGGCCTGCACTTCGCCCTGGCCCGGCCCAACGTGATCTATGCCGACCTCGACGGCCACCTCGACCTGTCGGACGACCCGTCTGACGGGGCGGTGATCCTGAGAGACGGTACGCTGTTCCCCACCAACAGGCCGGGGCTGGGCTTTGACCTACCCTAGAAGGGGAAGAAGACCGGCACCAGCACCACCATCAGGATCAGCAGGATGATGGTCAGCGGCGTGCCCACCTTGAGGTAGTCCGACACCTTGTAGCCTCCTGCGCCCATCACCAGCAGGTTGGCCTTGTGCGAGAAGGGCGTCATGAAGGCCGCGGAGGTGGCCAGCGCCACCGCCATCATCACCGACTGCTGGCTGATGCCCGCGTCCAGCGCGGCGGGCAGCACCACCGGAGCCATCAGCACCACCGCCGGGGCGCCGTCCAGGGCCTGGCTCAGGGCGCTGCCCAGCACCACCATTCCGGCCATGATCCCGTAGGGCCCCAGCGGCCCGGTCAGCGCGGTCACCGAGTCGGAGAGCAGTGCCGCCGCACCGGTGCGTTCGATGGCGATGCCCAGGGGCAGGATCGCGGCCACCAGGAAAACCGCCTTCCACTCCACCGAGCGGTAGGCCTCCTCCATGGTCACCGCTCCGAAGAGGGCCACCAGCGTGGCCGCGGTGAACGAGGCCACGTGTATCGGCATGTACCCGGTCACCACCATGGCGATCATCACCACCAGCGCGCCCACGGCCACCGGCGCCTTGCGGGTCCGGCGCTCCTCCTGGGCCGCCTGGGTCAGCACCACGTAGTCGGGGTGGGATCCCAACGCCCGGATCTGCTGCCAACTGCCCTGGACCAGCAGGGCGTCGCCCTCCCTGAGCCGCCGGCCGGCCAGCATGGTGTGGATCGCCTGCCCCTGGCTCCAGATGGCCAGCACCTGCAGCCCGGTCTTCTCGCGGAAGTTCATTTCGGCCAGGGTCCTGCCCGCCGCCCGCGACCGTGGGGAAAGGGTCACCTCGACGATCCCCACGTCATCGGCCTGAATGCCGGAGCGGGTGATATCCCGCTCCAGCTGCACGTTGCCCAGGCTCACCAGCCGGCGGATCCGGTCGGTGTCTCCGGCCACCAGCAGCTGGTCCTCGGAGTGAATCCGCTCCAGCGGGGAAACGGCCATCATCACCCGGTCCCCGCGGATGATCCCGGCCACGGTCAGGCCGTTCAGCTCGCCCAGGCGGGTCTCCCGCACCGTGGCCCCGGCCAGCGTCGAGCCGGAGTGCACCCGCAGCAGAAAGAGGTGCGACTTCAGTTCCCGCATGTCCGACTTGTCGAGGTGTGCCACCACCAGGTCGCCGGGGAACTCGGCCCCGTCCAGCTTCTCCGGCGCACCCACGGCAATGAGTTCGTCCCCCTCGCGGAAGGTCACCGCCGCCAGGTCGCTGTCGATCAACTCGCCATCCCGGCGGATACCCACCACCTCCATGCCGTGACGGTCACGCAGGGTGAGGTCGCGCAGGGTCCGGCCGATGAAGCTCGAACCGGGGATAACGGCGGCCAGGATGCTGCGCACGTAGCGGAACGCCTGGTCCAGGTCCTGCGGATCGGGCGCCGCCGGTGTCCGAAAGAGGTTTTGCACCTCGTCGTAAGCCCCCTCCACCAGCAGCACGTCGTTCTCCTCCAGCCGGGTGGCCGCCGTGGGGGTCAGGATCTTCTTGCCGCCCCGTTCGATGCTGACCACCTGCACCCCCAGGGTGTCGGTCAACTGCGCTTCACCGAGGGTCATTCCATCCAGGCCGGACCCGGGGAGCACGCGGATGGAGAAGAGCGACTCCTCGAGGTGGTAGACGCGGGTCAGGTCCACGGAGCGGGGGGCCCGGTCCGCGATGCCCTTGTCGGGGAGCAGCCAGCGGCCGATGGTGATCATGTAGAGGATCCCGCAGCCGAGCAGGATCGAGCCCATGGGCAGGAAGTCGAAGAGGGCGAAGGAGCCGAGGCCGCGGTCCCGCAGCATCTGGTCGGCGAGGATGTTGGGCGGGGTGCCCACCAGGGTCATGGTCCCGCCGAGGATGGCGCCGAAGGCCAGGGGGATGAAAAGCCGCGAGGGGCTGATCTCGGTCTTGCGGCAGATGCCGGCCACCGCCGGGAGCAGCACCGCCACGGCGGCGATGTTGTTCATGAAGGCCGAGAGCACGCCGCTGACCAGCATGATGGCGATGATCAGCGGCACCTCGCGGTTGCCGATCAGCTTGTGCACCCGCCCGGCGATGACGTCGGCCACCCCGGTGTGCAGCAGGGCCGCGCTGACAAAAAAGATCGAGAGCATGGTGATCACCGCCGGCGAGGCGAAACCGGTGAACGCCTCGGCCGGGGTGACGAAACCGGCCAGGGTGAGGATCACCAGGCCGATGAAGGCGGTCAGTTCCACCGGCAGCTTCTCGGTGAAGAAGAGCGCCGCCATCCCGGTGACCAGGACAAAAAGAAAGCCGATTTCCAGTGTCATGTGCGCTGCTCCATAACCACCTCCCGCCCCTGGCGATTCAGAGCGTGGCCATCTCCGAGTTGTCGAAGTTGCGGCGGTAGAACTCCATGTACTGCACCTTGCGCTCCAGGGCCCTGATCACCGTACGGCTGAAGTTGACCCCGGTGAACTTCTGCGCGCTGCCCAGCCCGCCGGGGCTGAAGACGTTGATCTCCATCAGCTTGTCACCGACGATGTCCAGGCCCACCAGGAACATCCCGTCCTGGACGATCTTCGGCCGCACGATCTCCACGATGCGCAGCGCCTCATCGTCCACTTCGGCCGCGGCCAGCTTGCCGCCGGCGTGGATGTTCGAGCGCATGTCGCCCCCGGTGCGCACCCGGCGGAAAGCGGCATACTTGCCCTTTTCGCGCAGCGGCTGCCCGTTCATCAGGAAGAGCCGCATGTCCCCCTGCTCCGCCGCCGGCAGGTACTCCTGGGCGATGACGTAGCCGTCGCGGCTCACCGCGTCGATCATCTGGTTCAGGTTCGGCACGTCGTCCGGCCGGACGAGGAAGACGCTCTGCCCGCCCGAGCCCTGGAGCGGCTTGAGCACGATGGTCCCGCCCTGTTCCTTGGCAAAGGCCTTGATCTCCGAGCGGTCGCGGGTGATCAGGGTCTGCGGCCGCACCTCCTCGGGGAACATCTGGAAGTACATCTTGCTCTCGGCCTTGGACAGGCCGTTGGGGTCGTTGACCACGATCACCCCGTGGCGCATGGCCAGCCGGCCGAAGAGGATCCCGGCGCTGGCCGCCCAGGGGCGGGACATGGCGTCGGTGGAGGGATCGTTGCGCAGCATCAGCACGTCCAGGTCGTCCACGGTGATCCGCTTCTTCACCGCAGCCTTCCCTTGCAGGTCCTTGAGGTAGGTTTCGCTGTTCTTGTATTTCTTCTTCGGCACGCTGGTGGCCCGGGCGCGGATCTGCTCGTCCGGGTCGTAGGCCAGGTCGCCCACCCCGATGACCCACGACTCGTGCCCCATGTTGATCGCCGCCACCGCCAGCCGGCTGGTGGTGTACCCGCTCTGCTCGGTCATCACGTCGTTTACGACAAATCCGATTTTCATTATTTTCGTCCTTTCCACGAGGTCGGTTACCGAAAGCCCGCCAGCCAACCTGGCCAGGCGGGAGGCGGTATCCGGCCGGTTCATAAACTCAGGCGTCAGCGGCGGCTCGTGCAGCACGCGCCGCAGGGTCAGTTCCTTGATGATCGGTATGTGCTCGGTGGCGATCTTGCCGATGAACAGCGGTCCCAGCTCGCCGCCGCCGGCCAGGTGGTCCAGCAGTTCCGCCAGGCCGCGGAGATAGATGGCGTCCTTGCTCAGCCCGCCGCCGCGGTGCACCCGCATCACCAGGGTGAAGGCGGCGCGCTGCTCGATCTTCTGCTCGTCGCGGATCGTGCGGAAGTTCTCGACAAAGCTCGCGCCATCCACCATCTGCTTCACCGCCAGCACCCGGGCGGCCAGCAGGCGCAGCCGCGGCCGGCTCAACCCGCCCACCAGGTATTCGGCCAGCACGGCCAGGCCCTCCTGCAGCGCCTCGTACCCGGCCAGACCGGCGCTGAGCAGCCGCAACGGCTGGGACCGGCCGTTGAACCAGGTCAGCGAGTGGGTGCCGATCTCGTGCTGCAGCAGCGCCTCGGCCCGCCGCACCGGGATACTGCTCCCCGCGCCCACCATCAGCGAACCGCGGGAAACCATCAGGCCGCTGCCCATGTCCCGGCGGATCTCCACCCCGGCCTTGAACCCGGACCACTTCCCGCGGTAACGGGCGATCTCCTCCCGGGCCAGGCCGGCAAACGCTTCCGCCGCCAGCCGGCCGCCCCCGGCATCATCCCGCGCCCGCGGGGGGAACCGCTGCAGGATCTCGTCGGCCATGGCGCCCAGTTCGTCGCTCACCCTGCCGTAGATCTGCAGCCCCCCGTAGAGGAAACGCGGGGTGCCGAGGTCGCAGAGCATGGTGATCTGCCGGTCCAGCTCGTCCTGCTTCTGGCGGAAGATGCGGGCCAGCGTCGGGTCCTCCACCCGCTCCAGCGCGATGGCGTAAAGCCGGCGCTTGAGCGCCGACGGGTCCACCGGCACCGGCCGGTAGCGGAAGAGCGGCGCCCGCTGGAACCGGCCGCGCCGGAACACGTTCCACGCCTGGGCGGCATTGACCGGAGTGGCCTGGATCAGCAGGTCGAACTGCTCGGCCACTTCGGCCAGCAGCCGGTCCACCTGCCAGACCGCCTTGACCACCGCGTTCCGGCCCAGCACGTGGAAGTGCCGGGGACGGTGGGAGGTGCAGGCGCGGCTGAACTCGAAGAAGGTGCGCTGCAGCGCCCGGCTCAGCTGGCGCCGCAGGGCGCGGAGCACCAGCGGGTACTCCAGTCCGCTCACCGGGTCGCGGTAGACCGGGTTGATCTCGAGGACCAACTGGCTGCAGTTCAGTTCCGCGGCGTCGGCCGCGGGGATCAGCGGGGCGAGACGACCCGCTGAGACAGATCGCGAACGAATAACCTCCACCTGGGCCCGGCGTTTCTGCAGACGGACCAGACGCAGCGACTTTTCCAGGACAGCCACCGGGCCGTCGATGCTTTCGTCGCGCGGGGCGCGGAGCCGAAAAGCCGGCACCGGCCCTTCATCGGGGCCGAGACCGAAGCGGTCAGCGGGTACGGCCCGGACTTCCAGCACCAGAAAGGCGCCGAACAACGGGCCGACGGTCCGCACCACCTGCCCGGCCAGGGCGGCCAGCCCCGGCCGTTGGCGGGTCAGGGTTGAGCCGATGAGGTAGGAGGCCTCGGTGGTCACCAGCTTCTCCGTCCCCTGGTCCGCTCCCATTTTTGGCTGGCGGTAGAGGCAGAGAAAGGGCAACTGGCGGTCGACGTGCAAGCGCCCGCCTTCGGGCAGGCTCCGGCGGACCTGCTTGTTGGCGGCCAGACGCAGGCCCACCTGGGTAACCAGCCGGTCGGTGATGGTTGTCTGCCTGGGGACCATGGATCTACATCCGCTCCAGTTCTTCGATCACGCCGGGAACGGTGGAGCGCAGGGCGTCGCCCACCGCGGCCAGCAGGGCCGGGTCAGGCACGCCGGTCCACTCGTCCATGAAGAACTTCTTGAATTCGATGGCGATGGAGCAGCCGGTGCGGGGGAAGGTTTCGTGGACCCAGCCGGAGAACCTGGCGCCGCGGAACTTCACGTTCTCCCGCACGTCGAGCGGGCCGCCGGGGAAAGGGTAGGCCCGCAGATCGGCGATGAAGCGCTCCACCACCGGCGCCCAGAAGCGGCGGTCCATGCTGCCGGTTCCCAGGTTGACCTGGGGGTTTCCGGCCGGATCTTCCGGTTCGGCGCCGGGGCCGCCCCGGCGGTGGTTGTAGCTGTGCAGGTCGAAGACCATGAACCGGCCGTGCTGCCGCGCCATCTCCGAGAAGAGCTGTTCCATCGCCCGGTAAAACGCATCGTAACCGGCGAGGGACCGCTGGGCCACGTCGGCCGGCAGCTCACCCTTCCAGACCTTGAGGCCCCAGGCGTCCTCGGGCGTGCGGTAGACCGCCTTGCCCCGGGGCCGGTTGAGGTCCACCTCGAAGCGCGAGTGGCGCCCGATGACCCGCGTGGGGCAGATGGCGGTCCACTGGCCGGTGAAGGGGTCTTCCTCCCGCAGGCGGTCCGCCTCGGGAAGGTTCATCACCTGCTCCACCTCGGGTCGCAGCTCGTGGCCGTCATGGACCGCCGCGGCGGCCACCGGCCCCTTGCCCTGTTCCAGTGTCCAGATCGTACTCGTCATATCAACACCCTCAGCCGGCAGACGTCGTTGCTGCGACCACCGACAGTTCACCGGTGCAGCGGAACGTCACCGGTGGATTTGATTCCCTGGTTCAGATGTCTGCCGGGACAGCGAAAGGTAATCCGCGAAATGCACGGACTCTAATACTGTAACACGCCGGGAGAATGCAATAAAAAAGTAGCGTTTGATCGAGGGGCCGGGGCCCGGCTCTCACGGCCCCCAGCGGGCGCGGAAACCGCGGGTGTCGGTGTGAACGAAGGGGCCGTGGCTGCGGTTCTTTTTGTAGCGCCCCAGGCCGCCGGTAAACGGCTCGTACCACGGCTTGCCGAACATGCCGTCGATGATGTCGTAAACCACCGCCGCGTCACGGTAATCGACCGTCCCGTCACCGTTGAGATCGTCCATATCGCCGTCGGCCGGCTGCTCGTCGATGTAGATATCGGCGGCGTCGCCCCAGAGGTGGCGGCTGTATTCGACGTTGCCGATGTCGCGGTTGTACGCCGGTGTGCGGTAGCCGCTGAGGATGGCAAAGGTCCGGGCCGGGTACCCCGCCTCGTTCACCGCCTCGAGGACCAGTTCCAGTTTGAGCAGCAGCCTCACGCGGAGCGCCACGTATTTCGGGTATCCCCCGGCCTGCTTGCAGAGAAACTGCTTCAAGCGGAAATGCGGCGCGATCAGCGTCTCGGCGTTTGCCGGGGTCACCTCCACCAGGCCCGCCGGCGCCCGGTAGATCGGGAGCCGGCGCAGGGGGATCGACGGATACTCGCCGATGCGGTAGCCGTTGAGCGTGCCGTTCTTCACCCGGGACAGCGGCGCCATCACAAAGGCGTTGAGCCGCATCTGCCTGCCGGAGGGCGAACCGGTGATCCTGACCCGCACCAGGCCGGGCCGCCCACCAGGGGTCCAGCGCCACTTCCGGCCCGACACTGTTTCCACCCGCCCGCTTTCCGCCTCCAGAGTGTAACCGTCGCCATCGCCGGCATCGAGCACTTCGAAGACGGTGGGCGTCCCGGGCATCACGTAGACACCGAACACCCGGTACGGTATCCGCTCGTCACCCACGGAAACGGTGAACCCGGCCCGTTCGGCGGAGAACGGTGGGCGGTCGGCAGCCGCAGCGCCGCAGGCGGCGCAGGCCGCCATGATTGCTGCAATGACCAGCAGCGCCGCGGGCCGCCCGCTGCGGCACGGGATGCCGCTCATCGGCCGGCACCGGCGGCGATGACCGGCGGCTCGGCCATCGCCTCGTTCAGCGCGCCGTCCCGGTCGTAGATGTCCCGGCGAAACTGGATCTCGCCGTTCTCCTCGGCCCAGGCGGTCCAGTAGAGCAGGTGCACCGGGATCGGCCGGGGCAGGGTCACCGTCTGTTCGCGTCCCGAGGCCACGGCCGCGGCGATCTTGCCGCGGTCCCAGGCGGGATCTTCGGCCAGCAGGTATACCGCCAGCTCCAGCGGCTTTTCGGTGCGGATGCAGCCGGAGCTGAAATCCCGCTGGGGCTGCGAAAAGAGCTCCCGCGTGGGCGTGTCGTGAATGTAGACATTGAACTTGTTGGGGAACATGAATTTCACCTGGCCCAGCGCGTTGAGCGGGCCCGGCTCCTGCCGCAGCCGGTAGGGGAACCGCTCGCGGTCCAAAGCCTTCCAGTCCACGCCGGCGGGGTCGATCTCGCGGGCGTCGGCGCCCCAGCCCTGGAAAACCTTGATCCCCATCCGGGCGAAGTAGGTCGGGTCCTTGAGGATCTCGGGCAGCTTGTCCTGCACGGCAAGGTTGTGCGGGACGTTCCAGGAGGGGCTGAACACCAGGTAGGTCATCAGGGAGCTGAACACCGGAGTCCGGCGGAAAGGCCGGCCGACGATGGCCCTCATGTTGAGTGCCGACCGGTTGTCCTGCACCACGTCCAGCTCGAAGTTGGCGATGTTGACCAGGATGTGGCGCCGGCCCAGGTCCTTGGGCAGCCAGCGCCAGCGCTCCATGTTGGCCAGCAGTTGTTCGACACGCTGCTTCGCCGGCACGTTGAGCGCCTCGATGCTCTTCGGCCCGACGACGCCGTCGGCGGCCAGGCCGTGCCGCCGCTGGAACCGCCGCACCGCTTCGGCCAGGATATCGTCGAAAACCTCGCCCCCGGCCGACCCGGCATCGAGATCGCCCGACGCGGCCAGCCGGGCGGAAAGCAGTCTGACCCGCTCGCCGGTGTCCCCGGCTTCCAGCTTTTCCCCGCCGGGCACCGGCGCCCAGCCCCCCGCGGCGTGCAGTGCACGGTAGCGGGCCAGCGCCTGCCGCATGCAGCCGTACCCGTCGTGGGCTGGACGCAGGCCGTCAAGGGCGGCTTCGATCCCGGTCCCCTCAAGGGCGTTTTCCAGCACATCGGCCAAATCCCCCTCACGGCGGCTGGCGTGCCACTGGGGGTCCACCGTCTCCGGGTCGAGACGCCCGGAGAGCAGGTGAGAGCCACAGACCAGGAACGCATCGCTGAGCAGGAGGTCCAGGTCGGCCAGCCGGCCGAGGCTGAACGGTTTCCCCGCATCCCGGTTCGCCTTCACCTCCTCCAGGACCTGGACGATTCCGGCCAGGTGGTAATCCGACGGGTTGAGCCCGTCAGCGGACAGACCGCGGATCGCGGCCACCATCGCCTCGGCCCGCGGTCCCGGCCCCGCCTCACCGGACCAGGCCGGCCGGAAGCCTCGACGTTCGTAAAACACCGGCAATACCCGGCTGGCATGAACCCGCTCGCCGTTGACCTCTATTCGCGGCGGCACTCCCGCCGCCTCGATCCGTGTTCGGATATGTTCATCCAGCCGTTCAACCAGCAACCGGGCATGGGCTGGAACAGAGGCAAGGGCGACCAGCACGGTGATCAGCGTGAGCCGGCGCATCATGGGGTGTCCTGTTCAGTGGCCTCGACAACCACCGCCACCGCCACGTCGGGCCACTGCCCCCCCAGGGGCTGGATCGACGGCGGGGCGATGATCTTGCAGAAAATGGTCGTGGACTCGCGAATCGTCCCGAGATAGACCGGCGTGGTGAGCAGAGTGGTGTTGCTGTCGCCGCCGCTTTCCGCCGCGCGCACCCGGACCGTTGCCGGGGAAACGCGAACCTCCCCCATCAGCAGACCCTCGGGCAGGGTGCCCACCAGCTGCGGCTGTATCCGGTATTCCTGTTCGCGGATCTCGTTCAGGGTCACCTCGAACGACGGCGGGATCGGCTTCGAGCAGGCTGATCCCCCGGGGCAGCGAAACGTTATCCTCGGTGATCACCACCGTCTGTGTCCCGGGCAGGGCGCCGGACAGGTCCACTCTCACCTGCAGACGGAAGGGGTCGAGCCGTTCCAGCTCGCTCAGCGGGCCGGCCAGGCGCAGCAGGGCATCGACCCGTTTCTCGCCGCCCAAGCCGAGGTGGGAAGGCAGGGAGACGTACTCGACGGGTGCTGAAATCACCCGTTCCCGCACCTCGTATTGCCGGTACACCACCGCGGACCAGAAAAAAATCGCCAGGACCAGCGGGATGATCAGCGACAGGGCGACACTTCGCGTCCCGCCCTCGGCAGTTCGGACCGGCAGGATGACCAGCGACCGCTGCCAGTGGGCGATGAGCTCCTCCTCGAAGACTTCCCGGCTCTCGATCACCCGGCCCCGGCCGCCGCTGAACAGCATCACCGTCCCCCGTTCTTCGGAAACCACCGCCACCAGGGCATCGGTCACCTCGGTCAGACCGGCGGCGGCGTGGTGCCGGGTCCCCAGGGTCTCGGGGAGCAGGTTCGACCGCGACATGGGGAGCCGGACACCCAGCGCGGCCAGCCGGCCGTCCTCCACGATCACCGCCCCGTCGTGACCGGGGGAGTGGACCTCGAAAATACTCTGCAGCAGCGTCAGGCTGGGCTGGCCGTCCACCGGGTGCCCGCCGTGAACCCACTCGGCGATCGACTCGCGGCCCGGCATAACCAGCAGCGCCCCCACCCGATCGCCGGCCAGGGCGAAGGCGGTTTCAGCGAGGGTCCCGGCCAGGCCGCCGCCCGGTCCGCTCCGGCGCTGGCGGTGCAGCGAGGCGGCCCGCTCGAAGATCTTGCGGATTTCGGGCTGGAAAATGACGATCAGGGCCACCAGGGCCACCGGGCTGAGGTTGGAAAAGATCCACTCCAGCCCGCGCAGCTGGAGCAGGCTGGCCAGGAAGAACACCGCCGCGGTGAGCAGAATCCCGGCGAGGATCTTCCAGGTCCCCAGCCGGCGCAATGTCCGGTAGGCGATGAAAAGGGCCAGGGTGATCAGCAGGATGTCGAGGACTTCGCGCCAGCCGAAGACTTCGAAGAACGTGCGCATTGAGAGGATCGTTGATTCCATGGTCACCACTGAACGGGCAGTCCGGCCCCTGCACCCTGCCTGCACCATGATATTGAAATCGACACAATCGAAGCATCGCCCCGGTCACAGATCACTATAGACGTGATCTGCAGGGGATAACAAGGGACTGGAACTCCTGTCACATCCCCTTCCCCGCCACTCCCCTCACCCACTCGACCCAGCCGTCGAACCCTTCGCCGGTCTGGGCCGACAGTTCGGCCAGCGGGATCGCGCCGTTGATCTTTCGCAAGTTGGCCCGGGCGGCATCCAGATCGAACTTCAGGTGGGGCAACAGGTCTGTCTTGCTCAGCACCGCCAGGTCCGAGACCCGGAAGGCGAGGGGATACTTGAGCGGCTTCTCCTCCCCCTCGGTCACCGAAAGCACGGCCACCCGGGCGGTCTGCCCCAGGTCGAACTCGGCGGGGCAGACCAGGTTGCCCACGTTCTCGATGAAGAGGAGGTCGAGGTCTGAAAGTGAAATCCGGTCCAGCGCCTGCTTCAGCGTGCCGGCCTCGAGGTGGCAGGCGCCGCCGAACCCCTCGGTCTGGATCTGGACCGTGGGGACGCCGAACCGGGAGATGCGCTCGGCGTCACAGGAGGTGGCGATGTCGGCGGCGATCACGCCGACCCGCAAGGTCGCGCCCAGCCGTGAGATGGTCTCCTCGATCAGCGCCGTCTTTCCCGAACCGGGGCTGCCGATCACATCGATGACGCAGACCCCCGCCTCGGCGAAACGCCGGCGGTTCTCCTCAGCCAACCGGTCGTTGGCCTGCAGAATGCTGGTCACCACGCTGTATTTTCCGGGGCCTGCCTCATCCCTCATCTAGTCCACCTCCACGGCGAAAAGCTCCAGCTCCCGGCCGCTGACCAGCTCCAGGTCGGGCGACCCGCAGCCGGAGCAGAGAAAACAGGGTTCCTCGATTTCAACACTGATCCCGCAGGCCCTGCACGTGCCCCGGACCGGCACCATGGTGATCTCCAGGGAACTGCCGGCAAGCGGGGTATCTTCCGCCAGGACACCATAGAGAAACTTCAGGTTGTCCGGCACCACCGCGGTGAGCCGGCCCACGCGGACGGAGACGGTCTCCACCCGGCCGGCGATCTTCCCTCCGGCCAACTGCTGTTCAACCGCCTTGATGATGCTGAGCGCGATGGAGGCTTCGTGCATCAGCAGATCCTCGGCAACTGGGCGCCCCTGAGGGGGATCAGGGGCCGCCGGCCGCCGATGGCGGTTTCCAGCACCACACCGGCCGGACCGCTGTCCACCTCGCCGATCAGGGCGGCGCCCTCGCCCCGCGGGTGACCCCGCAGGAGTCCGAGCCCTGCTTCAGCCTGGTCGGCCGGCACCACGGCGACCAGCCTTCCCTCGCAGGCCACGTAGAGCGGGTCGAGGCCCAGCAGGTCGCAGGCCGCCGACACCTCGCGCCGCAGCGGGATGGCGGTTTGCCGGACCCGCATCCCCACACCGGACGCGTCGGCCAGGTCGATCAGCGCGGTGGCCAGGCCGCCCCGGGTGGGGTCGCGCATGCACCTCGCTCCCGGCACGGCGTCAAGCAGGGCGCCGGCCAGGTCGGCCAGCGGCTGGCAGTCGCTCTCCAGGCGGCCGGCGAGCCCGAACCCTTCACGGGCCGCCATCACCGCCACGCCATGGTCACCCACCGGCCCGCTGACCAGCACCGCATCGCCGGGACGGCAGGCCGCAGCCGACAGGCTGCGGCCCGGGGGTACCAGGCCCAGGCCGCTGGTGTTGATGAAGATCCCGTCCGCCTCCCCGCGGCCCACCACCTTGGTGTCCCCGCTGACCACGGCCACCCCGGCCTCCCGGGCGGTGCGCCCCATGGAGGCCACGATCCGTTCCAGGTCGCCGATGGAGAAACCTTCCTCGATGATGAACGCCGCGGTGAGCCAGCGCGGTTCGGCACCGGCCACGGCCAGATCGTTCACCGTCCCGGCCACGGCGAGCCGGCCGATGTCCCCCCCGGGGAAGAAAACCGGGCGCACCACGAAGGAATCGGTGGTCAGCGCCACCCGCTCGGCCCCCGTCACCGTGGCTGCGTCCTCCAGCACCGCCGGCGCCCCGAGATGTTCGAGGAAAAGGCCGCGCACCAGCTCAGCGGTGGCCGCCCCCCCCTCGCCATGATCCAGGAGGATGATCCCGCTCATTGGACTCCTCGCCGCTCGTATCGATACCAGGCCGCACAGGCCCCCTCGCTGGAAACCATGCAGGGGCCCACCGGCCCCAGCGGGTCGCAGGTCTCTGCGAAGAGCGGGCAGTCGGGCGGGACGATCTTCCCCTTCAGCACGTCGCCGCAGGCGCAGCCCGGCGGCAGGTCCGCCGTCTCCTCCAGCTCCACCGGCAGGCGCGTCCCGGCGTCGAAGCCGGCATACTCCCCGTTCAGCTCGAGGCCCGAGCCGGGAATGGTCCCCAGGCCGCGCCAGGCGGCGTCGCAGCTCTGCAGCACCGCCGCCGTGACCTCGCGGGCCGCCGGGTTGCCTTCCGGCCGCACCGCCCGGCGGTACTGGATCTCCACCTCGGCCCGCTGCTCGGCCCGCTGGCGGAGCAGCATGGCGATCCCCTCGAGGATGTCCAGCCCCTCGAAACCGGTGACCACCGAGGGGATGCGGTATTCGGCGGCGATCGGCTCGTAGGGCCGGCTGCCGATGATGGCACTGACGTGGCCGGGGAGAATGAACCCGTCGATGGCCGTTTCCTCGTCTTCCAGCAGGGCTTCCATCGCCGGCGGAATCAGCTTGAAGGCCGGCATGACGAGGAAGTTCTCCACCCCCGATTTTTTGGCCTGCTGCAGGGTGGCCGCCACGGTGGGGCTGGTGGTCTCGAAACCGATGCCGAAGAAGACCACCAGGCGCTCCGGCTCGGCCCGGGCCGCCCCCAGCGCCTCCATCGCCGAGTAGACCAGCCGCACGTCGCGACCGGCGGCGCGCTCCTGCTCCAGCGAGGAGGAGGAGCCGGGCACCCGCAGCATGTCGCCGAAGGTGGTCACGGTCACCCTGTCGAGGCGCCCCATGGCGATCACCTGGTCCACCGCGGAGCAGGGGGTGACACAGACCGGGCAGCCGGGACCGGAGAGCAGCCGGAGGTTTTCGGGCAGCCGGGCGCGGAGGCCCAGCCGGCAGATCGCCATGGTGTGGGTACCGCAGAGCTCCATCAGGTTGACCGGCCCCCGGGCCAGCGACCCGATCTCACCGAACAGCTCTTCGGCCCGGCCGCGCAGGGCCGCTTGACCGCTCATCCCTCCGCCCCTTTGCCAGAGCCATCCGCCGTTCCGAACGCCTCGCCGAGCAGGGCCAGCGTCTCCTCCGCCTCCTCCCGGTCGAGGACCTGGATCGCGAACCCGGCATGGGTCAGAACGTACTGGCCCACTTCCACTGCGGAGAGGAGCTGGATGTGGACCGTGCGCTCGGTGCCGCCGAAGTCGACCCTGGCGGTCTCCCCCTCGATCCGGATCACCTTCCCTGGTACTGCGAGACACATTTGCCGCTCCGTTCACTCCGCCGCACGGCCGCCGGCCGCCGCCCCGGCAATCATTGCCTGGCCCAGGGCCAGCCCGCCGTCATTCACCGGGATCAGGCCCGGCGGAACCACGCTGAATCGGGACGACTCCAGCGCTTCGGTGGTCAGGCGGGTCAGGATTCTGTTCTGGAACACGCCCCCACAGAGTACCACAGTCGAAGGGCCGCCGCCTTCCCTGATCAGGCGGCAGGCCCCGGCCAGGGCTGCGGCCAGGGCCCGGTGAAAGGCCAGGGCCAACCCCGCCCGGTCCTCGCCCTCGAGCAGGCCGCGGACCAGCCCGGCCAGCAGGGGTTCGGGGTCGAGGATCACCTTGCCCTCTTTTTCGGCCACCTCGATCCCGAGCCAGCTCTGATCACCGGTTCCGGCCTGACCGGCCAGCTGCTCCAGCTCGATGGCCGCCTGGCCCTGGTAGGTCACGCTGTCCCGCACACCGAGGATCGCCGCCGCCGCGTCGAACAGGCGGCCGGCGCTGGAGGTGAGCGGCGTATTGAAGCCCCGCTCCACCATTCGGCGGATCACCCCGGCCTCGCCGGGGGCGGCACGGCTCCGGAGGCCGAGCCCGCTTTCCTCGGCCCAGGGCGCCAGCAGCTGGAGCCAGGCCAGGGCCAGGGCCAGGGGCCGGCGGATCGCCCGGTCGCCGCCGGGGAGCGGCAGGGGCCTGAAGTGGCCGGCCCGGGTGTAGCCCGCGGCGGAGCCGACCAGCAGTTCCCCGCCCCAGACAGTCCCGTCCGGGCCCCAGCCGCTGCCGTCGAGCACCAGGCCCAGGGCCTGCCCTTCGAGCCCGGCCGCGGTCATCGCTGAAACCAGGTGCGCGTGGTGGTGCTGGACCGGGACGGCGCGGCGGCCGCTGCCGGACAGCCGCTGGGCCAGGCGGGTGGTGAGCAGATCGGGGTGCAGGTCGTGGGCCACCAGTTCGGGCTCCAGGCGCAGCCAGCGGCCGAAACGTCCGATCGACTCCTCGAGAAAGGCCAGCGTTTCGAGGTTGTCCACGTCGCCGATGTGCTGGGAGAGAAAAGCCCGACGGCCGGTGGCGAGGACAAAGACGGTGCCGGTCATTGCGCCCAGGGCCAGGACCGGGCGGACCGGGCGGGGCAGCTCCAGCGGCAGCGGTACGAACCCCCGGGAGCGGCGCAGGAGCACCAGCCGCTCCCCGGACATCATCCCCACCGAGTCGTCACAGCGGTTGGCCACCGGCCGGTCATGGACCAGCAAGGCGTCGGCGATCCGTCCCAGCTTATCCAGCGCTTCTCCGTTGTCGGTGACGATCGGCTCTTCGGAGATGTTGCCGCTGGTCATCACCAGGCAGGGTGGTGAGTCTTGATCAAAGAGCAGCCGGTGCAGCGGCGTGTAGGGCAGCATCACTCCGAGGTGCTGCTGCCCCGGCATGACGAGGGGAGAGATGGGCGCCAGGCCGCGGCCAGGGGATTCCCGCAGGCGGAGCAGCAGGATCGGCCGGCGCGGCCCGGCCAGCTCGGCCAGTTCCCCCGGCGAGACCGCGCAATACCCTTCGGCCACCGCGCGGTCGCGGCACATCACGGCCAGGGGCTTGTGCGGCCGGCCCTTGCGCTTGCGCAGCAGGGCCACCGCGCTGCCGTCAGCGGCATCGCAGGCGAGGTGGAAGCCGCCGAGCCCCTTCACCGCAACGATCCTGCCCGCGGTGAGGAGCACCCGGGCCTCGGCCAACCCCCGTTCACGCCCGGCGAGAATCGAGCCGTCAGGAGCGAGCAGCGAGAGCTCCGGCCCGCAGTCCGGGCAGGCATTGGGCTCGGCGTGGAACCGCCGGTCCCCCGGGTCGCGGTATTCCGCCGCGCAGGCCGGGCAGAGGGTGAAGCGGCCCATGGTGGTCCGCTCCCGGTCGTAGGGCACGGACTGCACCACGGTGAACCGCGGGCCGCAGTTGGTGCAGTTGATGAAGGGGTGGCCGAAGCGGCGATCCCCCGGGTCTTCCAGCTCGCCCAGGCAGTCGGGGCAGAGCGAAACATCGGGGCTGATCAGGGCCGCCTGGTCCCCGTCCGGGGCGCTCTCTTGCACCACAAACGATCGGGCGCTCCCCGGAGGGGCCTCTTCGACGAGCACGTCCGAGACCCGGGCCAGCGGCGGCGCCTCTTCGCGCAGGGCCGCCAGCAGCGCCTCCACCTCCTCGGGCCCGCCCTCGGCGTCGATCTCCACGCCCCCGGTGCTGTTGCGCACCGACCCGGCCAGCCCCAGCCGCCGGGCCGCCCGGTAGACGAAGGGGCGAAATCCCACCCCCTGAACCAGTCCGGTGACCCGGATCAGAATCCGCTGACTGGTCTCTTTGGCCATCTCCTCCCTCATCCCGGTCACGACAGAACTGCCGTCGGCAGATTTTATTACGGATTGACAAGGACGGGTAGAACGATCGTCAACAGAATCCTAATCCGCCCGAAAAGCGGCTGTTCGACCTCACTCCTATTGAACCCCGTAACTATTCGGTGGATAATACCTTGAAGCCAACAACCGAAATTGAATCGACTCTTCTTGACCATGAAACGGGAAGCCACTATTGCTTGCGGGATTCGTGACAACAATCCCGGAAGTCCATAGTAGGAAGCACCGATGATCATCGACTACGCCAAGCCCGCGCCGCCCTCCGACGACAAACGGTGGAAGATGGTCCAGGCCGAGATGCGCAAGTACGGCCACTCGCACGACGCGCTGATCCAGGCGCTGCACGCCGTGCAGAGCGCCTTCGGCTACCTCGACCCGGGCGCCCTGGGCTTCGTCGCCGCCTCGCTGCGCGTCCCGTTGAGCCGGGTCTACGGCGTGGCCACCTTCTACCACTACTTCACCATGAAGCCGCGGGGGCGGCACACCTGCGTGATCTGCACCGGCACGGCCTGCTACATCAAGGGCGTGCCCGAGCTGCTGGCGGCACTGAAAGAGACCTACGACATCGGCCTCGGCGAGACCAGCGAGGACGACAACCTCTCCCTGCTCTCCGCCCGCTGCGTCGGCGCCTGCGGCCTCGCGCCGGTGGCGGTGATCGACGGCGAGGCGGTGGGCAAGCTGACCCCGGAGCACTTGCTGCTCACGCTGGAGGAGGTGATCGGATGATCTTCGACCAACTCGAAGAGCTGGGGCGGACGGCCGTCGAGGAGGAGCAGGCGGCGGAGCACTGCATCAACGTCTGCGTCGCCGCGGGCTGTGTCTCCTCGGGCAGCGACCAGCTGCTCGAGCAGCTGAAGGCGGAGGTCGCTTCCCGCGGCCTCGAGGGCAAGGTGCTGGTCAAGGGCGTGGGCTGCATGGGCCCCTGCGCCGGAGGCCCGGTGGTGCGCGTGGCCTCCGAGGAGATCCTCTACGAGAACGTCCAGCCAGAGGATGCCCGCTCGATCATGGACCAGCTGGGCAAGGGGCCCATCGAGCGGCTGGCCGTCTCCACCGACCGGCCCTTCTTCAGTCGCCAGGAGCAGATCGTCACGCAAAACTGCGGCGTGATCGACCCCGAGCGCCTCGACGACGCCGTGGCCCACGGCGCCTACTCGGCGCTGGCCAAAGTGCTCAGCGAGATGACCTCGCTGGAGGTCATCGACCAGGTGATCCGCAGCGGCCTCAGGGGCCGCGGCGGCGCCGGCTATCCCACCGGCCTCAAGTGGAGCACGGTGGCCAAGGCCGGCGGCGAGAAGAAGTACATCGTCTGCAACGCCGACGAGGGCGACCCCGGGGCCTTCATGGACCGCTCGGTGCTGGAGAGCGACCCGCACCGGGTGCTGGAGGGGATGGCCATCGCCGCGGTGGCCACCGACGCCCAGGAGGGCATCATCTACATTCGGGCCGAATACCCGCTGGCTATCGACCGGCTGAAGAAGGCGATCCGCCAGGCCGAGCGAGCCGGGGTGCTGGGCAAGAACGTGCTCGGGGCGATGCACGAGTTCCACGTGCAGATCCGCCTCGGCGCCGGGGCCTTCGTCTGCGGCGAGGAGACGGCGCTGCTGGCCTCCATCGAGGGCAAGCGGGGCAGCCCGCGGCCGCGGCCGCCCTACCCCGCCGAGTCGGGCCTCTGGGGGAAGTCGACGCTGATCAACAACGTGGAGACCTTCGCCAACATCCCGGCGATCATCACCAACGGCGCCGACTGGTTCGCCGGCATCGGCACCGAGAAGAGCAAGGGGACCAAGGTCTTCGCCCTGGCCGGCAAGGTGAAGAACACCGGCCTCATCGAGGTGCCCATGGGCACACCCCTGCGCGACATCGTCTTCGAGATCGGCGGCGGCATCCCCGACGGCCACAGCTTCAAAGCGGTGCAGACCGGCGGGCCTTCGGGGGGCTGCATCTCCGCCGAGAACCTCGACAGCCCGGTGGACTACGAGAGCCTCGCCGAGCTGGGCTCGATCATGGGCTCGGGCGGGATCATCGTCCTCGACGAGACCTCGAGCATGGTCGACGTGGCGCGCTACTTCATGGACTTCTCCATGGATGAGTCCTGCGGCAAGTGCGTGCCCTGCCGGGTGGGCACGGTGCAGCTCCACGATCTGCTGGAGAAGTTTTTGCGCAAGGAGGCCGGCCCGCGCGACCTCAGGCTGCTCGAGGAGCTCTGCGACACGATGCAGACCTGCAGCCTCTGCGGCCTGGGACAGGCGGCGCCCAACCCGGTGCTCTCCACCCTGCGCTACTTCCGCAACGAGTACGAGGAGCTGATGGCCCAACAGCCGGCGACGACGGCCGGCGGGGAGGATAAGTCATGAGCCCGCAGACCGTCCGCATCAAGACGCTGACCATCGACGGCCGCCAGGTGGGCGCGGCGCACAACGAGACGATCCTCCAGGTGGCCCAGGAAAACGGCATCTGGATCCCGACCCTCTGCTACCTCGAGGGCCTGACCCCGGCGGGCGCCTGCCGGCTCTGCCTCGTCGAGGTGGCCGGCCAGCGGCGGCCGATCCCCGCCTGCACCACCGAGGTCTACGAGGGGATGGAGGTCACCACCCAGTCGGAGAAACTGAAGCACTACCGCAAGGTGATCATGGAGCTGATCTTCTCCGAGCGGCACCACGTCTGCGCCGTCTGCGTCTCCAACCACCACTGCGAGCTGCAGGAGCTGGCTCACCGCCTCGGCGTGGACCACATCCGCTTCCCGCACCTCAACAAGGCCTGGAAGGTTGACGCCTCCCACGACCGCTACGTTCAGGACGACAACCGCTGCGTCCTCTGCGGCCGCTGCGTCCGCGTCTGCGGCGAGATCGAGGGCGCCCACACCATGGGCTTCGACGGCCGCGGGATCAACACCTGCATCATCACCGACCTGCGCCAGCCCTGGGGCGAATCCCAGACCTGCACCCGCTGCGGCAAGTGTGTGCACGTCTGTCCCACCGGGGCGCTGATCGAGCAGGGCAGGAGCGTGGCGGAGCAGACCAAGCGCTCGCAGTTCATGCCCTACCTGACGATGATGCGCGAGGAGGACAAGAAATGAGCAGGCCCCGGCTCGCCACCATCTGGCTCGACGGCTGCTCCGGCTGCCACATGTCGTTCCTCGACATCGACGAGCGGCTCCTCGAGCTGGCCGGCCGCGCCGACCTGGTCTACAGCCCGCTGGTCGACGCCAAGGAGTACCCCGAGAACGTGGACATCGTCCTGGTCGAGGGCTCGGTCTCCACCGACGAGGACGAGGAGAAACTCCGCCTGGTGCGCAGCCGCACCAAAACGCTGATCTCCTTCGGCGACTGCGCGGTGACCGGCAACGTGCCGGCGATGCGGAACCCTTTCGGCCCCGGGAAGACATTGGAACAGTCGTACCTGGAGAACACGGACCAGAATCCGGCGATCCCCGCCGAAGGGCTGCCCACGCTGCTCGAACTGGTCAAACCGGTACACGAGGTGGTCGATGTGGATGTCTATTTGCCTGGCTGCCCGCCGCCGGCGGACGCCATCTGGTATGTGCTGACGGAGTTGCTGGAGGGCCGCACGCCCGATCCTCTCACGATGACCCGGTTCGGAAAGTGAGGCTGCGATCATGTCACGAAAGATCACCATCGACCCGATCACGCGCATCGAGGGACACGCCCGCATCACCCTCCACCTCGACGACGACGGCATCGTCGAGCAGGCGCTGTTCCACGTAACGCAGTTCCGCGGCTTCGAAACGTTCGTCCAGGGGCGGCCGTTCTACGAGATGCCCTCGCTGATGGCCCGTACCTGCGGCATCTGCCCGGTGGCCCACCTGATCGCCGGGGCCAAGGCCTGCGACGACCTGTTCGCAGTGCAGATCCCGAAAGCCGCACGCAATTTGAGGCGGGTGATGAACCTGGCCCAGATCCTCCAGTCGCACGCGCTGAGCTTCTTCCACCTGTCGAGCCCCGACCTGCTGTTCGGCATGGACGGCGACCCGGCAAAACGGAACATCCTCGGCATTTTCGAGGAGAACCCGCAACTGGCCAGGGACGGCATTCGACTGCGGCAGATCGGCCAGACGATCATCGAGTCGCTCGGCGGCAAACGGATTCATCCGTCGTGGGTGGTGCCCGGCGGCGTGAACGAACCGCTTTCCGAAGAGCACCGCGGCAGCATTCTCGCCTCGATGCCCGAAGCGATGGAAATCGCCGGCCGGACGCTCGACTGGTTCAAGGGGCGGGTGAAGGACTTCGAAGCCGAGATCCGCACCTTTGGCAATTTCCCCAGCCTCTACATGGGCCTGGTGGACGGCAAGGGGAACCTCGAGCATTACGACGGCACCCTCCGCATCGTCGATGCCGCCGGCAACATCATCGTCGACCGGCACGACACCCTGCGCTACGAAGAACTGGTGGGCGAGGCCGTGGAGCCCTGGACCTACATGAAATTCCCCTACTACAAACCACTGGGCTACCCCAAGGGGATGTACCGCGTGGGGCCGCTGGCCCGGCTCAACGTGGTCAACCGCTGTGGGACAGACCGGGCGGACAAGGAGCTGGAGATTTTCCGCTCGCTGGAAAAGGGCCCGGTGTCCAGCTCGTTCCACTACCATTGGGCGCGGCTGATCGAGATCCTCTTTTGCATCGAGCGGACACAGCAGTTGCTCGACGATCCGGAAATCCTCTCCCGTCACGTGCGGGCCGAGGCCAAACCGAACAGCTTCGACGGCATCGGCGTCACCGAGGCCCCGCGGGGCACACTTTTCCACCACTACAAGATCGACGAGCAGGGGCTGGTCACCTGGGCCAACTTCATCATCGCCACCGGCAACAACAACCTGGCGATGAACCGCTCGATCCTCCAGGTGGCCAAGAACCATGTGGACGGCAACAACCTCTCCGAGGGCATGCTCAACCGTGTGGAGGCGGTGATCCGCGCCTACGACCCGTGCCTCAGCTGCTCGACCCATGCCTCGGGTCAAATGGCGCTGAAGATCGAGCTGCTGGACCCGGAAGGGACCGTCGTCGACCGGCTGATTCGCGATTAGGGCGGGCGTGGCCTATGGCACGAATCCTGATCATCGGAATCGGCAATCCCCTGAGGGAGGACGACGCAGTGGGCCGGCTGGCCGCCCGGCAACTCGCCAGCCGCTATGCCGGCGATGAGCGGGTCACCGCGATCGATTGTCACCAGTTGACCCCTGAACTGGCCGAGTCCGTGGCCGGGTCAGACCTGGTGCTCTTTCTCGACGCGGCACGAGCCGGTGAACCCGGCCGGCTGTCGAAAACGGAAGTGGCGCCTTCCGTCAGTGCCGGCTGCCGCGATCCCCACGACCTCACACCGCAGGATCTCCTCGCCGTCGCCCAAGCGCCTTTTCGGTGGCGCGCCCCGGGCCCTGCTGCTCACCGTTACCGGCCGGCTGTTCGGTCTCGGCGAGGGGCTCAGCCGGGAGGCGGGGCGGGGAGTGGATCGGCTGGTGGAAAGCGCTGCCGGCATTATTTCCGGGTTCGGCCATGGCGAAGCCCCCGGGTGACCGGCCTACCCCTCCGACGCCCGTGCCCCCGGCTTCCCCTCCCTGGCGTTGTCGTAAAAACGCTGGGTGGGGTAGGCGAAATCAACGTCGTCACACTCCCCGAAAGCGGCGAGGATATCCTCCCAGATCGTTCCGGCGGACGATCTGCGTTTGCGTGGTTCGCAGAGGTAGCGCAGGGTCAGGGTCACGCCGATATCGGCCACCGAGGTCCAGACGATGGGTGTGAGATATTCAAAGAAGATCAGGTATTTCTTTGCCGCCCGGCGGATCTCCCGCTTCGCGTGCTCGGTCTTCACCGCCGTGTGCCGCTCGCCGATCTCCTGGATCAGCTGCTTCGCCTTCTGCCAGTCGCTCTCGAAGGTCACGGTCACCGCGATCTCGTTCCAGATGATGTTGAACCCCTGGGTAAAATTGGAGAGCGACTGCTTGAAAACCCAGCCGTTGGGGATATGGATGATCCGGCCGGTGCTCTGGTCGGCATCGACCCAGTTGCCGATCTCCAGCAGGGTGAACTGGAACAGCCTGACGTCGATCACGTCGCCGGCGTGGCCGTTGATGTCCACCCGGTCCCCCACCTCGAACGGCTTGCGCACGACGATGAAAATCCAGCCGGCAAAATTGGCCAGCAGGTCCTGCAGGGCAATGGCCAGCCCGGCGCTGAAGATGGCGAGATAAGCGGCGAGACCGGTCTGCTGACCCAGCCAGACCCGCCAGAGGGTGATGAACAGGGCAAAGCCAAGGAGATATTTGACCGTCTTGAGAAAGATGTACTGCCGGGTGATCTCCTGGTGGCCGTGGCGGACCGCGTAGCCGATGACCCAGCGCAGCAGCATGTAGGCCAGGATGGCGATGATGGAGAAGACAAACTTCTGCTGCAGCTGGACACTGAGCCCAAGCGCTTCGGAGACGCCAAGCGACAAGTCATCGAGTGTCTGATGCATTGAACGAGACCTCGGTTCACTATAGACAACTTGATGCCCGAAAGACAAGGACCGCCGTCGACGGCAAACGCTGGAGACCGAATGCCGGGCGGATCAAATGGCGGCTACCGGCAATGGGAGAGCCGTCTTGTGGGAGGCAGAAAACCAGAGGCAGTGTCACATCGTGATGAGGAAAGGAATCCGTTCACTTGGGGAGTTCGATCTCGAACGATGTGCCTTTGCCCACCCGGCTGGATACGTGGATCGTGCCCCCCAGCGAGGTGACGATCCCGTGGCTGATGGAAAGCCCCAACCCGGTACCTTTGCCGACTTCCTTGGTCGTGAAGAACGGTTGGAAAATTTTCGGGAGGACGTCCGCTTCAATTCCGCGGCCGGTATCGGAAATGATGACGCTGACAGTTTCGCTGTTCTCATGCGAGGAGATCGTGATGCGCCCGTCCTTGCCGATGGCGTCCCTTGCGTTTCGAAGAAGATTGATGAAAACCTGCTTTATCTTTTCCGCATCCGTCTCGATCGCGGGCAATTGATCATCCGTCTCGATCCTTATCTCGATGTTTTCCAGGGTGAACTCCTTCTGGATCAGCTCGACGGCGTCCCGCACCACCTCATTGATCCGGTGGGTTTCGATCCGGGTTTCGTGATGCCTTGAGAACCCCAGCAGCTTCTGCGTGATGCCCCGGCAGCGGCGGATCTCCTGCTTGATCGACTCCATCCGCTGCTGAAACTCGTCCTGGTTGAATTCCTGGCCGAAGGCAGGGTCGAGGGTGTCCTCCATCACGCCGATCTCCGAGAACATCACTGCCAGTGGATTGTTGATCTCGTGGGCCACGCCGGCGGCCATCTCGCCCATCGTCGAGAGCTTACCCGCCTTGATCAGGTGGTCGATCAGCCTGGCACGGTCCCGTTCGGCCCTCGCGTAGCGCCTGAGCAGCGTCTGTGTCGAGAGCACCGAGATCACGACGATGACCAGCGCACTCAGGGCAAGGATAACCAGGACCACCCGCGTGGTCGATCGGACCGGCAGGTTGGCCACGGCCAGGTCCTGCATCACGACCAGCGTCCAGTCGGTGGTCTGCATCCTCGACCAGGCGACCAGGTACGATTCATTTCCCGACTGGGTTTTTCCCACTCCCCGGCTCTCGGACAATGCCGGAAGGGATACCAGGGGCAAAAAGACATTGTTGCACAACTCCGGCGGCCCGCACTGGCAAACGCCCTCACTGTTCACAATCAGGGCCCTTGCCCCCTCGATGACCTGCACGTCGTTGACCAGCTGGTTGAAACGGACCGGGTTGATGGTGATGCGCAGGAAGCGGACGTGTGCGGCGGTGGAAATCCGGTGGGCCACGATGAAGTGTGGTTCGTTACGATACCCGAGGTAGACATCGCTGACAAACAGATCTTTCTCGGTTGTGGACAGGACGCGAAACCAGTTTTCCTCGCTGTAGTTCCTCCCCTCGAGGGACGGGAACGGCCCGGCGTACCGCGAATGCGTGCCGTCCTCGTCGAAGAGCCCGATATCCAGAATCGTCTCGTCCATGCTCTGCAACAACCCGAGCAGGTTGATCATGTCCTGGTGGGAGGGGTACGCATCCAGGTCGATGATGCTTGAGATGCTCCTCAGTGCATTGGTCTTGTTGGTGAGGATCTGATCGATGGCGGTCTGCCGGCCCTTGGCGATGGTTTGCAGCAGGAGCTCCGAACGGGCCTCTAGGGTGTTGGTGAACTGGTGGCGCAGGTAGAACGCCAGCAGGAAGAGGGGGACCAGGGACACGATGAGCAGCCGGACCAGGACCCGGTTCCGCAGCCCGTTCAGCGTTTGTGAGTGGGGCGCGAAAATCTCGTCCGGCCTGTCCTTCACCGGATCGGCGGCGGATCGTTGCTGCCTGTCCATATGGTCACCTGCTGGATGATCTTCCCTGTCCAGGGCCCCTGGCCGAGACCGAGACCGGCGCTCCGGCTCAGTCGCTCTCCTTGTCCAGCTTTCGCAGTTCCTCGAGCAGCGCCAGCGGGCTGTACCTGGTGGCCTTGTCCAGCAGTGCCTGCACCCCCGCTGCTTTTTGTTCCTTGCGGGCGATGATGCGCTTGGCGTAGGCCTGCGACAGGACGGAGATCAGTTCATCGAGCTCGCACGGCTTTTGCAGGTATTCGTAAGCCCCTTCACGCGTCATTTTTTTGGCCGAATCGAGAGAGCCGTGGCCGGTCAGGACCACGACCTCCATGCGGGGATGCTGCTGCTTGATTCGCCGCAACAGTTCCTCGCCGTCCATTCCGGGCATCTTCAGGTCGATGAGCGCCACATCGAATTTCTGGTTCTGAGTCGCCTCCAGGGCATCTTCCCCCCGGGTGAATGGAAAAACCTCGATGTTCCGGACCTCGAGCCTCCTCGTTGTCGCGTTGAGAAATTTCTTCTCGTCGTCAACGAACAGCAACCGAATCTTTTCACTCATCGCACAACTCCTTCCTTTCAGTTTCCTCACGCTTCATACGGCCGGGAACCCCACCCAGGGCCAGTATACGAGGAAGAGCCAGAACCAGAGCACAGCCATTGAGATGAGAAAAACGGCCGTGCCGTGCCTGGCAAAGTCGCCCAGGGAGATCAACTGCTTCCCCGTTTCGGGGTCTTTGGCTACCGCGTAAATGATCGCGTTGTTCGGCGTGCCGATGATCAGAATGTGGGCGAAGGACGAGGCGAAGGCGGTGGCAAAACCGATCATCCACGGGTGCGTGCCGGAAATCACCGCCATCGGGGTGGTGATCGGACCGATGGCGGAAACCGTCGCGCCGTCGCTCATGAAATTGGTCAGTACGCCGGTGAGGATGCTGCAGGCTATGGCCAGCCCCGTGCCCGAGCCCATCGACTCCGGCAGCAGCTCGAGGAAACCGGCGGCGATCCAGAGGCCGGCCCCGGTGACCGCCAGCCCCTTGCCCATGGCCGTCGCGCCCGCATAGAGGGCGACCACGTCCCAGTGGATGTGGCTGACGTCGCGCCAGCGGGTGATGCGGAGCATGGACATCAGCACGAGGCCCAGCAAAACAGGCCCGGCCATGCCGAAGGTGCTGGAGAGAAAAACCCAGCCGAGGATCACCAGCACCAGGATGCCGGCCATCAGATACTCCTCGAGGAGCATCGGCCCGAGGCGCTTCGATTCGGTTTTGACGATCTCGGCCACGTTCAGATTCTTCACTTTTATCTTCTTCCTGAAAACGAGGAAGAAATAGAGGCCCACTGCCAGGGCGGCGACCGGAACAAAGGGCAAGCCGTATTTCATCCATTGACCGTAGGAGGGAGCATTGCCGTAATCCATCATGATGCCCAGCATGACCGCGTTTCGCCCGCCGGCGCTTGGCGACCCCGGCCCGCCCAGGTTTCCGATAAAGGTCACGATGAGGATCAGGGTGATGGCCAGGCTCCGGTCTTCATCGATCCCGGCGGATTTGATCGAAACCGCGTAGACCGCCACCATGATCGGCGCGATGAAGGCGACCAGGGCGTGCTCGGAGACGAACGAGGCACTCACCGCCAGCAGCGGGCAAAAGAGGAAAACGAACCGCCGCAGGCTGCTGGACATCCCAAGCAGCAGGACACCGATCCGTTTGTCCAGGCCCGTTTTGGCGATCCCCACGGACAGCGCCAGCACACCGAAAATGAACAGCACCGAATCCTTGGCAAATGCCTTGGCCACCATCTCGGGAGGCATGATGCGGAACCAGTACATTACCACGCCGACCAGGATCGCCGTGAATCCGACTGGAATCGCGCCGGTGGCCCAGAAAAACGCGGCGAGGAACAGCAGCGCCACCATGACCTTGGCCTTGAATGCCGCAAAGGTCACCGGGTCCCCCCCATCATACCCTCTCATGAAGTCGGTATACTTCCCGTAGTAATCCGAAATCGTTTGTCCCGCGGCCATCTTCTTGTATTCGGCGTAACCGCTGATCGGGTCAGCAAGATCCCCGCTCTTGACTGTTCCCAGCAGGTCGAGCATCGACCGCGGCGGCGGGAGAAGGATGATGAGGAAGAATATGAACAACCCGACAAGAATGAACAGCGGGCGGTAATTGCTGACGCCGATCAACCGTGTTTTCAAGCCGGGCTTCTTCTCCGGGATCTCGTCCTCACGGATCAGCACACCCACGCGGTGCCGCCTGGCAGCTTCGATCTCATGGAGCAGTTCCTCGAACTCCACCGGCTTCTCGAGGTAGGAATAGGCGTCGAGCTTTCCGGTGACCGTAGCGGACTGGAAGGACGCATGTCCGGTCAGGATGATGACCTGGCTCGACGGGCTGTATTTCTTGATCGCCTTGAGGGTCTCTTCGCCGCTCATGCCCGGCATCTTCAAATCGAGAAGAATGACTTCGTACTCATGCTGGCGAACCATGGCGATCGCGTCGTCACCGCGTTCGACCTCGTGAACCTTGTACCCCCGTTTTTCGAGGCGGAGTTTCGTGTTTTCCCTGAACTTCCGTTCGTCCTCCACCATCAGAACATCGACATGCTTGTCCGGCATTTAACACTCCCGGGCACCCCTTTGCGGACCCAACCAGAATTATCGACGGGACGGAATCCAACTTTGGGCATTATTCTCGTAAACACCTCTACGATCAAGGGATTTCGCAGAAGCAGATCAAGTTAAAATTCCGCTGTCCAGGCTGGCCGGCGGGCCTGGAGCGGAAAGCCGTCATTGACTTCATCGAACGCTCTCCGGTACATTTTCCACCAGCAGACTGATTCCGATCACGCTTGAGGCCATCCGATCAGGCACACTGCCGCAAAGGAACGAGAACTCCGTTGGGGCTCAAATCACGAACCTGGAAATCATTGATCCCGGCCGGCCGGGTGACAGTCACCAGAGAGGAGCCGCGATGTTTGTCCTGATCGTTATAGTCGCCGTCACCATCCTCGTCTCGTCCAGTTGCTCGCTGTTCGAGTCGGTCCTGTACACCACCCGCATGGGCACCCTGGAAGCGTCGAAGAGCGAGGGCCGGCGGCAGCGGCTGGCCGCCTCCATGCTCGAGATGAAACGCAACATCTCCGGGCCCATCGCCGCCATCCTGATCCTCAACACCATCGCCAACACCGCCGGGGCCACCATGGCCGGCGCCTGGGCGGACAAGGTGCTCGGCGTGGGGATGGTCCCCCTCTTCTCGATCCTCTTCACCTTTGCCATCCTGTTTTTTGCAGAAATCTTTCCCAAAACTGCGGGGGCGGTGTACTGGCGCACCCTCTGGCCGGGCATCGTCCGGCCGCTGACCGCCATGCGCTACCTCCTCTCGCCGCTGATCTGGGTCACGGAAAAGGCGACCTCGCTGATCACCCGCGGCCAGAAGTCACAGCACATCACCGAGAAGGAGATTCTCGCCGTCATCCGCTGGGGCGAAACCGAAGGGGAAATATCGAATCTCGAGAGCCTCATCGTCCACAACATCATCGGGCTCGAGGACAAACAGGTTGAGGACATCATGACGCCGCGGACGGTGATGTTCAGCCTGCCCGAGACCGCGCTGGTGGAAGACGTCCGCGAGGAGGCCAGCGAACGGGGGTTCACCCGCATACCGCTATACCGCGACGACCGCGAGCGGATTACCGGCTACGTGATGATCCACGATCTCAACTCGCACCAGGCATGCAGCAAGCAAGGGGTGACGCTGGCCGAACTGGCCCGCCCGATGGGCTTTATCGACCAGGGGACCAACTGCCTCAAGCTCCTGGCCCGCTTCCTCCGCACCCGGCGCCACGTGTCGGTGGTGAAAGACACCTATGGCGGCGTGGCCGGCCTGGTCACCCTCGAGGACCTGCTGGAAACCATGCTCGGGACGGAGATTGTGGACGAGCGGGACGAGGTGGCCGACCTGCAGAAACTGGCCCGGCGTAAAATGCGAAGGGGTCCCGCCGAAAAGGACGGAGGAGGCTGATTATGACCATCTGGCTCTGGGTCGGATTTGTCGTCTTCGTGCTGTTCCTGCTGGCCCTGGACCTGGGGGTGTTCAACCGCAAGGCCCACGTGGTCTCCGCCGGCGAGGCGCTGGGCTGGACGGCCCTCTGGGTCGCGCTGGCGCTGCTCTTCAACGTCGCGATCTACTACCTCTATGAGAATCACTGGCTCGGAGTGGGCCTCGAGATTGGCCATTCGCTCGGGGGGCGGCAGGCGGCCCTGCAGTTCTTCACCGGCTACCTCATCGAGAAGTCGCTGAGCCTCGACAACATCTTCGTCATCGCGCTCATCTTCACCTACTTCAGTGTGCCCCTGCGGCACCAGCACCGGCTGCTCTTCTGGGGCGTGCTCGGCGCACTGGTCCTTCGCGGGCTGATGATCGTCGCCGGCGTGGCGCTGATCAGCCGCTTCAGCTGGATGATCTACGTTTTCGGCGGCCTGCTGCTGGTGACCGCGGTGAAGATGCTGGTGGCCCGCCATGACAACCTGGCAACGGAAAACAACCCGCTGGTCCGGCTGACCCGCCGCTTCTACCCGGTCACCGACGACATCGAGAGCGGGAGGTTTTTCACCAGGGTTGACGGGCGCAGGGCCGTTACGCCGCTTTTTCTCGCCCTGATGGTGATCGAGAGCACCGACATCCTCTTCGCCGTGGACTCCATCCCCGCCATCTTCGCCGTCACCCGGGACCCGTTTATCATTTTCACGTCCAATGTCTTCGCCATCCTCGGGCTGCGCTCGCTCTACTTCGTCCTCGCCGCGGCCCTGGAGCGGTTCCGCTACCTCAAGATGAGCCTGGCCTTCATCCTCGCCTTCGTGGGCGTGAAAATGATTCTCGCCCACCACCACCCCATTCCGACGATGATCTCGCTGGCGGTGATCGCCGGGATCCTACTTGTCGGGATCGCCGCATCAATGCTTCACGGCCACCGGGACACGGCGGCCCTGGTCTCGCCCGTGGTCGAAGAAATGGAGCAGATCCTGCGCTTGACCGTCCGGCGCGCGAAACGCGTGATCATCCTGGTGGTGGGGAGCACGGTGATCCTCCTCGGCGCGGCGCTGCTGGTGCTGCCCGGCCCGGGCCTGCTGGTGATCTTCTTCGGCATTTCTCTTCTGGCCACCGAGTTTTTCTGGGCCCGGCGGCTCCTGCGCAGGGTGCGCCGGGAGACATCGAGGCTGGCGAAGGCGTCAAAGCGGACGCTGGGTATGGGGGACGATGGTTGAGTCATGTTGCCTCGATCCGGCCGGATAGACTATCCTTTCTTCGTCTCATTCCCCTCTAAAAGGAAGAACCACCCCGGGGTCAACGAAGGGCCACCGACATGACAGTCAATGCCAAGACCCGGACTCTGGGCACCTTTCTCGGTGTGTTCACACCGACCATGCTGACCATCCTCGGCGTAATCATGTATCTGCGCTTCGGCTGGCTGGTGGGTCACCTCGGTCTGCTCCGCGCCCTGCTGGCCGTCTGCCTGGCCAACATCATCACCCTGGTCACCACGCTCTCCTTTTCCGCCGTGGCCACCAACACCCGCGTCGGGGCCGGCGGGGCCTACTTCATCATCTCCCGCAGCCTGGGCCTGGAGCTGGGCGGGGCGATCGGCTTCCCCCTCTTCCTCTCCCAGGCCTTTTCGGTCACGCTCTACGCCTACGGCCTGGCCGAATCGCTGCGGCTCTTCTGGCCGGCCCTGCCGCTGCAGCTGGCGGTGCTGGTGATCATCGCCGTGGTGGCCGCCCTGGCCCTGGTGGGCGCCGAAGCGGCGCTGAAGTCGCAGCTCCCGCTGATGGTCTTCATCGCGGTGTCCATCGGCGCCTTTGCCGCCGGCGCCATCCTTCGGGCGCCCGGGGCCAGCATCCCGATCACTCCCCCATCGGGCGAGGTGCCTTTCTGGGCCGGTTTTGCCGTGTTCTTTCCCGCGGTGACCGGGGTGATGGCCGGCCTTGGCCTCTCCGGGGATCTGAAGGACCCGGAACGCTCCATTCCGCGGGGTTCTCTGCTCGCCGTGCTCACCGGGTTCGCGGTCTACCTCATCATTCCCGTCCTGCTGGTGATCGGCGCCACCCCCGATGAACTGCGCACCAACCCCATGATCTGGTCAAAGGTGGCGCCGCTGGGTCCCTGGCTGATCTTTCCCGGACTCTGGGGCGCCATCTTCTCCTCGGCCGTGGCCTCGATGCTCGGCGCGCCGCGAACCCTCCAGGCCCTGTCCCGGGACCGGCTGATCCCCCGCTTCTTCGGTCTGCGCACCGGCGACTGGCGGGAGCTGGCGCCGGGGTTCGCCCTTTCGGTGATCATCGCCCTTTCCGCCGTCTTGCTCGGGGACCTCAACGCCGTGGCCACGGTGGTCACCATCTTTTTCATCACGGTCTACGGCACGCTGAACATCGTCGCCGCCGCGGAATCGCTGAGCGGCGACCCGTCCTGGCGCCCCACGCTGCGGGTGCCCTGGCCGGTCAGCCTGGCCGGCGGCCTGGCCTGCGTGGCGGTGATGTTCCTGATCAGCCCGCTGGCCGGCATCCTCGCCGTCTTTGCCGAACTGTGCCTCTGGCTGCTGCTGACCCGCCGGGAGCGGGCCGAGACCTGGGGGGACGCCCGCCGCGGGATCTACGAATCGCTGATCCGCAAGGCGCTGCTGCAGCTGGCCAAGCGCCCGGTGAGCGCCCGGAACTGGCGGCCCCACGTGCTGGTCTTCATCTCCGACCCGCTGCTCGGGCTGGACCTGATCCGCTTCGCCGGCTGGTTCAGCCAGGGGCGCGGCCTGGTCACCGCCTGCGAGCTGCTGGTGGGCGACCTGGAGGACGAGGACCTGGACCTGGAGGGCCGCCGGCAGCGGATCAACGACATCCTCCGCCAGGAAGGCCTGGTGGCCTTTGCCGAGGTGGACGTGGTGCGCAGCGTCCTGGACGGCATCACCGGCGTTTCCCAGGCCAACGGCATGGCCGGTCTGCAGAGCAACACGGTGCTCCTCGGCTGGCCCGAAGACCGCGCGCTGCTGATCGAGTTCCTGCACACCATGAACCGGTTGGAACGGCTGCACAAGTCGCTGATCATCGGGCGGATCGAGCCTCGTCACCTCTACCCCCGGATGGGGGTCGAGCGCACGATCCATGTCTGGTGGAGCGGGCTGGAGCGCAACGGCGATCTGATGCTGCTGCTGGCCCACCTGCTCACCCGAAACCCGGTCTGGCGCCGGGCCAAGGTCCGGGTGATGAGCGTGGCGTCGAACGAACTGATGAAGACCGAGACCGAACGCCACCTGGCCCGCCTGATCCCCGAGATCAAGATCGATGCCGAGCCGCACGTGATCATCAAACCCCCGGACACCCGCGTCCGCGACGTGGTCCACAAAGAGAGCGCGGATGCGGAGGTGGTCTTTTTCGGGCTCAACACTCCTGACGAGGGGAAGGAAGCGGAATATGCCGAACGGCTGGAGGAGCTGGCCGGGAAACTGCCCACCGTGTTCTTCGTCAAGAACTCGAGCCTGTTCATCGGTGACCTGATCAGCCCGAGCAATGACGAGAACGGAGACTCCTGAACCACGACCGGTCCATTTTTCTCCGGGACCGGCGGGATATTCCACTGTAGGCGATGGAAGATACCGATGATGATCGACGAGACCAAACCCGCGCCAGGAGAAAATGCATTAGCACCGTGAAACCGTTCCAGAGCCAGAGTGTCGGCGCTTCCCTCGCCTCCCCTGCACCGTGATAAAATGCCGGACAGACCAGTCAAAACAAGGGGGACCTGACATGATTCATTCGGTAAAGACCTTCCGGGTGCAGCCGGCACTCCCCGACCCGGTCAAGGGGCTGGTTGAGATCGCCTACAACCTGCACTGGACCTGGCGCAAGGAAACGGTGGAACTGTTCCGCCGCCTCGACCGGGAGGCGTGGGAGACGTCGGGGCACAACCCGGTGCTGATGCTGGGGACGATGGATCAGCAGCGGCTCGACCGGCTCCCCGAAGACAATGGCTTCATGGCTCACCTGGAGCGGGTCCACACCTACCTGCAGGGCTACCTCGAGGCTGAAACCTGGTACGAAAAACAGCACGGCAAACCGGCTGCGCCGCTGGTCGCCTATTTCTCCATGGAGTTCGGCCTCACCGACTGCCTGCCGATCTACTCGGGGGGCCTGGGCATCCTGGCCGGCGATCACCTGAAATCGGCTTCCGAGCTCGGCGTGCCGCTGGCCGGGGTGGGGTTGATGTATCGCCAGGGCTACTTCCAGCAGTACCTCAACGAGGACGGCTGGCAGCAGGAGTTCTACCCGGACAACGACTTCTACAACCTTCCGGTGCGGCTGGAGACCGGGGCCGACGGCGCCCCGGTCACCGTGGCGGTGCCGCTGGCCGACCGGGAAGTACACTGCCGGATCTGGCGCGCCGACGTGGGCCGGGTCCCGCTCTACCTTCTCGACACCGGCTTTCCGGCCAACAGCCCCGCCGACCGCAAGATCACGCTCCAGCTCTATGGCGGGGACCAGGAAGCAAGGATCCAGCAGGAGATCGTCCTCGGCATCGGCGGGATGCGCGCCCTGCGGCAGCTCGGCGTCTGCCCCACCGTCTGCCACATGAACGAGGGCCACTCCGGGTTTCTCGCCCTGGAAAGGATCCTGCACCGCCGGGAGACCCTGAAGCTGAGCAACTGGGAGGCGTCGGAGCTGACCGGATGCGGCACGCTGTTCACCACCCACACCCCCGTCCCGGCGGGGATCGACGAGTTTCCCCGGGAGCTGATGACCCGCTACTTCAAGCGCTTCTTCCCCGAGGACCCCGATACGCTGGAGAGCTTTCTCTCCTGGGGCCGGCTGCACCGGCGGGCCAACCCCGACGAGCCGTTCAACATGGCGATCATGGCTCTGCGCTTCGCCGACTTCGCCAACGGCGTCAGCCGGCTCCACGGCCGGGTTTCGCGTAAGATGTGGCAACTGCTCTGGCCCGGGGTCCCCGAGGAGGAGGTCCCCATCGACCACGTGACCAACGGCGTGCACATCAACTCCTGGATCTCCTCCGACATGGCCGGGCTTTTCGACCGCTACCTCGGCCCGGACTGGGAGCAGAAACCGGCGGACCAGGAGATCTGGGCCGGGGTGGACGGGATCCCCGACGAGGAGCTGTGGCGGACCCACGAACGCCGCAGGGAGCGGCTGGTGGCCTTCACCCGGCGGCGGCTGCGCGAGCAGCTCCAGCGGCGCGGCGCACCGGCCCCGGAGATCGAGGCCGCCGGCGGCGCCCTGAATCACGACGCGTTGACCATCGGCTTCGCCCGCCGCTTCGCCACCTACAAGCGGGCCACACTGCTCCTGGAAGACGAAGCGCGGCTCTCGGCGCTGCTGCGCGACGAGGAGCGGCCGCTGCAGATCATCTTCGCCGGGAAGGCGCACCCCCGGGACGATGAAGGGAAGAACCTCATCCGGCGGATCATCGCCTTCGCCCGCAAGGACGCGATCCGCCGCCGGGTGGTGTTTCTCGAAAACTACGACATGAACGTGGCCCGCTACCTGGTCCAGGGGGTCGATGTCTGGCTCAACACCCCCCGGCGCCCCCTGGAGGCCTCGGGAACCTCGGGGATGAAGGTCTGCGCCAACGGCGGTCTGAACCTGAGCATCCTCGACGGCTGGTGGGACGAGGGCTACGCCCCCTCCCGCGGCTGGTCCATTGGCCTGGGCGAGGAGTACGACGAATGGAAACAGCAGGATGCCGTGGAGAGCCGGTCGCTGTTCCACATCCTGGAAAGCGAACTGCTGCCGCTGTTCTACGAGCGGGGCACCGACGGGCTCCCCCGGCGCTGGCTGGCCAAGGTCAAAGCATCGATGCGGGAGCTCTCCCCGGCGTTCAGCGCCAACCGGATGGTCCGCGAGTATACCGAGCGGTTCTACGTGCCGGCGCAGGAACGCTGGCGCCGGATGGAGGTGGACAACGCACAGCCGGCACGGGACTTCGCCGCCTGGCGGGTGAGGGTGACCAAGGCCTGGGACGGGGTCAGAGTGGCTGGGGTCCAGGTTGATACACCGACGGAGATCGCGGTTGGAACCGAGCTCCGGGTGACCGCCGAAGTGGAGTTGGGCCAACTCACCCCCGCCGACGTGGCGGTGGAAATCTACACCGGAAGCGTCGACAGCGAAGAGCAGATCGGATCCGGGACTGCCGTCGCCATGGCGGACCAGGGACAGGGGAAACCCGGAACCTGGGGCTATGCCGGGACCATCGCCTGCACCGACACCGGGCTGCGGGGGCTCTCGGTGCGGATCCTGCCGCACCACGAGATGATGGCCGGCAAGCACGACCTGGGGCTGATCCGCTGGGCCGACGCCTGACCCGGCCATTCACTGCCCGCCGGGGGAAGAGCTTACCAACACGAATAGCCCCGGGCAATGTGGACTGTTTGAAAATGTTGCAAGCCGCGGGTTACTTTCGTGCCCCATTCGTCATTAGTCGGAATGAGGGAACGGCCGCAAAGCGGCGGTCTGCTTTTCCGCCTTGATGAGCTTGAGTCTCATCTTCCCGGGCACCGCGCCCGGAAGCCCAGGAGAAAAGAGCGATGATAAAATATGTGATGGGAATTCTGTTTCTCGCCTTGTTGCCCGTTTTCCCGCCGGCCCTGGCGGAAGATGTCCCGCCCCCGGCGGCCGGGGAAAGCGGCGACCTCCAGCTTCTGGAGGATGTCATCTACCAGGACCAACAAGCCGTCGAGGCGCTGTCGCTCTACCCCCGGGAGGTTCGGGAGGCGATCTTCATCGTCGCGGCCAGCCCGGACGGCGTGGTGCGCGCCACCGGCATCCAGGCCCGGTCCAGCGCCAGCTTCGCCGGTCTGCTCTCCGATCTTTCCCAGGAGGAACAGAAGTCGTTCTGGGATCTCAGCCGCTACCCCGGCCTGATCGACCAGCTGGTGGCCGGCGGGGGGAAGTCGGCCGACGAGATCACCGCCATACTCGTCTCCTGGCCGAATGAGATCCGCGAGGCGGCGCGGTCATGTGCCGCCACCCATTTTTCCATCCTGGTCCAGGTTCGGCAGTTGAGGACCGCCGCCGAGCAGGCGTTCGATGCGGCCATCGCGGACTATCCAGCCGAGACCCGGGACGCCTACCGGATGCTGGTCGGCATGCCCGAGGTCTTCACCCTGCTCAACGAGAACATGTCGATGACCGTGCTGGTGGGAAGTCTCTACCGCCAGGACCCGGAGGCCCTGAAGGCCAGGATCGAGGAGCTGGGCCTGGAAGCGGCACGTAAGAACGCCGAGGCGCTGGAAGACTGGAAAAGGGAGCTGGCGGAAAACCCCGAGGCGCTCGAGGAACTGAAGGCCTCGGCCGAAGACTTTGCCGTGGAATACGGGGCCGATGCCGAAACCGTTTCCCAGCCGGTTTCCCAGACCCGGGTCAACGTGGTCATCGAGCCCTACCCCTACTGGTACGGCTATCCCTACTGGTACCCGTATCCCTACTGGTATCCCTACCCCTACTGGTACTATTGGGGTTACTACTACGGCCCGGGCGACGCGATCGTCATCTGGGGCCCCCCGTCCTACTACTATACCTGGTGGTACTACCGCTATCCGTCTCACCACTACCGTTATCCGCACCTCTCCGATTCGTTTCTCCGGCATCACCAGCGGCACCGGGATGTGAAGAACGGCTTCAACGACGTGGTGGGCCGGTGGAAATCGGACACCGGACAGCGCATGGGCCCGGACTGGATGAAGGATGACGGACGCCGCGCCGAGCGTCTCAAGGAATACGGGCGGTTCGAGCGTGACTACAGCGCGGAATCCCGCGGCATCGCGGGGAGATCGATGTCCCGCAGCGACTACCTGAAGACCAACGGCGGCCGCTACCCGGACCTGCAGACACCGGCCGGCCAGGAGCGGCAGGGCCTCGGCAGCCGCCAACCCCCGACCGGGTTTCAGGGCGGGCCACCCGAAAGCAGGCTGGATACTCCGCCGCCTCCCCCCGGACCACCGGGGGATGGACGGGTGGTCATCACCAAGCCCAACGAGGCGCAGAAACTCAACGGGGCCAAGGACCATCACAAGAGCGGGTGGGACAGGAAACCCGGATCGAAACCACCGGCGAGCCCCCCGGCCGGCCGCCGGCGCTGAATCACCGACCGAACCAGGATCATTGGAGGATTGACGGATGAAAAAAACGATAGTGACTGCCGTAGCAGTGCTGGCGATGATCAGCCTCGGCGCCTGCGCCACCCGCACGGTGCAGCGGGTGGACGAAACGCAGCAGGTCGATCTCAGCGGCCGCTGGAACGACACCGATTCACGGCTGGTGGCCGAGGAGATGATCAGCGACAGCCTCACCCGGGTCTGGATCACCGACTTTGCCGAGGCCAAGGGCAGAAAACCGACGGTGATCGTCGGCCTGGTGGGGAACAAGACCCACGAACTGATCAATACCGAAACCTTTACCAAGGACCTCGAGCGGGCTTTCATCAACTCGGGCAAGGTCAAGGTGGTCCAGGCCGCGGGCACCCGGGACGAACTGCGGGGCGAGCGGGCCGACCAGCAGAAATACGCATCCCCGGAAACGATGAAGAACTGGGGGCGGGAGAAGGGGGCCGACTTCATGCTCCAGGGGACGGTGAACAGCATCGTCGACGAGTACAAGAAGGACAAGGTGGTCTACTACCAGGTCGACCTGGAGCTGTCCGACCTGGAATCCAACGAGAAGGTCTGGATCGGCGACAAGAAGATCAAGAAGCTGGTCAAGAACTGATCGATGCGCTTGACACCGATTCAACGCGCGGTTCCCGGCACCCTGACGGCCGGGGCCGCCAACGAACAGGCAGACCCATGTCGCTGAACCGTTTGGCCGTGACCGACCTCTCCCTTTTCGCGGCAACCGTCTGCCTGGTCCTGCTCGCTCCGGCCTGCGCCACCTACTACCAGAAGAACATCGGTTTCCACGAAGCGTTCGTCAAAGGCGACGTGGAGGAGGCCGCGCGGATCCTGGAAAAAGACAAGGGCGCGGCCAAAGACCGTAACCGGCTGCTCTTCTTCCTGCAGAAGGGCGTGGTGTTGCAGATGCTGCGCGACTACCCGGGGAGCAACGATTTCTTCGAGCAGGCCTACCTCTTCACCGAGGACGTCCAGCGCAACTACGGGGCCGAGGCCCTGGGCCTGCTCTCCAACCCGCAGGTCACGCCCTACCGCGGCGAAGACTTCGAGGTGGTCCAGATCCACTACTACAAGGCGCTCAACCACCTCTTCCAGGGGCGCTACGAAGAAGCCCAGGTGGAGTGCCGGCGGATCGACATCAAGCTCAACCAGTTCAACGACCGCTATGAAAAGCGGAAGAACCGCTACAAGCGGGACGCCTTTGCGCGAAACCTGATGGGGATCATATTTGAGGCCGCGGGGGACGTGAACAACGCCTTTGTCTCCTACCGCAACGCCTACGAGGCCTACCAGGAGGACTACGGGCCGAATTTCGGCGTGCCGACCCCGCTGCAGCTGAAGAAAGACCTGCTGCGCACGGCGTATCTCAACGGTTTCTCCGACGAGCTGCAGAAATATCAGTCCCTGTTCGGAATGACCCACGAACCGCGGGAGTCTCCGGGCGGGGAGCTGGTCTTCTTCTGGAACAACGGGCTGGGCCCGGTGAAGGACGAGTGGAGCGTCAACTTCTTCATCGTCAGGGGCCGGGGCGGCCTGGTGACCTTTGTCAACGAAGAGCTGAAGCTGGCCCTCCCCTTCCCGCTGGGCGGTTCAGGATCGGGGTCCACGGATCTCGGCGACCTGAAATTCGTCAGGGTCGCCTTTCCCAAGTACCTGGTGCGCAAGCCCTACTACCGGACAGCGGAACTGGTGGCGGGCGGAAAGACCTTTCCGTTGGAAACAGGCCAGGACCTGAACGAAATCGCCTTAAAAACGTTGGAAGATCGGATGATCAGGGAGCTTGCCAAGTCACTGCTCCGGCTGGCGGTCAAACAGGCGGCGGAGCAGGCAGTGCGGAATAAGAACGAGAATCTGGGCGCCCTGCTCTCCATCGCCCAGGCAATCTCGGAAAAGGCGGACACCCGGAACTGGCAAACCCTGCCCTACAGTATTTCCTATGCCCGGGTGCCGCTGCCCGCCGGCCAGAGCACGGTGAGCTTCAAGGCCTGGTCACCGAAAGAGAGCCAGGTCTACACGTCCGATTTCCAGTTCGACGGCCAGCCCGGGGTCAGTCAATTCTACCTGTTTCACAATCTGGAGAGTCTTCCCCTGGGTCAATAGAGGTGGCGTCAAAATCCGTAGGCGATTCCCAGACCGAAATAGTCGACGGTCAGATTGTAGAACTGGCCGTGGGGCATGTGCCCGTCGTAGTATTCGAGCAGCAGCTCGATGGAGTGGGCGTCCGAATAGGGGCTGCGGAAGCGCAGCCCGGCCTTGAGGTTGAAATCGAGGTCCCAGTCCGTTTCCTCCCACACCTTGAAACCCATGCCGGCCACCACCCGCGCCGTGCGCCAGCCGATGGGCGAGCCGCGGAAGTCGACCCCCCATTGGTACTGCTGCCATCCCAGCGGCGTGTCCGAGTGAAAGATGCCGGTGCCGCCGCCATAGAACCGCAGAAAGCGGATCTCCCGCGATACGAGTAGTTCCGCCGCCTCGTAGCTGAGGTTGATCCGTTTCTCGATTTTTCCCGGCTGCGGGTAAAGCAGGTACTCGTCGCCAAGATGAGAGGACTGGTGATACGCCCGGAGCCGAGCGGACCATTTTCCTTCCCGCCAGGACAGCGGGAACCCGACGATGAAATCCGAATTGATCAGGTCCATTGAAGGGGCGTCGAGGTTGAAGAGCGAAAACACCGCGCCACTGATGCCCAGCTGAATACCGTCCCCCTCTCTCCTCGCCGGCCGCCGCAGCAGGCCGAAATCCATTCCGAAGCCCACCGAGGCCATGTTGAAATAGCCGTATTCGCTGTCGTATCGCTGCCAGGTAGTGTGAAATCTCGGCTGCTTCTGGTCGGCCAGCGGCGGGAAGAACAGGTGCCCGGAAGGGAAATGGACCGTCTTGCGATCCGGCGGCGTTTCGGCCCACTCGAGCCAGGACTGCCAGCGGCCCGTTCCCTGGGCAGGAGCGCTCTCCGCCTCCGGCAGCGGTTCCGGGGGCATGATTTCCAGCCTGTTCGTCACCTCGGCCACGCCGGCAAAGGAAATCACCGTCGCGACGAGCCGATCGGCAAGTTCAACGCTTGGGACAGCACCGGTGAGTGTGACCTCCCCATCGCGAACCGTGACCTCGACCTGCTCCGCATCGAGGCCGTGGGCGAAGAGGAGCCATCCCTCGATGAACCCGCGCAGGTGCTCGTCATCCGGTGACGGCTGAGCGTCGCTCATTTCGGCATCGGCGGGACCGGCGGCCAGGAGTGCCGGGAAGAAATAGATAAGCACACAGGACAGTATGATGAGACCCAATAGCCGCACAAAGACCGACCCGGGAACCATGGCCCGGCCAAAGCAGGGGCCGCCGGTTAGCGGGGTGCATGATGACAGGTTGTTCAGTGCGTCGAGCATCGGCACCGTCCACCGTTCAGGCCACGATTTGATCGGCGCTCTCGGCACCGATCCTTTTGAGGTGCTTCCGGTCGGGCGGCCGGTCAGTTCCGGACCGGCAGTCGGACCCTGACCTGGTTTCCGGGGGGTGTGAATTCCAGCGTCAGTGTGGCGGTGGCCATCAGCACCCCTCGCCCGTGGGTGTCGAACATCCTGGATTTGTCCAGCTTCATGTACCGCCGGAAATCGAATCCGGGACCTTCATCCCTTATTTTCACCTCCAGCAGGCGGTCGCGGCGCCGGACATTGATTGAGACCTTTTTCCTGCTGAATTCCGCCTGGGCCAATCGCCTGCGCCGTTCCTCGGTCAGCTTGCCCTCGGCCAGCAGGCGCCCCTTGTCCTCGTAGCCGATCCCCAGGTTGCCGTGCTCGATGGCGTTGACCAGCAGCTCCAACAGTCCGACACAGGCATCCGGGGTGCCGGCGGCGGAAGCGAGATGGACGGCGAGCAGTTCGGCTTCCCGGATCGTTTTCACATGGAAGGTCCCCGCCTCGAGGAGCCGGAAGGCATCCTGCGTCTCCTCGACCTTCTCGGCGAGCTTCCGTTTCAGCTCCAGGCTCTGGACCGCGGCCCGAATAATGGCCTCCAACTGTGGTTCATCAAACGGTTTGGTCAGAAAGTAATAAGCGCCGAATTCGATGGCCTTCCTGATGTTCTCGGGGGCGAACTCCGCCGAGTGCACCACGATTTCCACATCAGCCAGCGCCGGCTGATCTTTCATCCAGCCCAGCAGTTCCATCCCGTCAGCATCGGGCAGGATCCAGTCCATCAGTACGGCGGCAATGTCCGGGCCCTGCCGCCCCACGATTTCCCGGACCTGCTTTCCCGTCGACGCCGTTTCAAACCGGTAGTCATCATCCTCGAGCATGGACCGCAGGAGGTCGCCTTCGACGGGTTCATCGTCCACGATGAGAATGGTCAGCACGGCTCTTCCTCCTGGTCGGAGAAAATGATGACCGAATCGATCAGCCTGGCGTTGGGCACGCTCCAGGATCCGCCCTCGCCGGTAAACGTCGTCTCCACCGGGCCAACCTGTTTCACCCGGCCGCGCCGTCCTTCCACCTCGACCCCGGCGCCCACGATGAGACTGCGCCGGAGATAGTGGCCGGCCAGCAAGCCCCGCACGATATCCCGCGAGCCGAAGGCGAAGGCCCACCCCATCCCGATGCTGGCCGAGACCACGATCGCCGTGAAGACCATAATGAGGATCTGCGTGTCGATACCCAGCTGTTCGAGAGCCACGACGCCCACCATGATAACAATCATAATCTTGGCGGTCGTGCCCAACTGTTTGGCAAAGACCAGGTTGGCCGTGGCCGCGCCGGAAGCGACGAGATTACCGGCGAACTGGGCCAGCAGGACGCCGATGACGATCACCAGCACCGCACCGATCACGCTGGGCAGGAACTGGATCAGACGGTCGATGGTCACGGTCACCGCGGATAGACCGAGGATCTCGGCCGCGGAAAGGAGAAAGGTCAGCATCAGGGTCCAGAAGAGGAGGCGCCCGATGATCGCCGAGGGAGTTTTATCGATGCCGGCGGTGTGGAGCATTTCCCTGATCCCGATCCGCTCCGAAACACGGTCAAATCCGAAACGGTCGAGCAGGCCCCGCGCCGCCGACTCCACCAGCCTGGAAACGCCCCAGCCGGCGACGAGGACGAACACGGTCCCGAAAACACTGGGCAGGAAGGCGGCAACGGTGCTGCCGAGTTCGGAGAGCCAGGAGATCAGGATTGTCTGCCAGGCGCTGAAGTTCAGCAGTTCATTCATGGTTCTCCTCCTCGATTACAAAAACACCACTGTAGAACAGGCCAAGGAGCGGTACGCAGCAACCCAGGACGAAAACCGATGAAAAGAATTCGAGAAGATCCCTCCCGGTGACCTCTGCATGGACACGTGCCATCGTCTGCCTGTAGAGGTCGGGACGGGGAGCGGGTATGTGGTCATCGAGCCTGGAGAAAAATCTTCCGGCCTCTTCCTCGAGAACTGCTTTCTCGTCCATTTCGTCTCCACTCCTTTCAGTCCGCTGGTTCCTCATCATCGAGCGCCGGGGCCGCTGTGCCGGGCCCGCCGGCGGCATGTTGCCGCAGCTGCTCGACGGCCCGCACCACCCGCATTTTCACTGCCGACTCCTTCATCCCCAGAACGTCGGCTATTTCGGCGTATCCCCACCCTTCGGAAAAACGCATCACCACCGCCACCCGTGTCTCGGGTGCAAGAACGTCCATCATCTTTTCCAGCGTCAAGCGATCCTCGTTGTTCGACTCCCGGTTGCCGGCCCAACGGCCGCCCTGGTCCTCGAATGCGCCCCGGCGGCGCTGCTCCTGGTGACGGCGCCGCAGAACAAGCCGGCAGGCATTGATCACGATCGTATTCAGCCAATGCTCAAACGGCTTCTCGAAACGGAAGCGGGGAAGTGAGCGAAAGACGCTGAGGAAGCTGTCCTGGACCACGTCCTCGGCGTCCTCCCTGGTGCGCAGGATCCGGTAGGCCCGGCGGTAGACCCGGGCCTGGTGCCGCGTAACCAGGGCGTCGAAGGCAGCGGTGGCGTAGGGCAACTCCTTCTGCGCCCGTTCGACGAGTGCCCGATCAGCATCTGTGGTGTGATCGCTCACGTCTCTCCGCGGGTTTCCCTCCGCCGAGCGGCCGTTAAAGTTGTCATCCACTACAGTAAAAGCAGGCCAGGGCGGAAAACGTCACATAACACCGGACTTCGCGTCGCGGCCTTGAACCGAAGCACGCCGCCATTGGACAACCTGAAAACAAATTCCACTCCCGGGGTTACTTTCTTGTCCGGTCCGTCATTAGTCAGGTGAGGGAAGCATGCCGGATAGCGGCTGCGCACCCGTGGATTAAAACATGCAGACAAAAGCACAGTCAAACGTGGGATCCGCCTGTGAAGAGGTGATCACCGGTGATCCCAGTCAAGGAGCGTTCTGCTCCGACCGGTAGTGGTGAACTGCACGCAATGCGACCTGGAGTCGCAAAAAAGGAGAATTGCTGATGAAGAGCAACACGAATCGGACCAAGCGGTATCTCAATTTAGCGACCACCCTGGTCCTACTGCTCCTGTTCCCGGGTATGACCCCGGTGCTGCAGGCAGGGGAGGACTCGGATTTCTACAAATGGACCGCACCCTCGGTGGAGGATCAGCTGGCCGCCGACCAGACCCCCGTCCCGACAGATGCGGGCGCGATTTTCGTCCCGGCGATGACCGACGGGAACGATGAGCCCCTGGTTCTCGTGTTCCAGAACGAGCAGAAAGTGGCTTCGGGCAAGACCGGGGCGAGGATTATCGTCAGCCCCGGCGCCTGCGACATCCGTGTGGGCTCAGGTGCGGTTAAGCAGATGATGACCTATGGGGTCGAAGTGGCCGCAGGCGAAACAACCGTCGTGGACTGCACCTGGGGCGGCCTGAAGGTCAGTGTCGTTGACGAGAACAACATCCCCCATCGGGGTACATACGAGGTCATCCGCGCGGAGGGCCGGGAGCTCTTCGGCATCGGCTACGGCGCCGACACCCTGCAGGCCGAGCCGCTGGGCACCTGGCTGCTCGGTCCCGGCCTCTACCGCATCGTCCGCACCGGTGAGACCTACCGGGCCAGAGAGGATTTCGCCACCGTGGTTCTCCCCGAGGGCGGGCTGGTCCACTTCAAACTGGTCATCAACCCCGACACCGGCGAATTTCGTGGCGCCGGCGTGGCCCTGCCTGACGAACTGGGAATCGTGGATGAGGCGGTGAGCAACTGGGCCAAATCGATGACCCTCGGCGTGGCGGCGTCCCTCAGCGACTCGTCCGATGTGGTCGGATCTCCGAACCAGTCCAGCTACTCGGGAGTCGGATACTTCGACACCTATCTGACCTACAAGAACGGACCCCATTTCGGATCCGCCATCCTGGAACTGGAGGAGGGTTTCCTGAGGGTCGACCCGGAAACCAGCGAGTCCCTGCCGACGCAGAAAACCCAGGACCGGTTGCGTGCCGACCTCCTCTACACCTGGTTTGTCAAGGAGTGGGTCGGCCCCTATGCTCGCGCCGGGTTACTGACCAACATCTTTCCCTCGGAAACCCTGACCACCGAGGACCAGTTCATCGCTTACAACCGGCTTGACGGTACCAGAGACGTTATCTTCGTTCCGGCGAACAACAACTACCGGACGTCGGACAGCTTCGGCAACCTGCGGTTCCGCGAGGGTGTGGGCGCCAACTTCCGCCTCTTCAGAAACCAGCACGTCACCCTGAACTGGCGGCTCGGCGTCGGACTGAGACAAAACGTGTTCAACGGCCTGTATGTCAACGAGGACGATGCGGCAACCGAAGAGATCGACCTCTACCAGGTGGACAGCTTCAACCAGGAGGGTCTCGAGACCACCATCACCGGGAACGTGCGGATCACCCGGTATCTCTCGTATATCACCGACCTGGAAGTGTTCGCCGATTTCTCCGACATGGGCGAGCCGACCGTTGACTGGCGTAACAATCTCAGCCTGCGCCTGACGCGGTATCTGTCGCTGGACTACGTGCTCGACATTCTCAGGTTCCCGCAGGTTGTGGACCAGACCCAGACGAGCCAGAGCCTGCTGCTGCGGTTCTCGTTCGACATTATCTAAGCCGATGGCTGATGACTGCCGGTCGGCGGAGCGGCAACGCTTCCCGTCCGGCGGCTCGGTCGGCCGGTTGTGACCGGGTGCAGCCGGGATGATTACTGATAAGGGGGAAAAAATCATGAATGAAATTATCAATCTGCTGAAAGAATCGGTTGGCGGATACCTTCCGCAACTGCTCGGCGCCGTGGCCATTCTGGTCGTCGGCTGGCTGATGGCCCTGGTCATTGCCGGGGCGATCCGTGGGTTAGTAAGGCGCACCGGGATAGACGACAAACTGGTCACCTGGTTTGGCGAGGAAAAATCGGGCGGCAAGGCGCCGGATTTCGCCGTCGGCATCGGCCGGGGCGTGTTCTGGTTGATCATGATCCTGGTATTGACTGCCGTCCTGCAGGTCCTCGACCTGACCCTGACCACGGCCCCGCTGAACAATTTCCTGTCCCAGGTTTTCCAGTTCCTGCCCCAGCTCGTGGGGGCGGCCGTGCTGGCCCTCATCGCCTGGATCACCGCGGTCACCCTGCGGCTGCTGCTGAGCAAGGCGCTGAAGGCGGCAAAGGTGGATGAAAAAATCTGGCGCCAGCTGAGCGACGGGGAACCGTCCGGGCAGGTGTCGCGGACCATCGCCGATGCCGCGTACTGGCTGGTGCTGCTGCTCTTCCTGCCGGCCGTGCTGGGTGCCCTGAAGTTGCAGGGCCTTCTCCAGCCGGTGCAGGGCATGATGAACAGGATTCTCGGCTTTCTGCCGAACCTGCTCGCCGCCGCCCTGATCGCCCTGGTCGGCTGGTTCGTGGCCCGCCTGGTCCGGCGGATTGTGGAAAACCTGGCGGGAACGGCCGGCGGGGATCGGCTCGGTCAACAGATCGGACTGCCGCAGCTGTCCCGGATCATCGGCCTGGTGGTCTACATCCTGATCCTCGTTCCGGTGCTCATCGCCGCACTCAACGCCCTGGCGCTGGAGGCGGTCACCCGGCCGGCCAGCCTGATGCTGACCAAGATCCTCGCCGCCTTCCCGTCCATCTTTGCCGCCGCGGTGGTCGTCCTGATCGCCTACGCGGTGGGGCGGCTGGTTTCCGGACTGGTCACCGAACTGCTCACCGGCATCGGGTTCAATACCATCCTGGTCCGGCTGGGCATCGGCCGGGAACCGGAGGAGGGTCGGCGTACGCCGTCCGAGATCGTCGGCTACCTGGCACTGGTGGCGATCATGCTCTTTGGCGCTCTCGAAGCCTCCGGTCTGCTGGGCTTCGAAGTCCTCTCGGACCTGACGACCGATGCCACCGTGTTCGGCGGGCACATTCTCGTGGGGCTGGTTATTTTCGGGATCGGTCTCTACCTGGCCAACCTGGCCGCTGAGGCCATCCAGTCCAGCGGTGTGGCGCAGTCCCGTCTTCTCTCCGTCACCGCCCGTATGGCCATCCTGGTCCTGGCCGGCGCCATGTCGCTGCGGCACATGGGCCTGGCCGACGAGATTGTCAGTCTGGCCTTTGCCCTGATCGTCGGCGCCGTGGCGGTGGCCGCAGCTGTGGCCTTCGGCATCGGCGGCCGGGACCTTGCCGCGAAGAAGCTGGCCCAGTGGTTCAAGGAAAAACCATCGGTTTGAACCGGTAGCGACGGGCGGGATCCTCAGGAATGCCGAGGCTCCCGCCCCGAAGCGCCAATCACCACAGAGCCCGGGTTCAACCGATTAACCCGCGGTGCAGTATCGCCGCATAGATGGAGTATCGAAAGGTAGCAAAAATGAAAATCGGATTCGTCGTCAACGACATTATGACCGAACAAAGCGGGTACACCACCAGCCGGCTGGCAGTGGCCGCGATCAACATGGGCCACGAATCGTGGGTCATCGGGGTGGGCGACCTGGCCTACGACCCGGACGAGAACATCCGCGCCCGGGCCACCGGCGTGCCGAAGAAAAAGTACCAGAACAGCGTGGCCTACCTCAAGGACCTGCAGGGGAAAAACGCGGTGAAAGAGCGGATCACCGTCGACGACCTCGACGTGCTGATGCTGCGCAACGATCCCTCAAACGATGCGGTGAACCGGCCCTGGGCCACCTCCGCCGGGATCCTCTTCGGCCGGCTGGCCATGCGCCACGGGGTGATCGTGGTCAACGACCCCAACGGCCTGTCCAAGGCCGAGAGCAAGATGTATTTCCAGATGTTCCCCGAGGAGGTGCGGCCGCAGACCCTGATCACCCGCGACCGCTCGGAGATCAAGGCTTTCGCCAAAGACCAGGGCGGGACCATCGTGCTCAAGCCGCTGCAGGGCTCGGGCGGGCAGAGCGTCTTCCTCATCCGGCCGGACGACGTGCCGAACATGAACCAGATGATCGACGCGGTGAGCCGCGACGGCTACGTCATCGCCCAGGCCTACCTGCCGGCGGCGGAACAGGGTGACATGCGGCTCTTCCTGATGAACGGCCAGCCGCTGCGCGAGAAGGGAAAATACGCCGCCTTCCGCCGGGTGCGCACCGGGGGCGACATGCGCTCGAACATCCACGCCGGTGGCAAGCTGGCCGCGGCGGTGGTGGACGAAGAAGCGCTGCGCATCGTCGAGATCGTGCGGCCGAAGATCGTCCAGGACGGGATGTTCCTGGTGGGCCTGGACATCGTCGGTGACAAGCTGATGGAGATCAACGTCTTCAGCCCCGGCGGGCTGGGCAGCGCGCAGAAGTTCACCGGGGTCAACTTCAGCCGTACGGTGATCAGGGCCCTGGAGCGCAAGGTGCAGTACATGGAGTTCTACCGCCGCAACTTCGACAACGCGGAAATGGCCACTTTGTAAGCTGCACCGGCTGCATCTTGCCGAAACAAAGTGCTAATCTGCTTGCGCGCCTGCGGACCGATTGACAGGCAGGTTATTATTTACGGAGCAGACAAGCAATATATTATGACAAAAAACTTACACTCCCGGCAGCTGAACGCAATCCGGAATCCGGTTTGAATGTACCCGTCGGGACCCTGGCTTCGCGGACGAGCGGACCAGACCGCTCTGTGTGCCGCACTTCCCAGGCCTGCCGGCCAGGAAGAAGGGTGGGGTGCAGACCGCTAACGGAGGTGTCCGATGGAATTTGAAAACTGGAGCTCGGCCCTGAAGAACATGGCGGAACAGCTCTGGAACGGCTTTCTGGCATACCTGCCGCAATTGGCCCTCGTCATCGTATTGCTGCTGGCCGGGTGGGCCCTGGGCCGGCTGGCCCGCAGGCTGGTCAGCAGGCTCATTCTGCGTCACGCCCGCGGCCGAAAAGGGCCCGCCATGGAGCAGGCGCTGCAAGAATCCGGGGTGGACCGGATGGCCGCCGAGATTTTCGGGCGGATCGCTTTCTGGTTCGTGCTGATCTTCTTCGCCGCCCTGGCCGGAGAAGTTCTCGGACTGGCCGTGGTTTCCCGTGGTCTCGCCGTGCTGATCCTCTACCTGCCACGCGTACTGGCCGCGGGGCTGATCGCCTTCGCCGGTCTGCTGATGAGCAACCTGGCCCGGGACGCGGTGATGACGCTGAGCAGTTCGAACCGTTTCAGTGGGAAGGTTCCGGCACAACTGGTCCGCTACGCCATCCTGCTGCTCACCACCGTCGTGGCCCTGGATCAGATCGGGATCGACAGCACGCTGCTGATCCTGGCCACGGGAATCGTGCTTGCCGCGCTGCTGGGCAGCGCGACGCTCGCCGTCGGTCTCGGCGCGCGGACCGAGGTGGGCAATATCATCGCCCTGCACTATCTGGCCAAGTCCTATTCGGTGGGCCAGCGAATCCGGATCGGGGATGTGGAAGGCCGCATCGTGGAGCTCGGCACCACCGGAGTGGTCCTGGACACCGCACAGGGACGGACAACCATCCCCGGCAAGGAATTCAGCACGCGCAGCTCCTGTCTGCTCGACGAGACGGCGCCATGAAAATCGAAAACACCTTGTCGAATCTCTACCTGGAGAGCCATCCGGATGACGCGGCGCGGGCCCTGGAAGGCCTTCCGCTGGAGCAGGCTGCCGCACTTCTCGAGACCGCACCGGCCGCAGCCGCCTCAAAGGCGCTGGATCGGATGGAACCGGCAAGGTCGGTGGAACTGCTGAAGCTGTTTTCCACGGCTCGTGTCGGTGAAATTCTCGAGATTCTGCCCCCCGAATCGGCGGTTCAGCTGATGCTCAGGCTGGAGCCGGAGGAGCGCGAGCTGCTGCTCGGCAGCGCGTCGGAAGCCACGGCCGACCGGCTGCGGCGACTGCTCACCTATCCCGAAGACAGTGCCGGCCGGCTGATGGATCCGCGGGTGATGGCTTTTCCCGAGGATCTCGAGGTCGCCGAGGCGGTGCGCCGGCTCCGCCGCCACAATCACCAGCTTCGCTACTACCTCTACGTTACCGACCCGGAGCACAGGCTGATCGGCGTGCTCTCCCTGCGTGAACTGATGGCCGCTCCGCCGGACGAACGCCTGGCGCCACGGTTTCGCCGGCCGGTGACCCGGCTCAGCGTCAGGGATACCCGCTCGACAGTCCTGCAGCACCCCGGGTGGTTGAAGTACCATGCGCTCCCGGTGACCGGCGGTTCAGGGATCCTGGTCGGCGTCTTGCGCTACAAGACCTTACGGAAGCTGGAAGGCGAAACAGCAACCACACGGCCTTCCGATCTCATCGGATTGGGGTCGGCGCTGGGCGAAGCCTGGGTCGGCATATCCGGACTGCTGTTCGACGGGTTTGCCGGATCCCTGCACGGGAGCCGCGAATTCAGGGCCGGCAAGGGAGGGGAGACAAACCATGGTGCATGAATCCCCCACCGCCGAATTCGCGCTTGCCGTCGAGTCGCTACAGCGATACCCGGAGGAGACCGCGCACCTGCTCGAGGAGGCCCCGCTTGGGGATAGCGCGGCCCTGGTCGCCCCTCTGACGGCAACGAAAGCCGTGGCGGTGCTCGTGCGGCTCACACCGGAGACGGCCAGCCGGTTGCTGGGACAACTGCCTGACCAGAAGGCCGGGGCGATTCTTGCTGCCTTCGATCCCGCTCGGGCTGCGGCAGTCCTGGCCAGGATGGATGCCGAAGCGCGGGAACGGCTGATCGGCCTGCTCAAGCCCGCCCAGGGAGCTGAACTGCGGGCCCTGGGCGAGTATCCGCCGGAGAGCGCCGGGGCGAACATGGATCCCCAGGTGATGGCCGTGCAACCGCAGGTCACCGTGAGCCGAACCCTGGCCAGGCTTCGCACCTACCGCGACAAACGGGTGCGCCGTGTCTACGTTGTCGATGACGAAAACCGGCTGTTGGGTTCGGTGCGGCTGCACGATCTCGCCGTGTCAAAACCGTCACAGAAGATAGAGGAACTGATGGAGCCGGGATCGGTGGCCGTGGCTGACACCGCCAGCCGGGATGAGGTGGTGGAGACCCTGACCAGCACCAGGCTTCCCAGCATTCCGGTGGTGGACTTCGACGGCCGGCTGGTGGGCGTGATCCGCGACGATAAGCTGCTGGCCGCCGTTCAGGCCGAAACCAGCGCTGACATGCAGGCGATGGTCGGGGCGAGCCGTGATGAGCGCGCGCTCTCCCCGGTGTCCTTCGCCGTTCGCAAGCGCCTGCCCTGGCTGGAGGTCAACCTGCTGACCGCCTTTCTGGCGGCAGCCGTTGTCGGGCTGTTCGAGGACACCATCGCCCGGTTCACCGCGCTTGCCGTACTGCTGCCCGTGGTCGCCGGCCAGTCGGGGAACACCGGCGCCCAGGCGCTGGCGGTCACCATGCGCGGCCTGGCCCTGCGCGAGATCCGCACCCGCCACTGGATGAAGGTCGCTTCGAAAGAAGTTCGGGTCGCCTTCCTCAACAGCGTGGCGGTGTCGCTGACAACATCGGCGGCAGTCTTTGTCTGGAGCCGGTCCGCCGGCTTGACCCTGGTCATCGGCATATCCATGATACTCTCCATGGTGGCCGCGGGCCTCTCCGGTGCGGCGATTCCACTATTGCTTACCGCAATCCGTCAGGATCCCGCACAGTCGTCGTCGATTATTTTGACCACGGTCACCGACGTGGTTGGTTTCTTCAGTTTTCTGGGTATCGCCACACTTTTATCCGGCATGATCTGATTCCATGCCGCCGGGAGAAATGAAATGGAACGCCACGTGCTCATGAACCTTCTGTGGGTCGGGTTCGCCCTGGGCCTCGTCGCACTGAACGGCTTCTTCGTTGCCGCGGAGTTCGCGCTGATCAAGGTCCGGCCGGCCCGCCTGGCACAGCTGGTCCGTCAGGGAAAAGGTGTCGCGAGAACCACCCAGTGGCTGGCCAAGCGGATGGACCGTTCCCTCTCCGCCTGCCAGCTGGGAATCACCATGGCCTCCCTCGGCCTGGGCTGGATCGGGGAGCCGGCGGTGGCCCGCCTGGTGGAGCCGCTGTTCCGCTTTGCAGGGGTGACCACACCAGCGGTGGTGCACGGCGTATCGTTCGCCATCTCATTCACTCTGATCACCGCCGCGCACCTGGTGCTCGGCGAGCAGGCGCCGAAGATCTTTGCCATCCGGCGGCCGGAGCAGATGGCCATGTGGATCGCCGTGCCGCTGAAGACCTTTTACCTGATATCCTTCCCGCTGCTCCGGGCCCTCGATATCATGACCTCGACACTGCTGCGCACCGTCGGCGTGACAGCCACCTCCGATCACGAAAGCCCCCACTCCCCGGAGGAACTGCGCACTCTGGCCAGCCAGGCCCGCACCCACGGCGAGCTGAGTTCGTGGGAGCACCGGCTGGTGGAGGCGGCGTTCGATTTCGAGGAAACGGTCTGCCGCCAGATCATGGTTCCGCGCACCGAGGTGGTCTTCATCGATATCAACACCCCGCTAGAAGAAATACGTAAGGTGATGAGGAAGTCGCTTCACACGCGGTACCCGGTCGGAGACGGCTCGCTGGACAAGATACACGGAATCTTGCACGTCAAGGACCTGGTCGGTATCCCCGAAGGGCGCGACCTGCGCTCGATCCTGCGCCCGCCGCGATACGTACCGGAGACCGCCCACATCAGCAAGCTGCTGGGCCACTTCCAGTCCACCCGGCAGCACATGGCGCTGGTCGTCGACGAGCACGGGATGATGGTCGGGATCGTCACCATGGAGAACGTGCTCGAAAAAATCGTCGGCCCGGTTCGCGACGAATTCGACGTGGAGATGCCCGATATCGTGCCCGAAGGAACCGGTCAGCTGATGATCAAGGGCAAAACGCCCATCGCCGAACTGGCCGAAGCGCTTGGCCAGCCTATCGATGCGGAGGGTTTTGACACGGTGGGGGGGCTGATGGCCGACCGCCTGGGAAAGATACCTGCCGTGGGTGAACGGATACAGCTGGACGGGTATGAGCTGGTGGTCACCCAGGTGCGGCACAACCACGCCACGCGGATCAGGGCGGTGGTGAAACGGGATCCGAACGCGGGCGCCGAGCCGGCCGACCCGGCCTGACCACCATCCGGACTGAATGCGGCCGAGCTGACACCCCTGTTGCTGCCGAACGGTGAGTTGCGCGAGGAGGCCGAAAATGACCAATCTGAACATCCTGGTGATACACGGTATGGGCTCGCAGGAGAAGTATTACTCCCACCCGATGCGCGAGGAGATCAAGGACCGGCTGGGCCACGACCTGGAGGGGCGGGTGACCTGGGGCGAGGTCTACTGGGCCGACGTGCTCAAGGCCCGGCAGACCGAATACCTCAACGAGGCCAAGCAGAACAACGATCTCGACTTCATCTCCATGCGCCGCTTCATGGTCAACTCGGTGAGCGACGCCTCGGCCTACCGCAAGACCGCGGACAAGAGAGACACGGTCTACGACGACATCCACGCCAAGGTGGACCGGGCGATGGCCGACCTCGACGACCCGTCCGACCCCAAACGGCCGTTGGTGGTGCTGGCCCACTCGCTGGGCGGGCACATCATGTCCAGCTACATCTGGGACCTGCAAAAGCCCGGCGCCGCCCCGGCCGGTGCCAGCGACTTCCGCCGCATGAAAACCCTGGCCGGGATGGTGACCTTCGGCTGCAACATCCCCTTCTTCACCTTCGCCTTCAGGAAGAGCGACATCAAACCGATCAAGTTCCCCGGCAGCAAGCTGCCCCAGGCGCTGAAGGAGGAGGCCCGCTGGCTCAACTTCTTCGACCCCGACGACATCCTCGGCTACCCCCTGCGGCCGATAAACTTCGCCTACCGCAAGATCGTCGACGAGGATATCGCGATCAACGTCGGCGGGCTCAACTCCAGCTGGAACCCACTGTCCCACACCAAGTACTGGACCGACAACGACTTCACCAAACCGGTGGCCGCCTTCATCGAGAAGCTGCTGCTGGCGGGGTGAGGGGGGGAAGGGAGGGGAATTTACATCGTTGGTTCCATCAGAGCAGCATCGGCTTCGACCAAAACAGAATCCAAATCGTGATCCTCGCCAGCGGCAATTTCCATTTCGCCTCTAGTCAACAGGTTCAGGATTTGACGTAGTTGCTCCTGAAGATCGTAATCACAACTATCGCTCAATGATACACATCTTTCCGGTGCCCCACCTTCACGACAATGACCACGAGCTCTCCATCACGTATGGCATATATGATGCGATATCGCCCTTGACGAATACGATAGCGTTCCTGCCCCGTCAGCTTCTCGCATCCAGCGGGACGCGGGTCTTCGGAAAGCAGCCTGAAGCATTTCAGTAGTCTGGCCACGTCCTTTTTCGGCAGCAACCGAAGATCCTTGGCCACCGATTTCCTGAAGAGGAGCTTATATTTTGCCATGCTTCTTCAGGTCCTTGAGCAACGCCTCGTAGCTCATCGTCGGCTCGGCCACCCGCTCCTCGAACGCAGCCAGGTCTTCCTGGTCCTCGCTCAATGTTCTCCGGACCGCCTTGTTCACCAGCCCTGAGATCGACTCTCTGGTGTGAGCCGCCTTGACCCTCAGGGCCTGGTGCAAGTCCGGGTCGAAATAGATTGTGCAGCGGATTGATTCCTTGTCCATCGGGATTACCTCCTGATGATGTTATAAGGTTTTTAATGTTATGATGTCAAGATGTCAAAAATGACATAAATCCGATTCCAGGAAATTGCCACCCCGACGGCGGCGCCGACTCCTCTCAAGGAACAATACGACCGGGGCGGTCAGTATGCAGCTTTAAAAATGAATGGTTTCTGTCACCCGCCAATGGAGATGCTGCCGCCCACCGTGCCGTGAATCTCGTGGCTCTCACCCGCCTCTCCACGCGAGGTGAAGGGGACGACCAGGACCTCGCCGCTCTTGCGCAGGGTGATCTCCAGCGTGTACGGTTCGCCGGGCTCCATGGTTCCCTTGAAGTAGAGCAGGTCCTTGACCCGGCGGTGACGGTGCACCTGGGCCGAGGTGACCAGGGCCGCGCCCGGCGGGGGAAAGAAGTTGGTGGGCACCAGGTGCGAGTTGCGGGTGAAGCGACCGCCAAAGGTGGTGAAGTCGAGGTGCTGCTGGTCACGGCGCATGTGGGGATAGTTCTTGCGCAGTTCTGCGAGACCAGCCATGGGGATCTCGTTGCCGTAGCGGTCGAGGAGGCGGATCCGGTCGCGGTCGACGTAGAAGGCCTTGGCCTTGCGGTTCCAGACACCGAAGATCAGGGAGATGTAACCGGTGGGCTTTTCGTCCGGCTTCATATCGACGATCCGTGTGCTGACATAGAGATTGATCCGCTCGCCCTTGGCCCTGATGAAATCGTCGTGCCGGGTGATCTCGTACTCTTCCTTCTCCAGCGTGTCGTCATCGTCAGCGGTCACGGTTGCCGGCAGCAGGAGGACGAGACAACAGACGGCCACCGCGGCAACCAGCAACACCGCACCAGTTCGCCGTGCCCTGGCTGGCCTAAACGTGGCATTCACCATCCGCAGCCCTCCTCTTTCCCGAAAATTGCCAATATTGGAGCATCCCCTCGTCGTATCGGGGACGTACATAAAAAGTATAAGAAGTCGGACCCGAAGCGAAGGGAGGACAGGCCCGACTTTTTATACTTTTTATGTACGTCCCCCATCAAATGCGGTAATCCTCTTTCTTCAGCCCGTATTTCCTCATCTTCTCGTAGAGCGAGCGGGGCACGATCCCGGCGCGGCGGGCGGTCTCGCCCACCCGGCCGCCGGTGACCCGCAGCAGGGCGTGGAGATAGCGGCGCTCCAGGTCCTCCACCGCATCCCGCCGCACATCCCGCAGCGGCCGGGCCACCAGGTGCCGGTCCGCCGCCATCCCGTTGGCCGGTGGCGCCGGTTCCGCGGGCAGCGCCACAGCCGCCGCACCGGCAGCCTGCTCCGTCCCCCCGCTCCCCGTGCCGACCTCCAGCGGTCCGGGTTCCGCCGGCCCCGGATCAGGCGCCACGGCCTGCGGTTCTTCCGGCCCCGGCCCGGGCACCACGCCCTGCGGCCCGTCCGCTCCGCCGCCGAACTCCGCCGGCAGGTCCTCGATGGAGAGTGACGGGCCGCGCGAGACGAGCACCGCCCGCTCCACCACGTTCATCAGCTCGCGCACGTTGCCCGGCCATTGATGCTGCACAAAGGCCATCATCGCATCATCGTCCATGGAGGTGATCTGCCGCCCGGCCGCCGCGCCGAAGTGCTCGAGATAGCGTCCGGCAAGGAGCGGGATGTCATCCACCCGCTGGCGCAGCGGCGGGATGGTCAGCGGCAAAACGCTGAGGCGGTAGTACAAATCCTGGCGGAAGCGCCGTTCCCTCACCTCCTGCTCCAGGTCACGGTTGGAGGCGGCCATCACCCGCACATCCACCTGGTTCACCTCCTCCCCGCCCACCGGCAGAATCTCCTGCGACTGCAGCGCCCGCAGCAGCTTCACCTGCAGGTGATAGGGCATCTCGCCGATCTCGTCGAGGAACAGCGTCCCCTTGTCGGCCAGGGAGAACATTCCCCGGCGTTGGCGGATGGCGCCGGTGAACGCGCCGGCCTCGTGGCCGAACAGTTCGCTCTCCAGCAGGTTCTCCGGGATCGCCCCGCAGTTCACCGGGATGAAGGGCTGGGCGGCCCGCGGCCCGGCGGCGTGGATCGCCCGGGCCAGGTGCTCCTTGCCCACGCCGGTCTCACCAAGGATGAGCAGCGACACGTCCGAGGGGACGACCCGTTCCACCAGGTCCAGCAGCTGCTGCATGACGTGGCTGAGGGAGATGAAGTCTTCCAGGCCCGGCGGGGTCGCTTTCTCGATCATTGCCATCCTCCCCTGCCATCGCCCTGCGGTACGATGAGCCATGTTGCTTTTGTTAAGAATAGAATGATATACATACCAGCAATCTCGACAATATTGTATTTCTCTAAATCACCTTAGATTACATCGGAAGTTTACCACCGAAATTATCGGAGTCAACAATTCCGGTCAATTTTTTTAAAAGATACCACATTACACGGTAAACTTAATACAGGCTTATATAGCAACAACTTATGTCGGCTACAGCGCAGACGACCCGCTGTCGGCATATTGGCACACTGATTGCATTACCCCCATACAGGGGTATACTTTAATTCAGGCCTTTCTACCAGAGGTGCTGGAAACGGTTATCCACGGAGAGAGGAAATGAGCAAGAGCACTACCATAGACAGATTGCGCAAGCTGCGCACGGCGCTGAGCAAAAAAGCCGAACAGATCATCCGGGCCCTGGCCGCCGCCATGGTGGCCTGACCTCGGCAATCGAAGAGGAATTGCTCCACCGTGAAGCTTCGAGCAGTGGCATACAGGCCATGCCATTGCTGATGGCGCGGTGATCCCTGCAGTTTGTGAGCATAGTACCAGCACTCTCCTGGCGTACCAGCGCGTATCGGGAGGGTGCTTTTTTTATGTCCGCCCGGAAAGAGAGATCCCCGGACCTCCAGGGTGGAGCGTGAAGGCGAGACCTCAGTAATACTCGTCCATGGGCCCTGTTTTTGGCATCAAGGCGTCGGGGTAAAAATCGGCCACCTTCTCCCAGACAATGGTGCCATACTGCCGGTCAACCCTGAAATCGGTGAACCGCTTCAGTTCCTTGAGACGAGCAAAGGCTTCATCGTCGAGGTAAGTGGTGAAATCTATAGTAGTTCTCTCTCCATCCTCGTAGAGGATCTCGATCGTATACCCCCCCATGTGCCTGGCATCCTTGATCCGATGCATCACGTCACCTCCTGAGTTTTCAGGTATCTATATATAATACGGTTCCTTTTCGGAAAATGACCATCCTTTTTTTCGATTTTCTGCACATCTGCGCCCGGTTTTCCCCGGATCAAACGTTGACCTTGTTCAGCGATTCCGATTCCCGGACGAGACCCGTGTTGCCGGTGGAGGAATACTGCTCCAGCAGTTCGTCGATCAGCCCCTGGCAGAGTTCCACGTCGGCATCGATGGTGGGGACCACGCGGGCCAGTTCCTCGAGGGTGGTCTGGCGCCGGAGCACCTTGTCCAGGCCGTCGAGAATCATCGGGCGCATCCCGTAGGCCACGGCATTGGCCCGCAGGAGCAGCTGGTCGTTCAGGTCCTCCAGACCATCCAGCTCGTCGGCGGTGGGCACCCAGAGCTCGGTCACCGCCAGCCGGCCGCGGTAGCCGGTGTCGTCGCACTTTTTACAGCCCTTGCCCCGGACCAGCTTGATATCCACGCCTTCCCTGCCGAAGCAGGTTTTGAGCAGCCGCAGATCGGGCAGGTAGGCCTCGGCGCAGTCGGGACAGATCACCCGGGCCAGCCGCTGGCCCATGATCGCCGTGGTGTAGGAGAGGAAGATCAGCGGCTCCACCTGCAGCTCGCGGATCCGGCCCACGCTTTTGGTCGTGTTCACCGTGTGCAGCGTGCTCAGCAGCAGGTGCCCGGTCTGCACCGCCTTGATCGCCATGTTCGCCGTCTCCGGGTCACGGATCTCGCCGACCATGATCACGTCCGGATCCTGGCGCAGGAAGGCGCGCAGCAGGGTGGAGAAGTCCACGTTACGGGCCCGGTTCAGCTGGGTCTGGACGATGTCCTCGTAGGTGTATTCGATAGGGTCCTCGGCAGTGATGATCTTCTTTCCCGGGTCGGCCACCGAGTTGAGGGCGGCATAGAGGGTGGTGCTCTTTCCCGAACCGGTGGGCCCGGAGACCAGGATCATCCCCTCGGGCTTGCGGATCAGTTCGTTGAACTTTTCGTAGACCCTGCCGGAGAACCCCAGCTGCTCCAGAGTCACCTTCCCCTTGTCCTGGTCCAGCACCCGGATGGTGATGCACTCGCCATTGCTCGAGCTCACCGTGGAGACACGGAAGTCCACCAGCTTCGAGCGGCCACAGATCTTGTAGCGGCCGCGGAAACTCCCGTCCTGGGGCACCACCTTCTCGTCGATCTTCATCGAGCGGGTCAGGATTTTGATCCGCGAGATCACCGAGATGTACTCGCGGTTGAAATCCTCGGGCATGGGGATGGTGCGCAGGGTGCCGTCCACCCGCAGCTTGACGATGCCGCCCTTCTCCCGGGCCTCGAGGTGGATGTCGCTGGCTTCGAATTTCAGTGCGGTGTTGAAGATATAGTCCATGATCTTCAGCGTCCGCCGGACCACCACGGGACTCTGGTGGCGCATATCTTCGTCGGATCGGGCCAGTCCTTTCTTTATCGAGACGTCTGAATCGGAGCCGAGGTTGAAGAGGTTGCGGATGAACAGGTCGATCTCGCCGGGAGGGGCGAGGTAGAACTCCATCTCCTTGTTGGTGTGGCGGAACTGCTGCAGGTCCTCCATCAGCAGGGTGTTGATCTCGGCGATGGCCACCTTGACGCTTCTCTTCCCTTCCTCGAATACCACCACCTGGTTCCTCTTGGAGAACTCCTCACTGATCACCCTTCGCAGGGTCTTGACCGGGCTGATGTTGTATAGCGAGATGATGGGCAGGTTGAAGTGCCGGGAAAGAATCTGGAGATACCCCTCCTCGGTGATCAGGTCGCGTTCCATGAGGATGTCCCGGAACGGCCGGAGAGTTTCGAGATGCTCTTCCTGGACTTCGGCCAGCTGTGCCTCGGAGAGATATCCCGCCGAAACCAGCATGTCTTCCAGAGACTTGCGCTTGTTGTAGAGATCGAGGACGCGGTTGACCCGGACCTGCGACGCGCCCAGTTCGATGAGGATTTCGCCGAGATACCGCTCCCCCACCTCTTTCTGGAGGGCGAGGGCCTGCTCGAGCTGCTCCTCGCTGATCACCGACTGTGAAACAAGCAACTGCCCCAGCTTTTTACTGCTCATTGGATTACCCCTGGTGAAGTTCATGCACTGAAGACGCCCCCGCCTTCCGCGTGAAGCGTCTCTCTCTATTTCGACATAAACAGCCCCGGGATTAAATCAAAACAGCCGTTAAATGAGGGACAGGAGCTATTTATCCACACATGTCGTCATGGTTAAAATGGGGACAGTTCACCTTTTATTCGAACATAGTCACCAATTGTGGCCCATGAACTCAACAATCCTCGGCTTCTGTTAAGAATGTGCGGCTAATTTGCGCCTGTCCTTTTTTTCGTCCCGTTTTTAAATTGCGAGGCTGGTAACCTTTTTGACGGCGGATGCGTTTATCCTGGTGAGTGAAACAATGAAGCGAGGCAATGGATAACAACACTTTCCAGAACATGCTGCAGGGGAACAGAAACCGGGTTTACAGCTACGCCCGCTACTTCCTCCGCAACAACGAAGACGCCGAGGACGTGACCCAGGAGGTATTCGTCAAAATGTGGCAGCGCTGCACAGAACAGAACCCGGAAAAGATCCCGGCCTGGCTGATGCGGGTGACCCACAACCTCTGCATCGACGTCACCCGGCGGCGCAAGACCTCGGTGGGTTGGCACGTCTCGGCGTCCCAGGTGGAGCCGGACAGCCTGCCGGCCAACCGCTCGGCGGGCGACCCGGAAGCGCACTTCCGTCTGAACGAGGCCCAGCGGTCGCTGCTCGACGCCATGGCCACGCTGCCGGCCCGCACCCGCAGCATCATGCTCATGCACTATTTCCAGGGACAGACCTACGAAGCGATCAGCGAGATCCTGCAGATCCGGGTGAGCACGATCAAAGTCACCGTGCACCGGGCCCGCAAATCGCTGCGCAAAAAACTGACCGGATACAAACCGGAATACGTGGAGACAAGGGCCAATGAACCAGCAGTGTCGTAAAACGAGGAGTCTCTTCGGGCCCTACCTCGACGGGGACCTTGGCCCCCGGGCGATCCGCCGGGTGGACGGTCACCTCGGGGACTGCCCCGGGTGCCGGGCCGAGTTGCAGGCCGAGCGGCAGGTGGCCGACACCTTCGCCGCCCTGCCCGAACTGGCCTGCCCGGCGCGGGTGGACCAGAGGATCATGGAACGGCTGGTGGAGGAACCGCGGAAGCGGTCGTTCTTCGAGCGCCTGGGACCGATCCTCGGCTCCCCCGGCTGGAAAACAGTGACCGCCTGCGCCGCCGCCCTGGTGGTGGTGATGCTCTTCCTGCCGGTGACCACGCAGAGCCCGGTGGGCACCGAGGCCTCCCTCGGCGGAGAGGACGGTCAGATCAGCCACCAGGAGGCATACCAGGCTCGCCAGCGCGCCAAAACCAGCCTGGCCTACGTTGCGCAACTGATTCAGGAAACGGAAAAGAAGACGGTGAACGATGTCTTGTCCAGTAAACTGCCGAAGGCCATCAGGAATTCCCTCCAGCGTGTGGTCCCGGTGACAAAGGGAGGTTCGGACTCATGAAAACCAAAGCACTGATCGTAGCGGCCGTGTTTCTTCTGCTCTGCGCGCTGAGCGCCCAGGCCCAGGAGGATCTCTCCGGGCATGCCGGGTATGTCGACCTGGACCGGATCGAGATCCCGGTGGACGCCTCGGAAATCACCGAGGTGAACCTCGGCCCCGAGCTGCTGAAGATGGCGGCCAAGATGGAGAACGGCGATTCGGACCTGAGCAGTACCCTGGACGGCCTGTTCGGCATCCGGGTCAAATCGTTCGGCCTGACCCCCGAGCTGGCCGGCCAGATCCGTCCCATCGTGGACGACATCCAGGCCCAGCTGGACAACGAGGGCTGGAAGCGGCTGGTCTACGTCAAGGACGGTGAGGAACTGGTCATCGTCAGCATCAAGTATGACCCGGTGGACGAGAGCAAAGTGGCCGGCATGATGGTCATCGCCTTCGAGCCGGGCGACGAGGCCACCTTCGTCAACATGGTGGGCAGCATCGACCTGGCCAACATGGGCGACCTGCTGGAGAATGTGGACGTGGAGCTGGACGACCTGGTGGAAACCGACTGATCGCCTGACTGTCCACCACGAAAATCCAGGTGTAAACGAAAAGCCCCGGGAGGACGATCCTCCCGGGGCTTTGTTTTCTATACTTTTTATGTACGTCCCCCCTCCGCCCGCGGCTTACGGCAACGTGGCGGTGATGGTCACCGAATCGGTGTCGCGTGTCGCCCGAGGGCGCGAACGGCGGCTGGTTGTACGGCGCCGGCGTCACGTCCTCACCGATAATGGTGAAAACGTTGCTGCCCACCAGCGAACTGAGACCCGGGAAGTTCTGGGTCCACATGTTGCTGTAGGTCTCGCCGGAACTGAGATTGGTCCAGCCGGCACGCCAGTTGCTGTACGACGTGCCGTTGCCGATCACCATGTCGACGCGGCCGGCGGCCCGGCGGTTCTCGGTGGTCAGGTTGGTCAGCGACACCGCCATCTGGGTGCCGAAGGGCAGCACACCGCTGTCCGGAGTGGCGCCGATGACCACCTCCACCGTGTCGGTGGGTACGCACGGGACCGCTGTCCAGTCCCCAGATCTCCACGTCGTCGATGTTCCAGCCGGAATACTGCCAGGCGCTGTCGGTGGATCCCATGGTCCAGCGGAGGTAGACGGTGGACTGGTCGTCGGCCACGGCGGAGATGTCGTACTCCACCTGGGTCCACGAGGAATCGGTCACCTCGGCGGTGTTCTCCCAGACCGTGGTCCAGGTGGAACCGTTGGTGCTCACCCGCACGTAGGCGTGGTCGTAAACCGGCTGCTCCACGTTGAGGTAGCGCCAGAACTTCACCGACACCTGGTCGAGGCCACTGCAGTCGATGGCGGTGGAGGTGAGGTGCGTCTCCGAGAGATAGTTCTCGTAGTCGCCCGAGAGGTTGTAACCGTAAACGTTCGAGCCGCTGTGCCCGCTGGTGGGGTCGGGGTTGCCGTACTGGCCGCCGCCGCCGCTGGGAGAGCCGTAGGCCCACAGGCCGGCCGTGGTCCAGCCGGGGTTGCTGCCCATGTCCCACTGCTGCTGCAGGGTGGGCACGCCCACCTGGAGGTTCACCGCCCGGGTGGTGTCGCCGTCGTGGCTGGTGGTGTTGGTGAAGCTCACCGTGTCGTTGTACATCCCGTTGCCCAGCGCGTTGGCCCCGGAGTTGACCGAAATGGTGATGTTGGCCGAACCGCCGCCGGGCAGGTAGCCGCCGGTGGAGGAGATGGTGACCCAGCTCTGGGTCTTGCTCACCGTGTAGTTGATGCCGCCGGGCTCCATGTTCTCGATGGTGTAGACCATGCTGGAGGGGCTGAAGGGGCCGCCGGCCTGGCCCGCGGGGTCGAACGAGCCGCTGGGGGAAACCTTCATGCCAGTCACTTCGGCGCCCTGGATGGCCAGCGCCGGGTCGCCGAAGAGGTTCAGCTCGTAGGTGCACCAGCGCATGCAGGCTTCGTTGATGCGGTAGATATTGTCTTCCTTGGAGTCCTGGTTGGCCTTGCTCACCTCGGGCATTGACTCATCGAACACCGCGTCCCAGAACTCGCGATTGAACCGCTGGGAGGGCCCGTCGGTGCTGTCGTATTCACCCCAGCCGTAGCGGGCGTTCATCACCAGGGCAAAGGCGCCGTGGTCGGTCTTGATGTTCATCGTCTCGGCCCAGCAGTCAGTGCCGTCCAGGTGGCCGGCAAGACAGGTCTGGGAGTAGAGGAACAGCAGCTCGGTGTTGTTCAGGTCGCTGGTCACGTCGCTGTTGTAGAACTTCATCGCGTAGTCTTCGGAGCCGTGACCGAGGTGGTTGAGGATGTGCAGGCCGTTGTTGATCGCCGTGGCCAGGGTCGACTGGTACCAGGACATGTCCCGCTCGAACATCTCGCTGATGGAGTAGTCGGCGGTGGGGATACCCACGGTGGTGTAGCCGTGAGTGCTGGCCCCGTCCTCCAGCTCTTCCATGGTGTTGGCCGCGTAATCGCTGTCACCACCAAAACCGAGATACTCGCCCACCAGCAGCACTTCGGCCGGCAGGCTGTGCGAGCCGTTGAGATACCAGAGGGTCTTGGTCACGAAACGGTTGACCTCGGTGGTGGTGCCCGCGCAACAGCGGCCCACATAGACCTCGGCCATCATGTCCACGTCGCTGCCGCCGGCGCCGTCGTTGGGCTCACCGTAGCGGCTGTCACCATCGTTGTTCCAGGTGCCGTCGAGGCAGCCGAAGTAGATATCGCCAGGCATGGCCGTCTCGGTGTAGCCGGCCTGGGAGTCGACGTAGAGATTCTGGGCCGGGATGATGTCGTCGTCGCCGCCGATCAGCACGTACTCGATGCCGTCGTTGGTGTAGGCGTCGATGATGTAGTCACGGATGCTCACCGGGTCGCTGCCCCCCGCCTCGGCGGTGGTGTGGATCTCGGTGGAGAGGCCGTGGTTGTCGTGATACGACTCCAGCGCGGCAAAGGAGCCGGAGAGGGTGCTGGTGGTCAGGATCAGCATGTCGTAGGCCCGGGTGCCGCGCGTGCCGGCCGCCTCGTAGGTGCCCGCCACCTCCGGGTTGTCCACCCGGCTGCGGATCCTGGCCGCGTCACTGTCAAACCCGCGGAAGAGCGGCGAGACCTTGTTCGTCTCAGCGGTCTCCACCACCACCCGCAGGCTGGGAGTGTAGAAGAGTTCGCCGGTGGCCGGGATGTAGTCCACCGGCTGCAGCCGCAGCACCAGGACCTGGTAGCCGCGGAACGACTGGGTGCCGATCTCCTCGAAGCTGGCCGCGGGGTAGACCTGGGCCGACGCGTAGACCGCCTGGTCCGGCGTGGGCCGGGCGGCCGCCCGGGGGCCGTCCATCAGCCGGTAGGGCATGGCCACCGGCTCCACCAGCATCTGGTCGCCGAGGAGCACGCGCTCGCCGGCAATGACATCCACGCTCTTCACTTCGGCGCCCAGGGGCAGCAGGATCCGCGCCCCGCTGGCCGGCAGCGCCGGGCTGCCCACCGGGCCGCCGTTGGTGGCGCCGTCGAGGATCACCCGGTGATAGAGGGTGTCGCCGATGCGCACCGTGGTGACCTGCGGACAGTCAAAGGTGTAGTCGAGCGTCAGTTGCCCGGCCCCGGCGGTAAAACTGAGGGTGAAGAAGAGTATGGTCAGGGACACGAGACGCAGGGTGTTCAGGCAGCGCATACAGAACCTCCGGAAGAAGGAGTGGTTTTCCCGTCCCCGACCCTGATTGGCCGGCGAACAGGTCCGCACCCCGTGGGCGGGGCACGGCAAGCTTCCAGGGAGATACTGGAACGTCCTGCGGGTGGCGGTTCATCGGTTGTGCGTCGCCGCGTCGATCAGCAATCCAAGATGAGATCTGATGGCGTATTCAAAGTGCCGGGTCGGGCACGGCGATCTGATGGCAGCAATGGTGTCGATGAACCCGTCTTCGCGGTCATTGAAGCACTTCCCAGCCAGCAAAAACCAGCAACCACTAATACCTGCGCTCCAATATAAGGCCAGAAGAGGATTATGGCAAGATAAACTCCTGGTTGATTTTTGACATAGTAAGCTACTAGGAATTATGGGGTTGCGTCGTTTTCAGCGGGAAAATTCACCGGCGTGATGCCGGCCCGTCAATCACTTGCTGAAGGAGAAGTAGCCCCCCGCCACCTTTCCGCCGTGGGTCATCCAGCCGTCGTAGGCGAAGAAATCATACCCGAGAACCAGTTCCACCCCGAAGGCGTTCTGACGGTAGGCCCGCAGCCGGGCGCCGAGCCCTTCGCCGGCACCCGGCATGGTGAGGATCTCGTCCTGGCCGTCGTCATCCAGGTCCCAGGCCCCCACCACCACGCCATAGCCGTCCGCCGATGCGAGGAAATTGATCGTGGGAATGGAGGTCAGTTCCTCGCCGTCGTAGTTCCATCCCTTGACGCTGGCGCCATAGTTGCTGCCCGGCCCCACCCCGGTGAGGATCTCGTCCATCCCGTCACCGTCCAGGTCGCCGCAGGCCACATTGACACCCCATTTGCCGGTGGCGTAGGCAAAGAAGCTGATCCCGGCAATGGGATCGGTGGTGGCCCCGCCGTCGTGGTCCCAGCCCCGCACATGGGGGCCGAAAGCCTCGCCCGGCCCGGCCCCGGTGACGATCTCGTCATAGCCGTCGCCGTCCAGGTCGCCGCAGGCCACGTTGACCCCCCACTTCAGCGTGCCGTAGGCCATGAAATTCACGGCGGCGATGGCGCTCACCCCGCCCCCGGAGTAGTCCCAGCCCCGCACGTGGGGGCCGAAGACCGCGCCGGGCCCGGCGCCGGTGACGATCTCGTCATAGCCGTCGCCATCCACGTCGCCGCAGGCCACGTTCACCCCATAGCGCGGCGTGCCGTAAGCCAGGAAGCTGATGCCGCTGATCGGATCACCGCCCACGCCCCAGCCCCGCACGTGGGGCCCGTAGTTCTCGCCGGGGCCGGGACCGGTGACGATTTCGTCGAACCCCAGGCCGTCAAGATTGCCGCAGGCCACGTTGACCCCGTAACGGGCGCCGGAGTATGCCTCCCACTCGCCCCGGGAGGTGCGGACCAGCGACGGGTTGGCCACTCCGGGGCCGGGGCCGGTGACCAGCGGGCCCCAGTCGGCGCTGTCCCCCCAGTTGGCGACGATGAAGAAGCTCTCCGGGGGCGTGGAGTCGATGTTGCCGTCCCGGTCCCTGGAGCGGACGTAGAAGGTGTAGGGCCCGGTTCCCAGGTCGCGGTAGATGGCCGTGCGGGCCTGGCTCCAGGCGGACCAGTCCTCGCGATCCAGACGCCAGGAGAAACGGAGGTCCTCTTCGGGATCGCGGTTGTCAGTGGCACTGAAGGCGAAGATGAGCACCGGCGAGTCCACCGTGCCGTCTGGGGCCGCCGTCGATGGTGGTCACCGGCTCCTCCCAGATCTCGTAGTGGAAACCCATGTCCACCACCCCGGTGTCGGGGGCCGAGTCGGTGCGGGTGGTGCCGTTGATCATCGGGCCGGCCGGGTTGCCGGCATCGACGCAGGGGCTGGTCACCGACTGGCCGGCCGCCTGCTGCCTCAGGTAGTACTCGCCGATGGCCCCGCTGACGAAGAGCGGGTCGACGTCGATCATCCCGCCCCACCAGTTGAGGATGCACCCCTCATCGAGATACGCGCCGGCCCGCCCGCCGGTGACGCTGGAGTAGCTGATGCTCAGGGTGGAGGGATAGTTGTGCGAGCGGAGCCCGATCTCGGCCCCCTCCGCCGCCGAATCGAGATAGAGGATCGAGCTGGTCACCGTGGGCGTGGACGATTCCATACAGCCGATGCCGCCGCCGTAGTCGGTGGCCGAGTTGAAAGTGATGGTGCAGTTGCGGATCTGAACCCCGGCCCGGCGGCAGGCGATACCCCCGCCCCAGGTCTGGGCCGAGTTGCCGGCCACCAGGTTGTTCACCAGCACCGTGGCCGAGTCGTCGAAGCGCAGCCCGCCCCCCTCGCCCACGCTGGCGACGTTGCCGGTGATCTGGTTGTGGCGGATGGTGGGCGACGAGTGGTAGCAGTTGATCCCCCCGGCCCAGCCGGCGCTGTTGAAGGAGATCTCGTTCCATTCGATCACCGGCGAGGACTGGTAACAGTGGATGGCGCCGCCTTTGTACAGCGCCGAATTGGAGGTGAGGATATTGCCGCTGATGGTGGGCGACGCGTAATAGCAGTAGACCGCCCCCCCGTTCTGGGCATACCCGGACTGGATGGTAAACCCGTGAAGCACCGACCCCGGCCCCTCTCCACCGTCGAAGATGAATCCCCGGGCGTTGCTGCCGCAATCGATGATGCAGCCCTGGGGCCCGTTCTCCGACGTGACGGTGATCGCCTTGCCGTGGAACCGGATGTTGACGAAACCCTTGCCGCGGTAAGAATCGTCGGCCACCAGCACCGTGTCCCCGTCCACGGCCAGATCTATGGCATCCTGGATGGTGGGTGCGTTTCCGGGCACTTTGATCTCCGCGGCAGCGGCCGGCGCGGCACAGCAGGGCAGAAGGGAAAGTATCAGGAGGACACGGAGCGTATGGGCGAAAGACATCACAATCTCCGTTGACGGCTGCGGCTCATCCCGCACCGGCGTGCCCGGCACGGGCGGTCTGGGTTGCAAGGCTGCCGATCATTGCAGAAAGTTTATTTTATCACAGCGGTTCACCATAGGCATTCATTCCCCGATGCACTAAAATTCAGGCGATATTCCAAACTGTCCCTGTCCACCTGGGGGGGAGGATCAGCCATGCCCGGCCTGGCCGGCATACTGGGAACTGAAGATGCACGGGGTGTCCTGGAGCAGGTGGTCTCCCGGCTGCGGCACCGCTCCGGTTACGATGTCTCCACCTTCTGGCGGCCCGGCCTGGCCCTGGCCCTGGTGGAACGGCCGGCCCCCACCACCGCCGGCGGCCGGTCCGAGGTCATTGAACTCTCCGGCGCCGGCGACCTGCTGCTGGTCCACGGCACCCCGGGCAGCGCTCCGGACGGCTCGGAAGCATCCGACTGGGTCCGCACCTGCCTCGACCGGGACCGGCCCGCCGACCTTGTGCTGCTGAATGGGAGCTTTCACGCCGCCCACGTCTCCGGCGCCCGGGTAGTGCTGGTCAGCGACCGCTTCGGCCACCAGCCGCTCTACCTGGCCCGTTTCCGGGGCGGCCTGGCCTTCGCCCCCGAGGTCCAGGCACTGGCCGGGCTGCCGGGCGTGGACACCGCACCCGACCTGCCGGCCATCCGGCAGCTGCTGGAGCACGGCCACCCCTTTGACCAGCGGACACTGCTCAGCGGTGTGGAGCTGCTGCCGGCGGGAGCGGTGACCGAGGTCACCCCCGGCGGCCGGATCAGCCGCCCCTGGTTTCAGTTCGATCCGCCGGCGGTGAACCCGGCCCTGGGAGCGGAAGACATCGGCCGGACCATGGAGGGCGCCGTCGAATCGGCACTGCAACAGGTCTCCAGCGGGGCACGGGTCGGCTGCATGCTCTCCGGCGGCATGGACTCGCGCACCATCGCCGCCGAAGCGGCGGCCCTGGGGGCCAGCCCCACCGCAATCACCTTTGGCACCCCCGGTTCGCCCGACGTGCAACTGGCCGGGCAGGTGGCCGGCGTTCTCGGTCTGCGCCACCTGGTCTTTCGTCTCGATCCGGTGAGGGTGGCTGATGCGCTTCCCGAAGCGGCACTGGTCACCGGCGGCACCACCGGCATCGCCCACCTTGCCGGACACGCCACCAACCTGGAGATTGCCGCCGAGGCGGACGTGATCCTCTCCGGGATGTGCGGCGATGTGATCATGGGCAACGTGCCGGCCGACATCCCCTCACGCCCGGCGAGGGCAGCTCGCGGGCTGCCGGACCTCCAGGCACGGCTGCTGATGGCGCAAGAGTTCAGGCAGGCCGGCGAGAAGGAGTACCAGGCGAGCATCGAGGCCGATGCATCGAACTATCCCGAGGGGACCGGGTTGGCGGTGATCTACACCTTCGAGTCCATGCGCTGCCGCTGGCAGCGAATGACCCTCTCCGGGGTGGTCTCGCGGCGCATCGACACCGCTGTCCTGCTGCCCTTCTTTCACCAGCCGCTGCTGGAGACCGCCTTTGCCCTGCCCCGGGAGTTGCGGCAACACCAGGCGGCCTACCTGGCGAGCTTCTGCGCCCGTCACCCCCGATGCGCCGCCATCCCCTGGGAGCGCACCGGCCGGCCGCCAACCGCGGGCGGCGCTCCCCCACCGCTGCCCGGCCGGTCCGCACGAGCCCTCCTCCGCCGCCTCGCCGCACTGGTGGGCCTCGACTCCGGTAGGAAAGCCGGGCACTTCGACTTCGCCGCCGAGCTCCGCCGCCCCGGCCCGCTGCGCACCATGGCCGAAGAGTTACTTACCGACCGGACTGCGTCCCACCGCCCGTGGCTCAACGCCGAGGGCGTCAGCACGCTGCTCAGCGAGCACGCGGAAGGGCGGGCCAACCACCTCCACCCGCTCACCCGGGCGATGACCATCGAACTGTTTCTGCGAGCCATCGCGTAAAGAACGCCTGGCCGCCATACCGGAGCGATAATGATATGAGCACAACAGCACACCCTCAGAAGGCCGACCTGCTTCTCGCCCTGCACACGGCCGAAGACCTGCTGATCCTGCCCAACATCTGGGACCCGCTGGGGGCCCGCATCCTGCAGACCAGGGGCTCGGGTCCGGTGATCAACGAAGTGCAATCCAGGATTCACGCCATCCTCGAATACGACGGGTGATCCCGCCGTATACAGATTCAGCCGCTGAACCGGCGGGTTGCCCGGGCAATCCACCGCAACCGTTCGAGGTCATGGATGGCCCAGTGGTATGACATCTTCACCCGTATTTTTATCGGTGCCCTGATCGTCGACTACCTCTGCCTGGCGGTTATCTTCATCAGAAAGTTCAGGCAGCACGGCATGCAGTTGCCCGGCCTGGTGGAACTGGACCCTGTCGACATGCAGATCCTCAAGTATGCCGGGTTCATCTTTCTCTTCGGACTGCTGAATTTCATCGCCTATCTCATTTCCCTCTACTACTTTTAGCGCCCCGCCCCCTTCAACATCCCGCCATATCTGCCGATGCGCAGAACAACGGTGATACCCGGGATAACCGGTTACCTGCTGCTCTCTTACTCTCAAATGTCGTACCGATGAATCAGGTCGCCGTTCCCGGCTGACTACAACCCTCTGTACCACTCGGGGCGCAGCGGCACCTCGCCCTTCAGCGCCTGGTCGATGAGCGCCAGGGTGGCCTCGCGGTCCTGGGGCAGGCGGGCCTTGATCGGCAGGTAGTTGGAGGCGTGGTTGGCCATGAACAGGCCGCGGCTGAGGTGGGTGTGCTCGATCATGGTGCGCAGTTCGGCCAGCATCTCCATGCTGTCGGGCAGGGTGAAGCGGCCGGCCTCGTAGTCGTCGCAGAGCGGCGTGCCGGGGAGCAGCATCAGGCTCAGCGCGCCCACGTAGTCGGGGTCGATGGCGCTGAGCACCCGGCCGGTGGCTTCGGCGTGCTCCCGGGAACGTTCGGTACCGGCCAGGCCCAGAAGCACGGTGACTGAAAGCCTGATCCCCGCCTCGCGCACCTTCCGCCCCTCGCGGATCATGGTCCCGGCATCGGCCTTCTTGTTCACCTTGACCAGCGTCTCGTCGTCCCCCGATTCCAGCCCCAGGTAGACGATACCCAGCTTCTTCGCCTTCAGCGCCCGCAGATCCTCGAGGCTCTTGCGCTTGAGACAGCGGGCATTGGCGTAGATCCCCACCCGGGTGACCCAGGGCAGTTTCTGGTTGATCAGTTCGAGGATCTCCAGCAGCCGCTCCTGGGGGATGGCCATGGCATCGCCGTCGCAAAGGAAAAGCCGCCGCTGCTGCCGGCAGTGCTGCGCCGCGAACTCGATGTCGGCCTCGATGATTTCCCGGTTCTTGATCCTGAACGGGTGCTCGTAGGTCCCGCAGAAGGTGCAGTGGTTGTGCGAACAGCCCACGGTGACCTGGAGCAGGATGCTCAGAGCCTCGCTGGGCGGCCGGATGATGTTGCCTTCGAAGTGCATGGCACTATTGTTGGTCGGGGTCCCACCGATGTCAATGCGGTCAAGATTACGGTTCCTGACTGATACCGGCCCCACCCGCACCGGAAAATTGATTTCGAGCTTGAAAATCTGAACAATAGAACATATTGTACTTTTCAGTATAATTATTACATGGTTGCACAAGCTGAGAGTTTGACAATATTCATCTTTCGCAATTTAAAGTTCACAGATTGATCTCGGGAGGTCCTGGATGGCCCGCCTATTCGTCAGCGCTCTCGCCATGACGGCTGCCTTGTTTGTCCTCCCACATCACTGTTCCGCAGAGCTCCTCTACTCCACCTATATCGGTCATATGTTTTCCGACGGTGCCGCCGATGCTACGTTCGATTCTGAGGGCAACATCGTTGTCACGGGCCACACCATCCTGGCCGACTTCCCGACCACTCCCGGAGCCTATTACACGAACCGGAACGGCCACAGCGATATATTTGTTGTTCGGCTGGATGCGGAGTTGAACGAGCTCATCTCGTGCACGGTGTTCGGCGGCAGCAGCGATGAATCCAGCCGCGATGTACTATTCGACTGCGAAGGGCGATGCCTGTTGCTGGGCCGAACTCTTTCTGCCGATTTCCCGACCACTCCCGGAGCCTGGGATACAAGTTTCAACGGTGAGGCCGACATCTATTTTGCAGTACTCTCGCCTGGATTCGATGAACTGCTTTACTCCTCGTTCTACGGCGGCAGCGATGGCGACCACGTGCGCGGCGCCGAGCTTCATCCAACCGGCGATCTCTTTATTGCCGGCTCGACGCTCTCACCGGATTTTCCGGTGACCTCCGGGGCTTACAGCCCGACACATGGCGGTGGTTACGATATTTTCGTCTCACGCTTGTCCCTGGAGGACGGTTTCCCCGTGGCGTCAACATATGTCGGGGGAGACAGTTGGGAAATGGCCACAGCCCTGGCGATCACCAGCCAGGAAGATGTTGTCGTCGTCGGCAGATCCTACGGCTGGTTCCCCACCACCAGTGGTGCTTACCAAACCACGTATCACGGAAACCAGGACATCGTCATCTTCCGAATGAAACCCGACCTTGCTTCTCTGGGGGCGAGCACCTATCTCGGCGGCAGCGATCTTGAAATGTCCTCGACGGCCATCGTAGAGGATCCTCAGGGAAACTTTATTCTCTCGGGTAGGACGGACTCCGCCGATTTCCCAGTCACTGCCGGCGCCTGGGACACGGAGTATTCCGGTCATACGGATAGTTTCATTGCCCGCCTTACGCCCAGGCTTGATGCACTTCTTGCAGCGACATATTCTGCTCCGGAAAATGTGTTCGCTGGGATTAGGGACCTGCGGGTCTCTCCCGCCGGGGAGATCGTCGCCGTCGGATTCGCCCAGCATCTCTCATACCCGACTTTCCGGGATGCCCGGATCCTGACCCTGCCCCTCTCCCTGGAAACCGTTTGCTCGGTAAACCTGCTCGGAGGTGGAGGTATCGATACAGCTGAAGCCATGCTGATTGACGATTCGGGCCGCGTAGTAGTGGTCGGGGAAACCAACTCCATTGATTTTCCAACCACACCGGGAGCATTCGACACGACACTCAACAGCCCCTACGGCTTTTTCGTTGACTATGATGCTTTCGTCTCCGTCATAACCCCCGAAGGATATGACACGTTCTACACAAGCCTGTCCTGTTACCCCAACGTTCTCGAGTTGCCGCAAGAGTGCCTGATCACGGCCCAGGTCGGCAATGCGTCTCACCATCTGCGGCACATCGATGTCGGGTTGAGTCTCCGACTGCCCGATGGTTCGGTGTTCGAGAACTTTCGTTTCACAAGTTTTGTTTTCGAAGAAGGCGAGATGCAATGGAACAGGTGGAATCAGCACTTCCCTCCACTCCCGCAACTTGCGGGTACTACGACCTACATCCTCCGCGCCGTGGACGTTACTCCGGCACCTTGGAACCAGCCGCCCTACCCGCCCAGTGGGAGCAGCGACATTTCGCAGGTGCCGATCGAAATCACGCTGCCCTGAACCCGCACCGTCAGACAAGCTCAGTCGCCGTACAGAAAATCGCCGGCGGGGTATCAGGATTTTTAACATCCCCGGAAGTTGTCAGGAAATTTACGATCAGGCCGGGGCCGCCACCGGGCCTTCCTCGGCCTTCGCCTTCAGCTTGCGGAATTTTCCGGAGAGCTTGGTCAGCCTCTGGTCCCACTCCTCGTTGGGTGTCTGCCCCTCCACCGCCTTGAAGTAGACCTGCATCATCGCCGCCACGGCAAAGGGCTCGATCAGCGCCGCCTTGACGCACCAGGCAAAAACGATGGCCATCACCAGCCCCCCGAAGGTCGTCGCCCCGGGGAAGAATGCCACCAGCGCCCCCATGGGAGCCAGGAAGAGGAGGAAGACCACAAAGCTGATCAGCCAGATGCCCAGCATGAGGAAGAAGGCGTTCTTCAGCATGGTGGTGTAGTTCTGCGCGTAGAGGATCACCGCGTCCTTGCTGGTGGCCCAGGGGTTGTCCGAGCGGACACGGAAGTTGTGGGCGATGATGATCTCGTCGACGTAGGTCAGCGAGAGGGTGATCAGCGTGCCCGCGATGCCCATCAGGCTGTCCAGGCCGGGAATGGGGATGAAGTTGCCGATGCGGGAGAGGGTGCGGTTCACCATCCGCAGTATCCCCTTCAGCAGCTGGTCCAGACCGAAGAGGAGCGAGGACTCGACGAACCGCTCACGCACCTTGGACTGGGCGTAGTCGATCTGGCCCTTGCCCCCGGGCAGGCCGGTCTTGCCGTCCAGCAGCTCCACCATGACGGCAATGTGCCCGGCCTTGACCAGGTAGAGGATGTACTCCCGAATCCAGTACATGATCCCGATGCTGACAGCGAAACCAATGAACCCACCGATGGCGGCGCCGGCCCCCGGTTCCTCGGCAAAGGAGGTGATCAGATATCCGATCCCGGCGCCGATGCCGGTGACCAGCAGGAAGGTGAAGGCCACCCCCATGTAGACCAGCAGGCGAAAGATGATGAAGGGCATCGTTTTCACCAGAATGCCAAAGGTCTTGCCGATATCGAAGTCCCACATGGTTCCGCTCCTTCTGGTATCCACTGGTGGTATGTGACGCACGGCGCCTGGCCGCTGACTGCTGAAGCCTATGGGTAATGGTATCCTCAATCAGTCGATTTCTGCAATGGCAAGTTTCAGGACACCGCCAACGCCGCTCTCGGGCCTCAGATGGTGTCCTCCGCCACTTAGAAGGCGAGTTGGATGGCCACGACAATGAGCACCAGGCCGGCCACCCGGTTGAACCAGACCTCGGAGAGCCGGAAAAAGACCTTGTTGCCGAGGTAGATGCCGAGCAGGAGCCCGGGGAGGGCGCAGAGGACGTAGAGCAGCACCTGGGTGGTGACCAGGCCGGTGCAGCCGTAGGTCACCGTGCGGGCCAGGGCGGCGGCGAAGAAGATCGGCACCAGGGTCTGGCGGAAGGCGTGTTTGGCGAACTTGCGGCCGAACTGCCAGAGGATCGGCGGGCCGCTGATGCCGAAAAGCCCGCCGCAGAACCCGCCGAAGAAAGTCATCGAGGCATCGGCCGCGCTGCACCGCGGGGGCAGTTCGTCCACCAGCCCCCCGTTGTCCGCGGCCTTGCCCCGGCCGAGGATGAACCAGAGGCCGAGGACCAGGATGGCCACGCTGAAGATGTAGTCGAACCAGCGTTCGGGGATGGTGACGATGAGCAGGCCGCCGATCACCGCACCGCTGACGATGGCCGCGGAGAGCGGCAGCCAGAAGCCGGGACGTCCCTTGGGCCGGTCCATGGCCAGCAGCAACGCCCCGGCGGTCATGTCGAGGATCGAGCTGGTGGCGATCACATCCTGCGGCGCCATGAGCAGCGAGCCGAGGGCGATGACCACGATGGCCGGGCCAAAGCCGGTGGCCGCCTTGAGCACGAAGGCAACCAGGGCGATCAGCGGCAGCAGGATGTAAGCCAGGTCGATCACGGGTTTGTTTCCACGGCATGAACAGGTCAGCGGGAGATAGCGTTCCCTGGTTCGGGCTGGAGTATATACCAGGGCCCTGAATGGTGAAACGGGAGGGACGGAGTCCACCCCCGGTTGCGGGTGGCCGCGGAACCGTTCCTTGACCAGTCCCGTAAAAGATCCTACCCTTGAAATCGTCTCCGGGACGGGATTCACCCGGTCCCGCGGGCACGATCTTTTAACACGAACCGGTTCCCGAACCCCATGCCCCAGCCGCCCAAAGACCGATTCCTTCTTCTCTGGCCGCTCTTCGCCGCCCTGGCCGCGGGCCTGACCCTGCGCACCATGCTGGTGGCCCAGTTCAGCCGGCTGCCGCTGTTCCGGCACCCGCTGCTGGACAGCCTGCTCTACCACCAGCAGGCGGTGGATATCGCCGGCGGCAAGCTCGCCGGTGACCAGGCCTTCTTCTTCGGCCCGCTCTACCCCTACCTGCTGGGACTGTGCTACACACTCTTCGGCCCCGGCGAACTGGTCCCGCGGGGGATGAACATCGTCCTGGAGCTGGTGACCATCTCGCTGGTCTTTTTCCTGGCCCGGCGCTGCTTCGGCCCTGCCGCTGCGATCATCGCCTCGGCGGCCTACGCCCTCTATCTCCCGGCGATCTTCTTCACCGGCCTGCCGCTGATGGCCCCGCTGGTCACCACACTGTTCACCATGCTGGCCCTGCTGCTGGCCATCGCCGCCACCGACAAACCCTCCAGCGCACGCTGGTGGTTCCTGGCCGGCCTGGCCCTGGGGCTGGGCTGCCTGGCCCGGGCCAACCTGCTGGTCCTCGCCCCGCTCTTCCTCCTGCTGCTCCACCGTCACCAGCGGGACCGTTTCTGGAAGCTGTCCGGCCTGTTCGTCCTCGGGGTGGTTCTGCTCATCCTTCCGGCCACCCTGCACAATGCCAGGGCCGAGGGTCAGCTGATCCCGCTCACCACCAACCTGGGGCTGAACTTCTACGTCGGCAACAACGACCAGGCCTCGGGCCGCTACATGCTGCCGCCGGGCCTCGACGCCCAGAACGACCCCCGGGGCCGGCGGTTCGCCGAGCAGGCCACGGGCCGGGAGATGGGATCCCGCCAGCTGTCCGGCTTCTACCTCTCCCGGGGGCTGGACTTCGTCGCCGATCAACCCGGCACGGCGCTGGTGCTGCTGCTGAAGAAGTTCCGTCTCTTCTGGCACTTCTTCGAGATCCCCCAGATCTACAACTACACGCTGCTCAAGGAGAGCCTGCCGCTCTTGCGGGCGCCGCTGCCCAGCTTCCTGATCGTGTCGCCGCTGGCCCTGGTGGGGATCGGGCTGGTGCTGGTCCGGCGGAAGGACCCGGCCCGGCTGCTGGCCGCGGCCGCCGGCCTCTACATCCTCTCGCTCCTCCCCTTCTTCATCACCGGCCGCTACCGGCTGCCGCTGGTGCCGCTGTTGATCGTCTTTTCCGCCTGCACCGTAACCACGCTGGTGCAGAGCGCCCGCTCGCGTAACTATAAAACGCTGGGGATCATCGTTGCCCTGCTGCTGGTCCTCCCCCTCACCTTCACCGGCTTTCGGCAGCAGGTGCAGCCCTTCGAGCGGTCGCAGTTCTTCAACTCCATCGGCCTGGCCTGCAGGAGCGCCGGCGACACGGCCGGGGCGGAGGCCTCATTCCGTCGTGCCCTGCAGGACGACCCGCGCAACCCGTTCATCCTGGCCAACCTGGGCCAGTTGCTCGCCCAACGGGGTGACGATGCCGGCGCCGTAAACTGCTATGACCGGGCACTGCAGCAGAACCCCGGCTCCACCGAACTCCTCTTTCTCCAGGTCCAGGCCTGCGCCCGGGCCGGGGAGGTGGACAAGGCCATGGAGAGCTGCCGCCGGCTGCTGGAGATCGACCCCGATTTTTTCCAGGCCAGTTTCGGGCTGGTGGGATTCCACCTCAGCAAGGGCGAGCCTGCCGAGGCGGCGGCCGCCTTCCGCGACTACGCCCGGTCGAAGCCCGACGACCTCCAGTCGCGGTTCAACCTCACCGACCACCTGGTGGCGGTGGGCCAGCTGGACCTGGCCGGGGAACTGCTCACCGAGGGCCTGGCCCTGGCCCCGGATGCCGCGCCGCTCCACGGCCGGCTGGGGGATGTGCGCCTGCGGCAGGGCCGGCCCGCGGAGGCGCGGCAACACCTGGAAGAGGCGCTGCGCCTCGACCCGAACCACGAACCGGCACAGGTCCTGATGCAACGCATCGAGGAAGGAAAATGAGAGGGATGACCATGACGGACAGGAGCAGGATGCGATACGGGATGGCGCCGGCCGTGCTGCTGGCCGCTCTGCTGGGCGGCTGTTCGGGTGGGGAGGCTCTACCCCCCGCCACCGCGGAGCCGGCCGTTCCGGCCCAGCGGCCCAACATCGTGCTCATCTCGGTGGACACCCTGCGGCCGGACCGTCTCTCCTGCTACGGCCACGCCCGCTCCACCAGCCCCAACATGGACCGGCTGGCCCGGGAGGGCACGCTTTTCGAGAACGTGGTGAGCAGCACCTCCTGGACCCTGCCGGCCCACAGCTCGATGTTCACCGGGCTGGTGGACTCGGTGCACGGCGTCCTGGAGACCGACACCCGCCTGGGCGACAGCCACAACACCCTGGCCGAACGGCTGGCCTCGGCCGGCTACGAAACGGTGGGCATCTTCAGCGGCCCCTTGCTGCACCCGGTCTTCGGACTCTCCCAGGGGTTCGAAAGCTACATCGACTGCACCGGCCTCTCCGGGCAAACCATGAGCGCACTGCGTGCCGGCGACAAGGTGGACAACGAGGTCGTGCGGCAGGCCTCGGCCACCACCATCACCAACCCCACCGTGAGCAACGCCACCCGGGACTGGCTGCAGCAGAACAGCAAAAAGCCGTTCTTCATGTTTATCCACATGTGGGACGTGCACTACCTCTACATCCCGCCGCCGCCCTACGATGAGCTCTATGACCGTGACTACCGGGGCGCCATGGACGGCCGGCTCTTCTTTACCGGCGGTCTGGACCCCGGGATGCCCGAAGCCGACCTGCAGCACGTGCTGGCCCTCTACGACGGTGAGATCGCCTGGACCGACCTGTTCGTCGGTCATATCCTCGCCGAGCTGAAGCGCCGGGGCCTCGATGAGTCGACGGTGGTGATGCTGCTCTCCGACCACGGGGAGGAGTTTTACGAGCACGGCCTGCGCGGCCACCGGCTGGCGCTCTTCGAGGAGTCGATCCGCATCCCGCTGGTCGTCCGCTGGCCGGGACGGGTCCCGGCGGGGCGGCAGCTGGAGAACCAGGTGGCCATGGTGGACATCATGCCCACCCTGCTCGACATGGCCGGGATTGCCGCGGGGGATGAGGTGATGGGGCGGAGCCTGGTGCCGCTGTTCGAGGGGAAGTCATTGCCGGAAGGACCGGCCGCGGTGTGCGAACTCTACTCCCTGGACAACAAGCTGCGCTCCTTCCGCCGCAACGAGCGCAAGATGATCGTCAACGAGGCGGTCAACCGCCAGCTCTTCATCGACCTGGTGGACGACCCGGCGGAGCAGACGATGATCCGCCGGATGGATCACCCGGCGATCAGCCTGCTGACCCGCGACGCGCGGCAGGCGATGAACTGGATCGCGCGCTTCCGCCAGGCCCTGCCGGTGGAGCAGTCACCACCGGAGCTGCCGGATGATCTGCGCCGGCACCTTGTGGAACTGGGGTACCTGGAGGAGGAGTGACGCCCTACTCCTCCCAGACGTGGCGCAGGCAGCAGGTGCCGCCCTCGGGCAAGGCCTCGATGGTCTCGAAGGTGACCTTGCTGCCGAACTCCTGGTTGATGTCGTCGATCAGGGTTTTCAGCCACATGTCACAGCCCGGGCGGTCCTCCTCGATCAGGTCGAAGCGCTCGTGCCAGTCCTTCCAGGGGCAGGCGTCGTGGCGCATGTAGGCGTGGCCCGGGCTCTCCTTGTCCGGCACCCGCTTGGCGTCCTCGCCCATGGAGACCGAGGAGAAGACAAAGGAATCGGCCACCATCTCGGCCAGCGAGGCGTCGGGGTCCTGCTCCAGCCGCTTTTTGAAGTGCTTGATGTAGGCCTTGGCCGTGTCGTGACCCACCTCCTCCCAGTAGGCCAGCACCAGCTTCATCGGGTCGAGGCCGGGGCAGGCCTTCAGCGCCGCGCGCCGCCACTCGAAGTGCGAGGCGCGGTTGATCTGGCTCAGGATCTCGAATCTCTTCTCCCACGACATCTCGCCCATGGGATTCTCCTTTCCCTACCGGGGGTTGTTGTAGCACTCGTGGACCGCCACCGGTTCCTTCTCCGGAAGCTCGAAACGGATGGCGTTTATCGGGCAGACGTCGTTGCAGATGCCGCACTCCTCGCAGAGGTCCACCAGGATGGCCGCCTTCTCCTTGATCAGTCCGATGACCTGCGGCGGGCATAACTTGACGCAGACACCGCAGCCGTCGCACTTGAAAACATCGATGATCGGGACCATGTTTCCATACCTCCGTTAAATACGCATCCCCAGGCGGTAGCCGTCCAGCAGGGCGTTGACCGCCCGGCGAACCTGCAGGGAATCGCCGATGACATAGGAGTCCTTTTTCTTCACCGCCTCGCGCAGCTCGGCGCCCACCGGGGTCATGTTGGCCAGCACCACCGTGTCGGCCTCCACCAGGACATCCTTGCTGTCCTTGGCCGTGACCACCACCCCGCTGGCGGTGATCTCCTTGACCTGGCAGAGGGTCACCATCTCCACGTTGGCCCCCCTGAGCTTGCTCATGTAGCGCCAGATGTAGGAGGGATTGACATCGCGGCCGAACTTCTTCTGCGGGCCGATCATGGTCACCGTGTGCCCCCCCTTGTCGAGGAGGTAGAGCGCGGTGGAGATGGAAACGCCGGTGCCGCCGATGATCGCCACCCGCTTGCCCACGTCGACTTTCTTGTGCATCACGTCCAGCGCGGAAACCACGTTGGGCCCGTCACCACCCGGATAAGCCGAGGGGTCGGGGGCGGCGCCGGTGGCCAGCACCACGATGTCGGTGCCCAGTTCCTCCAGCATCTCCTTTGTCGCCGCGGTGCCCAGCTTCAACTGGCCGCCGTGCTTCTTCAGCATGGTGACATAGTAGTTGACCAGCCGGCCGAACTCCTCGTCGCCCCAGGGGCCGTTGGCCGCGGCCGAGAGCTGGCCGCCAGGCTGCTCCTCCCTCTCGTAGACCGTTACCTGGTGGCCCTTCTCGGCGGCGATCACCGCCGTCTGCAGGCCGGCCACCCCCGATCCCACCACGGCCACCGTTTTCGGCCTCTCCGTTTTTGCGAAGCCGTAGAAGCCGAACTCCGGCTCGGTCTCGTGGCCCAGCGAGGGACGGACCATGCAGTTCAGCTCGGCGTCGCGGAAGAGGCGGGCCAGGCAGAGGTTGCAGGCCATGCAGGGGATGATCTCGTCCTGCCGGTCCTCGAGGATTTTCTGCGGCAGCATCGGGTCGGCGATCATCGCGCGGCACGATTCCCAGAAGTCGAGCTTGCCCTCGCCGATGGCCTGGTCCGGCTGGTCGGGGAGGAAGAGGCGGTAGGCCATGGCCACGGTGATCTGCTCGGGCAGGGCCTTCTTGTATTCCTCGGCGATGTAGAGCCACGAGCCCTGGGGGCAGTCGCGGCTGATCACCGACTTGGCCGACTCCTGCCAGCCGGCGGTGATGGAGAGGCAGTCCACCCCGGCGTCGACGATGATCTTGTTGGTGGTCATCGTGTCCTCGGGGGTGTTGCCGCCCCGGTCGTCCAGCAGCTCGCGGCCGCAGAGGCGGATGACGATGGGATAGTCGTCGCCCACCACCTTGCGGATGCCGGCCACGATGCGGCGGGGGAACTCGGCCCGCTTCTCCGGCGAACCGCCGAACTCGTCGGTCCGCTTGTTGGTGTAGGGCGAGATGAAGTTGGAGAGCAGGTAGCCGACGATGCCCGAGATCTCGATGGCGTCGAAGCCGGCCTCCTGGCAGCGGATGGCCGCGTCAACGTGCTCCTGGACGCACTGCTCGATGTCCTCGACGCGTCATCTCCACCGGCTCGCGGAAGCGGGGCAGCCGCTGGGGCACCACCGAGGGGCCCACGGTGTAGTCGAGATGCACGCCGCCCACCCGGCCGCAGTGCATCAGCTGCAGCACCGACTTGGAGTCGTACTTGCGGATCACGTCGGCGATGCGCTTCAGGCCGGGGATGAACTGGTCGTCGTAGATCGCCATCATCCCCACGTAGCCCTTGCCCTCGCCGCGAGGGGTCGGTGAAGGCGCCCTGGGTGGTCACCATCCCGGCGCCGCCCCGGGCCTGGGCCTCCATGTAGGCCACCTCCTTGTCCGAGACAAGCCGTCGACGAAGTTGAAGTTGGTCTCGGTGGAGGCGTACTTGATGCGGTTCTTCACCTCCATCTTCCCCAGGTATCCCGGGGAGAAGACGTGGGGATATTTTTTTGCGCCCGGTAGCATGAGAACCTCCTGCTATTGATAGTTATCATTTCCAGGGACGTACATGAATATATGAATATTTGGCGCCTGGCGCCTGATTCTCAAAATATTCATATATTCATGTACGTCCCTCCGTTTACGCTTCGCCAGCCAACCGCTGCAGTTCCTCCAGCTTCGGGCGGTGGAGGATCATCGCGCAAGCGGCCACCACGACGAAGAGATACAGCGTCTGCAGGCTGTCGCCGAGGAAGACCAGAACCAGCCCGAACAGACCTACCGCTTCGCAGATACCCGCGGAGATCATGGTGGCCATCCGGTATTTCGCCACCGCTACCGCACTCCCCAACGGCTGGCCCGATCCATCACCGGCGAGCATCCGCCTGCGGATGAAGAATGAGCCGACAAGCATCAGGCCGCCCACCCCGGCGAGGATGTTTCTGATCGGCTGTACTGGAATGGATTCCGGATCCACCAGGTTCCGGCCGATGAGGGCGTGGCCGATCACCGCGTAGATCACCAGCGCCACGAAAATGGCACCCCAGATCACCTGGGTGGTACGGAACTCCTTCTGCAGGGTCTCGGTCATGGTGCTCATGATCATCCCTCCTCCCTCCTGTCATCGCGAACGTAGCGAGGCGATCTCTGTCAGGATTCACTGGTTCGTTTGAAATTGCTTCGTCGCTACGCTCCTCGCAATGACAATCTGTCACTCCGTTCCAAACACAATCCCCGCGTCCCGCCAGGCCGCCACTTCATCTTCACCGGCGCCGGCCTCGGAGAGGATGCGCACCGTGTCCTGGCCATAGCGGGGCGGCGGCCCCAGAACCGCCGGCTCGTCGTCCCGCTGCACCGCCGACGGCTGCAGCTTCACCACGGTGCCGTCGGGGAGGGTGGTGCTCTTGAGGTGCGGCACCAGCCAGCCCGCCTCCGCCACCTGCGGGATGGTGCTCACCGCACAGGCCACGATGCCGGCCTGGTTCAGCGCCTCCACCAGGGTGGCAGTCTCCCAGCCTTTGGTCACCTCGGCCACTTCAAGGTGGATTTCCTCCCGCTGGGCCTTGCGCCCCTCGTTGGTGGACCGCACGTCGTTGGCCAGCTTCTTGAACGCATCGAGGCCGGTGAGCCGCTGCCACTGCACGTCATTGCCCACCGCCAGCAGCAGGTGGCCGTCTCTGGTGGGATAGACATTGACCGGCACGAACTGCCGGTGTTCGTTGCCCGCACGGTTGAAGCAGTCGGACGGCGCGCCCATCCCCACCATGGGCAGGGTGGTGATCAGCCAGCTGGCCGCCACCCGGGCCATGGAGACGTCGATGCGCCGGGCCCCGGCCCCCTCGGCCTGTTCGGCCAGGGCGAGCATGGTCTGGGCAAAGACCTCGTCACCGGCCTTGAGGTCGGCCAGCGGGGCGCCAGTGAGCATCGGCGGGCCCTTGGGGTCGCCGGTGATCGCCATGTGGCCGGTGGCCGCCTGCACTGCCGGGTCGTAGCCCGGGGTCTTTGGCGCCTCGGGCCCGTAGGCAGAGATGCCGGCCCAGATGATCTTCGGGTTGTGCTTCTTCAGTGTCTCGAAGTCGATGCCCAGCTGCTCGTAGCGGGCGGGCAGGGTGTTGCAGCAGAAGACGTCCACCGGCAGCTCGCGCACCAGTCGGTGCAGCACCGCCCGGCCCTCCTCCGTCTTGAGGTTGATCGACATCGCCTCCTTGCCCGCATTGGGCGCGACGAAGTAGGAGCAGCAGTCGGGGCCGCCCACCGGGTCGCCGATGTAGCGGTTGGGATCGCCGGGGGTGGTCTGGCCCGGCGCCGGTGTGGGCTCGAGCTTGATCACCCGCCAGCCGAGACAGGCGAAGCGCAGCGTGGCATAGGTCATGGAGAGCGCCTGCTCGAGGCTGAGCACGGTTCTCGGTCTCACGTCATCTCCTCCGGAAGGACCTCGCGGCCGGCGCGCAGCGAAAGCAGCACCCGCTCGGGGGTCAGCGGCAGCCGCCGGAAACGGATGCCGGTGGCGTCGTGCACCGCGTTGGCCAGTGCCGGGGCGACGCAGATGGCCGGCGCTTCGCCGATCCCCTTGGCCCCGAACGGCCCCTCGGGCGCTCTGGTCTCGATGAAGTGCATCTCCACCTCGGGCATCTCCGGCGCGGTGATCAGCCGGTAATCGCGGAAGTCGGGGTTTTGCACCCGGCCCTCCTTCACCTGCAAATCTTCGGTGAGGCCGTAGCCCAGGCCCATGGACACACCACCCTCCACCTGGCCCTCGATGCCCAGGCGGTTGAGCACCCGGCCCACGTCGTGGGCCGCGGTGACCTTGAGCGGCCGCACCACCCCGGTCTCGGTGTCCACCTCCACCTCCACCACGTGGGTGCCGAAGGCGTAAGTCGGCGAGACGTTGCCCTTGAATTCGCGGTTCTGCATCTGGCTGGGCGGCTCATAGTAGTGCTCGGTGATCACCGTCTCGAACTTGCTCCTGAAATGCAGCTTGCGGATCACCTTGCCCAGCCCGATCAGCACTTCCCCGTCCCCGGCCCGCACCACCTGGCCCCTGCGGATGTCGAGCTGGTCGGCGGGGAGTTCCAGCTGTTCGGCGGCGGCAGCGAGGAGTTTGGCCCGCGCTTTCTCCGCCGCGCCCCGGGCCGAGTTGCCGGCGACAAAGGTGGTGCGCGAGGCGTGGACCCCCACGTCCCAGGGCGTGATCGCGGTATCGTCGTTGATCACCCGGATCCGCTCCAGCGGCACTCCGAGCACTTCGGCGACGATCATCGCCAGCACCGTCTCCGAACCCTGGCCGATCTCCGACGAGCCGGTGATCAGGGTGAAGTTGGCGTAGTCGTCGGCTTTGAGGATCGTGCCGCAACCGTCCGAGTGGTAGATCTTGGCCCCGCCGCCCACGTGGACCATGGAGGCCATGCCGATGCCCCGCTTGAGGTGCGGCTCCGGCGCCTCCATCCGGCCGTGCTTTTCGGCCCAGCCGGCCGAGCCGGCCGCCGTCTCCAGGCACTCCTTCTGCCCGCAGGTCTCCAGATACATCCCCTGGCCGGTGGTCTCCCCCTGCTCCAGCGAGTTCTTCAGCCTGAGTTCCAGCGGATCGATGCCCAGTTCATCGGCCAGCCGGTCGAGCTGGGACTCCACGGCAAAGGTGGCCTGCAGGTTGCCGTAGCCGCGCATCGAACCCGAGTAGGGGTTGTTGGTGTTCACCACCGTGGTGTGGAAGCGGACGCTGGGCACGCGGTAGAGCGAGGAAAAGCAGTGCATCATCACGAAGGGTGTGGTGGCCCCCCAGGAGGTGCGGCCGCCGTTGTCGTGGACCAGGTGCGCGTCACGAAATGTCAGGGTGCCGTCCTTCTTCGCGCCGCAACGCAGCCTGATCTCGGTGGGCTGGCGGGTGGGCGAGGCGATGAACTCCTCATGGCGGTTGAACAGCAGGCGCACCGGCCGGCCGGAGGCCCGGGCCAGGTGCACCGCGATCGGCTCGAAGGGGTAGATGTCGAGCTTGGAACCGAAGCCGCCGCCAATGGTGGCCTGGACCACCCGGATCTTCTCCGGCGGCATCCTGACGATCCAGGCCATGTCCCGCTGGTAGAGGAAGGGGACCTGGGTCAGCGACCAGAGGGTCAGGTCGTCACGGGGCCCGAACTCGGCGATAATGCCCGAGGAGCCCATGCAGGCGTGGGTGACGAACTGCAGGTGGTAGGTGTCCTCCAGCACCACGTCGCTCTCCCGCTCGGCGGCCTCCACGTCGCCGTGGGCGTAGTCGTAGCGGAAGGGGACGTTGTCCGGCCGCTCCTCGTGAATCACCGGCGCCCCGGGCTTCAGCGCCTCGTGGGGGTCGAACACCGGCGGCAGGTCCTCGTATTCCACCTCGATCAGGCGGCAGGCCTCGCGGGCGATCTCCTCGGTCTCGGCGGCCACCGCGGCGATCTCGTCCCGCTGGCAGGTGACCTTGTCGCCCTTCAGGGCGTAGTTGTCCTTGCCGTGGCCGAAGGGGACGTTGATGATATCCTCCGCGGTGATCACCGCCTTGACCCCGGGCAGCGATTTCGCCCGCTCGGTTTTCACCGCAAGGATTTTCGCGTGGACCCGGTTCGTGCGCTTGATGGCGCCGTGCAGCATGCGCGGCCGCACCAGATCGTGGATGTAGACCGCGCGGCCGGTGGCACGCTCCGGCCCGTCCAGTTTTGGGGATACGTTGGCCGATCAGGCTCTCCCGGAGGATCTTCGGGGCGTTGTCGCTCATGGCTCTACCCCCCTTTTAGCCAGCGATCGGATGGCATCGATGATCTTGACATAGCCGGTGCAGCGGCAGAGGTTCCCCTCCACCGAACGGCGGATCTGCTCCTCGGTGGGGTTGGGGTTCTCGCGGACAAAGGCATAGGCCCGCAGAACCATCGCCGGGGTGCAGAACCCGCACTGCACCGCACCCAGTTCCACAAAGGCGGCCACGGCCGGGTGCATTTCACCGTTCCGGCCCTGGAGCCCCTCGATGGTGGTCACCTCCCGGCCGTCGGCCTCGGCTGCCGGGTAGAGGCAGGAGTTCACCGCCACGCCGTCCACCAGCACGGTGCAGGCGCCGCAGTCCCCCTCCTCGCAGCTGGTCTTGGTCCCCTTGAGGTCCAAACGCTCGCGGAGCATGTCCACCAGCCGTTCCGCAGGCCGGACCGCCGTCTTCACCGGCTCGCCGTTGATGATGCAGCTGACTTCAAGCTCTACAGGCACGGGCAAGCCTCCTTACCAGCGACGCTGCCAGCTCGCGGCGATAGGCCGCGCTGCCGCGCACATCGGAGATCGGCGACACTTCCTGTCGCGCCGCTTCCGATGCCAGTTCCAGCGTTTCTTCATTCAGCAGTTGTCCATTGAGGGCTGCTTCGGTCTGCGGGCCGCGTATCGGCCGGTCGGCCAGCGCACCGAAAGCGATCCGCACCTCGCTCACCCGCTCCCCTTCCATCAGCAGGCCCATGCCGGCGGAAGCCGTGGCACAGACCATGGCCGGCCGGGTGCCCGGTTTCTGCGAGGCGAAGCGCATCCCGGCGGGCTGCGGGGGGATGACCACCGCGCTGATCAGCTCGTTGGTCTCCCGCACCGTCGAGCCGGGGCCGGTGAAGAAATCGGCCAGGGGAACCCGTCTCAGGTTCGGGCTGCTGTCCCCTCCGCAGGAAGCCAGCTCCACTTCGGCCTCGAGGATGAGCAGCGGCACGGCCGTGTCGGCGGCCGGCGAGGCGTTGGCCAGGTTGCCGCCCATGAGTGGCCACCGCCCTGATCTGGGGCGAGGCGATGAGGTCGGCGGCCGTGGCCAGCACCGGGCAGGTCTCGTTGAGCAGGGTATCGGCAGCCAGCTGGCGGAAGGTGGCCGCGCCGCCGATGCGGATCGTGTCGCCGTCCCGCTCGATCACGCCCAGCTCGGGAATGCGCTTGAGGCTCACCATCTCCCAGGACCCGGGCGGCATCTGACGCCTGTGGTCGCGGACCAGCAGGTCGGTCCCCCCGGCCACCGGCCAGAGCGGCACCTCGGCCCCGGCCATCAGGGCCAGCGCTTCACGGAGAGACGCCGGCCGGTGGTAGTTGCGGCATTCGCTGGCACTCAAAACCTGATCGCCTCCTGGTACCCGCCGAACACTTCTTTCAGTGCCCGGGTGATCTCGCCCACCGTGGCCATGGCCCGCACCGCGGCCATCACCGGGGGAACGAGGTTGTCGTTCGAACCGGCCGCCCGACGGATCTCCGCCAGAGCACCCTCCACCGCACCCGGGTCACGCAGGGTCCGAATGCGCGCGGTGCGCTGCACCAGCTTCTCCCCCTCGCCGGGGTCGTAGGGGTGGATCTCCACGTCGCGGGCCTCCTCCCCCTCGTCCATCACGAAGCGGTTGATCCCCACCTTGGGGATGACACCATCCTGGATGCCCTTCTCCCACTGGTAGGCCCGGCGGGCCACCGCGGCCTGCACGTCGCCGTCGGCAATGGCCTGCAGGATGCCCTTGCCCTGTTCCAGCTCCCGGACCATCTTTTCGATCCGCTCTTCCAGCTGGTTGGTGATCGTCTCCACGTAGTACGAGCCGGCCAGCGGGTCGACGGTGTCGCAGAGCCCCATCTCCTCCTGGAGGATCTGCATCGTGCGCAGGGAGATCCGCGCCGCCTTCTCGCTGGGGATGGTGTAGGCCTCGTCGTAGGAACAGAGGGCCATGGTCTGCGTCCCGGAAAGGGCGCTGATCAGGGCGTAGTATGCGCCGCGGACGATGTTGTTCTCCGGCTGCTGGATGGTCAGCCCGCCCCCGCCGCCGCCGGCGATCATCCGCAGCAGCATGGAGCGCGGGTTCTGCGCGCCGTAGTCCTCCTTGATCATCCGCGCCCAGAGACGCCGCCCGGCGCGGAACTTGGCGATCTGCTCGAAGAAGTTGCCGTGGATGTCGAAGTTGAAGGAGAGCCGCGGGGCGAACTCGTCGATGGTCATCCCCCGGGCCAGCACGTGGTCGATATAGGCCCGGGCGATGGCGAAGCCGTAGGCCATCTCCTGCACCGGGTCGGCCCCCGACTCGCGGATGTGGTAGCCGCAGACCGAGACCGGGGAGTACTTGGGCATGTGCTCGGCGCACCAGGTGATGGTGTCACCCACCAGGCGCACCGACGGCTCCACCGGGAAGACCCAGGTGCCGCGGCCGACGAACTCCTTGAGGATGTCGTTCTGGGCCGTGCCCCGCAGTTTGGTCAGGTCGTAGCCCCGTTTCTCGGCCAGGGCGAAGTACATCGCCATCAGGGTGATCGCCGCGCCGTTGATGGTCAGCGACACGGTGATCTTCTCCAGATCGATGCCCTCGAAGGCTTCCTCCATGTCGGCCAGCGTGTCCACCGCCATCCCCACCCGGCCCACCTCGCCGGCGGCCATGGGATCGTCGCTGTCCAGCCCCACCTGGGTCGGCAGGTCAAAGGCCACGTTGAGGCCGGTGTTCCCCTGGGCGATGAGGTATTTGAAGCGCTGGTTGGTGTCGGCGGCCGACCCGAAGCCCGAATACTGGCGCATGGTCCAGGGCCGCTTGCGATACATTTCGGGGTGGATGCCCCGGGTGAAGGGATACTCGCCCGGCCGGCCGATGCTTCCCGCGCCGCCGCTGGCCTCCAGCTCTTCCGGGCCGTAGACCGGCTTGACCTCGATGCCCGATTCGAGAACCACGGGGGGGATGTCCTTTTTACTGTCGCTGTTGCTCATCGATCAGGCTCCAAAACGTTTATGTCAGATTCGGCGTAATCTCTTCGTTCACAATTTGCAGCACTGCCGGCGTGGCGATCTTCGGAATGCCGCTCTCACTTCTTCCTGAATTTCAGGAACAGCCCCAGGGCGAGCATGATCCCCCCCAGCATCAGGAGCGCCGTGTTGCCGTAGTTGAAGCCGATGACCAGGAACACGATGCCCAGGACCAGGCCGATCAGCGGCGCCTGTTTCTTCAGGTCATCCATATCCACGATCAGTCCCCCCGCCCCATCCGCTCGTTGATGAAGGCCACCATCTCTTCCAGCCTGGCCCCGGTGGAGAAGACCCGGGCCACGCCGAGGGCCTCCAGTGCCGCATGATCACTCTTGGGAACATTGCCCCCCACGATCCAGAGCTTGTCACCCAGGCCCTGCTCTTCGAAGAGCGTCTTCAACTGGGTGCAGATCGGCAGGTGGGCTCCGGTCATGACGGAAAGGCCGATGACATCCACATCTCTTGCCTTTGCCGCTTCGACAATGTCTTCCGGCGACTGGCGCAGGCCGGTGTAAAAGACGTCCATGCCGGCGGCGGACAAAGCCTGCACCACCACCTTGGCCCCCTGGTCGTGGCCGTCGAGGCCCGGTTTGGCCAGCAGCACGCGGATCGGTTTTTTCTCACTCATGGTCGAAATACCTCACAGGCCGATTTCCTTGGCGATGATCAGGTCGAGGATTTCCGAGGTGCCGCCGCCGAAGAGGGTGAAGCGGACGTCCCTGAGGTGGCGCTGCACCGGGTATTCCATGGCGTAACCATACGAGGCGAGCACCCGGGAGGCCACGTCGCAGGCCCGCACCGCCGCCTCGGAGGCGAAGAGCTTGGCCATGGAGGCTTCCTTCATGTTGGACATCTCGTTGGCCTCGCGCCAGGTGGCGTAATCCATCAAACGCCGGGATGCCTCCAGCTCGGTGGCCGCCTCGGCCATCTTGACCTTCAGCGCCTGGAACTTGCCCACCGGCTTGCCGAACTGCTTCCGCTCATTGGCATACTGGATCGCGTATTCCAGGGCCGCCTCCCCCGGCCCCTGGGCCAGGGCGGCGGTGGTCAGCCGGATCTTGGTCAGGATCTCGGTGAGGTAGTCCCGGCCGCCGTGCAGCTCGCCCAGCAGGTGGTCCTCCGGCACCACCACGCCCTCGAAAGCCACCTCGGAGTTCACCGATCCCCAGAGCCCCATCTTCTCGATGGTCTTGCCCACGGTGAGGCCGGGTGTCCCCTTCTCCACCAGGAAGACGCTCAGCTCTTTCTTCTCGCCGGTAAGGGCAAAGACGGTGAACAGGTCGGCAATGGGCGCCGAGGTGATCCAGGTCTTGGTGCCGTCGATCTGCCAGCCGCCGTCCACCCTGGTGGCCCGGGTGGCGATGGCCCCCAGGTCGCTGCCCGCCTCCGGTTCGGTGATGCAGATGGTGCCCACCAGGTCGCCGTTGATCGCCGGCTTGAGGAACTTCTCGTGCAGTTCACTGTTGTCGGAGCGGTAGATGAAGTAGGTGCCCATCAGCGACTGCATGGTGCAGAGGGCGGCCACGGACAGCGAGGCCCGGGCCAGCTCTTCGATGGCGATGAGGTAACCGCGCACGCCGCACTCGGTCCCGCCGCACGACTCGGGGTAGCGCATGCCGAAGAGCCCCAGCTGGCCCACCTGGCGGAACAGTTCGGGCGGCACGCCCTTGGCCCGGTCGATCTCCTCGGCCCGCGGGGCCACCTGCTCGGTGGCGAAGCGGCGGAAGGTCTCGCGGATCAGTTCCTCTTCCTCGCTGTAGGTGAAATCGAGCATGGTCACTCCGTCATTTCAGCCGGTGTGGTATCAGCTGGGCCGCAAACAGGCCGAAGGCCGCATCGGTGCAGTCCATATCTCAGATTGTGAACCCGGAGGTCGGAATACCGCTTCACCGAATCAACTTCGATTGCACACTGAGGATAAACGCTAGCAACAGCGAACCTTATTCTGTTCCAACACGCAGGGGAGGGGTAGAACTGTCGGCTGATCAGGCCCCTGCGGACATATTCAATCTGGCAGGGCAGTAGATACCGGAAGTATAAGTCAGGTGGGGTCGGCGTTCAAGGAGATGACACTTTACTCCAGATAGCCCAGCGCTTTGAGCCGCCGGGTGGTGTCGGCCAGCTGTTCCGGGTCGAACCGGCTGGGCAACGGGTCGGCCTCCCTGTTCCAGGTCCCCAGGCGCTTCCGCAACTCGTCCGCCTTGCGCTTCCAGCGCGGGTCGCCGGTGCGCAGCAGGTTGCGGGTCTCGTGGGGGTCCCGCGAAAGGTCATACAGCGCCTGGTCTTTGCGGTAGAGGGACATCTGGTATTTGAAGTCTCCGTCCCAGACACAGACCATCTTGGCGAAGTTTGGCCACTGTGCCGCGGGCAGGTCAGCATCGCCCGGCGCCCGCACCGCTTCACCGAAGCGGATGCGGGGCGGACTGTTCGCCTTGTCCTTGTCCAGTTGGATGGGCTGACCGTCGATGCCGGGCGGTTGCGGCATCTCGAGACGGTGAAGAACGGTGGGCAGGATATCGATGCTCGCCGTCACCCCGGGGATCTCCGTTCCGGCCCGGGCCGCCCCGGGCAGCCGGATGATGCCCACCGCGTCCATCTCGGTCTCGTAGGTCGACCAGCCGTGGCTGATCATCCCCCCGTGTTCCCCGATGTTCTCGCCATGGTCGCTGGTCACCACCAGCATGGACTGGTCGAGGATCCCGCTCTGGCGGAGATAATCGAACAGGCGGCCCAGTTGGTCATCCATGTAAGAGACTTCACCGGCATAGGCCCGGCGGGCGCGGTTGAACTGCTCGTCCAGGGAGGGCCGCCCACCAGCGCCCGGTTCCGCTCCCGGGACGTCGGTCACGCCGCCGGGACCGTACATCGTGTCGAAGGGCGGCGGCGGAGTGTGGGGTGCGTGGGCGTCGAAGTAGTGGATGAAGAGGAACAGCCGTTCCTTCCCGCTCCGGCCCTCCAGGTGGCTGATCACGGCGTCGGTTACCGTCTCGGCGCTGCGCTGATTCTGGTCGGCGCCGAAGGTCCCCACTTCGATATCAAAGTTCTCGTCGAAGTAGTCGAACCCCTGGTTGAAGCGGAACCGGCTTTCCAGGGCAAAGGAACCGAGGAACCCCGCGGTGTGGAATCCGGCGTCCCCCAGGATCTCAGCCAGCATCAGGTTCTCGGGATTCACCAGGTAGCCGTTGCTCACCACCCCGTGGGTGTGGGGGTAGTTGCCGGTGAGCAGGGACAGGTGGGAAGGCAGGGTTGCCGAGACCACGGTGCGGTAGTTGAGCAGCAGGATCGATTCCCGGGCCAGCTGGTCCAGGTGGGGCGTCCGGGCCCAGTCGTTGCCGTAGCAGCCGATGTGGTCGGTGCGCGTGGTGTCGAGGGAGATGAAAATCACGTGGCGCATAGCACCGTCCCTGGAGGGCCCGGTGCCGGAGCAGGACGGGATGGCGAGCAGGGAGGCCAGGCTCACGAGAAGGACAAGCACCCGCAGGCCGGTTCTTCTCCCTCTGGTCGAAATACGGTTGTACAACATGTTGACCGGTCTCTCACCACGCCTGGATCGGCACCCAGCTCACTCTCCATGCTCCGGGAGCAAGGATAGGTGAGCGCAATGATTTGGTCAATCGGACGGCAAGGGCCGGCAGCTTGACTGCTCAATGATGATTCCCTATCCTTTTCGAAACACTTTTCACCAGACTGGCAACTTAATACGGCACACTCTTTCGTCCGGTCATCCACGGATGGCAACAGGCCCGGGAGCATCCGTGGATGAGGGGCAGCGATCGTCGCATGAATCTTCGCCGGCTCATCAGCACGCTCATCCTGTCCGTGGGGCTCCTCGTTTCGTATGCCGGGGCCGATACCCTGAGACTTGCCGACGGCACGGTTCTGACAGGCGAGGTCAGACTGGTCACCGACTCGATCATCGAGGTGAAGACGGACGGAAAGGTCCGCTTCATCAGCCTGAACAAGGTCCATCCTGAAGACCGGGCCCGTTTCGAGAAGCAGGCGGATCCCCCGGACGGCGCCGCGGAGGCCCCCGGGACACCTGGCGGCGACACACTGCCCGGCACGTCTGACAGCGCAGGAATCCCCACACCGCCGGCCGCAGCGGAGGCCGCAGCTCAGGATGTTCCGTGGGACGGGGAGACGCTGGACGTCCCGATCCTGACACGAACAGCCTTCAGCGTGGACACGGCGCAAGCCACCCGCGTGAAAGCCGCCGAAGCGCTTCACCGGCTGGGATACGACGGCCCGGTGGACCCGCTGATCGAGCAGTTCGGCTCAACGGACGAGATGGTCGCCGCCCAGGCCCTGCAGGTGATGAGAAAGATGCCGTCCCTGCGCATGCTGGAGCCCATTCTGGCAAGGTTTACGGAATACCGGTGGCAGGACAAGGAAAACGTGCGCTGGTTTGGCGAGATTCTGGCCGCCATGGGGGACTCCGCCGTGCCGCGGATCATCGAGGTCTCGCAGCAGTCCGACTACCGCAAAGGCTACGACCTGATCACGGTAATGGGATTCCTCGATGATCCCCGCATCACCACTCATCTCGTGCAGCTCGTGGAACAGATGGAGAGCGGGTACCCGAGAGAGGAGGCTTTTGATTCGCTGGCCCGGATCGGGACACCGGAAGCGGTGGAAGCGATCATCGGGCCGCTGTGTCAGGCGGTGGAAAACGATACCAGTGACAACCTGGACTGTATGTGGGCCATCGGGACCCTCGGTGAACTGGGGGACAAGCGCGGTGTGGAGCCGTTGATCCACGCCCTGAAACGTGAGTCCGAGCCTTCGGGCAGCCAGTACGCCATCGCGGAAGCCCTGGTGAAGATCAAGGACCCCAGGGCCCTGGGCCCGCTGATCGGCAAGCTGCGAAGCTCGAACATGGAAATGCGTCACCTGGCGGCCGAGGCCCTCGGCGGGCTGGGGGATCCCGCCGCGATCAAACCGCTGATGAGCCTGATGGTCTATCTGGATGAAGATCTGCGCATGACGGCGGCGGAAGGCATCGGCATGATCGGTGACCTGAGAACGGCGGGGGTGTTGATCGGGTATCTCGATGCCTGCCCCGGTGACGAGAATACATACGAACCGCTGGTGGGTCTTGGCGAGATGGGCGGCAAGCGAGTCTACCGCGCCATCCAGCAGCGCATGAGCAGGGAACCTGCCGACGGGATGACGGAGTACCATGGTCAGCAGGCCCTGGACAAGATCGACAGCGCCGGCACTGCTGAAGCGGAAGTGTCTGCAGGAGAGACATCCCTCTGGCACTTTTCGTGCTGGCTCGGCTTCCTCGTCCGCTGGCTGCTGATCGCCATCATCTGGTACCGCCTGATCGTTAACCCGGCCCGGGACGCCGAAGACCAGACGGCACGAAAACCCTCATGGTTCGAGCGTTTTGTCTTGCTTACCCTTGCCGGCTTGTGCGTCGTCCGTCTTTTATACGTGCTCATCTTCCACCTGAACCCCGGTGTGCTCACGCTGGTGGTCTCCACCGGCATGCCCCTGGGCCGCTATGTCCTCTGTGCCGTGATGGACCTGCTGGTGGTGCTGCTGGCCGTTCGCGGCGCCTGGCGCCGGCGGCCCTGGGGCTGGCCCCTGCTGCTCGCCTATCTCCCGATAGCCGCACTGCTCAGCCTCTATGACTACGGGTACTGGACGATGGTCATGCTGGTCGGCGCCTTTGGTGGCCTCGTCGCCCTTGGCGCCTGGCTGCTTGGCGAACGTCTGTCACTCCGCCCTGTCACATCCGAAACAAGGGTTGAACAGGTCGTGATCGAACACCCCTGGTTCACCAGACCCTTCCTCACCGCCCTGGTTCTGCTCAACTCGGCCCGCCTGCTGATCGCGGTGGCGGCATCCGTCCTCTTCCTCGGCTTCACCATGACCTGGGGCTGGGACGCATTCACTATCCTGCTCGGTGTGCTGGCGGCCGCCATCGCCGGCGTTGCTGATGCCGCTTTGGTCTACCTGGTTAACAAACTGCTGCTGATGTTGTTCTGCAGGGCTCGGCGGGGACCGACGTGGGTTGAGCGGACCATTGACGGAGTGAGCGGGCTTGTCCTGGCCGGCCTCTGCATCCTCGCCTTCGGCGCGTGTGTTGGAAGCGGGGTGGAGGAATCAGAAAACATCCCGGAGATGATCCTGAGTTCAGCAGCGCCGCTCCTGCTGATCGGGATCATCAGCATCTATCCCGTTCTCCAGGTCTGGAGAAACAGGGAACAGAGAATCCTGCGCTACTACGTGATCGCCACCATCGTGGCCTACTTCCTGGCGCAGCCCCTCGCCTGGCTCTGGATAACGAAGCTGCAATAGGAGCCTACGCACGAGGTGACGATCTCCAGTGCAGGGTATTGCATATGAGCATCAAGCGTAGAGTCATCTCGCAGGGCAAGAAGCTCATCCCTCGCCCGCTGTTGCCCCTCTTCACATCACTGAGAAACATTCGAACCTTCTACCCGCCGTATCTCTTCTCCGACGGCCTGGCAAAACCTCCCGACATCGTCGAGATCGAAATCACCCACCGGTGCAATTGCCGCTGCAGAATGTGCGCGCTGCACGAAAACAGGGAAATCAGCGACGAAATCGAGCGCCGGGCCCATGATGAACTGCCGGTCAAGGCCTGGAAGGAGATTTTCGACGATCTCAGTGCCTCCGGGGTCCGGCAGGTGACCCTCTCGGGTGGCGAACCGCTGGTCAAGGAGCAGCTGGCGGAGCTCCTCAGCCATGCGCGGCACTGTGGCCTGGCAATCTCGATCATCACCAACGGCAGTCTGATCGACCGCTCCATGGCCGAGTTGCTGGTGGATCTGCCAGTTGATCTGCTGATGATTTCTCTGGACGGCCCGCGCCAGGTCCACAACACTGTCCGGCGACAGGATGTGTTTGACGCCGTGATGGACGGCATCGACCTGATCCAGATGGAAAAGAAGAGAAGGTCACGTCAGTCCCCCAGAATGCTCTTCCTCTGCACGATTACGAAGATGAATCAGAGCGATCTGACCGACGTGTTGAAAATCGGCCACGCCAAGAGGATGCCGGTCTATTTCAGCAGGCTTTTCTACACCACCGAAAATATGTTGCGCGAAACGGACGCGATCTATCCCCTCGGTGCGGCGAAAACAGAAGATCAGATTTCCATCGGAAAGATGAAGACGGTGGACGTGGATGTCCTGTACAACGAACTGCAACGTTTGAAGGCCGTCGCCAGGGACCATCCTGTGGAATACCGCTGCGAACTGAGAACCCGCAAAGACATCCAGAACTTCTACTATGACGACAACTTCTCATTTGCCAACAAGTGTTTCTATCCCTGGCAGTCCGCCCGCGTCGACCCCCGGGGCCTTGTCTACCCCTGTTCGATGAATACGGAGATGGGGAACCTGATGGAGACTTCATTCGCCGAGATCTGGAACGGTCCCCGCTATATCCACTTCAGGCAGGCGCTGAAGAAGGTGCGCATTTTCCCAAAATGCCGCAAATGTTGCGAACTCTCCAAATGGCACGCTTTTCGGAGTTATCTGCCGAGCCTGCCTGCCGGCCTCACTCGCCGGAAGAGCAGACCCCCGGGATGAACCCCTCTCATCCTCTCCGTCTCCTTCTCGTCGAGCTGGAGGGTCTCGTCAACGATCAATCAGCCGTGTCGAGGACGGCCTGCCAGCCGGCGGCTTCTTCGGGCCGGCCAACAGACTCAGTGACCTCCACCAGCATCTCGAGCAGTTGGGCCATCTTGGGGTGCTCGGGCCCGAAGCGGGTGGACATGATCCGGTAGGCCTCTTCCAGGTCCGGCAGCGCCTCGGCAGGCCGGCCGAGCCGCAGGCGGCACTCTCCGGCAGAATGGAGGGCGAATCCGCGGCCGATGAAATCCGGTGAGACCTCCTCGGCGAGGATGGCGGCGCTCTCTGCGGCGAGTGGTTCGGCCTCGGCGTAGCGCTGCTGGGCTGCGTAGAACGCCGCCAGATTGATGACACCCGCCACCTGTTCGGGGTGTCGATCGCCGAGCACCCGCCGGCCGGTCTCGACGTTTTCAATATAGTAGGGCTCAGCTTCGTCGAAGCGGCCCTGGTCCTTGAGGATGATGCCGAGATTGTTCACCCCCACCTGGGTCTGCTGGTGGTCGTTCCCCAGGATCCTGCGCATGGTCTCGAGCGCCTCCCGGGTCACTTTCTCGGCCTCGGCGTGTCGGCGAGCCAGACGCAGCAGCCAGCCGTAATTCGTCATCACCGACAGCGTGTGCGGGTGCTCCGTTCCAAATCGCTTCTCCAGAGCGGGGATCAGCTCGAGATAGAGGGCCTCGCTGCGCTCGAAGTCGAGCTGGTCCCCGGCCACCTGGGCCATGCTGTTGAGCAGGTCCAGCGTGGTTTCGTCATCGGGGCCGAGCGAGGTCCGGGCGATCTCCAGAACCGGTGTGCCGAGCGCGTCCGCCTCCTCGAGGCGATTCTGGTAGAGCAGGGTCTCCACCAGCACCGTGGTGGTGTTTACCACGTCGGGGTGGTCCTCACCGAGGACCTGGCGCTGCTTCTCCAGCACCTCCCGCAGCTCGGATTCCGCGGTTTCCAGATCACCGAGGAAGTAGCGGGCCGTCCCCAGATCGCTCTGCGCCCGCAGGGTTGCGGGAGCGAGCGGGCCGGCCACCTCCCGGTACAGCTGGAGAGACCGTTCCGCGTGGCCGGGAACCAGATCGAATTCACCAAGGTCCCGGTAGGTCGCCGCCAGCACCCGGCGCATTTCGGCTTCCACATCGGGCTGGTCGGCCAGCTCGGCGCCGATGCGAATTGCGGCCTTGTCGAGGATCTCCCGCAACATGGTGGTGTCCCGGCCGAGGGCCACCGAGGGGCCGACGCCGGCCAGCATGCTCTCCAGGAGCGCGGCCACCTGTTCGCTCTTGGCCGCGGCGGCATGCGCCCGTTCAGCTTCGCGCTCAGCGCGGACATACATGACCGAGGAGACGGCCAGCGCCGCAACGAGGGCGAGCAGCGCAGTGGCCGCGGCGCCAACCCAGGCCCGGTTGCGGCCGGCGAACTTGCGGATCTGGTACAGGGCACTTGGCGGGCGGGCATTGATCGGCTGGGAGGAGAGATAGCGGTCGATGTCCTCGGCCAGCGCCGCCGCCGACTCGTAGCGCCGTGCCGGCTCCTTTTCCAGCGCCTTGCCGACGATGTTCTCCACGTCCAGGTCCAGGCGGCCGATGCCGCTCCAGCTCTGGCGCAGCGGCCGCGGCGGTTCCTCGCAGATCACTCGAATCGCTTCGGCCAGGGCGGCACGCACGGTTTCGTATGGCCGTTGCCCGGCCACCAGCTCGTAGAGGATGACGCCCAGGGCGTAGATATCGGTGCGCACATCCACCGCATCGGCCTCTCCCCGCGCCTGCTCCGGACTCATGTAGGGCAGGGTGCCCTTGATCATCCCCACTTCGGTGGCCATGGTGGCCAGCACGTCCTGGTCGGTGAACCGGGCCAGCCCGAAATCGAGGATCTTCACCATGGGCAGCGGTGTGGTCTGACCACTCCCCGAGTAGGTGGTCTGCTCGTCGGTCACCAGGATGTTGGTCGGTTTCAGGTCACGGTGAATCACTCCCCGCTGGTGGGCATAGTGCACGGCCTGACAGAGCCCGGCGAACAGCCGCAACCGCAGTTTCAACTCGTCCGCAGTCACCTGCGACGGTCGCTGGGCAACCCAGCGGTCAAGGGTCAGGCCCCGGACCAGCTCCATGGCGAAGAAGTCACGGCCGTCGGCGGTGTGGCCCGACTCGTAGATCGCGGCGATATTGGGATGCTTCAGCCGGCCCAGAGTCTCCACCTCGCGGAGGAACATGCGGGCGTGCAGATCGTCCACCAGGTGGTGGCGGTGCGTCACCTTGATCGCCACCCGGCGCCTGGGGTGCTGCTGCTCAGCTTCATAGACCATGCCCATGGCCCCCTCGCCGAGCAGGCCGAGGATGCGATACCCCTCAATGTTTTCAGGAAGAGGCTGCGCACCTCGCGGTGGACGGGGCGCTGACCGGTCGGTGGCGGCCAGGGTTTCCAGCTCGCCTGGAGTCGAGGGCTGGTCCGTGGCAGCCATGGTTTCCAACTCGTCTGGGACCGGGGGCTGCTCTTCCGGCCTGTTATCCTTGGGGTTCATCTGGTGATCCTTGTTGTCGCGTTACCCAATCCCGGCGTGGATGATGACCTGTCATTATTTAAAAACATTGATCACCAAAGTCAAATCCGCAGTCCGGAGCGGAGGGGTACGTCCGCTCTGGTTGATTGGGCAGGTCTAACTGTGCAGCTAATGGTCCGGGCGGGGAATGGAACCTATTCGAGATTCCGTGGAGGCCAGGGGGTTGTCCGGCAAGGGGGCATCATAAGACGCGGAAAACCAGCGAAACCGGAGGGCATTGACATGGTCAGAGGCCTGTTCCACCGGGAGGATGATGCCGTGCACCTCCTCGGCGACTTTCTCCGCCTGGCGCAGCTTCGAATAGCCCCGGCCTCCCCCGCCGCCGGCCAGGTCCTGGAACGATCGCTGCAGCGCCGTAACGGCCTGTCACATCACCGAAGCATTTCGAACAGATGATATCGTGCCGCCCGCCGATCGAAGGTGACGATTTTCTCGCAGCCGGCCGAATGTGCTGAACAAGCGATCAGCAGGTCCGGCAGGTCGACCTTCGAATCCCGTGCAACCCTGATAAACTGACGAACAGCCGGTTGACTCTCGAACTCCAGGATTGGCATCAACAGCAGGTCATCCACGGCGTCCAGTATTTCCTCACGCCCGATATCGTACGCCGACTCCAATGCCCGGATCGTCTGCAGTAGAACAAGGGTGGGGATATGAAAGGTCTCCCCGCCCTGCTCGGCGCGGGTGAACATTCGGTACACAGCCCTGGCTTGCTTCTCATCGTCTCTGACCAGGAATCGCACCAGCACATTCGTGTCCAGCGCCTTCATCTGCCGTCACCCCCGACTCCCCGCCGAACATGCTCGTCCATCTCCTCGATGGATACCGCCTTCCGGCCGGACCTGTGCAATCGTCCGAAAACATCATCCACCCGCCTGGTGACGGGCGTACACAGCACTCGGCCGTTCTCGTCGAGGATGAACTCCAGCTTGTCGCCGGAGTGGAGACCGAGTGCGTCCCGGATCGGTTTCGGGATGGTCACCTGCCCCTTCTTGGTCATTGTTGCCACGGCCATCTCCCGTTCTCCTTACTTTAATTAGATTCCTTACATTAAGGTAAGGCATATGTGGCTGGAAGTCAATGGCAGTGCAATATCGCTGCCAGTGGGAAACCGGCTGGATTGATTGACGCAGGGGATTCAGGGCGGGAACTCAGGTTGACACAAACGCTACCTGGCAACACACCCCGCAGCCGGGCGGTCTGCTCGCCGAGGGCCACGCCGTAGGCTTCGCGGGCCTGGTCCAGGCCTCGACACACCGGCCCGACAATGAGGTTGTCCGCTACAGGTCGAGGGCAAAGATGACCGCCCGGCCGACCTCCGCCATTTGCCTGGCGGACAGTTCAGTGATCCGGGATCCGATCTTTTTCCTGGAGACGGTCTGGAGGTGGTCGAGGTTGACGGCGCAGTCCCGTTTCATTCCTTCGGCCTTGTCGAGGAAAACTTCGCTGGGGATATCCCGGATCGTGGTGGTGATCGGTGCAATGGTGACCTCACCGAGGTGTTCGATGATGGAGGTCCGGGTCAGAATAAGGACCGGACGTTTCTTGTCAGGGGATTTGAACCTGTACCAACGGATCTCACCCCTTTTCATTCGTCCCCCCAATCCTGCTCATCCTCCCAGACCAGGAACTCATCACGAGCCACCGGGTATTTCTCGTATCCCTGCCGGTGCTTCAGCTCGAGCTGCTGCAGATTGAATTTGACGATGGCCTCACGGAGGGCTTCGCGGGTGAAGGCCGACCTGGTGGTTTTCAACTTCCTGGCAATCCGGTCGACGGCTTCCACCAGTTCCTCATCGAGGGTCATCTGTACCGTTCTCATCCTGCACCTCGAAAAATGATATTGATATTTATAGCTATAGTAATAGCTATAAATATCAACGTCAAGCAGGATCCAATGCAAATGATTTTGAAGATCGGAGGATGTTCTGTTCGCTCTGCTCAGCCCTGTCATCCATACCCTGTTCGTGAAGCGCTCCGATAAATGCGGCCACCATACGCCGGTTGGCGTACACGCAGCCCTTCGCCTCTTTGCAGTCGGTGCTCTTGATGAAGGTGTCGAGCGGCAGCGCGTTGCCCTCGCGCACCGCGAAACAGGCGTCGAACAGTTTCAGCTGAGCCTCGTGCACGGCGGGATCGAATTCGAGCATCGTCCTTACCATCAACGACCAGATGGGGGCAAGGTCCTCGATCCCCAAGGTTTCTTTGTGCGGAGTCCAGGTGTAGCTCCAAGTCTTGCCCGGGTCGAGGTTCAACCTGCCGGCCCGCCGGTTGCTGTAAAAGGCGCCCCCGGCCAGCAGCACGTTGATAGACGATTTGCAGATCATCTGCACATCCACCGTGTTTAAGCCGGCGAGATTTCCTCAGAAATCACGGCTGTTCAATTACGGAGTTGCAGCGGTAACCGTGCAGGCGACACTGTCCGTGTCACCGGCAGCCGAATAGGGCGGCTGATTGTATGGAGCAGGTGTAACATCCTCGACGACCAACTGGAAAAGATTGTCGCCGATCACCATACCAATCGCCGGAATGTTTTGGAGCCAGGAGGTGGAATAGCTCGCTCCTGACGGCAGGTTTGTAAAACCAGCCCGCCAATTCGGATACGATGTACCGCTGGCAAGGTCAACATCGATGCGGGCCGCAAAGCGCCGGGACTGTTCGAGGTACAGGTTTTCCAGATTGATCGTCAGTTGAGTGCTGAACGGAACAATACCTGTAGATGGTTCGCAATTCAGGGTGGCCCGCACCGTTGATGTCTTGGTCACGGTTGCTTCCAGGCCGGTATTCCCGAAGGCGTACCCGCCATAAACGACGAAGTCCAGCGACGAGCCGGCAGCTGTCGATACATCCAGATTGAAGGCACCGGCATCGGTTGTCTGCCAGAGCCATTCGGATCCTTGTCTTATCCCAACCTGCATAAGTCCGGAATCACCGGCGAGGAACTGACCGACGACGCTGAAAGAACCGGACGCAGGCGCGGTCCAGCGAACCACAGACGGGGCATGGTTGGCGCGCGGATGCAGTGCGACGTCTCCTGGTTGAATTCCATGAATTTCGCCCCCGCTGTCGTTTCTCCACACTTCGGGAGGGTGGGCTTCCGGATACCACACCGGGCAGGTCCCATACACGATTTCGGTGCTGGTAAACGGTGTGAAGTAAGAAAAGTCGATGGGCATTTCACCATAGGTCCAGACACCATTCGGATTTCCATTATCGATACTGAAATCCGCGCATACATCGTGGATCATGTCGGCTTTCACAGGCATCACCAACAAAACGGACAATACAACTACGACCGCTGCCGGCTTGTTCATGAGGGACTCCTTCCTTTTTGCGAATCGTGCATCGTACTGGTTCGGGAACTATCATCAGGTTCAATCAATGGGGACGGGGATCGTCCAACCACCGGAAGCGGTCGCCGGAGCCGCCCCTCCCGCGGAAGTTCCCGACGATTCGAATCATTCGTCTACTCAGTAACGCGATGTTGAGATGGAATTCACGACAGGGGAATGCAGGTGTTTCCCGATGATTGACACGAAAAAGGGCAAAGGCTTGTACCGCGGCCCTTGGTGGCCGCGGATTTCAGCAATTTCTTAATCCCGCTGGCTGGCCACTCCCTCCGCATCATGGTGAAACTCATGTCGACTCTCTCTCGGTCTCCCCCTCAGGAACGGCCGTCCGTTCAAAGCTTGTATAATGAGGGATCATCCTTGATGGAAAATAATCCCTGAATGTTCGATGGGGGATACAAGATTTTGGCAGCGACTCGTTCTACTGAATGGAAGGCCACGGTGGAGGCGCTCTATCGCAAGCACCACCGGCTGCTGATCAGCAAGGCCTGGCAGTCCCTGAGGGACAAGAACCGGGTGGTGGACCTGGTTCAACAGGTGTTCACCAACCTGCTGGCCGCTGATCGAAATTTGGCTGGCAACGGCGAGGCGGAAAAATACCTCTTCACCGCCTTCCGCAACCTGCTGGTGGACCAGATCCGCCGGGGCAGCCGTTGGAAATACAGCTCGATCGAGGATGTCAATCCAAGCCGGGTGGCCTCCGACGCGCACCAGGAGGAGGAACTGATCAGCGAGCGGATGAGCGGTCGGGAACTGCCGCTGCCCCCGAAGCAGAAACGGGTCTTCGAAATGGCCTATTTCGAAGGGAAGAAGGACCGGGAAATTGCCGACGAACTGAAAATCAACATCCACACCCTTCAGCAGAGCCTGGTGCGCTCGCGACGGATGCTGGAGGCAATCCTGGTGGAGGAGCGCGGCATGAGCCGCGAGGAAGCGAGACGGCTCTTCTCACGCAAGAAATCGTGAACCGCTGAAGAGCGCCGTGGCGCGGACGGTGGCACCAGCACACTGAGGACGATCAGGACAATGAGCGAGCTTCGCGAACTCTACGATCAATTGAAGGACGAGCAAGCCGACTGCCCGCCCGCCGAGACGATACGGCGGCATACGGAGGGTCGCCTGGAAGGTGCTGAGGCCCGCCGGGTGGCTTTCCACCTCGCCGACTGTGCCAACTGTGTGGGAATGCTGGAACGGCTCGATCCGGCCGACCCGCCTGACCTGCCTGCCGACCTGGGCGATGAGATGGCCGCCGAGATCGGCCGTCGTCTCGGTTTCGACACCGAAGAGCGAACCACAGAAGCCGGCGGACGGCTCGGACGCCTGCTGGGATTCCGGGTGCCGGCTCTGGTGCCGCTGGCCGTGGCCGCCCTGGCCCTGGCTTTATTCTGGTGGGTGGGTGGTTCGGTTCAACCGGCTGGCGATGCTCCGGAGGTGATCCGCCAGCTGCCCATCTTCACCATCGACCAGACACTGGCCCGCTCCCCAGGGAATGCGGAAGCCGGGCCGACCGTCACCACCGGTGAGCCGTTCGTCCTGGAGGTCTTTCTCGACCGTCTCGACCTGGAGCCAGGGGATCGGTTGCGCTTCGTCGTCACCGACCCGACCGCTGCCACGGTGCTCGACGGCGATACCGTCGTGCTACTGGACTACAATGTTCGCTTGGCCCTCACCTTCAGCAAGCCCGGCACCTACCAGGTCATGCTCGAGGATGCCGGAGGCCGTGAAGTGGAACGGGTGACGGCCGAGGTGACAACGGCGGAATAGGCCGTTGTCCCGGCAAGGCCACAAGAAGGGGATGATGAACCTCGGTTGCGGTGATGAATCCACTTCTATCCCGGATCGCCGAGCAGGATGAAGGCCGCCCAGAAGTGGGGATCGGCGAATGGCCGGTAGCCTCCCGGTGCCCCGCCCACCGCATCCCCGCCGGGACCACGATCGGTGTTGTCAGCCAACTCGGCGCCCATGGAGCGCAGCTCCCTGCCGGTCACGTTGGCCAACCACTGTTTCGCCTCCTGCAGCGCCAGGGCCCGGGGAACCCTCTGCCCGGGTCTGAACCGCCGGTCGCCCACAATACGCTGTTCGGGGAACTTTCCCAACACGTTCTCGTAAAAGCGCGTCATCAGCAGCATGGTGGCCTGGTCATTGACCTTCCATAGGCTGAGCAGCAGGCTGCGCGCCCCGGCGATGAACATCGCCTGGGAGAAGCCGAGATAACCTTCACCCCCTGTTTCGCGGCCCAGGGCCGTCTCACATCCGCTGAGCGTCACCAGCTCAGCGTCCAGGTCCCAGGTGCGGACGATCTGTTCGCCGGTGAGCCGGCCGTCATACACCATGCCGCCGGCGGATTGATCTACCGTGCGGGCCAGGATCAGCGCGGACTGCAGGGCCATCCGGTCATTCATCACCCCATGGGTGGCCAGGTGGATCACCCCGAATTGTTTCAATGTGCCGGCGGTGGACAGCTCGGCCAGCCGTTGCTCACTTGCCTCCTGCCCCAGCAGAACTTCATTGCTGCTCTTTGATTCCCCTGCAGTCTGGAAGAGACCGGCAATGGTTTCCACCTCGCGGCGGCTCCCGGGAAGCCGCCGGAAAGACTGATGGCGAGTCGGGCCCAAAGCAGCATCCATTTCACGTTGCACAAGCAGTGCCTCGGGCATCGGCTCCTGGGACGGCCGCAGACCGAGGCGCCCGTGCGAAAGCTCGAGCTCATGGGTCTCGCCGTCCCGCCACACGGTGATTGGAATCACTGGCGGATTTTCGGTCGCTTCACCAGCCGGCTGCGCGTTTTGCACCTTTTGCATGACCGGTCCGAGATCCGCGGCCGATCCCAGCGATTCCCCGCCGTAGGACAGGAGTACATCCCCTTCCCGAATCCCGCCGCGGTAAGCGGCCGAGTCGTCCATCACCATGGCCACCAGCACACCATGATCCGGCAGTTCCGCCGGGGCGGTCTTGATTCCGGGAACGCTGCCGAAATCGGGGTCGCCAAGGGCCAGGAGCCGCGGAGGATCGGCAGCCAAAGGCGATGCCGCAGGCGCCCGCTTTTCCCGCAGCCAGGCATACATGGTGCCCGAGGGGGCATAGCTGACGGTGAAAGACGCGTCCAGGGCCTCGATGGGGATTCCGGACATCGCCCCGGCCGGGAGAACGATCAGGTGCTCAACGTCACCGAGGTGCGGCAGAAGCGGGGCCAGTCTTTGGCCCTTTAAACGGTCGAGGATCGCCCGATTCCGCCTCAAGGCGGACCGCCGCTGGGGCCGGCCCAGTATCTGGCGCACCCGGCTGGTCAGTCCGTCATCCGCCTCCGTCCAGGCCCCGCCCTCGCCACTGCCGGCCAGCCGCACCCAGGCCGGTGCTCCGGTCCGCCGCACCGCGCAGGCCCAGTGCTCGCCGTTGGGGTCGGCAGCGTGCGGTCCGGCGGCGATGTCCACCCAACCCACCAGGGCCGCATTCTCCGGCAATGATTTCCGGATGCGGTCCAGCTCGAAGACCTCGCCGGCCGCGGGCCCATAGCGCTCAGCCAGTTCGGCCTGGAACCGGGCCAGCTCGGCTTGCAGCCGGACCTGCTCGCCGCGCAAACGCTCGAACTCGCCCCCAGCCGATTCCTCGGCTCCGACTGCCGCACCGAGTTTCTCCTCGAGCCGGCTCAGCTTGCCGATGAGGCTGCTCTCCCGGTCCCGCTCGGCAGCGGTGAGCGAACGGGCGTACCGCGCCGAGATAGCGTCCAGCAAACCGCGGGCCTGGTTCTCCTCGAAGGCCGACCAGGCCGGTCCTGGTTTTTTATTTCGTGCCAGGCAAGCGGCCAGCGGCGCCAGCGGTGAAACCTGCTCGGCAAAATAGGCCCGCTCCAGGCCACCGGCGCTGACCCGCAGCCTCGCCGTCTCGAAAACCGCCGCCGACTCCCGCCACAGCGATTCGGCCGCCTGGTACTCGCCAATGCCGGCCTTCAACCGCGCCAGGGAGTTGAGGCTGAGCATCACGTCGGGATGATCGTCGCCCAATACCCGGCGGCGGCCGTCCAGCTCCTTGCGGAAGAATCCCTCCGCCGTCTGGAATTCACCGCGGGCCAGGTGGAGGTGCCCCATCCTGCCCAGCGCCGACAGGGTGCGGGGATTGTTCTGCCCCAAAGCCCGCCGGTAACCGTCCAGCGAATGCTGGTAGAGTTGCTCGGCCTCGCCCAAATTGCCGCGGGCCTCGAGCACCAGCCCGAGATTCCCCTGAGAGTCGCAGACTTCCGGATGCCCTTGTTCCAACACCCGACGGCGGGTGTCGAGCGCCTGGCGCAAGAGGGATTCAGCCTCGCCATACTCCCCGAGCCGGTAGCGCAGAATGCCGAGGCTGTCCAGGGTACGAAGCGTTTGCGGATGTTCCGGTCCCAGCGCCTGCCGCCGGTTGCGAAGGGTGATCTCCTGCACTTCCGCCGCCTCTTCCACCCGCCCCTGGTATTCCAACAGCCGGGCCAGGTTGTGCATCGAGGAGAGCGTGTTCGGGTGCCGGTCGCCCACTGTCCGCCGGTCCCCCTCCAACGCTTCCAGCTGCAGCGCCTCCGCCTCGGCCATCCGGCCCTGGGCCTTGAGCAGGCCGGCCAGGTTGAGGATGGTGGTCAGGGTCTGCGAGTGGTCTTCACCCAGGACTTTTCGGTTGGTGGTCATGGCTTCACGCATGAGCACTTCGGCTTCGGTGAACCGGCCCTGCAGTTTGATCACCAGGCCCAGGTTGGCGATGGTTGACAATGTCGAGGGATGCTCATCACCCAGCAGGCGACGGTTGGTCTCCATCGCCGTCCGGAGAAATGACTCCGCCTCCTCGTACTGGTTCAACTGGACCAGCAGGGCCCCAAGGTTGTTGCAGGTGCTGGCGGTGCTGCGGTGCTCCCTCCCCAGAAATCGCCGACGATCCTCCAGGTTCTTGCGGTAGATCACTTCCGCTTCGGCGTATCGCCCCATTCTGTCCAACAGGTGGCCCATGTTGTTTTGAAAAGTCATGGTGGCCGGGTGGTCTTCGCCAAGGACCACCTGGGAGTTTTCCATGGCCTCGCGATAGTATGGTTCGGCCTTTTCCAGTTGGCCCATTCTTTTGTAAAGCGCCCCGAGACGATAGACCGAATTCAGTGTTTTTTCATGATCCTTGCCAAAGACCTGCCGCCGGCCGGCAAGCGCCTTTACAAACAGCGGCTCCGCTTCTTCGAATTTGTTCTGCATATTTAAGGCATGCCCCAGTGCATTCATGGCCGCGAGCCGTCGCGGGTGCTTCTCATCCAACAACCGTTCCCAACCGGCCAGGGCCTGCCGGAGCAGAGGCTCAGCCTCGGCGTACTTGCTTTCATGCTCGGCGAGGGCGACACCGAGATTTTGCAGGGCCTCGAGGGTCAGGGGATCGTCGTCTCCCAGCGCCCCGCGCCGCAGCTCCAGCTGTTCGCGGCACGGCTCGATGGCCTCGATGGCATTACCCGCCTCGACCAGCTCCACCATCTGCGCGGTGAGCGCTTCGTCCCGCTGTGCGTCCTCCTCAACGAGCAGGCCCACCACCGGCAGGATGTCTTCCACTTCAGACGCCGGTTGAGCATCGGCCCGGCAAAACCAGCAGGGATTTAAAAAGGAAAGGAACAGGGAAAACGCCGCCAGGGGGATGAGCGTCTTTTTCATCACACACCTCGTGCAGTAATTCGGAAATTGAATCGAGGCGAAATGTGTTGGTGTGTCAATGGTATTCGAAAGGTGGGGGAAAAGCGAACGGCCCGCCGGCACCCCGAAGGGCGCCGGCGGGAAATGCAGGTCAGGGCACGGTGACCTGCAAAAATGCGGCATCAGAGTCCACGTCACCCGAGGGCGGGTATGGCGGCTGGTTGTACGGCGCCGGGGTCACGTCCTCGGCCAGCAGGACAAAGCGATTTTCGCCCTTCAGCATCTGCAGCGCCGGGATGTTCTGGTTCCAGGAAGCGGTAAAGCTCTCCAGCGGGGCGATGTTGGTGAAGCCCGCCCGCCAGTTGGGGAAGTAGCCGCCGCCGGCCAAAGTCACATTGATCCGACTGGCGATCCGCCTGGTGATCCCCTCGTACTGGTTGGTCAGCGTGGCCTGCATGTTGGTGGTGAATGGAGCAACCCCCTGGGCCGGCGTGCAGGAAAAGGAGCCGGAAACGGTGGGCAGGCCGCTGCAGATCTCCTCGTGCTGCACCGCCGGGGTCATGGTCGCCGGGCTCTGGGTGTAGATGCTGAATACCGGGGACTGGGAACTCATGGCATAGGCGAATCCGGATGGGTATTCAATGTTGTTGCCGCCTTCCACCTCCCAGATGTAGGGGCAGTCCCCCACCCTGCCGTTACGGTCGGTGTGGAGGAGGAGGATATCGTCTGCCCCAGCACCGAAAGCCGATGTATAGCCGGCCGCAGCGTACCCGCCATCCGCAGTCTCCAGCACGCCGAGGAGAGCGGTGTCACCGTCACCGTTCACATGATGTATCCACTGCGGTATTCCTTCGCCGTCAAACTTGGCCAGCACCCCATTGGTATCGAGGACACTGGGGGGCAGGACATACCCAGCGGCGATGATCCCGCCGTCAGCAGTGGCCCTAAAATCGAAATAGCTCTCACTATCCGGATCGCCGGCTGTTCTGGCCCACATCCTCGCTCCGGTGTCACTGTTGATCTTGACAAAGAACGCGTCTCCCCCTGCCTGGCCACCCAGGACATAGTGGCCGTCGGGCATGGTGATGATCCCGTAAAAACCTAAGTTATTCCCCACGCCATGCCCACTGCTCCAGCCCACATCACCATTGGCGTCGAGCTTGATCACCTGGGAATAAATCGTGGTACCGGCATCGTAGACGCCGGCCAGCAGAATGCCACCGTCAGTGGTACCAATGGCGCACCTGGCATTTTCCGTTCGGTTCGTCGCACCCACCGTACGGATCCAGCCGATATCGCTGGCCGCATCGATGGTGAAGACCAGCGCGTCGTATTGATCGACTCCCGCAACGCCTGTCGAACCGGCCACAATGTAATCACCATCAGGCATCCGGCGGATCGATCTGAGCACCTCGCTTCTCGGGCTGCCAACGGTTTTGGCCCAGTTGAGTCCACCCCCGGCGTCGAAACCCATCACCAGTGCATCGGCCTGGCCCACACCAAAGCTGTAAGTATATCCCACCACAATACAGCCATCATCATCGGTCACCACCAGATCCAGAGGCGAGTCATAGTCATCCCCGCTGGCCAGGCTGGCCCATTGGAGATTGCCCAGCGCATCGTATTTGATCACCATGACACCCTGGGACGTACCGGAAGCCGCCGAGGCGACGATGAAACCCCCATCAGAGGTCTGGCCAATGGCCCGTCCCTCATCACCGGCCCACTCACCACTGGCCGCCAGCCAGTATCGCTTCTCCGGCGGGGAGTATTCGCAGACCAAGCGGGTTGGGCCAGTAGATGAAGGCCCAGTAAAGTTCCGGATCCTCCACACTCAACGCCGGAGTGGTGATTGTCGGTTCTGTTGCGGTAACCGTAAAGGAGGGGTTGGTGACATCGGGATAGCATCCGGCGCCGTATTCGCAGCCAGGAATGAGACCGTCCCGGTTGGCCGTCACCAGCAGCATGCCGAGGGGATCGGAGGTGTAATAATGGAAAGTGGCCGTCTCGCCGACCATGAAAACCCCGCCACCGGGCAGTCCGGTCACTGAATTGGCCGTTTCGGCCTCCTCTCCGCCAAACACCCGGGCCCATTGGTAGGCGCCGTACTGGTCGAAGGTGACCAGGAAGGCATCGGAATCACCGAATCCGAAATTGTATGTGGTGCCGGCCACCGCGTAGCCGCCCTCGGCCAGTTCGCAGACCGCGTTTCCGTAGTCACCGTTGGGCGACCCGCCCACGGTGGAAGCGGTGAGCAGGGAGCCGTTGGCGTCGAAAATAGCAAAAAGCAGGTCCGATGCCCCGCTGCCCTCGGCGGTCTGGCCGGTGAGCACCAGGTCACCGTTTGAGGCCTCGAGGGCGTCCCGGCCCTGGTCCACGTACTGTTCACCCAGGGTCTCGCCCCAGAGCAGGCCGCCGCTGCTGTCGAAACGGAGGAGGAAGGCGTCATCGTAACCGGCGCCAAAACTCGAGGTGCTGCCGGCGCATATAAAACCGGCATCCGAGGTGAGCCGGATGGAAGCGATGGAGTCATCCTGCGGACCGGAGATCAGCGAGGACCAGCTAAACGTGCCGTCAGCCTGGAATGCCGCCAGGATGGCATCGGCATCCCCGCTGCCGAAACTGTAGGTGTAGCCGGCCACCACCAGGTCCCCATCGGGTGTCTCGCAGACACCGGCGGCGCCGTCAGCGCTGCTGCCACCGGCCACACGGGACCATTGCGGGATTCCCGATCCGTCGAACTTTATCAGGTAGATGTCGTTGCCACCGGCGCCAAGCATGGTGGTTTGACCAACAATGACGAAGCCGCCATCCGATGTTTCGCATACATCGTAGGCCATGTCCCAGCCGTCTCCGGCAATGCGGGCCCACTCCACCACTCCCTGGTTGTTCATTTTGACCAGGAGGAACTGTATGGTCCCGGAGTAATCATTGTAGTACATGCCGGCCGCCACGGCCCCTCCATCGGAAGTGAGAATACCCTTGCGCCCAAAGTCAGCAGCGATGTCACCAAAGGAACTCATGAAGTAGTGGATCTCGTCATCGCGGCTGCCGGCCAGATGCCGGGAATAGGTATCGGTAACATCCTGGAAGGCAATAGCGGCATTGCGAACCGCCAGGTCTTCGCTGACGTCGCGGGCAGACACCGGGGCTGACCCGGATATCGAGTCGGCATGCAACAAGCCCGTGGAGAGCCAACCGTTGCAGCACATCAGCAAACAGGTGAGAAAAAGGCTGATCAGATGTTTAGTCTTCATCGTGCCCGAGCTCCTTGTGATGTATAAAAAACTCAACAAATCGCTACAGGAAGCAGGAACGCACGGCAGCACATTTCTTGTATCGGGCCGCGGAACTCAGGCCTGCGGCCCGGTTGCTTTGGCCGCCGCGCGATCGGCACGAAGTCAGAGAACGATCACCACGATCCACAACAACCCGGTGAGTGGGCCGAGGTGTCAATCTGCTGGGTTTGATGGCTGCGGCTGGAATCCAGGATTGTCGTCGGTGATATACATCCTATTCTCACCGCAACCGCTTGGTCTCTTCCTCGACCAGTTGGAGGGTCTTCTCGTGGGGCCACGCCGTAAGCTTCGCGGGCCTGGTCGAGGGAGATGATGCCGTCGCCCGCACGGTTCGTGGGGACGGAGATTATACGTTCGCGGTGGAGGATCCCACTTCGAGCGAATATTCCTGTCGACTCTGCGTATATCAATATGATATCATTTCAATATCATGTTCGGTTGGAGCCGAAAAGGAGGAACAGATGATTGAAGAAACGACGTACAAGCCGGTCAGTGGTTGGCTACCCCTGCTGTTCTGCATCGCGCTGCTGGTCGCGGGACCGTGGCTGTTCATCACATCCATCGTCAGGCTGAACACGATGCCCGGCGCAACGTTCCTGCCGATGCTGATTGGCGGGATCATCTCCTTCCTGCTGGGAACCCTCACGCTCTCCGGGTTCCAGGCGATCGCACCGAACGAGGCGCGCGCCTACCTCCTGTTCGGCAAGTACAAGGGATCGGTGGTCCAATCCGGTTTCTTCTGGGTCAATCCCTTCTACTCCAAGAAGAAGCTGTCATTGAGGGTACGCAACTTCGAAACCGGCTCGATCACCACACCGGAGAAGAAGGACGCGGGCGGCAAGGTCGTCACGGCCAGGAGCCGCACTTCCGGCAGGCCGTCCAAGGTCAACGACAAGGACGGCAATCCGATCGATATTTCGGCGGTGGTCGTATGGCGTGTCGTCAACACCGCCGAGGCGCTGTTCGAGGTCGATGACTACGAGGACTTCGTCGAGGTGCAGAGCGAGGCCGCCCTGCGCAATCTGGCCAGCCGGCACCCCTACGACAGTTCCGACGACGAGATCTCTCTGCGCGGCAATGCCACCGAAGTGTGCGACCAGCTGCAGCATGACATCCAGGAGCGCCTGGACAAGGCGGGAGTGGAAGTGATCGAAGCGCGTATCAGCCACCTGGCCTACGCGCCGGAGATCGCCGCGGCCATGCTGCAACGACAGCAGGCCCAGGCGGTGGTGGCGGCCCGCACCAAGATTGTAGAGGGCGCGGTCAGCATGGTGCAGATGGCTCTCGATCATCTGAAGAGGGATTCGATCGTGGAGCTGGACGACGAGCGAAAAGCGGCGATGGTCTCGAACCTGCTTGTGGTCCTGTGCAGCGACCGGCATACCCAACCGGTCGTGAACACGGGCTCTCTCTACCAGTGATTCCGAGGAACCAGTGGCGGACCGCAATTCATTCCTGATTCGTACCGACCCCCGGGTCCTGGAGGCGCTTCGCCTCTGGGCCCGGGACGAATTACGAAGCGTCAACGGGCAGATCGAGTACCTGCTGCGAAAAGCGCTGCGTGAATCGGGGCGCCTCGGCCCCGGTTCTTCCACTTCCTCAGATCCGCCGAGCAAATCTCCCGAGAGCCGTCGGCGACGAAAACCCTGATGTTCTCGATGGAGCGTGCCGCCAGTTGCCTGTTGGCGACCTCGTACTGCTCGCGACGCGACCAGGCACGGGACATTCGCTCTCTCTAATCCCCCCCCGCAACCGCGCCGTCTCTTCCTCATCAAGCTGGAGGGTCTTCTCGTCGAGGGCCACGCCGTAGGCTTCGCGGGCCTGGTCGAGGGAGATGATGCCGTTGACGAAGCCGTCGGTCTGGGGGTCGGTGCCCGAATAGTCGAAGACGATGGAGCGGTCCTTGACCTCGATGGTGACCTTGAGTGAACCGGGCCATGGAACTGCTCACCGAGGAGGCGCTGGCGGAAGCGCTGCGAGGCTGTGTCTGCCCCGCGAAGGACGATCCCCACGGCCTGAAAAAACCTCCAGGAGCCACGTGGGACAGCCTGACGGCCGTTCCATTTTCACAATGCAAAATATCCCTCCCGAACATTGTCTACTATTGTGGTAGCCTTGCCGGATAAAAATATAAAGAGTGCTCCCCATTTCCGTTGGCGAGCCTGGAGGAACAGCTGATACCGGGACCACCCGTGATCCGGTTATTCCTTGCACCAAACGTCGAAAACAGTTCAAGACTGAGGAGAGAGAGAAATGCAGATGAGAAGCCGGTTCGTTCGCGGTATTCCATTCCTGGCGGTTCTGTTCACTTCCCTGTTCGCCTGTGCAACGGGCACCGTAGTGGCCGCGGAAAACTACCCCCCCGATGCTGTGGGGGTCCGGTTCACCATCGATCCGGCGGCACTGTCGGACGTACACAACACCGCGGAACTGGCCGATGCCCTGCACCGGGAGCTGAAACTGGAGGCAGCATCGCCCCTGGGTTTCGAGGTGGTTGTTCACATGGTTGGCAACGTCTACCAGGGCCGGGACCAGCAGCCCCATTCCGAGGGCAGCGGCATCATGGTGACTCTGGAGAAAGGCACACCGGTCAGCGGCCGGATCAAGGACCTGCCGTTCCACACCTACGGAGACTTCAGCGAAAGCGAGGCATGGGATTTTTTCAGGGGAAAAATCCAGGAAGCTTTGATGTATTCCATGAACTCGAGCGGCGCCTTCAAGGCCGACGATGAAGGCACCGTCTGGCTCACCGTGGCTGAAGTGGCGGATGGCGCCAGCAGTTTCACGCCGGACGGCAGCAGAATGATCCTGGAACTGAGTGCTGAATTTTCGTACCGGGACGGCTCCAAGTTTGGCAGCAAGACGCCGCCTGAAGGGTATCGACAGGAGCTGAAAACCGTTCAGATCGTGCTCTCACCCGCAGAAGTGCAGACCAGAGAAAAACCTGTGGTGGAAGACGTGCCCGCGGCCAGTACGGCGGCAGCCGAAACGGACGGCATTACAGCGGTATACGGCTACGATGAAAGCGGATTACGGATCGAAAAGAAGGACGGCCAGTATGTCATGTCGGATATCCGGAAATCGCCTCCGGAATATCTGCCGCTGACGTCCATCGGAGAGAATCAGTTCAGCGTTGACTACTACGGCGAGCCCGCGAAGCTCAAATTCTCGCTGGATGACAAGGGGCAGGCTTTTTCCATGTCCGTCGAGCAGCAGGGCCACACGATAAAGCTGCCGCGAAAGTAAGGTCCGGAACATCTGGGATGCTCTGGAACCGGAAGGGTGAGAATATGCCGAAAATGAGATGGTGAATCCTGCTGGTCCTGCTCGTGATGTGTGCCTGTGGGGGCACTGCTGCTGACGGAGACGCGGAGACCGCGCGGGAAGCGGCGCTTTGCCCCCAGGTGCTCGAGGATGCGGCGGATCACCTCGGACTGCGCCGTCGAGATGAACGAGACGACCTTCACCGAGCCGTCCACCGAGAAACCGCTGTGCTCCCAGCCCAACATCTCGTCGCGAAGGCCGCAAGCTCAGACGCTTTCGGCGCACCATCAGGTCGAGTACCCGCCTGGTGAACAGCTGCTCCAGCACCTCGATATCCCCCTGCATGTCGAAGGGCATCGGGCGGAAGAAGCCTGATGCGTCAAAGGCCCCGTCGGTGGCCAGGGCATGGAGGTGGATATGAGGGTTTACCCGGTCCCCGAACCGCTGGGGCGTCACCACCATCCCCACCCGGAGTTCGTCATGGACCAGACCGGCGCGGTAGAAATCGTTAGGTCGCCTCCACCGCTGAGCGGCAGAGGCCGGTGGAGATTCGGCGCTTCAGCGGCTCGCCGCAGTCACCGAGGAGACGAGCCCGTCGAGGGTGCCGGCGATCTCTTCGGCCAGCGCCAGCGAGATGGCGTTGCGGCGTCCGGGATCGTTGAGGGTGACCACGGCCACGCGGTTGTGAGTTTCGATGCGGAGCAGGTTCATTCGTTCACCTCCCTCGGTGCCGTCTTCCGGTCCATCAGCAGTTTATCGGAAAACAGTGGCCGGGGGGAACGCCGAAAAAAGGCTCCACGCTCTCTCGGTCCGGATATCGAAGGGGACTGCAGGAGCATCATTGACCCCTGAACAGGTAATCTCTATAATTTTTATATATTATTTCGAGCTACGTTTCATGAATCGTCCGGTTTCCCGGTTGACAGCTCCCGTTCGGTGCTGCTGTCGATCGCAGAAGGGTTGTCCGCAATGGCTCAATGCGGCTCATGCAAAGCGGAACTCGCAGACAGCGCAATGATATGCCTGAACTGCGGCCACCCGGTGGACGAGGCGGATCTGGTGCAGCGTTCCGACCCCACGGCCACTGTCGGCTCGTCGGCCTCGTCCTCCTCCGCCTCCGAGACCGAGGTGCGATTTGCCCCCGGTACGCTGCTGGCCGATCGATACCGTATCGTCGGCCGTCTCGGCAAGGGCGGGATGGGTGAGGTCTACCGTGCCGACGACATGAAGCTCGGCCAGCAGGTGGCGTTGAAATTCCTGCCCGAGCGATTCAGGGAGGAACCGTCCCTCCTGACCCGTTTTCTCCACGAGGTGAAAATCGCCCGGCAGATTTCCCATCCGAGCGTGTGCCGGGTCTATGATGTCTTCGAGTACGAGGACCAGCACTTCCTCTCAATGGAATATGTTGATGGCGAGGACCTCCGTTCACTGCTCCGGCGGATAGGTCGACTATCCGAAGACAAGGCACTGCAGATCGCACGGCAGCTTTGCGCCGGGTTGGCGGCGGCCCATGACAAGGGTGTGCTGCACCGGGACCTCAAGCCGGCCAACATCATGCTGGACGGCAGCGGCCGGGTGCGTATCACCGATTTCGGCCTCGCCGCCATGGCCGGTGAAATACAGAAGAGCGATCTCAAATCCGGCACTCCGGCTTACATGGCGCCCGAACAGCGGGCGGGCCGGGAGGTCTCGATCGCCAGCGACATCTACACTCTCGGCCTGGTGCTGTTCGAACTGTTCACCGGCAAGCCTGCCTTCGCGGCGGCCACCCGGACCGAACTGGAAAAGAAGCAGCTGCAGGATGTGACCACCCCGTCCAGCCTGGTGCGGAGTATCGATCCGGCCGTGGAGCGGGTCATCCTGGCCTGCCTCGCCCGGCATCCGGCCGAACGGCCTTCGTCGGTCCTGGCGGTGGCCGCGGCGCTGCCCGGCGGGGATCCGCTCGGTGAAGCGCTGGCTGCCGGTGAGACGCCGTCCCCCGAGATGGTCGCCGCCTCGATGGTCCGGGGCGGCCTGCGCCCGCTCTTGGCCTGGGCCACGCTGGCCGGCATTGTCGCCTGTGCCGTGATCCTGTTCCTGCTCGCCGGGAAAGGGAAGGTGACCTCCCATGCGCCGCTGACCAAGGCCCCCCAGGTCCTGATTGACGAGGCACAGAGCATCCTGGCCGGTGCCGGTCTGAATACTGAACCGGCCGACTACCTCTGGGGATACATCCGGAACGACCAGGCACTCGATCATTTCGAGGAACTGAAAAGCGCCGATCGCTGGGACGGTCTCGGTGAGCGGGAGCGCTCGAGCCTTTTCTTCTTCTACCGCCAGAGCCCGGTGCTGCTCGAACCGCTCAGTGTGGTTTCGAACCGGATGAACCTGGAGGATCCGCCGACGACGACGCCGGGCATGGCGACGGTGAGGCTGGATACCGAAGGCCGGCTGGTCCGCATGGAGATCCTGCCGCCGGAGAAGGATGAAGGGGACGATGAGCCGCCCGGCAAACCGGACTGGGCCCCGCTTTTCGCCGCGGCCGGGATCGACATGGAGACACTGCAGCCGGTGGAGCCGGTTTGGAATCCACCCCTGTACTGCGACTACCGGGCCGCCTGGGAGCTGGCCGGGGCCTCACCGGGGATCAGGGTAGAAGCCGCCTCCTATCGCGGAAAACCAATCTACTTCAGGGTCGTGGCGCCGTGGGAGAAGCCGTTCGAACCTGCCGCCCTGGAGAAGCCGCGCGGGGAGCGGCTCGCCCAGACCGGTTTCATCCTGCTGGTCACGGTGGTGCTGGTCGGCGGCTTCCTGCTGGCCCGACGGAACCTTCGTCTTGGCAGGAGCGATCTTCGCGGTTCCTACCGCATCGCCACCGTCTTCGTCCTGATCCACATGCTGGCATGGCTGCTCTACGCCAAGCACCTGGCGTCCATCGACCTCGCCTTCTGGGGCCTGATCGCCACCCTGGCCCAGACCTTCTTCGAAGCGCTGCTGATCTACACCTTCTACCTCGCCCTGGAACCGTACATTCGCCGCCGCTGGCCCGACACCATCATCTCCTGGACCCGGGCGCTCTCCGGCCGGTTTCGTGACCCGCTGGTGGGCCGGGACGTCATGTTCGGCTGCGGCCTCGGGCTGGCCGCAGCGCTGCTCTGGAAGGTCGGTCAGCTGGCGCCGCCGTATTTCGGCAAGATCCCGCGCCGGCCCGACTGGGTGACGCTCAACGCGCTCAACGGGAGCCGTTTCGCCGTGGGGGAACTGCTCGACAGTCTCGTCCACGCCGTCGTGCCGGCGATGGCGCTGCTGATCATCCTGCTGCTCGTCTCGCTGCTGGTGAAGCGATTCTGGGTCACCGGGATCATCGTGACCCTGCTGGTCTTGCTGCTCAACCTGCCCGAGATCGAGTACCTGGTTCGACCTGTTCGGGATCGCGGTGACCATGGGCCTGGTGGTCTTCAGCCTGGTCCGTCTCGGCCTGCTCTCCGCGACGGTCATCTTCGGCGTATCGGCAGCGGTGAACGAACTGGTGATCACCTCCGACCTGACCCACTGGTGGGCCACCGGCACCATCGTCACCCTCGGTGCCACTCTCGCCCTCGCTTTCTATGGCTTTTACATCGCCCTGGCCGGCCGGCCGATGATCGGCTCCGACTGGCTGGAGGGATAGCAGACCGAACGACACTCCCGGGGGATACCATGAAAATACTGAGAACCGTGCTGGCAACGCTGTCCCTGCTGGCGTCCACCTTCGGTCTGGCGGCCACATCCCCGGCCGACAACGCCGGCCTCGCTTCCCGCATCGCCGCGACGGCCTCCGACCGGAAAGCCGGTTTCATCGAGGCACGTCGCTGGTTCCACCGGTATTCGGAACTGTCGAACCATGAGTTCGGAACCGCCGGCCAGGTGAGGGCGAGACGATTTAAACAACAGTGCGGATGGGTTTTTTCTGGAGGTACAGGCTGATGAGAGACGAGGCGGGCGCGCACAGCCCCTGGCTTCGGATATTCCGCGGTGCGATGGAGGTGCAGCGCGAGGTCACGGTGCGGGAGACGGCCCGCTGACCACTGTTCCCGGCGCTGCGTACGCGTGGAAAAAAATCGAAAAATGGGGACTGGCACGCCTTGGCGCCTGTCCCCATTTTTATTTAAGTGCCTTTCGGATCTTCTCCGGGGTGATTGCATCACCCCCGATTTCAGACGAGGACGATCGCTGCCCGGTGGCCGGCGGCCGAGGCGAGACGGGCGTCCCTGGTGATCAGAGGCGCTTCCAGGACTTCCGCCAGGGCCAGATGGACGGCGTCGTATGCGGTGGCGTTGTTCCGCAGCTCCCAGACCCGGAACAGAAACAGGTCGTGGGGATAGCGGGTCAACGGCAGGTCGAGCAGGTCCTCGAGCGCCTGGCGGCCCCGGGACGGTTTGAGTTCACCCGCGAGAGAATAGCGCCGGAGCACCTGGGCCACCTCGAGGTCGAGGAGGTGCGGGGCGTGAAGCGTCTCGCCGTCGGCGAAGATGCGCTCGCTGATCCGCTCCGCCGCCGGGGTGTTCAGCAGCACCTCTAAAACCGCGGAAGCATCGACGACAATCACCGCCCGTCCCTTTCGTCCCTGACTGCCCGGGCCGGCGGCACGCCGGTGATGACGGCTTTGCGGCCGCGCAGGCGAAGTCTCAGTTCACGCGGGGATGGACGTTCCATCAGGCGCTCCACCTCGCCGAGGAGGTAGTCGGAGAGGGGCAGACCCTCGAGCGCCGCCCTGGCTTTGAGCAGGCGGTGCAGCTCGTCCGGCACGTTTCGAATTTGGATCATCTTGGACATGTTGACAACATATTCACATGTGATCCACATGTCAAGCGGAGGTCCTCAGGGACGACATCAGCCGGCCATTTTCTCCCCGGGAATTCCCGTGGGATGGCAGCCGGCTGGGCTGGAGAGGAAGGGGGCGGTGGCACAGCCGTGGCATACGGTCCGAAAGCGGGCAGGCAGGGTTGTATGCGCGTACCGCCAGGCAGGGAGATCCCCGCAATCGGTGCGATTTCGGACTTGCCAAATTAAACTATAAACCATAAATTTGTATGTGATCTATCAGATGCAGGCATTCTAATCATCAAAAGATACTGTTCGTTGTTGCTCACTGCCATAAGGTGGCCTTGAATATCGATCCTGCCGCCGCAGGGAGGCCTCGTCAATGGGTATACGATCACGGTTGGGCATCTGCTTTCACCTGCTGGCGATGGCGCTTGCGTTGTCCACCTCGGCGGAGGCAAGGCTGTTCGATGCGGCGATCGCCTTACCGGTCGAAAGCCGAGCGTTTGCTGTCGATGACCTGGATGGGGACGGGATTCAGGATCTTGCGGTGTTCCGTGAATGGACATATGACGAGGAACTTGTCGGGATTTGTTTCGGCCGGGGCGACGGCACATTTCAATATCCCGTGGATTATTCCATCGGCGAAGCAGGGCCCATCTCTGGAACTTCGATGATCACCGATGACCTGGACCAGGACGGTGACTCTGATGTGGCCGTCGTGACATACCGCGTATACGACACGAGGAGCAATATCTGGGTGCTGCTGAACAACGGCGACGGCACTTTTGCCGTTGCCGGTCACTACCGGCTTTTCACTGAAGCCAGGATGGTGAAATCCCTCGACCTCGACGGCGACGGACATCGTGACCTTGCGTTGGCCCACTCGGATGGCGGTGCGTCGGGGCAGGAAGGGCGGCTGTCGGTCCTCTTTGGCCGGGGAGATGGTACTTTTAAGAAGGCCATAGCTTACGACCTCGATTTCGAAGCATTGAACTTTGCCGTTGGCGATTTCAACGGTGACGGTGCACAGGACCTCGTGCTCAATGAGTTCCATAACGACATGATCATGGTGCTGCTGGGCAATGGCGACGGCACATTCCAAGGCGGTGTCGAGTACCAGGTGGGTGATCATCCCTGGGGCGTGGCTGCCGGCGACCTGAACGCTGACGGCTGGACTGACCTGGTCGCGGCCAATCGAAGTGGCGACACGGTTTCAGTGCTGATCGGGCTTGGGGACGGGAGTTTTCTACCCGCCGAACATATTCCTGTTGCCGAGAACCCGTGGTCCATCGAAGTCTTCGATATCGACAATGATCAGATACCGGACCTGATCACAACGTGTAGCCATGAAAGCGGTGGTGATCTTTCGTTTTTAAAGGGCGAGGGTGATGGTACATTCCAGGAAGGTGTGCTGGTGGAAACCGGTAGTTCAAATATCTCCTTTTGCGTTGCGGACTGTGACGGCGACGGCAATCCGGATTTTGTTGTGGACAACAATGTTTTTCTTGTCGGTGGAGACGTGTCTGTCATCCTGGGCCATGGTGACGGCACTTTCGCTACAGCGTCTTCCAACAATGCATTTCCGGGTCACTGTACAGGCGATGTCGGTGACGTGAATGCCGACGGCAATCCCGACGTGGTCCTTCCGGCTGAAGACGTGGGCAAGGTAGATTACCAGATCATTGTTTTGCTGGGCAGGGGGGACGGGACATTCGGCAGCAAAGTCGGTTCCGTGGCCGGCAATGGGTTCAGTTCATTGGTCGTCGAAGATTTTAATCGAGACGGTTATTCCGACATTGTTGCGTGCTTCAGGTACGATCCCTACCTAACGGTTCTGCTGGGCCAGCGCGACGGCCGAGTACAGGAGATCGCGGAAATCGAGATTCCTGACGAGCCGCTATCCCCGATCATCACCGATGATCTGGACGTTGACGGCAACTTCGATCTGATCGTGCGGACGTATTCCGATTACTTTGTACTCCTGGGCCATGGAGACGGATCCTTTGAGCCGGCATCGGCGCTGGGGTTGGGTACATATAGGGGAACTTGCGATTTTGGCGACCTGAACCATGATGGAAACCCTGACCTGGTCCTGGTCAATCACAGTGGCGACAGCGTTTCGGTGATGATGGGGCACGGCGACGGCACGTTCGCCGATGAAGCGAACTACAGCGTGTTTGCTCCTGAATCCGTGGCCATCGGCGATCTGGATGAAGACGGGAACCCCGATCTGGCCGTGTCATGTGAATACACGACCCTGGGGTTCTTGGTTGGTAACGGAGACGGTTCGTTCCAGGACGCGGTGGAACTGGAATATCCCGACGTTGCGAACCCGGAGATGATCGATCACGTCGGTGATGTTGATCTTGATGGACACCTCGATCTGGTAATTCGCTGCTCCAATTGGGTCGCGGTTCTGCTGGGCGACGGGGACGGCTCGTTCCGGCCATTTGTATATGGCATAGAGAATAGTGACACTGTCGAGTCCATGGCCATGATTGATCTGGATAATGACGATGATCTCGACCTGGTTGTTTCACGAGGATGTTCTTCCTGGAAGATCTCGGTGCTGATCAACAATACGATGAGCCGGACCATCAACGGCGACTACACGATATCTCCGCTTGCCGGTACGCTGCCCTTCGAGACGAGCCACCAGGTCTACCTGAGAAACATGCTCCATGGCCGCGATGCGACACATACCCGCACGGCATCGGTGGCCATCGACGTCGAGATCGGCAGCGGCGCCTGGTTCAGCAACTGGCGGGCGGGGTACACCAATCTGTCGCCGAACGAGGTCCTCTTCCGGAACTGGCCCAACCAGTTCCCTGCCGGCCCCACCCTTGTGGGCACGAACAGTTTCCATTTCCGGGTGATGGACACCACGCCGGCGCCATACAACCAGCCGCCCTACCCGCCGTCCGGGGATGCGGCGACACGGGTGAGGACGGTTATCGCGACAATACCCTGAAGGCTGTGGGAGGGGCAGGCACCTGGCTGCTAGGATAAAAATGGGGACGGGCACCAAGGCATGCCAGTCCCCATTTTTTCCCGTTCGCATCAAGAGGTGACAGGGTGCCAGTCACCTTTTCCTTCTTCTTCTCCCTCAGCGACTTCAGTATCTTCTCCGGGGTGATCGGCAGGTCCTTGATCCAGACGCCGGTGGCTCCCGCGATGGCGTGAGCCACCGACCCAGGATGGGCAGGTGTTAGACGTGCCTTCCGGGTGACGATTTCGTCAACCGCGGTTTCCAGCTACTTGGCGATGGTGAGTCCCCGCCCCTTTGGTTCCGGGACGGGCCTACCGTTCTGATTGGCGGTATCGATCCAGGGCGCTACGGCCTTTTTGGCATTCCCCAAAGCTTCCTCCTGGGTCTCACCATGAGCCGCACAACCGGGAAGTTCGGGCACTTCCGCCACGAAACAGCGGTCCTCGATACTCCAGAAGATGTTGATCTCGTACTTGTTCATCGGGGATCCTCGTCGAGGTTGTACTTGAGGATGACCATTCGAACCTGCTTGACCTGATACGGTTTAGCGTTACCGCCGGTTGCCTGAAGATTGATCAGTTCCTCGATGCCTTCTCTCCAGAAGATGTGGTGGCTGCCCCTGCTCCTGGAACGAAAACCAAGGCGTTTCAGGAGGGAGCAGATGTCTTTGAATCTTATGGACGAGTCGGTCCGCTCCGGCCGCCGGGGCCGGCAGATGCTCTTCGTCTCCTGGCCCATGCAGGCCAGGCTGAGCAAGATCAGGGCCGGATGGCGGAAGTGTCAATCTGCCGGGTTTTCTGACCGCAGTTGGAAACCGGGGTTGTCGTCGATGATATACGTTTTACGCCCCCCGCAGCCGCTCCGTCTCTTCCTCGTCAAGCTGGAGGGTCTTCTCGTCCAGCACCACGCCGTAGGCTTCGCGGGCCTGGTCGAGGGAGATGATGCCGTCGCGTACCTCCTCGGCCACCCTGGCTGCCGGGCGCTTCTTCGGGTCGCCCCAGCCACCACCGCCGCCGGCTTCCTGCACATACAGCGTGCCGGGGGGCACCCCGCGCACCAGGTCCTTGGTGGTGCAGGTGTAGACCTCGCCGTCCGGCTCGTGCAGCTCGATGTAATTGAGCGTGCCCTCGCCGCCGCCAAAGAGGCCGAAGGCCGGCTCGATGTCGCCGTCGCCAAAGGTCACCAGCTGCACCGGCCCGCCGCCGAAGCGGATGCGGGTCTCCACGCCGAGGCCGCCGCGCCACTGGCCGGGGCCGGCCGAGTCGGTGAGCAGCTCGTGCTTCTCCAGCAGGTGCGGCGTCTGCTGCTCGAACATCTCGTAGTCCTGGTCCAGCACGCCGCCCGAGGCGTCGATCATGCCGATGTGGTCGTAGCCGTCGGTGCCCTTCATCGCCCCCGAGCCGCCCTTGAGGCCCATGAAGCAGATGTCGACGTAGGTGTCGTTCTTCCGGGTGTCGAGACCGGTGGTCAGCGAACAGAGCAGCTGGTTCCAGCCGGCGGTGACCCGGTCGGGGATCACCGGGGCCAGGGCGCGCATGATGGCGTCGGCGTTGGGCGGGCAGAGGTGGTTGCCGAAGGTGGTGGCCGCCGGGTACGCGGCATTGAGGATCGTCCCCTCGGGGATGATTATGGAGATCGGCTCCACCATCCCCTCGTTGTGCGGGATGTCGGGGTTGACCATCTGCAGGAAGGTGAGGATGGTGGCCGAGGCCGAGGAGGTGTAGGTGCCGTTGACGAAGCCGTCGGTCTGGGGGTCGGTGCCCGAATAGTCGAAGACGATGGAGCGGTCCTTGACCTCGATGGTGACCTTGATCTGGTAGGTGCTGCCCGGGGTTCGGCCGTCGAAGTAAACGGTGGCCTCGCCGGAGTATTTGCCGTTGGGGATCCGCTCGATCTCGGCTTCCATCATCTTCTTTGTGGAGGCGAAGATGTGCTGTTTGTGGGCCTCGAAGGTCTCCAGGCCGTATTTCTGCACCAGTTTCTGCAGCCGCCGCTCACCCACCACGCAGGCGCCGATCTCGGCCCGCATGTCCTCCTCGACGATGTCGAGACGGATGTTGGCGAAGATCAGGTTCCAGACGTCCTTGCGCAGCCACCCCTTCTCGTAGACCTTCACCGGCGGGATTCTGAGCGCCTCCTGCCAGACCTCGGTGGCGTTGGGGTTGTAGCCGCCTCGTACCGCGCCGCCGATGTCGGCCTGGTGGCCCTTGGTGGCCGCCCAGCCGATCAGCGTCTCCTCGAGAAAGATCGGCTTGAACACCGCCACGTCGTTGTTCTGGTTGCCGAGGGAGAAGACGTCGTTGTGCATGATCACGTCACCGGGATAGATCTCGTCGCCGTAGTAATCGATGATGTACTTGCAGACCGGGGCCAGGGAGAAGGAGAGGATCGGCAGGTTCTCGGTCTGCTCCAGCATCCGGCCCTCGGCATCGTAGAGGCCGGTGACAAAGTCCCGGGCCTCGCAGAGGATCGGCGAACGGGTGGTCTTGGTCATCGAAACCGACATCTCGTCGGTGATCGACTTGAAGGCCCGGGTGAGCACCGAGGCGAGGATGGGGTCGATGTTAGCTTCAGCCATGACGACTCCTACTCCAGCAGGTTGCGCACCGTCTCCGGCAGCGCGTCGATTCGGTCGCGGAGATAGGTGACAAATGCACCGTGCAGGTCCACCACCGCGTCGAAGTCCCCGGAGATGAAGAGCGTGGTGTTCACCTGTTCCACCAGCGCCGGCCCGGCGATGCGGTTGCCCGGCTCGAGGGTGTGGCCGTCGTAGACCGGGATCTCGGCAAACTCGCCGGTCTCGGGGACGTAGGCCCGCCGCGTGCCCTTTAGCGAGGCCGAGGAGTCGGCCCCGGCCGCTTCGCCGGCGATGGAGCGGGGCTTGTCGGTGATCCCCACCGCCGACAGCCTGACATTGATCAGCTCCAGCGGCGTGCCCTCCTCTTCCAGCGAGTAGCCGTATAGCCGGTCATGCTCAGCGTGGAAGCGGGAGGCGATGGCTTTCATCCTCGGGGACTGGGTCACTTCGTCAAGTTTGGCCGGCAGGGTTACCTCGTGATACTGCTTGAGGTAGCGCAGGTCGAGGGCCGGCTCCAGTCTGACCCGGTCGGCGGGGATCCCCTCCCCTGCCAGTACCCGCTGCCCCTCGGCCGCCATCTCGTCCACCAGTGAAACCAGGCGGTCCGGGTCCAGCTGGTCCCAGCGGGAGATCAGGCTGCGCACGTAGTCGTGTTTGAGGTCGGTGGCCAGCATCCCGGCGGCGCAGAAGATCGACGACTCCCGGGGAACGAGGAAGAAGGGGATCTCCAGCTCGCGGCAGATCAGACAGGCGTGGAGCGGCCCGGCCCCGCCGGCCACCACCACCGGGAAGTCCCGCGGGTCGTGGCCCCGCTTGATGGTCACTTCGCGGACGCCGTTGGCCATGTTGTTGTTGATCACCCGGTAGACCCCGGCAGCCGCGTCCTCCTCGCTGCCCCCCAGCGGGCCGGAGAGGGAGGACATGGCCTGGCGGGCCGAGTCGATGTTCAGCGGCAGCTTGCCCCCGGCAAAGAAGTCCGGGTCGAGGTAGCCCAGCAGCAGGTCGGCATCGGTGCAGGTGGGCCGGTCCCCGCCGCGGCCGTAACAGGCCGGGCCGGGGTCTGCTCCGGCGCTCTGTGGGCCCACCCGCAGCAGACCGCCCTCGTCGAGCCAGCCCACCGAGCCGCCCCCGGCGCCGATGGTGACGATGCCCAGCATGGGCAGGGCCAGGCGGCGGCGGTCGATCTCGCCGTCGGTGACCGTGATCGGTTTGCCGTCCAGCACCAGCGCGGTGTCGAAGGAGGTGCCGCCCATGTCCACGGTGATCGAGTCGGCCAGGCCGTGCACCGCCACGTGGGCCGCCCCGGCGCCCGGTCCGGCGGCCGGTCCGGAGAGCAGGGTCATGGCCGCCAGGTCGCGGGCCGCCTCGGGCGTGGTCACCCCGCCGTTGGACTGCATGATCAGCAGCACACCGCGGAAGCCCTGCTCACCAAGCCGCCGCAGCAGGGCCTCGATGTAGCGTTTGAGGATCGGCCCGGCATAGGCGTTGAGCACGGTGGTACTCACCCGGTCATAGAAGCGGACCGCCGGCAGGACCCTGGTCGATACCGAGAGGTAGGCGCCGGGGTGCTCCTCGGCGGCGATCTCGGCCGCCCGCTGTTCGTGGGCCGGGTTGGCAAAGGCGTTCATCAGGCAGACGGCCAGCGCCTCCACCCCGTCGTCCCTGAGCAGCCGCACCGCGGCGGTGAGCCCCTCCACGTCCAGCTCGGTGAGCACCTCTCCCTGGGGCCCCACCCGCCCCTTCACCGGCAGGCGCCGGCGCCGGGGCACCAGCGGCTCCACATTGGTGTAGCGGTTGTTGTATTGCTCCTCGCGGATGCCGCGGCGCATTTCCAGCGCGTCACGCACGCCCTCGGTGGTGATCAGCCCGGTACGGGCACCGTTGCCGGTGAGCACGGCGTTGGTGGTCACCGTGGTGCCGTGGACAATGATGTCGATGGTGGGAACGAACGCTTCCAGGGTCATCCCCCGGGCTCCGGCGATCTCCTCGAGACCGTTAATCAGCCCGATGGAGGGGTCCTCGGGTGTGGAGAGCACCTTGAAAATGGCCGAACCGTCCCCCTCCTGCACCAGGAAATCGGTGAAGGTGCCTCCCACGTCGATACCGATTCGCAGCATCGTTCTCCCTCCGGTTCAGGCGGACGGCGGGTTTGATTTAAGGGGCGGAATGAACCGTCAGGTTACCGAACGGTTGTTCGACATTCATTATAGATGGCGGTCGAGTGGGATGGCAAGGTTTCCGGGGCTAGCGGGCCGTCATCTCGAACAGGACGTGGTCGCCGACCAGCTGGAGAGGCCAGCGGTGGGCCAGCAGGGACTCCGTCCGCGCGGCGAGGCGGAAGAGCCGTGGCCAGCGCTCGGCCAGGCCGTGGAGGTAGGGCGGCGGGACCAGCAGGCCCAGCGCCGTGCGGCGCTCCACCCGGAAGTGCGGGGAGAAAATCCGCGAGTAGCCGGCGGCGCTCTCGTAGCAGGTGTGCACCCCGTGCCCGTCGATCACGGCCACCACCCCGTCGCGGCGGTGGCGGCGGAAGGCGGTGGCGGGCTCGGACCGCAGCAGGTAGTAGAACTGCTCCCATGGGCAGGGCCGGGTCATCACGCAGGCGAGAAAGGGGGCCCCGGGGCGGAGCAGGCCGTGAAACCGTTCCACCAGTGCGGGCAGGTCGCGGACACAGTTCAGCGCGCCGAAGTTGGAGAGCAGGCCGTCGAACGGCGCGGCCCCGGACACCGCCTCCGGCAGCGGCCCGCTGCTCAGGTCGGCGCAGAGCAGCACCGGCGGGTGCTCGCAGGCCAGGGCCGTTGCCTTGGCCCTCGACGCCTCGACCATGGCCGGCGAGATGTCCACCGCGGTCAGCCGGTGGCCCTGCCCGGCCAGGCGGGCCATGTCGATCCCGGTGCCGCACCCCACTTCGAGAATGCTCGACGAGGGCGCGAAACAGGCATCCATCCGCTGCCAGGTGCGTTTGCGCATCCAGTGGCCCACGGGGTTGTCGCCGAAGTCCTCGTCGTAGTCCGGGGCCAGGCTGTCGAAGCCTTGCGCAGTGGACGTGGAGCTCATGAAGCGGGCCTCTGGACGCGCAGCTCGCGGAGGCGCTCCACCCGCTCCCTGATAGCCGTGCGGATCATCTCGCGGTGGTGCAGCCCGTGGAAACGCAGTTCCCGGCCTTCCCTGGCCGCGTCGAGCACGGCATGGGGCGGTTCGCCGCCGCACGCGCGATAGTGGGCGAAGAGCCGGCCAAAGAGCAGCCGCCGCATCAGCGCCTCCAGGCCGTCGCCCAGCCGGCCGCCGAAGACCAGCTCGAAGGTGCGGCTGAGCAGGCGCAGCACGACGTTGCGCTTCACCGGCTCCGCCTCCTCGCGGTGCGCGGTGCGCCGGAAGTTGGGGACAAAGTCGCTGACCCAGCCGTTGACCTCGAGAAAGCGTTCGAACAGCGCCGTGCCCATCAGGGGTATGGACTGGGTCACTTCCCGCGCATTGTAGAAATCGCGGGGGAGGATCTCCAGGTGGTCCTCGGTGATGTAGTAGTTGGGGCAGAGGGTCTGCACCGAGGTCAGGCGCTGGAACGTACCGAGGAAGAAAAAGACGGTCCACATCCGGTTGGGGGCGGTGAAGACGAGGAAGTCGGGGTCCCCGTCCTCGCCGGCGTTGTCCGTGGCCAGGGAACCGGTCACCGCCAGCGCCCGGATGAAGGGCACGTTGCCGATGAAGCGGGTGACCCGGCGTGCCCCGCGCCAGATCTCCCGGCTGTTCAGCAGTCGCTTGTGGCGCAGGTCGACGAGGGCTTCCCGGCCCGCGAGGTGGTAGAAGCCGTCGCGCGAGGCCGCCAGGCCGTCGGCCGGACCGCCGTCCCCGAGGCGGCGCGCCAGTTCCTCGCGGCTCAGCTCCAGCGGGCAGTAACGCCAGATCTCATCCAGGGTCAGGGGGTAGTCGAAGATGTCGCCGTAGAGAACCGGCTCGAGGTGCCTGATGTCCGGGTCGAGCAGGGAGGCCGGCGCTTCGACGAAAGGTCCGATCGACTGGCTGGTGTCAGACGGCGTGGTCATGGCATTCACCCGAATCGTGGCCGGTCCACAGTCAATGACTAGACCGAGTCGAGCAGGTGCCCGAGCTTTTCTTTCTTGGTCCGCAGGTAGCGTTCGTTCTCTGCGCCGGGCGTGATCTCCACCGGCACGCGCTCGACGATCTCCAGGCCGTAGCCGGCCAGCGCGATGTACTTCCGCGGGTTGTTGGTCAGCAGGCGGATCCGCTTCAGCCCCAGCTTGCGCAGGATCTGCGCGCCGATGCCGTAGTCCCGCTGGTCGGCCTTGAAGCCGAGGTGCTCGTTTGCTTCCACCGTGTCCTCGCCCTGGTCCTGCAGCTCGTAGGCCTTGAGCTTGTTCAGCAGGCCGATACCGCGGCCCTCCTGGTTCATGTAGAGGAACACACCCCGTTTCTCCTTGGCGATCATCGCCAGGGCCATGTCCATCTGGTCCCCGCAGTCGCAGCGCAGCGAACCGAACACGTCGCCGGTGAGGCAGCGCGAGTGCACGCGCACCAGCAGCGGGTCGTCGCTTTCGATGTCGCCCATGATCAGCGCCACGTGGTACACGCCGTCGATCACGCTCTCGTAGGCGGCGATGCGGAACTCGCCCGCCGGGGTGGGCAGTTTCGGCTCGGCCACCTTGCGGATGAAGGACTCGTGCTGCAGCCGGTACTCGATCAGGTCGGCCACGGTGACCATCTTCAGCCCGTGCTCGGCGGCGAACGTCGCCAGCTGGGGCACGCGGGCCATGGTGCCGTCCTCGTTCATGATCTCGCAGATCACTCCGGCAGGAGTGAAGCCGGCCAGGCGGGCCAGGTCCACCGCGGCCTCGGTCTGCCCGGTGCGCTGCAGCACACCGCCAGGTTTGGCCCGCAAGGGGAACATGTGCCCCGGCCGGGCAAGGTCCGAGGGCCTGGTTGCGGGATCGACGGCAGTGAGCACGGTGGCCGCCCGGTCGGCGGCGGAGATGCCGGTGGTGACCTTGTAACGGGCCTCGATGGAGACGCAGAAGGCCGTCTCGTAGCGGCAGGTGTTGTCCTGCACCATCGGCCGCAGTTCGAGCTGGTCACAGCGCTCCTCGGTCATCGGCAGGCAGATCAGCCCGCGGCCGTGGCGGGCCATGAAGTTGATCACCTCCGGAGTGACCTTTGCCGCGGCGATGGTCAGGTCGCCCTCGTTCTCGCGCTCCTCGTCATCGCAGACGATGACCATTCTGCCGTTGCGGATGTCCTCGATGGCTTCTTCGATTGTGCTGAACGGACTGTCGTTCATCGCATCGGCCTGCTCCATTCCGCTATCGTGCGTGACGAACGATGGGTCACGGGTGTGATGTCCCGGACCGGGTGACGGTCTCGGCGATACCAACGACGCGGGGGTTTTCACAGTTGAACGCAAAAATCACGTTCGAAAAAGCGTACATGGCAACCCGCAGCCTGTCAAGAAAGACGATGACCTGGATCGCCGACAGGTTAATTCTTGTCAGGTCGGAGATATCCACCTATACTTATAAAAAAGTGTTTTCTATTCAGTACGACAATGTGCAGCTGGACTGTGAAGTTGACCTTCACCGATGAGATCGTGGCGCCCTGAAAAAAAAGGCCGCTCGCAACTGTCTAAAGAAATCAATGGCTGACCTGCTGCTGGTAAACCCGCTGTTTCTCGAGCAGGACCCGATGGAACAGCGCCTGATGACGCCCTACTATCCCCTGGGGCTGCTCTACCTCGCCGGGGTTGCCCGCGACGCCGGCTACGACGTGGCGCTGTTCGACTGCACCTTCGACAAGGACGAGCAGCGGTTCATCGAGACGCTCGAGCGGGACCGCCCCGCCGTGGTGGGCTTGAGCATCCTGACCACCGTGCGCCGGCAGGCGCTGCGGCTGGCCGGGCTGGCCCGGGCGCGCGGCGCCACGGTGATCGTGGGCGGGGCCGACCCCACCGGACGCCCCGAAACCTACCTCGAGCACGAGGCGGATGGACGGCGGGTGGTGGACATCGTCGTCATGGGCGAGGGGGAGCAGACGTTCACCGAGTTGCTGCCGGTCATCACCCGGGACGAGTGGGCCACCGCCGACCTCGCCGGCGTGGCCGGGCTGGCCTTCATCGGCGGGGACGGCGCCGTCCAGCGCACGGCCCCGCGGCCGAAAATCAGCGACCTGGACCAGCTGCCGGCCCCGGCCCGGGACCTCCTCGACTTTGAGCCCCACCGGCGGGCCTGGCGCGAGCGGCACGGCTACTTCAGCCTGTCCCTCATCGCCACCCGGGGCTGCCCCTTCAACTGCAGCTGGTGCCAGCGCACGGTGTTCGGGCGCAGCTTCCGTCCCCGCTCCCCCCTGGCCGTGGCCGAGGAGATGCGGCGGCTGAAGGACGAGCAGCAGCCGGACCGCATCCGCATCGTGGACGACGTGATGGGCGTGGACCGCAACTGGGTGAGGGAATGGCGCGACGAGGTGGTCCGCCTCGACGCGGCGATACCGTTCGAGTGCCTCAGCCGCGCCGACCTGGTGACCGACGAGCTGCTGGGGCAGCTGAAGGAGGCCGGGTGCTTCCGGGTCGCCTTCGGTGCCGAATCGGGGTCGCAGAAAGTGCTGGACGCGATGAACAAGGGGATCACGGTGGCGCAGGTGCGGGAGGCGGCGAAGCTCTGCCGCCGGCACGGGCTGGAGTGCTACTTCTTCATCATGGTCGGCTACCCCGGCGAGGAGTGGGAGGACATCCTGATGACCGTCGAGCTGCTCCAGGAGTGCCGGCCGGACCAGTTCAGTTCCACCATCGCCTACCCGCTGCCCGACACCACCTTTTTCGAGGAGGTCAAGGAGCAGCTGGTGGCCTCGCCCGACTGGGACTTCACCGCCGAGAACCGGCTGCTCTTCGAACGGCCCTACTCCTCGATGTTCTACCGCTGGGTCCTGAGGATGCTGAGCCGGCAGTGGCTGCTGGCCCGGATCCGTCACGGCGATCAGCGGGCCGGCCTGGTTAAGCGCCTCCGCACCAGGGCGGAAGCCCTCCTGGCCCGGACCGTGGTCGAAGTGCTCCGCCGGGTGCCCCGCCGGCCAGGGCAGCCGAAAACACTTTCCAGTGAATCCTGACCCGTGACGATGGTGTGATCCGCGAATGGCAAACCGCTCCTGCAAGACGCTTCTGCTGCTGCTGGCCGCCCTGACCCTTTCCACCGGCTGCCGCCCAGCACTGCAGGAGGCGACGGAAATCGAACCGGGCCACTGGTTCAAGCCGACCTCGGCAGCGGTGATCTCCTCGCCGTTGGCCCACGACTTCGACGGCGACGGGGTCAGGGAAATCTGTGTCGGCAGTTGGGACGGCCACTGCTACCTGCTGGACCACCGGCTGGCCGACCGGCCCGGCTGGCCGCACTACATCCGCCGCGGCTACTTCTCCTCCCCTGCCCTCGGCGACCTCGATGGTGACGGCACGCCGGAGATCCTCATCGGCTCCGACGCGGGAAAGCTGTTCGCCTGGACCGCCGCCGGCAAGGCCTCGCCAGGCTTTCCGGTCACCCTGCGCGCACGCATCTGGGCCACGCCCACGGTGCTGGACGACGGCCGCATCGCCATCGGGGACGAGGAACAGCTGCTCGTGCTGCAGGCCGGCGGCCGTCCGGCGGCGGGGTGGCCCCGGCCGGTTCGCGGCTGGCCCGACGCCACGGTGGCCTGCGTCCCGGGGCTGCTGGCGGTGACCACCCTGACCCCCGGGCGGGAAACGGGAGGCTGGCTCCACGCCTTCCGCGAGAACGGCGAACCGCTGCCTGGGTTCCCCGTCGAGCTCGACCGGGACAGCGACTCGTCGCCGGTCATCGCCGACCTCGACGGGGACGGGCAGTGGTGGATCATCTTCGGCGACGACGACGGCTGGCTCCACGCGGTGGACACCGGCGCCCGCGAGCGGCCCGGCTTCCCGGTGCGCACGCTGGGCGGGCGGGACGACCTGCCGCCGTCACCGGCCAGCGACGGCGGGACGATCCACAGCATCGAAGCCACCCCGGCGGTGGCCGACATCGACGGCGACGGGCGGCTGGACATCGCCGCCGGCGCCTGGGATGGCCGGATGTACGTCTGGGACGCCGACGGCCGGCCCCTGCCGGGGTGGCCGAAGGACGTCGGCGACCAGATCATCTCCTCGGCGGCGCTGGTGGACCTCGACGGCGATGACCGGCTGGACATCGTGGTGGGCTCCAAGGACCACCACCTCCATGGCTGGACCGCGACCGGGAGCCCGCTCCCCGGGTTCCCCCGTGACCTGGGGGACTACGTCTTCTCCTCGCCGTGGGTCGGCGACCTCGAGGGGAACGGCCTGGCCGACATCGTCGTCGGCGCCAATAACGGGATCCACCTGCTGGCCGACGTGGCCCCCCTCGGCCGCCGCGCCTGGCCGATGTTCCACCGCGATCCCCGGCGGACGGGAGGGGTGGTGCCGTGAGCCGGAAGCAGCGCCTTCTTCTCTGGCTGGCGATTGCCGCAGTGGTCTTGCCGCTGGCCTGGCTGGCCGCGGCGGAGCTGGTCGAACCCCACCTCCTGCTCAAGGCCGGCGCCCGGCTGCGCCCGGGGCCGCCACCCCTCGAAGTGCCGGCGCCGGGCGGGACCAGCCTGCGCCTCTACGATGACACTCGCCCGTATATCGGCAAGATCTCCGGCGTGCAGAAGGGGCTGGTCTGGGTCGCCGAAGGCCGGGAGCTGATCGAGGAAGGCTTCGGGTTCGGCTGCCCGATCATCGAAGCGGCGGGCCAGGCCCACCTCTCGCGGGAGGCGACCACGGAACTGGAAGAGCGGGACGGCGCGATGCGGCTGGTGAAGCGCTACCGCATCGACACCGTCGACCGGCCGGTCCAGCTCTTCCGGCGAAAGTACGCCCCGGTGCCCCCCCGGGGAACGGTGGCCTTCCGCTACGACGTGTACCCCAACGGGACCATTGAGGTGGAAGTCGACTTCACCGGGCTGCAGGGGGCCTGGCAAAAGGCCTTCGTGATGAACGAGCAGGGGGCCCGGCACTTCACCCGGTACACGGACGGCCAGCGCACCGTGGAGGGCGCGCAGATCGGCATCTGGCAGCCGACGGATGCCGCCGGCGGCTGCTTCGCCAGCGCCGACGGCCGCCACCGGTTCTGTATCGAGACACACGATCCGGCGAAACAGGTCTACGGCCGCGAGCGCTACACCCAGCGGGTGTGGCGCGGGCTCTACGTGCTCTCCTGGTCCGGCGTCGACCTCGAGCTCGACGGTCCCCGGGACCGGTTCCGCTACCGCATCACGTTGGAGGCGCGATGAACAGGGACCTGTCGCTCCGGCAAAGCCGCTGGCTGCTGATCGCCGTCATCGCCGCGGCCGCCGTGCTCCGCTTCTGGCACATCGGGGCTCCAGGGCTCACCGGCGACGAGAGCTACTACTGGCTCTGGTCGGAGCACCTCGACCTCTCCTACCACGACCACCCCTGGGGCGTGGCGCTGCTGATCCGCCTGAGCACGCTGCTCGGCGGCTCCAGCGAGGCCGGTGTCCGCTGGCTCAACGCCCTGCTCGGCGTGGGCGCGGTCCTGCTCGTCCACCGGCTGGGGCGCCGCCTCTTCTCCCCGGCGGCCGGCCTGCTCGCCGCCGCCATCGTCGCCGTCGGCGCGCCATACCTGATCACCGCGCGGTTCGTCTTCACCGACGCCCTGCAGCTGATCATCCTGCTGGCCAACCTCCACTTCCTCGTCCCGCTGCTGGCCGAGGAGCCGTCCCCGCGCGAGGGCCGGGCACTCTGGGGCGCCGCCATCACCATGGCCCTGTTGTTCAACACCAAGTACAGCGCCTACGTCTACGCCGTGGCCGTACTCGTGCTCATCATCTGGAACCGGCCCGGCCTGCTGCGCGCCCGGCGCACCTGGCTGGCCGCCGGCGTGGCGCTTACCGGGCTGGCGCCCACGCTGATCTGGAACGCGACCCACGACTGGACGTCCTTCCGCTGGCAGATCCACCACTTCACCTCCACCTCCCTCACCGAGACCCCGGCGCTGATACGCATGGTGCACCTGGCCGACTACCTCACCCTGCCCGTGGCGCTGTTCGCCCTGATCGGCTGCATCGGCCCGCTGGACCGCCGCCGCCGGCTGCTGCTGGTCCCCGCCGCCCTGCTGGTGCTGCCGGTGGCCCTGGGCCCGGCGGACAGCCCGCGCAACGTCACCAGCGGTTTCGTCCTGCTGATCGTCCTCGCCGCCGGCACGGTGCTGCGCTGGTACCAGGCCGACCGCAAGCGGCCGGTCATCGCCCTGGCCATCGCCGCCATCGGCGCCACTGCCGTCATCGGCGCGGGCACGGTGCGGGCCACCCTGCAACCCACTGCCTGGCCGCACAGCCCGGTGGCCCGGGCGGTGCGTCTGGACGGCAGCGGCTGGGACCGGGTGGATGAGCTGGGCCTCGACGGTTCGCACACCGTGTTCGCCATCGACTACAGCCTCGCCGGCCAGCTGCGCTACTACACCGGTCTGCCGGTGCACACCTCCTGGCCGCAGTTCCGGCTGTGGGACGCCATGGACCTGGACGACGTGACGATGATCAGCCTGACCTTCGTCGATCCGGACCTGGTCTCCTCGCGGCTCGGGAATTCCTTCGGCCGGTTCTCCGGCCCCCGGGAGCTGGTCCTCGGCGAGGGCCGTGAGCGGCGGGCATTCCACATCTGGCGCGCCCGGGATTGCCTGGTGGACGAGCCGTCATTCATCCAGTCCTTCGACCTGATCAACCTGGTCCGCGAAGGACAATCGGGCGCGGAAGATGGGTGACCGGATGGACCACAAACCGGCCGGCAGCTGGTGGCGCGCCATCCAGGACAACACCCCGGTCCGTATCGGCAAGAACTCCATCTCGCTGCTCTCCGGGCAGCTGGGCACCTATATCCTCGCCCTGGTGCTGGCCGGCCAGCTGATGCGGACCGTGGGCGCGGAGGGGCTGGGGCGCTACCTGGTGGCCCTGACCATCGAACTGATCGTCCTGATGATCGCCGACCTGGGGCTGGGCATCTACACCACGCGCGAGCTGGCCCGGGACCAGCCGGCCGCAGAGGCGGCATCGCTGTGGGCCACGGTGCTCACCCTGCGACTCGTCGCAGTGGTCATCGCGGTGATCGCGCTCAACGGCATCGTGGCGCCGGTCTTTTTTCCCGGCCCGTGGCAGCGGTTGATCGCCATCGTCTCCCTGGCCATCGCGCCCGACTCCTTCAACAGTGCCGTCGGCGCCCTGGTCAAGGCCTACCGGCGGATGGAAGTGTTCAGCCTGATCACCCTGGCCGCCCGGGCCCTGGGCACCGGCGCCGGGGTGCTCCTGCTCATCGCCGGGAAAGACGAATCGGCGGTGCTGCTGGCCTACGCGGCCGCCAGCGGTGCGGGATCGCTGGCCTACGCGGTCTTGCTGCGCCGCTGGCGAGTCGGCGCCCGCTGGTCCGCGGTGGGCGTCCGCTGGCGGCCGGTGCTCAGACAATCGGTCCCCTTCGCCCTCACCGGCATCTGCGCCATGCTGCAGCGGCGGGTCGGTCTGCTCCTGCTGGCATCCTGGCAGGGGGATGCGGCGGCCGGCCTGTTCGGCGCCGCCCACCGGCTGTGGGAAGCCATGGGCATCCTGCCGGCCTGCCTGCTCGACGCGCTGTTCCCCGAGATGTCGAGGCTGGGCACCGGCGAGGCGGGCCGGCTGGCGCTGCGGCGGTTCCGGCGGCAGGGGCGCCGGCTGATGCTGGCGCTCTCCGCACTGCTGGTCCTGCCCGGCCTGCTGGTGGCCCCCGCGCTGGTCGACCTGATCTTCGGCGCGTCGGCCACCGCCGGCTCGGCCCAGAACCTCTTCCGGCTGCTCCTGCTCTGCCTGCCGTTCACCGCGCTCTGCATGCTCAACGGACACGTGCTCTACGTGCTGGGGCGCCAGCGGCAGGTCACCGTGGCCATGGCTGCCACGACCCTCACAGGCATCGCGCTCTATGTGGTCTTCATCCCCGCCTGGAGCGCCTGGGGCACCGCCGCCGTGCTGGGCTTCACCGAGATTCTGCTCTGGGCCCTGCTCGCCCTGCTGGCCGCCCGGGCCCTGCCGCGCCGCGAGGTCTCCGCTTCAGGGCCTCGACCCTGAACAGCCGCACACCGCGCATCCGTTCCGCCGGCGCCAGGTCGAAGACCAGCATCATCTTGGCCAGCAGCTGCTCGCTGAGCCGGCCGTCGGGCCGCAGCACCAGGTAGACCGGCCGTCCGCGGGCCAGCGCGGTTCGGACCTGCTCCAGCCGCCAGCGGTCGGTGGTGAACAGCGGCTCCGTCCGGCCATCCCGACGCTCCAGCCCCACGAACAAGCGGACATTCCTGCCGGCACGGAACAGCGGGCGCAGGACGTCACGGGGTTCCGGCGTGGTCCGGGCGAAGCGGGCCTGGGGCAGGGGCGGGCCATCGCCGCGCCAGCCGCGCAGCTGGAAGCGGAAAACGTGGCGGCCGTCGTTGTCCGAGAGCTGTATCCACTCGCGGCCGCCGCGGCCCTGCAGCCGCAACTCGGCCACCACCGGCGACATGTTGCCGACGATCAGGGCGCTGCCGGGCGTGGCCTGGAGCAGCCACTGGCTGTAGGGCATCCCGCCTTCTCCCCACCGCTCGCTCGCCGGCGCACCGGCGACACCGAACCCGAGCGGCGGCAGCAGGACGGCGGCACAGGCGAGGAGGGCCGCCGCCCGCACCGTGCGGCGCCAGCGGGCCCCGGCCGGACGGTGCCAGGCCAGCTGCAGCCCCTCGGCGGCCCAGAGGGCGGCCCAGGGGATGGCCACGATGATCAGCCGCACCTGGGCGCCGTAATAAAACTGCAGGAAGACCAGCTGGACCAGCAGCATGGCGGCGCCGGCCGCGTGCAGGCCCCGCAGGCGGGCGCGGCGAGCGAGCAGCAGCAGGCCGGCGGCCGCCAGCAGGAACACCGCCGGCGCGTAAAGCTGCTGCTCCGGCCCGTCGAAGATCATCCCGCCCAGCAGGGTGGCGTAGTAGTGCAGGTTGCCGAAAGTGGGATATTCCCTGCCGGCGACGAACTGCGGCCCGAAGAGTTCCGTCGCCGACCCGTATTGCTCGATCCAGTAGGAATAGCCGGTGGCCAGCGGGTCGCCGAAGTTGGCCTGGTTGAACAGCAGCTGCGGGACCAGGCAGACCGCGCACCCGGCGATAACGGGGAGCACGGCGGCAAGCGGCGGGAAGCGGCGGCCGCGGCGCTGCGGCCAGACCGCCGCGGCCAGCAGCACGGGGAGCAGGATGACCCCGACCACGCGCAGGGCCACGCTAAAGCCGGCGGCCGCCCCGGCGAGGAACAGCCTGGTCTTCACCACCCGCCCTTCGGCCGGCGGGCCGGCAGGTAGGAGGAGGAAGATCAGCATGACCACGTTGAGGTAGGCCAGGTCGCTGAGCACCCGGAAGGAGAGATGAATGAGCTGCGGGGAGGTGGCGACGATGGCCGCGGCGAAGAGCGCGGCGCCCGGGCCGGCGCCCGCCCGCCGGGACAGGGCGTGGACGATGAGGACCAGCAGCAGCCCGAGGACGAAGTTGACCAGGTGGAAGCGGAGCTCCGGCAGGCCCGCCAGGTGGGCGCCGGCCAGCAGGGCCGGGAACCCGTAGGGATAGCGCGGCGGGTAGACGCCGCTGCCGATGGGCATCACCAGGCCGCGGCCCTCGGCGAGGGAGACGGCGGACGCGGTGTATTCGAGCGCGTCGGGGAAGGGCCGCGGGTCGAAGGAGCGGAAGGAAACGTGCTGCCACCGTATCCAGGCGGAGAAGAGGAGCAGCAGCGCCAGCAGCACGAGCCACCACCGGCCTGGCGCAGGGCCGGAGGCGTTTCCGCCCGCTGCACCGCTGCCCTGCTCCCGGCTCGGTCCTGAGGCTGGTTCGAGGGCCATGGCCGTCTCCCGATCGGTTTCCCTGCGCCCCGGACGCGGTTCAGCGGCCGCCGGTTGAGTCCGGTTCGGCCTCCACGTAGCCCAGGGCTTCGAGGCGTTCCAGCTGTTCGCTGCTCAGCACGCCGCCGCCCTGCTCATCCGTTCCACCCGGCCGCCCGGCCGCGAGGTGCCGCTCGAGGTCGGCCAGCAGTTCGGCGGCCGCCGGAGGCTTGTCGCCGAACAGGTCGTCCCGCTCTCCCGGGTCGCGCCCCAGGTCGAAGAGCAGGTGCTCGCCGGTGTCCGGGGCGTAGAACAGCTTGTAGCCGTCCCGGCGGACGATGCGCGAGGCCTCGTAGCCCCCCTCGGCGAAAGGCCCGCTGGTCAGCGCATTGAGTTCACTGTATACCCCGGCGGGGCGCGGCTGGCCGCCGGCCGGCAGCGCCTGACCGCCGGCCCCGGCCGACTCGAGCAGCATCCCCGCCAGGTCCACCGTGCGGACCGGCCGGGCCACCAGGCGCGGAGCGGCGCCGCGGGTGCCGGCCGGTTCGACGATGAACAGCGGGACGTGGATCTGCTCCTCGTGCAGGCTGGTGCCGTGCGAGAAGGCACCCCGCTCGGCAAAGGCCTCGCCATGGTCGGCGAGAAAGGCCACCAGCGTGCGGTCGTCCAGGCCGAGGGCCTCCAGCCGGGCCAGCAGGCGGCCGACGTGGAAATCGGTGAAGGCCACCTCCCCCTCGTAGAGCCGGACCAGGTGCGCCCGCTCGGCCGGTGAAATGCCGAACGATGGATCGCGAATCCGCTGCAGGTTGAGCCACTCGCTCAGGCCCTGGATCACCTGGGGACGCATGCCGGCGCCACCCGCCGGCACCCCGGGATCGTAAGGCGCGGCCGGCTGGTACGGGCCGTGGGGGTCCATGTAATGGACGTAGAGGAAGAAAGGCACATCACCGAACTCGCCCAGCCGTGCGGCAGCCAGGTCGGTAATGCGCCGCGCCTTCCGCTCCTGGTCGCGCCGGGAGATGGAGTTGAAGGACATGAAGCCCTGGGCGAACCCGTTGCCCGGCGAAATGAGCTGGTTGTCCGAGATCGCGGCGGTGACGTACCCGGCATCGCGGAACCGCTCGGCCAAGGTGGCCAGGCGCTGGTCCAGCGAGAGCGTGTTCAAGTAGCGGACGCCGTGCTCGTACGGGTAGAGGCCGGTGAAGATCGAGGCCACCGAGGGGACGGTCCAGGAGCTGGCCGCATACGCGGTGGTGAACAGGTCGCCGCGGCGGCTGTAGCTGTCGATGTGCGGGGAGAGGCGCCGCGCGTTGCCCAGGCAGCCGAGCCGGTCGGCGCGCAGCGCATCCACCAGGATGACGAGGACGCTGGTCCGCCCCTCGTCCGGAGTCACGATCATCGGATTGGCCCACGCCGCGAAGCGGGCCGAATTCCCGCGGCCCCTGTCTTCGGTGGCGAAGTGCAGCGTCACCCGCCGGCCGGCGAAACAGGCGAGGGGCACGCGCGCGGTTACCCAGCCCCGCTCGGCCGGCCGTTGCCGCGGCGCCAGGATCCGGTCGAAGATCGTTGTCCTGCCGCTTTCGCCATCCACGGAGACCTGGACGGAGAAGCGCACCGGGTTGCCGCCGCCGCGCCAGCCCGGTGTGGCGATCCCCGCGGCGAGGTCGAGTAGCGGGAGGTGCTCCGCGGCCGGCAGCTCGACGGTCAGGTCGAGTGGCGATCCGGGAAGGACGCGCATGATCGGCCGCTGGTCGCCGGCCAGGGCCAGTGCCGCGCCGGGCTCCCGGTGCTCCGCCTGCAGCAGGCTCTTCTCGACGGCGGGGAGCCCGGCGTGGAAGCGGATGAAATCGAGGTCCACCCGGCCCGTGCCGTCCGAAGGGGCCAGTTCGATCCGGTCCAGCCGGCCGCGCCAGGCCGCATCACCGGACACTTCGATGATGTAGGTGCGGAAGGCATCACCGGTGATCAGCTGGAACCGTTTCGCCCCCCCCACCATCTCTCCGTCCACCGAGGCACGCCAGAAGAGCCGGCCCCAGTGCCCTGCCGAAGCCCGCAGCCGCACCCGGACCTCGCGCACCTCGCTGCAGTCGAAGTCCGGCCGGAGCCGCACCCGGGTCTGCCCTCCGGCCGACGGGAGGGTGAGCCGGCCGTCGGCTGCCGGTCCGGCGTCCGCCCCGGGCCGCAGCTGCCAGGGGAGGTCGCCGCCCTCGCCGGAGAACTCGCAGGCGGAAACCAGGCGCTCCCGTTCCGCCAGCAGCCGCCGGTAGCGGGCCTGCCGCTGTCCGGCGCGCCCGTCGCTCACCCGGGACAGTTCGATGAGATCGATGATCCCGCCGCGCACGGCCGCGGCCTGTCCGGGCTCCGGCGCCGGCCGGCACCCACCGGTGGCGGCAACCAGGAGCATGGCAAGCAGAATGGGGAACGTGGTGCGCACGGTCCTCCTCGACACCGGGTCCGGTCATCGTCGGGCGAATCGTCTCTGGATCCTTCAAGAATGATCTACAGCCGTTGTAGCCGACCCGGCGGATTCCGTCAAGACCGGTCACCACGTCCCGTTGCCAGTTGTGGCTCCTGAATATTCCATACGACGCGCTGAAGGTTGTCCCTCCTGAATATTCCGTCCGCGTTCATTTCATTAGACTTACGCGACCGCCATGAAATCAAGAAACTCGACGTCTTACGATACTGCAGTGTGTAACCCGATTTGAGTTTTTTGCCAACGCTCTCTGGTCATCCGGAATCCCACTTTATCCCGGACATGTACGCTCTGAGCCATTAGCCCGGGGAGCTGCACTGGTCTCACTTTCAGCCGCATTCCACGCCGCTCTCGCCTGCTCACAAGAGAACCCGAATCTCAATCCCGGGCGATTTCCGGATTTCGATGCCGGGTTCCGGTCTCCCCGCTTGGCGAGATTTCTGCTGCCTGCAGCAATTAAAAAATACGGCAATACACTCTCATCACCGGTTTGATTCAAGCCGCTTCGAATGTCCCTGGCCCGGGTGACCAGGTACATGGGATGGAAGCCGTACCGCTGTGCTTCCGCGCAGCGGTCGATGCAGTATGATTGGTGAAGCAACCATTCAGCCACAATCCTGGAGGGAACAACCGATGAACGAATTCTGGCAATCACTGGACGAACTGCTGAACAGGCAGCTCTTCTCTCTCGGCGGTTGGACACTCAGCCTGCACCGGGCACTGTCTTTCATTCTGATTCTCGCGGTCGCTTTCGCCCTGTCCATCTTTTTCCAGCGCATGGTGGACCTGGCCTTCCGGCGTCGGGAGATTCAGGATGAAGGCACACAGGCCGTGGTGAAACGGCTTCTCCATTACCTGATTCTGCTCATCGGGCTCGGCGTCGGTCTCGAGACCGTGGGCGTGGAGTTGACGGCGCTCTTCACTGCCGGAGCCGTTTTCGCCGTTGCCATCGGTTTTGCCATGCAGACGATTCTGCAGAATTTTGTCGCGGGTGTGATCCTCCTGATCGAACGGTCGATCAAGCCGGGGGATATACTCGATGTCGAAGGGATGAGGGTGAAAGTCGTGACCATGGGCATCCGGACAACGGTGGCCCGCACGCTGGACGAAGAGGACCTCATTCTGCCGAACTCGCTGTTGAGCCAGTCAATAGTGAAGAACTTCACCTTGCGGGACACGCTCTACCGGGTCCGGGTCCCGGTCGGCGTCTCCTACGGCTCCGACATGCGGCAGGTATTTGAAATCCTCAAATCCGCGTCTTCGGGTTTGCCGGGGGTGGGATATGATCGGGAGCCGGTCGGTACTGTTGACCGAATTCGGGAGCTCCTCGGTCAACTTCGAGGTTTCGGTCTGGACCAACAATTCATGGGTCTATCGACAGACCGTGTCGAGGCTCAACGAGAGTATCTGGTGGGGTCTGAAAAAAGCCAACATCACCATCGCGTTCCCCCAGTTGGACGTGCATTTCGATCCGCCGGTGGAAAAGTCCCTGCAGGCTCTGGGCGGAACAGCTTCTCCAGCCGCTTGAACGACGCGAGCTGGTGTCCGGGCGCCGGGCAGATTCTATGATATACTCAGCCGTATACTATATTGTTTCAATAGTTTAGGTGGCGAACCACAGCGATGGACAGTTGATGCATCATCTGGAAAAAACAGCCATCCTCATCAGTTACTTCGCCAAACAGGATGAAGCTCGTGAAGCTTTCTTTAAACTGCGCCGGAAGGGACACCGCCGCGTCGCGTGGGTGAGCAAGAGCGCGGAGGGAAAGGTCCGGACGCGGGATCCCTTCCGCAGGCGCCGGGCCTGGGGAGCGGTCGTTGCCATTGTCCTGTTTGGATGTCTGGCAACAGCGGTTTCACTGCGCTTTACGTGGCCGGAGCCGCTGCTTCGTCCTTTCCCGGGAATCCTGCTCGTGGTTCTGGTGGGCGGGCTCCTCGGCTTCCTGGTTAATGCTGCCTGGATGCGGCGATCGAGGTTGGGAATCGCGAGAACGTTGCTTGACAATCATGCGCGCTGGCTCGTTTCCGGTGAATCGATCATTATTCTCCAGGGACCGATCGATACCTTGCATCGCCCCTTCTCCCTGTTGCTGAAAAGCAGCGAGGTCCCGCCACGAGTCTTTGTTTTGCACCCCCGACGGGAAAGAAGCGTCAAAGCGGACTGGCGCCCGGGGAGACCGCCCCCCAATCCGGCGCAGCTGAAGGATAATGCTCAGCAACTGGCCGCTGTGCATCAGGTTGACCCGGCACCGCCACGGAACAACAGATTTCTCAAGCGGCTCGATCAGGGTCTCAAGCATTTCCAGCAAGCTTGCCTGGATCTCTCGGAAGCATATCGCTTGCAACTATCCGCACCGCCGGCCAGTGAATGGCTCCTCGACAACGAATATATCTTTGAAAGCAACGCCCGCGACATCCGGCTTAACCTGCCCAGGCGTTATTACCGGCAGTTGCCGGTGCTGGCCAACGGGCCCGACCAGGGGATGCCTCGCATCTACGGCCTGGCGCGGGAACTTGTCGCTCAGACCGGCCTGCATCTGGATCAGGAGGTCATTCTGGCCTATATCCAGGCCTATCAGTCGGTAAAGCCACTGACCATCGGCGAACTCTGGGCCGTTCCCCAGCTGTTGCGCACCGCTCTGCTCGAGCAGATTCAGCAGTTGAGCCGCCGAGCCCTTTCAGAACTGCGTGAAGGTGAGATCGCCGATTTTTGGGCCAACCGGCTCATCGCCGCCAAACGCCGGGATCCCAACCAGTTCTTTTCGATCCTGGCAGAACTGACCGAGAACCAACCCAGCCCGAGCCCCTGTTTCGCGGCACAACTGATAGACTACCTCTACGATGAAGAGGCCACACTGGCCCCGGTGCTGGCCTGGCTGGAGCACACACTCCACAAATCCCCGAACGAACTCGGCGTGTTCGAGAAAAACCGCCAGACCAAGGATCAAATATCGATTGGGAATGCTTTTAACAGTCTGCGCCATCTCGCCCTGCTCGATTGGAAGGAGTGCTTCGAGAAGCTGAGCCGAGTGGAACAAACGCTGCGGCAGGATCCCGCCGGTATCTATCCCCGGATGGATTTTGCCACGCGCGACCGATATCGGCGAGCGATTGAGGACCTCCACCGCGGGTCCGGTCGGTCCGAGATCCAGGTCGCCAGGCATCACCCTCGAGATGGCCGCTCAGGCTGGACGCGATCCCGGTCGGGATGAGCAGGCAACTCACGTTGGATCCTATCTAATTGGCGAAAACAGAAAAGCCCTGGTTCACCGCATCAAGGGTCATGAGACGATCCGTTTCCGTGCCATGCACTGGGCCTATCGTCATCACTCGGCGGTATATTTCACCGGGCTGGGCTTTATCTCCGCCGCATTCATTTTCCTGGTCCTTTGGCTTGGCTTGCTTTCCCATGCCCCCGGAATACAGATGATCATCGTCGCCCTTCTGCTCGTCCCGGTGAGCCAGCTTGCACTGGAGGGGGTGAACTACCTGGTGCTGCGGCTCTTGCCGCCGCGTACCCTTCCGAAGATGGATTTCCGGGCCTCGGGGATTCCCGACGCCTGCCGGACGCTGGTCGTCATACCGATGATGCTGGTGGATCAGGAGACGATAAAAGCCGAGGCGGAAAAACTGGAGATCCGATTATCTGGCCAACAAAGAGGAGAATCTGCTTTTTGGCCTGTATTCGGATTACAAGGATGCGGCCCAGGCCCGCTGTGAAACTGACGCGCCCCTGCTCGAAGACATCACGCAACGCATCGAGGACCTCAATCGACGTTATGGCGGCGCACGGTTCTTTCTCTTCCACCGGGAGCGGAAATGGAGCGAATCAGAGCAGCGGTTTATCGGTTGGGAGCGCAAACGGGGGAAGCTGGAAGAACTCAACAGCCTGATCGATGGTACGCGGCCTGACGCCGCCGATCCCCTGGTTTACGTCGGCGACCCGGACCAGTTGTCCAACGTCAGGTTCGTCATCACCCTGGACAGCGACACTCAACTGCCGCACGATTCCGCCCGCCGAATGATCGAGACGCTGGCCCACCCCTTGAACCGGGTACGCTTCGATGACGCCGGCCGGGTCCAGTCCGGTTATACCATCATCCAGCCGCGGGTGAGTCCTTCCCTGCCCAGCGCGAGCGGCTCCCCGTTCAGCCGGCTCTTCTCCAATCCCATCGGCATCGACCCCTATACCAGTGCGGTTTCCGACGTCTACCAGGATCTGACCGGGGCAGGTTCTTATCACGGCAAGGGCATCTATGAGGTGCGTGCCTTCAGCCGAGTGCTGTCCGGCCGGTTTCCCGAGGCGCTGCTGCTGAGCCATGACTTGATCGAAGGCGCTCACGTCCGCGTGGGCCTGGCCAGCGACATCGAGCTTTTCGATGAGTTCCCACAGGATTACCTGAGTTATATCAAGCGGGAGCACCGCTGGATTCGCGGTGATTGGCAGATCGCGGATTGGGTCATGCCGCGGGTTCCGAGCCCCGGCGGCGGACGAAGCGCCAACCCGCTCTCCCTGTTCGACCGCTGGAAGATCCTTGACAATCTGCGGCGCAGCTTGCTGCCGGCGGCCAGCCTGGCGCTGCTGATCGTCTGCTGGTTGACTTCCGCCCGGGCCGGGTGGGTCGCCACCGTGCTGGTCGTCACCCAACTGTTCTTCCACTCCCTGGTTCAGCCGTTCACCTGGGCAACAAGTGGTCGGACCATCAGGGGCGTCTCCATCACCCGCGAAGCCCATGATCTGCTGCGGGTGCTGGTTGAGGCGGCCCTGCTTCCATACCAGGCCTGGACAGGTCTGGACGCCGTGGTCCGGGTCTTCTATCGAAAGCACATCTCGCATCGGAGGCTGTTGGAGTGGACTTCGGCCCAGGTGACCCATGGCGGCGCCCAGCTCAAAGTACCCATGTTTCTGCTTTCAATGGTCCTGGCGAGCCTGTTCAGTGTGATTGTCGGATGCATGGTTTACTGGTTTCGACCGGCAAATTTTTGGCTGGCCGGTCCCTGGCTGTTGCTCTGGTTCCTTTCCCCGATGATCGGCTGGCTCCTCGACCGGCGGCCGGAAGTGAAGCAGCCTCAATCCCTGCTGCTGGCCGAAGACCGGCAATTCCTGGGGACGGTCGCTCGGCGGACCTGGCGTTTTTTCTCGGACTTCGTGACACAGGAAACCTCCTGGTTGCCACCCGACAACTACCAGGTTGCCTATCAGGACCGGCTGGCCATGCGGACCAGTCCGACCAACATCGGCCTCTACCTGGCCAGCGTGCTCAGTGCCCATGATTTTGGTTATGTAACCCTTGATGAGGTCATAGGCAAACTTACACTGACCATGAATACGATTGACAAGCTGGAACGCCACGAGGGCCACCTGCTCAATTGGTACGATCATTCAGACCCTGGCGCCCCTGAATCCGCGCTACGTTTCAACCGTGGACAGCGGTAATCTGCTGGGGGCCTTGTGGGCGCTGGACCCGGGGCTGGAAGCGCTGATCCGGGCGCCGCTCTTGGACGGGAAAGCCTTTTCCGGGCTGCGCGACACCGGCGAAGTGCTGCGACAGGTTATCCGGGACAAGACGGACCATGGTGTTTCCACCCGGCCCCTGGACGAACTGCTGCGCCCCAGTGGGAATCCCGCCGGACGGGATAACCGACATGCTCGGCCGGCTGCGCCAGGGGGGGGATCACCTGCGGGAACTGGCCGCACGTGCCGATGCCAACAGTGGCTGAAGGGCAAGGCGCAGCCGACTGGATCGGACAGATGGCGAGCCAGATCGCGGCCTGGCAAGGCCTCGCCGATCGCTACCTCACCTGGGTCGAGATCCTGGCGGAGAAGACAGTGGAGGAGATCGCCGTGCTGGCCCCGGACTCCCGATCGGCTTTTCTCCAGGCTACCCGGCAGGCTCCTTCGCTTGTGGACCTGGCCCGCGGCGACCTTGCCTGCATCGTGTCGCTCCGGGCCATCCGGGAAGAAGCGCCGGAAAATGCGGCGGCTCTCCGGGACTGGATTGATCGCGTCCTGGAAGCCTTCAACACGTCGAAATGGTTGGCCGGTGAGATGCTGGACCAGGTCGAGCAGCTCCGGCAACGGATGCGCGAGTTCTCTGCCTCGATTGACATGGGCTTCCTCTACAACCCCGAACGCCGGCTCTTCTCCATCGGTTTCAATGTTTCGGAAGGACGACTGGATCATGCCTTCTATGATTTGCTGGCCAGCGAAGCGCGGTTGGGCAGTTTTGTCGCCATCGCCCGGGGAGACATTCCTGCCGAGCATTGGTTTGCCATGGGCCGGCCTTACGGCGCCATCGGCCGGCGCCGGGCGCTGCTCAGCTGGACCGGGACGATGTTCGAATATCTGATGCCGCTGCTTTTCCAGCGCTCGTACGGGAACTCGCTGCTGGATAAATCCGCCAGGGAGGCCGTGGCGATCCAGATCGCCTATGGCCGCAAGCACGGGGTGCCGTGGGGGATTTCGGAGTGCGCTTTCGCGGACCTGGATCATGAAAAAACGTATCAATACCAGGCCTTTGGCGTGCCGGAACTCGGTCTGAAACGGGGCCTGGCGGACAAGATCGTCGTCGCGCCATACGCCACCCTGCTGGCGGTGGGCATCGCGCCGCGAGAATCATTGCGCAACCTGAAACGTTTGGCCGAAATGGGATTGCTGAACGACTATGGGTATTTCGAAGCTCTGGACTACAGCCAGCAACCAAGCCGCGGGGGTCGAACGGGGGGTGATCGTGCGGACCTACATGGCGCACCACCAGGGCATGAGTTTTCTCGCGCTGACCAATTTCCTTCATGATAATTCCCTGCAGCGTCATTTCCGGTCCGACCCCCGCGTGCGCGCAGTTGAACCGTTGCTTCATGAGCGTATTCCGAACCTTCCCCCGCTGCACCACGTCTCCACGCGTGAGCGGGTCTCATCAGTGGGGGGCCTCGGCGAAGTCACGCCATCGGTCAGCCAGTTCGAAGACACCCCATACCGCTACCCCGAAGACCCAATTGCTGAACAATGGCCGCTATGGCCTGATGCTGACCAACGCCGGCGGCGGCTATAGCTGCTGGGGAGACTTCGAGATCACGCGTTGGCGATCGGATCGGACCCGGGATTCATGGGGGACCTTCTGTTACATCCACGAGGCCGGTTCGGACAGGTTGTGGTGTAACACCTATCAGCCGACCGGTGGTCCGGTTGAGGGATATCTGACCAACTTCACGCTCGACCGGGCCGTGTTCCGGCGCGTCGACCATGGCATCGAGTGTGAAACCGAGGTTGTCGTCGCACCGGAAGATGATGTCGAGATCCGGCGGATGACGCTGATCAACCGTTCCCCGCGCACGCCGCCGGCTCGAACTGACGAGTTACGTTGAACTCGCGCTGGCGCCGCACAAGGCGGATCGACAGCATCCGGCGTTCAACAAGCTGTTCATCCAGACCGAGGCGCTGCCGGAACAGCGAGCGCTCCTGGCCCACCGACGGCCTCGCAGCGGAAACGAACAGCCGATCCACGTCGCCCACCGCTTTACGCTGGCGCAGGCCCCGGAGGAGGACGTGCGCTTCGAATCCGACCGGCGCCGTTTCATCGGACGTGGCCGCACACTCGCCCGGCCGATGGGGGCCCTGCAGGAACCCGGCAACAGCCAGGGATTCGTCCTCGACCCCATCCTGAGCCTGCGCCAGGACTTGACTCTGGAGCCCGGCGAACGGGTTGAGGCTTCCCTGGTGCTGGCCGCCGGCGAAACCAGGGAGCAGGTCATCGGTTTGATGAACAATTACGGCGATCCCCGAGCGATCGACCTGGCCATGGATTCAGCCTGGGCCTCGGCCCAGCTGGAGCTTCGCCTGCTGCGGATTCAGCCTGACGACGCGCGCCGTTTCCAGCAACTGGCCGGTCATCTCTTGTATCCCAACCCACTGCTGCGCTCGGCCTCGGAGCACATCGCGGAAAACCGCAAGGGGCAGGCCGGCTTGTGGGCCTATGGCATCTCGGGTGATCTGCCCATCGTCCTGGTCTCCATCAGCGAAAAAAGTGATCTTGCCCTGGTCCGCCAGATGCTCCAGGCGCACACCTACTGGCGTACGCACGGGCTAATGACCGACCTGGTGATCTTGAACGAGGAGGCCGGCGGTTATGAGCAGCCCCTGAAAGATCAGCTGGAACACCTGATCCATGCCCCTTCGGCCGCCAGCGGCGGAAGACCTTGCGGCGGGGTCTTCCTGCTCAGTGCGGACCTTGTCCCTGCCGAAGACCTGACGCTTTTGCGAGCGGTGGCAAGTGTGGTTATGGTGGCGGCCCGCGGAGCTTTGCCTCAGCAGTTGAGCAGACCGCCAGAAGTGTCGGATTTCCCAAAGCCCCTGGTCGGGACACACGATCTCCAGGATCCTTCGGCCGTGCTCCCCTTCCTCGAGCTCGCCTACTTCAACAGCCTTGGCGGGTTCACCCCGGATGGCCGCGAATACGCCATTTATCTCGGGCCGGATGTGAACACCCCCGCGCCCTGGGCCAACGTTATCGCCAGCCCGTGCTTCGGCACGCTGATCAGCGAAACCGGAGCCGGATTCACCTGGCAGGGCAACAGCCAGCGCAACCGGCTGACATCGTGGTCCAATGACCCGGTGCTGGACCCTTCTTCGGAAGCAATCTATATCCGGGATGAGGAAACCGGGATCTATTGGACGCCAACCGCATCGCCGATCCGGGAGGAGCTCGCCTACCGGGTCAGGCATGGCGCGGGCTACACGGTCTTCGAGCACAACAGCCATGGCCTCGAGCAGGAGTTGACGGTTTTCGTTCCCCTGGACGATCAGGGAGGCGAACCGATCAAACTGCAGCGGCTGTTTCTCCGCAACGACTCCTCCCGACCGCGCTCGCTGGCGGTGACGTATTACGTGGAGTGGACCCTTGGGGAGTCGCGGGAGTCTTCCCAGATGCACGTGGTGACCGACTGGGATGATGAAGTCCAGGCGGTGATCGCCCGCAACGCCTACCAGCCTGACTATGAGGATCACGTGGCTTTTGCGGCATTGAGCGCGCCGACAGAGAGCTACACCGGTGACCGTACCGCCTTTATTGGGCGCAACCGCTCAATGGTCAACCCGCTGGCCATGGAGCGAGTCAGCCTGTCAGGACGGACGGGAGCGGGCTTTGATCCGTGCGCAGGGTTACAAGCCACGATCAACCTGGCTCCGGGCGAACGTGCTGAAATCTGCTGCATGCTCGGCCAGGCCCGCTCGCTGAAACAGGTCCATGACCTGGTGCTGGCCTATCGCGAGGATCAGGCGCCGGAGACCGCGCTCCGGGAGACCCAGGCGTGGTGGGATCATCGGCTCGGTTCGATCCGCGTCCAGACCCCCGAACTTGCCACGGACTTCCTGGTCAACCGCTGGCTGCCCTATCAAAACCTGGCCTGCCGTATCTGGGGGCGTTCGGCCTTTTACCAGTCCGGTGGCGCCTTTGGTTTCCGAGATCAACTGCAGGACGTGATGGCGCTGCTCTACGCCGACCCAGCCCTGGCGCGAGAACACATCCTGCTCGCGGCCAGTCGGCAGTTCGAGGAGGGCGATGTGCAGCACTGGTGGCATCCCCCGCGCGGCGAAGGAATCCGCTCGCGGATCTCCGATGATCTCCTCTGGCTGCCCTTCACCGTCGCGCAATACCTGAGGGTTACCGCCGATGTGGACATCCTGAGCGAATCGGTCCCCTTTCTCGACGCACCAACCCTTGATGACGATGAGCACGAGAGCTATCAATCACCGGAGGTTTCGTCGGAACGGGCTTCCCTCTTTGAGCACTGCCAACGCGCAGTTTTGCGCAGCCAGAGCTACGGCGTCAATGGGCTGCCCCTGATGGGAACCGGGGACTGGAACGACGGGATGAACCTTGTCGGCGCCGGGGGCAAGGGAGAGAGCGTTTGGCTGGGGTGGTTTCTGGCTGATGTGCTGCAGGGGATGGCGGAGATGTCCGAAGGCTTGAACCGTCCGGACTTGCGCCAGGCCTATGAGCAAGATCGAAAATCGCTGATCAGTCGAGTGGAGCAGGCCGCGTGGGATGGAGAGTGGTATCTTCGCGCAACATTTGACGATGGTTCACCACTGGGCTCCCGCTCGAATATCGAAGCGCGGATCGATTCTCTGCCCCAATCCTGGGCCTGGTTGAGCGGCGGGGCCAAGCCGGATCGAGCCGCTCAAGCCCTCGAATCTGCGTGGCACCATCTCGTCCGCGAGGATCTGGGACTGGTGCTGCTTTTTGACCCTCCGTTTGACCGGGCGGATCCATCACCGGGGTACATCATGGGATACCCGCCGGGGGTGCGGGAGAACGGAGGCCAGTACACCCACGCGGCTGTATGGCTGGCAATGGCCATGGCGAAGAGTAGTGATGGTGACCGGGCAGTGAAAATCCTGCGCCTGCTCAACCCGATCGAGCACGCCCGCGATTCGGAAACGGTCTGGCGTTACGGGGTCGAGCCGTATGTGGTCGCCGCCGATGTCTACGGACTGTCCGGGTGGGTCGGTCACGGCGGCTGGTCCTGGTATACCGGTTCGGCGGCGTGGATGTACCGCGCCTGGGTGGAAGACATTCTGGGGCTGAAAGTGCGCGGGGAATTCATGGAGCTCGACCCGGTCATCCCCGGATGGTGGGATGGCTTTCAGATCAGCTTCCGCCATGGTGATGCGATTTATGAAATCCAGGTCGAGAACACGGAACACCGCGGGCAGGGCGTCGCCTCGGTGGAACTGGATGGCCAACGTGTCCCCAATGGCGTGATCCCGCTGCAACGCGAGCTGGTCAAGCACAGAGTCCTCGTCCGCATGGGGTAACCGGTTGGTCCTGGCCAGGAAAATAAAGGACAGGTTCGCAACAGGTAACACCCGGGGAGCCAGCATACGAAAAGCAGAATCTCTCGCACGGCAGGTTCTGCTTTTTGTGATTCATGTTCCGGAAGAGAGATGGACCCTAAAACCCGGACAGTGTGCTAAGGTAACTCCAGACCCTTGAACGGAGGGAATGGAGCGATGATCAGGTGATCAGTGACCAGGAGCTTGATGAGGCCCGGTCTTATCTTCTCGGCCCTGACGCCTGATTTGAAGGCTCGGCCCCTCGGCAGGGGATTATTATCCACCAGTCACCGCTCGGCAGCGGTCATAGTGCGAGGCAGATCAATGGACCAGGCAAGGAAGCTGATCAAGGATTCGGCGGCAATGCGTTGGCTGGTGATGCTGATGCTCAGCGGCATCACATTCGGGACCTACTGGTTCCAGGATTTCTATTCCGGCCTGAAGCCACTGATGGAGAGCCAGCTGGGAATCACCTCTTCGCAGTTCGGGATGCTGATCAGCATGACCACCATCGCCAACGTGTTCGGGATGATCATCGTCGGGGGGATCATTCTCGACCGCTGGGGCATTCGGGTCACCGGGATCGTCTTCGGCGCCACAGCGGCCTTCGGCGGCCTGCTCAACGCCCTGGGCGCCGGCAGCCTGATCACCGATAACCCGGATACCCGCCTGATGATCATGATCATTGGCCGGGTCTTCTTCGGCATCGGCCTGGAAGTGGCCTGCGTGGTGGTGCTGCGAACGCTGGTCAAGTGGTTCAGGGGCTATGAGCTGGCCCTGGCCATGGCGCTCAATGTGGGCTTCGGCCGGCTGGGCTCCACAATCGGCACGGCCCTCTCACCGGACATCGCCAACAACAACGTGTCCACCGCGGTGAGCTTCGCCGCCACCCTGATCGGTCTCGGCCTGCTGTTGTTTATCGTTTATACATTCTTCGATATCAAGCTGGACCGCCAGATGGGCGCGGACGCGGAATCGGGCGAGGACGAAAAATTCCGCATGGAGGACCTGGTCAAACTGATCACCAACCGGTCCTTCATCCTCATCGCCCTGCTCTGTGTGGCTTTTTACTCCGCGGTGTTCCCCTTCATGCAGTACGCCCCGGACCTCCTGGTGAACAAGTTCGGTTTCTCCCTGAACCTGCCGCCGGAGGGCCAGTTCGAGGTGCTGGGCAATGCGGCGCTGGGCAACGCGATGATCTTCGTCGTCTTCTTCCTCTTCGCCTTCGCCATCACCCTGGTGCCGAAGTATATCGAGAACAAGATGGGCAAGCTCGCCTCCCTGGTGGGCATCATCGCATTGTTCGCGATCTTCCTCTTCGCCCTGCGCGATGTCCTCGCTCTCTGGATGGTGAACGGTCCCAAGGTCGCTTCCCTGCTTCCACTGGGCACCATCCTTTTCACTCCGATCTTTGGCACCATCGTGGATACCAAGGGCAAGGGCGCCTCGCTGATGCTGCTGGGCTCGTCACTGGTCATTGTCGCCCACCTGTTCCTCTCCGTGTTCCAGAGTGTGGTGTTGGGTTATGTTGGCCTGCTGGCCCTGGGCATCGCCTTTTCCCTTGTGCCCGCCGCCATGTGGCCCTCGGTGGCCAAAATTGTGCCCGGCAACCGCCTGGGCACGGCCTATGCCGCCATGTTCACGGTCCAGAACTGGGGGTTGTTGGCCTTTTTCTGGGGCATCGGCAAAGTGCTGGACCTGGCCAACCAGCCGGTGGTGGCGAAGATCAAGGAAATCCGGGCCGGGCTGGAAGCCCAGGGGCTCGACGAGTTCGCGATCACCGACCGGATGCAGGAGTTGAAGGCCCTGGGCGAGTTCCCGATCTACAACTACACGGTGCCCATTGCCATGCTGGCAGGCCTGGGAATGATCTCCATCATCCTGGCTTTTCTCCTGATCCAGGAGGACAAGAAGTCCAACTACGGGCTGAACCTGCCGTCCAACAGCGAATAAAGGCCGGGAGGAAAACGAACCACTCTGAATGACTGAGGCGCCACGTCGATCCTCAGCATCGGTCTCCCTCCGGTTCAGGCGGACGGTGGGTTGAAGCGAAGAGGCGAAATGAATCGTCTGAAAATCGAACTATCGTTATGATAAAAATATAGTTGCCGGTCAAGTCCATGGCAGGAAGAGGTGCCGATGGCCGAAATGGGGGAGGAGGCGGTCTTCGGAAAGGCAAAAAAGTTCTACTAGTGAGAACCGAAATGCCTTCACTGATTGAGTGCTTCTTACCTGTTCAGCCCTGGGCCTCAATGGTCCTAATGCGAATACCTCAAGTAATTTAGTGCGCTATCCACCCGCAAGGCGCAGCGGCGAAACCCGGTACGAATATTGCTTAGACCTTATAGGTGGAAACGAACTGAAGACGGCTTTTGCAAATAAAGTAAGCAGAATTGAAGCCGAAACCGAGGTGTAGAGAGAATGAAATCGATTCTGATAGTTTTATGTTGCGTAATGTTGATTTTAGGATTGGGTGTCCTGGCCCAGGCGGATGACGTGGTTGTGAACGGTCAGGGCAGTGGCCACGGCGGCGGTCACGGCGGCGGTCACGACGGCGGTCACGGCGGCGGCCACGGCGGCGGCCACGGCGGCGGCCACGGCGGCGGTCACGGCGGTAATGCGACTCCTGTTCCGGAACCCGCGACCATGTTCACGCTTGGTCTCGGCGCCGCCGGCCTTTACGGTTTAAAAAGAAAATTCAAAAAGGACTAAGCTTCTTTTCTCAAAAACTACGTCGCGAACAGGCGGAGATGCCCGTGGCGGCAAGGAGGCCCGGTGAAGACGTATTGATATACGTCGAGCCGGGTCTTTTTCGTGTTGCGAGAGTTGCCTGCAATTAGAACAACCTTGCTTAGAACTGCTTGAACAGGGTGACGGCTGTCATTTTATCCCCGCTGTTTTCCTATTGAACTCCATACCCCAAACCCCCAAAAAAACTCTTGACATCAGAATGCAAGGCGGCTATCTTCTAGGGCGCTATTAAGTAGGCACCTACAGACATTGAGGTGGTGGCCATGACCGAGCCGGAACGGGAATTCTTCGAGGACTACAAGAAGCTCTTCCCCGATATGGACATGGAGATGATCAGCGTGTTCGCCCGGACCATGCTGATCTTTCACCATCTTCCAATCCTGATGGAGGGGTATTTCAAGAAGATGGGTCTGACCAGGGGCCGCTTCATGGTCCTGGTCCAGCTCTACCGCGTCCAGAAAGAAGGGCTGTCCATCTCCGAGATCTGCAATTTCCACAAGGTCCGTTCGGCAACCATGACCGGGATCATCGATACCCTGGAACGGGAGGGGCAGATCGAGCGGGTGCCGGACCCTTCCGACCGGCGGAAGGTGATCGTGCGGATCACCAGGGCCGGCCGGGAACTGATGGAAGGTTTTCTGCCGAAGCACCAGGAGAACGTCGGTCTGATGCTTTCCAGGCTCACCATGAAGGAACGCCGGACCCTGCTGGACCTGCTGGAGAAACTGCACCAGGGTATTTACAGTTTCGTCGATGACGACCACGCGGAAACGGAAGGCGAAGAATGATGACCATCTTCATACACCAGAGGGCGCTTGGCGGGTTGCTGATCCTGCTGATCCTGCTCTTCCCCGCCTGTACCGTGCACAAGACGATGACCGAGGTGCAGCCGCCGGAAGAGCTGCCCGAGGCCTTCTCCGAGGGTGAGACGCTCCCTCCCACCGACCGCTGGTGGGAGGCCTTCGGGGACCAGGACCTGGACCGGCTGGTGGAGGAGGCCCTGGCGGACAACCTGACCCTGAACATGGCCTGGGCCCGTCTGGACCAGGCACGGCAGTTGACCATCATCGCCGGCGCCGGCCGCTACCCCGGTCTCGACTTCGGGTTTGGAGCCCAGCGCCAGCATTACGGCGGCGGGCTGCCCGCCACCGTGCCGCCCAGCATCCCCGAGACCCTGGACACCTTCTCCGCCACCCTGGCCCTCAGCTACCAGGTGGACCTGTGGAAGAAGATCTCCAACTTTCGCAAGGCCGCCGTCCTCGACTTCGAGGCCAGCCGGGGTGATCTGGAGGCCACGGCGCTCACCGTGGCTTCCGGAGTGGCCGAGATCTGGGCTTCCCTTGCCGCACAGCAGGCGGGTCTGGAGCTGCTCGAGGAGCAGCTAAAGGTGGGCGAGAGTTTCCTCAAACTGGTGGAAGCCCGCTTTGGCGGCGGCCTCTCCTCGGCGGTGGAGGTCTACCAGCAGCGGCTGCAGGTGGAGGGCACCCGGGGGACGGTCCCCGAAGTGCGGATGCAGCTCCAGCTGCTGCGGCACCAGCTGGCTCTGCTCCTCGGCCGGCAGCCAACGGCCGATCTGCCGCTCCCCGGAGGCGAACTCCCGCTGCTTGTCGACCTGCCGCCCACCGGGATCCCGGCCGAAGTGCTGCGCAACCGGCCCGATGTGCGGGCCGCCGAGCTGCGGCTCTTTGCCGCCGACCACCGGGTGGCGGTGGCGGTGGCCGACCGCTTCCCCACGATCAGCATCAGCGCCACCCTCGGCGGCCAGGCCAACGAGTTCAACGAGGTGCTGGACAAGTGGTTCACCAACCTGGCCGGCAACCTGCTGGGCCCGGTGTTCGATGCCGGGCGCCGCAAGGCCGAGGCGGAGCGGAACCGGGCGGTGGTCCGCGAACGCTGGTACCAGTGGCAGGCGGCGCTGCTCACCGCCTTTGCGGAGGTGGAGGACGCGCTGGTGCGGGAGCAGGGGCTGCTGGAGACCCACCGCACCACGGTGCGGCAGGTGGAACTGGCCCAGTTGTCCCTCGACCGCTCACGGGCGCTCTACGCCGGCGGCCTCACCGACTACCTCACCGTGCTGACCAGCCTGCAGGCGCTGCAGAACCTGCAGCGGGCCGAGATCGGCACCCGGAAATCAATCATCAGCAACCGGATCAGGCTGCACCTCGCCCTGGGCGGCGCCTGGCCGGCTGAGCTTACGGAACCCGAACACGACAACACGGTCACCGGTTGACGCGGAGGAACGATCAATGAATTCCGTTCTGGTACGAGCCATCATCGCCCTCGCCATCCTGGCCATCGGACTGGGGGCCACGGCCTGGATGATGAAGCACAAGATCACCCCCGAACGCACACCGGCGGAGGAGGAGGTGGTGCCGGTGGCGGTGAGTGAACTTCAGCACTCGACGGAAGTGGTGAAGGTCAACGCCCAGGGCACGGTGACCCCGGCCAGACAGATCGAGATGCGGTCCGAGGTCAGCGGCCGCATCGTGGAGATGAGCAGCAAGCTGATCCCCGGCGGCTACTTCCCCAGGGGGGCGATGATGGCCCGCATCGACTCCCGGGACTACGAGGCCCGGGTGGCGGCCTCGAAGGACATGGTGGCCCAGGCCACACTGCGGCTGGAGCAGGAGAAGGCCCGGCAGTCGGTGGCCCGCCAGGAGTGGGAACTGCTGGAGAGCACGATCCCCGCGGACCAGGCCAACCGGGACCTGGCCCTGCGCATCCCCCAGATCCGGAGCGCCGAAGCTGCCCTGGCCGCCGCCGAGAGCGGTCTGGCCAAGGCCGAACTGGACCTCGAGCGCTGCACCCTCACCGCTCCGTTCAACGCGCAGGTGATCCGCGAAAACGTCGACCTGGGACAGGTGGTCAACCCGCAAGCCGAGGTGGCCACCCTGGCCGGCACCGACCAGTACCTGGGTCCAGGTATCGGTCCCGGTGGAATACCTCTCCTGGATCGACATCCCGGCGGCGGGCGGCAAAGGCTCGCCGGCCACCATCCTGCAAAAGACCGGTGCCGGCAACATTACCCGTGAAGGGCGCATCATCCGCCTGCTGGGCGACCTCGACCCGGCCGGCCGGCTGGCCCGGCTGCTGGTCTCCATCGACGACCCGCTCAACCGGCGCAACGACAGCAGCCAGCTGCCGCTGCTGCTCAACTCCTACGTTACGGTGGAGATCACCGGCAAGACCATGGAGCAGGTGCTGGTGATCCCGCGCAGCGCCATCCGCGACCTGGACGGCGCGGCCACGGTGGACGGCCGGAACCGCGAGGGAATCTGGCTGATGGACAGTGACGACCGGCTGAGGATCGAACCGGTGGAGGTGGCCTGGCGCACGCGGGACTCGGTCTTCATCGCCAACGGGCTTCCCGACGGAGCTCGCCTGGTGATCAGCAGCATCCCCACCCCGGTCCAGGGGATGAAACTCTCCACCAAGCCGGACAACGGCGCATCCGGCAGCTGATCGGCAGACGCGGAGGATCCGATGGACCAGAAACCCGTTAAAAAGACCGGCGCCATCGCCTGGATGGCGAAGAATCACGTCACCGCCAACCTGCTGATGCTCGCCTTCATTCTCGGCGGCCTGCTGATGACCGGCAAGATCAAGCAGGAGGTCTTTCCCGACCTGCAGCTCGACCTCGTCATGGTCAATGTGCCTTACCCGGGAGCCAGCCCCGAGGAGATCGAAGAAGGGGTGGTGCTGGCCATCGAGGAGGAAGTGCGCGGTCTCGACGTGACCAAGGAAGTGACTTCGGTCTGCCGCGAGGGCATGGGCCAGGTCTGGGTGGAACTGCTGCTGGGCACCAACCCGAACAAGGCCCTTTCCGACGTGAAGAACGCGGTGGACCGCATCAATACCTTCCCCCAGGATATCGAGCGCTACACGGTGAGCCTGGTGGAAAGCCGCCGCCACGTGATCTCGATCATGGTCCACGGTGAGCAGTCGGAATCAGACCTTCGCACGCTGGCCGAAAAGGTCCGTGACGGACCTGCTGAAGCAGGAAGGGATCACCCAGGTGGACCTCGTCGGTGTCCGCCGGCCGGAGATCGCGGTGGAGATCTCCCAGGAGCAGCTGCGGCGCTACGGCCTGACCCTCGACCAGGTGGCCATGCGCATCCGCGCCGCGGCCCTCGACCTGCCCGGCGGGCGGGTGAAGACCGCCGGCGGCGAGATCCTGGTCCGCACCACCGAGCGCCGCTACCTCGGCCGCGAGTACGAGGAACTGCCGATCATCACCGCCAACGACGGCACGGTGGTCACCCTGGGCGAGATGGCCCGGGTGCGCGACACCTTCGAGGAGACCGACGTATCGGCGAAATACAACGGCGAGCCGGCGGTGCGCATCGACGTCTTCCGGGTGGGGGACGAGACCCCCACCGGAGTATCCGAGATCGGTGAAGACGTACGTGGAGGAGACCAACGGGACACTGCCTCCCACAGTCCGCGCTCTCGGTCTGGGAGGACATGTCGGAAATGCTGGAGGCCCGCATCAACCTGCTGGTGAAGAACGCGCTGCTGGGCCTGATGCTGGTCATGCTGCTGCTCGGTCTTTCCCTCGACCTGCGGCTGGCCTTCTGGGTCACCCTGGGCATCCCCATCTCGATCCTCGGGGCGATGCTCTTCTTCCCCGCGGCCGATCTCTCGATCAACATGATCTCGCTCTTCGCCATCATCATCACCATCGGCATCGTGGTGGATGACGCGGTGATCATCGGCGAGAACATCCACCACCACCGGAAGAAGCACGCCACCTATCTCGAAGCCTCCATCGCCGGGGCCCGGGAGATGGCCATACCGGTGACCTTCTCCATCCTGACCAACATCGCGGCCTTCATGCCGCTGCTCTTCGTCCCCGGGGTCACCGGCAAGATCTTCAAGGTGATTCCCACCGCCGTGATCATGATCTTCCTCATCTCGCTGGTGGAGGCGCTGTTCATCCTCCCGGCCCACCTGTCGAAAAAAGCGAAGGGCGAGGACTCGGGCCTGATCCACTGGGCCAACCAGCGGCGGGAGTGGTTCGGAAATTTTATCCACTGGCTGCGGGACAACCCGTTCAGCAGATCGCTGACCATTGCGCTGCGCTGGCGCTACATCACCCTGGCCCTGGCGTTTACCGTGCTGCTGCTGAGCATCGGCGTGGTGGCCAGCGGCCGTCTCGATTTCTCCTTCATGCCCAAGATCGAGGCCGAGCGGGTCACCGCCCTGGTGGAGATGCCCTTCGGCACGCCGGTGGAGGTGACCAGACGGGTGCAGGCCCGGCTGCTGGAGACGGCCGAGGAGGTGATTGCGGAGAGCGGCGGAGAGGACATACTCCGCGGGGTCTACACCCAGGTGGGCGCCCCGCCCAGCGCCATGGGGCCGGTGAACGTGGGCTCCGCGTTGACCGGCGCGCACCTGACCAATGTTTCGGTTTACATGGTGCCCATCGATGAGCGGGAGGTCAGCGCCGAGGAGTTCGTCAACCAGTTGGAAACAGAAACTGGGACGCATTCCCGGTGTGGAGTCGCTGCTCTTCCGCTTCACCACCGGCCCTTCCTCGAACCAGCCGATCAACCTGATGATCTCCCACCCCCGGACCAGGGTGCTGGAGGCGCGCGGCCAGCGACCTGGCCGGCATCCTCGCCGGCTACACCGGGGTCCGCGACATCAATGACGGTTATTCCAGCGGCAAGGTGCAGCTCGACTTCACGCATCAAGCCGGCGGCCCAGGCGCTGGGGCTCACCGCCGCCGACCTGGCGCGCCAGGTGCGCGGTGCGTTCTACGGCGCCGAGGCCCTGCGGGTCCAGCGGGGCCGGGACGAGGTGAAGGTGCTGGTGCGCCTGCCCGAGGAGGAGCGGCAGAGCCAGTACAACATCGAGGAGCTGATCATCCGCACCCCCATGGGCGCCGAGATCCCGATCCGCGAGGCGGCGGAAGTGATCCGCGGAAGCTCCTACACCGAAATCCTGCGTTCCAACGGCCGGCGGGTGCTCAACGTCACCGCCGACGTGGAGGCCGGCGTGGCCAACGCCACCAAGGTGGTGGCCAGCGTGCGCGAAAATGAAATCCCCGGGCTGCTCGAGAAATATCCCGGCCTCAAGTCGGAACTGGACGGCGAGCAGAAGGACCAGCAGGAGGCGATGTCGGCGCTGGGCTTCGGCTTTCTGCTGACCCTCTTCGCCATCTACGCCCTGCTGGCCATCCCGTTCAAGAACTACGCCCAGCCGTTCATCATCATGATCTCCATCCCCTTCGGGATCATCGGCGCGGTGATCGGGCACATCATCATGGGCTACGAGCTGTCGATCATCTCGATGTTCGGCATCATCGCCCTGGCCGGCGTGGTGGTCAACGACTCGCTGATTTTGGTGGACGCCGCCAACCGCAACCGCTGGGGAGGCATGTCCCAATACGACTCGATCTTCAATGCCGCCACCCGCGGTTCCGGCCCATCCTGCTCACCTCGCTGACCACCTTCCTCGGCCTGGCGCCGATGATCTTCGAGACCTCGCTCCAGGCGCGGTTCCTGATCCCCATGGCCATCTCCCTCGGCTTCGGGATCCTCTTCGCCACCACCATCGCCCTGGTGATCATCCCCTGTCTCTACCTGGTGCTGGTGGACATCCGCGGACTGCTGGGGGTCAGGGAAAGAAAGGTGCACGTGACGTAGCTCCTCCTGTCATTGCGAGCCCCCGACCCTCGGGGTCCGCGGGAAGTCAGCAATGGGAATGTGGAAAGTAGGGACGGGTTACGGGCTGCGCAATTTTTCAAAGAGGTCCCGCAGCTTCTCGATGGTCCGGGGGGCGGACCCTTCGTAGTGGTTGTTGACGTTGACAAAGACCTGGGTCCCGCCGGCAGCCAGCTCGTCGGCCAGCCGGCTGACATCGCCCAGCTCGGTGTCCCGCGGTTCCACGACCTGGTCCCACTTCTTGCCGGTGCGCTTCTCGATCTCCTTGCGGTCTCCGCCGTGAAGCCTGATGATCACCATCTTCTGGGCCGCCAGCTCCTTCTTGAACTTCGTGTAGAGCTCGATGATCGAGGGCATCCAGTAGCCCTGAAGCAGCACCGGGCAGGCGTCGTGGTCGCGCAGGAAGTCGAACCACGACGCATCGACATAGCGCGCGTTGCGCAGCTCCACGGCGATCTCCGGGCCGGCCGGTATGGCCTTGAGGAACCCGCTCAGCTGCTCGAGGAACTGCGGCCGGCCCTTCATCTTCTGCTTGTTCAGATACTCGAACTGCAGGATCAGCGGTCCGAGCACGTCGTGGATGCCGGAGAGGCTGCCGAGAAAGCTCTCCCAGAGGTCCACGGAGAGGAAGTGCGGGTTCGGTTCCAGCGGGTCGCTCTTTTTCGACTTGTAGTGGTGGGTCAGGGAGAGGCTGTTGGGCACCTTGACCGTGAAGCGGAAATCGTCGCCCACCGCCTGACGATACTCGGCCACCACCGATTCGTCGGGCAGCTTGACCTTGTCCCCGGCGAAAAGGGACCAGAACCACTGGTCCACCTCCACCGAGTCGTAGGTGCAGGCATACTCCTCGAGGTAGTTGATCCCCTTGGGCGCCGAGTAGACCAGGCCGCTCCACGAGGGGTATTTCCAGCTGCAGGTGCCGATGCGAATCATGGTCTTACTCGTTGTCTGTCCCCGTCGTCCAACTGATCCTCTCCAATCAGGCTTGCTTCAGTGCTGCAACCTGGACCACCGCGGCCATCCCGTCGTGATAGGGGCCGTTGTTACTCTCCCGGTCGATCTCCCGTCCCACCTCGAAGAGCAATCCTGGCAGCTCTTCCCGCAACCCGGCAAGGCTCATCATCATGTCCGCCCTTTTGGGCCCGCCGGTGGCATAGCCCAACTGCCGCTCGGTGAACGCCTCCAGCACAAAGGCACCGCCCCTGGCCAGGCCGGCAGCACAGCGCCGGTGGACGTCGGCCCGCACTCCGGGCTCCATGTGGCAGAAGATGGAGACGATGCCGTCCCAGGCCCCCGGCTCGATCTCGAACCCGGCCAGGTCGCAGAGGATGGTGCTGATCTTCACGCCCCGTTCGTCAGCCAGGGCCCGCGCCTTCTCCAGACCCACCGCCGATGCGTCCACCGCCGTGACCTGGTGCCCCAGTCCGGCCAGGTAGACGGCGTTTCTCCCCTCGCCCTCACCGATGCAGAGCACCCGGCCCAGGGGGATCCTGCCGGCCACCGCAACGAGAAACTGGTTCGGGTCTTTGCCGTAGGCATACCCGGGTTCGGAAAACCGCTCGTCCCACATATTACCGTTCACGTACTTCTCCCGCGATTTTCCGCCCTGGTTTTGAGGTATCGCTGCCACAGCATTCTAGCAGCTACCGACCGCCAGGGCCGCCACTTCCCGGCGCATGCCCGCTGCCGTTCAGCGGAGGGCAGGTCCTTCAGGCGCTTGAGCTTTTTGATGCCGGCGGCCCGGGCCAGGCTCCGTCTGTTCAGGGGCTTGATCATCACCGTCGCAGTTCAGGTACGCAGGTATGACGCACCGTTGACGTCGACGATGCAGCCGGTGAGGAACTCCGATCCCGGTGAGGCGAGGAAGAGCGCGGTGCGGGCCACCTCCTCGGGCCGGGCCACCCGGCCCAGCGGGCTCTCGTTGCGCAGAAAGTCGCCCCGCGGTCCCTCCAGGTCGGGCGCGGCCATCTCGGTTTCCACGAAACCCGGGGCCACGGTGAAGACGTGGATCCCCTGGCCGCCCAGGGCCCTGGCCAGCGACTGGCCCATGGCGTTCAGACCGGCCTTGCTCGCCCCGTAAGCCGGGCTGGCCGGTTCACCCCGGAAGGCGCCCCGGGAGGAGATGTTGACGATCCGCCCGCCGCCCTGTTCCAGCATGTGCCGGGCCACGCAGTAGGTCAGGTTGGCCGGCCCCAGCAGATTGGTCTTCAGCACGCGGTCCCAGGACGCCTGCCACTCCTCGTAGGTGACATCGGCCAGCGGGTGCTCCTCGTAGACCCCGGCGTTGTTCACCAGGACGTGGATCCGGCCGGCCTTCTTCACCGCGATGTCGGTCAGCTGGCGCACCGCATCGGGGTCCCTGAGATCGGCCTGGACGATGCGGTGGCTGCCGGGCTCCAGCGAGACCAGCGTCTCCTCCGCCGCCGCGCGATCACTGTGGTAGTGCACCAGGACGCAGGCGCCGTGGGCCGCAAAGAGCCGGGCCGCGGCGCGGCCGATGCCCCGGGAGGCCCCGGTGATCAGTGTGGTCTGGCCGGTGAGATCGATGGTGGGCCTGGTCATCGTTCTACTCCTCCTCCTGCGGGCGGGCCGGGCAGTGGCAGCCGCCGTGGTGCGCCCCTCCACCCTGCTGGCCCTCGTCTTCCACGTCGTCGAAGCTGACCGTGGAGAGGCGTTTGCGGTTGACCTTGAGCTCGGTGACATCGGGGCGTGAGTAGTGGCCGGCGGGGTCGAAGTTCTGCCGCTCCTCCCGGACCCTGGCGTGATTCAATACGGCGGTGATCAGCGTCTCCTCCCCGGCCACCGGCTCGGCCACCCAGAGGCCGTCGGGGCCGGCGATGCAGGACCCGCCGGTGGCCAGCAGGTCGGGGCACCCGTCGAGGATCTTCTCCAGGTGCGGCGTTTCTTCCGGGAAATCACTCTTGCGCATCAGGCCCGAAGCGGAGATGACATACGACCGGGCCTCCCGGGCAATGAAGAGGGTGATGTCCGAGGTGTTGTGCACCCCGCCGGGCCAGATGGCCACGTGGAGGTCCTCCCCCTGGCCGTAGAGCGCGGCCCGGGGCAACGGCATCCAGTTCTCCCAGCAGTTGAGGCCGCCCACGGTGAAGGCGCCCAGGGGGTGGACCCGCAGGCCGTGGCCGTCCCCCGGAGACCAGGTGAGCCGCTCCTCGTAGGTCGGCATCAGCTTGCGGTGCACCGACCGGACCAGCCCCGTCTCGTCGATGTAGACCAGTGAGGCATAAAGGCTGTGGCCGCCGCGGTCGGCGGGCCGCTCGATACAGCCCAGCACCACCGCGATCCCGCCCTGGCTGGCGGCGATGCAGAGGCGGTCCAGGTGACCGGCTTCCAACTGCACCGCCTGCTTCATATAGTGGGCGTGGATTTCCTTCTGCACCGGCGAGTTGAAGGTGGCGCCGTCGGTGCGTTCGATCCAGAAGGGATAGCCGGGGACCAGCGCTTCGCCAAAAGCCACCAGCCGGCAGTCCTCACGGGCGGCCTGTTCCACGTACTCGATCACCTTGTCCAGGGTCCGCTCCCGGTCAAGCCAGACCGGGGCCACCTGGGCCACGCCAACCTTCAGTTCGTCCGGGGGGCTCTCGTTGTTCACTGTGTACATCGCCTCCACCTCGCAGCAGGTTTTTCAGTGCATTCAGTCCAACCCGGCAAAGAGGTCGTCCAGCGGCGGGTCGTGATCCTCCTGAAAAATCTCGAACGCCCACTGGTTGGAAATCTTCTCCTTGATCCCCGTGTTCTCGATGGTCTCCTGGAAGGTGACGTAGCAGTCCAGCGCCTGGAGCGCCCGCTGCCGGTCTCCCTCCTCAACCGTCACCACGCAGTCGATCTCCTCCGGCTTCGACCCGTTGAGGTGGAAGAAGGTGCTCTCCGCCGCCACCGCCTCGGGCAGGGTGACCAGGGCCAGCCGCTTCAGAAAGCGGTGATCCGGCCGCAGTTCCACAAAGACCCGCTTGACCACCGCGTGGGTCACCAGGTGGTCGTGAAAGCCGCTGATGCCGTGGACGGCGTAGGTGACCACCACCTGGGGCTCCAGCTTCACGATCTGCTCCCGGACCACCCCTTCGATCTCCCGCGGGTCCATCTCCTTGAGGCCGCTGTCCGGCAGGTCGAGGACAGTCATCCCGGTCAGTTCCAGCACCCGGGCCACGTCGAGCATCTCCCTGTGGCGCACCTCGCCCATCCGGTCCACCGTGTATCCGTACTTGTGCCGCTGCCTGGTGGCGCCGCCCCTGGTCAGGGTGAGGAGGTGGACCTCGTGCCCCTCACGAACCTGTTTGTGCATCACGTGGGCCGGGCCGAAGGATTCATCGTCGGGGTGGGGGTAGATATAGAGAATTCGCATTGGTCACCGCTCCCTGGGGCGGCCGCGGCCGGCCGCTGATGCAGATAGTATCAGGTTCTTTCCATCCCTCATATTCTTGCACAATGGTCGATCAATATGGTATATTTTATAGTCTTTTTCGGATTTTTGTGATCTCTTGCCAGTGACCCACCAGGGAGCCGCGAAAAATCGGTCACACCCGGCGGCCATTGACAATATAACTGAACAGGAACGGAGGATCGGAAAATGTCTGACAACGCACGGGAGAAAGCTCTCGAATTCATTCGCAATAATCCCATGTCCTACATGGCCACGGTGGACGGCGGCGAAGCCTGGAACCGCGCCATGTGCACCGTGCGCACCGAGGATGATTTCACCCTCTGGTATGTCTCGATGAACTCGTCGAACAAGGTGCGCCAGATCAAGTCCAACGGCAGCGTCTGCATCACTGTCTGGGAAGGCTCGAAGACCTGCCGTGTCTTCGGCTCCGCCGAGCTGGTGGCTGAAGAAGGGAAGAAGCAGGAACTGTGGGACGACAACTGGGAACGCTATTTCAAGGGCGGTAAGGACGACCCCGAGTGCGCGGTGATCAAGGTCACGGCCAAAAAGGTTGAATACCAGGACGTGGAAGTGGCCCGTGACCCGGTAGTCGTCCACGGCGACTGACCCGGCAGGAAGGCTGGACGGAGCGAAAGGTAAGGGCGATGACAGGACAACATTGCAGACCACGGCATGGCTGGGCAGGGATGGCCCTCGTCCTGTGGATAATACTGTGCTGCTGGCCGCTCACAAACTGCTCCGCGGTCTCGAACCGGGCGGAGGCGGCCGGAGGAGATGAAGACGTGAGTGACAAAATCGTCAAGTCCGAGGATGAGTGGAAGGAATGTCTCAGCGCGGAACAATACCGCGTCCTGCGGGAGAAGGGCACCGAGCGGCCGTTCACCGGTAAGTACAACAAGTTCTACGAAGAGGGCACCTATCTCTGTGCCGCCTGCGGCCAGGAGCTCTTCGCCTCGGACAGCAAGTACGACTCCGGGTCGGGCTGGCCAGCCTTCTACGACACGGCCAACGACGCCGGGGTGGCCAGCCACGAAGACCACAGCCTGGGCATGGTGCGCACCGAAGTGACCTGCAGCAACTGCGGCGGCCACCTGGGCCATGTCTTCGAGGACGGGCCGGAACCCACCGGCATGCGCTACTGTGTCAACTCCGCTTCACTGGAGTTCCAGCCGGTGGGTGAATCCCCTGCGGCCGACACCGCTGCCTCAGGCCTGGAGACCGTGATCCTCGGCGCCGGCTGCTTCTGGTGCACCGAGGCGGCCTTCGAGTGGGTGGACGGAGTCACCGACGTGGATGTGGGCTACATGGGCGGCGAGAAGCGGGATGCCGACTACCAGCGAGTCTGCTCCGGCCAGACCGGACACGCCGAAGTGGCCCGGATCACCTACGACCCGAAGAGAGTCTCCTTCCAGCGGATTCTCGACCTCTTCTTCGCCATCCACGACCCCACCACCCTGAACCGGCAGGGCGCCGACGTGGGCCCGCAGTACCGCTCGGCGATCTTCTACACCACCGCAGAGCAGAAGGCCGCGGCGGAGAAGGCCGTGGCAGCGTTGAACGCCAAACTGGCCGACCCGGTGGTGACCGAAATCGTCCCGGCGGTGGAATACTACCTGGCCGAGGACTACCACCAGGACTACTTCCGCAACAACCCCGAGGCCGGCTACTGCCAGGCGGTGATCGCCCCCAAGCTGAAGAAGGCGAAGAAGCTGTAGTCTGAAAAAAAGGGACTGTCCCAGGGTTTCCGCAGGAAACCGGGGGCTGTCCCTTATTTTTTTTACTCCTCAGCCGTTCAGCGGTCGAGATGCTCCAGTATCTGGCACCCGGTGGGCCGGGTGCGCAGCAGCGAGGAGAGGTTCTCACCGCCCTCCACCGCCTTGCGCACCGCGCCGCTGGCCGAGATGTCACCAAGCAGCACCGCTCCGATCAGCTTTCCGTCGCGGAAGAGGAAGCGGCAGTAGTTGCCGTCCTGCTCCTCCTCGATGGGCCGGCCGGCGCCGTCCACCGGTTCCACCCGGCCGATGCTGAACATGTCGTAGCCCAGCACCTTCAGTGTGTTGGACATGGGGATCCCGCCGAACTCGGCTTCTGCGCCGGCGGCGTTGAGGCCCGCGATCTTGCCCATGTACTGGGCCGCGCTCCAGATGCCGTAACAGATGCCCCGGTGCTCGGCCACGTCCCCCGCGGCGAAGATATCGGGGTTGGAGCTGCGCAGGTGGTTGTCCACCACAATGCCGTGGTTCACTTCCAGCCCGGCCTGGCGGGCGAGGAAACTGTTGGGCCGCACCCCGGTGGTTATCACCACCAGGTCGGCGGGGATCAGCGTACCGTCCTCCAGCCGCACCGCGGTGACCTTGTCCGGCCCCACGATCTCGGCGGTCCGCGCTTCCAGCAGCAGGTCGATGCCCCGGCTCCTGGTGAACTCGCCCAACAGCTCTCCGGCCCGGCGGTTCAGCTGCCGCGGCATCAGGGTGCCGAAGCCCTCGAGCAGGGTGACCTGGACTCCATGATTGACCAGGGCGCCGGCCGTCTCCAGCCCGAGGATCCCGCCGCCAATGCAGACACAGCGGCTACCCTGCTGCGCCTGTCCGAGGATCGTCTTTGCGTCATCCACAGTGCGCAGCGCCATCGAGCCGTCGAGATACGCCCCCTTGAACGGCGGGATAAAGGGGTGGGCCCCCATGGCGAGGACCAGCTTGTCAAAGGAGACGGATGCCCCGTTGCTCAGTTCAACCGCATGTTCACCGGAACGGATTCCGGTGACGCTGACCCCGCTCTTCAGCTCGATCCTGTTCTCGGCGTACCACGACCGGGGGTGGATCGGCAGTTCGCCCTCCCCCACCTCGCCGGCAAGGAAGCGGGTCAGGTTCAGCCGGTAGTAGGGCAACTCTTCCTGGGAAACGAGGGTGATGGCCGCGTCGGGCGACGCTTCACGCAGGGCTTCCACCGCCGAGATCCCGGCAATGCCGGCACCGGCCACCAGCACCCTGAGACCCGTCCCGGCTCCGGTGATCGTATCAGCCGGCTTGCCCTCGGCCTCGAACTGGTCCCGGCCCGCACCACAGAGTGGGCAGATGTCGGGCGGCTCGGGCCCCTCGTGCAGGTAGCCACAGATCTTGCAGCGCCACTTGCCTGGAGATGCGGCCTTCTTTGGCGGAGCGGAAGCCTCTTCGTAGGGTTCGAACTCCGACGCCGCCGCCCCGCAGACCGGGCATGTCTCGGGGGGCGCGTCGCCGTGATGGACGTATCCGCAGACGATACAGCGCCACATTCCCGGACCCCCGGCCTCCTCCACCGAGTCCATGGGCGGAAGCATCTCCTTCCAGGGCTTGAAGTCCTCCGCCCCCACCGCGCAGATCGGGCAGGTGTCGGGCGGGGCGTCGCCGGTGTGGTTGTATCCGCAGATGCTGCAGCGCCAGGCCGTGGGTTCGCCAATGCTCATGGGGTGGGCCTCCGTCCAGTGAATCCCTGGTATTTCCGGGGAGCTTAGTGCCGGTAACAGGCATGTTATGCCTATTGCCGCCATGGATCAAGATGGGCAGGAATCGAAGGAGGATCAGGGCAGAGAAAACCAGGCACAGTGGCGTCCGCCCCCCGCATCATGGCGCCGATACAGGGTGGGCGGACTTCCATCCACGGCAACTTCACTGAAGTGGAGGCTCGGGCGATCGCGGAGGGGATTGCGGAATAGGCAGGATTTGCTCGGCCTCGCGGATCTTGTCCCTGAACAGGCGGAGGTTCATCCCGTCGGGGTCGTCCCGCCGGAGTTCGGCTACCAGCGCTTCCCTGAAGCTTCTCAGCGCCCGTTCCCCGCGGCCCATGCGGGAGAGGACCAGTCCCCGGTAGTAATATGCAAAAGCGGCCTCCGGATCGTATTTTTCCAGTCTGTGGCTCATTGCTGCGGCCCTGTCTCAAAAATCCGAACTTCGATTTCTATTGATTTCTATTGTACGAAACGCCCAACCCCTCAAACGGTTCCCGTTCAAACCGTCTCCTACTCTATTAGACGTTTCAGGAGAGTAAATCGTTACCTGCCGGCTTAGATTTTTTCATTTTTTTACCTCGAAATGAGCGACCACGCCCCGATATTTGCCTCTCTCCCCACTACTGGCGTATCATGTGTCAACTGATTGGCTCTGATCACTTGCATGTTGTTCAGCTGAACAGAAGAGGCAAAGCCGCTGGCTTCCGGAAGAACAGAAATACTGCTGGGAAACGAGGCCATGGGGCTCGGCCTGGCCGAGAGCGGCTGCCAATGTCTAGCCTCGTACCCCGGAACGCCGAGTTCAGAGATCCTCCCCGCCTTCGGCGCTTTTGTGAAGCGCTACATGCTCCGCGCGCACTTCGAGTGGTCGATCAACGAAAAAGTGGCCTTCGAAGTGGCCCTGGCCGCTGCCATGGCGGGCAAGCGCTCGGCGGTGGTGATGAAGCAGGTGGGGCTCAATGTTGCCGCCGACCCGGCCCTGAGTTCGGCCTACCAGGGGGTGGAAGGCGGTTTCCTGATCATCGCCACCGACGACCCGGGGCCCCACTCGTCCCAGACCGAGCAGGACTCGCGGCTCTTCGGGCTTTTTGCCCTGCTGCCGGTCTTGGACCCGGCCACGCCGGCCGAAGCGCGGGCGATGGTGGCCGCGGCCTACAGGCTCTCCGAGCGGCAAGGGCTGCCGGTGATCATCCGGCCCACCACGAGGGTCTGCCATGCCAGGCAATCCCTGCACCTGCCGGCGTCCCTGGAGCCGGACCAGGTCCGGGCAAGTTTTCGGAAAGACCCCGACCGCTGGGCGGCCACCCCGCGCACGCGGTTCTTCCTGCACCAGAAGCTGAACAATAAGCTGGAATCGATCCGCAAAGGCTTCGAACGGGAGAAACGGTTCAACCGCAACGACGTTCCCCTGCCCAAATCGGCCGGCCGCATCCCGCTGGGGATCATCTCCGCCGGGGTGGTCCACGGCCACCTGATGGACCTGCTGGAGAGCCATTCGAAGACGCTGAAGGGTATACCGGTGCTCAAAATCGGCACCCCCCATCCCCTGCCGCTCCGCCGGGTCGCCGAATTCATCCAGAAGCTGCCGGCACGTGCTGATCCTCGAGGAGTCGATGCCGGTGATCGAGTACCAGGTGGCCGACCGGCGCAAGGTTCACGGCCGGTTGGACGGGGCGGTGCCCAATGCCGGCGAATTGACGCCGGAGGTGGTCTACGAGGTGTTGGCCGAGGCCCTGAGGAAATTCCACTCCGGCCGCAAGCTGCCGCCCCTGCAGCACCAGGCGGCGGAGCGGAAACTGCTCCAGGGCCGGCCGGTGCGCCACCCGTCCCTCTGTCCCGGCTGCCCGCACCGGGCCACCTTCCTCGCCATCCGCAAGGCGGTGCCGAGGGCGATCATCACCAGCGACATCGGTTGCTACACCCTGGGCAAAAATCAGCGGGCGGTGCACACCGTTCTCGATATGGGTGCCGGTATCACCCTGGCCGACGGACTGCACAAAGCCTACCGCCAGGACGGCAACAAACGGCCGATGGTGGGCACCATCGGCGACTCCACCTTCTACCACTCCGGCCCGGCAGCCCTGCTCAACGCCCAGTACAGCGGATCGCGTTTCCTGCTGGTGATCCTCGACAACATGATCACCGCCATGACCGGCATGCAACCCACACCGGGGGTGAGCCGGCTGGTGGACGGCACCGAGGGTAACGCCATCCCGCTGGAGCAGGTGGTCAAGGGCTGCGGCGTGACCTACGTCAAGGTGGCGAACCCCTTCAGGACGAAGCAGTTCATCGCACTGCTGAAGAAGGCCCAGGAGTATGTCGAGTCGCCCAGGGGCGGGATGGCGGTGGTGATCTCCCGCTTCCCCTGCCTGATCAACGACAAGTCGGTGCTGGGCGAGAACCGCAAACCGATCGAGGTCTCCAGCGACTGCGACACCTGCCTCTATTGCCAGGACAATTTCGACTGCCCGGCGATGACCTATATCGAGGGGGACTCACAGGTGCGGATAGACACCAAACTCTGTGCTTCCTGCGGCCTCTGCGTGGACATGTGCCCGAAGAAAGCCGTCTCCTACGTCAAGAAGGGAAAGGCGAAGAAGAGTAATGGCTGAGCGGAAGAAGAAAACGCCGGCAAAATATCTCTGCCCCGAGACGCAGTTCGTCATCGCCGGGGTGGGCGGCCAGGGCGTGCTCTTCACCACCAGGGTCCTGGCCCGGATGGCCCTCGACCGGAAACTCGGCGTCCTGCTCTCCGAGACCCATGGGATGAGCCAGCGCGGCGGTTCGGTGGTCTCGCACCTCAAGGCGGGGTCATTCCACTCACCACTGGTGCGCAAAGGCCAGGCCGACGTGCTCTACGTGCTGCAGGCAGAAGAGCTCTATGCCACGGCCACTTTCCTCAGGCCGGGTGGGAAGTGTTTCATCAACACCGGGGGCGGGTTCAAGCCCAACGCCCGGCTGAAACGCTTTCTCGGCACGAACAAGATCGGTTGCCGCTTTGTGGACGCCGATACCATTGCCCAGGAGCGGGGCTCCCTGCTGCTGGCAAACCTGGTGCTGCTCGGTTGTTCGCTGGCCGACGAGGAGATGCCCTTCACCCTGCCCGGTCTGCTCAAGGCGATCAAGTCGGTGAGCAAACCCGCTTTCCACCAGATGAACCTGGCCGCGGCCAGGGCCGGCCACGAGATGTTCCCAGCGAATCCGTAATCCTTTACTTGTCATTGCGGGGAGCCGAGTGCAGCCCTTCTCATGTCATTGCGAGCCCCTGACCCGCGGGGGCACGGGAAGTCAGTGAAAGGAACGGTTCCAACATTGTCACTGCGAGGAGCCCGCGAAGCGGGCGACGCGGCAGTCTCAAAAGCGACAATATCGCTGACCGAGAGATCGCCGTGTCGTCGGCTACGCCGACTCCTCGCGATGAAAGGGGAGGTCAGCATTCAGCGGAGGGATCATTCAGGCTGGCGGTTTCCAGTGCCCGGCGCACCGAAGCCATCAACTCCTCGTCGGTGAACGGCTTCTCCAGGTACTGGAAGTTGCTCACCCGGACGAAGTTCAGTTCCGATTCCTTCACCGCGTACCCGCTGGTCAGCACCACGGCCAGTTTCGGATTGTCGGCGATGAGATCCTTGACCAGGTGAATCCCGCTGCGGCCGGGGAGCATGATGTCGGCCAGCAGGAGATCGAAGCTCTCCGACTGGTGCCCGAAGTTCATCTCTGCCTCTTCCGCGCTCTCCGCTTCGGCCACTTCGTACCCGAACTCGCGCAGGATGCTGGCAATGAACCGGCGCACCACGTGTTCGTCCTCCACCACCAGCACCCGCTTCTCCTCTCTGGCCGCCTGCTCAACGGGCCGGGGCTCCTCCGTAACCGGCGAAGACTCGTCCCTGCTGAGCGGGAGGTAGATGCAGAAACTGCTTCCCAGACCCGGTTCGCTCTCCACCGTGATCACGCCCCCATGCTGCTGGACGATGCCATAGACCATCGAGAGCCCCAGGCCGGTGCCCTCGACAAGACCCTTGGTGCTGAAGAAGGGTTCAAAAATGTGGCGCAGCTGCTTTTTCTCCAGGCCGATACCGGTATCGCGAACCGCGAGACAGACGAACTGACCGGGCAGGGCATCCGGGTTGTCGCGCAGTTCATCGGCACCAAGGTCAACCGGTGTGGTTTCGATGGTCAGGGTTCCGCCATCCTTCATCGCGTCCCGGGCGTTGAGCACCAGGTTCATCAACACCTGTTCCAGCTGACCCGGGTCGGCCTTGATCGTCCCCAGGCCGGGGGTGAGCCGGAGGATCACCTGGATGTTCGAACTGATCAGGCTGGAGAGCATGTTCCACATGCCGTGAACGATGCTGTTCACATTGAACAGCTCCGGCTTCATCGCCTGCTTGCGGCTAAAGGTCAGCAGCTGACGGGTCAGCCGGGCCGCACGCTCGGCAGCCATGCTGATCTCCCGGGCGTTCTCGTGCAACGGGTCCTCCGGGTCCATTTTCCGTACCAGCGATTTGCCGTAGCCGAGGATTGCCGTAAGCAGGTTGTTGAAATCGTGGGCCACCCCGCCGGCCAGCCGGCCCACCGCCTCCATCTTGTGCGCCTGGAAAATACGCTGCTCCAGTTTCTTCGAATCGTCGATGTCGAGAATGATTCCCTGGACGGCACGCCGGCCGGCCAGATCGATCACGCTTGACGAGAGCCTGACCCATCGTATCGCACCATCCTTGCGCACCACTCGGAACTCGTTGGTTGAGGGCTCTCTTTCCCCCGACAAGAGGGCGTTGATCCGGGTGAATGTAACCTCCTGGTCGTCGTGGTGGATGGTGGCTCTGATCTCCGTTTCCACCATCGCCATCAGTTCGGGGATGGTGTATCCGAGGATATTGGCAAACGAACTGTTGACATACTGAAAGCGCCCGTCACCGATCACCACGATCCCCTGCTGGGACTGCTCAACCAGGTTGCGATACTTCTCCTCCGAATCCCGCAGCGCCGACTCCATCTTCTTCTGCTCGGTGATGTCCCTGGCAAAGATGGCAAAACGGACAACCTGTTCCCCGGCATCGTCGTGGATCGGGTAGATGGTGTAGTCGTACCAGCGCCCGCCACGCTGGTCCACCTGGCGCACCGGCTTGCCGGTCCGCTGGACTTCTTGACCAAAGGGCTTGCGCTGCTCACCCACATCGGCGGAGAAATAACGGAAGACATTCTGCCCGCGCAACTCCTCCACGGTGGTGCCGAAACTCCGGGCGGCCCACTGGTTGGCGGTGACAATGGTGCCGTCCGGCTCGACCAGCAGCGCCGTGTCGTACGGGGCGTTGAGCAGGGCCCGGGCGGTGGTTTCGCTGGCCCGCAACGCCGCCTCGGTAGCCCGCTCCTCGGTGATGTCACGAGAGTAGATGGCCAAGAGGTTGACCTTGGCGCCGGATGCGTCCATCACGGGGACCACCCTGTAGTTGTACCACCGCCCGCCACGTTGGTCGATGTTGCGTACCGGTTTGCCGGTGCTGACCACCCGGTCAAGAAGCGGCCGTCGTGCCCGGCCCAGCTCGGGCGTGATCAGGTCGTAGATATTCCGGCCGGTCAACTCCTCCACCGAAAGATTCAGCGACCTGGCGGCCAGTTCGTTGAGCGTGACAATGGTTCCGTCCAGTTCCAACAGAAAAGCCAGGTCGACGGGGGCGTTGAGCAGGGCCCGCACTGTCTCCTCGCTCTCCCGGAGCTTCCGGCCGGTCTTGTAAGAGTCGACGACCCGGCGCAGCGCTGCCAGCTCCGCCAGCAGCTCCTCTCTGGATTTGTCCTGGTCGCTCATCCTGTTCCCCCGGTTCAGTCTGCAGATTGCCATGAGAGGGAAGTCTATCACCAAAATCGGGATTGTTCGAAGCGACAGGAGGGGGCGGGGGAGGGACGTACATAAAAAGCATAAAAAGTATAACTTTCGCTGGCCCGCCACACGGTGGGGTCCGCTGAACTGGACCACAAAGACCCCAACAAGGTTCACGAAAGATATACTTTTTATGCTTTTTATGTACGTCCCCGCTGGTGCTCAGGCGAGAATCCGCTTCACCTCAGCCATGAAATCCTCGCGGACGATCGGTTTGGAGAAGAAGCCCTCCGGCGGCGGGATCACCTTCCGCGTGTTGAGGAACTCCTTGAAGGGGGCCGGGTCGCCGCCCTTGCCGGTGACCGCAGTGACCACCACCACCGGGATGTGGGACAGTTCGGCGTCCTCCTTCAGGTTGCGGTAAAAACGGATTCCCGACTGTTCGGGCATGGTGATGTCGAGGCAGATCAGGTCCGGGTGGTTTTCCTTCGCCTTCTCCATCCCTTCGATGCCGTTGGCGGCGGTGACGGTCTCGAACCCGTTGTCCTCGAGCAGCATGGAGAGGTAGGTCACCACGTCCGGTTCGTCGTCGATCACCAGCACCTGTTTCTTTTCATCACTCATGACTGGTTCTCCTTTTTCAGTGCCTGAAGGGCCCGGGCCAGCGCCTCGGGGCTGGCGCCCTTGAGGCTGTCCCGCAGTTCCTCCTTGAGGGCGATCTTCTCCGTGGCCTCGTCGGCCACGGCAATGCCCAGGGCTCGCTGGATGCTGCGCACGTAAGAGGCAGGGTTCACCGGCTTCTCCAGGTAGGTCCCCGGTCCGGACATGGTCCGGTTGTCCATCAGTTCCTTCAGGTCACCCTTGCCCAGCTCGTCCCGGGCGTGGGCGGTGACAATGAGCACCGGGATGCGCGACAGCTCCTTGTCCCGCCGCAGCTCCTTGAGCAGCCGGTGGCCCGACTTCCGCGGCATCACCAGGTCGAGGGAGATGAAGTCGGGCCTGTTCTCCCGGATCTTCGCCATCGCCTCTTCCCCGTCACCGGCGGTGATCACTTTGAATCCGGCATCCACCAGCACCATCTCCAGGTACTGCCGGACATCCGGTTCGTCATCCACCACCAGTATGGTTTTCTCTTCAGCCTGCTGCATCATCTCTCCTCCTGGCAACCCGGTCGCCGGGCTGTTTTCTCTTTCATCCCTTCAGCGAGTTCCTCGGTCTCCACGGCCTCCCCATCACCAGGCCGCGGCAGATTGTCCCGGGGAAATTCCAGGCTGAAAACCGACCCCTCACCTGCTTTCGAATCAAACGAAACCTTCCCGCCATGCTCCTGGACTATCTTTCTCGTGGTCAGCAACCCCAGACCGGTCCCCTTGTCCGAACCCTTGGTGGAGAAGAAGGCGGTGAAGATCTTTTTCTTTACCTCGTAATCCATCCCGGCACCGTCATCGGCCACCTTGAAGATCAGCACGCCGTCCCGGTCGCGGGTGGTGATGGTGATGGACCGGTGGGCCTTGTCGCTGATCTTGCATGCGTCGATGGAATTGGTCACCAGGTTGGAGAGGCAGGCGTGTATCGCTTCCTCGTCCATCAGGGCGTAGGGGATCGCGTCCTGCAGATCGAGGTGCAGGGTGACCCCGGCCAGGCCCGCCGTGTCGTGGAACAGATCAAAGACTTTCATCGCCAGCCGGTTGGGGTCGATCAGCTGCACGGTGGGCGTCCGGCCCCGGGCAAACTCCAGAAACTCCTTGACGAAGAAGGTAATCCGCTCGATGTTGCCCTCCAGCATCTGCCAACCCTGGAAGATCCGTTCGCTGTCGCCCTTTTCCATCCCCGAGCGGAAGACATACATCCCGCCTTCAACACCCATCAGAACGTTCTTCACCCCGTGGGCCAGGCCGGCCACCGTCTGGCCCACCGCGGCAAGCCGCTCGGCCTCCATCTTTTCCTTGCCCAGCCGCTTGACCTCGGTGATGTCGGTGGACATCTCGATGATGTACGGGATCTCACCGTCGTTCATGACAACAGGCACCACGCGAACCAGGTAGGTGGTCTGCTCGCCATCGATCACCAGGCCCTTTTCCTCCCGCGTCCGGATATCGCCGTCGATGAAGGTTGCCGCGGCGTTGCAGCTCAGGCACCGTTCACTGCGGCCCTTGTACACGGAGTAGCAGTAGTGATTTCCGAAATCCCCGTAGGCCATGGTGAACGCCTTGTTGGCCTCCACGATCTTGTACTCGCGGTCGATGACACAGATCCGCACCGGCACCTGGTCCCACAACTCGTTGCGCACCCAGTTCCTGATGGTGGCGCTCTCCTCATTCAGCGCCTTCATCTGGGTGATGTCGGTGGTCATCTCGATGATATAGGGAACGCTCCCGTCAGGGAGTGCAATGGGCACGGTGCGGACAAGATCATGGGTCGGCCGTCCATCGATCACCGGACCCACCGCCTGGCGCACCCGCGTCCGCCCGTCGGCGAAGGTTTCGGCGGCACTGCACTGCTCGCAGCGCTCGCTGCGGCCTTTATACTTGACGTAGCAGGGCTCTCCTATCCAGTCTCCATACGCCTCGCGGAAGGATCGATTGACTTCCACGATCCTGAAGTCGCGGTCAATGACGCAGATCCGCACCGGCACCTGGTCCCACAACTCCGTCTTCACCCAATTGCTGATCAGCCCTTCGTTCATAGGCCCCCCTCACCGGTCTCGCCACCGGCCCCGGACCGGGCCTCGGCCAGCAACGTCAGATCGGGCATCGGCGGGCCGGGCAGCCGGCGCTCCTCGTGGCAGGTGGAGCAGCGGGCAAAGTCCTCGCCCACCTTGACAACCCCTTCGGCCACGGTCTGTTCGTGGCAGGTGACACAGAGGCCGTGCATCGCGTCCATGTACCCCGTGGCAAAACCTTCCATACCCGTTTCCGGCGGCTTGACCACCGAACCGGCCACCAGCATCCCGGCGTGACAGCCGGTGCAGGCCAGCGCGGTGGCGCGGCCCTTGGCCCCCTCCGGGTCGCGGTGGCAGTCGGTGCAGCCGTTGTTGCCGCGCACCGCCGCCACGTGGCTGGAGTGGTCGAAGATATCGGTCACCGCGTACATGTCGCGGTGGCACTCACTGCAGGCCGAGTTGCGGTCCCGCGGCATGTTCATGTGATGGCAGCGCACACAGGAGCCGTTCTGCCCCAGTTTCTCCACGTGGAAGGTGTGGGGAAAGAGCGAGACCCGGCCGTTGCGGTTGCCGTCAATGGTGTAGAGCGCCTGGAGAGCCGCCCCCGCCGGCGGGGCCTCGTCATCCTGCAGTATGGCGAAATCGGTGCCGGGCGCTTCGGCCCGGGCCGTGGCATACCCCTCCACCGCGCGCGGCGGCGACACCGGGGTCAGCGTATCCTGGACGCCCAGCAGCGCGTCGGTGGGCAGGAGCGCGATGGCCACCGCCGCAGCCAGCAGCGCCGCCATGGTGTAGCGCCGGGGCCCGTCCAGTGAGGCCGGGGAGAGCAGGCGCATGGTTGACGGGTTGTAGAGGTCGCGTTCGGGAACCGCCGGGGCCGCCGGTTCCTCGTCGTCATCGTGCTCGCAGACCCGGAACTTCTCGATGAAGAAGATGAAGACCAGCATCGCGCCGGCCACGATGCCCATGCTCACCGCCACTTCCATCCAGCTGGGGAAGTAGGGCATGTCTTCGGGCCGCATGAAGGCGACGATGCAGACATCGAAGCGGTAGCCGATCATGCCGAAGATGGTCATTGCCGCGCAGGTGCCCAGACCGATGCCGCTGGTCCGCACCTTGTTGAACAGGAGCAGCGTGGCCGGCAGCAGGGCGCTGAGCAGGACCTCGAAGAGGAAGAGGTTCGACTGCCACGAGCCGTCGGTCAGCGTGGGCAGCAGGCCGCGGTAGGCCAGGTCGCCCAGCCGCAGCGCCGACGTAGATGAAGAGCACGATGGAGGCCGCCCGGCCCAGGCCGGCCAGCAGGTCCAGGCGCAGCTTGTGCCTGAAGAGCCACGCGGAGAAGAACGACTCGGCGGTGACCATCATCAGCCCCAGGGCGATGGCCGAGACGAAGAACAGGACCCAGATGATCGGGCTGTACCACAGCGGGTGCAGCCGGTAGGGCGTGATCAGGAACAGCGAGCCCAGCGACGACTGGTGCAGCGTGGAGAGCACGATGCCCGCGATGACCAGCGGGATGGTCAGCTTCTTGATCCAGCGAGTGGACGGTGCGAAAGAGCGGCCTGTCGAACCAGGGGTGCTCCAGCACCACCGGCGCGAACTCCAGCGACAGCACCGTCAGGTAGAGCATCACGCACATGGCCACTTCGAACAGCACCGAGTGGTGCTGGGGATAGATCATCGGGTGCCAGATGTGCCAGGGCAGGCCCAGGTCGTAGAGCAGGCCCACCGCCACCGCGACGTAGCCGAGCAGCGCGGTGAGGATCGCCGGCCGGACGAAGCGGTGATACTCCTCGCGGCCGAAGATGTAGACCGTGGCCGCCACCACGAACCCGCCGGCCGCCAGGGCCACGCCCGACATCACGTCGAAGGCGATCCAGAACCCCCAGGGGGCGACGTCGGTCAGGGCGGTGGTGGCGCCCAGGCCGCGCATGAACCGCGCCAGGGTCAGCACCGCCAGGACGCCCACCAGTGCCCAGAGAATGGTCTTCGTATTGCTGAGTCTTCTGTTCATGCCTCTGTCTCTTTCTCTTCCGGGGCCGGCTCCGCGGTCTCACCGCTCTCCGGCGCGTCAACGTGCTGCTCCTCCTCGGCCAGCTTCATGCGCCGGCCGACGATCCACCAGACGCCGGCCATCAGGCCGCCCATGCCGACAATCAGCGGCGGGACCTTGGACAGCGCCGCCCAGGTGAGTTCGGGCAGCGGCTTGTCGCCGAGGTTCGGCTTGAAGCCGAGGAAGTCGAGCGGGATGTCGGAGATGTAGATCACCGACGTCCCGCCGACCTCGGTCTCGCCGTAGACCTTGTCGCTGTACCGTCCGGGGTTCTGCTCGATGCGGCGGTGCGCCTCGGCGAGCAGCTCCTCGCGCGTGCCGAAGATGGTCGCCTTCTCCGGGCAGGCCTCGACGCAGGCCGGGCTGTCCGCCCTTGACCAGCCGCTCGTAGCACATGTTGCACTTGCGGACGTACGGGCACCGTGGCCTCCCAGTCGTAGCGCGGAATGCCGTAGGGACAGGCCATCATGCAGTAGCGGCAGCCCATGCACCTGTCGGCGTCGTAGATCACCGGCCCCTCGGGGGTCTTCTGCAGGGCGCCCACCAGGCAGGCCGAGACACAGGCCGGCTCCAGACAGTGGCGGCACTGCTGCCGCACGAAGTGGTTGCCGCCCGGGCGCGCACGATGGTGGTGAAGCGGGTGGACGAGAGGTCGTCGATGCGCAGCTTCCAGCGCCGCGGCACGTCCTTGCCCAGTCTGTTCTCCTTCTTGCAGGCCTCGACGCACTCCTCGCAGCCGGTGCAGAGCGTGGTGTCGGTGAGAATGGCCATTCGCTGGCTCATATCGGCTCGTTCTCCTTTCCCAGGGTCACCGCCAGCTTGCTGCCGGCGTCGGGCGGCCAGTGCCAGGCCACTTCCGACACGAGCTGCACGCCGGGGATCAGCACCATGTGGCTCAGCTTGGTGAGCGGGATCAGGACGAACACAGGTTGGCGCTCATCACGTGGACCAGCAGCGTGGCCTGCGTAGGAGAAGGGGTTCAGCGCCGGGTGCATCACCAGGAACCCGGACGCGAAGGGCAGCGCGACGATCAGCGGCAGGGCGTAGTCCTGGAACCGGGACAGCGCCCGGCTGGTGTGCCCGCGCGGCGCGCTGGACCACCAGGGCCACGGCCGTGACCACGGCGACGATGGTCAGCACGATCGGCCAGCGCTGTTGGACAGCGCCGGCCAGGAGAGGCCCACAGCCCCGTGTCCAGAGAGCGATGTGCCCGGCGAGGAAGAGCGGGCACCAGGATCACCGCCACGTGAAAGACCAGCGAGGTCAGGCTGAACAGAACCTGCTCCTTCACTTTGGTCACCGGCACCAGCCACTTCAGGGTGTCGATGATCAGCGCCTGTAGTTGAGGCTCTTGTCCCCGGCCCGCTGCATGGCTGCGGACGATCTCCCAGACCGTCAGCGCCACGTGGCGGACCAGGCCCAGCACCATGAACGAGAATGCGAAGATGAAAACAGGCCCTCTCGCCCACTCCAGCCAGGATTCCATCAGCTTTTCTCCCCTTCAGTTCGGTTTCCGGCGGCTGCCAGTCGTCGTCATCGCCGGTGGGCACGAACTTCTCCACCCCCGCCGCTTCGAAATCGATGACCTTCAGCAGCAGATCGTGCAGCCCGACCACCTCGACGTCGTCCAGGTCCGTTGTCCTCGCAGACCTCCTTGAGCTGCTTCTTGCAGTTGGCGCAGGGCGAGACCACGATCTCCGCCCCGGTGGCGCGGATCTGGTCGGCCTTGCGCTTGCCCATCAGGCTCGGTGCGGAACTCGCGGATCTCGTCGATGGAGACCGTCCCGCCGCCGCCGCCGCAGCAGTAGTTCTCCGTGCGGTTGGGGGTCATCTCCACGAAGTCCTCGCAGATCGCTCTTCAGGATCTCCCGCGGCTCCTCGGTGATCCGCCCGCTGCGGGCGATGTTGCACGGGTCGTGGTAGGTCACCCGCTCCTTGATCTTCTCCGCCTTCAGCGGGATCTTGCCCGCTTGCAGCTGCGCGTAGGCGTACTGCAGGCAGTTGACCACCTCCGGCGCGTCCGGGCCCGCAGAAGGTGGGGACGAACCAGGCGCTGCGGGTGGCGTGGCCGCACTCGCCGACCAGGATCTTCTTGCCCTTGAGCCGCCGGACCTCGGCCACCACGTTCTTGACGATCCGCTCCATCATCCGGTCGCTGTAGAACAGGCCGTAGTTGATCCCGTCGTAGTTGCCGGTGCCGATGGTCCAGGAGCCGCCGGTGACGTGCATCACCGCGGCGTTGCCCATCAGGGTGTCCGGCTCCAGCAGGTAGTCGGAGACGGCGGGGAAGAAGACGTACTCGGCTCCTCCACGTCGATGGGGAACTTGATCTCGTCGACGCCGTAGATCTCCTCGAACTCCTCCTCGAGGAACTCGCAGGTGTCCTTCAGGGCGGGCACCGGAATGGCCGAGGTGTTGCCCACGCCCTCGAGCTGCTCGCGGGTCGCCACCAGCAGCGCCTTGGGGATCACGTCGATCTCGGCAAGCAGCCAGCGGGCCAGGTGGGTGACCAGGCCGTGGTCGATGCCCATCGGGCAGGTCGACTTGCAGCGCCGGCAGGCCGTGCAGCGGTAGAAGGCCTCGGCCATCTCGTCGAGATACTCGTCGGTCAGCGTGAAGCCGCCGAAGAGCCGCGCCTTGAGCGATGCCGGCCCGGGTGAAGTACCGGCGGTAGATCCTGAACAGCAGCTCCGAGCGATGGCAGGGGATGTCCCGGTCCTCGCCGGTCGATCTGGTAGAGCTGGCAGGCCGCCGCGCAACGGCTGCACTTGGTGCTCAGCCGGGTGTAGACATCCAGGGCCAGGCCGTAGCTGCCGTGCTCGAGGACGGCGGCGAACGCCTCGAGGAACTTCCTCGGGCGGTCGCTGACCTCCAGCGCTTTCTCCTCGACGTAGTAGCTGTACTTCGACTTGCTCATCTAGTTCGACCCTTTCCTTGCCTTGTCCGTCCCCTCCGGATCGTGCGGCTGCGGCACGGTACAGGACCCGCTGCCCGGTTCCAGCTCGCCCTTGAGAAATTGGACCAGCAGTTCCTCCACCCCGCCCGAGACCCACGAGATGACGTGGACCCCGTTGGCCTTCACCATGTCCTCGAAGGTGTTCTCCACCCCGCCGCAGATCAGCACGTCCACCTGCTGGTCGCGAAGCAGCCGCAGCCGGTCGAAGACGTTCCGGCTCTCCAGGCGGAAATCCACCTGGTTCACCAACTCCAACCCATCGAGGGTGAAGATGGCGATGGTGGCCGAGTACTCGTAGCAGGGGGCCACCATTTCCTCAAACCTTGGTATGGCAACTTTCATCACTATTCGCCTCCGGGGGAGGGAACGTAGCAAAAGGCGGGCCAGGTTTTGGAATGGCAGCTTAACGCATTGATATTGTATTGCTTAGCGCGGATGATGTGTTGCAAAGCGTTCGTTGCGATGATGCATCAATGCAACGCAACATGGTTGCAGCGTTTCACTATTGGAACGATGAAACGCGTGATCAAACCGCATCCGGAGTGCGGAGGAGCCGAAGGCAGGGGTTGCAGGTGGGCATATGAGCAGCAGGATGGGGCCGCCGGCTGCATACTCTCGATAGCTCGCTTGCCCTTTTTGCATAAAGAAATTATATTCACTGCATGTATGGTTGGCTCAAGCCGATCCCAGTATCATATATCTCTGTATATTCAACCAAATGAGGCGGTTACCATGCTCAGAGCTGGGACGAGTCTGGCTTTCATCCTCTTGTGCTCTTCCATTGTGGTGACTGGCGCAGTTATCCATGTCCCGAGCGGCCAGCCCACCATCCAGGCGGGGATCGACGCTGCCGTGGACGGGGACACCGTGCTGGTGGCCGATGGAACCTTCACCGGTGACGGGAACCGTAACATCGGCTTTCACGGCAAGGCGATCACCGTCAGGTCGGAGAACGGGGCGGAGTACTGCATTATCGATTGTGAAGGCTGGGGATTTGGATTCACTTTCCAAAACGGTGAGGATCTGGATTCGGTGCTGGACGGATTCACGATCCGCAACGGAGAATATATCGCTGGTGGTGGGATCTACTGCGACGGCTCCTCCCCAACGATCGCCAACTGCACCTTCAGTGGAAACGTAGCTGATTTTTTGGGTGGTGGGCTGTTTTGCGTCTACTCCTCGCCAACGATCGCCAACTGCACCTTCAGTGGAAACGTAGCTGATAGTGACGGTGCCGGTGGTGGGATCTACTGCGCTCAATCCTCCCCGACGATCACCAACTGCACCTTCAGCGCTAACGGGGCACAAGGGGCTTGGGGTGGGGGTAACGGTGGTGGGATCTTCTGCGACGCCTCCTCGCCAACGATCACCAACTGCACCTTCAGCGCTAACTGGGCACATGGGGGTTATGATGGGGGTACGGGTGGTGGGATCGCCTGCTGGGGCTCATCAACGACGATCACCAACTGCACCTTCAGCGAGAACGTAGCTGATAATGGTTATGGTAGTGGGATCTTCTGCACGGGGGCGGGATCCTCGCAAACGATCACCAACTGCATCGTCTGGAACAACAGCCCGGACGGCATCCATGACGCATCGGGCTCCTCGATCGTCTCCTACTCCGACGTTCAGGGCGGCTGGCCGGGCGAGGGCAACATCGACGCCGATCCGCTGTTCATTGCCGGACCCGAGGGCAACTACTACCTCAGCCAAGTAGCCGCTGGGCAGGCCGAGGACAGCCCGTGTCTGGATGCCGGGAGCGAACCGTCAGCGGACATCTGCTACGACAGTGGCGAGGGGACTGTCTGCCTCGACCAGCGCCCGACCCGCACCGACTTCGTCGACGACGCCGGGCAGGTGGACATGGGATACCACTACCCCGGCCGGATGGTGGAGTCGGTTCTGACCAGTTCCCTGACGTTCGGCACGGTGCCCTTCACGACGGATCTGTCGGTGACGGTCTCGAACCGGCACCCAAGCCAGTCCCGGACTCTCGTCGGCCGTATCGACGTCGAGCTCGCCGGCGGCCAGTCTTTCCCGAACTGGCGAACCGGATTCTTGAGCGTTCCGCCCGGAGACAGCTTTACCACGTCCTGGCCCCGGAACATCCCGGCCCTCGGGTCGGTGATTGGGAGAAACGAGTTCACGCTGGTGGCCGAGGACGTGACATCCGCACCCTTCAACCAACCGCCCTATCCACCGGCAGGGGACACCGCCACGGCCTCCTGCACGGTGACGGGGATCGCTCCGTGAACGACCGGGTGAAACAGCGACATTGATCGGGCAGGCCTCGTAGCGCATCCAGAAAACGATCCCAGCAAAATAGCCGATCTATTGTTATCAACAACTTAAATTGACTACATCATTAGCATGTTGTGACCGCCGGCCGAAAAATAAAAGGCTTCCTCGCCACTTTCTTCTTGCCGTTTCGTAAAAATTGCTTATATTTAGCACAAAAGCACTGCCTATTATTCGTTTTATCCTTCTCTAATCTGATGGCGCCCGAAAGGATTTGTCATCCACGGGAGACAAGGAGCAACGAGATAAGGATTCCTATCTATTGAAACGTGGAGGCCATAAAAGGAGTAGTCCCATGAACATCCGCATGTTCTGTTTTATCTGCATCGCATTGCTGACTCTGTGCTTTATTCCAACGACGATAACCGAAGCACAGTTATTTGAGCCAGCCGTGAACTACAGTGCCGGTTATGAGCCTTACTCCGTCGACATCGGCGACCTTGATGGCGACGGCACCCCGGACCTGGCCGTAGCGAACCGGGTCGACGACAATGTCTCGGTGCTGCTGGGTAACGGGGACGGCACTTTCCAGGATGCGGAGAATTACGGCGCAGCTGAGTCTCCCGAATCAGTTGCCATCGCAAACCTTGATGGCAACGGCGCCCCGGACCTGGCTGTGGCGAATTACCTGAGTGACAATGTCTCGGTACTCCTGGGCATTGGGGACGGCATTTTTGGGGCTGCGGTGAATTACGGCGTCGATGACGGGCCTATATCGGTCGCCATCGCAGACCTTGATGGCGATGGCAACTCGGACCTGACTGTGGTGAATTACCTGGGTTTCAATGTCTCGGTACTCCTGGGCATTGGGGACGGCACCTTTGGGGCCGCGGTGAATTACGGCGTCAATATCGGGCCTTACTCGGTGGCCATCGATGACCTGGATGGCAACCAAGTTCTGGACCTGGCCGTGGCGAATAGTAGCAGTGTTTCCATACTCTTGGGTCTTGGGGACGGCACCTTTGAAGCCGCGGTGCATTACAACGCCGGCGATGAGCTTAGATCGGTCGCTATCGATGACCTGAATGGCGACGGTGCCCTGGACCTGGCCGTGGCCAATTCCTTGAGCGACGATGTCTCGGTGCTGCTAGGCAACGGCGACGGCACCTTCCAGACAAGGGTCAATTACGGGGCCGGTGACGGTTCTTACTCGGTCGCCATCGGCGACCTGGATGGCGACTTCAACCCGGACCTAGCCGTGTCCAATATATGGAGCAACAATATCTCCGTTCTGTTAGGCAACGGGGACGGCACTTTCCAGAATGCGGAGAATTACGGGGTCGATCATTGGCCATGGTCGGTCGCCATCGAAGACCTTGATGGCGACGGTGCCCTGGACCTGGCCGTGGCAAATCGAGCTGGCAACAATATCTCGGTGCTTATCAACCGGAGCGCTGAGAATATCATCGCCGCCGAGCTGACCTGCGTCCCGGCATCGGGCACGATACCCTTTATGGTCAGCATGACGGTGGGATTGACGAACCAATACAACGGGCAAACCCGCCGTATTGCCGGCCACATTAACCTCCAGCTGGCCGGGGGCGACTACTACTCCAACTGGCGAGCGGGCTACACCAACGTGGGTCCCGGTCAGACGTACTCGTCATTGTGGGTGCAGACAATCCCGGACCTCGGATCGGTGATCGGCACGAACACTTTCACGCTGGTGGCCGAGGACGTGACGCCCTCACCATACAACCAGCCCCCATACCCACCGGCTGGGGATATCGACATGGTCAGCTGCACGGTGACGGGGATCGCTCCCTGATAGGCGAGGCAAGGCAGCGGCAATCTTCAACCAGATGGCGCAAGTAGCGGGAAGTCCCGCTTCGTCCAGACTACCCCTTTTTTGTTTTCAATAACTTAATTTGAATACATCATTAGCATGATGGGGCCGCCGGCCATCGCCTTCTATCCCACCAGGAGCATTGTTCAGCTCTGGCCCCAAGGCGCATCGAGATCTATAATCAAAATATCGGATGTCCATGGCGTGTTTTCATGGACAATGGTTTGATCCTGCAGGCAATTAAATACTTGTGGAATACCCTGGCGCCCCGCGCCCGGACTGAGCTTCTTCGCCTGGGAATAGTCGCTCGTCCGTTACGGTGCCACCGTGTTCGCCGGCGCCGACCTGGATGGTGACGGCCGGGACGACCTGGTGGTGGGCGGCGGCCCCGACCCCGGCATCGGCACACCGGTCAACGTTTTTCGATATGACGGTGTGGCTGTGGGGCAGTGGTTCTCACTGGAGGGCTACGAAGGATTGACCCACGGCGTCAACGTGGCGGCGGGACGGTTCTAGGAGAATCGACAGGTTGGGCCCCTATCAATCTATTGGGGATTCTGGCTTAAGTATCGGGAGTCTTTCTGTGCCATCCCTTCTGACACATTCGGTCATTTTATGATAAGACCGGATGGTGTTCTGCAATGTCATCAGGCGCTCCGCCGGGGTCATGGACAGCATCCAGCGAATCAGAGTCAGGTCAACGCCATCCTCGCTGTGGGTCTTTTTCGTCTCCCCAACGTTCAGGTTTGAATCGTCGAGTTTTCGATCCTGCACGGCAGCACCTCGGCATGATTCCAGTGGAGAAAATATCGTTGACCAAAGAGTAGGGAACTGCATACCCACTGTCAATCAGTCTGATACTCCCGGGCGTCGATCCCCAGCTTCTTCATCTTGCGCCACAGTGTGGTGCGGCTGATGCCCAGGTCGCGGGCCGTCTCCTCCACCCGGCCCTGGTTGGCGCGGAGGGCGGTGCGGATGGCATCCCCCTCGGCGGCCTTCAATTTCCTTTTCGGGTCTCCGGCGGCAGCGGCCTTGCCCGGTGCGGCGGCCTGCCGGCGCAGACCGGACTGCAAGTCTTCGGGCAGGTGGTGCACGTCGATCACCAGGTCGTGGCAGAGGACAAAGCCGTACTCGATGAGGTTCTCCAGTTCGCGCACGTTGCCCGGGAAGTCGTGGCGCATCAGGATCTCCATCACCGCCGGGGTGACGCCGGTGATCGTCTTGCCCCGCTTGGCCGAAAAGCGCCGGATGAAGTGCTCCACGAGGAAGGGGATGTCCTGGCGCCGCTCGCGGAGCGGGGGCACGGTGAGGCGGATCACCGCCAGCCGGAAATAGAGGTCGTCGCGGAACTTGCCCTGGCTCACCAGCTCGGCCAGCTTGCGGTTGGTGGCCGCCACCACCCGCACGTTGGTCTTCAGCGGCCCTTCGCCCCCCAGCGGCTCGTACTCGCGCTCCTGGAGGACGCGGAGCAGCTTGACCTGGGTCTCCGGCGGCAGCTCGCTGATCTCGTCGAAGAAGATCGTCCCCCCCTCGGCCAGGGTCAGCCGCCCCGGCTTGTCCCGCTTGGCATCGGTGAACGCGCCCTTGATGTAGCCGAAGAGCTCCGACTCGAAGAGGGTCGCCGGCAGGGCGCCGCAGTTGACCACCACGTAGGGTTGTTTGGCTCGCTGGCTCAGGTTGTGCACCGCCCGGGCGAGAAGTTCTTTGCCCGAGCCGCTGGGGCCTTCGATGAGCACGGTGGACTCGCTCTCGGCGATGTCGGGGAGCAGGGCGAAGATCTTGCGGAAGGCCTCGCTCTTGCCGACGATGTCCTCGAAGGTGTACTGGCTCTTGATCTCGCGGCGCAGCTGCTCGATGGCCGAGAGGTCGCGGAAGGTCTCCACCGCCCCGATCAGCGTGCCGTCGGCATCGCGCAGCACCGCGGTGCTGACACTGATCGGCGTCGACTTGCCTTTGGCGTCGAGGATGCGGGCCGGCAGGTCGATCTGCTCCATGCCGGTGTCGCGGGTCTGGCGCATGGCGCAGCCCGACTCGCAGATGTTGGCGTGGAAGACGTCGCAGCAGCGCTGGCCGATGGCCTCCTCGGCGGAAACCCCGGTGATCCGCTCGGCGGCGCGGTTGAACGAGGTGATCTTCCAATCGCGGTCAACGGTGAACACACCGTCGGCGATGGAACTGAGGATCAGTTCGAGAAACTGCCTGTTGTATTCCGGTTTCATGGTCTCGCACCTGATACATTGCTCAGCCCAATGCCACCAATCCCCATAATGATAACGTGATTTCAGAAATATATCGAACCGTCGGCGGTGACGTCCCGTAATTTCTGTGGTAATGGTTTTGATGCTGTCTGCGTTGGTAATGTATTGATGTTTTCATAGATGCCGATGGTGTTGCCCGAGGAGAAAATGATGCCCTGTAAAAGCCGCCGATTCCCGATGCTGACCATGTCCATCCTGCTGGCCCTCTCACTGGCCGGTCCGTGGTGCCTCGCCCAGGAGGAACCGCAACCCGATTTCGACGCCCTGGCGGCGCAGTTCAAGGAGGCCCGGGAGGCCGGGGACTACGCCCGGGCGCTGGAGCTGGCCGAACAGAAGAACGAGCTGGCCCAGATCGACTACATCTTCACCCTGCGCGACGTGGCCGCCATGCACTGCCGGCTGGGCGACACGGAATTGGCCTATCAGTGGCTGCAGGAGTCGTTTGACGCCGGGTTCTGGGACTTTGGCGAGCTGATGAAGGACGAGGACTTCGCCGCCATCAGCAAGGAGCGGCGGTTCCGCAAGATGATGCGCACGGCCTGGACCGGCCAGTACCTGTCGATGCTGGAACGGGAGGAGCGCGAGGAGTTCCAGCATCCCGGTCAGGTGATGGAAACCCTGGGTCTCAAGCCGGGCGAGAAGGTGGCCGACATCGGCGCCGGATCGGGCTACTTCACCATCCCCGCGGCCCACGCCGTGGGCCAGGAGGGGGTGGTCTGGGCCATCGACATCCGCCAGGAAATGCTCGATCACGTGGCCGGACGGCTGGAGGAGGAGGAACTGGACAACGTGAGGCTGATGCGTGTGGATGCCACCGACCCCCAGCTGCCGGAAGCCGGAGTGGACACCATCCTGATGATCGACACCCTGCACTATGTCAAGGACCGCACGGCCTACGCGGAAAAGCTGAAATACGGGCTGGTGCCGGGGGGGCGGGTGGTGATCATCGACTACCGGCCCAAGTCGTTCGAGGAGCGGCCCTGGGGCCCGCCGCCGCAGCAGCAGATGTCGAAGGAGGAGGTGGACGCCGACTTCGCCGCGGCCGGGCTGAAGGTGCTCCGCACCCATGATTTCCTGCCCGAACAGGTACTTCGTGGAATACGGGGTCGAGTGATCAGCGGCGATACGAACGGAACGGGTGAACCGCCGTGTCCCAGGCCCCGAAAAAAGAACTGACCCTCTTCGACTGCACCTGCCTGACGGTGGGGATCATCATCGGCGCCGGTCTGTACCAGATGGCGCCGGACATCGCCCGCGGGGCCGGCAGCGGCTGGGGAGTGATGGCCCTCTGGGCGGCGGGCGGGCTGATCTCGCTCTTCGGGGCCCTGGGCTACGCTGAGCTGGCCAGCGCCTGGCCCCGCCACGGCGGTGACTTCGTCTATCTCAGCAAGGCCTACGGCCCGTGGGCCGGATTCCTCTTCGGCTGGATCCAGACGGTGATCGTCCGGCCCAGCGACATTGCCATCATGGCCTTTGCCTTTGCCATGTATGGCCGGGAGATCTGGGACCCCTTTGCCGGGACTTCATTCGCGTACGGTGACCAGGTCTTCGCCGGCTGCGCGGTGCTGGCGATGACCGCGATCAACATCATCGGCGTGCGGGAGGGCAAGTGGACCCAGAACCTGCTGACCACGGTGAAGGTCGTCGGCCTGCTGGTGATCATCGGCGCGGCGCTGGCCGCGCCGGCGCAGGAGAAGGGGGCGGCGGCCACCGGCTTCGACCCCATGCCGCTGAGCGTGGCGCTGATCCTGGTCCTCTTCACCTTTGGCGGCTGGAACGAGATGGCTTTCGTTGCCGCCGAAGTGCGCGACCCCAAACGGAACATCGTGCGCGCCCTGGTGCTGGGCACCGTGGTGGTCACCCTGCTCTACCTGCTGGCCAACGCCGCCTTCCTGCACAGCCTGGGCTACGAGGGCATGGCCTCCTCCGGGGCGGTGGCGGTGGACGCGGTCTCCGGTCTCTTCCCCGCCGCCGGCGGCCGGCTGATCAGCCTGCTGATCAGCATCTCGGCCCTCGGCGCGGTGAACGGCCTGATCTTTGCCGGGGGCCGGATCTCTTTTGCCGTGGGCTCCGAGCACCGGGCCTTCAGGGTTCTCGGCCGCTGGAACCCGCGCACCGGCACGCCGGTCCGCTCGCTGCTGCTCCAGGCCGCGGTGGCCATGGCCCTGATCATCGCCCTCGGTTCCTTCGTCAACACCATCCTCTACATGGCGGCCGCGGTCTACAGCTTCTACCTCGCCACCAGCCTCGCCGTCTTTGTTCTGCGCCGCAAGGAACCGCATGTGGAGCGCCCGTATCGCGTGGCCGGCTATCCCTGGCCGACGCTGATCTTCTCGGCGGTGTGCCTCTTCCTGATCTACAGCGCCGTGGCCTACCGCCCGCTGATCGCGGCCAGCTCCTGTGCCCTGCTGCTGGCGGGATACCCGGTCTATTGGCTCACCACCCACGACCCGCAACGAACTTAATTAGTTACCTGTCCCCTAATTAAGGAGTGAATTGATTAATTTACTAAATCAGGGGACAGGTAACTAATTAGCACAGCCTCTTCATTCGATGGCCCGAACCCTTGTAAGATATGGTCGATTTCCTGAAGTTGACCGCTCCTGAGGAGAGATTGGTGTTATCCAGAGCATTCCTCCTCCACTATTGCTCAGCGCACTGCTGCTGCTCGCCGGCTGCGGCGGACGGAGCAATCGGCCGCTCCCGGAACAGCGACGGCAGCAGAAGGCCGGGCCGAACCTCCTGCTGATCACCCTCGACACCGCCCGGGCCGACCGCCTCGGTTGTTACGGCTACCAGAAGGCGGCCACTCCGAACATCGACCGGCTGGCCGTTGATGGTGTGCTCTTCGAGAAGGCCTTCACCCCGGTTCCGCTCACCGTCTCCTCCCACGCCTCGATCTTCACCGGCTGCTACCCCCCGCACCACGGCGTACACACCAACGACGAAAAGCTCCTCGACGAGCCGAACCTCTGCCTGGCGGAGATGCTCGAGGCCAGGGGATACCACACCGCGGCGTTTCTCGGTGCGGCGGTGCTGCACCGTGATTCCGGAATGGCCCAGGGATTCGAGACATACTTCGACGACTTCTCGGCCGCGGGGCCGGCCAGGGCGGCGGCCTCGCCGGAGAAGTCTGCCGCAGAGGTGGTCGACCCGGCGATCCTCTGGCTGCTGCAGGAGGTGGAGGCTCCGTTCTTTCTCTGGATCCACCTCTTCGACCCCCACCGCCCCTTCCAGGCGCCGGCGACCTTCGCCGCCCGCGGGTCGGGTGACCCGTATGACGCCGAGATCACCTACAGCGACCACTGGATCGGCGAACTGCTCACAGCCCTGCGCGTGTCGGGCCACCGCGACAACACGGTGGTGGCCTTTCTCTCCGACCACGGGGAGGGCCTGGGTGACCACGACGAGACGGCCCACGGTTTCTTCATCTACGACAGCACGCTCCACGTGCCCCTGATCATCTCCGCGCCGGGCCTGCTCCCCCGGGGTGAGCGGATCGAACCGCTGGTGCGGACCGTGGATCTGGCCCCCACCCTGCTCGACCTGCTGGGCGTCCCGGTTCCCGCAGGGATGCACGGGACGAGCCTCAAGCCGCTGATCGACGGGGCGCCGGACCAGCCGCGGGAGCTCTACGCCGAGACCTACTACCCGGCCACCTCCTTCGGCTGGAGCCCGCTGCTCGGCCTGCGCACCGCGGAGCGCAAGGCGATCCTCGCCCCGCGTCCCGAGTATTACCTGCTGGAGGAGGACGGCGGCGAGACCGTTGACCGCTACGCGGAGATGCCCGGGGAGGCGGCCGGTCTGCTGGCCCGCCTGGAGGCCCGGGTGCCGCAGCTGGAACGGGAGGGGGTCAGCCAGACACGGCTGCTGGATGAACAGAGCCGGGAGATGCTCCGCGCCCTGGGCTACCTCACCGGCGATTCGGCACCGCCCCTGGAGGCAGGCGAGGCACTGCCCGACCCCAAGGACCGGATCGAGGTGGTGAACCGGCTGGAGCTGGCCGTGGAGTTGATGGGACAGAACCGCCACGCCGACGCAGTGGGGATCCTGGAGGAACTGGCCGCCGAGGAACCGGACAGCGGGATCATTCACAACCTGCTGGGTGAATCTTTGCTGGTCACCCGCCGCTATGCCAAGGCCGCCCGGGTCTACCGCCGACTCAGCCGGCTGACCCCCGATGATCCCATCCCGCTGGTCAACCTCGGCTCCCTTTCCTTCATGGACAAGGAATACGACAAGGCGGCCGCCTATTTTGAGCAGGCCCTCGAGCTTTCGCCCCGCCAGGTGGAGGCGCTGCTCAACCTCGGCTACCTCAATCACCAGAAGTTGGGCAACCGGCAAAAGGCCCGCGAATACTACGGCCGCTTCCTCGAGGCCGCACCCAACGACCCGCAGGCACCGAAGATCCGGTCGCTGCTCGACATGCTCTAGGAACGACGGCTGATCAGAACCGGATGGTGAACTCGGTGAGCCCCGCCTCGCTCCGCTCCAGGCTGAAGTCGAAACCGTGACGGATGAGGATCTCGCGGATCAGGGTCAGACCGATGCCCTGGCCTTCCGCCTTGGTGGAGTAGAAGGGAGCGAAGAGGTTCGCCCGGGTCTCGGCGGTGAAGCCCTCGCCGCTGTCGGCCACCAGCAGCACCGGGCGGCCGCGGTGCAGCGCCAGGCGAACGGTGATCTCACCATCCTCGCCGATGGCCTCCAGCGCGTTCTTGAAGATGTTGATCAGCACCTGCTCCAGCTGCAGCGGGTCGAGGCTGATCCGGGGCAGCCCGTCCTCCAGCTGCAGGTTCCAGGTCACCCGCCGCCGGGCACTCTCCTCCCGCAGCAACAGAGCGACCTCGTTGATCAGCTCCCCGAGGTCGGTTTCCTGCCGGGCCGGTGCGGGCAGGCGGATCACGTCGGCGAAGTTCTGCATGAACTGGTTCATCCGGCCGGTGCGGCTGATGGCCACGCTGATCGCTCGGACAAAGTCCTCCCGGTCGTCCTCGCCGATCTGGCTGCCGTAGCTGAGACAGGAGTCGAGCAGCGAGCCCACCGCGCCGGTGGTGTTGTTCACCTCGTGACTCATCACCCGGATCAGCTTTTCGTACGCCGCCTTCTCGGTTCGGTGCAGTTCCTCGGTCAGTTCGTCCATCAGCAGAAACCGGCGGGTGAATCCCCGGTCCATGAAGGTCAGCGCCTGGCACTTCACCCGGCGGCGGCCGTCCAGCGTGAGCACGTCAGCTCCGTCGTCCTCCAGCCGGGACAGGTCCCGGGCAAAGGGACCCAGCTCCGCCAGCGGGCGGCCGGTGAGCTGGTCCCGTTCCCGACCAAGGAGACGGGCCGCCGCGGCGTTGGCCATGCTCACCCGCCCCTCGAGATCGAGGGTCAGGATGCCGCTTGGCGAACCGCTGATGATCCGGTGAAGGAAGTGTTCCTGCTCCTCGCTGCGGATCCTCTCCTCGCGGAGATGGTCAGCCATGGCGTTGTAGACCCGGATCAGCGGGTCGAGGTCGCCCTGCCCCACCTCGCGGAAACGGGTGCCGAACTCGCTGGCCTGGATGAACTCGATGCCGCTGCGAATCAGCCGGATCGGCTCGAAAAGCCGGCGGACCAGCACCAGGCCGGTGATGAAGGAGAGGAGGAAGAAGGCTTCCACCGCCAGCAGCCAGGGCCGCTGGTCCCGCAGCAGCCAGACGGTGACCGCGCAGAACACCAGGTGGATGAAGAGGAGGTAGAGGATGAACTTGGTGCGCAGGCTCAAAGCTTGATCCCGTATTTCTCCATCCGGCGATACAGCGCCTGACGGCTGAGGCCGAGGGATTCGGCCACCCGGGTCAGGTTGCCCCGGTGGTGCTCGATGCTGCGGAGGATCATCGTCTTCTCCATGCCGTCCACGGTCATGCTGCCCACAGGTGGCAGGCCGTTCTTTGCTGTCTCCCCGCGCTCCATGGCCAGGGTCTCCTCGAAGTGTCCCGGCTGGAGTTCGTCGGCGCCGGTGACCAGCAGGGCGCGCTCGATGAACTGTTTCAGCTGGCGGATGTTCCCCGGCCACTCCCGGGCCTGGAGCCAGGAAGCGGCCGCCGCGCCAAGGGCTGCCTGGCGGCCGTAGGTCTCCCGGGTCTGATCGAGGAAGTGCCGGGCCAGCAGCGGGATGTCGTCCCGCCGCTCGGCCAGGGTCGGCAGGTGGATGGTGATCAGGTTGAGCCGGTAGAGCAGGTCCTCGCGAAAACGCCCCTCCTCCACCGCCACGGCCAGGTCGCGGTTGGTGGCCGAGATCACCCGCACATCCAGAGTCCTTGTCTCGGATGAGCCGAGCACCTCGTAGGTGCGGTCCTGCAGCACCCGCAGCATCTTCACCTGGCTGCGCAGGTCGAGATCGCCGATCTCATCGAGCAGGATCGTTCCCCCGTCGGCCACGGCGAAACGCCCCTCCCGGTCGCGGTGGGCATCGGTGAAAGCGCCGCGGACGTGGCCGAACATCTCGCTCTCGAAGAGCGCCGGAGGAATGCCGCCGAGGTTGACCTTGACAAAGGGCCCGTCCCGCCGCGGGCTGTTGCGGTGCATCGCCTCGGCGACCACCTCCTTGCCCGTGCCGCTCTCGCCGGTGATCAGCACCGAGGCATCGGTGCCACTGACCCGGCCCAGAAGGTCGAGGATCTCCATCAGGCGCGGGTCCTCGCCGATCACTCCGGCAAGGTCGAAGCGGCTGTCCAGTTCCGACCGTGAGAGCGGCGCACCCCCGGTCTGGTCGCCGCCACTGGCCTGCAGGCCCAGCGTGGTTCGCACCGACTGCAGCAGCTGCTGCTTGTTCCACGGCTTGGTGATGAAGTCGGCGGCGCCGGCCTTCATCCCCTGCACCGCCAGCTCGATGCTGCCCCAGGCGGTGATCAGCAGCACCGGCACCCGGGGGTGGCGGCCCTTGATCGACGCCAGCAGTTCCAGCCCCTCCTCACCGGTGGTCCGCCGCGAGAAGTTCATGTCCTGGAGCACCAGGCTCACGCCCCCCCTGTCCAGCCGCTCCAGCGCCTCTTCCGGGGAGGAGACGGACGCCGAGACATGTCCTGCCTGCTTGAGCAGCAGCCCGAGGGAGACGGTGATCGCCTCGTCGTCGTCAATGATCAGGATCATGGGTTCACCGATACTGGTCGCTGTGGCTCCCAAAGGAAAATCAATAGCAACATTCTATATCAGACCGGACGGAGGTTGGGGATGTACATGAATTTATGAATATTCATAAATTCATGTACGTCCCCAATCCCCTATTCATACTGCAGCGCTTCAGCCGGTTCCACGCGGGTGGCCAGCCAGCTGGGGTAGAGCCCGCAGATGATGACAAAGAGATACATGCCGACCAGCGAGACCGCCAGGCCAAAGAGATAGGTCGTCGAGGGCACCGAGGGGAAGGCCTCGAAGAAGGGGAACTGGATGAAGACCAGCGTCCCGGCTGCGGCGGCCACGGTGGTCAGGGCCAGCAGTTCGCCCAGCACCTGGTGCCGCACCTCGCCGCCGGGGGCGCCCACCGCCCGGCGGAGGCCCCACTCCCGGGTGCGGCGGGTGACGCTCTGCCAGAGCACACCAACCAGGCCGAGGCCGACCATGATGATCAGGAAGACGGCAATCACCGCCCCCAGGGCCAGTTGCATCAGGCTGTCGCGCAGACGCGACTCGCGCATCGCGGACAGCGTCCGGATGTTGACGATCCAGTCGGGGGCGATCCGGCGGATACCATCGACCAGTTCCTCTTCGAAGGCGGCAGTGGTGCCGCTCTGCATCCGCATCAGGTAGGACTCCGCCGGCCGGGCATACTTCTCGGTGGGCATCTCCCGGTGGGTGAACTGGCAGAAACAATAGGGCTCCAGCTCACCGCGTATCCGCATGTCACTGATCACGCCCACTACCCGGCGTACCGGTTGCTCGTCTTCCTCCTCATCTTCCTCGAGGTTTCCCTCTGCGTCGTACTCCAGCACCTCGCGGCCCAGGGGGTCTTCGTCGCCGAACAGGCCCCGGGCGTAGTTGCTGGTGAGGACCACCGGGTCCCAGTTCAGCGCCTCGTCGCCCGGTTCGATCCAGCGGCCGGCCAGCAGCTCCAGCCCGAGCACATCCTTCATTGCCGGCAGGACGTCGTTCTGGTAGATGAACTCGTTGGCGCCATTGATGTTGTTGCTGTATCCCGACATCGATCCGCCAAAGGGGATGTTCCAGTCCACCGGGCTCCAGGCCTCGATCTCCTCCATCCCGGTGAGCATCAGGTCGAGCTGTTTGCTGGTAGCCCAGGCCTCCGACTTGCCATCCTCGTCCATGCTGCGGTAGGAGGGCGTGTCCAGGTCGAGATACCAGACCTGCTGATAGTCGTATCCCAGAGGCTGGGTGGTGCTGATCAGGTAGTTGCAGGCGATGGTCAGCACGGTGCAGAGCACCAGGAAGCAGCAGAAGAGCTCCACCAGGATCAAGTCCGTTGGTCCGCCGGCGGTTCCAGATCAGCTTGAACAGGTGACCGATCATCTCGCACCTCCTCGGAGCGCCTCGACCGGGTGAAGCCGCGACGTGCGCCAGGCAGGGTAAGCGCCCGAGATCAGGCCGAAGAAAAGGGCCAGCCCCAGGGCGTAGAAATAGACCCGGAAGTTCAGATGGAACTCGGCGTAGGGGATCAGTCCGGAGCCCTCGGCCACTTCCAGGACGACGGCCGCGCCGGCCAGGGCCAGCAGGCCGCCCACCAGGCAGAGCACCAGGTTCTCGACGATGAACTGGATCACCAGGTGGACCGACGAGGCGCCGAAAGCCTTGCGCACACCGATCTCCGACGAGCGCTCGATAATTCGGCTGAGGTTGATGCTGACCAGGTTCACCGTGGGCAAAAAGAGAAAAGCGGCAACGAGACTGATGATCAGCAGGATCACCCGGTAAACGGGTGGCTCCTTATCATCGGAGGCGTTGCTCATCCCGACGGCCGCCGTTTCGATCATGGTCATGGCATGGCCCTGCATGGTGTGCCACGGCTCGGTGAACTCCACGTGGGGCAGCCGTGAGTGGAACTCGGCCTTGATCGCCGGGAAGTCGGCCGTCGAGCCAGCCATCAACAGGCCCAGGTGACCGCTCATCAGCTCGTCACGAAAGCTCTGGGACCGGGCCGTGCTGTGCGGGGCCCAGATGTCGGCATAGGCGGTGACCCGGGTGATGGAAACGTTTTCCACCACGCCCACCACCCGGTAGCGCTGGCCGTCGGCCTCGATAAACTTGCCCAGCGCCGGATCGTCGCCAAAGAAACGGTGGCGCGTGGCCTCGTTGATCACCGCCACCATGTTCGCCTGCTCCTCGTCCTGCCGGGTGAACGGCCCGCCCTTCGATGAAATTGAAATCGAGAATCTCCCAGTAGGGTCCATCGGTCTGGCGCAGCTTGGAGACCACCTTCTCGCCGTCGAGAAAACTGGCCACGTCCTGGTTGGTGGAGCTGATGGAGAACTTTTCCACACCGGGGATGTCGCGGCAATACACGTCGAGAAACTTGTATCCCGGATCCCCGTTCCACATCGACTGCCGTTCTTCGGTTCCGCCGAGCATTTTCATGCGCGAGACCAGCAGCGTGCGGTCCATGTTCACTTCCGGCGGCAACGGCGCCAGCATGTGGTCGAGCAGTGCCGAAGCCACCAGCAGCACCATCAGGGTGAACCCCACACCGAAGAGACTGATCGCGGTGAAAAACTTCCGCCGCACCAGAACCTTCAGCGCCATCTTGATGTAGTTTTTCAGCATGGCATGGCCTCACTGCACCTGCCGGCCGTCAAAGAGCCGCACCGTGCGTTGGGTCCGTTCTCCCAACTGCGGGTCGTGGGTCACCATGATGATGGTGGTGCCCTCGTCCCGGTTGAAGCCCTCCAGCAGCTCCATGATCTCCTCGCCCATGCGGCTGTCCAGGTTGCCGGTGGGCTCGTCGGCCAGCAGCAGCTGGGGCTTCCCCACGATCGCCCGGGCGATGGCCACCCGCTGCTGCTGCCCGCCGGAGAGCTGGGAGGGGAAGTGGTCCATCCGCGACCCCAGTCCCACTTTCTCCAGGGCCTGTCTGGCCGCTTCCCGCCGGTTACCGCTGAACCCGTGCCGGTAGAGCAGCGGGATCTCCACGTTGTCGACCACCTTGAGGTCGCTGATCAGGTGGAAAGTCTGGAAGATGAACCCAATCTCCTCGTTACGCAGGCGGGCGGTCTCCTTGTCACCGTACCCGGCAATGGAACGGCCGCCGAGGCTGATCGTCCCCTTGCTCGGCGCGTCCAGCAGTCCGATCACGTTGAGCAGGGTGCTCTTTCCCGAGCCGGAGGGGCCCATCACCGAGATGAACTCGCCGTTCCCCACGGTGAGATTGAGATCGCTGAGGGCCACGGTTTCGATCTTGTCCGTGCGGTAGACCTTCTCCACGCCTTGCAGCTCCACCGCCAGACCCTTTTTCGGCTCTTCACTGGCCATCACCGGAGGCCGCCTCTCCACCGGTTCCATGCCCAGGACTTGCGTTGCTTTCATCATTTCAGTTTCACCTCCCTGGCGTGCAGCAGTTTGCTCATATCGGACAGAATCACCTCGTCCCCTTCCGCGAGGCCCTCGATGATCTGGTAGGTTTCAAAATTGGTGATGCCGAACTTCACCGGCGTGCGCACCGCCCGGTCGCCGCGGATCACGAAGACGGCCCGACGACCCTCGATGTTGAGGAATGAGCCGCGTTTGATGCGCAGCGTGTCAGCCACCCGTTCGGTGACGATGAACACGTCCACCCGCAGGTTGTGGCGCAGGTCGGGGTGCCGGTTCTCATCGAGGTCCACATCCATGGAGACCACACCGTTCTCCACCGTGGGCCGGACGCTGGCCACCCGGCCGGCCAGCAGCAGGTCACCGGAGCGGACCAGCACCGGCAGGCCGGTGGAGACACGGCCGGCATGAACGTCGCTCACCGTGGCCTCCACCCGGAAGGCGCTGAGGTCAGCCACCCGGGCGATTTCGTCGCCCCGCCTGACGGCGATGCCCTCGCTGGGCACAACCCAGGTGAGCACCCCCTCCCGGTCGGCGGCGGTGGAGGCCAGGCGCAGCTGGTGCGCCTGTTCGCCGAGCTCCTTCTCCAGGATCGCCAGCTCCAGGTCGAGGCCCTCCAGGTCGGTCTTCAGGGCCTGGGCGGCGTGGACCATGGCCTCCTCGATCTGGCGTAGCTCGATGCGGGCCCGCTCGGTGTCGTTCTCCGCCTTGCGCAACTCGTCGCGGCTGAAGATCCCCGTGGCCAGGTTATCCCGGCAGCGCTGGGCCTCAAACTCCAGCGACTTCAGCTCCAGGGCCTTGATGTCCCGCTGCCCCTCCCACTCGTCCACCTTGCGCGCCAGGTCCTCCCGGGCCTTCCGCCGTTCGTTCCGCTTCAGGGCCACCTGGTCCTCCAGCCGGTGGAGGGCCAGCTGCGCCTCACCGGTGTCCAGCTCCACGATGGGATCCCCCTGGACCAGCCTGTCGCCCGGCTGACGGAGAATCCTGGTCACCCGGCTGTCGATGGGGCTGGTGACTACCTGTTCGAAGGCCGGCACAACACTCCCCGACGCGCTGATGGTGGCCTCCACCACGCCCCGGTCCACCAGGGCGGTGCGGATCTCCGCCCGCCGGACCGAGGGCCGGATCCAGCCGAAGAGGGCCCAGAACGCCGCCAGGACCACCACGGCGCCGACGAGAACGATCCCCACCCGCTTCACCACCCGGCCCCGGCGTTCACTGCTGCTGATCTCTCGGTCCATGGGAATCCTCCTGCACCGGGATACAGCAAGACCTATGCCAGGAATCAATTCGTTGATATTTAAAGACTTGGATAAAAGAGGAGGCCGGATTCCGACCGCTTGCGGACGACGGTTGTCCGGAACCGGACAGCTCCCGCCGGAGAGTCGGTCAACAAGGCGGGGAATGGTGCACCCGGCAGCCGGCTTGACTGGCCGGGAAAGCTGGAGAATACTGGGTCACTTTTGATTGACAGAACCTGCGATGGCGCAACGTTACGACAGCACATCTCAATCTTATAAACGGGGAGGAAGAACAGTGAAACGGTGGATGACGTTGGTGGTGTGTCTTCTGGCGCTGGTCCTGGTGACCGGCTGCGGCGGCAAATACTCGGACGTGAAAAAGGCCAACGAGGAATACATCGAGATCATCGAGGAATACATCGCTGCGCTGGACAAGGCCGACGACTCAAAAAGCGTGGTCAAGGCGATGAACAACTTCAGTGACGACCTGGAAGAGCTCTGGCCCAGAATGCAGGAGATGGCCGAGAAATACCCCGAACTGAAGAACGAAGAGGATCTCCCCGAAGAGCTGAAAGAGTCGCAGGACCGGGCCGAGGAAGTGAGCACCAAGATGGCCAACAGCTTCATGAAACTGATGAAGTACATGGATGACCCGGAAGTGATGGCCGCCCAGGAACGCATGGGCAAAATCATGATGCAGCAGTAACCGGCTCCCCTGGCCGGGATTCACCAGGGGGGATCATGAGCCGCTGGCGAATGGTTGGATCGGTCATTTCCCTCGTGCTGCTCGCCCTGCCGGGTGCTGCGGCGGGGGATACCGCCGACCCGGGCCCCCCCTGCGAACTCCAGTGGCTCGACCCCTTCGAGGCCCCCGGCAGCCGCTTCCCCAACTACGCCTGCCACATCGACGACCAACTGCTGGTCCTCGGCGATGCCGATCTCGATTTCGGTGCCGTCCACATCTACCGCCGGGAGGGCCTGACCTGGGTCTACGATGAACTGTTGCTCCCCGACAAGCCGATCGAGGACATCGCCTTCGGTTACCGCATCGCCCTGGATGGTGACCGGCTGCTGGTGGGCGCCCCGCTCTACGGCAGCATCGGTGACCATCCGGGTGCGGTGTACGCCTTCCGGCGCATTGGCGGCGACTGGGTCGAGGAGGAGATCATCGTCCCCGGCGACGAGCCCAGTCGGGCCTGGTTCGGTTCAGAGATCGCCATCTCCGGCAACCTGGCGGCCGTCGCAGCGTCCTCCCGGGACAATGGTGCGGTTTACGATGCCGGAGCGATCTACATCTTTGAGGACAGCGGCAGCGGGTGGACCGAGCAGGGCCTGATCACCCTCCCGGACCCCAGGGAGGATGAAATGTTCGGCCGGGATCTGGCCTTTGCCGGCGAACGGATCTTCGCCGCCCAACGATGGCGTGACCACTCGGGCGTTGCCTCCGGTTCGGTGTATATCTTTAAAGAGGATGGGGCTTCCTGGATCGAGGAGGATGTCATCTGGGCCGATGATGCGGAGCAGGGCGACCTCTTCGGCTTCGATGTGGCCGCGGACGGCGACCGGGTTCTGGTCGGGGCCCCGGGATCCAGCGGCCCCACCGCCCAGAGCGGGATAGCCCATATCTTCCGCAATGACGGTGGGAACTGGGTGGAGGAGGACCGTCTCGTCGACAGCGAAAGCTGGGGCGAGGATTATCTGGGGTCCTGTGTCGAGTTCACCGCTGGCCTGGCCATCGTCGGGATACCCCGTTTCCAGCCGTTCGGGTCCTGCCTGATCTTCGAGCAGCAGGGCTCCCAGTGGCTTCCGGCCGAACGGGTCAGCCCCACCCTGGAATTCGACGTGAGCGCCTTCGGTTCCGGCCTCTCCTGTCACGGTGGTTTCCTGCTGGTCAGCGGCCAGGACAATGCCGCGGTGTACGGCACTACCTCCGAGACCTGTTGCCCCCTGGTGCTGGTGGCGCCTGGACCGGCCGAGGCCAATCCCGCACGTATCCGCGCGTTCGACACCTACGGAAATCCCTATGCCGCCACGGATTTCACCGCATACCAGTCGTACGGGTACGGCGTCCGGCTGACCACCGGCCGTTTCCTCGGCTACAACGATTACCCGGAAATCATCACCGGACCCGGGCCGGGGGAAAACAACCCTCCCCGGGTGTCGATGTTTTCAAACCGGGGTCAGCATATCGAAATGGACTTCACGGCGTACGGTGTGCCGAAATACGGGGTGAACGTGGCCTGCGGCGACCTGGACGGGGACGGTGACGACGAGATTGTCACCGGCGCCGGGCCGGGTGCGGTCTTCGGCCCCCACGTCCGCGGCTGGCGCTGGGAGGATGATGTCTGGCCCATGACAAACGTCAACTTCCTGGCCTACGGCACCAACAAGTATGGCGTCAACGTGGCCTGCGGCGACATCGACGCCGACGGGATGGCCGAAATCATCACCGGCGCCGGGCCGGGAGCGGTCTTCGGCCCCCACGTCCGCGGCTGGGACGTGGACGGCGGCACGGCCGCGCCGATCCCCGGGGTCAACTACTTTGCCTACGGCACGCCGAAGTGGGGTGTCAACGTGGCCTGCGGTGACATCGACGGGGACGGCTATGACGAGATCATCACCGGCGCCGGGCCGGGAGCGGTCTTCGGCCCCCACGTCCGGGCCTGGAATCATGACGGAAGCGGGATCGCCCCCATCCCCGGGGTCAGCTATTTCGCCTACGGCACGAACAAGTTCGGCGTACGGGTGACCGCCGGTGATCTGGACTACGACGGGATCGACGAAATCGTCACCACTCCGGGCCCCGGCGCCGTGTTCGGGTCGCACGTCCGCGGCTGGAATTACGATGGCCAGACGCTCTCGGCAATCTCCACGATGAGCTTTTTCGCCTACGACGGTTCCATGCGCTACGGGGCCGATGTGGCACTGCTCGACCGCTGATGTCCCCACCCGTCTCACCCCCGTTGATTTTATTTTTCAAAGGGATAGAATCCCTGAGACACTTCCGCCCTGACTGAGACACCCACGCAGTGACGGAGAGCCAATGCCCCGGAAAATGAAAATCCTCTTTATCTGCCTGACCAACTCCACCCGGAGCCAGATGGCCGAAGCCCTGCTCCGGGCCAGGGCGGGGGACCGGGCCGAGGCATTCAGCGCCGGGATCGAACCGTCAGAGCTCCACCCGCTGGCCATCCAGGTGCTGGAGGAGGCCGGCGTCCCGGTGGAACACCAGCGGGCCAAGTCCATCGGCCAGCTGGAAGAGGGGATGTTCGACCTGGTGATCACCCTCTGCAACGACGCCCGGGAAGCCTGTTTCTCTCCCGAGCGCACCGGCGAGGAAGAGCAGAAGCGGCTCTTCTCCGGGGTGCCGATCTACCTCCACTGGCCGGTGCGCGAACCGGCCGACGGAGCCGGCTCGGCCCGGGAAGCGCTGGACGCCTTCCGCTCGGTCCGCGACCTGGTGGGCAAGCGGTTGGACGACCTGGTGAGCTGCGGCTATCTCGACGCCTTTGCCCGGGAACGCGAGCGACTGCAGCTCTTTGTCGACATCCAGCAGAGCGGCATCCTGATCCACGACGAAAACCGCCGGATCTTCCTGGTCAACGATGCCCTGCTGCGCATCACCGGTCGCTCCCGGGACGACCTCATCGGCCGCGAGTGCCAGGACGTCTTCCCGCCCGACGGCCTCTGCGGGGACAACTGCAGTTTCTGCGACGGCAAGGGCGGCGTCACCGAAGAGATGGAATACCGCTTCCGTTTTGCCGACGCCCGGGGCAAGCAGAAGCAACTGCGGGTCATCGCCCGGCCGCTGGAGATGGAGCCGGGCAAGTACGGCGTGGTGGCCCTGGTGCGCGACGAGACCGAGGTGAGCCGGCTGCGCACCCGGCTCTCCGGTCAAAAGACCTTCCACCATATGGTGGGTGTCTCCCCGGCCATCCGCGAGGTCTTCGGGATGATCGAGTCGGTGAGCCACTCCGACTACCCGGTGCTGATCACCGGCGATAGCGGCACCGGCAAGGAGCTGGTGGCCGCGGCGATCCACCGCGAGAGCGGCCGCCGGGGCGGCCCCTTCGTCCCGGTGAACTGCGGGGCCCTGCCGGAGAACATCCTGGAGAGCGAACTGTTCGGCCACGTGCGGGGCGCCTTCACCGGCGCCATCCGGGACAAGAAAGGCCGCTTTGAGCTGGCCGGGAGCGGCACGCTCTTCCTTGACGAGGTGGGCGAACTGTCTCCGCCGGTGCAGATCAAACTGCTGCGGGTCCTGCAGGAGAAGGTGATCGAGCGGGTGGGCGGCGAGAAGCCGATCCCGGTGGATGTCAGGATCATCAGCGCCACCAACAGGGACCTGCGGGAGATGGTGGGCCAGGGCTCGTTTCGCGAAGACCTCTTCTACCGCCTCTGCGTGGTGCCCATGGCCCTGCCGCCGCTGCGTGAGCGGCGGGAGGACATCGCCCCGCTGGTGGTCCACTTCCTCGAGCGGATCAGCCGCGAGACCGGCCGGGAGTTTCTCCAGGTGGATGACGGGGCCCTGGAATGCCTGCTCAACCACCACTGGCCGGGCAATGTGCGCGAGCTGATCAACGCCCTGCAGTTCGCCGCGGTGCGCTCCACCGGCGAAATACTCCGCCCCGAGCACCTACCCCCGGAGGTGCGGTTCCGGCCGACCACGGCCCGTTCCACCCAACCCGTCCCGCTGACCGGCCCCGGAGAGGGCCCGCCGGTGTCATTCCCCCCCACCCCCCGGGGACAGCGGGTCAAGCTGACCATGGCCATGGTGGAGCAGGCCCTGGGGGAGACCGGCGGCAACAAAGTCCGGGCGGCCAGACTGCTCGGTGTGGGCCGGGCCACGCTCTACCGCTTCCTCGATGCCCAGAAAAAGAACCCCTCCGTCTCCTGATCCACGAACCTCCAGGGATAGTTTTTACGTTGTGCGTACGTTCTTGCCCCGCCGAGGTTGTGCCCCGGCAGCGGCCTCTTTCCACAGAAGGCAACATTCCCTACCGAATTAATAGGGTTTATTCCTTTTATTCATTGCCCTGGAATCAATTCCACCTTCCGGAGAGCAACAACGTACCGACGACGTCCCCCCCAAAAAAACTTCCCTGGCGCCGCAAAATCCAGATAATAGATACATCACGTCGATCATGTGGTTGGCAGTTCACCACGTGGCCGGCAAACGACTCTCAAGTTTTTCAGTTTTTTCAAACCGAAGAGGCCCCAAGCGGGGCAAACGCAGTGCCTGGGGGGCAATGGTGCTTCCTCAGGTTCCGGTCATGGTTGAACGTTACGTATTTACGTATTCGCGAACCCGTGGCTGATGGAAGACAACACGGCCCATAATCGGGCTGCAACAACGAGTGGAGATAGCAGATGAAAAGTTTTTGGACCAGAACTCTGACAGCCACCCTCTGTATGTTGATCCTGGTGCTTCCGGCGATGGCGTCCGATGCACCACTGAGAAATGGGAAGATCCAGCCGACCGGCCTCGCCTCATCCCCGGCCGAAGCGGCCCATATGATGGCCAGCGTGCAGCGCTCGACCAGTACTGCCCGGCAGCGGATGCAGCTGTCGAATATCGGCGGCCTGGGACTTCAGGCATTGCGGGACAGTTGGACGCCCGCACCCGGTTACGCGACACCGGAAATGCAGATGACGAACATCGGCAAAGAGTCGATGCGCACCTTCGAGGGCCACGACCTCGGTTCGTTGAGCGATGGGGTGGTCACCGCCACGGCCATTCTCTACGCGCCCTCCCAGCCTGACAACCCGGCCTTCCGCACGGCGCTCTCCGCCTGCACCGGCGCCACCGTCGATTACTTCGATGCCAGTGCCGGCACCCCGAGCGTGGCCCTGCTCTCGGCCTATGACTGCGTGTACGTCTGGGGCAACTATGCCTTTGCCGATGCCGTCCTCTACGGCGACAACCTCGCGGCTTACGTGGACGTCGGCGGCAAGGTGATCCTCGGCCAGTGGTGCTACCACACCACTCAGATCAACTGGCTGGAGGGTGCGATCATGACCCCGGCCTACTGCCCCATCACCGCAACGGGTTATGAAAGCGGAGCCTACAACGGCGACGGCGGCGACTGCGTCCACGGCGGCGTCGGCGCCTACGATTCCTCCTATTTCGACGCCTGCACGCCGATCGGCGGCGCCTTCTCCGACGGGACATTCAACAACCCCTCGAACAGCCTGGCCGTGGCCTGGCGCGCCGACCGCGCCGTCTACTACAGCCCGGGCTTCACCGGCACCGACTACGGCACCGGTGACTGGGCCACGTTGGCCTGCAACATGTGCGACTGCACCGCCGGCGGCGGCTGGGGCATCCTCTACGCGCCCACCGAAAATGACAACCCGACCTTCCGCGCTGATGTCGCCGCCTGTTCGGGTAAAAACGTCGACTATTACGACGCGCGCACTGGCACCCCGACCGTGGCCGAGCTGATGGCCTACGATTGCGTGTTCACCTGGACGAACGGCGCCTATGCCGACGCCACCACTTTCGGCAACAACCTCGCCGCCTACGTCGACGCCGGCGGTAAGGTGATCCTCGGCCAGTGGACCCTGCAGAGCGACCAGGCCTACTTCCTGGGCGGCGCGATCATGACCGCGGCCTACTGCCCGGTCACCACGAGCACCAGTTACGACTCGGGTGCCTACAACGGCGACGGCACTGACTGCGTGCACGGCGGCGTTGGCGCCTACGACACGACCTATCTCGACGTCGCCACGGCGATCGGCGGAGCTTCCTCCGACGGGACGTTCAACAACGGTTCGAACAGCCTGGCCGTGGCCTGGCGCGCCGACCGCGGCGTCTACTACAGCCCGGGCAACACCGGCAACACTTACGGCACCGGTGAATGGGCCGAGTTGATCTGCAACATGGATTCCTGCGTCGACGTCACCTACGGGGACATCCTCTACGCACCGAGCGAAGCGGACAACTCGGTCTTCCGCGCTGAAGTGGCTGCCTGCACCGGCATGACCGTCGACTACTACGACGCGCGCGTTGGCACCCCGGACGTGGCACTGCTCTCGAACTACGACTGCGTGCTCACCTGGGCCAACTATGCCTACTTCGACAATGTCGCATTCGGCGACAACCTGGCGACCTACGTGGACGGCGGAGGCAAGGTGATCCTCGGTCAGTGGTGTCTGCCCACCGCGGGCAACTACCTCTCCGGCGCGATCATGACCTCAGCCTACTGCCCGACCACCGCAGTTTCGCCCTGGGAATCCGGAGCCTACAACGGCGACGGCACCGATTGCGTGTTTGGCGGTGTCGCCGGCCTTGATGCCCCCTATTTCGACGCCGCTACGCTGGTGGCCGGGGCTTCCGATGGGACGTTCAACAACCCGTCGAACAGCCTGGCCGTGGCCTGGCGCGCCGACCGGATGGTCTACTCCAGCCCGGGGCAGACCGGCGGCACCTACACCACCGGTGATTGGGCCCAGTTGCTCTGCAACATGTGCTCCTGCTCGGCGGGACCGAGCGGCACCATCGCCGTGGACCTGGATGCGACGCCCGACAGCGGTTTCACACCCTTCACCTCCTACTTCTCCGCGACGTTGACCAACCTGACCACCGAGAACCGGCGCGCTGCCGCGAGAATCAACGTGGTCATCGCCAACGGCAACAACTACAACAACTGGAGAGCCGGTTGGACCAACCTCTCCAGCCTGGAGGTCTTCACCAAGTCCTGGTACCAGACCATCCCGGCCCTGGCAACCGTGATCGGCACCAACACCTTCACCCTTCAGGGTGCTGACGTGACGCCGGCCCCCTACAACCAGCCGCCCTTCATGCCGTCTGGTGACACGGACACGGACGTGCAGACCGTGATCGCCAACTAGGCTTTGCAAACCCCGCTCCCCCCGGTTTCGGCCGGGGGGAGCGTTTCCCTTCTCCCCCCCTATCCCCGACTCCCCCACCATAAAACCGTCAGGCCTGCGGCATGAATGGCAGCATTCAGTGCGCTATACTTCCCCCATAGACGGACTATATCTTTCATCCATCCGTTCAGCGAGGGACACGCTCATGTTTTCAGCACACAGACGCCCGGTGGTCACGGTGGTTCTCCTATCCATTGCGCTTTCCATTGCCTGGAGCGGCACCAGCAGTGCCGGAAGCCTTCCGTATGCCATCTACCCCGAGGTCAACGAGAAACAACCTGATCTGCCGTCACCATTCACCGATCAGGCCCGGATTGAATATGTCGTAGCGGTGACCAAAGATAATCGTTTTGCGGTCATCCCGGTGACCCTGAGCAACGATCGATGGATCTGCCGGCAACTGGTGACCGATTCCGAGGATTTCCCGACTTTCGCCCGGACGGGTCTTCACACGGACGCCGAACTGGACAAGATCAAAACCATCACCGGCCGCCCGCTGGACGAGATCACCCGGCTGGGCCGCCCCGGCGGCCTGTCAGAGGGAGGGTTCATGGCCGCGGACGAGACGATCCTCTCGGTGATCAGGTCCGACAACCGCCTGGTGCGGGCGCTGGGCCTGACCCACCCGGATCTGGCCCGGCCGCTGTTCCACGTGCTGAACATGATGGATACCGACCTGAACCTCAACCGCTGGAACATGGCCAGGCACAGATGGGAGAACATTCAGTACTTTTTCTACAACGGCCACAAGGTATATGTTGATGCCGGGGACACCAAGGGCGGTCAGAAGTCCATCTTCGACGACGGGATCGAAGGCGGGTTTCACATCAAGCTGTGGCGCGAGCTGGAACCGGAGGAGCTGAAGCTCCTGGAAAAGACCTATGGCGACCTGTCACCCGCCCGGATGGAAAAGTTCAAGCAACTGCTCAGTTTCATCAATACCGGCGAGATACAGCCGCAATACATCATGAGATACGGCTTCTATGAAGGCCACACCTACTGGAGAGCCGACCCCATCGCCATCACCTTCATCTTCGGGCTGAAAACCCTGCCCGAAATCGAGGGCGCTTTCCCGGGGATGCTCCATACGACCCTGACGGCCCATTTCACGGAATAGCTTCCGTCGCCGGTGGTCAAACAGCAGGACCGGCTGAGTTTTCATGGACAGTTAGTGCAGCGAAATGCCCGGCAGGTCCCTGAGCGGCCGCTTACTGCCGGAATCTCACACCGCTCACCGGGAAAACATCATGGGCGACTGGGGCTGGAGCCACCTCAAGCAGAGTGACAAGCGGGCCATTCTGCGGGGCTTGAGCGACGGATCGGTCCACGGCGGGCCCTACCACGTGGAGCTGCAGCCAAGCGACCGCTGCGATATCGACTGCTTTTTCTGTTCAACACGCAGCCACCGGATCGGTGCGGAACTCCCGCTGGAAACGATCAGGGCCCTCACGCAGCAGATGAAAGCCGCAGGAGTCTATTCCACCACCCTCTGCGGCGGGGGTGAGCCGCTCGTCTATCGTCACATCCTCCCCTTGTTCCGGATGCTCCGGAAGGCCGGCATCGCCATCGACCACCTCACCACCAACGGCACCCGGCTCACCCCTCGCTGCAGTGAAGCCCTGTTGGATGGCGGCTGTCGGGAGGTCATCATCAGCCTCAACACGTCCCGGGCTCACTGCTATGCCGGGATGATGAGGACGTCGGAAGCCACCTTCCACCGGGTGGTTGACAACATCCGTCAACTGGTGGAGCTGCGGGGTCGGAGATCAACGCCGCAGGTCATCCTGCAGTTCATGCTGCTCAGGGAAAACTTCCGCACACTGCCGAGGATGTACGATCTGGCTGAGTCGCTGGGTGTGGACGGGATCCTGTTCAGAGAACCGGCGTTCCTCCCGGCGGGCAGCCAGCTGAACGACGATGAGACGGAAGAGATGATGCAGATGCTGGAGTCGCTGCTCCTCGAGGACCGATTTCGCCTGATCCGCTCCATCGACAGCTTCCACCGCGATATTTCCGGATCGCTGTCGCCGGTCATTTCCCGGGTCACCCGCCGGCAGGCCGGGACCCCGTTCCACCGCACCGTCTGGAATCAGTTCCGGAATCGCCACAGCAGCCTGCGTGAGAAGTGGAGACGATTTTCAAACAGCAGGCACCGCCCGGCCACCCAGGCACTGCTGGGACAGCACGGCGGCTGTGTGGCGCTGTGGCATACCATGACCGTCCGCGCGGACGGCAGCGTGCCGGTCTGCTGCGTCCGGCAAACCAGCAGACTGGCCAGTGTTGAGGATCAGTGCCTGGAAGACATCTGGTACGGTGATGCGTTCCAGCATGCGCGGCGGCAGATGCATCGCGCCCTTCAGCAGGGCCGGCACTGGGCACCCGAAGCTGAAGAGATCCCGGCCCTGGTGCCCATGTGCTCGTGGGATGCCCGCGAAGGTCTCAGGCGTTGTATCTTCCGCAACTTCTACTACTCCACCGACCACCGGTTCGTCCGCCGATTGCACAAAACCGTTCACCTGTCACAATCACTGGCTGTGCCTTCCCCGTGAGGAGCTATTGTTCGAACTGTACTGATTCAAGTGGAGAAACAGATGTGCACACCGATGACGGGCGGGGAAAGCTGGAAACACTGATCCCGGAGCTGCTGGGAGAATAGAAATCAGCTCTCCGAGCTGCCGGCAATCAGGTCGGCCAGGGTGGTCCCGGAAAAGTGGTCGGAGACCATCCCGTGAATGGTGGGCAGCAGGCCGCCGAAAATGCAGCTGCCAAAGGTGCAGGCTTCGTTGCCCAGCAGGCAGTGCTCGCGGGGCAGCGGGCCGTCCATCGCCTCGAAGATCTCCAGCAGGGTAATCTCCCCCGGCTCGCGGGCCAGAACAAACCCGCCGCGGGGCCCGCGCACCGATCCCACCAGCCCGGCCCTGTTCAGCCGCTGGAACACCTTGTTCAGGTGTGCCTCGGACGCGCCAAAGGGCGCTGCGGCCCGGGCCGTGGAGATGGGCCAGGCATCCTGGTTGTTGGCCAGGTAGACCAGGCTGTGCAGCGCCAGGTTGGCCGCCTCGGTGATGTTCAGAATCATGACAAACCCCTCTTAATCCTACATCCGCGCCACGCCGAGAAAAACAGCGTGGAGCGCGGCGGCCAGCACGATGAACGCCGGCCGCGCCGCCTGCACCGCCCGGCCGGCCAGGGTGTAGTGCAACTGGCTGTCCGGACAGATCCCCACGCAGTCACCGCAGAGCGTGCAACTGAGACCCGGTTTCTTCTCCAGCACATGCTCCCGGTTCAGCGCGTCGTAGCGGCAGACGCCGCTGCACTTGAAACACTGGTTGCAACCATCACCGATGCGTACCCGGAAGAGGGAGAGCCGGCCCAGAAGGTTGGCCAGCAATCCCATGGGGCAATAGACCACGCAGTGGGCCATGGCCCCGCTGCGCCTTGACCAGACCATCATCAGCGCCACGCCCACCAGGCCAAAGGCCAGGGCCAGCCCGCCGGCCAGCATGGTTGAGGCCCCCACCGCGCGCAGCGCCAGCGCCGCCAAGGGCACCAGAACCAGCAGCGCCCAGCGCACCGCGCGGCTCCATGCCGGCAAGGGCCGGGGCCGTTTCCTGGACCGCGAGGCGGCATGGTCCCAGGCGCCGATGTAACAGAGGTGGCTGCACCAGGCCGGCCCCACCAGCAGCACGGTGCTGCAGAAGAGGATCAGCATGAACAGCCCCTCCATGCGGAAGAGCGGTCCGGCGATGATCAGGGCCGGTACCGGCAGGTGCAGCTCTCCGGTCATCAAAAAGAGGTCGTAGCCCAGCAGTCCGATCAACAGCTGGGTGAAAAAGACACCGGAGAAGACCAGCCAGACCCGGCGGCGCCACAACGGCTGGGCCGCGGGGTCGAGCATCCGCCCGCCGATCCAGGCGGCGTAGAAGGCCAGCAGCAGGGCCTCCAGCCAGCCGCCGCCAGGAACGAATCGCTCCAGCAGCAACAGCGGCCGGTCCACCGGCGCCAGCTGCACCGCGGTCAGCGCCGCCGCGGTGACGGCAAAAGCCGCGACGCGGGGCACCCGGGATGCCGGGTCCCCGGCCGCGGCTGGATGATCAGAGCCATTCCTCGCCAAGAATATTACCCCGCAGGCCAACGGTGACCTTCTTCAGCGGCACCTTGCGCCCGGCCGCGGCGACCGCCTGGGTGGCCAGGTGGACCAGGCCGGCGCAGCAGGGGACCTCCATGATCATCACGGTGAGGGTGTTGATCTTCGACTGGTCGATCATGGTCACCAGCTTCTGCAGGTAGACATCCTGCCCCTGGTCCAGCTTGGGACAGGCCACGGCCAGCGATTTTCCCTTCAGGTGGTCGTTGTGGAAGCCGCCCATGGCAAACGCCGTGCAGTCGGCGGCCAGCAGCACGTCTGAACCCTCGAAATAGGGTGCCGTGGGTGACACCAGGTGCAGCTGGATCGGCCACTGGCGCAATGCCGACGGGCCGCTCACTGTTTCGTCGGCGGCCGAAGCATCGGCGGGCTCGTCGAATTTCTGCATCAATGATCCCGGGCAACCGCAGGCCGCGGGCGGCCCGTCGTGATGCCCATGGGCTGCGGCAGCCGGGGCGTGAACGTGTTCCTTCTTCTTCAGCGCCTGCAGGTGCTCCTCCACCGCGGCCTCGTCATATTCGTCGGCGTCGCGCTCCACCACGGAGATCGCCCCTTCGGGACAGTCGCCGAGACAGGCGCCCAGACCGTCGCAGAGGTTGTCGGCCACTAGTTTCGCCTTGCCGTCGATGATCTGGATCGCTCCCTCGGCACAGGAGGGCACGCAGTCGCCGCACCCGGTGCAGAGTTCCTCGTCGATCAGTACCATTGGTCGCTTTGCCATCTGAAGTTCCCTCCCGGGGCCGTTTACGCGGCGGAATGGTCCGCTTTTTTGGCGCCTACCATCGCCGCCACATCGGCGGCCGGCTCGGTGATGGGGGTGATGTTGAAGTTCTCCACCAGAACGTTGACCACGTTCGGCGAGAGGAAGGCGGGCAGGGTGGGCCCGAGGCGGATTCCCTTGACACCCAGGTGGAGCAGGGCCAGCAGTACGGCCACCGCTTTCTGTTCATACCAGGCGATGTCGAAAGAAATCGGCAGTTCGTTGATATCCTCCAGTTCGAAGACCTCCTTCAGCTTCAGCGCCACCACGGCCAGCGAGTAGCTGTCGTTGCACTGACCGGCATCGAGCACCCGGGGGATGCCGCCGATATCGCCGAGGTCGAGCTTGTTGTAGCGGAACTTGGCGCAACCGGCGGTGAGGATCACCGTGTCCTTCGGCAGTTCCTTGGCCACGTCGCTGAAGTATTCGCGAGACTTGTGGCGGCCGTCGCAGCCGGCCATGACGACAAAACGCTTGATCGCCCCCGACTTCACCGCGTCCACCACCTTGTCGGCCAGGGCCAGAACCTGGTTGTGGGCAAAGCCTCCGACGATGGTCCCCATCTCCAGTTCCTTCGGCGCCGGACAGTTCTTCGCCTGCTCCACCAGCGCCGAGAAGTCTTTCCGTCCACCCTCGGTCCGGTCGGCGATATGGGTCAGCCCGGGGTAGCCCACCGCACCGGTGATGTAGATCCGGTCCCGGTAGGAATCCTGCACCGGCACCAGGCAGTTGGTGCTCATCAGGATCGGACCGCCAAAGGTCTCGAAGTCGTTCTGCTGGTCATACCAGGCGCCGCCGTAGTTGCCCACCAGGTGGTCGTATTTCTTGAACTCCGGGTAGTAGTGGGCGGGGAGCATCTCGCCGTGGGTGTACACGTCCACACCGGTGCCGGCGGTCTGCTCCAGCAGCTCCTCCATATCCTTCAGGTCGTGGCCGGAGATGAGGATGCCCGGGTTGTTGCGCACGCCGAGACTCACCTCGGTGACCTCGGGGTTGCCGTAGGCCGCGGTGTTCGCCGTGTCGAGGAGGGCCATGGTGGTCACGGCCACCTCACCGGCCTTCATCACCAGGGCCACCATCTCGTCCACGGTGTGCTCACGGGTGGTGGAAACCAGCGCTTCGCTGAAGAAGCCGTAGATCTCGTCCGACTCGTGGCCCAGCATCGCCGCGTGGTGGGCGTAAGCCGCAACACCCTTCAGACCGTAGACCAGCAGCTCGCGCAGGGAGCGCACGTCCTCGTTGGCGGTGGCCATGACACCCACCTGCGCCGCCCGGTCGGCGAACTGCTCCTCGCTGCCGCTCCAGGTGGCCGAGGGGTGAAGCCCCTCTTCGGCGGGCCGGCCATGCTTCTGCTCGAAGGGGCCCGCCACCAGCGCCCTGAGCTCGTCGCGCAGCGCCAGTGCCTTCTGTATATATGTGGTGACCTGGGCATCGTCGAAGCTGGTATTGGTCACGGTGACGAACAGGCTTTCGGCGATGAACCGGCCCACGCCGCTCTTCTCGATTCCCAGCTCACGGGCCATCTCCTGCCAGATGGACAGGCCGCGCAGGGCGTCCACCAGCAGATCCTGGAGGTTCGCCGTCGTTTCCGACTTGCCGCAAACCCCCGCCACCGTGCATCCCTGATTCTTCGCCGCCTCCTGACACTGGTAACAGAACATGCTCATCTTCCACTCTCTCCTTGCTGGGTGACAACGGCCGAAACCGTCATGCAGAAACGAAATTGAATAGACATCTTTGTTTTCAAACGCCAGACCTTAGCATTAATCCGATAAAGAGGTATCAATATACCAGTTTATTTTTGAATGTCAACAATCCCTGACAAGATCATGACGATTGAGTCTGGGACACTGAGAAGTGTCTCATGAATGTATAGCGAGACATCGCAGTGTCTCTGAGACACGGCGGCCATGGGCCAAACCGGCCTCCACCCCTTGCGCTTCATCTAGTATCCATATTATTATCAGGTGTTTAAACTGATAAGCTCCAGCTTGGCACGACCTGTGCTAGTAGACCAGATGAACAGTTTAGGAATTACCGGGCGGACCGGCACAATCCACCGCCCTTTCAGAAACCGGCCGGAAATAACTCCGGCGATACATCAACGTTTATTTTTCAGGAGACATAACCATGGGCCTCAAGGAGCAGCAGGAAAAGATCGTCGCCAACATGAAGAACTGGCAGAAGATCGAGGACGCCTCTGTGGCGTCGGTGAGCGAAGTGATCGAGAAGACCGACAACGCGGTAATCAAGATCGTCATGGAGATCATCAAGCGCGACTCCGAGATGCACCACCGCATCCAGCAGATGATTGTGGACTGTCTGGAAAGCCAGACCGTGGAAGTGAGTTCCGACGACCTGATCAAGGTCTGGGACCTGATCGAGAAGCACATCGCCATCGAAGAGCGGGCCGCCGACCTGGCCACGCACAGCCTGGAAGCCACCGAGGGAACCAAGGGCATGCTGGTGCCGCGCTACCTTCTGACCTACCTGATGACCGACGAAGCCAAGCACGACAAGCTGCTGGAAGACCTGGAGCTGTTCAAAAAAGGGATGTACAGTTAAGTATCATCCGGCACGCGGGCCCCTCGGGGTCCGCGCCGGACTGCCTTCTTATTCACAACAGAACCTGCCACGTGGTCTGAAGAGTTACCCCGGAGGGAAAATATGACTATCGAGGAAGCGATCAAGACGGCCATCGAGTATGAAGTGAAGGTCAAGAACGTTTATGCGGAAGCGGTGAAGGTGGCCGGCAACGACGTCGGGCTGCGGGTCTTCAGCGTCCTGGCCCGGGAAGAACAGGGTCACGTGGATTACCTGCACTTCAAGCTCGAGGAACTGCACAAGACCGGCACGGTGAGCTCCGACGATCTGGAGACGGCCATCCCGTCCCCCGCGGCCATCAATATCGCGGTGGAAAAACTGGAGAACAAGATGGCCGCCGACGACCGGGGCGCCGAGCTGGAGATGCTGCGCAAGGCCCTGGAGGTGGAAATCGAGACCAGCAACTACTACCAGGAACTGGTCAACACCCTCGAACCCGTGGGACAGAAGTTCTTCAAACGCTTCCTCGAAATCGAGGAAGGCCACCAGGCGATCATCCGGGCCGAGATCGACTCGCTCAATGGCAGCGGTTTCTGGTTCGACATCCCCGAATTCGACCTCGAGCACTGACCGGCCGCGCCGATCCGTTCGGCGCCCACCGGTTTATTACAGGAACAAGCGATGAACAGCAAAACAATGAGTCTCGAAGAAGGGCTGCGGCGGGCCATCGAGGCCGAGATCGACGGCTACCACTTCTACATGATGGCCGCCAGCAAGTGCGAAGACCCCAAGGGCTGTGAGGTCTTCGAGCAGATGGCCCAGGAAGAGCTGGAGCATGTCCGCTTCCTGCGGGCGCAGTATTCTGCCGTCGAAAAGGAAGGCAAGCCGAGCCAGTCGGTGAGACTGGCGGGCCAGGCGCGGCTCGACGCGATGAGCCCCATTTTCTCGGACAAGATCAAGGGCCGGCTCAAGGATGCGCACTTCGAGATGAGCGCCCTCTCCATCGCCGTCCAGATGGAACTCTCCGCGGTGAACTTCTACCGTGACCGGGCCGCCGAATCGGACGATGACACGGTGAAAGATTTCTTCAGCGAACTGTCCAAGTGGGAATCTGGGCACTACAACGCCCTGCTCAACCAGCAGCAGGCGCTGAAAGAGGACTACTGGGCGGACGGCGGATTCTCCCCCTTCTAGGTGCGACGATGAGTACAGCAGACGCCGGCACCGCGGCCCGCCGCGGAGAGTCGCGCCACGTGCGGCAAAAGAGACTGCTGAGGGATCTCCTGGAAAAACGCGACCGGGAGGGCCTCGTCGCCTGGGCCGACGGGCGCAAGAAGGGCATCACCGCCCTGCTGGCGCTGCTGCTCTATGAAACGGACGAACTGATCCGCTGGCGCTGCATCGAGGGTCTGGGCCTGCTGGCCAGGGACCAGGCGCCACGGGGACTGGAGCAGATCCGGGACATCATCCGCCGGTTGCTCTGGATGATGAACGACGAAAGCGGAAATGTGGGTTGGTTCGCCCCCGAGGCCATTGGAGAAATCCTGGCCAACGTGCCCCGGCTGGCCAGGGAATTTGCCGATCTGCTGCCCAATTTTCTGGTGGAAGAGCCTTTTGAACGGGGCACCCACTGGGCCATGGTGCGAGTGGCCGTGGCGCTGGGCGACAGTCCTTCCGGGCAAAAAATGCTCGAAGAAGGCGCGGAAAATCTTTTACAATCGTTGAAGGACAAGGATGCTTTCACCCGCGCCCACGCGGCCCTGGCCCTCGAACGGCTGGGCCGGCTCACCGGCGCACCGGCAGCGGCCCTGGAAAACGACCAGGCGCCGCTCTCGGTCTACGACTTCGACACCGGTCAGATGATCGACACCACTGTGGCCGGTTTGCTTGGGGGACGTACATGAATATATGAATTTTTCTTGCTCCGCCAAAAATTCATATATTCATGTACGTCCCCGGGAACTGATACAGAGAGGACCAGTAGATGCCACTGGAAGAAATCGGAAAATACAGCGTCAGCCGCCTGCAGGTGCTCGACGAGCAAGGCAAGGTGGATCCCGAGCTGGAGCCGAAACTCAGCGACGAACAGCTGATGTGGCTCTACCGCAACATGCTGAAGACCAGAAGAGGCGACGAGCGGATGCTCAAGCTGCAGCGCCAGGGCCGCATCGGGACCTTCGGCCCCTGCACCGGCCAGGAGGCCTCGATCTGCGGTACTGCACTGGCCATGGACGAAAAGGACTGGCTGGTCGGCTCCTTCCGTGAGAACGGCGCCCGGATGATGCGGGGCGAGCCGCTGATCAACCAGATGGCCTATTTTAACGGGTTCGAAGAAGGCAACTACTTCGAGGGGATGAACCGCATCACCCCGGTATCGGTCATCGTCGGGGCGCAGCTGCTCCACGCCACCGGCATCGCCTACGCCGCACGGTACAAGGGCGAAACCGAAACGGCCGTGGTGGCGTTCACCGGTGACGGCGGCACTTCGGAGGGCGACTTCCACGAAGCGCTGAATTTCGCCACTGTCTGGCAGGTGCCGGTGGTGTTCATCATCCAGAACAACCACTGGGCCATCTCCCACCCGCGGTCGAAACAGACCCACGCCAGGTCCTTTGCCCAGAAGGCCATCGGCTACGACATGCCCGGCATCCAGGTGGACGGCATGGACGCGCTGGCCATGTATCGCGCAGTGAAGGAAGGCCTGGACCGGGCCCGCACCGGAGGCGGCCCGTCGCTGATCGAATCCGACTGCTACCGACTGATGATGCACACCACCGCCGACGACCCGACCAAGTATCGTGACGAGGCCGAGGTGGAAGCCGCCTGGAAACGGGAGCCGCTGATCCGCTTCAAGGCCTACCTTGAAAACAAGGGGCTCCTCGACGAAAAGGGCCAGGAAAAGATGGAAGGGGAGATCAAGGCTGAAATCGAAGCCACGGTCAAGGAACTGGACCAGTGGAAGGGGGGCCCCGTCGATGCACCCTTCGAGCATGCCTTCGCCCACAAGCACCCGGAGATCGAGATGCAGCAGGCCGAATTCCTCGATCACCTGAGAAAGGAGGGCGCCAATGGCTAAGCTGAATATGGTCCAGGCGCTGAACCTGGCGATGGCCCAGGAGATGGCCAGAGACAAGGACGTGGTGATCATGGGCGAGGACGTTGGTGTGGACGGCGGCGTGTTCCGCGTCACCGACGGCCTGCTGGACACCTTCGGCGAGGAGCGGGTAATCGACACGCCGCTGGCCGAGTCGGGCATCGTCGGTACCGCCATCGGCATGGCCATGGCCGGCCTCAAACCGGTGGCCGAAATCCAGTTTTCCGGATTCGCTTTCCTGATGTTCCACCAGCATCGAGGGGCACGCTTCCCGCTTTCGCTCCCGGACCCATGGCCACTTGACGGTGCCGATGGTGGTCCGCATGCCTTACGGCGGCAAGGTTCGGGCCCTGGAACACCACTCGGAAAGCAAGGAAGCCACCTACGCCCATCTGCCGGGTCTGAAGGTGGTCATCCCCTCGACCCCGCGCAATGCCCGGGCGCTGCTGCTGGCCGCCATTCGCGACCCGGACACCGTGATCTTCATGGAGCCCAAGCGCTCCTACCGCGCCTTCCGCGAGGAAGTGCCGGAGGAGGAAGAGGTGATGGAGATCGGTAAGGCCCAGATCGTGGAAGAGGGCACCGACCTCACCGTCATTTCCTGGGGCGCCATGATGCGGCCCACCATCGCGGCCGTGGAGCAGGTGAAAGAAAAGCGCGGGACAAGCATCGAACTGATCGACCTGCTGACCATGGCCCCGATGGACGGGGCGACCCTCGTCGAGTCGGTGCGTAAGACCGGCCGCTGCGTGGTGGTCCAGGAGGCGGCCCGCTCCTGCAGCATCTCCTCTGAAATCATCGCCCGGATCAACGACCGTGAACTGCTCTACCTCGAGGCGCCGGTGAAGCGGGTCACCGGATATGACGTGGTCACCCCGTACTTTGCGCGCGAGGAGGCCTATATCCCCGGGCCGGAGCGGATCGTTCGGGGCATCGAGGAAACCCTCGACTTTTAGGAGGTCACCGTGTACGAGTTCATACTGCCCGATCTGGGTGAAGGCATCCACGAAGCCGAGATTCTCAAGTGGTATGTCCAGGCCGGCGACACCATCGTCGAGGACGAGCCGCTGGTGGATCTCGAGACGGACAAGGCCGCGGTCACCATCCCCTCTCCCAAGGGCGGGACCGTGCAGTCCCTGGCCGGTAAGGTGGGGGACATCGTCAACGTCGGCAACGTGCTGGCGGTGATCGACGATGGGAGCGGCGCCGCAGCCGCGCCGCCTGCCGAAGTGAAGGAAGAGGCGCCGGCCGCGGAACCGGCTGCGGCAGCGGCCGCACCCGAACCGGCACCTGCGGCAGCCCAAACGCCCGCCCCGCCGGCAGCCCCGGCGGCCGCGGTGACGGGTCCGGTGCCCGCCGCACCGGCCACGCGCCGCCTGGCCCGTGAGCTGGGGGTGGAAATCAACCTGGTGCCGCCCACGGGGCCGGCCGGCCGGGTGACCCCGGAGGACGTGCGCCGCTTTGCCGAGGGCGGTGTCGCCGACCCGGCCGACCTCCACGTGGAGGTCAAGGCCAAAGATGTTGGCGATGACGAGCGGGCGCTCAAGGAGTTCGCGGCCCACGCCGCCTCCACCATCCCGCTGCTCGACCTCGAGCCGCTGCCCGACTTCAGCAAGTGGGGCCCGGTGGAAACGGAACAGCTCCGTTCCATCCGCCGCAAGGTGGCACGGAAAATGGTCACCTCGATGATCCTGGTGCCCCACGTGGCCCACATGGACGAGGCCGACGTCACCCTGCTCGAGGAATTCCGCAAACGGGAGAAGGATCGCCGGGCGGGTACGCCGGGCGGACACCTGACCCTGCTGGCCTTCATCGTCAAGGCGGTCACCGCGGGCTTGCGGGCGGCCAAGGCCTTCAACGCCAGCCTCGACCCGTTCAAGGAGGAGATCACCTACAAGAAGTACTACAACATCGGCGTGGCCGTGGACTCGGGCAAGGGACTGGTGGTCCCGGTGATCAAGGATACCGACCGCAAGAGCATCATCCAGATCGCGAAGGAGATCGAGGACCTTGCCCTGCGGGCCCGCGAGGGCAAGCTGGAGGTGGACGAGCTGCGCGGCGGCACGTTCACCATCACCAACGTCGGGCCGCTGGGCGGCACGGCAATGATCCCCACCATCAACTATCCCGAGGTGGCGATCCTCGGTATGGGCAGGGCCCAGCAGAAGCCGGTGGTCAGGGACGGCGAGATCGTGATCCGCACCCTGCTTCCCCTTACCCTGGCCTTCGACCACCGGATCGCCGACGGCGCCGACGCGGCGCGGTTCGTAACCGAGATGGTCCGCCAGCTGGCCGATCCGAACCTGTTGTTACTGGAGACCTAGAAGCCTTCTCAAAAGTGGAGACCGAAAAATGGTAATGGGCAGCCTGCGAGAGGAAACCGAACTGCTGGTCATCGGCGCCGGCCCCGGCGGTTACGTGGCGGCGATCCGCGCCGCCGACCTGGGCCGGGAGGTGACGCTGGTGGAGGAGCGGGAGCAGTTGGGCGGCGTCTGTCTCATCGAGGGCTGCATCCCCTCCAAGGCGCTGATCAGTGCCGTGGAAGTGGCCGAATCGGCCAAGGCCGCCGAGCGGATGGGTCTCACTTTCGGCGAACCATCCCAGGACCTGTTCAAGCTCCGCCAGTGGAAGGACTCGGTGGTGGACGGCCTCACCGGTGGTATCCGCGGCCTGCTCAAACGGCGCGGCGTGCGAGGTGATTCAGGGCCGGGCCCGCTTCGACGGCAAGAACTCGGTGGCCATCGAGGGCGGTTCCGGTGTGGATTTCAAGAACTGCATCATCGCCACCGGTTCGCGGATCAACCAGCTGCCCCCGGGATACGACCTGCCGCTCTGGTCCTCTGCCGAAGCGCTGACCCTGCCCGAAGTGCCGGAACGGCTGCTGGTGGTGGGCGGCGGGTATATCGGCATGGAGATGGGGCTGGTCTACGCCGGCCTGGGCTCACAGGTGACCATGGTGGAACTCTTCCCCCGTTTGCTGATGGGCGCTGACGAGGACCTGGTGGAAGTGGTGGTGAAGAGCTGCGCCGAGAAGTTCGAGGCGGTGCTCCTGGAGTCGAAGGTCGTTGCCGTGGAACGCGCGGAAAACGGGTACGCGGTGACCATCTCCCACGAGGGCGAGGAAAAGAAGAAGGAGTTCGACCAGGTGCTGGTGGCCATCGGCCGGCGCCCGAACACCGACGACATCGGCCTGGAAAAAGCCGGACTGTCCACCAACGACCAGGGGCTGATCGAGGTCACCGCCGAAGGGCGCACCGCGGTGCCCCACATTTTCGCCATCGGCGACGTGGTGCCGGGGCCGGCCCTGGCCCACAAGGCCAGCCGCGAGGCCAAGGTGGCCGCCGAGGTGATCTCGGGTCTCAAATCATCCTTTGACAACCGGGCGGTGCCGGCGGTGGTCTTCACCCACCCGGAGCTGGCCTGGACCGGGATCACCGAGCGTGAAGCGAAAGAGGCGGGACGCCCGCTCACCGTGGGCAAATTCCCCCTGCGCGCCCTGGGCCGGGCCTGGACCATGGGCCAGACCGAGGGTTTCGTCAAGGTGATGTCCGACCCGGAGACGAACCTGTTGCTGGGGGTGGGCATGGTGGGCCCCCACGCCTCGGAACTGATCGCCGAGGCCACCCTGGCCATCGAGATGGGGGCGACGCTGGAAGACCTGCTGGTCACCATCCACCCCCACCCCACCCTCTCCGAAGCGCTGATGGAAGCGGCGGAAGCGGCGGCCGGGGAGGCAGTGCACATCAACCCGCCGCGGAAGAAATGATCCGTCCGCCGCGGGAGAACGTGGCGGGTCTGTCCATCGGGGCCTACGACCTGGACGACCCGCTGATCGAGGCCACCATGGCCGACCGCCGGCCCAGGCATCGCCTGTACCGGCCGGATGGTGTGCAGGTGGTACTGGGCCGGGGCAGCCGGCCGGAGAAAGAACTGAATAGGGCGGCCTGCCTGGAAGACCGGGTGACCGTGCTGCGGCGCCACGGCGGCGGCTGCACGGTGGTGCTCGACCCGGGGAACGTGATCGTTTCCGCGGTGCTGCCGGTAACCGGTTTTGGCGGGAATCCGGGGCACTTTGCCCGGCTCACCAGCTGGCTGATCGGCGGCCTGGAGCGGGCCGGGGTCAGCGGTGTTCGCCAGCGGGGGATCAGCGATCTGGCCCTTGGCGAACGGAAGGTCGGCGGGGCCTGTATCTACCGCAACCGGGATGTGCTGTTCTACTCGGTGACCCTGCTGGTGGAACCGGACACCGGGTTGATGGAGCGCTACCTGGCCCACCCGCCGCGGGAACCGGAGTACCGCCGGGGGAGATCCCATGCGGATTTCGTCACCTTGCTGGCCACGGAGTTCCCCGGGATCGGCGGGACGGCGGGCCTGGTGGAGAAACTGGAACGGGAACTCGACATCCCGGCCCTGACCGGGGGTTGAATCCCGATTATAAATATATGATAAGCTGTTGGGCGTTCGAGAGGATGCGGATTAATAGATATCCCTGCCGGATCCACGAGTTCACGCCGAGTTTTAGTTGTTGAACTATATATATACATTTAGTAGCTGATGTTCAGTAAAAAATTCGATCGGCGAGTCTACATCGCCCTGGCAACGGTTCTGTTTGCCGTCACCGTGGGCGCCTCCTTCGGAGCCTACGTCCTCTGGCCGTCGCGGCGGGAGGCGGGGTATATGCCGGACCAGCCCATCGCCTACAACCACAAGATTCACGCCGGCGATCTGAAGATCGAGTGCCTCTATTGCCACACCGAAGCGGACCGCGGGCCCCACGCCACCGTCCCCCCCCTCTCCACCTGCATGAAGTGCCACGAGGAAGTGCAGACAAAGGACGCGGAGGGCAAACTCGAGGCGGAAACCGCCAAACTTCTCAAATACTGGGAAAAGCAGGAGCCGGTGCGTTGGAACAAGGTCAACGACGTGGCCGACTTCGTCTATTTCGACCACAGCCGGCACATGACGGAAATCGCCGATCTCACCTGCCAGGAGTGCCACGGGCCGGTGGAGACCTTCGTGCACATGAAGCGGCAATACGGGCTCAAGATGAGCTGGTGCCTCGATTGCCACAAGGAATCATTGACCGAGGATGACCCGCGCCGTGCCACCGGGCAGAAAACCCGCGCGGCCATCCATTGCTCGGCATGCCACCGGTGAGCGAAAAGAGCATCCAGGTGCCCCATGAATAGAAGAAAAAATCAGCAGCAGGAACGGTGGGAACGGATCAGGGATGCCGAACTGCCCGCTCGCGAGGACAACCTCACCGCTCCGGATGAACTGAGCCGCCGCACGGTGCTCAAGGGGATGATGGCCGCCTCGGCAGCCCTGGCCTTCGGGGTCACCGGCTGCGACCGTAAACCGCGGCGGCAGATCATCAGCCGCGCCCACCGGCCCGAGTTCCAGCCGCCGGCGGACTCGGTTTTCTATTCCTCCACCTGGTCCGGCGGGACCTACCCCTACGGGCTGATGGTCAAGACCGTGGGCGGGCGGCCGGTGAAGATCGAGGGCAGCCCCGAGCACCCGGTGAACGCCGGGTCCAGCAGCGCCCAGATTCAGGCAGACCTGCTCTCGCTCTACGACCCGGACCGCCTGCGCACGCCGCAACAGGGCGGGCAGGCATTGACCTGGGAGGAGGCCGACGCGCTGGTGGCCGAGGCCCTGCGGAGCGGCAACAAAACGGCGCTGGTCACCCGGTCTACCCTCGGCCCGTCGGAACGGGCGCTGGTGGCCCAGTTCCTCGAACTCTGCCCCGGAGCGCGCCACTTTGTCCACGAAACGGCCCACGACGCTCCGCGTCGCAGCGCCTGGAACCGCTTCTACGGCGTCGAAGGCGAACCGCTACCCCGCTTTGACAGGGCCCGGGTGATCCTCGGCCTCGACTGCGATTTCCTGGGCACCGATGGCGCGGTGCTGGAGAACATCCGCCGCTTTACCGAGGGGCGGATGTTGAATGAGGGCCACCCGGGCCAGACCCGGATGAGCCGTTTCTACGCTGTTGAATCGACGATGACGGTCACCGGCGGATGTGCCGACCACCGCCTGCGGCTGCTGCCCTCGGCCATGGCCCGGCTGGCCACGGCGCTCCGCGATGCCCTGGCCGGTGATGAAACGGCCCTGGATGCGCTGACCGACCTCCACGGCCTGGACCGCGTTCTGGTGGATGCCCTGCTGAACGACCTGCAGCAGAGCCGTGGTGCGGCCCTGGTGGTGGCCGGCGGCCACCTGCCCGAGGAAGCGCACACGTCGGTGGCCTCGATCAACGCCATGCTGGAAGCCCCGGGGACAGCCCTGGAGTGGAACCCGGCGCCGGCGGCCCTGCCGGTGACCCCAGCGGCCGAGATGGCGGCAGCGTTCCGAAACGGCATGGATGTGGCCATCTTCCTCGGTGTCAACCCGGTCTACGACTGGCCGGGAGGCGGCTTCGACGAGTTGCTGGACCGGGCCGCCCTCACCGTGGGGCACGGCCTTTACGCCGACGAGACGGTGTCAGGCTGTTCGCTCTCCCTGCCCAGCGCCCACACCCTCGAATCATGGAACGATGCGGAACCGCGGCCCGGCCTGGCCACCGTCTGCCAACCGGTGATCGCCCCGCTCTTCCAGGGCCGGCAGGAAGCGGAGTCTCTGCTCCGCTGGACCCAGGCCCTGGCGCCGGCGGACCACCCGGTGGCTGTCCACAAGGACTGGCACGACTACCTGAAACGGAACTGGCAGTCCCGAACCACCGTGGAGCCCCATGACTTCTACACCCCGGAGCAGGTGGCGGAGAAGGCTTGGGAAGAGGTGCTGCGCAGCGGCGGCATCATGGAGCAGACCGGGGCACCCTTCCCCATCATCGGCCTGACCGAACCGGTCGAGGCGACGCCGGTGCCCACGGACAGCGGTTTCGAAGTGGTGATCCTGCCCCACAACGCGGTCCACGACGGACGCTACGCCAACAACGGCTGGCTCCAGGAACTGCCCGACCCGGTGAGCAAGCTGGTCTGGGACAACGCGGCCGCGGTCAGCCCGGCCACGGCCAGGGAGCTGGGCGTGGAGGAGGGGAACAACCTTTCCATCAAGGTGAAGGGAATGAGCATCACCGTTCCGGCGCTGATCCAGGCCGGCACCGCTGACGGTGTGGTGGTGCTGACCCTGGGACACGGCCGGACCCGCGGCGGCCAGGTGGCGGTGGAAGCCGCCGGGGTGAACGTCGCCCCGCTGCTCGGCGCCTCCGGCAGTTCTGCGCCGCGCCTGGTGACCGGCGCAGCGGTGAGCGCAGCCGGTGGCTCGGTGACCCTGGTGCGGACCCAGAAGCAGTTCGACCAGCATGACCGGCACATTGTCCGGGACACCTCGCTGGAAAAATGGGCGCGAAACCCCAAGGTGATCCAGGAGAGCCGGCACCTGCCCGACCCGGAATTCGACCTCTACGAGCCGGTGGACTACTCCAAGGGCCACAAGTGGGCCCTGGCCGTGGACCTCAACAGCTGTGTCGGCTGCGGCATCTGCGTCACCGCCTGCCAGGCGGAGAACAACATCCCCATCGTGGGCAAGGAGCAGTGCGGCAACGGGCGCGAGATGCACTGGTTGCGGCTGGACCGCTACCACGAGGGCGAACCGGAGAACCCCACGGTGCAGCAGCAACCGATGCTCTGCCAGCACTGCGACAACGCACCGTGCGAGAATGTCTGCCCGGTGAACGCCACCAACCACAGCCCCGAGGGCCTGAACGACATGGCCTACAACCGCTGCGTGGGCACCCGCTACTGTTCGAACAACTGCCCCTACAAGGTGCGGCGGTTCAACTTCTTCCGCTTCCAGCAGGAACGCCTGCGGGACCCGGTCCAGGAACTGGTCTTCAACCCCCAGGTGACGGTGCGCGGCGTGGGGGTTATGGAGAAGTGCACCTTCTGCGTGCAGCGGATCAACGCCGCAAAGCACCAGGCCATGGTGGCCGGACGGGAACTGGCCGAGGGCGAGATCCAGACCGCCTGCCAGCAGGCGTGCCCGGCCCGAGCCATCGCTTTTGGCGATGTCAATCGCCAGAAAGACGCCGTAACCCGGGCGCGGGAATCAAACCGCGCCTACCACGTGCTGGAAGAACTGAACGTGAAACCAAACGTCACCTACCAGGCGCGGATACGCAACCGCGCGGTGGATGACCACACATCTGACAAGGATGGCCATCACTGATGAGTGAGAGCCGATCAGCACTGTCGCCGCTGGGCCTGTTCACCACCAGGGTGGACGCCCGCCGTATCGACGAGGACGTCTACCGCCCGGTGGAATCGTTCCCCACCGGCCGCTGGTGGGCCGCCATCTCGGTGACCAGCGTCATGGCCCTGATCTTTGTCATCAGCGTCGGGCACACCGTGATCCGGGGCATCGGCACCTGGGGCAACAACGTGCCGGTGGGCTGGGGCTGGGCCATTGTCAACTTCGTCTTCTGGATCGGCATCGGCCATGCCGGCACGCTGATCTCGGCGATCCTCTTCCTGCTGCGCCAGCGCTGGCGCACCGGCATTGCCCGTTTCGCCGAGGCGATGACCATCTTTGCCGTGATCTGTGCCCTGCAGTTCCCGCTGATCCACACCGGGCGGCCCTGGCTGGCCATGTTCTGGCTGATCCCCTACCCCAACGGGCAGGGCATCTACCAGAACTTCCGTTCGCCCCTGGAGTGGGACGTCTTCGCCGTCTCGACCTACGGCCTGGTCTCGCTGCTCTTCTGGTTCACCGGGCTGATCCCCGATCTGGCCAGCGCCCGGGACCGGGCGACCCACCCGTTCCGCAAGTTCGCCTACGGACTGCTCAGCCTCGGCTGGAACGGCAGCAACCGCGGGTGGAGCCACTATGAAAAGGCCTACCTGCTCTTCGCCGGCCTCTCCACGCCGCTGGTCCTTTCGGTGCACAGCATCGTCTCCTTCGACTTTGCCGTGGCGGTGATGCCGGGCTGGCACACCACCATCTTTCCGCCATACTTCGTCGCCGGCGCCATCTTCAGCGGGTTCGCCATGGTGGCCACGCTGATCATCATCATGCGCAAGATGTTCCGGCTGCAGCACCTGATCACCGACAACCACCTGGAGCTGATGAACAAGATCATCATCGTCACCTCGATGATGGTCGGCTACGCCTACGCCATGGAGTTTTTCATCGCCTGGTACAGCGGGGTGGCCTACGAGCGGTTCGTCTTCCTCAACCGGGCCATGGGCCCCTACGCCTGGGCCTACTGGATCATGGTCACCTGCAACGTGATCGTGCCCCAGCTTCTCTGGTTCAAGAAGATCCGCCGCACGGTGCTGCTGATGTACCCCATCGTGCTGCTGGTCAACGTGGGGATGTGGTTCGAGCGTTTCGTCATCGTGGTCACCAGCCTGCACCGCGATTACCTCCCTTCCAGCTGGGACTATTTCCGACCCACCTGGACCGATGTCGGGTTGCTGGTGGGGAGTTTCGGGCTCTTCCTGACCCTGATGCTGCTCTTCTGCCGTTTCCTGCCCACCATCGCCACGGCGGAGCTGAAGGCGGTGGCGCCCGGGGCGCAGCCGTCCCACGGAGGGAGCCATGACTGAGCCGTTGAACAACACGGCCCCGGCCGTGGAAGAGCAGACAACCCAGCTGGGGCTGGTGGGCCTCTATGACGATCCGGACGCCCTGATCCGGGGCGCGGAAGAGGTGCGCAAGGCCGGCTACAAGCACTGGGACTGCCACACGCCCTACCCGGTGCACGGGCTGGACGATGCCATGGGGCTCAAGCCGTCGCCCATACCCTATGTCACCATCACCGCCGGGTTCATCGGCCTGGTGGCCGCCCTGCTGCTCACCGGCCTGCTGAGCGTCTGGCAGTACCCGATCCGCATCGGGGGCAAGCCGCTCTGGAGCTGGCAGGCCTTCGTGCCGATCTACTTCGAACTGTTCGTCCTCTTCGCCGCCCTGGCCACCATGGGCTCGGTGATCCTGTTCTGCCGGCTGGGCCGCTGGCACTCGCCGCTCCACGACTCGGAAGTGATGCCCGAGATCACCTGCGACCGCTTCGCCATCGTGCTGGAGTCCCGGGACGGGGCCTATTCCGAACCGGCGGCGCGGCAGTTGCTGGAGTCATCGGGCTGCGGCGACATCCGGCCGCTGGTGGTGCGCGAGGAGGAGGATGACGGGTTGATATGATGCAGAAACTGCTGCAAAACATCCTGGACAAGGTCCTGCCCCGCTGGTCGCCGCTGATGTTCAAGGCGACGTTGATCACCCTGGTGGCGGCGGCCTTTGTCATCCCGCTGGCCCTGGCCGCCACACCGTTTATCGAGTTCTTCAACGGTATGGCCGCCCAGTCCAAGGGCAAGGCGCAGATGACCTATGGCCGTACCTTCGAGGAAGAGTTGCTGGTCACCCGCGAACCGGCGCCGGGGGCCGTGCCTCGCGGCTGGCGGCCCTACCCGCTGGCGCACCTCACCGAACGGATCGATGAGGCAAAAGCCGCGGACCCTGAGATGGACCCGAAGCTCATCTCCGAGATGGAGCTGGAAGCGGCACGGCTGGCCGGGGAGCTACTGGCCAACCCCGTTCCGCTCACCGAGGAGGGGTTACTCCGCGGCAAGAACCGCTATGACATTTTCTGCATCGTCTGTCACGGCCCCCGGGGGCAGGCCAACGGCCCGGCCACCGGGACCAACCCGGTCACCGGGGTCCCCCGTTTCCCCGCACCCCCGTCGCTGCACACCGAGCAGGCGCAGGGCTACAAAGATGGGATGATTTACCACATCATCACCCAGGGCATGGGCCAGATGCCCGGCTACTCGGACAAACTGTCCGAGGAGGACCGCTGGCAGGTGATCAACTACGTTCGTGCCCTGCAGCGGGCGATGAACCCCAGACCCGAGGACCTCGAGCCATGAGCGCGCAGACCGGACAGACCACACCGCTGGTGCCGGCGCCGAGGGAGAGCAAGCGGCTGTTTGCCGCTGCGCTGCTCCTCGTGGCGCTCGGCGCGCTGCTCAGCGCCGCGGCGTATTATTCCGGTGATGCCGGCCGGGTCCGCTTCGGCTTCGCCTACCTCTGGGGTTTTACCTTTGTCTGGAGCGTCGCCCTGGGCAGCCTCTTCTTCGTCGCCCTGCACCACCTGACCCACGCCGTCTGGTCGGTGGTGGTTCGCCGGGTGGCCGAATTGCTGGCCGCCCCGATGTGGCTTATCGGGCTGCTCTTCGTCCCCATACTGCTCTTTGCCCTGTGGAACGACCAGTTCCACCTCTTCCCCTGGCTCGACGCGGCGGCCGTGGAACACGACCACCTGCTGCAGGGCAAGGCGCCCTATCTCAACTTCACCTTCTGGACCATTCGCGCGGCGGCCTTCTTCGCGCTCTGGATCGGCTTCAGCCGTTTCTTCGTCGGCCGCTCGCTGGCCCAGGACCGCGGTGAGGGGGGCGAACAGTCCACGGCAAAGATGCGTAAATTTGCCGCACCGTTCATGCTGCTCTTTGCCGCCAGCTCGACCTTTGCCGGCATCGACTGGCTGATGAGCCTCGAACCCCACTGGTTCAGCACCATTTTCGGGGTCTACCTCTTCGGCGGCATGGTGCTCGCCTCGCTGGCCGCCATCACCATCATCACCATCTGGCTGGTGAAGAGCGGCCGCCTCGGCCAGGGGCTGATCACCCGGCACCACATCTACAATCTCGGCACCCTGCAGTTCGTCTTTGCCTGTTTCTGGGCCTACATCGCTTTCAGCCAGTACATGCTGATCTGGTACGCCAACATGCCCGAGGAGACCTTCTACCTGGCCCACCGGATGCACGGCGGCTGGCTGGGGGTGAGCGCGGCCCTGGCCCTGGTCCGTTTCGTCATCCCCTTCCTCGCCCTGCTCTCCCAGCGGGCGAAGATGAACACGAGGATCCTGCTCTGGGTCTCCGCCCTGATGCTGGTCGGCCAGCTGCTCGACCTCTACTGGCTGATCATGCCCCAGGTTCACCAGGCCGGCCCCGCACTGGGCTGGCAGGAGCTCGGCCCGTTGCTGATGCTCTCGGGAATAGTCGGCCTCTTCATCGCCCGGTTCATCAAACGGCACTCTCCGCTGGCGGTGGGCGACCCGCTGCTCGAGGAGTCCCTGCATTTTCACCTCTAGAGGTGGGGGAAATGAACGTGATGCAAAAGGCATTCATACTGATCTTGATCCTGGTCCTGCCGTGGACCGTCCAGGCACAGGCCCTCAAGGGCCAGGCGCCCCACGCCCCTGGTCAGGAAATCAACCCGCGGGTGGGGATCGAAGAACACCTCGACACCTCCCTCGCGCTGGACGACCTGCATTTCACCGACGAGGACGGCAACCCGGTGGTATTGAAGGACCTCTTCGGCAAGCCGGTGATCCTGACCATGGTCTACTTCAGCTGCCCCGGCATCTGCACCCCGCTGCTCAACGAGCTCTCCCGGGTGGTGCAGCAGTCGCGGATGGTCCCGGGAAAGGACTTCCGCATGGTGACCATCAGTTTCGACCCCGACGAGGGTCACGAACTGGCCCGGCTGAAGCGGACCAACATGATCGCCGCCATGGAGAAGAACAAGCCAGCGCCCGAGGACTGGCGCTTCCTGGTGGGCGACGAGGAAAACATCCGCAAGATCACCGATGCGCTTGGCTTCCGCTACGTACGAGACAAGAACGGCATCGACTTCGTCCACGCCGCCTCGGTGATGTTTCTCTCCCCCGAGGGAAAGATCGTCCGTTACCTGAACACCACACGCTTCAACCCGGCCGACCTGGAGATGGCGGTGATCGACGCCGCCGAGGGCCGCTCGCGGTCCTTCATGCAGAAGGTGGAGCGCCTCTGTTATGCTTATGATCCTGAAGGACAGGCCTACGTGCTGAAGATCAACCGGATTATCCTCGGCATCACTCTGGTCTTCGTCCTGCTCTTTGTCGGGTTCCTGGTGCTCAGGAAACCTGCGGCCCGGCGTCCTCCACGGGTGAGCAAGGGAGCCGCGTCATGACCACTACCACTAACGTTGCCGCGGCCGCAGCCGCTCCGAACTACCTCACCGCCAAAAAGGGGATCTGGTCCTGGCTGAGCACCACCGACCACAAACGGATCGGTCTGCTCTACCTCTACAGCACGCTGACCTTCTTCGTCTTCGCCGCCGTGCTGGCCTTCCTCTTCCGCCTCGAGCTCTTCTCCCCCGGAGTGCAGTATTTCGGCAGCGACATCTACAACCGGCTGATCACGCTCCACGGGATCTCGATGATTTTCCTCTTCATCATCCCCGGCATCCCGGCCGTGTTCGGCAACTTCTTCCTGCCGATCCTCATCGGGGCCGAGGACGTCAGCTTCCCGCGGATCAACCTGCTTTCCTGGTACTGCTTCATCGCCGGGGCGCTGCTGGCGCTGGTCTCGGTGATCCTCGGCGGGGTGGACACCGGCTGGACCTTCTACGTGCCCTACAGCCTGCGCACCGAACAGAACATCTTCGTCCCGATGATGGCCGCCTTCATCCTCGGCTGGTCGTCGATCCTCACCGGCCTCAACTTCGTCACCACCGTGCACCGGCTGCGCGACGCGCGGATGAAGTGGTTCAGGATGCCGCTCTTCGTCTGGTCACTTTACGCCACCGGGTGGGTGCAGCTGCTGGCCACGCCGGTGGTGGGGATCACCCTGGTGATGGTGATGCTGGAGAAGTTCGTCGGGGTGGCGATCTTCGACCCCACCCGCGGCGGCGACCCGATCCTCTACGAGCACCTCTTCTGGATCTACTCGCACCCCGCGGTCTACATCATGATTCTGCCGGCGATGGGGATCGTCTCGGAGATCATCCCCACCTTCTCGCGCAAGACCATTTTCGGCTACAAGTTCATCGCCTACTCCTCGATGGCCATCGCCGGAATCGGATCGCTGGTCTGGGCCCACCACATGTTCACCTCGGGGATGGCCGACGTGGCGCGGGTGATCTTCTCCTTCCTCACCTTCTTCGTCGCCATACCCAGTGCGGTGAAGGTCTTCAACTGGCTGGCCACGATGTACAAGGGCTCGATCAAGCTCGAGCCGCCGATGGTCTGGGCGCTGATGTTCATCGTCCTCTTCACCATCGGCGGTCTGACCGGCCTTTACAACGGCATGCTCTCCATCGACATCCACATCCACGACACCTCGTTCGTGGTGGCCCACTTCCACTACACCATGTTCGGCGGCACTGTGATGATCTTCTACGCCGCCCTGCTCTACTGGTGGCCCAAGATGTTCGGCCGGATGTACAATAAAAAGCTGGCCAACTTCCTTGCCGGCACCGTGTTCATCGGCTTCAACCTGACCTATTTCCCGCTGTTCATGGCCGGGATTGCCGGGATGCCGCGGCGCTACGCCGACTACCTGCCGCGCTACGAGATCTACCACCGGCTCTCCACCATCGGCTCATGGATCATGATCAGCTCCCTGTTCATTCTGCTGATCCACCTGATCTGGGTCTCGAAGCGGGGGAAGAAGGCACCGGACAGCCCCTGGGGCGGGGCGACCCTGGAGTGGAGAACGGCCACGCCGCCGCCGACGCTCAATTTCACCGGCGAGCCGGACCTCAGCCGCTGGGCCTACGAGTACCCCGAAGAGGTGGAGCGATGAGCCAGGGGACGGCAGCCGCCCAGCAGCATCACGAGCACTACGACCCGGAGGCGAACAGGATCGGGATGTGGCTTTTCCTCTTCACCGAGGTGCTGCTCTTCGGCGCCCTGTTCATCGCCTACGCCATGTATCTCACCCTGCACCGCTGGGATTTCATGGTCGGGTCGGCCCAGCTGGACAAGCTGATGGGTGCGGCGAACACGGTGATCCTGCTCACCAGCAGCCTGACCATGGCGCTGTCCATCGGCGCCCTGGAGCGGGGCAAAAAGATGCTGTCGCTGGTGCTGCTGGGGGTGACGCTGCTCTTCTCCTTCGGCTTCCTCGGCATCAAGTCGGTGGAGTGGAGCCACAAGTATCACCACGGCATCTGGCCCCAATCGGAAAACCTGGCCACGTTCCCCCAGGGCGAACAGGTCTTTTACGGGCTCTATTTCACCATGACCGGGCTGCACGCCCTGCACGTGATCATCGGCGCGGTGGCGATCCTCGTTGTTATGGCGCTGGTGGCCCGGGGGAAGGTGCACCAGGGGCGCCCCGACCTGTTGGTGAATACCGGGCTCTACTGGCACCTGGTGGATCTGGTCTGGATTTTCCTCTTTCCGTTGTTCTATCTTATCCATTGAGGTTCAAGCATGAGCGACCATACAGACCATCAGATCGTGCCCTACCGGGTCTACCTCATCGTCTGGCTGGGCCTGCTGGCCCTGACCGTGGTCACGGTGGCCGTCTCCTATGTCGACATGCGCAACGTGGCGGTCCTCACCGCGGTGCTCATCGCCACGGTGAAGAGCTCGCTGGTACTGCTTTACTTCATGGAAATCAGGTTCGGCAAGCCCCTCTACGCGATCATGATTCTCGCGGTGCTGGGGACCTACGCCATTTTCATCGGATTGACATTTGCAGACTATGGATACCGTTAATCAGTTCACTCAGCCGCTCTCGGACATCACCCGCGAGGTGGACCTGGCCTTCAACATGATGGGCTGGATCTCGCTCTTCCTGCTGCTGGGCATCACCCTGGCCATGGTCTGGTTCGTGTTCCGCTACAGCCGCGGCCGGGCAAAAACAACCACCCAGATCGAGGGCCATTTCTGGCTCGAGGTGACCTGGATCGTCCTGCCGGTGATCCTGGTCACCTGGATGTTCTGGGTCGGCTACAAAGGGTTCCTGCTCATCCGGGAGGTCCCGGAAGGAGCGATGGTGGTCAAGGTCACCGGCCAGCAGTGGTCCTGGTCCTTCTACTACCCCGAGGAAGGGATCAGTACCACCGAAATGGTGGTCCCGGTGAACACGCCGGTGAAGGCCGAGATCACCGCACCGCCCGACGACGTGCTGCACAGCTTCTTCATCCCCGACTTCCGGGTCAAGGAGGACGCGGTGCCGGGCAAGGAGACCTACCTCTGGTTCGAGTCGAACCGGGTGGGAGACTTCAACATCTTCTGCGCCGAATACTGCGGCAAGGACCACTCCCGGATGATCTCCATGCTCCACGTGGTCTCGGAAGAGGACTACCGCAAGTGGATCAAGGCCCAGGAGGCGAAGAAGTACAAACCGCTGGAATACGAGGGGCTGGTGAATGCGGACCACCCGGCCTTCGGTCCCGACGACCTGAACATCGACGCCGCGGCGCTCTACCGCAACTACTGCGCCTCGTGCCACGGGGCGGCTGGTGACGGTTCGGGCCTGCCCGGGGTGGCGCGGGATTTCAACGACCTGCCCAAGTGGAAGAAGAGCAGCAAGGTCACCGACATCTTCCGCACCCTCACCGAGGGGATTCCGGGAACCCAGATGCGGGCCTTTCCCAACTTCGCGCCCTGGGAGAAAGTGGGCCTGGCCCACCAGGTGCGCTCCTTCATCCGCGAGGGCGCCGAGCCGATCACCGAAGAGGACTACGCCGCCCTGGTGGAGCAGTACGAGCTGGACAAGATGCAGGGCCCGCGGGAGACCATCCCGGTGGACCGGGCCATGGAGCTGCTCACCCAGGAAGCCGCGACAAGGTCAGCTGCGCCCGCAGAAGAACCCCGACCTGAAGAGCCGCCGGTGACGGAAGAACTCGCACCACCGCACTCGGACGAACCGAATCCATAAGCCAGGTCCTTATCGTGCCATTGACGCACCGCTTACAGGTGTGTTCGCAGTCCGTTGTGTACAGTCTGGGGCGACCATGGTCATTTTTGACTGACATTTCCAGCAAAATACTTTCTTTCCAAGCAAGTAGACCGGTGGCGATACTCCTAATTCATCATCATCCATTTTGTTACTACCTCTTAGCACGAACTGAGAACCCTACAGCTCATCCAGCGGGCTGCGTGCGTCCGGTGCCATCGCCTGCAATACATGGGTGTAGAGCATGGTTGTTTCCACGCTTTTGTGCCCGAGCAGATCTTGCACCCGACGGATGTCCGTGCCCTTCATCAGAAGCGCCGTGGCAAAGCTGTGTCTCAATGAATGACAACCAGCCGGCTTGGCAATCCCCGACCGCCGCACCGCCTCCTTCATCGCCCTCTGCACCGTTGCAGTGGCCATATGCCAACGCCGAATCACGCCATCATCACCCACGTTCAGCTTGGCCGATGGGAACACAAACTGCCAGCCCCATTCACGCCCCGCATTGGCGTATTTCCGCTTTAGGGCATCCGGCAACGGCGCCTCACCGGCACCAGCCGCCAAGTCACGCACGTGCAGGTCCTTCACCTTGGCCAGGTGGTCCTTCAGGCCCTGAACCAACCGCTCCGGTAAAAAGGTAACACGGTCTTTGTCCCCCTTGCTCACCCGCACCATAATCGATCCGGATGCGAAGTCGATTTCCTTCACCCGTAACTGCACCAGTTCGCTCACCCGCAACCCGCTGCCATAAACCAACTCGAGCATGAGCCGGTATACCCCCCGAAGTTCATTGAAAACAGCACGCGCCTCTTCCGGCATCAGCACCACCGGCAATCGACGCCCCCGCCGAGCTCGCACTGTTGCGCCCATGTCACCCAGATCTTTCATCAGCACATGGCGGAACAAAAACAGCAGTGCATTGAAAGCCTGATTCTGGGTGGATGATGCCACGTTGCGCTGAACAGCTAGATAGCTGAGATACGACCTCACATCATCCGTTGTCGGTGCAACCCTGGTTGTCCCGTCCACGTAAGCGAGAAATCGCTGAGCCCAACCCAGATAGCTGCGCTCAGTACGATTTGCATAGCGACGCAACCTCATCAGCTGCCGCATCTCCACCAGCAGCTGCTTTGCGTTCAAGGCCCCAGTATTTCCACATTCACCACCTACACCTGATTCCCCGCTCGCCGCACTCGAACCTGTGGAGCTGCCGGAACCATGTACATCAGTTGCCACCCCCGTAACCTGCTGTTTACGATACTGACCACAGAAGAGTGCCACCGCATCGGCTGCTTGTCGCAGTTGCCAGCCCTGGGTCCTCCCCTCCCCCAGGTCCTCCAGGAAAACCAGCAACGTGTCCTGCCAGACCTCAATCTGCCTGCTTGACTGCAACCGCAGGAACCGCTCCACCCACCCCACGAAAAACTGTATTTTGTGATCGGAAGTCATCCGCTTCTCACGCAGCCACACCGCGTATGCTTCCAACTCGCTGTTCATCCCCACCCAGCCTTCTGTATCAATCTGATTACTTGCAGTTTACACGTATCGCCAAACACAATACCCGACTATGCAACCAGTCTAATATCCAGGTAATACCTGCCAATCACGACCCTGCCAACCAACCTGCGAATATCCAGCCTCCTGGATATCAAACTATCCTCCTATCCGAGTAATGGCCCGGTTATACCAATCTATTGCAGCCACATTGCCGATCTCTTGACTATCGGCCCACCCGTGTTTACCATATGACACAATGACTTGTACTCATTCGGGTTCCGACCTTGACCTGCAACACTATGAAAAGAAAGCAATATGCGTGCCCGAATTCCCTTTTTTTGTGTATAGTCAGATATAGAATTGTTGAACTTAGCCGCTTCGCGGGGAATAAATCTTGCATAGACAGATAGTTGCGTTGATCGTGGTCCCATACCTACCGTGGTGATATATGGAAGGCAGGATTCAAGCGATATTCCGTCAGCACTTCGATGCGTATGCCTCGGAACATCGTCTTCCCCTACATGCCCATAAAGCCGCCCGTTCAATCATCAGCTGCCGCACCGAAGCGATGGGCGGGCACGTGATGCGCTGCCCCGCCGGCCACCTCGAGAAGATCTCATACAACTCCTGCAAGCACCGTTCCTGCCCCCAGTGCTCGAGCCTGCCCGCGGAACGCTGGCTCGAGAACCAGAAGGCGCAGTTGCTGGCCACCAATCACTTCCACGTGATCTTCACCATGCCCGATGGTCTGAACGACCTCTGGCGATGGAACAGGAAGTTGATGGCCGACCTGCTGTTCAAGGCTTCCCGCGACACCCTCTTCGAGCTGCTCGGCGATGAACGCTATCTCGGCGCAAAGCCGGGTCTGATGAGTTCCCTCCACACCTGGGGCCGAACACTGGTCCTGCACCCGCACCTGCACTGCCTGGTCACTGGTGGCGGTCTGGATGACGAAGGCAACTGGCGACAAGCCAGGCAGGGCTACCTTCTCCCAGCCCGCCTGGTGAGCGCCCTTTACAAGGGCAAGATGATCGCCTTCATCAGCAAGACGTTCAACGAGGGTAAGCTCCGGCTACCCGCCGGATCACGGCCCAAGGACCTGTTCCGCCTGCTGGCCCGGCTCAAGAAGAAGAAGTGGAACGTCCGCCTGCAGAGTAAATACGCACACGGCAACGGCGTGACCACCTATCTCGCCCGATACGTCAAGGGCGGCCCGATCTCCAACCGTCGCGTGATCCGTGTCGATGGACACCACGTGTGGTTCCGCTACACGGACCACCGCGACGGCCGCAACAAGACGATGAAGCTCACGCATCGCGAGTTCTTTAATCGGCTTCTGCAGCACGTACCTGTCCCCTACAGCCACACCGTGAGGTATTACGGGCTTTACCACTCGCACAACATCGATTCACTGAATCGCTGTCGATCGATTATGGGCCAGGCACCGGTGGAAAAACCGGAGCTGATGGACTGGTCAGCCTACTGTGAGAAGATCGGTTTGGCCGACCAGGTGACGTGCCCGGTCTGCGGACGGCGGATCATCTACGCCGGCCCCTTGAAACGAGGCAAACCACCGCCGGAGGGAGAGCGCTATGACCAAGCAGCGTAATCACAACCTCTTCTCTGCAGCCTCATTCAACCAGGGGGAAGTGCGTCCACGGGCAACAGCCTCGATCAGATGGTGTATACCTCAGTTTCCAAAGTGTTTAGGCCGGTTAACAGTAGTTGCATTTTACGTTTTCGGAATAGACGATCGCATACGACCAGATTCATTACTCGATGGGTGTGTGAAGAGGTGAAAACTCCATAAGGTCGAATAAAGGGGCCTGTTCAACCAGTAGATTGAGTTGACCGCCGACCTGTCACGTCAATTGCGGGGCAACTGTCGCGCCAGGACGGCTCGCAACTCATCTAAGACGTTCTGCGAAAGATCGAAGGTAAGCAATGTCGTTAAAGGCCAATAAATTGCTCGTACGACGCTTATATGAAGAAGCATTCAACACCGGAAATGTTGAATTGATCGAGAGCCTTGTCTCTCCCGAATACACAGAAGTTCATGATGGGAAAAGGCATGTCATTGGCATAGAGGGCGCTAAAGCACACGCGGTTGGTGTTCGTCAGACTTATCCGGATCTTCATATCTCAATCGAACAACAAATTGCTGAAGGCGAGTGGGTCGTCTCCTGTATTACAGCAACAGGAACACATAAAGGTTCCTGGCTGGGTATCAAGCCGACTGGCAAGTCTGTTACTTTCACTGGTGTCAATGTTGATCGCGTTATAAAAGGAAAGATTGTAGAACATGGTGGTGCTGCCAACATGCTTGGTCCTTTGATGGAGATTGGGGCGATTGAGGGGGTAGGCAACACTGATTAAATTACTCGCAGAACCATCCCATACACCTGTCAGCCAGGTGTCACGGCCCTTGCTGAACAACCGGTCGCTCTCCTGGTGGCAACGGCCGTGCCACCTGTCTGCAGGTGATGGGTGACGTTAGGCAGACTGGCTTCGTCTGCCAGCTTGAGAAGTCTGAGAGAGAGTGAGAAATGAAGATTCGATTGCCTGAGGAGGTTGAAGAACATGCGCCGTCGAGGTCCCGTGTCCACTGTGATCTTGTTCCTGGCTTTCGCAGTGATGTTCTCACTGGTTTTCTGGCCTGAGGTTTCCTTGGCAGCGAAGATTGCGTTCTTCGCAGCCGGCGTTGGCTGCGGCGTGGGCATCGCACGCTGGCGCGGAGCAGTTCGTAAGCAGAGTTAGCATGGAGCGTGCTCGCGCGGCGGCTCGGCCAGATGCCTGACAGGCGATTGCAGCCGCCGGGCTTGCCTGTCACGTCGACTACACCGCGGGCTGACGCCCGCGACGCACCCGCCGCGCCAGTCTGGCGCACGCGGCTGAAATGCGTTTCGTTAGGCGGCGCGAGTTTGTCAGCCCCTTGTGGCCAAACGCCTCCCGATGTTTGACAAGGCGCCGTGCGTGGCGTGAAGTAGGAGATCGAAGATATGGACGCCAGCACTAGTGAGCCGGTCGCAGTCGTAGTTAACGAGGCACAACTTCTCCTTGCAGAGAAACGCACCTCCCTGGCAGTCATGCGAACAGGTATCGCCGTGCTTGCCTTACCGCTGTCGGTGTTCAGTTTACTGGTCGCGACATCGAAGTATTACGATGTCCTCAATGTCCTGCACTTCCTGATACCGCTGGCGAGTCTTTGTATCGCCTTACTCGTCTTTGGAACCTATCTGATAGTTGCTTCTGCCCGAAAGATCCGACAAGCCGATAGCCTGATTCATCGGATCAAGCTGGAGCATAGCGCAATCGCCCAGTTTCTAGAGCCAATGGAGTAAGTGGCTATGTGTATTCGGGAAGTTTCAGGCAAACGGGACAGGTCGTGAACACGGTCTAACAGGAGCTTGCACCTGACAAAGCCGCTTGTCACGCCCCTGGCGGCGCCAGGGCCGCGCCAACCGACTTTGCAGGTGAAGCCATCGTTAGGCCGGAGAAAAGCATGATTATGACAAAACATATTCTATGCGCCACAGTGTTATTGACAGCCTTTTGCCTATGTCCAGTCGGCTTATCAAATGAGCCTCCATTGAAGCTTGATCCAATAGATTTGTCTGGTCCGTATGAAGTTGAGTTAGGTGACTGGAAGCCGGCGCTGGAATTGGGAGCTGACATTCAATACATCACTCCACCTCGCCAAATATCACTTAGCACAGCGAAGGCACCAGGACTGAAGCCAGAAGATCAAAGTGTTCGTCTAATAAAGCCATTTCCGGATGGTTCTAAAGTCATCCACAGCTTCTCATGTTGGGAGATTCGTAAGGATGGCAAAATCGATATTTGTTTCAGCACTGGACACAGCGGAATCTATATGATGGTAACCATCTCAGGTGATCGACTTATAGGAACAGCAGAGACATTTTGGAATTTTCCGAGGCAAATCCAAAGGGCCAAGGTGCAACTGAAGCGTGTTCATTGAAGCAAAGCTCGGCCTAACAACCACATGCAACGGCCAAGCCGAATCCGTCACGCTGGTTGCATACCGCGCGGTCAATCAAAAGTCACGTGCGGGAACTACCAGGCATTGCCAAAGCAACCAGCGCGCCGGCCGGCTTGCCGCTGATGGGTGGCGTTATACGCAAAGAGATATTTAAAGGATGACAGAATCCGAAAGCATCAAGTATCGACTGATGATTGATGGTGAAGAGGATATTGTATCAAGCTTGGTGCAAACGTCATTCATGAAACACATCGCTTCATACTACAAACAGGATGGGATTAACGAGGTATTACGACTATCTGAACCATTTTCTATCAAAGCTCGGAATGAAGCTGGCAACGTGTTCATCGTATGTATGATCGGCTCTAAGCTTGCAGGAATGATGGAGTATAGAGACCCGGCACATATTGGTTTACTGTTTGTAGATCCAGATTATATGGGCCGAGACATCGGAGGAGGATTCATTGCTGAAGCGAAAGAGCGAGCGAAGGGCACTTTTGATGTAATAACAGTGAATGCCTCTCCCAACTCCGTCGCATTCTATGCAAAATACGGTTTCACTCACATTGGAGGAGTGAAGGAGGACGGGGGTATAGTATTTTATCCTATGGCCTTAGCTATTTAGAGAATCGTATAACAAACCCATTCACCTGGCAGCCAGGTGTCACGGCCCTTGCTGAGCAAACGGTCGTTCTCCTGGTGGCAACGGCCGTGCCACCTGCCCGCAGGTGATGGGTGACGTTAGATGCGAGAGGTTCTTATGAAATGTAGATATTTTCAATTTGTAGTGCTTACCACTATTATTCTGAGCACTCATGCATTTGCTCATGTCGACACGATACTGCCCTTAAAAGATGGCGTGATAACGGGGTTACCCGAGCAATACCATCCGGCCTTGTTCGATGCAAATGAGCCCTCCATCCAAATCGGCCAGAACAAACTTGTCTTCCCACCATGCATAGCGAAGTACTTTCTCACGGACATGCGATTTGAACCGAATATCGACGACTGCAGTATTGAAATTAGCGGATCTTGGTATCACAACTCGTCAATCTTACCGCCATATATTTCAATCGATATTCATCCAGAGGAGCGACACTATTACTATTCGATACTACTTTCTCTAGAATCCCTGGAAATAATCCATGTTCAAGTGGTTATAAAAGAAAAGCATGTAACTTCCTATAACGAGATATCCATCAATGATCCCTGTAAGGCCCTATTGTCGAAATCATACTCAAAATTACCATTGCCATAGCAGAGGGTATTGAATCACTGTTTAATAGGTTTTAGAAGGCGCATCTAACAAACCCATTCACCTGTCAGCCAGGTGTCACGGCCCTTGCTGAGCAGCCAGTCGTTTCCCTGGTGGCAACGGCCGTGCCACCTGTCCGCAGGTGATGGGTAACGTTGTGCAAAAATAACTCTTGACAATACGTACATGATAACGTACGTTTGATGGTGTAGGAGGTGCACCATGGCAACCATTACAGCAACAGAGGCAAGGGCCAAGCTTTACAGCTTGATAGACGAAGCAGAGAACTCCCACGAGCCCATTGTGATCACAGGAAAACGAGGTAACGCAGTGTTGGTTTCCGAAAACGACTGGAACGCCATAAAGGAAACATTGTTCTTGCTTTCCATTCCTGGCATGCGTGAATCGATTGTTGAGGGCATGAAAGAGCCGTTGGAGGAATCTTCTAAAAATCTCGATTGGTAGGACGGATGTGGGACCTCTACTTCACGAAACGGGCACAGAAGGACGCAAAGAAAATAGCTGCGGCAGGTCTGAAGAATAAGACAAAGCAACTTCTAGAAATCATCCGTGAAAACCCATTCCAAAATCCCCCTCCATACGAAAAATTGGTTGGCGATTTAGCCGGCGCATATTCCCGACGTATCAACATTCAACATCGTTTAGTGTACCAAGTATATGAAAAGGAGAAGATCGTACGGGTACTCCGAATGTGGACCCACTATGAATGAACAGAATGCACAACCACCACATTCAGCGGCCAAGCCAATTCCGTCACGCTGGTTGCATACCGAGCGGTCAATCAGATGGCCCGTTATAACGCTGTCAAGCATTGCCAAAGCAACCAGCGCGCCGGGGCTTGCCGCTGATGTGAGGCGTTAGGCCGAGGAAAAGCATGATTACAACAAAGCATATTCTATGCGCCACAGTTTTATTGACAGCCTTTTGCCTATGCCCAGTCTGCTTATCAAATGAGCCTCCATTGAAGCTTGATCCAATAGTTCTGTCTGGTCCGTATGAAGTTGAGTTGGGTGAATGGGAGCCGGCGCTGGAATTGGGAACTGATATTCAAACCATCACTCCACCTGTCCAAATATCACTTAGCACAGAGAAGGCACCAGGACCGAAGCCAGAAATTCAAAGTGTTCGTCTAATAAAGCCCTTTCCGGATGGTTCTAAAGTCATCCACAGCTACTCATTTTGGGAGATTCGTAAGGATGGAAAAATCGATATTTGTTTCAGCACTGGCCACGGTGGAGTGTATATGACGGTATCAATCTCAAGTGATCGACTTATAGGAACAGCTGAGACATTTTGGGATTTTCCTAGGCAAACCCAAAGGGCCAAGGTGCAACTGAAGCGGGTTCATTGAAGCAAAGCTCGGCCTAACAACCACATGCAACGGCCAAGCCGAATCCGTCGCGCTGGTTGCAGACCGCGCGCTAAACCAGATGTCCCGTTTCGGCGCTTTCAAGCAATGCTGGAGCAACCAGCGCGCCGGCCGGCTTGCCGCTGATGTGGGGCGTTAGGCCGAAGATGAGACAGATCATGAAGAGATTTATTACATACACCACAATACTTCTACCTGTTTTAATCCTATGCTCAGCCGGCATATCAGATGAGCATCCTCTGAAGCCCAATCCAAAGGATATATCTGGTCCATATCAAATAGTGTTAGGTGAATGGATACCAGCTCTAGATATAGGAGCTGACGTGAAGTTCATTACCCCACCTCATCAAATAATGCTTAGCACTGAGATTTTACCGGGTCCCAAGAATGCACTTGGCAATGCTCGTTATTTAAAGCCCTATCCAGAGGGTTCGCATTCAATACACAGCTACTCATTCTGGGAGATCCTCGATGATGGCAGCATCTTTATTTCTTTTAGCACCGGCTACAGCGGACTATTTATGACGTTAACCGTCTCGGGTGATAAGCTTCTAGGAACAGCGGAAACGTTTTGGGATTTTCCGAGGCAAACCCAGACAGCAGAGGTCCAACTGAAGCGTATTCAATAGAAATGAGGTTTGGCCTAACAAACCCATGCACCTGTCAGCCAGGTGTCACGGCCCTTGCTGAACATACGGTCGCTCATCTGGTGGCAACGGCCGTGCCACCTGCCCGCAGGTGATGGGTGACGTTATGTGTATATAAAGGAATGTTAAATGCGTAGCGGTCTTATTAGTGTTTGCTTGTTGGCTACATTTTTTCTCTCTTCAATGCAGACACACTCACAAGAGAATGTTCAACCAACGCCATGGGAAAAGAGAATAGCTGCATATCAATCAGAATATCCTGATTTGCCACCCCTAAAGCTATCCAAGAAGCTAAAGGAGCACTTCCTTTTTTTGATGGATTCTGAACTAGGCATCGTATTTGGGTATTTTTGTTACGAGGCAGGCCAACCGCCAAAGGCACGAATATCTTGCTTCCGCTTGCTTGAGAGACGGAGGATTCTAGCTTTTCGCTACTTACTCCGCTTTGGGAATCCTGGGAGCAAGCTATATGCCGTTGAAAGCCTATACCTGCTAAAAGCGTGGGGATATGACATACCTGAGGAAGATACTCTACTCATTGAACAAGTTCTTAAATCTGAAGACCGTGCTGATGTTTGCAATGGTTGTATGGTGTCCACGGAGCCTTTGCATCGTGCCCTGACTCAAAAGGATCTCGAGCGAGTCGAAGAGAATTGGCAGGCATACAAAAAGATGGGTTGGGTAAGATAGCAGAGAACACATAACAATCCCATACACCTGTCAGCCAGGTGTCACGGCCCTTGCTGATCTGACGGTCGTTTTGCTGGCGGCAACGGCCGTGCCACCTGCCGCAGGTGATGGGTGGCGTTATACGGCAAAGGCTAGATTATGGATATCGTTTGGCGAGTAGTGATAGTGATTGTTGTCACAGTCATAGTGAATGTATCGATCTTCCTATCTCCAAGACGACGCCATGAATTATCCAATGAGACATCCATAGAGCTCCGATATCCTCTAGGCTTTTTGATTATTAGCATCATAGGTATTGCCTTAGCCAGCATGATGGTTCTTGTAGCAATAAATAAAGACAGCCTTCGCGAAGCACTACCGCCGACTATCGTATCCATTCCCTTTCTCTTGTTGGGTCTGTACATTCTTCTAGAGTTGAGAAAGAAGATAGTCCTTCGTCCAGATGGTTTCTACTCTCATACACCGTGGAAGCATGACTCATTCGTACCTTGGTCCAGCATACGGGTCGTACGCTATTCAGCGGTGAATGACTGGTTTATCCTAGATATCGGAAACAGCATGCACCGAATCAGCACCCACTTTGTATATTTCCCAGCTTTTCTTGATGGGTTAATGAAGAATGTGGAGCCATCTATTTGGAAGGCAGCAATCGAAAAGTATGCCAGGCCGAAAGTAGCCGTATAACAAGCCCATTCACCTGATGCCAGGTGTCACGGCCCTTGCTGGGCATCCGGTCGATCTCCTTGGTGGCAACGGCCGTGCCACCCGCCACAGGTGATGGGTGACGTTCGACGTAAAAGAATGAAATTAAAATCGACAAAATCAGATGATCCAGCATTCGTCAGGCTCGTTGCCTCGATTCTTGATTCTGCTGTAGCCGAGAGCACTCCCGACATTGTGACGGTCATTCAGATCAAGAATTGGTTTGACCATAAGTGGCTCAAATTCTCGGGCAAGGTGTTGGGGGCATTCGGAATATGGAAGTCGGAACTGACAGTACCTCCATTCCATCCGAACCGAGTCGTCAGCCAAACGGTAAGCCGCTTGACTGATGGTCTATACGAAGAATTCGAGGCTCCTCCCCTCCACGTTTTGCAGCCCAGTTCTGCAAATCACAGCCGGAAGATGAGATACCAAACGGAATCAGGTGTCTTTGCGTGGTGGACAAGCAACACGGTTGAAAATGATCAAGGGAGCCTGATGGTTTACACCCAGATTGATGGTGAGTCCGTTACCTGGTTTCTTGGGTTTCAGAAAACAGATGACTGGAAGATTATCAAAAGGATAGGCATTCCAGACGTCATCATTGAAAAGCATATGAAGGGCGTCGAACAACCCCATTCACCTGTCGGCTAGGTGTCACGGCCCTTGCTGATCTACCGGGCGTGCACCTGGCGGCAACGGCCGTGCCACCTGCCTGCAGGTGATGGGTGACGTTCGACGCAAAGATGATAAAAATGAGTAACAGTGAAGAGATTCGCAAAGAACGTGAAAGGCTGAAGCAGAAATATAGTGGTGCTTTCAGTCGATTGAGCCAGGTTCTCTTCACTGAAGATCCCATAGGAATAAATTTCGGTGACAATACCGACGAATACGAACCTGAGGTTGGTACTATCCTCTCAAGGCTAAGTCATTGTCGTTCAACGGATGAAATCCAAAAGGTTGTGCACGAGGAGTTTGTTAAGTGGTTCGACTCCGAAATAGCGGGCCCATTTGAGAGATACGAGACTGTAGCTAAACGTATTTATGATGAGGTGTTGCCAACCCTATCAGGATGATTGGGACGTCGAACAACCCCATTCACCTGTTGCCCTGGTGTCACGGCCCTTGCCGAGCATCAGGTCGCCATCGCTGGCGGGCAACGGCCGTGCCACCTGTCTGCAGGTGATGGGTGACGTTCGGCCTGCATAGCTGAAAAATATATTGACAAATCGAATGGTATCACATATAATACCATCATGAAGCCAAGCATAGTCATTGATACTAGTGTCCTCATTGCCGCTTTGCGGTCTAAGCATGGAGCCTCGTTCAGGCTTCTTAAGTTAATTGGTAAGAACAAGTTTGAACTAAACGTTTCAGTCCCGCTCATTCTTGAACTTGAAGCAGTGGCCAAACGGCCCGGGAAAGTGCCAGGCCTTACTAGTGAAGATATTGACGACGTTATAGACTACATCTGTCGAGTCTCCCATCACCGAATGATCCATTTTCTGTGGCGACCAACGCTCAGAGACCCTGGTGATGACCTCGGTACTTGAACTTGCCGTCGAAGCCGAATGTGACTATATCGTCACCCACAATGTACGCGACTTCGACAAGGCTGAACAGTTTGGGATCTCTACTGTGACGCCTCGGCAGTTCTTAGGGATCATTGGAGAGCTACCATGAGTACCATTAGCCTCAGAATCCCGGAATCTCTGCATGAGCGCGTGAGAGAACTTGCCAAGCAAGAAAACATCTCAATAAATCAATTCATCTCTACGGCTCTCGCTGAGAAAATTTCAGCATTACTGACCGCCGAGTACCTTGAAGAACGGGCGCTCCGTGGAAGACGCGCCAAGTTTAATCGTGCTCTCTCCAAAGTCAGTGACGCTGCTCCGGACAAATCTGACGAAATCTAATTGAATACTTGAATGGCCATAAAGAGGCCGAACCAGCCCATGCACCTGTCAGCCAGATGTCACGGCCCTTGCTGAGCAACCGATCGTACCTCTGGCGGCAACGGCCGTGCCACCTGTTGCAGGTGATGGGTGACGTTATAAAGCGATACATGAACCGGCATCTCGATGCGAGAGGTAGAGCTCATGGCTGTTGAGATCATACCGATTCCACTTGGATTCGACACATGCTACGTCTTGAGAGCAGATGGTATGGTTGCGGTAGATGCCGGCGCCCCGAACAAGGTCAATCACTTTCTGTCCGGTTTGCAGCGTGCTGCAATTCAGCCCGAAGACATACAATTGATTGTGATTACACACGGTCATTGGGATCACATTGGCTCTGCAAGCGACATGAAGTCGGCCACAGGTGCGAAGATCGCAATGCATGAAAACGAGATCGTTTGGTTGGAGCAGTCTCGAACGCCACTTTCTCCTGGTGTGACATGGTGGGGACGAATCTTTCGCGGCGTGCACCTAGTTTTCATGCCGTTGATAAAAGTCCCACCAGCAAAGGTAGACCTGCCGCTGAATAACGACGGCCTTTCGCTGTCTGACTTTGGAATACCCGGTTGCATTTTGAGCACGCCGGGTCACTCATCGGGATCTGTTAGCGTGCTCCTCGATGGTGGTGAAGCGCTGGTTGGTGATCTTGCGATGAACAAGTTCCCACTGCGTTTGTCTCCTGGTCTTCCTATCTTTGCGGACGACCCAGGTGCGGTCATTGCCAGTTGGGAGTTGCTACTTGATGCGGGCGCAACGGAAGTCTATCCAGCCCATGGAAGGCCGTTTTCGGCGGATGTGATCCGACGCGCCATCGCTGTATAACCAGCCCATTCACCTGGCGCCAGGTGTCACGGCCCTTGCTGGGCAAACGGTCGCTCCTCAGGTGGCAACGGGCCGCGCCACCTGTCTGCAGGTGATGGGTGACGTTAAACGCACTTATAAGATAAAAAGAGCTTGACGCGTAACGTTATACGTCATATCTTACTACCATGATACGGTCATTCAAAAACAAAGAGACGGAGAAACTCTTCGGCCGTGTCCGGTCAGCAAAGCTTCCGGGGGATATCCAACGAGTTGCCCTACGAAAGCTCCGCATGCTTCACCGGGCAAAAACCCTTGCGGACCTTAGAGTTCCGCCAGCAAACCGACTTGAGCGCCTTTCGGGTAATCGAGCCGGTCAGGTACAGTATTCGTATCAATGATCAGTGGCGTATCTGTTTCCGCTGGGATTCTGGTGACGCCTTCGAAGTTGAGATCGTTGACTATCATCGAGGCTAGCCATGGCTAAAAACAAGCTTGATCCGGTCCACCCTGGTGAGATCCTATTTGAGGAATTCCTCAAACCTATGGGGCTCAGTCAAAACCAGCTCGCTAATGATATTGGTGTCCCCCCTCGTCGAATCAACGAGATTGTTCATGGTAAGCGTCGCGTTACGGCGGATACGGCTTTGCGGTTGGCAAAATATTTCAAGATGTCCCCAGAGTTTTGGCTCGGTCTTCAGATGGACTACGAGTTAGACCTCGAAATGGACCGTCTTGGTGACCGTTTAAGCAAGGAAGTTGGCGAATATTCACGAGCATCTTAGAAGAGGCGTCCAACAAGCCCATTCACCTGTCAGCCAGGTGTCACGGCCCTTGCTGAACACTTGGCCGTTCTTCTGCTGGCAACGGCCGTGCCACCTGTTGCAGGTGATGGGTGGCGTTATGTTTGAAGAGAATGATATGGAATCAATGAGGACCTTAAAAGCTATAGAAGGTTTTATACAGCTTGTTGAGCAAGAGGGCTTCCCTGATGAAGCGCAACTTAAATTGGCGCTTGATGAGCTTGCTCTTGCAAGCAATATATGCACAGATTTTGAATTTGATGAAAGAGAATTACCAGAGGCACCAGACCTCGATCAGATAAAAATTCGAGACATGGTCTATTCTAAATTTCCAGATTATGGAATGTATAATTTACCTGAAAAAGTTGGAGGCGATTTGTCTGAGACAGAATAAATGCTTGGCAGTGCCCATGACGACTTACAGGACATTTACAGAGATCTAAAAGAAGTAAAATGGACTTGGGAAAATAATAGTGCCGAGGATGGAATGTGGTATTTTCATTGGGGCTATGACCATCATTGGGGAGCTCATTTAAGAAATCTTCAATGGTATCTATATAATTCAAGATACGAAGGAAGCAGATAAATAACATAACAAGGCAAATCAACTCGGATGCAATTTCCGCTGTGCTCCATTCGCACCGGTTATTTGCAGCGTTATGTTTCCATGAGAATATGTGATGATTAATCGAGCAGCTGTCATATTAAAATACAAAGCTCCTGCGGTTAAATGGATAAATGAAGCGGATCCGAATGCCAAAGGGCGGGAGTTTGATATCTCGCTGGAATCGGTAAATGAGGAAAGGACTGTTTATCTTATACCTGAAGAAGATGCAGATAATGATGCTGCTTTTAAAAAGTGGATTCGAAGATACTACAGTACGCTTTTTGAGTGGGAACTTGAGGGCTGGTACACAGATGAAGAGATGTGGCCAAAGGACAGAACATTGGAGCTTTTCAACGAGTGGTTCGAGGTCCAGTGCCATACCGTTATTGAAGACACCGTGGGTGATCCGATAGAAGATGACGAAACATAACCATCCCATTCACCTGTCAGCCAGGTGTCACGGCCCTTGCTGAACAGATGGTCGTTATCCTGGTGGCAACGGCCGTGCCACCTGCCCACAGGTGATGGTCGGCGTTAGCTCGACTCCAGAGAGGAAGATTAATGAAGGCATATGGGAAACCTTCTATCGATTCCATCCGCTCTTTTGAAACATCAGCTCTATCATGTGCAAAGACCACGGATCCGCCCCCAGGATCTTTCCATTTGGGAAGTGCATACGATACCTTCACTGGCCATTTTGCTTTTGGATGGGGGACTTTGGAATCCCAAACCGGTTCAGCAGGCATCGGATTTGGCCCTGGTGGAACCTCATATTCTGGATCATATATGGGCGCTTGTGGTATATGGATAACATTCAGCTCTTAAGTTAATCGAATGATGAGCTAACAATCCCATTCACCTGTCGTCCAGGTGTCACGGCCCTTGCTGAACCACCGGTCGTTTTGCTGGCGGCAACGGCCGTGCCACCTGCCGCAGGTGATGGGTGGCGCTGTGCTATATAGAACGTGGACACCTCATTTGAAACTGCGTCTCTCAATAATCCTCGGCATACTGACCGTGCTCCACCTTGGCGGCTGCAGGCCACACCTTGAGTCGCAAGAGTCTCAATCAGCGATCGCATTCGTCAACGTAAATGTTGTTCCGATGGATCGCAACGTCGTCCTTAAGAACCATACAGTTGTAGTGGAAGGAGACAGAATTCAATCACTTGCTCCTACCGCTTTACTGAATCCACCTCCCGGATCTACCATCATTGATGGTAAGAACAAATACCTCATGCCTGGCCTTGCGGACATGCATGTTCATGTCATTGATAAGGACCAACTGATCCTGTTTATTGCCAATGGAGTGACAACCGTTCGCAATATGTGGGGCGAACCAAAACATCTCGAGTGGCGACAAGCTATCAGCGATAATCAACTCGTGGGACCAACGATCTACACTGCGGGAGCCATAATCGACGGTGACCCGCCGGTCTTCCCGGAAAGTCAAGTTGTCACCTCCACCGAGCAGGCGCAGATCATCGTAGCCGAACAGAAAGCAGCCGGCTATGACTTCTTAAAAGTGTACAGCAATTTGTCCCTGGAAGCCTACGATGCTTTGGTCGCAGCTGCGAGCGCTCTGGAGATACCGATAGATGGACATGTACCGGCAGATGTCGGGCTCGAACATGTTCTGGCATCTCGGCAACGCTGTATCGAACACCTGGATGGTTACGAAACCGCTCTGGTTTCAGATAGTTGTGCACCTCTTGACCAGCGTGGCCTTGCGGCACTGATACTGGCGTGGACCGCTCTTGATCGGAGCAAATTCCCCGAGATTGTAAAGCAAACGCGGGAAGCTGGAACTTGGAATTGTCCGACGTTGATTGTATATGAAAAATGGGTGCCACCGGATAAGGCGACCGCGCTGCTCAAAGGCAAGGAATTCACATACCTGTCACCCGACGAGATTGAATTTCACCATCCGAAGAACAACTACACAAATAGCTTTACCCCTGCGATGTTTGGTGACGTCGCAACTGGTAACCCAATCCGCAAGGAACTGACGAAAAGGCTTCATGAAGGGGGTGCCCGAATCCTTCTCGGAACAGATTGTGGCAATCCGCTAGTCGTGCCGGGATTCTCAACACATGAGGAGTTGCAGAACCTCGTTGAAGCAGGTCTCACGCCATACGAAGCTATCAAGGCAGGTACGCATGATGCAGCGGAGTTCTTTAACGCGCTGGAGGAGTTTGGGACTGTAGCCGTTGGCAGTCGAGCAGACTTGATTCTCGTTGAAGGCAATCCACTCGATGACGTGGCTAATGTTGGGAAGCGCATTGGTGTCATGGCCCGAGGGAGTTGGTATCCCGAGAGAGCTTTGAAGGCGCGGTTGGATAAACTGGCGGCACGTTATTCTCGCGAGACAATGCATAAAATGACGCCGAATTGAATGGATGAACGCACAACAATTGAATTGAGCGGGCCGGGGATTCCATCCCCAGCGGTCAGGCGAATGGCTTGAGCCACCCACGCGCCGGATAAGCATCCGGCATCCCGGCCGCTCATTCTGTCGTTGGACGGCAACTGGAGGAATAAGACAGTAAACGGACAGGGCAATATCCGTAAGACCTTCAATAACTATAGCTTGCCTCTTGTTTTATCGTATCATCACATGATATAGTAAGACCATGAAAAAGCACCGATCAAAAAGGCGAGTAACCAGCAGAATCATTCGAAAGGGTGTAGCTACTGGCCGTCTCACAGAAGGTCAGCTCTCTACCCCTGCTGATCGAATTGAAGCCGTATGGGAACTCACGCTTTTATGCCATGCATGGTTGAGTGAATCTTTAGATGAACCGCGACTTCAAAGATCTCATAGCAGAGTTAAACGCACAAGGGGTTGAGTTCATAGTGGTTGGTGCTCATGCCTTGGCAGCTCATGGCTTTGTACGAGCAACTCAAGACCTAGATATTTGGATTCGACCAAGCCTTGATAACGCCCAGAAGGTAATAATTGCACTTAAAAGCTTTGGTGCACCTCTTCACGATCTTACGGAAGACGACCTTATCAATGAAGACGTCGTCTTCCAAGTTGGTCTCCCACCTATCCGAATAGATATTCTCACTGCAATTGATGGTGTTTCATTCGGGGAGGCCTGGGAGGATCGCTTCCATACTAAATTTTCAGGTCTTCCAATATCTGTTTTATCCAAACCCCTGTTGCTAAAAAACAAACGTGCCTCAGGCCGAAAACAAGATCTCGCTGATGTTGAGAGGTTGGAAAACCTTGAAGATACTGAGTAATATTGAAATCAGTAGTATTTTGATAATCCACCGTCCAACAACCACATTCAACGGTCAAGCCGATTTCGTCACGCTGGTTGCAATCCGCACGTTTGGTCAAAAGGCTCGCGCCGACGCTATCGGGCATTGCGAAGGCAACCATCTCGCCGACTCGGCTTGCCGCTGATGTGGAGCGTTAGCTTTGCACGGAGATGAGATATGGCAAATAGAAGGGTAGTAATATTTCTTACCACAATACTTTTCTCCAGCCTCCTTTCGTTGTCGTATGGATTGCGCGATTTGGAAATTGTCCCAGATGGGGATATGCCTAATGTGGTTCCTTTGTATGTATTTGGTGAGCCCATTTCATTACGAATGATATTGATCAATTTGGGCCCTGATGAAGTGCTCACCTTTTTAAACTATCATGAGAATGAAGATAAGACTGATGAAATATGCGGGCTTACCGTGCGAGTCGTAGAGGATTCGGGGAAAGTCCTTACAAGACATGACATCTTTCCATCTGATCCTGGCAGAAGCGATTGGTGGACATTTAAGTACCTGGAATCTACTGCATACGAGATGGGCTCAGATGGGCAGGTGTCAAGTAAGGTTCATATATTGGATCCTGGGACTTCCGCCTCATGCATATTTAGGCTTGATAAGGTTCTCAGAGATGCCCCTGGACTCAGTGGACCACTTGTTCCTGGCTACTATGATGTCCAGGTATCATATGATCAACTGACATCAAATATTCTTCGAATTCAAATAGTAAATGAGATCCAGAAGTGAGTGGCAAGCTAACCATCCCATTCACCTGTCGATCAGGTGTCACGGCCCTTGCTTGACAAACGGTCGCTCTTCTGGTGGCAACGGCCGTGCCACCTGTCCGCAGGTGATGGGTGACGTTGGCCTCCAAATAATTGAAATAAAGTATTGACGAAGTGTAGCCGATAGGCTACATTGTAAGTGATGGTAGAGATACGAAAAACAGCAAACTTTGTTAAGTGGATTGACGGGTTACGTGACATTCGTGCCCGTGCTCGAGTGCAAGCGAGAATCGAACGCCTTGCCCTCGGACATACAGGCGACGCAAAACCGGTGGGCGAAGGGGTATCAGAGCTGAGGATCGATTATGGTCCTGGATATCGAGTCTACTGCAAGAAGCAGGGCCAAACATTGATTGTTCTGCTAGCCGGCGGCGATAAACGGACTCAAAGCCGGGACATTAAGACTGCCCTGCGCCTCGCGCGTGACCTCTAGGAGATTGACTATGAGTAAAACAAAAACCACTCGATACGATGTAGCCGAGCACCTTAGGACACCAGAAGAAATGGCAGCATACCTGGAAGCTTGTTTTGAAGAGTCCGAAGGAGATGCGTCATTCATAGCTAAAGCGCTCGGCGATATTGCTCGCGCTAAAGGCATGACACAAGTTGCGCGCGATGCCGGTCTTTCCCGGGAAAGCCTATACAAGGCTCTATCGGGAGAGCGTACACCAAGCTTCGATACGATTCTTAAGGTTATCAAGGCACTCGGTATTGAACTGCATGCTGCTCCGGTACAAACCTGAAACGGCGAGGCCAACAACCACATTCAACGGTCAAGCCGATTCCGTCACGCTGTTTGCAAACCGTGCGGTCAATCAAAAGGCTCGTTAGGTCCCTTCACGGCATTGCCAAAGCAACCAGCGCGCCGGGGCTTGCCGCTGATGTGGGGCGTTAGCTCGCTAGAAAAGAAATGGAATTTATCGAGACTATCCTGACGTTTCTGTCCATATTTTGTGTCGTGGTCTCATTCGCCATCTTCATCATAGTCGGCATTAGTCATGGTGGTGGGCTATACATGTCGCCTTCTGATCCTGCTCTAGTGAACGAGATCAGCAAGACGGGGATCAGGTGGTTCATCGCAGCTTTTTTCTTGATGCTGATAGGTATCGCATCGCTAATACTACTGGTTTTGATAGCCTTGCAATAGAAACGCTCTCAGTTCCTGCGTGAGAGAGACGGACGGGGCCATAGGTAACAGTAGAGTCCACGCACATGGGTAACATAAAAGTCCGAGCTAACAACCACATTCAACGGCCAAGCCGATGCCGTCACGCCGGTTGCAGACCGCGCGGCAAATCAAACAACCCGTTTCAGCCCTTCCTGGCTTTGAAAAAGCAACCAGCGCGCCGGCGGCTTGCCGCTGATGTGGAGCGTTCGGTCGATTAGAAATAAAACCTTGACAGGAAAACAATATCACCGTATCTTACTAGTAAGACCCTAAACTTGGAGGTTCCTGATGAGTTCACTAGCCACAACCAAAATGTCCTCGAAAGGACAAGTCGTTATTCCGGAAGAGGTTCGTAAGCGCTTAGGGCTTGAGCCCGGAACACAGTTCGTTGTCATCGGCGATAAGGAAGCCGTTGTCCTCAAGATACTATCGCCTCCATCGATGGATGAATTTGATGAGCTGATTTCAAAGGCACGCCGTCAGGCCAAGCAAGCCGGAATGAAGAAATCTGACATTCAAAAAGCTGTTGCGAAGTCTCGGAGCAAAAAGTGAACATCGTCCTTGACACAAATGTGTTCGTGTCAGGCATTTTCTATTCCGGGCCTCCATACCAAATCCTCCAAGCCTGGCGCGATCGTATCGTTCAGATTGTCACTTCACCCGAGATCCTCGATGAGTACACACGGGTTCTTGAAGAACTCGGAACACAGCATCCGGAAATTTCCATCCTACCCATCATCGATTTTCTAACCCTTCATACACATATCGTCCTTGCCCCACCGTTGCAGACTGCCGTTTGTACTGATCCGGACGATGACATGTTCTTCGCTTGCGCAGTCGCAAGTAAAACGAAGCTCATTGTAAGCGGTGACAAGCACTTGCTCTCATGTGATGGTTATAAAGGTATTGAGGTTTTGAAACCCAGAGCGTTTGTTGAAAATTACTCGCTATAAGAAAGACCGACCGAACCATCCCATTCACCAGGCAGCCAGGTGTCACGGCCCTTGCTAACTGACGGTCGCTTCCCTGGTGGCAACGGCCGTGCCACCTGCCGCAGGTGATGGGTGACGTTATGCAGGAATAGTGATATGAAGCATGTAGTTTATCTTGTATTTCTATTGTCCTTTTCATGTTGTCTACATGGACAGACGCAATCAAATATGCTCGATGAATTGATACTAAATCGAGCCAAATGGGAGGCTCTTGGTTTAACCGACTATGATATTCAGATTAAAGATGACACATGCTGGTGTATGCATGCACTGGGTTATGGGCCTATAAAATCTTACGTGAGGAATGACCAAATACGATCTTCATACTATTTGGGTGAGCGCCGAGACGGTTATAAGAATGGTGACAGGATAAGAGAGAGTTCTCATCTGATAAAGACAATAAAGGACCTTTTTGAGTTAGCGGAACTAAGAATCAGGAAAGCATCACCTGAAGCGATTAGCATCAAGTACGATGAGGTATATGGTTTTCCTTCAGTGATTGACTACGATGAGCCAGAGTGGGCCGATGAGCAGTCCCGGTTGATTGTAGTGTCCTTCAAGGCAAGGAAATAGAAACTGCATAACAAACCCATCCACCTGCTGTCCAAGTGTCAGGGCCCTTGCTGAACAGGCGGTCGCTTTCCTGGTGGCAACGGCCGTGCCACCTGCCCGCAGGTGATGGGTGACGTTAGGGTAAACCAATTTAATGAAGCCAACAGAAATCTCTTGACTTTCAGCGATAACGTGATTACATTGTAGTTACCGACTGGAGGTAACAAGATGAAGACAAAAATAGTGAAAATTGGCAATTCTCAGGGTGTTCGCATTCCCAAACCTCTAATCGAGCAAACAGGCTTGTCTGACGAGGTTGAAATCAGCATCCAAGGAGACACCCTCGTTATCAGTGTGGCTCATAGGCCGCGTGAAGGCTGGGAAGTTTCCTTCCAGGCCATGGCTGATGAAGGTGCAGATTCTCTGCTGGATGATACCCTTCAAACTTCTGCGTGGGATGATGAGGAGTGGGAATGGTAATCAATCGCTTCGACGTCTATCTTGTCAACCTTGATCCGACCGTCGGAAGTGAAATCAAGAAGACGCGCCCCTGCCTAGTCATATCCCCTGATGAGATGAATCATCATATCCGCACTTTGATCGTCGCTCCGATGACAACCAAAGGAAAGCCCTATCCAAGCAGGGTGAAATGTAGGTTTAAGGGAAAATCTGGCCTTATTGTTCTAGACCAAATCCGGACGATTGACGCCAACCGAATCGTAAAGAGACTCGGACGTATCAATAAGCAAACCGAAGTGAAGGTTTTAGATCTTCTTGGTGAGATGTTTGCACCATAGAAAGGTCACCCTAACCATCCCATACACCTGGCAGCCAGGTGTCACGGCCCTTGCTAAGCAGCCAGCCGTTTTAGCTGGGGTCAACGGCCGTGCCACCTGTCCGCAGGTGATGGGTTGCGTTAGGCTCCATTTACTTAGATAAACGAGCAACGGGAGGGAGTGGCTCACATGAACAGACCGGTAGTGGTTATTGGGATTGTTATCATCGTCAACGCGTGCATTTGGGGATTCACCATGATCATGGCATCCCGTGCACTCAGCGGTACTGGAGCATATGAGCAGATACAGAACATCCTTGCCGCTGGCGCCGCTTCGTCGCTCATCGTGGTGGGTGGAGGTCTTGGCGGTCTGGTCACGCGCTTGAAGTCGAAGGAGTGACCACCGCCTGCTTGCCGGCCGGGTTGTGTGCGAGTGGGTTCGCTGCAACCTAATTGTCGTTAGGCTTTCATGTGAGAGGAATTCAATGAAAAAGCTACCTCTCCTTTTCGCGGTTATCAGCTTCATCCTTGCGATTGTCATTTTCTTCGGAACTGAAGGGTATCGGGCCATCTACAGTGGGCTGTTCTTTTTCTTGATATCTGTTGTGTTTCTTTGCAGAGCTCGGAAGCGTGGACAGAAAGCCCCAGAGTAATCCTGTTGCCAGTGAGCACTCATTGAGGGTGAAGCCTAACAAGCCCATGCACCTGGCAGTCATGTGTCACGGCCCTTGCTAAGCATCCGGTCGTTCATCTTGTGGCAATGACCGTGCCACCTGCCGCAGGTGATGGGTAACGTTGGCCCTAAAGAAATGACTTGACGGAACGTCATCGATGGATATATTGTAATACTATAGCCTATCGATGGAGGGCATGGCATGACTACAGTAACCATATCACCCAAATTTCAGATCGTTATCCCGCGGCCAATCCGTGACCGCCTGCGCCTCCGACCAGGACAAAAAATCCAGGTTGTTGAGTACCGATGGCAGACTTGAGCTGATACCAGAGCGCGACATTGAAGAGCTACGTGGATTCTTGAAAGGGATCAACACTGACTTTGAGCGGGAGGATGACAGAGTATGAACATAGTCGATTCCTCCGGATGGCTTGAATACTATGCTGGTGGAAGAAATGCCAAGCACTTCCTGCCAGTACTAAAGGATATTGAATCTCTGGTTGTACCTACCGTTTCACTCTATGAAGTTTTTAAGGTCGTACTTCGAGAACGTGGTGAGGACGATGCGCTTCAGGCTGTCAGTGCTATGCAAAAGGGCCTCGTAGTAGATCTAACGCCTAGGCTTTCACTATCTGCCGCCAAACTCAGCATCAAGCACTCATTGCCTATGGCAGATAGCATTATTCTTGCAACGGCACGAGAATATGAAGCTACGATATGGACACAGGATGTTGATTTTAAGGGTTTGCCCGAGGTCCAGTACTTCCAAAAGAAAAAATAGAGGGCCAACAACCACATTCAACGGCCAAGCCGATTCCGTCACGCTGGTTGCATACCGAGCGGTCAATCAGACGGCCCGTTACAGCGGTTCCAGGCATTGCCAAAGCAACCAGCGCGCCGGGGCTTGCCGCTGATGTGGGGCGTTATGCCAAAAACATCTTGACAGACGTAACCCCAGAGGTTACATTCAGGATACGATAAGAAGCTTCGCGCACAAAGGCCTTGAGAGGTTTTTCCTTAACGGCACCATGAAGGGCATTCAGGCTGCTCATGCACAGAAATTGAGCGATATTCTTGATTTACTTGATGCCTCGGTGACTGTAGAAGATATGCGATTTCCTGGCTCAGGGCTGCATAGGCTGAAGGGCAAACTTAAAGATCACTATAGCGTGAAAGTATCTGGCAATTGGCGCGTCATTTTCACGTTCAAAAGTGGGGACGCATATGTTGTTGATTACATTGACTATCACTGATGAGGTGCTGATATGAAGAACAGAAAGAGAAAGCCTGCCCATCCCGGTGGCATTTTAAAGAGGCAGTATCTTGATGTGCTCGGTCTCTCTGTGTCTGGACTTGCGAGCATTCTAGGTGTTTCTCGAAAAACTGTATCCAAAATCACCAATGAGCGTGGTTCTGTAACGCCCAATATGGCTCTTAGGCTTTCTAAAGCCTTTGGTACCTCTGCGGAGCTTTGGATGAACTTGCAGCAGGCTTTTGATCTTTGGGTGGCTACACACGAATCAACCGACTGGAAAAAGATCAAGCAGCTCGACTTTCCTGCAGCATAGACAGAATTGGCTTGGCTAGCAGATAATTGGCATAACAACCACATTCAACGGTCAAGCCGAATCCGTCACGCTGGTTGCATTCCGTGCGATCAATCTAATGGCATGTGCCGGCACTTCCAGGCATTGCAAAAGCAACCAGCGCGCCGGAGCTTGCCGCTGATGTGGGGCGTTAGGCGTCGGAGGAGTATTGAATTGAAATTAAGGTGTAAAGGGTTATTGATTGTTTGCACCATTGCCCTACACGCTGTTTTCAGCCTTGCATACAGTCAATGTGATATACCGCGACCAATCAATAGCGAATACATAGCAGCCCTGAAGGATATTGCCTACTATAATGAAATGGGTGGAGGCGGAGATAAATGCTATTGGGAAATAGTCGGACTTGGACTACCCGTTGTTGAAGAGCTCATTGACCTTATTGACGATCCAATTCTAACCAAACATCTTGTCCCCCACTGGGGCGGCCAATATGCGGTAGGTGATATTGCTCTAAACTTGCTTTTGGATATCATTCATATTCCAGTTGTCGATTTACTGCCAAATGTTGATCCAAAAGACTTTAAAACTATGGGGTTCGGCGTTTACTGGAAATATGTTAGGACTGATCCCAAAAACCGCTTTGAAGTTCAGTCTGACATTCAAAAATGGTTTGAGAAGCACAAAGAATCTCTTTACTGGAAGGATATTCAGGGGCTCCAGGCTGGCGGACAGTACCAGTTGAAGCCAGAAAAGGACGCCTAACCATCCCATTCACCTGGCAGCCAGGTGTCACGGCCCTTGCTGGGCAACCGGTCGTTCTCCAGGTGGCAACGGCCGTGCCACCTGGCCGCAGGTGATGGGCAGGCGTTAGGCGAAGTAACAATAATTGACATTCGAACAATATCGTCATGACTGTTAGAGATTACTTAAACAGCAAACGCAAACAAGCATGGCTTATACTTTGCTTCGGTATATTCCATACGCTCATAGGATTTGTGGTCCTATTGCTAACAACATATTTTGGCCTATTTTTATCAGCCATTGGATTTCTGGTCTATCTGTACGGGTTTTATCGGATCATACAGGCGGCCAAATGCCCAAACTGTAAGAACACGATCATCGGTGGTATTAACTTCAACCGTTACATTGGTAAGTATATTAACTATTGCCAGTTTTGTGGCAGATCACTAGACGAAGAATTGGGCGTGGATGTGATTGATGAGTAGCAGATTTCATGAAACGAGTAAGCGAAATGAGAACAACGCCTAACCATCCCATTCACCTGTTGGCCAGCTGTCACGGCCCTTGTTGATCATCCGGTCGTTCTCACAGGCGGCAACGGCCGTGCCACCTACCACAGGTGATGGGTGACCCTAGGTCAAATGATGAACAAGCAAAAATATTATCGAAGAATATTGCGCTATAAGGACGATCATATACCCTTATTAGTCTTTATGGGTGGATGGTGGAGTATCCTGAAAGTATTCATATTCGGTTTCGGATTGTATTTGGTAATTGAAGGAATAACAGCAATAAAGATGATTGGTATCTTTCTAATTGGTTATTCATTGGGGAAGATAGCGGCGGCCTTCAATTCATATTTTTCATCAATGAGGCAATGGGAACACCTGAATGACGTGATTGATTGGGAAAAAGTGTCCGAATCCGCGAGTTCTAAGGAAAAGTTGACCTAACAAGCCCATTCATCTGATGGCCAGGTGTCACGGCCCTTGCTTGACAGCCGGTCGCTATCGCTGGTGGGCAACGGCCGTGCCACCTGTCCGCAGGTGATGGGTAACGTTAGGTCAGCGACTAAAGAGGAGATGTGTAGTGCTATTAATTGCTCAAGAATTGAAGCACTGTAGGTTTGTGCTTATATCCACTTTCTGTATCTGCCTTGCAGTGATTCTGGTTTCCGGCTGTGAGGCTAACAAGCGCAGTGTTAAGGAACTCAGCGTTCAAACTCCTGACGTAACATTGTTTGCACGCACCGCGGGGCATCTGGAGTCCGGTAACGTGCTCATAGCAGTTAACGGTGGGCCTGGCTTGTCCAGTCACTATATGCTCAGCTTAGAGCGCTTGGCGGGCACTGAGCTCGCTGTGATCACCTATGATCAAAGAGGGGTGAGCCGATCGACGGACGTACCCCCCATTCCTGATAATTTCACGTTTCAGAAATATGTGGAGGATCTTGAGTATGTGCGGGCAGCGAGTGGAGTGGAGACCGTTCACCTGTTGGGACATTCATGGGGTGGCCTCGTGGCGTTGAGCTACGCTGTAACCTATCCGGAGAGGATACGTTCGATAGTCCTAATAGGCTGTGGCCCACCCACATGGGACCAGGTACGAACATGTTTTGAGAAGATCCAGCAAAGATTCGTGGAATTGCAAGCTTCGGGGCTGATCCCCAGCGGTCTGACACCGGGGACAAAGGAGTTCGGGGAAGCGATCCTCGCAGCTTACTTCTCTGATCCGACCTTCTGGTTTTCGTCAGACGACGAAGGAAGTGAGCCGGTACAAAATCAACGAGTGAACCAGCTGACTTGGACAGCTGTTCAGGATTACGATTTGACTTCCGAACTTTCTAGGCTGGAGCACCGAGTATTGGTGCTCCGAGGCGAGGGTGATCCATGTGAGCCGTCCGCCGGCCAGGCCGTTGAAGAAGCACTGTCGTCCGCCGAAATCCTGTCTGTTATGTTGAAAGATTGCGGACACTTCTGGCACGAGTGTCCCGAGGAGTTTTTCGCAGCGGTTAGACCGTTCCTTTACGAATCAGTGACGGAGTAGGCATAAGACTAGCAGGGCACTTGAGATCTAGCCAGACTGGATTGCGACTTGACATCAAGTTTGAACTGCGACAGTAGCCCTTACGCATAGACGCACTCCTCAGGTGTGAAGAAGCCAAGGATTTTCCTGGGCCGAGTGTTCAGCTTTGCAGCAATGGCGTTGCATTGCTGCTGGCTCACCGAGGCCATCGATTCGGATTTAGGCAGATATTGGCGGATGAGGCCGTTGGTGTTTTCATTAGTGCCACGTTCCCAAGAGTGATAAGGCGTGGCGAAGTAAAACTGAACTCCGGTATTTTGCTCGATTAATTTGTGGCCATGGAATTCCGTACCATTATCAGCAGTGATCGTCTTAATTTTCTTTTGATGACGTTTGATAATTTTAAGTAACCTGGCGTTGAGCTGGTCGATGGTTCTCGCCTTGAGCTTGCCTATGAGGGTGTATCTGGTCTTCCGCTCCACCAGGGTGACGATACAGTCTTTACTTCCCTTGCCCAGCACCGTATCGATCTCCCAGTGGCCGAAGGTCTTCCAGGTTTCAACATCCGCAGGGCGCTCTGATATGTGGCGCTTCCCGGCCAAGCGGCCCCTGCTGTCATAGGCGCCATAGCGCTTGCGACGTTGCTTAAAAGCACCGCGAAGGTGGGTGTAGAGGTCACCGCCGGCTTCCATGTCGGCCCAGACGTATAGATAGATGGTTTCGTGGCTGATATTTAGCAGGTTCTCCCGTTTCAGATAGCCGGAGACCTGCTCAGGGCTCCAGTCGAGAAGCAGCAGAGATTCGACCATGGCAAAGTCCTGGGCTGTGAACTGCTGATTTCTTCGAGAGCGGCTACGCCGGCCTCGTGTTCGACTGTCAGCCTTGAAAGGACGATAACCCGTATCGCTGCACTGGTTTCGTCTGATCTCACGGTAGATGGAGCTGCGGTGGCGGCCGAGGATCCTGGCTATCCTCGAGGTTTTAAAACCTTGTTTTCTGAGGGCAGAGATCATATATCTCTCTTCACGGGTGATCTGGTGATAAATCATGGCTGCCTCCCTTTAATTGGTCGTTGAGAGAAGCAGCCATTATCCCAGATCGCCCGTGCTTTAAGCACAGGTGTCGCACTTAGTATATGAATTCGCGCCTGCGAACAAGCCCATTCACCTGTCAGCCAGGCGTCACGGCCCTTGCTGATCAATCGGTCGTCATTCTGGTGGCAACGGCCGTGCCACCCGCCTGCAGGTAATGGGTGGCGTTCCCGAAGAAAGAAATATTAAGATCTTTTAGCGGCAGACCGAATATGGTATCATATTAGGACTGGACGCATTATGTAAGGAGGGCCGTCAATGAGTATTGAAAATGACATCCGACCAATCACCTATCTAAAATCAAGAGCAGCAGACTTACTGAAACAGGTAAACGAAACCCAGCGACCCGTCATCATCACCCAGAACGGAGAACCTAGGGCGGTTCTTCAAGATCCCCAAAGCTATGAAAGCATGAGAAATGCCCTAGGACTCCTGAAGCTGATCTCGCAAGGCGAAGAGGATATCCGCAAGGGAAAGGTCCGCACTAAGGATGAGGTCTTTTCGAGAATCGAAAAGGCGATACGCAAGAAATGAAAGAAACATTCGGAGTCTTTTGGGCCGCCGTAGCTGAAAAGGATCTTTTGGGAGTCGTCGATTTCATTGCTGAAGAAGATCCTGAAGTTGCCCTGAATATCCTGAACAAGATCAAGGATCGCACATCTACGCTTGATCATTACCCTATGCGGGGTCGTAACGTACCAGAGCTACTACAACATGGCATGGCACGATACCGTGAACTTGTGATCAACCCCTGGCGGGTGATCTACAGGATTGAAGAAAAGAAAGTGTATGTCGTTTCTGTTATTGACTCACGCCGTAACGTGGAAGACATTCTGCTGGCGAGATTTCTAAGATAATTCGAGAACAACCACATTCAACGGTCAAGCCGATTCCGTCACGCTGGTTGCAAACCATACTGCCATTCATACGGCTCGATTCGCCGCTGCCAGGCCTTACCAAAGCAACCAGCGCGCCGGCCGGCGCTTCGCACCGACTCGGCTTGCCGCTTATGTGGGGCGTTAGCCGCAGAAGGATAGATGATTCGTTTCTCTGAAGAGAATGAATATAATTATGGATACACGATGTATTTACGCATGCGAATAGTATGTTTATCGATATTGCTTTCTACGCTGTCAACATTGTTGTTTTCACAGGCTACAGTTCGCCAAGGTAGTTCGGCTGATCTTCGACTTGAACATGATCAGTACAATTACACTTCTCCAATGATTCTTACACAATCATTAAGAACTTTATGCGTAGATCACGATATCGATCGTGATGGGATTGGACGATCATTTTCATTCGGAAAGTACAGATGCGACAACGTATCTCTTAAGCAAATATATGTTGAAAGAAGAAATAAGAAGAGATGGCCATCCGAAAGGTTATCGATATGGGTTCTTGTATATACATATCCACATCGAGATAAGTTAGTTACCTTGAAACTTAACGTGTATTTGGGTGAGAAATGGATCTGTGGAAGTATCATAACTGATATCGATGCCGAGGAAACGAAGGAAACAGAATCCGAGGTGAGCTTCTCATACCCCAAGCATCTATTCACTAGTGGCATTGCACCCGTATTGAAGGTAACAATGATCGTCCATGATAACGGATAACTTGGATATGAGTCAGTTAGTGGCTCAGCAGGTGTAGGCGTGGGCCCCGGCGGAACAACATCTAGCGTCTGGTATTCTGCAATATGCGGTAATTGGATAACCTTTAGTTCTTGAAATTGCCGGAATGATACGAGCGAACAAACCCCATTCACTTGGCAGCCAGGTGTCACGGCCCTTGCAGAACAAGTGGTCGTTATCGCTGAGCAACGGCCGTGCCACCTGTCCACAAGTGATGGGTAACGTTCGCCAAGAGGCCCCATGAGAGAAACTTCAATTCGGTTTTGCGAGCACTTTCCGCTGTTCGTCATGAATGGGTGGAATAGGACTACCTGGCTCATACCCATCGTCGTGCTCTCCCTGCTCCAGGCAGGCTGCAGCTACTGGATTTTCGATGTCGGTATCGGATTGATCGACACGAAAACTCAGTCGATGACTTTTCTGCGGTCGGGGGATAACCGGGAAGTTGTTGTCAATATCTCAGAGCAGGATCGGAGTTTTCAGACATTCCATCGTATCGACAATCAACTCCAGATGCGCACGATCACATTCGATGGCAAAGTTCTGAGCAAACGGACTATTCCACTCCTGGTGGAAGGTTACGCTGGCAAATACCAATATGCTGTGTCTCCGGACGGCAGCCAAATCATATACTTCGACTATTCTACGAAAGGACTGCGTATTTACGATACTGTAATTAATGACGACTCCCCACTTATGGACAGGGTGGACTCCACGGGCGTCGGAATAGCGAATATCCACTTTGTCTCTCAGGATGAAATCGTCCTCATATTGCTCAGTGATGAGGCAATAGGGCGAACCGGAAACGCCATCGTCCAGTTCAATATTGCAACTAAGACTGCGAAGACAATTGCCGAGCCTATATACCTTTTCTCCTGCCCAGACGCCTCTTTTTCGAGATCGAACAGGTATCTCGCATACTGGGAAGCAAGCGAACAGCACAGCATCTACGGAGATGTTCGTATTCTCGACCTGAAGACATCCCAGGTCGTGGGCACAATCGAGAATCCGGGAGATGCCCTTATGAGTTGTCCGTCCGTGAGTCCGAACGAGCAGATGGTTGCCTGTGTTGCGGGAAATTCGCTGTTAACGGCGCCGCTCTCAGGTGAGCCGGCAAAGGTAGTGAAGACTCTGCCCGAAAATCTCACCTGCTACTCCCTGGTTTTCCTCAACGACAAGACACTGCTCTACCGGACCGGCAAGGGCGGCCCCCGGTATGCCCTCACAGCGCTGGATATAGACACCGGCAAGGAAATCCGGTATTCGAAGCGCGCGTTCAACGGCGATATCTTTGTCGTTGATAATGGGAATCGATTGATCTGCGAACTGGGGGATTGATTGGGAAACCATGGCGGACAAACAAATCCACATTACCCGTGGGGGCGAGCGGACGCGCCCCGCGGTCCCGTGATTTCCGGCGTTAGCTCGTCAGAGAAAAGACTTGACTGATCTGCATGTATAATGCATATTAATACATATGAGAACTACGCTTAACATCGAGGAAAGCCTGCTTAAGCAGGCGGCAAAGTTGACTGGGCTGAAGGAAAAAACTGCTCTCGTTCGACGCGGACTTGAGGCGCTCATTGCCTTGGAAAGCGCCCGTCGTCTGGCTACCCTTGGAGGTAGCGAGAAGAAGCTCAAGCCGATCCCGCGGCGCCGAACAAGTGCAGCATGATTCTTGTTGATACTTCCGTCTGGATCAATCACCTGCGCAAGGCTGATGAGGAACTCTCCAAGTTCCTCGATCAGGGTGTGGTTCTGTGCCATCCTTTCGTGATTGGCGAATTGGCATGCGGCAACATGAAGAACCGAGATGAGATTCTCGAATTGTTAGCCGCACTTCCTGGAGCCGATGTAGCCAGCCATGAAGAAGCAATGCATCTTGTCACCGGTCGCCAGTTATGGGGCAAAGGTATCGGCTGGATTGATGTCCATCTACTGGCCTCAGCACTTCTGTCAAACTGCACACTTTGGACGAAAGATAAAGCTCTGCAATCCATTTCTCGCTCGCTCAATATCGGGGCGTGAGAAAGGGTGAGCTGACGTGGCACCAGCCCGCAGGTGATGGGAACTTCGTGCTGTGAGTGAAGAGTATGGACATGTTTGAACAACTCGAAGAGATCAACAAACGACCTGAACCGTTTGCGTGCTATACGGCGGCAGAATTGTGGACCGACACTCATACCTCGGAGCAGATGCTCGCCTGCCATCTCGATGCCGATATCGATCTGTCATCTCGTCGAGTTGAATTCATAGACCGATCAGTGGCATGGATCGGCTCACATTTCAATGTCAGAGCTGGTACCCGGATTGCCGATTTCGGCTGCGGCCCCGGACTTTACGCCAACCGTCTGGCCAAGCTCGGTGCAAGCGTGACGGGCATTGATTTCTCCAAACGCTCGCTCAGGCACGCACGCACAGTTGCTGCAGAGGAGGGGTTGGCGGCCGAATACGTTAACCAGAATTACCTGGAATTCGAAACCGAAGAGCGGTTCGACATTATCCTGATGATCATGTGCGACTTCTGTGCCCTCAGCCCTGAGCAGCGCATGACCATGCTGGGGAAGTTCCAGACCCTCCTGGCGTCAGGGGGATCGGTCCTGCTCGACGTCTACTCCCGGAGTGCATTCGAACAACGTGAGGAGGCGGCCTCCTGCGAGGAGAACCTGCTCAGTGGATTCTGGTCACCCGAGAAGTACTACGGTTTCCTGAACACCTTCAAGTATGACGATATCGGCGTGGTCCTGGACAAGTACACCATCGTCGAGGCCAGGCGTACACGGACAATCTACAACTGGCTCCAGTACTTCTCCCCGGGAGCCCTGCAGAGCGAGTTCGAGAAAGCGGGATTCACCCGCCAGGAGTTCTACGGCAATGTGGCAGGGGCACCGTTTGCTGAGTCTGCATCAGAGTTTGCCATCGTGGGGAAGTAGGGACCTTTTCCATCTCTTGCGGTGAGATATGCGGGATAGAATGGAACAAATGATCGGCCAGAGCCTTGCCCACTACAAGATCATCGCTGCCCTCGGGGCCGGCGGAATGGGTGAGGTGTACCGTGCCACAGATACGACGCTGAACCGTGACGTCGCCATCAAGGTACTCCCGGCGGAAGTGGCGCAAGACTCCCAGCGACTGGCCCGCTTACGCCGCGAGGCACAGCTTCTCGCTGCCCTGAACCACCCGAACATCGCGGCGATCTACGGACTGGAGGAGGCGAAGGGGAAGTCCTTCCTGGCTCTTGAGCTGGTCGAGGGCGAGGACCTCAAGGAGCGCCTCGAGCGGGGTGCGGTTCCCGTCGACGAAGCGCTGGAGATTGCGGAGCAGATCGCGGAGGCCCTCGAGGAGGCGCACAACAAGGGGATCGTCCACCGCGACCTCAAGCCCGCCAACGTCAAGATCACCCCTGATGGCAAGGCGAAAGTCCTCGACTTCGGTCTCGCCAAGGCCTGGGCCGGCGACGACGTCGGTGGGACGTCGGCGGCGGCCCAGTCGGAGTCACTGACTCTGACGCACGCCGGCACGGTGCCCGGCAGGATCATGGGCACGGCAGCGTACATGTCACCCGAGCAGGCGCGGGGCAAGCCGGTGGACAAGCGGGCAGACGTCTGGTCCTTCGGCGTGGTGCTGTGGGAGATGCTGACTGGCCAGGCGCTCTTCCGGGGCGATACGGTGGCCGACGTCATCGCGGCAGTCGTGACGATGGAGCCGGACCTCGACGCGGTGCCGTCCACCACGCCGCCGGCGGTGCGCCGCCTGCTCGCGCTCTGTCTCCGCAAGGACCCGCGCACTCGACTGCCCGATATCGGTGCCGCCCGCCTGGAATTACAGGAACTGCTTGCGGGCTCCACATTGGAACCCGGGGCCGCCGGGACAGACCACGATTCCTCCGGCGCCACGAAGGTTCGGCGCCTCGTGCGGCAGAGATGGGCCTGGGCGGCGGCGCTCCTTGTGACCGCCGGACTGGCCGGTTTCTTAACTGTGGCCCTGCTCACGCAAACCCCGGAAGCGCAGCCCGCCGTGCACTTCATCTTCGACCCACCCGAGAACGTAACCCTCTCCGACTTCAATCCCCTTGCCGTGTCGCCCGAGGGCAGCACCATCGTATTCGCCGGCTGGCCTCCCGTTGGTGCGAAGCAACTCTGGACGCGCACCCTGGACGTGCCGGAGGTCCAGGCGCTTCCCGGGACGGAAGGCGCAGGTCAGCCCTTCTGGTCTCCCGACGGTTCGTCGATCGCGTTCTTTGCCGAGGGCGAACTGAGGAAGCTGAGCCTGGCGAGCGGGAAGGTCCAGAAAATCTGCTTACTTCCTCCCGGTTGCCCCGGCCCCGCGGGTACCTGGAGCAATGAGGGCACCATTATTTTCTCGACAGGAACGGTAAAAGGGCTGTTCCGGGTCCCAGCAGCGGGAGGGGAACCCAGGCCCCTGACAACGCCCGACGAGCAAACACACCACTGGTGGCCGCAATTCCTGCCCGACGGGCGCCGCTTCATCTTCGAAATCTACAGCCTGCAGGCGGGGAAGAAGGGTGTCTACGTGTCCTCTCTTGATGCGCCCGACCAGTGGCGCCTTCTTCTGCCCGTACCTATGCGCACCCGGTACGGCTCGGGGCAGCTGCTCTACGTGCAGGATGGCAGCACCCTCCTGGCGCGGCCCTTCGACATCGCACGAGCAGAACTCGCGGGTGATCCGGTGGCGGTGGCATCGCCCGTGGCCTCGGGCAGGGTTCCCCGCTGGGGGTGGTTCTCGGTCTCGGCCGGAGGCGTCCTGACCTATCTCGAGGGAACCACCAATACCCAGCTCGTGTGGCTCGACCGAGCGGGGAAGCGGCTCGGGACGCTCGGGGCCCCCGGGCGCTACGAAGGCCCGATCATCCTCTCGCCGGACGACAGCCGCGTTGCGGTGGAGATCATCGCCGGAGACGGGTTGTGGGACATCTGGGTGGTCGACGTGGCCCGCGGGTTGGCCAGCCGCGTGACCACCGGCCCCCCGCAGTCGACGGACCCGGTCTGGTCCCCGGACAGCCGGGAGCTCATTTTCGAGAGAGGTTCCGGCGGCGGTGATCTCTATCGCAAGGATCTGCGGATCGGCGCCAATGCGTCGCCGCTGCTGGAGACCTCCCAGGGCGAGATCCCGGAGGACTGGTCGCGCGACGGGAAGATCCTGCTCTACCGCACAACCGGGGAGGAGAGCGCCCTGTGGGCGCTGCCCCTGGACGGGGACGGCTCACCCGAGCTGGTGATCAAAACCGGATTCTCGTTGCGCCAGGCGCAGATGTCTCCCGACGGGCGGTGGCTGGCCTACATGTCCAACGAGTCTGGACAATTCGAGGTCTACGTCGAGCCGTTCCGTCGACCGGGCGAGCGGGTGCGCGTCTCCCCCGACGGCGGCAGTCAGCCCAGGTGGCGTGGCGACGGGAAGGAGCTCTTCTACCTGTCTCCCGACGGGCCGCTGATGGCTGTGGATGTCCGGGAGGGAGCTTCGGGACCCGATGTGGGGATGCCTGCAGTGCTCATTCCCGCCGATAAGGCCGGAGCGCGGCTGTGGGGAAGCGACGACTACGCGGTCACCGCGGACGGCCAGCGCTTCCTGGTGAAGACGCGCGTCGAAGAGGAGGACCGGCGGATCCACGTTTTCCTCAACTGGACCTCGCTGCTGGAGTGACGCGTCAGAGCGCGCGGCCAGGAGAACGATTCTCGCCCGTCCGAAGCCGTCCGGCGACCGAAGAAAAGATCAAGCGATGCAAGCCCCGGCCCCAGAAGTGATATGATCTTCGGCCATGAGCACTGAGACTCCAGCGAAGAAGAATCCCGGCCTGCTCCGGGACCTGCTGACCCTGATGAAGGCCCGGATCACCGTGGCCACCACCGTGACCACCGGCGCGGGCTATATCCTCGCTGCTGGTGAGATGCGCGGGGAGATCATCTTCCCTCTGCTGGGCACTTTCCTGCTCGCCTCCGGCTCGTCGGCGCTGAACCAGTGCCAGGAGGTGGAGATCGACGCGCGGATGCCGCGCACCCGCAACCGCCCGCTGCCCGCAGGACGGATCAGCCTCTCCGCGGCGCTCTTCTTCTCCATCCTGCTGATCCTCTTCGGGCTCTATTTCCTCGCCTCGGTGGAACGAAACACCCTGCTGCTGCTCGGGCTGGGAGCGTTTGCCGTCTTCTGGTACAACGGGGTCTACGTCTATCTCAAGCGGTTCACCGCTTTTGCCGCGGTGCCCGGGGCTCTGGTGGGGGCCCTGCCGCCGATGATCGGCTGGGTTGCAGCGGGCGGTGAGTTGGGCGACCCGCTGATCCTGCTGCTGGCCGCTTTTTTCTTCATCTGGCAAATCCCCCACTTCTGGCTGCTGCTGCTGATGCAGGGGGATGAATACGAGGCCGCCGGCCTGCCCACCTTGACGGCGGTCTTTTCGCCGGGACAGCTCTTCCGCATCACCTTCATGTGGGTTCTGGCCACCGCGGTGGCCGGGATCGTCCTGCCGGCCGTCGCCCGCAACGCCGTACCCTGGTACTGGGGCGTGGCCATGGCCGGGGCCTCGCTCTGGCTGGCGATGAAAGCCGTGGTGCTGCTCCGGCCCCCCGCACCTGACCTGCGGCGCACCTACGTCAAATCGTTCATCCACATCAATATCTACGCCCTGCTGATCACCGTCTGTCTCTCACTGGCCGCCCTGAAATAACCTGCGGTCCGGGACAGTCCGAAGCGGTTGATTCCTAACGTTTTCCCCTCTCAGACAAGTTATTTTTCGTCAAGTCTGCTCCTGAAATGCCGAAATAATAAGGTATCGAGCAATATAAGAGCATCGCCCTCGATGCTGTACATATGTTTAATCGGTCTGGAGCCGGGATGACACCCATGGGAGCTATTTCAATGCCTACTAAACCAACGGCAGTGTACTGCCTCATCGCGGTTCTGGCGGTCTTCAGCGTCATGGTCACGCCGGCGCCGGCAGCCCAGGGACAGAACGTCACCTTCGATCACATCACGATCAGGGATGGCCTGTCCCAGAGTTCGGTGTTCACCATCCTCCAGGACCGGCAGGGGTTCATGTGGTTCGGCACCGAGGACGGACTGAACCGCTACGACGGCTACCAGTTCGTCACCTACAAGAACGACCCCGAGTGGCCCACCAGCCTGAGTTACAACTACATCAAGGCGATTCTCCAGGACCGCGACGGTGTCCTCTGGGTGGGCACCTACGGCGGAGGGCTGAACCGCTTCAATCCCGTCACCGCCGACTTTACCTGCCAGCGCAAGGTGGAAGGTGATCCGCAAAGCCTGTGCAACGACCGAATCACCGTGCTCTGTGAAGACTCCAGTGGTGCGCTCTGGGTGGGGACCGAGGACGGTTTGAGCCGGCGGGACAGGGAAACCGGACAGTTCACCAGCTACCGCAATGATCCGGCCAATCCGTACAGCCTCGGCAGCAACGCCATCACCGCCCTGGCTGAAGACACGTCGGGCCGTCTCTGGGTCGGCACCGCAGACCGGGGTATCTCGCTCTACGACAGATCCACCGGCCAGTTCCGCCAATACGACCTGGAACCGTCCGGTCTGGGCGGACTACTGGGGGCCAACACCGTTCACTCGCTCTATCTCGACTCCACCGGCGCCATTCATGCCGGCACGGGGTACGGCCTGTTCGCATTCGACGAGACCGGGGACCGCTTCGCCAGTGCTGCGGAACAGCGCGGCGCCGGCCAGCTGCGCCAGGAGGCGATCTCCGCCACCTTCGAGGACAGCAACGGCACCTTCTGGTTCGGGGCGCAGAACAGCGGTCTGTTCAGCTTCGACCGCCGGGCCGAGGAGCTGCGGCACTGCCGCCCGGTGGCCAACGACGACAGCTCCCTCGCCGGCAGCAACGTCTATTCCATCTACGAGGACCGGACCGGGGTGCTCTGGATCGGCACCGACATGGGGGTCAACAAGCACGACATCCGCAAATCGTACTTTGTCCACCACCGGTCGATCTTCCAGGACCCGACGAGCCTCAGCGACAACTACGTCCGCTGCTTCCACGAGGACCGGGACGGTTTGATCTGGATCGGCACCTACGGCGGCCTCAATGTCTTCAACCCGCACAACGGCCTCTTCTCCAGCAACCGGCACGACCCCGGCAACCCGGGCAGTATCAGCGACAACAAGGTGATGTCCATCGCCGCCGACCCGGACGGATCGGTCTGGCTGGCCACGCACAAGGGGCTCGACAACTACAACCGGACGAGCCGAACCTTCTCCCATCACCGCCACGACCCGCTGGATGAAACGAGTATCAGCGACGACCTGGTGCGCGTGACCTTTATTGACAGCGCCGGCGGCCTCTGGCTGGGCACCAGGCGCGGGCTCAACCGCTACGACCGCCGGCAGGACAGTTTTACGCGATTTCTCAGTTCGGCTGACGACACGTCCACCCTCAGCCAGGACTATGTCTATTGTATCGGGGAGGACAACCAGGGAAACCTCTGGGTCGGCACCATCGACGGGCTCAACCGTCTCGACCGCGACAGCGGCACTTTCACCCGCTACTATGCCGATCCCGCTGACAGGACCAGCCTGAGCAGCAGTGAAGTTCTCTCGCTCTGCGAAGACAGCCGGGGCATTCTCTGGGTCGGCACTACCAGCGGTCTCAACCGCTATAACCAGGCCAGCGACACCTTCACCTACTACCTGGAAAAGGACGGCCTGCCCAACAACTGCATCTACACCATCCTCGAGGACGGCAAGGGCAACCTCTGGATGAGCACCAACCGCGGCATTTCCATGTTCGACCCGGCCCGCGAGACCTTCGTCAACTACACCGTGACCGACGGTCTGCAGAACGAAGAGTTCAACCTGGGGTCCAGCTTCAGGAGCAGGAACGGCAGTCTCTGGTTTGGCGGGATCAACGGGTTCAACATCATCGATCCCGACGGGATCCGCAAGAACGACCAGGTCCCGCCCATGGTGATCACCGAGCTGAAGATCTTCAACCGCTCGTCCAGCGGTCGGGTGGAAAAGGACGCCACGGGCACCATTGCCGGCCAGGAGAAGATCGAACTCTCCTGGAAGGACTACGGGTTCCAGGTGGCCTTTGCCGCGCTGCACTACTCCAACCCGGAGAAGAACCGCTACTCCGTGATGCTCGAGGGTTTCGACACCGGCTGGATCAACCTGGGCAACCGGCGCGAAGCGACATACAACAACCTGCCGCCCGGCGACTACACCCTGAGGATCAAGGGCTGCAACGCCGACGGATTCTGGAACGAGGGCGGCGCCGAAGTCCAGCTCTCGGTCCTGCCGCCGTTCTGGGCCACCGCCTGGTTCAAGATCGCGGCTATCCTCGGCGGCCTGCTGCTGCTGGCCGGCGTGATCCACCTGCGCACCCGTTCGGTGCGCAAGCAGAACCAGCGGCTGGAGCAGCGGGTTGAACTGCGCACCACCGAGATGAAGAAGTCGAACCGCGAGCTGCGCAAGGAGATCGTGGTCCGCAAGAGACTGGAGGCCGAAGCGCGCCGGCGCGCGGCCCAGGCCGCCCTGATCCACCAGGTGGGCCAGCGGTTGAGCAGCGAGCTGAACATCGAATCGCTGCTCGGCGACACGGTCCAGGCGATACGCGACACGTTCGACTACTACGGCGTGATGCTGCTGATCAAGGACGAGAAGAGCGACCAGCTGGTGCTCAAGGCCATTGCCGGCGGATACAGCGAGATCTTTCCTGCGGACCTGACCATCCCGGTGGGCCAGGGCATGGTGGGGCGGGCCGCCATGTCGGGTGCGGCCCAGGTGAGCGGCAACGTCTGCAGCGATCCCCACTACATCAGGGTCGCCGACGAGAAGACCACCTCCGAGCTCTCGATTCCCATCTGCAGCGGCGAGACGGTGATCGGAGTGCTCGATATCCAGAGCCGGGAGGCCGACGTCTTCGACGAGATGGACATCGAGGCGATGCAGACTCTGAGCGTCCAGATTTCGTCAGCCATCGAGAACGCCCGGCTCTACGAAGAGGCCAACACGCTCTACGAGCAGGCCAACAGTGAAATCGAGATCCGCAAAGCCGTGGAGCGGGAACTTCGCACGGCCAAGGATCTCGCCGAGTCGGCCACCGTGGCCAAAAGCGAGTTCCTGGCCAATATGAGCCACGAGATCCGCACGCCGATGAACGGCGTGATCGGGATGACCGGACTGCTCCTCGGCACCCGGTTGAGTCCCGAGCAGCGGGAGTATGCGGAAATCGTCAGCAACAGCGCCGACACCCTGCTGACGGTGATCAATGACATCCTCGACTACTCGAAGATCGAGGCGGGAAAGATCGACCTGGAAGAAATCGAATTCAACGTCCGCAACACCATCGACACCGTGGTGGACATGATGAGCCTGCGGGCCGAGGAGAAGGGGCTGGAATTCAACTACCTGGTTGACCAGAAAATCCCCACCATGCTCAAGGGTGACCCCGGCCGGATGAAACAGGTCCTGCTCAACCTGGTGAACAACGCGATCAAGTTCACCGAGAAGGGCGAGGTCTTCATCAACGCCGAACTGGAAAAAGACTACGGCGAGGACGTTACGATGAAGATTTCGGTGATCGACACCGGGATCGGCGTTCCCCAGGAGGGACGGGACAACTTGTTCAAGTCTTTTACCCAGGTCGATTCGTCCACCACCAGGCAATATGGCGGCTCCGGTCTGGGCCTGGCCATCTCCAAAAATCTGGTGGAGCTGATGGACGGCCGTATCGGCATGGAGAGCGCCCCCGGCTCGGGCTCGGCGTTCTGGTTCACGGTGACCATGAGCAAGGGCCGCCAGCTGACCGAATTCAACATGGACAAGGGCCTCGACCTGCGGAGCAAACGGGTCCTCATCGTCGACGACAACGCCACCAACCGCTTCGTGCTGCGCGAGCAGATGAAATCCTGGGGTTGCAGCTACGAGGAGGCCAAATGCGGGCCGGAAGCGCTGGAGAAGCTGTCCCAGGCCTCGGCGCAAGGGGTTCCTTTCGACATCGTCCTGGTGGACATGATGATGCCGGGGATGAACGGCGAAACCCTGGGACGGAAGATCATGGGGGACGAACAGCTGTCGAGTTCGATCCTGATCATGCTCACCTCGGTGGGCCGGCGGGGTGACGCAACCCGGGCCCACGACATCGGGTTCTCGGCCTACCTGACCAAGCCGATCAAACAGTCGCACCTCTACGACTGCATGGTCTCGGTGGTTTCCAAGGGGCTGGACGCCCGGATCGTCGCCCCCAAGCTGATCGTCACCAGGCACTCAATCGCCGAGCAGAAGAAACATGGCGCCCGGTTCCTGCTGGCCGAGGACAACCTGATCAACCAGAAGGTGGCCATCAGGATCATCGAGAGCATGGGCTTCTCCATCCAAGCGGTCAACAACGGTCAGGAAGCGGTGGAACGGCTGGAACGGGAAAAATACGACCTGGTGCTGATGGATGTGCAGATGCCGGTGATGGACGGGTTCAAGGCGACCCAGGCCATCCGCACCTCCGATATCATCGACAACGAGATCCCGATTATCGCCATGACCGCCCACGCGATGAAGGGCGACCGCGAACGGTGCCTCGACGCCGGCATGGACGACTACGTGCCCAAGCCAATCAACCAGGGAGATCTGCGCAAGGCCATCGACCGCCAGCTCTCGAGAATGCCGAGAGACACGCAGGAGCCGGATAGTGATTCCGCAACGGACACGGACGACCAGCGGTCAGCGGATGAAGCCCTATTGCCCATGGAGGCCCAGGACCAGGACGACGTCCCGGCGCAGCCCGCTCCAGCGGGAGATGACTCTCCGGACCATGCCGGGGATCCGTTGCTGGAGATCGCCCTGGCGCTGGACAAATCCCTGGTCCAGGCCGATCCTCCGGTGGTGGATGAGCCCCCGGTGAAGGAGGTGGACCCGGCTCAGGTGCGCGACCCGCTGCTGGAAATTGCCCTGGCCCAGGTCGAGGCCCCGGCTCTTGACGTCGCGCCGACAGAGAGTGCTGCCCCGGATGAGGATGATGCCCCGCTTGAAGGAACGGCCCCGGAGGACGTTGCCCCGTCAACGGAGGATGAACCGATGGACCAGAACATCGACCGTGAAGCCTATTTCGACCGTTCCGAACTGGCGGAACGCCTCGGCGGTGATGATGAGGTGGTGGAGGAAGTGGTGGAATTTTTCCTCCAGGAGGTCCCGCTGCAGATGGATGAGCTGCGCAAGGCGCTTGAAGAGTGCGACTTTCACCAGGTCCAGGAACTGGCCCACGGCATGAAGGGATCCTGCCTCAACGTGGCCGCCGGCACCATGGGCCAGGCAGCCATGGAGATCGAGTCCCTCTGCAAGGAAAACGAGTTGGACAAGGTTCCCCAGGCCACCGACAAGCTGGCCTGTGTGTTCGACACGACGAAAAAGGTGATCACCGGGCAAAACACCCCGGACGCATAGGGCGAACCGGCCTGGAAAACCTCTGTGCCCCACGACCGGATCCGGCGGACCGTCGGATCCGGTTTTCTGTTGTACGCCCCGCCCGGCCCGTCGAAAAATCTTGTGAACAACCCCGCCATCGAACATAATAAATGGTTGACACAAACAATGGACAACAGCACGGCCGGCGCCACACCCGTCCCAGCGGAGAAGGAAAATGAACGACAGTTTCAATGCCAAAGCCCGGATCACGGTGTCCGGATCGTCTTATGATATCTGGCGCCTCGGCGCCCTGGCGGACCAGTTCCCGGTCCACCGCCTCTCCTACGCCCACAAGGTGCTGCTGGAGAATCTGTTGCGATGGGAAGACGGGGTGACGGTCACCGCCGACGATATCGCCGCCCTCGCCTCCTGGGACCCGCAGGCCGGGACAGAGCGGGAGATCGCTTTCCGACCCGGCCGGGTGCTGCTGCAGGACTTCACCGGCGTACCGGCGGTGGTGGACCTGGCGGCGATGCGCAGTGCCGTGCAGCGGCTGGGGGGTGACGCCAACCGGATCAACCCGCTGCAGCCGGTGGAGCTGGTGATCGACCACTCGGTGCAGGTGGACTATTTCGGCAGCGCCGATGCCTTTGGCCGCAACGCCGAACTGGAAGCAGAGCGGAACCGCGAGCGCTACACCTTTCTCCGCTGGGGTCAGCAAGCCTTTGACAACTTCCAGCTGGTCCCGCCGGACACCGGCATCGTCCACCAGGTGAACCTTGAATACCTGGCCCGGGTGGTATTCCCCGGTGCGGCAGAGGGCCAGACAGCGGCCTACCCGGACACCCTGGTGGGCACCGATTCACACACCACGATGATCAACGGCCTCGGTGTGCTGGGCTGGGGCGTTGGCGGAATCGAGGCCGAAGCGGCCATGCTGGGCCAGCCGGTGTCCATTCTGATCCCCCAGGTGATCGGGTTCCGGCTCACCGGCCGGCTGGCCGAAGGGACCACCGCCACCGACCTGGTGCTCACCGTGACCGAGATGCTGCGACAGAAGGGCGTGGTGGGCAAGTTTGTCGAGTTCTTCGGCTCCGGCCTCGACCACCTGCCGCTGGCCGACCGGGCCACCATCTCCAACATGTCCCCCGAGTACGGCGCCACCTGCGGCATCTTCCCCATCGACCGCGAGACCCTGACCTACCTCGAACTGTCCGGCCGGCCGCGACGCCAACTGGAGCTGGTGGAAGCCTATGCCAGGGAACAGGGCCTGTTCCGCGAGGCCTCGTCACCGGAGGCGGCCTACACCGACACCCTGGAGCTGGATCTCGGTGCGGTGGAGCCCAGCCTCGCCGGCCCCAAACGGCCCCAGGACCGCATCGCGCTGCGTCAGGCCAAGCAGTCGTTCTTCACCAGCTACGAAGGGCTGGGCCGGACACCGGCCGCCCCAGGGCCCGACGACCGTGAGAAACTCCGCAACGGCTCGGTGGTCATCGCCGCCATCACCAGCTGCACCAACACCTCCAACCCGGCGGTGATGCTGGGTGCGGGGATCCTGGCCCAGAAAGCGGTGGAGCGGGGACTCTCCGTCCCGGCCCACGTCAAGACCAGCCTGGCCCCGGGTTCGCGGGTGGTCACCGACTACCTGGAGAAAGCGGGGCTCACCCCGCACCTCGAGGCACTGGGGTTCCACCTGGTGGGCTACGGCTGCACCACCTGCATCGGCAACTCCGGACCGCTTCCGGAGGAGGTGTCCCGGGCGGTTCAGGAAAAGGACCTGGTGGTCTGTTCGGTGCTCTCCGGCAACCGCAACTTCGAGGGCCGGGTGCACGCCGAGGTGCAGTTCAACTATCTCGCTTCACCGCCGCTGGTGGTGGCCTACGCCCTGGCCGGCCGTTTCGACATCGACCTGCTCAGCGAGCCCCTGGGCACGGACAGTGATGGCCAACCGGTCTTTCTCAAGGACGTCTGGCCCGGACAGGACGAGATCCAGCAGGCAATGACCGCCTCCATCGACTCGTCGATGTTCAGCGACAGCTACACCGACATCTTTGCCGGGGACCAGCGCTGGAACGACCTTCCGGCGCCGTCGGGACAGCTCTACCAGTGGGACGGCGACTCGACCTACATCAAGGAGCCGCCCTTCTTCCTCGACCTGGACCACACTCCGCCGCCGGTGGAGGACATCCACGGGGCCCGGGTGCTGGCCCTGCTGGGAGACAGCATCACCACCGACCACATCTCCCCGGCCGGGGCGATCAAGGCCGACACCCCGGCGGGCCGCTACCTCATGGACCATGGTGTGGCCCCGGCAGACTTCAACTCCTACGGCTCGCGCCGCGGCAATCACGAGGTGATGATGCGCGGCACCTTCGCCAATGTCCGGCTGCGCAACCGGCTGGCCCCGGGCACCGAAGGCGGCTGGACCACCTGTCTGCCCGGCGGCGAGGTGGTATCGATCTACGACGCATCGATGCGCTACCAGCAGAGCGGTGTTCCGCTGGTGATTTTGGCCGGCAAGGAGTATGGCTCGGGGTCATCGCGGGACTGGGCGGCCAAGGGCACACGGCTGCTCGGCGTTCGGGCGGTGATCGCGGCCAGTTACGAGCGGATCCACCGCTCGAACCTCATCGGCATGGGCGTTCTGCCGCTGCAGTTCCTCGAGGGGCAGAACGCCGAGACCCTGGGCCTCAGCGGAACGGAGTTTTTCGATATCGAGGGGCTGGACGCCGAAGAGCTGGAACGGGTCACGATCAAGGCCACGCCCGCGGAAGGCGGCGACCCCCGGACTTTCGAGGCCCGGGTGCGCATCGACACCCCCCAGGAAGCGCTCTACTACCGCCACGGCGGCATTCTGCACTATGTGCTGCGGCAGCTGATCAAGGCCTGACCCGGGTCACGAAGACGTGACATGGCCAGGCTTCAGGGCAGCCCCGCCGGCCGGGTTTCGACCCCGCCGGCCCGCAGTGTGCCCTTGATCTCCAGGACATGGAAAATCCAGATATGGTCCTGGTCATCCTGCCTGGCCTTGACCACCACCTGCGGGCTGCTTTCGCCGGTGGTGGTGATCGACCGGGGGTCGAGGTCGAATTCGGCCTTCTGGAAATAAGCCGCCCGCTGGCGAAAGCCTTCCGCATTGGTCCAGGTGCCGCCGTCCCGGGCCCATAGCTCCTCGACCCGGGCCTGGTCCCCGGCCTGGAAAGCCTCGATCAGGGCAATCACCACTTCGACTTCAGGAGACACCTCCTGCGCCCCCGGGGCTGCGTCCGACAGATCGGCGGCAGTGGAACCTCCACATCCGCAGACCACAATCAGGAACAGCAGAATCCACGATCTCATTTTCGACATACTCTCACCCTCCTGGTTGGATAGATCGTTGTCTTGTGTCACCCACCGCTTCCGCAGCATCGACCGAGAACCGCCTCGCCCCTACCAGGGCGAACTGATCCTGGCCCGGAAACGTCCTTCGGTGAGTACCATGTTGGGCAGAGTATTGTCGGTGTGCGGGAGGGAGACTTCGGTGAAACTGCCTTCCACCACGCCGTCAGCGCCAAACTTTTCCACGTGGATCCTGCCCGGTCCGGCCCATTCCTCACCGCTCTCATCGATGAAGCCGAACCCGATGGACGCCATGGCGAGCATCGGATCCATCGGCTTGCTCATGTCTTTGGATGGGGGCAGGTCCGCCGGAAAGGCCGCCTTCTTCAGATCCAGCGAGAGAAAAATAATCCTCAGACTCTCGCCGGAACCGGCCGCGGGAAAGGCTTTGATCGCGCTCGATACCGGCGTGTAGAAGTTATCGCCGGCCGGCAGGTGATCATAACGCTTCGCTATCCCATCCGCCTCGAAGACAAAACTCCCCTCAACCACGGCTTCCTTGACCGGTTGGGCCACCGCTTTATCCGGCGACGATGAGGTGCGAGCGGTCTTCTCCGGTGCCGCCTCTCCTCCCGCTCCGCAGCTGAACAGAGAGACCGCTACGATCAGGGTTATCATCAGAATTCGAAGATGCATCTTCCACTCCTTCTGAACACCCGACTGGATTCTCAGTCGATTCTGTTTTATCGATAAAATTTGTCTACCATTAACAGGATAGGGGAATTTCTCCCCCCGGTCAAGCGGCCGCCAGCTCCCGGCAGACCGCAGGAAGGGATGGAATGATCAAAATGAACAAGGAGTTGAGTTAGTAGAGAAAATTTTGTGTTTTCAATGGGAAAGTCGAAAAATTGACCAGGAAATAGCGGAATCCGATGGTGATACGCTGAAATATGACCTGCTTGCAGGCATATTTCAGGGTTTTCCCTTCAAACCGGTCATCGTCCCGGGCTCGAGCAGCTGTTTCAGCTGATCCTCGGGCATGTCGGTCATCTCCAGGGCCACCTCGAGCACCGGGCGACCTTCGGCGTAGGCCCGTTTGGCGATGGCCGCGGCCTTTTCGTACCCCACCACCGGATTGAGCGCCGTCACCAGAATCGGGTTGCGGGCCAGGGCCTGGCCCAGCCGCTCCCGGTTGACCGTGAAGCCGGCGATGGCCCGGTCGGCCAGCAGGCGGGCGCTGTTGCTCAACAGTGCGATACTCTCCAGCAGGTTGCGGGCGATCAGCGGCAGCTGCACGTTGAGCTGGAAGCTGCCCGACTGGCCGGCCAGGGCGACGGCCGCGTCGTTGCCCACCACCTGGGCGCAGACCATGGCCACCGACTCGGGGATCACCGGGTTGACCTTGCCCGGCATGATGCTGCTGCCGGGCTGCAGGGCGGGCAGCGCGATCTCCCCCAGCCCGGCCAGCGGGCCGGAGTTCATCCAGCGCAGATCGTTGGCGATCTTGGTCAGACCCACGGCCAGGGTCCGCAGCTGGCCGCTCATCTCCACCGCCGCATCCTGGCCGCCCATGGCGGCGAAGTGGTCACCGGCAATCTCGAAATCGATGCCGGTCTTCTCCGACAGCCGACGGGCCACACCATCGGAAAAGCGCGGGTGGGCGTTGAGACCGGTGCCCACTGCAGTGCCGCCCAGGGCCAGGCGCCGGAGACGCGCCAGCGAACCCTCGATGCGCTCGATCCCTTCCCGCACCTGGGCTGCCCAGCCGCCCAGTTCCTGGCCCAGGGTCAACGGCAGGGCATCCATCAGGTGGGTCCGGCCGGTCTTCACCACGCCGGACAGCTCCACCGCCCGGGCCTCGATGGTCTCGGCCAGGTGGTCCAGGGCGGGCAGCAGCCGCCGGTGAATCTCCAGGCAGGCGGCCAGGTGTATGGCCGATGGGACCACGTCGTTGCTGCTCTGCCCCATGTTCACCTGGTCGTTGGGGTGGACCGGCTCCTCCAGACGTTCGGAAGCGATGCGGGCGATCACCTCGTTGGCGTTCATGTTGCTGCTGGTCCCCGACCCGGTCTGGAAGACGTCCACCGGGAACTGGCCGTCGTGCTTCCCCTCCTCCACCTCGGTGGCCGCCGCGGCGATGGCCTCGGCCACCCCGGCGTCGAGGAGGCCCAGTTCGGCGTTCACCGCGGCCGCGGCGCCCTTGATCATGGCCAGCGCCCGGATGAACGGCAGCGGCATGGCCATCCCGCTCACCGGGAAATTCTCCACCGCCCGCTGGGTTTGTGCGCCGTAAAGGGCGTCGGCCGGAACCTCGATCTCACCCAGGCTGTCGTGTTCGGTGCGGGTTGCTTCGTCGCTCATCGGGGGTCCTCCTCTCGCTGGTCTACGATATATCTTAATGCCTGTGGACCCCAAGTTGCACCACGTCCCGGCCGAAGATCAGGTCGAGGGTCCAGTCGAGGGCCACCCGCACCTTGCGCGCCAGACCCGGCATCTTGGAGAGGTAGACTGAGCGCCAGAGAAACCAGGCCAGGAACCCGGAGAGCTTGATCCCGAAAATCTTCGCCACCCCGGTGCGGCAGCCCAGGGCGGCCAGGGTGCCGATGGTCTTGTAGACGAAGGGCCGGGGTTTCTCGCCGGCGGCCAGCCGCAGCAGCGTCCGGGCCAGGTGCACCCCCTGGCGCACGGCGTTCTGTGCCGTGGGGGCATAGGCTTTTCCCTCAGGGTCGGGGTTGATCGCCGCGTCGCCGATGGCCCAGACATTGTCGAAACCGCGGACCCGCAGGTCCGGCTCGCAGAGGATGTAGCCCAGCTTGTCGAAGGGCAGCGGCAGCCGGGCCAGCAGCGGGTTGGGCGCGATCCCGGCGCACCAGATCACCGTCTCGCTCTCCAGCCGCCGGCCGTCACCCAGCATCACGTGATCAGCGGCGATGGAGTGGACCGAGCTTTCGAGCAGCAGATCGATGCCCCGGGCCGTGAGCTTCTCCGCCGCGTAGGCGGAAAGGTCTTCGTCCAGGGCGGGGAGGATCCGCTCGCTGATTTCGACCATGCTCACCCTGCAGAGGCCCGGGTTGAGGCTGGGGTAGTGCTCGCACGCCTCGGCAAGGAACTCGCTAAACTCGCCAGCCACCTCCACACCGGTGAAGCTGCCGCCCACCACCACGAAGTGCAGCAGCCGGCGGCGCTGCTCCTCCGAGCCGGCGGCGTCGGCCCGCTCCAGAACCTGGATCGCGTGGTCCCTGAGGGCCACCGCCTCCACCAGGCTCTTCAGCTCGAACCCGTGTTCCCGCAGCCCCTCGATGGGCGGCAGCCGGGTGACGCTGCCCAGCGAGATCACCAGCTGATCGTAGTGCAGCTGTTCGACCACGTCCGACCCCGACATGCGGTAGGAGACGGTTTGCGCGCCGGTGTCCACCCCCTCGATGTCGGCCATGCGGAAGGTGCAGCGGCCGGTGAAGTCGCGGATGGAGACCACGGTGTGCCTCGGGTGCAGGCTGCCGGTGCCCGCCTCCACAAGCAGGGGGTAGAAGATGAAGTAGTTGTGGCGGTCGATGATGGTGACGTCCACCTCGCCCCGCCGCACGGCCCTGTCCAGCGCCTGGGCGCAGTAGGCCCCGCCGAACCCGCCGCCCAGGATCACCAGGTGCGGCCGCGGACGGCCGTTGGCCCTAACCGTGACATCTCCCCTCTTCATTCCACATCTCCTGGAGCATCATGGCCCCGGATTAATTATGGAACCTAGAGCGAATTAGTCAATCATTAAATTGAGGGAGGAGAGCCTGTCATTGCGAGCGAAGCGAAGCAATCTCCATTTCAGCCCTAATGGCTCTTTTGAGATTGCTTCGTCGCCTTCGGCTCTAACCTTGAGAAGACCGTAGGCATGGAGCTTCCGGATCCACTGGCAGTCAAGCACGTCCGTCTTCTTCCGCCCCGGCACGTTCCTGGACTGGCGGGCATCCACCAGTACCACCTCCAGCCCATGCTGCTCCAGCACATTGGCCACCGGGACCCAGTAGACCCCGGTACCTCTCCATCGCTACTGTCGTGACGCCGCAACTGGTCAGCCAACGGCCCATCTCATGCAGGTCAGGTGTCTTGCAGTCAAACGAACGAACCGGCTGCTCATCCCGCTCCGGTGATACCGCCACCAGATGCTTGCGGGATCCCACGTCGATACCAGCCGCCGAAGGGTTGACCTGCTCCATCGTCTCGTCCAGCTTCTTCATCTTTGACCGTGACTTCTCTCGCTTCTTCTTGCTATCCTTCATCTGACAGTTCCTTGTGTGGTGGTTAACTTCTGGCCCTGGCCCGGAGGAGATCGTCGAGTAATCTCTTAAACGGGATAGCTTCGTTCGGGCGCCTAACCAGAATCGGAGCTTCACCAATCAGACCTTCTCCTACCCCGGAACCAGGCTCGCAAGCGGGCAACAGTGCTCCAATGTGCCGCCGGTCATTGCTGCCAGGACCGTGAAAGCCTAACTGTACAAGGAACTGTTTCTTTTACATATCTCCCGCTGCCCCAGCGGGTCGGGGGCTCGCAATGACATTTCCGGCTATTTCCGTGCCGCGTGCGGGTGACCTTCGGCGTCGATGGCGGCCAGGGCGGCGATGCTCACCACCTCCTCCACCTCGCAGCCCTTCTGCAGCACGTGGATCGGCAGCTTCATCCCGGCGAGGATCGGGCCGACGGTGTGGGCCCCGCCCAGCTTGCGCAGCAGCTTGTAGGCGATGTTGCCGCTGGCCAGGTCGGGGAAGAGCAGCACGGTGGCGTCCCCCTTGATCCGCGAGAAGGGGAAGAACTCGGTGGCGATATCACTGTCGATGGCGGTGTCCACCTGCATCTCGCCGTCGGCCAGCAGGTCGGGACAGCGCTCGGCCAGGATCTCCCGGGCCCGGCGCACCTTGGACGAGGCCGGGTGCGGAGCAGAACCGAAGTTGGAGAAGGAGAGCAGCGCCACCCGCGGTTCGATGTCGAGGCTGCGGGCCACTTCCGCCGCGATCTCGGCCAGGCCGGCCAGCTGTTCGGCGTCGGGCTCGATGTTCACCGTGGTGTCGGAAAAGATGAGCAGGCGGTTCTCGAAGATCATCACGTAACTGCCGCTGACCAGCTGGACGCCCATCGGCTCCTTGACCACCTGCAGGGCGGGCCGGATGGTTTCCGGGTAGTGACCCGTCATCCCGCCCACCATGGCGTCTGCGTCTCCTGCCATCACCATCATCGGGGCGAAGTAGCGGCGGTTGGCCATCAGCTTGGCCGCCTCGCTGCGGATCAGCCCCTTGCGCTGGCGGTTCTGGAAAAACGACTCGATGTACTCCTCGCGCTTGGGAAAGATCAGCGGGTCGATGATCTCCACGTCACCGAGCAGTTCCAGGCCCAGCTCCTCGACCCGGGCGCGGATTGCCGCTTCACTGCCCAGCAGCACCGGCTTCGCGATCCCTTCCTCGACGATCTGGTGCGCGGCGCGGAGGATCTTCGGGTCGTCCCCCTCGGAGAAGACGATGCGTTTCTTGGTCTTCATCGAACGGGCCTTGCCGATCAGCTGGCGCATGAAACGGTGGCCGGGACCGAGGCGGCTCTCCAGGGCGTTGCGGTAAGCGTCCCAGTCCTCGATCGGCTTCTGGGCCACCCCAGTCTCGCAGGCGGCGCGGGCCACGGCCACCGTCTCCCAGATCAGCACCCGGGGGTCGAAGGGTTTGGGGATCAGGTATTCCCGGCCGTAGTGCAGCTGATCCACACCGTAGGCCCGGCAGACTTCGTCCGGCACGTCCTCCTTGGCCAGCTTGGCCAGGGCCCGGGCCGCAGCCACCTTCATCTCCTCGTTGATCGCCCGGGAACGGACGTCCAGGGCGCCGCGGAAGATGAAGGGGAAGCCGAGCACATTGTTCACCTGGTTGGGGAAGTCGCTGCGGCCGGTGGCCATGATTACGTCGGGCCGGGCAGCCACGGCTTCGGGGTAGGTGATCTCCGGGTCGGGGTTGGCCATGGCAAAGACGATGGGATCGGCGGCCATGGACTGGACCATCTCCCGGCTCACCACGTCGGCCACCGAGACGCCGCAGAAGACGTCGGACCCCTCCATGGCCTCGGCCAGGGTTCGGCGCCCGGTCTCCGCGGCGAAGCGGGCCTTGTACTTGTTGTATTTCGGGTGGTCGGGATCGAGGTCCTCGCGGCTGCCGTGGATCACACCCTTGGTGTCGCACATCATGACGTTTTCCAGACGGACGCCGAGGGAGACGTAAAAGTTGGCGCAGGCGATGCCGGCGGCGCCGGCGCCGTTGCAGACCACCCGCAGGTCCTCCAGCTTCTTCTCCACCAGCTCGGCGGCGTTGACCAGCGCCGCCCCGGAGATGATCGCCGTGCCGTGCTGGTCGTCGTGGAACACGGGGATGTTCATCGTCCGCTTCAGCGTCTCTTCGATCAGGAAGCATTCGGGGGCCTTGATGTCCTCGAGGTTGATCCCGCCGAAGGTCGGCTCCAGCAGCTGGCAGGTGCGGATAATCTCCTGCGGATCGAGGGTATCCAGTTCGATGTCGAAGACATCGATATCGGCGAAGCGTTTGAACAGCACGCCCTTGCCCTCCATCACCGGCTTGCCGGCCAGGGCGCCGATGTTGCCCAGGCCCAGCACCGCCGTGCCGTTGGAGAGCACGGCCACCAGGTTGCCCTTGGCGGTGTAGAGGTAGGCGTCCTCCGGGTTCTTCTCGATCTCCAGACAGGGTACGGCCACGCCGGGGCTGTAGGCCAGGGAGAGATCGCGCTGGGTCAGACAGGGCTTGGTGGGCGTGACCTGGATCTTCCCGTGCCTGCCGCGGGAGTGGTATTCGAGAGCCTGCTGCTTCTTGTTCATCTCCTCCACCTCATTTTGCCGGCGCCTGATATGCCCTCACCGGGGCCGTTCCACCGGACAGAGGGCGAATTATACATGGAACGTCACCCGGGGCAAGTGGTTTTCAGGATCAATCCAGTTTCTTGCTGAAACGCACCGAGGCAAGGGCGAGGAAGAGGATGCCAAACCCGGCCAGCGCGACGGCCTGGGACCAGAGGGCGGTGATACCGGCGCCCTTGAGAAATACGCCGCGGAGGATCTCCGCGTAGTAGGTCACGGGGATCAGGCGGCTCACCAGCTGCAGGAACGGCGGCATGCTGTCGACGGGGAAGAGCAGGCCGGAGAGATAGATCATCGGCAGCATCACCAGGAACGTGGCGGCCATCATCGCCTGCTGTTGTGTGCGCACCAGGGTGGAGACCAGCAGGCCCAGGCTGAGCATGTTGATCACGAAGAGCAGGGTCAGCCCGACGAGGAGCATAAGCGAGCCCCGCAAAGGCACCCTGAACCAGCCCACCGCGAGGGCGATGACCAGGAAGAGGTCCACCACGCCGATAATCCCGAAGGGGAGCAGCTTGCCGGCGATGATCTGCCACCCCCTGAGCGGGGTGACGATCAGCTGTTCCATGGTGCCGATCTCCTTCTCCCGCACCACCCCCATGGCGGAGAGAATCATGGTGATCATCATCAGCACCATGGCCAGCACTGCCGGCACGTAAAACCAGCGGCTGCGCAGGTCCGGGTTATACCACACCCGGGGCACCAGTTCCGCCTGTCCGGCCAGTTGGAACGGGCGGCCCGAGGCCGCGGACTGACGCCGGAGTTCGGCCAGCCGCGCAACCAACAGCTCACCGTTGCGCCGGGCCACGATCTGTGCCGCATAGGCCATGCCGCTGGTGGCCGAGGTGGTCTCACTGCCGTCGACGATGAGCTGCACCGCCGATCGCCGCCCGGCGGCAATGTCACTGCCGAATCCCCGGTCAATAACCAGCCCGATCTGCGCCCGGCCGCTGACCAGCCACGGCTCAACCGCCCCGGCAGCCTCCTCGCTGCCCAGCAGTTCGAAGTAACCCGAGCCGGTGAAGTCCCGGGCCAGCTGGCGGCTCTCCGCTGACCGATCCAGGTCCACCAGCACCATGGGGAGGAGGTTGACGTCGAGGTTGGCCGCGTAGCCCAGGAACAGGAGCTGCAACGCCGGGGCGATGATCGCCACACGCAGCATCACCGGATCACGCAGCAGTTGCTGGAACTCCTTGCGGATCATGGCCAGGAGCATACGAAACATTACCCCCCCTTCCTGGCGAAGCGAATCGCGGCCAGGGCCAGTAGCACCACGCTCAGCAAAGTCAGGGCCCCGCACTGGCGCCAGAACGGGGCCAGCGTCGCCCCCTTGAGCATGATGCCGCGCAGGATCTCCAGATAGTAACGGGTGGGCACGAGGAAGGAGAGCCCCTGGAGAAACAGCGGCATGTTGCGCAGGGGAAAGATGAACCCGGAGAGGAGCAGCGCGGGCAGCATGGAGACGAGGATGCCCAGCTGGAATGCCACGGCCTGAGTATCGGTGATGGTGGAGATGAGCAGCCCGATGCAGAACCCGCCCAGCAGGTACAGCGCCGTGGCCAGAAAGAGATCGAAATAGGAGCCGCGGACCGAAACCCCGAAGAGCAGCCGCGCGGCAACCAGGATGATGACGGTTGAGGCCAGGCAGATGCCGAGAAAGGGCAGGGTCTTGCCCAACAGGATCTGCACCGTGCTTAGCGGTGCCACGCTCAGCTGCTCCATGGTGCCCCGCTCTGTCTCGCGCACCACCGAAAGGGCGGTGGAGAGCACCGCGGTGATCATCAGGATGAAACCGATGAGGCCGGGCACCAGAAAGTGGGACGACAGCAGCTGGGGGTTGTACCAGACCCGGGGCTCCACTTCGACAAGGGTATCGAGAACCGCACTGCCGCCCGCCGCCCGCAGGGTGCGGGCCAGATGTTCCGCGTTCCAGGTCTGGAGCAGGGCAGTGGCATAGCCGAAGGCGGTGTTGGCGGTAATGGCATCGGTGCCGTCGATGATCAGCTGCACCGGAGCGCTTCTTCCGGCGGCCAGGTCGCTGCCGAATGTTTCGGGGATGACCAGCGCGGCCCGGGCGCCGCCGGCCTGGAACAACGCGTGAATATCTCCCGTCCGGGCCGGCCCCGCCGCCGGGCTAAAACGCCGGGAGTTGAAGAAGGCGGCCTGCAGCTCGCGGCTCGCCGGCGTCAGGTCCCGGTCCTCCACGGCCAGCGGCAGGTCCCAGACGTCGAAGTTCACCGCATATCCGAAAACCACCAGCATGAAGGCCGGCAGGCCGAGGAGCATTGCCAGAAAGAGCGGATCGCGGCTGATCTGCCGCATCTCCTTCACCGCAATGGCCCAGATCTTCCTCATCACCCTGACCCTTCCGCCGTTTCGATGGCCCGGATGAAAACGTCTTCCAGCGAAGGGACGATTCGCTGGGCCGCGGCACCCGGCAGGCCCCGGTGCTGGAGGAGATCGATGACCCGGCGCTCCAGCCCGGGCTCGTCCCCGGCCACCAGGTGCAGCTGCGTTCCGAAGGCGATCACATCGTGGACCCATGACTGACCGTCAAGCAGGTCGATGGCCGCCTGGACGTCGGGACAGGTGACCTCGAGCACCGCCTGGCCGCCGAAGACGTCTTTCATTTCACTCACCGTGCCCAGCGAGATGAGGCGACCGGCATGCATCAGGGCCAGCCGGTGGCAGTGCTCCGCCTCGTCCATGTAGTGGGTGGTGACGAAAACCGTGGTCCCGCCGGCAGCCAGCTGGTCGATCAGCTCCCAGAACTCGCGGCGGGAGATGGGATCCACCCCGCCTGTGGGTTCGTCGAGAAAGACGATTTCCGGCTCATGGAGCAACGCGCAGACCAGGGCCAGCCTCTGCTTCCAGCCCCCGGGGAGTTCGCGGGTGACCAGCCGTTCTTTCCCCTTCAGCCCGGCCGTCTCCAGGGCCCACGCTTCACGCTGGCGCTGCCGGCTCGCATCCAACCCATAGACCCCGCCGAAGAAGCTGATGTTCTGCCCCACGCTGAGATCCTCGTAGAGGCTGAAGCGCTGGCTCATGTATCCGATACGCCTCTTCACCTCCTCGGGTCTGGCGGCCACATCCAGCCCCAGCACCCGGGCAGTGCCCTCGGTGGGCGACAGCAGGCCGCAGAGGATGCGGATCACCGTGGTTTTACCGGCGCCGTTGGAGCCGAGAAAGCCAAAGATTTCGCCGCGGTGTACCGAGAAGTCGACCTTGTCCACCGCGGTGAAGCTGCCGAACCGGCGGGTCAGGCCACGCACCTCCACCACCGTCTCAACCCCGTTCTCCGGTTTGGCCCGACTGTCAGGATTCATGCTCTGCTCCATCCCCGCCGGCCGGTCACCGCCCCAGCACCCTGGTCAGGCGGGCCTGGCCGAGCTGGATCTGGATTTCCGCCGCAGTGCGCGAGAGCCCGGCTTGCAGCAGGGCCACTTCGGCGTCCAGCATTTCGGAGGAAGCGAGCAGGCCTTCGCGGTAGCGATCCCCGGCCACCTTGCGGTTCTCCTCGGCCGAAGCCAGACCGGCGCCGGCAACCGGCAATGCCGCCCGGGCCGCTGCCAGTTCGTGCCAGGTGGCGGTGACCTGCTCGCGGATGGTGAGGTCCAGAGACTCCAGCCGCCGGGCCGCCGCCTCGGCTTCGCTCTCCGCCCGTTCCACACGGGCCCGACGCTTGCCGCCGTCCCAGAAGCGGTAGGTCAGGTTGAGCGACACGTCCCAGGTGTCGTTGAATTCGTCCACCGGCGGAAGGATCAGCATGTTCGGCCGGGAGTACTCGGTACCCGGCTCCGGCGCTGATCACCGGCTTGTATTCGGCGCGTTCCCGCTCCACCGCGGCCCGCGCCGCCTCCACCCGCGCCGCCAGAGCAGCCCGCTCGGGGCGTGCGGCCAGCGCTTCGTCGATCAGTTCGCTCAATTCCGCTGCGCTGTCATCCTCCTCCAACGGGCGGCCTTCGACCTCGATCACCGCCTCCGGAGGCAATCCCAGCAAGCTGGCCAGGCGGGCGGCCGCCACCGCCCGGTCGCGTTCGGCCTCCAACCTGTCCAGCAGGGCTTTGTCCCGCTCCACCTGCACGGCCAGCAGGTTGTTCTTTGCCGCCAGGCCGAAACGGATGCGGTTTTCCACATCGGCCAGGTGCGATTCGAACGCTTCGATCCCGGCAACATAGACCCGGGCCTGTTCCTCGGCGAACAGTACCTCTGAAGAAGGCGTCGGTGACCCACAGGCGGAGGTCGTCCTCGGCCACCGCCAGGTCTCCCGCCGCGGCGGCGGTGGACCACTGGGCGGCCTCGGTACCCCAGCGGGTTCGGCCGCCGGTGTAGAGCGGAACCCGCAGGTCCAGCATCGCTCCGTAACGGTTGGGGATGTTGGGGAAGACCACGTTCCGTGACCCGTCGGGCTGGGTGATGGCATATTCGGGGACATCGGACAGGCGCGAGGCCCGCGCCGACGCATCCAGGTCGGGCATCCGGACCGATTGAGCCAGCCGTTCGGACGCTTCACCTGCCCGGATCAACGCACGCCGTTCCTCGAGGATTGGCGAGTCTTCTTCAGCCATGGCCAGCGCCTGCTCGAGGGTCAGCCGGACAACGACTTCTTCCGCGGCCGGCGGCATGTACACCTCTTCACTCCCCTGCGCCGATGCGGCCGCGGCCAGAACCATGCAGACGGCCATGGTGAGAAACAGACGTTGTACTCTATTCGTCCGGAGTGGCATCAGTGGACCTCCGTTTCTGCCGCACGGATCCTGGCGATAAAGATGTCTTCGAGGGTCGGGGAGACGGCGCGGCTGGACAACACGTCAAGGCCCCGCTGGCGAAGCGATTCAGCGAGGACAGCGGCAACGGCCTCCGCCCTGCCGGCCCCCGCGGTGAGTGTGAGGTGGTACCGTTCGCCGAACAGTTCCGCGTGGGCCACCGCGGGGTGCCCGCGCAAGGCGGCTCCGGCTTCACGGAGCGGGCGGGCGATGACCTCCACCATTTCCTCCTCCGACTGCCGCCGGATCTCACGCGGGTCGCCCTGGGTGAGCAGCCGCCCCTTGTACATCATCCCCACCCGCTGGCAGCGTTCCGCCTCATCGAGATAGGGCGTGGTCATCACCACCGTCAGCCCTTCACGCTGCAAACCGGCGAGCAGACGCCAGAAATCACGGCGTGAAACCGGGTCCACACCGGTGGTCGGTTCGTCGAGGATCAGCAACTCCGGCTGGTGGATCAGCGTGCAGACCAGGGCCAGCTTCTGCTTCATTCCGCCGGAGAGCCGCTGGGCCAGACGCCTGCGGAAGGGGGTCAGCCGGACCAGGGACAGCAGTTCGTCACGCCGCTTCCTCCACTGACGAACTCCGTGGATCGAAGCAAAAAAAGACACGTTCTCGTCCACCGACAGGTCTCCGTAGAGCGAAAAGCGCTGGGAGAGATACCCCACGCTGTGGGCCAGCTTCCGCCTGCGCCGGTGGGGGTTGAGACCGCAGGTGGTGACCGACCCGCCGTCCGGCTTGAGCAGGCCGAGGCCCACGCGGAGGCTGGTGGTCTTGCCCGCGCCATCGGGGCCGATCAGTCCGAACATCTCCCCGTGCGCCACGGCCAGGTCCAGACCATCGACGGCGGTGACCGCACCGTAGCTTTTACGCATCCCCCGGTAGCTGAGCACCGGGTCTCCGGCGTTCATTCCCCGACCCCCGCGGCCCCGGCCGCCGCCCGCAGCCGGGCCCGGGCCGGCATGCCGGGTTTGAACAGGCCATCGTCGTTCTCCAGGCGGATCCTGATCCGGTAGACCAGCTTCACCCGCTCGTCCCGGGTTTGAACATTCTTCGGCGTAAACTCCGCCCTGGGGTTGATCCAGGAAATCCTGCCGCTCCGCTGTTGGCCGTCGTCGGTGATCACCTCCGCCTGCTGCTCCAGCCGGATGCGGCCCAGGTCGGGCCCGGATACGTAGGCGGTGAGCCACACGTCGGATAGGTCTGTGATCACGGCCAGCACGGTTCCCGGAGAGACCAGCTCGCCCACCTCCACCAGCGACTCGGTCACCACGCCGGAGACCGGGCTGACCACCGTGGCGTCACTGATCTGTTGCTCGAGGATGGCGATGCCGGAGTCGGCCGAGGCGAGCCTGGCTTCGGCGGCCTGGATCTCTTCCCTGCGGAACCCGGCTGCCAGCTTGGCCAGCCGCTGCCGGGCCGCCTCCACCGTTTGGGCCGAGACGTCGCGGCGGGCCAGGGCATCGTCGCGGGACTTTTCCGTGCCGGACCCGACATCGAGCAGTCCCTGGAAGCGGTCCAGATCTCGTTGGGCCGCGGCGAGGTCGGCCTCCGCCCGTCCCAGCTCGGCGCGGGCCACGGCGATGTCCTCATGCTGGTAGCCGCTCCGTTTCAGCTGCAGTTCGGCCTCGGCCAGGGTTCGGCCGGCCCGGGCCGAAGCCAGCTGCAGTTCGAGGTCGATGGTGTCCACCCGCGCCACAGCGGAGCCGGCGTCCACCGCTTCTCCCTCCTCGAGCGCGAGCATCACCAGCGTGCCGCCGAGTTTTGTGGACAGCCGCACCTCGGTGGCCTCCACGTAGCCGTTGGCTTCGATGACATCCGGATCGGTCCGATCATTGCAGCCGGCGACGAGGAAGAGGAGAACGAGGCAGAAGGCAGCCAGAGTTCGAATCATGTCAAATCTCCTTCGGGCCAGATCGTGCGATGGGACAGCAGTTGGTTGAAATGTATCACCATGGAATACCGATGAAAAGCGGCCGACTCCTGCAAAGCCGCCCGGTTGACCGCATCTCACCCCCTCATGTAACATTCATAAAGACCGCTGATAACCCTCACATTAAACAGGTACGCTCTTATCGTGTGGCGCGGTGACGTGCGCTGCGCGACAGGCCGGCGGGGCTTGCCAGCAGTTGGAGTGAACTATGCCCAGGCTCTTTGCGGCGTTGATGCGACATGGACAATACCACCAGGCCCCGGACACACCCGGTGCGCACCAGCCGCACCCGCTGACTCCGGCGGGTGAAGCACAGGCCCGGCGTGGCGCCGGCAGCCTGCTGGAAATCGCCCACCGCGAGGGATGGCGGGTGGACCGGGTGGTGGACAGTTCGACCATACTCCGGGCGTGGCAAACGGCAAATCTCTCCACGAGCGTGTTCGCCGTCCGCCTGGGAACCTCTTTCCGGGTCACCCCCTTCCACGAACTTGCGGAGCGCAGTGTGGGCAGCGCGGCCAACCTGACCATGAAGCAGATCAAATCGGTGGTGGCCGCAGATCCGCGCTGCGATGATCTGCCAAAGGACTGGAAATCGAAGAGCCGGTTCCGGTTGCCGCTGCCCGGCGCCGAGTCGCTGCTCGAGGCCGGAGACCGGGTCAGCCGCATTCTCGAATCGAGAATGGCCGAACTGGTCGAAGAGGCGACCGTTGACACGGTGCGCCTCTTTGTGGGTCACGGCGGCGCCTTCAGGCACGCCGCGGTGCACCTCGGCGTACTCGACATCGACGAGGTGCCGACCCTCTCGATGCACCACTGCCGGCCAGTGGTGCTCGAACGGACGGCCGACGGCAGTTGGGCCAAAGTGGCCGGCCAGTGGAAGGAACGGTAGCCGAATTCGACGGAGAAATGATCACTTTGCTTACGCCTCGACCCGCCGTCGCCTGAACGACCCCGGCCGAAATTAAAAATTTTTGTTAATACTCACATAACTTCTTGACGACACGAGGGATGGAACGTACGTACCTGCATATTCGGATCCTGCATCTTCGCGGCGCCGGCACAGTTCTATCAGCTGGTTTTCATCCGAGGTCCCCATGGTCAAGAAAAAGGCGGCAAGGAAAGTCTCCGGCGGCAATAAGAAAGCAAAAGCTGTCGCAGGCAAGGGAACGAACAAGAAAAAAAGGGTGAAAGCACAAAAAATGATGACCAGCGAAATGAAACCCGAGAAGGAAACGACTGCTGTAATTGAAAAACTTCTGCCTGCTGACAAAACCGAAAAAAAGAAGAAGAAAAAGAAGAACAAAGTCAAATTCAAGAGCATGATGCTCAGGGAAGAGGCGATCTCATATTTCGAGGCGATCCTGGCCGGTATCAAGCGGGGGTCGATCCAGATCCGGCAGGGTGACGAGTCCGTCGAACTCAGACCGACGCCCCAGCTCGATGTCTCGGTAAAGGCCGCCTCACGTGACCAGGATGAAAGAATAGTCTTTGAGATCAAGTGGAGAACGGCGTCAGAAAGTGATCTGACCATCTCCACCGACTAACCGGGCGCCCGGCGCCTGTCGGAGCAAGGGAGCGATGAAAGAGCAGGAACAGGACTTCCGGCACGAATCCCTCCAGGACCGGATCTCCATCGAGCAGTACCTGAAAGCGCTGAACAGCGGGTTCACCACGGGCCGGCTCAAATTCAGCAACGAGGACGGCGAAATCGTTTTCAAACCCCGGGGGCTGGTCAACTTCGAGGTCCGGGCCAGCCGGAAACAGGACCGCGCCCGGCTGACCCTGAAGTTCAGCTGGAAGGATGGCGAAGGACGGTCGGGCAACGGTAACGGCAAGCTGCAGATCAACGGCAAACACGACTGATGGCCCACATGCTGTCCCGCATCGGTGTGGAGGGCAACCTCCGGTTCCAGATTCTCGAGGTCCGCAAGCAGTTGAAGCGGATCGACGTCTACCTCCGCAAACCCTCCCCATCCGGCCTGGAGAAGATCACCGCCGGCGACGATTACATCGATAACCTCAAGCGGATCATCCACCGCAAGTGTTACACCGTTGCGGCGGAGGAGCACGGCGAGGACGGCCCCCCGGTGGACCTGCTGCGGGCGGTGAACGTGGTGGCCACCAACCTGGAGCGGATCTCGGATTTCTGCGAGGACATCGCCGACCAGGTGGCGCACATCGAGGACCCGAAGCTGCTCCGCAAGACAGACTTCCGGCCCCTGGTGTCACAGGCGACCGACGGCCTCGAACTGGTGGAGAAAGCCCTCTTCCGTATGGACGTGGAGCAGGCCCTGGGGGTCTGCCGCATCGAGGTCGAGATGGATCGGATCTACGACCGGAGCTTCAAGGCCTGCCTCGACGAAATGCGCACCGGACAGGGCATCCAGGGTCAGGTGACGCTGATCTTCATCCACCACTACTTCGAACGGATGGGTGACGCCCTGCAGAACATCGGCGAAGCGATCATCAGCGCGGCCATCGGTGAGCGGATCAAGATCGAGCAGTTCCACGAATTGGAGGACTCGCTGGAGGCCGGGGCGATGGACGACCATGCCGGCGAAGTCACCCTGCGAACCATCGGTGAGACCCGCTCCGGCTGCCGGATCGACGAGGTGCGCGACGGGTCCTCCGGAGACCGGTCGATCATCTTCAAGTCGGGCCGCAAGAAGAAACTCCTCGAAGAGAAGAAGTGCATCGACCGCTGGCACAAGGTCATGCCCGGCATGGCCCCGAAGATCCACTCCTTCCACGAGGGGAAGGATCACGCCTCGCTGCTTGTGGAATACCTTCCTGGAAGCACGCTGGAATCGACGCTGCTCCAGGGGCGGATCAAGGATCTCGACCCGGCCCTCGACTGCCTCTTCAAAACGCTCACCGGCATCTGGGGGCAAACGAGGAAGAAGAAACCAAAGCCGGCCCGCTTCATGAAACAGTTGTCGGACAGGATGGAAGACGTGTATACCGTGCACAACGCCTTGCGCACCAACGGCATCTCCATCGGCGGGCTGAAGGCACCCTCGTTCGAGGAGTTGATAAAACAGGCAAAAAAGCTGGAGAAAACCCTCGAGCCGCCTTTCTCGGTGCTGGGCCACGGGGATTTCAACGTGGACAACGTGATCTACGATCCAGAGGCGGACACGGTTCACTTCATCGACCTGCACCGCTCGCGGATGATGGATTACACCCAGGACATCTCCGTCTTTCTCGTTTCCTGCCAGCGGCTGCAGGTCTTCGAAGAGCCGGTGCGGCGCAGGATCGCCCATACCTCCCTACGGGTGTTCGACTTTGCCTCGAGCTATGCGGAAAAGAGCGGGGATGACACCTTCAATGCCCGGCTGGCCCTGGGCCTGGCCCGGTCCCTGGCCAGTTCCACCCGCTTTATCCTCGACCGCAAGAGGGCCAAGGCGATATTTCTCCGTTCGCGCTACATCCTCGAGCGGCTGATGGCCGCCACCCCTGCCAGCCTCTCGGAATTCGTCATTCCCCGGGAAATTCTGGTGGATTAACCAAAGATTGCCCTTTTCGCGCGCCCGCCCGCCCCTCAACGCTTGAAGGCCCCGGCCCCCACCCCCCCGCGAGAGGGTTCGAATTCCTACAAGTGGATTTGTTTTAACGCTTTATCTCTTCGCCGGCACGGCTCTTCGTTTGCGCCCAAATTGATCGACTACTATCATGGATCTTTAAGCGTAAAGGCTATTGAATCTCCCCGCCGGCCCGTCAAGCCCGCATTTCTCACAAGGTATCACGTGAATATGGGGATGGTTTGTGAGAAGCACGGATCATTGACGGTACCCAATTTGAACAGAGCCCAAGGAGCCCCCGAATGAATAGGCACGCACTTATCAAGGAATTGCAAGAGAGCTGGTCCACCGATCCGCGGTGGGACGGCATAGAACGACCGTACTCGGCCGAGGACGTGGTCAAACTCCGTGGCACGGTCCAGGAGGAGCACACCCTGGCCCGGTTGGGAGCCGAACGGCTGTGGCAACTGCTGAAAAGTGAACCGTTCGTCCGCTCACTGGGCGCACTCACCGGCAACCAGGCCGTGCAGCAGGTGCAGGCCGGCCTGAAGGCGATCTACGTCAGCGGCTGGCAGGTGGCCGGCGACGCCAACAACGCGGGGCAGATGTATCCCGACCAGAGCCTCTACCCGGCGGACAGCGTCCCCTCCCTGGTGCGCAGGATCAACAACGCGCTGATGCGGGCCGACCAGATCACCCACGCCGAGGGCCGCTCGGAGAGCATGCCCTGCTGGTTCGCGCCCATCGTGGCCGACGCCGAGGCCGGTTTCGGCGGCATCCTCAACGCCTTCGAACTGATGAAGGGGATGATCGAGGCCGGTGCCGCCGGGGTACACTTCGAAGACCAGCTCTCCTCGGCCAAGAAATGCGGTCACATGGGGGGCAAGGTGCTGGTGCCCACCCAGGAAGCGGTGAGCAAGCTGGTGGCGGCCCGGCTGGCCGCCGACACCCTCGGCGTGCCCACCCTGGTCATCGCCCGCACCGACGCCAACGGCGCCAGCCTGCTGACCAGCGACATCGATGAAAATGACCGCCCCTTTGTCACCGGTGAACGGACCCCCGAAGGCTTCTTCCACGTCAACAAGGGGCTGGACCAGGCCATCTCCCGCGGACTGGCCTACGCCCCGTTTGCCGACCTGGTCTGGTGCGAGACCTCGCACCCCGACCTGGACGAGGCGCGGAAGTTCGCCGAGGCGTTGCACGAGAAGTTCCCCGGCAAACTGCTGGCCTACAACTGCTCCCCTTCGTTCAACTGGAAACGCCACCTGGACGACGCCACCATCGCCGCATTCCAGCGGGAGCTGGGAGCCATGGGCTACAAGTACCAGTTCGTCACCCTGGCCGGCTTCCACTCGCTGAACACGGTGATGTTCGAGCTGGCCCACGCCTACCGCGACAGCGGCATGGCCGCCTATTCCAGGCTGCAGGAGAGGGAATTCGAGCTGGAACAGGACCACGGCTTCCGCGCGGTGAAGCACCAGAGTTTTGTCGGTGCCGGCTATTTCGACTCGGTGAACCAGGCGATCATGGCCGGCCAGAGCTCCACCACCGCTCTGGAGGGTTCCACCGAGGCCGAGCAGTTCACCGAGAAGACCCCGGACTTCCGTGAGGCCGAGGTGCACCACGTGGGCAGCAGCGAGGTCGACCCGGTTTCCCCCGGGGTGACGCTGGTGGAGCCGCCCAAGGGTTCGGCATCATAGCCGGCAGTTCCGGAACAGAAGGACCAGAGTAAAATGAGCTATCAATCGTTCCTCCCGCCGCTGCGGACCCTGATGGGTCCCGGTCCCTCCGACGTGCACCCCCGGGTGCTCCAGGCCATGTCCCGCCGGACCGTGGGCCACCTCGACCCCGCCTTCGTGGCGATGATGGACGAGGTGAAGGCGATGCTCCAGTCGGCGTTGAAAACCCGAAACGAAATGACCATGGTGGTCTCGGCTCCCGGCTCCGCCGGCATGGAAGCGGCCATCGTCAACCTGGTTCAGCCGGGCGACAAGGTGGCGGTCTGCGTTAATGGCGTCTTTGGCACCCGGATGGCCGAGATCGTGGGCCGCGCCGGCGGGACGGCCATCGTGGTGGAAGAGGAGTGGGGCCGGGCGGTGGACCCAAACAAGTTGGAAGATGCACTGCGCGCTACCCCTGGAATCAAGGCGGCGGCCTTTGTTCACGCCGAGACCTCCACCGGCGCCCTCTCCGACGCCAAAGCACTGGCCGAGGTGGCCCGGCGGCACGGCTGCCTGGTGATCGCCGACGCGGTGACGTCGCTGGGCGGAGCACCGCTGGAGGTGGACGGCTGGGGCCTCGACGCGGTCTACTCCGGCAGCCAGAAATGCCTTTCCTGCACCCCCGGCCTCTCGCCCCTCACCTTCAGCGAACGGGCCATGGAGGCGGTGGCCGGACGGAAAACCCCGGTGCAGAGCTGGTTCCTCGACCTGAACCTGGTGCGCTCGTACTGGGGTGGCGGGAAGAAGAGGGCCTACCACCACACCGCGCCGATCAATGCACTCTACGGACTGCACGAGGCGCTGGTCATCCTCCACGAGGAGGGGCTGGAGAACGCCTGGAAACGCCACGAGGACAATCACCAGCGGTTGCGCCGCGGCCTGGAGGAGATGGGTCTGGAATACCTGGTCCCCCAGGGTGAACGGATCCCGCACCTCAATTCCGTGCGGGTTCCCGACGGCGTGGACGAGGCCGCGGTGCGCAGCCGCCTGCTCAACGAATACAACCTGGAAATCGGGGCCGGACTGGGGCCGCTGGCCGGAAAGATCTGGCGCATCGGCCTGATGGGCCACACCTCCCGGCCGAAGAACATCCTTTTCTGCCTCTCCGCCCTGGGGGAAACCCTGCGGGCCGAGGCGTAGCGCACTTTTTATTCTGAATTCAAGGATCCAAGACCATGGAAATCAAACTCACTGCACCGGTGAGCGGGGCCGGAGCGGAGATTCTCACCCAGGAGGCACTGGACTTTGTGGCCGGCCTGGCCGCCACTTTCGATGTCCGGCGCCGGGAACTGCTCCAGCGGCGGCAGCAGCGGCAGGCCGAGCTGGACGCCGGCGCCATGCCCGACTTCCTCCCTGAGACCGCGGAGATCCGCAACGGCGACTGGAGCATCGCCCCGCTGCCCGCGGACCTCGAAGACCGCCGGGTGGAGATTACCGGCCCGCCGGACCGCAAGATGGTGATCAACGCCCTCAACTCCGGATCCAGCGTTTTCATGGCCGACTTCGAAGACGCCAACTCCCCCACCTGGTCCAACTGCGTGGAGGGGCAGGTGAATGTCCGGGATGCCGTGCGGGGAACCATCAGCTTCACCAATCCGGCGGGCAAGGAGTACCGCCTGGGGGATTCCCCCGCCGTGCTGATGGTGCGGCCGCGGGGCTGGCACCTGGAGGAGAAACATCTGCTGGTGGACGGCACGCCGGTCTCCGCCTCGCTCTTCGACTTCGGGCTCTACCTCTTTCACAACGCCCGTACCCTGATGGACAGGGGGACCGGGCCCTACTACTACCTGCCAAAGCTGGAAAGCCACCTGGAAGCCCGGCTGTGGAACGATGTCTTCGTCGCCGCCCAGGAGAGGCTGGGCATCCCCCGGGGGACCATCCGAGCCACGGTGCTGGTGGAGACCATCCTCGCCGCCTTCGAGATGGACGAGATCCTCCACGAGCTGCGCGAGCACTCCGCCGGGCTGAACTGCGGCCGCTGGGACTACATTTTCAGCATCATCAAGCGCTTCCGTTCGCGGCCCGACTTTGTCATGCCCGACCGGGGCCAGGTGGGCATGGACCGCCACCTGATGCACTCCTACTCGCTGCTGGCCATCAAGACCTGCCACCGCAGGGGCGCCCCGGCCATCGGCGGCATGGCGGCCAACATCCCGATCAAGAACGACCCCGAAGCCAACGACGTCGCCATGGGCAAGGTGCGGGCGGACAAGGAACGGGAATCATCCGACGGTCACGACGGCACCTGGGTGGCCCACCCGGGGCTGGTCCAGCCGGCCCGCGAGATCTTCGACCGCAACATGCCCACCCCAAACCAGATCCACCGTAAGCGGGAGGACGTGGAGGTCAGCGCCGCGGACCTGCTCCGGATTCCCGGGGGGACGATCACCGAAGCGGGACTGCGTCACAACATCGACGTGGGAATCCAGTATCTCGAAGCCTGGCTCGGGGGCAGCGGCTGCGTGCCGATCTACAACCTGATGGAGGATGCGGCCACCTCCGAGATCTCCCGGGCCCAGATCTGGCAGTGGATCAGGCACGACACCGGCGTACTGGATGACGGCCGGCAGGTCACGGCTGACCTGGTCCGCTCGATGGTGCCCGAGGAACTGGACAAGATCCGCTCCCTGACCGGGGACCAGCGCTACGATGCCGGGCACTTCCCCCTGGCCCGCCGCCTCTTTGAAAAACTGGTCACCGGCGACGATTTCGCCGAATTTCTCACCCTGGACGCGTATCAGCAGCTGGACTGAGTACCTGCGGTCCCGGCGCCCCCTGAATCCGGTGTGGAAACACGATCCCATCCCTCCCGCCAACCAGGGTCGGATCATGCTGGATTACAATGAGTTATCGGCTAACTGTCAATTCCCGTCGTTGACATAGGGAATACAGGTTTCCGAATCAGCGAAGTGCCGAAAGGCACTTGTCTATGTCGACCCGTCTCTCTATAATATAGATAAATGGATCGATAGATTTCAGCCGTTGCGGCTATTTTCGATAACAGTCTCCTGTACCTCATGAAACAAAAATACGGGTTTAAACGAGTCGCTGTGCGTACTCGTGATTGATTGGACCGGATGCAGTGAGCGGTTGCCTTGCTACGAGCGTTGGCCCACATCTCACCATTCGACTAGTCCCCAATACATATTGATGCAGGCGAAAGGAGGTCAGAGCTATCCTGCTCCAGCGGCATTCACCACTGCCGCTTAAAGATTGTTCCCAAATCTGGACCGCTGCCGGCCTCCTCCAGAACAGCAGGTTGCGGTTCACTCCACAGGAGATGTTATGAGAATTCGATATCTGATCGCGTTCCTGCTGGTTGTCGGCCTGGGCGCCACCGGCGCAATGGCCGCCAGTTACACCGTCTACCCCACGGTGGAGACCAACGGCACCGGTTACACCACTTACGATGCCAAGACCGGCGGCACCGTGCTGGCCTGGGGCGGGGTCTCCACCGGCACGGTGAGAAAAGAAAACGGCTACTTCAAATTTGACATCGCCTCGGTGCCCGACGCCACCGCGCCCACCAAGGTGGAATTCCACTTCTACGTCAACGCCACCAATTATCCCTGGTACAGCGTCACCCCGCTGTCCATCGACCCCAACGCGTTCAGTTCCACCGCGGCCATGGTCTGGGACGATGTCCAGGCCGAGGCCACCGTGGGCTACTACAACTACCAGAACGAGGGCAGCACCTATGCCCCCGGCTGGAAGATGCTCGAGCTGGGCGGCACCGCCGTCGCCGACGTCACCGCCGCCCTGGCCCAGGACTGGTTCGCCCTCGGCATGCCCGAACGCGACTCCACGGCCACCTACTACCTGACCGTCGACGGCAACACCGACGCCAACATCCCCTACCTGGTGATCTCCGACGACCCGATTTACGCTGAACCCAGCGACCTGGCATGCGTGGTCAACGGCGTCGACGTGGACCTCACCTGGACCAACAACGACGTCTACGACTCGATCACAATTTACGAGGACGCCGTTCTGATCGACACCGTGCTGGGCACCGACACCGCGTACACCGTGGTCAGCCCCACCGTGGATGTGCACTGCTACACGGTCTGCGGCGTGATCTCCGCACTCGAATACTGCAGCGCCGAATGCTGCGTGAACCTGGCGACCTGTGACGACGTGCAGGTGGACCTCGGTTCCGTCGGCTGCCCGGGCACGCTGACCGCCTCCGGCGACACCACCGGCGCCGGCGACTTCTGCGGCAACCTGGCGAGCGACGACTTCTACACCTTCACCGTCACCGCGGCCGGCGCCTTCACGATCACCACCTGCGGCGCGGGAACCAGCTTCGACACCTACATCCGCCTGTATGACGACATGTGCTGCGGCAACCAGATCGCCTTCGACGACGACGATCCCACCTGCACGGAATACAGCACGCTGCAGTCGAGGATCGACACGGTCGATCTCTTCCCCGGCACCTACTACCTGCAAGTGGAAGGGTTCAGCGCCAACGAGGGCACCTACGACCTGACCATCGAGTGCCTCAACTCGCTGATCGTCCCGCCCAGCGATCTGGTCTGCACCGAGAACGGTGCCGACATCGACCTGACCTGGGTGAATAACGACACCTACGACAGCATCGACGTCTACGAAGACGACGCGGTTATCGCCACCCTCACCGCCACCGACACCACCTACACCGTGGTGGCCCCGGCCAAGGGTGCGCACTGCTGGCACGTCTGCGGCGTGGTGGCCGTTGAGTCGTTCTGCAGCGCCGACTGCTGCATGATCGTCGGCTACGACAACGTCGACCTGCTCTGGGACTTCGAAGCAGACGACGGTGGCTTCATCACCGACGGCACCTCCGGCTGGCAGTGGGGCGCTCCCACCTACGGCCCCTGCTTCGACACGGCCGACGGCAACGTCTGGGCCACCAACCTCGACGGCGAGTACACCAACAGCGCCTGCTACCTGCTCGACACCCCGGTGATCGAAATGGGTGACAAGGGCGGGTACATCTGCATCGACCATTGCTACGACACCGAGTTCAGCTATGACGGAGCCGTGACCTGGTTCACCACCGACGGTGCGACCTACGCCAATATCGCGCCCCTCGAGGGCTACGATGACGATGCCCTCGTGGCCACCGGCTGCGCCTGGGCCGCCGGCGAGCCCGGCTTCTCCGGCAGTTCCGAGGGCTGGGTCACCGACTGCTGGGAGCTCACCGACCAGGATTACATCGACTACGGTGTGGCCCTGCGCTTAGCCTTCGGGTCGGATACTTCCGTGGCCACCTACTCCGGCTGGATGATCGACAACATCACCGTCTACCGCAACCTCATGAGCGGTACCATCGACTGTGACTACACGATCACCCCGCTGGTGGGCACGGTGCCCTTCCCCTCGACCCACCGGATCTCCCTGTCCAACCTGCTCTCCGGCGGCGCGGTCTATACCCGCCGGGTTTCCTTCCGGATCGCGGTGACCATCGGTAACGGCACCTTCTTCAACCCGTGGCGTGCCGGTTACACAAACATCGCTCCGGGGGCCACCTTCTTCAAGCAGTTCCCGGTGAACTTCCCGGCGCTGGCCACCGTTATCGGAGACAACACCTTCGTGTTGTCTGCTGAGGACGTGACGCCTTCTCCGTACAACCAGCCGCCGTACCCGCCCGCGGGCGACACGTCCACGAAGACGAACGTGGTGGTGGCCAATGCTCCCTGACCCGGTCAGGGACTGACGGAGGCCGCCTCGCGGCGGCCTCCGGTTGATTGACTGACCAAGGCCCGGAAGTTGCTGTTCGCAGCGCTTCCGGGCCTTTTTTGTCCATCTCCGGCAAAGGGCCGCAATCTTCCGTAATGCATAAATGCAAGCACGTCCCCGGCATGAAAAAGGGGATGCCGCACATCACGGCATCCCCGCTTCCCAATGTCGATTTTCGATAGCCGGCGTTACTCTTTCTCCACCTCGATGGTCACACCCTTCGATGCCGTGTACCCGTCGGGGCCGAGGACGTGGCAGGCCAGGTCGATGGCGCCTTCCTTCGTGGTGTGCAGCTGCCAAACACCGCTCGGGTCCTGCTCCACGTAGCCCTGCCCGGAACCGCCCACCACCCAGCGAAGGGCAGCCGGTGATCGGCTCAACATCACTTCCAGGGGCACGATGTCACCGGCCGGGCAGTGCTGACGGGACGCGGAGAGCGAGGTGACGGCAATGCGCCCGGCCTTTTCACCGGCCGGCTGGGCCGGCTGATCGAGGATCAGGCGGTCCACGGCCGAAGCGATCCGGCCCATCTCCGGGTGCGGGTCCGATCGCGGGTCGAGACAGGCCACACGGACGGCGACGTTGCCGCGAAGGAAGGCGATCCAGGAGATCCGTTTTTCCGGCGCGCGGCCCACATAGCCGGTGTCGCCCACCGGGATGCCGAGGCTGGCCGCCGTGGGGACCAGCCGGGAGGAACTGACCGAAGCCAGATACTCCAGCAGGACGGTCCGGGCCCCGGCCGCGGTTTCCCGGACCGAAACCTCCACCAGGAAGCGGTCCACCCCGGCCTCGTCGGCATAGCGGCGGATCGCCGGCGCCCGCGGGCTGAAGTCCACCGCACCGCCGCTGTATCCGTCAAGGGTGAGGTCCATCACCGGCAGGCCGGCGCGCACCGGGCCGGCGGGCCAGGACGCCGCGTCATAACGCCGGGCGGCATCGGCCAGCCGCTGACCGGCCAGGCCCGGGGTCTGCTGTGCCGTCGCCACAGCGGCAAGCGCGAGAAGGAGAATGACCGACAACCCGGCGACCCGGGCGGCCACTGATCGGGCGATGGTTCTGTTCGCTGGTTTCATGGTGGTCGCCCTCACTGGATATCCGGCAGGGTGTCGAGGGTCATCGACACGTTGTTGGTCGCCGACAGATCGTTGTACCCGCCTGCTCCCGACCAGAGCCGGTCGGTATTGTAACCCGGGGTGCCGGGAAGCGAGTCGGGGTCGCCGTCCTCGTCGAGCCACATGCAGGCGTCGGAGACATGGGTCCCGTCGTCACGGGTGACGATGTGGTGGTAGCTGAACCCGTGGCCGCCGCTCCAGAGGTCGAGGGTGTAGTCCGGACAGCCGATACCCCAGATGGCCCGCAGCGACATGTTGCCCAGGTAGACCATGCGCACGTCCTGCACCCCGAGCATGCCCAGCATCACCGCACTGGAAGAAGAGACGTCGGAACAGTTGAGGTAGATCCCGTTGGCATGGTTGTTCAACAGGCGGCTGAGCTGGATATACTCGCTGTAGAAGCTGTAGTAGTGGGTGGCCCCGCCGTCTCCGCCCATGGAGTAACAGTCGTAGATCACCCCCTCGATGGCCGTGTCCAGCGGTCCCTCCTGGCCGAAGTACCCCCTGATAAACGCCTTGAGCGTTCCGGCCTGGTCCAGGGGGTTGATCTTCAGCGTGTCGGCAAAGGTGCAGAGGTAGTCGGCCACCTCCACCCAGGGGCCGGCGTATTGCGTCCCGCTGGCTCCGGAAGGCCAGTACGGTTCGTCGACGATGGTGTAAAAACGGTGCTCGGTCTCGAAGGAGCCGGGGATTTCGGTCCAGGTGCCGTCACCAAATTCGCGGTACTGCCAGCGCCAGGTCACCGTGCGGTCGCTGCGGCAGGCCCGGTCGGGCAGCTGCGGGCCATTGACAAAGAAACTCTGGCCCGGCCTGATCCCGCCATCGACGCTTTCCCAGAACCCGGTCTGGTCTTCGGCCACGCCGCGGATCTGGACCCCGCGCACCGGGTATCCGCACCAGCCGGCACTTCCGTCGGCCACGGTGCAGCTGTCACCCATGGTCACCTTGAACCGCGGACGGCTGTCCTTCAGGTAGCAGAGCGGGTAGTTGAAGCACTGGGTCTCGTAGTTCGACCCGTTGAGCACCGGCGAAGAGGTGGCGGTGTGCACCGCGGCCGCCGGCCGGGGCTCGCCGCTGTTCAGGTCGAGGTCCGACACCTCTCCGCTGCGGGCGATGTTGACATACTCGTGGATCGCCGGGGTGGCGTAGAAGGCGTACTGGCTCCCCTTCCGGAAATAGACCATCTGCCACTCTTCGCCGATGGCGTAGGGCAGGGCCTCGATCTCGCTGATGCCCAGACGGACGATGTTCACCGGGTATTCGAGCTGGCCAACCGTGCCCATCCGGTCGACGCTGACCAGGACCGTGTATCGGCCCGGGGCCACGTAGTGGCCCGCCTGGTCCCGGCCGTCCCACCAGAGGTTCACCGGCTTTCTCGAACCGGGCAGCCTGGTGTTGGCCAGCCTGCGGACAATCTGGTTGCCGCCGGTGACATAGACCGTGACACCGTATTCCACATCCTTGTCAGTCTGGAGCAGCGTGAAGCTGACCGGGATCCCGCCGCCCTCGAGTTTCGGATCGGCCACCCTGGGGCAGTGTCCCGGGCGCAGAAACGTCGTCTGGACGGAGAGGGAACCGGACGGTTCGGCGTGGGCCACACCGGCGGCCATGGGCACCGTCAGGAGCAGGAGACAGGGGATGAGAACATAACGGCCGCACAGGTGGCCGAACCGTCTGACTGTGATCATGAAAATCCTCCGGGTGCGGAAAAGGCCGCATTGTTCACAACTGCGCCCTCTCCGGTTCGAGGCAAGGCGTGTCTCGTTAATATAGTGGCTTCGGGCCGAAAATACCAGCGCGACCCACTCGAAAAGTCAATTCACGGCCAGCCTGCTTCGACCGGCCGCACCAGCGCCCTCTCCCCCCCCCCAAAAAAAATCGCTGCCGATGGTTGACAGGGCACTTGTGCGATTTTATTTAGTTGTCGGAACGCAGATTGATCATCAACAACAATCCTCAAAGGAGGTGGAACCCATGAGTCCCCTGGCACTTAACGTTTTCGACGAACTGAATCGGATGAGGCGGGAAATGGACCGGCTTCTGGGCACTGAAAGGTCGCCTCGATGGGGCTTTCCCTTTTCCCGAGTTTCGTTTCTTCCCGGTCGTGCGGCACGGTCCTATCCGTTGATGAATATCAGCGAGGACGCCGACAGCATTTTCGTGGACGCCCTGGCTCCCGGCATTGACCCGGAAAGCCTGGACATCTCCATTACCGGCGACCAACTCACCGTCACCGGTGAGAAACGGGCGCTGCCCGAGGGCGTCAGCACGGAGATGATCCACCGCAACGAGCGGGCCAGCGGCCGTTTCCTTCGCTCGGTGACCCTGTCCAGCGACGTGATCAGCGACAAGATCGAGGCCAACTACAAGGACGGTCTGTTGCAGATCCGACTGCCCAAGGCCGAGGAAGCCAAACCAAAGAAGATCCAGGTCAGCGTCAGCTGACCGGGTTTCCGGATACCTGAAGGAGGTGCTGAAATGACTGCCGAAAAAACCACTGCCAACACCGACATCGAAGTGGCCGACAAGGACAAAAACTCCGCGCTGGCCACCCGGGAGGAAACCCAGTACATGTCTCCCCCGGTGGACATCTATGAAACCGACGAGGGCTTGATGGTCCTGGCCGACCTGCCCGGCGTGACCAATGAAGACGTGGACATTCGGGTGGAGGACGACCTGCTGACCATCAAGGGCAAAACGTCGTACGAGCTGGAATCCGACCTGATCCGCGACGAGTTCCGCCTGCTCAACTTCTACCGCCAGTTCCGGCTGGGCAACGAAGTTGACCAGGAAAAGATCTCGGCCGGGGTGAAGAACGGCGTGCTGACCGTCAACCTGCCCAAGGCGGAGAAGGTGAAGCCCCGAAAGATCTCTATAAACGTCGGATGAATCGCCGGCAGGACCGGCACAGGAGGCAGCACACGGCACCATGCCGGCCGTAATGACGGTGGGCGCCGTGTCGCTGTCCCGTTTTAATCCCGACATTCTTCAGCTGCTCCGCCAGCCAGAACCGGCGGAGGATTTGAGGTGTGTCCATGGCCAAAAACTACTATCTCATTCTCGGTGTCTCGCCTGACGCCACATCGAGCGAAATCAAGTCCGCCTACCGCCGCCGGGCCCGGGAGTTCCACCCCGACCGCTTCGGCGAAGAGCAACAGCCCTTTCTCGACATCCAGGAAGCATACTCGGCGCTGAGCGATGCGGCGCGCCGTCGCGTCTACGACCACAAGATCCAGCAGGCCAGGGAGTCCAGAAGGGTATGGGCCCCCCGGGATACGGGCGAGCCGGAGCCGCTGCGGCCTTCCCGGCCGACGGCCGAGCCGTTGAGGCCGCATGACGGGCACCCCGCAGACCTGGGCCGGGCCTGGCTCTCTCGATCATTCCAGACCTACCGGCCATCGTACGAGGAACTGTTCGACCGGCTGGAACGAAACTTCAGACCGTCGAACCACCCGAAAGCGGGAACGGTCAGGCAACTGGTGGTGGAGTTCACCCTCACCCCGGACGAGGCACGGCGCGGCGGGAACGTGCAGGTGCACATGCCGGCCAGCATCCGCTGTCCGGCATGCGGGGGCCGCGGCGGAATCGGGTTCTACGAGTGCGGACGGTGTTCGGGTGAAGGGGAGATGACCGGTGAGTTCCCGGTTATGCTCTCCTACCCGCCAGGGATCGGTGACGGCTACCAGGCGTCATTGAACCTGAACCACCTGGGCATTCGGAACATCTTCCTCACCGTCCGGTTTCGGGTGAACAGGGGCCACGGCCCGGCATGACAACACCCGGGCCGTACCGCCGCCGGCCACCTGTTTCATGCCGTCACGGTGCCGCGGCCGTCACCGTGGACCGGGACGTGTCGGTGTCACCGGCCCCGGGATAGGGCGGCTGGTTGAACGGTGCCGGCGTCACATCACACAGTTGGAACACGAACTCGTTGTCACCCACCAGAGCACCGGTCGCCGGAAGGGACTGGGTCCAGCCGGCGCTGAACATCTCTCCGGGCGACAGGTTGGTGTATCCTCCGCGATACCCGGTGACCACGGAGCCGCCGCCGAGAATCACGTCCAACCGCCCGGCCACACGGCGGGGATGGCCGGTCAGGTTCTGGAAACCGGCGCCGACCGACACGGCAAAGGGCAATACACCGGAGGCCGGGGAGAGGGTCAGGTCCGCGGCCACCAGGCCGTCCGCCACACCGTCAAGCCGGACCAGTTCCAGATCATACCCTCCGCTGCCGTAAGAATTGGTGGTCCCGGCCAGGATAAGGCCGCCGTCGCCGGTGACGTCGAGCCCGGCGCACCAGTCATACGCCGCCCCGCCCAGCAGGGTTTCCCACTGAAAGGCGCCGTTGCCGTCCGTCTTCACCACGTATGACTGGTATTCCCCGCCCGCAGCGTAGCGGTAGCTGATCCCTCCGAGGGCGTAGCCGCCGTCCGGCGTCCGGACCACCGCGTTGGCATAGTCGCTCGCCACGTCGCCGAACGTCTCGTACCAGAGAGTGTTGCCTGCACTGTCGGTGCGCCAGATCGACATGGCGGCCCCGATTTTCCCGGCCAGCACGAACCCGTCGTCCACCACGATCATGTCGTAGGCCCGGTCGTCATAACCGTTGTCATACGGCTTCTGCCAGAGCAGCGACCCGTCGGCGTCCAGCCTCGCCAGGTAAGCGTCGAACTCGGGAAAAGTGACCCCGTCACTGGAGTACCCGGCCACGGCCAGCCCGCCGCCGGCGACTTCGCGGACAGCGTATCCATACGGAATGTCGATGCCGAATCCAGAGGAGTCCCAGTCCGGGGATCCGTCCCCGGCCACCTTGACCACCAGGATCGAGCGCCCGTCGGTGGTGTTGAAGGTGTCACCGGCCGCCACGATGCCGCCGTCGGCAGTCTCGACCACACTGCGCACAACGTCCTCATCACCCGGGCTGCCGAACGTCTGCTGCCAGAGCAGTTCGCCACGGGCATCGGTCCTGACCAGCCAGGCGTCCCACTGCGGGCTGCCCAGGCCGGTGACCCCGGCCATGGCGAACCCGCCGTCACGGGTCTGGGTCACGGCATAAAAACGGTCCTCGGCCACGTTACCGTATGTCCGCTCCCAGAGAACATTGCCAGCGGCATCGGTTTTGACCAGGTAGCCGTCCTCGAACCCGGCGCCCATGGATTCGGTGTATCCGGCAATGACGAAGCCGCCGTCGCTGGTGGCCACCACCGAATAGCCCCAGTCGAGTTGTGATCCGCCGAAAGTCTCGAACCAGTCCACCGGCGGGGCCTGGGCCGCCGCCGGGGCGGCCCAGGCCAGGATGATCAGCGCCGCGGCCGCGGTTGCGATCATCCAGCCGTCACATTTCTTCCTCCGTTTCATCGTTCTGTCTCCCAGGATGCCTGTCAACTATTTCACGACGCCTGTGACCGTGCACGTGTCCGACGCGCTGTCGCCGGACGCCGGGTAGGGCGGCTGGTTGTACGGGGCCGCCGTCACGTCCCGGGCCACAAGGGTAAAGATGTTTTCCCCTTCGAGGGCGAACAGGGCCGGCAGGTACTGGGACCAGCCGGTGGTGAACGTGGCAAAGGGGCTGACATTGGTGAAGCCGCTGCGGTAGTTGACGATGCTGCCGCCGTTGGCCAGGTCGATTCGCATCTGGCCGGCCACCGTGCGGTTGAAGCCGGTGATATTGCTCAGCTCCGCCTGGATGGCAACGTTGAACGGCAGCTGGCCCGAGTTGGGCAGACAGCCGAGATCCACGCCCACCGTTTCCGGCGGGATGGGCGAGGTGTGGGCAATGGTGCCGTTGAAGCCCGAGGCCCAACCGTTGTCGGCATCGATAAAACAGATGTCGTAGAAGACGTCGAACTGGCCGGAGTTCTCGATCTCCCAGGTGGCGCCGCCGTCACTGGTGCGCAGCACCACGCCGTCGTACACCGAGCCCCCGGAGACCCAGCCGTTGTTCGCGTCGATGAAGCTGACACCGGTGAACCAGCTGCTCACCGATGACGTCTGCTGATTCCAGTTGGCGCCGCCGTCGCTGGTGTGCAGGATCACGCCGTCCCGGCCGACGATCCACCCGGTGAGCGGGTCGACGAGACAGACATCCTCCAGTTCGGTCAGCAGGCCGCCGGCTGACTGGTGCGTCCAGTTGTCACCGCCGTCGCTGGTGTAGAGGATGGTCGATCCCATGGCCCCTCCGCCCCCCACCGCGCAGCCGACATTGGCGTTGGCGAACGAGACGGCATTCAGCGGGAAGGTGGCATAGCCGGACTCGCCGAACTCGTGGGTCCAGGTGGCGCCGCCGTCGGTGGTGCGCCGGATGAACTGTGAGCCGTTGAAGTACCCGGGCGCCACTCCGCCGACGATGAAAGCGTTCATGGCATCCACGGCGCAGACGCCGTTGATGTTGCTTGAGGTGCCGGATTCCTGCTCGCCCCAGGTCTGGCCGCCGTCCCCGGTGTGCCTGATGTTGCCGGCGAAACCGACTGCCCAGCCGTTCAGGGCATCGGCGAAATCGACGTCCAGCAGGTAGGACACCGGAAAGAAATCCTGCTCGCTCCAGGTGTTGCCGCCGTTCGACGTGTGCAGGATCGTCGCGCCGTTCCCCACGACCCAGCCGGTGTCGGCATCGACGAAGCAGACGCCAAAGAGCGGATCGGTGGTGCCCGAGCTCTGGGCGTACCAGCTGTCCTGCGCTCCTGCCGGCGCGGTTGCCGCAAAAAGCACCAGCGCTACAGGCATGATCATTCCTGTCCATCGAGTATTCATCTCAGCCTCCCCGGGATGTGAGTGCGGAATCTATATCCCTGTTTAAATATGGATAATATAGGTTTTTATCGAGGATTACGCCACCACTCTCCGCACTGCCGTATCCTCGACCCTTCCCTTTCACTATGCAGCTTCACCCGGAGCTGTGACGAACAAATTTGAATATCGTAAATATTGTGAGACTTCGTCACGGAAAGGCTATGAATCCAGTATTTATCCATAGATAGAGGAAGTCAGAAAAACCACCGCGGATGGTCCTGGAGTCTCCAGGCCACGCGTAAAGGATGTATTGGTATGGGAAGAGATAATTACAGCGACAGGTTACGTGGGATGGTGCTGGTTCGCGAAGCGATTCGCAACCTTGGCCTGATCCCCTTCCGTGCGGTATTTTATGATCGGCTGAAAAGGATTTTTGTGAACGGGGGATCGCTCCGCGGCTCCGGTCCAGGGTAAAGCCGCGGAGGCAGATCCTCCTCGAGCCCGCTCACTTCACCTTGTGACCCAGGTAGGCCTCACTGAAGCTGTCCAGCAACTTCCGTAGCTCGTCCACCACCGCCTGGTCCGTGCCCTGCTTGGCCTTCATCGCCTGGATCAGCATCTTGTGCAGCAGGGTCAGCTTCTCCACGTACGCGGCCTGGGCCTCCTTGTCCGCGGGATCGGCCGGCTTGATCCGCTGGGTCATGAAATACTGAGTGACGATATGCTGGATCTCGTCGGCGTGCTTTTCCTTGTTGTCCACCCAACGGACCAGCTGGTTGTGGTTCACGCTCTCCGCGGCGGAAAGTTCGTTTACCTGCTTCATCGACTTTTCGATGGTGGTGATGTGTTCGGCGATCAGCTTGACCCGCAGATCATCGGTGTAGATGCCGCAGGGGATCTCACAGTGGGCCTGGGCCACGGCGCTGATGGCCAGTAAGAGAGCCAGGCACCCCAGTCCAAAAACGATCATCTTCTTCATTTTGCGATGCTCCTTTCACGGATAATGACCCGGCCGGAATTCCCGCGCCGGAGCGGTCGTCAGTGGCGACAGCCGCCCCAGACCAGGTCGATTACTTAAGTTCGTCGATACAGAGTACCTTGTCCAGCCCGAAGCGCTGCTGGCGCGGGAACTTCTCCCCGGTTTCGCTGTAGCCCAGTGAGATCATGAAGGAGAGGATCCAGGGGGCCTTGACCCCGATATACTCGCTCACCGCCTTCTTGTCGAAACCGATCATCGGGCAGCTGGCCAGGCCCATGCCGTGGGCCGCCAGCATCAGCGTCATGGCGGCGAAGGAGCTGTTGCGGATAGCGTACTCGTGCTGCTCGTACTCGGTGGGGTAGACCCCGCCCACTGCCTGGGACCAGGTGGCGTGGATCTCGTCATTGATGATCCCGTTGCTCCGCCACTGGTCGAAGATCTCCTGCTTGTTCTCGTGTGGGTCAGTGTTGCCCAGCATCAGCACCAGGGCGCTGGAATCGGTGATGATGTTCTGGTCCCAGGCCAGCTTGCGGATCTCGGCCCGTTTCGCGTCGTCCTCGATCACCAGGAACTTCCAGGGCTGGAGATTCCAGGACGAGGGGGACTTGGTGGCCAGGGTGATCAGCTTCTCCAGGTCGGCACGGGGGATCCGCTTGCCGGTGTCGAAACTGTGCACGGAACGTCTTCCTTCGATCGCTTCAATAAGGTCCATCAGTCTTCCTCCAGGTAAAGTAAGCTTGGATTGTCCAGATCATCGGGGCAATCAACATCATCGAGGGGGATGAGCAGGGTCACGGGAAGCTCGAGACGCTTCGCCAGGTCCAGGGTCATCTCCAGAACTTTGTCGGTGCCCCAGGGAATCCCCTCGAAGAGCTTCGGGGGAACCCCGGTGAGCCCGATGAGGTAGTAGCCGCCGTCGCGGGCCGGGCCGAGCACCAGCGGTGTCTGCTCCAGCTCGTCAAAGGCACGAAGCATGATCCGGCCCGAAAGCCCGGGGCAGTCGGTGCCGACGATCACCACCTTTTCCGCCCCCTCGCCGAAACAGCGCTGGAGGGCGGTGTGCATACGTTCTCCAAGGTCCCCATCTTCCAGCTGGGGAACCATTTTCAGCTCTTCGCCATAGAGCCGCTTCATCATCTGCTCGCCGCCGCCGGCATAACAGACCTCCAGGTCAGCAAGGCCATGCTGCGCCAGCTCGCCGGCCGCGGCCAGGGTGCGGCGGGTCATCCGGCGCTGCAGATCGGCCGCCCCTTCCTCACCCAGGGCAGGGATCAGACGTGTCTTCACCCGGCCCGCTTCGGGGTAGCAGGTAAAGACCACCAGCCGGTTTCTCGTTTCAGGATTCACTGGCAGATCTCGCCTCAGCCGATGAAGCGGAAGGCGTCACCGGTCAATCAGCATTTGGGCTTGATGATCTTTTTCAGCAGGCCGCTGAACACCAGACCCACGGCAACCCCCACGCCGATCCCCACGGCAATGTTGTCCAGGGCCACGCCCACCGCCAATCCGATTCCAACACCCATCATCAGGCCGGCACCCGGCCCGCTGTTGGTGCTTCATCTCATGTTGTCATTGCCCGGTATCTCCGACATTGTGTTCCCCTCTCTTCCCGACCGGTCACGTTTTATTTCACATACACGGTCTTGATGTTGACGAATTCCCGGATGCCAAAGCTGGACAGCTCGCGGCCGTACCCGCTTTCCTTGATCCCGCCAAAGGGGAGGCGCGGGTCGGAGCGGACAAAGTCATTGACGAAACAGCAGCCCGCTTCCAGCTCCTGGCTGGCGATCCGGTCACCCCGGGCACTGTCGCCGGTGAACACGGCGGCGCCGAGGCCGAAGATCGAATCGTTGGCCACCCGGATGGCTTCCTCCTCGTCAGCCACCCCGATCACCGCGGCCACCGGGCCGAACAGCTCCTCCTCGTAGGCCGGCATCCCCTTGGTCACCCCGCTGAGCAGGGTGGCCGGATACCAGGCGCCCGGCTGTTTCGGGATCTCGCCGCCCATGACGGCCGTGGCCCCCAGATCGATGGAGCGGCGCACCTGCTGGTGCAGCTCGTCGCGCAGGTCTTCCCGGGCCTGGGGCCCCATGTCGGTCCCCTCGTCCAGCGGGTCGCCCATGGTGCGGGCCGCCATCCGCTCGGTGAGCAGCTTCTCGAACCTCTCCCGCACCGCCTCCACCACAATGAACCGTTTGGCGGCGATACAGCTCTGGCCGGCGTTGATCAGCCGGCTGATGGCGCAGGCTTCCGCGGCCTGTTCCAGATCAGCATCCTCGAGGATCACATAGGGGTCGCTGCCCCCCAGCTCTAGCACCGTCTTCTTCAGCACGCCGCCCGCGGTGGAGGCCACGGCTTTCCCGGCCGGGGTGGACCCGGTGAGGGTCACCGCCTTGACCAGCGGGTTGCTGATGATCGCCTCCACCTGGGCGCTGCCTACCAGCAGGGTACGGAAGATGTCCACCGGGAATCCGGCCTCGCGAAATATCTCTTCGATGGCCAGGGCGCTGCCCGGCACGTTGGAGGCGTGTTTGAGGACGCCGGCGTTGCCGGCCATCAGGGCCGGGGCGGCGAAGCGGAAGACCTGCCACAGGGGGAAGTTCCAGGGCATCACCGCCAGCACCACGCCAATGGGGCGGAAGGCCACGTAACTGCGGGAAGCCTCTGTATCGATGGCTTCGTCGGCCAGGAACCCCGGTGCCTTGTCCGCGTAGTAGTCGCAGACCGCCGCGCACTTGGCCACTTCGGCCCGGCCATCCCTCACCGGTTTGCCCATCTCCTGGGCCATCAGCCGGGCCAACTCGTCGGCCCTGACCCGCAGACCGTCGGCGGCCTTGTGCATCAGGGCCGTCCGCGCTTCAAAACCGGTGCGCCGCCACTGGAGAAAGGCCTGGTGGGCCGCGTCAACGGCGGCCGCCGCATCCCCGGGTGTCATTTCGTCATAGCTGGCCACCGTTTCGCCGGTGGCCGGGTTGACCACGTCCAGGCTCATTGTGCGTCCCTCCAGTAGCTGTTCAGGTTTTCCACCAGTTTCATGTTGATGCTCGGGTCCACCGGGATCTCCACCACCGACAGTTCACCGGAGGGGATGGTCTCCCGCAGAGTTTCCCGCAGCTCGGCCAGGTTCTCCGGCCGGTAGGCCGTGATGCCGAAGCTCTCCACGAAGGCCTTGAAGTCGGGGTTGCCCAGCCGGGTGAAGATCGACCGCCCCCGGGACAGCTTCTGCTTCCAGGAGATCAGTCCGTAATCGTTGTCGTTGAAGATGATGATGGTGCATCCCACACCAAGCCGTTTGGCCGTCTCCAGTTCCTGGGAGTTCATCATGAACCCGCCGTCCCCCATCACCGCCACCACCTGGCGGCCCGGATCGGCCAGCGAGGCGGCCACCGCGCCAGGCAGGGCGATGCCCATGCTGGCCAGCCCGTTGGAGATGATGCAGCCGTTGGGGCAGAGGGTGGGGAAGTTGCGGCCGACCCACATCTTGTGGCTGCCCACGTCGCTGATCAGCAGCCCGCAGGGATCGAGGACCTGGCGGATTTCATGCAGTGCGCCCGGAACAGTGAACGGCTGCCCGTCTTCCAGCACGCACCGTTGGCGGAACCGCTGAATCCGCTCACGGATCGGAGTGAACCACTGGCGGTCGAAGCTGAGATCGCGGTCACTCAGTTTCTGATCCAGATCCCAGATGGTGCCCGAGATGTCGCCCACCACCTCCACGTCCACTTCGTAGTGCGCGTAGACCTCGGCCGGGATGAAATCGATGTGCACCACCTTCTTCCCGTCGGGGTTCCACTTTTCAGGCTGGAACTCGGCGATGTCGTAGCCCACGGTGAGAATCAGGTCCGCCTGGTCAACCGCTTCCATCACGTAGTCCCGCACAAAACCGAGACCGATACTGCCCAGGGACAGGGGCGAGTCGTCGCTCAATGCGCCCTTGCCCATGAAGGTGGTGGTCACCGGGATGCCGTGCCGCTCCACAAAGGCGGTGAGGTGCTTGCTGGCCAGTTTGCGGATGGCGCCGTTGCCGGCGATGATCAGCGGCCTCTTCGCCGACTCCAGCAGTTCGATGGTGCTGTTGATCGCCTTGTAGTCCGGCGCCGGCCGCCGCACCCGCCGTGCGGGAATGGGTGTCACCTTGTGCACCACCTCCCCGGCAGCCAGGTCTTCGGACAGCTCGATGTGCGTCGCCCCCGGCTTCTCCGCCTGGGCCGCCCGGAAAGCCTTGCGCACCACCTCGCTGACCACCTCCGGTGAGGAGATGGCCGAGTTCCACTTGGTGATCGGCCCGAACATGTGGACGATGTCGATGTACTGGTGGCTCTCCTGGTGCATTCGGGTGATGCCGCCCTGGGCAGTGAGCGCCACCAGCGGGGCCTTGTCCAGGTTGGCGTCGGCCACCCCGGTGATCAGGTTGGTGGCCCCGGGGCCGAGGGTGGCGAGGCAGACCCCGGCCCGGCCGGTGATCCGTCCCCAGACGTTGGCCATGAAGGCCGCCCCCTGCTCGTGGCGGCAGGGGATGAACTGGATCGACGACCCCTCCAACGAAAAGAGGAAGTCCTCGTTCTCCTCGCCCGGGACACCGAAGATATATTTCACACCCTCGTTTTCCAGGCATTTGACGAACAGGTCGGTTACTTTCATCTTTATTGCTCCATATCCCGCCCCAGGTGCTCCGTGCGGAGCACCCGGCGCATCAGCTTGTTCGAGGCCGTTCGAGGAAGTTTGGCGAGCAGCACCAGGTCATGGACCCGGAAGAGCGGGTTGAGTTGCTCGCGGATCAGTTGCTGCAGCTGCGCTTTCAGTTCAGGCTTCCCTGGCGCCTCGTCTCCACCAGCGGGAACAACGTGAAGCACCAGCTGCTCCGCGCCTTCGCCACCCAGCTGGACCCCCACAGCCGCACTCTCCAGAACAAGGGGATGGGTGTCGACGATCTGCTCCAGTTCCAGCGAACTGACCTTGATCCCGCCAAGGTTCATGGTGTCGTCGGCCCGCCCCTGGGCGCGGAAGTACCCGCCATGCAGCCGCTGCATCTGGTCGCCGTGGCGGCGCAACCGCTGGCCATCCGGCCCGGCGGGGCACCCTTCGAAGTAGACCTGGTGGTGGTCTCCGTTGAGCAGGTTTTGAGAGAGCCCGATGGAGGGCGGCACGATGAACAGTTCTCCGGTCTCACCCTCGGTTGCCGGGCGGCCCTGCTCGTCAAGCATCAGCAGCCCGACCCCCAGGGCCGGTGTGCTGAAGGTGGCCGGTGAAGCCGGCTGCACCATGGTGCCGGTGATCAGTCCGCCGCCGATCTCGGTCCCGCCCAGGTACTCGATCACCGGCGCCCGGTAGCCGGTGCGGCTCATCAGCCAGAGGTAGTCCTCGGCAGCCGACGGCTCACCGGTGGAGCTGAAGAGACGGATGGCACTCCAGTCGGCGTGTTCCAGCGCACCGGACGATCGCCAGGCGCGGACCAGCGAAGGGACCACACCGAGCACGGTGACCCCGGCCCGCTCGATAAAACGGGCAAAGTCGCTGCCGGTGGGCGCCCCCTCGTGGAGCGCGATGGCCCCGCGGTTGAGCAGCGTGGCGTAGATCAGCCAGGGGCCCATCATCCAGCCGATGTTGGTGGGCCAGGCCACCACGTCCTTTTCACCGATGTCCTGGTGAAAGCGGCCGTCCATCCCGCACTTCAACGGCGTGAGGTGGGACCAGGGGATCATCTTCGGTGTCCCGGTGGTACCAGAGGAGAAGAGGATGTTGGTCACGTCGTACGGGTCGGCCGTCACCGAACTGAATCCGGTTTCGGGGGCCAGGAAATGATCGCAGAGGATGTCGCCCTCGCGCAGCGATACGTCCTGCTCCGGGTCCATGGGCACCACCACCGCCATCGGCGCCCCGGCCTCCCTGACCTTGTCGTAAAGTCGCACTTCCTTACCGCCCCGGAGGTAGGCATCCTGGGTCACCACCAGCCGGGCCTGGCCCAGCTCCAGACGGCGGGCCAGTTCGCCGGCCGAAAAGCTGTCGGCGATGGAGATCACCCGCAACCCGGCACGGACAACCGCAAGATAGGCCACCACGCACTCGAGGTTCATCGGCATGAACAGGGCCACGGCGCTTCCCCGGGGCAACCCCAGGCGGGCAAACCCGCCGGCGGCCCGGTCGACCAGCGCTTCCAGTTCGCCATAGGTGGTGACCTGCGGTTCATCGTCCTGCTCGCGGGCCCAGAGCACCGCCGGCCGGTCCGGGTCGGCGCGGAAACAGCTGTCACTGATGTTCATCCGTGCACCCGGCAGCCAGCGCACCTCTTCCACCCCGCCGGAGAAGTCAGCGGTCATCCCGGGCGGCGTCTCAAAAACGATGCCCAGCCGTTCGATCACCACAGCCCAGAAGCCGGCCCGATCCTCCAGCGACCAGCGGTGGAGGGCGTCATAACCGGACAGGCCCAGTTCGCCGATGAGCTGGCCGATGTTGGATTTCGCCACCTGTTCCTCAGTGGGGATCCAGGCCGGTGGCGGCACGCCGGCCGCAGCCCGGCCGGCGTAGATCGAGCGGAAGACGGACCACTGGTCAGCAAAGGGGATGGTCTCTCCGGCGCGCACCCGTTCCACGAACTGGAGCCACTGCCGCTCCTGTTCCCGCGGGTCAGTCCGATTCCCATGCTGGTTGCCGATGTTCATTCCTTCTCCTGAAAACGTGTCCCATATTCTACCTGTTTTGTCGAACTTCCTCACTCCTTCGTTGCAAATATTCAAGGCCCCAGTGGTAATATCCGGGTCGAAGCCCTCAGACAGCCCCGATGAAACATTTCGGAGAGTGGCCATGGCCGCGAAAAAGCTCCGTCGCATCTTATGGATTGCCGCGGCATTCCTCGCCCTGATGGTCGCTCTGCTGCTTGTTCTGCTCCTCGTTGGTGTCCGGGTTGACCTGGGCGGGCACCGCGGCTCCCTGGAGACGGCCGCCGCCGAGGCCCTGGGCCGGCAGGTCACTATCGTGGAACCTCTGGCGCTGGAGGTGTCTTTCTCCCCCTCCCTGCAGGTCGGCGGGCTCCAGGTTTACAACCCGGCGGGATGGGCTGCAGACCGCTTCGCCGACCTGGGGCCATCGGAAATCCGGATCTCCCTCGGTGCGCTCCTCCGGAAAAAGATCCTCGTCCACAACCTCGCCGCCCAGGGGGTACAGCTCACTCTCCTGCGGAATCGAGGTGGCGAACCCAACTGGGCCTTTGACTCATCCGGCTCATCCGGGGAGGAGGATGGATTCGGTTTCGCCGGCCTGGAGTCCTTCTCCCTCACCGGCGTGGATGTGGCATACCATGGCGGGGGGTCCGACCCGGTGAAGATGGTCATCGAGGAGATCACGGGGAGCGTCACCGCCAAAGCGCCGGTAACGGTGATCGCCAGGACGTCGCTGGGGGATGAAGTCCTGACCGCCACCCTCAGCCTCCCCGCCCTGGACGAGATCCAGGAGAGGGGCAGCCCCTGGCCTCTCCATCTTCAGGGGGAGTGTGCCGGCAACACCGGGGAAGTGACCGTGCACCGGGCGCTCTTCGGGGAAGAGACCAGCTTCGATGCCGAGCTCCACCTGGGGGGGGAGGACCTGCAGGAGCTGGGGCGGCTGGCCGGGATGGAACTGCCCCCGGCAGGACCGTTCTCGGCCGCCGCAACCGTGTCGGCCAAAGGGACGGTGCTGACCCTGGCGGATTTGAGCGTCGAGGCCGCCGGCAACAGAATGGTCGGCGACCTGGGCCTAGACCTGGCCGGGGGCCGGATCCTGGTCAGCGGCAACCTGGGCATGGATCAGCTGGATCTGGAACCGCTGCTCATCCTCGGAGGGCAGGAGGAGACACCGGACGATCCCCTCCGGATGCCGGACCTGCCCGACGGTCTGGGCATCGAGCTGGTACTGGCCATCGGGACGATACTCAATGCACCGGTCCGGGCCGCCGGTCTCCAGCTGGAGCTGAACGTCGACAGGGGAGAACTCCGGCTCCCCTTCCGGGGCACCGTGGAGGATCATTCGGTTGACGGCGAGCTCCGGGCCGGCGGGGAGAGGGAGCGGCCCCACCTCCGGCTGGCGCTGGCCACGGGGCTGTTCGACCTCTCGCCCTTCCTGGATGAAGGCGCCGGGGACGAATCCGGGCCGGTGCCCGAAGAGCCGCAGGAGAATGTGGTGGCCGCCGTGGCCGGGTGGATGCACCGCCTCGACGCCGATCTCTCCCTGCATGCCGACACTCTCGGAGGAATCCCCCTGGGCGTGGCAAAGATCAATCTCGAGGGATCTCTGCGGGACGGGGTCCTCAACCTGCCCGCCCGGGCTGAGGTTGCCGGCGCCACGTGCGAGGGCACCCTCAAGGTCGCCGCCCGGGGCGACGGGCTGGAGGCGGGACTCGACGCCGTTGCCGAAAATCTCGATCTCGAAGCCCTGGCCAGCCAGGTCCCGGGCCTGGCCGATCTCCATGGAAGTGTTGGGCGTCTTGAGCTGACCCTCTCCACGCAGGGGGATGAACCGCAGTCGCTGATTAACGGCCTGAAAGCCGATCTGTCCCTGGAGAATGCCGAGCTCCTCCACCGGGGCGTAACCGTCCAGGGGGTCCGGTTCTTCGCCGGTCAGGGCCGCGTCCAACTGACGGAGTTCGGAGGCAGCGAACTCCTGAGGATGGAGGTCTCCATCGGTGACGGCCGGCTGGGGATCCTCTCACCACAGAGCGGCCCTCCAGCCACCACGGATCTCCCCTGCGCCCTCGAGGGGACCCTGTCCCGCACCGGGGAGGTGTGGAACATGATCCTCCAGTCGGCTCACCTGGGGAACAGCCGGGTCGCCGGCGAAGCGACGCTGTCACCCGGCACGGAAAGACCAATGCTTCTGGCATCCCTCCGTTCGGAGATCATCGATCCCGCGGAACTGAAAGGCCTGTTCCCCGAGGCTTCGGCGGACAGTGGCGGTGGCGCGAACCCCCCGACCCCGGTCGCAGCGCCGCTTGACCTCCAACTGGAGCTGGAAGTTGACCGCATACCCACCACGGTTGGTGATGTCACTGAAATACAGGCCGCACTGGTGATCGACGACGGGCTGGTAAAAGAAGCGCCGGCCAGCGCCGTTATCGATGGTACGCGCTACGAGGGACGTTTCGATATGGAGGAGGAGGACGGGTGGATGCGGGCCGGGTTCTCCCTGGATGCCGGAAATGTCGATGTGGGGTCCCTGATGTCCCTGGCCGGGATGACCCGGGATGTGGAGGCCACGGCCGGAGCGGTTCACCTCGATATCTGGATGGCAGGCGGGAACATCGAGGAAATGCTGGAGGACCACCGTTTCGACTTCATGGTGGAGGAAGGGCGTTTCTCGGTGCCCGACCTGTTCACGGAGCAGATGCGGCAGATCAGTATCCCGAACGCCCTGCTGCGGCGAGTGGAGAAAGGCCAATACGAAATCGAGCTGGAACCGAGCATCGATGGCTTCCCCGCCCTGGTGGTGGATGGCCGGATCGAGGTTACCGAGGTCCGGAACGGCACGGGCAAGAAGGCGCTCACTCACCTGAAGCTGGTGGGTCCCCGCTCGGAAACAGAGATCGAGAGCGCCATCGCCCTACCCTTCACCCCGGTGGGCACCGAACTGGGCATCACCTTATCCGGGGAAAGGCTCGACATCTTCGACCCCCTGCTCAATGTCTCGCTGCCCCCCCTCGGCCCCCTCCACCTTTCGGGGCGGCTGTGGATCGAGGAGGAGGGCCTCCGGCTGACCGATGCGGCCGTCGGGGTGGGAGAGAGCATTCTGCAGGGCACGGCAAAACTTGCCATGACCGGCGAGCGACCCCGCCTGGAGGGCGACTTCCGGGTGGAAACCTTGCAGCTCAGGGACTTTGACCTCAAGGGCTGGTCACCGGTACGGGTTACCACCGAGGAGACAGTGGATACAGAGGAAACGGCCCCGCTGCTCAGCCCCGGCCGCCTGCGGAGCTACGATGGCCGCCTCGCCCTGGAGGTGGCCGAGGCCCGGCTGGGGGACGAGCGCCTGGGTAAAGCCCGGCTGGACGGAACCCTGGAAAGCGGGAAGCTGAACATCTCCCTCGGAATGGAGATCCCCGGGGGAGAGGTGGCCGCCGGCTGTATCTTCACGGCGGAGGATGACGGCGCCTCGACGGAACTGTCGGTAAGCATAAACGACTTCGACTACGGAGACCTGCTGCAGCAGGTGAACAAGGATGCCGAGGCCCGCGGTACGTTCAGCCTCAGGGCGGACGTGAGCTCCCGGGGAACGGACTTCGCCCAACCCGTCCGGAACGGCAACGGACGGTTCGACTTCACCCTCTGGCCCGAGAACGCCAAAGCAAAAATATTCGACTACTGGGCGACCAATATCTTCTTCGCCATCCTCCCCGATCTCGATCCCGAGTCAAAGCCCAGCGTCAACTGTGTCACCGGCTTCTTCGACCTGAACGACGGAGTCCTGACGCCCGAGACCTTGATTATCGACACCACCACGGTCAGGGTGCGGGGCAAGGGATCGATTGACCTGAAGAAGAAGCGTGTCGACCTGGTATTGCGGCCACGATCAAAGCGGCCCCAGTTCTTCACTCTGGCCACCCCGCTCACCGTCTCCGGCCCCCTGTCCGACTTCCGCATCGGGACCACACCGCTCGGGATCGCCGAAACATCAATGCGGTATCTGGCGAGCATCGTCTTTGTTCCCGTGACCTGGATCTTCTCGGGCATCCTGCCCGAGGAGGGCGAAGACGTCTGCCTTGAACCGCCCGAGGTGCGGTGAGCACGGTTGTTGCTCCAGTTCCCGAAGTACCGTATATCTAAGGTTGATACAATATTATGCACTGCAAGGATAAACCCGAGTTCACCGCATCTGAAAGAAGAGGATGAAAGCAGCGCGGATTCACATCGTCTGTTCCCTGATCGGCAGCCTGCTGCTCCTCCTCCCTGCCGTGTGCGTCGCCACCGAGAAGGAAGAGCTGGAAGATCGCCTGGTCTTTGCCACCGGCGCGGAGCGTGTGGACCTGCTGAACGAACTGGCCTACGAGATCAAGGAGATCGAGACGCAGCAGTCGGTGGCTCATTCCACGGAAGCACTGCAACTGGCCCGGGAACTGGACTACGAGGAGGGAGAAGTCACCGCCCTGAACAATCTGGGGATCGGGCACTACTTCCTCGCCGACTACGCCCGGGCCCTGCTGTACTACACCGAATGCCTGGAACTGGCCGAGCAGCTGGGAAACCAGGATCGAAGCGCCGCCGCGCTGAACAACATCGGCATCATCCACTTCCTCTGGGGCGAATACGACCAGGCCCTGGACTATTACTACCGCGCTCTGGCCATTCGGGAAGCGCTGGGCGACGAACTGGAGATCGCCAAGGGATACAACAACCTGGGCAATGTCTCCGATGCCACGGAAGAGTACGCGGAAGCGCTGCGGCACTATGGGGAAGCGATCAGGATCTACGAAAAGCTGGGTGAGCGGCAGTTGATGACCAGCACGCTGAACAATATCGGGCTGGTTCACGTGGGGATGGAGCAGTATGACCAGGCGCTGGCCTCCCTGACCCGGGCCCTGGAGATCGGGCGGGAACTTGGCGACCGGGCCAGCATGGGCTTCTCGCTCAACCACATGGGAATGGTTCACGAGGCGCGGGGTGATTTCCAGGCCGCCCTGAGCAGCTACCAGGAAGCACTTGAGGTGCGCATCTCCATCGGCGACCGGCAGGGAGAAGCCGACACTCGCAAGAACATCGGAAACATTTTTGCCCAGACCGGCGACCTGGAACGGGCAGTGGACGACCTGGACGAGGCGCTGGCCGTGGCCAGCGAGATCAACGTCAAGGAGATCGTGCGAGACACGCACCTCTCCCTCTCCGAGCTCCATGAGCGGGCCGGCCGGATGGACATGGCACTGGAGCACTTCAAGCAGTTCAAGGAAATCAACGACAGCATCTTCAACGAGGCCAGCAGCCGCAAGATGGCCGAACTGCAGACCCGTTTCGAGGTGGAGGGAAAGGACCAGCAGATCGAACTTCTTGAGCGAAAACGGAAGACACAGCGGACCATCCGCAACATCATCCTGCTCAGTCTTGCCCTGACCGTGGTCATCATCTTCCTGCTCTACCGCGGCTACCGCCTGAAGGTCCGCGTCAACCGGGAAATCCGTCGGAAGAACCTGGCCCTGGAGCGGGCCCACGCCGAGCTGGAGGCGGCGGCCCGGACCGAACTGGCCCACGTGGCCCGGGTGGCCACCATGGGCGAGCTCTCCGCCGCCTTTGTTCACGAGCTGCGGCAGCCGCTCACCGCCATCCTCCAGAATGCGAGGGCATCCCAACGATTTCTCCGGGCGACACCGCCCAACGAGCAGGAGGTGGACGGGGCACTGGCCGACATCGTCGAGTCCACCGGTCGGGCCGACGAAATCATCACCAGGCTTCGCGCGCTGATGCGCCGCGGCGAAATCAGCCAAGAAAAATTCGACGTCAACGACGCCGTGCGGTTGATCGAGCCCATCGCCCGGGCCGACGTAAAGACAAAAGACGTGAACCTGGAACTGGCCCTGGAACCGGGCCTGCCGGAGATCGAGGGGGACCGGATCCAGCTGCAGCAGGTGGTGCTCAATCTGATCCAGAACGGGGCCGCGGCGATGAAGGGAGCCGCATCCGGCAGCGCACTGCAGGTAACCACCTCCGTTGACGAGGAAAACAGAATCATGGTATCGGTGAGGGATGCCGGTCCGGCCATCGACGATGAGGTACTGGAGCAGATGTTCGACCCGTTCTACACCACCCGTGAGGATGGCCTGGGCATGGGGCTGCCCATCTGCCGCACCATCATCAAGGCCCACGGGGGAAAGCTGTGGGCAGAGCGCAACACTGACCGGGGTCTGACCGTGCAGTTCTCGTTGCCCACAGGGGAAGCGGATGATGCCTGAAACCGAACCAGTGGTCTTCGTGGTGGATGACGATCCGGCGATCCGGGAGTCCCTCAAGCGGCTGTTCAAATCTGTGGGGATGGAGGTTCAGGCATTCGAGTCGGCCCGCGAGTTCGTCGGCTTCCAGCTGCCCGATCGGCCCTGCTGCCTGGTGCTCGACGTGCGCATGCCGCGAATGAGCGGCCTCGACCTGCAGCGGGAACTGGAGAAAAGAGGATCGCTCCTGCCGATCATCTTCATCACCGCCCACGGTGACGTTCCCATGGCCGTGGATGCGATGAAGGTCGGGGCCATCGATTTCCTGCAGAAGCCGTTCAGCGACCAGCAGCTGCTCGACGCCGTCCAGCGCGCCATCGAGCTGGACCGTGAAGACCGGGCCGAGCGCGAGGAACGGGCCGCCGTCCAGGACCGGGTGGACACACTCACACCCCGCGAACTGGAAGTGATGTCGTTGGTGGTCAGCGGTATGCTGAACAAGCAGATCGCCTTCGACCTGGGCACCAGCGAAAAGACCATCAAGGTCCACCGCGGCCGGGTGATGGAAAAGATGAAGGCCGACTCGCTGGCCCACCTGGTCAAACTTGCCGGAACCGTTGGAATCCACGGAAAGGGGGATACGCCTGACAACGACTGAACCACGGCCCCACCCTGGACCCCGCCTCTCGTCCCACCTTTAAAATATTGTCATCATTGCAGTTTCACCTATAACGTCCCGGCGCTCCCCATGGGACACGGGGTACCCCCGGGCCCATCCATATGGGACCAAGGTCCAATTGTGGCGCACTCTCCCCGAGACGTATCCTTTCATCGTCACGTGTTGATGCTTGTCTGCAATTCGGTCGGTTCGGTTGATTCGGACCCATACCGTCGAACAACCCAAGGAGGAAGAGTGATGAAGAGGACCCTGATTCTGCTGGCAGCGGTTGCGATGTTCGCCTGGACGGCCATGCCCGCCGTCTGCGCCGTCGAGGACTTCGAGGACGGCGTGGCCGACTACGGCTGGTCCTTCGGCTTTGCCGACGTGGTTCAGTCCACCGGCGGCAACCCCGGTTACTGGCTGAACAACCCGTCGCTGGACACCTTCGCCCCCATTCTGTCCACGGAAGAGGGCGCGGCCGATTTCACCGGTGACTACCGGGCCATGGGCGTGACCGCCATCAGCTTCGACGCCCGGACCGACTACATCGACTTCGGCCCGGTGCCCATTGAGATGTCGGTGCTCCTGCGCGACACCAAGGGGACGCCGAGTGTGGATGACGACGACTACGCCTACTTCCCGGGCGCGATCATTCCCCAGCCGGGTGAAGGCTGGCTGCACTACGAGTTCATCATCCCCAGCGCCTCCACCGAAGCCGTTCCCGCCGGCTGGTCCGGCGGCTGGGTCGGCGACGGCGAGAACTTCCGCCCCGGCATCGACTGGAACGACGTGATCACTGGCGTCGACGTTGTCGAGATCTGGTGGTTCCACCCAGCCTACTTCGGCATCTTCCAGAACTGGAACGTGGGCGTGGACAACATCACCATCACCGTGGATCCGGGCTGTGCCGTCGAGGATTTCGAGGACGGCGTGGCCGATTACGGCCTCTCCTTCGGCTTTGCCGACGTGGTTCAGTCCACCGGCGGCAACCCCGGTTACTGGCTGAACAACCCGTCGCTGGACACCTTCGCTCCCATCCTGTCCACCGATGAGGGCGCTGCCGATTTCACCGGCGACTACCGCGGGATGGGCGTGACCACCATCACATTCGACGCCCGCACCGACCACATGGACTTCGGTTACAACCCCATCGAGATGTCGGTGCTGCTGCGCGACACCAAGGGCACGCCGACAGTGGATGACGACGACTACGCCTACTTCCCGGGCCAGCTCATTCCCGAGATCGGCGTGGGGTGGGTACACTACGAGTTCACCATCCCCAGCGCCTCCCTAGACGCCGTTCCCGCCGGCTGGTCCGGCGGCTGGGTCGGTGACGGCGAGAACTTCCGCCCCGGCGTGGAGTGGAGCGACGTGATCACCAGCGTCGACGTGCTGGAGATCTGGTGGTTCCACCCGGCCTACTTCGGGATTTTCCAGAACTGGAATGTGGGCGTGGACAACCTGGCCATCTGCTACGGCGGCCCGGACTTCGGTGCGGCCCTCGACGTGACCCCCGAGACCGGCACCCTGCCCTTCCCGCTGACGGTTGTCCCCCAGGTGTGTAACTTCGACAGCGTTCACCACCAGTACTACGGCCAGATCGACTTCACGCGGGCCAACGGTGTGGTGGTCAACGACTGGCGCCACGGCACGGTGACGGTGCCCCCGGGCGACTGCAAGCTTCCCAGCTTCCAGTTCAACCTGCCGGCCTACGATGCCCTGCGCGGCAACAACACCCTCACCCTCACTTTCGAGAACCTCGACACGGGCGTGGTCCAGTCGGCCACCGCGGTTGTGAACGCCAACTAAACATCGTCACGGCCCGCTCCAGCGAGCGGCGCCGGCGACCGATGACCTCCAGCGGCCCGGGGGCAACCCCGGGCCGCTGACTGTATACCGGGGAATTCATGAGCAGCCAGCCCAACACCATCTTCGTCATCGACGACGATCCGGCCATCCGCCGGGCGCTGCGCCGGCTGCTCACCGCGGAAGGGTACGAGGTGAAAACCTTTGATTCGGCCCGGGAGTTCCTGCGGCTCCGCTACCCGGAAGCACCGGCCTGCCTGATTCTCGATGTTCGTATGCCGCGGATGAGCGGCCTCGAACTGCAGCGGCGGCTGGCCGAAGAGGGGCTGAAGATCCCCATCATCTTCATCACCGGACACGGTGACGAGGAGATGGCCGCGGCGGCCCGGGAGGCCGGCGCCGAGGATTTCCTGCACAAACCGCTGCTTGATCACCAGCTTTTGGACATCGTCAGGAGTGTCCTTGAATCCTGATAAGCCCCTGGATCCGAATCACCAGCCACAGCCCCGCATCCAATCCTGACGATTTCACTTTTTAGAACGCACCGCCCCGAAACGATGTAAAATGCTCGCTCTAGGCAAACAACCCGGGGAGGTGAGCGATGATATTCGAAGAATTCAAGGAACAGCTGCCGGACAGTGACCCACTGGAAACAAGGGAGTGGATGGATTCGCTCGACGAGGTGGTGCAGCGGGCCGGGGCGGACCGCGCCCAGTTCCTGCTCTACAAGGTGCTGAAAAGGGCCAAGCAGCTGAACCTCGGCCTGCCGCCCACCACCCAGACCCGCTACATCAACACCATCAGCCCCGAGCAGGAGCCGGACTTCCCCGGCGACGAGGCGATGGAGCGGCGGATCCGGCGGCTGATCCGCTGGAACGCCGTGGCCATGGTCACCCGGGCCAACAACCACTACGCCGGGCTGGGCGGCCACCTCTCCAGCTACGCCTCGGCGGCCTCGCTCTACGAGGTGGGCTTCAACCACTTCTTCCGCGGCAAGGACGACAACGGCACCGGCGACCTGATCTTCTTCCAGGGCCACGCCTCCCCCGGGATCTACGCCCGGGCCTTTCTGGAGGGCCGGTTCGATGAGGCGCAGCTGGACCGTTTCCGCCGCGAGGCCTTCGCCCCGGGGCTCTCCAGCTACCCCCACCCGCGGCTGATGCCCGACTTCTGGGAGTTCCCCACGGTCTCCATGGGCCTCGGTCCTTTGAACGCCATCTACCAGGCGCGGTTCCTGCGCTACCTGCAGAACCGCGGCATCGCCGACACCAGCGGCCGGCGGGTCTGGGCTTTTCTCGGCGACGGCGAGACCGACGAGCCCGAATCGCTGGCCGCGCTGCGGCTGGCCTCCCGCGAGGGGCTGGACAACCTGATCTTCGTGGTCAACTGCAACCTGCAGCGGCTGGACGGGCCGGTGCGGGGCAACGGCAAGATCATCCAGGAACTGGAGGCGTGTGTTCCGCGGCGCCGGCTGGAACGTCTTCAAGGTGATCTGGGGCCGGGAGTGGGACGAGCTGCTGAAGAACGACCTGGACGGACAGCTGGTGAAACGGATGGGCGACACCCTGGACGGCGACTACCAGCGCTTCCGCGTGGAGACCGGGGCCTACATCCGCGAGCACTTCTTCGGCCCGGAGCCGGCACTGCAGAAGCTGGTGGAGCACCTGGACGACGAACAGCTGAAACGGCTGCGCCGCGGTGGGCACGACTACCGCAAGCTCTACGCCGCATACAAGGCGGCCACCGAAATCGGAGGGCGGCCCTCGGTGATCCTGGCCAAGACGGTCAAGGGCTGGACCCTGGGTGACGAGTTCGAAGGGCGCAACGCCACCCACCAGATGAAGAAGCTGAACGAAAAGGAGCTGAAGGTCTTCCGCGACCGGCTGGAACTGCCGATTCCCGACGAGAAGATATCGGAAGCGCCCTACTACCACCCCGGCCCGGAGAGCGAGGAGGTTCGCTACATGCTGGAGCGGCGGCAGGCCCTGGGCGGTCTCGGTGCCCAAACGCGTGGTGCTGCCGGTGCAGCTGGACCTCCCCGGCGAGAAGGCCTTCGCCGAGTTCCACGCCGGCACCGAGGAGGCGAAGCAGGAAGCCTCCACCACCATGGCCTTTGCCCGGCTGGTGCGCAACCTGATGAAGGACAAGTCGATCGGCTCGCGGGTGGTGCCGATCATCCCCGACGAGGCGCGGACCTTCGGCATGGACCCCTTCTTCAGCCAGTTCAAGATCTACTCGCCCCAGGGACAGAACTACCAGCCGGTGGACGCCGATTTCGTGCTCAGCTACAAGGAGGCCGTGGACGGCCAGATCCTCGAGGAGGGGATCACCGAGGCCGGGGCCATGGCCTCCTTCACCGCCGCGGGCACCAGCTACGCCACCAACGGCGAGCCCATGCTGCCGCTCTACATCTTCTACTCCATGTTCGGTTTCCAGCGGGTGGGCGACTCCATCTGGTCCTTTGCCGACAACCGCGGCCGGGGCTTCCTGCTGGGGGCCACCGCCGGACGCACCACCCTCAACGGCGAGGGCCTGCAGCACCAGGACGGCCACAGCCTGCTGCTGGCCGCCACCGTACCCTCCTGCCGGGCCTACGACCCGGCCTACGCCTACGAGATGGCGGTGATCGTGGAAGAGGGCATGCGCCGGATGCTGGACAACAGCGAGGACATCTTCTACTACCTCACCCTCTACAACGAGGCCTACGTCATGCCCCGGCATGCCCGAGGGGGCGAAGGAGGGTATCCTCAGGGGCCTCTACCTGGTCAAAGCCTGCAGAGGGGGATCACCCGCTCCGTGTCCAACTGCTCGGCTCCGGCCCGATCCTGCGCGAGGCGATCCGGGCCCAGGCGATTCTCGCCGAAAAATTCCAGGTATCGGCCGACGTCTGGAGCGTCACCAGCTACGGCGAGCTGCGGCGGGACGCCCTGGACTGTGAACGGCACGCCGGCATGTACCCCGACGAGACGGCCCGCACGCCCTACATCACCGAACAGTTGGGCACGGTTGAGGGGCCGGTGATCGCGGCCACCGACTATCTCAAGGCGGTGCCCGACCTGGTGGCCCGCTGGGTGCCCGGCGATTTCACGGTCCTGGGCACCGACGGGTTCGGCCGCAGTGACACCCGGCAGGCGTTGCGCTACTTTTTCGAGATCGATGCCGAGCACATCGCGGCATCGGCCCTGGCGGCCCTGGCCCGGCAGGGGAAGATCGAGGCGGAACTGGTGAGCGAAGCCTTGAAAACGCTGGAGATCTGCCACACCACACCCAACCCCTGGGACTGCGCCCCCTGCCACGGGACCGACTGACCGGTCGATCACAATGGCCCGCACCACCATGGTGCGGACTTGCAGAGCGTTATGCTCAGCTGTATATTACGGTCCATGGGCAAGAAGGGGACAGATCGGCGGTACCGGGTGCGGGGCAAACTCTGGATCGAGGGACCGGAAGGGACCTTTATCGGCTATGGCCGGGCCGTGCTGCTGGAGCGGATCGGGGAACATGGTTCGATCAGCGCGGCGGCCCGCTCGATGAAGATGTCCTACCGTCACGCCTGGAAGCTGGTGGATTCGATGAACCGCCAGGGCCGCTCACCACTGGTGGTGACCAGTACCGGCGGCAAGGGCGGCGGCGGGACAGCACTGACCGAAACCGGCGAACAGGCGGTCACGGCCTTCCGTGCCGCCTGGAAGGAACTGGGGGCCTTTCTCCAGCGGCGCACCGGCAAGCTCGACTTCTGAAAGATTCCACACCACACCTGGATCAGGAGACCGAATGCACCGACAGTTCACGGTCATGATCATCATTACCGCAATGCTCCTGCTCGGTCCCGCCGCCGCGGCCGACGAGATCCGGGTGGCGGTGGCGGCCAACTTCGCCGACGCCATGAACGCCCTGGTCTCCAGCTTTGAAGCTGCCAGCGGCCACACGGTGGTCCCGGTCTTCGGCTCCACCGGCAAGCACTACGCCCAGATCGTCAACGGCGCCCCTTTTGCCGCTTTCCTCGCCGCCGATGTGGAACGGCCGAAGCTGCTGGAGGATAAGGGCCTGGCCCAAACCGGCAGCCGCCTCACCTACGCCGTGGGCCGCCTGGTGCTCTGGAGTCGGACGGACGGCCTTGTCGACCCCGCCGGCGAGGTTCTGTGGCGGGGGACCTTCCGGCACCTGGCCATCGCCAGCCCCCAGCTGGCCCCCTACGGCGCCGCCGCCGAGGAGACGCTGCGGGCCATGGAACTGTGGGAACGGCTGGAACCTCGCCTGGTGCGCGGCGAGAGCATCAGCCAGGCCTTCCAGTTCGTGCGCACCGGCAACGCCGAGCTGGGGTTCGTGGCCCTCTCACAGCTCCGGCGGCACGGGCAAACGCAGGAGGGATCATCCTGGCTCGTCCCCCAGGAACACCACCGGCCCATCGAACAGCAGGCCGTCCTGCTCACCGATTCGAAAGCGGCGCGGCAGTTCCTCGATTTCCTCAGGGGGGACGCGGCCCGGGAGATCATCCTCCGCTACGGCTACACCATTCCCGAACCGGAGGCCGCTGCACCGTGAACCCGGAACTCACCGCCCTCTGGATCACCTTCAAGCTGGCCGGAATCACCACCCTGATCCTGCTGGTTCTCGGCACGCCGCTGGCCTGGTGGCTGGCCCGCACCGCGGTTCGCTGGAAGACCCTGGTGGAAGCGGTGGTGGCCCTGCCGCTGGTCCTGCCGCCCACGGTGCTCGGCTTCTACCTGCTGGTGGCCCTCGGGCCCCGGGGGCCGCTGGGCCGGCTGATGGAGCTGCTGGGCCGGCCGCCGCTGACCTTCACCTTCGCCGGCCTGGTGGTGGGGTCGATGATCTACTCGCTACCCTTCGTGGTCCAGCCGCTGGAGGGGGCCTTCACCGCGGTGGGCCGCCGCCCGCTGGAAGCGGCGGCCACCCTCGGCGCATCCCCGCTTGACCGCTTCTTTACCGTGGCCGTGCCCCTGGCCCGCCCCGGCTTCCTCACCGCCGCGGTGCTCGGCTTCGCCCACACGGTGGGCGAGTTCGGCGTGGTGCTGATGATCGGCGGCAGCATCCCCGGCGAGACCCGGGTCCTCTCCATCGCCATCTACGACCAGGTGGAGATGCTGCAGTATGGCCGGGCCCACTGGCTGGCCGGCGGGCTGCTGCTGCTCTCCTTTCTGATGCTGCTGGCGGTCTACAGCCTGAACCGCCGTTTCGTACTGGTGCGGCCATGAGCATCGAGGCCCGTTTCAAGATCACCCGCGGAGACTTCACCCTCGCGGTGCAGCTCACCGCGCCGGACCGCGGGGTCACCGCCATCGTCGGCCCCTCGGGCTGCGGCAAGACCACCCTGCTGCGGGCCATGGCCGGCCTTGAGCCATGTCCCGGTGGACACTTGAAGATCGGTGACCGGGTGTGGCAGGAGAACGGCTTCTCCCTGCCGGCCCACTGCCGGGCACTGGGCTACGTCTTCCAGGAGACCTGTCTCTTCGAGCACCTCACGGTGCGGGGCAACCTGGAGTACGGACTGAAGCGCACGCCCGAGGCGCGGCGCCAGGTCTCCTTTCAGCGGGCAGTGGACCTGCTGGGGGTGGAACCGCTCCTCGATCGCCGGACCAACGGGCTCTCCGGCGGCGAGGCCCAGCGGGTGGCCATTGCCCGGGCGCTGCTGGTCAGCCCGCAGCTCCTCCTGCTGGACGAGCCGCTGGCCGCACTGGACCTGGAGAGCCGGGCGAACATCCTCCCCTTTCTCCAGCGGATGCACCGCCAGCTGGAGATCCCGGTCTTCTACGTCAGCCACCAGCCGGAAGAGGTGGCCCGCCTTGCCGACCACCTGGTGCTGATGGAACCGGGCACCATCCGGGCCTCCGGACCGATGAACGAGATGCTGACCCGTGTGGACCTGCCGCTGGCCCGGGGCCGCGGCTCGGCGGCCATCGTCGAAGCGCTGGTCACCGGCCGGGACCACACCTGGCAACTCACCTGCCTCAGTTTCCCTGGAGGCAAAATTACCCTGCCCGGAACAGGTCTGAACGATGGTGAGACGGTGCGGTTGCGAGTGCTGGCCCGCGACGTCAGTCTGTCGCTGGAACCGCACAACAATACCAGCATCCTCAACATCCTTCCGGTGCGGGTAGTCCAGATGGCCGACCAGCCCCCGGCACAGGTGATCGTCCGTCTGGAAGCCGGGGGTGTGCCGCTGCTCTCCCGCATCACCCGCAAGTCGGCCGCGGAGCTCCACCTCGAGCCAGGATCAGAGGTTTGGGCCCAGGTGAAGAGCGTGGCGCTGCTTGACTGAGAAAAATGTGCCCTCCGGCCATTTTTCACTTGCATAAAAAAATATAATTCCGTTAAAATGGAATGCAAGTGAGTATATCCGCGCCAGCGGAGTAACAGGCCGTATTCACTGACAGGCTCAGAGATGAACAGTCTCGGCAAGATCACCGTTCTCCTGACCATTCTGCTGCTCATTTTCTGTTATCACGCCACCAGGGCGGACCGCACTGAACTGACCACGCTCCCGGAAAAGAATCTTGATCGTACAGAAAGAATCGCCAAAGAATTCGGGCTCTCCATCGAGGCCGGCGGTTCCCTGGCCAGCATCATGCGTCTGACCTATTCCGATCTGGATCTCCAGAAAATGGAGAGCACCTGGACCAGGTTGCTGCGGGAGACCATCGCGCTGAACGAAGGCCTGGTGGCCAATGCCAATCCGGCCGAGCTGCACGACCCCGCCGCCAACCGGGTCGAGCCGGGAACCACACTGCAGCTGCCCGCCATCGCCGCGGTGGAAGAGGGCGACACCGGCATCAGCCGGGTACTGATCAGGTTGAATCCCAAATTGAAGGGCAACGGGCGCGCTCTCATCGGAGCGATCAAGGCGACCATCAACGCCAATGCCGACCTGATCAGAAAGGCCGACGTGAACCAGTTGCGTGACGGCCGGTTTAACGTCATCGTGGTTGGCGACATCCTCATCCTTCCGCCCGACGTGCTGCCGCACACACCGGCCCATCACCCCGTGCAGCAGCCCGCCATGGTCGCAAAGAAGACGACCGAAAACGCGACACTTCCCACCAGTGAGGAAAAGCTGGAGGAGACCGCCCACCAGGAAGCGGCGGTTGTGGTGACCGAGCCCGAAGAGACCGAAGCAACACTGCCCACCGGTGAGGAAAAGCCGGTGGAGATCGCCAGCCAGGTGGCGGCGTCTGTTCTGCCCGAGCCCGAAGAGACCGAAGCGACACTGCCCGCCGGTGAGGAGAAGCCGGTGGAGATCGCCGGCCAGGTGGCGGCGTCTGTTCTGCCCGAGCCCGAAGAGACCGAAGCGACACTGCCCGCCGGTGAGGAAAAGCCGGTGGAGACCGCCGAACAGGTTGCGGCGGTTGTGGAGTCCCTGCCTGAGCAGGCCGAGGCGGCACCGCTGGAAATGGAACCGGTGGCCGTGGCCCATGTGGATACCGATGACCCCGCTGACCCACCCCTGATTGTGGAACCGTTTCCGGTGATCGCCGGCTCGAAATTTGAGAACCCCATCGGCCCCACCGGCCCCATCGGCCTCACCGCGTGGGAGACCCGGCGTCCGGCCAAGCCGGTGAAGAAGACCGATCTCCTGGCCGGGGGCAACCTGCTCCTGGCCTACCTGCTGGCCGGGCTGGCTCTCCTGGGGCTCTTTGTTATTCTGTTGGTCAGGTGGCTCGAGCGGGACAGCGTGTTCCGTGAACAGTTCAACCTGCTGTTCGGAGCAGCTGTTTTCCTCATCACCTTCGGACGAGTGCGGATCAAGCCGCTCGTGGAAGTCACCGCCGAGGATAAAGACCGTCTGCCGATCCCCGACCAGGAGGGAAAGCAGGAAACCTGATCCCGCCTTATTCCGAAGTCCTCCGGACACTTTCAGATCCAATCAGGCTCACGTCCAGGCGGCCAATGCTGACCGGCGAAAGGCCGGTCCACGGCGCCGTGGCCACTATCTGCGACCAGGATTCAACCGTCCCGCCAACCCGGCTCAACTGTCCGTCCTCGGCCACTTCGTCGTTCCCTGACTGCTGAGAGAGGAACGCCTCGAGCATGTCCTGACGAGGGCCGTGGGCGGCGACCCAGCGCAACTCCTGGATGCCTGGATCGAGGTCCAATCTCTTGCGGGTGATCTGCGGTCGGCCCCGACCGAGGTTCATGCAGTAGAGCGTCGGTTCCTGCATCCATTCCCGGTCAAGGGAAAACTCCATCGCGGACTCAACAGTCGAACATGTCGACGTGCCGGACACAGTTGTCTTCTCCCCAACGCCCTGGGCCATGACCGTGGCTCCCGTGAAAAGAATCATTCCGGTGATCAGGATGGCGGCGGCTCTGTTCCTAAACATCTTCCTTCCCCCTTTTTCGTTTTTCTCGTTCATTTTTTAAGGTTCATCCCGATATTTGATCTGCAGATCGATTCCATGCACACCGGTAAAAAGAGCAAGGGCCGTGCCAGACGGTGGAGTTGATTTGAACGCATTGATTTCAAATCGATTATCCGATCCGATCGCCACACGGTCAGCCGGGACACGGGGGGAGACTGCAAAATATCCGGCAGGCCTGTCAGCAAATTTCACAGGTAGGCAAAGTGATTTACTGAAGCACGCGGTTTACGAACCATCGGCACCGCTCCTACATTATCCAGCGGAAATGGGGAATATATGCCTGTGGCAGCTCTATTTGATTCAGGCCGGAGTGATCTGGTAACGTCTGATATGGATACCGGACAATCCGAACCAAACAGGGGGCATCATCATGATTCAGAACAGCCGAAACCATACTCGTCTCTCTGTTTTTCTATTCGCCATGGTTTTGGCAGCATCCGCCTTACCCGGATTCTGCCAGTCACAGAACTCCCCAACCGCTGAACCGGCGCACGACCCGTCGCTTCCCCCCATCGACTGCCCGCTCCACAAGCATGGCATCGACCCGGACCATCTGCGGCCGATCGAAGACGTGGATGAGTACATCGCCTTCCTCGACAACCCGGAACGGGCGGCCTGGCAGAAACCGGATGAGGTGGTGGCGGCACTGAACCTCGAGGGATCGGAGACGGTGGTCGATCTCGGCGCCGGCGGTGGCTACTTCACCTTTCGCATGGCCAAACTGCTTCCTGAAGGCAAGGTCATCGCCAGCGACATCGAACCGGAAATGATCCGGCACATCCACCACAAGGTAATGACCGAGGGGATCAAGAACGTCCAGGCGGAGCTGATCGAGCCGGCGAACCCGATGCTGCCGGAAGGCGTCGACCTGGTCTTCATCTGCGATGTGCTGCACCACGTATCGGACCGTCCGGCGTGGCTCAAGAAACTCGCCGGCAAAATGCGTTCCGGCGCCCGGCTGGTGCTCATCGAGTTCCGGGAAGGTGATCTGCCGAAGGGGCCGCCGGAATCGATGAAGATCCCGCGGGACAAGATCATGGAGCTGATGGCCGGGGCCGGATTCGTTTTTGTGTCGGAGAGCCCGGAGCTGCTGCCCTACCAGCTCTTTCTGGAATTCGCAAAACCATGACCGCCGAGGCTCCCTTCACCTTCACCCCCATCGGCGTGATCCGCTCGGATCACAAAACCGCGGCGGGCACACCCATCCAGCCCGCCTATGCCGATGATACGTGCGTGGGGCAGGTGATCCTCGAGCCCGGGTTCGAGGAGGCGCTGGAAGATATCGAAGGGTTCGAACGTGTCTGGCTGATCTACCTGCTCGACAGGGCCGGAGATTACCGCCCGAAAATCGTCCCATACCGGGACGTGATCGAACACGGCCTGTTCGCCACGCGCTCACCGTGCCGGCCGAATCCCATCGGCCTCTCGGTGGTCCGGCTGGTGGCCCGCAAGGGGAACATCCTGCAAATCAGCGGGGTGGATATCCTGAACGGCACACCGCTGCTGGACATCAAACCCTATGTCCCGGAATTCGACGCTCACCCCGTTTCAAAAGCCGGCTGGCTGGACGAGCGGCGCTCCGAGCGCACCCGGGCCGATGACCGGTTTCACCAGCCCGAGTAAAAATTTTTATCCGTTTGCAGTCTTACAGGACATTGATCTGCCCCGGCGGTCACTGCTTCAGCAGTTCAATCATCTTTTTCGGGTCGGTGACCGGGGCCTGGCAGGCATAGTTGCGGCAGACATAGGCAGTGGCCTTGCCTTCCCGGCTGGTCTGTGCCTCGAGATAGGGGGCCAGGGCGAGAACGGGGTCCTGCTCTTCGGGACGAAGGACCACCACCATGTTGGGGATGTAGACCGATTCCACGGCGCGGAGCATCTGTTTGGTGTCCTCGGCATCGCGCTTTCCGGCGATCACCACCTCGAAGGAGGGGCCGGCGGCAAAATCGACGGCGCAGAGCATCTGGGTGAAGCCGGTGGGGGACTGGACCAGCTGGGCGGAAAAGAGCTTGGCGATGGCCGCCGCCTTCTGCTCCAGCTGCGGGTCGGCGGTGATCCGGCCGAGGCGGATCAGGTTCATCATCGCCACCGAATTGCCGGAGGGAACGGCCCCGTCGTAGCCATCCTTCTGCCGGACGATGAGTTCCTCTGCGTCGTCGGCCGTGGTGAACAGCCCGCCGGCCTTTTCGTCCCAGAAGTGGTAGAGCATCTGCAGGTTCAGCTGGAGCGCCTCTTCGAGATATGCCGCGTCGAATGTAGATTCGTACATCTCGATCAGACCCCAGACAAAAAAGGCGTAGTCGTCGATCCCGCCGTCGATCCCGGCCGAACCCTCGCGGTAGCGGTGGAGCAGCCGGCCTTTCTTTGTCCGCATCTTTTCCCGGTTGAAACGGATGGCCTTCTCCGCCACGGCGAGACAGCTCGGCTCATCGAAGACTCTGGCCGCCTGGGCCAGTGCGGCGATCATCAGGCCGTTCCAGTCGGTGAGCACCTTGTCGTCCTTGTAAGGGTGAATCCGTTTCTCGCGGACGTCGAACAGGGTGATCAGCGACGGCTCAAGTCTGGCGCGAAGTTTTTCCTCATCCAGTCCCAGGCGGGCGGCGTTCTGGGCCATGCTGCCGGTGAGGTGGAGGATATTGGCGCCGTGGCCGCCCTCCTCAAAAGTGCCCCCATCCTTAATGTTGAAAAGGTCGATGACCAGTTTGGCCTCGGCCGCGGGCAGCAGATTGCGAATCTCCTCGGTGGTCCAGAGGTAGAACTTCCCCTCCACGCCCTCACTGTCCGCGTCTTCGGCGGAATAGAACCCGCCCTCAGGAGAGGTCATATCGCGAATGACGTAGGTGAAGATTTCCTCGGCCACCCGGCGGTACTCGATTTTTCCGGTGGCCTGGTGGGTTTCGATCAAGGCCAGGGCAATCATCGCCTGGTCGTAGAGCATCTTTTCGAAGTGCGGGGCAAACCACCGCTCGTCGGTGGAATAGCGGTGGAACCCTAAACCGAGGTGGTCGTATATCCCTCCCCGGCGCATGGCCTGGAGGGTTTTCTCCACCATCTCCAGCGCCCTTTCGTCACCGCTGCGCTTCCAGTGGCGGAGACAGAGCAGCAGCTGGTGCGGGGTGGGGAACTTCGGCGCCCCGCCGAACCCGCCGTTCCGGTCGTCGAAGCTGCGCTCCAGCAGGCCGAAGGCCGCCTTGACCTCGGTGGGGCCCGGGTCGTTACCCGGGGTCATCGCCGAACTCTTTTCCAGAACCGAGGTGATCTCGTCGGCGCCTTTCAATAGCTCCTCACGGCGGGTATTCCAGGCTGCGGCCAGCTGGGGGAGCATGTCCATCATCCCCGGACGGCCGTGCATGCCGTGCTTGGGGAAGTAGGTGCCGGCGAAAAAGGGCTTCTTCTCCGGGGTCATGATCACGGTCAGCGGCCAGCCGCCCGAACCGGTGAGCATCTGGCAGACGGTCATGTAGACCCCGTCGATGTCCGGCCGCTCTTCCCGGTCGACCTTGATCGAGACGAAGTGCTCGTTGAGCAGCGCCGCCACCTCGGTGTCCTCGAACGACTCGCGTTCCATCACGTGGCACCAGTGGCAGGTGCTGTAGCCGATGGAGAGGAAGACCGGCTTGTCTTCCGCACGCGCCCTGGCGAATGCCTCCTCACCCCAGGGATACCAGTCCACCGGGTTGTGGGCGTGCTGCAGGAGGTAGGGGCTCTTCTCGTCGATCAGCCGGTTGCTCATCTTTTCCTTTCCGGACGGCTCGGCCTGCAGCCCGGCGGAATCGACGGGACCGGAGCAGGATATGGCGAGGAGCAGCAGCAGCGGCAGCCTCGTCATCAGTTTCATCATCGTGGTGTTTCTATATCTTTCTATCCGGGATACTTGCGGTCGATATAGTCTTTCAGGTGGCGGTTCTCGTACTCGCTGACCTTTTTCTGGTGCTTGACCACGTCGCCCATGGAGATGATCCCCACCAGCCGCTTTTTGTCCAGGATCGGCAGGTGGCGGACACGGTTCTCGATCATCAGGTTCTCCACCGCGTCCAGCTCGTCTTCGGGCTCGCCAATAATGAGATCGGTGGTCATCACGTCCTTCACCGGGGTCGTCTTCAGGACGTCATACTTGGTGTAGCTGACGTAGAGGATATCCCGCTCGGTGAGGATCCCGGCGATGCTCCCCTGCTGGTTCAGGGCCAGCAGGCTGCCGATCTTGTTCTTGACCAGGACCTCCATCGCGTCGAAGATCATCTTCTCGTCATGGATGGTGACCACTTCCGGTCCCTTGGTTTTCAGTATGTCCTTTACTTTCATCGTCCTCACCTCCGCTGCAGGAAATGCTCAGCCCTGCTGTTCCTTCAGTTCAGCCAGCACCGCTTCAGCATGACCCTTGGCCTTCACGTTGGGCCAGACCCTGGCCACCTTGCCCGCCGGGTTGATCAGCACGGTGCTCCGCGCCACGCCCATGTACTCCCGCCCGTAGTTCTTTTTCAGCCGCCAGGCACCGTAGGCCTCCAGCGCCTGGTGCTCCGGGTCGCTGAGCAGGGTCACCTTCAGGTTTTGCTTCTCCCGGAAATTGCGGTGGGTGACCGTCTTGTCCGGGCTCACTCCCAGCACCACCGCGTCGAGCTTCTCGAACTTCTTGAGGGCCGCCGTGAACTCGGCGGCTTCCACGGTTCACCCGGAGGTGTTGTCCTTGGGGTAGAAGTAGAGCACAACCCATTGGCCCTTAAAGTGGGAGAGCCTCACCAGTTCATCGTCCTGGTTCAACAGCTTGAAGGCCGGCGCTTTCATTTTTGGTTCGAGCATCCCCCTTCGTCCTCCTTGATTCACAGATCAGTGCAATTGATTAATGCGCCCCGAACATCATCGGGACAACAAACCACTACAATGGTAGATGATATTGCAGATACTGTGCCATATGGATGAGAATGGTTCAAGACTAAGATTATATAGCATTTACAAGCAATCGAACATTTATCTCGTGATACCTGACTTCCGCCTGGGTTGCAACGAGACAAAATTCCGTCTCACATCGGGCAAGATGAGACACCCCGGGAGACATGAACAGGATGCAACAGAATCGGGTCAGCCCCTTTTGTTGCATATGCGCTACAAAAAACAGGGACACCCTTCCCGGAGTGTCCCTGTTCCACTTGCCTTAGTTGGGTACCCGGCCTAGAAGCCCCACGCGGTGAAAAACATCACCTTGGTCACGTCCTGCGAGAATTCATCCGCATCGTAAATAGCCGCCTTGATGGCGAAGAGCTGTTTCCAGGAACTCTTCCAGCCGGCCATGAGGTCGATTTCATCGCCGTAATAGGCACTGCCTTCGTCGGACTTGAACCAGTGGTAGACCCCCTTGAGGTCGAAGGCTCCGAGCTTGCTGCCGAGAGCGATGTACGTATCAGTCAGCCCGTTCTCCGGCGTGTTGAGAAAGCGGTCGGCCCAGCCGTTCCACTTGTGCAGCGTGGCCAGCGGCGTGGAGAAGCTTCCGTTTGCAGGGCTGCCGCCCAGCACCTCGTAACCGAGGGTGAACGAAAACGCCCTGGTGTAACCAAAACCGGCTTGCAGGCGGTAGTAGTCGGCATCGACATTGTACGGGTTGCTTGCGATATCGTTCTGTTTGGCGTATTCGAAATCGTAGTTGATCTTCCAGTCCTCTTCGGCGGCCCAGTCACCGTCCAGCCGGCCGCCAAAGGTGCCGGTGGAGGCGCCGTAATCGGCCTCGTTGTCATAGTCCAGGTAGTAGTAGTAGAGCGTGAAATCGACATAGGGACAGCCGGTTACCCTGGCGTTGAACAGACTGCTGTTCATCTTCTTGTTGTCGCCGAAGACCCGGTTGACGTTGGCCATATAGATATAGGTCAGCCGGGTGTGGGGAATCGACTCGTTGCCGATGGAGAAGGCGTCGAAGGACTGGTGGTTCTGCCGCCAGCCCACGTTGCCCACAAAGCGCTGGTTGTCCAGGATGATCTCGTCCCGGCCGGCCCGAAGGATGGTGTCCGGAATGGCGCGGACATCGAGGTAGACCTGGTTGATCTCGGTGAGCGCCGGGTCGGCCACCACCGGCCGGTCATCCACGCCGTTCCAGAGGCTGCCCGCGCCCTTGTTGTTGTAAAGGTCGTTGCCCAGCACGGTGACGTTCTCCGCCTCGAGAAAGGCGCTGACGCCGTGCCAGGGAAGCGTACGGTACCCCAGGGCGGTGCGCAGGGTGGAGGCGTGGGCATCCTTGTCCGGCACCAGGTCATCGGCGACATTTTCATAGCGGTAGCGCAGGTTGAGGGAGACCGTTCCCTTCATCAGGGCCTCGAGCAGGTTGTCGGCTTCGGCCTTTTTCTCATCCTTCCCGTCCTCTCCGGCCAGAACCATCGGGGTGCTGAGCAGAATGATCAGCAGTATGGCCAGCAGCCAGCGCCCGCCAGGCACGGTTGAAATCATTTTCATGGACGCCTCCCTCAAATAAAGAGGAGGGCCGGCCGGGCCTTGCAAAATGGCCGGCCGGACCCGCGCTCACTGGGCATACCGTTTCTTGAACTCCTCGGCAGCCCGCTTTCGCGCTGCCGCTTCACCTTCGCTCATCTCGCCGAGGAACCAGCGGTGCATCTCGCCGGTCAGCACCTCGTGGAGTTTCTCCTCAACCTGCCGGGCCGCGAGGGCCTTTTCGCCATCCAGCGCCTTGTTATGCTCGATGACTTCCTCCAACTGGGGGACGAACTCGTGGTAGAAGCGGTGGGCCACTTCGAACATCCCGTGCCACTGCGTATAGTCGGGGCCCATCATTGCCGCCCCGTGGCGCGCCCGCCGGCCCTCGTGGTGCCAGAGGAGGAAGTAGGTGAACTCGATCTCGTCATCGAAGTTCACGTCGTTGGAGAAGAGGCCGGCGCCGCGGGCCATCTGGAACAACTCGGTGGCCGGCCGGCCGAACTTATCGTTGTAGAGGTTCACCAGGTCGTCGAACTGGGTGTAGAAGTTGCCCACCCACTCCGGGCCGTGGCAGGACGCGCAGACCTCCTGCATGTCCGTGCGGCGGACCTGCCAGCTCTTGACGGTCTTGCCCTGCTTGAGCGCTGCGGCATCGATCTTCTCCGAGACCGGCGGCCTGAGGGTCCAGCTGATGCGGTCGCCCACGTCGTGGGTCACCGGCTGGGTTTTCGTCGCGCCCATGTGGCAGGAAGAACAGGTGGGACCCTGCTCGTAATCGCGGCCGGGGATCCACTCCTCCTCGGCCATGCCGTCGGCGAACCGCACCCGGTTGGCGGCAAAGGCAATGCCGTGCTTCGACTCGGTGTAGACCTCCATCTGCGGGTGGTCCGGGCCGAGGTGGCAGCGGCCGCAGTTTTCGGGCTGCCGTGCCTGGGCCAGGGAGAAGTTGTGCCGCTGGTGGCAGGCGGAGCAGGAGCCCTTGGAGCCGTCCGGGTTGAGCCGGCCCACACCGGTGTTGGGCCAGGTGGCCGGGTCGAGCTTGCCGTTCTCCAGCACCTTGACCTCCGAGCCGTGGCACTGGAGGCAGCCGGAGACCGCCACCGGCGAGGCCTGGGTCTTCTCTCCCTCCGGGGAGAAGACCGTGAAGCCCTCCACCACCTCGGCCAGCACGTTGTCCAGGCTGCCGAGGATCTTGCCCGCATCGGCGTGATGGCTGGCCTGGAACTCCTCGTACTCAGCTTCGTGGCAGTTGGAGCAGTCCCTGGGTGACACGATGGTGGCGATCAGCGCCCCCTCGTGCTCGTAAGCGTCGAGGTCGTTTTTGTCCGCCTCATGGCAATCGATACATCCGATGCCGGAACCGAAGTGCTTGCTCTCCTGCCACTGCCCCACGATTCCGGGGCTTTTCACCCGGTGGCAATCGACGCAACCCTGGCTGTCCGAGGGGGCGGCGGCTTCCGCAGCGGCCATCACCTGCCGTTGCCCACCCACGACCAGGGCCGCCATGAGCAGCGCACCAAGAAGAATGCAGGGGATCCTGCCGACGGCTTTTTTTGTCTCCAGGAACATGATTCCGTGTCCTCTCTGCTTGCGGCGGTCCCTGGCGGAGCGGCCTGGATCGCCATGTTGGATAGCCGAAATGATGAGCGAGAACCTCCCGAATGGTGAGGGCCGGCAACTGAAAGATGTAGTCCGGGATTCAACCGGACACGTAACACTTGTCGTCCGGCCCTTCTATTGCCTGAGGAGCAAAATCGGCCAGCGAGGTGGACGCCAGTTCCTCCTCCACCAGCCGGGATACTTTCTCTCGCAGTTCCTTCAGCTTGCACTCGGCCCCCTGGCAGATCTGTTCTCCCAGCAGACAGCCGTCCGGTTTGGGCGGCGGGTCCACCGCCCGGATCACCTCCAGCAGCGTCACCTTCCGCGGGTCCGCGGCCAGGCAGAACCCGCCCCTGGCGCCGCGGGTTGAGTGCACCAGCCCCTTGCGGGCCAGCTCCTGCAGCACCTTGCTGAGGTGGGACGGTGAACTGGCGATTTTTTCGGCGATCTGGGTGGCGGACACCGTCACATTCTTGTCCAGCCCGGCAAGGTAGACGAGAGAGTGGACGGCGATGTTGGCGGCGACCGAAAAGTTGAGCATTGGGAACTCCTGAAGAGACAATTCGGAATTCGGATTCTTAATAACGTATTTTGGGGAAAATGTCAATCAAATCAATGGGTATTGGTTGAAAAAATTCCCGCGGGCGGACAGCCCCAGGTGAAATTGCTCTGCCACGCACTGCCGGAGCATGCTAGACTTGGGATGTCGATGATCCCGAGAATAACTCTCGAGCCGGAGGGGATGAGGAATGAGCGAACTGATCAACAATGCCGCCAAGCGCAAGGAACTACTGAAGCACATGATTCTCCAGTTGCACAAGGGTGAAGCGCCGGAAGAGGTGCGCAAGCAGCTGATCCGCATCATGGGCCAGGTGCCGTATAACGAAGTGGTGGAGGTGGAACAGGAACTGATCAACGAGGGCCTGCCCCAGGAGGAGGTGCTCAAGCTTTGCGACATCCACACCGCCGCCCTGGAGGGCGCCATTGACCGGAGCGGCGCGGCCACCGCCCCGCCGGGCCACCCGGTGCACACCTTTCTCGAGGAGAACAAGGCACTGCGCTGGGAGATCGACAAGATCGGCTCGCTGCTCGACAAGCTGGCCGCCCTCCCCGAGGACGCACCGGCCGCGGAGATCATGAACGACCTCCGCGGCTCGTTCCACAACCTGATGGACGTGGAGAAGCATTACCTGCGCAAGGAACACCTGCTCTTTCCCTTCCTCGAGAAGCACGGCATCACCGGCCCCCCCACGGTGATGTGGGGCAAGCACGACGAAACGAGGGAACTGCTCAAGGCGGCCGATGAAGCACTGGCCCAAGGTGCATCGCTTACTGCCGGCGAAGCGAACGCCGCGGCGGACCTGCTCCTTCGACCGGCTATGGAAGCGGTTTCGGGGATGATCCTCAAGGAGGAGGAGATCCTCTTCCCCATGACCCTTGACACCTTGAAGGACGAGGAGTGGTACGAGATCGACCTGCAGAGTCTTGAAATCGGGTTCTGCCTCTACGACCCGCAGGAGAGCTGGAAACCGGAAGGCGTCGAAGCGAAGCCGAGAGCCGAGGCGGATGGCCGGGTCCAGTTGCCCAGCGGCAGTTTCACCGTCCCCGAACTGACCACGATGCTGAACTCCATCCCCTTCGACATGACCTTTGTCGACCGGGACGACACGGTGCGCTACTTCACCCAGGGCCGGGAGCGGATCTTCGGCCGTAGCCGGGCGATCCTCGGCCGCAAAGTGCAGTTCTGCCACCCACCCTCCAGCGTACACATCGTCGAACAGATCCTCGATGATTTCCGCTCGGGCAAGGAGGAGCACTGCCGCTTCTGGATCACCCTCGGCGGGAAATTTATCATCATCGAATACTTCGCCATGCGCGGAGAGGACGGCGAGTATCTCGGCACCCTCGAAGTCAGCCAGGATCTGACCGAGAAGCGGGCCCTGCGGGGCGAGCAGCGGCTGCTCTCCTATGTCGCGGGCGACGGGGAGGGCGAATGATGGACGAAGCGCGAAAGGAGCTCCCCGAGATCACCCCCGACACCCGGTTGGCCGCCCTGCTGGACGCGGCCCCCGAACTGGAGGAGACCCTCTTCGGCCTCTCGCCGGCCTATGAAAAACTGAAGAACCCGGGTACTGCGCAAGACGGTGGGCCGGGTGGCCACCCTGCGGCAGGTGGCCCGGGTGGGCGACGTGCCACTGGGCCGGCTGATCAACACGCTGCGCTCCGCCGCCGGCATGGAGGCGATGGCGGACGGGGAGAGTGACGGGGATGAGGGGGGCGAAACGCCCGACTGGGTCACGGCCGGATCGGTGAAGAACTCGCTGGACGCCCGGCCGCTCATCGAGGCAGGCGAGCACCCGATGGGCCAGGTGATCAAGGCACTGCCGTCCCTGGGCTCCGGCGAGCTGTTCCAGTTGGATACGCCCTTCCTCCCTGCCCCGCTGATCGACATGGCCCGGGAGAAGGGGTATCGCGCCTGGTCCGAAGAGATCGCCGAAGACCACTTCAGCACCTGGTTCGCCCCGGGGGCGAGCAGCTGAGAACGGAGATCAGAGAAGGAGAAAGGTCATGGCATCTATGCAGACACTCGGGGAGTTGGCCACCCGGTATCCCGGCGCAGCCAAGGTCTTTTACAACCATGGCCTCGATTACTGCTGCGGCGGCACACTGACACTCGACGAAGCCTGCCGGGGGAAAAACCTCGACCCGGACGAAGTGCTGGCCGAAATCAAGGCCCCGGAAGACGGTTCATCAAAGCAGGTCCGCTGGGAGGAACAGCCTCTCGGTGACCTGGTCGACCACATCCTCTCCCGCTACCACGCCCCGTTGCGCGAGGAACTGGCCCGGCTGATCGACCTGGCGGCGAAGGTCGAACAGGCCCATGCCGACAAACCCGACTGTCCCCGGGGGCTCAAGCAGCACCTGATCGGCATCGCCGAAGCGGTGGAGAGCCACCTGGCCAAGGAGGAGCAGGTCCTGTTTCCGCTCATCAAATCGGGTCAGACACAGGGCGCGGCCAATCCGATCAGGGTCATGGCTCTCGAGCACGAGGAGCATGGAGAAAACCTGGCCAAGACCCGGACCATGACCAGGGACTTCCATCTTCCCGCCGAGGCCTGCAGCACCTGGGCCGAGCTGTATCGCAGCCTGCAGCGCCTGGAAAAGGATCTGATGGACCACATCCACCTGGAGAACAATATCCTGTTTCCCCGGGTCTTAAACGCGTGACAGGGATGAGCCGTTGACATTCCCATAGGCTCATTTTCGTTGAGGCCGTTGTGTCCACAACGCCCGATTATCGCTCTTGACAAGAAACGATGCCCGCATTATAAATAAGTTAACGCTTACTTATCTTGAGGAATCATGGCCGACGAAAAATCCAGGCAAGCAGCTGGAAGCCCTGCGGGGCGCCGCAGCCGGCCCTCGCACCGGGGCGAGCTGTTCGAGGCCGCACTTCGCCTCTTCGCCGCTCACGGGGTGAAGAACACCACCATCCGCGACATCACCGGCGCCGTCGGCATCACCGAAGCGGCGCTTTACCGTCACTGGCCAAGCAAGCAGGCCCTGGCCGAAGAGTTGATCGAGCAGGCGTCCGCCGAGCTCACCGAACGGCTCAGGGAAGCGGAAGAGAATGCACCAACGCCGGAGACGAAACTTGCGGCACTGATCGACGAGTTGTTCACCTACCACGATCAGAACCGTGACCGCTTCGACCTGGTGGTTCACGTGGCGCACCTCGATCCGTCGATGGTCGAAAACAGGACCTCCCGGCCCAGCACCGTGGTGCTGCCGGTATTGCGGGAGGGGATCCGCACCCGCGTCTTCAGAAAAACAAAACCCGAACTGGCCCTGGCCCTGATCATCGGGGCCGTGGCCCGGACCACCCAGCTGCGGCGCATGGGGGTGATCACGGGGTCGGCGGCCAGCAACAGGAGAACGATCAGGGAGATGGCGCTCCGGGCACTGCTCGCCTGAAACGGTGTCGGCCTGTGGGAGGGGAGAAATGTGTTGCACCAAGTAAGTAAGTGTATGTTTACTTACCAATGTTTGATCAGCCGCGTGCCCGCCGCCCCCGCCGTTGCGGGTGGCCGGTGGCCGCGGCGACCGTGAAGGAGGGGGAAGAAATGGTCTCGAAACGACTGAAGGTTGCCGTCGTGCTCAGCTTCACCCTGAGCATGATGGTGCTGCTCGCCGGCGGCTGGTTCATGAAGGACAAGGTGCCGCCCTACCCCGAGCGGATCGTCGCCAACGGCGAGACGCTGGCCGTGCGGACCGATATCCTTGCCGGGCAGCAGGGTTACCAGAAATACGGCCTGATGGATCTGGGGAGTGTCTGGGGCCACGGAGCCCTGCGCGGTATCGACTTCTCGGCGGCGATACTTCACGAATACGGCGTGGAGATGCGAAAGGTGGAGGCGCAGAGCCGCTTCGGACAGTCCTACGAAGACATGGACACCGCCGCACGGGGCGCGGTGGACGCGGTGGTGATCGAGGCGATCAAGGAGAACACCTACAACGCTGGAAGCGGCACGCTGACCCTCAATCCGGCGCAGAAGGCGGCCTTCGAGATCCTGGTGGATCGTTATACCGCTCTGCTCCACGAGGGCGACATGAGCATGGGGTTTGGCAAGGGCCTGGTGGCCGACGCCGGCGAGGCTCGCAAAATCGCCACCTTCTTCTTCTGGTCCGCCTGGGCCGCAGGCACCACCCGGCCGGAGGGTGACACCACTTTCACCAACAACTGGCCTTATGACCCCTCGGTGGGCAACGGGCCGCCACCCGGGGCGCTGGTCTGGACCTTCTTCTCCATCCTCTCCTTCTTCTGCCTGCTGGGCTACGTGGTCTATATCGTCCACCGCTACCGCTTCTTCTACGGCACCGGCAACGCCGCCGAGCTGGGCGACCGTTTGGCCGAGCTGCCGCTGACACCGAGCCAGCTGGCCACGGCCAAGTACTTCTTCGTCGCCGTGGTGCTCTTTTTCCTCCAGACTTCAATGGGCGGCCTGCTGGCCCACTACACCGTCCACCCCGACACCTTCTGGGGCTTCGACAAGCTGGTGGAGTTCTTCAACTTCCAGTGGGCCAAGACCTGGCACCTGCAGCTGGCCATCCTCTGGATCGCCGCGGTCTGGATCGCCACCGCTCTTTTCGTCTCCCCGATCATCGGCCGCCGGGAGCCGAAGGGCCAGCGGGCGCTGGTCAACATCCTCTTCGGGGCCATCATCCTCGTGGCGGTGGGCAGCCTCACCGGCGAGGTGCTGGGCATCAAGGGCTTCTTCCAGGGCAAGAGCTGGTTCTGGTTCGGCCACCAGGGCTGGGAGTATCTCGAGCTGGGCCGGGTGTGGCAGATCGCCCTCTTCGGCGGCCTGGCCTTCTGGCTCTTCATCATGGTGCGCAGCTACAGCAGCATCTTCCGCGAAAACAGGTGGGGTGTGGCCCAGCTGTTCACCTACGCCGCCGGGGCCATCGTCCTCTTCTTCGGCTTCGGCCTGCTCTACGGCTCGAACACCCACATCTCCATCGCCGACTACTGGCGCTGGTACGTGGTGCACCTCTGGGTCGAGGGGATGTTCGAGTTCTTTGCCGCCGCGGCCTTCGCCTTCCTGCTCACCACGGTGGGGCTGGTGGACGAGAAGAGCGCTCTGCGCGCCGCCTACCTCACCGCCACCCTGGCCTTCCTCGGCGGGATCATCGGCACCGGCCACCACTATTACTGGTTCGGCGGCCCGTCCTTCTGGCTGGCCCTGGGCGGCACCTTCTCCGCGCTGGAGACAGTCCCGCTGCTGCTGCTGGTGGTACGTGGCTGGTTCGAGTTCAAACATGTCCAGGACGCGGGGCACGACTTCGCCTTCAAGTGGCCGCTCTACTTCCTGGTGGCCTCGTCCTTCTGGAACTTCCTCGGCGCCGGGGTGTTCGGCTTCATGATCACTACGCCGCTGGTCAACTACTTCGAGCACTCGACGTACCTCACGGCAAACCACGGGCACACCGCGCTCTTCGGCACCTACGGCATGCTGGCCATCTCGCTGATGCTCTTCGTACTGCGGATCATGATGAAGAAATCGGCCTGGAACGAGGGGCTGCTCAGAATCAGCTTCTGGGGCCTCAACATCGGCCTGGCGATGATGTTTATCGTCACGCTGCTGCCGGTGGGCATCCTGCAGGTGATCTGGGTCATCAAGCACGGCTTCTGGATGGCGCGCAGCGCCGAGTTCTACAACACGCCGCTGGTCCAGGCACTGGGGCAGTTCCGCATGATCCCCGACGTGATCATGATCGGTGCCGGCGTGCTGGTGCTGATCTACATCGTCACCACCGCGCTGTTCAACCTGCGCAAGGCGGAGATCAGCGACGGGGAGAGTTTCCCTGATTAATCGTCAGCGCCGACATTGCGAGCCTCCGGCCAGCGGGGGCCGCTGGAGGTCAGCAGAAGGAACATGCCACTACGCTCGTCATTGCGAGGCACTCACCGCAGGTGAGTGCCTCGCAATCTCTCTTGGATTCACTGACTCCAGAGAAGTCGCCGCGTCGTCGGCTTCGCGGGCCCCTCGCATTAGCACTGAGTGAGCATTATCAAGGAGTACGACATGGGTGAATGCGGACCAGGATGCGGCAGCGGAGCGGGCCCCTTTGCCGAGGGCCGGGAACTGGTGGAGTTTGTGAGCAATGCCCACGGCGGGGCGGTGGCCAGACAGCCGCTTCCGGCCGCGCTGGAAACGACGTGTCAGGGCTGCGGCGAGCCCTTTGCCCTGCGAACCTTTGTCGGCCGATGCCCGGCCTGCGCCGGGGTGCACGCCGTCTCGCCGCCGCGCTGCGACGATGCGGCCAACATCCAGTACGCGGGAACAGGTTTTGAGCCGTACGCTGAGGAGTGACAGGTGTCCATCGCGGTTCCGCCGATCGTGACACCTGCCCGCACGTCTTTCAGTTCAACACCCAGGAGGTGAAACCATGGATCCCATCAACGTTCTCGTCAGCGAACACACCCTGATTCGCCAGTTCCTCTCCAGCCTCTCCTTCGCCCTGGAGAAACTGGAGCGGGGGGAGACGCTGAGCAAGGAGTATGTGGAGCAAGTGGTCGTGTTTGCCCGCAATTTCGTCGACAAGCACCACCACTTCAAGGAGGAGTACCAGATGTTCAGGATGGTGGCGGAGAAACACGACGGACAGCTCGACGCCCAGCTGGACGCCCTTCGCAACCAGCACGAGCACGGGCGGCAGTACATCACTGACATTACCGCATCCTTGGACGGGCACCTGAACGGTGACGACTCCAGGACGACGACCATGCTGGAGAGCCTTGCCGCCTACCTCTCCATGCTGCGCCAGCACATCAACCGCGAGGACCATATCTTTTATCCCATGGCGCGCAAAGCCCTCAGCGGTGACGAGTTCGAGCGGCTGCGAACATCGTTCGAGGAGGCGGACGCCAAGGCCGGTGAGGGTTTCATGGGCGAGTACCAGGAGCGAATCCTCAAGATGGAGGCCCTGCTCACCACCTAACCTGAAGCGGTAGCTTGAAGTGACGGCCGCAGGCGGCGCTCAACGATGAGATCGCCACGGCGTCGGCGGCGCCTGTCCGATACCTCGCGGTGACAGGAACGCGCCGTGCCCTCCCCCGCGCCGTCAAAATCGACTAGAATAGAAGGGATATACGTGAATAACGGCCTGGAGGCCCGGGGGAGCGCGCCCTCCCCGGGATCAGCCGCACGAGGCGCAAACGGAGCTGCATCACCACTATGAAACGAGCGACCATCATCCTCTCCATCGCCCTGATGCTGCCGGCCGTCGTCCAGCCGCCGGCTTCCGCCTGCACCAACTTCCTGATCACCAGGGGGGCCAGCGCCGACGGGTCGACCATGATCACCTACGCCGCCGACTCGCACGTGCTCTACGGCGAACTCTATTTCACGCCGGCCGGCAGGCACGCTCCGGGCACCATGCTCGACGTGTATGAATGGGACACCGGGAAGTATCTGGGCCAGATCACCCAGGCGCCGGTCACCTACACCGCGGTGGGCAACATCAACGAGCACCAGGTGGCCGTGGGTGAAACTACCTGGGGTGGTCGCTCCGAGCTGCACGACCCCGAGGCAAAGGTGGACTACGGCAGCCTGATGTATCTCGCTCTGCAGCGGGCAAAGACGGCCCGCGAAGCCATAGAGGTGATGACCGGCCTGGTGGCCGAATACGGCTACTACAGCTCCGGCGAGACCTTCTCCATCTCCGATCCCAACGAAGTCTGGATCATGGACATGATCGGCAAGGGGCCGGGCAACACCGGCGCCGTCTGGGTGGCCCGCAAGGTGCCCGACGGCTACATCTCGGCCCACGCCAACGCCGCCCGGATCCGCCAGTTCCCGCAGAACGACCCCGAGACCCTCTTCGCCCCGGACACCATCTCCTTTGCCCGGGACAAGGGCTGGTTCGACGGCGACGATGCCGACTTCAACTTCGCCGAAACCTACTCGCCCCCCGACTACGGCGCCAACCGCTTCTGCGACGCCCGGGTCTGGTGCATGTTCAACCGCGCCCGCCCCTCGGAGATGCTGCCTTCCGACTGGGTCACCGGCCAGGACGGCGCCGAGCCGCTACCGCTCTGGATCAAGCCGGACAAGAAACTCACCGTGGCCGACGTGCTGGGCTACATGCGCGACCACTTCGAAGGCACCGAGCTGGACATGACCACCGACATCGGCGCCGGGCCCTACGAGCTGCCCTACCGCTGGCGGCCGCTGGTCTGGAAGGCCGGCGACAAGATGTACTTCAACGAGCGGGCCACCTCGACCCAGCAGACCGGCTTCTCCTTCCTGGCCCAGGGCCGCTCCTGGCTGCCCGACCCCATCGGCGGCATCCTCTGGTTCAGCGTGGACGACGCCTTCAGCACGGTCTACTTCCCGGTCTACTGCGGTGTCACCGAAGTGCCGCACAACTTCGCCGTTGGCACCGGCTCCTGGAACGAGTTCAGCTGGGACTCGGCCTTCTGGGTCTTCAACTGGGTCTCCAACTACGCCTACCTGCGCTACAACGTGATGATCAAGGACATCCAGGTGGTTCAGCAGCAGCTGGAAGGGCAGTACATGGCCGAGGTCCCGGAAGTGGACGCCGCGGCGGCCGTGCTCTACCAGCAGGCGCCGAAGCTGGCCCGCGACTACCTGACCAGCTACACCGTCGGCACCGGCGAAGCGCTGGTCAAACGGTGGAAACAGCTGGGCGAGGACCTTCTCTTCAAGTATCTCGACGGCAACACCAAGGACGCCCAGGGCAAGGTGACCCACACCGGCTATCCCGAATCGTGGTATCAGAAGCTGGCCGAGGCCACCGGCAGCAAACTGGAGATGATCCAGCTGGCGCCCGAGAAAGCGGCGGCGGAGAAAGCCGAAGCCGAGGCCCAGGCACAGCGCGAAGGGATCCGCACGGCGATCTACACCCTGCTGGAGTCGCGGGGCATCACAGCCGATGACGCGGCAAAGGAAAAGATCGACACCACCGAGGACCTGGAGAAGCTGGGCATGGCGCTGGTCAACGCGGCAACCGCCGAGGACGCCGCCCACCTGGTGCCCGAGGGCCCGTCGGCGCCGGCTGACACGCACTGAGCGAGCCCGGGGAGGACTGCACGAGTTGAACGGTTCGGACCAAGTTCTCTACAGGGAGACGCAACGATTCACCCAATGGTGGATCTGGGTCCTGGTGCTGGGGATCGCGGGCTTGATGTGGTACGGAGCCGTTCAGCAGCTGCTGTTCGGCATCCCCTTCGGAGGCAATCCCGCGCCCGATCCGTTGATGTGGATCCTCCTCCTGGTCTTCGGCGTCGGCATGCCGTTGTTGATGTACGCCCTGAACCTCAAAACCGAAGTTCGTCCCGATGGTCTCTATCTCCGGATATTCCCCCTGCACCGGCGATACCAGGTCATCCAGTGGCAGGAGATCGAGCGGTTCTACCCGCGGACGTACCGACCCATCCGGGAGTACGGCGGGTGGGGGATCCGCTACGGGTTGAGCGGCAAGGCTTACAACATCAAAGGAATCCAAGGCCTTCAACTGGAATTGAACGGGGGGAACCGTCTCCTGGTGGGGTCCGCCGATCCAGAGTCCCTGGTTCAGGCGATCGCCTCGGCATCGGGATTGTCCTCCCATGATCCGGGGGAGTCCGGCTCATAAACCTGACCCGGCGGCGCTGCTAACCGAGCACCACCAACAGCCCCCGGAAAAGGGGGCCGTTTCATGTACATGACAGGATTGTCATCTCGGGGGACGTGTGCGGTTCAGAATAATCGAGTAGTATTTCATCCATGAACGTGCTGATTATCGAAGATGACCGCAAGATCGCCTCCTTCGCGAAAAAGGGCCTGGAGGAGCAGGGCTTTACAGTGACGGTCTGCCGCGATGGCGACGAAGGGTGTGAGCTGGCCACCGGCCTCGCCTGGGATGCCGTCATCCTCGACATCATGCTCCCCGGCCGCGACGGGCTGAGCATCCTGCGCACCCTGCGTGACGCGGGCAACACAGTGCCGGTGATCCTGGTCACCGCCCGTTCCGGTCTGGACGAGCGTGTGGAAGGCCTCAATCTCGGCGCCGACGACTACCTGGCCAAGCCTTTCTACATCGAAGAACTGGTGGCCCGGGTCCACGCGGTGACCCGCCGCGCCTCGGGGGAGAAACTGAGCGTGCTCCAGTCGGGCGACCTGGTGGTCAACCTGATCACCCGCGAGGTGCGCCGGGGAGAAGAGGCGGTGGAGCTCACCGCCCGGGAGTTCAGCCTGCTGGAAATGCTGCTCCGCTCGCCGGGCCGGGTCTTCACCCGCACCCGCATCCTGGAACACGTCTGGGGCTATGACTTCGACCCGGAGACCAACCTGGTGGACGTCTACATCCGCCGGGTGCGGAAAAAAGTGGACACCGACCCCGAACACCTGCTGATCGAGACCGTGCGCGGGGTGGGCTACCGGCTGCGCAAGGAGGACTGAATGCGCATCCTCTCCTTCCGCACCCGCATCGCCCTGCTCTCCCTGCTCATTTCCGGCGCGGTGCTGGTGGCCTTCGGCTTCTCCTTCCTGCGGGTCATCCAAAAGGTGGGCCTCGACCGGGTGGACAATGAACTCAGTTCCCTCGCCGAAAGCCAGCTCCGTGGTCACCACCCCCCGGAACACTGGGAACTGTTTGACCAGTCACTGGGTGATATCTACGGAGAGGAACAGCGGGAGCAGCGGATCATTCTCCTCGAGGACGACAGCGGACAGGAGCTCTACCGATCACCCCACTGGCCGGAAGGACTTCTGCTCCCCGACTTTCCACCCCTGGAATACCCGAACCCTCCGCCGACATCATCTCTGAGGCCTGGTGGTCCACCACCGGGACGTGGAGGACCGCCCCTTGGGCCCGGTGGCCCGCCAAGGGAGCACCAGCCGCCCAGTTTCCCGCAATTCCGTTCCATCACCGCCGGGGACAGTACCTATCGTGTCTGCCGGATGGGCAACCAGCGCACCACCCTCACCATCGGCCTCGACCTGGCGGCGCACCGGGCGGAGACGAATCGCTTCCGCAATACCTTTTTCACCGCCGCCCTGGTGGCGCTCCTCCTCCTGGCCCTGGGTGGCTGGATCCTCGCCCGGCAGGCCCTGGCCCCGGTTGCCGCAATCACCGCCACCGCCAGCAAGGTCACCGCCCGGGGGCTGGACCAGCGGATTCCGCAGCGGGAGGCCGATGTGGAGTTCGAGCGGCTGACCGAGGTGATCAACAGCATGCTCGGCCGGCTGGAGCGAAGTTTCCAGCAGGCAGCGCGGTTCAGTGCCGACGCGGCCCACGAGTTGAAGACACCGCTGACCATCCTGCAGGGCGAGCTGGACCAGGCGCTGCAAAGTGCCGAACCGGGATCAGGGGACCAGCAGCGGTTCGGCGACCTGCTGGAGGAAGTCCAGCGCCTGAAGGCCATCGTGAAAAAACTGCTCATTCTTTCCCAGGCCGACGCCGGCGAGCTGAACCTCTCTCTCGAGCCGATTGACATCAGCCGGGAGTTGAGCGCCACCGCCGAAGACCTGGAAATCGTCGCCCCCTCGCTCGAGGTCCACAAGGACCTGCCGCCGGGCATCAAGATCAATGCCGATCCCGATCTCCTGCGCCAGGTGATCAGCAACCTGGTCAGCAATGCGGTGAAGTACAACCGGGAGGGGGGCTGGATCGAGATGCGCCTGGAGCAGGATGGGACATCGGCCTCGTTCACCATCTCCAACAGCGGCGACGCCATCCCCTCCGCGGACCGGGAGCTGATCTTCCATCGCTTCCACCGGGTCGATCCGGCGCGGAGTAAGGTCGTGGAAGGCACCGGCCTCGGCCTCAGCCTGGCCCACGAGATCGCCCGGGCTCACGGCGGCGACCTGGTCCTCTCAGCCGACGCAGAGGACCGGTCCACATTCATCCTCACCCTGCCGCTGGCCCGGACAGCAAACTGACCCTCCCGACACGATTCAGGATGACAGCATTGTCATTCCACCAGCCACCGCACGTTCATTCCCTGCCCGTATAGTGATGATGTAAGAAAAAACCTAATGACACGGACCAGCGGGGGCAAAGAACATGAACAATCCATACGTCATCGCACTGATTGCACTGATCGCACTGTATGCCGTCCTGTCGGCGGCATAGGAAGGGCCGGTTTTCCGGCCTCGGGGGCTGGACCGGATTCTCCCGGGCTCCTGGAGGAGAACGCCGGGAGCCGGTTCGGCCCCCGGAAAGGGAAACGGGAAAGGACGAACAATGGCCATCGAACGCATAGACGGATGCATCGGCTGCGGAACCTGCGTAAAAACCTGTCCGACGGATGTGATTCGCACGGACCCTGATACCGGGAAGGCAGTAATAACGTATCCGGCCGATTGTCAGATCTGTCACCTCTGCCGGATGTACTGCCCGGTCGATGCCATCACCATCACACCGGAGAAGTCCATCCCGGTGGTGGTCTCGTGGGGCTAGTCATGAGAAGTCAAACCAAGAGAAACTACCTTATCCCTGAAGCCCTGGCATTCATGGGCCTGCCCCTGCTGCTCTGGGCCATGGGAAACGTCCCCCGTCGCACCATGCTCAAGGAGACCTTTTCCCTGCTGTTCATCCTGGCCTTCAGCCAGATGCTGGGGCAGTTCTATCTGTCCCGGGGCGGCAGGAATCTCTTCAGCGGCCCGACGATGGGTTCGACGATCAAGATTCACAAGATCGTCGGCTACACGGTTACCACCATGCTCCTCGTCCACCCGGTGCTGATCGTCGTGCCGCGGTACTTCGAATCGGGGATCACCCCGCTCGATGCCTTCGTCACCATTGTCACGACCTTCGACAGCAGGGGGGTCGTCCTGGGCATCATCGCCTGGAGCCTGATGATCACCCTGGGCATCACCTCCCTCATTCGCAACAGGCTGCCCATGACGTACAAAACATGGCGGCTGGTCCACGGGATACTCTCCGCCCTGTTCATCTCAGTGGCGGCCTGGCACGCAATCGATCTGGGACGTCACACCGACCGGGCCATGTCCATCTACATGATGGTTCTGGCCGCGGGCGGCCTCTTGCTCCTGACGAGATCCATCATCAACGGAAATAAACTGAAAACGGGGGACAGATAAATGAAAAACTCTAATGGATCCAGAAAGATGTCCCGCCGTAATTTCATGGCCCTGACCGGCGGCGCCGCCGGGTTGGCCACCCTGGCCTCGATGGGGGTTTCCACCGGCTGGTCGTCGAATACGGCGGCAATTGATCCCGACACGTTGAAGCGAGTGGAAAACGAAACCGATGTCCTCGTCGTCGGCGGAGGGATTGCCGGGCTGTTCGCAGCGGTCAAGGCACACGATGCGGGCGCCAGGGTGCTGCTGGTTTCCAAGGGACGCCTCGGTTCGTCCGGCCAGACGCCCTTTGCCCGGGGCATCTTCGCCTATGACCCGGCCACGTCGGAGATGAGCCTTGACGAATTCACGGCAGCCGTCTCCCGTTCCGCCCTGGGAACGAACAACCCGGTCTATACCCGGCAGATGGCCGAGCACTCTCTGGCCCGGGTCAACGAGCTCCGGGAATGGGGGTTCTTCGAGTCACCGCTCTACAACTCGTCCTTCAGCAAACCGATCACCCAGCGGAAAATCCCGGTCATCGAGCGGGTGGTTATCACCCACCTGATCAAGGAGAAGGGCCGGATGGCCGGTGCCGCCGGTTTCAGCCTGGATGAGCAGACAGTCACCCTGTTCAAGGCCAGAAGCGTCATCCTCTGCACCGGGGCGGGCGGATTCAAACCCAGCGGGTTCCCGATCTGCGACCTGACCCACGACGGCACAGCCATGGCCTACCGCATCGGCGCCAGGGTCACGGGCAAGGAATGGAACGACGGGCACGGCGGCCGTGCCGAGAACCCGGCGGCCTGCTACGACGGCTGGCAGGGCGTGCTGGAGCAGAATCCAGGCGTCACCGGCATCGGGATTCGTCACGACCTGGGAGTCGATGAGAACTACACCGCGTACATGACCGGCAACCCGGTCGTGCAGGGACCTCCAGGAAGAAACGGCGGTGAAAAACCAGCCGGCGGGCCCTATGTCCCGGAAGAGTTCCAACGAAGCGGCCCTCCCGGGGGTGGCGGACCTCCTGGCGACGAAGGCCCTCCGGGCGGCGGCAGGCCCCCCGGCGGCGAGGGCCCTCCGGGCGGCGGACCTCCCGGCGGAGACCGGAAAGGTGGTGGCCCCCCCGGCGGCGGGCGCGGTCCTTCAGTCGGCGGATCCTCGGCCGGCATGTCGATCCACAAGGCCGAGGGACTGGTCCCGATCAACGAAAAATGCGAGTCGGACATCCCGGGTCTGTACGCCGCGGGTGACGCACTGGGTTCATACATGGCCGGCGCCATCTACACCCAGATCGGCTCCTCCCTGGCCGGATCTGCCGTCCAGGGCGCCATCGCCGCGGAGGCCGCCGCGGAATACTGCAAAAGCGTTGAAATGCTGACAATTCCGGAAGCCAGGGCCCGCGCGGTGGAAGGAGAGATCCTCGCACCGCTGAAGAGGACTTCCGGCTACGGCCCGGCCTGGGTCACCCAGACGCTGCAGGGGATCATGATCCCGAACTTCGTCATCTACATCAAGAAGGAGAGCATCCTGAAGGCGGCCCTGGCCTACATCGAGGAACTCCGTGACCACCACATGCCGCTGCTCCGGGCCGCCGACCTGCACGAACTGCGGCTGGCCCACGAGACCGCCAACATGATCGTCAACGCCGAGATGAAGCTCAAGGCCTCCCTCATGCGCAAGGAGAGCCGCTGCAGTCACTACCGGCTGGACTACCCCGAACGAGACGAGGAGAACTGGAAGGCCTGGATCAATATCCGCCAGGGGTCCGACGGCAGCATGCAGCTGGAAAAGCAGCCGTTCGGCAGCTGGCCGGCATAGAAGAATATGTTTAGTACCCCGGCAGTGAGCCGTGACACCAACTGGTCAGATGACAGTATTGTCATTTGCCCGCCAGGGCGTTTTTCATGTTTAATCCGCATAATTCATGAGGAAGCGGCGAGATTTTGTCGAGGAAACCGCTTCGCACAGTGGCCAACCGCCCCGTTTCGACCCGGGACGATGCTATATCAGCAGCCGCACGGTAACCCGAGCGCACCATGAGGTTCCATAGTTTCTCAATTACCCATCCCTGAAAGGACTTGAAAGATGTTCAAGAGGAGTCCGGCCCGTACCGCCAGTTCACACTTCATACTCTATCCGGCATTCATACTGCTTGCCGGCCTGTTCATCATCGGCACGGCCACACCGGCCCTGGCCGGCTACCCTCCCGCAGCGTCGCACCCGCTCTTCGACGGTGATGCCGTCCACGAAATCCACCTGACTTTCAGCCAGTCCAACTGGTGGACCCTGCTCGAGGACAACTTCGAGGGCCTGGAGGATCCTCTCTATCTCGAAGCCGACTTCGACTGGGATGGCCTTCACCTGGACGACATCGGTGTCCGCTTCAAGGGCAGCAGCAGCTACTACAGCAACCCCACCGACAAGAAGTCGTTCAAACTGGACATCGACGAGTTCGTGGCCGGCCAGGAGATCTACGGTCTGGACAAGCTGAACCTGAACTGCAACTGGCTCGACCCCAGCGGTGTCCGGGAAAAGTGCATGTACGAACTGGGCTACGCCGCCGGGCTGCCCACCGAGCGGACCAACTATGCCGCACTCTACATCAACGGTGACTACTGGGGGCTCTACACCATCGTTGAACAGTTCGACGGAGAGTTCATCGACAGCCGCTTCGGGTCCGCCCAGGAAGACGGCAACCTCTGGAAGGGGGATGACTACGGCACGCTGGAGTATCTCGGCACGGACCAGACCTCCTACTATGGCGACTACGAGCTGAAGACCAATGAGACGGCAAACGACTGGTCGGCCCTGATCGAGCTGACCGACGGCCTGAACAACACGGCCATCGGCGATCTCCCCGGCGTGATGCACGACCTGATCGACGTGAACTCCGCCCTGGCCCTCATCGCGGTGGACAACCTCTGCGTGAACCTCGACACCTACATCGGCCGCTGTGCCAACTACTACCTCTACCACCGGGACCTGGACAGCCGTTTCGTCTTCGCCAACTGGGACCTCAACGAATCGTTCGGCGTCTTCAACATGTACGGGCTGTCGATCACTCAGCTGAAGCAGTTGAGCCCCTACTGGACCAACCCGCAGGGGGGCGAGGAACGACCGCTGGCCGAACGGCTCTGGCAGATCCAGGCCTACGATGACATCTATATCGGGCACCTGCAAAAGCTGATGGCCGGCGCCGCCGAACCGGACACCCTGATCGCCCGAATGGAGGAGCTGCGCACCCTGATCCAGCCCCATGTCTATGCTGAAGTGTCCCCGCGACGGATCTTCACCCCCACCCAGTTCGACAACGCCATGAGCACCGACCAAACCTACGGTTCGGGGGGCCGCCCCCGGCCCATCCCCGGGCTGGAACCTTTCATCCGTGACCGTGACACCTGGCTCCGAGGCCAGATCGGCACCTGGACGCCGCTTGACGGCCTGGTGATCAACGAACTGATGGCCAGCAATTCCAGCACCATGGCTGACGAACATGGCGACTTCGACGACTGGATCGAGATCTACAACGGCGGCACGGAGACCATCGCCCTCACCGGCATGAGCCTCACCGACGACTTGAGCGTTCCGGACGCCTATGTCTTCCCCTCGACGTTCCCCGCCACCACCATCGCCCCCGGTGAATACATCATCGTCTGGGCCGACGACGAGCCGGAAGAAGGGGATTATCACGCCGGGTTCAAACTCAGTGCCGACGGCGAACCCCTCTACCTGCTGGACGGCGGGGTGATCGTCGACGACACCACCTGGCAGCCGCTGGGCCCGGACGTGAGCTGGGGCCGGTGGCCCAACGGCACCGGCGGGTTCAAGACGCTGGGCACGGCCACCCCGGGCGCGGAGAACGACGACTCCACCACGCCGGAAGAGGTTGTCCTGTTCATCAACGAGTTCATGGCCGACAACACCAGTTTCATCGAGGACCCGGACGAACCGGGCACCTTCCCCGACTGGGTGGAGATCTACAACCCCGGCCCGGTGGATGTGGAAATGGAAGGCCTGTTCCTCACCGATGACCTGACCCAGACCACCCAGTGGGCTTTCCCTGAACTGACCCTTGGCGTCGGCGAGTTTCTGGTACTGTGGTGCGATGATGACGAGGGCGACGGCCCGCTGCACACCAATTTCAAACTGGGCGCCAGTGGCGAAGAGATCGGCCTGTATGGCCGCATCGCGGCGGGCAACGAACTGATCGACTCCTACACCTTTGGCCAGCAAAACGAAGACGAAAGCGAGGGGCGGGAGACCGACGGTGCGGCGACCTGGGTCTTCTTCAGCTCACCCACTCCAGGTTCGAGCAACGGAACGGGGGCGTCTTCAACGGTGGCCGCCGAATTGACCTGCACACCTTCAGCAGGCACGGTTCCTTTCAGCACCCAGATGGCCGTTACCCTGACCAATCTCTACACCGGCCAGACCCGCCGCATGGCCGGACGGGTCAACGTAACGATTGCCAGCGGCAACTCCTATACCAGCTGGCGTGCCGGATACACCAACCTCTCGCCCGGTGAGAGCTATGTCACAAACTGGTACCAGACCATTCCGGCGCTGGGTTCAGTGGTGGGCGACAACCTGTTCAGCCTGGTGGCGGAGGACGTGACTCCGGCCCCGTATAACCAGCCGCCCTACCCCGCGGCAGGCGACACGGCCACGGACGCCTGTATCGTGACCGGCATCGCCCCTTAACCCTGGTTTCATTTCGGCCGCCCGGTGAGCTGTGGCTACCGGGCGGCCGTCATTCCAGGTCATTGCGAGGTGACTTATAATCGCCCGTATCGCAGAAGCATTGACCAATCACACCAGCCAATCGGGCTGGTTTTCATTTTGACAACTTTGTCATCCAGGCTGAGGGGGTCTGTTCATCCTGGGCTCGTATCCTATTGATGAGAGTAAGAAACAGATACATCCACAAAAGGAGACCGTCATGAACAACCTCATCAATTCAGCGATTCTCAGTGCGATCGTGGCACTGCTCCTGCTCCTGGCGGGAAGCAGCGAACTGTATGCCCAGGGCCGCGGCCAGCCCGACGGACCGGGCAGAGGGATGCGCCAACCCCCCAGCGTGGACCAGGTCTTCGCCAGGGAAGACGAGGACGGCGACGGCCTGATCAGCCAGGACGAGTTCGGCGGACCGGCCGAGCACTTCTCCCTCTTCGACACCGACCGCGACGGATACCTGACCCGGGAGGAAGTGACCGCCTCGCTGAAGAACCCTCCCCCGCGCAATGGCGGTGGCGGGCAGGGCCGCGGCAACGACCCGCGGTCACGGCAGAGTGGCCCCCCCAAGTCGGACTTCACACAGATGGACACAGATGGCGACGGGGTGCTCAGCGCCGAAGAGTTCATCGGCCCAGAGGATCTCTTTTCCCTGATCGACGCCGACCAGGACGGTGCGCTCACCGAAGAGGAACTCGACAACGCCCGGGACAGGATCCCTTCACCCGGGAACGGCAGCCCGCCCGGTCAGGCACGGTGATTCCCTGACCAACGAGGAGTAATCATGAAAAGGAACACCATCACTCCGAAATCAGCTCTACCGGCTGCGCTGATCGTGCTGCTTCTCCTGGGCGGGAGTGTTCCCGCCCAGGCCCAGGACTCGCCAGTGGTGGACACCGGCCAACTGCTCTGCTACGACGAGCTTGACGAAATCACCTGCCCGGCCGAGGGGCAGGCCTTCTTCGGCCAGGACAGCCAGTATGACGGGAGCCAGCCGCTGTTCACCATCAGCGGTGACGGGCTGACCGTCCACGACCTGGTCACCGGCCTGACCTGGCAGCAGAGCCCGGACACCGACGGGGACGGCACCATCGAATATTCGGACAAGATGTCTTTCCAGGATGCCCAGAACCGGCCGGCGGCGCTCAACGCCATGAACTACGGCGGCTTCGACGACTGGCGCCTGCCGTCGATCAAGGAGCTCTACTCGCTGATCGATTTCAGCGGCGTGGACCCCAGCGGTTGGACCGGCAGCACGGCCGGGCTCATCCCCTTCATCGACACCGACTATTTCGGGTTCGAATACGGCGACGAAAGCTCGGGTGAGCGGATCATCGACTCCCAATACTGGTCGAGCAACGAGTATGTCGGCACCACCATGGGCGGCGACCATACCGTCTTCGGGGTCAACCTGGCCGACGGGAGGATCAAGGGCTATGGCACCACACTCTTCGGCAGCGACAAGCTCTCCTTTGTCCAGTGCGTGAGGGGCAATCCCAGCTACGGCGTCAACGACTACACCGACAACGGGGACGGCACGGTGACCGACAACGCCACCGGCCTGATGTGGACGCAGGACGACAGCGGCAGCGGCATGTTCTGGGAGGACGCCCTGAACTATGCCGAGACCCTCGATTTCGCCGGGCACGAAGATTGGCGGCTGCCCAATGCCAAGGAACTGCAGCTGATCCTCGACTATACCCGTGCGCCCGGCGCCGCCGACCCCGGATTCCGCGGCCCGGCCATCGATCAGGTCTTCAGTTGCACCGCGATCACCGACGAGGGGGGCGGTGTCAACTATCCGTTCTACTGGACCGGCACCACCCATGCAAACTGGACCGATAACCCCGGCGGGTTCGGGGCCTATGTCTGCTTCGGTGAAGCGCTGGGATGGATGGAGCAGCCGCCCGGCTCCGGCAACTACGTCCTGATGGATGTCCACGGCGCCGGCTCCCAGCGCAGCGACCCGAAGGCCGGCGACCCCGACGACTGGCCTTACGGCCACGGCCCCCAGGGAGACGTGATCCGCATCTACAACTTCGTCCGTTGCGTGCGGGACGATGTGGATTTGACCGGCGCGTTTGTCCTCACCGGCCCCGGCCCGGGGTATGACAATTCCGCCCTGGTCCGGGCGTTTCCGCCGGAGCAGGACGCGGTGCACAGTTCCCAGTTCTTCGCCTATTCACCGGAGCACTACGGGGTCAACGTTACTTCCGGGGATGTGGACGGCGACCTGCTGGACGAAATCATCACTGGCGCCGGCCCGGGCGATATCTACGGGCCGCACGTGCGCGGTTTCCAGATTGACGGCTCGGCCATCGCCGGGCTCAGCTTCCTGGCGTACGGGACCAACAAATTCGGCGTGAATGTCGCCGCCGGGGACATTGACGGTGATGGCGACGACGAGATCATCACCGGCGCCGGCCCCGGCGCGGTCTTCGGCCCGCATGTCCGGGCCTTCAACTACGATGGGACTGGAAACCTTACATCGGTTTCGGGCGTGAACTACTTCGCCTACGGCACACCCAAGTGGGGTGTGAACGTTGCCGGCGGCGACATCGACGGCGACGGCTATGACGAGATCGTCACCGGTGCCGGCCCGGGCTCGGTCTACGGACCCCACGTCCGCGGCTGGAACGTGGATGGAGAAGCTGCGACCGCCATCAGTGCGGTGAGCTTCTTCGCCTACGGCACCAACAAGTTCGGGGTCAACGTAACCTGCGGCGATCTGGACGGTGACGGCATCGACGAGATCGTCACCGGCGCCGGCCCGGGCAGTGTCTTCGGCGCGCACGTCCGGGGCTGGAACTATGACGGAACTGCGCTCGCGTCCATTTCAGCGATCAACTTCTTTGCCTGGCCCACTGACCAGGCACGGTACGGCGCGAAACTGTTTGCCGGAACCGACCTGGATGACGACGGAAGGGACGAACTGGTGGTCGGCCCGGGACCCGACCCGGAAATGAGTTCACCGGTCAGGGTCTATCAATACGACGGATCGCAGGTCGACATGCTGCTTTCGTTCCAGGCCTACCCGGACGGATGGACCAGGGGTGTCAGCGTGGCCGCCGGGAAGTTTGGCGGGTGAGGGGCTTTAACTGAAAACCGATTCGGCCGTTGGTGCTATTCCCGCCACCGGGCCGCCTCGGCCGGTTTGCCCCATGCTTCGTAAAGTCTGACAAGACTCTGGAAATTATACCGCTGCAGCCTGGGGCGGTTCTTCCCGTATTCGCGCACCAGTTCATGGGCGTTAAGTAGCAGGGACTCCGCCTCGGTGAATCGTCCACTACGTGTCAGGCACTCTGCCAGGGTTGTCTGGAATCCGGCGTAACCGGCAGGATTGTCCCGTTCTTCCAGGTTGTTCTGCATCGTGCGCAGGGCATCCCGCAATTCTGTCTCCGCTGATTGGAGATTTCCTCCTCGAAGATGAGCCAGGCCGAGGATCATTTTCGCCTCCCCGGTGGCCCAGTAGTTCTCTCCTCGCGCCTCTTTCCAATACCTGATCTGATCCTGCCCGATTTGAACCGCTTCTTCCGTCGCTCCCAGATGAGCCAGTTCCGTACCGAGTCGCAGTTCCGCAAGTCGACAGCGATTGATCCCTGCCTCTCCCAGGGGGGTGCACGTTTCAGCAACCCGTCTGAACAGGGCGACCGCCTCCTGCCCCTGATCGCACCAGGCGAATCTGCGCCCAACGGGATAGAGCACATTTTCTGCGTACTCAAGTGACGCCTTTCCATGAGCTTCAATTACCAGTCTCTCTGCCTGCGCCAGGCGGCTGTTCGCCTCGACCTGCTTTCCCTGGGCGGCCAGTGCTCCGCAAAGAAAGACCAGCGCCTGAACCTGATCATCAGCATTCGGCTCACTCATCCCCTCGTGCAATTCCACCGCCTCGAGAAGAACCGCCTCAGCTGCCGCCCACAAGCCTTCATCGACAAGACTCTCGCCAAAGTCACGGAGGTCCTCGGCGATATCGACCTGCTCCCTGTCCGCCTGTTGCCGCATCGAGCGAACCTGGAGAAGGGTTTCCGCTTTTGCACCATCCAGATCGCCCGCCAGGGTGAGATAGCGCACCAATCCCAGGACGAGCGTCTCGGCATTGGGAGTGTTTCTGGACTCGAGAAGGGCCACTGCCTGCCGCTGAACTTCGATGGCCCGGGGCAGATTCCCGGTCATCCGGCAGCCCCGGGCCAGAGTGTCCAGAAGCAGACTGGAGTCCTCCGGAGGCACCGCACGGATGGCCTTTTCTGCCACAGGGAGTGCCGCTTCAGGATCGCGAAGGTCGGGGGGCCAGCAGGTGAGCAGTTCCCAGGCGTATTCATTGAGCGCTTCGGGGCCGGCATCATCAGCTTCCGCACGACGTCGGAGATCAGCCAGATGGTCCCTGACATAGTCCCGGGCTTCACCGTGGCGTCCGGCGGCCCGCAGCCCTGCCAGCAGGTGTCCTTCCGCGTACATGGTCCAGGTGTTCGACTCGCCATGCGTCTCCAGGCAGGCGTCGTAAATTTCACGGTAGAGCCGAAGTGCCTCGTCCGTCTTCCCCCGCCGCAACAGCAGGTCCGCCAGGTCCCGGGAGAGGACCCAACTGCTGGGCGAAGCGTTCCCCTCGTTTTTCTTGAACACGCGGAGCGCCCGTCGCCAGAGGTCTTCCTTCTCGTCAAACTCCTTCGAGCGCTGTAGGCTGCGGCCGAGGCCCATCATGGCGAAGGCGGTTGACGGGTGATCGGGTCCGAGCACTCGCTCGATGTTCTCCAGGGAGGCTTTCCAGCTGTTTTTCCCCGGCCTCGTATTCTCTCTGGAAATTCAGCGCCCAGCCGAGGGTCGTTTCGGCATACAACGCCAGCGCATCATCGGAGCTGAAGTGCCGCCGGGTGATCTCGAGGGCTTCGCGGGTCAGCTCTTCGGCCTCCTTACCGCGGTTACCCCACATGTGCCAGTGGGCCCACTCCAGAAGGGTGAACACCACGTCCCGGTGCTTGTTGCCCAGAACCCGGCGCTGCTTCTCCAGGGTGTCGCGAAACACATCGGTTGCCGAAGAGAATTTCCCCTCATTGTCCAGCAGCGAGGTGCTGCGGTCCACGGTCAGGGTTTGGGCCAGAAAGGTGGTGGCGGAAAGGGTGTTCGGGTGCTCCGGCCCGTAGATCCGCTCGAAACCGTTCCGCGCCGCCTTGACCATTTTCGCATCCATCAGCAGGTATCCGAGCTGTAGCTCGGAGCGCAACCGGTCGGGATGATCCTCGGGGAGGATGCCGGCCCGGATCTCAACCGCCCGTTCCAGGTGCGGTCTCGCATCCTCCAGATGTCCGAGCCCGGCCAGGGTGATCCCGATGGTCTCCCGCGCTTCCGCCTCCAGCCCAGGCTTCCCCCGGAATGTTTCTTCGAGCCTTTCGCCACCCCGTTTCAGCATCTCCACCACCGAAACGTTGCGGTCGAACACGCCCTTGGTGGTGCCGGTGACGGCCTCCTCGGGGGCGAAGGCGGAGTGGAGGCGCAGTTGCTGGGGATCCACCGAGCCGAGCATGTCGGAAAAGAAACTGTTGATCGCCCTTGCCGACTCCGCCTCGGCCCGGGCCACGGCCCGCTCCCTCGAGGCCTGGGTAAAACCGATCATGGAGAGCACCATCCCGGCGAACAGGGCCAGCCCCACAACAGTGGCCACTCCCACCGCGGCCCGGTGGCGTCCGACGAACTTGCGCGCCCGGTAGATGGCGCTGGGCGGGCTGGCCAGCACCGGCTCCCCGTTGAGATAGCGCCGCACGTCGAACATCATGCCGTTGGCCGTCTCGTAGCGCCGGGTGCGGTCCTTCTCCAGGGCCTTCATCACGATGCAGTCGAGATCACCTTTGAGATGCTTCCGCAGCCCCTCCCGGTCGGTCTGCTGGTGCTCGGCGGTGCTGGTGGCATCCCGGCCCAGGGTCTGGATGCGGGTCGATGGTTTGTGCGGGCTTTCCTCCCGGATCAGTTTCTGGATGTCCGCATGGGACAGGCTCTTCAGCCGCTGGACATCGAAGGGCGTGGTCCCGGTGAGCAGTTCGTAGAGCAGAACGCCGAGGGAATAGATGTCGGTGCGTGCATCCACGTCCAGACCCGACATCTCCGCCTGCTCCGGGCTCATGTAGACCGGCGTGCCCATGAACTGGTGATACTCGGTGAACAGGGTCTTCTCGGTCAGCCGCTGGTGCAGCGCCTTGGCGATGCCGAAATCGATGACCTTGGGCACCGGCACCCCGTCGTGCAGGGTGACCAGCACGTTGGACGGCTTGAGGTCGCGGTGGATGATCCCCTTGTGATGGGCATGCTGAATGGCCTGGCAGATCCTGGTGAAGAGCTCCAGACGGTCAGTGGTGGAGAGTTTGTTCTTTTCACAGTAATCGGTGACCGGGACACCCCGGACCAGTTCCATGACGAAGTACGGCCGGCCGGTCTCCGTGGCACCGGCATCCAGCACCCGGGCGATGTTGGGGTGGTCCATCAGGGCCAGCGCCTGGCGCTCGGCCTCGAAGCGGGCGATCACCTGTTTGGTGTCCATGCCCAGCTTGATGATCTTCAGCGCCACCTTGCGGCGCACCGGTTCCTGCTGCTCGGCCATGTACACCGTGCCGAACCCGCCCTCGCCGATCAGCTGCAGGATCTTGTAGCGGCCGATCCGGTCCCCCGGGCTGTCGGTGGAGGAGGAACAGTCCACAGTGGGCGCCGCATCGGGCCAGGACTGGTTTGCCCGTTCGCTGCCCTGGTCATTGCGGCTGTCGTTTGTTCGGTTCATGGGATTCCTCGTTGCAAATTACCGTTGCCGAAGCGGCGGCGGTGAAATTCGACTATCACACACCTGGCCCGCCGACAGGCCCACCCTGGAGAGCGAGGAACAATACGTCGTCTCCTGCAGCGCTGCGATCGTCCTTGTTCTCGAACCGTCGACCCCGACCGCCGTCATCGATCCCGTTTGGCCCGACCGCGTACAGCAGCGGTGCACCGTCAACGATCCGGTATATGAAATCGTGGCCGAAATAATTCCGATAGAGTGGCTCCAGCTCGAATGCGGCCAGCGCCTCGTCAATGTTCTCCGGCCACCCTCCGTTTGCATGTCGGAACACGCTGATCGCGGCCGCGACCAGCGTGGCATCCCGATTCATCCGGGCTTCACGTCGAAGTTCGATCGCACGCGTGAAGTCTGGAATCAGAGGGTTGAGCGCCGGGTGGTCCTTGAACTGCTGCTCCAGCCGGGTGTGTTCGGCCCTGATCTCGCGAAAGCTGGCGTCCTGTTGGATGTGAAGCCGATCGCATAGCCCCTTTATGACGGAGAGCGCCCGCTCGAAATCCAGCGCTTCGGCATCCGCAATCATGGCCGGTGACGGATCGGCATACGGGTTCTCTTCTACCCCCCACTCATCCGCCAGACCGCGGAGACGAGCAAGATCGAGCCGGGCAGGTGCCCGTGCGTTGGTCTTCACGAACGCTTCATTCAGCATCTGTCGCAACGTGCGCACTTCAATGATGGAAGTGTACTCGAAGTCAGGAAGGGGTGGAGCCTGCAGTAAAAATGCCGAGTAAGCAGGCGGAAGTGGTCCGTTCGCGACCGCGTCGGTCACCATCCAGCGGTACGCGTTGTGGATGACGTTTCGGCACGAGATCTCAACCAGGGCGTTGATCAGGGTGGCGCCATCACCGATATAGCGCGAGATGCGCAAAGCGGCGTTCAGGTCCACGATCGCCAAATCACAGCTGTCTTCATCATGGTGAACAAGCGCGCTCGCGCAGAGCACCTCCGCCCCGAACCGGGCTTCCTGGAGGGCCGGCAGGAGAAATCTGACCAGCAGGTCACCACCGGATGAAGCCCCGAAGTAGAAGCGATGCTGGCTGGTGGACTCGACGAGGCGGCTTACACCTTCCCGATTCGCATGGACCCAGGCCACCGCGACGGGATCCCTGGGCTGGTCGGGATGTCTCGCGCATGACAGTACAGCTTCCCGCGTCAGAGTATCGAGTGCCGCGACATCAGTGACGGAACCGCCATCCGGGGCCGTCGGGAACAGTCCGGTAATCCATTCGGTCGCCTCGAGATATGTCGTTTCCGGAGAGTCCTGGGGATATTGCCGGCGGACTTCTGCCGGCAGCAGCGCCGCGAGATCCTGTGCGCGTCGCAACTGGGGAATGACAGCCTGGTACTCTTCAAAATTCCTGACAACTTCGGCGCGTGCCGCCTCCAAACGAAATTTTGCGTTGGCCCCTTCCGCTTCGGCGCGACGCCACATCGTCAGCGAAGTGACCAGACCGATCAGGATTACAGCGATAAACCCGGCAATGGTACCCACCGCGGCCCGGTGACGTCCGACGAACTTCCGCGCCCGGTAGATTGTGCTGGGCGGGCTGGCCAGCACCGGCTCCCCGTTGAGATACCGCCGGATGTCGAACATGAAGCCGTTGGCCGTTTCGTAGCGCCGGGTGCGGTCCTTCTCCAGGGCCTTCATCACGATGCAGTCCAGGTCGCCCTTGAGATGCCGGCGCAGCCCCTCCCGATCGGTTTGCTGGTGCTCGGCGGTGCTGGTGGCATCCCGGCCCAGGGTCTGGATGCGGGTGGATGGTTTGTGCGGGCTTTCCTCCCGGATCAGTTTCTGGATGTCCGCATGGGACAGGCTCTTCAGCCGCTGGACATCGAAGGGCGTGGTCCCGGTGAGCAGTTCGTAGAGCAGAACGCCGAGGGAATAGATGTCGGTGCGTGCATCCACGTCCAGACCCGACATCTCTGCCTGCTCCGGGCTCATGTAGACCGGCGTGCCCATGAACTGGTGATACTCGGTGAACAGGGTCTTCTCGGTCAGCCGCTGGTGCAGCGCCTTGGCGATGCCGAAATCGATGACCTTGGGCACCGGCACCCCGTCGTGCAGGGTGACCAGCACGTTGGACGGCTTGAGGTCGCGGTGGATGATCCCCTTGTGATGGGCATGCTGAATGGACTGGCAGATCCTGGTGAAGAGCTCCAGACGGTCAGTGGTGGAGAGTTTGTTCTTTTCACAGTAATTGGTGACCGGGACACCCCGGACCAGTTCCATGACGAAGTACGGCCGGCCGGTCTCCGTGGCACCGGCATCCAGCACCCGGGCGATGTTGGGGTGGTCCATCAGGGCCAGCGCCTGGCGCTCGGCCTCGAAGCGGGCGATCACCTGCTTGGTGTCCATGCCCAGCTTGATGATCTTCAACGCCACCTTGCGGCGCACCGGCTCCTGCTGCTCCGCCATATACACCGTGCCGAACCCGCCCTCGCCGATGAGCTGCAGGATCTTGTAGCGGCCGATCCGGTCCCCCGGTCTGTCGGTGGTGGAAGAACAGTCCACGGTGGGCGATGCATCGGGAATTGACGGTCGATCCCTGTCTTCAGTGGAGCAGTGGTCGTCGAAATCGTTCATGGGAAACCTCGATACCGACTAGCGTACCCGAAGCGGCGCACGGATAGAGAAGTTCGGGAAAGGGCAAGGAAAGAAAAAACGTCAGGTTTGCTTGAAGAAGCTCAACAAATAACAACGGGCAAAACCCGGCCTTTCCTCATCCGGAAAGGGCAGGGCCGCCCGCAGATCCGACATTCTCAGTCTTTCTTCCGCCGGAGCAGCATCATGGTGACGTCATCGTCGAAGCTGTCCCCGCCGTGGAACCCGCACAGCTCGTCCATCACCGCCCCGGTCATCTCGTTGAGCGGCCGGCCGCATTCGCGGGTCAGGATCTCCGAGAGCCTTTCCTTTTCGAAAGCCTCCTCCTCCGGGTTCTCGGCCTCGGTGACCCCGTCGGTGTACAGGGCCAGCAGTTCACCCGGCTGAAGGGTCAACTCCCCCTGGGTGAAACGGGCTGTCTCGAACATGCCGGCGGCCATGCCTGTGGAGTCGATGGAATCCACCCGGCCGCTCCGGCACAGGTGCAGCGGTGGATTGTGGCCGGCGTTCACATACGAGACCCGGCCATCGGCCGGATCGAGAATGCCGAAAAAGAGGGTCACGAAATGCACCGAATCGGTTGAACGCCAGAGATCGCGATTGAGGCGGGTGATCAACCGCTCTGGCGACCAGAGCTCTTCGGCCAGCAGACGGACAATGGGCATGATGTGCGAGACCAGCAGGGCGGCGCCCAGGCCCTTGCCGGTGACGTCCCCGAAGAGGAAGGCCAGCCGGCCGTCGGGCAGCAGCTGCGAATCGTAGAGGTCGCCGCCCACGGTGAAACAGGGCTTCCAGAAGGCGTGCAGGTCATACCCCTCCACCTGGGTCACCGTCTCCGGCAGGATCTGGTCGAGGATCTCCCGCGCCGCCGCCACATCCCGCTGCAGCCGGCGCTGTTCCTCTTCCAGGGCCGTCACCCGGGCCTGAGTGATCTTTACCGCGGAGAGGTTGGCCAGGATGCCGAACGTCCGCAGGTCATCTTCGGTGTATGAGACCCTCATGTCCGCCGTGTCGGCGTAGAGAAACCCGATGACGTTTTCGTTGTCGAAGAGCGGGGCGGCCATGGCCGAATGGAGGCCCTGGGCAATGATGCTTTCCTGGGCGTTGAACCTCGAGTCGAGCAGCGCATTGGCGGTCACGAATGCCGCCTTATCCTTCATCACCTTGTCCACCATGGTGCGGCTCAGCATCATCCGGTTCCGGTTCTCTCGGCCCTGAAACTTCTGGGCCTTCACCGTCAGGTCCTCGTCGTCCTCGGAGAGGAGCAGCAGCGCGCGACCGGGATTGAAGGTCTTGACCACCAGGTCCAGGATCACCTCGAACAGCTCGTCCAGCGGCATGCAGACCGCCAGGAGTTCCCCGGCATCCACCAGGACCTGGAACCGGTCGGGCTGATCGTCCCGCCGGGGGCCTTGTGGATTGCGAATCTCCTCCCAGGAGAGCCCGGTGCGGGCCAGAGCGTCGTCTTCCGGCGCGTAGTACTCGTTGATCGAGATCTCACGGTCCGACAACCGCAGGGTGACATCGGCCATGGTCAGCCGGTCACCGTTGACCATGGAGGTCGGCTGCTCGATGCGGACGCCGTTGACGCTGGTACCGTTGTGCGAGCCGAGATCGGTCACCACCACGGATTCGCCGCTGACCACCAGTTCCAGGTGCCGCCGGGACACGCCGGGGTGGTCGACACAGAACTGGCAGTCGAGGGAGCGTCCCAGGATGTGCCGGCCTTCGGTCAGGGGAAACCGGATCGCCCGCTGGTCCAGATGTCCGTTGAGGAAGAAAGGCATTGGTTGATCAGTCCCCACTCAACTGCTGCAGGGCATCTTCCACTGTGGGAGAGACCTTCATCACGCGCATCAGGCCGACCATGATGATCGGTCTCTCTGTCTTTTCCGAAAGGCCTGAAAACCTCAGAGCCGCACCGGCGTTTTCTGTGGAACTGACGATGGAGGCCAGGATTCCGACCCCGGCACTGTCCAGCTTGTCGACAGCACTGAGATCGACGATCACTTTTTCGGTCCCTTCGGTGATACTGTTCCGAACATCATCGAGAAACGAGTAACAGTCCGGATGTCCGCGGAGATTGCCGGCCACCTCATAAATACGGACGCCCTGTTGTTCATGACAGTTGACCTTCATCGGGATCTCCTCCGGTTGGATAAACATCGATTGCCGGATCAGATGGCAGCTGCATCCAGCCTTTCCTGTTAAAAGTTATCCCAGGGTAATATTCAATTTTTGCACAGGAAGCGGATACCACACAACCGGAGGGCCGCATTGGTGGACTCGCGGCCCACCCTACCCGGCAGAGCTTTCCGGCAATGCGGCAACGAACTCAAGCCACAACGAGTCAAGGCTAATCCCGTACTGCTCCTCCAGTGACATGCCGAAGTCCCGGCCGTCATACAGGGCGAGCAGGTGGCGGTTCAGCGCCTCGGGGTCCCTCTCCTGCAGGAAGTCGAGAAAGAGGCGGGACTGGCTGTGCAGCAGGGGCCAGGAGACCCCGTACTGCGCAGCATCCTTGAGCAGGAAATAGCCTTCCGTATCCGGATGGAAGTGCCGGCCCGAAGCCAGCGCCTGCATCGCCTCCTCCCTGGAAATGCGGTCGAAACCCATGCCGGCGGCCTTGTTGGCCAGCCCCTCGCAGAACCAGGAGGGGAGGTTCCGCCTGCCGCCGTACCGGCCGGCCTGCTGCTTGAGGTGCAGGTGGGACAGTTCGTGGGTCAATGTCTGAAGGTGGGTATCCATGCCGTAAAAATCAAAGGCCTTCGGCGAGACCCAGACGTCCCAGGGGAAAGCGATCCCCCGCACCGGCGCCCGGGGATCCTGGCTGATGTGCCCCATGAAGCTCTCGTGGGACGCCGGCACGTAGACCCGAAACCCCGGCTGGAAGGGGTGCGGCTGCAGGGCCTCCACCCGGCGGATGGCCTCGGGCAGGACCTCGGCCAGGCGCTCAGCCAGCCCCTCCGCTCCCGGTTCATACCAGAAGCGGGGGTCGCTCTCCAACTGCTCGAACCCGGAGACCAGACGCAGCGCGGCTCTTGCCTTGGAGGAGAGGAGCAGCAGCAGGGGTGATAAGAGGACGATCAGCAGGATGACCAACAACAACCGTCGCCTGGTGCTCATCCGCCGGCTTCCTCCCTGGTTTCTCAATGGTGCCTGTTTTCCCTGTGATACGACAGTCTATCCGCAATGATACCGGCGAGGTCATCAGAATCGAATTCCAGCCCCCGGGCATCGATGACCACCCCATCCGTGCCGATCTGGCTTATCGGCTTGTAGAGGATGGAGACCAGGCTTTCTTCCAGGCCCAGTTGGGAGGCGGCGCTCACGTTGAGGAAGATCCGCTGGCCGTGATGCTGGGACACGCTCTCGATCTGCCCCCAGGGGATGGTGGCGCTCCCCAGCCGGAGGTCGCAGATCCCCTGATCATCGATGGTGAGAACCGTTCCGCTGTGGAAAAGTGCCTTGATGACATGGATGTTGTTGAACAACAGCAGGACACCATAGAAGGTCCAGGCCCAACGCCCCCGGGAAGGCGACGAGAAAATCATCAGCGAAACCACCAGCCCGAAAGCCAGGCCCCACAGCGCCTTCCTCTTCGAGTAGCGGATCTGAATCGGATCGAACATCCCGCACCCCGGGGCTGAATCAGTCGGATCGCACCGTGACCATCTCCAGCGGACCATACGAAACTTCGAGAAGACGAAATTCGCCCCACCAGCCGGCACAGCCATCGCCTTCCCGGGCCGTCGGTCGCCTCGCCAAGACGGGTGACATCCATGGGCATGGCTGATTTTCCAGGAGGTGTTGTCGCTTGATGTCATCATCGAAGGAGAGCACGAAATCATAGGTGAGCCGTATGATCTCACGATATACCTGCTCGTCGGCCATGTCGGTATGGCGTGTTTCCGGAGCGGCTTCTTCGGCAGTTCGATGAATCAGCACTGGATTCTCGACTGGGACGTGAACAGTTCTTCTCCCATCTCGCCGGTCGGTCGATCTCACTCCGCTGGATACCCTCCGATTGCAGATATCGGATGGTCCCGTAGCCCACCTCGGCCATCATGCACGGACGTCTCCGGGTATCGGTCCGGGCCGGGCCGTTCGCTCCGGGAAACCCGTGCGCGACGGAAAGGGCCGGCAAGGACCCCTTCCCACGCGCCGGCTCCATCCTCGCTCGATTGGCTCGACCAGGCGCACGATCTCATCGACTCGCGCGGGTCGATGCCCAGGGCATCGTCGGGGCCTGATCGCGAGTGGACAGGCGGGGCGGCAACGATCAGGGCAGCGAAGACCAGGACCAGGGCGAGATGTTTCATGGCTCTTCTCCCTCGGCTGGGACATTTTCGGCAACAAGGGGTTCCGGGGTTTCCTTCTCTTCATTGTCTACGATTGCCACCACTTCCCCGTCCAGCTTCATCAACCGGATGTCCTCGTGATTCTCCCGCCGTTCGAAGAGCCGTCAGGAAATTCGGGGCGTTGACGGTTTCCCCTGGGGACAGTATATTTTCCCAAAATGGATCAAGCAATCGCATCGAGCCCATGACCGGACTGATATTCCCTTTTTGCTATGCAACATCAAGCGTTTCATCTGGAGGCCGGACAATGGATCGTTACCTCGCCTGCGCACTGGTTATGCTGTTCATCATGTTCCAACCGGGATTCCAGGGCCCGGCAGTTGCCGACGAAACCGACCTGGAGGGCCTGGCCCGGAGTCTCACCTCCGAGGATGACGCCGTCCGTTTCGCAGCGGTGGAGGCCCTGGGACAGGTCGGCGACCCGGAGGCCGTTCACCTGTTGATCAACGCACTCAGCATCACGACCGCCGCCTCGGCACGGGAGATGGCCGGCGGCAGGGGATCCGACTTCAAGTTTCGCCAGACCGTGGCCCAAACCCTGGGGGAGATGGGCGAAATCGCCTTCGAGCCGTTGATCGCCGCCCTCGATGACCAGAACCGGAGTATCCGCAATGGCGCGGCCATGGCCCTGGTGTATCTTGGGGATGAACGGGCCATCGAACCGCTGATCGCCGGATTGCGGCAGGGACCGGGCGCACGGGGCCCATACAATTCCGGAGCCCTGTCCGGTCTGAGGCAATTCGGCTCACGAGCGGTGGAACCGCTGATTGCCGCACTGCAGGGCGATGATCCCTCTATCCGGGCCAACGCGGCCATCGCCCTGTCCTTCGCCAACAACAGCCGGGCGGTGCCGGCGCTCATCAAAGCCTTGCAGGATGAAGACCCGATGGTGCGCAGCCAGGCCGCCCTGGCCCTGGGCACGATCCGCGAGGCGGCGGCCGTGGAACCGCTACTGGCCCTCCTGGAGGACGAAGAACCGCTCTGTCGGTCGAACGCCTGCTCGGCCCTGGGCTGGCTCGGGGACGACCGTGCCCTCGATCCGCTGCTCGCCATGCTCGGGAACGACGAAAGCCCCCGGGTGAGAACAAACGCCGCACAGGGGCTGGGGCGACTGGAGAACAAGCAGGTCTTCGAACCGCTGCTGCACTCGCTGAGGAATGACCCGGACTGGATGGTTCGTGGGGCCGCCGCTTCTGCCCTGGCCGAGGTGGACAAAGAGCGGGCGGTGGAACCCCTGCTGGAAGCGCTGTCCCTGAAAGACGCTCCGCCTCCCGAGGACGCGGGGGAAACCCACCAGGTAACCGAGCGCCTGCTCAACGAAGACTGTGACCCGGTGGAGAACACCCGGGTGATCAGTCAGTGGGAGCGGGAACGGGAGAGGTATCTGCAAAGCGTGGTCTTTGCGCTCTCCAACCTGAGGGAAACCCGGGCCATCGAGCCGCTGATCGAGATGCTGGAGGATGAAAACCCGCAGATCAGGAGGGTGTCCGCCCGCATATTGGGGAACCTGCGCGACGAAAGGGCCGTGGAGCCGCTTCTCAAGGCGGTTGAGGACGAAGATCCCCGGGTCAGCCGTTATGCCGTCGAAGCCCTGCAGCGCCTGGGCCACCCACGGGGTGGGGAAAAAATGCAATCGGTGGATGCCCCGGCCGTCTGCTCACCGCCCGATGATCGGTCACGCCGCACCTCGGCGCGAGCCCTGGCAAACCGGGCGGGCACCGAAGACGAAATCGCTGCCATGCTGGAGAGCGGGGACCCGGAAGTCCGGGCCGTGGCATTGCTGGCCCTTGGTACTCAAGGCGATCCGGCGGATATGGCTCGGGTCGCCGCCGGCCTGGAGGACGATGAGGAGCTGGTTCGTGTCTGTGCCATCGAAGCCCTGTCCTATCTCCGCGATCCAAGAATCAGGCTGCTGGCGCCGATCCTGGGAAACCGCGGTGAAGAAACCGCCACCAGGGTCGCGGCGGCAAAGGCCCTGGGCACCATCGGCAAACAGTCGCCTTCCATGCCGCTGATGGTGGCGCTGCAGGACGAGGCAGCCGAGATCCGCACTGCAGCAGCCTCAGGGCTGGGCGATCTGCGTGACGACGGCACCGCGCTGCCGCTGATCGAGGCCCTGAAAGACGAGGATGAGGACGTTCGCACCGCCGCGGCCCTGTCACTGGGTAAACTCGGCGACCCCCGTGCCGTGGAACCGCTGCTCAGTTACCTGGATAGTTCTGACCAGAGAACTCGCATGCAAGCCTTGATGGCCCTTGGCCAGCTCAAGGACGAGCGGGCCGTGGAGCCTTTGCTCGAGGTCCTGCGGAACGAAACTCGCGAGAATGTCTTTGGTGTGATCAATGCCCTCGGCGAGATCGGAGACCCCCGGGCCGTGGAACCGCTGCTGGCCATGCTGGACAACGGCTGGGCCCGGGAGAACGCCCTTATGGCCCTGAGCAACATCCCCGACCCGCGGGCGATCCAGGTGGTCATCGATTCCTTCGGCGAAGAGGAGGAGAACCGGTGGAGGTGGAGCCGCGCCGGCTACCGGCTGGCACAGTTGGGTGAGCCGGCCCTGGCCCCCCTGATCAGTTCGCTCCGGAATCAGTCGCCGCTGGTCCGGGCCAATGCGGCGCAGGCCCTGGGCCAGATGAAAGACGAGCGTGTTGTTGATCCCCTGATCAAAACGCTCGCCGAGGACGAGAGTGAACAGGTCCGGGCGAAGGCGGCCTTCTCGCTGGGCTGGACCGGTGACCAGCGGGCCATGGATCCGTTGACCGCGGCCCTGAACGATCCATCAGACCAGGTCCGCAAGAGTGCCGTGAACGGACTGGGGGCCTTGGAGAACGAACAGCTCATCGACGTGCTGGTGACCGCACTGGACGATGACTCCGCCGAGGTTCGCACCGCCGTACTGCTGCAACTGATGCAGTTTGACGACCCGAAGATCATCGACCCGCTGCTGGCCGCCCTGGCGGACAGCGACGGCACGGTTCGGCAGAAGGCGGCCCTTGCCCTCTGCTACACTGGTCAGGATGATGCCCGGATCGGCCAGGCGTTCCAGTCGGCCGTGGACAACAGGGACCTGGCCATGGTCTCCGGCGCCTACGCCTGGCTGATCGAGAAGGGACTTCCCGGGTATCTCCCCCTGCTGGAAGAGGCGCTCACGGCCCACTGGTACCAGGAGATGGCCCAGGACCTGCTGATGTGCGGCAACCGCCGGCTGGAGCTGGCGGTGCGGAATCGGGCCATGACACAGAATCTCCCCGGAGTCCGGTTCTCCAATGAGTATTGTGTGCTCTGTCCTCGATGGGGGCGCCGTATTTCCCCCGGCCAGTCCGACATTCCGTAACCGGCGGCGCAGGCCGGTTTCGTGGATCAGGCAATGAGGTCTTTTTTCAGAAGCCAGGCCTCCCGGCGTGGTGTGGCTTCACGGGTTGCCGCCACAAAGCTCATCTCGGTGGCTCGCCAGAGCGCGGTGGGGGTGCAGGGAGGTTCCAGGCCAACCACCTGGATTTCTGGGGTTGTTTCCCGGACAACCTGATCGACTATGGAGAGCAGGTAGCCGAGGCCGGTGCCATGATCGAGGCTGTCGGGCCGGGCGGCCAGTTTCGAGAGATCATCGATCAGCATCACCTCCCCCGGATTTCCCAGGCCGGTGACCTCGTCGACGAACACCACCCGCTCGCACTCTTCCACCAGTTCAAGGAGGTTGTTCTGGGAGAGACTGCCGTCCACCACCTCGACACCGTGGGGAAGTTCACGCTGGGCCAGCTGGTCGAATACCTGCGGACCGGCCGAGTCGCCGTCCGCATGACGTTTACCGATACAAATGATGCGTATCATCCCCTCTATCTCCGATGCTGAGTGTCGACAGATCCCCTTGGCCAATGCCGTTCTTTTCGGCATTCGGCCGTCCCCAATCAAGAGATAGTCCGCTGTCTCGATAGAATTTTTTTGGGGCTGGCTGGTTCACACCAGAAACGCGTCGGGAACATCCAGGATGCGGGCAATCTCCAGCACCCGCGACTTCACGTCAAATCCCAGGGCACAGGCGGCGCCGCAGGAGCGGCAACCGGCGCAGGGGATATCGGCGGGTGTCAACGAGCCCAGGGCCATCCTCGCCTTCCCCGGCTGCCGGTGCCCGTACGCATACATATACCCCCGCATCAGCGTGGGGATATCCAGCTCCGCCGGGCAGCCGGCCAGGCAGGCGGAACATTGCTGGCAGAAAAGCCCGGCGAGTTTCTGCTCCTCCCCCAGCTTGAGATCCTGACGTTCTTCAGGGGTCAGCTCCGGGTCCCGCATCACCTCCAGGTCCTCGTTCATCTCCTCGTAACTGGAGAAGGCAGGGATGGTGGTGTGCACATTTTCGTCGGCCAGCACCCATTTGAGGGCCGCCTTCATATTGATCTTTCGCAGGCGTAACCGGTCCCAGTAGACACCGGCCTGGGTCTTCATCGCCACCACCCCCACCCCGGCGCCGGCCGCCGCGGCAATGGCCCTGCGCACCTCTTCGCGGTGGGTCTGCCGGAAGTTGTAGGCGGTGACCACCACGTCCCAGAAGCCGCTCTCGGCCGCCGCCCGGATCACCTCCGGTTCCCGCTGGTGGGTGATCAGCCCCGCAAAGCGGGTCTTGCCCGCTTTTTTGAGCCGCCCGTAGGCCTCGATGTACGGCTCGTGCAGCGCGGCCTCGCGGCTCCCCACCGAAGCCATGTAGTAGATGTCCACGTGGTCGAGGCCCAGACGCCGCAGGCTGCCGTCCATCGATTCGATGATCCGTGCCGGGTCGGCCTCCCTGCCGATATCCAGTGAGCGGTCCTGACCGAAGCGGTAGGGCAGGTCAGGGCTGGTGGCGACGACAAAGGAATCCCTCGGCCGCCCCTTGAACACCTCACCGAGCAGCCGCTCGTGCCTCTCCTCGCCGTAGCCGCTGGAGGTGTGGAGGTAGACGATCCCCTCGTCCAGGGCGGAGCGGGCGAGGTTGATCGCGTAGCTGGATCCCATGCTGACGATGGGAAGACTGAGCCCGGTGCGCCCCAGGGTTCGGCAGACCGGGGCCGCGGCCGATGCCGGCGCAGCCGGTTCCGGGGGCGGCTGGGGCGAACAGGCCGGCGAAGCGGTCAGTGCCGCACCGGCAAGGCCGGCCGCCCCCGCTTTCAGAAAGATTCTCCTGGTCGGCACGCGGTCACGGCTCATGGGATTCACCTCACGAAAGCCCGGACACTATGAATATCCAGGAGAGACTTGGTGCGGAGCGGCCTACATCTGCTCCAGGCACTCCAGGGGCACCCAGCCCACTGCTCCGGACGGCACCTCACCCCAGAGCCAGTCACTCTCGATGAGCAGGCAGTGGATGTAGTCGCCCTCCTCCACCGCCAGCTCGGTGGAGTCATAGTCCCGGTTCATCACGCAGAACTGGCCATCCACCTCCACCCAGGCCTCGGGCACCCATCCGGCCTGGCCGTCCTTGCTCCTGACCCAGAGCCACCCTTCCCACTCCGTGTCGCGGCGCTCGAACCGCAGCTGCTCACCGGCGAAGAGTGTCAGCGGCTCTGTCTCATCCGGCTCGTGGGCCCTGATGACCCGGAAACGCTCAAAGTACATCGCAATCCCCTCAGTCAGGTCTCATGGTTTCCGGCCGCCTGGTCAGGAAAGCCCATCAGCAGCCGGTTCTTCGGCGTGATCTCTTCCGGAATCAACCGGGTAACCACCTGGTAACCGGCCTGGCGAAGCCTGGCCGCCCTGGTGAGATCCACGGCCAGAGGGCCGTCCACCCAGCCCTCCAGACCGCCGGTTGCCGATCGCTCCAGGTCGTGGCAACAGGGCAGAACAGCCACCCGCGCCCCGGCCTCCATTGCCAGGTCGAGCACCGTGTCGCTGAGCGAACCACAGGCGTGGGCCGAAACCGCCAGATCGCCGGGGAGCAGCTGGAAGGTCTGCAGCGGTGCGTCCACAAACCGCACGCGGTTCTCCAGCCGCGGCCAGGCAGCGGTCACCGCCCGGGACAGCTTCCGGGCATTCTTCGGAATCCGCTGGTCCACCACCACCGCCTCCGGCGAGCTGTCGTCGAGAAGCAGCATGATCTGGGCCAGCAGCCCGTGCCCGCCGGCGAAGTCCACCACCCGGCCTCCGCGGAACCGACGGCGCACCCGGCGGGCGAACTCCCACGATTCAAAAAGCTCCTTGGCCGGCAGCGTCCCGGCAGAGCAGACCGCTCGCGCGATCCGGTCAAACAGCGTCTCCCCGGGGAACTCCGCCAGTTGTCTGTTGGTGAGTCTGCTCTTGGAGGATCTCTTCATTGCCCCACTCCCGATCCTACTCCACATGTCCATAATACTCATTTCAACTCGCCCGGTGAATTGAAAGATTCGCCGCCCCGGGAAATTGCCGATTGACGATCTGGCCGGTAGGGATTATGTTGGTGAAAACAAAGACCGCCTGATGATGATCATGTGTGGTGATGGTCTCACTGCTCCGGCGAACGGGCTGGCAATCGCCTGCGGCAAAGACAGCTGCGAACCGCTGCAAAGGGGGTATCATTCAATGAAATACACGGCCTTTCTTCTCTGCCTGATGCTGATGCTGTTCGGCGCAACCACCGCCCGTGCCGATGACGAGGCTCCCGGGTACACCCACGAAGAGTACTACGAGCACTATGAGGGCACAGCCACCTGCCTGGAGTGCCACGAGGAGGAGGCCACATCCTTCTTTCACTCCCAGCACTACCAGTGGCAGGGGGAAGCGCCGGCGATCACCGGCTCGGGGACCCAAAAATATGGCAAGATGAACACGATCAACGATTTCTGCACCAACCCGCTGGCCAGCTGGATCGGCGAGGCCGTGAACAGTGACGGCAACGTCATTTCCCGCGGCTGCTCCCAGTGCCACGCCGGCCTGGGCAAGCTGCCTTCGGCGACCATCTCCAGGGAGCAGCTGGAGAACATCGACTGCCTCTTCTGCCACGTCAAAGGCTACCGCCGCAGCCTCTACAAGTCGGATGACGGCGAGTGGGAATGGCGGCCGATCCTCTGGAACAACCAGGAGGGGATGGACGAGGTGAGCAAGCGGATCTCGGCGCCCACCCGGACCATGTGCCTGCGCTGCCACTCGGGGTCCGGAGGCGGCCAGAACTTCAAGCGCGGCGACCTCGAGTATGCGCTGCGCGACTGCGACCGGGAGTTCGACGTGCACATGGCATCAGAGGGTGAGAACCTGACCTGCGCCAACTGCCATGCCGGTGGCGACCACCGGGTGCTTGGCCGGGGCACCGACCTGGCGGGCACCGACCTGCCCGGCAGATCGATCAACTGCGACGGGGCGTGCCACGGCCAGGCACCGCACAAGGCCAAGGCGTTGAACCACCACTGTGAAAAGATCTACTGCACCGTCTGCCACATCCCGGAGTTCGCCAAGGAAGATGCCACCGACATGTTCCGCGACTGGTCCACGCCGGTGCACAAGACGGACATCAACAAGTACACGCCCACCATCCACCTGGAAAAGGATGTGCAGCCGGCCCTGGCCTGGTACAACGGGATGACCACCATGCAGTTCATGGGCCAGCCGGCCACGACCCTCGACGACGGCACCGTGGGGATCATGATCCCCGAAGGCAGCCGCGAGGATCCGAAGTCGCGGCTCTACGCCTTCAAGCTGCGCCACTCCAGCCTGCCGATACTGAAGAAAGAGCGCTGGCTGATCCCCATCGCCGTGGAAAGCTACTTTGTTGACGGTGACGTGGACCACGCGGTGAGCGAGGCGGCTGAGGTCAGCTACGGCATCGAGCACCCGGACTACGAGTGGATCCAGACCACCCGCTACATGGGCATTTTCCACGAGGTGCAGCCCAGGGAGGCGGCCCTGGGCTGTCTCGACTGCCACAGCGAGAACGGACGGCTGGACTGGAAGGACCTGGGGTACGAGGCCGACCCGCTGGCGCAGTTCTTCGAGTAGCGGTGAAAGAGGTGATCGGTCACCTCTTCTTCGTCAGGACGTGGGCGAAAAAACGCCGGCTGGGGTTCGAGAGCAAGGCGACGGCTGATGAGAAAGCGCAGCATACTCTAGATGGTATGTGAGCATTTCGAATAAGCCGTCAACGATGCCCTCGGGCCTCAGACGGCGTTTTTAGTCCAGCCGGTCAAAGACCTTCTTCGTAATCTCCGACTCCACGCTGCCGGTGTGGGCAATACCCGCCGGCTCGAAGAGCAGCAGCTTGACGTGGCCGTGGGGGATCACCCGGTGCTCCACGCCCCGCCCGACGATGCAGAACTCGCCGGTGTGCAGCCAGGTGGGTTCCTTCACCCCCTTCTCCAGCACCTCCAGTTCCCCGTCGAGGACGCAGAACAGTTCGTCCTCGTCCAGGTGGGTGTGCCACGGGACCTTGTCCCCCTCGCAGCGGACCAGCATCACCAGCTGGCCATTCAGTTCACCCACAACCTTCGGCGAAAACATGTCGTCGAACCGGTCAAAGCAGTCGGCGATATTTATCACTTTCGCCATGATGGCCTCCTTTCAACCGTCGTGACGTGCCCGTCACCCGGCCATACCCGCCTCCCGCAAAGGCTACTCGAGACGGCCCACGGCAGCGCGGCCGCCGCAGTTGATCCAGCCGTCGTAAGCAAGGAAGTCGATCCCTGAAATGGCGGAGACCGGCCCGCCGTCGAGATTCCAGCCCTTGAGGTGGGCCAGGGCCAGGGGGTCCGGACCGGGAGCGGTGAGGACCTCGTCGATCCCGTCACCGTCCAGGTCGCCCGCGCTGACCACCGCACCGAAGCTGGTGGGGTAGGCGAACCAGCTGGCGCCGGCCAGCGGTTGGGCGGTGCCGCCGTCCACGTTCCAGCCGCGGACGTGGGCGCCAAAGATGGAACCCGGCCCCGGGCCGGTGACGATCTCGTCCATACCGTCCCCGTCCAGGTCACCGCAGGCCACGTTGACGCCCCACTTCAGGGTGCCGTAAGCAAAGTAGCTCACCCCGGGAATCGGAACCGTGCTCCCGCCCCCGTCATGGTTCCAGCCCCTGACGTGGGGCCCGAACACCGCGCCGGGTCCGGCGCCGGTGACGATCTCGTCCATGCCGTCCCCGTCGATGTCGCCGCAGGCCACGTTGACCCCGTACCTCAGTGTGCCGTAGGCAAAGAAACTCGTCCCGGGAATGGGAACCGTGGTCCCGCCCCCGTCGTTGTTCCAGCCGCGAACGTGGGGCCCGAACACCGCGCCGGGTCCGGCGCCGGTGACGATCTCGTCGTTCCCGTCCCCATCGATGTCACCGCAGGCCACGTTGACCCCGTACTTCAGCGTACCGTACGCCAGGAAGTTGACCCCGGACAGTGCCTGCCCGTCAGGCCGCCAGCCGCGGACGTGGGGGCCGTAGATGTCACCGGGCCCCGCGCCGGTGATCACCTCGTCCAGCCCGCTGCCGTCCAGGTTGCCGCAGGCCACGTTGACCCCGTATCCCGAAGCCCCGTAAGCCAGCCACTGGGCCCGGGAGGTGCGCACCAGCGGCGGGCAGGTGGGACCGGGCCCGGGTCCGGTGACCAGCGAGGCCCAGGCCGGCCCGGCAGCCCAGTTTTCCACCTGGAATGTACGAACCGCCGGCGAGGGGTCCTCCACGTTACCGCTGTTTCGCGCACGGACGTAAAAGACGTGTTCGCCCGGGGCAAGGCTGCTGAATGTCGCCCTGTCCAGGCCGCTGAACTCCGACCAGTCGCCGTCGTCCAGGCGGCAGGAGAACTGCAGCGACTCCGGCGGGTCCTCGCTGTCGCTGCCGGTGAAGGTGAAGGTGAGCAGCGGGGAGTCCACCGTGCCCTGCGGCCCGGAGGTGATCGATGTGTCCGGTGTGGGCAGGGCCAGCGGGGTGTGGGGGTCGCCGATGAGGGTCAGCTCGAAGTAACACCAGCGGTTGGTCATGCTGTCCGAGGTTTCCACCAGACCCACCAGGTCGTGCTTGCTCAGCTGGTTTGCCTTGCCCACGTTGCGGTCGCCCATCTCCAGCAGCCGCTGGAAAAGCGCCCGCTGGAACTCGCCGCTGAAGAAGTTTTCCCCGGTGGGATCGAACCAGCCGTAGCGGGAGTTCATGATCACCGAGAAGGCGCCGAACTGCTCGCGGTTGACCAGTTTCTCGGCGAAGCAATCCGCGGAATCGAAGGACCCTGAATAGCAGCCGCAGCTGGACGCGAGAAACAGGCCGCTGTTGTAGAGCGAGTCCGTGTCCCAATTGTTGAGCCGCAGGCAGTAGTTGATCCAGGCGTGTCCGTCGTGGGCCACCAGGTGTGGCGAGTCGTTGAGCGCGGCGAGGCATTCCTCCGCCCCCCACTGGTCCCAGTGGTATGGCCGGTCGTCAAGCCAGGTCTTCTGGAAATCGTCGAAGTGCTCGGCCACCCGGTCGAGGTTGGCTCCGCCCTGACCGTGGTTGCCGTCATAGTTGCCCAGATATTCGCCGAGAAACAGCGCCTGGTCGTGGCGATGGTGGCCGTTGGTCTCGTAGCCGATAGTCTTGGCGACAAAATTCTCCACCTCGTCCCAGGTCTGCACCGGCGCCCGGCCGATCCAGACCTCGGCCAGCAGGTCCACGTCGCCCCCGCCGGCGCCATCGTTCGGCTCGCCCCAGATGTCGTCTCCGTCGTGGTTCCAGGGGCCGTCAAGAGCACCGAAATAGAGTTCGGTGGGGATGTAAGCCGACTCGTATTCCTCCTCCCAGCTCTCAGCCGCCGCTCCACGGGAGAACCCGTAACATTGCCGGAAGGGGATTTCGCGTATGTCACCGCCAAGCAGTACGTATTCAACCCCCCAGTCGAGGTAGGCGTCACGGATGTACTGCCGCAGTTCGTCGGCATCATCCACGCCGTTGTAAGCAGCATAGATGTCGTCGATATCCGCGGTCTTCACCCGCAGGCCGCAGGCCTCCTTCTGTTCGATGAGCGGCTGGAAGGGGGAGAGCAGCGCCTCCGAGGTGATCAGCAGGTAGTCGTAGCCGGCGGTGGCGCCCCGGCGCCGCTCCTCCGCCGCCCGGGCATAGAGCCCGATGGCCGAAGGGTTGTCGACGAAGGCGGCCACATCGGCCGAGCGGTCACGCACCCCCAGCATGGCCGGGCCGTCCCGGTTGTCGTCCTTCGGCGAGACGGTCAGTTCCAGACGCAGCGCGGACTGGAAGACCAGCCGGCCGCTCTTCGGCCGGTACTGCACCGGGTAGAGCCGGACAATGGCGATGTCATACCCGCACCAGCGCTGCACCGAGACCAGCTCAGCTCGATCAGACGGGTATGGCTCGTCCGATCTGTAGATGGCGGCCAGCGGCCGGTCGTTTTCCGCGGCCCGGTTCAGCGCCGTCTGGCTCGAACTCAGCGGCATCGGCGTCCGGGCAAAGGCCAGCGGGTGGGCCACCTGCAGCGTTCTCGCCGGGACCGTGGGCTGAACCCGCACCCCGAGCACGTTGCTTCCGGGCGGCAGAAGAATCTTTGCCGTGCGGAACGGGACCAGCGGCTCTCCGGACCGCTGGAGCACCAGGCAGTCGTCCACCCGGAGGCGGGTCTCACCCGTGGTTACCGTCATTGCTGGAGAGTTGAAGTGATAGGCCACCGAAACAGCGCTCGTCCGCGCCACCGGCGATTGTTCGGCCGGAACGGGAGAAGATATGACGAGCAGGGCGGCCAGGACAAGGATCACATACATGAAATGATTGCGGGACATGGCTGGCACTCCCTTTGATGAGGCGCCCGCCGGATAGCCCGGGCAGCACCGGGGAGGCAGAACCCACCCCCGATCCGGGAGCCGTCACAGCGACGCGTTCGCTCCGGCAAGGCACCAGGCAATAACCCGTAAAAAAGATTATACAACGCAGGAAATCAGTTATTTTCTGAAATATACTTCACGCGTAGAAATGCAACAGATCCCGCCGTCGGAGACGTTTATCTGCAAGACACGCGCAGCCCTCTCAGTTCCTCCTGGTCAATCAACCACCGTCTCGCAGAAGGTTGACGACCCGTCCACTTCGCTGACCTCGGGCACCAGACCCAGCTGCTGCCAGAGCTGCCGGAAATCCTCGGGGCGCATATACCCGGCCTCGAAACCGTCCTGACAGACGATCATACCTTCCCGGGTGGCTTCGCGGTCGATGGTCCCGATCAGGCCGTGTGACGCCTGCCGTTCGAACCACTCCAGCCGGTGGTCCCAGAACCCCCTGGCGTAGCTGGAGAAGATCACCCGCCCCCCGGGCCGGCAGACCCGCACCGCCTCGCGGACCAGGCTCTCCCGGTCCACACCAAAGGTGGCAATCCCGTTCTGCAGGCAGAGAACCACATCGAACTGCCCGTCCCTGAAGCTCATGGACGACGCATCCATGTCAATAAATTGACACATGGCCCCCGGGCACATGGTCTGCCGGGCCAGCTCGAGGCTCTGCGCCGCGGTGTCGATACCTACCAGGCGGCCGGCATCACTGGAGAGCCGGGCCAGCACCCGGCCATAGCCGCAGCCCAGTTCCAGGACCTCGTCGCCGGGGGAAAGCCGTGAACGGACGTGGCCGATCTCGGCTTCGAGATACTGCAGCACCCGCGGCGTGGCCAGTTCGTAGCAGTGCCGCAACCGGTGACCGGACAGGTTTTCCGCATAGTAGGAGCGCACTCAGAGCACCATCTTCACGCCTTCGATATTGTGCAGCTCGGCGTCGATCCTGTTCATGGCCTCACGGGATTCCACCACGGTGGTGATGCTGTAGCTGACGTAGGTGCCGTTCTTCGACTTGCTCCCCCGGACCACCGGGGCTTCGACCCCCAATCCCATCAGCACTGTTTCGATGACAAAAGCCATCTTTTCGTGGTCCTCGGCGATCACCCGGGTACTGGCATTCCAGGGGAAACTCGAGGTTGGCTGGATCCAAAGCACAGCTGTCGTTCATGCGGCCCCCTTCCGGCTCTCCCTCCGCCACAGCTCCGGGTCCTCGACAGACGGCAGTGCGCGGCAATGAATTCAATGATTTTACAAACAGTATCACAATCGGTGGAGACTCGGGTCAGTCTCCCCGGGCCTGACCGGTGGCCGTCTCCGCGACCTCCGGTGCCATCCGGTCGGCAGGAATGGAAACACTGGGCAGGAGGACGGTGAAGGTTGCGCCCTGTCCCTCGGTGCTCTCCACCTTGATGTCTCCCCCGTGCTTTTCGATGATCCCCCTGGAGACGGACAGCCCCAGTCCGGTCCCCTCGCCGGTGGCCTTGGTGGTGAAAAAGGGGTTGAAGATCGAGCCGATCAGGTGCTGCGGAATTCCGGTGCCGCTGTCGGTGAAACGGGCCGCGATGAAACCGGTCTCCTCGCCCTCTTTCGTTTCAATGCGCAGCGTCCCGCCCCCGGGCATGGCGTCGATGGCGTTGAGAATCAGGTTGAGGAAGACCTGGTCCAGCAGCTTGCGGTCACCGTAGATCGGCGAGAGGGTCTTCTGCAGGTTCATCTCCAGTCTGATCGTCTGCATCTTTATCTGGTTCTTGGCCAGCTGGACCGTCTCGTCGATGATCTCGTTGATATAGACGTACTCATGCTCGGCTTCGCTCTGCCGGGCAAAGTCGAGCAGGTTCTGGACGATCTTCTGCGCCCGCTCGCCCTGGGTCACCAGGTCCTCCATCATCTCGTCGATCTCCTCCCGGCTCAGATCGTCGAACCCCTCGCGCATCACATCCGCGGTGATGATGATGTTGTTCAACGGGTTGTTCAGCTCGTGGGCAATCCCGGCGGTGAGGTTGCCGATCTCGCGCAGCTTCTGCGACTCCATCAGGATCTTCTGCCGCTTGTTGATCTCGTACATCATGTGGTTCAGGGCGATGGCCAGGTTTGAGTACTCGTCCTTGTACTTGCGTTTGGGAGTGATGGGTAAAAAGTCCCCTCCGGCAAAGCGCTGGGTGGCCTCCATCAGACGGTTGAGCCGCAGCACGAGGTGGCGGTTGATGTGCACGGCAATGAAGACGAACAGAACCAGCATAATCCCCAGCAGCAGGATGAAGATGCCGGTCATCCGTTTCAATCTCACGATCACCAGTTCCCGTTCCTTCTGCGAGATATACAGGACGCGTTCAAGGGCGATGGAGCCGTGGTAGCGGATCCGATCGGAGAGATAGGTAAACTCGTCCGATTTGCGAAACCGCTCATCGTTCCCCCTTTTTTGCATCTGTTCGGCCACTTCCGCGTACTCTCTCAGGTTGACCCGAACGCCTTCGATCTCATCCGCTCCCACCACCCGGCCAAGCTCGATGGATGCCTGGTCCAGCAGAGTGCCGGCAATGGCCAGGTGCTCCTCGATTTCAGACAGGTCGGTGTTGTAGAGGAAGAAGTTCTTCTCGATCCGCCGCACGTGCTGGATTTCATTGGACAACCGGTCGGCGATGGAAATGTAACGGATGTGGTCCTTGATCAAGGTGAACATGAATATCCCTGATGCGGCAATGGTGGCGCTGATCACGAAAATACTGAAGAGAATGAGGGCGAGCCTGGTCTTGATGGTGAAGCTGGGGCGCTCGAGGAGGGATTGCCTGATCCTGGTCTCCTCGGCGTCGATGTCTGTACTGGAAGATGTGGAACTGCTCCGGGAGGGCATGCCGGATTTCAGCTGCTCTTGATCAGAGTTTTCCATCTGCTTCCAGCGAGGCGGCGGCTTTGTCGATGGCCACCTTGAGGTCCTTCGGTCTGAACGGTTTGGAGATAAAGTCAAAGGCCCCCTTGGCCTGAGCTTCGCGGGCGATCTCGATGGTGGCATAACCGGTGATCATGATCACTTTCGTTCTCTCGCCTTTCTCGATCACCCGGTTGAGCACCTCCATCCCGTTGATGTTGTCCATCCGGATGTCGGTAACCACGATGTCAAATGTCTTCCCCTCGATCCGCTCAATCGCCGAGCTGCTGTCGACAAATGTCTCCACCCGGTGCTTCGATTTCCCCAGGTACTGTTCCAGCCGCTTGCAGACCACCACCTCGTCATCGATGATGCAGATGTCCAGACCGCGTTTCGCCATCGTTCAGTTCCTTTCGTCCCAGGAGCCCTTTCGTTTGGCCGGCTAGGTGGATATCGAGGAGAGTGCCCGGCGGTGTCTGATGTAACCGCGTCCGACGTTGACCAGGATGATGAAGACCCCGCTGAACCCGCTGAGGTAGAGAATCGCCTTGCTGATCGAGTTGAGCGTGGGATACAGCTCCGGACCCACCAGCACGAGCAGCTTCAGCTGGGCCAGGTAAATAGGCACGGCCACGGCACGGCTGATCACGCAGAGAATGATGATCACCCCGGTGACCAGACGGATGATCCGCTCGTTGACCACCTTGGTGCCGTAGGCGCCGATGAAGACCCCGAGAAGGGAACCAAGGTAGAGCAGCAGGACCAGCCGGATGTCGACAAAGCCCTCCATGGCGTAGTTGATCGCGCCAAAGGCGCCCATGAACATGGCCAGGAACAGCTCGGTGCCCGCGGCCACCGCGGTGGGCACGCCAAAGACATAGATCATCGCCGGCACCCCGAGGAACCCGCCCACACCGATGGTCCCGGCAAGGTAGCCCACCGAGAGGCCGACCAGCAGGATGACCCAGAGCGAGATTCTCACGTCGGCCACCGGGAAGTTGATCATCGGGAAAAGCCTCATACCCGAAAGCCAGGTGGCAATCTTTTTCGACGGCCCGGTATCACCTTCCGCCCGCTTTCTCAGCGAGTCCCGCAGCATGGAGACTGAAACAAAGAAGAGGACGATGATGAAGACCAGGCTGATATAGAGGTTGGCCGCGGCCCCCGAGCCTTCACCGTGACCGCCGCCGCTGCCGAAAAGCGAGGTTGAGATCCAGACCGCCAGCCGGATGCCGAGCAGGGCGGTGACCAGCATGAAGACACCGAGCTTCTTGTCCACGTGGCCCATCTCACCGTGCTTGCGGGACCCCACCATCGCCTTGCCGAACTTGTGGGTGATGTTCGAGCCCACCGCCACCACGCCCTGCACCCCGAGGTTCATCATTCCCGGGGTCATGAAGAAGGCCCCGCCACTGCCGATGAAACCGGAAAGCACCCCGCCGATGAAACCGAGGAGAATCACCTGAAAACAGGTGGTGAGGTCGAGCGCAATAAACAAGTCACCCATGTTGATTCACCCGTTGATCAGTCGAACTTGAACATTTTGAGCACCGACGAGGTCACGGTGCTGTAAACCTGCGCGAAGAACGGGACGAATACGAAGACGGCCGCCGTGGCCGCGAGCCGCCACTTCAGCTCCGGCCGGGCAAGGAAGGACAGGATCTGCTCGTCGAAGCGAAAGACGGAATAGACCGACAGGCCGGTCAGGGCCGCGCAGGCCACCATCCGCACTAACTGTTTGGCCCCGAAGTGATACTTGGAGACGATCTGCTCGATGCTCAGCACCGGGACCTTCAGCGAATCCGAAAGGGCGTTCGACCACTCGGTGGTCAGCCGCTTGCGGGTCGAGGAACCCTTGGAGAGGAAGATGCCGTCGAGGATGATCAGGCGGTAACTCGTGGCCCGGTCGATGGCGTTGAGCAGGGTTTTTCGCGACCCCTGGAGGGTCATTTTCCGGCCGGCCTTACCGTCGCCGATCAGCCGCGCGTAGAGCCGGGATATGTCACTCCCTTCGTCCTGGAACGTCGTGTCCTCGTCGTCGATGATCCCCGTCTCGCGCCATCCGGATGACGCATCTTCGGCCGTGACCTCGACCGCCTCCTCGACCCCGCCTTCACCGTCACCCGGTGTGAACTTGACCAGCTCTACCGCGGCGTCCCAGGCGGCGGCGATTTCCATCACCGAACGGTATGACGGGCCCTCGGGCTCGAAGGCCTCCTGGATCCAGAGGATATTGGTGGCGGCCGCGGTGCAGACCACTTCCCGCACACCCTCCACGCCGCCGACCAGGGCCGGGATCTCGTCCACACCTTTCACCGCACCATGAGGGTAGGTGACGTGTACGACCCCATCGTCGGCCCGCACCGTGACATTGAGCCGGCGCGTCTTCTCGTCATCGGCAAGCCGCAGGCGGCACTTCGAGGCAAGCAACAGGTTGCGCAGCGCCGCCGACGTCGCCGGCGTGGGCTGGAACTCGGGAAGCTGGGCCATGGAAACCGCGGCCAGGGCCGCGTTCTGGCTGCTCATGTGGCTGAGGTTGAGCACCATGTCGTAAAGAGTGAAGACCTCCCAGTCCACGTTGTAGAACTCGCGGACCCACAACCGCCGGTCGTCCTCGACGCTTTCGATGTATTTCTTGGCCTTCTTCCGGTCGAGGCTGAGGGTCTCGCCGACCAGGTTGATCCGCGATTCGAGGTCGAGAACCACCCGGATCTTGAGGACGTGGTCCACACCGGGCAGCAGCAGGTGTCCGGCCCGCCCGTGGTAGACGATGTCGTTCCCCAGCGCCTTTTCACAGAGCAGCGAGGTGGCCAACGCCTTGTAGTGCTCGAGCTCGGTGGAGAGGGTCTCCGACGTCTGGTGGCGCATGACGATGGCCGTTTCCAGTTTGCCGATGGGAATACGGAGCTTGTTCGCCTCTTCGAACAAGTCTTCACGGCCGATGCAGAGATAACCGAGTTTGGCCGCCAGCGCCTCGGCGAATTCTCTCCCGTGGGTCTTGCTGCCCCGGGATACGCAGATGATCTTCATCGTGAGCATTCCCCAGCCGGGTTTCCCTCGCTGCAGAGGGTGCGGCTCAATCGTGACCGAATACCCCGCCTCTCAACCGGTCGGAGGAGAGGGAGATGTGGGCATCGCACCTGGTGACCCCCTTTACCGACTCGGCTGTTTCGACAATCAGGTTTTTCTGCTTGCGGCCCTTGACCAATCCGCGAATAGTGACGGCACCCCTTTGCGCCGCCACTGTGATCTTCTGGTCCCAGATCCGGTCGTCGGCGGCGATAGCGGCCCGCACCTCCGACTCGAGCAGATAATCTTCCAGGTGGCGTACCGATTTCGGGGTGGTGGCGAACTCCTCGCTTTTGGCCAGCATGACAATCATCTCGCAGGCCGTGTCCAGAGAAATGTTGCCGAGGTTGGCGACAAAGTCGTAAAGCGCCGGGTCGTACCAGTCCTTGTCATGGAGAAACTTGACCCAGCGGCGCCGTTCCTCATCGACTTTGAGCAGGGCCGCGGCAGCCTCCTCCCGCGAGAGACCGGATTCGTCCATCATGTTCTGGGTCCGCAGGTCGAGGGGGGCTTCCAGCCGGACTTTCAGCACGTGCCGAATCCCGTCCAGGTAGAGCGGGCCGGCGTAGCCGTGATAGATGATGTTGTCCTGCAGAGCGGCTTCGATCAGGGAGCACTTGACATAGATCAGGTAGCGGCTGTGCTCCTGGGTCATCCGATGCCAAAGGCTGGGGGCCTCGGTCAGTTTCTGGTAGAGGTCCTCCTCCATGATGTTGTATTTCCTGGCGCAGGAGGAGATAACTTCCCGGCTCATGCACTTGTAGCCCAGGCGTTTCTCCAGCTCGTGGGCCAGCATTTCCCCACCGCTCTTCATCCCCCGGCTGATGGTGATGATGGCCATGGAACCCTCCAATCCTGGGTGGATAGAACTGTAGGTCATTCCGGCTGAAGGTGAGAACGCGAACTGGAGACGGAACAGGTCCGGATCGAACGCCCGCGGGAAGCGCAGGATATTCGACCGAAACTTGTCAGAAGTCGTTGGAGCCTGAACGAGTCACGAGCGCCGGTTACTTTAACAATAGGCGTTTTTATTCGCCGGGTCAAGGAACTATCCGGAGAGCAAATCGCTGTCAACGTGTGCCCGGCGGAAGGTCAGGATGTCGATCGCCTGTCCGGGACTATTGATCGGGTCCTGCTGATTCCTCCTCTGTTTTCTCCGCCACCACCACCAGCTTTCGGCCAAAGAGGAGGGTTGTCGTGTTCTGCGAAGGGACCGGGCTCTTGCGCCGGGCCTCCACCAGCGTCACCAGCTTGAGCAAGGGCACCAGGAAAGCAAAAGCGATGGAGAGGCTCTGCCGCTTGTCGGTGGCCACCCGCTGCAGGCGGAAACCGCAGCGGGAGAGCATCCACTGGTACCGGTTGAGTGTAAAGGGGGAGATGTGCTGGGAAGACGGGTCCACCTTGAACGGCTCCAGCGGGCCGAAAGAATAGTAATACCCGCCAAAGAAGAAGAGCATGCGGGACTTGAGGGAGAGGATGTTCGGCGTGGTGAAAAGGAGCAGCCCCCCTGGTTTGAGCACCCGGGCCGCCTCGGAGAAGAAGACTTGGTGGCCGTCGATGTGCTCCACCACCTCCACGGCCACGGCAATGTCGAACTGCGCGTCGTCGTACGGCAGCCGTCCCGCCTCGTCGATGCACCGGCACTGGACGCCCTCGATCTGGAACTGTTCGGGGTTCGGGTCGCAGGCCTCGACGGCGAGGCCCGCCTCCTTCAGCCGGGCCGACAGCGCACCCTGGCCGGCCCCTAGGTCGAGGGCGCGGAGGCCGGGCCGCTTGAAGTCGATACATTGGGAGAGCAGGGACACCACCCGCCGGTGGGTCCCCCTGACCGCCATTGATCGCGCCACGAGAATCCCCCTTCTTGCAAAGCTTATACCGGCGCCGGGGGATAAGAGAAGGGGTTCACGCCTTGAGCACGATGCGATAGCGCGCCTTTCCCGACTCCAGGCGGGCCAGGGCGTCATTGACGTTCTTCAGGTCGAACTCCTCGGTGACCGTCTCGATGCCGTGCCGGGCACAGAACTCGAGCATCTTGCGGTTCAGGGCCGGCGAACCCAGCGGGCTGCCGGAGATCGACTTCTGCTGACCGATCAGGGTGAAGGCCGGCACCGGGATCGGCTCGAGCACCGCACCCACGGTGTGCAGCACGCCCCGGGCGCCCAGAGCATCGAGATACGACCCCCAGTTGAGACTGACGTTAGTGGTGTTGAGGATGAAGTCGTAGGTGCCGGCCGCCTTGGCCATCGCCTCGTCATCCCGGGAGTTGACCACGTGATGGGCGCCCATCCCCCTCGCCTCGTCCGCCTTGTCGGGGGAGGAGGTGAAGGCGGTGACCTCACAGCCCCACTTGGCCAGGAACTGCAGCGCCAGGTGGCCCAGGCCGCCGATGCCGATGACTCCCACGCGGTCCGTGGGTTTGACCCCGGCCTGGACGATGGGGTTGAAGACGGTGATCCCGCCGCAGAAGAGCGGGCCGGCCTTGGCGGGGTCGATGGATTCTGGGATCAGGGTGGCCCAGGTCCACTGGCAGCGCACCATGTCGGCAAAGCCGCCGTGGCGGCCCACAACAGTCCCCTCGTTGGAGCCGCAGAGGTTGTGGTCGCCGTCGAGGCAGTGGTCGCAGTGCATGCAGCTGCCGGAGAACCAGCCGAGGCCCACCAGGTCGCCGACATTGATACCGCGGACAAACTCGCCGGCGGCCACCACCCGGCCCACCACCTCGTGCCCGGGCACCAGCGGGTACTGGCTCATCCCCCATTCGTTGTTCAGCATGCTCAGGTCGGAGTGGCAGATGCCGCAATACTCCACCTGGATGTCCACCTGGTCGGGCCCCAGTTCGCCCAGCTCGAAGCTGAACGGCTCAAGCGCCCCCTTCGCGTCCATCGCCGCATAGGCGTTTACCGTGGTTGTGCTCATTTCACTGTTCCTCGTTGGGATCCGGGCAGGAGGATTCCCTCGCAGAGTAGCGGGAAATCTCTCGCCGCAACATTATAAATCTATTGCTTGAAGATATCTTTCAGAAAACTGTCGAGGTCCTGCCACGATTTCTTGTCCGCCTCCTCGTTGTAGCCCAGCGGCAAACCGAACTCCTGGGCCATTTTGTCGGCGTCGGGATTGGTGTAGCTGTGCTTCGCACCCTCGTAGGTCATGAATCGCAGGTCGACACCGGCATCCTTCATCTCCTTCTTGAAGGCCTCGATCTGTTCGGGAGTGGTGAACTGGTCGTCGGCGCCGTTGCAGACCAGGATCTTCGCCTTGACCGTGCCCTTTTCCGCCGGCGCGAGAGCGCCGAGGCTGCCGTGGAAGCTGGCCACCCCGTCGAGGTCCTTGCCCATCCGTGCCATGTGCAGCACCACACCGCCGCCAAAGCAGTACCCGATGGCCGCCACCCGCTCAGGATCTGTGGTCGGGTGGTTTTTCAAAACCTCCATGGCCGCGTCGAAGCGGGCCGACGCGGCGTCCAGGTCGGACATCACCGCCATGGCGAACTTCTGCGCGTCGCCCGGGTGGCCGGCCTGCTTGCCGTCGCCGTACATGTCCACGGCCAGGGCGGTGTAGCCCATGCCGGCCAGTTGGCGGGCCCGCTGGCGGGCGTACTCGTTGTGCCCCCACCACTCGTGTACCACCAGGATGCCGGGCCGCTTGCCCGCGACGGCATCATCGAAGGCCAGGTAGCCCTTCATCTCCACACCGCCCGCACTGTAGGTCACCTCGCTTCCGGTGACCGCTGCTGCCGCCGAAAACGGCAGACAGCACAACAACAGCAGGCTGATAATGAACGTCTGTTTCATAGTTTGATCCTTTTTGATCCAATTGGCGATCTTACTGGCCGCTGCATCCGCCAGCGACACCTGTCTCGCAAACCCGCGATCCCGGGGAAGACGATTGATTTGTTTTTCCTGATAGATAAGAATAGTCTATCTTTCATACTGGAATCAAGAACTGATTCCAGTTATGCTCATTCATTCGCACGGAGTCACCCTTTTCATCTCTGATGAGGAAGAAAATGATACGGTCTGTGTTTACCGTCCTCATGGTGTGCATCCTTGCCACCGCCGGCGCCTACGGCCAGGAAACGGAGCCGACCCTGGAGGAGATTCAGCAGCAGATCAGGGAACTGCAGGAACAGATGCGGGAGATGATGGAGCTGTACCAGGGGCGGATCGAAGTGCTCGAGGACCAGATCCGGCAGCTTGAAGAGCGCCAGCAGGAGGCGGAGGAGGACGAGGGGGAAGACGATGTATACCCGGACGTCCCCGAGGGCGCGGTCCCGCCGGCCCCGTCGGCTCCGCGCTCGGTGTCCCTGATGAACCCCGCCATCTCCGTGATACCCGACTTCACCTATTCGGCGGGGAACGACCCGTACCTGGGAGGAGGGGGATCCCTTCCAGCTCCGCGAGGTGGAGGTGGCCTTCAGCGCGTCCATCGACCCCATCGCCAGCGCCAGCGTCTACCTCGCCCTGGAGGACGGCGAACTGGACGCCGAAGAGGCCTTCGCCGTCTTCCCCGGCGTGCCCGGGGGCTTCTCGGTGAAGCTGGGCAAGTTCAAGATGGATTTCGGCAAGCAGAACAGTCTGCACACCCACTCCTGGTTCCAGGCCGATCAGCCGCTGGCCCTGCGGACCATGCTCGGTGAGGAAGGCCTGGCCGACGTGGGGTTGAGCGTAAACCGCCTGATCCCCACCCCCTGGTTCAGCGACGTCACTCTCGAGGTGGCCGGCGCCACCAACGAGGAACTCTTTGCCGGCGAACGGTCGGACCTCTCGTATCTCGGGGCCTGGCGCAGCTACTGGGACCTTTCGGACAATGCCAATCTCGAGGCCCAGCTCTCGCTGATCACTGGCGGCAACGCCATGGGGAACAGCACCAGCCTGGGCAACGTGGCGGTGACCTACCGCTACAAGCCGCTCTCTTCGGGCACCCGTGCTTCGTTCCTCTGGCGCACGGAAATAATTCTCGAGCGCTACGAGGGGGCCGACGCTCCGGAGGGCCTGATCGACAGCCGGTTCGAGGGGGTGATCGGTCTCCAGCGCTCCACCGGGGCGTTCTCCTATGTGGACTGGCAGTTCACCCGCGGCTGGTTTGTCGGGGCCCGGGCCGACTACGCCGAGCACCCTTGGGAGCCGGCAAAATACGATGCCGGCGGCGCACTCACACTGACCTGGTTCCCCTCCGAGTTCCAGAAGCTGAGGCTGCAGGCCGAGCGGATCGACTATGATGATGTGGGTCCACGCAACGCGCTGATCTTCAACTACATCTTTGCCATCGGGGCGCATGGGGCGCACCCGTTCTAGCCGAGGCGGAAACGAGGAGCCGACCATGAAACGACTGCTGTTGACCATTCTCATCGCCTGCTGGTTCTGCCTGCCCGCCGCGGCCGCGGACCAGTTGAAGGTGGTGGCGGTCTACCCCGATTTCGGCTGGCTGGCCGAGCAGGTGGGGGGCGATCACGTCTCGGTCTCGGTGCTGGCCAAGGGGAGCCAGGACCCGCACTACGTGGACCCCAAGCCGTCTTTCCTCAGATTCCTCCACCGGGCCGACATCCTGCTGCTCAACGGGCTGGAGCTGGAAGCGGGCTTTCTCCCGCCCCTGCTGCGCCAGTCGGGCAACCGCAGGATCCAGCCCGGCACGTCGGGGTATGTGGACTGCTCGACCTTCATCGAGCCCATCGGGGTGCCCACCGGCGGCGTGGACCGCTCCATGGGCGACGTCCACGCCCACGGCAACCCGCACTACCACCTCGACCCGGTGAACATGGCCGCCGTGGCCCGCGGCCTCGGCGATGTCCTTGCGTCGTCCGACCCGGAGCACACCGAGGCCTACCGGCACAACGCCGAGGAGACGGCCCACACCCTGGCCGCCCTGGACGCCGAGCTGCACCACGTGTTGGGTGTCGCCCGCACCAAACCGGTGGTGACCTACCACGCCACGCTGGACTACTTCTTCCTCCACTTCGGTTTCACGGTGCTCGGCTATGTGGAACCCAAACCGGGGGTCAAGCCGTCACCAGGCCATCTGCTGAGCCTGGAGAAGTCGATGAGGAACAAGGGCGTGCGGATCCTGATCTGCGAGGTCTACCAGGACCGCAAGATCGCGGCCAAGGTAGCGGGGGACACCGGGGCAAAGCTGGTGGTGATCCCCTCGTACACCGGCGGAACGCCCGAGGCATCCACCTACCCTGAGCTGATGCGCATCATCGCCCGCTCCATCGCGGAGGGCACTGTTGAGTGATCAACTGTTCCGGCTGGAGGGCGTGGCCATCGGCTACCGCCGGCCGTTGATCGGGTCGCTTTCCCTGGGCATCGCCCGGGGTGAGTTCTGGGGGATTTTCGGGCCCAACGGTGCGGGCAAAACCACATTCATCAAAGTCCTGCTCGGCGCGCTGAAACCGCTGGCCGGCACGGTCCGCCGGGCGCCGGGCCTGCGGCTGGGCTACGTGCCGCAGCTCAACTCGGTGCGTGACTCACTGCCCCTGACCGTGCGCCAGGTTATCGAGCTGGGGGCACTGGACCTCAAGGACTCACCGGCTCCCACGGAAACCCTGGAGCGGGTCAACCTGGCCCACATGGAAAAAGAGCGCTTCTCCGACCTCTCCGGCGGCCAGCGCCAGCGGGTGATGATCGCCCGGGCCCTGCACCGCCGCCCCGACGTGCTGATCCTCGACGAACCGACCAACGGCGTGGACATCCCCACCCGCCACACGGTGACCGGCCTGATGGCGAGGCTGCACGAAGAGGGGGTGACGCTGCTGCTGATCACCCACCTGCTGGCCGAGATCGGGCCCGAGGTGAGCCACTTTTTCTGGCTCGACGGGCACCGGGACCTCTGCCTCGCCGGGCCGCGGGATGAAATCCTCAAAAGCCCGAAGCTTGAAGAAGCGTATGGCGCGGGCCTGCGTATTGTCAGCATCGACGGCAAGCCGTCTTTGACCTGGGCCGGCAACGGACAGGGCAACGGGGAGGTGCAGTGATGGGCGGCGAATTCCTCGAGACCCTGACCTTCGTCAAATGGCCGCTGCTGGTGGCCGTTCTCTCCTCGCTCCCCCTGAGCTATTACGGGGTCTACCTGGTGGAGCGGCGGATGGTCTTCGTCAGCGTCACCCTGGCCCAGGCCGCCGTCTGCGGCGCCGCGGCCGCCTTCTTCTTCACCTTCGAACCGCGTATCGGCGCGCTGGCCTTCGTGGCGGTGGTGATCGCCCTGCTGGCCGGGTGGCACCGCGCCGGCCGCGGTTCGCTGCCCGAGGACACGGTGCTGGGTATCTTCTACGTGATCCTCGGCGGGCTGGCCGTGGTCTTCCTCAGCAAGACCGTCCAGGGCGGGCTGGACGAGACCACACTGCTCTTCGGTTCGCTGCTCGGGGTGACACCCGCGGACGCGGGATTGCTGGGCGGGGTGGTGGCCCTGCTGGCGGCGATTCACATCTGGGGCTACCGGCGATTCCTGGCCGTCACCTTCGACCCCGAGACCTCGGCGGTGCTGGGGATGCCGGTGAGCGGTATCGAACTGATCTTCTTCGCCGGCCTGGGGCTGGTGCTCTCGGTGGCCATCGCCCAGATCGGCGTGCTGCTTTCCTTCGCCTACCTCGTGCTGCCTGCCGCCGCGGCACGCAGTTTCGGCAGCCGCACCCGGTCGGTCTTCCTGCTGGCCGTGGTCATCGCCATTGCCGGCAGCGTGGCCGGCACCCTGGCCTCGATCCGCTGGGACCTGCCCACCGGCGCCGCCATCTGTCTGGCCCTGGCCCTGCCCCTGCCCGTGGCTGAGATCTGGCGGCACCGCAGGACGTGAAGTGAGCGGCTTATCCCTCCTTTTTCACCGCCCCCCAGGCCCAGATGAAGAGCACCATGAAGACCAGGTCGCAGATGGCGAAGGGCTTCCACATCCAGGGGATGCCGGCAGTGAACCAGTGGTAAAAGGCAACTGAGCAGTAGGCGATCTTGAGCAGGATGCCGTAAGGGATCAGGTTGCGGTGCTTCACCGGGTCCCGGGCGATGGCCAGAAACATCAGACCGAAGATGATGAGCAGGGCGGCGGGGAAATGAACATAGCCGTAATGGTTCGGCGGGGTGACCTCGAACCAGTGGAAGACCATCGGCGCGGCAAAGAGAAAAAATATCCCCAGCAGCCCGTCGTAGAGGGCGGACAGACCAAAAACAACTGAGACCATGGCTTTCCTGTTCATCATGATTCTCCCTGCCTGAACGGCCGGAGGAAACACGCCGCCCCGGCCTCCCGGACCGGAGGAAACCAGCCGCTTCATTCCGTTGAGCAGACCGGACTACGACCTGGTGGACTTGCGGCGGTCCTTACCCGTCCTGCGGTCGTTGCCGTTGCGTCTCTCGGGCCCCTTGTAGTTCGCGTCCTCTTTCACCCGGCGGTCCTTGCCCGTCCGACGATCCTTGCCCGACCGTGTGCTCTTTGTCCCCATCGCATCCCCTTCCACTGATGTTGGTCGGTCCTCTCGCGCAGCAAAGGCGAGCTGCGCGCCCGGTACCGCAAGCTGTAATACCGATGTGCCTGGTCACGGCTCCGTCCGTCGTCGGTCCGAGGGGAGAGACAACGGTCCCTCGGGCCGCTCGCAGTCCACCGGCTCTTCAGTTCAGTGAATATGCTTCTTGATGAACGTTTCCGAGATCCTGCTTTTCAGTATCATAGATGGAAATGCCCCGTTGGGCAAGAGGTTTATGCCCGGCTCTGTCTCCTGCTCCGGCGCAGGTTCTCGCGGAAGGTGCGTCGCCGCCACGCCGTGAATTCCTCGCTGTACAGCTCGACGCCCAGGGCGAGGAAGCGGTCGTGCAGCTGGTCCACGGTCATCTGTGCCGGCCTGAAGTTGATGTCGAAGAGCGAGCACTTCTTCCAGTTCCGTGGTTCGAGGAGCCGTCCCTCTTTTTCCAGCCGGTCGTACAGCGGCGTGCCGGGGAAGGGGGTGAGGATGGTGATCTGCACCTCGTAGAGACCGGTCTCCTTGACAAAGGCCAGCACCTGGTCGAAGACATCCGGGGTGTGCCCGTCGAGGCCGATGACGAAACAGCCGTTGACCGTGATGCCGTGGGACTGGATGGTGCGGATCGCCTCCCTGTAGCGCGGGAAGCGCTTCAGCTTCCAGTCGTTGCGCAGCTCCAGCCGGTGCAACCCGCTCTCCACCGGGCTCTCCAGGCCGATCAGCACCTGGGCGCAGCCGGTCTCCCGCATCAGGCCCAGCAGCTCCTCGTCCTCGGCCACCGAGAGGTCGGTCTCGGTGAACCAGCGGAACCTGCGCCCCTTGAGCGCGCCGAGCAGCTCCTTCCAGTAGCCGTGGTTGACGAAGCTGTTGTCGTCGGCAAACTCGATGAAGGGGTGGTCCCAGATCTCGAGGATGCGGTCGATCTCGGCCACCACCTTGGCCACCGGCTTCTGCTTGTAGCGGTCGGTGAGGATCACCGAGCTGGCGCAGAACTCGCACTTGTGGGGGCAGCCCCGGCTGGTCTGCACGGTGAGGCGGTTGTACCGGGAGATGTCGAGCAGGTCGAAGCGGGGCATGGGGGCATCGTCCAGGTTGAAGCCGCTCTGCCGCGACCCGTAGCGCGGCTTGAGACCCGGGCCCTCGGCATCGGCAAGCAGTTGAGGCCAGCAATCGCTCCCCCTCGCCGACGACCACCGCGTCGCAGTGCTCCAGCCGCCTCGTCGGGCACGGCGGTGACATGGGGCCCGCCGATCACCACCGGGATGCCCAGGCGCCGGTAGCGCCCGGCCAGCTCGTAGGCCTCGTCGATCTGCGCCGAGTAGCTGGAGATGCCCACCAGGTCGAAACCGACCGGTGCACCATCCCCCACGGGCAGGTCGGGCATCTCGATGTAGGCGACCTCGTGCTGCTCGGGCGTCATCCCGGCCAGGGTGAGCAGGCCGAGGCTGGGCAGGGCGGCGATGGTCTTGCTCCGTTCCACGAACCCCGGCAGGGTGAGGCCGAGCTCGAGCAGCTCGGTGTCACAGACCCGGATGCCGCTCATGGCGATGAGGCCGATTCTCATCGGCTGATCTCCCGGAGGAAGAGAGCAAGAGCAATGGTCACGGAACCGGCGGGGATGAAGAAGATGTGCCTGAAGAAGGGCTTCCAAGCGCTGAGGTAGCAGACCAGCGGCATGGTGACCGCACCCACCAGCAGCAGGATCGAGGGCAGGGCCAGTCCGGAATCAAGTTCCAGCAGACGGCAGGTGATCCAGAAAGCGAGGTTCAGGGCGCCGATGCCAAAGAAGGAGATGTGGCCCAGGCGGATCAACCGCCGCCGCCAGCAGCCGTATCCCCCCAGCCACTGCTCGCCGTGGAAGAAGAGACCGGGCGCGGCGCCGGCCAGGGCGCCGAGCAGGAAACAGGTCCAGGCTGTGTAGAGGTTCAGGGGCATGGCGCTCCTCTACAAAGGATTCGAATTGCCTGCCGCCGGGAGCCGCGCTTCCATGGTGCAGGTCTGGATCGGCTCGGCCTCGCTTCCACAGTATATCTTGACTGTGAAGGTGCCGGCCGTGGAGAAGCGGAGCGGCACCACCACCTGGAAATCGTCGGGGACAACGGTCTGCTGCGAAGTGAGCTCGGTGCCCCGGCCGTCGGACACCACACAACGGACCACTTCACCGACATTGTGCTCGAGGAAATCGATCTGGACGGACAGCGGAACCACTTCACCGGCTCGCACCTCGAACGGCTCTTCCCGAACCGTGGCGGATCGTCCGACTTCCTGGTTCAGGAATATTCCATCGCCCATCTGAAGAATGGCCGCCGGCATCTCCTGCTCGCCGGGATGCATCCCGCCCCGGAAAACGAAGAGGCAAAGCAGGAGGGCCGTGACCCCCAGCGGCACGAAGAGCGGTGTCTTCACCGACCAGAGCCACGCGATTCGGTCGAGGATCCCCGGCCGGCGCCGCGTATGGTTCTCCAGCCCGAGTTTGGCGGCCACTCGCCCCCTCTCCCGGTCCCGGCGTTCAGCGAATGACGGATCGCTGATCGTGGAGGTCTCGGATTCCCGCAGAACCGCCATCAGATCCACGCACCGGGCGCAACTGTTGATATGGAACTCCACCTCCAGGGCCTGGTCTTCATCCAGGTTCCGGTCGAGGTAGCCGGAAATCTGCTCGGCCGGGGGACATGAACCAAGATCATCCAGCACCTGGTCGATGTCACGAAGAAGTTCATCACTCGACTTGTTCATTTTCAGTCCCTCTCAATCCTTCTTCCGCGAGAGCAGCGTTTTGATCTCTTTGTTGGTGTAGCCATGTTTTTTGATCAGGATTTTTTCCAGCGCTTTCCGTGATTTCACCAGGCTGTAACGCACCACATTGATCTTCAACTGCAGCATGTCGGCGATCTGCTGATCGCTCAACTTGTCGAAATGAGCCAGCCTGAAAATGTTGGCTTCCGCTTCCGGAAGCGGCAGCGTCTTCTCTCGCGATCGCGCACTGATCAGGTCTTCCTCCTGATGCGCGGCGGAGGAGACCGTCGCCTGGCTGACTTTCTCTATATCCCTGTGTTTCCACTTCGTATCCCTCCTGATGTGGTCGATCAGCAGGTTACGGAAGCTGGTATACAGATATCCGGCCGCCTCCGTCCGGTCCATCTCCGGTCGCTCTCTCTCGAGAAGCCTGGCGAACACCTCCTGAACGATATCCGCGGCCTTGTTCTTCTCGAAGAGCGCATAGAATGCCTTCCGATACAGAGCATCAAAATGCTCGTTATAGAGCCACTGTATGGTTTCCTGCCAACTGCTATAACGAGTCATGGTCCGATTTTTACAATTTATTTTGAGACCGTCAGATATAACCGTCCGGTGACACTGGACAGCCGCCTGCTGAGAATTCGAGAAATTATCCCACAATAATAATCCCTGTCCAGTTTGGGAGTCGTAAAAAGATTCCGAAATTTTTCGGCTTCGACGTTATCAGGGTTCGGAGGACACCCTCCAGATTGTCAACCATCAATCGAGAGGAGCCTGTGAACAATGAATCCATGCACAACCCGATTAATACTTATGCTTCCAATGCTGTTCCTGCTGCTGGCCGTCTCTACCCCTGACCTGCCGGCAGCCGTGATCCTCGTCCCGGCCGATCAGCCGACAATCCAGGATGGGATCGATGCCGCAGCAAACGGGGATATCGTGGTGGTGGCTGACGGCACCTACACCGGCCCCGGCAACCGGGCTCTTGACTTCCACGGCAAGGCGATCACTGTTCGCTCGGCCAACGGCCCGGACACCTGTGTCATCGACGGCGAAGAGGAAGAGCGGATTTTTCACCTGCATTGCGGTGAGGACCGCCGCTCGGTGATCCGCGGTTTCACCATCACCAGGGGCGGGGTTGCCATGGGCGGCTCCATCTGGGAGAAGGGAGGCGGCATCTGGTGCACCGACAATGCTTCCCCCACCATCGAGGGCAATCGGATCCTGGACAATCGTGGTTCCGGAATCTTCTGCGATGACGGAGCCGCCCCGCTGATTCGAGGCAACACCATCGACGGGAATTCACCCGAGTTTGGCGCCGGTATCGGTTGCGAGTCCTGTTCGCCCTTGATTATCAAAAACGTGATCAGCAACAACAGATCAGTCCCGGCATTCGGGGGGGGATGGGGCGGCGGCATTTACTGCAGCGATTCGGACGCCGTCATCGCCCACAACGTGATCAGAAACAACTTTGCCAATGAATATCCTTTTGAGCAATCGGGCAGGGGCGGCGGGGTGTACGGCAGCAATTTCAACGGTCGGATCGAAGAAAACGTGATCATGGCCAATGAAGTTGTGGGAGTGGGAGGGGGGATTTTCCTGTCCGATTCGTCGCCGGAAATCGTCAACAACATCATCCAGGACAACATCGTGCTGAAGAGCCCCACAACTTCACGGTTCCGGCCCCGTGGCGGCGGGATAATGATCGAATACCAGTCCGAACCGACATTGATCAACAACACGATTGTGCGCAACGAGCTTGGCCCCCGGGGACAGGGCGGGGGGATCCACATCAGTGCCCACTTTACCTCCCCCTCCCCCACGGGGCCGCCCGGCTCGAGCGCGGGCGGAGACGGGAGGGAAACATCCGGCAACTCCGGGTATGCGGTCACGCTGCTCAACACCATTCTCCGCAGGAACAGCGCCGAGAGTGGCGAGCAGATCTTCATCACCAACGACTTCTCCCCCGACACCATCGCTCTGGACGCCAGCTACAGCAACGTTGAAGGCGGTGAGGCGGGGATTGTTGTGGAGCAGGGGGCCCAGCTCAACTGGGGCAGCGGCATGATCGAGGCCGATCCACTGTTCATCAGCGGCCCCGGCGGCGACTTCTTCCTTTCTCAGATCAGTGCCGGACAGGTCGCGGACAGCCCCTGTCTCGACGGGGGCGACCCGGGCCATGATCTTCTGTGGGGCGTCACCCGCACCGATGGGCGGCTCGACCGGGGAACGACGGACATGGGCTACCACCAACCAGGGATGCAGCGGCTGGTCACCGGGCCGGGCCCCTCACCCGACAATCCTCCGCTGGTCAGTGTCTTCCACCCAAGGCCGGACACCGTACCCGAATTCTCGTTCCAGGCCTACGGCGCTCCCCATTACGGGGTCAATGTGACCTGCGGCGACGTCACCGGCAACGGCTTTGACGAGATCATCACCGGCGCCGGCCCCGGAGCGATCTACGGGCCCCATGTCCGCGGATTCAGCGGGGCCGGAGAGCAACTGCCCGGCCTCGGTTTCCTGGCCTACGGCACCCATAAATATGGTGTCAACGTGGCCTGCGGATATGTGGACGGCGACGAGTATGCCGAAATCATCACCGGAGCCGGCCCGGGCGCGGTCTTTGGCCCCCATGTTCGTGTCTGGAACTACGATGACCAGGGGGCGGTCACACCTGTTCCAAACGGCAGTTTCTTTGCCTACGGCACACCGGCCTGGGGCGTGAATGTCGCCGCCGGCGACCTTGATGGCGACGGGTACGACGAGATTGTCACCGGAGCCGGGCCCGGACCCATATTCGGACCTCACGTGCGCGGCTGGAACCTGGATGGCGGCCCGCCCGCGCCCATGCCCGGCGTCAGTTTCATGGCCTATGGGTCGTACCGCTTTGGCGTCAACGTGGCCTGTGGTGATGTGGACGGCGACGGCATCGACGAGATCATCACCGGCCCCGGCCCGTCCCCGGTTTTCAGCGCCCACATCCGAGGCTGGAAGGTGGACGGCGCTACCGCCTCTCCGGTTGACGGGATCAACTTCATCGCCTGGTCGCAGGGGATGTACGGCGCCAGGGTATTCGCCGGCGCCGACCTGGACGATGACGGACGGGACGAGCTGGTGGTGAGCCGGGGCCCCGATCCCGACACCGGCTGCGAAGTAAAGGTCTTTCACTACGACAACGGGCAGACATCGCTCTGGTTCTCTCTGGATGCTTACTCCGGGCTCACTTCGGGGACCAATGCGGCAGGGGGGCTGTTCGAGCAGTGATCGGATAAAACCCCAGGGTGAATTTCGCCAGGCTCCGACAGGGTATTGAAACAGAAACACCCGGTCGGAGCCTTTTCTTTCCGCCGGGCCCTGTCCGCTGAAAATAAATCTTAAAAATCTCCTTCCTGTTCGTTATTGGGGGTCAGCACGGGATCAAGCGGATGAAAACAGAATGAACAATGGGGGATGGGACAATGAAATGCTTGAACATCAAACAGATCGTCTGGGTAAGCCTGCTGATGCTTCTCTTTCTCCTGGCGCCGCGGACGGCGGCCGGGATGGAGCCCCGGGTCAGTTTCAACGAAGTGGCCCAGACCGCGGACCTGATTTTCATCGGCACCGTCGTCGATCAGGGATGCCGGCTCAACGACCGGCAGACCATGGTCTTCACCGACGTGTTCTTCGACGATATCTCCATCCTGCACGCTACGGTCGGGGCGGTGCAGAAAGAAAACAGCATGATCACCCTCACCTACGCCGGGGGCTTCGTCGAAGGATACGGCGTCACGGTGAGCGGCACGCCGAAGTTGGAGACCGATCAGCGCTACCTCATCTTCACCCGTGACGATGGTTTGGTCTACGCCAACCCCATCGTGGGGGGATCCCAGGGCCTGTTCAGGATCATCGAGGACCTGGAGACCGGTGAGGAGCATGTGCTGGCCGCAGGGGACCGGGCCGTGACCGGTTTCAGTGGTGACTCGATCACCACGGGCTCCGATCGTGTCCTGGCCATCGAGAGCGGGAAGCTCTATACGGAAATCCCGTCAAACACCGTGACGCTGGAGTCGCCGCCCATAAGCTCCAAGCCCGGCTCATCGGCCCGGATCTCAAATTACAGAGACTCCGAGGCCAGACCTCTTCCACTTTCCCGGTTCATCCGCCACCTCGAGGGAAAAGCTCTTACTGCCCCGTTGGGCCACCGCGTTCTTCGGCAAGGGAGTGAGGGCAAGTTCTATCGAGGCCACGGTCAGAAGATGGAAGCGGAAAATCTGCAGCCGGCCGACCCTTCCAGCCTTACGACATTGAAAGAGATTCGTCAAAAATACCATGATCAGCCCCGTGTCCCCCTGGCCGGGGAGATCTTCGAGCCCGCCTCCAGGGGAGAGCGGAGAACCGATTCCACCGATGATGGTGACCTGTGCTATTGCGGTTTTCAGGGCCCCTACCTCGAGATGGAACAGGTTGCCGAGACCTCCTGGGCGTTCAGCATACAGAACTATGCCATGTGGTCCTACAATGAACTTGTCGACCTCTACCGCTATTTCCCGGACGACGGCGGCTTCGGCATCAACTTTGAGAGTGAATTCATCGGCTGGGCCAGCGACGCACTGATGGATGACGTCTACGGATTCAACTGGAATGGCTACCTGGCCGTCTGCATCAATTGGTTTACCTGGGTCTGTTCCGAGATCGTCGAATCAGACATCGCCTACAACCCGGCCTACGGCTGGACCGACGATCCCGAGTATTCATACACCCACTCAAACGCTCATCTGCTCCTTCCAACCACTATGCACGAGCTGGGCCACTCCTGGGGGGCACTGACCGGCACCTGCGACGAGACCTATTCCTACATTCACCCCACGGTAATGCATGCCGAGCATGATGTCATCGAGGACGGGAAAGGCATCCATATGATCGATGCCGGGGTGATGCGGTTAATCTACCCGGATGTCGTGGAACCCTCTACCATGGATATTGGCGTGGAATCCTACTATGCGGCGGGCGACCTCAATAATTCCACCACCGATCAGGACGATTACTACCCGGGAGATTCCATCTCGCTCTACAACGTGACCACTGAGAACATGACCAGTTTTGCCCTCAACGACGTACGGATCCGCTTCTTCCTCTCTCCGGACACCACCATCACCACGGCCGACTATCAGCTGGGCAACGATGCCTTCTGGAACTGGCCTTTTTTCCCCGAAAATAGTTACAGCGTGCTTGACTACCATACGACGATTCCCTCCTCGGTGCCGGCCGGCAGCTACTATATCGGCGCCATGGTGAGCATCAATGGTTTTTCCAGTGATCACTTCACCGACAACAACATCACCCGTTTCAGGGATCCAATCAATGTCATCGTCGATCTCCCAGCTGCGCCGACCAACGTCCAAGCCACTGACGCTGCTTACTGCGACAGGGTGCTGGTCAACTGGGACACTTCGGCCGGCGCCAGCGAATACCGGGTCATTCGGAACGGGTACACGGTCAGCGACTGGCAGTCGGGAACGACCTTCGAGGACGATTCCGCTGTGGCGGGCTGGGTCTACTCCTACGCGGTGAAGGCCAGAAACAGCGGCGGCGAAAGCGGATATTCCGCTGCCGATGCGGGATCGATCAACACCGTGCCTCCCGGGCCCACCGGCGTCAGCGCCTCTGACGGCACTTACGACTATGGCGTGCGGATCACCTGGAACGAAGTTGAAAACGCTGAAGACTACCATGTGATCCGCGACATGGCTCTGCTTTCAGACTGGATGCCGGGCACTGAATTCATTGACACCAGTGCAGAGCCGGGAGTGGTCTACATCTACAACGTCTGGTCGCGCAACGCGTGCGGAGAGGGCGGATTCAGCAGCCCGGACGAGGGATACGCCCCGGTCGAATCAACCGGCATATTCGCTTCACCGGTGGGTTATCCCACCGGTGACAGCTCCCGTTGCGTGGCCATCGGCGACCTCGACGGTGACGGATCCACTGACCTGATCGCGGCAAACTATTCCAGCAATGACATATCCGTGATTCTCGGTCTTGGTGACGGCACTTTTTCCGCGGCAACAAGCTACTCCGTCGGCACTTCTCCGGCATCGGTGGCGATCGGCGATCTCAACAACGATGGGTCACTCGACCTGGTGTCGGCAAACCAGGGGGATGATTCGGTTGCGGTGCTGCTCGGTAGTGGCGACGGTTCATTTTCCGCGGCCCAGTTCTTTCCCGTGGGGGATGAACCCTGGTCCGTGGTGCTCGCCGACCTGAACGGGGACACGCTCCCCGACGTTGCGGTGACCAACTCCGGCAGCAACAGCGTCTCGGGTACTCCTGGGACTGGGCAACGGAACATTGGCCTCCGCTGTCTCTCACGTCGTGGGCACGGAGCCGATGGGCATCGCCGCCAGCGATCTCGATGGCGACATGGTCCCCGACCTGGCCGTGACGAACAAAATGACCGGCAACGTGTCCGTTCTGCTGGGGCTCGGCGATGGAACGTTTTCCGCCGCGGTGAGCTACGCCGCCGGGACCAGGCCTCATGGCCTGGCGATCGGCGACATGGACGGTGACACCATCCCCGACCTGGTAACCGCAAACAGCGGCACGGACACTGTTTCAGGTACTGCCCGGTCTCGGCGGCGGGACATTTGCGGCCGCGGAGCAATTTCCGGTGGGTGCGTTTCCCACATCGGTCAGCATCAACGATCTGAACGGGGATGCGCTGCCCGATCTGGTGGTGACGAACTACAATGCCGGCACCATTACACTGCTGACAGGAACCGGCGATGGCAGCCTGGTTTTCGAAGCCGACTATCCCGTCGGCGATGAACCTGCCTGGGTGGCGAGTGGATTTCTGGACGCCAACTACTCTCCTGACCTGGCCGTGGCAAAGAACGGTGACGGGGACATCTCGGTGCTGCTCAACCGGAACGTCTTCCCACCACCGTCCACGATCTCGGCAACCTACAACTGCACCCCGTCCACCGGCACAGTGCCCTTCACCACCAGCATGCTGGTGCAGATGGTCAATCTCGAGCCAACCCGCCCGGCAACCCGGATCGCCGCGCGGATCGACGTGGTACTGGCCAGCGGCACCAGCTACTCTAGTTGGCGCCAGGGATATACCAACGTGAGCCAGGGCAGCCAATACAGCCTGAGCTGGGGGCAGACGCTACCGGTCTTCGGTTCGGTGATCGGAAACAACATTTTCACCATGAGCGCCGAGGATGTCACGCCCTCTCCGTACAACCAGCCGCCCTATCCCCCGGCAGGCGATACGGTAACGGAAATGTGCGTAGTGACGGCAAACGAACCGTAAAGAACTCGATTCGACAGATCCCGGGCCTCACGCCGGCTGCCGCTCCTCCCCCTCGAGCGGTGCGGGCGTGGGGCCCTTCGCTCTCCTGCCCTGGCTCAAACATCCTGTTACACTGTGACTCCTCACCCCCCAGTGCCTTGACCACCAGCAGCGCTTCATTGACAAGTTCGAGAGAGCCACCTATATATATGTAATATTGGAAATTGCCTCTTGATCCACATATCAGAACAGGAAACGTTCGAACACACCGGATTACTGGAATGGTCACTTCTGGTCGACAAGGTTCGACGGCCCTCTCCCTTCTGGCCTTCGCCTGTCTTTTCCTACCCGTCTCCCTCGTGACACCGGCCCAGGGGCAATCAGGTGAGCACGTGGAAAAAACCGCACCGGCCGTCGAAACAGAACAGCGGCCGGTCCTGCCGGCCGATTCAGCGGAACAGGTCAAGGAACTGACGGCACGTATCGAGGAGCTGACGAAGACGGGAACCGAAGAGTCGCTCGCCGAGGCGCTGACCCATGCCGAGGAAATCCTGGCCCTTCGGCTGAAGCACCAGGGGCCGGCTGCCGGCTGGATGACGGCCACAGGTGAACCGGCCGAGTGGTACGAGGTGGGAGACGCGCGGCGTGAGGTCGAGGATCTCGAGTTGAGGATCGGGTTGGATCTCGAATCGCGGGCCCGGCTGTCCGAGGCCGACGCCGCCGAGGAGTCGCTGGACGAACTTCGCCGGCAGGGAAAACGCGACGAAGCACTGGAACTGGCCAAGGCGCAACTGGCCACCTACCGCGAACTGCTGGGCGAGGAGCACCTGAACACGGCGGACGGCCTGGCCAATGTCGGGAAAATGCTGTCTTCGAAAGGCGACTATTCCGAGGCCGAGCCGTATTACCGGGACTCCCTGGCCCTGAACCGCCGGTTGCTGGGCGACGATCATCCGGCTGTGGCCACCAGCATGAACAACCTGGCCATCCTGGTGAAAAGGATGGGGCAGTACGACGAGGCCGAGACGCTGTACCGCGAAGCGCTGGTCACGATGCGCCGGCTGCTCGGCGAGAGGGACCTGGAGGTGGCCAGCACCCTGAACAACCTTGCCCAACTGCTCAGGGTAACCGGCGATTACACCGCCGCGGAACCCCTCTACCGGGAATCGCTGGCCATTCGCCGGGAACGGCTGGGCAACGAGCACCTGAAGGTGGCCGCGAGCCTGACCAACCTGGCCGGGTTGCTGGTGGGGAAGGGGGAGTATGCCAGGGCCGAGGCGCTGGCCCGCGAAGCCCTGGCCATCCGGCGCAGCCAGCTGGGTGACCATCACACCGACGTGGCAGGGAGTCTGGACACTCTGGGACTGATATTGAAGAGGGCCGGGGACTACGACGCGGCCGAACCGATGTCTCGCGAAGCCCTGGCCATCCGGCGGGCATTGCTGGGCAATGAACACCCGCAGGTGGCTTTGAGCCTGTTCAACCTGGCGGCTCTATTGGAAAAAAAAGGTGATTACGACGAGGCGGAAGTCCTGCTCCGCGAAGCCCTGGCCATCAATCGCCAGCGTTTTGGCCCCCGGCATCCCAGCGTGGCCGCCAACCTGACCAATTTGGGAAGGATTGCCGAAGCCAGGGGCAAGTATGCGGCAGCGGAGTTGATGCTCCTCGAAGCACTGGCGATCCAGCGCGAGTTCTACGGCGATGAGCATCGGCACGTGGCCACCAGCTTGAGCGCTCTGGCCGGAGTACTGGAGAGCAAGGGGGACTACGCGGCTTCCGAATCGCTCTGCCGCGAGGCGCTGGCCATGCGCCGCAAGCTGCTGGGCGACGAACATCAGCTTGTGGCCGTCAGTCTGAACAACCTGGCACTGTTGCTGGAGAATAAGGGCGACCACGATACGGCCGAGTTCATTCAGCGTGAAGCGCTGGCAATCAATCGAAAAATACTGGGTGATGAACATGCGGAAGTCGCCACCTGCCTGCAAAACCTGGGCCGCATACTGTCTTCACAGGGCGACTTTGCGACGACCGAGCAGCTGTATCGGGAGGCACTGTCGATGCGTCGCCACCTGCTCGGAGATCAGCACCCGGTGGTGGCCGCCAACTTATTCGTTTTGGCATCATTTCTGAGGCTCAGGGGAGACTTTGCGGCCGCAGAGCCGATGTGTCGCCAAGCGCTGGCCATGCACCGCCGGCTGCAGGGTGATGATCATCCGGAGGTGATCCTCACCATGAACGGCCTGGCCAGATTGCTCTACGACCGGGGAGATTTCGCTGCAGCCGAAGAATATTGGGCCGCGGCGTCGGACAGATTCGAGACGGCCCGGCTGCGCATCGGCTACGGCGGCCTGGCACGGGTGCAGTTCACTAAACGGCATTCACCGCTGAGATCCCTGGCGGCGTGCCAGGCCCGCAACGGAAAAATATCTGAAGCATGGAAGGCCCTGGAATCCGGCCTGGCCCGGGGGCTGCTGGATATGGTGTCGGCAAGGGAGGCCCGCCCGCTGGAGCCATCTGAAAGAACTCGCGAACAGGCCCTGATCAACCGGATGATCATCCTTGACGAGCGGATCGGTTCCCTGTCGGCCACTGCGGCAGAGTCCGAGGAAATCCGGTCCCGGCTCGATGCGCTCCGCAATGAACAAGAAATTCTTCAGGCGGAACTGATCCAGTTCGAGACGAAGATGACTGCCAAATATGGCGCAGCAGCCGGGGAGGTCTACGAACTGCCGCGCATCCAGGCGCAGATGAGCAGCGATTCGGCACTGTTGGCCTGGGTGGACATCAAGGGAAATCCTCTTTCGGTGAATCCCGGTGGTGAGCACTGGGCCTGCCTGGTCAAAAAGCATGGCGCACCGATCTGGATCCGGCTTCCGGGAAGTGGAAAGAACGGGACGTGGACAGATGCAGACGATGAAGCACCCGATCAGGTCCGCCAAGCGATGTCCGAGAACTCCCGCGAGAAATCGATGCAGCGGAAAGAGCATCTTGTCCGCAGGCTTCTCGCTCAGCGGCTCGCACCGCTTGAGCCGCACCTGGCCGGCATCCACCACCTGATTGTATTGCCGGCCGGCAGAATGGCCGGTATCCCCCTGGAAGTGCTGACCGACGACTACACGGTCAGTTACGCACCCTCGGGCACGATATATGCCTGGCTGAAAGAAAAGAAGCGGAAGCCGGGCCAGCGGCGGTCCGCAGCGACAGGCCCTCCATCACTGCTCGCTGTGGGTGATCCGATCTTCTCCAGCCCGGATGAACCACGGGAGCCCGCCGCCCCAGGTGTAACGCCCTCCCGCCAACTTCTGAATGAAAAGATGTCCACGTTGCGCGGCCAATCATTCGCACCGTTGCCTGCGTCGCGCCAGGAGGTGGAAGCAATTGCCGCATTGTTTTATCGCCCGGAAGAGGAGACCCGGCCGACCATCCTGCTCGGTTCCGGGGCAAGCGAACAACGGCTCGATGCCCTGGCCCAATCAGACGAGCTGAAAATGTTTCGCTATCTCCACCTGGCCACCCATGGTGTGATGGACGACCGGAGAGCAATGAACTCGGCGATGATCCTCACCAGTGGCAGCCGGGCCGACTCAGTCGAGCAGGCCGTGGCCGGGCAGGAGATCTTCGACGGCCGTCTGACCGCCGGTCAAATCGTCCGAACCTGGAAGCTCGATGCCGACCTGGTGACCTTGAGCGGCTGTGGAACGGCGCTGGGCCGGAAGTCGGGCGGGGAAGGTTTCCTTGGTTTCTCACAGGCACTGTTCGTTGCAGGTTCGCAAAGCCTGCTGCTCAGCCTGTGGAAGGTGGACGACCGGGCGACCATGCTGCTGATGACCAGGTTCTACGAGAACATTCTGGGGATACACGATCAGCCGCGCCTCATCCCGGGCGGCTCCGAATATCCTGCCGGGGTGCCGTTGCCCAAGGCCGAAGCCCTGCGCGAGGCAAAGACCTGGCTCCGCACCCTGACTGTTGATCAACTGCGGACCCTGGAGGCGAACCGTGGCGATCGGCAAACCACCGACGCCGCTTCGGGACCGACCACAACAGGCGAATCCAGCCATTTTCGCCCATATCAGGATCCGCAGTACTGGGCTTCATTCATCCTGATCGGCAACCCGGATTGAACCTGATAACACCCTACCCCCGCACCCGCCACTCCTTGACCTGGCAGTAGAGCACCGGCACCACGAACATGGTGATCACGGCGAAGGCCATGCCGCCGAACGAGGGGATGGCCATGGGCACCATGATGTCCGAGCCGCGGCCGGTGGAGGTGAGCACCGGCATCAGGGCCAGGATGGTGGTGGCGGTGGTCATCAGGCAGGGCCGGACGCGGCGGGTGCCGGCCACGACGGTCGCTTCGCGGATCTCCTGCTTCGGTCCTGGGGCTCGCTGCGGCCGAAGACCTGGTCCAGGTAGGTGGCCATGATCACGCCGTCGTCGGTGGCGATGCCGAAGAGGGCGAGGAAGCCGACCCAGACGGCCACGCTCAGGTTGATCGGGTGGACCTGGAACAGGTCGCCGCATGGTCGGTGCCGAAGAGCGAGAAGTCGAGGAACCAGGGCTGGCCGTAGAGCCAGATCATGACGAAGCCGCCGGCCCAGGCCACGAGGATGCCGGAGAAGACCAGCAGCGGTGGTGGCGACCGAGCGGAACTGGAGGTAGAGGATGATGAAGATGATGAACAGGGCCAGGGGCAGGACCACCATCAGCTTCTTCTGCGGCCCGCACCTGGTTCTCGTAGCTGCCGGCGAAGGTGTAGCTGACCCCGGCGGGCAGCATCGAGCTCGCCCGATGTCGATCTTGCCGGTCAGGTAGTCCCGCGCCTGCTCGACCACGTCGACCTCGGCATAGCCCGGCTTCTTGTCGAAGAGCACGTAGCCGACGAGGAACGTGTCCTCGCTCTTGATCACCTGCGGGCCGCGGACGTACTCGATCTCGGCCAGCTGCGCCAGCGGGATCTGGGCGCCGTCCGGCGCGGCGACCAGGATCCGCTCCAGCGACTCGATGCTGTCGCGCAGTTCGCGCAGGTAGCGGACCCGGACGGGGTAGCGCTCGCGCCCCTCGACGGTGGTGCGTGATCCGCTTGCCGCCGACCGCGACCTCGATCACGTCCTGCACGTCCTGGAGCATGATCCCGTAGCGGGCGATGGCCTCGCGGTCGATGTCGATCTCGAGGTACGGCTTGCCCACGATCCGGTCGGCGAACACCGCCGCCGGCTCGATCGACGGCACCTCCTTGAGCAGCCTCTCGATCTCCAGGCCGACCCGCTCGATGGTCTCCAGGTCCGGCCCCTTGACCTTGACCCCCATGGGCGCGCGCATGCCGCTCTGCAGCATGACGATGCGGGCGGCGATCGGCTGGAGCCTCGGGGCCGAGGTGGTCCCGGGCATCCGGGCCGCCTCGACGATCTCGTCCCAGATGTCGTCCGGCTCCTCGATGCCGGCCCAGGCCTCGCGGCCGTCGTTGAGATCCGGGTCGAGCGGCGGGCCGCCAGAGCCGGAAGGGCCGGCCGTCGTCGTCGGGGATCAGGCTGCCCTGCTCGTCTCGGAGGAACGTGCCACTGCACGACGTAGGGCTGCCCGTCGGGGGCGGGCACCGGGTCACCGGCCTGGTCGCGGAAAAGTCGTTCTCGTCGGCGTCGCAGCGGAAGCGCAGCCGCTTGCCGCCCTCGTCCTGGACAGATACTCGGGTGGTAGTTGATCACCGTCTCGATCATCGAGATCGGGGCCGGGTCCAGCGGGCTCTCCACCCGGCCGAGCTTGCCCACCGCCGCCTCCACCTCGGGGATGGCGCTGATCGCCATGTCCTGCTTGCTGCAGCACGTCCATGCGCCTCGCCGATGGAGGCGTGGGGCATGGTGGTGGGCATCAGAGATACGAGCCCTCGTCCAGCGGCGGCATGAACTCCTTGCCCAGGCCGGGGAAGGCGTGGGCCAGGCGGGACCAGCGGCGCCGCGCGCAGCAGCGGCCCGGGGAGCCAGCCGAAGAAAGCGTCGAAGCCGAGCCAGGTCATCCCGCCGAAGAGGACCACGAAGAGCGGGGCCAGCAGGGCCAGGGCCTTGTGGTCGAGGCACCAGCGGAGCATGCGCCGGGTAGGCCGCTGATGAACAGCTGGACAGAGCAGCAGCAGGCCGCCGATGAGCAGGCCGACGAAGATGAAGTTGCGCAGCGAAGCCCTTCTCCGGGCCGAGGGGCAGCCAGTGCCGGCGCAGGACGCACGCCACGCCGACGATCACAGCCACGGCGATCGGCTCGTGGCCGACCCAGGCGCGCACGATCGCGGCAGCCGGCCACGGCGATCTGCGACCAGCCGCGGCCTGCGCCGTTCGGCCGGCCGGATGAAGACAGCGTGCGCGAACGGCCGGGATCACGGTCAGGGCCACGATGACCGAGGCGATCAGGGCGAAGGTCTTGGTGAAGGCCAGCGGCTTGAAGAGCTTGCCCTCGGCCGCCTCCATGGTGAACACCGGCAGGAAGCTGACCACGGTCGTGGCCACGGCGGTCAGCACCGCGCCGCCCACCTCCCGCGAGGCGCGGAAGATCACCTCGCAGCCGGCTCTCGTCCGGTCCGGCCTCGTCGCAGGTGCCGCAGGATGTTCTCGCAGATCACGATCCCCATGTCCACCATGGTGCCGATGGCGATGGCGATGCCGGAGAGGGCGACGATGTTGGCGTCCACCCCGAAGACGCTTCATGGCGATGAAGCACATCAGCACCGCCAGCGGCAGCAGGCCGGAGATCAGCAGCGAGCTGCCGCAGGTGCATCACCATGCACCAGCACCACGATGATCGTGACCAGGATCTCCTCGACGAGGGCCGTGTTCAGCGTGCCCAGGGTCTCGTGGATCAGGCCGCGTGCGGTCGTAGAAGGGGACGATCGGTCACCTGGCTCACCGTGCCGTCGGCGCAGGGTCTTCGACGGCAGGCCCGGGGCGATCTCGGCGATCTTCTCCTTGACGTTCTTGATCGCGGCCAGCGGGTTCTCGCCGTAGCGCACCACCACCACGCCGCCCACCGCCTCGGCGCCCTCCTTGTCCAGGGCGCCGCGCCGCAGCGCCGGCCCCAGCGCCGACGCGGGCCACGTCCTCGCACGTAGACCGGCACGTTGTCGCCGCACCTTGATCACCGCGTTCTCGAGGTCCTCGAGGCTCTCGACGAAGCCGAGGCCGCGGATCGACGTACTCGACCCGGTTGACCTCGATGGTGCGGGCGCCGACGTCGACGTTGGACATCCGCACCGCGCTGAAGACCTCCTCGCAGGCTCACGCCGTAGGCCCGCATGGCGTCGGGATCGACGTCGACCTGGTACTCCTGCACGAAGCCGCCGACGCGAGGCCACCTCGCTCACCCCGTCGGCGCGACAGCAGCGCGTAGCGGACGTACCAGTCCTGGATCGAGCGCAGCTCGTCCAGGTCCCAGCCGCCGGTGGGGTTGCCGTCCTCGTCGCGGCCCTCGAGGGTGTACCAGAAGACCTGGCCCAGGGCGGTGGCGTCCGGGCCGAGGGCGGGCTGGACCCCGTCGGGCAGGGTGCCCGCGGGCAGGCTGTTCAGCTTCTCCAGGACCCGCGAGCGCGACCAGTAGAACTCGACGTCCTCCTCGAAGATCACGTAGATCGTGGAGAAGCCGAACATGGAGAAGCTGCGGACCGTCTTCACGCCCGGGATGCCGAGCAGCGAGACGGTCAGCGGATAGGTGATCTGGTCCTCGACGTCCTGCGGCGAGCGGCCCATCCACTCGGTGAAGACGATCTGCTGGTTCTCGCCGATGTCGGGGATGGCGTCCACCGGCACCGGGTTGCGGGGCAGACCGCCCAGCTCCCAGTCGAAGGGCGCCACCATCAGGCCCCAGCCCACCACCAGCACAATGAACAGGGCGACGATCAGCTGGTTCTCGAGGCAGAAGCGGATCAGCCCGGTCCAGGATGGAGTAACGGTCGGTGCTGTGTGGTGGTGATGTCATGGGTCAGTTTTCAGTTGTCATCGCGAGAAGCCCAGCACATGTCATCGCGAGGAGCCGCAGGCGACGCGGCGATCTCCTCGGATGTCTTTCCGGTTCAATGAGAATGCTTCGTCGCAGTCTTCGACGGCTCCTGCAATGACAGCGAAAGAACGATTGTTCCTTCCGCTGACTTCCCGCGGCCCCGCGGGTCGAGGGCTCGCAATGACAGGTCGTCCCTACTTTTTCGCAACGATTGTCTCCTCCTCCGTGCCGCAGCGATACATTTCCGAGCCGAAGTAGGGGTTCTCCACACCGGTGCGGTTCTGCAGCCAGTCGGCGCCCTTCCAGTCAAAGGCCATGGGACAGTGGAAGCGGATCACCGGCTGCTTGCCGGTGGCGCCGAATGATCGGACCGCTTCGGTGACCGCATCGGAGAGCGGCTCGAAAGCCTTGCGCCCCGGCTTGATCCCCGCAGTGGAGATGATCCCCGCGTTTTTCTCGATTCTTTGCGAGAGCTTCATCCAGGCCAGGTGCGCATTGCTGTCCAGCAGGGTCATGTCCACTGTTTTAAGGGCGGCGGAGAGTGCCTTTGCTCCATCGCGGGCCTTGATCACGTCATCGAGGCTGTATGCGGTGGATACAGCGAAGTACGCGGTATACATGTCGTCCAACTGCTCTTTGAACTTCGCCGGGACCTTGAACGGGCCGGTAGTCTTGCCTGCGGATGCCTGCCCCGAGTGGTCGAGGCCACCGCCCGATCCGCCCCCCTCGGGGTTCATCATGCTCGGGCTGGCGAGGATCTGGAGCGCGCTGTCGATCTTGAAGTTCCCCTCCACCACCACCAGCTCACCCTCGGTGAGCCCCTCGCGCACCACGTACCACTCCCCGGCCCGGGGCCCGAGCACCACTTCACGCCCCTCGAACACCCCCTCCTTCTCCCGGGAGGCCACATAGACCACGGCCCGCTTGCCGGTGATCAGCGGCGCCGAGGCGGGGATGATCAGCGGCGGCTTGCGCTTTGCCGGGTCGTCGTCGGTATAGCCGAGGGACCTGGCGGTGACCAGGTCCATGCCGCAGATGTCGCAGGGCTGCTGCTTCGACTTGATGATCTCGGGGTGCATGGGGCAGATCCACTTGCCGGCCAGGTTGGTGCCGACGATGGAACCGCCGTCGGAGACGCCGGCCTCCACCACCGCCTGGACGAACATCTCCGGCTTGAGGCGGCCGTCCCGGTTGTCCACGTTGACCCGCACCTTCACCGTGCGGGTTCTGGCGTCGAGGGAGGGGTCGATAAAGGTGATCTTGCCCTTGAAGCGCTCGCCGGGGTACGCCTCGGTGTGCAGCTCCACCTGCTGGCCGTACTTGATCATCGGCAGGTCCGACTCGTAGGCGTCGAGCTTGACCCAGAGACTGGAGAGGTCGGCGATGGTGCAGATCTCCTCGCCGGTCTTGACATACATCCCCTCCACCGCAGTCTTGCGGATCACGATGCCGCCCATGTGGGCGTAGAGGGTCAGGTGGTCGGTGGGGCGGCCGAGGGTCTCGATCTCTTCGATCTGGGCCGGCTTGAGGCCCCAGAGGCGGAGTTTCTCGCGCACCGCGTCCACCGTCTCCAGGGCGGTCTCGCGGATCGACTCGAGGCCGCTGGCTCTCAGCTCTTCGGCGGCCCTCAGGGCCTGGATCAGCTCCTCCTGGGCCGCGATCAGCTCGGGGCTGTAGATGTCGGCCAGATGGTCGCCCTTGCTCACCCGCATCCCGGTGAAGTCGACGTAGAGCCGGTCGAGGCGCCCCGGCACCCGGGCGGCGATGTGGCCCATCCGGGTCTCGTCGTAGTCCACCTTGCCCGAGAGGCGGACCTCGGCGGGGATGAAGCGGCGCTCGGCGGCGACGGTGACGATACCGGCCAGCTTCTGCGCCGACGAGGAAAGCTTCAGTTCCCGCAGGCCGAGACCGTCGTCGCCACCGCCGGTGACCGGAATGAGGTCCATGGCGCAGATGGGGCAGAGACCGGGCGCCGGCTGGCGGATCTGCGGGTGCATGGAGCAGGTCCACTCGGTGGCCTCGGCCTCGGCGGCTTCGTGGTCGTGACCGGCGGGAGACGGGACGGAAGAACCCCCGCAGCCGCGCAGCATGTAGCCACAGGCAAAGGCGGCAACGGCCAGGACGGCCAGGGTGATCCAGGTGCGGTTATTCTTCATCGTCGGCCTCGGTTGGGGAGCAGGGCAGGGACGTACATGAATTTATGACTTTTTCCGGTTCATCTCGACTTGCCGTCCGAACGGCAGATCCCAGAGCAACCGGGCGATTTCGAAAAGTAATAAAGTTAAATACGTCCCTCCCTTCTGGAAATATTCATAAATTCATGTACGTCCCCGAACTCATCCGTGATCGTGGTGATCGTGGTCGCCATGGTCGTGGTCACCCTCGGGATGGTCGTGGGCTTCACCATGATCGTGCTCCCCGTGATCGTGGTCCTCCTCACAGGCCACCTTCTCAAAAGCAATCCCCTTGGCTTCCATCTCCTTGATGTAGCCCGCCGGATCCTGATTGAACTTGTCCTTGCAGGGCGGGCAGCAGAAGTAAATCCGCTTGCCTTCGTAGTCGACGTAGACTTCCTTGTCCACCGGGTTGCCCATGATCGGGCAGTGAGACTGCATCTTCTTCACCACAATCTTGGCCACTTCGGTCTTTTCCTCCTCGTCGGCCACACTCTCCCCGCCACAGGCCACAAACACCATCGCCACCAGGGCGATCAACCCGAACATCATGATCATGCGTTTCATTGGTCGTCTCCTTCAATCCTCAGTGATGGCGATGGTCGTGCGGACCATCCTCACCGGGTGTCAGTTCGTGCTTCTTCTCCAATTCCCGTTCCGGGGCTTTTTCGAAAACCACCCCGGTCTTTTCCATCTTCCTGATAAAGCCTTTTGGATTCTTTTTGAATTCCTCGATACAGTCCGGGGAGCAGAAATAGATCCGCTTGTCGTTGTAATCGACATACACCTTGTCGCTCATCTCCTTGCCGGTCACCGGACAATGGGTCTGTGGCGTCCCCTCATCGGTCGACTTCGCCGATTCCCCCTTTCCAGTTTTTCCCTGCTCGTCATCCGCCCGAAGATCACCGGCCAGGACCGGCAGCGCCAGCAGAACGATACAGACCCAGATTGATGCAAGCTTCATGGATTTACTCCCCATATGAAACCGGAGCAGCTGCGCTTACCCCCGGTTCACCCCCTCCGCGGGGCAGCTCCCCGCCGACGATCTCCTCGATCTCGGCCAGCTTCACCGCCCGGTCGGCCAGGGCCCGCTCGCGGGCCAGCCGGAAAGAGAGCAGCGTGCGCTGGGCGTCGATGAGGTCCATGAAATCGACCTTGTCGGTCGAATAGGCTTTCTGGGTCACCTCCAGCGACTGCCGGGCCTTGGGCAGCAGCGAGTTGCCGTAGAGGTCGATCTTCCGTTCGGCGTCGCGGAACTGGAACAGCGCCTCCTCCAGCCGGGCGGCCATGCGGTTCTCCTCCTCAGCCCGCTGGAGCAGGGCGGCGCTGCGGCGGGCCTCGGCCTCCCGCTGGGCCGCTCGCGAGTTCCTCGGCCAGAGCGGGATGTTCAGCGAGACCATGGCCATGATCGCGTCCTTGCCGCTGTCCGGGGTGGCGGGGTCGAGGGCCGTTCCGGTCTCCACGTAGTCGAGGCTGAAGGTGAAACCGGGGTAGAGACCCTTGCGCGCCAGCTCGGCGGCCACCCGCTGCCGCTCGGCATTCTGCTCGATGGCCTTGAGCCGCGGGGCGTCGCCGATTGAGTCGTTGAGCGCCGCCTCGTCGATCAGCACCGGCTCGGCCTCCAGTGGACCGGGCCAGGGGAGCGCGGCCTGGGGCTCGCGGTTCAGTTCGCTGTTCAGCCGCGCCGCCATGGGCCGCAGCTGGTCGCGGAGGCTGATCAACTGGTCCTCCAGCTGCCCCAGCTCCACCTGGGCCTTGATGATGTCGGCGTGGTTGGCCGAACCCACCTTGTAGCGCGCCCGGGCCACCCGCTCGAAGTAGGTCATCAGCTGGACGTTCTCCTCGGTGATCTCCACCGACCGGGCAAGATAGCCATACTCGTGGAACGCCAGCTTGACCCGGCGGAAGAGCTCGAGCTTTGCCGCCTCGTAGTAGCGGTATTCGGCATCGGCCGCCCGGGCCGCGGCGTCCTCACGCAGCTGCAGCGTGCCGAACCAGGGGAACTGCTGGGCCAGGCCGAAGCGCTGGCGCTGGGGCCCCACCCGGGTCTCCACCTCGCGGATGAAGTAGCCGTAGGTGAACCGGGGGTCGGGCAGGGCGCCGGCCCGGTCAGTCCCTTCCACCGCCGCCTGCCAGCGGAGAAATGCCGCTTCCAGGCCCGGGTTGTTCAGTGCGGCGTAGCGCAGGTAGTCATCCACCACCGACGATTCGTCCAGAACCGGAAGCTCCTCGTCCGCAGCCCACCCGGGACCGGCCAGCAGGCACAGGCCAAAAGTTAGCAGCAGGATGTTACGGAGGACGTCCATCTTCAGGATCCATCTTCAGTATCAAAAACCATTACACAATGACGGCACGACCGTTAATTATATACTAATATGGTAGGTTTTTAGCGGAAAAATGCAAGATGGACAGAATTAGCCGCCCTCCGGCAACGGCCCGGCCCACAGCCGGATGCCCTTCCGAGCCGCCGGTTTTCATATAGATCACAATCTCTTGACCTGTTTCTTCCCGTCTGTTATCGGGAATGTTATATTAAGGTGTTCGCACCGCATGGTTGCGCGGCTTGCGTGTCATTTACAACTCAGATACAGCATCAATAACGTGATAGGAGCGCCCATGAACTGGTTCCTTGATTTCTACCGATCCACGGTGGGGAAGAAGGTGGTGATGGCGGTGACCGGTATCGCCCTTGTCCTCTTTCTCGTGGGGCACATGCTCGGCAACCTCCAGGTCTACCTGGGCGCCGAGGTCTACAACCACTATGCGGAAGCGCTGAAAGCGCTGGGCCCCGGTCTCTGGGCCATCCGCGCCGGACTGCTGCTGATCCTGATGATCCACCTCTGGAGCTCGTTCCTCCTCTGGCGCACCAGCAGCAACGCCCGCCCGGTGAGCTACAAGAAGTGGACGCCCGACGCCTCGACCTACGCCTCGCGCACCATGCGCTGGACCGGCCCGATCATCGCGGCCTACGCCCTGTTCCACATCCTGCACCTCACGGTGGGCGTCCAGCAGCCGTGGTTCGACCCGCACAATGTCTACGGCAACGTGGTGCGCGGGTTCTCGAACCCGCTGCTCAGCGGCATCTACATCGTGTCGATGCTGCTGCTGGTCTTCCACCTTTACCACGGCGCCTGGAGCTTCCTCCAGTCGCTGGGGGCCAACCACCCCAGATACAACCAGTGGCGCAAGAACTTCGCCCTGGTGGTCACTGCCGCCATCGGCCTGGGGTTCATCGCGGTTCCGCTCGGCGTTCTCGCCGGCTGGGTGAAGTGAGGAGATGACTATGAAACTCGATGCCAAAATACCCGCCGGACCCATCGCCGAGAAGTGGCAGAGCGCCAAGTTCTCGAACAAGCTGGTCAACCCGGCGAACAAGCGTAAATACAGTGTGATCGTGGTCGGTTCCGGCCTGGCCGGCGGCGCGGCCGCGGCCACCATGGCCGAGCTGGGCTACAAGGTCAAGTGCTTCTGCTACCAGGACTCGCCGCGGCGGGCCCACTCCATCGCCGCCCAGGGCGGGATCAACGCGGCCAAGAACTACCAGGGCGACGGCGACTCGATCTTCCGCCTGTTCTACGACACGGTGAAGGGCGGCGACTACCGCTCCCGCGAGGCCAACGTCTACCGGCTGGCCGAAGTGAGCAACAACATCATCGACCAGTGCGTGGCCCAGGGCGTGCCATTCGCCCGTGAATACGGCGGCTACCTCGACAACCGCTCCTTCGGCGGGGCCCAGGTCTCGCGCACCTTCTACGCCCGGGGCCAGACCGGCCAGCAGCTGCTGCTCGGCTGCTACTCGGCGCTTTCGCGCCAGATCGGCAAGGGCACGGTCGAGATGTTTGCCCGCCGCGACATGATGGACCTGGTGCTGGTGGACGGCCGGGCCGAGGGGATCATCGTCAGAAACCAGGTCACCGGCGAACTGGAGGCCCACGCCGCCGACGCGGTGGTGCTGGCCACCGGCGGCTATTCCAACGTCTTCTTCCTATCCACCAACGCCAAGGGCTGCAACGTCTCGGCGGCCTGGCAGGCGTACAGGAAGGGCGCGGCCTTTGCCAACCCCTGCTTCACCCAGATCCATCCCACCTGCATCCCGGTGAGCGGCGACTACCAGTCGAAGCTGACCCTGATGAGCGAGAGCCTCAGAAACGACGGCCGGATCTGGGTGCCGAAGAAGCAGGGGGATACCCGGGCCCCCGGCGACATCCCGGAGAACGAACGCGAATACTATCTCGAGGAGCGCTACCCCAGCTTCGGCAATCTCGTGCCCCGGGACGTGGCCAGCCGGAACGCCAAGGCGGTCTGCGACGAGGGCCGCGGGGTGGGCGAGGGCGGCCTCGGGGTCTACCTCGACTTTGCCGACGCCATCCAGCGGATGGGCGAGGACCAGGTGCGGGCCAAGTACGGCAACCTGTTCCACATGTACCAGAAGATCACCGACGAAAACCCCTACCAGGTTCCCATGCGCATCTACCCCGCCCTGCACTACACCATGGGCGGGCTGTGGGTCGACTACAACCTGATGAGCACCATCGATGGCCTCTTCGTCCTCGGCGAGGCCAACTTCTCCGATCACGGGGCCAACCGCCTCGGCGCCAGCGCGCTGATGCAGGGGCTGGCCGACGGCTACTTCGTCATCCCCTACACCATCGGCAACTATCTCGCCGACAAGGGCGCCGGCTTCTCCGGCACCGACCACCCGGAATACGGCATCGCCATCGAGGGGATCAATGACAAGGTCAACTCGATCCTCTCGGTGAAGGGCACTAGCTCGGTGGACGAGATCCACCGCAAACTGGGCCTGCTGATGTGGGAGCACTGCGGCATGGCCCGCGAGGACGCCGGGCTGCGCAAGGCTCTCCAAGAGATGCCAGCCATCGCCGAGGAGTTCAAAACTTCGGTCAACGTGCCCGGCGCGCCGGGCGAGTTCAACCAGACCCTGGTCAAGGCGCTGCGGCTGGCCGACTTCATCGAGTTCGGCGAGCTGATGGTGCGCGACGCACTGGAGCGCAGCGAGAGCTGCGGCGGCCACTTCCGGCTGGAGAGCCAGACCGAGGAGGGCGAGGCCTTACGGGACGACGAGAACTTCGCCCACGTCTCGGCCTGGGAGTACAAGGGGGCCGGCGAGACGCCGGTGATGCACAAGGAACCGCTCGACTTCGAATACGTCAAGCTGACCCAGAGGAGCTATAAATAATGAACCTCACACTCTATGTCTGGCGGCAAAAGGACGCGAACGACAAGGGCCGGTTGGTTCAACTCCAGGCCTCCGGCATCAGCGAGCACATGTCTTTTCTGGAGATGCTCGACGTGGTCAACGAGGACCTGCTGAAGAAGGGCGACGAGCCGATCGCCTTCGACCACGACTGCCGGGAAGGAATCTGCGGCATGTGCGGCATGATGGTCAACGGCAAGGCCCACGGCCCCCAGGAGGGCACCTGCCTCTGCCAGCTGCACATGCGCACCTTCAAAGACGGCGACGTGCTCTACCTCGAGCCGTGGCGGGCCCGGGCCTTCCCGGTGATCCGCGACCTGGTGGTCGACCGCTCGGCCTTCGACCGCATCATCCAGGCCGGCGGCTTCATCAGCGTCAACAGCGGCAGCGCCCAGGACGCCAACGCCATCCCGATCCCCAAGGAGAACGCCGACCTGGCCATGGACGCCGCCGCCTGCATCGGCTGCGGGGCCTGTGTGGCCCAGTGCCCCAACGCCTCGGCCGCCCTCTTTGCTTCGGCCAAGATCTCGCAGCTGGCGCTGCTGCCCCAGGGCCAGCCCGAGCGCCATATCCGGGTGCGGAAGATGATCGCCCAGATGGACAAGGAGGGCTTCGGCAACTGCACCAACCACGGCGAGTGCGAAGCGGTCTGCCCCAAGGAGATCAGCCTGAACAACATCGCCCGGATGAACCGGGACCAGATCGTGGCGAAGGTGACGGCGGGGGGGTAGGGGAGAGAGCCGAGTCAGGAGTTCGCCACCTCGTTTGTGTACGCTGCTTTCTTATCACGAATGCTTAAGAAAGATATCTTTACTAAGCTCGTGGATTATGAAACAATCCATTGCTGGACATGGCTAGCCATGGCAAGCCATGTCCAGCAATGGAGGCACGATGGTTCGCACCACCGGAACATACGAATCGAGCAGCGCTGCCGGCGAAAAGGTCCGGGCCTTTGTCCCTCACAAGTTGCCACCCTCACGTCCTGTGCTAAAAATCGTCGGTGAGCTCACCGCACGGCTCAAGACTGCCGAGACCTCGCTGAGCAAACTGGAGGCCGCCGGCCGCATGGTCCCCTCGCTCGACTGGTTCGTTTACTCATTCGTGCGCAAGGAAGCGGTCATCAGTTCCCAGATCGAGGGAACCCAGGCTTCACTGGCCGACCTGCTGACCGCAGAGGCCGAAGCTCCCGCCGGCGCGCCGCCCGAGGACATCGAGGAGATCTGCAACTACCTCGACGCCCTCACCTATGCCCGCGACCAGCTCAGGCGGCCGAAAGGGTTGCCCCTGTCGATGAGGCTGCTCAACGGCGCCCACCGGCGCCTGCTGGCCGGTGCTCGCGGCCGCTACAATAACCCCGGTAAACTCCGCTCGTCACAGAACTGGATCGGTGGCACGAGACCGGGCAATGCCCGTTTCGTCCCGCCGCCGCCTCACCTGCTCGCCGGCCTCCTGACCGACCTGGAGCGTTTCCTCCACGAGGAGGAACGCCTGCCCCCGCTGATCAACGTCGGTCTGGCCCATGTCCAGTTTGAAACCATCCATCCATATCTGGACGGCAATGGTCGTGTCGGTCGGCTGCTGATCGCTCTCTGCCTGGAGGACCGGGGGTTGATGACCGAGCCCCTGCTCTACCTGAGCCACTACTTCAAGGCCCACCGGAATGAGTATTACGATCGGTTGGATGCGGTGAGGGTGAAGGGGGATTGGGAGGGATGGCTCTCCTATTTCCTCGAGGGCGTTGGCATCGTGGCGGAGGAAGCGGTGGGACTTATCGGGTCACTATTCGACCTGTTGGAGAAAGACCGGCGCAGGTATCTCGAATCTGGCCGGGCCACGGTTGTGGGAGCCCGCCTGTTCGAACAGCTTCCCCGGCATCCCATCGTTACGGTGAAATCGGCATTGCGTCTCTGTGAGACAACGCGGCCGACGGCGGCCAAGGCCATCGACTCGTTGTGCAAGACGGGGATTCTGGAGGAAACGAGCGGGCGCAAGCGGGACCGGACTTACACCTACAAGCCGTATCTGGAACTCCTGCAGGCAGGGGCAGAGATCTAGCTTTGACGAGTGCGAGGCCCCATGTCCCCACCCATAGGTCAGTTGCGGCTGGTGAACAGCCGCAGCACGTACCAGAACATCAGCGCCACCGAGGCGAACAGCTCGAGCGCGGCCCCGACGTAACGATCTTCCGGGTAGTGCCGCAGGACCTTGCTCGTGTCGTAGAGGATCGCCGCCCCGGCCAGGCCGACCATGGCCACCGAGAACCAGGTGCCCAGCTGGAAACCGAAGATCGCTCCACCGACGATGGCCACGATGGCCAGGACAAAGGCCCAGCGCAGGATGCCCCCGAGGAAGGAAAAGTCCCTGCGTGTCCAGAAGGCAATGCCGGTCAACGAGGCGAAGGCCAGGAGCGTGACCATGGCGGCGCTGGAGATGGCACCGGGTGCGTAGTAGTCGGCGACATAGAGCAGCGGAACAAAGATGATCGCCTGGGCAACGACGAAACCGCACAGCGCCAGGTATTGCATGCCCAGCGAGGTCGAACGGTGCGCGGCATGGCTGGCCAGCCAGCTGACCAGGACAAAGCCACCCAGGATGAAGAGCCAGTTGACCGAGAGCATGGCCCGGGCCATGGTTTCGGCCACCCCGCTGGTGAACAACAGGAACTCGAGCATGATAAAGCCGAGGATGGCGCCGAACAGATGGGTGTACGTGCGGATGATGAAGCGTGCACGTGCGTCCACGTCGATGGCCGCGACGGGCATGACCTGGGTCGGATTTGCATAGGACTGGTCCATGTGTCCACCTCCATGGGGATTCCGGAGCCTTTGCAACGGGATACGCCTCGGGAAATTCATCCGATGAGACGGGTTTGATACCCCGTCAAGAGTAAGTGCTTCCAGCTCCTCCGTCAAGAAATGTCTGGTGACCGGCTCACGTTTATCACCGACGCCCTTGGCCGGCAAAAGGCGCGATCAGTTGATCGTGCCTTCGACCCACCCGCGAAAAAAAGCCGCAGCGCCCTGCCGCAGGTTGCGCAGGTTATAGCCGCCCTCCTGCACCACCAGTGTCGGGTAGCGCAGGGCGGCCAGCAGGCGGCCGGCCTCCTGAAGCGCTGCCGGGGTCAGAGAGAAGAACCCGGTGGGGTCACCGCGCAGGGTATCGAAACCGAGGCTGACCACGAGATAGGCCGGCCGGAAACGCCGCATGCGGTTCACGGCGCGTTTCAGTGCGGCGAGATAGGCAGGGTTTTCCGTGCCTTCCGGCAGGGGAATGTTCAGGTTGCAGCCGCGGCCATCGCCGTCGCCGGTCTCGTCAGCGTAGCCGGCGAAATAGGGGTAGGCCCGTTCGGGGTGACCGTGCAGTGATACGGTCAGCACATCGCCACGCTGGTAAAAGATGTCCTGGGTGCCGTTGCCGTGATGGAAGTCGAGGTCCAGGATGGCCGTCCTGCCCTGGCTGCTGAAGAACTGGGCGGCTATCGCGGCATTGTTGAAGTAGCAGAACCCGCCGTAGAGGGCCCGCTCGGCATGGTGCCCGGGGGGCCGGCACAGCGCATAGGCCAGGGGCACTCCGGTCAGCACCTCCTCTGCGCCGGTCAGGGCGGCGTCGACGGCCGCCCTGGCGGCCCGGTAGGCGCCGTCGTCCAGCGGTGTAAATGAATCGAGGCAGTAGAAGCCGGCGAGATCAGGGTGTGGCCGGCGCGGAACCCTGGAGGGCTGCCGGCGGGGGAAGGTGTCGGCGTACACGGGTGTACCCGCAACCAGTGTCCGGCAAAGCTGCTTGAGGAAGCGGACGTAGGCCCGGTCGTGAACGGCTGCGATGTGCGATTCGGTAAAACGCTTGGGACGCACCGCCGTAAACAGCCCGGTGCGTTCCATGGCCTCCATCAGGGCCCCCACCCGTGCGGGGCGTTCCTCGTAGCCGCGATCCTGGACGTGGTGGATTACGTGCTTGTGATTGACCACCAGGGCGTAAGCCTTTTCAAGGCGGCCGGCTTTGGGCGGGCGGGGTGTTCGTCGCTTCACGTAGACGGGCGGCCGGAACTGGACCGGATCGTCACGGAAGGAGCGAACGACGCGGCGAATGTAAGTCGGGGTGGTCAGGTCGGCGAACCGCGTGTCGAGGATCAGCCGCACGGCCCGTCGTGCGTCCGACAGGGCGAGCCTGACCGGTCGGCCCAGCGAGTCGTAGAGCAGGAAGGCGCTGCTCGGGTCCTTGCCCAGGGGCAGGTGGTACTCGGTGTTAGCGACGGGGAACACGCCATAATACTCGTAAAAACGCAGGCGCTTCCGGTTCTGCTCGAGGATGCGCTCGTCCTCCGCAAGCCGGGGGACGTCGGACTCCGCCTCGAGAAACAGCCCGTGCGCGCCAGTGGCCAGGCAATGCTCACGGACGGCTTCGTAGAGCGCACCGCCGAGCCCGCGCCCTCGAATCCCCTTGCGCACGGCGATGTAGTCAAGGAACGAGTAGCCGATACGCGCGAAGTGCAGGACCAGTGCGAACCCGTTGACCCTTCCCAGCCGCGTCTCCGCCACCAGCAGCGAGGCGCGCCAGCCGCTTTTCACCGGATCACGCAGCCACTGCTGCATCCGGTCGGCGTCATGCTCCCAACCGGGAAAGTTTTCGCGCAGGATCTGCTGGGCCGCGGCGATCCGCTGGGAGGCCAGCGGCGCTTCCGGCCCCAGTATGGTGCGTATGCGTAGCATTCGGTTCCCCCGGGCTGCCGCGAGCAGATGGACAGGACGCGTCCCCGGCGCCGAAGATGCCGAACAACACCGTTCAGTTCTTCTGCGGAAGCAGCCGGACGGAAGTGTACACGGAGTGTCCGGAGAATCACAGCCTAAACAACATCGCCCGGATGAACAGGGATCAGATCTTCGCAAAGGTGACGGCGAGCTAGGGAGTAACCCCCGTCACGGTGCAAACCGATGTCGCGGTGTCCCCGGCTGGCGGATAGGGCGGCTGGTTGTACGGTGCGGGGGTCACATCCTCCACCGCCAGGGCGAACAGGTTGTCGCCAATCAGCGAGCCCAGTGCCGGGATACTCTGAATCCAGGGGGCGACGAATTCGGCGCCCGGGCCCACATTCGTGTGTCCCGCACGCCAGTTCGGGAAGTACTGCCCGTTGGCCAGCGTCGCGTCCAGCCGGCCGGCGATATTTCGAATCTGGCCGGTGTATTTGTTGGTCAGTGTCACCGTCATCGTCGTGGCAAACGGCACCGTGCCCGACCCTGGCTGGCAGGTCAATTCCGCTCCGATGGTCCCCAGCAGATTGACCAGGCCCGGGTAGTCCGGGGCATAGCGCTGAACCTTGAACACATTATTTTGCGTGGCATCCGGATAGGGGTTGATGTATTCCCATACGGTTTCACCCGCGGTGGTCACTTCGAAAAAGGTCCCGGTCGCCCCCTCACAGATCACCGTGTTTCCGTCGGGCAGCCGCTGGGCCCCTGAAATGTGACCGGACATGAAGTATTCGGGGTCCGAGTAGATCCAGGTGGGACCCACTGGCCCGAAAGCTGAGCCGGGCACCATGGTGTAGTTGCCGCCGGCATCCACCGGGGGAACGATCTCGTCCACGCTGGAGTAGTCCCCGCCGGGTCGATTCAGGCCGTTGTTGAAGACCAGGATATTGCCCGCCCCGGGAGAGCCGGCCTCGATCCACTTCGCATCATGCTGATACCAGAACATCCTTTCGCTCTCGGTGCCGGCATCGTACACCTGGGGATTCCCCCAGCGGTAGAGAATGCCACCACCCCTGCCGCTGTTCCCCCCGGTGTGGCCGGCGGCTTCTTCGGTGGTGGTGCTGTGATCGATCACGTAGATTTCGTTCATGCTGAGGGAGCTGACGATGATCTGGTCGAACTCCTCGTTGTAAGCCACGGAATTGAAATGGAGCCAGTCATTGTTGTAGTTCCGCGTGTAGTTGAAGTCGAGCAGCTCGGGGTGGGCGGCCACCACGCCAAAATTGGTCTTGCCGCTGTCGAAGTCCTGGATCAAGTGGTCCCAGATGTGCCACTCCCAGACGATGTTGCCCTCTTTATCGCCCACCGGCTCGACCTCGACGATGGTCTCCAGCCAGAGGTTGCCCAGGTCCATCGTCTCCGGGTCCCGGCCGGCGGCGACGGCTTCGGCCACGGTTTTGTATTCGTAGGCAATCATCAGGATGTTACCGTTGGGCAGTGCTTCCACATCATGGTGCTGGTGGTGGTCGTCGTTCGAATAGTCGAAATCCCAGAGAACGGTCCCGTCCCAGGCAATTCTTTGTACATGCCCGCCCTGGCGCCGGGGAAAGACGAGATTTTCCTCGTAGTAGGTCCGCAGAATGGTCCCGTCCTCGAGCAGGTAGACACATGCTGCCGCGGTGTGCCCGTTCTCCCACGTATGCACCACCTGGCCATCCATATCGATCAGGTAGGTTGTGGTGGACTGCATCGGTGCGAACAGGGTGTATCCTTCGGACTGGGCTTGAACCGGATTGGATGCGAGAAGGGCCAAAGCCACGAGGGCTACGAAAGGCAAAACATTCTTCATGGTAAATCCTTAAAATATTGAAACAACAAATTTCGGAAGGATGAACCATAGCACAATACGATTGCAGCGGGCATACTTAATTACTGCCCATCAACAGGTTCGTCTCAATTGCCTGACCTGGAACGTAAGTGAAGAACGCACCTCTAAACCAGCCATGAACAGCTCGACAGATCCGGGGATCCCTGTGCAACCGGCGAACGCACTCCAATCCAGGCCGGCAGCAACAGCACCCTCCTGGTCGCCGAGGACGTGACGCCGGCGCCATACAACCAGCCACCATACCTGCCGTCGGGGGCTACAGACCAGGACAGCTGTACGGTTGAAGGGCTTTCACCGTAAGATCTGCCCTGACGGTGAAAATGTGAAAAAGGTGGCGGTCACCTGTTTCACCTTCATCACCTTCTCCCCAACCGCTCCGCGGCAGCCTGCAGGGTTTCCATGCGCTTGCAGAAAGCGAAGCGCACCAGCTTTTGCCCCTCCTCGGGGTGGGCCCGGTAGAACACGCTGGGCGGAATGGCAGCCACCCCCTGCTCCTCGATGAGGGAGCGCACGAAGGCACGATCATCCCCCTGGTGGATCGGGGTGAAGTCGGCGAGCACGAAGTAGGTGCCCTGGGGCGGCGCCGGTTTCAGTCCCGCCGCCTCCAGGGCCGCCAGCAGGAATCGCCGTTTCTCGCCGTAGTCGGCGATGAACGTTTTGTAGTAGCTATCCCCCAACTGGTCCAGCGCGTGGGCCACCGCCACCTGCAGCGGCGTGGCCGTGGCAAAGGTGACGAACTGGTGCGCGGCCTGGGCCGCGGCCACCAGGTTCGCCGGCCCGGTGGCCCAGCCTACCTTCCAGCCGGTGAAGGAGAAGGTTTTGCCCGCGCTGGACAGGGAAAGGGTGCGCTCCTTCATCCCCGGCAGCGTGGCCATGGGCACGTGTCTCGTCCCGTCGAATACCAGGTGCTCGTACACCTCGTCGGTGAGCACGATCACGTCGTGCTTCCGGCACAGCCCGGCAATGGCGGACAGCTCCTCCCCGTTGAACACCTTGCCCGTAGGGTTGTGCGGTGTGTTGAGCAGCAGCAGCCGCGTCCGGTCGCTAAACAGGGCGGCCAGCTCGTCCACATCGAGGGCGAACTCGGGGAATCTCAAGGTGCAGTAGCGGGGCGTTGCACCGGCCAGGGCCACGCAGGCGGGATAGCTGTCATAGAACGGCTCGAACAGAACGACCTCATCCCCCGGGTTGAGCAGACCCAGAAGGGATGATGCGATTCCCTCGGTGGCGCCGCTGAACACGGTGATCTCGGTGTATGGATCAAGATGTATCCCGTAGTGCCGCTCCTGGTGCCGGGCAACGGCTTCCACCAGCCTGGGGTGGCCCATGGACCGGGCATACTGGTTGTCCCCGGAGCGCAGTGCCGCCACGGCCGCATCCAGCACCTCGGACGGACCCTCGAAATCGGGAAATCCCTGGGAGAGGTTGATCGCCCCGTGCTGCTGGGCCAGGGCGGTCATCTCGCTGAAGATGGTGGTTCCGAAAGGCTTGAGCTTGTCTGAGATCAAGAGTGCGATTCCTCCATGTTGGCGAAGGTCAATCTCCTGGATCGTAACCTGCATGATAATCAGAGCGCGCGGGAGTGCAAGCGCCCGGACGAACCGTGACCAGCCCGGGCCGAAGTTACATCGGGCTAAATCTGGATTGATTATAAAGATCATGATCGCTAGTTATACAGTTATCTACGTCCCCCTGTGTCATTCCGACACGCAAAATTCACCCACCCCGCAGCTTCTCTGCGCCCCTCATTGCCCCTGTTCAGGTAAAAAATATCAGCATTTCCTATTGACATAGTATTGTTAGAAGACTATATTCCACTTAGCAATGATGATCGTTTAAGTAGATCATTCTCGTAAGACACTTAATATAAATGAGATGTGGAATCTCACACACTTTGGGACGTGCAGCGACAATGAGCAGTTAGAGTAAGCTAACAATCTGCCGGCCCCAATTACATGCTTCCGCGATGAGGGTTAACACAATGAAAACAGCCACCGCAACCAGGACAAAATCAAGAACAAAAACAAGGACAAGAAAGAAAACCACCAAAAAGAGCGTGACAAGGGCCTCGAAAACGAAAGCGACCACCGAAGCCATGGTCAGCCCGGAGCAGAAACTCGCCCTGCAGGTGGAACTGATTCTCCGCGACTGCTGCTGTCACCTCCCCGAGGACAGCCGGAAAATAATCGACTTCCTCAAAACCAATTACTACACCAAAATCAATGCCGCACTTCCCGAGATGATCACCGATCTCAAGCAGAGAGACATGCTTCTGGAAGTCTCCCGCGAAGTGGGCCGGGAGATCGTCAGCGAAAAGGGGACCTCCCGCTGCTGCACCCCCGACCGGCTGCGCCGGGTGGCCCGCAAGTTCGAAGAGCTGCTGGACCAGGCCCTGCTGGACAACCACCACCGGTTCCTCAACGATGCGCTGCGCAAGGGCACGCTCCAGCTGGGCCCGGCAGGCAAGGACGTGCCCCTGACCCCGAAGTTCGAGAAGCTGATCAACGCGGTGCTGGACAACAACTACTACTTCATGCAGAGCTACTACCACCGGGCGCTCTCCAGCGTGCTGAAGAACCTGAACAGCACCCGGGGCCGCAAGACCCAGGAAAAGGTCCGCCGGCTGAAGACCGAGATTTTCGAGGCCAACAGCTTCCCCGAAAAGATGATCGAGTATTACCTCGACCGGGAGACCATCTCCTACGAAGAGCTGAAAGACCTGCACGACTATGCGAGGAAGACCGGCGTCTCCCTGGTGCCGCGTGATATCGGCCGGGCGCGCAAGAGTATCGTCGCCGCCCGCACCTCGATCCTGCGCCGCGCCGGCGGGATGACCCCGGCGAAGAAAAAGAACCTCGAGCGCCTGCTCCACGCCGGCTTCAGCCAGGACCTGGCCCAGAAGATCGCCGACAACCCGAGGCTCACCTCGGTGGACAAGATGCTCAAAACGTATGCCCAGGCGTGCGTGCAGACCGACAAGAACGTCCACCTCTTCCGGGTCAGCTCCCACTCCCGGGCGTTCAAGAAGGCGCTGCAGTCCGAATTTGTCCGCTACCTCAACGGAACCCACTACTACCTCTTCAACCGCAACCGGCTGACCAGCCTGCTCAAGGACCTCAACGCCGAATACATCCGGGGCGAACTGAACCGGATCTTCAAGCGCAAGATCGAGAGCGAGCGGTTCCTCAAGCGGCTGACCACCATGCGCACCTTCCGCAAGATGAAGCTCTTCCAGTATGACGGGATCCAGCGGAAGAACGGGGTGCCGATCAGCAGCGTCACCCGCTTGAACAAGGACGAGTACGAGGACAAGGTCAAGGAGGTCTTCAAGCACCTGGTGGAGTCCCACGAGCTGGAGCTGCCGCTCGCCGAGCTGCGCAAGGCCTTCAAGGCCGAGCAGAAGGCCGAGGCGGCTGCGGCCATCGCTCCGGAAAGGACCTTCGAGGAAGAGATGCTCTTCCGGCTGGTCTTCATCCTCGACGAGGGTCTGGCCCCGGAACAGAAAATGGTTGACGCGGGATGGCTGAAACCGGGCTCGAACCTGCGTAACAAAATCCTCGAGCGGCGCACCAAGCTGGAAAAGAAGGTCTCGTCCTTTGCCAACCGGGTTTTCCGTGTGGAGAGCTACCGCCAGCGGTTCAAGCGCAACCCGAAAAAACTCATCGGCTACCTGCACAAGCACCTTGATGACTGCTCCCGGCTGGAGAAGGGCTTTCTGCTGCAGCAGATCTATGTCGGCGCGCAGGAGGGAACCCCGAATAGCCGCGTCTACCGCGAGGTGATCGACAACTTCCACAGTCTCGAGCCGACGATCAGCGACAGTGACCGCGTCGACGCTTTTCTCAAGGCGGTCTACGAGCTGCCGGCCCTCGACCAGCACGCCCGGGAATTCTACTTCCGCAACGCCCGGCTGCGCCTGCTGGCCGGCCTGGCCCGCAAGCGGACCCCGGACTCCGGCGACATCCGGTTGGAGAACTGATTATAAAGTCTCAAAAAGGGTGACCGTCTCCTGATAAAGAACCAGGTGACGGTCACCCTTTTTTTGTCCCGACCTTGCCATGTCTCATAAATGTCTCGCTCGCCACATAGAGACACCCCAACGGCTCACTGAGACAACCCCACCGACCCTCTCCTGATACACCAACACTCAGCAATCAGTTTAACAGACTTGGAATCAACTTCTTGCATCAAACCATTCAAGGTGGCACACGGAATGCAAAGCGGTGATATGGTCCTCACTACAGCAGACCGACTCTGGAGGCAGGATAGAATGGCTGAGACATACAACGAGAACCTGCTCAAGGTGCTCAGGCTGACCAGGGAAATGCTGGCCACTGCCGATGAGGGAGACCGGGACCGCAATGACGACTCCTGCGGCATCCTTTATGGAATCCTTCGCGACATGGCCTACCGCCTCCGCTCGCTCACCGAAGAGGAGTGTCAAAAGCACAAAACTACCGGCAAATGGTCGGATGAAAATGAAGAAGCAACGATAACCACTTCAAAGGAAAGGGATTGACTATGCCTACTCTGGTAACCAAGGAAGCCCCCGATTTCACCGCCACCGCCGTGATGGGCGACAACAGCTTTAACGAGGAGTACAAGCTCGGCGATCTCCGAGGCAAGTACGCCGTAGTCTTCTTCTATCCCCTCGACTTCACCTTTGTCTGCCCCTCGGAGATCATCGCCTTTGACAAGGCCTACGAGAAGTTTCAGGCCAAGAACTGTGAGCTGGTGGGTGTCTCGGTGGACTCCCATTTCTCCCACTGGGCCTGGAAGAACACCCCGGTTGATCAGGGTGGCATCGGGCAGGTAAAATTCCCGCTGGTGGCCGACCTGACCAAGCAGATTTCCCGCGACTACGGCGTTCTGTTCAACGATGCCATCGCCCTGCGGGGCCTCTTCCTGATCGACAAGGAAGGTATTGTCCGTCACGCCGTGATCAACGACCTGCCGCTGGGCCGCAACGTGGACGAAGTGCTGCGGATGCTCGACGCGCTGCAGTTCACCGAAAAGCACGGCGATGTCTGCCCGGCCAACTGGCGCGAAGGCGACGAGGCGATGAAGCCCACCGCCGAGGGCGTGGCCGAATACCTCTCGAAAAACGCCTGACCTGCTGACCGGAAATGCCGCGGCAGGGTAATCCGTCCTGCCGCGGCGGTTTATTGCGGATTGATGAGGAAAGATAGGATGAAAATCGAGAGAAACCAGGTCTTCCGGTGCGAGCATTGTGGTAATATCGCCGACGTCCTCCACGGTGGCGGACCAAAGCTCTTCTGTTGTGGCAAGCCGATGGTCCTCCTCGAGGAGAACACCGTGGACGCCGCAGTGGAAAAGCACGTTCCGGTGGTCACCAAAGTTGGCGGCGGATTCAAGGTGGCCGTGGGCGACGTGGCCCACCCGATGGCCGATGACCACAATATCGAGTGGATCGAAGTGCTGGCCGGCAGTGCCGTGCACCGCCAGTTTCTCAACCCCGGCGAGGCGCCGGAAGCATTCTTCGCGCTGGGAGCCGACAGCGTGACGGCCCGCGCCTACTGCAACCTCCACGGCTTCTGGAAAAGCTAGAGGAAAAAGTTATGTTGAATGAAACCGTTGAAAAGAAACTCAATTCACAGATCAACGCCGAGCTCTTTTCGGCTTATCTCTACTATTCGATGGCCAACTACTTCGAGTCGATCAGCCTCTCCGGTGCGGCTCATTGGATGCGCAACCAGGTGATGGAAGAGCTGATTCACGTGCAGAAGTTCGTGACCTACGTCAACGAGCGCCGGGGCACGGTGAAGCTGGAGGCCATCGAGGGCCCGCAGGTCGAGTGGAAGACGCCGCTGGACGCCTTCGAGGCGGCCTACGAGCACGAGATCCACATCACCGGGCGGATCAACAAGCTGCTCGACGTGGCCCTGAAAGAGAGCGACCACGCCACCGCCAACTTCCTGCAGTGGTTCGTGGCCGAGCAGGTGGAAGAGGAAGCTTCGGCCGACGCCATCGTGCAGCAGCTGAAGATGGTGGGGGACAACAAGGGCGGTCTGTTCATGGTGGACAAGGAACTGGCCGGCCGCACCGTGACCCTTCCCCCCGAGCTGACCGGCGGGGCATAACCCCCAGGCGGCCCTGTTCGTGACCCGGAAACAGTTCCGCACGGTCCGGCCTCCGGGCCGGCCGTGCGGTCATGTTTAAAAAGTACTGGTTTTTCATATTTATCAACCCATTCCGGAACAGGAGTCGAACATGAGTGACTGGAATTCCATCGATGAGATCTTTGACTTCGCCATCAAGAACGAAGTGGAGGCAGCCGCCTTCTACCGCGACCTGGTGACCAAGAGCGACAGCGCCCAGATCCGGACCATCTTCGAGGGCTTCGCCCGCGAGGAGGACGGACACAAGGCCAAACTGGAGCGGGTCCGGGCCGGCGGCGAGTTCAAGATGCCCAAGGAAAAGATCATGGATCTCAAGATCGCCGACTACCTGGTGGACGTGGAGCCCGAGGAAGGCACCGACTACCAGCGGGCGCTGATCCTGGCCATGCACAAGGAAAAGGCCGCTTTCAAGCTCTACACCGACCTCGCCGCTGCCGCCGACGACCAGAAGGTCAAGGACCTGATGATGTCGCTGGCCAACGAGGAAGCAAAGCACAAGCTGCGTTTCGAGATCGAGTACGACGACAACATCCTGATGGAAAACTGACCCACCGGTAGCCAGCGGCGGCCGCCGGCCAGCTGAGCCGACCGTCCCGGGAGGCAGGGCAGCGAAACGCCCGCTTCCCGGGGTCCGGCCGACCGCGGCCAGGGGCTGCCACAGCTGAGCACCCCTGGAAGCGAGACGCTCACCGCTGATGAACAACCGTCTTCTGGACAATATCCACTGGGTGGGTTACGTCGACTGGACCGTGAGAGACTTTCACGGGTACGAAACGTCGCACGGCACCACCTACAACGCCTACCTCGTCCGCGACGAGAAAACCGCTCTGATCGACACCGCCAAGGAATCCTTCGCCGACAAGCTGCTGTCCAACATCTCGGCCCTGGCCGACCCGGCCGACATCGACTACATCGTCTGCAACCATGCCGAACCGGATCACGCCGGCGCCTTCCCGGCGATGGTCAAAGCCTGTCCGCGGGCCGAGGTAGTCTGCAACGCCAAGGGCAAGGCCGCTCTGGAAAAGCACCACGACACCTCTGACTGGAAGTGGCGGGTGGTGGAGGATGGTGAATCGATCCCCCTCGGCAAAAATCGCACGCTGCGGTTCCACGACACGCCCATGGCCCACTGGCCGGAGTCGATGGTCACCTTCATCCCCGAAGAGAAGCTGCTCTTCTCCATGGACATCTTCGGCCAGCACTTCGCCTCGGCCGGAAGGTTCGAGGAGGAGGAGCCCTTTGACGTGATCATGCAGGAGGCCAAGACCTACTTCGCCAACATCCTGATGCTCTACGGCCCCATGGTGACCAGGAACCTGAACAAGCTGGCCACGCTGGAACCGGAGATCATCGCCCCCAGCCACGGGGTGATCTGGCGCGGCAAGGTCCCCACCATCCTCGAGGCCTACCACCGGTGGGCAGAGCACAAACCCGAGCCCAAGGTGCTGGTGATCTACGACTCGATGTGGAAGAGCACCGAGAAGATGGCCCACGCGATCCTCGACGGGGCCGCGGTCTCCGGCGTGGAGGCCAAACTGTTCCACATCCGCTCAAGCAACATCACCACCCTGGCCACCGAGACCCTGGACGCCGCGGCCATCGCCTTCGGCTCCTCGACCCTCAACGCCACCCTGATGCCCCAGGCCGCCGCGGTGCTGACCTACCTCAAGGGGCTCAAGCCGTTGCGCAAAGCGGGGTTCGCTTTCGGCTCCTACGGCTGGACCAAGGCGGGGATCAAGGACGTGGAGCGCTACCTGGAATCGATGAAGTTCGACCTGCTGCGCGAGCCGTTGGTCTCGCAGTATGTGCCCGATGCTGACAAGCTGGAGGAGTGCCGCCAGGCCGGGGCACTGCTGGCCCGCAGAGCCCTGGAAGTGACCGGTGCCACGGAGGAGGTTTCCTGATGCAAAGCTACGTTTGTGAGATCTGCAACTACGTCTATAATCCGGAAACAGGGGACGAGGACACCGGCATCGCCCCGGGGACGGCCTTCAAGGATATCCCCGAAGGCTGGCTCTGCCCCATCTGCGGCGCGGAAAAGGACCAGTTCTCACCGGTTGAATAGTTCAAATTCGAAATTCGGGGACGTACATGAATATATGAAATTTTCGCAGTTGTTTGCAGGCTAGCCGTTGCTCAATGCCCATGCAGGTCAACGGATTGCAAAAAATTCATATATTCATGTACGTCCCCAAACTCCAAACTCCGGAGGCCAACAGACCATGAGTCTCAAGGGAACGCGGACGGAAAAGAACCTGCTCACCGCCTTTGCCGGCGAGTCGCAGGCCAGGAACCGCTACACCTACTATGCCGGTGCGGCGCGCAAGGAAGGCTACCGCCAGATCGCCGAGATCTTCGAGGAGACGGCGAACCAGGAGCGGGAGCACGCCAAACGGATGTTCAAGTTCCTCGAGGGGGGCGACGTGGAGATCACCGCCGCCTTTCCGGCCGGGGTCATTGGCACCACCCTGGAGAACCTCAAGGCGGCGGCCGCCGGCGAGAACCACGAGTGGACCGACATGTATCCCGTGATCGCCCGGGTGGCCCGCGAGGAGGGGTTCAACGAGATCGCGGCCGTGTTCGACGCCATCTCCGTCGCCGAGAAGCAGCACGAGAAGCGGTTCAAGGATCTGGCTGCCAACATCGAGGCGGGCACCGTCTTCAAGAAGGACGAGCCCACCACCTGGCGCTGCCTCAACTGCGGCTACCTCCACGAGGGGCCTGAAGCTCTGGCGATGTGCCCGGCCTGCGCCCACCCTACGGCTCACTTCGAGCTGCTGGGCGAGAACTGGTAGAAGGGGATCGGGGACGTACATGAATATATGAATTTTTTGGCTGTTGTTTGAAGGCTAGCTGTCGTTCAATGCCCATACAGGTCAGCGGATTGTAAAAAATTCATATATTCATGTACGTCCCCGATTTCGTCTGCAGTAGACTTCGACCATCGGCTAAGTCGCCGACTTTTTATACTTTTTGTGTACATCCCCCTTAAAGCATGAACACACCACGCTGGAACCCGCCGTCCCACTGGCCGATGGTCACCACCATCGAGGCCCACACGGCGGGTGAGCCGCTGCGGGTCATCACCGGCGGCATCCCTCCTCTCCCCGGCGACACCATTCTCGAGAAACGCCGCCACTTCCAGCAGAACCTCGACCAGTTGCGCCGGGCCCTGATGTGGGAACCACGGGGCCACGCCGACATGTACGGCGCGCTGCCGGTGGAGCCGGTGACCGACGACGGCGACCTCGGCGTGCTCTTCCTGCACAACGAGGGGTTCAGTTCCATGTGCGGTCACGGCATCATCGCCCTGGCCACCGTGGTTCTCGACACCGGCATGATCCAGCGGGACGGGGACAACCCGGTGCTGCGCATCGACTCCCCGGCCGGGCGGATCACCGCCACAGCCCACCGCCATGACGGCAAAGTCAGCTCGGTCTCCTTCACCAACGTTCCGTCCTATGTCCACTTCACGGACCGCTCCGTCCACGTCCCTGGCATCGGCACCGTCCACTACCAGCTGGCTTTTGGCGGGGCCTACTACGCCTTTGTGGATGCCGGCCCGCTGGGTCTCGGCCTCGAGCCGGATGATGCGGGCACGCTCATCGACACCGGCCGCCGCATCAAAGCGGCGGTGGCCGCGGCGGAAGAGATCCGCCACCCCTTCGAGCCCGACCTCGGCTTCCTCTACGGCGTGATCTTCACCGGCCCACCGCTCGTCCCGGCGCACCACAGCCGCAACGTCTGCATCTTTGCAAACGGCGAGCTGGACCGCTCGCCCACCGGCACCGGGGTCAGCGCCCGGGCGGCAATCCACCACCTGGACGGCACGCTGGAGCCGGGTCGATCGATCACCATCGAGAGCATCCTCGGCACCACCTTCGACGTCCAGGTCACTGAAACCCTCGAGTTCGGCGGCTTCCCCGCGGTGATCCCCGAGGTCACCGGCAGCGCCCACATCACCGGCCAGAGCCGGTTCTGTATCGATCCCGACGACCCCCTGGGAGAGGGGTTCTTTATCAGGTAGTTTCCACCAAGGAGGATTCCGGCATGAGAACCGCCCGACCCGCCCTGCTCTTTCTGGCCGTCCTGCTGGCCGGCGTCCTCGCCGCGGCCGACGGCTTCAGCTGCACCAACATCATCATCGGCCGCGAGGCCACGGTGGACGGCAGCGTGATCACCTCCCACACCGGCTGCGCCCCCGACTGCCGGGTGCACGTGGTCCCGGCCATGACCCACGAGAAGGGCGCCATGGCCCCGGTCTTTTTCGGACTGCTGGACGCCAAGGTGCCCTTCAAGCAGTATGGCGAGGTGATCGGCCAGATCCCCCAGGCGGAGCAGACCTACCGCTATTTCCACTCGGCCTACTCGCACATGAACGAGCACCAGCTGGCCATCGCCGAGAGCACTATGAGCCAGCGGCCCGAGCTGGAGGTGGAACGGACAGAAGAGTTCGCTCCGAAGCAGATCATGACCATCGAGCAGGCCCAGGCCTTTGCCATGCAGCGCTGCAGGACGGCCCGGGAAGCCATCACCCTCATCGGGTCACTGATGGACCAGTACCGGCTTCCTCCCCTCATCGGGCCCCAACCCGGAGGCGCTCTGCATCGCCGACCCCCAGGAGGCCTGGGTCTTCGAGGTATTCAGTGTGGGTAAGGAGTGGGCCCCGGACAGCAGCAAACCCGGCGCCATCTGGGCCGCACAACGGGTGCCCGACGACCATGCGGCGGCGGTGCCAAACTGGAGCATCATCAAGGAGATCGACCTCTCCCGGCCCGACTGGTTCATGGCCTCGGGAAACTATATGCAGTTCGCCGTCGACCGCGGCTGGTATGACCCGGAGGGCAACCGGCCCTTCGTCTGGCAGGATGTCTACGCGCCCACCGTCACCGGCGAAAGCGCCATCGGCCGGCTCTGGCTCTTCTACTCCACCATCGCCCCCTCGCTGAGGGAATACCCCGACAAATCACTGGCCAAGCCGTTCACCGGGTACGACGCCTACCACCACCCCCGGGAGCCGCTCTCCTTCTACCCCTTTTCGGCCAAACCGGAAGTGCTCCTCTCGGTGCAGGACGTGATCGCCTTCCAGCGCTCCACCTTCGAGGGAACGATCTACGACATGACCGCCGACACCGACTGGCTGGTGCCGGACGAGGAGGGCAACCTGGTGAAGAGCCCGCTCACCACCCCCTTTCCCACCTCGCACATGCGGGAGCTGCTGGACATCACCTGGCACCGCAACGTCTCCAAGGGCGGCTACGGCATGGTGGCCCAGTGCCGCTCCTGGCTGCCCGACGACATCGGCGGGGTCTACTGGCTCTACCTCGACAACCAGTACATGAGCACCTACGTGCCGATTCACGCCGGCGTGCAGTCCATCCACCCCGGTTTCCAGACCTACGACCCCGAACAGTACAGCGAGGGGTCGGCCCGCTGGCTGATCGACTTCATCGACAACATGCTCTATCTCAGATTCCAGAATGCGATCGAGGACGTCCGGGCGGTGCGCGACCCGCTGGAGGCCGAGTTCTTCAACTCCCAGCCCCAGCTGGAAGAGCAGGCCCTGGAACTCTACCGCACATCCCCGGCCGAGGCCCGGAAGTTCCTCACCGAACTGGCCACCGAACGGATGGAGCGGGTGATGCAGATGTATCGCACCCTGCGCGGCGTGCTGATCACCAAGTACACCAACAACCACGAGTGGTTGTGAGAGGCCGGTCAGAGGGATTGCGCTCGGGTGCATTGCAGCAGTCCCGGATCCACCACCGTTTCAACTGTTTCATCTGTTTCATCTGTTTCGCCTGATCGGGAATGTAACGCTAGATTACGTTATTGTTGTTTCAAATGAAACAGAGTACCAACTTTGTCTTCCTCGGACCACCGAGCTCTTTTCATCCAAACTATAGTATATCTATTGTTTACACTAAGAATATCGACTTTGGCATGATTGTTGCTCTCTATACCCTTGCCAGCTGAGTTCCTATTTACACAATTATCGAGATATACAGCGGCTTGAAACGTCCACCTTTCGAGGAGGTATTGAAGTGAGGGAATTTATTGCTACCAGAGATCGGTCTCACCGCCCCGGTTCAGTTTTCACTCTTTTTGCCATTGTCACATTTTTGACGATTTTGCTTGCACCTGTCATTTCTTTGGCACAGATCCCCGAACATGATGCCATCACCGAGTATACAGGCCCCGAGACCTGCGTGGCCTGCCACGAGGAGGAGGCGACGGAGCTCCACGCCACCGCCCACTACCAGTGGACCGGCCCCACCCCCTTCGCCACCAACATCGAGGGCGAAGCTGGCAAGGACGTGCTGGGGTTCAATACCTACTGCGGCAGCCCGGGAACCTCGCGCCGGATCGCCTGCTCCGGCTGTCACGCCGGCAACGGCGGCGCACCGATGCCCGATCCCACCACCGCCCAGCTGAACAACATCGACTGCCTGATGTGCCACCAGAACGACTATGCCAGGAAACCGGCCGGCCCCTTCGAGACCGTGAGCGCCACCGGCCACGACGGCGTGTTCCGCTCCTGGCAGCTGCCGGTGGAGGACGCTGACGGCAGTTTCCTCTTCGAGCCCAACGAGGCGGTGATGGGGATCACCGTTTTGGAGGCGGCGCAAACCGTCCACATGCCCACCCGCACCACCTGCCTCCGCTGCCACGCCTACGCCGCCGGCTCGGACTGTGGCAAGCGGGGTGACCTGGGCACCGGCAGCATCGACCCCCCGATTTCGGCGGACATCCACATGTCACCCGCCGGCATGAACATGACCTGCCAGGACTGCCACCTGGCGACGGATCACCGGGTGATGGGCCGCGGCCTTGACCTCCGTCCCAGCGAGATCGCCGAGCAGATGACCTGCCTGACCGCAGACTGTCACACGACACAGGAGCATGACAGCTGGCGGCTGAACGACCACACCGCCCGGGTGGCCTGCCAGACCTGTCACATCCCCGAATACGCCAAGCTGGGCTCCACCGAAATGTCCCGGCACTGGGATACCCCCTACTTCGCCCCGGGGCTGTTCAGCGCCCAGGGCGGGTTCAAGCCCGAGGAGGGCCGCGCCTCCAACGTCACGCCCACCTATACCTGGTATGACGGGACCTCCCGGGTCTACGTCCTGGGTGATGTGCCGGAGCTGAACAGCGCCGGCCAGTATGCGCTGGGTATTCCCAACGGAGCCAGCACCACCCGGGAGGGAAAGATCCACCCGATGAAGGAGCACGTCTCCACCTCGGCGCAGCACGACGCCACCGGGCAGCTGATCCCCCACTCCACCTTCACCTACTTCCTCACCGGCGACTTTGACCAGGCGGTGGCCGACGGCCAGGCCGCTTCGGGGCTCACCGGCAGCTGGACCGAAGTGGAGGTGCACACCTTCCAGACGATCAACCACGGCGTGGAGCTGCACGACGACGCCCTCGACTGCGGCGCTTGCCACGACTCGATGCAGGGCGGGCCGCTGGTCATGGACCTGCAGGGCGACCTGGGCTATGAGCTGAAGGGGCCGGAGAGCACGGTCTGCACTCAGTGCCACGAGTGGGAGAATCCAGATGACTTCCAGGAGACCCACGACAAGCACGTCAGGGAAGAGGGCATCGACTGCCTCTGGTGCCACACCTTCTCCCGGCCCGGCGGCAGCACCCTGGAAGCCGATTTCAGCCTGACGCCGGACGAGGGCGTGCTGCCCTTCCAGACCCGGATGACCGCCTCTCTGGCCAACCCCTACACCGGCTCCACCCGGCGGGTGTCGGCACGGCTCAACGCGAGCCTGGCCGATGGCAAGTACTACGGCTCCTGGCGGGCGGGCACCACCAACATCGCCGCCGGAGACAGCTTCAGCATCACCTGGATCCAGAACATCCCGGCGCTGGCCTCGCTGATCGGAACGAACACCTTCGCCCTGGTGGCCCAGGACACCACCCCGGCACCGTACAACGAGCCGCCCTACCCGCCGGCCGGCTCCACCGACAGTTCCGCCGCCATGCTGCTGGGCATGGCACCCTGACCCATGACCTCCGGTCCGGCGTCCCACCCCCCGGGCGCCGGGCCGGGAGCGCCGCTTTCACCTTGCATAATCGAACGTTCTCTTAAGGAACAAGTCCCATTTGTCATCGCGAGGAGCAGGCGCAGCCTGCGACGTGGCGATCTCGCTGTCAGCGATATTGTCGCTTTTGAGACTGCCGCGTCGCCCGCTTCGCGGGCTCCTCGCAGTGACAATGTTGGCACCGTTCCTTTCACTGACTTCCCGCGTCCCCCGCGGGTCAGTGGCTCGCGATGACAAGAGGCGGTCCGTCTCAACGGGCACCCGAATCGTATTGACCGCACCATAGCTCGGAGAGAAACTCACGCCACGGCATGATTGTCAGGCCGTCCACCACTCGCTTCCGCGGATCGAGACTGACGAGCATGTAGCCCTGGAAGGATGAATCTTCCCGGAGGGCCTTCAGCCCCTTGAGGTCTCTCGGGGAGGCATTGGATGAAGACTTCACCTCGATGGCGATACGGTCATCGAGAATGAAGTCCACCTCATACCCTGATTTCGACCGCCAGTAGGTCAGCGGCGCCGCCCGATGATAATCGGTCCAGGCTCGGAGCTCGTGGAAGATGAACGTCTCGAAGGACTCACCGAACTCCGGTGATCCCTCACGAACCGGCCCACGGTTCTGAAGGAATCGCACCACTCCGGGATCAAACAGATAGAACTTTGACGTGCTCAGGGGCTTGCGCTTGACCGATCCCTTCCAGACCGGCAGATCATAGCCGATGAGCGTGTCGCGAAGGATCCCGAAATACTCCTGCACCGTGCTGCGGGCCACCTGGGCATCGTTCGATATCTTGCTGTAGTTGATCAGCCGGCCGTTGCACAGGGCTGCAACCTGGAGGAACCGGCTGAATGCCGGGACATTCCTGGTCAACCCCTCCGCCGCGATCTCCTCTTTGAGGTAGTCTCCGGCATATGCGCGAAGATCATCTTCGGGATCATCGGAGAAGTAGATCGACGGCAGGAGGCCGTTGTTCAGTGCACGGAGCAGTTCGAACTGTTCACCCAGTTCGGAGGACACCAGGGGATGAAGATATCTCGACCTCGCCCGTCCTCCGAGCAGGTTCACTCCTCCGCGACGCAGCTTCCGGGCACTGGAACCGGTGAGCAGAAAACGGACCCCCAACGACTCGATCATCAGGTGGACTTCGTCGAGCAGGGAGGGAAGCTTCTGGATCTCGTCGATGATGATCAGCTTGTTGTCCGGTTGAAACTCCTCCCGGAGACGGCCCGGCGAACGGCTCAGCGTGAGATACACGTCGCTGTCCAGAAGGTTGTAAGTGCGGCAGTCGGGGAAGAGATGACTGGTCAGCCATGTCTTTCCTGTCTGCCTCGGCCCGAACAGAAAGCATGATTTCTGTTCCAGCGTATTGCGGAGATCGAGCGTTCTTTCAATATACATGACAATCACCTCATGTGTCGGCAATTATCATGACAATTGCCGACACGCTTGTCAAGAATAATATCGGCATCCTGGGGATCAGGCTCAACACCGCTTGCAGCCACCCTGTGGGCGGCGAACGAGGTGGCCGGCCCGACATCCACCGCTGGACACCGGGCCGGAGGCACCCCGGGGAGGCCTTCACACGGCTGATGAACGTGGGCGGGTTTGATGTTATCGGCGACGAGGAGGCTCGATTCGAGAACTTGGTGGCCTCATCCCTGCTTAAAAGGTTTGATTTCCTGGAGGATCGGACAGAGAACCGCTTTGAGCTGAGATTTGTGCGCGACAAGGAGGGCCGCGAGGTCGATTTCGCCATCGTCCGCGAAGGCCGGCTGGTGGAGCTGATCGAAGCGAAGTACAGCGATGACGGCCTGGCCCGGCCGCTCCGCTATTTCGCGAAGCGGCTGAACCCCATACGGGCGACCCAGATCGTCGCTCGGCTCAAGCATCCCCTCTACCAGGGCAAATTCCGGATGATCAACCCGCTCTCCTACTTCGGTTCCTTCTTCCCCCCCCAAGTCCCGTTGATTGCTTCAGATTTTCAGCCTGGAACGGCAAGTCAAGAAGGCTGGGAATAGACGACTGGCTACGGCAGAATCACGCCGCCGGGCAGGATGTCTGCAGCTACTTACGGAACGACCAGATAGCGGTTCACCGTTTTGACCTTAAACCGCTTGCCACGCTGGTGGTCGTAGCAGCCGATACATTCACTCACGACGACATTGCCCGTGTCGTAAGTGAAGAACTGGTAGCGCCGACAGGATGACCAGATCAGGAAATGGAAACGGATGAAATTGTCGATGTCCGGCGTGTGCGGTTCGCCACCGAACAGTTCGGGATTGCCAAAGACCTCATAGCCCAGTTCTTCCGGTGCTTCGATCCGCCGCTGCCAGATCACCGATTCATCGCGCACATTCACCGTGCCGACACACGGCCTGATGCCAACAGATAAAACCAGGTAGAAGGTGCCCGGCTTGGGGCTGCGGAGCAGCCGGCGGCTGTCGGGCCAGCCCGCGGGATAGTACGTGTTGGGAATCGACCCGTCCACAAGAACATCTTTGACCCGCCTGACGATCTCGCCTGAATCCCGGTCCAGGATGACCAGGTCCCGACTGCTGAGAAAGGCCACACCCTTTCCGTCATGGGTATAGACCGGGCTGTCCACCAATTCCCCCAGCTCGGACTGGTATATCACCTGTTGCGATCCGGCCTTGAGGTCAGTTTCGACGAGCAGGTATTTCCAATTTTGTTTTTGTCCCGAAGGATCGATTGCCGGAGAGCCCGAATCTGACTCGGAATCCTCCGGGGCTTTTTGACAGCGAATACAGATCATCCGCTGTTGGTCCGGACTGATGTCGGGTTTGTAGTACAACGCCATGGCCTGCTCCCGTTCGTTTTTTGGTCCCAGCCGGAGAACCTTTTTCCCTTTCCCGGTGTACACCGACACACTCCAAAACTCGGTCGAAACAGCGACACGCAGTGATTTCAGAGGCGGTTCGGTGCAGTCGTCCGGACGCCAGTTGAGAACATCCATCTGGTTTTCGGGCTCGCCGCGACTGAGCCGCATCAGCGCCAGGTAGTCGGCGGCCGGTTCTTGTCCTCCCTCGGCTGCACGGGCCAGCCACCTGGTGGCCGCTGTTCGATCAGGCGTGCCGAACCGCCTGTCGAGCAGGGTAAGTGCGTATTTCTGCTGGTGCTCAGGGTCGCCGACCACGGCGGCCTTTTTATACCACTGTTGAATCAGGATGTAGTCGGGCTCACCAAAAAAACCTTCATGATCGTACTCACGGAGAAAACCGAGGCGATACATGGCCTCACCGCTGCCTTTGCCCGCGGCCTTTTCGAGCCATTCCACTGCCTTGTTCATATCTTTCTCAGCGGGATTGCAGGCCCAGTAGTCATCCCCCAGGGTTTCCATGGCCGGCAGATACTCCTGCTCCGCCGCCCTGGTCAACCAGTAGCGGTGTTTTTCCCGGTCATGGGGCAACCGATGACTGTAGTAGAGAAGCGCAAGATGGTATTGAGCCTCGGCCACGCCGGCCTCGGCCAGGGGCTGGAGAAGATCGCGGGCTCGTTCGTTTTCCTTGAGCTCGAAGGCATTGAGGCCTGCGGCGAGATCATCCTGGGACTGGGTGATGGTGGCGAACTGACAGAAAATCAGGGCGAGGCAGAAGAAGAGAACCCGTGCAGGCCTGAATGAAATCAATTGTGCCTCCGGAAAGATCCGGATTGAACGTGCATATTGCTGATAATGAATAATTGAAACCATACTGTTTCCCGCACGGCAGTTCAAGTTGGTCACGCCAGCGGGGGGATTCCCCCTTCACCTCCATTTTCCCTGCACAAAAATTCGGTGTATTCTCGTCGCATGAGTGAAGCGCGGACGGTTCGGACGCAGGTTCACTCGTTCCAGCCTCCAATCACGAGCGGCGAAGAATGACATTGATCAAGCGCACGGCCCGGCTCCGCACCTTTTACCTCCGGCACCGGCAGGAGCTGTTCAGCTATGCGCTCTCCATCACCAGAAACAGGGCCACAGCAGAAGAGGCGGTACACACCGCCTTTGCCCGGCTGCTGGAAAAACCCCGGGCACCGCTGCTGCTCAAGGCCTACGTCTTCCGCTCGGTGCGCAACGCGGCCATCGACCAGTGGCGGGAGGAGCGGGCGGGACATGAGGCCTACCTCGAGCTGGCTGGTGATCCCGGCAGCGCCGGGGGGCCGGCCGACCGTGTCGGCGAGGACGAAGCGCTCTACCTGGCCCTGGACCAGCTGTCCGAAGACGAACGGGAGTGCATCGTGCTGAAGATCCACCAGGGGATGACCTTTCGCGAGATCGCCGCCGTTCGCGGGGTCTCGATCAACACCGCGGCCTCCTGGTATCGCCGGGGGCTGGAGAGGATGCGGGCGGCCCTGGAAAAAGACGGGACCAGGGGGACGGGATGATGGGGCACGACCTGGAACAACGGCTGAAGCGGATGCGGCGGGTGCCGGCGCCGGAGGGCCTCGACCAACGGATGGAGGTGCTGTTCGACGAGGCGGTACAGGATGCGGCCGGGCATGGCCTGGACCAGCGGCTGAGGCGGATGCAGCGGGTGCCGGTGCCCGTGAACCTTGACCGGCGGATGTCTGCCCTGTTCGATGAGGCCGGTGGGGATGAGAAGGTCCACCGTCCCTGGCGGCTGCCGGCCTGGACCGCGGCAGCTGTGGGCCTGCTCCTGGTGGCTTCCTTTTTCCTTCGCGGGGGCCTGGGACCGAAACCGGTGGTGGTGGAGATCAAACCCGACGGCCAGCTGGAGCAGTTCCTGCTGGGGGGCGAGCCGGCCGCGGCGCCCACCGACCTCGGCATCTTCACCAGGGGCGGCTGCTCGGTGGAAACCGTCTGGCCTGCCGATGCCCCGGGCATGGACCGGCAGCCCGTCAACGGCTCCATGACCAATGGTGAACGATGATGCTGATTACTCAGCGAAGATGGATTCCCGGTGCTGGATTCAATCGTGCATTCACCGTTAAGAGCTGTCCGTGGGCCGGGATTTTGGGATCCACCGCACTGATCCTGATGGCACTGTTCGCCATCCCGGCCATGGCGGCCGGTGACCTTTCCTCCTTCACCCTCGACCTGGCCGTGCTTACCGTTCCCACGGTCCCGGGCGCCGGGATGGAGGTATTCGGGCCGGAAGCCGGCGAACCGGTGGGCCGGCGCAGCAGCCAGCAGGCCATGGTCTGGCCCGGAGTGCGGCAAATCCGCTTTGGCCGGCTGGTCCTCTCCTTCGAGGGAGGCGCGATGCAGTGGAACGGTGGGCCCGAGCCGCCCGCCGGATCGGGTGTCCAGCGTCTCATCGAGCGCCGGGTGAGCCTGCAGTCGGGCCAGCCGACACAGATCCGGGCCATCGTCGACGCCCTGCACTACTTCGAAGTTGTGCAGGACGGCCTCTTCGAACGGAAGTCGGTGAGCAAACGGGACCTGCCGGGCCTGCTGCTCGACTGCGAAGTGGAAGGCTACCAGGAGGGCCCCGGAGCCGGCCTGATCGACTTCGACTACAAGCTTCGGCTGGTAGCGGTGGAAGGCAGAGAAGAACTCCCCGGCGCCCCGGAGATGCCGGGCAAGCCTCGGCTGGCCCGGTTCAAGCTCAGCCGCTCGGAAGAAATCCCGTCAGGGGCCTGGCAGTTGATCAGCGGCCACCTTGTTTCGGACACCGGCGGCAGCCAGGGGAACTACCTCCTGGTCCTGATCCGCATCAACCCCGTGGAGTGACGAAATGAACAGATACCAGACACGAATCACCTCGGTCTTTCTGGCGGTGCTGTTCACAGCCGTCACCCCGTCGGCGCCGGCGCAGGATGCCGAAACCTGGGCCGCCGATTACGAGCAACTGACCGAATGGGAGTTCAGCGCCAGCACCGTCGCCCTGCCTGCCGGGGGGATCCACCTCGAGAATGAAACCGCGGAATGGTTCCTCGATACCGGCACGGTTCGCCCCATGCGGCCCACCTCCGGCGGATCGGTCACCGGCCTGATCTTCGAGGGAGAGGGGCGGTTCCGCATGGCCATCCCCGACAAGGTGGAGGCCGGCCAGGTCGCTCGTTTTACCGTGACGCCGGCCGAAGCCCAGCGACGGATCGAATTGCCGCCCACCGACAAACTCGAATACACCTTTCACCGGATGGTCCTGCGCACCACCGATGAACGGGTGATCGGTCTCTTTCCCGCAGTGTCCGGTGAGACCTTCAAGAAAAACAAACTGGCCCGGCAGCGCCACAACTGGTGGCTGCAGTACGCCCGGTTCGATGCCGACGCCCGGTTGATCGCCGGTCTGCTCAACGGGGACCATGAGTATCTGGCCATCGACATGGAAACTGACCAGCATGGCTGGCTCTTTTACGAGTTCGAGCCGTGGCGGATGGAGGAGATCCGCCTCTGCCGGATGCGTAAAACCTACGACTTCGTGGAAGTCTGGGTCAGTCTCGACCGGGTGGAGCACCGCCGGCCCGACGGGCGGCCAGGCCCCACCAACATCCCGCTCCTCGACCTGCTCGAGGCCGACCTGGAAGTGGACCTGATGAAACACAAGGGCCGCGCCGGCCAGGAGATCTCCCGCAAAAACTGGAACCTGGAATACCCGCGAACCCTCTTCCGGGCGCACATGGAATTCGAGTCTCAGGTGGACGGCCTGCAGGCCCTGCCGTTGCGGCTCAACCCCTGGTCCACCGACATCACGGCCACAGACGCCACCGGTCGGGCACTGCCCGTACTGCGCGCCCCCATCGGCCGGCTCTTCCCCATGGTCCTGCCCAAGGAGGAGGATCTCTCCCTGGTAGTGGTCCTTCACCAGCCGCTGGCCAGGGGTGAATCAGCGGAAATCGACTTCTCCTGGCGGCGGCAGACCAGCAATTACCCGGGGATAAACGAATCCTCCCCGGTGTACAGCAGCTCGACCTCTCCATATGCGGGCGGGGGCGGCTCGGACTGGTACCCGCCACTCGGTTCCCGGCGAGGCCGCTACTGGTATCCGGAGGCCCTGGGTGAACGGGATGATCCCCATACCGCACGGGTGACTATCATCCACCCCAAGAAGCTCGGGGTGCGGGCCACCGGCGTTCTTTCGGGCGGCACCACGGAGGGCAAGCGGGTCATCGACGTCTGGGAGTCGGATGTTCCGCTGAAGTCCGCCTGCTTTTCCTACGGATACGATTACAAGGAGCGCCGGGTCCTCCTGGAAGGGCTCCCCGAGGTGATCAGCTTCGGCGCCAACCGGCTGCAGAAGATGGGTGACACCGTGGAGGCGGTGGCGGCCCACATGGCCAACAGCATCCAGTTCTACCAGGAGATCTTCGGCTACACCCTGCCCCTGGAGACCGTCACCGGCACCCGGGTGAACGGCAGCTCGCAAACGTATTCCGGCTTCATCGCCTACGGCGAACATACCTTCGACCTCACCCGCCCCTGGGAGAGCGAGCGGTCGCTGGCCATGAGGACGGCGCAACTCTTCTGGGGCGAGCAGCTGGACTGGGAGAGCTATCGCGACAGGTGGCTGGCCGGTGCCCTGGCCGGATACTCGGCCATGCTCTACCTCGAAATGGTCACCGAAGGTTGGGGGCTGCGGCAGCGGGGTTCGATCCCCAACTACGATGAGCTCATCCGGCTGCGCCAACGCCAGTGGGCCTACGCCAGCCCCTACCATTACTATCGGCTGGGTCCGCTGGATGTGGGCTTCAGGGATTGGATCCCGGGGGTGCCCTCTGCATACTATGGAATGTCGGTGCTGCACATGCTGCGCGGAATACTCATGGGGCGGTCCGAAGACGGGGCCGGGCTATTCAACGCCATCCTCGCCGATTTTCTGAAGGCCCATGCCGGCGGCACGGCCTCCACCCGCGACTTCATCGCCACGGTGAACCGGCAGACCGGCGAGGACTGGGGCTGGTTCTTCGACCAGTGGGTCTACCGCACCGGAGTTCCCACCTATGGGTGGAGCCACTCGCTGTCCGAGGAGCCGGATGCCGACGGCCTCTACCTGCTGGAGATCTCGATGACCCAGCAGGGCGTAGCCGCTGACTTCCGCATGCCGGTGACCTTCGGGCTGGAATATGGGGATGCGCAGCCGGAGCTGCTGCAGTTCTTGATGGACCAGCCGTCGAAAACCTTCTCTGCCCGGCTGCCGTTCAAGCCGATGAAGGTGACCTTCGACCCGGATCATGACCTGCTCTACACCAAGGGGACATGGACAGCGGGCGGGTCGTCTGGAGGAGAAGGAGAAACCGAATGAATGTCAATTTTGGGGACTTTGTCACTTTTCGGGACCTGGTCCCGAAAAGTGACATGGGCGCCAGTCAGGTCGTCCGGAGAGGAGGGAGAAACCGAATGAACAACAACCGGCGCGCACTCATCCCTGTGGCTCTGGCGGTCGTCATCCTGCTCTCCGCTGCGCCGGCACAGGCGGTCACCGGTGAACGTACCGCCGGCCAGCCGCCGGTTCCCGCAAACGCCGCCGCCTGGGCCGCCGACTACGAACAGCTGGGCAAATGGGAGTTCAGCGGCACGCCGATCCCCCTGCCCGAGGGCGGTGTGCGCCTGCAGCGGGACTCTGCCGAGTGGTATTTCGAGAGCGGCACCGTTCGTCCCATGCGGCCCACCTCCGACGGGTCGGTCACCGGCCTGGTCTTCGAGGGACAGGGCCGGTTCCGGATGGAGGTTCCCGACCCGGTGGAGGTGAACCAGTTTCCCCGGTTCTTCCTCACGCCGGGTGAGGAGATAACGCCCCCCGAAACGCTCGCCGACGGCACGATCGAGTACCGGCTTCAGCCGGCTGGTCCTGCGCACCACCGACGACCGGGTGATGGCGCTCTTTCCAGGAACCACAGACACGGTGTTCCTGGTGAATCCGCTGGCTAACGCCTGCCACCTCCGGTGGCTGGGGCACGGCCGCTTCGACGCCGATTCAAGGGTGGTGGCGGGATTGCTCAACAACGACGGTGAGTATCTGGCCCTCGACATGGAGACCGCGGATCGCGGCTGGCTCTTCTACGAGTTCGAGCCGTGGCGGATGGAGGAGGTCCGTCTCTGCCGCATGCCGCTGGAGTACGACTTCGTCGAGGTCTGGATCAGCCTCGACCGGGCCGAGCACCGCCATGCCGACGGCCGCCCGGGCAGTACCCGTACCCCGCTGGTCGACCTGGTCCACGCCGACCTGGAAGTCGACCTGATGGCGCACAAGGGCCGGGTGGGCGAAGTGATCGCGAGGGGTGGCCGGCTACGGGGATCGAACATGAGCCTGCGGGCAGGCGGTGCCGATGCCGGGGTGCCGGGGGCCTCACACCCCTCTGGCGGCCGGAACAATCCGTATCCGGTGACCCGGTTCCAGGCGAGGATGACCTTCCAGGCGACCGTGGATGGGCTGCAGGCCCTGCCACTGCGGCTCAATCCCTGGGCCGGAGCGGTCACGGCCGTCCTCCCCGACGGAACGGAGCTGCCCGTACTGCGTGCGCCCTTCACCGAACGATTCCCCCGCATCATCATCCACGAGGAGGACACCTCCACCGTGGTGCTCCTGCGGGAACCGCTGGCCCGGGGGGAGACCGTCACCCTCGACTTCTCCTGGGTGCGGCGGACCACCAACAGCCCCGGCCGTCACGATCCGGGACCGGTTTACATCGAGCCGACCAACCCCTACCTCCTCGGCGGCGGCCAGGACTGGTATCCGCCGTTCATGCATTCGAGCGGTCGGTTCTGGTACCCGGAACCGCTGGAGGGCTGGAACGACCGGCACACTGCCAGGGTGACCATCATCCACCCAAAGAAACTCCAGGTGCGGGGCACCGGTTCACCAGCCGGCGGGAAGCAGGAGGGAAAGCGGTGTTTCAGCATGTGGGTATCGGATACGCCAATCAAGTCGGCGGCCTTCTCCTACGGGCACCGCTACACCGAGCGGCGGATCCTCGAGAAGGGGCTTCCTGAGGTGGTTGCCTTCGGACCCAACCACTTCATGCAGCCAGGTGACGAGGCCGAGGGCATCGCGGCTCTCATCACCGACATGATCCGATTCTACCAGGGTACGTTCGATCACCGTCTCTCCCAGGAATCGATCACCTGTGCCAGCATCTACGGCAACTCGCAATCGTTCTCGAGGTTCATCGCCCTCAGGTCGAGGGTCTTCAACATGGACAAACCGCACACGCACGAGAAGTGGCTGGCCATGAAAACGGCCGAGCTTTTCTGGGGTGATCTGCTCGACTGGGAGAGCTACCGCGACGACTGGCTGATCAGAGCCCTGGTGGATATCTCGGCGGAGATGTATATGGAGGCGGCCGGTGAGTGGTATCCGAAGAAGAAGGCCTATACGCGCCTTGGCGACAAAACCTGGGAAAAATTGTTCTGGCGGCGCTACGGCTCGTACCGCCGCGACCACTGGACGGGCCCACTCGAGCTGGGATTCAGGGCCAAGCTTCCCGAGATGATCCGCAGGAGGACCTATTACATGTCGATGAGTTTCAGCTCCTCAGGCTTTGATTCGAGCGCCTCCCTCGATCGGGTCGATTCGAATCTCACCTCCACCGCGGTTCGCGGCAGCCAGGCCTCCATGGCCACCGTGCGGACCAACCTGGGCGACTGCCGGTTCCAGCCGATTCCCCCCTGGCAGCGTTCCCTGCTGCTGAAGTCCGAGAAACGGAGGGAAGTGCTCTACATGCTGCGCGGTATCCTCCGCAACCACTTCGAGGACGGTGACGAGCGGTTCAACGCCATCCTCGCCGATTTCCTCAACACCTGCGCCGGCAGACCGGCCTCCACCCGGCTGTTCATCGCCGCGGTGGAGCACAACACCAACGAAGACTGGGACTGGTTCTTCGACCAGTGGGTGTGTGGCAGCGAGGTCCCCACCTACGACTGGGGGCATACCCTTTCCGTGAATCCGGACGCCGACGGCCTCTACCTGCTGGAGATCTGGATGCGGCAGGACGGCGTTCCCGAGGGCTTCCGCATGCCGGTGACCTTCGGCCTGGAATACGAGGACGCCGAACCGGAGCTGCTGCACTTCGATATGAACCTGCCGTCAAAGACCTTCAGTGTGCGGCTGCCCAACCGCCCGACGCAGGTGATCTTCGATCCTTACCAGGACCTGCTCTTTGTGAAGGAGTGAGGGAGGGGCATCGCGAGGCGTGTCAATTTTGGGGACCTTGTCACTTTTCGGGACCAGGTCCCGAAAAGTGACATTCTTATTCACGGCCGGTCACCGAGTCACTTTTCGTCTTTCGGCAGCAGGGCATCCACTTCGGAAGGTGTGATCCCCAGCTTCTCCGCGGCCACGATCCGGTCCCCGCCGAGAAACTTCACCGTGCGGGCCACGTGTTCACGTGTGGCCTCGTCGAGCGTCGAGGGGATGAAGCCGCCGGCCTCCTCCCGCCCCAGCCTGATCCGCCGCAGCACGTAGTGGGGCAGCGAGGTGACGGTCATTGTGTCTCCCTCCACCTTGCGGATCGAGATGGAGATGATGTCGCGCAGTTCCTCGTGGTTGCCGGGGTAGTGGTAGCCCTGGAGCAGCTCGGCCAGCTCCGGGTCGAGATGCATCTCCCCCCGTCCCGCCTCGCGGGCCACGCGGGCCAGGAAGTGCTCGGCCAGCAGGGGGATGTCGTCGGGCAGCATGCGGAGCGGGGGCAAGTTGACCACGTTGGTCCGCAGGCGGTAGAGCAGCTGCCGGGAGAAGGTGGAGTCATAGGGGTCCAGGGTCAGGTCGCGGCTCGAGGCGGTGATCAGGCGGATGTCGATCTGCTGCACCTCGGTGCTCCCCTCGCGGTAGTACTCCCCGGTGCGGATCACCCGGTCCAGCCGGCGCTGCACGGCCTTGGTCATCCGGCCGATGTTGGCGATGAACATGGTCCCCAGGTGGGCCTGCTCGATGTATCCGGTGCGCCCCTCGCTGTCGCCCTGCCAGCCGCGGGCCACTCCGAAGAGATCGGCAGCGAACTGGTCCGGGTCGTGCGAGGCGGCGTTCACCGCCACGAAGGGGTGGTCCCGCCGGGGGCTCGCCTCGTGGATCACCCGGGCCAAGGTCCGCCGGCCGGTGCCCAGCTCGCCGCGGATGAAGATGTTGAGGTTGCCGGCGGCCATCCGTTCCACCTGGTGGAAGATGCGGATCATCTTCGGGTTGCGGGTCTTCAGCCGGGCAAAGACCTCCTCGTGGTCCAGGTCGCCGCGGCTCAGCCGGGAGGGCAGCTTGTCCAGGCTGCTGTGCAGGGTGCGGGTGGTGATGGCCTTGCGCAGCACCTCGAGCAGCAGGTCGTCCTCCACCGGCTTGGCCAGGTAGTCGAAGGCACCGAGTTTCAGCGAACGCACCGCCAGGTCCACGTCGTTGATCCCGCTGAGCACCACCACCGGCAGGCCGAGTTCCTGGACCTGGAACTCCTTGAGCAGGTCGAACCCGCTGAGGCCGGGCATGTCGAGGTCGAGGATCATGGCGTCGAACTGCTGCACCCGCATCGTCTCCATCACCTGCTCCGGGTCGGTGATCACGGTGGGGTGGTAGATCTCGCTCTGGGTGAGGAATACCATCAGGTAGTTGGCCACCGCCGAGTCGTCGTCCACGATCAGGATTTCATGCATCGACGTTCCTCATGGCGGTCACGCGCCCGCCGTGGCGGGTGTGTTGTCGAGAGGGAGGTGGATGGTGAAGGTGGAACCCTGGCCGAGCTGACTGGCCACGTGGATCACACCCCGGTGCTCCTGGATGATGCGGAAGACGATGGAGAGCCCGAGGCCGGTGCCGCCGCGGGCCCGCTTGGTGGTGAAGAAGGGGTCAAACAGGCTCTTCAGGGTGGCCTCGCTCATCCCGATGCCGTTGTCCGTCACCTTGACCAGGATGCGGCCCGACTCCAGGGCCGACGAGAGGCGGATCAGGCCCCGGCGATTGTCGAGCATCGCCTGGCTGGCATTGATCATCAGGTTGACCAGCACCTGCTCCAGCTTCTGCCCGTTGCCGGCAAAGGTGGGCAGGTCCTCCGCCAGGTCCAGTTCGATGTCGGCCTGCTTCTGCACCTGTTTCTCCACCAGCCGGACGCTGTCGCTGATCACCCGGTTGATGTCCACCTGGTCGTTGAGCAGCCCTTCCCCCTTGCGCACGAAACTCTTCAGCGAATCGACGATCCCCTTGATCCGCTCCGAACCCTTGGTGATGTCGGTGACCAGGGTCATCACGTGTTCGCGGAAGAAGTCGTATTTCAGGCGGGCCACCTTGAAGTCGGGGTTGTCGGCGTAGTGGGCGTCGGCGAGGGGCAGCAGGTCTTCCAGGGCCTGCTCGATGATCTTGATGTTGCCCCGGATGAACTGGTTGGGATTGTTGATCTCGTGCCCCACGCCGCTCACCAGCTGGCCCAGGGATTTGAGCTTGTCCGCCTGCTGGAGCTGCTGCTCAACAATCTTCTGGTTGGTGATGTCGCGGTAGAACTCGATGATCCCGTCCACCTCCTGGTCCTTGCTGAACACCGGCAGGGCGTGGACCTCGTAGTAGGTATCCCCCTGCTGGATCTCGGCGGTGACCGGGGCGCGGGTTTTTCGGATCTTCTCCAGGTGGCAGTCGGCACATGGAATACCCCGGTTGAACAGGGCCCGGTGGCAGGGCTGCCCCGGTTCCAGGTGGTCGCGGTTGGTCATGATGATTTCAAAGTTCTTGTCCAGCATCACCACCTGGTCGGGGATGGCCCGGAACATGGTGTCCAGGGTCCGTTTCGATTCGCTGAACCCGCTGTGCACCTGGTCGAGGTAGGCGTTGACCCGGTCCAGCTTGCCCCGCTGGTCCACCAGCTCCTTGGTCCGGCTCTCGATGGTCTGCTCCAGGGCGGCCAGCTTGCGGGCGAACTCGCTGGCCTCCTCCTGCCGCATCTCCAGTGTGTCGGCCAGGTGCTGCCGCTCCAGAGCCATGCCGAGGAAGCGGGTGATCTCGTCCAGCAGCCGCTGTTCTTCGGGCAAGACCTCGATCTGCGGGTCGTCATAGCCGACCACGATCTCACCCACCGGCTCGCCGCTGACCCTGATGGTGCTTTTCACCACCCGGTCGGCCGATGGGCGGGCGCCGTATTCCTGGTTCCGGTATTCGGAATAGACCACCACGTGTTCGGGGAAGTGCATCCCCGGGGCCATGTACTTGGGGAACTGGGTGAAGAACTCCTGGATCGAGGTGGAATCGTGGATCCACTCGGCCACCGAGTAGAGGCAGGCCAGTTCCTTGGCCCGCTCCACCCGCTCCCAGTCCGACTTCAGGCCGAGCGTGCCCACGTCGGTGGCCAGGCTGGAGCGGAAGAGGAAGAGACGGCCGTCGTCGGTTTCGGTGGTACCGGTCTTGAAGACCACCGGCCGGCTGGCGTCCTTCGGTTTCCAGTAGACGGTGATCTTCCGTTCGCCGGCGCCCACCCGGCCGGCACCCTGGCGGAACCGGCCGATGGCGTCGGGCTCGATCAGGTCGGCCAGATGAAGACCCGGCTGCTGGGGGTCGTCGATGCCGCAGAGCCTGGCCAGGGAAGGGCTGAGGTGCCGCACCTGTTCGTTCTCGTCGATGACCAGCAGGTAGTCGAAGCTGTTCTCGAAGAGGTTGAGCAGGTCTTCGAGGGAGATGCGCTCGGTCATGGGTGGCCTCGGAAGAGTAGCTTGGGGACGTACATGAATTTATTCCTTTTTGGATTCAAAAAGGAATAAATTCATGTACGTCCCCGCAATCTTTACTGCCGGGCGCCCACCCGGAAGTGCTCAAGCCCCACCTCGCGGACCGAGCGGCGGTAGAGCGCGCTGGCGTTGAACGCCGGCACCCGCGGGGCGGGGCGTGCCGAGGCATCGGCCACCACCAGGCTGCCGCTGCCGTCCCAGGCGTGCTCCTCGCCGGTGTTCCAGAGGAAGGGCAGGTGCGGTCCCAGGTGGCCACGAGCCGCTTCGGCGATACCGGCGGTGAGCGCCTCCACGTTGTCCGGCACGTCGAGGCCCAGCTGGGCGGCCAGGCCGGCCAGCACTTGCCAGCCGGCGGCGCCGGCGGGCGGTTTGACCGCCGGGCTGTAGCGGAGCACCCGACCCTCGAAGTTGCAGCGGGTGCCGCCGCTCTCCAGGAAGGTGCTCCCCGGGATGGCCACGTCGGCGAAGAGGGTGGTCTCGGTCTGGGCCCAGTCCACCGCGGCGAGGAACTCCACGCCGCCGAAGTACGAGGCCACGCGGTCGGTGCTCATCGGGTCCTCGCTGATCACCAGCGCGGCCTTGATCTTGCCCTCGCGGAGCATGCCGAACAGCTCTTCCCTGGTCCTGGCCCCGGGAAGCCCGTTGGCCGCAACCCGGCCCACGGTAAAGGCCGGGTCGGCGCCGCTGATCTCCATCCCCGCGCCATTGGCGGCCAGGGAGGGGATGATCAGTTCACTGGAACCGCCGCGGGCCCGGATCAGCAGGGCCAGGTTGGCCACCACCTGCAGGTCGCCGGGGGAGAGATCGCGTGAGCGGTCCGGGCACTGCACCAGCACCACCTTCTTCGCCGCGGCGATCATCTCCGCCGCCTTTTTCGACTGTGACTGTTCCACGCCGGTGATCGAGCAGGTGGTGTCGGCGTCGTAGCCGGTGATGTGGTCGAGGAAGGCCTTGCCTCCGGGGAGCTGCTCCACGGATTCCCGCGGAAAGTGGCCCTGTTCAATCAGTCCCCGGGTGACGCAGTTCCAGAAGCGGGCCGCGGTACCCCGCATCGGGTCGAGATAGAGGTCGGCCAGATCGACCAGCGCCTGTTTCGTCGACCCGGTGACGATCAGCTTCGTGCCCGCCTTGGCCGCGTCGATGATCTCGCTGCCCAGGATCAGGAAGTAGTTCTGGGGATCGATGTTGTTGCAGATGATCAGGTCGGCGTCACGGAGCGCCGTGCGGTCGGCGGTGGAGGCGGTGAAGCCGAACGACTGGTCCAGCGCGCCGCTGGTGCCCCCGGTCTCCAGGATGGCGATGGAGGTGATGTTGTTGGTCCCCAGCCCCTCCCGGGCGATCCGCCCGGCCAGGTACATCTCTTCGTTGGTCACGTCGGGGTAGAGAAAGACGCCCACCGATTCGGGGCCGTGCTTCTCGGCCACGGCACGCAGGCCCTCGGCCGCCCGCTTGTACGCCTCTTCGTGGGACACCGCACGGTGCTCCATTCCCTCCCTGATCCGCGGGCCGTCGAGGCGCTTGCCGCGGATGAACAGTTCGGTGCCGAAGCGGCCGTCGTGACAGAGATACTCGCCGGGCACGCCCGAGGGACGGACGAAGTAGCGGGTGTCCGAGATGCCGCAGACGGTGATCGGGCAGCCGATGGAGCAGAAGCCGCAGTGGCTCTTCTCCAGCTCGAGGTCGAGAGCCGCCCGGCCTTCGTAGGCGAACTTGGCGCTGATGGCGCCGGTGGGACAGGCGTCGATACAGTTGCCGCAGGAGATGCAGCTGGTCTCCACCAGCGGGTCGTTCATCGCCGGGCGCATCTCGGCCTGGAAACCGCGGTTGATCAGCCCCAGGGCCGAGATGGGCAGCACCCGCTCGCAGGTGCGGATGCAGCGGGCGCAGAGGATGCACTTGTTCGGGTCGTAGATCACGTAGGGATGGCGGTCGTCCACCTTGTGCTTGCGCACGTAGCCCTTGAAGTGGTCCATGTCCACTTCGTATTCCTCGGCCAGCAGCCGCAGGTCGCACCAGTCAAAGGCCAGGCAGCCGCAGGAGAGGCAGCGGTGCGGCCTCGTGTTCCATGTCCTCGTGGTCATAACCGGTGGACACCTCGGCAAAGCTGCCCTTGCGCTGCTCCACCGGGATGGTGTGCACCTCGTGGCGCGGGCTCTGGGGGATCTCACCCAGCTCCTTCTTGCCCGGGCGGGCCCAGAACTCCTTGGTCACGCCGAACGGCTCCTGCTCCAGCGGTTCGCCGGAAAGGAAGGCGTGGATCGCCCGGGCCGCGCGCTGGCCGTCGCGGATGGCGTCGATGACCACCGTGGGGCCGTCGTCGGCCGCGTCGCCGCCGGCATACATCCCCTCGACGTTGGTTTCCATGGTCCTGGTGTCGATGTCGAAGGTGGCCCAGCGGGAGACGCCCGGCTCGGCCTCCTGGCCGCTGAGAATCTCTTCGATGAGCGGGGTCTGGCCGATGGAGGGCATGGCCCAGTCGCAGGGCAGGTCGAAGTCGGAGCCTTCCTGGGGCACCGGCCGGCGGCGGCCCGAGGCGTCGGGCTCGCCCAGGGTCATGCGCACGCAGCGCAGCGCCTTGAGACTGCCGTCCTCCTTGCGCACGATGCCCACCGGGGCCATCAGCTCCATCAGCTCGATGCCCTCTTCGAGCAGGTCGTGCGACTTCCACTTCGTCGGCCGGCATCTCCGCCCGGGTGCGGCGGTAGAGCACGATCACCTTGTCGCGCCTTCAGCCGCCAGGCGGTGCGGGCCACGTCCACCGCGGTGTTGCCGCCGCCGATCACCACCACCGTGCCGGTCATCGGCTCGGGCTTCTGGGTCTTCTCCAGCAGGAAGTCGACGCCGCGCACCACGCCCGGGGTCTCGTCCTCGCCCTTGACATACATCCCCTTGCCGCCCGAGGCGCCGGGAGCGAGGAAGACCGCGCCGTGCTCGGCACGCAGCTGGTCGAGGGTGACGTCCTTGCCCACCCGCATGTCGCAGCGGATCTCGGCGCCGGCCTTGCGGATGTAGTCGATCTCCTCGTCCAGGTCGGCCTTGGGCAGCCGGTACTCGGGGATGCCGTAGCGCAGCATGCCGCCGGGCGCCGGCAGCGCCTCGTAGATCACCGGATCGTAGCCCTTGCGCCCCAGGAACCAGGCGGCGGTGAGGCCGGCCGGGCCGCTGCCCACGATGCCCACGCTCTTGCCCCGGGAGGGCTCGCGCACCGGGTCGTGGTCAAAGGCCTCGGGCATGTCGGTGACATAGCGCTTGATGTTGTTGATGCCCACCGGGGCGTCCACGTCGCAGCGGCGGCAGACCACCTCGCACTTGCGGACGCAGATCCGGCCGCAGATGCCGGGCAGCGGGTTGGTCTCGCGGATCAGGTCCACCGCCTTGCCGTACTCGCCCATGTCGGCCAGGGCGATGTAGCCCTGGACGTCCACGTGGGCCGGGCAACCCAGCGTGCAGGGGGCCAGGCAGTCGGCGTAGTGGTTGGAGAGCAGCAGCTCCAGCGCCGTGCGTCGCGAGCGCACGATCCGCTCGTTCTTCGTCGTGACCTTCATCCCCGGGGCCACCGGGGTGGCGCAGGAGGGGGCCAGGCCGGGCCGCCCCTCGATCTCCACCACGCAAAGGAAGCAGGAGGCGTAGGGTTTCAGTTCCGGCGAGTGGCAGAGGGTGGGGATGGTGTCCAGCTCGTGCTCCTGCACCACCTCGAGGATGGTCTGCCCCGCCCGGGCCTCGATCTCTTTGCCGTTGATTTCAAGGGTGATGGTGCTCATTCTCCCACCTCCTGGCCCGCGGGCTCTTCAACAAAGGTGGGGCAGGTTTTAAGCACCGCACCGAAGGTGCAGGCGGTGACGCACTTGCCGCACTTGACACAGAGTGACTGGTCCACCACGTGTATTTCCTTGGTTGCGCCGGTGATGGCCTCCACCGGACAGTCCCGGGCACAGAGGGTGCAGCCGGTGCAGGCTTCGGCGTCGATGACGTAGTCGACGAGGCTGCCGCAGCTGCAGGCCGGGCAGATTTTCTTGTCGATGTGCGCCGTGAACTCGTCCATGTAGTAGCGCATGGTGGAGAGCACCGGGTTGGGCGCGGTCTGGCCCAGCCCGCAGAGGCTGGCCTCCTTGATCCGCTCGCCCAGCTCAAGCAGCCGGTCCGGGTCGTCCGGCTCGCCCTCGCCCTTGACGATCCGCTCGAGGATCTCCAGCATCCGCCGGGTGCCGATGCGGCAGAAGGTGCACTTGCCGCACGACTCGTCCTGGGTGAAGTCGAGGAAGAAGCGGGCCATGTCCACCATGCAGGTGGTGTCGTCCATGACCACCATGCCGCCGGAACCCATGATCGCCCCGGTCTTGGGGATGTTCTCGAAGTCCACCGGGGTGTCCTTGAGTGCGGCCGGGATGCAGCCGCCCGAGGGGCCGCCCATCTGCACCGCCTTGAACTCGCGGCCCTCCTTGATCCCGCCGCCGATCCGAAGACGATCTCCTCGATGGTCATGCCCATCGGCACCTCGGCCAGCCCGCCCTTGGCCACCTTGCCGGCCAGGGCGAAGACCTTGGTGCCCGGGCTCTTCTCGGTGCCGTACTTGCGGTAGGCCGCCCCGCCGTTGGTGATGATCCAGGGCACGTTGGCGTAGGTTTCCACGTTGTTGTTGTTGGTCGGTTTGCCGAAAACCCCCGACTCGGCGGGGAACGGCGGGCGGATGCGCGGCATGCCCCGCTCGCCCTCGATGGAGGCGAAGAGGGCCGTCTCTTCGCCGCAGACAAAGGCGCCGGCGCCCTGCTTGATGGTGATCTCGAAGTCGAAGCCCGAGCCGAGGATGTTCTTGCCGAGGTAGCCCTTCTCCCGGGCGGCGGTGATGGCCGTCTCCAGGCGCTTGATGGCCAGCGGGTATTCGGCACGGCAGTAGATGTAGCCCACCGAGGCGCCGATGGCCTTGCCGCAGACGATCATGCCCTCGAGCACGGCGTGGGGGTCGCCCTCCAGCACCGAGCGGTCCATGAACGCCCCGGGGTCACCCTCGTCGGCGTTGCAGACCACGTATTTCACGTCGCCGGCATTGCCCGCGGCAAAGGACCACTTGAGACCGGTGGGGAAACCTGCTCCGCCGCGGCCCCGCAGACCCGAGCTCTTGACCTCCTCGATCACTTCTTCGGGGGTCATCTCCAGCAGCGCCTTCCTCGTCGCCTGGTAGCCGCCGCTGGCCTCGTACTCTTCGATCGACTCGGGATTGATCACACCGCAGTTGCGCAGCACGATGCGGGTCTGCCCCTCGAGGAAGTTCTTCTCCTGGCCGGCCTCGACGGTGCCGTTGCTCGACTGGAAGACCATGCCGTCGGGCGGCTCCTCGCCGCCACGGAGATACTCGACGATGGCCTCGGCCTTCTTGGGCGTGACCTCGCCGTAGATGGTCCGCTTGTCGCCATCGCGCACCTCCACCAGCGGCTCGCGGAAGCACATCCCGATGCAGCCGGTGATGTCCAGCTGGTCGTCACCGCCTTCCAGCAGTTCGGCCAGCTTCTCGTATGTGTCCTTGGCGCCGGCGGATATGCCGCAGGTGCTCATTCCCACCAGGATCTTGCACATTCACTTACTCCATTCCCCGGTCAGCTGGCCGGGGTTGCCGGCGTTTCCGCCGGGGCCGGGGTCGGGGTCGCCACGGGAGGCCGTTCGCCGGCCAGGGCCTTGCGCCGGATCTTGCGCAGGATCCGCCGCGTGGTGCTCGGCTTGAGGTTGCCGTAAGTCTCGTCGTTGACCATCATCACCGGGGCCAGCGAGCAGCAGCCGATGCAGGCCACCGAGAAGAGCGTGTAGACCCCGTCCTCGGTGGTGTCGTTGACCTCGATACCCAGCTCGTCCTCAATGGTGTCCTGCAGCAGGCTGGCGTTGGCCACGTGGCAGGCCGTGCCGGTGCAGAGCCGGATCACGTACTGTCCCATGGGCTGCAGCCGGAACTGGCTGTAGAAGGTGATCACCCCGTAGATCGTCGACTCGGGGATGCGGGTCACGCCGGAGATGTACTTGATCGCCCGCCGCGGGATGTAGCCGAAGTGCTCCTGCGCCGACTGCAGGAGCGGGATCAGCTCTCCGGGCGTTCCGTCGTGACGCCAGAGACGATAACTGAAACCTGCTTCTTTCTGTTGCATGAAGACCCCTACATATCTTCCAGTTTGATGATGCCGGCTTCCTTGACCCGCAGAACCCCGTCGATCTGCGAGAGCTTCTCGATTATTTTCGGGGTTTTGCCGAAGGCGCCGACCTCGGAGATGATGCCGATCAGCTTGGTCCCGTCATCCACCATGTCACAGAACAGCACCTCGTCGAGGAAGGTCAGGGTGGTGAAGACCTGCTGGAAATATTCCTTGTCGATGTCGACGATGACATAGCTGCGAAGCGCCGACGGGTCGGGCGATTCGCCGTCAGCCGGCTCGCTCACCGCGGCCCTGTAAGTGGTGATGAACTGGTCCACGTGCCGGTCGAGCCGCGGGCGCTCCACCCGGGACAGCGAGACCACCTGCACGCCCTCCACCGAGCGAACCTGCTGCTCCAGTGCGTCCATCGCCGCTTCGTTGGTCGCCTCCAGCTGGCAGATGATGTCCACGTCTCCGCGCACCGCGTCGCAGGCCGCCATCCCCTCGAGGCCCCGCAACTCGCGATAGATCTCCATGTCCCGGCTGCGGTCCTCGATACGGATGGTGACATAGGCGGTCATCACCTCGCGGATCTCGGCCTCGGTTGCCTCATCCCCGCCGTCGGCGGTGGTGGCCCCGGGCTCCAGGGCCTTCAAGGCTTCCACCAGCTGGGTGATCTCGAACGGCTTGTCGAGGAACCCGGTGTTCGGCTGGGCCAGGGCCTCGGCCTCGATCTGCTCGTCGCCGAACCCGGTGATGATCAGCACCGGCAGGTCGGGGAAGGTGCGCTTGATCACCTTGAGGATCTTCAGCCCGTCGATGTCGGGCATGAAGATGTCGGAGATCAGGTAGTGATACCCCTCTCCCGCCTGGCGGGAGCGGTGCAGTTCGTGGATCGCGGAGATGCCGTCCGGGCAGGCCGTGCAGGAGTAGCCTTCCTGGGTCAGGCCGAAGGTCAGGTTGCGGCGGATCTCCGCTTCGTCATCGATGATCAGGACACGCTGGCTCACAGACAATCCTCCCCACCCGCCACGGCTGTTCACGTGACGCCGGCAGAATCATTAGGGTTGGCCCGCCGGAACGACAACCGCCCACTGGGGCCACATGGAAAGCCAATACTACATAAACACTTAGGGGTGAATCAACCAGGGATATCCGGTATCGGGAAGGAGAAAGGGGAGAATCGGAATGGTGGATAAGTCAAGAGGATTTAAGAGGAAGGGGGGGGGAGTGGGGTGAGGGAGGTGGGATCGGATTCAAACCTGGGTCAGCGCAGCACTATTCCAGTGTATTTGGAACCTCTCGCAAATGAGCAGTCGCACGATACTTTGAAGCAAAATCTTTATATGCTCTTCCAACTGCATCTTCAGAAAGAGCCAGCACTTCAGCTGCCTCATTTGTGGGAACTTCATGCTCCCATGCATAAAGGAGGTAATCCAGCTTTTCAAATGAAATCCTGAAAAAGAACTCCTCATCGCTTACAGGAAGACTAAATGTATCAGGACTGGGTTGACGATCAATAATTTCCGGAATTACTTCGAGATAGTCGGCAAGTTGGTATATTTGATTTTTGTATAAATGGGTAAATGGTTCTATATCAGTACCGCCATCACCATATTTGCAGAAATCCCCCAATATAAATTCAGTGCGATTGGTAGTTCCGGCAACAAGGAGATTACGTCTTTCTGCTTCTGCATAAAGATGCAGCATTCGAGCCCTGATCTTAATATTTGCAAACGATGTTATGGTGAGAAATTCATTCTGTTTCAACCGTTTACTCTTTAATTCGCCATCTGGTAATTGAACTTGCAGACGATAGAAGCTAAAGCTGGCTCGCTCCAGAAGATCTGTAGGAAGGACTATATTATATTTATATCCAGGCCTATATTCGGGAATCAAATTTTGTAGATATTCATCTCGCCAATTATACTTAAAAATACTATCCACAGTTGAAGTGATATTGATTTGTCGATGTTCTATGCCTAACGCCTGAGCATGTTTTATCGCATATTCACTGCTAATTGGATTAGACTCTGATTCGGGAAGGACAAGTCCTATTACTTTATCTTTTCCTACAGCATGAACTGCAACAGCTGCAATGCAGGCAGAATCGATACCGCCGCTTAATCCAACTATCACGCCTTTTTTACGAAAAATAGCCTTCACTTGATACTCAATAAACTCTGAGAGTTTCTCTAGTTCCTGCACTGGGTCTATTTTTAATACATCAAGGTTGAAATTCATCAGATATCTCCTGTCAATATTTACATTTTATGTAGAGCAACCGTGAAATCATGAATCACTATTAGGTCATTATCTAATCTAACTTGCTCATCAATGCTTCGTGCAATATTTGGCTAAAGCTGCGAATGAGCCGCTTCGGGTGGCCGCGGAGTGGCAAACTCCGTCTAACGTCACCCATCACCTGCGGACAGGTGGCACGGCCGTTGCCACCTGTGAGAACGACCGGATGCACAGCAAGGACCGTGACACCTGGACGACAGGTGTATGGGCTTGTTAGGTGGATACTTCTACCCCTGACTTCCTCCTAACTCTCCAGGCCCCGTAGATGATCACAATCCAAACAACAGTTATGAATATCCCGAATAATCTTGAATGAACTATCTCTGCACCACCAAGGTTGTTTTCTTTAACCACTACCCCTTTAAAATCAACCAATGACCCCGGTATCAATAAGTATCCACGTGTCCATCTTGAAGAGCTACCATCATCGCTATCTGAGTTACTCCACATAAAATACACGCAGACACGCACATTCCCTGGAAGCTGCTCATTCAATAAGGTTGTACCCTTTTCTAAAGGTACCATCCAGTCAAGGAGCACGACAAATGCCAGAACAATAATTGGTCCGAATCCTATATATATCTTCAACCATGACATCTATAGTTCCTAGCCAATTCCATCTAACAATTGATTTTCTGGATATCCGTATATTCACGTCCCCGAATTATCTGAGGACTCTTTCCTGGCCCTGGAAGTCTTGGATCGGTGATGGCATGAAATCCGCCTAACTAGCTTAAGAATCTGATACATATTATCCGACCTGGGCGATATTGACAAGTGTTGGCGCAACGTGCAATGAGTGACGAATCCAGATAACCCGGCTGAGGCGTTGATATGTGGAAGGTAATGGTGAGCCGAATATCAGGACGGTAGGGTTATCCTGTTAGCATTGACGTCCGTATAAGTAAGGCATCGCCGTGGTTATCTGGAAACTTGAGGAGGCGAACAACCCACCTCCCGGCTGACAGTTTGGTCGACCCAAGAGTTGGGTACGGCGCTATTCACCCGCGACAATCGTCTTGACCCGGCAGCGGCTTCTCCCTATCCTTCGCAAAGACAGGCCAACGAGGCTTGCATTCTCCGGAGACTACTGAGTGGCAGACCACAATCCAACCTGCTTCTTCGTCACCGACCTGCACGGGTCTGCGCACCTCTACAAGGCACTGTTTCGCCTGCTGGAAGCAGAGCGGCCGTGGGCACTCTTCATAGGCGGCGACCTGCTACCCCATGGCTTCACCGCCATCACCGAATCGGGCACCGACGACTTCGTCGAAGAAACTCTGTGCGCCGGTTTTCGGCGGCTGCATAGCGAGCTGGGCGATAAAGCGCCAAAAGTCTTCCTCATCCTCGGCAACGACGATGGCAGGATGGAAGAAGAGACGATCCGGGCCGGCGAGGCCGAGGGCCTCTGGCACTATATCCACGGGCGGCGGGTCGAGCTGGGTGAGCACCCGGTCTACGGGTACGCCTACGTTCCCCCCACACCATTCATGCTCAAGGACTGGGAGCGCTACGACGTCTCCCGCTTTGTCGACGTGGGCTGCGTCTCCCCGGAGAATGGCCAGCGGTCAGTGCCGGTGCCGGCGAACGTGGTCCGCTACGGGACCATCGCCGAAGACTTGAACCAGCTCACCGGCGAGGACGACCTGAGTCGAGCCGTGATGCTGTTTCACACGCCGCCCTACCAGACGGCGCTCGATCGGGCCGGGCTCGACGGCAAGATGGTGGATCACGTGCCGCTGGACGTGCACGTGGGCTCCATGGCAGTGCGCCGGTTCATCGAGGCGCGTCAGCCGCTGCTCACGCTGCACGGCCACATCCACGAATCGGCGAGGATCACCGGAAGCTGGCAGGAGCGGATCGGGGAGACGCTCTGTCTCAGCGCGGCCCACGACGGGCCGGAGCTGGCGGTGGTGAGTTTTGGGCTGGATGATTTGGTGGGGACGGTGAAGAGGCGGTTGCTCTAGGCAGAAAAAGGTGACAGGCACAAAGCTGCCAGTCACCCTTTTCTGCCAGTCACCAAGGCGTGACAGTCCCTATCCGCTGATAACTAACGGCCGCGCAGCATCGGTCACCGCGCCGATCTTTGAGGCATAGCTGGTCTTCTTCTCCACGTCCTGATCGGTGACGAAGTGCACGTCGAGGAGGCCCTCCGAGCGGTAGCCGGTGCGCAGGTAGTTCAGCTCGGCGAGACAGAGGCTCCAGCCCTCGAGCCAGCGTTCCAGCGCCTCGTGCTGCTCCCGGTCCCCCCTGACGTGCACCAGCAGGTCGATGTCGCTGCCCGGGCCGGCGGTGGCGTTCTTCACGCTGCCGAAGACGTAGACTCCCACCACGCCGAACCGTGCGGCATCGATGGTGGCGGCGATCCGCTCGGCCATCTGCAGCCGCCAGCGCCAGAACTCCTCCCGTTCGCGTCCCGGCACCACTTCGGTGGTGCTGATCTCCTCGGGCAGGGTGCTCGGTTCCACCAGCACGCCGAGGGCCTCGTCCAGGTCGGCATTCATCAGCAGGTTGAACACTCGGCCGTCGGCCGCGGCCGACACGTCGATCAGGCGGATCACCCCGGCCAGGTCGGCATACTCCGGCACCAGCTCGGGCAGGATGTTGTTGGCCCCCAGCAGGAACCGCTCGTTGAACTCGATGTTCTCGTCGTCGGGGTAGAGCGGCAGGTAGCGGATGTTGGCCTCCACCAGGTCCTGGAAGAAGTGGGTGCCGAAGGAGAGGTCGGGCACGTAGTTGCCCTTCTTGCGGGCCACCTCGATCAGCAGCCGCGGTGTTGTTGATGTCCGAGTAGGTGACGTTGACCCCGAGCTTGATGTCCCCCCGGCTGCCCCAGCGGCCGGGGCCGATGAGCACGAACTGCTGCTTGGGCAGCAGCTTGTTCAGCCGGCCCACGGCCCGGCCCACCCGCAGCAGGTCGGCGTTGTCGGACAGCGCGGCGTAACCCGCCGGGTCGACGTAGACCAGGTGGGTGATGTTGCGCAGGCAGCCGTTGGTCACGTAACGGTTGGCGGAGAAGATGATCCGCTCCTGGGGCAGGTCGCGGGGGATCGGCGCCGGTTTGTCCTCGGCCGAGTAGCTCTGGGGCCGGCACTGCAGCAGGTAAAAGTCCTTACCGTCGCTGGCGAACTCGATGTCCACCGGCGTGCCCAGGGTCTCCTTCAGCGTGTCGAGGATCGACTTCACCTGCTCGACGAAGCGAGTGTTGCCGGAGAGCCCGGCAAAGGTGGCGGTGTATTCGCCCTGCTCGCCGCCCAGCGCCAGACCCATGGGCGCCTGCAGGTGGCCGTCGGAATAGACCGACACCACGTGCTCGAAGCCGGGGATCTTGTGTCCCCACTTCTTGAAGAAGCTCTCCAGGTCGATGGTCTCGAAACTGTTGGTTTCGAGGTTGATCACATCCAGATTCTTGGGTGAATAGCGGACCATCTCGTCCGGGCTGATGTTGACCCGCAGGCCCGGTTGGCCCGGGGCGATGAGGATCGGGTAGTCGTCGCTCAACCGGTCCACCGCCCGGGTGCCCAGGCCGGGGACCAGCCGGATCAGGCCGTCGTCCCGCTTGATCCGCGGCGACCAGCGGAACTCGTTGTTGCTGAAGGCCACGCCGGCAAAGGTGGGCAGGAAGTAGGGGCCGATCTTCGTCCCCACCACCTCCTGGAGCATGATCCCCATCTCCTCGCCAAAGTCGATCAGGCCCCGCTCCACGCGGTACTCGATGGGGTCGGGGCCGAAGGTCGAGGCATAGACTTCGGCGATGGCCATCATCAGCGCCTCGAGACGCTCGCGCTTGCTGCCCTGGTTGGCGAGGAAGAGGCTCTTGTACTTGCCGGAGAAGGCCGCGCCCATCCGGTCCTCCAGCAGGCTCGAGCTGCGCACGATCAGCGGGCTGTCGCCGAAGTCGTCCAGCGCCGCGGAGAGGCCGTTGATGATCTCCGCCGGGAAGTGGCCGGCCTTGAAGCTCTGGCGGATGTGGGGGTACTCCATGCGGACCTGGTTCAGGTCCTTGTATTTCTGCTCCACCACCCCGCCGAAGTTGTTGAAGTGCATGAAGTCGAGCACCACGTCGGAAGTGATGTACCAGGTCTTGGGCACCTTGACGTCCTTCAGCACCTCCTGCCCGGCGCTCTTCTCCTCCAGGATCCGCTGGGCCAGGCAGACGCCGGCGCTCTTGCCGCCGAGCTTGCCGTGGCTCTCCCCGCTGAAGATCACGTTCTTCAGCAGGTCGTGGAAATCGTGGGGGTCGAAGAACCCCTTGGCCACGTTGATGTACTCCAGCTGATCGCTGAGGAAGCGCCGCACCAGCGAGACGGTGATGCCGATGGTGTGCGAGTCGGACATGCGGAACTCGTCGGGGGAGAGGTGGTGGTAGCGGCGCAGCGCGTCGGCCACCTCGGCCAGCGAGAGGTTGCGGTTGACCACCCGGGAGAGGAAGCTCAGCTTGTCCTCCACCATCCACTTCTGGATCAGGTTGAGGATGGTCCCCGGGTCGAAGTGCCGCACGGCGACGGAGAAGACCCGTTCGATCAGCTCCGGGGTGATCTCCCGCGCCGCCTGGCCGTCCGACTGGTTCCAGTCCTCGGCCGCCTCGCCCTCGGCCCGGTCGGCGGCATGGGGCGAGAGGGACTGCAGCAGCTCTTCGGCCTCGCCCACGCCGTTCCAGCAGAGGTGGTTGAGCATCTTGCGCGAGACGGTGAAGTAAAGGGCGCGGTCGGCCTGCTTGAGCATCTGCAGCGCCACCCGCCACTCCTGGGGGCCGTTTTCCCCGGACTCGCTGCGTGCACTGTCCAGCTCCTGGAGCAGCGCTCGCATCCGCTGGTGGTTGATGAAGTGTCCCAACCGCTCGGCAACCGTTGTGATCAGCTTGGTCTCTTCTTCGAGAAACGGGCCGTCCTGCTCCGGCGGCATCTTCTTCGTGTAGACCACGCTGATCCGGCCGATGGGCGCTTCCTGGACCAGCACCTCGGCATGCTGGATCCAGGGCGTGGTCCTGAAACCGGGCGTGCGGTAACTTTCGCCCTCGATGGTCAGCTCCGCCTCGCAGACGTCGGGATACTGCCAGTGGGGCGGCAGCGCTTCGACGATGCGCGGGCCGATGCCGGCCAGCGGTTCGTCGGGACGGCTGAGGATTTCCTCCACGAGGTAGAGGCAGTTCAGCTCCTTGGCCCGTTCCTGGAGCGCCTGGAGCAGCAGGTCCATCGACTTCTTCGAATCTTTCACCGCAGGATGACTCCTCTTCCGCTTTTGCCGTCCACCTTGACGGTGAGCGGATCGCTCAGCTGCACGTGCCGCACATACTCGGTGCCGCCGGCCTCCGGGATGCTGTTCAGCCAGTCCCAGTCTATGGCAAGGGGCCCGTCGTGGCGGACCGAAAAATAGAGCACCTGGAAGCTGGTCATGTTGTGAAAGAAATGGGCTCCCTGGCTCATCTCCTTGTTCATCTCCGGGAGGGTCGCCTCGACGATGACCTTGGCGCCGGAGATCTGGCCCCACTCCACCGGGATGCCGAGCCAGGGGTCGGAACTTCCCCAGCGGCCGAAGCCGATCAGCAGGTAGGGCCGTCCCTCGGCCTGCAGTCTCCGGTTGATCCCGGCCAGCTGGCCGGCGATGACCGGGGTGTGCTTGGCCTCGAAGATTTCCGGCCGGACAAAGACGATGTCGCGCAGCGTGTCCACCACCCCGTTGCCCATGGTCTTTTCCGAGGCGGCCAGCACCTGGTCCCCGTCCAGCTCGGCGTCTTCCAGCTCCACCCTTTCGTGGGAGACCACCATCGGCCGCACCTGGAGGAAACCGAACTGCAGCGGGTCGCCGGGCCGTTCACCCAGCGTCACCGCAAACTCCATCTCCACCTCGCAGCCCACCGCCTCCTCGCAGAGCCTCAGCAGCCTGGTCACCAGGTCGTTCAGCGGCAGGACCTTGCCGTCGAGGATCGGGGCAAAGGTCAGCGCCCGCGCCCCGTTTCGGCCGGTGCCCATCACCATCCGGTCATTGGGGGCGTCGTAGGTGGAGACCAGCTTGTCCAGCGTCTCGTCCTCTTCGGCGTCGGCCAGGGTGCCCTCGCAGAGGTATTCCGCTTCCTTGATCGGGTCGTATTCCGGCGGCTTGCCCATGTTCACCGCCCAGAACGACTGCTGGGTCAGCTTGAGCAACTCGGACGGCGACCCCACCGGCGGGGTCACCGCCGGCCATTTCGGCGAGTAGCTCCAGCAGATGCCGCCGTCGACGATGGTCTTGCCCAGGCCCAGGGCCAGGTCCACCACACCCTCCTCGGGGCGTGCGCGCCCCACCGGGTAGTAGTTGTACGACCGGGCCACGCCGGAGAGATGCGGGTAGAAGCGGTCATCATGCCGCCGGCCCACCACCTCCTGGATGATCAGCGCCATCTTCTCGTCGGCCGGAGTCCGCCCGGTGAGCGCCACGTATTCCCGGGCCCCGCGGAAGAAGGTGGCGGCATAACAGAACTTGATCGCCTCCACCAGCTTGCGGAAGCGGCTGTCCACGTCGTGCTGGTTGTTGGGGATCATTTTGGTGGCATAGACGCCGGCGAACGGCTCGTACATCGCGTCTTCCAGGCGGCTCGACGAGCGCACGGCCAGGGGCGAGGTTACCGCGGCGATCAGCGCCCGCAGGCTGCCCACGTCCTCTGCCGGCAGTACCGCCTGCTGAAAACGGTGGGCGATGCGGTCATCCGGCATCCCGTCGAAGTCGAGGTCGAGGAGGTCGTTGCGCTCCATGAAGCGGTCGAAGAGATCTGTTCCGAGAACCACGAAGCGGGGGATGTGCAGTTCCACGCCATCCACCGGGGTCTCCGACGAAAACCGCGTCAGCGCCTGCTCGATAAAGGCCAGGCCGGCGGCCTTGCCCCCGATGGCGCCGTCGCCGATCCGCATCGCCCGGTGCTGTGACCCGTAGAAGTCCCGGTCGAAGAGTGCCACCGCTTCGGGATCGACGGTAATCCGCTTTTCGTTTTTGATCTCGTTCATCGCCCGGCCTCCCGCCGGCTCCTCCTGTCATCGCGAGGAGCGGGTGCAGCCCCATATCTCTTGAGGAATAAGTCCTCCTGTCATCGCGAGGAGCCGTCGAAGACGGTGACGTGGCGATCTCTCTTTGTTCAACCGTGAAGAAGAGATTGCTTCGTCGACGACTGCGTCGTCTCCTCGCAATGACAGTTGAGCCCAAGATGGGGACAGTTACCTGGCCTAGCAACCTGTTGATTCCATTGATCTTGAATCAGCGGGTAGCTGTCCCCATTCTTAATTACAGCCAGCCGCGATTCTTGCAGGCCTGCGCCACGCGGGAAACCGAAATCATGTAGGCGGCGTCGCGCATGTGCAGTTCCCTGGTTTTCGCCAGCTCGCTCACCGCGATGAAGGCCGAAGTCATTTTCTGGTCGAGCTTGCCCAGCACCTCATCGCGCTCCCAGTAGTAGTTCATGTTGCTCTGCACCTGCTCGAAGTAGGAGCAGGTCACCCCGCCGGCATTGGCCAGGAAGTCGGGGATGAGGAAGATCCCGCGCTTCTCGATCTCGGTGTCCGCTTCCGGGGTGGTGGGGCCGTTGGCCCCCTCGGCGATCAGCTTGACCCGCGAGTGGATCTTGCCGGCGTTCTCGCCGGTGATCTGGTTCTCCAGGGCGGCCGGGATCAGCACGTCGGCTTCCTGGACCAGCCAGTCGTCACCCGGCAGCAGTTCGTACCCCAGGTCGCGGGCCTTGTCTTTGTCGATGCCGCCGAAGCGGTTGGTGATCCCCAGCAGCTCGTCGAGGTCGATGCCGCCTACCTTGCGGAAGGCGTAGGAGACCTGGTCATCCTGGTCCCAGCTGGACACGCAGGTCACCGTGCCGCCGATCTGCTGAAAGAGGCGGATGGCGTACTGGCTCACGTTGCCGAAGCCCTGGACGCTGGCCACCGAGCCCTTTGCCTTGAGCCCCAGCTGGCGAAGCGCCTCGCGGATGGTGAAGACGACGCCGAACCCGGTGGCTTCGGTGCGCCCGAGGGAGCCGCCCATGCCCACCGGCTTGCCGGTGATGAACCCGGGGTAGTGGCCGCCGTGGATCGTCTCATACTCGTCGAGCATCCAGAGCATGTGCTGGGCGGTGGTCATCACGTCGGGGGCCGGCACGTCGCTGAGCGGCCCGACGTTGCGGCTGATCTGCCGGACCCAGCCGCGGCAGATCAGTTCCTGCTCGCGCTCGCTGAGGTTGTGCGGGTCGCAGATCACGCCGCCCTTGCCGCCGCCCAGTGGGATCTCCACCACCGCGCACTTCCAGGTCATCCACATCGACAGGGCGCGGACCGTGTCCACCGTCTCCTGGGGATGGAAGCGGATGCCGCCCTTGCAGGGGCCGAGGGCGTCGTTGTGCTGGACGCGGAAGCCGCGGAACACCTGCACCTCGCCGTTGTCCATGCGCACCGGGATGCTGAAGTGGTATTCCCGCATCGGGTTGCGCAGCAGCTCGCGGGCGCCGTGGTTCAGCTTGAGCATCTCGGCGGTCTCGTCGAACTGTTGCTGGGCCATCTTGAACGCGTTGAACGATTTGTCAGCCATGGAACACTCCTTTTTATGTATCCTTGCGGCGCCCTGATGAGCCGCCTCCGTGATCGCAGGATGCCCGGGTCGCACAATAACCGCCTATAAATGCACCTGATGCCGGCGGGTCCCCCCCAGGGGACGCGGACACCATCAGTCAGGCTCGCCCTGGTATTCCTCGCAGTGCCATACCCCTGTCTCCGATTCCGCCTTGCTGCACTCTAATCGTTTGACGCAGTCGACGCAAAGCCCCTTGAAATCATCGGCCTCACCATTACCGCCTCCATCGACCGACCGCTCGGCCGGAGCCATGACTTCACGCTTCACCGGTTCCTCGATAATCTCGAACAGATCGCAGAACTGGACCGGCCGGAAGGCATTCAGCGCACCCCGGCAGGTGCGGGCGTGGATGCAGGTTGAGCAGATACCGTAAAAAACCACCGGTTCGGCCATTGTTCTATTCCCTTTCAAGGCATGGTGCCGGGGGCCGTCCCCCGGCACCGGCTCGAACATTCACGATCCGGCAGCAGTAAAGAGCAAGCCCCGTGCCACCTCTCCGGGAGGGGGGATTTGAGCATGATGGGCGGATCGGGGGATGGAGGTGTGTCCGTTATCCCGCTATTTTTGAATAGATTGGATGAGTGACAGGGGGAAGGACTTGGGGAGGGTCATGGCCGATGAGCTCGATCCGTTCGCCCCGGTGGTCGATGGGCGTACGGGGAGTTTCACCCCACCGGGGAGAAATGCCCCGTACGCCGGCGGAGAGCCTGGGAGTGGTTTCAGAACCTCAGCTATCGGGCCTCAGATGAGGTTATGTAGATCACCTCCTGAGTTACCGGAATTTAATGCTGCAGCCCACGGCCTTGGTCTGTGCCGGGTCGATCTTCTCACCGGCCAGCATGGCGTCCATGGCGTTCTTCAACCAGATGTCGCCGCCGCTCGGTTTCCGGCCACCATCACCAACGGCGCCCTGGTAGACGAGCTTGCCCTCGGCGTTGAAGAGGAAAACATCGGGCGTTTTCAGGGCGCCGAAGTTTTTCGCCACACCGGACGTGGCGTCGACCACGAAGGGAAACCCGTACTTTTCCTCCTTGGCCATGGCCTGCATCTTTTCGAAGGTGTCGCCGGCAACGGCGGGGTCGTTGGAGTTGACGAACACCACGCCGATGCCCTTCTTTGTGTAAGTGTTGCCCAGCTCGACCATGACGTCCTGCCAGCCGATGACAAACGGGCAGTGGTAGCTGGAGAAGATGACCAGCGTGCCCTTTTCGCCTTTGATGTCGTTTAGCGAGAGCATCTTTCCGTCGACGTTCTTCATTTTCACGTCGGTATCGACAATGGGATCACCGATGCCAATGCCGGCTGTTGCGGCGGCCACAGCGAAGATGGTGATGAACAGGGTTGTTGCGGTCAGACGTTGCAGTTTCATGAGGTGGACTCCTAAGGTTTAGTTCAAAAGGGTTTCGAGTTGTTCGGCATAGTCTTCATAGGGACGCTTTCCCTCCCACTCGTGGAGCAGCTTCCCGTCCGCGTAGAAGAAGGAGGCCGGCAATGAACCGGCCCAGTTCGGGGAAAGCGTTTCGATGAAGTCCTGGCTGAGATCGGTGGAGACGATGCTGCCCACCGGGCAGTTCTGTTTCAGCAGAAATTTCTCCACCGGCTCGAGCTCGTCGGGATCGTCGCCCGAGACCAGGATCAGTTCCAGGCCTCGTCCTTCGAATTGCGTGTGGACCTTCATCAGCTCGGGGAATTCGGCTATACACGGCACGCACCAGGTGGCCCAGACATGAACCAGGACGACCGGCGCGGTGGACGTTTCGATTCTGGTCTTGATCTCGGCTGGCGTGGCGACCGTTACTTCCGGTGGACCGGGAGCACAGGAAACCAGCGCTGCCAGCAGAAGAATTCCAATCACTGGAATTGGGTAATACCTGGTCATCGGCGGTCTCCACCTCCTTCACCTCGGCGCTGCTGCGTTTTTATCTCATCATTCGTTCGTAGTTGATGACTTCCACATATTACATACTCTGAGCATTCTCGAGACGTGCAATCGCAACGTGAAATAGTGGACAGATCCTCATCAGCCTGCAATTACTCAGGGAATTGAAGGTTCCGGCCGAACGACAGGCGGGAAAGTAAAGCTCACGAGCATCATTTGGCATGGGCAGGGAGGGGCGTAAGATCCGCAAGTGCCTGGGACTAGAGGGGACAGGCACAAAGCTGCCAGTCACCCCCGGGCGGCCCCGTCCCGGCCCCATCCACCAGTAAAATCAGCTTGCCCGCAGGGGCTGTCTTTGATAGACTCCGCTATTCCACGATGTCATGTAATCATTTATTGATGTAGAAAGGATACCCCCATGGCCACCGTCCCAACAACCACAGCGGATATGAAGGTATGTCCCGAGCGGGAGCCGTTGTCCCGTCGGCCCCTGCTGACGGAGAGCCAGGCGGGCGAGCTCGAATCACTGTTCAAGGTTCTGGGAAATCGCCATCGCGTGCGGCTGGTGCACACCCTGGTCAGGGCCGGGGAGATGTGCGTCGGCGACCTGGCAAAAGCCATCGATATGCAGACACAGGCGGTGTCGAACCAGCTGAAGCACCTGGCCATGCTCGACGTGGTGGTGGCCCGGCGCGATGGGAACAACGTCTACTACAGCGTCATCGACAACTGCGTCATCACCATGATCGAGCGGGGCCTCTGTCTGCTGGCCTGCGCCTCCGAAAGTGATCGGGAGAGGGGTTAGGAAGCCATGGCGGATCTGAAGGATTTACGGATCGATCTGCCGGCGCCCAGGCCGGAGCGAAAGCGTGGCATATCGTGGGGAGCGCCGATCTTTGTGGTCCTGTCGGTAGCACTGCTGGTGCTGCTCTTCGGGAACCCGTTCAAGGGCGGTACCACCGAGAGCGCAGCCGGCGTCAACGGCACTGGCGGCTCCGCGGCTCCTTCCCGGCAAACGGCCGCCCAGGCGGATGCGGGGACGCCGGTGACCGATGGCGGCTTTACCGCCGGCGGCTACCTGGAAGCGATTCCGCCGGGGCCCCTGGTGGTGTCAGCGCTGATCGGCGGCCGGGTGGCATCGATCGAGGTGATCCCGGGTCAGCACGTCAGGGCCGGGGATCCGGTGGCGACCCTCGATGAGACGCAGCTCAGACAGGAATTTCAACTGCAGGTCTCCCAGGTCAGTATCGCCCGGCGCAAGCTGGAGCTGGTCAATGCCGGGTTCCGCGGCGAAGAGATCGATGCGGCCCGGGCCGACCGGGAGAGCCATCAGGCAAAGCTGGCGCAGGCCGAGGCGGAGTTCGGGCGGATTGACGCGATGTACAAGGAAGGCGTGGTCTCGGTGAACGAGCTGGATGAGGCTCGCTCACACTACGAACAGGCGGTTGCCGACCTGGAAGCCGTGGAGGCGCGTCTGACGCTGTACCGGTCGGGATCCCGGGCAGAAGAGATCGCTCTTGCCCGGGCCGAGCTGGAAGCGGCGGAAGCAAAGCTCTCCTATATCGAGTGGGAACTGGAGCAATGTCTGGTTCTGACGCCGGTGAGCGGGCTGGTCACGGAACAGTTCACCCAGCCCGGCGCGTGGGTGGAACCGGGAACCGATGACCGGCTCTCGTCGGCGCTGGTCAGCATTCTCGACCCGACGCGGATCCAGGCCTGGGTGGATGTGAACCAGCGGGACAGCGCGGGGCTCCATATCGGCCAGCAGGCCTGGTTGACCACCGATGCCTACCCGGGGCGGAGGATCGCCGGCGAGGTGATCCAGATCATGCCGTTGGCCAACCTGCAGAAAAACACGGTCCAGGCGAAGCTGGCCATCGGAGACCCGCCGGCGGATTTCCGGCCGGAGCTGAGCGTGAAGATCGAGTTCCTGAGGGGTGCCACCAGCAGCGGCACAGCCACTTCCCAACGGGAGAAGATGCAGTGATGGAGCGAAACCCGACAGCGATCCAACTGCTCGATGTCACCAGGACCTACACCAAGGCCGGAAACGACGTCACCCCCCTGCAGCGGGCGAATCTTACCGTCACCGCCGGTGAGTTCGTGGTGATGATGGGCCCGTCGGGCAGCGGGAAATCAACGCTGCTCAACCTGGTGGCCGGGATCGACAAGCCGAGCAGCGGCCGGGTGGTGGTTTCCGGTGAGGATATCACCGACTTCACCGAAGACGAGCTCGCCGGGTGGCGCTCCCGCGCCATCGGATATGTTTTCCAGCAGTTCAACCTGATGCCGATCCTGACGGCGTACGAAAACGTGGAGCTGCCGCTGCTGCTGATGCCGCTCAGTGCCGCCCAGCGGCGCAAGCTGGTGGAGACCGCCCTGGAAGTGGTGGACCTGGGCGACCGGTCGGATCACTATCCGCGACAGCTCTCCGGCGGGCAGGAACAGCGGGTGGCCATCGCCCGGGCCATCGCCACTGACCCGCAACTGATCCTGGCCGACGAGCCGACGGGAAACCTCGATCGTGACAGTGCCGAAACGGTGATGACCATCCTGGCAAAACTGAACCGGGACTTCGGCAAGACGGTTCTGCTGGTGACCCATGATCCTCATGTGGCGGCCTTCGGCAGCCGGGTGATGCAGCTGGACAAGGGCGAGCTGAGCGAGAAAGCAGCGGGATGAAGTTCGTATCGCTGATCCTGAAGAACATGGTCCGCAGCAAGGTGCGTTCTTTGCTCACCTTTGTGGCGATCATGATCAGTGTCTTCATCTTCGCCTCCCTGCTCAGCCTGGATAATGGCGTGCAGCAGATGATCAAATCCACCGGCGGTGACCAGATACTGATCGTCTTCGAGAAGTACAAAGCCTGTCCGCCGTACAGCCGGCTGCCGGTGCACTACGCCGACCAGATCGAACAGCTGCCCCACGTGACCTCGGTGATGCCGGTGCGCTTTCTGCTTTCCTTCTGCGGCACCACCACCGACCTGGTGTCGATACACGGCATCGAGCCCGACCGGCTGCGCCGGTTCCGGAAGCTGGACCTGCCGGATGAGCACTACGAGGCCTTTGCCGGTGAACGGGGCGCGGCCATCGTGGGCCGCAACATCGCGGCCAAGTATGGCTGGCAGGTCGGGCAGCAGGTGACGCTGCCGCAGCTGCGGGGGATCAGCTTCACGGTGCGCGGGATCTACGACGCCCCGGGCAGCAGCCTGGAAGAGGTGGTGCTGGTGGACCGGGAGTATCTCGAAACCACGATCAACGAAATCGGCGTGACCACCATGTTTCTCGTCGAAGTGGATGATCCGGCCCGGCTCGGCACAACGGGGGCGATCATCGACGGGATGACCGCCAACTCTGACAAGCAGACCAAGAGCGGCCCCGAGCGGGGGTTCATCTCCGATCAGATCTCGGGATTCAAGGAGCTGGTTCACTTTTCACAGCTGGTGGCCTACGCGGCGCTGCTGATGCTGCTGGCGGCAGTGGCCAACAGCGTCTCGATGAGCGTGCGGGAACGGCTGCGGGAAACGGCGGTGATGAAGCTGCTCGGCTTTGACCGCCGCCAGGTGGCGCGACTGATACTGGTGGAGACGGCGCTGCTGGGACTTCTGGCGGCGCTGGTTGGCGTGGGCTTTGCCTGGCTGGTGGTGACCCTGGGCCACGTGTCGATCAGCGTGGAAGGGTTCACCATGTACCCCACCCTCACCTGGCGCATCGCCACCGGAGCGGTGGCGGTGGGGCTGATCCTGACCACCGTGGCCACCTGGCTGCCGGCCCTGGGCAATGCGCGACGGCCGATCATCGATGCGCTGAGAGGGGTGGACTGAGATGCGGCTGCCGCTGAAATACAATCTGAAATCGATCATGCAGCGCCCGGTGCGCAGTCTGCTGGCCGTGCTGGGCATCGGAATGGCGATCAGTCTGTCGGTGATCATGATGGGATTGACCCAGGGGCTGATCGGTTCGACGGCGGCCACGGGGGATGAGCGAAACGTGCTGGTGCTCAGCAAGGGCGCCGAATCGGTCGAGTTCAGTGCCCTCGATCCCCAGGTGCTGCACATCTTCGGTGCTGCCAGCGGAGTATCCACTACCGATGGAGAGGCGCTGGCCAGTCCCGAAGTCTACATCAACTCCCTGGTTTCCCTGGCCGGTAGCGACGCCACGCCGGTGCCGGTGATCACCCGGGGCGTGCGGGAGGTGGCCTATGCCGTGCATCCCCAGATCAGGGTGGTGCACGGCCGGGCGCCGCGGCGGGGGTTCGAGGTTGCCGTGGGCCCCCTGGTGGCCACACGACTTGGTTTGACCGAAGGGCAACTGAATATCGGTGACCGGCTGCAGTTCGAGGGAGAGAGCTGGGAGATTACCGGGATGCTCAGTGCGCCGGGGACGGCCCACGAATCGGAGATCTGGGCGCCCCTGGAAGACCTGATGGTGGCGTCGAAGAGGACTGACTACTCGATGCTGGTGCTGCAGACCGAAGACGTGGAGAGTCGGGATGCGCTGCTCTTCGACCTGAGAACACGGACCGATGTTCGCACCACCTGTCATGCCGAGGCCGAGTATTACGGCAGCGAGGCGGAGCGGCTGAAGCCGCTGCAGGCGGTGACGCTGGTGATGACGGTGATGCTCGTCTTCGGCGGGCTGATGGCCGGGATGAACACGATGTACACCAGCGTGATGGGCCGGGTGCGGGAGATGGCGGTGCTGCAGGTGACCGGGTACCGCCGGCGTGACGTGCTGGCCGGTTTCCTGTTAGAAGGCGTGGTGCTCAGCCTGGTCGGCGGGCTGGCGGGCTGTCTGGCCGGACTGCTGGTGAACGGGCTGCCGATGAAGTTTTCCATGAGCGCCTTTCGGTTTCAGGTGGATGGGAACGTGATGGCCGTCGGGTTTATGATGGCGATGGCCATAGGTGTTATCGGCACGCTGGTGCCGGTGATGAGAATCGCACGACAGCAAATCGCTGAAGGATTGCGGGCGAACTAGTCGCCACTGAAAAGGCGGCACGACCGCTTTGGAAAGATGGAGCAATGAACAGATTGAAAAACGTGTTGGCCCTTGGTCTGGTGATGAGCGTGCTGGTGATCTGCTCCTGCGGAGGGGGGGGAAGCGATACGGCCACGACGGACCCTGAAACTGCTGCGGCCGTCAGCTATACACCCCTCGCCGGCGGAACGCTGTCTGTTGATGGTTCCGGCGCCGTGCCGATTATCAGCGTTGCCCAGCTGGACAAGGATCCCGGATCCTTTGCCGGAACGGTGGCCATCGAAGGCAAGGTCTCGGAGCGGTTCGAAGACCGGTTCGCCTTCATCATGGTTGATTGCGCGCGAATGGACGGTTGTGCCAGTGACTGCTGTTCCCCGGCAACGGTGCCGATCCGGCTGGCGCGGAGCGAGTATCGCGGCGAGCTGCCGGCGCTGAAGGACAATGTGATCGTGGTGGGGGCGCTGAAGGTTACCGAAACGGGATACGAGCTGGAGGTTGCCCAGGTTCGGCGTGGTGAAGACACCCTGCTGGAGAAGAAGGGCAGCTGACATCACCACCGCCGGGGTCGGTGCCTGCTGCTGGAAGTTTGTGGTGAAACGAGCTTATGCGCGTACCAGGCTACCGGCTCACCTTCGTTGTTGTGACTCCCTCAGCAGTGCCCACAGTCCCCATGCCCCCCATGAGGCAATCACAGACACACGATCCGAAACATAGGGTCGAAGCAAGAGCGTAGCTTCTGCTGGCAAAGCAGGGCGCTCATTCGGTGAATCTGCTGGTTCGGATTCTTGTATCATCACACACTTCCTCGATTCAATGAGGCAGCACTACTCCTGAAGGTTGGAGCTGGGCCGGGGCAGTGTCGATATCCTCAAGTTGCTCATCCTCTTTCCACTGACGCAATTCGTCTGAGGACGCAGGGTTTGCTCCAGTGAGCAAATCCAGTAGCCTATAGTAGTTATCCCTGTGTACATTATGGCGCGGGCCACCGGTGGATGACCAGAACGTCTTGTGCGCGACGACCATGTCCAACTCGGGCAGGACGGTTATCCACTGACCGTGTGCGCCAGCGGCGGTGTAAGCACTTTTGTAAGGCCCGGTCGCAAACGAACCATCCCAAACCCACCACATGTAACCATAACCGAATCTCCCAGACTGCATGAACTCTGGATGCTGTTCTGAGATTGGAATCACCACCCTCGTGCTGCACTTCACCCAATCAGCCGGGATGATCTGACGATCCCGCCATCTGCCGTCCCTCAGCATCAGATAACCGAGCCGTGCCATGTCTTGCGTCGAAAGAAACATGGTGTAGGCTGGATACTGCGAGTTTTCAGGCTTTTCATCCTTCTGTTGTCTCTCACGATCGAAATCCTGCATCCCGATTGGAATCGCCAGATCATTGTGCAGGGCATCGTAAATGTCCTTGCCCGTCATCCTTTCGAATACAGCGCCAGCCGCATTGAAATCCCAATTGTTGTAAAGCCAGTAGTTTCCCGGTTCCTGGCTACCACGTTCAGGTGCGTATTCGAGCAGATCCCCGTCATTCGAAGCAAGGTGATAAACGCCTGAGCGTGCCGTGATCAGATCAAACACCCTTGCCCGCTCTTCAATCGGCAACAGCCCGCCGACATCCGACATGCCGAGTTCCTTCAGTGTTGCATCGAGACGGATCACCCCGTTTGTGACATAAGGTCCATACAGCATCGATAGCACGCTTTTACGCACGGAGGCGACGTAACTGACCTCGGCCACATCCCCATACTGGTACACAACCTTGCCACTTTTCACGACCATGAGACCGGTCGTTTCGAGTGTGCGAACGAATGCGCTCACTTCACTGACTAACTTTGGCGAGAGGGTCGACGGGTTCTGTTCCCAATTTGCCCCAGGAAAGATCCGCTTTGGAGAAGTCGTGCAACCCGTTCCACTAAGGAACAACAAGGCCGCTAAACTGTAAGCGCATAGCGCACCGAAAAGAACCCTCCGATTTCGCATAAAGGATATGGCTCCAATTTTGCCGAACGTCTTGAATGAACCGCTTCGGGTTGGCCGCGCTTCTGTGCGGCTAATCCGAAGCGGTTCATTCAAGACGTTGGGCAGTCAGTTCTTTCACTCAATCGGGCCAGAGACGATTCCTTCGACCCCTGCCTTAGCTTTCTCAACATTATTGTAGTATCCACCACCTTTGTCGAACGTGCAGCCACCACCCGGATTTTCGTACCACACTGAAACGCATGGCATGATCTTGTCCTCTGCTTTGGGACCATCCTCTGGATCAGAGAATGCAGGCCAGACCTCCTCTTTCTGGATGACAATATGACACGGTATCGTTCCGTCGTACATCCATGTGCCTCGTGCAACGATTCTTTTGGGATCTGGTTCCATCATCTTCGGCCCAACCACTGATTAACTGGAATTCCGTATATGCAGATCCATGCAGTGCTGGAGGTTTCTTTCAAAGCCTTGGACGTCTTGGTTCGTTATTGGCATGAGAGCGGTGTAACCTTCAAGGAATCTTTTGCTTATGCTACACGCAGAGCAGGCCGTCCCTGATGGCCGTCTTCCTCGTTCCGTCCGGAAAGATAAAGTCGAGCCGAGCGCAGACGATTGGGTTGCCCCGGGCATAGACGATGTCCACGTGACACACCTTGTCGGGTGAGGAGAAGTCCTCGACACCCACCGTGCCGCCAAGGTGATCGCTTCTGCCATAGGCCCAGTGGAAGCCCGCCTTCTCGTCCTCGAGAATATTGCCGGTGACGACGGCCTTGTCGTTGCAGCCGATGGCAACCTCGGCAATGTTGCTCACCGCCGCCTCCTCGCGACACTCCTGCCGCTTCTTCGCGGCAATCGGCCCATCCCCCCTGACGTCGATGATCCGGTTGTTCCTCACGAGGAACACGACGGTCTCGTCGCCGAAGACAGCGGGGATCTCGCCGGCCGTGCGGCTGTCCTCCGCCTCGTTCGGGCAGGTACAGACCTCTCCGGCAGGGAGGTTCGAGAGTCGGATGACGTCATCGCCGGCATCCGGGTGCAGCTGGCCGTTGTCCTGGAAGACCGCGTTGCGGTCCGAAACATCGAAGTAGCAGGTGTGCCCGGTCGAGAAGGTCACTTCGACGCCGTCCGCCCTCTCGAAAAACGGCGCGATCCTGGCACACACCGCATCCACATGCCCGTAGTCGGCGGAGAGCGCAGTCTCTTCCATGGACCTGGCGACCGTCGGCATGCTGGCGGCGCGCAGGTTCGGGAAGGCCTTGGTGAAGCCGAGCAGCGGCGCCGAGGCCGAATACTGGGGCATCGAAATCACGATCGTGGAATCCCTGATGACGTCTTCGAGACGAATTCTCTCGCTGCCGCACTTCCCGTATTCCGGCATATCGGCATTGTGAGACCCGGTTGCTTCGTAGGTGACGATGGGGTTGACGGTCACACCGTAGCCCCTGGCGAAGCCCGCGATCTGCCGGTGCCAGTCATCCGCCATCTCCCGGCGGTCCCGCCATTCCTCGCGGTCTTGAATCCCACCGTACGGCAGGTCGTGGATGATCGTCACCACATCCCCGCTCCGGGGAGCGAACACGTCCACGAACAGTTTTTCGAGCTCAAAGGCCATGAGTGGCACCTCCTGTGGTCAATGTAGCGCATGCGGGGCTCATCTTCAACGCTGTTGTGAAAACCAAAAATGGGGACGATTACCTGTTTCCGTTCAAGCTGCAGAATCAATTGTTTACGGAAACAGGTAAGCGTCCCCACTTCCAAAGGTAGCAAAATCGCTACCCGAAGGGCTCCGGTTCGTGATATGATCGCAGGGTAGCAATATTGCTACCCGGAGGATGCCGACTGATGAAGCCCGAAGCCTTCGCCATGATCCTCGATTCCATTGCCGACGGGGTGTTCACCGTCTCGCCGGAGTGGCGGATCACCTCCTGGAACAAGGCCGCTGAGCAGATCACCGGGTTCAGCCGGGAAGAGGCGGTGGGCAACTTCTGCCACGACGTATTCCGGGCCAACGTCTGTCAGAGCGGCTGTGTGCTGCGGCAGACCATGGAATCGGGCGAGAACCTGGTCAACCGTCCGATCAACATCCTGACCCGGGATGGATACGAAAAACCGGTGAGCATCTCCACCGCCCTGCTGCGTGATGAAGAGGGAAAGGTGGTGGGCGGGGTGGAGACCTTCCGCGACCTGTCGGCTCTGGAGCGGCTGCGCAAGCGGCTGGAGAAGGAGTTCACCTTCGAGGACATCATCAGCAAGCACCACCGGATCCGGCAGCTCTTCGACATCCTGCCCCAGGTGGCCGAGTCGGGGAGCACGGTGCTGATCCAGGGGCCCAGCGGCTCGGGCAAGGAGCTCTTCGCCCGGGCGGTGCACAACCTCAGTGGCCGCCGGGACAAGCCGTTCGTGGGGGTGAGCTGCGCCGCCCTGCCGGAGAACCTGCTGGAGTCGGAGCTTTTCGGCTACGTTGCCGGGGCCTTCACCGGCGCCGACCGCGACAAGCCCGGGCGCTTTGCCGTGGCCCGGGAGGGGACCATCTTCCTCGACGAGATCGGCGAGATCCCGCCCCCGCTGCAGGTCAAGCTGCTCCGCGTGCTGCAGGAGAAGGTCTACGAGCCGCTGGGGGCCAACGTGCCGGTGCCCGCCGAGGCTCGCATCATCGCCGCCACCAACCGCGACCTTCGCCAGGAAGTGGAGGCGGGGCGCTTTCGCGGGGATCTGTACTACCGTCTGAACGTGGTACGGCTCGACCTGCCGCCGCTCCGTGAGCGGAAGGAGGACATCCCCCTGCTGGCCGGCCACTTCATCGCCCACTTCAACGCCGAAAAGGGCCGCGAAATCAACGGCCTGACCCCGGCAGCTTTAGCCGCCCTCACCGCCCACGACTTTCCGGGCAACGTGCGCGAGCTGGAGAACGCCATCGAGCATGCCTTTGTGATGTGCCGGGAGGCCTGGATCGATATCCAGCACTTGCCGCAGGAGCTCGTTGCCGGCGATCCCGCCGGCCCGGCCGATCTGGAGGAAACCGCGGACGGCGATGCCTTTGGCGCGGCCGAAGCCGCGGTGATCCGCGCCGCCCTGGCCCGCTTCGACGGCCACCGGGTGAAGACCGCCCGGCACCTGGGCATCCACAAGACCACACTGCTGCGCAAGATGAAGAAGCTGGGGCTCAGGTAGGTCCGGCACAATCACTTGCACCCGGCAATCGAGTCTGTCACGCTTGCCGGCGAATCAGGTGTTGGACCGACTGGAAAAGGTGTGTATATCTTGACTGGCTCATGTCTTTTCAGATCTGTTTTTTACATTGTGCTGGTCATTGCCTCACCCGTTTCCTGCTCGACCTTCGCCCAATCCGCCACTCCATTTACCGCCAACACACACGATCTCTCTCAGGAATTTTCCAGCAGCATCCAGCACTGGTATTACGAAACCGGGGATGGCGCAACCCTGTCCATCGGCGATCTGGATCTGGCCCGGTGGAAACACCTCGCCGATCAGCCCGATGGCGAACATCGGCCCGGGATTCAATGGTATCGCGCGGATATTCAATTAGAGGGCACCCAAAATGAATTCGATATCCTTGCCCTATCCGTACGGGGACTGGTATCGGCCTTTGAATTGTATTGGGATGGTGATCTGGTTGGTGCAGGCGGCGAGGTTGCCGACGCTCTGGAAGATGAAGTTCCAGGCCCGATGAAAAAGATCGTCAGGCTGAGAAGAGATCAGACTGATCCCGGACATCACACGATTGCCATCCGGCTCTCCAATTTTCACACGGAGCGCAAAGATCCTTTGGGAAGAATCGAGATCGGGTATCACCACAACTTTCTCAATGATTCTTCCTATAAAAGCGTATCCCGTGTATTTGTCGGGGGCGCATCTCTCATAACCGGCCTCTTTTGTCTCGCCATGTTTTTTGCCGGCAGCCGCCACCGTTCGTATCTGCTCTTTGCCCTGTACTGCTTCATCACTCTGCTCTTTGATCTTATTACGATCTTCAATTTATACAATGACATCAACGTTGAATACATCCACTTGATAATCTGGCTGGTTCAATACGGCATGATCGTGTCCATGTTCTTTTTCGTCACCTTTGTCATATATACATACGAGATCCCGAAAACAGTCTTTGTCGTTCTCTTCACAACCCTGGTGTTCATGCTTGTACTCGGGCTGCAGTCAAGCGATCCGAATCGTCTTCTCTCTTATACCGAGGTATTGCCGGTCCTGGCCGGAGTGCTTCTTCTGTACAGCATATACAGGAAAACCACTGGTAGTGTTGCGGCCTTCATCGGTCTGATCATCTGGCGGGTCTGCAAGTATCCACATCTCTTTACCCAGTCGATAGAAGGCCACGTGCTCCTCTATATCGCCAGCGATATTGTCTTTCTGTTTTGCATCATCCTATCCATCAGCCGAATAATTCATGCACAAGACAGGCAGTTGCAGGAAATCAAGCTGCACTCATCCCGCCTGGAAGTTGACCTGCTGAAGAAAAATATTCAGCCCCATTTTATTCTGAATACCCTGCAGTCGATCATGAGCTGGATCAAGAAGAAGCCGGAAAATGCCTATCAGCTTATTGAAGCGCTGGCTGAAGAATTCAGAATGGTCAACCGTATTGCTGACAAGAAACTGATCCCCCTTCATCAGGAAATTGACCTGTGCAAAACACATCTAACGCTCATGGGCCTTAGAATGGGCTCGACGTATGAGCTGGTAACCGACGGGTTGTCTGAAGAGGCACAAGTTCCCCCGATGATATTCCACACCCTCATCGAAAATTCACTCACCCATTCCTTCAAATCGCAGGAAAGCGGTACGATCCGGCTGACCTGTGAGAGCGATGAACGGCGGACGGTCTATCACTTGTCCAATAAGGGCTCACGGCTGGGAGAGATGTCCCGAAAGCTGGAAGAGGAGATCCATGAGGGCATGGGATTGAAATATATCAAGGCGCGGCTGAATGAGAGTTTTGCTGACAACTGGAGTCTGGACTCCACCCTGGACGGTGGGCAATGGAAGGTCACCATTGCCATCGAGCATCCTGCTTCCACTTGAACCCTGGAAACTTGCAGATGCCAATGAATATCCTGATCGTTGAAGATGAGTATCCCACCGCGGATTACACCCGGCAACTCTGCCGCGAAATTCTGGGGAACCAGCTGGGCTCCATAGCCATGGTTCACGACCTGGCCGAAGCCCTGGAGCATGTGGGCAGGCATCCCGTTGATCTGTGTTTGCTGGATCTCAACCTCCATGGCGAGAGCGGATACAAGCTGCTGCAGACGGCCGCGGCGCAGTCCTTTCATACGGTCATCATCTCAGCCTACCCCGATCAGGCCCTGGAGGCGTTTCAGTACGGTGTCCTTGATTTTATCGTAAAGCCTTTCGGGAGACAGCGATTACAGGAGGTGCTCAACGGCGTTAAGGAGCGAACAAAGAAACACGATGTAGATACCAGATACCTCAGCGTAAGAGTAAACGAGAGGTATCGGCTGGTAGAAATCGAAAACATCCAGTACATGAAATCAGACGGGCCCTACGTCGAGCTTCACTTCAAAGACGGAACAATGGAGCTGTTGACGAAAACAATGAATCGGCTCGAACAGATCCTTCCGGCCTGCTTTTTCCGCACACATCGGTCCTATTTCGTCAACCTGGATGAAATCGATTCCTTTTATCACTCCGGCGGCGGCACGTATGAGCTTACCTTGAAAGACACCACGGTGTTGCCGCTGAGCAGAACCAAATACAAGATCCTCTACGACCTGTATAACAACTGATTTATCCCGCCATATCTATCAATTGCCGCCAGGATTGCATCTGATAAAGCCATATTGAAGTTTGTGCAGTAATCGCATCTTTCCCTTCAACTTTCCCGTTTAGTGAGCATAAGAACGGCTCCCGAGAGCATCAGGGAGTCCATGTTGTGAACGGAATTCATAAAGTCGAAAGGGGAAGTCATGAGAAAGCGAAGCTCATTTTTGGCATTGATTCTGATCCTGGTTATGGGCGCCGCTGCAAGTGCCCAGACGGTGGATGATGTGATTACCAAAGCGACCGCCGCTATCGGCGGTCAGTCGGCGCTTGATGCGGTAAAATCCATCAGGCTGAACATGACAGGCACACTGATGGGCAAGGAAGTGGAAATGGAAATAATGACCCTGAAACCAGACTGCAAGATGATTAAAATGAGCTTTTCCGGCATGAACATTGTCAGTGCGACCGATGGCACCGATTACTGGGAGCGCCGGAAGGGAAAAGTTGCGGATATGCCGGAAGTTGGCGCGGCGCAGTTCGGGGCGAGCTTCAATAATTTCAGTGCTGCCGGTGTTGCGGACTTGATTGGAAACGGTACTTTCACCTACTCGGGGAAAGAAGATGTTGATGGTATACGTGCTGACGTCGTGAAAGGCACTATCACAGGCTCTGGCGATGTATCAATGTACTTTGATCCGGCCGGCCTGCCATTCAGAATACTGATGCCCACAAAAGAGGGCGACTTGGATATGTATATCACTGACTATCGTGACGTCGGCGGCATGAAGATCGCTTATAAATTTGAATCTTTCACAAATGGCTCGCCGATGATGGATCTGGAAATCACGAAGGCAGAAGCAAATGTTGATATTGATCCTTCAGCATTCGCCAGGCCTGCTCAATAAACCCTGAAAATTTATGAATTTGAAACAGCCCTGCCGGTTTTGGCGGGGCTGTTTCTTTATAGAACATGTGTCTGATGAAGCCTCAGTGATCCAGGCCACCCTGGCCCGGTTCAATGGCCACCGGGTAAAGACCGCCCAGGCCCTGGGCATCCACAAGACCACCCTGCTGCGCAAGATGAAGAAGCTGGGGGTGACGTGGTCACGCCGCCACCAGGGATAGGCCAAAAAAACCGGCCAACCCTCGATCTCCGCGCTACAATTTTCGTATCTAGTCTTTGATGGACCGAATTAATACCCGAACGAACAATTGAACAGCGGAGGAAAGTCATGGTTTCCACCAACCAGACACGGGGTATCCGTCTCCACGGGGTGTTCTTGCTGCTCCTGATCCTGTCGCTGGCCGTTTCTGCAAACGGGCCGGGGACTCACGCCGCCGAACTGTCCGCTGCACCACCCACCGGTTCGGGCATACTCCCCATTTTCGAGTTGCTTAGGCAGCCCACGCACCCCGCCCCGAACCTGCGGCCCGAGCTGGCACCGAAATCTGCCGGCGGCGACTGGCAGGCCCTGATCGACGCCACCTGGGGCGATGGAGACCCGGTGGAGCAGCAGGAGCTGTTCACCCTCTGGCGGGATACCCTCGACCATGACTTCTGCGCCTACATCAACCATGACGTGGACATCCCGGCGCTCTGCGACCCGCTGTGGGACGAGCTGACCTCGGGCGACGTCAGCCGCGGCCGCTTCACGGCGATCATGCAGATTATCAACCGGGCGCACATGAACGCCCACACCCTCTTCTGGGACTACCAGGTCAGCGGGACGACGCTGGAGCCGGGCGTGCCGCTGATGGGCTACTTCTCCGGCGGTTACAACAGCCACTTCGCCGCCTCTCTCACCGTGCACGACGGCGAGGCCTTTGTCTATGACGTGGTGCCCGACCACCCGCTGGGCCTGGAACCGGGCGACGTCATCCTCGGCTATGACGGCGTGCCCTGGCTGGAGCTGCGCCAGCAGCTGCTCGACGCCCAGCTCCCCTACGTCGGCGTTCTGGGCACCTCACCGGCCGCGGAAGATCACTATGCCAGGATTTCCGTGGGGCGGAACTGGCACCTCTTCGACACCATCGACATCCGCAAGTACGGCAGCGGCGAGGTCCAGCACCTGCCCACAAGCCTGATGGGGGATCCCGGCGTGGGCTTCGGGCACACCGGTTTCGAATGGCTCGACGTGGGCATCCCCCTGCCCTCGGTGGACGACTTCATCACCTGGGGCGTGCTCGAGCGGGGGGATCTGCGGATCGGCTACATCTACTGCCTGGCCTGGTCCACCGGCACGGGGACGGTGTTCCGCACGGCCTGTCTCGAGATGATGGACGACCCTGACCTGGACGGGCTGATCCTCGATTTCCGCACCAACTGGGGCGGAAGTATGTACGAGTGCAATGGCGGCCTGAGACTGCTCTTCAACCAGGACACCACCACCATCGATTTCGGCCAGCGCAACGACCCGGACGACCATCTGTCCATGGGCGTCACCGGTTTTCCCGGATTCTACGAAATCCCCGGCGATGCCGGCTCATTTTTCAGCCACCCCATCGCCGTGCTGCTGGGGCCCGCCGCGGTGAGCGCCGGGGACCAGGTGGCCCTGCGCATGACCTACCACCCCATGGTCCGGACCTTTGGCAAGGCCACCTCCACCACCTTTGACAGCCCGGTAGAGCTGCTCCTCGGCGCCGGCCCCGATTACATCGCGCGGTATTCGAAACACGACGCCTATCGCTGGGACTCGCCCGGCGAGTACCTGAACCACGTGGGGTTTCCGGTGGACGAGGAGGTCTGGCTGGAGCCGGACGACGTGGTCCAGGGCATCGACACGGTGGTGGAACGGGCGGTGGCCTGGATCGCCGAAACCGAACCCATGGCCCGGCCGCTGGTGGTCACCGGGCCCGGGCCCGGCCCGGACAACGTCACCGACGTCCACACCTATTCCCCGGCGGACACCTCGGCTCCGGTATCTGTGATCGATGCCTATGGCGTGGACCGCTACGGGGTCAACGTGGCCGCGGCCGACGTGGACGGTGACGGGTACGACGAGATCCTCAGCGGCCCGGGGCCGGGGGCGGTCTTCGGGCCCCACGTGCGGGCCTTCGAAGCCGACGCCTCACCGCTGCCCGGGTTGAGTTTCATGGCCTACGGCACCAACAAGTTCGGGGTGCTCGTCGCCGGCGGGGACCTGGACGGTGACGGCCGGGACGAGATCGTCACCGGCGCCGGTCCCGGCGCCGTGTTCGGGCCGCACGTCAGGGGGTTCTCCTATGACGGGTCGTCGGTGACCCCGGTGCCGGGGGTGAGCTACTTTGCCTACGGGACACCCAAGTGGGGAGTCAATGTCTGTACCGGCGACCTGGACGGCGACGGCATGGACGAGATCGTCACCGGTGCGGGGCCCGGTGCGGTGTACGGGCCGCATGTCCGGGGCTGGAACGTGGACGGCGGTGCGGCGGATCCCGATGAGCCTGGTCAGTTTCATGGCCTACGGCACCAACCACTACGGGGTGAACCTGGCGCTGGGCGATATCGACGGCGACGGGTTCGACGAGATCATCACCGGCCCCGGCCCCAGCCCGGTGTTCGGGCCGCACGTCCGCGGCTGGAACGTGGACGCCGGCCCGGTGGCACCGATCCCCGGGATCAGCTTTTTCGCCTTCAGCTATACAGAGTGGGGTGTCGGGGTGGGCGCCGGTGATTTCGACGGTGACGGCATCGACGAAATCCTTGCCGGTAATGGTCCTGCCACGTCCTACGCACCGACGATCAAGGTTTTCTCCTGGGACGGCGCCACGCTGACCCTGGTCCACACCTTCACCGCCTATCCGGGCCAGGACCTGAGCCACGGCGTGAAGGCGACCATCGGCGCTTTCGATTGGATGAACTGATCAGATCCATGGCGGATGGTCGTATTTTCGGTATCCGTAGAGAAAAGACCGATAAGATAGCCGGGTAGCATAATTGCCACCTTTTGCCGCAATTACAGGTAGCGTTATTGCAACCCATGTGTCCGTTGCCCGCCTCCGGCAATCCCCATAAACAGTTGCAATAAAAAGATATGACCGCCGCAAGCCCTTCCTGGCACGGTTTATGCTCTTTCCCATGCCTGGGAGGAGAACCGATGCGGATTGCCATTGCCACTTACAGAGAAATGATCTCACCGAGATTCGACTGCGCCTCCACCCTCCGCGTGCTGGAGTGGGCGGGGAACGACCCGTCGGATCGCCGGGAAGAACTGCTCCAGCTGGCCGAGGGAAGCAGTCACGCCGAAATGCTCCTCCGTCAGAATGTGTCCGCCCTGCTCTGCGGCGGGATCAGGCGCTGCGATTATCACCGCCTGTCCGATGGCGGAGTGAATGTCGTGGCCGGCCACTTCGGACCCTGGCTCGACGTGCTCAGGGAGTACGTCGCCGGTCGGCTGAAATCCCAGCCCTCATGGGAACGGCCCCGAGGCTGTGGATGGGGCATGGGACGCGGGCGGGGTCAGGGACAAGGCCGTGGCCAGGGCCAGGGACAGGGCCGCGGAATGGGGCGCGGCCAGGCTGGACGGGGCGGCGCCGGACAGGGGCCGCGCGGGGGCGAATCCGGCCCCCGGCAACGATAACGATAACGAAAGAAACACAACGGAAAAGGAGAAATAACATGCCAGCAAAAGATGGAACAGGACCTGATGGAAGAGGGCCGGCGACGGGACGCGGCCAGGGCGGCTGCGGCCAGGGCGGCTGCGGCCAGGGCCGCGGTGCCGGACAGGGACGCGGCCGGGGTGCCGGACAGGGCAACGGTCAGCAGGGCTCCGGACAGGGACGCGGCCGGGGCCAGGGAGTTCGCGGTGGAGCAGGCAATCCTGCTGCCGGCCGGAAGCAGGGCGGCAGGGGACGCGGCCAGCGCTGAACCGCACACAAGCGCACGAAGCGCACAAACGGAGGATAGACAGATGCCAGGAATGGATGGAACAGGACCGATGGGCACTGGCCCCATTGGAGGAGGACGGGGACCCTGTGGACGCGGAATGGGACGCGGCAGGGGCATGGGCCAGGGCGCCGGAAACCGCTTCGGGCGGGGCACCGGGTTTGACCCCCGCATGAGAGGCAACTGGTTCGGCCGAGTCTGGGGTCAACAGTATCCCGGCTCCGAACCCATGGCTGACCGGGAGGCACTGCAGGAACAGGTTCGGATGCTGGAAAACGACCTTCAGGCCGTCAGACAGCAGCTGGACGCACTGGGGCCCGCAACAAAGGAAGAGTGAAGGGTCGCCGCCCGGCAGCGGCCCGGAGAGAAGCCATGATTATCAGTATCGCCTCCGGGAAGGGTGGCACCGGAAAGACCACGGTGGCCACCAACCTGGCGGCCGTCACCCCGGGCGCCGTCTATGCCGACTGCGACGTGGAAGAGCCCAACGGGCACATCTTCCTCAAGCCGGAGTTCGATAGACGCGAGCCGGTTCACAGCCTGGTCCCGCGGGTGGACCTCTCCCGCTGCACTTTCTGCGGAAAGTGCCGGGAGGCCTGCCGGTTCAACGCCCTGGCCGTCCTGCCGGAAAGCGTGATGGTCTTCGACGAATTGTGCCACAGTTGCGGCGGGTGCATGCTGGCCTGCCCGGAAGAGGCGATTCACGAAGAGGCCCGCGAAATCGGCATGGTAGAACAGGGCCAGACGAACGGAATACTCTTCATCCACGGCACGCTGTCCATCGGCGAAGCGATGAGCCCGCCGGTGATCAGGGCGGTGCGCAGCCGCCTGCCTTCCGGAGTCCCGGTGATCCTCGACGCGCCCCCCGGCACCTCCTGCCCGGCGGTGACCTCGGTGCAGGGAAGCGACGCCTGCCTGCTGGTCACCGAGCCCACACCCTTTGGCCTCCACGACCTGAAACTGGCGGTGGACATGGTGCGGGCGCTGGGTGTGCCCTTCGGGGTGGTCGTCAACCGGGACGGCGCCGGTGACGACCGGGTGGATGCCTGGTGCCGGGCTGAACAGATTCCGATCCTGGCCAGGATCCCGGAAAGCCGCCCGCTGGCCGAAGCCTATTCGAGGGGCATTCTCGCGGTATGGGCGCTGCCCGAACTCACCGGGCTTTTCCAGGAGTTGTGGCAAAACGCCGTGGCCCTGGTCCGAAAGGGTGACATCGGGGAGGAGGGAAGATGCGCGAGCTGACCGTGATCAGCGGCAAGGGCGGGACGGGCAAAACCAGCCTGGTAGCCGCCATGGCTTCCCTGGCGCCCTCGGTGGTCTGCGCCGATTGCGACGTGGACGCGGCGGATCTCCACCTGCTGCTGGCTCCCGATACCGTGGAACGGCACGAGTTCGAGGGCGGCCTCATCGCGGCCATCGACCCCGGTCTCTGCAGCGCCTGCGGCACCTGCCGGGAGTTGTGCCGCTTTGACGCCGTCATCGAAAAAGACGGTGTCTTCACCATCGACCCACACCTCTGCGAGGGGTGCGGCGTCTGCCACGACCACTGCCCGGTGGAATGCATATCCCTGGAACGGGAGACCGCGGGGCAGTGGTTCGTCTCCGATACCCGGGTGGGACCGATGGTCCACGCCCGGTTGGGTATCGCCCAGGACAATTCCGGGAAACTGGTCTCCAAAGTGCGGGAACGGGCCCGGGAGGTCGCACAGGAAAATGAGTTGGACCTGGTGCTCATCGACGGGTCGCCGGGTATCGGCTGCCCGGTGATCGCCTCGATTACCGGGGCGGACCAGTTGCTTGTGGTTTCCGAACCGACCATGTCCGGCTTGCACGATATGGAACGGGTCCTGGAGCTGGCCGCCGGATTTCGAGTGCCGGTGGCCGTCTGTGTCAACAAGCATGACCTGAACCTGGTGATGACCCAGCGAATCGCCGAACAGGCGGAAACTGCCGGTGCGGTCTTTTTGGGGGAGATTCCCTTCGACCGCAGTGTTACCGCGGCGATGATCGCCGGCCAGACTCTGCCGGAGTTCGGCCCCTCCCCGGCGGCAACGGCGGTGGGGAAGATCTGGGAAAAAGTGAATAAATTGTGCCGACCACAAACGGAAAGGAAAATATAATGAAGATCGCAATCACCTCCAGCGGAACGACGCTGGACGACGAAGTGGACCCGCGGTTCGGGCGCGCGAAGTATTTCCTGGTCTACGACACGGAAACCGGCGTGCTCCACGCGGTGGAGAACAGTCAGAACCTGAACGCGGCCCAGGGCGCCGGCATCCAGGCCGGCCAGCTGGTGGCCGCCGCCGGCGTGACGGCTCTGCTAACCGGCAACTGCGGCCCCAAGGCCTTTCAGGTGCTGGGTCAGGCCGGAATCAAGGTCTATGTCAAGGTGGGAGGGCCGGTGCGCCAGGCCATCGAGGACTGGAAAGCTGGTACACTCACCGCGGCCGAAAACGCCAACGTGGAAGGACACTGGATGTAACCAGGGGGTTTCGCGGGCCATCTGCCCCGAGGCGACCCTATTGAATCAACCGTCCCGGCAATCAGCGGGACCGTGAGACGAAGGAATCGATCGATGCATGAAGAGCATGGCGGCGGGAGTTGTGGCGGCGGATGCAGTCACGGCGATGATCACAGCTCTCCGGCGGAAGACCGGGTGAAGGACACAGTGAAAAAGATCCGCAACAAGCTGCTGGTGATGAGCGGCAAGGGCGGCGTGGGCAAGAGCACGGTGGCAGTGAACCTGGCCGTGGCCCTGGCCAACCGGGGTCACAAGGTGGGCCTGGTGGACGTGGACCTTCACGGGCCCAGCGTGGCCGGCCTGCTCGGGCTCAACGACGCGCGGCTCACCGGCAGCGAGGACAAGGTGCTGCCGATCCCCTTCTCGGAAAACCTCGACGTGCTCTCGATGCAGAACCTGCTGCCCAACCGGGACGACGCCGTGATCTGGCGCGGTCCGATGAAGATCGGCGCCATCCGCCAGTTCCTCGGTGACATCGAGTGGGGCGAGCGGGACTTCCTGATCATCGACTCGCCGCCGGGCACCGGTGACGAGCCGCTCACCGTAGCCCAGGACGTGGACGGCCTCCGCGCCGTGGTGATCACCACACCCCAGGAGATCTCCCTGGCCGACGTGCGCAAGTCGATCAACTTCTGCGGCCAGATGAACCTGCCGGTGGCCGGCGTGGTGGAAAACATGAGCGGCTATGCCTGTCCCAAGTGCGGAAACGTGGACGACCTCTTCGGCTCCGGCGGAGGCGAGACCGTGGCCGCCGAGATGAACGTGCCCTTCCTGGGCAAGATCCCCCTCGACCCCAAGGTGGTGGTGGCCGGCGACCGGGGCGTACCCTTCCTCGGCAGCGACGACAGTTCGGCAACCGCCAAGGCCTATGGCGTGGTGCTGGACAACCTGGAGCTGCTGCTGGCCGATCCGGTGCCGCTGGCGAAACGGGACCCGGAGGACGTGGCGCTGCCGGTCAACACCGACGGCGTGACCCGGTTTGCCATCCCGGTGGCCGGCGGCGTGCTCTGCAACCACTTCGGTCACTGCGAGCAGTTCGCCCTGATCGACGTGGAGGACGGGCAGCTCTCGTCAGCCGAGATGGTCACTCCGCCGCCCCACGAGCCGGGGGTGTTGCCCCGGTGGCTCTCCGGCCAGGGGGTGAACACCATCATCGCCGGGGGCATGGGCCAGCGGGCCCAGGGCCTGTTCACCGAGGCCGGCGTCAATGTGGCCGTGGGCGCCCCCAACCTGGCGCCCGAAGAGCTGGTGACCCGGTATCTCGCCGGCACTCTGGTCACCGGCGACAACGTCTGCGACCACTGATAAAAATGGGGACTGTCCCCAGGGCGGGACAGTCCCCGATTTCCGTCCCCATTTTCTTTGTCCTTGGAAAGAGGTAACTGTCACCTCTTTCCCCGAGGAGGAATATCCGCCGTGAGCGCCGCATCCCATTCGCTGCCCGACTGTGCCGTCTGCCCCGTGCCCCTCGAAAAACGGGTCTGCCGCAACCCAGAGGGAAAGGGCCCGGCCGGCTGCCCCTGCAAGACCTACGGCGAGACCGCCGATGCGGTGGCGTCGATATACGACCAGCCCGAGATCCGGGAGTTCGCCCGCCATGCTTCGCTCCAGGAGGCCGAGGGATACATGGGCGGCAAGCCGGGGGAAGGCCCCCGGCGTCCGGCCAAACCGCGGGTGCTGGAGATCGCCGAGTTCGCCTGCCGGCTGGGCCGCGGCCCCATCGGCCTCGCCTTCTGCTCCGGCCTGCGCAACGAGGCCCGGCTGGCGGCCGATCTGTGGCGGGGGATGGGCCTGGAGGTAGTCTCGGTGATCTGCAAGGTGGGCACGGTGCCCAAGGAGAGCCTGGGCCTGACCGAAGAGGAGAAGATCAATCCGGGGTCTCCCGAGTCGATGTGCAACCCGGTGGGCCAGGCGCTGCTGCTCGACCGCGCCGGCACCGGGCTCAACGTGGCCCTCGGGCTCTGTGTGGGCCACGACGCCCTGTTCTTCCAGTTTTCCAAAGCCCCGGTCACCGTGCTGGCGGCCAAGGACCGCCTGTTTGGTCACAACCCGCTGGCCGCGCTGAGTACCCTTGATTCCTACAGCTCCTGGCTGCGCGAGATCCGGCTCGGGAAGTGATCCCGTTCGATGCGCGTAAAACAGGTGACAGTCACCATTTATTCAGAAATAGGTGACTGTCACCGCTTCCTGAGCCGTCGGACCGGGACCGATTCGCCGCACCCCTTGTTTCAGCCCACGCTAACTATTCTTTGGTCGTCTCCGCACCCATCACTTATAATGACTCCGTCTTGCCACAATACGATAAGGAGTCGTACACCATGTTCGCCATATTTGCCCGTTCCGCCCTGGCGGCCCTGACCCTGGTCATGGCGCTGGCCCTTTCCATCCCCGCGGCAGCCGACCAGAGCCCGACACCGCAGATCATCCCCGTGCAGGGGTCCGACACGCTGGTCAAACTCATGCCCGGCGGGGAAGCCTACCAGGTGAGCCTGGACAGCGGGGAGCAGTTCAGCCGCACCCTGCCGCGACGGCACACCATCGCGCTGCACGGCGGCTCCTTCGACCCGCTCTCCGCTGACATCGGTGCCCGGAGTCTGGAGATCCCCGGGAAGCTGCGGGCCGCCACCGACAGCAGGGCCTATATCGTGCAGTTCGTCACCCCGCCGCTGCCGGCCTACCGTGAAGCGATCCGCCGCCTGGGCGGCACCACCCACCAGTTCGTGCCCCACCAGGCACTTCTGGTGCGGATCGACCCCGGCCGGCTGGCCGAGCTCACCGCCCTGCCCTTTGTGCGCTGGGCCGGCCCCTGGCACCCTGCTTTCCGGCTGGAGGGCGTGCTGGTGGAGATGCTCGCCGCGGAGAAAGCCGACCCGGCGCCCCGGCGCTACTCGATCATGGCCCTGGAACGGGGCCCGGCCATGCAGCAGTCGCTGGCCGAGCGGATCGAGCTGTCCGGCGGCACGGTGGAGTTGACCATCCCCGAGGGCTTCCGCCTGGAGGCCACCCTCACCCCGGACCAGCTGCTGCAGTTGACCCGCTCGGACGAAGTGCTGTTCATCGACCGCTGGAGCCCGCCGGAACCGGACATGAACAACGCCCGCGAAATCGGTGGGGCCAACCACATCGAGACGGTGGCCGGCTACACCGGCCAGGGTGTGCGGGCCGAAGTGATGGACGGCGGGTGCCGTACCACTCACCAGGACTTCCAGAGCAATCCGCCGATCTACCATGGGGCCACCTGGTCCGATTTCTATCACGGCACCCAGACCTTCGGTATCAACTTCGGCGACGGCACCGGCAACCCCAACGCCCGGGGCATGCTGCCCGATGCCCAGGGGATCTTCGCCAGCTACAACCGCCTGACCAACCGCTACACCCACACCGCCCGGCTCGTCGATCCGGAAGGGGATTACCGGGCGGTGTTCCAGTCCAACAGCTGGGGAAACAGCACGACCACCACCTACGACACGTATTCAGCCGAGATTGACGACATCCTCTTTCTCAACGACATCGTGATCACCCAGTCCCAGAGCAATACGGGCAATCGCTCTTCACGGCCCCAGGCCTGGGCCAAGAACATCGTTTCGGTGGGCGCGGTCTACCATCACAACACCCTGACCCGCGACGACGACGAGTGGTCGTACGGGGCCAGCATCGGCCCGGCCGCCGACGGCCGGATCAAGCCCGACCTCTGCCACTTCTACGACGACACCCTGACCACCGGGTATCCAGCGACACCTCGTACGACACCGGCTTCGGCGGCACCAGCGGCGCCACACCGATCACCGCCGGCCACTTCGGCCTGCTGTTCCAGATGTGGGCCGACGGCATCTTCACCGGCAACCCGGGGGCGGGTGCGGATGTCTTCGACAGCCGGCCGCACATGACCACGGCCAAGGCGCTGATGATCAACACCGCCAGCCCCTACGACTTCAGCGGCGACGACCACGACCTGACCCGGGTGCACCAGGGCTGGGGCCTGGCCCACGTGGGCGACCTCTACGACCAGGCCGAGGCGAGCAACTGGCGGCTGCCGCTGGTGATCGACGAGACCGAGGTGATCGAACCCTTCCAGGTTCACAGCTATGACCTGGCGGTGAGCGGGACGGGAGCCTGGTTCAAGGTGACCATGGTCTACGCCGACCCCATGGGCAACCCGGGCGGCGGTCTGGCCCGGATCAACGACCTTTCGCTGCGGGTGACCGGGCCTGACGGCGAGTACTTCGGCAACCGCGGTCTGCGCACCGGGAACTGGTCCGAAGATGTGGGTGACTTCCCCAACGACTTCGACACGGTGGAGAATGTCTTCCTCCAGAATCCGACCCCCGGCCAGTGGCGCATCGAGATCATGGCCGACGAGATCATCGAGGACGGTCACCCCGAGACCACTGAGCTGGACGCCGACTACGCGCTGGTGGTCACCGGCCCGGTGCAGATTGCCGGATTCGGCGCACCCACCATCCTGGTTGGACCGGGCTCCAAGCCGACCAACGCCACCGCGGTGCGCGGCTACTCCACCACCGGTGAAGCCAATCCCGATATCGATTTCGACGCCTACCCGACGGTGGAGGGCTACGGCACCAACGTGGCCGCCGGCGACATCGAGGGCAGCGGGTTCGACGTGATCGTCACCGGACCGGGGCCCGGGCCGGTGAACCCGCCGCTGGTGCGCGCCTTTGCCGGCGACGGCACCGCCATCCCCGGGATGGAGTTCCTGGCCTACGGCGTGGAATCCTACGGGGTCAACGTCGCCTGCGGCGACCTGGACGGCGACGGCATCGACGAGATGGTCACCGGTCCCGGACCGGGGGCGATCTTCGGCCCTCACGTCCGCGGCTGGAGTGCAGCCGGCGGCAGCGTTGCGTCGATGCCCGGCGTCAACTTCTTTGCCTACGGCACCCTGAAGTACGGCGCCAACGTGGCCTGCGCCGACATCGACGGTGACGGCATGGACGAGATCATCACCGGCGCCGGGCCGGGAGCGGTCTTCGGGCCCCACGTCCGCGGCTGGAACTATGACGGCGGCACCCTGGCCTCCATACCCGGGGTGAGCTACTTCGCCTACGGCACCCTCAAGTGGGGGGTCAACGTGGTTGGCGCCGACATCGACGGTGACGGCATCGACGAGATGGTCACCGGCGCCGGGCCGGGAGCGGTCTTCGGGCCCCACGTGCGCGGCTGGAACTACGACGGTACCGCGCTGGCCTCGATCCCCGGGGTGAGCTTCTTTGCCTACGGCACCAACGAGTATGGGGTGCGGGTCTCCTGCGGCGACGTGGACGGCGACGGCATGGACGAGATCATCACCTCGCCCGGCCCGGGGCCGGCCTTTGCGGCGCACATCCGCGGCTGGAACTATGACGGGATGACCCTGGAGTCCATCCCCTCGCTCAACTTCCTCGCCTTCGCCGACACCAACTTCCGCCGCGGCGCCAGCACGGCGGTGGCCATGCTGGAGTAGAACAGTTCCGGTAACCGATGGTGAGGGACGTGCCAGCACAGCGATCCAGACGGGGGGATGTTCGGCGGAGCATCCACCTCGGATTGCTGGTGCTGGCCATCACCCTCCTCTTTCTTCCTGCCTGCCGTGAAGAACCGGCACCCGCCCCCGACCCCGGCGGATCAGCCCCCTCCGGATACATCCCCCTTGCCCCGCTGATGAAGATGACCGCCGGGCCGCTGCTCGACAATGAGATCGCTCCCCTCCAGCCCCGCCTGCTCCACGCCGCCGAACGCCGCGACGACGAGACCGTGATCAGCGGCCGGATCATCCGCCCGGAGTGGTATGCCTACGACCCGGATCACGGACCGCAGGCCATGGATCATCCGGCCGGAACCCCGGGGATGCTGCCGCTGGACCCGGAAGAGACCGGCCGGGCCTTCCTGATGACCAGCCAGATCAAGTTCGCCGAGGTGGACCTGGTGGCGATCGATATCTCCTGCGAGCAGCAGGGACTGCTCTCCTTTGTCTGGGACAACGAGGCATTTCCCCGGGGGGAGCTGCCCAGCAGCTACCTCTTCAGCCTTGACGGCCGGCCCGGCACCCGGGAATACCTGGTGCCGGTGCACGCCATGCCCAACTGGATCGGCCGGGCCCGCTGGTTCGGGCTGCAGGCGCTGGAGCTTGAACAGCCGGCGGTGATCCACGCCATCCGCTTCCTCGAGGCCGGGCCCGCGGTTCGCCAGGCGATGCAGCAAGCCCGAGGGGAAACACCGTCGGGCCGGCTGGTGCTGGGGGATGAGAGCCGCCCGGCATTCCACGCCCCCAGCGGCACGGTGTACGAGGTGGAGACGGAAGTCCCCCAGGGTGCACTGCTGCACACCGGGTATGGCTTCTTCCCCGATGTCTGGCGCAAGCAGCAGCGAGGCGTGATCTTCCGGGTGGAAGCGCTGACCGAGGGGGATGGCCAGAGCCGGGTCCTGCTGGACAGGTTTCTCGACCCCAAAGACTGGATCGGGTCGAGGCTCTGGCAGGACGAACAGCTCGACCTCGGGGAGCTGGCCGGCCGGAGTGTGACCCTGCGCTTCTCCACCCTGCTGCCGGAGCCCGGCGAGGGGGACGAAGAAAAGCCGGCGCCCGGGCCGCTGGACAACTATGCCGCCTGGAGCCCGCCGGCCCTGGTGGTGCACGGCTCCCGGAACCTCGAAGCTCGGCGCAACGTCATCGTCTGGCTGGTGGACGCCCTGCGCGCCGACCGGCTCTCGGCCTACGGTGCGGACCGCCGCACCTCGCCGCACCTCGACCGCCTGGTGCGTGAGGGGCTGCTCTTCACCCGGCCCCGGGCCCAGGCCTCCTGGACCGCGGCCTCCACCGGCTCGCTGTTCACCGCCCTCTACCCCTCGCGCCACGGCGCCGAGCGGGAGAAGCAGCGGCTGCTCCCCGGCTGCGTCACCCTGGCCGAACGGCTGGAAGCCGCCGGCTTCTTCACCATGGGCCTGGTGGCCAACGGCCACGTGAAACCGCTGATGAACTTCGACCAGGGCTTTGACCGCTACGCCTTCCTCCGCGGCCGCGGCGACCCGCCCCACGCCGCCGCCGACCTGGTGCTCCAGCACCTGCGCCCCATGCTGGAGCAGGCCGCCGACAAACCGTTTTACCTCTACGTGCACAGCGTCGACCCCCACGGGCCGTATAGTCCGCTGGCGCCCTACGACTCGCTTTTCACACCGTCGGGTTACGAAGGGACGATCGACGGCAGCTATCAGCCAGACGACTTCCGCGGCCGGCCGCTGGACCAGGTGAGCGAGGCGGACCTGGCCCAGCTGAAGGGGCTCTACGACGGCGAGATCGCCTGGAGCGACCTGCACCTGGGGATGCTGGTGGCCGAGCTGCGCCAACTGGGCCTGCTGGAGAAGACGCTGATCCTGGTCACCGGCGACCACGGCGAGGAGTTCCTCGACCACGGAGGCTGGGACCACGCCCGGACGCTCTACAGCGAACAGCTGCGGGTGCCGCTGGCCGGACGGCTGCCAATTGACGCACGGCAGGACCACCCCGCCGGCAGCGTGATTCATGAACCGGCCCGTCTGGTGGACATCTACCCCTCGGTGCTCGACTTTCTCGGGGTGGCGTCCAGCCCGGACCAGCTGGCCGGTCTGGACGGCCGGTCGTTTTTCACCGGGGCGGAGGTCGGCAGGACCGGCGAAGGGGAGCGCCTGCTCTTCAGCGAGGAGAACAAGGCCGAGGACCTGCTCTTCTCAGTGGAGCAGGGCCGCTACAAGCTGATCCGCCGGCTGAAGCCCGAACCCGGGGACGAGCTCTACGACCTGCAGGCCGACCCGGGGGAGACACGCGACATCGCCGCCGATTACCCCGAGCTGGCAGAGCGCCTGGCCGAAGCCGGTGAAGAGATCCGCCGCCGTCGATCACCGGAGCGGCAGGCCGTGGAACTGGACCAGGCCACCCGGGAGGAGCTCCGGGCCCTGGGCTACATGGAGTAGAGCTCGCCGCGTACCCCCTTTTTCCTTTTCATGGACAATCCATTCCGGTAGCATTGCCGAAAAGGGCGTGGTGCGCCCTCCACCTCTTCGGGGGTAAACATGAAAAGACTGCTGACGATTCTCCTGGTCCTGTCTCTTTCCTCCCTTTGCGCCAACGCGGCCACCATCCGCGTGCCGACAGACCAGCCCACCATCCAGGCCGGGATCAATGCGGCATCGGACGGCGACACGGTGCTGGTGGCCGACGGCACCTACACCGGCTATGGGAACTGGGACATCAGTTTCGCCGGCAAAGCGATCATCCTCCGTTCGGAGAACGGACCACAGAACTGCATCGTCGATGCCAATGGCAAGGACCAGGTGTTCCGCATCTTCCGGGGTGAAACCAGGGGCACTGTTGTCAGCGGGCTGAAGATCATCGGCGCGAATCATTGGGGGATTGAGATCATCGACTCATCCCCGACAATCCATAACTGCGTGGTGGAGGGCAACGCCAGGGGGGTCAGGATTGATACGGAGGTGTTTGATGTCACGGCCGCCCCCTCGATCCAGGGGACCCGTGTCCGCAACAACGCCCAACAGGGAATTAAAATCGAGAACTCTTTTGCTCGCATCATCGATTCAGTGATCAGCGATAACGGCATCCCCGGCTCCGCCGGATCGGGCGGGATTTACATTCATCAAAGTACTCTCACCCTCGAGAACTGCATTGTCAAACGTAACTTCACCACGGACGACGGGGGAGGACTTTACGCCAGCGACGGAGGCTATGGGGGGGGAGGGTGTTCTGTGCGGCTGACGAACTGCACCTTTGTCGACAACATCGCCCAGGGCTACGGTGGCGGGCTCCGCAGTGGTGATGTGAGCACTGTCCGTATGGAGAACTGCATCTTCACCGGGAACAGCGCCGGGACCGGTGACCAGCTGGCCTTCTTCAACTGGTATTACTGGCCAAGTGATATCTCGCTCCGCTACTGCGATGTGGTGGGGGAAATCTACGACGAGACCTGGGCAGATTTCGGCCCGGGAATGCTCTATGAGGACCCGCTCTTTGTCACCGGCCCGAAAGGTGCCTTCTACCTCAGCCAGACGGCCGCCGGTCAGGGTGTGAACAGCCCCTGTGTCGATGCCGGCGACCCGGAGAACCTGATGATCCGCGGCACCACCCGCACCGACTCGGTTCTGGATGACGGGGTGGTGGACATGGGGTATCACTATCCGGATCCAGAAGAAGCGTTGTTGCCCGACACCCTGCTGCTCAGCGGCCCCGAATCACCGTACTACAATGCCTACAATGCCCGTGTCACCACCCCGGCGGTGGTCTTCAGCTTCAGCGGCATCGACCCGGATCATCAATCCCCGGATCTCAGCTACTCCTGGCGGATAAACGACGAACCGTGGTCCGCCTGGTCCCTCAGGACCTGGGCCGCCATCGGCGGCCTGGACGACCAGAGCCCGCAGATGATGTTCGAGGTCCGGGCCCGCGATCCCCAGGGGGATGTGGATCCCTCACCGGCACGCCAGGGCTTCTACTACTACGAACCATGGCAGCTCGATGAACTCACCCACCTGGTCATCGGACCAGGCCCCGGGCCACACAACCCCCCGCTGGTCCGCACCAGCCAGGGTGAGTGGCTGGCCTATTCGGTGATGCGCTACGGCGTCAACTTGGCCGCCGGTGATATCGATGGTGACGGCCTCGACGAAGTGATCACCGGACCGGGGCCGGGAGCGGTCTTCGGCCCCCATGTCCGCTGTTTCCAGCCTGACGGCACAGTGGTACACAATGCCGGCTTCATGGCCTATGGCACTCTCAAGTACGGCGTCAAGGTGGCGGCCGGTGACGTGGACGGTGACGGCTTCGACGAGATCATCACCGGGGCGGGGCCCGGTGCCGTCTTCGGCCCCCACGTGCGCGGCTGGAACTGGGACAACGGACCGGCCGCGGCCCCGATCTCCGGCATCAACTTCTTTGCCTACGGCACCCTGCGCTGGGGGGTCAACGTGGCCTGCGGCGACATCGACGGCGACGGGATCGACGAGATCATCACCGGCGCCGGCCCTGGTGTGGAGTTCAGGCCGCACGTGCGCGGCTGGAACTTCGACGGCAGCGGGACCTCCCCGGTGAGCGGCGCGAGCTACTTCGCTTTTCCTGCGCTTCAATGGGGGGTCACCGTGGCCTGCGGCGACATCGACGGCGACGGGCGGGACGCGATCATCACCGGCCTCGGTCCCGGGTACGATTGCGCCGCCCGTGTTCGTGCCTGGGATTACAGCAATGGCGACATCACGCTGGTGGAGCACTACGATTTCTTTGCCTACGACTACCCCCACTTCGGCACCGTGGTGGCCGCATCTACCCTCACCGGTGGCGGCACGGACGATATCGTCACCATGCCCGGCCCCGGTCCATTGTGCAGCGCCCGGCTGGAAGCCTGGCATTTGTATGGCAGCACCGTCCAGCCTCACGGAGTTCCCTGGGGCAGGGATTTCCTCGACAGCTGGATGACCCACGGAGGAAGCGTGGCCGGCTCTAAAAAGGGTTGGACGTGGGGGGGCGACCAGCAGAATGCCATGTCGCTTCATCTGCCTGTCGGTGATGGGCCATATCGGGAGGAGCTCGAACATGAATAGACTGCTGACGATCCTCGTCGCCCTGGCGCTCTCCTCCCTCTGCGCTTCCGCCGCCACCATCCGCGTGCCGGCGGACCAGCCCACCATCCAGGCCGGCATCGACGCGGCGGTGGACGGTGACACGGTGCTGCTGGCCGACGGCCGCTACACCGGCGAGGGGAACCGGGGCATCGAGTTTCACGGCAAGGCGATCACCCTCCGCTCGGAGAACGGCCCGGTGAACTGCATCGTCGACGCGGAGTTCGTGGAGGAGTGGGACGAGGACGTCGTCCTCTCCTTCAGTGAGAACGAAGGCCGGAACACGGTGGTGGACGGGCTGACAATTACCGGGGGATTCAGGTGGGGAATCTACGTTAGCGATCCCGCCCTTCAACCCTCTCCGATCATTCGCAACTGCATCATTACCGGGAACAACAACGGCCTCGGTCTCGGTTACGGCTGACCGCTGGTGGAGACCACCCGGGTGGTGGAGAACTTCGGCAATGGCATCTCTTCCAGTGGCGACAGTCACATCGTCGACTGTGTGATCAAGGACAACGGTGGCTCCGGGATCAAATGTTACGGATCCGGCAGGCTGGTGGAAAACTGTCTGATCGCGGAGAACGGGTCCGACGGCCTGGGCGGCGGGATCGAGAGCAGGTGGGGCGAGTCGATCTTTCGCAACTGCACCATCGTCGGCAACAGCGCCGAAACCGGGGGCGGCCTGCTCATCTGGCGCGACGGATCAATCATCCTGGAGAACTGCATCGTGGCCGGCAACAGCGCCAGCGACCTGGGCGACCAGTGCGCCCTGCTGGTGGACTACTACAGTTACTACACCTATGCCGGCAGCCTGACCCTCAACCACAGCGACGTGCACGGGGAGATCCATGTCGATCCCTGGTGCGACCTCTTCACCGGTCCGGGGGTGATCGACGAGGACCCGCTCCTTGTCAGCATCCCCTGGGGCGGCTACTACCTGAGCCAGGTGGCCGCCGGTCAGGGTGCGGACAGCCCCTGTGTCGACAGCGGCAACCCGCAAACGGAGATGGTCCACGGCACCACCCGCACCGACTGGGCCCAGGACGACGGAACCGTCGACATGGGCTACCACTACCGGGACCCGGACGAGGGCCCCCTGCCCGACACGATCGTCACCAGCGGCCCAAAGCACTGTTCAGGGGTGAGGGTCCCGGCGGTCACCTTCGCTTTCACCAGCACAGACGAGGAGTATCCCCCCTCGGATCTCGACTACTCCTGGCGGCTGAACGACGGGCCCTGGTCCGACTGGTCATCCAACACCTGGATCGCGTTCACCGAAACGGTGCTGGAATCCTGGAACCACTTCGAGGTGCGGGCCCGTGATCCCGAGGGGGACATCGACCCGATCCCAGCGGAGCAGATTTTTTCTCAGCACGACAACTGGCCCGAAGAGCGGTATACCCGTCTCGCCGTGGGGCCCGGCCCCGGGCCGTTCAACCCCCCGGTGGTGCGGACCAGCCTCGATCAGTGGCTGGCCTACGGGGTGATGCGCTACGGGGTGAACCTGGCCGCCGGCAACATCGACGGTGACGGCCCCGACGAGCTGATCACCGGGCCGGGGCCGGGGGCGGTGTTCGGCCCCCATGTCCGCTGTTTCCGCGGCGACGGCACGGTGATCAGCGGCGCCGGCTTCCTGGCCTACGGCACCAACAAGTATGGCGTCATCGTGGCCGCCGGCGACGTGGAGGGGGACGGCTACGACGAGATCATCACCGGCGCGGGCCCGGGTGCCGTCTTCGGGCCCCACGTCCGGGGCTGGAACTGGGACGGCGGCCCGGCGGTCCAGCCGATGAACGGCATCAGCTTCTTTGCCTACGGCACCCTGACGTGGGGGGTCAACGTGGCCTGCGGCGACATCGACGGCGACGGCCGGGACGAGATCATCACCGGCGCCGGGCCCGGCGCGGTATTCGGCCCCCACGTCCGCGGCTGGAGCTACGACGACGGCGAAACCGCACCCATGGCCGGAACCAGCTTCTTTGCCTATGACACGCCCAGTTTCGGGGTCAACGTGGCCTGCGGCGACCTGGATGCCGACGGCATCGACGAGATCATCACCGGCGCCGGACCGGGCCCCACCTTCGCTTCCCACGTCCGGGCCTGGCGTTATGACGGCGCAACCGTATTCAGAATGCCGCACGTCGACTACATCGCCTACGAGGACCTGCGCTTCGGTGTGGTGGTGAGCGCCGCCGACGTGGACGGGGACGGCCGGGACGAGATCCTCACCATGCCCGGGCCGGGGCCCGTGAACCAGGCCTGGCTGCGGGCCTGGGACGTGGAAAGCGGCACGGTATCCATGACCGGCTACCCCTGGGACTGGAACTTCCTCGATGACTGGCTGACCCATGGCGGCCACGTGGCCGGGTCGAAGAACGGCTGGGCGCCGCCTGAAAACAAGTAGTATCCCGTAGCGGTTCATCCCCGTATAATGAACTCAAGACCGCTCGTCCAGGGGAAGCAGATCACGAACCGCTATCCCTGGACCTCAGTGAAACCGTGCGCTCTCATCACGGCCACGTCATATCGGAGGGATGCATGCCCGGAAACTGCTTCACCTGTCCGGCAAACCACTCCCGCAACGGGGTTCAGGCTCTGATTCTTTTTGCCGTCCGTTCGGCACTCCCGCTCTTCCTCGCCATGGCGCTCGCCGTCCCGGCCGGCGGCGTCACCCTGGTATCCAGGTCCACCGGCCTCGACTCACCGGACAAGGAGGAGGGAAAGACCGAATACGAGCTGGCCGACTTCAATGGCGACGGCCACCTGGACATCGTCTCGGTGGGCGATCACGGATCGCCCTTCGTCAACAGCGATCAACACGGGATCATGGTCTGGCTCGGCGATGGCAACGGCACCTGGACCGTGCACCAGTCGGGAAATTTCGGCTACGGCGGCTGTGCGGCGGGCGACCTCGACCTGGACGGCGTGCCGGACCTGGTCTGGGGGATTCACCACGACTGGGGAAGCACCGGGTTCGGCGACACACTGCTCGGTGCGGCACTGGGGGACGGCAGCGGCGCGGCCTGGACGCCCTGGGGTGCCGGCCTGGCCACCAGCGGCGAGGAGTGGGGCATGTTCGCCACCGGCCTGGCCGATTTCGATGTCAACGGCCGCCTCGACCTGATCTCCCAGTCCTTTGGCGGCAGTAACGGCTTGCGGCTCTATGAGAATCACGGCGACGGCACCTGGAGCCAGGCCTGGGCCGCCACCGGGGGTTCGGTGGGCTACACGCTGAAAACCGGCGACATCAACGCCGACGGGTTTCCCGACGTTGCCTGCACCCGTTACGGAACGGTAGTCTTTCTCGGCGATGGAGCCTTCGGTTTCACCGCGGCGGTGAGCGGCCTGCCCGCGGGATTCATCTCCGGAGTGGACCTGGGGGACATCGACGGCGACGGCCGGGACGACCTCGTTCTCTGCAACAGCGACGGAGGTATCGGCTGTTACACCTTTGACGATCTGTCGGCATCCTGGTCTTCCGGCTCGGTGGGGCTGCCCGGTACCGGGGGATACAACCGGGCCCAGCTCGGTGATCTGAATGGCGACGGGCATCTCGACATCGTCGGTTACGACGGCCCGGGCGGTCAGGTGTTTCTCGGAAACGGCGCCGGAACCTGGACCGCCGACGCATCCTGGACCATGCCATCCCCGGGGGACGTTTCAGCGTTGCGGGTTGACGGTGATGTGGACCACGACGGCCGGGAGGACATCGTCATCGTCTCATCGATGAGCGGGTTTCCCTTCTACCGCAACCAACTCCGGGTCTATTCCCCATGGCAGGAACCGGCAGTGCTGTCGGTGCGGGTGGTTTCGCCGTCGGGCGGCGAAACACTGCAGCTGGGCTCGATTCGCTGGATCCGCTGGCTGGCCGCCGTGCCGCCGGCCGACGGGCCGGCCGACGTGGAGATTCTGCTCTCGCGCTCCGGCCCGGATGGTCCCTGGACCACCATCGCCTCGGGGCTGCCAAACAGCGGCTGCCACCAGTGGTCGGTCGGCGCGTCCGGCCCATCCTCCACCTGCCGCTTGCGGGTGGTCATCACCACCGATTCCGGCAGTGCCATCGCCGATTCCGCCGCCGACTTCACCCTGGCCGGCGAGGGTTTTGAGACGCTGGACGCCTCGCTCGGTTGTCAGCCCGATTCAGGTGTGCTGCCGTTCCAGACCGCAGTGCGCGTGGAGCTGACCAACCTTTCCGCCATCCGGCGCCGAATTGCCGCGCGAATCGACGTGGCCCTGGCCGGAGGGCAAATCTACACCAGCTGGCGGGCCGGCTACACCAATGTCAACGGCGGTGAAATCCGGGTGGAGAGCTGGGCCCAGAGCCTTCCGGCGGTGGGCTCCCTGGTCGGGGACAATCTCTTCCAGTTGCAGGCCGAAGACGTGACCCCTCCGCCTTACAACCAGCCGCCCAATCCTCCGGCCGGGGGCACAGCCAGCGGCAGCTGTACGGTGATTGGGGTGGCGCCTTGAAGATCGTGGGTGAGGAGCCCGAGATCGGGCTGGCCGGTCAGCTCACCAGCAGTATCCCGTAGCGGTTCATCTCCTTGTCGTAGTCGTCAAGCACCTGGATCGGCTTGCCCGCTCTACTTGCGGTGGCAAAGACATCCACTGCCAACCCTTCGGGTGAGGGCCGTGCGTTTTTGGGGTGCTCGCAAAGGTCCCGGGTGGGGACGCACTCCTCGCAGAAGTTACAGGGGTCGACGAAGAGCACGAAGGCCTTGTAGAAACCGGCCAGGAACACCGCCCGCTCAAGGTTGAGCAGACCGCCGTTGATCTTCCGTGTCCACTGATGCCGGTCCTCCGGCTTGTCCACCGTGCCGCTGAACTGCAGCAGCACGGCGCGCTGGTACTCGGAGAAGAAGCGCTCACATTCGGCCAGGGACGGCACGTTGGGCGGGCAGACGGCGCACTTGCCGAAGTGGTGGCAGCCAAACTCGCACTTCATCCTCACCCACTGGGCGGTGACGATCATGTTTGGATCGAGCCAACTGTAGTTGTCGAATCCCCGCTCGCCGAGGATCACTTCCACTCTATCCCTGTCGGACATCTGTCTTCGTCTCCTTCCCGGCGGCCCGGGTGCGCGGTTACTGGTTCCAGAGGAAGAGGATCAGGGCACTGAGCAGGACCAGCAGCAGGGCCCAGAAGATGATCGCCCAGCGGGTGGCCTTCCTGGCGCGGCGGCCGTCCCACCAGCTGCGCGGCCGGATGCGCTGGAAGAGGAAGGTCACCACCCCGGCCAGGTTGACGCAGGCCACGTTGGTGGTGAAGAGGGCCGTGGCGCGGATGGCCAGGTCGGGGCGGCCGGCGCCGAGCATCAGGCCGGCGGTGACCAGCGGGGGCAGCAGGGCCACCGCCACCATCACCCCGATCAGCGCCGCGGGCAGACCGGAGGTGAAGGCCAGTGCCCCGGCGACGCCGGCGGCCGAAGCGAGGAGGACGTCGGAGAGGCCCAGCGTGGTGCGGGCGGCCAGCTGGGAACTGGCCGGGTCCACCCTGACCAGCAGGCCGAAGACCACGGCGATAGCCGTGGCCAGCACGATGCCGGCGGTGAAGGTGCGGATCGACTTGAAGAGCAGCGGCGTGTCGCCGAGGGTCACTGCCAGGGCCATGGCCACGTTGGGGCCGAGGAGCGGGGCGATGACCATCGCCCCGATGATGATCGCCACGTCGCCGCGCACCAGGCCGATGGCCGCCACCAGGGTGGAGAGCGCCACGGTGAGCAGGAAGATGAAGGTCAGCTTTGTCCCGCTGGTGACCGTTTCGTAGAGCTCTTCCCGGGAGACGCGGTTGGGGGTGCGCAGCTCGGGCTTCTTCTCCTTCTTCTCTTCCGGCGGCGGCTTCTCCTCTTCCAGCTTGGGCAGGGTGGCCTGCACCGCCAGCAGCATCACCCGGAACTGCGGCTTCATGCCGAAGCGCCGCTGCAGGAGGTCCATCACCTCCTCGGTCTTGCCGGTGGGCAGCAGCACCCGGACCCGTCCCAGCCCTTCGGCAAGGGTCTCCGACCAGGGTTCGACGCCGTGGGCATCTCCCAGCAGTGTGGTCAACTCGCGGAGGTCGCTCTCCGGAACGATGATCTCCATCATGCGCAGGGTGGACACGATTGCGCTCCTGTTATTCTTTGCGGTGCTTGCCCTGTTCCACGTACGGCTTGAGCCGCTCCACCAGGAAGTGGCGCCACACCGAGTCGACGGCCTCGGCCCAGCCCTCCTCGAGGGTGCCGCTCATCCGGCCGTCGAGGGTCAGCTTGGTCTCCTTCTCCCCGTGCGGCTCGTAGGTCAGGGTCCAGACCGCGGTGACCGCGTTGCCGGCCAGACCCAGCGGGCCGGTGAAGCGGAGCAACTTGCCGCGCCGGGCCCAGGTCACGGTGCCGTGGAGCACGCCGTCGCCGCTCTCGTCGAAAATCTCGTAGAAACCGCCGCCGGGCCGGGCCTCGATGAAGAACTTCAGCGGCTTTTCCGAGAAATGGTGGTCCCACCAGCCGCTGATGTCGCCGGTGGTGGCGTCGTAGACGGCTTCGGGGGTGTCGGGCAGGATCACGGCCTGCCTGATGGTGAAACTGCTGCTGCTGTTGGTCACCACCTCGCCCCGCGCCGCGCCGGGGAACAACAGGGCGAGCAGCAGGACGGCGAACAGAATCGTCGCGTGTTTTGTCTGCATGGTTTTCCCTCCGTGAAGTCGTGTCCGCTATTCTATCAGAAGCTGTCCACGGCCATCACCAGGTCGCGTTCCACCCGGTCGGCATGCCCGTAGAGGATGGTGGCGCCGTCGGCGGATACGGCCAGGGAGGGGTTCGAATGGCTGGGGATCAGGGCCAGGGGGCGTGATTTGCCGGTGCTCAGATCGTAGCGGGCAAGGAGGTAGTCCTCTGTGCGGGCCTCGACGTAGTGGATCGCGCCCGCGCTCGGCTCCCAGGAAGCCCAGGCCACCCCGCCGGGCGGCTCGATGGCGCATCGCTCCTCGCCCGATTCCAGGTCCACCTGCCAGATGCCGGCCTGGCCCAGCTTGCCATACCAGAGGCTGCGGCCGTCCGGGGACACCCGGGCGCGCCGGCCGCCGTCCCGGGTCACCTGCCCGGCGTCCGTGCCGTCAGGTTTCATCCGCCAGATCTGGTGGTCACCCGAACGGTCGGAGGAGAAGTAGACCCACTGGCCGTCGGGGGACCAGTCACAGAACCAGGCGTACTGCTCCGGGTCACCGATCCGCCTGGTCTCGCCGGTGGCCGGGTCGAGGATGCAGACGGCGGCCTCCTCGTCCGGGTTGGAGGAGAAGGCGATCCGGCGGCCGTCGGGGCTCCAGCGGGGGTTGGCGAGGAAACGGTCGCCAAAGCGGGTCAGCTGCCGCGGGTGGCAGCCCTCGCCGTCGCAGACCCAGACCTCGCGGCTCCCCGACCGGTCGGAGAGGAAGACGACGCTCCTGCCGTCGGGCGAGATGTGGGGGCTGTAGTCCATCCGGGTGGAGGTGATCAGGGGCGCCGGTGCGGGACAGGGGCCGTCCCCCCCGGTGTCGCGCACCGACCAGATGTCGTAGTCGCAGGAGAGCTGCTCGAAGACCAGGCAGTGGGCGTTCCGGGCCAGCGAGGGTTTTTGCACCATTTCACCGGAGGTGGAGAGCCAGGTCACCGGCCCACCCGCGGCCGGGACCCTCCAGAGCCGGTAGCGGCCGTCCGGGGCCGCGCTGAAGATCACCTGGGTGCCGTCAGCCGTCCAGTCGAAGCCGGTGACCCAGCGCTGGCGCTCGGTGAGGGCGGTCACCTCCCCGCCGGCCACCGGGACGAGGTGGATGTCCTCGTGAAAGCTCCCGCCGTAGCGCAGGAAGGCCACCTGCCGGCCATCGGGGGAAAAGGCCGGCTTGTGGTCGCACATGTTCGGCGGCAGGGGATCGGTGATCGCCCGGCTCTCGCCGCTGGCCGGGTCAAAGAGCATGATGCAGGGCTGGTGCCCCTCCCAGTACCCAAAACTGTAGGCCAGCAGGGAGCCGTCCGGTGACCAGTCGAGGCCGGTGAGCCGCGCCTCGGAGTAGGTCAGCCGCCGCTCCGGGCCGCCGATGGCCGGCACGGTGAAGATGCCCCACCGGCCGTCCCGCCGGCTGGTGAAGGCGATGGTGGCGCCGTCCGGCGACCAGGCCGGGAACCGCACGCTCTCCTCGCCTTCGGTGAGCCGCAGCGGGGTCTCGGTGTCCCGCTGCTTGACGTAGAGGTCGAAGCTCTTGCCCTCGCCGCCATCCCAGACAAAGGCGACCCTGGTGCCGTCCGGAGACACCGCCGGGTCGGCCTCGCTGCCGGAGTAGCTGCTGAAGGGCATGGTGCGGAGGATCTGCGGCTGCTCCGGCGCCGCGGTGTACGCCCCCTGGATCCAGAAGAACAGCACGGCCACCACCGCCGCGGCACAGACCAGGCCCAGGGCAGCCAGGCCCCGGCGGCGGGACGGGGAGTGCCGGGCTTCCGAAGTCCGCGCCGCGGGTGGCATATCGGCCGGCCTGGCAGGCGCTGCCGCGGCCGCGGGCTCAGTGGCGTCCGCCGGCGTCACCGGCACCAGCAGGCGGTAGCCGCCCTTGCGGATGGTTTCGATGAACCGCGGCTGCTGGCGATCGTCCTCGAAGAGGCGGCGCAACTCGGAAATGGTGCGGGTCAGGGCGTCCTCGCAGACCACCGCGTCCTGCCAGACCGTGTCCAGAAGCTCCTCGCGGGTGACCACTTTTCCCGCCCGGGCGGCGAGACAGACCAGGACGTGCATGATCCGCGGCTGCAGCTGGACCTGCTGCCCTTCCCGGTCGGCCCGGTTGAGCGAGGGCTCCACCAACCACTGACCGGCCATGAACGGGGCCAGGTCACCGGGACGGAGGGGCAGCTGGTCTGGCGTTTCGGTCATCATGAAATCATTTTACCACCAACGAAGTAGACCTGCTCAGCGGGCGGCGTTTCTGCTGATCGGTCAGAAAAGACCTTTTGATCAGGTTTTCCGGAGGTGCGTTTGCCAGCCGCGTGCGTTAATCACTCTGACCGTTGGAAAACGGCGGGGGGACACGCCCTCCGGGACACGCAACCTGTTGAGAATGATAACGATCAAGGAGGACAGGAAGATGAGGACCCGATGTTTCACGAGCTTCCGGAGAGTGGCGATCCCGATGATGCTGGCCCTGATCTGGGTCTGGCCCGCTGCGGCGGATGTCCAGTTCGTCCCCTACGCCATTGACGACGAGTTCGTGGGGGCGGTGGAGGTGTCGATCATCGACATGGACGGGGACGGTGACCTGGACATGGCCGGTTCGGCCTTCAACGGCGACGAGGTCCGCTGGTGGGAGAACGACGGCAGCATGTCGTTCACCCGGCACGTGGTGGAAGCCGGGTTTGGCGGTCAACCCCGCTCGATCCGGGCGGTGGACGAGGAGGGGAACCTGCTCGACATCGACGGCGACGGCGACGTGGACCTGCTGGCCGCCTGCTGGGTCGGCAACGCGGTCTACTGGTGGGAGAACGACGGCAACTTCTCCTTCACCCGCATTCGGGCGGGCAACTGCACCTCGGCCCACACCGCGGTGGCCCGGGACATGGACCGGGACGGCGACATCGACCTGGTCTGCACCGGATTCCAGCTCAAGTGGTACGAGAACAACGGCAGCCAGGATTTTGACGAGCACCTCATCAACAACAGCAGCGACCTGGGCCAGAACGTCCGGGCCCTCGACCTGGACGATGACAGCGACATCGACATCATCGAGGCCCGGGGGGGCGAGACCGGGCCGCGGATCTGGATCAACGACGGCAGCCAGCAGTTCACCGCCCTGGAGCTGGACGCCACTTTCGACGAGTGCCATTTCATCGAGCCGGCCGACCCGGACCGGGACGGGGACCGGGATTTCATCGGCGCCTCAAACCTGCCGGGTGAATTCGCCTGGTGGGAAAACAGTGGCGGCGACCTGACCAAACATGTCATTGACGACGTCCTTCGCGGTTCGGCCTGGATCTGTTGCGCCGACCTGGACAACGATGGGGACGACGACTTCGCCGGCAGCACGTTCGGCGGGGCGGCCGCGGTCTGGTGGGAAAACGATGGGGCGATGAACCTGTCCCTGCACGAGGTGGACGGCAGTTTCGATGGTTACTGCCTGATCCCCGTGGACCTGGACCAGGACGGCCGCACCGACCTGGTGGGCGCGGGGCGGGCCAACAACCGGATTGTCTGGTGGCGAAACGTTGAGTACACCGGAGCGAAGATCCTTGTCGGTCCCGGCCCCGGCGAGGATAACGCGCCGCTGGTTCGGCTCTACCATCCATCGAACCGGGCGGACATGGAGTCCGAGTTCACCGCGTATGGCTCACCGAACTTCGGGGTCAACGTGGCGGTGGGCGACCTGGACGGCAACGGGGTGGACGAGATCCTCACCGGGCCGGGTCCGGGTCCGATGTACGGGCCCCACGTCAGGTGTTTCAACGCCGGCGGCACCCCGGTGTCCGGGGTCAACTTCCTGGCCTACGGCACCAACAAGTATGGGGTCAATGTTGCCTGCGGCGACCTCGACGGTGACGGGTTCGAGGAAATCGTCACCGGCGCCGGACCGGGTGCGGTCTTCGGCCCCCACGTGCGGGCCTTCAATTCCGACGGCGGGGCATCGGTCAGCCCGGTGCCCGGGGTGAGTTACTTCGCCTACGGCACCCTGAAGTGGGGCGTTAACGTGGCAGCCGGTGACATCGACGGGGACGGCTTTGACGAGATCGTCACCGGCGCCGGACCGGGTGCGGTCTTCGGCCCCCACGTGCGGGGCTGGAACGTGGATGGTGGCGCCGCCGCGGCCATCTCTTCGGTGAGCTACTTCGCCTACGGCACCAACCTCTACGGCGTCAAGGTGGCCTGCGGCGACGTTGACGGCGACGGCATCGACGAGATCGTCACCGGGCCGGGGCCGGGCGCGGTCTTTGGCGCCCACCTGCGGGGCTGGAACGTTGACGGCGGGCAGCCGGTGCCGCTGCCCGGATTCAGTTTTTTTGCCTGGCCGGCTGAAGAGCGGCGCTTCGGCGCCACCGTCTCCTCCGGCCGGGACATCACCGGCGACGGCCGGGACGAGATCATCTCCGGGCTGGGTCCGGCAGAGGAGAACCGCGGCCACGTGAGGGTCTGGCGCTATAACGGCAGCGGCGTCGAGCAGCTCTACGAGATCTTTGCATTTACCGGGCCGTTCCTCCGTGGCGCCAACGCAGCCGCCGGCCGCTTCTGAATGTAAAGGGGGCGTTAAAAAGGGGACAGGTCACTAATTAATTTCACATAATTGTTTATCCGTCAGGGCTTTGAACGGATGCACCCAGAGATGAACCAGTTACCTGACCCCTTTTTAACTGCTGTCCCTCATTTAATTCCGAGGCGTTTCTGGAGGCGGGCCTGGTATTCGGCGAGGAGGGCGATTGAGCCGGGTGGCGAAAAGTCGTCCAGGGCCGCGGGGTCCTCCTCCAGCAGGCGTTTGACGGAGTCGAGCATCTTCAGCTGCCGCGGGCTGAGCCAGCGGCTCGGGTTTTCTTCCAGCCGGATGTCGGCGTTGATCTTTGCCGCCTGCATGGGGGTCAGGGGCAGGCGGGCCATGGGCGTCCGCTTGAGTGCGTATTTCACCTGATCGTCATCCACCATCCGGGCCCGCTCCGGGGCCGGTTTGGCACGGTCGCCAACCACTTTGCGGGCCTGGTCCAGGTCATCGGCAGTATGGGCGTAAACCGCACTGGCACAGTCCATCTTCTGTGCCGAACGTACCAGCGCGTCCAGGCCGAGCACCTGGGGATCGTAGACCACCTCCACCACCTCGTCCTGGTCCATCATCCCCGAGCGGGTGGCCAGCACGCCGTCGAGGTTTCCCAGCTTTGCCTCGCCCTCCCAGAAGCAGAACATGGCCAGCGAGATCATCCGCCGCCCTTCAGCCCCGTTCTCTTCCGCGACGAGACGCAGCCACCGCGGCACCCGGCCATTCCCGGCCTCCACGGCCCGGACCATCATCAGCGCCAGCTGGCCCGGGGTTTCCACCGCGTCCGCCGGTGGCACCAGGTCGCGCTCCCGAGCATCGAAGATCCGGCAGTCCTCGCCGTCCCTTGCCGAACCCGCCGGAAGGAGCAGGGGGATGAACAGATCCTCGGCGGCCTCGGCCATCAACGGCTGGGCGGTGAGGCCTCCGGCACCCCCGTCACGATAGAGGGCGAGCACCGGGCGGCCGTTCTCTGCCGCGAGGGCAAGCGCCTCTTGCAGATCGTTGCCCCAGCGGGCGAGGTCCGGGCCGGTTGCCTGGTGGTCAAGATCCAGGGGATAGGTGTCGGGAAGGTTGGCCGTATCGGTGCTCGAGCAGGCGGCCGTCCCAAGGGCCAGACAGATCATCATGAGCCGGAAAAACGTCTTTCGCTTGTTCATCGGTGGCGCCTCCGGGGCCGGCAAGGGGTCCCGTTGTTGTCTGGAGTTGGCATCTACGGATATTCTGCCATAATCTGGAGTTGAATCGATGTCTAATTTTGAATAATAACCGAATCTTCCCCGTATCCCTTCAAGCAATATGGAGACGCCACGAATGTATCGCACACTGCTGGTCATCCTGCTCCTCGCCGCACTTTCAGCCTGTAAAACGCCACCCCCCGTCCCGAACCCGTCCGAGCCGCCGGCGCCGGCTGCCGTGACCGTGGCGCCGGAGGCATCCGAAGTGTCCCCGGTGACCATGGAGCCGGTATATGACCTGGTGGCCGAGGAGGTGACCTTCGACGCAGCGGGCACCACGGTTCACGGCACCCTGACCAGGCCCGCCGGTGCCGGCCCGTTTCCCGCCCTGCTGCTCATCGCCGGCAGCGGGCCCACCGACCGGGACTGGAACAGCCGCCTGCTGCCGGGGGACAACGGCAGCGGGCGATTGCTGGCCGAAGCCCTGGGGCGCCGCGGAGTGGTGGTCCTGCGCTACGACAAGCGGGGCACCGGCGACACCGAATTCAGCGGCGAGCTGAGCTGGGATGACTACCTGGCCGAGCAGCGGGCCGGCCTGGCTCTGCTGGCCTCCCGCGACTTCGTGGACCGGAGCAACATCTATCCTGCCGGGCACAGCGAGGGCGGCATCCATGCCGTCCGGCTGGCCGGGGAGCCGGGTACGCCGCTGGCCGGGCTGATCCTGCTGGCCACGCCGGGCCGGACGATGATGGAGACGGTGATCGATCAGATCCGCGCCCAGATCCGTCTGGGAAACGCCACCCCGGAAAAGGAAGAGCAGCTGATCGACGGGCTGCGCACGGTGCTCGAGCATTGCGCGGCGGGTGAGGAGATGGATCTCTCCCTGCTGGGCGGCGACCTGGGCCTCCTCTCGGTGGCCATGGCCTTCCAGCAGAAGGCGGCCCAGGCCTTTATCAGGGAAATACTGGTCTTCGACCCGGCGGCGGCGCTGGCCGGAAGCGGCCTGCCTTCGCTGATCATCAACGGTGACCGGGATATGCAGGTGAAGCCGGACCCCGACGCCGACCTGCTGTTGGAGGCGGCTCTCCTGGCAGGGCTGCCGGTGGTCCGGAGGGACATTCCAGAGGCGGACCACGTGTTCAAGATTGAGCAGACCCCCCTCGAAGAGCTGGGCCCGCAACTGGCGGTCAACTACAACGCCGAGGACCGGGAACTCCACCCGCTGCTGGTGGAAACCATCGCCAGCTGGCTGCAGCAACGGCCGCGGTCTTGACCTCTCGCCGGCAAAGGACTATTTTCTCGTTCAACAATACTCGCAAGTCCAGTCCGGGCGTGACCCCGTCCCGACGTCAGGATTTGGAAAGGAGAAGCGGCTGATGCGCATCGCCATGGTCTGCCCACTGGACCGGGCCGTCTCGCCGACGGCGGAGGGGAACCCGTATCACGCCATCGGCGAGCTGGCGGCGGCGTTGGTGACCGACGGTCATCAGGTGACCCTCTATGCCGCCGAGGGCTCCAGCGGAGGCAGTGAACTGGTGGTCTGTTCCGGACCGCAGGACAAGGACCTGGAGCTGGCGCCCAGGGTGAGGCAGGCCTTTCAACTGGCCAGTGTGCTGGGGGCCGTGGGAAAGTTCGACCTGGTTCACAACCATATCGGCCTGGCGGCCGCGGCCCTGTTCTCCCGGTCCGACCTGCCGTTGCTCACAACCATCCACCGCCCCTGCTCCCCCGAGGAGGAACCAACCTGGCGCAGCCTGGGAGAAGACGCCTGCTTCACCGAAGGCTACCCCGGCGCCGCGCCGGCCGGCCTGCCGCTGATCGGCACGATTTCTTCGGGCCCTGAACTGGCCGAATCCTGTCTCGCCGTCTACCGCCAGGTCCTCGGCCGCCGGGAAAACTACCGGCCGTGGGGTCACTACGTCGTGCTGGAGGATCATCCCGAGCACAAGGTCAAGCGCATCGTGGTCGATCCCGGCCAGCGGCTGAGCCTGCAACTGCACCACCGGCGCACCGAGCACTGGTTGATGATCGAGGGTGAAGGGCTGGTGACCCTCAATGACGACGAGTTCCTGGTCCGGGCCGGTGAGGCCGTCGACATCCCCCGGGAGGCCCGGCACCGGGTACGCAACCCCGGTGACATTCCCTGCGTATTTATAGAAGTGCAGACGGGCGACTACTTCGGTGAAGACGACATCGTCCGCTTCGAAGACGATTACGGACGGAGCTGCTGAGCAGACCCGCCTGGAGAACGATCCATGTCCGACACCTTTGACCCGCAAAAAGACCTGGTGGCGGTGATCATGGCCGGGGGCTCGGGCACCCGCTTCTGGCCGCTGAGCCTGCCGTCGAAGCCCAAGCAGTTCCTCACCCTCTTCGGTGACCGGACCATGCTCCAGCTCACCGTGGACCGGCTCTCCGGCATGGTGCCGCCGGAGCGCACCCTGGTGCTGACCAACGGCCGTCACGCCGGCCTGGTCCGCCAGCAGCTGCCGCAGATCCCGGCGGCCAACGTCATCGGCGAGCCGGTGGCCCGGGACACCGCGGCGGCGGTGGCTCTGGCGGCCGTGCTCTGCGAGGCCCGCTTCGGCGACCCGGTGATGGCCGTGCTCACCGCCGACCATCTGATCCAGCCGGTGGAACTCTTCCAGAAAACCGTCCTCTCCGCCGCCCGGGCGGCTGCGGAGAGCGGTGCGCTCTACACCTTCGGCATCACCCCGGCATATCCGGCCACCGGATACGGCTACCTCGAAGCCGGCGACCCGCTGAAAACCGATGACGACATCGAGCACTTCCGGCTGGCCAAGTTCCGCGAGAAACCCGACCTGCAGACCGCCCGGGACTTTGTCGCCTCCGGCCGCCACAGCTGGAACAGCGGGATGTTCACCTGGCGCACTTCGGCCATCGGCACCGCCATCCGCACCTTCCTGCCCGGCCACGCCCGGCGGCTGGACCCGCTGAAGGCCTCGGACGGCAGCGCCGCCTGGGTCACCGACCTGCAGACCGCCTTCGAGCCGCTGGACAAGATCTCCATCGATTTCGGGGTGATGGAGAAGGCCGATGACGTGCGCATGGTGCGGGCGGCCTTCCAGTGGAGCGACGTGGGCGGCTGGCTGGCCCTGGAGCAGTTCCACCAGCCGGACGGTGCGGGCAACCGCGGCGCCGGCCGCATCCGTGGTCTCGACGCGGAGACCAACGCCGTCTTCTGTGAGGACCCGGAAGAGATGGTGGCCCTGGTGGGGGTCAGCGACCTGGTGGTGGTCCGCTCCGGCAAACGCACCCTGGTAACCCACCGCTCGGCCACCGAGAAGGTGAAGAAGCTGGTGGAGCGGATGCAGGACGAGGGGGAGCTGGAGTAGGGAACCCGCCGCCGTTTTCGTTGAGGCAGGCGGAAAGCCCCGGGTTGCAGGCCGACGGCCAGCTGTGGACCAACGTGCCGTCAAGATCGACCAGCAGGGTGGTGGAGTCCATCGGCGCCACCAGGGTTTAGCCCTCGAACTGTCGTCATCCAGCTCACAGACTGAAGATCAGCACCGCCAGACCGGCCAGCAGGCAGTACGGCGCAAAGAGATACAGCTTGCCCCGATCCACAATCCTCATCAGGATCCCCAGGGAGAGAAACCCCACCGCAAAGGAAACCACTGTGCCGATGACCATCATCCAGGGGTCGAAGTCGGCCATCCCGTCCAGCAACAGGTGAAGTGCCGCGGCACCGGCAATGGCGGGGATGGAGAGAAGAAAGGAATAGCTGCCGGCCGTCTTGCGGTTCAGCCCGAAGAGCAGCCCGGCGGCAATGGTGGAGCCGGAGCGGGAGATGCCGGGGATGATGGCCAGCCCCTGGACCACGCCGATGACCAGGGCGATTCCCAGGGTAAAGCCGCTCATCCCCTGCCCTTTCTCCTCCGCCCCCCGGGTCAGCCAGAGCAGCACTCCGGTGGCCACCAGTATCAGGCCGGTGACCATCAGCATTCCGCCCACCAGGGAGAGCGAGGAGAAGAGCTTGTCCGACCAGGTCTGGAGCAGGATGCCGATGATCGCGGTGGGAATCGACCCGACGATCAGAAGCATGGCCAGCCGGAAACCGGGATCCTCTTCAAAGAGCCTGGATAAGGACGCCTTCCGCTCGATCACTCTCCGGAATCCCGACACTGCCGCCGTGTTCACCTCGAGAATCTCCCGCCGGAAGAAAATGACCACCGCGGCCAGGGTTCCCAGGTGAACGCTGATATCAAAAGAGATCCCCGGCTCCACCAGCCCGAACAGACGCTGGAAGATAACCAGGTGCCCCGAACTGCTGATGGGCAGAAACTCGGTGAGACCCTGGATCACGCCGAGGATGAACGCCTGAATCGAAGTCATGTTTTCCTGCCCTCCCCAGCCTGCAGGTAAATAATCAGGCCACCATTGTAACCAATCGGCCCCGCAATCATCTAATAAGGTGAAGGGGAGGGGACAGCCGAGCGGCAGGACCCGGCCTCTAATGAACAGCGATATTTAATTGACCAATGTTCCCCAACGTGCGGCCGGGCAGTACAGACCGCCGGCAGGGGAATGGCAGCCCCCGTTTCGGTCCCGGAGGAGAGATCGAAACAGGGGCTTTTTTTCGGTCTCACGAGATACCCCCACCGGGGCCTTGTGCCGGAAGATCGGAAAATATTATATACTGGACGCCAGTGGAGGGCTCCCTCCCCACCCGGACCTGAAGGAGATACAGGATGAAAGGGGTGATCTGCAAGCGGCACGTGCTGGCCCACCCGGTGACCACCATTCAGAGCTTTGGCTGGACAGTCTTCTTCCGCACCCTCGCCGCCGGGCCGGACCGCACCTTCCTCTCCATCGTCGCCCCGACCCTGCACCGCACGCCGGTCCCCGCCAATGTAACCTCCTTCATCGAGCAGTGCGTCGCCCTGGAAGTCCGGGCCGGCGAGGTCTATCGCCGGCTGGGCCGGCAGTTCGAAGCGTCACCCCCGCTGGCCCGCTTCTTCGATTCCCTGGCCCGGCAGGAGCAGGGACACGCCGAGCTGCTGGAACTCTGCCGCGGGCTGGCCGGTGAGTCGGAGTGGCGGGAGGAGGAGGTCTCGCAGTGGCGCGACAAGGTGCCGGTGCTGGAGAAGCGGATGGCGGAGATCGAGAAGAACCTGGTGAACATGGTGGACACCACCGATGTCCTGCACCTGGTGATCGAGATCGAGGGGTCAGAGATCAACCAGATGTTCCGCGGGGTGGTGGCGGCCACCAACTGCGAGTTCGTCCAGACGTTCAAAGCCTTCCAGAACGCCGAAAGGGAACACCTCAACTACATCTGCAGGGAAATCCCCCTCCTGGAGGCCGAACTGGCCGACGCCTGCAGCGCACTGAACACCCAATATCACTGACAGGAAAATCGGGGACAGTCACCAGTTTCCTGATCAGCTGGCCCCGGGGCAATCCCCCCCGCCCTCGGGCAGCGGCGTCTCCGAGAGCCGGACTGCCGCCGGCACGCGGTAGGTCTCCAGGACCTCCGCCGTGGCCTGGTCCAGAGTGGCCGCATCGAGCACCACCAGGTCGCGGCCGGAATCGGGCGCCAGGCGGATCAGGTGAAACCCGTTCTGCGGGTTGGCCAGGCCCTGCACCACGTCCCGGATGTCGCTCACCGGCCGGCCGTTGACCTCCTCCACCACTGCCTCCCGCAGATCCTGGTACCCGACGTTGTACTCTGTGGGCAGCACCGAGGTGATCAGCACGTACCGCCGGCGCTCCTTCGACTGGCCGTTGCGGTTCAGGTTGTAGCGGGTGGTCAGGGAGAGCGGCGCGTTCTCGTTCCAGTCCTTGCCCCAGGTGCCGAGATAGGGCAGTTCCAGCTCCCGGATCACCAGGCCTCCGACCACCATGTAGGACGGCGGACCGTTCCGGCGGGCGGGGATCAGGTCGAGGGCCGCCGGGTAGGTCCGCAAGGTCACCGACAGCGTCAGTTCCTCGCCCCCCCGCAGCACCCGCGCATCCACCGTATCGCCGGGCCGGTATTGTTCCACCAGCAGGTGGCTGAACTTCAGTTGACCCAGCTGCGGGTGGCGGTAGTAGCCTTCCGCGTCGATGGCGTGGCCGCCCAGCTCCAGCAGGATATCCCGCGGCTCCAGCACGCCGCAGGCCGACGCGCCCCAGGGGACCTGGCGGATCAGCACTCCGCGCGGCTCACCCTGCTGGCCCAGAAAGCGGGCCATGGCCCGGTCCTCGTTGACCTGCCAGCTGATGCCCAGCGAAGGGAAGCCCACCAGCGGCCCCTCCGCCCGGGCCCGGAGGAGAAAGGCATTGATCACCTCCGCCGGGATGGCCCGGCTGCGCTGCTCCTTCTGGGAGACCGTGAGACCCACCAGGGCCCCGTTGGCAAAGACCGGCTCGCCCCAGCCGCCGCTGCCGATATCGGTACGCATGTGCAGAAAGGCGTGGTTCAGCCGGCCGCCCCAGCTGCGCTCCACCCGGAACCCGCTGACCCGGGAGGCGGCCGCTTCCAGCTGCTGGCCGTTCCAGCGCACGGTGCGCAGAACCCCCGCGGTGGGTGTGCTTTCGGCCACGGGAACCGGCTGCAGGTCCTCCAGCACCTCCGGGTCATCGATCACCAGCAGCGCCAGGTTGACGTCCGGATCGACCCGCACCACCCGGGGCTCCACGGGCCGGGTCCGCCCGAAGGTCGCCAGCCGGATAAAGGCCGCCTGGTCCACCATCTGGGCCGTGGTCAGCAGGTGCGTGCCGTCCACCAGCACCGCCGCGGCGTTGCGGTGTTGGGGGATCCGCTTGGCCCACGGCCGGTCCTCGTCCCACCCCTGGTAGGTCACCTCGAGGCCCACAACGTTCATCTCGTGCTGCTCGGCCGCGTCCGCGGCATCATCCCCGCTGTCTGCGGTCACCGGGATGGCCAGAGCCAGCAGGAGGACGATCCACACCATTGCCAGGTTTCCTGTTCTGCTCATAGGTTGCGGTCCTCCCCGATGCCATAGCGCTCCAGGATCTCGGTGTGGGCTTCCTCGGCCTCGCGCCGGTCAAGCACGCTGAACCGGCCGCGGTGGGAGAACTCGATCAGGTGGTAGTCCCCCTCGTGGCTCTCCAGGCTCTCCACCAGGTCGTCCAGGCTGGTGACCTCCCGCCCGTTGATCCGTTTCACGACGACGTTGCGAAACCAGGCCATGTCGGCGTTCACCGGATGGTCCAGCCGGCGCAGCAGGACCACCCGCTCCTGCATCATGGCCCCCGGCTCGTGGAGCGGCCGGAGGAAGAACTCCTGCATCAGGTTCTTGTCCGCCCGGGCAAACCACTCCACCCCGAAGGTCTTGAGCATCTCCCGGTCCAGCGGCACGAAGACCAGGCCGCCGTAGACGTAATACCGCGGGAACTGGTCGTAGAGGTTGCCCCGGGTGTCCCCGGTGGGGAAGGCCAGCAGCGTCACATCGATATCGAAGCGTTCCCCGTCCCGCAACAGGCGCAGGGGGAGAATCTCGCCGATCTGTTTCTGGTCGGCCAGCATGCCGAAGGAGACCCGCGAGTCGCCGTCGGGCACCGAACCGTCATTGGCCACCGGCCGGCCGTCCACCGCCAGGATCACGTCTCCTTCCCTGAGGTAGCCCTCGGCGCTGGAACCGGAGTGGATGTGGTTGACCCGCACCCCGGTCTCGTCTTCGCCCATGCCGGCCCAGGCCCGGATGGCCGGGTTCTCCATCCCGGAGGTGTCCGCGCCCAGCTCGGGGTAGCCGTCGTAACGGCCGTCGCCCACGTCGCGGAGGAAACGGTTGATCACGCCGGTGGGGATGAAGTAGCCCACGTTCTCCTGCCGCAGGTCGGCCTGGAAAGCCACGCCCACCACTTGCCCGTCCTGGACCACCGGCCCGCCGCTGTTGCCGGGATTGATCGCCGCGTCGGTCTGCACCGAGATGTGCAGGTCGACGCCGGAGTGGATGTAGAGCGTCTCGTCGATTCGTGAGACCACTCCGCGGGTGGACGAGATCTGGGTGCCCCCCGCCGGGTAGCCGAGGGTGTCAACCACACTGCCCAGGGTGGGCAGTTCACCGATTTTCAGCGGCGTCACATCGCTCAGCACCCCGGGGTCGGCGGGTCGGACCAGAGCCAGATCGCAATCGTGGCCCACGTGGACCACCTCGGCCACATACGGCTCGGGGTCGTTGTGAATGAAGATCACCAGCAGCCGTGAGTCGCTGACCACATGGGCATTGGTCATAATCAGGCCGCCGTCGATGACAAAACCCGAGCCGGACCCCTGGGCCACGTCGGTCACGTCCCAGGGGGAATACCAGTTGCCGCGCTGGGAGAAGTTGACCACGCGCACCACCGATCCCTCGAGGCCTTGCGGCCCGGCCAGGGCGGGGGGCGCTGCCGCCGGCACGAAAACCAGCAGGGCGATGAAGAGCAGAAGAAAGTGTTTCGACACGTATACCTCCGGGAAAGGGCCAAACCGGCCACGAATTCAGTTCTCAATTAACAATACCAGATACGGGCGCTCGCGTTCAGGTATCTGGTAAAAAAATCAATTGACTCTACACATAATAAGGTATTACCTTATTATGTGTAGGAGGCACCGAGATGAAGAACCTGACCCTCGCCATCGACGAGGATCTGCTGATGACCGCACGAAAACTGGCCCTCGACCGGAACACCTCGGTCAACCAGTTGATCCGGGATCATCTGAAGAACCTGGTGGAGGAAGACCGGAAGCGTCGGGACGCTCTGGATCGCCTCAAATCACGCATGGCCCGCGGGATTCTCGAGGTTGGAGACAAACGCTGGACAAGGGATGAACTCCATGAGCGATGACCGGCCTGCCTTCGTGGACACCAACATCCTCGTCTACGCCCTCGACCGCTCGGAGAACCGCCGCCGTCGCCTGGCCGCGCAGCTGATCGAACAGCTCGCTGCGGGTAACCGGCTCCGCCTGAGCACCCAGGTGCTCCAGGAGTTCTTCGTCACGGTGACGAAGAAGATTCGCCGGCCCATCCCGGCGGTCAAGGCCCTGGAAGTGATGGACGACTTCGCCGTCTGGCCGGTCTTCCTCATCGACTACGAAGCGATTCGGGAAGCGGGGGCAATCTGTCGTAGACTGAAGCTCTCCTACTGGGACACACTGATCCTCGTCGCCGCAAGGCGTTCGAACGCTGAAATCATCTATACGGAGGATCTCAACCACGGCCAGACGATCCACGGCGTGCGGATCCTCAACCCTTTCTTCTAGCCATCCATTGCCGATGAACCAATGCGCTTGCCGGTTGTCAACCGCTGGTTCCGTAATTGCCGCAGGCGTTACACCGCAGCGCAGGTGAGCGGCATCAAGCTCCATTTTTGGCACCTGTTCCGGCCGGTATGGATATTGCGATACCCGGTTTGTTGATCGGCTGCGAAACAGGAACTCGACTTCAACTTGACATGCGTCACGTGACGCGTTACATTGATCCATGATCAAGACGTTTGCGGACAAGCGAACACGGGAGCTTTACCTGGCCGGCAAGGCGAAACGGTTCCCTGCTGATGTGGCGCCCCGGGCCGCGCGCAAACTCGAGTATGTGGACCTTGCCACAAGCATCGATGACCTCAAGGTGCCACCAGGAAATCGATTGCACCGGCTGGACGGCGATCGCAAGGGTCAATACTCAATCTCGGTCAACGAGCAATGGCGCATCTGTTTCCGGTTCGTTGACGGAGACGCCTACGACGTCGAAGTCTGTGACTATCATTGAGACGGGGTGTGAGATGAATCTCGCCAACACGGGACGAATGAAACGCCGGCCCACCCATCCCGGCGAAATGCTGCGCGAGGACTTTCTGCCGGACTTCGGATTGACGATTTCCGGGCTCGCTCGCGTGATTTGTGTCTCCCGGCAAACAGTGAACGAGCTGTTGCGGTGTCGTCGCGCCCTGAGTCCTGAAATGGCTCTCCGCCTGGGCAAGCTGTTCGGCAACTCGCCGGAGTTCTGGCTCAATGCCCAGCGCGCGGTCGATCTGTGGGATGCGGACCAGGCGATCAAGGATGAAGTCGCCGGCATCAAGACGCTGAGCGTCGCCTAGTGTGGTGTCCCTCTGCGCAAAAAAACGGGGTGCCGGCAGTGGTGTAAACCGCCGGCACCCCTTATATTGCCTTCCAGACATGGTCTGGACATAAACACTGCAGGGCTGCAGGCCCAGCAGACCGATACGCGTTCAAGCCGTCTTGGTCAGCTCGAGGGCCGTGTCCATCTCTTCGGGCAGTTCGGTCTTCACAGCGCGGGCGGTGTTGTCATGCTCCACGCCAAGGATCCTCCGGTCAGGGATACGACATGTCGATGAAATCGAAAAACATCGACACGTAATGTTGACATGTCGATGCAGGTGACATATATTCTCGACATGTATTTTCGACATGTCGACAAAACGGGATTTCATCATCATGACAACTCCTGGCTGGTCCCCGAACAACCCGTTCAATGATCTCCCCCCACTGACCGGCACCAGCGGTATCGAAACAAAACCCGTCTTGCGGGCCTGTATCGCTGCGCGTGCAGCTCTGGCCGAGCTCAAGCAGGCGGCCGAGCTGATCCCCAATCAAAGCATGCTGATCAACACATTGCCGCTGCTCGAGGCCCAGGCCAGTTCTGAGATCGAAAGCATCGTCACGACCACCGACAGACTGTTCAGGAACCTCCATGGCCGCGGCGAAACTGACCCGGCCACCAGGGAAGCGCTTCGCTATCGCCAGGCCCTGATGGAGGGGTATCTCGCGCTTGAAAAACGTCCCTTGTGCACCGCCACCGCCGAAACCATCTGCAGCCGGATCCGCGGTGCGGAGATGCGGGTGCGACGCGTGCCGGGCACCAGGCTTGCCGGCGGCCTTTCCGGCGAAACGATTTACACGCCTCCGGAAGGCGAGGCCCTGCTTCGTGAATTGCTCGCGGACTGGGAACGGTTTCTGAACGAGCCGAGTGAGCTCGATCCCCTCATTCGCATGGCGGCCGGACACTACCAGTTCGAAGCGATCCATCCGTTCACCGACGGCAACGGCCGTACCGGTCGCATATTGAACAGCCTCTACCTGATTCAGGAGAACCTGCTGACCCTCCCTGTTCTCTACCTGAGCCGCTACATCATCGGTCGGAAGAATGAATACTACGACAAGCTGTTGGCCGTCACGCGAGATCGGGCCTGGGAGCCATGGCTGCTCTTCATGATCGAGGGTCTACGCGAGACGGCGGTCTGGACGAATGCCAAAATCAGCGCGATCCGGGAACTGTCCGTCGCCACGGTCGCCCACGTTCGGAAAAGACTGCCCAAGGTGTATAGCCGTGAGCTGGTCGACCTGCTCTTCACCCAACCCTACTGCCGGATCTCAAATCTTGTGGAGGCCGGTATCGCCAGGAGACAAGCCGCATCGAAATATCTCAAGCTGTTGGCAGACATCGGTGTGCTCGAGGAACATCGGGTCGGGCGTGAGAAGATTTTCGTACATCCCCGGCTAATGGAATTGTTGACCACCGACGAGAACGATTACCGCAGCCTCGGAGAGTAGCTGCCGGCCTCGGCACATAAAAAACGGGGTGCCGGCGAAGGTGTAAATCGCCGGCACCCCTTATATTGCCTTCCAGACGGGGTCTGGATATGAACACTGCCGGGCTAGCTGCCCAGCAGACCGATACGCGTTTCAGCCGTCTTTGCCAGATCGAGAGCCGCGTCCACCTCTTCGGGCATCTCGGCTTTGGCCAGATCTTCTTCCGACTGCTTGAGGTCGGCCCGGGCCTTGTCCCCGTCGATTTCGTCGGCAGCCTCGGCCTCGTTGGCCATCAGGGTCACCCGGTCGGGGAACACCTGGACAAAGCCGCCGTTGACCATGAAGCGTTTCTCCTGGCCGTTGATCTGGACCCGCACTTCGCCGATGCCCAGTTCGGCCACCAGCGGCGTGTGCTCGGGCAGCACGCCCATGTAGCCGTCGGTTGCCGGGAAGTTGACCTCGGAGGCCTCTTCATCGGCCAGCGGCCGCTCGGGCGTCATGATCTCGACCTTGATCTTGTTGTCGGACATCGGTGGCTACTCCTCCGCCGCCATCTGCTTGGCCTTTTCCTGGGCTTCCTCGATGGTGCCCACCATGTAAAAGGCCTGCTCCGGCATGTCGTCGTGCTTGCCGTCGACGATTTCCTGGAAACCCCTGATCGAATCCTTCAGCTCGACGTACTTGCCCTTCATGCCGGTGAACGCCTCGGCGACGAAGAAGGGCTGGGAGAGGAACTTCTGGATCTTCCGCGCCCGGGCCACGGTGATCTTGTCCTCTTCCGAGAGCTCCTCCATGCCGAGGATGGCGATGATGTCCTGCAGGTCCTTGTATTTCTGCAGCACGCCCTGCACCGCACGGGCGGTGCCGTAGTGCTCGTCCCCGAGGATCCGCGGGTCGAGGATACGGGAGGTGGAGGCCAGCGGATCCACTGCGGGGTAGATGCCCAGCTCGGAGATCTGCCGCGAGAGGTTGGTCGAGGCGTCGAGGTGGGCGAAGGTCGTCGCCGGCGCCGGGTCGGTGTAGTCATCGGCCGGCACGTAGATCGCCTGCACCGAGGTGATCGAGCCCTTGTCGGTGGAGGTGATCCGCTCCTGCATCTCGCCCATCTCCGAGGCCAGGGTCGGCTGGTAGCCCACGGCCGACGGCATGCGGCCGAGCAGCGCGGACACCTCGGAACCGGCCTGGGTGAAGCGGAAGATGTTGTCGATGAAGAGCAGCACGTCGCGGCCTTCCTCATCCCGGAAGTATTCCGCCGCGGTGAGACCGGTCAGGGCAACCCGCAGACGGGCGCCCGGGGGCTCGGTCATCTGGCCGTAGATCAGGGCGGTCTGCTTCAGCACGCCCGACTCCTTCATCTCCAGCCAGAGGTCGTTGCCTTCACGGGTCCGCTCGCCCACACCGGCGAACACCGACACACCGGAGTGCTTGGTGGCAATGTTGTGGATCAGCTCCATGATCAGAACGGTCTTGCCCACACCGGCGCCGCCGAAGAGGCCGGTCTTGCCGCCCTTGGTGTACGGCTCGAGGAGGTCGATGACCTTGATCCCGGTCTCGAACATCTCCTGCTCCGTATCCTGGGACTCGAAGGAGGGCGCGTGGCGGTGGATGGGGTAGGTCATCTTGGTCGTGATCGGGCCCATCTTGTCCACCGGCTCGCCGATCACGTTCATTATCCGGCCCAGGGTCTCGGGGCCCACCGGGATATTGATCGGGCCGTCGAGGTCCAGGGCCTTCATCCCGCGGACCATGCCCTCGGTGGGCTTCAGCGCCACGCAGCGGACCCGGTTCTCACCCAGGTGCTGCTGCACTTCGCCCACAACGTCGATCTCCACGTCGCCGGCGGTGCCGGTGATGTGAACGCCGTTCATGATCGCCGGCAGGTGGTCGCCGTCGAACGCCACGTCCACCACGGGACCGATGACGCTCACAACCCGTCCAATCATTTTTCCGTTCTCGCTCATGATGTCCTCGATGCTTTTGGGCCCCCGCAGGGCAGGGCCGGCATATTTACAGCGCGTCAGCGCCGCTGACGATCTCGATCAGCTCGCTGGTGATGGCCGCCTGGCGAACCGTGTTCATTTTCAAGGTGAGCTGGTCGATCATCTCGCCGGCGTTGGTGGTCGCCGTGTCCATGGCCGTCATCCGCGAGGCCTGCTCGGCGGCGTACGACTCGAAGAGCGCCTGGGCGATGAGCACCCGCACCACCCGGGGCACCAGCTGGGCGATGATCTTCTCCTCGCCCGGCTCGAAAATCGGGTCGTAGGACTCGTCCGATTGCTCGTCCATATCGGTGGCAACCGGCAGCAGCCGGGTGGTCTTGACCAGCGGGGCCATGATCGACTTGAAGAAGTTTCCGATCATCACCACCTGGTCGGCGCCGCCCTCCTGGAAGAGGGTGATCAGCTCGTCGGCCACCGGGAAGGCGTCCCGATAGTTGAGCGCACTGAACATTTCGACGTGCTTGATCCGCACGTCGTAGGGACGGCGGCGGAAGAAGTCCCAGCCCTTCTTGCCGATCAGGGTCAGCCGGACCTCCTTGCCCTCGTCCTTCATCCGGTCGATCCTGGCCACGGCTTCGCGGAGCATGGTGGAGTTGAAGCCGCCGCAAAGCCCCTTGTCCGAAGTGACCACCACCACTTCCACCGTCTTCACCTCGCGGGCGGTGGTCAGCGGGTGCTCGCTCACCTCGGGCCGGGAGAGCAGGGCGCCGAGGAACTGGTCGAGGCGGCCGGCATAGGGCCGGGTGCCTTCCATGTTCTCCTGGGCCCGGCGCAGCTTGGCCGCGGCGACCATCTTCATCGCCTTGGTGATCTGCTGCGTGTTCTTCACGCTGCGGATCCGGCGGCGAATGTCCTGAACGTTTGGCACGGTTAGCCCTCCTTGACCGCCACGCCGCGTTCGGCCTTGTATGCGTTTACCGCCGAGGTGATTGTGGCGCGGACGTCGTCGGTCATCTCCTTCTTGTCCCGAAGGGTGGCCAGCGTCTCGTCCTCATGGCTGCGGAAATACTCGATGAAGCCCTTGTTGAAGGCCTGCACCTCGCTCACCGGCACATCGGTGAGCAGGCCGGAAATACCGAGGAAGATCTCCACCACCTGTTCTTCCACCGGCATCGGCTCGTATTGCTTCTGCTTGAGCAGCTCCACCATCCGTGCGCCCTTGGCCAGCTGGTTCTGGGTCGCCTTGTCCAGGTCGGAGCCGAACTGGGCGAAGGCAGCCAGCTCGCGGTACTGGGCCAGGTCGAGACGGAGGGAGCCGGCGACCTTGCGCATCGCCTTGTTCTGCGCGCTGCCGCCCACACGGGAGACCGAGAGGCCCACGTTCACCGCCGGGCGGACACCGGAGAAGAAGAGGTCCGACTCGAGGTAGATCTGGCCGTCGGTGATCGAGATCACGTTGGTCGGGATGTAGGCCGAGACGTCACCGGCCTGGGTTTCGATCACCGGCAGCGAAGTCAGCGAGCCGCCGCCCAGCTCGTCGTTGAGTTTGGCCGCCCGCTCGAGGAGCCGGGAGTGCAGGTAGAAGATGTCTCCGGGATAGGCCTCGCGGCCGGGGGGCCGGCGGAGCAGCAGCGAGATTTCGCGGTAGGCCGCCGCGTGCTTGGAGAGATCGTCGTAGATCGTCAGGGCGTGCATACCCTTGTCGCGGTAATACTCGCCCATGGCGCAGCCGCTGTACGGTGCGATGTACTGCAGCGGGGCAGGGTCGCTGGCCGAGGCCACAACCACGATGGTGTGGTCCATGGCGCCGTGATCTTCCAGGGTCTTCACCACCTGGGCCACGGTGGACTGCTTCTGACCGATGGCGACGTAGATGCAGATCATGTCGCCGCCCTTCTGGTTGATGATGGTGTCCACGCAAAGGGCGGTCTTTCCGGTCTGGCGGTCGCCGATGATCAGCTCGCGCTGGCCGCGGCCGATGGGGATCATCGAATCGACGGCCTTGAGGCCGGTCTGCACCGGCTCTTTCACCGACTGGCGGTCGATGACGCCAGGGGCGATCCGCTCGATGTTGGCGTACTTCTCGAACTGCACCTCGCCCTTGCCGTCCAGCGGCTGGCCCAGCGCGTTGACCACGCGGCCGAGCAGGCTCTCACCCACCGGCACCGACATGATCCGGCCGGTGCGCTTGACCGTGTCGCCTTCCTTGACCAGCGACGAGTCGCCCATCAAAACGGCGCCGACATTGTCTTCCTCGAGGTTGAGCGCGATGGCGAACACCCCGTTGGGGCATTCCAGCAGCTCGCCGGACATCACCTTGTCCAGGCCGTGCATCCGGGCCACACCGTCACCGACGGTGATCACCGTCCCCACTTCGCTCACGTCGATCGAGCTTTCGAACTGCTCGATCCTCTCCTTGATGATCTTGGAAATCTCCGCCGCGTTGATGTCCATGCGACTACTCCTTCATTAGGCTGCGCTTCAACTGTGAAAGCTGGCTCTTTACGCTTCCGTCATACAGTGTGCTGCCGATACGGTAGCGGAGCCCGCCAATGATCTCCGGGTCCACCGATTCCTCGAGGATTATTTTTTTACCGGTACCGGCCGCGATGGCCTGCCGGATCTGGTCCCGTTCCTGGTCTTCCAGCTCCGCCGCCGTGGCCACGTCCACACCGAGAATCCCCTGGTTCTCGCGGTACAGGCCGCGGTAGGCGTCAACCACCTCGTTGATCTGGTGCAGCCGGCCGTTCTCGGCCAGCAGGCGGACCAGGTTGCCGACGTGGGTGGAAAGCCCGAGGTTGGGCAGTATCTCGAGCATCACCGACCGCTTTTGCTGCTTCTCCGCGGTGATCAGGGAAAAGAAGGCGCGGACCTGCTGGTTCTCGTTGAGCCAGGCCTGCAGCTCTTCGAGCTCCTGGCCCGCCTGGTCGGCGCTGTTGTGCTCCAGGGCCACGGAGAGGAGGGCTTTGGCATACCGATTGCCGATGGCTGTTCCGATCACTTTTCGCCTCCTACCCGCTCGAGGCTGGCGGTGAGTATCCGCCCGCGGTCCTCGTCGTTGATCGCTTCACGCACCAGCTTCTCCGCCGTCTCGATGGAGAGCTCGGCAGCGTATTCGCGCAGCTGGCGCCGGGCGCTCTTGCCCATGTTTTCAAGGTCCTTGGCCGTCTGCCGCTCGATGCGCTCGCATTCGGCCTGGGCCTGGGCCACCATGTTGCGCCCCAGCTCTTCGGCGTCGTTACCGCCCTTGGCCCGCATCTCGGCCAGCTCCTGCTCGAGGTTCGCCACCTTGCTCCGGGCCTCGGCCAGCTCGGCCTGGGCCTGGTCCCGCGCGTCGCGGGCGTCGTCGAGTTCTTTGGTGATGTTTTCGGAGCGGGAGCGGAGGAAGGAGGCGATGGGCTTGGCCAGGAAATATCCCAGCGCACCAAAGAAGATGATGAAGTTGACCGTTTTCCAGAACAGGATGCCCCAGTTGATTCCATGGTGCTCGCCGTGCCCTGCGTCCTCGCCGTGCCCGCCGGTTTCGGCCAGGCCCGTCGCCGGGGCCAGCAGCATCAGCAGCACCACTGCCGCCGCAAGGAATATCAAGGAAGTTCGTTTCATCAGCGATGTCTCCGATTCGGTGGTTGTCTCGGTCTCGATCAGGCCAGCGGGCGCCCGAGCACCTGCTCCGCTATCTGGCGTGCCATCAGCGGAATCTCCTGGGCCATCGACTCACGGGCCGTGGCCATCTCCTGCTCGAGCTCGGTCGCTTTCTCTTCCTTGATGTTGTTCAGCCGGGTGGTGGTGGCTTCAAGCTTCACCCGGGCCTCCTCCTGGGCCTGCGATCGCGCGGCGTCCTTCATCCTGACCACGTCGGAGCGAACGTTGAGCAGACCCTGCTTTCGTTCGTCCTCCAGGCGTTCCAGCTCGCCGGAGGAGGAGCCTGCCTCGTGGAGCAGGCTCTCCTTGTCGCTGGCCCGCTTGGAAGCGATGGCCAGCAGCGGCTCGAAGAGGTTCTTCTTCAGGAGCCAGATCATGATCAGGATGGCCACCGCAACGATAATGCCCTGGGGGTACTGTTCCTTGACCGCGAGAATGATGTCTTCCATCTCCGGGGCCCCCTTCGGTTATTGCGATACCAAAAATTGTGAATAGAAAAAAATAAAAGCCCACCGGGCGCCCATAGCCCCCCGAAGGTGCTCTTCGAATCATCTAAGTCGTTGTGAAAAAAATCACTTGTCCCCGTCAACCGACACCTCGGGCGTGCCGAAGACGGCAAAAGACTCGAAAATCTAACATAGAACCATAATCGAGTCAATGAATTCGGGGGATTTTGGGTCTGTTTTCAACAGGTTGAAGAAAGGGATATTCCCCAGGGGGGAAAACCGGGTCCGCGCCCCCGAAGGAGCCCGGAAAACATGGTTGGAATGGGGATTACGGCGCCACCCCGGTCACCGTACAAGCTGCTGTATCCGTGTCCCCTGTCGCCGGGTACGGCGGCTGGTTGTAAGGGGCCGGAGTTACGTCCTCAGCCACCAGGGTGAAGACGTTGTCACCCGCCAGCGACCCGAGAGCCGGGATGTTCTGGACCCAGGAGGTGAGATAGCTGTCGCTGGCACCCACGTTGGTGTAACCGGCACGCCAGTTGTTGTATCCCTGGCCGCCGGCCAGTGTGACATTGATCTTCCCCGCGATCCGTCGTGTTAACCCAGGGTAGAGATTTTCCAGTTCAACAAACATGGTGCTCTGAAAGGGGAGTGTGCCGCTGGACGGCACACAGCCGAACGAAGCGGACAAAGTGATCCCTGCCGGTGAGTGGTAGCCCATGTCCGCCTGCCCCGTGTCACCGAAGCCATCGCTGCGCGTGGCCACGTCATCGAGGCAGACGACACCGGTTGGCGGCGATGCGCAGATACTCGCCGCCAGGTCGCTGCCCGCATCGACGCAGGGACTGTCCGCGGCCTGGCCCGCGGCAATCTGGGAAAGGTAGTAGTCGCCGCCAGGGCCGCTGACGAAGAGCGGGTCGAGGTCGATATTCCCTGTGCCGGGATACACGCCCCCAATATCGCAATAGTCGATCGTGCCGTAGTAGGCATAGATATCGCTTGAGAAATTTCCCCAGATTATCGAGTCGCGCAGCGTGATGATCGACTCTTCGTTGGCGTAGATGCCGGTGGCATAACCGCCGCCCACATTGTCCACGATGGTACAGCCGATGATCGTCGCGTGGCACTGGCCGTAGTAAGAGCCGTAGAGGTAGATGGCGCCGCTCTGCCCATACAGCCAATTGTAACTGTTGTTGCCGTAAATCAGGTTGTTGAAGATCAGCGGCTCGGCGACATCATAGACCATGATGGCGCCGCTGTATTCACCGGTGTTGTAAGAGATCTCGTTGGAGATGATCAGCGGAGATCCAGACACGAACATCGCGCCGCCAAGGTCGAAACCCTCGTTGTTGGTGATCACGTTGCCGATGATGGTAGGCGATGCACCACAATAGATCCCGGCCACCGAATCGCTGAGAAAATTAGTGATGGTGAAACCACGGAGAACCGAATCGGGGCCCTCCCCGCTCTCGAACCAGAATGCGATGTGCTCTTCGACCCCCCATTCCCCGAGCCCGTCAAGGATGCAACTGGCCGGCCCGTTGGCCGAAGCGACAGTGATCGCCTTGCCATGGAAGTCGACCTCCCAGTTGCCGTCCCCGCTGTACGTGCCGTCGGCCACCAGCACCGTGTCGCCGTTCAGTGCGGCATTGATCCCTTCCTGGATGGCATCGTAAGGATGGTCGAGGGACCCATCCTCCAGCGGATCACTGACCGTCGGATCGCCCGGGCCAGGGTCGTTCGGTGCGTCGTCGTCCACGTGGATGGTGGTCTGTGCGTGGAGCGTTGCGGTGAAGAGCATCATCGTCAGAGCGATGACAAGAACTGACACTGGAACACGGGATTTCATCAGAATCTCTCCTCATCGTTCATGGGTTGACCCCAGTCACCGTACACCATGCCCTGTCAGTGCTGCCCGACGGCGAGTAGGGCGGCTGGTTGTACGGCGCCGGTGTCACGTCGGCCACCACCAGGGTGAACTTGTTCTCACCGATCACCGACCCGGTGGCCGGGATCTGCTGGCTCCAGTTAAAGGCGAATGCCTCGCCCGGATCGAGCACCAGGTAGCCGGCCCGCCAGCTGGGGTAGTAGCTCCCGTTGGCCAGTGCCACATTGAGCTTGCCCGAGGCCTGCCGAAACTCGCCGGCCAGCTCGTTCTGCATGCCCACCGAGATGAGCGTGCCAAAGGGGACCGTCCCCTCTGATGGCGTACAGGAGAGGCTCGCACCGATCCGGCTGAAGACCGGGTGGTGGGCGCCCATGTCGGCCGTGCCCTGGTCGTTGATCTCGTCGGTGCGGGTGGAGCGCTGGCTGAGGCAGATGGTGCCGTCGAACGGCTTCCAGCAGACTGCATCCGCCGGAGCCGAACCCGTGTCGAGGCAGGGGCTGTCGGTTGCCTGGCCCGCGGCAACCTGCGAGAGGTAGAAGTCACCATTGGGGCCGCTGACAAAGAGCGGGTCGGTGTCGATATTCCCACCGCCAAGGTGAATCGTGCTGCCGGCCTGCACATGAATGGAGGCCTGCCCGCCTTCCACGTCAGTATGGTCGATGCTCAGCGAACTCGGTGCCGTTACGGTGCCCACAAAGCAGGCGGGGGCGCCCAGCAGGGCACTATTGCCCCAGAGGATCGAGTCGCGAATGGTGATGTGCGCATCGCGGAACTGGCTGGTCCCGCCACCCCAGGCCTGGGTGCTGTTCTGGTGGAGCGTGCATGCCCCGACAAAGACCGTTGACATGTAGCAGTGTATGGCACCGCCATAGTCGATTGCCTGGTTGCCGGTGATAAGGGTATCCATTACCTCGCAGGTGAGGTCCGGGCTGCATTCGGTGAAACAGAGGCCTCCACCCTTGATCTCGGCGCTGTTCCCGTCAAAGATGCACGATGCAAAAAGCAGGGACGAGCGTCCCACGCAAGCGCCTCCGCCATCCAGGGAGGCCGAGTTGCCGGAGAACCGGCAGTTGAGGATTGATGCTTTCTCGCACTCCCAGACCCGCAGGCCCCCTCCGCTACCGTCCTCCGTGCTGTTGTCAACAAACACCGTGTCTCTGATCATCACATCCGCCGAAGTGCCGATATTGATCCCTGCTCCGCCCGGTACCCCGACCCCAACAAAAATCGTGTTGCCCTCGAACCGGCAGCGGTCGATCAACACCGTTCCGCAACCGGAAATGAGCAGCCCCCCGCCATACGCGGTGGTGTTGTTGCCCTCGAAGCGACAGTCGACAATGGTGGGGTTGCCGTTGGTGCAGCGCATTCCCCCCCCGGCATCATTCGCATGGCAGTCACGAACTACGCAATCCCTGACCACCGGCGACGTGCCACGGCAACTGATACCGCCGGACGTCTGGGTGTAGGAGGTGGTGTACCCGTTTTGTACCGTGAACCCTTCCAGCACCGTGTCGGGGCCTTCCCCCGAAATGATATAGAAGCCGGTGTGCAGGTCGAACTCACTTGCCTCACAGTCCACCACGCAGGTGTCCGGACCGTTGAGTGAACGGACCGTGATCGCCTTGCCCAGGAAGTCGATGTCACGGTTGCCCTGGCCGGTGTAGAGACCGGGGCCCACGATGACTTCGTCCCCGCCCGCCGCTGCGTCGATCCCCTCCTGGATGGCATCGTACGGATGGTCGAGGGATCCGTCCTCCAGGGGGTCGCTGACCAGCGGGTCGCCCGGGCCCGGATCGCCCGGTGCGGCGTCGTCCACGTAGATGGTGGCCTGGGCGTGCAGGGGGGCGGTGAACGGCAGCAGCGCGAGCAAGAGGAGCGCTACCAGAACCGGGATACGGGATTTCATCAGGATATCCTCACACTGTTGAAAAGTTCCATCGCATCAAACGTCCATCATGGCGCCACGCCGGTCACGGTGCAGGCGGCAGCGGCGCTGTCCCCGGCCGGGGGATAGGGCGGCTGGTTGTAAGGCGGCGGGGTCACGTCCGCCACGGTGAACAGGAAGCCGGTCTCACCGACCAGCGTCCTCAGGTTTGGTATGGCCTGCCACCAGCTGGTGGTGCGGGTCTGGCCGGCCGGGACGTTCTGCCAGCCCCGCCGCCAGGATGAGTCGGTACTGGCCGCCGGCCAGGGTGACATCGATCTTGTGCTGCACGCGCCGTGTCTGGCCGGCATAGGTGTTGGTCAGCGAGAGCGTGAACTGGCTGGAGAAGGGCAGCGTGCCGGCGGCCGGACTGCAGGCCATGGATGCCGCCACGGTTCCCGGCGCGGCCGGGTAGTGGTAGCCAAGGTCGGCAATGCCGGTATCGGCCACACCGCTGGTGCGGGTGGTGAGGGTGTCCAGGCAGAGGGTTTCGTCCCCGCCGCCGGTGCAGATGTTCATGGCCAGGTCGCTTCCCGCGTCGAGGCCGGGGCTGTCCTCGGCCTGGCCGTCCGCGGTCTGGCTCAGGTAGTGCTCTCCATGGGGACCGGCAATGAACAGCGGGTCGCCGGTGAGCACCGGGCTGGCCTGGATCAGGGTCATGTGGCCCACCCGCACGGTGGAGCTGGCGTCCCTGATCAGACAGTGGTCCAGCGTGGCCGTGACCGCGCCGGAGATGCTGGGGCCCTCGCTGCCCAGCCAGAGGTTTGCCCCTTCGCCGGCCAGGTTGTGGGCAACGATGCAGTCGACGAGATCCACCGTGCAGGTTTCAAGTGAACCGGAGACCGCCAGGCAGATCCCGCCACCGTCGCCGTCAACAGTGCCGGCGCTGTTTCCCGCAATGGTGCTGTTGCGCAGAGTGGTCACCCCGCTGTCGGTGTCGAGGTCCAGGCCGTAGAGCCCGCCGCCGCTGAGATCGGCATGGTTGCCCGCCAGCAGGTTGTTGGCCAGGGACGCCGGTTCGGCGGAGATGAGGCAGATCCCGCCGCCATGCTCAGCGGCAAGGTTGCCGGTGATCCGGTTGTGATCGATTCGCGGGCTGCCCCCCACCGCCAGCAAGCCGCCGCCCTGGGTGGCGCTGTTTCCCGAAAGTGTGTTGCCCGTGATCCGCGCCGCGGAATCGAGGCAGCAGATCCCGGCGCCGCCGGTACAGCCGGTGACCACGTTGCCGATGATGGTGGGCGAACCGCCGTCGATGTAGATGCCGTGGGGATGGCCGGGCGCCCCCTCGTCATCCGAGGCCCCGGTGATGGTCAGCCCCTGGAGGACGGAGGCCGCCACCTCGCCGCTGACAAACTCGAACCCGAAACGGTCCAGGCCGGAGACCCCCTCGCAGTCCACCGTGCAGTTCTGCGGCCCGTTGGCCGACCGCACGGTGATCTTCCTGCCCAGGAAGCTCAGGTCATGGTTGCCGGCGCCGGCATACCGCCCGTCGGCCAGCAGCACGACGCTGCCGGTGGCCGCGGCGTCCATCGCCTCCTGGATGGCGTCATAGGGGTGGTCCGGCGAACCGTCCTCCAGCGGGTCGCTGATGGCGGGGTCGCCCGGGCCGGGGTCGCCGGGCGCATCGTCGTCCACGTGGATGGTGGTCTGGGCCTGGAGCGGGACAGCGAAGAGCAGCAGCGCAAGCACCACGAGTAATGCTCGTTCGATGGTGCTGAGTTTCATTCCGGACCTCGTTTCCTCAAGGCATCCAACCGGTCACCGTGCAGGCGGCCGTGTCGGTATCCCCCGACGGCAGGTAGGGGGGCAGGTTGTAGGGCGGCGGCGTTACGTCGAGCACGGTGAGCAGGAAATCGTTGTCCCCGGCCAGCGGCTCGAGGGCCGGCAGGTTCTGTCCCCAGAAAAACCCGAACGATTCTCCGGGCTGGACGTTCTGCCACCCGCGCCGCCAGGAGGAATGGTCCTGGCCGCCGGCCAGGGTGACATCCATCTGGTACTGGATGCGCCGGGCCAGCTTCCGGTAATCGTTGGCCATCGACACCGTGAACTGGCTGACAAAGGGCAGGGCACCGCCGGCCGGCTGGCAGCTCAGTTCACAGGAGATCGTTTTCTCGATCGGGTAGTGGTAGCCCATGTCCACCTGCCCCGTATCCCCCACCCGGTCGGTTCTGGTGGTCAGGGTGGAGGCCGGCCATTCGATCAGGGTCAGCGTGTCCAGGTCGAAATCCACCGGCACCATCACCGTGTCCGCCGGTTCGCTGCCGGTGTCCACACAGGGGCTGTCCACCGGCTGTCCGGCGGCCGTACTGGCGAGATTGTGCTCACCCACCAGGCCGACGGTGAAGAGCGGATCGGCGTCGATGATGCTCTCCCCGTACGCCCCGCCCTGGACATCGCAGTAGGACGCTGCCGCCGGGGCATAGGCCAGGTGGTACTGGTTCGGCATATTGCCCCAAATGACCGTGTCGGTGACGGTGGTGCTCCAGTAGACCTCACTGTTCACATATATTCCACCACCGTCGGCGGCCTGGTTGCCGGCAATGGTATTGAGCCGGTAGTCGATGTAATCGGCCTCCTGGCCGATCCCGCCGCCCTCTCCGTCGGCGGAGTTTCCGACGATCAGGTTGTTGACAACCTGCGAGGACCATCCCGACGTATAGATACCGCCACCCCGGCCAGCGGCATGGTTTCGCTCGATCCTGTTGCCGGCAACGGTCCCGTGATACGAAGAGAAGGCCAGCCCGCCGCCGTTGCCCCCGGCGCTGTTCTCCTCGATGCCGTTGTTCAGAACACTCCAGCTGGCGCTGCTGATGAAGATGGCGCCGCCGGTAATGGTGGCGTGGTTGCCGGAGAAGAGGTTGTCTTTTATAACCGAGCCGCCCGACGCGCAATTGACTCCGGCGCCTCTTTCCGCCGCGTTGTCGATGAAGGTGTTGCCGATCACATAGACTTCCGAATTATACGGGGCGCCGGAGTGGTCGTATCTCGAATAGATGCAGCCTTCCGTATTCCCGGTGAACTGGTTGTCCCGAATAAGGGACGGGCTTTTATCGAACTGCATACAGAGCACACCGTTGTCGGTGAACGTATTGCCGATCACGTCTGTTTCGGCGTGGACGATGTAGATAACGGCGCTTCCCGAATCATGTCCTGAGAAAATGTTGCCGGTGATGGATGCCCGCTTTTGTTCATCCCACATCCAGCCATATATGGCACAGCCGGACTCCTGCGTGCCGGTGTAGTCGATGATGTTGGCAATGAATTCATTGTCCACGATCACCACTTGAGCATCCTGATAGTAGATGGCGCCACCGCCGGTATAGGCATGATTGTCGATGAAAACGTTGCCGATGATCTCGGCCTCCGTATCCTCACGACACTGGATCGCCCCCCCATCCTCGCCCGGGCCGCACCAGTTGTCGATGAAGATGTTTCCCCTGATGGTGGCCGGGCCCTGAATGACCCTGATGGCTCCGCCGCCGCTCCATGTCCCGCTATCCGGAGACCAGCCACCGGTGATGGTGAATCCCTCCACCGTACTTCTCGCCCCGTAATTAGCGAAATCGAATGCCCGGTGCGGGTCCGCCTCGCCTCCCTGGCAATCGATGATGCAGTTTTCCGGGCCGTTTTCGGATTTGATGGTGACCCGCCTCTCGCGCTGGACGCCAATGTCCCGGTTCCCCTCGCCGGTGTACAGGCCGTCTCTCACCAGCACCGTGTCGCCGCCCCACCCGATCGCCATGTACCCTTCCATGATGGAATCAAAGGGATGATCCGTCGAACCGTCCTCCAGCGGATCGCTGATGGCGGGGTCGCCGGGGCCGGGGTCGCCCGGCGCGTCGTCGTCCACATACCAGGTGCTCTGGGCGTGGAGGGGGACAGCGCAGAGCAGAATCGTGAGCAGAAGCAATACGGCTGTTCCGTCTGTTCGCATGATCAATTTGTTCTCCCTGGTGTGGAGCGATATCCGACCGAAACCATCGCCGGGGTGGCAAACGAGACGACACCCTCACCGGAGAGCATTGTCCATGAACTCCAGCGGGACGGTGCCGGAAACCTGACGTATTAAGGAATTTAGGTCTTTTCGTGGTCTGCTGTCGAGTCTTTTTTATTAAGGAATGGCTGTCGCGGGGGAAATTACCGGCATGCCAGCTCCCACAAAGCGTCCGCAAGGAGCGGATCGGTCGACTCGGGCCGGCGCCGGAGCAGGGAGAGGATCAGGGCGTCGTCGTCCAGGGAATCCTCGCCGGTGAAGGCCAGCACCCGGTCGTACAGCCGCTTGGGCAGGTCCATGGAGGTATCCATGATCTCCTGGCGCAGCAGCTCGGCCAGTCCGTCCTCGCCGATGGCGCGGTCCGCGGAGCCCCGGGACTCGGTGAGGCCATCGGTGTAGAAAAGCACCAGGTCGCCAGGCTCGAGCATTGTCTCCCGCGTCCGGAATTCACCGGCCTCGAGAATCCCCAGCGGCAGGCCTCCCGTCTCCAGCCGGTCCACCGTCCCGCTGGCGGCACTGTAGTGCAGCAGGGGCGGCTGTCCCGCACTGCAATAGCTCAGTGTCCAGTGGTCGGCATCGAGCACGGCGTAGACCCCGGTGGTGAAGCTGTCGTCCACCATGTAGCGGGCCAGCTCCAGGTTGAGGCCGGAGATGTAGTCCGCCGGGTCGCCGGCCCTGGCCGAGAGTTTTTCTTCCATGTTTCTCAGCAGCATGGTGTAGAGCGCCGACGACACGCCCCGCCCCCGCAGGTCGGCGGCCAGGATTCCGTAACGGTTCCCCTCCAGGGGGATCATGCTGTAGTAGTCGCCGCCCACCAGGCCCCGGGGGTGGCAGTGAACGTCGACGCGGAAGGTGTCGGTGCCCACCAGCAGCTCGGGCAGGATGTCCTGCTGGACCAGCCGGGCAAACTCCAGGTCCCGGACGCGGACGGTCTCGTCGCGAAAGGCCGCGATACGTCCAACCACCCGGCCCCCGGCATCGAGGACCGGCGCTGCGTCGATGCTCACCGCCACCCGCCGGCCGTCCTTCTTTCTGGCGTACACCAGATCCAGGTCAGCGCTTTCCCCGTTCGGGGTGCCGGACCGCCGGAGCGGGCAGCGCCCGGTGTCGCAGAGCCGGTTCCCGTCGTGATCCAGGTGTGCCAGGACTTCCTCGTGACACGCCTTGCCCGCCACGTCCTCGCCACGGTATCCGGTGATCTCCTCGGCCTTGCGGTTCCAGAACAGGATCCGCCGCTGTTCATCGGTGAGGTAGACCCCGATGTTCAGCTGGTCCAGCGCTCGGGACAGTTCGCTGTGGTTCGACCTGGAAAAGGGAAGCTGTGGAAGACCTTCGATCAAACCGCCCACCGCCTGGTTCCTCCGCTGCTGGGTCCGTGGAGTACCTCCGGCCGATCACCATGACCGGCGCTTCACCCTACTTATCGGTGGGATGGGGAAAGGGCTTGAAACCGTTCGGGGGCGGCCTCGGTTCCGCAGGGATCAGCAAGACGGGAATCGCGACCTATCTCGTTGATATATATAGAGTTACATGTACCCCAGGGCTTCCAGCCGGGCGCGGGTCTCCTCGTCCACTTCCAGGGGCTGGGCGCCCTCCCCGGAATCGGGTGTGGCGGCCAGTTGGAGTTCCAGCCACCGGCGGAGCGGCTCCGCCACCTCGGGCCGGCTGAGCACCAGGTTGGTGGTTTCGCTGGGATCGGTTTCCAGGTCGTACAGTTCGCTGCCGCCATCAGAGGAGTGGATATATTTCCAGCGGCCCTGGTATACCGCCTGACGCACCCGGCGAAAGCGAGGGCCGTAGGGCCGCCTGAGGTCCTTGATCCGGGCGAAGTAGTTCTCGCCCAGGAGCGCCCGTTCCCCGGTGAGCCGGCGCAGGTCGGCGCCTTCGGCCCCGTCCGGAACGTCGAGGCCCAACGTGGAGAGGACGGTGGGCAACACGTCCACCAGGTGGGCCCGGGCCGTCACTTCACCACGCGGTTCCCCGCCCGGGAAGCGGACCATCAGCGGCACGGCCATGGCCGGTTCGTAGACATCCTTGCTGTGCTCGAGGAGGGCGTGCTCGCCGAAATACTCGCCGTGATCGCTGAGCAGCACGATGAGGCTTTTTTCGTAGAGCCCGCGCCGGCGCAGGTCCTCCAGCAGCAGGCCCAGGTGGTGGTCGAGGTAGCTGATGGAGCCGTCGTACAGGGCGTGGAGGTGGGCCACCTCCTCCTCGCTCACCGGCTGCTGGCGGGACATGACCCTCAACTCGAAGGAGCCGTCAAAGGAAAAACCGGGGAGGCGGCCGGGGAAGGCGTTGCCGAAAGGGGGCGGAGCGTGGTGCGGCAGGTGGGCGTCCATGTAGTTTGCGAAAAGGAAGAAGGGGCGGTCCCCGTGGACGTCGAGCCAGCGCCGGATGCGGCGGTTCAGCTGCCAGGCCGACTGCTGCGGCTTGTCAAAGACCGCACGCCAGCGCTGCTCGAAAAACGTCTTCATCGACCACTGGCAGCGCAGGGGAAGGAGGTAGTTGCCGTTGGTCTTTGACTGGTAGTGCTTGAACCCCTGATCCAGTCCGGACTGGGGTGAGAGGTAGGGATTGGAGACCAGCCCGGCGGTGAGGTAGCCGTGCTCCGCCAGCATCCGGGCCAGGGTCGGTGTTCCCTGGCCGAGGGCGTAGACGTTGCTCCAGCTTGCCCTGTTGACATCTTTGGGGAGGAAGCTGCGGGCCCCGTGAGTGCTGGGATAGAGGCCGGTGAACAGGCTGGCGTGGGAGGGCACCGTCCAGGGGGCGGAACTGATGGCGTTGCGGCAGACCAGAAACTCCGGGGCCAGCCGCTGCAGGTTTGGCGAGGTGGGCCGGTGGTAGCCGTAGAGCGAGAGGTGGTCGGCCCGCACCGTGTCCAGCACCAGGATGATCACGTTGGGGGAGTGGCTGGCCGGGAGCGTGTCGCCGGCGGCCGGTTCTGCCGCCGGCGCCGGGATCTCCCGGGCCAGACGGCGCTCTTCGGCATACCCGGTGAGCGGCCCGGTGAGAGCGAAGAAGAGAAGCAGCAGGGCTGCCGCCACGGCCTCGGCCGCGCGGTTGGGGAAGGGGAGCTGCACCAGCTCGGCGGCAAAGCGGATCAGGCCGCGTCGCGGGAGAAAACCGAGCAGCAGAAAGAGCAGCAGCCCCGCAACCAGCGCCTGGCCCATGTTGAGGGCCAGCACCAGGTAGTAGACCCCCGCCGGGGTCAGGTCGCCCCGGGTGAGAATGCGGGCCACGTCGAGACCGCCGAGGATCAGGCCCACTGAGAGCGCCAGCAGCAGAGCCCGCCTGAAGAGCGCGAGAAGGCCGGGTCTGGATGGTGGTTCGGCCATCAGTTCACGGAAACGGAGGGGCACTTCCCGGCCGGGACCACGCGGCCCACCACGGCGGCCATTCCGCCCTCCTCGGTGATCCGCCGGGCCATCTTCCTGGCGCTGTGCCGGTCCACCGCGATCAGCAGGCCGCCGGCGGTTTGCGGGTCGTTGAGCAGGCACTGCAGGGTCTCGTCCACACTGTCGGCGTAGCTGACGCTGCCCTGGGCGAACTCGCGATTGGTCTTCACCGCCCCGGGCATGCAGCCTTCGCCGGCCACCCGCAGCGCCCCGGGGAGGATGGGCACCGACGAGGAATCAAGCTCCACGCTCATCCCGCTGCTCCGGGCCATCTCCAGGGCGTGCACCGCCAGACCGAAACCGGTGACGTCGGTCATGGCGCTGGCCCCGAACTGGCGGGCGGTCCTCGAGGCGTTCATGTTCAGCGATGTCATCTGGAAGATGGCGGCGGCCAGTTCCTCCGCCGATGTCTTGTCCTGCTTCACGCCGTGGGTCAGCACGCCGATGCCCAGCGGCTTGGTCAGCACCAGCGCGTCCCCCTCCCGGGCGCCACCGTTGCGAATGATGCCTCCGGGGTGCACTTCGCCGGTCACCGCGTAGCCGAACTTGATCTCCTTGTCGGCGATGGAGTGACCGCCCAGCAGAACGGTGCCGGCCTCGCCCAGCTTGTCCAGGCCGCCGCGGTGCATCTGCTCCAGCACCTCCATGTCCATGCCGCTGCGGGGGAAGCCCACGAAGGAGAGCGCGGTGAGCGGCCGAGCCCCCATGGCAAAGACGTCGCTGAGTGCGTTACATGCCGCTATCTGCCCGAAAACAAAGGGGTTATCCACGACGGGAGTGAGGATGTCGATGGTCTGTACCATGGCCAGATCATCACGGATCAGGTAGATCCCGCAGTCCTCGCTGGCCTCGTACCCGGCGAGAACTTTTGAGTCGTCCACCCGCGGCAGGCTGCCCAACACACGCTCCAGGACCCCCGGAGCAAGCTTGGCCGCTCATCCGCCGCTGGAAACCGCGCGGGTCAGACGGACTTCTTCATTCTTTGGTTCATCGCTCATCAAAATATCCTTGTGGCACCGGTTACTCGATTGTGCCGCCGGGGTTCATGTCGCAGTGTCCCTGGAAGACCGCGCCGTCGGCGATCTTCAGGCTGGGCGTCACCAGCGAGCTGGTGACCACGCCGCCGGTGAAGATCTCCACGCCGTCGGTCACCTTGATGCTGCCCGCCGCCTTGCCGCTGACCGAGACCGAGGTGGCCTCGATCTCGGCGTCCACCTCGGCGGTGGGCCCCACCACCACTTCGCCGCCGGCAGTGATTTTGCCCTTGACCCTGCCGTCGATACGCAACGACCCCTTGACGGTGATCTCGCCGTCGAGGACCGTTTCCCCGTCCAGGTATGCGTTGATCTCGCCAGCCGATTTCGTTTTCGCCATCGCCCCCACCACCCGGGAAGGTTTAGCCCTTTGACCGGATCAGTATCTGGTAGATTCTATCCAATTCCTCGGCGGAGAAGAAGTGAATTTCGATCTTCCCCCGCTGGCCGCTGCCCACGATGCGCACCTTGGTCCGTAACCGCTGGGTCATCTCCTCTTCCGCCGCCCGCACGTTGGGGTCCTTTTTAGGCTGCTCCTTTTGCTGGCGCGGCTTCTTGCGGGCGCCGCCCTGTCCGGCGGCCTCCTCCACGCTGCGCACCGAGAGCCCCTCGGCGATGATCCGCCTGCAGAGATCGACCCGTGCCCGCTCCCCGGCAACCGCCAGCAGGGCACGGCCATGCCCCATACTGATCTCACCGTCGCGCAGGTGCTTCTTCACCGCCTCGGGCAGCTTGAGCAGCCGCAGCATGTTGGCCACCGTGGCCCGCTCCTTGCCCACCCGGTTGGCCACCTGCTCCTGGTTGAGACCAAACTTTCTGATCAGCAGCTGGTAGGCCTCGGCTTCCTCCACCGGGTTCAGTTCCTCCCGCTGGATGTTTTCCACCAGGGCCAGTTCCGCCGCCTTCTCGTCCGTGAGATCCCGGATCATCACCGGCACCTGCTTGAGGCCGGCCTCCCTGGCCGCCTCCAGACGCCGCTCACCGGCCACCAGCTCCAGCCCGCCGGCAACGCGCCTGACCAGCAGGGGGTTGATGATCCCATCCTGGCGGATCGAATCGGCCAGCTGGGAGATCTTGGTCTTGTCGATTTTACGGCGTGGCTGGAACCGGCCGGGACGGATGGCATCCACCCTGGCCATCTGGATTTCCTTGCCCGCCGGCGGCGCGGGGGGAGGGTCGGGAATCAGAGCGGTGAGCCCCTTACCCAGTGCTTTCCGTTTCATTTTCAATCACTTCCCTGGCCAGGTCCAGGTAGGCCTGGGCCCCCTTGGACCGGATGTCGTAGAGCAGGATCGGTTTGCCGAAGCTGGGCGCCTCACCGAGCCTGACGTTACGGGGGATCTCCGTGCGGAAGACCTTTTCACCAAAGTACTCCCTGATCTCGCTGGTGACCTGGCGGGTGAGCAGGGTCCGTTCGTCGAGCATGGTGAGCAGGATGCCTTCGGTGTCGAGAGCGGGATTGAGAGAGGCGCGGATGCGGCCCAGGGTCCGGGTCAGCTCGGTGAGCCCCTCCATGGCGAAATACTCACACTGGATGGGGATCAGCACGCTGTCCGCCGCGGTGAGCGCGTTCACCGTGAGCAGGCCCAGGGAGGGAGGGCAGTCGATGAAGACATACTGGTAGTCGGCAGCCAGGTCGCGCAACGCCTCGCGCAGCCGGTACTCCCGCTGCTCCATGTTCACCAGCTCCGGCTCGGCCCCGGCCAGGTCGTTGCCCGAGGGGATCACGTCAAGAAAGCCCAGCTCGGTGGGCAACACCACCTCCCGGGGGTCAAGGCCCTCGATGAGCACGTGGTAGATGTGCCGGCGGCGGCTCTCCTCGCCGGTCTTGAAGCCGAGACCGCCGGTTGTGTTCCCCTGGGGGTCGAGATCCACCAGCAACACCCGCCTCTCGGCCACGGCCAGGGAGGCGGCGAGATTGATCCCGGTGGTGGTCTTCCCCACACCGCCCTTTTGATTGGTGATGGCGACGATTTTGCCCATTTGACCCCGAAAAGAAGACGGAAAAGTCCCTGGAAAGGCTGGCCAAGGCTGAATAATAGCATGGAGTTCGATTTGAAGGGAAGAGATTTGGCCGTGTCCGCCCGAAAACGTTCCACGTGGAACGGCAGCCGCGGGGCTGGGCCCATTGTTCCACGTGGAACGGCGGCGTGAAGCAACAAAAACGGTTGAAAACAGGCCGGTTAGTCGCTTCGTTCAAACCGGGCCACCCGGCTGGCCGGGCGCCAGGGGAGGGAAACCTCCTCTTTCAGCCGAAAGTGGGAACCAGACCCCGCCTCCCGCACGCCGTCAGCGCTGAGAAAGAGGACCAGCCGGTCGGTCCCGGGCATGGATTTCCCCACCACCTCGGTGATTTTGGCCGGTTTCATGGCCGCGCGGGAGACCACGGTGGGCCAGGCTTCTGCGTTCGCGGGATCGCGGAGCATCTCCTCCAGTCGAAGGCGCTCCACCCTGGCGTTGGGCAGCTCAAGGGCACGGATCGCTTCACCGATAAAGACGCTCTTCCGCCGGTCCGGCTCGAGCATCGAGACCTCCAGCCCCTCCCGGGCCGCAGCCAGGGCGATTCCCGGCGCGCCGGCGCCGGAGCCCACGTCGAGCAGCGGCTGCCCTGCCGGCAGCTGGAGGAAACGCAGGGCCAGCAACGGTTCGATGGCCATCTTCAGCGTCATCAGCCGGTCATCGCGCTCGGCGGTGAGGCCGGCGGCGCGGCGGAAACGCCGCACCATGGCGCAGTAGCTGGCCAGCCGGCCGGCCAGCTCCTGGCTGTGGGGCAGTCCGGCCAGCGCCAGACCTTCCTCCACCAGTGGGAGAAATTGTGATCCGCTCATTCCCGATCCCCCTGCTTCAGGTGGACCCGGATGGCCACCAGGTCCGCCGGGGTGACCCCGGGGATCCGGCCGGCCATGCCGTAGGTCTCCGGACGCAGCCGGTCCAGCTTCTCCGCCGCCTCCCGCTTGAGGCTGGGGACCCCGCGGTAATCGAGGTCCTCGGGAAGCCGCCGTCCCTCCATCCGGGCCGCCTTCTCGGCTTCGCGGGTTTCCCGCTCGATATAGCCTTCATACTTGATGGCGTAGTAGAGGCGGCGCCGCTCCCCGCGGTTGAGGCCGTCCAGCGCCTCCACATCCAGCGGCGAGGTCTCTCCGTCGAGGAATGCCCCCGGCCGGCGCAGCAGCTCCTCGAGACTGGTGGGCCGCGAGGGCCGGAACCCGTAAGCCGCTTCCACCTTACCGGCCATCGGGCTCTCCGGCTTGACCACCAGTGCGCGCAGGCGGATGCGGGCCCCGTCCACCCGGGCCTCGCTCTCCTCGAATCGCTGCAGCCGCTCTCCGGAAACCAGCCCCAGCCGGGCCCCGTGGCGCAGCAGCCGCTGCTCGGCGGTATCGATCCCCAGCAGCAGCCGGTGTTCGGCCCGGGAGGTGAACATGCGATACGGCTCGGCGGTGCCCAGGGTCACAAGGTCGTCCACCAGCACCCCGACGTATGCCTCGGCACGACCCAGCACCAGCGGTTCCCTTCCTTGCCCCAGCCCCAGCACGGCATTGACCCCGGCCACCAGGCCCTGGGCCGCCGCCTCCTCGTAGCCCGAGGTGCCGTTGACCTGGCCGGCATGGTAGAGCCCGCGTACCGCACGGGTTTCCAGCGAGGGGCGCAGCTGCTCCGGGGGGACGAAATCATACTCGATGGCGTAGCCCGGCCGGAGCATCTCGGCCCGCTCCAGCCCGGGAATGGCGCGGACCATCTCCTGCTGGACCTCCTCGGGCATGGAGTTGGAGAGGCCGTTGAGGTAGATGCTGCGGCTTTCCGGACCTTCGGGTTCCAGCACCAGCTGGTGCTCGTCCTTGTGGGCGAAACGGACCACCTTGTCCTCGATGGAGGGGCAGTAGCGGGGCCCCACCCCGGTGATGGCCCCGCCGTATAGCGCCGACCGGTCGAGGTTCTGCTGGACGATCTCCTTCAGCCGCGGGCCGGTGAACCCCATGTGACAGGAGATGATGTTCGGCCCGGTGTGCGCGGTTTCAAAGGAAAAGGGAACCGCATCGTCCTCCCCGGGCTGCTCGTCAAAGACGGAGAAGTCGATGGTGCCGGCGTCCAGACGGGGCGGGGTCCCGGTTTTCAGGCGGCCCAGTCGAAAGCCCAGGCGGCGCAGGGATTGGGAGAGCGCGGCTGCCGGGGGCTCGCCGTCCCGCCCGGCGGGGAGGGTGCGCCGGCCCATGTGGATCAGGCCGCCCAGAAAGGTGCCCGCGGCCAGGACCACGGCGGCAGCGGCAAACCGGCGGCCGTCGGCGGTGAGCACCGCGTCCACGCGCCCGTCCCGCGTGCCGATCTCCACTGCCTCGCCCTCGGCCAGGTCGAGCCCCTCCCGGGACTGCAGCCGCTCCAGCATCAGGCGGGCGTAAAGCGCCTTGTCCTCCTGGGCCCGGGTGGCCTGGACCGCCGGCCCCTTGCTGCTGTTCAGGGTGCGGAAGTGAATCCCGGCCGCATCGGACAGCTTTGCCATCACACCGCCAAGGGCATCGATTTCGCGAACCAGGTGTCCCTTGGCCAGCCCGCCCACCGAGGGGTTGCAGGGCATGGCGGCGACCTTGTCCCTGCTCATGCTCAGCAGCAGTGTCCGGGCGCCCATGCCGGCGGCGGCCAGAGCGGCCTCGCAACCGGCGTGCCCACCGCCCACCACCAGCACGTCATACCGATCAATGCCCATCCGCCTTCACACTCTTCTTCCAATCAGGTCGGGTCGTGTTGCTCCTGAGCGACGTTGGAGCGCTTCGCGACCGGAGCGAAGAGCAACATCGCCTGCCCCCTCTTGCTTTCCTCCCCCACTCAGGTCAGGTCGTGTTGCTCCTGAGCGACGTTGGAGCGCTTCGCGACCGGAGCGAAGAGCAACACGACCTGACCCCCTTACTTTCCGATACAGAACCGGTCGAAGATTCGCCGCAGCAGCCGGTCGGGGAGCGTGCGCCCGGAAAAGCTGTCCAGGGCCTCCAGCGCCCGCCGCAGGTGGTGGGCCGCCAGTTCCTCACCCTCACCGCCCTCCAGGCCGCGCCGGGCAAGGGCCAGGTCCTTCCGTGCCGCGTCCAGCACTTTCCGCTGGCGAAGGTTGATCATGAACCCGCCGCCCTCACCCGCGGTCCGCCCCCAGACCTCGTCCACCCGGGCTGCCAAGCTCCGCTCCAGTTCCCGGAAACCGCGACCGGTCTTTGCCGAGAGCGGGATGACGTTCTCCAGGCCCAGCTGCCGCAGCCGCTCCCGGTGCGGCTCAGGCGGCGCCAGATCGACCTTGTTCAGCAACACCAACCCTTCCCGGGCCCGCGGTCCGCGGCAGAGCTCCCGGTCCCGCCGGGTGAACGGCCGCGAGGCGTCCACCACCAACAGCAGGACCTCGGCCCGGGCCAGGGCCTGGCGGCTTTTACGCATCCCGGCCCGTTCCGCCTCGCTGCGCGGCGTGGAGAGCCCGGCGGTGTCGAAGAGCCTCACCCGTATCGGCCCGGCATGGTATTGCGCCTCGAGCAGGTCCCTTGTGGTTCCGGGTGCGGCGGTGACAATGGCCTGGTTTTTTCTCAGCAACCTGTTGAAAACACTAGACTTGCCGGCGTTGGCCCGGCCGGCCAGAGTCACCCGGACCCCCTCGCGGAGCAGACGGCCCCGCTGAAACTCCCGGCTCATCCCGGCCAGCTGCTGTTCAAGGCCGCCCAGGCGATCGGAGGTGGCGGCCCCCGGCTCTTCCGGTCCCAGCTCCTCGGGAAACTCGATGGCCGCCTCCAGCAGGGCCAGCCGTTCTTCCAGCTGTTCGCGAAGTGTTGCTATGATCCGCGAGGGCTTGCCTTCCAGGGTGGCCATGGCGTTGAGCGCCTCTCCGAGACTGTCGGAGCGGATCAGGGCATCCACCGCCTCGGCCTGGGCCAGGTCGAGCTTGGAGTTGAGGTGGGCGCGCAGCGAAAACTCGCCGGGGTCGGCGGGCCGCGCACCCAGGGTGGCCGCCTCCTCGGCCAGCCGGGCCAGAACCGCCGGGCTGCCATGGCAGGTCAGCTCGGCCATCTGCTGGCCGGTGTAGCTCTTCGGGGCCGCAAAAAAGAGCACCACCACCTGGTCCAGTTCCAGGGCCCCGCCGTCCAGCACCGCCCGGCCGAAGTATGCACGCCAGGGCTGCGGCCGGAAACGCCGGCCAGCGGGGAAACGGACCAGCCGGCGGCAGATGTCCCACGACTCACTGCCGCTGAACCGTACCACCCCCAGGGCGCCGTGGCCCGGCGGCGTGGCCACCGCTACGATAGTGTCCTGTTCGTCAATCGGCTTCATGGCGTTAATCTGAACGAATTGCCGGTCGCGGTCAAGCGGAGACCGGCGCCCGCTTAACCCGGCGTACGCAAAAGAGCCGACCCCCAGGGGCCGGCTCCCGTGCTCCGATGGGTTGCAGGGCGGTTTCAGATCCGGGTGACCCGGATCTTCTTCATGTACCCTTCGCCAAGGCTTACGGTGGTCACCAGGTCGTCATCCACCAGCGCCAGGTGGACGATGCGCCGCTCGTAGGGATTCATCGGGTTGAGGAACGCGTCATCTCCGTTCTTCTTCACCCGGTCGGCCGTGCGGTTGGCGATTTCCTTCAGCTCGTTCTCCCGGCGCAGCCGGTAGCCCTGGCAGTCCACCTGGAGCTTGCGGCGGATCAGGCCGCGTTTGTAGAGCATCTTGCCCAGGATCAACTGCAGCGAGAGCAGGGCGGCCCCCTTCTTCTCCAGCAGGTAGTCCTGGTCCTCGCCGAAGAAGTTGATCTCCAGCCGGTCGTCGCTGGCGTCGACCTCCATCTCCAGGTTCATGCCCCAGCTGTCGATGAAGTCATCCACCAGGTCCATGATGCGGTCCAGTTCATCATCACCGCTGTCGACGGGGCGCTCCTCCCGACGGGCGGGCGGCTCCTGGCGCAGCTGTGGTTCCGGGCGCTGCTGCGGCTCCGGGCGTTGCTGCGGTTCCGGGCGTTGCTGCGGCTCCGGGCGCTGCTGCGGCTCCGGGCGCTGTTGCGGTTCCGGGCGCTGTTGCGGTTCCGGGCGCTGTTGCGGCTCCGGGCGCCGCTGCGGTTCCGGGTGCCGCTGCTGAGCGGGACGCCTGGCCGGCGATGGCGCTTCGGCCGCGGCTTCCACCGGCGCACCGCCGGCGGCCGGGGTGTACTTGAGCACCCGGATGCGGTATTCCTTTGAACCGCCCATGAAGAAGAAGCGCTTGGGGGTCTCGAGCAGCTTGTACTCGATGCTCTTTTCGTTGGCTGCCAGCTCCTGGGCAGCCAGCTCAAGCGCCTCCTCGATGGTCTTCCCGGCAAACTCGTGCTGGTCGGTCATTTTTTCTTCCTCGGCTTGGTCGCCACGGTCTTCGCTGATTTCTCCTTCTTCCCGGCAAGAGCCGCAGCCGGCTGGTCCTTCTGCCGGTTGATGTACAACTGCTGGAAGATGGACAGCACGTTGTTCACCAGCCAGTAGAGCACCAGTCCGCTGGGAAGGTTGATGAAGAAAACGGTGAAGATCAGTGGCATCAATGTAAACATCCGTCTCTGGGTGGGATCGACGGATGCCATCGGAGTCAGTTTTTGCTGGAGGAACATGGTGGCCCCCATGACAATGGGGGTCACGTAGAAGGGATCCTTGAGCGAGAGGTCCTGGATCCAGAAGATGAAGGGGGCCTGGCGCAGCTCGATGGCCACGGGCAGGAAGCTGTAGAAGGCATAGAGCACCGGCAGCTGCAGCAGGAGCGGGAAGCAGCCGCCCAGCGGGTTGACCCCCTCTTTCTTGTAGAGGGCCATCACCTCCTCGTTCATTTTCTGCCGGTCCTTCATGTCCCCCTTGGGCTTCTTGTACTTGGCCTGGATCGCCTTCATCTGCGGCTGCACCGACTGCATCTTCTTCATCGAAGAAAGCTGCTTGTGGGTCAGCGGGAGGAAAAGGATCTTGATGATGATGGTCAGGATGATGATGGCAAAGCCGTAGTTGCCCAGGACGTCGTAAATGGCGTTGAGCAACCAGAGCAGCGGCCGGCCGATGAATCCGAAGAAACCGAAGTCGATGATCTCGTTCGGGTTCAGTCCGCCGGCACGGAGGGCATCCTCCTCCTTGGGCCCCACATAGAGGTCGAAGCGCGGGCTCTCCACGCTGACCGTGGTGGAAACGGCGAGCTGGATCTCGGGCTGGGTGGCTTTTTTCTCCTCGTCCTCCGCCGCCGGCACCTCCACGCTGAAGCGGTGGATGCGGGCCGGGCCCGGCGCGGCTTCGGGGACCATGGCGAAGACGAAGTAGTTGTCTTCGATGCCGATCCAGCGCACCCGGCTCTCCACCAGCAGCGTGTCGCCCTGGCGGAGGTAGGGCAGCCGCTTGCGGATAAAGCCGAGCAGATACCCCGATTCGTCCCCGCTCTTGGCCACGTCACGGTCGGCCACCCGCTCAATTTTTGTGGAGCCTCCCGGTGGGGCCGTCTCCAGCAGGACACGGCCGAAGAAGAGGTACCGGTTCTTCGCTTCTTCCTTCGAAGGGTTGCCCATCCCCGGCCCCAGCAGGATCTCGTATTCCTGAGGGATGCCCTGGTCCTTGACCTGGCAGCTGAACCCCACGTGGTAGTTGTCGCGGTAGAAGACGAACTCCTTGGCCACCTCGAGGCCGCGGCCGTCGGCGTAGACCAGCCGCAGCGTGTCGGCCACATCGCCGGCAAAGGTATCGGTGAGCCCCGGGTCCACGGGGGCCGACCGCTCCACCTGCCAGAGAGCCGAGTTGATCCGGGCCGAGGTCTCCGGCCCGCCGTAGGAGATCTCCAGGGGCAGGTGGCCCAGGGTGTGGGCATTTGCCGACACCAGTTCCAGGGAATCCCCGTTGCCGCCATTAAAAGACTTGAGGGTCCAGCTCTTGACCCGGCCGCCGGCATTGGTCAGCTCCACCCGATACAGGCCGTCTTCGATCACCACCGCCTGTTCGGCCGCGGCAACCACCTGCGGCCAGGATTGCTGATCGGCGACGGCCGCCGGTTCCTGTTCCGCCGTTGCGGGTTCCGCCGCGGGCTCCGCGGCGGGCTCCGCCGCACTCTCGGTCACCGGCGGCATCGCGGCGGCACGCTCGGCGGCGGCGGCCTCCAGCAGCGCCTGTTCCGCAACGGCCTGCTCGCGCAACAGTTCCTGCTTTGGCGCTACGACGAAGTGGTTCCAGAGGAGAATGACCAGGATCGAGAGGACGATGACGACGATCGTGCGTTTTTCCATGGGATGAGCTACCGTAAAATTACCTTCACGCGGGCGGGGGATCGAAGCCCCCGGGATGGAAGGGGTGGCACTTGAGCAGCCGCTTCAGGGCCAGGAGGCCGCCGGCCAGTACACCCTTCCGGTCAATTACCGCCCGGGCATACTCCGAGCAGGTAGGATGAAAGCGGCAACTTGGGGGAAGAAGGGGTGAGAGCGTCAGCTTGTACAGCTTGAGTAGAGCGCAAACGCCAATCCTCGGAATGAGGATCAGCCTGAATCTCGTGTTTCGCTGCACTGGTTCCGGGTGTTGCGAGCCGGATCACGATCCGGCTTCTCGTGCCCTTGCCTTCCGTAAAATCTGTTCAGCCGCCTGATGACGATACGAAATTCGTCCTCCAGTGTTCTGAGGTCCACATCCCTGATGCTCTTCTTGGCATTGACCACCAGGTCCAGGGGTTGGGCCAGCGCGAGGCGGTTTTTTCTGAATACCTCGCGCAGCAACCGCTTGGCCCGGTTGCGAACCACGGCATTGCCAATTTTCCTGGAGACGGTCAGGCCGATCCGGGAACGGTCCCCCTCCGCCACAGCATGATAGACCACCATGGTGCGGGAGAAGAGCGCGTTCTTTTCCCCGTAGATCTGCTTGTAGCGGCGGCCCCTGGTGATCCGGTCTTCAGGCCGGAATGACTGGATGCCTCTTTTGCTCAAGGGGTTCCCGTCCCGGGGTGTGAAGACCCTCATGGCCGCTGTTCGGAGGGGACCGATGCGAATCGGAGAGCTCGGGGCCGAGGGCGCCCTAAACAGCCAGCCGTTTGCGCTTTTTTGCCCGGCGACGGTTGATGATCGTCCGGCCGCCCTTGGTCCTCATCCGCACCAGAAACCCGTGAGTCTTTTTCCGCTTCCGGTTGTTTGGTTGAAAAGTTCTCTTCATAATCCTTACCTTTCTATCCAATCAAAAATCGAACTTGGTATTGTAGGGAGGGCACCAGGCCTTGTCAAGAAAACCAGCCCGCTCTTTTAAGGGCCTGTCTTCGCTTTTTTTTCGCTGCCCGCCGTGCGGCAACGGGGCCCGGGAGAGGGTCGATTTAATTGATAAAACGCTTGCCCTGTGCTAGAATGCATCAGTTTTAAGGGCTCAAAAGTTGCAAATTCTACCCTTCTTTCCAAGACCATAATTATAAGAACAAGTGTATCATTTAAAAGAATTTGCTCTTTTTTTCCACAGGATATAAACAGTTGTTGACTACTTGTGGAAAAAGAATTCAAGTGGCATTCAACCGAACGTGAACCGTGACGGTTCGAGGATCCCCGCCGGAGAGTCCTCGGAACCGCCGACAAAAGGCCGGACCCCCATCATGAACCTCTGGGAAAATATTCTCCTGGCCCTCGAAAAGAGGGTCAACCGGCACAGTCTCGACATGTGGTTCCGGAAAATCGAGGCCGTTCCCGGTGACGATAACACGCTGACCCTCCGCGTGCCGAACAATTTCTGGCGCGACATCATCTCTTCACAATACCGTCGCAGCCTCGACGAGGCCCTGGAGGAGATGAGCCTCGGTCACCTGAAAATCCTCTTCGAGGTCACCAACGGCGACGCCGAAAAGTCGGCTGAGCAGAACAGACAGCGCAGCGATGGCGAATATTTCTCCGCCGCCACCAGGCTCTCCGGTTCGATCAACCCACGCTACACCTTCGACAGTTTCGTGGTCGGTTCCTGCAACCAGTTCGCCAATGCCGCCGGGCGGGCGGTGGCCGAGACGCCCTCCCGCTGTTACAACCCGCTCTTTGTCTATGGCGGGACGGGCCTGGGCAAGACGCACCTTATCCACTCCATCGGCAACACGATCCTCGGCAAGTTTCCCGAACACCGGCTGATCTACATCTCCGCCGAGAAATTCATGAACGAGATGATCAACGCCATCCGCTTCAAAAAGACCGGTGACTTCCAGCGCAAATACCGCACCATCGATGTGCTGCTCATCGACGACATCCAGTTCCTGGCCGGAAAGGAAATGACCCAGGTGGAGTTTTTCCACACGTTCAACGACCTCTACAACTCGCAAAAGCAGATCGTGATGACCAGCGACTCGGCGCCCAAGGAAATCCCCAAACTGGAAGAGCGGCTCCGTTCGCGGTTCGAGTGGGGCCTCATCGCCGACATCCAGCCGCCCGACCTGGAAACCAAGGTGGCGATCCTGCGCAAGAAAGCCGAACTGGAGGGCATCGACCTGCCGATGGACGTGGCGCTGTTCATCGCCAGCAAAATCCGTTCGAACATCCGCGAGCTGGAAGGGTCACTGATCCGGGTCATCGCCTTTGCCTCACTCACCGGCAGCAGAATAGATCTCGACCTGGCCCAGGAGACGTTGAAGAATCTCTTCCGCGAAAACCGCAAGGTCGTCTCCATCGAAGTGATTCAGGAGATGGTGGCCGAGTTCTACAATCTCAAGCCGGCCGTGCTGAAGACGAAGAACAACTCGCGCTGTGTGTCCTTTCCGCGGCAGATCGCGATGTATTTGAGCAAGCAGTTGACCAGCGCGTCGTTTCCGGAAATCGGGCGCAACTTCGGCGGCAAGCACCACTCCACCGTGATGCACTCGATCAAGAAAATCGAAAAGATGCGCAAGGACGATCCGGATTTCAACAAGCAGATTAACAGCTTTATTAACGCTCTGAACTGAACTTGCTCGTTTTTTCGACAGCGGCCCTCGAGAAATCCTGCGGAAAACGGACACCGGAAAGGGCCATCCGGTTTTTCAGTGCTTTTTCAGCGGTTCCGCCCCGGGTCTTCAACAGGGTGTGACCGGTTGCCAAATAATTGAAAAATTATCGTTCTTTTGATATTTTGCACATTACTAACAGCTTCTACGAAAGCTACTAATAGAGATTTGTTTCTATTGATCCTTATAGTCGAAGAAGAAGACTGCAGGATCAGGGGAAGGTCCTCCGTCGCCAAGGAGTGGTTTCATGGAGTTTTCAGTCAAAAAGGATGATCTGCAGTTTGAACTCGCGCTGGTCCAGGGAATCGTGGAGAAGAAGCACGCCATGGCGATTCTCTCCAACATTCACCTCACCGCCGGAGATGAAGGTCTGACCATCGTCTCCACCGACATGGAGGTGAGCCTGGTCACCACCTGCCCGCTCTCCAGCGTGAAGAAACCGGGGGCGCTCACGGTTTCTTCACGAAAGTTGTTCGAGATCGTCCGCGCCCTGCCATCCGGAGCCGATCTGGACTGCCGGCAGATGGATAACAACTGGCTGGAGCTCGATGCCGGCTCTTCGCATTTCGAAATCGTCGGCCTGGCGGTTGATGACTTTCCCCGGCAGCCCGAGTGCGACATGACCAGCGCCTTTCCGATCCCGGCCTGGATCTTCAAGTCGTCCCTGCCCAAGATCGTGTTCGCCATCACCCATGACGACGCCCGCTACTCGGTGAGCGGTGCGCAGTTCGTTGCCGACGGAGAATTCATCCGGCTGGTGGCCACTGACGGTCACCGGTTGTCAATGGTGGAAGTGCCGTTCAAGATCGAGGGCCTTGATCCTGCGGTGGAATTCCTCATCCCGCGCAAAGCCCTGGTGGAGTTGCGAAAGATGGTGGCCGAGGTGGAAGACGACGCCGAGGTGCTGGTGGGGCAGGAGGGGAATCACATTTTCTTCCGTATCGAACAGCGGACGCTGATCACCCGCAAGGTGGAGGGGACCTTCCCCAAGTACGAACGGGTCATGCCCCGCGAGAACAACATCTCCACCGTGTTCGACCGTGAGGCCATCAGCTCGGTGGTCAAGCGGGTGGCCCTGATGTCCAGTGAACGGTCCCGGGCGGTTCGCTTCGGGTTCAGCAAGAACGGTCTGCTGGTCAGTTCCAGCAATCCCGACCTCGGGGAGGGGCGTGACCTGATCGAAGTGGACTTCCCGTCCGACGATGATTTGAGCATCGGATTCAATGCCCAGTATATTCTGGAATTTCTGGGCTGCGTGGATGATGACGAAATCCGGATCGACCTGAAGGACGGCACCACCCAGGGGCTCTTCAGACCGGCCACCGACGGCGACTGTGTCTTCCGTCACGTGATCATGCCGATGCGTCTGTGATCGGATCGTCCCAGCCATCATCGCACCGGGAAAAGGCGGAGTCGCACCCACCCCCTGCCATTGAGAGGAGCCCGAAGGGCGACGAAACAATCTCTTCTTCCATGCGGCCAGGAAGAGTGAGATCGCCACGTCGCGGGCTTCGCCCACTTCTCGCGATGACCGGAACGTACCTCTTGGGGCACCGCCAATGACGCTTGAATCGCTGCTGCTGTTCAATTTCAGAAACCTGGAAAACTCCACCATCCGGTTTTCCGGCGGCCTGAACATCATCCAGGGGGAGAACGGGCAGGGCAAGACAAACCTGATGGAAGCGATCTATCTCCTGGGAACCACCAAATCGTTCCGGCACTGCCGTCTCGGTGATCTGAAGACCGAGGGAAACAGCGCCTGTTCGCTCAAGGGCTCCGTCGGGCGGGATGACCGGCAGGTTGAGATTTTCTTTCGGGTGGATGAGCGCGGCGGGAAACTGTTTGGCCGTGCGGACAGTGCGCAGGACCTCTACGATTACATCGGTCTTCTCGATGTCCTGGCCTTCACCGGCGAGCACCTGTCCATTGTCCGGGGGGGTCCGGAGGAGCGGCGCAGGTTCATTGACCGCGGGATCGTGGGGCTCAGATCGTCCTATTTGAAGACCGTGATGGAGTATCGGCGGGCGGTCAGACAAAAAAACCGCTTTTTGGCCGATTCCGCACGGGGATTTGCAGGAAAAAGTGGTGGTTTTCTGATAGAATTGGAAGCCTGGAACGAGCGCATCATCGATCTCGGATCGCGGATTCTGCTGGAGCGGGCACAACATGTTTCCCGCTTGAATGATCTGCTGCAGGAAATCCATTCCGGGCTTTTCTCCGGCGTCCGCCCGCCAGTGGAAATGGCGATGCGGACGTCCATCGGCGACGAGGTTTCCATCGCCGGCGAAAGTCTGGAAGCGGTTGGTGCCAGGTTGAAGCAGAAACTGGAATCCGCGGCAGAGCGGGAGCGCGACAGGTCTTTGTCCCTGGTGGGGCCGCACCGCGACGAGATCGAGTTTCGCTACGATGGCCGGCGGCTGCGGCAGTACGGATCGTCGGGTCAGCAGCGAGGATATTTGCTGGCCGCCAAACTGGCCCGGGCGGAGATCCACCGTGAAGAGTCGGGCGGCTACCCGCTATTTCTCTTTGATGATTTCGAGAGCGAACTGGACCGGCGTGGCCGGACAGGTTTTTTGCAGTATTGCCGGGACCGCTTCCAACTCTTCATCGCCGTGTCGGCGGAAGAGTTGGATATGGGAGAGCCCTGGAGCCGGCAAAAACATTTTCGCGTACAAGGGGGCAGATCAGCGACCTCGGTGGCCGCTGATCCTCCACGGTTTTTTCTGGTCTCCAGGAGACCAGCATTTCCCGGGTGAGATCTGAATGAGCAAGAAAGCCGCACCAGCTTCGGACAAGAAGAAGGATGCCAAAAAAGCGTATGATGCGGGGAGTATCAAGGTCCTCGAGGGGCTGGAGGCCGTACGGAAACGTCCGGCGATGTATATCGGCAGCACCGGTTCCCCGGGCCTGCACCACCTGGTCTACGAGGTGGTGGACAACAGCGTCGACGAATCGCTGAGCGGATACTGCACCACCATCGAAGTTTTCATCCACACCGACAACAGCGTCACCGTCATCGACAACGGCCGCGGCATCCCGGTGGACATGCACACCAAGGAGAAGAAGCCGGCGGCGGAAGTGGTGATGACCAAGCTCCATGCCGGCGGCAAGTTCGACAAGGGGTCGTACAAGGTCTCCGGCGGTCTGCACGGGGTCGGCATTTCGGTGGTCAACGCCCTCTCCGAAAACCTCGACCTGGAGATCCGCCGCGGGGGCCACGTCTACCAGCAGAGCTACACCCGGGGCGCACCAAAGGGGCCGCTGACCAAGACCGGCAACACCAAGCGCACCGGCACAACCGTCACCTTCAAGCCCGACGCCGATATTTTCGAAGACCTGGTCTACACCTTCGAGACGCTCTCCCAGCGCCTGCGCGAGCTGGCCTTTCTCAACAAGGGCCTCTCCATCACCATCGTCGACGAGCGGAACGACAAGCGGAGAAGCTTCCTCTACCGGGGCGGGATCATCGAGTTCGTCCAGCACCTGGGCCGCAACAAGACGCCGCTGCACACCAAGCCGGTCTACTTCACCGGTGAGCGCGAGGGCATCGAACTGGAGATCGCCCTGCAGTACAACACCTCGTACACCGAGAACATCTTTTCCTTTGCCAACAGCATCAACACCATCGAGGGCGGCACCCACCTCTCGGGGTTCAAGGCCGCACTGACCCGCACGATCAACGCCTACGCCGCGTCCAACAAGCTGTTCAAGGACCTGAAGAGCAACTTCACCGGTGACGACGTGCGGGAGGGCCTCACCGCGGTGATCAGCGTCCGCATCCCCGAACCGCAGTTCGAGGGCCAGACCAAGACCAAGCTGGGCAACAGCGAAGTCAAAGGGATGGTGGAGACGCTGGTCAACGAGCACCTGGGCGCCTACCTCGAAGAGAACCCCTCCCGGGCGAAGAAGATCGTGACCAAGTGCCGCGATTCGGCCCTGGCCCGCGAGGCGGCACGCAAGGCCCGCGACCTGACCCGCAGGAAGGGCGCACTGGAGGCCTCCACCCTGCCCGGCAAGCTGGCCGACTGCCAGGAGAAAGACCCGGCGATGTGCGAGATCTTCCTGGTGGAGGGCGACTCGGCAGGCGGGTCGGCCAAACAGGGCCGCGACCGCCGTTACCAGGCCATCCTCCCCCTGCGGGGCAAGATCATCAACGTGGAAAAAGCCCGCTACGACAAGATGCTGGCCTCAAACGAAATCCGCACCATCATCACCGCCCTGGGCACCGGCATCGGCAAGGAAGATTTCGATGTCACCAAGGCCCGCTACCACCGGGTGGTGATCATGACCGATGCCGACGTGGACGGGCAGCACATCCGCACCCTGCTGCTGACCTTCTTCTACCGCCAGATGAAGCCGCTGATTGACCAGGGTTATCTCTACATCGCCCAGCCGCCGTTGTACAAGGTGTCCTGGGGCAAGAAAAAGGAAAAGTACCTGGACAACGAAAAGGAACTGGACGAGTTCCTGATGCGCCAGGCCACCGAGAAGCGCACCCTGGTGGTGGAGAAGAACGGCAAGCGCCCCATCGCCGGCACCCGGCTGATCGCGGTGCTCAAACGGATGAAGGACTACTTCTACTACCTCGAGCGGCTGACCCGTCGGGGCAAGGACGGAAGGCTGATCGAGTTCCTGCTGGAGCAGGGGGTGCCCAAGGGCAGCCCGTTCGCCAAGCGGGAAAAGATGGAGCAGCTGCGGGACAAACTGGAAAGCGAGGGCTACGAAGTCTCCGATGTGATCCACGACGAAGAGCACAGCCTTTTCGAGCTGGAGGTCCAGTCTTCCGGCGAGGGGGGGATGCGGAAGACCATGGTCAGCCGGCGGCTGATCTCCCAGGTGGAATACCGCAACATGCAGTCGATCCGCAAGGAGCTGGCCGACCAGTGGACCCCGCCCTTCGTGATCAACGGCACCGGCGAGGATGTGCGCTGCGAGAGCCGGCGGGAGATGCTGGAGCGGTTCATGGAGATCGCCAAGAAAGGGATCAACGTCCAGCGCTACAAGGGTCTGGGCGAGATGAACCCGGAACAGCTCTGGGAGACCACCATGAACCCTGACACCCGGCGGATGCTCAGCGTGCGCATCGAAGATGCCGTGGAAGCAGAATCGATGTTTACGGTTCTGATGGGTGACCAGGTAGAACCGAGACGCAAGTTTATCGATGAGAATGCATTGGAAGTGGTAAACCTCGACGTGTAGAAGTGGCTCCAGAACCTCAACTGAGGCCCGATAGCAGCGTTGCCGGCCTCCTTGGAATGCGCAGCCTACTAGAAGAGTATGCTGCGCTTCCTCGTCGGCCGGCGCCTTGCTCTCGAACCTCAGTTGAGGTTCTGAAACCACTTCGAACTTTCCTTTGAGAAGTGAGACGGCATGAACGAGCGGCTCATAGGTGGGATTCGGATCCCGGTCAACATCGAAGACGAGATGAAGCAGTCGTACATGGATTACGCGATGAGCGTGATCGTCGGGCGGGCCCTGCCCGACGTGCGTGACGGTCTCAAGCCGGTGCACCGGCGGATCCTCTACACCATGCACGACATGAAAAACGACGCCAGCCACCCCTACAAGAAATCGGCGAGGATCGTCGGTGAGGTGATGGGTAAGTATCACCCCCACGGCGACCAGGCGATCTACGACGCCATCGTCCGCATGGCCCAGGACTTCTCGCTTCGCTACACCCTTGTTGACGGTCAGGGCAACTTCGGCTCGGTGGACGGTGATTCGGCGGCGGCCATGCGGTATACCGAGATCCGCATGGAGAAGCTGGCCGGCGCGCTGCTCAGGGACATTGAAAAAGAGACCGTCGACTTCGTCGAGAACTACGACGGGTCGCTCACCGAACCGGACGTGCTCCCCTCCCGCCTGCCCAACCTGCTGATCAACGGCTCGTCCGGCATCGCGGTGGGCATGGCCACCAACATCCCGCCGCATAACCTGGGTGAGATCGTCGACGCCACCATGGCCCTGATCGACGACCCCAGCCTCACTGCCGAAGACCTGATCCAGTACGTCCCCGGCCCCGACTTCCCCACCGGCGGATTTATCTGCGGCACCGCCGGCGTCCGCTCGGGCCTGCTTACCGGTCGCGGCTCGGCCAAGATGCGGGCCAGGGCGATCATCGAGAAGCAGCCCAAGGGCGACCGCGAACACATCGTGGTCACCGAGATCCCCTACCAGGTGAACAAGTCCAAACTGATCGAGGACATCGCCAACCTGGTGCGCCACAAGAAGATCGAGGGGATCAGCGACCTGCGCGACGAGTCGGACCGCGACGGGATGCGCATCGTCATCGAACTGAAGCGGGCCACCATCCCCGGCGTGGTGCTCAACCTGCTCTACAAGCACACCCAGCTGGAATCGAACTTCGGCATCAATCTGCTCTCCATCGTCAACAAGCAGCCCAGGCTGCTCAACCTGCGCCAGATGCTCAACGAGTTCATCGGCCACCGCAAGGTGGTGGTGACCAGGCGCACCCGCTTCGAGCTTCGCAAGGCCGAGGAGCGGGCCCACATCCTCGAAGGGCTGAAGAAGGCGCTGGACAACCTCGACGCGGTGATCAAGCTGATCCGCGCGTCGAAGGGCCCGGCCGAGGCCAAGGCCGGCCTGATGGAGAAGTTCAATTTCAGCGCGGTCCAGGCCCAGGCCATTCTCGACATGCGGCTCCAGCGACTCACCGCCCTGGAGCGCGACAAGATCATCGAGGAGTATCGCGAGCTGCTGAAGCTGATCGCCCGGCTCAACGAGATCCTGGCCAGCGAGCGGGTGCTGATGACCGTGATCAAGGGCGAGCTGGAAGAAGAACGGAAGCTGTTCGACGACCCCCGCCGCACCGAGATCATCCCCGACGCCGGCGAGATCAGCATCGAGGACATGATCGCCGAGGAGGACATGGTGATCACCGTGAGCCACTCGGGCTATATCAAGCGCACCTCGGTGAGCAGCTACCGCAAGCAGCGCCGCGGCGGCAAGGGCGTGATCGGGATGAAGACCAAGGACACCGACTTTGTCGAGCACCTCTTCATCGCCTCGACCCACAGCTACATCCTGATCTTCACCAGAAACGGCCGGGTGCACTGGCTCAAGGTGCACGAGATTCCCGAGGTGGGTTCCTCGGGCAAGGGCAAGGCCATCGTCAACCTGCTGCATCTGGCCGGTGACGAGCAGGTGGCCTCGATCCTGCCGGTGAAAGACCTCACCGAAGAGCAGAACGTGATCATGGCCACCCGCCGGGGCATCGTGAAGAAGACCGAGCTGCCCGCCTTCCAGCACCCCAGGGTGGGCGGGATCATTGCCATCACCGTGGACGAGGGCGACGAGCTGCTCACCGTCGAGCTCTCCAGCGGCGAGGACCAGGTCTTCCTCGGCACCCACCTGGGCAAGGCGATCCGCTTCCACGAACGGGACATCAGGGCCATGGGCCGCACCGCCCGCGGCGTGATCGGCATCCGCATGAAACCGGGTGACTACATCGTCGAGATGGCGGTGACCCGCGAGTTCGGCACCATCCTCTCGGTGACCGAGCACGGCTTCGGCAAGCGCACCGCCATCGACCAGTACCGCCTGCAGGGCCGCGGCGGCTCGGGGATCATCAACCTCAGGGTCACCGAGCGCAACGGGCCGGTGGTGGGGATGATGCGGGTGGACGAGGATGACCAGCTGATCGTGATCACCCAGATGGGGATGATCATCCGCATGAACCTCAAGGACATCAAGGTCATCGGCCGCGCCACCCAGGGGGTGAAGGTGATCAACACCAGGGAAGGCGACAAGGTGGTTGCCGTGGCCCGCCTGGTGGAACGAGATCCCGACCTGGCCAGCGAGAACGGCGAAGAGGAAGAGGACCTGCAGGAGAACCTGCCGGAGACGGAGTAGGGGGATTGCCTGCTACGCGGGATCCTCAAACAGCCGGCCGCGCTCGGTGAGGGTGACGAGCGGTACGACCTCCACACGATCGGACAGCGGATAGCGCCTGGTTCCCGGGTAGAGGACGGCGATGCGTTCGAGACCAAGGTCCCCCAGGGCCGATCGCATCGACGGCGTGAGGCGTGGCGCATCGGCTCGCTTGCATTCCACCCCCAGCAGACGGTCACCGCGCCGGAGGATCAGATCGATCTCGGCCTGTTGATGGGTGGCCCAGAAAAAGGCCCCGTCATGGGGTTCGCCCGCCAGGACTTGCTCGATGGCGAACCCCTCCCAGGACGCTCCAACCTTGGGATGACCGAGCAGCGCCTTCTCTCTCTCCAGGCCTTCGAGCGCTTACAGCGCCGTCATCGGCTCGTCCAGTCGGGCGAGAGAAGCGGGATCCTCCAGGTCGAAGTAGTTGACCGAGTCTTCGGTTACCAGCTCGCGGGCGAGCGTGGTCTTGCCGCATTGTCGAGGGCCGGTGAGCACCACGATCGGACTGCGTGAGAGAGCCGTCTCGATCCGGCCGAGATGGGACTGTCGAGGTATATGCATACCGCAACAATACCATGAAAATCGGCCAAGCCAAGCGGGATATTCATGTAAAAGTCTGGCGGGGAAGCGGTTGAATTTTGACCACTCAGTGGCTCATTTCAGGGGGGGGCAGGCCACCTGACAACGAGACCGTCTTTTATAAGCCGCTTATGATATATAAATGAGTGGAATCAATAAACAACTATAGCGTAGCTACCTGGCCGAGATCGGCCGGCAACTCGAGTTGTGTTTTGACGAGGAAGCAGCAGCTGTAATTTGCCGTGGATGGCGGGATGACGGTCTGAACCATGGGGAATGTCGCCACGGAGCTTCTGCCACAGGCGTGGCTCCCTGGTCTTACTGTAAGATGGAGCTGGAAACTTTGCAGGACAGGGGCCAACCCGTTACAAGGCAAGGTCGAATCATGACGGACAAAACCAGAATCGATATCATCTCGGATGTCATGTGTCCCTGGTGCCTCATCGGTTACAAACGCCTCGAAAAGGCCATCACTGAGATGGGGATAGAGGACCGGATCGAGATTGAATGGCATCCGTTCGAACTCAATCCGGCCATTCCTGCGGGCGGTGAAGATCTTTGCGAGTATCTGGGCAAAAAATACGGCATAACCATGGCCGACAGCATCCGTTTTCAGGACGAAATGACACGCCTGGGGGCCGAGCTCGGGTTTACCTTCGACTTTTTTGAGGGGATGAAGATCGTCAATACCCGTGATGCCCATCTCCTTCTGGAATATGCACGCGAGTTCGGCAAACAGACCGAGCTGAAAATGCGTCTGTTCGAAGCGTTCTTCGGCGAACAAAAGGACGTATCGGACAGAGATATCCTGGCTCATGAAGCACAGCGAGTCGGTTTGAATGTCGATGAGGCGCTGGCAAGGCTGGATGACCCTGCCGCGCAGGACCGTATCCAGGCCCGGGAATCGTCCTGGCACAGCATGGGTGTATCATCCGTACCGACCATGATCTTCAATCGGTCCAGCGCTTTGATCGGCGCGCAACCGGTTGATGATTACAAAGCGGCGTTAGCTGAATTGATGGAGCCGTAGGCACGTATGGTACGCCAATCACGGTCGGGCTGCTTTAAAAGTATCGGGGGACGTACTTGCGTTGTTGCGTTTCTGAAGGCCAGGGAAAGGCTACCCCTCTGTCAAACCGCTTTACCCGACTGAAGCCGTCCACTCGGTCCAGTCGCTCAAGCCTGGCGTAGCCTTTCCCAAGTTGACATTTGTGCCTTCTGGCACTATATTTAAGGCCAGATGGCAATAGCCGATTTCAAGACGCCCGGAACGCCCGCGGTTGAGCAGATGGAGAGGGGACAAAACCATGACCACCGTTGAAGAAGCAATGTCGGTCCTCGGTGGCAGAAAAGTGTTCGGCAAGAGGATCGTCGAGTCCGCGCACGCCATCCCTCTTATCGAAGAGGGGCTCCCCTACGACTCCCTGATCCGGGTTCTCGAGGCTCTCGACATCTCCCGTGACCGGCTGTCGGTCATCCTGGGCATACCCAAACGGACTCTGGCCAGGCGAAAACAGCAAAAAAAGCTCGCCTGGGAGGAGTCGGACCGCCTCTATCGCATCGCCCGCCTGGTGGTCAAGGCCACTGCCGTTCTGGGCACCCAGGAGAAGTCTCGAGCCTGGCTCAAAGAGCCGAACCGGGCACTGGGCAATGCCGTTCCGCTCGAACTGGCCGCCACCGATGCGGGAGCAATCGAGATCGAGAAGGTGCTGGACCGGATCCATCACGGGGTATTCAGTTGATCAGGGCCTTCCGTATCTGCCGGAAAATGGCGAAGAATAGAGCCTTTGACGGTGGCGGGGCTCGCATCGCCGGCGGTCGTTGGAATCCCGAGGGCTGCGCGGCGGTGTACACGGCCGAAAGCCGTGCCCTCTGCGCACTGGAGATTCTCGTTCACGCCAACCCGTCCGAGCTGGCCGAAAATTATGTCAGCTTTCCGGTGGAGATTCCATCGGGGATCGAGATCGAACGAATCGAGCCGGACGACCTCCCTTCCGGGTGGAGACGCTATCCATCACCGGCCGGTCTGCAGGAGATGGGCCGGGATTGGATCGACGGTGGCACCAGTGCCGTGCTCTCGGTGCCCTCGGCCATGGTCCCCCAGGAGAGGAACTATATCCTGAATCCCGGACATGCCGGCTTTCGAAAGATCCGCATCCTCGATTCCGAACGCTTCATTTTTGATCCAAGACTGCGATCGTGAACAGATCGTACCGGCCACTCCTTCACGTATCCCGGTTCCATCAGTCTGTTTTCCCGGCGGGCCGGCACGAGCTTGATGCTGGTGAAGATCTCACCCGGCATATATGAAGAAACGCCCAAGTGTGTTAAAAATAATGACCTGAACATGGGCGGGCCGCAGCCGGCCCGATCAAGCTGAAACAACCAACGGGAACCTTCCCTCATCCAGCGATGCGGAGGAGCGGATGTCGACGAAGAAGAACCTGGAGACCCTGAGGGAGCGCAACAGGCTGGCCGAGCTCGGCGGCGGCGAGAAGCGGATCGAGAAGCAGCACGCGGCGGGCAAGCTCACCGCCCGGGAACGGCTGGAGATCCTGCTCGACCCCGGCTCCTTCCAGGAGATGGACAAGCTGGTGGCTCACCGCTGTATCGACTTCGGCATGGAGAAGCAGCGCATTCCCGGCGACGGTGTGATCACCGGGTTCGGCCGCATCGACGGCCGGCCGGTCTATGTCTTCTCCCAGGACTTCACCGTGTTCGGCGGCTCGCTCTCCGAGACCTACGCGATGAAGATCTGCAAGATCATGGACCTGGCGATGAAGATGGGCGTGCCGCTGATCGGTCTCAACGACTCGGGCGGCGCGCGGATCCAGGAAGGGGTGGTGAGCCTCGGCGGGTACGCCGACATCTTCCTGCGCAACACCATCGCCTCGGGCGTGGTGCCCCAGATCTCGGCGATCATGGGCCCCTGCGCCGGCGGCGCGGTCTACTCGCCGGCGATCACCGACTTCATCTTCATGGTCAAGAAGTCGAGCTACATGTTCGTCACCGGGCCCGACGTGATCAAGACCGTGACCCACGAAGAGGTGACCAAGGAGAAGCTGGGCGGCGCCATGACCCACAACTCGGTGAGCGGCGTGGCCCACTTCGCCGCCGAGGACGACGCCAACTGCCTGCTGCTGATCCGCGAGCTGATGTCGTTCATCCCCCAGAACAACATGGAGGACCCGCCGGTCAAACCCACCGCGGACGACCCCAACCGCAAGGAGCCGGCCCTCGACTCGGTGGTGCCGGACAACCCGAACCAGCCGTACGACATCCGGGACATCGTCGGCCCGATCCTCGACGACAAGTACTTCTTCGAGGTGCACGAGCACTACGCCAGGAACATCGTGGTGGGCTTCGGCCGCCTGGCCGGCATGCCGGTGGGCATCGTGGCCAACCAGCCGGCGGTGCTGGCCGGCTGCCTCGACATCGACGCCTCGCTGAAGGGCGCCCGCTTCGTCCGCTTCTGCGACGCCTTCAACGTGCCGCTGGTGGTCTTCGAGGACGTGCCCGGGTTCCTGCCCGGCACCGGCCAGGAGTTCGGCGGGATCATCAAGCACGGGGCCAAGCTGCTCTACGCTCTGGCCGAGGCCACGGTGCCGAAGATGACGGTGATCACGAGGAAAGCTTACGGCGGCGCTTACTGCGTCATGGCCTCGAAGCACATCCGCACCGACATGAACTACGCCTACCCCGGGGCCGAGATCGCGGTGATGGGCTCCAGCGGTGCGGTGAACATCCTGCACCGCCGCGAGATCGCCGAGGCCGAAGACCCGGTGAAGATGCACGCGGAACTGAAGGAGGAGTTCGACGAGAAGTTCGCCAACCCCTACATCGCCGCCGAGCGGGGGTTTGTGGACGAGGTGATCGAGCCCAGCGAGACCCGGGCCAAGCTGGTGGCCGCGCTCTCCATGATCAGGACCAAGCGGGACAAGAACCCGCCGCGGAAGCACGGGAACATCCCCCTCTAGGGAGAGACAGGCGAAACAGATGGACAAGCGACCATTCAAGAAAGTACTCATCGCCAACCGCGGCGAGATCGCCCTGCGCATCATCCGCGCCTGCCGCGAGATGCAGATCAAGACCGTGGCGGTCTACTCCGATGCCGACCGCAACGCCCTGCACGTGCGCTACGCCGACCGGGCTTACAACATCGGCCCGCCGGCCTCGGCCGACAGCTACCTGCGCATCGATAAGATTCTCGACGCGGCAAAGAAGGGCGGCGCCGAGGCGGTGCATCCCGGTTACGGTTTTCTCGCCGAGAACGCCGGTTTTGCCCGGGCCTGCGCCGAGGCCGGGCTGACCTTCATCGGCCCGCCGCCGGAAGCCATGGAGGTGATGGGCCTGAAGATCGCCGCGCGCAAGGTGATGCAGGCCGCCGGTGTGCCGGTGGTGCCGGGCACCGAGGGCGGCATCCCGGCCGACGAGGACGAAGCGGCGGCCCTGGCCGACGGGATCGGCTACCCGGTGATGATCAAGGCCGATGCCGGCGGCGGCGGCAAGGGCATGCGGCTGGTCCGTTCGGCGGACGAGATCAAGAGCGCCCTCAGGGGCGCGGCGTCGGAAGCCGGCGCCTCCTTCGGCAACGCCACGGTCTACATGGAAAAGTTTGTCGAGCGGCCGCGGCACATCGAGATCCAGGTGATGGGCGACCGGCAGGGCAACGTGATCCACTTCGGTGAGCGCGAGTGCTCGATCCAGCGGCGGCACCAGAAGGTGATCGAGGAGTGCCCCTCGCCGGTGGTCAGCGAGGAGATGCGCGCCGCCATGGGCGAGGTGGCGGTGAAGGCGGCCAAGGCGGTGAACTACCACAACGCCGGCACAATCGAGTTTCTCGTCGACCCGGAGATGAACTTCTACTTCCTGGAGATGAACACCCGGCTGCAGGTGGAACACCCGGTGACCGAGCTGGTCACCGGCACCGACCTGGTGAAGATGCAGCTGGAGGTGGCCGCCGGGCGGCCCCTGCCCATGACCCAGGAAGAGGTGAAGATGCGCGGTGCGGCCATCGAGTGCCGGATCTACGCCGAAGACCCGGCCATGGGCTTTCTCCCCTCGCCGGGGCCGATTCACGGCCTGCGGCAGCCCGGCGGTCCGGGAATCCGCGACGATTCGGCGATCTACCCCGGCGGCGAAGTGACCATCCACTATGACCCGCTGATCTCCAAGCTCTCCACCTGGGGCCGCACCCGCGCCGAAGCCATCGAGCGGATGATGCGCGCCCTGGAGGAATACAAGATCCTGGGGATCAAGACCAACATCCCGTTTCACGAGCGGGTGATGCGCGAGCCGCACTTCATCAGCGGCGACTTCGACACGTCCTACATCGACCGGCTGCTGGGCGACGATGCCGGCCGGCCGCTGGAGGCCGAAGAGGACCGCACCGACGTGGCCCTGGTGGCCGCGGCCCTGGCGGCCTACCGCCGGGACGAGAAGAGTGCCGCCTCGGCGCCGGTGGCCTCGGGTGACGGTCGCGGCGCCCCGGGCTGGCGATCCCGCGGCTGGAGGAATCAGTCATGATCTACGAAATCCAGCTGGACCAGCAGTCCCACCCGGTGGCGGTGAGCGCCGATGGAGAGGGACACTACACGGTGAAGGTGGACGACCGCGAATACGTGGTGGATCTCACCGAACCGCAGCCCAACCTCTTTTCCATGATCATCGACGGCACCTCGTACGAGGTGGGGGTGGACATCGGGGGCGAGGATTGCGGCCTCTACGTCTACGACCAGTTCTTCCAGCTCAAGGTGCTCGACCCGCGGATGATGGCGCTGCGCGGCAAGGCCGGCGACGACCTGGTGGGCGGCCGGGCCGAGATCCTCTCCCCCATGCCGGGCAAGGTGGTGAAGTTGCTGGTCGGTGCCGGGGATGAGGTGACCAAGGGCCAGGGTGTGGTGGTGGTGGAGGCGATGAAGATGGAGAACGAGCTGAAATCGCCCAAGGACGGCAAGGTGACCGAAATCCTGGTCGAAGAGGGCCAGGCGGTTGATGCCAACGCTGTTCTATTGGTTGTGGAGTAAGAGAAGAAAAGCAAAACAGGGGGAGGGGTGGATCATTCCGTTCCCACTCCCCGGCCTCAATACAGACCACTACCCGATGATCAAAAATCTCGAACCGGCATACACGAGATAACATCCCGCTGATTCAGGTCAGGCTACGGCACCGTCACGTCGATGGTCACCGCGTGGGAGTCTGCCGCGCCGGCGGGCGGAAAGGGCGGCTGGTTGTAGGGCGCCGGTGTAACGTCCTCGGCGTGGAGGGTGAACACGTTCTCGCCGTCCAGCGAGCTGAACGCCGGAAGGTTTATTTTCACACTGGTCTCGAAGCGGTTGTAGGGCGCCACATTGGTGAAGCCGGCCCGGTGGTTGTACAGGAAAGTGCCGTTGGCCAACAGGGTGTCCAGGCGGAAGGCCAGCCGGCGGTAGAACGCGCAGTTGTTGGCCATGGTCATGCCGAAGTTGACCGAGAAGGGGGCCGTGCCGCCGGTTAGGGAGCTGCGCAGCTCGGTCACCACCTGGGGGAAGAGGTCCACGCCCTGGGCCACCGAAGGGCTGTTCGGGTCGAGGTAGTTGACCCGAAGCTCGACGGGCAGCGGCTGATAGGCGATGATCTCGGTTTCCAGGGCGATCCGGCTGCCGTCGACGATGTAGTTGGTATTGCCGGTGGCCGGCTCGTCGTCATACAGCACGCTCCACTGCAGCCAGTCATTGTCCGGGTCCGGGGCACAGCCGTCTCCCGGGCCGCAGTATCCCGCCGCCAGAACCGGGAACGGGTCCCACCAGGCGACCTCCTCGGCCTCGCTTTCATCGAAGACGCCGGTGCGGTAGACCACGCTCGAGTTGGTGGGGTTGGAGAGCAGAGATCTCCCACCGTTTGCCGGCCGCGCCGGTGAGGTGGACGATGCCCGGCTCGTTGGCCAGGTTGGGGGTGCCGTCGCCATACACATTTGAGCCCAGGCGGCGGGGCATGGTGGCGCTGAAGGGCAGCTCCTTGAGAAAAAGTGTTTTCATCGTCGACTGGCCCTGGTCGTCCTCGGGCCGGTGGTTCACCAGGTCGGTGTCCACCAGGTAGTTCCGTGCCGCCTCACCGGTGCCGTGCTTGTACGGCGACGGCGGTGAGTAGGCCGCCGGGTCGAAGTTCTCTTCCGTCATCACCCGGTAGACGAAGTCGCCGAAAATCTCGGCGAGGCGATCCTTGGGCGTGGGGCCGTGCCCCCCCTGGATGACGAGGAAGGTGGTGTGATCGATGCCCCGCTCGCTGAGCTTGCGGTCCATGGTGATGAAGTTGGTCACCGGGAAGAAACTGTCGTGGGTCCCGGCTGCCAGATAGACGTACTTTCCCTGCAGCTGATTGAGGTTGTCGGTCCCCCCCGCCTCGCCGCCGTAGTCGGGGCAGAGTTGATCCGCCAGGTCGGGGTCGGAGGTGCCGAAGACCGGCGTCAGTGCCGGTTGGGGCGATGATCCCGGGGGTGAGGTGTGGCTGTACCTGGTACGCGTCCAGCCCACCGTAGAGCCGGTAGAGGTTGGCCAGGTCGGGGTTGGTGGCGATGGGGATTGAGCTCAGTTTGCCCATGGCCAGCGGAGGAGAACTGGCGAACACGCCGATCACGTCGTAATAATCCTGCTCTCCGTGAATCACGTTCTCGGCCATGGTCAGAGCGGCAAAGGCGCCCCGCGAGGAGCCGCGGACAATGACCTTCTCCGGGTCGCACTGACAGAGGATGCGCAGGGCGCGAAACAGCCAGCCGACGGCCGCCCGCGATCCGCTGTTCGCCCCGATGCAGCCATACCCGCCGGCGTTCCAAACCACATAGATCACCCCGCGGTCGTTGGGGTCGTTGTGATACGACTGGATTGAGGTGAGAAAACCGAGGGGCAGGGAGTTGCCGCCCGGGTCGAAAATGAAGTCGTTGAGGCTGGTCGTGGCGTATCCGGTGATCTGGACCACCACCGGGTAGCGCCGCTGCGGGTCGGGGGAGTAGTTCGGGGGAAAGAAGATACTGAAGGCGCTGTTCAGGATCTGGCCGCTTCTTTTCACCACGTAGTTGGGGACCAGCTGTACCGAGTTGATGTTCTCCTGCAGGAACCCGATATCCGAAACCACCTCTATTCCGTCGATGCCGAAGCTCTGGGCGTATCCGCCGCAACGGGCGCGAAAGGCGTCCAGCTCGCTCTGCCGAATGCCCACCGGGTCGGTGATCATCCAGTCGTAGTCATTGTATTGCGGAGTGAAGTCAGCACCCCGGCCCGGGTCGGGGCTCGTGCCCACACGTTCCCAGACGTATCCCTCGTTTAGCTCTTCGTCGTAGTGATAGTTGGTGATCACCACGTAAGGGTCGGCGCCGCCATCATCCCGGGCCACGGCCGCCGCCGGGAAAAAGAGGGCCAGAACAAGAACCGAGGCCAGCAATGGGCAGGTATACTTCTTCAACATCAACCACTCCTGAAAGTGCAAACTCCGCGGGGGAGGGCCTGGTCAATCAGCGGGAGGTTCTGAAGGGGGACGTGAACAACCTCTCTCTGTCAGGCAAACTTCGATACTGCTCCCGGGTGTTCGACCCTCCCGGGGCCTGAACTCTTTAATCTTCGCGACAGTTTCCGTGCGACCCGTACTCTGCGGGCCACCCGAAGCGGAGGGTGCCCCAGCGACACCCCACCGATCCTATTAATATAGGTCTATTTGGTGAAAAAATGCAACTAAAGAAATGACGGCAGTTGCGAGGATGGGGGCACCGGTCAGAGCTCGTGGAGCGTCCCGTCCACCGAGGGCGGCAGTTTTTTTCGCAAGCTCTTGAGGCGGGATGAGCCGGTTTCGCCGCCGAAGGGGTCTTCATCGTCCAGCAGCGGGCCCAGCTGTTCCTCGATGGCGTCGGGGTCCTCGCCGGCCTCCATGCGGCGGATCGCCTCCTCCATCCCGGCCCCCACCGGCATGCCGGCGGCCTCACAGAGCGTGCGCATCATCCGTGCCGCCTGGCGCGGGTCCTCGCTGTCCATCCCTTCCGCCTCACTGGCCATGGCGGCCATGGCCCGCTCGAGCTTTGCCTCGTCCACTCCGGACAGCGGGTCGTCGGGCGACTGGGAGCGCCCGGTGGAGATGGCGAAGGACGATGCCTTCCGCTCCAGGCCCGCCCGGCCGCACGTCGGGCAATCGGGACGCTTCTCGGTGTTCACCCGCCGGGTGAAGAAGTTGAAGATCACGTGGCAGTCGGGACAATAGAATTCATAGATAGGCATGGTGGCCGCTCCGCGTGTTTCGGGAAAACTACCCCATCTTATCCCAGCTGAACAGCTCAAAACCAGAGCGTGATCGTGACATCCCCGCCCGATTGATGATAGCCTTTGGCCTCCCCCTCGGGGCGCGTCCCCGGGGCAGTGGTATGTACGGACACGGAGCGTGGATATGGTTGTTTTGGACCTGTCTCAGCTGGACCCATTGCAGCGATACCTTCCGCTGGAGCTGGCGGCGCGGCTAAGGCAACGACTGGCCGGCGAGGGGCCGGCCGCCCCGCCCACGGTGCCCGGCCTGTATGGCAGCAGCCCGGCGTTCTTCTCCGCCCTGCTGGGCAGCCAGTCCGGAGCGCGGACTGTCCTGCTGGTGGCTCCGGACAACCAGGCGATCGCCGCCCTCGAGCGCGATCTCGCCTTCTACACCGACTGGCTCGACCCGGGCGCCCGGATCCAGACCTTCCCCATGCCCGAGGTGAGCCCGTATCACGCCCTGCCCCCGCACTTCGGCATCACCCGCGACCGGCTTGCCGCCCTGGCCGCCCTGGCCGAGGGCGGTGAGGGGCGGACCTACGTGGTGGCCGCGGCAGGGGCCCTGCTGCACCGGACCTATTCACCGAAAGCGTTCGGCGAACAGTACCACCGCATCGACGAGGGCCAGGAACTGCCGCCGATGGAGCTGGCGGCCCGGCTGGACAGCATGGGCTACCGCCGGGTGGACATCGTGGTCTCGGTGGGGGATTTTGCCGTGCGGGGCAATGTCCTCGATTTCTTCCCGGTGACCAGCGAGCAGCCGGTGCGGCTGATCTACTTTGACGACACGGTGGAAGCGATCCGATTCTTCGAGCCGGAGAGCCAGCGCTCGGTCGGCTCGGTCCCCTCGGTGGGGGTTGTGCCGGCACGGGAGTGGCTGCTCGACGCCGACGGCATCCGGGTCTGGGCCCTGCGCGCCCGGCGGCGCTGGACCGCAAAGGCGGCCCACCGCGAGCTGGACGAGATGATCGAGACCCTGGAGCAGAGCGGGATCCTCCCCGAGATGGAGGGGCTGCGGCACCTGCTGGAGGACGGCCCGGGGTGGTCGCTTCTCGACCACCTGAATGACGACACGCCGGTGCTGCTGCTGGAGCCGGAGCTGCTGGACGAAGCGCTGGCCGCGTACGGGAAGCGGATGGAGGCCGACTATTCCATCGCGCTCCAGGAAGAACGGCTGGCCCTGCCACCGGACGAGATCTTCATCGACACCAACAAAATCCGGGAGCGCCTCGATGCGGGCCGCTCGCTGCGGCTGGGCGGCAGCGGCGCTCTGATGGAGAGCGCCGGCCAGGGGCCGGGCACCGAGGAGGGGGTGCGGTTCGGCGGACAGGTCCACCTGGCGGCCGAGGCGGTGCGCAAGGCGCTGAAGAACGGCGACCGGGTCTGTCTGGTGATGCGCACCCGGGGCAAGCGGGACCGGCTGACCGGGATCCTCGCCGAGTACGAACTGGCCCCGCGGCGGGAGGAGAACCTCGACCCGGAGACGAGGAATGCCGGGGACTTTCCCGGGGAGAGGCCCGCGCTCTACCTGCTGGACGGCCACCTCTCCCGGGGCTTCCGCCACAAGGACGCCGGCCTGACCTTCATCACCGACGACGAGATCTTCGGCGCCGCCGCGGCCGCTGAACGCAAGCGGGAGAAGCGGCGGGGGGCGGCCAGCTTCACCACCGACTTCCGCGACCTCAGCCCCGGCGACCTGATCGTCCACGTGGACCACGGCATCGGCCGCTTCGTCGCCCTGCGCACCATGGAGCGAGAGGGCACCCAGGACTTCATGGTGCTGGAATACCGCGGCGGCGACCGGCTGATGGTGCCACTGGAGCGGATGGACCTGGTGCAGAAGTACTCCGGCCTCGAGGAGGGGGCGCCGCAGCTGGACCGGCTGGGCGGACAGACCTGGGCCAAGACCAAAGCCCGGATCAGCAGATCGATGCAGGACATGGCCCGGGAGCTGATCAACCTCTACGCCTCCCGCGACCAGATCCGCGGTTTTGCCTTCAGTCCGGACACCGAGTGGCAGCGCGAGTTCGAGGAGAGCTTCGAGTACGACGAGACCCCGGACCAGCGCACGGCCATCGACGAGCTGAAGGAGGACATGGAGCGCCCCAAACCCATGGACCGCCTGCTCTGCGGCGACGTGGGCTACGGCAAGACCGAAGTGGCCATGCGCTCGGCATTCAAGGCGGTGATGGACGGCAAGCAGGTGGCCATCCTCTGCCCCACCACCGTGCTGGCCTACCAGCATTTCAAGACCTTCTCCGACCGGCTGGCCCCCTACCCGGTACAGGTGGGCCTGCTCAGCCGCTTCCGCTCCCCGGCCCAGCAGAAGGAGACGCTCAAGGGCATGGCCGCCGGCGAGCTGGACGTGGTGGTGGGCACCCACCGCCTTTTGTCCGCCGACGTGGAGTTCCGCGACCTGGGCCTTTTAGTGGTGGACGAGGAGCAGCGTTTCGGCGTGTCGCACAAGGAGAAGCTGAAGCGGCTCAGGAAGCGGGTGGACGTGCTGACCATGACCGCCACCCCGATCCCGCGAACCCTGCACATGTCGCTGGTGGGGGTGCGGGACATGAGCGTGATCGAGACTCCGCCGCGGAACCGGCTCTCGATCCACACCAACGTGGTGCCCTTCCGCGGCGAGCTGGTGGCCTCGTCGATCCGCAAGGAGCTGGAGCGGGACGGCCAGGTCTACTTCGTGCACAACCGGGTGGCCAGCATCCACTCCATGGCCCAGTACGTGCGCCGGCTGGTGCCCGAGGCCAAAGTGGCGGTGGCCCACGGCCAGATGAGCGAGGGGCCGCTGGAAAAGGTGATGCTCGACTTCATCAACGGTGAGACCAACGTGCTGGTCACCTCGACGATCATCGAGAACGGCCTCGACATCCCGCGGGTCAACACCATCATCGTCAACCGCGCCGACCGCTTCGGCCTCTCCCAGCTCTACCAGCTGCGCGGCCGGGTGGGCCGCTCGGACCGCCGGGCATTCGCCTACCTGCTGATCCCCACCAAGCAGGGGCTGACCCCCATCGCCCGCAAGCGCCTGGCCGCGCTGAAGGAGTTCAGTGACCTGGGCGCCGGGTTCCGCATCGCCGCCCTCGATCTCGAGCTGCGCGGGGCGGGCAACCTGCTGGGCCGCGAGCAGCACGGCCAGATCGCGGCCATCGGCTTCGAGCTCTACACCCGGATGCTGCGCCAGGCAGTGGCCCAGCTGAAGGGGGAGACCCTGCCCGGCGACACCCAGGCCACCATCAGCCTCGGGGTGGACACCCACATCCCCCACGACTTCATCCCCGACGCCACGGTCCGCCTCTCGCTGCACAAGCGGCTGGCCTCGGTCTCCGACGAGGTGCAACTGGAGGACCTGCTGGGCGAGATCGAGGACCGCTTCGGCGCCGCCCCCGAGCCGCTGAGGAACCTCATCGAGCTGGTCCGTCTCAGGCTGCGCGCCGAGCAGCTGGGCATCGAGAGCGTGGAGAGCGAGGGGCGGACCCTGGCGGTGAAGATCTCGTCGGAGATCTCTAAGAAACCGGCCATCGACGGCCAGAAGCTGGTCTCGCTGCTCGCCGAGAACGACGACTTCCAGTTCACCGGCGCCGGGGTGCTGACGATGAAGGTCCCCCCCGGCACGCCCCTGCTCGAGGCCGCGGGCGGCCTCTTGAACCAGCTGGTGTGAGCAATCAGGACCTGCTGGCGAGTTCGGTGAAGTGATGGCCCACAGGTAATGGAGTGGATGGCGACTGACGAATGGCGAGCCCAACGGGATTTGAACCCGTGCTGCAGGCGTGAAGGGCCGGTGGCCTGATCTGCCTGGAAGATGGGGTCGCAGGTGTTTGTGCCGGTCGGCCGTGGAGGCGACCCATGCAATCCGCCGTGCCAGCCATCGACGGCCAGAAACGGGTCTCGCTGCTCGCCGAGATCGACGACTTCTATTTCACCAGTGCCGGGGTGACATTCTCGGCCACCGGCACGATTCTGATGCTCCGGGCTTGAATCCCGCTCGCCGGACCGCGGCTTGTCACTCGGGAGGTGAGGAGACTACAATATAAGACTATGTTGGTCGGCATGGTAGACATCCGATGACTCCTCTCGAGTGTGAGCGCTCAACGGTGGAGGCCAGGTGAATTTGAAGTGGAAAGCTGTCACATCCGGTGCGTTTCTTATCCTCTCGGCTGTTCTCTTTGGCTTCATGTCCGGGGGATTCCTGGGGTCACGTGTCTTCGGCGGCAGCGGCATGGGGTGGGACCGGCTGGCCGACGCCCTGGGGGGGATGATGGTCGGGATCCTGGTCTCGACGGTGGCCTCTGTCTTTCTGCTCCTCCATCTCGACACGCGGAAGAGGTGGATTGCGGGCGCACTGTTTATCGCCGGCGCCCTGCTGGCGTTGATACTTCTCCGCGTCATCCCGCTGGCGCCCATGACCTGAAACCACCTCAGGCGCCTCCATTCAACAGAGATGGAACGATCCTCGGCGGCAGCCGGTCGACTGCTTTACATGGCGGCGCCGTCTTGAATAGCCTGGTATGATATGGTAGCGTCTTTTTCCCGGTTCGGCACCGACCGGCCAGGTGCCGGCGGACCCAGGAGTTGCAAGGCAAAATGACCATCAGACCGTTAATAGTATCCGTGATCACCGCTCTTTTCGTCCTCGCCCTGGTGTGCCCGGCGCCGCCGGCCATGGCCCAGGAAGCGGAGGGAGAGGAGCAGGACTACGTCGTGCTCGATGACGTGATCGCCTGGGTGGGCAGCGCCTACATCACCCAGTCGGAATACGATTTCGACAAGATGCGCCAGCGGAAGATGCTCGAGCAGAGCAAGCTCCCCGACGAGCAGAAGGAGAGGGCGCTGATCGACTTCGATCGCAAGGTGTTCGACAGCCTGGTGGAGCGGCTGTTGATCCTGCAGGCCGGTGAAGAGGCCGGGTTGCGGGTGCCCGATTACGAGATGGATCTCTTCATCGACAACTTCATCCAGCAGAACGAGGGCATCAACTCCCTGGAGGAGCTGGACGAGGCGCTGAAGCGCTACGGTTCGAACCTCGACTCGTTCAAGCGCGAGAGCCAGCAGGGACTGATGATGGAGAAGGTGCGCAAGAACCTGATCTTCCCCCGAATCAAGATCACGGACGAGGAGGTCCGTGAGACGTATATGTCCCATCAGGACAGCTTCCTCATTCCGGCCCAGGTCAGGCTGGAGGAGATCTTCTTCCCGGCCAACGAGCTCAACAAGGCCCAGGTCCGGGAGCACGCCATTGAGGTCATTGCCGAGCTGCGGACCGGCGAACGGAGCTTCCCCGATACGGCGCGGCTGATTTCCGGCAGCCCGTCGGCCGACCAGGGCGGCGACCTGGGAATGATCACCCTCGAAGATCTCTCCGGCAGCCTGCGCGAGGTGGTGGATGGCCTGGAGGAGGGCGAGGTGAGTGACCCGGTGGAGACCGACTCCGGTTACCAGGTCATCAAGGTGGTGGAGAAGCAGGCGGCCACCTTCAAGCCGCTGCTCGAGGTGGAAGAGGTCATCAGGGACACCCTGTTCAATGAGCGGCAGGTAGCGGAGCAGCAGGCGTTCCTCGACGAACTGCGGGAAAAGGCCTACATCAAGATCTATCCCGAAGAACTTCAATAACCACTGGCTGGCACCGTGTCGCCGCTGGGATGGCGGGGCGGGCCCGTCTTTTTTTACCATTGATGGACGATCTTCGACTCGATCTCTACCTCAAGCGTTGCCGGTTGATCAAGCGCCGTGCCATGGCCAACGCCGCCTGCACGCGGGGGCTGATCCTGCTCAACGGCGCCGCGGCGCGGCCGGGAAAGAAAATACGGGTGGGCGACCGGTTGAACCTGCGACACGGCGGCCGGCTGCTGGAGCTGGAAGTGGTGACGCTGCCTCGCAAGGGGGAGAAAAAGGTGCTGGACGGCGATCTGCCATACCGTATCCTCTCCTCCAGTCCGGCCCCGCGGCAGGAGGCGATGGAAGTGGTGTTCCTCTTCGAGGATTTTGAGGAAGAACTGACCCGGCCTTCTCACAAACCATCTGCTACGGATCCGGATACGCAATGATCTGCGATGCTTTCTTGAATTCGCTCGGTCAACGTAGTGTAAACTACGCCTCCCGTCGCTCATTCTTCGAAAGCACCGTATCTCAAGGCGTCTCCGGCTCCTCGCGACGATATTTTGTGAGAAGACCGGGCTAGGGGAAGGCACTGGAAATGACAGCGAAAAACCAGGGCGGTGAAGCGCCGAGAAAGACGATGTTCGTGGAGAACCTCGAGGTAAACTCCACCATCACCTCGATCTTTATCGTTCGGGACAAGGAAATCCGGCAGCAGAAGAACAACAACCAGGACTACCTGCGCCTGACCCTCGGCGATCGCACCGGCTCGGTGGCGGCGCTCTCCTTCTCGGACACGGACAAGAACTGGCACACCTTCAGCCAGGGCGACTATGTCCTGGTCCGCGGAGTGGTCAAGGAATACGCCGGGCGGCCGCAGATCAAGCTGACCCGGGTCCAGCCGCTGTCCGACGACGGTGTGGATGCCCGGGATTTCCTCCCCTCTTCCGGCCGCGATGCCGGCGAGATGTACGACGAGTTGCTGGGCTGGGTGCGCAGCATCAAGGACCCGCACATCAGGCAGCTGCTGGAGACCATTTTCGGCGATGAGGATATCTCCGCCCGCTTCCGCATGGCCCCGGCGGCCAAGGGGATGCACCACGCCTACATCGGCGGTCTGCTGTCCCACACCCTCTCGGTGATCGGCCTCTGCCACCGGGTGGCGGGACACTACGGCTATCCGGCGGTGAACCACGACCTGCTGCTGGCCGGGGCGATGCTCCACGACCTGGGCAAGGCCTGGGAGCTGGACTGGCACCGCGGCTTCGACTACACCGACAGCGGCCGCCTGCTGGGCCACATCGTGGAGGAGTCGTTCCTCATCGACCGCTACATCAGCCGGCTCGAGGGCTTCCCCGAGGAGCTGCGGGTGCAGCTGCTGCACATCGTGCTCAGCCACCACGGGACCTACGAGTACGGTTCGCCGCGGCGGCCCAAGACGGTGGAAGCGCTGATCCTGCACTATGTGGACGATCTCGACTCCAAGTGTCAGGCGATGCAGGACCTGATCAATGCCGAGATGGGCCAGAAGGGCAACTGGACCAGCTTCAACCGCAACCTTGGCCGTTACCTCTACAAGAAGCGCTATGTCCACGGGGACGGTGACGCCGTGGAGGACGAGCCGCCACAGGTGCCCGACGAAACCGAGGCGCCGCCCGCCCCGCCCGCCCGGACGGAACCGCCGCGGCGCGACGGGGAGCCCGAAAAGCCGGAGCAGAACGAAACGGAAAAAAAGGCTGATCTGCCGCAGGGAAAGTTGTTTGATTAGAGTCTCTTCTTGACCTGCTGCAGCCCGCGGCCCTATATAGATAGAAAGCAGTGCAATGACCGAAAGCGCTCTCCAGCAACAAACAGGTATGCTCAAGCCGCTGAAGATCGGCTCCCTGACCCTCGATCCGCCGGTGGTGATGGCTCCGATGGCCGGGTTCTCGGACCGCATCTTTCGCGACATGGTCCGCGGGTTCGGCGGCTGTCCGCTGCTTTGTACCGAGATGATCAGCGCCGAGGGTCTGTTGCGCGGCGGGCGGGGTACGCTGGAGCTGCTGCCCCACCCGGACGAGTTCGGCGACACCGCTGTCCAGCTCTTCGGCTTCAAGCCGGACCGGGTGGCCGAGGCCGCGGCCTGGGTCGAGGAGCGCGGGGTCCGGCTGGTGGACATCAACATGGGCTGTCCGGCGCGCAAGGTGGTGGTGGACGGGTCGGGTGCGGCACTGCTCAAGGATCCGGACCGGGCCGTGGCCCTGGTGTCCGCCGTAAAAAAAAAGTCTCGATCCCGCTCACGGTGAAACTTCGTCTGGGCTGGGGTCGCGGCGAGGTCACGGTGCACGAGCTGGCGCCCCGGCTGGTGGACGCCGGCGCCGATGCGGTGACGCTGCATGCGCGTTGCCGTAACGAAGGCTTCTCGGGCCAGGCCAAGTGGGAGCACATCGCCCGGCTCAAGGAGGCGCTCACCGTGCCGCTGCTGGGCAACGGTGATGCCCGGACGGCTGAAGATGCCTTCCGCATGACCGGCGAGACCGGTTGTGACGGGGTGATGGTGGGCCGGGCCGGACTGGCCAAGCCCTGGATCTTCAGCCAGGTCGCGGCGCTGAACCGCGGCGAGGAGGCGCCGGAACCGGGGAAGGAAGTGCGTCGGCGGTTGATCCTCGAGCACTTCCGGCGGCTAGCCAGGGAGGACGAACCGCACCGGGCGGTGCACCGGATCAGGGGGTTCGTGGCTTGGTATTCCCGGGGCCTCAACGGCGGTGCGATGTTGCGGCGGGCGGTGAACCAGGCGCCCGACGCTGAAGAGTTCGAAGGGATCGTCAACAGCTTTTTCGACCAGGGTCATGTTAGCTGAAATCAAAAGACAGATGCAGCACGGCGGGGTGATCGACACCCCGGAGGAGCGGGACCGCTTCTTCCGCTATCTCGACGTGCTCGGCCCGCGTTTCGAGCCGCTGGTGGTGCGGGGCGGCAGCCGTCGGCGCCGCGAGTTCATGGCCCGCTGTCTCCACTTCTACGGACCGGGGCGCGACGGGGGCCACTTCGTCCTCTTCGAGTCGAGCGATGAACCGGGGCCGTCGGCGGCCGCCGCCGAGCTGGAGGAGTGCTGGCGCAGGAGCATGGGCGGCACGCTCTTTGTGGACCAGTTCGACAAAGCCCGCGGCGCGCTGCTCGATTCGCTGGGCGGAATCTGCCGCCACGTGGCCCGGGCCCGGGACCGCAGGCAGCAGCCGGCGCTGCCGGCCAGCGGCGCCCGGCTGGTGTTGGGCCGCAAGTCGGCACAGGGCCCGGACATGAGCCAGCGCAGCGCCACTGCCGCACGGCTGGAGGAGATTCTCGAGCCGATCACCGTGGACATGCGGCGGCTGAAGCCGCATCACGACAGGCCCTGCGGCAGCGGTGCAGCAGACTGTGTCGCCCACGCTGAAGCGTCCGAAGGAAACGGGGAAGAGCCGCCCTGGTGCCAGGAGCTGGAACACCTGCTGACCCGGATCTGGAAGGAGGGCGGGGCCCGCCAGGGCGGCGGCCTGCTGCGCCAGCTTCGGGAACGGGCCGACTTCGAACTGGCCGAACTGGCGCTCGGTGAAACCGGCGGGAACCGGAAGCGGGCGGCCGAACTGCTGGGCGTCTCCACCGCCACCATCTCCCGCCGCCTCTCCTCTGGGAAATCATGACCCCGTTCGGCAGGGCCGGGACCCGGAAGGGCTGCATCATCACCACCATGGTCATCGTTCTGCTCACCGCCGCCATTGCCGTTGGCGGCTGGTTCTGGCTCCGCACCTGGCTGAGCAGCCGCCAGCTGGACAACCTCGAGACATACGAACGTCACCGCCGGCTGACCCTGGCCCAGGTGGAGCTGGACGCGCTCCGTTCCCTGAGCCAGCGGGCCCGCAGCGGCGTTCTCGACGAGACCCGGGGCGGCCTCTCCTTCCTCCTCTCCGAGGAGGTGCTCAACCGCTGCCTCGAACAGTTTGTCGGGCTGCAGGGGGGATCGGGCACGGGCAGCGACTTCCGGATCACCGGCGCCGGGCTGCAGTGCCTGGACGGGGTGGCCATCGCCACCTTCGACCTGGAGGTGGAAACCCGCTACCCCGGCATCTCGGCCCGGGGCCGGGCGGACACCCAGCTCACCCTGGCCCCCGGTGACCAGGGTGAGCTGGTGGGGCGGTTCCGCATCATCTCCATCTCCCCCGACTACACCATCCAGGGGCGCAAGGTTCCCGCCTTCGAGTTCCTCAAGCGCATGACCGCCGCCCGCCTGGACCGCAGCGCCCGGGTGAAGATCCCCGACCTCCACATCCCCCTGGCCCTCACCGGGGAACTGCCGTTCGGCAAGGTGGACAAACAGACCGCGGGCGGCTCGGTGACCGTGGAGATGCCGGCGGGCAGCCTGGGCTACCGGGTGGAGATCGGTGACGCCGGCTTCTACAAGGGATTTGTCCGGGCCGCGGCCTCGGCGGTGACGGTGACCGCTTCGGGGAAGGACGCGGAGACGGCGGGCGGGGACACCGGGCCGGACTGGGTGACAAAGGTGCCCCGAACGGAGGAGGGCGAGGAATTGCAGCTCCACCCGCTGGCCGGGGACCCGGCCCTCTTCGAGAAGGAGCTGGCCCGGCTGGAGCAGCGGCTGGCCGATGTCCGGGCGCAGCTGGCAAAGCTGGATCTTCCCGGCGGCCCGGACAGCGACGCCGAGGTGCGCTGCAGCCGCGAGCTGCTGGACGGGCTGCTGCACCAGCTGGCCGGCGCTGTCGAGGAGGACGTCCTGATCACCATCGAGAACATGGAGAACGCCTGGCAAAAAGAGCAGAAGCTCTTTGGCCGGACGTTTCAGAACCACGCCGACATCGTTCATGCCGATGGCCGGGTGGACATCCGCGACCTGCGCCTGCTGGGCGTGGAGGGGAACCGGCTGCAGGTGCAGGTGCAGATCGTGGGGGATGCCCGCGGCTCGGTCAAGGTGTCGATGTATGGCCTCCGCTCTACCGTGCCGGTGATCCTCGACGTCAAGGCCGACCAGGTGCTCTTCTTCACCATGGAGGATGACGGCGAGGGCGGGTTCGTGGTGCGGCCCGAGCCGGTGGAGATCCCCCTGGAGGTGGCCGCGCAGGTCCATGTGGGCTCGTACGCCATCAACCTCAACCCCCCGCTCTCCCTCGAGGCACAGAAGGTCATCCGCCCGGCCCACGTGCCCCTGGGCCTGGACAGCACCATCACCATCCCCACCCGGATGAAACGCTCGGACGTGCTCGACTCCAAGGATGTCCGGGTGACGGTCACCGCCACCGGCATTCCGGCGGTGACCAAAAAGGGTGGCCTGGTTGTTGGCGCGCGGCTGGCCATCGAGGAAGAGAAGAAGTAGAGCGGGGGCTCGGGGACGTACATGAATATATGAATTTTTTCAGAAAAAATTCATATATTCATGTACGTCCCCGAGTTTACGACGGATTGATCACCAGCGGTGCGTCCGGATCCGCGTTCTCCAGCTCGAACCACACTTCGCCCGCGGTGGCATCGAGTCCGTAGGCGATCTCCACCGGCAGGTCATGCTGGGTCGCCCGGGGTGCTTCCTCGTGCAGGTCACCCCAGGGGGTGGCGATGACCAACCGGCCGGTCTCGTCCAGCCGCAGTGCATCCTGCCCTCCGTAGCGCAACCTGATCAGGCCGGCATCCGCGGCGCGGTCCAGGCGGTACTCTGCCTTGAGCCTTCCGGCTGACCCGCTGTATGCCAGGTCAACCCCGGGCCACAGGCCGCGGTAGACGATCCTTTCGAAGGTGGCCGCACCGCTGACCCAGCCCTCGGGATCCTTGCCCCGGAAATAGCTCACCTTGCCATCCAGCGGGCTTTCTCCATCAACGGTCGCAGCGGCGGATGTGCCGAGGAAATGAATCTTCAGCGCGAAGCTTTCGATTGATAGCGTTGTTTCGCCCACCGGATTCTCCGGGTCATCTGTCTGGGCGGTGGTTTTCACGTTGCGGGTGAATACCGCGGCCAGGGAGTCGGCGGTGTAGAAGAACGTTCCGGTGCCGTGGCGTGCGGCAAAGAGGACTTGCGGATCGAACTGGCCCCTGTTCTCTTCGAAGGCCAGGGACAGATTGCCCAGCGCTCCCTGGGCTGCCTGGGGCGCGGGCGGTGGTGTTGCAGTTGCCGATGGTGGCGCTTCCGCACCAACGGCAGGCGCCGCATTCTCCGGCCAGGGCGGCTCCGATGTGCCGCAGCCGCAGAGCAGAAGGAGAACGAGGAGCGCAACAAATGTTTGGATGGGTCGTGCCGTCATCGTTCAGCAACTCCTCGAATCAGGAGGCTCGGGGGACGTACATGAATATATGAATTTTTTCAGAAAAAATTCATATATTCATGTACGTCCCCCGAATACGGACTCAGTGCCGGTGCAGGACGGCGTGCATGATCCGCCTGGTCTCGTGCAGCCGGTCGTCGGCCGGCAGGTCCACCAGGTGCTCGTTCATCTGCTCGTCCTTCTCCGCCTTGAGCATCTTCACCATGTAGTCGATGGTGGCCTCGGGGAAGATCCCCTCGCGCTGGTAGAGCTTGCGGTGTTCCTCCAGCCGGGCCGCCGAGGCGACACAGCTGGTGGGCAGCGCGGGCAGCCGGTCCAGCAGTTCCTGGTTCTTGAAGATGTTGCCGTGGGCGTAGAGCTCTTCGGCGAGCTTCAGTGACTCGTCCCTGTGGGTCAACCCCCACTGGGCGGCCATGGTGATGCCGGCCAGCAGCAGGTGGATGATGGCGCTGCCGTCGGGGCAGCGCAGTTCCACGGTCTGCCGGCTCTCTTCCGAGGCGGCCAGCTCCTCGATCTGCTGGGGGTTCAGCGTCCGGGCCAGGTTGCTGGTGCCGGCCCAACCCAGGGGCACGCGGATCATGGCGCTGCGGTTGAGGTCGCTCCAGCAGATGCGGGTGGGCGCCTCCTGGTCGGGCACCAGCCGGAGATAGGCCGAGGAGACGGTGTTGCCAAAGGCGGTGAGCGAGCCGGCGTAGTGGCAGAGGCCGCCGATCACCTGCCGCGCCGCGTCGCTTAGCGCGCCGTCCCCCTCGTTCATCACATTTTTCCCGTCCTTCATCAGCGCCATGTGCACGTGGAAGCCGTTGCCGGCCACCCCCTCCTCGATCTTCGGCGCGAAGGTGGCCACGTAGCCGTATTTGTAGGCGATGTTGCGGATCAGCCAACGGGCCAGCACCAGGTGGCTGCCCGCCTCCTCCACCGGGGTGGGCAGGAACTCGATCTCCAGCTGTTCGGCCCGCTTGCCGCGGATCTCCTCCAGGTCGCTGCGCACGTGCTCCACCCGGCCCACCTCGCTGTGGGCGTACTTCACCGCGCCGGTCATCTGGGCGATGGCCCGCACCATCTCGTCCAGCACCCGGCCGCTTTTGACGAAGGGCGCAGAGGCGTGGTAGCCGCGCTGCCGGTCGCCGGGGAAGATCTTCGCCTCCTGGTCGCCGATGAGGAAGAACTCCAGCTCGCCCATGGCGTGGAACTCCATGCCGGTGGTGTCGGTGAACAGTCTGGCCGCGTTGTGCAGGATGTTGTCCAGCGCGAAGGTCGCCCGTTCGCCCTCGGCAGTGAGGTAGCGGCAGACGAGATCCAGGCTGCCCGATTCGAAGGGATTGAGAAAAGCGGTCTTGTAGAGCGGCACCACGTAGAGGTCGGAAACTGCGGCGTCCACCATCCCCTTGAACAGCGACGAGCCGTCCACCCGCTCGCCGTCGGCCAGCACCCGCTCCGCCTGCTCCCGGCTGACGATGGGCAGCTTCAGCTCCTTCAGCTTGCCGTCCAGGGCGGTATAGTGAAAGGTGATCCGCTCGATGTTCTTTTCTTCGATCACCTGGATCAGATCGGCCCGGGTGAAGTCCTCGGCCGGCTTGTCCAGGATCACCGAGATCGGGTTGGTCAGGGCGTAGTGTTGTTTCATCGCTGCCTCCACAAGACCGGGATGGGCTAACTGCTGGCACCTGGTGGCGTTACCCCCATTCTCGGGGGCGGCCATGATATAGCGGATGGGGCGGGAATGTCCAGATGGATCGGCCGTCGATCGGTTCGGACCGATCGGGGAGGGGGTGGATCCCGGTGAGCCGGCGGCTGCGGTCGGTGAAGGTGGAGGTCACTGCCTTCGTCGTCCTTCGGTCCCTTCTGGACGATCGATTTATCAATGGCAGATCCATTCGTCTCATGATGCTGTGCATCAATGACGCCTCCCGGACCTGCGCCCGGGGATCGGACCGCTCCGGGCCGCGAGCGGTTCCCCAGGCCTTTGTCAGTCTGCGGCCTATTGATGTATAAGGTAGGAAGCATCGTTTCTAACCCCGTGCATCGACGCCAGAGGCAGGTATGATGGATTTCCTGGTCATCGCCGTGCTCGCTCCCTTCGCGGCCACGGTCGTCGCGCCCGCGGCGGCCCGCCGTCTGGGTCGCCACACCGGCTGGCTGCTGGCGCTGGTGCCTGCCTCCATCTTCGTCTGGATGTGTACGTTACTGCCCCTCGAGCCCTTTGCCGCGCGCACGGTGGCGATCCCCTGGGCCACGCCCATCGGCCTGGAGTTCGCCTTCCTGCTCGACGGCCTGTCGGCCACCTTCGTGATGCTGATCACGGGCATCGGCGCGCTGGTGGTGATCTACGCCAGCGGCTACCTGGGGCCGGACCCGCGGCTGGGCCGCTTCTACGTCTTCCTGCTGGCCTTCATGGGCGCCATGCTCGGCGCTGGTGCTGGCCGACAACCTGATCACCCTCTTCGTCTTCTGGGAGCTGACCAGCCTCTGCTCCTACATGCTGATCGGCTTCGACCACGAGAAGGCCGAAGCCCGCGCCTCGGCACTGAAGGCCCTGCTGGTCACCGGGCTGGGCGGCCTGCTGCTGCTGGCCGGCTTCCTGCTGATGATCATCGCCGGCGAGCAGCTGGGCCTGTCTCCCGAGCTGGCCGGCAAAATCTCCGGCCTGGCCACCGTCGACCTGCACGGCCCACGCCCTGGTACCACGGCATCCTCATCCTCGTGCTGCTGGGCTGCATCACCAAGTCGGCCCAGGTGCCGTTCCACTTCTGGCTGCCGGCGGCCATGGCCGGCCCGACGCCGGTCAGCGCGTACCTGCACTCGGCCACCATGGTCAAGGCCGGGATCTACCTGCTGGCCCGGCTCAGCCCCCAGCTCGGGGGTACGCCGGAGTGGGCCTGGTCCCTCGGCCTCATCGGGCTGGTGACCATGCTCACCGGCGCGCTGGCGACCCTGGGCCAGCGCGACATGAAGCGGGTGCTGGCCTACTCCACGCTCGCCGTGCTGGGCACCCTGGTGATGCTGCTGGGCGTGGGCACGGAGATGGCCGTCAAGACCGCCGTGGTCTACCTGGTGGCCCACGCCATGTACAAGGCGGCCCTGTTCATGGTGGCGGGCAACGTGGACCACGAGACGGGCACCCGCGACCTGCACAAGCTCGGCGGGCTGCGCCGGCTGATGCCCTGGACGGCGGCGGCGGGCATCCTGGCCGCGCTGAGCAAGGCCGGCGCGCCGCCGATGTTCGGGTTCATCGGCAAGGAGCTGCTCTACAAGACCAAGCTCGACCTCGAGGTGCTGGGGGCCTGGGCCATCATCGCTGCGGTGGTGGCCAACGTCGCCCTGGTGGCGTCGGCGCTGATGGTCTCGGTGTGGCCCTTCCTGGGCAAGCGCAACGAAACGCCGAAGAACGCCCCACGAGGCCCCGCTGTCCATGCTCCTCGGCGCGGTGATCCTCTCCTTCATGGGGCTCGGCCGCGGTCTGATGCCCCATCCCTTCGAGACACGCCTCGGTTCGGCCGCCGCCTCGGCGATCCTCGGCAAGCCGGTGGAGATGCACCTCAAGCTGTGGCACGGCGTCGATCCCGCCGCCCTGACCGTGCTCGGCCTGAGCGTGGCCACCCTGGCCCTTGGCTGGGGGCTCTACGTCATGATCAGGGCGCGCGTCGCCCCCCTGACGCCGGCGCTGCGGCGCCCGTTCTCCTACGGGCCGACGCGGCTCTACGAGCTGCTGCTGCAGGGGCTTTACACGGGTGCGGACCGGGTCACGCGGCTGATCCAGTCGGGCCGCCTCCGTTACTACGTGCTGGTGACCCTGGCCTTCGCCGTGGTGGTGGCCGCGCCGCCGCTGCTGCGGGCCCTGGGCGCCGAGCCGGTCGCCGCCCACGAGGGCTGGCGCGTGCACGAGCTCGTCATCGGCCTGCTGACCCTGCTCGCCGCCCTGGCGGCGACGCTGGTGCGCTCACGCCTGACCACGCTGATGCTGTTGGGCGTGGTCGGCACCTGCATGGGGCTGCTCTTCGTCCTCTTCAGCGCGCCCGACCTGGCCCTGACCCAGGTGATGATCGAGATCCTCACGGTGGTGATCCTGGCCATGGTCCTCTACCGGCTGCCCGCCGTGGTGCGGCGAAGCGGCCTGGCCTCCCGGCTGCGCGACCTGACGGTGGCCCTGGGGGTCGGCGGCATGATGGCGCTGTTCGTGATCGTGGCCTCGCGGGTCACCCGCGATACCGACGGTCAGCGACTTCTTCCTCGCCAACAGCGTGCCCGCGGCCCAGGGCCGCAACGTGGTCAACGTGATCCTGGTGGACTTCCGCGCCATGGACACCCTGGGCGAGATCACGGTGCTCGCCGCGGCCGGGCTGGGCGTGATGGCGCTGCTGCGCCTGGGGGCCGGACGGGCCGGCAGGGGGGACGCGTCATGAGGGATTCGCTGATCCTGCGCACCGCGACGCGCCTCTTGATGCCGCTGCTGCTGCTGTTCTCGCTCTTCAGTCTGCTGCGGGGCCACAACGAGCCGGGCGGCGGCTTCATCGGCGGGCTGCTGGCCGCGGGCAGCCTCTGCCTCTACCTGCTGGCCCACGGCCCGGAGGCCACGCGACGCGTGCTGCGCATCGATCCGCGGACCCTGATCGGCGGCGGGCTGCTGGCCGCCCTGGGCGCCGGCCTGGCGCCGCTGTTCCTGGGCCAGCCGTTCCTGACCGGGCTCTGGGCCGAACAGCCGGTGCCGGGCATCGGCAAGGTCAGCACCGTGCTGCTCTTCGACATCGGCGTCTACCTGGTGGTGGCCGGCACGACGCTGCTGATGGTCCTGACGCTGTCGGACCGCGGCGGACGGGAGGAGGAGCCATGACCGTCCTGATGGCGATCCTCGTCGGCGTCCTCTACGCCTGCGGCATCTACCTCATGCTGCGCCGCAACATCGTCAAGCTGATCTTCGGTCTGATGCCATCCTGGGGCACGCCGCCAACCTGCTGATCTTCACCGTCGGCGGGCTGGTGCGGGCCAACCCGCCCCTGGCCGGCGGTCGGCGCCGACGCCCCACCGGCCGGCGTGGCCGACCCGCTGCCCCAGGCCCTGGTGCTCACGGCCATCGTCATCGGCTTCGCGCTGACCGCCTTTTTCGCCGTGCTGGTCAAGCGGGTCTTCGCCGTCACCGGCACCGACGACACCGACGCCCTGGAGGCCAGCGAATCATGAGCCTCCTCGTCGTCCTGCCCGTGCTGATCCCCCTTGCTGCGCGCCGCGCTGTCGATGCTCGCCTGGCGCTCGCCGCGGGCCCAGGCCGTGATCGGGGTGGCGGGCACCGGCGCGCTCCTGCTGGCGTCCCTGGCCCTGGCCCGGGCGGTGGTCACCGGCGGTGCGTTGGCCGTGACCGCTCGGCGGCTGGCCGGCCCCCTGCGGCATCACCCTGGTGGCCGACACCCTGAGCGCCATCATGGTGGTCCTGGGCGGGCTGACCGGCTTCGCGGTGGCCGTCTACGCCGCTGGCGGACATCGACGCGCCCCGCCGCGCGGCGGGCTTCTTCCCGCTGCTCCACGTGCTGCTGATGGGCGTCTGCTGCTCCTTCGTCACCGGCGACGTCTTCAACCTCTACGTCTGCTTCGAGGTCATGCTCATCGCCAGCTTCGTGCTGCTGGCCCTGGGCGGCGAACGGCTGCAGATGGAGGGTGCGCTGAAGTACGTCACCCTGAACCTGATCTCGTCGGCGCTCTTCCTCTCGGCCGCTGGGGGTGCTCTACGGCCTGGCCGGCACCCTCAACCTGGCCCACCTGGCCCGGGTGATGCCGGTCGTGGCCGCCGAGCCACCCGGACCTGGTGGCCGCCGTGGCCGGGCTCTTCCTGGTCAGCTTCGGCATCAAGGCCGGCCTCTTCCCCCTCTACTTCTGGCTGCCCTCGAGCTACCACACGCCGCCGGTGGCGGTGTCGGCACTGTTCGCCGGGCTGCTGACCAAGGTGGGGGTCTACGCACTGATCCGGGTCTTCACCCTGGTCTTCGCCGACGTGGGCGGGGCCCACCGGCTGCTGCTGATGCTGGCGGCGCTGACCATGGTGGCGGGCGTGCTGGGCGCCGTGTCCCAGTACCAGATCCGCCGGATCCTCAGCTTCCACATCATCAGCCAGATCGGCTACATGGTGATGGGGCTGGGCCTGCTGGCCTCGCCCGACCCGGCGGTGCGGCGCCTCGGCCTGCTGGCCGCGGTGTTCTACATCGCCCACCACATCGTGGTGAAGACCAACCTCTTCCTCATCGGCGGCGTGGTGCGCCGGCTCTTCGGGACCGAGGAGCTGCGCGATATCGGCGGGCTCTACCGCCGGATGCCCTGGCTGGCGGCGCTCTTCCTGGTGCCCGCCCTGAGCCTGGCCGGCATCCCGCCGCTGTCCGGGTTCTGGGCCAAGCTGGCCATGATCCGTGCCGGCCTGCAGGCCGGCGAGTGGGTGGTGGTGGGCGCCGCGGTGGCCGCGGGCCTGCTGACGCTGATGAGCATGATCAAGATCTGGAACGAGGCCTTCTGGAAGGCGCACCCCGCGGGCACCGAACCGGCGGTGGCCGGCATCGGCCGGGGCCGCCTCGTCCTGCTGCTGGCGCCGGCGGTGGGCCTGGCGCTGATCACGGTGCTCATCGGGCTCTTCCCGGGCCTGCTCTTCGACCTGGCCGGCCAGGCCGCCGACGAGCTGCTCGACCCCACGTCCTACCTCGAAGCCGTGGGTCTGTTCGGCCAGGGGGGTGCGTCATGAGGGTGTTCTGCCATCAACGTCATCCTGGCCGTGATCTGGGCCTCGGTGCAGGGTGCCATCGACCTGGCCAACCTGGTCACCGGCTACGTCCTGGGCTACGTGGTGCTCTGGCTGATCCGGCCCGCTCTCGGCGAGACCCGCTACTTCAGCCGTGGGCCGGCAGCGGTGGGCTTTCTGCTCTTCTTCCTCAAGGAGCTGGTGGTCTCGAACCTGCGCGTGGCCTGGACGGTGCTCGGCCCCGGCACCCGCCGGCCGGGCGTGGTCGCGGTTCCGCTGGACCTGGAGGGGGACGCGGCGATCACCCTGCTGGCCAACGTGGTGACGCTGACGCCGGGCACGCTCAGCCTCGACGTTTCGCCGGACCGGCGCACCCTCTACGTGCACGGGATGTTCGTCGACGACCCGGAGGACTTCCGCCGCGAGATCAAGGACGGCTTCGAGCGCCGGATCGGGGAGCTGCTGCGATGATCGCTTTCCTGGACAACGCAGGCCTGTGGCTGCTCGGGTTCCTCGGGCTGGCCCTCGTCCTGGCCTTCGTGCGCCTGCTCCGGGGGCCGAACCTGCCCGACCGGGTGGTGGCCCTCGACCTGATGACCACCATCGGCGTGGCCGTCTGCGGCGTGTACGCGGTCACCATGGACAAGCTGCTCTACCTCGATGTGGCCATCGTCATGGCGCTGATCACCTTCGTGGGCACGGTGGCCCTGGCCCGCTACCTGGAGGAGAAGAGCAAACGATGAACGGCATGCTGCTGGAGATCATCTGCCTCGTGTTGGCCGCCTTCGGCGTGTTCCTGCAGATCGTGGCCGCGGTGGGCGTTGTTCGCATGCCGGACCTGCTGACGCGCATGCACGCCTCGTCCAAGGCCGCCACCCTGGGCGCGGCGCTGATCATCCTGGCCGCGGGGATCCACTTCGGCGGGACCGGCCCGGTGGTGCGGGCGATCCTCATCATCCTCTTCCTCTTCATCACCGCGCCCGTGGCCGCCCACATGATTGGCCGCGCCGGTTACCGCAGCGGCGTCAAGATGGCCGACGAGACGGTGATCGATGAGTACCGGCCCTCCATCGAGGCCGACGACGGGCCCGATCCGGGGACAACCGAACAGCGCCGTTGACTTTACTCCTGCCCTGGGTAATAGTTATCCTGATTCTGCGTCACAGCGGTCCGCGTCGTGCTGATGAGCATGCCAGACCGCTGTAACTTTTTCCGCAGATGGTGGTTACGGGCCGGCACTCTGGTCTGTCACCGGTTTTCAACAATCTGTCCACAGGGGTGGGCCGGGTTTTCCACAGGCGGCCAACTCCTTTTGCACATACTTTTCAACAACTGGCGGAAGAGCAAAGACCAATGTCTGAAGAACTTTCCAAGGCGTATGAACCGGGCGAGATAGAGGCAGGGGTGAGCCGTCGCTGGCTCGAGGCCCGGGCCTTTGCCGCCACTCCCGACGAGCGGGAAAACCGCTACGTGATCATGATGCCGCTGCCCAACGTCACCGGCGCCCTGCACATCGGCCACGCCATGGACAACGTGATGCAGGACCTGCTGATCCGCTGGCACCGGATGATGGGCGACAACACCCTCTGGCTCCCCGGCACCGACCACGCCGGCATCGCCACCCAGGCCGTGGTGGAAAAGCGGCTGCTCGAGCTGGAAGGGAAGACCCGCTACGACGTGGGCCGCGAAGGCCTGGTGGCCAAGATCTGGGAGTGGAAGGAGCAGTACCAGGCCCGGATCATCGAACAGCAGCAGCAGATGGGCTGCTCCTGCGACTGGGACCGCCAGCGGTTCACCATGGACGCGGTCTGCGCCGCGGCGGTGCGACGGACCTTCTTCCGCCTCTTTGCGCGACGGGCTGATCTACCGCGGCGACCGCATCGTCAACTGGGACTGCCACCTGCAGACCGCGGTGAGCGACGACGAGATCGTCCGTATCACAAAAAACGGCCATTTCTGGCACATCCGCTACCCGGTGATCGAACCCCGGGACGGCGAGCCGGACCACGTCACCGTGGCCACCACCCGCCCCGAGACCATGCTCGGCGACACCGCGGTGGCGGTGCACCCCGATCCCGAGGGCGCGCTGGAGAGCCAGATCGCCCAGCTGAAGGAGAAGGTCGGAGCGGCATCAGACAAGGAAAAGCCGGACCTGGAGCAGGAGCTGGCCAGCGATGGAAGAGCGGCGCGATACTCACCTGCCGCGGCTCAAGAGACTGGCCGACATGGCCCGGGACGGGCGAAAGGTGCTGCTGCCGCTGCTGGAGCGGGAGATCCCGCTGATCCTCGACACCTGGGCCAAGCCGGAGCTGGGCTCGGGCTGCGTCAAGATCACCCCGGCCCACGACCCCAACGACTACGACGTCTGGACCCGGCACCAGGACGAGATCGAGGCGGTCAACATCCTCAACCCCGACGGCACGCTCAACGCCAATGCCGGCGCCTACCAGGGGCTGGACCGCTTTGTCGGGCGGAAGCAGGTGGTGAAGGACCTGGAGGCCCAGGGAGCTGCTGGAGGCCGTCGAGGACCGCGAGATCGAGATCGGCCACTCCGACCGCTCCAAGACCCCCATCGAACCCTACCTCTCCAAGCAGTGGTTCGTGAAGATGGGCGATGTGGACGGCGGCGTGGTCTTCGGCAAGGACACCCCGGGCCAGTTCACCGCCCCCGGCCTGGCCCAGGCGGCCATGGACGCCGCCGCGGGCGAGTGGACCAGCTACACCGGCAGGCAGCTGACCTTCCACCCCGACCCGGCGCGCTACTCCGGCACCTATCTCAACTGGCTTTCGGAAAAGCGCGACTGGTGCATCAGCCGCCAGCTCTGGTGGGGCCACCGCATCCCGGTCTGGCTCGCCGCCTTCGACGATGCCGACGGCCTGCGCGCCGCCATCAAGGCGATTCCCGCCGGTGAGGACGGGCTGCTGGTCCGCATCGGCCTGCCCGACGGCGCGTCGCTGCCCGCCGCCGCGGCCGAGAGCCTGGACGGCCCCGGCCCCTTCGAACTGATGGTCTGCCCGCTGGAGAGCGGCGGAGGAGAAGCACGGCGCGGCGCTCGAGGCCGCCGGCCTGGCCCAGGACCCGGATGTGCTCGACACCTGGTTCTCCGGCGCTCTGGCCCCACTCCACCCTGGGCTGGCCCGACCCGGAGACGGCGAAGGTCAACGAGGGGCAGTCCCCGCTGGCCGCCGGCGACGGCCGCCCGGACACCCTGTCCTACTACTACCCGGGCTCCTGCCTGGTCACCGCCCGGGACATCATCACCCTCTGGGTGGCCCGGATGCTGGTGATGGGGCTCTACAACCTGGGGGACGTGCCGTTCACCGACTGCTTCATCCACGCCAACATCCAGGACGGCAAGGGCGAGCGGATGTCGCAAGTCCAAGGGCAACGGCATCGACCCGGTGGACATCATCGAAAAATACGGCACCGACGCCATGCGCTACGTGCTCTGCGAGATGCAGACCGGCACCCAGGATATCCGCCTGCCGGTGCAGGCCATCTCGCCCTTCACCGGCGAGCTGGTGGACCTGGCCAAGGCCAAACACGGCCGCAGCATCTTCACCTACATCTGCCCCGGAGTCGGGCAAGGAGTTCGACGTCCTGGGCACGATGCAGGACGTGCCGGCGGCCAAGGTGATCAGCGACCGCTTCGAGGTGGGCCGGGGCTTCTGCAACAAGCTCTGGAACGCCGCGCGCTTCGCGCTGATGAATCTCGGCGAGCACCCTTTCACGCCGCTCGAGCACCGAAGACCTGGCCCCCGAGGACCGCTGGATCCTCTCCCGTCTCGGCGGCGCCGTGCGCGGCGTGACCAGGGCGCTGGAAGAGTACAACCCCTCGGCGGCCATCGGCCTGGCCCGCAAGTTCTTCTGGGGCGACCTCTGCGACTGGTATCTGGAGATGATCAAGCCGCGGATGAAGGACGAGGCCCAGGCCCCGGTGGCCCGCTCGGTGCTGGCCGTGGCCATCGACCGGGTGCTGCGGCTCTTCCACCCCTTCATCCCCTTCATCACCGAAGCGCTCTGGGAGCGGCTCAACGCCCAGGTCCCGCTGCGGGGGATAGAAGAGCCGCTGCCGTCGGTGGATCTGCTGATCACCGCCAACTGGCCCGACTCCTCGCGCTACAAGGGCGAACCGCGAGCTGGAGGCGGAGATGGGGCTGATGCAGTCGGTGATCCACGGCATCCGCGACCTGCGCTGGAAGTACGAGGTGCCGCCGTCCCAGCAGGTGGAGGGGCGGATCAAGGTCACCGGCGTCACCGCCGAAACGCTGACCCGGCTGGAGGCCCACGTGCGCAACCTGGCCGGCCTCTCGGCGCTGGTCATCGGCGGCGAGGTGACCCGCCCGGCGCTGGCCGCCACGGCGGTGGTGGGCGAGTGCGAGATCTTCCTCGCCGGGGTCCTCGACCCGGTGAAGGAGAAGGAGCGGCTGGACAAGCAGCTGGGCAAGCTGCGCAAGCAGCTGGAAGGCACGGAGAAAAAGCTGGCCAACGAGAACTTCGTCAGCCGGGCCAAGCCGGAGGTGGTGCAGGTGGAGCGCGACCGGCTGGCCGAGCTGCAGGGCCAGATCGCGCTGCTGGAGGAAAACCTCAACAGGCTGACCGAAGACGTCTAGCGGCCGGCCGTCTGCAGGTGGAACACATGGGCAACACGCTGGAAACCAGGGGTTTGCCGCGGGCCATCCTGCTTTTCTGGATTCTGATCCTCCTCATCCCCCTGCCGCTCCCTGCCGACGACACAGAACCGGGCCACCATGCGGACCGCCCGAAGATCGGCCTGGCGCTGAGCGGCGGCGGCGCCCGGGGCTGCGCCCACGTGGGCGTGCTCAAAGTGCTGGAGGCGAACAACATCCCGGTGGACTACATCGCCGGCACCAGCATGGGTGCGGTGATCGGTGGTCTCTACGCCGCCGGCCTGGACGCGGAGCGGATCGAGGAGCTTTTTGTCGCCACCGACTGGACCGACATGATGCTCGACGAGCCCCCCGGAACCAGAAATCGTTCCGGCGCAAGGAGGAGGACAGGCTCTACCTCTTCGACTTCGAGATGGGGCTCCAGGGGCTGCGCCTGAAGATGCCCAAAGGCTTCCGCCAGGGGCGCAAGCTCTCCAACCGGCTGCGGGAGTGGACTCTGCCGGTGGCCGGCATCCGCTCCTTCGACCGCCTGCCCATACCGTTCAGGGCGGTGGCCACCGACATCGGCAACGGGGAGATGGTGGTGCTGGAGCGCGGCGACCTGGTGCAGGCGATCCGGGCCAGCATGGCCATCCCCGGGGTGCTCGCGCCGGTGATGCTGGACGGCCGCCTGCTGGTGGACGGCGGCACCACCCGCAACATCCCGGTGGACGTGGTGCGGGCAATGGGCGCCGACATCGTCATCGCGGTGGACATCAGCGAGGCGCTCAAGCCGGTGGAGGAGCTGAACTCCTCGCTGGCCATCAGCAACCAGACGGTGAGCCTGCTCACCCGGCTCAACGTGGAGGAGATCCTGCCCCAGGCCGACCTGGTGCTGGTGCCCGGGGTGGAAGGGGTGGGCGCCCTCGATTTCAGCGACGTGGCCGGGCTGATCCTGGCCGGCGAGAACGAAGCGGCACGATTGGCGCCGGAGATGATACCGCTGGTCCTGCCGGCGGAGGACTACCAGGCGCTGCGCGCCGGGCAGCGGGCGCCGGAGTTCGAGCCGCCGCGGGTGGCCTCGGTCCGCGTGGAGGGGCTGGAGCGGGTGGACCAGCGGGTGATTCTCCAGCGGATCCACCTTCAGCCCGGAGACCTGCTGGACCTCGATTCCCTGCACCGCGACCTCGGCCTGATCGTTGGCCTCGGCTACTTCCAGATGGTCGACTTTTCCCTGGAGCCGACCAAAACCGGGGTGAACGTGGTGATCAACGCCCGGGAGAAGGAGTGGGGGCCCAACTACCTCCGCTTCGGCCTCAACTTCCTGATCGACCAGAGCCGCGGGGCGGCGTTCAGCCTGAGGGCGCTCTACAACGCCACCCAGATCAACCGCTTCGGCGCCGAGTGGCGCACACTGCTGACCGTGGGGCAGGAAGGTTCCATCATCACTGAGTTCTACCAGCCGTTCGACTACTCGGACAGCTTCTTTTTCGCCCCCGGGCTCACGCTTGGCCGCCGGCCCCTCGACGAATACGAAGACGGGCACAAGATCGCCGAGTGACGATGAACAGGTGGCCCTGGGAAACCTTGATCTGGGCATGAATCTGGGGGGGGCCGCCGAGCTGCGGGCCGGTCTTTACTACGGCGCGGCCAGGGTCTCGCTGGACACCGGCACTCCTGGAGACACCCTCACCAGCAGCGATGATCCCGGCGGGCTCTATTCGCACAGCCCGTCCCTGGGCGGGGTGCGCGCCGGACTGCGCCTCGACCGGGTGGACCGGGTCACCTTCCCCCGGCGGGGAGTTCTGGCCGACGTGGAATACATCCTCTCGCGAACCGCACTGGGCGCCGACGACGACTACCAGCGGCTGGGCGGTTCGGGGTCGGCGTTTTTCAGCCGCGGCCGGCACACCTTTTTCGCCGGCTTCGAGGGGGGGACCAGCCTGGGCAGCACCATCCCGCCTTACCACCAGTTCACCCTCGGCGGGCTCTTCTCCCTGGCCGGCTATGCCGACATGGAGCTTCGCGGCCCCTATGCCGCGGCCGGCCGGCTCGGTTACTACGCCAGCCTGTTGAAACTCCCCACCTCCCTGGGCCAGAACATCTACTTTGGCGGCTGGATCGAGGCAGGCAACACCTGGAACGACACCAGCGACATCAGTTTCCACAGCCTGCACGAAACCCTGGCCCTCCTGGTGGGTGCCGACACGATCATCGGGCCGGTCTATTTTGCCTGGGGCCTGGCCGAGGAAGACCGCTCCCGGCTCTACCTCTCCATCGGCGCCGGGTTCTAGCCCCCATTTCTCACAGTCCATCTGCTGCGGAGCCGGATATGCCTGTCCCCTTTTTAACCTTTTTGCCTGTTTTGAATAAATGTTGACAAACGCCCACACCAATGATCTACTAAAACACTAGACTTTAGCCATTTTCAGCAAACGACATGTGGTCCCACGACCCGATGGAGAAACAACCATGCGTATAGCAAAGAACGAGATTCCGGTGAAGTTCGAAGGGCCTGGCGTCCAGGCGCGGCAGCAGACAGAATTCGGTGATGCCGCGGACTACGGCATGATGGGCGGCGAGCATTTCACCGTGGCCGCCGGGGCCGATCTGGCGCCGCTGCTCAAGGGCCTTGAGGGTGACATGTGCCAGTCGCCGCACTGGGGCTACTATATCGAGGGTGAATGCACGGTGACGTACGGTGACGGCACGGAGGAGAAAATTGCCACCGGCGACCTCTTTTTCTGGCCGGCCGGACACTCGGTGCGGATGGAAAAGGACTCCGAGTTCGTCCTCTTCAGCCCCCAGCACGAGCACACCCCGGTGATGGAGCATATCGGCCGCCAGATGACGTAAACAGGAAAGATATTTCGACGAACAGAGGAGCCAGGATAATGAAGTTCATGGTCACTTATCCCTTGACGCACCATGCATACAAGGAGCGCGTCTCCCGATTCCTCAAAACAGGGGCACCGCCACCGGATGGAGTCGCCCTGCTTGGCCGCTGGTTTACCGCCAGCCACAGCATGGGGTTCATGCTGGCCGAAACCGAAGACGCCAAGGCCCTTTTCCGCTGGGTCTCAGAGTGGGCGGATCTCCTGGATTTCACCATCGAACCGGTGGTGACCGACGACGAGGCGGGACCGATCCTCAAGGAGATGATGTAGACAAGCCGAAGGCGCGCGCGATAGGTCGACCCAGGCCACGGCGTTCCTTCGGCGAGGGCGTCCAACTTCTGCATGAAGCTGTGAGCCGGTCTGTCACGGCCCGCGCTTGGGAACGGTCCGAGCCGCATTGGCTCGCAGCTCATGCACATCCTCAGGCGTCGCAACGCAGCTGGGTTCAGGAAACCAACCACCAGCACAAGAATGGAGGAATTCACAATGGCAACGGCAATCATATTCCACGAAGTTCAGGATGGATCAGTCTGGGCCAATTCCTGGAAGACGGGACCAGGAAGCCGACACGAGCTGTTTGGGAAGATTGGAGTCAAGTGCCGCAATTTCCGCGATCCCAAAAACCCGAATGCGACGGGCCTCATGGCGGAGATTCCCGATATGGCGAAATTCGAGGAGTTGCTGCAGTCTGCCGAAGGCCAGAAGGCAATGCAGGAGGACGGCCTGAAGGTCGAGACAATGCGAATGCTGGTCGAGTTCACGCCGTAGCTGGAGAACCAGTCGAACCGCCTGATTTTCGGTTGCAGCGGACGGCGCTCTTCGCCGCCGCTCAACCGGAGCGTTACCTGCCCCTTTGTTGGGTTACGACACGATAGTTCCTGTCACTCATTTCACGAGTTAATTGGTTACCTGTCCCCTTTTTATCCCCTTTTTATCCTCCCCACACCGATGTGCTAAAATCTCACCAACCGGTCGTTGTTGTCAGATACGTAGAGAAAGAACCCCACAATGGCGAGAGCTGAACCCGCTCCCGAGAGCAAGGGCCTGATCGGGAGGTTCGTTGATTCCGTCGTCCAGACGGAGCGCCAGCGGCGGCAGTCGCGGCGGGGCAGCCTGGTCTTTCACCTCCACCCGCCCACCCTGCCCCAGCGGACGCTTCGTCTGAGCCTCACCTGGGGCCTGGGGGGAATGGGCCTGGTGCTGGTGCTGCTGCTGGCCCTCACCGGGACGCTGCTGCTCTTCGTCTACGAGCCGTTTCCCGGCAGCGCCTACATCTCGATCCACACCCTGCAGGACGAGGTACTGTTTGGCCAGCTGGTGCGCAACATCCACCACTGGAGCGCCAACCTGCTGGTCATCGTCTCGCTGCTCCACCTGCTGCGGGTCTTCTTCACCGGCGGCTTTTACGCCCCGCGGCAGTTCAACTGGCTCATCGGTCTGGGCCTCTTCGGTCTGGTGCTGGCCGCCAACTTCACCGGCTACCTGCTGCCCTGGGACCAGCTCTCCTACTGGGCGATCACCATCTGCACCGGAATGATCGAGTATTTGCCCTGGCTGGGCCCCGGCCTGCAGAAATGGGTCCGCGGCGGGGCGGAGATCGGCCCGCGCACCCTGCTGATCTTCTTCACCGTGCACACCGCGCTGATCCCGGTGCTGCTGGTGGTGGCCATGCCCTTCCACTTCTGGCGGGTGCGCAAGGCCGGCGGCGTGGTGGTCCCGCCACCCCCCGAGGGCAGCGAAGAGGAACGCCCGGCCAGGGTCCCCTCGGTGCCCCACCTGGTGCTCCGCGAGCTGGTGCTGGGCCTCCTGCTCATCGCCTTTGTCCTGCTCATCGCCGTCCTGTTCAACGCCCCGCTGGCCGGGGAGGCCAACCCGGGGATGAGCCCCGACCCGGCCAAGGCCCCCTGGTATTTTCTGGGGATCCAGGAACTGCTGTTCCACTTCCACCCGCTCTTTGCGGTTCTGGTGATCCCACTGGCCCTGGTCCTGGGCTTGTTGCTCATCCCCTACCTGCGTTATGCCGAGACGGCGCCGGGCACCTGGTTCCAGACGGCCAACGGTCGGCGCACCGGGCTCATCGCGGCCGTCACCGCGCTCGTCGCCACACCGGCGGCGGTGGTGATCGACGACCGCCTGCTCCGTTTCGCCGACTGGATGCCGGGGGTTCACCCGGCGCTCAGCGAGGGTCTGCTGCCGGCGGTCCTGGTGGTCCTTGCCGTCACCGGCTTCTGCTTCTGGCTGAACAAGCACCACCAGCCCACCCGCGCCGAGCTGGTGCAGGCCGTCTTCATCCTCCTGCTGGCGGCCTTCGTGGTGCTCACCGTCACCGGCATCTGGTTCCGCGGCTCGGGCATGGCCCTCTGCTGGCCCTGGAACCGCGGGGCGCCGGCCGGGCTGTCGATCTTCACTGGAGGGCCGTGATGTGAGCGCGAAAAGGAAAAAACAGGTGGATGCGAAACCCGCCGCGCCGCAACAGCCGGCCCGGCGCAGCTTCCTGCGCACGCTCTGGATCGGTCTGGGCATCGTCGCCCTGGCCGAAGCCGCCGGTCTGGCCGTGGCCTTCCTCCGGCCGTGGAAACCGAAACCGGGGGCCGACGCATTCGGCGGGGTGATCAATGCCGGCACCATCGACCAGTTTGAAGCCGGCTCGGTGACCCCCTTCCGCCGCGGCCAGTTCTACCTCGTGCGGCTGGAGGACGGCGGTCTCCTCGCCCTCTCGCGCAAGTGCACCCACCTCGGCTGCACGGTGAACTGGCAGTCCGAGCAGCAGCGTTTTGTCTGCCCCTGCCACGCGTCGGTTTTTGACGCCACCGGCAGCGTGCTCACCGCGCCGGCCCCCCGGCCGCTGGATCTCTTCGAGATCCGTATCGAGAACCGCACGATCAAGGTGGACACGGAGAAGCCGGTCCGCCGCAGCGTGAGCGACCCGTCTCAGGTCACCCGGGTCTGAAGAGTGACGATGAACGAGACGACCACAACCAGTGCGCAGCCTCGAGAGTGGCCGGAGCTGTCCCGCCGCCGCTGGGAACTCACCGGCCTGGCGGCCACGCTGGTCATCGTCCTCGCCTTCCCGGCGTATCTCGTGAAGCAGCACCACTGGCCCGCCGCCGGCTCGGGGCAGCAGGTACCTCCGCCTCGGCCGGATTCGTGGGCCGGGAGACCTGCCGCCCCTGCCACAAACCGCAATGCGACGCCTGGGACGGCTCGCACCACGACCTGGCCATGGACCGGGCCACCGACGAGACGGTGCTGGCCGACTTCAACGACGCCACCTTCACCAAAGCGGGCCACACCTCCCGCTTCTACCGCCGGGACGGCAAGTTTTTCGTGGAGACCACCGGCCCCGACGGCCGGCCGGGCGAGTTCGAGGTGACCCACACCTTTGGTGCCTACCCGCTGCAGCAGTACCTGGTGCCCTTCCCCGGCGGCCGGCTGCAGTGCCTGACCATCGCCTGGGATTCGAAGGACGGCCGGTGGTTCCACCTCTACCCCGACGTGGAGCACCAGCCGGGCGACTGGCTGCACTGGACCAGCGGCGGGATGAACTGGAACCTGATGTGCTCCGAGTGCCACTCCACCAATCTCAAGAAGGGCTTCGACCCGGAAACCAACAGCTACGACACCACCTGGTCCGAGATCGACGTCAGCTGCGAGGCCTGCCACGGCCCCGGTTCGCAGCACCTGCGCTGGGCCGAGCTGCCGGCCATGGCCCGGCCGCCCACCGAAAACTACGAGTTGGTGGTGGACACCAGCGATGTCGAGCCCAAAGAGCAGGTGGAACTCTGCGCGCCCTGCCACTCCCGGCGGGCCTTTCTCGACGACTACGTTCACGGCCGGGAGAGCCTGCTGGACAGCCTGGTTCCCCAACTGCTTTCCGAGGGGATGTACTTCCCCGACGGCCAGATCCTCGAGGAGGTCTACGTCTACGGCTCGTTCATCCAGAGCAAGATGTATTCGAGCGACGTCCGCTGCGGCGACTGCCACGACGTGCACAGCCTGAAGCTGCACAAAGAGGGCAACGGGGTCTGTCTGCAGTGCCACCGGGCCGAGGTCTACGACACCGGCGACCACCATTTCCACAAGAAGATCCACGAGGGCAAGGAGAGCGAAGGCGCTCTCTGCGCCCGCTGCCACATGCCGGGCCGCACCTACATGGGCAACGACTACCGCCTGGACCACAGCCTGCGGTTGCCCCGCCCCGACCTCAGCATCGCCCTGGGCGTGCCCAACGCCTGCAACCAGGCGGGCTGCCACGACGACAAGGACGTCCAGTGGTCCGAGCGCTACATGACCCAGTGGTACGGCACCGCCAGGAAGCCGCACTACGGCAAACTGTTCGCCGCCGGGCGGGAGCGGCGCCCCGAGGCCGAGGCCGGCCTGATCGGCCTGCTGGGGGACGCCCTCAGCCCGGTGATGGTGCGGGCCACCGCCGCCTCGCTGCTCGGATCGTATTTCAGCAACGCCAGTGGCCAGGCCCTGGAACAGGCGCTGGACGACGGGGAGGAACTGATCCGCCACGCGGCGATCACCGCCCTCGAGCGCCGGGACCTGCAACAGAACGTCCGCCTTATCACCCCGCTGCTCTACGACCCGGTGCGGGCGGTGCGCATGGAGGCGGCACGCACCCTGGCCGGCGTCCCTCCGGCCCAGCTGCAGCCGCCCTCCATCATTCCGGTCTTCGAATCTGCCCTCGAGGAGTATATCGCTGCCAGCATGTATGCTTCAGATTTCCCGGAAGGCCGTTACAACCTGGGCAACCTCTACGCCAACCTGGACCGGGCCGCCGAGGCCGAATCGGAGTATCTCGACGCCATCCGCATCGACAGCACCTTCTTCCCCGCCCAGGTCAACCTGGCCCTGCTGCTCAACCAGCTGGGGCGCAACGACGAGGCGGCCGGGCTGCTGAGGGACGCCCTGGCCACCGAACCCGATTCCCCGCTGGTGAACTACAACCTCGGCCTGCTGCTGGCCGAGATGGAGCAGTTCGAAGAGGCGGCGGAGCGGTTGGTCCAGGCTGCCGATGGCATGCCCGGCCACACCCGGGTGCTTTACAACCTCGGCCTGGTGGAGCAGCGGCTGGGACGGCCGGCAAAGGCTGCCGCGGCCATTGACCGGGCGCTGGCCCTGGAACCGGAGAACGGGGAATACCTCTACACCGCCGCCTGGCTGGCTTCGCTCCGTCAAGATTTTGACGGTGCTGAGGCCTATGCCCGGCGGATGACGGCCCGGCCGGAGACCAGGGAACAGGGGCAGGAACTGCTGGCGGCCATAGGCCGGGCGCGGCGGGAAGAATGACGCCGGTGACGACGACCTGCTGGCCGAGCTACTGCTCCTACCCGCTCGATCACGGGCCGTGAACAGAAACAGGAAGGCTGGGTGACGGGCCCCCGTTACCTTCAGCCATAAGCTTCTTTTTATCTTTCGATCACCTTGAAGCGAGCGGTATCTTTCACCCGCCGGTCGACACCCGGCGTACCCTGTATATTTACCTTGCGGGGGATTTCCCTTTTCGGGGATATGGGCTATAGTATTTGTCGATTACAGGGCGGCCAAAATTACGATACCCGGTGAAGCCGACAGCCGACAGCCGACAGCGGGCGGCGGTGGCGCTGGTGGATATACGTCCGGCTCATCGAACGCCGGGGAATGAGATTATTACCAATAGCAGGCATAAGGAAAAAACTGCGTGCGATGCATCGTGTGAAACCCCGGCAATAACCCGGCCCCTCGAAAGGAACATCGATGACGAAGAAAAACACGAACATCGGCAGCGTCATCTTTGCCGCCCTGTTCATCGGCGCGATGGCCGCACCGGCGCTCGCGGCCGAACCGCCGAATATGAAGATGACCACGGACATTCCCGAGTCCATCACCACGCCGGACCGCGTCGAGACGCGAATCGGCACCCTCGAGTTTTTCGACGGAATCCCCTCCAAGGAGACTGCCGACCTGGTCTACGACTACCTCGACTTCTCGCGTGCCATGGAGGCCTTCCTGAATGGGATCCCCGCGGCCTCCATTGAAGGGCTTCGGCTTGGTGCGGCCTCGCTCGGTGCGAAGAACTCGAACCAGGTCCTCTACTTTGACAAGCTGATGGACAGCAAGGCGCTGTTTCTCACCGGCAACTCAAGCACCGTCTACGCCATCCCCATTCTCGACCTCAAAAAGGATGGCCCGACAGTGGTCGAGATTCCGGCCGGGGCCGGCCCGGGGACGGTGAACGACGCCTACTTCCGCTTTGTGATCGACATGGGCGCCCCCGGCCCGGACAGAGGCAAAGGCGGCAAGTATCTGATCCTGCCCCCGGACTACGAGGGCGACCTCGAAGGCCCCATCGGTGGCAAGGCACAGGTCATCGACGGCGAGACCTACTTCGTTGCCAAATCCACCAGCTATGTGAACTGGGTCGCTTTGCGTGGATTCCTCGTCGACGGGTCGATCGATCTCTATTTCGGCCCCGAGGCCCCGGCGGGCAAGGAGGCGAACTGGACCCAGACGGTTCCCGGCAAGGGCTGGTTCTGTCTCTTGCGTCTCTATAGCCCCACCGAGGCTTGGTTCGAGAAGACCTGGCGACCGGGCGAAATCGAGCTGGTCAACTGAGCCGGATCGAAGACGGCGCAGCGGCGCTGTTCATCCCGGCTCTCGAACCAACGAACGGGGCGTGCCTCCGCACCGCCGCCTGGCTGGATTCGAAGCGGCAGGCGGGGGCTGGCACTTTGAGGCGGTTCGTTGTATCGTCACTGCAATAGCGCATGCTACACTGAAATAGCAAGCTAAACCTGAGCGCCATCAAGATCCCCTGCCGCGCCACGAGGCCGGCGTGAAAAATCGCCGGTGTTTGGACGGCAAGGCGGGGAGCCCGAAACCGGGATCCACGAGATCGTCGAGGAGGAATTCAACATGAAGCGAACCATGGCCTTTGCGTCCCTGGCCCTGCTGCTGCACCTGTCGCTGGCCGGGGCCGGTGCTCCTGTGGCGGCGCAAACGGCCGCCGCTCCGGCGCCGGCCACCGCCGCCGACAGTGGCGGCAGCACCGGCTTTTCGGCTGAGCAGCTCGAGCAACTGGTGGCGCCCATCGCGCTCTATCCCGACTCTCTGCTGACCCAGATCCTGATGGCGGCGACCTACCCGCTGGAGGTGGTGCAGGCCGACCGCTTCATGCGCGAGAACGCCGAGCTCAAGGGCGATGCGCTCGATGCGGCGCTCAAGGAACAGGATTGGGATCCCTCGGTCAAGGGGCTGTGCACCCTGCCCGACGTGCTCGACCAGATGAGCGAGAACCTCGACTGGGCCCAGGATCTGGGCGATGCTTTTCTCGGGCAGAAAGACGAGTTGCTCGATACCGTCCAGCGGATGCGCGGCAAGGCCAACGACGCCGGGAACCTGAAGACCACCGAGCAGCAGGTGGTGACAGTGCAGCAGGACAAGATCATCGTCATCGAGTCGCCTCAGCCCGAGGTCATCTACGTCCCCACCTATTCACCAACCGTGGTCTACGGGCCGGCCTGGCACTACCCCAGCTATTACTATCCGGCGTTCTACGCCCCGCCGCCGCCCGGCGTCGGGCTGATCACCTTCGGCGTCGGCGTCGCGGTGGGGGCGGCAATCTGGGGCAACTGCCACTGGGGCTGGGGCCACTCCAACGTCAACATCAACGTGAACCACTACAACAACTTCAACCGCAACACGAACATCAATCACAACAATATGAACCGGTCCGTCAACAATTCGAACTGGCAGCACGACCCCGGCCACCGCAAAGGGGTCAACTACCAGAACTCTTCGGTGGCGGGCCAATACGGCGGGCAGGGAGGCTCGAATCGAGTGGCGCAGGACCAGGCGCGAGGCCGGTCGGCTTCATCCACCGGCACCCGTCAGGCAGGCACCCCCTCCGCCGGGGCTCAGGATCGGGCCAACGCCGCCAAGAGCGGGGCCAGCGACCGGGCCAGTGCCGCAAAGAGTGGTGCCAGTGAGAAGGCCGGCGCCGCCAAGAGCGGGGCCAGCGACCGGGCCAGTGCCGCAAAGAGCGGGGCCAGTGAGAAGGCCGGCGCCGCCAAGAGTGGGGCGAGCGACCGGGCCAGTGCCGCAAAGAGTAGTGCCAGCGCCGCCAAGAGCTCCGGGGCATCGAGACCCTCTACCGGCAGCGCATACAGCGGGTCGAGTCGGCCGAACGCCGACCGGGCCGCCAGCAGTCGCGGTTCGTCCAGCCGGGGCACAAAGTCTTACAGCGGTGGCGGCAGTCGCGGCGGCGGTGGCGGTCGTGGTGGCGGCGGCCGTGGCGGCCGTCGCTAACATAAATGGAGAATGACCGATGAACCGAATTCGAAAGAATCATTCAAGAGTGGCCAACGTCTTCTGTATCGCCTGCCTCCTGCTCTGTTTTGCCGGTTGCTCTCCGCCCGCGCCGGGCACCTTCGCCTCCCCCGAGGAGGCGGTTCAGGCGCTGCACGATTCCATCGGTTCCGGCGACAGGAGCTGGATCGAAGAGATCTTCGGCCCCGGCAGCCTCGACCTCTTCAGTTCGGGCGACGAGGCGCAAGACCATCAGGATGGTCAGCGGGTCAAGGAGATGATCGCCGGGAAGGTCGAGATCGACGAAATTGATGTCGATACGGTGGTCGCTCTCATCGGCGAAGAGGCCTGGCCCTTCCCCATACCGCTGGTCCGGCGCGACGGGAGGTGGCGCTTCGATACCGAAGCCGGCCGCGAGGAACTGCTTAACCGGAGGATCGGCTACAACGAGCTGTGGACGCTGGCCTCGCTCCACGAGTATGTCGACGCCCAGCTCGAATACGCCACCGTCGGCCGCGACGGCAACCCCCCGGCCTTCGCGCAGCGTGTTCGCAGCAGCGAGGGACTGCATGACGGGCTTTTCTGGGACACCGCCGAAGGTGAGCCGCTCAGCCCGCTGGGCGACCTGCTGGCAGCGGCCGAGAAGGACAATCCCGAGCCGCTCCCTTTCCACGGGTATCGGTACCGGATTCTCACCGGCCAGGGGCCGAACGCTCCCGGTGGAGAGAAGAACTATCTCGACGGGGATGGCCGGATGACCGGCGGCTTTGCGGCGATCGCCTGGCCCGCCAAGTATGGAAACTCGGGGGTCATGACCTTCATCATCAACCAGCGGGACATCGTTTTCGAGAAGGACCTCGGTGAGGAGACGGCAGCGGTGGCCGCCGGGATCCAGCTCTTCGACCCTGATGCGAGCTGGAGTGTGACGGCGGACAACCTCGAAGATATCGAGGAGGATATCGCGGCGTTTGTTGAGCCTGCAGTTGGGTCGGAAGCCGAGTAAGCGTCTCCGTAAAGACCACGCCCCGTGCATCGTGGGCCGCAACCGGAAACGGATGAGGAGCAGTCACACACACCGTGCGAAACCTTGGCCCGCCACGGACGAAAGGTCAGTCGCTGACGCTGTCGACAACGGTTGCCGCGAAGCTCGCCGGAAAGGCGACGATGATCGTACGCTTGATCGCCACCAGGGTTTCGGTGAGTTGGTGAAGCCGGTCCACCGCAAAGAGCACCGATGCCGACACCAGCATGGTCACGCTGTTCGTCTTTTCCGTCTTTGCCGTCTTTGCCGTCTGTGCCGGATTCGGCGGGGAGGTAAACCGTTTGCTCGGGTCTGTCGGGCTGGTATTGCCCGGCTTTGTCACCGCCATGCTGGCCGGAGTGCTGCTGACCAACCTGGTGGATATGCTGAACCTCTCCCTCTTCGAAGACGTGGTCAAACTGGCCGGTGATGTGAGCCTCAACCTCTTCCTGGTGCTGAGCCTGATCAGTCTCGACTTCAAGTACCTGTCGGGCGCCGCGGTGCCCATCCTGGCCATCCTCGCCGTGCAGATCGTGGCGGCGGTGGTCTATGCCCGGTGGGTCATTTTCAAGGGGTGCGGCGGCGACTACGACGCCGCGGTCATCGCCTCGGGTTTTTTGCATCGCCTCGGGCAGCGGCGGTGGCCAACATGGGTGCGGTGACCAGCCGCTGCGGGCCGTCCCTCCGGGCGATGCTCGTGCTGCCGATGGTCGGCGCCGGGATCCTGGATCTAGCCAACGCCTTCATCATCGAGGGCTACCTGAGGCTGCTGCTCTGAGCTGGTCATGATTGTCTGAGTTGGGCCCGAAGCCCGACCGGCCGGGTTGAACTGGGTGAAACCAGCCGGTCGGGTTCGATCGGCACCCTGGCCTCCTCACTCCTTGGCGGCCTCGTTCAGTTCCTTCTCGAGTTCTTTCTTGTCCGCCTTGATCGCCTTGTTGACGACCTTCTGAGCTTTCGTTATGGCAGCAGCCACGCGATCACCCACGTCGGTCGCGGCAACCACCACGAGACCGGCCTGGCCAGTGTCCAGCACCTCGCCGAGATCCTTCAGGTCGTCCCGGCTCATGCCGCCCGCCGCGTGTCCGGCGAGCGCACCGAGGGCGCCACCGGCACCAGCCGTCACGGCCAGCAGGCCTGTGCCCAACGCAAAAGCCGGGAACAATGCGGCACCCAGGCCCAGTGCGAGACCCCAGCCGGCGCCGGTCCATGCACCCTGACGGACAGGCTGCTCGTGCTTTTTCACGATCTTGACCTTGCCGTTGTCTTTCTTCTTGAGCACGGAAGCATCGAATGTATCCATCAGGCCGAGGTCATAATACAGCGTCTTGACGGCCTCATAATCCGCCTCAGCCGCATCCACCGTGTCGTAGGTTGCACCAAACGCTGTCATCTCAACATAGTCACTCATCGTCTTTCTCCGCTGGCAGTAATGTCAATTGCGGTTCTCGATTTACTGTCGCGATTCGCCCCAGCTCGTTTTTCATACACCTGAGTTACGGCGTCGTGACCTCGATAGCCAGGCCCGCACCCATGACTACCGTAACCGTCTCTCCTGCCACGACTCCTGACAGGTTTACGTCTTTCTTGACTTTGACCTTTTTCGTACTGCCGTCGGGAAGTTCAAAGGTGACCTTCCGCTTTTCCATGTCCACAGCGACAACCACAAGGGTCACCTGCTCGACTTCTGTAACGAACCCACCCGGCTTCGAACCGACTGGAGCAAGCATCACTCCGCCGGCTGCAACAGCATCCGGCGGTGCCGAAGCTCCGAGATACACGGCCACCGCTTCCGTCACAACGGCGGAGACCGAATCCCCGATCTGCAGCTGATCAAAATTGACCATTTCAGGGGGTGCCTTGTAGGTGGTTTTGCCCCCGTCGGCCGAGGTGAGCGTCAGTTTGCGTTTGTTCAGGTCTATTGCCGTGACCGTCGCGTCGATGGTCACCGTATCCACGACGATAGCCCCATCATCCGTTGCCGCAACCGTTGTTTTTTCAACTTTTTCCACGCCCTTTGAGCATGAAACGGCGCTGATCATGACCGCCGGAAACAAGAACAGCAATGCGATGCTCAGAATCTTCTTCATCATCTCGCTCCTTCTTCCTCGATTCGATCTCCTTCACCACGGTTCCCTGTTACCGCGTTCCCGGGATCCTGCCGGCACGGTGAGCGGGCCCAATGGTAATAAAGGCCGGCCGCAGGGTGCTGCGACCGGCCGGTTTTTTTACTTCGGTTGCGGGGCATACGGGTTGCCGCCGAGGGTGTTCGAAATGTCGGCGATCGCCTTCTGTGCCTTGACGCTGTTGCCGGCCGCATCGAGCGGTGGCGAGACGACGGCGATGCCGAACTTGCCGGGCGACACCGCGATGAGGCCACCGCCGACGCCGCTCTTGCCGGGAAGGCCGGTGTTGTAGAGCCACTTGCCCGAGTCGTCATAGAGGCCGGCCGTGGCCATCACCGCCAGCACCTCCGGCACGTTCTCGGGGTTCATCAGTTTCTTGCCGGTGACCGGGTTCTTGCCGCCGTTGGCCAGGGTCGCCGCCATCTCCGCCAGGTCCTTGGCGTTGACGCCCACCGAGCACTGCCTGGTGTAGATGTCGCAGGCCTGCAGCGGGTCGTCCTTGATGTGGCCGTAGGCGTACATCAGCATGGCGATGGCCTGGTTGCGCTGGTTGGTATCCGCCTCGGACTTGTAGACGTCCTCCAGCACCGTCAGCGGTCGGCCGGCGAAATCCGAATAGAAGGACAGGATCTTGTTCCAGATCTCATCGTAGGTCGAGCCCTTGACCATGCCGGTGGAGGTGATCGCGCCCGGGTTGACCAGGGCGTTCATCTCGGAGCCCTTGTACTGCTCGACCGCCACGATCGAGTTGAAGACCTGTCCGGTTGCATCGACGCCCATGTTGTCGAAGATAGCCTGTGTCCCCGACTCCTCGATCACCATGGCCATGGTGAAGACCTTGGAGATCGACTGGATCGAGACCTCGGACGAAATGTCCCCGGTCGTGTAGACCTTGCCGTCGGTGGTCACCAGCGCGATACCGTAGATGCTGGAGTCCACCTTGGCCAGCACCGGGATGTAATCGGCGTTGGCCCCTTCCTTGATGTTCTTGTATTTGGCGTGGGCGGCGTCCAGCGCCGCCTGGATCTCGGCCGGCGTCTGGGCCAGGGCCGATGCCGGCAGCAGCGCCAGCCCGGCCACCAGCAGTCCGAGCAGGCAGACGCCGGTATTACGAACGGAATTCATGAGTCTCATCGGTTATCCTCCCAGATTGAACGAGAAGTTGTATTTTGCGGAGACCTGGACCCGGAACGCGTCGTAGTCCCAGCCGTCGTCGAAGTTCTCCCGGTAGCCGTATTGCAGCTCGACACCATACATCAGGTCGGGCACCGGATTGTGCAGCAGGTTGATCAGCGCGTAGCGCCCGCTGCGGAAGGCGTCGGGCGACTGGGCGTCGCTGTTGTCGATGTCGGTCAGCGAGAAGCCCACCGCCGTGCTCAGCTTGGGGGTCCAGCCCTGGTCGAGGAAGGCGACGATGCCCAGCACCGGCAGGGGCACACCCCTGATCGGCGAGTTGGGGTTGCCCGGGTTGAGCTCCACGCCGATGTCGGCGGTGGCGTCGTTCATGTAGTTCTCGATGCCCTCGCCGTAGACCACCTGCAGGCGGACCGTGCTGGCTTCGCCGAACTTGATGTTTGAGCTGAGGTTGAGGCCCCAGCCGGTGGCGCTGCCCGAGAGGTCGTACTCGTCGGTGCCGTTGTCGTCCCACTTGATGCTGCGCAGCATGCCGGCCAGCTCGACATAGCCCCACTTGCCGCCCACCCGGTATTCGGCCGAGAGGTCGGGGTAGGGGAAATGCCCGGTGATGTCGTCCAGTTCCGTCCGGTCCTCGAACTGCCCCCGGTCACCGCTGGCGCCGGGCCGTTCGAGGGCGATGGTCAGCCTGGTGTCGCCCTTGATCGGCATCCAGCGCAGCTGGATGTTGCGGAAGAAGACCATGCCGCAGGGGCCCCAGTACTCGACGGAGTTGGGAAAGACGTCGATGTCCATGAACGGGCTCCAGGTACCTGGCCGGCACCGAACTGTTCGTACTCCAGGTAGGCGTGCCTGAGACGGAAGGTGGTCTGCCCCGCATCGCCTCCCACACCGAACAGCTCCCACTCGAAGATGCCGAAGATCTCTTTGTCCCCCACGGGGAGCCACGACTTGATGCCGAAACGGGTCTGGCGAACGCTGAAATAGGCCTCGCCGTCCTCGCCGAACTCGTTCTCGTAGGCCGGCAGCTTGGTGGGCCGCATCACGTCGAACCAGTCCGGGTCGCTCGACCCGCCGTTGTACCCGGCGTCGGTCATCACGTGGCCGTAAATCTCCATCCGCGGCTTGGCCTCCGTCGCCTCCTCAGGCGCGGGGGCCGCCTCCGCTTCCGCTGCCGCCTCCACCATCGGGCCCGGCGCCGCCTCGTCCGCCCAGGTCGCCGGGGCCGCCAGCAGCATCAGGGCGGCTAGCACCACGCTGGTGAGCACCAGCAGCGTATTCCTCTGGCCATTTTTCATGTCCGTTCCTCCTCTTGTTGTGTTGACCCTTGTCCCCATCAATCCGTTGCTCCGTAACCGGACGCGGGTGTCACCGGCGGTACGACGCGGGGCGCATCGGCATTGGCCTTCTCCCAGGCCCGCACATTGACCCGGGCCGCGTCGAACAGCCGCTCGTAGTTGCCCTTGCGCACTTTGTAGCTCGCCTCCGGCGTGAGCGCCTCCCAGAGGGGCGCGTACGCGTCGTACACCGCGACCTGCGCCGCCACCGAGCCCGGCGCCACGACGTCGGTGCCGAAGAGGAAGCGGTCCGGGTAGCGGTTGATCATCTCGGCGGTCCTCCGGGTCGCCTCCGGTGTCGCCGTCGCGTACTTGGCCACCTCGTCCCACGAGATATCCATGTAGACGTGCTGCAGGGCGGGATCGGTGCAGATCTTCTCGATGATCGCGGCCTGTGCCTCGAGCGGCCGAACGATCCGGCCGAGGCCGAGATGGGCCCAGATGATGGTGGTGTCCGGGTGGCGCACGAACAGTTCCTTCAACTGGGCCAGCATGTACGGCTCCTGGTCCGGCTTGGGGAACGGCATGTTGATGTCGTTGTGCAGGATGGCCACCAGCCCCGCCTCGGCGGCGAAGTCGAAGATCCGGTCGAGCGCCGGGTTGGTCAGGTCCGCCACCTCGCCGGCCACCTTCGACGACACGAACTCCTTGTGGATGGAGAATTCGCCGATCCCCGAGAACACGCCCGGGAAGGTGAGCAGCACCCGGCGGATATGGTCGACCGCGTACATGTCGGCGGGGTTGAAGCCGGTGATCATCGGGTCGATGCGGGCCTGCTGCTCCGGCGTCAGCGAACGGTAGGCCATGGCGATGTGGGCGTCGGTAAACGAGTAGTAATAGAGCGGGGCATCGGTCTGCAGGTAGTACTGCGGCGCGAAGTCGCCGGTGTTGCTGTGCGACCACATCTGCTGCAGCGGCAGGCCGAACAGGACGGTACGGCCGATGGTGGTGCCCATCATCTCCACCAGGTCGTGAATTTCCGTACCCTCCTGGATGTAGTTCGTGAGGTGAAAGTGCGAATCGTGGAAGTCGGCGTCCGCCGGCACCTGCGCCGCGGCGGGCAGGACCGCGAGCGCGGCGACGAGGACCAGAGCAAACCCGAGCGACCGGCCCGGGGGCCGGCGAAAAACTCGCCCGTTCAGGAACAGTGTGTTCATGAGATGATTTTCCTCCTTGCTAATAAATACCAGTGAATAAGTCGGCGGCGCTGCGACGCATCAGAAGAACACCGAGAATGCCGCCGACACCGTCGTGCCGTCCTGGCCGCCTGTGTAATAGCCGAAAGTGCTCGAGACCGGCGAGCGGTTGACGTCGATGACCTGGATGTTCAATCGGTGGTTGCGCGTGTTGAAGGGATAGTAGTTGGCGCCGATCAGGTAATCGGAGCAATTGGCGAAACCGGCGTCGCTGTCGCCGTAGATCTGCGAGGTGGCGACGTAGAGCTCGATCTTTTTCGGCCAGGGGTAGAATGCCGCCTGCACGTAAAAACCGGTGTCGATGATCTCCTCCACCGGCAGCTCGCCGTCGGCTTCGAACCCGTCGAGCCAGCGCGTGTAGTACTCGGTCTGGAAAAAGAAGCCCTTGTACTTCAGCCCGGCGTCGAAGGCGAGAATCCGGTAGTCCGCATTGGTCACGGTGACGCCGGACGCCAGGGCGCCCGTTTCGAACAGATTCACGCTGTCCGCCAGCCTCAGGGCGGTGTTCCCGGGCGCCTCACCTATCCCCGTGTAGCGCTCCTCGAGGCTGTAGGTTGCAGAGATGCCGAAGCGGGTCGCCACCTCCTGGTGCATTTCCCAGTCACCGTAAGCGCCTCGCGGACCGAACTCCTTTGTCGTCGGCATCCACCACACCGAGGCGCCGGGTGTCATCTTCCGGTCGATCTGGTTGGCGGTGACGCCCAGGATGCTCGAGGTGTTCCCCACCGAAGCGCTGTACCAGAGGCCGGGCAGTGCCTCTCCATTGGCCCACAGGCCCTGGGAAAAGAACGGTCGAAAAAACTCGTCGGCCATCACGCGGTCGTTGCCCAGCCAGTAGGGGTGGGAGCCAAACATCGACCTCGAGCCGGGATTGCCGTAAATGCCGCCGTAGAGGTTGAAGGCCTTGTGGAACTGGTAGCCGAGGTTGCCGAAGATGGCGACCTGGTTGGTGGTGTTGACGGTCCAGAAGGCAATCGTGTAGCGGAGCTTCGGTGCGCCCATCCAGCCGTTGAGCCAGACGAGGATCCGGTGGGAGTAGATGTCATGCCGGGCGTCGACGGGACGCTCGTTGCCCAGGTGGTCGGTGAAATTCTGGTCCGGGGGCATCTGGTTCATGTAGCGCACCAGGGCGTAGCCGCTGAGGGAAAGCTCGCCCAAGTCACTCCGTCCGACGAGAAATCCACGGCCGGGATCGAGAACTCCCCAGGTCTCATTGGATGGGGCCGGCGGCTTCTTGCCCGGTGGCACCTCGGCCGATGCCTCCGTCTCTTCGGGTGACGCCGGTTCCCCTTCTGCCGTGCCTTCAGGCCCGGCCGCCGTCGCCGGGTCTTCGGGTGGTGCCGGTTCCGGCGCAGTCTGGGCAACGACCACCTGTGGCAGGAGTGCGAGGCAGAAAAAGGCCAGCAAAGCGCAACGCGCGGCATTCAATAAACGTGTCCTCGTCATGCGTCTAACTCCCCTCCTGACACGGCCAAACGGGTATGCTGCACGGATCACACTTCGCCGCAACAACGAGCTTGCCCGCCAATTCCGTTAAACTTCATGAATCTGTAAAGACATTTTTCAATTCGAGCAATTGATTGATTGTAGGTTTTGGGAATCAATGGTGTCAACGAGCCCGTAAAAAACATATTTTCAATAATTACACTTGATTCCGCATGTTCCGGACCATGACCGGGTGGAGGTGCAATTTCATAGTGTCCCGGCCCTCGCCCTCTCGATGGTTTCAATACCCGACGAACTCGAGATGGTGTCGAACCTGATCTCGGGCCGACGGAGTGCCAACTCCATGATGAGGAGCAGGATGCGGAATTCTTCCGAACCCAGATGGCGGTCCAGGCCCTCTTCGGTGCTCCACACCTGCTCGAGCAGGATCACGTTCTTGTCCTGCAGGTCCCCGTAGAGGTGGCAACCGGCACAACTGGGTAGGTCCCGGCACCGCTCAACCATCGGTCTGAGGATTCCCAGTATCTCGTCTCTCTTCCGCGGCGGAATCTTCATCCTGATGGTCGCTTGTATCATGGGCATCTCCATCGTGCACCCCGACGGCGGCAAGCCGCCGGAGATGACTTTGAACACTGGCGGTTTAGCAGTGCCAAATTCGTGCCAGGAGAGACGCGGCAGCATCCGGCATTTCATGTCACTGAATTGAAAAGGATTGTGAGATCAAATGGGTGACGGTGGAAGCGGAAGTGGCGGGATGAAGTGCCGGAATACCGGCATTGGCCGTTAATTCGGCAGCGCTCGACTGGATCGCCTGATGCCCAATTTCTTCAACTTCGTCTGGAGGGTCGATCGTTTCAGGCCGAGAATCTCCGCGGCGCCGCCCGGCCCGGAGACGCGCCAGCCGGTCTTCTCCAGCACGGCCGTCACGTGCATCCGCTCCATGTCCTCGAGGCTGGCGAACACGGTGGCTTCTGAAGGGTCGGACCTCGGCACCTGAACCTCCAGGGATTTGCTCTTGCTCATAATCATGCCGTTTTCGATCAGGTTTCTCAGCTCCCGCACGTTGCCCGGCCAGGAATGGGATTGCAGGGCCTGTATGGTGTTTTTCGGAATGCTCTCGATCTCTTTTCCCATTCTTTTCTGAAATTCCCTGATGAACTTCCAGACCAGCAGAGGAATGTCGTCCGGCCGCTCACGAAGGGGCGGGATCACGACGGAAAACACGTTCAGCCGGTAAAAGAGGTCCTGCCTGAAGCGGCCGTCCCTCACGTCCTTCTCCAGGTCCCGGTTGGTGGCGGCGATGATGCGGACGTCGACGTTTTGGGATCGTGTGGAACCCAGCCGCTCGAAACGGCCGTCCTCGAGCACCCGCAGCAGTTTGCTCTGCAGATCGATGGGGATTTCGCCGATCTCGTCGAGGAAGAGGGTTGATCCGTGGGCCAGCTCGAAGCGGCCGGTCATTCTGGTCAGGGCGCCGGTGTACGCCCCTCGTTCCCTGCCGAAGAGTTCGCTTTCGATCAGCGTGGGCGCCATGGCGGCACAGTTGACCGTCACCAGCGGTCTTTCCTTCCGGGTGCTCATGCCATGGATCGCCCGGGCCAGCAGTTCTTTTCCCGTCCCGGTTTCCCCCAGGAGGAGGACCGTGGAGTCCGTGGGGGCGACCTGCTCCGCCCGAACGAGGACCTTCTTCATCGCTGCGCTCTGGGCCACGATCCCGGTGTGCTCGCTCAGCAGCCGGACCTCTTCCAGCAGGTAGAGATTCTCCTGTTCCAGGCGCTGCTTGAGTGATTCGATCTCGTCGAGTTGTTCCTTTAGCTTCGCCCCGTTTTTGCGCAGGGACTCATCGGTCTGCTTGCGGGAGAGCGCGTTGGAAAACACTTGCGCGATGAGCTCGAATTCCTTGACGACGCTCTCCGTCCAGCGTCGCTCTTCTTGCAGGACAGCGAACGCCAGCACGCCGAGCACCGGCCCCTGTCCCGTCCGTAATGGAACGGACACGGTGGACCTGGTGCCATACACGTCATAGGACTCCCGGTCGCGGCCTGCTTCCGGCGGGAGATCGGTCATTTTCGAAATGACAACCGTCTCCCCCTCCAGGGCCTTCTGCGCCGTCCAGGGGAAGAAATCCCTTGCATCCATTTGCCCGAGGGGCAGCGGGTTCTCCGGAGGCTGATGGATATGTGTCAGTAGCAGCTTCCCGGCCTCTCGCTCAGAAACTTGCAGCAGTGAGGAGCGGTCAATATTCAGCAACTCGCAGATGCGGCGCTGGGCGGCCATGATGTCGCCGTCGATCTGGTCGGCGGGCAGGTTGATGAACCGCGAGGAGATCTCGCGCATCAACTCCTCGAACCTCAGCCTTTCATCCAGGCTCTGCTGCAATACCTCGATGTGTCCGTTTGCCCCTCCCAGGTCTTCCTTTTGTATTTCAAGCCCGGTCTTTTCCGCCTGGATTCGCTCATCGGTTTCTTGCCGGCGCTGCTGCGCGACATCGAGCTGTTTTCGAAGCTCCTCTATTTCGCGCAGCAGCAGCTGCCTCGTCTGACCACTCCGGTCCATCATCTGCCCCTGGATGACCTCGAAAGGAATAAAATCGATATTCATTCAAAGTGATGCCGACAATGCTGCATTATATACTCGAATTAATACATGGTAAACGATGTATTCTGCACACGTTGGGAATTTTTTCTCGATGTTGGGGGACCGTTTTCCGTCGGCGCTGATGCCGCGGTAGTCGAAAGGTCAGTCACTGACGCTGTCGACAACGGTTGCCGCGAAGCTCGCCGGAAAGGCGACGATGATCGTACGCTTGATCGCCACCAGGGTCTCGGTGAGAGGGTGGAGCCGGTCCACGGCAATGAGCACCGATGCCGCCACCAGCATGGTCACGCAGTACACGGTGAGCACCCGGAGCACCAGCTCCTTCTGGCTGGAGACGGTCATCGTGTGGCGGTAGCTGGCATGCACGAAACCCGAGATGAAGACCAGGGAGCTGAATGAGATCAGCAGCACCCGCCCGAGGGAGAGCTCGACACTCAGATTCCAGACCTCCTCGGTCACGGCCACCGGAAATGCGAGCACCAGAGACCCAACGATTATCTCGGCGAGATCCCGCCAGCGGACCTTGGCGTTCCGGATTTTGGTTATCATGCGCTTCTCCCCTTATCGAGGGTTGCCGGCGGGTGAAGCCGGGGGAACCTCCGGTTCCCTCTTCGCTGCCCCGGGGCCATGCCTGTTTTTCACCGCCGGCGCGACGCCGGATTCCATCTTGCCGTCGGCATCCGAGTAACTGACGACGCGGGTCGGAACCACCTCGACGGTGATCCTGGTCGGCATGCCGAACGCTTCCGAGATGACATCCTCCAGCGCTTCCAGGCTCGGCAGCTCGCCGTTGCCGGCGAGCAGGATGGTGGCTTCGTCGGCCTTTGTTTCGACCTTGACCAGCCGCAGTGTCGACACGGGCTCGAGCCAGGCCTCAACGTGTTCCCGGGCCTGATCCTGCCGGCTCGCCCGTCTCAGCACGCCCTCGCCGATGAGGCCGAGCGGGATGGTGATCAACAGGGCCAGCACGATCACACCCGCCAAAAGATCACCGATGGCCGCATGATTCTTGATCAATTCTCGTGTCGGGGTGAAACCGACCAGTACCGAAGACGATCACCGAAGCCAGGATGATGGAAACCAGATTGGTGCCAAAGAGCAGAAACGAACCGAGAGCGGCGGGCCACTCTCCGGCATGCAAGGCGACGCCGACGACACCCAGGGGGGGCACCAGGGCCACCGCGACTGCCACCCCGGTGAGGGATGACGAAACACGATCGTCTATCGTGGCGTAGGCGCCGGCGGCCCCGGCAACCACCGCAATGGCCATGTCGAGCAGGGTCGGCGCGGACCGTGACAGAATCTGGGTATTGACGGCCAGGGGAACCAGTGCCGGAATCCAGGCGGCAATGGTCCATGCCAGACCGATGGCTGCCACCACGGACGCCGCCACCACCATGAGCGATCCCAGCGCCCGCTGGCGCCAGCCGGCCACCAGTCCGGCGGCGCAGCCCATGATCGGTGTCATCAATGGGGCGACAAGCATGGCGCCGATGACCACGGCCGTGGAGTCCTGGAGGATGGCGAGACTGGCGATGGCCACGGAGAGAAGCAGCATGACGACGTAGGAGGTGATCTTGTGGGCGCGATCCGGTGCTTCAAAGTAGAGGCCATCGGCCACCTCGTCGCGCCTTGCACCCCCCACGTCTCGGTCTCTCATCCAGCTGACGAAGATGTTGATGATCAGAGGGCGGTTGATGAGTGCATCTTCGCCGGGTTCGCGGGTCATCCCATAGGAGAGCATCACCATTCCTGCGGCCAGAACAACCATGGCGGCAAGGGCGATCCCGAAGTCGACCATTGCTTCAGGCAGGGTGAGCAGCACCACGGCAAAGCACAGGAAGAGTACACCGCGAGTAATCTCCGAGTGGCAGCTCTCGCCGGAACGACGGAGGGTGTACGCCCTCCAGATGTCCAGGACACCCGCAACCACCAGGTAGCCGACGAGGACCATCACGAAAGCCCTGGCCGCGAAGTAGGGCACGAGGAGCAGGCCGATGCCGGCCACAACGTCAATCGCAGCCCGGAATACCCCGCGCCGGGCGCCCCGATGGCGAGAGTGGCCCCAGAGGCTGCTCCCCCCCGACACGAGCAGGGTGATGCCCAGGACCAGGGGAAGGATCTCCAGGGAGAAATTCGGCAACGTCAGCACGACGAGGCCGGCAATGAAGCAGACCGAACCCTTCACAGACGCCGGGTTCAACCATTTCCCCGCAACTCTCACGGACACGGGCGTAACTCCTTACAACAACGGCGCGGTGAGCCGCGCCAACGAGACGGCGAGGCGGCGGACAAAACTGCTTTCATCGAGGTCGGCGGGATCCCACTCAACCGAATTCGCCATGTCGTTGAGCAGCATCGCCTCGACCTGACCCGCAAAGTCTTCGTCGGCGAAGATGGCGTTGATCTCGAACTGCAGCCGGAAGGAGCGGTTGTCAAAATTGGCGCTGCCCACCGACGACAGATTGTTGTCCACCAGCAGCACCTTCTGGTGTGGAAAGCCGTCCGTGTAGCGCAGAAAGCGGATGCCGAGACCGGTCAGTTCATTGGCGTACCAGCGCGTGGCCAGGTCCACCAGCGGGTTGTCGGACTTGTCGGGAATAATGATGCGAACGTCGACGCCGCGCAGGGCGGCCAGCTGCAACGATGCCATGATCGCATCGTCGGGCACGAAGTAGGGGCTCGCGATCCAGATCCGTCCCCTGGCGGAGTTGAGGGCGTGCATGAAGAAGAGCTGGGCGGTTTCCATGTCGCTGGTGGGCGAGATCGGCAGCACCATCGCCTTGACGTCGGCGCCGCTTGCCGCCGGCACCGGTTCCCAGCTGAGCTCGGGAATCGTGCGTGTCGCCCAGTACCAGTCGGCGAGGAACATGGCCTGGGCCACCTGCGCCGCCGGCCCTTCGATGCGCGTGTGCGTGTCGCGCCAGTGCCCGACCTTGGGGTCGAGGCCGAGATACTCGTCACCGACGTTGTGGCCGCCGATCCAGGCCACCTTCCCGTCCACGATCACGTTTTTACGGTGATTGCGGAAGTTGAGCTGGAAGCGGTTGTGGGCGCCCTGGGTGGTATTGAACTCGGACTGCTTGATGCCGGCGGCCTCGAGCTCCTCCAGGTAGCTTTTGGGAATACCGGAGCTGCCCACCTCGTCGTAGAGCAGGAACACCTGCACGCCCCGTTTGGCGCAATCGAGCAGCGCCGACTTGAGCCGTCGCCCGAGGCCGTCGTCGTGAATCATGTAAAACTGAACCAGTGCATAGGTCTTCGCTTCGGCGAGGCCGTCCATAATGCTGTCGAAGGTGGCGTCACCGTCGATGAGCAGCTGGACGTCATTGCCCGTGAGCAGCGGCGTGTGGGAGAGGCGCTTCATCGCCTCGTAGTTCGGCATTCTCTCCATGCTCTCGACCGTGTAGGGCGCAATACGTTCCCGCATGGTCACTTCGAAACTTTTCACTTTCTCGTGCTGCTCCTGCCACGCCTCGACATAGCCCTCGAAGTTGCGGCGGCCGAAGACCCAGTACGCGGGCACCGCAACATAGGGGAAGGTGTTGAGGCTCACCCCCCAGGCGATGGCGCCCTGGGCGGTTCGGGCGGTCATGACCGCGTGGATCGACGAGATCAGACCCAGGATCTGAAAGAGGACGACGATCAGCGCGATCATTCTTTTTTTCCTCCGCTTTTTGCGTCCGCTTTTCCGCGGTGTTTCGGGAACCGGCCGGCCCCCTGACGACGCTGCCGAACCCGAGACATCCTTCGGTCCGGGAGTGGCTCCGTCGGCTCGCTCGAGGTTTTTCTTGTCGGCGGACATTTTCTCACCTCTTTCGGAGTGCCAGAATCGGCGGTGGTAACGAGACGCCAGATGATCGAATACGAGGATTCTCACATCCTACACGTTTGACGTTCGCGACCACAAGTTAATACGCGGCAACTAAATACGCGGCACGACGGCGACGTCCAACACCGTGGAAAGAGTAGCGTAAAGCTTCAGAGCGTGAAGAATCGTCAATGCCCTGGTTTCATTTGCAGGCGGTTCACCTGGAGAGACCCAGTGCCTGTAGAGTTTTATAAATATTGCGTCGTGTACTGAATATACGTCCCAGCATCGAGCCGGCGGAGATGCTTAACCCGAATGCTGCAATAGTTGCCGTTTGTACCCAATGCCCAAAAAACCAGTCACGACATATTATAAAGATCAAATACAGCGCAAGGATTACCCCACCGATCCAGTCGATCTGGGCCACGACTTTGGTGCTCTGTTCATCCCAACTCAAGTGATACATGCGACTTACAACAACACCAATGGCGATCCCGATCAATATGCCTCCAACCGCTAACTGGATCCCTATTATATTGCGGAGCACGTCAACCATGATTACACCGATCATTGCCAGACATATGATGCAGAATCTTCTCAGCCGCCGGTACAGTTTGCGATCGATATGATTGCGAACAGGTAGTTGTTGTCGTGCCGACATTTACCAGGTCCGATTGTTATTGAATTTTGAAGTTTCTGGCATGGAATGATAAACGCCAGGATGACTTGAGCATCGTAGTGTCTATCGCACATTGCGAAAAAACCGAACGTCCCGGCTCCCTGGCGGTGCGCCGGCGCCGTCCGATGCAACGGGTGGACAATCATACATCGAAAGAACTGCTGGTGACAGCCGGCTTGTTCCTCCTGTCAGGTGTGGGATATAGTGCGAACCATGAGACAAGATCAGGCTTGGGACAAGAATACCTGTTGATGTCCGGTACTTTGATGGCGGGTGGCGCTGCCATCGTGATCATCGGGTGTTGCGGCCCGGAAGCAGGAAAGGCAGGACAAAGTGCTGCTGAAGATTGCCATCGGCGCGTTGTTAATGATGATGACCGCTGCGGTCCACACCTTGGGAATGATTATCGGGATGCGTCTGATCAAGCGGCAGGAGAAGGCGCAGAAACCGCAAGGGTGGAGGACGTCGAAAGTCCACCTGGTCAACGGGATCGTCCTCCTCATGTTCTTCGTCTCGCTGGCGGAGGTGCTGATGTGGGCCGGCACCTATCTGGTGCTGGGGGCCATAGAAGGCCTGGAACAGGCGGTCTATTTTTCCATGGTCACCTTCACCACACTGGGATACGGCGATATCCTGCTCGATGAACACTGGCGCCTGCTGGCCTCTTTCGAAGCGGCCAACGGAATTATCATGTTCGGCTGGACCACCGCCATCGTCCTTGCCGCTGTTCAGCGTCTGTACTTCAGGGACTGAGCCTGGTCGAGCAGTGTTTTCCCTGGTCCTCTTCTCCTGGTGGTCGGCGGTGAGGGTGAAGATCCACTTCCGGCTGCCCTTCGAGGTGACCGGCAGGCCGCCGTACGCCGCGCGCAGTTCCTGCGCGTCCTCCTGCTCACCGACCTGCCCCAGGCTGGCCTCGTCCTGCTCGAACCAGGTGTGGTCGCCGACGATGGCGATGATCTGCTTGATCTTGAAAAACCTGCCGTTGTGAACCAGGGCCCCTTTCTTGAGGTCGGGAAAGATGTAATCAACCGCGGCGGGCGGTGCGGCCGTCTCTGCGGTCTCCTCGTGTCCCGCACCTGGATAGGGATCCTGCGCCAGGGCAACCTGGGCAGGCAGCACCGCGGTGAACAGCAGGACACAATGCAGACCCATCACCACCAGGCGAAACAGCCACGCCGTCCCGTCCGATACGGTGTGAACACGTTTTGGCCGAAAAGCCTCAGGATTCTCCATCATGACTCTTCATCATTCTGGCCGGCGCCTGATTCCACAGCACCGCTCTCCGTAGCCTCGCGAAACGCCGCCGCCGAGTGCCGGTTGGTCGGATAGAAGCGGTTCTCGTCAATCAGCTCCATCAGGTCGTATTTCTCCAGCCATGTGCGGAAGGATTGATCGGCACGGCTGACGGCGAAAATGATGTCGCGCTTGGCCAGCAGGGTGATCGCCTGGTGCAGGGACTCCGCGCCGGTGGTGTCGATGTCGATCATCGCCTCGGCATCCAGCACGAACCAGCGGACCGGGGTGGCCGCCTGGTCCACCAGCTGCTCGACCTCGTCGACAAAGAGCGTCGAATTGGCAAAGTAGAGCGGGGCGCCGAAACGGTAGATGACCAGACCTGAGGGATTGGCCATGTGGTCAGCGTCCGCCGGGGCGAAATTACTGCCGTCGGCGGCTTCCAGCAGCGCCGCGGTGTCCGGACGGGACGCCCGCCGGATCACGTCGATGACCGAGAGGAGAAAGGCGATGAGCACGGCACGCAGCGGACCCAGGGCCAGCACGCTGACCAGGCAGGTGACGGCAATCCAGAACTCCGATTGGCGCATCCGCCACAGCTCGCGCAGCTCGTGGACCTCGATCAGCGACAATACCGCGTTGGCCACGATGGCAGCCAGGGCCGCGTTGGGCAGGAAAGCCAGCATGTCGGTGAAGAAGAGCATCACCAGCATGATCGTTCCGGCCGCCATCAGGCTGGACAGCTGGGTCCGCGAGCCGGAAGACTCCATGGCCGCCGAGCGGGACGGGCTGTTGCCGGTGACCAGCGAGCCGGTGAAGCCGGCGGCGATGTTGGCCGCGCCCCAGGCGAAGAGCATCTGGTCGCCGTCCGCCTTGTAGCCGTGTTTGCTGCTGTAGCTTTTGACCAGGAGCAGGCCCTCGCAGAGCAGGATGGCCACGATGGCCAGGGCGCCGGGCAGCAACCGCAGGTAGTCGGTCAGGGGAATGCCGGGCAGGGTCAGCGCCGGGGGGCCCGAGGGCATGGCGCCCAGCACGCCGACCCCCTTTTCCGCAAGGTCGAACACCGCAACGATCACCGTCAGCAGCACCAGGGCCACCAGCGCCCCGGGGATTCTGGGCAGATACCGTTTCATCAGCCGTACGATCAAAAAAGCGCTGACACCGATGCCCACCGACCAGAGGTTAGCCCGGGGTATGGAATCGAACAGGGCCACCAGCTCCACGAAATAACCTTCGGTCTCCACGGAGCTGGCCATGGCCTCCTTGATCCGTTCCGCCGCCGCCAGCGTCTCACCCCCGTGGGCCGTGTGGGGCGCGGCGAGGATCTTCCGCACCTGGTTGGTCAGCACCTCGATGCCGAGACCGGAGATGAAGCCCACCATCACGGCCCGGGAGAGGAAGTTGGCGAGGAAGGCCAGGCGGAAAAGCCAGAAGATCAGGAATATCACCCCGCAGATCAACGCCAGGGCCAGGGCATACTGCAGGCGCAGCGGGTCTCCAGGCGCGGCAAAGGCGACCAGGGCGGCGCCCACCAGCCCGGCAATAGAGGCATCGGGGCTGGTCACCAGGTGGCGCGAGCTGGTAAGCAGGGCGAAGACCGCCAGCGGGATGATGGCCGCGTAGAGCCCGGCCACCGGGGGCAGGCCGGCCACCTGGGCGTAACCGATGTTCAGCGGAATCATCAGGGCGGCCAGGGTGAAGCCCGCCGAGACCTCCCGGGGGATGTCGGCCGGCTTGACGCCTTTCAGCCCTGCAAACGGGCGGGGCCAGCTGATTTTGGCGAACAGGCCGGGAGCATCCTTACTCATGGGCTGACTCCTGTTCCTCGTGGCCCCGGGCATCCGGCCTGGTGGCGGCGGCCGTCGTTTCGGCAGGGCCACCCCGGCGCTGCTGTAGAGAGTAAATGATGCGTGTGATCGGACCACGGATCAAAAAGTACGGCACGATGGCGCACACCACCGCTACGATCAGCATCTGCAGAGGGAAAAATGTCTTCAGGGCGATAATCTGGTACGTGATGTCGAGCACACACGCGACGATGAAGACCCTGCCGAAATCCTTGAGCCCTGAGCGGAATAGCCGTTTCCGCTCGGTCGGGTTCTTGACGAAGGCCCACAAGTAGATCGGCTTCCCTTCCCTGACGTCCCTCAGATGGGCCCGGATGGCGAGGATGGTGACCACGATCGGCATTATAAACAGCCGAAAGTGCAAAGGTCCGCTCGCCCGGCCGAGGAGCTGCTCGACGCTTCGAGACAGTGGTTCAAGGATTATGTCCATGGCCTATCCTTCTCCGTGCGGCTTCGCTCCGCGAAGTTCTTGACTCATTGAGCTGCTCCGAACATCGCCCGAGACAATGTGCCTCCGGAAATGCTCTTCGCCTTGAATCCGTTCTGCAGCAGGACCCGCGTGGCGTAGTAGGCGCGCTGGGCGGAACGGCAGATGATCAGGATCTCGCGGTCCTTCGGCAATTCCTCGAGGCGCGTCCGGAGTTCGTGGAGCGGGATGTTGACTGCGCCCGGAACGCTCTCCACCACGAGTTCCACCGGATGGCGCACGTCGAGGAGGAACGCGTCGTCGGTTTCATCCCAATGGGCCAGCGGCATATCGCCACGGAGCACGTCGGCGGCCACCATGCCGGCGAAGTTGACCGCGTCCTTGGCGCTGCCGAACTGGGGCGCGTAGCAGAGCTCGGACTCCTCGAGGTCGAAGACCGTGGCGCGCATCTGCAGGGCCACGGCCAGGGCGCTGATCCGCTTGTCCACCGCCGGGGCGTCCTTGCCCAGGGCCTGGGCGCCGAGGAGCCGGCCGTCAGACTTGCGGAAGAGGATCTTCAGGCCGATCGACTCCGCCCCCGGGTAGTAGCCGGCGTGGGAGTTGGGGAAGATGTAGATTTTCTCGTAGTCCTCGTCGCCCAGACGCTTGAGCGTCTTCTCGCTGACCCCGGTCCAGGCGGCGGCGCCGCCGAAGAGCCCGATGATCGATGTCCCCTGAGTGCCGCGGTATCGGGAGTCGCGCCCGGCGATGACGTCGGCGGCGATCCGGCCCTGGCGGTTGGCCGGCCCGGCCAGCGCCACCAGGCTCCACTCTTCGGTCACCCAGTCCCTGACCTCGATGGCGTCGCCCACGGCAAAGATGTCCGGGTCGCTGGTGCGCATCTGGTCGTCGACGCGGATCCCGCCACGTTCGCCGATCTCGATCCCGGCCGCTTTGGCCAGGGTCGTGTCCGGCCGAACGCCGATGGCCATGATCACGAGGTCCGCCGGATAGGTCTTTCCGGAGTTCGTCTGCACCTCGATCGCACCGCCCTCCTGCCGGGTGAACCCCTCTACCCTGTCATTGAGCGCCATGCGGAGGCCATGCCGCTTCACATGTTCCTTGACCAGGACTGCGATTTCCGGGTCCAGCGGGCCCAGGAGCTGATCGGGTTTCTGGATCAGGGTCACTTCGAACCCGAGGTGAATCAGGTTCTCCGCCGTCTCGAGGCCGATGAACCCGCCGCCCACCACAACGGCGCGGGTCGTCGGTTTCACGAACTGGATTCCCGAATACTTGTACATCCCCGCCAGGAACTCGGTGCCCCGCTCGATCCACTCGCGGATCTTCCGTGCATCGGGAACGGTCCGCACCTGGAAGATCCCGGGCAGGTCGATCCCCGGCAGCGGCGGACGGACCGACGGTGCTCCGGGCGACAGAACGAGCTTGTCGTACGACTCCGTCGTCACCTCGCCGGTGGTGACGTTGCGCAGGTCGACGGTTTTCTTCTTCGGGTCGACGGAGACTGCCTCGCAATTCGTTCGCGCGTCGATGCCCAGGTTCGCCCGGAAATACTCCTCATTGGCCACCAGGAGGCTGGACTCCTTCTCGATCACGCCGCTGACGTGGTAGGGCAGACCGCAGTTGGCGTATGAGAGATACGGCCCGCGCTCCACCATGATGATTTCCGCTTTTTCGTCCAGCCGCCGCAGCCGCGCCGCACACGACGCCCCGCCGGCCACTCCGCCAACGATGATGACCTTCATCTTCCGCCTCTCCTCCCACCATATTCGATTGATCACACCGCCAGGTGGCGGTGTCGACCTGACTAATGTACCGGCCTCGATTTGCCCTCTTCGAGGATGATCTTCTCGGGATCAAATCCGTAAACCCAGGGCGCCGAGTTCTTCCAGCCGTTCCTCATCCTCTTCCCGTGGAAGACGCTGAGGGGATCGTCCACCTTGTCCCCTTCCATCCCGTCGGTGATGTTGTGCGCGTTCTCGAACCCGGCTTTCGCCAGCGCGTTGATCGCCATGGCCGAGCGGCCGCCCGAGCGGCACATCAACAGAAGGGTGTCGGCGGGCCCGGCAACCCGCTTGACCTCGTCGATAAAGGCCGCGTTCATCTTCACCGCGTATTCGGCCTTGCCGCCCTTTCCCTGGTAGGTCACAAAGGCCAGGGGGACATTCCAGGCCATCTCCGGGTGGCCGACAAAGGAATACTCCTCCGGCGTGCGCACGTCGATGATCTTCACCTCGTCCGGCGTGGCCTTCCACATCTCGTAGGCCTGGATGGCGGTCACGTAGAGGCCGAGGGTGGTCTGTTTCGCTTCGGGCAAATCCATATCGTTCGCCTCCTTGCGTTCTGCCGCTTACCACCGAACCGGCGGTGAATACTGGGAACGAAAAGGGTGGGCGTCGCGGCGACCGGCCCGGCGACCTCACCAATCCCTTTTTTGCGAGACCTCCTCGCTCTCAGCCTCAGGCTGCGTCTCCTCACCGCTCTCCTTCGACGGTTTTGCTTTTGAATCAGCTTTTTTCTTCTTTTCAGGCGTCTCAATCACGCATGCTGAAAGGTCACCGGGGGCACAACATGCCGGTTTCCCCTGGTCGCTCTTATCTTTTGCCAAGACGTCGTTCCTCAATCTATTGCTGAAGCCCCCTCCGGCCTCCCTGTTGGAGAGGCGGGAGGGGGAATCGCATTTTCTCGGTCTACCCGATCCGCGTACCTTCCACCTCGAGCCCGCCTCCCTGGGGAAGCTTGCTCCAGCTTCTTCTTCTCCCACTCCTCCTTGAGCACTTCCGTCGCCGCCTGCTCGAGGAATTCCGGTGCCGCCCACTCGTTGACGTCGAACTCGTTCTTCATGTAGCCGTGGCTGACCATGAAATCCTTGCCGATGTTAATGCATTCCAGGTTCTGTGCACTCAGGCTCGGCACCATGTCGACGTGCTTGATGCCCTCGTAGGTATCCTCGGCATCCCGATAAAAGGTCTGCCGGTTGAGAATCTCGGCGGCGGCTCGTTTGTTCCGATTCGCCCAGCGCCCGACCTTGATCATGGCCTTCATGTAGGCGACAACCAGCTCGGGGTGCTCCTTGGCCATCACGTCGGTGCAGGTGATGACGGCGGGGGTGTTGGCGACCTGCAGCGTCCAGTCCGAATTTCCGGCCAGGTCCTCGATGATTTTGATCTTGCCTGTGGCCTCCTGCAGGTGCTGGAAGATTGCTCTGGTTATAGATGGCGTCGACGGTGCCGTTCAGCAGCGCATTTTCCAGCGGACGGAACGCCAGGTCATGCTTGTGGTCACGGCGCATCCACAACTCGGACGGGTTGTTCATCGGCGGGACCAGCATCTCGGGCTTGTCATACCAGTCGTCCGGGATAAGGGAACTCGACGAGCTCGATATCATCCATGGTCATATCGTTCAGCATCAGGAGGTTCTCGATGCCCATGTGTTCCTGGATGCGCCACCAGTCGTTCTTGATGGTGTTCAGGCTTTTCGAGATGCCGATCTTCTTGCCTTTCAGATCCTTCATGCGGAAGATTTTGTCGCGGGCGCGTACCTGCCATAACCGCCGCCTTCGTAGACCCACGTCGCTCCCAGCAGCACGGTGCGGCGGAGGTCGGCGTGAACCTGGATCGGGGGATACAGACCGCCGAAGCGGATGAGATTGTCGAGGTTGTGGATGTAGTGCGGGTACCAGTTGTTCTCGGGTGCGTGGCGGAAGTAAGCGTACTCGACGCCGATCTTCTTGAATTCCTCGCGGCACCATCCCAGTTCCTGGTCAACGTTGTTGGCGGAGACCATGGGGCAGTTGGTGAACCACACCTCTTTCCAGTTCAGTGGCACTTTTGTGGATACTCTCTTCACCGGCTTGCCGGCGGTCTTTTTTGATGCACTCGCCTTCTTGCCGGGAGCTTTTTTTGATTTGGCCGGGGCTGGCTGCCTCTTCGGCTGGGCACCCGCGGTTCCCGTCAGGGATTTCGCGATGGCGCTGAGCCGTGCGTCGCCGAGCCCCTCCGCCGCCTCCAGAACGAGGTTCAACAGCTCCTTGGCATTCGTGCCCTCGCTCTTTTTTTTCGCTGCAGGCTTCTTTTTTGCCTTTGTTGCGGGTTTCTTCTTTGCCTTGGCCATCGCATGTCCTCCTTGATTTATTGATGCTTGCGTGTGGTTCTTACTCGTATCCGTTCTTGGATCATACCTGAATCCGCCTTCGTTATCCCTACCGCCAGCCCCATGCTATGCTCGTTGTCCCGGCCTTACGGTCCCCCAGATGGCCACCGCCCCCACCGCGAGGGTCCAGAACGGGAACACGTAAAGACCGGGAATTGCCTCCATGATCAGGCTGGGCAGCAGGATCCACTGCCAGCCCAGCACAATGAACAGCAGGATTGCTGTCACCAGATCGGCCGCCCACTGCACGGGTGGTGCCATCGTCAAAAAGAACGAGAATACATCGGCCAGCGCTGCTATGGTGAAAGCCCAGGCCAGTTTTTTTCGGGAAAAGCGCAGGCCGGGCCGGGCTCCGGGTTTCAGGCCATCGGGGGACAGGAAGGCTGGAGGCTGCCATTTCATCGTGCCCCGGCCCTCGCTCGCTCGATGGTTTCCATGCCCGAGGAGCTGGAGATGGTGTTGAACCTGATCTCGGGCCGTTCGAGCGCCAGTTCCATGATCAGGAGCAGGTTGCGGAATTCTTCCGACCCGAGGTGGCGGTCCAGACCCTCCGTGGTCTTCCACACCTGCTCGAGCAGGATCACGTCCCTGTCCTGCAGGTCCCCGTAGAGATGGCAGCTAGTACAGCCGGGTTCGTCCCGGCACTGCTCAACCACCGGCCTGAGGATTCCCAGAATTTCGTCCCTCTTCCGTGGCGGAATCATCATCCTGATGGTGGCTTGAATCATGCGCACCTCCAGAAAATCTCACGGGGGAGATAATCAAAAGCCGAACTTGAACCCGAGATACGGGCCGTACAGTGCGAGCTTCGTCTTGAGCTCGGCCCGTTCGAAGTCTTCTTCCAGTTCTATCTGCAGGTAGCGGTAGCCGGCGAACAGCGTGTAGCGATCCTCCTGCCCGAACGCGTACCCCAGGCCGGCCTGGCCGCTCCAGGTATACTCGGTGCCGCCGGTGCTCCCGTCCGCCTTGATGTGGTACCGCCAGTTTTCGGCGAACCGGCCCATGTAGCGCAGGCCGACAAGGGCGTCGTAGTTCGTGCCGCTCGGCTCGAAACGGCGATAGTCGGTTTCTTCGCCGCCGGGGGTCTGGATGCGGATGTCGGTGGACTGGTCGGCATCGAGGATCCGCAGGCCATAGATCAGGCTGAAGCCCTCGCCATGACCCCGCGGGTTGTAGATGCCCGCCGCGTCGAAGAGGATCAGCTCGAAATCGCTGGTGGCGACGATGTCGCTGCCACCGGGCCCGCGGAGGGGGTAGCGCTTGTCGTCGTCGTCAAAGTCATAGTAGGTGAAATCGAGCAGGAATCCGTGGCGCCCGCGCTGGCCCTGGAGATTGATCTGGAACACGAAGTCCAGCCTGTCCACCAGCTCGCTCAGATCCACAGTTTCGTCGAGGAACTCCCGGTCATTGACCGATACGTCGGCGCTGACTTGGCTCATAAATAAGTATGGCGTGACGCTCCACTCCCACTCCTCGGCGTTGGCCGTCGCCGGCAGGACGAAAAGCCCCGCGACCACCATCGCCATCAGCATCCCGAGCAGTTCCGTTGTCCTCCGCATCTTCATTTCCTCCTCGTTTCCCCTCTGGGTTCCCGACGGCGGCCAGCCGCGGGAGGTGATATTGAACACTACCGGATGAATACTGACTGTTCAGCGTTGCCAGATTCGTACCAGTAGATGCCCGGCGGGCATCCGGCATCCCAAGTGCAAGTTATTAATATGGTTGTGCTAAGCAGGGGGTGAGGAGAATGAAGAGGCCGTGAGTTGAGCCGCCGAAATGTTGGCAGTTGCCATTATTTCGGCATCGCCCGGCTGGATCGCCTGATGCCCAGCTTCTTGATCTTTGCCTGGAGGGTCGATCGTTTCAGGCCGAGAATCTCCGCGGCGCCGCCCGGCCCGGAGACGCGCCAGCCGGTCTTCTCCAGCACGGCCGTCACGTGCATCCGCTCCATGTCCTCGAGGCTGGCGAACGCGTCGGCTTCCGCAGGACGCGGACCTCGGCACCTGAACCTCCAGGGATTTTCTCTTGCTCATAATCATGGCGTTCTCGATCAGGTTTCTCAGCTCCCGCACGTTGCCCGGCCAGGAATGGGATTGCAGGGCCTGCATGGTCTGCTTCGGAATGCTCTCGATCTCTTTTCCCATCCTCTTCTGAAATTCCCTGATGAACTTCCAGACCAGGAGAGGAATATCGTCCGGCCGCTCACGAAGGGGCGGGATCACGATGGGAAACACATTCAGCCGGTAGAAGAGGTCCCGCCTGAAGCGGCCGTCCTCTCACGTCCTTCTCCAGGTCCCGGTTGGTGGCGGCGATGATGCGGACGTCGACGTTCTGGGATCGTGTGGAACCCAGCCTCTCGAAGCAGCCGTCCTCGAGGACCCGCAGCAGCTTGCTCTGCAGTTCGATGGGGATTTCACCGATCTCGTCGAGAAAGAGGGTCGATCCGTGCGCCAGCTCGAAGCGGCCGGCCATTCTGGTCAGGGCGCCGGTGTACGCTCCTTTTTCCCGGCCGAAGAGGTCGCTTTCGATCAGTGTGGGCGCGATTGCGGCACAGTTGACCGTCACCAGCGGCCGCTCTTTCCGGGAGCTCATGCCATGGATCGCCCGGGCCAGCAGTTCCTTACCCGTCCCGGTTTCCCCCAGGATGAGGACCGTGGAATCCGTGGGGGCGACCTGCTCCGCCCGGGAAAGGACCCGCTTCATCGCAGCGCTCTGGGCCACGATCCCCGTGTGCTCGGTCAGCAGCCGGACCTCTTCCAGCAGGTAGAGATTCTCCTGTTCCAGACGCTGCTTGAGCCCTTCGATCTCGTCGAGTTGTTCCTTGAGCTGCTCTTCCATCTGCATGCGTTCGGTGATGTCGAGCGACACGCCGACAAAGCGGGACGATTCACCGGCTGGTTTGCCGTGCCGTTGCCCGCGGGAGCAGATCCATTTGACCTCTCCGTCCGGGCGCACGATCCTGTAGTCGCAGTGGAAGTTCTCTCCCGATTGGAGGGCCTGCTGCACGGCCAGGTCGACCTTCTCTCCGTCCTCGGCATGGATGACCTTGAAGAAACTGCGATAGGTCAGATCTTCGTCCGGAGCAAAATGGAACAGTTCCCGGGTTTTGGGCGATACCCAGACGCTTTCGGTGTCGAGATCCATGACCCAGAGACCCATTCCCGCAGCGTCCGTCGCCACACTGAGCTTCGCCTCGTTTTCGCGCAACGACTCTTCGGCCTTTTTGCGGGCCAGCGCGTTGGAAAACACCTGCGCGACCAGCTCGAATCCATTCACGATACTGTCCGGCCAGCTTCGCTCTTCGCGGGTGACAGCGAAGGTCAACAAGCCGAACACCGGCCCATCTCCAACCAGCAGTGGGACACAGACCACCGACCTGGTTCCGTACACGTCGTAAAACTTCCGGTCGAGATCTGCTTCAGGCGGGAGGTCGGTCATTTTCGCAATGATGACCTTCTCCCCGTCCAGGAGCTTCTGTGCTGTCCAGGGGAAGAAATCCTTTGCATCCAGCCGCTCGAGGGGCCCCAGGTTTTCCGGAGGCTGAGAAATATGTGTCAGCAGCAGCTTCCCGGGCTCTTGCTCAGGGGTTTGAAACAGTGTGGAGCGGTCAAGATCGAGCAGCTCGCAGATGCGGCGCTGGGCGTGTTCAATGTCGCTGTCGATCTGGTCGGCGGGCAGGTTGATGAACCGCGAGGAGATTTCGCGCATCAACGTTTCGAACCTCAGCCGCTTGTCGAGGCTCCGCTTCAATGTCGCGATGTGCTCGGTTTTTTTCGCCTGGATTCGCTCATCCGCGTCTTGCGGGGGCTGCTGCCTCGTCGGGCCACTCTTGTCCATCGCATACCCCTTGGATGACCCGGCCCTTCTTGAGCTGGCCGGATCAAGGCGCCGCGAACCGTTCCTGGTTGTTGTCCAACACCTGGATGCCGAGAGCCGTCATCTCATGCCGGCAGCGATTGGAACAACTGCCGAGCAGGTAGAGCTCGGACGTGCTTTTTCCCTGGGCCCGCGTCTGTTCCCCGATCATCCGCGCCCGCGCGGCGACCGCTTCCGTCCAGAGGAGGTGGTCGGTGGCGGCCACGGCCAGCACCTGGCCCTGGCGGGTCAGTGCGCTGAGCGACGCCGTGGAATCGAGTATCCGGGCCAACGGTGTTTTTTTCTGGTGGTGCCAGGCCAGAATCATCACGTTGCGGGTGAAGAAACGGGACTCTTCGCCCGATTCGATTTTCGCCGCTTCCGCGATCAGCTCCACCCTGTTTTCAACACCGGGCATCTCCACAACGGCCTGGACGATCATCGTCTGGCTGGTCGGGCTGTGCCACGGGTTGGTGAAGAAGCGCTCCAGGAGCGATTGCTCCATGCCCAGCGCCAGCAGCTGCTTTTCGTTGAGAATCTTCAGATCGTAGGGATCGGTCTCCCAGACCAGCTGGTTCGCTTTGCGGAGATACCTGACCCCGGGGATCCCGGGGACCACCAATCGCATGCCTAAACCCGCCGCGGCGTCCACCCGGGCCACCTGCTCGATGGCTTTGCGCAACACTTCATTCGTGCCGTAGGGGTCGACTTCGAGCTTGGCCGCCCAGCGGCGCTGGGCGGAGGTGACACCGAACCACTTCCCGGCATATTCTTCCGCGGCGTCGACGGCCTTGTCCTTGGTCGTAGGTTCATTCTCCGATTTGGATTCTTCGGCCGAAGTCTCACCGTCATCCTCGTCCTGGTGACGCTTCTCCCTGGTCTTGTCGAGGTATTCACCTGCCTGCTTCTTGTAACGCTTGAACTTTCGTGAGACGCCACCGGGGATCCCCTTGACCGTCTCCACCGGGTGCGAGGCGAATTCGGCGATGGTCTGGATCTGGCTCAACCCGGCTTCCTTTGCCGCGTCGATAAAGACCTCTGTTTTGGAGAGTTCGTCGAGCTGGACCAGGGCGTGGATTTCGTGGACCCGGACGGCGAGCAGCTCGGTGCCGTAGGCCTCGAACTCACCGAAGTCGGAGTTGATGCGGTAGAAGTTCAGGTACCCGTCATTGTGGACCTTGTCGACCACACTGTGGTGCTCGCTGCGCAGCAGCTCCCCGGGCAGGATTGTTTTGGCGCTGAGCGATGTGGAGGTTTCGAAATCCTCGCCGCCGGCGAGCGGCGCGGTGGAGCAAAGCGCCAGGGCCAGGGCCAGCGGGAGAGCCGGACGGACTCGGCGGAAAATCCTTTTCAGCGGCCGTTGCATCATGATCAACCCCTCGTCGTTTATCAGGGCCATTCTTCTTTCCGGCCAGGTACCGGCACCATAGTCCGCATCCTCTGGATGCGGCCGGAGAAGGAAAACCACAAAGTGTGCAGGTTGCAAAGTTTACCACATTTATTTTTGAACCACACGGCATGGCATTGTCAGCATCGCGTCGGCGGCGCACCGCAATGTTGTTTAGCGGAAATGGCGAGACCTGGCCGCTGTCCCCGCTCTCGAAAAAGATTTTCGGGCGCTCGATGGAGGAGAAGATCAGGAGCGGTTCGCCGAATGGCCTTGCCCACCCGTGCCGGTCGAATCGGATTCTGGTATATTGTCCCTGTTTTCATTGGCGTTATCCAACCAGGGCCGGCCGGCGTTCTCCCTGCCGTTCCGTGGCCCGTTCGACCAGACTGGAGGCGCTGACCGATGAAACCAGGAAGCACCGGGATCGGATCCACGGCTCGGGCAACCATGCTTAGCTTGCTGCTCCCGGGCCTGTTGCTTGTCGGCGGATGCGCCGGCGACGCGCAACAGATGTCCGGGGAGGCCGCGAAAACGGCGCCCCCGCCGGCCGCCGCCAAACCCCCGGCGCCACCCGCGGCGACCCATGACGCCGACCAGTCCACCAGCCTGATTGCGGCGGCGGCCATGGGTGATGCCGGCCGGGCCAGGGAAGCGCTGGGCCGGGGCGCCGACCCGAACGTCCGCCACCCGGAGGGCTACACGGCCCTGATGGCGGCCGCCTTTGACGGGCACAGCGCCGTGGTGCAGGCACTGCTGGAGCACGGCGCACGGATCGACGTCCTCGACCCTGCCGGCCGCACCGCTTTGATGTACGCCTCCAGCGGCCCCTTCGAAGAAACGGTGAGAATCCTGCTGGAGCACGGGGCCGACCCGCTGGTGGTGGACAGGGATGAGCAGTTCACCGCGCTGATGTTTGCCGCCGGCGAGGGGCAGGTGGCGGTGATCAAGGCCCTGCTCGAGTATGGCGCCGACCCGAACACGGTTGATGCGGACGGTGACACGGCCCTCGATTTCGCCACCAGGAACGGGCATGCCGAGACCGTGGCCCTGCTGGAGAGCCTGCAGTAGTTCCGGTTTTTCCATTGTTGTATACTGATCACTTGAGGATGGAACAGTGGACATCTCACCGGATCATATTCAACAAATCGAGAGTATTGCCGGGGACCACCGGCTGTCGCTGGTTTTGCTGTTCGGCTCCGCGGTTTCCAGCCGGGGTGAACACCGGGGGAGTGATCTGGACATCGCTGTCCGCTACTCGGGCAAGGTGCCGGAGTTCAAAGAGCAGTGCCAGTTGATCCGTCAGCTCCAGGGGCTCTTCCCCGATCGAGAAGTGGACCTGGCGGTGATCAACCACGCCGATCCGCTTTTCCTGAAGAAGATCACCGAAAACTGCCGGCTTCTTTACGGTGATCCCGTCCAGCTTCAGGAACTCAAGATTTACGCCTTCAAGCGTTACCAGGATCACCGCCGCTATTTCGTGATGGAGAGGGACTTTGTTGACCGGTATCTGGAAACGACTATGGAAGTGGAATGATCGACCCTGTCCTCATCACGCGTAAGATCAATCTCATCGTCAGGGACGTGAACGCCCTGACAGCATACGGCCAGTTGTCTCTCGAGGAGTACCTGTCAGACCCGGTGACTGAAGTCGCCGCGGAGCGGTACCTGGAGCGGATTATCGGCCGGTTGATCGACATCAATTTTCACATCATCACCGAACTGGGCCACCCGCCGCCGAAGGATTACTTCGACTCTTTCACCACCCTGGGGAAGCTGCAGGTGCTGCCGGTGGAGTTTTCCCAAAAGATCGCTTCGGCCGCCGGCCTTCGCAACCGAATCGTTCACGAGTATGACGAACTGGACGAAAAGAAGATCCACGAAGCGCTCCAGGAGGCCCTGCAGGACATCCCGCTATTCATCAAGCACGTCAACCGGTTCGTTCAAAAGCCGGATTCCCTCTCTCCTGAGTAACCCGGGCAGTGACTCGGCGAGCTGGTCGCCAGCGCGGTCAATGTTCCTTTCGGGGTGAGACGGCCACGTGGCCGGCCGTCAGCATCGAGACCGACGATACCTGTTTCAGCGGGGGGGCCGGCATCCGCTTCCGGCTCAACCAGGAGAACCGGGTCAACTTCCGTGTCGACTATGCCGTGGGCGAGAACGACCAGGACGGATTTTACGTCGGCGTCATGGAAGCTTTCTGAGCGGAACGAGCAGCGATACTCAGCTGATCCGCTTGACGATCTGCCGGAAGAAATCCCGGGACCAGACCTCAAGTGCCCGCTGGTCCCTGATGAACGGGGCCACTTCCTGCCGGGCATGTTCAACATTCAGTCCATCGATTGCGTTGTGCAGCAGGGCCTGGAGCCGGTCCATGGTCAGCGGCGCTCTATCATCATAGTCTCCGGACTGCCGCATCCTCGATTCCAGGTGGCTCAGGTGAACGTTCGGATGTCGTCCGACATACCAGACCAGATCGTACCAGTCGCGGCCCTTCACCCGGGTCTTCCACTTGCGGCACAGGACGGCATGGAGCTTGCCGGCAAAGAGGTCCGGCAGGGTGTACGTGCGCACCGAGAACGGGATGGGCTGCAGGACGTATTGCGATTCAGTGTCAAAGCCCGGCGGTGGATCCCTGTCCACTTCCAGCCGGACCTTGAGTTTCCGATCGGGATTCAGGCCATGGAGCACATCCTCTCCGGCTCCGATGAGAATCAACTGTTGATAGGTGTTGGCTTTCAGAAACGCTGAATCGACCGGGCTGTCATGTTGTTTCCGTCTTGGTTCGAACTCGACGCTGAAGCCGAAGCTTTCGATTTCCCTCTGCAGTGCATCTCCGTATGCCCCGAGGGAGAACCGGGCATCCGGTCTGATCAATGAAAAGTCCAGGTCCTCCGAGTAGCGGTCCAGACCGTGCAGGATCCTCAGTGCGGTTCCACCATAGAAGGCCGCGTGCTCGAAGAACTTGCTGCGCCAGAGCCCGAGCAGGGCCACCTCCTGCAGGATTTCCCTGAGGGCGTGCAGGTAGTCGTCGCGGCTTTGACATTGATAGCGATCCAGCATGCTGCGAATGGCGTCATTCATCGCTCGCGTTCTCCTGCTGCGTCAGGTAGCGGAGCAGCGTGTCGATCTTACGGGAATCATAGACCCTGGCGATGGAAGCCAGGCGTGGCGGATCGAGGTCGCGGAGTGCTTCGGGGCTGATTCGAAGATCATCGAAGAGATACCTCCCGTAGTCGCCCATTCGCTGTCCGCTGAAGCGCTTGTCGGTCCAGACCTTGTCCACCAGGGCCTTTTCCGGTGATGCCACCAGGAACCGTGATTGGCCTTCTGTTTGCAGAACCGCACCGTTGGCATAGCGCGGCCGGCTGAGCGTTCGGTAGGAGAAATTCCCCAGGGCGGTTGTGAATCGGCGGGAGCGGCCGGTTGTGACGGAAGTGACCGTTTCCACGCGCTCCGGAATCAGCCCGTGGTAACTCAGGGCATGATCCAGGCTGACGTATGAGGGCCCGTAAATCAGGTTCGCGAGATACTCGCGACAGACGGGCTCACGGCGAAACGCTTCGCCAAAGCAGTAGAGACCCTTCTTGATGCGCACGATGTCACCGCTGGTCAATAGCCTGGTGATCTTGTCTCTCGGCTTGCCATAGCTATGAAGTGCACCCATCAGGGCCTGATAGTCGAACACATCCATCTCGATCTTCTGTCGGATTGATGCTATATCACTCATCCAGCCATTCCTTGAATAGACGTAGTATGTCCACGAATAATGGACATACTACGCTAAAAAAACGTTTGTGTCAAATGCCCTGAAGAGAATCGGGTGAGATTTTGGGTGTGATCAGTCGTCGCCCTGCCGGCGGTCCCGTTCATCACGCTGCCGGGCGGCCTCCTCGAGGGCGTACTCGCAGATCTTCTTGTGGGCGGTGAGCCGGTTCCACAGGCCCTTGCCCACCAGGGAAAGCCCCAGTGTGCCCACCGCCGCACCGGTGGAGAGCACGGCCTGCAGCGGTTTCACTTCCAGGTGGGGTTCGGCCAGCGTCCCCCCGAGCTTCACGTAGTTGTCGGTGATGGTGCTGGCGCTGAAGCGGAGCCCCTTGCGCAGTTTGGTCACCCACTGCAGATCGAACTTTTCGGTGGCAAAATCGATCTTGCCCTGACCGGTCATGCTGATGCTTTCGGTCTGCAGCGCCAGAGGTTCGAGGGTGGCCATGCCGTTGTCGAGATTCATCACGAACACGCCGCAGTCCAGCTTTGTGGAAGGCTCTTTCTGGCGGACGGGAACGAGGGTGTTCAGGATCTGGAGCACAATGCCGCTGGATGCAAACTCGAACACCGAATTGTCCACCATGCCCTCGCTCACCGCCACGACGAACAAACCGTCGGCATGGCCGGCAATCTCGTGCAGCGATTGGCCGGCGCCCCGGAACGCGGCATCGATGTCCATCTTTACCCAGTTGTTGGAATCCTCGGCCTGGTTCGAGAGGTCGAGACGGCCTCCGTCCATGGTCAGGTCTGCCAGCATGCGGCAGCCTTCTTCCGCCGGTTCCACCGAGAAATGGCCGCCGAGAACGCCCCCCAGTGGGCCGGTTGCGGATATGGGATCGGCACGCAGCCCGCCATTCTCCATCCGGACCCTGATCCGGACGTCCGAAAGCCGCGTGCGGGGAAACAGCAACTCTCGGACCGACAGGTGCACATCGGCATCGATCCTGTTCAGCATCGTGATGTCGATGGGCTCGTCGGATAACAGCATTCTTCTTACCGTCTCGCCGTCAGCGATCTCGATTGAGCCTGCCGGACCACCCGGTTCTGGACGTTCTTTCCACAGGGGGACAAGATCGACGCTTTCGCAAATGAGTTCGCCCTCGAGCCGGGGCTTCTCATCGAGGTCGAGCCGGAACCAGCCGCTGATATCGCTCTCGCCCAGACGGGCATCCAGGCCGGAGACGGTGAAGTCCTCGGGAGATCCAACGCCGTGTCCGGCCACCGCGAACGGTCCGTCGGGCAGGTCGTCCAGCCCGGGCCAGTGGAACAGGTAGGCAACCTGTTGCGGCAGCCCCAGCCCGGGGCCCGCGGCCTGGAAATCGAGATCTGTCCCCTCCAGGGTGGGCGGTTCGCCCAGGGTCCCGCTCAGGGCGGCCCGGTACTCCCCCAGCCGCAGGGCGACGTCGTGAAACCTGAAGCCCGTGCCGGGACGCTCCACCCGCCCGCTCAACTGAAACGGCGCCAGCACGAATTCCCCGCCGGTGAGTGCAGTGAACAGCGTCGCGTCCGGGTCGTTGCCGCGGACCGTGAGGTCCGTCCCCCGGTAATCCGGCAGCGGGCCGACACGACCATCCAGCTGCAGGGAGCCCGAAGCGCCGAGGCGACCCTCGACCCCGTGCAGCAGGTAGCCGGCCTCGTCGATCTCCGATTCGTCCGGAAACGGAAAACGCTTCCGCCGGCAGCTCCGGAACTCCTTCCACTCCCGCCGCGGTGAGGGCTTCTCCGGTCTCACGCAGGTTGCGGCCCTGCATCTCGAACCGGACATCGCTGCCCTCCAGCTTCTCGCTCAAGGCCAGCAGGCCGCTGACGGTAACCCGGTTGGCCGCGGTCGCGATCTCCATGGGATCGAGCCGGCAGCCCGCCTCGTCCACCGCCAGTCTGCCGGCCACCTCGAACGGCACATCGGGAAGCGGCATCCCGCCGAGGAATGGCTCGAAAACCGACAGGTCTTCTCCCCGGCCGTTCACCTGCAGATTTCGTGCCCCGCAGTGCCGGGGGCGGGCCGAGGAGCCCGTCGATCCGTGCCGTCACGGTTCCCACCCCTGCATCCACCGCGTCGAGCGCGTATCCGTCATTAGTAACCCGCAACGTCCCCTTGACCGTGAACGCACCGGGTGGCGCACCGTCCAGGCCGGCCAGGGAAGCGGGATACGAGCTGTCGGGGCCGGCGAATCGCAGCTGGAGTTCGGTTCCCAGAAGACCGGGGCCGGGGATCACCGTTCCCTCGGCCTCCAGCGACAGGCCGCCGGACTCCGACGCGCACCTCGCTGAGGCGCCAGCCGTTCGGATGGATACCCACCGCTCCGGCTCACCCGATACGGCTCGGCAGGGAGACCGTCGATTCCCGCCAGCCATGAGATCCGGGAGAGGTCAGGCCCCTTGATATCGAGTTTCAGATCCAGATCCGCGTGCTCCTCCGCCAGGCGGATGTTCCCCTCGATCCCGGCGGAGTTGTCGCCGAGCCGGGCGGTACATCCCTGCAGCGTCAAGCTCTCCCCGTCCCCGCCAAGGCGGCCGGATACCTCGAAGGCTTCAGCCGGAAGGTCGACACCGGCGAGATCGCTGTAGCGGGAGAGATCCGGGCACTGGATGGAGGCCTGAAATTCGGTGCCGGCGTAGCCGGGCGCATCACCCACGAAACCGTCGGCCTCGAAGGTGATGCGGCCGACCCGGGCCTCGACATTTTCGGCACGGAACCCGTGCTCCGCCCGCAGCAGGCGCCCGCGTACCTCGTACGGTTCGGCGGGGAGCTCCAGCCCGAACAGCGCAGCCAGGGAGGAGGCGTCCGGCCCCTCGCCCCGGACCGTGAAATCGGAACCCGTCATCCGCGGCGGTTTGCCCAGAGATCCGTCCGCCAGCAGACGGTTCTCGCCGACCTGCAGCGTCAACTCCTTGAAAATCAACGGGAAATCCTGCCAGGTGAGGCCGCCGCGCACCTCGAAGGGGGCGGGCGGAAGATGTTTCACGCCGGTCAGACGCGCCGGCCGCCCCAAGGTCGGGCCCCGAGGCGTCCACCGTGATATCGAGCAAACCGGGCCTCCTCAGCGAGTCGATGAATCCGTGTATCTCGGCAGCGAGGTCCCCCAGATCGGCGACCAGCGCTATTTTGTTTCCGGAAGGTGAGGGTTTGACGTGCGCCTCGAGCCGGATCGGCCCCTTGCCCAGTGACGGGAGATCAAACGCCCCGGTCAGCGCCGTTGTGTCGGGTCCGTCCAGCTTCAGATCGATGGTGGTGCCGCCGAGATGAGCATGTTTGGAGAGTTGTCCGGACGTGGTGAAATCCGCTTCGCCCAGGCGGCCTTCGAAATCGAACTGAACGCACTTGGCGGTGAGCAGGCCCAGCAGCGGCCCGGTCCGTCCTTCGAGCCCCAGGGCCGTCCCGTTCAGGTGGCTGTCCAGCTGCACATCGAGGGAATCCGTCAGGTCTGAGGAAAATCCGAAGCGGGCAACCGCCCATTGGAACGGGTGCTCCCGGGTGGAAGGGTGGATGATCACCTCCACGTCATTGAATTCGGCATGATCGATGAGGTAATGCAAGGTTTTGATCGGGCCGACCGTATCCTTCTTGAGAGCTTGGAATGACCAGTTCACCGGATGGTCGGGCCAGGTCTCCACCAGGACACGGGCTCCCTCGATTTCCAGGTGGCGGATGTGAAAAGGCCCGTGGAGCAGCGACCAGAGATCCACCGAGACCGAGAGACGCTCGACGGCGGCCATTGCCGGTTCGCTGCCCCGCGGCACGTTGGCCAGCGTGATCTCAGTCGCCTCCAGGGAGGGGGTGAGCGAGAAGGCCGGCTCGAATGTGCCGTTGATGCGCAGTTCCCGGCCCAGGATATCGCTGACCCGCCGCTCGACAGCCCCGCGGTGTCTGCTCAGGTCGCCGAACTCGAGGTAGAGCAGGCCGGCAGTCAATACCATCACCGGCAGCGCGGCGAGCAGACCAAGCGCGATCAGGATTTTTGTTCTGCGGCGCATCCAGTTCTCCATGGTGGTGCTTCGGTCAATGGTGCATCTTAGCGTTTCCTTTTCCATCCTGGAAATGGTTTGATCCGCGGTATCCTCGGCTTGAAGGGGCGTATTTCATGCTGTATCCTGAAACATGGAAACCAGCGGGGCGCGAACCGACCGGCCTGGAGATCCGTATCAATAGTGTTATCAACGTGAGATGACCGACGCCCGGACTGCGGTGCATCATCAGGAGGCGGATCATGAACAGGATGTGGCAGGTTCTTGCGGTATTGTTGGTGCTGTTCACCGGGTGTTCGCTGGCCCAGGCCCAGACCGACACGCAATTCGAGATCACGCCTTTCTACGGCTACCAGTTCGGCGGCGACTTTATCGACCGCTGGAGCGACAACGACACCATCAGGGCGAAGATCGACGAGTCGGCCAACTATGGCCTGATGGTGAACATCGGTGTCTTCAAGGGGTTCCAGATCGAGCTGATGTACAGCCGGCAGGACACGGAACTGGTGCCGGACCGGCGCCCGCCGGAAGACTGGGTTGATCTCGACATGACCGTGGAGTACTACCACGCCGGCGCACTCTACCAGTGGAAGTTCGACAAGGTCGTTCCTTACGTGGCCGGTTCCCTGGGCGCCACCCGCTTTGCTCCGGAACAGCTGAGAAGCGACACAAAATTCTCGGTCAGCGGGGGCGGCGGGGTGAAACTGATGTTCAGCCCGCACGTGGGCCTGCGCTTTGACGGCCGCCTCTACTCCACCTTCATCGAGAGCAACGACGAAGAGTACTACAACGATTACTGGGACGAGGTACTACACCTACCGCGAAAAGACCTTCCTGCACCAGTGGAATTTCAAAGCGGGCCTGGTGTTCGCTTTCTGATAATGGCCGCGGTGGCCGGCCCCCCGGCGTTCAGCGCCGTCACCACTTGAAGTGAATGGCCAGGGCCGCGCCGCTCAGCGCCATGTCGTGGATGAACTCGTACTCTCCCTGGTCGAAGTAGAGGTAGCGGTAGGCCAGCAGGACGCCGCCCCAGTGCCAGTCGTAGCCGATACCGGTCATCCCCTGCCAGGTGAACTTCGAATCCGCTGGTTCCACACTCGTCATGATTGACACGGCAAGTGCTCACCTGTGATTGCGGCCATTGCCAAGGCCGGGGCGCTGGGGATCATCCGCCTGCCTGACGGAGAGAACGGCGGCAGCAAGTCCTGACCGGGTTTTGCGGCGGCGGGAATGGTCCGGTGATCGGGTGGGGTACAACAAAAGCCGGACCGTTTGAACGCTGCGTGGCAGCACTTCAGCCGATCCGGCAAGAACATGCTATCTATTGCCTAGAAGCGATACGCCACACCGGCGCTCAGGCCGAGGCCGTTGAGGCTGAGGTCAAACGTGTCCAGCGTGAGGCCATGCTCCACGTTGCCTTCGATAACGCGATACATGACATCGGCCCAGAAGGCCCAGGGCGCACCCGGCTCACCGGACTGGTAGCCCAGGTCCGCGTACCAGCCCCAGGCGTCATCCATCCGGCCGTTGTTCACGTCGAGAAACGCGTAGGTCAGGCCGGCGCCAAGCCAGAGGTTCCGGTTTTCCATGAAGTGGTAGTTCACACCCACGTCAACCGGCAGCGCCATGACGTCGTAACCATGGAACACTTCCGGCACGGAGCTCGTGTCGAAGCCCAGGTCACCCATGTAACTCAGGCGAGCCATGATCCCCCACGGCGATTCACCCATCAGCCAGTCGGCACTGATGCCGCCGCCCCATGAGCTCTCGGTGTCGGAACCGTCATAGTAGTGAAGGAACAACGCATAGTTGGACTCGGCCGCTGCGGGCAGGGTCACACAGGCGCACATCAGGGCCGCGACCAGCAGAAAACCAAATTTCTTCATCTTCCAATCCTCCTCACTGTTCGTGTCATCGCATCGTCCGGCGGTGCCGGCACCATTGATCCCGATGCGACAGGTTACCGAAAAGATATACAGACCTCAAAGGCGATGATCACTTCATGGTTATCGTAAATTTCTTCAGTCCCGGGATATGTCAGATTTACTCTACCTCCTTTCGAGAGACGAACGAATCGTGTCGCCACGGAATTGAAGAGACCGGAATTTTCAAACGAACAGAACCCTGCAATAGAATACCCGCATATTCCAAGGTATGTTTCAAACCAGTGTAAATTACCCAAAAGATGTAATTTGCATTGCAGTGAACCGCCCACATCCTACAGAAAAACCTGAGATATTTCAACGGTGTTACGCTATTTCTTCCGTTTTGTTCCATTCGCCCACTTTCGGGGGCGACCCCGTTTTACCTCCTTAAATACAACTTCCGGGTAATTTACATCCGTATGTCAAAAATTCAACAATAGAAGAGTCGAGGCGTATTCAGCTCGTTTTCCTGGTCAAAGATCTGAAACACCGGCGATTTGGGGCCGGATGCCCGAATCGAGATATCCCCTGGTATGGGCGGGATGGGCCGGCCGCTCACACCCCTCTCCGTTGCGGGGGTTGCCCGACGCACCACCAGACGTGTCGTGGTGGCCGGCAGCACAACGGCAGCATATAACGCGGCAGCGGCGAACAGCGCGGCGGCCGCACAGAGCGCGGCGGCCGCACAGAGCGCGGCGGCCGCACAGAGCGCGGCGGCCGCACAGAGCGCGGCGGCCGCGGAGAGTGCGGCGGCGGCCAGCGGCGTGCCCGCCGTGGGAACCGTCGTGACCGCGCTTCCCGGGGACTGTAAACCCACCACGCTGAATGGCGTCGAGTACTACAACTGCGGGGGCGTTTACTACCGGGCGGCGTTCCAGGGGAACAACCTGGTCTACGTGGTCCAGCAACCGTAGCACCCTCACCAGGCACGTTGCGGGTGCCTGAAGCAGATCCCCATCGTGCCTGGCCCGTCTTGTTTTCCTCAAAGGCGATGCCGAGTTCCCGGGCATCGCTTTTTCTGTCACGCATCGCCATTGGTATGGATCCCCGCTGCTCACCTTGCTGCCGGTTGACCCATTTCCACCGGATACGTATTGTTTGTGCAGGCAATGGATTCGCCAAAAATCTTCAGCCCTTGATCGCCTTTCGAAGGATCGAAGGAGCCGGCCATGAAGACCCGTCTGATGCAACTGTGCCTTACCGTCCTGGCCCTCTCTTTTGTCGTCTCACCTGCGGTTGTCGCCCAGGCCGTTGACGGGCCGGTGGAAACGGCAACCCGCCCCACCATCGGCCTGGCGCTCAGCGGCGGCGGAGCCAAGGGGCTGGCCCACATCGGCGTGCTGCGCAAGCTCGAGGAGTGGAACATCCCGGTGGACTACGTGGCCGGCACCAGCATGGGGGCGGTGATCGGCGGGCTCTATGCCACCGGCATGACCGCCGACCAGATCGAGGCGGCCGTCCTCGACATCGACTGGACCGATCTGCTGCAGGACGACCCGCAGCGCGAGTACCGGTCGTTCCGGCGCAAGGAGGAGGACCGGCTCTACATGCTCGACTTCGAGTTCGGGCTGCGCGGCCTGAAGCTGATGGCCCCCCGGGGCTTCCGCCAGGGGCAGAAACTGACCTACATGCTGCGCAACCTGACCCAGCCGGTGGCCGGGATCACCGACTTTGATGCACTCCCCGTTCCATTCCGGGCGGTGGCCACCAACCTGATCAACGGGGACATGGTGGTTCTCGACGAAGGGGACCTGGCCGCGGCCATCCGGGCCAGTATGGCCATCCCCGGGGTGTTCACGCCGGTGGAAATCGACGACCTGCTGCTGGTGGACGGGGGATCGGTCCGCAATATCCCGGTGGACGTGGTGCGGGCCATGGGCGCCGACATCGTCATCGCCATCGACATCAGCGCCCCGCTGGGGGACCGGGAGAAACTGACCTCCTCCCTCGCCGTCACCGGCCAGACCCTCGGTTTTCTCACCCGGCTCAATGTCGAGGCGCAGCTGCCCCTGGCCGACCTGGTGCTGCGCCCGGCGGTGGCCGGGATCGGGGTGCTCGATTTTTCCGACCCGTCCGGGATCATCACCCTCGGCCTGGACGAGGCCGAGCTGAAGAAAAGTGACCTGGTGACCATGGCCCTTCCAGCTGAAGAGTACGCCAGGCACCGGGCCGGCCAGTCCGTGCCCCGCTTCGAGATGCCGCTGATTACAAACCTGCGGATTACCGGGCTGGAGCGGGTGGACGAGAGGATCGTCCGCCGCCGGATCCGGCTGCAGCCGGGCGACCGCCTGAATTTCGACGCCCTCTACACCGACCTGGGACGGATTTACGGCCTCGGGGATTTCCAGTCGGTGGACTATTCGCTGATCCCCGGGGAGGACGGCGTGGAGCTGGTGATCCAGGCCAGGGAGAAGGAGTGGGGCCCCAATTTCGTCACTTTCGGCCTCGACTTCGAGATCGACGAGGACCAGGGAAGCACGTTCAACCTCAAGCTGCTCCACCGGGCCACCAATCTCAACCGTTATGGCGCCGAATGGCGAAACGTGCTGCGGATCGGCCGGGAAACCAGTATTAACACGGAGTTCTACCAGCCTTTCGACTACTACAGCCGCTGGTTCGTTGCCCCCGGCATCTACGTGGGCAATGAACTGGTCAACCGCTACCAGAACGGGAAAAAAGCCGCCGAATACACCCAGCGGCTGCAATACGGAGCTCTCGATTTCGGCTATCAGTTCAGCAACAAAGCCCAGGTCCGCCTGGGGCCGATATTCGGATGGGCCCGGATATCGCGAAACACCGGGGTGGACATACCTGTCAAACCGGGTGACCCTGACGGCCACACCGGCACCAGCCAGGGTCTGGTACCGGAATCGCCGACCCTGGGCGCCGTCAACCTGAAAGTCTCGATCGATACCGTCGACCGGGTCACCTTCCCCCGGGCGGGCGGTGCGGGAATCCTCAACGCCTACATATCTATGGAAGCCATGGGGGCGGACGACGACTACGAACGGATCGAGGGCCGCTACAGCCGCTTCTTCAGCCGCGGGCGGCACACCGTGTTCGGCACTTTGGGCGGCGGCACCAGCCTGGGCGGCGGCCTTCCGGCCTACCACCAGTTCACGCTGGGCGGGATATTCTCTTTTTCCGGGTACGGGCCGGACGAGCTGCGCGGCAACTACTATGCCGTGGGGCGGCTGGGATACTATGCCAGCCTGTTCAAGCTGCCCACCACCATGGGCCAGAACCTGTTCTTTGGCGGGTGGGTCGAGAAGGGCAATACCTGGTTCGACTCCAGCGACATCTCGTGGAGCAACACCAATGACACCATAACCCTTCTCGCCGGGGCCGACACGTTGGTGGGTCCGATCTACTTTGCCTGGGGCAAGGGGACCGGGGGCCGTTCCGCATTCTTCATCAGCGTGGGCAGCGGGTTTTAGCCCGGACTTCTCTCAGTCCGTCTGCTGCGGGCTAGCCCTGGACAGGGAAGTCCCGGAAGAGCCTCTTGATCGCCTTGCGAATGTCGGCGGGTTCGAGGTCCGAAGGGTTGCGGAACTTCCTGGAGAATTGCCCCTGCCAGACGCGCTTCAACGTGTCGCGGTCCTCGACGTTGAAGATCAGAGTGCCTTTCTTGATCGGATCCTGGTAGGCGACGGGCCCGCCGCCGTCCCCGGTGCTCAGCAGCGGGACTCCGGTGGCCTCTCCGGTGAGGGTCGGGTCGGTCTGCCGGCCGGCGCGCTCGACGTCGAGGGCCACGTGGAAGGAGACCAGGAGGTCCGCTTCCTCCTTCGTTGCCGCACTCAGGCCCCGATCGGTCAGTTCGCGGTTCACCGCGGCTGTTATCCGCTCGGCCGCTTCGGGGAAGTCCCGTTCCAGTACACGCTTGTCGTCCGGGTCCACGGCCGGCCAGGCAAAGGTCTGGTAAGCAGAGAAATCGACGGTCTTGTCATGGTGGACCTTCACCTCGTCGCAGCCCGTGCTGACCAGGGCCAATAGAACGGAGAGCAGCAGAAGTCCGGCTATTCTCGTCATTCGATAGTTCCTCCAACTTGGTTGACAACATCCTCGGAGGGGGGACGTACATGAATATATGAATATTTGATTCTCCAGGAAATCAAATATTCATATATTCATGTACGTCCCCCCTCCTCCCCCTCCCCGCTCACCAGTTCGGCGATGGTGCGGCCCTGGAGGGAGCCGTGCCCGGCGGTTTGATAACCGGCCAGCACCAGGTCCGCGGTGCGGTCCAGCTCATCCTCCCGGTCGGCCCATCCGGCAACGTCACTGAACACGGCGCGGATCACCTCGGAGATGGTGATTTCACTCAGCGATCGCGAAGGGATCCACCCCTCGTTGCGGTTGCCTCCGGCCACCCGGCGCAGCAGGCCTGCGTCGTTCAGTAGGCTCATCTGATCCTCCACCATCACCAGCGAGATTGAAAACTGCCCGGCCAGCTCGTCGGCGGAGGGCGGTGTCTCGCCGCGGTGGAAGGCGCTGGCGATGTGCAGGTAGAGGCGCAGAGTCAGAGACAACCGCCCGGCGATGTCTCTTTCGGCCAGGGCATGATTCCCGGCCAGGGCCGCGCGATACTGGTGGGTGTAGCTCACCTCGAGGCCGAAGAGGATAATCAGCCAGGTGATGTAAAGCCAGATGAGGAAGATGGGGATCACCGCCAGCGAGCCGTAGATCGCCGAGTAACGCACCGATTGGCCGATGGAGATGGCGAAGAGATATTTGCCCGCTTCCCACATGATGCCGGTGGTGAGAGCGCCGAAGAGGGCGCTGCGAAACCGCACCCTGGTGTAGGGGATGATCTGGTACATCAGCAGGAAGGCGGCGAGGGAGAGGAGGAAGGGAACGAGCCAGGCGTAGACGGTGGAGAAGAACCCGGGGTCGATCCTCGTCCCGTTGATAATCATCGCCTTGATCTGTGCCGAGATGGAGACGCTGGCCCCGAGCAGGATGGTGCCGAAGACGAGCATCGAAGTGTAGGCAGTGAGCTTGCTGATCACGCTGCGGCGGCTCCGCACGTGCCAGATCTCGTTGAAGTTCGATTCGATGTTGTCGAGGAGCAGGATCGCGGTGAAGAGCAGGGCGATGGAGCCCACTAGACTGAGGGTCCTGGCGTTGTCGGTGAACTGGTTGATATAGGTGACTATATCATCCTGATGGGCTGGGAGGAGGATGGAGAAGATCAGTTCCTGCACCGTTTCCCGGATTTCCTCGAAGGCGGGGAAGGCGGCGAAGATCGAGAAGAGCACCGCCACCAGCGGGACGATGGCCAGCAGGGTGGAGTAAGCCAGACCGGATGCCCTGATCAGCAGTTTGTCCCGGCCGCACTGATCGAACAGCGCAAACAGGAGCCTGAGCAGACGGATGGGGAGATGAGCCCATCGGGGCAGTGACTCATCGTCCAGCCGGTTGAGCCGTTCAGTGATAGTCATCGCCTGATAATACCAGAGCGAGGGACCGCGTCCAACGGTGATCGGGATGATCGGGGACGTACATGAATATATGAATATTTGACTCTCTGGAAAATCAAATATTCATATATTCATGTACGTCCCTGCTTCTTGCCGAGAGCGATCACCAGGCCGGCGGTCAGCTCGCCCTGCCAGAGCACGTTGCCGCTGACGCCGAAAGTGCAGCCGCCCGGGTACCCGCCGCAGATCAGGGCGGAACCTGAAGCGAAGTAGGTGCCCAGCAACCGGCCCTCAAAGCGCACACCCACCCGCTCGGCAAACATCAACTTGACCCCGCCGCCCAGACCGAAGGAGAAACGGGTGGCCGAGCTCAGTCCGGCACCATCGGGATTGAAGTGGGTTGCGCCCAGCGTGCCCAGACCGTAGGGCACGATATTGTCGGTGTGGTCCCCGAAGGCCATCAGGCCGCCGATGTGGAAGTAGTCGACTCCCAGGTCCAGGCGGCCCAGATCGGGGTTGGTGGTGTTCAGCTCGCTGTCCTGGTGGCTCCAGCGAAAGACGATCCAGGTTTCGTCATAGGGGTCCAGTTCGATATCGACGCCCAGGCCATAGGTCGGGGCGTCCTTCAGGTCGTATCGGTCACCATAGTAATAGTCCACCACCTCACCGCCGAAATGGTAGCCGTAGAATGGCAAGAGTTCCACCATGCCGGCCGTGGCAGGAGACGCTATTGCCATGGTTGCCAGCACCAGCAGGGCGCCGGTAGTGATTCGTGACATGGGTCTTTCTTCCTTCCAAAATGGACCGGCCCCGTGCCAGGCTATTCCTGGGCTGCTTCCTCCGCGTCCGTGCTGCCGGCCTGCTGGTATTCATCCAGCAGCATCCGGACAACTTCCCTGTCCTCCTCGGACAGCGGGCCATAGGCCCGGCTGGATTTCCAGCCGTAGCCCCAGCGGTACCATGACGGGAAGTGGGGAGTCCCGCCCATTCGAACGGCATCGTACATCATATCAGCCAGCCGTTCGTTGCCGGTCACACTGATCAGGCAGTCCCGGAAGGCCTGGTCCGCGGCCCACCGCTCGTCCTCCGTGCCGCCCTGCCAGTAGGCCATGTCGTGCTCCAGGCAGCAGCGGGACACGTTGGTCGTGTCAGCGAACGACGAGGTGGGGAAAAACTCGCAGCCGGCGTTGGTGAATGGCTCCAGGGGGATTTTCTTCGCGCATCCCGTGATGGTCAAGAGGCAAAACCAGACGATGATGAATGTACAAAGGAGTCTTTTCATCAGTTCTCCATCCCAGGAATGCCGGCATCGGCCGGTAGCGGTTCGTTCAGTTTCTTTTCCGCGTCTTCAATCTCCAGGAATCCCAGAAGGCGTGTCTCCAGATAATCGAAGAACGGGTTGCAGCGCAGGCGCATCATGATGGTGGGCGACACCGCCAGCAGGTTCCGCTCGCCCCGCAATTCCACCCGTCCGAGGTGGATAACGTCCGGTGTTCGTTCGGTCTGGATCCCGTACACCGGGTCGTCCGGGGGGAAGGGCAGGGCCACGTGGGACAGGGAGTAGGTTCCCTGGGGCCATTCCAGGTCGAGCGATTCCAGGTCGGTTTCCCGGCTGTTCGTTCCTCTTGAAAGAGCCGCCAGCTTCGGGGATCTTCTGTCGCGGTTGGTGACCAGGGTGACCGCAAAAGGCCAGGACTCCTCCTCAATCAGCCGGTCGATCTGGTCCTGGAAGTCGTTGTTCAGCAAGGCCTCTGCCTCGGCCTGCCGGTTGATGTCGAAGAGCACCAGCTGGTGGCCGTTGGGCGCCAGGTGCCGCATGAACCGCTCCACCACCGCCGGTGTGGAGACCGTGGCGTCGGCGATCGATTGAAAGGCCAGCACCGGCGGGAAGCCAGTCACACCGTGGCCCTTGTTGAGGGCGCCGATCATCGAGTCGTTCTGCCGGGTCAGGCGGCTGATCTGGTCCCCGGCGTTCACCGCGAATGAGTTGTACTTATAGGGATCATACTCCGGGTGGATCGAGTTCCAGGTCAGCTTCCCCAGGCCGGGCAGGGCGGAGAGCCGGCGCTGCCACTTGGCCAGTGCGGCCACCGGGGAGACCCCCACGGCAGGGGAGACCAGCACCAGGGCATCGGGAAGCGGCAACTCCTCGCCGCTGAGGACCGAGAGCGTGTAGTTGATGGCCAGGGTGGCGCCGTTGGAGTAGCCGGCGACGTAAAACGGGATCCCGTCACCCAGGGAGGAATGCACCTCGCGGGCGGCCAGCCGCACCGCGGCAGCGAAATCATCCACGGTGGCGTGGGCCAGGCCGGAGGGCGCCGTGCCGTGGCCCGGCAACCGCAGACCGACCACGAGGAAGCCCTGATCGTTGAGAAGCTGGGCCATGGCCCGCAGGCTGTAGGGAGAATCGGAGAGCCCGTGGAGCATCAGGATCCCGGCCCTGGGATTGTCGTGATCGAGCACGTAGGTCCGGTTCCAGTTCACCGGGTAGGCGGTGGGATCGGAGATGCTCCCCTTGTAGAAGCGGTTGAAGGTGCGCCGGTCCTCGGGTTCGATCCGGCCATAGACCTCCTCCTGCAGCTCCTGGAACAGCCGCTCCTCCAGGTCGAGATAGGCATCGAGGCTCGCCACCTGCCCGGCATCAGCGGCGGTGAAGTCGCCATCCAGTTCCACGTTGTGCCACGGTTTGAGATCCGGGCCCGAGGCGGCGCTCTTCAGATAGACCACCACCAGGGCGATGATCACCCCCAGCAGGCCGTAGCCAAGGGCCAGCAGGATGTGCTTGAGAATCCTGGTCGTCTTGGTCTGTTTTGTCATCCGGTTCTCCTGCAACGATTGGATAATCATACATCGAAAGAAAAACTGGTGACAGTTACCTGTTGTGGCTCCTGAAAAATCCATCCGACGCACTGGAGGTGCCGAAGGGATGGACCGAGAGACGATCCGGAGTGAGAGGAGGGACAGGTTCACTATTTGAGGTAGCGGTCTCGAACCTGGCGGAGAACACGGGCGTCCTCCTGATGACGGGGATGATCGATGGCGCTCTTTATCTCGATCAGAGAGTCAATATCGATCCAGTTCGCTGCGGCACGGCCGTAGGCGGCTTCAATACGGCTGTCCCAGGCCCTGGCAAACGGAAAACCCCCCAGGTCCAGAAGAATATCGATACGGTTGGGAGCCACCCCGATCTGCAGGATCTCTTCAGGCTGATCGGCAGTGATCAGGGCCGGGCTGCCGAATTCACCGAGTGCCGTATTGGCCAGAGCCACGTTCTCGGGCTGGGGGTCGATCCAGAGGTCGATATCCTTGGTGTATCGCGGTTTGGCATGATAGATGAAAGCGAGCCCGCCAACGATGAGATAGCGGACACCATGTGTCGACAGAAGGTCCAACAGGTCCTCGAAATCCTGAATCGCATCCATGTCAGGAACCGTCCGTTTTTCCCTCAGGTACCGGTTGCACGCGCTTGCATGACCAATTCCACGTCCCGGTGCAGAGCCACCAGGGCCGACAACCGTTCTTCGGGGGTTCTCTGCTGCCAGAATTCGAGGTCCCAGGCCTCCGCCTCTTCAAAATCCTTCGCCCGGTGAACAACCATTTTCGCCCGGCGCCGTCGGCTCCTCTCCTGCAGTGTCATATCGGCGGCACTCCCCAACCGGCCTGCTTCAGGTTGCTTGATTCCGGATCGCCAACATCGTTATTATGGCCCATATGTCTTTCATTGTCAACCATTTCGCTGTTCAGCGTTTCATCGATCACGAAGCAGAGAAACTCCCGCTGCCGCGGTGTGGCCAGGAATTCGGGGCTGTCGAGAATCCGGCCCGGCTGGAGCCGTACGGCCCGTCGTCATCCACGGGCGCCCGGCCATGGGAAGAGGAGGGGAGCTGATCCGCGTTTCTTTTCATTCAACGGATTGTACCCTCTGTTCGAATGTATCCTATTCCAATATAGGTTGACTAGAGTAATCGACGATATCAGAATACGGACAAGCGTCGAAATTACGGCGATCGCTCCCACAACCAGCGAACGGAATTTCAACCCAGCATGCGGAGACCCGCATCGATTGAGGGGGACTCCATCATGAAATCGACAGCAAGCAACGTAATCACCATTTCCCGTAAGGTCATTGCCGTCCTGGCCGGGTGGATGCTTCTCATCGGACTGGGCGCGGGGGTATGCGCTGCGGCGGGCGCCGCGGCCGACGGACCGGCAGACCGTGAGCGGGTGACGGTGGCCAACTTCGTGCGGGCCGAATCGGATCACATGATCTGTGCCAACATGGAATCCTTCGGCGTGGGCTTCGGCGAGTTTGTGCATCTTCGCGAGCCCACAACGCCGGACGCCCAGCCGGTGATCCGCATGAACCAGGACACGCTCTACTCCGGGACGGTGCTGGATGTGTCCAAGCCGGTGAAGATCACGCTGCCTGAGGTCGGCGGCCGCTACATGTCGATGCACGTGGTCAACCAGGATCACTACTGTTTCGTCGAAGCGCAGCCGGGAACCTACGAGCTGACCGAGGACACGGTGGGCACGCGCTTCGCGCTCGTGACCATCCGAACCTTTTACAATGCCGGTGATCCTGATGACCTGGCCAGGGCCCACGCCGCCCAGGACAAGATCGAGATCGGCGGCGGGGGCGACGGCCCCTTCGAGACGCCGAACTGGGACACGGATCAACTTGCGGTGGCGCGCCAGGCCCTCAGCGACCTGGGGGCCCTCGGCTTTGACACTGCGTACGCCTTCGGCCGCAAGGACGAGGTCCGGCCCATCGACCATCTCGTCGGATCGGGTGCCGGCTGGGGCGGGCTGCCGAGCACGGCCGCCTTCTACATCATGGACAGCGTCGAAGGCAACGACGGCAAGACGCGATACACGGTGACGGTGAAAGACGTGCCGGTGGACGCCTTCTGGTCCGTCACGGTCTACAACGCCGAGGGGTATCTCGAAGCCAACGACCTCGGCCGCAACAGCTTCAACAATTCCTCCGCCACACCGAACGAGGACGGCTCGTACACGATCCGTTTCGGCGGTGATCCCGAGAGCGTGAACTACCTGCCGATCACCGAAGGCTGGAACTACGCCATCCGCCTCTATCAACCGCGCGCCGAAATCCTCGACGGTTCGTGGAGCTTCCCGGAACCCCGGCCGGTCGACTGACGCGGCCCGCGAGGGCACGGCCTGACCAACGCCGTTGGCCCGGCTCGAAGTAACCGTAATCACGAGGATGGTGTATGCCATGCAGGTCATCCAGAAAAGCCCTTTTGCAGTGATGGATCGCTTTCCCGAGCACGTGGAAACGATCAGGCAGCGCTTCAAGGAGGACGAGACCTTCCGCATTCTCTGCGAAGACTACCGCAGGTCCTGCGAGGCCCTCTCCTTCTGGACCAGCCGCTCCGGGGAAGGGGCTGCCGTCACGGAGGCGGAGGAGCGCCGCGTGGAATATGCCGAGCTGAAACTGGACCTGGAAGCCGAGATCCTGCAGAGGCTCGGCGGAGGAGGAACGCAATGAGAAAATTATTCATCCTGTTCATCACGATTGCGGTGGTCGCGTCCTGGTCCTGCGGGCCGGTGGAGGAGAGCGGACCCACCGCCGACGATACACAGGCCATCGCGAAGGAGGCCTATCTCTACGGCTTCCCCATGGTCATGAACTACAAGACCATGTACCAGTACACTGTTGACACGGCGAATCCGGAATACAAAGGGCCGCTCAACGTGGTTTCCTGCGAGGCGAGGTTGTTCACGCCGGACGACAAGGCGGTGGTGACACCCAACGCGGACACGCCCTACTGCATGTTCTGGATGGACCTGCGGGCCGAGCCGCTCATCCTGTCCGTGCCCGGGATGGACGAGGAGCGCTACTACAGCTTCCAGCTCGTCGACCTCTACACGCACAATTTCGCCTATGTCGGCACGCTGACCACCGGCAACGGGGCCGGGCACTACCTGCTGGCCGGGCCGGGCTGGGACGGGGAGGCCCCGGAGGGCATCACCGACGTCCTCCGCTCCGAAACCAACTTCATCTTCAACGTCACCCGCACGCAGCTCTTCGGCCCGGATGACCTGGATGCGGTCGAGGCGATCCAGGCGCAGTACCAGTTGCAGCCGCTGAGCACCTTTCTCGGCGAGGAGCCCCCGGCCGCTCCACCCCTGCCCGACTTCCCGGAATGGGACGAGGGCTCGCAGTTCGACGAGCGGTCCTTCAGCTACCTGGACTTCATAATGGACCTGCTCGAGAAACCGGGGCCGGGTGAGGACGCGCTCTGGCAGGACCTCGCACGTCTCGGCATCGGCCCCGGCAAGACCTTCCGCCTGGATGCGCTCCCCGACGAACAGGTGGCGGCGTTGAAGGCCGGGGTGGAGGAGGGGTTTGCCGACATGGAGGCCTTCATCGCCAGGATCGCAAGCGACCCTCTGGGGAGCGGCAAGATCTTCGGCACCCGGGCCTTCCTCGACGAGAGCGCCGGGAAGAACTACGGGCTGGACAGGCCGGACATGCTCCGCTCCGTGGCCGCGCACATGGGACTCTACGGCAATTCGGCGGCGGAAGCGGCCTATCCGACGTATCTTTCCGATGCCGACGGCGAGCCGCTGAACGGGGCTGAGCACAGCTACACGATGACCTTCCCCCAGGGTAGTCTCCCGCCGGTCAAGGCCTTCTGGTCGCTCACCATGTATGACGGGAAGACCCAGCTCTTCATCCACAACCCCCTCGACCGTTACCTGCTCAACTCGCAGATGATGGACCGTTTCACGCTGGAGGAGGACGGCTCCCTGGTGTTCTACATTGCCAAGGACTCGCCCGGCGAAGCGCTGGAGGACAACTGGCTGCCCGCCCCGGACGGGCCGTTCTACATGGTCCTGCGGCTCTACGGTCCCGAGCCCGAGGCGCTGGAAGGGATTTGGACGCCGCCCGAGGTTCAAAAACAGAGGTGAGGAGGTCACAGCCAAGCACTCGTCATCGTAATTGATGCCGGTCGCATTGTGCGCTCTTCGCCGGGATTGCCCACTTTGACCTCAACCGGACAGAAGGGATACCATATTCTGAGGACGAACGATCCGGATCGTCACGAACACGGCGGCGGGGATATGCTTGACCGACGGCCAGAGGACGGACTCAGAATTCTTCTTGTGTGCGCGCTGTGCAGCCTGTGGGCGGCAGGCGTTGCCGCCCAGGAGCTGTCGCCCCGCTCCTTCTGGCCCACCCCCAAAGGGACCAAGATCCTGGTGACCGGATACTCGTACTCTTTCGGGGACGTGTTGATGGACCCGTCGCTTCCGGTCTACGGCGTGGATTCCAGGATCAACTCGGCGGTTCTCGCCTACCTGCAGACCTTCAGCCTCTGGGGGCGGACGGCGAACATCATCGCGGAGCAGCCCTATTCGTGGGGAACAACCGAAGGAATTGTGTACGGTGAGCCGGCAAGCAGGTTCCTGTCCGGTCTAGCCGATTTCGGCATCACACTGTCGGTCAACCTGCTCGGCGCGCCGACCATGACCCGGGAGGAATTCCAGGCGTTTCGTGCCAGCCCGCGTCCGGTTCTGGGAGCGAGCCTCAAGGTCGTGGCCCCCACCGGGCGCTACGAAGACGACAAACTGCTCAACGTCGGGACCAATCGCTGGTCCTTCAAACCGGAAGTTGGCTACCTGATTCCCTTCAAGCGCTCATGGGTGCTGGAGCTGGAGGCGGGCGCCTGGTTCTTCACCAGCGACGACGACTTCCTGACGGGAGAAAGGGAGCAGCACCCCATTTTCTCCGCGGAGGCTCACCTGGTGAAGCGGATCCGTCCCGGACTGTGGGCCTCGCTGGAGGCCAACTATTTCGCGGGAGGACGGCAGGTCATCGGTGGAGTTCCATATGACGACCTGCAACGGAACTCGAGGATCGGCGGGACGGTGGGCATTCCGTTTGCCGGTCGCCACGCGATCAAGATCGGCTACAGCAGAGGCGTGCTCACCGACAATGGGAACGACTTCGACCAGTTCCTGGTGAGCCACATCGTGGCATTCAGGTAGTTGCGCACTGTGCAAGGTTCCTTTGCCCTGGCCATGGACCAGCTCAATCTGCTGCTTCCGGTATTCGTGATAAACTGAGTCCACCATGTTCATAGAAATCGGCCCAAGCCGGGTGGTGGTGGTCAGCATCCTGACCCTGACACTGGGCTACGTGATCACCCGCTATGCGGGCATTCTTCGCCGGTTCTCCATCCCCATTGCGGTGACCGGCGGGGTGGTGGTGGCCGTCCTGCTGGCCGTGCTTAATGCCGCGGCGGGTTTGGAGATCGACTGGGACCTCGGGCTGCGTGACGATCTTCTGCTGGTCTTTTTCGCCTCGGTGGGCCTGTCGGCGAAGATGAAGCAGCTGCGCAGCGGCGGCGGCCTCTTTGCCCGCCTGGCCCTGCTCACGGTGCTCTTTCTTGTGATCCAGAATGCCGCCGGCGCACTGGGGGCCCTGGTGGCGGGGCGGCACCCGTCGTACGGGCTGGTGGGCGGCAGCATCTCCCTCTCCGGCGGCCACGGTACGGCCATCACCTGGGGGGCCATCGCCGCGGAGTGGGGATACCCGCAAGCCCTGTCCCACGGCCTCGCCTTTGCCACCTTCGGCCTGATCGCCGGCGGCCTGCTGGGCGGGCCGGTCGGCAGCTGGATCATCCGCAGCAACAAGCTCAAGGGTCCAGCCGAGCCGCAGCAACAGGCTGTCGACCCGGACAGGGACCAGCAGCCCCGCGAGGTGCTGGTGTCGGGCCGTTCGGTGCTGGTGACGCTGTTCGTCTTTGCCGTCTGTGCCGGCTTCGGCGGGGAGGTCAACCGTTTGCTCGGGTCTGTCGGGCTGGTATTGCCCGGCTTTGTCACCGCCATGCTGGCCGGCGTGCTGCTGACCAACCTGGTGGATATGCTGAACCTCTCCCTCTTCGAGGACGTGGTCAATCTGGCCGGTGACGTGAGCCTCAACCTCTTCCTGGTGATGAGCCTGATCAGCCTCGATCTCAAGGACCTGTCGGGCGCCGCGGTGCCCATCCTTGCCATCCTCGCCGTGCAGATCGTGGTGGCGGTGGTCTATGCCCGGTGGGTCATTTTCAAGGGGTGCGGCGGCGACTACGACGCCGCGGTCATCGCCTCGGGTTTTGTCGGCATCTGCCTCGGCGCCACACCGGTGGCGGTGGCCAACATGGGCGCGGTGACCAACCGTTACGGGCCGTCCCTCCGGGCGATGCTCGTGCTGCCGATGGTCGGCGCCGGGATCCTGGATCTGGCCAACGCCTTCATCATCGAGGGTTACCTGCGGCTGCTGCTTTGAGGTCAGCGCTCAAGGTCCGGCTGCACCGGAACATTCACGGTCAATGCCGGGCGGATTGCCGGAGCCGGCCCGCCTATCCGCATTGCATCGCTTTCCCTGGACGGTATACCGTTCTTCTATAGCTCGATGCCCGTTCGAGTCGCGGGGCTTGTTCCCCGGAGGTATCGCCTGTGCTGAAGAGATTTCTGCTGACGGTGCTGATCCTGATCAGCTTCTCCACCATGGCCGGCGCCTATGCCGGTGACACCCACTATTACATCCGCTTTGCCACGGCGCTGCTCGTCGGTTTCGACTGGGACGACGCCCACCTCATCGCCAGCGCCGACTACATGATCGACAGGAACAAGTCGACCCACGCCGAGAAGAACCCGGCCAAAAAGCACAACAAGGTTAATTGGCACGCATTTGAAAGGACGGAGGAGCGGTTCTTCGAATTGTGGGCCAGGGTCCTCGGCGAGAGCGATCCCGAGCTGCAGTTGATCGAACTGGGCCAGTTCCTGCACTTTGCTGCCGACTGGGAGCCCCACGGGGTCTTTGGCGACAGGCTGGGTCACGGTATGGCAACCATCATGGGACGGGACCCCGACTCGCTGGGGACCGACATCATGAACAACCGCCGGATGATCCGGCAGACCATGGACTTCATGATGGAGTTTCGGGCGAGCACCGGCCGGCCCGTGGGCGGTGGCGGCGATCCGGACCGGGCCCTGGCCGAACTGTTCCTGGAGTTGTCCTCCGAACCGATCATGGATGATCTTTACATGATTAACAGCCCCCGGTGGAAGACCTGGGGGGTTCGCGGCAAAAAGGGGCGAGTGATCCTGGCCCGGAACCATCTGCTGGTGGAAGAACTGATCAGCAAGTGGGGTAAGGAACGTCCGGATCTGAAGGTTCCGGCCGACTTCACACCCGGGGACCCGGAAAAAGGCCTGCCCCCGCCCATCGGGATGAGCTACCGGAAGAACGGCGACATAGTGGCGGTGTACGGTGTGGAGGTCGAACTGCTCCCCGAGTTTGACGGGGGTGATTTCAACGCGGCGCTGGAGGAGCGATACGAGGAGAGAGTCGAGCCGGAGGTAGTGGACGAGCTTCAGCAGGAGCTTCATGGGGGGGGCGACCCGGACCTCTTCAACATCGTCGGGACCCAGGTGCTCGATGCCGGCCTGAAGAAGAGCGGGTGGCTGGTCACCGTCCAGGTCGCCAACTTCGGCGTGGGCCATTCCGCGGAGGGCCGGCTGGAACTGCACGTGGTCAACATCCACACCGAAGAGACGGTGGGCCACCTGGTCTATCAACTGCCCCGGTTGAAAGGCGGCCAGAAAATCAGGAAGAAAATCCTGGTGCCCTCCGAGGGTAAGCCGGAGCGGGACGTGGTCATCGGCGTCACGCTGGACGGCCCCGACCTGCTGGCCGACGACAACGACGACTGGTTCATGCCCTGGGATGACGAGCTGGAAGACCAGCCGGCCCCGAAAAAGAAGAAGGTACAGAGCAGAGGCCAGGATTCCATCGCTCTTCTGGGGAATCCGAAGATGTGGGTCGAGGGGGCCGAGGGTGTGGTGGTCGTCCTTTCCGCGCTGGTCTCCGGCGGTGATTCGTCACACCGGCTGGGTGCGGTGGAGCTCCGGCTGGTGGGCCGGGATGAGAGCCATACCTTCACCATCGATGAAGACAGGGGTGTGGTCTGGTTCACTACGTTGGATCTCGAACAAAAAACAATGCCGGCCAAAACCTTCCTCTGGGTGCCGATCAACAGCGACCTCTGCACGGCCCTGAAGTCGGCCTCACTGGTCCCCGAGCATTTCGAGGTCACCGTCAGTGGTGATAAGGTGGAGCCTGTGACGAAAAGGTATCCGCTCGACCCGCATTTCATTGCTGAACTCCGGGAAGCCTGCGGGGTGGATACGGCGGTGGAAAAGTAGATGCAGTGGATGACTCACAGTGAAACGAAAGCTCCTTATCACGATCCTCGGTCTGCTGGCGGTGGTGATCATCGCCGCTGCGATTGCGGGGGTGACGGTCCATACCGATTCGTTTCGCAGCTGGTTCGAGGGGAAGCTGGAAACGGTTCTCACCGAGGCCACCGGGCGGCCGGTATCACTGCGGATCGTTGACCTGGCCCCCCTGCGGCTCCGGGCCGCCGTTGAAGATTTCACCATCGGCGGCGCGTCCCCGGACGCCCTGCCGCTGGTCTCGGCGGCCTCCATCGATCTCGATGCCAACTGGTCCGCTCTTTTACGCAAGCGGGCCGACCTCTCCTCGCTGACGGTGAACGGCCTGCGGGTGGACCTGGAACAGCTGCCCCTTGACCTGCCCGAAGAGGATACGGAGTCACCGCCCTTCTCCATCGCGGACTTCGTCGACCTGATCCTCGTCGACCGGCTGGAGGTGGAGGACGGCTGGCTCCACTTCGGCGGCGCCGACGTTCCGCTGGACATCCTGGCCGAGGGCGTTGCCCTCTCCGCCGACTTCCGCCGCCTGGGGCGCAGCTACCAGGGGACCCTGAGCGCCGGCGCCGGCGGCCTGAGCATCCCCGATGCCGGCGATTTCCCCGTCACGCTGCAGACCGGTTTCACCCTGGGGCCGGATACCGTCACCCTGACCGATATCCGGCTCAGCAGCACCGGCCTCTCGCTCAGCGGCAGCGGCGAGCTCACCGACTGGAACCTGCCCGCGTACCGGGCGACCTTCGAGGCCGAGGTCGCCCCCGGCGAGCTGCCGGTGCCGGCCCTGGCCGAGCTGGAGCTCGGCGGGAGCGCCACGCTCGACGGCGACCTCGAGGGAAAGGGAGGTGATCTGCGGGTAACCGCGGCCATGACTTCCAGGCGGCTGGACCTGGCCTCGGTATCCGCCAGCGATATCTCCTGCCGGCTGGCGCTGGCGGATGAGCAGTTCCGGGCCAGCGAGCTGCTGCTGGACATCCTCGGTGCGCGTGTAGAGGGCGAGCTGACCGCGGCGGTGGCCGGCATTGCCCCCTGGTCGGCCGACCTTCAATTGGCGTCCGACGATCCCGATCCCCTGGTCCGCTGGCTCTTTCCGGAATCACGGGCGGGAAGCCGGGGCTCGTTCGCCGGCAGCCTCGACATCGGCGGGACGGCATTCGACCTGAAAGCGCTGGCCGGCACTCTGGCGGTGCGGACGGAAGATCTGGTGCTCGCCGATGCGCCGCAGTTCCCCATGACCCTCGATGCTGAAGCGGAATTCGACGGCGGCGCGGCAGATATCAGCCGGTTCACCCTGACCGGCCCGGGCGCCAGTATCGCCGGCAGCGGGACCCTGGCGCTGGACTCACCGTCCAGCATCGAGTTCAGCGCCGAGGTTGCACGCCTGGAGCCGCTGGACTCCGGTATCAACGCGGTGGCCGGATTGATGGGCGGAGCAGACGCCCTGCCGGAGGAACTGCTGCAGCTCCGCGGCCGTCTGCAGGTTGACGGTGAGCTCGGTGTACCGACGCTGAAGGGTTTCGACATGGAAACCCTCAGCGGCCGGCTGGACCTCGTTGCCGACAAGGTCACGCTGGCCGAAGCCCCGGAAACCGTGCTCGACGCCCGGATGGAGACCCGCTTTGCCGGTGGTCAGATCATCCTCGACCGGGCCCATGCAGAATCGGCTGGTGTGGAACTGGACGCCACGGGAGGGGTGGGGATGGCCGGGGCCTCCGGCCTTGGAATAAGGGCCACAGTGGCCAGGCTGGAGGAGAGTCTGCCCGCCCTGCGGCCGTTGCTGGCCGCGTTCGATCTGCCGGCCGACATTCTCGATCCTCTCTCGTCCCTTTCCGGCAGCTTGCTGTTTGATGCCCGCATTGACGGGGGCTGGAACGAACTGGACGGCACGGCGGAGCTGGCGGTGGACGAACTGGCCTCCGGCAAGCAGCCGCTGGGCCGGCTAATGGCCGAAGCCACCGCCCGCGGTGGGATGGTGGAGATGGCTGGAATACTGGACGGCGCCGGTGGCGGAATCGAGATCAGCGGGGCGGCGGACCTGGGCGCCGCGGACGGCATCCCCGCGCGTTTGGAAGTCCGGCTCGACGGGCTCTCCCTGGAACCGCTGCTCACCGCGGCCGGCCTGGACCTGCCGGTGAGCGGCCTCGTCGGCGGCGATGCGGTGGCCACCTTCCCCGGCCCCGAGGTCCAGGCCGATCTGGCCCTCGTTGACGGCGCCGCCGCCGGTATCCCGCTGGACTCGGTGACCTGCGAGCTGCTCCTGATCCCCGGGCGCCTCGAGGTGACCGGCGCCCGCGTGGCGGCGGCGGGCGGGGCGCTGTCGGTTTCCGGCGGGCTCGGTGCCGGCGGGTCGCTGGACGGGTTGTCCTTCAAGGGGGACGGATTCGAGCTGGGCCGGTTGGTCGAGACGCTGGAGACGCCGCTGGACCTGAACGGCCGCCTCTCCTTTTCCGGGTCGGTCACCGGCGCCCTCGAAGAGCCGCGGCTGGCGGCCTCGGTGGCCCTGAACGAGATGTCCTCCTCCGGCTTCACCGTGCCGGAACTGGACGGCGACCTGTCACTGGACCCGGCTGGTGTCGAACTCCACCTGGCCTCGCCGGACGGCCTCAGTGTGGCCCGGCTCGAGTTCGGTTTCGGTGAGGGCGACCCCTGGATCGCCGAAGTGCGCTATCCCCTCCATCTCGACACCCGCCGGCCGCTGGAGGCCGGATTTGCTCCGGGCGGCTTCATCGCCGCTGGTGCGCTGAATGCCGCTTTCCGGTGGGTTGGCGACGAACTCTCGACCCTTGAAGGGGTGGCCCTCGTCGAGGGGGTTCGCCTCGAGGCCGATGGCCACCGGCTGGACGGGACCGGTCCCCTGCAGGTCCGCGTGGCCTCCGGCCGGGCCGTGATCGAGCCGTTCAGGCTGGAGGGGCCGGATACCGGCCTGGACGTCGAGGGGAGCATGACCCTGGCCGACTCCCCGGAGGCGGAAATCACCGCCCGGGGTACCGTCGATCTGGGCCTGCTCCGGGGGCTCGACGACCGGCTGCGCACCGAGGGACAGGCCGAGTTCGACCTCATCGCCCGGGGGCCCGTGGCTGAACTGGCACTGGGGGGTGTGGTCCGGCTCCGCGAAGGGCGGCTGCGGCACCCCGATTTCCCGCTGGTGCTGGAGAAGATCGAAGCCGAAGCCGTGCTGCAGCCGGATCGCTGGCAGCTCAGCCGGCTGGAGATGACCGCCGGCGGTGGACAGGTCACCGGCAGCGGGGAAATGTCGATGGACGGCCTGCGGGTTGAAGCGCAACACTTCGAACTGACCGGGCGCGGGGTGCGCCTGGCCTATCCCGAAGGGTTCCGCTCGGAACTCGACGCCGATCTCATGCTGACCCGGGAGAATGGCGGGCCGGGCCGTCTTTCCGGGGAGGTCCGCATCATCGGCGGGCTCTACGACGAGGAGATCAACATCGAAAAACAGTTCCTCTCCCGCACCCGGGCGGCGGACCGGATCGCCAGCGTGGAGCCGGGCCTGCTGGACCGGGTGGCCCTGGACCTCCGGGTGACCTCCGACGACGGCCTGTGGGTCAGGAACAACCTGGCCTCCATGGAGACCGGGGTCGCGCTGCAGATGAGGGGCACCTTCGGCACCCCCGACATCAGTGGCCGGGTGCAGGTGCTGGAGGGCGGGACGGTGACCTTCCGCGGTGTCGACTACAGCATCATCCGGGGGTCGATCGATTACCCCGGCGGGGCGTCCACCCCTCCGGAAGTGGACCTCCGGGCCGAGACCACTCGCTCCGACTACGATATCCAACTGGCCGTCACCGGCCCGCTGGAAAATCTCAAGTTCGATCTCAACTCCACGCCACCCCTCTCCCAGACCGACATCGTCACCCTGCTGGTCACCGGCAAGACCAGGGACGAACTGGGCAGCGGCGGCGGCGGGCTCTCCGATGACCAGGCCACCATCTACCTCTCGGGCCGCCTGACCGACAGCCTCGCGCCGGCCCTGCAGCGGTCGCTGGGCCTCGACGAGGTGAGCGTCAACCCGGTGCTGATGGGCAGCCAGGCCGACCCCACGGCGCGGATCACGGTGGGCAAGTCGCTGACCCCGAGGCTTTTCGTCACCTACTCCAGCCTGATGGGCAGCGACCGCCAGGACATATACCAGGCGAAATACCGGCTCACCGACCGGCTCAACCTGCTGGGCACCCGGGACGAGGACGGCTCGCTGGCCGGCGACGTGGTCTACCGGGCCCGTCTCTACCGCGGGCCGCCGCGGGAAGGGGAAACGGCAGGGGGCGGCGGGCAAAACGATCGGAAAATTTCACGGATCGAATTTCGCGGCAACCGGTTCGCCTCGGCCTTCAAACTCAGGAGGCAGCTTGGCGTGACCACCCGGGACCGCTATCATCGCTCGCGCCTGCTCGGCGGCCTGGAGCGCATTCGCGACTGGTACTACGCCAGGGGTTTCCCCGAGATCGAGGTGGAGCATCAAGTGATCGAAGACGAGGATACCGTCGACCTGGTGATCACCGTGGACGAGGGGCCGCAGGTGAAGATCAGCCTGCCCGGGGCACCCCGGCCGCGGCGGCCGCTGCGCCGGGAGGTCTATCGCCTGTGGAGCCGCAGCATCTTCCGCGAGGACTTGCTGGAAGAGGGAGCCCGGCTGGTGCTCGGTTACCTGGGCGGCAGGGGATATATCCGGGCGACGGTGGATCCGTCACGGGAGGAACCGGAGCCGGGCCTGGAGGAGGTCGTCTTCCGGGTGGACCGGGGAGAGCGGGTCAGGGTTGACGAGCTCCACTTCACGGGAATCCACGGCGTGGAGGAGAAAAACGTCCGCTCGCGGATGCTGACCAGGGAGGCCGGCCTGCTGGCGCGCGAGGGATTCAGCCCTCGCACGCTCGACGATGACCTGGAGGCGATTCGGAACTATTACGCCACCCTCGGTTTCCTCGATGCAGCGGTGAAGAGCCGCGTCGAGGACCTGCCGGGCGGCAAGCGGGTGGTGGTCACGGTGGAGATCGAGGAGGGCGAGCGCTACCGCCTGGGCCCGGTCGGGTTCAGCGGCAACGAGGCCTTCACCGCCGAAGCGCTCCTCGCCGAGACGGGCCTGCAGGCCGGCTCCCCGTTCAACGACGAGGAGGTCCGCCAGGCCGAGCGGAAGCTGGCCGTGCTCTATGACCGCCAGGGGTACGGCGGCGCGGCTGTCCGTTCCGGCCTGCGCATCGACCGGGAAAGTATGGTGGTTGATGTCGCCTTCGAGGTGGAGGAGGGCTCGAAACTGGTGGTGGAGGCGGTGGAGGTCGTCTCCCCCGGCATCACCAACCCGGAGATCATCCGCAGGGAGCTGGAACTGTGGGCCGGCCAGCCGCTGAGCAACCGCCAGGCCGGCCGCAGCCAGTACAACCTCTACCGCACCGGCCTCTTCCGCAGTGTGGGCTACGAGATTCTGCCCGGAGACACCCCGGAGGGGCGCCGTGTGGTCTTCACCGTGGACGAGAGCCCGAACCTCCACTTCGATTACGGGATCGGGTACAACTCCGATTTCGGCATGCGGGTCAGCGGCAACGTGGCCCACAACAACTTCATGGGCCGGGGGCTCTATGTCGGACTGGGCGGGCGGTACGGCGGAGACGACAGCCGGGCCCAGTTCGTGGTGCGCAATCCGCGGCTGTGGGGCAGCGAGGTCGAGGGGCTGGTCCGGGCCTACTGGGAGGAGGAGGACCGGGTGAGCTACGACGCCACGCGGCTGGGCGGCGTCCTGCAGAGCACCAGGCGTTATCACGACGGGCGCTACACCCTGATCGGGGGTTACGGGCTGGAGGATCTGACCACCGCCCGCAAGGGGCTGGATGAGCTTCCCGGTTCGCCTTCAGACCAGAGCGTCGACCCGCTCATCGACCCCCGGGTGGAGACCGAGGTCCGCCTGGGCAGTCTGCGGCTGGACGGGGCCCGGGACAGCAGGGACGCCTTCCTCTGGCCCACCAGCGGCTCCTTCACCCGTGCCGAACTGGGCGTTTACGACCAGGCCCTGCTGTCCGAGGCGGAGTATCTTCGCGGATTCTTCCAGTGGAATATCTACCAGACGCTATTCCGCTCGGCGGTCTGGATCAGCTCCGTCCGCCTGGGGCTGGCCCAGCCTTACGGCAACACGGAGTTCTTGCCGATCAGCGAGCGCTTCTTCACCGGCGGGGAGAGCAGTCTTCGCGGGTTCAAATACGACACCCTGCCGGCGGTGGGCGCCCCGTACCTGCCGGGCGTCGAGAGCGACACGTCCACCGGCGGTAACGCCCTCTTCCTCTTCAACCAGGAACTGACGGTGCCGGTGGCCGACCCGATCCACCTGCTGATCTTCTACGATGCCGGCAACCTCTACTGGAAGGTCAGCGACTTCGACATCACCGACCTCCGCCAATCGGCCGGCCTGGGAATCCGCATCAGGACCCCGGTTGGACCCCTGCGCCTGGAATACGGTTGGAAACTCGATCGCGAGGAGGGCGAGTCCTCCGGCCGCCTCCACTTCAGTTTCGGCATGCCGTTCTGATTCAGGATTCAGGGACGTACATGAATATATGAATTTCTTCTCCACCGCCCCATATTTCATGAGGGACGAACATGAAATCTGCAATTCCAGTAAAATTATCCATCCCCTTGGTATCTATTTTGCACTTCTGGATTCATCCTGAAATTCATGTGAATGTAAATTTCGGTAGATGGGATGCACTCCATGCGCTTTTCTTGTTCAAGAATGGCATTTAACTCTCTCCACCTGTCATTTCGCACCGTCATCCCGACGTTACTGATCTGTCTCCTCCCCTTTACACCTATCACCTTGGCCCAGGAGTTTGGTCGGGACCTGGGAGAGCAAGAGGACCGGGTGAACTACGCATTTTCGGCCTACCTGGGCAGCGGCATTTATGCCGCATCGGATGGGGCCGTGCAGGTCTACAGCCTTCCCCTCGCCTATACGCTCCGGCCGCCGTCCGAGAGGCGCCCTGGAATCAGATTGAAGTTCCCGGTGACGTTGGGTTTTTACGACTTCAAGGCGCTGGATCTGATCGAGGGCACCCTGCCCGACGATGTGGCCACCATCAGCGTTATCCCCGGCGCTGAGTTTCTCTTCCCCGTGAGGGAGAATTGGTCGCTGACACCGTTTGTCGACCTTGGTGCGGGGATGGATATATCCAGCGGTCACACGACCTGGATCTGGTCCACGGGTGTGAACAGCCTGGCAGTATTTTCGGGAGACCGTCTGGAAACGACGCTCGGCAACAAACTGCAGTATGCTGCGTACAATTCCCCGGGGGAGGACGACAAGGGGAAATTCTTTGTTTTCGAGACCGGGCTGGATCTGATGCGTCCGCTGAGAGTATCGACCAGCAGCCGGATCAACCGCTTCAGCCTCTACCTTATGAACCAGGTCTATTTCAATGGGCTCGAATTGCTCAGCTATCGAGAAAATCTTCTTGAAGTGCAGTACCAGTATGAAGTGGGTTTCACCTATGTCCCTCATAAACCGTTCAAGTTATGGTTGCTCAACGTGCCCCGGATCGGTCTGGGCTACCGCTTTGGCGATGGCTTAACCGCCTTCCGCCTCGTCCTCAGCATGCCATTCTGATGTAGGGGACGTACATGAATTTATGACTTTTTCATTTCCAGAAGAAATGAATGTAAATAGTTCCAACCACAAATTGGCGGCATCTGGTTACCTTTGGTAATTGAAAATCAAAACTCCATGCCTCGCACTGCCAGAATTGACTATCCGGGCGCACTTCACCATGTCATTGCCCGAGGCCTGAACAGGCAGGCCATTTTTCTGGATGATAACGATCGGGACCGGTTTCTCGATCGGCTCGGCACCATTCTCACCAGGACCGAAACGTCCTGTTACGCCTGGGCGCTGATGCCGAACCACTTTCACCTGGTACTGATCACCGCAGAGGTCCCGATTTCGACCGTGATGCAAAAGCTATTGACCAGCCATGCTGTGTATTTCAACAAACGGCATGACCGGTGCGGCCACCTGTTCCAAAACAGATTCAAGTCGATTCTCTGCCAGGAGGACGCCTACCTCCTGGAACTGGTCCGCTATATTCACTTGAATCCGCTGAGGGGGGAATTGGTAGAGGATCTGCGTGAACTGGAATTATTTCCCTACTGCGGGCACGGCGCTGTCCTTGGTCGATGCTCCCACTCCTGGCAGGATACTCGGTACGTGCTGCGACTGTTCCACCATGAAAAGCTGGAGGCACAGACCCTTTACAGAGTATTCATCAAGGATGGACTCTCCGCAGGCAAAAGGAACGATCTGGTGGAAGGCAATTTGGTCCGTCGCAATGGAGAATGGTCAGCGGTGGATCCCCAAAACAGCTCACCATCATGGGTTTACAGTGAACGAATCCTTGGTGACGATGACTTTATTAAACGTGTGCTCAATCGGTCAAACGAATTACGGAATAGCGAGAAAGGGACCGCTGCCCAAGAATACGATTTCAATGCGGCGGTAAAGAAGGTCGCCGCCTGGTTTGGATTAAAATCAGAGGATGTTCTTTCCTTGAGGAGGGACCATCTGGCAGCGAGAGCGCGAAGTCTGCTTTGTTATCTGGTCACCAGCGAATTGGGCATGAGTCAGGCCTTTCTGGCCCGGGACCTTGGGCTAACACAATCAGCGATCTCAAGGGCAATCCAGCGTGGATCCGAACAGGCAAAGACAGGGGGATATTCGCTACTCCTAGAACGGTAGTTCTCCTTGATATCTCAAACTACCCTCTTCGTGAACAATAAAAAATTCATAAATTCATGTACGTCCCCGTTCCGCGGTCTGTCCCTATAACTCCCTAGCAGGAGGCGGTATAATTCCGGGCAGGAGGGATCAAGGTTTGATTGGTTCGAATAGCAGGCGGCTCATCGGACTGGTGTGCTTCGTGATCCTGGCGTCGGTGTCGCTGCTCCACGCCGGGCCGAAAACGGACACGGTGGTGCTGGCTAACGGCGACCGGATCACCGGGGAGATCAAGGCCCTGGACCGCGGCCGGCTGACTTACTCCACCGACGACATGAAGACCATCTATATCGATTGGGTCAAGATCGTCCGGGTGGAGAGCCCGAACCTCTTCGAAATCGAAACGGAGGGCTTCAAACGGCTGTTCGGCAGCCTCACCAACTCCGGCGAGGACGGCTGGATAGTAATCTCCAGCGGGGAGGCTGCCTACACCCAGCGCATCGATCGGGTGGTCCGCATTACCCCGCTCAAGGGCAGCTTCTGGAGCCGGCTGAAGATCCTTCTGGACGTGGGGTACAACTACATCAGCGCCGACAATCAGCAGACGTTCACCCTGGGCAGTGAGATCAGTTCCCGGACCGAGAAAACACTTCGGACGTTGACGTTGAGTTCCTTCATGACCAGCCGGACGGACAATCCGAGCACCGCCCGGTCCCTGGCCACGTTCTCCAACAAACGTTTTTTCGAGGATCAGCCGAGGCTCTATTTTGTCTGGCTGGCGAGCGTCGAGCAGAATGACGAGCTGGGCCTGGATCACCGGTATACGGCAGGCTCGGCCATCGGCCGCCACTTTGTCCAGACCAACATGATCCTGCTGGGGTTGAATGCAGGGCTGTCGGTCTCCCAGGAATCGTTCACCGGGACATCGGACTGGGATCTGGACTGGAATAGCGGTGAGGTAAATGCCACCGATGACTACAACCTGGACGTGTTCCTGAGTGCCGATTTTTCGGCGGCCAGGTGGCACGGCAACGATCTCGATTTCACCATGACCCTGGCCGTCTTTCCCTCCCTTACCAACGGGGGCCGTATCAGAGGACGGGTGGACAGCCGCCTCAGCTATGAAATCTTCAGCAATTTCTACTTTGGAATTTCGGGGTTCACGGATTACGACAGCAAACCGCCGGTGGAGGGGGTCGAGCTGTTCGACATCAGTGCCGCGCTCACCGTGGGGTGGTACTTCAACAAGTAGCCTGGTCCGGCACCCCGGTCATCGATCTGCAGCGGTGACGGGATTCAGCGGCGGCAGCGCCGTCGGCCCGGTCTGCTGCGGCTCGCCCCCCGATGGCCATGATTTCCTCGCCCGGGCCACCAGCCGGGAAAAGCGCTCGCCGGACCAGCCCGCCTCTGCGCCCCTATCGCCCGGACGGCCGAAGAGCCTGCGCTCAAGGGCCGCGGCCTGTCCGGCCAGTTCCGGGTCGTTGGCCCGTTCGACGAAGGCCTGCAGCGTGGGCTCATCACCGACGCCGGCGCGGTCGAGCCAGGCCATCAGGGCGGCCATGGTCCTGCCGGCATCGCCCGTAGCGGCGGTCCGGCGGAACAGTACGAAGTAATGGGCCTCGCCCTCGGCACGCCGGCGCCGGCGGTCGGCGAGCGCCGCAGGGATGCGGGCGATGCGGCGGCGGAAGAGCAGCAGCAGGATGACGGCGAGGCCCGCGGCCGCGGCCAGCAGCCGGCCGTTCCGGGAATCCTCCGCTTCGACCACCGGCGCCGCGGTGATGTCCTCCTCAACCGGTTTCTCGCCCAGGTGTTCGGCGGCCAGATCGGGATTGGGCACCACGGTGATGGTCACCGCCGGCAGGGTTTCCATTTTCAGCTCGTTCTGTCCCAGGTCCCACCAGTGGTAGACCACCTCGGGCAGCTGGTAGGTTCCCTCCTCCTCCATGATCAGGGTGGCCGAGTCGCTGCGGCTGCCGGTGAGCTGCCCGCGGTTCGCCCGGTCGTTGATCTCCGGATTCCCCGGGTAGAGCCCCACACCCTCCACCGCCTCCATCTCCAGCGGCGGCAGCAGCATGCCCACCGCGTCGTCGATGGTCACGGTGACCGTGCGGGTGATCGACTGGCCCACCTTCATCTCTCCGGGTTGCGGATCCCACTGCTCACTGACCCGCAGCCCCGGCGCGGCCAGCACCAGGCCCAGCCCTTCGCTCCCCGGCGGCGGTTGTGCCTCGAAAAGCTGCGCCGGCGCCGTGAGGGACAGCTGCGGTGAGGGCCCACCCGACTCCAGGGCCACGGTGAGCGTCAGCGGCACCTCGGGCGTGCTGAACTGCCCCGCTCCCTGGGGAAAGATCAGGAAACGGCGGGCCTGGCCGGCAAAGGAGGCGCCCCCGATCCGCTCGTTGAGATTGACGCCGAAACTATCCGGCACCATCACCACCGCGTTGGGGATGTCCAGGGTATCCGGCAGCCGGGGCGCCGAGGTGAACCAGGTGGAGGTCAGGATCTCGATCCAGAGGATCGTTTTCTGTCCCACCAGCACCGGGCCTTCGGGTTCCAGGCGGGTGCGGATGATCAGCTGTCCCGAATCGAGGAGTTCCTGCGCGGTCTGCCCGTGAGCCGCGGGTCCGGCGGAACCGGCAAGCAGCAGAAGGAGCAGGACGGGGATGAAGAGGGATCGCGTCACGGTTGTCCCTCCCCTCCGGCCGGCCGGCCCAGCTGGTTCTGGTAGGCGAACTTCCAGCGCAGGAAATCGGCGGGGCTGGTCTCCACCTGGCGCAGCCACATATCAGCCAGCTGCTGGTCGGTGAGTTGACCGCCTTCGCCGTCCATCTCGGTGTCGATGCCCTCCTCGTTCAAACGCTGCTTCTCGGCGTCGAAGACGATCTCGTCGGCCATGGCGTCCCGCCCCACCACCCCCGATTCCCCGCCGCCGCTGTCCGGCCGCCAGGGGATGAAGAGCGTGACGTATTCGCGGTTCGCTTCGGCCTCGGGGTAGTCGGGCCGCCGTTCCAGGGCCTGCTCGTACGCGGCCACCGCGTCGGGATAGCTCTCCAGGTGGGCCAGGGCGTTGCCGCGGTTGAACCAGCCCTCGGCGCTGTCCACCAGCGAGAACTGGCCGGCGGCGGCTTCGAAGTCCTTGGCGGCGTAGAAGGCGATGCCGCGCCACAGCGGGTCTTCGAACCGTTCGGCGGCAATCTCATACTCACCCCGCTCGAAATAGTAGCGCCCCTGCTGGTCGGCGGTGAGCCAGAGGTCGGCGAAGCGGAAACTCCCGCTGCAGGCGGACAGACCGATGGATAGGGCCAGGATGGCGAGCAGCAGGACCCAAGTTCGCACCGTCTGTCTCATCACGTCTCCCACTGGATCGACCAGCCGCGGCGGAACCAGAAAAGGGCCAGCAGCGCCGCCACGAAAACCAGCCAGTAACCTTCGTCCCGCCAGCGACCCTGCTGATCCTCCTGCTGCACATCGCTGAGGTGCCGGGCCATACGGCCGTCAAGACGGCGGACGTCGGTATCGTCGACGGTGACCAGGGTGAGGTATCCGTCGCAGTCCGCGGCCAGCGATTCCAGGCCCGCACGGTCCAGACGGCTCACACCGGCCGCGCCATCCAGACCGTCGCCCCCCACCGCCGGGATCGGGCCACCCTGTTCGGTGGCCACGGCGAGAAAGGCCAGCTGGTCGCGCTGCGTTTGCCCGTGTTCAATCAACACCGGGCGGGATACTTCCTCCACTCCGTCGGTGAGGAAGAGGATGGTCCCTGGTGTCTCCTCCGTCGCCAGCATTTGCTGGGCCAGGGCCAGTGCCCGGGAGGTGTCCTTGCCCGGCACAGGCATCAGCCCCGGTTCCAGCGAAGAGAGGTAGAGCTCGATGGCCCCCGGGTCGTCGGTGAAGGGGATGACCATGTGGGCGCTGCCGGCATAGGCCAGCAGTGCGGTCCGCGCCCCCTTGCGCCCGGCCAGGATGTCGGCGCCTTTCTGCTTGGCCCGTTCCAGACGCGAGGGCTGGATGTCCTCCACCAGCATCGTGGCCGAGAGGTCGAGGGCCAGCACCAGGGGCGCGGTGTCCTGGGTGAAGGGCGGCGGCTCACGGCGCCAGGAGGGCCCGGCCAGAGCAATCGCGCCGACCACCATCATGATCACCAGCAGGTGCAGGGGACGGACCAGCGACCGCCCGGCGGGCGTGACCACCAGGTGCTCCAGCAGGTGCGGGGCGATCACCGCCCGCCACTTCCGGGCGGCGCTCTGCTGGAAGCGCAGCCCGAGGAAAACCAGCAGGGCCGGGAGCAGCATCAGCAGCCACCAGGGCCGCAGGAAGTGGAAGTCGGCGAACTGTGCCAGGTCAGGCATGGGCCGTCCCCCTTCCCCGGATTCGGCTCCAGCCGGCCATCAGCAGGTGGTAGGCGGTGAGCAGCACCAGCGCCGCCCCCAGCGGCCAGTGGAACAGCGGCCGTTTGGGCCGGTAGGAGAACGACTCGAAGTCCTGGGGCTCGAGGGCATCGATCTCCGTGTACACCTTTTCCAGCTCGCCGCTGTCCCCGGCGTGGAAATACCGGCCGCCGGTGGCCTCGGCCATCTGCCGCAGGGTCGCCTCGTCCAGCGGCGCCTCGCCGGCGGCCGAGGCGTCGCCCACCCCGATGACGTGGATGGTGATCTCGTGCATCGCCGCGATGCCGGCGGCCTTCACCGGGGGGATCTTGCTGCCGGTGTCGTTGCCGTCGGTGAGCAGGATCAGCAGCCGCTGCTCGGCCTCGCTCTCCTCGAAGACCCGGATGGCCAGCCCCACCGCGTCACCCAGCATGGTCCGCGGACCGGCCATGCGGATCTGCGCCTCGTCCAGCAGGGTGGTAAACGTGTCGTGGTCCATGGTGAAGGGGACCTGGAGAAAGGCGGCGTTGCCAAAGAGGATCAGGCCCAGCCGGTCGGTCTCGCGCCGGGCGACGAAATCGGCCAGCACTGACTTCACCGCGGTGAGGCGGTCCACCAGCTCGCCGTCCTCGCCGGTGAAATCCCGGGTCTCCATCGACCCCGAGAGGTCCACGGCCATCATCAGGTCGCGGGCCGAATCGATCTTCTCAATGGGATCCTCCACCCACTGCGGGGCGGCCAGTGCCGTCACCAGCAACAGCCAGGTGAGGGGCAGGAGGAACAGTTGGAACAGGTTCCGGCGCAGGATCACCGCCCCCCTGGACGGCTGCACCTTTGCCACGCCGGCCAGTTCCTCGAAGAAGGGCGAACGCACCGATTCCTTGCCTTCGCGGTAGGGCGGCAGCAGCAGCCGCACCAGCACCGGCAGGACCAGCAGCAGGAACATCCAGGGGTGGTCGAACTGGAGCATGCTCACTTACCCCCCCTGGGGTGCCGGTGCCTGCGGATCCAGCGCCGCGACACCGTGAGCAGCTCCCGCACATCGCCGGCCGGCGGTGCCGTCGCTGCCGGGCTGTAGGGCAGGTCGGCGAGAATCCGTCCGGGACCGCTGCTGAAATCGGTGGAGCTGGCGGCGGAGTCGAGAAAGCCGAGCCAGGCCTCGCCGCTGAGGCCGGCCACCTCTTCACGGGGGAAAACGGCCAGGGCGGTCCGCTTGAGCAGCGCCGCGATATCGGCCAGCACTCGGGAAGGGCCCGTCTCGCCGTCCAGCCGCGCCCGGAACGTGGCCAGCTCGGCCAGGGCGGCGCGGCGGTAGCGGTTGGCCGCATGCCGGCGGTAGGCGGCCCTCAACATCCAGAGCAGGCCGATGGCGGCCAGCGCCGCCAGCACGTACCAGCCGATGGTCTGCGGCGTCCAGGCAACAGGCGCAGGCAGACTGATCTCCTGCAGCTTGTCGAGGAAGGTGTTGCCGAAATCATCGCCGAACATCAGTCACTTACCTGTCTTCAGGAGCCCGGTCTCTCGCCCGGCAGCACCTCCACCAACGGCTCACCGATTGATCCTGAAGGCGGTTTGATCCCCAGATAGACGGCGATGGTGGCCGCAATGTCATAGGGGGCAACCGGCCGCGAGATCTTTTGCGCAGGCACACCGTTGCCGGCAAAGAAGAGCGGCACAAAGGTGTCGTAGGACCAGGGCGAACAGTGGATCGCCGCGATGTGCGTGGTGGTGTCCATCTCGTAGTAGAAATACCAGAACTGGTCCGAGATAACGTGGACGTGTCCCGATCGTTTGAGGTGGAAGTTGTTTAGAATGGACTGGTTCACCGGCGTCGGGGCAAAGGTCCCCTTGACCAGGTCGGTGCGGGTCACCGCCCCGATCATGCCGGGAAACCTGGTGATTTCCGCCGCCACCGCCGCTTCAACCTCGGCCACGGTGTAGTCGGTTCGGGCAATGACTTCCTCGTCGAGATAGACGTAGGGGTGTTCGTAAAGCCGGATCACCTCCGGGGGCAGGTCGAGCTTCTCCTTGAGGGCCTTCCGGACCGTGCCTTCAGTGATGGTCTCCGAGGTCAGGCGTCCCACCTCGAAACCGAGGCTCTGCATGTATTCCGGGGCTTCGCACATTCCGTGGTCGGCGGCGAGGACGATCAGGGTGTTGTCCAGGCCCACCTCCTGGTCGACGAAACGGAAGAGGTCGGCCAGCAGGCGGTCCAGCCGCAGGACATTGTCCTCCGCCTCGAGGCTTGACGGCCCGAAGACGTGGCCGATGTAGTCGGTATTCGAAAAACTGACCGCCAGGAAGTCGGTCTGCTCGCCCTGTCCCAGCTTCTCGGCCTTGAGCAGCGTTTTGGCAAAGTCGGCGGTCAGCTGGTCGCCGAAGGGCGTGGCAAGCATCAGGGCGTAAAAATACTTCGAGTCGCCCTTCAGCGGGTGGGGGAAGGTGGTGCCCAGGCCGAAGATATCCACCTCCCAGGGGCGGTCGTCATCCTCACCGAAGAGGTAGGTGGATTGTTCGTTGAGCAGCGTCCAGGACGTATCCTTGAAACGGTCAGCTGGTTTCTTCGCGTTCCACTGTGTGACCCAGTCGGGATAGTCCTTGTAGTAGTAAGTGCTGCTGGTGAACGAGCCGTCCTTCTTCGAGTACCAGAAAGCCTTGCCGGTATGCCCGCCGGGGAGGATGGCGCCGCGGTCCTTGATCGAAACACTGAACACTCGGGAGCGGTTGTTGGTGGCGATCACCAGTTCGTCGCCGATGGTGGAGGAGAGCAGGTTGGTCGGCGCCCGCCCCTTGCCCTGGGCCGGCTCCTGACCAATCATCGGGTAGCGGTCGTCCTCGCAGTTGTAGATCACCCGCTCCTTGTCCATGTCGAACCAGTTGCCGGCCACGATGCCGTTGTGCGCTGGCCAGGTGCCGGTGAACAGCGCAGCGTGACCGATGGGTGTTTCGGTGTCGGCGTGCCGGAAGTGGGCGTTGCGGTAATGCGTGCCCTGTTCCATCAGATACCTGAAGCCGCCCTCCCCCAGACGGTCGGCGTAGCGCGTGGGAAAATCGCCGCGCATCTGGTCCACGGTGATCTGAAGGACCAGTTTCGGTTTCGGAGGAGCGGTCTGACCCGGTGCCGCCGGCAGGACCAGTAGAGAAAACAGAAGTGCAAATAAAACGAATCGCGTGATTTTCATCAATCTCTCCCTGTAGGGTCGAATGTACATCGGGTGAACGATCCGGTCTGGCTTAGGCTGCTCACCCCCGCTTCCCGGGGGCGTACCCCAGCAGCCGGCGGACCTGCATCGCCACGTCCTCGGCGGTGTGGATCAGCATCACCGGCACGCCCACCCGTCCCAGCTCGCCCTTGATCCCCTTGAGTTTCTCGTCGAAATAGTCGGACACCCGCCTGCGCATGCGCCCCCGTCCGCTGTCCAGCTCCAGCTGCAGCTCGCCGTCGCTGACTACCAGCCGGCCGGCATCTGGCAGGTCGAGCTTGATCGGGTCGTAGAGCAGGGCGGCGATCACGTCGTTGTGCGCGGCGATGCGGGTCAGCAGCCGTTTCGAATCCTCGTCGAAACCGCTGAAGTCGCTGACCAGGCAGACCAGGTGGTCGTGGTTGGCCTGCCGCGCCGCTCTCTCCAGCGCCTGGTTGAGCATCGCCGGATTCTCGCTGATCCCGGCATCCACCCGCAGGGCGTGGTTCATCCGGGTGACCGCACCGAGGATCTGCATCACCCGGCCGCGGCTGCGGTGCGGGCGGATCTCCTCCATCTCCGTGTCGTTGAAGACCAGTGCGCCCACCCGGTCGCCGGCGGAGAAGACCCGCCAGGCGGACAGCGCGGCCAGCTCAGCGGCCACCACCGACTTCATCGCCCGCCGGCTGCCGAAGAACATGGAGAGCCGCTGGTCCACCACCAGCATCGCCGGGCGGTCCCGCTCCTCGGTGAAAACCCGCACGTGGGGCTTGCCCGTGCGCTGGGTGATCTTCCAGTCCATGGTGCGGATGTCGTCGCCGGGGAGGTAGCGCCGGATCTCCTCGAAGTTGAGGCCCCGGCCGCGCATGCGGGAGGTGTGCCGCCCGGAGAGCAGGCTGTGCACCGGCTGGCGGGGCAGGAAGCTGAACCCCGAAGCCTTGTGCTCCAGACGGACCAACTCGCCCAGGTCGGCATAGACGCCTGCTGTTGTGGTCTCAGCCGCCACGTCCCTCTCACTCCTGCCAGGAAAAGATCCGCTTCCAGTCGTTCTTCATGCTCACCACGGTCCAGCCGTTGGCTGCTGCTTCGTCCAACCCCTTGTCCAGTCCCCCGATGTGGGACCCCCGGTCGTAGGCCCACTCGCGGCCGGCATCGTCGTGGTGCACGTAGAGCATGAACCGCGCCCCGTCGCCGCCAGCGGTGTACTGCAGCATCTGCAGGTCGCCGTCGGAGTTGCCGAAGGCGGCGATGGGCCGTCGGCCGATGTGGCTGTTGATTCCCACCGGTTTTCCGGCCTTGTCGTCGATGAAGTCGATCTTCGGCAGTCGGCGCAGCACCGGTCCCTGGTCCGTCATCTCGAAGGCCGTCTTGATGCTGCTGCCCACCACCTGCTCCGGCGGAATGCCGTAGACCCCTTCGGTCCAGGGGCGCATGAATTCGATGCCGCCGCCGGAGACGATATAGGTTTTGAACCCGTTGGCCCGCAAATAGCCCAATAGCTCCAGCATCGGCTGGTAGACCATCTCGGTGTACGGCTTGCCGGTGGTGGGGTGCTTCGCTTCAGCCAGCCAGCTGGTGACCACCCGGGTGAATTCGTCGGTGGTCATGTTGGCGTGGGTGGCCATCACCAGTTCCAGCAGACCGTGTTCGCCGCCGGCGGCAAGCGCCTCCATGTCGTTCTCCAGCACCGCCTGGAACGGCTGGGTGGTGGCCCATTCCGGGTGATTCGCTGCTTCGGCCCTGACCCGGTCGATGGCGAACAGCAGCTGGAAGTAGGCCGGCTGTTCGGCCCAGAGCGTGCCGTCATTGTCGAACACCGCGATCCGCTCCGGTTCCGGCACGAACTCGGGGCTGTCCGCGGTAGTGACCCGGCTGACGAAATCGAGGATCGCCGTCCGGGCGTTTCCCTCGTTCCACGACTGCAGGGGATCAGCCGCGACTGTCTCCGTGGGGGGCGCCGTGTATTCAGAACAACCGGCGAGCAGCAGCAGGCAGCAGACCGCCGCTCCGTATAACAGATTCCTTGCATGTTGTCTCACGTTCATTGGGCACACTCTCCTTCCGGTTGTTCGGAAAATCGGGTCCGGCAGCCGTTCACGCCACCGCCACCAGCTTGACGATCTCGCTCACCACCTGCTGGCTGCTCATCCCCTCGGCATTGGCCTCGTAGCTGAGCATGATCCGGTGGCGCAGGCAGTCGTGGACCACCGCCCGCACGTCGTCCGGGGTTACGTGGTCCCGCCCCTGGAGCCAGGCATGGGCACGCGAGCAGCGGTCCAGGGCCAGGCCGCCCCGGGGGCTGGCCCCCACCTGGATCCAGCGCTTCAGCTCGTCGCCGTAGCGCTCGGGATAGCGGGTGGCGAAGACCAGCTGGACGATGTACTGCTCCACCGCCTCCGAGGTGTGCACCTGGTGGATTTCGCGCCGGGCGTCGAACACCGCCTGCTGGGGGATCGGCTCGGGCTTCTCGCCGCCGCCTTCGGCGGCCGATTTCTCCTCACCGCGCACCAGGCGGATGATCTTCGCTTCCGAGTCTTCGTCCGGATAGGTGATCAGCACGTGCATCAGGAAGCGGTCCATCTGTGCCTCGGGCAGGGGATAGGTCCCCTCCTGTTCGATGGGGTTCTGGGTGGCCAGCACCATGAACAGCTCGGGCATCTTGTGCGTGGTGCCGGCCACGGTCACCTGCCGCTCCTCCATCGCCTCCAGCAGGGCGGCCTGGACTTTGGCCGGCGCACGGTTGATCTCGTCGGCCAGCACCAGGTTGGCGAAGAGCGGCCCCGGGTCGAAGCGGAACTCGCCCTTCCCCTCGGCCTGGAAATAGACCTCGGAACCGGTGACGTCGGAGGGCAGCAGGTCGGGGGTAAACTGGATGCGGCTGAGATCGGCGGCGAGGTTGGTGGCCATGGCCTTCACCGCCCGGGTCTTGGCCAGGCCGGGCAGTCCCTCCAGCAGCAGATTGCCGTTGGCCAGCAGGCCGATCACCAGCCGCTCGACAACGTGCTGCTGGCCGATGATCGACTGCTGCATCCGGGCCTGCAGTTCAGTGAGTTGTTCCAGAACTGACATAATATCCCTTTGCTTTATTTTTATTCGCTGTGCGCCTTGGCCTGCATGTTGAGGACCTGCACCGGGGCGATGCCGTAGCTCTCGACTTCCAGCACGCCTTCCTTGTTGAATTTGAACCGGGCCGCCACAAAGACCGTGCCCTCACCGGACCCTTCGGCGTCGAGCATTATTTCAACAATGCCGAAAGGGTATTTCCGCGACCGGCTGGCCTGCATCTCCTCGGTGAAGAGCAGCGACCGGTTGGAGACCACCCGGATGACCCGGCCGTTTTCTGTGGGGATGGCGCGGATCACCGCCACATTGACCCGGAGGTCGTCGCCGATCCGCAGCCATCCGTCCTTATCCATCTTCTCCATCGCCTTGACCACGTCAGCATCGCCCTTTTCCGCGAGCAGATCACGCAGTGCGACGATTTCCTCGTCAGTGGTCAAGTTGTCGATCTGCAGGGTGAAGGGCAGGCTGCCCCCGCCACTCCCGGTGTTGACGATCCGGCCGGAGATCCGTTCGGGGGTGAATTCGGGCGCGGCCTCGGGGGTTTGTGCCGGACATGTGGTCGGACTCAGGGCCAGGGTGGCCAGTGCAATCAACACGGCAGTCATTGAAACACGAGTTATTTTCGTCATTGTTTCTTTCCTTCTCCTTTGTTTATTCGGACGCTGGATTGCCCTCGCAACGGTGAGCAGTCCTCACGCCGAACTGTATTCCAACGCTATTTCTCGCTGTTTGGTTTGGCCTGGGCATTGAGGATCTTCACCGGACCGGTGCCGTAGCTCTCGATTTCCAGCTGGCCCTCCTTGTTGAACTTGAACCGTGCCGCGGCGATGACCACGCCTTCACCGGTGTCGTCCGGGCCCAGAATGATCTCGACGATGCCGAAGCGGTATTTTTTTGACCGGGTGGCGTTCATCGACTCTACGAACATCAGGTTCCGGTCGGTGACCACCCGGACCACGCGGCCGCCCCCTTCGAGGGGCAGGGAGCGGATTACCGACACCTGGTAGCCGAGGCTGTTGCCGATCTTGAGCCAGCCCTTGCTCGGCATGTCTTCCAGGGTCCTGACCACCGCCTGGTCGCCTTTCTCCGCGAGCATGGTGCGCAGGCCGGCGATCTCCTCATCCGAGCTCAGTTCGTCGATCTGCAGGGTGAAGTGGAGGCTGCCCGCCCCAGCACCGGTGTTGATGATCCGGCCGGAGATCCGTTCCGGCGAGAATGCTGGTGCGGCCTCGGGGGTCTGAGCCGGGCAGGTGGCGGCGGCCAGAGCCAGGATGCCGGTGAACAGGGCGAATCTGTAGCCAAATTTCATATCGATCCCTCCTCTATTGAATGATGAAAGAGATGAATGTTCACATTTTAAAGATTATACCTGACACAGGTAAACAATGGCCGATTGACCAGGGCGGAATTTTGTACCCCGGCCAATCGGCCGTGCAAACCAGAAATAAGTTGCTCAGCCCGTCCTTAACACTACTGACGGCTGTTCGCCGCCAGCATCGTATCGAGCACGGCATCGATGCTCAGGGAATCCCCCCGGGTTGGCGGGAAGTCCTTGAAGGTCGCCAGGAACTCTCCCACCAGGGCCTGGGCCGGGACGAACATGAACATCGTCTCGGCGTAGAAGTCACGGACGTACATCGCGGAATCCGGGCTCACCTCGTAGGGGTCCATCCGCAGGTTGATGATCAGCGGCCAGCTCGGCGTCTTGCGGTAGGCCTCGTTGATCGAGCCCTCCATGATGGTGAAGTGCGCCTTCCAGTCCTTGTAGCGGACGGCGTTGAGGTTGCCGCCGGCGTCGAAGTAAAAGATCTCGTTCCGCTTGCCGGGGCCCTTGCCGGTGATCAGGTCCATCTGGTTGTAGCCGTCGAGGTGCGCCTTGAAGGTCTTGCCGTTGGCCTGGTGGCCGGTGAGCAGCTTTTCCTTGACGTCCGGTTCGCCGGCCGCGGCCAGCAGGGTGGGCATCCAGTCCTCGTGGGAGAAGATGTCGTTGATCACCGTGCCGGCCGGAACCGTGCCGGGCCAGCGGACCATCTGCGGAACCCGGAAGCCGCCTTCCCAGGTGGTGCCCTTCTCACCGCGGAACGGTGTCGTGCCCCCGTCGGGCCAGGTGAACTTCTCCGCACCGTTGTCGGTGCTGAAGACCACGATGGTGTTGTCGGCGATGCCCAATTCGTCCAGCTTGGCCAGCAGGGCGCCGACGGTGTCGTCCAGTTCCATCATGCCGTCGGCGTAGAGGCCGTAGCCCGACTTGTTCCTGTATTTGTCGCTCAAGTGGGTCCAGACGTGCATCCGGGTGGTGTTGTGCCAGACGAAGAAGGGCTTGCCGGCCTTGTTCGCCCGGTCGATGAAGTCGAGGCTGGCTGCGAGGAACTCGTTGTCCGCGGTTTCCATCCGCTTCGAGGTCAGCGGGCCGGAGTCTTCAATCGGGCCATCGGCGGTGGCGCGCAGCACACCCCGCGGGCCGAACTTTTCGTGGAACGCGCGGTCCTTGGGGTAGAACTGGCTTTCCGGCTCCTCTTCGGCGTTGAGGTGGTAGAGGTTGCCGAAGAACTCGTCGAACCCGTGATTGGTCGGCAGGTGCTCGTCCCGGTCACCCAGGTGGTTCTTGCCGAACTGCCCGGAGACATACCCGTGGTTCTTCAGCAGCTCTGCAATGGTGGGGTCCTTGTCCTGGATCCCCTGCTTGGCGCCCGGCATGCCGATGGTCAGCAGGCCGGTGCGGAACGGGTGCTGGCCGAGGATGAACGAGGCCCGGCCGGCGGTGCAGCTCTGCTGGGCGTAGGCGTCGGTGAAGATCGCGCCCTCGTTGGCGATACGGTCGATGTTCGGCGTGCGACCGCCCATCAAGCCGTTGTGGTAGGCGCTGATGTTCATGTTGCCCACGTCGTCACCCCAGATGACGAGGATGTTCGGCTTGTCCTGGGCGGCTGCCGTGGCGGCGCCGAATACCATGGCGCCGATCACGAAGAGCATGACGATCAAGGGATTGGCAAAAAGACGGTTCATTCGATTGTCCTTTCAAAATTGAAAAGGGGGGGCGTCCGGTCCCCCCGTTCGGTTCATCGGTCACAGAGAATCAATTGCTGGGTGGGGCCAGTTTCTCCATCACCTGGTCGAGGCTGAAGCTGGCCGCCTTCTGTCGCGGCGGGAATTCCTGGAAAGTGGCCAGGAAATCGCCCACATAGGCCTGGGCCGGGACCAGCAGGTAGGCCCGGTCGATCAGCCAGTCGTAGTAAGTGTTGGAAGTGATGGGCGCCCGCTCGTACGGGTCGCGCCGCAGATTGAGGATCAGGGGCACGCGCAGGGGCACGAACGGCTCCATCCACACCCGGAACGTTCCGGTGGCCTTCTGCTCCATGAAAATGGCCTTCCAATCGTTGTAGCGCAGGGCTGTCAGATCGCCGTCGTCGGAGAAGTAGAAGATCTCCTTGCGCGGGCCGGTATCCGCCTGGCCGGTGAGGAAGGGCAGGAAGTTGTAGCCGTCGAGGTGCACCTTGTAGTCGCGGCCGATGGCCTGGTGGCCCTTCTTCAGCTTCTCCTTGACGTCGGGCTCACCGGCGGCGGCGAGGAAGGTGGGCAGCCAGTCCATGTGGTGCATGATCTCGTTGGAGATCGAGCCGGGAGCGATCTTGCCCGGCCAGCGCACCATGGCCGGCACGCGCCAGCCGCCTTCCCAGTTGGTGTTCTTTTCGCCGCGGAACGGGGTGGCCGCTGCGTCGGGCCAGGTGTTGTAGTGCGGGCCGTTGTCGGTGGAGTAGAAGACGATGGTGTTGTCGGCGATGCCCAGCTCGTCGAGCAGGTCGAGGAACTGGCCGATGTGCATGTCGTGCTCCACCATGCCGTCCGAGTATTCGTCCTGGCCGGAGATGCCGCGGTTCTCGACCTTGACGTGGGTGCGGAAGTGCATCCGGGTGCCGCTCCACCAGACGAAAAACGGCTTGCCGGCCTTGTTCGCCCGCTCGATGAAGTTGATCGCCGTGGCCACGGTGTCGTCGTCCACGGTCTCCATCCGTTTCTTGGTCAGCGGGCCGGTGTCTTCGATGGGGCCGTCAACGGAGGACTTGATCACGCCCCGGGGGCCGAACTTCTCGCGGAATGCCGGGTCCTGGGGATAGTCCTCGTTCTCCGGCTCCTCCTCGGCGTTGAGATGGTAGAGGTTGCCGTAGAACTCGTCGAACCCGTGGTTGGTGGGCAGCATTTCGTCCTGGTCCCCGAGGTGGTTCTTGCCGAACTGCCCGGTCATGTAGCCGTGGTTCTTCAGCAGACCGGCGATGGTCGGGTCCTCCACCTGCATGCCCAGCTCGGCGCCGGGCAGGCCCACCTTGCTCAGGCCGGTGCGGAAAACGCTCTGGCCCATGATGAAGGACGACCGACCGGCGGTGCAGCTCTGCTCGCCATAGTAGTCGGTGAAGATCATCCCCTCCTTGGCGATGCGGTCGATGTTCGGGGTACGGTAGCCCATCATGCCCATGGTGTAGGCGCTGATGTTGGACTGGCCGATGTCGTCACCCCAGATGACCAGGATGTTCGGCTTGTCCTGGGCGGTTGCCGTGGCGGCGCCCAGGGTCAGGGCCATCAGCACGACCAGTGACATGACTATGGAATTTCGGTGAAGACATTTCATCGGTGCATTCCTCCAGTTGGTGTTGTGAGGGGATATGGTTGTCCCGTAGAAATCAATGCGATGCGGCTTTCAGGTGTTGCTCGAAGCTAAGAATTATCCTATTGTGAACGACTGATATTGTCAATGATTTCATTTCAATCGAGCGGTGCGATCCGTCTTCTCATGGTTCGATTCGGATGATCGATGATAATTGTCTATATTTTTGCCGGAGTCAACCCTGTTGTTGCGCTCAATAGAGAGATAGACAAATGGCGAAAAGGTTACAGGGAAGTATCCTCCTGGTCCTCCGGCGGGGCAGGTGCCGGGCTCCGGCGGCCGGGGGGTACCACAAGCGGTTCGGGCGGGTCGGCCACGTAGTGCGGCGACATGATCTGCACCCCGTGCTCGTTGAAGATGTCCTGGATGTTGGCGTGGAGCTGCGAGAGCACCGGGCCGCGGGTTTCCGGCCGCTCGATGACCGCCATCAGCTTGTACTCGGGGTAGTAGTCGGAGAGGCTGGTCTGCAGCACGAACGGTTTCGGCTCGTTGCGCAGGCCCCCGGTCATTTCCGCCGCCTGCACCAGCATCGCCTCGACCTGCCGCCAGGGCGTGTCGTAGCCGATGGTGACCACGGTATTGATCCGCACCCCCTCTTCGGCAAAGCGGCTGTAGTTGATCGTCTCCTTGGAGATGACCACCGCGTTGGGCACGGTGACCTCCTCGCCGGCCACGGTGCGGACCTTGGTCGAGAGCATGCCCAGTTCGAGCACCGTCCCTTCGATATCTCCCACGTGGACGAAGTCGCCCACACGCAGGGCCCGGGAATACATCAGCATGAAGCCGCTCATCAACTGGTTGACGATGCCGGTGGAGCCGAGGGAGATCACCAACCCGATGAAAACGCTCACCCCCTTGAACGCGTCGGTGCTGCTGCCCGGGAAGTAGGGGTAGGCCACCACCACGGCCAGCAGCCAGACCGCCGCGGACAGGATGCGCTGGGTGGGTTTGGCGGTTTCGGGGTGGATCCCGGGGATCAGCAGCCGTTCCATCTCCACCGCGGCGAAGATCGCGTGGATCAGCCGGATCACGAGGCGGGCGAGGAGGAAAATCACCAGGATGGTGAAGAGGTTGGGCAGGGCGCTGAGAATGCCCCCCCCGATCCAGGCCAACGTTCCGATGAGGAACCCGCCCAGCGCCTCGCCCCAGGGACGGGTGAAGGGGAAGAGTTCCAGCACCCGGGTGAGCCAGATGTAGGTCAGCATAAGCACGGCGGCCAGGTAGACCAGCCCCACCACCCGCCGGACAACAGAGATGATCTTGGCCCGCTGCGCTCTTTCCTGGGCGATCTTGCCCGCGAACGACTTCTGCAGCCCCTTGCCGGTCTGCTTGAGAAACTGTTTTTCGATGATCCGCCGGAGCCGGTGGAGCAGCCAGAGCAGGAAGCCGAAGAGGAGCGTCAAAACCACGGCACGGGCCACCCGGAAAAGGAGTTGTTTCGGCAGCAGGAGCTCTTCCGCCTCGGTGATGGCCAGTTCGAGGTTGTTCTTCGCCTCGGCCGCCCGCCCCTCCAATGTCTCACCGGCGATCAGGTCCAGGTCGGCTTCCACGACGGCGAAGATCGGTTGTCCGGCAATGCGGATCAGGATCGCCCGGCCGATGTTCAGGAGATCCACCGGACCGGTGACCCGGTTCTCCATCTGCTCGTTGATTCGCATGGCTGCCTGCGCGGCCCGCAACTCCGGTGACGCCCCGGTGACTTCGGCCCGGAAAAGGGTGATATCGCGGTTCATGAAGGTCAGCGTCGCGTACTGGTTGGCGGGCGCCCGCACCACCATGCTTTCCGGGAGGACGAACCCGGACGGCTCTTTCCCGGCGGGTTGCTGTTGGCCGGACTCGGCTTGAACGGCGTCGGGCCGCTGCGGATCGGGTGGAGGTTCCTGGGCCGTCAGGCAGGCGCCTGAAAGTACGACAATGAGAGCGAACAGCAGTGCCGGCAGACGGATAAGTGCCGATGGATTCTTGCGAGACATGTTCACCCCCTTGAAGAAATCAAAAAACGGTGACTTCCACCGGAGTAATTGGGGACGGTGACCTATTTAATCAGGACAATATTGTAAGTAACAATTAGGTCACTGTCCCCAATTATTCTTATTTCCTCCGTCCACCGCCCCGCGGCGCCGACGGCCGGCTGGGCATGCTGCGCGGCGCGCTGCGCGGCGGAGCGCTCATGCCGCGCGACTGGCCCCGGGAACGGGCGCTGGGCTGCCTCGACGTTTTCGGGCTGCTGGGCGCCTTGCTCGGCTGCCAGCTGCTGCCCTTGCGCTGGTCCCAACTGCCGCCGGGGTTACTGCGGTAGACATTGCCCCGGGGGTCGGTCACCAGGTTGTTCGGCTTGCCTGCAGCGGTGCCCGGACGGGTCCCAGGTGTGGCCGTCGGCTGTTTCGCCATCCTGTTCGCATTCTGGTTCTTGGCATAGATGTTGTTTCTCGGCGCCGCGGCAGGCAGTGTGCCGGGCTTGGCCCCCGGGGTGCCCGGTTTTGATCCCGGCGGCCGGGCCGACGGCGGTTTGACCGACGGCGGCCGGTTCCCGCCGTTTGGTGGGCGGTATCCCGGCGGCCGGTGGTGCGGCGGACGGTATGGCGGGTAGTAGGGCCGGCGCCAGCCGCCCGGTCCCCACCAGCCGTAGCGGCCCCAGCCGTGACCCACGCTGATGCGGAATGGCCCGTAACCCCAGCTGACCCCGAAGCCCCAGCCGTACCAGGGACTGTAGGTGGCGTGAAAACCCCAGGTGCAGGGCCGCGGGTAGTAGTAGCGGCCGTACCAGCCGGGGTAGTACCAGCCGGTGCCGTAGACCACGCAGCCGCCATAGGCGTAGCTGCCCATGTAGCCCGGCGTGTACCCGGTGTAGACCACGGTGGGCGTCACGTCATAGACCCTGACGTAGGTCACGTTGTGGTGCGGGTTCGACGCTGGGATGTCGTAAATCGTGGAGGGGATCTCGGTGGCCACCGCCCAGGGCCCGGTGGCCGCCCCGGAGACATACCAGACTCCCTGGTCGCAGCAGTAGTAGAGCGTTCCCGCCTTGAACACCGACTGGGGGGAGTTGACCGCGTACTGCGCGCTGGCCTCCTCGATGTTCTCGAATTTCGGTGTGCCGTCGTATTCCACGTTCAGCGAACTGTCGCTGCGGTCGATGGCCGCGGTCTGGGGGATCAGGTTGTCCATCATCGCTTCCCGGGCCTGGTCGGTCCCCGGGACGTGGGCCAGCACGTCGGAGATTTCGGAATCGGCCGGGATCCGGGCGAAGTCCTCGGGGAGCTGGCCGGGATCGACGAAGCGGAAGGGCCCTTCCAGCGATTTATCGCTGAGATACCAGCGGCCGGAGAGGAGCACGAAGTGCTTCTGCGATTTGGTGTCGACGATGATCATGCTCTCGGTGTTGGTCACGTAGAGCAGGTCGAGGTCGGCCACCGGGGCATATTCCGGCGCACCCTCGGTGACGATCAGCTCGGTGGGGCCGGTGACCACCAGCACCGCCGGTATGATGTCGTCGTCGTCCTCCACCTCTTCCTTCTCTTCCTCGGTGAGCAGCGCCTTGACCTCTTTGGGCACCCGGTTCGTAGGGGAATAGGGGCCCAGCACCTGGGTGGCGGAGAACCAGAGCTTTCCTCCGCCGCTGAGGTAGTAACTCTCCTTCTTCGGGTGCCAGGCGATGAGGTTCGGACTGTTTACCACCCGCTCGACCTTCTTTTTGGCTGATTTTTCCGGCATGGTCACCGGCTGCTGACGGGGCTCCCCGTCGATGTAGACCAGCAGGGTCGGTTCGGTAGCGGTGAGGATGTCCGGCGGGTCGTGCTTGAGCCCTTCGTCGCGGATCTCCTCGTGATCGGCCAGCTCCAGCAGCGTGATCAGGCTGTCCAGCGACTCTTCCATGTCCCAGGTGGGGATTTCCTTCTCCAGCAGGTCGGCCAGCGCCTGTTTGTCTTCCTCGCTGGCCTCGGGGAAGCGGACGTCGGGAATTTTGATCTCCCGCAGCTTGACCGTGCGGTTGTCCCGGTCCACCTCCATGCGTGCGGTAATCCAGACGGCGCCGAAGTGCGGTTCGGTCTCACCGGTCAGGGTCACCGAAACGGCGGCCCGGGCCTGGATGTCATTGGCGGTCAGTTCCTCCACCTGCGGTTCGTAGATGGTGATCAGGGCCTTGGGGACCTGGACCTCCCGCGGCCAGTCCGATGCCGCGGCCAGGACCGTGACCGGGGCCAGCAGCAGGATGAGGATCAGTGATTTCCAGTTCATTTATTGCATGCTCCTCGATAGGGATGCCGGTGGCGGGTGGTTGGAAGTGAAAAACCGCCCCGATCCGGCTGGTATATTCATCGATGGAAGTTAGCCCAGGCAATGAATATAGCATAAAAAACGAAATCCACGGGGAATCTTCACCAAAGCGCCAGGGGGGCCGCACTCTCTTCCGGGCCTGTTGCTGCAAGGGATTCTAGAAGACCAGCGCTTTGACGGCGGCCACGACAAAGAGGGCCGGGTAGACGACCCGGGCCCAGAGATCGATGCGCAGGGCCAGGTCCTCGCGGCCGTCCTTGGCCAGCCGGCTGGTGAGCACGGCTTCGCCCAGGGCGGAGAAGACCAGCACCGCACAGAGAAGCACCATCTGGTCGGCCCGGGTGAGGTAGCTGACCCGGGGCACCATCTGGCGCAGGCTGAGCAGGAAGGCGATGAGGGTGAAGGTGGCGGCGGTGGAGAGGCCCACCTGGGGGGCGAAGTGCTCGGGGTTGATCCAGAAAACGGTCCAGGCCATGAAGACGATGAGCATCAGGGGGATGAAGCCGTTCCAGATGTAGTAGGCGGTCTCCCGCTGGACGATCAGGCTGTAATCGAGGCGCGGCCTCTTGATCCTCCCGCCCCCCAGAATATCAACTCCGTCCCGGGTTTCCGTGCCCGTGGCGTCCCAGCCGGTCAGGGAAAGCCTTTCGCTGACGCTGGTGAACTGCTCGTCCAGCACCAGGTCCACCTCGTCGGGCTCGTACCGCAGAGACACCAGGGAAATGGGCAGGGTCTGCCGGTCGAAGGGGAAGTCCTGCAGGTGCAGCGGTGCCACCAGCTCGCCGCTGTATCGGTTGACCGTGCGGACATTGCCCTCGGCGTCCACCTCCACCAGGTCCTGGTAGTGGCTTTTCAGGTCGCGCTGGTTCAGCAGATCGACCGCGGGGTGCCAGATGTCGGACCTGGTGATGGTGCAGTTTTCCAGGGAGTAGCCCAGCGCCTGGACGGAGAGCCGGGGGTCGCGCCACTTGACGGCGACGGCGAAATCAGCGGTGAACTGTTGGGAGGTGTCGCTCAGCTCGAAGATGTCGATGACCACGATGCCCACCTCCACCCGGGTGGGCGGCCCCTCGGGGTCGGGACGTGTCTTGGTCAGGATGGTGGGAACGGTGCAGTCCTGCGCCCGGACCGGGACGGCGGCGAACAGGCTGAGGACCAGCAGAAAGCTGAGTATCCCCGAAGTCACACAAACAGATATGACCGATTCATTTCTGGCCCTCATTGCCTGTACAGTCTGAAGGTAACCGATATCAATGGTATAGTAATCAGGTAATACCTGACAACTTGATCATCATCGATCGGCTTGTATCTATTGAATAGAGGAGGATCATTCCATGAGGAGACTTGTGGTTTTATTGATCGCCCTGGGCCTGGCCGTGACCGGCCCGGCGGCGGCACAGACGGAACCGGGTACCGCTGAAACCATCGGCGCCATACAGCTGGAAAAGCAGGCCATCGTCGAGCAGACCATGGAGATCACCTCCACCCAGGCCGAAAAGTTCTGGCCGCTCTACCTCGAATACGAGAATGCCCGCCGGGGAATCAGCGATCGAATGGCGAAGCTGATTGACGATTATCTCGCCCAGTACGACCGGCTGACCAATGATTATGCGGAAACCGTGCTGGCCGACTACCTGGACATCGAGCAGGACCGGCTCAAGCTGAAAAAGCAATACATCAAGAAGTTCCGCAAGGTGCTCACCTCGAGACAGACGGCACGGTTCTTCCAGCTGGAGAACAAGCTGGAAGCGATGACCCGGGCCGAACTTGCCACTGAAATTCCCCTGGTGCGCTGAATGAGAAAAACCACAAGCCTGGTAGCGACTCTGATTCTGATCCTTCCCCTGCTGCTGCTTCCGGCGTGCTCATCACCGGAGGGTGATGACGACATCATTGCGGCTCTCCCTGACGAGTTCGGGGCGGAAGACGGCAGGATGATGGCCTCGCCCGAAGACATCAACCGCGAGGACGCTCTCTTCGAGCGACTGTACCAGCCGTTCCACGGCGACCTGGACGGGATGAAAAAGAGAAACGCGATCCGCGTGCTGGTCAGCTTCAGCAAGACCAACTATTTCTTCCACAAGGGCCGGGCCCGGGGGTTCGAATACGAATTGCTCAAGGAATGGGAAAAGGGGCTGAACAAGGGAGTGACACGGGAGGCGGACCGGACACACCTTGTCTTCATTCCCACCCCGTTCAACCGGTTGTTCACCGACCTGGCCGAGGGCCGGGGGGACATGGCCGCCGCCGGTCTGACCATCACCCCGGAGCGGCAGGCGATGGCCGACTTCACCCCGCCGTACATCCCCAAGGTCTCGGAAGTGGTGGTGGCCCACAAGGGTGTGGAGGGGGTCGGGGCCCTGGAAGACCTGGCCGGACGAGAGTTTTACGTGCGGCCCGGGAGCAGTTACGTCACCCACCTCGAGGAGTTGAACCGGCAGCTCGGGGAGCAGGGACAGAAAAAGGTGAAGATCCGGCCGGCCGACAGGAATCTGGCCACCGAGGACATTCTCGAGCTGGTCAACGCCGGGGTAGTGCAGCTCACCGTGGCCGACCGGCACATCGCTGAACTGTGGGCCGGTGTGCTGCCCGACCTGGTGGTCCGCGATGACCTGGTGATCCACGAGGGCGGCGGCATCGGCTGGGCGGTGCGCAAGAAGTGCCCCCAGTTGCTGGGCAGTCTCGACAGCTTTGCCAAGAAGAACCGCAAGGGCTCAATGCTGGGCAATATGCTCTTCAAGCGTTACTACCGCAACAGCGAGTGGATCAAGAACCCGGTTTCCGCGGAAGAGAGGAAGAAGCTGGATAACTTGATTGTCCTTTTCCAGAATTACGGCGACCAGTACAGTTTTGACTGGCTGGCCCTGGCCGCCCAGGCCTACCAGGAATCGGAGCTGAACCACAACCGCCGGAGCCGTGCCGGGGCGGTGGGGATCATGCAGATCAAGCCCAGCACCGCCGCGGACAAGGCGGTGGGCATCAACGACGTTCACGACCTGGAGAACAACATCCACGCCGGCACCAGGTATCTCGACTACCTGCGCCAGCGCTATTTCAGCGACCCGGAGATGGACCCGACGGACCGGGTCTTCTTTTCCTGGGCCGCGTACAACGCCGGGCCGGGCAACATCGTCAAGGCCCGGAGCAGTGCGGCGAAGCAGGGCCTTGATCCCAACCTCTGGTACTACAACGTGGAGAAGGTTGTGGCCCGCCAGGTGAGCGAGGAGACGGTGCGCTACGTGGACAACATCAACAAGTACTACGTGGCCTACCGCCTGGCCTTTGAGACGCGGCTGGCAAAAACCGACGATTAGTGGCAGCGCAGGGGACGCATGCAGTCGTGAGCATGAGGGGCGGGTTGTCTCTCGTCAGCCCCGGCTCATTCCCTCCGCTGCATCATCAACAGGCTGATCAGGTAGGCCGCCACCACGGCCATGGCGATGAGGAATATAATCGTGTTCAGGTCGGCACCGAACAGTGGTCCGAACAGGATGATGGTCAGCAGCACCACCAGCAGTATGGCGTGACGCAGTGTGCGTTGTTGCCGGCCACCAGTGGTATTGCTGTCAGCGGTCTTATTCATGATTCTCGGCCACTCCCCGGGATGGTCCACCGTAAATTCAGCCGCAAGCCATGTCCGATCTGACATTGCTCACGGATACGGCATTCCAGGTGATGAAAACCGGCGGCGTCCAGGGATGCCCCTCGGAACACCTTGGCAACGTCGATGCGGCAGGTGTGCACCGGCGGTGGTGAGGTGGATTTGGGCATCAAATTGGACCCTTTGATCAACGTCCTCGCTACGAAACCGCTCGGCGCCCGCTGACCGGCCTTTCGGAAACCGTGCCATGCCCGCTGGCCGACCGCGAGGCGTCCTGCCGGTGGGCTGCAAAGAAGCCTTCATCGATGGAAGCCGGGTTGCCCGCGGCGAGCCCCGAATGGGTCTGTTTTAATGCCCGGTGCCGTCGGGGTGTTTATCGCGTTCCTGCGGCATTATCACCATTCTCGCGATACCGGGAAGGGGCCACTCCGAACTCGTCCTTGAAGTTGCTCGAGAAGTGGGAAATGCTCTTGAACCCCACGGTGTAGGCCACCTCGGCCACGTTGCCGTAGCCCTGGGCCAGCAGCTGGGCCGCCCGGCGCAGCCGCTGGCGCCGGATGACATAGCTGGCCGAATGCCCGGTGAGGGCTTTCAGCTTGCGGTGCAGCTGGGTGCGGCTCAGGCCCACCTCGCGGGCGAATACCTCCACATTGAAATTTTCGTCCTCCATCTTCTCCTCCACCACCTCCAGGATTCGGGCGAGGAAGCGGTCGTTCTGGCTGACCAGGGGCAGGTCGAGCACCGGCAGCAGGTCGAGGTTGTTGTTGTACTTGCGGCGCAGCCGGGCCCGCTGCTCGATGAGGTTGGCGGCGCGGATGCGCAATTCTTCCGGGTCCAGCGGCTTGGAGAGGTAGTCGTCGGCGCCGGTCCGCAGTCCCTCCTTGCGGCTTTCCGCGTCGGCTTTGGCGGTGAGCAGGATCACCGGCACGTGGTCAGTGGCCGGGTCGCTCTTCAGCCGGGCCAGCAGTTCGAAGCCGTCCATCTTCGGCATCATCACGTCGCTGATCACCAGATCCGGCACGTGGCTCCGTGCCGCCTCCAGGCCAGCTGCTCCGTCGGCGGCGGTGACGATCCGGTACTGGCCACCCAGCTCCCCCGACAGGAAAGAACGCAGATCGACGTGGTCCTCCACGATGAGCACCAGCGGCCGGGCCGGGGCCTCTCCTCCGGCGTCGCCTGAGTCGTCGTCGCCAGCGGGAGCAGGCGGTTCAGCGGCCGCCTCGGCCAGGGTCCGGCTGCGCTGCAGGGCCTCGTTCTGATCGCGATCCTCCGCCAGGGCGGTCACCGCCGCTGGCACGGCACCAGCCACCGGCGTGGTGATCAACGGCAGGTTGACCCAGAAAGACGTCTCCCGGCCCGAGGCGGAGTGAACTCCCGCCGAGCCGCCCATGAAGTCCACCAGTTCCTTGACCAGGGCCAGGCCGATGCCGCTGCCCACGTTCCCGTCCATGCTCGTGGAGGCCGCCTTGATGAAACGGTCGAAGACCCGATCCTGGTCATCGGGTTCGATATAGGTGCCGGTGTTGGCCACCACGATGGTCATCTCGCAGCAGGAGACGTCACCCTCCAGGCCCAGCCGGTCGCGGTCGCCCGCGGGCAGGGGGAACTCTCCACCCAGCTGCAGCTGCAGGTTCACGCTCTCCCCCTCGGGCGCATAGCGCAGCGCGTTGGACAGCAGGTTGGCCACTACCGTTTCCACCACGTTTCGGTCGAACCAGCAGTGGACCGCCCTGTCCGGCAGGTCGGTTTCAAAGTTGATGTTACGGGTCTCGGCGATGTAGGCAAATGGTGAGCTGACCGCGCCCACGAACCCCACCACATCGTCGCTGTGCCATTTCAGGATCAGGCTCCCCGATTCCAGCCGTGCCAGGTCGAGCAATTGCTCCACGAGAATACGCAGCCGCCGGGTGTTGCGCATGACGATCTCGTAGTCCTCGGTGCCGGAGCTGCCCGGGTTCTCCTGGCTGCGGCGCAGCAATCCTTCGATCAGGGTCAGCGGGGTGCGGAACTCGTGGGAGATGTTGGCGAAGAAGCGGGATTTGACCCGGTCCAGTTCTTCGAGTTTCTCCACTTCCGCCTTGCGCAGTTGCAGTATTTCGGTGTACCTGGCACGCCGCAGCAGGGTACGGAAGACCAGGGCCAGCAGGAGCAGCGCGGCCAGCGTGTAGACCACGTAGGCCAGCGGTGAAGCCCACCAGGGATGCCGCACGCGCACCGACAGTGAGGCGCTGCGAGAGCTCCAGACACCATCGCGGTTGGTGCCCTCCACTTCGAAGGTATAGCTGCCCGGCGAAAGATTGGTGTAGGTGACAGCGGGAACGGCTTCGGGAATTCGCCAGCCGGCATCGTAGCCCCGCAGGCGGTAGCGGTAGCGCAGCAGATCGGGCCGGCGGAAATCGAGGCTGGCGAAGGAAAAACCGACTACGTTCTGATCGTGGGCCAGGTCGAGCGAGGGGGCAGCGGTCACGTTCATCGCCAGCGGCGAGTCCGGCCCGCCGCGCACAGGCTCGTCGAACAGTTTCAGGGCGGTCAACACCACCGCGGGCTCGAAACGGCTGGGGATGAATTGGTCGGGACGGAAGGTGATCAGACCGCGCAGGCTCGGCAAAAACGCCATCCCGTCCGGGTCCAGCAGGGCGTTGCAGCATTCGTTGTTCGCGGGCAGGCCGTCGAGCGTGTCGAAATTGCGGACTGTGCGGGTTTCCGGGTCGAACAGCGACAGGCCGCGGCTGGTGGAGAGCCAGAGGCGACCCCGACCGTCCAGCAGCAGGGTGGTGACCCGGTCATTGGGCAGGCCGTCACGTTCGGTCAGAGTTTCGAGCACGCGGCCGCTGCCCGTATCGAACAAGATCAGGCCGGACAGGCAGCCCAGCCAGAGCTTGCCACCGCCGGCTTCGCGGATATCGTTCACGGAGTAGAGATCCCCCTGCGGCTCGAAGAAACGCTCGAAATCGTCGGTTTCGGGCACGTAGCGGTGCAGCCCGGCGGTGGAGGTGCCCACCCAGAGCCGGTCGTTGTTGTCACGGAACAGACACATCACCGATCGGGAGCCGAGTGTCCGCTCGTCGTCGGGATCAGTTGCGTAGTGCCGGGCCAGGGTACCGTCGGGATGCAAACGCCACAGGCCGGAATCACGAGTTCCCAGCCACAGGGCGCCGTCCGGATCGACCAGCAGCGAACGGATCGACGTGACTGCCTGCCCGTCCAGCGAGGGATCCTCGATGCGGTGCGGGGTGAAGGTACCGGTGATCCGGTCGTAGGACCAGAGGCCCAAATTCGTGCCGATCCAGAGCCGCTCGTCATGGGCCTCGGCGATCTTCTCCACCACGTGAAGGTCGCTTTGCGGCAGGGGAATGTGTTTGAAGGAGAGCCCGTCGGGCTCCAGCCGGTTGAGACCGCCGATAACCGGTCCCGCGGTGGCCGTGCCCGTCCCCACCCAAATGACCCCGTGGCGGTCACGCAGCACATCCCGCACCGGGTTGATGTGCAGGCTGCCCGGCCGGCCGGGTTCGTGATGGTGGACCTGAAAGAAGGATCCCACGGGTTCGAAGCGGCTCAGCCCACCCTGCCAGGTGCCGGCCCAGATCATGCCGGTGGCATCACAGGACACGCTGACGACCGGGCCCGGGACAAGGGAGTTGGCTGCATCGGCTTCATACTCGTAGAGATCAAATCGATCCCGGTGGGGATCGAACCGCTGCAGACCCACCTCGCTTCCCAGCCAGAGCACGCCGGATTGATCCACCGTGATGCGAACGGTATTGTTGATAGCCGCACTCGGATTTAGTGGATCCGGCAGGTGAATGCTCAGCTCGCGGGTCTGCGGATTCCATTCCATCACGCCGCCGTAGCCGGCGATCCAGATGCGGCCGTTCTCCCCCTCGAACAGCTCCTCTGCCGAGGCCAGCGGTCCGCCCTGGGCCCGCGATGTGGGGGCGACCAGCACATTGAGGCGATGTCCCTCCGTATCCATGACGTGAACCGCACCGGAACGAGTGGTGATCCAGACCTGGTTCTGACTGTCGATCAGCACATCCGTGATGATCTGCGGTTCCATATCCTCCGGCCAGTTCGGGCCGGGAATGACGGTGGTGACGGCATCGGTTTCAGGGTCCACGTGGAAAAGTCGGCCTTCGGAGGTGGCCACCCAGACCCGTCCCCGGTGGTCCTCGGCAAAGTTCCGGATCCAACCGGCTGGGATTTGCGAGATGTCCCCCGTTTCCGTCCCGAATCGGGTGAAGCGCTCATTCACGGGATCATAGCGGCACATCCCGTTGAGAATCGTCCCCACCCAGATCCGGCCCCGGGAATCCTCAAGCAGGCAACTGATGAGACGGCCGGCAACAGTTGTCTGGTCTCCCTGAAGAGGTCGAAAGACCCGAAATTCCAGGCCATCGTAACGAACAAGCCCCCCCTGGGTACCCAGCCAGATGAAGCCTCGACGGTCCTGAATGATGGCGCGTATCGTGTTGTCGGGCAGGCCGTCATCGACGGTCAGGTTTTGGAAGACAAGCCGTGATTGAGCGGTGGCGTATCCGGTATCTGTTCCGGCCAGAACCAGAACGGGAATTAGCATGGCGAGTAAGTAACGAATGGGTGTTTCCTGAAGATATTTCATCTGGCCACAAGGATGATTCACCGGATCGCCTTCAGATGACGGACTTGCCTGGTCGCTTGCCCTGTTGCCGTTTGAATGCCCGGTGACTTTTCATCACAGAATTGAACAAATATCCGAAAATATGATGATTTGCAACATATGGGCAAAAAAAAGAACCATGCTGACGAGACTGCATCGTATCGAATACTGTATCTTTTGTTCGTTTCGTATCGTCTCCTCGTCTCCGACACAGTGGCGGTCAAATCGATCCGCGCAGGAAGGGAAGCGGGGGGGCCGACGTAGATCATCTGACAATCTGTAGGGAAGTCTTCCTCCTTCCGCCCCGGAGGAGGAGTCCCACCAGTTCCCCGGGTCCTGGTGGGAAAAGAAATGGCTTGCCGGTTTCGGGGCTTGTGATACGAAACGGTCCGGCAGGCAGCAATCGCTCTCGAGGGGAAACAGAAAGAGGAGTTGAAAAAATGAGATCTTTGGTTTCGCTATTCGTTTTTTTGCTGGTTGTGGCGGGTCCGGTCCAGGCGGCCACCGTCCAGGTGGAAATCACCGGGACAGTGGAATACAACCAGATCACCGCCGGGTCATTTGCGGACGTGGTCTCCGGTGATGCTTTCACCTGGTCGTTCATTGTCGACTCGAACAACTTTCTGGACAGCGTGACGTACAACACGCGCGGCTACGTGATCGACGCGGACTCGTTCAGTTCGGTCATCGGGCCGGCAACGCACGGCTTCCAGGATCCCTTCCCGGGAATCCCCTACTTCGTGATCCGCGAGAGCGATCCGGTGGCCGACGGCTTCTTCATGGCCCGGGACAACGTGGACTATCCCTACCCCGACTGTCCGCTGGATGAAGCAGGCGTCATTGGTGACTTCGCCCCCCACTTCGAGGTGGGCTATGAAGGCACGACGCTCGCCTCCCTGGACATTCTCGACGCGGTGGGGACCTACGACTACACCGGGTTGACCAGCTTCTACACCGTGGTGCTGGACGGCTGGGCCGAGCCGATGGGCCTGGAGTTCGGGCAGCTGACGATCACCGAGGTTCCGGAGGTCTATTTCTGGCAGACCGGCGATGGCAACGGGCTGATGGAGGGCATCAGCAACAACGGTGTTGCCGTGGGCAGCTTTGCCCACTCGGCCGGTGAGTATTTCATGTGGACCGCGGACAGCGGCGTAACCACCATCGGCGGCGTTCCCGCGGGTAGCGGCGTCGGCGGACAGGCCAAAGTCTCCAACGACGGCCTGTATGTGTGCGGCACCACGTACAACGCCGTGGAGGACTATCACGAGATGAGCCGCTACGACGTCGCTGCCGACACCTGGACCGGCTTTGGCATGATCCCCGACATCGGCATTCAGATTGACGCCGAAGTCAGCAGCGGCTGGGGCATCTCCGGTGACGGCCTTTCGGTGGTCGGTCTCGGCTGGACCAGCCTCGGCACCGCCGATACCCATGCGTTCCAGTGGACCGAAGGTGTGGGACCGATCGATCTCGGCTCGGCCACCATCGGCAATTCGGCCCGGGCCAACGGCGTCGACCTGGACGGCAATGTCGTTGTGGGCTGGCAGGACGGCGCCGGACGCCAGGGTGCGGTCTGGGTGGACGGCGTGCAGGAGCTGATTTTCACCGACACGGGCGACGTCGCACAGGAGGCTTACGCTGTTTCCGACGACGGTGTCTACGCCACCGGTTTCGGCATCGGCGGTTTCTTCGATCCGGGCTATGCCTATCGCTACAACATCGATACCGACACCTACGAACAGCTTCCGAACCTCGCCGTTGGCGCGGAATCGAGAATGGCCGGCACCGGCATTACGGCGGACGGCACGACCATCGTCGGCGGCACCTGGCCCCTGGGGCCGGCCACCTTCGGCAAGGCGATCATCTGGCGCGAGGGTATCGGCACGATTCGTCTGGACGAGTATCTCGACGAGCTGGGTGTTGAATACCCCGCCGGCTACAACTTCGCTTTCGCCTCCGACATCTCCCCCGACGGCCGCTGGATCACCGGCTGGGGCGGCACCGGCTTTGGCGCCTCGGAGAGCTTTGTCATCCGCGTTCCCGAGGTGACCTTCACCCCCACCATGATCTGCTTCGAAACGGAACTGGCGCTGCCCCAGGCTGCCGCCTTCCAGGTGGACATCACCAACGTCACCGCCGACCCGATCACCGTCAGTGGCGGCGTCTACGTCACACTGTGCAACGGCAACGAGTACGGCCCGATCCGCACCGGCGTGCTGAATGTGGCCGGCTTCGACACTGGTAACATCATGTGGAGCCAGCCCGTTCATGCGCTGAACACCACCTGTAACTGTGACCTGGTTTTCACCGTCAAGGCGCAGGATGACGCCGTCGGCTACATGATGACCGACACCTGCACCATGACCACGATCTGCGCTGAATAACTTTGAGGGAATGAGTTCCTCACATGGACACCCCGGGGTGCTGCCGATGCAGCCCCCGGGGTTTTTTACGTCCCCGGAACTCTGTTCAAGTGGTCCACCGGTTTGACGGCGTGACCGGGTGGTGCTTAGAATGAGCGCACTGAATGTCGATCACCACCCGGGAGAGTAGAGGCATGAAATCCCGTTTCCTGCCCTGGCTGACGCTCATCGTTCTCCCGCTCCTCGTCTTCTGGAAAGCGCTCCTCCTCCGCGGGGCGTTCTTCATCCTCGACGCGATGATGCTCAACTACCCGCTGCGGGCCTGGGCCGTGTCGCGGATGCGGGAAGGGCGTCTGCCCCTCTGGTGCCCCGAGATCGCCTGCGGCTTTCCGCTCTTTGCCGAAGGGCAGGCCGGCGTGTTCTACCTGCCCAACTGGCCGTTCTTCGCCTTGATGTCCACGCACCACGCCGCGGCGTACAGCACCATCCTGCACTTCATCCTCGCCGGGCTGTTCACCTACGGCTATCTCCGCGCCCTGCGCTGCCGGCCGGCGGCGGCCCTGCTGGGCGGGCTGGCCTTCCAGTGGGGCGGGTTCCTGGTTCTGCGGGCGCTGTTCCTCAACCTGGTCAACGTGGTGGTCTGGCTCCCGGCGCTCTGCTGGCTGGCCGAGCGCTGGCTGACCGAGCCGCACAAACGGCGGAGCAGCACGGCGATGATCATCGCCGTCATCACCCTGGTGCTGCTGGCCGGCCACCCCCAGGCGGCGGTCTACACCCTGGTCTTCTGGTGGCTCTATTTTCTCTGGCGGGCGCTGCCCCTGTTGGCGGGGGGATGGAAGAACCGGCGTGAGCTCCTCATCCCGCTGCTGCTGGTGCCCATGGCCGCCATCGGACTGGCCGCGGTGCAGCTGCTGCCAACCCTGGAACTGACCGGGGCCAGCGCCCGGGCCGGGACGATTCCCGAGGCGCTGCTGATGGACGGTTCGCTGCCGCCCAGCCACCTGATGGCGCTGCTGGTCCCCGACCTGTTCGGCGAGCCGGCGGACGGCTCGTGGCGCGCCGGGGCCGACGGTTTTTACTGGGAACTGCAGGCCTGGCCGGGGATCGTCCCGCTCTTTCTCGCCCTGCTGGCCGCGCTGGCCCTGCGCGCGCCGCCGGCCCGTTTCCACGCCGCGGCGGCGCTCTTCGCCCTGCTGCTGGCCATGGGCAAGTACACCCTGTTCGGCAAACTGCTGGTCTGGCTGCCGCTGCTGCAGAACTTCCGCATCCCGGCCCGCTTCCTCTTCCTCTTCGGCTTCCCGGTTGCCGTGCTGGCCGGGCTGGGTCTGGAGGCGCTGCTCACCGCTGCCCGCCGGCAGGACGAAGGGCCGCTCTGGAACCGGCCGGCGCTCCGCCGGGCGTGCCTGGCCTTTGCCGTGGCGCTGCTGCTCAGCGTCGCCGCCCCGCTGGTGGCCAACGGCACCGCCCTGTTCGATGCCGAAGCTCTCCGTGGCGGCCCGCACCTGGTGCGCGACCTGGTCCTCGCCTCGGTGCTGGCACTGACGTTCGGTGCATTGATCCTCTGCGCCCACCGCACGCGGCGCGGCCCGGCGCTGCTGGCGGTTGGCGCCGTCCTGCTCACCCTCCTCGACCTGGGCCTCCACGGCTGGTTTTACAACCGGACCATCGACCCGGCGGTCTACCGGGCCTCGCCCAGAACCGTCTGCCTGGCGATCCAGGAGGTCGGCGGACGGGGGCAGCTGCGGGTGGCCGGGCTGGTCAATGACGGCAACTCGGCCTTCCGCTGGCACGACGGCTGGGGCCTGGACCTGTCGAGCTACCTTGGCTACTTCTCCACCCTGCACATGTACGGCCCGGCCTCCTTCGGCCTGGAGACCGCCTGCTTCGACGCCTGGAGCCCGCTGCAGATCCGCCACTACCGCGAGCTGAACCGTTTGCCCCTGGACCGCCTGCTCGACCTGGCCGGTGTGGGGATCGTGGCCGCCCCGCGGCTGCCGGCTGAGCGCTACGAACCGCTGCTGGAGGAGCGAGGCTTCACCCTCTACCGCAACCCCGACCCGATCCCCCGGGTCCGCCTGGTCCACCGGGCCTGGCTGCGTGACCGGCTGCCGCTGATGATCGACGCCCTGGCCGACCCCTCTTTCGACCTCCAGCGCGATATCCTCCTCGAGGAGGAGGTCAGCGAAACCGGCGGGACCGGCGATGCATCGGCGGACGGGCCGGTGGAGGAGTGGGCGCGGATCGTCCGCTACGAGGATGCCCGGATGGAAGTGGAGTTCGAGGCCGCGGAAAAGGGGTGGCTCTGGCTCGGTGATGCCTGGTACCCCGGCTGGGAGGCCGAACTGGATGTGGAACCGGTGGAGATCCTGCGGGCCAACGCGGCCTTCCGTGCTGTCCCCGTCCCTGCCGGACGGCACACGGTGGTCTTCCGTTACCGGCCAAGGTCTCTGAAAATCGGGGCCTGGATCAGCGTTCTCTCCGGCCTTATCCTGCTGCCGCTGGCCCTGCTGCTGGCCGGACGGGTCACCCTGGAGCCGCTGCGGGACAAGCAGCCGCCCGCGGCCAGGGGGAAGCGGCTGCGCCTGGCAGTCCTTGCCGCCATCCTCATCGTTCTGCTGGTCTCCGTGGCTCTTCGCTGGCCGCTCTGGAGGGCGGCATTCGAGGGGTTGAAACTGCCACTGTTGTAGATCGGGATGATCTTCAACGCCTTCCCGGCGAGAAATTTTTTTACAATTGACCACTATTCATGGACAATAGCCTCGAGGCAGGCACATTCGCTGCCGGCAAGGAGGAGAGCCCATGAATCGTCCACCGCAATGGTGCTGTTGTCTGCTCGTCCTGCTCCCGGCCCTGCTGCTGGCGCTTGCCGGACCAGCCGCGTCTTTCGCCGCCGACCCGTTTCGCTTCGATGCCGCACGTCTCTTCCCCGCCGGCGACTGGCCCAGAAACAAAGTGCTGGAAGATCTGGATGGCGACGGGAACCTCGATCTGGCCGTGGCCTGTTATGGCGGTGACGAAGTGGCGTTCATGCTGGGAAACGGTGATGGAACGTTCAACCCTCCCAGCGGTTTCCCCACAGTATCCAATCCCTTTGATCTTGTGGCCGGCGATCTGGACAATGACGGCGACATCGACCTGGTGATCTCGCTCTACCATCTCGATGTGGTCCAGGTCCTGCACAACGACGGCAATGCCGGCTTCACCACTGCCGGATGGTTCACCACCGGGGAGCGGCCCATCCGGATGGTGCTGGCCGACCTGGACGGCGACAAGGACCTCGACCTGGTGGTGCAGATCAGCCCTGCCATCTCGGTGCTGCTGAACAACGGCGACGGCAGCTTTGCCGCCCGGACGACCTATCCCGCTGCAGATAAGATCCCGGGGGCGTTGCTGGCGGGCGACGTGACCGGCGACGGCCTGCCCGACCTGCTGGCGGGATACCGCTATGATGACTTCTACTATGGTCAGTGGGGCGAGGTCTGGGTCCTGCCGGGTCTGGGCGACGGCACCTTTGTGGAAGGGCCGGTGCTCACCACCACAACCGGGGTCACGGAGATGGAACTGGCCGACCTGGACGGAGACGGCCTGTTCGACCTGGTGACCCTGGAGAGCTCTTACGACGATTATTACGGCCTCATCAGCGGAAACCTGAAACAGTACCCGGGGGCTGGGTAACGGCGCCTTCGGCCCGGAAGCCCTGGTGCGGGCAGGGCGCTACAGATTTCTCGAACTGCTCGACGTCGACGGTGACGGGGGCTTCGACCTGGTGAGCGGTGATGAGGGACAGGGCATCGAAGTCTTCCGCGGGACCCCGGATGGTGAGTTTGCGGAACCGGTGATCAGCAACTTCGGAGTGACCCACGAGGATATTGTCTTCGGCAAGATCGACGGAGACGGGTTCACCGATCTCGCCGCCAGCATGGGCCGTGATGTGGGTATTCTCCTTGGAGCGGGAAACGGCCGGTTTCGCTGTATCGAGGGGTATGAAGGCGGCCGCAATACCCTCTCCCTGGTTCTGGAGGATCTGGACGGCGACGGCGACCTCGATGTGGTGACCGCCAATGACAGCGACTACCTGGTCTCGGTACTGGAGAACCTGGGCGGCGGGATTTATTCCGAGGCCGGAGATTTTGGCATGGAGGACGACGCGCGGCAGCTGGCTGTCGCCGACTATGACAGTGACGGCATCCTCGACCTGGCAGTGGTCCGTCTCGATTTTCCCTGTCTGGCCATCCTTCGCGGGCTGGGCGACCTGGAGTATGGCCCGCCTGAATTGCACGATTTTTCGTTGAGGGGGTGGTCCATTGCCGCCTCCGATCTGGAAGGCGACGGTCACGTCGACCTGCTGCTGTCCAGCCGCGAAAGGGTGCTGGTCCTCCAGGGCGACGGTGAGGCCGGGTTCGAGCGGATCGGCACTTGTACCACGGGCCTGTCGGGAAACATTGTCTACATTCTTGCTTCGGACCTGGACAGCGACGGATACGACGACCTGGTGGTGGTCAGCGAGGAATACCCCGGCCCGGCCGCCCATGTTTCCGTCTTCCCCGGCGGGGGTGACGGCAGCTTCGGCGCCCCGGTCAGTTACCCCGTGCCGTCGTACCCCGTGATGGCCACTGCGGGATTCCTGGACGGAGACCTCCACCCCGACCTGGCGGTGGCCCTCTCCGGGCCGGGGACGGGGTGGGAGGGGTCGGTCGCACTGCTCTTCGGGACTGGACACGGCAGCTTTGGAGATGCAGTGATCGTTCCGGCCGGCCAGGACACCCGCTGGGTCGGCATCACCGATATCAACCATGACGGCGCGGCGGACCTCGTGGCGTCCAACAACTCCACCATGGACATATCGGTCAGCTATGGCGACGGTACAGGTCTGTTCAACTCATATGAGAGCTATGTGGCCGGTGCCGGGCCGGCCTCCGCGGCCCTGGGCGATATCGACGGGGACGGGGATCTGGACGTGATCACCGACGGCAGCCACTATTCCTGGGGCAGCGGCATCACCGTCCTGCGCAACCGGACCGTGGCCAACGATGTGACCCGCGCCTGCATCGTGACCGGGCCGGGTGTGGGGCCGGCAAACCCGCCGGACGTGCGGCTGTTCGCCGTTCCCGATGTGAGCGCCCCGGCGGCGGAGTGGACGGCCTACGGCGCCACGGGCTATGGCGTCAATGTTGCCGCCGGCGACATCGACAACGACGGCTTGCCGGAAATCCTCACCGGGCCGGGCCCGGGCGCGGTATACGGGCCTCACGTGCGGGCCTTCCTTCTCGACGGGTCCCCGGTCCCCGGCTTCGACTTCATGGCCTATGGCACGCTCAAGTACGGCGTGAACATCGCCGCCGGCGATATCGACTTTTACACGTATGGAGATGAGATCATCACCGGCGCCGGGCCGGGTGCGGTCTTCGGCCCCCATGTCCGGGGGTGGAAGTGGGAGGACCAGGGGCCGGTCCAGCCCCTGAACGTCTCCTTCTTCGCTTACGGCACGCCTAAGTGGGGGGTCAACGTGGCCTGCGGCAACCTTGACGGGTACGCCTATGATGAAATTGTCACCGGGCCGGGCCCGGGCGCGGTGTACGGGCCGCACGTCAGGGCGTTCGGTTACGGCGGAGCCCCGATCACCGAGGTTTCTTTCTTTGCTTACGGCACCCTGCAGTACGGGGTGAAGGTGGCCTGTGGTGACATCGACGGCGACGGCTGCGACGAGATCGTCACCGGGCCGGGGCCCGGGCCGATGTTCGCCCCCCACGTGCGGGGCTGGAACTGGGACGGCGACGGCCTGGCGGAGCCGATGGAGGCGGTGAATTTCCTCGCCTTTGACAACGGCTGGTATGGGGTGAACGTCTCCTGTGCCGACCTGGACGGCGACGGGATCGACGAGATCCTCACCGGCCGCGGTCCGGGGCCGGTCGCTGGACGGCCAGGTGCGGGGCTGGAACTACGACGGGGATCTGGTCACCATGATTCCGGGCATCGACTTCCTCGCCTGGGAGCAGGGAGCCGTCACCCACGGGGCCACGGTGGCCGGGGTGGCGTGGTGAGCCGGGTGTCTGCTTACTGTCCCAACCCGGTCTCTGTCGGCGGCAGGTGGCCGGCCTCGAGAAAGGCCGGCAGCCCCATCAGCACGCCCCAGGAGTGGAAGCGGTCGCTGGAGAGCCGCGGGTCGTCGCCCCGGCCGCTGATCGAGGAGTAGTTTTCGCTGACATAGCCCATGCGCCGCCACTCGTCCATGAACAGCGCCAGTGACTTTTCCGCCAGCTGTTTCTGCACCTCATCCATCCCGGCCTCCCGCAGCCCGAGATAGACCAGGAAGTTCAGCGGCGGCCAGATGGCGCCCTTCCAGTAGCGCTGCTTCTGGAAAGAGGGGTCGCTGCGGGCGATGGAGGGGATCACGTAGTCGCCCCAGAACTCGGCCGGGTTGAGCAGGTGGTCCTGCACCATGCGTCGTGCCCGCTTGTCATCCGGCACGCCGGCCAGCAGGGGGTAGAAGAGGGTGGGGGACAGACGGTTCGAGAACTCGCCGTTGTCACTCCGCCGGTTGAGGTAGAGGCCGGTCTCCTCGTCCCACAGCCGTTCCATTGCCGTTGAAAATCGATTGGCTCTTTCGGTCAGTTCTCGCTGTTCGTCCGTGCGGCCGAGGATGGCCGCCATCTCGGCCAGGGCCCGGCAGTCGGCGATGTGCAGGCTGGTCAGACCCACGTCCTGCAGCAGGAGGATGCCCCGCTCCTTGTCAAAGGGCACGCCCTCGTACATCGGCGAGTCGTCCATCCCCGACTCCCAGCGGGCGGCCACTTCACTGTTGGCGTAGGGTTCGCCGCAGGGGTTCGCTGTCTGGTGCGAGCCGTAGCTGAGCAGGCCGTCGTTCAGACGCCGCTCGCTGTACCAGCGGTTCCAGCGCAGCAGCGGCGGGAAAACCGTCTCCAGGAACCAGCGCTCGGGCCAGCGGCGATAGAGCTCGCGCACCATGATTCCGCCCACCGGCGGCTGGGAGCGGTCCCAGGACTTGCAGCCGTTGCCCCGGTTGTCGTTGGGGATGAAGCCCTCGTCGGTGATGCCCCGCAGATGCTCCACGGCATTGGCCAGGGCCAGGTCGCGGCCGAAGAGCGAGCAGCCGTAGGCGAGGAAGAAGTTGTCCCAGCCAAAGAGGCAGTAGCCGCCGTACTCCTCGTTCCACAGCCGGCCCACGGTGGAGACCACCCGCTGGTGCTTTGGCTCGTAGATGGTGTTCCAGGCCAGGCCGGACTTGATGGCCAGCCAGGCCTGGGCCAGCTCGCCGAAGGCCTCGGCTTCTTTTTGCAGGGCGGCCTGCTGCTTCCCGACAATAGCTGTGATTTCCTGCACCGTGCGCGCTCGTCCGGTGGAGATGCCCAGCGGGCCGTCCAGGCGGTGGACCAGGTAGGGCGTCGGGGCGTCGATGTACGGGTCGGGGGCGTGGGTTCCGGTGGTGAAGATCGTGATCTCGCGCTCGGGGAGCTTTGCCTGAAGCGTGCCCTCAGCAAGGCTGATCTGTCCTGGCCGGTTCCAGAGCATGGCCGACTGGACGACGAGGTCCACCGGTTTCTCCGGCGTCTCCAGCGGGGTGACCAGCACCACCAGGTCGATCCCCTCGCGGGCCGTCTCCACCCGGGCGGCCAGATGCTGCCAGCGGATCTCCAGCGAGCTGTAGCGCCCGTCCAGGGCGTGCAGGCCGGGGATGATCTCTTCCGCGCCCTCGTCCCGCCGGCCGATCAGCGCTTCCCGCAGGTAGCGCTCGTCGATCCAGTCCCGCTGCTTGAAGGAGAGGTTTACTGCCAGCCCCTCGGGGAGCAGGACCTGGGAGAGGACGCTGCGGGTGTTCCAGTGGTTCCAGCCGCTGGCCAGCCGGGCCTGGATGGCGCTGTACTCGTCCTGCTCTTGCTCTGCGGCCCAGCCGGTGGCGGGGGCGAGCAGCAGGAACAAAAATCAATATCGTTGACAGAGAGATGCCACGTCGCAGGCTGCGCCTGCTCCTCGCGGTGACATTTTTGGCAACCGGCTCATTCGGCGAAGTCCTCCTCCAGCACCTCTTCCAGCACCGCCACCAGCTGGTCGGCGTTTTCCGCGGTGAAGGGCATGGGCGGCCGGATCTTCACCACGTTGTGATACGGGCCGTCGGTGCCGGCGAGGACGCCCTTGTCCCGCATGCGGTCCACCACGAAGGCGGCTTCGGCGCCGGCCGGCTCGAGCGTCTGCGCGGTCCCGCACCAGCTCCACGCCGATGAACAGCCCCGACCCGCGCACGTCGCCGACGATCGGGTAGCGGTCCTTGAGGCGGCCCAGCCCCTCCAGCAGGCGGTTGCCCACCCGCAGGGCGTGGCCCTGGAGGTCCTGCTCCAGCGTGGTCTCCAGCACGGCCAGGCCCACCGCGCAGGAGACGGTGTTGCCGCCAAAGGTGGAGAAGAACTCCATCCCGTTGTCGAACGCCTCGGCGATCTCCGGGGTGGTGACCACCGCGCCGATGGGGTGGCCGTTGCCGATGGGCTTGCCCAGCACCACGATGTCGGGCACCACGCCCTGGGCCTCGAAGGCGTAGAAGTGGGTGCCGATGCGGCCGTACCCGGTCTGCACCTCGTCGGCGATGCAGACGCCGCCGGCGCCCTGGACCGCTTTGTATGCCGCCTTGAGGTAGCCGTCGGGGAACGATGATCTGGCCGCCGACGCTGGGGTACGACTCGGCGATGAAGCCGCAGAGCCCCTGGCCCTTTTTCAGCAGGCCCTCGACGATGGCCTCCACGTGCCCGGCGTATTTCGGCCCGGCCTCGGGATCGTCCGCCTTGTACAGGCCGCGGTAGGTGTCGGGGATCGGCGCGGTGTGCACCCACTCGGGCGCGCCCCGGCCGCCCGGGCCGTCGTGCTTGTAGGGGCTGATGTCGATCAGCGTGGTGCAGTGGCCGTGGTAGGCCGCCTCGAGCACGATCATGTCCTTCAGTCCGGTGAAGGCCCGGGCCAGGCGCAGGGCCAGCTCGTTGCCCTCGCTGGCCGAGTTGACGAAGTAGCAGACGCTGAGCGGGTCGGGCATGGTGGCGGTGAGCCGCTCGGCGTAGTCGTTGATCGTGTCGTGAAGGTAGCGGGTGTTGGTGCTCAGCACCGACATCTGCTGCCGGGCCGCCTCCACGATGCGGGGGTGGCAGTGGCCCAGGTGGGGCACGTTGTTGTAGGCGTCGAGAAAGCGGCGGCCGGTTTCGTCGTAGAGATACTGCATCCAGCCCCGCTGCACCTTCACCGGGTCGCGGTAGCCGATGCTCAGGCTGGGGCCGATCAGGGTCCGCCGGGCGGCCAGGGTATCAGCACCGGTCTTCACCGGCGGGGGCAGCACGCCCTCGGGCAGGCCGAGGATCAGGTCGGGGTCGGGGGAGAGGGTGCACCAGGTGCCCCTCTCGGAGTGCTCGCAGACCCCGGGAAAGTCGAGGCCCAGGCCCAGCAGGTCGGTGATCACCTGGAAGTGCAGGTGCGGCGGCCAGTTGCCGTTGACCGCGGCATAGCCCACGGCGGCAAAGGGCTGGCCCTGCCGGATCTCCATCCCCTCCTCCAGCTCCTCCAGCGAGCTCTCGGACAGGTGGCCGTAGAGGGTGAAGAACGGTTCCCCGTCTTCAGTCCTGTGTTCGAGGATGATCACCGGCCCGTAGTCCTGGGGTTTGGCGTTGTTGCCCAGGGCGTGCACCGTGCCGTCCAGCGGCGCGAGGATCGGCGTGCCCGGTCCCACGTAGAGGTCGATCCCCAGGTGGACGGTGCGGTTCTCCACCGCCCCGGGGGTGCGGAAGGCCGCGGCGGTGTAGATGATCCGCGGTTCGTCGTAGAGCCCCACTCCCACCTGGGCGCTCTCGGAGGCCATCTTCCTCACGATCCGCCAGGTCAGCTGGGGCTCGGAGTAGATCTCGGGGTCGCCATTGACCAGCGGGCTGCCGATGCCCAGGTCCAGCGGGGTCATGGAGGCGTCGTGCAGCTCCGGCATGACCGGGCCGAAGGACGCGGTGTGCCGGGCCAGCCACTCACGGATGGAAGCGGCGCGAGGGTTCGGCTCCAGGCCGCAGGCCCGGCGGAAGGCCATCAGCGCCACCCGGGGGTGGATCTCCAGCAGCCGGGGGAGGGTGCGGCGGATCGGTTGCTGGCTGATGCTGAGATACGGGTCGTCCGGCCGCTCCTGCACCTGGTGCGCGGCGATGCAGGCGCTGACCGCCAGGCGCAGGCAGACCATGCCGAAGAGCGCGGCCAGTTCGTCTTCATCCAGGGGCATCCGGGTGTGATAGCCCTCGACGATGCGGCAGGCCGCGGCCAGGGGGGACGGTTTGTCCAGCACGGCGTAGGCCACGGCCACCGCCAGGTTGCCCAGGGTGAAGCTGTGCACCATGTCGCCGAAATCGATGATCCCGGTGACCTGCTGGTTGCGGGTGCGGAGATCGTCGCCGCCGCCCACGATGACATTGTGGTCGTTGGCGTCGTTGTGGATCACGCTCTTGCGCAGCCGCGGGAGCAGCGGCAACGACTCTGCTTCATAGAGGGCCGCGGCCCGGTCCACCAGCGATCCCAGCTCTTCGTCGGTGATCAGCGAGCGGTAGTCGCTCACCACCTCCAGTCCCCGGGCCATGTCCCAGTGGAACTCGCGGTGCGTTGCCGGGTGGTCGAAGCCGGCAAAGGCCCGGTCGATGCGTCCCACCGCACGCCCCAGGTCGATTAGCAGGCTGTCGGTCTGACGTTTCAGCCGGGCCAGGGGGATGCCTTCCATCCAGCTGACCAGCCGGGCCAGGTACTCGTTGCCGCTGCTGTGGGTGATGGTGACGATTTCGGCGCCCGAGGTGGAGGCCACCACCCTGGGGGTGCTGTCAATGGAGAGGGCGAGGTGGGTCATGGCCCGGTTCTGGGCCTCGAGAAACTGCGGCTCCTCCAGCCGGTTGGCGATCTTGAAGACATGGCGGGTGCCGTCCCCGGCGTCGATACGGAAGTTCTGGTCCCGCTCGCCGGGCAGCGGGACGGCCTCCCCCTCGATGCCGTAAAAGTCGAGGACGAACTGTGCCGCCTGCTTGCTGCTGAACTCCGGGGCATTGCTGATCAGGCTCATCATTCGATCTCCCTGGCGCCGTCACCGGTGTCGGCCGGATGAAATTCGGCGGTGCGGCCGGTGGCCCTGTGGTAGATTTCTCCGGCCCGGGCAATGAACTCTTCTGCCGCATCCTCCCGGACCAGGGTCAGGGTGCAGCCGCCGAAACCGCCGCCCATCATCCGGGCGCCGAGCACGCCCGCCGATCCCCGGGCCGCCTCCACCAGACAGTCCAGCTCGGGACAGGAGACCTGGTAGTCGTTGCACAGCGAGTCGTGGGAGGCGTTGATCAGCGCGCCGAATGCCTCCAGATCTCCCCCCATCAGCGCCTGCACCGCCTGCATCACCCGGCCGTTCTCGCTCACCACATGCCGCGCCCGCCGGCGCAGGGTCTCGGTTGGGATGCGGTGAATGTTTCGCTCCAGCCGCCCGGGGGTCAGCCGGGAGAGGCTGGGGGCCTCCAGCACGCCGAGCAGGCTCAACTCGACCTCCCGGCACTCCTCCACCCGTTCATTGTAGCCGGACCCGGCCAGTTCCCGCGGTTTCCTGGTATCGGCGATGACCAGCCGGTGGCCGTCGAGGGGCAGCGGCACCTGCCGGTGCTGCAGGGTGGAGCAGTTGAGCAGCAGGGCGCACCCCTTGCGGCCCATGCCGGAGACGAACTGGTCCATGATCCCGCATTCGAGGCCGACGAACGCGTTCTCCGCTGCCCGGGCCATGCGCACCAGTTCTTCCATCTCCAGGTTGGCGCAGGCCAGACTGTTCAGGGCCACCCCCGTGGCCAGCTCGAGGGAGGCCGAGGAGGAGAGCCCGGCTTCCCGCGGCAGGTCGCCGGAGAAGAGCAGTTCAACGCCGGGGAGACTGCTGCCGCGGCGCAGGAACTGGTCCGCCACGCCCAGCGGGTAGTTGACCCAGTTCTTTCCCTGCGGCGCCAGCGGCCGGTCCAGGGGGACGGTGCAGTTGAAGGGATCGTCCACCGAGGCCAGGGCCAGGTGGTTCGCCGTGGTCCGGCGCGCGGCGGCCAGGGTGCCGAGCTGTATCGCGCAGGGCAGCACCAGCCCGCCGGTGTAATCGGTGTGGCCGCCGATGAGGTTGATCCGGCCCGGGGCAAAGAAGAAACGCAGCGGTTCCCGGCTTTCGCCGTAGAGCTGGATGAACTGTGCCTGCAGGGTTGCGGTGTCCACGGTCAGAACTCCTGTCGGGCCAGCATTTCCGGTGACTCTTCCTCCGGGCAGGAAGGGCCGCAGCCGGAAACGGTAGGTGTAGGGCCGGGGTTCCAGGGTGTATTCCTCGTGGGGCCGGGCGCCCCAGCTGTTGTCGCCCCCCACGCCCATCTGCCGCCAGTCGAGGTTGAGGAGACCAGGTCGCGCTGCTTGACGTGGAAGGTGTGCCGCTGGGCCTTTTCCTCGCCGGGGTCGAAGTCTTCGGTGAGGTAGTGCTGGGCGTTGATGCTCAGCAGGGGCATGCCCGACGGCCAGCAGCCCCACGCCGTCCTCCCCGGTCAGGGCGACCCAGCGCACGTCGGTGCGGGTGCCGTTCTCCTGGGGGCGGATGTAGGGGTGATACATCTCGGCCACCGGCATGCGGTAGCGGCCCAGCGCCGCGCCGGTCCAGCGGTCACAGTAGTTCTCGTGGGGGCCGCGGCCGAACCACTCGATCTGCGTGAACGAGCCGGGCAGGATCAGCTGCGTGCCGAACTTCGGCAGCTCGGGCAGGTCGGTGCCGCCCGGAACAAAGGACTGCTCCACGATCACGTCGCCGCTGCCCATGATGCGGTAGCTGGTGCGCAGGCTGGAGCCGTTGGCCGGAACGCTGAACAGCGCGTCCACCTGGACCTGCCGCGTGCCGGCCTGCCGCACGCCGAAGCGCTTCGAGGGTCATCGCCGTCCCGGCATCGCGCCAGACCGCGCAGCGCTTCGGCATGCCGTTGCCGAAGTCGTTGTCGGTGGGCGCGCGCCAGAAATCAGCCCGCGGGCCCTGACCGCAGCAGCTCGGTGCCGCGGAAGGTGAAGGAGGTCATCCGCCCCGAGAGCGGGATCGAAAAGGATGGTGAAGCCGTCCCCCTCCACCCGGGCTTCGGATTCGGCGAGCGGATGAAGGTCACCGGTGACGAGCCCTCCCCGGCGGGCATCGGCCCGGGGCCCTGGAGCGGCAGGCGGAACTGGTCCCAGGCCGCCAGGTGGCCCTTTTCGATCAGCGGCTGGTCATCCGCGGTGCGCCAGCGGACGGTGAGGTGGTATTCGGCGCCGGGCGTGGGCACCAGCTCGGGCAGGTTGAGGATGAACTGCGTGGTCTCACCGGCCGGTGTTTTGAGCGTGGGGCCCTGTCCCCCGGCCGTCACCACGCCGTCCTCCTCGATGACCCAGTGCAGTTCGTATCGTGAGAGGTCGATGAAGTCGTGGCGGTTGGTCACTTTCAGCAGTCCGGCCTCGAGGTCCACCGGTTCGGTCTTGATCTGCTGGTAGACCTTCTTCACCTCCTCGATGTGGGGGTGGGTCTGGCGGTCGGGGAAGACCAGCCCGTTGCAGCAGAAGTTCTTGTCGCTGGGGGTTTCCGGCGGGCCGAAGTCGCCGCCGTAGGCCCAGAAGGGCTCGCCGTCAGCGGTTTCGGCGTAGAGCCCCTGGTCCACCCAGTCCCAGATGAAGCCGCCCTGCAGCTGGGGGTGGGCCAGGATCACGTCCCAGTAGTCCTGCAGGTTGCCCACGCTGTTGCCCATGGCGTGGGCGTACTCGCAGAGGATCAGCGGCCGGTCCTGCTTCTTGCGGGCGTACTGCACGAGGGTGGGGATGCGGGCGTACATCGGGCAGTAGATGTCGGTGTGCGGTTCGAGCTTGGCCCGCTCGTAGTGCACCGGCCGGGTGGGGTCGCGGCGGTGGATCCAGTCCGAGGCGGCCACGAAGTTCACCCCGTCGCCGGCCTCGTTGCCCATGGACCAGATGATCACCGAGGGGTGGTTCTTGTCCCGCTCCACCATCCGCTCGATACGGTCGAGGTGTGCGGCCTGCCAGTCGGGCCGGTTGCCCAGGGTCACGTCCGGGTCGTAGCCCATGCCGTGGGACTCGATGTTCGCCTCGTCCACCACGTAGAGGCCGTAGCGGTCGCAGAGGTCGTACCACTCGGGCACGTTGGGGTAGTGGCTGGTGCGCACGGCGTTGATGTTGTGCTGCTTCATCAGCCGGATGTCCTCCAGCATCATCTCCTCGCTCACCACCCGGCAGGTCTTCGGTTCGTGCTCGTGGCGGTTGACCCCCTTGATGGTGATCGGGACGCTGTTCACCAGCAGCTGCCCGTCGCGCACTTCGACGCGGCGAAAGCCGGTGTTGCAGGCCGCGGCCTCCAGGGTGTTGCCGTCGCCGTCCAGCAGGGCCACGCCGAAGCGGTAGAGGTTGGGCGTCTCGGCGGTCCAGAGCTGCGGGCATCATGGTCGGTCGTCTTGAAGATGGCGTGGGCCACGCCGTCCTCCCAGCTGAGCGGCAGACTGGTCAGCGGCATGCCGCCGATCGGGTTGCCGGCCGGGTCGAGCAGACATGATCCGCGACCCGGTGCTCCTGCGGCGGGGTGTCGAGGCCGTGGGCCAGCTCCACCTCGACGTCGAAGCGGCCGCGGTGGCATTCGGGGTCGAGCACACCCTCGACGAAGAAGTCGCGGATCATCACCTGGGGCCGGGAGATCAGGCTGACGCTGCGTTCGATCCCACTGACCTTCCAGTAGTCCTGGTCCTCGAGGTAGGCCCCGTCGCTCCAGCGGTAGACCTCCAGGGCCAGCAGGTTCTCGCCCTCGCGCAGCAAGCCGGTGATCTCGAACTCGGCCGGGGTCTTGCTGCCCTGGCTGTAGCCCACCTTGCTGGCCGTTGACCCAGAGGTAGAAGGCCGACTTGACCCCGCCGAAGTGGAGATAGACCCGCCGGCCGTCCCAGCCTTCGGGGACGGTGAAGGTGCGGCGGTAGGAGCCCACCGGGTTGTACTCGTGGGGGATGAAGGGCGGGTTGGCCGGAAAGGGGTAGGCCACGTCGGTGTAGATCGGCACACCGAACCCCAGCATTTCGGTTTCGCTGCCGGGGTCTGACCTGGCCTCCCCGGACTTCACCGGACGGACCACGGAAAAGGGATATTCGATGTTGGTGTAGACCGGAATGCCGAAGCCCTCGATCTCCCAGTTGCCGGGGACGTTGATCGTGGCCCAGCCGCTGGTGTCGAAGCCGTCCTTCTCGAACCCCACGGGCCGGTCGGCCGGCTTGCGCACCCAGTGGAACTGCCAGGTGCCGTCCAGTGACAGGTGGTGTGGGCGAAGCCGCCGGATCACCGGCCAGCGCCGCTTCCATGCTGTCGAAGGGCAGCAGGGTGCAGTGGGGGGCCTCGCGGTTGACGGCGAAGACTGCCGGGTTTTCCCAGTCCATCACCGGGCCGGCTTTTGACCCCTCCTCCGGGGCTGTGCTAGTGTCGGCTGAAAAGGACGGGACGGTTGCCAGGAACATGATCAGGGTGAACAGAATCGCCTTCACGTGGTGGTCCTCCTGCTGCTGACGGATCTGGTTGCCCCTACTATACTCTGCCCGGGCCGCCAACCGCGAACCAGAATCGCGAACCCCGAGGAGCCTTTGACGTGGAACTGAACATCCTCGATTACGGCGCCTTTGTCCTCTTCATCGCCGTGGTGGTGGCGGTCTCGCTCTACGCCTCGCGCAAGGAGGAGAGCTCCACCGACTACTTCCTCGCCGGGCGCGGCCTCTCCTGGTGGCTCATCGGATTCTCGCTCATCGCCTCCAACATCTCCACCGAGCACTTTGTCGGGATGAGCGGCAGCGGCTTCGGCGCCATGGGGCTGGCCGTGGCCAGCTACGAGTGGATCGCCGCGGTGACCCTGGTGGCGGTGGCCCTGGTGATGCTGCCGCTCTACCTGCGCCTGGGCATCCACACCATGCCCGAGTTCCTCGAGCACCGTTACGGCAGCAGCCCCGCGGGCGCTGATGGCCGTGTTCATGCTGATCATGTACGTGGCGGTGGCCCTGGCCTCGATCCTCTACTCCGGCGGGCTGGTGATCGAGACCATCTTCGGTCTGCCCATGGTCTACGGCGTCTGGATCATCGGTGCACTGGCCGCGGCCTACACCATCTACGGCGGTCTCAAGGCGGTGGTCTGGTCCGACCTGCTCCAGGGTGCGGCCCTGCTGCTCGGCGGTCTGCTGGTGATGGTGCTGGGCTTCAAGGCGGTGGGCGGGGTGGGCCCGTTCTTTGCCGCCAACGGCGACAAGCTGCACATGATCCTGCCGGCCAGCGACCTGGACATCCCCTGGACAGCCCTGCTGCTGGGGATCTGGATCCCCAACTTCTTCTACTGGGGCTGCAACCAGTTCATCACCCAGCGGACCCTCGGCGCCAAAAGCCTGCGCCACGGCCAGAACGGCATCATCTTCGCCGCGCTGATCAAGCTGGTGATCCCCTTCATCATCGTGCTGCCCGGCATCATGGCCTTCCAGCTGGCCGCCTCGGGACAGCTGCAGATCGGCGCCGCCGACACCGCCTACCCGGCGCTGATCAAGGAGCTGCTGCCCGTGGGCCTCCGCGGGCTGATGCTGGCCGCTCTTTTCGGGGCGGTGATGAGCAGTCTCGACTCGATGCTCAACTCGGCCTCGGCCATCTTCACCATGGACCTCTACAAGCGGCACCTCAGGCCCGCGGCCGGCTCCCGCCGGCTGGTGCTGGTGGGCCGGGCCATGACCGGGGTCTTTGTCCTTTTCGGCTGCCTCATCGCCCCGGGCCTGGCCAACCCGGCCTTCAAGGGGATCTTCAACTACATCCAGATGTTCCAGGGCTTCATCTCGCCGGGCATCGTCACCGTCTTCCTCTTCGGCCTGGTCGTGCGCCGGGCGCCCACGGCGGCGGCGGTGACCGCCATGCTGCTCAACATCCCGATTTACGGACTGCTGCTCTGGCTGCTGCCCCAGGTGGCCTTCCTCAACCACATGGCCATCACCTTCGTCAGCCTGGTGGCGGTGATGACCGTGATCACTGTCGTCCGCCCGCTTCCCGCGCCGGTGCGCTTCAAGGTCCAGTCGGGCCTCGACCTCACCCCCAGCCCCTTTGCCCGCTGGGGCGGCATGGCGGTTATCGGCCTCACCGTGCTGCTCTATGTAGTGTTTTGGTAAGACTGGAAAATTACGAAAAAAGGTCTTGACGAGGCGGTCTGCGCTGCCTATTTATATACGACAAGGAGTAGCTGACCACCGGCACCAGGTTCAGCCTCGGTCCCGGGGTCACCGAGGCCCGATGTTTTTCCGGGCCTCGCGCCTTGTACGGCCTTTTTCTTATGTCATCGCGAGGAGTCGGCGTAGCCGACGACTGTCACCTTCCACTCAGAACGTCAGCTTACCTCCAAACACGAAGTAGCCGGCCTGCATCCAGTCGTTGGCGCGGCCGTGGTAATACTCGGTTTCCGAGCGGCCGATTACATCCTGGTTGTTGGTCAGGTTGAAGGCGTCGGCGGTGAGGGAGAGCGTGGTGGGGCCGATCTCGAAGTCCTTCCTCAGCCGGAGGTCGAGCCACCAGGCGCTGCCTATGCGGTACGAGCCGCGTGGCTCGAGATAGTACTGATTGGTGTATCCAAAATTCCTCGCCTCGTAGGGCAGGTTGGGGTCGATCAGACTGTAGGGCCGGCCGCTGCGCCAGTTGAGGCTTGCCCCGACGATGAAGCCCCAGGGAAGGTGGTACGATCCGTTGATCTTGACATACTGCTTGTCATCCCAGGGAAGGGAGCCGTAGCGGTTGTATTTCATCTCCGCGAAATCGGCATAGATATCGCTGCCCTCGGGGTATGAGTCGTAGACCACCGATCCCTTGGCCTGGGACAAGGTGCAGACAGCGAGGAACTGGTAGTTGTTGGAGAGCCGTTTCCTGCAGCTCAGCTCGAGGCCCCGGTACTGGCGCCGCGCCGACTCCACGTTGGTGAAGTAGTAGAGATACTGGTCTTCAGACCCCTCCCGGATGCCGTCCTCGTTGGCCAGCACATCCTCGATCATATTGTTCTGCTTGTTGTAGATGAAACGGGCGCCGGCGACGAAGTCGTTGAGGAATACAAGCTCATAGCCGAGGATGTACTCGTCCTTCACGTTCGGCTTGAGGTTTTCGTCCACCGTGGTGGGGTTCTCGTACCCCTCGGTGTGATTGACTTCTTCCCAGTCACCGGTTTCGTAGTTGCCTTCCTAACGCCAGGTCTCCTCGAATTGACGGTTGAGCTGCGAAGCGAGCGCCAGGCCCACGGCGTCGTAGTAACGGCCGTAGTGGGCGAAGAGCCGTGAACGGCCGTCACCGATGACGTCCCAGGCGGCACCGAGGCGGGGCGCCAGCATGTTGTCAAAGCTGTAGACCGGTTCGCCCACATCGTTCTTCTGCTCTTGTTCTTCCCACCGCAGGCCGAGGTTGAAGGTCCAGTCATCCTCCAGGTCCAGCTGTCCTGGACGAAGAGTGTGAGGATCTTGCCCGTGTCGAGATAATTGACGTCGGACGCTTCGACCCACTGGTCCGGGCGTTCGTTCCCGGCCGCGTCCCGGGGGCGGTTGATCGTGTAGGCATCGGGATAGATCAGGTCGGTCTGGTACTCCAGGTCCTGATATTCCGCGCCGAACTTGAAATTGTGTTCGCCGGCCCAATCGCCAACGTAGTAGTTGAATGCCGCCTCGTATTGCATGCGCGGCCGTTTGACGTCGGTGATCGAGCTAACGTTTCCGTAGATGATGGTGCCGGCGCCATACTGCTGGTCGACGAACCGGGGGTCGTAGAACCCGGCATTGGCCGGGCCCACGGTGTGCGTGGCCTCGTGCCGGCCCATCCGGGCCTCGAGAAAGAGATTGGGGCTGAAGATGCTGGTCCACTGCAATTGCCACAGCGTTCCGCCGTTCTCCTGCTGGCCGTAGGCCGAAGGCTGGAGGGACTCGCTCATCGCGTCCCGGCTGTCCCAGACGGCGGAGGTTGCGGCATACTGGGCCCGCAGCTTGTTGTCGGGGTTGACCTGCCAGGTCAGGTTGGCCAGCCCCTCGTCGAACTCCTCCTCCCGCTCGATGACCTCGTCATCGTAATTGATGCCCTCGATGGTGCGGGTGAACCGGTTGTAGGTGGCGAAGAACCAGAGGCGGTCTCGGACTACCCGCCCGCCGAGCGAGGCCCCCCACTCCAGTTCGTCGAACTCCTCCTCCTCGTATGCGTGATCTTCGTCGGTGTCCCGCTTGAGGCCCTTGTCGGTGTAGTAGACCGGCAGCGAGCCGTGGAGCTTGTTGCCGCCCGAACGGGTCACCACGTTCACCACTCCACCGGTGGCCCGGCCATATTCCGCCGGCATTCCGCCGGTGAGCACTTCCACCGACTGGATGGCTTCCCAGGGGACGGCCATGCCGCTGCGGCCGGTGGCCACGTCGGTGGTTTCCAGACCGTCGAGCAGGTAGACGTTGTCGGTGCTGTCCGCGCCGTGTACATGGAAAAAGGTGTACTCACTGTTGTTATGGCCGAAATTGTCATCTTCACGGTGAAACGGTTCTTCCAGGCCGGCCACCCCGGCCACCATCGAGACGGCGTCCAGATAACTGCGCCCGTTGGGGATGTCTTCGAGGAACTCCGAGGGTAATTTCTCCATGATGGCCGATGATCCCGCATCGAGCAGTTCACGGTCCCGTTTCTTGCTCACATAATTCGGGGGACTTGAGCGGCACGACCATCTCGGTCAAACCCTCCTCCGTCACGGTAAATTCGGGAAATATCATCCCCTCATATCCTTCCCGGGCGGCCACAATACGGTAGTCATCAGCCGGCGGCAGGTCGCTGATCCGGAAATTTCCGTTTTCATCGGCGGTCACCGTCTTCTCCACGCCCAGAGATTCACTGGTCACCGTCACCTCGATTCCGGGCAGCGGGAAATCACCGCCCAGAATTCTGACAGTACCTTCGATGAATCCCGGGTTTTCTCCGGCGGCGACTGGAGTTGATGCGCAGAGAAACAGCGGGATCAATATGAGCAGACCGGCCACAGGAATCATGTTTCCGCGCAGCATTCTGGACCTCCACATCATGAATAAGGGAAAAATTATTGACGTTGGGCAAATTTACCACTCCGCCTTGAGAATTACAAACTTGTGGATCCTGTCAGAACGTCAGCTTCCCCCCCAGCACGAAATACCCTGCCCTCATCCAGCTGTCGGCCATCGCCCCAGTGGTCCCCGTCGATCTCGTAGCGGCCGGTGACCTGCTGGTTGTTGGTCAGGTTGAAGGCGTCGGCGGTGAGGGAGAGGACGGTGGGGCCGATCTCGAAGTCCTTGCGCAGCCGCAGGTCGATCCACCAGGCGCTGCCCAGGCGGTGCGACCCGCGCTGCTCGAGATAGTATTGTCGCATTGTAGCCGCTGGAAATTGTCCGCTCCTTCCGGGAGGGACGACCTGAAGGATCTGGTTGTAGGGCCGGCCGCTGCGCCAGTTGAGACTGCCCCCGACGATGAATCCCAGGGGCAGGTGATACGAGCCGTTGAACTTGAGATAGTGCTGGTCGTCCCAGGGCAGTTCGCCGTGGCGGTTGTATTTGGTTTCGGCAAAGTCGGCGTATTCGCTCCACCCCACGGAAGATGTGTCGTAGACCACAGACCCCTTTGATTCGGAGAGGGTGTAGACGACGAGGAACTGGTAGTTGTTCGACAGCCGTTTTTTCAGGCTCAGTTCCAGGCCGCGATACGACCGCCTCGCCTGGTTCCACGTTGGTGAGGTAGTAGATGGCGGTCGCTCTCGGCGCCCTGCCGGATCTCATCCTCGTTGGCCATCACGTCTTCGATCATGTTGCTCTGGCGGTTGTAGATCGCCCGGGCGGCGGCGGCGAAATCGGTGGCAAACTCGAACTCGTAGCCCAGAATGATCTCGTCCTTGCAGTTGGGGTCGAGATCGCCGTCCACCTGGTTCGGGTTTTCAGGGGAATAGGTCATGTCATACATAGTCCAGTCGTCGGTCTCGTAGTCACCTTCGTAAAATGCGGTCTCTACCTGCTGGCGATGGAGGTAGGTGGCGAGCTGCAGGCCCACCGCCTGGTAGTAGCGGCCGTAGTGGGCGAAGAGCCGTGAGCGGCCGTCACCCCGGACATCCCAGGCCACACCGAGACGGGGCGAGATCAGGTTGTCGAACGAGTAGACCTGTTCACCCACATCGTTCTTCTGCTCCTGCTTCTCCCAGCGCAGACCGAGGTTGAAGGTCCAGTCATCTTGCACCGTCCAGGCGTCCTGGGCGAAGAGGGTGAGGATCGACCCTTTGTCGAGAAAGGTGGTCTCGCTTCTCGGAATCCAATGGTCCGGCTGGTCGTAGGGCCGGTTGATGGTGTAGGTATCGGGGATGATGTGCTGCTCGTCGTATTCCAGGTTCTGGTATTCGGCGCCGAACTTGAAGTTGTGATCGCCGGCCCGGTCGCCAACATACCAGTCGAGGGTGGCCTGGTACTGGGTCCGCGGAAGATCGAGGTCGTAGATCGAGCCGATGTTTCCGGTAACGACACGACCGGCTCCATTCATCTCGTCGATGATCCTCGGGTCTCCGTAGCCGCCGTATTTCGGGCCGATGGAGAGGTTGCTGTCGTGGCTGGCCACCCGGGCTTCGATAAAGAGGTCTGGCGTGATGATGCCGTTCCACTCCAGCTTCCACAGCCGGTCGCCGGCTTCCAGGAGTGCCGGCACATCGCCCAACGATGAGAATAAATCCCGCTCCGCGGGTGAGTCCGCATACTGGCCCCGCAGTTTGTGATCTTCGTTCACCTGCCAGGTCAGTTTGAGCAGCCCCTCCTGGAAGAGATCGTCGCGCTCAACGGGTTCGTAATCGGGGCTGACCCCCTTGATGGTGTGGGTCAGCTTGTTGTAGGCGGCAAAGAACCAGAGGTGGTCCCGGACCACCGGGCCGCCCAGCGAGGCGCCCCATTCCAGGTCACGGAAATCGTTCCCGACCATGGCGTCGCGGCCCGGTTTCTGACTCCCGGCGAGATTGTCATCGGTATAGTGGATGGGGAGTGAACCGTGAAACTCGTTGCCCCCCGAGCGGGTCACCACGTTGACCACGCCGCCGGTGGCCCGGCCATACTCGGCGGGCAGGCCGCCGGTGAGCACTTCCACCGATTTGATGGCCTCCCAGGGCACGATCATGCCGGTGCGGCCGGAGGCAACGTTGGTGGTCTCCACGCCGTCAACGAAAAAGATGTTGTCGGTGCTGTCGCCGCCGTGGACATGGAAATACGTGTCCACGGCTGGACCGTCCTGGAGGACGCTGTCATAGCCGATGGAAGCTGCCTCCACTCCGGCCACTCCGGCCACCAGGGAGACCGCATCGAGGTAGATGCGGCCGTTGGGGATTTCCTCGAGAAACTCCGTCGTGATCTCCTCGCCGATGGTGGAGCTCTTGACGTCCACCAGTTCGTCATCATCCCCTGCAGCCGGAATTGCAGGCAAAAGTAGAAGCAGTATAACCAGGAGGATGAGCAGACGGACACGCGGGAACCGGGTACTTCTGTTCATGATGGCGACCTCCAGTCGAAGCGGTCCAAAACCTCAACTGAGACCCGATAGCTTCGTTAACGGCGTTCTCGAGCTGCTCGCATACCACAAGAGTATGCCCGCTCTCGTTTGCCGTTGCCTTGCTCTCGGACCACATTTGAGGTTTTGGACCGCTTCATTAGGGATGGTTGAGAGAAATTATTATTGTTTTGGATAAATGATACCGTACGGCGAGGATCATTTCCGGATTACCCTTGCTTGAGCATTGCAGGTCCTTTGGCTACACTGGTTTTCCGTTGAACGTGCGATTGCGATCCCCGCTGTGGGAGAAATGTCCATGAAATCATCCGGCAGGGCGGCCGAGCCGTCCGGGACAGTGTTCAATATCCAGCGCTTCTCCACCAAGGACGGTCCGGGTCTGCGCACCACCGTCTTTCTCAAGGGCTGCCCGCTGGCCTGTTCCTGGTGTCACAATCCGGAGAGCCGTGATGCTGCCCCCCAGCTGGCCCACCGGAAGGAGCGCTGCATCCTCTGCGGCGAGTGCGCCGAGGCCTGCCCCCGGGGGGCGGTGAGCCTCTCCTCGGGCCGGCTGGTCAAGGTCACCGAACTCTGCGAGCAGTGCATGACCTGTGTGGAGGCCTGCGGCGCCGATGCCTGGACCGCCTTCGGCACGGAGATGACCGCCGGCGAGGTGCTGCGGGAAGTGAGCCGCGACGCCCCGTTCTATGAGGAGTCGGGGGGCGGGGTGACATTTTCCGGCGGCGAGCCGCTGCTGCAGCCCCGGTTTCTGGCATCCCTCCTCGCCGCGTCGAAGCTGGCCGGTCTGCATACCGCGGTGGACACCTGCGGGGCGGCCGACTGGGACATCTTCCAGCGGATCCTGCCGCTGACCGACCTCTTTCTCTACGACCTGAAGGTGATGGACGACGGGCGGCACCGCGAGGAGGTGGGGGCAACCAACCGGCTGATCCTCGACAACCTCCAGCGGCTCTCCCGGGAGGGGGCCGAGCTGCTGGTCCGCCTGCCGGTGGTCCCCGGGATCACCGACGACGATGAGAACGTGGCCCGCTGGGGGGCCTTTGTTGCCGGGCTGCACCGGATGCCCCGGGTGCAGCTGCTTCCCTACCACCGCACCGGTGAGGCAAAATACAGTCTGCTGGGGATGGACACCGGGGAACGGCCGGTGATCGACACGCCGGCCAGGGAGCGGCTGGAGGAGATCGCCGGGGCCCTGGGCACTTTCGGCCTTGATGCCGTCATCGGAGCGCAGTGGAGATGAACGAACGGGTAGCACGACTGAGACAGGCCAGCCTCGACGCCCGGCCGAGTATCACGGCCGAACGGGCCCGGCTGGTGACCTGGTATTACCGGCACGCCGACCTCCGCTCGCCGGTGATGCACCGCGCCCTGGCCTTCAGCCACCTGATGCATCAGAAGGCGGTCTGGATCGGCGAGGACGAGCTGCTCGTGGGGGAGCGGGGCCCGGCGCCCAAGGCCACGCCCACCTACCCCGAGGTCTGCTGCCACACCCTCGAGGACCTGGAGACGCTGCACAGCCGGGAGAAGACCTCCTACGAGGTGGATGAAGAGACGAGGCGGATTTACGCCGAGGAGATAATCCCCTTCTGGCAGGGCCGGACGCTCCGCGAGCGGATCCTCGGCGAGATGTCCAAACCGTGGCTCGACGCGTACCAGTGCGGCATCTTCACCGAGTTCATGGAACAGCGCGCGCCGGGGCACACCGTGGCCGACCACAAGATCTACCACGACGGGTTTCTGGGCTTTGTCTCCCGCATCGACCAGCGGCTGCGGGGCCTCGATTTTCTCGGTGACCCGCGGGCCCTGGCCCGCCGGCAGCAGCTCACCGCCATGCGCATCTGCGCCGAGGCGATCATCCTCTTCGCCCGCCGACACGCCGAGAAGGCGCTGGAGCTGGCCGCCGCCGAGGAGGACCCGCAGCGCCGCTCCGAGCTGGAGCTGATCGCCAGGGTTTGCGAGCGCGTGCCGGCCCACGCCCCGGCCGACTTCCGGGAGGCGCTCCAGGCTTACTGGTTCGCACACCTCGGGGTGATCAGCGAGCTGAACCCCTGGGACGCCTTCAACCCCGGCCGCCTGGACCAGCACCTGCTGCCGTTCTACCGCGACGGGCTGCGCAACGGCACGCTCACCGAGGAGTCGGCCCGCGAGCTGCTGCAGTGCTTCTGGATCAAGTTCAACAACCAGCCGGCCCCACCCAAGGTGGGGGTCACCGCGGCGGAGAGCGGCACCTACACCGACTTTGCCAACATCAACGTCGGCGGCCTGCGCCCCGACGGCTCGGACGGGGTCAACGAGGTCTCCTTCCTGCTGCTCGACGTGATCGACGAGATGCGGCTGCTGCAGCCCAGCTCGAACATCCAGCTCTCGCGCAAGAACCCCGAGCCGTTCCTCCGCCGGGCCTGCTCCATCGTGCGCAAGGGCTGGGGCCAACCCTCGATGTTCAACGCCGACGCGGTGGTGTCCGAACTGGTGGGGCAGGGCAAGTCGGTGGAGGACGCCCGCTGCGGCGGCACCAGCGGCTGTGTCGAGGCCGGGGCCTTCGGCAAGGAGGCCTACATCCTCACCGGCTACTTCAACCTGCCCAAGGTGCTGGAGATCACCTTCAACAACGGCCGGGACCCGCAGACCGGCAAGGCCATCGGCCTGGCCACCGGCGACCCGGCGGAGTGCGAAGAACATGGAGGAACTGCTCGACGCCTTCCGGCGCCAGCTGCAGCACTTCGTCGAGGTCAAGATCACCGGCAACAACATCATCGAGCGGCTCTACGCCGAAGAGATGCCGGCCCCCTTCCTCTCGCTGCTCATCGACGACTGCATCGACAAGGGGATGGACTACAACGACGGCGGCGCCCGCTACAACACCAGCTACATCCAGGGCGTGGGATTGGGGACGATCACCGACAGCCTTTCAGCCATCGCCCACCACGTCTTCGGCGAGAAGACGGTGACCATGAAGGAGTTGCTGGCCGCGCTGGCCGCCGACTTCGAGGGCCGCGAGCCGCTGCGGCTCAAACTGCGCAACAAGTCGCCGCGCTACGGCAACGACGACGACCGCGCCGACGACATCATGCGCCGGGTTTTCGAGCTCTACCACCAGGCCATCGACGGGCGGCCCAACACCCGCGGCGGGGAGTACCGCATCAACCTCCTGCCCACCACCTGCCACATCTACTTCGGCCAGGTCACCGGCGCCACCCCCGAGGGGCGGCATGCCGGCACGCCGCTCTCCGAGGGCATCTCCCCGGTGCAGGGGGCGGACCGCAAGGGCCCCACCGCGGTGCTCCGCTCGGCGGCCAAGATGGACCACCTGCGCACCGGCGGCACCCTGCTCAACCAGAAGTTCACGCCCCAGCTCCTCGAAGGCGAGGAGGGGATCGGCAGCCTGGCCGCCCTGGTGCGCACCTACTTCAAGCTCGACGGCCACCACCTGCAGTTCAACGTGGTCAGTGCCGGGACCCTGCGCCAGGCCCAGGCCGACCCCGAGGCGCACCGTGACCTGATCGTCCGCGTGGCCGGGTACAGCGACTACTTCTGCGACCTGAGCAAGGCCCTGCAGGACGAGATCATCCAGCGCACCGAGCACGAAGCGATGTAAGCCCCAGTGCCCGGCGTGTTCTTCCCCGGTTTCGCCGGCGTCACGGTCACTGTACGCAGCCCAAAGAAGGTGCAGGGCGTCTGCCCGGTGGTGGCCCAGTATGACGCGCTGACATTCTTGTCCTTGCTGGCGCTGCAGGTGCCGCCGCCAGGAGTGCACATGGTGCGGTATTACGGCCATTACTCGGTGAGGAGCCGGGCCGAGCGACGACGGCGAGCAGGGCAGGGGCAGGAGGCTATCCACACCGTGGCACCGCCGCCGGCCACGATTCGGAGGCGCCGCTGGGCACAGCTGTTGCGCCAAGTGTTCGAGGTTGAAGTTCTGACCTGTGAAAAGTGCAAGGCCAGGATGAAGATCATCTCGTTCATCACAGCATCCCAGGAGCAGGTGCTCCGCCGCATCCTCGATCACCTGGGGGTGAGCACTGTCGTGCCTCGAGCTCACGGGCCTCCAGAGTGGCTCGCCAGACGCGAGCAAAATCAGCGAGCAGCACGGTCCCGGGAAGAAGTGGATTTCTCGCAGGCGCCGAACGGTTGGGACGAGTGGGAGCCGGCGTGAGATTTGTGAGTTGAAACGGGGCCGGAATCCAGGGAGTGGTGTGTCAGGATCGCGGGTTGTGATCGGTCGGGACACCAGAATAATTTCTCATCACGGCCCGGCGCTCCCAGACGGACCACGCCACATCATTCAAGGACAAGTTCCATGATGTTGGGTGAGGTTGGGTGAAGGAACCGCTTGCGAAATATTTACGCCGGCTAAGGAAAACACTATACATAGGTCTTGACCTATGCCATCCTCTACGTCGTATTGGGCGTACTGTCGGGAATGGAGCCTGCCCTGTACTTTTCGACGGTCACCTTTACCACGCTCGGCTACGGCGACGTGGTGCTCGACCCGCGATGGCGTCTGTTGGCCTCCTTCGAGGCTGCCAACGGCATCATCATGTTCGGTTGGACCACGGCGATTGTCATCGCCGCCGTGCAACGGGTCTACGCGTCGGCGCAGCGATGAGAGAAGGAGTTGCGCCCAACCGCCCTGCCGAGACGTCCCTCGACGGAGAAGGAGTAGAATCTACACCATGACAGAGCTACATGATTTTCTCAGCAACCAGCCCGTGCTGGTTTTCTTTCTCGTCCTGGGCCTTGGTTATCTCATCGGCAGCATACGGGTTTTCGGCATCAGCATGGGCCCGGTGGGCGGCGTTCTCTTGGCCGGGCTGGTATTCGGCCATCTCGGCTTCAGCATCGGCCCCGTCGCGCAGACGTTCGGTTTTGCGCTGTTCATATTCTGTGTGGGCTATCAGGCGGGTCCGCAGTTCTTCGACGTGCTGCGGACCAGCGGCCTGAAGTACCTGTCCCTGGCACTGGTCGTCGCGGCCACGGGCTTCGCCCTGACCGTGGTGCTGTCGAAAGCGCTGGGGCTGGCGCCGGGCCTCGCCGCCGGGTTACTGGGCGGCGCCATGACGACAACGCCCACGTTGGCGGCGGCGCAGGATGCTATCCGTTCCGGGCTCGTCGAGGCGCCACCCGGGTTCGCCCCCGACCAGGTGCTGACCAACATCGGCGCCGCCTATGCGTTGACCTACCTTTTCGGACTGATCGGGCTGATCCTGGTCATCCGACTGATGCCCAAAGCTCTGGGACTCGACCTGCCCGCGGAGGCCGCCAAGCTCACCACCGGCGCCGACCCGAACGCGGGTCCGGATCTGTCCGGAATCACGCAGCGGACCTTCCGCATTACCCAGCCCGAGCTTCTGGGCCGAACCGTCAAGGAAGCCGAGCGCCGCGTGCCGGGCGCGGTCAGCTTCGTCGCCATTCGACGCAAAGGTGAGATGATCCCCGTGCAATTCGACACCCGTGTCGAGCTCGGCGACGAGGTGCTTCTGATCGGCCAGGTCGATCACCTGCTCGAGCGCGCTCCTGAGCTCGGCGAGGAGGTCGCGGATTCCGAAGGCTTGAAAATTCCAATGACAACCGCCGAGGTGGTGGTGTCCAACCGGAAGCTGCTGGGAAAGCCGCTTCGCGACGTCCAGCCGGACGAACGCATCGGAGTGTTGCCGTTACACGTGCGCCGGCTCCGCGCAACGCTTCCGCTGAACGATGACCTCGAGCTGCGCCGCGGCGACGTCATGACCGTGTACGGCCCGCAGGTTGCCATCGACAAGCTGGCGCAGTTCGCTGGTCGTGTCGAGGAGGGAATTGAGGAGACGGATCTCTTCACTTTTGCCATCGGCATTGCCGCCGGCATCGCGCTCGGTACGTTGGCGGTCACGGTGGGCGGCGTCACCATCGCGCTCGGCATGGCCGGAGGGCTTTTGATCACCGGCCTGCTCATCGGCTTCCTGCGCTCCATCTGGCCCATCTTCGGCCGGGTGCCCTCCGCCTCCCGGTGGGTGCTCCAGCAGCTCGGACTGCTCATGTTCATGGCCGGCGTCGGACTCGACTCGGGCAGCGGGATCGTCGAGATTGTCCAGAGCTCCGGCCTCCAGCTGATCTGCGCCGGGGTGGTGGTGACGCTGGCGCCCGTGCTCGTGGGCTACTTTTTCAGCCGCAAGGTGCTCAAGCTGAATCCTGCAGAAGCCCTCGGGGGCGTTGCCGGTTCGATGACCTCCGGTGCCGCGCTGAGCGTTGTCAACGACGCCGCCAAGAGTGATGCGCCGGCGCTCGGCTACACAGGCGCCTATGCCTTCGCCAACGTCATTCTCACCCTGGCAGGTACCCTGATCATGTTCGTATGACGTGGCTCGCCAACACCCTCCGACAGCACTGCGGACCAGGGAAGACTTCATGACGAGTTGCACACATCGAACCACGAAGAAGGCCGGCCCGATCACCTGGCCGGTGGTTTCCCGACGGGAGAGTCGCCATGACTGAGAATGGTCTGCTTCACAAGCTGAACCCAGCCGTCATCAAAGGGGCAACGTTCACGTTGGCAGGACTCATCGTCCTCGCGGTGCCGCACGCATCGGAGCTCGTGCTCCGATTCATCCTGGCCGGAACGTTCCTCGTCATCGGGGCAAGCGATCTCTGGGGCTCCACCCCCTGGCCACTGATGGCGCCTTTGACGGTGATGGTGTCTTCCACCCGATGCCCTTCGACATGCAGGGGGAAGTCGAAGTGCTGACCCGCTTGTTCGCCAAACGGGTGCTCGACCTGATCCGCGGCGCAAACGGCTGAGTATTCGCCTTCGCGACGAGATGCTGAGCTGGGAGCGCAGCGGTTTCTCCGTTGATGGCTCGGTGAAGGTCGCGGTTGGCGATTATGGGCGGCTCAAAAGACTGGTTCGTTATCTCGCCCGTCCGGCGGTGTCGGCGCAAAGGGTGGAGTACGACAAGGCCGGCGGCACGGTCACTGTACGCAGCCAAAGAAGGTGCAGGGCGTCCGCCCGGTGGTGGCCCAGTATGACGCGCTGACATTCTTGTCCTTGCTGGCGCTGCAGGTGCCGCCGCCAGGAGTGCACATGGTGCGGTATTACGGCCATTACTCGGTGAGGAGCCGGGCCGAGCGACGACGGCGAGCAGGGCAGGGGCAGGAGGCTATCCACACCGTGGCACCGCCGCCGGCCACGATTCGGAGGCGCCGCTGGGCACAGCTGTTGCGCCAAGTGTTCGAGGTTGAAGTTCTGACCTGTGAAAAGTGCAAGGCCAGGATGAAGATCATCTCGTTCATCACAGCATCCCAGGAGCAGGTGCTCCGCCGCATCCTCGATCACCTGGGGGTGAGCACTGTCGTGCCTCGAGCTCACGGGCCTCCAGAGTGGCTCGCCAGACGCGAGCAAAATCAGCGAGCAGCACGGTCCCGGGAAGAAGAGGATTTCTCGCAGGTTCCGCTTGGTTGGGACGAATGGGAGCCGACGTGAGATCCGGGATCCTGGAGCAGAGGGGGATTTCCTCGGGGATAAGTCTGTTCAAATCACTCTTTATCCCAGGAAATTCTCGTCATCGGGTCACTATCACCATCGTTGTTCAGCGGTGAGAGCAATCCACCCCCGGATATCCGGCCGATAACCCCTCCAGATTCGATCCGCACTCTCTCATACGGCTTGAGCCGCTTGGTCACAGCTAAGCTTTTCACTATACTTTCAAGATGTTGCCGCGGGTCGACATCATCTACGCCCACGAGAACGCGGACGGGGTGCTGGTCGAAGCGGCGTTGTCCGCGGGCGCCACGGGGACCGTCATCGCCGGTGCGGGTGACGGCAACACCACCGCGCCGATGGTGGAGGCCATGGCTGCGGCGGCGGCCAAGGGTGTGGTGGTGGTCCGCAGCTCCCGGGTGGGAAGCGGCATCGTGCGCCGGAACATCGAACTCGAAGACGACAAGCTGGGTTTCGTCGCCTCGTTCGAGCTCAACCCGGCGTGCATCACCAGGTGAACTATTCCAGTATCAGAGAGAGCCGCACCATCAGCCCGTCGGAATGGCCGGTTTCTCCGTATTGATCCAGCACGACATGACGATAGTTTATGCCAAAGCTGGCCGCCGTGGTGAGCCACCAGTTGAGCCCCAGCGAATAGATGTCCATATCGCCGCCTTCAATGGTTCCCTCGTTGAGGTCCACCGTGGAAAAGCGTGTGGCCACCTCCCATGCGCCCCACCCTCCGGGAATCACGGATTGGGCAACGGGAAGCGGTCCGAACAGGCCGTTCTTCCTGTTGTACGGCCTCATTTCCCCGGTCAGGGCATAGCTGGCGGTAACATGAAACCCGGTAAACACGGGGTCGCCCACTTCCGAGGAATCAATCCGGTTGATCACATATTCGCCATTCAGCAAAAACGGACCCCAGCGCCAGGCCGCTTCCAGATCGTAGAGGATGCCGTCGGCCGCAGGGAACGGGTCGGTATCCACGAATAGAGGGGCCTGGCGAAACTCCGGCGTCGAGCGGTACTGGACCGGCTGCCGTGCATTGGTGTAACGCACGCCCGCACCGAGATGCACCAGCGAGCTTTCATCCCCGCTGAGCAGGGGCAGGCAGGCTCCCCGCCCGACGAACTGGGTTGAACTTTCGTCAATGGAATTCCCCTGATCCAGCCAGGGATTGAACACCCCTCCGGCCCAGGCGGAACGACGCTTGAAGGCCGTGCCGCTGAGCACGATCCCCACATTGCGGCTGGGCATCATGGCGTCGGAAACCGCACTGCGCTCCTGCATGGGCAGGTAGAGCAACGAGGCCAGCCGTTCCATGGAGATGGGCTCCTTCTGTTTCCCCAGCGCCAGGCTGAAATCCCCGCCCAATGGAATATCCAGCCGGGCATCGAAAACGCCAAGGCTGTTCTCATCATCCGAGTCAAAGCCCTGGTCAAAGGCGCGCGTCGTCAGGAAAACAGTGTAGATCCAGGGATTCTTGAAATTCAGCGTTCCGATGGCGCCAAAACGCAGGGCGCGAATCTCCCCGCCGTCATAGGGCGACAGCTCTCCCACCTGCGCCTCGCTGGTGTCGTCCTGACCGGGCCACATTCCCCGGTCGAGCACCACGGCCGCGATAAAATTGGCGTTGATATACTTGCTTTTGAACCGGTTCCATTTTTTGGAGTTCTGATACCCTATGGGCAGGGCAAACGGCGGGGGGGAGTAGGCGAACCATTTGGGCTCCGGATCCGGGCCTTCCTCGTCCGGAGCGGGACCGGGGCCCTCATCCAGCCGGTTGCGGATGATCTCGCCTTTCTTCACCACGAATACGGCATGGGTCATCGTGTCCAGCAGCGCGTCAAAATTTCCCCGGGGATCCTCGTCCAGGATCATGAAACTCGCCGGTTGTCCCAGGTCCAGGTGTCCGAGAATGACCCCGTTTCGCGCATCGACTACCTGGTCATCCGGTTTTCCCGGGACGGGATCCGCGGTCACCAGATCCAGCTTTCCGTTCAGGATCAGCAGATTGATCACCTGATCCTGCTCCTTGTCATGACGGTCGATCAGCAGGGCATTATTGATCAGCAGCCGGTGGGGCTGATCTGTTTCGGCCAGACAGGGAGACGCCAAGAGCAGGAGGATTAGAATGCAGGCGATGTTCAGATTCTTAAACATGTCCCCTCTTTCGGGTCATCCCCTGTCGCACATCAGCCGCCAGCACAGGAGGCCGGTTCGATCACACTTTGCTGGAGTTCCTTGTTCAGGACGCCGGCCCGCTGCCCGAGCCGGTCATCCGCCAGGGCCGGCCAGTCATCGTCGATTATTGCTTGTGTGTATTCGATCAAAACGGCCCGAATGGCCCGGGTTTTTTCGGCGTCAAACCGTTTCAAGTCGTCGAAGGTATCCGAGATCGCCACGGCTTCCCGCTCGATGGCGTTCTCAATCGCCCGCAGTTCGACCAGAACCTCCACGAAAGCGAGCGAGAGCATGAGGCTGACCAGCATGCCGATCACCCGGAACAGGCTGCTGGTTGGATCCTCCAGATTCGCCGTTTGGTACTTCGTAATGAGCTTGCAGGAGACGATGTACACCGCCAGCCCAAGGACGGTGGATATGGCCATGGCCATCAGGCCGCCGACCAACGTCAATTGCGAAAGCAGGAACTCGATCATGAAACCCCTCCGATGGATGAGTCGATTCCATCGTGTTCAAACAACAGAAGTTGACATCCTCCATTGCCCTGGGGCAGGCCTGGTCGTTCCATAACTGCATTCTAACCACGATCAGGGGAGGAAACACCTGAACCGTTTTATCGGACTGGACGGTCATCCGTCAAGCAACCCAATCGTAGTGAATGAAGAGGAATCTGTTATATTGTTGATGTTTTCAGCGACTAACCAATGACTGAACAGACTGGAGGCGCAGACCGATGAACGCAGGAATCGCCAGGATCAGGCCCACGGCTCAGGCACCCATGGGTGATGCCGGCCGGGCCCTGGAAGCGCTGGGCCGGGGCGCCGACCCGAACACGGTCGACGCGGACGGTGACACGGCCCTCGATTTCGCCACCAGGAACGGGTGTACTGGTCCAGCGAGTTTTGATCGGCGCTGATAGCTGATATTGCCCTGATTCGACATCCCACCGACCAATCTAATCGTTGAATTTTGTCGGGAAGCTGCCGCGATCGCGGTTAGAGCCTGATTTCGTCCGCTTCGGATAGACTTCGCGATGACGCGAGATCCTTGACAGCGGAAATCAGTGACGCGGTCAGGCTGCCTTCCGCAGCTCGATCACGGGCAGATGCTTCCTCCCTTCCAGATAGCCGATAACCAGATGCAGCCGCACTCCACGCTTTTCCTTGACACTCGTCTGAGGCGCGGCACAACGACTTTCAGGTGGCCACTTCCGCCGAGGCTCGAATCGAGGATTTGCGTTCTTCGGGAATAGCCCATCATACATTTCCTTCGGTGTTTTCCCTTCCAGCCACTCGTGCGGCCGGTGCTCGTTGTACCAGTCTGCATACAGCGACAATTCCAGCCTCATGGCATTCAGCCGCAAGGGAACGAGAATCCGACGAGTGCACTCATCTTTCATCGACCGAATATATCGCTCGACCACCGCGATGCTTCCATGCTGACCGACGGCGCCGAATCGTGGACTGACTTTTTTCCGCTGACACCACTTCTTGAAAACGTCACCAGTGAAGATCGCATCTTGATCAGTGATGATGTATTTCGGTGACCGACCGACTCTTCTCTCTACTTGATCGAGGAAATCACAAACATCACTGGCTGACGGCCGCTTTGGAAATATTGCATATCCGGTAAGAAGCCGGGAGAAATGGTCGACGACCACTGCTGCCCACCAGCAGAAGGGCCACGCTTGGTTTAACGAGAACGGTAGCCATGGAACCCAGAAGCCGGCCTTCGTCGGAACAACGGTCAGATCCACATGATAAACATGATTCGGATACTTGGCCGTTACAACACTTGTGGTGATGCGTTCTTCAACTTGTTCTTGCACATCGGCCAGTGGTTCTTCGCTCTTCAGCATGCGTCCTACCGTTGTTGCACCAAGATGAAGACCTGCCCTGGCTAGAATCCGAGCAATCCGCTCCTTGCCCATCGAAGGGAAGAACAGCTTTATCTGGCAAACGATGTAGCGAACAAATTCAGGAAATTTATTCACCGGCACTGATAACCGAATCAGTGCCCTCTCCCCTTCCTCATCGACTCGCCTCAGCCACGAGGAAATCGTCTGCTCGTTGAGCATGAATACTTCTGCCGCTTGTCGGATCGACCAGCCCTTTGCAGCCTTGAGCTTCAGGATTCGAATTCTCTCGATCGGACGGTAGTAGGGCCGGCGGTGAGGATGAACACGCCTGAATCGAGCATCCTTGATGCTCATCTCTTCTCTGAGCAGGGCGGCTTCGCTTCTTGCCTCTTCAAGCTCGGCCTGAAAACGGACCAGCTTATCCGCTCTTCTCGCAGCCCACCCGGATACGGAGGTAAAAGCCATCGAGGCGAGTGAGATCGTGTGAAGAACCGCTGACTTAATGTGCTCTGGCCACTTCTTTGGCAATGGGATTTCGGTAATTTGAGTCATTTTGATCCTCCAAAAAGTCTTATCGGAATGACTTTTCGGAGAATATCTTATATTCTTTATTTTCTAGGTTTTATGCAGCTAGTCATGACGCCCTTCTGGCCGTACAAACTCCCTGGACCAGTACAGCCCGCCGCATGCTCGGGGAGTATCTTCGCTGCGCGATCCTCGCCGCCGGCCACGATTCGGAGGCGCAGCTGGGCACAGCTAAGCGTTTCACTATACTTAGGGATCCAACTCCAGAATCACCGACCGTTCGCCGGTAACGGGATCCAGTCGTACCAGCGACGAGTGGTCCTCGATATAGAGGCTGCTCCCGGGGGAACCGGGAGAGGGCCAGGCGCCGAAGATGCCCGCGACACCGCGCCCACTCCCTATAACCGGGCGGACCTCTCGACCGAGAAGCCGACAGTCACCATCATCGAGGTTGGCAAGATAGCATTCGGTCTGTAACTGGACTTTCGGCTTCTTCGAGAGCGTTCGAGTCACTCGCAATGCCAGCAGGCCGGGCGCCACCTCCCCATGGATAGTGCCCCAGCCTTCAGCTATCCTGATTGTGCGCAGAACTGTGCCTTCGGGGGAATACAGAACAAGCTCGGTCGAGTCTTCCACTCGTCGCAGGATGGCGATTCTGCCATCGAAAAGCAGGTGTGCCGAATCTGAGAAAGACCAGTTTCCCTGGTCCAACCGTGAAATAGACTCGCCGGTCCTGCCGTCGTGCAGGTAGATGGAACCATTGTCCTCATCCCTCTTCTGAATCGTCATCCGTTTCGTATCCCGCGACCAGGAGGCGCGGTACAAGCCGTTGGCAGCGTTGGGGATGAATCCCGTGCGGTGGAAGTCTCCCCGGGCCACGTCGAATTCAGCAATCACTACGCCGCCCCGGTCATCCTGACCCTCGGGCAGGTCAGGATAGAGCCCGGCCATTTCCCCGGGAAGGGCCATGCGGTAGAACCGGACCAGGTTCGGGCTCTGGAACATTACCCGGTGGTATCTCAGGTCGCGACAGGTGCGGGTGGTGGCCAGCATCTGACCCGAGTCCAGGTCGAATACCTGCAAGTCATTTTCGATCACCAGTGCCAGGCGCTCACCGTCCGCCGATAGCGCCAAGTTCCGTACCCACTGGTCGAGTTCCAGGACCTGCTCCGGCTGGTTCTCCGCTTCCCCCAGATCGACGGTCCAGATCTGGGCTGCCAGGTCCCTGCCCCACGATCTAGCGACGTACTGGAGCCAGACCACACGTCGGCCATCCGGGGTGAAGGCGACAGTGTTTGCCCCACGCCACGGAACATCGGTGCGCAGCCAGTGTTTGCTATCCGTGTTGAACAGGAAGGACTGGCTGTAGCTTGTGCCACCTCGTTTCACCTGGCCGGAGAGGTAGACCCAGCTCCCTTCTCCACCGGCCATGGCTTCATCGATGAAATAGAGATCCTGCGGTTCAGCACTCCTGATCCACGCCGAGTACCCGGCATGGACAGAAGCGCTGATCAACAAGCCGCCGCTGAGAGCCAGGGCCAGTACCCGGGCCCCCCGTTTCAGATCGGCCCGCCCCAACAAAACCTGGAACAGCCCGGCTGCATACAGCGAGACCAGGAGGCCGCCCAACAGCAGCAGGATTGAGATGAACATCGGGCTGCCGATCAGGCCCAGCGGGATGGCTGAATGCCAGGCCACGGACGCCGCGGCGATTCCCACGGCAAGGGGAAGTATGATCCAGGCCGACTGGGCGCGGGCCAGTATGCTCAGTGTATAGGCGAGCCCGATGAGCAGCGCGACACAGAAAAGGGAAAGGGCCATGGCAGGCGCCTTGAACACTTCCAGAAACACACCGTGCCCCCGGGCGGCATCAGCCCCGGGCAGCAGGGTGCCGAGGAAGGTGGGGAGGAGAACGATCAGCACCACGGAAGCAATCAGGATCAGAACGCCAGTCATTTTTCCGGCCCAGACGGTCAGGCCGGACAACGGCCGGGAAAAATAGAACCCGAACCGCTTTTCCGACAGATCGCGGCCGATCACCGTTGCCCCGAGGATCAGGGAAAGGGCCACGGTGAATCCGGCGGCCAGCGCCAGGGCCGAGGTAGCTCGGAGAGACGTCGGATCGTAGGATTTCAACGCCGGCAGAAAGGGGAGCAGAAAGGGCAGGGGGGCGATAATTGCAGCCAGGAGAAATACCTGGCGGCGGGCGACCAGTTCCCTGAGGGTCAGTTGGATCAGGCCTTTCATCGTCTTTCCTCCACGGCATCCCCGGTGAGGGTGATGAAGATCTCCTCCAGCGACATGGGATCGGCGGACAGCGGCATCGCCTCACCGGTGTCCTGATGTGCGGTGAGCGCATCATCTTGGTAGCGGTCCACCACCCACTCCCGGCCCAGCTCATGGGCCGTGAAGCTGATCACACCCAGGGGTTCGAGCAGTGCCGGCACCGCGGTCTGATCCGGGGCAGCCGTGGCGCGAATGCGGCGGTGCCGGTCCTTGACCGACTCCAGGGGTTCGTCGAGAACGAGCTTTCCTTCACGAAGAATCCCCACCCGGTCGGCGATCCCCTCCACTCCGGCCAGGTCGTGGGTGGAGATCAGCACGCTGGTTCCCCGGTCCGCCAGCTCACCGATCAGTTCGTCAAAGAGCTGGCTGCGGGCCACCGCATCGAGGCCCAGGGTCGGATCATCCAGTACCAGGAGATCCGGTTGGCCGGCCAGGGCCAGGGTGAGCATTAACTGGCCTTTCTGGCCCTTGGAGAGCTTTCCGAAGCGCTGGTCCGGCGCAATCCGGAACCTCTTCATCCGGTCGGTGGTCACACGCTCATCCCAGCGGGGGTAGAGGGTGGAGTAGAAGCGGCTCAGTTGCCCCGCAGTCCAATCCGGTGGCGCATCCGGCTCCTCGGGCACCACGCCCACCCGGCGCAGTATTGTGCGGTGGTGGCGCCAGACCTCGTCCCCGAACAGCGCTATCCCCCTCGACTGCCCTTTGCGGTGTCCGAGCAGGCAACTGACCAGTGACGTCTTGCCGGCCCCGTTGCGCCCCAGCAGAGCGTAGACCTCTCCCTGCTCCACCTGGATCGAGACGGAGTCGAGAGCTTTCCGCCGTCCGTAACGGACAGTGAGGTCGCGAACCTGGATCACGGGAGTGGTGTTTGATTTCCGCTCACTCATCGTCCGTACCCTCCCCGGCTGTTTCCAGTTCATCCCAGGCGGCATCCAGCACCGTGATGGCGGTTTTTTTTGCGGTCCCGCTGGTCAGGGCCAGGCTGGCATAGCGCCGGGCGCCCTGCTGGAGCAGTTTGCGCTGTTTGCCCTTGGCCAGTGCCGGCGGCTGGTCCGCGACAAAGGTGCCTTCCCCCCGGCGGATCACCAGCAGCCCGTCAGCGGTCAGCCGCTGGTAGCCCTTGGCCACGGTGGCCGGATTGACCTGAAGCTGACGGGCCAGCTCGCGCACCGAAGGCACCGGGTCGCCCGGCTTCAGGGTTCTGGCCGCCAGCAGCTGCCTCACCCCTTCCTCGATCTGCCGCCAGATGGGAACGGCATCACCGGGATTGACATGCAGCAACCGCCTCATCTCCTCGCCCCTCGCTTTCAATGTCCGCCGCCGTCGAATTACTGTATCACTGTTGTAATACACTAAATCGGTGTGCAGTGTCTAGAAGTTTAGAGAATATTTTCAGTGCCGGTGAGCCTGGTCTTCGAGCTCTACCACCAGGCCATCGACGGCCGGCCCAACACCCGCGGCGGGGAGTATCGCATCAACCTGCTGCCCACCACCTGCAGTTCAACGTGGTCAGCGCCGGGACCCTGAGCCAGGCCCAGGCCGACCCCGAGTCGATGTAGTGCACAATTTGGGGGTCAGGTCTTGAAATATCACATTTTCCGTACCTTACTATATTAAGCATGTGATATTTCAAGACCTGACCCCCAAATTGTGCAGAACAGGAGACGGTCACCATTGAAGGAGAAATAAATGGACAAGTGGATGAAAAATGTTCTGGCCTTCTCACTCCTGCTCCTCGTCGCCCCTGCCGCCATGGCCGCCGGTCCCGAGACCGTCACCTTCCCCTCGGCCGACGGCCTGACCATCACTGCTGACCTCTACACTCCGCACGAGGATTCCGCGACACCGTTCATCGTTCTGTTCCACCAGGCCGGCTGGAGCCGTGGCGAATACCGGGAGATCGCCCCGCGGCTGAACAGCCTCGGGTTCAACTGTCTTGCCGTGGACCAGCGTTCCGGCGGGGAGGTGAACGGTGTGGACAACGAGACGGTGAAACGGGCCGAGGCCGCCGGCAAGGGAGTCACCTACCTCGATGCCCTGCCCGACCTGGAGGCCGCTCTGGTCTGGGTGCGGAAGGACCACGCCAGGGGCAAGGTCATCGCCTGGGGCAGTTCCTACTCCGCTTCGCTGGTCCTCTGGATTGCCGGGAATAAGCCGGCACTGGCCGACGCCGTGCTCGCCTTCTCCCCCGGGGAGTATTTCGCCAGGGAGGGCAAGCCCGAGACCTGGGTCAAGGACGCTGCGGCAAAGATCGCCGTGCCGGTCTTCATCACTTCGACCCGGGATGAGCAACCGATGGTCGCCCCCATCTTTGCCGCCATCCCCCTGGGGAAGAAGATCGCCTACCTCCCCGCTTCCGAGGGCAACCACGGATCTCGCGCCCTCTGGAAGAAGTTCAAGGACAGCAGTGGTTGCTGGGAGGCGGTGACCGCCTTTCTCTCACAGTTTTCGAAGAAGTAGGTGTCCCCTTTTTTCAGCTAAGGTGCCAGACCGGTCAACGTGACGGTGTCGCTGTCCGAATCGCCGGACGCCGGGTAGGGCGGCTGGTTGTACGGTGCCGTCGTAACGTCCCAGGCGCGGAGGGTGAACCGGTTCTCCCCGATCAGGGTGGGGTAGGCCGGGATGTTCTGTATCCATGAAGTGATGTATCTCGACCCGGCGTCGATATTGGTCCAGCCGGCGCGCCAGCTGGGGAAGAACCCGCCGCTGGCGATGGAAACGTCGATGCGGGCGGCGACCCGCCGGCGCTGGCCGGTGTACTGGTTGTCCAGAGCGGCAACGATCTGCGTGCTGAACGGCGAGACCCCGGCCGCCGGGGCCATGGTCAGGCGGCTGGCCACGGTGGAGAGGGCCGGGTAGTGAAAGCCCACGTCCACCATCCCGGAATCCTCGTTGAAGTTGATCGCCGTGGTTTTTTCGGAGATCAGTGTCCAGGTGGTTTCACCGGAGGTCATGTCCCAGGCGACGGGAATCAGGATCGTGTCGGCCGGATCGCTGCCGGCATCGACACAGACACTGTCGGCAAGGTGTCCCGAGGCCAGCTGTTCCAGGTAGTGGCCGCCGCCGGCGCCGGAAGTGAATGCCGGGTCGGCATTGGTCACTCCAGGCCCCCAGTTGACCGTGGCGGGCGGGCCTTCGTAGACCGCCCCCTCGTAGTTGCCGATATTGCAGTACGACACGGTGTTGGTGCCGCTGCTGAAATAGAGGTCTTTCCCGGTGGTTGACGAGTTCTGGCGGCTGATACAATCGGAGAGGGTGGAGGAATTCCTGATGTAGATACCGCCCCCATCCGTGGCGGCACTGTTCCCGGTCACCGTACAGCCGGACATCTCCAGAGCATGGTAAGAGAAGATTCCGCCGCCCCGGCCAGCGTCGTTGTCGACTATGGCATTGCCGGTAATGGGCTGGATCGCCGAAGAGGTGTAGATCCCGCCGCCTCGTTCACCGGCGGAATTGCCGCTGATGATGTTGCCGGTGACGATGCCGTTTGCATGGACCCCGCCCCCATCCTGCCCCGCGCTGTTGTTGATGATCCGGTTGCCGATGAGGGTCCCGCGGGGACAATAGACGCCGCCGCCATACGAGATGGCAGTGTTGCCGCTGATCACGTTCCCCCTGATCACCGGCGTGCAGTCATAATTGCTGGTGGTGATAGCGCCTCCGTAAGAGGCATAGCCCTCGCGAATGGTGAATCCCTCCACCACCGTGCTCGCCCCCTCGTAACTGAACATGAACCCGCGGTGAGGTTCCGCGGAACTGCCCTGACAATCGATGATGCAGTTTTCCGGCCCGTGTGCCGAAATAACGTGGACCCACTTGCCGTCGAAGGTGATGTCCCGGTTGCCCCAGCCGGTGTAGATCCCGTCGGCCACCAGCACCTGGTCGGTCTCATCCAGCATGTCCCAGGACGCGGCGCCGATGGCCTCCTGGATGCTGTCGAAGGGGTGGGCCGCCGTGCCGTCCTCGTCCGGATCGCTCACCGTGGGGTCGCCCGGCCCGGGATCGAAGGGGCCGTCGTCGTCCACGTGGATGGTGGCCGGCCCCGGCCGGTGCTCCACTTCCAGGTAGGGTTGGCTTGCTTCGGCCCAGCCATCCACACGGATGCCGCTTTCGTGGTTATAGAACCCTACGCCGAACCAGTGGGCATCCAGCGAGGAGCGCAGGTCGAGGATGCCGTTGCGACCCAGGTCGATCTCGCGCCAGCCGGGGGGCCCGTCGTCATCAACGGTGGCGTACCTGTAGGAGGGAAGGTCGCTGGTGATGTCCCAGCGGATCCAGTGGTCGGAGGTGACCAGCGGGTCGAACTCCAGCGGGGTGAGCGAGTACCTGGCGTGCTCCGAGGAGTCATTGGCATAGAAATTGAGGGTCACCGAAACAATATACTCGTCAGCCGGCACTGCGCTCACATCGAACCGGGCGTACCCCACCTCGTGGTAGTAGTTCTGGTAGTAGCCCGAGGCCGGGGTTCGCCAGGCCACGATCTCGCTGTCCAGGAGCGTGGGGCCGTAGACCGACCCGGTATTGTACGGGGCCGCGTCCGGCCAGCAGATGGTGGTGGCCGCCTGGGCCGGGCAGAACGCCAGGAGGCCCAGCAGGCAGAATCCCGCGGTGAATATTTGTGAGGAACGCCAGTTCATGGATCACACCTCGATGGTTGTGTGTCGAACCGCCAGTGGGAACCAGCGGTGCTGAATGAAATTGTATGAGAGCAGGACGAACAGGGATCGGGCCAGCCCGTGCCGAGCCACCCGGGAGTTTTCTATTGATGAATATAGGGTTTGGCGGGAAGGGGGTCAAGGTGGGGGCGTACAGAAAAAAGGGGACTGGCAGCTATGTGCCTGTCCCCTTTTCTATGTTTCACAATGCTCTTATTCCGCCAGCGGGGGAATGCGCAGCACCTGGCCGGGGTAGATCTTGTCCGGGTCGCTGAGGGCCGGCTTGTTGGCCTCGAAGATCACCATGTACTTCATCGCGTTGCCATAGTGGGCCTTGGCGATTTTGGAGAGGCTGTCACCGCCCTGCACGGTGTAGAAGACGGCCTCGACTTCCGGGGCGGCTTCGGGTTTTGGCGCGGCCACCTTCAGCCGGTCGTCCACCTGGGCGATGCCGCCGATGTTTCCCACGGCGAGGATCACCTTCTCACGCATCTCCTGGCTGGCCACCGTGCCGCCGATCACGGCCACGTTGCCGTTCATCTGGACCCGCAGGCTCTCCACATCCAGCCGCAGGCTGCGGATGAAGTCAGTGATCGCCTTCTCGTTCTTCCGCGCCGCTTCTTCGGCCGCCGCCATCTGAGCCGTCTCGCTCTCACCGCCGCCGAACAGCTTCTCGCCGGCATCCTTCACGAAATCAAACAGTCCCATTGTCATGTCCTCCACGGTTCACTTCTGTGAGCCCGATTATGTTTCAGCCGAAGCCGGCCGTTACTTGTTGCCGAACAGGCTGCCCAGCAGCTTGCCGCCGATATTGATCACGTCGTCGGAGATCTGACCGTCGCCATCGGTGTCCAGCAGGCTGCTCAACAGGTCCGTGGACTCTGGAGCGCGCCGCTGGATCGTATCTTTCTCCTGGCCCAGCAAGCCGGTGAGCCCGGAAATATCGAGGCCCTGCTGTTTCTTCTGTTTGCCCAACGCGCCCATCACCAGCGGGGCCACCATGGCCAGGATCTGGCCCACGGAACCGCTGTCCAGGCCGCTCATCTTGCCGATGCCGGCCTCGACATTGCCCTGCTTCTGACCCAGCACGTGCTTGAGGATCCCGGCGCCGTCGGCCGAGCCGCCCTGGCCCAGGAAGCCGCCGATGTCATCGAGCACGCTGCCGTCGTGGTTGCGGTCAAGGGCGCTGAGCAGCGATGCGGCGCCATCAGAACTGCTGGCATTGCGGTTCAGGGCTCCGAGAAGCACGGGCAGGGCGCCGGAAAGGGCCTTGGAGACCGACTGCTCGTCGGCGCCCACTTTCTGGCTGAGCTGCCGGGTGGGCTCGCCGCTGAGATTCTCCATCAGCATTTCGATAAGGGATGATGACATGTACCTCTCCTCCGGTTTGAGAAACGCTCCCGGCGTTTCAATCGTTGCACTTGTTGAGTTGTGAGACGGGGTGAACCCCCCGGGACAATCAGGAAATCGGGGACGGCTGCCTGTTTATATCGACAAAAACAGGCAGCCGTCCCAAATTTCCCCAATTCCCACTAACTGAGACCACTTAGCCAGGGGAAAGTCACATAAGTATGATGGTGTTTTTCGGCGGAAGTTACAAGTATTTTCACCCGGTCGAAATAATTCTCACTCCACCCGGTAGGCGGTGAGCCGGTTGTCGTAGAGCGAGGGGATGACCAGCAGTCCCTGTTCCGGCACATATTCGAGGTCGGCGCAGAAGAATCCCGGCGCGGTGCGGTTGAGAATCTCGGTTTTCTCGCCGGTGGCGGAGATGCGGAAGACCCGGCCGTTGAAGTCGGAAACGATGAAGCCGCCGGCCCCGTCACCGGCGATCCCGTCCATGATCGAGCCCTGGCCCAGCGAGGCCACGGTTTTCACCGACTTGTCTTCCAGGTTCACCGCCTTGAGGCTGCCGTCGCCGGAGTTGCCCACGATCAGCCGCTCGCCGTCGAAGCAGAGGCCGTTGGGGTCGCTGATCCCGGGGCCGCTGAGCCAGGCCTCGAAGGTGTCCCCGGCCTTGCGGTGGATGGTGCTGGTCCGGCTGTCCGAGATGTAGGCCCGGCCCTCGCCGTCAAAGGCCACGTCGTTGAGGAACTGGCCCCCGGGCACCGGGGCACGGCCCACCACCTGGGCGGTGTCGATGCTGATCTCCACCAGCCCGCTGCGGTCCACCACGAAGAGCGAATCGCCGCGCACCGCCATGCCGGTGGGCCTGGCCAGCCCCGAGACCCACTGCAGGTCGAGCACCGTGCCGGCCGGGCTGACCCGGGAGATGAACTCGTTACCCCCGCTGAAGAAGTTGGAGACGTAGAACACGTCCCGCTTCCGGTCGTAGACCACCGACTCGGGGGTCTTGAAATGGCGGGCCAGCTCCCACTGCTCACTGACCCCCTCTCCCTGAAAGATCACGTCCGAGTCCTGGGCCATCACCCCCCAGCCGCCAAAAGTCTCCACCACCATCAGCATCAGCTCGTTTTCGCCTTTTTTCAGCGGCAGGTAGACCGCGTCGTGGAGACCGATGATCCCCTGGTACGAGGGGTTGCGCTGGCGGTAGGCCGCGCTGCCGGTGAAGAGGATCTCACCGTTGAGGAAGATGTTCACGGCGTCCGAGTAGCCGAAAGCCAGCTGGCGCAGGCCGTCCTCCTCGGCGGTGATGGTGGTCCGGGCAAAGACGGCGTCGATCTCGCGGTTGGGGCTGCGGGCCACGTGTCGCGAGATGTTGACCAGCCCGTTCGGCTCTGCGGTCACCGTCTGCCACTTGATTTTGGCCATGGTCTCGTCGTCGGGGTAGTTCTCCCGGTCCAGCTGGCTGGCCAGGAACTTCTGTGACAGCTCCCACCGGGTGACCAGGCCCATGGGCGGCACCGGTTCAGGCGCCGGGTCGAACTGCAGATCGGCGTCGGGGTCGAAACGGAAGTTGGAGAAACGGGTGGCCGGGCCGCGGGAGCCGTTGAGCGCCAGGCCGCCGGCCTCCGGGTCGCGCTGCAGGTGAGTCACCACCAGGGCCGGCTGCTCCATGTTGTCGAAAAAGACCCGCATCTGGCGGCCCCTGATCTCCAGCCTCACCGGGACCCAGCGGCCGGCCGGGATCTCCGCCGCGGCGATGTAGCCCTCGTGGTAGAGCTGCCAGCAGCTGACCCCGCCGAACACCGGGGCATACTGCAGCGCTTCGGGCTTGGTGCTGTTGTGCGGGCGGATGTAGAAGTGCTCGTAGTCCCCCGGGCTCTGGCGGCGGAAGGAGAGGCCCCCGTAGTCCCGGGTGCCGTCGAGGGCCATCTCGAACTCGATGACGCCGTCGAGGAGCTGGACGTCCTTCAGCACCGCGCTGCCGGCCAGGGCGCTGCGCCCCAGGTGCTCCACCACCTGGGCCCCGGAGAGGTCCCAGTGCTCTTCGTCAAAGGGGATGATTTCTCCCGCGGATGCGGTGCAGAACGGGGTGGCGAGGATGATGGTCAGTATCAGGGAAAACCGTTTCATTGCGCTGCTCCTTAATATATAGAGTCCTCTAATACTAACGGAGCAGCGCCGGATCGGTTCGGACAGTCGGCGCTACTTGTCAGCGTCGCGCCGCCAGCGTACAGCATTCACCAACGCTACCGCACCCAAGATCATGAAAAAGATCCCGCTGTACCAGCGTCGAAGGCCATCGGCATAACCAAACACGACCAACGCCACCACGATACAGAGGATTCCCAATACCAGGGCCAGTTTGTTCATCGTATTTCTCCTCGATTCATCTTTACTTACCTATACGCAGTGCATCCGGCGGATCTGCGTGACCTCCCCTACTCCTCCTCCAGCGGTGGGACAAAGCTCTCCACGCCCGGCCGGGGGGCGTCGCCGATCAGGTGCTCGGCAAAGTAGTCCCAGACCATGCCGTAGAGGTAGCGCCAGCCGCCCAGGCCATGATCCGCTCCGGGAACCATGAACATGTCGAAGCGCTTGCCGGCCTTGATCAGGGCGTCGGCCATGCGGAAGAGGTGGGCCGGATGGACATTGTCGTCCTGGGCCCCGTAGATCATCAGCAGTTTGCCCCGAAGCTGGTCCGCCAGCTCCACGTTGCCTTCGGCGCCAGCCTCCCAGCGCTCGGCGCCGTCCTCACCGGTGACCTTCTTCACTCCCCTGTAACGCTCGACCCAATGGTCGTAGTAGATGTTGGGTTCGTTTGGCGCGCTCATGGCCACCCCCACCTTCCAGAAGTCGGGGTCCACCAGCATGGCCGAGACGGTCATGAAACCACCCGAGGAGCCGCCGAAGATACCCGTCCGCTGGATGTCGATCCAGGGGTGCTGCTCGGCCAGCTGCTCGATCACCGTCCGTTTGTCGGCCAGGCCGTAGTCGCGAAACTGCTCCCGCCCGTACTCGCGGTAGACCAGGCCGCGCTTGGGCGTGCCGCCCCGGTTGCCGAAGCGGACCACCACGATCCCCAGCTGGGCCATGGTGGCCTCGGCGGAGATGGGGTTGAAGGCCTGCTGGATGTATTCGTCCTGGCGGCCGGGGTAGACCCGGGTGGCGATGGGATATTTTTTTTCGGGATCGAAGTCGTGGGGCTTCCAGATCACCCCCCACTGCTCGGTGATCCCGTCGGCCGACAGCGCCTTGAAAACTTCCGGCGGTTTCCAGCCGGCTTCCACCAGCTTGCTGATGTCTGCAGTCTCCAGATCGACGAGCAGCCTGCCCTCCATGTCGCGCAGCAGACAGTAGGTGGGCTGGTCCACCCGCGAGCAGTTGTCGATGAAGCAGGTTTTCCCGGGAGCGAGAATGACCTGGTGCTCGGCATCCTCGGGGGTGAGCAGCTTCAGCCCCGTGCCGTCGTAGTTCACCCGGTAGAGGTGGGTGTAGTAGGGGTTGCGGCCCTTTCCCCGGCCGCAGCCGGTGAAGTAGATCACCTTTTTCTCCCCGTCCACCCCCAGCACGGCCTCCACGGTCCAGGCCCCGATGGTCACCTGGTTCAGCAACCGGGCCGCGGCGTCGTAGTGGTAGAGGTGGCCCCAGTTGTCGCGCATCGACCACCAGAGATAGCCCTCGCCGCCCGGCAGCTCCACCGGCTCCTGGATGTAGACCATGCCCTCGATCCGCTCCTCCAGCAAGGTCTGCGCCAGGCCGCTGGCCGGGTCGGCGGCACAGACGTCGACCTTCATGAAGTCGCGGCTGCGACGGGGGAAGAAGAGCGTCGACGAGTCGCCGCCCCACCAGAGGGTGGAGACGAACAGGTCGTCCAGCCGCTGGTCCTCGAAGCGGTCGGCCTGGACGCGGACCATCCGCTGGTCATTCCGGTGCCAGATCCAGATCTCCCACTGGGGCAGGTTCTCGCCGGGGAACGGGCACTTGTAGGTTTTCAGCGTGGGCCGCGGCTGAGCCAGGTGGTCCACCAGCCAGAGATCCCCCACCTCCCGCACGTCGGCCCGCAGGATGGCGAACTTGCTCGAGTCGGCGCACCAGGCGGCCGGCACGTGGCGCCGCTCGGTGTCGTTGTCCTTGACCAGGTCCCATTCCATACCCCAGCTGAGGCCATACGCCCCGTCACTACTGATCTGCTTCTCCGTGCCGTCGGGATCGGCCGGGTCGCAGACATGAAGGTTGTTGCCCCGGGCGTAGACACAGAGCGCCCCGTCCGGCGAGCGGTTCTCCCACTCTTCGGGGCCGGAGGCCGGCTCGTCGGCTTCAACCGCTCGGAGACTGTCCTCCACCGGGTCGTACTCGTAGGATGCCTCACCCAGGCTGAAATGGATCAGCCCGCCTTCGAGGGTGAGTCCGGCCAGGTCGAGCATGGTCCCATCGTGCTCTTCGCCGGTCAGCTTGCCCAGGGTTGCGGCCAGCTTCATCCGGTCGAACAGCGGGTGCTGTTCTTTCTTTGCCGGGTCCACCAGCAGGTAGTGGCGGCCATCGGCCCGCAGGTAGCGATACCAGAAACGGTCACCCTCCGGCAGCCAGTTGGGGATGATGTCGGTGCTCAGCATCAACTCGTGGGTCCTGTGGGGCAGCCACTTCTCGGCCAGTTCCCAGTTTGCTGTTGCGACTCTCCGTGCACCGGCTTCATCGGCCAGCAGGAAACCGGCGCAGATGGCGCTGAACAGTACGATCATCAGCAGGACCTGCCAGGCCGGCGGCAGCCGGCGGCCATTGCGGTTACCCGGGTGTGTGTCTTCAATCATGGCCTGCATCCTCACTCTCCCTTCTCTCCCGTCGGGCTGTCGCCCGACATGCCGGGGAAGAACTCCACCAGGTCCTTGAAGCCCAGGTCGCCGCCTGGAGGAAAGAGATCTTCGGTCCGCTTGTATTCGCTGCGCAGTTCATCCACGGATGACGCCTGCTCCAGCAGCGGCCGGAAGGAGTAGTTGTGGAGGTCGGAGTTGATGTAGCTGTAAAAGGCGCGGGCCAGAAAGAGGTTCGCGCTCCAGATCGCTTCGTACACCCCTTTCTGGTCCTGGGAGATGTGGGCCAGCAGGAACTGCCGGCCGTCCACGAAGAGGGCCATCCACTGGGAGTTCCAGGTGTCCATGTTGGACTCGCCAAACGGGCTGTGGATCATCCGGGCCCCCTCCAGCGTTTCGCCGGTGTAGGTGCGTACCGAGATGTCGATGCCGCGGGCGGCCGCCGCTTCCACCGGCTGGCGCAGCCGCTTGCAGGGACCGGGGAACAGTTCGGCCAGGGCCCGCTCCTTGCACTCGCGCAGCATCACCCGGAAGCGCTCGTAGACCTGGTCCACCGAGGTCAGGCGGTAGATGCCGGTGTCCACCGGGCTGAGCGGCAGGCGGTTCACCGCGGCCACCGCCTTGCGCCGCTGTTCGGCAAAGCGGGTTTCCAACTGGTCCATCAGCTCGTCCACCGGCACCGCCCGGGAGAGCTTGCTCTCGCTCTCGTCCACCAGGATCGCCCCCCGGGCCTGCAGGGCGGCCAGCGCCTTGTAGGTGTTGGTGAACGACCGCCCGATGCCCTTGGCGATCTTGTAGCCGGTGGCCGGGGAGTGCTGGAGCAGAAAGACGTAGATCTCCGCTTCCAGGGTGGTGAACCCCAGCTCGTTGATGATCCCGATGATTTCCTGTTTGCTGTCCATTGGGTCCCACCGTGGGAAAGAAAAGAAAATGAGGTCCCGTCCCATTTTCTTTTCTTTATTATTAATCTATAGGATGAATATAATGGGGAGCGATCATTTTGTCAATTGGAAATAGCGGATACCTGGAGAACGGGACAGGCCGGTTGCAGGAGTCTGGGTGATATTTCCAGCCAGAGCCGGGTAGATGTGAGGTAGCCGGCTGATGACGTGGTCGTTGGGCGACTTACCAGTGCCGCATACAGTAGATCGTGCCGAGAATCCAGGCGGGAACCACAGCGCTGATGAATACGGCTCTGGTCACCGTTGGTGGCCATACCCGTCCCGGCATTTTCCGTAGGCCGGAACGGTCAATTCACATTACCCATACGCATATGACACCAGAAGAGATGCCCGCACTGCTGACGGCTCATAGACGATAAGCAGGTATTCGAAGGAGGAGCCGCTTTTCAGCCTGAGTGCGGGGGGCCGTCCGAGAACCACCCAGGCCTGCGGGCCATCCGGGCCGCCATTTTCGAAGCATGATGGTGAGACCTCTTTGAGGCGATTCAGCAGGGCCAGGTGATTCGGCTGGTCCCGGTCAAGCTCTTCGAGGCCGAGATGCTCGACGAGAGAAGCGACTTCCTCTCTCGTCAGCTCAATTTCACATCGGCCATCCCGCGTCGTATCGATCATTGAACAGTGCTCGGGAGTGCGGCCCTCGATCCCGCAACTGTTCAGCAGGGATGTGATGTCCGCCTCCAGTGCCGAACGGTTCAGCGCGTTCCAGGTCCTCCCGCAGGCCGCCACCATTACCGAGGATGCGATCAGCACCAGCAGAAGGAAGGTCTTCATGACAGTTTTTCATCCAGCGAGAACTTGCCCGGGCCGATGAACAACAGACTGAAAAAGAGAATGGCCGCTTCCAGGGCATGGGAATACTTCATGAACGGGTCACCCGCATTCAGATGCATCAGGGTGGCCACCACCATGGTGCAGAAGAGGAAGAAGCATGCCGGCCGGGTGAACAACCCCAGCACCAGGAACAATCCGCCGAGGAATTCGGAGAGGGCGGCCATGAAGCCGAAGACGGGCAGGGCGAAGGTGATCCCAGTGAACGACAATGCCCCGCCGATCCGGACCCATGCTTCCGGCCCCGCGGCCAGTTTGGGGAAACCGTGGCAGATGAACGCCACTCCGATGCCGATCCTCAGGATGAGAAGACCGAAATTGCGATACTTGTTGAGCTTGTGAAAGATCATGACGATCTCCCTTTCTTTTTTCAGAAGGAACCTAAAGTTGTTGGAGCGCAATAGTAGATGGCGATTCCAGCAATGATCAACCCCACAACTGTGGAAATCACGCGATTTATTTTTTTGAATCTGGCCGGAGGAAAGCGATCTTCAAGGTGAAGTCGTGGGGCCCAGAGGGACCAGGTGAGCAGCTTGAGGCACACGACGTAACCTGCGATCCAGGCCAGGGCCACCAGGAGTGTCAGCGCAAGTATCGGACGGACGATATTCACCTGATCCCCTATCCTTCCTGCTTGAACGGCTGCCGTTTCCAGTAGGTCAGGCTGCGCCAGAGCCACTCCAGCGGGCCGAAGCGGAAGCGCTGCAGCCAGAGCGGTGAGATGACGAGGATCACCGTCCAGACGCTGAGCACCACCACCAGCTGCCCCGCCCGCTCCACCTTGCAGTAAAGCCCCAGGCCGTGGCCGTAGAAGATCAGTGTGCAGATCACGGTCTGCAGGATGTAGTTTGTGAAGGCCATCCGGCCCACCGCGGCAAAGAGTGTCCAGAGCCGCAGGCCGGGGAGGATCTTGTAGAGCCACATCGCCAGGCCGATATACCCGGCGGAGATGAACAACGACCCCACGTAGTTGTACTGCAGGCCGAAGAACCAGGAATACTCGAAGACCCAGTCATGGGCGAACTGCTGGCGGATGCCGTAGAGCGTCAACGGGATGCCGATGTGAAAGCCGACGAGAGCCATCACCGCGTAAAACCTGCGGGAGCGCCGGGCCGAAAGCACCCCCCACTTGTAGAGCGCCATGCCCACCAGCATCAGCCCGCCGGCCCGCCAGGCGGACCAGAAGAGGAAGGCCTGGGTCTGAATCATCAGCGCCGAGATCCAGCGAACCGACATCTGGGACATGAACCCGCCCCGGTACGCCGTGATCTCCCTGGTCATCATGGCTTCGTTGGGTTGCCACAATCCGATTCTCATCCCCTCCACCTGCTCCGGCGGCCAGAACTGCACCGACCAGCCCATGAAGATGTTGAGCGCGAAGCAGACGGAGATGGAGAGGAGGCCCAGGGTCAGCAGCCAGCCGGGCCGCAGCCGCCGGAAAAGGTAGACCACGAAGGCGCAGCAGGCATAGGCCACCAGGATGTCGCCATACCACATCAGGTAGGCGTGGAGCATGCCGAAGACGAAGAGCCAGAAGGTGCGGCGGTAGTGATATTCGGCCGGACTCTGCTCCTTGGCCAGGCAGCGCTCGGAGAAGATGACGATGCCGGCGCCGAAGAGCAGGGAGAAGATGGTCATGAACTTCTGATCGGCGAAGACGTGGAGGAGAGACCAGACTGTCTTATGAATTCCGGTGAAGTCGCCCCAGGAGGTGGGGTTGAAGTAGGCCGACCCGATCATCGAGAAACTCGAGATGTTCATCAGCAGGATACCCAGGACGGCGATGCCGCGCAGGATGTCGAGCGAGTGGATCCGTTCATCCAGGGTGACCGGTCCGGCTTCAGTGGTGGCTGTCAATATCCGTCCCTCCCCGCGTCAATGGTATTTCTGTCTGAAGATTTCCGGGCCTTCCAGCGGCGGTGAACCAGCGCGATCAGAATCATCAGGGCCGCCGTGCCCAGGATAATCCAACGGGTGAGCGGATCCACAAAGAACAGATACGCAACGGCGGCGAGCACAAGCAGACCCACAGCGATATTGTAGATTTGTGACACCCTGCTGATAGCGGTCACGGCCGTGTCTGCTATTTTAAGGGATTCCGGTTCGATTGGTTCATAGGGCGGGATGGTCTGATCGTTCTTCCGCTCTTCCTCCTTTTTGCGGGCGCGTGCCCGGAGAAGCAGAATAACGGTTACGAGCATGCCCAGTGCGCTGACATATTCATTCTTCATCTGTTTTCAAGGTCCCTATTGCTGCTCCTCCTCCGACATCAGGGCCCCGCAGTTCGAGCAGTATTTGACAAAAGAACCATGGAGTGTCCCGCACTCGCTGCAGGTCAGAGATTCTTCAAAGAGCGGGCTCTGGTATCTGCAGCCGAAGACCCGCCACTGATCACCGTACTTTTTCATTGAGACAACCAGGGTCACCGCACCGTTATCGTAATTGGCGCGAAAGGTGAGAACTGCGGTGCGGCCCTCGCTGGTGGATGCGTTCTGGGCGACCTGGATGAACTTCAACGACTTTCGGTTTCCCAGGACTTGTGTACACGTCGCGTAGTAGGTCTCGAACTGCTCGAAAGACTGTATCTCTGACCAGTCCTTGCCGATCTCCTGGTAGGCGGCCTCGTACTGACCGGACTCGGCGAGCCGGATGAATTTCTCCGCCACCGGCCGAAGATCTGATTTTCCGTGATAGTAGGCCCACATGAACAGGCAGGTGACGATGATAATCAGCCCAAGGCAGCCAAGACAGCCAATACCGAGACTGTTCTGCACCAGGCTGGATTTCCTGCGGGCTGGATCGTGCTGCCCGAACCCGTGAGCGTCGTAATCTTCAGTCATATGCTGGAGTTTCTCCCGGCGGCATACGTCTTGACACCCACCCCACTGGTGGGCAGAATAGCTCCAGTTTTCATTCCGGGCAATTGCCCGGCTTTCCGCAACCATACCAGATTCACCGAAAGGACGTCACCATGTTTACCCGCATTGCCGCACCGATTCTCCTCCTTCTCTTCCTTCTTTCCTGTTTTTCCGCCCCGGTTCAGGCCGGCGACGACAAGCGCATGGAGCGGATGGAAATCGCCATGAAGGCCGAGGCCAAGGAACCGGTGGAGACGGTGGCTGATCTGCCCGCCCCGCCGGCCAGCGAGGCCGTGACCCTGGCCGACCTGCCCGAGGAGCCGGCAGGGCTGCTGACCATGATGTATCAGTGGGAAGAAGGCGACCCGCTCTATCTCAGCACCGCCTCCATGGGCGAAATTCAGAATTTTTATGCCGACGAGCTGGCCAAGCGGGGGTATTCCGGCAACCCGCAGCTGGATGAAAACGGCAAGCCGATCTCCCCGGCCTTTACCTACGGCTGTGACCTGGGCGCCATCCGGATCGTGGCCGCTGACGATGCCGTGCCGGGCAAGACCCTGGTGGCGGTGATCATCGTTGCTCCTTAGGGAATCGTTGGGGACGTACATAAAAAGTATAACTAGCTCCAAGAGCTAGTTATACTTTTTATGTACGTCCCCTCTTCTGTTACCAGACTCAGAGCAGCTTGAGGATCTCCTTCTCCAGGTTCTCTTCGTCACCCTCTTCAAAACCGAGGTGGTAGAACATGACCCGGCCCTGCCGGTCGATGAGATAGGAGGTGGGGAAGGAGCGGACGCCGAAGATGGTGCGCACCACTTCCTCCTCGCCCTCGCCGTTCTCCAGGCAGGTGTAGGTCAGGTTGTTCTCGGTGATAAAAGTGGTGGCGCCTTCGGTGTCCCGCTGGCCTTCCACGGCCACCACGGCCAGTCCCTTGTCCTTGTACTTCTGGTAGAGCGGTTCGAGGCGTGGCAACTCCACGCGGCATCCCCCTCACGTGGGGAACCAGAAGCTGAGCAGCACCACCTGTCCCTTGAGCTGGGAGAAGCTGAGCGGTTCGCCCTGGTAGTTCTTGAGCGTGAAGTCGTCCATCTGCACCGCGAGGCGCTGCCTGTTCTGCCACAGATAGTCCTCGAAGCCTTCTTCACCATGGACCGCGGTGTAGGCTCCGTGAAGGGCGTCCATCGCCTCCACGTCCCCGCCGAGAATCGCGTCGGCCACCAGGATGTCCATCGCCTTGTTGTTCTGTCCCGCCTCGGCCAGGGTGCGGCCCCAGTAGCTGAACAGCGGGCTGTCGGGGACGCCGGCATAGTTGTAGCCGACGCTGCTGCTGCCTTCCAGGAAAGTCTCCAGTGCCATGTCCACCTTGCCCAGGTGGGCCAGGGCCCAGCCCATGCTGGCCAGGGAGGAGGCCTGGCGTTTTTTCAGCGCCTCCGCCACCTCATCGTCGGTGAAGGTCCGGCCCGGATAGTCGGCGCGGTAGGCCTCGGCGGTGGACATGTCCAGACCCGCCCGGGTGTGGTTCGCGGCCAGCTCCCAGGCCTCGCACTCCAGTGCGGCTTCGGTGACCTGCTTGTGCTCGGGATAGGTGAGCGGCTTGGTGCCGGCCAGCTCTTCGGCGGCGGCCTGCAGCGACTCCGCATCCCCCAGCCGGCCGTAGAGGCCCAGCAGTTCCAGCTGCATCTCCCGGCGCACATCGGGGTCGGTCACCGTGGGCAGGATCTTCTGGCAGAAGAGCAGCGCCTCGTCCTTTTTCCCCAGGGACTCGCCGAGGTAGTAGATGACGCCGGACATCGCGTATGCTGCCTGCTCGTTGTTCGGGTGATTCTCGACGAACGTCTTCAGGATGGGAACCTTCTCCTCGTCGGTCTCCACGGCCCTGAGCTCGGTCAGCATGGTCTCCCAGGCCCTGGTTTCCGCGTCAACATCTTCGCCGGACGCGGTGTCGGCCGCGGCCTGCTCCGCGGCGGGTTCGGCCCCCTGTTGCCCGCAGCCGGCCAGGGCCAGCAGCAGCACCAGCAAGGTAATGAACAGGAACTTTCCGTACATGTGTTCTCCTTTGCTCTCTCCGGCCGGAATCCTTGGATAGCGACACGGAATAGTTGGCTATGGCAAACAGTATACTTCAACGCTTCCGGGGCCGTGGGGTTCAATCAGGAAAAGACGGAGGGGATCGGCGTGATGCGGTTCAGCCGGTGAACTCCAGCAGCCGCGCATGACCCTGGGCCTTGCCTTCCAGCTCGTCGTGCACGGCGATCAATCTGGTTGATAATGTGACCGGATCGGTATATAATCTTATTTAGTAATAGATTCCTAATTAAGAGGCGCTGATGAAAACCAGTGGCACAGAGATTGGACGACAGGTGGCGCACTTCAGAAATGTCTGCCGTGAAGCAGGTGTGAAACTGACCCACCAGCGACTGGAGATTTTCCAGGAGCTGGCGCAAAGCAGCGACCACCCCGATGCAGAGCAGGTGTATCGAAACGTGCGCGAGCGGATGCCGACGGTGTCTCTCGACACGATTTACCGAACCCTCTGGCTGCTCAACGATCTCGGCCTGATCACCACGCTCGGGTCTCCCCGTGAGCGAACCCGCTTTGACGCGAACCTGAGCCGTCACCACCACTTCGTCTGCGTCAAGTGCGGGCTGACGCGCGACTTTTACAGCGATGAACTTGACCGGCTGGATCTGCCGGAATCGGTCAAAGCGCTGGGTCAGGTCAATACGGCGCAGGTGGAAGTGCGGGGCATGTGTACGGCCTGTGCGAGAAAAGACGTCGCCGGCAAGCGGTCGGTGCCGCCGACACCGGGGGGGAAGTCTGCAGGGTAGCCTGAGGGGCGGCGAAACACGATATTCATTGTACGCCGTTCATCCGTCCACCTATCGGTTAACACATCGGAAGGAGATACCATCATGAACGAAGAAAACAGGTGCCCGGTAACGGGCAAAACTCACCAGCACGCCGCCGGCAGGGGCACGTCGAACCGCGACTGGTGGCCGAACCAGTTGAACCTCAAGATCCTTCATCAGAACCCTCCCCCGGGCAACCCGATGGGCGAGGCATTCAACTACGCCGAGGAATTCAAAAAACTCGACCTGCCGGCGCTGAAAAAAGACCTCCTTGCGCTGATGACCGATTCGCAGGACTGGTGGCCGGCCGACTGGGGCCACTACGGGGGGCTTTTCATCCGCATGGCGTGGCACAGTGCGGGCACCTACCGCACCGGCGACGGACGCGGGGGGGCGGGGACCGGCAACCAGCGTTTCGCGCCCCTGAACAGCTGGCCGGACAACACCAACCTGGACAAGGCGCGCCGGCTGCTCTGGCCGATCAAACAGAAGTACGGCCGGAAGATCTCCTGGGCCGACCTGATGATCCTCGCCGGCAACTGCGCGCTGGAGTCGATGGGTTTCAAGACCTTCGGCTTCGGCGGCGGTCGCGAGGATATCTGGGAGCCGGAAGAGGACATCTACTGGGGGATGGAAGATGAATGGCTGGCCACCAGCGACAAGCCCAGAAGCCGCTACACCGGCGACCGGGACCTCGAGAACCCCCTCGCCGCCGTGCAGATGGGTCTGATCTACGTCAACCCGGAAGGCCCGGACGGCAACCCGGATCCAGTGGCCTCCGGCCGTGACGTCCGCGAGACCTTCGCCCGCATGGCGATGAACGACGAGGAGACCGTCGCGCTGGTCGCCGGCGGGCACACCTTCGGCAAGTGCCACGGCGCGGGGGACGCGGCGCTGGTCGGCCCGGAACCCGAGGCGGCCCCCATCGAGGAACTGGGGCTCGGCTGGAAGAGCAGCCATGGCAGCGGCAGGGGCGGCGACACGATCACCAGCGGCATCGAGGGCGCCTGGAAGCCGAACCCCACCACGTGGGATATGGGCTACCTGAAGGTGCTGTTCAAGTACGAGTGGGAGCTGGTGAAGAGCCCGGCCGGCGCGAACCAGTGGCTGGCCAAGGACGTGGCCGAAGAGGACATGGTGGTCGACGCGCACGACCCGTCGAAAAAGCACCGGCCGATGATGACCACGGCCGACCTCTCCCTCCGCTACGACCCGATCTACGAACCGATCGCGCGGCGGTTTCAGAAAAACCCCAGGGCATTCGCGGACGCCTTCGCCCGCGCGTGGTTCAAGCTGACCCACCGCGACATGGGCCCGAAGTCTCGCTATCTCGGCCCGGAGGTCCCGGCGAAAGACCTGATCTGGCAGGACCCGGTGCCCGCGGTCAATCACAAGCTGATCGGCGCCCGGGACATCGCGGAGCTCAAGAAGAGGATCCTCGCTTCCGGACTGACCGTCTCCCAGCTGGTCTCCACGGCCTGGGCCTCGGCGTCGACGTTCCGCGGCTCGGACAAGCGCGGCGGCGCCAACGGGGCGCGCATCCGTCTCGCCCCGCAGAAGGACTGGGCCGTCAACCAGCCGGACCAGCTGAAGAAGGTGCTGCGGGTCCTCGAGAAAGTCCGCAAGGCGTTCAACGCCGGGCAGTCCGGCGGGAAGAAAGTCTCGCTGGCCGACCTGATCGTCCTCGGCGGCTGCGCCGGCGTCGAGCAGGCGGCGAAGAACGCCGGGCGCAAGTTGAAAGTGCCCTTCACGCCGGGACGCACGGATGCCTCGCAGAGGCAGACCGACGTGGAGTCATTCGCCGTGCTCGAGCCGGTGGCGGACGGATTCCGCAATCATCTCGGGGCCAGGTTCACCGTTTCGGCAGAGGAACTGCTGCTCGATCGGGCGCAGCTGCTGACGCTGACCGCTCCCGAGATGACGGTTCTCGTCGGCGGCCTGCGCGTGCTGGGCGCCAACGTCGGTGAATCCCGGCACGGTGTCTTCACCAGACGGCCCGGGACGCTGACCAACGACTTCTTCGCCAATCTGCTCGCCATGGGCACGGAGTGGAAGCCGAAGTCGAAAGCGGGCGATGTCTTCGAGGGCCGTGACCGCGCCACCGGCAAGCCGAAGTGGACCGGCACCCGTGTCGACCTCGTCTTCGGTTCCAACTCCCAGCTACGGGCCCTGGCGGAAGTCTATGCCAGCGAGGACTCGGGGGAGACGTTCGTGCAGGACTTCGTCGCGGCGTGGGACAAGGTCATGAACCTCGACCGCTTCGACCTCGCCTGATCGCAAGTGAGGAGAAAAAATGGGGACTGGCATCCTGATTCCCGAAGGGAGTCGGTGCCTGTCCCCCATTTTTTTTGAATGCAAGCGGCTCAGCCTGTGTACTCCAGCAGCCGCACATGGCGTTGGGGCTTGCCTTCCAGCTCGTCGTGAACATCCACAATCTGCTCGGCCAGCAGCTCCACCCCTTCCTTCGGCGCAAAGGAGCGTCCGCCGTCGGCCAGCAGCACACGCACGCCGTTGTCCCGGGCCCTGGCCAGCAGGGTCATCATCCGCTGGCTGGGAACCTTTTCGTAGAACATGTCGGCCACCAGGATCACTTCGGCCGACGGGGTGAAGCCATCCACGCTGAGGTCCCGTCCCTCGAAAATCAGCTCCACGTCGTTGGCCGCGGCGTTGAGGGCCGCCAGGTGGATGGCCACCGGATCAATGTCGTTAACCACCACCTCCCGTGCGCCGGCCAGGGCGGCGGCGATGCCCGCCACTGCCCCGCCGCAGCCGAGCTCGAGGATGCTCTTGCCCTTCACGTCGATGGCCCCCTCCATGATGTGTCGGGCCATCACCGCGGCGCCGGGCCAGACCACGCACCAGTAGGGGATCTGGCGGGTGCCGCCGGTCTCATCCTCCCAGGCCTTCCAGAGGTCGTAGAGGTTGTCCGAGTAATGGGCGGTGACTTGCGGGCAGAGGGTTACGGGCCGGAGCGGCACGTGCTCCGCCAGCAGTCTGCTGGAGGGGATGTGGATTTTGTCCATCTGTGCCTTCCCGGGCGATGGTTCACAGCAAGATCCCCCGTTTCCGGGGGACAGGTCAGCGCACAGTATACGTAAAAGCGATTGTTACCGCGAGGTGTGGAAAGGCGGGACACCACACTAGACGATAAAGGGCACGAAGACCCTGGTCCGGGCCTTGTACTCATTCCCAGGCGGAGCCATACTTCTTCGCGGCCCACTTCTCGCTCTTGGGGATGGCGTCGGAGACATACTGCAGGAAGTTGAGCATCGGGGCGATCCAGCCCCAGGCCTGACCGCCGATCACCGCAAAGGAGACGTAGATCAGGAAATCGCCGAAGTAGTTGGGGTGCCGGCAAAGGGACCAGAGGCCGCTGTCGAGGAGTTTGCCGCTACTGTCCGGTCGAGCCTTGAAACGCTGTTTCTGGTAGTCGCCGCCGAAGTGGAAGATGGTGCCGACGATGTAGATGAGGATGGCGAGCGCGTCTCTCAGGCCCACCGGGGACGGGTCCCGGGTGGCAAAGAAGAAGGGCAGGCAGTAGGCCCAGCCCACGGTGTTGGTCAGCACTACGGGGATCAGGATCTTGTGGGCCAGGGACGTATCGTCGAGCTTGTCCAGGGCGGTGTTCCCGGTCCACCTGGTGAGGGTCCAGTTCATCCGCAACAGGTAGACCCCGACCATCACCAGCACCAGGATAGACCTCAGATTCAGCAGGCCATACCAGGTGTAGATCACCGTGACCAGCGCCATGGTGTTGAAGCCGGCCAGGAACGAGATATAGGTACGCTTGGTGGCCAGGACGCTGAGGATGCCCAGCAGCGTCATTCCCGCGATGGCGATCAGGATCAGAAGCCACATGGTCGAGTCCTCGGCAAAAGCCTGGGGTTTCAGGATCAGACATCGCTATTTTCCATTTTGGCGGGTCAATCTGCAAGTGCTGATGAAGGAAAAGGCGGTTGACCACCGATCCATTTAAAACCCATCACCTCGGCCGATTCTCCACCAGGAAGACGAAGTTGCCCTCATGGTCGAGGGTGGCGGAACCGTTCATCTCGCCCAGCTGGGAAAGGAGCCTGGCCATGGCCCGGAACACCCGCACCGCGTGCCGTTCGGTCTCTTCTCCCTCAACGGTCTCAACTCCTTCATTATCCATCTTGGCCGGTTTCGGCAGAAATGGAATGACTATTTTCTCTACCAATTCCCACTCGTACTGCACAATTAGTGAAATTCATGGAGAAGATATCCACTGCGCCCGGAAGGGCGACGGCTTCGTCCATCCAGCTGCCCGGCCGGTCCTGCAGGGTGGGGATGGTGCCGTGGGCCGCGGAGATCGCTTCCCGTACCGCCGAGCGCACCGGAGAGGCCACCAGCCGGTTGCCCACGATGGCGAAGGATGGCGAGGGCAGGGGCAGGGGGATGAAGCCCTCCAGCTGCAGCCCGCGGATCTCCACCCCCTCGTGCTCCTCGCTGACCACCTTGGCACTCACCAGGCCCCCGGAGATCTCGGCCACCGCCCCGGCCTCCCACTCGACGAATTCGGTGAGGAACTGTTCCACCCGGGGGCGGTGGAACAGTTCAACGGTGAGCAGCGGCCGCTGGAGCGGCCAGCGGTCCACGCCGTCCATCGCCGGCAGTATGGCCAGCGCGGTCTGGTTGCCCAGGAATGGGTAGAGGTCGGTCTGCGGCTCGAGACCGGTGGAATCGCAGAAGGTGGCCGCTGTTTCATCGAGCTTCCGGCGCAATGTCGGTGCGTGGTTCTGCAGCAGCCAGTCCAGCCCGGCGACGATCTCGGCCGGGGAGGCGCCGATGTCGCCGGCGGTCAGGGCATCGCCCGGCAGATCCCCGGCCATCGGGCGGCCCACCGGACGCAGAGCGGATCCCAGCCGGGTCAGGCCGTCGGGCGGATCGGTTTCGGTGAGCCGCCCGGTGACCCGGGAGCGGATACGGTCCGGGGAGACCTCGCGGGCCATGCCCAGATGCTCCATGCGGGACAGAATCGTGTTCACCGGGCCGAAGCTCTGGCCGGAGGCCAGCTGCAGGGCACTGACCCATTTGCGGGTTTCGGCGGAGTTGATGTAGGCGCGGACCCAGTAGTCCTCGGGCAACTCCTCCATGGCCATTCGGTAGTCTTCCGAGGCGGAGAGAGAGCTGGATACGGATGCTGCCTTCCCGCGGAGCGCCTCGGCCACCTGGTTCATCTCCGGCCGGCTGTCCGGTGTGCTGAAAACGGCCCAGGAGCCCACCCGCTGGCCGGTGAGAACCACCTTTCCATTGGGGACGCGGACCAGGAAGTGGCCTTCGCCGCTGCGGGGGGATGACCAGGTGAGCGGGGTGAGGGTGATCCGTCCGGTGAGCCAGGCCAGCGCCTTCACCGGGTCGGATTCACCGTTTCCCATGGCGGCCACCACCGGTTCGGGCCGGCCCGAACCTGCCGAGGGGATCAGCGCCACGGCCAGGTGCACGCCGCAGAAGGCGTCCATGTTCTGGCGGAACTCGGCGCCGGTTTTCCAGTAGTCGGTGGCGGTGGCCAGCACCGACAGCGGGGCGGCGGGCTCGCCGCCCGCCGCTGCCAGTTCGTTGAGCAGCGGGCCCAGCTCGGGCCAGAAGTCCATCTGGGTCAGCGTCTCCAGCCCGTCGGAGATATTGCGGCATTCCACGTATACCAGGGCGTCCGCCGGGAAGGCATACGAGGGGTTGGGTATCACCTGGACGGATACGCTCCCCTCCTGCGGATCCGTTTCAGCCGGGGACGCCATCAGGATCGCCGAGAGCAGCATGGCGGCGGTGCTGATGGTGGGGCCGATGAGGAGCGCAGCGGCGAGGAGGATCAGGATCCCGGCGGCGATGCTGCCGGCCACCGAGTGCCTGCCTTCTCTCCTGCCCCATCTCATTAACCTTTTCATCGTTCTTCCTCCCAGCCGGGCCGCTCCATCATTGTCGCACGGAGAGGCCGGCATCATCAGCTTTTTTCGCCGTCGGGAGCTGGCGGCGGCGGTGTGGCTTCCGCGATGTTCTCCCCGTCCACCTCGCCATCTTCACTGGCCTGCTTGCCGAGAATGCGGTCGAAGGCGGTCAATCCGCCCATGGCGCCGAGGCCCATGGTCTCCACTGCGGTGGAGGGGACGATGATCATCGAGCCCTTCTTCTTCAAGCCTTCGAAGACCATGTTCATTGCGCGAAGGTGCAGGGCCGCCGGGTTGTTCTTGTAGTATTCGGAGGCCTGGGAGAACTTCTCGGCGATCTCGGTCTCGGCGGTGGAGAGGATGATCCGCGACTGGCGCTCACGCTCGGCCTGGGCCTTGCGGCTCATGGCGTCCTCGAGGGCGCTGGGGATGATGATGTCCCGGATCTCCACCGACTGGACGGTGATGCCCCAGGCGCTGGTCTTGGTATCCAGCACCTGCTGGATCTCCTTGCCCAACCGGTCGCGCTGGGAGAGCATCTCGCCCAGTTCGTGGCGGCCGATGGCGTCCCGCAATCCGGTCTGGGCCGAGAGGGACACGGCGGCTTCGAAGTCGGCCACTTCCAGTACGGCCTTCTGGGCGTCCCAGACCATCCAGAAGGCGATGGCGTCGACGTTCACCGGCACGGTGTCCTTGGTCAGTGTTGTTTCGGCTTTGAAATCGGTGACCCGGATCCGCTGATCGACGTAACTGGCCACCTTGTCGATCACCGGCAGGACGAGGAAGAGCCCTGACCCGCAGAGCCCGCGGAACTTGCCGAAGCGCAGCACCACAGCCCGCTCCCACTGGTAGGCCATCTGGATGCACGGCGAGATGAGCCCGGCCAGTACCACCGAGATGATCAGGATCTCGCTCTCCGGCCGGTGGCGCAGATAGACGCCCAGGGCGGACAACGTGGTGAGGATGGCCACCGCCTCCCAGATCTGGGTCAGGCGGTAGAGCCCGGCCAGCACCAGGGCGATGGTGATCATGGTGATCACCGCGGAGAGGCGGAAGGGATACATCGCCAGCTGGGCGAAGAGGCCGGCGAAGCAGATGGAGACCAGGATCATGATGTTCAGCGGGCCGAAGCGGAAGTCGGCCCGGAACCCGCTGGAAAATTTGTCCAGGCTTCCCATGCTCATCGAGCTGTTGGATTTGGATGATATCTTGATCATCGTTCGGCTCCTTGTTTAGCGGTTGCGTCGCTGTTCGAGGTTGGCGAGGATGTCCTCGAGGCTGAACCCGTGGGTCGAGGCCCGCGAGAGCATCTCCTGGCACAACTGGTCCAGGATGCGTCGCCGCTCCACGTCGTCCTGCTCCACTTTCTGCCGGCCGACAAAGGTACCCGACCCCATCTGGGTCTCCACCAGCCCGGTGAGTTCGAGCTCGGTGTAGGCCCGGCTCACCGTGTTGGGGTTGATCGAGAGGTCGACGGAGAGCTGCCGCACCGTGGGAAGCCGGTCACCCGGCTCGAGACTCCCGGTGGCGATGGAGCTCTTCACCTGGTCGATGATCTGCCGGTAGAAGGGAACTCCGCTCTTCAAATCGAGCTGGAAATTGATCTCCAAGTGTCCCTCCTTCTCGTATAAGAATCGTCCTAGTGGACTATTGTCATGGTGTATTAATACAATTTTATTGCCAGCTTGTCAAGAAAAAAAATGGGGACCGCTACCTCCCCCTGTAAACTTATGAAAAATAATAGGTATGATTTCGTAGGGACAGTTACCTGGTCACCGTCCCCGATTCAGGGGGGGGACACAAAAAAGCCCGGCAACCGGGGGATCTCCGGCTGCCGGGCTCCTGGATTCTGGTTCAGCGCAACTACTCTTTCTTGGCGTCCTCGGCCTTTTTCGCGGCTTCATCAACCTCAGCCTTGGCCGCTTCCCCGGCAGCGGCCGCTTCGGCAGCAATTTCCGGCGCGGTCTCCTTGATCTCTTCCACCGCCTCCAGCACTTCTTCCGCGGCGGCCGGGTCCATTTCCTTCATCGCTTCGGCGACCGCTTCAGCTTCGGCCGCAGCATCCACGATCTCCTTCTCGATCTCTTCCTTGGTCGGCAGAGCCTCGGGTTCGGCAGGTGCCGCAGGTTTTGCCGGCGCTTCCGGTGCTGCCGCGTCGGCAGTCTTCTCAGCCTTGTCGTCGCAGGGCTTGTCCTTCTTGACCGGCGGATCGTCGGCCATCACCAGAGTCATGCCGCCGGCCAGCAGACAGATCATGCAGACCATAAAGATCTTCCTCAACATCAGTCCACTCCTCCTCCTGATCAGAAAATTTATTGTTATATAAATGGCTTGACCCTTTGTACCACCCTGCTCTTGCGCAGTCAATGACTAAATCTGTCGGTTTTCCTGCGCCCTTGGGTGTTCAGCTGTTGATCATGAGAATCATGATCACAAGGAAGGTGATGACGGCAACAATGATGGAGATCTCAAGGCCATGGATGCTCCGGTTCTGCCTGGAGATCGTCTGCTGCAGTTCTTGTTCCCATTCGCTGGGGCGGTCTGATGGGCGGCGCTCCTGATCATCAATTGGCATTGATCTCTCTTCCGGATGGTTGTTTTGAAAGGAAGCTCCCGGTTTCTGTTCAATTCTGTAGACTGGTTCGGGCGGAATAAGTCACACGGGAGGCGGAGCGGGGAACAGGTGCGAGGAGGTGCGTACATTAACATGACCGGACCCGCTGACAGCCGGTCCGGCCATGCAGTTCGGTCAAAGTTCAGATGACCTGGGCGGAGGTCAACAGGATTGCGGTCCCGAGAAAGAAGATCGTGGCGCTGATGGCAAACTCCAGGTACCAGTTCCTCCTGGTCCCGCTGGTGAGTTTATCTCCCATGTCTCGTGCAATCGTCTTCAGCTGCTCTGTGTGTGTGCTGCTATTCGAACTGGTGACGGTTCTCATTATCTACCCCTGCTTCAGTATGGATGTCGGTGGCAACCGGTTAGTTCTGCTCTGTCTACTAGTAAGATTGATTCCGGAGAGAAAAGTTACATAAATATCATCTTGAGTCAAAAAAAAGTCTGTCCGGATTCCGGTGCGGATGACGAGATATGGACAGCACGGCTGAATCTGTCCCGGGGATCAGGGTGTGATCCGGGACGACATCACCGCCCAGCTCCGGCAGGAGGTGGACGCGGACCAACAGAGCGTTCACCGCGCCCTGGAGAGGCTGGGCGCAACCGTGGAGTTCGGGACAATCTCTGTACTACAGCCTGTTCTATGACGCGGTCATTTCCTCGTATCCTGATCTGCTGATGACCATTTCCGCCGGCAACGAGGGCCCGAATAATACGCAGTTCAACGATCCGGCCATTGCTTACAACCCCATCGCCGTGGCCAATGTGGATGACCAGGGGACGGTCTTCCGCAGCGACGACGAGATCTGGTACTCGAGCAGCCGTGGACCATTCACATTACTCCTACTACGTGGAGTGGGGTCCCCACCAGTGGTATCTGCCGGTGGACGTGACGCCGGTGCCCTACAACCAGCCGCCCTACCCGCCGGCCGGGGACAGTGACAGTTCCTCCTGCACGGTGGTGGCCAACGCGCCCTGAGGCAGCCGTTCCCCGTGAGAATGGTGCTGCTGATCGGTCAAGAGGGAATGCTGAATCGTGGGAGAGGACGTCGGGCGCTCCTGCGCCCGGCGTCCTCCGGTACGGGGTGCGTATGATCACTCCCCCGGGATCTCGGGCGGGATCTCGCAGGGAGCCGGACCGGCCGGCAGGCCGCCGTCCCCTGCACCCCGGAAGTCGAGGGCGACGGAGTTGATGCAGTAGCGTTCGCCGCCAGGCGCCGGCCCGTCCTCGAAGACGTGGCCCAGGTGGGCTTCGCACTTCCGGCAGACCACCTCGGTGCGCACCATACCGTGCGAACGGTCGGCTTTCGTCCCCACGCTCTCCTCGCCGGCCGGACGGGTGTAGCTGGGCCAGCCGGTGCCGGAGTCGAACTTGTCCTCCGCGGAAAAGAGCGGGTTGCCGCAGGCGGCACAGAGATAGGTCCCGTCGTCCTTCTTGTCCCAGTAGGCTCCGCTGAAGGGCCGCTCGGTCCCCTTCTCGCGCATCACCCGGTATTGCTCGGGGGTGAGCTGCGCTTCTTTCATGGCGTCAGTTGCCTTCATCTTGTCGTCCGGGTCATCACCGGCCCAGGCGCCGCCGCAGACGGCCCCCAGGGTGAAGAGCATGATGATCAACAGCGACGGATTTTTTGTCTTCATGGCTACCATCTCCTTTCGCCATACGGCGCTGAACGGACCCCGCGGGGTGGATATTGTCATGGTCACTCCTAACTATGCCGTGAAGGGTGCGGGTGTGACCGTGCGGCGGTGTTACTTTTCCAGGCGGGCACGGTAGAGCAGGAGATCGTCAGCCCCGAAGCAGCAGAAGGTCACCGATCCCGGCAGGTCATGGGAGGAGAGCCAATCCGTGACGGCGCTCACCGCGATGTCGCAGGCCTCTTCCTTGGGGTAGCCGTACACTCCGGTGGAGATGCAGGGGAAGGCGATGGTCTCGCAGCCGGCCTCGACAGCCAGGCGGAGCGATTCCAGGTAGCAGGAGCGGAGCAGTTCGGCTTCGCCCCGTCCGCCGCCACGGTAGACCGGGCCAACGGTGTGGATCACGTGCCTGGCCGGCAGGTTGTATCCACCGGTGATCCTGGCCTCGCCGGTGGGGCAGCCGCCGATGGTGCGGCACTGGGCAAGGAGACCGGGCCCGGCGGCCCGGTGGATGGCGCCGTCCACCCCGCCGCCGCCCAGCAGCGATCCATTGGCCGCATTGACAACGGCGTCAACGGAGAGCGTGGTGATGTCGGTTATGGCGACCTTCATCCGGGACGCGGACTCGTTGTTCATCTGTGCCTCAAGTTGTTTTCAGTATGCCGCTGCTGTTCGTGGCATTCGCCCTCATCGCGTCCCGCAATACCGGCAGTGTCCGGCGATCTCATCTCCCACGGGCGAAACCAATCATCATCGTTTTGATCATAAAAGATTGTCCCCAGCTTGGCTAATGATAATCGGGGGGGCCCAGGCCCCCCCATGCTACTGCTCATCCTGTTGCTGCCTCCTACTTTTGGGCCGGGCCAAAGGAGGCCGGGCGGTGGGGGGAGAAGCCGGGGTGGTGCACCGCTGCGGGCGCGTTGGTAATGGCCGGGACATAGCCGAGCACCGGGACCGGAACGCCGTCACCGGGAGCGAGGCAGGTGCCCTTGTAGCAATACGCCGGCTGGATGAATTCTCCGCCGTTGTCGTGGAGCACCAGCTCGATGCTGTCCACGGTGATTCTGGCATCCGCGGCAAAGACGCGGGAGACGTCGGTCTTGATCATCTCCGGGAGACTGGCCGTGCTCACGGAGAGGCTGCGCGCAACCAGCTGACGGGAAGCCACTTCACGCCAGTGATACTGCAGGCCCACCAGACCGGGGCCGTCTCCGAAGGTCAGGGTGATCGAGGATCCATAGTTCATCACTCTGAGGCCGTCCAGCTCGCGGTAGAGGTAGACCACCACCGCTTTCTGCTCGGGTTCGTAGCTAGTGAGCGGGTCGGCCAGGGCCTGCATGATCCCGCCCACGTGATCGACCTTCAGCTCCTCGGCGTTGACCGGCATCAGGTCCGACATGCGCAGGAAATCGAAGCTGCGGTCCAGGGCCTCCTTGTCGTCGGGCAGGGGGCCGGTGGGTTCGGCCAGCTTGAGGGCCGGGAAATCGGTGAAGTAGAGTTCGGTGCCGTCCTCGCGGATGCTCACCTGCAGCGTGTCGTCGGCGTAGGCCAGGCGGTCTTCGATCATCCGGAAACTGGTCAGCGGCAGCATCTCGTGGCCGGCGGCAAAAGTGGCCGCCCCCAGCTTGTCTGCTGCTTCAGCCGGGGTCAACGTGGGCTGCTCCATGCGGTAGATGTAGAGGCTGTCGGACGGCGTCTCGGCCGTGGCGTTGAAGGTGACCTCGGCGGCGGCCGCCGGCAGGGTAAGAGCCAATGCCAGGCCGATGATGGCCAGCACGCCGAGTGCAGTGCGGCAATTGGCTGATGTCCGGTTCGAGTGGTGGTTGGTCTTCATTGTTCTGCTCCTCATGTAATCCGTTCGGTTCGTCGGTCCTGGGCACCGATCCTTGGTGGATCAATACTGATAGGTGATGTTCATCCAGCTCAGGTAATACGGAGGATCCCCACCGGTGTTGTAGTAGGTATTGGTATGCGCACCGGGATAACTTCCCTGCGGGCTGGCCCAGACCACGGCGCACATGCCGGGGTAGACGCCCGAGCGGACCGAGTTGGCGGCATTGAACCAGGCGTCGATGTAGCGCTGGCCCACAAGCAGGTTCACGGCGTAGCGGTCTTCCACCCGCCCGTCATACCAGCCGGTGGTACGGAAGCTGAGGATCTGGTGCAGCCGGTGGAAGGTGCTCCACCAACCCGAGGCCCAGTCGCTGCGTTCGATGGGCGAGGGGACCACGCTGCAGGCGTCGATGGTCAGGCACTCCAGGTCCAGGTCGCCCAGGGAGACGCTGCCGCTGGCGAAATTCACCGGGTCGCCCCAGTTCTCGTAGGTGGTGATGGAGAAGTTGCCGCCGTGACCGCTGAAGAACGCGGTGTCCATGGCGTCCAGGTAGCTGTTACCGTGGGTGGTGAAGAGCCAGGAGTAGGCATAGTAATACTGCTCGTAGCTGAAGTGCTTGATGAAGTTCCAGCACTCGTCGATTGCCCCCGTTTCGCTGCGGCAGGCGTAGGCGCCTTCTTCGATTGCCGGGGCACTGATGGTGACCATGCAGAGCATGGCCAAGGCAAGCAGCACGGCTGCCATTTGTCCAAATCGTCCTTTTGTCCTGTTCATGTTCTTTGCTCCCTGTTCTGTCATCCTGTTGTAACCGACACATCTACCGCCCGCTGCAGCAGGCAGAGCTTTCGGGATCGCTTCCCGCGGGTTCGGAATGAGTCAGTTCAAGAGGCGTGCCAACGCAGGGCAACCGGGAGGGTGTGGGGGGGCAACCGCTTTGATTGCCTGGGCTCGGGAGAGGGCAGGGCCTCTTGCACAAGGCAGGTCATTGAGGTGTGCCGCAGATCTTTTTGCAAAAGATCCTGCAGGGTGTTGTAAGAATGTCTGCCGAATTGAGGGAAGGAGGGGAATCCCTCCCCGCCGTCCCGCAACGATTCATTGGCCGCGCTGACGATGGCATCCGGGGGCAGGGTTGTAAGGTCAGCCTGTACGACCTTCAATCGGGGGGTTGGTGCTGCTGATCGCGTGTGCTGTCTGCAGGCTCGACAATCGGGCTTCAGGCCGACTTCCGGTCAGGAGAAATGCACCACATGAATGACTGGATATCGATCATGTCTCGTGGCTTCAGTTCGGAAATCGCGTCGGCAAGGTAGTGCGCCAGCTTGAGGACCGAACTGTAGGTGAGCCAGTTCAGCCTCGTCTTGTAGTTGATTTCAAATGCGCAGACGGCAGCCGCCTGCTGCGAAATCTTGGGCTTGACGAACATCTGAGTTTCAGGGAACAGCATGAACTGGAAGTAGGATGCCGTGGTCCACTTGGCGGCGCCGATTGTCTCCAGAACGCTGGCGAACGCCTTGAACCTGGCTTCCGGGCTCTCCTCGCCATACAGCGAATTTCTCAGTGCTTCGGCAAACAACGGAACGTGCTCCGGATCTTTCAGGCCATCCCGGAGAGACATCTTCTCATTGGGGAAGATGAGGTTGGTGGCGTTCGACACCTTCAATGCGGATTTGGCGATTTCATCAAAGTCGGACCGCTCCAGGCAGGCATCGAGAGTGTCCTTGGACAGGATATCCCGGGCCAACTCATGGGCTGCGACTTTGTACTCCCGTTCGGTGGAGATGTAATCGTCCCCCTGAAAGCCCTGGGGGAACAGTGAGAGAAACTTTGTCACCTGCTGGTCGAGGGTCTGGTATTTGATTTTTTTGGTCAGGCTGGCCTCGGACAGATTGTCCAGGACGGGATGCGACGCCTCAGCGCCTTCGATCTGTACCAGAGGTGCGTATTCAAGTGAGATCAGCTTTGCTCCCCCGCCAACGAAGAACACCTTCACATGATCCCCATAGCTGGTTTCCAGTACCTCTCCGAGGCCCCAGTCCGTTAATGTTGGATGCTTGACTCGACTGCCTTTTTGAAATGTCATGCTTACCTCGGGTTACGGTTTATCGGGAAGTGCCTCATCCTTGAGGGTCAGATTCCTCGAGACCTAATGTACTGCTCAACCCGCCGATCCTTGAGCAAATGATTCACCTGCGTGATCATCTTATCATCCGCTCGCTCCAAATCCACATTTTTTATCCCAGGTGCTCGGCATCAGTGGGTGTGCCGGGTTCGGGGAAGACCAGCAGGTCGGCTGTATTGCCCTCGCCGGCCACCCATCGGATGGTGGCCTGGCTGGCCTACCGGTCACCGAAGAGCGGACCGAACCGGGCGTAGCCGATGGTTTTCATCATGGGTTCTTCCCCAGCGACGCGTTGTAGGCCCGGCTCCTGGGCACACCCAGCAGCGTTGCGGCCAGTTCTGACGCCGCCTTCCGCTTGAGATCCCGCTCTTCAGCCAGCCAGTTGACGAAGCTGCCCAGGGCCTGGTCGTCCAGGTCGCCGGGGAGCCGTCCCCCATCCTTCTGGCTCGTCTTTTCCAGGGGCGCGACCACCAGGGTGATCTCACCCCGCGGCTTCGTTTCCCGGAAGTGCTCCAGCAGTTCTTCCGCCGTGCCCCGCAGCACCTCCTCGTGGACCTTGGTCAGTTCCCGGGCCACGGCGACCTGGCGGGCGGGGCCGAACACGTCGGCCAGATCTTCGAGCATCGCCTCCAGACGGTGGGGCGCTTCGTAGAGCACCAGGGCCAGGGGGTACGAGACGGCTTCTTCCAGCGCCCTGCGCCTGGCGCCGTGCTTTGGCGGGAGGAAACCGAGGAAGGCGAACCCGGCGGTGGAGATGCCGGAGACGGTGAGGGCGGCCAGGGCGGCCGAGGGGCCGGGGACCGGCACCACCTTCACTCCGGCCTCCGCGGCCTTGTGCACCAGGCGGTATCCGGGGTCGGAGATGGCCGGGGTGCCGGCGTCGCTGACCAGGGCCAGGTCCTCGCCGTCCAGCAGTCGCTGGAGCAGCTTCTCGCACTTCTCCTTCTCGTTGTGCTCGTGAAAACTGGTGCGAGGGGTGCTGATGCCGTGGCGGTCAAAGAGCCGGGCGGTGTGACGGGTGTCCTCGCAGGCCACCAGCTCCGCCTCTTCCAGCACCCGCAGGGCCCGGAGGGTGATGTCCTCCAGGTTGCCGATGGGCGTGCTCACCAGGTAGAGGGTTCCGGCCGGTTTTACCATGGTTCAGAGGTCCGGTTCGTAGGGTCCGTCGGTGATCCGGGCCGCTGCCGGCAGGCTGCGCTTGAAGCGCATGCCGCGGATCAAACCCACCACCTTGTCCACCGCGTCTGCCGCCAGATCGTATGGCGGGGCGGAGAGCGCCTGCGGGGCCAGCCGCAGGTTGCAGAGGCCGTGGAGGATGCGGTCGGCCATCTCGTAGGTCAGGCCCAGCTCCTCCTCGTCGGTCTGGCCGGCCCAGAGGTCGGCCGAGGGGGCCTTGGTGATGATTGACTGGGGAATGTCCAGCCAGGCGGCGAGCCGGCGGACCTGGGTCTTGAACAGGTCGGCGACGGGATTGAGGGCACAGGCGTTGTCACCAAACATGGTGGTGTAGCCGAGCATCGCCTCGGTCTTGTTCCCGGTGCCCAGCACCAGGGCGTCCAGTTGCGGGGAGAAGTCGTAGAGTACGGCCATCCGCTGGCGGGCCATCATGTTGCCGCGGCGGACCTGGTCGGCGTCGGGGTAGCCCTCGTAGTAGGCGTCCACCATGGGGGTGATGTCCACGGTAATGGCGGTGATGCCGAGCTGGGCGGCCAGGTTTTTTGCGTCCCTCACGTTCTCCGGGTTGCTCGAGCTGTAGGGCATGATCAGGGCGGTGACGTTCTGCGGGCCCAGGGCGCGCACGGCCAGGGTGCAGGAGACGGCCGAGTCGATGCCGCCGGAGAGGCCCACCACCAGCCGGCCGAAGCCGGCCCGCATCAGCTCCTCCCTGATGAAGGCCTCCAGTTGATCGGCCACCACCTCGGGATCGATTTCCAGCGCCTGTTCCCAGTCCATTCCAGTCCCCATTATTCTTTTCTGTCATCGCGAGGAGCCCGAAGGGCGACGTGGCGATCTCCTCGCAGTGACAGCGCCTGGCCCTTGCGAGAGTGAAATTGTAGCACAATCCACCGGGAGTAGACCTCTCATGAACGGCAGCCGTAAATGGTGTAGAATCAGCCGTGCTCTCGTTGAAAAGCCCGGAGGTTCATGGTACTGTCGATTGCCGTCACTGAAGGCTTTCCATTGTTGCCCCTGTTCGCCCCTGAGGTTCGGCCCTTGAAGTGCCGGAAAAGATTCATCAGCCAGATTTTGCCGTTCTTTCTGCTCTGCCTTCTGCTGGCCGGTTCCGGCGAGTTGTATTCCCAGCAGCTCCAGGCGGGGAAGAAAGGAGGCCAGGGGATGCAGGGCCAGGATGCCTTTCCCCCGCCCGATGATGAGGACGAGGAGGATGGGACCGGGCGGTCCCGGGTGGGACGGATCCACTTCTCCGACCTCCTGCCCCTCGGGGAAAACGACATCGGCATCTACGCCCTGTTCCAGGAGCAGCCCTCCCCCGACGTCTGGGTCGGGTCGGGCTACGTGGACATCCGGTTCAAGGACACCCGTCTGCAGGCGGACAAGATCACCCTCTACCTGCTGACCAACGACGTGGTGGCCGAGGGCAACGTGGTTTTCGGCCATCCCGGGCAGCAGGTCACCGGCCAGCGGGCCACGATCAACATCGAGACCGGGCTGGGCACCATCTGGGAGAGCACCGGTTTTTTCTCCCCCGGGATCTACGTCACCGCCGAGCAGCTGGATTATTACCAGACCGACTGGGTCCGCACCGGCAAGGCCACCTTCACCTCCTGTGACCAGCCGACACCCGACTGGAGCTTCAGGGTCAAGAAATCACGGCTGCACCTGGAGAACTACGCCTGGCTCACCTACCCCCGCTTCGCGATCAAGAACGCCACCCTGGTCCCCTTGCCCTACCTGATCTGGCCGATCAAGACCGAGCGGAGCAGCGGTTTTCTCTTCCCCAGCATCGGGATGTCGCAAAATCGCGGGTTCCACGTGGGCGTCCCGTTCTTCTGGGTCATCTCGGACAGCGCCGATGCCGAGCTGCGCTACGATTACTACACCAAGTGGGGCAACGGCTTCGGCGCCATCGCCCGCTACTACGTGGGCCAGTTCGGCAGCGGTTTCTTTGACGGCTACCTGTTGCAGGACAAAATCGATGACACAACCCGCTGGAAGGTCGAGTACCAGCACTTGCAGGACCTGCTCTATGACTGGCGCATCGGGGTAGACGTCGACCTGAACAGCGACTGGGACTTCAACCGCGAGTATTCCAGCGATTATGCCTCCTTCGGCCGGCGATCCACCAGCGCCCAGGGCTATGCCTCGCGCAGCTGGTCCAACTACTCGTTCAACGCCGTGTTCCAGACCATCGAAACCAGTTACGAGAGCGGGGGGTTTTCGGATGTGGTGCGGCGCGAGCTGCCGAGCATCGACTTCGAGGGGCGCAAGCAGCGGCTCTGGGGCTCGCCGGTCTACTTCGAGTTCAACAGCAGATACGGCAACCTCTACATCCAGGATTACCGAAACGAGCGGCAGTTCAACCGCCTCGACCTCTCACCCATCGTGAGTATGCCGATCAAGAAAATCTCCTGGCTGAAGATCAACCCCGAGATCGGCTACCGCTACACCTACTACGACCACCAGGTGCCGCTGGACAAGGACGGCAACGGGATCCAGGAGGCCGACCTGCTGAAGGAGGACCTGACCCGGAGGTATTTTTTCTCCACGGTGGAGTTCATCGGGCCGTCCTTCTCCAAGATTTTCGACACCCCGCGGAGCTTCTACTCGAGCAAGATCAAGCACCTCATCGAGCCGCAGTTCTCCTACAACTACATCTCCCCGGTGAACAACCTCGCGTCGGTGCCCTACTTTGACTACGGTGACACGGTGCTGGAGGTGAACGAGGTCCAATACGCGCTGGTCAACCGTCTCTTTGCCAAGCGGAAGATCACCGAGGAAGGCCAGCCGGTGAGCCATGAGTTCCTGACCCTGGAGATCTCGCAGAAGTATTCGGTGGACCCCGAGCTGAGCACCTCCTACGGCCGGCAGTTCAACCCGTACACCGGCGGATATTACGAGGCCGAGGACCTGATCAAGCGCACTTCGCCCTGGCGCACCCGGCTGCAGATCGCGCCCACGCGGAACTTCTCCTTCGACTACGAGATATACTACGACACTGACCTCGCCACGGTGGTGCAGCGCCGGTACGGCATTCGGATGCGGAAGCAGGACCGCTTCTTTGCTTCCGTCTCCTACAACGATAACCCTCTTCCTCCCCCCGGACGCGAGACGATCATGGGGGCGGTGGGTGTGGAACTGTTCGACAGGCGAATTCGCGCCGAGGTCGCCACCCAGTACCACTTCACGGTGGGCTACCGCCCGCGGGAGCAATTCAGGTTCGTCTACTTCGGCCAGTGCTACAGCTTCCAGATTGAGTACCTCAACTACAGTTACCGGTCCGGCGCCGACTTTGACGACAGTCTGTCCGACCGGCGGATCGAAGCCACCCTCACCCTGACCCACATCGGCGACATCTTCCGCTACCGCGACCGCTCGGACGGTTTCGGCGGTTCATAGGGTGGTCGGGGACGTACTTGAATTTATGCGTAAATCGGCAAATCTGGGACGCACATAACTTTATTGGTTATCGATCCAGCTGCTGATATCCGTTATTGTTTTGCCGTCTCCCGAGCCGATCTGTCGAGCGGTAAGTTATAAAGTTATGTACGTCCCCCAGGTCAAATTGACACGATACAGTTCAGTTGATAGATTTTGTGCCCTGGCTTGAAGCCGGATCGGGAGGGACTGGCGTGGAATACAAGCGGATACTGGTGCTGGGCGCCGCGGGGATGCTGGGGCAGGACCTGGTGGAACACCTGCGCGGGCAACTGCGCAACGGCGGCGAGGTCTTTGCCGCCGACCTGGAGCAGTTCGACATCACCAACCGTGAGGCCGCGCTGTCCTGGGTGGCCGACTTCGGCCCGGACCTGGTGATCAACTGCGCCGCTTACACCAACGTGGACGGCGCGGAGGAGAACCGCGAGGCGGCCCTGGCCGTCAACCGCGACGGCGCGGGCAATGCGGCCGAGGCGGCTGCCCTGGCCGGCGCCCACTTCTACCAGATCTCCACCGACTTCATCTTCGACGGCACCAAGCACGGCCTCTATCTCGAGGAGGACCAGCCGAACCCGCTCTCGGTCTACGGCGCCTCCAAGTGGGAGGGGGAGCTGGCGGTGCGTGAGCGGCACCCGTCACCGGTGATCGTCCGCATTTCCTGGCTCTTCGGCCCCCGGGGCAAGAACTTTGTGCAGACCATGCTCAACCTCGGCAAGACCCGCGACGAACTGACCGTGGTGCACGACGAGGTGGGGCGGCCCACCTACACCCGCGACCTCTGCCGCTGGCTCTGGTCGATGATGGAGGCCCGCCCGGCCGGGGAGGTCTTCAACGCCGCCAACAGCGGCCGCTGCAGCTGGTTCGAGTTCGCCTCGAGGATCATCGAGGAGGGGGGGCTGGCCAAACAGGTCACCGTCCGGCCAACCACTGCGGCGGAATGGGACGCCCCGGCACCCCGGCCGCCCTGCTCCGTCCTCTCTCTCGACAAGCTCACCGCCCTTATCGGCTATCCCCCCCGGCCCTGGGAGGAAGCCCTCAAGGATTACATTCGTTTCAGCGAAAAGTAACTGAAGGGGAAGCGACATGAGAGTTCTCATCACGGGCATCGCCGGTTTTGTCGGCAGCCACCTCAGCGACCTTTTGCTGGACGCCGGATGCGAGGTCACCGGGATTTCCTATCCCGGGTTCCCCCTGCACCGGATCTCCGGTCACCTGGACAAGATCGACCTCTTCCAGGCCGACATCCTCGCCCCCCAGGAGATGGAGGAGGTCTTCCGCATCAGCAGGCCGGAGCGGGTCTACCACCTGGCCGCGGTGAGCAGTGTCCGCCAGTCGTGGAAGAACCGCAGGCAGACCATGGAGACCAACGTCATCGGCACGATGAACATTCTGGAGGCGGCCCGGGAGATGTCGATCCCACCGCGGGTGCTGCTGGTCAGCACCTCCGAGGTCTACGGCACGGTGCCCGAAGAGGACCAGCCGGTGCTGGAGCAGTATCCCGTGCTGCCCTCCAGCCCCTACGCGGCGAGCAAGGCGGCCCAGGAACTGCTGGGCTACCAGTATTCGGCCGGCGAGGGCGTGCACACGGTGATCGTCCGCGCCTTCAACCACACCGGCCCGGGCCAGGACGGGGACTTTGTCTGCTCCAGCTTCGCCCGCCAGATCGCCAGGGCGGAGAAGGGGCTCACCGAGCCGGTGATCGAGGTGGGGAACCTCGAGGCGCGACGGGATTTCAGTGACGTGCGCGACATGGTGGGCGCCTACCACGCGGCACTGGAGAACGGGCGTTCGGGTGGGCTCTACAATATCTGCTCCGGCCAGGCCCACTCGATCAACGACCTGCTGCAGATGATGCTGGGGATGAGCGAGACCACGCTGGAAGTCCGCCAGTCACCCGAGCTGATGCGGCCCCTGGACATCCCCCTGATCCTCGGTTCGAACCGCCGGTTCTCCGAGGAGGTGGGCTGGGAGCCGGCCATCCCCATCGAGACCACTCTGCGCGACCTGCTTGACTACTGGCGCGAAAAAGTCTGATAAGCGGCTTCATAGCCTCATCTGTGGCCCGATAGCATCGTTGACGATTTCCTCGAAATGCTTACATACCACGAGAGTATGCTGCGCTTTCTCGTCAACCGTCGCCTCGCTCTCGAACCACAGTTGAGGCTATGAAACCACTTCTATTCCCGAATGGATCTATTCTCAATACCGTTTGAAATTCATGGACAATGGCTTATCCTGACTGAAAATCGATTCATCAGGGGGTAACCATGTCATATAGCACGCTGCGCCTGATCGCCATTTTCTCCTTCATTCTCCTTGCCGGCTCCGTGGCCACCCTGTCTCAAGCCACGGACATCCACGTTCCTGCCGACCACCCCACCATCCAGGCCGCTCTCGATGCTGCCGTCAACGGTGACACGGTGATTGTGGCCGACGGGGTCTGGACCGGTGCGGGGAACCGCGACCTGGTGTTCAACGGCAAGGAAGTGCTGCTGGTATCGGTCAACGGCCCGCAGAACTGCACCATCGACTGTGAGGGATCGACAAGCGATCCCCACCGTGCCTTCGTCTTCGAGACCGGCGAGGGGCCGCTCACCGTGGTGCAGGGTTTCACCCTCACCGGCGGTTTTGCCGACCGGGGTGGGGCAATTGTCTGCGACGCCACCTCGCCCACCATCCTCGACTGCGTGATCACCGGCAACGAGGCCCAGCAGCGCGGCGGCGGCATATCCTGCCACTACGCTTCGGCGGCACTGATCAGCGGCTGCGTGATCAGCGACAACACCGCGCTGGGCCTCACTCCGAACTTCGGCGGCGGCGGGCTCTCGCTGATCCACCAGTGCACGGTGCGGCTGGAGAACTGCCGGGTGGAGGGGAACAGCGGTTTCTACGGCGGGGGGATCAAGAACCGCTCCGGCAGCACCCTGGAGGCGGAGGGCTGCGTGATCACCGGCAACCAGGCGAACCAGGGAGGAGGACTGGCCAGCATCGCATACGCCGACACCTACTTCGTCAATTGCCTGATTGCCGGGAACACCTCGGATGGCCGCGGCGGGGGGATTTACGCGTTCTCGGACTTCGGGGCGCCGGCGCCCATCGGCTACGGGTCCATGACCGACCTCAGCTTCTGCACCATGGTGGGTAACCAGGGATTGTCCTATGGTTCCGCCGTGTACATGGATGGTCTGGACAACCTGATGGTCAGCAACTCCATTGTCTGGGGCAACGGGCCCGTGCCGCTGGAGCCGTCCTATGCCGGGGACGACGAGGTCACCTGGTCCGACATCGAGGGCGGTTACACCGGCTTCGGCAACATCGACGAGGACCCGCTCTTTGTCAGCGGCCCGCTGGGTGACCACTATCTCAGCCAGACCGCGGCGGGCCAGGCCGCCACCAGCCCCTGCGTGAATGCCGCCGACCCGTCGGCCGCGGCCCCTGACGGAACCACCCGCTCCGACTCGGAGCCCGACACCGGGGTGGCCGACATGGGCTGGCATTACGAACCGGTCCCTCCACCAGACATGCTGGTGACCGGTCCCGGGCCGGGGGTGGACAACCCGCCGCTGGTGCGGGTCTTCCCGGCGGAGCAGGATGCGGTCCATGTTTACGAATTCGCGGCATATGGTGCAACGCAGTATGGCGTCAATGTCACCTGCGGCGAAGTGACCGGTGACTCGCGGGACGAGATCATCACCGGCGCCGGGCCGGGTGCGATCTACGGCCCCCACGTGCGCGGCTTTGCCGTGGACGGCACCCCGCTGCCCGGGCTGAATTTCCTGGCCTACGGCACGAACAAGTACGGGGTCAACGTGGCCGCCGGCGATATCGACGGCGACGGCTACGACGAGATCGTTACCGGCGCCGGGCCCGGCGCGGTGTTCGGGCCCCACGTGCGGGGCTGGAACTACGACGGCACGGGGAAGGTCACCCCGGTCCCCGGGGTCAGCTACTTCGCCTACGGCACGCCCAAGTGGGGGGTCAACGTCGCTTCCGGTGACCTGGACGGCGACGGCTACGACGAGATCGTCACCGGTGCCGGGCCCGGGGCGATTTACGGTCCCCACGTCCGCGGCTGGAATGTGGACGGGGGCGCCGCGGCGGCCATCTCCGGGGTGAGCTTCTTTGCCTACGGGACCAACAAGTTCGGGGTCAACGTCAGCTGTGGCGACATCGATGGTGACGGCATGGCCGAAATCATCACCGGCGCCGGGCCGGGTCAGGTCTTCGGGGCCCACGTCCGGGGGTGGAATTGCGACGGCGCCGCCGTGATCGCCATCTCCGGCATCAACTTTTTTGCCTGGCCGCCGGAGGAGGTGCGTTTCGGGGCCCGGGTCAGCGCACTGGCCGACCTGAACGGCGACGGCCGGGCCGAGCTGCTGGTGGGACAGGGCCCCGACCCCGTTGCCTCGACGACGGTGAAGGTCTACCGCTACGACGGTGCGCAGCTCACGCCCTGGTTCGACCTGGAGGCCTACCCCGGCCTGACCCACGGCGTCAACGTGGCCGCCGGCCGGTTCTGACAACGCCGTCACCGGCCATCGGGTTGGGTCAGCGGGATGGTGAAACTGAAGACGCTGCCCCGGCCCGGCTCGCTCTCCGCCCACACCCGGCCGCCGTGGGCCTGCACCAGCTGCTTGACAATGGTCAGACCCAGTCCCGTGCCGCCGCTGTCCCGGGAGCGGGAGCGGTCGACGCGGTAGAAGCGCTCGAAGATGTGCGGCAGGTCCCCGGCTGAGATCCCCGGGCCGGTGTCGGCCACCGAGACCCGGATCGCTTCGCCCGCCCCCTCGGCACTCACCCTCACCGTGCCGCCGGCCGGTGTGTGGTTGAGCGCGTTCTCCGCCAGGTTGCGTACCACCTGGCGCAGGCGCGCCGGGTCGAACCAGCCCCTGGGCAGGTCCGGCAGGTCCAGCTCCACCCGCGGGGCATCGGCGCCCCGGTCCGCCGCCAGCAGCTTGACCGCCGCCCCGATTTCCACGCCCACATCCACCACCGCCGGTTCCAGCGGCAGCTGGCCCGCCTCGGCCAGGGCCAGTTCCTGCAGGTCGTGGACCAGCCGGCCCAGCAGCATGGTCTCCTCGTGGATCGAGTCGATGGTCTCCGGGGACGGGTCGGCCAGCCCGTCCTGGATTGCCTCCAGGAGGCAACGGATGTTGGTCAGCGGCGTGCGCAGCTCGTGGGCGATGTCCGAGACCATATTCCGCCGCAGGGTTTCCACCCGGACCAGATTGTCGGCCATGTCGTTGAACGTCCTGGCCAGCCGGCCCAGCTCGTCCCGGGACACGGCCGGCACCCGGCAGTCCATGTTGCCCCGGGCCATTTCTCCTGCGGCCCGGGTCAGTTGCTCCACCGGGCGCAGCAGCCGCCGTGCCGCGATCCAGGTGACCAGCATCATCAGCAGCCCCACGCCGATGGTCCCGGCCAGCAGCCAGCGGTTCACCGCCTGGAGGAAGTCCTGTTCGGTGAACAGGGTTTCAGCGGCCTGCTCCACATCGGGCGGCAGGCCGGGAATGATGATCGCCGTGCCGCATGGCTGGCCGTCGACGCCGTGGAGCACGATCCGGGGAACCCTGAAGTTGAGCACGCGCTGGGGGGAGGGGTCCTCCCCCGCAGTCCAGACCAGCATCACGCCGTCGGCCGAGAGCGTCACCTCGGCCCTGGTCAGTTCCGGGTCTGAAGCGGCGGCTGGCTGGTCCCCGGCGTCGAGCAGCAGCAGCCGGCCGTCCAGGTTCCGAGCCAGCTGGTCCACCAGCGGCCCGGCGCCCTCCCAGCTGCCGGTGCTCCTGAAGTGCGCTTCCAGCGGCTCGCCGAGCGTGTCCAGTCCGGCCACCGGGTCCGTTTCAGGGTGGCGGGATTCGAGGATAAAGCGGCTGAATTCCGTCCGGGTCGCCCGGCTGGAGATCCAGGCCACCGAGACCACGGCCACGGCCACCACCAGACCCACCAGAACCAGCAGCCGGACCCGGAGACTACTCATCGTCCGTCTCCCTGCTGAAGGTGTAGCCCACGCCAAAGACTGTTCTGATCAATTCGGGCCGCGAACGGTCCGGGTCGAGCTTGCGCCGGAGGTTTCCCACATGGGCGTCCACCGTCCGGTCGAAGCCGTCGAAGTCAGCGGCCAGTGCCTGCTCGATCAACTGTTCCCGGGTGAAGACCATCCCCGGCCTTCGGGCCATCACCGCCAGCAACCGGAACTCGCTGGGCGTCAACTCCACCTTCCGGCCGCCGAGGGTCACCCGGTGATGGACCGGATCGATGAGCAGGTCCCTGATCTGGAGCGGTTCTTCCCCGGCCGGCCCTGAGGCTTCGCCGCCTGTTCCGCCGGTCGAGCGGCGCAGCACCGCACGAATGCGGGCCACCAGTTCGCGCGGGCTGAACGGTTTGGGCAGATAGTCGTCGGCGCCGGTGTCGAGACCGCGGACCCGGTCGTTCTCGAGAGTCCTGGCGGTGAGCATGATCACCGGCACGGCGGAGGTCCGGCGCAGGTTCCGGCAGAGCTCCAGGCCGTCCATCCCGGGGAGCATCAGGTCGAGGACCAGCAGGTCGTAGCGCCCGGTACGGGCCTCGGCCAGGCCTCCGGGCCCGTCCGGCACCAGCACCGCCTCCATGCCGGCCCGCTCCAGGTAGAGCTTCACCGCTGCCGCCGTTTTGCGGTCATCCTCCACCACCAGGATTCGAGGTTTGCCCATCACCCGGTCCTCCGCCGGGAAAAGACTACCAACTGGCCGCTTCCACGGCAACCGGCGAAGCAATCAATCCTCCTCCACCATCCGGAGAATGTTTTGTCCCACCTCGATGGCCAGCGGCATGTCGAAGTTGGACAGCACCACCACGGTCCAGCCGTCGACCAGGTCGATGGCGAAGAGGGCGTTGATGCCGGGTGCCCCGCCGGCCAGCACCATCGGGCCCTTGGGCTCAAAGGGATCGCCCGGTTTACCGTTGAACTGGCACAGAACCATCTCTGTCCAATTCTTACCCAGCAGCTTGTTCCCGCAGAGCGCCTGCCGGAAGCGGAGCATGTCCTCCGTTGTTGAGTAGCCGCCCCCGGCGGGGGTGCCGCGGGGAGAGAGCATGAAGGTGTTCGACCAGCGGAATCCCGTGCCCTCCGGGTCGGCGGAGTTCATGTCGGTGTACCCCGTGGCCAGGTCCCTGGCCGGTCCGTCCCGGTGGTAGGAATCGGAGTTGGCCATCCCGGCAGGCTGGTAGATGTGGCGGCGAACATACTCGAAATAGTCGAGGCCCGACACCTTCTCGATCACCGCACCGAGGATCTCGTAGCTGGTGTTGCTGTGTGCGTTGTCGGTTCCCGGTTCGAAGCTGAGCGGCACCTCCTTGAGAAAGGCGATGTAGTCGCTCACCGTGCGCAGGTCGTTCCGGGTGGCCAGGTAGGTCTCGTTGCCCCAGTAGTCACCCCAGCCCGAGCGCATCTGCAGCAGGTGCCGGATGGTCACCTTCCCGGCCGCTTGCGGAGCGAACCCGTCGAGATAGCGGCCCAGGGGGATATCGAGCCCCAGCTTGCCCTGCTCCGCCAGTTGGGCGATGGCCACGCTGGTGAACAGCTTGTTCAGTGAGCCGATGTTGAATCTGGTATCCAGGCGGTTGGGCGCATCAAAGGTCCGGTTGGCCAGGCCGTAGGCCTTGTGGAACACGGGTTGGCCGTCCTTCGCCGCCAGCACCACACCGGAAAACTCGTTCCCGGCCGTCCTGCGGACCAGGTCGGCATCCAGTTCCTCAAAGCCTGAATAGGGAGCCTCTTTCCCATCCCCAGCCGGGACCGGCCCACGGTCAACGGCCGTGCCCTCCGGCGCTTCGCCGGGCGCGATGCCCATGGAGACGATCCGGTGCGGAACCTCCGGCTCCACCTCCAGATCGAGGTATAGCCATGCGTCGGATGCGGCTGAGCGGAGAGCGACCCTGATCCCTGTTGCCGACGATTCCACCACCTGGCCCAGGGTGAGCTGCGGGAACATGCTCCGGGTCATTCGAAAGATACCCTGGTGCTGGGCCATGGGAAAGCCGTCGCGGAATTCCGGGGCGTATGCGGTGTCGATATACTTCTGCACGACGTCTTTGTCTCCCCGGTTCAGCAGGTCGAGGATCTCCCCGGCCCGTTTTCCGGCCGGTGTGTCAGGGAACACCGCCGGGCCGGCGAAAAGGGCGGGTCCGGCGCATAGAACGAAGATGGTGATCAATGCAATCGCTCTTGACGACATTCGGTTTTTCATGATTCCCTCCAATAGTTTGTACCGTTCCGGCAGCCCGTTCCGCCAAAGGGTCACCTTGGGCTGGTTATATGATTGAGGGTGGATTTGAAGATTTCATGAAGACACGTTTGCCTGTCATGAAAATGCCGTCCTGCCTTGACGTCTGATACGAAAATACCTATCTTTAATAGAGATACGCGCTGATTTATCCGACTGCATTTTGTTATCCGCTGTCCGGATCTACCGGTTCCGTCCGGGTGGACTGACTTTGCCGGTTCCCCTGGCCCGCATCTCTGCGCTGCGGTCAGCGCTCCGGGGTTGGGGATCGACAACAGACCAACTGAGATGACGTGATGAACACTCCGGCCCATGACCTGCTGCTGCTCCTGCTCGACCTGGCCCAGCAGAAATCGGCCCCCCAGGTCAGGGCGACTTTTGTGGAGGCCCTCAACGCCCTGTTCGCGCCGGCAGCCTTCCACTGGCTGGAACCGGACGAGGATCTGGAGGGCCAGATCATCGCCGTGGCCAGCCCCGGCAGGGAGTATGGCCGGATCGCGGTGGTTGCCGAGGACGGCAGCGCTGCGGCAGACATGCTTCCCCTGGTGCACAATGCGGCAAGCATGCTGGGGGTGATCCTGGAGAAAGTCGAGGCGGACCGGCTGCTGGCCGACGAGAAGCTGCTGCTCCAGGAACAGGTGGATGCACAGACCGCCGAGCTCAGCAAGGCCAACCTGGACCTCAAGCTGGAGATCGAAGAGCGCACACGGGTGGAAAAGGCGCTGCGGGAGAGTGAGGAGAGGCTGGACCTGGCCATCGTGGGGACCAACCTCGGGATGTGGGACTGGAATATCGAGACCGGAGACGTCACCTACAGCGAGCGGTGGCTGCGCATGCTGGGCTATGAGCTGGACGAGCTGGAGCACAAGTTCAGCACCTGGGAAGCCCTGATCCACCCCGAGGACAAGCCGGGGGTGGTGGAGATCCTCAACCGGCATTTCGAAGATGACCAGCGTGAATACAACGTGGTCTTCCGCCTGAAGGCCAAGACCGGTGAGTGGCGCTGGATCAACTCCCGGGGCCGGGTATTCGCCCGGGACGAAGGCAATCAGCCCCTGCGGATGGTGGGGACCCACATCGACATCACCGAGCGGAAGAAGGCCGAGGAGGACAAGGTCATGCTGGAGGACCAGCTGCACCAGTCCCAGAAGATGGAGGCGGTGGGACGGCTGGCCGGGGGCGTGGCCCACGACTTCAACAACATCCTCACCGGGATCATCGGGTTCGCCGAACTGGGCCAGTCCACGGTGAGCCCCGGGGATGCGGTCCACGCCGACCTGGAGGAGATCCGCAAAGCCGCCGACCGCGCGGCGGGGCTGACCGCCCAGCTGTTGGCCTTCTCCCGCAAGCAGATCATCAACCCCATGGTGATCAAGCCCAACGACGCCCTGCAGAACTCGCAGAAGATGCTGCAGCGGATCATCGGCGAGGACATCGATTTTTTCTTCAACCCGGCCGATGACCTGTGGCGGATCAAGGCCGACACCGGCCAGCTGGACCAGATCCTTTTCAACCTGGCGGTCAATGCCCGCGATGCCATGCCCGGCGGGGGCAAGCTGACCATCGAGACCCGGAACGTAACCATCGACGATGCGTACTGCCGCACCCACGAGGGAGTGGAGCCGGGCGACTATGTCATGCTGGCCGTTCACGACAGTGGTCAGGGCATGGACGCCGAGACCCAGGCTCACATTTTCGAGCCGTTTTATTCCACCAAGGAGAAAGACCGGGGCACGGGACTGGGGCTGTCCACGGTTTACGGCATCATGAAGCAGAACCGGGGCTTCATCGATGTCCACTCCGAGCCGGATGCCGGCTCGACCTTCAGGATCTATTTCCCGGCAGTGAGGGATCCGGCGGACGAACTGGCCACGTCGAATCTGATCGCCAACGCCACCGGCACGGAGACGATTCTCCTGGTGGAGGACGAAGCGATGGTCCGACTGCTGGCGAAAAAGATCCTGGTCAAGCACGGCTACAAGGTGGTCGACCTGGACAACGGTGAGCTGGCCCTGCTCTGGGCCGGGCGGAACGACCAGGATGTGGATCTGCTGCTCACCGATGTGATCATGCCCGGAATGAACGGCCGGGAACTGCATGACAAGCTGCGGGAGAATCGGCCGGAAATGAAGACCCTCTTCATGTCCGGGTACAACGAGGACGTCATCGCCCACCACGGTGTCCTCAACGACGACACCGAGTTCATCCAGAAGCCGTTCACCCTCTGGTCCCTGACCCGCCGGGTGCGGGATGTACTCGACAGCTGAGCCGGTCCTCCGGTTTTCCCCAAGCCCCGAAATCCTCCCAAATCCTCAAAAATGATAACCAAAATCGGGCCTCAGGCCGATATGTCTACTGTGGGGCCGGTCTCTCCCGCCGGGGGCGTCCGGTGGAAGGCTGGGTACTGAGAGTCCACAGGGGTTTTTCGATGATCCTTCCGATCGGGCATGACCAGACTGAAGTCCGGCGGCAGCCGTGGGTCACCTTCACCATCATGGGGCTCTGTATCCTGGTCCACCTGCTGGTCAGCTTTGCCCCGGGGGTCAGCGAGACCGAGGTCGGCGAAGACCTCACCAAGGCTGTGGACTACTGGATGACCCACCCCTACCTCGAACTGCCCGAGAGGCTCCGCGAGGAACTGCTGGCCGGATTCCCCGAGGAGGAACTCAACACCTGGCAGGTGATGCTGGAGCAGCAGGCCGGGCCCCGCCCGGCGGAGTCGGTTATCGCCCGGGAACAGATGGAGCTGGACCAGATGGCGGAGAAGAGCTTCGCCAGCATCGGGGAACTGCCGATTCACAAATACGGCCTGGTGCCGGCCAGGACGACCGTCCTGACCCTCTTTACCCACATGTTTCTCCACGTGGGCTGGATGCACCTGCTGGGCAATCTCTTCTTCCTCTACCTCACCGGCCCGTTCATCGAGGATGTCTGGGGCCGTCCGATCTTCCTGGGCTTCTACCTGCTGGGCGGCCTCGTCTCCGGCGGCCTGTTTGCCCTGCGCTACGCCGATCTGACCATTCCGCTGGTGGGGGCTTCAGGGGCCATTGCCGCCTGCATGGGCGCCTTTCTCGTCCGCTACTGGCACATCAATATCAAGTTCTTCTACTGGATCGGATTTTTCTTCCGCGGCACCTTCAAGGCGCCGGCCTGGCTGATGCTCCCGCTCTGGCTGCTCCGTGAGGTTTTTGCCGCGACGATGATGGACTCTCTCGACCCCAGCGGCCGCAGCGGCGGCACCGCCTTCTGGGCCCATGTCTGGGGTTTTCTTTTTGGTGCCGGGGTGGCCCTGATCATCCGCTCGCTCAAGATCGAGCAGCGGTTCATCCACGGCGCCATCGAGGCCAAGACCACCGTGGTCAACAATGCGGTGGTGGCCGAGGCGCTGGAGGCCCAGGACGACGGCCGCAGCGACGAGGCTTTCGCCAGCCTGAGCTCGGAGGTGCAGCGCAATCCGGGCAACTCGGAGGCGGTGCTGGCCCTCTGGGGGATGGCCGTGGGCGCGTCCCGGGTGGCCGAGGCCGTGCCGGCGATGCAGCGGTTGCTGCGCGAAGAGGTGCGGGCCGGCGAGTTCGACCTGGCCATGACCCACCGCAACGAACTGTCGGAGTTCGCGCCGGACGCCACGGTGGAACCGCTGGTGGACCTGCGGCTGGCCGAGTTCATGCTGAAGGACGAGCAGAGCGATCAAGCCGCGGCGCTGCTGCGCAACGCGCTGGGGCAGGTCTCGGCGGATGCCTCTCCCGGGATGCTGACCCGGCTGTCCCGTCTGGCCTGCCAGGCCGACCCGGTGGTGGGTCTCGATGCCGTGAATCTGGCCCTGGCCCACCCTGAACTGCCCGAGGACGCACGTGAGGAATTGGAAAAGATGAAAGGTGAGCTGGCCGCCAAACAGCCGGCGGAGGTGCATGAAATGCCCGATTTTGGCGGTGGGGCGACCCTGGAAGCGGACGGCATCTCCATCCCGGGGTTCGAATCCAACTCCATTGCCACACCGGAGGAGGAACCGGAGACGGTGCCCGCGGCGGGATTCGGTTTTGTCCCTGATGTGGGCGGTGATGCACCGGTGGATCCCGACGCATTTGAAGCCATGCCGGACATTCCGGGTTTCGAGACCAACGCGCGGCAGGATCCGGCGGCCCCGGATACCGGATTCCCCGACCCGGCGTGGCCCACGGCGGTCCCGCCGGTGGGCGGTGACGCGCCGACGGCCGATCCGGCCGACCTGGTGCCCGAGCCGGTTGCGGTGACCGCCCCGGCAGTGGAAACAGCGGAACAGACGTGGGACATGATCGATCCGGTCATGGGAGCCGACGCCCTGACGGTGGACCCGGCGCCCCCGACTCTGGGGGCCGAGGCTGTTGTTGCGGCGCCTGCGCCTCCGGCCCCGAAGGCCGAGCCCGTGGTCGCTGCCTCTGCGCCGGGGCCCGCATCACTGCGGAAACCGGGCACCGTGCCGGCCACCGGCCAGACCCCGGCCGGCCCGGAGACACTGCTGAAGAAACTCGAACTGCACCAGGTGGAGCCGCTGAGCATCGACGGCACGCGGATGACCCTCGACGTGCTGGGCCGCGGGCCGTCCGCCCTGGGGCTGGACAAGGTGCAGGCGGTGGCCACAGCGGTGATCCGTCCGTCGGGCAAGCAGGCGTTCATCATCATCGACCTGCTGCTGGACCCGCCCTGGGCCACCAAGACCAGTCTGCGGGTGGTGCGGATGCACAGCGGGCGGCTGGAGCCGACCAAGCTGGTCCCCGAAGCGCCCAACTCGGCAGCGGCTCTGCGGATGATGATCGACAAGCTGCTGACCGTCAGCCAGGGCATCCCCCTGCCCGACTCCCGCTCGGTGAAGGGGAGCCCCTTCCGCGAGTTCGCCTCCCTTAAGGAATACCAGCTGGAAGTCCTCCAGGCGAGCTAGTGCCGGGCCACCCTCCATTTTCAAAAAAAAGCCGCTCCGATGAAGGAGCGGCTTGATGTCGGCCTGAACGTGCCGGTGGGGGTCGACCCTTATTCTGTTGCCTGCTTGTCGAGGATCGCCTCGATCTGGTCCATCACGTCGTTCATCACCTTCACCGTGGCCCGGTAGGGTTCGGGGGAAGTGAGGTCCACGCCGGCCTTCTTCACCAGCTCCACCGAGTAGTCGCTGCTGCCGGCCTTGAGGAAGTCCATGTAGCGTTCCAGTGCGCCTTCCTCGCCGTCGAGGATCTTCTGCGACAGCGCGGTGGAGGCGACGAAGCTGGTGGAATACTGGTAGACGTAGAAGTTGTAGTAGAAGTGGCGGATGTAGGCCCACTCCACGTTGTAGAGCGGGTTGATGGTCATCACGCCCTCGTCGTGGCCGTGGTAGCGGCGCAGCAGCTCGCCGTAGACCTCGTTCAGCTTTTCGCCGGTGAGCGCCTCGCCCTTTTCCACCAGCTCGTGGATCTTCAGCTCGAACTCGGCGAACATGGTCTGGCGGTAGAATGTGCCGCGCAGGTTGTCGAGGTAGCTGCCCAGCAGGAAGAGCTTCTCATCGTCGCTTTTTGCCCGTTCAAGCAGGTAGGGGTTGAGCAGTGCTTCGTTGAGAGTGGAGGCGATCTCGGCGACAAAGATGGTGTAGTCGGCCGTGGGGTAGGGCTGGGTCTTGTTCGAGAAGTAGGTCTGCATGGCGTGGCCGCACTCGTGGGCCAGGGTGGAGAGGCTGTTGTAGTCGTCGACGTAGTTCAGCAGCATGTAGGGGTGGACGTCGTAGGCCGAGCCGCTCATGTAGGCCCCGCTCCGCTTGCCCTGGCTGGGATAGACGTCGATCCAGCGCGACTCGATCCCGTTGGCCAGCCCGTTGACATACTCCTCGCCCAGCGGGGCCAGCGACTCGAGCATCAGCTTCACGCCCTCGTCGTAGGGAAAGTCCATCTCCACTTCCTTCACGATGGGCGGGTAGATGTCGTAGTAGTGGAGCTCGTCCAGGCCGAGCATCCGCTGGCGCAGCTTGAGGTAGCGGTGCAGCGTGGGCAGGCTGGCGTTCACCTCGCGGATCAGGGTGTGGTAGACGTCGGTGGGGATGTTGCCCGCATCGAGAGCCGACTCCAGTGACGAGTTGTAGTTGCGCACCTTGGTGTAGAAGAGATCGCGCTTTACCCCGGAGTAGAGGCTGGTGCCCAGGGTGCGGCCGAACTCGTTGAACTTGGTCCAGAAGGCGTCGAAGACGGCGATGCGGTCCTCGCGCACCGGCGATGAGCGGTGTTTGGTGTAGGCCGACTGGTCCATCAGGACCTTCTCTCCGCTGGAGAGCTCCACCGTGGGGTAGGGCATGTCGGCGCCGACAAAGATGCCGTAGAGGTCGAAGGGGGCGCCGGAGACCAGCGACGCGGTGGCGATCACTTCCTCCTCCCCCTCGCCCAGCGTGTGCTCGCGCCGCCGCTGGAGATCGTCGAGGAGCATCCGGTAGTCCAGAAGCGCAGGTTCCTCGGCGAGGAAGCCGTCAATTACCTTGGGGTCGAGGGCCAGGATCTCGGGATCGACAAAGGAGACCGCGGCGCCGAGGGTGGTGCCCACCTGGCCGATCTCCTGCTTCATGGCCAGCGGTCCGGCCTCGCGGGTGTCGGTGTCGGAGTTCAGGCTGGCATAGGTGCGGATGCGGGCATACTCTTTGGAGATGTCGGAGATCAGGGCGAAGGCTTCGGCCATCACGGCCGCGGACTCGCCCAGTCGGCCCCGGTACTGGTCGATGGCCGGGATCCGTCCCTCGAGAGCCTTTTTGGCCTTGACCCATGCTTCATCGTTGGGGTAGAGGTCGTCCAGGTTCCAGGCGTATTTTTCGTCGTTCATTGCTGCCTCGTCGGAAGCCGTCGCGGGAACCGACGGTGCGGGGAGGAAGGTGAGCAGAAGTGCCGCCAGTATCAGCGGTGTGGCGAATCGGGTGTTCATGACGTTTTCACCTTTCGCGGAAGCGATCCCGGTGCGCGGCCGGCGTGCCCCGGCGGGGACCAGATGTTGCAAAACGAAATATCAACTTGATTTTCAGTGCCTTAGAGGCATTTGAGAAGCACATTTATACCTGCTGGATCGGGGGTTGTCAAGAAATCGCTTGCCTTGAAAGGCCCGGGAACGTACTCATGTGATATAGTAGGAATTGTTTGTTTTTGTCGAAAACGCGGTTCAAACGCGGGTAATGATCAAGGATTTACGCGGAGCGCACCATGAAGCCCACCCGAAAAACTGCACTGCTGACCCTCATCTTCCTTTTTGTCGCGGGGATGACCCCGCTGTTCGCCGGATCGGTGACCATCGGCGCCGATGGCGAGCTGAGCCTCAACCGCCCATTCTGCGGCACCTGAAGCAGCAACATCAGATACCAGGTACTGGTATTGGCAAGTGAGATTCCCGAGCGCTGCGAGCTGAAGGCCATCGAGTTCTACGCCAACCACGCGTCCTTCTACCACGGGCAGTTCGAACAGATCGAGTTCCTCGCCGGCCACATCGCCGAGGACCGGCTGAGCACCACCTTTGCCGACAACTATGTCTATGAAACGCCTACCACGGTCTACTACCGCGGAGTCGAAGACGTAAAATTCGAGGTGGGTTTGTGGAACGAGTTCATCTTTGACACGCCCTTCATCTACAACGGCGAAGACCACCTGCTGCTGGAGTTCCGCTACAACGGCAGCAGCAGCCAGAGCATCTACAACCTCGGCTGGTTTTACGGGGGCAGCGACCGGGTGATCGACGGCTTCCTCGGGCAGGATACCGGCTGGGCCCGGGAGATGATGCCCTCCTTCCGCCTGATCTTCAGCCCGCTGATCACCATCTCGGCCGAGATGAGCTGTTCGCCCTCGGCGGGGACGCTCCCCTTCTCCAGCGCCATGACGGTGAACCTGGTCAACAACGTCGACGACCAGGCCCGCACCGCGGCCGGCCACATCGATCTGGCCCTGGGCAACGGCGTACTGTATGGCAACTGGCGCAGCGGCTGGGTGGACCTGGCCCCCGGCGGCTGGAACCACAAGTCGTGGAACCAGCAGATCCCGGCCCATTTCTCGTTCTTCGGCAGCAGCGAGTTCCGCCTGGTGGTGCAGGACGTGACCCCGGCGCCGTACAACCAGCCGCCCTATCTCGCCTCGGGCGACGTCAGCTCACGCGTCTGCACCTTCACCGGCGCCGTGCCGTAATGACACAGGGGACGTACATAAAAAATATAACTAGTCCCTAAGCCGTTCTAATAATATGAGATATTGATTTCATTGCGGCGCCGTGCCGATCGGCGTCCGTAACTCTTTTCTATTTAGCAGGTTGGGCGCTAGTTATACTTTTTATGTACGTCCCCAAGCCCGAGCCTACTCTGTTTTTCCCACCTGGATCGAGTGGGTTACGTAGGAGACCTCCGCGGCCAGCTCGTCCTTGACCCCCACCGCCATTCTCTGGAAGCCGGAAGCCATCACCAGGTTCAGCTCGTAGGTGTAGACCTGCAGGCGGGCCTTTTCCCAGTCCGCTTCGGGGATGGTGATCGGCAACACGTGCTCCTGTACCGGCGAAAGATCCCCGTTGTCCTTGCGGGCGGCCACGGTGATCAGCACCCGGCCCTGGTGGCTGCCCCCGCGGTTGAGCAGGGTCAGTTTGCCCAGGGGGATGCGCACCTCCACCGGGACGATGTAGTTGCCGTCCTCGTAGGGCTGGTGCTGGCCGGTCCGCAGCTCGAAGCCGAGGGCATTGTTCTGGTAGCCCAGGACCAGCGCGGAGATGGTGCCTTCCTCCATCTGCCGTGCCGGAGTCTGATCGCGGTAGCCCTTGCGCTGGCGGACGGTGAGCCCCGGACCCTTGACCTTGACCTTGGTACGGTGGAACTGGCCGTCGCCGGCGTGGCCGGGCCGGAAGCCGAGGGAGTAGTAGCTCTTGAAGTCCGAGGCAATCCGCTCCAGGCCGCCGGCGATGTTGTTGGTCCCGGTGATCGCCACCCCGCCGGTGTTCCCGGAGATGAACTTCAGCGAGGCCTGCATGTTGGTCGCCGTCACCGCATCGATGGTCCCGGAAAAGTCGCGCGACCGGTCCTGGGCATCGGACCCGCTCACGTTGCGCTGCCCCACGGCGTCGATGGTGTAGAGGGTCACCTGGTTGGCGTTGGCCAGCATGGTGACCTCCTCGAAGCGGCGGGTGGCGTCGAAACTCATGGAGCGCAGCATCGCGCCGCTATTGGGGGATTTCTCTTCGATGGCGTAGAACATCTCCTCGGCCGCCTTCATCGGCAGGCCGTCACTGACGTAGAGCAGCGCCTTGCGCCCCTCGATGCCGGAGAGGAAACCGAGCATCTCGTTCAGGGCGTCGAGGGAGAACCGCAGTTCGTTGTTAATCGACTCGGCGAAGTTTTCGACCCGCGGCAGCATCCGGATACCGGTCCCGGACTCGGCGATCTCGTTCAGCAGGTCGCGGCGGTCCTGCTCGTAGAAATTTCGGTCCCCGCCCTTCTCGTCGATCTGATCGATGGTGTATATGATCCGCGCGTGGTCGGTGGTGAAGGTGTTGTCAATGATCAGCGACCGGTCGTAGGTCACCATCATCACCCGGTCGCCCTCTTCCAGCTCCACGCGGAGGAAGTTCTTCAGCGCGCTGAGCACCTTCTTGCGGTTGAAGGGGTGAATGTTGAAGTTGTCGATATAGATCACCAGGTGCAGCGGCTGCTTTTTCGGCAGCGGCGGCGCCACCTCCGGCTCCACTGCCGGCGCTTCCCCGCCCAGGGTCACCTCCCCGCCGTCCACGGCGTAGAAGTTGCTGACCGTGGTCTCCTGCCCGTCCACCACCAGCTCGAAATCGTCGCGGGTCAGACCCTTCACCGCATTGCCGTCCTTGTCGGTGACAAAGACCTCCAGCTCGATCACCCGCACCTCGATGATCTCGGTGAACAGCGGGTCGGAGAGGGCGGTCTGGCCGGTGGTCGGCGGTGCCTGCTCCTCGCCGCCAACCGGGGTCATCTCTGGGAGTTCCTGGGCCGTTGCCGGCAGGGCAGTGGCCATGAGCAGGACGAAAAGGACGGTGAGCAGTGGTTTCATGAAACAGCCCCCAAGCTGATGGTTTACCGGTCTGTGTCAATACGACTTCGAGGTCATTTTACAACATTCGCAGCCGGGATGCAGGAGCCGGGCCGGCACTCAGGGCAGCACCGGCCTGGTGCTGCGGATGGTCTGGCGGTAGAGGGGCAGATACTTCTTCACCAGCACCTGGTCCCAGGAGCAGTTGGTCCGCACGTGTTCGGCGGCCTGGACCTGGATCTTGCGCAGGGCGGTGGTGCGGGTGCGGCGGTAGGCGCGCAGCGCCCGCTCGATGGAGTCGGACCCGGAACCGAGGCCAGCAGGGGCAGATGAAGGGTGATTACGGCGTCTGCATGAAATGTACTGTGTAACAAAAGTCTTTCCCACCACCCGGCCATGGTGCGGGTGCTCGATTCTGCCGGGGGGGTGCTGTGGCAGTTTCAGGCGTACGGGACACCGCGCTACGGGGTGAATGTCTGCGCCGGTGACCTGGACGGCGATGGTACCGAGGAGATCGTCACCGGCGCCGGGCCGGGCGAGGTGTACGGTCCGCATGTCCGGGGGTGGATGCTGAGCGGAAACCAGATCGTGCCCTTGGGGAACGTCAGCTTTCTTGCTTACGGCACGAACCGCTTCGGGGTCAACGTGGCCTGTGGTGATATCGATGGCGACGGGTATGAAGAGATCGTTACGGGTGCCGGTCCGGGTGCGGTCTTCGGCCCGCACGTAAGGGGCTGGAACGTGGACGGTGGCGCGGCCGTTGCGCTGCCCGGGGTGAGCTACCTGGCCTACGGCACGCCGCGCTGGGGGGTCAACGTGGCCTGCGGCGATATCGACGGTGACGGGATCGACGAGATCCTCACCGGACCTGGGCCCAGTGAGCAGTTCGGTTCCCACGTCCGGGGGTGGAACTATGATGGTGAAACATTGGTCCCGATCCCCGGGGTCAACTTCTTCGCCTTCACGGGTATCCCTCAATCCATGGGCTGCACGGTGGCCTGCGGCGACCTGGACAACGACCACATCGATGAGATCCTCACTGTGCCTGGCCCCCATCCCGACAACCCGGCCCGCCTGAAATCATGGAACTATGATGGGGAGACCCTGACCCAGATCGAGCGGATGAGTTTCATGGTGTTCGAAGAGGGATCGTACATGGCCGGGGCCCGGCTGGCCTTCGGGAACTTCCACCAGTCCCCGCCCTTCCTGCCGTGATCGGTCCAGGATCATTCCTGATCCCGTGCGAGTTGGCCGGTAGTCCGGACTGTTTCATGTCTTGCACGTTACATAGCAGATGCTATATCTTTGAAATGATTTTAGTCGGTTTCCAAGCGGACGTTGATTTTGGATCCCGGGGAGGCTTCAGTGGATGAATCCGACTCTCGGAGGTTGATCGATGAACAGGCAGCGCGTCCTTGAGTTGCTGAGCCGCAGCAAGCAAGAGTTGCAGTCCCGTTTCGGAGTGACCCGATTGGCGCTTTTCGGCTCGACCGCCCGCGATACGGCCGCCAGCGGCAGCGACATCGATATCCTGGTGGCCTTTGACGGCCCGGCTACCTCCAAGCGCTATTTCGGCGTGCAGTTCTTTCTGGAAGACCTCTTGGGCTGCCCGGTCGATCTGGTCACCGAGAAGGCCCTGCGGCCGGAACTTCGCCCCTACATCGAACAGGAGCAGCTCAATGTCTGATACCGGCAAACGCGAATGGCGTTTCTACCTCGAAGACATGATCGGCTTCGCCAAAAAGGTTCTGTCGTACACAAACGGCCTCGACCAGGCCGGTTTCGTCGCCAATGAGCTTGTTTATGACGCCACCCTGCGAAACCTGGAGTTGATCGGCGAAACCGCTACCCGCATCCCTGACGAAGTCCGTGAGGACCATTCAGACATCCCATGGCGAATGATCATTGCCACCCGCAACCGGCTCATTCACGGCTATCTCGGTATCGATGACGACACGCTCTGGAGCATCATCCGTGATGATGTGCCCGGGCTGCTTCAACGGTTGAAGGCGATGAAGAAATCGGTGCGATCATGAGATCCGGCAACATCGAGATCGTCGATCACTTTTTCACCGCCGAACCGATCAAGCGGCTGAAGAAGGGGGACGCCCAATGGCCATGATCCGCCGACCCGAGAAATTCCCGGAGACGGTGAAAGAGGTCCGGCGGCTGCTGGCACTGTCCCAGGAAGAACTCGCCCATGCCCTCGGAGTGAGCTTCTCCACGGTCAACCGCTGGGAGAACGGCAGGACCGCGCCATCGAAACTGGCGCAACGGCAGTTCGAACGGTTCTGTGAGCAGCGCAAAGTTGCGGTTTCCCTTCCCGTCGACGAAGGGAAAACAGGTTTCCCCTGATGCTGTCAGGGCAGCACCGGCCTGGTGCTGCGGATGGTCTGGCGGTAAAGGGGGATGTACTTCTTCACCAGCACCTGGTCCCAGGAGCAGTTGGTCCGCACGTGCTCGGCGGCCTGGACCTGGATCTTGCGCAGGACGGTGGTGCGGGTGCGGCGGTAGGTCCGCAGCGCCCGCTCGATGGCCGCCAGCAGCTCCGGCGCGCCGCCGAGGTAGGAGTAGCCGAAGCGGCCGTCGATGGTCTTCACCAGGCCCCCCACCCGGTGGACGATGGGCACGTTGCCCATCAGCTGGGCAAAGTAGTCGGTGAGCCCGCACGGTTCGTAGCGCGAGGGGATGAGGCAGAAGTCACCGGCAGCGTATACCTGGTTGGCCAGGGCGCCGTTGTAGCCCAGGGCCAGGCAGACCCGCCCGGGGAAGTCCCCGGCCAGGCGGATGAAGTCCCGCTCGATATCGTCGGACCCGGAACCGAGGCCCAGCAGCTGCACCTTGTCGTCCCGCTCGAAGAGGTCGCGCAGCGCCGTGACCAGCGTGTCGTAGCCCTTCTGAAACTCCAGCCGCCCCACAAAGCTGAGCAGCGGCGTGTCCGGGGCATAGGTCGCCGCGCCGTAGAGGGTGATCCCCTCCGGGGCCTGGCCGGCGCCCAGCTGCTCCAGCAGCTTCTGCTTGCAGACCTCCTTGCCGTCGAGGTCGTTGCCTGCCGGCCAGAACGGGGCGGCGGTGCCCAGCTGCTGGTTCTCCCGCGGGTCGTAGAGCGCCGGGTCCACACCGTTGGTCACCCCGTGGAGGGTGATGCCGCGGCCGGCCAGGGCATGGCCCAGCCAACCGGTGAGCGAGTCCTGGCCGGTCTCCTGCAGCTCGCGGGCGTAGTTCTCGCTCACCGCGTTGATCGCGGTGCCGTAGAGCGCGCCGGCCAGCAGCGGGTCGAAGGAGCCGTTGAGCAGACAGCCGTTCACCACTTCCGGCTGCACCCCGCAGACGGCGGCGGCGAAGTCCAGGTCGCCGATCTCCTGGTGGTAGCCCAGGCCGGCGTTGTGGATGGTGACCAGGGTCGGGGTGTAGCCCAGCCGGGGGGCAAAGCCGTCGGCCGAGGCCTGGGCGATGAGCGGCAGCAGGGCGGTGTGCCCGTCGTGAAGGTGGACGATGTCCGGGGCCAGGCCCAGGGTCCCGATGGCCATCAGCGTCCCCTTGACCAGCAGCACGTTCATCGGGAAGTAGTCGTAGTAGCCGGTGCCCTTGAGACGGGGGCGGCCCAGGGCCGAGGCTTCTGACCCGGTGTACTGGTAGATCCCGCGGCGGGGGATGGTGCCGTCCATCTCGTCGAGGAACTCGTAGCGCTTGGCCTGCACCAGGTAGATGGTGAGCCGGCGGGACAGGGAAAGGCTGAACACGGTCACCCGCTCGAAGCGGTCCGGCTGGTCGGGGTAGGCCATGGGCACCTTGAAGCCGGCCACCTTCTGCAGCTCGAGGTCCGAGCGCTCGATGATCTCCGGGTAGCAGGGAAGGAAGACGTCGGTGTGGATGCCGGCCACGGCCGAGGCCCGGGCCAGTCCGGCGGTGACGTCCTTGATCCCGCCGGCGCCGGCCAGCCCCTCGAACTCGCGGGAGACGTGGGCCACGCGCTTCACCGCCGGGGTTCGGCTCCCGCCGCTGGAGGACTTGCGGCGCGCCGGGGATTTTTTCCTGTTGTTGACCATTCGATTCCCCCCACGGGGCGGGCCGTTCAGGCCTTGGCGATCTTCAGCGATTCAACCCGGTAGATCCAGAGCACCTCACCGAGGCAGAGCAGGCAGATAAAGCTGTTGCTGACCGCATAGGCGATGGCCGCGCCGTTGATTCCCAGTGACGGTATCAGGTAATAGCACAGCCCGACCATCATGAGCAACAGGGCCAGCGAGTTGACCGTGTTGTACTGCGGGCGGCCCATCATCGAGATGGAAAACCCGATGGGGCCGGCCAGGGCGGCGGCCACGTTGCCCAGGGCCATGATCAGCAGGGCCTCCCGGACGGCCACGTATTCCGGGCCGAATATGGCCAGCACGTAGTTGGCGGCCACCACGTAGAACAGGACCATGGTGATGGAGAAGATGGAGACGATGACACTGACTTTGAACTGCAGGCGCTTGATCGACTTGAGGTCCTTCTTGCCGAAGAAGTTCCCCACCATCGGGGTGAAGATGGCGTTCACCGCCGGGGAGAGGATCAGCGGCAAAAAGGCGGCCTTGAAGGCCACGTTGTACAGCGCCACATCGGTGGTGAGCAGGAAGAAGGCGATGAGAAAGACGTTGATCTCGTCACGGAACTTGCTCAGGGTGGCGGTGATCGAGACATAGAGGGTGAAGCGGATCACCCGCTTGCCGTGTGGCTCGGGCACCACGCTGCGGTCGAAGAGAAAACCGAACTCCCGCCGGACCACAAAACAGGTATAGATGAGGATGACCAGGGCGGCCAGCGGGTAGGCCACGGCAAAGACCAGCAGCAGGTGGTCGGGGTCGATGAAGATCAGGGCGATCAGGACGAAGAGGATGACCAGCACCATCTGGCCGATGAGGGCGATGTATTCGTATTTGACCAGGAACTTGCTGCGCAGCAGGCCCACGTTGACCGAGGAGAGCGCCTGGAAAAAGGCGCTGAACGACATCAGGTGGATCAGCAGGGCCAGGCCCGGTTTTTCGTAGATGTGGTTGGCGATATACGGCGCGGCGATATTGAGCAGGATCAGCAGGACGCCGTTGACCGGCAGGGCCAGCTTGTAGATGTGGATGGCCACGCTCTTGATCTTGGCCGGTGAACCCTCGCCCGCAAAGAGCGAGCCGTAGCGGATGATGGTGATCGGCAGGCTGTAGGACAGGAAAAAAGCGGTGATGGCCACGCTGGTGGCCAGGATGAACAGACCGAACTCCTCCATGCCCAGGACGCGGGCCTTGAAGATCGTGATCAGCAGGCCCATGGCCATGTTGATCGACACCCCGGCAAAGGCGATGCTGGTCCCCTTGGCCAGCAGGCGGTCGTCAGTGCCCAGCCGGTTTTTAAATTGCCGAAATGTTTGCATGGTGCTGCCGATGATACCCTTTGTAAGAGTATCATGATACAGACTTTATGAAATGTTAGCAAGGATGGGGAAGGCGGGCTGGGGAGACCTCCGGCGGAGCGTCAGGCGGGTCTCCCCGTGCGCGTACAACGGACCGGGATCAGCTGGTTCCGCGCAGCCGGGCCACCCGCTCCTCGATGGGCGGGTGGGTGCTGAACAGGCCGGCCAGCCCGCCGCCCCGGAGGTCAACCTCCGGGGACACGGTATTTACGCATTGAGATGGTGGGGATGTTCTCCGGGCGCTCATGGCGCCACCCCCGTGACCGTGCAGCCGTCGCTGTCCATATCCCCCTCGGGCGGATAGGGCGGCCGGTTGTAGGGCGCCGGGGTCACGTCTTCAGCCATGAAAAAGAACTCGGTGTCGCCCAGCAGGTCGGCCAGGGCCGGGATGCCCTGCCACCAGTCGGCGGTCAGGCTCGCCCCGCCCAGCAGGTTCACTGACCCGCGGCGCCAGTTCTGGTAGTAGGGCCCGTCGGCAAGGTCGACATCGAGCTGGTAGGCGAAGCGCCGGGCCTGCTCGGTGTAGGTGTTGGTCAGGGTCAGCACGAACCGCGAGCTGAAGGGCAGGGTGCCCGAGGAGGGGACGCAGGTCATGGAGGTGGAAAGGGTTTTGGTGGCGGTGATCGTGTTGTTGAGGAGGATCGTGACGGCGTCCTCGGCGTAGTTGCAGACCGCCGCGTCCCGGTCGCCGTCGCCGTCGAAGTCGGCCAGGACCGGGGAGAATGGATCGCACCAGGTGCCGAACTGAATCGGCTCCTCGAATGTTCCGTCGCCATTCCCTGCCAGAACACCCAGGGTATCCGGCCCGCGATTGGCGACCACCAGGTCGTCCAGGCCGTCGCCGTCCACGTCGCCCGCGGCAAGGTCGTATGGACGCACACCCGCGTAGTGGGTCACCGGGGCCTGGAAGGAGCCGTCGCCGTTGCCCTTCAGCAGTTCGATGGCGCCGCTATCTGTCATGGCCACCGCCAGGTCGGCGATCCCGTCGCCGTCGAAGTCGTGGGCCACGATCCCCGCCGGGTCCACCCCCGCCAGGTCGTAGCGTGCCGGCTCGTCAAACGTGCCGTCGCCGTTGCCGAGGAACACCGAAACACGGTCCGGATAGGAGTAGCTGATGGTCTGGGTCACCGCCAGGTCGAGCTGCCCGTCGCCGTCGAAGTCGCCGCCGGCCAATCCATGGGGCGTATAGCTGAATTCCTGCAGCAGCGGGGCCTGAAACGTGCCGTCGCCGTTGCCCGCCAGGACCGCGATGGCGGTGGGGTCGTCGTTGACCGTCACCACGTCGAGGATGTCGTCGCCGGTGGCGTCGTCGAGCACAATCTCGATCGGCTGGTCGCCGGTGTCATACATCACGCGCTCCTGAAAAGTGCCGTCACCGTTGTTGATGAACACCGATACGGTGTCGATCATGTGGTTCAGCACGGCGAGGTCCGGGTCGCCGTCCTCGTCGAGGTCGGCGCCGGCGGAGTCCACAGGAAAATTGCCGCAGAAGTAGTTCAGCGGGGCATGAAAGGTGCCGTCCCCGTGGCCGTGGAGCACGGAGAGGAAGCCTCCGCTCCCCCCGGCGGCCAGGTCGGGGACGCCGTCCCCGTTGAGGTCGGCGGCGATCAGTGTGATCGCTTCGTCGGTGGCGGGTGTCGTGGGCGGGATGTCAAACGTGCCGTCGCCGCGGCCCAGCACCATGCCCACGTGGTTCGCAGATCCCCTGGTAAAAACCAGGTCGGGGATGCCGTCGTTGTTCATCCCGGCTGCCAGCGCCCGGCGGATGTAACCGGACGGCAGTTGTGGGCCCTCTTCGAAGGTGCCGTCCCCGTTGCCGTAGAGCAGAGAGACGGCCGGGATTGTGGTGTCGTAGGCGTTTGAGTAGCTCACCACCAGGTCGAGGATCCCGTTATCGTCCAGGTGACCGGGATCGATGAAAAACGGGCGGCTGGCGAGCGGGATATCGCCGGGCGGTTGGAGCGTGCCGTCGCCGCTGTTGAGATACAGTCTGATCCCGCTGAAGAGGTTGTCGATGACCAGCAGGTCCGGGTGCCCGTCCCCGTTCACGTCGCCCGTGGCCGCATCCAGGGTATCGCTCTCGCCGTAGGTTACGGGAGGGCCGAAGGTGCCGTCGCCGAGGCCGGGGAGCACCACCACGGCGGGGTCGTGCCAGCCGTCGTTGGTGGTCACCAGGTCGAGGTGGCCGTCGCCGTCCAGGTCGGCGGCGACGATGTCGGTGGCCGTCGCGCCGGTGGGGTAGTGCACCGGGTAGTCGAAGGTCCCGTCACCGCGGCCCAGCGCTACGGAGATGTTGTTGTCGTCACCGCTGTTGCCGGTGGCCACGTCGAGGTGCCCGTCGTTGTCCAGGTCGGCGAGCACGATGCCGTGCGGTTCGAAGCCGCCCAGATGGATCACCGCCGGCTGGAAGGTGCCGTCCCCGTTGCCCAGCAGGCTGGTGAAGCGGCCGGCCTCGCTGTTCCCCGCCACCAGGTCGAGGTGGCCGTCCTCGTTGATGTCGCCGGCCGCCAGGTCCCGCGGGCCCTCCTCGGTGAAGTAGTCGGTCCGGCTGTGCAGGGTGCCGTCCCCGGCGCCGAGCATCACCGTGACCCTGTCCGCTTCAAGCCGGGCCACGGCCACGTCGCGGATGCCGTCGCCGTCGAAGTCTTCAGCCACCAGGCCCAGGGGCGTTCCGGTGAGCCAGGTACTCCTCCGGCGCGTCGAAGAGCGAATCCGGGCCGGCAGCCGCCGGGACGGCAGCCATGATGCAGGCGATGAGCATTGTGATGACGATCGGTCGGGCGTTCATGGTGTCACCCCCGTGATGGTGCAGCCATCGGAGTCGAAGCTCCCTGCCGGCGGGTAGGGCGGCTGGTTGAACGGCGCCGGCGTCACGTCCATCGAGCGGAGGGAGAACCGCGTGTCGCCGGACAGCGAATCCAGCTCCGGGATGGTCTGCCACCAGCCGACGATTGCGGTCTCTCCCGGCGCGATGTTGGCCCACCCCCGCCGCCAGTTGACGTAGCGCGGGCCGTGGGCCAGGGTGACATCGATCTGCGACTGGATGCGCCGGGCCTGGCCGGGAAAGGCATTGGTCACGTTCGCCGCGAGGAAGGTGGAGAAGGGCAGCGTGCCCGATGCGGGCTGGCAGGAGAGCTCCACGTCAACGGTGCTGGCCAGGGGGCGCCTGACCAGGGTGAAGATGGATTTGTTTCGGTTCTCGTAGCTGTGGCGATTGAAGGTGACCAGGTCCGGGTGGCCGTCCCCGTTCAGATCACCGCGGAACAGGACGTAGGGGCCCTCCCTGGTGCCGTAGGTTTCCGGTGTCCCGAAGGTGCCGTCACCGTTGCCGTAAAGGACCCGGACGTGGTCGTTGGCCTCGTCGGTAACGGCGATGTCGAGGTTTCCGTCGCCGTCCAGGTCGGCGGTGACGATGCCCGAGGGCATCCCGCCCTCGTCGATGCTCGCCGCGGCGTCGAAGGTGCCGTCACCGTTGCCGGCGAGGAGCACGACAACGCCGCCGTCCCGGCAGGCCACGGCCAGGTCCTCGTGGCCGTCACCGTCCAGGTCGTCGACCGCGATTCCCGCCGGGCCGGCGCCCACCGTGTAGTCGGTCCAGACCCAGAACGTGCCGTCCCCAGACCCGGGAAAGATCGAGATCGAGCTCTCGCCGGTGTTGGCCACCGCCAGGTCGGTGTGGCCGTCGCCGTCGAAGTCGCGGCTGATCACCGTTTCCGGCGCGTCGCCGGTGACGTAGTAGATCATCGCTTTCTTGAAAGTGCCGTCACCGTTGCCCGGAAGCACCGAGATGCTGTCCTTGCCGTCGCTCACCACCACCAGGTCGGGGAAGTCGTCGCTGTTCACCTCGGCCACGGTGAGGGCCCGGGCGTAGCAGCTGGTGGTGTAGTTCGTCGGTGTCCCGAACGTGCCGTCGCCGTTCCCGGTCAGCACGGACACGGAGCAGCCATAATCGTTCGCGGTGACCAGGTCGAGGTCCCCGTCCCCGTCCAGGTCGGCGGAGGTGACGAAATTGGCATTGACATTGTCGAGGGGGTAGTCGGTGGGTTCGAGGAACCCGCCGCTGCCGTCGCCGGGCAGGATGATGACCCGGTCCTCCGACTGGTACACGGTCACCGCGGCATCGGGAATGCCGTCGCCGTCGTAGTCGCCCAGGTCCATATACGTGCCGTAGGTGACGGCGAACTCCGAGTCGGAACCGAGCAGCGTGCCGTCTCCTCTTCCTTTGAGAACCGAAACCCCGTACTCGCCGTCGTTGAGCAGTACCAGGTCCGGGCGGCCGTCGCCGTCGATGTCGCCGGCGAGCACCTCGTCGCTCAAACCCTGCGGGTAGACGGCGCCCCGGTCCTCGAAGCCGCCCAGGCCGTCGTTGGTAAGCATGGTGACCGTCGGCCCTTCATGGGAATTACTCCAGTACAGGTACCGCCAGGTCGGGCCGGCCGTCCCGGTCGAAATCGGCGACCGCCAGGGATCCGTCGGGCGGGTGCTCCCCGAGCAGGAAGAAGGTGCCGTCACCGCTCCCCTGGTAGATCCGGGAATCCGAGTAGCCGAAGCTCACGGCCATGTCCGGGACCTGGTCGCCATTGAAGTCCTCGATGATCAGCGAGAGCAGGGCGTTGCTGGTGGCGTACTGGTCTGCCGGCTGGAAGGTCCCGCCGCCGTTGCCCAGCCGGACCCAGATGGAGTTGTAGTTGGCCATGACCAGGTCCGGGATGCTGTCGCCGTTGAGGTCGGTGAACTCGGCTCGTACCGGATCGTCCCCCGCCGGAAAGGTCACCACTGGTTGGAAGGTGCCGTCGCCGTTGCCGCGCAAGGCGAGGACGGTGTCACTGGTCCTCTCGGCCAGCAGCAGATCGGGGACGCCGTCGCCGTCACCATCGCCGATGGTGACGCTCCGTGGGCCGTCACCGGCCGGATAATCCACCGCGGCCTGGAAACTGCCGTCTCCGTTGCCCAGAAACACCGCGACGCTGTCGTCATAAAAGTTTGACTTGACCAGGTCGACGTGGCTGTCGCCATCGAGGTCGTCCGCGGCCAGTTCGTCATATGAATAGTATTGCGCCACCGGCATCATCACCGCCGGCGCGAAGCCGCCGTCGCCTTCGCCGAGCATGATGGCGATGAAGCTCTCCCCGTCCTCGCGGTTCAGGGCGGCCAGGTCGAGGTGCCCGTCCCCGTTGAAGTCGGCCAGCACGCCTGAGTCTGGATCGAGCGGCTGATAGTGGTCGATGCGGGCGTCGAAGAGCGGTTGGGGAGCGGCTGGTACGGTAATCAGCAGGGGACTTGAAAGAGCGGCGAAAAGAATCAGGGACCGGTGAAATCGCATCATTTACTCCCCGGGATGAAGAAAAGATCAATTGCCTGCTCTAACGTAAACAGAAAATTCGCGAGATCAACCCCTACCCCCCGTGGGCGGTCGGGGAAAACGTTATTAATAAGGTGAATATAGGTCTTTTGCGGTTGGCGGGCAAGGTATGGCACTGGCCGATTACGGAATACTTCTCCCTGCTTTACCGGGCTAGCCCGGTGGGAGAAATCATTCTTCGATCACCGTCACCCGGGTCCGGCCGGCCGAGGCCTGCCACCGGCCCTCCTCCACCAGGGCCTCGCGGCCCGCGGTTTTGAAGGCTTTGGAGATGAGGATCCGGTCCTTGAAGTCGAGGACCATGGTGTCGCTGTTCCAGTGCCAGCTGCCGGATGTCTTGCCCCGGCTGCTATCCATGTCGTGGGGCTGTCCGAAGCGCGCCGTGACGTCATCATAGGTCAGGCCCAGGTCGATGCTGTCAAAGCGCGCGGCGTTTTCCGGGTCCACCTCGAAATAGTCCTCTCCGGAGACCTCCAGGTGGTTGAGCATTGCCGCCACATCGGTGCGCATGTCATAGATCCCATCGAACCGCTCGACCTCGTGGATCCGTCGCGGGTGGGGTACAAGGGTGGCCAGGCCGGTGCCGTCGGCCAGGGACTCCTCCACGTGCTTGCGCACGTTGAGGATCGGGCCGCTGGAGTGGGTCAGCATCTTTGACTGGCCCTCGCTGAAGGCGACGATCACCGTTTCGGTGGTGAACAGGAGCTTCTTCTCTTTCCAGACCAGGGCCAGGTCGGCCGCACCGGTGACGGTGACCGTTTCGTCGGGCGGGCCGAGGATCGCCTCCACTTCCTCCCGGTTCATGCTTGGCTCCAGCCGGTTGAAGTTCCGGGTCAGTTCACTGCCGCCGCTGTCCTCCATGGGCTCCGGTTCCTCGATGGCGGTGATCGCCGGAGCTGAAACGGCCGCGGTAAAGGTGAAGAAGACCAACAGGATGAAGACGGTGAATTTGAAACGCGGGAAGCGGTTGGCCAGATGCCGGCGTCCGGTGTCGAGAATCGACTCGATCCGGCGGCGGAAGGATGTGCGGGCGAAAACGATGCCTGCCGGTGATTCCATGAGAAACCTCCTCGATGGCAGTCTCTCTGCCATGCTGGTCAGCATTTTTGCGTAGCGGACCGGGTTGCCGGTCAATCGGAGAACGTGGTCGTCACAGGCCTCTTCGGCCAGCCGGGCAATGCGGCCGGCGGCGATCCAGGCCAGGGGGTTCCAGAAATAGAGCGATCGGAGCAGGGCGGCCATGGTCAGGGTCAGTGAATCGCGCCGCTTGACGTGGGCCAGCTCGTGCAGGGCAACCTCGCGCAGTGCGTACGGCGACAGGTCCCGGGCAAACCGGGCCGGCAGGTAGACCACCGGACGGATGGTGCCCGAGGTGAAGGGCGCGGCGACGCCGGGATGCTCGATGACCCGGAAGCGGCCGGAAAGGCCCAGCTGGCGAGCGGCCCGCCGAAATGTGGAGGTCACCACGGGGTCGTCAACCCTGGCGCCGCTGCGGCGCAGGTGCATGATCCGCAGCCGGCAGCGGGCCACCGGGGCGAGGAACAGCACCACCCCCGTGAGCAGGAGGGATGCGGCCAGCAGCCAGGGGACGTCGAGCAGCGAAAGCGACGGTGAGATCGTTGCCGCGGCAGTGGACATGGCCGGGAGGTCCGCGGCCGCGCTGCCGGCGGGGAAGAGCATCTGCGGGATCCGGACTGCCGGGGCGGGGAGCGCCACCCGGGTTCCGGAAAAGATGCCCGATGACTTCACCAGGACGGAGAGCAGCGGCAGCAGCGGCAGCGCGAGAAAGACCGACAGCAGCGAGAGGTGGCGCAGCGCCGGGCTGTGGCGCCGGAGCAGCCGGGCCAGCAGCAGGGCGCCGCCGAGGACAAAGGACATCTGCAGGAAGTGGGAGAGCACGGCGCCGGCCCACTGGCCGCACCAGCCGTCCAGTGTTGTGAATAGCTCGAATATGCTCATCACCCTTCCTCCGCTTCCTTCTCGGCGATCAGTTTTTTGATCTCCTCCAGGTCTCCGGCCTGCAGGTCGCGGGTGTCCAGCAGGGAAGCCACCATCCCCGGCGCCGAGCCGGAAAAGGCGCGTCTCAGCATATCCTTGACGATATGCTTTTGTGCCTGCTCCCGGACCACTTTTGCCTGGTAACGGTAGGTTCGCCCATCCCGTTTCCTGGTCACGTGCCCCTTGTCCAGCAGGATCGAAAGGATCTTGCGCACCGATCCGTCGGCCAACTGGCGTCCCTTGCCGTGGAGCTCCTGAAGCATCTCGTCCGGGGACATCTCCCCGCGGTCCCAGAGGAGCTGCATGAACTCCAGTTCCACCTCGGTGAATGTTGATGTTTTACGGTTGGCCACTTGCTGTTTTCTCCCTGCTGCCACCTGCTTACGAGAATTAATTCTCTTTAAATGTAGCCTGCGGCAGTCCCGCTGTCAACTATAAACGAGAATTATTTCTCGTTGGTTCGAAAAAAAATGAGGCTCCACGAACTGGAGCCTCTTTCATCGTCTTCCTGCGAGGTGGCCGGCATCAGCGGACTGTTTCGGTACTGAATCCCCTTCTCCCGGCCCTGTTCCCGGATGATCCGGGCCACCTCCAGGTCAAAGGCATTGCCCTGCCCGGCTTCCATCCTCTTTTTCGTTTCGCTGGCGATATAGGCCTCGCGCTCGGCCAGCAGCTTGTCGATCTCCGCCTGAACCGCCTCACGTTTTTTCCCCTGCTCGGTCAGGTAGGCCTGCTGCTCCGTCGGCGTCATGCCCCGTATCTCATCGGGCAGCTCATCCTTGTCCAGTTCCTCCAGTCGGGCCCGGCCCTCGGCCAGGTCGTCCACCAGGTCGCCGCCACCCTGGACCACCTTTCTCGTGGCTGCGTTGTAAGCCAGTCGGTCGGCCGCCGCCGAGGGTGCGGCCGCTTCAGCCATCGCCTGCTTGGCCCGCACCTCCTCCCTGGCCCCGGTGCCGCCGTAGGCCATGATGGTATGGCCCAGCTCGACGTTCAGCTCGGCCAGGCGCCGGTCCTGGGGGGTGTCAATCACGGCCATGTCCCCGCTCTGCCCCAGGGCGATGAACCGCCCTTCGGACAGCCGGCTGATCTCCTGCCAGACCGGGGTGGTTTCGGCGTGGCCCCCGCACTGCACGGTGTTGATCACCAGGTCACGGGCCACCGCGGCGCGGCAGGTCTCCTGGTACGGGACGTCGTCCTGGTAGTCGACGTGCGGCGGGCAGTCGCCCACCAGGAAGACCACCTTGAGCACCTCGCGGTCGGGGCTCCAGCTGATCCGGGTCAGGGCCTCGTGGAGCGCCTGGTTCACCGACTCGGGGGTGTCGCCGCCGCCGTCAGCCTGGAACTCCTGCAGCCGGGCATAGACCCGGTCGATGTCGTCGCTGAGATCGAAGACCCGGGTGACATACTCGTCGCCCCGGTCGCGGTAGCCCACCAGGGAGATTTTCAGCTCGGGCGTGGGTTCGGCGTCCACCAGCTGGTTGGCGATGGACCAGATTTTGGCCTTGGCCCCGGCGATCAGGCCGCCCATGGAACCGGTTGTGTCGAGGACGAAGCAGACCTCGATCCGAGGGGGCGGATCACGGAGGATCTCCGCCGGCCCGGGCCGCGAGCCCCTGGGCCATGATGATCATCGTTGCCAGAAGCAGTCCGCCGGTCAGTTGCATCATCTTTTTTCTGTTCATCGTCTTTCTCCCTGACCCGGCTTTTCCCGGGTCCTGTCGCTCAGTTGTCAGTTACTTCGTAGACCGTATCCCCGATGAGGACGAGGACGTTGGGCCCCAGGGCCAGCCACTGGCCGACCCGCGGGTCGCGGGACAGCAGGTCGAAATAGTCCTTGCTGCCAAAGGGGACCCGGATCCGTTTCCCGGAAGTTCCGGTGGGAACGGCAGCGTCGATCCACTGGTTGCCGTTGCGGTAAAAGGTCCGGCCGCCGGCAAAGCGGATCTCCTGCCCGGCCAGTGCTTCCCCGACGCGGTCCCGTTTGCCGGATCCCTCGCCCGTCTGTCCCCGGCTGGCGTAGCGGTTGGCCGTCATGGGGGCGGCCGCGGCCTGGTCGGCCTTTTTCAGCGCGTCGAACGCCTGGGCCCCGCCCACCGCGGCATACCCGCTCTTCTCCTCGTTCACCTGCCGGTACATCCGGCCCGTCTCTTCCTCGAGGTAGCCGAGGTCGCGCAGGGCACGGGCCGGCAAGGGCACGTTCCGCCGGTCCTCGTCCTCGATGATCAGGTAGGCGGTGTACGGGGTGACGATGCCGTGGGCCCGGGCCAGTTCGGTGACCTCCTGCTTCAACTCGGCGCTTTCGCCGTGCAGGCGGATCTGGTCCAGCAGGTAACCCACCCGGCGGGTGGCCCAGAGCCGGGGGATGAAGTCGTGGCCCGACCCGTCACGGGGGAAGTTCGCCCGGTAGGTGAAACGGCGGGACGTGCCGTTGACCGTCCCGCGGAGGCTGATCTCGGCATCCCCGTGTCCGGAGAAGCGGCCGGCCACCTTCAGCTGCTCGCCCTTGAACAGGTCGGGCAGCGGCGAGGGGTGAAGCCTGGTGGTGCGCACCGGTCCGGAGATCTCCAGCTGGAGGCCGGCGAGCACCGGTTCGCTGATCTTGCCGTAGAACGAGGAGAGCTTCAGTTCCAGGTCCTCGTCGGGCAGCACATACTGGCTGGCCGCCCTGGTTTCTTCGGTGATCCGGTCCAGCAGGTGGGTGTTGATGTCGGTGCCGACCCCCAGGCAGAAGACCCGTACCGATCGGCGGCCGATGGTCTCGCCCAGCCGCCTGAGGATCTGCTCCTCGTCGGTGCTGCCGATGGTGGGCAGGCCGTCGGTGAGGAAGACCACCATGTAGGGCCGGCCTTCACGGGCCTGTTCCGCGGCGGGTTCGACGGCGGTGAGCAGCGCGTCTTCGATGGCCGTCCCGCCGATGGGCTTGAGCCCGTCAACCAGGGCTTCGGCCTGGTCCAGGTGTTCCCGGTCGGCCGGGACAAGCCTGCGGAACAGCGGCCGGGCCTCGGTGGCAAAGGGCACGAGCTCGAAGCGATCACCCCGGTTGAGATTGCGCAGGCAGAAGCGGAGCGCCCGCCGGGCCTGGTCGAGCTTGTTCCCGTCGGCCATGGAGCCGGAGGTGTCGAGGACGAAGACCACGTCCTTCTCCATCGCCTGGCTCCTCTCCATGCCGGCTGATGGCGAAGCGATGAGCAGGAAATACCCGTCCTCGCCGGGCCCGTTTCCGGGGCAGGCCAGCAGGTCGAGCCCCAGATCGTCACCGCGCTGCGGGGAGAAATAGAGCTGGAAGTCGGTGTCGGGCAGGACGTTGTTCGCCTCGTACGCGGCCACGGCACGCCTCGGGCCCTGCCGCTCGATCTCCACCGGGTGGCTGGGTGAGTAGAGCGAACCGATCTCCCGGCTGCCCGACAGTTCCACGGTCACCGAGACGCTCTCCAGCGGGCGGGCCGAAAACTTCTCGGTGTTCAGCGGGTAGCGGTACTCCAGCATGCCGCTGTCCCCGGAGAGCAGCTGGGTGTAGCGCAGCTTGACCCGTTTGTCGCTCCGCGGCTCGATGGGGAAGATTCGTGCCTTGAACGCCTCGCGGCCCGCGTATTCCAGCAGGGCCGGGTCGCGCATGCTGCGGACGATATCCTCGTAAATCTTTCGTGCCTTGCCGGCGTCCAGCAGCTCGGCCTCGGTCATCCGGCCATTGACGTCCATGGAGAAGCTGTCCAGCTGTCCGTCCCGGGGCACCGGGAAGAGATACGTCCCCTCCAGCCGCTGGTGGTTGGGGTTGAAGAAGACCTGGTCCACCTCGGTGACCGCGAAGCGGTCGGTGATCTTCACCGTCACATGGTGGTATTTCACCTCCAGCGGCGCGAAGCGGTGCGGCGGCCGGAACGGGGGATGGTGGGGCAGCGGCGGCGGGTCGTGGATGATGATCAGGCCGTCGGCCCGGGCGGACTGGCCGGCCATGGACGCCGGCCAGCAGGCAGAGAATCAGGATCAGTGCTTTTCGTGTATTGCTGAACATGTGGAACCTCCTTCCACCGGTGTTGCCGTATCGATCGCGTTCACCCGGTTTAACAAGGCAGCAACGATTTTGTTCAGTGGGGTGCCGTTTCGCCTGACCGCAATTACTCGTCCTGTTCCGGCTTCGCGATTCCGGCGGCCGGTGGACTGGCCCTGATCCGGGTGGCATAATGAATCAATCGTTTGCAAACGGACCCGGTGGTACAGGAGATCATCGTGCGATTCTCCAGCTGCAATCTTCGCGGGTGCTGGTTCGGCCTCGCCCTCTTCTTCCTCTTCTCCGTCTCCCTGTCCGGCATCGCCGATCCGGAAGTTCCGGCCCCCGTCGTGCCGCAATACGAACGTCTGCTTGCCGGCGAGGACGAGGTGCGGGCCGCTGAACTGGAGGACCGGATCTCGCAGCTTCGCCGGGAGGGGAGGTATGACGGCGCCCTTCTACCGGCGACGGAGGTTCTCGAACTCCGGCAGCGGGTGCAGGGTGTGCGACCATTGGGAAACGGTTTCCGCCAGGCAGCTGCTGGCCAGCCTGGAGCGGATCGCCGGCCTGCCGGCCGAGGGCCGGGACGAGGCCGCCCGGGCGTACTCCGGGCTGCTGGAGGCCAATCGCCTGGCTGAGGAAAAGCAATATGCCGACGCCGCCGAATTGGGCGGACCGGTGCTGGAAACCCGCCGGCGCCTGCTGGGCGATGGTGATGTCCTGACGCTGAACGCGATGAACGATCTGGGTGCGGCCTTGTTCCTGGCCACGAATCCCGACCTGGCGGAGCCGCTGCTGCGGGAGGCCCTGGCCGGCCGGCAGGCATTACTGGGCCCGGACCACCCGCGGACCATGCTGACCCGTGTCGTGCTCGCAAACTGCTGCCGGTTGCAGAGCAGGTTCGAGGAAGCCGGCCGGTTGTATGCCGAGTCTCTGGACGGCCGCCGCCGGGTTCTGGGCGACGATCACCTGAAAACCTTACAGTTGGTGAGCCGCCAGGCTCACCTGGCACGTGACCAGTCCCACCTCGAAGAGGCCGAAAAGCTCTATCGCCAGGTTCTCGCCGAGTACCGCCGGGTGTTGGGAGACAAGCATGAAGAGACCCTGGGCGCGCTCTGCGATCTCTCCCTGATTCTCCAGGACATGGGGAAATTCGACGAGGCGGAGGAGGCGATCCGGGAGGCGGTGGATACGGCCCGCCGGGACCTGGAGCCCGACGACCCGCAATCCTTATCGATATTGAACCGCTGGTCCACGTTGCTGATGGGCCGGGGCCGGTACGACGAAGCCGAACCGGTGTTGCTGGAGTTGCTGGCTGGCGCTCGAAAGCTGTATGGAGAGGAGAGCTCGTTCGTTGCCCTCGTGTACCAGAACTTCGGTGGTCTCTATTATTCCTCCGGAAAACTGGGAGATGCGGAAGTCTATTTCAACAAGGCACTGGAGCTCCGCCGCGAACTTTTCGGCGAAAACAACGCCAGGACATTGACCACCATGATCAACCGGGCCCACGTGCTGGTCTCCCTGGGCCGGTTGTCCGAGGCCGAGCAGGCCTACCGCCAGGGGCTGGAGGGGCGGAGAGCTCTTCTCGGCGATGAGCACCTGGACACGCTGACCGCCATGAACAGCCTCGGTTACTGTTGCCGCTCCCAGGGCCGGTTGTCCGACGCCGAGTACTATTTCAGGAAATCGCTGGAGGGCTTCCTTCGCATCGTGCCCGAGGATCACCCGAATACCCTCACCGCATATCTCAACCTGGGGCACATCCTGGAGGCCCAGTGGCGGTTGCCCGAAGCCGAGCCGCTGATCCGCCGTGCCCTTGCCGGTTACCGTGCGGTCTACGGCGAAGACCACCCCCGCACCTTGCTGGGCCTGCACAACATGGCCCACCTGCTGGAGGACCAGGGCCACCTGGAAGAGGCCGAAGCCGCCTACTTCGAAACTCTGGAGGGACGCCGGCGGGTGCTGGGCCCCGATCACCCGCGGACCATCACCGTGCTGAACAACCTCGGGATACTGGCCAGGAAGCAGGGGCAGTTGGACGTGGCCGAGGAACGGATGCGCCTCGCGCTGGCCGACCGGCGCCGGGTGCTGGGTGACGAGAACCCGCACACCCTGACCTCCATCGAGAACCTGGGGGTGATCCTGATGAGGCAGGACCGTCTGGAGGAGGCGGAACCGCTGATCCGTGAAGCCCTGGACGGCCGGCGGCGGGTGCTGGGTGAAAACCACCCCCGCACCCTCGGCTCGATGCAGAACCTGGGCCGTCTGCTGGAAGAAAAGGGGGAGCTCGATCAGGCGGAGCTGCTGATCCTGGGGGCCCAGGACGGCTTGCGCGGGATTTTCGGTGAGGCCCATGTCAACATCACCGGGAGCTTGAACCTGCTCGGTGAGCTGTACTACCGCAAGGGAGATCTGGCCGGGGCCACCGCCGCCTGGACCGAGGCCGCCGAGAGTTTCGAAGCCGCCCGGTTACGGTCCGGGGCCCGCGGCCTGGAGCGGGTCCACTTTGCCGCCGGTCACTCGCCGCTGGCCCCCCTGGCCGCCTGCCTGGCGCGGGGCGGCAAGGCGGTTGAGGCCTGGCAGCGGTTCGAGGCCAGTCTGGCCCGGGGGTTGCTGGATACGGTCTCTTCACGGTACGCCCGTCCGTTGAGCCGGGAGGAACGGCAGCGGGAATCGGACCTGATCAGCCGGTTGTCCAAACTTGATGAGCGAATGGGCCGGATTTACGGCATGGCCGGCCCGGATGCCGGCGATGAACAGGCGGTCGTCGGAGAAAAGCTGCGCGCCGAACGGGACGGGCTGCTCCAGGAACTGGCCATCTTTCAATCCGAGATCAGCGGCAAGTACGGCGTTGCCGCCGGAGAGGTGTACGGCCTGCAGCGGATCCAGACCCGGATCCCGGCCGGCACGGCGCTGCTCGGGTGGGTCGATGTCGTCCCCACCGGAACAGCGGGCAAAAAGGCCGGGGAGCACTGGGCCTGCCTGATCCGGAAGAGTGGTTCACCGGTGTGGGTCGCACTTCCGGGCAGCGGCCCCGGAGGAGCCTGGACCGCCGCCGACTCAGAGCTCATCGGTCAGCTTCGCGAAGCGCTGGGCAAGCGGGCCCGTCGCGCCGCCGACCGCCGGCGGCTGGCCCTGCTCCGGCAGCGGCTGCGGGCCCAGCGGATCGAGCCGCTGGTGCCTCACCTGGCCGGAATCAGCAACCTGGTGGTACTGCCCGCCGGGCAGATGGCCGGTGTGCCAGTGGAGGCGCTGGCCAACGATTACACGGTGAGCTACACGCCGTCGGGCACCATGTTCGCCTGGTTGGGGGAAAAGCGTGATCAGGGGGCCGGCCGCGGTCCGGCGGATCGGCCCCCCCTGCTGGCCCTGGGCGACCCCGTGTTCACAAGCGCCTCGGTGACCGATGCCAAGGCGCCGGAGAGCGGTGACCCGGCGGTGCGCGCGTTGCCCGCGCCAGGGCCCAGCCGGCAGGTTCGGATAGGATCGCTGATGCCCCTGCCCGGAACCAGGCGCGAAGTTGAAGCCATCGCCCGGCTGTTCGACCCGCCCGAGGGGATGCCCGGCCCGCTGGTGCTGCTCGGTTCGGCGGCCAGCGAGCAGAGGTTGGATGCCCTCTCCGTGTCGGGGCAGTTGGAGGGCTTTCGCTATATCCACCTGGCCACCCACGGGGTGATGGACGACCAGGTGGCCATGCGCTCGGCCCTGATCCTCTCCCAGGACCGGCTGGGTGACTCCCTCCAGCGGGTGATCGAGGGCAAGGATGTGTTTGACGGCTGGCTCACCGGCGAGCAGATCGTCCGGACCTGGAAGCTGGACGCCGACCTGGTGACCCTGAGCGGCTGCGAAACGGCCCTGGGCCAGGAAGCCGGCGGCGAGGGCTACCTCGGCTTTTCCCAGGCCCTGTTCGTGGCCGGTGCCCGCAGCCTGGTACTCAGCCTGTGGAAGGTGGACGACCGGGCCACCATGCTCCTGATGCAGCGGTTTTACGAAAACCTGCTGGGGCGCTTCTCTTCCGTCCGTGGCCTCCCCGGAGCGGAGTTCGAACCCGGCGTCGCCATGCCCCGGGCCGAGGCCCTGCGTGAGGCCAAGGCCTGGCTGAGCGGGCTCACCGCCGACGAGGTTCGGGAACTGGATCCCGCCGGCAACCGGTCCGGCACCCGGGACGCAGGCTCCGGCCCATCGGAACCGGTGAACCGACTGTCGGGCAAGCCCTTCGAGGATCCCCGCTACTGGGCGGCCTTCATCCTGCTGGGTGACCCGCTGTAGAGCCCCCCCGCCACGTGCAGTTGTCCACCTCAAAAAAAATACAAGTTAGGCCGGGGACAGTCGTTCATCGAATTGAACGGGGTAGGGATTGCTCCCTCTTCCGGTCGCTGTCATTGGGGCGGCGCCACTGGATGAATGGGGGACCCGCCTTCGGATTCCTGTTGCCGCAGGTGCCAGAACCATTACCGGTGGCCAGCAGGAGGGAGGACGTGCAGATGAAGAGGCTTTATTCATTACTGTTGACGTGTTTGCTGGTGATTGTTCTTCCCGCGGTGCCTGTTGCGGATGCGGCCGGCGAGTACGTCCCCCTGATGCGGGCCGATCATGCTCCGCCGCAGAGCGGGAAGGCCGATCTTGCGGATGTTCCCTTTGGACCGGAGGGAGAACCACCGGAATCGGGTGCCGGCGAGGTCCGGCAGGAGTTACCGGTTCTGGACCGGGATCTGGCCGGGAAGCTGGCGGCCATCTCCCCGGTGGAACTGGTGCGGGTGATCATTTTCCTCAACTACCAGCCCCAGGATGTCATCGCCGGCGAGGTGAGGTCCTCGTACGAGGAGGAACTGCGGGAGATCCGGCAGCGGGCCGCGGCGATCAACGGCACGTACGCCATGAAACGTGATCCCGAGGCCGCCACCGACGCCGCAAACTACACCAGTGAGAAATTCGATCTCACCGAGGAGGACCGGGCTGCACTGCGGGCGGTGAACGAGGATCACGAAGCCCTGTCGACGGTGATCTCCAGTGAGATCGCTGTACGGCTGGCGGCGGAGGTTCAGCCCTCACAGGACATGATTCGAAAAGCAATCGCCCGCCTCGGCGGAAAGGTGGATTTCAGCACCGTCTGCGTCAACGCCCTGGTGGCCCTGGTGCCTGCCGGGGCGCTGGAGCGTTTGGCCGAAACCGACGGGGTGGCCCGCCTGGTTCGGGACCGCCGGATATCGGGCCACCTGACCAACGCCGACAATGCGGTATTGATCCACGAAACACCCCAGGACGGCTTGTGGGATGTTGGCTACACCGGCGGCATCTACGACCCGGCCATCCTCGATTCCGGGACCGACCTGACCCACCCCGGGTTGGAGGACGCCACCGGCCGGACCAATTTCTGGTCCTGGTATCTGACAGCCGGTTATTACGATCCCTGGTGGAACGACGAGATCACCATCGACGACCTGACCGGGCACGGGACCCACGTCATGGGCATCGTCGGCAGTTACGGGACATCCATCTACCCGGGCCACCTGGGCATGGCCTACGGTGTGGAGAAGGCGGTGACCCTCAAGGCCGGCTGGCGCGGCCTGGACGGCCTTGGCTACATGTACTGGTCCGACGCCATGAATCTCGTGGACCGGGCGCTGTACGATTCCGGTGCGCTGAACCCGGCCGGAACCTTTTCCGACGATGTTGATGGATTGAACCTCAGTTACGGCGGGGATATCCCCGACGACGAGGATGATTTCAGCCGGTTCTTCGATTCCATCATCTCCTCCTACCCCGACCTTCCGGTGACTCTCAGCGCAGGCAACTCGGGCCCGGTCAACCCTGATTTCAACAGTCCTGCCTGTGCCTACAACACCATCACCGTGGCCAATGTCGAGGATGTGAACACACCCGACCGGGATGATGATTTCATCCGCGATTCGAGCACCCGCGGCCCCACCAACGGTGGCCGGCGCAAGCCGGACATCGCCGCCCCGGGCACCGACATCAACTCCTGCAACACGGCCTGGGAAACGGAGCTGGATTACATCGACAAGTCGGGGACCAGCATGTCGGCGCCCATGGTGCTGGGCGTCATCATGGACCTGATGGATGCGGGCCTCTACGACGAAAAGGCGATCAAGGCACTGCTGATCAACACGGCCCAGAAGAACGAGGGGCTGATCAACTTCGAGAACGATTCCGACGGGTGGAGCACGGCTTACGGCTGGGGCTACCTCAACGCCTGGGCTGCGTACTACCACCGCGGTGACGTGTTCGAGGACAGCGTCACCGAGCGTCCCACCACCGGGTATTACCGCCTGTACAAAGGCGAGATGCGTGACGAGACCTCCGCAGGCGAGGGCCGCGACCGGGTGACCCTGGTCTGGAACCGGCACGCCACCTACAACCCGCACGACTACCCCACCACCTACTACAGTCTGAGCGACCTCAACCTGCGGCTCTACCGGGAGTCGGACGAAACCCTGATCGACTCCGATCTGGGCAGCGCGGACAACGTGCACCAGGTCCGTGTCGATGCCGGCACTGAGGCCCCCGTAGAAGTGGTGGTCAAGGCCTATGCCTGGTCCACCGATTTCAACCACGGTGGGGACACCGAGTACTTTGCCCTGGCCACCGAGGAGGGCTTTGTGGAGGTGGATCTGCCCACTGATTTTGCGGCCCTCGGCTCCTATCCCTTCTCGGTGGAACCGAACGAGGAGTTCCAGTTTTCAATCCATTTCACCAACAACAGCGAGATCGCGGCCCACAACTGCTCGATCGATCTGAACCTGCCCGCCGGCTGGACCCTCCTTTCCGGTTCCGACCCCTATGACCTGGGCTCCATTGCCGGGGGCGGCGGCCAGTCCGCCGACGCGGTCTTCACCGTGAGAGCACAGTCGTGGGAGGAAGCCGGCGTGCACCTCGACCTCTCCTTCTCCCACGACTCCTACGCTGAAGCCTGGAGCTCGGCGTGGTATATCCCGATCACCGTCGATCTCGATTCCACGCCGCCCGCGCCCGATCCCATGGCCTGGCTGGTCTCCCCGGCCGCCCTGGGGGTCAACCAGATCGCCATGACTTCCGTCACGGCCTACGATACGCACCAGCCGGTGGAGTACCTACTTCGACTACTACAACAGCCCCACCGGCGGCACCGGCGGCAGCAACTCCGGCTGGCAGCCCGGCACGTATTTCGTCGACAGCGTGCTGCAGATCAACAACCAGTACGGTTACCGGGTCAAGGCCCGGGACGACGCCCTGACCCCCAATGAAACCGGGTACTCCCCGCTGGTCTACGCCTACACCTTTGCTGCTGTGCCGGGCACGCCGTCCGCGGGCAACCCCTCCACGTCGACGCTCGACGTGACCATCGCGGCCAACGGCAACCCGTCGTGGACCGAGTGTGCGATCTATCTCTCCGGTGACGGCGGGAGTACCCAGGTACTATCTCAATGCTTCGGGTGGTTCAAACGGGGGAACGCCCTTCTATCAGCCGATCAGCGCCTGGGGCACGGTGACCGCCACCGGTCTCAACCCGGGGACCACCTACGCCTTCCGGGTGCGTGCCCGCAACGGTGACGGTCTCATCACCGACTGGTCGCCCTGGGGCTACGGTACCACCGGCAGCCTGGCCACCGACACCATCCAGGCCACGATCAGCGCGTCCCCCACGTCGGGGGTGGTGCCCTTCAGCACCCAGTTCACCGCCGAGCTGACCAACCTGCTGGCCACCGAGCAGCGCCGGGTCTACGGCCGGATCGACGTGATCAGCGGCAGCGGGGCCTCATATGGCAACTGGCGCTCCGGGTGGACCAACCTCAGCGGCGGGGAGGTCTATACCGCGGTCTGGTCCCAGGGCATACCGGCCCTGTCCTCGCTGCTGGGTGACAACCTGTTCACCGTTCATGGCGTCGATGTGACACCGGCTCCATACAACCAGCCGCCGTACTCACCGTCCGGCGATACGGACAGCGACAGCGTAATCGTAACCGCCATGGCCCCCTGAACCCGGGGTGCTGGTAACTTCCCTCCGGGCCGCCAGGGCCCGGGGGGCTTTTTAATGTACGGTTATGTCGGGCAGCGGGGGATGGTTTTCGAAGGAGGTGGGCGGGTTTACTCTGCCGGCGCGATGTTGACCTGCACCTGCTCCAGGAGTGTCTCTCCATCAGCGGCGGCAAACCGGACGGTGAATGTGCCCGGTTCCGCGAAGCGGAGCACGGTGCGCAGGTTGTAGTCCTCGAGCACGGTGGTTTCACCGTTGAGCATCACGTTGCCCTCGCTGTCCAGCAGCGTGTAGGTCACCGGCGTGCCGGGCCCGTACTCCAGGCCTTCCAGAAAGACCTCGATCAGTACCACGCCACCCGGGGCGATGGTGGCCGGGACGGCCCCGGGCTCACCCGAACGGAGAGCCGACTGGTCGATGATGATGCTGTTCACCGGCAGGATTCCGGTCGGCTGCGCCGGCTCGGGGGCGCTGCGCGGTATCAGCATGACGCCTGCGAGCAACGCCGCCGCGGCGGCAGGGACGTAGAGCGGCATGCGCAGGGTCAGCAGCCGGGAGATGTAGTCCCGCAGGCGGGACGGTGGCGATTCGGACCGCAGGCCGAGCCGTGCGGCAATCTCTTCTTCCAGGCGGGTCTCCTCGACAGGTTCCAGCTCGGGGCCCCCGGCCCCGGTGTCGATCCGCTTCACCAGTTCGATGCACTCGGCGCAGTCGTTGAGATGGAAATCCACGGCGAAGGCCCGCTCCTCGGGGAGCGCACCCTCCTGGAACCGGCGGATTTCTTTGGCCGTGGGGCAGGCCGGCAGCGCGTCACGCGCTTCGGCATAGGCCCGTTGCAGGTCATCCATCTGCTCTGGTTTGTTCATTTCACCTTGCCTCCCGGGACGGCGATCGGTTCACCCTCTCCGTCTGCGGAACAGGGTCTTCATCTGCGCCGCGGAGTAGCCGTAGCGGGCCACCAGTATCCGCTCCAGCAACTTGCGCGATCTGACCAGGCTGCGCTGCAGCGTGTAAATATTCATCTTCAGCCTCTCCGCGATCTCGCTGTCCGAGCAGCCCTCGAAGTAGGCCATCTCGAACACCCGCTGCTGACCCTCGGGCAGCGGCAGCCTCTTCCGGCTCAGCCGCTCCCTGATCAGGTCGTCCTCCTGGCGTGCTTCGGTGGCCAGGGGAACCTCGGTCTCCGAGTCCAGGTCCTTGTATTTCCACCTGATCTCGGCGCGCACGTAGTCCACCAGCAGGTTGTGAAACGAGGCGTAGAGGAATTTTTCGGCCTCGTCCTCACTGCCGAACCGGCGCTCCTCCTCCAGCATCCGCACGAAGAGGTGCTGCACCAGGTCGGCGGCCCGGTTCTTCTCCCGCAGCGAGCGGTGGGCCCGGCGGAGAAGGATCCGGAAATGCCCGTCATAGAGCCGGGCCACAACTGCCTTCCACTGGGTTGAACGTTTCATGCGCCGCTACTTGTATGTTTATTCACGTTCTTCCGTCCAATTCGGTATTCCCCAAGTATATCAGAGACCATCATCTGAGCCGTCCGCCACGAAGCGCCAGGTCACTGAATAAAAGTCCAAGTTAGCCCCTCCCGGACGTTCAACCGGATATGAACCGCTCCGCGGGCCGCAAGGCCTCCGGGCGGCTGCCGCCGGCGGCCACCCGGGCTACAGCTTCCCGGGGGAGCTTCCATTGAGCCGTTTGAGCACCGCAAGGAGATGTGCACCCATGCGAAACACACCGACTCCGCTCCCCGCAATCTTCATCATCATGATTCTGCTCTTCCCCATCCCGGCCCTGGTCCATGCAGGGCCGGTGATGTCATCTCCGCCGGCGGCAGCGATGCCAGCCCAGAGCGCCGGCCCCATCGTCTCTCCTCAGGCTGAGATGAAAAGGGGTACGGGTGTGCCGGCCTCGCAATACCTGGAATCGCTGAACCCGCGGCGGCGGGAGAACGCCGTCATCGAAATCGAGCTGTCGGGTGCGGCTCTGGAAGGGCAGGAGGATCTCGCCGTTCAGGCCCGGGACCAGTGGGCTGCCGGTGGTCACCGTGAGGCCATCGACCTGCTGCGCAAGCTGGAGAGCAGCGGCGCGGCACCCGCCGTGGGAATTACGTGGCGCTCGCCCCTGCCCGGCGGCGGCGACCGGGCCTCGGACTCCCGGGTGGGCGACCCCCGGGAGGGGGCGTACAGGATGGCCCTCGACTACCACGACAGCGCCGACCGGCTATTCGTGCTGCTGCTCTGGGACACCGGCTGGACGGTGAACATCTCCCACAACGGCGGCGACTCCTGGTCGGAGACCTATTCGTGGTACAGCGCCAACGGCTGTTTCGACGTGGACGGCGTGGTGGCCGACGACTACTTCTACGTCGGCTACGTGCCCTACGACACCCAGAACTGGGGCAACCTGCGCCGCTTCAACGAGGCCGACGGCAGCCTGGACAGCACCTACGGCTACGACACCGTGGTCAGCGTCTCGCCGAACACCATCCGCGACGTGGCCCTGGCCTCCAACGCTTCGGGCTACGACGACGACCTCTACTACGTGGCCGCGCTCAACATCGGCGAGGTGGAGTTCGTGGTCGGGGATTCGGACACCGGCGACAACTGGCTCAACGTCGAGACCTACATGACCGACTACGTCGGCGGCCTCGACGCCTGCGTCAACGCCCACCCTTACTATGACAACCCGATGTTCTCCTATATCTCCAGCGAGGGCAAGGTGAAGATCATGAAGTGGGATTCCTACTGGTTCGAGCTGGTGGTGGAGCACTACTACTCGGGCTACATCCTCCGTCCGCGAACCGCGGTGTCCGCTTACGAAAACACAACCATCTGCGCCTACGGCCACGCTTTCGACAACGGTTACGGTGTCCGCTACGGAGCGAACCTCGACGACGGCTTCACCTTCCAGCGGGCGGCGCTCTCCGAACCGGCGGTGGGGGAGCACGACAGCTGGCTGGCCGACGTCAGCGTACGCGACTTCGCCGGCGTGGGTGCGGTTTACCTCAAGGAGACCGGCGGCGGGAGCGCCGACGTCTGGTTCCGCTGCCTCCCCGGCATCAGCGTGCCGCCGGCGGGCTACGGGGAGTGGGAGGACCCGGTGCGGGTCAACGAGCACGACTCCGACCCCACCGAGCGGCCTGTGATCAGCTGGATCCCGCCCACCCCGGTGGGCGACCCCGACGCCTGGGCCTTCGGCATCCTCTACCTCACCGATGACCTGGACGCCGTCCCGTATTTCGACCGCAAGGACGGCCTGCCGGAGAACGGCGGTGACTGCAGCGACCCGATCGCCTTCACCAGCAGCTCCCTGCCGTTCAGCGACACCAACAGCACCCTGGGCCAGGGGGACGACTACTTCGACACCTGCATGGGCTCCTACGATGGGGGCCAGGACGTCATCTACAAGCTGACGATGTACAGCGGGCAGTGGGTCAAGGTCACCCTCGATGCGGCCACCGGCTGGGCCGGGGTGGCCGTCTTCGACGGCTGCCCCGGGGATGCCGGCACCAGCTGCATCGCCCAGGCGACCTCCAGCGCCAACCCCGACGTGATCGACAAACTGTGGCTCGACGCCGGCACTTACTGGATCATGGTCGACAGCTGGCCGCCGCCGGAAACTTTCAGTTACACCCTCACCGTGGAGCCGGATCCGCCGGGAAGCGACTGCACCGACCCGATCGCGATCGACCTGCCGGCCCAGCTGCCTTTCCGCGACGCCTATTCCACCTGCGGCCACGGCAACGACTATGACGCCACCTGCATGGGCACCTACGACGGCGGCGAGGAGATCATCTTCGAACTCGACGTGGCCGCCAGTATGTGCGTCGACCTGAGCATAGACTCTTACGACGGCTACACCGGTTTCGCCGTCTTCGAAAGCTGCCCGGCCGACGACCCGGAGTCCTGTATCGCCGTGGCGGGCAGCTCGTCGGACGTAAACGTCATCGCCGGGCTCCAGCTCGACCCCGGCACCTACTGGGTCATGGTCGACAGCTGGCCCACCCCGACGTGCCACCAGTTCCTGCTCGAGATCCTGGCGTGTTGCGACGTAGCCTGTCCGCCCGGGGCCACCGACGAAGGCGAGCCCTGCGGCGAGGAGCTGAACGACGGCTGCCTGATCGACGTGCCGGCGTTTCGTCCGGTGGCCAACGGCGAGACGGTCTGCGGGACGCTCACCGCCAGCGACGGGTACTACGGCACCGACTGGCTGCAGGTGGAGCTCGACGAAACGGCCTCGGTGACCCTCGACCTGGAGAGCGAATGGCCGGTGATCGTCGGGCTGGCTGAACTCGAACCGCCCGGGTCGGGCGACTGCGCCGACTGGACCGGCTACGTCGACCCATGGGACGTCGTGTGGCCCTGCTCGCCGGAAAGCATGACCTTCGACGCCCTGTCCGCGGGTACCCACTGGTTGCTGGTCTACCCGTATTTCACCCACGGCAACGAGTGCGGTTTCCGCAACACTTACGCCGCCACCGTCTCCTGGCCCACGTCGGCACCGACGGTGGACGCGTCGTTCACCTGCGCCCCGGACAGCGGCATCGTGCCGTTCCAGACCCTGATGACGGTGGCGCTGGACAACCTCTACCCGCTGCAGATCCGGCGGGTGGCTGGCCGCATCGACATCGAGCTGGCCAACGGCAGCAGCTACCCCAACTGGCGGGCGGGCTACACCAACATCCAGCCGGGTGAGACGTTCACCACCAGCTGGGTGCAGAACATCCCGGCGCTGGGCAGCGTGGTCGGGAACAACACCTTCGGCCTGCTTGCCGAAGACGTCACCCCGCCGCCGTACAACCAGCCGCCGTACGCGCCTTCGGGCGACACGGCCACCGATGTCTGCACGGTGACGGCTGTTGCTCCCTGAGCCCTGGAACATGGAACCGCCCTCCCACGCCAGCTGAGCGGGGAGGGCGATTCCACCGGGCCGTTCTTCCAGGAACCGACTTACTAGTTGACGGATTGTTTCACGGACGATAATAAAGTTGACAATTTATCATAAGCGGCTTATGTTATAAACATGAATGAAATCAATAAAAATCTGCGCTCCTATCTCGCTGAAATCGGTCGCCGGGGCGGACGGAAGAGCCGCAGGTCGCTGGGAAGCAGGGAGGCACGGAGAATGGTGTTGATCCGTGAAGCCCGCAGGGCCTACCGGGAGTTCCATTCCCGCTGCTTCTGGAGCAGCCCCCCTGACTACCGGCCCGGAACTCGCGACGTGGAGTGGATTGCCGCGCAACTGCGAAAATACGGAGGCGCGGCCGGCTGGGAAAGGGCACGAAAACTGCTATGCCGCTCACCGGAATCCAGATAGACATCCTGGCGCTGCTCGCCGGAAACCGGAGCGAGGAGAGCCATCTCGCCGGTGCCGCGGCGATTCACATGGCAAGTGCGTCTCCGCGGAGAAGCGGTGATCTCGATCTGTTTCATGATCGAGAGGAAGCGGTGGCGGCTGCCTTCGGTGCCGACAGCCGGGTTCTTGAAGAACGCGGGTTCGAGGTGCGGACCCAACTGTCCCAGCCCGGGTTCATCAGGGCGCTGGTCCAGGTTCCCGGAGGAAGCAGCCTGCGTGTGGACTGGGCTCATGATTCCATGTGGCGCTTTCTCCCGCCGGTGAAGCTGCGGGACGCCGGTTATGTTCTACATCCCGTCGACCTGGCGGTGAACAAGGTTCTCGCGCTGGCCGGCCGGGACGAGCCAAGGGATTTTGTGGACATCATCTATCTTCACCGCCGGGTGCTGTCACTGGGTGCGCTCTGCTGGGCCGCCTGCGGTAAAGATCACGGATTGAACCCGGAGATGCTGCTCGATCTGCTGGCGCGGAAAGGCCGGCTGCACCAGGAAGACCTTGACCGGCTCGACCTCACCGCTCCTTTCCGCCTGTTGGAAGAAATCCCCGCCTACCGCAAGGCCCTGGCGGAAGGAGGGGAGTGGATCCGGAGTCGGCCCCCGGAGGAGATGGGCTGCATGTATCGCAAGCCGGGGGAGGGGATATTCTTCACACCGCAACCCGGGAACGAGTATGAAGTCCACCGGGGCGCTCCAGGCGGTGTCCTGCCTGTTTTCGCCGACCGGAAATCGTTATACGATAATCCAGCCGAACGAGAGCAGCTTGAATCCTTCTTCGACCGGCCGGTGGAAGGGTGAGCAAAAAAACGGGGCGCCGCTGAACGGCGCCCCTCAATGTGCATCGGACAGGACGTTCTCGCTTATCCCACCGCTTCGCCCACCAGTTCCTCCTCTTCCTCGAACTCCGGTTCCGTTGCCGGGCCGGAATCCGCTTCCATGGTGTCTCCGGGCTGGTAGCGGCCCTCGAGGATCGCCATGGCCAGCGGGCCCATCAGCTCGCGCTGGATCACTCTTTTGAGCGGCCGGGCGCCATACTGCGGGTCGAAGCCCTTCTCGGCCAGCAGGTCCAGGGCATCCTTGCTCGGGGCGGTCACCGCCTCGTCCTAACCCCGTGGTGAGTTGTGAAGTGCGAGCAGCGTGTGTCTTTTCGGGAAGGGAATACTATTTACAAGCGAAGTCTGAGTGGGACGAATGGGAGCCGGCGCGAAGCCCGCGGTTGGTGGTGAGTCACTTACGGCAGATAATCCGGCCGCTGGTATAAGTTACCCGGGGCGATCCGTGCCCCGCCAACATAGTCCCCTTCCTCGAAGACGAGGAAACTCTTGCTCTGAACCAGCGTCAACTCTTTCCCATCATAATTGTAGGTTCCGAGATATGCTGGGTTCCCCGGATGGGGTCCGGGACCGGTGAGGATTTCTGCCACCCGGTCGTTGTCCACATCACCGCAGGCCACGGTGCAGCCCATCGAATGGGGTAAGCTTGGATAGGCGACGAAGCTGACCCCGGGTATCGCCGCAACCGCCTCGCCGTCGTAGTTCCAGCCCCGAACGTGGGAATTGAAGATTTCGCTCGGCCCCGGTCCCGTGACGATCTCGTCAATCCCGTCGCCGTCGATGTCGCCGCAGGCCACGTTGACACCCCAGCGCAGGGTGCCATAGGCGAAATAGCTCACCCCGGGGATTGGCGCGGCCGTTCCCCCGTCCACGTTCCAACCCCGGACATGGGGGCCGAAGATCGCCCCCGGCCCGGCCCCGGTGACAATCTCGTCCTTCCCATCGCCGTCGATGTCGCCGCAGGCCACGTTGACCCCCCAGCGGTTGGTGCCGTAGGCCAGGAAACTGACCCCGGGAAGCGGCGAGACCGTCTCCCCGCCGTCCCAGCGCCACCCCCGGACATGGGGCCCGTATACAGCCCCCGGTCCGGCCCCGGTGACGATCTCGTCCGCACCGTCGCCGTCGAGATCGCCGCTGGAGACCAGCACGCCGTACCGCGGCGTGCCGTAGGCCTGGAATGCGGCCAGCCGCTGTCCCTGCCGGTCGAGCACCTGCACCAGGGCAGGATGGTATGGTCCCGGCCCCGGCCCGGTGATCAACTCGTCATAGCCATCGCCGTTCAGGTCCCCAGTAGCTGACACCAGCCCATAGCCCTGCACCAGGTAGGGAGAGATACGCTCCGTCCATGTCTCGTGGTAGAAGGCATCATAGAGCCGAAGTTCGGGCGGGTTGGTCTGATAAAATCCCGGCGAGGCCAGGAAAGCGGGTGGATCGAACAGGTTGCCGTCGGAGAGGACGACATAGATCTGGCCGGCCCAATAAGCTCCTGGATCGTCGTCCCGGCTTGCGCCCGGCGCGGAGCAGATCAGATCTATCAATCCGTCTTTGTTCAGATCCTGCATCTCGCTCAGCACGGCTACGCCCTAATCCGGTTGGTAGCCAAGTATCTTGAGCGCCGGGGCATCCATGGAGAAGTCGAGGGCCAGGTGAGGCTGGGTACTGACGGGAGCCGGGAAGCACGTAGACCACCCCCTCGTCCTGTTGTCGTTCGGCACAACTGAAGGCCGTGAGGACGAGTTCCTCGCACCCGTCGCCGTCCATGTCCCCCCCGGTCATGTCATACCCGAGATACGAGACCTCGAAGGTATCGCCGATGATCTCCAGGTCGGCCTGTTCCGTCTCCAGGTCGATGAAGTGCCCGGGCGGAAAATCCTGCCCGTAGACCACGAAGACCATGCCTCGCCGGTCCGGGATCGTGTCGATCAATCCCGCGTTGAAACAGATGTCTTTGAATCCGTCGCCGTTCAGGTCGGCAACGCCGACGACGTCACCGGTCGCTGAAGAGTATTCCCGGCCCCTGATCTCGATATCCGGCGTATCCGATGCGAGATTGATCAGATGGTCCTTGGGGAAATCGGTCGAGCCGTAGATGACGTAGACCCGGCCGAAATCGTCGCTCCGCCCCCAGCGAGAGCCGGCGACGATGTCGTCGATCCCGTCGCCGTTGACGTCCCCTGAGGCGACGCTCAGGCCGAGTTGGTCGGCGTACCCCGCCCCGAAGATCGTGATGTCCGCCGGGGTCTGGACGAGGTCGATCACCTCGGGAGGATCGAAGGACGCTCTCCCGTACACTACGTGGACCGTGCCGGTACCGAACCCCAGGTGGTTCTGCCCGAACAATTCTCCAATGATGATGTCGTCGATCCCGTCGCCGTTGACGTCCCCTGAGGCGACATCTTCCCCAAGATGGCCATCGTAGCCCGCATCGTCGTGATGGAAAGTGATGTCGGGCGGATCGGTCGGGATCTGCAAATGTGTCCCGCCGTTCCAGGAACTCGAGCCAAAGTAGCAGTACACTTGATCGTGTGAATAATCAGAGGAGATAAAATCCAAAATCCCATCACCATTGAAATCCACTGAGATGAGGGTGTCACCGATATTTCGAGATATTCCCATGACAGGACCACCCATGATGCTGATGTCGGGCGTAGCATAGCGAAGATCGAGTCGGCTGTTAAGCAAAGGGCATTCATAGTCAAGGAATACGGAGATTTGACCCAAGCCCCCCTGGGCACTCACGATCAAGTCATCTTGCCCATTTGCATCGAAATCGAACTTGGAAAAATAAGCTACTAAGTCACTCCGTACGGCCCCGATGACCCGCAGGTCACCGTTGATTTCGCCAAGGTCGTAGACGGTTTGTGCATCGAGTACGGGCGAATGGAGTATGATGAAGCAAAGGAGAAAGGGGTGAAGAAAACGAACTGTTGCTGAAACAAGCTTCCTTTGTGGGACGAGAAAATGCCGTTTGCAATTCTCAGTCATTCGCATCTTCATCCCCCCCCTCCAAATGGTATCCGGCGTTGGTATTACTCGAGGGTCTTGAGCATCACTACGTCAGAGACGAGCAAACGCGATGGTTCTCTTGCTTGCGTACTGCTGCCGGGGACGCTGACCTTGACGATTATCGAATTGAATGCAGGGTCCTCAACCGACACATCGAATGTCCCGATTGAAATAAAGCCATCTTCATTTGCTGCGGCGGAATATGCATCAGCATCGCTCTGGTCGATCACCGTGGTGAGCACCGGGCTACCCAGGTTAGTATCGCCAGCAAGACCGACGAAATAGTCGGTCACGTATACGTCATACTGTGCGGCTGTGGTTGCCAGACTCGAAATGGGAAAGTGAACCATCGCTTCAATCGTTGCGCTTTCGCCTGAGGTGAAGGTGTAATAGGCACAGGCAGTCGGATCGGAAACGCTCACGACGTCAACATCTCCATTATACCCGGCCGTGTCATAGCGTTGCCAGCCGTCACCGTACAGCTCGTAATGATCGCCGATGTAGACAGCGGTATCACTGTCTCCGGTTCGGGATGAGCCTCGGCCTTCCTCGCCGCCATCACCGTTATCAACCTTTTCCTCAAGCCATACCTTGAAGACCATCAGCGCTTTGTCCGGGATTGACAAGTAATCCTGATGCGTGTTGTTTTTATCCCATGGGCCCCCAATTCTGAGGCCCAGGCCTAGTATTGTTATTATTTCGAGGGAGTAGTTTTCACCGTTATAACTGGGCCCCACACCGAATTCGTCTTCCTCGATGGAGGGCCAATTGCAGACGGTTGGTTTATCCGGGCTGTGAACGAGTTGCCTGCACACGATATTGCCGGCGCGGACGAGATCGAAGTGCTTGAGGTTTTGGATGAGGATCCGGACGCTCTTCTCTCTTTCTTTCAGTTCGGAGGGACAACTCCCTGGAAAATTGTCGCAGCCAAAATCTTTTTCGCATATTCCGTAATCTCGGTACTCCTGGGCCGTTTCAATCTCATCTATGGATTTCTCTGCCGGATCTCCATTCGGCACGAACCGGGCCAGGTCCAAGACCGTCAGCGAGAGGTCATCGTTGTTGAGGGCAGTGAAGCACAGGGATTCACCGATCGTTGATGCGTCACCTCGACCGAAATCACCGAAACGCTCGACACGGAGCCCCTGCTCCGGGACGACGCCGTCATAGGAAACTGTCGCATTGGTGATGGGCCGCCATCCGGACAAGTGGAGCTCCTTGAAAATCCCAGTGAAGCTCTTTCCTGGGGGTGGGACAGGGGGAGGGATTGTCTGGTCATCGAACAGGGGGAGAATATGTGATGTAAAGAATACGTCGTCAATGTCACTGAAGATGTTTGAAATCGAGGGCATGAAGCCCCAGGCAAGAGACATCCACGAAGCTTCGGCAACCAGCTGGATTTCAAAATCGGTATGATTGACAGGGCCCCACAAGTTATCCCAGTTATCGCATTGGCCAGTGTACTGCCAATTTTCGATGATGCAGTCTCTAATCAATATCTTGCTCAACAACCTGCTCATGTTCTTGTCTCGGGCATTTGTTCGCCTGAAATTCTGGGAACGAACGGACCGGTTGAACAGGCCGAGGGTGGTTGAGCTTTCGAAGCCGCCGATATCAGAGTGCATAATCCCGTGTTTGGAGGCGCCATAAAGAGGTTCGTTCGCATTGACGGAGAGAAGTTCTTCGTCGGGTTGCTCGGTTTCAGTTCCATCACCGCTTCCTGGCGTATTTTCGATATTTTCGAGCTCTTCCCGAAGTCCTTCCATTAGAAGGACGTTTGCCGCAACCTGGGGTATTGCGGGAGAGAGATGGTTGATGCTGTACGTGAGGCTCCCGCCGCTATCGACGAAGAGAGGCAACCTTGCTGGCGAAAAGTCTAGATGGTTGGCCATGTGCTTCCCATAGAACATGTTATCCAAAGTCATGCCTTTGAGCCCATCATCTGAAAATTCGTCAATGAGGGATTCGTATGCTCCTGCGATGTATGATCGTTCCGCCTCTATGAGGTCTGCATCGCCGATGTCATCAGATACCGTAAGGCAGGGAAAGAAGTATTTTTCTTTGGTTGAGGAGATTCCCGCGAAGGATTCTACATTGTGACCTATCAAGTCAATACAATCAGTGGTAGTTGGGATAGGAATGGTCAACGAATTTGATTCTTTAGCATCATACAGCAAACTCCATATCGGTCCGAAGTATGGTGGGTCAGTCTGAGGATCATAGTTGTTCTGGTCTTTGTTCGACTGGATGCATGATCGATGATTGTGGCTTAGAGAAAGTGGATTGCTCAGATTTATAGGCGAGCAATTGCCAAGAGGATTGTGAAAGGACGAAGTCCATGGCTGTTCATAAATCACGGCGTCAACGCCGATGCCATAAAGGAGATCGATAGCTCTTGCGATGTCAGTGTGGTTCTTGTCAAGGAAAAATTCTTGAGTATATCTCAGGCCGTATTCATTGGCATTGTTGTTGAAGGTGTTTGAGACTAGTGCGGGTTGACCACCGACGTCTTCGACATATGCCTGATAAAACCCGCCACCATAACTCCATTCGTACTCAGAATGGTCATAAAGAAAAGGTCTGGCAAAGTAGTCGCTGCTCTGAAAAAAATCTGTCTGGTATCGATTCGTCGCTTCACGAAACACGGAGGCTTCAACCCAGTCGGGATTGTCTCCCCGGAACAGGATAAAGCTGAATGGCGTTTCGTTTCTCGTGCCACCTGCATCTTCGGGCAGCAGGCCCAACCTGAATTCGACATAGTACCAGCCTGAAAAGGTCTCTTCAGGGTGAAAGACACGATAGCCATAGTGAGAGATCTGGACGGTGTCCGAATCAAGATCATCACCGAAGGAGAGGCCTCGGCGATAATTGCTCATATTAATCATCAGGGCGCTGTACGGATAGGCGGAAACCTGGATGTTCTCAGAACGCAGTAGGGAAACCTGCTCTCTCGTGTCGTTGGGGTAGTTGTCGCAGTAGTAGGCGACTGTCTGCTTCGGGCGGCTGTCAATCGGTCCGGCCATGCGGATGGGTAGGGTGTTCACATTATTGACTGGATCGATCACTTCTTTATTGTCGAGGTCATCCCACCAGGTCAGTTCCTGCGCCGTCGCGCTGATCGGCAGAGCGAACCCGAGGTCGAGTGTCCGTTCGGGCATGGTGAACAAAGTGCTGTCCTGATTTTTAAGAGACCCACTTATCAGCAGGTAGTCGCCGTCATCGGTTGAGACCGTTGTCAGGGAAGCTTTCATTTTGAGGCCCGGGTCGATTAATTCTCCAGTCACTTTCCTCACAAAACTGAAGTCGTCGTTGCCGGTCAGCAAACTACCATCCGTTCTGACATGAACCATTGGTGGGGCCTTGTAGAAGGCGAAATTGTCGAAGTAGGCAGCATTGTCCACGCCCGTGTTAGGCATGTAGCCTTGGACGATGACACCGACCCGGACGTAGTCGGCATTACGCGGACGGTAGGAGCGAATGCCGATGGGTGTGAACCGGTCAAGGATCTCCCCATCCGGCGAGACGATCCCGCTGGATTCCCAGGCTTCCGCTTCCGTGTACGCCAGCACTTCGCCCGCGGTCGGTGTAGAGGGCGTGAATACGTCTGATCCTGTGGGCGGAATGTCTTCGTACCATTCAATCCTGGCGAGGATCTTGTGGTTGCCATGGTACGTTTCCGTGTCTTCCGGATGGGTTCTCGAGCGATATCCGCACGCGGTGGCAAGGTCGAATGAAAAGCAGAAGAGGTCGTTGGTGTCCGGGTCAGGATACAGATCGTCGGGGGGCTGGGATTCACTGAGGTAGATATCCTGGTACATCCCTATGAAATAGGGGCCAGTCAAATCAGTTGGGTGAACTATTTTAGCTGCAGTTGTCGTTCCACTTGATGGGTAGGTCAAGAACGCGCATGAGATGTCCGGTGGAACTTGGTTGCTTGAAAACGTCCAGGTACCCTGCAAGTCTAAACATGTCAAACAGTCCGTCTCAAAATCAGTGCAGTCCATGAGGTTGCCGTGAGAGTCGAGGTTCTCGGGGAGGCCGGTCTGCTCATTGATGGTGTAGTCTCTGATGTAGAATCCGCCGGTCCCGGGGGCACAAAATTGGGGTGTATGGCCATTGATGGAAAGGCTGGTGACTCTGCCGTTCAGGACGGAGAGCGAAAGACCGTCGGATGTTGTGGCCCCGATGGCGTTCCGGGTATCTGCGGAGAAGAATGACAGCAGGAGTGCAACGAGGGGAATGAAGAGTATGAATGTCGGATGCTTCGAGCCAACGAGCCTTGAATATCTCGTATCCATCGTGGTTCTCCCCGATTGAGGCGCTCTTGGGCGGAAATGTCATGTAGGAAGTTGGGTAGGTGGACCGTGGGGGAGCGCGGGGAGAACGGGGGATAACTGTTCGTGACGATAGATCGAAATGCTTTGGATTCAGGACGGACGGACGGACGGACGGACGGACGGATGTTCTTCCTCAGAGAAATATTGATCGGACTAGTTTCGGGTGGTCTCATGATGGATGCTACAAAAAGTAGATACTATGCAAAATGTAATGAGTGGATACGGAAATAGTCAAGGCGGAATGAAGAATAGAAGAAATTTAGTAATAATGAGTGTTGTAGAGGGGAGGGAAGAGAGCAATATGGTGGGGATATTATCTCAGGCCGGTTCCTGCATTAGGTGATTCTTGCGCTGTTCCAAGGTGGCCCTGTCCAGACTGCCGGCGCCGCATGACGCACCCGCTGGACAAAAAAACGGGGCGCTGCAGTGCGGCGCCCCGAGGGGGATGCTCCCCATGCCGATCTGTCTTACCCCACCACTTCGCCCACCAGTTCCTCCTCTTCCTCGAACTCCGGCTCCATCACCGGTCCGGCGGTCCGTGAGAAGAGCAGCTGGCCCTCCGGGCCGGAATCCGCTTCCACGGTGTCACCGGGCTGGTAGCGGCCCTCGAGGATCGCCATGGCCAGCGGGCCCATCAGCTCGCGCTGGATCACACGCTTCAGCGGCCGGGCGCCATACTGCGGGTCGAAACCCTTTTCGGCCAGCAGGTCCAGGGCGTCCTCGCTCAGCGAGAGGGTCAGCCTCTGTTCGGCCAGCGTCTTCTTCGCCAGCTCCAGCTGGATCTCCACGATGCGGCGGATCTCCTCCCGTCCCAGGCTGTGGAAGACGGCGAAGTCGTCCACCCGGTTGAGGAACTCGGGGCTGAAGTGCTCCTTCAGCGATTCCATGGCCCGCTCGCTCACCTTCTCCGCATCGCGGTCGGTGAGCTGGGCGATCCAGCGGCTGCCCACGTTGGAGGTCATGATAAGCACCGTGTTGGTGAAGTCCACCGTGCGGCCCTTGCCGTCGGTGAGCCGGCCGTCCTCGAGGATCTGCAGCAGCACGTTCATCACTTCGGGGTGCGCCTTCTCCACCTCGTCGAGCAGGATCACGCTGAACGGGCGGCGGCGGACCTTCTCGGTGAGGTAGCCGCCCTCGTCGTAGCCCACATACCCCGGGGGGGCGCCGATCAGCCGGGACACCGAGTGCTTCTCCATGAACTCGGACATGTCCACCCGGACCATGGCCCCCTCGTCGTCGAAGAGGAAGTCGGCCAGGGTGCGGGCCAGCTCGGTCTTGCCCACGCCGGTGGGGCCCATGAAGAGGAAGGAGCCGATGGGGCGGTTGGGGTCCTGCAGACCGGCCCGGGCCCGGCGCACCGCCTCGCTCACCGCGGTAACGGCTTCGTCCTGGCCCACCACCCGGCGGGTCAGCCTTTCTTCCATGTGCACCAGCTTGGCTTTCTCGCTCTCCAGCATCTTGGATACGGGGATACCGGTCCAGCGGGAGACCACGGTGGCGATGTCCTCCTCCTCCACCTCTTCCTTGAGCATCCGCTGGTCCTGCTGCAGCTCGGCCAGCCGGGTGTTGGCGGCCTTCAGCTCTTCGGCCAGGCGGCTCTGGGTGCCGTAGCGCAGCTCGGCGGCGCGGTTGAGGTCGCCGGTGCGCTCGGCACGCTCCTCATCCACGGTGGCCTGCTCGATCTCACCTTTCAGCTTGCGGATGGCGTCGATGGCCTCCTTCTCGGCCCGCCAGTGGGCCTTCTTCCGCGTGCTTTCCTCCTGCAGGTCGGCCAGCTCGCGCTTGATGTCGTTCAGCCGTTCCTTCGAGGCGGCGTCCTTCTCCTTCTTCAGCGCCTGGCGCTCGATCTCCAGCTTGGTGATCCTGCGCTCCACCATGTCGATCTCCGCCGGCATGGAATCGATCTCGATCCTGAGGTGCGAGGCGGCCTCGTCCATCAGGTCGATGGCCTTGTCCGGCAGGAAGCGGTCGGAGATGTAGCGTCCGGAGAGGGTGGCCGCGGCCACGATGGCCGAGTCCTGGATCCGCACCCCGTGGTGCACCTCGTAGCGCTCCTTGAGACCGCGGAGGATGGCGATGGTGTCCTCCACCGTCGGTTCGCCGACGTAGACCTGCTGGAAGCGGCGCTCCAGGGCGGCGTCCTTCTCGATGTATTTCTTGAACTCGTTAGCGTGGTGGCCCCTACGCAGTGCAGCTCGCCGCGGGCCAGGGCCGGCTTGAGCATGTTCGAGGCGTCCATCGACCCCTCGGCGGCGCCGGCGCCGACGATGGTGTGCATCTCGTCGATGAAGAGCACCACCTGGCCGTCCAGCTCGGTCGATCTCCTTGAGCACCGCCTTGAGGCGGTCCTCGAACTCACCGCGATACTTGGCCCCGGCGATCAGGGCGCCCATGTCGAGGGCCAGGATCCGCTTGTCCTTCAGGGTCAGCGGGATGTCGCCGGAAACCACCCGGCGGGCCAGGCCCTCCACGATGGCGGTCTTGCCCACGCCCGGGCTCGCCGATCAGCACCGGGTTGTTCTTGGTCCGCCGCGAGAGCACCTGCACCACCCGGCGGATCTCGTCGTCGCGGCCGATCACCGGGTCGAGCTTGCCCTGGCGGGCCAGCTCGGTCAGGTCGCGGCAGTAGCGGTCCAGGGCCTGGAACTTCTCTTCGGGGTTGGCGTCGGTGACCCGCTGGTTCCCGCGCAGTTCTTTCAGGGTGGAGAGCAGGCTCTCCGGGGTGATGCCGAAACGGGCGAGCAGCTTGCCGGTGTCGCTGCCGGAGAGGCCGGCGGCGGCCAGCAGCAGATGCTCGGTGCTGACGTATTCGTCCTTGAGGTCCGAGGCGGCCTTGAAGGCCTTGTCCAGCAGTTTGCGCAGCTCTCCCGAGAGCTGGGGCTGGGCCGCATCGCCGTTCACCGACGGCTGGGCGTCGAGATTGTTGTTTACCTGGGCCGTGAGCCCGGCCAGGTCGGCACCCAGTTTCTGCACCAGCGGCAGGACGATGCCTTCCTCCTGGGTCAGCAGGGCGGCGAGCAGGTGCGCCGGGCCCACTTCGGCGTGACCCCGGCCGGCGGCCAGTTCGGCGGCCGACTGCAGCGCTTCCTGGGATTTCATGGTCAGCTTTTCGAATCGGATCATGGTACTACCCCCTCTATTCATTCCATCGGGGCCTTTCCCCGTTTGTTTTCAGGCCCGGAGCGCCGTGATCCGGCGCTCTCGGGAAGTATGTGAACGGCACCGGCGGCGGTGATTCCCGCCTGCCGCACCGGGCGGTCCGGGCTTCCTCTTCGGAGATTGACGCCGGGGGAGTTGCTCGGACAATAGGTCTATAAGATCGGGTCTGGTCTGCGTCAACTTCCATCAGCAAATTTGATATGATTGGACAACTGTCATCCCAGGCACTCATCCGAGGAGGACCGCCATGTCCGGAAGCGCGCGTGTCGTCGTCGTGACGATCGGTGCGGCAGTCCGTACCGCACTCGTCTGTTTCGTCATTATCCTCTTGCTCATCCCCGCCTCAACGCTCGCCGCCGAGGACCAGCAGCCGCCAAATACCATGCCGATCCAGGCCACGGTGAGCGTGGAGTGGGACGTGGAGAACGATTCGACGAGAAACGAAGGATCGATGTCCCTGCACATGCAGGGCACGGTGCGACTCGCTCCCGAGGTGAGCGTGATGGATCCTGCCGCCCCGCCGGGGACGATCATCACCTATTCCGCCGAAGGGGTCGGCGTCACGTTCTCTTACGAGGAGAAGGTGTTCCAGGAGGACCCGCCCCGAGGATGTCCGGCCCTGCTGGCCGAGTACCAGGGCACCGGGAACTTCACCCTGAAGAAGATCAACACCGCCATGACCTCGGGGCTCAACATCCGCAAGATGGGCAGCCTGGTTCCCCAGGCCATGCTGCAGTTCGCGCCGCCGGAAGCGAAGGAGATGATGATCGACTACTACGACTTCTTAGCCCTGGCCGAAAAGCAGACGGTGAGCGGCCGCAGGCGTGGCTGGAACGACTGCATCTACAAAGCGGTATCAAAGGAGGTCAACGCGGCTCAGCTCGCGATCCGCTTCCGGATCACCGACGACGGGAAGATGACCGGAAGCCGGAAATGGACGGTGGACGGGAACTCCGGTGATCCGTCCTTCCATATCCGGGTCTCCGACTTGCCGCAGAGGATTGAACGGCGGCCGCTGGTGCCTGAGCCCGATGGGGAGGGCATCAGCTATGCGGTGAACTGGACCTTCGGCGAGGTGGACCCCTACGTGCAGGTTCAGCGGAAGGAGGGCGGGCAGTGGGTCCCGATCACCGAGGAGCCGGTCAAGGTCAAGGTGGGGGAGAAGCTCGAACTGCGCGGGACGGTGATGCCCGAGGACAAGGACACCGGCAGGGGCACGTGGACCGTGCCGGGCCGGCCGGTCCAGGACTTCATCGTGGAGGGGAACAGCGGCTACGCCGATTGGCTTGAGGATAGCGAGCTGGATACTCAGGAAATTCAGTTCCACTGGTGGGACGGCGAGGACGGCCTGGAGGTGAAATATGTAACCACCTCCAGCGACGGGAAGCAGCTCACCGGCAGCGCGGCGTTCGACATCAAGGAACCGGACACGGTACTGCGGGCCTACCTCGACCACGGCCAGTTTCAGGTCATCGAGGTGAAATACACCGACCCGGATGGCACCCCCCACCAGGGGACCGAGCTGGTTCTGGGCGCCGGCAACGGCGAAACCATCCGTTTCTGCCACGACCCGCTGCCGGGCGGGTTCCAGCCAGGGTCCACGCAGTTCGTGCAGCAAGTGCGCACCACCGGCCGGGCGACCAAGCACAAGGACGCGCTTGCCGGCCCCTGCATGCAGATCGAGAACGAAGGCCTGGACGGGTCCTACCCTTATGCGCCGGGGCCGGAAACCCGGGACAGCCCGGGCGTGCCGGTGAGTATGTACGACTTGTCCATTTCGGTGTCCCACGAGTTCACCACCCAGTTGATGTACAAGCCGGATATCGACGGGGCGATCTTCGTCCCGCTCAGCGAAATGGACTGGTTCTGGACCGGCAACTGCAGCCGTGGTTCAATCGTCGACAACTGGACCATTGGCGACTCAAATGCCCACGCCCCGGCCACCGGCACCCCTGCCGAAGCCTGGATGGAATGGGACCGCATCAGCACCGGTGAGGAGGTGTGGGACGCCTGCCCATAGGCTACTTCATTCCAGCCGCCCTACGCGCCCTCGGGTGACGTCGACATCAGGCCGGTGACGGTGACGGCATACGCGCCGTAGGCGGCAGCAGGAGATCGATGTTCGGCGATTGCGGGGGCGCCGGTGATGGAGAACACCGGCGCCTCCAGTTTCATCCCCCTCCTTTTCACCAGAAAAAACCCGCCAGCTCATGTCCGGATTCTCTCCTGTTTGTCGCTATTTGTTACAGAGGGATATTCGGATGTGACGGACCGGTCCCTAGATTTCTACGACGGTTCATTCGTTTTTTTTGACCTGATTCTGTAACGGAGGAGTAACCGATGAGTAAGCGCACCATCCTGATCCTGCTCGCCATGCTGCTGCCGGTCCTGCCGGCGTCAGCCGCCGACCAGCATTATCTTTACGATGACGGGTCGGCGGAGAACTGTCAGGGCGGGGTTGCCGGGGACATCGTCTGGCTGCAGTATTTCGATCCCCAGGGCGGTTCGGAGCTTATCACCCATGTCAGCACTGCCATCGGGTGTGCGGCGGCACCGGGGTGGGCGACGCCCACCGACGACACGGTCACTGTCTATGTCTGGGACGACCCGAACAACGATGGGGACCCCGCCGACGCGGTTCTCCTGGGGAGCGGCCACGGTGGCGTGGAGAACGTGGACACCGATCTCTTCACCCACTACGCTCTTGATCAACCGGTGGCCGTGACCAGCCGTTTCTTCGTCGGGGCCATGGTCCACTCGGACACCGTCTTTTACCCGCGGCCGCTGGATCTCAGCCAGGACTCCGACGGCCGGACCTGGATGGTGGGGGACACCACCGGCAACTTCAACCCCGACGACCTTACCGGCAACGACACGCCGCTGACGGCGCTGGACAGTATTGGCCTCGACGGTATCTGGCTGCTGCGCGCCCACCGGTTAAGCCCCGACGTGGACGGGCAGTCGTTCGATTTCCTGTTGGACCGCACGGACATCCCCGGATGGACCGAGCAGTCGGGGGACTGGACGGTTACCGGCCGCCGGCTGGTCTCGGAAGCGGCGTCCGCCAACCAGGTGATCACACGCAACCTCGTCCCCCAGGCCGACGGCTGCGTTGAAGTGTGCGGACATTATGGGGACGGGACAGGGCTGCGTTACCTCGGCCTGATGGTGCGCTACCAGTCGGCCTACGACCGGATCCAGGTCAAACTGCAGGACAACGACAGCTCGGGCTACTTCGATTCCTGCATCGTCTATGACGACACCAGCTCGGTTTTCACCGCCACCGGGCAGAACTACGGCACCGAGCCCAGGCTGCAGGTGGAGTTTGTCGGGACCACGCTCCATGTGCGGATCGACGTGGACGGTGAAGGGAACTGGGACCACGACTACCCGGTGGCGGTAACCACCACCCATCCAGGCCTGGTGGGCGCATCGGCATACAACCAGGTCGGCTTCGACGACTGGCACTGTGCGCCAGAGGCCGGCGCCTGGGGCGGGACGGTAATCGGCTTCGACGATGTGCCGCAGGACTACTGGTATTACGGGGGCGGACAGAGCCTGGGGGCCTACTACTCCGGCCTGCAGTTCACTCCCGTGGTGAACGTCCTCGAGTCGACGGTGTACGGTTACGGTGTCACCACCTTCCCGTGGCACTCCTCCGACGCGGTGATTTGCGCACTGGCATCGGACGAGGTGAGGGTCTCTTTTGACGAACCGAAAACCCACGTGGGATTCTGGTACACGACGGTGGAGGGTGACGGGTCAGCCGAGGCCTATGATGAGAACGGCACACTGCTGGACAGTGCGGTGCTGCTCAACAACCGCGCCACGAACAATTACATTTCGCTCGACGGGGAGGGAATCGAGTACGTGGACCTGCGGTGCGGCCACTCCGGGCTCCTCACCATCGACGACCTCGAATACCAGCCGGTCAACTACATCGGCGTGGACACCATCAGTTCGAGTTTCACCTGCAGCCCGCAATCGGGCACGCTGCCCTTCCAGGTGGGCATGAACGTCGAGATGACCAACAATTACGACCAGCAGATCCGACGCATCGCCGGAAAAATCAACGTCCGCCTCGCTGGCGGCGCCACGTATACCAACTGGCGGGCCGGGTACACCAACGTGGCCCCGCTTGGCAGCTACACGACTTCCTGGGTGCAGAATTTCCCGGCCCTGGGTTCGCTGGTGGGGACCACCAACTTTACCCTCAGTGCCCTGGACGTCACCCCGGCGCCTTACAACCAGCCGCCCTACCCGGCGTCCGGCGATGTCGAGGTGCGGGCCTGCAACATCACGGCAGCGGCGCCGTAGGTTTCCGCGCTGAGCCTGGATGCATCGACTGGTGCGGGGGCGTCGGTGATACCGAACGCCGGCGCCCCCGGTTCCCTTCCCCCCGTGTGCATCTAAAAATTCCACCTTCAGGTGTCCGGATTCTCTTCTGCTTGTCGCTTACCGGTACAGAGGGAAGCCCGGGTGTGCCGGACTCGTCCCTCAGTTTCTTCGACGGTTCATTCGTTTTCTACCCTGATCCTGAAATGGAGGATTGACCGATGATCAAGCGCACCATCCTGATCCTGCTCGTCATTTGCATGCCGGTCCTGCCGGCGGCTGCCCTGGACCAGCACTATTCCCACGACGACGGCTCCAGCGAAACGGCGCTGGGGTTCTTCGGCGGGGACCAGGTCTGGCTGCAGTATTTCGACCCGCTGGGCGGTATGGAGACCATCACCCACGTCAGCACGACATTCGGGTCGCCGGAGGAGGGGGGGCAAATCCCGCTGATCAATACCGCGATCACGGTCTACATCTGGGACGACCCGGACAACGACGGCGACCCCGACGACGCGGTCCTCCTGGGCAGCGGAAGCGGCAGAGTGAGAACCGTGGACGGAGATTTCTTCACCCACTATTTTCTCGATAACCCGGTGACGGTGACCAGCCGTTTCTTTGTCGGGGTCAAGATCAATTGCCCGTCCAGCCTGCTGCCCAAATCGCTGGACCAGAGCCAGCCCTCCAACGGCCGGGCCTGGGCTGCCGGTGACGCCGGCGGGGGTTTCAACGCCTACAACCTGACCGACAACAGCCACCCGCCAGTGGACCAGGACAGCACGGCCAATCCGGGCGTCTGGCTGCTTCGTGCCCACCGTCTGACCAGGGAGGTTTTCTGTGATTCGTTCGACCATACGTTCGGCACCACCAGCCCGAGGTGGTGGACCGAGGAGAGCGGCGACTGGAGTCTCGCCGACCGGCGGCTGGTCTCGGAAGCGCTGGCCGCCAACCAGGTGATCACCGTGGACAGCATCGACCAGGCCGACGGCTGCGTCGAAGTGCAGGGGTTTTATGGTGACGGGTTTGGCCTGCGGTCTTTCGGCACGGTGGCGCGATATGCTTCGGCCAGCGACCGCGTCCTGGTCAAATTGCAGGAAAACGGCACCAACGGCTTCTTCAACGCTTGTTACGCCTACGATGGCGGGTCAACGGTCCTTGCCGTCCAGGGGCAGAACTTCGGCACCGAACCGGTGCTGCAGGTGCAGTATGACGGCCCCCAGGTCACCGTGCGGATCGACGTTGACGGCGATGGTGGCTGGGATCACGAATACCCGGTCACCGTCACCACCATTCACGGTGGCCTCACCGGCGCCTCGGCATACAACCAGGTCGGCTTCGACGACTGGCACTGCGGGCCGTCACCGGATGCCTGGGGCGGGGAGATGATCGATTTCCAGGGTGTGCCGGAGGATTACTGGTCCAGTGCGGGCGGCCAGAACCTGGGGGGGTATTTCCCCGGACTCACCTTCGGCACTACGGCGGTCATCGTCGAAGCGACGGTTTACGGTTACAACGACATCGGCTACCCCTGGCACTCCTTCGACTCGGTGCTCGGCTCGTTGTCCGCCGAGGTGGTGCAGATCGACTTCGACGAACCGAAGACTCACGTCGGTTTCTGGTTTACCACTGCCAGCGGTGACGGTATTGCCGAGGCCTTTGACGAGTACGGCACGCTGCTGGCCCGGGCGGTGATGCACGAGAACATGAGCAGAAACGACTACATCTCCCTTGACGGGTCGGGAATCCGCTCCGTGACCCTCTGGGACGGCCAGTCCACCACCATGACCATCGACGACCTGGAATACCAGCCGGCCAACTCACCGCCGAATACCGTCGACGCCAGCTTCGACTGCAGCCCCACTTCGGGCGTGCTTCCCTTCCAGGTGAGCATGAATATCGAACTGGCCAATGCTCACGAAACGGAGAACAGACGCCTGGCGGCCCGGATCAACGTCCGGCTGGCCAACAATACGGCTTACACCAACTGGCGTTCCGGGTACACCAACCTCAGGCCGCTGTCGAGCTACACGGCTTCCTGGTCTCAGAACCTGCCGGCCCTGAGTGCACTGGTGGGTGACAACAACTTCACCCTGGTTGTCGTGGACGTCACGCCGGCGCCGTACAACCAGCCGCCGTACGCGCCCTCGGGCGATGCCGAGGCCCGGGCCTGCACCATCACTGGTTACGCGCCGTAGGTCTATCAGCAATAGTGTTCGGGGATTGCGGAGGACCGACGGACTCCTTTCTCACGCGATAACAGTCAAAAAAAGGGGGACTGTCACGCCCCGGTGACTGTCCCCTTTTTTCTTTATTTCAGCCGATATCGATGGAGATCGGGCAGTGGTCCGAGCCCATCACGTCCATGTAGATGGCGGCGTCCTTGAGCTGCGGGCGCAGCACCTTCGAGATGCAGAAGTAGTCGATGCGCCACCCCACGTTCCGCTCCCGGGCCTTGCCGAAGTTGCTCCACCAGGTGTACTGGCCGCCCTCCTGGTTGAACTCGCGGAAGGTGTCGACGAAGCCGGCCTTGATCAGCTTGCCGAACTCGGCCCGCTCCTCGTCGGTGAACCCGGCGTTCTTGTGGTTGGTCTTGGGGTTGGCCAGGTCGATCTCCTTGTGCGCCACGTTGAGGTCGCCGCAGAAGACCACCGGCTTGGTCTTTTCCAGCTTTTTGAGATAGCGGCGGAAGGCGGGGTCCCACTCCCTGGTGCGGTAGTCCAGCCGGGTCAGGCCGCGCTGGGCATTGGGGGTGTAGACCGTCACCAGGTGGAAGTCGTCCAGCTCGGCGGTGAGGACGCGGCCCTCTCTGTCCAGGGCCTTCTTGCCCAGGCCGCGGGTCACCTTCCCCAGTTCCACCCGGGTGAGGAAGGCCGTCCCCGAGTAGCCCTTCTTCTCCGCCGGGTACCAGTGCATCTCGTAGCCGGGGATCTCGGTGTCCACCTGCTCGGGCAGGGCCCGGGTCTCCTGCAGACAGATGATATCGGCGTCGGTCCCGGCGACATAGTCGACGAAACCCTTCTTGATCACGGCGCGGATGCCGTTGACGTTCCAGGAAATGATCTTCATCGGTGCCCTCCAGAGTGTAGGGCCGTATTGTATACGGAAAAGAGGAGGCGAACAGGGGAGGATGAGTCTGTCTCGGCGAGCGCCCGCGGTGCTTGATACTGACCGGCGCCGATACCGTGCTTGCCGGCAGATCACGCTCCGGAAAGAAAATCCTCCAGCGTGACCCACCTCACCCTTCAGTTTCCGGGCTGAACTCCAGTTTCACCTTACGGCCAAAGACCAGCCGCACCGGCCCGAGGAGCCCGGAGGGGAGGGGGGTCGGTTCGAGACGGTTGGCCATGGTGTTGGTCACCACCACGGTGAGGATGTTCTCGCCCGGCCGGAGGAACTGCTCCACCCGCAGGCGGTATGGCGGCCAGAGCAGATCGCCAACCGGCTTGCCGTTGAGGATCACCCGGGCGGTTTCCCTGACATCCCCGAGATCGAGGACGGCGGCTTGACCCCCATCATCTGGTGCTACTTTGCCGTCAGATGAGCTATCAGTTCCCACTGGACTGATTATTGTCAGCCTTGTTTGAATTGATAATGGGATTGTTCCCCACCAGGCTCTTGTCCATCTGGAATGTGGTACTGTATTCGGCGGTCCCCGAGAACTGGCCCCGGCCGATAGTCCGCCAGTCCTGGAGGGGCTGGTTGGTGAGAACCATCTCCAGTGGCCACTTGTCCCGCAGGCCGTCCTCGAACTGGCCCCCCTCCATGGGCAGAAAGCGGATCTCCCAGCCGTGGGCCAGGTTGAGGGGATTGGGAATATCTCCCACTATTGCGGAGAGAAGCCAGTCCTGTCGAATTATTTTTGCCACATTTACGTTTGATAATTGCCCGATAACGCTCGATTCCACCACTCTGGCCCATTTTTTGCCAGGACCCCAGGCGATCCCCTCCACTTCCGGCGTTTGCTCGGGGGACCGTCGCAGATCCAGCACCTGGTCGAGGTTTGTCTCCTCCACCCGGCAGGACATCGCCTCCGGCCGGTCGATGAAAATCAGCGCGGAACCGTGGGGCGGGAGGGTCAGCGGAAGCAGGATTCGTTCGGCCGGGTCGATGCTGAAGCCGTGCAGCGGCGTCGCCGAGCCGTCGGCCGGATCGAGACGCCAGGGCCGGCCGGGGCCGGCCATGACGGCGGTGAAGCTTTTCTCCTGCTCCCCCTGGTTGAGGATGAAGACCAGCGCGCCGCCGTCATCGCCGGCGATCTCCTTTCGCAGGTGGCGGATCTGCGGGTCGGGGGGCAGGATGCGCAGGGCCGGGGAGCAGTGGGCCGCCACGGCGTCCACCAGTCCGGCAAAGGGGCTGCTCTCGGCGACGGCCTCGGCGGTGCGGTCCCGCTGCCGGCTGAGCCAGCCTTTGTAGGTGGCGGTGGCCCGGGCCTCCAGCCGCGGGGCCACTTTGGCGCCGACGGTGCGCAGAGCGCGGAGCAGCCGCAGCATGCGCGGCCCCTGGGCCGGATGGCTGGCCGCAGTGTCCTGGTGGGGCACGCAGATCGTCGCGCCGCTGCCAAATACGGAGATATGAGTGCTGTCCCCGGAGTGCTGTTCATCACCCTGCCGGGCCCCGGGGAAGAGCCGGGCCGACCACTCCCGGAGGGGGTCCATCTCACCGCCGGTATCAGCCAGTTCGATCTCCGGCAGGGCGCCGGCCGCGGCCAGCAGTCCACCGCCATCGGTGAACCGTTCCAGTTTCTCGGCCATGCCGGCGGGGAGTGCACGGCACCCGGGAAGGATCAGCACGCTGTAGCGGCTCTGGTCCAGGGCCAGCAGACCGTGCTCCTCCACCTCTGCCCGGCCGATCATCTCCGCGTCGAGAATATGGAAGTCGATCTGGGCCCGCTCCAGGGCCAGGGCCAACCCGCGGAAGGCGGCGTCGATGCTTCGTGCGGCCGCTTCTCCTTCGGGGCCGGCGCTCAGGGCGGCCCAGACGGCGGTGAGCGGGTAGAAGAGGGCCACCGAGGCCTCGGGCCGGCCCTGCTCCAGGGCGGCGAAGAGACGGCGGCCGTAGGCCTGGAAGCCGGGGTAGTGGGGCCACCAGCAGTTCTGGAAGAAGAGCGAGGGTGGGCACTCGCGGTGCCGGCTGCCGGCCATGCTGTAGTGGAAGGCGTGGGGGATCAGCCGGGTCAGGCCGCGCACTGCCTGCCAGTCGGTGGTGTAGCGCATCCGCTGGAGGGTCAGCCCCCAGCCGAAGATGCCGAAGGTCTCGCTCTGCAGCTGGCCCAGGCCCAGGTGCAGGGCGGCCGAGGCGCCCAGGCGCACCGACACCGACTGCTCCTCGCTCACCTGGCCCACCAGGTCCACCCCGGCCTGGTCCAGGTGGCGGAAGTGGCGGAAGAAGTCACCCTGGGAGCGGGCGGTGGTCAGCAAATCCTCCTCGCCCAGCAGGTGGCCGATCAGCTGCAGGCCGTTGGCCCGGCACCACTGGCGGAGCTGCTGGAAGTAGCTTGTGCGGTAGCGCTCGGCCAGGGCGTCAAAGTAGTCGGTGCGGATTCGGACCGATTCGAGATCATCGTCCCGCTCAACGGGCGGCTGCCAGAGGGCGCCCAGGCGGGGCAGCAGGTCGTAGCCCTTCAACTCCCGGAAGTGGTCGGGGAACCGGGCGGTCCAGGGGACGGTGCCCGGGTCGCAGCCGTGGAGGTTGTTGTAGAAGCCCGGCTCGTCGGTGAAGAAGCCGAGGACGACGGTGCCGAAGTAGTCGTGGAGATACTGCAGATACCGCTCGTGGGTCAGCGAGATGAAGAGGCGCACCGCCTCGGGGTCGAGCAGGTCGGTGTAGCGGATTCCCGGCTTGTAGGTCACCGAGAAGGAGGTGGGCTTGCTGATGTAGATCTGGACGGCAACGGTTCCCGGTGGAATGGGGAGGCGGAGGGGTGTGGATCTGGTTCGGAGGATATCAGGGGTGGGTGAGTGGGAAATGGTGGTGCTGTTATGGTTATCAATGGCAACGGAGTGGGTTTCAGATTGTTCAGTGGGTTGCTGGTTCGCGCCGGGTGGGGTGACGAGCTCCGGGCGGATTTCACTTGATCCACCCTTCCCGTCAAGGGCAAACGCGGCCACCAGCTGTTCCAGCGGGGACAGGCTGTGGCGCAGGCTCTCCCGTCCCTGGGTATCCACTGTCATGCTTAACAGGTGCCGGGCGCAGCGGGTGGGATCCTCCTCGATCAACCGGCCGCCGGCGTACCCGCTGGGCCAGTTCAGCTCGTCGTAGAGCCAGACCTTCATCCCCCGGATCCGGGCCTCCTCCACGGCCACCTTGACCATCTCGAACCACTGATCGGAGAGGTAGGAAGGGGTCTCCAGCCCCTCCCGGGGATGGATGACAAAGGCCTCCACACCGGAATAGGCCATCAGGCCGATCTGCCGGCAGACCTCGCCTTTGTCCATCCTGCCGTTCCACATCCAGAAGGGCATGGGGGTGGAATCGCCCTTCGGATCGGCAAAGGTGCGGAGGAAGGCTGGGCCGCCGTTCGTCTGTGCTGTACCGGGGTTTCCCACTGTTTGACATGGTGAAAAGAGTATATCAACTTTGCTCAGGTTTGCGGAGGTACAATTTGACCCACGATGGTCCACATCGAGCCCGGCCAAACAGTTCACCGATCAGCGAAGTAGTCGACATTAACGTCGAACAGATTACGGAATCCGGCACGGATCGTCGGGGTTTGTCCGGCGCTAAGTCCGGCCTCCGGGAGTCTGGCGGGGAGGTGCGGATTTTTCTATTCCCTGATTACCCTCTGCCTATAAGGTCATTTGCCGGGGGGCCCGGCCGCTGCCCCCCTGCTTTGCCCTTCCTGGCACACTTCTTGAGTATTGGTAGAACAGTTGTAATCACGTCAAAAGCAGTATTTGGCCGCCATTGTCAGGAGGATGGATTTATGCTCAGGTTTGCGAAGATCAGATCCGCTGTCGCCATCACCGCACTGTTCACTGCTCTGGTTCTGCTGGTCTCTCCTGTTGCGCTTTATGCCTTCGAGATCATCATCGAGGTCGCGCCCCGGGTGCTCAACATTCAGAGCAAGGGCACGGTGGTGACCGTGCACACCGATATCGCCTATTCCGCTGTTGAGCCCACAGCGTCAGCCTCAACGGCGTGGAGATCAGCAGCTGGAAGGCCGATGACCAGGGCAACTTCGTGGCCAAGTTCTCCATGCAGGCGATCAAGAACCTTCCCGGACTGGTCATCGGCGAGAACAACACCCTGCGTCTTGCCGGGGTCACCTCTCTGGGTGAGCCCTTCGAGGGCGAGACCGAGGTTCTGGTTATTGACATCACCCCCAAGGGGCGGTAATCCCCTTATCACGCCCCAGTGGCGTCCCCGGGAAATCGGGGGCGCCATTTTAACGCCTCCATTTCGCCCGCCCCACTCCGTATCCCACCATATCCAGCAATATCTGATCGGATGCAATCAAAATGTGATGGCTTGTTGATGTGGATTGGTGTCGCAATCATCCGCAACGGTGCGGGGGCTGTCGGCTTAACTGTTTCATGAATAACCAGTTGCCTGAATCACTGGTCTGTCGTCCATCTCTGGCACGCATCTGGCAATAGACCTCTGCAGGCAGCGGTGACGGATCATAACCTTCAGGCCGAACGGTGATCCCCTTTGCCGCTCCATCGCGGAGGACGGCCGATGAACGAGTCTGCAATCCTGATTGATGAGCGCTTCGCCACCCCAACCCCCACACCCCACTTGTCGAAGAGCCGGTTCATCGCCGGGCTGCAGTGCCTGCGGCGGCTGTGGCAGATCTGCCACGCGCCGGAGGATACGCCCCGGGCCGATGCCGCGCTCGAAACCCTGTTTGCCGGGGGACACGAGGTGGGCCGCCTGGCTCGTCTCGCGTTCCCCGGCGGTGTCCTGGTGGACGAGGAGGGCGGGTTCGCCCATGCCGCCCGGATCACCCGCCGGCTGCTGGGCCGCGGCGGCAGAACCACCTGCGGGGCCAGCCCGCTGCTCTTCGAGGCGGCCTTTGCCTTCGAGGACGTGCTGGTCCGCGCCGATATCCTGCAGCGCCGCAACGACGGGCGCTGGCGGCTGATCGAGGTCAAGGCCGCCCTCGATCTCAAGGAGCACCACATCGCCGACCTGGCGGTCCAGCGTCACGTGTTGGAGGGCTGGGGCCTGGAACTGCCCGAGGCCTGCCTGATGCACCTCAACCGTGATTATGTGTACAGCGGCAGCGGCCACCGGCTGGACGACCTCTTCGTCATCGAAGACGTCAGCGACCGGGTCCTGGCCTGGCAGGCGCGGGTGCCCCGGATGCTGCAAGAGCAGCGGGATGTCCTGGCCACCAATGAGCCGCCGGCGGTGCAGCCGGGCAGCCACTGCTCGAGCCCCTACCCCTGCGAGTTCTGTTCGCTCTGCAGCCCTGAGCTGCCGGACCACCACCCGGCGCTCCTGCCGCGGATCGGCCGCCAGGCACTGGGCCTGTTCCGCGAGCAGGGGATCGATACCGTCACCGCCATCCCCCTCGATCACCCGTTGAGCGAGCAGCAGCACCGGGCCCGGCGGGCACTTCTCGAAGGCGGCGCGGTGATCGAGCCCGGGGTGCGGCAGTTGCTGGGCGGTCTTGGCTGGCCCCGCTGGTATATGGACTTCGAGACCAGCAACCCGCCGGTGCCCCGGCACCGGGGGATGAGCCCCTACAACGTGATCCCCTTCCAGTGGTCGCTGCACCGCCGGACGCGGCCCGGCGCACCGCTGGAGCACTTCGAGTTTCTGGCCGTGGAGGGTGAAGACCCACGCCGGCGGTTCGCCGAGACACTGCTGGAGGCGCTGTCCCGGGACCAGGGGCCGGTGGTGGTCTACAACGCCGCCTTCGAGAAGAGCAGGCTGGCCGACCTGGCGAGCTGGCTTCCCCAGCGGGCTGCGGCCCTGGGCCGGGTAGCCGACCGGGTGTGGGACCTGCTGCCGGTGGTCCGCGGCCATGTCTACCACCCGGCCTTTCGCGGGTCGTTCTCGTTGAAGAAGGTGCTGCCGGCGCTGTTGCCCCACCTGGGTTACGACGGGATGGCGGTGGCCGACGGCGGTGAGGCCAGCTCGGCCTGGGAACGGCTGGTGGCCGGCGGCCTGGGTGACGAAGTGCGGGGGCGGCTGCGCGAGGGGCTGCTGGAATACTGCGGACGGGACACCCTGGCCATGGCCGCCCTGGTGGCCCACCTGGTAGAGGAAGACCGGTGATGAGCGGGAAGAACGCGACCATCCACAGCTCTGACGGCGGCGGTCCGGCGGCAGCCTTCACCTCCAATGATAAGGTGCTGTCAGCGGCCCGCCGGATGTTCCGTGCCCGCGAATACCTCGGCAACATGGAGGCCGATTTCAGTGCCGACCAGGGCCTCCTGGAAGCCATGCGGGTGGAGGCCGTAGAGCTGACCCGCTCGTGGCACCGGTCCCTGACTCTCTCCCCGCCGGAGCAGCTCTTTGCCGGGCGCTGTCGCAAACACCGTTTCAACCGCATCGAGCGTGAGATCCTAGTCGCACTGGTGCTGGAGAAGCTGGCCCTGGTCAAGCGCTCGGTGGCCGAGTTTGGCGAGATGCTCGACTTTCTTTGTCTGCCCGACCACCGGGTGATGAGCGCGCTGCGGGCCATGGGCGAAGAGGGGCGTCTCTTCCGCGCCGGCCTGATCGAGTACCGAGGACCCGGACGAGGACATCTGCAGCCGCAAGATGGTGGTGGACCCGGCATTCGTGGAGGAGATGCTGGTGGGCCAGGGCGGCCGCACGGCCGGTTGGCCGGTGAAGAGTGAGGGAGAACTCTTCGACCACCTGAACACCCTGGTCCGGCTGATGTCGAAGCAGAACTCGGAGATGAGTTTTCTGCTGCGCGGCCACGGCAGCCAGGCCGACGCTTTCAAGGGCGCCCGCCTGCTTGACCGTCAGCTGCGCGACTTCCGCTGTACGGTTGATCTTCACCCGTCCTGGGCCATCGCCCAGGTAGCCGGGTCCTATAATGTGGACTTCTATCCCCAGCGGGCGATGCTGATCATCCTCCTGGCCCTGCTGGGCAAAGAGCTCGGGCATCTTGATGCCGACGACGAGCTGTTCCAGGGCGGGGGGCTGGTGCGCGCCGCTTCCCGCAAGTGTGAGGAGGTCCGTTCGCTGTTCCGGCTTTTGGAGGGCAACGGACCGCTGGTGAGCGATGGGCTGGTCCAGCCCTGCGGCGGGCCGGGCAGTCACGTGGAGGAAGGGCCCAACGGGCTGCGCGAAGTGGAGTTTGAGCTCACCGAGACCACCATCCAGGCGCTGGGCCTGGAGAAGCAGGGGATCAAGCGGCGCAAGGGCGACAGCCTGGTCCGGCAGCCGCTGGTTTCCCTGGACCAGCTGGTGCTGGGCCCCGAGATTCGCCGGTCGCTGGCGATGGCTCTTAACCACGCGGCGCACGCCCGGACGCTGGTGGAGGACTGGGGGCTGGGTAAGACGATTCCCTACGGCCGCAGCGTCACCCTGCTCTTCTCCGGTCCGCCCGGGGTGGGCAAGACGGCTTGCGCCGAGGCCATGGCCGGCGAGCTGGAGCAGCCGATCCTGGCCGTGGACTACTCCCAGGTGCAGAACTGTTTTGTGGGGGTCACCGAGAAAAACATCGTCCGCCTGTTCCGCGAGGCCAAGGCCCACAACGCGGTGCTTTTCTGGGACGAGGCCGACGCCATGTTCTACGACCGCGATTCCGCCATGCGCAACTGGGAGGTGCGCGACGTCAACGTCCTGCTGCAGGAACTCGAGCGCTTCGAGGGGGTCTGCGTGCTGGCCACCAACCGCAAGGTGAGCCTCGACCCGGCGCTCCAGCGGCGCATCACGCTGAAGGTCAATTTTGAGCGGCCGAACGGCGAGGAACGGCTGGCCATCTGGCAGCGGATGATCCCGGCCAGGATGCCGCTGGCCGACGACGTGGACCTCGACCTGCTCAGCCAGGCCGAGCTCACCGGCGGCGAGATCAAGAACGTCCTGCTCAACGCCTCCCGCCTGGCCCTGGGGCGGGGTAGCGAGGGCCCGGTGACCATGAACGACTTCAGCGCCGCGGTGCGCATGGAGAAGCAGGGGGCGTGGAAGGGCGGCGGGACGGGTGGTATGATCGGGTTCCAGACAGGAAAGCACCATGCCCCGAAACATCGAGATCAAGGCCCGGGTGGATGACATGGCGGCGCTGCGCCGCCTGGTGGAGGATCTTGCCGACAGCGGGCCCGTCCTGATCCACCAGCTGGACACCTTCTTCAACTGCCCCCGCGGCCGGCTCAAGCTGCGGGTCATCGACCAGCACTCCGGCGAACTGATCTACTACCAGCGGCCCGACACGGCCGGCCCCAGCGAGTCAAACTACAAGATCTTCCCCGTGGCCGATCCGCCGGCGCTGCACGAAACCCTCCGCCGGGCTTACGGCACACTGGGTGTGGTGGAGAAGGAACGCACCCTCTTCCTCGCCGGCCAGACCCGCATCCACCTCGACCGGGTGACCGGCCTGGGCGATTTCATGGAGCTGGAGGTGGTGCTGGAGGATGGTCAGACCTCCGGGGAAGGGGCGGCAGTGACCCGGGATCTGATGGCACGGCTGGAGATCCGACCGGACCACCTGGTGGAGCGGGCCTACCTCGATCTGCTGCAGGATCTGGAGGGCTGAACCGCTCCCATCCCTCTTCCTTGCTTGAATACCCCCCGGCGGATCATTACACTATCCCCCTCTGATACGGAATGCCATGTATGATGCCGGTCCGGACCCGGGCCGGGAACCCATCTTGAGGAGATGTAAACCGTGGATATCTTTGAATTTGGCATGCAGATGGAGCAGGACGGGGAGAAATACTACCGCGAGATCGCGGAGAAGAGTGCGGACAAGGGGATGAAGACCATCCTCACCATGCTCGCCGACTCCGAGATCAAGCACTACAACGTACTAAAGGCGATGAAAGATCACGCCGATGCGGAATTGGCTGCGGTGACCCTGATGCCCGAGGTGAAGAACGTCTTCGCCCGGATGAAGGAAGAGAAGGGCGACCTCGACCCCGACGTGTCCCAGATGGAGATGTACAGCACGGCCCGGGACATCGAGCTGAAGAGCGAGGCCTTCTACCGCGAGCAGGCCGAGGCGGCCGAGGCGCCGGCAGCGAAGGACATCTTCGTCAAGCTGGCCAACGAGGAGAAGGAGCACGCGGTGATCCTCGGCAATATCTGCGACATGCTCGGCCGGCCCGACGTCTGGTTGGAGAATGCCGAGTGGCGTCATATGGACGAATACTGATTCCGCGGAGGTGTCGACGATGGCAGTTCATGACCGTTTCCGAATCCCGGCCCTGCTGATGGTGCTTGCCCTGGTATTGGCGCTGGCCGCCCTGCCGGCCGAGGCCAAGGGGAAGAAGGCCCGCACCACCTATGACGAGGGGACCCTGGTGATCGACTGGTTCGAGGAAGGGGCCGACCTGGAGTTTCGCGAAACCGACCGGGTGGATTACCTCTGGGTCAGCGACAGCTTTTCGTTGAAGGATCTCGAGGAACGGAAACTGTACTTCCCCGACTGGCCCGACGTGGAGTTCGTCGGCGATGACGTGGATGAGCGGGATACCGACGACCTGAGCCTGGCCCGGCGGATGAACCGCCTGATGCCGCAGTATTTCCACGACTGCTTCGACATCGCCTGGAAGGGCCGGGTGGAGACCTCGTTCAACGACGGGGACATCCTGGTCACCGGCCGGATTACCGACTGCAGCACCGGCAACCAGGCGGCAAAGATAATCGTCGGATTCGGCGCCGGCTCCGGTTTCACCGTCATCGACCTGAAGATGGTGGACACCCGGACGGGCGAGCTGCTGATGGCGCTGCACCACAGCGTGGTCAGCGGCAGCGAGTTGTCAACCACTGAATCGAAATTCAGCAAGTGGGTCGGCAAGCTCACCAACGACATCGACGACGAAGGCCTGGTGTCGATGTACGAAGACGGGAAACGGCAGAAGAAGTAGACGGAGATCCTGTCCGTGAACCAGCCCGCATCCCCATTTCCCGCCCCCGGCCTGGTGGATACCCACGCCCACCTGGGTCTGGACAAGCTCTATGGTGGCGCCGCCGGGGCGGTGCAGCGGGCCGAGGCCGCCGGGGTGGGGACCATCGTCACCATCGGTATCGACCTCGAGCAGGCCGGCCGCGCGCTGGAGATCGCCGACCGTTTCCCGCGGGTCTGGGCCGCCGTGGCTTTCCATCCCCACAACGCCAAGGATGCAAATGACCGGACCCTCGGCGAGATGGAGCGGCTGGCCGGCCACCCGCGGGTGGTGGGCTATGGCGAGATCGGCCTCGATTTCCACTGGGACCTCTCCCCCCGCGACGTGCAGCGCGTCGTCTATCGCGACCAGATCGAGACGGCGAAAAAACTGGACAAGCCGGTGATCATCCACCTGCGAGACGCGTACGACGAGGGGCTGGGGATGCTGGAGGCTGCGGCGCCCTTTCCCCATGGGGGGGTGATCCACTGTTTCTCCGGCAGTGAGCAGGATGCACGCCGGGCCCTCGACCTGGGGTTCTGCCTCTCCTTCCCCGGGACGGTGACCTTCAAGAACAACGACTGGCTGCGCTCCATCGTCGCCTCGCTCCCCGAGGACCGGATCCTGCTGGAAACCGATTGCCCCTTCCTCGCTCCGGTCCCGCTGCGGGGCAAGACCAACGAGCCGGCGTTCGTGGTCCACACCGCCAGGATGGTGGCCGACATCCGCTGGTCCGGCGACCTGGCAAAAACCGCCGCCGTCACCACTGCCAACGCCTCCCGCCTCTTTGGAATCTAGAAAAATCAGCAGTTGTCGATGTCTTTTCGGATGGATTCCAGGCCCTTGAGCACCGTCTGGCGGAGGTTGGCCCGGTCATCGTCGCTCAGCTCCCGGTCGGGGGTTTGGCGACAGACGTTCACGGTCTTGTCGAGGGTCTTGAGGAAGGTGTCGACGCAGAAGGGGCACTTCTCCCGCAGTTCCTCCAGCTCCGTGCAGAGACCGTCCGGCAGGTCGCCGCCGATGATGTCGTGGATCGAGCTGAAGATCCGGCCGCAGTCGTGCTCGGCACCCTGGCGGTCGCGAACACCCTCGCCCTTGCACTGTTTCAGATAATCGTTCTTCATTTCCCGCTGCCGTTCTCATTGAAATAGCGCTCCAGGATCGCCCTCAGCTGGAGCCGGGCCCGGTGCAGCTGCACCTTCACCGTGTTCTCCTGGATGCCGAGGATGCCGGCCGTTTCCGCCGCCGAGAGCCCTTCCATATCCCTGAAGATGAACACCGCCCGGTATTTGGGCGGGATCTCCAGCAGCGCTTTCTGGATCTGTCCCTGGGCCTCCTCGCTGAGCAGTGCCTTCTCCGGAGCCGAGGACCAGTCGATGATGTTCGGCCAGCCGTTGGTGTCGCAGGTGGGCAGGTAGGCGTCCAGCTCGAGATCCACCGTAACCTCGCGGCTCCGCTTCTTCTTCTGCATCAGGCAGATATTGGTGGCGATGCGGTAGAGCCAGGAGCTGAGCGCCGACTCGTCACGCAGGGTGCCCAGGGACTGGAACGCGGTGAGGAAGGTCTCCTGGGTCAGGTCGAGGGCATCCTCGTGCCGCCCGCACATCCGAAAGCCGAAGGCGTAGATCCGTCCTTCGTAGCGGTTCATCAGCGTGGTGAACGCCTCTTCGCTGCCGGCAAGGATCCGGGCGATCAGCCGACTGTCCTCCTGGACACCGGTCTTTTCAATATCAACAGGTGTCCCTGGGTTCTCTTGTGTCATTACCGCTACTCAGGTTGTCCCGAGAATTGTGTCTCGCCAATGAAGCGTGAAGGAGACTATCCCCTTGAATCCTTAATGGTAATGTACCGGATCTCCGCCGTCAACGAAGGAAATCAATGGTTTACGGCAGACAAACCCCGGAGTCCTTTGGGTTCCCTTCCAGGATAATTAACTTTCCTAAGGTTTTCTGTAACTTTTGGGCTCTGAAATGATCTAATATTCTAGTTGGGCATGATCCTCTGACCCGGCTGAAGTTCAAACGACATTATTAATTAAAGTTTTTCAAAGCTACTGGAAGCTTTGGTTCCTTAACCGACGGATTAAGCAGTTCCGCAACACCCCCCCAAAGGAGAATGGGAAATGAAGAAGCTGACGATGACCCTGCTGACCGTGGCCCTGGCACTGATCGTGACCACCGCCTGGGCCCTGCCCACCGTCAACCAGGCCGCCGACGACCTCGACCCGCGGAAGAATTTCGGCACCTGCGGCTTCACCAGCACGGAAGAGAGCTGGGAGCCCGACGCCAGCGGCACCCTGATGAAGCGGGTGACCTACGTGTCCGAGTGTGACATGCCGGCGGCCGGCGACGAGACCATCACCATCACCACCGAGGAGTGGGATGGTGTGAGTCTGGTGACCACCGAAGTGCGCGAGGCCGTGCGCACCCTGGTTGGCGGTGTCTACTTCACCACCACCATGATCTACGACGGCAGCATGACCCTCACCGGCAAGGAAGACCACACCTACGACTACCAGGTCAGCGACCCGAGCATCTGGGCCCAGGACTGGACCTACTACAACTGGAACGGCGCCGGCTTCGACCTCGTCGGTTACACCACCAAGACGGTGGAGTGGCTCGGCGGCGAGGACATGGAAGTCACCTACATTTACTACGACACCACATTCCGTCTGGATCCCGTGATCCCCGACGACGTGCCGGTGCTCGGCAGCTCCACTTCCAGCTCGATGCTGCCCCCGTTGGGCAAGGGCGTCGACCACATCGCCTACGAGAGCCTGGGCCGGATGTACGACCGCGTGCGCAACGCGATCATCGTCAATCCCAACACCCAGCGTGAAGGGGTCAAGATGCTGCGCTCTTCCAGCCAGCCCTTCTCCCACGGCCTCGTGCCCCCTCCGGGCGTCTACGTGGCCGGCGTGCTCAAGGGCGACCGGCTGGATGACGCCCCCGGTGTGGACGGCTTCAACGGCTTCTGGACCCGCTGGGTCCGCTTCTCCAACGACGTGGGCGGCAACCTCACCGCGCTCTTCGGCTGGACCTCCGACCGTGACCTCAACGAGCCCACCGGCGACTGGTGGCAGGCCCGGGTGCGGCAGGACGCCGACGGCACCCTGCAGTTCATCGAGAACGCCCACCGCTCCGGCGAAGCCGAAGAGGACCACTACGACACCTATACGCTGCTCAACAGCATGTATATGATCGAATCGCAGACCGTGAAGATCTTCGACTACCATGAACTGGTTCCCGGAGACTTCTCCCAGACCACGACGGTGACCGACGGCATGGCCGCGCCGGTCTCCTTCGACCACTGGACGGTCTACTTCGACTGATCAGCAGTTCAGTAGATGACACCAGAACCGGGGGGTGCGGTAAGCTCTAATCCCCCCGGTTTTTTTTCTCCGGTACCTCCGCCCGGTCCACCCAGGCGCCGGATTCCGCTCCGGCACAAGATCGGATAAACTGAGCGTAGTTGTCAGGTTCCCTTGTCGAGCATGGTCATGCGCGGAGGTGCAGTGAAGATGAGAAAGCGGATCGTCCTGCCTGTGTGCACCGCCCTGGTGCTGCTCGCCGTCGCCTGCGGGGCCAATATCAGTAGTTACGATCCTGACTCGGACAGCGGTGCCATCATCTACCACGAGGCCTGCGCCCGCTGTCACGACGAGGCCTGGGACGCGCCGCTGCTGCTCCGCGGCGAGGTGCGGAATCTCTCCCGCGAGAAAATCGAGGACGCGCTGGCCAACGGCCGGGACGGGATGCCCAGCTACCCGCTGATCGAGGGGGAATACCTCGACGGGCTGGTGGAGTTCGTCCTGGGCCGCAATCAGGAGAGCGGACCCTGAGCCGGCGGCGGACCCAATCATCCCTGCTCATGAGACGACTTGCACCCAGTTGCCGCAGAGGCCGGACAGTGATGCCTGCACGGTGGAGGGGATCGCACGCTGAGCCACAGGTGACGCGAGAAGCGGACAGGACACTGCTCGGCGTGCGGGTTTTCGGCTAGTTCGAACCCTCCGCGATCTCCTTGATGTCGGCCTGGTACGACGTGGCGAGGTTCTCGAACATCGAGATCACACGCTTGAGCAGCTCGTCCTTCTCCGCGGCGTCCGGCTCCCTGTTGTTGACGATGCAGAAGCAGGTCTTGTTGCCGTAGTAGGACGTGAGAAGGTTGGCAACGATGTTCATGATGACAAGGCGGTTCTCGTCCATTTTCTTTCCTCCTTTTCGGTTTCCAGGTGCACCAGCGAGATCTGGCTGATCACGTCCTGGAGCTTCGTCATCACCTTCATGTACCGTCCGAAATAGACCAGGGCCACCTGGTTGATGATGTGGTAGCCCGCCGGGGTATTGTTCCGGAGAAGTTCGCGCAGCGGCCGGGCTTCCAGGGCCAAAACAGTGGAATCCTCCACGGCCACCGCTGTTGCCGTGTAGCGCTCCGAACCGAGCAGGGAAGCGACGCCGAACAGCTCCCCTTTTTCGACTTTGGCGATGATGAAGCTGAACTCCGGAGGCCGGGCGGGAAGCCGGAGATCGATTGCGCCGTCCAGGTTTAAAAATACATGCGACACTGCCTTCTGCCGCGTGTAGATGGTTTCGTTCTTCCTGAACCTCTTCTCGGCTGAAAACTCGCTGATCCGGCTCACCTCGTCCACAGTGAGCAATTTAAAGAGGTTGTGACCCTTCAAGACACTTCTGATTTCCATGGCCGCACTCCTCCCCTCGGTTGTAGAATGAGATTATGAAATTGGATGGGATTGTTACTCTATGATAATTAGTGTTTTCCTCGCGAAAGGTCAATGATTTTCGGGGATTATTCCCCATTCACCTCCTCCACCGGCTGAACAGAGACCCCCTCCCGGTTGTTATACTTGTTGTAAGCGCCATTATCTGTATCCCGGCGGCGGCCCGGGCCGCCATGTTTGGAGGAATGGAGAGATGTTCAAACCGACGGCCCTGGCTCTTGTTTTCACTGTGCTGGCGGCCGCGCCGGCCGTCCAGGCAATGCCCGTAGTGGAGGAACCCGCACCGGGGGTCGACTACCGGGAGATGACGGTGATCGGCAATACCCGCTTTGCCCTCGACCTCTATGTCCAGCTGAGCAGGAAGGAAGGGAACCTCTTCTTCTCGCCGTACAGCATCTCCACCGCCCTGGCCATGAGCTGGAGCGGCGCGCGGAACAACACCGAGAAAGAGATGGCCGACACGCTCCACTTTCCCATGGGGCAGGCCAAGGTTCACCAGACCTTTGCCGGTCTCGAGAAAGGTCTGGCCGAGATTCTCGCCAGGGGCGACGTTTCGCTGACCACCGCCAACTCCATCTGGCCCCAGGCCGGGCTCCCGCTGCTGGACGGATATGTCCAGTGCCTGAGCGAGAACTACGGGGTTGCGGCGACCCCTCTCGATTACGTCAGGGAAACCGAGGCGGCCCGCCAAACCATCAACCGTTGGGTGGAGGAGAAGACCAGGGAGAAGATCAGGGAGCTGATCCGGCCCGGCGACCTCGATCCGTCCACGGTGATGGTGCTGGTCAACGCCATCCACTTCAAGGGGGACTGGGCCAGCAAGTTCAAGGAGAAGAGCACCAGGCCGGCCGACTTCACCCTCCCCGACGGAACGGTGAAGCAGGTGGCCACCATGTTCCAGACCGGGAGCTTCGACGTTGGGGGCGACAAGGAGGTGGAGCTGCTGGAACTGCCGTACCAGGGCGGCGACCTGTCGATGCTGATCCTCCTGCCCCGGGACAGACAGGGTCTGCCCGCGCTGGAAAACGGCCTGACCCCCGAACGCCTGGTCACCCTGCTGGGGAGTCTGCACGAAATGAAAGTGAGCGTCTGGCTGCCGAAGTTCAAGTTTACCTGGGGCACCACCGACCTGGTGGGGCCGCTGCAGGCGCTGGGGATGAAGGAGGCCTTCACCAGAAGTGCGGACTTCTCGGGGATGGACGGCAGCAAGGGCTACTTCATCAGCCTCGTGCTGCACAAGGCGTTCATCGAGGTCAACGAGCAGGGCAGCGAAGCGGCGGCGGCCACGGCGGTGGTCCACAAGCGGAGCATGCCGCCAAGGTTCCAGGTCAACCACCCCTTCCTCTTCCTGATCCGTGACAACGTCTCGGGCAGCATCCTCTTTCTCGGCCGGGTGGCCGATCCGGCTGCCGCCGAATAGCAGATACCTGATCCCCAGGACGGTGGGGCGGGCTGCTCATTATTCAGGATTTCCCGGGTGGAACAGCCCAGTTGCGGCATGTTACACTTCCGGAAGTCAGAAAAAAGCGTTTTCACCGTACGTATCCTGGTAATAATATACATATGGCCGGCGATACCGCAGACCGGGCGGACCACCGGGAGTTGACCATCGAGCAACTCTGGGACGGGGTTTCGGCCGAACTGCGCGAGAAAAAGCGGAGCAAGCCGTACTTCGAGGAAATCTGCCACCGGGCATTCATCCTCTGGAACAAGCGGGCTTTCGGCCTGGTCTACTCCCTGCTCCACCAGCCCGGCGGCCGCTCGCTGATTTCCCGGATGCTCTGCCGCAAGGACCCGTTGCTCTCCCGCGACCCCATGCGTCTGGACCTGCTGGCCCAGGAGGTGCTGGTGGGGCTCTGCCGCACCTTCAAGAAGAAAAATTTCAGCTACCAGGGGCTGCCCCAGCTGTACGGTTACCTTGACGGCATCTGTACCCGGGTGGTCTATGCCCGCAGCGGCCTGCGCGAGAAACGGCAGAAGGTGATCAAGTCGATCAAGAAGAATCTGCCCCTGGACGAGGACGAGCTGGAGGCGGTGCTGCCCCTCTTCCCCGAAGGCGGCACCGGGGAGGAGGGCGAGGATCCGGAGGAAGCGGATTTCGAACGGCTGATCCTGCTCAGCACCCTCCGGGGCAGCAAGTTGGGCCTGATCACCGAGGAGCCGCTGATCCGGAAAAAGTTCGACGAGTCGTCCACCGGCTACATCAACCAGTTCCTCTACAACCGGCAGCAGACCGTGCTCTGGCATTTCTATGTCCGGGTGTCGGGGGAGGCCCGGGACCCGGAAAAAGGAGCTTTGCGGAAGATTATCGAGCGTCTGGTGCCGGCCTCGCTGCGCGGCTGGCGCTGGCGGGACGTGTCCATCGAACAGACCAGGCAGATTTAACGGTGATCCGGTTTTCATGGACAATGTCATCTCGTGAACAGGGTGGTCCAGGGGGTGTGACGCTGGATAGAGCGGGTTAGAGACCCGCAGGTGGGCCGCCCCGCCGTTGACGAGACATGCCGGCACCTGGAGGCAATTGACCAGAAGCCGGAGGCCGACAGGGCGGGGTGGCTCGCCGGTAAAGCCGGGCGGAACCCGGCCGGCTGTAAGGAGTGGGAACTATGAAGCAGCAACGGATCAGCGAGGACGAAGTTGGCGCCATGCTCGAGGAAGCATTCGAGGGTGAGCCCTTTGTGCGGATCGAGCCGCCGCCCCGTTTCAACCTCTTTTTTCGAGACGGCGCGGAGCCGGAGTCGTTTTTCGACAAGCTGAAACGCTTTCTGGTTCTCCCCTCCGCCCCGCGACGCCTGGTGTTCAGCGGAGCCGTGGTGGCCCTGCTGTTGGTCGTGCTGATCCCCCTGATGCCTGGCGAGGGGCAGCTGACTTATCGTGACGCCGGTCCGGCCGAAGCCACGGAGCTTCCCCGGGGCCGTCTGGCCGCTGCTCCCGGCGCACTCCACTGGCCGGCTGCGGAGGGCGCGGTTTCATACCGGGTGGAATTGGCCGACCCGGAGGGCCTCCTGCTCTGGATGGACAAAACCGGCACCAACAGCATCGATCTGCCCGCCGGTCTCCTCTCGGACCGCCCCGTTGGCAGTGAATACCGTGTCCAGGTCACCGGGTACGGCCCGGACGGCGCGGAAGCCAGCCGGCAGACCTCCCGCTTCCTCGTTCTGCCGTAGAGCAGGATACCCCCAGTCATCGCGAGCCGCTGACCCGTGACGAATATGAATGGTGCCAGGCACCATTCATATTCACTGCCTCTTGTCATTACGGTTCCTTCGGCCTCAAAACCGCCCGGCGGTAACATTGACACCGTGTCCGAGATTCGAAAACGCAGTCAGTGAGAAGGAAAGGCTCATGGTCGAGTCGTCATAGGTAAACACCTTGACGGTGGCGTCCGCACCAGGATCCGGCCCGCTGCCGGCCAGCAATTCGTCGCGACCGTCACCATCCATGTCAGTTCCGGATGAGACATTGACACCGTAGCGAACACCGTCGGGCGGCCAGGCAAAGAAACTGCTGCCGGGCAATGACACAATCGATGTGCCATCGTAGTCCCAGCACCGGACATGGGCGCCGAAAACCGCACCGGGGCCGGCGCCGGTCACGATTTCATCGATTCCGTCGCCATCCAGATCGCCGCAGGAGACATTCACCCCGTATTTGTTCGTCCCGTACGCCAGGAAGCTGACCTGGGGGATGGCTGCAGCACCTCCACCATCCACGTTCCATCCCCTCACATGCGGCCCGTAAACTGCACCGGGACCGGGGCCGGAAACGATCTCCTCGAAACCATCGCCATCGATATCACCAGCAGCAACGTTGACACCCCATTTGGGCGTTCCATAGGCAAGATAACTGACACCAGGCACAGGTGAAACACCGGGAGTGCCGTCGTAGTCGAATGCCCGAACGTGAGGGCCGAACACTTCCCCCGGACCGGCACCAGTGATAATTTCTTCATACCCGTCGCCATCGATATCGCCAGCCGCCACATTGACACCGAAGCGAAGGGTGCCATACGCGATAAAACTCAAACCGGGCAGCGGAGCACCGTCGATCTCGAACCCGCGGACGTGCGGCCCGTAGATCTCTCCCGGCCCGGCCCCGGTGATAATCTCGTCGGCAGGATCCTGATCAAGATTCCCGCAGCAGACGTTTACACCGTAGTGGGGTGCGCCGTAGGCACTGAACTCGAACCCGTATGGAGCATCCTGGGCCGCCGGGTAGACACGCACCAGAGGTGAGTTTTTATGGGATGGCCCAGGCCCGACGATCACCTTGCCGGCATGCAGGGTCAACAGTTCATCGAAGATCGAGATAAAGCCGTCATGCGAACCGGCGGACGATTCGGCATAGGCGCCCGAAGTCGTTGGGAATGAATAGGTGTGAGTTTCTCCGCAAACGATGATCTTGTCACCTTCGATGAAATCAACATCGAAACATGCCTCGGAAGTGTCGAACCCCACGTCGGTCTCACCGCCCAGGATCATCGCCGCTGTTAGCCTTTCGAAGTCGCGATCCAGCCGAACAATGTAGCAGTCCTTCTTTTCAAAATTCACGCTGCCGTAAACACCTGGCGTGATCGGGATCGATTCCGAATCAGTCCGCCCAACCGCGACGATATATCCCGCCTCGTCCAGGGCGGCTGCATAGCAATTATCGGTCTCCTCTCCGCCCACGAAGGTTGAGGCAATCAGTTCATCGAGTTGGGCGGACATCCGGCAGATGGCGAAATCGGCCTGCCCGCTCCACTCCCTGTCATAGACACCCGGTGTCGTCGGAAAATCACTGGATCGCGCCGATCCGACAATGACGATGGTGCCGTCCTGATCGAGGATGATCCCACCGCACAGGTCATCCTTTGTCCCGCCCAGGAAGGTCGACCGGTTCAAGGTGGTCAAATCCCGGTCGAAATTGGAGATGAACATGTCATGCCAAACGCTGCCGTCATAGTTGAAGGTCTCATCATAGGCGCCTGGTGTTGTTGGGAAATCACTGGATGCAGTATTGCCGGCAAGATAGACACCATCATTCACGGCAAGTATCTGAGAATTATAGGCTTCATACAGATGTCCACCAAATAAGGTGGACGCTTCCAGAGTTGTCAGTTCTTGATCAAACCTTGAAATGAAGAAATCATATGAACCATTCGGCGTCCTGTCATAGGCACCATCCGTCGTCGGGAATGTGGTCGTGGTGCCCCAGGTCCTGCCGGAAACGAACACATCTCCCTCGACATCCAGATCGAGTGAAGCACACGAATCCCAGTTGATCCCGCCTAGAAAAGTCGATACCTCAAGCTCATTCAGCGCACCGTTCATCCGGAATATTGCGCCATCGATATCACCATTGAACGAACGGTCATAGGCGCCATCCGTTGTTGGAAAATCTGCAGAATAGCTGCCTGCGCATACGAGCAGATCTCCGTCTAAATTCATTTCCATTGCGGAATGACCTTCCAAATAGTCATCATCGCTCCCACCAACATAAGTGGACGAGATGAGGGTTGTCAGCTGCGAGTCAAAGTGGGAAATAAATATGTCTGTATCCCCACCGCCATATGCTGTTTGAAAACAACCCGCAATTGTTGGAAAATCATCCGACCAGGTAGTTCCTGCAACGTAAATTCCGTCCTCAGTGGCCAGAATCACTTTACAGGCATCACCATGCCATCCACCTAAATATGTCGATGCCAATAATGGATCAATGAGCAGAGAGTGCTCATGAGAGTAGGTTCCAACTCGAAAGCCTGTACGAATGATCGTTTATTTCGTAAAACACTGGAACATCTATCCGCGCCCCGTCGATCTGCTGAAAGGCGACCGGCTTGGTGAATCTCAGGGCTTCCTCCCCGATTTGACAGACGAGTTCTCCATTTTGATCAACAGAGAGTTTGTCCACACCTTCGAGTTCAATTTTTATCACGGAAGGGTCTGCATGCGGCCTGATCGTGAACACTTTCTCAAAGCCGGCCTCGGTCATTTTCAGTGACAGACAAACCCCGGCGCAAATCTCGCCCAGGTCAAGTGCGGAATACACGGGAATCCCTGTCCGCCATTTCCCAGGATCGTCACCTTTGAATACATTTACGACCGCGTCCAGCTCTTGCACGCCCTCGATCGTCAGATGATTGGCATTGCCCAATGGCACTTTCAGATTAATTTTTCGACCTGGCAACTCCTTGTTAATCATCATGAGCGAATATACAACGTCGTTTCCGGTTACAACGACTGAATAATTCCCTGATCGAGCATAGTATTTTATGTTCTTACCCACTTGGCCCCGGTTTTCCACGAACCCAAAAGGCAAACAGTACGGTTTGTTCAGGCCATTCATTTGTGATGGATTTGCATCCAGAGAAACAGCCGCGTCGAGCCAATAAACATTGAAAAGGCCGCACAGAATACAAAGAGTGCACGCGGCCCAGAATATTTCACTGCACCGAGGGATTAGCTTCATGATCATTCACCTGAAAATGACGAGTGCATTTCGGCAGGGCGTGATTTCTGACCATCTCTGGTCCAAAATCGAATATCCTGGCTAACGGCGAAACTGTCGAGGGAGGGCGTCAACGCCCTCCCCCTACTTTGTATAACAAGGCCTACGTGTTCTGACTTTGACATTACGGGCAGGCGGTCGAAGTCAACCCGACGACATACGCTGAGCCCGCATCGGCAGTCAGGCCGATATCATCCTTGCTCGCCCCGACTACCCCATATTCCCCATCCGCGGACATGCAGACATCCCAACCGAACCAGTCATCGCCGGCCTTGTCGTCCGCATCTACGAGAAAATCGAGCGACCAATCGGTTCCACTGGGCGTGAAGTAGTAGGCCGTGCCGATATCGTATCCCTGCATGTTGATGTCGGTCAGGTTTGCCCCCACGAGGACGCCATCTCCGTCCTCGTTAATGGCGACCGAACGGCCGAAGTGATCGCCGCTGGCACCATTGGTGTATGTAACTTTGTCCTGCTCTTCCCAGGATCCATTATCCAACACGAAGATATATGCGCTCCCGGCATGCGTTCCCTCCTCATCATCATGCCTGGCGCCGACGACGATCGTGTCGGCATCACCGTCGACGGCGACGTCAAATCCGAACCAGTCCTGGGAACCACCGTTATCAGCGTAGAACTTATGCGTCTGATCCCAGCTCGTCCCATCGCGAGCGAAGACATAGACTGCCCCCTCGTCGTCATCTTCGCAATCCGCTTCACGTGATCCGATTACGGCGACATCCCCGCAAATATCGACGGAAGCGCCGAAGATGATACCGTCATCGGCGTCGTTCCAGTCGTCGGCGTAAAGATTGGCCTCTTCGCTCCACGAAGTGCTGCTCCTGGTGAAGACATACACCTCGCCGCGCTTCCACAGAGGCGGATCTTCATCGTCGGTTGTCCCATCGTATTTTGCGCCGACGAGAACCGTCTCACCATCAGAATCAATTGCCACCGAACACCCGAACAGGCCGGTCACCACGGCGCCAGTTCCGCTGAGAGTTGCCTGATAGCTCCAGGTTGTGTCGGAACGAGTGAAGATATAGGCACTGCCCTCACTGACAGATGTTTTCCCCTTGTGATGCGCTCCGACTACAATATAGTAACCCTCGCTGGAAATATCCACCGACGCACCGAAATGATCCCAGGAGTCCGCATCGGGGGCCACCAACCGCGCCTGCTCAGACCACGTCGATCCGCTCTTTACATATACATAAACAGCTCCCACACTCTCTTCAATGGGGGGATCGTTGTCCACTTCGATGTCTTCGGACGCGGCTCCGACAACGAAGTAGGCCCCGTCGTCCGACATGGCCACTGAACTGCCATACTCCGCATCGAGGTGCTTGTAGGTATCCGCATCGACCCGTTGCAGTTCACATGGCGGTGTGCCGGCTGACGAAACAGGTACAGCAACACGCGAGGAGACCGATAGCAACTACAGTCGAAATCGTCCTTAACATTTGATGTTCTTCTCCCTGTTGTTCTGTAAAGTAAATGCGGTCAAAACCTTCAGGATCATCTGCAATATTGCGTGGGGAGAGCGGGAATGGGAGGTGCCCGGCTGGGGTATCGAGAGAGAAGGGACCGTGAGATGAGATTTCTGGAATCGAATGGACCCACTCTGGTTCTGCTCATGGGGAATGGGGTCTCACAATAGAAATTTTATTTCTAAACTAAGAAAATATTTTTATGACTGGCTTACCGTGTGGCTTTTCACGATCTTCGGGTAATTACATATTTGAGCAAAAATAGCTGATACCGAATTATCGATTCTAATTATAAATAGAATCTACAGTGTTTTTTTTTCACAAGTCAAGTAATTTCTATTGAGGAATCAATGAGGGGAGACAGCAATCACCTTGCGCCTGCCCCTCTAAACCACCTATATTTACTGAAGATAGCAAGGGGCAGGGTTGGTTGAAGCAGTTGGTCCAGTGCCCCGGACCGCTCCGGACATCCCGGCCGACGTCCGATTCCCGTCCCCATCGGGGATGGCGGGATATTCCCTTGGGCAGCAGAAACGAACAATGAACCGTTGCGCCTTCCCGGCGCGGCGTGGTGGAGGCAGTGCTCATGTTTTGGAATGGACGGATCGTACTTGCGGTGATGGTTTGTGCCCTTCTGGCGCCGGTGTCGGTCGATGCGGCCGGGACGCCGGAACCCGAGGCCCTGGTGCTGGTTCACGGGGACAGCGCCGAGGCGTCCGGCCTGGTGGAGAAGCTGGGCCTGCCGGTGTACCACCGGGCGGGCGACCGTCTGCTGGTGGGCGCGGTGACGAGGCCATCGTCCGCCTCGGCGGCGCGGCCACGGTGGTGGACCGCGCGCCCTGGGCCGACGGCGACCGGCTACTACTGGGTGATGATCCGTGACGGCCGGGATGCCGCCTTCCCCGCCGGCGCAAGGTGTGCAGCGGCTCTACCGCCAGGGCGGTCTGGCCCTGGTCAAGGCCACGGCCGAGAGCGTCGAGCCGCTCTCCATGGCCGGGCACGAACTGGTGCTGGTGACCCCCACGCACAAGGCGCTGGCTGCCGGCCACAAGCGCACCGCCCCGGCCGGTACCCGGGCCTTTGGCGGCGAGATCGACGACATGGTGGCTGCCATCACCCAGCTGAGCTACACCGGCAAGATCCAGACCCTGGAGAACTTCGGCACCCGCTATTCCTACGCCCCCGAGTGCGACACGGCCGGCGACTGGATCTACAACCAGTTCGCCGGTTTCGGTCTCGCCGCCGAGCGTCACTACTTCAGCATCGGCGGCAACACCCGTTCAGAATATCATCGCCACCATCCCCGGGCTGCTCTATCCCGACGAGGTGGTCTTTATCTCCGCCCACTACGACTCCACCTCCGAGGATCCCTACAACTTCGCCCCCGGCGCCGACGACGACGGCAGCGGCTCGGCGGCGGTGATCGAGGCGGCCCGGGTGCTCTCCGGCTACACCTTCGAGCGGACGATCAAGTTCGCCTGCTTTGCCGGCGAGGAGCAGGGCCTGGTGGGATCGGGCGGCCTACGTGGCCGACATCGCCGCGGCGGGGATGAATGTCATCGGCTGCTACAACTTCGACATGATCGGCTACTCGGGCACCGACCCGGCGCCCCCCGATTTCATCATCTACACCGACCCCGACTTCCACCGCGCTGGCCTACGAGCTGCGTGATGCCGCCCTCTACTATGTCTCTGCCGAGATCGAGCCGCTGGTGATCCACGAGTCACTCAGCGCCAGCGACCACGGCTCGTTCTGGGCCCACGGCTACCAGGCCATCGTCGCCTCCGAGGACGAGGCCTGGGGGAGCGACTTTAGCCCCTACTACCACACCACCAGCGACCTGGTGGCCAACTGCGACCTGGCCTACGCCACCGCCTGCACCAAGGCGGCCGTGGCTGCGGTGGCCGACACCGCAGTGCCCTTCACCCCCAGCGGGATGCGGGTCACCCCCGCCATGAGCTTCTCTCCGAGGGGGCCAACGGCGGGCCGTTCACCCCGCAGACCTTCGACTACACCCTGACCAACTACGAGAGCTACCCCATCACTTACACGGTGAGCGAGAGCACGGCCTGGCTCGACAGCAGCACCACCGGCGGCACCATGCCCGCCCTGGGCACGGCCACGGTGACCCTGTCGATCAACAGCACGGCCAACGGCCTGGCCGACGGCGGCTACACCGCTGACGTCGACTTCGTCAACACCACCAACCACGACGGTGACACCACCCGCACCGCGCGAGCTCACCGTGGGCGTGCCGGTGGTGCAGCAGCAGTGGACCATGGACAGCAACCCCGGCTGGACCACCCAGGGCCTCTGGGCCTGGGGCCAGCCCACCGGCGGCGGCGGGCAATACGGCAACCCCGATCCCACCGGCGGCCACAGCGGCCCGAACGTCTACGGCTACAACCTCTCGGGCGACTACGAGAACTACCTCAACGAGACGCACCTCACCTCCAGCGCCATCGACTGCTCCACCCTGAACAGGGTGATCCTCAAGTTCCGGCGCTACCTCAATGTCGAGCAGCCGACCTACGACCACGCCTACGTCCGGGTGAGCAACGACGGCACCACCTGGACCACCGTCTGGCAGAACACGGCCGAGGTCACCGACTCGTCCTGGAGCCAGGTGGAATACGACATCTCCGCCGTGGCCGACGGCCAGTCGACGGTCTACCTCCGCTGGACCATGGGTGAGACCGACAGCGCCTGGCAGTATTCGGGCTGGAACATCGACGACGTGGAGATCTGGGGCATCGACGGCTCGTCCCAGCCCACCGACACGGTGCAGGTGGCCATCGGCTGCAGTCCGGACAGCGGCGTGCTGCCCTTCACCACCCAGTTTGCGGTGTCGCTGTCCAACCTGACCACCGAGAACCGCCGGGCCGCCGGCCGGATCAACATGGTGATCGGCAACGGCACCCCGTACACCAACTGGCGCGCCGGCTGGACCAACCTCAACGACGGCGAGACCTACAGCACTGTCTGGAACCAGAGCCTGCCGGCCCTCGGTTCGCTGGTGGGCGACAACGTCTTCACCCTCATCGGCGTGGACGTCACCCCGGCGCCCTACAACCAGCCGCCATTCGCCCCGTCAGGCGACACCGACAGCGACGCCTGCACGGTGGTGGCGACAGCAAAGTAGAAGGAGAAGAGGGGACGGCAGATGTTGGGGACGTACATGAATTTATGAATTTTTCTGCAGGGGGACATCAGGGACGTACATAAGATTATAACTTTGTTACGCCGGGATATCGTTCGGGATTGATAATAACGATCCTGGACGTCACCGCGTGAGACGCAAAGTTATAAGCTTATGTACGTCCCCGCTCTTCCGTAAAATTCATAAATTCATGTACGTCCCTGTCTTCGTTTCAGCATGTGGATGCCGCCGGCGAGGGTGAGCAGGCCGAACACGATCAGCACCAGCGCCAGCAGCCACGGCCGGCGCGGCCGTGGTTCCAGATACAGCGCCGAGGAACTTTCGCCCACCAGCACGAAGGGGGCCCAGAAGTGGGGGTGGGCTCCGTCTTCCAGAAGAGCGCGCCTGGCGCCGGTCAGGGCGGCGGCCTTGCTCTCCCCCCGGACCAGCCCGTCAAAGAAGCTCTCCATCAGCCGGGCGGTGAAACGGTCCTCCACCGGCCAGAGGGTGTGAACCACGCAGCGGCTGCCGGCGGAGATAAAGGCCCGGGAGAGCCCCACCACCCCTTCCCCGTGCACCGGCCGGCCGAGGCCGGTGCTGCAGGCGGAGAGCACCACCAGGTCGGCGTCCAGTTCCAGAGCCCCGATCTCCTCCAGGCTCAGCAGCCCGTCCTGCCCGTCCGGCCCCTCCTTGCTGAACACGATGGCCGAATCACGGGCTGAAACCTCGTCCACCAGGGCGTGGGTGGCCAGGTGGATCACCCGGGCCCCGGCCAACTCAGGGTCGGCCAGCAGGCTCTTCCTGGCCTCTTTGCCGGTGAAGGCCCGGGCGCGGGCCAGGCGCCGGGCGATCCGCCGCACCTCACGGCCGGAGTGGGGCAGGGGCGGAAGGGGATGTTCGCCGCCGAAATCCGGGTTGCCGATGGCCAGCAGTTCGAGACGTTCGCCGTCCATCATGCTGTCCCCTCTGTCCCGCAGTTCGGCCAGCACGGCTGCCGAGTGGGCGTATGAGATCTCGTGCCGCTGGGCCAGCCAGGTGGGCGGGCCATTCCCCGGGAGGGCCAGCGCTTCAAACGGCAGGTGGTGCAGGAGACCGTCGGCCACAATGACCAGCCGGGCGTTGCCGGTGGCCAGCTGATCGGCCGCCGGTCCCAGGAGGATGGAGAAGAGCGAGCGGCCTGCGGCTGCCAGCTCCGGCGAGATCGCCTGATCCAGTGATTCCGGCGGGTTGCGCAGCTGTTCCAGGTAGCCGGCGGCCAGCGATTCGATCTCGACCCGTGGCGGCAGCCGGTGAACGGTCAGCCCGGTTCTGGCCAGCAGGAAGAGAAAGGAGACGTCCTCACCCAGCAGGTATTCCAGCAGCCAGCTGTCCGGTCCCGGCAGCGCTGCCAGCGCCTGGTCCGTGGTGATCCGGGGCAAGGCTTCCGCATCCCCGCCGCGGCCCTCTTCCTCCGCCCGCAGGAGGTCGAGGAGCGAACTGGCGTGGGCCTGCTCGGCAACGGTGAAGCAGAGCCCGGCGCCCTGCTCCAGCAGGCCGCCGCGGGCCATTTGATCCAGCACGTCGACATAGCTGCAGAAGACCTGATGCTTGTCCTCCATGTAGGACCACCGGAAGGTGTCCTCAGCCTGGTGCGCCCGACCTTTGTGGATGGCCTCGAGGGCCAGCTCAAGCCGCTGCCGGGCCCGCACCAGGTCACCGCCGGCCAAGGCCAGCCGGCCGAGACGGTAGTTGCTGCTCCAGGCGAGGATCGGGTAACCGCCACTCTCGCTCAGGCGGGTGGCCGCCAGATACGATTCCCCGGCCCGGTCCGGGTCCCCCAGAGCCTCGGCGGTACGGCCCATGGAGTAGCTGACACAGGCCTGTCCGTATTCGTCAGCTTGCCTCTGGTAGGCGGTGAAGGCCGATTCCAGTTTGGCCCGTGCTTCCGGGAGCCGGCCGGCCGCCGAGAGCACCGCGCCCTGAAGGTGCCGGGCATTGGCCAGCCCCACGGTATCGCCGGCGGCATCCGAAACCGTCGCGGCACGATCCAACCGGGCCAGCGCTTCCTCCTCCGCCCCGTTCTTCCACAGCAGGTAGCCCATCTCCCGGTTGATGAAGCTCTCCAGCGGGCCGTCGGCCACTTTGCGGGTGTCGATCAGCTCCGCGGCCTCCTGGAGTTCCAGCAGGGCGGCATCGTAGTCGCCGAGGAAACTCCTGATGTGCCCCATGTTGGCCAGGCAACTGGCCACGGTGGACCAGCGGCCGGCTCTCCGGGCCACTTCCAGCGCTTCGGAGAAGCTGTCCAGCGCCGTCCGGTAGCGGTTCAGCTCGGTTCCGCAGATGGTCCCCCGGGTGGTGAGCACATAGAGCAGCATGTCGTCCAGCCCCAGCTGCCGGGCCACCGGGATCGACTGGTCGAACCAGCGCAGGGCCGCCTCCACATCCGTGGTCCGGGAGAGCAGGGCCAGGGCCACCATGTTTCGCAGGCGGCTTTCGTCGTCCGCCTGCTCTTCAGCCAGCTCCATGGAGCGGTGATACTGCTGGTCCGCTGCTGCGGCCTCTCCCAGGCGGTAGTGGGCGTTACCGGCCAGGTGGAGGGCCAGCACCGCTCCGCCGAGGGTGTCCTGTTCCGCGAAGCTGGCCAGGGCCTCCCCGGCGCAGCGCAGCGCCTCCCGGGTATCCCCCTGCCGCTGCCGCAGGCCGGCCAGCTGCTTCTGCGCCAGGCCGCGGCCTGAGACCGAGCCCCCGGCTTCGAAGCTGGCCAGGCTCTCCCCGATCATCCGTACCTGCTCGTCGGGGGTGGGGGCCAGGGCGCTGAGGGCCAGCAGGCAAAACCCCTCGCAGATCGTGTTCTCCGTTGCGTCCTCCCCGCTCTTTTCACCGGCAAGCAGGGTACGGGCCCTCTCCAGGTGGGTGCGGCTCTGCCCCATGGCGCCGGGTTCGGTCTGGTCGTAGAGCAGGTTCAGGCCCAGGCCGAAATGGATCGCCGGCGTGTCGGGGTGGGTTTGGGCGGCGGCCAGCAGGCGTCGGCGCGCTTCGGCCAGCCGGCCGGTGCGCAGGGAGATCAAGGCCCAGTCCCGCTGCAGGGCAGCGCAACCCGGGCTCGCTTCCAGGCTGCGGGCCAGGAGTTCCCAGGTGTCGTCCTGACCGCGGCTTCGTATGAGCTCGAGGGTGGTGCCGGGGGAGCAGGACAGGGGTGGATCGGCCGGGATCTCGGTGACCGCCAGGGAGAATGACGAACAAACCAGTCCCAACAGAAACAGCCCCGTCCTCAGGAGGCGCGGGGCTGTGGTATTTCGCAGAAAAAAGATTCTAGAAGAACGGGTTTCCAACCTCGTCCCGCCGGTAGGGGCAGGGACGCATGGGCGGTACATCAGGGAGCAGCGGCCGCGGCGCTTCCGGTTCGACACCGAAGAAGCCGATTCCTCTGTAGGTGTGGTCCGGATAGAACCTGGAACCGCAGCATGAGAACCAGTTGCTGAGCAAGTAGATGAAGTAAACCATGAACACCCTCCTCGGTTCATCTGTCCTGGCCAGGGCCGCAACCCATCTGCGGGATTGCTTGCGATCGGGAAGTGTTGGAAAGCTATCTCAGATTCTACCTAACATATAAATAATGTCATAATGGCGAATCGTCAAGCCTCTTTGCACTATTTTGTCAATTAAACCTTAAAAACCAGGTCCGGCAGCTCTTCCTCCCCCGCTCTGTATATTGTCCATGAAAATGTCACTTTTGGATGTCTTGTCACTTTTTGGTGCCTGACCCCAAAAAGTGACAAAGTGACAAATAGTGATTCTTCAATGCTCTTGCGCCGACCGTTTCTTTTCCGCCGGGACCAGCCGGATGAAGAAGAGGGTGGAGGCGAACATGTAGAAACCGGCGGTGGCATACATCCAGCGGTAGCCCAGGTGGTCGGCCACCATGCCGAACAGCGGCAGCCCGAGGCCGAAGCCGATCTCGAAGCAGGTGGTGTAGACCGAAAGGGCGAAGGCGCGGCGGTGGTGGCCGATGAGGTCCACCATCAGCGAGCTGAGGGCAGGGAAGATCAGTCCCTGCCCCAGGCCGCCGATCAGGCCGGCGACGATCAGCAGCCAGGTGGCGTTGATCTGGGAGATGATCAGGCTGTTCGCCGCCACCAGCAGCAGGGCCGGGATGGCCACCCGGCGCTGGCCATAGCGGTCGGGGAGCGCGGCCAGCCGGAAGCGGGTGAGGATGGCGCTGAAGGAGAAGGCGATGAAGAAGGGGAAGAAGCGCTCGATGCCGATGGAGCGGCAGTAGGGGCCGATGAAGTTGAGGTTGGTGCCCCGGGTGGCGCCGTGGGCGATGGCCATCAGCACCACGCCGGCCACGGCGGCCGCCAGCAGCCGGCCCGAGGTCCGGGCCGGTTCCGTTTCCGGGGAGGGCGGCGGGCTTTTGCGGGCCCTGGGGATCAGGAACACCAGGCCCACGGCCATGGCGGCCAGCAGGCTGTCGAGGATGAACAGTGCGGTGAACCCGCTCCTGGCCACCACCAGTTCGCTGACCATCGGCGAGATGGCGTGGGCCAGCAGCCCGGAGATGCCGAAAATGCCCAGTGCCTCGGAGAGGTGGTTGGCCGGGGTCAGCCGCGTGGCCAGGGCCATCAGCGGGGCGAGGATGCAGCTCCAGCCCACACCGAACAGGGCCCTGAGGGCGATGACGCTCCAGCCCGTGGGCTGTACCAGGGCGAAGAAGGGAACGATCACCGCCAGCATGGCCAGACCGAAGATGGTCACCGAGCGGTAGGTCAGCCGTTCTGCCGCCATCCCGGTGAGCGGGCGCAGCAGTACCGACACCACCGAGAAGATGCCCATGATCAGGCCCACCTGGGTGTCGGTGCCGCCGTGATCCTTGATCAGCAGGGGGTAGAGGACAAAGGACGTGACTACGTAAAAGGCGAGAAAGTTGGCCGCGAGGCAGAGAACGTAGGGCCGGTTCCAGATCCCGGCTTCGATACGGCCGGCATGGTCGCTCACTGGACGTATCCCAGGGCTTTCAACTCTTCGATGTGCCGGTCATCCACTTCATCTTCTTCGGTGACCAGGCTGGGGTAGCGTTCGGCCAGTGTTTTCTGCGCTTCGAGATGGCTGTCCAGCACCACCCGCATCTCGGCGGCGAGTTCCGGCAGCTGGTCCGCCAGGTTGATCTTCTCCAGGGGGTCGGTCTCCAGGTCGTAGAGCTCCTCCTCCCCGGTGCGTGGGATGCGGATATATTTGTTCCGGCCCAGACGGACCGACTTTTGCTCCTGGTAGTAGACCAGGCTCCCGGCAAAGGCCGGTCGGTCTCCGGTCTCCTCACCGCGGACCAGGGGCAGCAGGCTTTCCCCCTCCCAGAAGGATGGCGGTTCGATGCCGAGGAAATCGAGCACCGTGGGCGCCACATCGATCAGCCGCACCACGCTGGACTGCGTGTTTCCGGGCCACCGGGTAGCCCGGGGGCGGACGGACGATCAGCGGGATGTGGAGCAGCTCGCCGTAGAGCGTGTGCCCGTGGTTCACATTGCCGTGCTCCCAGAACTCCTCGCCATGGTCCGAGGTGAGGATGACCATGGTATTGCCGTCCAGCCCCAGCCGCTCGAGGCTGTCCACCAGCCGGCCGATCTCATCGTCGGTGTAGCGGATCTCGAGGTTGTAGAGGTTCTCCAGCCGCCTCCGCTCCCCCGAGCCCATCATCCGCCCCTTGCGCAGGTCCACGGTGGGGCCCGAATCGTAACGGGAGAAGGCGCCGTGGCCGCGGGGCTGGGGCGCCTCGCGGAGATACCGGCCGCGGGCCACATACGGGTCGTGCGGGTCCACCAGGTGGATCCAGAGAAAGAAATTACCCTCCGCGTTTTGCTCCAGGTAGTCGATGGCCTTGTCCACCAGGTTCCGGGCCACCGACATGTCCTTCTTGGTGCTGAACGGGTTGGGGCCCAGGCGCAGGGCATTGGCGACGCGGCGCACGATCAGGCCCGGCCACCACATGGGGCGGGTCTGTTTGGAGTAGGTGAACTGGTAGCTGTCGAACCCCTGGTGCAGATTGAAGGGGAAATTGAGCCAGCCGTTGGCCAGCACGGCCTTGGTGGTCATCCCTTCGCGAGAGATCGACTCGGCCAGGGTAACCATTTCGGGGGACAGGCGGCTGCCCTTGCCGTAGGTTCCGTGGGCCGTGGGGTGGAGCGAGGTGAGCATGGAGGCCACCGAGGGCAGGGTCCAGGGGGAGGGCGCCTCGGCTTTAGTGAACAGCACCCCGTCTTCGGCCAGCCGGTCGATGTTCGGGGTGGAGACCCGCCGCTGGTTCCCCGGATCCAGCCGGTCGCCGCGCAGGGTGTCCACCGAGACCAGAATGACGTTGCGGTCCTCGGTCCACTTGCCGGCCGTTGCCTCCCCGTTGGACTTCCACTGCGGTTCGCCGGCCCGCCACCCGGGCAGGCTGATCAGCGCGAAGAGCAGGATGGCGGCGATGTCGATCCAGCGTGCCAGCGGCCCGGCTTGCCGGCCGTCTTTCGTCGACGCGGCCAGCCGCCAGAAGAGCAGCAGCGCAGCCGCCGCGGCCAGGGCGAGGGTAAACCCGGTCAGAACTCCCGGACGGCCCGCCTCCAGCAATCGCCGAACGTGTTTCAGTCCCAGGTAGTGGAAGAACGGACCCGCCAGGGCCAGTGCCAGGGCGGCGGCAGCCAGGCCCAGTCCGGTCAATTCGGCGGGTCGCCGCCCCCGGAAGCGGTGAATCAGCAGTCCCACGGCAATACCCAGCAGGAGGCAGACAAAGATCAGCCGCAGGCTGGTCTCCAGGCTGTCACCGTCCAGCAACCGGCGGAGCGGTGTGATGGTGTGGATGGAGAACCGGGCGTACAGGGTGAGGAAGAGCGCCGTGCAGGCGCCGGCCACCAGGGCCGTGAGGCCGGTGCGGGTTCGCTGCGGACCGGCCAGCCGGGCGTGAAGGATGTAGATCAGGGCGGCCAGGGGCACGCCGAGCAGTCCGCAGATCAACCCCTCGGCCAGGACCGTGGTGCCAAAGAGCCGCAGGACCTCTCGGAGGATGTCACCGGCGGCGATGTTCCCCCAGGTGGCCCTGACGTGTTTCAGGGTGGTAAAACCCTCCATCACCCCCACCACCATCCCCACCACCAGGCCGCAGCGCAGCCCCAGGCGCAGGACGGCCATCAGACGCGGGGCATCGTTGATTGCGGGGTCGGGTCTGCGGTCCATCACTCCTCCAAAGAAAATGATGATATATCCGCACCTTGACTGGTGCAAGCCGCTGATTGACGCCCGGCCGGGCATTTGCTACAACAGCTCACCGTGCACGTCCGGACGGCTGGGTGTTGTCGGATCAAGCTCGGAATGGCCTCCAGACTCATTTTCGGGGAACGGTTTCATGCGCATGGTCAAGGGGATGGCGGGGCGGGTGTCTGAACTGCTGGAGGCCATCAGGGAGGGCTTCGACCGGCAGGGCTTTGTATACCGCCCCGGGTACCAGGCCTGGATGGGGCATCTGGAACAGAACGGTCCCGGCCCGCACCTGCTGGCCCTGGACCAGAACCGGATTGCAGCCGTTTTCTTTGTTCAGCGCGCCCACCGGATGGTCATCCCGCTCTTCCTCGATCAGGGCGCGGGGGGCGTGCGCGGGGCTCTTCGGGCCTGTTTCGGCCGGAGCCGCCGCTGGGTCAAGAGCGTGGTCCGGCCATCCTGGGACCTGCGGGTGGGGCATTCACTCCTCCCTCTCCTCGAGGAAGTCGGTTTCCAGCCCGGTCCTCCCCAACTGCTCTACCGGCTGCGGCGTTCCGACTACCGGGCCGGCTACGATCTTTGTCAGACGGTGGACGGCAGCCGCGTCGACTACCGGATGCACCAGGGGGACGTTGCCGGGATCCTGGCCACCCTGACACCGCTCCTCCGGGCCTGGTCAGGCTTCTACGGGCTGGAGGGCCATTCGGAAAAGACCTGCCGGCTGTTCACCGCCTCTGTTGACGCCCAGAAGGCCGCGATGCTCTGGGTCCTGCTGCCCTCCCGCTGTGACCCGGATCAAAACGACTGCTACCTGCACTGGAAGGAGGAGGTCGGGACCAGCGGCATCTTCGTCCGTTCAGCCATTACCGAGGACCCCTTCCGGAGCAAGGGGATCGGCTCCTCCCTCCACCGCTTCATGCTCTCCCGCTTCTTCGAGGGCCCCGGGGCGGTGGACGCCTCCTGGATCTCCACCACCGAGGACAACGCGGCCGGTGTGGGCCTGCTGGAAAGCCTCGGCTATCGACGGCAGCTGGTCTGCCGGTATCGACACTTCGTTCGATGAGCCGGTGGCTGCGCCACAGGCCGCGGCGGAGTCGAATTCTTGCCCGGGTCCCGGGCGTGTGGTAAAACGTGGACTATACTTGAGATGAATCTTACGGGTGGGTGGTCCATCAACAGGAATCAAAGGCGTCCGGGGCAGGCACAACCCGGGATAAGGAGGGATCGCATGTTTCGGAGAATCAGCCGGCTGACTGTTCTGGGAGTGATGGTGGTTGCCCTTCTCGGATTCTCCGTCTCGTTGGCGCTGCAGGCCGACGAGGAGCAGACGGTGGCTGCCGTGCCGGCCCCGTCCGAGGATATGCCAATACCGATCCCGGCCAACCAGCGCACCTTCCCCCAGTTCGTCACCACCCGGGTGGACAACGCGGTCTTTGCCATTGGGTTCCAGGTCGCCCAGCTGCGGATGGGCGAAGGGTCCGAGTATCTGCCCCTGGTGGTGGGGATGCAGAACTTCAAGCACAGGATGTGGAGCATCAAGATGAAGGATTTCCAGCTCTACGACGAGACCGGCACGCTGATCGAACCGGTCTCGCTGCAGGAGATCCGCCGGGAGTACAAGCGTTATGCCAAGGACTACCAGTTCATGGTGCAGACCACCACGCTGAACCAGATCCTGCCCAACGCCGAGGGCGCCGGCGGTGTGCGGGGGGAGCGGCAGATCCAAACGGTGGATACCGGCCAGACCTTTTACCGCAGCACCTTTTTCTACCCCACGCCTGGTGGCACCGCGGTCTATTCGGCCACCCTCGATTTCAAAAACTTCTTCTTCGACCTGATCTACTACAAGGACATCGCCGACAAGTGGCTGAAGATGTCAATCCCGGGGAAGAAGCGGCGCCCGCAGCTGGAGCTGGTGTTCAAGGTCAGCCAGGTGGGCCGGTAGCCGGGGCGAGCCGTCAGCGCCGGCGGCCTGGTCGGCTGGAGTTCCCGCTGTGACAGCCATCTCCGCCAGAACGTTCCGCACCATCACGATCTGTCTCTGCCTCCTGGCTGTCCTGGCCTGCCACGGGCCCGGTGAATCCCCCGGTTCACCAATCCTGCCCGTGGAATCGCTGAACAGACTGTACGGGCAGGTCTTTTCCGATGTGCCGCTGCTCTTCTACCCGGGCGGCGGCTGGGATGGCGCGCCGAGGAAGATGCGCTGGCGGATCAGCTCGCCGGCCACCATGATCTGCCGGGTGAACGGCCCCCTGGACACGCTCCACCTGACACTGGTCCAGGCGGACCGCTCCATTCACCAGGTCTGGGAACCGCTCTGGAACGGCCGGGCCGAACCGGCCGTCGGCATCCGTTCAGAAAACGGCCTGCTCCGGGTCACGGTTCCGCCGGAGCTGCTGGTATCCGGTACGCACCGTCTGACCCTGAACCGGCCCGGCCCGCGGGCCCGGGATGACGGGGAGCCGCTGGAGCTGGAGAGGATCGAGTATGACTGCGGGTCGTTGTCCGGCGTGCTGCGGGCCGATCTGAGTCCCCGGCTGAAGCGGATCGCCAGGTTTCTCGACAGCGGTGTGTTCGACAGCGGCGAGGGGCGGGTACTCCAGGGAGGGTTCTTCTTTCAGGGGCCGCACCGGAGACAGGCCCGCCTCAGCGTTGCCGCGGCGGTGGAACTGCGCACGACTGTGGGCAACCGCTCCGCCGGTGAGGCGCGGTTTACCATCGGTGGCATCCCCGAGACCGCCACGGTCGCGGTTCCTCCCGGCAACGAGAAAACTCTGGCCCTCCAGCTTCCCCCCGGTGACCACCGGTTGACCTTCAGCGTGGAAGGTCCAGTACAGGGGGAATACTGGTGGGGGGCCCCGTTCCCCTGGCCCCGGCGACCTTCGGATCTGGCGCCGATCATCATCATCACCCTCGACACCACGCGGCGCGATGCGGTGAGCCCCTACGAGGGCTCGGGGGATGTCACCCCCGTGCTGCGGGCTTTTGCCGCGGAGGCCACCGTCTACACCCGGGCTTTTGCCGTCTCGCCCTGGACTTTGCCCTCCCACGCCTCGATCTTCACCGGCCGCTACCCCTCGGAGCACGGCGCCGGGGTCCGTTGGGCCAGGCTGCAGCCCCGGACCGAAACCCTGGCCGAACTGCTCAGGGCCCGGGGCTACCTCACCGCCGGCTTTGCCGGTGGAGCGCTCTCCGCCGCCAGGTATGGGGTGGCCCAGGGCTTTACCCGGTACCGCGATCCCGACGGGTACCAGACCCGCGCCCGGCCGCTGACCAAAGCGGTGGTCGAGTATCTGCACACCGCCGGAAACGCGCCGCTCTTTCTCTTTGTAAACTACTTCGACCCCCACTTCCCCTACGTGGCGCCGAAGGAGTTCCGCCGCCAGTTCCAGCTGCCGTGGCACCAGGGGCAGGTGGCCGGGCTCCCCCACTGGCCGGAGATGATCGCCGGGGACACCGAGGCGTTCAGGCAGGTGCGCAACAGCGGCCGGCCGGTGCCGCAAGAGGCCCTGCGCTGCCTGCGGGCGGCCTACTGCTCCGAGGTGGCCTACATGGACCAGCAACTGGGGCTGCTCTTCGACGAGCTCCGCCGGCAGGACCTCTACCACCGGGCGTTCATTGCCGTGCTGGCCGACCACGGCGAGTTTCTCGGTGAGCACGGCTTCTTCGATCACTCCTTCCGTCTGGACCCCGAACTGATCGAGATCCCCTGCCTGGTCAAGTGGCCCGGCCAGACCGAACCGCGGGTGGTGGACCTGCCGGTGTCCCAGGTGGATCTCTTTCCCACCATCCTCCAACTGGCCGGTGTGGAAGCCCGGCCCTCGTCCGGTGTGCCGCTGCGGCAGGACAACACCCGGGCGCTTGCCGGACGCCCTTTCCTGCTGATGGAGGAGCACTCGCACCCCGAGGTCCACTTTCTCGGTCCCCGCTCGATCAAGCTGGCCGATCACCTCTACGGCCTGGTCTCTCCCGGGGAGCGGCTCTGGGCCTGGGACGGGGGGCAGCGCTGCTCCAGCTGGGAGGGGGAACGCTGGGTCGACCAGCCCTGTTCGGGCTCCTGGCCGGAAACCCTGGCCGCGCTGCGCGAGCGTTTCGGGAACGGGGAGCAGGACGGTGATGTGCCGGCCGGACGCCTGGATGAGGATGAGCGGGACCGGCTGCGGCAGCTGGGCTACCTGGAGTGAACCTGGCCCGGCCCGGAGTCACTCCTTGCGCGGGCAGGTGAACCGCCTGGCGCCGCTGACCAGGGGTGGCTGTCCTGCTCAGGCGATGAAGAGGTCCTTGGTGGCGAAACTGGGATCGCTGGTCAGGTTGACCCCCAGGCGCCGCAGCCCGGCTTCGTCCCCCGGGGTGGGGATGTGGGTGATGTGCACCTCGCAGCCCTTCAGTTCGCTCAGCTTCTCCATGGCCAGCTGGGCCGCCGGGTTGGTGGTGGCGCTGATGCTCAGGGCGATCAGCGCCTCCACCACGTCGAGGCTCAGCGACTTCTCCTTGAGCACGTCGGTCTTCAGGCTCCCCACCGCCTTGATGATATTCGGCGGCAGCAGCTTGATCTTCTGGGGAATGTCGGCCAGGTGCTTGATGGCGTGGAGCACCAGGCTGGAAGCGGCATGGAGCAGCGGCGAGTTGTTGCCGGTGATGATCGTGCCGTCGGCCAGGGCCATGGCCGCCCCGCAGTAGACCCCCTTGTTCCCCTTGTCCGCGCCCTCGGCCTGCTCGGCTGCCTCGCGCGCCGGCAGCACCACTGCCCGCGACTCCGGCTTGAGTTCGAAGCGCTTGAAGAGCAGTTCGGCCCGCTGCACGGTCTCCGGGCTTTCGAAGCCCATGGCGTATTCGCAGCGGTAGCGGAAGTAGCGGCGGATCAGCTCCTGCTTGGCCGCTTCCTGGGCTGCTTCGTCGTTGATGATGGCAAAGCCGGCCCGGTTGACCCCCATGTCGGTGGGTGACTGGTAGAACGATTTCTCGCCGGTGATCTTCTCGATAATGCTCTTCAGCACCGGGAAGACTTCAACGTCGCGGTTGTAGTTGATCGACTTCTCGTCGTAGGCTTCGAGGTGGTGCGGATCGATGAGGTTGAAGTCGGCCATGTCGGCGGTGGCCGACTCGTAGGCCACGTTCACCGGGTGTTTCAGCGGCAGGTTCCAGATGGGGAAGGTCTCGAACTTGGCGTAGCCCGACGTCTGGCCGGCTCTGTAGTCGTGGTAGAGCTGGGTCAGACAGGTGGCCAGTTTGCCGCTGCCCGGCCCCGGGCCGGTGACCACCACCAGGGGCTTTTCGGTCTTGATCCGTTCGTTGGCCCCGTATCCCTCGTCGCTGACGATGGTCTCCACGTCGGTGGGGTAGCCCTTGGTGAAACGGTGGGTGTAGACCTTGATGCCCCGCCGTTCCAGCTTGTTCTTGAAGACCAGCGCCGCCGGCTGGTCTTCGAAGCGGGTGATCACCACGCCGAGCACGTCGATTCCCCAGCCCCGCAGGTCGTCGATCAGCTTCAGCGCGTCGGCATCATAGGTGATGCCGAAATCTGCGCGGATCTTCTTGCGCTCGATGGCGCCGGCGTAGATGCAGAGCAGCAGGTCGGCCTTGTCCTTCAGCTGCTGCAGCAGACGCATCTTCACGTTGGGGTCGTAGCCGGGGAGCACTCTGGCCGCGTGGTAGTCCCAGAGCAGCTTGCCGCCGAACTCGAGGTAGAGCTTGTTGTCGAAACGCTCCACCCGCTCCATGATTTCCGCGGTCTGCTCTCTCAGATACTTTTCGTTGTCAAAGGCGATTTCCGGCTTCATCGTTACCCCTTGTCCGTGAATCGGATAGTAAAACCTTGCAGGCACAGCAGAACGTCACTGCCCGGGAATCAGGTGAACCACGGGGCCACCGCGCATCTGTGTGTGTGGTGAACAGCGCGGCCGGGTCTGGCTGCACCGGTCAATACAGGATAATGAATCGCCGGGCCGTGATCAAGTCCGGTGGCGGTTATCGGAAAACGGGTGCCGGCCCACCGCTTTCTTCGGAGAAACCTTCCGATTCAACACTTTCATTGTTGTTTCGAATTGGTGTAAGCTAAATCAAAAACAAGAACCAGATTACCCCCACGGAATAAGGGAGCCTCGGTCCTGTGACAATGGCGTTTGCGCCTCGGACCCTGTTTCGTATGCTGTGGCCGATGCTGCTCTGCTTCGGTCTGGCGGCGGTGTCTGCCCAGTGGTCCTCCTGTCTCGGCCAGGGGGATGAGGGGGCGCCCACCGAAACCGGGGCGAACAGCGGCCAGGCTGACCAGGAGTTCGTGATGAACATCGAGGTCAACCTGCTCAACCTCTTCGTCACGGTGGTGGACCAGAAGGGCCGGGTGGTGCGCGGCCTGGAGAAGGAGGATTTCTATCTCTGGGAAGGTGGGGAGAGGCGTGAAATCAGCAACTTCTCCGCTGACGCGGACGCGCCGCTGAGCATCGCGGTGATGCTCGACGTCAGCGGGAGCATGGGGTTGATGCAGAAGCTGAGCAACAGCCGGATGGCCGTGAGGCAGCTGGAGGACAGCCTGCACGATCCCGACCAGGTGGCCCTGTTCACCTTTGCCGGGACCAGCGTGGCCCCGGTGCTCCCCTTCACCACGGACCGCCATCTGCTGGTGGAGCAACTGGAGGCGATGAAGCCCTACGGCAAGACCGCTCTCTACCGCGCCATCGAGGAGGTGCCGGAAATGCTGGGTATGCCCGATCACCGCTCGGCCATCCTCCTGCTCACCGACGGCATCGACAACTGCTCGCAGCAGCCGCTGGAGGATGTGCTGAACAGTCTGGCCCGGCGGCGGATTCCCATTTACACCATCTGTTTCATCCGGGAGTTTTTTCCCGGCCAGACGCCGGAGGAATATGTCCGGATCCCGGTACTGCAGGATATTGCCGGCCGGTCGGGAGGGGCCTATATGGATGTACGCAGCCCTGCTGAACTGCACCAGGGGCTAAAAGGGATTCTCGCCGAGCTCCGCCATCAGTACCTGCTGGGATTCCGTGCCGGCGGGCAGCCTGACCCGGCGGAACGGCTGGATATCAGGTTGCTGACGTCGAACAGCAGGCACATCGTCAGGGTGGGCCGAGGTTTTTACGCAGATCGCTCAACAATAGTGGAAGTTGACAATTGACTGTACCTGGGAGGGACCAATCGATGAACAGAATGCTGACAGCCGGCCTGTTGATGCTGCTGCTGGTTCTGGGGGCCGGCGGCTGTGCCTCGAAGAAGCAGGTGGCCCAGAGTTTTGCCGAAGTGGAGCGGAGCATCGCGGACCTGGAGAACTCCATCGAGGATAACCAGACGCGCATTGCCACCAGCGAACAGGTGATTCGCGATCACAACGGCCGGATCGTTGAAGTGTCTGAGGAGACCAAGGCTGCGCTGGCCCGGATCGAAGAGGTGGAGGAGTCCACCATGGGCAAACTCCTCTACCAGGTGGTGCTGAACAACGATGCGGTGAAATTCGACTTCGACAATGCCGAACTCCAGCCCGAGGGGCAGGCCGCGCTCAAAGCGCTGGTCGACCGGCTGGTCATCGAGAACCGCAACGTCTTCATCGAGATTCAGGGGCACACCGACTCCATGGGAAGCGAGGAGTACAACTACCTGCTGGGTCTCAAGCGGGCGGAGTCGGTGCGGCGCTATCTCTCGCTGCAGGGTGTGCCGCTGCACCGCATGTCGGTGATCTCGTACGGTAAAAGCGACCCGGTGGCCGACAACAGCACCGCCGAGGGCCGGCGGACCAACCGCCGGGTGGTGCTGCTGGTGCTGGAGTAACCAATACTGTCATTGCGAGCCCCCAACCCGTGGGGGCCACGGGAGACCAGCGATAGGAACCTTCCCAGATGTGACTGTCACCTCTTCCTCTTGGGATGTTCCGGAAGAGGAGCAGGCGCAGCCGGCGACGTGGCAATCTCCTAGTACCTTCCCGCCGCCACGTTGACCCCGTGGGTCAGGCCGATGTCGCCGTAGGCGTCGAGGTCGAAGAGCAGCGAGGTCTGTGACCCGTCGTAGCTGTAGACCTGGACCACGGTGCCCGCCGCCGGATCCGGCCCCTGTCCGGTGATGATCTCGTCCCGTCCGTCGCTGTCCAGGTCGACCCCGGACATGACGGTGGCGCCGAAAAGGCTCTCTTCCACCGGCCAGGCAAAGAAGTTGATCCCCGGGATATCGGTCACGGTGCCGCCGTCGTAGTTCCAGCCGCGGACGTGGGCGCCGAAGACGCCGGACGGCCCGGGCCCGGTGACGATCTCGTCCACCCCGTCACCGTCCACATCGCCGCAGGAGACCCGCACCCCCTTCTTGAAGGTGCCGTAGGCAAAGTAGCTCACCGCGGGGATGGCCGTCGCCGTCCCGTTGTCCACGTTCCAGCCCCTGACATGCGGGCCGTAGATGTTGCCCGGTCCCGGTCCGGTGACGATCTCGTCAAATCCGTCGCCGTCGATGTCGCCGGCGGCCACGTTGGCTCCCCACTTGGGCGTGCCGTAGGCGAAGAAGTTGACCCCGCTCATCGGCTCCAGGGCGGTGCCGGTGTTGGTGAAGGCCCGGACGTGGGGGCCGAAGACCGCACCCGGCCCGGCGCCGGTGATGATCTCGTCCCGGCCGCTGCCGGTAAGGTCGCCGCAGACCACGTTGACCCCGTATTTGTTGGTGCCGTAGGCGAGGAAGTTGATTTCGGAGATGGCTGACCCGTACGGGGTGAAGCCGCGGACGTGGGGTCCGTAGATCTCACCCGGGCCGGCGCCGGTGATGATCGAGTCGCCGCCGTCACCGTTGATGTCGCCGGTGGCCACGTTGACCCCGAAGGAACTGGCCCCGTATGCCGAAAACTGGGCGGTGCGGACTCCATCCTGCTCGGGCACGAAGACGCGGCCCCGCGGCGGGTTGCTCTCCGCCGGGCCGGGGCCGGTGACCAGGAACGGGCCTTCCCATTCCGGCGGCTGGTCGTAGTGCCAGCCCAGGTCGATGACGCCGTCATCCTCCACATGGTCGGTGCGTGTGGTTCCGCCGAAGAGCGGCGTGCCCGGATTCCCGGCGTCGACGCAGGGGCTGTCCACGGGCTGTCCGGCCGCCGTCTGGGAGAGGTAGTAATCCCTGCCTGGTTCGCCGGAGACGAAGAGCGGGTCGGCATCGATCATCCCCTCGCCCCAACTGACGTTGCCGTGTGCCGAAGCCGCGCCACCGTCCACATCGGAGTAGCGAATGTCCAACTGGGCACTTTGTACAGTGTACAACTCGTCACCGGTGGGACCGTAGTTCCCCCAGAAGATGCAGTTGTCAACGGCAAGGGTGTAGAGCGGAGCGGGATATTCTCCCGGATGCTCCGCTGCCGGGGCATGGTTTTCGCTGGAGGCGATGGCCCCGCCGGCGAGGGAGGCAAAGTTGTCGTAGAAGGTGCAGTTGGAGATTGTCGGCGAGCTGAAGGTGCACCAGATGGCCCCCCCCTCGCCGCCATACTGGTCGTCTGCGGGGTTGTAGTAGGTGGCATTGTTGCGAAAAAGGCAGTTTTCCGCGGTGAAGGAGCCCCAGGCGTGAAGGCCGCCGCCACCAAACAAGATGTTGGCGTTGTAGCTGATTTCGCATCCGCTGATCGTCGTGTTGCCGTAGAGGCTTCGGATCCCCCCTTCCCAGTTGCCGCTGATCATGCAGTTGGTGATCGATATGGTACCGCCATCGTTTATCACGCCGACCCCCGCGCCATCGCCGGTGATAAAAAATCCCTCAAGGATCAGTGTGCCGTAGTTGAGCTGAATCCCGACGCCGCTGTGGCTGATCCTGCAGTGGTCCGGACCGTCTTCCGACCTGATGGTGATCGAGACATCTTCAACCACGACGCCGTCATACGTTCCGTGATCCACCAGGATGACATCCCCGTCCGCCGCGGCATCCACCGCCTGCTGGATCGTGGGGTAATTTCCAGGCACGTGAATGGTCTCGGCCTGGAGCATTGACGGGGTGAGCAGGAAGAGAAGTATGACTGCGGGAATAAGTCTATTCATGGCACCCTCCGGCGTTCACGGTAACAGACAGCGGGTTTTCTCGATGAGTATGTAAACTATTGTACATGAAAAAGCGGGAGGCGTGCTTATTGCCCGCGCTCCCGCTGTAAAAGGTCGTCGGTTCTAGTTGCTTCCCGCCGCCACATTGACACCGTGGTTCAGGCCGCCGTCGCCGTAAGCGTCGAGGTCGAAGAGCATGGTGGTCTGTGACCCGTCAAAGCTGTAGACCTTGACCGTGGTGCCCGCTGCCGGGTCCGGGCCCTGTCCGACGATGATTTCGCTGCGCCCGTCGCCGTCCAGGTCGGCCATGGCCGAGACGTTGGCGCCGTAAAGGCCCTCCTCCACCGGCCAGGCAAAGAAGTTGATCCCCGGTATCTCGGCCAGCGTCCCGCCGTCGTAGTCCCAGCCCCGGATGTGGGCGCCGAAGACCCCGGACGGTCCCGGGCCGGTGATGATCTCGGCCACGCCGTCGCCGTCCACGTCGCCGCAGCTGATCCGCACCCCCTTCTTGAAGGTGCCATAGGCGAAGTAGCTCACTGCGGGGATGGCCGCGGCCGCTCCGCCGTCCACGTTCCAGCCCCTGACGTGCGGCCCGTAGATGTCACCCGGACCGGCGCCGGTGACGATCTCGTCGTAGCCGTCGCCGTCGATGTCGCCGGCAGCCACGTTGACCCCCCACTTGGGGGTGCCGTAGGCGAAGAAGTTGACACCCGACATCGGCTCCATGGCGGTGCCGGTGTTGGTGAAGGCCCGCACGTGGGGGCCGAAGACCGCACCCGGGCCGGCGCCGGTGATGATCTCGTCCCGGCCGTTGCCGGTGAGGTCTGCGCAGACCACGTTGACCCCGTATTTGTTGGTGCCGTAGGCCAGGAAGTTGAGCTCGGCGATGGCCGATCCGGTGGAGGTGAAGCCGCGGACGTGGGGCCCATAGATGTCCCCCGGGCCGGCTCCGGTGATGATTGAGTCGCTGCCGTCGCCGTTGATGTCGCCGGTGGTGACGTTGACCCCGTAGGAACTGGCGCCATACGCCGCGAACTCGGCGATGGGGGCCGCGTCCTGTTCGGGTGGGAAGACGCGGGCCAGCGGCGGGTTGCTCGCCGCCGCGCCGGGGCCGGTGACCAGGAACATGTCGGGAGGCGGCGGGCTGCCATGGGTGAACTGGGCGTAATAGACGTCCTGCTCACCATTCAGTGTGGCGGCAAAGGCGAGGTGGGCGGCATTGTCGTGCGAGACCATGTGGATGTAGTCACCGATTTTGTTCTGTTGCGGCCAGCCGATCCGCGGGTCGAAGTCGCTGGTGATCCTCATGTTGTCAGCCCAGGTCTCACCGGCGTCATCGGACCAGCTGTAATAGAGCGAGGAGTCGTAGGCCCCGGGGCCGTCACGGGTGTCGAGCCACGCCGCGTCGATACGGCCATTGGGGGCAACCGACATGGCGCCAAACCACTGGTAGTCGCCGGTGCCCGGGTCGTCGTTGACCCGCACCGAACTGCTCCAGGTATCTCCTCCGTCTGTGCTGCGGGCGAACCGCACGTCCAGCGGATCGGGGGAGCCATTGGGCTCCACCGAGGCCAGCAGGTAGACATTGCCGTTGGTCGGGCCGCTGGAGTGATCGGTGGCGATCCAGGCCTGGCCCAACAGGCCGCCCGGGTTGGGCCCGCCGCTGGTGCCCAGGCTGCCGCCGAGGCTGACGTTGCGGTTGAAGTCCCAGCCCACGGTCTGGCCGGCATCCTTGGCGTTGCTCGACTTGGCGACGATGAAGCCGTCACCGGCCACGTAGAGATCGCCCGTCGGGCCGACATCCAGGGTGCCGTAGTAGGGGTAGCCAGATACGATAATGCAATTCTCGTAGCTGGCGCCGCCGTTGGTGGAACGGGTGAAAAAGCCGGGATCGCAGGTGCTGAAGGGATAGCTCCAGAAGGCGTAGATATGTCCGTCGCCCATGCCGCCGGTGCTGTCCACGGCCATCCACTGCTTGTCGCCGCCCTCGGCAAAGGTGCCGCTGTCCCAGGTGGCGCCGCCGTCGGTGGATTTATAGACGTCGCAGTAGTAGTCGCTCCCCACCACGGTGAGACTGTTGTAGTAGAAGGTGCCCGCGGCGTCCGAGCAGAGGACCGGGTCGGAGCGGAAGATGCCGGGGTTGATCGGCCCGGGGGCTGTCCAGTTCTGCCCGCCGTTGGTGGTGTAGCCATACCCCGCCTGGCGGAAGTCGTTGCTGATGGTGTCGAACTGCCGCCAGCCAATGGCCATGCGGTTTGGATTTGTGGGGTCAACGGCGATGGACGGTTCGTTGGCCGCGTCGCCGACGATATTGTCGCCGTTGTCGTCCACGTTTACCTGGACCACGAAAAAGGTGGGACCGGAGCCCCGGTACGCCGGAGATCTGGGTTGGCTCTCCCTTGGAACCGGCACGTATGCGTCACCCATGGTCTCGTGGTGGCCAGAGAGCCCGCTTTCCACCGCGGTCTTCGCTTTCTCCAATTCTGCTGCCGGTGCCCAGGTACAGACCAGACAGACCAGAATTGCCGCAATCACTGTCAACGGATAGCGCATGCTCTTGAACCTCCCCGTATTTCTACCGTTCCGTATGTTTGAATATGACGCTCATAATCCACTAGAGCCTTTTAATTATATGTGCTTAGAAAAAACCAGTCAACAGATTGTTGATTTTCGCCCATCGTCCACCGGCATGTCCTCGACGGGCGACGGAGAAAGAGGATACCATCTCTGTTTGAGAATCGAGAGGGAATTCGAAAGAAAATGGAAATCCCTGAAAATCTTGACAGTATGGTGCAACGCGCCGAACCTGTGCCCCTGCCCGGGCCGGGGGTCACCAGGCTGTTTCTCGGCCGTGCCGGAGAGGAGACCGGGCCTCCCGGCACGGGGCACCTGGAACGGTTGTGCCGCCTCTTCGCCCGTTTTCCCTATGAAAACGTGACCAAGATCATCCGCCGCGGCACAGACCTCACCACTGACCCCCGCTTCCGCGGCCCGCAGGAGGTGGCGGACGGCTTCCTCCAGTCGGGCGCCGGCGGCACCTGCTTCAGCCTGACGAACCTCTTCCTCCAGGTGCTGGCCGACTGCGGCTACCACGCCGTTCCGTTCCTGGCCCACATGGGCCGGCGTGAAAATGTTCACTGCGGTCTGATCGTCGGTCTCATCGGCGGCGGCCGGGCCCTGGTGGACCCCGGCTACCTGGTGGACCGGCCGCTTCCCCTGGTCCCCGGCCGCGGTGAACACCGCACCGGCAGCGCCAGGATTCTGCTGGAGGGGGACGGGGAACAGTTACCGCCTCTCCACCCTCACCGCCGGCGTGTGGAAGGAGCGCTACCGCTTCGCGGACCGGCCGCCGGGGAAGGAGCGGTTTCTCAAGGCCTGGCACGAGAGCTTCACCGGGCCGGGGATGAACCAGCTCTGCCTCACCCGCGGCACTGACGGGGGTTACGTCTACCTGCACGGCCGGCACCTGCGGCGGGTCACCGGGGACGACAAGCAGGTGCGCAAGCTGGGGCGCGGCGACTCGGCCGCCGTGGCCGAGCCCTTTGGCATCGATCCGTTGCTGGTGGACCGGGCACTGGAGGTGCTAACCTCCCTGCGGAGGGACGATTGATGCTGATGGAGGAACCGGGACGATGAAACCGCAGGACGTGCTTCCGGTGCAGCTGGTGGTCTGTGCCCTGGAGACCGACGGTGAGCTGTTTGGCGACGCACGGAAGCTGATGGCCGCCGAGTTCGGACCCGAGGCGGAAATCCACGGGCCCTGGGATTTTGACGTCACCGACTACTACCAGGCCGAGATGGGTGGCCCGTCGATCCGCCGCTGGCTCATCGCTTACGCCGAGCCGGTGCTTTCCGAGCAGCTGCCCGAGATCAAGCTGCTGACCAACCGGATCGAAGAGCGGCTGACCGTGGATGGCCGGCGCCGGGTCAACCTCGACGCGGGCTATATGGACTTCAACAAGTTCGTGCTCGCTTCAGCCAAGTTCCACGAGCACAAGATCCACCTTGGCCGTGGCATCTATGCCGACCTGACCCTGATCTTCAACAATGGGGCCTGGCATCCCCTGCCCTGGTCCTTCGCTGATTTCCGCGACGACCGGTACTACCAGGCCCTGACCCTGATCAGGGTCGGCTACCGCGAGCGGATGCGGAGTAACCCTTCCCCCCGGCGGCTCTGCACTGATTAGTTCCTGTTCCTAAATAACGTCGCACTGCGGTTCCGCGAACAGTTCGGTGGACAGGTAGCGCTCGCCGGTGTCGGGCAGGATCACCAGAACCTTCTTGTCCGGTCCCATCTCTTTGGCGATCTCGGCAGCGGCGTGAGCTGCCGCACCGCAGGAGATGCCCACGAGAATGCCCTCGTCGGTGGCCAGCCTCCGGGCAAAGCAACAGGCTTCGCCGTAGTTCACGGTAAGGATCCGGTCCACCATTTCGGGTTCGTAGATGTTGGGCACCCACCCGCCGCCGATGCCCTGGATCTTGTGCGGGCCCGGCTCGCCTCCTGACAGCACGGGGCTCTCCGTTGGCTCCACGGCCACGGTGATGATCCCCGGAACCTCTTTCTTCAGTACCCGGCCCGCACCGGTGATCGTGCCCCCGGTACCCACCCCGGCGACGAAGGCGTGGAGGTCCGTGCCGAAAACGTCGATCACCTCGCGGGCCGTGGTCCGGGAGTGGACCTCGGGGTTGGCCGGGTTGTCGAACTGCTGGGGCATGAACGCGCCAGGGGTTTTCTCCAGGATCATCTCCGCCCCGGCCACGGCGCCCTTCATCCCCTTGGCCGCCGGGGTGAGTACGATCCTCGCCCCGAAGGTGGAGAGGATCTTCCGCCGCTCCAGGCTCATGCTCTCCGGCATGGCCAGGATCAACTTGTAGCCCCGGGCCGCGGCCACCATGGCCAGGCCGATGCCGGTATTGCCGCTGGTCGGTTCGACGATGGTGCCTCCCGGTTTGAGCCGGCCGTCCTTTTCCGCCGCTTCGATCATCGCCAGGCCGATGCGGTCCTTGATGCTGCCGCCGGGGTTGAAGCTCTCCAGCTTGGCAAACAGTTCGGCACCGCCCTCGGGCGCCACCCGCTGCAGTTTCACCACCGGTGTTCCGCCGATGAGGTCGGTTATGGATTCCGCGTATTTCATTGTTTGTCCTCGCCGTTGATGGGGGTCATCCGCTGCTCCTGACTGGAGAGTGTGACTTGCGTATTCGGCGGCACCGAGTGGGTCAGCCAGACGCTGCCGCCGATCACCGAACCGCGGCCCACAACCGTCTCTCCGCCGAGGATCACCGCCCCGGCGTAGATCACGCAGTCGTCCTCGATGGTGGGGTGGCGCTTGTGGTCGCGGAGCATCCGGCCTTCCTCGTCCTTGACGAAGCTGGCCCCGCCCAGGGTCACCCCCTGGTAGATCCGCACCCGGTCACCGACGATGGCGGTTTCGCCGATCACCACACCGGTGGCGTGGTCGATAAAGAACTTTTCGCCGATGGTGGCCCCGGGGTGGATGTCGCAGCCGGTGATCGAGTGGGCGTGTTCGGTGAGCATCCGCGGCAGTATCGGCACCTGCAGCACCTGCAGCACGTGGGCCAGCCGGTAGATGGTCACCGCCCGCAGCCCGGGGTAACAGAAGATGATCTCCTCCAGGTCCCTGGCCGCCGGGTCGCCGTCGTATGCCGCCTGGACGTCGCCGGCCAGCAGGCGTCGCAGTTCGGGAATCCTTTGCAGGACGGCGATGGCCACGTCAGCGGCCCGGACGTGACAATCATCACATTTCGGTTTCGGTGCGTGGCACTCGTGGATCAGGCACTTGCCCACCTGCTCCTGGAGCAGGCGGTAGAGCCGGTCCACCCGGCTGCCGAGGTAGAAGGAGACCGAGGGCCGGTCCACCGCCTGGGTGCCGAAGTAGCCGGGCATCAGGATCGCCTGGTAGAGATCGACGATGGCCAGCAGCGACTGCTGGCTGGGGATCATCGGGTAGCTCACGTGGTCCGGGGAGTCGTCGGCGTCGAGACTCCTGACGATCTCCTCCACGATGCCCGGGAGCAGGTCCCGGTGGCGGTCGTTCTCGATGGTATGGTGGCCCCTGGCGCAAATGGACGGCGGGGCCGGTCGTTTCTCTATCGTGCCCATGATGATGATTAGCCTCCGGTAACAATCCTTGTCTGAGTATTGCGGGCCGTCAACGGTAGATTTTGGGGAATAGGCCCTTTTGAAGGGGATTATTCCACAAAATAACTAGATTAATTGAGGAAAGTTACGCTCTGCGGGGCACGGGTGCGACCGGTTCACGCACAGAAAAAGAGGCAACAGGGCCGCTGAAGAAGGCATGAATATCGAGCATCTTCACCGATGATGCACATGAGAAATCAAATTCCTTCATGCCACCGCCAATGGCAGTAGAATCAGCACTCCGATCAGATATCGAGCAACTCGCTTCATTCCGCTCCCCCTGTTCCATTCCATGTCATTGTCCTTCAAGTTTCATTACCGCCCGGGCTGCATTTGTATTTTCCGGATTCAGTTCCAGCGCCCGATTGTAGTTGCGGATGGCTTGCTCCAGCTGTCTGGCCTTCATGTACGCCTCGCCAAGACTGTCAAAGGTGTTCGCCGATTCGGGGAACTCGGCCAGGTTGCGGGTGAAGAGATAGATGGCGCAATCGTGGAACCCGGTATTGAGAAATTCATAGCCAACGGCAACGAACAGGCCGTCGCCCCATTGATTGCCGGCCACGGCCCTTCTTGCTGCATGCTCCGCCTCGTCGGCCTCACCGTTATGCTGTGCCAGGGCAGCCAGCCTCAAGAGATCCAGCGGAGAAGGAGAATTTTCCGCCTCACAGTAGGCGCGCATCACTTTCAGGGCGTGGTCCGGCTTACCCTGCTTGAGGAACCATAGGGCCAGATCCCTGAACTCGTATGGATCGAACGACATTGCCGGGTCCGCCCTCCGGCAGTCCGCCATCGCCGTTTTCGCGCTGTCGGCTCCTTCGTTCAGCATCGTCCGTCCCACCGCCACAGCCGCCGAGGGGCCCGGTAACTCCGGATCATGCCCATAAAGGACGGCGGCAATCTGTTCAGTGATCTGCTTGGGCGAGGCCACCTCTGCCGTATTCCCGGATGAATCCTTGTAATTGGAGAGCACGACAATGCAGCGATCATCCTCCAGGATGTGAACGTAGTTGCTTCGAAAACCGTTGATGCTTCCGGCGAGGCCCACCACGGTCACCGCTTCGCCCTTCGGCCCCCATTCCATGGGGCGAATATCACAGCCGTAGCCGTAGTTCTGCATGTTCACGTTTTGAACCGGCGTGATCATCAGTTCGAGGCTCTGTGGCGACAGCAGTTGTCCGCCAAACAGGGCCCGGTCGAATCGAATCATGTCTTCGGCCGTGGAGTAAAGATTGCCGGCGCCCAGGACCACCGACATGTCAAGGGGGGAGCTGTTTTCAGGCTGCCCAAGAAACGGCTGGTGGTAACCCGTTGCACGCTGGTCCAGGTACCGTTCGGTTGTCGTCGATGCCGGTCTTCATCATGCCGGAGGGGGTGAGAATCTGCTCCTGAAGAAGATTTTCGGTTGTCCGCCCTGTCACCTCTTCCAGAATTATCGCCAGCAGCGCGTAGCCGAAATTTGAATAGTGAAACCGCTCGCCCGGCTCGCAGACCAGCGCCTTTCCCTCGAAATAGCTCATTAACTGGGTGCGATCGTGGAAGAGCCGTTCGCAGACATCGAAACTCTCAGGAACATCGGGAAAGTCGAGCAACCCGGAGGTATGTGTGAGCAGGTGGTGGATTGTGATCCGGCTGCCGGTCTCAAGGTGATAAGCGGGCAGGTAGTCAGAGACCGTGCCATCGAGCCGAAGGTTCCCCTGCTCCACTTGCTGCAGAACCAGCACGGCGGTAAACATCTTGGTCACTGAAGCGATTCTGAATTTCGTCTCGCTGGTGTTTGCCGCCTTCCACTCCAGGTTTCCGTAACCAAAGGCTTTTCCATAGATGATATTACCGCCCTCGGCTGCGGCCACCACGCCGTGGAAATGGCGGTGTTCGGCAAATCGGGCCATCACATCATTGAGGCGAGTGACCCTCGGGTCGGCTGTTTCAGACGGTGTCGTGCAGGCCGCTGTGGCGGCCAGGAAGAGGCAAACACAAATCAGGACCATGGCGCGATGGTAAGGTTGCATCTGGTTTCTTTCTCACCAATGATTTAACCGTAAGATCAGCCGGCAAAGCGATCCGGCGTGGTTCATATGTAGGTAGAACGAAGCTTGCAGGCATATGTTCTGCTGTGATCTTCAAGTGTCCAGGCCGTTTTTTCCACCCCCACTCCACCGGGATGTATAATCAAGGCACTATCATTCCGCCGTGCAGCTATATTTGGCCCACATACCGAGGAGCCACAAAATGAATATCAGGATTCCCTTCGTTGCGATGGTAATTTTTTGCGGACTTCTGGTTTTGATTTCATGCTCTCCGGAAAAAGAACTGGAATCGCACGCCCCGAGAATCATGCTGATGCCCGAGCACGATACGGACGGCCTGACCAGGATCCTGCTCTATTACGACATGGAAGGCATTTCCGGGCAGAAGATCCTCCGGTCGATCGATTTCGGCAACGAAGCCTATCCCCAGGCCCGGGAGTGGCTGACCAACGACGTCAATGCCGTGGTGGACGGCCTGTTCGCGGGCGGTGCTGACACGGTCGAGGTGGTGGATGCTCACGGCAGCTTCAACCCCGAACCTGACATCCTCCTCGACAAGCTGGACCCCCGGGCGGCCATGCTTTACAGGGACGAGAAGTTTGGCCCTTATGTGGATCTGCTGGAGGAAGGAAAGTACGACGCCGTCGTCGCCCTCTGCATGCACTCCAAAACCGGAGGTGGCGGCTTCGGGTCGCACACGGTCAACCTGGGGACGGACTGGATCCTCAACGACATGTCGATTAATGAATCAGAGCTGCTGGCGTATTCCTGGGGCCGGGCCAATGTCCCGCTGATTCTCGTCACCGGTGATGACAAGCTGGGCCATGAACTCTCCTGGATGACCTGGCTGGAGTATGTGGAGGTGAAGACAGCCAAAGGCCAGGATGATGCGGAACTCAGGCCGTTCGAGGAGGTTCACCAGGAGATGCGTACCGCTGCCGAGCGAGCCGTGCGGAATATCCCAGGCAGCAGTGCGGTGAAATTGACCGAGCCGATAAAGGCCCAGCTGCGGGTGGTCAAACCGGCCGACCTGAGTGCCCTGGAAGGCCTGCCCGGCATTGACTACAAGGATCAGACCGTCACCTTCCAGGCAGCGAATTTCCAGCAGGCCTACGACGGCATCCGTGCGTTCATGGAAATCGCCCATGACGGCTACTGGGACATCCTGCAGAATATCGCACTCTCACAGGAGGACGGCGGCGAAACCTTCATGCAGTGGAAGGACGAGATGATGGCCACCTGGATAGCCCAGGAGTCGGGCCGGGAAAAGACTCCCCCTCCGGCAGAGGAGACTGCGGAAGCTGACGCGGAATCGTCCCCCAAAAAATATTTCGGCTCCACGTGAGAACTCACCGGAGGCGAATGATGATTCCGTCCGCCCTCAGGGCGCCGTGCAGCTCAGCGTGAAGCCTGCGGTGTCACTGCTTCCCGACGGTGCGTAGGGCGGCTGGTTCCAGGGCGCCGGGGTGACGTCCACACCGGTGAGGGTGAAGAGGTTGTCGCCGACCAGGCTGCCCAGCGCCGGGATCGACTGGTTCCACCCGGTGGTATGGACCTCCAGCGGGTCGAGGTTGGTCCAGCCGGCTCGCCAGTTGGTGACCGGGCTGCCGCCGGCCGGGAGGACGTCGATCCGTCCGGCGGTCCGCCGGTTCTCCCCGGTGAGGTTGGCCAGGGAGATCTGCAGCGTGCTGGTGAAGGGAACCGTTCCGTTATCCGGCACGGCGGTGAACCCCACCGAAATGGTCTGGGGCAACCCGGGGCTCACCTCGCAGCTCCCCTGCCAGGGTAATACGTCTTCCCGGCACACGGTGACGGTCATTGTCCCCTCGGTGGCCGGGGCGATGGTGAGTATGGCCTGACCCGCCCCATCGGTGGTGCCGGTGGCGTGGACCTCGTCGCCCTTCCAGAGACAGACCGTGAAGCCGTCCAGCGGGCCGCCGTGGTCCACGGTGACTGCAAACGTCTGGCTGCCGGTACTGATGCTCGGCGAATGACTCACACCGTTCACCGCGGTGGGGTTCCCGGTCCAGACCTGCATCCCCGGGTCGCCCAGCAGGTGAAGCTGGGTGAAGCAGTAGTCGCTGAGATTGTAGGGATCGTCCGGGTTGTAGGCCGTATTTTTGAGCCAGAGGAACGTGTCCCCCAGGTCGTGCACATCCAGCTGGAAAAGCGATTCGTAGAACAGGAAGTCCTGCAGCACCGTGTAGTGGACCGGGTCCGAGGCCGGGGCGCCCCAGCCGTAGCGGGTGTTGCCGAGAAAGGCCACTGCACCGCCGCCGTTGCGCCGGAGAAACGCTTCGGCGATACAGATGTCGTAGGTGATGTCGCAGGGCCAGCAGCCGATGGCGAAGACGACGCTCTGCCTGTCGCCGTTGCTCAGCCCCTGGGCGTCGGCCACCTCCATGACGTCGCCGTGACAGATCGCACCGGCGCCGATGCCATACCAGTTGCAGTGCTCGTGGTGGTTCACCAGGTGGTGCCCCTGGTTGAGGTAGGCGATCATATCCGCCTTGTGCGCGCCCGGTTCGCTGTCGTACTCGGTGTTCAGCACCCATGATGGCGGCAGGTGGGTGGCGCGGAGCAGCTCCTTCTCGATCTCGCCCTTGCCGTCCCCGTCGGTGTTGTCAAAGCCGAGGAAGAGCGCCATCTCCAGGTAGTCCTTGTTCGGCGGGCTCTGCTCGTAGGTCAGCACCTTGTCGATGAAGGTCGAGATCTGCGCCGTATTGGCCACCGAAGCACGGCCCACAGCCGTCTCGCAGACAAAGTCGCCGTCGAAGTCGGCATAGTAGGTGTCGTTGGGAATATTGTCGGTCCAGTAGCCGGGTACGGTGACCGGGCGGAAGTGGGTTGGGATCACGTCGGTGTCTCCGCCGAAGAGGACGTGGGTGGCGCCCCAGGTCTGGTGCACGTCCTCCACAAAGGACCGCAACTGCTGGACCGCCGAACCGATATACGAGCCGCTGGTGTAGATCCACTCGGTGGTGACGATGGCCGAGCGGGTCCCGGTGGCGGTCCGCCAGTCGGCCAGCGGCTGGAAATCGTCCACCCAGTCTTCCCTGGTGACGATGACGTAGTCATAGTTTCCCGGGTCCACGCCCCGCATCACGGTCGCCCCACTGGCCGTCCGGGGCGACACCGCTTCAGGGTTGGCGACCAGGCGCTTCAGCTGTGCTTCATAGCGTTGGCGTCCCGCGGGCGAGATGGCCGCGGGGAGGCTGTCTCCGCAGCGGTAACCACCGCTGCCCCGGACCTCAAACTCCAACAGAGTGAAGAGGGACAACCGGCCGGTGGATGGCTGCCAGAGCAACGGGTTGACCCGGATGATGGCGAAGGATTGTCCTGCCAGGTCGGCCTGGCCGGAGAGAACCACCGGTGAGGCCGGCCAGAACGCAGTGCTATCGTAGATGGCGGGGTCGGGCGGAGCCGCTTTCGGTACCCTGCGGCCCTCACCGATCACCTGGGGGAGCCCTGCGGGTGCGATGCGGTGCGCCCCGGCCAGGGGTGCGGTCCGGCTCTCCACCAGCCTCACATCGGTGGCGGCCATACCCGGCGGCAGGGCCACCCGCAGGGTCGTCACGGGCAGGGCAGGGGCGCCGGGGGTTTCACTCAGGGCCGTGCCGGGAAGACAGACCGTTACCGTGCCGTCAGGTCCCACGGGGCTGAAGGTCAGGCTCTCCTCCGTGAACTCCACTGTCTGCCGGACCAGGAATGGCTCCCTGTCCGGTGCCGCCGCCGAAGCCGGGATGACGGCCAGTAGAAGGGTCAGGAGCATGAGGCAGCGGTTGGAAAGGAGCATTGTCTGACCTCCGGATGGTGGCAGTCGGCCGAGCGGTACATACCTGTGGAAATAATAGTGTCTTTGCCCGGCATCGGCAACAGGGGCCGGGCATCCCGAGCCAGGATTCCTCCGGCCGGGCACCCGTAAAAAATTGAACGACTGTCAAGAAATTTGCCGGCGGCATCTCCCCGACTACCGCGTGCTCGATTCAGTGGCGGTCCAGGCAACTGATTGATTAATAGTGTCTTGTCCGATTCGTCTCCGGGGCTTTCGCTTTTGGCACGACTCCTGCACTTTCATCGGGACGGCCGCCCGGCGGCGGCAGGTTTCTCAATACCTGCCGTCCGGACGTTGACATATAGAGCGTATGGATAACTAGTGTTTCGTTGCCGGCCGGGATATCCCGGCTGGCTCCGAGGGGGATGCGATCATGATTGGTGCAACCGACATCAAACGGTTCCTGCTGGCCTTTGCCTTCACCATCGTTGGATTTTCACTGCTGTTCTTCGTGCTGACCACCAAGGTGATGTGAAACGTTTCCAGCATTTCATTGACAATGCCCCAACATCATTGCCAGAGTAGCAATGCGGTCCCCTTGAAGCGGTAACCGTGGATTGGGGATCGTGTCGTCACCATCGGCGGCCCCTCGCAGGGAGTGGGCCGAGCCATCAGCTTTGTACGAGCTGTGAACGAGGGCACTTCCCTCGAGACCAAAATAGAAAAAGTTGGGGTAAGGACAATGAAAAAGTACGAATCTCTCCTGGATCTCAGGCAGACCGAGGAAGCCATCGTGGCCATCAAGCACCACTTCCAAAGGGAACTGGCCAGGAACCTCAACCTCTCAAGGGTGAGCGCGCCCCTGTTTGTCATGGCGGGTACCGGGATAAACGATGACCTCAACGGCGTGGAGAAGCCCGTGGCTTTTGGCGTCAAGGCCCTGAACGGCACCTCGGCGGAGATCGTGCAGTCTCTGGCCAAGTGGAAGCGCATGGCACTGGCCGATTACGGGTTCGAGCCGCAGGAGGGGCTCTACACAGACATGAACGCCATCCGCCCGGACGAGACCCTCGACGAGTTGCACTCGGTATACGTGGACCAGTGGGACTGGGAACTGGTCGTCGATCCAGAGGACCGGACCCTTGAGTTTCTCACCGCGACCGTGGGGAAGATCTACACCGCTCTGCGGGCCACGGAGCGATATTTGTGTGAAAAGTATTCGAGCTTGAGGCCTGGATTGCCCCAGACCATCACCTTCGTTCACACCGCGGAGCTGGAGCGGCGCTTTCCCGATCTGACCCCCAGGGAGCGGGAGGACCGGATTTGCCGGGAGCACGGAGCGGTGTTCCTCATCGGCATCGGAGCACCGCTGGCCAGCGGAGAGCCCCACGACGGTCGCGCCCCGGACTACGACGACTGGTCCACGGAGACCGAACACGGACGAGGACTGAACGGCGATATCGTTGTCTGGAGCCCGGTCCTGGAGCGGTCATTCGAGTTGTCGTCCATGGGCATTCGAGTGGATGTGAAGACCCTGACGCGGCAACTGGAGATGACCGGCACCGAGGACCGGAAAGAACTGGCCTTCCACCGGGCGCTGCTCGAGGGGAGAGCTTCCCCTGTCGGTGGGGGGCGGCATCGGGCAATCGAGGCTGTGCATGTTCCTGCTGGGCAAGGCCCACATCGCCGAAGTTCAGTGCGGAGTGTGGCCCGCAGACATGCTGGAAGAAATGACGAGGAACAATATCCGGTCCTTGTGATCTCAGAGCCGAAGGGTGACGCCGGACAGGTCCGGACCCGGCGGCAGGAGCCCCACGTCCGCGCTTGACACGGAGGACAGATCGGCTATGGTGGCCCGGAATACAAATCATGGAGGGCCATCGCGGTGGAGAGTCTGTTTGCCAACCTGTCATCCTTCTTCGACCTGGCTGATGCAGAATCACGGGGTGCTGATCCTGCAGGCCTTCCTGGTGATCCTCGGTGCGGCGGTGATCGACTTTGTCCAGCGCCGCCTGCTCAACCGCCTGGCCCGCCAGCTGGAAAAGACAAAAACCCCCTGGGACGACGCCTTCCTCGACTCGGTGCGCCGGCCGCTCTCCATCCTGATCTGGGTGGTGGGCATCAGCTTTGCCGCGGAAATCGTGGTCCGTATTTCCCCCAACTACACGCTCATCTTCGAGGCGGTGGGGCCGCTGCGCAACGTGACGATCATCACCCTCTGCGCCTGGTTCCTGATCCGTTTCATCGGCCACGCGGCGAACAACGTCATCACCATGCGGCGCGAGGCGGGCAAATCAGGTGGACGTGGTGGCCGTGGAGGCCATGGCCAAGCTGGCCCGAATCTCGGTGATGGTCACCGCCGCCCTGGTCACCCTGCAGACCCTCGGCTTTGACATCGCCGGCATCTGGGCCTTCGGCGGCATCGGCGGTCTGGCCATCGGCCTGGCGGCCAAGGACCTGCTCTCCAACTTCTTCGGCGGGCTGATGCTCTACATGGACCGGCCTTTTTCACCCGGGGACTGGGTCCGTTCGCCGGACAAGGAGATCGAGGGAACGGTGGAGGAGATCGGCTGGCGGCTGACCCGTATCCGCTCCTTCAGCAAGCGGCCGCTCTACGTGCCCAACTCGGTTTTCTCCACCATCACCGTGGAGAACCCGTCACGGATGACCAACCGGCGGATCAACGAGACCATCGGTATCCGCTACGAGGACTCGGGCAAGATGGGCGACATCACCGCCGAGGTGAAGCAGATGCTCACCGACCACCCGGCCATCGACGAGACCCTGACCCTGATGGTCAACTTCAACAGTTTTGCCCCCTCGTCCCTCGACTTCTTCATCTACTGCTTCACCCACACCACGGTCTGGACCGAGTTCCACGAGATCAAGCAGGACGTGCTGCTGCGCATCGAGGCTATCATCGCCTCCCACGGCGCGGAGATCGCCTTCCCCACCTCCACCATCCACCTCGATGGCGGAGAGTCGGGTATCAGCCCGGAGCCGGAGCCAGAGAAACAGTAGAAGGGTGAATACGGATCAGCCTGCCGCGCTGAGGGCGTGAACCTCTTCATCGAGCCTTGTGCCGAGCTTGTCCTTTGTCACCTCCAGGTCGTATCGTGCCTGAAGATTGATCCAGAACCGCTCGGACATCCCGAAGAAGCGGGAGAGGCGCAGGGCAGTGTCGGCGGAGATTGCCCGTTTGCCGTGAACGATCTCGTTGATCCGTCGTGGTGGGACACTGATCTCCTTGGCCAGCCGTTACTGGCTGATCCCCATGGGAAGCAGGAACTCTTCGAGCAGGATCTCCCCGGGATGGATGGGGTCGAGTTTCTTGGCCATGTTCCTCACCTGGTCTCTAGTGGTAGTCGACGATTTCGACACCGCGGGCCTGACCTTCCTTCCAGCGAAAGCAGATACGCCTCTTCCCGTTACCCTGCACCACCAGGCAGCACCTGCCGCCGGGCGAACAGTTCCCGGCTCAGCAGCCAGGCGCCGGCCAGGCAGACCAGGGCGGTGGTGAGCGAAAGAAACGCCCCGGGCATCTTTGCGGCAAGCTGGGATGTCACCACCGCGACGAAATAGATTAGCCAGAGAATCGATCCCGCCGAGGTCTTCATGGTGATGAAGAGAACGGTGAGGACCAGGGCCAGGCCGGCGACGACCAGGGCCTGCACATTTTGTCGCTGTTTCCTCACCCGGGTCCGGGGCGCCCAGCGGGAGAGGAGGGCATAACCGGCGGTGAGCAGCGCCCAGACTGCACTGAAGATGATGATGCTCAGGGCGGTCCGTTGCGGGCCCCCGGTCAGGGTGAGGCCCTCCACGGTGTCCAGCCTCCCCTGATACCTGGTCATCAGCAGCTCCGCTCGCTCCGGGTCCAGATCGATGCCATACACGGCCTTGACCGCCCGGGTGTATTGCTCAATGGCGAAGGTTTTTGACGCCCCGCGGCCCACCTCGAACGGGTTGTAGATCACGGGCCAATCCTGAGCGTCATATGTCATTTTTGTCAGCATCATGGTCGTCGTGTGTGTGTCGCCGTTGCTGTCCACCACCACCGGCGGCTGTCCGTCCCAGGCGATGCGGCGAAACCGGGGCGGAACATGGATGAAGTAGCTGGTCTCCCCATTGTGCTCCCGCTCCCTCGCCACCACCCACCCGGGATAGGTGTCACCGGCCAGAAGAAAGCCGACCTGCACGGCGGCGCCGAAGCCGACGGCAGCCAGCAGCGGCAGGAGCAGGGCGGCATGGAGCCGGCGGCGGGGCAGGGGCAGGTGGGCATAGGGCGACCCGCTGCGGTTCTGTTCCGCGGAGAGGAGACTGAGGATGATCAGGGTGGAGAGCAGTGAGACGATCACCGTGCCGAACCCCACACCCGGTGTTACCAGCGCCCCGCCAAGGGAGGTCAGGATCAGGAACCCGAAGATGACGGCGATGAGGGAGTGCTGGCGCAGGTTGAGGATGCCCAGCATCCAGAGGGTGGAGAGCCGGCGGCCTGCCCGGGCCGGCCCCTTGAGGAGCACCGGGGTGGACCTGCCGCGCTCGTCGCCGGCCGGTTCCCAGCGGCCCAGGCTTCCGTATCCCCCCCTTGGCTCCGGCCGGTCATCCACCAGGGTGAGCGACTCCCTGACCCGGCGGCTGGCCGCCAGCAGCAGCAGGCCGGCGGCAACAACCGTGAGGAGAGAAAGCCATGGCGAGCGGAAGACGAGGAGGAGCACGGTGACGATCAGGCCGGCCACCACGGCGCCGTTGAGCTGTCCGGCATTCCGCACCCGGTTGCAGCCCGGCTCGATCCGGTGGACCAGGGCGCCGGTGAAGATCAGACCGGGGAGCACATACCCGCCGGTGGTCAGGTATTGACGGATGATATAGGGCTTGCAGATCAGGGTGATCGGCACCAGGAAAAGCGCCACGTGCACCGCGGTCTGCACCAGGCTTGAGAAGACGTGGTTCTTCCAGATCCGGACACCAGAGAGCGGCAGGGCCAGCTCGAGTTCGCTGCAGCGGTCCCGGGTGACCAGCACGGTGTAGATCAGGCACCAGAAGAAGCCGAGGAAGGTGGAGAAAAAGAGGCCCTTGTCACCTGCGTGACGAGCGTTGAGCTGCCAGGCCACAAAAAGCCCCAGGGCAATGGGGACCTGCAGCAGTTGCAGGGCCTTCCTGTCGAAAAGTTCGTTCAACTGGAATCGATCGTACATCAGATGGTCCCTCCGGCCAGCTCGATGAACAGCTCTTCCAGGGGCAGGCGGCTGCAGGCCGATGTTTCGAGACCCAGCTGCTCCCTGATCCCGGCGGACGCTGATTCAGGGGCGAGGTGAAAGACGGCGTGCAGGGCGCCGCCCCGCTGACGGGCGGCAAGGAAGCCGTCCAGGTGCCGAAGCTCGGAGGGCGTGGTGCCGTTGCCGCCGGGGATGATGGCCCGGCAGTAGTCCTCGCGCAGTTCGTCGAGGCCGGTGTCGAGGAAGATCCGGCCACCCTGGAGCATCACCACCCGCCGGGCCAGCCGCTCCACGTCGTTCATGTGGTGCGAGGAGAAGAGGATGGAGGTTCCCGACTCGGCCAGCAGCCGCACCGCGGTCTCAAGGAACTCCCGGCGGGCCACCGAGTCGAGACCGCCGGCCGGCTCGTCCAGCAGCAGCAGTTCGGGCCGGTGGGCCACGGCGCCGATCAGTGCCACCTGCCGCGCCTGGCCCTTGCTCAACTGCTCGATACGCATTTTCGGCGCGAGAGCGAAGCGCTCCAGCAGTTCGGTGGCAAAATTGTCATCCCAGGAGGGGTAGAGGGAGCGGTGGAGGTTGATCACTTTCTCCACCGTGGTCCTGGGCGGCAGGGTCTGGTCTTCCGAGACGTAGCCGATCCGCTGCTTCACCGCCACGGCGTCAACGGCCGGGTCGGAGCCGAATACGGTTACCGTTCCCGCCTGGGGCCGGATCATACCCATGGCGGTGCGGATCAGGGTGGTTTTGCCGGCGCCGTTGCGGCCCAGCAGTCCCACCACCTCACCCGGGGCGAGGGAGAAACTGACCTCGTCGAGCACGTTGGTACCGCGTTTGAAGGCGCGGGTGACGCTGTGGAATTCCAGGATGGTCATGATTCAGTCCTCCTCTTCGTCTCGGCTGGTACGCCCCGGCTCCCGTCCGGTGGCCATCTGGTCCCGCACTTCACCCAGCATCTGGAGCACCTCTTCAAAGGGCACCCCGCTGAGCCAGGCCTGGGAGACCAGGCGCCTGCAGACCGGGCGCAGGCTTTCCTTCCGCTCAGCCGAACCGGGCATTGCCGCTGTCTTTGCAACGAACGTCCCTCGCCCGCGCCGGGTCTCGATCACACCCTCCCGCTCCAGCTCGTCGTAGGCTTTCTTGACGGTGAGATGGGAGATGACCAGTTGCTCGGCCAGCTCGCGCTGGGAGGGCAGTTTGTCACCCGGCGCCAGACGGCCCCCGGCAACCGCTTCGCTGACCTGTCGCATGATCTGCCGGTAGATCGGAAGTTCGTCGCCCGGCTGAATGTTGATCATCATCTGGTTGTCCTCTGCTCTAGTGCTATATAAGACTATAGCACTAAGATGATGAAACGTCAAGCCGTTTTTTGATTTTGTTTGCAAGCGGATTATTTTTCAGCAGGTTGATGGGTCAGCGTCGGGCGGCGGCGACCCTGACACCGTGGCTGAACAGCCCCGGATCATAGGCCAGGAGCTCCATTTCAGGCAGGTTGGACACGATCAGTCCATCGTAATTCCAGCAGCGTACCATGGCCGGCGCGTTCGGGCCGGGCCCCCGGCCGGTGACGATCTCGTCAATGCCGTTGCCGTCCAGGTCGCCGCAGGCTACGTTGACTCCCCAGAAGGCCGGGGACCAGGCGATGAAATTGACGCCGCCGATCGCCTCGGCGGCGCCGGTTCCGTCCCAGTTCCAGCCGCGGACGTGGGAAGTGAACATGATGCCCGGGCCGGGGCCGGTGACAATTTCGTCGATGCCATCGCCGTCGATGTCGCCGCAGGCGACGTTGACCCCGTACTTGCTGGTGCCGTAGGCCAGGAATGAGACGTCGGGCAGGGGCTGGGTCGTTCCCGATCCATCATAGTCCCAACCGCGGACGTGGGGGCCGAACACGGCGCCCGGGCCGGGGCCGGTGACGATCTCGTCGAAGCCGTCGCCGTCGATGTCACCGCAGCTCACGTTGACCCCGTACTTGTTCGTGCCGTAGGCCAGGAAGGATACGCCGGCCAGCGGCTGGACCGTTGAGGTCATATCACGGTTCCAGCCCCTGACGTGGGGGCCAAAGACATCGCCCGGCCCGGCGCCGGTGAGCACCTCGTCGAAGCCGTCGCCGTCGATGTCCCCGCAGGCCACGTTGACCCCCCAGCGGTTGGTGCCGTAGGCGAGAAAGGAGAATCCGGGCAGGGGCGTGCCGTCGGCCGAGAACCCGCGCACGTGCGGCCCGAACACCGCTCCGGGCCCGGCGCCGGTCACCACTTCGAGGCCCAGCCCTCCGTCCACGTTGCCCAGGGCCGTGTTCACGCCGTAGCGGGAGACACCGTAGGCCTGCCACTGGGCGGTCCAACTCCCCGGGAGCCCCGGGTGGAAGACTCGCACCAGCGGCGGGTTGTCCTCGCCGGGCCCGGGCCCGGTCGCCAACAGGCCGGCATTGCCGAAGCCATTCACAAGGCAGATGGTCCGGCCGTCCGGATAGGCCGCAGCGAGATCTGCACCGCCGTCACCATCGAAGTCCTCGATCAGGATCGAACGCAGGGGGACGGAGCAGTAGTCGACCGGCTGACCGACGCCCAGCACACCATTGCCGGGTATGAAGGTCAAACCTTGTTGGGTGGTCAGCGCCAGGTCGATGGTACCGTTGCCGTCCAGGTCGGCTGCGGTGATCGATTCCGGGGCGTGGGAGATCGGAATGGCGGTCGCCTCGCCGAAAGTGCCATCCCCCAGCCCGGGCAGCAGGGCGACGGTCTGATCGACGTTGTTCGCTACCACCAGGTCGGGGTAACCGTCGAAGGTCATGTCGGCGACACAGACATCTCGGGGGCCGTTGCCGGACGCATATTGGACCGGGTCGGCGAAGGTATCGTCGCCATTGTTCAGCAGCACCACGGTGAAGCCGCCGCCGCGCTGGCCAACCACCAGGTCGAGGTCCCCGTCGAAGTCGAGGTCGGCCGGGACCGGGGTGCTGGGGGAAGACCCGGCCGAAAAAGTGATCGGCGGGGCAAAGGCACCGCCCCCCAGACCAGCGAAGATCGAGACGCTGTCCGCCAGGTTGTCGGCGGTCACCAGGTCGAGGTTTGCATCGCCAAAGAGCTGGGCCGCGGCCAGTCCCAGGGGTGCCTCACCGGTGGCCAGGTCCAGGGGCGGCCCAAACGTCCCGTCCCCATTCCCCGGCAGGATGGCCAGCCGGTCTGCCTGCTCGCTCACCCCGGCCATGTCGAGCACACCGTCGCCGGTGAGCTCAGCGGCGATCACCGCGGTGAATGGATAACCCAGCTGGTTGACGAGGGGATCGGTGAAACTCCCGTCGCCCAGCCCCAGCAGGGCAAAGAGGTCGCCGTCCCCGGGAAAGCCGGCTTCGCCATCTTCCGCTGCCACGCCCAGGTCGGGCACGCCGTCGCCGTTCCAATCAGCACGTGCCGCGTCCAGGGGATTCAGGTGTTCGGGAGTAGCCCGTTCGGCGGCGAACAGGGCTTCGCCGTACCCCAGGTACACGGTGACCATCTGCTCGGTGCAGACGGCCGCATCGAGGTCACCGTCCCCGTCGAAATCGGTAAGAACCGACGAATCGCCCTCCTCGGTGAACCAGAGCCGGGTGTGTGACAGGTACACGCCTGACTCGCTCCCCATGAAGAATTTCGTCTGGTGATCCCCGACAATGGCAAAAACGGTTCTGCCGCTCGAAGCCTCTTCCGCGGTAATGATATGCCGGGGATTGTAGACGGTGCTCAGCCAGACCCTGTCTCCGAATGTCCCGTCCCCAAGGCCATGCCAGATCTCCACACCGAAGTTGTCGAAATAGGTGTCGTAATAATCGGTGCAGATCAGGTCGAGGTGGCCATCACCGTTCGCGTCCCCGGCGGCGACGTAAAACCGGCCGCTGTAATACTCGCCGTACGCTGTCGGCACATCGAAGGAGCAGTCGCCCAACCCTTTCATTACCAGAAGCTTGCCATTGTACCGGCCAAGAGGGTCGACCCAGAGGGTGGCGGCCGCCGCATCGGGGATACCGTCTCCGTCGAAATCCGCCACGTCGAGGGAGGTGACCGTGGAATGCCCGGTTTCGGTCGACAATTCGGTGAAAATATCTTCACCGTCGTTGCGCAGCACCATCAGGAGATTGCTGTTCTGGTAGATGATGTCCTGGTCGCCGTCGGCATCCAGGTCGGCGGTGCGGATGACCGAATCGTTGGTACCGTACTCCGGTTCGATGACCAGGGGTGGGTGCAGGGTGCCGTCCCCCTGGCCGTGGGAGATGCAGACAAACATGCCGTAGTTGGGATAGCCGGTCCAGACCACGTCCTGGAAGCCGTCGCCGTTCATGTCGGCCACGGTTAGCTGCTGGGCGAACATGTCGATGGGGGTGAGGACCGTCTCGAAGGTGCCGTCGCCCCGGCCGAGCAGGACGGCGATGTGGTTCGGACCGCTGAATTGATCTGCATCCGACAGCACCAGATCGGGGAATCCGTCATTGTTCATGTCGGCGGTGGACAGGGTGGAGAGGTAGATCCCGTGATGGACGGCAAGCCCGGCCGAGAAGAGGCGGTGGCCGTCCACGGCGGCCGGGGCTGGGGAATTGCAGAATATCGCCAGGAGGAGAGCGGCGCAGAGGAGCAGGGCAGAATCCGAAAACGAACTCGGATGGTTGCCGCGCATGGTGCCGCTCTCCTCTCAGGCTCTCAAAACAGCTCCTCCGACGTGACGATGATTGCCCCGGCCTGCTTCAATTCCTGAAAGGCCGATTCAGCGGTACCTTCGGGAATGTCCACCCCGCGGCAGGCGTCGCGGATCACCACCGCTTCGAACCCCATCTGTAGCGCGTCCAGGACGGTGGAGCGCACGCAGAAATCGGTGGCCAGCCCGCAGGTGAAGATCCGCTTGACCTTCAGGCCCAGGAGGTAGCCGCGGAGGCCGGTCTCGGTCCAGTGGTCATTCTCCCGCAGGGCAGAGTAGCTGTCCACGTCCCGGTTGACCCCCTTGTGGAAGACGGCGTGGAACCGGGTCTGGTCCAGCTCGTGGTGGAACCGGGCGCCCCGGGTGCCCGCCACGCAGTGGTCCGGCCAGAGTTCCTGCTCGATACCGTCCAGGCTGACCACCTCCAGCGGGCTGCAGCCCGGGTGCTGTGAGGCGAACGAGCCGTGGTCGGCGGGGTGCCAGTCACGGGTGGCCACCACCAGGGGGAATTTCTCCATCAGTCGGTTGATCACCGGGATCACTTCGTCACCGTTTTTCACCGGCAGGGCGCCGCCGGGACAGAAGTCGTACTGGATGTCCACCACGATCAGGGCGTCGGTGGGGGTGATCTCGATGGCCATGGTATCGCCTCCCCGTTGATTGCATTTCCCCAAGTATTTCGATCCGGTGGCCCAACGTCAAGCCCGGACCCGGTAGTTTCCATTGCGGCTCCCCGGCCGATGAACTAGAATTTGATATCCGGCATCAAAGCAGACGTCCGGGACCGGTGAGGCCGCTCCGGTGAACAGCGTGCGGCGCAAGGAGTGTTTGATGAAGAAATTCAACGGTGTCGACTACATGGGGATCGACGGTCTCCTTGACGAGGATGAACTGGCCATCCGCCAGATGGTTCGCGATTTTGTCGACGAACAGGTCATCCCCATCATCGGTGAGCATTACGAGGCAGGCACCTTTCCCCGCCAGTTGGTTCCGCAGATGGCCGAGCTGGGGATCCTCGGTGCCACTCTGGAAGGCTACGAGTGCGCCGGGGTGAACAGCGTGGCCTACGGCCTGATCAACCAGGAGCTGGAGCGGGGCGACTGCGGCGTGCGCAGCTTTGTCTCGGTGCAGAGCTCGCTGGTGATGTGGCCCATCTATACCTACGGCAGCGACGAGCAGAAGGAGAAGTGGCTGCCCCGCCTGGCCCGCGGCGAGGCCATCGGCTGCTTCGGGCTCACCGAGCCCGACCATGGCAGCGACCCGGGCGGCATGATCACCCGGGCCGAGCGGGTGGACGGCGGCTTCCGGCTCAACGGGGCCAAAATGTGGATCACCAATGGCTCCATCTCCGACGTGGCCGTGGTCTGGGCCAGGATGGACGACTCGGTCTGGGCCTTCCTGGTGGAGAAGGGCACTCCGGGGTTCGAGGCGCCGAAGATGCTGAACAAGCTCTCCATGCGCGCCTCGGTGACCAGTGAGCTGACCTTCAATGACTGCGTGATCCCCGAGGAGAACTTGCTCCCCGGTTCCCAGGGCCTCTCCAGGGCCCTGCGCTGCCTCAACCAGGCCCGTTACGGCATCTGTTGGGGGGTCATCGGCTCGGCCATGGCCTGCTATGACGAGGCGCTCGGTTACGCCGGCGAGCGGGTCCAGTTCAAGAAGCCGATCGCCAGCTACCAGCTGGTGCAGAGCAAGCTGGCGGCCATGGTGAACGAGATCACCAAGGCCCAGCTGCTGAACCTGCACATGGGCCGGATGAAGGACAAGGGCCAGTTGAAGCACCACCATGTCTCGCTGGCCAAGTACAACAACGTGAGCCAGGCGCTGGAGATCGCCCGCACCGCCCGGACCATCCTCGGGGCCAACGGGATCAGCCTCGAGTACCAGAGCATGCGCCACGCCTGCAACCTGGAGTCGGTGCTGACCTACGAGGGGACCCACGATGTCCACTCGCTGGTGGTGGGGGCGCAGGTAACCGGTATCGAGGCGTTTCGTTAGAGCACCTTTTGAAGGTATCGCCATGAGCAGCCAGGAAGACGACCGCCGGTTCATGCAGCTGGCCATCGACAAGGCCCGGGAGGGGATCGAACAGGGGCAGTCCCCCTTTGGCGCCTGTATCGCCCGGGAGGGCCAGATGATCGCGGTGGCCCACAACACGGTCTGGCGGGACGGGGACAGCACGGCCCATGCCGAAGTGAACGCCATTCGTGAGGCCTGCCGCTCCCTGGACACAATAGACCTCGAGGGCTGTACGATCTACACCACCTGCGAACCGTGCCCGATGTGTTTCAGCGCCTCCCACTGGGCCGGGGTCAGCCGTATCGTTTTCGGTGCCGGAATCACCGACGCGGCCGGCGCCGGCTTCAGCGAGTTGCGGATCAGCGCCCAGCAGATGAAGACCCAGGGGAGGAGCACGGTGGTGCTGGTCCCCGATTTCATGCTCCAAGATAACCAGCTCCTGTTCAGCGACTGGATGAGCCGGGAGGACCGCCGTCCCTACTGACCGGCGAAGCCGGCCGCTCAACAACCTTCGAGAAACACCATGCCAGGGAAAAAACTCTTACGGGGAATGGCCGCGTGCCTCTTCCTGCTGCTGCTTTCAATCGCGCCTGCCTGCGCTCCGGACCGGACGGAACCCGCGACGCCGCCGAACATCCTGCTGATCTCCCTCGACACGCTGCGGGCGGACCACCTGGGCTGCTACGGGTATGCCCGTGACACCTCGCCCTTCCTCGATTCGCTGACCCGCCGGGGGACCTGGTTCCCCTGGTTCTTCATCAACACCCTGGGGACCACCCCGTCGCACACCACCATGCTCTCCTCGCTCTACCAGGAGACGCACAAGGTGGAGTACCACCACCTCGACGGCGAGTCCGCCTTCGACGTTATCCCCCAACAGATCGCCCTGCTGCCGCAGATCCTGAAAAGCGAGGGCTACTCCACCCTCGGCGTCTGCGGCGGCGGCCGCATGTCGCCAAAGTTCGGTTTCAACCGCGGGTTTGACGAATACAAGCCGGTGGCCGAACTGGATCGGCAGATCGACAATATGGTGGGGCTGGTGCGACGGTACCGGGACGCCGGCACGCCGATGTTCGCGTTTTTCCACACCTACGAGGTCCATGCGCCCTATCTTCCGCCGCCGCACTACCGGGTTCATTTCGGTGAGTCCACGGGCCGCTACGAGGGCACCATCGAGAACCTGCAGCAGTTCAAGAACTCCGCTAACCGGAATCTGACCAAGCAGGATCTGGCCCACCTGGTCACCATGTATGACGCGGGCATCCGTTACACCGACGAGAGGCTGAAGTGGATGTTCGCCCGGCTGCGCCGGCTGGGGTTTATGGACAACTGCCTGGTGGTGATCACCTCCGACCACGGGGAAGAGTTCGCCGAGCATGGCGGTCTGCTCCACCGGGCGTTGAACTACGAGGAATTCATCCACGTGCCGCTGATCATTCTGGGGCCCGGAGTCCCGCAGGGGGTGATGGACCACCGGTTGGCCGAGGCGGTGGACATCACCCGGACCATCCTCACCTATGCGGGTTTCGAACCGCTGCAGGGGATGGAAGGTTTCGATCTGCTGGCCCCGGCACCGGCGGAGCGGGACGGTCCCGAGGCCACCATCTTTGCCCAGGCCGGCAATGTCTGGTACACCATTCGCACCCGGGACTGGAAACTGATCCACAACAACAAGGTGGACCGGGTGAAATTGTTCCACCTGGGGAGCGATCCGGCCGAGCGCCGCAACCTGGCTAACCGCCGGCAGGCCCGGCGCGACGCCATGATGCGGCGTCTGGAGCGCTGGAAGTCGGAACGGATGGTTCTGCCCGACGAACGGCAGCAGGCCGAGATGACCCGTGAGGAACTGGATATGCTCAAGGAACTCGGGTACGTGTATGACGATACCGGGGACTGAGAGATTCAGCAGGCTGGAATGGCTCGGCCTCGCCGCGCTCCTCGTCGCGGCCACGGCGTCGCTGGTCTGGGGCTGGCGACTGTTCTGGTTCCTCACCGACGATGCCTTCATCTCCTTTCGCTATGTCAGCAACAGCCTCGCCGGCCACGGATACGTCTGGAACCCGCCGCCCTTCCGCCCCGTGGAAGGCTATACCAGCTTCCTCTGGGTGGCGCTGCTGGACGGGGCCTGGCGGCTGTTCGGGGCGCCGCCGCCGGTGTCGGCGAACCTGATCTCCCTGGCCTTTTCCTGGGCCACGCTACTCCTCGGTGTCACCATGGTGCTGCGGCTGGCGTCCGGCGGCCGGCTGGCCCGGCACCGACTGCTGCTGGCCGTGCTCTTTGTTTTTGGTACGCTCACCAATCGCACCTTCCTCGCCTGGACCAGCTCCGGCCTGGAGACGGCCATGTTCAACTTCTTTCTCCTGCTCTGGGTCTTCTGCGGCCTCATGCTGCCACGGGGGGGGACTGGTCGGCCGGCGGGACTTGCCGTCTCGGCGACGCTGATCTATCTCACCCGTCCGGACGGGCTGCTCTTTGCCGCGGCCACCGTCGCCCTGCTGTTGCTTGACGCCCTTGACGGTCGGGGGCCCGCCGTTCGCCGGGCAGCCGGCCGGCTGGCGGCGGCGCTGCCCCTCCTGGGGATTCCGGCGCACCTTCTCTGGCGGCACCGGGTCTATGGTGAATGGCTGCCCAACACCTATTTTGCCAAGCACACCGCCGGGCGGATCTGGCCGGAGAGCGGAGTGCGCTATCTGGCTTCGTTTCTGGTGGAGTATTCCTTCTGGACCGTGGCCCTGGTGTTTCTGGTGCTGCTGGCAGTGCTGGTCCGGAAACAGGGGATCGCCAACTGCCTGAGCCGGCCCGTCGTTTTCGCCGCACCGGCGGAAAACAGCACCGGGGTCGGGATGGCCCGCTTCGCTCATCCGGCGGCCTGGGCCGTCTTCGCGGTTCCGGCCGTGACCGGCCTGCTGCTCCTGCTTTCCGGCCGGGTGCACCAGGGGCTGTTCTGCCTCCTGGTCGGCCTCTTTGCCCTGGCCGTCCTGGGGGTCCTGAGGATCTCGCCCGCCGCCGCCGTGGTCTCTTCGACCCTTCTGGCCCACGCCTGGTACTACACGGTGGTCATCGGTGGGGACCACTTCGAGTTCAGGGTGTACAGCCACCTGGTGCCGCTGCTGCTGCTGGCCCTGTTCTGGATGCTCCTGGAACTGGGGATGCGCGCCCGGCTCCTCGTCCCGCTGGTCCTGCTGGCCCTGGCGCTCTCCTGGCCCGTGCAGTGGACCCACTATGCCCTTTCGCGCAACCGGGTGCAGTGGAGCCAGTTCAAGTTCATGAAGGTCTCGGTGCTGCAGGGTCTTGAAGAGCGGTACGGGCGGCTGCCCCAACCGCTTCGCGGCTATCTTCACCGATACGACCGGATGCAGTTCTGGCTCATCGACCACGCCGTCTGCATGCGGCACCAGGAGCACAAGGGCGTGTGCCTGCACCGGATACGGACTCTGCCGACCCGGGAGGAGGGCCTGCGGATCAGTCCCGACGGCTTCCCGGTGATCACCGAGGGTTCGGTGGGTGTGACCTCCTGGGTGCTGCCCCGGGTCAACGTGATCGACGTGCGGGGGCTCAACGACTATATTATTGCACGGCACCGGAGTGCACGGCACCGGAGTTCCAGGCAGCAGAGCGGGGACGAGGTGCGGCTGATGGCCCACGAGCGGACGCCGCCGCCGGGCTATCTGGACTGTTTCCGGCCCAACGTCACCATCGTCGGCGGAGTGGCCGTGGTCCGGGTGCGGGACCGGGAACTGACCGGCAGGGAGATCATCGACTGTGAGGAGCATTTTGCGAATCTGGTGGGAGAGGACCGGTCCGGAGTCGGGGATGAGTAGGCGGGCGATCATAGTGCTGTCCGCCATTTTCATGGTGTTATCCGGCTGCGGCGGTGGTGAGCCCGCGGCGGATACGGATGTGCCGCCGGAACCGGTGGCCGCCGAGACCACACCCGCGGCGGCCGGGCCGGAGCAGCCGTCCACCGGGAGGTGGCACCGGGCCGGCGCCCGTCCGGGCGGGATGTCGGCGGAAGACGAGGCGGTGGTCCAGCAACTGGAGGCCATCGGCTACGTCTCGGGATCCCAGCCCGCCCCGTCGCAGATGGACGTGACGGTCCATGATCGGGACGCGGCGTACAACGGCCTGAACCTCTATGTCTCGGGTCACGGGCCCGAAGCCGTGCTGATGGACATGGAGGGCCGCGAACTCCACCGCTGGCGCTACCCGTTTCACGACGTCTGGCCCGACTGGAAGTTCAACGAGGAGAATGTGAACTGGCAGTTCTGGCGCCGCGTGCACCTTTTCGAAAACGGCGACCTGCTGGCCATCTTCGAGGGGTTCGGCCTGATCAAGCTGGACAAGGACTCCAACCTGCTCTGGGCCTTCGACGGCAAGGCCCACCACGACCTGCAGGTGGCCGGCGACGGCCGGATCTACACCCTGACCCGGGAGGCCGTGGTCGATCCCAAATACCACGAGGGTGAGTGGATCCTCGACAATTTCATCAGCGTCCTCAGCCCTGACGGAGTCGAACTCGAGCGGGTGTCGCTTCTGCGGTGCCTGGAGAACTCCGACTACGCGCCGGTGCTCAGCCGGATGCCGGAGTGGGGCGATATCTTCCACAGCAACACGGTGGAACTGCTGGACGGCCGGCTGGAGCACCGGTCGCCCGCCTTCCGCGCGGGCAACGTGCTGGTTTCCATCCTGCATCTCGACCTGGTGGGGGTGGTGGACATGGAGGCCGGCCGCATGGCCTGGGCCCTCACCGGCCTGTGGCGGCAGCAGCACCAGCCCACCATGCTGGACAGCGGGAACATGCTGGTTTTCGACAACCTGGGCAATGGCGGCAAGACCCGGATCCTCGAGCTGGATCCCCTGACCCAGCAGATCCACTGGATCTATACCGGCACGCCCGAGAATACCCTCTGCTCGAAGGATTGCGGGTCGAGCGCCGTGCTGCCCAATGGAAACGTGCTGATCACCGAATCCAACACCGGCCGGGCGCTGGAGGTGACCAGGGACAAGCGGGTGGTCTGGGAGTTCTTCAACCCCCACCGCGCCGGGGCGGATGACGAGCTGATCGCCACCCTTTTCGAGGTGGTTCGCCTGGAGCCGGACTTCCCGCTCCACTGGCTGGCCCCCTGATATTTTTCATTGACCACGCCGGGTGAAGCTGTTAGGTTTATTATCAGGAAATGTTGTGACCTGATATGACCGTGAGCGTGACGCCCGGGACCAGGGGGCCCTGCTCCCGATTCGCCGTTAACGCCTCGCAGTACCGGACCGGGCGGCCATGCGCTTCAACATCCAGTTCAAAATGCTCGTGGGCTACCTCCTGGTGGTGTTGCTCGTCTCGGTGGGCAGCTGGTGGAGCGTCGAAATCCTTGAACAGACCTGGGCTGATCAGGAAGAAATAGCTGATTTCCGCGAGGCGGAGGAGAGACTTGAGGATTACTCTTCCGCATTACATCTGACCAGCTTGATTCAACTCGACAAGCTGCGCATGAAATCGCTGGCCCTGGACCCGCGCCCAGCCGTTTTCTCCACGGCCACGCCCGATCCGGAGGCCACTGGAGTGCTGCAGGGCCTGGAAGTTGCGAACGGTGACGGCTCAGACGATGAAACATATTACGCTGAGACGTTCGACAAGACCGCGAATGACGTCGATGAGCAACTGCATCAACTGCTTGACTTATTGCTGCGGCTTGATGATTCGGCGGTGATGCAGAGGGTTCAGGCCAGAGACGGGAAAAGACCTCCGTCGGAAGTTTTACGATACATCCTGGCCGATTTTATCGAGTACCGGCGGCTGTTCCACCTGGAACTGCAATCTCCTCGGAGTGAGGAGGAATTGGAATTCAGTGAGGACGACTGGCATCCCCTGGTGATCTCGATTCGCGACAGAATCTCCGAAGATGTGATGGTTCCTGTTACCGAAGCCCGAAAAGAACTCAAGAATATTGCGTTGCAGCACAAGAGGAAAGGGAAACGTCTGGCAACGGTGCTTCCACTGCTGCCCGGTCTGATCGCCTTGCTCCTCTCCATTCTGATCACCAGGCGAGTTGCCAATCCGATCCGCGAGCTGCGCCGGGCCACCGAGCGTATTGCAGGTGGAGATTTCTCCAAACCGATTCAGGTGCGATCCCGCGATGAGGTCGGCGACCTGGCCCGGGCGATGAACCGGATGAGCCAGCGTCTGGCCGAACTGGACGAGATGAAGTCCGGCTTCCTGTTCAACGTCTCCCACGAGTTGAAGACTCCGTTGACCTCGATCAAGGAAGCGGCGGCGCTGCTGCAGGAGGAAGTGCCGGGGCCGGTCAACGACAAACAGCAACGCCTGCTGGCGATCATCAGTGCCGAAACACGGATCTTGATCGGGATGATCGTCGATCTGTTGGACCTGGCGCGCATGGAAGCCGGCCGCATGGGCTACAAGTTCGAGCGCACCTCGCCCGGAGCCATCGTCCGGCGGGCGGTGGACGAGTTGCAGTTCATGGCCCAGCGCCGGGGCGTGATCCTGACCGTCGAGGAGGCGCCGCAGGTGGGCAATTTTATCCTCGACGGGGACAAGTTGATCAACGCAGTGAAAAACCTGGTGGGCAACGCGATCAAGTTCTCGCCCCGTGGCGGGGACGTGGTGATCCGCACCAGGCTGGGCCCGCCGTCGGCGGAGCCTGTGGGAGAGGGCGAGGCGTTCTGGTCCACCAGCGGGACCGACCGGCCGGACCGGGTCCGGGCGCCGTCGGTGCTGATCTCGGTGAGCGACCAGGGGCCGGGAATCCCGGAGCGGGATCTGCCCCTGATTTTCGAGAAGTTCTACCAGTCGGAGCGCCGGAGCGACTCCAAGGTCAAGGGCACCGGTCTGGGGCTGGCCATCGTGAGGCACGTTGTGGAGGCCCATGGTGGTTCGGTGGCGGTGCGCAGTGCCCCGGCAAGCGGAAGCACCTTTACCATCTCCCTGCCTCTGCCGGCAGGATCAGGACTGCGGGAGCCGGCTGATCGCCGTCCCTCCGTGGCCCCTCTCGAGGTGAAACCTGATGCGGTATGAAGCAATTCGAAAAGGGGGATCCCTTGTGATGTTGCTGGCCGCCCTCGCCGGACTCACTGGCTGCAACCTGATGCGTGGCAAACCTGAGCCGCCGCAGCCTTCAGCTTCGGAGCAGCTGACAATCCAGGCCGACGAGGCCTGGCGGGCCCGTGACTTCGAGGAGGCCCGCCGGCTCTACGGGATGATCGCCGAGAGCTTTCCCGGCGACCCGGCCCGCGAAGGGGCGTTACTGCGGCTGGCGGCGATGGATGTGGTCCTGCCCGGTGACGGTCCGGATGTGAAAAAAACTCTCGAACTGCTGGCTCTCATGGATCAGAATGTAATGACAGCCGGCCAGGCCGTCTTGCGGGAGGCGCTGCTCAAGCTGCTCGACCTTTACAGCAGAAACCGCGAGGCGATCCGGATGCTGTCGGACTTGAGCCGTCGCCAGGAAGCCCAGCTGGACAGCCGGGAGCTCGAGGCGATCCGCCAGAAAGCGAGCCTCTACCAGTGGCGCCTCGACGTGGACCAGGCCAACCAGCGAGTGGAGCAGATGGAACTGGAACTGGACAAAATACGGCAGGAGATCAAGCTGCTCAAGGACATCGACATGATGCTGCAGACGGAGACCGGGGAAGAACCGCCGCCTCCGCCTGATGAACAATGATACTTTTTGTGGCATAAGGCAGTGTGATGCCCAATAAAAAAATACTGGTAATCGACGATGACCGGAGCATTCTCGAAGTGCTCTCCATGCGTCTCGAATCCCACGGATATTCGGTGACCGCCCACGCCCTGGCCCGGGATGCGCTCTACGACTTCAAGCGGGCGATGTACCGGGCCGCGGTGGTGGACCTGAAGCTCGACCGGGAAAACGGGATCGAGGTGATGGAGCAGCTGCACGAGCACGACCCCGCACTGCCGGTGGTCATCATGACCGCTTACGGCACCATCGAGTCGACGGTGGAAGCCATGCGGCGCGGCGCCAGCGGGTACGTGACCAAGCCCTTCGAGATGGATGCGGTGCTCGAAGAGGTGGACCGTGCGGTGATGAGCCGGCGGGCCAAGCCGCCCGCCACGTCCTATCTCGACGAGATCATCGGTGCTTCCCCGCCGCTGGAGCGGGTCAAGCAGCAGATCCTCCAGGTCTCATCCAGCGATTCCACGGTGCTGGTCCTCGGCGAGAGCGGCACCGGCAAGGAGTTGGTGGCCCGGGCGATCCACTCCTGCGGGCGGCGGGCCAACGGCCCGTTCATCGCGGTCAACTGCGGGGCAATCCCCGAGCCGCTGCAGGAGAGCGAGCTCTTCGGCCACGTCAAGGGAGCCTTCACCGGAGCGATTCGCGACAAAAGGGGTCTCTTCCGCCGGGCCGAGGGCGGTACGCTGCTTCTCGACGAGATAGCCGAAACCTCTCCGGCCTTCCAGGTGGGGCTATTGCGTGTATTGCAGGAGAAAGAGGTTCGTCCGGTGGGCGGCAACAGCTCCGCCCGGGTCAATGTCCGTGTCCTGGCCGCCACCAATCGCAAACTGGACGAGGAGGTGAACAGGGGCAAGTTCCGCAAGGACCTTTTCTACCGCCTGCACGTCATCCCGCTGACCATCCCGCCGCTGCGCGAGCGCAAGGAAGACATCCCGCTGCTTGTGGCCCACTTCCTTAAACGCCTGGCCCGCACCTCACCCGCCGGGGTCAAGAAGCTCGGCCCGGCCACCATCGAAGCGCTGCAGCATTACTCCTGGCCGGGCAACGTGCGTGAGTTGCAGAACGTTATCGAGCGGGCGGTTATCACGTCGCCCGCTGACGAGATCAAGGCCACCGACCTCGCCCTCTCCCGCATGGATTTCGACCATGACCCCGATGGGGAGCGGTTGCTCAACCTGCCCCCCGGCGGCATCTCTCTGGAGGCGATCGAAAAAGAGGCGATCCTTCAGGCGCTCCGCGCCCAGGACTGGGTGCAGAAGAAAGCCGGCGCCCTGCTCGGCATCAGCCCGCGGGTGATGACCTACAAGGTCAAGAAATACGGGATCACCAGGGAAAAGTAGCGACCGCGCTACACATTATTTCCGCGCGCTGCTTCCTCTTGTTCGCAGGCAGGGGCGCTCTATCGATGCGACCGCGATGACCGCACCAGGTAGAAGCTGATAACTGCAAATATCGAGATGAGTATCAGCGGTAAAAATGCGACTCCCAGGCCGGCCCCGTTCCCGAGCGCCGTTTGAATCGTTCCCCAGAGGATCCATCCGAAGGTCCACACCAGGATCGCTTTCAGGCACACCACCAGTACCCGTGCTTGCAGATACTGAACGGGTGCATTCTCCGCTGTAATCGTCGAGAGATAGTTGAACTTCTGCGGATACCTCGACAGTATCGACAGGCCAAGGTAGAACACCACCGAGATCGCCGGAAGAATCAGCAACAAACCCTTGTCGCCCCAGGCATCGGGTTGCCCCGAAGCACCGAAGTGCTTCGGTATCTGATCGGGCAGCCGGTTCCAGTACCAGGCAGTCAGTGTGAGGGTGAGCACTACCCCGAAAAGCGCGAAGGACTCCATGGCCTTTTCGAAACCGGAGCGCGGAATCACCAGAACCGGTCTCTTTTCAGTTTCCTTCATCGCCATCACCCTTCCATTCCGACCGTAAAATACCGAACACCATGTCATCGACCCATTCACCCTTGAGCCACAGGCTCTCGCGGAAGTGAGCTTCTTTCCGCATGCCAACACGCTTGAGGAGCGCGATGCAGGGCTCGTTTCGCGCGAAGCGCCGCCTCGCAGTTTGCCTGACATTACGTCTTGCGGGGAGTTTCATTCAGTTTTTCACGCCTTCTCCAAATCAGGAACAAGCTGAAACCTCCGATCAACGTTGCCAGCGACAGCAGCGCAAGGGAAGGAGTGAAGCAAAACACCGTTTTTTCGCCATAGAAGTAGCAGCCAGAATCGATAAACAGTTCAATCACACCAAGCATACCAAGCGCCACGGCCGTGAGCAGGAGAACGAGATTCAGAGCGGTAAACATTATAATTCTCATAAGATATTCTCAAAAGAACTCAATACATTGGATTGCCGCTCTTTGTCTCCTTCGGCACTTCCTGGATGGCATTCTTCCTCTTTGCTTCCAGGTGGTTCGGGATATCTTCACTCCTGGTCAGGCCGTTCAAGATACCTCAACTCGTTGAGCAGGCAGGTCAATATTACAGCCACATCCTGTCCAACCCGGCGGCGCGGCGCGCGTCAGCCAACTGACCGCGGTGCATATGCCAGTGATCGGCAACATACTGCAGGCAAAGGCGGTAGGTGCCGAAGGTGTCTTCGTAGCCTTCAGGTGTTTTCGCGCTAACCTTGTTGAGATCCTCTTCCGAGAGCGAATCAAGAAGAGCCAGCGTCCATGCGCGCATCTCACGACACTTGGCAACAACCTGGTCGAACGGGGGGAACTGGCTGATGTCACCGGTCGTGCCGGGTCCGTCGAAAAGTTCCTCCCACCCGGCCAGCGGATTCGGTTCATCGAGCATGAACCTGCGGATAACAAGCGCCTCGATGTAGGCCAGGTGCCCAAGCACCCAAAGCGTGTGACCGCCCCCATTCGGGGTCGGGAACACCACGCAATGCTCCCGCATCTCGTCGACGCGTGCGAGGACGCGGTTCATGCTCATCTCCAAATTGCTGCGTATCAGATCAATGGATTGCATATGTCATTTACAACCATTAATTGTCGCTCTGCCTTTGAGTGTGTCGTTCCACTTCCAGGCCATGTTCGCACCGCCTGACGTCCTGCCCATCGCCTGATGGCAGGTGGCGCGGCCGTTGTCACCAGAAGAGCGACCATTTGTTAAGCAACAGACGTGACACCTGGCTGCCTGGGTATGGACTTGTTAGGTGTTATCTTCTAACGATTTATCAAAAACACGTTGCTCCTTGGCTTTGGAGAACCCAAGGTTTTCGAAGAACAGCCTTGCTTCATCACGCTCTATTCGACTGCGAACACGAAGCTTGGTCAATCCATGGTCCTTCGACCATTTTTCCGCTGATGCAAGTAACTTACTTCCGATGCCCATTCGCCGATGCTTTCCGGAGACGACGAATCCACCTAGCTCGGCAAATCGATTGGATTCAACCCGATAAACTAAATATGCGTGAATCCAGCCAACGACAATGCCAGTTGGCGAGCAAGCGACGAATACAGAATGATCATCGGCTTGAAGAATGGCGCTCAGCCGGCGTTCGGAATCAGCCTCCGATGAGGGATAACCTAACTGACACGACAAATTAGCTATCGCATTTGCGTCATATATCACAGCCTCTCTAATGTTCATTTGACTCACACGATATTAAATCTTGGTTGAATACGCCTAACCATTGCCCGATAAGCTGCTGGCGCTGAACGCGGCGGACAACTTCATCGGTTAGACGGCGCCTCCCATTGCAAGCTCTAGGAACCTTTATCGAAAACCACGCGCCAACGCCCGTCTTCGTCTCTTCTCCAGATAGAATTGAAGCGTCCGACGACATCTCCGGACGCCCCGCGAACAGGACCGGAACTGAACGCCAGACGACCTGACTCCAGCACTTCGATCACGTCAGGATGCCATGAGAAAGGCGCTGTCTCACCCTCAAAGAAAGGCGGCTACATTGACCGTGAAGAAGCGGCCGAGCGTAAGAATGGACAGCCACCGTACGACCAGGCCGATAACCATGAACCCTAGTGCAAGCAACTGCAGGATGACAGTAGGGACGTGAATGGTCGCGGCAGACACCCACTGAGAAGCAGCGGCCATGCAAACGCTGGCACCGATTACCAGCCAGATGAGTCCCATGGATCCCCGGTCCCGCACAGCGGCAGCTCGTGAGTCAGCGCGTTTCAACACAGCAAGCGTGATCTCCGAGATCGGGAACAGAACTACTACAGCCAGGAGAATACTGCGCAAGATCGTCACTCCTTTTGGCTTAGCCTCGCATTAACCCATCACCTGCAGGTTGGTGGATGGGATGGTCAGGGGGCCTCACTCACGCCCCCCCCATAACCAGGGGAATGACCACGTAAGCCAGAATGTGGTGGTTCACCGTTCAACTCTACAACCTTACGAATACTATCCAATATCGGTTCAAGCTCTTGCTTCACCTTGTCCTGCCCTTCTTCGAAAGTAACATTGTCAGCTTCAAAGATTGGAAGCTCTCTGCCAGTAGCTGAAGAATAGGCTTTTGCGCGAATATTGAATCTCCATGGTTCGGAAGTCACTGTCGAGACTATAAGTTCGACTTGAGTCATGATAAAGCTGACTGCCAGGTGCATGGGTTTGTCAGCCTTCCGCAAACTCACCGCTGATGGTGGAACTCTTTCTCTATTCGCTCGGCCAGGAAGATTTTCAGTAGTGACTGGTAAGGGATGTCCCGCTTGTTTGCTAGCAATTTGAGGTTTTCGAGCATTGCTTCAGGAAGACGGAGGGAGATGGTCTTGGTCGATGGCTTAAGCTCAGAGAAGACATCGCGCTTGCCCCGCTGCCAGTCGATATAATCGGCAGAGTCCTGATCCGCCCAAAAATCTCTCTCGTGATCTTCGCTCTTGAATTTCGGGATTTTCTTCTTTTCCTTAATTCTCGGCATTGAAATATATCCTTCTTTCTCTTTTGCTCATGTCGCGTGCGGATATGACTCGGATCAGTTGGTCGCGGACAGTGAAGACGAGAAAGAGAAATCTCGTTCTATCAGTGTGTCCGAGGGCATAGAACCTAGTTTCGTTCTTCTGCGAGTGTTCTGGGTCATGTCCAACTAACAGAGGATGATTGAAGAAAATTTGCTCCCACTCAGCTCTGGATACCTTGTTCTCACGGGCCCTCAAAGAACCGGAGAAGCCATCTTTAACCACCGCACTCTTCAGTTTCTGGAGAGCCTCTGAAAAGGCAAGCTCTTATCCGAGATCTTATCGAACCATCATCTGCGCTATGGCTCTTATCCAGGCACCTTCCCTGCACGGCCGATCAGGTATCAAGAGCCGTTGGCTGATCAAACATCTTTGCGCCCCTCAAAATATCCGAAAGAGAACTTTGGAACCAGCCGCTCCACCCTTTATTGTTAAACGGGTTAACTTCTTATGCAGCGAATTTGGCCTCGAAAAGCCTACGCCATCTCTATTGCTTTCCACCTTTTAAGAGAAGCCATGTAGCAAATGACATTTCTCCTAAAATACTCGGAATAGCTACAAGTGCTAAAAAAATAGATTCATAGGTTTCATAATTTGGAAGCACGAAATGTGCTGCTGTATCAGCCATATACATAATTCCGGCAAGCGCGAGAAAGAACGCAATGATTTGTGGCTTACCAATTATATTGCCTAATATAATGAGATGAACTCCAAAAAAGAAAAGCCCTAGAAGCCAAATAGTATTAAAAGTGTCTACGTGCTCGAGAATTTCCTCACTAGTAGTTGAAGAAAGCGCTCCAGGAAGCGAATAAATGGCAACACCCATAAGGGCTGCATGCATCATTCTAAAGAGCGTGCTCAAGACAGACAGGATATTATCTTTGAATAATTCATAAAGAGCCCATGCAACAACAACGTCGAAAACGACAGTTACTATAAAGGCCACAATTCCTATTCTGACAGAAATATGATTTTGCTGGATAGTAGCTAGGGGAGAATTAATTAAAGAATCAAGAACAATAAAATTAGCGTATATAGCGGCAAAGAATATAATCCAATAGCTAACACCTGCTAGTATAGAAAGAGGTCTTGGCCTTATAGCCCCGTGCATTCTTAAGTCTCCCGATAGATTGTATTGAACATATAACGCTACGGCTCAGGCGCAGCTTGAAGGCTGCCGCCTGAAGCCGATTGTTGGTGACGGATTTCCTCTATCCATGCCGGTCTTCTTCTTCTCGTCCATCGTGCGAACGCCAGTTTCTCACCGACATAGAATCTCCGGTACGCCTGTACTGGATCCCCGGGCACTTTGTACTGTTCAGGCATGGCCTGTGGGAAGTCGGTGAATCCTGCCGACTCAAACGTCATCCCCTCAATCTGGTCCACCGCCGCGAGAGAACGGTGATCCTCAGATTTGCGGTACCGGTATCTGAATTCACGGTTCAGCGCTCTCGCCAGCTTCTTCAACCATTGCAGGTTTGTGAAGGATGCCCCAGCCCACAGAACGCACGGATGCTTGACGTGGGTGGACCTGTATGGCGTTGCGAACCCCCTCTCATTCAGTGCAGTACAGGCAATCTGAGCGCTCTCCAGAATCATCTTCACAACGTGTTGATCACAGTGATAACGTGCGCACTTTTCTAAGTTGAGATCAAGTACGAAGATGTTCATTTTTTTTCGCGCCAACGTCACCCATCACTTGCGGACAGGTGGCACGGCCGTTGCCTCCAGCGTGAACGAACGGATGCTCAGCAAGGGCCGTGACACCTGGCGGACAGGTGTATGGGCTTGTAATGCGCATCTCAGTCCTCCGGCGACTCAGGAAGCTGAGCACTATGCCAGACTCCCACAACCCATATGACGTCGTCCTTCTCTCGGTAAAAGAAACGATAAGGAGGAATGACCACCTCACGAAATGGCAGATCAGGAAACTCGAGTAAGTGTCTTCCGGAGTTTGGGAAATCCTCAAGTCTCCGGAGGATGCCTTCAGCTTTGTCACGAAAATTCTGGGCTGCGATTTGATTATCTAATTTGATGTAGGCGAGGGCAGCAAGAAACTGTAAGCGACCGGTGGGTGTGAAGCGGACTTTCAAATTGGTCACTCCTTCAACACTGCATCTGCTTCAGCTAGAACTGAATCCAAATCGTAGCCCTCACCGAGGGTGACCTCTTTCTCGCCCTTGGCCAGCAAGTGCAGAATCTGACGCTCAGAACTTTCGCGCTCATATTCCTCAATGCTGATCAGCACTGCGGCAGCTCTACCCCTTTGAGTAATGATCATAGGATCACGCGAATCACGGAGTTTCTTTAAGACAGCCGCGGCGTCTTGGCGGAGGTCTGTAACTGGAACGATTTCTGGTATTTTATTCATTGGACGTACCTCCTACGGTACGTATAACAATACATTCAAGAGGGTTTAAAAATCAAGTGAGAAATGCTCTCTCTTCTATTGAGCATAATGCCCCACATCAGCGGCAAGCTCCGGCGCGCTGGTTGCTTTTGCAATGCCTGGAAGTGCCGGCACATGCCATTAGATTGATCGCACGGAATGCAACCAGCGTGACGGATTCGGCTTGACCGTTGAATGTGGTTGTTATGCCAATTATCTGCTAGCCAAGCCAATTCTGTCTATGCTGCAGGAAAGTCGAGCTGCTTGATCTTTTTCCAGTCGGTTGATTCGTGTGTAGCCACCCAAAGATCAAAAGCCTGCTGCAAGTTCATCCAAAGCTCCGCAGAGGTACCAAAGGCTTTAGAAAGCCTAAGAGCCATATTGGGCGTTACAGAACCACGCTCATTGGTGATTTTGGATACAGTTTTTCGAGAAACACCTAGAATGCTCGCAAGTCCAGACACAGAGAGACCGAGCACATCAAGATACTGCCTCTTTAAAATGCCACCGGGATGGGCAGGCTTTCTCTTTCTGTTCTTCATATCAGCACCTCATCAGTGATAGTCAATGTAATCAACAACATATGCGTCCCCACTTTTGAACGTGAAAATGACGCGCCAATTGCCAGATACTTTCACGCTATAGTGATCTTTAAGTTTGCCCTTCAGCCTATGCAGCCCTGAGCCAGGAAATCGCATATCTTCTACAGTCACCGAGGCATCAAGTAAATCAAGAATATCGCTCAATTTCTGTGCATGAGCAGCCTGAATGCCCTTCATGGTGCCGTTAAGGAAAAACCTCTCAAGGCCTTTGTGCGCGAAGCTTCTTATCATATTCTGACTGTAACCTCTGGGGTTACGTCTGTCAAGATGTTTTTGGCATAACGCTCCACATCAGCGGCAAGCTGCCGGCGCGCTGGTTGCTTTAGCAAAGCCTGGAACCACCATGACGGGCCATCTGATTGACCGCTCGGTTTGCAACCAGCGTGACGAAAACGGCTTGGCCGTTGAATGTGGTTGTTGGGCTTTTAATATATGCAAGCGTCCATTAGAGCTAAAACTTCTGAGAGCAAATCATCACTGGCCTTACCAATTCGCTTTGCCCTTCGAGATCGATAATCAATTGACTTCATCTGTTCAACCATGACAAATCCAGTCACGTCGGGAGTGTCGAAAATGGCAACGTGGAAAGGGAAACGACGATCTGTGTTTGTGAGCGGGCAAACTACGGCTAGGCCAGTATGTTTGTTGAACAAGTTGTTGCTTACGACAAGCGCAGGTCGTCGCCCCATTTGTTCATGGCCGGACTGAGGATCAAAGGAAAGCGCCACAATATCACCTTTTCGTGGGATATAGTCTGGCATCTACCACACCTCTTTTCCGGTCGGCTTCCCCCAGTCGATCTCTTCTGCCACGTAGTCCTTTGGAATTCTTTTAACGAGGTCCTTCAGGCAGTACTTTCCGTGCACGCGCCTTGATGGTGAAATCACGATCACCCCTTCTCGTACTTCCACATTGACTTCATCACCAATAGAAATCTGTGCGTCTTCGAGCACATTTTTAGCGATACGGAGACCCTGGCTATTGCCCCATTTCTGAACTTTCGTAACCATTCCCTCACCTCCTGTGGCTATACATAGTATAGCCCTTACAGGGCTATCTGTCAAGTTTCGTTAAGGCCCAACGTCCCAAATCAGCGGCAAGCCCCGGCGCGCTGGTTGCTTTGGCAATGCTCGATGGCGCCCAAACGAGCCATCTGATTGACAGCTCGGACTGCAACCAGCGTGACGGAATCGGCTTGCCCGTTGAATTTGGTTGTTGGGCGATTATTCGGTTACCTTAAATCGCTGAATCTCTTCTTCAGAAAGGTCCTTGATATATTTGAAGGCACTTACTGGTTTACCCTCATCGCTCTCTAATTCCACAGGCCGCCAGACCTCCCCAGGTTTTAAACTATCACGGTTAATGCTTATAGGCTGTCCAGTTACGAACCCAACAACCTCTACTTTGTCGCTTATATAAACGGCCATAGTATTGAGGCCTGTATTAGCATCAAACACGAAAATCACTGTCGTCCAACCATTTTCTCTCGCTGCTGGTAGTAAATATGGAGAAACATCGGAATCTCCTCGTAACGAGTCTAGTTCCTCTGGCTTGAGGACGATTGCGAAGCATCCAGCAAGTGATTCAATGCCATTAGCTTTGAGCACATCTGAAGCTATCAGTAACTGTTCATGTGTTTTAGCTTGTGAGGCTTCAGGGGGACTGGCTGCTTGCGCTGGTAGAATTAACATGAAGAAGAAAAGTGTGAGGGACAATAATCTAAATGTATTCATCAGATCACCCCATAAGTTGGTTACAATCTCGCCCAACGTCACCCATCACCTGCGGGCAGGTGGCACGGCCGTTGCCACCAGTGAGTACGGCCGGATGACCAGCAAGGGCCGTGACACCTGACTGACAGGTGAATGGGTTTGTTATCTCGATTACTGTCAAATAGTGTAATATTAAATCTAGCTATTCAACAATAATACTGATTACTGCTTTATCGATTGAGTCAAGTGCTCCACCTTCCAGTTTGCATTTTATATTGATCTTGCAGTTTCCCTCATCTTCTTCTATTTCTCTTGATTTGTATTCCGATGATACAATATCACCAGAATCATTATAAAGTGAAATTCCTATGGATGCGTTATAGTCTCGTTTTCCTGAATTACCTGTATTTAATGTGAATATAATAATATTCCTATTGTTCAACTTTTCTTTTCTCGTAATGATTAAATCCCTGAAGTAAATAGGACGCATGAAATAATTGATATTATGAATATGAGTATTCATATCGATCGTAAATATGACTTCGCCAATACCCTTTTGTTCGATAATGATTCCATCGCTATCGTCAATGCGGGAACGATTGACTATATTGACATTATTGGTTGTATTCAATTCAGGATATGGCCATGACGTGCCGTCAGAGAAGGTTACTGAGGTGATGGATACGGTATAGCGCTTGATCTTGGTTTCAGGCGGTTCAAGGTGTAATTTACCAGTTCCTGAATTGCCAGGGAGTACCGGTGGATCACACTCCACGGATGAGTTAATCGTATGGACTATCTTTCCTTTCTTGTCATAACCAACCCATGTGGCGCTAATGGAGGTAATGTGTTTTTGTGATCGATTTACGAAAGGGAATACATAGACAATTGGATTAGATTTTAATACTTGCGCTCCCCAGGCAAAATCGGCGGGGCAGTCATAAGATCTAATTAATTTAAGCTTGTATTTGCCTCCAAAGGTAAATTCTACACTCTGGCCGAAGCTATCTGAATGAGAAACTAATATAATCATTGTAATGCAGACTAATGATATAAAGATTGGTCGTGATGGCGCCTGAATATATATCACTGCGTTTACTCCATTTGAAACGAAATATTAATGAGATAACGTCACCCATCACCTGCGGACAGGTGGCACGGCCGTTGGCACAAGGAGAACGACCGGCTGCTCAGCAATGGCCGTGACACCTGGACGCCAGGTGAATGGGCTGGTTAGAAGGCTCTTCAGTTAACCAACACTTATCTGAACCTGCTTGATCATTCTGAGATCGTCTGATTCAGTGCGTTGGGCGTGGTAAAGATCCCAGCGTAGCTGTAGGTTCATCCAGAATGCGGCAGAATTTCCAAAGAATTTTGAGAGGCGAAGAGCAGTGCTTGGAGTGATGCCCCTTTTCCGGTTGATGAGCTCATTAATCCGTTGGTAGGGCACACGGATGCCGTTGGCCAAATCACGCTGGGTGATGTTCATTGGCACCAAGAACTCTTCGAGGAGCATTTCGCCAGGGTGTGTGGGCTCTCGATGTGTTGGAACTCTAATCATATGAGATGCCCTCCTCTATCAATGGTAGTCAACAATCTCTACTTCAAGCGGGCCTTTTTCAGACCAACCGAAGCAGATTCGATATTGGTCATTAATTCGGATGCTATATTGCCCTCGCCGGTCACCGGATAGCGGTTCGAGCCTGTTACCGAAGGGTACCCGTAAATCATCAAGCTGATCGGCGGAATCAAGCAATTCTAGCTTTCTCGCCGCCACTTTCCACACTTGACGGGGGCAAGCTTTCCTTGCACGGCTCGTATTCTTGCCGTTGAAAATATCTTCAGTTCCACTGTCTGAAAACGACCTTATCATGATAGCATTATAACACGGATAGTGTGCTATGATAAATTAATTTTCACGCCTTCTAACGCCCCACATCAGCGGCAAGCCCCGGCGCGCTGGTTGCATCATGAAAGCCAGGTAGCGGGGACACTGGCCTGATGATCGACCGAGCGAGCGGTTTGCAACCAGCGTGACGGATTCGGCTTGCCCGTTGAATGTGGTTGTTATCTTTTGGCTTTAACAACCCTTCTAGACGCTTAACGGCAATCCACTTCCCGCTGTGCTATTCAGTTCTCTTAGTGCTATCAGCCTTTCCAGGCCGCTTGGTATGACTTCTTTGGAAATATTATAAGCTATCACCAGTGGCAGATCTTCCTCCGCCATCTTCCTGGCTTTTGGCCTTTCAGGCTTCTACGGCCTCACTAGACCCTGAATTCTCTTCAAACCCTTACATCTTTCCGAAAGATAACGTGCCAAATCAGCGGCAAGCCCCGGCGCGCTGGTTGCTGTGGCATTGCCTTACAGCGATTTAACGGGCCATCTGATTGACCGCTCGGTTTGCAACCAGCGTGACGGAATTGGCTTGCCCGTTGAATTTGGTTGTTATCTTTAGACTTCATTTCTCATCGGCCCTCAAAAACCCGAGAAGCCATCTTCAACCACCAGCAATATTCAGTTACTGTAGAGACGTTGACAAGAAATCAATCTTCAGGATCTCTTCGAACCATCACCCCGGCACTCACTCTCATACCGTGAGCGACTGTCGGCCAATCTTTGTTTTAATAAACGTTGTCCATTCGTTCATCTCGGTATTATCAGCAAAGATCCGCTTAGGTATCCTGGCAAGACCTAACGGTTCTGTGTGGACGACTAACATCGTGGGCATATCTTCGAATCGAACCACAGTGTCCCAAGCCATCCTCAATTCATGGCCCTGCTTTCGGAAAACAAGCGCATCCTCAGACAGTTCATATTCCGCCGGTATCGATTCCTTCGTGCCCTGGGCTTTTATCAGCATCTTCCGGATGTTGTTCTTTGTGATCGGCCCGATAGCGAGGATGAAGAAAGCTGTCGGAAAGAAAGACAACATGGCTGCCAAAATTACCTTCACCCATGGTTCATCATTTGGGACAATGAAGTAGAAGAAAAAGGTGAGCACTGGGAGCCATAACAACCCCATCCAACGCTGCTTACGCAGCTGGCCGGTCATTTTTGCTAGTTCGTATCCCGTGTTGACGGCTTCTTGAAGCCTGGATTCATAGGCTTTCTTCATTTCATTTCCTTACAGCTTTCCAAAAGATAACGCCCCACATCAGCGGCAAGCCGGCCGGTGCGCTGGTTGCTCCGGCAATGCTTGAAAGCGCCGACACGGGCCATCTGATTTACCCACCAGAATGCAACCAGCGTGACGGATTCGGCTTGGCCGTTGCATGTGGTTGTTAGGCCGAGCTTTGCTTCAATGAACACGCTTCAGTTGCACCTTGGCCCTATGAGTTTGCCTCGGAAATTCCCAAAATGTCTCTGCTGTTCCTACAAGTCGCTCACCTGAGATAGTTACCGTCATATAGATCCCGCCGTATCCAGTGCTGAAACAAATTTCGATTTTGCCATCCTTACGAATCTCCCAAAATGAGTAGCTGTGGATGACTTTAGAACCATCCGGAAAGGGCTTTATTAGACGAACACTTTGATCTTCCGGCTTCGGCCCTGGTGCCTTCTCTGTGCTAAGCGATATTTGGTGAGGTGGAGTGAAGTATTGGATGTCAGCTCCCAATTCCAGTGCCGGCTCCCAGTCACCCAACTCAACTTCATACGGACCAGACAAATCTATTGGATCAAGCTTCAACGGAGGCTCATTTGATAAGCCGACTGGACATATGCAAAAGGCTGTCAATAACACTGTGGCGCATAGAATATGTTTTGTCATAATCATGCTTTTCTCCGGCCTAACAATTGATTATCTGGAATTCCGTATATTAGCTTTTTTGAGTTATTTCTTGAGTCGAACTCGGCCTTGGGTTGTCTGGTGACCTGATGGCATGAGATCTGCATAACTCATGAAGTATCTAATACATACTAGCTGGGTTTGGCGAGAATGACAAGTGATTACGTGATACGCAATGAAGGATTTTTCCAGATAAGCCCGGCTGGACGATGATATGTGGAAGGCTGGGTAAGCAGTAATATCATCACTGTGTGGATATCTTGTTCGCATGGAAGTCTGTATAAGCACGATATTCCGTTGATATCTGGAAAGGATGGCCGAGGTCAGACGAAGATTCAAGTGGCGAGGATGGTTCGTGCCTGAACAGCATGACGACCTGGCGGGATTTGCTACGTGGCTCCGCAAGCAGCGCATGGCCCGTGAGAACCGGATTCCCTACTTCATCAAATGGGTCCGGCGGTTCCAGGTGCTGGCCCGGGGACGGCCGCCGGTGGAATCCTGGTACGATACGCTGAGCGTGTTCCTCGAGGACCTCGAGCAGGGTGGTGTCCCGGACTGGCAGATCAGGCAAGCCGCTGATGCGGTCACGCTCTTCTGTAGCCAGTTCCGCGATGACGCCGGAGATGGCACAGTGCCGGGTTTGACGGAAGGGAGCGATCCGGCATCCCCTACCGGTCGATCCGCGGGAGAGAGCAGCATTCCCGAGAGTCCGGAAGCGATGATCAGCGAACTTGGGCGGGTGCTCCGCCTCCGCCACTATTCGCCGCGGACCGTGCGCAGCTACTTGGGCTGGGTGCGCCGGTACCTGGAGTACCTGGAGAAAACCGGCGGCAGCCCGGGCTCGCGGGAGGCAAAGTCATTCCTCAGCCAGCTGGCCACAGTGGGTCGGGTCGCCGCGTCGACGCAAAACCAGGCGTTCAACGCACTCCTCTTCCTGCACCGCAACGTGCTGCACGACGAACTGGCCGACATGTCGTCCACGCTGAGGGCCCGGCGAGGGCGCAAGCTTCCCGTGGTACTGTCGGTCGAGGAAGTTCGCGACATCCTCTCCCGGCTAGAGGGCACCTCCCGCCTGATGATCGAAATGATCTACGGCGGCGGGCTGCGCCTGAGCGAGCTGGTTCGGCTGCGGGTCAAGGACATCGATTTCGATGCGGGGACGATCACCGTGCGCTCGGGCAAGGGGGACAAGGACCGTGTGACCCTGCTGCCCGATCGGTTGCACGGCAGCGCACCGGGATTCCGCTCTGCGTCGCCGCCAGGCCGGAGAGGGGGCCGCAGGAAACTCGGGACCATTCAAGGCGGAAGCTGGCGCGTCAAGGGGAGCCGGTGATCATCCCCGCAGGCGTTCGGCGAGGCGGGTGTAGCGCTGGCGGATTTTGTCGTTCTTCACCGCCAGGGTCACCGCCCGGCGGCTGCCCACCAGCACCACCAGTTTTTTGCCCCGGGTGATCCCGGTGTAGAGCAGGTTGCGCTGCAGCATCAGGTAGTGCTGGGTGTGGATCGGGATGACCACCGCCGGGTATTCACTGCCCTGGGATTTGTGTACCGAGCAGGCGTAGGCCAGGACCAGCTCGTCCAGGTCGAGGGCGTCGTAGCGCACCAGGCGGCTGTCGAAGCGAACCGTCACTTCCCGCGCCTTCTCGTCCACCATCACGATCCGGCCGATGTCCCCGTTGTAGACGTTGAGGTCGTAGTTGTTGCGTATCTGCATCACCTTGTCCCCGATGCGAAACCCCTTGGCGCCGGTGCCCACCGCCGCGCCCTCGGGATTGAGCAGCCGCTGCAACTCGCTGTTCAGGTTGGCGGCGCCGATGGTGCCGCGGTGCATCGGTGAGAGGACCTGGATGTCGTCCAGCGGGTCGAGGTGGAAGCGCTGGGGAATGCGGCGAGCCACCAGCTCGAGGATGGTGGACAGCGCCTCCTCCGGCTCGTCACGCTCGATGAAGAAAAAATCGAGGTCGTCGCCGGCCAGCTCGAGATTGGGCACCTGGCCCCTGTTGATCAGGTGGGCGTTGACCACGATTGAGCTCTCCTGGGCCTGACGGAAGATCTCGGTGAGCCGGGCCACCTCCACGGCGCCGCAGCGGATCAGGTCGCGCAGCACGCTCCCCGGTCCCACCGAGGGCAGCTGGTCCATGTCGCCCACCAGGATCAGCTGGCACCAGGGGGGCAGGGCGGCGAGGATCGACTGGAAGAGCGAGATGTCCACCATCGACACTTCGTCGACGATAAGCACGTCGGCCTCCAGCGGGTTGTCCTGGTGGTGGTCGAAACCGAAGTTCCGCGGGTTGAACTTCAGCAGCCGGTGGACGGTTTTGGCCTCGCGGCCGGTGGCTTCCTGCATTCGCTGGGCCGCCCGGCCGGTGGGGGCGCAGAGCAGGATCCGCCGCCCCTTCTTCTCCAGGATGCTGATCACGCCCTTGACCAGGGTGGTCTTGCCGGTGCCCGGGCCGCCGGTGATCACCAGCACCTTGCCGGAGAGGGCGCGGCTGATCGCCTCCCTCTGTTTCTCGGCCAGCTGGATCTGCTGCCGCTCCTCGAACCAGGCCAGCGCCCTGGGCACGTCGATGGCCACCGGGTTCACCGGCGTTTCCAGCAGCCGGCGCAGCAGTTTCGCCGCGCTATCCTCGCGGGCGTATAGCGTCCGGAGGAAGACGGCGTCGTCATCGGCCAGTACGCCCTGCTCCACCACCAGTCGCGAGTCACGGCCCGCCGAGGCGGCGTCCACGGCGCCAGCCACCACCTCTTCGGGAACGCCGAGCATCTCCGCGGTGCGCGAGACCAGCTCCCGGGCCGGCACGAAGACGTGGCCTTCCTCCGAGGCCTGCCCCAGGCTGTAGAGGGTGCCCGCCTCGGCCCGTTGCGTCGACGCCGGCTCCACGCCGAGGCTGGACGCGATCCGGTCGGCGGTCTTGAAGCCGATGCCGTGGAAGTCGGTGGCCAGCCGGTAGGGATTGTCCCGAACCATCCGCACCGCGTCGTTGCCGTATTTCTTGTAGATGCGGATGGCGAAGGCGGTGGAGACGGAGTAGGACTGGAGGAAGATCATCACATCCTTGATCTCCCGCTGTTCGGCCCACGACTCGCGGATCAGCCGGGCCCGCACCTTGCCGATCCCCTCCACCTCGGTGAGCCGTTTGCTCTTTCTTTCGATCACCTCCAGGGTCCGTTTGCCGAAGTGCTTGACCAGCCGTTCGGCCATCACCTTGCCGATGCCCTTGATCAGCCCCGAGCCGAGGTATTTCTCGATCCCTTCCAGCGTACCGGGGAGCACCGACTGGAACGACGCGGCCTTGAACTGCCGGCCGTACTTGGGGTCGCGGACCCAGTTGCCGGTGAGCTTGAGGCTCTCGCCGGGCTGGACGCCGAGGAAGTTGCCCACCGCGGTCACCGTGTCCCGCCGGCCGGGGACCGACAGCCGTACCACGCTCCAGCCGTCGTCCTCGTTGCGGTAGACAAAGTGGTCCAGCACGGCTTCCAGCTGTTCGGCGGGTTGTGATGGTGCGTCGGCGCTCAAGGGATCAGTTGTCCTCCTCGAACCAGCTGTCGGCCACCAGGGAGTCGATGATCTGCTGGCCGCGGTGCCCGGTGAGCGGGTGCTCCACCATGGACAGCTCGTCGGCCAGGGCCATGGCCACCACTGCCGGCGGCTCTCCGCTTTTCTTCGAGCGCTCCAGCACCCGGGTGGCGGCCTGGTGGATCGAGTGCTCCCACTCCTTCTCCAGATGGCGTTCGATCATCGGGTCGTGGTTCACCGAGCCGTCCTGTTCGTTGGCGCAGTTGACGATGCCCATCCGGTTGGTCAGGAAATCCGGGACGTAGAGGATGCCCCGTTCGTGGAGCAGGCGGTCATCCCGGGCCGCGTCCTCCAGCTGGTTGTTGGCCGCACCGCAGACGACTTTCGCGCGGATCATCGGGATGGTCTCCGGGTTGAGCACCGCGCCGCAGGCGCAGGGGGAGAGGATGTCGCACTGCTCGGCAAAGATCGAAAGGTCATCGGGCGCCACGATTCGCGGTTCCACCAGCTCGTCGGGGAACGACTGGCGGATCGGTTCGGCCAGGGCGGGGTTGATGTCACAGGCCGTCACGTGGGCCACCTTTTTCTCCAGCAGGAAGCGGATCATCGGGGCGGCCACGTTGCCCATGCCCTGGACCGCCACCGTCTTGCCTTCCAGGGTGCCGTCGTTGAGGAAGGCAAGCGCTGCCTCCATGCCGGCCACCACCCCGCGGGCGGTTGGCGCCGAGGGGTTGCCGCTGCCGCCCACGCCCTGGGGGATGCAGGTGGTGAAGCGGGTGCGGGTAAAGATGTTGGCCATGTCGGTGACGTGGGTCCCCACGTCCTCGGCGGTGACGTAACAGCCGCGGATGGCGGTCATCAGCTCGCCGAACTCGCGATAGATGTCTTCGCGGATGTCATGGTCGTATTTATCAACCTCGGGGTTGTGGGCCATCACCCCCTTGCCGCCGCCCCACCAGAGTCCGGCCAGGGCGTTCTTGCGGGTCATGCCCTTGGCCAGGCGCAGCCCGTCCCGCAGATAGTCCTCCATGGTCTCGTACTGCCAGTAGCGCACCCCGCCGGCGGCCTGACCGCGCCGGGTGCGGTGGACAAAGGCGCCCTGCAGGGTGTCGTGCTCGTGGCTCACCTGGAAGAAAGCCCCTTCGTGCTCCATGAAGTCCCGCTGGTCGGCCAGGATGAAATCGGCCACCGGTTGCAGCTGGGGGTGCGAGGCGGTCATTCTCCCGCCGCCCGGGTCATAGACGAAGTGGAAGCGTCGGATGCCCTCGGCGTGGAGGAAGCGGACAAATTCCTGGGGGTGCATGTTCAGCAGCGGACGGTTGGTACTCATGATTTCAACCTGTTTGAGAAAGTATTGAAAACAAAGGTTTCCGATGCCCCAAGGGGGCGGAGTGCCCGAACGGACGGCGATATTATCGCACAGGTGGCAGGATTTGACATGCTCCCGGTGCAATTCCACCGAAAGACGATGCCGATCGGGACATGCGGTGGGTTTTGTCAGTTTTTTCTTTCGTATTGTATGTTCTGCTGTTACCATAGCGTACACGTTCGCGGACGGCCCGCATCAGCCCGAAAACATAATCCGAATGAAAATGAACTCAGCCAGGTTCACTGTTGTCGTTGTTTCGTTCCTTCTCCTGGCGGTCCGGTTCGTCGGAGCGGCTCCTGACCGTATTCCCGAATTCCATGTCCGGCACATCGACAGCAGCGGCGGGCTGTCCCACAACTCGGTATACTCGATCCTTCAGGACCAGGACGGCTTCCTCTGGATCGGCACAATGGACGGTTTGAACCGCTATGACGGATACGAGTTCGTCACCTATCGCCACGATCCGGACGATCCGCAGTCGCTTTCCCACAATTTCATCGGGACCCTGCTGGAGGACCGCTCCGGGAACCTCTGGGTGGGCACCCCCCGGGGCCTGAATCGGCTCGATCGCCAGAACAACACGTTCACGCGTTACACCCTCGAATCCGAAGGAGTGGGGGATGAGGGGCGATACGTCCTGTGCCTCCATGAAGACAGCGGTGGGTTGCTGTGGGTCGGTACCCGCCACGGGCTCCGGCGAATCGATCCGGCGCGCGGCAGTTGGGAGGTCTGGCAGCCCGACCCGTCCGATCCCGGCAGCCTGGCGCACAATCATGTGGTCAGGGTTCGGGAGGATCCGGCCGGCCGCATATGGGTGCTCACCGGGGAACCATCCATCAACCAGATCACTCTGAGCCTGTGGGATCCGGGAAAAGGAGGATTCAAGCATGTTACCACCACCGGGGAGTGGCCCATGCTGCAAGACATGTTCATCGACCGGTCCGGCGGCTTCTGGCTTGATGAGAGAGGACCGGTATCGTTCAATGAGGAAACCGGGGCATTCCCGCCTCCCCTCTCTGCTGAGGTTCATGTCCAGGAATTTCATCAGGGCCGGAATGGTGTTATCTGGATCGGATCGGAAGATGGCATTTTCCGCTTTGATCCTGCCGTGGGTGAGGTTGCACCATTGGCCACGGCCCGGTCCAGCGACGCCTGGCTGGCAAACATCGTTCAGGCCGTTTACGAGGACCGGTCCGGAACCTTGTGGATCGGTACCCACACCGGGCTGTACCAATACGACCCCCATGCCAAGCCGTTCACCTTGCTGCGGCACGATCCCACCGACCCGAACAGCCTGAGCAGCGATCTCGTTTCCTCCATTGCGGAAGACCCGTCTGGGTCGCTCTGGGTGGGGACCTTTGGCGGCGGACTGAACCTGGTGGACCGCGCATCGGGAAAGGTGGTGCGCTTCCGCCACGACCCCGCTGCCCGGGATGGCTTGATCAATGACATCATCTGGTCGCTCCATGGCGACCAGCGGGGCAGGCTCTGGATCGGAACCGAGGATGGGCTTTGCCGCTGCGAAGACAGCAGCGGACGGTTCACCCGACATCAGCTCAGGGAACCGGTCTCCGGGACACCGAACCGGATCGAGGACATCGCTGAAGACTCGACCGGGGCCATCTGGATCGCCGGGTTGATGGGTCTCCAGCGATATGACCCCGGTACCGGGGATGTACAGCGTTTTCCAGAAACAGGAGATGAGAGAGGTCCCCGGGCCGCTGTCTGGGGTGCACTCCTCGTGGGGAGCGATGGCCACCTGTGGATCGGCGGTTTCACGCTGGAAAAGTTGGACTTGGAACGCAATCTGTTCGAATCTTTTCCATTCAACACGCCGGTGGGTGCCGATCTGACGGGAGAGGAGTTTTATGATATCCAGCAGGATCGTTCAGGCCGTGTCTGGGCTGGGACCTATGCCGGGCTTCATCGGTTTGATCCCCGAACCGAGTGTTTCCGGAATTATGGTACGCAGGACGGGCTCCCGGGCTCCGTGGTCTACAGTCTCGTGGAGGATGACCAGCACCGCCTCTGGTTGGGCACCAACCAGGGGCTCTCCTGCTACGATCCCCGGCTGCCGGAGGGACGGCAGTTCCGCAATTTCACTGTGGCCGACGGCATCGGCAGCACCGAGTTCAACCGGGGGGCGGTGTGCCGCGGCAGCAGTGGAGAGATCTTCTTCGGGGGGATGAACGGGCTGACCTCCTTCTTCCCCGACCAGATAAATGACAATCCATATATCCCGCCCCTGGCCCTGACCCGTATCCGGAGTTTCAGCCGGGAGGGGGTCAATACCATTCAGCCCGCCGGTATCGAACGCCTGGTGCTCTCCCACCGGGAGGCAACGTTTTCGTTCGAGTTTTCCGCGCTGAGCTTCACCGATTCCGAACGCAACCGCTATTCCCACTTTCTTGAGGGCTTCGACGAGGCCTGGGTGGAAGCGGGGCACCGCCGTCACGCCCGCTATACGAATGTGCCGCCCGGGAACTACGTATTCAGGGTTAAGGGCTCCAACAACGACGGTCTGTGGAACGAGGAGGGGCTGTCGCTGATGCTGACCATCACCCCTCCATTCTGGCAGACCTGGTGGTTCAGGACGCTGGCCCTGCTGCTGGTGGCGACGGCCCTCTGGGCGGCCCACCGCTTCCGCCTGGAGCAGAAATTGAAGGTGGAGCGGATGCGCCTGCGGATCGCTGGCGATCTGCACGACGATCTGGGAAGCAACCTCAGCGGCATCGCCCTGATCAGCGAATTGGAGCGGGAGGAGGCGGAGCCTGGCTCCCCCTCACACCAGCGGCTGTCGGTCATCACCAGCACCACCCAGCAGATGGTTGGCGACCTGCGGGATATCGTCTGGTTTGTCGACCCCGGGCACGACAAGCTGTTGGACCTGCGGCAGAAGATGAAATCCGTCGCCGAGACCATGCTCGACGGCGTGGATTACTCGTTTCGAGCGGAGGGGATGGCGCTGCAGGAGAGCGTGAGCCCTGACTTCAGGCGCAACATCTTCCTGATCTACAAGGAGATCCTGCACAACATCGTGCGGCACGCCCGGGCCGGCAGGGTGGAGATAGAGCTTTGCGGAAAGCAGCCGGACCTGGTGCTCTCAGTGACCGACGACGGAATCGGTTTCAACAAAGAGCAGGTTGAGCAGGGCCACGGCCTGAACAGCCTCCGCCGCCGGGCGAAGGAACTGGGCGGCACCCTTGAGATAACCAGCAGCCGGGGCCAGGGGACCAGGATCGTCTTGACCGCAGCCATGGAATGAACGGTGCGCGCCGGGGAGAGAACAGATGAATTCGACAGAGGGATCAGGGGCCAGTATACCCGAAGAACCGGTGAACATCTGGATCATCGAAGACAACGATCCCCTCCGGATGTCGATCGAAAGCGTGATCAACAGGGCGGAGGACATGCGGTGCCCGCTGGCCGTCCCCTGCTGCGAGGACGCGCTGGCCGTGCTGAAAGAGGGCGATGCCCCCGATATCGTCCTGATGGACATCGGACTGCCCGGCATGAGCGGGATCGAGGGTGCCCGGCTGATCCACGATCTCTCCCCCTCAACCCGGGTGATCATGCTCACCGTGCACGAGGACAACGAGAAGATCTTCGCGGCCCTTTGCGCCGGCGCTTCCGGATACCTGCTCAAGCCCGCCTCCATGGATCACGTGGTGACGGCGATCCGTGAAGTGCAGCGCGGCGGAGCGTCGATCAATGCCCAGGTGGCCCGGAAGGTGCTCGGCATGTTCACGAAAATGGCGGTCCCCAAGGGGGATTACGGCCTGTCGGCCCGTGAGACGGAGATCCTCCACCTCCTGGTGGAAGGCCTGGGCCAGGCCGCCATCGCCGAAAAGATCCACCGCAGCCAGCACACGGTCAACAACCACATTCGCAACATCTACGCCAAGCTGCACGTCAACACCCGCTCCGGCGCCGTGGCCAAGGCCCTGAAGGAGCGTCTGATCCAGCCATAGCCGGACACGCCCCTCCGGTTTTGTGAAATCCCCTCTTTTTGGCCATATCCTCTCGAAAACGACATGTTCGTGTCATGCCCGCAGGCTGTCGGGTTCCCTATATTTACATATGTACTACAGTCGTTATTGAACTACTCCAGGGGGACAGGATCATGAGGCATCGCTTGACACTCGACAATTGCCGGAAAAAGAGAAACCTGTGGATGCTGCCGATGGCACTGATCATTGCGGTGGTCATTGCCGGCTGCCTGCCAGGACCTGCCGCCCATGCGCAGTGTGATCCGCAGCAGACGTTCAAGATCGTGCCGAGCGACGGCATTTATCAGCAGGGTTTCGGCTCCGCTGTGGCGACCAATGGGACCACCGCCATCATCGGGGCGCCTTATGACGAAGACGGCGACTTCTGGTCGGGCTCGGCCTATCTCTTCGACGTCGCCACCGGCACCCAAGTGGCCAAGCTGCTGGCCGACGACGGCGCCGAGCAAGATTTATTCGGCTTCTCCGTGGCGATCAGCGGCACCACGGCCATCGTCGGGGCACATCAACACCACGAAAACTATACTGCACCCGGCGCGGCCTATCTCTTCGACATCACCACCGGGGCCCAGATCGCCACGCTGCAGCCCGATGACGGTGCCGTGGGTGACCAATTCGGCTACGCCGTTGCGATCAACGACACCATTGCCTGCGTCAGTTCCCCCAGGAGAGTCGACTGGGATCACCTCGGCGGTGTGGTCTACCTGTTCGACCTGGCCACCGGGGCCCAGATCGGCAAAATCTGGCCCGACGACCACGACTATGATGATTACTTCGGAAACTCCCTGGCGATGGACGACACTACCGCCATCGTCGGTTCACATTATGACGACGACAACGGTTCCGGCTCCGGCTCGGCCTATCTCTTCGACCTCACCACCGGGGCCCAGCTCGCCAAGCTGCTGCCCGGCGACGGTGATGAGGGTGACTCGTTCGGCTACTCCGTGGCGATCAGCGGCGGCACGGCCGTTGTCGGAGCCTGGTTCGATGAGCACAACGGCCTCCAATCGGGCTCGGCCTATCTCTTCGATACGGCCACCGGGGCCGAGATCGCCAAGCTGCTGCCCGGAGACGGCGCGGCCCAGGATGTCTTCGGCTGTTCCGTGGCGATCGACGGCACCACGGCCATGGTCGGAGCCTTCGGTGACAACTCCCGGACCGGAGCGGCGTATCTTTTCGACGGAGTAAGCGGGACTGAAACCGCCAAGCTCGTGGCCGATGACGGTGAGGAGTGGGACAGTTTCGGCAATTCCGTGTCGCTCTGCGGAAACGTAGGCATTGTCGGGTCGTACCTGGACACACACGGCACCATTTACTCCGGCTCGGCTTATCTTTTCGACACGAACTGCCCGGAACCGCTCACCATCGGTGTCGATTACAGCTGTTCGCCGGCCGGCGGCACCCTGCCCTTCAGCACGCAGATGGATGTGTCTTTTCACAATTTATACTCCGAACAGGCACGCCGGGTTGCCGCCCGTATCGATGTCACGCTGGCCAACGGCCAGTTCTTCCACAACTGGATGGCCGGTTCCACCAACATTGCTGCCGGGGGGAGCTACAACACCAGCTGGAGCACGACGATCCCGCAATTGGGCTCCGTGCTTGGTGACAATATCTTCCTGCTGGTTGCCGAGGACGTGACCCCGGCACCCTTCAACCAGCCGCCCCATCCGCCGGCCGGGGATAGCGACCAGGCATCATGCACGGTCACCGGGATCGCACCTTGAGAAATTCTGGGAGATACATCGATGGATGTACAGAAAACTTCAGGCCCTGCACCCGGGGAAGCGGTGGAAATCTGGGTGGTTGAAGCCAACGAACTGCTGCGGAATTCGCTGGAGGATGTGATCAGCCGGACGGAGGGAATGCGCTGCCCGCTGGCGGCCAACTGCTGTGAAGCGGCGATCAGGGCGCTGGAAGCCGGTGAAGCGCCGGACATGGTGCTGATGGATATCGGCCTGCCCGGGATGAGCGGTGTGGAGGGGGCGCGGCGGGTTCGCGCCCTCTCCCCGTCAACCAGGGTGATCATGCTGACCCTTCACGAGGACCATGCGCACCTCTTCGATGCACTCTGCGCCGGGGCTTCCGGCTACCTGTTGAAGCCGGCGTCCCGGGCCCGGGTGGTGGAGGCCATCCGCGAGATGTGCCACGGTGGTACGGAAATCAATGCTGAGGTGGCCCGCCGAGTGCTGGGCATGCTCACCGAGCTGGAAGCACCGCCAGAGCAGATCGGACTGTCGGATCGGGAAGTGAAAATCCTCCAGCTCCTGGTGGAGGGACTGCCACGCAGCAAGGTGGCCGAGAGGATCCTCCGTAGCGAGCAGATGGTCAACACCCACATTCGCAACATCTACGCCAAGCTGCAGGTAAACACCGGGGCCGGTCATTGAAGAAGGAGACCCGGCGGCTGATGGTTGCTTATTCCGTCCGGCCCTCGATGGTGCAGTCCGCCGAATTGGAGGAGCCCGCCGCCGGGTAGGGCGGCTGGTTGTCAGGCGCGGGCGTGGCGGCGGAACATTTTATCGTTCGCTCTCCTGTCGGATACGTCGAAGGTGCTGGTCGTTGAGAGGTCAATCCGCTCGCCTGGGTCCGCACTGAAAAAGCCGCACCGGAATCGAACCGGTGCGGCTGTATTGGCGTTCCGTGCGAACAGGTCCGCTACTAAAGGGAGCCCTCCACGGTGCTGGTGCTCTCCCCGGTGTCGCCTGCCGGCGGGTAGGGCGGCTGGTTGTAGGGCGCCGGTGTAACGTCCTCGGCGACAATGGTGAATTCTGTCAGCCCGTTAAGCGCTCCGAGAGCCGGCAGGTTCTGGCTCCAGGAGGTGACGTAGGTGGCTCCTGCCGCGATGTTTGCATACCCGGCCCGCCAGGTGGCGATGAATCCGCCTCCGGCAAGGTCGATGTCGATGTGGGCGGCCATGCGGCGCGTCAAACCGGGATAGGTGTTGGTCAGGGTGACGGTTATCGTTGTGGCGAACGGCAGGATTCCCATGTTCGGGGTGCAGTCGATTCCGGGGATGACCGTCGACACGGCCGGGAAGCCGCCAAGCAGGCCGCTGCTGTCCACCATCTGGGCGTAGACATCGTTGTTGCCCCAGCGGTGGTCGGTCCAGACGAGGATGGCGCCGTCGGCCCCGTCGGCGATGAGACGGGAGGAGGCCTGGATCTCCGGGCCCACCGTGAACGGCACGCCGGCGGCGGCCCAGAGGGTTGTTCCGGATGAGTCGATCCGCTGGCCGTAAATGTCGTAATCGATACTGTTTCGGAAGTCCCGCCAGGTAATCACCGCGCCGCCGGTTCCGCTGCTGACGATCTGGGGGAAGCCACTCTGATCGCCGGCCGCGGTGCAGACCGGGACGCCGTCGACCGTCCAGAGCGCCGTGCCCGCCGGGTTCAACCGCTGGGCGTAGATGTCGTAGTCGGTCCCGCGGTTGTCGGTCCAGGCGATGATGGCTCCGTTGGAGCCGTCGCTGATGATATCGGGATCGACCTGCTCGTTTGCCGCAGCGCACAGCAGGACGCCATTGGCGGTCCAGAGCGGGTTGCCCGCGGCAGTGATCCGCTGGGCGTAGACATCGTGCTGCAGGCTGTCGCGGTAGTCATACCAGGTACAGATGGCGCCGCCGGCGGTGGTGGCGATCAGACGGGGTGCCGTCTGGGAACTGACCGCCGTGCAGGCCCCCACGCCGTCCACCGCCCAGACCGGAGAACCACTGGAATCGATCCGCTGGAGGTAGATGTCGAAGGAACTGCTGCGAAAGTCCTCCCAGGCCACGATGACCCCGCCGGCCCCGTCACTGACAGCTTCGGGAGCGGTCTGGTTGCCGGCGGCCGTGCAGACCGGTACGCCGTCGGCCGTCCAGAGCGGGGTGCCCGAGCTGTCCACCCGCTGGGCGTACAGGTCTTCGGTCCCGGAGGCCCGGTAGTCCTTCCAGATGATGATCACCCCGCCGGCGCCGTCGAGAACGATCTGGCTGTCCTGCTGGGAACTGGTCTCGGTGCAGACCGCCACACCGTTGGCTGTCCAGAGCGGTGTGCCGCTGCTGTCCAGCCGCTGGACGTAGATATCGGAGTTCGTCGCCCGGTAATCGTTCCAGGCGATGAAGGAGCCACCGGCCCCGTCTGCCACCACGGCCGGGCTTTCGGCAACGGTGGTGGCCGTGGTGCATACGGCCACGCCGTTTGCGGCCCAAAGCTCCATGCCTTCGTCATCCAGACGCTGGGCGTGGATATCGGAGGTGCCGATGCCGTTGCGCTGGTCGGTCCAGGCGATGATCGCGCCGGACGAACCGTCCCCGACCATTGCCGGCAAATACTGGTGGTCGTCCAGCGTGCAGACCGGTGTGTTGGCGATGGGCTGATCCGACCACTGGGCCGTGGCCGGCCAGGTGAAGGAGATAATTATCAGCAGCGAGAACCATGTGAAAGCAGCGGGGAATCTCATGTGTTGTTTTCCTCTGGAAAGTGCCGGATCTCCGGATTGGAACGGGAACGAGCTTCCTGACTTGCGGAAGATCGCGTTTCGCTGTTCATCAGTGGGAATGGAATCCCCTTTGATGGCGTCGTATGATCCAGAAAAAAACAGAATAGCTGAAACGAATTTCTGAACGGATTTCCATTCGAATATGGAAACACTATATACCCTACGAAGTTCATAGGCAATTAAAAAACCCTATGATATTAAAATAAAGATCGGATGATGATATCTGGTTTTCACCCCACCTGGCGGTGGCGGAAACAGTCGGTGGTGTGGTCGTTGACCATGCCCACCGCCTGCATGAAAGCATACATGATGGTGGGGCCTACGAAGGTGAAGCCGCGCTTTTTCAGGTCGCGGCTGAGCGCTTCAGCTTCCGGAGTTTTTACGGGGATTTCAGCCATACTCTTCCAGCGGTTGCGGATCGGCTTGCCGCCCACAAAGGCCCAGAGGTAGGCGTCGAAGGAGCCGAACTCCTTTTGCACCTTGAGATACGCCTGTGCGTTGGCCACCGAGGCCCGTATCTTCAGCCGGTTGCGGACGATGCCAGGGTTGGCCAGCAGGGAGGCGATTTTCTTCTCGGTGTAGCGGGCCACCTTCCGCGGGTCGAAGTTGTCGTAGACCGTGCGGTATTCGGCGCGCTTTTTAAGGATCGTATCCCAGCTCAGCCCGGCCTGGGCCCCCTCGAGGATCAGCATCTCGAAGAGGTGGCGGTCATCGTGGTTGGGCAGGCCCCACTCCTCGTCATGGTAGGTGATGGCCCGTTCGTTCGCAGCCCAGCTGCAGCGCTTGATGGTGTTCTTTGCCGTCATTCCTCGCTCTCCATCCAGAAGTGGCGGAAGTCCGCCCACTCCTGATGGTCGGTGACCCAGTTGGCGTAGACGGCCACCCCGGTGAAGGCGCCCCCGCCGGTACCCTCCTTCTCCAGCCCCCGGCGCACGCCCAGTGCGCCGTTGGCCATGTTCTCCACCAGCGGGTCCGAGGCCGGGCTTCCCTCTTCATACGAGGGGATACCGATCAGCACCTGGTGGCCCGGGTAGGCCGAGGCCCAGCGGACCAGCAGGCGGGTCTGGTGGCCGAGGAAGGCCAGGTAGTGTTCGGCGGTATCCAGGCTGGTGTCATACCCCATCAGCACCGTCTGGTCGGTCCGGGCCATGGTTTGGCGGTAGAAATCGCCGGACCAGAAGAGGCGGTCCATGAACCCGAGGGATATGCCGAAGGGGCCGCTGCGCCGGGTGGCGTGGCTGAGGACCGCATCCGGGCCGAGGCGCTGCTTCACGGCGGCCAGCAGATCGAGATAGCCCGGGTGGTGGTCCAGCAGCGGTTCGAAATTGAGGTGCACGCCGTCAAAGCCGGCGGCCATCATCTGATCCACTGTCTCGAGAAAGCGTTCCACCCACCGCGGGTCCTGGAGGTCCAGCTTGCCGGTGAGTGAGCCCAGCCAGGCCAGGTGAACCACTTCCGGGCTTTGTGCCATCAGCCGGCCCAGCAGGGGCGAAGGGGAGTCCTCGATACTGCCGTCGGGCAGTACCGGGCCCACGTGGATGTAGATGTAGCGGATGCCATGCCGGCTGACCGTCTCGGCCATGGCGTCGAGGTCGGCGTCGGTCACCGGTTCTCCGCTGCGGACCGAAACCCCGGTGAACCACTTGTGTCCGGCCCAGAGGCCGTTGAGCCCCTGGTCGAAACGGGCTTCAGTTTCCGGGCGCGGCTCCCAGACGACCCAGAAGATGGCAGCGGAGAGGATGCCCAGCAGGAAGGCGGCGGTCATGGCTTTCAACGCCAGCCTCAGGAACCGTCCGCGCTCCGTATTCCTGGTCGCTCGGCGGTTCATGGTGCCTCCTCCCCGGCCAGCAGCCGGGCCGCTTCCGGGGCCAGGGTTTCGGCAATCACCCGGTGCCCCTCGCTGTTCCAGTGGCTGGCCACCCAGTAGCTGTCAAACTCGCCGGTATAGGCGCTCTCCGTTTCCAGGTAGGGGATGCCCAGCTCACTCAGGATAGCACGCAAGCGGCGGTCCGCGTCCAGGTTCTCCTGGTCGGCGTTGAACACGGCAAGCTGGGCCCCGTCCTCCCGCACCAGGCAATCCAGGTCGCGGAGCAGCAGCCCGGTCACTGCCCAGGCCTCCTCCTCGTCCACCTCCCCGGTCGCCACGTGGCCCAGGGCCACCTGGCGCAGCAGTGACTCCACGAAGATCAGGGTGGAGGAATGGCGGAGCAACGGGCCCGAGGCCAGGCCGGTACCGCTCTGGTCGGGCACCGGCACGTTGGTCAGCAGCAGCGTCGAACCGTGGCGGATGAAGCAGGGTTTGTGCCCCCGCCAGTAGCGGTCTCGCACGTTGAACGGCACATCGTTGCTGCAGAACTGCAGCAGCACCAGGTCGGGACTGCAGCCCCGGCCGTAGTGCACATAGGCCAGCAGTTCCTGGTCGGTGGAGAAGCCCCCCACGCCGAGGTTGATCACTTCCAGCGGGCCCCGGGGAGCCAGCAGCCGGGCCAGCCGCGCGGTGTAGGTCTCGTCTTCGTTCACCGTGTAGGCTTCGGTGTGCGAGTCGCCGAGACAGACGATCCTTCTCACGCCCGCCGGTTTCTCCTCCGCGGGAAGCACGGTGCGGAAGCCATCCAGGCTGATTTCCTCACGGGAGGTGAACAGCTCGTTGTCCCGCTCCACCACCAGGCCGGGCCGCAGTTTCCAGCCCAGTTGCGGGTCGTGCACCGCGAAGAGGTTGTTGTGCGAACGTCCGGGCAGGATAAAGGCGCCGATGAACAGGTCGAGGAGCAGGAAGAGGACAAGGTAGATGACGATCAGCGCCGCCTGGCCCCGGAATCTCCCCCGGTCCGCCCTGCGGGACCGGACAGCGGATTTGACGGTGAGGAGGACCAGCCCCACGGCCAGGCCGGCGGCAAAGGGGCCCCGGTGGCCGCCGAATCCCACGACCGCCGCGACCAGCGCCAGGAGCGCCAGGGGGACAAAGCCCACCCGGCGCAGGATGGGCCGGGTCAGTTCCAGCAACAGCTCCCGCCAGGAGGAGCTGAAAAAGAGGCCGGTCCAGACCAGCCCGGCCAGCAGTGCCAGCAGGCGGAAAGGGCCGGTGCGGCCGGTGGCGATCAGCTCCGCGGCGGCGGAGATTGCCGGGAAGAGGGCCGGGGCAAGCCAGGCCGCCAGAACCACCAGGCGCAAAGGCCCGTTCTCGGTCGGTGCTGGCTGGTCTTTACCCAGGATCATCTGAGCCCCATACGGCGGATGCGGGTGGCGACGCTGGTGCGGTGAAAGGAAAAATTGTACTGGGCGGGGGGCCCGGATTCAAGCGGGTTGGCATTGCGGCCCGGGGGCCGGTTTATTACAATGCCGGCTCGCTGTTCGGATGGACCGGAACTGGAAATCAAAGGATGAGCACCATGAACAAGGAACTGCTGGAACTGTGGCCCGAAATAGAGTGGATCGAGGATAGTGAACTGCGGGAGAAAACCGCCCGCACCTGGGAACTGGCCCTGGAGCGCAGCGCGCTCACCGGCGAGGACCTGAAAGAGATCCCCTTCACCCTGCTGGTGAAGGAATGCCCGGCTTCCTTTATGGACCACAAGCGCTGCGTGGTCCACATCTCCCGCGACTCGGCGAAAGCGATGCAGGCCTTCTTCGGCGACAACCTGCCGATCCACATGGACACCGTGATCGCCGGGGCGATCCTGGCCGATGTGGGCAAACTGCTGGAGTACGAGCTCAAGGATGGCAAGTCGGTGGTGGGGATGACCGGCAAGTATCTGCGCCACCCCTTCACCGGTGTGGCCCTGGCCATGGAGTGCGGGGTTCCCGAGGCGGTCTGCCACATCATCGCCGCCCATGCCGGCGAGGGGGACAAGGTGGTGCGCACCACCGAGGCCTACATCGTCCACCACGCCGACTTCATGAGCTACGAGCCGTTCCGCACGGCTGACAAGTGGAAGTAGGCGGCAGTTCCTGTCATTGCGAGCCGCCGACCCGCTGGGGCAGCGGGAGATATGTAAAAGAAACAGTTCCTTGTACAGTTAGGCTTTCACGGTCCTGGCAGCAATGACCGGCGGCACATTGGAGCACTGTTGCCCGCTTGCGAGCCTGGTTCCGGGGTAGGAGAAGGTCTGATTGGTGAAGCTCCGATTCTGGTTAGGCGCCCGAACGAAGCTATCCCGTTTAAGAGATTACTCGACGATCTCCTCCGGGCCAGGGCCAGAAGTTAACCACCACACAAGGAACTGTCAGATGAAGGATAGCAAGAAGAAGCGAGAGAAGTCACGGTCAAAGATGAAGAAGCTGGACGAGACGATGGAGCAGGTCAACCCTTCGGCGGCTGGTATCGACGTGGGATCCCGCAAGCATCTGGTGGCGGTATCACCGGAGCGGGATGAGCAGCCGGTTCGTTCGTTTGACTGCAAGACACCTGACCTGCATGAGATGGGCCGTTGGCTGACCAGTTGCGGCGTCACGACAGTAGCGATGGAGAGTACCGGGGTCTACTGGGTCCCGGTGGCCAATGTGCTGGAGCAGCATGGGCTGGAGGTGGTACTGGTGGATGCCCGCCAGTCCAGGAACGTGCCGGGGCGGAAGAAGACGGACGTGCTTGACTGCCAGTGGATCCGGAAGCTCCATGCCTACGGTCTTCTCCAAGGCGCCTTCAGGCCCGAACGTCAGATCCAGACGTTGCGGGGATACTGGCGTCATAGAGCAGGTCTGGTGGAATCGCGTTCCACGCAGATCCAACTGATGCAGAAAGCACTGGAGCAGATGAACCTGCAACTGCATAAAGTACTCAGCGACATTGCCGGCGTCACTGGCATGAAGATCCTCAGGGCCATCATCGACGGTGAGCATGATCCACAGGTGCTGGCCAAGATGAGGCACAAGCAAGTGAAGAGCAGCGAGGATGAGATCGTCAAGTCGCTGACCGGCGACTACCACGAAGAACAGTTGTTCATCCTCCAGCAGGCCGTGGAGCTCTACGATCATTATATGGAGAAGATCGCGGCCTGTGATGCCGAGCTCGAACGCTACCTGTCAACATTGGAGAGCAAGGGTGATCTGGCCGCCTATGACGGTAAAGCCCAGACCAGCCGTCGAAAGAACCAGCCCTGCTTCGACCTCAGGCAAGAGCTCTATCGCATCAGTGGTGTTGACCTGACCCGGATCGACGGCATCGATGCACTGACTGCCCAGACAGTGATCAGCGAATGCGGTATCAACATGAACCCGTTCCCCACGGTTAAGAACTTCTGTTCGTGGCTCGGCCTGAGCCCGAACAACAGGATAACCGGAGGGAAGATCAAGCGACGTGGGACACGCAAGGTGGTTAACCGGGCATCCACCGCGCTACGACTGGCGGCCCAAAGCCTCCACCGCAGTAACTCATACCTCGGTGCTTACCTGAGGCGGATGAAGGCCCGCATCGGGCCTCAAAAGGCGACAACTGCAACCGCTCACAAGCTGGCCCAGTTGATCTACCGGATGCTCAAACATGGAATGACGTTCGTGGACCAGGGACAAGAGCTGTTCGAAAAGCAACATCAGGAACGATACCTGAAAGCTGTGAAAAAACGTTTGAAAGCAATCGGATACGACCTCGTAGCGACAGACACCGGGGTTGTTGTTTCTTAAGAGGAGCCCGCAGGGCGACGAAGCAATCTCTCTTCAGGCATTCAAGTGCCGGGGAGATCGCCACGTCGCCCTGCGGGCTCTTCGCGATAACAGAGAGGGATCAGCGGCAGAAGGTGCCGGAGCGGCCGTTGGCGGCGAGGGAGCGCACTTCATCTTCACCGAGGCCGAAGGACTCGATGGCCAGAAGATACTCTTTGGCAATGTTGGTGCCCGACACGGTGGTGTTGTCGGTGCAGAGGGTGCAGGGAACCCCGTATTCGAGGAAGCGGGGCAGGGGGTGGTCCTTGATGTCGGTTATCGCCCCGGTCTGCAGGTTCGAGGTGAGGCAGCACTCCACCATGATGCCGTCGTCGGCCAGCCGGCGCAGCAGGGCCTCGTCCCTGCCGGCGCTGGTGCCGTGGCCGATGCGGTCCGGGGCCAGCAGTTCCACCGCCTGCCAGATCTTGTCCGGCCCGTCAGCCTCGCCCACGTGTACCGTGCGGTGGAGGCCCATTTTTTTCGCCAGGGCGTAGGCATCGGTGAAGAGGATCGGGGGGAAGGGCCGTTCAGGCCCGGCGATGTCGAACCCCACCACCCCGGGGCCGCTGTGATACTGCTCCATCTCGCCGGCGATCTCCCGCAGCAGGATCTTGGCCATGTTGCCGCCATGGTTGCGCATGGCGATGATCACCAGGCCCAGGGTCATCTCCGGTTGCTGCTCGCCGAACTCCTTGAGGCCGGCCAGGGTGGCGTTGATCACCTGGCGGGTGGTCAGGCCGGCCCGGCGGTGGATCAGCGGGTTGACCCGCAGCTCCAGCAGCCGCACACCTTCGTGCCAGGCATCCTCGGCGATCTCGTAGGAGATGGTGCGGATGTTGCCGTAAAACTGGGTGTACTGCAGCGGCACGTGGAACTTGTCCAGGTAGTCCATCAGCGTGCTGTCTTTCTTCGGGTCGTAGCGCAGCATCCGCTGGAAGCCGTGGAAATCCATGCCCGGGATGGCTTCGTAGTAGCGCTCGGAGAGGTCCCAGAGGGTGGAGGGCCGTATCGAACCGTCCATGTGCCGGTGCAGGTCGCCCAGGCCCAGGGTGCCGAGAAACTCCAGCCAGCGCGTCCTCTCCTTGTCGGTCATTGTCCACCCTCTCCCCAGGCCGCCGGTACGGTGTAGGCCTCTCCGGCCAGCGGCGGCCGGGTGGTCAGTTCCTGCCCGTTGGCCAGCCGGGTGACGAACTGCCCGCAGTTGCTGCCAATGGCGTTCTCCCGCAGCTCGCCGATACTGAGAATCACCTTGAACCCCTCCCGCTCCAGCTCCCGGACCAGCGGGCCGGCGGTGTCCGGGTCCCGGGGGTCGAAGCCGGAGCGGAGGCCAGAGGCCAGGGCCCGCTCGGTGGGGTTGAGTGGGGTCAGCTTGACCATGAAGCGCGTTGGGTCGAAGTGATGGCGGAGCACCGCGGCGTCGATGGGCATCCCTTCGATGACGGTGAAGTTGAGGGTGATCTTCTTGTCCCCCGGCCGGTGGAAGCGGCGGCCGTACTCGGCGATCCGCGCCAGGCCCCAGCGGGGCACCGGCAGCAGGCGTTCCCGGGCCGCTTCGTCGGTGGAGTGGATGGAGAACTGCATCTGAAACCGCCCGCCGGCGTAGAGCCGGTCCTTGATATCCCGGATGGTCTCCAGCATCTGCCCGCAACTGCGGGGGGCGATGGTGGAGAGGCAGGGTTCGAGACCCGGGGCGTCGACAATTCCGGGCAGCCGCTCCAGCACTTCGGGGATCGCAGGGTTGTAGAGCGGTTCGCCCATCCTCGCGAACTGGATCTTGAACCGCGGCACCGGCACCTGCATGCCGGGGTAGCGGCGGCGGACCATGTGGGTGATCTGTTCCAGGATCTCGTCGGCGGTGAGCCGGCCGCGATATCCCCCGCCGGCGTCGCACATGGCGCAGCCGGCGGGACAGCCAAAGAGCGAGGAGACGATGAGTACCCACTTCTGCTCCCGGGGCAGCGGCGGCTGGAGTGATTCGACGAACTCCACCAGCGAGGAGGGGTCATCCTCCCGCATCCGGGCCACGTAGACCCGGGCCAGGGCGTCATCGCCAAACTCTTTCTCCACGATCATGGCCAACCTCTCGCCCGGGCCAGCCGGGCCGCTGCGTGCATGGCGGCCAGCACCCCCTCGCCCGCGGCGATGGACATCTGGCGGAAACGGCCGTGGGCCGCGTCCCCGGCCAGGTAGAGCGCCGGCAGCGATCCGTCGGCCGCCCCATCATCATAGCAACCCGGACGGAGCGGATCGAGGCCTTCGGCCAGCGCGGCATCCGGGTCACGGCCCACTGCGGCCAGGAGCGCATCACCGGTAAACCTGAGTTCCTCCGTTTCACCCTCCCGCCGGCAGATGAGGTCGGCCGTGCCGCCGTGGTCGCGAGACAGGCGCAGCGGTCCGGTTCGGGTGAGCAACTCAATGGCCGGAACCGCCGCGACACGCTCCAGGAGCAGCGGCAGGCACCGCGGTTCAGCCCCCCGAATTATAACTACCGGCTTCAATCCCCATTGGGCGCACGTAAGCGCGTAATCGAACGCGGCATCCCCGCCCCCCACGATCAGCACATTGCTGCCCGGGGCAAGCCGCGGAAGACGGCTGACTTCATAGTGCAGCAATCGTTCCCGCTGAGCCTCTTCTGCGCCCTCCAGCGGCAGGGGCCGCGGCCGGGAGCCAGTGGCCAGCAGCACGGCTTTTGCGGATATCGTCTCCCGGGATGTTTCGGCATGGAACAGCCATTCCGAACGCCGAAGAGCGGTCACTTCTGAAATCTCGTGTGGCACGCCGCTGCGCTCCAGGTGCTTGAGCAACAGCCCGGCCACCTCCGGTCCGCCCATCGGCCGTGGCAGTCCGGGGTGGTTCTCCACCAGGTTGGCATTCCAGATCAGCCCGCCGATCCGCTCCCGCTCCACCAGCAGGGTGTTGAGCCCCGAGCGCTGGGCCTGAACCGCTCCGGCCACCCCGGCCGGACCGCCGCCGATCACCAGCAGGTCAATCATCCATGCCCCCGGTTCTCATTTGATCCAACAGGTCTTCTGTCCGGGCGAGACAGGCGAAACCGTGGCCCAGCGCCCGCAGCGATCCGAGGTGCAGCGCTTCGCTGGCCGAAGCAGTGGCATCGGTGGCCAGCACCACCTCGTAGTCCCGGATGAAGGCCTCGCGGGCACTGCTCTCCACACAGAGGTGGGTCATCACTCCGGCGATCACCACCCGCTCCGTCCCCAGTTCCCGCAGACGTTCCGCCAGCCCGGTTCCCATGAAGGCGCTGTATCGTGTCTTGCGCAGCACCGGAGCCCCGGCCGCCGCCTCGGCCACCACCGGGTCCAGCAGGGCGTCACCGGTTCCCTCACGCACGGTGTCGCGCCACCAGCGGGCCATCGCTCCCGGGTCCTCGCCGTCGGCCACGGCGTGGCGGGTGAGGACCACCGGCGCGCCGGCGGCCCGCCAGGCCTGGATCAGCGAGACCACGTTGGGCAGCACGCAGCGGCCGGCCGGGAGATAGGCGTGGGAGCGCTCCTCGAGAAAGAAACGCTGCATGTCGATCACCAGCAGGGCGGTTTTCCCGGCCAGCAGCGGCTCCGGGCGGCGGCCGATCCCCATTGCGGCCAGTTCGGCCTCCCAGGCGCGGGCACGTACCTCGAGGGTCTGCGGTGTGATGTACAGGCCGGGATTCTCCATGAGTGATCGCCTCCAGGTCCCCGGGACGGGATCCCGGGCCTTGACAGGCGGCCATCTTACGAGCCGTTTCACGGTGGCGTCAAGGGTGTTGCCGGTACAAAAAAGAAAGCGGAAAGGATCTTTCCCCTTTACGGCGGGCCAGTGAGGATTTATATTGGAAAAAGATGACCGCTTGACTTGGACGTCAAGGGGAGCCCGGTGCGGCGAAGCCGGGTTGCAGCTGCTCCGCCGCACCTGAAGCAGGGTGTTTTAAAAAATATGGGGCCCGGGATCCCGGATAGCCATTCCAGAGGGGAATTGCCGGGTTGCCTTGCCTTGGATAATCCCCCGTAGTTCCCCGGGCCCCATGCAATTGTGTTCGTCTTTTTTCGAACCCCATTCCCTATTCACGCCTAGTGACAGACGCTCCAGGGACTGGTGTCTCCTCCCCGGCAGACCTCGCGGGTTTCCGTTGTGCCGGTGGAGGGTCTGAAATACTGGTACGTGGCGCTGAGGTAGTCGTGCTCGCCAGACGGTACGTCGACGGTCACCGTACCGATCACGTTGTCCAGAACGATGCTGATCTGTTCCGCGGTTGTCCAGGAGACCCCGGTGCAACTGGCGTAGAAGGCTGCTCCCGTGCCATCGGCCCGCTGTCGAAACCAGACCAGATGGCACTGGCCGAAATCGTCATATTGAACGTAGGGCTGATGATCGGAAAAACCCAGGCCCCCGGCAGTGATGGCCGCCGGTTCGCTGAACTCGCCTCGTTGGAGTGCCGAACGGAAAATCCGGTATTCGGTGCCCACCTGACGGGACCAGTAAACCACCGGTTTTCCGGAAAGCGGATCGAGGGCAATCACCGGATCCTGGTCGAGGATGGAGTCCTGGGTGACCCAGATGGCACGCTCATCATTGCCGTTGACGATCAGCCGCAGGTCCCAGCCACTTGAACTCTTGTTGAAATCACGTACCACCATCCATACGGTGCCGTGGTCATCGACAATGCTGTCGGCCACGGCGGGCGCGGAAACAATTAGAACCGCGGCAAAGACGGCGATCAGGAAGATCAAACTGTTGGTCGTTGGTTTCATCTGTTCTTTCACGATAGGTTGTGTTTCGATACACGCGGACCACGATTGAGTATCCGCCCTGGATTTACTATATGTTCCCGCATACTCGATGTCAAGAGAAAAATCAACATCTTGTTTATATTCTTCATCATGAGTAATTCTAATGATATGATTATAAATATATTATTTGATTCTCCCCATTTATGTGCCATGGTGTGCTGCGCAAATCAGAGATCAACTGATACTTGATGCCTGCCCCCGGAGGGGGGGGAGTGTTTTGGGGACGTACATGAATTTATGACTTTTTCAGGCCAGGATGCGGGTGGTTGGCGCTGAAAGCGAAAAAGTCATAAATTCATGTACGTCCCCGGCATTGTCCGCGACAGCGGCCTGCTATATATTGTCGTAACGGAGCATGAACGATTTTTCCAGGAGGAACGGGGGTCATGGGCTCGCTGCAGGAAGAACTGATGAAAGCCAGGCTGGTGGACAAGAAGCAGCGGAAAAAGGCTGCCCACGAGAAGCGTGTCCACCAGAGCAAGGTCGGCCGGGAGGGGCTGGAGAAAGAGAAGCTGGAGAAGGAGCGTCGGCTGGAGGCCGAGGCCGAAGAAAAACGAGCCAGGGACCGGCAGATCGATGAAGAGCGAAAAAAGGCCCTCGAGCAGGCGAGCAGCGGGAACCGGTTGAAATCGCTGATCGCCGAGGCCACGCTGCAGGGCTTTGGCGGCGCTCGGCGGTTCTCCTATGTCAACCGCAACAACCGGGTCCCCTTCCTCGAGGTGAGCGACGATGCTGCCCGCCGGCTGACTCACGGTGAGCTGGCCATCATTGAAACGGAAGAGGGCAAGGTGGGGTTGGTGCCCGGCACCGCCGCCCGGGAGATCGTTGAGCTGGATGGCGAAATTGTACGCTTCTGGAACCGCTAGTCTTCCACTTCAGCCTCGCTGACCCCCAGGGCATCGCGGCGGGACAGTTTCAGCTTCCCCCGGTCGTCCACTCCCAGCACCCGCACCAGGATTTTTTCTCCCTCGCGAACCACGTCGGAAGTGCGTTCCACCCTCTCCTTGTCCAGCTCCGAGATGTGGACCAGCCCTTCGGTGCTGTCCATGATCCGGACAAAAGCACCGAATTCTTTCACCGAAACCACCTCGCCGCGGTAGACTTTGCCCACCTCCGGGTCATCAGTGATCTGGCGGATGCGCGCCATGGCCTGGCTTCCCAATACGCCGTCCGTGGCAAAGAGCCGGACCAGCCCGTCGTCAGAGATATCGATTTTGGCCTGGTAGGTTTCCTGGATCTCCTGGATCGTTTTGCCCCCCTTGCCGATCAGGTCCCTGATCCGGGCGGGGTTGATCCGGTGGGACATCACCCGCGGCGCGTAGTCCGACAACTCTTCCCGCGGGCCGGTAAGCGCCCGGGCCATCTCGGTCAGGATGTGCAGCCGGGCGGTGCGGGCCTGGGTCAGTGCCTTGTCCAGAATCGTTCGGTCCAGGCCGCCCACCTTGTTGTCCATCTGCAGCGCAGTGACCCCGGATTCGGTGCCGGTGACCTTGAAGTCCATGTCGCCCAGGTGGTCCTCATCACCGAGGATGTCGGTGAGCACGTGGATCTCCCCTTCCTCCTGGATCAGTCCCATGGCGATGCCGGCCACCGGGCTGGAGATCGGCACGCCGGCGTCCATCAGGGCCAGGCAGCCGCCGCAGACGGAGGCCATGGAGGAGGAGCCGTTGGATTCGCTGATTTCGGAGACCACGCGGATGGCGTAGGGGAAGGCCTCTTCGCCCGGCAGTACCGGCTGGAGGGCCCGGCGGGCCAGGTTGCCGTGGCCGATCTCCCGCCGGCCCGGGCCGCGAACCGGGCGGGTTTCGCCCACGCTGTACGGCGGGAAGTTGTAGTGCAGCAGGAAACTGTGGTGCTCTTCGCCGAACAGTGTCTCCACCAGCTGGCGGTCCCGGGTGGTGCCCAGGGTGGTGGTGACCAGGGCCTGGGTCTCGCCCCGGGTGAAGATGGCCGAACCGTGGGCTCGCGGCAGCCACCCCACCCGGCAGTTGATCGGCCGCACCTGGTCCAGCGGTCTCCCGTCGATCCGCACGCCCTCCCGGGCGATCATCCGGCGCACCACCTGGTGGTGCAGCTCACTGAACAGCGAGGCCGCCTCGGCGATGCGCTGCGTGTCGCCGTCGGGGCAGAGGGCGGCCAGCGTTTCCTCGCGCACCTTTGCCACGGCCAGGCTCCGCTCCTGCTTTACCGGTGTGCAGACCGCTTCCCGGAGCGGCGCGGCGGCCAGCTTCTCCAGTTCCTCGGCCAGTTCCCGGTTCACGGCCGGCGGCTCGAAGGCCCTCTTCTCCCGGCCCACTTCCTCACGCCAGCGGTTCATCAGTTCCAGTGCCGGGGCCACCGCATCCTGGGCGAAGAAGAGAGCCTGGGCCACCTCCGCTTCCGGCACTTCCCGGGCCTCACCTTCCACCATGGACAGCCCGTCCGGACCTGATGTGACCACCAGCTCCAGGTCGGCCCGTGCCCGATCACTCTGGCCGGGGTTGACCAGCAGGTTGCCGTCCACCCGGGCCACCCGGATTCCGGCGGCCGGCCCGTTCCACGGAATGTCGGAGATGTGCAGGGCCAGGGGTACGCCGATCAGGGTCAGCACCGAGGGATCGATGTCCGGACCGCAACTCAGCGTGGTGACGATCACCTGGGTCTCATTGCGGTAGCCGTCGGGAAAGAGGGGGCGGATCGAGCGGTCGGCCAGCCGGCAGGCCAGGACCTCCTGGTCGGTGGACCGCGCTTCGCGCTTGAGGAACCCGCCGGGAAACTTGCCCGCGGCCCATTTGCCTTCGCGGTAGTCCACGGTGAGGGGGAAAAAGTCGATGCCCTCCCGGGCCTTGCGGGCCCCCACCACCGTGGCCAGGATCATGGTCTCACCCTGGCGGACGATCACCGCGCCGTCGGCCTGACGGGCGATGGCACCGGTTTCCAGGGATATTTCCGTACCGGCCAGGGAAATGGTTTCACTCTTCATTGATCACTCCGCGTCGGGGCCGGGGGGGAAGATGATATACATCCCGTCATCACTCATCTTCGCGTCACCGGGAACCGGGTATCGTTCGTAGAGGCTGATTTCCAGCCGCTGGGCCAACTCGCCGAAGCGTGCCTTTTTCAACGCCACCGTCCAGGGGACCATCAGCAGGTTGTCCCCCCGCTCCACCTTTTCACCCTCCACCCGGAACTGGGCGGCCAGCTGCTCCAGGACCAGGGTCGTTGTCTGCTCGTCCGGGGTGCGGATAATCGCCGAGACCAGGGTGCCGTCGGGGGAGATGTCCTCGCAGGGACGTTTGACGTGACGCGCCTTGCGGGCCAGCCGGTTGGGGATCTGGGTCAGATACTTGCTGGCCATGCTGCAAAAGTGGACCGCGGTTTTGCTGCCCGGGGTCTCCAGGGTTTTGCGCATCATCGCCTGGGCTTTTTCCCTGCTGCCCAGGGTGTTGCGCAGGGTGGTGCCGAAACGGGCCGGGATGTCGGTGCCAAAGACTTTCTCCGGTGGGGCCTCGAAGGGGATTTTTCGGCTCAACGGCTCTCCCGGCTGGAGGTCGGTCCTTTTGGCCACCCGCTGGAAGTCCTCATGATCGAAGTAGAGCAGCTCGTGAAGGTTGACGAACTCGGCACCCAGCTCGATGGCTTTCTCCACGATGCGGTCGGTGATGTCAGCGATGGGCAGGCTGGGAATCTCCACCGCCACGGTCCAGTCGTAGCTCCTGGCCCGCTCCACCAGGTGAGCTTCCTTGTACGAGGCGAGATGGCAACGGATCTCGTCCACCCCGGCCCCGTGCATCCGGGTCATCTGTTCCTCGGTCATGTCGGCATTGGCGGTGAAGAACTGGATGTGGAAGTCGGGCCCGCACTCCTCGCGGAGTAGCCGGGCGTAGTGCTCGGCCCGGTCCATGTAGAGGGTTGGCTCGCCCCCGGTGAGACAGACCGCATCCGGGTCGCTGAAGCGGACCAGCCTGAACAGGTCCTCGTCGCTGTTGATGGTGAACTCGTCACCCCGGGTCAGGTCGGAACCCATGGGGTTCGAACAGTAGAAACAGTTCTTGTGGCATTTTTCGCCGATGGTGAGGCAGAGCCGGCCGCCCATCAGACAGCGGCGGCACCCCTCGGGCAGAAAGTGCGCCCACAGATTGAAATCCGGTTTTATCTGTTCCCGGTGGCCGCCAAGCAACCGTTGCCAGAGGTTGCTGGCCTGGTCCGGGCTGATCATCCCCGGGGTGTCGTTTGTATCGTGATCTATGCTCATTACCGGCCCCCTTCCACTGCGTCGGCGGCGATTCGGAATTTCCCGCGGGGCGGGAAAACGGAGCACTCACTATAGGGTGAGGGGTCAAACCTTGTCAACGAAGGGGAAACGGCTGTTCGGACGCAGCCTGGGAAGAGGTCAGGGCTTGCCGATTTCGGGGAATTCGTTCTTGAGATGGGTCTCCAGCCTGGTGAAACTGGCAACAATCTGCTGGTGCAACTCCTGTGCCTCGACCAGGTTGCCGGAAGCGGCATTGTTCTCCAGGAGCTTGGCCAGCTCGCCCAGAGTTTCGGTGCCCAGACTGGTGGAGGCGCCCTTGATGCTGTGCGCCGTGCGGCGGACCGTATCGGCGTCGGAATCGGCAATGGCCTGTTCCAGGTTCTCCAGGCGTTGTGGAATATCCTCCAGGTAATCGCGCAGCAGTTCTTCGAGGAACCCCCGGTCGCCGGAAACCAGGGCCAGGGCCTTTTTCATGTCGATCGGGCTTTTTCCTGGTTCCCCTGTCTTTGCGGCAGGCTGGTTTTTCCGGTCCAGGGCGCCGGAGGTGGTTGCGGCGTGATAGTCACCATTCCTGCTGCTGCCGTGACCCAGCCAGGAGGATATTATCCCGTACATCAGCTCCTGGTTGATCGGTTTGGTAATGTAGTCGCTCATTCCTGAGTCGAGGCACATCTCGCGGTCACCGGTCATGGCATGAGCGGTCATGGCGATGATCGGCAGGTCAGCGTATTTCTCCTGCTGGCGGATGGCCCGGGTGGCTTCCAGGCCGTCCATTACCGGCATCTGGATGTCCATCAGCACCAGGTCCACCTTTTCCGTTTCCAGGAGCTCCAACGCTTCGCGGCCGTTTGCCGCAGCCACCACGGTGTAGCCGACGTCCTCGAGCAGCCTCACCGCCAGTTTGGTGTTTACCGGGTGGTCCTCGGCCAGAAGGATAGTATGCTCGCCGGAATTGCTCGCCTTCCTCTCTTCCAGGTCGTAGCGGGTCAGCAGTTCGGGATCCCCGGCCGAAATCTCGCGTGCACCATCCTGCGGGGTCATCACCCGGTTGATCGCCTCCAGCAGCAGCGAGTGCTTGATCGGCTTGACGAAGTAGCCGTCGATCCCGATCTCGCGGCAGCGGTTGGCATCGCCCCGTACTCCGAGGGCCGTCATCAGCAGCAGTTTCGGCTGCTTTTTCAGGTTGGAGGTCCGGATCTGCCGGGCCGTGGCAAATCCGTCCAGGCCGGGCAACTTGAGATCGAGAATCACGAGGTCGTAGGTTGCCGACCCGGCCGACCGGGCGATCATCTCAATGGCATCGCCGCCGCAGCCGCCCTCCTCCACCGCACAGCCCAGCTCGCTCAACTCCTGGCGCAGGATCAGGCGGTTGTTGCTGTTGTCGTCCACCACCAGCACCCTGGCCCCCTTGAGCTTCGGGCGGGCGTTTCCGTTCTCATGGGCCTGGACCGTCTGCACCGGCACCATGGGCAGGGTGAAGAAGAATGTGGCCCCCTCGCCGGCGGTGGTCTTCAGTCCCAGCTTTCCGCCCATCACCTCCACCAGTTCGCGCGATATGGTCAGGCCGAGGCCGGTGCCGCCGAACGTCCGGGTGAATGATTCGTCGGCCTGGGTAAAGGAGTCGAATATGCTCTCCACTTTTTCTTCGGGGATCCCCATGCCGGTATCCGAGACGGTGAAGCGGATGTTTGTCATGCCCTCCGGGCCCGCGGGCGCGGTGTCGATTTTCAGCAGCACTTCGCCTTTCTCGGTGAATTTGATCGCGTTGCCCACCAGGTTGATCAATACCTGACGCAGCCTGGTGGGATCACCCTTCACCTGGCTGGGGACGTCGCTGTCCACGTGTCCGATCAGTTCCAGTGCCTTGCCGGCCGCGGGATAGGCCATCACGTCGAGGACGCCGTCGGCCAGTTCGCGCAACCCGAAGGTGATCCGTTCAAGCTCCAGCTTGCCGGCCTCGATCTTCGACAGGTCCAGGATGTCATTGATCAGGGAGAGCAGCGAGTCGGCGCAGCTCTTCACCGTGCCCATGTATTCCTGCTGCTCTCCAGTCAGTTTGGTGGTCATGGCCAGATCGATCATGCCCATGATGCCGTTGAGCGGGGTACGGATCTCGTGGGACATGTTGGCCAGGAAACTGCTCTTGGCCGTGCTGGCGGCTTCGATGGACTTGCGTTGCCGGATCAGTTCGGTGATGTCCTCGATGACACCGTGAAAGCAGATAACCTCACCCGCTTCGTTGAGGACGGCATGGGAACTCTCCCGGCACCAGATCAGCGTCCCGTCTTTCTTCTTCAGCCGCAGTTCGATTCCCCGGAGTTTCCCGTCGTCCAGCAGCCGCTGCGAAAACTCTTCCCGGTCGCCCGGATCGGGGTAGAGGTCCACGGCGTCGATGTTCATGAATTCTTCGCGGGAAGCGTAGCCAAACATGTCCACCAGGGTCTGGTTGACATAGATGAAGGTGCCCCTGATGCCCGGATGGTTCCAGTAGAGGCCCACCGGCAGGTTGTCGATGGTCTGCGCCAGCTCACCACTGGGAATGATGTGATGTTCACTGGCCTGGGAGACCAGGTCGCTGATTGTGTGGTCCGAAACGCCCATGGTTGCTACCCCGGCGAAAAGCGAGGAAATGCAGTTGTCTGCCGCCGGATGGCAGAGTCCTCCCCGTGCAACTCTTCCCGGGTTTAATTATCGGCAGAAAATCGGGAAAGAATTACCTGCGTTTCCGGCGTGGACGGCTTGAGGGACGGCGGCGGCCCTGTCCGGGCGGTTTCTCCGCTTTCGGTTCGGGCGGCACCCGCTCCGCCGGCTGTTCGGCGGCGCTGACCGCAGCCTCCGCCGGGTCGGCTTCGGGCGGGTTGAGGTAGAGGTTGAGCAGCAGCGAGACCAGCGAATGGGCATCGTCCTGCTTCAGCAGGTCCTTGGCCAGCGGCTCCAGAGTTTCCAGGTCACGGGCCGAGGCCTTGTCCTCCAGCACCCGGATCTGGTTCAGCAGGCGTTGGCGGGCCGATTTCTCCACATCCTCGTCGGTGGGGATGCGGCCCTCCTTGACCACCAGGTGGTGGGCGTTCACCAGGCGGTTGAAGTTGAGCAGGTCCACGGCGGAGACAAAGGATATGGCCACGCCCGACTTGCCCATCCGGCCGGTGCGGCCGGCCCGGTGAATGTAATCCTCCGGGGTCTGGGGGGCGGAATAGAGAAAGACGTGGGAGACGTCCTCCACGTCGATGCCCCTCGAGGCCACGTCGGTGGTCACCAGGTGCTTGACCTTCTTCTGCCGGAAGTTGGCCATGATCTTCTCCCGCCGCTCCTGGGCCAGGTCGCCGGTGAGCATCGCCACCTTGAGGCCCCGGCGCCGCAGGGTGTTGAAGACCATCCGCACGTCGTCCTTGGTGTTGCAGAAAATGATCGACGACGAGGGCCGCTCGATCTCGATCAGGCGGTAGAGGTCCCGGTCTTTTTCCATCTGGCGGGTGATATAGTAGCGATGCTCCACCTCCTGGACGTAGATCGAGTCGTCGGAGAGGGCGATCTTGTGCGGATCCCGCTGGTAGGACTGACCCAGCCGGACGATGGAGGCGGGGAAGGTGGCCGAGCCGAGCAAAGTCTGCCGATCCTTCGGGCAGCGCTCGAGGATCGCGGATATCTCCTCGTAGAACCCCATGTCCAGCATGCGATCCGCCTCGTCCAGCACCAGCACCTTCAGTCCACTGAGATCCAGGGTGCGGCGCCGCAAGTGGTCCAGTACCCGCCCGGGCGTGCCGGCCACCATCAGGGCGCCGGCCTCGAGGTCACGCATCTGCTTGGTGTACGAGGCGCCGCCGTAGATGCAGGTCACCAGCACGCCGGTGCAGGCGTTGATCTGCGCCAGGTCACCGGCGAACTGCAGGGCCAGCTCGCGGGTCGGAGTGAGGGCGAGGAACTGAACCTTTTTCAGGCCGGTGTCCAGCCGCATCGAAGCGGGAATCCCGTAGCAGGCGGTTTTGCCGGTGCCGGTCCGCGACTGGATCATCAGGTCGCGACCCGCCATGGCCAGGGGGATTGCTTCGGCCTGGACATCGGTGGGTTTGGTGTAGCCCATCCTGGCCAGCCCCTCAAGGATAGCCGGGCTGAGACCCATCTCTTCAAACGTTGGTGTACTCAATCTGTTGCTCACTCTTCTCGGGGCCGGACCCGCCGGTTCGATCGGGTGATCGGCAACGGTCGGCAGCCGGATACTGTTCGTTCTTCAGGCGTAGCGACTATAGGAGGAAGACGGGGGACTGTCAACAGGATCGTCGGTGACGGGAAGGGAAAGGGCCTCTCCCCCGGGGAGGGGAGAGGCCCGTAAAAGACTAGTTTCCAGTGGTGCTGCAGGAGTCGCTGTCCGTGCTGCCCGACGGTGAGTAGGGCGGCTGGTTGTACGGCGCTGCCGTGATGTCGGTGCCGATGAGGGTGAACGTGTTCACCCCGTGCACTCCGGGCACGTCCGGCAGGTTGACCCCGAACGGCGTGTTGTAGCAGTAGCCGGGGCTCACGTTGGTGGCGCCGGCCCGCCAGTTGAAATAGGTGGTGCCGCTGGCGAGGGTCACGTTGAGCTTGCCGTGGAGCCGGCGGGTGAACCAGTCGTCGTTGCAGAGCTGGGGCCACAGCTGCACCGTGTAGGGCAGGGTGCCGCTTTCCGGGACACAGCCGATGATCGTGTGCATCGTGTCCCCTGACAGGGTGACGGTCAGCGTCAGGTTGTAGTCGTTTTCCGCCCCGGAGGCGCCGATGACGCGGGTGTAATAGGTGCCGGCCGGGAGGCCGGTCCCCGACACCGTCTCGTTGTCGGTGGAGGTCGTGGCGATATCCAACAGGGACTGGGCCGGGTTGTAGAGGTAGAGGCTCAGGTTGCCGCTGGCGTGGGTGAAGGTGATATCCACCTGGACGTTGGCTCCCTCGCTGACGCTGAAGGAGAAATAGTCCTCGTCGCCGGAGCAGATCTGCAGGTTGTTGATCGTGCCGGCGCTGATTGCACTGGCCCCGGCGAACGAGTCGTTGTCCTCGTAGCCGTCGTCGGTGCAGCCGCCGCAGACACCGTAGATCGCCTGGATGCCGGCGATGTCGTCGGAATGCAGGGTCCGGGCGTAGGTCTGGCCCGGGCTGCCGTAGCCATACATCGTTTTGGCCGAGTCACCGCCGCCGTAGAGGTCTGCGAGGCAGAGGTAGTGGCCGAACTCGTGGGTCGCGATGTTCCAGATGTCGAACTGGCTGTACGTTGGGGTGCCCACGCCGTTCCAGGTGTAGCTCTGGTCATTGAACACCAGGTCGTTCTCGGTGACGTTGCCGCCTGAGGTCCAGATGTAGGTGGCCGCGATGTAGCCGCCGCCGTCGGGCGGGGTGGTATCGAAATAGACCAGGTTGATATTGTTGTAGGTCACGCTGGTGCCTGTGGTGGTGCCGCCGTAGGTGAACTCGAAGCAGGCATTGGCGCCGTTCCAGGCGCCCGCGCCGGCCTGGATGGCGGCGATCTGTTCGGCGGCGGTGCCGGCGGCGGAGTCGACACAGTTGGGGTTGATGCGATAGTTCTCGCCCATCGGGCTGGACTGGTAATCCCAGTCATAACCGCAGAGGCCGTAACCGGCGGCGTTCTGAGCCGGGCCGGCCAGGGTCAGCAGCAGGCCGACCAGGGCGATCAGGGTAATCCGGGTGAATTTCATTCTCGATATCCTCCTTCTCTCATTCGCTGGGCGGAAAGGCAAATATGTGCGCACATTCATCATCGGGTGCCGATCCGTTTACTGCTGGGCCAGAATTTCGGTCCTGATGTTCTGGAGCAGCTCGTCGGCGGGGAGCCCGCCCTCCATGGTCAGCGTGCCGCAGTTGGGGGCGGACTGGTAGGCGATACCGTCCACCACCACATACTTGCCCTGGAACCAGCCGGCCAGCCGGTTTCCGCTGTTCTTGAGGAAGAGGATCACCGATTCACCTTCGCTGAAGCTGGGCGCCTCGGACATCCGCATGGTCTGGTCGCCCACGGTGCCGCCGGGGATGGTCACTTCCACCTCAACGCTCTTCTCGCCCTTGAGATGTTCGGTGATCAGCACGGTGGCCCGGGTGTAAATCCGGCCGTCCTCGATTGCGAAGCACTCTGTCCGCACCACCTCGCCGGTGACGATCTGGTCGGCACGGGCGGTGAGTGTGGCCAGGTCCACGTTCTCGGTCAGCGCCGCGGCCTGATGCGTGGACACAAGCGCCAGCAGGACGAAGGTCCCGAGAAGAAAGACGGAATAGATGAGTTTTTTGCCGGTCACAACAACCTCCTTTTAGATACGGATTTCCTCACAGCCAGTTATTGATTGATCGCAGCCTTAGCAGCGTGCAGACATACAACACAACGGGATAGATGGGTGCCCCTGCGGTTGACGGAGAAACCACCGCAACCATTGCGGTGACGGCGAACAGCGGTTTTCCCCAACCGGGCGCCACCCGGGCGCTGTCAGTCGGACTGCAACCAGCCAACTCGGGATCGCCGGCTGCTGGAGGAGAGTGGGCCATGGTCGGAAGAACAAAGGCCCTGCAGCCGGGTTACCCTGCAACAATCAAACTTCAACAAGATAAATATAGGGATATTGGTCAACTATGTAAAGAGAAAAGGATAGGCTTCGGCGGGTTTATTAAAAAAAATTTATTCAACGAATGGGGATGAGACGCTGAAAACCGTCTATTTATCAGTGTCCAGCAGCTTCCTGAGCTCATTTTCCAGGGTCGCCACCTCGATTTCACGGCCCAGGGTCCGGACCTTGCGGCCCTCGGTGCCGCTGTACAAGGCACAGCCGAAATCCCAGGCGGAGGGGACCACCAGGCCTTCCCAGTGGCGGAGAAAGAAGATCCCGCTGACGCCCACCGCCAACCCCTGGGGCATGTCGCTGGCCGTGAACGTCTGTCCACCGAACTCCCCGCCGAGGATGGCGAACTCGGTCAGCGTGCGTGCCGCCAGTTCACCCTTGTAGCGGTGGGTGACCCGGAGGGTGAAGACGGTGATCACGGCCTCCTTGAACCCGGGGATGTCATCCCGCAGTTCGCAGCGCCGGCCGACGATCTCGCCGGCCACGATATCCTCCGACTTTTCCGTCATCCAGGCCAGGTCCACTTCCGGGGCGATGGAGGCCGGCGCCGGTGTCCCACCCGACAGGAAGAGGGCAAGCAGGGACAGAAACAGGGCGGCGCTGGCGGTCTGGCTGGCTCTGCTCATCGTTATCTCCTCGGTCCGGTGAACCTGGTTGGTACACCTGTCAATATAGGCCCCGTGGGCTTCTTTGTAAAGTATCGGCATAGTGTGGGTTCTTGATGAAGAGGTGACAGCCACCTGTTTTCTGTCAATCAGCCATTGTTAAACACCACGAGAACAATCGGTGACAGTCACCAATTTCTCCCAGTGCTATGAGATCGTTGAAATAATTGGTGACTGTCACTTGTCTTTCAAGGCGAATTATTCTGGTGGCAACGAGTAAAAAATAGGTGACTGTCACTGCTTACAGCAGGCGTTCACGGGCGTGGGTGCGCCTGAGGGCCAGGCCGAGGAGAGCGAAGGCCCCGCCCAGCACCAGCATGCGGTTGATCACCGCGATGCGGATGAATTCTTCGTAGGGCAGGTCGCGGGCCAGTTCCTGGATGTTGATGAAGGGATAGATGATCGACTCGTTCCAGCCGCCCTGGGTGAAGAAGACCAGGAAGAGGACAATGCTGGACAGCAGCGCCCCGCCGTTGGTGGAGCGGGTGACGATGGAGAAGAGAACCGTCATGTTGCCGAAAAAAAGCGCCGGGACCATGCTGTTCAACAGCACCTGGAGAAAGGGGAAGTCGGTGATGGCGACATAGGTCAGCACGGCCAGCATCAACTGGAGAACGAAGATGGCGATGTAGACGGTCAGTGCCTTGAGCAGCCAGACCCGGTAGCGCGATCGGGAGATGGCGAACATCACCTCGATGGTCCCGGTTTCACGCTCCTGGAGCACCAGTTGCATGCCCAGCAGGATGGCCAGGAAGACGCCGGGGACGGCCAGGATCATGTTCAGCACGTCCGTCGGCCCGTAGGGCTCATTGTCGCCAAAGGCGTTCATCAGCCAGATGATGACGAAGTAGACCAGTCCGCCCACCAGCAGGAACCAGTAGCGGGTGGAGAAGGTCACCTTGAGGCAGAGCCGGAAGAGCAGCAGCCACGACCCGATTCTTCCACGCATCTTTGCCATCGCACGTTTCTCTCTTTCTTCCCCCGTCAGGTCGGGCCGTGTTGCTCCTGAGCGACGTCGGAGGTCCGCCGACCGGAGCGAAGAGCAATATGGCCTGACCCCCTTACACCGGCGCGGTTCCGCCGCGCAGGTAGAGATAGGCGTCCTCGAGATTCGGCTCCGCGTCTTCCGCGGCCAGGCCTTCCGGCGGGCCGTCGGCCAGGAAACGCAGCCGGATACGGTCAAAGCCCTCGCCGATGTGGTTGACCACCTTCAGCCGTTTGGACAGTTCGGGCAGTCGCTGCTCTTCAGTCACCGCCTCGAAGACCTTGCCCCGGGTGCGGTCGATCATTTCCTCGACGGTGCCGTCAAAGACCACCCGGCCCTTGTCGATCACCGCCACCCGGTTGCAGGTGCCGGAGATGTCCTCCACGATGTGGGTGGAGAAGATGACGATCCGCTCCTTGGCCAGCTCGGCCAGCAGGTTGCGGAACCGGATCCGTTCCTTGGGGTCGAGGCCGGCGGTGGGCTCGTCCACCACGATGATCCGCGGCAGGTGCAGCAGCGCGGTGGCGATCCCCACCCGCTGCTTCATCCCCCCGGAGTAGCCCTTCAGTTTCTCGTCCTTCCGTTCGAAGAGGGCCACCCGCTTCAGCACGCCGCTGACCAGTTCTTCCCGCTCCTCGCGGTCGTAGATCTCGTTGAGCAGCGCGTAGTAGTTGAGCAGTTCCCAGGCAGTGAAGTTCTCGTAGACCCCGAAGTTCTGCGGCAGGTAGCCCACCAGGCTCTGAACCGCGTCACGGTGCTCCCGGGGGTCGCGGCCGTTGATCGCCACCGTGCCCCGGCTCTGCTCGTAGATGTTGCAGATCACCCGCATCAGGGTGGTCTTGCCCGCGCCGTTGGGCCCCAGCAGACCGAACATCCCGGCGCCGATGTCCAGGGACAGCCCGCGCAGCGCCGCCACCCGCTCCTTCTCGTGACCCACCCGTGGAATGACACTGACCAGTCGCCGCCAGGTGCGGGCCAGCCGCTTGAAGATGTTGCCGCCCCGGCCCCTGGTGTTCGTTTCGCCGCTCCGCAGTTGGCGGCCACTGCTCAGGGCCATGGCCGCCAGGCCGAGGATGGCGGTGAGGGTGAGGGTGAAGCCGTAGTGCATCTGGCAGGCCACGTGGGCCTGGACCAGGGCCAGGGTTGCCAGCGCAAGGCCGAAGACCAGGTTCAGCCAGCGGGTTTTCGAGAAGGGGATCGGTACCCCGGGCGCCGGTTCCCCACCCCGCCGCAGCCGCCACAACGCGGTGATGGTGACGATGAAATCGCGGACGAAATACCAGGTCACTCCGATGAAGACAAAGAGCCAGAACCGGTTCTCGAAGTAGAGCAGGAGGTAGAAGAGCAGGGCCAGCAGGGGGATCTTCCAGATCAGGTTGACCGCCAGCCGGCGCCTCGTTTCCATGGGCATGCCGCGCTGCCGGGCGTGCTTCAGCCAGCGACCGTACTGCTTCCAGCCGCGGAGGAAGGGGCCGTCCTCACCGTAGACTTTCTTCAGCTCCCGCACCGCGATGTCCAGTGGCTGGTCTGCACCAAAGATCTCCCGCCGCTCTTTCCCCCGGGCCAGCCAGAGGCCAAAACGGACCAGGCCCAGGCCGGCAAACCAGATCGGCAGAAGGAAGATGATCCGCCAGACCTCGGAGTCGATCCAGCCCAACTTGAAGTAGAGTGCCCAGATCACCACGCCGGCCCCCAGGGTGCCGGCCAGCGCCCAGGGCAGGCCCAGAGTCTCGCGTATCCAGCGGCCGATGAAACGGAAGGAGAGAAAGCCCATGGGGATCAGCAGCAGGGTGCCGATGGTGGAGGTGGCCATGCCGCCGATCACCGCGATGGCGAAGGGCGGCCAGATCTCGTTCTCGCCGCCCATGCGCATGGCCAGCGGCAGCATGCCGGCGATGGTGGTGGTGGCGGTCATGACCACCGGCCGGAAGCGGGCCCGGCCCGAAGCGATGATCGCCCGTTCGGGGCGGAAACCCCGTTTGCGCACCAGGTGCCGGGCGTAATCGATGAGCAGGATGCCGTTGTTCACCACCATGCCCAGCAGCACCAGCAGGGCGAGAAAGACCAGCGGCCCGATGCCCACCCCGGTGAGCGCCAGCAGGATCAGCACCCCGATCATCGCCATGGGGATGGTGAAGAGGATCAGCAGCGGGTGGGCGAACGACTCGAAGGAGGCGGCGAGGATCATGTAGACCAGGATCAGCGCCACGTAGAGCATGAACTTCCAGACGTTCTCCTCCTCGTCTTCCCGCTCGGCGGTGAGGGTGTAGCCCCGGGGCAGGGGGATGGAGAGCAGCAGGTCGTCCACCGCGGAGCGCAGTTCATCCAGCCGGGTCTGAGTGCCCAGGACCTCATCCTCATAGCCGTAGTAGACACGGATGCGGTGGGTGCCCTGGTGGCGTTTGAGGCTGGGCAGTCCGGCTTCCTGTTTGAAATCCATCAGCTCGGTGACCCGGACGAATGAGCCGTTGGGCGTGGGGATGGAGAGGTCGCGCAGGTCGCGGAAGCTCCAATCACCTTCCTCGCCCAGGCGAACCTGGATCTGCATCTCGTTGTCCTGCCGGTCGCGGTAGGGGTAGGTGACCTGGTCCCCTTCCCGGCGGGCCATCCAGAGCAGGCCCATCACCTGCTGCATGGAGAGGCCCCAGGCAGAGAGGTCCTGGTAGCGGGCCTCCAACCGCACCTCGGGGGTGACGTCGTCCACGTCCATGCGAATGGTGCGGTCATCCACTCCTTCGATCTGTTCCAGCCGGTATTTCACCTCGTTGGCCAGGTCCACCAGCCGGGGCATCTCCTCGCCGGTGAGCACCACCGTCTCCACGGCGCGGGCCAGGCCCAGCGCCGCCGCGCCCCCCTCTTCTTCGTCGCCGCCGCCGGCGCTCTGGAACTGCGAGCGGTCGAACAGGATCGTCGCCCCGCTGACCTCCTCGGTGCGGTCCTTCAGTTTGTTGCGGATCGCACCCAGTGAATCGTCGGACGTCCGTTCGTCTTTCGGCAGCAGCTCCACGGTGATAAAGGCCTCGCCCTCGCGGATGGTGGAGCGGGTCATCTTGCGGTCGGGCAGGTCGAGGGTCATGGCCTCCACCTGGGCGGTGACCGCTTCGGTGGACTCCAGGTCGGCCCCCTCGGGCATCTCCAGCTTCATTTCGATCCGGCTGTCCGGCGGCTGGCTGCTGCCGTAGAGGTAGAGGATCACCGGCGTGGTGATCAGCACCGTGAGCATCAGCACGGCGAAGAACATGACCGTGGTCAGGACCTGGTGCCGGGAGCACTGTTTGAGCAGCAGGGTGTAGATCTGCAGGATGCGCTGGGGCCGTTTGCGGTCCGCGGCGGGATCGAAACCCTGGCCGGACATTGTCCGCTCCCCGCGCCGGCCCAGGCGGCTGGCCAGCATGGGGATCAGGGTCACCGCCACCAGCAGCGAGATCAGCAGGGGGAAGATGATCGCCAGGGCAAAGTCGTTGTACAGCTCGGTGAACTCGGTCTTGACCCAGAGCAGCGGGGTGAAGACCACCACCGTGGTCACCGTACCGACGATGATCGCCTTGAACACCTCGGAACTGCCGGTGACCGCCGCTACCATCCGGCTGAGCCCCCGCTCGCGGTGCCGGGTGATGCTCTCCAGCACCACGATGGCGTTGTCCACCAAGAGACCGATGGAAAGGGTCAGGCCGATGAGGGTCAGCACGTCGATGGCCAGGCCGGCGGCGGCCATCAGGTTGAAGGTCAGCAGCAGGGAGACCGGGATGGCCAGTGAGACCACCACCACCGGGCCGGGCCGCTTGAGGAAGATCAACAGCACCAGCAGGGCCAGCAGGCCGCCGCTCAGCGCCAGCTTCTTCACCCGGTTGATGTCCTTTTCGATCAACTCCGCGGCGTCGAAGGCGGTGGTGATCCGCACCCCCGGCGCGGCCAGCTCGTCGTTGATCTCCGCGATCTCCTGGCGCAGCAGCTGGGCCACCTTGATCAGGTTCGACTGCTCGTCCTTCTGGATCAGGATGCTCACCGTGGGGTGCCCGTCCACCCGCGACATCTGGGTCTGGCGGTCCGGTGCCTGCTCCACCCGGGCCACGTCGCGGAGGAAGACCATTCCGGCCCCGGTCGTCAGCGGCAGGTCGCGGATCTCCTGCAGCGAGGTGAAGCGGCCCTCCACCATGGCGAACTGCCGGCGGCCGTCCACCTCCACCTCGCCCACGAACTCCCGCCGCTGGTGGTAGCCGTTCAGAGTGGCCAGCACCTGGGTGGGCATGATGCCGTAGGAGCGCAGGCGGTCCTCGTCGAGAGTCACCTGCACCGCCAGCTGCCGGCCGCCAAAGACCTGAACGCTGACCACCCCGTTCACCGACTCCAGCTGGGGCCGGATCTTCTCCTCGGCCAGCCGGCGGACAAAGGGCAGCCCCCCCGGGCCGGCCACGTTGAGCTGCATGACGAAGTTGGAGAAGGCCGAAGTGTCGAAGCGTTCGACGCGCAGCGTCGCCGTTTCAGGCAGCAGGCCCACAAGCCCGTTGGCCTTCTGTTCCAGCTTGAGATAGGCGTAGTTGAGGTCGGTGCCCAGCTTGTACGAGACGGTGATCATCCCGTAGTTCTGGTTGGAGACGGCCTCGATTTCCTCGATGTCCTCGAGGGTGGAGATCTCGGCCTCCAGCCGCTCGATCAGGTCCTCCTCCACCTTCTCCGGCGAGGCGCCGGGGTAGCCGGCGATGACGAACATCTTGGGGTAGATGTAGTTGGGGATCAGCTGCACCGGCAGGGTGGTGTAGCTGATCACGCCCAGCACCCCCAGGGCGATGAAGAACATCACCGTGGTCACCGGGCGCTTGATGGCGAGGGTGGGGAGGTTCACGCGTCCTTCCCCCTGCCGGCGGGCCGCAGGCGGTCGATCAGGTCATAGGCCACCGGCAGCACCACCAGGGTCAGAATGGTGGAGGTGACCAGCCCGCCGATGATGGCGTAGGCCAGCGGCGCCCGCAGTTCGGCCCCCTCGCCAAAGCCCAGGGAGAGGGGCAGCAGGGCGAGGATGGTGGTGGAACTGGTCATCAGGATCGGCCGCAGCCGGGCCTGTCCGGCGGCCAGCAGTGCCTCCTTGCGCTTCATCCCCCGGCGGCGCAATGTGTTGACGAAGTCGATGAGGATGATCCCGTCGTTCACGGCGATGCCGGCGAGGATGATGATGCCGATGAAGGCCATCACCGACAGCGGCAGGCCCGCGAAATAGAACAAGGCCGCCACGCCCACCCCGGCCATGGGGATGGTGAGCATGATGGTGAAGGGATGGACCAGCGACTCGAACTGCGAGGCCATCACCATGTAGACCAGCAGGAGGGCCAGCAGCATGGCGAAGCGCAGCTTGTCGAACGACTCCTGGCGTCGCTGTTCTTCGCCGCCCACCAGGAAGCGGTAGCCCCGCGGCACGTTCATCCCCTCGAGGCGTGAGCCGATTTCGCCGCTCACCTCACTCAGCGTCACCCCTTCGGCCAGGTCGGCCTGGACCAGGGCCACCCGCGACTGGCCGCGGCGCAGGATCTCCCGCGGGCCGGTCTCGCTCTCCACCCGGGCGATGTCCTTGAGCAGGATCCGGGTGCCGGTGGGGTTCTCGATTTCCAGGTTGAGCAGCTGGTCGAGGTTCATCATCGGGTGGCGGATGGCGATGTCGCGGTCCTCGTCCTCGGCGCGGAAAATGGAGATCTCCTCACCGTAGAGCTTTCGCCTGACCAGCCGGGTGATGGTGGCCACGTCGAGACCCAGGCTGGCCGCGGTCATGCGGTCGATGTGAATCGCCAGTTCCTCGCGGCCGCCCTGGAAGCTGGTGCGCACGTTGTAGATGCCCTTGCCCCCGGCTTTCATCTCCTCCAGCTGGGCCGCCACCCCGTCACTGATCTCCCGCAGCCGGTCCACGTCCTGACCCCGCACCTCGATGCTCACCGGAGCGTCACCGGAGCCGATGGTCTGCTGCAGGGCGGTCTCGCCGAGATTGTATGTGGTCTCCAGGCCCGGGACGTCGCGCAGCACCGGGTCGATGGCGCCGATGATGGCCGAGGTGTGCAGGTCGCGTTCGGCGAAAGGCTTGAGCGAGACCAGGACCAGCGAGGTATTCTCGTCCCACACCTCTTCGGTGAGCAGCTCGTCCTCCAGCCGCCGTTTGCCGATGTCGCTGTAGACCGCGGTGATCTCTTCGCCGAAATTCTCCAGCAACAGGTCCTCCACAAAGCCGGACACCGCGGCGGTGCGCTCCACCGGGGTCCCCTCGGGGAGCACCAGCCGGATGCCGAACTCGCCCTGGTCGGCCCGGGGCAGGAACTCGGTGCCGCTGCGCCTGAAGGCCTCGGCGGCAAAGAGGCCGAGGACCAGGGTGATGACCACCACGATCAGCTTGTGGTTCAGGGCCCAGACCAGCAGGCCGTTGTACGCCCTGCTGCGCACCACGTGCTCCGAAGCCGGGCCGGTCGCCGCAGTTCGTTTCTGTTTCAGCATCCGCGAGGCGAGCATGGGGATCAGCACCATGGCCACCACCAGCGAGCAGAGCAGCGAGATGCTCACCGTGAAGGCCTGTTCCTTGAGCAGCTCGCCGGTGATGTCGCCGATGAAGACCACCGGCAGGAAAACCACGCAGGTGGTCAGGGTGGAGGCGAAGATGGCGCCGCCCACTTCCGAGGCACCGTCGATGGCCGCTTCGATCTTTCCCTTGCCCGCCTGGAGGTGGCGATAGATGTTCTCGATCACCACGATGGCATTGTCCACCAGCAGGCCCACCCCCAGGGCCAGGCCGCCGAGGGTCATGATGTTGAGGCTCAACCCGGCGAAATACATCAGCACGAAGGTGGCCACGATGGAGAGGGGGATGGCCAGGGCGATGACCAGGGTGGCGCCGAAGCTGCGCAGGAAGAGAAAGAGGATCACGATGGCCAGCAGCGCGCCGATCAGCGCCTGCTCCTCCACCTCGCGGATCGATCCGGTGATAAAACGGGCCTGGTCCCGGACCACCTGGAAGCGCACGCCGGGAAGCGAGCGGGACAGCTGGTCCAGGCTGCGGCGCACGTCGTCGCTCACCATCACCGTATTGCTGCCCCCCTCCTTGTGTACCGAGAGGCCTACCCCCTCGGTGCCGTTGATCCGCACCAGGTTGCGCACCTCCTTGTCCCCGTAGTAGACCCGGGCCACCCGGGAGAGGGGCACCGGTACCTTCAGCGGGTCGAAGGCGGTATTCTGGGAGACGAGGTCCGAGGGGGCCTTGCTGCGGTCGAGGTAGGCCACGGTGAGGGCGCGGAGCTGGTCCAGGTCGGAAAACCGGCCAACCCCCTTGATGACGTAGATCTTGCCCTCCTCCTCCAGCGTGCCGCCGGAGGTGTCCATATTGGCCTCCCTGACCCGGGAGGCCACGTCGTCCACGGTGATGCCGAATGAGTCCAGCAGGAACTCGTCGGTCTCGACGATCACTTCCCGCTCGCGGCCGCCGGAAATGCGCACCGCGGCCACACCGCGCAGCCGCTCCAGGGCCGGGCGGACATAGTCCTCGGCCAGCCGCCGCATTTCGTCCAGGTCGGCGCTGCTCTCGTCTTCGGCCGAGGGGAACATCCCCACCCGCAGCACCGGTGCGGCCTGGGGGTCGAAACGGCGGATGCTCAGGTTGTCCACTTCGCGGTCCGCCTGGAGGTAGCCGATATTCTTCTGCACCTCCAGCAGGGCAAAGTCCATGTCGCTGTCCCAGTAGAACTCCACGGTGACCATGATGCTGCCCACCCGGGAGACAGAGGAGACACGGGAGACGCCGCTGATGGTGCTCAGCTGGGACTCCAGCTGCTCGCCGAAGACGTCCTCCATCTCCCGCGGCGGCCGGTTCCCCGACTCGAGCACCACCACCACCTTGGGGCTGGAGATGTCGGGCAGCAGGTCGATGCCCAGCTTGTCCAGGGAGATGTAGCCGAGGAGCAGCACGCCGGTGAAGATCATCACCACGGTGACCGGGAAACGGACCGCGAGGTTGGCTATGGCTTTCATCAGGAACTGACCTTCACCGGTGTCTTGTCTTTCAGGGTCTCGTAGCCCTGGACCACCACGCGCTCGCCGGCCTCGATGCCGGAGAGGATCTCCACCCGCTCCTCATCCTCCAGACCGGTGACCACCTCGCGCATCTCGGCCTTCTGCCGCGAGACGACAAAGACCGACGGCCGGTTGTTGCGCACCACCACCGCGTGCCGCGGCACGACCAGGGCGTCCTCCCGGGAGCGGGTGACGATGTCGGCCTTGACGAACATGCCCGGCCGCACCAGCCCCTCGCGGTTCGAAAGCAGTACCTCGACGCGGAAGGTCCGTGACTGAGCCTGGATGGTGGGGCTGATGTAGCGCACCACGCCCTCGAAGACCTGGTCAGGGTAGGCGTAGTTGGAAACCCGGACCGCCATCCCCTCCTTGACCCTGGCGATGTCGCCGCCGGGCAGCTCCAGGTCGGCCAGCACCCGGGAGAAGTCCATCACCTCGGCCAGTTCTTCCCCGGCGGTGACCTTGGCCCCGTCCACCTCGCGGGTCAGCCAGGTCAACCGGCCGCTGATCGGGGCGAGGATCCGGGTCTGTTCCTCGACGATCAGGGTGTTTTCGTAGTTGTAGCGGGCGGTGGCCAGCGCGCTCTCGTAGTTCCTCATCTCCTGTTCGGAGACGAAGCCTTCCTCGAAGAGCCGTTGATAGCGCTGGTAATCATTCTCCGCTTTCTGCAACTCGGCGCGGCGGGCGTCGATGCCGCTCTTCTTGTTCACCCGCGTCTCTTCACTGTCCAGCAGGGCGATGACCTGGCCCTGTTTCACCGGGTCGCCCTCGATAAGCCGCCGGCCGTTGCCGCCCAGCCGGCCCAGGTTCAGATATCCGGTCATCGGCGCGTCCAGCTTGACCTCCTGGATCGCCCGCACCGAGCCGGTGGTGGTGAGGTGTTCCTCGATGCCGGCGCGGCCGGCTTCCTCCACCCGCACCGGGATTTTCACCTCCAGGCCGGCCTGGGATTCCGGTTCGCCGCACCCTGCAGTGAGGAGGAGCAGCGGAATGAGGCAGAGCGCCGCGACAATTGAGACCTGTGGGCATCTGGTGGTCATTCGGTTGCTCCTTCCTTGTCCTCGTCCGCGAAGGTGAATTTCACCGCGTCGGCGATCACCGCCCCGTCGGCCTGGTCGCTGAGGGTGACCACCGCCTCGTTGTCCGGAGAGAAATAGAACGTGCCGAGGCTGTTCCAGCCGATCTCCGCGACGGTGGCGTCGAGGCTCACCGTCTCCGGTCCGTCCTCGTGTTCGATGGTGTAGCTGTAGTTCGTACCCAGCTTCCGGTCGTCGGAGCGGGCGCGGAGGTTGCTCCCCTCCACGCCGATGAAGGCAAAGACCTCGTAGCGCCCCCGGCGGGGCAGTTCGGCGACCCAGCGGGCCGAAAACTCGCCCTCGCCGCCGCCCTTCATTTTCATGGTGTGGTTGTACAGGCCGTAGGCCTCGTCGCGGGTCCAGTTGACCCATTCGTCGGGGATGCCCCTGAGGTAGTCTTCCAGCTGGGGCCCGCCCTCCTCATCGTCGTCGTCACCCCTTGATGACCGCCAGCGCAGCAGCGAGCTGCCGGTTTCGCCGGCCAGGCTGAAGCCCGGGTCGAGATCATCGACGATCACCGTGAGCTCGTCCTCCGATTCACCGGTCTCCAGCACCGCCACCCGTTCGAACGGTTCGGCCTGCACCGGCTCTTCGGGCAGCTTGAAATCCTTGGTCAGCGGTTCCTTGTTCCGGGCCAGGATGGGGTCCACCACCAGCCGTACCGGCTCGTCAGGCACCACCAGCGCCACCTCCACGGTCTGCAGGCCGTCGAGGCGCACCCGCCGTTCCACTTCGTCACCGCGGGTTTCAAAGTAGAGGATGGCGAACCCGGAAGCGTTCTCCTCGTTGGCCAGCTCCACCCGCACCTGGTAGAGCGGCGCTTCGCCGTCGGTGGCGATACGGTAGGCTTCGCTGTTCTTGATCCGGTAGCCCGGCAGGTCGGTGCTGTGGGTCCACTGCTGGAAGAGCCAATCCACGTCCTGGTCGGTCACTTCGGCGGCCAGCACGCGCAGGTCCTCCATGGTGTACTGGCCGTACTGGTGGCGCTGCACCAGGCCGTTGACCAGCGCACGGAAGGCCTCCTCGCCGAGATACTCGCGCAGGGTGACCACGAAACCGCGGCCCTTGTGTCCCATCACATTGTAGAACAGCTCGGGGTCTTCTTCCGGCTCCATGTCGGCCAGTGGCGTGGCCTTGATCGACTTGTAGACCTGGTCGATGTTCACCGTGGCGTCGTAGAACGCCTCCTGCCAGCTGGAGTTGCCGGTGAAGCGGGCCTGGATCCCCTGGCCCAGCACCTGCTGGAAGTTGGTCATCATGTAGACCGAGGCAAAGGGCCGGGTCCCGGTGACTGTTTCCTTGAGATAGTTGTCGAGGCAGTAGCCGGCAACAGGGTAGAGCGGGCCGCTGGGGTCGAGACGGAAGCCCCAGAAGTTGGGCATGGCGTTCTGCAGCAGGCTGCCGCTGACCACATCGAGGTCGAAGAAGAGCTTGAGCATGTCGACCTTGATCTGGGCGGCGTCCACCTCCTCGTCGGCCTCTTCCGCCTGCTCGGTGCGAGTTTCGAAGGCCCGCTCGAAGTTGGCCGAGAAGAAGCCGGCCTCCTTGAGCATCACCACCCCCGGCTGGATCAGCGGGTTGGGGCTGTCCCAGCCCTCCGAGTAGGCCCGCATGGCGCCGGGGACCTCCACCAGGCTCAGCGCCGGGTAGGGGTAGTCCAGACCGGTACGTTCCTGGATGTCGGAGAGCTTCTTTTCCAGCTCTTCGTGGATCCTGTCCCGGGCGTCGTTGAAGAATTCGATGTTGGCCGCGTGGCTTTCGCTGAAATAGAAGGCCAGCTGCATCGGCCCCACTTCGCCCTTGATCACCTGGTACTCGCCGCTGTTCACCGAGAGGCCGGGCACCGGCACATCGGAGCGGTAGGTGAAGATCGCGTTCCCGCCCGAGTCATCCCGGGCCGTCATGGCGCCCTGGGTCACCGCCTGCTGTCCGTCCGGGACGGTGATCCGCAGGCCGGCGGTGGCGAAGTTGTCCGGGCGCTTGTCCGGATAGGTGTAGCCGTGGTCGACGTTGGGCGAGGGATACCACCTCGCCTGGGGCAGCAGCACCGAGTAGCGCGAACCGATGTAGGACGGCAGGTAGCCGAGAATGGCCACGTTGTTGCGCGCCTGGCCCTTCAGTTCGTTGATTTCGTTCTCGCTGTTGAGGAAGATGGTATTCAGCGCCAAAGTTCCGCCATAGGCCACGGTCACCTCGGTTTCGCTGCCCGGCGTCAGGGCCGGGATGTTCACCACCAGGGTGGTGTCCCCCCGCTGGAATTCCAGCGCGCTCCCCCCGGCGCCGGTGACCGACTCCACGTCGAGGCCGCTGTTCAGCACAAAGGTCAGCTTCTCCTGGGATTCGGCCCCGTCGTTGCGCACGGTCATCCGGGCGGTGGCCGTGAGCCGGCTGCCGCGGGCCAGGTCGAGGTCCATGTCGTAGTGGGTCACCCGGGTCAGCGGGTTCTCCAGCAGCGCCTGCTGCTCGGCGCGGGCCGCCTCGCGCAGGGTGTAGTCGTTGTGTCCCGACCAGAGGCCGTAGCCGACGTAGCAGAGGGCCAGGATGGCCGAGACGGCGGCGGTGCCCAGCACCGGCCGCGAAACCCGGTCGTCCTGCTTGAGCCGCGGGTAGAGCATGGCGGTGAGGGCCAGCAGCAGCAGGGTCAGGGCGATGATATATCCCCGCTGGAACAGCAGCAGCCCGAAATCGGTGAAACCGATCAGGTCGGAGTGGAAGGTGGTCAGCGAATAGCCGCTGAAATCAACCAGCGGCACAAACTGGGCCTTGATCCAGCGGCCGAGGCTGATGAAGACCACCAGGTCGATGATCACGTAGGCGTGGGCGATGATGATCGCCGCCACCCGGCTTTTGGTCACCAGGGTGAGGAAAAAGACCAGGGCGACGATAAAGGCCAGCCCGGGAAGAATGGTGACGAAGAGGTGCATCAGGTAGGGGCCCAGACGGAAGGGCAGGTGGAAGAGCGGGATGAACCGCAGGCAGACCGAGACCAGGGTGAGGATCAGGGCCGTGGCAAAGGTGGGGACCAGCGCCCCGAGGAATTTGCCCCAGACCAGCCCGAAGGTGCTCAGCGGGCGCGAGTGCACCACGCCGTCCACCCGGCATTTGCTGTCCTTGCTCAGGAAGTCATAGCAGAACCAGATCAGCAGCACGGCGAATAGCGTGATGAACTGGGAGTAGACGATCTGCAGCACCAGCCCGGCGGAGAGCAGCCCGATGGTGCCCGAGTAGCCGGAGAAGAAGTTGTGCAGGAAGGCGTAATAGATGTTGATGATCACCAGGAAGAGCAGCCCGAGGCAGACCAGGATCCAGAACTTCCAGGTGCGGCGGAGGAGCCGGCTCTCGTACTTGGCCAGGCCCATGATTCCGGCAAGGTCAATCATTGTTCTCCTCCTCCAGGCCACCCATGAAGTTGATGTAGGCGTCCTCCAGGTTGGGGTTCACCGGTTTCAGCTCCAGGCCGTTGGCCGACCCCTCGCCCACCAGCCGCAGGTGCAGCCGGTCGCCCCGCGGGGCGGTGCTGATCACGCTGAAGCGCCTCTTGATTTCCGACAGGTCTTTTTCCTCGGCCACCGTCTCCCAGGCTTTGCCCTCGGCTTTGGCGGTCAGTTCCTGGGGTGAGCCGTGATAGAGCACCTTGCCCTTGTCCAGGATCACCAGGTTTTCACAGGTGCTGGAAATGTCGCCGACGATGTGGGTGGAGAGGATGATAACGATATCCTTGCCGATGTCCTGCAGCAGGCCGCGGAAGCGGATCCGCTCCTCGGGGTCGAGACCCACGGTGGGTTCGTCGACGATGAGCAGTTTCGGCTCGCTGATCAGCGCCTGGGCGATGCCCAGCCGCCGCAGCATGCCGCCGGAGAGGGCCTTTACCTTGCGCCGGGCCGCGTCGGCCAGCCCCACTTTCTCCAGCATGTCGTCCACCCGCTTGTCCCGGCCGGCCTTGGGCATGCCGTTGAGGCGGGCAGTGTAGTCGAGGAACTCCTGGGCCTTCATCTTGGGGTAGACCCCGAACTCCTGGGGCAGGTAGCCCAGCCGCGAGCGGATCTTCCGCCGGTCCTTCGACACGTCGAGGCCATCGATGGTCACCTCGCCGGAGGTGGGTTCCAGCAGGGTGGCCAGGATTTTTATCATGGTGCTCTTGCCGGCCCCGTTGGGGCCCAGCAGGCCGAACATGCCGGCGGGAATCTCCACGTTGACCCCGCTGAGCGCCGTCACGCCGCCCTTGTAGGTTTTGGTCAGGTCCCGGATAGTGATAGCCATTTATTGAGTCCTCTCTCTGGATCTTCCCCCGAATCGGGCAGGGAAGTCCTTTTATTTACGTAACCGTGCAGTTTCGGGTTTCATCAAATGAGGACACAATTCCTGGCATTGCGAGGAGCCGTCGAAGACGGCGACGAAGCAATCTCCCGGCAATAGTGATGCATCTTTTGGATTGCTTCGCTACGCTCGCAATTACAGGTCGTGAATACCGGTTTCCCTGTGGACGTAATTATGTACAATAGAAAGCCACAGTGACAGCAGAAGTCAGCGGAGGGCAGAACAGTGAGATGTGAACAGTGCGGCAACGAGTACGACGCCATGGACGGGCACGGCCAGTGTCCCTTCTGCGGCAAGATCCCCGGGTTCGGGGCGGACAGTCCCGGGACGGAGCCCCGGACGGATACGGCCCGCGGGGACTGCGCCTGGGAGCGCCGCGGTTCCTGGTTCGATTTTCCGGCGATGTTCGAGATGATCCGTGCGGTCCTTTTCGAGCCCTCCGCCACCTTCCGGCGGATGAAGACATCGGGCGATCTGGCGTCGCCGGTTCTCTTCGCCGCGCTGTTGGGAACCGTGGGGGTGCTGGGCAGCCTGGTCTGGAACGTCATGTTTCAGAGCATGGGGTTCCTCTCCCAAAACGCCGCTATGGAGGAATTTTTCTTCTCCACCGGCATCATCATGGTCATGGCCATCCTCTCCCCGCTGTTGACCATTATCGGCACCTTTATCTCGGCCGGGATTCTCCATCTCTGCCTGATGATCGTCGGCGGGGAGCGCAACGGGTTCGAAGCCACCTACCGGGTGGTGGCCTACGCCACCGGCGCCACCGCACTCTTCCAGTTGTTGCCCTTCTGCGGCGGGCTGGTGGGCGGTATCTGGGCCATCGTGACCCAGATCAACGGTGCCCGGGAGATGCACGAGACCACCACCGATAAGGCCCTGCTGGCGGTGCTGCTGCCGCTGCTCCTCTGCTGCGGCTGTATCGCCGTCCTGATGTTCTTCGGTGTTGGCGCGGGCATGCTGGCCGCCCTGGCCGAGAGATAGTTCTCCGGGAGGAGCGGTCCACCAATGCGCTTCTATTACTGGCGGCCCGGCTCAACTGAGCCGGGCGTGGATCACGAGCTGATCTGGGGCATGGTGGGGCTGATCACCCTGGCCGTGGCGCGGCTGGTACCGCCGGCGCTCACCAACTGGTACAAGTGCCCCTTCCACTCGTTTACCGGCATCCCCTGCCTGACCTGCGGGATGACCCGCAGTTTCCGCTTCATGGTCCACGGCCAGTTCGCCGAGGCCTTGAGCCTCAATCCCCTGGGCGCCATCCTCTGCATCCTCACCATGATCTACGTGCTCTGCGCCCTGGCCCTGGTGGTCTTCCGCCTGCCCCGGCCCCGTTTCCGCCTGGAGAGTAGAGCCGCCCGCTGGACTCTGCGGCTGGGCCTGCCCGGGATCCTTCTGGTAAACTGGGTCTATCTTTACTGTCACGGTGTCTGACCCGCGGCCGGGCCGCGGCTCGCAACTCGGCTTGATGATGAACCAGACCAACATCGGCCTGGCGGAACGCTGGTTCCCCCTGGCGGCAGCGATCAGTTGCGCTGCGGTATTTGTTCTGCTCCCCCTGGTCGACCCGGGCGGGCGTTTCTGGGGCCTGGGACATGCCGCCCTGGTGCCGCTCTGGCTCCGTGTTCTGCAGGGCCTGGTCCTGGTGTTCGTGGCGCTGCCCCGGGTGGGCCAGCGGCTGGCGGGCTTTCTTGAACCGCCGGCCGGCCGGGCCCAAGACTTTTTCCGCCGCTATCCAGGGCCGGCCTGGGCCGGCACCGGCATCTTCTCCGCCGTTGTCTTCTGGCTGCTGCGCGACCGCAACCTGGCCGTGGGGGACAGCGAGCACCTGATCAAGGCGGTCACCTGGTATGTCCACCTGGAGGGCTGGCACGTCACCTTTGACGAGGCCCTGGAACTGCTGTTGCACTCCGCGGTCTACCGGCTGTTTATTGCCGCCGGCTACCCCGGCGCCGCGGAAACCGCCTTTGCCCTGACCAGTGTCCTGGCCGGCGGGCTCTTTGTCATCGTCCTGCTGCTGCTGGTCCGCCGCCTGGCCGGCCCGGCCGTGCTGCGTCTGTCCCTGCTGGTTCTGGCCCTCAGTGCCGGCTATGTCCAGCTGCTTTTCGGTCACGTGGAGAACTACACCGTGGTGGCGCTGCTGATGCTGCTCTACCTCTACTCCGGGGTGCGCTACCTGCGGGAAGCGGGCCGGGGGCTCTTCCCGCCGGCGGCCCTGCTCTCCACCGCGGTTTCCTTCCACCTGCTGGCCGGCTGGCTCTACCCCTCGCTGCTGTTTCTCTGGTGGGCCGGTCGCGGGCGGAAGGACGACGGCGGCAAACGCAATGACGGCGGACTCACCGCGCTGGTCGTCGGGGTTGTGCTGCCCCTGGCGGCCGCCTTCGGTCTCTGCCGCCTGGCCGGCTTCGGTTCCGAACGGTTCGGCGAGACCCACCTGGCAGCGATGAAGTTCGTCTTCCTCCTCGACCCGCAGACCTACGAGCACTACCAGTACGGGTTCCTCTCCCCGGCCCACCTTTTCGAGGCCCTGAACCAGTTCTGGCTGGTGGCGCTGCCCGCACTCCTCGCCCTGCTCTATCTGGTGTTGCACGGGGGGAAGGGAAAGGGGGGCCGGGAAGCGCGGGGTGAAGCGGGCTTCGCCCTCATCGCGGCGGTCTCGCTGCAGTGCTTCACCCTCTGCTGGAACCCCGACCTGGGGGCCTTCAAGGACTGGGACCTCTTTGCCGCCGCCGGTCTGGGCTGGACCTTTGCCGCCCTGGTGCTGCTCTCCCGGCGCCGGGTGGCGGTGCGGGCTCTGCTGGTCCTCACCCTCTGCGGCCTGCTGTTCACCGTCCCCTGGGTGCTGGGCAACCACACCACGGTGGTGGAGGTGAACCCCGGCCTGGAAGCCATCCCTGAAACCTTTGCCCCGCCGGTTCGTAAATAAATTTGATTATCCGGACGGGATGCGTGCCATTGATGTATAATCCTCAATTGCAATCGATATTTCCCTGAAATTGAGTCAGGCAGACCAGGTGATCAAGTTGCCGGTCCCGAGGGGCCGACAGTTATTTGTGAACTCTGTTCCGCACAAGGAGGAGACCGATGAAGAACCTGTTCGTGGCACTCACAGCCATGGTCCTGCTGCTTTCCGCCGGCGTGCCCGCCGTGGCCGGGGAGGGCGTCCGCTGCATTCCGGTGGAACTCACCGTGAAAACCAACTTCGACGGCATCGAAGTGCTGATGGGCCTGGAAAAGGGCGTCAATGACATGAAGAGCTTCGGGCTCAGCCCGGTGACGATCCAGCTTCTTGCCGTGGTGGCCGATGTGCCCGGGGAAAAGAAGCCGGTGCTCCGCCTGCTGCCCGCCAAGGAAGAGTGTCCCGGGGCCGACGCCGACTGGAAGTCGCTGCCCACCGAGGCCCGCTACTTTTACATCGAGCCGGGGCACACCGGCTATGAGCCCATCCGGAACAAGAAGAAGAAGATCGTAAAGATAAAGGAAGTGATCAAGGCCCTCGACGCCGGCGACGAGAAGATGGAGAAGGAGATCAAGTTCACCCTCGAACTGCCCCAGGCATCGAGCCAGCCGGGCGGCGGTTTCGGCGGTTAGCAGCAGGCCGGCCACGGCCGGAAGAACCGAAAAAAGGACACCTTGCGGGGTGTCCTTTTTTCAGTACCTGGAGGTTGGTTCAGAAACTCTGCAGGTCGGCCAGGCCGTCGAAGATCCAGCGGGCTTCGCCCTCCAGCATCACCCGGCCCCAGCGAGCCATGGCGGCGTCTTCAGAATCGCCGTCCGGCTCACTGAACCCCACCGTGAGCAGCGAGCCTCCGCGGGTCAGGCAGCGCACGGGCGAGTCGTAGCCGAATCGCTGGGCCGCCACCAGGGCGGTGGCGGTGCAGCCGGTTCCGCAGGCCAGGGTTTCGGCTTCCACACCACGCTCGTAGGTCCGCACGGCCAGGGTGCGGGTCCTCTCGTCCACCACCGAGTAGAAGTTGACGTTGGTCCCGGCAGGGCCGAACAGACCCAGCCCGCGGATGGCGGACCCCCAGCGGTTGACCGCCATGGACGGGAGCTGGTCCGACGGCAGGTGGTGGACGAAGTGCGGGACGCCAACGGTGAGGAACTCGCCGGAAAAGACCCGCCGACTGCCGTCACCGGCGGAGATTTCGGCTTCCACGCTCCGGGCCGGCCAGCTGATGGGCGCCATCTCCAGGTTGACCCGCGATTCCTCCACCTCGGCGGAAAGGATTCGTCCTTCGCTGGTTTCGATGGTGGGCCGGGGACCGGCCAGACCCTTGCGGTACAGGTAATTGGCCAGGCAGCGGCCGCCGTTGCCGCAGAGGGCGGCGGTGTCCCCGCCGGAGTTGACATAGGCCATGCGGGCGTCGGCGGTCTCGGACCGGCGGACGAGGATCAGGCCGTCGGCGCCCACCGCGGTGCCGCGGGGACAGAGCGCCCGGGCCAGCCAGGACTCCCGTCCGGCCCACTGGTTCTTCCGGTCGTCGATGATGATGAAGTCGTTGCCCCCGCCTGACATTTTGACGAAGGGCAGGCGTTTCTCCATTTCCTTGCCGACGTCCTCGCTCTCCATGGCGTCCTATCTGGCCATCACCTCGAGCGGTTCACTCCGCTCGCTGCGGTTGGCCGGTTCAGCGCTGTCCAGTGCCTCCACCAGGTAGGTGTACCAGGTTTCGGGCAGTACCGTCGAGTCCTTGTAACGCGGTTCATCCAGCGGTTTGTCGTTCAACTGGACCAGTTCGCTCTGCGCGTTTCCGCTGGTGCCCTTGTGGCGGTAGAGGTTGTAGCCCAGCAGGTCCGGTTCGCCGTTGGGGGTCCAGAACAGGGTCACTTCCCCGGCGGCGGCCACGTAGGTGAAGTTCACCGGGGTGATCGGCGGGTAGACGTCCACCGTGGTCACGGTGACCGGGGGGCTGCCCTCGCTCTCCACCCGGCCGTCCTCGGTGACCATCACGGTGCGCACGGTGAAGCGGTAGGTTTCACCAAAGGTGAAGAGCCTGTTGGAGTAGGTCTTCTCGATCAGCGGCTGTCCGTGGCTGGGCAGCGTGGGTGTTCCCTCGTCCGATTCCAACTGGCGGAAGACATAGTACCCGGCGATGTATGGCGGCACCGGTCTTCGCGGCCCCACCGGCCAGGGCTCGGGCCACAGGGCGATGAGCCGGACCGGCGACGCCGGACCGAACAGCGCCGGCGGCTGGACGATCCAGCCGGGCACCACCGCGTCTTCCGGCAGCCCTTCGATCTGGCCCTCCTCCTCGGCGCTCCCCTTTGACGGGGCAGTCTTCCCGCCCGCCGCCATTTTTTTCTTTGCCCCGGCAGCGGCGGCTTTCCCGTCGCCGGGGTCCGCCGGGATCCCCGGTTCCAGCTCATCGCCGTCGGGGCCCGTGGCCAACTCTTCTTTTTCCCGGGCGATCCGCACCCAGGGGTCCACCGGCGGCCCGTCCCAGGTCAGATCGATGGATCGTTCCGTGCTCTGCACCTGCAGGTTGTGGGGCGCCACCGGCGGCACCAGCGGAGTGACCAGCTGGAACTCGGAGAAGAGCCCCTCCCGGTCCATGGTATCGGTCACACGCACCGCATAGTGGTAGCGGGTCAACTCCAGGGTCTCCTCGTCCAGCTGGGGCAGCGGGTCGGTGTGGTAGAGGCGGCGGGATGTACCCGACTCCTCGATTTGGCTGCCGGTGAGGGTGTGGATCAGTTCGGCCTTCCTTTCGAACTTGCGGGCCGAGATGAATGAGCCGGAGACATCGCGGAACCCCGGGGTGATCCGTGGCTGCCGCTGCTGCTGCTGGTCGGCCCAGCCGTCCCGGTCGTCACCGCTGCGCCCCGAGCGGCTGGATCCCGTCCCGCCCAGGGTGCCGGTGTTCGACTGCCCGCCCCCGCCATACTTGCCGTCCGCCCCTTCGTCCGGGCCGCCCATGGCGCCGGTGCCGTACCCGGCGCCGTACAAGCCGGCGTCCTCCGGGTCGTCGGCCAGGAAGCTCTGGGTCACCTGGTCCAGCACGTCGAAATTGGTCGGGGTTTCCTCCTCGTCCTCCTCCCCTTCCTTTTTCGGCTTGAGCAGTTCGGTGTAGCGGAACAGTTCCACCCGGGTCACGCCCACCAGGTCGCTCTGGTCGGTGTTCTGCAGGGGCATCATCCAGGAGAGGGTGATGTTGTCCCCGTGCTGGGTGGAGATGAGGCCCGTACTGCCCTGGGGCTGGACCTTGATCGGCGGCTGGGGCGGCCCCTTGCGGCCGCAGGCCGGGGCGGCAAGCAGGGCGATGACCATCAGCAGCAACGGGATATGTCTGGTTCGGCTCATGAGCTCCCGTCAGAGGATGTAACGGCTCAGGTCCTGGTCTTCGATGATATCGGCGAGCATCCGCCGGACGTAGTCGCGGTCGATCTGCACCTGCTTCTGCCGCAGGTCGGCTCCCTCGAAAGAGATCTCATCCAGCAGCTTTTCCATGATCGTGTGCAGCCGCCGGGCCCCGATGTTCTCGGTGGTCGAGTTGACCGTCGCGGCAAACTCGGCGATCTCGCGGATCGCCTCCGCGTGGAAGGTCAGTTCGATGCCTTCGGTTTCCATCAGCGCTTCATACTGCTTGATCAATGCGTTTTGCGGCTCGGTGAGGATGCGCACGAACTCTTCCGCACCCAGGCTCTCCAGCTCCACGCGGATGGGGAAACGGCCCTGCAGTTCAGGGATCAGGTCCGCCGGCTTGGACATGTGGAATGCTCCGGCGGCGATGAACAGGATGTGGTCGGTGCGCACCAGCCCGTACTTGGTCTGTACCGTGGTACCCTCGACGATGGGCAGGATGTCCCGCTGCACCCCCTCGCGGCTGACGTCGGGGCCGTGGGACGATTCCCGGCCGGCCACCTTGTCGATCTCGTCGAGGAAGATGATCCCCGATTGCTGCACCCGCTCCAGGGCCTGGCGGGTCACCTTGTCCATGTCCACCAGCTTTGACTCCTCCTCTTCCAGCAGGTGCTGGCGGGCTTCGCCGATGGTCATCTTGCGCCGCTTCTTCTTGCCGCCGAACAGGCCGGGGAACATCTCCTTGACGTTGATCCCCATGTTCTCCACACCCTGGTTGGTGAAGATCTGCATGTTGGGGACGCTCGATTCGGTGACATCCATCTCCACCGGCCGGTCCTCCAGTTTCCCCGCTTTCAGCTGATCCTTGAACTTCTCCCGGGTACTGGAGGAGACGCCGGTTTTCACCGCCCCCTCAGCCTGGTCGCCGGGCATGGGTGGCTGGGGCATGGACGGCAGCAGCAGGTCCAGCAGGCGCTGCTCCACGTTTTTCTCCGCCCGGGAGTGCACGTGCCGTGTGGCCTCTTCCTTGACCATGTCCACCGCGATCTCGGTCAGGTCGCGGATCATCGACTCCACGTCGCGGCCCACGTAGCCCACTTCGGTGAACTTGGAGGCCTCCACCTTCATGAACGGTGAACGGGCCAGCCGGGCCAGCCGGCGGGCGATCTCGGTCTTGCCCACCCCGGTGGGGCCGATCATGATGATATTCTTCGGCGCCACCTCCTCGGCCATCTCCGGCGAGAGGCGCTGGCGGCGGATCCGGTTGCGCAGGGCGATGGCCACCGCCCGTTTGGCCTTGTGCTGCCCCACGATGTAACGGTCCAGCTCGGAGACGATCTCCCGCGGGACCAGCTGGTTTTCCCAGCGCTGATCTTCCTCGATGGTTCCCTTCAAGTGAATAACCATGGTGCTTCCCCGGCGCCCGGCTTCACGCAGGCGCCGCTATGGTCGGGGCAGGGCTACTTCTCCGCCAGTGGCGGCAGTGTTTCCACCCGGATCGAGTCGTTGGTGTAGATGCAGATCGAGGCGGCGATACGGATCGCTTCCTCGGCGATGGCCTCTGCCGTGAGGTCGGTGTGCCGGATCATGGCCCGGGCCGCGGCCAGGGCGTAGGCGCCGCCGGAACCGATGCCGGCCAGGCCGTCGTCCGGCTCCAGCACCTCGCCGCCGCCGGAGAGGAGATAGGTGATCTCCTTGTCCGCCACCAGCATCAGCGCGTCGAGCTTGCGCAGCACGCGGTCGGTCCGCCAGTCGCGGCCCAGCTCATACGCCGCCCGCCGGAGGTTCCCCTGGTGGGCCTCCAGCTTCCCCTCCAGACGGGAGAAGAGGGCGAAGGCGTCGGCGGCAGACCCGGCGAATCCGGCCAGAATCGAGTCCTTGTGCAGGCGTCGGATCTTGGCCGCACCCTGCTTCATCACCGTGTTGCCCAGGGTCACCTGGCCGTCGCCGGCCAGGGCTACCCGCCCGTCCCGCCGCACGGCGATGATGGTGGTGGCTCTCATAGTATTGTCTACGCTCATTATCTCTCCCGTGTTGAGGATTCTAGCATGGAAAACGTTTCATAACACCGCCCCCCGGGAGTGTCAACTTGGCACAGGGACGCACAGGGGACGTACATGAATTTATGAATATTTGAGAACCGGCCTGGAAAAGTAGAGACGATTTTCAAATATTCATAAATTCATGTACGTCCCTGGCTACGTCCCCATCACGCACGGGGATGCGCTTTGTCATACACTTCCTTGATCTGGGTGATGCTGGTGTGGATGTACTTCTGGGTGGTGGAGAGGCTGACGTGGCCCAGCAGCTCCTGGATCACCCGCAGGTCGGCCCCGCGGGACAGCAGGTGGGAGGCGAAGGAGTGGCGGATGGCGTGGGGGCTCAGGTTGTGGTTCAGGGCCAGCTGGTCCACGTATTTTTTGATCAGCCGCCGGATGCTGCGGTCGGTGAGCCGGCCGCCGCGGTTGTTGAGGAACATCTCTCGCTTGCCGGCGGCTGCCGGCTTGCCCTCGCGTGCGTCGAGGTAGGTGGTCACCGCCTGTGCCGCCGGCTGGCCCAGTGGTACGATCCGCTCCTTGCTCCCCTTGCCCAGCACCCGTACCAGCCGCGCCTTGAAGTCGAGGTCCTCCACGTCCAGGGCCACCAGTTCGCCCACCCGGATCCCGGTGGCGTAGAGCAGTTCCAGGATCGCCCGGTCGCGCAGCCCGCTGAGCCTGGCGGGATCGGGCGCCTGCAGGAACTCGCCGATCTCCGGTTCGGTGAGGTGGGGCATCAGCTTGCGCCGTTTGCGCCGCTGGCTCACCACCCGCGCCGGGTCGCGCTCGATCACCTCCTGGCGGCGGAGAAAACGGAAGAAGCTGCGCAGGGCGGAGAGCTTGCGCGAGATGGTGCTGCCCGCGCTGCCCCGCATGTTGAGGTGGCCCAGCCAGGCGATTACCGCCGGGGTGTCCACCGCGGCGGGGTCCACTGTCTGGTTCTCGCCGGCGGCGTAATAGTCCACCTCGAGGAAAGTGATGAAGTCCTCGAGGTCTGAACGGTAGTTCTTGATGGTGTGGGGGGAGGCATTGCGGCCGAACTTCAGGTGCTGGATGTAGGTTTCCAGGTGGTCGCGCACAGTGCTCCTCCGTCCCCTGTCTGTTCCGCTTGACGGTGAATGTTTGTTCTTCCTTCATAGTAGCCGCCGGGCCTACGCGGCGCAAGCTGGGAACTCACCAGGTTTTGAGACATTTGCCGCCGGGCAGCATCCGCACCAGCCCCTCCAGTTCCAGGCAGAGCAGGTGGCGGTGCAGTTCCGGGGGCGGCAGGCCCAGCGAACGGGAGAGCTCGTCAAGACCTCGGGGCTGGTCCACCTGGAGGGCGTCCAGGACTTTGCCCTCCGCTCCCGAGCGCCGGGCGGCGGCCACCAACGTTGTTCCACCCCCACTCTCCGGCTCTCCGGCCCTGGCCGCCATGCGGAGACGAACTTCAGGCGGCAGTTCCTCCACTGCGTCCAGTCCCCGCTGGACCAGCTTTGCCCCGCCGGCCAGCAGCAGGTTGGCCCCGACGCTGGCCGCGGAGGTGATGTTACCCGGCACGGCAAAGATCTCCCGTCCCTGCTCCAGACCCATCCGGGCGGTGATCAGCGACCCGCTCAGCCGGTCCGCCTCCACCACCAGCACACCCCAGGAGAGGCCGCTGATGATCCGGTTGCGCCGGGGGAAATGGTGGGGCAGCGGGCTGGTCCCCGGGGGCAGCTCGGTGACCAGCGCTCCGCCGGAATTGCAGATGTCCCGGGCCAGCCGCCGGTGTTCGGACGGGTAGAGCCGGTCCAGGCCGCTGCCCAGCACGCCCACCGTCACCCCGTCCCCGGCCAGGGCTCCGCGGTGGGCTGCGGCATCGATCCCCCGGGCCAGGCCGCTGAACACGGCGGCCCCCAGGGAAGCCAGCTCGCGGCCCAGCATTTCGGCCGCCGCCCGGCCGTACGGGGTGGCCTTGCGCGAACCCACCACGGCGATCCCGTCCGCCGCCAGGGCTCCGGTGTTCCCCTCCACCCAGAGGGCCAGCGGCGGGTCGTGGATCTGGCCCAGCAGGTGGTCCGGGTAGTCGGGGTGGGCGGGGGTGACGATCTGCCAGCCGCTGGTCCGGGCCAGCTGTTCAGCGCCGGCCGCCTGCCGGGGAATACCGGGGTGGAGGATCGCCCGGGCGTTTTTCGAACTGATGCCTTCGATGCCGCACAGTTCATCGACGGTGGACGAGAAAATCCGTTCGGGTTCGAAGTGGTGGTGTTCCAGCAGGCCCCGGGCCTGCCGCGGGGTGAGCGATGGGACCAGCCCAAGGGCGAGAAAGGCACAGTTTCGCTGCATCGGTAGATCTCCTCAACCAGCGCCGCGCCCTCGTTCGGCTTCCCGGAAAAGGAGCCTCGATTATCGGCAAACGGGGGTGGGGAAGTCAATGGGGACAAAAAAACTGTCCCCTTGATGGGACGGGCCGGGGGAAAGTATGGTTTAATCTTAAGGTGACAGCCGGCGGGCATCTTCCTCACCGCCGGCGAGGGGTTCTAACTCAGTTCGGAGGATCCTGATGATCCGTCTCGTGACCAGAGCAGCAACCGTCGTCCTGCTCACCCTCCTGTTTCTACACCCAGCCGCAGCCCGTGCCGGTGACAAGGAAGGCCCCTCCTCGAAGGAAGTCAAGCAGATGATCAAGTTCGGCGTCTCCCTCGGCAAGCAGGGCCTGTGGAAGGAAGCCCTGTACCGCTGGCGGGAGGCGCTGCGCCACGACCCCGACAATCCGGTGCTGTATAACAATATCGCCGTGGCCCTGGAAAGCCAGGGTGATCTGGAGGGGGCGCGGGAGTCGTACCGGCGGGCTGAGGAGCTGGCCGGGAGGGCCAAGTATCTCAAGCGGAACATCGAAAATTTCGAAGAGCTGTTCACCGCGCTGGAGCAGTACGAGGCCGAGTATCGCAAGCCACCGGCAGGTGCGCCGGAGGAAGAGGCCGCTGCCGCCGCCAGCGACGGGGACGCCGGGAGCGGCGAGACGCCGGCTGACGGTCCGGCGGGCGACGAAGCCGGCACCGGCACTGAAGCCGAACCGGTTGAACCGCCGGCCACGGAGTCTGCCCCGGCTGCCGACGAACCAGAGCCGGAGAGCGAAACGCCGGCCGATGACCAACCAGTGGAAGAAGTGGAATGAGCCACCTGAACAGAGATACCGAACCGGCCCGGGGGCGCCTCACCGGGGTCGCCTGCCTGCTGCCGCTGATCTGCTTCGGCCTGCTCCTGCCGGCGTGCCTGCCCGCATGGGCCGGAACGACGCAAGTGACCATCGAGGTTCCGGTGAAGCCGAAGATCGACATCAGTGATTACAACTCGCTGATGGTGGCCAACTTCATCTGCGACCGCAATACGCGGATGGATCTGGACGTGGAAGTCGTCCGTTACCTGCGAAAGATGCTGCTGCGCACCCTGAAACTGGAAGTGGCCAAGGGCGAAGCGCCCACCCTGCCCACCGGCCGCGGCGGCAAGCCGATTTTCGAGGTGCCCGACTACTGGACGGACCTTGGCGGCCGTTTCGACAGCGACCTGATCCTCTCCGGGACCGTCGCCTTCAGCACCGAAGATCGTTCGGGATACGAGCAGATCGACCTCAGGCAGGGCGGCTACCGCCGGGATATGGGCTACTCGCCCTACAACACCAGGACCATATTCATCGAGCAAACCGGGTTCTTCCTCAATCTCGAGGTTCACCTGCTCAACGGCCGGACCGGCGAGGAACTCTACACCGACAAGTTTTACCAGGAGATTATTTACAACGGCAACGGACCGGACGACCTCTCGGTATTCTTTATGATGATGGACAAGCTGGCGCCGCAGATCACCGGTATCTTGGCCGAACGGAAGACACGCGTCACCCGCTACCTGCTGGACTGACCGTCCGGGTGCACTGCGGCGTCACACGATAATACTGATCGGACCTCCACTCGATGCGCAAGGAGCACAGAGACTGATGACCAGACCCACCGGAACCGCAGTGCGGCGCCCGGGACGGCCCGGCACGCTGACCATCGTCCTCCTGCTGGCGGCACTGGCCGCCCTCGTCAGCTCGCCGGCTCTCGGCCAGTACCGCAACATCGGCGGCAAGAACAAGATCACCCATGATACATTCGACTGGAAGGTTTACGAGTCACCGCACTTCAATATCTACTACTACCCCGAGGTGGAGCCCTTCCTGGAGAAGCTGGTCAGCTACTCCGAGAGCGCCTACCTCAAGGTCAGCACCACCCTCGACTACCAGCTGGGGTTCAAAGTGCCGGTCTTCTTCTACAAGACCCACGGCGAGTTCGAACAGACCAATATCACCATGTCGATGCTCCCCGAGGGGGTGGGCGCCTTTGCCACGCCGTCGAAGAACCGCATCGTCATCCCCATTGACGACCCGCCGGACCAGATGCAGACCACCCTGACCCACGAACTCGTTCACATCTTCCAGTATGACCTGTTCTACCAGTCGGACCTGAGCAAGGCCTACCGCAGCGCGCCGCCACTCTGGATCATGGAAGGCATGGCGGAGTTCGTGGGGCAGACCGGCTGGAGCACCCGTAACGAGGCGGTGATCCGGGACGCGGTGCTCAACGACATGGTCCCGCCGATCCTCCAGCTCAACGCCCAGTCCTTCCTGACCTACCGCTTCGGCCAGGCGGCTTTCGATTACATGTATGAGCAGTGGGGCCTGGAAGGGGTGCGGGATTTCATCCAGGCCTTCCGCCGCCACCTCACCACCCGCAATCTGGGCAAGGTGGTGGAAGAAGCATTCGGGGTGACGGCCGAAGAGTTCGACACCGGCTTTCGCCGCTACCTCCGCGGCAAGTATATTCGCGGGTCGATCGAGAAGGATGAGCCCGCCGACTACGGCAAGGAGATCGGGCTCAAGGGCCCCTACGTCCACACCTTCTCCCCGGCTTTTTCCCCCTCGGGTGAACTGGTGGCCGTGCTGACCAACATGGAGGGCGAGGTCGACCTGGTGCTGATCTCCGCCGAGGACGGCGAAGTGGTGAAGAACCTGACCAAGGGTTACACCACCGCCTACGAATATATCGTCATCGAGTCCTTCTCGGGCAAGAACGATGTGGACTGGGCCCCGGACGGCAACACCATCGCCCTCTTTGTCCGCCGGGAACGGGGCCGCGACCTGATGCTGGTCAATGCCATCACCGGCCGCAAAATGGCCCAGGTCACCCTGCCCAACCTGTACGAGAACGCCTCCCCCGCCTTCTCGCCGGACAGCAAGCGGATTCTCTTTGCGGCCAACCAGGACGGGGTGGTGGACATCTTCGAGTTCGAGATCGACACCGAGAACATTCGCAACATCACCCAGGATGCTTTCTGGGACACCAACCCCACCTACTCGCCCGACGGCAACTACTGCGTCTACAACCGGCGGATCAACGGCCACGAGAAGTTGATCAAGGTGTCGCTCACCGACCCCGAAGAGAAGACCCAGTTGACCTTTGGCGAGCACGACGACATCCAGGCTGCCTACGCTCCCGACGGCAAGCGGATCTACTTCACATCGGACGAGTCGGGGATCTTCAACTTCTCGATTCTCGACCTGGAGACGCTGGAGGTCAGTGTCTACACCGACGTGGTCAGCGGGATCAGCAACCCGATCCCCCTGGCCTCCACCACCGATGCCGAGCGGGTGGGCTTCACGACCTTTTTCAAAGGCAAGTTCCGGCTCTACGAGATGGAGCTGGACGAGCCGATGCGGACCATCGAGCCGCCCGCAGGGGATGAGGTCCCCGACCTGGACGAGCAGGAGGACTTCAAGCCGGACCTCGAACTGACCATCGACGACGAGGACAAGCAGGAGTATCAGAAGTACAAGTTCTTCGTCGAAAGCGCCGAAGCCATTGCCGGGCTCAGCGACCTCGGCGATTTCATCACCTCCTCCTACATCAGCCTCAGCGACATGTCCGGCGACCAGCGCATCCAGGTGATACTCCAGTCGCTGTACACCTACACCAACATCGAGGCCACCTATTTCAACACCCGCAAGCGCTACGACTGGGGGGTCCACCTCTTCGACCTGCGGGATTACTTCGTCTACTACGATCCCACCGAGCCCAGCGGGCTGGGCCGTGACCAGACCTATCGACGCACCGGGGGGACCCTGTTCGGCGCCTACCCGGTGGACAAGTTCCGCCGCTTCGAAGGTTCGGTGGGCTACATGTTCCGCGACCACTGGACGCCGTACGTGGAGGACAACGTGATCGTCGATTACGTGCCGGTGGACGACGACCTGCCCTTCGTGGGGCTCTCGTTTATCGGTGATACGGCCCGCTACTCCAGCTTCGGGCCGATCCATGGCCGGAAATACACCATGAGCGTCCAGTACGCCCCCGAGATCAGCGGGCGCACCTCCGGTTTCACCGATGTCCAGGTCGAGTTCCGCAACTATTTCCAGCTGACCAAGCGTTCGCTGATCGCTCACCGGCTCTTCGCCTTCGGCAGCTTCAGCGACGTGCCCAACTTCCGCACCTTTGGTGGGATGAACACCCTGCGCACCTGGGATTTCCGCACCTTCATCGGCAGCCGCACCGCCTTCTCCAACCTCGAGTTCCGCTTCCCGCTGGTGGACCGTGTGGTCTTCCCCTTCGGTATGCAGCTCCGCGAGATCCGCGGTCTGCTCTTCTGGGACATCGGCACCGCCTGGTGGGAAGATGCAGGTTACGAGTTCACCTATGAGGACGAAGAAGGCAAGACGCGCTTCCAGGACGTCTACTCGTCCCTGGGCTGGGGCTTCCACCTCTTCTTCGGCCCCTTCCAGTTGCACTGGGACTTCGGCAAACGCTGGGACCTGGTGGACTTCAGCAGCGGGTTCATCACACAGTTCTGGATCGGCTACGAATTTTAGTTACTCTTCCGAGATGGGGAAGCGGGTGAGGGCCAGGGTGCTGCCGGCCAGGCCGAGCAGGAGGCCGGTGAGGATCAGGCAGACGGTCATGGAGAGGGAGAGGAAATCCACGGCCAGGAAGCCGAGGAGCACCGCCGAGGTTTCCTCGAGGTAGTGCAGGAACCACTGCCAGACCACCGAGAGCAGGGCCAGGGAGCAGAGTGACCCCAGCAGGCCCAGCACCATCCCCTCGAAGAGGTGCGGCCCCTTGATAAAGGCCGGGGTGGCGCCGACGATGCGCATGATCTCGATCTCGTCCCGCCGGCCCATCAGGGCCAGACGGATCACCGCCGCGGTGGTCAGGGCCGCGGCCAGCGAGATGATCGCGCCGAAGAGGCTGCCCACCAGCCGGACCACCGCGGCCATGGCCGATACCCGCTCCAGCCAGCGGGTGTCCAGTTGCAGCTCGTCCACCGCCGGGCTGGTGGCCCACTGTTCGGCGTAGTCCTCCAGCTGTTCCATGTCCTCCGGGCCGGTGTCCCCCTTGAGGCGAACCTCCAGGGAGGCGGGAAGCGGGTTCCGTTCGAGGTCGGCTTCGACGCCGCGCAGGCCGGGGAAATACTCCCGGAACCGCTGGCCGGCCTCCTCCTTGCTGATGTAGACCACCCCTTCCACCAGCGTGCACTGGTTGATCTCCTTCTTCAGCGCGGCCACGTCGCCGTCCAGGGCCTGGTCGGTGAGGAAGATGGTCACTTCAAGGCTCTCGCCCCAGCCGGCCACCGCTTTCTGGATATTGGCCGCGGCGAGGAGGAAGGCCCCGAGGACGAAGAGGGCCGAGGCGATGATCGCCACCGCCAGCAGGTTGATCCCCTTGCTGCGCCAGAGGCCGTAGGCGGCTTCCTCGACAAAGTACTTCAGTGCGGCCAGGTAGCGTGACATCAGTGGCCTCCGCGCTCTGCTGGTTCGTCCTCGTCGCCGTTTTCCGGCTGATCCGGGCTCAGGGTATCCGCCCAGTCCGCCATCTGGCCCCGCACCAGGTGGATCCGTCGCGCGTCGGGGAAGTGCTCCATCAGCCCCCGGTCGTGGGTCGCCACCACCACCGTGGTGCCCCGGGAGTTGATCTCACGGAAGATCTCCATGATCTCCAGCGAGAGGTCGGGGTCGAGGTTGCCGGTGGGTTCGTCGGCCAGCAGCAGTTTCGGCTCGTTGATCAGCGCCCGGGCGATGGCGATCCGCTGCTGTTCCCCGCCGGAGAGTTCCCGGGGGAAGGCCACCATCCGGTGGCCCAGGCCCAGCGACTTGAGCACGGTGTAGGCCCGGCGCTTCTGCTCCCGCCTGGGCACCCCCTGGATCCGCAGCACCAGGCTGACGTTCTCGAAGACCGTCTTGCGCGGCAGCAGGCGCACGTCCTGGAAGACCACCCCGATGGAGCGGCGGAAGAATGGCAGGTAGCGCTGGGGGATCTGGGCCGTGTTCCGCCCGCCGACGATGATGTGCCCCTCGCTGGGCAGCAGCTCCCGGAAGACCAGCTTGAGGAAGGTGGTCTTGCCCGCACCGCTGGGCCCGGTGAGGAAGGTGAACTGCCCGCGGGGGATCTGGAGGTCGATCTGGCGCAGGGCCATCCGCGGGCCGCCGAAGCTCTTGTTGACCTTGTAGAGCTTGATCACCAGCCGCGAGCCTCCTCTTCCTCCTCCCACTCTTCCAGGCGCCGGCGGTTCCGGCGCCGCTTGCGCAGGTAGCCCAGCACGAAGAGCAGGGTCACCAGCAGCCAGAGCGTGCCCCCGCTGGTCACCATGGGGATGTAGCGGTAGCGCCAGGTGAGCCCGCGCCGCCAGTCGGCCTCCACGCTGTGCAGCGGGCGGCCGGTGACCTCGCGAAAGGCTTCATTGAAGGCCGTCCCCGAGCCCACCCGCCTGAGTATACTCCCCGGCGCGCCGCTGCCGTATTCCTTTCGCAGGTGGGTCAGGAACAGGTAACTCTGGGCGTAGGCCACGCTGGCCGACCACCGCCCGTCAGGGAAGCCGCGGGTCAGCTCGCCCAGGGGGAGCGGCTTGCGGGTGATCAGGTGTTTGGAGATGTTCACCACGTCGCCCAGGCCCCAGGCCCGGGTGTGGATCATGGCCAGGCCCTCGTTGAACCAGCGGGGCACCAGGGCGGCGTAGGGGCCGGCGGCGTCCTGCACCAGGATGTGCACCAGCTCGTGGCGGAAGGTGCTCAGCACGTCCTGATGCACCGTGCCCCGCATAAAGGCGGTTTTCAGCACGATGATCCTGCGGCCGGCCACGGCATAGCCCACCGACCATTCCGGAGTGGGCGGCAGGGAAAAGGTCAGCTGGGCCACGTCCCTGTCGGTGGTCAGGATCATCACCCGCACCGGGCCCCGGGGAATGATGCCCATGTCGCCGGAGATCTCGGCCAGGATCGGTTCGGCCTGGCCGGTCAGCACCTCCAGCGCCCCCCTGTAGCGTGCGGGGGCGTAGAGGTGGAAGTGCGGAGTGGTGCGGGCGATGAAGTAGCCCGGGGTGCGGCCCAGCTGTTCGGGACGTGCCTGACGGGTCTGGGCCGCCGCCGGCTGGAGCAACCCGAAGAGCAGGGCGAGGCAGAGGATCAGCATGGCCAGCGGGCCGGGCAGGCCCGGTTTCCCGCCGGATGCGTTGTCGCCCAGCTTACGGCGCAGGACCTCCGACACCTGCTGCGGGTCGGCCGTGCCGCCGGTGGCCTTCATCACTTCTCCGATGAGGAAGGTCAACACCGCGCTTTTGCCCCTGCGGAACTGTTCCACCGATTTCGGGTTCTGATCCATAACCCGGTCGGCGGCACGCTCCACATCGGCTTTGTTGGCCAGTCCGGTCTTGCCCAGCCGCTGGGCCGCCTCGCCCGCGGTGTCGCCGGTGCGGAACATCTCGCTGAACACGTCCTTTGACGCCGGGCCGCTCAACTGACCTGCCTGCACCATGTTCACCAGGCCGCCGAGGTGCCGGGGCGGCAGCGGGCAGTCCTCCACCGGGATCGTGCTGCTGCTTAGAGCGTGGAGCAGCTCGCCGGTGATCCGGTGAGCCAGGTCCACGGGATTGGAACAGGATGCAGCCGCCGTCTCGAAATAGTCGGCCAGGGCCTGCTCACTGCAGAGCAGGACAGCGGTTTCCCGGGCCAGGCCGAACTGGTCCACCAGCCGTTCCCGCCGCGCCGCGGGAAGCTCGGGCAGCCGGCCGCGCAGCCGGGCCAGCGACGCCTCGCTCACCAGGGCGGGGGGCAGGTCCGGTTCGGGGAAATAGCGGTAATCGGGGGCGTCAGACTTGGGGCGCATCAGGATGGTGCGTCCGGTCTCCTCGTCCCAGCTGCGGGTCTCGTCCTGCACCTCGCCGCCTGCATCCAGCAGCTGGGATTGCCGCCGGATCTCCTCGACGATGGCCAGGCGCACTGCCCGGAAGGAGTTGAGGTTTTTCAGCTCGGTGCGGGCCCGCAGCTCGCTGCTGCCGGCCGGGCGGAGCGACACATTGACGTCGCAGCGCAGGCTCCCCTCCTCCATCCGGCCGCTGCAGATCCCCAGATACTCGAGGATGGTTTTCAGCTCTTCCAGGTAGCGCACCGTCTCGCCGGGACTGCGCAGGTCGGGCCGGGAGACGATTTCGATCAGCGGGATGCCGGCGCGGTTGAAGTCGAGCAGTGTACGGCCCTCGACCTCCTCGTGGAGCAGCTTGCCCGCGTCCTCCTCGAGGTGGATCCGCTCGATGCCGATCCGGCGGCGGCCGTGGTCGTCACCCTCCATATCGAGGTGGCCGTCCACGGCCAGCGGTTCATTGTGCTGGGTGATCTGGTAGCCCTTGGGCAGGTCGGGGTAGAAGTAGTGCTTGCGGGCAAAGCGGGACGAACCGTTGATCCGGCAGTCACAGGCCAGGCCCATGGAGGCCGCCATTTCCAGCGCCCGGCCGTTGAGCAGTGGCAGGGTGCCGGGGTGGCCAGTGCAGACCGGGCAGGTGTTGCTGTTCGGCGGGTCGCCAAACGCTGTGGAACAGGAGCAGAACAGCTTGCTGCGGGTCAACAGCTGGGCATGGACTTCCACGCCGATGACCGCTTCCATGGTCTCCTTCATCAGGGTCTGCTCCGAGCCGGAATCATTGGAATGAAGCGATTATAACACAGGGGGGTGAGGGGGGATCGTGGGGAGAGAGGGGATTCGTCCGTCATCGCGAGCGTAGCGAAGCGATCTCCAGTTCGCTAAGGCGAACGTAGAGATTGCTTCGTCACCGTCGGGGCTCACCATGAACAGACTCCCGCTCAGGCCTTTTTGAAGTAAAAGTCGATCCTGGCCCGGCCCAGCTCGATGGTGTCGAAGTTCTTGAGCATCACCCGGTCGCCGACCTTGCGGCCATTGACCCGCGGACGGGCCAGGCCCTTGATCCGCCGCAGCTGGAAGCCGCGGTCCTGGCGGTTGATGGTGGCGGCGAAGCGCCCGACAAAGAGCCCCCGGATCTGCACGTCGTTGGCCTTGTCACTGCCCAGGCGGGTGATCCACTTGGTCAGCTCCATATCGCCGTTGCCGCCCTTGACGAAGGTGAGCATGGCCGTCTTCTCCTCGGGCATGTTGCTCTCCAGCATCTCGCGGAAGCTGCTGGTGTCCAGGACCATGGTCTGGTCGATGGCCGCGCCGTTGTCCGGTTGGGGCGCCTCCTCTTCGCTGAGGCCGAAGATCAGCTGGTGCTTGCCCACGGTGATCACGTCACCGTCGGTGAGCCAGTGGCTGGAGACCATTTTGCCGCCCACCATGGTGCCGTTCTTGCTGTTCAGGTCGGTGAGCAGGTAGCCCTGCTCCACCTTGTCGATCCGGGCGTGGACCGACGAGACGGCAATGTTGTCCACCACGAAATCGTTGCTGTCGCGGCGGCCGATGGTCCAGGACTGCGACCCGAACAGCGGGTGCTCGCCCTGCGGCACATTCTTGAAACTGACGTTGAGAGTCGGCATCTTCCTTACTCCTTCTCCTTCGGTGCCGCGAGGGGGATGGCACAATCCACCTCCGGAACCGCCGGCGGCCGTATACACCATGTCGGCAGAACCGGTCATTATCTTGAGTGTGCGGAAACTGTTCATTGAATCCGGTGAAACGACCGATAAGTGAGGTGATGAAGGGGTTCATCAAGCGGTTCAGGGGACCGCAGGCCGCGAGCAGTACAGTGGTATGGCTGAAATCGACGAGCGGTATGAGATTCTCGACGAGCTTGGACGCGGGGCCCGCGGCGTTGTTTACAAGGCGCGGGACAAGCGGATCGGCCGCCTGGTGGCGCTGAAGGCGATCCGCCCCGAGCCCGGGTTGAGCCCCGACGAGGAACAGGAGTTCTTCCAGCGCTTCCACCGCGAAGCGCTCACCGCCGGCAACCTGACCCACCCCAATATCGTCACCATCTACGACATTTACGAAGATGCGGCCACCCGCACCTCGTATATCTCCATGGAATATATCCGCGGCCAGTCGCTGCAGCAGATGATCGACGACGGGCGGGTGTTCAACATCGAGGAAGCGATGAAGATCGCCATCCAGGTGGCGGCGGGCCTCGATTTCGCACACCGGCGCGGGGTGATTCACCGGGACATCAAGCCGGCGAACCTGATCTTCGATACCGAAGAGCGCCTGATCATCACCGACTTCAGCGTGGCCCGCATCGACACCTCCGAACTGACCAGGGACGGCCAGTTCATGGGCACCCCCAGCTTCATCGCCCCGGAGCAGATCACCGGCGGCCAGGTGGGGCCCCGTTCGGATCTCTTTTCCCTGGCGGTGGTGTTGTACCAGCTGTTGACCAACGAACGCCCCTTCATCGGTGACAACATGTCCACCGTGCTGTACAAGATCGTGCACCGCGACCCGCCGCCGCCCTCGCTGCTCAACACAGCGGTGAGCCAGGATATCGACGCGGTGGTGGCCATGGGCCTGGACAAGAACCCCGATAAAAGATACCAGGAGGCCTCGTGGTTCAAGGAGGACCTGGTGTCGCTGATCCGTGGGCAGAGACCGCACCACGCCGTGAGTGGAAATATAGACGAACCGTCGTTGGCCACGGTGGCGCTGGCGCTGCCCCCGGCGACGGACGGGGGATTGACCCGGACAGCCCAAAGCCTGGCCAGGATGGCCACCGCTTGCCGGCGGGTAGTTCACCTCCTGTTCCGGGTGGACCTGCTGGCCCGGCTGCCCAACTGGGTCAGAAGCCTGGAACACCGGGCCCGCTGGGCCATGATCTCCGCCTTCTGCGTGATTCTGGCCACGGCGATCTTTTCCTGGACCTGGTTCGGCAGTGCCGGCGCCGGAACGCCGGTCTCCCTGCTGCCGGACAATCCGCTGATCGAAACCATACGCCGGCCGTCGGATGTCTGGTTCGACCAGTCGCGTTACCAGGACGGAGGGCCGGGGGGCATCGCCTTCGCCTCGATGCAGGAGCAGTGGCAGGAGTTCGTGGTCCGGCCGGCGGAAGCTGAGGAACGGGCCCGAGCGGCCGAACGGGCGGCCCGGGCCGCCGAGCGCCAGCGGGCCGCGGAGGAGGCCGAGGCCCGGCAGCGGGAAGAGGCTGAGGCGCTGGCAGAACTGGCGAAGCCGCGAGTTGTGCCACCGGCCCCGCCGGTGACCAGAACTGTGGCCATTCCCCTGCCGCCGCCGGGCACCCTGGACCTGGTGCTGCACCACTCCTTCCCCCAGGGCACGCTCACGGTTCGTGCCGGAGGCAAGGTGCTCTTCTCCTCGCAGATCAACAGTGATGCCGAGGGGGAGGCCGGGAGCAGGAAGCCGATGCAGGGCCTCAAGCGCCGCTTCAAGCAGGAGGTTGCCACCTTCAGCGGTATCCCCGTGCCCTCGGGGCACAACCAGCTGGAGGTGCAGCTGGAGGTGCCGGGCAAGGATGTGCTGCCGGTGGAACTGGGCGCGGCCTTCCAGCCGGACGAGAAGCGGAGGCTGCACGTCACCTACGGCCGGATCAAGGGCAAGAAGGTCACCACCCGCTGGGACTAGGGCTCCGGGATCACTTCCTGCCGGATGAACTCAGCGCCGCATCCACCTGCTCCCGCTCGCGGTCCAGCCGCTCCCCGATGGAATTGCAGACGCTCTCGCAGATGGTAAAGACCTTGGGGTCGGTGATGCCGTAGAAGGCGTTGAGGCCTTCGCGGCGGCAGTCCACCAGGCCGGCGCGGCGGAGCACCGCCAGGTGCCGCGACACGTTGGCCTGGCTGCCGCCCACCGCCTCGATGATCGAGGTGACGCTCAGTTCTCCCCCGTGCAGGCTGTGCAGGATACGCAGCCGCATCGGGTCGGCCATCGCCTTGAGCACCTCGCTCACCTGGAGGATGACGTCCTCTGTCATTCTATTGCTCATCGGTACTACTTTCGTGAACCGGTCTCCTGCAGACTCAGAGCATCTGGTCGGCGTGCCAGACGATCATGTGCATGTGCTGGGCGCAGCTCTGGCAGAACTCCTTGATGTTCCCGGCCAGCTTGTCCGCTTCGTCGTCGCCGAGCACGGTGAAAATCACGCTGGAGGTTTTGGGGAAGGCCCGCGAGCCCATGCGAGTGCCGGTGGCCCCGGTGCCGAAGACCTGGGGGATCTCAGTGTAACCCACGATATCGTGGTTGTTCAGCAGCACTTCCAGCTGCTCCTTGTACCCCGACTCCACGATCATCATCAGCATCTTCATCGGCGCTTCTCCTCAGTCCTCGCGCAGGCCGAGCTTGCGGAAGATGGTCATCGCCGGGCACCAGTTGGTGAACGCCGATTGCAGCAGGTTCAAGCCCACGAAGGCGGTGAACAGATACCAGAGCGGGTTGACCCAGTGGCCCAGTGCGAGGGACAGCAGGACGACGGTTCCGGCCATTGCTCTCAGTGCTTTGTTAACGGTCATGGCTATCTCCTTGTTGGTGTGGTTCTCCGTTCAGCTTTCCTGTTCGTTGCCGATGTTTACCACGTTCTCCGGTCCGGCGGCTTTGAGGAACATGTAGTAGAGCACCGGGATCACCCCCAGGGTGAGGAAGGTGGAGACGGTGATGCCCGAGATCAGCGCCAGGGCAAGCCCCTGGAAGATCGGGTCGGCGAGCATGAACACCCCGCCGACGATGGTCGACGCCTGGGTCAGCACGATGGGCAGCAGGCGCACCGCGCCGGCCTTGATCACTGCGTCGTTCAGCGGCTCTCCGGCCTGCAGTTCGAGATTGATGAAGTCCACCAGCAGGATCGAGTTGCGGACGATGATCCCGGCCAGGGCGATGAAGCCGATCATCGAGGTGGCGGTGAAGAAGATGCCGAACATGCCGTGGGCCGGCAGGATCCCCACCAGGGTCAGCGGGATGGGCACCATGATGATCATCGGGGTGATGAAGGACTTGAACCAGCCCACCATCAGCACGTAGATCAGCACCATCACCACGGCAAAGGCGATGCCCATGTCGCGGAACACCTCGAAGGTGATGTGCCACTCGCCGTCCCACTTCATGATGTAGCGGGTGGTGTCCTCGGGCAGGGTGGTGGCGATCACCTCCAGCGGCTCGCCGTCCGGGGTGGTGATCTCAGCGATGCGGTCCTCCATGTCGAGGATGGCATAGACCGGGGCCTCCAGGGCGCCGGCCACCTCGCCGTAGACGTAGGTCACCGGCTGGAGGTTCTTGTGGTAGCGGCTCGGCTCGCGGGTGCTTTCCACCACCCGGGTCAGCTCGGCCAGCGGCACCATGCCCCCCTGGCCGTTGTGCACCGTCAGCCGGAGCAGCTCGTCGATGTGCGAGCGCTGGGCCCGGTCCAGGCGCAGCAGGATCGGCACGTCGGTGCGCGCCGCCGGCTGGTGGGACAGGCCGGCCTCGCCGCCGCTGAGGGCCAGGCGCAGGGTGCGTACCACCTGCTCGGGGGTCACCCCGGCGCGGATCGCCTTTTCGCGGTCCACCACGATCTCGGCGCGCGGGGCGGCGTGTTCCACTTCCCAGTCCACGTCCACCACGCCGTCCGTCTCTTCCAGCACCTGTTTCACCCGGCCGGCCACGTCGAGGCGGCCCTCCATGGTCGGCCCGTAGATCTCGGCCACCAGGGTGGAGAAGACCGGCGGGCCGGGCGGGATCTCGGCCACCTTGACCAGCACCCCCAGCCGCTGGGCGATGGGGGTGATCATCTCCCGCACCTTGCCCGCCAGCTGGTGGGACTGCAGGTCCCGTTTGTCGGCGTGGACGAAGTTGATCTGGATGTCGGCCATGTTGCTCTGGTCGCGCATGAAGTAGTGGCGCACCAGGCCATTGAAGTTGTACGGCGAGGAGGTGCCGCTGTAGACCTGGTAGTCGGTCACCTCGGGCATGGTGCGGAAGACCGCGGCGATCTCGCGGGCCGCGGCGTCGGTCTTCTCCAGGGTGTAGCCCTCGGGGGCGTCGATAATCACCTGCAGCTCGGACTTGTTGTCGTGGGGCAGCATCTTCACCGTGGTGAACTTGAAGTAGACCGTGCTCATGGAGCCGGCCAGCAGCAGGGCCACAAAGGCCAGGAAGGCGTAGCGGTAGGCGCTGGAGCGGATCATCGGCCGCATCAGCCTGGTGTAGGCCCGGGCGAGGAAGTTTTCCTTTGGCGGCCCGGAGGCGTCGGGGCCCTTGCTGACGATCTTCGCTTCGCTGGTGAACAGCCGCTTGGTCAGCCAGGGTGAGATGACAAAGGCGGCGCCGAGGGAGATCATCATCGCCGCCGAGGCGTTGATCGGGATCGGCCGCATGTAGGGGCCCATCAGGCCGCGGACAAAGGCCAGCGGCAGCAGGGCGGAGATGATGGCGAAGGTGGCCAGGATGGTGGGGTTGCCCACCTCGTCCACTGCGTAGACCGTGGTCAGACGCCGGCCGGCCCAGCCGAGTTTCATGTGGCGGTGGACGTTTTCCACCACCACGATTGCATCATCGACCAGTATTCCTATGGAAAAGATCAGGGCAAAGAGGGTCACCCGGTTGAGGGTGTAGCCGAAGAAGTAGGAGGCGGCCAGGGTCAGGGCCAGGGTCACCGGGATGACCACTGCCACCACCGCCGACTCGCGCCAGCTCATGGTGATCCAGATGAGGAAGATTACCGCAATGGTGGCTTCGAAGAGGTGCTTGAGCAGTTCGTCCGACTTCTCCTTGGCGGTGAAACCGTAGTCGCGGGTCTTGAGAATCTTTACGTTGGAGGGGATCACCTTCCCCTGCAGCCCTTCGATCCGCCGGTCCAGGTCGTTGACCATCTCGGTGGCATTGGTTCCCGGCTTCTTGGCCACGGCCAGGGTCACCGCCGGGTGGTCCAGGCCGTCGGGCAGCCCCTTGTCCGAACCGGCGGGGCCGGCGCCCAGCCAGACGTAGTCGGACGGTTCGTCGGGGCCGTCATGGATCTCGGCCACGTCCTTGAGGTAGACCGGGTTGGAGTTGTAAACCCCCACCACCACGTTGCCCACTTCGGCGGCGTCGGTGAGGAACTGCCCGGCGTCGACCTGGATCTCCTCGTTGAGCAGCGAAACGCTGCCCGCGGGAAGGCGCCAGTTGAAACCGCGCAGCGACTGGTAGGCCTGGAGCAGCGAGACGTTGAATGCGGTGAGCCGTTCGCGGTCCACGTCCACCCGGACGGTGGAGCGGCCGCCGCCGATGACCCAGGCCTGGCCCACCCGCGGGTGGCGGGAGAGCTCGACCTGCAGCTCGTCAGCCACCTTGCGCAGCTGGTGCGGAGTGGCGTCACCACTCCAGAAGGTGTAGGCGGCCACCGGTACGTCGTCAATGGTCCGTGGTTTGACCACCGGGGTCATGGCGCCGTCGGGCATCCGGTCGGCGGCCGAGGCGATCTTGGCGTGGACCCGCACCGCCGCCTGGTCCGGGTCGGTGCCGACGAGGAAGCGGACGATGATCAGACCTCCGGAGGGTTGCGAAGTGGAGTAGATATACTCCACATTCTCGATCTCGTAGAGCAGCTTCTCCAGCGGAGTGACCACGCGGCTCTCCACCTCTTCAGCGGTGGCGCCGGGGAAACCGACCAGGACGTCGATCATCGGCACCTTGATCTGCGGCTCTTCCTCGCTGGGGGTGACCAGGATGGCGAAGGCACCCAGCAGCAGGGCAAAGACCACGATCAGCGGGGTCAGCTTGGAGTCGAGGAAGGCGCTGGCGATCCTGCCCGAGACGCCCAGTTTGCGGCGGGTCATCTTCAGCCGCAGCGCCTGGCGCCGGATCTTATCCAGCTCTTCGGGGGTCACCTTCTTCCCTTCGTCGGGAGCCGGGGCCGCCGTGTCGGGCCGTTTGTTGTTCTCGGGGTGCTGGTCGTTCATTTTGCCACCTCCACCGGGGAGCCGTCAGGTACCGGGCCGTGAAGGCCGAGCAGCGCCTGTTCACCTTCGGCGAGGCCGGAGAGGATCTCGACTTTTTCGCCGCCGAGGGTCCGACCGGTGGTCACCGCCCGGGTCCGGGCCAGGCCCTCCTCACTGCGCAGCACAACCAGTTCCAGGCCGCCGCGGGCGTGTACCGCTGCCGCGGGGACGGCCAGCCGTTCCACCGGGTCGCCGGCCAGGTAACCGCGGCCGCTGGCGCCGGAAGCGGCCGCATCGGCGGGGAGCCCCACCTTGACGGTGAAGGTGTGGGTGGCCGCGTCGGCGGCGGCGGAGATCTCGTCAACCGTCCCCTCGATCCGTCCCAGGTCGGGCCGGGAGTCGAGGCTCACCTCCAGGGTCTGCCCCAGGCTGATCCGTTTGATGTCCGCCTCGCGCACGGTGAGCCGCATCTGGCTGCTGGAGCGGGACTCCAGGCGCAGCAGCGGCCGGCCCGGGGCGGCCATGTCGCCCACCTCGGCCATCTTTTCCACCACCCGGGCGTTGAACGGTGCGGTGACCTTCGCATCGCCGGCCACCGAGCTGGCCGAACTCACCGCACCCTCGGCCTGGGCCACGGCGCCCTTGGCCTGGTCGTACTGCATGCGGGCCATGTCCATCTCCACTTCGGAGGCGGCATTCTTCCGCTGCAGCTCTTCGTAGCGGTGGAAGTTCTTCTCGGCCATGGCCAGGGCGGCCTGGGCCTGGGAGAGGGCGCCCTGGGCCTGGGAGACCTGGCCCTCGATGGAGTCGGGTTCGATTTCCAGCAGGATCTGCCCCTTGCGCACCGTGTCCCCCGGGGTCACCTTGACCGCGGTCACCGGGCCGGAGACCCGGCTGGAGACCACGGCCTGCCGCGCCGGCTGCACGGTGCCGAAGACTTCGATGGTTCGCGGCTCGGTGAGCCGTTCCACGGTGGCCACTTCCGCGGTCACCATGGCCAGTTCGGGAGGCGTCGCTCCGGGCTCCGATCCGCAGCCGGAGGTGAGGAGCAGGGCGGCCAGCAGGGTCAGGCTGCTCAGTCTGAATGTTCTGGTGTTCATATCTCTTCATCCTCCGTGGCGACGATGGGATTGATCAGGGAGAACCCGGCGGCAAAGTGGAGCCGAAACAGGGCGAAGGCCTCGTCATAGCGGGCGGTCAGTTCGCGGACCTCCGCCTCGCGCAGCGAGGTTTCGGCGTCCAGCAGATCGATCATCTTTTCCAGCCCCTGCTGGAAGCGCTCGTCGGTGATGCGCAGCGCCTCTCCGGCCGAAGCCAGCGCGGCCCGGGCGGTTCCGCTGCGCGCCCGGGCGGTGGCCAGATCCTGCCAGGCCTGGCGGACCTCCAGCCGGATTCCCTCCTCGAAGCGGCCGATGTTTTCGTCAAAGGAGCGCGTCTGGTGCCGTGCCGCATCCAGGGCCTGCTTGTCCGCGCCGCCGCGGAAGAGGTTGATCCGGGCGTTGACCATCACCGAGCCGGAATGGCCGTTGCTGCCGAGAAAGGAGTCGTCATAGAGGTCGTAGTGACCGATCAGTGCCACCTGGGGCATGAAGCCCGAGCGGGCCTTTTTCTCCTCCAGCTTGCCGGCGTCCCGCTGGGTGCGCGAGGCCCGGAGGTCGTCCCGCTGCTCCAGGGCCATGGCGGTCCACTCTTCCAGAGTACCCCGGCGAACTGGTTCTCCGGCAACGGGGCCAGTTCCTGGGGCGTGGACTGGTCCAGACCCATGTGGAAGTTTAGCGCCGCCTCGGCCAGCTGGGCCCCGGCCTCGGCCTGGGCGGTGAAATCGTCCATCTCCGAGAGGTAGACCCGGGCCTTGAGCACTTCGGCCTCGACGATCATCCCCACCGCGGCAAACTCCTCGGCCAGGCGCACATGTTCGGCGGTGGTGGCCCGGGCCTTGACCATCAGCTTGTGATATTCCCGGGCCTTGGTCAGGTTGGTGAAGGCGGTGAGCGTTTCGTAGGCCACCTGCTGGCGGGTCCGCTGGTACTGCGACTGCTGGGCTTCGGCCATCAGTTTCGCCTGATTCACCTGGGAGGTGAGTTCGCCGCCGAGCCAGATCGGCTGCACCAGCTCCAGCCGGGTCATCCAGTTGTTCAGCCAATCCGGGTTGTTGGGGTCGCCGGCAAAGAAATCATTCATGTCGAACCGTTCCTGGTTCAGCTGGTAGGCGAAGACCTCAGCCGGATTGTTGGTGCCGTGATAGACCTCCACCAGGTCGACTTTCGGATACCAGTGGCCCTTTGACTGGGACGCCCGGGCTTCGGCGGCAGCCCGTTCGGCGTCGCTGGCTGCCAGCGACGGGCTGTTCTCCAGCGCCGTGGCCACCGCCCCGTCCGGGGTGAGCGGCTCTGCGGCGTCCAGAGCTGCAGCCGGCAGTACCAGTGCCAGGAGAAGAGCTGTCAGAATACTTTTCATTGCTCACCTCATTAGTCGGTTAGATCCATAAGAATGTAGGGAATCCGTTGAAAAAATTCTGGAAAAACCAATTAAATATTGCTCTCATCTCTTCACTCGGTTATGGTGACCTCTTCGTTTGCAGGCCGCCATGGCCTCTTGACTGCATGACTATATAATCATATACGGATATTGTCAAGAGGAAATCCGGACCTTTTTTATCACTTTTTTCATTGGATTTCAGCCGGATATACCGGCGGGATGGAGATGCACCCATGGGGATTCCAAAAGAAGCCACCGGCCTGAAAGTGGGGCTGTACATTGACGTGGCCAACCTGTCGTTGAACGGCGGCTTCGGGCTGCGCTACGACGTGCTGCGGGAGTTCGTCTGCCGGGGCGGGGCCGAGCCGATGCGGCTCAATGCGTATGTGAGTTACGACTCCGACAGGGCTGCCGCGGACCAGGCCTACAAAGCCTCGCAGTACGGTTTTCACTCGGTGCTCCGTGACCTCGGATTCAAGGTGATCGAGAAACGGGTCAAATGGTTCACCGACGAGCACGGCAACCGCTTCGGCAAGGCCAATGTGGACCTCGACCTGGCGGTGGACGCGCTGCTGCAGTCGGAAAACATGGACCGCGTGCTCCTGGCCACCGGGGACGGCGACTTTGTCCAGGTGGTGCGGGCTCTGCAGAACAAGGGCTGCCGGGTGGAGGTGGTGGCCTTTGACAACGTCTCCGCCGAGTTACGGCGCGAGGCGGACAGCTTTATCTCCGGCTACCTGATTCCCAACCTGCTGCCGGTGCAGCGCGGACGGTCCTGGGCCTCCCAGGCCTGGGGCGAGGTGGGCTCGGTGGTCCGCGGCGTCTGCTGCAGCCATGATCCGGACAAGCCGTACGGTTTTCTCCGCTTCCTCCAGGACTTCAATGCCGAACTGTGGAAAACCGATACCCGCCAGCCCGACAGCCCCTACCGCACCATCTTCTGCCACGACTCGGAACTGCCGGACGATGTGCGGGTCTACGACCTGCCCAGCCGGGCGCTGATTTTCGAGTTCGAGATCGCCGAGGGTGAGCCGGGCAAGGGGCAAAAGGCGGTGAACGTGACGCGGATCATGGCCAAGCCCAAGGGCGGGCCCGGCCGCGATCCGGCGACCCGCGAGCTGCCGTTCAAGAACGGCAACAATTAAAGGCGTCCGGCGGTCACGTTGGTGCCGTGGGTCAGGCCCGCATCCCCCCACCAGCTCGCTGCGGCCGAGCCGTCGAAGCGCCAGCCGCGAACGTGGGCGGCGAACTCACCTCCCGGACCGGGTGCTGTGACGATTTCGTCACAGTACCCGCGTCGATGTTTCCCGCAGTCACATTGACCCCGAAACGGTTCGTGCTGTTGGCCAGGAAGCTGCGGCCGGGCAGCGGTGTGCCGTCCGCCCCGAATCCCCTGATGTGCGAGCCTTAGATATCCCCCGGCCCGGGGCCGGCGATGAGCAACGGCTCCGCCATGGCGATGCCGTGGTGGTGACCCATGTTCACCACGCCCCTGTCAGCATCGAGGCACGGGCTGTCCGCGGCTTGACCGAGGGGCCGGAGTTGTTTAGTCGAACATTCTTGACACATCGTGCTCTGCCATATCCAGCCAAATCACGCAGACATCTAACCGGGCCTAAACATTAATTTAACAATTGAAGAGTAGATTGAGCCAGGTTCATTGGAGGTGGGCGGGGCACTGGCAGCAGCACGTCCCCCGACAGCACGACGAACCGCCGATATCAGAGCCTGTTTTAGCAACGGTGTTTTACCCGTAGGTTATCTCGCAAACAGTCGAATGGAGGATTGAGATGAGGAAGTATCTCGGTTTTGCTCTCGTGATCGTGGCCGCCCTGACCGTGGTGGCCAACCCGGTACTCGCCCAGGTGCAGGTCGACCCCAATCTGCCCCGGTACAAGCCGGTGCAGGGCGTTTCGGGGAGCATCAAATCGGTGGGTTCCGACACGCTGAACAACCTGATGACCCTCTGGACCGAGGGCTTCAAGAAGATCTATCCCAACATCCAGATCGAGATCGAGGGCAAGGGGTCCTCCACCGCTCCGCCGGCGCTGATTGCCGGCACCTCCAACTTCGGCCCGATGAGCCGGAAGATGAAGGACAAGGAGCTGGACGAGTTTGAAGCCAGATTCGGCTACAAGCCCATCTCGCTTCCCACCAGCATCGACATGCTGGCCGTGTTCGCCAACAAGGACAACCCGGTGAAGGGTCTGACCCTGCCGCAGATCGATGCCATTTTCTCCAAGTCCCGCAAGCTGGGATTTGCCGAAGACATCACCAGCTGGGGTCAGCTGGGCCTCAAGGGCGAGTGGGCCAACCTGCCGATCAGCCTTTACGGCCGCAACGCCGCCTCCGGCACTTACGGGTACTTCAAGAAGCATGCCCTGGGCAAGGGCGACTACCGCGATTCGGTCAAGGAGCAGCCGGGCAGCAGCGCGGTGGTGCAGGGCGTGGCCAGCGACAGGGGCGGCCTGGGTTACAGCGGCATCGGCTACAGGACCGCCGACGTCATCGCCGTGCCCCTGGCCCGCGACGCCGGTTCTCCGATGATTCCTGCGACGCCCGAATATGCCTACACCGGTGAGTATCCCCTGGCCCGCTTCCTCTACATCTACGTCAACCACAAGCCGGGCAGCGACCTCGACCCGCTGCGCCGTGAGTTCATCAAGTATGTCTTCAGTGCCCAGGGTCAGGAGGACGTGGTCAAGGACGGCTACTTCCCGGTAACCGCCAAGATCGCCCGCGACACCCTGGAATCCCTGGGCATCGAACCTGGATTCTGATCCGTTCCGAACTCCTCATCCCTGTTTTTTGTATCGGAATTGAACCATGGCTTCCGGCCCCAGCTTCACCGGCTACCAGCGCGCCAAGAAGACCCGCTTCTCGGTGAGGGCGGGTGACGTGCTGTCGCGGTTCTTTATCACCGTGGGCGGTATCGGAACGATCATCGCCGTCTCCACCGTGGCACTCTTTCTGCTCTGGGTAGCTTTCCCCCTGCTCAAGCCGGCCCTGATCGGCGACCAGCAGGAGGTTCGCACTCCGGTTCGCACCGACAAACCGCTGCGCATCGCCATGGACGAATACCAGCTCTCCGGCTGGGCCCTTTACGGTGACGGGGAGCTGGTCTCCTTCCGGCTGGACACCGGCGAAGTGCTGCAGCGGCAGCGACTTTTTGAAGAGAGGACGGTCACCGCCAGTTCCTTCTCCATTGCCAGGGGCGGACTGCGGGTGATGCTGGGATTTGACGACGGCAACGCAGCCTTCGGGTCGATCGTCTACCGCACCCGGTTCATCGATCTCGCTGACGCTCCGCCGGAGTTGGCCGGGTTGGAAGTGGGGCACGGGGCCAGGCTGGACACGGCGATGGTGGAGCGCGTCTCGCCCACCCAGTTCCGGGCCACGCAGCTGAACGCCGTGTTCGACGAGCCGATCAGCGTTGTGGCCGCTACGCCCGAGAGCGCGGCAGATCTGTCAGCCGCCACGGATCCGGTGGATTCGGACCACGCCCCGGCACCGGACGAAGTGGATGACAGTCTTGAATCCGTGGTGGACGCCTCCAACCCGGTGCTGCTGGTGGATCACCTGGACAGCGACGGCGACCGTGTGTTTGCCGCCTTCACCGCTGACGGCAGTCTCGGCATCCACCGCCAGCGGGCACGGGAGAACATCCTCACCGGCGAGGTGACCTACAGCACCAGCAGCACGCCGCTGCCCTACGAGCCGCTCGCCGGGCAGGGGCAACCGAAATTCCTCAGGCTGTCGGGGCTGGGGGACTCAGTGATGCTGGCCTGGGAGAATGGACACCTGGTCCGCTTCAACACCCGCGATTTCTCATCCCCCTCCATCGGGGAGCGGGTGGACCTGCTGGAGGACAGCACACTCCGGCTCACCGCCCTGGAGTATCTGCTGGGCCGAACAACCCTGCTGGCCGGCGACAGCTCGGGACGGGTGCGGGCCTGGTTCCCGGCCAACATCTCCACCGGCGGGAGGGCGGGCCGTCTGGAGAACAGGCTGGTGACGGCGCACACCTTCCCCGGCGACGGGTCGCCGGTGTCCTGCATCGGTTCCTCGCAGCGGATGCGCGCCATGGGTGTGGGGTACGGGGACGGCAGCCTGGAAATGCTCCACGTCACCAGCCACAAACTCCTGGGCCGGCTGCAGGAGGCGGCGGGTGACGAGCCGGTTCAGGCGTTGGCCTTTGCGCCCAAGGATGACGGGCTGATGGCCCTGACCGGCGGCGGGATCCTGCGCTGGGTGGTCGATCCCCGGCATCCCGAATCCACCTTCCGTGCCCTGTTCACCAGGGTGTGGTACGAAGGGGCGGCCGAGCCGCAGCATGTCTGGCAGTCCTCATCGGCCACCGACGACTTCGAACCGAAGTTCGGCATGATGCCGCTGATTTTCGGCACGCTGAAGGCGACGCTCTTCTCGCTGCTTCTCGGTGTGCCCATTGCTCTTTTCGCCGCTATCTTCACCAGCGAGTTCCTCAATCCCACGGTGCGCTCGAGGGTCAAGCCGGCGGTGGAGCTGATGGCCAGCCTGCCCAGCGTGGTGCTCGGCTTCCTGGCCGCGCTGGTTTTCGCGCCGGTGGTGGCCGACCACCTGGTGGTCTTCCTCGTTTCCTTTGTCACCATCCCGGCCTCGTTTCTCTTTGGCGCCCGGGTCTGGCAACTGCTGCCGCACCAGTTCACCCTGCTGCACCACCGCTGGCGCTTCCCGGTGATGTTTCTCGGGCTGCCCCTGGGCGCTCTGCTGGCCCTCCTTTTCGCTCCCACGGTGGAGCGATTCTGTTTCGCCGGCGATGTGATGCGCTGGCTCGACGGCCAGATCGGCGGTGCTGGCGGCGGCTGGCTGGCCCTCCTCTTCCCCCTGGCCTGCTTCGGCGCGGCCTGGGGCACCAGCCGCCTTTTCGGCGACCTGGTGCGCCGGGTCTCGCGGGACTGGAGCCGCCACCGCTGCGCCCTCTTCGACATTGCCAAGTTCGTGGCGGTGGGGCTGACCGCGTTCCTGCTGGCCGCGGCGGCCGCGTGGCTGCTGACCTTGCTGGGTTTTGACCCCCGAGGCGGCATCATCGACACCTACGTCCAGCGCAACGCCCTGGTGGTGGGTTTCGTGATGGGCTTTGCCATCATCCCCATCATCTACACCATTTCCGAGGACGCGCTCACCGCCGTGCCCGAGCACCTGCGCTCGGCCTCGCTGGGTGCCGGGGCCACACCGTGGCAGACCGCCACCCGGGTCATCGTGCCCACCGCCATGAGCGGTCTCTTCTCGGCGGTGATGATCGGGTTGGGACGGGCAGTGGGTGAGACGATGATCGTGCTGATGGCGGCGGGCAACACGCCGCTGATGGAGTGGAACGTCTTCAACGGCTTCCGCACCCTGTCGGCCAACATCGCGGTGGAGCTGCCGGAGGCGGTGCGGGACAGCACCCACTACCGTACGCTGTTTCTCACCGCGCTGGTGCTCTTCGCCATGACCTTCGTGCTGAACACCATCGCCGAGATCGTGCGGATGCGGTTCCGCAAGAAAGCGTTTGAACTGTAGAGAGGGAATCTCCTGTGCCGGACAACGAAACAACCAGCAAAGCGATGAAGGACGGCAGCAGCGCCGGCGGCGGCTCCGGCCGTCGGCCCCGCCGCCGGGCCCGGGCGTCCCTCTTTGCCCACGGAGAGCCGATGGTCTGGCTCACCGGGGGCGGACTGGTGCTGGCCCTGGTGATGATCGCCGGCCTGCTCTCCTACATCTTCCTGCAGGGGATCACAACCCTCTGGCCGGTGCCGCTGGTCAAGGTGGAGATGCGCGACGGTAGGGTGCACATGGGGGAGGTGACCCGGGAAGAGCTGTACCTGCCGGCGGAGACCGAGTTGGCGGGTTTGGACGGGGAAGCGGCCGCCGCCGCGGGCAACGAGATGAATCGCGGTGCTGGACAGTTGCGGCGCCGTCTCTTCCGCACCGGCAACTTCGACCTCAGCGGTGAGCACTTCAACTGGATCAACGACTACCAGGTGGCAGACGAGACGGAGCCGCAGTGGGGGCTGGTGGTGGAGCGGCTCTCCTGGGGCCGTTTTTACGGTTTCCCCACAGCCTTCGAGATCGACGGCGAGCGGCTGGCCGAAACGCCGGAAACGGTCTGGGCCAAATTCCAGGAATATCACCACGAAGTTCGTCAGCGCTGGGACGCACGCCGCAAGCTGGAAACCCACGCCATCGGCAAGGTGAACCGCGAGCTGGAGGAAGCTCGTCTGGCCCTGCGTGAGGTGGAGATGAAGTCGGGGCTGGAATCGGAGGCCTGGCAGCGGCAGGAGGACATCTTCAGCCGGTCCGAGGAAGAGATCGGCTTACGGTACCAGGAGATCCGTGAGAAGATCCAGCAATTGGACGCGGAGAATGCCCGCTACCGCATGGTGCTGGTTACCGCCGCCGGCAAGGAGAAGGCTCTGGCCCTGGACGAGATCGTTCGGGCCTACCCGGCCAACAGCCTTGGTATCCTTGCCCGGCTGGGGGTCTACTTCTCCCGGTGGGCCGAGTTCCTCCTCGACGACCCGCGGGAGGCGAACAGCGAGGGTGGGATCTTCCCCGCCATCTTCGGCACCATCGTGATGACCCTGCTGATGTCGATGGCCGTGGTCCCCTTCGGCGTGATGGCGGCGCTCTACATCCGGGAATACGCCAAGGGCGGGCCGCTGATCAGCGCGGTCCGCATCTCGATCAACAATCTGGCCGGCGTGCCGAGTATCGTCTTCGGTGTTTTCGGCCTCGGTTTCTTCTGTTACCTCACCGGCGCCGGCATCGACGAACTCTTCTTCGCCGCCAAATTGCCCAATCCGACTTACGGCAAGGGCGGAGTGCTCTGGGCGGCGCTGACCCTGGCCTTGCTCACCCTGCCGGTGGTGATCGTGGCCACCGAGGAGGCGCTGGCCGCGGTGCCCAACTCCATGCGCGAAGGATCGTACGCCTGCGGCGGCAGCAAGTGGCAGACCATCCGCCGCATCGTCATGCCCCGGGCCCTGCCCGGCATCATGACCGGCATGATCCTGGCCATGGCCCGCGGGGCCGGCGAGGTGGCGCCCCTGATGCTGGTGGGTGCGGTGAAGATCGCGCCGGAATTGCCGCTGGACGGCATTTTCCCGTATATCCACCCCGAACGGAGTTTCATGCACCTGGGGTTTCACATCTACGACCTGGGATTTCAAAGCCAGAACAGCGAGGCGGCCAAACCGATGGTCTTCACCACCACGCTGCTCCTGATCGCACTGATATTCATTTTGAACGCCCTGGCGGTGCGCTTGCGGACGCGCTTGCGGAAAAAATTCGTCTCCGCCGCCTTTTAATTGAGCAGAGGACTGGAAAGACATGATGATCGCCAGCACCATGGAAAAACACAGTGCGAGCCCCAGGCCGAGAACCGTCTGGCCGCCATCGCCGCCGGGCAGACCTTTCCCACCGAGACCCACGGGGAGGTGGAGAAGGAGGAGATCGTCCTTGACGTCCGCAACTTCAACCTGCACTACGGGGCGAAGCAGGCGCTGTTCGACATCAACATGAAGATCGCCAAGGGCAAGGTCACCGCGCTGGTGGGCCCCTCGGGGTGCGGCAAGTCAACCCTGCTGCGGTCGGTGAACCGGATCAACGACCTGCTGGATATCGTGCGGATCAAGGGTGACATGCGGCTCAACGGCGAATCGATCTACGATCCGGGGGTCGACGTGATCGAACTGCGCAAGCGGATGGGTATGGTCTTCCAGAAGCCGAACCCGTTCCCCATGAGCATCTACGAGAACGTGGTCTACCCGCTGCGTATCGACGGTGAGCGGAACAAGTCGGTGCTGGACCAGGTCTGCGAGCAGAGCCTGCGGGGCGCGGCGATCTGGGACGAGTGCAAGGACCGGCTGCAGGAGAGCGCCCTGGGCATGTCCGGCGGCCAGCAGCAGCGGCTCTGCATCGCCCGGGCCATCGCTGCCGAGCCGGAGGTGCTGCTGATGGACGAGCCCTGCTCGGCCCTCGACCCCATCGCCACCAACAAGATCGAGGCGCTGATCGACGAGCTGCGCGGCGACTACTCGATCCTCATCGTGACCCACAACATGCAGCAGGCGGCGCGCACCAGCGACTACACCGCCTTCATGTATCTCGGCCGGCTTATAGAATACGGCCCCACCGCCACCATCTTCCAGAATCCCCACCTTCGCGAGACCCTGGACTATGTGACCGGCCGTTTCGGCTAGTTGTTGTTGGGTTGGATCTCGATGTTGTGGCGGACGATCACGCCCTGGCAGGAGTAGATCACGTCCTCGGCGATGTTGGTGGAGAGGTCGGCGATGCGCTCGAGGTGGCGGGCCACCAGCATCAGGCTGAGCATCGGCTCCAGCTTCTCGTGGTTTTCCCGGATGACTGTCCTGGTCTGCCGGGCGGCCTTGTGGTTGTATCTCGTCCACCACCTCGTCGGCGTCGCAGACGTCCCGCGCCAACTTCGGATCCATCCGGACCAGCGAGTCGAGGCTGTTGCGCAGCATCTCCATCGATTTCTCGGCCATCATCGCCAGTTCATAGGGGATCTCTGTCGGTTCGTTCGATGCCAGCTCGATGGCCCGCTCGGCGATGTTCACCGCCAGATCGGCGATACGCTCGAGGTCGTTGTTGATCTTGAGCACCGCCACCACCTCGCGGAGGTCGGTGGCCACCGGCTGGTAGAGGGCGAAGACCTTGAGACACTCCTCCTCGATCTCCACTTCGATGCGGTCCACTTCCGGGTCACCGTCGATCACCTCCCGGGCCAAGTCCGGGTCGCGGTCGGTCACCGCCTTCACCGAGCGGCGCACCGCTTCTTCGACGATGGCGCTGAGCGAGAGAATCGATTTCTTCAACTTATTGGTCTGTGCTTCCAGATGTACACTCATCATTCTCTCGTCCTCATTTTCAGTCCAGCGGGAGGTGCAGCGTGAAGGTACTGCCGCGTCCCGGCTCGCTTTCCACGGTCACTGAACCCTGGTGAACCTGCATGATGTGCTTGACGATGGCCAGCCCGAGGCCGGTGCCGCCAAGCTGCCTGCTGCGTGCTCTGTCCACGCGGTAGAATCGTTCGAAAACCCGTGGCAGATGTTCATTTTCGATCCCGGGCCCCTGGTCCTGCACGCTGAGCACCAGCTCCGAAGCCGTCTCTCCGGCCATGATGCCCACGCTCGCCCCGGAGTCGCTGTACTTTATCGCGTTGTCGATGAGATTGACCAGCGCCTGGACCATCAGCGAGTGGTTGACCGTGCCTTCCAGGTCGGAGGGGCAGGAGGCATCGAGGGTTACCCCGCCCTCGGCGGCCCGTTCACGGCAGGCGGTCACCGCTGCATCCACAATTCCGTGGAGCGGCGTCGGCTCGAAGGCCACCTTCTCCGCGTCTCCGTTCTGCTCGATCCTGGACAGGGCCAGCAGGTCCTCGATCAAGGTGTTGAGCCGTTCGGAGTGGGTGCGGATGATCTTGAGGAAGCGCAGCCGTTTGTCGGCGTCCTCGGGATTCTCGTCGATCAGGGTCTCCACAAAACCCTTGATCGAGGTGATCGGCGTCTTCAACTCGTGGGAGACGTTGGCCACGAATTCCCGCCGCACATTTTCCAGCCTTCTCAGGCTGGTCACGTCGTGCAGCACCACCAGTGCGCCGATCCGCTCCCCGGCGGAGTCCCGCAGCTGGGTGCCGTGAGCCTGGAGGGTCCGTTCGCCGTCGCGGTGCAGCACGATCTCCGTCTCGCAGGCCTCATCGCTGGCCAGGGTCCGGGTGACGAAGTCGTGCAGCTCGCGGTTGCGCACCGCCTCGGGCAGGCTCATCCCCTCGGCCTCGCCCGCGCCGTGGCCGATAATCGTTCCGCAGGCCTGGTTGATGCCGATGATCTTCAGTTCGGGGTCCACGGCCATTACCCCTTCCACCATGCTGGCCAGCACGGCCTGCAGCTCGTTGCGCTGCCGCACCACGGTCTGGATTCTCGTGTCCAGCTCACCGGCCATACGGTTCATGGTCTCGGCCAGCTCCCCGATCTCGGCCGAATCGGGCACCGGCAGCCGCCGGGAGAAATCGCCGTCGGCAAACCGTTCCGTGCCCTGCTTCAGCTCCTCCAGCGGCCTGACGATCTTGCGCGAGAAGTAGACCGCCAGCAGCACCGCCAACAGGACGATCAGCAGCCCGCCAAGGAAGAAGTCGGCGTAAAGGGACTTCAACGTCTGGGCGATTGAGTTCACCGGCAGCGAAGAACGAAGGGTGCAGGCGATGCGGCCGTCCAGTTCCACCGGCACGGCGACATACATCATCTCCTTGCGGGTGGTGGAACTGTAGCGCGTGGATGTGCCGACGTTCCCCTTCATCGCCTCGACGATCTCCGGCCGGTCGGCGTGGTTCTCCATGCTCTTCGGGTCGCGTCCCGAATCACTGAGCACGGTGCCGTCCGGCATGATCACCGTGATCCGGGTCTTGATGCGCTCCCCCAGCTTCTTGACCCGCCGGTCCACTTCGTCATCCCGGCCCCCTGCCACCAGGCCGCCCACCTGCTCTCCGGCCACGGCCGAAATCGCTTCCAGGTCCCAGCGAGTCTGCTTGATGTGGAAATTCCGCAGCAGGATGGCGGCGTAGACACTGAAGCTGATCAGTGAGACCAGGGCCAGGACAAAGAACAGCGGCGCGATCTGGCGGATCAGTTTTTTGCGCGATTTCATGAACGTTCCCTGAAGCGGTAGCCCACGCCCCGCACGGTTTCGATGTATTGCCCGGCGTCACCGAGCTTCTTGCGCAGCCACATCACCTGCACGTCGATGGAGCGGTCGGTCACCGGGTAGTCGTCACCGTGGACGGCGTCGATGATCTGGTCCCGGGTGAAGACCCAGCCGGGCCGCCCGGCGAGAAAGTGGAGGATGCGGAACTCGGTGGAGGTGAGGTCCACCGGCTCGCTGGCCACCAGCACCTCGTGGCGCCCGGGGTGGATCAGCACCTCGTGCACTTTCACCGCCTCTTCGGTGTCCGGCGCCTGCCGTGACCGGCGCCGCAGCACCGAGCGCACCCGGGCGATGAGCACCCGCGGGCTGAACGGCTTGGTGACGTAGTCGTCGGCCCCCAGTTCCAGGCCGGTGACGATGTCGCTCTCCTCGCTCTTGGCGGTGAGCATCACGATGGGGATGTGGGCCGTCTTGTGGTTGCCTTTCAGCAGCCGGCAGACTTCCAGGCCGTCCACACCGGGCAACATCAGGTCGAGGAGGATCAGGTCCGGCTGTTGCTTACCGGCGGCGCGCAGGCCTTCCTCCCCGGCGCTGGCGCCGGTGACCTGGTAGCCCTCTTTCTCCAGGTTGAAGGTCAGCAGTTCGAGGATGTCCTCCTCGTCCTCCACCACGAGAATTTTTTCATGCGCCATCTTCTTCCTCTCGAGCCAAACAGCCAGGGGCCGCAGGCTGATCCGACGGATTGACCCGGACATCCTACTGGCCGAATGTTAATGTACCGTGAATCAGCGATCAAATCCGTATGACATGGGTATGAACTGCGTAAGGGATCGTCAGGGAGTCTCCCCCGGTCACCATTTCATTGGTGTTTCTCTGGATCAGTAGTCGATCTGGATGCGCAGGGTGGCGATCAGGGTGCGGCCCGTGTCGGCGAGGCAGGCGTGAATGCCGTCCAGCATCAGCCGGCAGTGCGGGCTGAGATGCCAGTTGAGGCCCACGGTGACGTCACGCAGCCGGCCGCCGTGCACGTCGCCCCCGTCGAGATCCAGGGCCGAATACCGTGCGGCCAGTTCCAATGCCCCCGGGCCCTCTCCCCTCCAGACATTGCTCTTCAGCCTTGTCTGGACGAATTTGCCCTGTGCCGGATCGTAGGTCCGGTGTTCGCCGGTGATGAACCAGCTGACCTGGACGTAGCCGCCGTGGAACACCGGGTCGCCGGCCGCCGTGCTGTCCACGGCCGATCGGACGTACTCTCCCTGCAGCGACAGTGGCCCCAGCACCAGCGCCGACTCGAAGTTGGTGATCAGGGCGCCCCGGGATTCGAACCGCCCCGTGTCGAGATAGACCGGAGTCTGGGCGGATTCGGGCACGGCGATGACCCGCAGGTAGTCCAGGTCCCGGACGCTGCAGGCCAGGCCGAGGTGCAGCAGGCGGTCCTCCGCCGGCCGCCAGGGCAGGGCGGTGAGGCGGCCGGAAACGGTGATTCCCGACCCCTTGCCGCGGTTGTAACCGTCCACGTCGCGATAGATACCGGCGGCCCAGGTCATCCGCTGGCCCGGCAAATCGGCCAGGTTGACGATCCCCCGGTTGCGCAGCGGCAGCAGGAAGAAGGCCAGCGAGCGTTCGGTGAATGGCACGTGGTTGGTGCTGGCCTGCTGTTCGAGGCCCATCGGTTCCTTGACGTTGCCCAGGCGCAGGGTCCCCACCACCGGCAGGGCCCGGATCCCGATATAGAGATCTCGGAAATTGCGGAAGTCCTCGACAATGTTGACGAACTCGTAGTCGGCCTTGAAGATCAGCCGGTTGGCAAACGAACCGGAGAGGCAGAGCCGGGCGCGGCGGAAATCCAACTGGTCTTCCAGCGGCTGGCCCTCGTTCACCGCGTCGCGGACCGACTGGTCCTCGTTGAACCAGCCGGCGTCAACAAGCAGCCGGCCGCCGAGACGCAGCTTGAGGCGGCCGCTTTGCGAGCGCCAGCTGATGCCCTCCTCCCACCCGGCATCAAGGCCGCCCGGGTTCGAGGTGCCGCACTCCGCCGGTGTCGCCGTCGCAAAACCGCACAGCAGGGCCAGGAACAAAATCGATACTGAGAAAAGGGAATGCCGGGCTCTCACGGTGGCGCTCCTCCACCTGGAATCACAATCTGGCCCGGGACTATATCACCACGTCCCTTCCGGTAAAACAGGCAATACATCTACCAGGTAGATAGTCAATGCAGTGGCGGGGGGGAGAATTGCAGCAGTAGTGACCATCCACCGTACAAAAAAATCGGGAGTGTGTGCTCCCGGGGTCAGGTCCACTGAACGTGAACCCTGTCCGCGCCAGCCACCGGTGCCTCGAATGGGGACCGGTGCGTTTCACGAACTGTATCTGATCGGGGCTTGGCCACCCCGGAGGCGCTTGCGCCTCGTTAATTCGAGAGGATTATCGGCGAAGAGTGTGAGCGTTTGATGAGGGACGGGTAAAAGTTCGGTAAGCCGGATCAGACGGATCAGCTTTCCCCGGGAAAGCCGATGAACAGCACCTCGGTCTCCAGGAAGACGCCGAACTGCTCCAGGACCCGCTGACGCACCCGCTCTTTCAGCCGGTGGATGTCGGCGGCCGTGGCCGAGCCGCGGTTGAGGATGAAGTTGGCGTGTTTCACCGAAACCTCGGCGCCGCCTTCGCGCATCCCCTTGCAGCCGGCGGCCTCCACCAGCCGTCCGGCGTAGTCCCCGGGCGGCCTTTTGAAAATGCTGCCCGCCGAGGGGTAGTCCAGTGGTTGCCGGGCCTCGCGGCGGGCGATGATATCCTCTCGCACCACTTTCAGTTCGGTACCATCTCCCGGCTCGAGGTCCAGGTCGCAGCCGAGGAGAACCAGATCCTGCAGACCATCGGCCTGGCGGTAGTCGAAGCCCGCCCTGTCCCGGGGCACCTCAACCGCCTCGCCCTCCCGGGTCAGCCCGCGCACCGTGACGACCCGGTCGCCGATCTCGGTGCCGAAGGCCCCGGCGTTCATCACCAGCGCACCTCCCACCGTGCCGGGAATTCCGGAGAGTTGCTCCAGCCCGGCCAGCGAATGCTCTTCACAAAAGAGGACCAGGCGTTCCAGGCTGCGGCCGGCCCCCACCCGTACCCGTCCACCGTCCGCCTCCAGCCGGCGGCAGCCGGCTTCGAGGTTGATCACCAGCCCGCGGAACCCTTCGTCGGCCACCACCATGTTGGTCCCCCGGCCGAGGATCAGGACCGCTATTTCCTCTCGGGCGGCCCGCTGCAGCAGCAGTTGTACGGCATCGCTGTCCGGGGGGGCGCAATAGGCGTCGGCCGGGCCGCCCACGCCATAGGACGTGTGGACGGCCAGCGATTCCCCGGCACGGAGAAGTTCCTCGCAGCCGTGGAAGATCCGCTGGATCACCGCCGCTGGCACGGTTCCGGTCATGGGGCATTCTCCGGCGGCACGGGCTCTGTCCGTTCCGGTTCCAGGGTATCCTCGAAGAACCGGATCAGCCGTTGGAAGATGTGCATGTGGGCGTTCTCTTCCCGCATGGAGTGGCCCTTGTCGGGGCAGATGATCAGTTCGTATGCCTTGCCGGCTTTGTTGAGCGCTGCCGCCATTCTGGCCGTGTTGCGGAAGTGGACGTTGTCGTCGCCGGTGCCGTGGGCCAGCAGCAGTTTGCCCGCGAGGTTCTTCGCGTGGTTCACCGGTGCGGTGACCTTGTAGCCCCGCTCGTTTTCCGCGGGCAGGCCCATGTAGCGCTCGGTGTAGATGGTGTCGTATTCACGCCAGTCGGTCACCGGCGCCACCGCCGCCCCGGCGGCAAAGACTCCCGGTGAGCGGAGCATGGCGTTCAGCGCCATGGTGCCGCCGTAGCTCCAGCCGTAGATCCCGATCCGTTCCGGGTCCACGTAGGGCAGGGTCCGGAGATAGCGCACCCCGCAGAGCTGGTCCTCCAGTTCCTGTTCACCCAGGCGGCGGTCCACCGCCCGTTCCCAGGCCGCGCCGCGCCGCGCCGACCCGCGGTTGTCCAGCCAGAAGACCACGAAACCCCGCTGGGCCAGCAGCTGCAGCCAGAGGTTGGTGCTCGATCTCCAGCAGTCCCGGACCACCTGGCCGTGAGGGCCGCCATAGGTGTAGACCACCACCGGGTAGCGGCGGGAGCGGGACATGCCCGGGGGAAGGAGCAGGGCCGCGGGCAGCCGGGCCCCGTCGCCGGCGCTGACCTCCACAAAGGTGGGCGGGCGCAGGTGGTAGCGCCGCAGGTCATTGCCCGCCCCCTCGTGGATGATCCCCAGCAGGGTGCCGTCAGCCTGGTGCAGGGTGAACCGCGGCGGGCGGTGGCTCACCGAATGCCGGTCCACGTATGTGCGGCCCTGGGGGCTCATGGTGATGATGTGCCACCCCGGGGCCTGGGTGATGCGGGTCAGACCACTGCCGTCCAGCCGCACGCGGTAGAGGTGCTGCTCCAGCGGGCTCCTCTTGCTGGCGGTGAAATAGACAAAACCGGCTGCCTCGTCCAGGCCGGTGACCTTGTCCACCTGCCAGTTGCCGCCGGTGAGCCGCAGCGGTGCGCCGCCGACGGCGGGGTAGCGGTAGAGGTGCCGCCAGCCGTCCCGCTCCGAGCTCCAGATGAAACCGCCACCCTCCACAAATCGGAGGTCGTCGGAGATGTTGACCCAACTGGGGTCGGTCTCCGCCAGCAGCAGTTCCATCTCCCCTGCACCGCCAACCTCAGCGGCCAGCAGTTCCAGCCGTTTCTGGTCCCGGTTCAGCCGCTGGAGGGCCAGCCGTTTCCCGCCGGGCATCCAGGTCAGGCGGGCCAGGTAGAATTCTCCGTCAAGACCCCGGCCCGGATCGATCCAGTGGACGGCGCCGCCGGAAGCGTCCACCACGCCCACTTTCACCCGGGCGTTCGCCTCCCCGGGCCGCGGGTAGTACTGCAACGTGATTTCGGGATCCGCCCCGCCATAGTTCATCAGCGGCCACTGCCGGACCCCCGACTGATCGAAACGACAGAAGGCGATCCGCCGGCTGTCCGGGGACCAGCAATAGCCGGAATCGAGGTCCAGCTCCTCCTCGTGGACCCAGTCGGCCGCCCCGTTGATCAGCGGGCCGCCTCCGTCATCGGTCAGCCGCCGTTCCCCGCCGCCGGCGAGATCGACCACGTAGAGGTTCTGGTCCCGGACAAAGGCCACCCGGGCCGCATCGGGGGAGAACTGCGGGTCACTCTCCTCTCCCGCACCGCGGGTCAGTTGCCGCCAGCTATTTTCTTCGAGGTCCAGCAGGAAGAGGCCGCTGTCGGTTTCCGCCAGCAGGTGCCGGCCGTCCGGGGACCAGTGGTGGGCCCCGATCGTGGTGATCAGGCCCTGGTCGGTCTCGCTGTTCCCGGTGGAGGGAAGGGTCTGCGCCAGTTTCTCCGGCTTCCCCGTGGCCAGATCCATGGACAGCAGCCGGGTCTCCTCCCCACTTTCCAGCAGGAAACTGACCATGTTGTTGTCGGGAGACCATTGGAAATCGGAAGGGTTGTTGCCGGTCACCGGATTTTCGCCGTAGATCGCCTCCACGGTGAGCCGCTCGTGGATGTCCAGCGGTTCGGCGGCATGAATGACGGCGGGCAGCAGGGCGGCGATGAACAGCGGTAGCAGTGCGGACCAACGGGTCTTCATCGGAGGCTCCTCATACTGGCCATTGCTGGCAGTGGCGGTTCCGGTGCTCCGCTGCAGAGTCTAGGCGAGCGCTTTGCCGCCGGTCAAGGCGGCCGCCGGTTGACAGCCCGCGGTGACCGCGAATACCCTTTACCCTCGCTGCGGCCGCGGCGTCTGGACGATTTGTTTTCACGAGAATACCGGAGTTGCCGACATGCGGAGAAACATCGTATTTCATGCCCCCGTTCTGATGATCATCCTTGGCTCTCTCCTCTTCCTGCCCTCCTGCGGGAAGACGGAGAGCGGTGAAGCGCAGCCCACCCCGGAGAGCGTGGCCGCGGAAACCGCGCAATCGGTCACCGGCGGACCCTCCGGTACTGCTGGTCACCGTGGATACCCTGCGCGCCGACCGCCTCTCCTGTTACGGGTACACCGGCGGGTCCACTCCCTACCTCGACGAGCTGGCCGCCTCGGGCGCGCTGTTCGAGGACGCGGTTACCCCGGTCCCGATCACCCTGCCCTCCCATGCCACGATTCTCACCGGGCTCTATCCGTCGACACTGGGGATACACAACAACGGGACCTACCGGCTGGGGCAGCAGGCGGTGACCCTGGCCGAGCTGTTCCGGGACGCCGGCTACCGCACCGGCGCCTTTATCGGTTCCTACGTGCTCGACTCCGTGTTCGGCCTGGACCAGGGCTTCGACAACTATGACGACAAGATGCCTGAACGTCGCGGCACCGCCCTCACCCAGCGCCGGGCCGACCTGGTGGTCAGCTCAGCGGTGAAATGGCTGGCTGTGAAGAGCCCCAAACCGTTCTTCGCCTGGATCCATATCTGGGACCCCCATTTCCCATACACTCCGCCGGAGCCGATGAAGAGCCGGTTCCCCGACAACCCCTACTTCGGCGAAGTGGTTTTTGTGGACGCCCAGATCGGGCTGCTGCTCAAGTCGTTGAAAGCGTTGGGGTTCGATGGTGAGAACCTGCTGGTGGCCCTAACCTCAGATCATGGTGAAGGCCTGGGCGAGCATGACGAATCGAGCCACGGAGTCTTTATCTACGACAGCACCCTGCGGGTGCCGCTGCTGATGCGGATGGGCGGGAAGATCGACGGTGGCCAGCGGGTTCCGCACATGGTGCGGACCCTCGACATCGCTCCCACCCTGCTCGACCTGGTGGGGCTCCCATTGCCCGACGGCATTGAAGGTGTGTCGCTGGTTCCGCTGATGGCCGCTCCCGGCAGCACCGCGGCCCCGGCCGCCGACCCCGGGCTCAGTTGTTACCTCGAGTCGGTTTACGGCCAGGAGAATTACGGTTGGAGCCCGCTCTACGGCATCCGCACCGGCCAGTCGAAATACATCCGTGCCCCGGAGCAGGAGTTTTACCGTCTGGACCTCGACCGGGACGAACTGGACAACCGTTTTTCCGCCGAGCCGGACGCAGCCGGCGAGCTGGTTGATTCTTTCGAGACGCTGGCTGAACAGCTGACGGGCGGGGAGACCCTGGCCGACCAGGACTGGAAGCCTGCTGAGGGAGTGAAGTCGCAACTGGAGATGCTCGGCTATCTCTGGGTGCAACCGCCGAGCAGAGGGGGGGCGGCTGAAAGTGGCGCGGGTGTCGATCCCAAGATCATGATCAAGTGGGACGCCCGGCGAGAGGAAGGTCTGAAACTGATACGGCAGGGCAATTGGGACGAGGGGTTGAGCGTCCTGCGGGAGGTGGCCGCGGGTGATCCTGACAATCCGATGGTCTGGGAGAACATCGCCGAAGGAGAGATGGCCCGCCGCAACCAGGCCGCGGCGCTGGCCGCTGCCGAACGCGGTCTGACTCTTCGTCCCCGAAACCCGAACCTCAACATCTTCAAGGGAACCCTGTTGATCCAGCTGGGCCGGGCAGAGGAAGCGATTCTCCATCTCAGTGAACAGCTGGATAGCCATCCGGACAAGGCCTCGATCCACTACCATCTCGGCGATGCGCTCTCCCTTGCCGGCCGGCGGGAGGAGGCGCTGGCCCAGTACAACGAGGCGGAGAAACTGGGCATGCGCAACCCCATGGTACCCTTTCAGCGGGGGATGGCCCTGTTCCAGGCCGGGCGGTACGGGGAAGCGGTGGAGGCGTTTCGCGAGGTGGTGCAGCTAAAGCCCGACTTCGCCGAGGCCTGGCTCAACATCGGGGTAAACAGTTTTCGCCTGAAGCGATACGAGGAGGCCAACGAGGCCTATGCCCGGGCCATCGAGCTGGACCCGGACAACGCCATGTTCCGGTCCACCTATGGCTATTTCCTCACGCAAACCCGCCAGACCGCCGAGGCGCTGCGGCAGCTGGAGCGGGCCCTGGAACTCGACCCTGATTCTGTGTGGGCGCACACCAACATGGCCTGGTTCTACTGTATGGGCGACAGCCAGGTGGCTGACCCGGACCGGGCCCTCTACCACTCGCAAAAGGCGGTGGAGCTCTCCGGCCCCACCCCGCCGGAGAACATCCTCAACACCCGTGCCGAAGCTCTGAGCCTCGCCGGGGAATATGAGGAGGCCCTGGCGCTGAACTCCCGGCTGCAGGCGACCCACCCGGACAACCCGTACTACGTCACGCAGCGCAAGCGTTTCGATAGTAACTGGTTCCTCGATCAGCAGCGCCGGAAGGCGGCGGACCAGCAGGCGGCCGAGAAAAAGGCCGGGGCGGAAGTCAAAGCGCCGTAGGGCGTATCCTGCCTACCGGCCCAGCAGTGCGGAGAAGAGATCGGTGACCGGGGTTGCGGGGAGCCGTCCCGGCTCCGTGCCGCCGGCGGACTCGATCAACCGCTGGATTTCCGTTCCGTCGCGGCAGGAGGGGCAGCCGCTGACCAGCCGGTCCACCGGCTGGTGTTTCACCGAGCGCATCAGTTCGGCCGCCACCTCGGTGCCGATGCGGGGGTGGAACAGGCGCGCCGAGCCGGAGAGCCCGCAGCAGTCGGTGAAGCTGGCCGTCTCGCCGTAGGCCATGGCCAGGAGCGCCTGCTGGGCCGCGGTGGCTTCGGCGCTGTTGTGGCAGGGCACCTTGAGCCCGGGCCGGCCCTGGCTTCTCAGGTCGGGCAACCGGGCGGGTCCACCGATCAACGCCTCGGCGGCCGGTTCGGCGGCATCCCGCACCCGTATCACCCCCGTGGCGCCTCCCGCCTCTTCCAGCAGACCGGCCACCGGCTCCCACTGCCGTAGTTCCTGGACCATGCCGGCCACCAGTTCCCGGTAGCTCTCGTCCCGGTCGTGCCGCTGTGCCGATTCACGGATCTCCTCCTGGCAGGTGGGGCAGTTGGAAAAGACGGTCAGCGGCAGGGCCGCACCGCGCCCTCGCAAACGGGCCGCGGCCACCAGCAGTTCGGCCATGGTCCGGCTGCTCACCCGGGCTTCGGTCTCCAGATCCATCCCCGCCCGCCAGGGGAACCCGCAGCAGAGGTCGGCCTCCAGGTCGGCGAAGGAGATTCCGGCCATCCCGGCCAGAACCCGGTCGGCGGCGAGGCTGGCCCCGCCCCGGGCCAGGGAATCCATACAGCCGCGAAAGCGGATCAGGGCGGGGGCGGGCTGGGCTGCTCCCGCGGGCCCCAGCACCAGGAAATTGTCGTCGGGGTGGACCCGCGTCCCCCGGGCCTCCGGGCGGTAACGGTGGAGGTGGAAGGGGGGCAGCGAGATGTATGTCTTGAGCCAGGCGGGCAGCGGGGCGGAACGGAGCAGCGCGCTCAGCGGCCGGCCCGCCTGCTGCAGCAGCGCTGCCGCGGTATAGAGCGTTCCCCGCAGGGGGTGGCGCTGCAGCATCAGGTCGTAGAGCAGGCCGGCGGCCAGGTTTTTCCCCGGCTGCAGGCCGGCCCCGGCCAGGCCGCGCCAGGCGTCCACCAGCGGGTGGAGGTCGATATCCGCCGGACAGGCCTGGTCACAGCGCCGGCAGTAGAAGCACTTGGCCAGCCGCGGGCCGGTCTGCTGCAGCGGGGCGGCCAGCTCGTGGGGCAGCCCGTCCAATGAACTGAAATCGGCGCCGCCGCTGATGCCGAGAAAGCAAAGCTTCTCCAGGGCCAGCAGCAGGTCGCGTTTGGCCGGCAGCAGGCCCCGGCGGAAGCTGGCCGGGGAGAGGCCCCGGCCGCCCGCTTCCACCGCCCGGCGGCGCAGCCGGGCCTCGGCGTCGATCACCGGGCAGACCTTGCAGGCGTTGCAGCGGGTACAGTTGCGGGCCTCGCCCAGGGCGTGGGCCGCCGGCGAGCCTTCCGGCGCCCGGCCGGTTACCAGCCGGTGGGAGTGGGCCAGCAACCGCGCGTGCACCTGGCGGGAGATCCGCGAACGGAGAAAGATCGTCATCGGGTTGAACAGCCCCGAGGGATCGATGGCGTCCTTGACTGCGGCAATGCGCTGGAACTCCTCTTCCGAGATGTGGCCGAGGAAGAGCAGTGGCGCCTTGCCCGCCAGGCCGTGCTCGCCGGTAAAGGCGGCCCGCGGCTCCCCCTGCTCATCGGGTGAACAGAGCTCGGCCATTTTGCCGGTGAGCAGGCCCCAGGCGGCCGCCGCCTGGGCCTCGTCGTAGATGTCGAACCCGCCCACGTTCCAGTGCAGGATTGCTGAATCGGGCGGGTCGAGGTGGGCAAAGAAAATCGAGGAGAGTTGCGGGGCCGTGCGGTCGAAGCCGGTAAGCAGGGCGGCTGCTGTTTCCAGCTGGTCCAGACGCACCTCCGGGTCGGTCTTGCACTTGGTGCGCAACAGGGTGGGCAGTGTCTCCCGGGGCGCCTTGAGCGCTTCGGCCTCGGGGCAGCGCTCCCCGGCCATGCCGCAGGGGCGAGATGGAGACCCGGGCCGCGCCTGGCTGCGCCAGGGCGTTCAGCCGGTCCGCCTGCCGGTTCACGTCCTGCCCGGTTTCTCCCTCAATGTCGAGAACCACGTAGGCCTCGTCGCCAGGCCGCAGCCGGTCCGGGAAGCGGTCCAGCAGGTAGTCCTCGATGGCCTGGCGGGTGACGATTTCAAAGAACGGCGGCTGCTCGGCCGGCGGCTGCGATTTCACCGCGCGGACAAAGGCCAGGGCTTCCCCGGCCGAGGCGAAGATCAGCGCAGCGGTGCGTGCCCGTGCCGGCTGCCGCTCCAGCAGCAGGGTCAGTTCGCTGATCAGGCCGGTGCAGCCCTCGGCGCCGACGAAAAGACTCAGCGGCAGGGAGGGCCTGCCCGCACCCCGGCCGCTGCCGGCGGCCCGCCGCAGGACGTCCAGGTCATCCGGACCCAGACCCCAGAACTTGGTGGTGGCCATGAAGGGGGTGCGGGGCAGCAGCATCAGCTCCCGGTCGGTGGGGGCAAAGCGGAAGCAGGCCCCGCCGTGGACCACCGCCCGCCCCTCCAGCACCACCTCCTGAATCCTTTTGCCCGCGTGGGAGCCGGTGCCGGCGATGCCCCCCACCGAGGCCCGGGGGGTGTTGGGCCGGCAGCGCAGCACCAGGCCCGCCCGCTCGGCGGCGGTCACCACATCCGGCCAGGCCGCCCCGGCGCCGGCGGTGATCTTTTGCAGTCCCGGACCGAACCGCTGCTCCTCCTCGGCCTCCAGGGGCCGCGGTTCACCGATGCGGTTGATCCCCTTCAACGAGACGGTGAGCGCTCCGGCCATGGGCACCACGCCCATGTTGTACCCGCCGCCCTCACCGTAGGGGATCAGCGGCAGACCCAGCCCGGTGGCCAGCTGGACCAGGTCGCACAGCTGCCGCTCGTCGTGAACCACGGCCAGCCCCTCGCTGGTCAGGCAGCGGTATTCCATGGAGTCGCTGGAATGTGCCTCCCGGTCGACCCAGTTGAGCGAGAAGGCGGCCCGGCCGAGGATCCGTTCGAACTCCCTGCGGTGAAGGAGGAGGGTGCTGCGGACCGCAAGCAGCTGATCCACCCGCTGCTCGATGAAGCGGAGCAGTGCCGGCGGGGTGGATTCCTTCAGGCGGGGCAGGAGATCCTGGTCCCATTCCTCGCGGTCCACCAGGGTGGGGAGGAAGGTGAAGGCGCCGCTGTAGTCGCCGCCACTGCCCGCCATCGGGGGGGCGGCGCCCAGGGGATCGAAGAGCGTCTCCAGGCTGCGGAGCCGCTGGTCCGTCTGATCCGACACGATTGAGGCCCTTTCCGGGGACGTCACCATGACCTGACACCCCTGGCGGGCACTATATCGGTCGCTGAAAACGGGGTCAAGAAAGGGGTCGGGTCGGGACGACGTCGGTTCAGGAGTCGTCCTCGAGCACCGCCGCGGTGCCGTAGGCCAGGATCTCGGCGGCGCTGGCCATCATCATCGAGGTGGAGAACTTGACACCGATCACCGCGTTGGCGCCCAGCGCTTCGGCCTCGGCGATCATGCGGTCGATGGACTGCTCACGGCTTTCGGCCATCATCTTGGTGTATTCCGGCACCTCGCCGCCCACCATGTTGCGGAACCCGGCCAGGATGTCCTTGCCCACGTGGCGGCAGCGGATGCTGTTGCCCCGGGCCAGGCCCAGCAATTTGACGACTTTTTTGCCCGGAACAAAATCGGTGGTGACCACGATCATCGAATGACCCTCCTGTACTTGTCCTTGCCGTAGGACTTGAACCGGTCCACCAGTACCGAGACGAAAAGGAGCCCCAGGCCGGAACAGAGGCCGAAGACCATCAGTTTCACCAGCAGGTCCTCACTGGAGGTGAGGAACTGCCAGGCGCCGAAGGCCAGCAGGCAGGCGGACCAGATGATCACCATCAGCCAGCCCAGCCCGCGGGCGCCGCTGCTGAAAATGCCCTGCGCGTGCTCGTCCCACTCCTTCCTGGTCGGTTCCGCGAATTTCATGTCCATGGTCGCCTCCCTCAGACGCTTCAGTTCGCCCAGCTCCCGGCGCAGCTGCTCGCTGGCCTCGATGCGGAGTTCCACGAACTGCGCTTCGGCCTGGGTCAGCTCGCCGTCCAGATACCCGGAGAGCAGCCCTTCGTCGTGGAGCCGGCGGTGGTCCTGTGCTGTTCCGTCGGTCTTGTCCCTGCCGGTCATGCGCTATAACTCCTCGTCCTCTCTGGTCAGCTCTTCACAGAGCCGGCGCCGGGCCTGGTGCAGCCGGGACATCACCGTCCCCTTGGGGATCTCGAGGGCCTCGGCCATCTCGATGTAGGAGAGGTCCTGGAAATCCCGCAGCACGAGGATGGTCCGGTGCTTTTCGTCCAGCCGGCCCATGGCGCGCCAGATTTTCGCCTTCAACTCGTTCTGCTCCACCAGCACATCCGCCGCGGGTGTGCGCTCGTCGCCCACGGTTTCGTGCAGCGGCCGGCCCGCATCGCCGTCCGGGCCCCGGCCCGGGTCGTCCAGTGAAACGGCCCGCCGTACGCGCCGCCGCCGCAGGAGATCGATGCACAGGTTGCGCACGATCCGCAGCAGCCAGGCCCCGAAGGGGCGGCCGGTATCGAACCGGCCGAGGTTGCGGTAGGCCCTGATGAACGATTCCTGGGAAATGTCCAAAGCGTCCTCCCGGTTGCCCACGATCTGCAGGGCGAAGAAGAATGTCTGCTGCCGGTATTTTTCCACCAGCGGTCTGAACATTTCCTTGTTCCCTTTCCGGCAGGCTTCGATGGCCGAATCGCTCATCGAAGTCATCGGAAGTGGCAACCGTTCCGTTCATCGTTACCCCGATCCTCTCCACGTTTACGGGAGTCAGGCAAATTTATTCGATCGATTTCGGGAGGCAATCCGAAATATTCCCCAAGTTGTAGCAGAAAGCCGGTCAATTGCGCAATCAGCGGCGGCCTTGCATCGGGGCACGCCTTTTTGCTACCGTCCCTTTTTCTGGATACGCAGCGCACCCGGCAGGGTTCGCTGCAGGGAGCGTGGTGCGGGCATGAAACAGACCGTCGAAATGGGAATGTTCGTCAGGGAGCTGGGGCCGGCCCAGGCGCCCCTGACCCTGCTCTACCTGCACGGCCTGGGCGAATCGGGGCTCTGTTTCGAACGGGTCGTCGTCCACCCCGAGCTCTCGGGCTTCCGCCAGCTGGTTCCGGACCTCCCGGGATACGGACGCAGCGCCTGGTCCGCTGAGCCCCTGCCGCTGGTGGAGCAGGCCGACCTGCTGGCCCGCTGGCTCTCCTCCCGCGGCGAGGGCCCGGTGGTGCTGCTGGGCCACTCCATGGGCGGAGTGCTGGGCACGCTCTTTTGCGAGCGTCATCCTGCGGCGGTGCGGGCCTTTGTCAACGTGGAGGGGAATCTCAGCCCCGAGGACTGCGTCTTCAGCGGTCAGGCGGTGCGGATGGACGAGGAGCGCTTCGTCCACGGCGGGTTTTCGAAGATGCGCGAGCTGATCTACGCCCAGGGGGCCGGCCTGCCGGCCCACCGGGGCTACTACGCCAGTCTGCGGCTCTGTGACCCGCGGCTCTTTCACCTGAACAGCCGCGAACTGGTGGCGACTTCGGCAGGGGAGGAGATGGCCGGTCGGCTGGCCCGTCTGACAGTGCCGGCCTGGTATATTGCCGGCATGCCGGATGGTGTCTGCGCCCGCTCACACCAGAACCTGGCGCGGGCGGGGATCGACCCCATCGTGCTCCAGCCCTCCGGCCACTGGCCCTTCATCGATCAGCGGGACCGTTTTGCCGCGGAGCTGGCAGGCATTCTCGATCAGCTGACCATCAGCCGACGACAGTCACTTGCCCACCAGTAACTGCATACCCTTCCTGACACTCATGCCGATTCCCATTTCCTGGATCTTTTTCAGGGTCCCCACGGAAATGAAGTCCTTTATTCTGTACCGCCAGATCAGCCGGTCCACCGACTTCTCCAGTTCGGAGACCAACTCCCGGAACCGCTGCGGCGCGATGTTCCGACAGAACTGGTTGGCCGGGCTCTGGTGATTGTAGAGGGACACGTCGTAGTCCTCGTCGATCAGCCCGTACTCCTTGCACATTTCGAAGGCCTCGGTGCCCGGGTACGGTGTGAATATGCTGTAGATGACCATGTTGCACCTGACTTTTTTAATGGCGGCCATGGTGTCGCGCAGTGTTTCCTCCGTTTCCTGGGGAAAGCCGACGATGAAGAACACCTGCAGGTCTATCTTCTGTTTCCTGATCAGCCGGCAGACCTGGAGGGCCTGCTCGATGGTTATCCTCTTCCTCATCGCCTTGAGGATCTCGTTGTTGCCGGACTCGATCCCCACCCGGACCGAATAACAACCGGCAGCCTTCATCAGGGAAAGGTTCTGCTCGTCCACCAGCCTGGGGTGAATCTCGCAACTCCATTTCAATCCCGGGCAATGGGAGATGAGGGCCGTGCACAGCTCGGTCAGGTACTTCCTGTTCACGCCAAAAGTGTCATCATCAAAGTGAATGAACTTCAGCCCGGTTTTTTGAAGCTCCTGGATTTGCCGTACCACATTCTCCGGAGAGCGGAACCGGACTTTCCGGCTCCAGATGTTCCGGGACCCGCAGAACACGCAATTGTAGGGGCATCCCCTGGTGGCGAAGATGGTTTTGAATGCGGTCACCGGGTACTGGTGGTAGTCTTTCAGAACGTCCGGGGCATGCTGGTGAGGGAAGCTGAGGGAATCAAGGTCTTCGATATAGTCCCGCGGAGGGGTTTCAACGATTTCACCGTCTTTTCTGAAGACGATGCCCCGGATGCGCTCTGGAGACGCCCCCCTGTCGATGGACCCGACGATTTCCGTAAGTGTCGTCTCGCCTTCACCCCTGACGCAGATATCGACTTCCTGGTGCCGCAGAATATCCGCCCCCATGGTCGTGGGGTGAGGGCCGCCCATGATGACCACCGTGGAAGGGTTGATTTCCCTGGCCAGGCCGGCCACTCGGAGCGCCGAGGTGAAGTTCTGGGATTTGGCTGATATCCCCACCACCGTGGGATTGTACTCGGCTATGGTCTGTTTGATCTCACTCCACAGTGGCGCCGACGGGTCATTGAGAGTGCGCAGGTAGTTCTCGAAGCCTTCCCCTGACAGGTGACTGATCTTGATGGTTTCATTCTGCGGCCTGAAATCGGCGTTGTACACCAGGACGTCCCAGGTGGTTTTTTGCTTCAGCTCACCGGCCAGGTATCCCAGGGAGAGCGGGTACTTGTCCAGCGCGTAGCTGTCCTTGAACAGTCTGTAGAAGGGGGGTTCCACGAGGAGAATACGCCGCTGGTCCTGGCTCATCGCCCTCCTCCGCTATCTTCAGGCCGGGCCGGTTGCTGATGTGTGTTGTTCTCTGAAATCGAAACCGTCTGACTAAAACATAAGTACGGATTAACTAATTGTCAAGTAAGAAATTTGAATTAAACAACGATGTCCGGAGGGAAGTTGTATATACTTCTGTTGACCGCGGACTTGCGCGGGTGATGAAAGGAAATCGATGACACGCTGTTCTCCTCTTTGCACGCCCACCGTTATTTTGCTGGTGGCGCTCTGTCTTCCGGCCACGCTTTTTTGCCGGCCGGTCTCGGCCAGTGACTGGCCCTACCCGCGGCACGGGCCCACCAACCGGGCGGCGGCCTCGGTGGCCGCCCATTTCGGAGCGGCCCCCCGGATGCGCTGGTCATACGACCTCCAGTACCCCGACGCCGGCACCTACCCGGTGGCCGCCGACCTGAACCGTGACGGCCGTCTGGAACTGGTCGTCGGTGATGCCAGCGGAATGGTCTACTGCCTCGATGCGGAGCTGGGCACCCTGCGCTGGAACCGGCAGCTGCCCGTCTTCTTCAAGTGGGGCTCCCCGGTGCTGGTGGACCTGGACAACGACGGCGACCTGGACATCGTGGTGGGCGCCAGGGATCTCATCGCTCTCGACGGCCCCACCGGTGCACCGCTCTGGACCGCGCTCCCCGGGGTGGACATCCTCGGTATGTCGGCCGCCGACCTGTTCGGCGACGGCACCATGGAGATCTTCTGCACCGACTATCAGAACCCGCGCAACGGCTACCTGGTGCGCGGCGAGGACGGCAAGATCCTCTGGAGCGTGGTGACCAACGGGTCGAACTACAATCTTCCCGCCTTTGCCGACCTGGACGGTGACGGACAGCAGGAGATCCTCTTCACCCGGCACGACTCCGGCGTTACCGAGCGGGTGGTCTGCCTGCGGGCTGCCAACGGGTCGGAAGTCTGGAGTCACCAGTGCGGGCCCTCGGCCGCCCAGCAGGCCCAGGCTCCGCCCCAGCTCGGCTATATCGCCGACTATGGCTACCAGTCGGTGGTGGTGGCCGACTTTGACGGGGACGGCCAGCCCGAGGTTTCCAGCGGCACCGACCTCAACCACTACCTTTTCGAGGCCGATGGCTCGCTGGTCTGGAAGGTGCCCCAGGGCATTCTGGGTACCGGGTTCACCCGGCGCCGCGAAACCAGCGGCGACTACACCTTCCGCGACCACCACTACCAGATCTACGACCAGGCGGCGGGTGATCTTGACGGCAACGGCACCGTGGACATGGCCTACGGCCTGGTCTCCGACTACGTCACCGACTACGATCTGGCCACCGGCGAAACCACGGTACAGTTCCTGGCCTACCGCAACGATGCCCGGGCCCTCCGGGCCGATGGTTCCCTGCTCTGGAACTATCACTCGTACGCCGACGGGGCCGGTGTGGGACGGTGCCGTGATCCCATCGTGGCCGACCTCGACGGTCAGGGCGCCCTGGACGTGATATACGGCTCCGAGGACGGGCACCTCTATGCCGTGGAGGGGAAATCCGGGCAACTGCTCTGGCGCCTCTACGTTGGTTATTTCGGGCAGAGCCGGGGCAAGATCCTGGTGGACACCAACGCAGACGGTTCAGGAGAACTGATCGTGGTGGCCGGAAGTCGGGTCATCAAGTATGGCGGTCCGCTGGTGGGGGACGTGGACGGTTCCGGCCGGGTGGACGGTCTGGATCTGCAGCAACTCTCCTGGAGTTTTGGCAGCGTCGAGGGCGGTGAGCGCTTCCGGGGGGCGGCCGACCTGGACCGCAACGGGGTGGTGGACGGTGGCGATCTGGTGGTTCTGGCAGCCAGCTTTGGAAATTCCTGATCGATCACACCGGTAAACAATAGAAAACAAAACGGATATCCATTCGACAGATAATGGTTGACAAGAATAGTATATCTTTGTACTATTAGCGATTCCCTTTATGTTTTTGTAAAGGGGCAATAGATCCATTTTGATGGATTACAACGCAACCGTTTGACTGAACAGACTCGCGGCACTGCCGTCCTGCCGGACATCGGCGGCGGCGGTTTGCGGCGTGGGAGGAGAAGAGATGAGACTGAGCAAGCTGAAGGTTTTGTTTATGGTGTGTCTGGTGGCGATCTTCGCCGTGACCCTTGCCTGGGCCGGTTCCAGCAAGCAGATCACCGCCGAAGTGCCTCACGATTTCGTGATCGGCGAGACCGCGATGCCGGCCGGGAAGTACTTTATCGAAAATGAGGGCACCTACCCCCCGATGATCACCTGCCGCAACGCCAAGGGTGAAGGTTCCTCGATTCTGCACGTGATCACCACCCTGGCCCGGGACGGGATGGCGGACCAGGAAGCCAAGCTGGTTTTCGACAAGACCGGCGACGCGTATGAGCTTTCGGAGATCTGGTTCGCCGGTCAGGACGGTTTCCTGGTCTGCGGTACCGTTGCCGCTCACACCCACGATGTGGTGACCGCGAAATAACGGACCACCAGAGGACGTACAGAAAAACCGGGCGGGAACCTCAGGATGAGGACCGCCCGGTTTTTTTTGATCCCACAGAGTGTGGATCTCGTTCCCGGTTACTTTTTCTTTGCCGGGGCTGCCGGAGCTTTCTTTGCCGGGGTTGCCGGAGTCGCCGGGGTTGCCGGGGCTGCTCCCTTCTTCAGTTTCTTTTTATTCCCGCCAGGGGCCACGGCAGGTTTGCTGCCATCCGCCGCCTTTTTCGCCGCCGCGCCGCCCGATTTCAGCTTCGCATTTTTCGGTCTTGCCACCGGGGCCGTTCCCGCGGCCGTGGTTTTGGCCGGTGCGGCTTTGGTGGGGGCGGGCTTTGCCGCCGGCGCCGCTCCCTTCAAGGCCTTTTTCTTCTCATCGCCCCCGGCTTTCTTGGCCTCGGCTTTGGCCTTGGCATCGCCCGTTTCCTCGGACTTTTCCCCGGCCTTTTTCGTTGGCGGGTCGTCAGCTGACTGGGCCATGGCCAGGCCGCCGGCCAGCATCAGTATCACGAACAGCATCACAATTTTCTTCAACATCTTCGTTCCCTTTCCATGGTTCATTCCTGGTTGATTCGCCATCGGTGACCTGCATTCTCCACCATCGAATCGAATTCAGTCAAATCACCGATTCCATATTCTCGAGCAGTGCATCACCTCCGAGTGAAAAAGCAGCGTGGTTCGATGTGAACACTGGCGGATCACGATGGATGATCCGCCGGATCGCCGGGTGTTTGCGAAAGGTGCCGTCCAGAAAGCGCCGGATGTCCGGCCGGTCCCAGCCCCTGGGGTGAACAAAATCGTGGTAGAGCGCCAGGTCGCCCGGGTAGAATTCTCGCAGCTCCAGCCCCTCCATCAACCGGCTGCCCCGCGGCAGGTTGAAGATGGCCAGGTTGAGAAAGGAGATCGCTTCCCGGTGCTCCAGAATGAAATGCCAGGTCTCCTCCGCCTCGCTCCGGCCCTCCGCCGGTGTACCGAAGAGCAGGTAGAGATACACGGCGATACCGGCTTGACGGAGGTTTTCCAGGATCCGCGATGCCTCGCCGAGAGCGATTCCCTTGTTCAGGGCATCCAGTACCTGCTGGTTCCCCGACTCCAGGCCCAGCTTGAGCATCAGGCAGCCGGACCGGGCCAGCTGCCTGCAGAACTCCGGGTCGTCCAGCGGGGCCCCGATCCGGGCAAACCCGTACCACGGGGCGCCGGGGGGGTGATCGGCCAACTGGCGGAGTATGACCGGCGGCACGGCGTTGTCCAGCAGGTGGATCAGCGAGGGCCCGGTCTCCCGCACCAGCGCCTGCAGCTGCTCCTTCACCGTGCGGCGGGGCAGCGGTTCGAACCGCCCCCCCTCGAACCGCTCGGGGCAGAAGGTGCAGCGGGTCCACCAACAGCCGGATGACGTGCTGAAGGGGAGGACAAACCCCGGGCTGAGATACGGCAGGCCGGTGAGATCGCGGTAATCGGGTGACCTGTGCCCGTCCCGTATTTCGAAACCGGCGGCCGCCAGCAGTGCCCCTTCACCCGGGCCGGCAACCAGCTGGTCCACCAGCTCTTCAAAAGGGTTGGCCCATTGGGGGGACCGCAGCCAGGAGGTGACCAGCCCTCCGCCGAGAATGATCCTCACCTCGGGCAGGGCCCGCTTCAGCAGGCCGATCAGGGCGAAGGCGGTGAGCGCCTGGGAGAGGTAGTTGATCGAGATTCCCACCATCGACGGCCTGTCCCGGTTCACCTGCGGCAGCAACTGCTCGCTGAAATAGCCGAAGTAGGGGTTGCGCTCCGGTTCCCGGGCCGCGGCGAGCAGGTCTGCGGAGCGGACGGGCGATCGTTGTGCGTCGGTGTAATTGGCCAGCCCGGCGCGTATCCCCTCCTGGCGGCCAGCCAGGGAGAGCAGCCGCTCGAGGTCGGAGACAGCCCGGCCATACCGGTCGGGGCTGGCGTAGGTATCCGGGGACCGCAGAGCGGCGAGGTGCCGGTGGCGGTGCCGCAGAGCCCGGCGGGACCAGGTGTCGTCCGCCGGTCCCGATGTATCGAGCAGCCAGAGCAGTCCCTCCAGGTTGGCGTCGATCACCCGGCAGGGTGCGCCGTGGGCCCGCAGGGCTCCGGCCAGCCGGGCAATGCCGGCCGGCGGTTCGGAGGGCTTGGCCACCGGTGGGTGGATCAGCAGGATTGATTGGTCATTGGATACGGAAATCGCTGAACTCCTTGTCTCCGGGCAGATCCTCCAGATCCACCCGGTCCACCGCGGCCATGGGCGGGCCGTTTTCGGCCCAGCGGAGGAGCTGGTCCACCTGTTCGTCCTCCCCTTCGGCCACCAGCTCCACCCGGCCGTCCACCAGGTTGCGCACCGTGCCGCACACACCGTACTCCAGGGCTTTCTCCAGCGTGGAGGCCCTGAACCAGACACCTTGCACCCTGCCCGAGATTAGTGCACGTACTCTCTTCATTATTTCTGTTCCGCTACCAGGGTCAGCAGCAGACGCCACGGTCCGGTGCTGCCCATGGCCCCCTGATCGATGCCCAGGCTCTGGGCCAGCACCTGTCCCTCCGCGGGACGGAAGAACTCCGCCACCACCACCGGGGTGCCCGGTTTCAGCCCCTTGATCCTTTCCATCTCGTGGCTCAGGATCAGCGGTGGGTCCCCTTCCTTCCGTTTTCCCCCATCCGGATCAATGAAGCTCAGGTTGTATTCCAGCCCCACGAAGAGCAGGTCATCGGTCTGTTGCAGCACATGCAGTTCGAACTGCAGCCCGAGGTTCTGATAGCTGTAGCTGATGCGCGGGATCGCCTTGCCCGAGGCGTCCATCCCCTCGGCCGGGTTGAAGGTGGTGGTGGGGATCGGCGCCTTGGAACCGTAGTGGAAGGAGATCTTCTCCCGCTCGATGCAGCCCAGCTCGATGGTGCGCAGGGTGCGGCCCGGGCCGTCACCGGGGGCGTTCACCGCCAGCTGGAAGGTGTATTGCTTGATCGTGCGGCTGCGCGCCGTCTGGTTCCGCCCCTCCTGGGCGGTTGCGGGCAGGGTCAGGGCCGCGGACAGCAGCAGGGCCAGGCTAAAGGCGGTGATGGTGTTGATCCACCGGGTGCTCATCGTATCCTCCATGTCAGTGTGGCCGCGGGCTGTGGTGTTCACAACCGCTTACGGCGCCGGGCCCCGCGGCGTCTAGGGCCGCCGGCAGCGGAAGTACCAGCCGCAGGCGGCGAAACGGGGCAGTTTGTCGGCCAGGGCCATGTCCAGCGTCTCCAGCGGCCAGAGCAGGCCGGACCAGCGGCGGCAGAGGGAAAAGGGGAAGACCGGCGCCAGAAAGCACGACCGTCCCTCGGGGGGCAGAACCTCCAGCCCGTTCTCCTCCAGCAGCGTGACAATGCTGCTGAAGGTGAACTGCTGGATGTGCCGCTCACCCTTGGGGTATGGCGCGGGCACGGGCAGCCGGTCACGGAGCAGGGGCAGCCGCCCCACGGCCAGCCGCACTTTGCGCAGCAGGTCGGGCGCCAGCCGCAGCGGGTTCCAGCGGTAGGCCAGCAGCTCCCAGGGGCCGTAGCCGTTGGGCACCGTGATCACCACCAGGCCGCCCGGCTCGGTGAGGGAGACGATCCGCCGCACCATTTGCGCCGGCCGCTCCAGATGTTCCAGCACTTCGGAACAGATCACCACCGGGTAACGCTCGCCCCCCTCCCAGTCCTCCATGTCGCGGTTGACGAACCGGGCGTGCTCGAAGGGGTTGCGGGCCCGGGCGGCTTCGGCCTTGGCCCGGTCGATCTCCACCCCCAGCACCGGGAAGCCGGTTTCGGCAAGGGAGAGCGAGACGTTGCCGGTGTTGCAGCCGATCTCCAGCACGCTCACCGTCTCCGGATCCCGTCCCAGCCGCCCGGCTTCCACCAGTGCCGCCCCGACGATGAAGTCCATCTTCTTCAGGTAGGTCAGGTTGCGGATCGTGCTGTGGGGGTAGCGCCGGCGGTCCATGGTTCCTCTGTCCGGGGTGCGTCCGCCGCGGGAACCATCCCCGCGGGAGATAGATGGTAACCGCGCAAGGGTTTACGGGCAAGGGGGATTTGGCCGGTCACAGTTTTACGGGTTGATCTGCATATCAAGTCTTGAAGGGCTCGTTCCCGGCAGCCGGTTTGATCGGTGCGGTAGGTGTTTTTCGTAACGAAAATTCATTTCAAGCATCTATAATAGGTATGGATGCAACCATATGAACCCCATTTTACCACCACCCGTCTTGCGGGGAGGAAAATACCATGAACAGCAACAAACATTTTATGAGTATCGTCACGGTGTCGCTGACTCTGGCCCTGCTGGCCCTGGCTTCGCCGCAAGGCGGCGCCCGGGCCCAGGATCTTTTCCACCCCAAAGTGAGCTACGGGGTGGGATTCGATCCGCGCGATGTGGCGGCTGGAGACCTGAACAACGACGGCCGGCCGGAGCTGGTATCGGCCAACGAACTCTCCGACGACATCTCGGTGCTGATCAACAATGGTGACGGGACATTCCAGGCTGAAGTCGTCTATGCTGTCGGTGACACGCCGCGCTCACTGGCCATCGGAAAATTGAACAACGACCCCTATGCTGACGTGATCGTCTCCAACTCGGGGTCGAACACCATTTCGGTCCTCTTCAGCAACGGCGACGGGTCGCTGGCCCCGGCGGTGGAATACCCGGTGGGGGCGGAGCCCTGGGGGATCGTCGCCGCCCGCCTGGACGGCGACACTCACCTGGACATCGTCGTGGTGAACAGGGCAGGCAAGACATTTTCGGGTACTGTTGAACAACGGCGACGGCACGCTCACCATGGCCGGATCGTTCGCCTCCGGCGGGTTTTCCATCAATCCCTACTGGGTCAGCGCCGCCGATTTCGACACGGATGGTGACTTGGATATCGCCGTGGTCAAGACCTACTCGAACTATGTCTTCAGCGAAGGGTACGTGGAGACATTCATCAATGACGGCACCGGCGCCTTCGCTTCGAACCAGCTCTTCGACATCGGCACATCTGCCTCCAGCGCCGTGCCCGCTGACCTGGACGGTGACGACGACATCGACCTGGTAGTCTCCGGTGTGGTTCAGAGTTCCTACCAGGTTCGTGTCTTGATCAACAACGGATCCGGCACCTTTGCCGAGGATCCGAGCTACTCCTCCGGCGCCTCGGGCCGGGCGGCCGGCGGTGATTTCGACGGCGACGGCGATTTCGACGTGGCGGTGGCCACCGCGGGTGTCGGTTCGTCCAGTATCTCCATCCTGCTCAACGACGGCTCCGCGGCCTACGGCTACATCGGCGGCGAATCGGCGGGGTCCTATCCCATGGGGGTGGTCACTGCTGATTTCGACGGGGACAGCGATACCGACATGGCGGTGTCCGTCTGGGGGGAGGATGCGGTGGCCGTGATCCTGAACAGCACTGCCTCGCCCGCTTCCACGGTCTCGGTGAACCTGGGCTGCACCCCGGATTCGGGGGTTCTGCCATTCCCGGTCCAGTTCGCGGCCGGGCTGGAGAACCTGACGGCGTCCAGCCGGGTGCTGGCCGGACGGATCGACGTGATCCTGGCCGGCGGGGCGGTAATCAGCAATTTCAAGGCCGGCTCCGCCACGCTTCCGCCCCAGGGCAACTTCGGCGTCAGCTGGACCCAGCAGCTTCCGGCCCGGAGCGCCCTGATCGGTGGCAATCTGTTCACCATTTTCGGCGAGGACGTGACACCGGCGCCTTACAACCAGCCGCCCTATCCGCTGTCCGGAGACGTGGACAGCGTTTCCTGCACGGTGCTGGGCGAATAGATCCATCGCGACCTGGCGTCGCTCCAGGCTGACAATAATGAAGTCAACGGCGGGGGTGGCCTGTGTCCGATAGTGGATCAGTAGCAACCGCTCAGCGGGGATCCCAAACGGGCCTTCCCGGTTCAAATCCCGTTGGGCTCGCCATTTTATTCTGGCCTTATATTTCGATTCTAGGATGAAACAAGTCTGCTTCTGGTGGATGACGAGGGATGAAAATGAACGGTCATATGGAATGGTCTATTGGCGAGCCTCCAGTTTGCCAAGAAGCTCCTTCAACTGCTTTCGCAATGAATCCAGTTTCGTTGTGACGACATCCCAGACGACGGTGTAATCCACGGCGAAATAGTCATGGATCAACCGGTCACGCATTCCGGCGATCTTCCTCCATTCAATCTCGGGCTGTTGGGAGCGGATCTGCTCAGGTACTTTCTTCGCAGCCTCCCCGATAATTTCGAGGCTTCGAACGAACGCCCGCTGCAGCGCCGGATTATGCTGGAACCCATCGAAGTCCAAGTTCGGAATCTGGCTTGAGATGAAATCGATTTCATCGATGATGTGGAGTATGTATTCACGCGGAGACGGGGACACGCTCCACCTCGCTGAGAATATGCGGTCCAATGTGGGGGCTTAGCGCTGTTCGGGTCACCAGTTCGACTCTTCGACCCAGGAGATCCTCGAGAAAGAACGAGAGATCCATGAAATTGTCGAATGTATGCTGATCAGGAGCAAAATCAACGAGCAGGTCGATGTCGCTGGCCGAAGATTGCCGGCCGGTGACGAACGACCCGAACAGACCGACCTCCGTTACGCCAAATGATCGCAGTGTCTCACCAGCCGCACAGAGGCGTTCTATGACCTCCGTCTTATCTTTCGCTCGAGCGGTCATTCCATGGTCCCTCTGATCGGTGACTCACTCCTCACGAAGCTGATTTCCATTACTCTTCTAACATACAATATATAGAAAGGAACGAATCATTTCCACTTCCGCTGCCTATGTCAGAACCGTCCCGCCGCCACGTTGGTTCCGTGGGTCAGGCCCTCGAAGGCATCGATGGCCATCCACTCCACCACCTCGCCCTGGAAGTAGCTGAAGACCTTGACCTCGGTATCAGCCTCCGGATCGGGGCCGCGGCCGGCGATCACGTCGTCGAGGCCGTCGCCGTTGATGTCGGTGCCGGCAAAGACGTTGACCCCGTAGCTCTGGGAACCGGTCAGCCAGGCAAAGAAACTGAAGTCCGACAGGGGAGTGACAGTGTCGCCGTCGTAGTTCCAGCCGCGGACATGGGGACCGAAAATCGCCCCCGGTCCAGCGCCGGTGACGATCTCGTCGATGCCGTCGCCGTCCACATCACCGCAACTGACGTTGACACCATATTTCAGAGTGCCGTAAGCAAAGAAGCTGACACTGGGGATAGCCGAGACCGCAGGGTTGCCGTCGATGTTCCAGCCCCTGACGTGTGGGCCGTACACTGCACCTGGGCCAGCGCCGGTGACGATCTCGTCGTAACCGTCGCCATCCAAGTCCCCGGCCGATACGTTCACCCCCCACTTGGGTGTGCCGTAGGCGAAGTAGCTCACCCCAGGATAGGGGGTGACACCGGAAGCGCCGTTGTGAACCCATCCGCGGACGTGGGGACCGAACACCGCACCGGGACCGGCGCCGGTGATGATCTCATCGCTGCCGTCACCGTTCAGGTCTCCGGTCGCCACATTGACGCCGTATTTGTTCGTACCGTAGGCCAGGAAGTTGAGGCCGGGGATTGTGCTGCCGTCCTTGCTGAACCCCCGTACATGCGGCCCGTAGATATCGCCGGGCCCGGGGCCGGTCAGGACTTCATCGACGGTGTCCCCATCTACGTCACCGCTGGTCACGTTGGTCCCGTAGTGGGTCGGGCCGTAGGCTTTGAACTCGTATTCCAGAAAGCCGCCATGATCCGGGACATAGACGCGAACTGATGGATGGTTGTCGTATCCGGGGCCGGGAGAGGCCAGCAGGCGGACCCGCGTAGGGGTGGACGGGTGGTGATACCCCATGTCCCGGACACCGGTGTCCGGTTCGTGGTCGGTTCGGGTGGTACCGTCGGGGGCCCAGGCCGGGTCGCCGGCGTCGACGCAGGGGCTATCTTCTGCCTGGCCGGACGCGAGCTGGCTCAGATACCAGTCTCCTTCAGGCCCTTCGGCAAAGAGCGGATCAGCTTCGATGATCCCGGGACCAGGATCGAGAATGGAGCCATCCTCGATGTACCAGTTCCCTCCAGAACAGAGGTAGCTATAGCTGAAGCTGTAGGAAGAGCCATAGCCTGCAAGATAGGCTTCGTCGCTCGGCAGGGGGTATTCCAGTTCGGCATCATTGCCCCAGATGATACAGTTGTCCATCGTCATGCTACCGGAGACATATATCCCACCACCTACGTCAATGCAATAATTCTGGCTGATCGTGCAGCCGTTTGCCGTCGGGTTCCCGCTTCCGGTGAAAATACCGCCACCACCATCGAAGGCGTCATTTTCCGTCACCAGGCAATTCCGGGCCTCCACCTCACCACTGAGGAACAGACCCCCGCCGCGATCTGCATAGTTGTCGCGGAAGACGCAGTCGGCGATCAGTCCGCCCGATTCAGAGGTCACATTGCAGCCCCCGCCGTAAAAGGCTCCGTGATTGTTGGTGAAGATACATCCGCTGATCAGCGGAGCGGCCCCGTCAATCAGGATGCCGCCGCCTCCCTCCGCATGCCAGGGATCGACAGCGATACCGTTGCGGATGGTGAAGCCCCGGACCACGGAATCAAGGCCCTCCCCACTGTGGAAGTGGAAACCGCGCCCCTGCGACTCGCAATCGATGATGCAGTTCTGCGGGCCGTTGAGGGAGCCCACCGTGATCGGCTTGCCGTTGAAGTCGAGGTCACGGTTCCCGGGGCCGGTCCAGACACCATCGGCAACGAGCACCACATCACCGTCCACGGCGTCGTCGATCCCCACCTGAATGGTCGGCTGGTCAGCGGGGACGTGGATGACGCCGGCAGTGACGGCTGCGGGTGCAAGACACAGGGTACAGAGCATGAAGAGCGCAAGAAGGATTCTCATAGCAAACCTCTGGGTTTGGCTTTCAGCCATCTTGTGACAGTACGGTGAATGGCTCAACTGCTGGTGTACATCGAAAGTACTGTATTGTCCATGAAAAGCTGGTGCTGCTGTGATCGACCGGTATCTCACCGTCTCGATTGTTCAGATATTCCTGGATCTTAGTCGAAAAGGCAAACTGTGGTCTATGAAGGGCGTCCCGCCTTAATGAGGACTAGGGTGCATGGAAAAAGTTCGGGGCCGGGTGTGATGATTGCGATACGGTGTTGATACCGCAGGATTGTGCACCAGTGCCGTATGGTGGACGTGACAGGGCGGACCGGGGACAGGCACAGTTGTGATCAGCGCCAGGCGGTTCCAAGGTCAGGAGGTAGTAGGAGAAACAACCTGGAGGAAGTTTTTCCTAGACTTTCCGGCCGCTGTTGGTGATGCTGACTCAACGGTTTTTCTGAGCAACTCCAGTTCCTTCAGCCACTCCTCGATCTGGTTCCAACTGGGAGCCACGTGGCTCGCCATTATTATGGGATCGGAGGGTGCTCACTCGTCCTCGTGGTCGAAGATGTAGCCCACCGAGCGGAGGCTCTTGAAGAATAACGGCTTCTTCGGGTCTTCCTCGAAATATTTGCGCAGGCGGACGATGAAGTTGTCCACGGTGCGGGTAGTGCTCCCCCGGGCAAAGCCCCAGCCGATCTCCAGGATCCGCTGGCGGGAGAGCGGCGTGCCGCGGTTGGCGATAAACAGTTTGAGCAGCTTGGCCTCCTGGTCGGTGAGGGTGATATCGCCGGACCGGCAGGTGGCGCTCAGGGTGCCGAAGTCGATGGTGTTGCCGCCGAAGCTGTAGGTGCTCGGGGCGGTCTGCTGGCCGGAGGAAGCCTCGTAGAGCGAGACCCGGGTCAGCAGCCGGTCCACCCGCAGCAGGAACTCGTCCAGGTCGAAGGGCTTGGAGAGGTAGTCGTCCACGCCGTGACTGAAGCCGGCGATGCGGTCATCGGTCTCGCCCCGGGCGGAGAGGATCAGGATCGGCAGCCGCTCGTCCTCGAGGCGGATGTTCTGCAGCACGGTCAGCCCGTCCATCACCGGCAGCATGATGTCCAGCACTATCAGATGGGGCTGCCACTCCCGCCACGCATTGAGCCCGGATAACCCATCGGTGGCCACCCGCACCTCGTGACCCTTGAGTGAGAGGTTGAGCTTGAGGCCCTCGGCCATGTGCGCCTCGTCCTCGACGACCAGGATCCTTTTGTTTTGCACGTCTTCGGGCATGGTTCTCCTCGTCAGTCACCGGTGGAGTAGGGCAGGAACAGGGTGAACACCGAACCGCCCTCCTTGCGTGGTGCGGCATGGATCTTACCCTTGTGCCTCTGGGCGATCAGCTCCACCAGGTAGAGACCCAGGCCGGTTCCCCGGGCCGAGCGGTCCTCGGCGCTGCCGGTCTGGTAGAACTTGCGAAACACTTTCTTCCGCTCGGCCTTGGCGATGCCGATGCCGTTGTCCTCGAAACGGATGTGAACCCCGCGGCGTCCGGGGGAGAAGACCATGTCCAGCCTGGGCTGTTTCGAGCGGTTGTACTTCGTGGCGTTGGTGAAGAGGTTGATCAGCAGGATCTCGAAGAGGTCCCGGTTCAGACGGCAGGTGAAGGTCCGCCCCGAGGGGTTGTGCAGCTCCGACCGGCAGTTCTCGAAGAGGTGGGCGTTCTTTTTCCGGAACCGCTCAACTTCCTTCAGCAGGTCGACGTTCTCGAACTCGCCGGCCCAGGTGCGGCTCTCGATGCGGGCCAGGTTGAGGATCCGGGAGATGTTGTGCGTCAGCCGGTCCGCGTCGCCGATCATGTAGTCGAGGTATTTCAGCTGTTCTTCCCGGGTCAGTTCATACTTGCGCATGGTCTCCAGGTAGAGCTTTGTCGAAGCCACCGGCGTGCGCAGTTCGTGGGTGAAGTTCCCGATGAAGTTGCGCTGCAGGCGGTAGAGCTGGTTCGTTTTCTGGTGGTAGACGAAGATGATGAAGAAGCCGAGGAGGATGATTCCCACCAGGATGGAAAGGACCAGGATCACCACCCAGGTCTGGGGGGCCAGCACCTGCTCCGGGTCGAGGTTGGCCCGGTTGATCACGCTCTGCAGCCCCTCGCTGGCCTCCACATACCAGTAGATGTAGAGGAAGAGCGAGAGCCCCACCGCCAGGATGGAGAGTACCAGAACGATGATGGGATGGAAAAACCACCGGACTCGAGTCATGGCGTTTTGCCCGCCGGGATGAATGTAAAACTATTGTAAAACAAGCGTTTCCGCTTTCATCCGCCTTCGCCGGAACCTACTATGACTGTGGAAACCGAAATCGTCAATATCATTTCTCAAGCTGGCGGAGAATCATTGTGAACCAGTCGTACCCCGTCCATCCCCTCGGCACCAGGGCCAGGGTGCTGCTGACCTCGGTCTACGGGCCCTATGCCCGGGACGACGAGGACGGCAGCCGTTCGATCAACCCCATGGAGCTCTACCACAACCAGGTGACCCGCACCCAGGGGACTTTCTCCCTGCGGATGTTCCACCGCTCCTTCGGCCTGATGCTGCTCCAGGCGAACATGGACGCGCCCTGCACCCTGATCGACTTCCCCACCCTGGAAAGCTTCACCGCCCAGCTCGAGGCGGAACAGTACGACGTGGTGGGCATCAGTTCGATCATCGTCAACGTGGGCAAGGCGAAGAAGATGTGCGACCTGGTGCGCAAGCACCAGCCCCGGGCCACCATCGTGGTGGGCGGCCACATCGCCAACCGGGACGGCATCGAGGAGATGCTGGACGCCGACCACATCGTCCGCGGGGACGGGGTCCGCTGGTTCCGCCAGTTCCTCGGTCAGGATGTGGAGGCTCCGGTGAAGCACCCGGCGGTGATCTCCGGTTTCGGCACCCGGATCATGGGCATCAAGCTGCCCGAAAATCCGTCCGGCACGGCGGCGATCCTCATCCCCTCGGTGGGCTGCCCCGTGGGCTGCAACTTCTGCTCCACCTCGGCCATGTTCGGCGGCAAGGGCAAGTTCCTCAACTTTTACGAGACCGGCGACGAGCTGTTCAACGTCATGGCCGGCATCGAGACGGAGCTGAAGACCCGCTCCTTCTTCATTCTTGACGAGAACTTCCTGCTGCAGCGGAACCGGGCCCTGCGCCTGCTGGAGCTGATGGAGCGGGAAGGGAAGAGCTGGTCGCTCTATGTCTTCAGTTCCATCCGGGTGCTCAGGTCCTACAGCATCGAGCAACTGATCGGCCTGGGAGTTTCCTGGATCTGGACCGGGCTGGAAGGGGAGAACAGCCAGTACGGCAAGCTGAAGGGTGTTGACACAAAGGAGTATGTCCGCCTGCTCCAGTCCCACGGCATGCGGGTCCTCGGCTCCTCGATCATCGGCCTGGAAAACCACACCCCGGAGAATATGGACCAGGTGATCGACCACGCGGTGGGACACGACACCGACTTCCACCAGTTCATGCTCTACACACCGGTGTCCGGCACGCCGCTGCACCGGGAGCACCGTGACCAGGGCACCCTGCTGCCCGAGACAGAGTTTCCGGTGGCCGACGCCCACGGGCAATTCCGCTTCAACTACCGCCACCCCCATATCACCGGCGGTCAGGAGGAACAGTTCCTCATCGATGCCTTCCAGCGCGATTTCGAGGTCAACGGCCCCAGCCTGGCCCGGCTGATCCGCACCACCCTTGACGGCTGGGTGCGTTACCACAAGCACCCGGACAAACGGATCCGTCGCAACTACAGCCGCGACGGCATGCTGCTCCGCACATCCTATGCCGGCGCCGTCTGGGCCATGCACCGCCACCTCCGGGGAAACGATCGCCTGGAAAAGAAACTGGGGGACCTGCTGAAGCGCTTCCACAGTGAATTCGGCTGGACCACCCGGGTGATGGCCGCGGCCATCGGGCGCTACATCCTCTTCATGCTCCGGCGGGAGGAGAAGCGGCTGGCTCGGGGCTGGACCTACGAGCCGAACACGCTGGTGGAAAAGAACGACGCGGCGCTGGCCCTGGAAAAGGACGCCCCGGTGCCGTCACAGACGGTCAAGCCAAAGGTACCCTGGGTCACCGGCGAACTGGTGCCGGTGCCAATACCGGCAAAGAACGTCCGCGGTTAGCGCTTGCCTCCCGGAAAGTCCTCGTCGCGGTGCTCGCTGTCATGGTAGGTGACCACCGGGCGGGTGAGCGGGCCGTCGGTGTAGTCGAGGTAGGTCTCGTCCCCGTGGGAGTAAGCCCACTCGATCCAGCGGCGGATGGTGCGGCTCTCGATATACTGCGGCTGGATCTTCTCCCTGCGGTTCACTTCATAATGGCTGTCCAGGTGCATTTCCAGCTGGGCGTGGGCCGCGGTGTAGGCCCAGCGGTCCGAGGGTCCGTGGGCCAGCTCCATCTCGGTACAGCCCCGCTTGAGGATCACGCCGGTGCCCTCGCCAAGGCTGGCTTCCACCTCGGCGCGCACGGTCTGGTACAGCTCCCGCGCGCCCTTCAGCCCTTCGCTGATCGGGCAATACCAGTATGCCCCGTACAGCGCGTGAACGTGCTCCCGCTCCTCGATGCCGCACTTTGACGGCCGGTCGAGTTTCTTCTGGATCTCGCGGACCTTGAACAGGTCGCGCAGGGTCTTCGGCCGGACCACCACCTTGAAGCAGTGGTGGCAGTTCTGGGGGATGAACCCGTAGAGCTTGGAGTAGACGGTGGAGTGCCGGGTGCACTCCCGGTCCCCGGCCAGGCGCTGGTGGACCCAGGGCGTGTCATCCACAAGCTTTTCGGTGACCACGATCTTCTCGTCGGTCAGCTCCACGGCCTTGTTCTTCACGTCCGCGGCGATGGGATCCACCACGTCCATGGCCTTCATCTTCTCGTACAGTCCCATGATCCTCGCCTCGTGCTGAAGGGAGCAGGGGCTGGCGCCCGCGGCGCCTGCCGGGAACCGCTCCTGATCTCTGGTCGCTTGGGGGCCGACCCATGGGTGCGGGCGGCGAACTCCATTATACTCAATTCCTGCCCTGGCGGGGCGGCGGCCGCAGTATGACGGAAGTGGTATAATTTGCCGGTCGACACAGTACCGGAGTGAGCGAACCGTGACCGTGACAAAACGAGAACTGACGCTGGGCCTGCTGGTGGCGGCACTGGCGCTGCTGGTCTGGTACCTGGTGCCCTCCGAAGAGGACCGGATCCTCGAGCGGCTGGAGCAGGCCGCCCGGGCCCTGGAGCGGGAGGACGCCGGCGGGGTGATGTCGGTGATCGATGTCGAACGGTTCACCGATCCCATCGGCGCGTACGACCCGAGGGAAATGGAGAATGGCCTGGTCAAGGCATTCCAGATGTTTGACAATATCGAAGTGATCATGGAAAAGCCGAGGATTCGCATCGAGGAGGGCAAGAAGCGCGCCCTGGTCACCCTCCGTTTCGTGATCACCGGGATATACGAGGGGCAGTTCGGTTTTATCGTGGGCACGACCCAGGAGACCGCGCTGGCCCGGTTCACCATGGAAAAGAACCCCGAGGCCGGCTGGCAGGTGGTGGAACTCACCGCGGCCAAACTCCCCGGGATCTGAGATACCTCAATGCAGAGTGCCGTTTCAGGAAAACGCGTCCAACGGGCGGCTGCCTGGGTCCTGGGCCTGGTGCTGCTGGCCACGCCCGGTTGCGGCGGGCCGGCTGAACCGCCGCTGGAGCTCGAGCAGGGGTTCCTGCCGCTGGCCGGGGACGGGGTGGAGGTGCGTCCGGCCATGGTGGGCAAGGAGCGGCGGCCCACCCTCAGTCTGAAGGACGGGGAGACCTTCCTCTCACCCTGGGCCCGCCTGCCCCGTGGCGCGGTTCTGGAACTGGGCTACGGGTTTTTCCGACCACCTTTTGGCAGCTCCCTCCGTTCGGATGAAGAGGCGCTTACACCGCCCCGGGCCCGGTTCGAGGTCCGCCTGCTGACCACCGGCGGCCGGGCCGCCCGGCTGGTGGGCCGGACGCTGGACGCCGGGAAGTCGATGGAGTGGACCGACCGCCAGGTGGATCTCTCTTCCTGGGCCGGGGCAATGGTCCGGCTGGAGCTGCGTGCCACATTGCTGGACATCCCGGCCGATGGCGCCGGACCGATCCTGCCGGTCTGGTCGGTGCCGCGGCTGCTGGCCCCGGTGGAGAACCGGTCCCCTGTGGATGAAGGGCGGCTGCTGCTGCTGGTGTCGCTGGACACACTCCGCGCCGATGCCATGGGGGCATACGGGACCAGCCGGATGACCAGCCCCTGCCTCGACAAACTGGCCCGGGAGGCGGTGCAATACAGTACCTGCCTCACCCCCTCGCCCTGGACCCGGCCGTCCCACATGTCGCTGCTCACCTCGCTCTACCCCCACGTTCACGGCCTGGACAAACGAAACAACCTCAGCCTCAGTGACTCCTTTGCCACCCTGGCCGAGGTCCTGGAGCAGGACGGCTTCTGGACCACGGCGATCACCGGGGGGGGCTATCTCTACCCGACCCACGGGTTCGAACGGGGGTTCCAGTATTACCGGGCATCCGGTTCCAACTTTAGCGGCGCCTCCCGGCTGGCTCGGCACTGGATCCGGCGCTGGAAGGGGCTGGATCTTTTCCTCTTCCTCCACACCTATGCCGTCCACGAGCCGTATAACCGGATGGGGAACTACCAGTATCACAGCGCCGGCCTGCCCAACCCCACCGAGGGCAGTCTGCCCAGGCCGGGCGACCCGGTGCTGCCCCGGGTCAGCAAACGCCTCCGCCTGCTTTACGACGACGGCCTGCTCCATGCCGACCACTGCCTCGGCATGCTGTTCAAGCGGATGAAGCAGGAGGGGCTCTGGGACCGGTCGATGATCATCGTGGTGTCGGACCACGGGGAGATGTTCATGGAACATGGCCGGCTGGGCCACTCCACCCGGCTCCACGAGGAACTGCTGCGGGTGCCGCTGCTGATCAAGTACCCCCGCGGCGCCGAGGCGCGGGGGGCGCCGCCCCCCGGCACGGTGGTTCACGAGCCGGCGGAACTGCTGGACGTTCTGCCCACCGTGGTGGCGGCCTACGGCATCGATACCCCGGCGGCGGGGCAGTTCCAGGGGCGAAGCCTGGTGGACGGCGAGGGCCGCGGCTGGCAGTATGCGGAGACATATGTGGGCAAGAAGGAGCGCCGGACGGTGCGGGCCGACCAGATCAAGTACCTGATCAACCGCACCGACAGCGTGGAAGAAGTCTTTGACCTGAACTACGATCCCGGTGAGCGGAGGGATCTGGCTGCCGGCGGCTGGGGGGGCGAGGTCTACGGCGGGCGGCTGCTGCTGGGCCTGGCCGAATCCCTGGGACAGGAAGGCCTGCACCTGGCCGTGGGCTGGCCGGCCAACGGTCATGGCGGGGGGCGGATCCGGGGCCTGCTGGAGGCGGACAGCGACATCCTGTCGGTCACCGCCAATTTCCCGCGGGAGGCGGGCCGGGTGACCCTGGCGCCGTCGGGGCGGGAGGTCCGTTTCGACGTCCGACCCCACATGGTGCCGCTCGATTTCCTGGTGCAGCTGGAAAACCCCGGAGCATCGCTGAGCCTCAGTTTCAATCCGGGGAAGCAACGGGCCCCCGAGCCGGCACTGTTGATCGGTGAAGGCCAACCCGTCGGCTCCGGTCTGCCCGCCGTTTCCGACGCCCGTTACCGCCTCCGGTGGGGCCGGGCGCCGGGAGAATTTTCACCGGAGCTGGAGCCGGAGGGCGACGGGCCCTGGATCCAGCTTTACTACCGCCCTTCGCGGGTGGAACAGCAGCCGGCCCACGCCCCGGAGGAACGCCGGGAGATGCTCAAGGCCCTGGGATACCTGGAGTGACCATCACGTGAACATCCTCTTTGTCTGCACCGGCAACATGTGCCGCAGCCCTTTCGGCGAATACTGCCTCGAGGACCGCCTGAAACAGGAACCGGAGGCCTCCCGCCCGACGGTCACCGCGGGTTCGGCCGGAACCATGGTTTCCGAAGGCCACCCGGCCGCCGAGGATGCCGTTACCTATGCCGTGGAATTCGGACTCTCCCTGGAGAACCACCGGGCGCGGCAGTTGAGCGAGGAACTGCTGGATGACGCGGACCTGGTGCTGGTGATGGACCGCTCCCACGAGAAGATGATCCTCGCCTTCTGGTCCCACCACCGGGAGAAGGTGCGTTACATGACCGAGTTCGACCCTCAGGGCAAGGGGAAGAAGAAGGACGTGGCCGACCCCTACGGCAACTCGGCCCGGGTCTACCGCAAGAGCTTCCAGCTCATCGAGCGTTGTGTGGACGGTCTGGTGGACAGCCTGCGCTCCTGAGGACAGACCTGATTCGCTCTGATCACCCCTGCCGTTTGGCCCGCCACAGTGCCGCCTCCGCGGCATTGCCCCATGATTCGTACAGCTCCACCAGCGCCCGGATCACCCGCTGGCACTGGAAGTGGCTGTCATCGTGGGTTTCGCGCAACAGCTCGTAGGCGCTGGTCAGTTCGGTTTCAGCCTGCTGGAACCGGCCGGCCCGGGTAAGGTGAAGGCCGTGATGCCGCAGGGCCTTGGCCCGAGCCCCGGGGAGTTCCTCTTCGTAGCGGCTCATGGTCTTTTCGAACAGTGCGTCCGCCTCATCCAGCGAGCCCTCCTGGCTCAGGGCGCTGGCGGTGAGCAGGTCGCAGGCGGCCACCAGGGCGTCGTCTTCACCCAGCGCGTCCACCGCGATCACCCGGGCCTGCACCATCAACTCCCTGACCTTTTGGGTATTGCCGTGTTCCAGTTCCACCTGCGCCAGGTCGCGCATGGCGATGGCGATGGCACGGTGGTTGGGGCCCACCAGCACCGGATACTCCTCTAGCACCTGCTCGAAGATGTCGGCTGCTTCGTCCAGCCGGCCCTGGGCGTAGCGTGTGCTGCCCAGATCGTGCAGGGAGACGGAGACCAGCACGTGTTCCTCGCCGAGGATCTTGATCCGGACCCTGCGGGCCTCTTCGAACCAGCGGGCGGATTCCTCCAGCTGGCCCATGCCGCGCAGGGTGCGGCCGAGGTTGTTCATCACCAGCGCCGTGTCCTGTTGTTCACGGCCGAAGGCCTTCTCGTAGGCCGTCAGTGACTGGCGGAACATGGTCTCGGCCTTGGCCAGTTCGCCCCGCTGGTAGTGCCCGTAGGCGATGTTGTGCAGGGTGGTCAGGGTGTCGGGGTGGTCATCGCCCAGTTGCTCCCGGCGGATCTCGAGGATCCTGCGGTTCAACCGCTCGTTCTCCTCGATGTCGCCGGTTTCACCGAGGATCACTGCCAGGGTGCCCATGGCTTCGGCCGTCTGCAGGTTTTCCGGCCCGAAGATTTCCTCGGTCATGGCCAGACCTTCACGGGCACTGGCCACCGCCTCGTCGTATTGCCCGAGACGCTGCAGGCAGCGGGCGAAGCTGCTCAGGGCCTCGGCCAGCTTGGGGTGCGAGTCGCCGTAGATCCGCTTGCTGGTCTCCAGGGCCTGACGAAAGCGCGCCTCGGATTTCTTGTAGTCGTTCTGGTAGTAGGCCAGCCAGGCCATGTTGTGCAGGTCGGTGACGGTGAAGGGGTGGTCGGCCCCCAGGACGCGGGTGTGGATCTCCAGGGCTTCCTCGTACAGCGGTTCCGCCTCCGGGAAGCGCCCGAGGTGCATCATCAGGTTGCCCAGGCTGTTCAGGCTGATCGCCAGCTCATCCAGATGTTCTTCCCCCAGCACCTCGCGCTGGATGTCGATGGCCTCCAGCAGCGGGGCTTCGGCTTCGGCATAGCGGTCCTGGGAGACGAGGATGTTGGCCAGGTCCCGCTGGGAATTGGCCACCTCCCGGTGGCGGTCGCCGAACAGCTGCCGGCGCATCTCCAGGGCTTCACCGAAACGCTGCTCGGCCTCGGCATACTCGGCCCGGCCCCAGTGGACCTGGGCCAGGTTGTTCAGATCCTGGGCCACGTCCGAGTGCGTCGGGCCATAGGCCTCACGGTGCCGCTCCAGGGCCAGCAGATACTGCTCTTCCGCCTTCTCGAACTTGCCCAGGTCGAAATAGGTCGTGCCGATGAACGAGCGGATGGTGCCCTCCACGTCTGGTTGCCCGGCCAGCTCCTCGCCGACTTTTTCTTCCGTCTCGCTGAGGATCTCCTCCAGCATCTCCGTGTCGCGACCGCGGGAGACCGAGGGGCCCACACCCGCGAGCATGTCGGTGAGGAACCCGGCGGTCATCTCGGCCGTCTTCGCTTCGGTTCGGGCGTGGTTCTCGGCGGCCCTGGCCTTTACCAGGCCGATGCTGGTGCCCACCACGCCGGCGATCAGCAGCAGCGCCATGATCGCACCGGTGGCGAACACGGTACGGTGCCGTGTCACCAGTTTCTTCAGGCGGTAGGCCCGGCTGGGCGGGGACGCGGCCACCGGTTCGTTGGCGAGGTAGCGCTTGATATCCATCACCAGGCCGTTGGCGGTCTCGTAGCGCCGGGCACGGTCCTTTTCCAGGCACTTCATCACGATCCAGTCCAGCTCTCCGCGCAGGGTGCGGGTCAGCCGATCGCTCCGCTCCCGGCGCAGCGAGGCGATCTGGTTGAGACTGGCGCCGAGGGAGCTGGCGCGGGTGCTGGGCCGCGGCGGATCCTCCTCGCGGATGATGCGCTGGATCTCGCCGAAGCCGGCGCTGAGCAGTTCTTTGGAGCTGAACGGGGTGGTGCCGGTCGAGCAGCTCGTAGAGCAGGACGCCCAGGGAGTAGATGTCGCTGCGGGTGTCCACGTCGAGGCCGGTGAGGTCCGCCTGCTCGGGGCTCATGTAGAGCGGTGTACCGATAATCTGCTTGTGCTCGGTGAAATAGGTCTTTTCGGTGAGCCGCTGGTTGGTGGCCTTGGCGATACCGAAGTCGATCACCTTGGGGACGGGCCGGCCTTCGTCTTCGCCCACCAGGACATTTGACGGTTTGATGTCGCGGTGGATGATCCCCTTCTGGTGGGCGTGCTGGACGGCACGGCAGACCTGGGAGAACAGTTCCAGGCGCTGCTGGACGCTGTACTGGTGATGGTCGCAGTATTCGGTGATCGGCCGGCCCCGGACCAGCTCCATCACGAAGAACGGCCTGCCGGTTTCGGTGGCCCCGGCATCCAGGACCTTGGCGATGTGCGGGTGGTCCATCAGGGCCAGGGCCTGGCGTTCGGCCTCGAACCGCGCGATCACCTCCCTGGTGTCCATGCCCAGCTTGATGATCTTCAGCGCCACCCGGCGGGTGACCGGTTCCAGCTGTTCGGCCTCGTACACGGTGCCGAAACCGCCCTCGCCGATGGGCTGCAGCAGCCGGTAGCGGCCGATGCGGCTTGCCCGGTTCTTCCCCAGGTCCGGGCATGGCCCCGGCGGCTCCGGATGTGCCCTGGTCGTGGCTGGCGCCAATGGTTTCGGCGTCGGTGGAGTCCCCTCCGTGGGGGGAACTGAAGGAGGTGGCGATCATTGTCGTTGTCAGTGGACATGGTTCATTCCATTCAGGAAAACAGCACGATTAAAATGATCGAGTGAATCTATATATTATATGTATTATCAGTTGAATTGGCAAATCGGGGGAGAGGGAAGCCCGAGGGGGCCGGCGGTACACAAAAACCCCCGCCAGGTTTGCACCCGGCGGGGGTTTATCATTCAAACTCAGTTGTAGCGATCAGCTGTCGGAGCCGGACCGCCCGCCGCGGTGCGGAAGCGCAACTGGGCACAATTGTTGCGCCAGGAGATCGAGATTAATGTTCTGCGCCCCTCATCTCGTTTATCATCACAACCCTGGATCAGGTGATTCGCCGGAATCGGCGTGAATTCCTTGACGCCGGAAATGGAAAGGCCTACTCTTGGTACTAAGATCGCCCAATGCACGGTCACCGGCCTGGCGCCATAATCGTTCGTTGGTAAAGACGGCCGGAAGAGAAGGCGCGGCTCAGGTCAGTCCACGATGCTGAAGTTATACACTTGGGGTATGGCGTCAGGATCGGCTGGGTTGGATATTTCAAGCTGGTATAGGCCGGGTTCCATCCGGGCCAGCGGGAGCAGAAGAGTGCCCGTCTGATCCTTGAAGCGATCAAACGTATCCTCCTGGTAAACGATTTCATTCGTCTCTGAGGTCACCGCTACTCGGTAGGGCTCGCCAGAACGTGCTCCGGGGTAGACAAAACTGATCAGCCCCTCCTTTCCGGCGGAGCGATGAAAGACCTGTTCCGTGCCTCCGCGAACGGGAAAGAGGGTGATGGCTTCCACCGGATGGATCGTCTGTGGGGTTTCTCCAGGTTTGCGCCATTGCGGTACCGATCACCAAGGCCAGCAGCAGGACGATATAGATCAAAGTCGGCCGGAAAGCCAGCGGTGCGGATGGCCAGAGATAGCCCCAGGTGGTTAGCCAGAAAGATGGTTTTGTCCCCGCCGGCGTGGCTGGAACTGGAGCCGTCGTCTCTTTCTCCTGCGCCTCGGCTTCCTGCTGAAGGGCCGAACGCACGGCGGGGCTTTTCCGGAGCGCGATTGCTGTTGCCTCGAACCGCTGCACTTCATGGTGACAATGCCCGCAGTCGAGGAGATGGATTTCGAAAAGGGTCTGCTGGTCCTCTGTCAGCAGGCCCACTTCATAGGCATGGAAGAGACGGCCAACTTCAATGTCGATACATTGTTCCATGGCTCATATCCTACCCGTTTTAAGGCAATGATCCATCATCTGTCGGCCCCGGTTGAGGATCACATACATGTTTTTCGCCTTGATTCCCACCCGCCGGCAAATTTCGTCGGTGGTGAAGCCCTGAAATCTCAAGTTCATCACCCTGGAGTAATGAGCGTTCTTTTGGGTCATCTTCCGCAGACAGGCCACCAGATCTCGTTCCAAAACGGGATCGACGCTGCCAGATCCGGCCACTTCCCGGCTCTCTTCTGCATCGAGTGAATCTGTTTGGTTCTGTTTCACTTTTGGCCTCTGCAAGTAATTCCCGATCTTATTTTTCAGCACCTGATGGGCCCAGGCTGCCGGACTTTTGTGGAATACGGCTTTCTTGTATTTTTCCAGGACGGTGATACAGGCTTCCTGGGCCAGGTCCTCTGCGTCCTCTCCCACTGTTCTTTTGGCGATGAAGGTGAATCTTACAAAAAGATGCTCATACAACGCACTCTCGGCATCGGTGTCTCCGGTCAAGGCACTTTCGATCAGCTGGGCCGTATTGTGTTGTGGGCTGGTCATGCGATCTCGATCTGCGGGCGATGGTCTGAGCGAATCGTCGATCATCGAATTTTCAATGCCAGTAAAACTATCGATTTTTTCCGGTATATGCAAGCGGTGACCGGGCTGATAGGTATCTTCCTATCAGGCCGGGTCACCCAGAAGGATAAAGGCCGCCCAGAACCTGGGATTCTGGAATGGATACGCCGCGCCACTCCCGTTGTCCGTGCCCAAGTGCTTCTTCGCTTCATCGGCCAGCAGGGTTTTCAACCATCTCTTTGCTTCCTGAAGCGCTTCGGCCTTGGGCATTCGCGCTCCTGGATCGTATTCCGATCCGGCAAGCGAGCGAGGTGTTTGAAATGATCGCAGCAGGTTGGTGTAGAACCGCTGCATCAGCAGCATGGTGGCCTAGTCATCGACTTTCCATAGACTCAGGAGAAGGCTGCGGGCCCCGGCGATAAAGAGGGCCTGGGGAAATCCGAGGAATCCCTCACCGCCCGCCTCCCGGCCCAGGGTTGTTTCACGGCCGCTGAGGGTGACCAGTTCGGCATCCAGCTTCCAGGTTCTCACGATTTGCTCCGCGGTTAGCTGTCCATCAAAGACTTCGTTCCCCTCCGCCACCTGGGCCAACCTATCCGGCAACTGTTCCTGATATAGGATCAGGGCGGAACGCATGGCCGATCGGTCATCCATCACGCCATGAGTGGCCAGATGAAGAAGCTGGTATTCCCGCAGTTCACCCGACTCAACCATTTTCACCAGCGTTTGCTCGCTGGCTTCCGGTCCGAGAAGTTTTTTGAGCCGATGGTTCTTGCAGGCCTTCAGGAATAGTTCACTGATGGTCTCCACTTCGCGGCGGGTGAATGGCAACGGGTCAAACCACGTACCGCTTGTGCCGCGCAGGGCGCTGTCGAGCCGGCGACTGGCCCTAGGTCTTCGGGGCCGGCCAATTCGAGTTTGCCGTAGGTGAGCAGAACATCTCCGGACCGTAGACCCCCCGTGAAAGGCATTGGATCCGAGTGAAATCATCGCGATGTAGACACCATGATCCGGTGGTTCCGGCATGGATTCCGCGTCGGCTTTCGGTTCCGTGCGCCTGGTCTAATCCTACCGTCTTTCAGACAGTCAACTTTCAGTATAGGATGAATCTCCGAAGGAGAGCCATGCCATGACAGCTGAATACAAGACGAGCGGACATGCGATCTTTGATATCCAATACCACCGATATTGGTGTACTAAATATCGTTATCTGGTATTATGTGGGGAGATTGGCCGAAGGTGCCGCGACCTGCTCCGTCAGATCGCCATGGCCCGTAATGTGACGATAATCCGAGGTGTGTTCGCACCGGATCATATCCATATGTTGGTTGCGTCACCGCCGTCGTTAGCGCCGAGCAAGCTTGTTCAATACCTGAAGGGTCGCTCATCACGTAAGCTCCAAATGGAGTTCGAAGAACTGAATCGGCGCTACTGGGGTCAGCCTCTGTGGGCCAGGGGCAACTTCTGCTCGACAGTTGGAACCGTGACCGATGAGATTATCAAGAAGTACATAGAAGAGCAGAAGTGGGAAGACGACGGTGGCAAGGGATTCAAGATAGTGCCGGAGTAGCGCCATTTTAGTGGCTCCCGCAACTATTAATCGCATTACAACCCACCGGCTTTAGCCAGTGGTGGTTCAGTGTGAGAAGTCATGCGAGGAATGGAATCGACGTGATGAAATACTCATCGAAGATCAATCTGGCCCTCTCCGTAATTTTTTGCTGTCATCTCATGTTTTCCTCCGGCCTTTGCTTGGCGGAAGATACCTCGGCCGAGAGGACGTTCCAGACGAAGATAGAAGTGATGGTTGCTCTGCTGGAAGACAAGCAATTGGATCAGGCTGAAAAGAAAGGGGAGGAGCTTCTGGAAGAGGCGAAGCAGGAATTTGGTGAATCTTCCGCCATGGTCGCTCGATTGCTGGTTGTTCTCAGCAAATGCAGCAAGGAACGGGAGGACCATTCAACACGCGAGAAGCTGCTTCTTGAAGCTGTCGCCATACGCGAGAAGATTTTTGGGGCTGACCATCTGGAAGTGGGTGAGTGCCTGTTCAATCTGGCCACACTCAAAGAACGGCAGGGGCAGTATCCTGAAGCTGAATCGTATTTTGAGCGGTGCGAGAAGATCTACGAGCAGAACCAAGGCTCGGATCATCCTGACCTGGCAGTGGTCCTGGATAGTTTCGGGATCCTCTACGCCAAGATGGGGCAGTATGGAAGAGCGGAGCCGCTGTATCAGCGAGCACTCAATATAAGGCAAAAGGCATTTGGCCCGGATGATATCAATGTTGGCAGGACTCTCAACAACCTGGGTATTCTGTATTGGCAGCAGGGGAAATTCAACGAGGCAGGGGCTTTTATTGAGCGGTCACTGAAGATTTCCGAAAAAGTAAAGGGGCCTGAAAGCATCGAGGTGCTCAAAGCTCTGAGCAACCTGCTGATCATCAATGCGGTTCAGGGGAAATTGGGAGAGGCTGAAATTCTGGGTAAGCAGGCGGTGGCGCTCTCGGAGAAGATACGCGGGCCTGATCATTACAGTGTATCCCTCAATCTGTCCAACCTGGCGAATGTCTATGTTGATCAGGGCCGACCAGAGGAATCCCTTCCCTTGCTCGAGCGGGCACTGGCGATTCGTGAAAAAATTCTGGGGCCGGATCATCCACAATCGGCTATCGTTCTGCAAAACCTGGCAACACTCAATATGAAACTAGGGAAATACTCTGAAGCGGAACCGATCTTCAGGCGAATTGTCGAAATCAGGGAGAAATCCCTAGGGCCGGATCATCCTCACCTGGCGCTTGGTCTGGGAGGATTGTCTGAAAACTATTGGGTGAGAGGGATGCTGGAAGAGGCTGAATCAACAAACAGACGTGCTTTGGATATCAGGGAAAAAGTTCTTGGTCTGATCCACCCTGATACGGCAGAGACACTGGGTCGACAGGCCCTCTTATTTGGTGATATGGGCGAGATGAAGAGCTGTTTGACCTACCTTAAAAAAGAGCATCTATCGAGGCAGGCCTTTATCGAGTATGCCTTCTCCTATGCATCTGAAGATCAGAAAATGCGTTACATTGAAAAATATTATTTACTTTCCAGCGATCTTCTTGCTTTTACCTTGTCGGTTGAGGATTCGGCTTCCACTGGCAACCCTGAGGCGCTGGACAGAAATACCTGCGAGGATTTTAAAAGCCTGGCCTTGGAAATGATCCTGAAATCCAAATCCGTGGTGATCGATGCCATATCGGTTGAGCGGCAGCGGGCCAGATGTTCATCTGATGACCGGATTCTGGGGAAAGTGGAAGAACTCGATGAGGTGTGTAGCCGGATATCAACATTGACCTTTGAAGGATTGGAAAATCCTGGTCCATTGGATAGTCACCAGGAAATCGCGGAACTCTACCAGTTGAAAGATATGCTGGAGAGAGATCTGAGCCAGGATTGCGCCGAGTTCAGGGATGATCTGGCCTTGAGGAAGTTCACTGTTGCCGATGTGGCCGAGGCCCTTCCCCGGGGAAGCGTTCTCTGGGAATTCATCCGGTGCGTGATTCCAACCCGAAACTATTCCACGGGGAGGATTCAGATCATCAATAACGCCAGATACCTGGCGTTCACCCTGGATGGAGATGGCATAATCACCGCTGTCGACCTTGGAGATGCGGACGAAATCGATCGTTTAGTGCAGGCGGCCAGGGAGCAGGTCGATAAGTCCCGCACCCATGCTTATACACCGTTCGCTGTTGAGTCAGAGAAGGAGCTGAAGAAGACCACCGGCCAATTGTATGATCTGCTATTCGCGCCTCTTGTGGCCACGCTGAGTGAAAAGAGGGATGTCATCATCTCCCCAGATGGCCAGCTGAACCTCCTGCCGTTTGAAATCCTGCCATGCTCCGACAGCGAGTATGCTGTTGAGAAATACAAGATCAGTTATGTCTCATCGGGCAGAGACCTGCTCAAGTTTCAACGACAGCGGGATCACAGCAATTGGTCACTGGTGATGGCCGCTCCGGATTTCAACGCCTCGGGAGAGGAGCCGAGCCCGCAGAGCGGAACATTGGTGGCCCAATCTCTCGATCTCAACTATGTGCCCGGGCGTTCGCGCGGCGCCAGCGAGTGTTTGACTCAAACATTCAACCCGATCCCCTACAGTGTGCAGGAAGCCAATTCGATTATGGCCCGGCTCCGACTTTATCCGGGAATGGAGGTCCACTATCTATCTGGTGGTGAAGCCATGGAAGAGGTGCTGAAGCGCCTGGATCGATCGCCAAGAATACTCCACCTGGCTACCCATGGGTTCTTTTGTGAGGATCTGGATTGTCAGGATGATACTTGCCTGGAGAACCCGCTGCTCCGGTCCGGCCTGGCCCTGGCCGGTGCGAATCTTTCCAGGCCGGGGAAGAAGCCGGGTGGAAAGATTGATGCGCCCACTGGTGAAGATGGACTGTTAACCGCTTTTGAGGTTTCCGGCCTGAGCCTGGAGAACACGGAGTTGGTTGTCCTGTCGGCCTGCGAAACTGGTGTGGGTGAAGTCAAGAATGGTGAAGGTGTGTATGGGCTGCGGCGCAGCTTTCTGCATGCTGGTTCACAAACGATTTTAATGAGCCTGTGGAAGGTGCCGGACAAGGAAACCGCTGAGCTGATGGATCGGTTTTACCGGTACTGGGGTGAAGGTTATTCGAAGAAGGAGGCCCTGCGCCTGGCGGAGTTGGACCTGTTGCAGGCCCATCAGCGGGAGCATGGCCACGGTCTTCCCTTCTTCTGGGGTGCCTTTGTCGTGCTGGGCGACTCAGGCTAGTGTCGGAAAATGATCTTCCTGGTCGGTCGGCTGCATCCTGGCGGATCGTTGGGTCAACATCTCCGCAAAAAACTGCCCTACACCACAAAACCGAGGGCACAAGAACTTGAGATGTGGTGACGCAGACCCACGGAAGGTGTACCCCGCCAGCGAGTTTTGATCGACGCTGATGCTCGATTTTGCCTCGGTTTGACGTCCCTCCAACCAAACTGATTGGTGAACTCTCCGGAAATATACGGGATGCTATCGCGATAGCGGTTAGAGGCTGATTTCATCCGCTTCGGACAGACATCGCGATGACGAGGTATGGACGGCAAAGATCAGTGACGCGGTTCAGGCTGCCTTCCGCAGCTCGATCACGGGCAGATGCTTACTCCCTTCCAGGTAACCGATAACCAGATTCAGCCGCACCCCTCGTTGTCCCTCAATCCTCGTTTGCGGTGCGGCGCATCGACTTTCAACTGGCCATTTCGGTCGTGGCTCGAATCTTGGGTTCGCGTTCCGAGGGGGTAGATCGAAGTAGACTTCCCTTGGTGTCTTTCCCGCGAGCCATTCATCCGGCCGGTGTTCGTTGTACCAGCCGGCATACAGGGACAGCTCATCTCTCATGGCCTCAAGACGCATTGGAACAAGAATCCTACGTGTACACTCACCCTTCACCGATCGGATACACCTCTCAACGACAGCGATGCTTCCGTGCTTGTTAACGGCACCATATCGAGGCTTGATACTACTTTGGTCACACCAATCCTTGAAGACTTCTCCAATGAAAACGGGACCTTGATCTGTGATGATGTATTTTGGTCCTCGTCCGACTCTTCGAACAACTCTGTTGAGGAAATCATAGATGTCGATGGCAGATGGATGCTTCGGGAATACTGCAAACCCGATTATTAGCCGGGAGAAATGGTCGACGACCACCGCCACCCACCAGCAGAAGGGCCACGCTTGGTTTAACGAAAACGGTATCCAGGGCACCCCAAAGCCTGCCCTCGTCGGAACAACGGTCATATCCACGTGATAAGTGATAAGCATGATTCGGATACTTGGCCGTCACTACACGCGTGGTGATGCCTTCTTCAACTTGTTCCATCACCTCGGCCAGCGGTTCGTCACTTTTCAACATCCTTCGGATGGTCGTCGCACCGAGGTGAAGTCCTGCTCGTGCCAATTTTCGGGCGATGCGTTCATTGCCCATCGAAGGGAAGAACAGCTTTTTCTGACAAACGATGTATCGAACAAATTCAGGGAATTTGTTCACAGGCACTTGTAACCGAATCAGTGCCCTCTCCCCTTCCTCATCGACTCGTCTCAGCCACGAGGAAATCATCTGTTCGTTGAGCATTAATACTGCTGCAGCTTGTCGTGTCGACCACCCTCGTGCGGCCTTGAGTTTCAATATCCGCATTCTCTCATTGGGACGATAATAGGGACGCCGTTGGGGGTGGACACGCCCGAACCGGGCATCCTTGATGCTCCTCATTGAGAAGAGCGATTTCACTCTTTGCCTCATCCAGTTCGGCCTTCAGACGGACCAGCCTGTCGGCTCTCTCAGCTGCCCATCCACGGGCAGATGTATAAACCATCGAGGCAAGTGAGATGGTATGGAGAACAGCGGACTTAATGTGCTGTGCCATCGTTTTGGAAGGGAAATATCGGTGATTTGGGCCATTTGGGTCCGCCACGAACTCTCTTACGCCCAGCATCACAGAGGATAATATAAGTCTTTTTGATCTTAGATGTTACATTCCAAGTTGGAGGTCTGATTCGGCACACTAAACTCGGTGGCGGATTACACTCTACCCGATCCGCCGAAGTGGCAGAAAGGCGCACAGCCGGCAACCGCACACACAAATCGGGGGAGGTGGTTCCCCACCTCCCCCGCGATGGTGTTGAAAAGCCTAGGGCATGATGCCTTCGATCGTGCAGGAATCGAATCCGGTGTCTCCCGATGGTTGATAGGGCGGCTGATTGTATGGTTCCGGCGTCACGTCCTGGGCATAGAGTGAAAAGACATTGTCGCCGATCATGAATGACTGGGCGGGAATGGTCATGGTCCAACTCGACTGGAATACCTGCCCGCCGGTCAAGTTGGTGTAGCCGCGACGCCAGTTGTTCACGAATTGGCCGCTGGCCAGATCAACGGTCAGCAGCCCGGCGATACTTCTGGTCTCGTCGCTGTTATTGGTCATGCTCACCGACAGCTGGGTGGCAAAGGGAACGGTTCCCGAGTTGGGAACGCAGGTGAGAGCAGCAGTGACCGTCCCCTCCTCGATCCCCTCCATCCAGATATCGTCCAGATACCAACCGTTATCGTTACTAAAACTTCCGGATGTGATACAGAAAGCGATTCTGATGGTCATACCTTTGTATGCGAACAAATCGACATAGACCTGTGACCATTCCCCACCGTTCCCATCAAAAGGTTCCCCAACAGCGATCCAATCCCCCGCCTCGGTGACTACATAGACCTGTCCCTGATCATCACCCAGACGGAACCAATGTTTGAAGTAAAGACCCGGATATTGGCCGACCTCATCGGTGAGAGTGAACTCCAGGCTGAGCAGACAGCTGTTGGCGCCACTATAGTAATTCCCGTCAAGCACCGTGCCGGCACAATTGACCGGTGAGGGACAATCCTCAGGGCCCACTGTCGGCTCGCCGATTTGCCAGAGGCCGTTGGTGGCGCTCCAGAATCCAGGGCCTGACTCGAAATTCTCCGGATTCGGATAGACCACTGGACCGAAGAAGAGCGATACATCATCGATATACCAACCGCTGTCAGTGCTAAAGGATCCTGATGAAAAATAGAAGGAAAGGCGAATCGTGGAACCAGCATAGGCAGTGAGATCCACAACGACTTGTGTCCACTCCAGGCTGTCACCATCAACCGTACCATGTACCGTTTGCCAACTGCCCCCGTCGACCGAGATCTGGACGTATCCTGCATCATCGCTCAGGCTGAACCACTGCCAGAATAGCAGCAGGATTTTGCTATTGCTCGACCGGTCAGCAGGCAAGGTGGTCTCCGGGCTGACCAATCTTGTGTTCGCACCGTCTGAATAATTGCCGCCAAGGACAGTCCCGGCGCAATCGGTACCTGAGTGACCTGCACTTGGTCCCACGGTGGGAGTTCCCACTTGCCACAAGCCATTGTCCGCGCTCCAGTCCCCAACGCCCAGTTCGAAGTCCTCTGGATTGGGGTATTCCACCGGATCATGACGGATGGCCACATCATCCACATACCATCCAAGGGCTGTACTAAAACTGCCGGAAGTAAATCTGAAAGCAACATCCACGGTCAAGCCGGCATAATCGGACAGATCCACATAGACCTGGGTCCAGGCCGAACTGGTTCCGTCGAACGGGCCGTGCAGCGTTTGCCACTCACCACCCACCTCCTTGATCTCGACATATCCCTGATCATCGCTCAGGTTGAACCAGTGCCAGAACTGCAGACGGATCTTTTCATCACCGCTGATTGTCGGCAATGCAATGTGCGGACTGATAAGACTAGTGTTTGAACCGTCCGGGTAGTTGCCGCTCAGGTTGGTGGCCGCACAATCAGTGGGCGAATGGCATTCAGGCGGGCCGGCGGTTGGCGTACCAACGTCCCAAACACCGTTGTTGGCCCACCAGCCATTCCAGCCATACTCGAAGTCATACTGGTAGACCACATCGGCGGAGACGGGAAAAGAAATCATGAGAAATAGAGCAGAAACGACCAGCAGAGAACGACACGGATTGAAGTTGTTCACCATTGGAATCTCTCCTTGAGCACACGGTCTGTCGAGCGAATGTTCCAACAGCGCGAACATCTCGCGGCAGAACCGGTTTAGCGTGATAGATATCGATCAATAGCGATAAATCAACGTCGACCGGGCCTGACGCTGGTGATGAGGCCCAGAGGGGATCCAGGTTTCTAAATCATGATGACGGCCCTCCCTGTTTATTGACGTGCCAGCCTGGTATCAGCAGTTCACAGAGTCTGAAACGATCTCAGGGACATGCACCTGATGTTTGGTGGCTACAACACATATTTGGGGTCTCCGGACAATCTAACAATATTTTCCAAAAATCATGCCGAGGCTCTGATCAGGACAATCAGAAGCGGAGATGATTCCAGAGAACATATGCACGCAAAGTCCCGAAGGCACTGACATTAAATTTCCAGAATGATGAGTTGGGCAGTTGTGCCAGGATTGAATTCTTCCTGAACCAATATTTTGCAATATTATGTAAACACATTTAGTTTTGTCAATGGCATGTAGAGAAAAGTAATTCTCCTCTCGCATGGCCGGTGGCTTCAGGAAGGCCCCTGAGGGGGCGTTCAACTTTAGTGGAATCCCCTTTGATATATAATGTTTTCCTTATCTGGAGCCAGTTTAAATTTCGGCTGCCGGCACCCCCTGCCTCACCGAATACCATGGAATAAATTTACGAAATGTTGCGAGGGAGTCCGTCTTCGGTTCTCAGTTGGCGACATGCCCCCTGACGAAAATCCTCACCCGGGCACAAAAACCCCCGCCAGGCTTTCACCCGGCGGGGGTTTGTCATGCGAACTCAGTTGAAGTGATCAGCTGTCAGAGCCGGACCGGCCGCCACGGCCGGCGCCACCATTGTGACCGCGTTCACCGCCCTGAGGGCTCCCTGGCCCTCAGTCGTCACCGAAAAACTCCTCCAACCAGAGACGAAAGGTCAGGGATCCACGTTTCTCGTTCAGCAGGTAAGGACGCAACTCATCAGTGAACCGGTCTTCGAGAATCTTTCGGTCCAGGGTACCTTTGCTAACGAGGAACGAGACGTCCGAACGGTCACGGGGACTGTTTCTGGACAGCTTGGCCAGTACGAGATCATGAACGTCAAAGTGACAACAACCTGATCCGTTCGAGACGGGCCGGAGTGATGTCGACAAGCCTTTCGACATACCCCTCCGGGTATTCAGCAATGGTCACCCACTGAAAAAACAGGCCATATTTCATTGCCAGGGCACTACCTTCACCTGCCAATTCAAGCAGTGCGGCGGCAGCGTCTGAGGGCCTTATTTCGATGAAATCAACGTCAGCCGTGGGACGCGGCAGCCCCCAAGGAGCTAACAGGGAGAACCCGCCGAGACAATGGACCGTCACCGGCCGTCCCATCGCGCCATCCGCGTCGACCAGAAAACTCAACCACGGTTCAGGGATGTGACCCGGCATAGGGCAGGTGCTCCATTTTCAAATCCGTCAGAAGGTTCCAGTAGGCCGCTTCTGCCGATCGGTTTTTCCGGACCCAGGCTGCCATGCCCCGGCTCATCTCGCCACCGCCGTATGTGCCCTCGCTGGCCAGCCGGGAAGGCTTGAGCATCTCTTCAAGCGCTTCCAGGGAACGGGAACGATGCCTGAATTCTGGGTTATGATGGGCAACGTTTCGAGCCAGTGACACCGTGAACCCCAGCCGGTTCTGCAGATCCCGTGACTTGGCTTCCGCGACCAGCCTGGCGGAATCAAAATCCTCGAACTGCAGAAGAAGCCAGGCCAGAGCTTCGCTGAGCCTGGGGTCGAGCCGCTGGAGGGCCAGTGCCCTCAGGAGAAGCTCGGCTGGATGCCGTTTCCGTCCGGGCCTGGACAAATACCTGAACCCCGGATATCCCAACCGGGCGAGATTCCCAGCGATCCAATCCTCATCCACCGGTTTATTCAGCACCCTTGCCGGAGGCAGCGGCAAAACCGTGGCCGGCAGCCGAAGCAAACTCGCCACCCGCCGCGCCATGCGCTCCGGCACCGGACGTCTTCCCCTCTCCATCATTGAGACATAGGCCTGCGCAACGCCCAATCGGGCGGCCAGGCGAGCCTGGTTCCACCCCGAATCCTGCCTGTACTGTCGTAAGCGATTTCCAGTCATATCGATATTGAATATAACATATATTGTTATATCGTCAAGCATGAGCAGATGGAATGTGGAGAAAGGACCAGGACCTCAACTCACGTGGATCGATTGGGGGTTCCGGGTATAGCTCCGGAAGCTGTGGCCGGGATTCGGGGAGTGGTGTGTACGGATAATGGGTTTTGACCGGTTGGTGGTGCAGAATCAACGCTCATTGATGGACCGGAGGCCGCAGACGAACTCTCCGGCATCGATACGGAGTTTGCACACATTTTCAAAGGCATTCGGTGAGATCGGGCCTTGAAACGGCTTGGAAAAATTGACACCTCTACAGGAAATCACTACTCTTTACTTATTCTCTAGTGCTGCTGCCTTTATCTGTTTTCTTATCTGTTCCATCCCAGGGATGTACCAAGCATATTCACCATCTAAAACCTGTGCTTCTATGGGACTCATGGTTCTTGGAAGGCTGTGTTGATCCACATAGGTGGGTTCAAATCCAAGTCTTACATAATGTTTCAAAACCTCAATTATTCCAGCTATTTTATCATGGTACCTTACCATACACTCTTCAACAGTCTCATCACCTGAAGTATTATAGAATCTCGTCTCAAAGAATTTAGTATGGTCAAGGGGATCAAGAAGAGTCTTTATAGTTGTTGTTCGCGGACCATTAGCACTTAGGGGCTCACAAGCTTCTTGACTTGCATCCTCTGCATAAACCGCTGCACCTACACTAAGTACCAGTGCAAGCATCGCTTTTGAGTTTTTCATATATCTAGTGCTCTGTTCGAAAAGTAGACTTGTACTTTAAGAACCAATATTTTACATACATTCACATGGTTAAACCAACCTTCAAAGGAGGGGGATTTCCATGTGCCTGTATGTCCGGGATCTTACATTCTCCGAGTCCAGCACGCTTTCCTCATGGCTCAAGCGTTCAAAGAGCGCGACCAGGATGCGCCGCGGGCAGATTATTGCGTTCAGCTCTCAAGGGATGCGCGTCCAAGAGATCGCTATTCATCTCAGGATGCACGAGGAGTACATCAGGGAACTGATTCGCCGATTCAACGACGAAGGTTTCGATGCCATCAAGCCGCGTCGGCGGACCGGCCGGCCGGAAGTACTGACCGAGGAGGATCGGTCCGTCATTGTCGAGATTGCGACGGCTCCTCCGCAGGCGTTTGGTCAGCCGTTCAACCAATGGTCTCTGCGCAAACTGCAGAAGTTCCTCGTACACGACACCAAAATGATTCCGCCGGTCAGCCATACAACGATTCGCTCCGTCCTCAAGAAAGAGAAGGTATCGTATCAACGAACACGGATTTGGAAGGAGTCCAACGATCCGGAGTTCGCCGCTAAAAAAAACGCATCTCGGCGCTCTACCGGAAAGCGCCGAAAGGGGCATCGGTGATCTGTTTTGACGAGTTCGGCCCGATCGAGGTTCGGCCACAGGCCGGATCGTCCTGGGCTCGTCAGCGAAAGCCGGTTCGTCATCGAGCGACTTACAGACGCCTTCACGGTGTCCGTCACTACTTGGCAGCGTACGATGTCCATGCAGACAAGCTCTGGATGCACCAGAAGAAACGAAAACGATGGAATGAAACGCTTGCCTTTTTCAAGTCCATCCGAAATCGATATGACGATGGACGAAAGATCTTCATCGTTCTGGACAACTTCTCACCGCACAAAAAAGAGGAGGTTGTCGATTACTGCGATGACAACAACATCACCCTGGTCTTCACCGCGACCAATGCTTCTTGGATGAACAGGATCGAATGTCACTTCACACCGATAAAACACTTCGTGATCAACAACAGCGAATATGCCAATCACGATGAAATAGCAAAAGCTTTGCGAGAATACGTCCGTTGGCGGAACAAGAACGTAAAAGATAAAAAGCTGTTAGAACGGCAAAACTCAAACAGAGTTCTTTAACAAAGCACTAGAAATCCTCCATTATTTATAAATTTTTGGTATTGTGGGCACTCTAAAGAAAAAACAAATTAAAATGGTGGTTTAAACCAAAATATACCTGCTGAGCCTAGTCTATCAGATCCCACCACCAGCCGGTACCTTCACCATGATCCGCTGAACAAGCCCGACCATGCACATGACACTCCCAACCCGCAACCTCCACTGCCATGCCCTGGCCACCAAAGGCGCCTTCGACAGGGACGGCCTGTTCCAACTGATGCCCTTCGACAAGCAGGGGGACATCGTGGTGCTGGAGCGGCTGTTCGCCCGGCGGGTGCTCGACCTGATGGTGAGGCGCAAGCGGCTGAGCTTTCGGCTTCAGGACGAGATGCTGAGCTGGGAGCATAGAGGGTTCTCGGTGGATGGCAAGACGCGAGCAAGATGCCACGGGTGGCAAGCCCCCTCACGGAAATCCTCACCCGGACATAAAAAACCCCGCCAGGCTCACACCTGACGGGGTTTCTCATTCAGCGTTGATTTCGCCGATCAGCTGTCCGAGCCGGACCGCCCGCCGCGGCCGGGGGGCCTTCCCCCACGGTCGCCGCCGCCGGGCCGTCTTCCCCGGTCACCGCCGCCGGGGCGACCACGGCTGCCGCCACTGGGCCTGCCGCCGCCGGGTCGACCGCCACCGGGCCGGCCGCCACCGGGTCTGCCGCCGCCACCAGGCCGCCGGTCGCGGTCCCGGGGCGGTCCGCTGGGCCGGCGGTCGTCACGACGCGGCGGACGACGGTCGCCCCCGTCATCGTCCGGCCGACGGTCGCCACCGCCGCCTTCGGGGCCGCCCTCGTCCACCAGCAGCTCGCGCCGGCTCAGCTTGACCCGGCCCATGGGATCGATGGCGATCACCTTGACCATGATCTCCTGGCCTTCCTCGAGCTCGTCCTCGATGCGGTTCACCCGGTGGTGGGCCACCTCGGAGATGTGCAGCAGGCCGTCGGTGCCGGGGAGGATCTGCACGAAGGCGCCGAAATCGGTGAGCCGCACCACCTTGCCCAGGTAGCTCTTGCCCACCTCCGGCTCGGCCACGATCTCCTCGATGATGCTCTTGGCCTTCATCGCGGCTTCCTCGTCCGGCGAGGCGATGTCCACCCGGCCGTCGTCGTTGACCTCGATCTTGGCCCCGGTGCGCTCGACGATGGAGCGGATCACCTTGCCGCCCGGTCCGATGATGTCGCGGATCTTTTCCCGGTTGACCATGATGCTGATGATCCGCGGGGCGTACTGCGAGATGTCCTCCCGCGGCCGCTCCAGGGTGTGCAGCATCTTGTCCAGGATGTGGATCCGGCCTTCACGGGCCTGGCTCAGCGCCTGCTCCATGATCTCGCGGGTGATCCCCCTGATTTTGAGATCCATCTGGATGGCGGTGATGCCCTTCTTGCTCCCCGCGACCTTGAAGTCCATGTCGCCGTAGTGGTCTTCCTCGCCGGCGATGTCGGAGAGCACCGCGGTGCGGCCGCTCTCGTCGCCCACCAGACCCATGGCCACACCGGCGATGGGTGCGGACAACGGAACACCGGCATCCATCAGCGCCAGGCAGCCGCCGCAGACGGTGGCCATGGACGAGGAGCCGTTGGACTCCAGGATGTCGGAGACGATGCGGACGGTGTAGGGGAATGATTCCTCGTCGGGAAGGATGTCCCGCAGCGCCCGTTCGGCCAGCGCGCCGTGGCCGATCTCACGACGGCCCGGGCCGCGCAGGAAGCGGACCTCGCCCACCGAGAAGGGCGGGAAGTTGTAGTGCAGCAGGAACCTCTTCTTCGCGTCACCGTTGAGCCCTTCGATGCGCTGGGCGTCGGCCGAGGTGCCGAGGGTCACGTTGACCAGCGCCTGGGTCTCGCCGCGGGTGAACAGCGCCGAACCGTGGGTCCGGGGCAGGGCGCCCACTTCGCAGGTGATGGGGCGGATCTGGTCGAAGGACCGCTTGTCCGAGCGCACGCCCTCGTCGAGGATCATCGACCGGACCAGCTTCTCCTTCACCGCACTGAAGATCTTCTTCACTTCGTCGGTGTTCACACCGTCGTCGTCGGCAAAGCTCTCCACCAGCCGCAGCTTGACTTCCTTGACCTTCTTCTGGGCAAAGAGTTTGCCCGGGGTGCAGAGGGCTTCCCGCAGGTCGGCGGTGATCGACTGCTCCACCTTGTTGTAGAGCTCTTCGTTCCGCTGAGGCGCCACCACCGGCCACTTCACCACGTTCAGACGCTGGTAGAGTTCTTTGACCTTGCCGATGATCCGGCGGACACGCTCCATGCCGAAATCGATGGCGTCCAGCACCACCTGTTCGGACACTTCCCTGGCCCCGGCTTCCATCATCACCACGTCGGTTTCCGTGGCCACCACGATCAGGTCGAGGGCGCTCTCCGCCCGCTGTTCGTTGGTCGGGTTGATCACGAACTCGCCGTCCAGCTGGCCCACCCGTACCGCGCCCAGCGGGGTGTGGAAGGGGATCTCGGAGAGGTAGAGCGCGGCGCAGGCGGCGTTGAGCCCCACCACGTCGGGGTCGTTCTCCATGTCGGCGGAGAGCACCAGGGCCACCACCTGGGTTTCGTTCTGGAACCCGTCTTCGAAGAGCGGGCGGATCGGCCGGTCGATGAGCCGCGAGGTGAGGATTTCCTTTTCGGTGGGCCGTCCCTCGCGTTTGAAGAAACCGCCGGGGATTTTGCCCGCGGCGGAGAAGAACTCGCGGTAGTCGCAAGTCAGGGGGAAGAAATCGATTCCTTCCCGTGGGCTGTCCTGGGCGCAGGCAGTGGCCAGGACCACGGTGTCGCCGAATTGGGCGCGCACCGCTCCATGGGCCTGCTTGGCCAGTTTCCCGGTGGACAGCGTCAGTGTGCGTCCGCCGAGATCTATTTCAGTCTTGAATTCCATTTTTCCTCCAGGAGCAACCCATCGCTACCACGTGCCGGAGATCGTTTTCCGGTGATTACAAAAAATAAGGGCAGCGAGTCTGTTCTTTATAAAATGGTGCCGTGCGGCCATTCGCAGGAAACCGCACGAATCGAATTCTTCTCCGGGAGGCGGGCGCAACAATGCAGACCCGTTCTCTTGGAACAGAATAATCGAAAGGGCAACCAGGGAACGATGGGTGGCTGTTCACGATTCAGAATGTGGAGTTACTTGCGGATGCCCAGTTTCTTGATCAGGGTCCGGTATCTCTCGACATTCTTTTCCTTCAGATAGTTGAGCAGTCGACGTCTCTGGCCGACCAGCTTCAGCAGGCCGCGGCGGGAGTGGTGATCTTTGCCGTGAGTCTTGAAATGGTCAGTCAGATGATTGATTCTTTCGCTCAGGATTGCAATCTGGACCTCCGGGGAGCCGGTGTCCGTTCCATGCGTCTGGTGCGTGCCGATAACCTTGGTCTTTACTGTTTTTGCCAGGGGCACTGTCCTAACCTCCTTTCAACCCAAAAAGTAGTTGTCCAATAAAAAAACCGCTCCACCATGAGGATGGAGCGCCTCATTATACGAAGTGGATTTAATAGCATATCCGGGGTGGTTTGTAAAGGGTTAATTTTTCGCCAGTTAGTCCAAATCCCGGGCCAGCACCACCACCGGTTGGGCCTGCGCCGGGGGGCCGGCCTCCAGCCGGGCCACGGCGGCGAGGCTGCCGTCCTGGCGGTGGAGGCAGATATACCGCTCCCTGTCCTCTGTTCCGGGCTCCGGGGCGCTGCCTCCGGGCAACGGGACGGCCCCTCCGTGTTCCACCAGGGCCGCGGCTTCGGGACCCAGGGTCAACCGGGGCAGGCCCAGATCCACCGCTTCCATGGGGATTATCCGACCGAGGAGTTTCTCCCGGGCGCCCTGGTCCTCAAGCTCCGCCTGGGGCACGGCCTGGTCCAGGGAAAATGGTTGTGCCGCGGTGCGCCGCAACTCCTCCAGCAGTGCTCCACAGCCCAGCGCCTCGCCCAGGTCGTGGACCAGTGACCGGATGTAGGTCCCGGGGCTGCAGCGCACCCGGAAGAAGACCAGGGGCAGGGCAAGGGCGGTGAGCTCAAAGCAGTGGATGGTTACCTTCCGCGGTTTCCGCTCCACCTCGATCCCCTGGCGGGCCAGGCGGTAGAGCCGCTGCCCGTCCACCTGCACGGCCGAATACATTGGCGGCACCTGGTGGATCTCACCGCTGAGCTTCCCGATGAGCGGGGCCAGCGCATCCGCATCCAGCCCCGGCGGGACCGCCTGCTCCGCGAGGATCGTGCCGGTGCGGTCCAGCGTGTCGCTGGTGGCTCCCAGGCGAATAACGCCTTCGTAGGACTTTTCACCACCGGAGAGAAAACGGGCCAGGCGGGTGGCTTTCCCCAGGCAGACGGGCAGAACGCCGGTGGCGAAGGGATCGAGGGTGCCCAGGTGGCCGGCCTTCCGTTCCCCGAGGGCGCGCCGGGCCAGATCCACCACCCGGCGGGAGGTGGGCCCCCCCTGCTTGTCCACCACCAGGATTCCGCTGATCATCCGTTCCCGTCTCCATCGAGGGTGGAGAAGGCGTCCCGGATCGCGCCGCTCACTGCGGCCACCGCGGCGCTCAAGGGGCCGGCGGTGGAGAGCCCGGCGGCCCGGACGTGGCCGCCGCCGCCAAAGGCCGCGGCCACCTGAGCCACGTCCACCAACCGCTTGGAACGGAGGGACACGCGGTACGAGCCGTCCTCCTGCTCGCGGAACAGGGCGGCCACCTCCAGCTTCCCGATACTCCGGGGCAGGCTGACCAACCCCTCCACGTCTTCGGGGGCTGCGCCCGTTTCCCGCAGGTCCTGCTGGCTCACCGCCACCCAGCCCAACGGGGAATCGGGATCGATGGTCAGGGTGGAGAGCACCCGGCCGGTCAGCCGCAGCCGGGCCGCCGAGTGGTTCTCGAAGATGTTGCCCGCCACCTCGGCTGGTTTGACGCCCAGGCCCACCAGGTCGCCACAGATGGTCAGGGCTTCCCGGCTGGTGTTGGAAAAGCGGAAACTGCCGGTATCGGTGAGGATGGCGGTGTAGAGGTTCACCGCCACGTCCAGGGGCAGGGGATCGCCGCCGCACAGCTGCCGGGCCACGTGGTAGACCATCTCTCCCACCGAGGAGAAGCTGGGATCGACCCAGTTCAACCGGCCGTAGTGGTCGTTCTGCTGGTGGTGGTCGATGTTGACCACCACGTCCCCACTGATCCCGCTGATGCCTGTCCGCAGGAGGTTGCCGCACTCCAGGGCCACCACCAGCGGGAAATGCTCCGGGCAGGAATCCACCACCCGGATGCGCTCGCTGCCCGGGAGCCAGGCGTAGCGCGGAGGCACCGGTCCCGACCCCAGCAGGGTCACCTCCCCGGCATGGGGCTCGAGGAGCCGGCCCAGGGCCAGCTGGGTGCCGATGGAATCGCCGTCGGGACTTTGGTGGCTCACCACCAGCACTTTGCCCACCCCGCGCATCAGGGCAGCGGCTTCACCGGCAATCCTGGCCGTCCGGTCTTCCACCTACTCCACCTCCCGCGGCTCGTCCGGGTCCTCCCCGCCCTCTTCCTCCTCTTCCGCCGGCGGGATATCCAGCTCCCGGAGACGCGATTCGATGTGCGCGCCAAAGGCCAGCGACTCGTCGAAGTGGAAGGCCAGTTCGGGACAGTATTTCAGGTCGAGGGTGCGGCCGATCTCGCCGCGGATCAGCCCGGTGGCGCTGCGCAGGCCGGCCAGGGCCGAGTCGATGCGCTCCTGGTCGCCGATGGTGCTGAAGAAGACCCTGGCGTGCCGCAGGTCGGGGCTCATTTTTACCCCGGTGATGGTGAGGAACCCCACCCGCGGGTCCTTGAGCTTGCGCAGGAGGATCATGCTGATTTCGGCCTGGATCAGGTCGGCCACTTTCTGTTGTCGTCTGGTTCCCATGAGTTCAGTGCCTTGTTACAGGAATTCCACCCCGAAATCGAGCAGCTGGGCGTCCGGCGACCGTTCCGCCATCCGCAGCACCGCCTGAAAGGTGGAGTCCAGAATTGCCTTGTCGGTGGACACCGAGGTGAGACCGATCCGGGCCCGTTTCCACACGTCCTGGAACTCCACCTCGGCCACGGCCACGTTGTGCTTGTTGCGCAGCTTTTCCTTGATACTGCGCAGAAACATCCGTTTCTGCTTCAGGGATGAGCAGCCGGGTAGGAAAAAATCGAGCGTGCAGACACCAATGATCATGGCCGGGCTCCCCAGGGGCCAGTCCCGGCCGGAGGCGCCATCGGGGGCGCCCCCCGCCTACAACTGGGGCTGGATCCTCTCCAGGGTAAAGACCTGGATCACGTCACCGATTTTGATGTCGTTGTAGTTCTCGATGCCGATACCGCACTCGAAACCTGCCTTGACCTCGGTGGCGTCGTCTTTGAACCGCTTCAGCGAACTGATTTTACCCTCGTGGATCACCACGTTGTCCCGCAGCAGGCGGATGCTGTTCTTCCGCTGCACCACACCGTCGGAGACGAAGCAGCCGGCGATGGTGCCCGCCTTGGGGACGCGGAAGGTGTCGCGCACCTCCACGTGGCCGAGGACCTTCTCCTTGTATTCCGGGTCGAGCAGGCCGGCCATGGCCTGGTGGATCTCCTCGGTGACCTTGTAGACCACGTTGTGCAGGCGGATGTCCACGTTCTCCCGCTCGGCCAGATCCGTGGCACCCCGTTCGGGACGCACGTTGAAGCCGATGATGATGGCGTTGGAGGCGGTGGCCAGCAGCACGTCGTTCTCGGTGACCGCGCCCACACCGGAATGGATGGTGCGGGTCTTGATCTCCTTTGCTTCCAGTTTGGACAGCGCGTCGTGGAGCACTTCCACCGAGCCCTGCACGTCGGCCTTGATGATCACCGGCAGTTCCTTCACCACACCGGTTTCGATCTGCTGGAAGAGCTGGTCCAGGGTCAGCCGCGGAGTGTCACCGGCCAGCGCGCTGGCCCGCATCCTCGATTTGCGGAAGGTGGCGATCTTGTTCGCCTTGACCACATCCTCCACCACCTGGAAGGAGTCCCCGGCATCGGGAACTCCCTGCAGGCCGATGATCTGCACCGGGTGGGAGGGCGGCACCACCTCCACCTTGTTGCCCTGGTCGTCGAACATGGCTCGGACCTTGCCCTGGTAGGCGCCGGCGATACAGTGGTCGCCCACCTTCACCGAACCGTCCTGCACCAGAACAGTGGCCACCGGGCCGCGGCCTCGGTCGAGATTCGCTTCCAGCACCACGCCGGTGCCCGAGCGGTCTTCACTGGCCTTGTGCTCGGTCATTTCGGTGACCAGCAGGATCATCTCCAGCAGGTCACTGATTCCGGTGCCCTGCTTGGCCGAGATGTCCACCGTCACCGTGTCGCCGCCGAGGTCCTCGGTGAGGATCTCGTGCGCCATCAGCTGCTGTTTGACCTGCATCGGGTTGGTGCCCGGCTTGTCGATCTTGTTCACCGCCACCAGGATCGGCACTCCGGCCGCCTTGGCGTGGTTGATCGCCTCGATGGTCTGGGGCATCACGCCGTCGTCGGCGGCCACCACCAGGATCACCAGGTCGGTGACATCGGCGCCGCGGGCGCGCATTCTGGTGAACGCCTCGTGGCCCGGGGTGTCGAGGAAGATCACCGCCTTGTCACCCACCGGCACGTGATAGGCGCCGATGTGCTGGGTGATGCCGCCGGCCTCGCCACCGATGACGTTTGTCTTGCGGATGGCGTCGAGCAGTGAGGTCTTGCCGTGATCGACATGACCCATCACGGTGACCACCGGGTGACGAACGATACTCGTCACCGTTTCGGTCTCCTTTTTCAGCGACTCCATCATCAGGTCTTCCTCGAAGGAGACCACCTCGGCCGATACCCCGAAGCTTTCGGCGATCTGCACCGCCACCTCGGGATCGATGGACTGGTTGAGAGAGACCATCAGCCCCTGCTGCATCAGCTTCTGCATCACGTCCTTGAGCCGGATCCCCATCTTGGTGGCCAGTTCCTTGACGTTTACCGCTTCGGTGATGCTGATTTCGCTTACCGTGGGCGCGGTTGGGGCGGCGGCCCGAGGCTTCATCGGTGCCATCTCCTGGGGGGAGAGGCGCCGGCGCCGCTTGTCTTTTACCCGTCGCCGCCGGGAACCTGGCTGGCCGACGGGTTGGGGCCGTCCGCCGCGGCCATACATACCGCCGCCGGACTGGGGCCGCCCGCCGCCGGACTGGGGCCGCCCGCCGCCGGACTGGGGCCGCCCGCCGCCGGACTGGGGCCGCCCGCCGCCGGACTGGGGCCGCCCGCCGCCGGACTGGGGCCGCCCGCCGCCGGACTGGGGCCGCCCGCCGCCGGACTGGGGCCGCCCGCCGCCGGACTGGGGCCGCCCGCCACCGGACTGGGGCCGTCCACCGCGGGCCGGCGGTCCGGCCGGCGGCCGTGCTGCGGGGGGCTGAGAGCGACGTTCCGGCGGTTTTGGCGCCGGAGGTCTGGTCTCGGCTGCCGCCGCGGGTTTGGCCGGAGACTCGTCAGCGGTTTTGGGAGCAACAACGGCCTTTTGCGGCTGTTCCTTCTCCGCTTCCGCATCGTCTTTCTTCTTTTCCGTGGCTTTTTTGGCGGCCGGGGCTTTCTTCGCCGATGCGGCCTTTTTCTTTGCCGGGGCCTTTTTCTTTGCCGGGGCCTTTTTCTTTGCCGCGGTTTTTGCCACGGCCGTATCGTCCTTCTTGCTCTCGGTCTTTCCCTTCAAACTGGAGATCACCTTTGCCGCGGTCTCATCGTCGAGACTTTTCATCTGGGACTTGACTTCGATCCCCATTCCGCGCAGCTGCTGCATAATCTCCTTGGAAGTGAGACCGTTTTCCCTGGCAATTATGTATATTCGTTTATTTGCCATGGAGTCCCTCCTCAGACATACCCGTTCAGGTCACCCGGTACAATATCTGCGTTAAAAGTAACTTTCAGTCGTATTCGCTCAGAGCTCCCGGTCTTCGTCACCGGGCTCCGTTTCGGTCTCTTCGTCTGCCGTCTCCTGGTCCCCGGTCTCCTCGTCGGAGGTCTGATCCTCCTTCTCGGCACCGTCGGGGGCAGCCTCCGTATCCTCGGCCCCTGCCTCTTCGACCGTCTCGTCGGATGGAGCGTCGTCCTCGGCCTCTTCCACCGGATCATCGTCGAAGAATTCCTCGAACTCGGCTTCCTCCTCGGCCAGTTTTTCGGCCAGGAAGAGGTCGACCTGCTCCTGCATGGACTCGTTGGCGTCGTGGAGAATCTTCTCCGCGGTCTTCGGTCCGATGCCCGGGACCTCCAGGAGGTCCTCGAGGCTCGACGTGCAGACCTGGCCCAGGGTCACGTAGTCGTGTTCGTTGAGGTTTTCCAGGGTTTTGCCGCTCACCAGCCCCAGTTCCTCCAGTGTGGAACGGCCGATCTTGGCCCGTTCCATCTCCACTTCGACATCGCGGCGCTTCTCCTCCTCGCTCTTGATATCGATCCGCCAGCCGAGGAGCTTGGCCGCCAGGCGCACGTTCTGGCCCCGTTTGCCGATGGCCAGGGACAACTGGTCCTCGTTGACCACCACCTCGAGAATCTTCTCCACGTCGTCGAGGATGTGAACCCGGTTGACCTTGGCCGGGTTCAGAGCGTTCATGGCAAAGGTGCTGGTCTCGGGGGACCACTGCACGATGTCGATCTTCTCCCCGCGAAGCTCGCGGATGATCGACTGGACCCGCACCCCCTTCATCCCCACGCAGGCACCAACCGGATCGACGTCCGGTTCGCGGGAGATCACCGCCACCTTGGCCCGTTCACCCGGTTCGCGCACCGCTTCCACGATGCTGATGGTGCCGTCGTAGATCTCCGGCACCTCCATCTCGAACAGGTGCTTGAGCAGGATGGGGCTGGTGCGCGAGACCACCACCTGGGGCCCCTTGGTCAGGCGGTTCACTTCCACGATCACCGCCCGGATACGGTCGTCCTGGCGGTAGTTTTCGTGCCGCGCCTGTTCTTTTCTCGGACAGACGGCCTCGGTCTTGCCCAGGTCGATGATCAGGTCGCCCTTCTCAAAGCGTTTGATCAGGCCGGTAACCACCTCGCCGATCCGCTCGGAGTACTCGGTGTAGATGATGTCCCGCTCCGCTTCGCGAACCTTCTGGTAGATCACCTGTTTGGCGGCCTGGGCAGCGATGCGGCCCAGGCCCTCGGTGGGCTTGGGGATGTCCACCACTCCGTCCATCTCGACGTTCTCGTCAATTTTCAACGCTTCATCGAGGGTGATCTCGAGATCGGGATCCTCGACGTTCTCCACGATCGCCTTCCGGGCAAAGACCGACAACTGCCCGGTGGCACGGTCCAGGTGGGACATCAACTCTTCATTGGTGCGGAAGTATTTCTTCGAGGCCATCACGATGGCCTCCTCCAGCGCGGCGATGATGATCTCGGTCTCGATCCCCTTCTCCCGCCCCACCTGTTCGACTACTTTTAAGAGTTCACCGTTCATGTGCCTTCAGGTCCCACGTTCGCCGACCCGCCGGGTCGGCGTTACCGAAACTCGATCTCGAGTTTCGCTTTGGCAATGCTCTCCAGCGGGATGCGCCAGGTGCTCTTGCTTCCCTCGAGCGTCAGCTCGCGATCGTCCACCTCCCGGATCCGTCCCAGGAAGCGTTTGCGGTCGTCGAGCACTTCTGTTGTGCTGATCCTGGCCAGCCGCCCGATATTGCGTTCGAAATCGCGTCTCGTCTGGAGCGGCCGGTTCACACCGGGGGAAGATACCTCCAGTATATACGAATCAGGGATGAAGTCCTCCACTTCCAGCGCCAGGTCCAGCCGCTCGCTCAGCGACTGGCAGTGGGCCAGCGAGATTCCCTCATCCCGGTGGATGAAAACTCTCAGATACGTCCGACGGCCCTCGTGGGTGTACGTCGCCTCCACCAGTTCCAGGTCGGATCCGCGGACCAGTTCCTCCACCAGGCGGTGGACACGCTGTTCGATCTCTCGTCGAGCCGCCACCGCGCAGCCTCCCAAGTCGCCACCAATAAAAAAAGCGGGCAGGAGCCCACTTGACGAACAGTGGAATTGCAGTAAAGCTATCATGGAATTGAAAACAGATCAACCTCTTGTTATCCCGGGAGATGCGCGCCGGTGAAGAGTGGTGAACCGGCAAAAGGAGCCCCATGCCATGAGCGCTGACAAGAAGCTCGAGCGGCTGCAGTCGATTCTGGGTGAGATGGGTTCGGCTGTGGTGGCCTTCAGCGGTGGAGTGGACAGCACCTTCCTGGCCCACCAGGCCCACCAGGCGCTTGGTGGACAGAGCCTCTGCGTGACCATTCGCAGTTGTATCCACCCGGCCTTTGAAATGGAAGAGGCGGCCGAACTGGTGCGTTCCATCGGGCTCCGTCACCGCTTCATCGATGCCGACGTGATGTCGGTTCCCGAGGTCAGCTCCAACAGCCCGGACCGCTGCTACCACTGCAAGCACACCCTCTTTTCCCGGATGTCCTCGCTGGCCGCGGCCGAGGGCCTGGCCTGGGTGGCCGACGGGAGCAACGTTGACGATGACGATGATTACCGCCCGGGGATGCGGGCGCTGGCCGAACTGGGGATCCGTTCCCCGCTGCGTGAAGCGGAGCTGACCAAGGTGGAGATACGTGAACTCTCACGGCGGTTCGACCTGCCCACCTGGGATAAACCGGCCTATGCCTGCCTGGCCACCCGGATCCCCTACGGCCGGTCCCTCACCGCCGATGCCCTGCGGATGGTGGAGCAGGGTGAGGCGGCCCTGCGGGAAATGGGGTTCCGGCGTTTCCGGTTGCGGCATCACGGGGACACGGCGCGGATCGAGATCGCGCCGGAGGAGTTGGGCCGCGCCCTCGATGCCGCGGCGGCAGCGGAGATGCTGGCGCGGATCAAGCCCCTGGGGTACACCTACGTCGCTCTTGACCTGGAGGGCTATCGCACTGGCAGCATGAACGATGCCATCGGGAAATAATGAACCGCTGGTACACGGAAAGAGGGCGCCGGTTTTCGACGCCCTCTTTCCGTGCGGTCAATCCAGAATGCAGGGCTACTTCTTCTTCGCCGCTTTTGACCCGCTTTTGGCGGCAGCCTTCGACTTGGCCATGATTTTCTTCTGGGCCTGCTCCTGCTGCAGCTTGAAGCTGAGGAAGTCGTCAACCTCTTTCTGCGCCTTTTTGGAGAGGGTGGAGAAGCAGTTGAAATACTGGTGGTCAAGGGAATCCAGGGAGAATCCATCGGGTTCCAGACCGGGGGCCACGTTCAGACGGGCGAGGATCTTTCCCAGGACCTCGAGATCCACGTCGGTCTTGTCGCCCTCCAGTTTCTCCAGGGAGCGGCTCACCACCCCCACTTCCTTGGCCAGGGCGGAGAGGCTGAGGTCACGGCTCTTGCGGCACTCGCGCAGCTTCGCCCCCAGGCCCCGGTTCACCGGCGGCGGCGCGGCGCTCTTGTCCAGGTAGGCGTAGGTGCTCTCGAAGACCGGTATGGCTGAGGAGACGGTCAGCTCCATCCGGGAGTGGTCGAACTGCCAGGAATCCACCGCGGAATTGAACAGCATGGTCAGCAGGTGGCGGCCCGGCAGGTTGTACTCCCGCTTCAGCTTCTCCTCGATCAGGGCGTGCGTGTCCTCGGCGTCGCCGGTGATCTCACCGTATTTCTGGAGGAATTCCTCGCTGGCTTCGGGCTCCATGTCGGAGGTCAGCAGCTCTTCCTTCAGCTGGGCCACCGGGCTGTTGGTCGACTTTTTCAGTTCCGAGTCGATAAACACGGTCTCCAGGGTACGGATCACCAGGGTGTGGACGATCAGCCGTTCCTGGAAGCCGAACTCCTGGGTGCCCAGTTCCCGTTCGGTCTCCTTCCGGTTCTTGCACTTGGAAAGGATCAGCCCGCGGAGGTTGGGGTACCGTGGCGACGGCGGTTCGAAGTACTTGCGTGCGTCACCCTGGGCCCGGTGCAGCGCGGCCCAGCGGATATATTCCTCCACATTGTCTTCCAGTTCGATGGCCAGGCGTTTGGCAATGGGCACCGTGGGCACCTTGCGGCCGGTTTCGATCTGGCTGATATAGACCGGATCGATGCCCACCAGATTCGCCAGCTGGTATTGCCGGAGGGCCTTGGCCTTGCGCTTGGTCCGGATACGTTCGGCGAACCGGGTATCGATTTTTTTCATCTGCTTACTCCCGGGGGACGATCAATCTTGCCCCGTGCAAGTCCTCAACCACGGAATTGTGGCTGATCCTGGGAAACGTGGGGGTGGACTTTTATATACTGCCCTGTATGACTGAAATGTAATCTTATTCCATATGCGTTGTCAAGAAAATAATTAAACGATTTATTTCTAATTTTTATAATCATGATGAAGTTTTCTTATCGTCGGACGTCCAGACAAAAAAAGGACGGCCCGGAGGCCGTCCCTTATCTGTATCCTGCTGACCGGAGGTCAGATGGAGGTTTCGAGCTTCTTGCCGGGTTTGAACTTGGCGACCTTCTTGGCCTTGATCTTGATCACTTCGCCGGTCTGCGGGTTTCTGCCCTTTCTGGCCTTCCTCTTGCTGGCGGAGAAGGTGCCGAAGCCCACCAGGGTCACTTTCTGGTTCTTTTTCAGGGATTTCGTGATGCCCTCGAGGAGGGAATTCAGAGCGGTGTTGGCTGCGGTCTTGGGAATGTCCGCGTCCTTGGCCATCTTGGCGATCAGTTCAGACTTGTTCATACGTCTGCGCTCCTTGTGAGAAAGTCTCTGTTGCTGTACGTAAGGTGGATATTGTCAGGCGATTTATATCAAAGCCGGTGGGAAGTGTCAAGGATCATTTCTCTGTAACCCGCGCCGGCACTGGGTTTGCTGAATATCACCATTGTGAATGTAGTATTCACGGGTATTACGGCGTGATGATTGTTCTAAAGCCATCAATACAAATGGTATAAACAGATTTTAGAATAATAAATATATACTCGAGAGCGACCGTTCCGCCTTCATGGATCCTTGCCTGAATTGGTGTTTCAAGAGTTTTCCCTATTTTTTTTTCTTTATTTCCGGCGGCATGCCGGTCCGCTCCGGTGCATCAGCGGTTCCGGGCGCCCCCGGGGAACGGCCTGGCCCGGTCTCCGGCCCTGCCGTTCCTTGACTTTGGTTCCGGCGGATACCTATAATCGCCTGCCTCTAACTATGTGCGTCTGAAAAGCTTTTACGCACGGCCAGCTATGTGCGGCGCCCGGGCAGCCGTAAAAAGGGGGTTGCAGGGGATGCAGGAAAGCCGACTCACCGTTCTTGGTGAACTGCGCGGACTCCTGGAATACAAGGAACTGGTGCGCAACCTGGTGGTTCGCGACCTGAAGATAAAGTACAAGGGGTCGGTGCTCGGTTTCTTCTGGTCCCTGATCAACACCCTGATCATGCTGATGGTCTACTGGTTCGTCTTTACCGTTGTATTTTATGTGGACCAGGAAAACTTCCCCGTATACTTTATTCTCGGCTACCTGCCCTGGAACTTCTTCGTTATTTCCCTGATGACCTCCTGCAGTTCCATCGTCGACAATGCCGGCCTGATCAAGAAGGTCTATTTCCCGCGGATGATCATCCCCCTGTCCATCGTATTGTCCAGCTTTGTCCAGTTCCTGCTCACCTTTATCGTGCTTCTGCCGGCGCTCTGGTATTTCGATATCCGGCTCAACCTTTCGTTGATCGCTTTGCCGGGGGTGATGGCCCTGCACATTCTCTTCACCTGCGGGATCTGCTTTTTTGTCTCCACCGTCTATGTCTACTTCCGGGACACCAGGCACTTTCTGGAGATCCTGGTCACCATCTGGTTCTGGGCCACGCCCATCGTCTATCCCATTTCCAAGGTGATCAACGCCAATGCGCCGCAGGCGGTGAAGTGGATTCTGCTCTACAATCCCATGACCCAGTTCATCAACGCCTACCGGGACGTGCTCTTCGATTCCGGTTTTCCTTCGCCGCGGCGCTGGCTCGCCCTGGCCCTGGTGACCCTGGTGACCCTGGTGATCGGGTTCTTCGTTTTCCACCGGCAGCAACCGAAGTTTGCCGAAACGCTCTGACGGAGGGCGAGGATCGATGAAAGCGGAACCGGTGATCAGCGGCAGGAACCTGTCGAAGAAATTCACCATCCACCACCTGAAGACCACCAATCTCAAGGAGCGGCTCCTGGGGATGGTGCACCGCAAGAACTTCACCCGTGAGGTCTTCTGGGCCCTCAAGGATGTCGATTTCGAGGTGGCCCGGGGGGAGACCCTGGGCCTGATCGGGCCCAACGGTTCGGGAAAGAGCACGCTGCTCCAGCTGATCGCCCGGATCATCCTCCCCGACCGGGGGACGGTGAGCATCAACGGCCGCGTGGCCGCGCTGCTGGAACTGGGGGCCGGGTTCAACCCCGACCTCAGCGGCCGGGAGAACATCTTCCTCAACAGTTCAATCCTCGGTTTCGGCCGGCGGGAGATCGAGGCCAAGCTCGACGACATCATTGCCTTTTCCGAGCTGGAGCGCTTTATCGACACCCCGGTGCGCAACTACTCTTCGGGGATGTATGCCCGTCTCGGCTTCTCCATCGCCGTTCACGTGGATCCCGATATTCTGCTGGTGGACGAGGTCCTGGCGGTGGGCGACGAGGCCTTTGCCCGAAAGTGCGCGGACAAGTTCGACCTCTTCCGCCAGAAGAAGAAGACCATCGTCATCGTTTCCCACGACCTCGACGCCGTGGAGCGGCTCTGCGACCGGGCCCTGCTGCTGCACAAGGGCGAAGTGGTCACCCTGGGCAAGGCCCGCGACGCGATCATCGACTACCACCGGCTGGTGGCCCGGATTCAGCGGACGCAGGAGAAGGAGGAGCGGGCGCGGGTCAGGCGGCAGCTGGAGGCGGAGCAGCCCGCTGCCGCAGATGAGGATGCCGCGGAGGCCGAATTCGAAGCCGAGATGGACCGGGTGACCTACAATGAGGATCGTAGCCGCTGGGGTACCGGTGAGGTGACCATCTCCGGCGTGACCTTCCACAACGACCGCGGCGAGGAGGAAACCGACTTTCGCACCGGGGAGAAACTGGTGGCCCGGATCCACTACCAGGCTCGGGATGAAGTGCGGGAGCCGGTGTTCGGGGTGGCGCTCTTCGACCGCAACGGGGTGCAGATCAACGGCCCGAACAGCTACTTCAGCGACTACAGGATCGACCGTATCGGGCCGGGGGACGGGCACATGGACTATGTGGTGGAGAACCTGCCCCTGCTGCCCGGGAAATACCTCTTCTCGGCGGCGGTTTACCGCAAGGATCTGCGGACACCTTTCGACCACCGGGAGCGGAGCTACTCCTTCCGGGTGATCGAGGGCCAGGTGCGGGAGCGCCTGGGCCTGGTGCAGCTGGAGAACAGCTGGTCCCTCCACCGCGGAGGAGAGTGATGACCGAAGAACAGGCCTTCCTCCCCTTTGACATCTACCAGCGCTACCGGGTGATCGCCGATCTCGCCGGGGCCTGTCTGGACCGCTTTGGCTGCCCGGAGGGCGGAGTGCTGGACGTGGGCGGCTACCCCGGGCACCTGGCCGCTTTTCTCCCCCGGCAACGGGTCACCTTCTGCGACCTGATCGAGGGCGAGATATCCCACTCGCCCTATGTGCGCGGGTCCGCCGCCGCGCTGCCATTCCCCGACAACGCCTTCCCGGTGGTCAGCTGCTGCGATGTTCTGGAGCACGTCCCGCCGGCGGGGCGCCGGCGCGTCCTCGACGAGCTGCTCCGGGTGGCCTCGCTGGCCGTGGTGGTGGCCGGGCCGTTCGACGACCCCGGGGTGGCCGAGGCGGAGAAGATCGTCTCCGACTACTACCAGTCACTGTGGCACGAGGAGCACCCCTGGCTGGCCGAGCACCTGGACCTGGGGCTGCCCGGAGCGGAGGAGGTCACCGGCTGGGCCGCGGAGCGGGGCCTGCCGGCGGTCTCCCTGCCCAACGGCTATCTGCACCACTGGACGCTGATGATGTTCGCCAACCACCTGACCCTTTCCATGCCCGGCTTTCCGGAGATGTATCAGCACTTCAACAAATACTACAACCTCTACTTCTTTCCCGAGTCGAACCGCGAACCGTCCTACCGCCGGGTGATCTACATCCAGAAGGCCCCGGGAGATCTGCCGCAGGAACTGCCGGCAGCCCTGCCCCGCCGCGCCGACGGCCGGGAGGATGTCCGCGATATCCACCGCCTGCTGCAGGTTTTCTTTCGCTGCGTCGCCGACCGGGCCCAGGGGCATCACCGCTATGCCCTGGAGCAGGCGAAAAAACTCGAGGACGCGTTGTCCGGTGAGGAGGGGATCCTGGTCAGGCAGTTGCGCGAGAAGGAAACCCGCTACGAGGAAGCCCTGGCCGATCACCGTCGGGCCATGGCCCTGGCCCGCGACGAGTTGACCGCCCAGCAGGCCCGCATCGAACGTCTCGAGGAGGCGCTGGCCCAGCGCGCTGCCGAGGGAGCGGAGTTCCGCCGGCTGGCCGGGGAACGGGAGCGGCTGCTCCGCCAGGTGGAGGCGAGCTACTCCCACCGCCTGGCCCGGGCCCTGAAGCGGCTGCTGGGCCGGGAGGGCGGACGATGACCGCGGGCGGCGAGCCGTCGCGGCCTGCCTGCCCCCCCGCGGTCTCGGTCATCGTGGTCAATTACAACGCCGGGGAACTGCTGGATCGCTGTCTCGACTCGCTGGTGACCCGCACGGACACGCTGACGGCCGAGGTCATCCTGGTGGACAATGCATCCACCGACGGTTCCGCGGAGCGGGTCGCCCGGCAGCACCCCGGGATCACCTTCATCCCTGCCGGCGCCAACCTCGGTTTTGCCGGCGGGGTGTGCCGGGGCGTGGCCGAAGCCACCGGACCGGTCCTCTTTCTGCTCAATCCGGACGCCGAGGTTTTCCCCGATACTCTGGAACAGTTGGTGTCGGGGCTGGCCAATGACCCCCGGCTGGCGGTGGCCGGCTGCAAGATCTACGAACCGGACCGCTCCACCCTGCAGCATGCCGGCGCTGTTCTCCATCCCTCGCTGATCACCTCGCACCTGGGCCGTGGTGAAGCGGACCGGGGGCAATACGACCAGCCGGCAGACGTTGACTATGTCACCGGTGCGGCCCTGGCTGTCCGGCGGCAGGTCTGGGATGAACTGGGCGGCCTCGATCCGGGCTACCGGCCCGGTTACTACGAGGAGACCGAACTCTGCTTGCGGGCACGGCGGAAGGGGTACCGGGTGGCGGTGCTTCCTGCGGCCCGCGCCGTGCACCATGAGTCGGCCTCCACGGGGAAGCTCAGTTCCCGCTTTTTTTACTGCTACCACCGCAACCGGCTCCGTTTCCTCATCCGGAACTACAGCTTCCTGCACTGGTTCCTGCGTTTCGCCCCCGCCGAACTCCGCTGGCTCGTCCAGTCCATGCCGGCCGAGCAGAGGGGACCCGTGTTCAAGGCCTACCTGGTGAATCTGGCCCGCTTTCCCCTGACCCTGCTCGGACAATAGACCGTTCTCCCCAAAATATGAGGCGTTACTTGACATTTCCGGGAGCGCTCACTATTATGGAAAACACGTGTTGAGCTTGCGGCGGATGCTCTCACCGTTGCACGGCTTTCTTTCTCGTCAATATTTCAATAATTTCAAGGATATTGTGTGGAAACGCTTTGCTGCACCCACATGATCCATCTCTTGTGACAACAGTCTGTTTCGGGCCGGGTTTCCAGGTCCGGGCCCTGGTGACAAGGAGGCGTCTCATCGGGCAAACGGCTTCTTCCGGTTGATCTCACCGGTGAAGCAAGAAATACGTTTTGCTGATCAAAGCACCTGTCGGCGCGTCAAGGGGGTTCGGGTGCGGGCGGCTACTTCAGCGCCAGTCGTTGCACCTGGGCAAGAACAGGCCGGCGAAACATTGCGGAGGATGAAAGATGAAGAGAGTTCTATTGGTGGCTTGCATGATGTTGCTGGTCTGCAGCAGCGCTTCCATGGCCGAACTGGTTGGCGACGACGTGCAGTTCGATGCCCTGTTCGCCGACGAGAGCCCTTACTTCGGTGGAGAGCGGGTTCGGATCTCGGTACTGGTGATCAACGGCAATGACTTTTACCAGCCGATCCGGCTCCTCTGGCAGATGATGGACCCGCTGGGCAATGTTGCCTCGGGCACGATCCAGAAGAACCTTTACCCCTACTGGGCGGGCACGCTCAGCTTTGGCAAGCCCCTCCCCGAAGGTGCCTTCCCCGGCCTCTACACCTGGACCGGAATCCTGATGTCCAAGGAAGCCGACCTCACCTGGCAGACCGTGGGACAGAAACAGGTCACCTTTTTTGTGGGTGATGAAGGCTCCGCCGGCCCCGGCGGCACCTGGGACTTCTTCTGCTCGTTGTATCCCGATACCTTTGCCAAGGGTGAGAGCTTCTCCATGGACGCCCTGGTGGGCAACGGTACCGAGAACGAGGCCGATGTCCTGGTGCAGTCGCTGATCACCGGACCCGGCGGCGCGGAATACATCCTCGGGCCGCACGCGCTGACCGTGCAGCCGGCAAGCAACACCACCGTGCACTTCATCATCAACTCGTATGTCAACGCCCCCTCCGGCGCGTACACCGTGGCCCAGCAGCTGCTGGACCTGGACAACGAGTTGCTCAACGAAGTGATCACCGGTTTCACCATCACCGGCACAAGCTTCAGCATGCTTCACGGTGACGCCCTGCTGGCCCTGGCCGCCATTCCGGAAGAGAACAAGCTCGATCCGGAATACAATGTGGCCGCCGACCTGGACAACATCCTGACGCTGTTCAACGCCGGCGATGTCCAGGGCGCCCTGGACCAGGCCCTGGCGATGATCGAGTATCTGCCGGCGAAGTTCACCACCGCCGGTGACTTTGCCCCGGCCCTGGATGCCGTCGTGGACTATCTCGAGGCGTCGCTGAACAACAACTTCACCTTCAGCCTGAGCTAGGCTGTTTCCGGTAGTAGAGACCACCGGCCGCCGGTCATCCGACCGGCGGCCTTTTTTTATGACGACCTCATCTGTTAGAATTTTCACCTGGCAGGAACCTGCGCTGTCCGCGGATGAGAGGGGGGATCGACCGGTGCACGAGATTTCGGTGGAAGTGACCTTTTCCGCGGCCCACCGCATCCGGTTGGGCGAGGGGGAAGTGGACCGCCTGCACGGGCACAACTGGAAGACGGTGGTCTCCGTCCGGACCGACCGGCTGGACGAGAACGGCCTGGCCCTCGATTTTGGCCGCCTGCGCCAGATCACCCGCGACGTGACCCAGAAGCTGGACCACCAGGACGTGAACGCGGTGCCGCCTTTCGACTATCTCAATCCCACTGCCGAGAACGTGGCCCGGTGGATCTTTGAGGAAATCGCCTCCCGGCTGGCCGAGCCGCACCTGCGGGTATCCCGGGTCCAGGTCTGGGAGGAAGAAGGGGTCTCGGCGTCCTACTTTGCCTGACCTGAAGATCAAGCTGAACGAACTGTTTCACAGCATTCAGGGCGAGTCGACCCTCGCCGGACTGCCCACGGTCTTTGTCCGTTTTCAGGGGTGCAACCTTTCCTGCGGTTACTGTGATACGCCCCGGGCCCGGGTGGAGGGGCCCGGCCATGCGGTGGAAGCTGAAACACTGGTTGCCCTGATCGTTAAGCGCGGCTGCCGGCACGTCTGCCTCACCGGGGGCGAACCACTGCTGCAGCGGGACGCGGTGGTCCTGCTGGCCCGGCGGCTCATCGGGCAGGGCCTCACGGTTTCGCTGGAGACCAACGGCAGCCTGCCTCTTGCCGGCCTGCCGCCGGGACTGCGCCGGGTGATGGACCTGAAAACGCCGGGCAGCGGCATGGCCGGCCGGAACCTGGCGGAGAATCTCGATCAACTGGGGGACGGCGACGAACTGAAATGCGTGATCACCGGCCGTGAAGATTTTCTCTGGGCGGTGGAGCGGGTGCGGGAGGCGAATCTGCCGCAGAGCGTTGCGGTGCATTTCTCGCCCGCCGGCGGCTTCCTGGAAGCCGCCGTGTTGGCCGGCTGGATCCTGGAAACCGGTTTGCCGCTGCGGCTGCAGCTCCAGTTGCACCGTCTGATCTGGCCCGACGGGCGGGACGGATCGCCGCTGGATCTGCTGGCCGGGGCGGAGGAGTGAGACCATGGCCGGGGAGGCAAGAGCGGAAGCGGTGGTGTTGGCCAGCGGCGGGCTGGACAGCTGTGTCGCCACGGCGCTCACCGTGAAAACCTGTGGCGCCGGCGCCACAGCCATGCTGCACATCAGTTACGGGCAGCGCACCGCGGCCCGTGAGGAACAGGCCATGACGGCCATCGCCCGGCGCCTCGGCGTGAGCCGGCTGCTGGTCATCCCGCTCCCCGGCCTGGGGGCCATGGGCGGGTCGAGCCTCACCGATTCCGACCTGCCGCTGCCGGACGGCGCCGGGGGTGACGGGATGATTCCCAGCACCTATGTGCCGTTCCGCAACACGGTGCTCTGCTCGCTGGCCGTGGCCTGGGCCGAGGCTCTGGGCGCCTCGCGGGTGGTGCTGGGCGCGGTGCAGTCGGACCGGGCGGGGTACCCCGATTGCCGAGCCGAATACATCGAGGCTCTGAACCGTCTGGTGGCCACCGGCACCCGGCCCGGGACCGGCATCGAGGTGCAGGCCCCGCTGATCGCCATGAGCAAGGAGGAGATCGTCCGCCTCGGGACGAGAATCGGAGCTCCATTGGAACTGAGCTGGTCCTGCTACGGGCTGGCGGACCGGGCCTGTGGCCGGTGCGAGAGCTGCCGGACCCGGTTGGAGGGCTTTCGGGCCGCCGGCCTGGCGGACCCGGTTCCGTACCTGCTCCGGGGAGCTGATCTTCGGCCCGTCCTGTTTGAAGAGACCGGGCCGGCTGTGATATACCGCTGAAGCTATCATTTTATTGGGAAACCGGCGGGATACGGGACAGAGGACCGGGCCCCGCCGGTACGAGTTCAAGGAGAGACCCATGTCGGCACGGAGACCGAGCGAGAACGAAGAGGAATATTTTGCCAGGCAGGAGTTCGAGCGCCTCAAGGCCCGGGCCCGGAAGAACTGTGAGGGCGAAAAGGAGTCCGAGTGCACCAGGCTCAAGGAACTGCACTACATGTGCTGCCCCAAGTGCGGCCACGCCATGGTGGAGGTGGAGCTGGAGGGCATCAAGGTCGACAAGTGCACCTGCTGCAAAGGCATCTACTTCGATGACGGTGAGCTGGAGCAGATCCTGGAGAAGCAGCCCGGCCGGTTCCTGAAGACAGTCTTCCGCTGGTAATCGGGCTTGTATCCGCTGCTGATTGGCGATATCCCATTTAACCTTGCGGGGGTTCCATGTCCCGGATTCTGCTCTTCGGGTTCTCCCCTCTGCCGGTGGAAAACAGTCACCGGCTGCATGCTCCGGGAATCCGAACCTGGCAGATGGCCAGCCCGCTGCTGGCCGACGGCCACGAACTGCTGCTGGTCTGCTGTCGCTACAGCGCCGGCTACGGGGACCAGGAGCCGGACACCATCGAACTGGAGCGTCCGGAGGCCGGCCTCAAGTGCCTGCTGCTCAGGGATTCCCTGTTCAATGATGCCGGGTACCTGCAGACCCTCCACGACCAGTTCCAGCCCGACTGTGTGGTGGGCGCCACGGTGATCCCCTCGGCGGCGGCGGTGAAGCTGGAAACCGGAGCGCCCATCTGGGCCGACCTCTTTGGCCATTTCATGGCCGAGGGTCAGGCCAAGGCCTCGGTCTACCAGGATGACGAACTGCTGACCAGCTACTTCGGCATCGCTCGCTCGATCCTCCTCCGGGCGGATATCTTCTCCACGGTGTCCCACGCCCAGGAACTGGCCGCCATCGGTGAACTGGGGCTCTCCGGACGGCTCAACTCCCGGACGTCCGGCTATGGCTTCACCGTGGAGATCCCCTGTGCCATGGATGCCGAGCCGTTCCCCGAGACGGGTCCGGTGATCCGGGGCGACCTGGTGGCCGAGGATGATTTCGTGATCCTCTGGAGCGGGGGTTACAATACCTGGGCCGATGTGGACACCCTGTTCAAAGCCCTGGAAACGGCCATGAGCCGCGACCCGGGTATCCGTTTCGTCTCCATCGGCGGTGAGCTGACCGGCCAGGACGATCGCACCTACCCCCGTTTCCGCGAGATGGTGGAGCAGTCGTCTTTGCGGGACCGGTGCTTCTTCAAGGGCTGGATCCCCACGGCGGAGGTGCCGGCGCATTACGCCGACGCCGACGTGGGGATCAACGTGGACAAGGACATCTACGAGGTCCGGCTGGGGAGCAAGAACAGGATTCTGGACTGGATGCGGGCCGGGCTGCCCGCGCTCTGCTCCAGGGTCTGCGAATTGAGCATCGCCCTGGAGGAGTCCGGGGTGGGCTTCACCTATCCCCCGGGGGACAGCGCGGCCCTGGCCGAGACCATCCTGCGGCTGGCCGCCGATCGCGAGGGGACCAGGGCCTTGCGCCGGAGGGTCCGTGAGCACGCGCTCGGCCACTACACGTTTCCGATCACCACCGAGCCGCTGCGCCGCTGGGTCCGCCACCCGGCCCCGGCTCCTGACCGGGACAACCCGGTGCGCATCGACCAGAACTGGTATGACCGCTACGTGGACCTGCTCCGGCAAAAGGACCGCATCGTCCTCGACCTCGAGGCCTCGCTGATGAAGCAGGAGGGGACCTTGCGGCTTCACGAGGAGCGGGTGCGGGAACGCGATGAGGAGATCCGGCGGCACCGGCGCTACCGGGAGCAGGTGGAGGGGGACCGGATTTACCAGCGGCTGCAGGCACTGCGCCGCTTCTGGTCCCGGATTCGCGGCGGCTGAACCGCCGGCCGGGGTCGCAACAGGACGGACGAAGAATACTCATGGCCGTTGATGACAACTGGGAAATTCTGGACAACGCCAACGTGTGGCACATCAGCCCGGCCGGGGAGCTGGTGCCCGGTGCGGAGCTGGGCCAGTCCTTTGTCTGCCGCCGGCCGGGGTTGCACCGGGTGGAACTGCTGCTGGCCAATTACCAGCAGCCCATCGACTCCACCGTGCTGGTCCGGTTGCGCGAGGAGGGCCCCGGGGGGCGGTTGATCTTCCAGCGGCCGTTCAACACGCTGCAGGTGGTGGACAACGCCTGGCAGAGTTTTGATTTCCCGGTGATTCCCCACAGCGCCGGGCGGCGCTACTACCTGTCGCTCACCTCGCTCCGCGCGGACAGCGGGCGCCACATCACCGCCTGGCACCACCCGAAGCTCAAGCTGGACGGCGGGACCCTCTATCGCAACGGGCAGGCCCAGAAACGCGGCGCGCTGAGCCTGCGAGCCTGGGTGCAGCGGGAGGAGCCGGTGCGGCGGCGCTACCACGAGTTCCGGCGGGCCTACCGCGACGGCGTGGACGACTACCGGGAACCGCCGCTGCAGCTCTACGTGGAAGTGGCCTCGCGCTGCAACCTCAGCTGCATCATGTGCCGTGACCGGGACGGGTCGGTGATGGTCCCCCAGAAAGCCGGCAGCGCCGCCGGGTTCATGGAGTTCGACCTGTTCCGGCAGCTCAGACCGCTGCTGGAGAGCGTCTACACGGTGAACCTCTTCGGCTGGGGTGAACCGATGCTGCACAAGGAGTTCATCCGCTTCATCGAGTTCACCCGGGAGTGCAGCAACCGCTGCCGGATCAACTTCAACACCAACGGCACCCTGCTGAGCGCGCAGAAGGCGGCCCGGCTGGTGGAACTGGATGTGACCCGGGTCTGCTTCTCCATCGACAGCCCGGACCCCGAGACCTTCGAAAAGATCCGCCGCGGGGCGAAGTTCGACCGGATCATCACCAACATCGACCGGCTGCGCATGCTTCGCGACGGCCGGCTGGCTTCGGGAGAGGGCAGCCGGCTGGTGCTGGCCATGGAGCAGGTGGTGATGCAGCCCAATGTGGGCCAGCTGGTGGAGACGGTGAACCTGGCCAGCCGCCTGGGCATCGGCGAACTCTATCTCGAGCAGCTCTACGGCCCGTTCCCCGATCTGATCGTGGAGGATCTCGGGCCTCATCTCGAAGGGTACCGAGCCGCCCGGGAGGTTTCCCTGGATCTGAACGTGGCCCTGATCGGGCCGATGGTGCGCAGGTTCGAGGCCCTGCTGGAGGGGGGTGGACGTGACGAGCCGGAAGCCGCCGGTCCCGGTGAAGACCGGCCGGCACACCTGCCCGCCGCCCGTTGCCCCGAGCCGTGGCAGACCATCTTCGTCGATCGCACCGGCAACGTGATCCCCTGCTGTTTCCAGCAGTTCTGCACCGCCCTGGGCCGCATCCCGGAGATGACGACGGAGCAGGTCTGGAGGGGCGAGGAATACAATACCCTGCGCCGGGGCGTGGTGGACCAACCGTATTACCCGGGCTGTGAAAACTGTATCGCCGCCCAGTTGCCGCCGCCGCCCGTCCTGTCCCCGGAATGGATGAATTCGCTGGAACTGGCCCCCCCGGGGCCGGAGCCCATCGAGATCCCCCCGGCCCCGCCGTTGCCGCCCCGGGGCGCGGCCCGCATCGCCCGTGCCATCTGGCGCCGCCTGCCCGGCGCGGGCCGGCGCTGAACGGAGGACTCCGCTTGAGCCGCGTGACACTGATATCGCCCGAACGGATTCGTCTCCGGATGGCTGGAGTGGGTGTGCGCTACCTGGAGATGGCCCGCTTTCTCAGCCGCCGCCACCAGGTGACCCTGCTGGCGCCCAACGACGACCTGCCGCAGGAGCAGGAGTTCCGTCTCGACACCTGGCGCGAGGGTGAGTTTGTCCGGCTGACCAGGGACGCCGAGGTGGTGGTGATTCACGGGCACGTGTCCAATCACTATTTTGCCGAGGTGCAGGGCATCCCCACCGTGGTGGATCTCTACGATCCGTTCCTGGTGGAAAACATGCACTACGCCGCCGCCATGGGCGAGGAGGTCTTTCTCTTTGACCACGCCACCCTTTCCCGGCAGCTTCACCGGGGCGATTTCTTCCTCTGTTTCACGCCCTGGCAACGGCTGTTCTACCTGGGGATGCTGGCCGCCCTGGGCCGGGTGAACCCGGGCAACTTCCCTGGCGACCGGACCCTGGAGGGCCTGGTGGCACTGGTCCCCTTCGGCGTTCCGGAACACGACCCGCTCCGCGGGGAACCGCTGCTGCGCGGCCGGGTGGCGGGGATCGGCGAGGAGGACCGCCTGCTTTTTTACGGCGGCATCTACGACTGGCACGACCCGCTCACCGCCCTCCGTGCCGTGGAGCTGTTGTGGGAAGAAAAGGCCGGCGGCGGCCAGGGGCCGAAGCTGGTTTTCGTGCGCAACCCCAACCTGGAGACCACACCCCAGGAGCGCTACGGTGAGGCCCGTCGCTGGTGCGAGGAGCGGGACTGGCTCGGCAGCCGCGCCTTCTTCATCGACTGGATCGACTACCAGCGGCGGGAGAGCGCCTACCTCGAGTGTGACCTGGGGCTGGCCACCTTTCCCGCCGGGCTGGAGGCCGATCTCTCCTTCCGCACCCGGGTGCTGGACTGGCTCTGGTGCGGGCTTCCGGTGGTGGTCACCGACGGGGGATGGACCGGAGAACTGCTGCGCGGCGAGGGGGCCGGGGCCGTGGCCCAGCCTGGAAACCCCGGGGAGGTGGCCCGGCTGATCGGTGAACTGCTGGAGGATACCGGCCGGCGAGAGGAACTGGCCCGCAGAGGCCGCCGGCTGGTGGACCGCCGCTTTCGTTGGGAACAGATCCTCGAACCGCTGGACCGCTTCTGCGCGGCCCCGCGGGTTGCCGCGGACAAGGAACTGGCCGGCCGGACCTCGGGCGCCGCAGATCCCCGGGGCGAAGGGTCCGGCGCCGGCCGCCGGCTGAGAAACTGGTTCACCGGCCGCGGCCGGTGAGGGAGCACTGAAGAATGCAGGAAGAACCCCTGATGCCCGAGCCGGATACAGCGCAACCGCTGGTCACCGTGGTGGTGCTGAACTACAACGGCCGTGACCACCTGGAGTATTGCCTCCCTTCGCTGCTGGAGCTGGAATTCCCCCGGGACCGGCTGGAACTTCTGGTGGTGGACAACGGTTCCACCGACGGGTCCGACGAGGTGGTGGCCCGGTTCGCCCCGCAGGTGGAACTGCTCTCCGCCGGGGGCAACATCGGTTTCAGCGCCGGCAACAACCTGGGCGCCCGGCAGGCCCGGGGCCGCTACGTGGCCTTTCTCAACAATGACACCCGGGTGTCACCCGGCTGGCTCGCCTCGCTCTGCCGGACCATGGACGGTGCCCCCAACGCGGCCGCCGTGGCGGGCAAACTGCTGTCCTGGGACGGGTCTCGCCTCGATTTCGGCAAGGGGATCATCACCTTTGACGGTCACGCCTTCCAGGAGGGCGCCGGACTGCCGCTGGACCGCGATCCCCACCACCAGGTGGCCGAGACCTTCATCCCCTGCGGCGGGAACATGCTGGTGCGCCGGGAACTGTTTCTGGAACTGGGCGGGTTTGACGAGGACTACTTCGCCTATCTCGAGGACGTGGACCTGGCCTGGCGCTTCTGGGCTTCGGGCCACCGGGTGCTCCTGGACCCCGGCGCGGTGGCCTACCATCGCTCGGAAGGGACTTCCGGCCGGATGGACCCCTTTGACCGCGGTTTTCTTTTCGAACGCAACGCGTTCATCACCGCGGTGAAGAACCTGGACCAGGAATATTTCCCCCGGGTGTTTCCAGCGGTGCTGTTGACCTTGATCAACCGCACCATGTGTCTCGGCCCGCGACTGGCCGACCGGGAGGGCCTGCTGGGCCGCTATCCCTTCACCAGCGAGGGGTACACCGGGGATCTGGGGGCGGCCCGCACCAACAGCGGGCAGAAACCCGGACCGCGGAGGGGCGGGCGCCTGCGGGACATGGCGGCCCGGATCGGGCGCTGGCTGCTGCCGGAGCAGGAGGATCGCCGGTCGGCCCTGACCATGGACCACCCGCACAGCATCAGCCAGTTGCGGGCGGTGCACTACGTCCTGGAAAATCTCGACGCGATCCTGGAGAAGCGCCGGTTGGTGCAGGCCAAACGGCGGGTGGCCGACCGCACGATTTTCGGCCGGTTCCCGCTGCACCTGGTGCCCACCTACCCCGGCGATGCGGAGCTGTTCCAGACCCGATTTTTCCAATGGCTGCTGACCGTGGAGACGCAGTGGAAATCCCTCGAGGAGATTCAGCACAGCGATGAGTGAGCGCACCGCACTCGTGGAACTTTCGGTGGTCATCCCCACCTACAACCGGCTGGAGATTCTCCGTCGCGCCCTGCGGCTGCTGGCGGAGGAGGGGGAGGCCTTTGGCGCGCCCCACGAAGTGCTGCTGGTGGACGACGGCTCGACCGACGGCACCGCGGACTACCTGGCCGGCGATACCGTGCCGCGGGCCTCCACCGCACGGTTGCGGGTGATCAGCCAGGAGAATGCCGGTCCGGCCCGGGCCCGGAACCGCGGCGTGCAGGAAGCCGCCGGCGAACTGGTGCTCTTTCTCGGCGACGACATCCTGGTCACCCCGGGTCTGCTGGCCCTGCATGTGGAGGCTCACCGGTCCAGGAGCGGTTCCGGCGAGGTGGCGGTCCTCGGCCGCACCCTCTGGGCGCCGGAGATGCGTCCCAACGCTTTTCTCCGTTTTTTGATGGAGGGCGACCAGTTCGGTTTCAAGCACATCGAGGATCACGAAAACGTGCCCTATAATTTCTTTTACACCGCCAACGTCTCCCTGCGCCGCCAGGCGATGCTCGACGCCGGACTGTTCGACGAGAGCTTCCCCCACGCGGCCTGGGAGGATGTGGAACTCTGCTACCGGATGACCCGGGACGGGATGCGGCTGGTCTACGAACCACGGGCCCTGACCCACCACCTGCACCCCACCAGTCTCGCCTCCTTCTGCCGCCGCCGGGAACTGGTGGGGGTGGATGCGGTGCGGCTCTACCGCACACACCCGGAGACGGAAAAGATGCTCGCCTTCGACTGGCGACCCACCGAGGACCCGGCACTCTGGAAACGGCGATCCGCGGAGTGGTTCGAGAGCACGTACGCCTGGCTGGAGCAGCGGCGGCTGGACCGCGGCCCGCTCTGGGCCTGGCGGTTTTTCTTCCGCCGCCTCTCCTGGTACCATTACTTCAAGGGCGTCCGGCAGGGGCTGGCTGAGGAGGATGGGCAGTGATGTTTTCGATTATCGTTTTCAATTACAACGGCGGCACCCGGCTGGAAAACTGCCTGGCTGCACTGAAGTCGCTCCGGGCCCCCGAGGGGGCGGAGCTGGAGCGGCTGCTGGTGGACGTCGACTCGGGCAGCGGGTTGGCCGAACGGATGAAGGCCCAGGATCCCGGGTTACGGCTGCTCAGCATGCCGGTGCGCCTCGGCCTCACCGAGTCGCTGAACCAGGCGGCCCGCGCCTCCGCCGGGCAGTACCTGGCCATGGTCCACTTCCACCAGGTGCTGCACCCCTCGTGGCTCACCGCCTGTTTCCAGCCCCTGGAGTCGGCGGGGGCCGCAGGGACACCAGCCTGCACCTTTTCCCACAGCGCCACCGACCTGGCCAGCGGGCGGGTCTGGGAGGCGGGTGACACCAGCGGTCTGACCGAGGTGCTCCACCCGTCCCCGGGGGCCATGCTGGTCGAGCGGGAAGCTTTTGTCGAATGCGGTGAATTCGACGGTGATTACTATGTTGCCGAGGAGAACGTGGACCTCGGTTTCCGGCTCTGGCAGCAGGGCCGGACCGTGGTGCGGGTGAGCGGCGACCTGGCCCGGTCCTCCGGGCCGGGGGTTATCGGCCATTACGGCAAGGCTGAACAGTCCTTCTTCCACACACGCAACCGTCTGTTCACCGTGATCAAGAACTACGAACTGGACTCCATCTACCGCATTCTCCCCACCCTGCTGGTGGAAATGTTCAGCGATGTCTGGAGCCGTGCCGGTCTGGACTGGGAGCGCTACCGCTTTGAGCGGGCCGCGAAGAAGTTCGCTGGTGACGAGGCGAAGATCACCCCCGAGGCCGCGGCGGGACTGCTGGCTCTGGACGACCTGCTGGGCCGTTTCGACCGTCTGCGCTCCACCCGGCGGGCCGTCCAGGCGGCGCGCCGGCTTTCCGACGCCGAGATCTTTTCCCGGGTGCCCCACCCCTACGACACCCACCGGCCGTCGGAAGCCGGACCGGCGGAGTCCTCGCTCATCGAGCGCTTTCGCCTCCTGATGGAGGCGCTGGCCGAGGAGGATGGCGGAGGCGCAGCGCGGTCATGATTCCAGGTGTTATCCAGTTCCGGGTTTCCACTGCCGCCTGTCTGCTGGCCGCCCTGCTGGTCCAGGGCTGCGGCGGCCGGGGAGTGCAGCCGGTGGAACTGGTGATCGACCGGCCGCTGGTGCTGCTGGCCGGCCATTTCCAGCCGCCGGCCACCCCGGAGGGGGAGGACCCACCTCCGGAGCGGCTGACCATCGACGGTGAGTGGCGCGAGGTGGTTCACGCCCACCCGCCATCGGTCCACCGCTTCCGGATGGTTCCCGGGCCCCAGACGCGCCTGCTCTTCGGCGCTGCGGTGAACCCCGCCGCCTGGCCATTGCTCCGCGGCGACGGTGTCCGCTTCTCCGTCTCCGTCACCGGGGGCAGCCATCCGGCGGACCCGGCATGGGAGCGGCTGGTGAACCCGCGGGGTAACCCGGAGGACCGGCACTGGTTCGACGGTGACCTGGACCTCTCGGCCTGGGCCGGTGAGCCGGTGACCGTGGAACTGCGTACCGCGGCGGGGCCGGAAGGGGACGAGGAGTTCGACTGGGCGGTCTGGAGCGACCCACGCCTGGTCTCCGGGCCGGAGGCCCGTGAGACCCACCCGGAAAACCTGGTCCTGATCACCGCCGACACCCTGCGCGCCGACCACCTCGGCTGCTATGGCGCTGACCTGCCGCGCACACCGCACCTCGACCGGCTGGCCCGGAGCGGGGCCCAGTTCACCCGCGCCTGGAGCCAGTTCAACACCACCACCGCCTCCCACTGCTCGATCATGACCTCGCTCTACGGGCCCTCCCACGGAGTGGTGGACAACCTGATGACCCTGCACCAGAGCCGCCTGACCCTGGCCGAGCTGCTCACCGCCGAGGGCTATTACTGCGGGGCGGTGACCAGCGTGGCCCACCTCGACCCCGCACTGTCGGGCCTGGGGCAGGGGTTCCGTTCCTTCAATGCCGTGGAGCATGAACGTCTGGCTGAAGACGCGGTGACCACGGCCGCGGCCTGGCTGGACCGCAACGGGAGCAGCCCCTTCTTTCTCTGGCTGCACCTGTTTGATCCGCACATCTTTTATGACCCGGGGAGTGAATACCTCCCCCGGCGCGCGGCGGTGGACTGCGGGAACTGGCCGGAGATCATCCGCCGGCAGGAGGAGATGCGGGCCGCCGAACTGGCTGCCGGCGGCAGGCTCCGGGCCTACCAGTGGGACGGCCCCTTCTTCATGAACGATGCGATGCGGGCGGAACTGCTGCAGGAGCAGCGACGTGACCTTCCGGGGCGGGCCTATGCCGGGGAAGTGGCCTATCTCGATTTCTGCATCGGCCGGTTGATGGCACTGCTGGGGACGCTGGGTCTCGAGGAGAGTACGGCGGTGGTCTTCGTGGCCGACCACGGTGAGAGCCTCGGCGAACACGAGATTTACTTCGACCACCGTGGGTTGTACGATGTGAGCCTTCAGGTTCCCCTGCTGATGCGGTTGCCCCGCATCGCGGGCCGGGACCTGGTGGAATCTAATCTGGTGGAGACGGTGGACATTCTCCCCACCTGCTGTCAGGCCCTGGGGTTGGCAGCGCCGGAGGGTGTCCAGGGCCAGAGCCTGCTGCCCCTGCTGGAAGGTGGAGCGCCAGGCGGTCTGCGTGGAGCGGTGTTCGCCCAGCACGCCGACAGCCTGGCCTACACCGTCTCCGACGGAACCTGGAAGCTGATCGCCATGGAGAGCGACCAGCCGATGATCACCGCCAGCGGCGGCGACGAGCTGTACAACCTGGCCGAGGACCCCGGGGAGACGCGCAACCTCCTGCGCGAAAACCCCGAGGAAATGGTGCGCCTGGCGCAGATGCTCCAGCGCTGGCTGACCCTCACCGTCCGGGACGACCTGCCCGACAGGCCGGCGCTCCCGGCGGAGGAGATGGCCAGGCGAGAGGAAAAGCTGAAAGCGCTCGGCTACCTCCAGTGAGCGCGGATGCCTGAGAAATGAAGAACGGACCGACAGCTGAACAGAACGGGAACGGATCGGGCTCGATGCCCGGCCGCGACGGGCGGGAGCACGTGGCCTGCAACCTCTGCGGGGCGGACCTGCCCGAAATCCTCTTCGAGAAGCAGGGCTACCCCATTGTCCGCTGCACCCGCTGCGGGCTGGTCTACGTCAACCCGCGGCCGGCCAAGGAGGAACTCTTCTCCCGCTATTCGGACGAGTATTTCGAGAAGGAATACATCCCCTCCATGGAGTCGGTGCTCCACGAACTGCTGGGCTATCATGATCCGATCCTGAGCCGGATCAAGGAGTTCAAAAAGAACGGCCGCCTTTTCGACGTGGGGTGCGGGCCGGCCTTTTTCCTTCACCGGGCCATCGACTTCGGCTGGGAGGTGGGTGGATGCGACATCTCGAGCTTTGCCCAGCGGTACGCCCGGGAGCAATTCGGTATCGATATCCACTGCGGCGAAATTTCCAGCCTCGACCTGCCGGCGGAACATTTCGACGCGGTGACCTACCTCGATGTGGTGGAGCACCTGCGAGACCCCAAGGCCGACCTGGCGGTCGGCTACCGGATGGTGCGCGAGGGCGGAGTGATGGTGGTTTCCTCGCCAAACGTGGACGGCCCATCGTTTCAGAATCTCGGCCCGCGATGGGATGTCATCGGGCCCGAAGAGCACATCTACTACTTCGGCCCGGAGACCATCACCCGGATGATGATGGATGTGGGGTTCAGCGACGTGGACGTGGACACCGACCGCGACATCTTCATCCTCTACGGCTGGAAGAAGGAGGGCCGGACCCGCGGGGTGCGGGTGCTTCCCGAGCAGGGGCTGCCCGCGGTATCGGTGATCGTGCTCAACTGGAACGGCAGGGAGCACCTGCGGGAGTGCCTCCGTTCTCTGGAGGCTCTGGACTATCCCGGGGAGAAGCTGGAGATCCTGGTGCTGGACAACGGCTCCACCGATGGTTCGGTGGAGTATATCCGCAAGACCCATCCCGGCGTGCGCCTGCTGGAGAACCGGGAGAACCTCGGGTTTGCCGGACCGAACAACCGCGCCGCCGCCGAAGCCCGGGGCCGCTGTCTCGCTTTCCTGAACAACGACATGCGGGTCCGCGAGGACTGGCTCCGGCGGCTGGTGGAGCAGCTGGACCCGCAGCGCCAGGTTTCCTGCGTGGCCTCCCGGGTCCTCTCCTGGGACGGTACGAGTATCGACTTTGTCGATGCCGGCATCAGTTTCGAGGGCAAGGGGTTCCAGGAGCATTTCCAGAGCAAGGAGCTCTACCGCCACCAGGAAGTCAAGGAGGTGGTCTTCCCCAACGGCGGCGCCTTCCTGGTCACCAGGGAGGCCTTCGAGGAGGCCGGCGGGTTCGACGAGGACTACTTCGCCTACTACGAGGACGTGGACCTCGGCTGGCGCCTGCGGCTGCAGGGCCAGCGGGTGGTGGTGGCCCCCGACGCGGTGGCCTACCACCGGCACGGCGCCTCCTCGGCGTCACTGCCCGCCGAGGTCAAGCAGTTCCACCTCGAGCGCAACGCCCTCTACTCGGTGCTCAAGAACTACAGCGCCGGATCGCTGCGGCGTCTGCTGGCCCCGGTGCTGATGCTGCAGGCCAAGCGGGCGATGAACATGTCCGGGCTCACCTTCCACCAGCTGCTCAAGCGGGAGGATACCTGGTTCAACCGCCCGGATTTCATGCGCGCCGCCAAGAAGAGCCGGTTGGCGGCCTTTCCCCTGGCCGCCATGAGTGAGGTGTTCCAGCGCCTGGACCGGGTGCTGGAGCGCCGGGAGGAGGTCCAGGCCGGGCGCCGGGTCACCGACGACAAGGTGCTCTCCACCTTCGGTTCAGAACTGCGGCCGGCCTGCCCGGTGCCGATGCAGGAGGAATACAACCGCACCCAGGCCCGGCTGCTGCAGTTCATGGACGCTCACACCTGCTTCCTGCCCGCGGGCAAGCGGAGCCGGATTCTCGTCGTGACCCACGAGACCCTGGGCACCGACCTGGCCGGTCCGGCGATCCGTGCGGTGGAAATGGGACGGGCGCTCTCCCGCGAGTTCGAGGTAGTGCTGGCCACCCCGCGGCGGATATTCAACACCGGTGAGCTGCCCTTCCGGGTGGCCACCTACCACATCGGTGACGAACAGTCGCTGCGCACGCTCTGCGAGCTGGTGGACGTGATCCTGATCCAGGGCTTCACCCTGCAGCGCTTCCCCTTTCTGCACTCCATCGACAAGCCGCTGGTGGTGGACCTCTTCTGTCCCTTCAGCCTGGAAAATCTCGAGTACCGGGAAACCACGTCCAGCGACGAAGACTTGAAATACGGCCAGTACTCCAATGACCTCGCCGTGGTCAACGAGCAACTGGGGGCGGCCGATTTCTTCATCTGCGCCACGGAGAAGCAGCGCGATTTCTGGCTGGGCATGCTCCACGCCCTGAACCGCATCACCCCGGCCAACTACCGCAACGACAAGAGCCTCTACAACCTGCTCTCCGTGGTCCCCTTCGGCCTGCCCAACCACCCGCCGGTGAAGAGCCGGCCGGCAATCAAGGGGGTGGTCCCCGGCATCGGAACCGGGGACAAGGTGCTGCTCTGGGGCGGCAGCCTGCTCAACTGGCAGGACCCGCTGACCCTGATCAAGGCCATGGGCCACATCGCCGCCCGGCGGGAGGATCTCAAGCTCTTTTTCATGGGGGTGCGGCACCCCAATCCCGAAGTGCCGCCGATGACCATCGTCAAGGAGTCGCGGAAGCTGGCCGACCGCCTGGGGCTCACCGACCGGACGGTCTTTTTCAACGACTGGGTGCCCTACGGGGAGCGGGCCGACTACCTGCTGGAGTCGGACCTCGGCGTCTGCACCCACCGGGGTCACCTGGAGACCCGATTCTCCTTCCGCACCCGGCTGCTGGACTGTGTCTGGTCCGGCGTGCCGATGGTGGTCACCGAGGGGGATACCTTCGCCGACCTGGTCAGTTCCCGCGGACTGGGGCTCACCGTGCCCCAGGGAGACCCCCAGGCCCTGGCCGACGCGCTGCTGGCGGCGGTGGAGGACCAGGCTCTGCGGCAGCGCTGGAAAGACAACCTGGCCGCCTTTGCCCCGGAACTCTCCTGGGACCGGGTGGTGGAGCCGCTGGCCCAGTTCTGCCGCCGCCCGGTGTTTGCCCGGGACAAGTCGGAGTGGCCGGCCGAGGTCCAGACCACCCTGCGCCGGAGCATCGGCAGCGGCATGGAGTTGAACCTGAGCATCGCACCGGAGCGGATGGAACGGTTGAAAAAGGGTACGCTGGGCTCGCTGATCCGGCGGGGCCTGGCCATCGGCGGAAAACTGACCAGTCGTCGCCGTTCGCCGGTGGCCGGCGAGATCAGGGGCCGCCGAAAAGTGGCCCAGGCATTCATCGCCGAGCGGGACAACCTGAAGGGGATCAATGTCAACATGGCCACCTTCGCCCGCATCAACAACCATGATGTGATCTTCAGGCTTTTTGCCGGGCAGGAGGGCGAGGAGATCGCCACCATCATCATCAACGCTTCGCGCATTCTGGACAACCGGTTCCACCCCTTCCACTTCGACCCGATTCTCGACTCGCGGGGGCACCTCTTCCGTTTCACCCTCGAGTCGCCGGAATCGTCACCTGGTGACGCGGTCACCGCCTGGATCGACTACGCCGCGCCATCGGGCAAGGAGGAGGTGCTGCGGATCAACGGCCGCCGGCGTCCCGGCAGGCTCAGCTTCAAGGCCTACTACGCCTGATGGAGGATGACCACCGGTGAACCCCTCGCTGATCCACCGCCTGATCTGTCCCTACTGCCGCACGCACGGTCTGGGCCTCTACGTGCTGGAGGACGAGCCGCGGGCCGGAGCGGGAGAGCCGGGTGCGGAACAGCAGGGGGAGGTGTCGGCCGGACTGATCTCCTGTGGCGGCTGCGGCCGCTTTTTCCGCATCGAGGCCGGTGTGCCGTCGCTGATCTTCGGCGGCGACGGCGGCTGGCTCGCACCCTTCCTGGCCCGCTGGGGCGATGAGCTGGAAGGGCGGCTGGACCGCACCCTGCCCCGTGACGACTCCCTGGACGAGGTGCTTGCCGACGGCGATTTCTGGGCCCGGTTCTACCGCCAGGCCATGGAGCGCGGCTATCTCCACTTCCTCGATGTCCAGCAGCCGCTGGCCCCGCTCTACCTCCACGGCGTGCTGGAAACGCTCCATTTCTCCGGTCCGGATGGCCGTTTCAACTTCGAGCACCAGCCCTTTCTCAAGCAGGTGCTCAGCAGCCTGACCCGGGGGGCCGGGGCGTTGCCGCCGGGCGGCAGCCTGCTGGAGCTGGGCTGTGGTTCGGGGTGGCTCTGTCTCGAGCTGGCCCGGCGGGGACTGCGGCCGGTGGGTCTGGACACCGGTTTCCAGTCGCTGGTCCTGGCCCGGCTCTACGCCAGGCAGCAGGGGCTGGACATCGACTACGTTCACGCCGACGGCGGCCGGCTGCCCTTTGCCCCCCGGAGCTTCGACGGCCTGGTGGGCTTCCAGGCCCTGCACCACATCCCCCGCCTGCTGGAAACGGCCCGTCACCTGCGCACCATACTGCAGCCCGACGCGCCGGTGGTGATCTTCGAGCACCGTGCCGAACGGACGCCACGGCTGCAGCGGTTTGCCGAGAACCTGCACCAGCGGCTCCTCCTGCGGGTGGGCGGCCGCTACCTGATCCACTCCATCTTTCCCTCCCGGGCGTCGGCAAACGAGGACTGTTCGCTGGACCAGGTGGACGAGATGCTGGACGGGTTCCGCTCCCTGCGGCGCAGGCGCTACTACCTCTTCCTCCAGGACCTGCCGGGGTTTGCCTACCTGCTGGTGGGGCGCAGCCGGCTGGTGTTCAGACTCACGGCGGCAATGACCAACGGGGTGGACCGGCTCTTCTCGCTGTTCCGGCCCTCGACCTGCGAGCACATCCTCCAGGTGGGACGGAACCGTGGGGAAACGGGATGAGACACCTGCTGCTGTTCATCGCCCTGCTTACCCTCTGCTCCGGCTGTGCAGCGCCGGAAAGGGTGGAGCAGGGAAGCCCCCAGGCCCTGGCCACCCTGGCCAGCGGGGTGGTGGACCTGGTGAGCCTGGCCAGCGCCACGGGGGAGAGCGCCGGCGATGGACGGGCGGAGGTACCGAGGAGACGCTGGAACAGGCGGAGCAGGTGGTTCGCGAATACGGTTTCGACGGAAACTGGCCGCTGCAGGGGTGGGAGGCCTGGAAGGACTGCGGACGTTTTCTGCCCCGGGACGGGGTCCTGCAGATAGAGGCCATCGGCGAGGATTTCCAGATGGCCGTGCCTCCCGATTTCGACTGTTCGCGGGTCCAGCGGGTGCTGGTCCGCGCCCGGGTCTCGGACGGCAACCGCGGCCACCTGTTCTGGATGACCGAGGACCAGCCGACCTATGACGGCCAGCGGTCGATCCAGTACCTGGCTCCATCCCGGAGAGGAGTTCCGTACCTACACCATCGAGGTGGGGGAGCACCTCAAGTGGGGCGGCCGGATCACCGGCCTGCGTCTGGACCCCATCGACAAACCGGGCACGGTGGAGATCGATTTCATCCGCTTCATGGCCGGGCGGAACCGGCTGCGGACCGACCTGCTGGCCGCCCGCTGCGGTCTTCCGGACGCGGCCCTGGCCCTGCGCGACGACCGGCGGCGGGTACTGGCGGTGGCCCCCGCACAGCCGGTGCAGTTCGACCTCCTGGTACCCGGGGGTGCGGGTGCGGCTTCGCCCGAGCTGCGCTTCGCCATCGGTCTGGCAGCGGCCGGCCCCGACGGCCGGCAGGCCGTGCCCCGGGCCTCCCACCGGTTCCTGATCCGCACCGGCGACGGCGAGACGATTTTCAACCGGGTGCTCAACCCGGAGAAAAACCGTGCCCATGGCGGCTGGCGCGAGGAGCGAGTGAACCTGGGCCGGTTCGCCGGGAGCCGGCTGGGGCTCACCTTTGCCGTGGAAGCCCTGGGCGACTGGGAAGACCAGGACGGCGTCGCCCTGTTCGCCAACCCGCTGCTCCACCCGGCCCCGGGGGTCTTTTGCCGGCTCAGCGTGCTGGTGGTGCTGGTGGATGCCCTGCGCGCCGACCGCCTGGGGTGCTACGGTCACCACCGGGGGACCACGCCGCACATCGACCGGCTTTGCCGGCAGAGCGTGCTCTTCCGCAACGCCCTCTCCAGCTCCTCGTGGACCGCGCCCTCGGTGGCCTCCCTGTTCACCGGGCTTCACCCTTACCGCCACGGCGTCCGCTACGTCGATACCCTCGACCTGGACCGCCGTTTCGAGACCGTGGCTGAGCGGTTTGACGCCGCCGGGTGGTTCACCGGCGCTGTTTCGGACAACCTGCTGATCACTCCGGACAACGGTTTCGACCAGGGTTTTCGGACCTTTGTTTCCAAACCGCTCACCACGCACATGCGCAAGGCCCGGGCAGTGACCGACATCGCCCTGGGCTGGCTCGAGCACCACGGCGACCGGCCCTTCTTTCTCTACCTGCACTACATGGACCCCCACGCCAACTACCGGCCGCCAAAGCCGTTCCATCCCGGTCCCCCACCGTCCGGCGCCGAAATCCGCGACTTTGTGGAAAAGGGCGAGGCCGGGGGCGTGGCCAACCGCTTGCAGAAGAGCCGCCGTTTCCGGCTTTCGGCAGCCGAAGACCAGCGTCTGCTCGATCTGTACGAGGGCGAGGTGGCATCCACCGATTACCAGGTGGGGCGGCTGCTCTCCTGGCTGGAGCGGTCGGGGCTGGCCGACGGGACAGTGGTTGTTTTTGTCGCCGACCACGGCGAGGAGTTTGCGGACCACGGCAGGTACGCTCACGCCACCTCGCTGTTCGACGAACTGGTGCGGGTGCCGCTGCTGGTCCGGCTCCCCGGCCGGCAGCTGCCGGCACGGCAGGTGGAGCAGGTGGTGTGCAGCGCCGACCTGGGGCCCACTCTGCTCAGCCTGGCCGGGGCACCGGGTTTCACCGGCGAGGTGGACGCCCTCTCCTTCACCGGGCTGCTGGACCAAAGCCGGCCGGCCGCCGAGCAGCGGGAGGCCTATTTCGAGCTGAACCCCTACTCGCGCAACCCGCTGGCTCCGGGCACCATTGAAGCCACCCGGGGACTGCGCTTCGGCCGGCTGAAGCTGCTCTACGAAGTGCGCACCGGCCGCTACCGGCTTTACGACCTGGCGGCCGATCCCGGTGAGCGGGCGTCGCTCTACGACGAGGAGGACCGCCGGTCGATGGAGATGGCGGCCCGCCTCTCCCGCTACCTGGAAGATGCCGGACAGGCCGATGGCGCGGGCGTTGCCGACGGGGGGCTGCTGGAAGACCGCCAGCTGCAGCAACTGGACGCTCTGGGCTATCTCGACCGCTAGGAGAGGGAGGATCGATGACCGGGAATTGGTGCCGTGGAGTGACGAAGGGGGCTGGACGGGTGGCGGTCGCCGCCCTGCTGCTGGTCCTGCCGATTTTCGGCTGCACCGTCGGCGGACCGCCGGTCGACAGCGTGATCGACCTGCTCGAGGTCACCCCGTTCCAGGTCCCGGAAGCCGGCAGGGTGGTTCTGGCGCAACAGCGGGCCTGGGACTTCGGCAGCGGGCTGCCGGTGGGCTGGAGCGCCGGGCCGGCCGGCGTGGTGGTGCACCAGGAGGAGAACGGTATCCGCCTGGAGCACCCCGACGAGCTTCCCTGGCTCGAACTGAGCTGCGAGGAGGAGATCGACCTCTTGCGCCACGGCCGGCTCAACGTCTGGCTCCGTCCTCTCGACGCCACTGATGGGGCGCTCTACTACTCCTTCACCGACCCGCCGCGCTACAAACGGAACATCCGTTCATACGTGAAATACCCGCCGGACAAGCCCGGCCAGGCGTACGGCTTCGCCTTCCCCGGAATCGACGGGTTCGAGACCGGCCTCCGCGTGCTGCGGCTCTACCCCGCGCTCTCCGGCGGCAGCCCGGTGGTCCGCGGGGCGATGCTTTTCCCGCGGCAGCAGGAGTATCTCGCCGGGCACGTGCTTGAGCGGGAGTGGGTGCCCCTGGAGCAGCAGTATCGCCGCTGCTGGCGGCTGGTGGGCCCGGGAACCCGCGAGGCGGCTCTTCGTCTGCCCGCCGGGCCCTCGACCCTGTGCGCTGCCGTCGGGTGCCTCGTCGGCGAGGCGCCGGTCCGATTGCGGCTGGAAGTGAAGACCCGCGGCGGCACGATCCACCGGCTGGCGGCGAGCGGGGTGCGGTCCGGTGAGGGATGGCGGGAACTGGACGCCGATCTCGGCCGTTGGGCCGGCGAACCGGTCACCCTGCGCTTCATCGTGGAAAGCGAAGATCCGGGGGCATTGGTCCTCATCGGTTCGCCGTCGGTGGTGCCGCGGTCCGCGAGCGATGACCGCCGGCCCAACGTCCTGCTGATCGTGGTGGACACGCTGCGGGCCGACCGGCTCTCCCTGTACGGCGCCGGGGAACGCACCTCGCCGCACCTCGACCGCCTGGCCTCGCGGGGTACTGTCTTCACCGGCGCCCAGGCCCCGTCCTCCTGGACCCTCCCCTCGGTGGCCGCCCTGCTCACCGGGCAGTATCCGGGAACGCTGCCCATCGGCACCGGCAAAAAGGTACGTCTGCCCGCCGGGATCCCCACAATGGCCGAGGGTTTTGCCCGGGCCGGGTACGATACCGGCGGGTTCAGCGCCAACTTCATCCTCAACCCGTTCCACGGATATTCTCGGGGTTTCGACGCCTTCTACTTGGCGCCGATTAAGGACTACACCATGCCGGCGGGCCAGCTGAACCGCAGGGCCCTGGACTGGCTCTCCCGGCGGGGCGGACGGCCGTTCTTCTGCTACCTGCAGTTCATGGATCCCCACAGTCCCTACGACCCGCCCGGGACGGACCGCCACCGGACAACCAACGCCGCCACCTTCCATCCCCGGATGGTCACCGGATACCAGGAGGGGGACATCCATCCCCTGGTGATGGGCAAGGAGACCTTCGACCCGAATGGCAGCACGGAACAGGTGGTCCGCTTCTACGACGACGAGATCTCCTACGTCGACCTCCAGATCGGCCGTTTGCTGACCGCCCTGGCCCGGCAGGGGCTGCTGGAAGAGACGGTGGTGGCGGTGGTATCCGACCATGGCGAGGAGCTCCACGATCACGGGTTCTGGTCCCACGGCTACACGCTGTACCAGGAGCAGCTCCACGTGCCGATGATTCTCCGTCTCCCCCCGGGGTTGCCGGAGCCGCCGGCCGGGGGACAGGTGATCCACACGCCGGTGTCCCTGGTTGACCTTCTGCCCACCCTCTTTCAGCTGGCCGGACTGGAGACGGCGGGCCGGCCCGTTCCCGGCCAGAACATCTTCGAGGCGTCCCCGGAGCGGGGCCTGATCAGCGAAACCTGGGCCGGCGGCGTTCCGCCGCGCCTCTGTCTCCGCCAGGGGCCATACAAGTATGTGTTTTTCAACCGCCAGGCCGCGGACGGGAAAGCGCCTCGCAGATACCCTGCCCGCTGGATCTGGGAGAGCGGACCGGCGGAGGAGGAACTCTACAACCTGGACGATGACCCGGGTGAACTGCACAATCTGGCCGCGAAGCTGCCCGAAGTGGCGCAGCGGATGCGGCAGGAACTGGAGCGCCGGTTCGGCGCGGCAGCGGTGGGTTCCGCCGGCGGCGCAAAAGAGAAGAAGATGGACCGGGATACCGAGGAGCGGCTCCGTGCGCTTGGCTACATCGAATAGAACCGGCTGGAGACGGCTGCTGATCTGTGGTGCGCTGCTCCTGGGCTTGACCGGGTGCGGCGGCCCGGAGCCGGAGCGGTCCGCCGGCTGCCTCGACCTGTTGCCGCTGGCCCGCTGGGACGAGGACCAGCCCCCGGCGTCGATACGGTTGACGGTGGGTGAGGGGGCGCCGCTGCTGGGCCCGGGCTGGGAAGCCGCGGATGCCGGTGACGGTGACCAGGCCGCGGTGGTCAGCAACGAACGGCACGCCTCGCTCCACCTGACGATGTGCCCCGGCGGCAGCGGTCCGGTGAAACTGCGGCTCCGTCTGCGCAACCCGTGGCCGACGCAGGAGATCGACAGCTTCCTGGGAACCATCGTCTCGTTCAATGGCCGCAAGCTGGCCCACCTGATCCCCTCGGAGCAGTGGGCCGATCACGCCGTGGAACTGCCTGCCGGCTGGTTCCGGCAGGGGACCAGCGAAGTGGTGCTCACCGGTCTGCCGGGCCGGGTCGCGCTCTCCGGGGTGGACCTCCTGCTTCCCGGACCGCAGGCCGTTTTCACCGCCGGGGATACCACTCGCCGGGCACTGGTTTCCGCGGCGCCGCTGGTGGTGGACCTGCCCCGACCGCTCCCTGCCGGTGCTCTGCTGGACGTGGCCTTCGCCATGGCCCCGCAGCTGGAAATCCCCTCGGAACGGCCACACGCCGGCCTGGTCGAGTGGCGTTCCCGGGGGGGGGAGTGGGAGACCCTCCTTGAGCTGGAAACTTCCCACGTGCCTGGCGGCTGGACCGACCGCACGGTGTCCCTGGACGGCCCGGCCGGCGGTGCGGTGCAGCTCAGGTGCAGTGCCGGGCGGGACCCTGCCGCCTGGGGCACGCTGACGCTCAGCTGGCCGGGGGCCGGTTCCCGGCGGGACACTGCGGCGGATGACGGGCTGAACCTGATCCTGATCCTCGCTGACACCCTTCGTGCCGACCGGCTGGGTGCCGGCGGTTCAGCCGTTCGTCTCACCCCCTCGCTGGATGCTCTGGCCGCGGAGAGCGTCCAGTTCCGTGACACCCTGTCCCAGGCGGCCAGCACGGTCCCCTCGGTCTCCTCGCTGTTCTCCGGACGCTATTTCAACCGGATCTCCCGCTGGGTGGATCAGAAGAGCCTGCCCGCGGCCGTGCCGCTCTTTGCCGAGACATTGGCCGCCGGGGGCTGCCGGACCCTGGCGGTAGTGACCAACCCGCTGTTGCTGCCGGAGACCGGTTTTGCCCGGGGCTTCGATGAATACCACCATCTGCCCGGCAATCCCCGCCAGTTTCACGGGCGGGAGAACCTGCCGGTGCACCAGCCGGCCGAAGCGGTGAACGCCCGTTTCTTCCAGCGGCTGCCCTCCCTGGCCCGGGGCCGATTCTTCGCCTATCTGCACTACATGGACCCCCACGACCCGTACCTGCTGCAAGAGGAGGGGATCGCCGACCGGCAGTTCAGTGGCGGGCGTCTCGACGGCCACCCCTGGGAGGGATGGCTCGGCCCGGCGGTGGAGGAGATCCTCGAACATGGCGGCAGCTCCATGGTGGCCCGGGACCGTGAGATGGTGGTCCGGGCGTACGACAACGAGGTGCGGTGCCTTGACCGGCAACTGGGGCTGCTGCTGGCCCAGCTGCGCCGCCGCGGCCTGCTCTCGCGCACGGTGGTGGCGGTGGTGGCTGACCACGGGGAGGAGTTTCTGGAGCACGGCCTGCTGGGGCATGGCCACACGGTATACGAGGAACTGCTGCGGGTGCCGGCCCTGGTCCGTTTTCCCCGCCGGCCCGGATTCCCCCAACCGGGGGTGGTGCCCCGGCGGGTGGAACTGCTGGATGTGGCCGCCACTTTGCTGGACGTCATGGATGCCGGCCCGCCGGAAGGTCATGCCGGGAGGAGCCTGCTGCCAATGCTCCGGGGTGTCGGCACCGTGCCGGAGGCAGGGGCAAGTCATTTCGAGACCCGCTACCGCGCCTGGGTCGAGCCGCCGCTCAACGACTTCCTGGCCGGGGTGGAAGCGGACGGCTGGAAGCTGGTCCGTAACCGGCTGAGCGGCGTGGTGCGGCTCTACCATCTGGACACCGATCCGGGAGAGACAACGGACCTCTCCACCACCCGCTCGGAAAAGACCGGCGAGATGATGCGGCAGCTGGATGCCTGGCTTGCCGGCCAGCAGCCGCTGGATCCCGGGGAGGATGAAGCCCCCCATGCCGGCCAGGAGGTGATGAGGCGGGAAATCGAGGCGCTGAAGGCGCTGGGGTATATGCAATGACCGCAGCCGGAGGAACCAGGCACGGAGCGATCGCCGGTCTGCTGCTGGCCCTGCTGGCGCTCACCGCCTGCGGGCCGGTACCCGAGGCCGGCCCGCAGGGTCTCGACCTTCTCGAGCTCCTGCCCCCGGAAACCCGGATGGCTGATCTGGGTCTGGCGGCGGTGAAGACCAAGCACTGGTCTCTGGCCGAAGGGCTTCCCCGGGAGTGGCACCCCGGCCCGCAGGGTGTGACCGCGGAACGGGGGCCGGACGGTGTCCGGCTCTCCGCGGCGGAGCCGCCCTGGCTGGAGATCCGGATCGGCATCGACCCCCTGCGCTACGAGAAACTGAAAGTGGTCTTTGCCGAGGGCGAGGGTGAAGCCGCCGAACTGTTCTACTCCTACAGCAAGCCGCCGGTCTACCGCCTGGCCGGCCGGGTGGAGTCGAAACCGGCTTCCGCCGCCGCCGGTCACGAACGCCTCTTTCTGTTGCCGCACCCCGACGGCGCCCAGGAGCGGTTGCGGGCTTTCCGTCTCTACCCCGGCGGCAGGGGTGGTGGAGCCGCCACGGTGAAGGAGATCAGCCTGCTGCCCCGGCGGGGCCGGTTCATCGAGGAGGCGATCCTCTCCCGCCAGCGGATCGACCTCAACCAGGAATACCGGCGCTGCTGGAGGATCGGCGGCAACGGAGAGCGGCGGGTCACCTTCCGCGTGCCGCCGGAAGGTGCGGTGCTCCGTTTCGGCACCGGTACCCTGCTGGGGGGCGGGGAGTCGATGCTCCGTCTGCTGGCCTCGGCCCCTGGCCGGACCGCCGAGGAACTGCTGGCCGTGGCCATCGGCCGCCGGGACGACGGCTGGGCCGACCACCGGGTGGACCTCTCCGCCTGGGCCGGGGAAAAGTTGACCCTCCGGTTCCAGGTCGAGTCGACGGTGAACAGCGGGGCCATCCGTCTCATCGGATCCCCGGTGGTCCGGGCCGCCGCCGGGCGAACCAGGCCCAACGTGGTGCTGCTGGTGGTGGACACCCTGCGGGCGGACCGCCTCTCCTGCTACGGGCACCCGCAGCGGCTCTCGCCCCATCTGGACCGGCTGGCCCGCGGGGGCCTGCTCTTCAGCCGGGTCCGGGCCCCCTCCTCCTGGACCATTCCCTCCACCGCCGCCCTGTTCACCGGCTGTTATTCCAGGACGCCGGGGGCGGAGAAGGGAGAAGTTGCGGCGGTGGATCCCGGGACGCTCACCCTGGCCGAGCGATTTTCCCGCCAGGGGTATGCCACCGGGGGCTTTTCGGCCAACTTCGTTCTCGACGGGTTCCGGGGATTCGCCCGCGGGTTCGAGACCTGGTATCTGGCCCCGTACCAGGATGCCCACCTCACCGCCCGGCAGCTGAACCAACGTGCCCTGGAGTGGGTGCGTGCCCCGCGGGAGGAGCCGTTCTTCCTCTTCCTGCAGTACATGGACCCCCACGAGCCGTATGACGCACCCACGGCGGAACACCCCCGGGGCAAGAGCGCCGGGCCGTTCAGCATCCGGCGGGGCCACCGCTGGCAGGACGGCACCATCGTGCCCCTGATCATGGGCTGGGACCGGCTGGCCGGGCCGGAGGAGCAGTCGCGTCTCGAGGGCTACTATCACGAGGAAGTGACCTACGTGGACCGCTGCCTGGGCCACCTGCTGGCCTCCCTGCGGGCCGCGGGACTGCTGGAGGACGCGCTGGTGCTGGTCACCGCGGACCATGGCGAGGAACTGGGTGACCACGGCCACTGGTCCCACGGTTACACCCTGTACCGCGAAGTGCTTCACGTGCCGCTGGTCCTTGCCGCATCCCGATTGGGCCGGCAGGCCGGAACGGTGACCCGCGCCCCGGTGTCGCTGGTGGACGCCGCACCCACCCTGGCCGGCCTGGCCGGCCTGGATCCCGTTGGCGGCCCGGTGGATGGGCAGCGCCTGCTGGATGCCGCGGCCGGCCGCACCCTCTATTCCGCCACCGCCGCCTGCGGCCTGCCCACGCGATATGCGGCTTATGACGGACGCTATGCCTACATCCGCTTTGACCGCGAGGCCGCCGGGGCGAGCCGTCCCGGTTCCCGGGCGGCCAGCTGGCTGCTCCACGCCGACCCGCCGGGCGAGGCGCTCTACGACCTCCAGGCAGACCCGCTGGAGCGGCAAAACCTGGCCCGGCACCTCCCGGATGTGGCCTCCCGCCTCTGCGCTGCGCTGGAAGCGCAATACCCCCGCATGGCGGATGATGCCGCGGCTCCGCCGGTGGACGAAGCCGATCTGGAGCGGCTGCGAGCCATTGGGTATATTCAATAAAGTCAATAAACAAGACCGTTTCGGCCGGGCCCGGGCCATTTTGTGGATGCTGCTCCACCGGCCTTGTGGTATTGTGAATTTCACCCCCCGCGGCAATCGGGTGTGGCGCATGCCCCGGCCGGGGCTGGCCAGACGTCATCTCCATCCGGTTCCGGTCAGGATTTCCAACAGACATGCCGATAAGCAGGGGGGGGAGAATTGCGGCAATACTGAGCCTTTTGGAGGTGACACCGGTGTATCCTTACCGTATACAAGAGAGCAGCGGTCCGCGGCGGTCCCGTTCGGGGCGGCGGGCCTTTCTGATGGTCCTGATTCCTGTCGTGCTGGTGCTGGCCGGGGCTCTGCCCTGTGCGGCGCAATACACGGCACCAACCATCACGGTCACCGAACCGGACGGTGTGGCGGACAAGGTGGTGACGGCGGACAGCTACGCCGAAAAAATACTCCAGGACCCCTGGGACATGGACCAGGAGACCGATCTCCACTATTTCATCGACCAGTTCCGCGACAGCGGTTTCACCACCAGCAGCGGGGACTCGGTCTGGACCGGCGTGTCGCTGCCCACCCCGCAGACCGGTGACCCGTCGACCACCTCCGACTGCTCGATCATCATCCTCCACCCGGGCCACTCGAGCGCGGTGAACGCCGGACGCAAAGGGGTTAACCACCCGATCATCGCCTCCACCTACCGCTACCTCTCGTTCCGGATGTATGTCTCCCGCGACACCAAGTCACAGCTGATCTGGTACAACGACGTGATTAACGTGCCGCCTGAGGACGGTGCCGTCAGTGCTTCGGAGTTCTTCCAGTCCTACGAGGGCTGGCAGGTCTACACCGTTGACCTGGCCGCCCTGGGCACGCTCTCCGGTCCGGCGTGGGGCGGGGAGGTCTACGGCCTGCGTCTCGACCCGGCCAACGAGAAGGACGTGCGGGTGACCATCGACTGGATCCGCCTGCACAGCGCGGTCAGCGGCAGCAACGTCAAAACCGTGCGCTGGAACCACAGCGACCCCAACGGCCAGGCGGTGGTCAGCCTCTTTGCCAGCCGGGAGGACCAGCTGGGCCGGGGTCTCGACGCGGTTTATGACGTGGCGACCATGGCGGTGGACGCCAGTTCCGGCAGCTACAACTACAACGTGGGCCACCTGGCCGGCGAATCGTTCAACCTCTTCGCCCTGATCGGGGAGGAGTACGCCCAGGTGGTGCTCAACGACGGTTGGGACATGAGCCAGGCCACCGACCTGGAGGGCTACGGGAACGTCTCCGGGGTCTCGTTCAGCAACGGCATTTTCCGCTGCACCTCCACCGGCGGCGACCCCTATGTCATGCCTCGCATCGCGGGGCGCTACCCGATCTCGGCCGGCACGTTCCCCGTGCTCTCCTTCCGCATGTATCTCAGCCAGGCCAACAGCTACGAGGTGCTGTTCCGCCGCGAGGGCAGCACCGCCTGGCACAGTATCGGCTTCCATACCGCGCAGACCGGCTGGCAGACCTACACCGTGGACATGCGGGAGAGTTCGGCCTGGACGGGGGACATCAGCACCCTGCGCATTGACCCCATCTTCGACACCGGGTCGGTGGACATCCGTTTTGACTGGGTGGCCCTCAGCACGCCCAACTCCAGCACTGCCGGAGAAGACACCACCGACCTGAGCCGCAGCCCGGGGCCGCTCACGGTGAACCACGCCCCGACGATCCAGTTCACGGCGCCCTCCTGGGACACCGGTGCCGATTATGCCACCACCGTGCTGGGCAATGCCTGGGACATGGCCCAGGAATCCGACCTGCGGAGCTACAGCGAGCTGACCAACGTGTCCTTCACCCCGACCAACGGCCTCACCGCCACTACCACCCACTCCGATTCGCAGATGATCTACCGCGACCTCACCGGACAGCCCATCGATGGCGACTACTTCAACACGCTCAGTTTCGACCTGTTTCTGGAGGACCCCATCGCCGATCCGGCGGACACCGCCAGCGGCACGCTGCGCTTCGACGTGGCCCGGGTGCTCTTCCGCACCAGCCATGACGTGCAGGAGACGTGCACCGACGACCTGGTGCTCTATTTCGGCTACCAGGACCACCCGACCATCAGCGGTCTGAGAAGTCAGGACCGCAGCGGCTGGGTCCGCCACCACCTGTACCTGCCCGACGCCCAGCTGGAGCCGGACAGCGACGTCTTCGACCACATCCCCTGGGGGGGCAGCGAGGGCTGGTTCCGTCTCGACGCTTCGGAGTATGGCCAGGGCATCGGCGGTGGACGGAAATACCGCCTGCGCAACGTCAAGCTCACCGCGGACGACGAGTCCTTTGGCGAGTATGTGATCCGCTGGGCCGATCTCGACCCGGACGACAACGCCCGGATCACCTTCTTTTACGACGACAACAACACCGGCTACGACGGCATCCAGATCAACGAGTCCCTGATCTACGAGAACGAGGACGGCACCGGAGGGAGCTACACCTGGCAGACCGGCGGCATCCCCGAGGGCCTCTACTGGCTCCACGCCCGGATCACCGACACCACCGCGGTGACCAAGGTCTACGCGCCGCGGCCGGTCTACATCCATTACACCGATATCCCCGACACCGATCCGCCTTACCTGGCGGACCAGTATCCACCGCCCGGCTCGGTGGGAGCGTCCCCCTACAACCGGATCCTGACCCACGTGCGCGACGACTATTCCGGGCCCGATCCCGGCTCGCTGATCATGCGGGTGGACGGCGGCATCGTCACGCCGTCCGTCTCCGGCGGCGGTCGCGACCTGGTGCTGGAATACGACCCCTCGGGCACGCTCTCCTTCGGCCAGAATGTCACCGTGTGGGTCATCGCCCGGGACCAGGCCGCCGACCCGCACCTGATGGACGAGGTCTACAGCTACCAGGTCACATCCTCCCAGGATTCGGACGGCGACGGCCTGCCTGACGAGTGGGAGACGATGAACGGTCTCGACCCGGGTGATGGCACCGGCGATCACGGCGCCGACGGCGACGCCGATGGCGACGGCCGGAGCAACCGGGACGAGTACGAGGGGGGCGCAGACCCCACCAGCCCGGCGCTGATCCTCGCCGCCCCGGGATCCGGGCCGGAAAACCCGCCGGAAGGCCGTGGCTACTACACCGACGGCACGCCGGTGGACTGGCTGCAGTTCACCGCCTACGGGGTGATCGCCTGGGGTCTCAACCTGGCCGGCGGGGACATTGACGGTGACGGCATCGACGAGGTGATCACCGGACCCGGTCCGGGCGCGGTGTTCGGACCCCACGTGCGCGGCTGGAAGATGGCCAACGACACGGCGGCGCCCATGCCCCAGGTGAACTACTTTGCTTACGGCACCTTGAAGTACGGGGTGAACGTGGCCTGCGGCGACGTGGACGGCGACGGGTACGAGGAGATCATCACCGGCGCCGGTCCCGGCGCGGTGTTCGGCCCCCACGTGCGCGGCTGGAACTACGACGGCTCGGCGATCAGCGCCATCAGCGCCATCAGTTACTTTGCCTACGGCACGCCCAAGTACGGGGTCAACGTCACCCTGGGGGACATCGACGGCGACGGGTACGAGGAGATCATCACCGGCGCCGGACCGGGCACGGTGTACGGCCCCCACGTCCGCGGCTGGAACTATGACAACTCGGCCATCGCCGCCATCCCCAGCGTCAGTTTCCTGGCCTACTCCACCAACCAGTGGGGGGTCAACGTGGCCTGCGGCGACATCGACGGTGACGGCATCGACGAGATCGTCACCGGCGCCGGACCGGGAACCGTTTTCGGTCCCCACGTCCGCGGCTGGAACGTGGACGGCGGCCAGGCCGTCCCCCTCAGCCAGGTCAGCTTCTTCGCCTTCGACACCACCAGGTGGGGGGTCAATGTGGCCTGCGGCGACTTTGACGGTGACGGCGTGGACGAGATCGTGGCCGGCCCCGGGCCGGGATCCGAGTTCACCACCGATGTGCGGGCCTTCAACTGGGACGGCAGCGGTGCGGTGAGCCAGATGGAAAACGCCAGCTTCCGGGCCTACGATCCCTCGGTGACCCACGGCGCGAAGGTGGGAGCGGTGCGGCTGGGAGACTGACCGGACGAGAAACGTATTCTTCGGCGCCGGGTGTTCGCCGCTTCAACAGGCGGGACCCGGCGTCTTCTACTGTACATACCCCAGGGCGCGGAGCCGCTCCAGCTCCTGCTCGTCGAGCACCTCGGAGTTCTGCGGAACGGAGTTCAGGAGGTCTGAGCCGGCTTCGGCAAACCAGGCCTCCATCCGCCCGCGCATCTCGGCTTCAACCTCGGGCACGGTTCCCATCAGGTCCTTTCGCTCACCCGGGTCATCCTCGATATTGAACAGCTGTTCCGCCGGCGGCCCGTGACTCATCAGCCAGCGGCCCTGGGCTGTCTGCGGCACTTCCCCGTCGAAGGCCTTGCGGTTGAAGTAGATATATTTCCAGGGCGGCCGGATGACGGAAAAGCGGAGCGGCGCGTGAGCCGAGGTGAACGAGAAGAGCGTGCGGGCGTCATCAAACCGGCAAATGTTCCGGCCGTCACCGCGGTCCGGGTTGGCCGGCAGCCCGGCGATGGCGCTCAGAGTCGGGGCCACATCCACCAGCGACACCGGCGTGTGCACCACGCTGCCCGCTTCGGGGCCCGGCTCCGGCAGCCGGAGGATCAGCGGCACGTGCAGCACCTCCTGGTAGAGGGTACTGCCATGACCCCAGTAGCCGTGATCGTGCAGTTCATCCCCGTGATCGGCGGTGACCAGCAGTGCAGTGCCCTCCAGCAGCCCTTCCCGGCGCAGGACGGCCAGCAGACGGCCCAGCTGGAAGTCGGTGTACTCGCTCCCCCGGTCATAGAGCCGGCCAACATGTTCCACCCCGGCGGGACCGGGCCGCTCCACCCCGCTTTGCAAAGATCGGAGAAAGCCCTCCCCCCAGCCCGGCCTGATCCACGGATCGCTGGATGCCCGGATGTCAGGGGGTGGCCCGGGCCAGGGGGCGTTGTACGGGGCGTGGGGATCCATGTAGTGGATGTAGCAGAAGGTCTGCTCGCCGCGGTGTGCGCGGAGCCAGCGGAGAACTTTCCGGTTCAGGTCCCCGGCGGTGGGGGGACCGTCCAGGTGCGGGGCCACATACCAGGTGTGGAAGCCCCGGGGGAAGCCCTTGTTACTGGTGAGCAGGCAGTTGGCCGAGAAGCCGCCGGTGGTGTATCCGGCGTCGGAGAACCGTTGGGCCAGGGTGGTGTGATCGGTCAACCGGCCGCCGTGGCCCCGGGCCAGCTGTTCCGGGCCGGGGTGGCGGCCGGTGAAGGTGGAGGCCACCGAGGGGATGGTCCAGGAGCAGGGGGCGGTGGTGGCGCTGAACAGCATCCCCTCCCCGGCCAGCCGGGCCAGGTGCGGGGAGGTCCGGCGGTGGTGGCCGTAGAGCGAGAGCCGGTCGGCCCGCTGGGCATCCAGCACCACCAGCAGCACCGACGGGCGGGGAGGACCGTCTCCCCCCCGGACCTCCGGCGTGCCGATGAGCCGTATCGCCCCGGGACTGCTGTCCCGGATGCTGAAGCGGAGGGAGACCTCCTGGCCAGACCAGGAGGAGAGGTCCACCTGCACTTCCTGCCACCCGCTGCCGGGGAGGGGAAGGGAGTGCTGGGACAGCTCCGCCAACAGCGTTTCTCCCCGGAACAGCTCCACGGTCAGTTCCGCCGGGCTCCGGCCGCGCAGGGTTCCCAGGGCAAAGCTCAATTGTGCCTGCTGTTCGGGCAGGCAGAGGGTGACCGTGCGGTCAGCCGTACCGGCCAGACGCCAGCAGCGCCGGTACTGGTGCTCCAGGCCGATCCTCGACCGGGAGAGCACGTGCCGGGCAAGGAATTCGTCCTGCCGGGGGATGATGGCCAGTCTTTTGAGCACCGACGACCTTCTGCCGGTGCCGGGGTAGAGCCGCAGGGCCTCGATCGGTTTTGCCAGGGCCTCCGGCGCGGGGAGCCTGAAAGCCATGATCTGCTGTCCCCTGTCCGGATCGCTCTCCACCCTGATCCGGTTTGACGGCCGGTATCCGGGCGGGTCAGCGCTGGTATAGAGCATGATCGCCGGCTGCCCCTGATCCGGGTCCAGCACCGCCAATAGCTGCTGGTAGTGGAGCAGGTCCACGGTGACCTGTTTCTCCACCCATGGTGGTGAGCCGTCCGCAGATTCCAGCCGGAGTCCCCCCGACCGCAGTTCGACCTTCACCCCCTCGGGGCCGGCGGTCCAGCCCTCGGGCAGGCCCCGGTCAAAGTTCCAGACCATGCGGGGAGCGCGGGTTCCGACGAAATCCATTGCCAGGTCGGGCGGCAGGAGATCGAGCAGGTCGATCACCCGGAAATCGTCCGGTGTGGCCGGGGGGCCGCAGCCGACCGCGGTCAGGATCAGCACCAGGGTCAGTGCAATGGAAATCGTTGACGTCTGCATGAGGTATCGATGCTACTGGATATAGCCCAGCGCTTCCAGGGCTTCCCGCTCCCGCCGGTCCAGGGCCTCGCTGGCGGGACCGGCTTCCGTCTGGTCGAGAACGGTATTCACCATGTTCTTCAACTCCCCGACCTTGTCCGGCCGGTCCCCGGCCAGGTCCGAGGTTTCACCCGGATCCACCGACAGGTCGAAGAGTTCGTCTTCACCGGTCAGCCTGTTGTGAATCAGCTTCCACCGGCCGTAATGGATCCCCGACAGGTTGCTGTTGAACGGTGGGTTGACCCAGGATCGCTTGCGGGTCTCGAAGAACCTGGGCTGACCGGTCTCACCCGCACCCTGTGGCTCTGCCCCGGCGTCCCCGAGCAGCAGGGGCAGGCGGCTCCGGCCCCGGAACAGTTCGGGGAGCGGGATGTCCATGAAATCGAACAGCGTGGGAACAATGTCGAGCAACTCGATCGGCCGGGCCACCTGCTGCGGCTGCTCGATCCCGCAGCCGGGAGGGAAGAGGATCAGCGCCGGTACGTGGACCAGTTCCCGGTAGAGCGACTGGCCGTGGTTGACCAGGCCGTGCTCGAAGAACTCCTCGCCGTGGTCGGCGATGACGACGACGATGGTGTTGGAGAGGATCCCCCGCTGGTCGAGAGATGCCAGCAGCCGGGCCAGTTGCCGGTCCCAGTAGCCGATGCCCTCGTCGTACTGCCCGGCCATGGTGCTCCGGTCATGCCGGTCAAGGGAGCACTGGCCGTGTTCCACGAACTCCCTGACAACGGGAAGCAGTCCGCCGTCCCAGGCCTGCCCCTTCAGCCGGCCGCTGCCAAACACCTCCGGTGCCGTCGATTCGGGTGAGCCGTACGGTGCGTGGATGTCCATGTAGTGCAGCCAGGCGAAGAACCGGGTTCTGTCCAGGGTCGGCAGATACTTGAGCAGCCGCCGGTTGATTTGCGGGGCGTCCTCGAAGACCAGGCTGTTGTCGAAACGGTGAAACCCCCGCGAGAACCCGGCTTCGGGGCGCATCAACGGGTTGGAGACGATGGCCACGGTCTGGAACCCGTTTGCGGAAAAAATTTCGCCGATGGTCGGGGCCCCGGCGGGCAGCCTCCCGGCCTGCGCCTCCTGGCTGATCCCGCTGTAGTAGTTGCCGCAAAACATGGAGCACATCGAGGGGTAGGTTTCCGGGGCCTGGGCGGCTGCATCGCAAAAGGTGACGGCCTGCCGTGAGAGGCGGTCGAGGTGCGGGGTGAGCCGTTGACCGGCCCCCCCCGGTCCGGTGCGGTCGGCACGGAGGGTATCGGCCAGGACAATGATGACATTGTACGGCCGGTGGTCAGGCCCTGCTCCCGCGGGCCAGGTGAGGACCAGCGGGCCCCAGGCGTGCAGCGGCGGGTGTGAGGCGCTTTTTCCCTCCTCTTCCGCGGTGAGCTCCAGCCGGATCTTCCTGCCGGCCAGTTCTGCCAGCGGGAGCTGCCGGTTGACCCACCGGATGCCTGCGGCCTGGTTTGTCCTCTGCTCCTTCGAACAGACCAGGGTGGACTCTTTTCCGGCTGTCGTGTCCGGGGCCCCGTTGTCTGCGGGGAGCGGTCGGGCGGTGACCCGGCAGATCACCGGCCCGGCCGCTGCGGGTGAGAAGTGCGGCAGCTGGGCCACGGAATAGTGCAGCACAGTCCCCTCCGGGAGGGCCGCCGCAAGCTCGATGGTCACCGGGCCCGTTGAGACGATGGCCTGATGCTGGATCCTCTCCAGCAGCAGTCCGGCCCGTGTCCGGGGCAGGGTCAGTTCGATTTCGGAGAGGGCCAGGCGGCCCGATTCCTCCGGCACCAGCACTCCCTCCTGCCGTTTTCTCACGCTGAGCAGTATCTCGTTCTCCCCCTGGTGGAACCGGGAGGCCGGGATGATCAGGTTGAAGGGGAACCAGCCGGGGTCCATGGGGCGGGCGAGCAGGCGCTGACCATTGAGGCTGACCACGACCCGCGGTCGGTCGTCACCGCGATCGGCACGGTCCCCGTGGAAGACCTGGACGTCCAGGCAAACCTTCACCTTGCCCCCCTCCCCCGGCCAGAAGGGCAGGTGGATGCCGGCCTCGGGGCCGGTGGAGAGCACGCAGGGCTGCCCGTCCCGCTGATGATCTCCGGCGGCCCAGCCCTGGGAAAGGATGGGGCTTCCCGCCCGGGCGGGGATGTTGATCGGTACGGGTGACTCCGACGATCCCGCCCAGTGGAAATCAGGGGCCAGCAGGTCCAGAGCGTTCGGACCCAGGTTCCCCTGGAGGAGTTCCCCGCCCCGGTCGCTGCGGCACGAAAAGCAGAGGAGCAGGGCCAGGATCAGGGCGGCCGGGGAGATGGCCAGACAGAACAGCTGGTTTCTTGATACTGTGATCTTCAGCGTTCTCATAAGGGAGAGGATACGTCCATCCGTGGGGACAATTCCAGTACCCTGGATCCAGTTTTGCTCCCCCCGGGCCCTGTGCTATGATTCGCGCGCCCTGAATGCCCCGTCATCAGGGCCATGGGGGCTTTTTTTCCGTTATCCGGGCGGCGGCAGACAAGGTTTCAGAGGCAGATGATCTCCCGATTCCTCCAACTCTGGGCCAAGGTGGTCTATCGGTACTACCTGGTGGTCCTGTCCCTGGCCCTGATACTCACCCTGGCCTGTTTTTCCTTCCTCAGCCGCATCGAGTTCCGCACCGACGTGATGGCCCTGCTGCCCCACGATCTGCCGGCAGTGCGGTATCTTCTGGAAGCGCGGGACGATTTTGGCGCCGACCTGGTGCTGATGGTGGTCACCAGGACCGACGGCGGCCAGGTGATCGACTCCACCGACGTGGTGGAGGACCTGGCCGAGCTGATCGGGGAGAGCGAACTGGTGGCCGGGGTTGACTACAACCTCCTGGCCGACCTGCCCTACGACGCTATCCTGCGCCACCTGCCGGTGCTGATGGAACCGGGCTCTCTTCCCCGGCTGGCCGAGCGGCTCACAGACCATGCCATTGCCGACCAGGTGGCCAAGGACCGGCTGGCCCTGATCTCCATTCCGGCGCCGATGGTCCAGGAACTGATCCGGCGTGACCCGCTGGACCTGTTCGGCCTGATCCGGGGCAGGTTCACCAGCTGGGGCGGCAGCGAGAAGCTGGCCACCACCGACGGCTACTTCATCAATGGCGACGGCGACTGCCTGCTGGCCCTGATCCGGCCCACCCAGAGCAGCGACGACGTGGACTACGACGAGGCGCTGATGGCGATGCTCAACAGCAGCCGTGATGAACTGCTGGCCGAGTATGTGGAGCAGGACGAGCTGGAGCCGGGACTGCTGCAGGTGGCGTTCACCGGCCCGCATATCATCGCCGCCATCGAGGCGAACCTGATTCGCCGGGAGATGCTCCAGGCGGTGCTGCTCTCCCTGCTGGGTGTGCTGGTCCTCTTTGCCGTGGCCTTCAAGCGGGTGGGTTCCTTCCTCTACATCGGGTTGCCGCTGGTGGCTGCCGGCTCCTGGACCATGGGCTTCTGCTACCTCTACACCGGTTCCATCACCCTGCTGGGCGGGGCGGTGCTGGCGATCATGATCGGGCTGGGCGTCGACTTTGCGATCCACATCTTCAGCCGTTTTCTCGACTACCGGGGCGACGGCAAGAGCCCGCTGGAGTCGCTTTCCATCGCCATGGGCGAAACCGGGCGCAGCGTTTTCACCGGGGCGGTGACCACGGCAATGGCCTTCTACGCCATGTCGCTCTACGACTTCAAGGGCATTCGCGAGTTCGGGGTGATCACCGGCACCGGCGTGCTGCTCTGCATGATCTCCATGTTCACCGTGCTGCCGGCGATGCTCACCTTCCGGGCCAAGATCGTCAAGCGCTACCACCACAAGAAGCTGTTCACCTTCGGCACCGAGCAGCTGGCCCGCACGGTGCAGCAGCACTACCGCCTGGTGCTGGTCCTCTTTGCCCTGCTGACCCTCTTTCTCGGCTGGCAGGCGCTGCACCTGGACGTGGAGGAAGGCTTTGCCGCCACGCGGGCGGAGATCAACCCGGCCTACCGGCTGATGGGCGAGGTACAGCAGTCTTTCGGCATCAACTTCCAGCCGATCATCCTCACCCTGGAGGGGCAGGACCTGGCCCGGGTGGAGGAGATGGCTGCCGCGGCCGACCGGCAACTGGGTCCGCTGGTCCAGCGGGGGTTGCTGCGCTCCTTCGACTCGATCTTCAACTATCTGCCCACCCGCTCCCAGCAGGAAGTCAATGTGGCGGGGACGCTGGAGATGTGCTCGTACCTCGATCCGGAGAGGGTGGAACGGGTGTTCCTGGAGGAACTGGAGGCCGGCGATTTCGATACCGGGATGTTCAGCCACTATGCGGCCACGGTCCGCTCGGCCCTGGAGGACCCGCGGGTGCTGACGGTGAACCACGTCCTGCGCACCGAGTCGCTCTACCGCTACTTCTTCCGTTACATGGCCTTCAAGGGCGACGGCTCGATCCGGCTGGCCTACTACCTCTACCCGGCCCGCCGGCCGGCCGGCGAGGAACTGCTGGGCGAGCTGGAGCAGATGACCGCCGCTCTATCCGGCCTGGGCGGCGGGGCCCACGTCTCGGGGATTCCCATCCTGACCGACGAGTTGAAACGGCTGACCCGCCACGGCTACAAGGTTGTGTCACTGCTGGCCCTGGGCCTGGTAGTCCTGGTGCTCAGCATCCATTTCCGCAAGCCGGGCCGGGTGGCCCTGGTGCTGGCGCCGCTGGTGCTGGCCGTGATCTGGCTCACCGGGATCATGGCCCTCTTCGACGTGCGGTTGAACATCATGAACGTGGCGGTGACACCGATGATCCTCGGCATCGGCATCGACTACGCCGTCTACACCATGCACCTCTATTTCCAGAGCAAGGGCACCAGCCTGCCCCTGGTGTTGCGCACCAGCGGCAAGGCGCTGGTGCTGAGCACCATCACCACCACCGTCGGGTTCGGCTCGCTGGTCATCGCCCGCCACCCCGGCCTCTCCACCATGGGCCTGCTGGCCACCATCGGCGTCTCGCTCTGCCTGCTGGCCACCATCTGCTTCCTGCCGGCGGCGATCACCCTCCGCGAGCGGATTCTTGATCGATGACCGTTCATTTGCTACTCTCCAACCAGTTTTTTTGTGAATCGGCATAAACCTCGAATGGTTGCCGGCGTATCATATTGAGAGAAGAGCACCTATTCAGTCCGGAACAGGCCATACATCGCACCACACCCAGGGAGCTGGAATACCAGTGATCATCAAAAATAGCTACCGAAGCGGACGATCCGCGGCCGCCGTGCCGCTGGTCCTCCTCCTCGCCCTCCTGCCCTTCTGTGCCGGGTGCGGTCCCGGCGGTGTGAGCGAGGTCCCCACCCACTCCGTGGCCCGGGGCGAATTCCGGATCAGCGTTGTGGAGAGCGGGGAACTGAAGGCCCAGAACTCCATCGTCCTCTCCGCGCCGCGGACCCGCTTCGGCACGGTGCAGATCGTCGACCTGGTGGAGGAGGGGAGCCAGGTGGCCGAAGGTGATTTCGTGATCCAGTTCGACACCACCGAACCGCAGAAACGGATCGATGACAAGCAGGCCGAGCTGGAGATCTCCCTTGCCGACCAGCGCAAGATGAAAACAGACCAGGATTCCCGGATGAAGGACCTGGGCCACGCGCTGGTCAACCAGGAGGCCTCGCTGGAGCTCCAGGAGCTGCGCCAGGAGCGGATGCGCTTCGAGGCCGAATCCTCCCGCCGGGAAGTGGAGCTGGAGGTGACCCGGGCCCGGCTGGCCGTGGAGCAGGCGCGGGAAAAGATCGAGACCCAGGGGATCATCGACACCGAGGAGCGGCGCAAACTGGAGTTGAAGCTGCAGCAGGTGCGCAACGAACTGAACGCGGCGCTGAAGGACATGGGCAAGCTGACCCTGACGGCGCCGGCCCCGGGGCTGGTGGTCTACCGTGAGAACTGGTCCACCGACACCAAGGTCCAGGTGGGGGACAACCCCTGGCCCGGTATGCCGCTGGTCGAGCTGCCCGACCTCTCGCGGATCGTCGCCGCGACCCAGATCAACGAGGTGGACGTGAGCAAGGTGGCCGAGGATCTGGACGTGATCGTCACCCTCGATGCCTTCCCCGAGAAATCGTTCACCGGCAAGATCTCCGACATCGCTACCCTGGCCACCGAGAAGGAGCGGCGCTCCTCAGTGAAGGTCTTCACTGTTGAGGCGGTGCTCGACCAGTCGGACCCGATCATGAAGCCGGGGATGACGGTCAAGGTGGAGGTGGTGGTGGAACGGATTCCCGACGTGATCTACGTGCCGCTGGAGTCGGTGTTCGAACGGGGTGACGGGATGATCTGCTACGTGCGCGCCAACGGGTCGTTCGAAGAGCGCCAGGTGACCCTGGGCAAGCGCAACGACAACTTCGTCGTGGTGGAGCAGGGTCTGGAGGAGAGCGAGCGGGTGGCGCTGCGTGACCCCAACCTGGCCCTGGAAGCCATCGGGCTGCCTGACGACTCTGACACCGAGGAGGACGCACCCGCGCCCGCCGCGGCGCCCGAGGGCCGAGTGATGATCGTGGGCTGACCTGGTTGCTCACCCGGGACGTGAACCATGAAACTGACCGAAAACCTCTCCGTGGGCCTCGGCGGCCTCATCGACCACAAACTGCGCACCCTGCTGACCATGCTGGGCATCATCTTCGGTGTGGCCGCGGTGGTGTCCATGCTCTCCATCGGTGAAGGCGCCCGGCAGGAGGCGCTGAAGAAATACGAGATGCTCGGGGTGAACAACATCATCGTCCGGGAGAAGCCGATGAACCAGGACGAGCTGGAAAAGGTCCGGGCCGCCTTCTCCCGGGGGCTCTCGGTCCGTGACGCCGAGAGCCTCACCGAGATCGTGCCTTACGTGGTTGTGGCCGCGCCCCAGCGCGAGGTGGAACTGGACGTCAAGTACCGCGATGTCAGCACCAGCCGGATGGTGGTGGGCACGGTGATTTCCTACCAGCAGCTGATCAACTACTACGTGGAGAAGGGCTCCTTCTTCAACCACACCCAGTACGAGCAGTGCGAAAAGGTGTGCGTGCTCGGGGCGGGGGTCAAGCGCAAGCTCTTCCCGCTGGAGGACGCGCTGGACAAGATGGTCAAGCTGGGGGACCAGTGGTTCAGGGTCATCGGGGTGATGGAGCGCAAGGGGCAGTATCTGGAGGCCAGCGGGGTGGCGGCGATCCGCGACCTGGACGAGGACATTTACATCCCGCTGAGCACCTCCACCGAGCGGCTGGAGATGGCGGCCACTTCCATGGGGCGGGGGGCCCGTCGCGGGTCCGGCTACGAACGCACCAGGCTGAGCAGCGAGATCGACCAGATCACCATCCGGGTGAAGCAGAGTGAAGACCTGCCCGAGGCGGCCAACCTGATCAAGCGGATCCTGCTGCGCCGCCACCACAACAACAAGGACTTCGAGGTTATCGTCCCCGAAGCCCTGCTGGCCCAGGAGCGGAAGGAGAAGCGGATTTTCGACATCGTCATGGCCTGCATCGCCGGTATCTCGCTGCTGGTGGGCGGTATCGGCATCATGAACATCATGCTGGCCACGGTGCTGGAGCGGACCAGGGAGATCGGGGTGCGCCGGGCCATCGGCGCCACCCGGTCCGACATATTGGGCCAGTTCGTGGTGGAGGCATCGCTGATCAGTTTCATCGGCGGTGCCATCGGCATTTTCGTCGGTTTTGCCATGGCCTTCACCATCGACCAGGTGGCCAATTTCCGGGCGGTGGTGACCCTGTCCTCGATCATCGTCGCCTTTGGCGTGTCCACCCTGGTGGGCCTGGTATTCGGTATCTACCCGGCGCGGAAGGCGGCGCAGCTGGACCCCATCGAGGCTCTGCGATACGAGTGAGGCGACTGCACACTGGAGGCGTTGATGAAGAGAATGGACCTGCGCGAGATCGTTCCGTTGCGGCCGACTCTGCTGTCAGTGATGCTGGCGGTGATGCTGGTGTCCGCCGGCGCGCCGGCCGCTGCCGGTGAGGAGGCGGCGGAGACCATCCAGGCGGGGCGGCTGCTGACGCTGGAGGAGAGTGTGGGCATCGCCCTGGAGCGCAACTTCGGCATCCGCCAGCAGCGGCGCAGCCATCTCTCCGCGGTGCAGGACCTGAAGCACGCCCGGGCCGAACGTTTCTACCCCCGGGCCTGGTCCGAGTTCCTGCTCCCCTCGTACCGCAAGGATACTATCAGCCAGTTTGACCTGGACACCGGGATCGAGGTGTTCGTCCCCAGCGATACCACCACGTACGACGGGTCGGTCTACGTGGCCCTGCCGATATTCACCGGCGGCTACTTCCAGGCCAGCTACGACGCGTTTCGCCTTGACCAGACCTCCGGCGACAACGAGGTCCACACCTGGTCCAGCACCAGCCGCCTCTCCTTCATCCAGCCCTTTCTTGGCGACAACGAGAACAAGCTGGCCGAGACCCGGGCCGAGACCGGTCTGCAGATCGCCGAGGAAGCCCTGCGGCGGCAGGTGGCCGGGCTGACCTACAATGTGGCCGCCGCGTACTACGGGCTGGTGCGGGCGATCAAGCGGGAGGAGATCGGCCGCGACCGGATGGAGCAGGCCCGGGCGAGCTACGAGATCGCTTCCAACAAGTACGCCGCCGGGCTGATCCCCGAGGTGGAGGCGATGCAGCTGGAAGTGGAGGTGGCCCGGGCCGAGGCCGACCAGGAGAGTTTCAAGGCCACCCGGCAGGGAAACGAGGACCAGTTCCGGGACCTGCTCGGCCTGGGTCTGGACGATGACGTGGGCGTGGTCACCGAGATCCCGCAGGTGGCGGAGGAGATCGACCTCCAGGCCGCGGTGCAGCAGGCACTGGCCACCCGCAGCGATATCCGGGAACAGGAGCTCCAGATCCAGATATCCCATCTGGACCTGCGCAGCGTGCGCCGGGAGAACAACCTCAGGGGCAACCTCTCCATGTATTACGGATACGACGGCAAGGAGGAGAGCTACTCCGACACGCTGGACACATGGCGGCCCAACGAGGGGTTGACCTTCAACCTCACCCTGCCGATCTTCGATTCGGGGCGCAACAAGGCCCGGGTCACCCAGCAGCGGCTCTCCCTGGAAAGCCTCGAACTGGGGCTGACCGACCTGCGGCGGCGGGTGGAACTGGAAGTGCGCGAGGCGGTGCGGGCGGTGGAAGAGGCGAAAACCAGGTTGGATATTCTCGCCTCCACCATGCGGGTGGCCGAGCGGACCTACGACATCAACCTCCAGCGCTTCGAGGTGGGAATCCTGACCAGCCAGAATCTCTTCCAGGAAGAGGTCCGCCTCAACGAGACCCGGCTGGAGCACCTCAACGCCGTCATCGACCTCAACCTGGCCTGGGCCCGCTACGAGCGGGTGGTGAACCAGTAGGTTTCTGCCATCTGCGGGTCACCAAGCGTTAACTTTCCGGCCGGTTGTGCCGTAGAGCAGGAAAGAGAGCTGCCATGAACCGGCCGCTCCGCAAACGGGCGGGAAGCTGATCTCCCGGGAGGAGTGCGTGATGAGCGAGGAGCAGAAGAAGATCGATCGCCGTGCGCCCGCCTCTCCCCTGGACCGACCGCCGGACCCCACCGACGAGGAAGCCCGCGAAGCCTATCTGCGCCGCCTGCGCAACGAAATCGAAGAAGGCCTGTACAAGGTCCCCGCCGAGTGGATCGCCGAAAAGATCATCGAATCCGAGATGGACGAGTAACCGCCCAGTCTCCGAGACGCCTCGGGTATCCACTCCGAACGCTGATTCGTCCCGCTACGAGTGCCGTGCCGCATCCGTCCATCCGTGCCACTGTCGGTCCACGGGCCGAATCTTGATCCGTTCTTCGTGGATGCCCGAGGCGTCCAGTGATGGTCAGCTGGTGTTGGTCTTGCGGCCGGACTCGTCGAAGCGGTGGAATTCCATGGTGTAGGAACCGCGGCCCTGGGTCAGGGAACGGAAGGTGGTGGAGTAGTTGAAGAGGTCGGAGAGCGTGGCATAGGCTTCCACCAGCTTGAGCTGGCGGTCGCCCGCCAGGGCGTCATCGTCTCCCTGGGCCATCCCCTCGATCTTGCCCCCCCGGGACATCAGGTCGCGGATCACCTCGCCGGTGGCGTCCTCGGGCACCTCGAGACTGATCCGCATCACCGGCTCCAGCAGCAGTGGTGAGGCCTCGCGGAAGGCCGCGTCAAGGGCCTTTCCGGCGGCCACCTTGAAGGCCAGTGCGGAAGCGTCGTTCTCTTTCAATTCGCCTTCGGCCAGCGCGGCCTTGATGTCGGTCATGGGATAGCCCATGATCTGCCCGCTCTGTGCGGAATCGCGGATCCCTTCCAGCGCTGCGGCAGCATAGGTCTCGGGGATATCTTCCACCGGCGCCCGGTTCACCACCCGGAACCCGCCGGCACGCTCCAGCGGAGTCAGACTCACCCGCACCCGGGCATAGTGCTGTTTGCCGGCGATCTCCTTGTTGAACTCGCCCCAGCCGTCGGCGGCGGCGGCGATGGTCTCGCGGTAGACCACCTGCGGCTTGCCGGTCTTGACCTCGACGTTGAACAGCTGCTTCAGGCGGTCGACGATGATCTCCAGGTGCAGTTCGCCCATTCCCGAGATCACGTTCTGTCCTGTCTCCTCCTCAAGCTTGAAGATGAAGGTCGGGTCGTCGGCGGTGAGCTTTTTCAGCGCTTCCTGCAGCCGGTCCAGGTCGCCCACCGTTCGCGGCTCGATGGCCATGGAGATCACCGGTACCGGCCGGTCGATGTTCTCCAACTGGATCGGGTGGTCCGGGTGGCAGAGGGTGTCGCCGGTGCTGCACTGTTTGAGGCCGGCCACGGTGACGATGTCGCCGGCCCGCATCACGTCCTGGCGTTCGCGGCGGTCGGCGTGCATACGGAAGATGCGCGCCACCCGTTCCTTTGCCTCGTTGGTGGCGTTGAGCGCGATGGCGCCCTTTTCGATGCTGCCGGAATAGACCCGCAGGTAGGTCAGCCGGGTTTCCGGAGTGCTCACCACCTTGAAGGCCAGGGCACAGAACGGCTCGGAGAACTCGGGCGAGCGCTGCACCCGCCCACCGGTCAGCGGGTTGATCCCCTCCACCGGCGGCAGGTCGATGGGCGAGGGCAGGTAGTCCACCACCGCGTCCAGCAGCGGCTGGATGCAGCGGTTGCGCAGGGCCGAACCGCAGAGCACCGGCATCAGTTTCCCGGCGATGGTGCCCGAGCGCAGGGCGGCGACGATTTCCTTCTCCTCCAGCTCTTCGCCGGTGAGGTACTTCTCCATCAGCGTGTCATCCACGTCGCACGCCGCTTCCAGCAGAGCCTCCCGCGCGGCGCGGCAGCTTTCCTCCAGTTCCTGCGGGATCTCCGTTTCGCGGTAACTGGCGCCCAGCTCGTCGGTGTCGTAGATCAGCGCCCGGTTGCGCACCAGGTCCACCGCGCCGGTGAAGTTTCCTTCCTCGCCGATGGGCAGCTGCACCGGCACCGCGTTGGCCCCCAGGACACGGCGGATCGAGTGCACCGCCCGCTCGAAACTGGCCCCGATGCGGTCCAGCTTGTTGATGATGGCAATCCGCGGGACGCCGTAGCGGGTGGCCTGGCGCCAGACCGTCTCGGACTGCGGCTGGACTCCCGCCACGCCGCAGAAGACCACCACCGCGCCGTCGAGCACCCGCAGGGACCGCTCCACCTCGATGGTGAAGTCCACGTGGCCCGGAGTGTCGATGATGTTCACCTGGTGGTCTTTCCAGGAGACGGTGGTGGCGGCGGAGGTGATGGTGATCCCCTTGGCCTGTTCCTGGGGCAGGTAGTCCATCACCGCGGCCCCGTCGTGGACCTCGCCCATCTTGTGGGTCACGCCGGCGTAGTAGAGCACCCTTTCGGTGACCGTGGTCTTGCCGGCGTCGATGTGCGCAATGATCCCCACGTTGCGCAGCCGGTTCAGGATTTTCCCGGGTTTGGATGCCATCTTTCGAACCACCCATGATGAGGCTGGGCCAGGCCGGTGCAACGGACCGTTTCGGGACAGGAATTGCCGAAAAGGAAGTCAACGGCGGCGCAGCAGCAGGAGGAATCATACCGGATCGGTGCGCGTCAAATCAACGAACCGGGCACGGGTTACCGCGGCATGCACATTTGTTTTATCATGGGGCATGACTACCGGGCAGCGATCATTCTGGGACGGGCAGGCCGCGGAGAGGACTCGCTTCACCGCCCCGGGGCCCGGGGAGGCCTTCTTCGATCTAGTCCCTCCGGGTTGCCGTCTGCTGGATCTCGGCTGCGGCTACGGACGCACCCTGCACCAGCTTGCCCGCCGCGGATACGGACGTCTCAACGGCATCGACTTCTCTCCCTCCATGCTTCGCCGGGCCCGGGAGGGCGGGGTGGCCGGCGGTCTGGCCGCGGCCTCGGCGTCGGCCCTGCCCTTTGCCGATGGAGTTTTCGACGCCGTGCTGGCCGTGGCCCTCTTTACCTGCATCCCGGATCTCGAGGCCCAGCGCCGGGTTGCCGCCGAAGCCCACCGGGTGCTCCGTCCAGGTGGTGTCTTGTGCGCCAGCCTCTTCCTGCTCAACCGCGACACACGAAACCGTGAGCGCTACCGCCGGCTGGCCCGACCGGGGAGCCGGGACTGGGGCCTCTTTCACCTGAAGCCGGACGGGCTGCTGCGCCATCACGCCCTGGGCCGCCTGCGGCGGCTCTTTCACCGCTTCCGCTGGCTTAAGGCCGAGATACGGAATTTCGACACCATGGGCGGTCACAGCTCCCGCGGGCTGATGCTGCTGGCCTGCAAGGAGGAGGGGCGATGAACAACCGCCGCACCAGGGGCCTGGTGGACCTGCACCTGCATTCCACCTTTTCCCCCGATGCCAGGGTCACCGTGGAGCAGCACTGCCGCACCGCCCTGGCGCTGGGCCTGCGCCGCATCGGCTTCAGCGAACACCTGGAGCTGGACCCCGCGGACAAGGGGTACGGCTACTTGAACTACCCGGTGTACCTGGCCGAGATCAGGCGCTGCCGGCGCCTGTTCCAGGGGCGGCTGGAGATCACCGCCGGGGTTGAGGTGACCTGGCTCCCCGAGCTGGAACAGCTGATCGCGGAGACGCTGGCGGCGATGCCCGACCTGGATCACGTGATCGGGTCGGTGCACCTGGTGGAAGGGGGAAACATGACCGACCCCCGCGAGGTGGGCGACTTTTTCCGCCGCCGCTCAGCTGCCGAGGTCTACGGCCCCTATTTTCAGCTGGTGGGCCAGGCGGCTTCCTGCGGGCTCTTCGACATCCTCGGTCACTTTGACGTGGCCAAGAAGTTCGGCGTGACCGAGTATGGCCCCTTTGAATACGGTGAGTGGGCCCACCTGGCCGAACCGGTGCTGCGCCTGGCAGCGGATGCCGGCCTGGTGCTGGAAATCAACGCCTCGGGCCTGCGCCAGTATCCCGACGAGACCTATCCCACCGTCGAAGCGCTGGACCGGTTCCGCCAGCTGGGCGGGGTGGGAGTGACCCTCGGTTCGGACGGCCACGTGCGCCGTCACGGCTGCTGGGGTCTGGATACAGCCGCGGCCACGGCCCGGGCCGCCGGGTTCCGCCGGCTGGCGGTCTTCCTCAACAGGAAACTGAGCTTCTACCCGCTACCCTAAGACGTGACTGTCACCGTTATTAGAGGTCCAGACCCCGGGCTTCGGGGGCGGGGAAGTGGTCGCGGACCTTCTTGATCCGGTTCTTGCGGTCCACCAGGACGACACGGGGCTGGCGGGAGAGCATTTCCTGCTCTTCCATCCAGGCATAGGAGGCGATGATCACCAGGTCGCCGGGGCCGGCCAGGTGGGCCGCGGCGCCGTTGATGCAGACCGTTCCCGATCCGCGCTGGCCCTTGATCACATAGGTCTCGAACCGCGAGCCGTTGGTGATGTTGTAGACCGCAATCCCCTCGAACTCCTGCAGGTCGGCGGCGTCCATCAACTCCTGGTCCAGGGTCAGGCTGCCCTCGTAGTCGAGGTCGGCCTCGGTGACCGTGGCCCGGTGCACTTTTGATTTGAGCATAAGTCGAAGCATGTTCTATCCCTCGCCGGTGTCCGGAAGTTCTCCGGCGTCCACAATCACATTGTCGATCAGCCGCGTGTTGCCGAGGGTGATGGCGGCGGCCACCAGCACCGTTCCGGAGAGCTGGCGCAGCTCGTCCAGCGTCTCCCAGCCGACAGTGGAGATGTAGTCGATCTCCAGGTCCTCGTCAGGCGCGATGATCTCCTTCATCCGGGCCACCACCGGGTCCGTATCGTGCTCTCCGCCCGCGATCATCTCCGCCGCGGCCAGGAGGCTCCTGGACAGGCAGAGCGCCCGTTGCCGCTCCTCGGCCGAGAGGTAGCGGTTGCGCGAGCTGAGCGCCAGGCCGTCGGCCTCGCGCACGATGGGCATCGGCCGGATCTCCACGCCCATGTTCAGGTCACGGACAATGGTCTCCACCACCCGCACCTGCTGGGCATCCTTGAGCCCGAAATAGGCGCGGTGGGGCCGGATGATGTTGAACAGCTTGGCCACCACCGTGGCCACGCCGTCGAAATGCCCGGGGCGGCTGGCGCCGCAGAGGTTTTCGGTGACCTTCTTCACCCGCACGCTGGTGTGGAAACGGGGCGGGTAGATCTCGTCCGGCTGGGGGAGAAAGAGCAGGTCCACCCCCTCGCTCTGCAGCAGCATGCGGTCCTGTTCCGGATCGCGGGGGTAGCTCTCGAAATCCTCCTCCGGGCCGAACTGTGTCGGGTTGACAAAGACGCTGGCCACGGAGATGTCGTTCTCCTCGCCGGAGGCCCGCACCAGGCTGAGGTGCCCCTGGTGCAGGGAACCCATGGTGGGGGTGAACCCCACCGGTTTCCCGCCGTCCGGGTTCAGCTGCTGCAGTGCGGCCCGGGCCTCTTCAATGGTCGTTGCGATGATCATTCGTCGTCCTGATGCTGGCTGTATTTGCGTTCCAGTTCTTCCCTGGTCCGTGTGCTGGCGTGATACGACTCGGATTTCGAAGGGAAGGATCCTTGACGCACGTCATCGATATAGCGGGTTACCGCCGCAGTGATTTTACCATGGAGGTCTTCGTAGCGGCGCACGAACTTCGGCACATACGACTCGTAGAGGCCGAGCATGTCGTGGAAGACCAGCACCTGGCCGTCACAGGCCGGGCCGGCGCCGATGCCGATGGTGGGGATGTTCACCTCGGCGGTGATGATCTCGGCCAGCTCGTCGGGGATCCCTTCCAACACCATGGAGAAGGCGCCGGCCTCCTCCACCGCCCGGGCGTCCATGATCAGCTCCTCGGCGGCCCGGGCACTCTTGCCCTGGACCTTGAACCCGCCCAGCGCGTTCACCGACTGCGGCGTCAGGCCGATGTGGCCCATCACCGGGATTTCGCAGTCGATCAGCGCCTTGATCAGGTCGCAGCGCTTGCGGCCGCCTTCCAGTTTCACCGCGTCGGCACCCGCTTCCTTGATGAAGCGGCCGGCGTTGGCCAGACTCTCCCGGCGGTCGATGTGGTAGGAGAGGTAGGGCATGTCACCCACCACCAGCGCCCGCGTGCGGCCGCGGCAGACCGCCCGGGTGTGGTGCAGCATTTCATCCATGGTCACCGAGAGGGTGTTCTCGTGACCCAGCACCACCATGGCCAGCGAGTCGCCCACCAGCAGGATGTCGACGCCCACGGCGTCCAGCACCCGGGCCGACGGGTAGTCATAGGCGGTGAGCATGACGATCTTCTCGCCTTCCGCCTTCGATTTTCGCAGTTTGGGGATAGTGACCCGTTGGGTCGTCTTGGGGTCGGTCATCGGTGGTCGCTCCTTTTTCTCCCCTCCCGGGCCACCTGGCCACCTGGGGTAGAGGGAATCGGGGATCCAAACGATCCAGTCTCTCTAGGCTGTGCGGTCGAGGCGCCCGGACCCCGCTGCCGTCCCGGTCAGCTGGCTGATCCAAGCGGCAGGTAGTGCCGGGTGCCTTCGGTCATCGTCTCGATCTGAACGATCAGGTCGAGCAGTTTGCTGCGGTCCTCCACGAAGTTGACGCCGTCGGTCTGAACCACCAGCAGCGGCGCTTCGGAGTAGTGGGAAAAGAAATAACTGTAAGCCCGGTTCAACTCGAGAATGTACTCGTCGCTGATGTCGCTCTCGTAGATCCGATTCCGTTTTTCGATACGCCGGCGCAGTGTCTCGTCCGAGGCCTGGAGATAGATCACCAGCTCGGGCACCGGCACGCTCTGGGCCAGCATGTTGTAAAGCTTCTCGTAGAGCGCCAGTTCGCTGTCCTCCAGGCTGAGATAGGCGAAGATCTTGTCCTTCTCGAACAGATAGTCGCAGATCATCATCTGCTGGAAGAGGTCGGACTGGTTCAGCTCGGCCTGCTGCCGGTGGCGGCTGAGCAGAAAGAAGAGCTGGGCCTGGAACGCGGCGCCCCGCTTGTCCTCGTAGTAGTCCTTTAGAAACGGATTGTCCGATTCGTCCAGAACCACCCGGGCGTCCAGCTTGGCGGCGAGCAGGTTCACCAGGGTTGTCTTACCCGATCCGATACACCCCTCGACGGCGATGTAGCGGTGCTGAATATTATGCTTAACCATTCATTATCAACGAATTGAGCGATCTATAAAAAAAGAAGTATACCGTTTTTGGGGCCTGATTTCAAGGTAATGATCAGGGTGGGCCGGAGTGCCTTGACAGGGAAACAATTTTTCCTTTATTATTCCCTGTAATCCTACTTATAAAGTAGACAATTTTGGGGTTCGCCTCATCTCGTCCTGGAATGAGGTCGCTCATACCTGAAGTTGCTTGACGAAGAGGAGCAGGAAACATGAAGAAATTCAGTCGTTTATATGTCGCTCTGGCCGCTATGTTGCTGGTTGGCGCCTTCACGGTCAGTGAGCCCGTCACGGCGCTTACCGGAATGGCCTATGACGGCGTCCTGCTGGTGGACGACGCGTCGTTCTACTCCAACTACGGCGAGAGCATCGCTCTCAGCGGCGATTGGGCCTTTGTCGGCGCGCCCGATGACCAGATCGACGGGATGAACTACATGGGGTCGGTCTATGCCTTTGAAAAGACGGCCACGGGCTGGGTTGAGCGGCAAAAGCTCACCGCTTCGGACGGTTCGCTCTTTTACACCTTCGGGCACGCGCTTGCCGCCGATGGCCAGCGGCTGGTGGTGGGTGCGCCCAATACCCTGGGCGGCGGCAACGGTGGTGTCTATGTGTTCGAGTTCGACGGTTCCAGCTGGGTAGAGACTCAGATCCTGTCGGAGACCACCGGCTACAGTGGCGACTGGTTCGGCTGGTCGGTGGATATTCAGGGCGATCGCATTGCCGTCGGCTCCATGTGGTCCCGGCAGCCGGGCATCTACTGGGGCTCCGCGAACCACGCGGGCGCGGCCTGGGTTTTCCGCTACAACGGCACAAGCTGGGTCCTGGAACAGGAACTCGGCGCTTCGGATATGGACGGCTACGACCTCTTTGGCGTCTCGGTCGCTCTTGACGACACGACGGTCATTGTCGGCGCCCGCGGGGAAGGTGACGACCTTGGCGGCGGAGATGTGCTGGGCTATATCGGAGCGGCCTATGTTTTCGACCTGGTCGGTGGGGTGTGGACGGAGACTCAAAAACTGCGGGCCAGCAACTTTGAGGAAAACGCCTGGTTTGGTGAAGCGGTGGCTCTGGACGGCGACTGGCTGCTGGTGGGTTCCCCCGGTAAAACCGGCGGCGGCATTTACGGCAAGGGCGCCTGCTACATGTTTCAGCGGACAGGAGGCGCCTGGGCCGAGACGGCCAAGATCGAATCATACGCCACCAACCAGTATGGCCACGCGGTGGCCTTGCATGCCGACCTCGCCGTGATCGCCAGCTTTGGCCGCGATCAGCTGGGCAACGAGCAGGGTGCGGTTCACCCGCTGCGCCGCGATGGCATTCAGTGGAATCTGGAGCCGGCCATCAACACCGGCAACCTCGGCCCCTGGGACATCTTCGCCCAGGATGTCGACCTCGATGGGACGCAGATGGCGACCTGTGCCTATGTGGAGTCGATGCCGCCGCCGAACAGCACGGGCGCTGGTGTTGTCTACGACCTGTCCGAGAGTTTCCACCTGATGGTCTCGCCGTACCCGCTGGATGTCATCGAGGACGCCAAACTGGAAGTGCGTTTCGGTGCGCCGGATAAAAATACGTGGATGCTTTACTCCTTGAGCGGCCCGGGCAGCACGCCTGTGCCGGCCCTGGGGGTCACCGTTGACCTGGTGAATCCGCGGCGACTGCTCACACCGTTGCAGACCGATGCCGCCGGCTACACCAAATGGGAGTTTCCGCTGCCTCCGGGTGCGCAGGGGCGTACCGTCTGGTTCCAGGGCGTGCAGGCGGGCCGGAAAACCAACCTGGTCATGGCCGAAATTCAGTAACCATTCGAAGCCCGGTTCACCCGATGCGCATGATCAGCGCCGGGTCGTCGCAGTTCTCCAGCAGGTGTGAGACCGTACGGCCCAGCTGCGGGTGCACGAGGTCCGGGGCCAGCTCGCCCAGCGGCGCGAGGACGAAGCGCCGCAGGTGCAGAGTGGGGTGGGGGACGGTGAGCCGGGGGTCGTCGATGGTCAGGTCGCCGTAGAGCAGGATGTCCACGTCGGCGGTGCGGGCCCGGGTGGTGGTGAGACGCTTGCGGCCCATGGCCACCTCAACGTCGAGACAGCGGTCCAGCAGTTCGAAGGGGCCGAGGATGGTGGCGATCTCCACCGCCGAGTTGACGAACCACTCCGGCCCCGCCCCGTCCACCGGTTCGGTGAGCCAGAGCCCGGAGGAACGGGTGACCTGCAGGCCGGGCCCCTCCAGCAGCCGGGCCGCCTCCCGCACGTGGTTTGACTTGTTGCCCAGGTTCGAGCCGAGGCTGATGTAGGCGATGGTTTCCGTCATCGTCCGGCCTCCGGCGCCGGGTAGGGGGGCAGCAGCTCCGATCCCCGTTCCGGGATGTCCTTCCCCACCACGAAGTGGTAGAGGCTCTGGGGCCCGCTGATTTCGTCACTGCCCAGCAGCTTGTGCACCCCGTCATCAAAGTAGCAGCCGATGCCGCAGCCCCTCAGGCCGGCGGCTTCGGCCTCCAGGTAGAGCACCTGGCCGATCATCCCCGCCTCCTGGTAGAGGCGGCGGTAGACCGGGGCGCCGAAACGCTCCAGGGCCGAATCCAGATTGGCGGTCATGCCCAGGCTGAACAGGGCGTTACCGGCCATCTCCTGGCCGCAACTGAGGCCCTGGGCCAGGTCGGTGAGGTCACCGGCCAGATTGAGGAAGAGCGGCAGCCACTGTGGGCAGCCGGCCGGTTTCTGCCAGTCGAATTCCGGGTTGAGCTCCCGGGCCAGTTCCTGGTGGCCGCCCGGGCGGCGGACCAGGGTGTAGAGACCGGGATCCAGCCCCTCCACCCGGTGCACGGTGAGGTGCAGGTCCACCAGCGGCCCGGAGCCGAGGGCGTCCCAGGGGCTGGCGAACCGTGAGGGCAGCAGACGGCCCAGCATGCGGAAGAACGTGCCGGCATCCATCCTCCCCCGGCGGTCCAGTGCGGTGGCGCTTCTGCGGCGGCGGATGATCTCCAGGGCGGGTGCGGGGTTACTGTCCGGATCGGATTTTTGTGATTTTTGGGCTTTGGCGGCAGGGCCGGGCTGCGGGACGTCCTCCAGACGGCAGGCATGCTCCACGGTGTCGATGGCCGGCCACTCGCGGTGCCGTCCGTGCTTCTCCGGGCACGCCGCCTCGCCTTCCCAGTCCCCCTGGGCGATCCGCTCCACCGCCGACTCAGGCAGGATCCGGGCCGGCCAGTCTGCCGTCCCGCCCCCGGGAAACACCACGGCCAGCAGCTCCGGGGTCTCGCGCTCGTGGGCCGGGAGGTTCTGCTGACGGTGCAGGCCAAGGAGACCCAGCATCTGTTCGTGCGGCAGGTCCAGCAACTGCAGCCGCCAGCCCAGGGCGGCGGCGGAGAAGCGCAGGGCGGCCAGGGCGTGGCCGGCGTCGAGGCGGCAGTAGCGCCAGGCCCGCTCGCCGTATTTCCAGCTGCAGCGCCAGTGGATGGCGGTGATACCAACCAGAAACGCCTCTTCGGGCAGTTCGGCGGTCAACTGCTCCCAGAGGCCGCTCTCCAGCCGCTGGAGCCGCTCCAGGGCGTGATCCCGGGGCGAGTAGTGGTAGATCGCTGGCGTGTCTTCCAGGCCGGCCTGTCCGGGCAGAGCCAGGTAGGCCTCCAGGGGGTGCAGGTTGCCGCTGGAGGGATTGATCCGCAGGGCCCAGCAGGCCCCGGACCGCAGTTTCCAGGCTGACACGGCCAGTGAGTGGTGGAAGAAGCTGGAAACGCTCCCCGGTTCCAGTTCCAGTGGCGGCCGGTGCGGGCCGTACAGGGTGCTATACTCCGGCCCCTGTTCCGCTCCCCGCGGGTCAAGGGGTATTTTGTGGGTGCCGCTGTAGTTGCGGAATTCCTCGGGCTGGCTGGCCCAGTCCATCCGCCCCGGGCCGGGGGCAAAGGCGCGGAAGTGGTGTTTGGTCCGCTGGTGATACCAGTGGACGACCTCTTCCCGACTGCTGGTTTCCGGTGGGGGCGGGGGCCCGTTCCTGCTGCTCATGGCCTGTCGGCGGTTCGTGATGCGGCGGCTGGCCTCGCCAGCCCCGGGGGTGACAATTCTCTCTGAGTGCAAAAGGCTATCATTGGCGCCGGAACAATGCAATTTTGGTTTGACAGATCAGGGGCCGTATGGTAAAAGAATCCCCTTTCGGCAACACGCTGGCCGTGCAAGAAGGTGAATTGGAGAAAACGATGTACGCCATTATCAATTCCGGCGGCAAACAGTTCCGGGTGGAGGAAGGTGAAACCCTCCGACTGGAAAAGCTGGATGCCCAGCCCGGAGACAAGATCGAGCTGGACCAGGTCCTCTTTGTCAAGACCGAGGATGGAGTGAAGGTGGGTGCCCCCCTGGTGGAGAACGCCAAGGTCACCGCCACCATTCTCGCCGAAGGCAAGGGACGCAAGGTCATTATCTTCAAGAAGAAGCGCAGGAAGCAGTACCGCCGCAAGACCGGGCATCGTCAGCTCTACACCGAGGTGCTGGTCGATTCGATTACGGTCTGATCGTACTGCGGCTGAGCGGCGGCGCCGGCAGGTTGCCGGCGGGGCGCCAGGAGAATCTCATGGCTCACAAAAAGGCGGGAGGAAGCTCCCGAAACGGCAGGGACAGTAATGCCCAGCGTCTGGGTGTCAAACGCTTCTCGGGTCAGACCGTGAGCGGTGGCTCGATCCTGGTCCGCCAGCGGGGCACCAGGTTCAAACCAGGAAAGAACGTGGGTCGGGGCAAGGACGACACGTTGTTTGCCAAGATCGGCGGTTTGGTCAAATTCGAGGATAAGGGCCGGCAGGGCCGTTTCATCAGCGTATATCCCCAGTCTGCCTGAGCCGGCTTCGGGCGGCCATGCCGCCCGCCGGCATCCCGCCAGGCCAACAGCGTAAGTCTGTCCCCCCCTCGCGCCAGAATAATGTTCGTCGATCAAGCAAGAATTGTGGTCAGGGCCGGCACGGGCGGGAATGGCTGTGTCAGTTTCCGCCGTGAGAAATTTGTTCCCCTTGGCGGCCCCAACGGCGGTGATGGCGGCCGCGGCGGGGACGTCAGTCTGCGCAGCGACCGGGCGCTGAACACGCTGAGCCTTTTCCGGCACAAGAAGCACTTCCGGGCCGAGCGGGGCCGTCACGGACAGGGGAGCGACAAGACCGGCCGGAGCGGTGGTCACGAACTGGTCAGGGTTCCGGTGGGCACCCTGGTCTACCTCGATCCGGAGCGCAGCGAGCTTCTCTGTGACATGGACCACGACGGGATGGAGGTACTGGTGGCCCGGGGCGGGCGGGGCGGGCGGGGCAACGCCCGTTTTGCCACTTCCACCAACCAGGCGCCGCGCCGGGCCGATGATGGAGAGGAAGGCGAGGAAAAGGTTTTATACCTCGACCTCAAGCTGCTGGCCGATGTAGGTATAATCGGCCTGCCCAACGCGGGGAAGTCGACACTGATCTCCCGCATTTCGCAGGCCCGGCCCAAGATTGCCGACTATCCCTTCACCACGCTGATCCCCAACCTGGGTGTGGTGGAGCTGAGCGGGTTCCGCAGTTTTGTGGCCGCGGACATCCCGGGGCTGATCGAGGGGGCGCATCTGGGGACGGGCCTCGGTGACCGTTTCCTCAAGCACGTGGAACGGACGCGGATCCTGGTCCACCTGGTGGACGTATCATTGCCCGGAGAGGACGGGTCGGCACCGGCCGATCTGGAGACGATCAACCGCGAGCTGGAGCGTTACGACGCCCGGCTGGCGTCCAAGCCGCAGATCGTGGTGGCGAGCAAGATCGACGCCCTGGGGGACCGGGGCCGGCTGGAAGAACTGGAGGCCCACTGCCGGGATACCGGTCAGGAGTTTCTGGCCATCTCCAGCGTCAGCGGTCAGGGGCTGGACGAGTTGCTCAACCAGATCTCGGCGCTGCTGTTCAACGGTTCGCAGGGCTGAGCGCTGACAGCGCGGGAGGACCATGCTCAAGGTCGGGCTGTTTGGCGGGACATTCGATCCCATACACCGTGGCCACCTGGAGATGGCCGGCCGGGCCCTCACTGTTTTCGGCCTGGACCGGATCTGGTTCATCCCCTGCAGGATTCCGCCGCACAAGGATGCATCGGGGGTCAGCGACCCCTATCACCGTTACGCCATGGTGGCGCTGGCCACCCAGGACAACCAGCGCTTCGTGCCTTCAGCCATGGAACTGCGGTCCACGGGCACGTCGTACACCATTCGTACGGTGAGCCGGGTCCGTGACCTGCTGGGACCCGGTGCTGAGATATACTTTCTGATGGGCATGGATTCCTGGCGGGAGATCGAGACCTGGAAGGATTACCGCCGGTTGCTGGACAGCTGCAGCGTCATTTTGCTGCCGCGAGGCGGCAAGGAGGAGCCGGAGACCGCTCCCGCCATCATCGAGGTCCGCGATACCGGTGATGGCGACCCGCCGGCCTTGCCCGAGGGGCCGGCCGTGTTCAGCCTGGTGACCGGGGAGGTAACCGTCTCCTCCACCTCGGTCAGGGAAATGGCCGTCCAGGGCGAACCGCTCACCGGGCTGGTTCCGGAAAGCGTTGAGCGATATCTGAAGAAACATGATCTGTATGGGAAGACCGCTGCCGGCCTCTGAGCCCGCGGCGCGGTCGAGCGAGGTAACGTGCTCGAAAAGAAGATGATCCCCGATGGGGAGACGCAAAAACATCTCCAGTCCGCCAGCCGGGCGGCCGAAGAGAAACTGGCCAGCAATGTGGCGGTGCTCGACCTGCGGGGGCTGGCATCGTTCACCGATTATTTCCTCATCTGTCACGGCCGGTCGGAGAGGCAGGTCCAGGCCATTGCCGACCAGGTGATGGACGATCTGAGGGATGAGAAACAGCGCCCCCTGAGCGTGGAAGGGTACCGGTTGGCGGAGTGGATTCTCATCGATTACGGTGATTTTGTGGTCCACGTTTTCTCCGAGAGCCGGCGGGAATTTTATGGTCTTGAACGGCTATGGAGTGATGCACCTTTGATCTTCCGGTCGGCGGAAGGAACAACCCGGGAGGAAGCCTCCTCACCCTGACCCGGGCACTGCGCCCGGGCGAAACAGAGGCCGGTGACGGCCGGGAGTTAGCGGAGAATCAGACATGGCAACAAAAAAGAAAGCAGCGAAGAAGGCTGCGCCCAAAAAGGCCGCAGTGAAGAAAACCGCAGCGAAAAAAAAGGTCGTGAAAAAGGCTGCGCCGAAAAAAGCCGCGGTGAAGAAGAAGGCCGTGAAAAAGGCCGCGCCGAAAAAAGCCGCGGTGAAGAAGAAGGCCGTGAAAAAGGCCGCACCGAAAAAAGCCGCGGTAAAGAAGAAGGCTGTGGCAAAAAAGGCTGTGGTAAAGAAGGTTGCGCCAAAGAAAAAACCTGCGCGGAAGAAGAAGTCGCAGATGAAGAAGTACGGCCAGGTACTATTCGGCACTGAGCGAAAAGCGGAAGCACCTCACCGAGGGGCTGAGCAAGAGCAGGTCCGAAGTTCAGAGCCACAGCGCCAACGACGGCATTCGCGACTATGCCGACGTGGCCCAGCGGGCCTACACCAAGGAGTTCCTTTACTCGCTCAGCGCCGCGGAACGCCGGCTGCTGCAGCTGGTGGACGAGGCCCGGACCCGGATCGAGAACGGCGAGTATGGCTTCTGCGCCAACTGCGGCAATGCCGTGCAGGTGAAGCGGCTCGACGCCATCCCTTGGGCCCGCCACTGCATCCAGTGCCAGGAACTGTGGGACGAGGGCAAACTGCACGACTGAAACGATGTGATATAATATGCCGGATTCCGTCCGGCGGCCGGCAGATAGTAATCGCGCACCGGTGACCGGGACTTCCAGGGCCAGCACCCGCAGTTGGCCGTCACCTTCCTTGGCGTGCGCCGTTGCGGGCGACGGACCGGGGGTATCATGAATCTCAAGGCCTTTCTCGTTCTTCTCGCCGCGCTGGTGCTTGTTTTCGGCACCTCCTTCCTGATCATCGGAAACCACGAAGTCCTCAAGCAGGACTTTACGGTGTACAAGGATCTCGTGATCCCGATGTACATCATGCTCGCCCTGTCCTTTGGGTGCGGCCTGCTGATCTCCTTTGTCTGGATCCTGCTCAGCGGGTTCCGGACCTCGTTCATCAACTGGCGGCGCAACCGCCAGTTGCGGGCCGGAGAGGCGGTGGAACTGGAATATGGCCGGGGGGTGGAGGAGATCCTCAGCGGCCGGGACGAGATGGCCTTGAAGCACTTCCAGAAAGCGCTGGAGCGTGACCCGAAGCACCTCAAGTCGTTGCTGCGGTCGGGCGAGACGGAACGGAAACTGGGCCGTCTGGACGAGGCGGCTGAACTGCACCAGAAGGCCCACCACCTGGCCGAAGAAGAGGTGGCCCCGCTGTACGCCCTGGCCGATGATTACGAGGCCATGGAGGACTGGGGCCGGCTGGAAAACTGCCTGAAGAAGATCGTGGAACTGAAGCCCAAGGTCAGTTTCACCTCGTATCGCCGCCTGCGGGATCTCTACATCCGTCTTAATCGCTGGGAGGAGGCCGAAGCGGTGCAGAGCCGCATCCACTCCTGGCGGGGACGTGACGGCGGGGTCAAGGACGAGGAGAACGAACTGCTGGGGATCCGTTATCAGCTCGGCCAGCAGAAAAGGGCCGCCATGCAGCTCAAGGAGGCGATCTCGGAGTTCCGCAAGCTGCTTAAAAAGCGGCCCGATTTCATCCCGGCCCACCTGGCCATGGGCGAAACGCAGCTGGAGAACGAGAACCACCGCCTGGCCCTGGAAACCTGGGAAAAGGGCTTCCTGGCCACCAACTCTCCCATTTTCCTCGAGCGGATCTCGGAGTTTCTGCTGGAGCGCGACGACCCGCAGACGGCCATCGAGATTCACCGCCGGGTGGCCGCCCGGTCACGCAAGGACATCATCTCCCGTTTCATGCTCGGCAAGCTGTACTACCGCCTGGAGATGGTGGACGACGCCAACGACGTCTTCATTTCCCTGCGGGAGGAGATGGCCCATTCACCCACTCTGCACTACCTGCTGGCGCGCATCCAGCAGCGGCGGGGCGACTTCGAGGGGGCGGTGAACTCGTACCGCCAGGTGATTCGCGAGCTGCAGTCCGTGGAACTGAACTACGAGTGCACCAGCTGCCACACCGAGTACGAGAACTGGACCGACCGCTGCGCCGGTTGCAACTCCTGGGGCACCATCGAGGTGCTGATGAAGGAGAACGTCGCGGCCGAGGCGCTGGGGTTGAGCAGCCGCCCGATCTATCTCCCCCGGCGGGATGACCGGTTGCTGCTGGGCGGCAAAAGTCCGGTCTGAACCCGAGCCCTGCTTCACTCGCCTGCCACCCTGGCTGACAGTTGCGTCACGCCTGATCCCTGTACCCCGATACCCATGGCCGGGCATCACCGCAGACCTGCGAGACCTCTTATCGCCGCGGCGCTCCGCCGGGCCGGACAGGCTTCCGCTGCGGCAGCCACCGTCCTGGTGGAGGGCGCCCTTGCCCTGCTCTATCCGCCGGCCTGCGCCGTGTGTGACACGCCCCTTGCCGGCCACGACGGTTTGCGTGCCGGGTTCTGCTGCCGCTGTCTGGCCGCCATGCCGCTGGTCCGGGAGACCGATTCGCCGGGCGCGGCGGTGGCTTCGGCGGAGGCCGGGTTCCCGGTGGCGGCGGCGGGGGAATATGGCGGCCCGCTGCGCGATGCTGTCCACCTGCTGAAATACTCCCGCCGGGACGATCTGGCCCGGCCACTGGCCGCCCTGATGGGCGACCTGGTGATCCGGCTGGAGCGCGAGCGGGGAGGTGCCTGGACACGGTCCCGGCTGCTGGTGCCGGTGCCGCTTCACCCGGGACGGGAGCGGCAGCGGGGATACAACCAGGCGCGGCTGCTGGCCGCCCGGCTTTCCCGCCGTTTTGGCATTCCTCTGGCCCCCGGGAGGGCCCTGCGCCGGCGCTGGCGCACCGTGCCCCAGACCGGCCGCGGGGCGGGCTGGCGGCGGGAAAACATGCGTGGAGCCTTTCGCGCCGGCTGGCGCAAGGGTCTGGCCGGAAAACGGGTGCTGCTGGTGGATGACGTGATCACCACCGGAGCGACGCTGGAAGCGTGCGCCGCAGCGTTGCGCGCTGCCGGCGCCGGCCCGGTGACCGGACTGGTGCTGGCCCGCACCCCGAAGAAAAAATGACGGGGAACCCGTCATGACAAGAGGTGTCACCACTTGTCATGCCCCTATTTTTTCTGCTGCAGCAGCTTGATCGCCAGTTCCTCGATCTGCCGCCGTACCGGGGCGGTCTCCCCGAGGAAGGTGCCGCGCACCACGCCCTGGCGGTCGACGAGGATGAAGTTGGGGATGCCGGCCACACCGAGAGAGGCGAAGAGGGTGTCGCCCTCGGCCGCCACGCCCACCGGCCAGGTCAGCTGGTGGGAAGCGGCGAACGCTTCGATCAGCTCCAGCTCCTTCTCCGGCGGGGTGTCGTCGATTCTGGTCTCCTCGTCCTCGTAGTAGCCGTAGAGACGGGTCAGGCCCACCACCCGCAGCCCCGCAGCACCGTGGCGCTGCTGCAGCTCGCGGAGGAAGGGGAACGATTTGCGGCAGGGAGGGCACCAGGGGGCCCAGAGGTCGAGGAGGCCCACCTCTCCGTCCAGCAGGGTGGCCAGGTCGGCGACGTTCGGTTCCGTGCCGACCCAGGTCAGTTCGGGCAACTGGGGCAGGGGCTGTTTCACCAGGCCGTGCTGGTGGATGAAGTTCACCATCCGGGTGTTCAGGTTCTGGTCATCGGGAAAGCGGGCCATGGCGTCGCGGGCCGCCGCCGCGGCCAGATCCTCGCTGCCTGCGTCGCGGTGGATGTAGGCGATCCACCTTGCGGCCACCGGGGCCAGGCGCTGGTCCCCGCTGTCCCGCACCAGCTCCAGCAGGGGCAGGGTGTCGGCCCAGCGGCTCTCCTCCTCGTAGGCCTCCACCAGCTGGAACACCAGGCCGTTGAAACTGCCGGTGACCGCGGGGGTGACGCTTCTGTCGGCCACCGCCATCAGGTGCTCCTGTGCCCGGTCGGGGTCGCCGGTGTCCAGGCGGGCGTCCGCCGCAGCCATCCGGGCCAGGTCGGACATCTCACCTTCAAAACCGGGGAGGTTGGTTTCCAGCAGGGTCCGGGCATCTTCCGGCCGCCCGGCGGCCTGCAGCAGGGACCCGGCATAGAACGCGGCATCGCCCTGCAGGCCGGGCACTTCTTCGCCCAGCAGCCGCACGGCCTCTTCCTTCAGTTTCCCGGCCCGCGCTTCACGGTCGGCCGCGGTCTCGCCTTCAGGTTGGGCCTCGGAATAGGCGATCCACTCCTGGTAGGCATTCTCGAAACGAGCGGAGTGGTCAACCATGCAGCCGGCCATGGTGAGCAGCAGGACGATTCCCGGGAGGGCGGTGAATAGTGCCGGCAGGGCCGGCTTCACGCAGTGTTCAGTTGTCATGGTCACTCTCCTCAGTGCTCGCGGTGTTCGCCGTGGCCGTGGCGGCACTGGTGGTCATGCTCTTCATGGCAGTCGTGATCGTGTTTTTCGTGGCATCCGTGATGCTGGTGTCCGCACCCCGTATCAGCCGCCACCCCGAGGGTCGCCCGCAGCAGATTGGGCAGCCCGGGGAAAGTGCGCTGGCCGCAGCCGTACCCGGTGCGTTCGGGGCGGATGGAGAGGGCCAGCCGTTCCTCGCTGAGGGTGCAGAGCAGGGCGGCGCCGGTGGGGGTGGTCAGTTCCCCCTCCAGGTCGAGATAGTCGAGGGTCCGGCCCTGGACCAGGGCCAGGGTGGCGGGCGCCGGAACCGGGATCACCCCGTGGGCCGCCCGGATGGTCCCGCGACCGGTCTTCAGCGGACCGGCAAAGACCCGCTCCACCCCCAGGTGGTGGATCCCCAGGCAGGTGCCGGTGATGTCGGCGATGGCGTCCACCGCGCCCACCTCGTGGAAGTGGACCTTTTCCGGCGGCACGCCGTGGACGTGGCCTTCGGCGTCGGCCAGCCGGCGAAAAACCGCCGAGGAGGCCGCCTTCACCTGGTCGGGGAGGGTCGAGTCACCGATCATGCCGAGGATCTTCCCCAGGTGCCGGTGATGGGTCGATTCCTCCAGGACATCCACGGCCAGCTGCGTGGCTCTGATGCCGTGCTCTTCGCGGTGTCCGTGTCCGAAAGCCACCACGCCGGGGCCCAGCAGGCCGTCCATCGCCTCCTGGAGCAGTTCCACGGGGACACCGAGGTCCACCAGGGCGCCGAGGCACATATCACCGCTGGCGCCGCCCACGCATTCAAAGTAGAGATCTTTGCCCACGGCCATCCCCCTCCACTAGAATAATTGCTTCCCAGCCCTTGCTCACACAGTAGACCACGGTCCCCCCGGGGGTCAAGTTAACACCGCCCGGGACAATTGACTGACCCTGGCCCTTGGCATATAATTGATTTGTAATAGTTTCTGCGATAAGTGCAGTTCTGGCAGAGACTTCCGCCACCCGGGCCTTCCCGCCCGGGCAGGGGAGCCTGCGGAGCTTGGAATGAAAGAGCGAAACCAATGAAATCAATAGAAATCATGAAGCTGATGATCCTGGTTGGACCGATCGTCGGCGGGGTGATCGGCTACACCATCGCCCTCTACTTCAGCAAGCACTCGGACAAGCGCAAGCTGGACGAGGCGTCCAAGGGCGCCGAACGGATCATCGAGAGCGCCAAGCGCAAGGGTGAGCGGGAAAAGCAGAAGATCGTCATCGCCGGCAAGGAGCAGATCTACTCCGAGAAGGAGAAGATCGAGAACGAGTTCCGCGAACAGCGCCAGGAACTGGCCAAGACCGAGAACCGGCTGAACCAGCGCGAAGGGAACGTCAACAAGAAGAGCGACATGATGCTCGCCCGCGAGAAAAAAGTGGCGGAGCGGGAAAAGACCGTTGAGCGCCGGTCCGAGAACCTGGAGCGGCAGGCCGAGGAAGTGGAAACGGCGAAGGAGGAGCAGGTCCACAAGCTGCAGGTGATCAGCGGCTACTCCCGTGAGGAAGCGAAGAAAGAGCTCTTCCGCTCCCTGGAGAAAGAAGCCCGCTACGATGCGGCGGTGATGGTCAAGGAGATCAAGGACGAGGCCACGGCCACCGCCACCAGGGAAGCCAAGCGGATCGTCACCAATGCCATCGAACGCTGCGCCGGCAGCCACAGCGCCGAGACCACCGTTTCGGTGGTCCAGCTCCCTGACGAGAAGCTCAAGGGCAAGATCATCGGCCGTGAAGGCAAGAACATCCGGGCCTTCGAGGAGGCCACCGGCGTGCAACTGGTGGTGGACGACACGCCGGAAGCGGTGCTCATCTCCGCATTCGACCCCATCCGCCGTGAAGTGGCCCGGGTGGCCCTCCAGGAACTGATCGCCTCCTCGCGTATCGTCCCCGAGCGGATCGAAGCGGTGGTGGTCAAGGCCAATGTGCAGATGGAGGAGGAGATCAAGAAGGCGGGTGACAAAGCGCTGAAGGAACTGGGGATCAAGAACATGAACCCCAAGCTGGTCCAGCTCCTGGGCCGGCTGAAATACCGCTCCAGCTACGGCCAGAACGTGCTCAACCACTCCATCGAGGTGGCCTTCCTCACTTACGCCATGGCCAAGCAGCTGCGGATTGACGCCCGTTTTGCCAAGCGGGCCGGCCTGCTGCACGACATCGGCAAGGCGGTGGACCGCGGCGTTGAGGGGACTCACACCGAAATCGGGGTCAAGATCGCCCAGGGGTTCAACGAGAACCCGCTGGTGCTCAATTCCATCGCCGCACACCACGAGGACGTGCCGGCCACCAGCCTGCTTTCGGTGCTGGTTTCGGCGGCGGACGCCATTTCCGGTGCCCGGCCCGGAGCGCGTCGGGAAAGCCTCGAGGGTTATATCAAGAGGCTGGAGAAGCTGGAGGGCCTGTCGGAGTCGTTCGACGGCGTGGACAAGGCTTTCGCCATCAAGGCCGGTCGCGAGATCCGGGTGATGGTGGAGAACGACAAGGTGGATGACGCCCACGCCATGGTTCTGGCAAACGACATCGCCAAGAAGATCGAGGCCGAGGCGGAATACCCCGGCAAGATAAAGGTCACCGTCATCCGCGAATTCCGTGCCGTGGAGCACGCGCGATAAGAGCCGGCTCCGGCATTGGCCGGAGCCTCCGCAGCGGTTTCGCCCCGCGACGGCTTTACCCCGGGACCTGGTGTCATGTCCCTGTCCGTCGGCATCATCGGCCTGCCCAACGTGGGCAAGTCCACACTCTTCAACACCCTGACCAGCGCCGGGGCCGAGGCCTCAAACTATCCCTTCTGCACCATCGACAGGAACGTGGGCGTGGCCCTGGTCCCGGACCCGCGGCTCCGCGCGCTGGAGACCCTGCTGCAGCCGGAGGAGTGCCTGCCGGCCTCGGTAAACCTGGTGGACGTGGCCGGTCTGGTCAAGGGCGCCCACCGGGGCGAGGGGCTGGGCAACCGCTTCCTCGGCCACCTGCGGGAGACCGATGCCCTGCTGCATGTGGTCCGCTGCTTCAACGATGCCAACGTCTCCCACACCGGCGGTGCGGTGGACCCGGCGGCAGATGCGGCTCTCATCGACCTCGAGCTGACCCTGGCCGACCTGGAGCAGGCCGAACGGGCGCTGGGGGAGCTGGGCAAGAAGGCGAGGACCGAGCCGAAGAAATACGCCCGGCAGGGCGCGTTGCTGGAGAAGGTGCGGGACCACCTGGCCGGGGACCGGCCGCTGCGCCTGTTGGAACTGCGGCCCAAGGAGGGGCCGGCGCTCAAGGGGTACGGGTTCCTGACCCTCAAACCGGTGCTCTACTGCGCCAACGTGGACGAGGACGACCTCGCTGACGGCGGCGGGGTGCTCTGCCGGCAGCTGTCCGGCGCGGTGGGGGAGAAACTGGTGCTGCCGGTTTCCGCCCGGGTGGAGGGTGAACTGCTGGAGCTTGCGGTAGAGGAGCGGGACGATTTCCGTGAGGCGCTGGGGCTCAGCGGGGACAGTATCTCCCGGGTGGCCGCGGCCTGTGCCCGGCTGCTCGACCTGGTCTCCTTCTACACCACCGCCAACAACAAGCTTCGTGCCTGGCATGTCCCCGCGGGCACCCCGGCGCCGGCCGCGGCGGGACAGATTCACAGCGACATGGAACAGGGGTTTATCCGGGCCGAGGTGGCCGGCAGCGATGAGTTGCTGGCCGAAGGATCCATGGCCCGGCTACAGGAGCAGGGGCGGGTGCGCAACGAGGGCCGCGACTATGAAGTGGGGGACGGCGACGTGATCCACTTCCTGTTCAGGGGGAATTGAAATGCCAGCGACGATGTACCAGTTGATGCGCACCCGGCAGCTGTGGGCCACCGCGCTCCTGGGCCTGGTGCTGATGATCCCCGGGGCTCCTGCGGCACCGGCGGACGGCGGCTTCATGGACCTCCACTGGGCCCGCCACCACGACGGTGACGAATTCGGTGCGGACATGGCCGTCGACATGGCCACCGGGACCGACGGGTCCGTCTGCGTCACCGGAGTCAGTGACAATGCCCTGGCCGACCCCGATTACCTGACCCTCAGATACCTGCCCGACGGGACCCTGAACTGGTCCAACCGCTTTGCCGGCGAGGGCGGGGACACTCCCCAGGCCATCGACGTTGACCGGGAGAGCGGCGCCGTCGTGGTCACCGGCTACTCCTGGATCAGCGATCCCGAGGGGCACCAGATCCTCACCATCCTCTACGAACCTGACGGCAGCACCCGCTGGGAACGGTATTTCGGCGGGCTGGGGGACGGCAACAACTCCGGCTACGACGTGGCTTTTGACGGAGCGGGAAACGTGGTGGTGGGTGGAGTGTCCTACCGCAACGACTCGGACTACGACTTCGTCACGGTGAAATACAACCCCCAGGGGGACCTGGAGTGGTCAGAATACTATGACGGTCCCGCCGGGTTCTACGATCAGATCTTTGCCCTGGTCATTGACGGGCAGGACCGGATCTACGTCACCGGGCGCAGCGCCGGCGGCTCCGGTCAGGGGCAGGACTACTGCACCGTCTGCTACAGCCCCGGGGGGACGGAACTCTGGACCGCCCGCTACGCCGGTCCGGCCATGGGCGACGACGTGCCCAAAGCCATCGCGCTGCACCCCGGGGGCGGGGTGGTGGTGGCCGGCGCCTCGGATGGTTCCGGCAGTGCGGGTAGCGACGTGGTCGTGATCCGTTACGACGGGGAGGGCAACGAGCTCTGGGTCAGGCGCTACGACTCTCCTGACGGCGGCGACGACACCTGTCTCGACCTGGCCGTGGCCGGGGAGGGCGTCTCCTTTGCCGTGGGCAGCTGTTCCTCCTCCACCGGGGACTCCGACCTGCTGGTCTACCGGGTGTCCTCCGACGGCAGCGATGCCACTGCCCTGCGCCGTGACGGTCCGGACGGGGGTGACGACGGCGCGTATGCCGCCGTGGCGGACGGACGCGGCGGCGTGCTGGTGGCCGGGACCGAGGTGGACGATACTGCCGGCGGGTGGAACAACCTGCTGCTGCTCAAGCTGGACTGTTTTGGGACCCTGCTCTGGGCCGAGACCTACAACGGCCCCGAAAACGGGCGCGATGAGGCCCGGGCCGTGGCCGCACTGCCCGGTGGCGGTGCAGCGGCTGCCGGTCTCAGTTACGGTGGCAAGAGCGGCAATGACATTCTCACCGTATCCTTTATCCAGCCAAGCTGCCTGCTTTTCACTGCCCCAGGCCCCGGGCCGGGCAATCCCGCCCGGGTCCGCTGCTTCCACCCCGCGGACACCGGTCAGCTGATCACCGACGTTGCGGTGTACGGCGTTGACGACTACGGGGCCAATGTGGCTGCCGGCGACCTGGACGGTGACGGTGACGCCGAACTGCTCACCGGCCCCGGACCGGGTGCGGTGTTCGGGCCCCAGGTACGGGCTTTCGAGTCCTGCGGCGTGCCCCTGGCCGGCGGAGCGGTGAACTTCTTTGCTTACGGCACCCTGAAATACGGGGTCAATGTGGCCGCCGGCGACCTGGATGGCGACGGGACTGATGAGATTCTCACCGGCGCAGGCCCGGGTGCGGTGTTCGGCCCCCACGTCAGGGGGTTCGGCTACACCGCCGGGACCGGGGTGCAGCCGCTGCCCGGGGTCAGCTTCATGGCCTACGGCACACCGAAATACGGAGTGAATATTTCCGCCGGCGACCTGGACGGTGACGGGACGGATGAGATCCTCACCGGCGCCGGTCCGGGTGCAGTGTTCGGTCCCCACGTGCGGGCCTTTGCCTGGGACGGAACCTCCTCGGTTTCACCCGTGCCGGGAGTCAGCTTCTTTGCATACGGCACTTTGAGGTTCGGGGTGAACGTGGCGGCCGGCGATATCGACGGCGACGGCATCGACGAGATCATCACCGGCGCCGGCCCCGGCGAAATCTTCGGCGCCCACGTGCGGGCTTTTGACTACGACGGCGGGCCTTCCGTGGTAGCGGTGCCCGGGTCCAGCTTCTTCGCCTTCGAGACATCACGGCACGGGGTCCGGGTGTCGGCCGGTGACCTGGACCGGGACGGCAGAGACGAGATTCTCACCGTGCCCGGCCCCGATCCATCAATGGGCTGTCTGGTTCGGGCCTTCCGGCTGGAGGGCGGTGCAGTGGTGCCGGTGGAGGGGGTCGACTTTCTTGCTTTTGCCCTGGAGGAGGCCCTGCACGGCGGCAGTATTGCCGGTGCCGGACCTTCCGCGGACTGACCGCATGGGGGTGGAGATGATCAACCCGCCCGTTGTATTGACCGCCGCCGGATCGGATTCCAGCGGCGGTGCGGGGATCCAGGCCGACCTGAAGACCTTTGCCGCACTCGGTGTTCACGGGGCCACGGTGCTCACTGCGATCACCGCCCAGAACAGCCGCGAGGTGCGGGCCGTGGGGCCGGTGCCGCCGGAACTGGTGCGCCGGCAGATCGACAGCGTGATGGGCGAACTGCCGGTGAGGGCGCTGAAGACCGGCATGCTGGTCAACGCCGGCATCATCCAGTGTCTGGCCGAGGCAGTGAAGCATTACGGTATCGGCCAGCTGGTGCTGGACCCGGTGATGCTCGCCTCCAGCGGCGGCCGGCTGCTGGACCGTGGCGCGCTGCAGGTGCTGGTCAGGGAACTTTTCCCCCTGGCCGCCCTGGTGACCCCCAACATTCCGGAAGCCGAAGCGCTTCTCGGCCGGCCCCTGCGCAGGTTCAGTGATCTCCCGCCGGCGGTGCGCGACCTCCAGGCCCTGGGCCCCCGGGCCGTGGTGCTCAAGGGTGGTCACGGCAAAGACCCGGACACCTGTCTCGACCTGCTGTTCGACGGCAGCGACGTGGTGGAGTTTGCCGCACCACGCATCATCACCCGCAACAACCGGGGCACCGGATGCACTTTTGCGTCGACGGCCGCCGCCCTGCTGGCCCGTGGCCGGGACCTTTGTTCGGCCGTCCAGGGAGCCAAGGACTATGTCCACGCCGCCCTGACCGCCGCCGCCGGCCGGGAGACCTTTGGCCAGGCCGGCCCCATCGAACATTTCCCTCCTCTCATGCCCGAGTCCCTGAACCTCTCCTGATCTCTCATCTGATAAACGTGAGTCCCGCCGGCCCCTGCGGGGAAGGAGAAAAAATAGCTGGAACAAAGATTGACTTATTGACGTTTAGGATATATATAGTTAATATCTTAACTAAAATGCAGGAGGGAAAGATAATGAACACCATGGAAAAAATCAAGGGTCTGGAGAAGGCCGGGAAGGGATACCTCAATCCGAAGCTGGTCAAAGCCTGCACCTTTTACACCATCAGCTCCTGCATCGGACTGAGCACCATCACCGCCATCCTGGCCATCTGGGAGTTCACCGCCCAGGACACCCTCTGGCGGACCATCTCCACCTTTGGCGTGATTACCCTCGGTTCGGCCATTTTTGCCGTGGTCAACGCCTGGTTCGGCATCGAAAGGCAGGGTGGATGAGAATGGACGCCAAACATCTGCTTGAACGAGCGCTGATCCTGGCCCTCCTCTTCATCATCGTCCTGCAACTGGGGGGTGCGGCCGTGCGAGCCGACCTGTCTGGTCCAGCGGCCCGGGAGAGTGGTACAGCACAGACGGAAGAAGTGGCCGAGAGATGCTGCCGGATGGTGGGTTTCCCGCACAACGATATCGAGGCTTGCCAGATGCTGATGCAGTTCTTCCGCTAAGACTGCCGGCTGGAGTGGGAAAAATGTATCTCAAACTGTTTTTGATGCTGGCGGCCTCGGGCATGACCCTGGTGCTGCTCCTGGGGGCGGCGGTGCTGGCCAGTGAGGAAGTGGACGCTGCGGCGGGTGAACAACAGGAGGTCACGCGCGGAAAAAAGGCGTGAACCGGAAAAGGGGGGGATTATGAAAGTACAGATCGCACTCATCATCATGGTCGTGATCACGCTTTCCATGGCTGCCACCGGTGTGGTGCAGGGCGGGGAGAGCACTCCGGTCCTCAAGGTGGGGACCTTCGATTCTCGGGCCGTGGCGCTGGCTTTCTGGCGCAGCCCGGAGGGGATGGAGATCCTCAACGGCCTGCACAAGGAGATGGCGAAAGCGAAGGAAGAGCGAGACGAGAAACGGATCGCGGAGCTGGAGGTCGAGGGGCCGGGCCTGCAGGTGCGTCTCCACCAGCAGGTCTTCAGCACCGGCAGCGTCACCGACGTGATCGAGCGGATCGAGAAGAAGCTGCCAAAGATCGCCGAGGAGGCCGGTGTGGCGATCATCGTGCCCCGGTGGAACGTGGCCTGGCAGGGAGGCGACGTGGAAGTAGTCGATCTCACTGACCAGCTGGTCAGGTGCTTCAACCCGAGCGAAGATATTTTGATGATGATCGGGCAGATGGGTGATCAGAAGCCGGTGCCCATTGAAGAGCTTTCCATGGACCCGAATCATTGAGCCGGACTTCACTGGAATGTATCGGCAACCAGGCAGGACTCGAACGATGCGCAGAAGGATACCCCAGAGACTCATGACCGCGTGCAGCGCCGCATTCCTGTTCTGCTGTTCATATTCCTGCGGCACGGGGTACGTGCCGCGGAATGGCGACATCATCTTCCACACCTCCCGTTCCGCCCAGAGCGAGGCCATCCAGAAGGCGACCAGCTCGCCCTACAGCCACATGGGGATTGTTTACGTCCAGCAGGGCCGGGCATTCGTGTTCGAAGCCGTGGAGCCGGTCAGATCGACACCGCTGGACGAGTGGATCGCCCGCGGGGTGGACGGAAAGTACGTGGTGAAGCGGCTGCGTAAAGCTGACCGGCTGCTGACCTCCGGTGCTCTGGCGCGGATGCGGGAGGTTGGCGAGGCGTTCGAGGGGCGGCCCTATGACCTCTACTTCGAGTGGACCGATGATCGGACATATTGTTCGGAACTGGTCTGGAAAGTCTATCAGCGTGCCCTGGGGCTCGAGATTGGCGAGCTGCAGTGCATGAGCGAATTCGACCTCACCGATCCACTGGTCAGAGAAAAGGTGGAGGAGCGCTGGGGTGGCACGCCTCCCGGGAACGAGATCGTCATATCCCCGGAAGCGATCTTCCGCAGCGACCTGCTGGTGACCGTTGCCGAGCGGTAGGTGTCTGCTTCTTTGGTCGGGATGATGGATGACAAATACGTGAAATGTCGAGGAGATGGATAATGAATAGAAAACTACTAACAGGAATTCTAATTGCATCTGGGATAGTGGTGACAATTTTTAATCCACTGATAAGTGGGATACTCGCAGTAGGAGTCTGGATATACCTGGTCGGGGCAGTTCGGAAACAAGAGAATAGTGTTTTCAATGACCAGATGACGCCATTGTTGACCGAAGGGCACTTCAACTGGTTGAAAACATTGTTGATAGTATCTGGGATATCATTTCTTGTTTTTATTGTCTCTGCCATTGCGCACAATGTCCTGGAGGAGGAATTCTTCTCTCTTGTTATCGCGCTAGTGGCGGTATGGGTACTGGTTCTATCAACTGCTGGCGGTCTGGTTTTGTTTCTCAGCGGACGACAAAAGTACCGGAATACAGAGATTCCTGCAAGTGGATCGATTTAAATAGACAGATAACAACTGAATGCACCTGAACGCAAATGCGCTCACTTACAGATTGGGGAGAACACCATGAGGATGAACTCGTTGATCATTCTCCTCGGGTTCCTGCTCTGCACTGTGGCCTGCGCCCCGTGGCAGATCGGGGCCGAGAAGGACGTGGTGAAGAACGGGATCGAGTTCGAGACCTTCAAGGAGGAGAAGGACGGTTCCAAGCTGGGCATCCTTGCGGGTGACACGGTGATCGACGGCTGGCCCTGCAAAAAGGGGTTCATCGTCTTCCATGCCGACTGGAGCCTGGATGAACTGCTGCTCTCCCGGGATTACCAACGGAACGGGATCTCCATGCCCGCGGGCACCTGGGTCTTTCCCGACGCGCAGGGGAACCCGGGGATCTGCATGTTTCCCCATGATGTTGAGATTCAGGGCCATCTCTGCCGGGGCAGCCGGGCGGGGAAGGAGGGCGTGATGACCTCCTTCCATCCCGGCGGTGAGGTGAACCAATACTTCTGCCGCGAGGATCCCGTGATCGACGGCGTGCCCTGCAAGGGCAGTGTCTTTGCTTCGGGGATCCATCTTTATGAAAACGGCCGGCTGGCACAGTGCGAGCTGGCCGGGGGCGCCACGATCGGCGGCGTCGAATACGCCAGGGGGGCCGTCCTCCGCTTCGATGAAGCTGGGAATGTGCTCGAATAGCATGGAAACCGCCGGCGGACTTCCAAAGATCGGATGGACAGGATGAAACGTGTAACACGCATTATTCGTCGGATGCCATTTTTCCTCTATGGACTTGTGGCGATTGGTGGATATTGGCTCATCGGAAGCTTGTCTTCATTCGGCCAGGGGTACGATGATCGTGGTATCGGAACTTTCCTGTTCCTGGTCTCGCTCGTATGGAATATCGTCGCCTTTCCGTTCTGGTTCGCCACAGAAGCACTGTTTTCGCTGAACGAGGGACACGCCGTTCCCGGCCACGGGATTCTGTCGATAGCCATCGTGATGCCCCTGCTGCTAATTCTCGATTTTGTATGGCGGCGCTATTCATCCCCGGAGGAGTAATCGTCTCACCACTGTCGCAGATAATGGTTTTGAGGAGCTTGCAGGATGAAATTGCTGGAAGGACAGTTCAGGGGGGCGACAGCCATGATGGCATGGTTGATAGTGCCGGCACTCATCTCCTGGCTGCTTGTTCGTATGCATGTTTTGCTTGCTCTTGGGCCACTCTTTTGCTGGTTTCTGGTCGTATATCCGCATGACGATATCGTGCATCGAGGTCTGCACGGTTTTACGCCGTTGTTTTCAAGTGGCATGTCCGTCCTCATCGCGGTTCTTCAATGGTCGCTGGTCACGGTAGTGTATTCACTTGTTACTCGACGGTTTCGGCCAGAGAGACATCTATGGGCTGCGCCGCTTGTCATCGTTTTCGTATCCGCAGTAACCCACTATCTGGTTTTTCTCTACGGTTACGAAATTTCAATGGATTGGTTGTGATCATGCCCGCAACGGGAAGGAGCACCCACGTCCGGCTGGCACAAATAATGGATTCTGATTCATCGAACCAGGGAGGGGCATCATGAAAACCAGGAAAAACAACTTCGGATTGCAGACGATCTTCTCCATTTTCCTCGGGCTGATGCTTGCCGCATTCGCCGGCATCGGCGTCTATACCTTCCACCCGCCGCCAGGCGATTACGAGGCGCAGATTCGAGATCTCACCCGGGAGGAACAGGAGATCAGGGACTCGAGCCCGTCGGGTGAGCTGACAGTAGAGGATCGCGACCAGATCGATGAAATCAGGAGTCGGCGCAGGGTTCTGTCGGACCAGGCTCTGGAGGACCGCAAGCCGTGGTTCCTGAGCACGAGCATCATCCTCATCGTCTTCTCCACGCTCCTCCTGGTTGTGTCGCTGCTGCGGTCGGATCAGCTGCAGGTGATCAGCAGCGGCCTGCTCCTGGGCGGCGTATTCACCATGCTCTACGGTGTGGGATGGATCGCCTTCACCGGCACATCGGTGCTCCGGTTCCTGGTCATGACGATCGCACTGGTGATTACCGTGGGGCTCGGGTACGTCAGGTTCGTGCGCAGAGGTAAGACCCCGCCAGCCCCTGGTGGGCAGGAAATGGTCAAGGGTGATGCGCTGGAAGAGATCGAGGACCGGATTCGGAGTCTTGAAGGGCGACTGACCGAAGCGGCAACTGCGCTCGGACGAAAGGATGATAATTAGAGAAGGTCCTGAGGGATCTCGCATTCCATTGACAAAGCAGGGAGGTGGGTTTAAGGTTCTCGCTTGGCTGGTGGATCGCTCTGTATTTCCGCCGGCAGCGAGGTTTTTCCGTATGAGCAAGCGCACTATCACCGCGGCCATCGTCATCCCGGCCTGGACCCACCAGGAATCGCACCCCACCGCCCTGCGCAAGCTGGGTGCCGGGTTCTGGCCCCCGCTGAACCTGATGTATCTGGCCTCCCGGCTGCAGGCCGACGGCCACAAGGTGGTGATGCTCGACGGCGGTTTCTACGCCCACGACGACCTGATCCGGACCGTGGCCTCCCACGATCCCGACCTTATCGGCATTTACTCCAACACCGTGCTCTGGAACGGGTCGCGGCAGACTGCGGAGGATCTGCGGGCCCTGCTGCCCGGTGCGCACATCACCTTTGGCGGGCCGCTGCCCTCGGTGATCAAGGAGGAGCACCTCGCCAAGTGCCCGGCCGGCGACTCGGTGGTGGTCAACGAGGGCGAGGAGACCCTGGCGGAGATTGCCGGACGGCTGGCCGAAGGAGAAACCCTTGAGGGCGTGGCCGGCACGGTGTATCGGAACGGCGACGAGATCCTGCGCAACCCCGAACGGGACTACATCCACGACCTGGACAGCCTGCCCTTCCCGGCTCGCGACCTGATCGACCACAAGGACTACATCCCGCCCATCGGGCTCTATACCAAGCGGCCGCTGACCACCATGCTCACCAGCCGCGGCTGCCACCACAAGTGCATCTACTGCTACAAGTGGGGCGGGGACAACATCCGCTACCGTGACCCGGTGCCGGTGGCCGAAGAGATGGAACTGGTGGTGCAGCGGTACGGGATCAAGGAGATCCGTTTCTGGGACGACACCTTCACCGCACGCAAGGACCGGGTGCTCCAGCTGGCCGAGGAGGTGGCCCGGCGCAAGATCAAGGTCGACTTCAGCATCGCCACCCGGGCTGACTGCCTGGACCGCGAGGTGCTCAAGGCCCTGAAGCAGATGGGCTGCTACAACATCATGATCGGGGTGGAGTCGGGGGTGCCGAAGAACCTCAAGACCCTGAAGAAGGGCGAATCGAGGGAGACGATCCGCGAGGGCGTGGCCATGGTTCACGAAGCGGGGATCCGCACCTTTCTCACCTCGATGTTCGGGGTGCCGGGCGAAACCTACGAGGACGGCCTGGAGACCATCGAGTTCGTCAAGAGCCTCAAGGGGGACGCGTCGCACTTCTTCACCCTCTCACCCTTCCCCGGCACCGAACTCTACGAGAACCTGGATGAGTTCGGCAAGGTGGTTCCCGGCGACTACTCGGTTCTGGGGATGCACACCCTCTGTTTCGCCCCGCACACCCTGACCTTCGAAGAGATCGAGTCGCTGCGGCGCCGGGCCTTTCTGCAGACCACTCTCATCCCCTCCTTCATGATCAAGCGGGTGCTCAAGCTCCGGTCCTTTGAGGAGGTGAAGATCCTCGCCCGGGCGGGCAGCACCATCTTCCTCGCCATGGTGCCCCAGATGATGAAGTCACTGGTCCGCGGCCGCAAGAGCAGCAAGTCGGACGTGCAGTTCGGTGGCAAATTAACCTGACAGTTCAAGATGTTTTCCGAGGCCCGATGGCGGCGTTATGGTGCCGCGGCGGTCACCGTGCAGGTGGCCTGGTCCGTGTCGCCGGACGAGGGGTATGGCGGCTGGTCATCGGGAACGACGATGGTGGCGGAAAAGGCGGCGACCGGGATGAGCAGTGCGACGATGGAGATAATCAGTACGTTCTGGCGCATGACTGACCTCTTTGGCAAGTGATTCAGCGGCGGATCAGGGATACCGGCCGCCGCAGGTATTGTCCATGAATATGAATATAGGGTGACGGGGGGCAATAGTCCACAACGTGTGGCGCGGAGGATCTGAGCCGGGGCGTTCGACTACTTCTGGCTGGCCTGGCGTTCCTTCAGCTCTTTCAACTGCGGCTCGGCAAACTCCTTGTAGCAGTCAGGACAGATGGAGTGGCTGAAGATGGCCTCGCTGTGCTCGCTGACATAACTCTCCACCTGCTGCCAGTAGTTGCCGTCGTTGCGCACTTTTTTGCAGTAGGAGCAGATGGGGAGCAGTCCCTGCAGGGTCTTGACCCGGGAGAGTGCCACTTCCAGCTCGCCCACTCTCTGGGCGAGGTTGTCCTGCAGTTCGAGGATCCGCTGGCCCACCTGGACGCGGGCTTTCAGTTCCGGCGGGTTGAACGGCTTGGTGATGTAGTCGTCCGCACCGGCCTCCAGGGCGGTGACCAGCTTGTCGATGTCGTCCATCGAGGTGAGGATGATCAAATACGGCCTGGCCTGGCCCCGGTTCAGCCGGCGTATCCGGCGGGCCACTTCCACGCCGTCCATCTCGGGCATCATCCAGTCCATCACTGCCAGGCGAGGGGCATCCTCCTCCTGCATGATCTGCCAGGCCTCTCTCCCGTTGCGGGCCAGTTCAACTTCGAATCCCCATTTTTCCAGGGTCTTGGTCAGCAACCGCTGAAAGACAGGGTCGTCCTCTGCAAGCATCATCCTCATTGATCCGCCTCCCTGTTGCGTACTGATTTTCTATTCGTCATTCCGGGGGCGGAATATTAGGATTCTTTGCCGGTCAGAACTCAAAAGAGTCGATTTTGCTCAGCCCGATGGCGTCAGAGGTGAAGTCGATGGTGCCGTGAGCGATGCGCAGCAGGACGAACCAGGGGTGGTCCGGCGTTTTGAGCAGGCGCTGGAGGAATTCGTGCCGGCCAAAGAGTTCTTTCTTCAGTTCTGTCTCGTCGACGATGCTGATCTCGCCATCCACCCGCATCATTTGCATGTCGTGCCAGAAACAGGCCTCCACCAGAGGGTTCTCCTTGATCTGGCTGAACACCTTCTTTGGCGTGCCGGTGGCGAAGAAGAATCCCTCCGGCCCGGCCTGGAGCAGCTTGAACATGCGTACCCGGGCCTGGGTCCGGTCCACCGTGGCCAGGGCGCAGATCGGGTTTGCCATGGCGAAATCAAACAGTTCTTCAAGGGTCATCACATTCTCCCCTCATGAGGTCGTTCTTAAATTGCTCAGGCTATGACCCCGATAATTTTACGGTTTTCAGGGCTATTTCTCTTCACCGCCGTCCCGTTCCCGGGCACGTGCCACCGGGCCCACGATCTTCCAGACCTGAACCTCACGGTTTCGCCGCTGGAGGATGGAATAGTATCCGAACTGATTGATCTTGCGATAGGCCCGTTCTCGCCAGATCCGCCACTGCGGGTTGCTCTCGTCCGCGACTGTCACGTTGGTGAACGTGTCGAGGGTCAGCAGGTTGTTGGGGATCAACCAGATCTTGTTGTTCCCGTGGTGCGATTTTTCATGCTTTGGTGACGGCTGGTCGCCGCCGAATTCCAAATGCCAGCAGTTCCACTCGAAGCCGCCCTCGATGCGGTCCGCCGGGACCCCCTTGTCCAGCAGCCAGTTGCCGGCGGCCCAGCGGGCTTCGTTGAACGAGATCTGGTCCCGGGTCCATACCACCCCCAGGGCGAAGCTGGCCACCAGGCCGAGGGTGAGCAGCGTGCGGTTGAGTCGGGCGCTCCGGAACGCGTCAAATGGCAGGATCACCGCGCCGGGGACCAGCAGCAGGGCATAGCGGATGAAGAACTTGCCCGTGGCCAGGTAGTAGACCAGCAGCCCGAGGGTGAAGAGGTAGACCGGGACGGCGATGCGGAAACCAACGGGGCTCTGGTGGAGCGCCGGCCCGCTGCCCGGTGGGGTGTCGGGGGTGGCTGGGGTGGCGGGGGCATCGGGGCGGCGTAACAGGGCGCAGAGGCGGATCAGGCCGAGGGCCGCGGCCAGCGACAGGCTCACCTTCCATCCCACCTCGGCGAACATCGCCTGCACCCGCCCCAGTGGAACCACCAGCGGCAGCAGCCCCTGCAGCAGGGCGGCTGCGGCGAGCAGGAGGGCCGCCCCGCTGGTGAGCCTGGCCAGGCGGTGATCAGCGGCGATCCGGGAGGTGTACCGGGCCAGGAGCAGGCCCGCGGCCAGCAGCAGCAGCGAGGCGCCGAGGAGTGCGGCGGCGGTGAGCAGGAGGCGCGCGCCGGTGCCCAAGAGAACCTCGCGGTCCCCGGGCAGGGGGGCGGCGTTGTATGGTCCGTAGATCGAGATGAAGCCCGGGCGGTAGGGCATCAGCCGGTCCTCTCCGCCTTCAGGCACGTTGTATTGCCAGACGGCCAGGGCGGTGAGCAGGATCAGCAGCACCAGCCAGACAGCCAGAATACCCCTCTCACGGAGGAAGCCGCCCCGTTTCAGTCCCGAGGGGAGCATTGCCGCCAGCAGGGGGAGGAAGAACATCCCCATGTAGCAGATGATCTTGAAGAGAAGCAGCGGGGTCTCGGGGCTGAAAAAATCGGGGGCCACCTTGAGGTAGCGGTGGGGCATGGTGATCATCAGGCGCTGGAACACCAGGTAGACGCAGAAGAACGGCAATGACATGAGCAGCCAGAGGTGCGCTCCGCGAGGGCGGCCGGTGGCCACCCAGTGGATGACGAAGGCGAAGACCAGCAGCAGCGTGAAGTCACGGGTCAGCGCGGCGGCCAGCAGCGCGGCCGCGGCGAGGAGAAAGTGGGCCGGGCGGCCTGATGCCTCGGCCCGGGTGGCCAGCCAGAGGGCGACGAAGGTCATGGCCAGGGCCGGGATATCGTTCATGAAGCTGAAGGTGAAGTGGAAGTAGAAGAGGGTCGAGGCTGTGGCCAGGGCGGCGAGGAGGGACTCCAGGGGGCCGCGGCCGGCGCTTCGCAGCCAGCCGTAGAGCGCGAGAATGCCGCAGACGCTGAACAGCAGGGTGACCATGTGCAGCACCGAGTAGGAGAAGCCGAACAGCGCGCAGAAAAGGGCGCCCACCAGGACCTGGAAGAGGAGCGAGGTGGCGGTCCAGGTGAAGTGGAAGCGGCCCTCTTCCAGCAGTGTCTTCACCGCCTTGCCGTAGCCCCAGTCGTCGTAGATCGGCGTGTCGAAGAGCGGGTTGACCAGCAGGGCGGCGAGGAGGAAAAAGGCGAGGATCGCCGCAATGGCGGCGTGGTCCGCCGCCCGGGATTCCCCGCGGGCGTTGGTCTGATGTCCGGTCAACGCCATGGGGTCAGTCCGCGATCTCCTCGGGCTGGTGGTCCGGTTTGAGCAGGTCGAGCACGGTCTTCACCGGGCTGAAGGTGGTTATCGGGATCTCGATGAACACCGTGTTCCAGTGTGCCATGGCCCCGTTCCAGAGGCCGGGCAGTTCCAGCGCCAGGAGTTCCCGACCCTGGTATGACTTGTTCGAGATGAAGACCGCTTCGTGATCCACGAAACGGCTGAGGTCGAACTGGTTTCCGCAGTGGTCACGGATCCCGCAGATCAGGTCCACCGGATTGAAGTAGCCCGAGGCGGCGAGGACCTCGGCCTGGACGGCGTCACTCATGTCCACCTGGGCCGACTCCACGATCTGCAGGCTGGCGGTGCCGTCCGTTTGCCTGACCCAGAAGGGGCCTCCCCCCGGATCGCCAATGTTCTTAACCATACCGCAGATACGGAGCGGGCGGTTGAGACGGTCCTGGAGAATCCGGGCCTGCCTGTCCGGTGTCTGGTCCTCAAAACCGGCGGCCAGCCCCTGGTTCAGCTCGCTGTCGATAAATGCCGCGGCCCCCCGCAGCAGATCCGGTTCCCGGTCGCCGTCGGCCAGGCGGTCCAGCAGCTGGAAGATGCGGGACTGGAGAAAGACGAGGTAGCCGGTCAGGGCGGCCTTGTATTGGTGGGTGGGGCCTTTCACCCGGTCGTGGAGCACATTGTCGATGTTCTTGATCAGCACCACGTCCCCGCCGCACTCGTTGAGGTTTTCGATCAGTGCTCCATGGCCGCCGGGACGGAAGAAGAGCCGTCCCTCGTCGTCACGGAACGGATTGCCGTCCGGGTCGGAGGCGATGGTGTCGGTGCTCGGTTTCTGGGCGCTGAAGGTCGCCTCGATGCGCAGGCAGCGGGCCTGGTGAAGGCGCCCGGCGGCTTCGGCGCACAGGGCAGCGATCGCCGGTTGGTGGTCTTGCGAAATGGTGAAGTGGAGACGGCAGACGCCATTCCGGTCGGCCACGTGCTCCGCCGCTTCCACCAGTTGCTCCTCCAGGGCCGTGCGGGGGCCTTCGGGGTAGGTGTGGAAGGCCAGCAGTGCTTTGGGCAAACTGGCGTATCCGAGACCGCGGCTGGTGAGCAGGTGCTCGAGAACCGGGCGAAAGTCCCCCTGACCCAGCAGCGTCTGGAGCTGCAGCTTTTCCCCGGCCAGCGATCGGGCCAGGAGCGGAGTGAAGGCTAAGCGGGGCAGGTTTCGCAGCAGCATCTCCACGTCCACCGCGGCGCTGTCCCCCTCCCTGGCTCTCATTTCCAGGTCGTCCAGAGTACGGATGGAACTGTTCTCGAGGACGGCCATCGGGCTCTTGAACATCCGGCTTGCCGCCCCCGACGCTGGCACGAACTTGGTCAGACGGCCCTCGCCCGCTGCCTGGCAGGCCAGTTCGGCCAGCCCCGGCAGCATTTTTTCGGGCAAGCGGAGCAGTCCGTCGCCGATGCGCACCGGCCGGTCCAGCCGGGCGTATGAGACGCCGGCCCGCAGCATTTTCAGCTGTTCCTCCAGCTGTTCCACACCGATCCCGCGTGAATCCAGTTGCTCGCGATCTTGTTCACTGAGTTTGATCATGGATCGAATTATCGGCTCTGATCCCCCGGGGAGTCAACCGATATCCGGGTGTAGTAGAGTGTGGGGGGCAGATTAGCGCCGGTGAATTACATATGATGGGATCAATGTCCATGACATTGCAAGATCAGTCGAAAATCAGTGTGCTGATGCCGGTGCACCAGGCGGAGGGGACTCTGGGCGAGGCGCTGGGGAGCGTGCTGGGGGGGACGTTCAGAGAACTGGAGCTGATCGCCGTGGATGACGGCTCCACCGACGGCTCGCCGGCGATCCTGGCCGAGGCGGCGCGGCGGGATCCGCGTCTGCGGGTCATCACCACCCCGCACCGCGGTATCACCGCCGCGCTGATCACCGCGCTGGAAGCGGCCGGGGCACCGCTGGTGGCCCGGATGGACGCCGACGACATCAGCCACCCCGAGCGCCTCGCCCGCCAGGCGGCCGCGCTGGATGAGCACCCCCGATGGGCCGGCGCGGGCTGCTGCTTCAGCTGGCTCGCCGCCAGCGGACCCACCCCGGGGATGGAACGCTACGCCGTATGGCAGAACAGCCTGCTCTCCCCCGGCGACATCCGCCGGGGGATGTTCATCGAGAACCCGGTAACCCACGCCACTCTGTTATTGCGCCGCGGTGCGCTGGAACAGGCCGGCGGGTATTCCGCCCGGCCCTGGAGCGAGGATTACGACCTGGTGCTGCGGCTGCTGCTCGGCGGCCGGGAACTGGGCAAGGTTCCCCAAGCGCTCTACCACTGGCGCGAGAGCAGCGGCCGCCTGACCCGCACCGGCGAGCACTGCTCCGCGGAAAGCTTCCACCGCACCCGGGCCCACTACCTGTTGCTCCACGTCCTTGCCGGGCAGACGCGCGTCGCCCTCTGGGGAGTGGGGGAGCTGGGGGCGGTCTGGAAGCGCTCGCTGGAGGCGGCCGGCCTGGAGGTGGACTGCCACGCCGTCAATCCCAGGGCGATGAAGGTCTCGCGGGGCGGCCGTCTGCTCATCCCGCCCGAGCGCCTGCCCGCCACGGGCCCGGGCTCGCTGACCCTCATCGCCTGCGGCACCCAGGGTAACCGCGATCTGCTCCGCGCGGCCTCCGCGGCGGCCGGCCTGGTGGAAGGGGAGACGTTCTGGTGCGTGGGCTGACTGCGGGATAACCGCGGGTTGGGAGGGACTCGGGACCGCTGCCCGGTGTCACCGCCGCTCGCTGAACCGTTCCAGCTCCGTCGCCGTCTGCTGGTCCGAACCGTAGTCTCTGATGGTCCTGCCGATGGCGCGGAGGTCGTTGGCCTGACGGTCCATCGGCTGCCGTCCCACCAGCGTCTCCAGGCACTCCAGGGCGGGAGCCGCCTGGTTCTGGCGCAACAGCTGCAGCGCCCGGTTGAAGAGCGCCTTCTCCAGCATCAGGCCCAGCGCCGGATCGTCGGCGGGCAGGTCCTCCAGCAGCCCGGCGCACTGGATCACTCCGGCCCAGTCCCGGTCAGCAAACAGCTCCGCCATCCGTTCGGCCAGCACCTCCCCCGCCCGCACCCGCTCCGGGGTCACCGTGCCGGCCCGCTGTCCAGCGGCTTCCCCCACCGTGATCCGGCCCCGCAGCTGGTCCTCGCCCACCCGGCGCAGGTGGTGGATTCGGGCGCGTTCGGCCCGCTCCCCGGCCCGGCGCTGTTCCCACCATCCGCTGAGCCAGACGATGAACACAAGGCCCAGCACCACCAGTACGGCCAGGCAGCCCAGCACCTGTGTCCTGCCCCGTGGTTCCGGGGTGGTGCCGGGCGGGGAATGGAGCGACGGGCGCGGTGGTACGGGCATGCCGATCATGAGGGTTCCGCCGTGGCCGGCCCCACCGGCAGCTGAATGATCACCCTGGTTCCGCGGGGCGTATTGTCGATGAGGCGGATGGTGCCGCCGTGGTCGGAGATGATCCGCTGGACTATGGCCAGCCCCAGCCCGGTCCCCTTCTTCTTGGTTGAGAAGTAGGGGACGAAGAGCTTGTCCCGAACCTCGGGCGGGATGCCGGGCCCGTCGTCGGCGAGGGTGATCCGGATCTGCCCCAGCTGCCGCAGGTATTTCGTGCTGATCTCCAGCCGGCCCTGCCCGTGCATCGCCTGGATCGCGTTCTCCACCAGGTTCATCAACGCCCGCCGCAACTGCTCCTTGTCCATCTGGAAGCGCGGCACGTCAGCGTCGAAATCGGTACTGAACTCCAGCTTTTCGTGAGTGCCGTTGTAGGCGGTGATGGTGGTCTGGATGATCTCGTGGAGGCTGGCCTCGCGCCGCTTCATCACCGGCATCCGCGCGTAGCGGGTGAACTCGCTCACCAGCTGTTTCAGCGCGGCCACTTCATGCTGGATGGTGGTCGTGCACTCCTGGACCATTTCCGAACAGTCACCGCCCTCGGCCAGCTTGCGCTGAATCCGCTGGGCGCTGAGCTGGATCGGGGTCAGCGGGTTCTTGATCTCGTGGGCGATCCGCTGCGCCACCTCCTGCCAGGCCTCGGCCCGCTGCACCTTGATCACCTGGGTCAGGTCGTCGAAGACCACCACCATGCCGCTGTATTTCCCCTCCTTGCTCTTCAGCGAGGTCAGGGTCAGGGCCAGGTTGCGGGTGATCCCATCGGTGTTCAGGGTCAGCACCTTCTTCAGCGAGAGGTCGTTGATCCTCAGCGCCCGGGTGATGGTGGCACGCACCTCACCCAGCTTCTCCCCGGCGAGGATCTCCTCCACCGGGATCCCGTTGAACGACTTGCCGGAGTCGAGGCCGAGGAATGTTCGGGCGGAGTGGTTGATCGTGGTCACCCGGTCCTCATGGTCCAGTGAGAAAACGCCGGTGGAGATGTTGTTCAACACGGTGGACATGTAGCGGCCGCGCTCATCCAGCTCGCGGTTGCTGCCCCGCAGTTCCCGGGCCGCCTGTTCAAGCTCTGCCTGGGAGCGCTGGAGCTGTTCGGTCATGGTGTTGAACGACTGGACCAGGATCCCCACCTCGTCTCCCGCCTTGACGTCCACCCGGTAGTCGAGGTTGCCGCTGGAAACCTCCTTGGTGCCCTCGGCCAGCAGCTGGATCGGCACGGTGATCTCCTTGGCCAGGGTTCGCCCGATCCAGAGGGCGGCGAAAAGAATCACCAGGGTGATGGTGAGGAAGGTGAACGTATAGGTGCGAACCGTCTCCTCTCTGAAGGCCCGTGCCCTCTGGTAGCGCTCCGATGCGCTGGTCACTTCCGTTACCGGGCGGCCGATGGCGTCCGGCACCCTCAATCCGGTGACCAGGGCCAGCCGGTTCCAGCCGCCGCCCTGCCGGGGGATGTGGCTGGATCCGCTGAGCACCAGGATACCGCCTCCCTCCAGCTCCACAAACTTTTGCCCCTCCCGCCCCTGCAGCAGGTCATCCACCAGATCCCTGAAGTAGATGTTCTCCAGTGCCGCCGGCTCCAGCGGGGCCCGGGTGACCACCACCACCGGCGTGCTGCCCCACCAGGCGGTGATCTGGTTCAGTCCGTAGAGATCGATCTGCTGTTCCAGCACGTCGCGCATCCGCTGGATCGATTGCGGGGTCAGGCTGCCGTCCTGTCGCGTGTAGCGGCGGGTTGTCTCCAGCTCCCGTCCCATGTTGGCGGCGAACAGGGCGCAGCGGTCCGCCTGCTCCTCGAGATAGCCGTCCACGGCCTCCTGGGTCCGCTCCAGCACCGATTCCAGGTCGGTGTTGAACCACTGGCTGACGCTGTCGTTGATGAAGTCGTAGGCGACGAAGAAGATAAAGATGGAGGGGATCACCGACAGGCCGAGAAAGGCCAGCACCAGCTTGGTCCGGAAGCGCGACCCGAGCACCTTGCGCCGCCGCTCCAGCACCAGCTTCACCAGGTCCCGGAAGAGAATGAAGAGGAGGATCAGGATCAGCAACAGATTGACAAAGGAGAGGACGGCCATGAACTCGCCGGTCATGTACGCCGGACGCAGCCGGCCCACCTTGACCACCAGGCGCAGAATGAGGAACAGGATCACCGCCAGGGTGAGCACGCTGCCCAGCACCCAGAGCAGCACCACCCGTCCGCGATTTTCCTTTCCCTCGGTGGGAGGCGGGCTCGGTTGGATATCGACGATCCGGTTCATCGGTTCAGGGCCTCGGGATTCATCACCGGCAGGTGTCGGGAGCCGTTCACGGTCCGTGGGGCAGCTCCTTCCTCCGCCAGACGGTGTCGAAACTCCAGGGAATGATGGCCATGGCATAGTCGGACTGGATCACCGCTTTGGCCCTGACGTAGTACTCCCGGTGTGACTTCGGCACGAAGTCCGGAAAAGCGATGGTGCTCACGTTGGTCATCCAGCGGCGCATGTCGTCTTCGCGGGTTGTGGTGAGCGAGCCTTCCGGTTCACCATCCACGGTCCGGGTCAGGTGGTACTCCCTGGTCAGCCGGTCATACCGTACGGAGGTCTTGATCTGCTGCTGGTTGCGGATGTAATCGGGATAGAGGACCCGGACCCGGTAGAGACGGATGTGATAGGTGAAGCTCACATCACCGCCGCTCTGGATCTTGTCCCGCACGTCGGCCCGGAAGGCCCGGTAGAGGTGAAACTGAACATTGATCCCGCCCCCCTGCCGCATCGACACGCGGAACTCACGGATTTTCGCCGTTTTCTTGGTCAGGAAGCCCAGTTGGACCGAGGACAGGGCGATGAGCACGAGAAGACACAATACACTGCCGATCAGTCGTTTCATCGCTGCCCACTGCTCCCGTGCCGGTGATGTCGTTCATTGAAATGTATCTTATGGACTGCGAAAACACAAGATCCGCGGAACGCCGCTCAGGTGATGGGCCCGGACAGGACTTCGGAGAGCCGCCCGCGGAAGCTGTACCACTTGCCCAGCCAGTGCAGCAGCTGGATGGTCAGCGCGGTGCGCAGGTCGGGATGTAGGCCACCCTGAAAGCGGGGGCGGAAGGCGTGGACCCCGGGCCAGAAGAGGAGCGGGATGGTGGCCAGAGCGGCCGGAATACCGTTGGCCAGGCGGCCCCAGGCCGAGCGGGCCGCGGCGATCCGGGCCCGTCCGCGGCCGGTGCGGATTTTTTTCTCCCGGAACTGGGCCAAAGTGGTGCGTGCGGGGTGGGCCACCGCCGCCGCGGGGAGGTAGGTGATTTTCCCGCCCGCGTCCCGGACCCGCCGGCAGAAATCCACGTCCGCCCCGGAAACCCAGTCCTCGGCAAAACAGCCCGCCTCCTCGGCCAGCTGGCGGGTGACGAAGAGGTTGGCGGTCACCCCATAGCCGCCCTCCCGGACGTAACGCTCCTGCAGCATGTTGTGCAGCTTGTCGTAGATGGCAAAGATGCCCGGGTCCTCGGGCAGGACGATCTCCACCTCGCCGGCAGCCAGCCACGGTCCCCCGCCGGCTGACAGACCGTCGGCCCCGGCTGCGAGCCAGCCCGGCCGGGGTTCGGTGTCGGCATCGGTGAAGGCGAGAAACCGGCCCCGGGAATGCCTGATGCCCCGGTTGCGGGCGGCGTAAGATGAGGGCTGCTCTTCAAAGAGCAGGATGGCTCCCGGAAAGCGGTTGACCCGCTGCCGGGAGTCCTCGGGTGAACCGTTGTCCACCACCAGCAGTTCGAAGGTCCACGGCCCGGCTTCCTGGGCCTGGACCGCGGCCAGGCAGCGGTCCAGCGCCTCGCCCCCGTCCCGCACCGGGATGATCACCGAGATGTCGGGTGCGGGGGAGGCGCTGCCGTCGTCCCGGGGCTCAGTCGACATTTACATACTCCGGTCCGCTCAGACGCATCCGGATCTGCCGCTGAAGCTCCGCCGCCGACCGCCGGCACTCGAACTCGGTTTCCACCTTGTCCCGCCCGGCCCGGCCCAGGGCCCTGCGCTCCCCGGCGGACATGGCCGCCAGGTCGGCCAGGGCCTTGGCCAGCCCCACCAGGTCCTCCGGTTCCACCAGCCGGCCGTGAAGGCCGTCCTCCACCAGTTCCGGAATTCCAGAGAGGTTGGTGGTGATCACCGGCAGCTCCATGGCCATCGCCTCCATCAGCGAGGCGGGGATGCCGTCCATGTCCCCTTCCGGCGACCGGCGGCAGGCCAGGGCGAAAATATCCGCCGACGCCAGCTCCCCGAACACCTGTTCACCGGAAAGGGCCCCGAGAAGGCTGACGGTGCAGCCGCTCCCCGGCGCTTCTTCGGCTATCCGGTGAAGTGCGGCCTCATCCGGGCCCTCACCGGCGATGCGGATCTCCAGCGGCCGGTCCCTGCTGGCCGCCAGACGGCCGGCCTGGAGCAGCAGGTCATGTCCCTTCTTGGCGATCAGCCGCCCCACCGAGATCACCCGCAGCGGTTCACCGTCACCCGGGCCGGGGAGGCGGCCCTCGGTGTCCCAGGGGCGGAATCGAGTGGTGTCCACCCCCACCCGGACCAGGGGAAAGTGCTCCCGGCCCAGTACGCCGAAGCGCTCCAGGCACCAGCGGCGGTTGTGCTCGCTGATGGTGGCCACGAACGAGGCATGGACCATCTTGTCCCCCAGCAGCCGGGGGTGCTCCCAGAGGTCGTGGGCGTGCGGGGTGAAGCTGTAGGGGATGCCGGTGAGCATGGAGACCAGCATGGCCATCTCGGTCCCCTGGTCGGCGAAGTGGCTGTGCAGCCACTTCGCACCCTGACGGTGCACCCGGGAGGCGACCCGCGGAGCGGTAAAGAAGAGCGCCAGCGACTGCCGGTCGGCCCGGGCGAGGACGAAGAACAGGGTTTTGAAGTAGCGGGCCGGTGAGCGCAGCTTCCACTTCACGTGGTGCAGAAACGCGTTGAACCGAGCCGCGGCGCTGCCGGCAGGGAGCCGCCAGCAGGGAATCCCGGCCGTGATGTCCTCGTCCGCCGGCCCGGGGGGGCTGCCGAGGGCCGCCACCTGCACCTCGTTCCCCTGGGCCTGGAGTTCGCGCAGCTCCAGTGGGATCCAGGTCTGGGTCAGCACGGGAAAGGCGTTGAGAATGTAGACGATCTTCATCGGTGATGCGAACCCCCGGTTGGCCGTACTCTATGGCCGGGCCGCGAGAGTGTCAAGGCTGGGACAGAGACGGCATCAGCCGGGAGAGGACATGCCGGCCCGGTGCCCGCAGGATCAGGGCGAGCGTCTCCGGAGTTTTTGTCGGATCAAGAATACCTGCCGGTTCTCCGATGAGAAATAGAGGGACGGATCCGTCAGCCCGCCCAGTTGGACAGTGGTGGGGTAGCAGGCGAAGCACCGTGCCCCCCGCCCTCATCCGGAGCGTCATGAGCAACGAACAAGACGATCGTAAACGGCAGCTGGAATGTGCGGTGCAGGCCCGCCGTGACGCTGAATCCCGCCTGGAAGCAATGGAAGAAAAGCTCCAGCGGATGGAGGACGAACTGCATTCGGTGCGCCAGGAGGTCGGATCGGCGCATCGGGCCAAGAGCCTCTTTCTGGCCAGAATGAGCCACGAGATCCGCACCCCGATCAACGCGGTGATCGGTATGACCCGGATGGCATTGGAGTCCGAAGTATCCGAAGAGCAGCATCATTTTCTCACCACCGTCAAGAACACCTCCGAAACACTGATCAGCCTGGTGAACAATGTTCTCGACTACTCCAAGATCGAAGTGGGCGAACTGGACATGGAAGCAGTGGACTTCGACATGCGCTACCTGGTGGAGAGCGTGATGGACCGGGTGGTGTCCCGGGTGCCCGGCAACGAACTGGAGCATTTCTGCATGGTGGACGCTGATGTCCCGCTCCGCCTGACCGGTGATCCCACCCGGTTGAGGCAGATTCTGATCAACCTGCTGGGCAATGCGGTGAAGTTCACCGGCCAGGGCGAAGTGGTTTTGCGAGTTGGTGTGGAGAGCAGGGACGAGGCGGGAGTGTCACTTGCCTTCTCGGTGACCGACAGCGGCGAGGGGATTCCGACCGAACGCCTGGCCCGGATCTTCGATGTCTTCATGCCGGCGGATAGCCTGAACCACCAGGAGTTCAACCGGGCGGGGCTGGGGCTCTCCATCTCCAGGCAACTGGTGAAGATGATGGGCGGGGAGATGACCGTGGAAAGTGAAGTGGGCCGCGGCAGCACCTTTCGATTCACCGCCCGGTTCGAGGAGCCGGTTTCGGCAAGCGAACGGCAGGCAATCGCCGGGCCGGTGGCCGGCACCAGTGTGCTGGTGGCGGGGCCGGCAGGAATCCCCCGGCGGGTGCTGTGCGGGATGCTCACCTCCATGAGTCTCATACCCCGGGAAGTGGGGAACGGTGGGACCGCGCTGGCCGCTCTGCACCGCTGTGTGGAGAAAGAGGAGCCGTTGCCGCTGCTCCTGGCGGACGATCAGTTGCCCGACATGGGCGCAGCCCAACTGGTCAGGCAGATTCGTGAAGATCAGCTGGTCCGGGAGACCCGGTTGATCATTCTCTCTTCACACGGGACACGGGGTGAAGTGAATGAATACCGGCAGGCCGGTGTGGACGGCTACCTGATCAAGCCGGTGAGCCGGTCGCTTCTCTTCGATGCTGTTTCGGCAGTGGTGGCGCTTCCCGCACGAGGGGAAGTGGGGCGGGAGATGGTCACCAGGCACAGCCTCGAGGAGTCGAAGTCGAGGCGGGCATGGATCCTGCTGGCCGAAGGTGATCCCGGTGAGCAGAAACAGGTGATCCGGATGCTGCGCGGCACCGGGCTGCAGGTGGGCATTGCCGCCAACGGACGGGCGGCGATGGAAGCAGCGTCTTCCTCGGCCTGGGACCTGATGCTGATCGGTTTCCGTCTCCCGGTGATGGGCGGCCCGGAAGTCACGGAGGCGATCCGGGCGCAGGAGGATCCCTCCGACCGGCGTCTGCCGATCATCGCCCTGATGTCGGCTCCCTCCGCCGGTGACATGGAAGCCTGCCTCTCAGCCGGCATGGACGGTTACCTGACCCGGCCACTGGACACCGATCAGCTCTGGGCCACCCTGCGGCGATGGCTGAAGCCGGTGCCGGGAAAGCCGGCCGTTGACCCGGCCGAGGCGCCGCCGGCATGCTCCTCGGCGGCGCCGGAGGGCATTTTCCCGGAACCGGTTCTCCAGCACCGGATCTGGACATGGCGTTCAACCGTGAACCGGCGGATATCCCCCTCACCGGCACACTCCGCGGTTCGTTCCACTCTCCATCGCCGGTAAGTGTGTATACTTGTGACGGTAGACCGCCCGAGGAGCCGGCAACCCCATGTTTATCGCACTCGAAACTTCCGAGAAGCCGGAACTTCACGTACCGGTGAGCAAAAAGCTGGTGATCATCAACTCCACCAGCTCCCTCGTCACCCACCTGCTCAATGTGGGCGTACTGATCTGGCTCCAGCCCTTCCTCCTCGCCCGGGTGAGCATCGAGGAATACGCCCTCTACCCGGTGGTGGTGGCGCCGCTGGTCTTCGTGCCCCTGCTGAGCACCATCCTCACCGGCGGCCTGGGCCGCTTCGGGGTGGAGGCATACGCCAGGGGGAACCGGGAGAGGATCACTGAAATCGTCTCCACCATGTTCCCCCTGCTGGCCGGGGCCAGCCTGCTGATCATGATCCTCGGCACCCTCTTTGCCTGGAAAGTGGAGCACCTCCTCGAAATCGCGCCGCCGCTGGTGCCCGACGCCAGGATGATGCTGCTGCTCCTGGTGGCTGCCGCATCCCTGCGGGTATTGCTCTCCCCCTTCGAGATCGGTCTCTTCATCCGCCAGAAGTTCGTGCTGATGAACGTGATCCTGGTGGGCACGCAGTTCCTTCGCCTGGCCCTGCTGATGGCTCTGCTCTTCGGGGTCAGCCCGCGGGTGCTCTGGCTGGTGGTGGCTGCGGTGGTCGCCGACAGCCTGGGGCTGATCGTCGCCGTGATCCTCTCCCGCCGCTGCGTGCCGTCCCTCCGCTTCCGCTTCCGCTCCTACCGCTGGGGGTGCGCGCCGGAGCTGATCTCCTTTGGCGGCTGGACCTTCGTCATGCAGGCGGCCGGCACTCTGCGGCGCGGGATCGTACCGATCCTGCTGAACAAGCTCTCCACCGCGCTGCAGGTCTCCTGTTTCTACCTCGGTTCCATCGCCATGCAACAGATCCAGTACATGACCTACCTGGGCACCCAGCCGCTGCTGCCGGCCATGGTGGCGATGCACACCCGCAACGACCGCAACGGGCTGGCCGACGTCTATCTCCGCGGCGGGCGCTTCGGCCTCTGGTTCGCCACCTTCGTCTGTCTGCCCCTGGTGGTGTTCAGCCGCGAACTGTTCACCATCTACGTCGGTTCCGGGTATCTTGACGCCGCCCTGGTGATGGCCCTGTTGCTGGCGGCGCTGCCGCTGCAGTTCGGCAACCTGATGCTGGGCCGGCTGGCCATGGCCACCAACCAGATCAAGCGCTTCTCCTTTCAGGTGCTGATCAACCAGACACTGGGTCTGATTATCGCCACCACACTCATCTGGGGCTGCGGCATGGGGGCGCTGGGCGGCGCCATCGGCAGCGTCTTCCCCCTGCTGGTGATGCAGCCGGCGGTGATGTGGCGCATGGGCCGCCGGCTGGCCGGGGTGACCTTTGCCCAGTGGATGCGCACCACGGTGATTCCCGGAGTGATCCCGGGCCTGGTCGGCCTGCCTGCCTGGCTGGCCGTGGAGCAGTTCCTGCCCCAGCGGAACTGGCGGGAACTGATCCTGGGGGGGGTGCCCGGTGCGCTGCTCTTTCTTGCCGGGCTGCTCCTCTTCAGTCTGACATCCCAGGACAGAGCTGATCTGCGGACGATTTTGCGACGCTTCGGGTGGCGTGCTATTTGAGCGGCAGCACCCGGTAGACTTTCACCGTTGGCAGGTCGAGTTCGAGGCGGACGTGTTCTGGGAGGGCGGCATACTCCGCGGTGAGGATCGGCAGCAAGCCCTTCATGTCTCTTTGCTGGAGAAAGAGATAGACGGGATCGGGCAGACCGGACAGCAGCCGCAAGGCCTCCGGTTTGTTTTTTCCCGGCTCGAGCAAACAGTGGGCCACGTCCAGTGCGTCCCCCAGCGGATCCCATTCACCGTTTGGCCGGGGGGTGTGGGAGGTTCGTTCCCCGACGTAAATCCGCCGGCCGGTCAGGGCCGACAGCTCCTCGTAATTTCGCTTCTTCGGCTTCTCCACCAGAACAGCTTCTGCTGCGGTCTCCTGCCGGATCCAGCCATAGGCCCGGGCCAGGTCGCTGTCCCGGTCCTGCAGAGTGATGAGGGGGGATCCGCTGAAACAGTAGCGGTTAACATCGGGTCGCCGAATCCGGTAAAAAGCGTTTAGACGGAGGAAGGGGCCGAGCAGAATCAGCAATCCCAGGACCGTGGCAAAGACTGTGCGCGCGGTTTTCCCCGGCAGCCATTGCAGCCAGCGACCCAACTGGCCACCGGCCAGCAGCCCCAGCGGGATCGACATCAGGTAGAGGTGATACCAGTCGCACTTGACTTGCTGAGTGAGGAGAAACAGGGCGGTGGTCACCGCCAGCAGAACGATGAAGATATTCTGCCGGTCCCGCTCCCGGAAGGCCCGCACCGCCGCCGGTGCAGCGGTCAGACCCAGCGGGAAATAGAGCCAGACCAGGGCCAGAGTGATCTGCGTCTCAACCCGGGAGGTCACTCCTCCGCTTCCCGCCGACTCCATCCCCGGGAGCAGGTAGGGCAGGGCGGGCAGTGCGGCAAGGCCGAGGCAGACAGCAACACCGAAGAGGCGGGCCAGCGGAAAGCGCTCCTCACTCCGCTTGAACAGTTGTGCCAGGAGCAGGGCCAGGGGCATGGGCAGGGCGAGCACCACTGCCAGGACCGGGTGGACCAGCAGTGCGGTTGCCGTGCCCAGCAGGATCAGCAGATAGCCCTCCCGCACCTTGCCGCGAATGACCCGAAGCGCTCCGAGGATAGCGATCATCACGGCCACATAACCGGGGATGATGAAACTGAAATTGACCAGCTTGATGATGATCGAGCCGGTTCGGACACGGAGATGCTCGGACATGGATTCGGGGGTGAGGAGGAGTTGCAGCCCGGGGTGGTAGGCTCCGGTGAGCACCACCTGGCGCAACTCCGCTGAAGTGGCCAGGTGGAATATGTAGAGGAGGCCACCGCAGAGATTCATTCCCAAAAAGGCCAGCAAACCGGAGAAGGCCCTGCCGGCCGGCACTTGCCCCAGATCGCGAGCCAGGAGATACCCCACACCGAGGAGTCCGATAAAGGTGAGGAACCGGGATAGCGTCGCGGCGAGCGGCGGCGAGATGTTCATCAGCGCCGAGGATACGGCCGGAACAATCCAGGCCGGCCACTGGTATCCCGAGGCAACTCCGTAGAGGTGGGTGTTGTCCGGCGGGATCAGGCCGGCCATGACCTGGTTGATGCCGGTGCTGTGAAACAGCCCGTGGATATTGAGCATGTGCGACGGCCCCTGGAGGTAGTAGACCGTGGTGATCAGAACCAGCAGCAGACCGGCCCCCAGGGGTGCCGCGGCGGGCCACTCGAATGGTGTGGCCGCGGCCTGCTTCTCCCTGCGCCGCGGCCAGCCGAGGGCGATGGTCAGGATCAGCCCGGAAACGCCGATCCCCATGGGCAGGGGCAAGCGGAGGAGGTTGCTGAATAGGTAGATCAGCAGGGTGACCACCAATGGGGAAAGGGCCAGGCCGCAGACGATGGTCTCCAGGGAATCGGGCCGGCGAAAGGTCACCGCAACCGCCACGCCGGGGAGGAAATGGAGCAGAATCATCCCGCAGATCAGCCGGCCCGGCTCGAAGTTGATGGCCGCATGGAAGAGGAGGAGGCCGGCAGCGCATAAAAGTCCGAGAAGGAACCAGGCCCGCCCGACGGCAGGTGATTGTCCCGTCCCTGCTGGAGATTGGTTCCACCGTCTTCTGGTCATTTTTCCCAGGACTCTATTACGACGTGGCGATGACGGCCCCTGGTGCAAAGGGCCGGCGGCTGGCTGAGTATAACACCGTGGTCGCTTCAGCCCTCAGTCTCTTCGTACTGCTTCTTCAGCTGCTCCACCACCGCCGGGTCGGCGAGAGTGGTGGTGTCGCCCAGCACCTTGCCCTCGGCGATGTCCCGCAGCAGACGGCGCATGATCTTGCCCGAACGGGTCTTGGGCAGGTCGGAGCTGAAGAGTATCTCCTGGGGCCGGGCGATGGCGCCGATCTTCTGCACCACGTGCTCTTTCAGGATCTCGATCAGCTCCAGCCGTTGAACCTGCCCGTCACAGAGAGTGACGAAGGCGGCCACGGCAGTGCCCTTGATCTCGTGCGGAATGCCCACCACCGCTGCCTCGGCCACCGCCGGGTGTGATACCAGGGCGCTTTCCAGTTCCATGGTGCCGATGCGGTGTCCCGAGACATTCATCACGTCGTCGGCGCGTCCCAGAACCCAGAAGTAGCCGTCCTCGTCCCGCTTGGCGCTGTCGCCGGGAAAGTAGATGTTCTCCCACTTGCTCCAGTATGTCTCGCGGAACCGGTTCTCGTCGCCCCAGATGCCGCGGAGCATCCCCGGCCAGGGTTTGGTGACGGCCAGGTAGCCCCCGCCGGTCTTTATCTCGTTGCCCTCGTCGTCGAGGATCGTGGCCTCGATCCCGGGAAAGGGCCGGGTGCAGGAGCCGGGTTTGGCCGGGACATGACCGGGGAGCGGGGTGATCATGATCCCCCCGGTCTCGGTCTGCCACCAGGTGTCGACGATGGGGCAGTTCTTCTTGCCGATGACCTCGTGATACCAGATCCAGGCCTCGGGGTTGATCGGCTCGCCAACCGTGCCGAGGAGGCGCAGGGTGGAGAGATCGTGCTGATCGGGCCACTCCGCGCCCCATTTCATGAAGGCGCGGATGGCGGTGGGTGCGGTGTAGAAGACGGTGACACCGTAGCGCTCAACCATCTCCCAGAAGCGGTCGCGGTCCGGCCAGTCGGGTGACCCCTCGTACATCACGCAGGTGGCGCCGTTGGAGAGCGGACCGTAGGTCAGGTAGGAGTGGCCGGTGACCCAGCCGCAGTCGGCGGTGCACCAGAAGGTGTCCTCCTCCTTGAGGTCGAAGACCCACTTGCTGGTGGCGTGGGTGTGCGTCAGGTAACCGCCGGTGGTGTGCATGATCCCCTTGGGCTGGCCGGTGGTGCCCGAAGTGTAGAGGATGAAGAGCAGGTCCTCCGAGTCCATCGGTTCCGGTTCGCAGTGGCGGTCCGCATCCTGCATCAGCCGGTGATACCAGTGGTCGCGGCCTTCCTTGACCCGCAGGGGAAACTCGCCCCGCTTGACGATCACCACGTGTTCGATGGACGGACAGTCGCGGATGGCGAAATCGGCGTCGTGCTTCAGCGGGATGATGCTGCCGCGGCGGAACCCGCCATCGGCGGTGACCAGCACCTTGGCCCCGGCGTCATTGATCCGGTCGCGCAGCGCCTCGGGGGAGAAGCCGGCAAAGACCACGCTGTGCACCGCCCCGATGCGGGCGCAGGCCAGCATGGCCACCACCAGCTCGGGGATCATCGGCAGGTAGAGCGCCACCCGGTCCCCCTTCTTCACCCCCAGTGTGCGCAGCGCGTTGCCAAACTTGTTCACCTGGCGGGAGAGCTGCCAATAGGTCAGCACCCGGCGCTCACCCGGCTCGCCCTCCCAGATCAGGGCCGCCTTGTTGCGTCGCGGGGAAGAGAGGTGGCGGTCGAGACAGTTGACGCTGACGTTGAGTTTGCCGCCGACGAACCAGCGGGCATGGGGCGGGTCCCAGTCCAGCACTTTCTCCCAGGGCTCGATCCAGTCCAGGTCGGCCGCCTGGTCGGCCCAGAAGGCTTCGAAATCGTCGCTGCCTGCAAGGTAGGGGGATTCGTCCCTGACATGTGCCGCGTCGCGGAACCGGTCCGGGGGCGGAAAGAGCCGGTCTTCGTGCAGCAGTTCGCCAAACTGCTCGTTGTTTTCTTCACTCATCTTGGCCTCCGCTGGTCAGGGATGGGGGTGCCCGAGAGGGGCTTTGCTAACGATTCCAACTTCTATTATGACGAATTGAGCAGGAATTCACAGTGGGAGAGTCCGGTTTCGGGCCCTGAATGCCTGGTTTTCCGCTTTCCGGGGGGCAGGCGGCCCTTCAGACCCTTGACCATTCTTCAGTTTTCTTTACTCCGGCTTGACGCTGCTTAAGGGGCCCGGTGCGTCTAATGGGGTGAGTATGGCAAAGAGCGGGGCCGCAGTGGGCGTCCCCCCGCAACCAGTAAAGGAGAAATGCCATGAACGGATTGAAAAGCAGTGTTCTGATCGTTGCCCTGGCCGCCCTGATGATCGTGTGCGTCCCCGTCATCGCCGACGACAACGGGGATTGCCCCCTGGGCCCGGGTGGCGGGCCGGGAATGATGGGGCACGGACCGGGCCAGATGGGGCCCCTGGGCCGCCTGGCCGATGAACTGGGGCTCACCGAGGAGCAGAAGGAGGAGATCCGGGCCATCGTGGCCGAGGAAATGCCCGCCGCCAGGGAACGGATCGAGGCGCGGGTGGCCGGTGTGCTCACCACCGAGCAGGTGAGCAAACTCGAGGATCTGAAGGCGGAACATCCGGCCATGACCCGGGGGGGCAAGGGCCGCGGCACGCGTGGCCCCGGCGGTCCGGGAGGCCCCGGTGCCCGGCTGGAGAGGATGGCGGAGGCGCTGGATCTCACCGATGACCAGAAAACGGCCATTGGCGCTATTTTCGCCGAAGCCGGCGAGGAGAAGCGGGCCGAGGTCCAGCGGAAGATCAACAGCGTGCTGACTCCCGAGCAGCAGGAAAAATTGGAGGAGCTTCACGGGCAGCGCCAGGCTCGGAAAGCCGAACGGCGCAGCCGGTAACAAAGAATGAGGTTTGGACGTTTCGGGCGGCGGCCGGTTGAGGCCGCCGCCCTTTTTGCATGATACCTGTACCCTCCGGCCATTCACGGTATAATGAAATCGGAGGTAGCAGAATATGAAACGCTGGAAAATGTGGATATCGACAATACTCCTGCTGGCCGTGGCAATTCCCGCCGGGGCGGGGCTGCCGGAGGACGATCAGGAAGCGGACCGCTACGAGGAGAGCCTCGAGGTGCGGATCCGCGAGGTGGAGGTCTTTGTCACCGACAAGAAGGGCAACCCCATAAAGGGCCTGGGCAAGGACGATTTCAAACTCTTCGAGAACAAAATCCCCCTGGAGATCCTGAATTTTTACGCCATGGATGGCGGGCAACGGATCGACCCCGGGCCGGGCGACCCGTCGCTGTTCGATGAGACTGCGGACGCGGCGCCCCGAGGCCCGGAGCGGCCGCCGATGAACCTGATCGTCTATGTCGACAACTACAACCTGCACCACTTTTCACGCAATCGCATCTTCGGAACGCTGAAGGACTTTCTCGCTGAGCATGTTCACGGCAACGACCGGGTGATGGTGGTCAGCTTCGACCGCGGGCTCAATGTCCGCCAGCCGTTCACCACCGACATGGAGCTGGTGCGCCAGGCCCTGGAGGAGACGGAGCAGCTGAGCACCCAGATGAACTACCTTGACGACGAGCGGCGCGACCTGCTGGGCGAGATTGCCGGCTACGATCCCGGCTCCCCGTTTATCGAGTCCCTGGTGGGCCGGGTGGAGGCCTACGCCGATTTCGTCGAGCAGGACACCAAATACACCCTCGGCGCCTTGAAGTACTTTGTCGGCGCCCTGGCCGGGATCAACGGGCGCAAGGCGCTGCTCTATGTCAGCGACGGCCTGCCCATGGTGGCCGGCGAGGAGATGTTCTACGCCCTCGAGGAGAAGGTGGACAAGGCCGCCGCGGAGACCGGCAGCGGCACCGGGAGCCGGACCCAGGGGATGTATCTCCGCTCCACCAGCCACGACGCCAGCAAGCTGTTCGACGATCTCACCGCTTTTGCCAGCGCCAACCGCGTCACCTTCTACACCGTGGACGCCGCCGGGTTGCGCGGCGGTGAAGGGAGCATCGACGTGGCCAACCGGGGCAGTGCCTTCACTTCCGGCATCGATTCCATCGCCCGGCAGAACCTCCAGGCTTCGCTGAAATACATGGCCCAGCAGACCGGCGGCCTGGCCTTCACCAACACCAACAATTTCGACCGGGCGCTGGAACTGGTCTTCGCCGACATGGACAGCTACTACTCGCTGGGCTACAAGCCGATCTACAGTGCCGACAACCCCTACTTCAAGATCAAGGTCAAGACGAAGAAGCGGGGCCTCAAGACCCGGCACCGCACCATCTCCATGCACAAGGGGCTGGGCGCCGAGATGGCCGAAGGGCTGCGGGCCACGCTGCTGTTCGGCCAGCCGGACAACGCGTTCGGGATAAAGATGGCCTTTGGCGAGCCGGAGATGAGGGGCAAGGACGACTACCTGGTGCCCACCATCGTCGCCGTGCCCATGGAAAGCCTCTTCTTCAACCCGGCCACCGGCTATCACGAGTGCCGGGTGAGCCTCTCCATCGCCGCCCGGGACGAACGGGGCTGGATGTCCACGGTGAGCGAGCCGCCGGTTCCGCCGCCGATCAAGGTGCCCGACGACAGCCTCGACGAGGCGCGTGCCGGCTTCTTCTTCTACAAGATGCTGCTGGGCATGAAGGGCGGGAGCCAGACCGTGGCGGTGGGTGTGCGGGACGACGCCACTGCTATCACCTCCTTCACCACCACCTCGGTGGAGCTGGGCACGGACTCGGAGGAGCAGCAGGAAGAGTAATTACAGAATCGGGGACGTACATGAATATATGAATATTTGCCTGCTCTAGGCAAATATTCATATATTCATGTACGTCCCCGATTGCTTTTCTACTGCTGCTGGTGTCCGAACTCCGGGTCGCCGGGTGGCGACAGGATGTGGCAGAGGTTGCAGTCGAACAGCGAGCCGGCGCGCCCCTGCAGGGCCATCACGTTGTCGTTGTCCGCTTTCTCGCGCGAGGGCCAGATGGCGTGCATGCTGTTGTGGCAGCCACCGCACATCAGGCCGAAGTGCCCCCCGGTGAAGAAGCAGTCGCAGTCGGCCTGCGGCCCCTCTTCGTGGGGCGGGGGATGACAGGCGTCGCAGTCCGGCTGGTCCACCCAGGGCTCCCGGCCCTCGTCGATGGAGGAGGCCACGTCCGAAATCCAGCCGTGGCAGTGCTGGCAGAGGATTCCCTCCTGGTGGCCCATGATCCCGCGGTTGAACTGTGCCTCCGGTCCGGGGTGGCAGGTGTAGCACGAGTCGAGGTGCGAATACTCCTGGTCGATGAATTTGTGCGAGTTGTGGATCACGTAGGAGAGCGACCCGGCGTCTTCTTCGCCGCCGAGGCCGGTCAACTGCTGGGCGTGGCACGAGGCACAGAGCATCGGCCGCTGGTCCGGGTCGTAGCCGCCGCCGGGCGGGTGCGACTGAACGATCTCCTCCTCGCTGGGGTGGCAGTGGGCGGTGGTACAGTTCACTTCCACCGACGCCGGCAGGGTGGGGGTGGAAGTGGCCAGCACGCGGCCGTCCAGGTCTTTCAGCACCACCAGGGCTTTCTGATAAGGCTGTTCCTCTGTGGGTGTCAGGTCGGGGAACGGCGTCAGGGGGATACCGGCGGCTTCAAAATACCGGCCAGGCTGCGGGTCAAAGGTGCCGCTGAGCCCCTTGCCGGTGAGCCCGGTGTCCGGCGGCAGGGGTGAGCCGTAAAGGGCTTCGGCCTGGTCCCAGAAATCGGTTTTACCGGCGGACCAGGTGTTGCCGGGTATGGAGTACTCAAGCACCAGGTCCTTGGTTTCGATCCGTGGCCAACTGGCGGCGACGCCGGGCATCCCGCTCTTGGACGAATCGTCGGTATTGCTGCGGTGGACCACCTGGGCGTGCAGAGTGCTGTGGGGCGGCATCAGCGACATCACCTCATGATCCCGGTTCATGAAGTGCATCCCGCGGTCGCTCCAGGCCAGCAGGACATAGTCGCCCGGGGCCGGGTCTGGGGGGGGTACGATGTCGCTCTCCCTGCTGGAGCCGGTCTGTCCCGCAAGAACCAGCAAGAGCAGGAACAGCAGGGCGGCAGCGGCTATTTTACCGATGGATGAACGCACGAGTTTCCTTCCAGAGCACACTAAACCATAGTAATTCCTATAATGTATAGTATTTAAGTGGGGAACGTCAAGCCGGGGCGGGTCGGAGGGTGCCGGTGCGCATGCCCGTGAGGCTGCTGCCCAGGCGGCGTACAAAGGGCCCGTCCGTCCAGTAGTAGAAGTTGCGCATGAAGCAGCCCTTGCCCTGGCCCACCGAGCAGAGCCGGGAAATGTGGGTGTCGGTCTCCGGATCGTGTTGCCAGCGCTCGCCCTCCGCGGCAATGCGGCGCATCTGAACCCGGACCTGCTGAAAGGAGTCACCGCGCCAGATTTCGGCCAATGAGCGGTTGTTCAGGTTGCCCAGCTCGTTGGCCTGGATCACGCAGCAGACCGGAACCGCGCCGCTGGCCTTGACCACCAGTGAATACCAGGGCATGAGGCAGGAGTCGCCGTGGGCCCCCAGGCGCACGGTTGCCCGCTGTCTCCGCCTGAACCGCCAGTGGTGCCGCCACTTTTCACGCAGGGTGCAGTCTTCGCGAAGGGTCAGATCAATGAGCCGTTTCCAGTGCGGCACCCGGTCCCGCTCGACTCCGATCCGGGCGTTGATCCGGCCCACCCCGTCCGAGAGATCCTGTTCCATGCTGTAGATACAGTCGATACGGCGGTATTCGTCCACCCGCACCAAATCCTCATAGAGGCCCATCATCTCCTCGGTCTCGCCGGGCGTCATCCGCTGTTCCGGCTTGAGAAAGGAGAGGCCGCTGAAGATGATCCGGTCGACACCCAGGGATACCGCCCGCTGATACATCCCGGGGAGCGTTCGGAAGTTTTCCTTCCAGACCGGGAAATGGACCAGGATCCGCGGTTTTCGCGAGCCCCGGCGGCGGGCCGCCACCAGGGCGCTGACGTTTTCCAGCAGCTTGCCATAGATCCGGCGCGGCATGCCCATCATCCGCGAGTAGTGTTCCTCGTCGGCCGCATTGACGCTGATCACCACCTGGTCGCAGCTGCCCCGCGCCAGCAGGCGGATGATCTCCGGGGTGAGGAGCACGCCGTTGGTGGTCAGGTTGGCGATGGGCAGGCCGGCCTGGTGGAGCATCGCCAGCAGGCGCGGCGCCTCGGAGTGGAAGAGCGGCTCCCCGCCGCCGTTGAGGCCCACCGAGCGGGTGCTTAGCTCTTTCATTTCCCTGATCAGTCGGTCCAGCCGGGGGAGGGGGATCTCGTCGGCCTGGCGGATATTCTGGGTGGCGCAGAAAAAACAGTTGATGTTGCAGCGGTTTGTGGGATGCAGCTCAACATGGTACGGACCGCCGCGGACGCTGCCGTTCTCCAGCCCGGCGAGAATCGCCCGCTTGTCCTCTCTCGTCAGGTGGTGCCAGCCCAGACCGCTCATCGAAACCTCCGTTCGTGCCCGATGACATTGTCCATGAAAACCGGGTCTGCCGTGGAGGCTGCTGCCGCCATATGATACACTCAACCGGAACTCACCTTTTCAGGCCGATCCGGAGCACAGCAATGACGGGGCAGAGCGGAATCAGGCATCGGTGGACTTTTTTCACGCCGGTTCTCGGTGCTTTTTTGATGCTGGCCCTGCTCCTCGCCGGCGGCTGCCGTCAGCCCTCCCTCGAGGACACGGTCCGGCATCTCGATTTGAGCGAACAGCTCAGCCGGGCCGAGGCCTGGGGGCCGGTTGAATTGCTGGACCTGGGGACCGGAGAGCACAAACTGAACCTGCTGGACGGGCTCTATTTCGCCGAGCGGGAGCCCGACGGCCGGACCTTTGCCTGGTCCTGGGGGGACGAGACCAGTTTTCTGCTCACCTGCCCGTCCCCCCGCCCGCGTACCCTGGCCATCTGCTGCCGGCGTCTGGGAGTGGAGCAACTGGACGACCTGCAGGTTGAGGTCTCGCTCAACGGCAATTCCCTGGGCATTTTTACCCCGGGGACGGAATACGCGGACCACCGGTTGGAGGCGCCGGCCGGGGCCTGGCTGGATGGGGACAATATCCTGGTCCTGCACTATTCGGAGGACGTCTACCTGCCGGACGTGATTCCGGGGAACACCGACACCCGCCGGGTGGCGGTGCAGATGGATGCGATCCGGATCATTGCCGGCCTTAATGCGGGCGATGACGCGAAACCGGTGCTCGCCGGGGAGGGGCGGGTGGGCCTACCTGTCCCCGCGGATGTCTCCTGGCACTTTCAGGTTCCCCTGGGGGGGCTGCTGGTTTTTGGCAGTGAATCCGGAGACCCGGCTGAGCTGCGGGTGAGTGTGGCCACCGATGATGCTCCTCCAATTGAGATTTACCGCCGCCGCATTCCTGCCGGCGGGCAGAGTGATCAGGTCACCCTGGACCTGGCACACTGGTCAGGGCGCTTCGTTCGCCTCACCTGCTCGGTGGACCTTGCGGACGGGGCCGCCGCTGACACCGGACAGACCGTTCACCTGTTGCAGCCCGAGATCCGGGCCCCGGCGCCGCCGCCAGCTCCTCCGCTGCCGGCCGCCCCTGCCGGGCCGCCGCCGGACGTGCTGGTCTACGTGATGGACGCCCTGCGGGCGGGCCACCTCTCGGCCTACGGCCACCCCCGGCGCACCAGCCCGGTGCTCGACCGCCTCTCCCGCCAAGGCCAGCTCTTCAGCAGCGCGTTCTCCCAGGCGCCGAACACCGCTCCGTCGGTGAAATCGCTGTTCACCGGACGGTTCCTCCCCTTCACCGGGTATGCCGTCCTTTCCCCGGACCACCCGACCATGGCCGAGGTCTTTTCCAGGTCCGGCTACTCCACCGGTCTTTTTTCCAATAACCCGTACATGGGGCCGGAGCTGGGGTTTTACCGCGGCTTCGATCACGTGGCCGAGGAGATCCTCTTCCGCCGCCAGCCGGTGAAGGACTTTGCCGGCCAGGCCACCGACGCCTTCATTAACTGGGCCGCGGAGCTCCCCGCCGGCCGGCCGTTCTTCGCTTACGTCCACACCATTCACCCGCACAACCCCTACCAGGCGCCGGCGCCCTTCGACGGGGCTTTTCAACCCGCCGGGGAGGGGCCGGAGGAGGACCTCTCCACCGAGGCCCTCCTGGAATACGTCTACGGCCAGCGGGCGCTGGGGGACGGTACGCTGCAGCGGATGCGCGACCACTACGACGGCGACATCCTGTACAACGACCTGGAGCTGGGGCGTCTGCTGGCCTGGCTTGGCAACGCCGGCCGGGACCGGGAGACAGTGATCTTCATCACTGCCGACCACGGGGAGGAACTGGCCGACCACGGCGGGCTGCTTCACGGTTTCACGCTCTACGACGAGCAGATCCACGTGCCGCTGATCCTGGTCCCGCCGGCTGGAAGAGCGGCGGCCGGGGCGCCGGGCACGGTGATCACCCACAACGTGCGCCTGGTGGACCTGGCCCCCACGCTGTTCGAGATGAGCGGGGTCACCGAACCTCCGCCCACCGAGGGGGACCCGCTCACCGGATTCACCGGCCACCGCACGGTCTTTTCCTCGGCTTCTTCGGCCGCCGGGATCTACACCGTGCGCACCGGCCGCTGGAAATATGTCTTTGCCCCGCGAACCAGGCACCTCTGGGGCATGGGGGAGGGCCTGGGGCGGACACGGAAGCTGCACTACCTCTTTGACCTGCAGGCCGACCCGGGTGAGCGGCAGAACCTCGCCAGCCGGATGCAGGTGACCAGAAAGGCGCTCCAGGCCCGTCTGCTGGAGTGGATCCACCGCCAGTCCCTGCTGGACAATGCAGCGGGGGACGAGGAGCGGGGGCGGATGCCGGATTTTGACGAGGAGACCAGGCAACGGCTCCTCGATCTCGGATACATTGCTGAATAAAATGGGCGTTATCTGAACCGGCCGGCCTGCTGCCGGCACACTCATTGGAGGGGGATCATGGGCGGATTTTTTGGTGTTGTTTCCCGGGACGACTGCGTGGAAGATCTCTTCTACGGCACCGACTACCATTCACATCTCGGAACCCAGCGGGGGGGCCTTGCCGTCTGGTCCGACTCCGGCATCCAGCGAAAAATCCACAACATCACCAATGCCCAGTTCCGCAGCAAGTTCGACGACCATATCGTCACCATGAAGGGCCGCCAGGGCATCGGCGTGATCAGCGACTACGAGTCCCAGCCGCTGATCATCCGTTCCCACCTCGGTCTGTACACGCTGGTCACCGTGGGGGTGTTGAGCAATCTCGAGGACCTGGCCGCCGAATCCTTTGCCGACAAGTCCACACACTTCTCCGAGATCAGCGGGTCCGAACCGAACCCCACCGAGGTGGTGGCCGCGCTGATCAACCAGGGGACCAGCTTCGTGGACGGGATCCGCATCGCCCAGGAGCGGATCGAAGGCTCCTGTTCGATGCTGCTGCTGCGCGGGAACCGGCTCTACGCCGCTCGCGACCGGCTGGGCCGCACCCCGGTGATCATCGGCCAGAAGCCGGGGGCCATCGCCGCGACCCTGGAAACCTGCGCCTTCCCCAGCCTGGGGTACGAGACGGTGCACGAACTGGGCCCGGGTGAGATCGTCTGCATCGAGGGTGAGGGCTGGCAGACCGTCCAGCCGCCGGGGGACCGGCTGCAGATCTGCGCCTTCCTCTGGATCTACTACGGCTACCCGGCCTCGCGCTACGAAACGATCAACGTGGAGGCCTCCCGCAACCGCTGCGGTGAAGCGCTGGCTGCCCGTGAGGAGATGGAGATCGACATTGTGGCCGGGATCCCCGACTCGGGCACGGCGCACGGCCTGGGATACGCCAGCGCCGCCGGCATCCCCTACCGCCGGCCCTTCGTCAAGTACACCCCCACCTGGCCCCGCAGTTTCATGCCCCAGAACCAGTCGGTGCGCGACCTGGTGGCGCGGATGAAGCTGATCCCGGTGCGCGACTACATCACCGGCAAGCGGCTGCTCTTCTGCGAGGACTCCATCGTGCGGGGGACCCAGCTCAAGGACACCATTTCCCGGCTTTTTGATTACGGGGCCAAGGAGGTGCACATGCGGCCGGCCTGCCCGGCGCTGATGTTCGGTTGCAAATTCCTCAACTTCTCCCGCTCCAAGTCGGAGCTCGACCTGGCGGCCCGCCGGGCGGTGCGTGAACTTGAGGGGACTGACCCCGAGGATCTCTCGGCCTATGTCGATCCCGATACGGACAAGCACCACGCCATGATCGAGCGGATTGGTCAGCGCCTGGGGCTCACCTCTCTCCGCTACCAGCGGCTGGAGGACATGGTGGCTGCCATCGGGATGCCCAAGGAGAAACTCTGCACCTACTGCTGGGACAAGGCCGAGTAAACCGGTCAGCTGGAATTCTTCTCCCAGCGATAGACGCGCTGGGGAGGGATGCTGAGCAGTTCCAGGTCCACCCGCGCTTCGCCCAGCACGGGACTGGTCAGACCATCCACGGCGTTGCGGATCTGGTAAGCCACGAAGCGGCCGCCGGGCGGCAGCAGGCGGGCGATCAGGTCCAGCAGGCGGGCGCCGGCTTCAGCGCTCATGGTGGAGAAGGGAATTCCAGAGACCACCGTGTCCGGCGGAGCCAGACCGTGGTCGGCCAGGGAGGTTTCCATCTCCAGGGCGCTGCCGCAGTGAACCGTCAGGCGGGTATCCTCGATCCGGCGGATACGGGCGCAGAAGAGCGGGTTGATATCGAGGCTGAGCAGCGAGGCTTCCGGCGGCAGAGCCTTGAGGATGGCCCTGGTGACGCCGCCGGTTCCCGGCCCCAGCTCAACCACCGAGCGTGATCTGCTGATGCCTCCGGCCAGCACCACCCGCTGTTCCAGGAATCGCGAACTGGGAATGACCGACCCGATCTGCCGTGGGTGTTTCAGGAATTCTTTGAAGAAGACGGCCCGGTCCTGCATTCGTGAAAAAAGATCCTGGTTCCAGCCCATTGCTGATCTCCAGTGAGGTTCTCCCCTTGGACAGTGGATGCCCGGTGTGCCTGTGAGGACTTTATACCACGGTGCACCGGGATCCGTCGAGGAGCGGCGCCGCAACGGCGAGCGCATTCCGTTCTTGACAGGTCCCGGAAGTTTCCTTAAGCTAATTTTCGGGTGTTCGGTACCTTTCCCGAGGGAGATCATGCACCAGTTAACCCCCAGCCAGGAAAACTATCTGGAGTGGATTTACCGCCTCTCCCTCGACGGGCCGGTGCGCATGGGCGATCTGGCCTCCAAGCTCGGGGTCAAGGCCCCCAGCGCCAGCCGGGCGGTTACCGGGTTGGCCAGGCTCAAACTGGTGAATCATCAGGTTTACGGGAGGATTGAGCTGACGGCAGAAGGCACCCGGGTGGGCCGGGCCCTGGTCCGCCGCAGCGACTGCCTCACCAGGCTGCTGGTGGAGATCCTGGGGATGGATGCCGCGGCGGCCGTTCCCGAAGTCCATCGGCTGGAACACGTTCTGGGCCAGGAGGTCCACTCGCGCCTGGAAGTCCTGGTGGATTTCGCCGGTTCGTCCCCCGCCTGGGTCAAGCGGCTCCAGCACCGGATCGAACAGCGGACCCAGCCGGAGGACGACCCGGAAGGATTCGGGATCGGCAGGACCGAGATTCATGTCGGCCTCGACCGCCGGGACTGACCTCCGGACACAACCCACGGCCATTCCCTTAATACCCTTCTAAACCGGTTACGCCTTCCTTTGCGGGCCGTGAACGTTCCGGCTCGCCCCTGTGGGATCGGCTGCCGATCTTGATCGGTGGCAGGCTCTTCTCTATACTTGGATTCCTGGTGCCGGAACTCTCCCACGCCGTGAGGCCAAGCCGATGGGATCAATAACTTCAGAGCCGCTGAAAATTTCCGTGGTGATGCCTGTCTTCAACGAGGCGGCCACTGTTCGGTCGATCATCGACCTGGTCTGCGAGCAGGAGCTGGTGGACGAACTGGTGGTGGTTGACGACTGTTCCACCGACGGCACCGGCGAGATTCTCGCCGCGGTGGACATCCCGGCGGTGCGGGTGCTGCGCCACGAGACGAACCGGGGCAAGGGCGCCGCGCTGCGCACCGGGTTTGCCCAGGCCAGCGGGGACGTGGTCCTGGTCCAGGATGCCGACCTGGAGTACGACCCCCGGGAATACCGGCTGCTGATCCAGCCCATCGCCGAAGGGAAAGCCGATGTGGTCTACGGCAGCCGCTTCGCCGGCGGCGGGACTCACCGCGTGCTCTACTTCTGGCACTCGGTGGGCAACAGGATGCTGACTCTGCTCTCCAACATCTTCACTGACCTCAACCTCACCGACATGGAAGTCTGCTACAAGGCATTCCGCAGCGAGGTCCTCCGTCGGATCACGCTCAAGGAGGACCGCTTCGGTTTCGAACCCGAAGTGACGGCCAAGATCGCCCGGCTGAAGGTCAGGATTTACGAGGTGCCGGTGAGTTACTACGGCCGCACCTACGCCGAGGGCAAAAAGATCGGTCTCCGCGACGCCTTCCGCACGCTCTGGTGCATTATCCGCTACAACACCTTCAGCAGATAGCCACCACCGCAATGACGGACGGATTCAGGCCGCACCCCGGGCCATGGCCTCCAGCCGCCGGATCCGCTCTTCCATGGGCGGGTGGGTGGAGAAGAACTTCTGCAGGCCGCCGATGAAGGGGTCGACGATGAACAGGTTGGCATCCGCCGCATTGCCCCGCCGGCTGATCGGGATCTGTCGCGCCCCCTGGTGCAGCTTGGCCAGGGCGCGGGCCAGGGCCAGCGGGTTGCCGCAGATCTCTGCGCCGCCCCGGTCGGCGGCATACTCCCGCACCCGGGAGATGGCCATGCGCAGCAACATGGCGCCCAGCGGCGCACCCACCATGATCAGTATCATGCCCAGCGGGTTGTTGCTGCGGGACCGGCCCGCGGTGCCGAAGCGGGCGAACTGACCCAGGGTGGCGATGGCGCCGGCAAAGGTGGCGGCAATGGTGCCGGTGAGAATGTCGCGATTTTTCACGTGGGCCAGCTCGTGGGCCATCACGCCTTCCAGTTCATCCTTCTCCAGGATCCTGAGAATGCCCCGGGTGGCCGCCACGGCGGCATGCTGCGGGTTGCGCCCGGTGGCGAACGCGTTGGGCGTGTCTTCGGGCACGAGGTAGACCTTGGGCATGGGCAGGCCGGCTTTTTGTGTCAGCCCGGCCACCATGGAATAGAGGCCCGACCCGTCCTCCGCCGTAATCTCCGCCGCGCGGTAGCGCTTGAGCACCAGTTTGTCGCTGAACCAGTAGGAGAAGAAGTTCATTGCCGCGGCGGCGAGGAAGGCCAGGACAGCGCCGTCCCGACCTCCCACCGCCCCGCCAACCAGCACGAACATGACGGTGAGGGCCACCATCAGCATGAAGGTGCGGGACCTGTTCATTTATCACCTCATCCGCGGTGCGATCAGTCGCCGATGACGAAGGTCACCTTGAGGTTCACCCGGTAGGCGGTCACCTTGTTGTCCTTGACCGTCACCTGCTGGTCCTTGACCCAGGCGGTCTTGATCTTGTCCACGGTTTTGCCGGCCCGCTTGATGCCTTCCTGGATGGCATCTTCAAAGCTCTTTGATGACTCGGCGCTGATTTCGATCACTTTGGCCACTGACATAATTGATCCCCTTTTGCTGTTCAGCAAGGCTGAGTTTTGGGTGTGGGACCGGGACACGGTCCGGGCATTCATTATATCCACATGAGACAAGACAACGGAACAGAAAAAAAGTCACCTGGCGGAGGTGGTGGAAATCCGGAGCAGGGTGCGGGGCCGCTGTGTACCCTGACCTGCCGGGCTTGTTCCCTCCGACGTGCCGGAAATGATATATAGATGGGATGAGCGGACCAGGGTGGCCCGTGGTTCAACCATACGAGGGCATTGCCAATGGAAGCGATCATCCCCAAGAAGCTTTTTTTCACCAAGGGCGTGGGACATCACCGCAACAAACTGCAGAGCTTCGAGCTGGCCCTGCGGAGCGCCGGGATCGAAAAGTGCAACCTGGTCTATGTTTCCAGCATCTTCCCTCCCGATTGCAAGATCATCTCCCGCGAGGAGGGGATCAGCCAGCTCAAGCCGGGGCAGATCACTTTTGCCGTGCTGGCCAAGGAGCAGACCAACGAGCCAAACCGCCAGCTCTCGGCGGCCATCGGTCTGGCCCGGCCCAAAAACAGCCAGCAATACGGATATATCAGCGAGCACCACGGCTTTGGGGAGACCATGCGCAAGTCGGCCGATTTCGCCGAGGACCTGGCCGCCACCATGCTCGCTTCCACCCTGGGGATCGAGCTCGATCCCGGTGTCGCCTGGGACGAGCGCAAGCAGGTCTACAAGGTTGGCCAGCGGCTCTTCGTCACCCGCAGCATCGCCCAGTCGGCCCGGGGCCACAAGGACGGCCTCTGGACCACGGTGGTTTCCAGTATCGTTTTTCTCATCTCCTGACCTCCGGTGTCCGGACCCTGGACCGGACTGTTTCCTGGAGGCCCATGGATCAGGAAGGCAGGCTGCTTCATGAGTGCCAGTTCTTCGCATTTCGCTGATGCACCCGACATCATCCCCCCGCGTCTGAAAAAGGGGATGTCGATGACCGAGCTGGTTCAGTTCATGGGCCGGACCTGCTTCGAAGCGCGAAACGTGGCCGCCGGGGCCCGCCTGTTCGGCCGGATGATCGGCGAAGGGGATACCATCTGGCTCGGCATCGCCGGGGCCGGTATCGCCGGCGGGATGGGCGGGATGGTGATCGACCTGATCGAGGCCGGGTTCATCGACGTGATCTGTTCCACCGGCGCCCAGGTCTATCACGATCTGCACTTCGCCTTCGGCCTGCCGGTGAAGGCGATCCATCCCCAGGCGGACGACGATGAACTGCGGCGTTGCGGCGACGTACGGATCTACGACATCGGCATCCGGGACAAGGAGACACTGGACGCCCAGGACACCTTGATCCGCCGTTTCGTCAGGGAGTGCCACGCCGCCGAGTTCGCCGGCCGCGCAGTTTCCAGCTGGGAGTTCAACTTCGCCCTCGGCCGCTGGGTGCTGGCCAAAGCTCCGCACCCCGAGCGGAGCTTCACCGCCGCCGCGGCCCGGTGCGGCGTGCCGCTTTTCTGGGATTCGCTCTCCAACCACTCCATCGCCCTGAACCTGATCATCACCGATGCCGAGGGGCTGCCGGTGACCCTCTCGGCTCAGAAGGATATTTTCGATTCCACCGCCATCGCCTTTTCAGCGAAGAACACCGGTTTTGTCGAGCTCGGCGGCGGCGGGCCGAAGAACTTCATCCAGCAGACCGGCCCCACGATCAGCCAGATTCTCAAGAAGCCATTTAGCGGCGCTGAGCGGGGCCTGCAGATCGGCACGGCCATGGAGAAGGAGGGGAGCCTCTCCGGTTGCACCTTCAGCGAGTCGGTCACCTGGGGCAAGTATCACTCGGCGGACGACCGGAAGCTGATCCAGATCTGGGGCGAGTACAGTGTGATCTTTCCCCTGCTGGCCGCCCACGTCATCGACAACTGCCCGGCCCGGAAAGCAAAGGACGTGGTCTCCCGGATGCCGGGCTTTATCGCCGCGCTGGAGGAAGCCCGGTGAAACGGTACCACCTGCAGTTCCTGGAACCCGGAGAGGCGCTCACCGGTTTCGATGACGCAGCGGCGGCCATCCTGCCGGTGCCCTACGAAGGCGGAGTCTCCTGGGGACGGGGTGCGGCCGGCGGGCCCGACGCCCTGCTGAAGGCCTCGGCCCATGTCGAGGAATATGACGAGGTGCTGGATGTTGAACCCTGTCGGATGGGTATTGTCACCGTAACCCCGCCCGAGATTTCATCGGAGCCTGAGCGGGTGGAGCGGGCTGTCTTCGCCTGCACGGAAGAACTGATCGCCAACAGCAAGTTCCCGGTGATCATCGGCGGGGATCACTCGGTGAGCCTCGGCGGGTTCCGTGCTTTGCACGGGCGGTATGGCCGCCTCTCCGCCATCCAGCTGGATGCCCATGCCGACCTGCGGGAGGAATACGAAGGGAGCCGGCTGAGCCACGCCTGCATCATGGCCCGCATCCGGGAGTTCACCCCGGATGTGCTGCAGCTGGGTATTCGCAGCCTGTCGAAGCCCGAGGCGGAGCGGATTACCCGGGAAGAGCTGGCCGTCTTCACCATGGACCGGCTGCGCGGAAGCGAATTCGACCTGGATGCCGAACTGGGTCGCCTGCCCGATCCGGTCTATGTCACGGTGGATCTGGACGCGTTCGACTGGAGTGTTATCCGCGGCACCGGCACCCCGGAGCCGGGTGGTTTTCTCTGGGCCGAGGGGCTGTCACTGCTGCGACGGATCTTCGAGACGAAGAATGTGGTGGGGTTTGACCTGGTGGAGCTGGCCGGCGGTGAAGGGGACCGCAATTCGGCCTTTGCCGCGGCCAAGCTTGCCTACCGGATGCTGGGGTTCAAGCTGGCCGCCGAGGTGTCCCGGGGCCATATGGATTGGCCCCGGGAACCGTGCGGCCCGCTCTCTTCCGTCACTAGTCCTTGATCTTCTCGGCGGTTTCCTCCACCGCCTCCTCGATCCCATCCGCCACCTCTCCGGCGCCCTCGGCGATCTCTTCGCCCACTTCCACGGCGTCCTCCTTCAACTCCTCAGCCGCCTCGGCCGTCTCTTTGCCAATCTCCTTGGCCGTTTCCTTGGTCGAATCCACGGCCTGGTCCACCTTCTCGCCGGCCGATTCCATGAAGCCCTGCTCTTCTGTATTGGAGCAGCCCATGGAGACGCCAATAATCAGAGCCAGACAGAGCACCGCCAGCAGTGATTTGATCCACATCTTTCATTCTCCTTATTGATTGCGGGATATGAAGTGATATCCCAGCCGGCATTATACTTGTCTCTTGTGATTGTCTTCCATCGGGGCCTGAAAGAACCGAGCAGTGATCAGGCCTTTTTCACCAGGCCCACCACGAAGAGCAGCACAACGGCGCCCACCACAGCGGTGACCAGCGAGCCGATCATCCCGCCGGCGGCCATGCCGAACAGGCTGAAGAGGTAGCCGCCGATCATGGCGCCCACAACTCCCACCACCACGTTGCCCAGGAGGCCGAACCCGCGGCCCTTCATGATCTGTCCGGCGAGCCAGCCGGCCACGGCGCCAAGAAGCAGGAACCAGATGAATTGCATTTGAGAACTCCTTTTACTGGAGAAATGATTATCGGACGGTGATTTCACCAGATTAGACCATATCCGGGCGGGAAAGTCACACGGGCGCACCGCAGCGGCATCCTTCCGGATGTCCGCCCTGAGATTTGGTGCGATGGGTTTTACCGGGGATAGAGCCGGCCAGCGGCCAGGTTGGCGCCGAAGGCGTCGTCGGTTGTGCCGACAAAGGCGTTGATCTGGCCCCGGTAATTGACGGTGCCTGTGGCCAGGCTGAACCAGCGGATCGCCCCGGGGTAGTTGGGGCTGGGCCCCGGAGCGGTGATCACCTCTTCGAAGCAGTCGTTGTCCACGTCAGCGGCGGCCACCTTGACGCCAAAGTGAGGCGTGGGGAAGGCCCGGAACGAGAGGCCGGGAAGGGGAATGCTGCCGCCGTCAACGTCGAAGATACGCACTTCGGCATTGCAGTTGAGCGCCGGCCCGGCGCCGGTGATAATCTCGTCGTACCCGTCACCGTCCACGTCGCCGGCGGCCACGTTGACCCCCCTGGTGTCGGCGCCATAGGCCATGAAATCGAGGCCGGGGACCGGTTTGATAGTGCCGCCCTCGAGGGTGAAGACTCGGACCCGGGCACAGAGCACGAGGCCCGGGCCGCAGCCGGTGATGATCTCGTCGCGGCCGTCACCGTCCAGGTCGCCGCAGGCCACGTTGACCCCGTATCCCTGATCCCCGGGGAAGGCCAGAAAACCCAGGTCGTTGACCGAGTTGAAGCTTCCGCCGGCATAGCTGAAGATTTTCACCCCCGGTTTATACTGGTGGCCCGGGCCGCAGCCGGCGATGATCTCATCCACCCCGTCGCCGTTCAGGTCACCGCAGCAGACCGACGCCCCGAAGTGGTTGTAGGAGAAGGCCAGGAAGGAACCGTTGTCCACCGGGCTCCCGTGGGCATGAAAGACCCTGATCTCGGGGCCGTGGCTGCCGGGTCCCGGGGAAACCACGATCTGGTCGGTGCCCGTGCCCAGTACGTCGCCACAGGCCAGCTGGAGCCCGCGTGTCTGATTGATGCCGCCAAAGGTCGTGAAGCTGCACATTTCGGGGGCCAGGTCCTCGAAGGCAAAGAGCCGGGCCGTGTCGGAGTTGAACAGGCCAGGGCCCGGCCCGGCGGCCAGTCGGGGCCGTTGCGGCGTGACCATCGGGCTGGTGTTGCCATATTGATCCACGGACTGGACGGCGAAGTAGTATGTGGTCTCCGCCTCACAGGGCACATCGATCACCACGCTCTCCCCGTCGTCAACAAAGTGGCGGTCCCCCTCGTCGAACGAGCCGGGAACGGTGGAGACGTAGACGTAGTAGTCGAGGGAGCCAGGAGGAACAGTGGAAGGAGCGTTCCAGCTGACCAGGAACGAGGAGGCCTGGGCAGGTCCGGACATGAGAAGCACCGTTGACATGAGGACCAGTACGAGAACAAGCACCGTGAATCTGTGGGTCTGGAGGAACTGCATTTCTCTCTCCCCGCGGTGTCATTAACCTCCCCCTGTGCCGGGTGAACCGGGCTGCTGCCCGCTGGCGTTGGCAAACGACATCGAACTGAATTGTTATAATACTTCTCAACAATAACACCCATATCTATGGCAATAGTCGTGCCAGATTCCCTCCTGTTGCTCACGGTATTTTCTCCTTCTATTGCCTCACTTGGATGCATTGCCATGTTGCGACAACCAATTACCCGCGCGGGGTTACCATTCGCGTCACGTTGAATTACGATATTGAAATATTCATCCCGGTTTCCGTGCCCGTGGTATAGGATGAACTGCCTCGCTCACAAGCAGGGTGTAAGGAGGGACAATGACCGATACGACCGCAGGCACATCGTTACCAAAGGCCATACTCATCGACCTCGACGGGACGCTCTATGTCGGCAAAGTCCCGATCCCCGGGACGCAGGAGGCGGTCCAGTCTCTGCGCCGGGCAGGGATTCCTCTCCGGGTGCTGACCAACACCACCCGGAAATCGAGGCGGAACCTGGCCCGCAGGCTGGAGGGGATGGGGTTCCAGTTCCAAAACGAAGAGATCTATAGTGCACCATCCGCTGCTGCACGCTGGCTCCAATCCCGGGGCCTGAACCGGGTGATGCCGCTGATCGGCCGAGAGGCCTGGGAGGACCTGGAGAGGCTGACCATCGTGCCGCCTGAGGACGGGGCCGGACCGGTGGATGCTGTGCTGGTGGGCGACCTGGCCCATGACCTCAGCTTCGACCTGCTCAACCGGGCGTTCCTCGCCCTCGATGCCGGTGCCGAGCTGGTGGCCTGCCAGAAGAACCGTTACTGGCTCAGCCCCCGGGGCCTGTTGATGGATGCCGGTCCCATTGTCGTGGCCCTGGAATACGCCTCGGGGAAGGACGCCACGGTGGTGGGCAAGCCCTCGGCCGAGTTCTTCCACCAGGTCTTCCAGACGCCGGACGGGGACAGGTCAAATGTCTGGATGGTGGGTGACGACCTGGCTGCCGACGTTGGCGGCGCCCAGGCCGCCGGCCTCAAGGGCATACTGGTGAAGACCGGCAAGTTCCGCGAAAAGGACATCGCCCCCGACGCCCCCACCCCCGACCTGGCCCTCGACTCCTTTGCCGACCTGCCGGCCGCGCTGGGGCTGCCCTAGACTTACCCTACGGCTTGATGCCTGTCACCACACTGGCATCCAGATCGGTATCCCCCGACGGCGGATAGGGCGGTTGGTTAAAGGGCGCCGGAGTCACGTCCTCGGCCTCCAGGGAGAAGATGTTTTTCCCCACCAGCGACAGCGCCAGCGGGATATTCTGGTTCCAGCTGGTGGTGTAGAACGACCCGGCAGTGATGTTGGCGTAGCCCCGCCTCCAGTTGGTCACCGACGTGCCGTTGGCCAGGGCTATATTGATCCTCGCCGCCATCCGGCGGGTCAGTCCGGAATAGGTGTTGGCCAGCCTCACCGTCATCTGGGTGGTGAAGGGCAGGGTGCCGGAGGAGGGTGAGCAGGTCAGGCTGACGGAGATGGTTCCCGTCGTATTGAGCAGCACCGAGACAACGCCATTGGTAATATTCGCCGTGGCCAGGTCGAGGTGACCGTCCAGGTCCAGGTCGTCGATGAGCACCGATTCCGGTCCGCCTCCCACGCCGTAGCTCTCCATCACCGGGAACGTGCCGTCCCCCTCCCCGTAGAGCACGGTGACGCCGAGACCGCCCTGGCACGGAACGGCTGTAGTCGACCCGGGGCAGGAAAGTGCCGTCGCCCAGGCCGAAGAATACCGATACGCCGTGGATGTATCTGTTCACTACGGCCAGATCCGTGTTGCCGTCACCATCGAGATCTTCAAGGGCCGCGGCCATTCCCGTTGAACCGATGGTGTCGTCGATGGCGATAACCGGTTGATACGTTCCATCCCCGTTGCCCATCAGCAGGGAGAGATAGCCGATATACGAAGCGGCCACCACCAGGTCCGGGGCTCCGTCCCCATCGAGGTCGCCGCTGGTCACGAATCTGGCGTAGCTCCTGGCGCCGAAATCCGACGCTGCCGGGTACGAGCCGTCGCCGCGGTTCAGGAATACCGAGACATTGTGACTCAGGTTGTTCGCCGTGGTGATGTCGAGAGAGCCGTCATTGCCCAGGTCATCGAGCTCGAGGGTGATCGGGCTGTTCCCGGCCACATATCTAACCGGCGTCTGGAAGGTGCCGTCACTGTTGCCGAAGTGCAGCGAGATGCTGTCCCAGTCGTCATTGGCGGCGGCCATGTCCGGGGTGCCGTCCTGGTCCAGATCACCGATGGCCACCGACATGATGCCGCCCTCGTTGGCGACGGTGTAAGGGGCCTGGAAGGTTCCGTCGCCGTTGCCTGGCAGCACGGCGATATCCCCGGTGGCGGCAATGGCCAGGGCCAGGTCCTGCAGGCCGTCGCCGGTCAGGTCACCGATGGCAACGTCCTTGACCACCGTGAAACCGCCGAAGGTCACCGGCATCTGGAACGTGCCGTTGCCGTTGGCCATCATCACGGAGATGGTATTGGCCTGGGAGTTGCCCACCACCATGTCCGGGTGGCCGTCATCGTTCAAATCACCGATGGCCAGTGAATCCGGAAGATCATCCACCGGATAGTGCAGACCGCCCTGGAAGGTGCCGTCACCGTTGCCCAGTCGCACCGTGACCGTGTCGGCGTACGCGTTGACCACCACCAGGTCCAGGTTGCCGTCACTGTCCAGGTGATGGAGGGCGATGGCGGAGGGGTAGTCACCGGCGGCGATCTCCACCGGATCGGAGAAGGTTCCGTCGCCATTGCCCATGAAGACCCAGGCGCTGTCGCTGTCACCCACCGCTACGGCCAGGTCGGCATTGCCGTCGTTGTCCACGTCACCGATGGCTGCGCCCGTGGGGTAGTCCCCGATGCCGAGCTCCTGTCGCTGGCCGAACTCACCACTCCCGGTGCCTGTCAGGATGAAGAGGTGGTGATCGTTGTAATTGGCCGACACCGCTGCCAGGTCGGGAATCCCGTCGTTGTCCAGGTCGCCCACGGCGTGTGACTGGACGTAGTTGCCCACCCGGTAGTTTCGCCGGGATTCGAACGTTGCGGCGCTCACCGTTGCCGACAGGATCAGACCGCATGAAACAAGGGCGATGAGGAATGGCAATGAACAGGCGCGGGCTTTCATGGTTTTATCCCGGTCAGCACACTGGCGTCCGCGCCGATGTCACCCGACGGCGGATAGGGCGGCTGGTTGAACGGCGCCGGAGTCACGTCTTCGGCTTCCAGTCTGAAGATGTTGTTCCCCACCATGGACAAGGCCAGCGGGATGTTCTGGTTCCAGTTGGTCGAATAGGACGACCCGGCCGCGATGTTGGCATAGCCCCGCCGCCAGTTGGTTACTGCCGTGCCGTTGGCCAGGGTGATATTGATCTGGGCCGCCACCCGGCGAGTCTGGCCGGAGTAGCGGTTTTCCAAAGATACCGATATCTGGGTGGTGAAAGGCAGGGTGCCCGAGGAGGGCGAGCAGGTCAGGTTGGCGGATATCGTTCCGCTGCGGTTCAGCAGAACCGAAACGTCGTCACCGTGATAGTTCGGGGTCACCAGGTCTGTCTTGCCGTCTCCGTTCAGGTCGGCCACAGCCAGCGACCAGGGCCGTACGCCGACTCCGAAATGCACGGCCGGATCGAAGGTGCCGTCCCCCACTCCCGGCAGTACCCGAGACGTTTGCACTGAACTGGTTGACCACCGCCAGGTCGGGCGAGCCGTCGTCGTCCAGGTCACTGATGGCCACCGCCTCAGGGTGTCTGCCGGTGGGGTAGTCGACGGCAGAGCCGAAGGTGCCGTCCCCGTTCCCCGGCAGCACCGACACATCATAGCTGTTCGCGTTGACCACGGCCAGGTCGGCCGTGCCGTTGCCATCCAGGTCGCCGGCGGCGATGAAGACCGGGTCCCAGGCCGCCAGCGGGAACTGGACAGCGGTGGCAAAGGTCCCGTCGCCGTTGCCGAGCAATACGGATATGTCGCCGGACTCATAGTTGGCCGCAGCCAGGTCCGGGACCTCGTCGCCATTGTAGTCGTCCACCGCCACCGCCCGGGGATCGGTTCCGGCACCATACGCCACCATGGCGCCAAATGTGCCGTCACCGTTCCCGATGAAGATGGAGAGTTCATTGCTTCCAGAGTTGGCCGTGATCAGGTCGGGAATACCGTCCTGGTCGAGATCATCGATGGTGACATGTTGTGGTCCACCGACCACCGCATAGTCAACGGCGGCCTGAAAGCTGCCGTTTCCCATGGACAGAAGTACCGAGATGGTCTGGTCCCCGCCATTGGCTGCCACCAGATCGTGATTTCCGTCACCATCCAGGTCGCCGGCGGCAACCGAATTCGGATGTTCGCCAACATCGTGGAATGTGGCCGCCTGGAAGGTGCCGTCCCCGTTTCCCAGGAGAACGGAGAGGTTGTCGTCGAGGCTGTTGGCCACGGCCAGGTCCTGAATCCCGTCGCTGTTCAGGTCACCCACGGCCACCGAGAACGGTTCTTCACCCGTTTCATACCTTGACTCGACCGGAAAGGTGCCGTCCCCGCTGTTGAAGATCACTGATACAAGAAGCCCCCCCCAGTTGCCCACCGCCAGGTCGGGATCACCGTCCCCGTCCAAATCATCGATGGCCGCACACCTCGGCGAGGAGCCGGCCAGATACTCCGCGGCCGTGGCAAATGTGCCGTCCCCGTTCCCCGGGAAAACAACGACGCTTTCGCTGCCAGAGCTGGTCACCACCAGGTCTCTGGAATCGTCACCGTTCAGGTCAACGATAGCGATTGAAGTCGGGGCTGTCATGGATCCGAAGATAAACGCGGTCGCCCCGAAGGTGCCGTCACCGTTGCCCGGGAGGATGGACAGGGAATCGCCGAGGAAGTTCACCACGGCGAGGTCCAGATGGCCATCGCCATCGAGGTCGCTGGCGGCGGCATCGTATGGCCTGTCGCCCACCACATAGTCCACCATCGCTCCGAAGGTCCCGTCACCGATGCCGGGGAGGACCGAAACCTTGCCGTTGTCCTGATTCACCACCACCAGGTCGGGAACAGTATCACCATTCAGGTCCTCGGTGAGCACGTCCACGGGGGCAGGACCAACGGGAACGTTCATCGCCGTGGAGAAGGTGCCGTCCCCCACGCCCAGGAACACCGACAGATCGTCCGAATAGCTGTTCCCGGTAACCATGTCCGGATGACCGTCGCCGTTCAGGTCGTCCACGGCCATTGCCACGGGAACGGAGCCCGCGGCGTAGGTCACGGCATCGGCGAATGTCCCGTCCCCGTTGCCCAGGAACACCGAAGCGGTATCGGTCCACCCGCTGGCCACAGCCAGGTCCGGCACCTTGTCGTGGTTCAGGTCGGCGATGACCACGTCTTCGGGAGCATTGCCGGCCGTGTAGTAGACGGCGGGCTGGAAATAGCCGCCGCCCGTTCCCAGCAGGACGGCGATACAGTCGTTTGGTGGAATCACCGTCACCAGATCGCGAATGCCGTCACCATCCAGGTCGCCCGCCACCACCGCGCTGGCCCCGCCGTTCAGCAGGAAATCGAGCCGGGCCTCGAACAGTTGAGCGCTCACTGTCGCTGTAAACATGACGGAAAGCAGGAGCGAGACGATGATGAACAGGACATTACGTTTTTTCACGGCGACTCCTCGAATCAATGAATATCGATGTGGACCTACGGTTTTATCCCGGTCAGCACATCGGCATTCACGCTGGTGTCCCCCGACGCCGGGTAGGGCGGCTGGTTGAATGGCGCCGGGGTGACGTCTTCGGCTTCCAGGGTGAAGAAGTTGCCCCCCACCAGTGACAGGGACAGTGGGAGGTTCTGGTTCCAGCTGGTCGTGTAGGACGATCCCACTGCGATGTTGGCGTAGCCCCGCCGCCAGTTGGTGACCGAGGTGCCATTGGCCAGGGCGATGTTGATCTGTGCCGCCACCCGCCGGGTCTGCCCGCCATACATGTTTCGCAGCTCCACCGTCATCTGGGTGGTGAAGGGCAGGGTACCCGAGGAGGGCGAGCAGCTCAGGTCGGTAGAAATCGTGCCTCTGGTGTTAAAAAGAATGGAAACGTCGTGGCTGTCGAAGTTGCCCACGGCCAGGTCGGGTTTGCCGTCCTCGTTCCAGTCGGCGACGGCGATGGTTCTGGGGTCGGCGCCGGCGCCAAACGTGATGACATCCTTGAATGAGCCGTCCCCGATGCCCCGGTAGATGGAGACGAGGCTGTCGGTGCCGTTGGCCACTGCCAGGTCGGGGTGGCTGTCACCGTCCAGGTCTTCGATGAGAATCGAGCGGGGCTCCATGGCGGAATCGTAAGTCACCCCCGTGCCGAACGTGCCGTCCCCGTTGCCGATGAACACCGATACGGCCCATAACAGGCCAATTGCCACCTGGTTCGACACGGCCATGTCGGGAACACCGTCATGGTTCAGGTCCTCGATGGCGATGCCATTGGGGACATTGAATGCGCCGTAGGTCGCCGGCCACTGAAAGGTGCCGTCCCCGTTGTTCAGCTGAACCGAAACATCCCACTGTCCCGAGGTTGCAACAATGTCCTGGTCGCCATCACCATCCAGGTCCTCAAGAGCGACGAATCTGGACCATGCTCCAAGGCCGATGGAAGTGGCCGGCTGGAAGGTGCCGTCCCCGTTGCCGCGGAAAAACACCAGCGTGTCAAGCTGGTATTTGACCACGACCAGGTCTGTGGCACCGTCATTATCCATGTCGGCGAGGGCGAGACCCTGGGGATAGGTTTCGATGGGGTAGTCCACCGCGGCCATATACGTGCCGTCGCCGTTGTTCAGCAGAATTGAAACGTCAAAGCTGTATTCATTACCCATGGCCAGGTCCGGGGCTCCATCCCCGTTTAAATCGGCGGCGGCGAGATATGCCGGCCCATCGCCCACCGCATAGGTCACCCCTGGTTGGAAAGTGCCGTCTCCGTTGCCCCGCAGGGTCAGGATCTGATCATCCTGGTAGATTCCCAGTGCCAGGTCCTGGTGTCCGTCCCCGTCCAGGTCAAGGGCGGTTACGGACGTTGGAAAATCTCCCACTGCAATGTTCAGGGGAGACTGAAATGAGCCATTCCCCTTGCCCAGCAGTACCGAGGTTGTATCAGACCACCGGTTGGCCGTGGCCAGGTCCAGGTTGCCGTCTCCGTTAAAATCATCGATTCCGATGGAACGGGGCTCATTGCCAACACTGAAATTTTCGGCGGCCTGGAATGTTCCGTCACCGTTGTTCAGCAACACCGAGATGTCATCACTGCCGACATTGACCGAGATCAGGTCCGGGTGACCGTTGTTGTCCAGGTCTCCAGTGGCCATCTCGATGGGATAATCGCCGGCCGCGAAGGCGGTCGGGCTACCGAAGGTGCCGTCCCCCATACCCCAGAGAACTGAGACGGTGGCGACAGTGACGTTAGCCACGGTAAGGTCCAGCACCCCGTCATCGTCCAGGTCGTCGAGAGCCACGCTGATCGGGTGTTCGCCGGCGGCGAACGCGGTCCCGGCTCCGAAGGTGCCGTCTCCAGCACCGAGAAAAACCGAGACGGTGGTGCCGCCATCGTAGCCAATGACCAGGTCGATGTTTCCGTCACCGTCCAGGTCACCGGCGGCCAGGGACCAGGGATCGTTGCCCACGGCGTAACTCACTCCCGGTTGAAAGGTGCAGTCACCATTGCCCTGTAGAATGTAAAACTCTTCCGGAGATTCATCGATGGAGGCCAGGTCGGGGATCCCGTCGTTGTCGAAGTCGCTGATAACGGTATAGAGAGGCTGGCTACTCACGGTCGCTTCGATGGGGGCCTGGAATGTCCCGTCCCCGTTGCCCGGGAAGACCGCGATATCGTGGTCATAGGAGCCAGTCACCACCAGGTCGAGAATGCCGTCGTTGTCCAGATCCCCCAGGGTACTGGACCAGGGGCCGTTCCCCACCGGGAACAGGGTTGAATTGCCGAAGGTGCCGTTACCGTTGCCCAGCAGGATGGCAACTGCCCCGTCAGCCTCCGCCGTCCCGACCAGGTCCGGACGGCCGTCCCCGTTCAGATCACCGGTGACGACGGATGCCGGGTTCCAGCCGATGGGATAGTCGACTCGTGTGTCGAATATCGTCGCTTGCGCGGTCGTTACCGGAAGGAGAAGGCAAGCGGCAGCTAAGATCGTGATCATCGCACTTTTGAATGTTTTACTCATCGTTGCTCCAGTGATGATTCCTGATGATGGCAAATTACGTATTTCAACAAACATACCTTATGGCTTTATGCCAGTCACTATTCCGGCATCAATGTCGGTGTCGCCCGATGGCGGGTAGGGCGGCTGGTTGAAGGGCGCCGGGGTGACGTCCTCGGCCTCCAGGGTAAAGAAGTTGCCCCCCACCAGTGACAGGGACAATGGGAGGTTCTGGTTCCAGCTGGTGGTGTAGTGCGACCCTGCCCCGATGTTGGCGTAACCCCGTCGCCAGTTGGTCACCGAAGTGCCGTTGGCCAGGGTGATGTTGATAAGTGCCGCCATCCGGCGGGTCTGCCCGGGGTAGCGGTTCTCCAGCTTCACCGTCATCTGGGTGGTGAAGGGCAGGGTGCCGGATGCAGGCGAGCAGGTCAGGTCGGCGGATACCGTGCCGCTGCGGTTGAGCAGAACCGAAAGATCGTTGCTGAAATAATTCGCCGTCACCAGGTCAGCTTTCCCGTCATTGTTCAGGTCGGTGATGTCCACCGAGAGCGGTTGTCTGCCCACTCCGAAAGCGATGGTCGGATTGAACGATCCGTCCCCGTTGCCCGACAGCACCGAGACATCGAAACTCCACTCGTTGGCCACGACGACGTCCGGGATGCTGTCATTGTCGACGTCATCGATGGCCACCGAGAAAGGCTGGCAGCCGGCTCCGGTACTCGATGGCCGCCCCGAAGGTGCCGTCACCGATCCCCGGCATCACCGAAACAGATTGCCGGTGCTGGTTTGCCACCACCAGTTCCGGGGCGCCGTCGCCGTCCAGGTCGCCGGCCGCGATTGAACGGGGATTCCACACGTAGAGCAGGTACACCACCGGGGTCATGAACGTGCCGTCGCCATTGCCCAGCAGAATGGAGACTTCCCCGCTGCCATAGTGTGAGGTCGCCAGGTCCGGGGCACCGTCGCCGTCCAGATCTTCGATGACAAAGGTACTCGGAGCTTCGCTGAAGCTGTAGCTCACTGCCGCCCCGAAGGTGCCGTCCCCGTTGCCGAGAAATACCGTGAGCTGTCCAGGGTAGTTGCTCACCACCAGGTCCGGGGCGCCGTCCGCGTCCAGGTCTTCAGCTTTGATCGAGGAAGGGCTGTCCAGGGATCCTAAGGTCTCAGCCGGCTGGAAAGACCCGTCACCATTGGCCAGCAGGATTGAAATATTGTCGGAATAGTAATTTGACACGGCCAGATCGGGATAGGAGTCCCCATCCAGGTCTTCGATGGCTACGGATCTGGGGTGATCGCCCACAGGGTAGTCCACGGCAGATTGAAATGTGCCGTTGCCGTTGCCCAGGCGCACCGAGACGGTATCGACATCGGTGTTGACCACGGCCAGGTCCGGGAAACCGTCACCATCCAGGTCAGCCGGTTCCATTGAAAAGTCGCCGGGAGCGATACCGACCCGTTCGTCCACCGGGAAGGTGCCGTCTCCGTTCCCCAGGTGCACGGAGACCATATCACTGTTGTAATTGGTCACGGCCAGATCCGCCGTTCCGTTTCCGTCAAGGTCGCTGAAGGTGATTGACGATGGGAAATGCCCCACCAGGTACTCTCCAGCCGCCACGAATGTGCCGTCGCCGTTTCCTGCAAGCAGCGTGACCAAGTCTGCGCCGCCACCGAGGATGACGGCCAGATCCTGGTCGCCGTCCTGATCCAGGTCTTTGGTGGCCACGGCCGAGGGCGTGTCGCCAACCGCGATGTGCAAAGCGGCCCCGAAGGTGCCGTCGCCGATTCCCGGCAAAACGGAAACGTTGTCACCATTCTCGTTGGCGGTCACCAGGTCAGGAATACCGTCGCCATTCAGATCGCTGACGGCAACCTCCCGCGGTCTCTCATCCGTTGCGTACTCCACCGCGGCCACGAAGGTGCCGTCGCCGTTGCCGATGAGGATCGAGACGCTGTCGCTGAACCAGTTGGCCACGGCCAGGTCGGGTGCCCCGTCGTCATCCAGATCATGGATGACTACGTTCTCGGGATATGATCCAACCGCATAGATGACTGCTGTCCCGAAGGTGCCGTCACCGTTGCCCGGATGAACCGAAATAGCGTGATCACCGGAGTTCACCACCACCAGATCCGGGATATCGTCGGCATCCAGGTCATCAATGGCGATTGAAGCGGGATGCTCGCCAACCGCGAAGTTTGTTGACGCCTGAAAGGTCCCGTCGCCGTTGCCCGGCAGGACCGAGATGGTATCGTCATAGCCATTGGCCACCACCAGGTCGGGAATACCATCTCCGTCCAGGTCGTTGATCACCACGGTATTCGGACCATCACCGGTGCTGTAGTGCACTGCCTCCTTAAAGGTGCAGTCACCGATGTTGAGCAGCACGGAAACATCGTCGGTGCCCAGATTCGCGACGACCATGTCAGAATGGCCATCACCATTGAGGTCGCCAGTATCCACTGACAGCGGGTCGTCACCCACCATGAAGCCCAGACGTGCTTCGAAAAGCCGGGCACCCGTGGCCGGACTGGCAGCGCAAAGGAACAGCAGCAGGATGAAGAACAGACAGGTATGGCGAATGCTCACGGCGACTCCTCGGGGAAACGAACTGTATAAATGATTGAATACGTGGCAGATCCTTCACGCAAACCGATGCGAGGAAACCGGATGGCGGATAGGTTTTGTCCGTCACCATCCGGGCACAACTTTTATCTTATTGAAATATAGGGCTGTTATCCGTGATAAGTCAAGGATTTGCCTGATGTTTCACGGCGCCACCCCGGTTGCCGTGCAGCTGTCCGTGTCCGTGTCCCCCGCCGGCGGGTAGGGCGGCAGGTTGTAGGGGGGTGGCGTGACGTCGGCCACGGTCAGGTCGAACAGATTCACTCCCGCGAGGCTGGGCAGGTCGGGGATTGTCTGTGACCACTGTTTGATGTAGACCTCCCCCGCCATGACGTTCTGCCAGCCCCGGCGCCAGTTGGAATAGAACTGACCGCCGGCCGTGGTGACATCGATGATGTACTGCAGGCGTCGGGTCTGGTCCTGACAGAGGTTGGTCATGGTGGCCTGGAACAGCGAGGCGAAGGGCAGGGTGCCTGAGGAGGGCGTGCAGGTCAGGTCCGCCCTGATTGTGGGCCAATAACCCACTCTTGCGTTGAGTAACACCGAAAAGTTTCCCGTATGTCGATTCACCACCGCGAGGTCGGGGCTGTCGTTGCCGTCCATATCTTCCAAGGCCACAAATCGCGGTTCGGTGCCGGCAAGGTAATTGGCCTCCAAAGTGAATGTGCCATCGCCGAATCCGGTGAGGACCGAGACAGACCCGCTCATTAAGTTTGCCACAACCAGATCCAGTCGTCGGTCACCATCCAGATCTTCTATTGCGATCCAACGCGGATCTTTTCCGACCGAGTAGTGTGCCGCAGGAAGGAACGTTCCGTCCCCGTAGGCCAGCAACACGGATATAGAGTCTCCGCCATTATTCGCCGTGACCAGGTCGCTGTGGCCGTCGTCATTCAGATCATCGATGGCGATCGATAGGGGACTTTCGGCGACGCCGTATGACACGGCCGTCTGGAATGAACCATCCCCAACGCCCAGCAAGACGGAAACGTCGTCACTCTCCCAGTTCGCCGTCACCAGATCGGGGATGCCATTACCGTCCAGGTCATCAACTGCAATCGAATAGGGATTCATACCGGCATCAAAGTACACCGGCGATTGGAAAGAACCGTCCCCGTTGGCCAGCAGGACGGAGGCGGCCCCGGTACTGTTTGACGTGACCAGGTCGGGTTTGCTGTCATTATTCAGGTCGTTGATGACGATGGTTCGGTTTCTCCCCGGAACCTCATAGTCCACAGTTGCTGCGAAGGTGCCGTCCCCGTTGCCCAGAAGGACTGAGACATCATAACTGCCAACGGCAAGGTCAGGGATACCGTCTGCATTCAGGTCCCCGATGGCCACCGAATACGGATATAGCCCGGCACTAAATGTCATTCTCGTTCCGAAGGTGCCCTCTCCCTGGCCAAGACGCACCGAGACGATGGAGCCATAAATCAAGGTCTCGACGATGTCTGGAATCTCATCACCGTCAAGATCACCTATGGCAACCGATGTGGGTGTGTATCCTTCGTATTCAACACCGTAATGAGTGGCGGAAGGGAAAATGGGGTCGTCGCGGATGGTCAGGATTGTGAAAGAGTCGATGACCCCATTGGTCACCACCAGGTCCGGAATACCATTATTGTCCATGTCCCCGATGGCCATCGCCAGGGGTGAGTATCCCGCAGGATATCGGCCACCGCCGGAGAGTGTGCCGCTCGCATTACCCAGGCCCACCAGGACATCATATGAATCCTCGCTGGCTACCGCCACGTCAAGTTTGCCGTCCTCATTCAAATCGCCGATGGCCACCGAGGTCGGCTCATCTCCTGCCAGGTGAAAATCGTCGCGGGGAAAGCCGCCGGTCCCATCACCGTAGTGTATCGACAACTCGTCACTGAATGAGTTGGTCACGGCGAGGTCCGGGTAACCATCGCGGTCCACATCGCCGATGGCTATATCGCTGGGCCTGCGGCCCGCGACAACGGCAACCGGGGGCAGGAAACTGCCGTCTCCACTGCCAATGAACACCCAGACATTATTTCCGCTGAAAATGTTGTTCGCCACGGCAAGGTCCGGCGTGGTATCGCCATTGAGATCACCGATGGCAACCGCTACAGGATAGTCTGCTACCGGATAGTGAACGGCCGTTGGAAACGTTCCATCACCGGTACCCAAAAGAACGGAGATATCATCACTGTCGATATTCGTTGTCACCAGGTCCAGATTACCATCACCGTCCAGATCGTCGATGGCCACCGACCAGGGACCAGTGCCCGTGGAAAATGATCCGCCCACCTGAAATGAGCCGTCCCCAACTCCCAACAGGACAGAGACATGGTCGCTGTCCTTGATTGCAAAAGCCAGATCCGGAACGGTGTCATTGTCCAGATCACCGATGGCCACTCCAGACGGCATACCACCAACCCCGTAATTCACAGCGGCCATGAATGTCCCGTCACCATTGCCCAGCACAACGGAGAGATCAGAACTCTGGTGATTTGCGGTGACAACATCAAGATTGCCATCATCATTCAGATCTTCAACGGCCACCGAATATGGCTGCTCGCCTACATCAAAGAACATGCTGGAATTGAATATCTGCCCCTTGGCTGCCGGTGCTTGAGCGAGAAGCACGGCGAGGGCCAGGATGCCGAATTTGCTCATTTCATCCCCTCTCTTCCGCACATATCATCCAACATCACTGTTACGGCGCCACCCCGGTTACCGTGCAGCTGTCGGTGTCCGTGTCGCCTGCCGGCGGGTAGGGCGGCTGGTTGTAGGGCGGCGGCGTGACGTCGGCCACGGTCATTCGGAACAGGTTGGTCCCCTCCAGGGTGGGCCAGGCAGGAATGTTCTGTGACCACTGTTTGGTATAGACCTCTCCGGCCTGGACGTTCTGCCAACCACGGCGCCAGTTTGAGTAATACTGCCCTCCGGCCAGGGTGACATCGATGGTGTATTGGAAGCGCCGAATCTGACCGTCGTAACGATTGGTCATGGTCGCCTGGAAGAGGGAGGCGAAGGGCAGGGTGCCTGACGATGGAGTACCGGTCAGTTCGGCCGAGATCGTGCTCATTTCGGGATCACTGGTGTTCATCAGTGTTGTGATCATCGGGGTTCGACTAATAACCACGAGGTCCGGGTCACTGTCATTGTCCAGGTCACCGATCGCTACAAACTGACTTGCCTGGCCGGCACCGTAGCTCACCGACGGCTGAAAGGTCCCGTCCCCGTTACCCTGCAGCATTTCAAGATAGCCATACGTTAGCACCACGGCCAGGTCCGGAATGGTATCTCCGTCCAGATCACTGATGGCGATGCAATGAGGAAAGAAACTTGTGCTGTAGTGCACGGCACTCTGAAAGGTGCCGTCACCATTGCCCAGTGCAACCGAGATGTCGTGACCACCATTGTTCGCCGTCGCCAGGTCCGGATCGCCGTCACCATTGAGGTCACCGATTGCTATTTCCACGGGAACGATCCCGACTTCCACGGTCCCGGCCAACCGAAAGGACCCGTCACCCCGGCCCAGGCCCACCACGATGTAACCGCCTGCTTTAGACACGACCAGGTCGAGGTTCCCATCATTGTCCAGGTCGCCGGCGGCCATGCACAGGGGTTCGGTGAACGGGCCAAAATGTACAGCGGACTGAAACGTCCCGTCGCCGTTGCCCTTGACGATTGAGATGTCGTCGCTGTCCCGGTTTGCGGTTGCCAGGTCCAGGTGACTGTCATTGTCGAAATCACCGATGACAAGGACCCTCGGGCCCTCACCGGCGCCAACAGGCAAAATGGATGCAAACGAACCGTTTCCGACGCCCAGAAAAATAGAGATGTCGTCACTGTCCTTGTTTGCCACCGCCAGGTCCGGCTCATCGTCCTCATCGAGGTCGCCGCAGGCGACATAACGGGGGCCTTCTCCGGCGGCGTAGTCAGCGGATGATGCCAGGGTGCCGTCCCCGTTGCCCGGGTAAACCGAAATTGTATCTTCGTAGAGGTTTGTCACCACCAGGTCGAGTTTGTTGTCCTGGTTAAAATCACGTAGCACCGCCGAATAGCTGTAGCCGATCGCCGTATATCGTGACTCTTGGGGGAAAGTGCCGTCACCCCTGCCGATCAGCACCGTGATGAAATCGTTGGAGGAAAAGAAGGGATTGGTGTAATCGGTCACCACCAGGTCAGGGATACCGTCGTTATCCAGGTCCCCGGAGGTAACCGATGTCGGCTGCCAGGTGGTGTGGTAATGGACTGCTGCCTGAAAGTTCCCGGTGCCGCTGCCCATGATCACCGAAAGGGTGTCGCTGTCATGATTTGTCACCGCCAGGTCGGGGTTGCCGTCGCCGTCCAGGTCATCGATGGCAACCGATCCGGGATTTGCCTCCACCGCCTGTTGGTCGGTGATTTCAAAGGTCCCGTCTCCATTGCCCAGGGCCACCGCCACGTGGCTGATGAGCACCACGGCCAGGTCGCAACTACCGTTTCCGTTCAGGTCGTCAAGGGCCAGTGAACGCGGCTCCACGCCGATGTAGTGATGGACGGCGTTTTGGAATGTACCATCCCCGTTGCCGATCAGGATCGAGATGTTGTTGCTGTCGAAGTTCGTCACCGCCAGGTCCGGAATGTCGTCACCGTCCAGATCACCGACAGCTATTGAAGAAGGGCTGGCGTCGGCGCCATATCGTACGGTTGCCTGGAAAGTGCCGTCCCCGATGCCCAGCAGAATCGAAACGTCGTTACTGCCGGCATTGCCGACCACCAGGTCAGGGTTGCCATCTCCGTCCAGGTCACTGATGGCCAGCGAACTGGGATTCAGAGCGGACCCGTAGAGAACGCGGTCCTGGAAAGTTCCGTCGCCATGACCCAGAAAAACAGATACGCTGTGCCCCCACTCGTTCACTGCCGCCAGGTCCAGGTCGCCGTCAGCATCCAGGTCCCCGGTGACGATGTCAGAGGTTCCGCCATCTGACTGATAGTTTACGGCGAGACTAAACGTTCCGTCGCCGTTGCCCATCAGAACGGAGATGTTGCCGGACTCATGGTTGGCCGAGGCCAGATCAGGATTGCCGTCGCCATCCAGATCGCCGATTGCGGTTGCACGGGGGGAAGTGCCGACCTCGAAGTTCATCCTTGTGTCGAAAAGCTGCGCCTCTGTTGTCGATGAAACAGCAAACAGCAGCAATAGAGCCAGGCCGAAATTCCTCGAGGTGCATGAATTCATGATCATTCCTATTTCAGGATTGTGCCCGAATCTGGATCCAAATGGTTGGCGATAAAGATACGGAATCAGGGAATACTGTGAAGCGGCAGATCCCTCACCCGGAATATTCTTTACATTGACGTAACAATAGGTCCCAGGCCTTGGGAAGTCAAGAATGGCGGGGTATTTCGGGCAAAAAACGGCCCGGCTTTGGGGGCCGGGCTGCTGGGTTACGTTACAATTTTCTGTGCTTTGTTCAGGCCGCCTTTGTGCCGTTCTCCGCAGTGAAGATCTTGCCGCTGAGCCAGCGGAAGGGGGCGCTGGTGAAGAAGCCGTCCAGCAGTGAGTAGACCACCGGGATCACCACCAGGGTGAGGACCGTGGAGGTGACCATGCCGCCGATGACGCAGATGGCCATCGGCGCCCGGGTCTCGGCGCCGGAGCCGCCGAAGAAGGCCACCGGGATTGCGGCGGCCACGGTGGAAACGGCGGTCATCATGATCGGCCGGAAGCGGATGGGGCCGGCCTTCATCAGCGCGGCCTGGCGGTCCAGCCCTTCCCGGCGGCACTGGTTGGTGAAGTCCACCAGCAGAATGGCATTCTTGGTCACCAGCCCCATCAGCATGATGATGCCGATCATGGAGAAGATGTTCATGGTCAGGCCGGAGAGGTAGAGCGCTCCCAGGGCGCCGACGATGGACAGGGGCAGAGAGAGCATGATGGTCAGCGGGTGGATGTAGCTCTCGTACTGGCTGGCCAGGGTCATGTAGATCAGCAGCACGGCCAGCAGCAGGGCGAAGTTCATGCTGGCAAAGCTCTCCACCATGATCTCGGCCATGCCCACCACCTTGGTGGTGTAACCTTCGGGCATCCCGATCTCCGAGTTCCAGCTTTCCACCAGCTTCAGCGCCTCGCCCAGCGGCAGCTCCTCGGTGAGGTTGGCCAGCACCATCACCTGGCGCCGGCGGCTCAGGCGGTTGATCTCCACCGGGCCGGTCTCGCGGGTGGTGGTCACCACATTGTTCAGCTCCACCAGCCTGCCGTCGGCGGCGCGCACCTCCAGGCGGCCGATGTCGCCGGCGGCCAGCCGGTCGGCCTGCTGCAGGCGGATGCGCACCGCGTAGTCATTGCCCGACTCCTTGAAGCTGCCGGCCTCGCGGCCGCCGATCAGCGAGCCGATGGTGGAGGCGATGCTGATGGTGCTCACTCCCAGGTCGGCGGCCTTGTCCCGGTCGATGGTCACCGAGACCTGAGGCTTGCCGGTCTCGAAGGTGGTGTCGATGTCGACGAAGTTGCCGTTGGCCCGCATGCGGGTGAGATACTCGTTGGCCAGTTCCTCCAGCTTCTCCAGCGAGGGGCCCTGGATCGAGGTACTGGAAGATCTGCGGCGCCCAGCCGCCGCTGCTCAGCCGCTGGGCCTCCACCACGTTGGTCTTCAGCCGCCCGGAGAATTTGCGCAGCCGGGTGCGCAGCTCGTTCATCGCCGTCAGCTGGTTGAACGACCGTTCCTCGGCGGGGATCAGCTTGACCAGCAGTTCGGCGCCGTTCTGCTTCTGCCGCTCGCCCTTGCCGATGGTGGTGTAGATGTCGGTGACCCAGCCGGTGGCGCGGATCTCCTCCTCCACCATCTCGGTCTGACGCAGGGTCTCGCGCAGCGATGCACCCTCCTGCAGCTCCACAAAGACGGTGAACTCGCCCTCGTCCTCCTGGGGCACGAACTCCGAGGGGATCCGGGAGGCGAGGAACAACGATCCGAAGAAGATGATCGTGGCCACCGCCATGGTCAGCAGCCGCTGGCGGAGGCAGAATCCGAGAATGGACCGGTAGAGCTCGGTACCCCAGATGATCAGCTTCTCCACGGCGTGGAACAGGGCGCCCAGACGCATCGCCCGCCAGTCCAGTATTCTGAGGAAGCGGGAACAGAGCATGGGGGTGAGGGTAAAACTGATGAGCAGGGAGACCATCACGGCGAAGGCCACGGTGAGCCCGAACTCGTAGAAGAACTGCCCCACCATGCCGGTCATGAAGGCCACCGGGACGAAAACGGCGACGATGGAAATGGTGGTGGCGAAGACGGCCAGACCGATTTCGGCGGTGCCCTCGCGGGCCGCCTGCATGCGGGTCTTGCCCATCTCCATGTGCCGGTAGATGTTCTCCATCACCACTATGGCATCATCCACCAGCATCCCCACCGAGATGGTCAGCCCGAGCATGGTCAGGTTGTTGATGGTGAAGCCGAGGTAGTTCATGAAGGAGAAGGTGGCGATCACCGAAACGGGGATGGCCAGGGTGGCGATGATCGTTGCCCGCAGGTTGCGCAGGAAGAAGAAAATCACCAGTGCGGCGAAGAAGGAGCCTTCGATGAGGTTTTTCTTCACCTCGGCGATGGACTTGGTGACGAAGAAGGAGTTGTCCATCACCACGGCCATCTCCAGGCCCTCGGGCAGCGACTCCTGCAGTTCGGCCACAGCCTCCTTGATCGCCTCGGCCACCCGCACGGTGTTGGTCCCCGACTGCTTCATACACTCCAGGGCCACCGCCCGCCGGTCGTTCCACTTGGCCAGCGAGCGCTCGTCCTCCTGGCCGTCCTCGGCATAGCCGATGTCGCGCAGACGCACCGGGGCCCCCTCGCGATAGGCCAGCACCAGGTTCTCGAAGGCCTCGACGCTCTCCAGCTGGCCCAGGGTCTTGACCACCAGCTCGCTGGCCCCCTGCTCGATGCGGCCGCCGGGGATCTCCACGTTCTCGGTGAGCAGCACCTGCTCCACCTCGGATACGGTGATGCCGTAGGCCTTGAGCAGGTCGGCGTCGAGCCAGATCCGCACCTCGCGCTCGCGGTTGCCGATGAGGTTCACCCGGCCCACGCCGCGGATGGTCTGCAGGCGGGTCTTGATGTTGTCCTTGGCGAACTCGGTGACCTCGCGGATCGACCCCTCACCGAAGAGGGCCACCGAGACCACCGGCATGGTGTCAAAGGCGAACTTTTCCACCAGCGGCGGCTCGGTGTCGCTGGGCAGGTCGCCGCGGATCGAGGCCACCCGGTCGCGCACCTCCTGGGCGCCCACGTCCACGTCCTTGTCCAGGACGAACTCGATCATCACCTGGCTGAAACCCTCGAAACTGGAGGAGCTGAGGGTCTTGATCCCCTCCAGGGTGCTCACCGCCTCCTCGATCTTGTCGGTGACCTCCAGCTCCACGGTCTCCGGGTCGGCGCCGGGGAGCACGGTGAGGATGGTGACGTAGGGGAAGTCCACCTCGGGGAAGAAGTCCATCCCGATCTGGTTATAGTTGATCAGGCCGAAGACCAGCAGCACGCTGATCACCATGGTGGCGAAGATCGGCCGCTTTACGGATATGTCTGCCAGGATCATTGTCTGTCCCTCAGTGGTAGAGCACGGTGTCGCCGACCTTCAGATCGCCGGTGACCAGGTAGTGGCCGCCCTCGGTCCCGGCCACGGTGACCACGGCCGGCCTGGTGCCGTCGCCGTCGGCCAGGTCGACGTAGCTCTCCCCGACCTCGTTGCGCTTCAACGCGTCCCGTGGAATCTGCAGCACCTGCTCTCCCCGGGGGAGCCGCAGGCTCACCGAGGCGAAGAAGCCGCTCCTCAGCTTGCCGTCCCGGTTGTCGAACTTCGCTTCCACCGGGATAGTGCGGGTTCGAATGGAGGCCGATGGGCTCACTGCGTGGATCGTGCCGCTGAACAGACGATCGCCAAAGGCAGCCACTTTTGCCTGTACCGGCTCACCGGTGGTGATGCGCGCCCCCAGTTTCTCCGGCACCTCGAAGACCAGCTTCATCGGCCGGTCCACCACCAGGCGGAACATCTCATAGCCCGAAGCCATGCTGAGGAACTCGCCCTCGGCCACCAGTTTCTGGCCCACATACCCGGACGCCGGGGCGGTGATCCGGGCCTTGGTCAACCGGTGGCGGGCCTGGGCCAGCACCGCTTCGGCCATCCTCAGGTTCGCCTCGGCCTGGGCCAGGCGCGTGGCGAAGCTGTCGAAGCTCGACTTGGGGATGGTGTTGTCCTTGTAGAGCAGCTCCTTCCGGTCGTAATCGTTTTTCGCATTGTCCCGGTCGGCCCGGGCCATGTCGAGGCCCGCCTCGGCCCGCTCCACGCCCAGTTTGAAATCGGTCTCCTCCAACAGCGCCAGCAGGTCGCCTTTTTTTACCCGCTGTCCGATCTCCACCGGAATGCGGTCGATCTTGCCGTCCACTTCACAACTGACCGTGATCTCCTGCCAGCCCTGGAAGCTGCCCACCGCTTCGAAGACAATTTCCTCCGAAGCGGCGGTGACCGTGGCCGAAAGCCGCTGCTGGGAGACCGGCACCCCTTGCTGATCCCCGGCTGATGTCGCTTCAGCGGTACCGTTGTCGTTCAACCCGACCTTGTCGTTGCCGTTGCTGCAGGCGGGGAAGAGGGCCAGCAGTGGGACGAGGGTAACTAGCAGCAGTGCGGCGGCGATGCGCTCACTGTTCCAGGACATGATCCGGTTCTCCTTCAGCTGTGGCGGTGATCCCGCGACCCAGGGTACCCAGGCTGAGCTCCAGGGCGCAGGCCGCCAGCACCATATCGTTCTCCACGTCGTTCAGCATCCGTTCCGATTCGATCAGCGCTCTCCGGGATTCCAGCAGGTCGAGGTCGGTGGCCTCGCCCACGGCGTAGATCTTGTCGATGTCTTCGTAGGTCTGGTTGGCCAGTGACGCCTGCTCCTGGATCACCCGGTAGACCTTCTGCAGGTCGAGGGTGGTCAGCCGGGTCTGGATCACCTCGCTGCGCACCAGTTTCACCAGTTCGTCACGTTTCAACTCGGCCTGGATCTGGGTCTGCTCGGCCTCCCGCTTGTGCGAGAGGGCCAGGCCGCCGTCAAAGATCGGCAGCGAGAGGCTGAGCACGCCGCTCCACCACTGGTCGGTGGGGAAGGCGGCCTTCTGGTGGATGTAGTTCACGTCGGCGAAGAGGGTGGGCAGCCACTCGCCGCGGGCGATCTCCACCATCAGCTCGGCGTTCCTGATCTCCAGGTCCACGGCGCGGATCTCGGGCCGCGCGGCCAGCGCCTGGGTGATCATCTCCTCCTGGTCACCCAGGTCGGGGGAGGGGGCCGGCGGCTGGAGCAGGGTGAAGTCGCCGCTGATTCCGGTGAGCACGGTGAAGTTCTCCCGGCTGCGCACCAGCCGGTTCTCCGCCTCGATGAGCCGGCGTTCGCCGCTGACCACCGCCAGCTCGGCCCGCAGCACGCTGGCCCGCACCGCCTCGCCGGCGTCGAACAGCGACTGGGCCACCTGGCGCTGGCGGGCGGCCAGCTCCATGTCGGTGTGGGCCAGCCGGATGTCGCTCTCCGCCTTGAGGATTTCGGTGTAGGCGGCAGCCACGGCCAGCAGCACCTGCTGCCGCACCTGCTCCAGGCCCTGCTGCGAGAGGTCGCGCAGGTTGTCGGTGTATTTCAGTGCCCGGCGGGGCCGGCCGCCGGCGTAGAGCACCTGGCGCAGGTTGAACATGTAGGACCAGTCGTTCTCGGGGATGATCTCGAAGGAGGTGGGGTTGCCCTCTTCGTCCTCGCCGAAGTCCAGTTCCTGGGCCTTGTCGTAGCGGGTCATGCTGCCGTTGAAGGTCAGGCTGGGGATCACCTGGGACCAGGCGCCCTTGTGTACGGCCTCGGCCTTGGCCACCTCGGCCCAGGCCCGGCCGATGGCCTCGTTGTCCGCCAGCACCTTGCCGAAGACCTGCTCCAGGGTGTAGGTGCCGCCGGCTGCGGTTTCCGCTTCCTGCTCCGCTGCACCGGCGGTGTCGTCGGCAGGCGCCGGCGGCGCGGCACTCAGTGGCAGGAGCAGGATCATCAATGCAAGTGCCCACCATGCCCGGTTCATTCCGTATCTCCCTTTTTGTTGGCGATTCCGTGAAGGACCACGTCGAGAACGAACTCCACTTCCTCGTCGATCTTCAGTTCCTGTTCCGCGATGGCGTAATCGGCCAGCACCGAGTCCACAGTGCCGGCAAAGACCCGGGCCAGTTTTCGCGGTTCCAGACGTCTGATCTCTCCGGCGGCCATCGCTCTGGTGAAGTGGGTGGTCATCAGGTCGAGGAACTGGTCGTATTCCTCCCGCATCCGGCTCTGGAAATCTTTCCGCGCCGCATGCTCGCTTCCGCCCATCTGGGCCCGGTAGTAGAGGAAGATGTTGCGATTGGTCCTGATGAACTCGAACTGGTCGCCGATCATCTGTCGCATCCGTTCCAGCAGCGGCGCATCCGTCCCCATCGCCGCCCTGGTTCTCTCCAGCAGCCGGCCGATGTCTTCCTTCAGAACCGTGAAGACCAGTTCGTCCTTGCTGGGGAAGTAGAGGTAGAGGGTCCCCTTGGCCACTCCCGCTGCCTCGGCCACCCGGTCGAGGGTGAACTCCGGGCCGAGCTCGGCGAAGATCTTCCGCGTGGCGGCGATGATCGCCTCGGTGCGGTAGCGGGCCACCACCTCCTGTTTCGATTCCCGTTTTTCGGCCATGTTCCGTGCCCTTTTCTGCCTGATGACCGCATGGTCAATATAATGACTCACCGGTCAGTCAACTGACCGATGGGTCAGGACTCTACCAATTACGTCTGTTGGAGTCAAGAGTTTCAGAGAATTTTCATGTATCGGTATCATCGCGAGCAACTGACCCGTGGATCTCCTTGAAGCAGCGCTGTCCCTCGGGGGATTACAACCTTGCGGGCTTCGCCCACTCCTCGCCAAGACAAGAGGGGCCTGTTCCTTGAGCGGATTGTCACACTCCTTGCGCGGAGCGGTGGGCGACACTAGAATCAGCTGTGGTGAATAACGCTTCAGCCGCGGAAAGACGCATAGAGTGATCCCCTTTCTCACAGCCCTTGTTCTCTGCTGCGCCGGCTGGCTCATCTACCGGCTCTGGCACTACTTCCGCACGCCCTGGGTCCCGGTCCTCTGCTACCACCATGTGGCCGAGCCGCAGGGCGACGATCCCGGCGGGCTCTTTGTCAGCCCGCGGCGATTCAACGATCAGCTGGGCTTCCTGCGCAAGACCGGCTGCAGCCCGGTGACCCTCGACCAGCTGTATGACCACGTGACCGGCGGGACTGAGCTGCCCGACAACCCGGTGGCGGTGACCTTTGACGACGGTTACCTCGACAACTGGAGCTACGCCTTTCCAATGCTGGTCCACTTCGAGGTACCGGCCACCATATTCATCATCACGTCGAAGGTGGGGGCGGGCGAGCCGCGGCCGAACCTCGACGCTGTGCGGGAGGAGAAGTTGACCAGGGAGGAGCTGGACCTGCACCACCGGGAGAGCGGTGGGAGCGGCGTCGCATATCTCAACTGGAACGAGCTGTCGAGGATGCGGGCCACCGGCCTGGTCTCCCTGGCCGGCCACTCGCACACCCATCTCGACCTGAAGAGATCTGACCGGCAGACGGTACTGGAGGAACTGAGGCTCTCCCGGGCGATGCTCCAGGAAAAAGCGGGGGGCGAATGCCTCGACCTGGCCTGGCCCTTCGGCTTCCACAGCCCGGGCGCCCAGCGGGCGGTGCGGGTGGCCGGCTACCGGTCGGCCTACCGGGTGTCCACCCGCTTCTTCGGCGGGCGGGGCAACTGTCGCGGCGCCAACCCGCTGACCCTGCGGCGGCTGGCCGTGACATCGGATCTCGACCTGGAAAAGGCCCTGGAATTTTATCACCAGCCGTCATTTCCCGGCCGGCTCCGGGCAGTGCTCAACTTCATCCACTACCACCTGGGGCGTCATCTCCCACCGTTCGGTCAGAATGGGGGGATGCACATGAGCCGACCAACCGTTGACAGCGGAGTTCGCTGGAAGCTCCTCCTGCCCTTCCTGCTCTTCATGGCCTTCAGCTACAGCTGCATGCTGATCCCCGCGGAGTCGGTGCGCAAGATCCTGCTCTGGGAAGACGGTGTGGTGGAGACGGCGGGGGCCCTCTTTCTCCTGCTGGCCGCGGTCTTCTTCCTGATCCTCTTTTTCCGCTCGGAAGGGGAGCAGGGCTGGCTCTGTTTCGGTACGCGGAAGAACTGGTTCTACCTCTTGCTCGCCTTCTTCTTTTTCTTTGGCGCGGGTGAAGAGATCAGCTGGGGCCAGCACTACCTGCACTACGAGACCCCGGAGTTCTGGAAGTCGCGCAACGTGCAGGAAGAGCTCACCGTGCACAACCTGATCTACCTCAACCAGCGGGAGTTTTCCGGCGAGATCAAGCCGGTCTGGCAGCGGCTGTTCAGCGTGGAGAACATCTTCACCTACGGCACGCTGTTCTACGTCTTCCTCCTGCCGGTGGCCGCCTCCGCGGACCAGCGGGTCCGGCGGCTGGTGCGGCGGGCGGGTCTGCCCCTGGCCCCGCTGACCCTCTCCTGGGCCCTGCTGGGCTACTTCATCTGGGTCAAACTGCTCAAGTTCTTCGTCCTCCCCGACTACCTGATGCAGAACAACACCGAGATCATGGAATCCATGTGGGGGCTGCTCTACCTGCTGATCGCCCTCAGCTGGTACGGCGCACTGCGGCGCCGGACGGCCGGAGGAGGGGACTGATGACCGCCCCGGGAAAAAGCGGCATCGCCACCCCGGCCCTGGTCCTCGGCCTGCTGGCCGTCTTTTTCCTGCTCTTCGCCGCCACCGTGGGCAAGGACCGGCTCCCCGGCGGCTTCATCTGCGACGAGGCGGCCTACTTCATGATGACCCAGAGCCTCTGGGAGGACGGCGACCTGCGCTGGGAGGAGCGGGACGTGGTGACCGCCAACCGGCTCTTCGAGGGCGGGCCGCGCAACGTGATCCTGATGACCCCGGACGGCGGCGAGACGCTCTACTACGGCAAGCCGTATATCTACTCTTTGCTGGTCCTGCCCTTTTTTGCCCTGCTGGGGGTCAACGGGTTCGTCCTGGTCAATGCGCTGATGTTCATCACCATGGTCTGGCTGTCCTGGCGCTACCTGCGGGCCTGGAACGGGTCGGCGGTGGCGCTGCTGATGGCGGTGACCTTCTTCTTCCTTTCCGCCGCCTTCCCTTACGTCTTCTGGATGCACCCCGAGGTGTTCAACATGTTCGTCATCTTCCTCGGCTGCTACTTCTGGATCCACCCCGGTCCGGGCAGCGGCGAGGAAGGAGGGGCGGGGGTGAAACCGGGGTTTTTCACCCGCCCGGTGGTCCGGGCCGCGCTGGCCGGGTTCTTCTTCGCCCTGGCCGCGTTTTCCAAGTTCCCCCACGCCGCCTTTGGCGGGTTTTTCGCCCTGCACGGCCTGGTCACCCGGCGCTGGAGCCGTCTGGTGGCCCTGGGTCTGGTCTTTGCCGCCTGTTTCGGCCTGCTGGTGGTCGGCCAGCTGGCGCTGAGCGACACGCCCTCGGTCTATCACGTGGCCCGCTGCGCCATCCCGCGGGCCGACTCGGTGGAGCGGTTGGCCGGGGTGAGCGACCTGCTGCTGGACGAGGACCCCCGGGGCGCCGGGGAATACGGCGGCGGCGGGCTGGGCCTGTTCAACATGGACGGCAAGTTCCCCTACAACATGGTCTACTACTTCATCGGGCGGCACACCGGGCTGGTGCCCTACTTTTTCCCCGCGGTGCTGGCCCTCTACTGGTTCTTCTTCCGCGGCGGCCGCAAGATGGGCCTCGACCGCTGGGCCCTGCTGGCCGCGGCAACGGTGCTCATCGGCTTCTACGTCCTGGTGCTGCCCTTCAACTACCAGGGGGGCGGGGGATTCATCGGCAACCGCTACTTCGTCTCCTTCTACCCGGCGTTTCTCTTCCTCATCGGCCGTCTGCCCTCGCTCACCGGGGTGGCCGCCGGCTGGGTGGTGGCCGGGCTCTTTCTCTCCCAGTTGCTTTTCACCCCCTTCGGCGCCAACACCAGCCGCCAGTCGCTCCAGGCCCACGTGCGCAACCCGGTGTTCCGCGTGCTGCCCTTCGAGACCACCCTGCGCTGGATCCCGTCCTACATCGACCAGGTGCGGGGGTTCGAGAAGGGGACGATCATGTACCGCAACCGCTTCCTCGACCTCAACGCGTACGTCGAGGGCGACTCCTTCTGGGTCCGGGGCAAGAGCCGCACCGCGGTGCTGCTGATGTCCCGCAAACCGCTGGAGCGGATCGTGTTCAGCAGTTCCAGCCGGGACCTGGAGGCCTGGTGCCGCGGGGCCAGAGGGGAGTTCCGCACGGTGCAGCTGCTCCGATTCCCTGAGGGTGGGCCGGCCGCAGGGGTGGAGGAGGAGCAGCTCCAGGTGGTGCTGGAAAACCCGCGGCCGCGGGCGGTGCACCCCTTTGGCAGCGAGGAGTTCACCAGCTGGTTTTACGTGGTGAAGTTCAGGACCGACCACGGCTTTATTCCGAAGTTCAGCGAGCCGGGGAGCAGTGACATCCGCTACCTCGGGGTGAGGCTGACCCTGCTGGGCGAGGGCGAGCCGTATCTCGGCGACGAGTTCTTCCGCTACCGGCTGCTGGAAATACAGCTGCCCGAAACGGTGGCCCCGGGGGCGGAGTTCGAGGTGCCGCTGCGCCTGCAGTCCCGGAGCCCCTACACCTGGGACGAGAAGGTGCGGCTCTCCTACCACTGGATGACGCCGGCGTCGGACGGGGGAAAGCCCCGGCCCGTGATCTGGGACGGGCTGCACACCGCCATCCCCGGCGGCCGCCTGGACCCCGGCGGGACGATGGATGTGGCGATGAAGGTCAAGGCGCCCGATGACCCGGGACGCTACCTGCTGCAGGTGGACCTGCTCTGCGACGGCGTGGACTGGTTCGCCAACCGCAACCGCTGGACCATGGCGGCCGAGGCCGAACTGCTGGTGGGGGAGACCACCGAGGACGGGACCGATGAGTGACGTGGTTGAAGCCGCGCCCCGGGTGGCGGTGATCCTGCTCAACTGGAACCAGAAGGAGATGACCCTGGCCTGTCTCCGGTCGCTGGCCGGGGTGGACTACCCCAACTTCGGCATGGTGCTGGTGGACAACGCTTCGGAGGACGGGTCGGCTGAGGCGGTGCAGCAGGCTTTCCCCGAGGTCACCGTGATCCGCAACCAGGAGAACCTCGGCGTGGCCGGCGGGCGGAACGTGGGTCTGAAGCACGTGCTGGAGCAGGAGGCCGCCGAGTATCTGCTGCTGCTGGACAACGACACCGAGGTGGACCCGGCCTTTCTCACCGCCCTGGTCCGCGCCGGGGAGCAGGAAGCCCGGGCGGGGATCCTCACCGGCAAGATCTACTTCCACGACCGGCCGGAGGTGATCTGGTGCGCCGGAGGGACGTGGGATCTCTACCGCTGCGACTTCCGGCTCGCCGGCCACGATGAGGCGGACCAGGGCCAGTACGACACGCTGCGCGACGTGGACCACGTGGCCGGCTGCTGCCAGATGATCACCCGGCCGGCGCTGGACGCCATCGGCCTGCTGGACGAACGCTTCTCCCCCTATTTCTGCGAGGACACCGACTGGTGCGCCCGGGCGGCCGAGGCCGGCTTCCGGGTGCTCTACGTCCCCCGGGCCCGGCTGTGGCACCACGTGGTGAAGAAAACCGAGGTCTCCGACCGCTACCTGTTCCTCAAGGGCCGCAACCTGCTGCTGTTCATGCGCAAGCACGCCAGACTGCGCCACTGGTTCGTCTTCTCCTTTGTGGCCGTGGGCCGGGGGCTGAAGGTGGCTTGGCGGGAGCTGCGGGCCGGCAACCTCAAGCACTTCTTCACCATGGCCCGGGGCGCGTTCAGCTCGCTGAAAATCCGGAATAAATAGACAGACCCGGCAGGTTAAAAGACCAGCACGATGGACCGGTTCCCCTCGCGGTCTTCGGTCTCGTGCTCGGCGATGATGGTGAAATTCGAGCGGATCAACTCCACCACCGCCGCCTGCTGCTCCTTGCTGTAGAGCTGCACGATCTGCACCCCGTCCGGGGCGAGAAAATCCTTGTAGCGGTTGAGCACCGGCACGATCTTCTGGTGATCGAAGTAGTAGATGACCTCGCTCCAGAGGACCACGTCGTAACGGTGCTGGTCGGTGTAGCTGGCGATGTCGGCGGCGACGAAGAAGACGTTCTCCCGGCCGCGAAAATCCTCCCGGCCCTTGCCCACTGCCACCGTGGACACGTCGAGTCCGGTGTAGCGGGTGAAGGCGGAGAGGGCGTGGATGGTCTTGCCGGTGCCGCAGCCGAGGTCGATGATCGATCCGCCCTTGAGGTGCTCCTCGATGATCCGGGCAAAATGCTCGGCCGGCGGGTAGTCGATGTAGTCCCAGTCACCGCTGCGGTATTCGTAGTCCCAGATGAGACGCTTGAACAGCGTGGTATTCCGCAGCACCAGTTTGCGCAGAAACGTCTTTTCCTTGAGCCAGGTGACGAGGTTTTTCATGTGTCCCATTGGTGCCGAATTTCTCCAGAGAGCCGCTACTCTACCACAGCTCGGGGTTCCGGGGCCTCAGCCAATGAACCCGGCCCGCCGGTGAGGCCGCGCTGGTGGATCTGGTGGGCCAGGATCCGGGCCACCGCGCGGTGCCCCTCGGTGGTCAGGTGGTTGTCGTCGAGGAAATAGGCCGCGATACCCCGGTTTTGCTGCTCCATGTCCTGCCGCAGCAGGGGCAGCAGGTCCACGGTGTCGATCCCCTGCTCCGTGGCGTGGCGCGTCAGGGTTTTCTGGGGCCGGCCGTAGGCTGCGGGGTTCTGCAGCTGGAAGGCGTAGGGCAGGATCACCAGCATCGACGGGATGCCCTCCTCCCGGCAGCGCAGAAAGATCCGGTCCAGGTTTTCCAGGGTCAGGGCCCAGGCCTGGTCGGTCAGTTCCTTCTTCTCGTCGTAGAGCAGGTCCATCACCTGCAGGCGCTCGATCTCCCGCGCCGCTTCAGCCGGTTGGCCGCCGAAACGGACCCGGTCCCGGAGGTACGACCCGAAGGCGAAGATGCTGCTCCACCCGGCCAGCCGGTCCCCCAGCCCTTCCACTGTGTGACGCAACTGGAAGCCCAGCTCGCTGCCGCCGAACTGCACCAGGCTGAATTTTTCGGTGACATCGTTGAGCACGAAGCAGACCAGCACCAGGTCGGGCTCGAGGTCCAGGCCGTAGCGGACCAGGAACTCGTATTCCTGCCACGGGGAAAAGCCGCCGGTTCCCGCGTTGAGCGGCACCACCATCCGCTCCGGGTTGCGGGCGTTGAGGTCCCGGCCGGTGAGCAGGGGGAACGGCTCGTCGTCGCGCACCCGGTAGCCGAAAGTCACCGAGTCGCCGAGGAAAAGGATGCGGAACTGCTCCAGCTGTCCCTCGGGCGGCACGTCGGCCCCGCGCAGGCCGTGGGCGTTGATGGTGGCCGGCACCAGACCCCAGCTGCCCCGCACCCCCGGTTTGAGCCGCCAGCCGAGGTCCGGGTCGCGGGCGAAAATAGTGGTGCTGCGCGAACTGTCCCGGTAGAAGCGGATGGAGAGGACCTGCTCCAGGGTAAACACGGTGGTCAGCAGCATGGTGGCCAGCAGGACCAGGTTGACCCGCAGGTTGCGCCGCGCCGCCCAGCGGAAGAACCCGGCCCGGCGCAGGAGGAAGCCCCCGGCCAGCAGGGCCAGACCGCCCAGGGCCAGCCGCAGCCGGGCGGCCGGGACCCGCTCCGCCACCCGGTCCAGCAGGCCGCCCCAGGGTCGGAAGACCCAGTCGATCAGGCTGCCGCTGAACAGCAGGGCCAGGCCCAGCAGCGCCAGGCCGAGGACCACCCAGAGAGCGAAGAGAATCCGCGCGTTCCCGACGTTGCCCTCGTTCTTCCCGTCCCCGGACATCGGTGAATCCTCCATCCCCTGAACTGCCCTGTCCCGCCCTGCAACATGCCGGAAATGAAAAGTCCGGCCGGTCGTTATTGTAACGCGCATTTTTCGGCCCGTCATCCTGGGGGAGAAAAGGCCGGTTTTGCTCAAGAAAGACGGCCGGACCGCCGATAGAAAAAGAGAATAAAGGGGTTTCTGACGGCAGCCGTTCATCTACCCGTCGGCGCCGCAGATCTGATCGTCCAACACATGTCCGACTCTCTGTGGACAAAGGATGTATGAAAAGAGCTGAATCTCGAGTGGTTTTCGGTTTAGCAGCCGGTGAGATGCACTCAAGCGATACCAGAGAAGCTTCTATCGATACCTGGAGGGCCTTCGACAATGTGTCGTCCTGAATCCCACCGCGGCAGCCGGTTCGCCCGCCGTGCCGCGGTCTGCGTGTTCCTGTTCTTGTTCTCCTGCACGTTCGCCCACCTGCGGGCCGACGACCTGGTCACCGGCGACGGCCTCACCGTCCAGGTGGACGCGGCAGGCCAGGTGACCGGGGTCCAGGTGGCGGGCGACGAGCTGCTCACCACCGGCGTCACCGGCGGCTTCTCCCTCACCGATTACACCGGCATCAACGGGGTGAACATCCTGGTCAACTCAGGGTTCGAGGGCGGGTTCACCCACGTCCTCGACAACATCCACATCCCGGACAACTGGAACCTGCTCACCGCCACCGGTTCGGCGGACAACATCTCTCTTCAGCAGGAGACCGGCGGGCCCCACGAGGGCCTTAACGCTATCCACTTCGTCACCACCCAGTCCGGCGACGAAGCCGACCCGCTGGAACCGGACGTGATCGAAATCGCCAGCGACACCTTTACCGTGGTCGGCGGCGTGACCTACTACTGCAGTTCGGTGTGCCGCAGCGACTTCGGCTATTCCCGGGATATCAACGGCTGGCCCTATGAAGCCGCCGTCTACCTCGACTGGTATGACGGGGACCAGGCGCTGATCTCCAGCGACAAGGTTTTCGAGGCGAGCCAGACGTTCTACAGCTGGACCCGGTTCACCGGCTGGGCGGAATCGCCCGAAAACGCCGCCAGCGCTTCGGTGCGCATCTATGTCAGCGGCAACTCCATCGATTATTCCCAGCCCATGGATGTCCTCTTCGACAACTTCCGCTGTTTCCGCGAACCCGCCGGCATCCGGGACATCCCGGTGAGCGGCACGGTGACCAATAACGCCGGCGTGCTGAACATGCAGGCGGTGAACGTGGGTGGCCGAGGTCTCGACATATCGGCCCGGATGGAGGCCTTGACCGACCGCATCGAGATCAGCGGCCAGGTGACTCCCAGCGAGGGGAACGAAGGCCTGGACCGGGCGCTGGACCTCTCCTTCGTCCTGCCGGTGGATACCTCGTCCATGGAATGGTGGTGGTACGACAACCTGCATAAGAACTACCGCATCCGCGACCAGTATGTCTACGACGAGAACGTGGCGGCCGACGCCATCTCGCCGAACCTGAGGCTGAACGTCTACAACCTCTCCTGCATCACCGACGGGGACCACGTGCTGAACATCGCCCGCGAACCGGATCTGGTGCGGCCGTACTACGTGCAATACGAAGCCGAGGACGACCTTTACATCATCCGCTTCCAGCTGGGGCTGGCAGCCCAGCGGGATCATGCCAGTTTCGATTTCGTCCTCTACACCTCGCTGCCCAACTGGGACATGCGCGGCGCGCTGCAGAAGTATTACGACATCTACACCGGCTACGGCCGGCTGCGCTCGGTGGGCGGTGAGCCCATGGCCGGGGGGATCAACGGCGGCCGGCCGGAATCGATCATGGGCAACGCCTATGAGACCAACCCCGAGGACTATGCTGTCCGTTACTACTTCAACAACAGTGCGGACGAGGCCGCCTACATGACCGATGACCTGGGACTGCAGATGCTCTACTACACGCAGCCCTGGATGGTGATGTTCGAATCACCCGAGGATGATCCGCTGCCGCCATACCCCGAGTTCCGCAACGCGGTGAACGACCTGCCCAGCGTGTTCACCGAGGCGGAGATTATCGAGTCCTTCCCCTCGGACATCCTGATCAACATCAACGACACAACCAACCAGGACTACCTGCTCTACCGCATCACCCACTACCCCGACCAGGCAGCTTTCCAGTACATGGCCTCGGTCTACATCAACACCGAGGACCAGACGCCCAGTTTCGGCAACCGCTACCTCGACCACGTGGAGGATTACTACGAGTACATGGTGGAGACCATGCTCAGCCAGGAGTATCTCTACGGGGTGATGATGGACCTGTCGAACATCGGCGGCGCGACCCTGGACGGTTCGCGCAGCCGTTTCGCCTCGGCGGGCTACGACCTGACCTACAGCCCCACCACGTTCACGCCGGCGCTCTGGAACCTCAACGCCTTCCAGAACTTCATGGGCGGCCTGCAGGAGCGCCTGGAGGCGAACCAGCCCGACCGCGACATCATCAGCGCCAACATGATCGAATACGGCTACCTCTTCTCGGCGGCCAACCACCTCGACACCTTCGGTTTCGAGTGCTCGCCCATCTCCGGCTGGAACTGGGGAAACAAGCACCTCGACTACCGCAAGATCGTCGCCGGCAGCAAACCCTGGTCGCCGGTGATCACTTACGCCGAGGCGCTGGCCTTTGACGAGCCGAGCAACGAGTATTACAAGGGGATGTGCGACATGTACAATGTCGCCCTGCTCTACGCCTTCTACCTCGCCCCCAAGAAATTCGTCGAGGTGAACAACAAGGACCTGGAGGAACTGCGGAACGTCTCCGCCGGAGTGGTGCCGTTCATCGACCGGTTCAACGAACTGGGCTGGTACCCCTGCCACAAGGTGCTGCAGGTGGACGAGTCGGACGAGCCGGCCCCGGACAAGTACGTCATGATCGAGCGCTACGGGCCGAGCACCACCTTCGACTCGGGCGAGACGGCGTACGTGGTGCTGCACTACAACCACACCAGTCTCAAGTCGTTCGACACCCTCTTCCCCCGGCCCACCACGCTGGGCGAGACCCGGGACTTCCGGATCAAGATCGACCTGGTGGAGATCGGGATGACCGAACCGGTGACACTGGAAGAGATGACCGCCACCATGCACGATATGGCGCCGGTGACCCCGCCCGACCTCAACCTGACCAACAACGGGGACGGCACGGTGACCATCACCGGCACGCTGGACTGGCGCGACACACTGGTGCTCAAGCTGCAGCAGTACACCCCGGACACCATACCTCCGGCGGTGCCCACCGGTGTGCAGGCCGAGGTTCTGCTACCCTGAGAAACTGATTAAACAGGAATGAAAAAGCCCCCCTGAACGGGGGGCTTGCTCTGTACTGTCGGGTAAAGTTGAGGCAGGCCGGGTCTAGTATTCCCGCAGCAGCACGTCACAGGCCAGGCGCACCTTGCGCAGCAGCCCGGCGAGGAAGCTGCCCTTGATCCCGGACCGCAGACCGACGATCAGTTTCCGCTGCAGGCGATACTTGTTCATCTTCACCTTTTTCGGGCCGATATCGGTGAAGTTGGCCTCTTCCAGCGGTTTCCAGAGGGTTTCCGGGGGATATCCCCAGGTGCGCAGGTCATCGGGGTTCAGCTGGCCGATGATCTCTTCCATCAGCGAGAGCTTGGTCTGGTCGTAGGCCAGTTCCTCGGCCCACTTGTCGATGGAGCTGGTCACCGGCCGGGTGTGTTTCTTCACCCCCAGCGGGTCGCCCAGACCCTTGACCTCCGGCTGCCGCCGCCCGTATTCCACGCAGTTCTCCTCGAAGGGCAGGTCGAGGAAGTCGAGGATCTCCTTGACCTTCTTCTCCGGATCCCGGGTGATGTCCTCGTAGCGCACGTGGATCATCGGCACCGGCTTCTCGCGGAGGAACCAGGCCATCACCGGCACGTAGCGGTTGAGCAGCGGGTTGTACTCCTGGGCCAGCTGGTAATCGCCGTCGAAGAAGGAGTTGGCGAAGGAACTGAAGATGCCCAGCGGGTGCCGGGTGAGCACGATGAACCTGGCCCGGGGGTAGAGCTTGGCCAGGTAGGGCACCACCAGGCCGTAGGCCGGGGTCTTGTCCAGGAAGTAGCGCTTGCCGCTGGGCTCCAGCATCCGGCCGTACAGCGTGTCGGCATAGGCCCGGCAGGCGTCGTAGTAGTCGGTCTTCGGTGTTCGGCAGGTCGGCCACGAACTGCCTGGTCGACTCGGCGGCCAGTACGTGGTCAAAGGGCGCCTTATCCACGTTGGCCCAGTAGCCCAGGTGGGCCAGCGGGGTCATCAGGTGCGGCTCCGGACGGCCGTAGATCTCGGAATGGGACTCCAGCATCCGTTCCAGCATGGTGGACCCCGAGCGGGGGGTGCCGATGATGAAGAGCATCCTCTCTTGCATGGACATCTATCGCCTCTCCTCGTAAAACCCGGCTTTTCCGTCGCCGGGCCCAGTGTCGGTGGCAAAAACACACTAAATTACTACAATTTATCCGCCCGGTGCAATAAAGGGCCGGTTACCGGGAGCCGGCCGGCCGCCGCTGCCGGGCAGCGGGATTGATGTGCAGGGAGACAGTGATCGCCTCGTTGACCGCGGAAAAGGTCCGCTGACCGCCGGCCGGCCGCATGGTCCTGCCCATGGCGGCGCCGTAGCTGGGCAGCGGGCCGAAGGTCGCCCCGCGGTATTCCACCAGCCAGACCCGGCGGTGGCGGAGGAGTTCGCCCCGCAGCTCGTCGAAACGGCTGGGGTAGACGATGATCTTGGGCAGTGCCGGTCCGGGTTCGTAGCGTTCGAATGATGGTGAGGCAAAGGCGGGGTTGAAGAGCACGGCGTCACCGGGACGGGCCGAGGCGGCGATGGCGGCAGTGCAGTCGCGCACCGCGGTCTTGCGATAGCCGGGATCGTAGTAGAGCCGCAGCGAGAAGATGTTCAGGACGAGGAAGCCTATGGCCAGCATGATGGCGGCCCATCGCGGCCGGAGCACGGTGAGCAGGCGGGCCAGCAGGATGAAGAAGACCGGGCTGAGATAGGCCAGGTGCCGCGGCTGGAACAGTTCGGGCTTGAAGGGCGAGGCGAGGACCGCAACCAGCGGCAGGGCCAGCAGCAGGACAACCAGCAGCAGCTGCCGGCGGTCCCGCTTGCGGAAGATCAGCAGGGCCGCGGCCAGCTGGGCCAGCACCAGGACGGCCAGGCCCCAGTTGAGCCAGCCCGCCGAAAACTTCAGCGGGAAGACGTAGAGAGCCCGGAAGAAATCCGCCACGGCCAGCGGACCGTAGTTCACCGTCTCCCTGGCCGAGGCCATTTCACTGAAGCGGAGCAGCGATTCCCGGACCCAGAGCGCCCAGGGAAGCAGCAGCAGGCAGCCGGCAACGCCGGCCAGCGCCACCGGCCAGCGGAAGCTGCGGGAAAAGGAGCTGCCCCGGGCGTCCAGCGCTCCGTGAACCAGCAGGAAGAGCAGCTGGGCCGCCACCAGGTAGACGGCGTAGTAGTAGGTGTGCAGGGCCAGGGCCACCAGCAGTCCGTAGAGGATTGCGGCCCACAGGGCGCCTCGGTCCCGTTTTCCGAAGACCGCGCGGTGAAAGGCGAGGGTGGAGGCCAGCAGCAGGAAGGTGGCCAGGGCTGCCGGGCGTCCCTCCTGGGCGACGGCCACCTCGAAGGAACTGCAGGCGGCAAGGGCCGCCGCGGCCAGGCCGGCACTCCGGCCGAACATCCTCCAGGCCAGCAGAGCGGTGAACAGCACGCTGAGGGTCGAGGCCAGCGCCGGCAGCAGCCGCACCGCGGCGTCACCGTGGCCCGGGCGGAGGAGGGGAGCGGAGAGGAGGTGAAAGAGCGGCGGGTGCCGCTCGTGGGTCTTGATCCGCTCCATGATCTCCGCCGGGCCGGCCTGCTGGGTGCGGACCAGGGTGAAGACCTCGTCGAGCCAGAGGGCCTTTTCACCCAGGTGGTAATAACGGAGGCCGGCCCCGGCCAGAACCAGCAGGCAGAGCACCAGCGGGACGATCCAGAGCCGTCTTCCGCCGTTTTGTCCTGAATCCGGAGTCTTTTCCATGGCCTGTCTATTGTCCACCATGGGGATGGGACAGGCAAGGATTCGGGGGCATCACCCGGTGAAAATCGGTTCCACCTCGGGGTTGATCAGCACCCAGAGGGTGTAGATCCCCAGGGCGGTGCCCAGGGGGAAACTGATCAGGTTGAGACAGCCGAGCACCAGGACCAGAACCCTGGCCCAGGGCTTCCGCTGGAGCAGGCCGATGCCGCAGATCACGCCGGGAAAGGAGATCAGGCTGAGAATTCCGGCGATCACCGTGCCCACGATGGAGGTGGCGGCCATCGCTTCGCCGTCGCCGGAGATCAGGCCGGCCCCCACCATGAAGATAAAGAAGAAGGCCGCGGCCAGCAGGCCCAGGATCCCCAGGCCGATGTAGAACGCCCCCAGCAGTTTGACATGTGTTTCCATGTTGGTCCTCCTTTTCCCGCGGCCGCCGCCCGGCCGGTCATTTTCGGTTTCTTCTTCAGTATACGGCCAATTCAGCGTCAAAGATCCCGCAGGCGGTCTCAGAGCAGGTCGGCCAGCGAGTCGACCCGGCTGCTGAGCAGCAGGGGTCCGGCCCCCGGCGGGTGGTTCACCGCCACGGCCAGGGTGTGGTGCGGGCCGGGCCGGAAGCGGAAAAAGCTCCAGCGGTTAGCCAGGTCGCCCAGGGGCGGTGAGAAGAGGATCGCGCCCTGGTCATCCTCCGGGAGGGTGAAGCCGAAGGAGCGGAGGGGCAGGGAGACCCCGATCCCCCGGCCCTTGACGTACGATTCCTTGAGGGTCCAGATGTCGAAGAATGCCCGCTGCCTCGCCTCCCCGGAGATCCCCTCCAGCTGGGCCCGTTCCACCGGCGAAAAGAAGCGATGGGCCAGCCCGGGGTCGGTCTTGCGGTCGAGGTGCTCGGCGTCCAGGCCCACTTCGAATGTTGGTGATACAACGCAAGCGGCCAGCCCGGCGGTGTGGGTCAGGTTGAAACGGAACGGGGGATTGCCGTTGTCCGGAACCAGGTGCGGCTTCCCGTAGCGGTTGGTGTGGAAGGACCACTCCCGGGGAGTCACGCTGCCGTACTGCGAGAGGGTGGCCCGCAGCAGGGTGTGGGCCGCCAGGTAGAGCCGGCGGTCCCGGTCATAACGGAACCGGCCGTACCGCGACCGCTCGTCCGGCGAGAGGGTCTCCAGGCAGCGGGCGTCGAGACTCCGGTCTTCGGTCTGCTCCACGGCCAGCCAGCGGAGGTGGACCGGGTCCGGTTGAGGCCTGTTTTCCATCAGCACACCATCGGTTTCTGGTACGATCCATCATACACCTGCCATTTTAACGATATACTTGGCATTAGACGAGAGCACTGGCATTTCCTGCTGAACGGAAGAGACCTCCGATTGTTATACATGGTGACAGTGGTTCGCGAACAGTTCTCAAAACGGAAACGAATCGGATGATGCCATGAACCAGCAATCACGGAACACGAAAGCGGAGTGGATACAACAGGCGCTGGACCGCTACGAAGGCCCGCTGCTCAGGTATGCGGCCCGGATCACCGGAAGCGCCGAGACGGCCCGCGACGTGGTGCAGGAGACCTTCCTGCGCCTCTGCGCAGCCAAGCGGGACAAGGTGGACGACCACCTGGCCGCCTGGTTGTACACGGTGGCCCGCAACCACGCGCTCAATGTCCGGAAGAAGGAGGCTCGCATGCACGGCATACCCCAGGATCGGGCCGAGGCGCGCGCCGACAGCAGCGCCGGGCCGGGTGCGGCAGTCCTGCAGAGCGAGGCCCACGAGCGCGTGAACAACGCGCTGCAGGGCCTCCCCGACCGACAGCAGGAAGCCTGCCGCCTCAAGTTTCAGGATGACCTGACCTACCGCGAAATCTCCCAGGTGATGGGTGTTTCGCTGGGCACGGTGAGCACCCTGATCACCTCTGCTCTCGACAGCATTCGACAGCAGCTTCGGGCCGGGGACAACCTGGCCCAGGAGGCTTGAACCATGAATATCAATCTTAACAAGGAGAAACTCACCGCTTACGTGCTCGGCGAACTGGACGGGCCCGAGCTGGCCGCCGTGGAACAGGCGCTGGCCGATGACGAAAAGGCCCGGGAGCAGGTGGAAGAGATCCGCGCCGCCGCGGAGATCACCCGGGAGCTCTTTGCCGGGGCCCCGGAGTTGACGCTGAGCAGCGGTCAGCGGGAGACCATCGCCAGCCGGGCAGCGGAGGCCGAGGAGGATGAGGGCGCCGAGGTGGTGTCGCTCCATCCGGAGCGGTCCCGCTGGTCCCACTGGCCATGCTGCGCGCCGCCGCCGTCTTCCTGATGGTCATCGGCACCGGCGCCATTGTCTTCTACCCCATGTATGAGCACGGGCGGGAGCCTGAACCGCTGTCGGCCAAGAGTCAACCCGCTATGGTGAAGGCCTTGGGGCCGCGTAGCAAGTCCCCCACTCCGCAAAAGAGCGATCGAAGGGAAGCCGGGAACATCGCCCGGCAGGACCCTGATGCCGGTTCACCGGCTGACAATGAACAGCCTTCAGTTGCGGAAGAGATGATCGCTGAGGCGAGGAGCAGGAGCAAGGAGCAGAAGGACAAGAAGCAGGCCCCGGTCAGTGCCGGCATCCGGAAAAGCCGCAGATGGACCAGGCAACCCGGAACCGTCTCCAGGCTCTCGGCTACGTGGGCGATAACTACGCCGCTTCGGCTCCGCCGGCATCGAAGGCCGGCATGGTGGCGCATGGCGGCGCAACGGCTCCCCTGGCCGCCGGGGATGCGGAGTACGGCCGGGCCTCGGGGGCATTGGAGAAGCGGGAGATGTTCGGCTACGAGCTGGAGCAGGACGACTCTTCCATCGACGACCCGAACCTCAACCACTGGCCGGGCCACAACACCGAAGCCTACGACCGGATCGAGGACAACCCTTTCAAGGCGGTGGGCGAGAACCCGCTCTCCACCTTCTCCATCGACGTGGACACCGCGGCCTATGCCAACATGCGCCGCTTCATCAACCAGGGCCAGCTGCCGCCGCCGGACTCGGTGCGCATCGAGGAACTGGTCAACTACTTCGACTATGACTATCAGTCGCCCGGCGACGACAGTCCGTTCTCAGCCGACGTGACCGTGGCCGGCTGCCCCTGGAACGCTGATCACCGGCTGGCCCGGGTGGGCCTCAAGGGCTGGGAGATGCCCGTCGGCCGCCGTCCGGCATCGAACCTGGTCTTCCTGCTCGACGTCTCCGGCTCGATGAACTCGCAGAACAAACTGCCGCTGCTCAAGGAGGCCATGAGCCTGCTGGTGCAGCAGCTGGGCGAGAAGGACAGCGTGGCCATCGCGGTCTATGCCGGCGCTTCGGGCCTGGTGCTGCCGCCCACTTCGGGAAACAACCGGCAGGCGATCCTCGGTGCTCTCAACAATCTGCGGGCCGGCGGTTCCACCAACGGCGGCGCCGGCATCGAGCTGGCCTACGACCTGGCCGTCCGCAACTTCATCAAGGGCGGGGTCAACCGGGTCATCCTGGCCACCGACGGCGACTTCAACGTGGGCACCACCAACCGTGGTGACCTGACCCGGATGATCGAAGACAAGGCCAAGAGCGGCGTCTTCCTCACTGTGCTGGGCTTCGGCATGGGCAACCTCAAGGATGCCACCATGGAGAACCTGGCCGACAAGGGCAACGGGAACTACGCCTACATCGACACCATCCGCGAGGCGAAGAAGGTGCTGGTGGACGAGATCGGCTCCACCATGATCACCATCGCCAAGGACGTGAAGATCCAGGTGGAGTTCAACCCGGCCGAGGTGTCGGCCTACCGGCTGATCGGTTACGAGAACCGTATCCTGGCCGCCGAGGACTTCAACGACGACACCAAGGACGCCGGTGAGATCGGCGCCGGCCACACGGTCACCGCGCTCTACGAGCTGGTGCCCGCCGGTGTGGAGATCGAGCTGCCCAACGTGGACCCGCTGAAATATCAGCAGTCCACCACGCCCAGCCGCGAGGCGGGCAGCGGTGAACTGTTCACCATCAAACTGCGTTTCAAGAGGCCGGACGGTGAGAAGAGCAGTCTGCTCTCCTTCCCGGTGACCGACCAGGGCACGGGCTACGCCGCGGCACCGCCGGACTTCAAGTTTGCCGCCGCGGTGGCCTCCTTCGGCATGATCCTTCGCGATTCGCCGCACAAGGGGAGCGCCACCGTCGATTCGGTGATCGAACTGGCCGGAGAGGGGCTGGGACGCGACGCCAACGGTTATCGAGCCGAGTTCATCGAACTGGTGAAAAAGGCCAGGTCGCTGAAGAGATAGCCGACAGGAGTTTGACAACACTACGCGGGCGGATGGCCGGTCGGGCCTCCGCCCGCTGTTTTGTCTTCAGGAGTCTCCAGGTCCACCCGGTGAAGCTCACCGGCGGGGAGGGTCTCGTTGTAGATCTGGCGGCGGCCCTCATCCATGATCAGCACATTGATCCCGCCGTCCACGCGCTGAACCTCCATGTCCCAGGTGGCACCAAAAGCCCTGACCCGGCTCAGGGCCATCCAGTCCCAGCTTGCGGGCAGCCGGGGGATGCAGTGGAACGAGCTCAGCCCGGTGGGCCGGATGCCGAACAGGCCTTCGGTGATGATCCGGCAGTAGAGCCCGCTCTCCGCCGAGAGGTGGCTCTGGTTGAACTCGGGGAAGGCCTCGATCACGTAGGGCACGTGGTCCCCCAGCAGCCGCCAGCGGGAAAAGGCGGCAAGTTTCTCCAGCGCCTGTTCGGTACCGCCGCTGGCGAATACGCCGCGCAGGGCGTAGAGGGTGGCGCGGTCCCAGACCGTTTCGGTGCCCGCCTCGGTGAGCAGCCCGGCCCGGGTCCAGAGGCGGGGCGAGAAGAGCGCATTGATTGTTCCCTCGGCCCGGTCAAAGATGCCCACGGTGAGCGGGATGCAGATCCAGCTGCGCAGGATCTCGTTGCCCGCGAAATAACGATAGGTTGAATATCCTTCCACTTCGGCGGCAAACTGGTCTTCGATTGCCGTCCGCAGCGTGGCGGCCCGGTTCCGAAACTCGCCGGCATCGTCCTTCCCCAGTTCCTCGGCCAGCCAGGCGGCGGAGAGCAGGGCGTCATAGCAGAGGCAGGAGGTGCAGAGGTTGGCCTCGCCGGCGGGGAAGCGGCCCTCCAGTTCGTCGGTGTCCGAGGCGATGATGCCTTCGGTGGTGGTCTGCCGACGGCAATACTCCAGGCACCAGCTGATCAGCGGCCACAATTCCTCGGCCCAGGCCCGGTTCCCCGAAGCCAGGGCGAAACGGCCGGCGCCGTAGGCGATCATTGCCGCGTCGCCGCGGTCCCCGGCGCCGTTCCAGAACCCGCGGCCCTCGGCGATGATCGAGCTGGGAAGCGGTTTGTACTCCGGGTTCATATACGCGGCGAAGTGGCGAAAGGCGTTCATCGCGCTCTCGTTGCCCGCGGTATTGCCGAGAAAGGGGAAGAAGGGGTTGATGTATTCGGCCTGGTCGTTGGCCCAGATGGCGGCCAGATACTTGTTGTATCCCCCCGGCCCGTGCATCAGCCCCCCGCGGGTGGCGAAGATGCTCTCCGTCCCCCGCAGCTTGGAAAAGGCGAACAGCCGGTTGATCACTCTGTCCGGTGTCTTCAGCTCCAGATCGATCTCGATACTGCGCACGAACTGTTCCCTGGCGGCCAGTTCGGCATCCGCGTCACAGGAGAAGGGTGCATCGTCTTTTTTTCGCGCCGATCGGACGATGGCCCAGCGGATGCTCTCTCCCGGGGCCACCCGGCGGCTCGCTTCCCCCACCAGGAACTGGTCCACGATATAGGAGCCGAACAGCCCCGCCTCGGCTGTGGTGCTGTGGGAGACCCTCCAGCCGGGGACGGTGATCTGCAGGGTCCGGGTGCCGGTGTTTTCCAGAACCCAGTGATCGATGACTGCCGGAGAGTGCGGGCTGGGGAAGATGGTCTGCTCGGTCCACACGCCCTCCCGGTGATCGCTGGAGACGGTCATCAGGCCGTGAATCAGCACTTGCTGGACCGCACCGCCGGAGAGGGGCTGCCCATCCACCAGTGGCCGGGGATCCATCCCGTCGTTCAGTTCCCTGGACAGGCTGGCGTGGGTGTCGTCGGGCAGGGTGCGCAGCATGGGCCAGCGAACCACCCTGGTGGCCTGAAAACTGCCCCCGGCGTCCACCTCCCACTCCAGGATCAGGTCCACGCTGCGGCCGGACATGGCCATGTGGTCCTGGTGGGGCAGTGTTTCGTCCGGTTCGATATCCCAGTGAATTCTCCCTAGATGGTCGGTGTGCCAGCGGTGGGACGATTCTGCTCCATCCGCGGAGCCGGCATGGACGGGCAGGGAGAGCAGGAGGAAGGCCAGTATTGCCGTGGTCAGCTTTCTCATGGTCAACTACCTCGATGTGGATGGTGAGCTGTTGTCACTCCCCCATTATACGGCCTCAATGGCGTATGGCAGGAATGTGCGACTAAACAGCTCCTGTCCCTCAGGTAGCTTGTCCCTTTTTGCGGTCATGCATTTTTCACACTGTATCGGGCTTCACCCGGATTGCCGGTGATCCTGCCTGTTGCGGAGTTGGCAAACGGATTGCAATACCTCAGGTCCGGACGTCCAATCATTCTGCATAGCGAACCGAAAGGAGGTGCGAGATGTCCGATTCAGGATTCGAGCGTATCGCGTCCGGGGCCGGCAGTCTCTTCTTCCTGGCCGCCATTGCTCTGTTCGTCACGCTGATTCTCTTGGCAACTGGAATGGTCAGGGCCCAGGAGGTTTTTTTGATTGCCGACTCCCTGGAGCCGGACGCTCTGGAGGAGGACGCCCTGGAGCCGGATGCCCTGGGCGAAGATGCGCTGGGCCTCGAACGCGTCGATCCCGCTCTGATCCGGCAACTGGCGGCGCAGCCCAACGCGTTGCCCATTGCCCAGATCCCGCCCCGTCCGCGGCAGGCTATTACCATGTACTTCTGCTGGCGCTGCTGGTCGTGGCACCGGGGTCACCGAGGGGGGCTCGGTGACGAATATCAATGGATCAACGGGTTTATATACCCGGCGGTGCCCGGAGAGCGGGCTTCCGATCTTCCAGTCGCGCCGGTAAAAAAATTAGCAAATGAGGGGAATAAGAAGTAAACTGGATCAGAGATGATCAAAGGGAGGTGCGAGATGTTCAAATCACGACTGTTTCTCGTTGCGGCGGCCCTGCTTTTCATGCTGGTCCTCTGCGGGACGCAGGAGGCCCAGGCCCAGAAGATGCCCGGCGCGTTCTCCTCGGGCGAGTGGTTCGGATCGATCAATCCAAATGCTCATACGGCGTACTATCTACCCGTACTATGACCAGTTTCGGTTTCCTTGGGATTATTTCTATCCACGCTTCGGTCCCCGTGTCCATGGCCGCCGCTACGCCGGGGGATACTGGTACCCCTGGACCTACCGCTGGGGCCGCTATGATGTTCCCAATTACACCTGGTGGAGCTTTGGTGAGGGCTTTGTCGATGAATACGGGACCGGCGGGATCTGGACGGCCAGTGATCCGCGGAAGACAACGGAACTGAAAGCCATCCAGACCGTCGAGCGGGAGATACAGACGAGGCGGGTGACCAGAGAGGCCACGCGGATCACACAGCGGCGGGGCATGGGATCGTCCGGTATATCGATGGGCCGGGGGTCATCCAGCGGGTCGTCGGGCGGCGGAAGTTCAATCGGGTCGTCGGGCGGTGGCGGCGGCCGCAGCGGCAAGAAGTAGTCCAGACGCGAAAAACGGCGCGGGAGTAGGGCCAATACGGCCTCCACCCGCGCCTTGTTGTGTACCCCATTCAACCCACCGCGTCGAGGATCTGCTGCTGCAGGGCGATGTTGTCCCGGTGGCCGGAGAAGCGGGCGGTGACCTTGCCCCGCACCGGGAAGCCGAGGAGGTAGAAGTCGCCGATGATGTCGAGGATCTTGTGCCGCACGAACTCGTCGGGGAAGCGGAGCTCGGTGTTGATCACGTTGTCTTCGCCGACGAGGATGAAGTTGTCCAGCCGGCCGCCGGAGCCCAGGCCCAGTTCGTTCATCATCTTCAGGTCGCGCATGAAACCGAAGGTGCGGGCCGGCGCGATCTGTTCGCGGTAGGCTTCGGCGTTCTCCATCCGAAACTCGCAGAACTGGTCGCCCACCGGCGGCGGGTAGCTCAGCTGGTAGGAGACGGAGAAACCGTCATCCGGCTCGATGGCCAGCATCTTCTTCCCGTCGTCCTCGCCCACCTGGTAGCGTTTGTCGATAACCAGTTCCATCCGGGGGATACCCTGGTCCTCGATGCCCACCTTTTCCAGCTCGTGGCAGAACTCCAGGGCCGAGCCGTCGAGCACCGGGATCTCGCCGTGGACCTTGATCAGCAGGTTGGTGATTCCGCAGGCGTGGAGCGCCGAGAGCAGGTGCTCCACGGTGCGGATGCCCTCGCCGTGGCCGGTGAGGGTCGTGGCATATTCGGTGTTGCCGGCGGCGGAGATGTGGGCCGGGATCACCGTCCCGCCGGGCAGGGTGATGAAGTGGATGCCGCTGTCCGGGGGCAGCGGCTGGATCACCATGCCGGTGCGGCTGCCCGAGTGGAGGCCAAGGCCGTAGATCGCCTTGCTGGTGCTGATGGTCCGCTGCGGAACGTCGGTCTGTTGCAGCAGGGGGAGTCGCGGCGGCGGGCTCACCCGCACCTCGTCGTCGGTGCGGGCCTTGGCCAGTTCCAGCACCGGGTTCGACCGCAGGCTGGCCCGGTCCGGTTTGTCCCGCAGCGCGCCCACCACCGCGTCCATCACCTGGTCGTAGGAGAGCGGTTTCTCCAGGTAGTCGCAGGCGCCCATCTTGATTGCCCGCACCGCGGTGGGGGTGGTGCCGTGGCCCGACATCATGATCACCGCCGCCCCGGCGTCCAGTTCCAGCAGGGCGCGCAGGGTTTCCAGCCCGTCCCGGTCGGGGAGCCAGATGTCGAGGAAGACCACGTCGGGCAGGTGCTGCTGGTAGAGGGTCAGCGCCTCCTCGCCGCGGCCGGTGGTCACCGTACGGTATCCCTCGTCCTTGAGAATGTTGGACAGCGAAACAAGGATTCCCGGCTCGTCGTCCACGATGAGAACCAGTTTCTTTTTCATGAACACAGTTTGCTACTTTGGGCCGCGCCGGTCAAGGGGGCTGCTGTCGGGGCCTGGTTTCCGCCACACCCGCCGTCCGTTGTATGATGAGCCGTGTCAGCGGATCCCAGTCCGGCCTTCCGGAAACCAACCGTTCCCGGCCGGCCCAACCCCAGCGGAGAGCCTCCAATGCGCAAGCCAACGTCACTTCTCCTCCTTGTCCTGTCGGGTATTCTCGCGATCCCCGTCCCCGCGGTTTTCGCCGGTGACCGGCCGGCCTATCCGGAAACCGACCGGGTGGACCAGGTGGAGATCTACCACGGCACCGAGGTGGCCGATCCCTACCGCTGGCTGGAGGACGACGTGCGCACCAGCGATGCCGTGGCCGGGTGGGTGGAAGCGCAGAACAGGCTCACCTTCTCCTGGCTGGAGGCGATCCCCCAGCGGCCGGCCATCCGCTCCCGGCTCACCGAACTGTGGAACTACGAGCGGTTCGGTCTGCCGGCGCGGCACGGCGGTGTCTACTACTTCGAGAAGAACGACGGCCTGCAGAACCAGGACGTACTCTATGCCGTGGACAGACTCGACGGGAAGCCGCGGGTGCTCATCGACCCCAATGCCTGGTCCGGCGACGGCACGGTCACCCTGGGCAGCACCTCCTTCTCCGACGACGGCCGCTACATGGCCTGGTCGGTGGCCGAGGCCGGTTCGGACTGGAACCGCTGGCGCATCCGCGATCTGCGGACCGGCAAGGACCTGCCCGAGGAACTGACCTGGATCAAGTGGTCCGCGGTTTCCTGGACCCTGGACGGTCTGGGCTTTTTCTACAGCCGCTTCGACGAGCCGGCCGAGGGGGCAACCTTCCAGCAGTCAAACCTCAATCAGAAGATCTTCTACCACCGGCTGGGCACGTCCCAGGCCGACGACACTCTGGTCTACCAGCGGCCCGACCAGCCGCAGTGGACCTTCTGGGCCACGGTGACCGAGGACGGCCGCTACCTGGTGATCACTGTCTGGGAGGCTGGGGAGAAGAACCTGGTCTTTGTCCGGGACCTGGCCCGGCCCTACGCCATGCCGCAACCGTTGATCGGCGGCTGGGACGCCAGCTACGGCTTTCTGGGCAACGATGGCCCTCTGCTCTACTTCCGCACCGACCTGGACGCGCCGCGGGGCCGGGTGGTGGCGGTGGACTTGCGGCACCCCGAGCGCAGCGCCTGGAAAACGCTGATTCCCCAGACCGAGGACACGCTCCAGCGGGTGGGTCTGGTGGGCAACTTATTCTTTGCCCGCTACCTGCGCCACGCGTCGAGCCGGGTGCGGCTCTTCAGCACCGCCGGCGAGCACGTGCGTGACGTGGAGCTGCCCGGCCTGGGGTCGGTTGGCGGGTTTTTCGGCCGGCGGAGTGATACCGAAACCTTCTACCGCTTCTCCAGCTTCAATATGCCGCCGACCATTTACCGTTACGACCTGGCCAGCGGCAAGAGCGCGCTGTTCCGCCGGGCCCAGACCTCCTTTGACCCCGCTCAGTTCGAAGTGAGCCAGGTGTTCTACGCCTCCAAGGACGGCACCAGGGTGCCGATGTTCCTGGCCCACAGGAAGGGGCTGAAGAAGGACGGGTCGAACCCCGTGCTGCTATACGGCTACGGCGGTTTCAACGCATCCATGACTCCGTCGTTCTCGGCCGCGAAAATCGCCTGGATGGAGATGGGCGGCATTTTCGCCCTGGCCAACATCCGCGGCGGCGGCGAGTATGGCCGGGAGTGGCACGAGGGGGCCACCAAGCTGAAGCGGCAGAACGCCTTCGACGATTTCATCGCCGCTGCGGAGTGGCTGATCGATGAGCGCTACACCCGTACGGAAAAACTGGCGGTGATGGGCGGCAGCAACGGGGGGCTGCTGGTGGGGGCGGTGATGACCCAGCGGCCGGACCTCTTCGGCGCCTGCCTGCCCGAGGTGGGGGTGATGGACATGCTCCGTTTCCACAAGTTCACCGCCGGGCGCTACTGGACCGACGATTTCGGGTCGTCAGACGACCCGGAGCAGTTCAAGGCGCTGCTGGCCTACTCCCCCTATCACAACATCAAGGACGGCACCGCCTACCCGCCCACCCTGGTCACCACCGCCGACACCGACGACCGGGTGGTGCCGGGGCACTCGTTCAAATTCACCGCCGCCATGCAGCGGGCCCAGGACGGCCCGGCGCCGGTGCTGATCCGCATCGAGACCCGGGCCGGCCACGGCGGGGGCAAGCCCACGGACAAGGCCATCGAGGAGGTGACCGACCAGTGGTCCTTCCTCGCGGCCATCCTGGGGATGGAGGTGCCGCCGGCCTGGGGCAAACATGTCATCCGCGTCCAGGAGTAGAGGTCGATGGCGAGGCGGGCAGCACCACTGCTGGTGATTCTGGCCGCGGGCCGCGGCAGTCGCTTCGGGGGCCTGAAGCAGCTGGAACCGGTGGGCCCCGCGGGCGAGGCCATCCTGGACTACACGGTGTACGATGCCCTGCGGGCCGGGTTCGGCGGGGCAGTCCTGGTGGTGAGCGAGGAAGCGGAGGATCGCCTGCGGGCAGCCGCCGGCGAGCGGTTCGGGCGGCACCTGCCGGTGGATTTCGTCCGCCAGGGGCTCGACGACCTGCCTGGGGGTTGTACGCTGTCCCCCGGCAGGGTCAAGCCCTGGGGCACCGGCCAGGCGGTGCTGGCGTCCCGGGAACTGGTGGACCGGCCCTTCGCGGTGGTCAATGCCGACGACTTTTACGGCGCGGGAGCCCTGGAATCGCTGGGCCGATTTCTCGCCGGCCCCCTGCCTGCCGGGCCGCCGGTCTACGCCATGGTGGGCTACGCCCTGGGATCCACGCTGCCCGACGGCGGAGGCAGCGTCTCCCGGGCACTGTGCCGCTGCGCTGACAACGGCCTGCTGGAGGAGATCGAGGAGATTCCTGCAATTGCCAGGTCGGGTGACGGCGGGGTGTACCAAGACGCCGGGGGACGCCGGTGCCTGGTGGGTGGAGAAGAGCTGGTGTCGATGAACATCTGGGGTTTCACCCCCGAGGTCTTCCCCCAGTTGAACGGAGCGTTCGCCCGTTTTCTGGAGACCAGCGGAGACTCCGCCGGGGACGAGTTCTATCTCTCCAACGAGGTCAGCGGACTGATCGCCGAAGGTGCGGCACGGGTGAAAATCCTCGGGGGCGCCGGCCGCTGGTGCGGGATCACCAATCCTGAGGACCGGGACCGGGTGGCCGGGATCCTGGGCCGCCTGACCGATCAGGGGGCGTACCCCCGGGAGCTCTGGAGATGAACATGGAGTCGGATGTCCGGGAGATCGCCGCCCGCTTCGCCCTGCAAGGCGAGATCGAAACCGTGGAGCCGCATGCCGGCGGGCACATCAACGACTCTTTCCGGCTCACCGTGCGCCGCCCGGACGGAACGTCGCGCTACCTGCTGCAGCGGCTCAACAGCAGCGTTTTTGCCGACCAGGCACTGGTGATGGACAATATCCGCCGGGTCACCACCCACCTGGCCCGGTCTCTGGAAGCGGAAGAAGCGGCCGATGCCGGCCGTCGTGTGCTGTCCCTGGTCCAGGCACGGGACGGGGCGCCGTTCATCCGCGATGGAGAGGGGGATTGCTGGCGGCTTTACTCCTTTATCCCGGGAACCCGTACCATCCTTGCGGTCACCATGCCGGCCGAGGCGGAAGCAGGGGGCCGGGCCTTCGGCGAGTTCCAGCGGCGTTTGGCCGATCTGCCCGGGCCGCGGCTGGGGGAGACCATCGCCGGCTTCCACGACACCCCCCGGCGATTCGCCGACCTCCAGCGGGCCGTGGAAGCTGATCTCTGTGGCCGTGCCGGGGAAACCCGGGCGGAGCTCGACTATGCCATGGGGCAGCGTGCCGCGGCACCGGTACTGCTGGAGGCGCTGCGGACGGACCTCCTCCCCGAGCGCGCGGTACACAACGACGCCAAGATCAGCAACGTGCTCCTCGACCGCTGGAGCGGTGCGGGGATCTGCGTGGTGGACCTGGACACGGTGATGCCCGGGACGGCGCTGTTTGATTTCGGTGACATGGTGCGCACCATGACCAGCTACGCGGCTGAAGACGAGGCCGATCCGGCCGGGGGTGGGGTGGACCTCGAACTGTTCGAGTCGCTCGCCGGCGGGTACCTGGCGGAAATGGGCCCGTTGCTGACGACTGAAGAACGGGCGCTGCTGGTCACTTCCGGCCGGCTGATCACGCTGGAGATCGGTATCCGCTTCCTCACCGACTACCTCTGTGGCGACACCTACTTCCGCACAAACCGGCCGGACCACAACCTGCTGCGCTGCCGGGCCCAGTTCGCCCACCACCGCTCGCTGGTCCGCGCCGCCCCGGAGTTGGAGCGCATCGTCAGCCGCTGTTGATCCCCTTGTCATTGCGAAGCGAAGCAATCTCCCTGCTGCAACAAAATGGGGTCACCAAAAGTTGCATATTGCCGCGTTCAGCACATACTGTATGTAGTACAGAGGGAATACAAATTTTCCAATTGACCGGAAAGATAGAAGGAGGGGCGGTCATGGCCGGGAAATCGGTGCGGGAAGAGCGGGTATTCGAGTGCCAGGACGAGGGGCGCACGGCAAAACTGCTCATCGAGTGGCAGGAAAAAGACGGCAAACGGGTGCTCCGGAGCGTGAGCTGCGATCACCCGCGGCTCAGTGACATCGACAACTGGGATTGTCACTGGACCTGCTGGGAGGCCGTGCAGAAGAGTGGCGAGTGACAGACCTGACCCCCATATTGTGCACTAGTGGCTGAAGGCCGAAGCGGGGACCGGTTGCCGGCGGATGCCCGGACCCGCGTAGTCCAGCTGCAGGTCCTGGAAGCCCCGCCCCTGAAAATACTCGATGCGGATGGGGTGCCGGCCGGCCCGCAGGATGATCTGGCCCCGCACCTCCGCCGTGCCGTGACGACCGTCGTTGTCCACCACCTCCAGATCCCCGATGAACAGGCGGCTGCCGTCGTCCGAGGTGAGGAAGAAGGTGTAGGTGCCGTCCTCGGGCACGCCGAGAAAACCGTCGAAGATCAGGGCGTAGTGCTGGTCCCGCGGCCGGATGTCGAGGCCCAGGTCGTCGGTTGTGCCGTTGGCTGTCGGCTGCTCTCCGGACAGGCTGTCCAACTCCTCGCGCTCACCGGTGTAACTGCTGAAGGTCAACCCCTCCTCGGCCTCTGCCGGCTCGACCGCTTCCAGCGGCTGCTGGCGGGTGAAGCGGAACTGCGTAGCGGCGCCGGCGGTTCCATCGTCGGTGAAGGTGCGGGCGTTGACCACGGTGGTTTGGGTGAGCCGCAGCGGCGTGCTGTAGACCGGCGCTTCCAGTCCCGGGTCGCTGCCGTCCAGCGTGTAGCGCACATGCCCCTTCTCCAGCGGGCTGTCCAGCGCCACTTGCAGCTCGTCGGTGAACACGGTTACCGCAGTGAGCGAACGGGGCGGGGGGATAAAGTAGTCGACACCCATGGCGTCCAGACGGGTGAAGTGGGTTTTCAGGCGGCGGGAGAAATCGTCCCAGTCCCGGCGGTGGGCCGGGGACCAGGTCACCTCGGCCAGGGCGGCCAGCCGCGGAAAGAGCATCTGTTCCACCCGTTCCTGGGGGATGCGCTCGGTCCAGACGTTGCCCTCGGCGCCGAGGACATGGCGTGCCTCCTCGCTGGTCAGTTCGGCCGGGGTGGGTTCGAAGCCGTAGGTCCGCCGGCAGTCGATGACCCCCATCCATCTCGGCATGCCGGGGTCGGCCAGCTGGGGGTAGTCGAAGTAGCAGTGGGTGATCGGCGAGGAGATCACGTCGTGCCCTGCCGTGGCCGCGGCCACGGCGCCCTCCATGCCGCGCCAGGACTGGACCGTGGCGTTGGGGGCCAGCCCGCCCTCCAGTATCTCGTCCCAGCCGATGAGCCGGCGGCCCTTGCTGTTGAGAAAGGCCTCGATACGCCGGATGAACCAGCTCTGCAGCTGGTCCTCGTCGGCCAGGCCCTCGGCTTTGATCCGCGCCTGGCACTTGGGGCAGTGGCGCCAGCGCTCCTTGGGGCACTCGTCCCCGCCGATGTGGATGTACTCCGAGGGGAAGAGCTCCAGGCACTCGCCCAGCACATCCTCGAGAAAGCGGAACACCTCGTCGTTGCCGGCGCAGTAGACGTCCTCGTAAACGCCCCAGCGGGTGCCTACCTCGAAGGGACCGCCGGTGCAGGAGAGCTCGGGGTAGGCGGCCAGGGCGGCCAGGGCATGGCCGGGCATCTCGATCTCCGGCACCACGGTGACGTGACGGCTGCGGGCATACTCCACGATGTCCCGGATCTGCTCCCGGGTGTAGAAACCGCCGTAGCGCTCTTCGCCCTTCCCGCGCCAGGCGCCCACCGCGGTGAGCCGGGGATACTTCTCGATCTCGATGCGCCAGCCCTGGTCCTCGGTGAGGTGCCAGTGCAGCACGTTCATCTTGTGGTAGGCCAGCAGGTCGATGCAGCGCTTGACGAACTCCGGCTCCATGAAGTGGCGGCAGCAGTCGAGCAGCATGCCCCGCCAGCGGTAGCGCGGCTGATCGACGATGCGCAGGCAGGGCAGGCGCTGGCCCATCCGCACCACCAGCGAGTCCTCTCCATCAGCGGCCTCGGCCTCCAGTGGGCCCTCGGCCGGCAACAGCTGCCGGATGGTCTGCACGCCATGGAACAGGCCGTGGGCGGTGAGGGCGCGGAGGCGCACTCCCCGGGGGGTGATCTCCAGTTCGTACCCCTCCTCGCCCAGGGTGGCCGCTGCGCCGTTGGTGGTGAGCAGGATGGCGCCGTGTGTCATGTCGGGGCCCCGGGCTTCGACGATGAAGGGCCGGGGGAGGCCGTGCTCCTCCAGGCGTCCGGCGAGATAGAGAGCCGTTTCGCGCACCCCGCGGTGGCCCGGCTCCACCAGCAGGGTGGTGCCCACGGTGACGGAGAAGGACCCGGCAGCGCTCTCCACCAGGACCGGGGCGGGGACCACCGTGGGATCGGCCGGTCCCCCGGCCGAGGCGGAGACAGTGGCCAGCAGCTGGACAGTGACGATGGCGACGATAAGAAACCGGGTGATCCGTCTGTTCATGACACTCCTCGAAAGTCAGGGCTGTTCATTCCACATCGATGACAGTAGCCGCCAGAGGCCGGCGGCGCTCGTCGCGGCCAGTGCCGCGCAGCACCATCCCTGGATTGGGCGGCCGTAGAGAAAGCTCCCCGTGCCGAAGAGAGCGGCATACACCATCAGGCAACCGAGGCTCCAGCCGAGGAAGGCCTGGGGCAGGCTGTCCGGCGATCCCTCCACCCCGGCCCCGCGGCGGACTTCACGCCAGCCCGGACCGGCAGGACGCACCAGGCGGCAGAAGCGGACCAGGGTTTCCCGACCTGCCGGCCGGGTGAGGAAAGTAACCGTAATCCAGATGATGGTGGTGACGGCCACATTGCCGACGAGGGCCAGGTGGGACGGGATGTCCGCTCCCAGTTTTTTGGCCACGAGCAGGCCCACGGCGATGAGAAAGGAAGAGCCCATGGCCGCGATCTCGCTCCAGGCATTGATCCGCCACCAGAACCAGCGCAGCAGGTAGAGCAGCCCGGTGCCCGCACCGATGGAGAGCAGCAGCTGGAAAGCCTCCCCGGCGGTGGTGAGGAGGTAGACGCCCCCGGCGGCTACCAGCATCAGCCCGGCGGTGACCAGCCGGGAGACGCGGATGTAGTGCCGCTCGGTGGCCCGGGGCTGGATGAACCGGCGGTAGAAGTCGTGCACCAGGTAGGAGGCGCCCCAGTTGAGGTGGGTGGACATGGTGGAGACGTAGGCGGCCAGCAACGAGGCCACCAGCAGGCCCAGCAGGCCGTGGGGCAGCAGGGTGAGCATGGCCGGGTAGGCGATGTCGTTGCCCAGCAGCTGGTCGTCGATCCCGGGCAGCGCGGCCTTGATGTCCCCCAGGGTGGGGAAGACCAGCAGCGAGGCCAGGGCGACGATGATCCAGGGCCAGGGGCGCAGCGCGTAGTGGGCGATGTTGAACCAGAGGGTGGCGGCCATGGCGTGCCGCTCGTCCCGGGCGGCCAGCATGCGCTGGGCGATGTAGCTGCCGCCGCCCGGCTCGGAGCCGGGATACCAGACCGACCACCACTGGACAGCCAGCGGGATCACCAGCAGGGTGACCAGCAGCTCGGTGTTGCCGAAGTCGGGGAGCAGGCTCAGTGTTGCCGGGTCGAGACGGGTGACCAACCCGTCCAGGCCGCCCACCTCCGGCTGGCGCAGTGCATAGAAGGCCGCGGCGAACACCCCGGCCATGGCGATGGCGAACTGGATGATGTCGGTGGCCAGCACGCCCCAGAGCCCGGAGAGGGTGGAGAAGACAATGCAGATCGCCGCACAGACCAGCACGGTCTGCCAGCGCTCCCAGCCCAGCATCACGTTGGCGATCTTCACCGCGGCCAGGGTCACCGTGGCCATGATCACGCAGTTGAAGAGCAGGCCGAGGTAGACGGCCCGGAAGCCGCGGACAAAGGCCGCCGGCCGGCCGGAGTAGCGCAGTTCGTAGAACTCGAGGTCGGTGAGCACGCCGCAGCGTCGCCACAGACGGGCAAAGAAGAAGACCGTCATCATCCCGGTGAGCAGAAAGGCCCACCAGCTCCAGTTGGCGGCCACGCCCTGGCGGCGCACCAGGTCGGTGACCAGGTTGGGAGTGTCGGTGCTGAAGGTGGTGGCCACCATGGAGGTGCCGATGAGCCACCAGGGGGCGGCGCGGCCGGAGACAAAGAACTCGGCCGTCCCGCGGCCGGCGCGGCGGGCAAAGAAGAGCGCCGGCGAGAAGGCGGCCACGAGGCAGACGGTGATGACGATCCAGTCCAGGGCGTTCAGTTGCATGTTCCGTACTTTCTCACGAGGTTCGTGCTTCACGCAATCTACTCCGAGGCCGGTGGAGGATCAAGCCGCCGGTATCGCCGGTTGATCCCCGTCCGGGTTGGGGCTATCCTCGATCCAGAAACGGACCGGATTCTTCGACCTCAACCGGGGAGGGATGATCATTGATCCAGCGACTGATGATATCTGTTCTGCTACTGCTGCTGGCGGCCTCCGCGGCTCCCGCTGTCCGGGGTGCCGCCGTCACCTGTGAAGAGGTTGAACTGGAAGGTGTGCACAGCTTTCGTCTGGACAATGGCCGTCTGACCTGCACGGTGTCGCTGGACGCTGATCGTTTGTTCCTTGAGCGGCTGTCGCTGGGGGATCAGGCCTTCATCGAGACCAACGGCGGTTTCGCCGTCGACCTCTTCTGGACCGGCTGGCGGGCTCCGGGCATGGTGAACAACGCCGAGAACCCGGTCACCCTCACTGCCGGTGATTTCCGGCTGGTCAGCCACGACACCGCCGATCTCCCCGGCGGCGGCCGCCAGCTGACCCTGTTGCTCCAGCTGCCGGAGAGCGGCCTGCAGGCGCGCCTGAGTTACCGTCTCGACCCGGACGACTTTTTTATCCGTCGCCGGCTGTCCCTGGCCGATGCCGATGACCGGGGGCACTTCCTGCACCAGGTCTGGCCGCTGGCTTGCACGGTGCGTTCCCCGGGGGGCGTCACCGTGGTCAAACCGGGCGGGTTCGGACAGCCGGCGGCCCTGGGCTGCGGGAGATCAGGGGGCGCCTTCTTCGGCCTGGAATACCCTGCAGCGCAGAACAGTGCCGAGCAGGACGGGAAGGACGCCCGGGTCAGCTGCGGCCAGTTGATGGGGCAGAGGATCGGTCCCGGCGGGGTGGAGAGTGAGTGGGCGGTGCAGGGGCTGACCCCCGATCCGCACCTCAGGATCTGGTTCCACCGCTATCTCGATTCGGTTCGCGTTGCTCCGCTGCGACCTTACACGCTCTACAACAGCTGGTATGACCTGCGGGCCCCGGAGATGGTGGAGGACGAGGCCAACGTGATGAACGGGCCCAACATCGAGCGGATCATGTCCTCGTTCCGCCGGCAGCTTCTTCAACCCTATGGCGTGGGCCTGGACGCCTTTGTCCTCGATGACGGCTGGGATGTCTACCGCAGTGACTGGGTGCTGCGGGACGAGCAGTTCCCCCACGGGCTGGGACCGGTGTCCCGGGCCCTGGCCGCTGACGACACCGATCTGGGAATCTGGTTCGGTCCCACCGGCGGCTATTCCCACCGTGACTGGCGGCTGGAGTACATGCGCGCCAACGATTACGAGCTGGTGGGTGACCAGCTCTGCCTCGCCGGGGAAAAATACCGGCAGCTGTTCAAGGAGCGGGTGGTGGAGATGGTGGCCGGCCACGGCGTGGGCTATTTCAAGTGGGACGGCATCCAGTTCTCCTGCAGCGAGCCGGATCATGGTCACGCCACCGGGCTCTATTCCCGGCGGGCGGTGCTGGAATCGGTGATCGACATCTGTCAATCGGTGCGGGTAGAGAACCCGGAGATCTTCCTCAACGTCACCTCGGGCACCTGGCTCAGCCCCTGGTGGACCCGTTACGCCGACACCATCTGGATGCAGGGCTACGACTACGGCTATTCCGACGTGCCCTCGATCAGCCGCCGCGACCGGGCCATCACCTACCGCGATTACGTGCTGTATGACGGCCTGGTTAAAAACGACTTCTGGTTTCCCATCGCCAACCTGATGACCCACGGTATCATCAAGGGCGACCTGCAGAAACTGGGCGGGGAAGCCGAGCCTCTGGACAAGTTCACCGACAATGCCCTGCTCTACGTCGCCCGAGGCGTGGCGATGTACGAACTCTACGTCTCGCCCGACCTGCTGAGCGACGGGGAGTGGGAGGTCATCGCCCAGTCGATCCTCTGGGCCAGAGACCGCTTCCCGATCCTCGACTCCACGGTGATGATCGGTGGCGACCCCGGGAAACGCGAGGCCTACGGTTACGCCCATTTCGAAGGGGACCGCGGCATTCTCGCCCTGCGCAACCCTTTTGCCGAAACCCGGACTCTGGAGGTGACCATCTCGCCCGAGCTGGGTCTGGATGCTGAGGCGAGGGATCTGGTGCTGGACCGGGTCTACCCCACCCGGCTGATCCAGCCGGCGCTCTACCAGAGCGGGCTGACCCTGCTCCTGGAGCTGCAGGGATACGAAACCGCGGTATACGAGATGTACCCGCTGGCTGAGGCCGCCGGCCCGCTGCTGGCCGGGGCGGTCCACGAGGTGGTGCAGCAGACCGACGAGCGGCTGACTGTGCGCTGTCTCGATTCAGCTGTGGCCACACTGCTCAATCCCGAAACGGTCAGCGCCGTGATCCACGAGGGCCGACAGGTGGATCCGGCCACCTTCCGCCTCCCGCTCCAGGAGCATTCCCCCAGCGGGGAGTATTTTGGCGCAGCGGTGGAAGGCGGCCCGGAAACTTGGGAGGTGGTGTGGGACATACCGCAGGGGACCGATATTGACGGGGACACCGTGGCCCTGCTCTGGGAGCCGGAGGAGGGTGCCGGGCCCGTTGAGTCCGGGCCGGCGGTCACCGCCTTTGTGGACGGGGAGCCGGCGGAACTGTCCGTTGAAGAGCAGACCGGCCGCTGGTCGTGGCACAAGCTGGAACTGGATGGTGAATGCTCCCGGGTGGAATTCCGTCTCGCTCCCGGTGATGGAGAAGGCCCGGTGACCGGGAAGGTGATGAACTGCATCCACCACGTGTATCGTCCGGAGGGGCGGGAGATCACCTTGATTCTCAAAGAGCCGCCGGCACACCGGCCCATGCCGCCCAGCCCCCGGCCCGCCGGTGAGTTGTGGTATTGGGTGGATCTCGGCTGGCAACATCTGCGCTGAGACCTGCCGGCGGCACCAGTTCGCTTTTGACAACCTGTCGGGGATAACCTATATTTTTTTAAGAACATGTCTTGCCTATGGCTTTTCAGAGCGAAAGTGTGCCCGGATTTCGTCCATGGCCGGGGGGGCGGTGTCCTGCGGCGGGGTTTGCCCGCGGTTCTCCTGTTCCTCGCGGTCCTTTTGTCACACGTCGGCTGCCGGCCGCCGGCAGAAGAGAACCCGGCCCCGGCCAGCCCGGTGGCCGACCTGGAAGAGATCATAGCCCGGGGCAAGCTGGTGGCCGCCACGGGGTACGGAGCCACCAGCTACTTCATCTACAAGGGCCGCCCCATGGGGTTCGAGTACGAGCTGCTGGAGCGCCTGGCCCGCCACCTGGATGTGGACCTGGAAATCCTGATCCTGCGCGACATGGACCGGATGTTCGAGATTCTTGAGCAGGGCGAGGCGGACATCATCGGTCTCGGGCTGACGGTGACCAAGGCGCGGGCGGAGAAGATCTCCTTCACCACCCACCACAACGAAATCCGACAGGTGCTGGTGCAGCGCAAGCCGTCCAACTGGCACCAGTTGAAACTGCACGTTATCGACGACACCCTGGTGCGCAGCCCGGTGCAGCTGCTGGGCAAGAGCGTTCACGTATGGGGCGGGTCTTCCTACTACGCGCGGCTCCAGAACCTGGCCGAGGAACTTGGCGGTGACATCCAGATCGTCGAGATGCCGGGCAGCCTTTCCACTGAGGACCTGATTGCCATGGTGGCCAATGGTGAAATCGACTACACGGTGGCCGACGAGAATATCGCCCTCATCGCCCAGGCCCACCACCCCAACATCGACGTGCGCACCGCGGTGAGCCTGTCCCAGCGCATAGCCTGGGCGGTGCGCCAGCGTTCGCCGCTGCTCCTCTCGGCGGTGAACCTCTGGATGGAGGAGGAGAAGAAGAGCCAAGCCTTCAACGTCATCTACAACAAGTATTACCGCAACCGTTCGGCCTACCGGGCCCGGGCGGAGAGCCCATACTACAGTGCCGCCGGGGGCAAGATCTCCCGCTGGGACGACCTGGTCCAGGCCCGGGCCGACGAGATCGGCTGGGACTGGCGCCTGCTCTCTTCCATGATCTACCAGGAATCGCGCTTCGATCCCGCGGAGCAGTCCTGGGCCGGGGCGGCGGGCCTGATGCAGCTGCTCCCCGAAACCGCGGCCCGGTTCGGCATCCACAATCTCTACGATCCGGAGGCCAACGTCGAGGCCGGCACCCGCTACCTTGCCTGGTTGGAGAAGATCTGGGAGGAACTGGTCCCGGAGGCGGGGGAACGGACAAAGTTCATTCTCGCGTCGTATAATGCCGGGACAGGCCACGTGCTGGACGCCCGGCGGCTGGCCCTGAAATACGGCCGCGACCCCAGCCTCTGGGACGGGCACACGGCCGAGTTCCTGCTCCGCAAATCGCAGCGGCAGTATTTCAACGATCCGGCGGTGCAGCACGGCTACTGCCGGGGCCAGGAACCGTTCGACTACGTGGTGGAGGTTCTGGAGCGGTACGAACATTACAAACGGCACTGGCCGGCCCGGCCCGGCGCCGCCGACGGCGTGGTGGGCGCGCCGGGGCAGCCGGTGCTGCCCGACCCGCTGACCACGGTGGTTCCCGAACCGGCTGGTCCTGCAGGAGAGGCAGAACCGGCCGATAAGAATGGTGCGGACCACGGCAACCCCAGTCACCCGATTGAAAGCGGACACGCAGACCGATGAAAGACGGTAAAAAAACAGAGAACACACGAGGCGCCGAAGCCGCTCTGCGGGAAGGGGAGCGTGCCGCCCGGGCCTTGATCGACGCCCAGCACGAATCGGCATTCCTGCTGGAGCTGGACGGCACCCTGGTCACGATCAACGAGACGGCGGCTCGGCGGATGGGCGGCAGCCCGGAGGAACTGGTGGGCCGGAATATCGCCGAACTCATGCCCCCCGACGTCCAGGAGCAGCGGATGGCCGTGGCCCGGGAGGTGGCGCGCACCGGCAAAGCGGTGCGTACAGTGGATTTTCGTGACGGTATCTGGTTTGATTCCACCATCTACCCCGTGTTTGACGAAAAAGGCCAGGTGGTGCGCTGGGCCGTTTTTGCCCGTGATGTCACCGTACGCAAAACCGCCGAACTCAACCTGAAGCGGAGAGAGGCGGTGCTCCAGGCCATCAGTTTTACCGCCAAGAGCCTGCTGGAACCCGGCGCAATAGAGGACCGTCTTCCGGAAATTCTCCGCCTGCTGGGTGAGGCCCAGCAGGTGAGCCGGGCCTGGGTGATCAGGATCCGGCCCGGGGCCGACGGTGAGATCTTCGCCCGGCTGACGCACCAGTGGTGTGCGCCAGGTATCGAATCGACACTGGGCCGACCTGATTACCAGGAGTTCCCGCAGATCGCGTCGGGCTATGGGCGCTGGGTGGATTTGTTCTCTGCGGGGGAGGCGGTTCACGGGCTGGTGAGCGAGTTTCCGGAGAACGAACAGCCGTTGCTGACGCGGATCAACATCAAGTCCCTGGCCGCCTTCCCCATCATGGTGGGCGGATCCTGGTGGGGCGCCATCGGATTTGACGAGGATGTGCAGGACCGGACGTTCACCGCGGCCGAGCTGGATACCCTGGCCACGGCGGCCGAGATCCTCGGTGCCGCCATCAACCGGCGGGAGACGGAGCAGCTCCTCTGGCTCCAGCGGGACGTGGCCTTTATCCTGGCCTCCGCCGGGGGCATGGGGCAGACCATGGGCCGCGTACTGGACATCCTGGCCGCCTTCGACTGGGTGGACGCCGCCGGCCTCTACCTGGCAGACGAGGAGACGGGCGTGCTCCAGCTGGTGGTCCACCAGGGCGTCGGGCCGGACTTCGTGAAAGCGGCTTCTCCGGTCAACCCCGGAACCGAAGAGTATGACCTGATGTCCCCGTCCGAGCCGCGCTATCTCACCATCGAAAATCTTCCTCCTTCCGAGCCGATAACGCCCCTGCAGCAGAGCGGTCTCAAGGCCATGGCCTACCTGCCGGCCTGGTCGGACGGCAAGCTCGCCGCGGTGATGGTGCTGGGATCCAGGCAGCAAGAGGTGGTCCCCCCGGCGCTGATGGACAGCCTCGATATCGTTTGCTCCCAGGTGGGGGATCACATCGGCCGTCTGCGGGCCGAGGATGCCATGCGGCGGTCGGAGGAGAAGTTCCGCGCGCTGGCCGAGGAGTCGATCCTCGGTATCGCCCTCTTCCGGGATCTCCGCTTTGTTTTTGCCAACATCGCTTTTGCACGGATTTTCGGGTACACCGCGGAAGAGTTGATGGCCATGGAGCCGAAAAAAATCCGCAAGCACATCCACCCCGAGGACCGCAAGATGGTCTTCGATCGGATGGCGGCCCGCCAGGCGGGGGAGGACGTACCCCAGCAATACGAGTTCAGGATAATCCGGCGGGACGGTTCCGAGGGTTGCGTGGAGACGTCGGCCAACCGGGTTCTTCACGGTGGCCGACCGGCGGTGCAGTCGATGATTACCGACATCACCGAGCGGAAAATGGCCGAGCGCGCCCTGAGGCAGTCGGAGAGCAAGTTCCGCACCCTGATCGAAAAATCGATCCAGGGGCTGATGGTGATCCAGGACGCGAAGATAGTGCTGACCAACGAGGCGTTCGCACGGATGATCGGCTACACCGTGGATGAACTGCTCGCCCTGCCGCCGGGAGCCATTGACTGCACCATTCACCCGGATGACCGGGACGAGATCATGGCCCGGTTGCGCAAGAGGCTGGAGGGCGGGGAAGAACCGAGGCACTACAAGGCCCGGGCACTGCACAAGGACGGTCACACGGTCTGGGTGGACGTGGTGAGTGACATCACCGACTATGGCGGGCGGCAGGCCACCCAGGTGCTGACCGTGGACATCACCGAACAGAAAAAACTGGAGGACCGTATCCTCCAGGCGCACAAGATGGAAGCGGTGGGCCGGCTGGCCGGCGGAGTGGCCCACGACTTCAACAACCTGCTCACCGCCATCCGCGGCTATGGCAAATCGCTGGCCCGCAAGGTCGAGCAGGCGAACCCGCTGCGCGAGGAGGTTGACGAGATCTGTTTCGCCGCCGACCGTGCCGCCTCGCTGACCCGGCAGCTGCTCTCCTTCAGCCGCAAACAGGTGACCCGGCCCGAACTTGTGCATCTGAACCAGGTGGTGATCGACATGGAGGGTCTGCTGCGCCGCCTGATCGGCCGGCGGATCGAGGTGGCGACCAGCCTGGGCAAGGGGCTGGGAGCGGTGAGGGCCGACCGCAGCCAGGTGGAACAGGTCCTGATGAACCTGGTGGTCAACGCCCGGGACGCCATGGACGGCCGCGGCCGGCTGGAGCTCAGAACCGAGCAGGTGGAACTGGATCGCTACGCGGTGGCCGAGGCGCCGGGGGCCGCGGCCGGGCCCCATGTCCGGCTGTCGGTCACCGACAGCGGGGTGGGGTTGAACAAAGACGACCTGCCCCATCTCTTCGAGCCGTTTTTCAGCACCAAGGGGCCGGGCCGGGGTACCGGTCTGGGCCTGTCGGTGGTCTACGGGATCGTGCAGCAGCACCACGGCCTGGTGGAAGTGGAGAGTGAGCCGGGCCGGGGCACACGCTTTGACATCTACCTGCCGGTGGCGCTGGACCAAGACGCGGGGGACGTGGCCGCCACCCCGGCGGCCCGGCTGGAAGGACGGGGAGAGAGACTGCTCCTGGTGGAGGATGAGGAAGCCGTCCGCAAACTCGTTGTGTCCACCCTCTCGGATGCCAACTACAAGGTGGTCAGCGCGGGGAGTGCCGAGGAGGCCCTGGCCATCTATGAAGGCCGCCGGGAACCCTTCGACATGCTGCTCAGCGACGTGATTCTCCCCGGCCTCAGCGGCGTCCAGCTGGTGGGCGAACTTCGTGACCGCGGGTCCGACATCAGGGTGGCGTTGATCAGCGGCTTCACCCTCGACGAGGAGCACCAGCAGTATATCGAGGAGCACCAGCTCAACCTGCTGCCCAAGCCCTTCAACGGCGAGGAGCTGCTCGCTTTCCTCAGGCCCCTGCTGCCGGACAAACAGCCTTGACCTCTCAGGAGACGTTTACCGCCACCCGCTTCAGCGGAGCGCCGCTGACCTCGGCGAACCAGTTGACCCCCTCGCAGAGCAGGTCCAGCTCCAGGGTGTAGGCCCCGGGTTCGGCGGGGCAGCCGATGCGCATCTCGATGTCCGCGGTCTCCCCCGGGCCGAGGGCCCCGGGCAGGGCGGTGTGCAACCCGTCGTGGACCACCACCTGCCCCGCCGGGTCGAGCCAGTGGTAGGAGAGGCGCACCGAGGGCAGCCCCCCGGTGGCCCAGGTGGCCGGGCCGCGGTTCTCCAGGGTCACCGTGACCACGGTTTCCTCTCCGGCAGGGAAGCCGGCCGGCAGCCGGGTGCCGGTGACCGCTGCCCGGTAGTAGTCTTCGCTCATCCACTCCTTGCCCGCGCCCGGTGCGGATTCGGCCACCGTAACCCGGTAGCGGGGGAAGCGGTCACCGGCCCAGGTGGAGAACCAGGAGGCCCCCGGGCAGACCAGGTCGGGTTGGAAGAGATAGTCGCCCGGATCGTCCGGCAGACGCACGGCCATCTCCAGGTCGATGAGCCCGCCGCCGGCGGTGACTTCCCGGAGCGGCGTGCGCAGCCCGTCCCAGACCACCCGCTCTCCGGTATCGTCAAACCAGTGGTAGGAGAGCTGTACTGGGGTTCATGTCCTCTTCCCGCCAGCGGTACGGCGAGGCATTGACCACGCGGACCGGCAGGCTGGTCATCCCGCCGGCCCCGGCCGCAGCCAGCCGGCTCGGGACGTCCTCACCCGGTTCCACGGAACCGCGGTAGAACCGGGGATTGTCCTCCCGCGTCCCGTTGCCCAGATACTCCACCCGGCAGCCGAGGTAGCGCTTGTCCCGGCTCTCCGGGTCCTCCAGCCAGGGCAGGGTCCCCACCCGGGTGCTGAAGGTCAGGGTGTAGAACCAGTATGGCTCGTAGCGGTAGGCCAGCGGCACCTTGACCAGCGTTCCCCGGGGTTTGAAGACACGGAAGTGCGGGTCGTTGTCCGGGTTCAGTTCGGGGTCTTCCAGGACCGTCGACCCGTCGGCCCAGCCGCCACTGATCTCCACCTCCGGGTCGGAGACGTGAAAGACCATCCGCTCCAGGGGTACCGGCGAGGCGTAGAGCACCCGGGTGGTCGATTCCCCGCGCATCCAGAACCAGGGATCACCGTCTTCGTAGTAGGCGTTGTCGTCCATCAGCCGCACCCGGGTCCCGCCGTGCCAGTAGACCCGGTACCCCGGGATGTAGCGCAGGGTGACCTCGTAGGGCAGCAGTCGGAACACCGGGTTCCTGGTGTGCGCCTGCAGGGTGGGCCGGTGGGTCACCGCCCCGAAGGGGGTGAAGATCAGCTGGGAAAGGAAGAGACCGGCCACGGCCCAGCTGGCGACCAGCCAGCCGCGCCCGGGCGGCAGGCGGCGGAGGAAGAAGAAGGCCGGGTAGGAGAAGACAAAGTAGCGGTTGCCGATGAAACCGCCGCCCCCCTGGTAGTTGTGGGGCATGAGGATGAAAAAGAAGAGGGCGTGCCCGACGATGGCCAGCAGCAGCCAGAGCCGCCAGGGGTCGCGCCGCCGGCGCTCGGCCAGCAGACCGGCGAGGCAGACCAGCGAGGGGAAGAAGTAGACGAAGATTCCGGTGTGCCGCCCCACCAGGTAATAGATCGAATTGTAGAACAGCTTGGCCGGGTCGAGGTGGTAGCGGAGATTTCTTCCGGCAAGGGTCCAGCCCTGGAACTGCTCCTTTTTGCCGGTTTTACCCACCCGGGTCCAGAGCGCTTCGGCGTGGATGCTGGCCGGGATAGCCGCTCTGGTGGTCAAAGGAGCGGCGGTCGCCGACGTAGGGCGACCAGCCTCCGCCGGCGATCCGGGAGATCCCGTGGTACGCGCCGGCGGCCAGCAGGATGAAGACGGCGGCCACCACCAGCTTCCGGGCGCTGCCCCGGCCCCGCGGCCGCACTCCGGCCAGCAGCAGAGGCAGAAACAGGATGCTGATCGGCTTCAGCGATGCGGCCAGGGCCAGGAACCCGGCGGCCAGCGCGATGCGCCAGACCGGGTTTCCGCTGGTCTTGTCGCCCGCTCCCGTGCTCATGCCGGTGATGGGGTGCAGCGGCGGGAAGGCGAAGTAGCAGCCGCAGAAGACGATGAAGATATTCAGCACTTCGGGCTGCAGCCAGAAGGCGTAACAGAACGAGGCGCTGAGCAGAAAAAAGGTCAGGGCAAAGGCCAGGGCGCGGTTCCGGTCGCTCTCGTCCGCGGCGCCCCGGGCCAGGTAGCGGTACCCCAGGGCGGACATGATCAGCAGCAGCAGCAGATTGAGAAAGACGAACCCCCGCACGCCCAATACGAGATAGAAGGGCACGGCCAGCAGGGAGTAGAGATACGGTTTGCCGTAGTAGACCGTCTCCCCGCCGTCGACGGTCTTGAGGATCACCCCCTCCGGCCCGTTGGGCCAGTCCTGCCAGGTGCGCTCCAGGTCCTGGAGGGTGAAGCGCAGGTCGCCGTCCCGGGCCAGGCTCTCGGTCATCATGTAGTAGCCGGCCTCGTCGGCGATGAAATACCCGGGGAGCTTCCCCTTGCTGGCGGTGGCCCCCAGCAGCAGCAGAAAGAGGGAGAGGCAGATGAAAACGGTTTTGCGCATGATTCTGTTTCCTCGTGGGGTGATGATATAGAACGGCTTTTCGTTTGGCAACGAGGGGGATTCCGGCTGGACGGTTCACTGTGATATGTTTGCCACATGATTTCCGTCATCATTCCCAGCTACAACTCGCCCGGCACCATTGCCGCCTGCCTGGAGTCCCTCCTGGCGCAGGAGACCGCCGTAGAATTCGAGATCGTGGTGGTGAACAGCTCGGACGACGACACCGCGGAACTGGTCCGCAGCCGGTTCCCGGCGGTGCAGGCGGTCCAGTTGCCCGGGCGGGTTTTTGCCGGCACCGCCCGGAACAGGGGGGTGGAGCATTCCCGGGGGCGAACTGCTGGCCTTCATCGATGCCGACTGCACCGTTTCCCCACACTGGCTGGAGCAAATCGCATCCCGTTTTCGCGAGGGGCGCCAGGCGCTGGGCGGGGCCATCGTCGACGGCAGCCCCACCATCTGCAGCCGGGCCGAGTATCCCCTGGAGACCATCGACTTCGCCCCGGGCAACGCCATGCGGGAGGTGGGCTTCGTCTCTTCGGCCAACTGCGCCTTCTCCCGGGACCTGTTCACCGCCCATGGCGGGTTCCCGGATATCCGGGCCGGGGAGGACATGGTCTTCTGCAGCCGCCTGGCCGCCGCCGGGGTGCCCCTGCTCTTCGATCCGGAGATCCGGACATCACACCACAACCCGGTGCGTTTCAAGGCCTTTGTCCGCAAGCAGCTGATGCACGGCGAGCACAGTTACCGGGTGCGCCGGGAAGCGGACCTGCCCGGCTCGTTTCTCAACAACCGTCTGCTGCTTCCCTTCCTCCTGCCCTTCTTTCCCCTGATCCGGGCAGTGCGGGTGGCCGGGCGGTCGCTGACCCTCCGTAACGGTTTGATTCGTGATATCATTCTCACCTTCCCCCTCTTTTTTCTTGGCTGTCTCTGCTGGAGCGCCGGGTATGCCAGGGGATACATCGGCGACCTGTTTTTGGACTGAGTAGAGAGTCGATCATGTGGCTTGGGACCCAGGCATTTATCTGGCGACGGCGGATCACCGGCTTTCTGCGCAGAAAGGTCACCAGACTGTGGCATCCGGTGCTGATTCAGAGCGCTGAAGGCCCGGTCCCGGCCGGCGGATCAAAGATCATCTGGTCCACCCTGGTGGTGGCCGGCCGGACTGACGAGCTGGAGATCGTCCGCGGCAACCTGGAGCGGCTCCGTCCGGTGCTCGCCTGGGCCAGTCTCACCGTGGACGGCTGTTCCGCCGACCTGGCCCGGTTCGTGGAGGAAAAGCACAGCGCGGGTTTCCAGAACGTGCTGTGGTACAGCTGGCCCGAAGTGGTGAGCCACCGCGGCCACGGGGAGGGTTTGGGCCACTTCAACCGGATCAGCCTCAACTACCTGCGGGGCTGGTTGAGCAACCTCGAGCCGGGGGCCGAGTGTTCGGCCGATCTCTTTTGCCACAGCGACGGCGACTGGGAGGTCACCATCCGCCCGGAGAGCCTTGAGCCGCTGGCCCGCTTCTTTCACCGCTACCCCCAGGTGGTGGCGATCACCCGCAATATCGACCGTTTCCTGGCCGACGAGCCCGGGATGTGGTGCGACGAGGAGTCGGACGGGAAAATCTGGTTCGGCCGCGGAATGCTTTCCACCAACCTGATCATTTCGCCCATCGACCGGTTCCGGCCGCTGGTGCACAAGACCTGGGACGTCTTTTCCCGGACGAGGGGCGATTTCCTCGAAGAGACCATGCGCGGGCTGGTGGCGGAGAGCGGCATGGTGGTGGCCTATCCGACGATGGACTATTTCCGGGACCACTTTTTTATCGACCTGGTGGAAAAACGGAAACCCTTTGAGCCACCCACCTGAGCCGGACCAGTTTTCGGCCGCTTCCAGGTGAGCATGAGCGCCTCTCCATCCCAGCCAACAGCGAAAAGCGACCCGATGCAGGGGCTGTGGTCCCGTCTGGCGGGAAATGCCTGGTGGCTGTTCACCGGGGCGGCGGGCCGGTCCGTGCTCGGGTTTGCCGTTGCGGTCTACCTGGCACGGGTCCTCGGCCCCGACAGCTTCGGCCAGGTGGGCTATGCCCTGGCGGTTCTGGCCTACTTCATCCTGCTCACCGACGGCGGACTGCAGACCCTGGGAACCCGGGAAGTGGCCGCGGAGCGGGGATCTGTGGCCGAACTGGCCGGGCGGGTACTGATCATTCGCGGCGCCCTCACCGCGCTGTCCCTGCTGGTGATCGTCTCCTGTGCGTCTCTGTTCACCCGCTCGGCGGCAACCGACCCCCTCCTGTTGATCATCTTCGGTCTCGCCCTGGTGCCCATGGCGGCCAACCTTGCCTGGGTCTTCCGGGGCAAGGAGCGGATGAAGATGGTGGGATTCTCAGAGCTGCTGCAGGTCGGCTCCTATCTGCTGCTGTTGCTGCTGCTGGTGCGTGGGCCGGAGCAACTGATCCTCGTCCCGGTGGTTTTTGTCGCCGGGTATGGCCTGTCCGCCCTGCTGCTCTGGGTCGGCCACCTGCGGAACTGGGGCCGGCCGCGGTTTGCCGGTTCAGTCACCGGGCACGTTTCCATGCTCCGCACTGCATTCCCCCTGGTGCTGACCCTCTTCCTGCACCAGATCTACTTCAATTTCGACACCCTGATGCTCGGCAACATGCGCAGTGTGAAGGAAGTGGGGTTGTACAACGCCACCTACCGCATCATCTTCGCCGTTATTTCGGTGAACACGGTGCTGATGGAAGCGATATACCCCACCTTTTCCAGGCTTTTTCGCGAAAGCACGACGGCCCTCAAGCAGCTGCTGGAGAAGTCGCTCTCCATTTCTTTCATCCTCGCCCTCCCCATAGGGATCGGCGGGACGGTGCTGGCCCGGCCGCTGATCCTTGCCCTTTACGGCCCGGACTACGAGGGGAGCATTCTGGCCCTGCAGTTGCTGGTCTGGAGCGCGGTGCTGGCCTTTCTCGGCGCCAACTACGGGTACTGCCTGGTGGCCTGTGGCCGGCAAAAGGTTCTGGCCTGGTCGGCCGGCATCGGGGCCACGGTCAACGTGCTGCTCAACCTCTGGCTGATCCCCCGCCACGGCATCCCCGGCGCCTGTCTGGCCACGGTGATCTCCCAGGCGCTGATGCTCTGTTGCGAGAGTTCGGCCTTTTTCTGGAAGGTGACCCGGGCCCTGCCCCTGCCCGGTTTGGTGGTCAAGGCGGTGTTGTCCGGCCTGGCCATGGGCCTGGTGCTCCTCCTGCTCAGGGAACGGTCGCCGGTCTGGCTGGTCGTGGCGGCCGGGGCTGCTGTATATGCGGGCTTCTTCTGGATGCTGGCCCGGCGGGAGATCCGGGACCTCTTCGACCTCGGTTGACCGGCCTTACTATTCAGCCCGGCTTGAACTACAATACCCGGCGCCGGCGGGTAAGTGGCGTCTCTGCGCGGCCCGGGCCGGTGTCGGAGGGTGATCGGGTGATGGACGGCGGGACGAGAGATCTGGACCTCAGCGTGGTGGTTCCCTGCTACAACGAGGAAGGCAACCTGCGCGAGCTGGTGGGCCGGACTGTGCGGGCCGCCACGGACGAGGGGGTCGGCGCCTTCGAGATCCTGCTGGTGGATGACGGCAGCACCGATGGCACCGGGCCGCTGATCGGCGAACTGGCCGCCGAGTTTCCGCAGGTGGTGCCGGTGGGCCACCAGGAGAACCGCGGCATCGTGGCCGGCTGGCGCAGCGGCTTCGAGCGGTCAAAGGGCCGTGTGGTGCTCACCACCGACGCTGACCTGCAGTATGCCCCGGAAGACATTCCCCTGCTTTTCCGCGAGTGCGACAGCGGCCCCTGGGACCTGGTGCAGGGCTGGCGCAAGAACTACCGCGAGAAAAGCCTGCTGCGCAAGCTTCTCAGCACCGGTTTCAGCGGGATTCTCCGCTTGCTCTTCTTCCTGCCGCTCCACGACGTGAAGTCGGGTTTCATTGCCTACCGCCGGGACGTGCTGGAGGATATCCTCGATTACCGGTTCCACTACTTCTCCTTCCAGAGCCTGCCCACCGTGGCCGGTTACTTCAAGGGCTACCGGATCAAGCAGGTGCCGATCACCTTTCACCAGCGGTTCGCCGGGGCGTCTTCCATCGAGAGGCCGATCATCTTCTCCATCCGCACCGCCCTCGACCTGCCCAAGGCCCTGGTGGAATACCGTTTTCTCAAGCCGCGGCGGAAGACCCGGCCCCGGTCCGATTCCGGGAAATCGGCCGGCGGCATTCTCCGGGCCGTGCACTGAATGACAACTGATCCGCCGTCTCACCGGGCTGACGACACCGAGAGGGATGAGGAACAGGAGGGGGATCGATTTGATGACAGCAGACCAGAGCCAGAGCGCGGCGGGGCCGTGGGCGTTGAGGGTCCGGCGAATCAGCACCGTGCTCCTGATTCTCGCCGGGTTGTACTTCCTCCGGTCCCTGCTGGCCGGCACCGGTGTCCTTGTCATCGGCGGCTACGAGCTGGGTCCGGAAAGCACCGCTGACACGCTCTGGATCTTTCTCTTCCTGCTGGTCGTCCGGCTGTCCATCGGCCACCGTGAGCTGGCCGGCTTCTTCCGCCGGCTGGGGCTCCGCCGGGTGATCATCGTCCTGAATATACTCTTCGGCCTGGGGCTGGCCAACTACGTGGCGGTGGCGCTGTTTCACGGCCACACCTTTTCGGTCTTCGGGGTGGACCTGGGGGTGCAGAAGATCTCCACCGCCTTCTGGATCGTCCTCGCTCTCGCTCTTTTGCGGCTGGTCGTTGGATACCGGCAACTGGGCCGGCTGGTCCGCTCGCCGGTTTTCTGGCTGCTGGTCCTGATCCTGCTGGTGGCCGCGGTGGCCCGGATCCACGAGATCGATTTCGGCCTGCCGCTCAACGACCACCCCGACGAATCGGTGATCATCGCCAAGCCGCTGCGAATGATGGCCACCGACCTGCACCCCCACTACTTCGTCTACCCCTCGGTCTACTTCTATTCGCTGATCGTGACCTTCGAGACCGCCTTCCAGTGGCCGGCGGCGGTGGACTGGTTCCTGCCGGCTGACGTGGACGACGCCGCGGAGAAGACCCGTCTCTACATTCTGGGCCGGCTGACCACCGCTTTCTACGGCATCTTCACCGTGCTGCTGCTCTACCCGGTGGGCCGCCGGCTCTACGGCAGGGCCCGCACCGGACTGCTGGCCGCGCTGTTCCTGGCCCTCAACGTCCAGCACATTCACAACTCGATGTATATCACCACCGACGTACCGGTGGCCTTCTACACCCTGCTCTGTTTCTACTTCGCGGTGAAAGCCTTTGACCGCGGGCGCTTCTCTTACTGGGACCTGCTTGCCGGCCTGGCTGCCGGGCTCACCGCCTCCACCAAGTACAACGGGGCCTCGATCCTCGTTGCCCCGGCGCTGGTGGTCTTCTTTTTCTTTGTCAACGAACTGCGGGTTCCGGCGGCTGAACGGAAGATCTGGCCGGCCCTCTGGCGGCTCAGCTGGCGCTGGATCCTGCTCTGGGTGGTCTTCTTTGTCGGGTTCGCCGTGGGTACGCCCTTTGCCGTGATCGACTGGCAGGGCTTCTCCACCGACTTCGTCTGGAACCTCGACCACTACTCCGAGGGGCACGCCGGCGCCATGGGCAGCGGCAACTGGTGGTTCTACATCTCCTATCTCGCCCGCCAGGGCATGGGCTTCGGCCAGTTCGGCCTGGCCCTGCTGGGGATCGGGGCGCTGCTCTGGGGCCGCCGCCAGAAGGACGTGCTCTACCTCGTCTTTCTCGTGCTCTACTTCTACGAGATCTCGGCTTTCACCGTCCGCTTCACCCGCAACCTGCTGCCCATCGTCCCGTTGCTGGCGCTGTACGCCGCGGTGGGCCTGGAACTGATCATTGGCTGGGTCGGCGGGCGGGAAGAGGTGCGGTCCGGCCGCCGCCGGCTGGCCGCGGCCGTGGGACTGCTGCTGCTGGCCGCGGTGATGTACTACCCGGTGCATGACCGGGTGTGGGAGGAGATCAAGGGGCGCCGGCCGTACTCCGGCCAGCTGATCGCCCAGTGGGTTCCGGCCAATATCCCCGACGGCGCCACGGTGGCCGCCGAACTCTACACGCCGAGGATCGAGTGGGGGGACCGGCTGCTGGTCTACCAGCGGTTCCTGCACCGCAAGCCGATCGAGTGGTATCTGGACCACGGGGTCAAATACTTCATCTTCAACAGCTACTCCTACCAGCGGTTCTACGACTATCCCAAGGAGTATGGTGACGAGATCGCCGGCTACGAGGCCCTGTTCAACAACCCGGAGATGGTCCCGCTGGTGACGATCAACGAGAAGGACGACCACCGCGGACCGATCTACAGGGTCTACCGCTACGGCGATGAATGGGTGCCCCCCGCGGAACCGGAGGTCGAACTGGAGACAACGGCGTCTGCCGGGGGGGCCGGCATCTGACCCTTTCCACAGAAAACCTGCGGCCTCCGCCCAATCGATGATATTCCCTGGTTCGGCATCTTCTCGGTACGGTCCGGGTAGATGGGTAACAGTTTATCTGGACCTATGTGCTTCCAGCTCTATTTCGATCATAAACTCGGGAAGAGCGAGCCCTTTGACCTCAAGCCACGATCCGGTCGGAAACTGTTTCGTGTAGATCGAATTTCGATACCCCGCAACCTCGAGAAAATTCGCCATATCGGTCGTAAAAACATTCTCAACGATCACATCATCAAAGGTAAAGCCAAAGTGTTTCAGGACCTTGTCCAGATCCGAGTAAGCGTTCTTCATCTGCTGTTCCAGATCGCCGGTGGCTGTGGGGTTGCCCTCATCATCCATACTCACGGCGCCCGAGATATTCAGGTCATCGCCAATCCTCACTGCATGCGTGTACCCGTAAGCCTTTTCGACCTCCGGTCGCAATAGAAAATACTCTGGCACTTCCGCCACGTTTGGCACTTCTTGCGCAACAATATCCGTCTCACCTGGCCCAGATGGGGCACAACCGGCCAGGAATGCCACAAATAGTGTTGCAAGGGCTAGCAGAGAATTCGTTTTCATGGTTGATCTCCTCGAAAGTTTCCAGCTGTCGCCAAACGTCACCCATCACCGTCGGGCAGCTGGCACGGCCGTTGCCAACAGGAAAACGGCCGGCAGTTCAGCAAGGGCCGTGACACCTGGCTGACCGGTGAATGGGATGGTTAGATTGCTTTACGGAGTCTCCATGCTTTACGGAATCTCCTTAAATCTTCGCTCCCAAAATATCGATGTCCGATGCAAGGGAGATAGCCGTGTCGCCGATCTTGCCCACGATGGCCGCGGTGTTGTCATGGGTCAGCAGGTGTTCCAGCCCGGCATTGCGGGCCAGGGCCTTTTCCGCGAATGTCATTCCCATCTACAGGTATCCGGCTGCTACCTGAGCAGGCCACCTTTCTTGTAGATCGCCATCTGCACGTCGGAGAAGGCGCCCTGCACCTCCTGGCCACCGGGCAGGGTGATGGTCCCGCTCTCCAGGTCCACCTCGATCCGGTCACCGGTCTTCAGGCCTTCGGCGATCAGTTTTGCGGTGACGATGGGGAAGCCCTTGTTGATCGCGTTCCGCTCGTAGATCGCGCCGAACGATTCGGCGATGACGCAGGAGACGCCGAGGCTCTCGAAGCAGTCCACCGCCTGCTGGCGGGAGGAGCCGGCGCCGAAGTTCTTCGGCACCACCACCATGTCGCCGGGCTGCGCCTTTTTGGCGAAGTCTTCGTACCCTTCGAGGTTGTCGAAGGTGTACTGGCCCATCTCCGCCACGTCGGTGATCGCCAGGTAGCGGTTGTGGTAGATCATGTCGGTGTCGATGTTGTCCCGGTCGATGACCCAGGCCCGGCCGGTGAACCGCGTAGGGTGCTGCTTGTCCTCGTGATGATGGGCTTCAGCTCGTGGTGCGCTGTATTCGCGGCGGGGCGCCGTCAGCGGTACGTCGGGTATATGGTCCGGCAGGGCGATGGCCCCGGCCACCGCCGAGGCGGCCACCACTGCCGGCGAGGCGAGGAAGACCTCGCCCCGGCCCTGCTTGCCGGCGAAGTTGCGGTTGCCGGTGCTGATGGTCACCTCGCCGGGGCCGTTCTGGCCGATCTGGCCGGCGGCGCAGCCGCCGCAGCCGGCGTTGCCCACCAGGGCGCCCGGCCTCCTTGAAAATCTCCAGCATCCCCTCCTTGAGGCAGAGCTGCCAGACGGCGTCGGTGGCCGGGACGATCTTCAGCACCACGTCCGGGGCCACCTTGCGGCCCTTGAGGATCTCCGCCGCGGCCTTGAGGTCTTCGTAGCGGCCGTTGGTGCAGGAGCCGATGAAGGCCGAGTCGATCCTCGTGCCGGCCACCGCCCTGACTTCGGTCACGTCCTCGGGGTGGCCGGGACGGGAGACCAGCGGCTCCAGGCCGTCGATGTCGATCTCGATGACCTTCTCGTACTCGGCGTCGGGGTCGGCATAGACCGGCTGCACCTCATGGCCGGAGGCTTTGGCGCAGAACTCCAGCACCTCGTCATTGGGCGGGAAGAAGGCGATGATGCCGGCCATCTCGGTGGCCATGGAGGCCATGGTTACCCGGCCGGCCAGGCCCAGGCGGTCCGCCGCTTCTCCGTAGAACTCGGCGGCGTAGCCCAGCAGGGTGTTGGCCCCCAGCTCGCGCAGGACGGCCAGCACCATGTCCTTGGGCGTGGCCCAGGGCGAGGGCGTGCCGTTGAGCACCACCTTCACCGAGGGCGGCACCTTGAACCAGACCTTGCCGTGGGCCCAGGCGTGGGCGATGTCCACGTCCCCCATCCCCTGGCCAAAGGCGCCGATGGCACCCATGATGTTGGCGTGGGAGTCGGTGGAGACAAAGGTGGAACCGGGAACCGCCAGCCCCTCGTCGATGGCCACGTGGGTGCCGATGCCCTGGTTGATGTCGAATACCTTGACCCCGTGGTCCCGGGCGAACATCCGGCAGATCTGCTGGTTGGTGGCGTACTTCTGGTCCGAGCCGCCGGGGTTGCAGTCGAAGGTGAAGAAGGTCTTATCCGGGTCGTCGATCCCGAGGCCGTTCTCCTCGAGGTTCTTCACCACGTTGGCCCCGCCGAAATCGCGGGCCACCCGGGCGTCGATGTAGATGTCGACGATCTCCCCGGGCCGCACCGCACGGTCGGCATGGTTGGCCAGGATCTTCTCGATGATTGGCTTGCCCATTCTCAGTCCTCGATCAAAGCCGTGCGATCATGGCGTCGGTGAGCTGGTCGGTGGTGGCCGCGCCCTTGTCGAAGACGTCGGGGCCGCCGCGGAGCATCAGCATGTCGTAGGTCAGCGACTTCCCGTCCAGCACCACTTCGCCGATGGCGGTGCGGATCCGCTCGGCCTTTTCGGTCTCGCCGAGGTGGTCGAGCATCATGCAGGCGCTCATGAACATGGCGATGGGGTTGACGATGGGCGGGTCGAGCTTCTCGTACTTCGGCGCCGAGCCGTGGGTCGGCTCGAAAACCGCCACGTCCTCGCCGATGTTGGCGCTGCAGGCGAACCCGAGGCCGCCCACCAGGCCGGCAAAGCCGTCGGAGACGATGTCGCCGAACATGTTGCCGGCCACGATCACGCCGTAGTTCTCGGGGTTCTTGGTCAGCCACATCATCTGGGCGTCGATGTTGGTGTTCCACAGTTCGATCCCCGGGAAGTCCTTCTGGATCCGCAGACCGATCTCCAGCATCATCCCCGAGGTCTCGCGGATCACGTTGGGCTTCTCGCAGATGGTCACCGATTTGTAGCCGAACTTTTTGGCGTAGTTGAAGGCCTCACCCACGATCCGCTCGCAGGCCTGGCGGGTGAAGATCCGGGTGGAAACGGCCAGGTCCTCGCGGGGGGCGTCGGCGAACTTTTTGAACTTGGGGTGGCTGTTCAGGGCATCCCAGACCTGCTGGGGCGGGTTGGTCCACTCCACACCGCCGTAGAGTCCCTCGGTGTTCTGGCGGAAGATCACCACGTCCACCTCGGGTTCCTCGACCGTGCCGCCGGGGCCGCGGCGGATGAAGTTCAGCGGGTTGCCCTTGAACGAGCGGCAGGGCCGGACGCAGATGTCGAGGTTGAACAGCTGGCGCATGCCGACGATGGGGCTGAAGTAGGTGTGGCCCTTGTCGCGCAGCTCGGGGGCCAGTTCCTCGGCCGCTTCGCCCTTGGGCTTGGAAGTGATGGCGCCGAACAGGCCAACCTTGTGCTCGCGCGAGCAGGTCGATGGTGCGGTCGGGAAGAGGGTTCCCCTCGGTGCACCAGAATTCCCAGCCGATGTCGGCGTGCACGTAGTCAGCTTCGAAACCGACCTTGTCAAGGACACGAATGGCGGCGGGCAGCACGACCTTGCCGATGCCGTCGCCGGGCATGGAGACGATGGTTCTCTTGGACAACGTGAAACCTCCAGGTCTGTCCGGGGCGTTCCGTGAGGAAGTGTCGCCCGGGCAGCCAAAAATGGATGATCCTAAACATTTAAGTGATGAGGTCCCGCCGGGGCCGCATCACCATTTTTCCCTTCCCGCGTACGTGCCGAGGGGGCCGGCTCCAAACAGCTGACCGCCCCCCGACAGACCCAGCGAAAACGGCAAGACAATAGCACGAAGAGAGGTGAATATCCACCTCAAAAGTGTTGACAGACACCTATTTTTACACCTGTCGTGCCGGGCAAAATTCCTCGTGAAAATGCGCGACAGTCGCCAGTTTTCCAACGGGTGGCTGTCACCGGATATTTGAGTGGTAAAAAGGGCCTGGTTATTGGCCGGAAACAGGTGGCTGTCACCTTTTTTCAGCGTCGATCCAGTCACCGAGGAGAGCCGGGTCGATCCGCTGCACCTCGAGCAGGGTGGCGATGAGTGACTGGTCGGCGGCGGCCCGGGAAGAGTTGTAGAACTCCCAGACCATTTCCCCGGTGGGGGTGACCTCGAAGGCCCGGCCGTTCACCGAATCGGTGATCAGGGTGTTGCCGTTGGGCAGCCGTGAGTTCGAGCCGAGCACCGGGGAGTCAAAGCCGTTTTCCTCGTTCCCCTCGAACGACCAGTGGGTCTCCCCGGTGAGCGGGTCGATCTCGACAACCTTTGATCCGTCCGGATGGCCGCAGTTGTCGAAGAGCAGCATCCGGCCGTTGTCCAGCAGGGTGGGCTGGTGCTGCTCGCGCCAGTCGCCGGTTCTGGCCCAGACTACCTGTCCCAGCTCGAGATCGACGATGGCGATGGCGTCGAGGTTGCGCATGGAGACCAGCACCTTCCCCCTGCCAAAAAGGGGGGAGCGGTGGGCCTGGGAGCCGTCGAAGACCTCGATGGTGTTGGTGTGCAGCAGATGGCTGGAGCGGGGCATCGGTTCGAGATAGTCACGGTAGGGGGAGTTTTCGAAGGCCACCAGCAGCGATTGCCGGCGCAGCTGCTTGCCCTCCGCGTCAAAGACGGTGATGAAATCCTCCCGGACCTGCTTTTTTGCGTGAATTCGGCGCAGAATCCCCTTGCGCCAGGTGAGGGTGTAGATCAACCCCTCTTCGGTGACGAAGAGGTCGTGGTGCACCGGAGTGGGCGTGGCCCAGATCAGCCGGGAGTCCTTGTCCAGCTTGAGCAGGCCGTACCCGGTGACCACGGCCAGCAGGTCACCGTTGGGGAAGAGGTGCACCCGGCGCCAGAAGAGCGCTTTTTCGTCTTTCGCCGGTTTTCGCGAGCCGGACTCCAGCGGTATGGTTTTGAAATCGTAGCTCCAGTTGTGGAGGATTTGCCCTTCCATGTCGGTGAGAAATGCCGACTGGCCGTGGCCGCCGTTGCAGAGATTCAGCCCGGGCCACGTTTTTTCCGGGAGGTGGCGGGTGACGTTTTCTTTCTCCGTGGCCGGCTTGTACCCGGTGAGGTAGCCGAGGGCGTTCAGTTGCCTGTTTCTCCTCTCATCCGCCGGCGGTGTTTTCTCCGGTACGCTTTCCACACTGTTGCAAGCCCAGAGCCAGACCGGGGCGGCGAGGAGAGTGAGCAGCAGAATGCGCAGGATCGGGGATGCTGGGAGAGTCATGGGGTATCCTCGTCATGTCCGGCCGGTCGGATGCCTGTCAAACGCCCCGTAATCTAGTGCGTTACATCGCCGGTTGCAAGCAGGGCCGGTTTTTCATTCGGACAAATGACCGCTGGAATTTTCCGAACAAAGGACCTACTATACATAGTAAGTGCCAAGGTGCCCGCGGCCGCCCAACAGTTTTTCTCACGGTTTACATATCGGCAAGAGGAGAAGCCCCATGCGCCAGTGCTGCCTGATTTTCTTCCTCGCCCTCTTCCTGGTTCCCGCCGCCCAGGCCGTGGTGATTTACGTTCCCGCGGAACAGCCCACCATCCAGGCCGGCATCGACGCCGCCCATGACGGTGACATCATCAACGTGGTGGACGGGGTTTACTTCGGGCCGGGAAACGTGGACCTCGATTTCCAGGGCAAGGCGATTACCGTCCGGTCGGGCAACGGGCCGGATTATTGTGTCATCGAGCCGCAGTATGCCGGTCGGGCGGTCCGTTTTCGTAACGGCGAAGGCCGGGATTCTGTGCTCCAGGGGTTCACCATCCGCCAGGGGATCACCAGCGGTGAGGGTGCGGCGGTGCTCGTGGATTCGGGCTGTTCTCCCACCATCGCCGGCAATGTGTTCAGTGACAACATCAGTTTTGGCCGGGGAGGAGCCGTCCACTGCCGTTACGGGTCCGAGCCGCTGATCACCGGCAACACCTTTCTGGGGAACCAGGCGGTGAACGGGGGTGCAATCTCAGCGTTCAACTGCGAACCGGTCATCACCGCCAACCGGTTCCAGAACAACCATGCGCGCGGTGACGGCGGGGGCGTCCACCTCGATCTCTCCCGGGCTGAGCTGGTGAACAACCTCTTCTACCTCAACAGCGCCGACCGTGACGGCGGTGGGCTTTTCTGTATTGACGGCCGGATGACCGTGCGCTGTGCAACCATTGATCACAATACGGCCGGCACTTCCGGCGGCGGCATCCGCGGAGTGCACAGCGTGGTGGAGGTGCACGACACGATCCTGTCCAATGACGACGCTCCCCTGGGCCGGGAAATCTGCAGCGGTGACGACGGTCTCCCCTCCCACCTGGCCATCAGCTTCAGCTGCGTCAGGGGCGGCTATTCGATGGTGGATGTGGCTGCGGGGAGCACCCTGACCTATGGGGACGGTGTGATCTTTGATTGGCCGCACTATGTCTATGGAGTTTACGGCAGACACTACCTGTCCAACACCCTTGCCGGCCAGACCTCGACCAGCGCCTGCGTGGACGCGGGGAGCGGCGCTTCGGTGGACGTGACGTACCCGGGTGCCGGCGGCATGGTGGGGATGAACCAGACGATTACCCGGAGCGACGAGTGGCCTGACGACGGCCAGCTGGACATGGGGTTCCACTACCAGCCGTACCGCCGTCTCTGGCGTACCGTGGAGGCCGCCATCGCCTGCATCCCGGACAGCGGCACCCTGCCCCTGCCGCTGCAGTTCTGGGTCAGTCTGCGCAACATCTCACCGGTGGTCGGCCTGCGCCAGTTCGCGGTGCGGGTCAACCTGGTGATGCCGGACGGCCGGGTGACCCGGCAGTGGAAGGCGGGGTACACCAATGTGGCCGAAGAGGGGTTCTTCGACGTGTGGCAGCAGATCATCCCGGTCTCCGGAGGCATGGTGGGTGACATCAAATTCATCATGGTGGCCGAGGACGTGACCTCGCCGCCATACAACCTGCCGCCCTACCCCCCGGCGGGCAGCACCGACACTTCGACCTTCACCGTCACCACGTTCGCGCCCTGACGAACAAAACCCCGGGGAGGCGGCTCACTGTGCCGCCCCCGCCGGGGTGGTTGATCATTTTCGGTAACCGGAGCCGGTCCAGTCCTATTTGGATTCGATCTGCTGGATCTTCTTCTGGATCGACTCCAGCTCGGAACGAAGCTCGTCGGCTTTCTCCTGCTCGCCCATCTGCTCCAGCTTGGCGATCTTCTCCTCGTAGATCGTGGCCTTTTCCTGCAGTTTGAACAGTGATTCCTTCTGATACTTGGCCGTGATTTTCATGTGGATTTTGGCCACGACCTGGGCGTCCGGCTCCACGGTCATGCTGTCCAGCAGGGCGTCCTGGCCCTGGAGCACCGTCTCCACGCCGGCCAGCTCCTTCTGCTCCAGGCCGGCCTTGATCTTGTCCAGCTCGGCCTGGGAAGCCCCGGCCTCCCTGGCTTCGACATATGTCGCCTTCTGGCCATACAGGGCTTTTTTACGGAAGCTGAGGCCGCGGACCACGTCGTACATCTCCTCGAGGTTCAGCTCCCGGCCGCGCCAGAGGTCGGAGTAGGAGTAGCTGTTCAGTCCTGCTTCCGGGTTCTGGTGGAACAGGGCCACCAGGAAGGCGTTCCGTTCCTCGAAGGAGATTTCGCCGTCACCGTCCACGTCGGCCGAGGGGTAGGCGGAAATCCGCTGAACGATCTGCTTGGCATGATCGTCAATCATCTGGCTGGTCAGGGCGGTCTCGGTGGTGCCGGCGGTGCCGGTGAGCACAAAACCGCTCCAGGCCAGCAGGACGATCATGGTGGCTGCGCGCAGGATGGGCCGGCCCGCGGGGCGCAGGGGGGATTCGAGAATCATGTCTATTCTCCTTTCAATGGTGCTGGTGCGGCCGGCCATGCAGGTGGGGCGGTAGGCCAGACCGTTCAAACGGGCTGACGGCACCGCCTCCAGCAGGCAGCGTGCGTACTCGCTGGCCGCGAGTTTGCCGTGACGCAGGGCCCATCGGTCACAGGCATGTTCGCGGGCCAGGTCGATGTGACGGTTGACCCACGCCACCACCGGCCAGAAGAAAAGGACCTGTTCCGGCAATCCACTGCAGGCAGCGCAACCAGGGGTCCCCTCTCCGGAGATGGGTCACCTCGTGCACCACCACCGTCTCCAGCTCGTCCGGCCGAACGGTCTGGCGGCGGGATAGGACCAGCAGCGGTCTGGTCAGCCCCACAATAAAGGCCGACTGGAACTCGTCGCTGATGCGGACCATCGGAACACGGCGCAATCCGAAACGCCGGCAGACGTCGCGGACCAGGTGGCTGGTCTTGCGGTCGGCCGGCGGGAGCGCTCGACAGTAGGTGAGCAGCGCCCGGTGACGGCGGCTTCTCCAGAGGAGCAGTGCCGCCACGGTGGCGATGTATGCCAGGGCGAGGAGGGTGAGCCAGGGGAAGCCGCCGGCCGCGGCGCCGGTGAGGGCCTCGTCGGCCGGTTCGTCCACCAGCGGGTTGACGGTGGCCAGTTCGGCGGCGATCAGCCCCAGGTTCGAGCCGGCCATGGGCCCGCTCTGCACCGCCGTGCGGAAGAGGCTGGGCAGGGACCAGGACCACCCCGGCCCGAAAGGCAGCAGGAAGCGGACCAGCACGATGGTCCAGAGCGCCACCTCGAAAGCGGGGGGGATCTTGCGCCGCAGCAGCCGGGCGGGCAGCCAGGTCAGGACGGCCAGCAGCGTGCCGAAGAGCAGCGCCTCACCCAGCCAGCTGAGCAGGGTCACGGCCAGGGGGTTGAGAGATGACAGCAGTTCGCTCATGGTCACTTCCCTCCCTGGCGGGCGTCCGCTTCCCGGGCTGCCCGCTTCTGGATCTTGTCCTCGATCCGGCGCAGATCCGCCGGCGAGAGGTCGCTCTCCTCCACCAGGTGGAGTACCAGGTCTTCGGCCTGACCGTCGAACACGGTCTGGACAAAGCTCTCCAGCCGCTGGCGCAGCACCTGCTCCCGCCGGACCTGCGGGGTGTAGACAAAGGGCTGCCGGCCGCGGTCCACCTCCAGGGCCCCTTTCTCTCCCAGGTTCTTCATCATCGTCATGATCGTGGTGTAGGCCGGCTTCGGCGATCCGGCGGGCAGGGCGTCGATCACCTGCTGCACCGTTCCCGAGCCCAGCTGCCAGAGCACTTTCATCACGTCCAGCTCGGCCGGCGTGATGTGCGGGGTGTTTGTTCGGGGCATCTTCTCCTCCATCGTTACTAGTATGCTAAAAGTATTACTATGCGTATAGTAATTTGTCAAGCGATTTTTTCCGCTGCGCTCCAGCACCGTATCCTTACTAACGCCGAAAACCGTGGAAGGTTCGATATTTGAGCGGGATAGGGTGAATCGACCCGCTGGCTTGATATTTTCTCAGAGGGACGCTCCGGGTCTGCGGGCAAGATGACCGGGACCGGTTTCATGGACAATATGCAATACTGTGTAAGGAGCCAGTCAATTGCGACCGGAGATGGCTCTGATTATTGAAGTGAACTTGGCATTTTCACCAGTGTGAGGTTTTACTGATGAAGAAAGCGCTGTTATTCGTTTCTCTCGTATTGTGGGCTCTTTCTGCTTCCGGCCCGGCTCACGGCGATCCCTTCAACGGATACACCCTGTTCTCGCCCATTTCCTCCACCACCACCTATTTGATCGACATTGACGGGCAGGTGGTGCATACATGGCCCAGCACGCATACCACGGGAAGTTGTGTGTATCTGCTGGAGGACGGGAGCATCCTGCGTCCGTACTACGAGGAAAATCCAATCTTCGCCGGAACATTCGGTGGAATATTGCAGAGGATCGCCTGGGATGGCACCGTTGTCTGGGAATACGATTATTCGACACCCACACACATGCAGCACCACGATGTGGAAGTGCTGCCCAACGGCAACATTCTGATGATCGCCTATCAAAACAAAACCTATGCCGAGGCCATCGCCGCCGGCCGTGACCCCGCACTGATGAACGGGAACCACCTGCTTCCGGAGAGCATCATCGAGGTGGAGCCGGTGGGTACTCATAATGGCAACATCGTCTGGGAGTGGCACCTCTGGGATCACCTGGTCCAGGATTTTGACAGCCTCAAGCCCAACTACGGTGTGGTGGCCGATCACCCCGAGCTGATGGACCTCAACTTCGTTTTGAACGCCCACCCTGACTGGATCCACGCCAACTCCGTGGACTACAACGAGGAGTTCGATCAGATCCTCATCAGCGCCAACAATATCAGCGAGATCTTCATCATCGATCACAGCACCACCACCGAGGAGGCCGCGGGCCACACCGGGGGGAACAGCGGCAAGGGCGGTGACATCCTCTACCGCTGGGGGAACCCCCAGGCGTACGATGCCGGGGATTTGAGCGACAAGAGGTTTTTTTACCAGCATGACGCGAGGTGGATCAAGGAAGGCGAACCCGGGACGGGCAATATCCTGGTTTTCAACAACGGCCTGGGACGTCCCGGCGGCAGTTACTCCAGCGTGGAGGAGATCGTGCCACCCGTGGACGGCAGCGGCAACTACAGCCTCGTGCCCGGCTCGGCGTACGGGCCCTCAGATCCCGTCTGGATCTACTCGGACCCCGACAATTTCATGTCCGGCTTCATGGCCGGTGCGCAAAGGCAGCCCAATGGAAACACGTTGATCTGCGAGGCGGGAAGCGGGACCCTGTTCGAAGTTACCATGACGGGCGATACCGTCTGGACGTACCTCAACCCCTATCCCGATACCGTTTACAATATCGTGTTCAAGGTCGATCGCTACGCTCCCGATTATCCAGGTCTGGTCAACCTGCTGGGGACCATCGATTCGGAGCTGACCTGCCAGCCCGCGTCGGGCACGGTGCCGTTCACCACCCAGATGACGGTGACGCTGTCCAACCGGTACACCGGCCAGGTGCGCCGCATCTCGGGCCGGATCAACGCCACGCTGGCCAGCGGCGCCTACTACGGCAACTGGCGCGCCGGATACACCAACGTGGACGCCGGAGGGAGCTACGTCGCCTCCTGGACCCAGAACCTCCCGGCCCTGGGATCGGTGATCGGCAACAACCTTTTCGAACTGCTGGCCGAGGACGTGACACCTGCCCCTTACAATCAGCCGCCCTACCCGCCGGCAGGGGATTCGGCCACCGACAGCTGCACGGTGACCGGGGTCGCGCCATAAACGGCTGGCCCGGGGAGTGCGGACTGCCCCTCACTCCCCCTCCATCACCAGCACCTTGGCCCCGCGGATGCGCCGCTGCTTCAGTTCCAGCAGGGCCTTGTTGGCGTCCTCCAGGGGGTAGGTCTGCAGTTCGGGGCGGATGGGGATCTCGGCGGCCAGGCGCAGGAACTCGGTGACGTCCCGGCGGGCCACGTTGGCCACGCTCTTGATCTCCTTCTCCATCCAGAGGTGGGCCGGGTAGTCGAGGCGCTGGAGCTCGTCCCGGTCTCCGTCCTCCTTGCGGATGGCGTTGATCACCAGGCGCCCGCCCGGCGCCAGGTTGGCCAGCGCCTGCACCACCGGCTTCCAGGCCGGGGTGGTGTCGATCACCGCGGCCAGTTGCTCCGGCGCCCGATCACTGGTGTCCCCGGCCCAGGTCGCGCCCAGCTGGAGGGCGAACTCCCGTTCCCCCGGATCGCGGGCAAAGACGTGGACCCGGGTGGCGGGGAAGCGGTGACGCACCATCTTCAGCACCAGGTGGGCCGAGGCTCCGAAACCGGTGAGACCCAGTGCCTGGCCGCTGGACAGCCCGCTGAGGCGCAGCGAGCGGTAGCCGATGGCGCCGGCGCAGAGCAGGGGAGCGGCTTCGGCCGCAGAGAAACCCGGGGGGATGGGGTAGGCGAAAGCCTCCGGGACGCACATCTGCTCGGCGTAGCCGCCATTGGCGTCGCGGCCGGTGGCCTGGAACTCGGGGCAGAGGTTCTCCTCACCGGCCAGGCAGTGCAGGCAGTGGCCGCAGGCGGACCAGATCCAGGCCACTCCCGCCATCTCCTCGATGCGGGATCGGTCGGCGCCTGGTCCTGCCTCCACCACCCGGCCCACCGCCTGGTGCCCCGGGATCACCGGCAGCCGGGGCGGCGGGGTGCGCCCCTCGATCTCGTCCAGCTCGGTGTGGCAGACGCCGCAGGCCGTCACCTCCAGCAGCAGCTCCCCCGGCCCCGGTTCCGGACGGGGCAGTTCGGTGAGCTGCAGCGGTTCACGGTTCTCTTGCAGGCGGCAGAGCTCGGTGAGCAGCATCGCTTTCATCGGCGGATCCCCCCGTCACGTGGTCTTGAGCACTTCGGCCCCGTCCTTGTTGCGGCCCCACTGCCAGTTGGCGATCCGGCCCAGCCGGCGGGCCAGCCGCTGATCCATCCGGAGATGCCAGGTCTTTTTCCGTTGCACCTCGATCAGCTCGCCGAAGATCTCGTCCACCGCCCGCACAACTCCCGGGTGATGCCTGTTGTAGTCATCGCCGGCCATCAGACCGCCGGTCTTGAGCTTGGGCAGCCAGGAGAGGATATCGGTCTTGACGCACTGGTACTGGTGGCAGGCGTCGATGTAGATCATATCGAAGAAGCCGTCGTCAAAGGCGGCGGCCGCCCCGGCCGAGGAATCACGCACCAGGGTCACCAGGTCCTGGTGGCCGGCGGCCCGCAGGTTTTCGAGGAACGACTCCAGACGCTCCTGGGACAGAGGCCAGGAGGGGTGGCCGAAGTGGCAGGGGGGCAACGGCGGCGGGGTGCCGTCCTCGCTGAGCCAGATGTCCACCGCCCAGACGCGGTTGTTGTTCGCCCGGCAGATGTCGAGGATCGGGAGCAGCGAAGCCCCCTTCCAGACGCCGATCTCCACGATGGCGCCATCGTGGATCAATTCCACCTGGCTGCGGCTCCAGGCCGGGTCGGGCGGCCACCCGCCGGCGGGGGGGCGCTTCTTTCCAAAGATCATCGGTGGCCTCCACGGGTTGGTCCGTTGCCGCGGGGTGCGGTGAGTGGAGGATAGAATAGAGGATCATCCTGACGGTTTCAATCGACGTGCCGCTGCCGACGATCCGTTGACAAGGGCCGTTGGATCAATCACCATTATTTTGAAAAGGGTAATAACCCGGGGTTTTCCCCGTTGATGGAGGAACAGTATTAATGGCTTCTGACAAGGACCAGAGCGGGTCTGATGAAATTGACATCACCACAATCAGCCCGGACGAAGCAGCGGAGATCACGGGTGAGCTGGTGCCGGCCAGCGAGGCCTCCCCGGAAAACCTGGTGGTCCTGCCGCTGACCACCCGGCCCATCTACCCCTCGATGGTGGTGCCCATCAGTCTGCCCTTGCCCCGCTACGTGGAGGCGGTGAAATACGCCGTGGAGCAGGCCCAGGGCCATATCTGCCTCCTGCTGCTCAAGGGGGAGGATCCGCCGGTGGAGTCGCCTGAGCTGGAGCATTTCTACACCATCGGCGTGCTGGGCAAGGTGGTGAAGATGGGCACCGGCCCGGACGGCCAGGTCCAGGTGCTGGTCAGCTCGGTCCGGCGTCTGGAAGTGCTGGCCATGCGTCACACCAAGACAAACATCTGGGCCAAGGTCGGTTACCCCCTGGAACAGCGCGAGCGGGAGGACGAGGAGATCCGGGCGCTGAGCCTGGCCCTGGTCCACGACATCCGCGTGATGGTGAAGAACAACCCGATCTACACCGAGGAGATCAAGCTGGTCTTCGAGCGGTTCACCATCGACGATCCCAGCCGGCTGGCCGATTTCGCGGTCACCCTCACCTCGGCCGGCAAGGAGGAACTCCAGGATATCCTGGAGACCATGGGTATCGGTGAGCGGCTGGAGAAGGCGCTGATCCTGCTGCGCAAGGAGCGGGAGGTGATGGAGCTCCAGCAGCGGATCCGCGAGCAGATCGAGGAAAAGGTCAGCAAGCAGCAGCGGGATTTCTTCCTCCGTGAGCAGCTGAAGGTGATCAAGGGCGAGCTGGGGCTGGAAAAGGACCAGAAATCGCTGGAAGTGGAAAAGTTCCGCCAGAAGATCGAGGAACTGGAGCTGACCGAAGAGGCGCGGAAAGCGGCGGAGGAGGAACTGGACAAGCTCTCGCTCATCGAGCCCTCCTCGCCGGAGTTCAACGTCTCGCGCACCTATCTCGACTGGCTGACTTCGCTGCCCTGGGGCGTCTATTCCAAGGAACGGCTGAACCTCAAACTGGCGAAGAAAATCCTCGACGAGGACCACTACGGCCTGGACGACGTCAAAAAGCGGATCGTGGAGTTCATGGCCGTGCGCAAGGTGAAGAAGGACACCGGCGGCTCCATCATCTGCTTTGTGGGTCCCCCCGGGGTGGGCAAGACCTCCATGGGCAAGTCCATCGCCCGCACGCTGAACCGCCGGTTCTACCGTTTCTCGCTGGGCGGGATGCGCGACGAGGCCGAGATCAAGGGCCACCGCCGGACCTATATCGGCGCCATGCCGGGCAAGCTGATCCAGGCGCTGAAGATCACCGGCACCTCCAACCCGGTGATCATGCTCGACGAGATCGACAAGCTGGGGGCCAGCTTCCGCGGCGACCCCTCCTCGGCGCTGCTGGAGGTTCTGGACCCCGAGCAGAACATCAGCTTCCGCGACCACTACCTCGACCTGGGCTTCGACCTTTCGCGGGTGCTGTTCATCGTCACCGCCAACGTGCTGGACACCATCCCCGGGCCGCTGCTGGACCGCATGGAGGTGCTCAAGCTCTCCGGCTACATCGCGGCGGAGAAGGTGCACATCGCCCGCCGTTACCTGATCCCCAAGCAGATGGAGGCCCACGGTGTCACCGCCGGCAACGTCCGCTTCACCGACGCCGGGCTGATGAAGGTCATCACCGGCTACGCCCGCGAGGCCGGGGTGCGCAACCTGGAACGGGAGATCGCCAACATCTGCCGCAAGGCCGCCGCCGGAGTGGCCGCCGGGAAGCAAGAAGCCGGTTTCGGTCACCGTGGGCACCGTGGAGAAGCTGCTGGGCCAGCCGCGCTTCGAGGACAACATGCTGATGCGGCGGATGAAGCCCGGGGTGGCCCTGGGCATGGCCTGGACCAGCATGGGCGGTGACACGCTCTACATCGAAGCCCTGGCCGTGCCGTCGGACAAGGGCGGGTTCCGCCAGACCGGGCAGCTGGGGGACGTGATGGTGGAGTCCACTTCCATCGCCTACACTCTTTGCCGAAAGCTGGTGGCGAAATACGGCGGGGACGAGGATTTCTTCGACACCCACTCGATGCACCTCCACGTGCCGGCCGGCGCCACGCCCAAGGACGGCCCCTCGGCCGGCATCACCATGGCCACCGCGCTGATGTCCCTGGCCCTGGGGCGCAAGGTCAAGCGCAAGCTCTCCATGACCGGCGAGCTGACCCTCACCGGCCGGGTGCTGCCGGTGGGCGGGATCAAGGAGAAGGTGATCGCCGCCAAACGCGCCGGTGTGGACGAGGTCATCATGCCCGCGCTCTGCGAGCGGGATTTCGCCGAGCTGCCGAAACACCTGAAAGAGGGGATCAGGTTCCACCTGCTCTCCACCATCGACCAGGTACTGGAAACCGCCCTGGAGGGGTAGCCATCGCCACGTCCGGATCACTTCCGCTCCTGCCGGTCCTCGCGGTCATTGTCGCCGGCCTCTTCACCGGTTGCGCTGAGCCGGTCCATACGGACGCCGAGCAGCAGCTGGCGACCCGGGGGTCGGCCATCGACCTGCTGGAGCTGCGCCGGCTCACCGATCCGGAGCCGCTGCAGCGTGACGAGGAGACCCGGCGAGGCCTGGTCGGGGTGCAGTGGATGATCGACGACGAGACCCGTCCCTCCATGCAGACTCTCCCCGGAGCGCCCTGGTCGGTCTCCCTGTCGCTCCCCCCGGCGGACCCGGACAACGGCGACGGTCCACTGCTCCGTTTTGCCACCGGGGTCTCCGTGCCGGGATGGGAGAACGGGGGCCAGCCAGTCCGCTTCCGGGTCCATGCCCGGGGCGAACACTCCCTGTTCAAGCGGCTGATCTTCGACCGGACACTGGACCCCGTGGGGAATGTCTACCACCGGATCTGGCACGATCATGAGTTGAGCCTGGCCCGCTATGCGGGGGAACGGGTTCGCCTGACGTTCTCCACGGAGAAGATGGGCCGCCGGGGGGGCGTGGATAGCGGGGCTTACGCCGTCTGGGCCCACCCGCTGGTCCAGGGGGCCGCCCCGCCGGCCGCCAATCTGCTGGTGATCCTGGTGGACACCCTGCGGGCTGACCACCTGGGTTCCAACGGCTACCAGAATCGCACCACACCCCACCTCGACCGCTGGGCCGGCCGGGGCGTATCTTTCCGGCAGGCGGTCTCCTCAAGCTGCTGGACGGCTCCGGCGGTGGCCTCTCTGTTCACCGGGCAGCACCCCTATGGCCACGGCGTGCGCACCAAGTACGCCCTCGACCTGGGCCAGGGCGAGGAAACCCTGGCCGAGCTGTTCCGTCGCGGCGGCTGGTTCACCGGGGCCATCTCGGACAACTTGCTCATCGTTCCGGGCAACGGCTACGCCCAGGGCTTCCAGACCTTCCTGACCCACCCCTGGGACCGCCAGGAGCGTGGGGCCCGCGGGCTCACCGACCGGGCCATTGCCTGGCTGGAGCGCGACGGCGGCCGGCCATTCTTTTTCTATCTGCACTACATGGACCCCCACGGGCTCTACACGCCGGAGGAGCCCTATGAACCGGGCCCTGCCGGGTTGTCGGGTGAGATCCGTGACTTCGTCGAAGCGGGTGACTGCGGCGCGGTGACCAAGCAGATCCGCAAGGATAGCACGTTCAAACTGTCGGCCGCGGAGCAGCAGCGTCTGCTCGACCTCTATGACGGCGAGATCGCGGCCACCGATTACCACATCGCCCGGCTGCTGGCCTGGTTGAGCCATGAAGGTCTGCTGGACCGCACGGCGGTCATCCTGCTCGCCGACCATGGCGAAGGATTCGGTGAGCACAACGTTTACTCCCACGCGCACACGCTGCACGACGAGGAGGTCCTGGTCCCGCTGGTCATCCTGCCGCCCTCCGGCATGGACCTGGCGCGGGGTGTATCTCATTCCGGCGCTGTACGCATGGTGGACCTGGCGCCCACCATCCTCGACCTGGCCGGGCTGGCCATGGACGGGGAGGGCGCGGGTCGGTCCCTGGTCCCGCTGATGAAGGGCGGAGAACAGCCGGCGGACGGGCAGGAGGCCTACAGCGAGCATTCGGCCTACGCCAGGCCGGGTGAGCCCCTTGTGGTGGAGAGCGCGGTCCGTTCACCCGGGCTGAAGCTGATCTTCAATCCCGGCCGGGGCACCCACCAGCTGTTCGACCTGGATGCCGACCCCGGTGAACAGGTCGATGTCTTCGCCGCCGGCAGCCGGAGGGTGTCGGCCATGCTGAACCGGCTGGACCACTACCTCGCCGAAGCAGCAGCATCCCCGGAGGCCGTGACCCCCGGCGGCAGGGGGCCGGATGCCGAGCAGCTGCAGCAACTTGAGGCCCTCGGCTACCTGGATCAGTAGAGGAATCCATCGGCGATCAGCCCCTCCCCCCGTGTAAAAATAATAGACAAATAAAGTCGATTTTATGCTATTATAATCAGGCACCGGGCCGCTGCGGCGCGAGCTTCGGGCCTGCGGTGCTGCAATGTTAACGAGAGGAAACCTGAAGATGAAGCAGAAGCTGTCCAAACGAAATCTTGTCCTGGACAACGTCTATGTCCGGGTGGAGGGCAAGCAGATCGTCCGGGGCATTTCCATGACCATCAAGCCGGGTGAGATCCACGCCCTGATGGGGCCCAACGGCACCGGCAAAAGTTCGCTGGCCCTGGCCCTGATGGGCCATCCGCGATACGACACCGTGGAGGGTTCGGCCCGCATCGGCGACACCGAGCTGTTCGACCTCAATCCCAGCGAGCGGGCCAGGGCCGGCCTGTTCCTCGCCATGCAGTCCCCGGCCGAGATCCCCGGGGTGCCGATGTCCGATTTCGTGCGCACCGCGCGGCGGGAACTGGGCCTCGAAGACCTCTCCGGCATGAAGTTCAACCGCCGGTTGAAGTCTGAGCTGAAGCTGATCGGCATGGACAGCGCCTTTGCCGGGCGCTACCTCAACGAGGGCTTCTCCGGCGGAGAGAAAAAGCGGGCCGAGGTGTTGCAGATGCGGATGCTGGAGCCGAAATTCGCCGTCCTCGACGAGATCGACTCCGGCCTGGACATCGACGCCCTGGTGGCGGTGGCCCGGGGGATCGGCGAGCTGGTGGCCGCCGGCACCGGCGTGCTGGTGATCACCCACTACCGCCGGCTGCTGGACCACCTGCCGCCGGACATGGTGCACATCATGAGCGGCGGCGAGATCGTCCGCTCCTCTCCGGGGATGGAACTGGCCAACACCCTCGAGGCCGGCGGCTACGAGGCAGTGCTGGGCCATGAGGTATCAGTCTGATGGACAACCTGGCCAACAGCGACAGGACGGGACGCGGAGTTGCCCCGGCGGTGGTGCCGCCGGTGGCCGGTATGACCGATGCCGCAAAGGATGAATACCGCTACGGCTTCCACGATCCCGAGGAGTATGTCTACCGTACGCCAAAGGGGCTGACCCGGGAGACCGTGGAGGAGATCTCGCGGCGCAAGGGCGAACCGCAGTGGATGCTGGAGAAGCGGCTGGAAGGCCTGAAACTGTTCCAGCGCAAACCGATGCCCCGCTGGGGGGCCGACCTCAGCGGCATCGACTTCGACCGCATCACCTACTACATCAAGCCCAGCGAGCAGGAGGAGCGGTCCTGGGACGATGTGCCGGAGAACATCAAGAACACCTTTGACCGGCTGGGCATCCCCGAGGCGGAGAAGAAGTGGCTGGCCGGGGTGGGGGCGCAGTACGAGTCGGAGACGGTCTACCACAACCTGAAGCGGGAGTGGGTGGAGAAGGGCGTGATCTTCACCGACATGGACACCGCGCTCAAGGAACGGCCGGAGATCGTCAAACAGTATTTCGGCACCATCATCCCCGCCGGGGACAACAAGTTCGCCGCGCTGAACACCGCGGTCTGGAGCGGCGGCAGTTTTGTCTACGTTCCGGCCGGGGTCACCGTGGACATCCCGCTGCAGGCCTATTTCCGGATCAACGCCCGGGACATGGGCCAGTTCGAGCGGACGATGATCATCGGCGGCCCGGGGGCCACCCTGCACTACGTGGAGGGCTGCACCGCCCCCACCTACTCCAGCGACTCGCTGCACGCCGCGGTGGTGGAGGTGATCGCCCTGCCCGGGTCGCGGGTCCGCTACACCACCATCCAGAACTGGTCGCACAACGTCTACAACCTGGTGACCAAGCGCGCCGCGGCCTACGAGGGCGCCACGGTGGAGTGGGTGGACGGCAACCTGGGCAGCAAGGTGACCATGAAGTACCCCTCGGTCTACCTGCTGGGCCGCGGGGCCCACGCCGAGATCCTTTCCGTGGCCATGGCCAACGACGGCCAGTACATCGACGCCGGGGCCAAGGCGGTCCACGCCGCCCCGGACTCCACCTCCTCGGTGGTCTCCAAGTCGATCAGCAAGGGCCAGGGCCGGGCGGGATACCGCGGGCTGGTCCAGGTGGAACCGGGCGCCACCGGCGCCAAAGCCTCGGTGCGCTGTGACGCACTGATCCTTGGGCCCGAGGCGCGCAGCGACACCTATCCCTACATGGACGTCAGGGAAGAGGAGAGCAACATCGAGCACGAAGCCACGGTGAGCCGGGTGGGCGAAGAGCAGCTCTTCTACCTCACCAGCCGCGGGCTGAGCGAGGAGGAGGCGGCGTTGATGATCGTCAACGGCTTTATCGAGCCGATCGTCAAGGAACTGCCCATGGAATACGCGGTGGAGCTGAACCGGCTGATCGAGATGGAAATGGAGGGGTCCGTTGGTTGAACCGGCACACACTGTATCTGTGGACGAGGGTGAACTGTGCACCGTGGGGTCGCTGAAGCCCGAACTGCTGCTGGCCGGCTCCCGGGAGACCGGTGAGCCCCACTGGCTGCTGAAGCAGCGGGCCGCCTTCCTGCGCCGCTTCCGCGACGTGGGACTGCCCGCCCCCTTCGAAGAGGACTGGCGGGGCACCGACCTGCGGGAGTTCGGCCTGGAACGCTCCACGCTGATCCGGGTGGGTGCGGGCCCGTCCGCCAGGCTGGCCGCTTCCGAAATCCACCTCTCTCCTTCACCCACCCAGTGCAGCAGGCCCGGGGCATTGACGATGCTGCCGCTGGGCGAAGCGGTCAGGCGCAAGCCGGACCTCCTGAAGGCCAACCTCTTTTCCGGCTTTGACCCGGAGACGGCGCCGGCCCTGGCCGCGCTCAACGCCGCCTGCCTCAGCGGGGGAGCATTCTTTCACCTGCCCCGGGAAGTGGAGATGGAGGGCACGGCCCGAGTCGCCTGGCAACCGTCGGCGGATGCGGCAACGCACTTCCCCCACAACCTGGTGGTGCTGGAGGAGGGCAGCCGCGGGTCGCTGGTGGAAAGCTTCAGCGGGCCATGGGCATCCGACGGCGGGGGCTCCTGCTGCAGTGTCACCGAGGTGCTGGTGGGGCCGGGCGCGCAACTGGACATCCTGACCCTCATCGACCAGGACGGCGAGGTGGGCACCTGTCACACCGCCGTGGCCCGGGTGGCCGCCGGGGGCCGCCTCCGCTGGTACCTGGGCAGCATCGGCGGCCGGATGGTGCGGGCGGATATGGAGGTCACCCTGGCCGGCCGGGAAGCCGAGAGCCGGATCATCGGTGTCGGCGTGGGCCGGGGCCGCCGGCACCTGGACCACCGGACGGTGCAGCGCCATGCCGCACCGGACACCCGCAGCACCATCGTTTTCGGCACACTGCTCCGCGGGCGGTCCAGTTCCATCTACCGCGGCCTGATCGGCATGGACCACAATGCCCAGCGCGGTGACGCCTACCAGAAAAACGACAACCTCCTGCTGGAGCGCGGGCCCACCGCCCAGGCGATCCCCAAACTGGAAATACTCACCGACGACGTCAAGTGCAGCCACGGATCCACCGTGGGCCGGCTGAGCGAAGAGGAAATGTTCTACGCCACCGCCCGGGGCATACCACGCTGGCGGGCCCGTGACCTGGTGGCCGAGGGTTTTGTCCGCCGGGTGGTGTCCGGGGGCGGGGACTGGAACCCGCTGGCCGAGGAACTGTTCCATGCGGTGCGCGGGGCGGTGATCGATGACATTCAACCCTATGACCTGGCGGAGTGAGAACGGCGGAAGATGCCGGTGGAGATCGAGATGAGCGAGATGGAGCAGAAAGCGAAGATGGTGGACGTGGGTGCGGTGGAGAGTTTCCCCGCCGGCCGGGGCAAGCGGGTGCTGGTGAACGGGAACCCGGTGGCGGTGTTCCGGCTGGGCGAGAGGTTTCACGCCCTGGAGGACTGCTGCAGCCACGCCATGGCCCCGCTGAGCGGCGGGGAAGTGAAGGACGGTGCGGTGGCCTGCCCGCGCCACGGCGCACACTTCGACATCGCCACCGGCGAGGTGCTCTCGCTCCAGGCGGTGGCCAACGTGGTCTCCTTCCCGGCCGAGGTGCGCGACGGGCGGGTGCTGGTCAGCACCCAGGGGTGGCTGGCCGATCCGCTCTGGACCACGGGACGACAACTGGGCCAGCGTGAGACCGCTCCCGATCAACTGGAACTGGAGGCGGTGGAATGATGAACCAGGTGAGCGCCGGCATGGCCGGCACCGGCGTGGCGGGAGCAGCGCCCCGGTCGGTGGTGGAGGGCCGTGCCCTGGTGCCGGCCGTGGCCTTTCCCCTGGTGCAGCGTGAGGCGGACCGCGGCCGCTGCTACCTCGACAATGCCGCCACGACCCAGAAACCGGAGGAGGTGATCGAGGCCCAGGCCCGCTTCTACCGCGAGACCAACGCCAACATCCACCGCGGGATCCACCGGCTGAGCATGGAGGCCACCGACCTCTTCGAAGAGGTGCGCGCCGCGGCGGCCCGTTTCATCGGCGCCGCCCGGCCGGAGGAGATCATCTTCTGCCGCGGCGCCACCGAGGCACTGAACCTGGCGGCCCACGGCTGGGGCCTGTCCCACCTGCAACCCGGGGATGAGGTCGTGCTGACCACCCTGGAGCACCACTCGAACCTGGTGCCCTGGCAGCTGGTGGCGGCTCGCACCGGCGCAAAACTGGTGGAACTGAAGCCGGACCGTGAGGGATTGATCAGCGAGAAGGCGCTGTCCCGGGTCATCGGTCCGCAGACCCGGCTGGTGGGAATGACCCACGTTTCGAACCTGCTCGGCTCGGTCAGTGACATCCGGACGGCTGCCGAGGCGGCCCACCGGGTGGGGGCGCTGCTGCTGGTGGACGGGGCCCAGGCGGTGGGGCACCTGCCGGTGGATGTTTCCGATCTGGGCTGCGACCTCTACGCGGTCTCGGGGCACAAGATGTTCGGCCCCACCGGCACCGGCTTTCTCTGGGGCCGGTACGATCTTCTTGACCGCTTCGAGCCCTTCCTCGGCGGCGGCGACATGATCGATGAGGTGCAGTTCCAGCAGTCCACCTGGGCCGAACTGCCGGCACGGCTGGAAGCCGGCACGCCCAACATCGGCGGTGTGGCCGGTCTCGGTGCGGCCATCTCCTTCCTGGAAGGGGTGGGCATGGCCCGGATACGGCAGCACGATATGGAACTGGCCGGGGAAGCCCGGGAGCGGCTGGCCGCCATCCCCGACGTCGAGGTATATGGCCCGTCGGACCCGGTGTTGCGCAGCGGCCTGGTCTCCTTCAACGTGGAGGGGATCCACGCCCACGACGTGGGTTGCGTGCTCGACTCCGAGGGCGTGGCGGTGCGCACCGGGCACATGTGCTCGCAGCCGACCCTGCAGCACCTCGGCATCGGCAGCTGCGTCCGGGCCAGCTTTGCCCTGTACAACGGCCGTGAGGACCTGGACCGGCTGGTGGCCGGCCTCGCCAAAACGGTCGACTTCTTCAAGGCCAGATGAACGGGGACAGCTACCTGCATGCACAAGTATTGCAAACAGGGCGTTTGACAGTATTGGGGACAGTTACCACTTCAGGAGCAGAACGGATGCTGAACGCTGAAGAACAGCTGGACGGGCTCTACCGCGGCGTGATCATGGACCACTACCGCCGGCCGCGGAACCGCGGCAACCTCGCCGGCATGGGCAAGGTGGCCGAGGGCAAGAATCCCCTCTGCGGCGACTCGGTGCGTTTCGAGATGATGCTTCAGGACGGCGTGGTGGAGAAGATCGTCTTTGACGGGCACGGCTGTGCCATTTCAATCTCTTCGGCCTCGATGCTCACCGAACTGCTGCAGGGCAAGACCGTGGCGGAGGCGAAAAGCCTCATCGCCCAGGCCGCCGATTTCCTCAAGGGGGAGCGGGACGGGGTGGACGAAGAGGAACTGGGCGACGTGGCCGCCCTGGAAGGGGTGGCCAGATTCCCGGTGCGCATCAAGTGCGCGCTGCTCCCCTTTGTGGCCGTGCGGGATGCATGTGAAGCAGAAGGGGCCTGACCCCATCCTGTTGCACTATCCCACTGCCCGCCCCTGCGCCAGCTTGCGCACCATCCAGATGATGGTTGCCGCGGCTCCAACCAGCAGCAGGAGGAAGACGGTCAGCTGGCCCCAGCGGGGCTCGACCCAGGCCGGGATCTCGTATCCCGCCGCGGCCAGCGCGCCCCGCCGGATCTGGTCCCGGGCCAGGATCATCGCCACCAGGCCCGCGGCAGCCAAACCGCTGCCGAAGAGCAGCGGTTTCATCGGCGCGTTGCCCTTGCGCGTCTCCTGAATCACCACCAGAGCTCCCAGAACCAGGACGGTGCCCAGGCCGAGAGCGGCGCTGGCCGCCGGGCTGCGGCCCATGAAGAGGAGCATGGTCTCCCGCGGCAGGGCCACCAGCCACCAGCATCCGGTAGCGATGTTGATCACCGAGGCGCCCATGAACCAGTGACTGCCCAGACGGACCGCGAAGCGGCCCGATTCCGGGTTTGCGGACATGCGCCGGGCGCCAAAGATGGCGATCACAAGGCCGGCAACGGCCAGGGCGCCGAACACCATGTGCAGCCAGCGGGGAACCAGCGTCGGGTCGGCGAGGTTCAGCCCGGTGCCGCCGGCTGATGCGCCGTGCAGTTCGGCAAACCGCTGGGGAGAAATCATCAGGCTCATGTTGTTGGTGTAGATGAAGGAGATGGCCAGGAAGAGCAGGGCGATCAGCCCGGTGACCCACGGCCGGGCCCGGCCCAGCCCCTGTCCCTTGAAGGCGACCAGATAGGTGCCGTAGTAGGCGAGGATCAGGATCGGGATCACGCTGAACCAGTACCAGGCCATCAGCACCGACGAACTGAACAGGAGCCGGCCGAAGAGCACCTGGGTCAGCAGCAGGGGGGCCACCCCGAAGCTCACCGCGGCGGCCACCATGGGCGGCATGGCTTTGGCGAGGAACGAGCGCAGTTCCTCCCGCGGCAGGTCCTTCTTACGGCCCAGCAGGGCGGAGATGATCGATCCGCCGAGAATGAAGTTCATCGGCAACAGGTGGAGGAAGAAGGTCAGCAGCAGGAGAAACCAGACCAGCCCCGGCGGGGCGGAGAGCGGCAGCGGGTCGGGATGGGGGATGATCACGGTCAGCAGGCTGTCCATCACTCCACCTCCTCTCCGGCGAGGCCGGCCAGGTGTGCGGCCAGGGCCCTCCGTTCTTCGTCGGTCCCCTCAAAGGGGAACATCTCGTCGCTGATATCCTCGAGCATGCCAATGAGCTCGTAGAGGTCCTCCTCGCTGCTGCCCTGCACCAGCTCGTCCAGGGCCATGTCGCTGTCCGGCTCGTGGCAGATGGCGCAGTTCTCCTCGAAGACGGTGGCGCCGTCGGGTCCTGCGGCCGTCTCTTCGGCGCCGGACAGGAACCGGGCCAGAACTCGACGTTCCTCGTCGGTCCCCTCAAAGGGGAACATCTCGTCGCTGATATCCTCGAGCATGCCGATGAGCTCGTAGAGGTCCTCCTCGCTGCTGCCCTGCACCAGCCCGTCCAGGGCCATGTCGCTGTCCGGCTCGTGGCAGATGGCGCAGTTCTCCTCGAAGACAGTGGCGCCGTCAGGTCCCGACATGTCCGGCCCCGGCGCCTCCACGCCGGCCTGCGGGTCGCCGCCCAGACGGGCAAGGTAGACGGCCAGGGCCCGCTTCTCGGCGGCGGTGCCGGTGAACGGCGGCATGCGGAAGCCCCGCCGGGTTTTCAACCGCAGATGGGGGTCGTCCCAGGCCGTCGAGTTGCCCTCGGCATCCACCGGCAGGGCCAGGGTGCCCAGCACGTTCTCCAGTCCGGTGGCCGATTTGTCCTGGACCAGCGGCCGCACCGCCAGGTAGCCGTCCACGGTGTGGCAGTTCCAGCAGAGCTGGCGGAAGAGAAGTTCGCCGGCCGCGGCCTGCGCCTCGGCCCTCTCCTCGGGGGTGAGCCCGGTATCCGGTCCGGTGAGCGGATCAAACCCTTCCGGAGCGCCGTTCCACAGCGAGGCGTTGAGCACGCCGGTCTCGTTCAACGCGGGGAGGGAATAGCGGTCGACGGAGAACTGCTCCATCCCCGCGGGGGCTCCCGGCGCCCCCCGGGCAGCGGGCAGCCGCACACTGTTGACGAACATGTAGCGGCCGATGACATACGGTTTTCTCAGGTCCTCGCGCACCCACTCGCCGCCGGCAAAGGCCAGCTGGCCCAGGATCAACAGGCCCACGGCGCTGGACAGCCCGTAACCCGCCGGGCGGAGAACAGCGATGAAGAGCAGGACCAGCGCGGCCCCGGCCGAAGCGGCGAGACAGACCGCCGCTCCGTTCTGCAGGATCGGATACCCCGATCCGCTGCCGCCGGTGAAGATCGAGGCGATGATCGCCCCCACGCCGTCACCGTCGGCGCCGAAAATTCTGCCCGCCGGAATGCCGGCCTTGATGGCGTTGTTCAGATACCAGACCAGGGACAGCGGGATGGCCGCCACCATGGGCAGCACCCACTTGAGGCCGGCCCAGTGGGCCATCTTTTTCTTGAACTCCAGATCGCGGGACCGGGCATTGGTCAGCAGGGCGTACATTCCGGCCAGGCCGAAAGCGACAAAGGTCCGGGCTGCCAGCGAGGGCCAGTAGGTGGGGTTGAGCAGACCGTCGAGGAAGCCGCGACTGGTGACCCACTGGCCCGGCGTCAACTGGAAGGAGATGATGCCGTTGATGATCACCATGCTGATCCAGGCGGAGATGAAGTAGATCCAGCCCACCGCCTCGTGGGTCTTTGCTTCCAGCCGGTCCCAGCCGTAGTAGTAGACCATGGCCGCCGCCACTTCCACCAGAAAGAAGGTCCACTCCATGGCCCAGGCCCAGACGAAGGTGTTGATCAGCGCCGCGGTTCCCGAGGGGTGCACCAGGCCGATGGCGAACCAGATGCCAACGCCGGTGATGGCCCCCAGCACCAGGGTGACCAGCATGAAGAAACGGGTGTGGCGCTTGGTGTAGTCGAGCAATGCGGCATCGCCGGTTTTTCTGGCCTTGCGCTCGGCGAGCACCAGAAACAGGCCGCCGCCCACGGCGAAGTGGGAAATGAAGACGTGGAATACCGAGATGAAGGCGATAATCAACCCTGATGCGGGCTGATCCCAGATGGGGTAGTTCATGCCGTGACCTCCTCGGTGGTTGCACTCTATTTCATTTCCTTGAATATATCCTCATTATGTCGGGTTCGTCCAGCAACACCCTGTTGACCCTCGCCTGGTCCCGATCTATTATTGAGAGTGTTACGTTTTTATTATTTGTAATATGGATCGAGAGGCGGATCAATGAGCAAACACCTGCCCGCAGCGGTTCCCGTTCTGATCGTCCTGACCACACTGCTGTTGTCATCCCTGCCCGCGGCGGCACACCACGTGCATCACGAGGTGGCCCGGGGGGAGGCGGTGGTGGTGACCCTGACTTATGGTGACGGATCGCCATTGGCCGGCGATCGCTACGACATCCTTGCCCACGGCGAGGAAAAGGCATTCCAGACCGGGACCACCGATGCTGCGGGACGCATCGTATTCATGCCAGACAGTGTGGGCACCTGGAGGGTGCGGGTCTTTTCCGAGGACGGGCACGGGGCAGATTTCACCTTCGAAACCGGCCCGGTTACTGCAGCGGCGGAGGAGCAGGCGGATCGATCCGCTGACGTGGCCGAGTTGAACGAGGCGCCGGTCAACACGTTGACCCCGGAAGTTGTGGAGGTGGAGAAAAAGCGGCTGGTCGAGCGTTTCGCCGGCCCGGCCCTCGGCGTGGGGATCATCCTCGCCCTCTTCGGCGTCTTTGCCCTCTTTGTCCGCAGCCGGCGGTGATTGCCGGCCACAGGAGAACGATCCCCGTGCACATCCCCGACGGCTTTATTTCACCAAAGATGTACCTGCCGCTCTACGCGGTGTCGGCGGGGGCGTGGGCCTGGGGTCTGAAGCGGATGCGCCGCAGCCTTGATGAAAAGACCATCCCCTGGCTGGCGGTGCTGGCCGCGCTCAGTTTCGTGCTGATGATGGTGGCCGTGCCCTTTCCCGGCGGCACCTCGGTGCACGCCACCGGCATCTGCCTCCTGGCGGTGATCTTCGGTGTCTGGGCCGCCTTCCTCTCCGTCTCCCTGGTCTTGCTGATCCAGGCCCTGCTCTTCGGCACCGGCGGGATCACCTCCCTGCCGCTCAACGCCCTGGCCCTGGGACTGGCCGGCGGCGCCGCCGCCAGTTGGACCTTTCGCTCGCTGCGGCGGTGGAACGAGACGGCGGCCCTGGCATCTGCGGCCTGGCTCTCGGTGATGGTCCCGGCGCTGCTGGTGGCCCTGGCCCTCGGCCTGCAGCCGCTGATCGCCAGTGCGGCGGACGGCACTCCGCTCTTTTTCCCCTTCGGTTTCTCGGTGACCCTGCCGGCGGTGCTGCTGCCCCACGCCATCCTCGGGGTGGGGGAAGGGCTGCTCACCGTGCTGGTCTACCGCCTGGTGGGCCGCCTCAAACAGGTGGCGATGCCATGAAAGACCGCTTGATGCTGCTGGCCTATCTCGCGGCGGTGCTGCTGGCCACCTCCATACACCGGCCGCTCTACCTTGCCGCAGGCCTCGTGGTGGCCGCGCTCCTTGCCGGCCGGCGCCTGCCCCGGATCTTGGGGCGGGCCGCACTGGCCATTCTCTTCTTCAACAGCGTGGTCACCGCCTCTTACGTGGCCCTCTCTCTCTGGCAGGGCACTTTTTCCGGCCACTACGTGCTGCTGGTCAACCTGCGGGTCTTCCTGCTCACCGTGCTCACCTTTCTGCTGGCCGAGCGCTTCAACCCGTTCCGGGCCTTCGCCTTCTCCAGCTCGCTGCTCTACCTCACCACCCTCTGCTACAGCCAGGTGCTGACCCTGCGGCGGCTCTTCGGCGAGTTCCGCCATGCCTTTCGCAGCCGCAGCATCGTCCGTCCCGGTCTGCGCGACCTCTACCGCCACGGCGCGGCCACCGCGGCTTTCTTCCTGCACAAGTCGGTGAGTGATGCCGGGGAGATCGCCCAGGCCATGAGCTCCCGGGGGTTTTTCAATGATTGAGCTGGACCGGCTGGGACACGATTTCGGGAAGCGGACCGTACCTGGAGGAGATTTCCTTCACCATCTCCCCCGGTGAAAAGGTGGTGCTGCTGGGAGTCAACGGCAGCGGCAAGTCCACCCTGCTGAAAATTCTCAACGGGCTGATTTTCCCGGCCCGCGGATGCTGGCGCTACAAGGGCCGCGAGATCACCTCCCGGGCGATGAAGGACCGGGCGTTCAGCCGCTCCTTCCGCCGTGAAGCGGTGCTGCTCTTCCAGAGCCCGGAAGCGATGATTTTCAATCCCACCGTCTTTGACGAGATCGCCTTTGGACCCCGCCAGCTGGGGCTGGAGGACGTGGACGACCGGGTGCGGCACTGGGCCGGCCAGGTGGGGATGGAGAAGTTCCTTGACCGGCCGCCCTTCGAACTGAGCGGCGGCGAGAAACAGAAGGTCTGCCTGGCGGCGCTGCTGGTGCTGGAGCCGGAACTGCTGCTCCTCGACGAGCCCACCGCCAACCTCGACCCGCGGAGCACCGGCTGGCTGGTGGATTTCCTCCAGGACCTCCAGGTCACCACCCTGGTCACCACCCACAACCTGAGTCTGGGCGCGGAGCTGGGCGAGCGGACGCTGGTCCTTTCCGAAGACCACCGGCTGATCTATGACGGGAGGATCGACGAGCTGCTGGCCGACCGGGAGAAGTTGATCCAGGCCAATCTGGTGCACAGCCACCGCCACAAGCACGAGGGGGTGGAGCACCGGCACTACCACGTGCACCAGTGGAAGTGAGAAGGCGATGAGGTATTTTTTCATTCTCATTCCCATCGGGATCTTTTTCCTGATGCACCTTTTCGTCGGCTGGCGAATGTGCAGTCTCTTCGAGCAGGCCTTCAGGTGGAAACCGCTGCTGCTATGGTTCTCGGCCATGCTGCTCAACGTGGTGCTGGTGATGACCATCACCATGCGCGGCGGCTGGAACCCCCTGGTCCGCATCTGGCGTGTGGCCACCGAGACCTACCTCGGGCTGCTCTTCATCCTTTTCTCGGCGCTCCTCTTCTGGGGCCTGGTCCAGTGGGCCGCGGGGTTCTGGCGTCCGATCCCGGCCCCGGTCAGCCGCTGGGTAGTTCTGGGTGCCACTGTGATTTACGTCTGTGCCGCCCTGGCCAATGCCATGACCGTGCGGGTTAAAACCGTGGAACTGACCTCGCCCAAACTCACCGCCCCGCTGACCCTGGTCCAGATGAGCGACCTGCACCTGGGGCCGGTGCACGGCGCCGGGTATGTCCGCCGGCTGGTGCAGCTGACCAACTCGGTCAGCCCCGACCTGGTGCTGGTCACCGGCGACCTGCTGGAGCGGGGGATCCAGCCCGGGACCCTGGGGGGATTCCACGACCTGCGGGCCCCGGCGTTCATGGTCTGGGGCAACCACGACAAGTTTTTCCCCCGCCGCCAGGCCCTGGAGCTGATTGCCGAGACGCCCTTCACCCTGCTGGAGGATGACGTGCTGCTGCTGGAGAACGGTGTGCAGCTGGTGGGCCTGGATTATCCCGGGTTCGGCGGGGAGCGGGCCCAGGGTGATGTGCTGGGCCGGCTGCCCATGCGCGAGGGTTTGTTCACCCTCCTGCTCTCCCACGCGCCGATGGACTTCCCGCACTGGGCGGACACCCCGGTGGACCTCCAGCTGGCGGGGCACACACACTCGGGGCAGATTGTCCCCTTCAACCTGGTGGTCCGGATGCGCTACCAGCTGCTCTCCGGCCTCTACCGCGAGGGTGGCAAGACGACCTATGTCTCGCCAGGCACCGGGACCTGGGGGCCGCCCCTCAGACTGGGGACCCGCAACGAAGTGACCTGCATCAAACTGCTGCCGGAAGGGAACCAGTGATGAGCACCAACGACCCCGCCATCCGCTTCAGTGTCTCGCTGCCCAACAAACTCCTCGCCGAGCTGGACCGCCGGGTGGTGCACCGGGGCTACGCCTCGCGTTCGGAACTGGTCCGCGACCTGATCCGGGAGAAGATCGTGGAAGAGAAGTGGGAGGACGTGGGCGAGGACGTGGTGGGGGTGCTGGTGATCGTCTTCGACCACCACCAGAAGGACCTGGCGGAAAAGGTGATCCATGCCCAGCACCGGCGTCAGGTGAACATCCTCTGCTCGACCCACGTGCACATGGACCACCACAACTGCCTGGAGACGATCATCATCAAGGGCCGCCCGCCGGAGATCGAGAAGATCGCCATCGAGATCGGCGGTCTGCGCGGCGTCCGCTTTGCCCGGCTGACCAGGGCATCATGCATGGAGATGTAAAAACCTCGCCGCCACTCTTTCCGACCAGTAGAGCCCTTCCCGGTTGAACTCCACAAAGCCCACGTGGCCGCCCGTCTCGGGTTTCAGCAGGGTCACCAGCGGGTTGGCCGCCGCCTCCTGCTCCGGGTAACATGGCGCGGAGAGGAACGGGTCGTTGACCGCATTGACGATCAGGGTGGGAACACCAATCCGCGGGATGTGGGGTTTGCAGCTGCACCGCGCCCAGTAGTCCCCGGCATCCCGGAAGCCGTGCAGCGGTGCGGTGTAGCGGTCGTCAAAATCCCGGAAGTCCTTTATCCGGCCATATCCCTTGTCGTCGATCCGGTGGGGGAACTGCTCCATCTTCCAGCGCACCTTTTTGTGCAGGTCGACGAGGAAGCGTTTCATGTAGATCGCGTTGGAGCGCCGGGCCATCCGTCCGGCGGCGGCCTTCAGGTCGCAGGGCACCGAGAAGACCACGGCCCCCTTGACCAACGGGTCGATCCGCTGCGCCTGCCGGCCGAGGTGCAGCAGGGTGAGGTTGCCGCCGAGGCTGAAGCCCACCAGGGCCGCCTGCTCGTAGCGGCCCCCGCGCCCGGCGTGGTCGATCACCCGCTGCAGGTCGTCGGTGGCCCCGTTGTGGTAGAGGCGGAAGATGCGGTTCGGTTCGCCGCTGCAGGAGCGCTGGTTCCAGGCCAGCACGTCCCAGCCGGCGCGGTTCAGCGCCCGGGCCATGCCGATGATGTAGGCCCGGTGCGTGTGCCCCTCCAGGCCGTGGGAGAGGATGGCCACCCGCCGGCAGCCACTGCCCGTTTCCGACCAGTCGAGGTCGAGGAAATCGCCGTCATCGGTTTCCAGCCGTTCCCGGCGGTAGAATCCCGGGTCGAGGCGCCGGAACAGGGTGGGGTAGATCGTCTGCAGGTGGCCGTTGGTCAGCAGGAGCGGCGGCCGGTATGGCGGATCTTCCAGCGGTGTGGTTTCAGCGGGAGCCATGGTACCCCGATCGTTGGATGAATATGCCGTGTCCCGGACATTTATACAACGATCGGGTCTCACAGGGAACCGCGGGCCGGTTCAGCGGTCTGTCTGGCTGCCCATCCCTCCCGGAGCCCGCACTTTGGCCGACACCGGGCCGTGGAGGGTGCTGTGGCCCGCCAGGTTGACGTCCTCGAGCTTGTAGAAGTAGGTCCGCCCGGAGACCACCCGGTCATCGCTGAAGTCGTACAGCGCCCCCCAGCTCCCTCCGCCCCGGGTGGGGATCAGTTCCTTGTTGATCTTTTTGTACTGGCCTTCCTTGGTCTCACTGCGCCAGAGGTTGAATCCGGCACAGTCCATCTCGGCGGCCGTCTCCCACTCCAGGCGCACCTGGTCGGCCCCGCCCTTGGCGGTGAAGGAGGTCAGCTCCACCAGGGTGGCCACCTCCAGGCGGACGATGGTGACCGCATAGTGGGTCATGCCGCTGTAATCGCCGGCCCAGGTCATGGTGTGGGTGTTGTAGTCCCAGGTGTCGTTGATATACATCAGCTGGCCGCTGGTGTCGTCATAGCCGATTCCCGCCATGGTGTGGCCGGTGACATGGATCATCACCGGCCGGCCGGCATCGATTTCGGCCATATACTGGGCCCAGGTAAATCCCTGGGTGTTGCCGTTGTAGCCGTAGATATACTGGTTGAACATCGAGTCCACGGTGTAACCCCTCGACTCGTAGAACAGCTTCAGGCCATACCCACCGTCATACAGGTAGGTGCTGCCGCTCTCCATCTGGGCCGCGGTAAGTGGGGCGCCGTCGGGGTAGTTGTAGAAGACGGTGCCGCCGTCCACGTTGAAACCCTGGGAGGAGAACCACTTGTTGGTCTTCATGTAGTCGCCGGTGCAGTCACCGGCGGTGTGTTCAGCCCAGTTCCCGTCATAGGGGTCGGGCCCCGTCTCGTTGTAATATTTCCAGTAGTCGTCCACGTGGCCGTTGGTGGACCGGCCGTCCAGACCGTTGTGCGTGGCGCTCAGCGGGCACTGGAACCGTGTGTCGCCGTTGGTGTCGATCCAGGCCGGCCAGACACTGTTGTCCATCGGCATCACTCCACCGTTGGTGGGGCCGGTGTAGATGTCGGGATGGGAGACCCGGTCGTAGTAGGCGGCGATCATCGCCGCGGTGGTGGCCGAGCAACCAAAGGACCAGCTGTACGCCGGGACCGGGATGGTGACCAGGGCGCGGTCGGCACTCGACTGGGGAAGCTCAACCGTTGGCCGGCGGGCGCCGGCCGGCGGTTCGGGTGGGCCGTTGATTACCGAACGGTCGAGGCTCGCCGGTCCGTCATTGACCACCGTTTCCAGGGTGAACCAGCGGGCGATGTCCGCTCCATGATCGCTGTTCGGGCCGGCGAAGGCGGTCGGGCAAAACGGCACCACCAGCAGAAGAAAAGTGATCGTTTGCCTGACATATCTGCTGTTCATTTGATTTTCCTCTCGTCGCATCAGTGCAGAGTGCATTTACCCTCTCATGAATATTTATCGACAGCTTTGGTATGAGAGTTGAGTTATTGACTGGTTTGAGCGGGTATTGGAGGCCGTCAGGCCGGTGGGGGTGAAAGGGTTGATCAGCGGAAGACGAGTTGGGGTGGATCGTCACACCGGCGGCCGGTTGCCCTGGCCGTAACCGGTCAGTTCCACATAACCACGCCCGATGGGTGGGGCGTCCGGGGCGGCCCCGGCCGGGTGCACGGTCACCGCGCCTTCCCAGTAGGCCAGGCCCGAGCGGCGGCTGACATTTTCCTGGTTCGGAATGATCGGGTTGATGGTCAGGCGCAGGGCGCCAGCCCCAACCGGGTCCTCAAGCTCCAGTTCCCAGCCCGAAGGGTAGGAGATGCCGGTCTCCGGGCTCTCCCAGCTGTCGGTCACCTTCAGTTTCCAGTCAGTTTCCATGCTGAGGTAGAGCGGCTCTCCCGTTGCCGGAACCACCGTCCCGCGGCCGAAGACCGGCCGGCCATCGCGGTTGCGCAGCTGGTAGAGCATCAGCTCGCGGCCGTCGTCCAGCTGGATCGAGAACCAGTCCCAGCCCGCCTGCTGGCCGGTCAGCTCGTTGCTGAAGAACTCGCGGTCCATCCAGCTGGTGCCGCTGACCTCCACTGGTCCGCCGCCGGCGGTGATGCTGCCGGTGGTCTCCATCCGGGTAAAGCTGTAGTAGTAGCTGGCCGCGCCGGGTTCACCCCCCTTGCGACTCACGCCGCCCGGCCCCTGGAAGACCAGCGGTTTTTCCGGTGTAACGAGAAGGTGCAGTGCCATCTGCTGGCGGCGGTCCTCCATCCTGATCCGAAAGCCTGCGCCGTCGATGATCAACGACCATTGGGTCGAGGTCCCGGCGGGACCGATAGCGGATGCGATCCGCGCCTCGCCGGGTCTGCCGAAGCCGCCGAAGAGTGGCGAGTCACGCCAGAGCAGCTCGCTGAACCAGTGCTTCCCGCCGGCCGCGTCGGTGATCGAGGCGTGGCCCATGATCAGGCTGCCCGCGGCCCATGCCGAATCCAGAACCGGCCTCGACCGCAGCAGGCCCACCCGGAAGAAGGTGAACTGGAAGCCGAAGCGCCGGCCGGGGTCGTCAGCCGCCTCCAGCTGGCCGGTGACATACCACCACTCGGTCTTGTACTCCGGATGGGACCAGTGGTCGGCGGGGAAGGACCAGCTGTAGCCGGGGGACACCGGAGCCCAGTTGTCTGCCGCCGCGGCCGCGGAGAGCAGCAGGAGGATCAACAGGCAGGTGAAGCGTGCGCGCATGCTACAAATCCTCCCGGCTCAGTTCCTGCGCCGCCACCCGGCTGCCGCGGAGCGCGGGGTAGACGCTGGCGGCCAGGGCCGCGGCCATGATCGCCGCCGCCTGGCGCAACAGGGCCGGCCAGGGCCAGTGGGGCTGGATGGTCCAGCCGAAGTAGGCCGGGTTGATCACATAGATCAGGATCATTGCCAGCACCACCCCCCCCGCGGCGCCCAGCAGGGTGCCGAGGAGCCCGGCGGCCAACCCCTCGCCGAGAAAGAGGCGGAAGATCTGTCCCCGGCCGGCGCCCAGACAGCGGTAGAGGGCCAGTTCGGAGACCCTCTCCCGGGCCTGGACCAGCAGGCTGAGGGCGATGCCGCAGGCCGCGGTGAGCAGGGCCATCACCTGCAGCAGCCGGGTCACGGCAAACGTCTGGTCGAAGAGGTCCAGCACCCCCCGGCGGATATCACCGCTGCTGCGGATGTCCAGCGGCAGGTGGGCGTACCGTGCGCGGAGATCGTCCGCCGCCTCCCGGAGGGTGGTCCCCTCCTTGAGATAGAGACCCACGCTGTGCACCTTGCCCGGACCGAAGAAGCGGTCCACCGTTTTCATGGAGAGGTAGGCCATCCCGCTCTCCGTGCTGTAGTCGCGGCTCACCCCGGCGATGGTGAAACGCTCTTCGCCGTCAGGGCCGGTGATGGCCAGGGTATCGCCGGGGCCCAGACCGGCCTTGAGGGCCAGCGGCTCGGTGATGATCGCCGCTTCCTCGTCCCGCACCCTGCGCAGCGCCTCCCGCGAGTCGCCGCGCTTCAGCGGCAGGATGTAGTCGCTGTTCTCCAGGTCGAAGCTGATCCCGCTGAGCACGATTTTCCGTTCACCGGACATGACCGGGAAACGGCGCAGCAGGGCCGAGGAGCGGACACCGGGCAGGGCGGCCAGCTCGTCCACCAGCTCGGGGGTGAGAAAGGCTTCGCGGCCGGCGCGGGTCCATGATTTTGTGGTGACGTAGATGTCGGCCCGCACGTAACCGGTGATCCAGGTTTCCAGGGTGGCGCGGAAGGAGCCGACGAGCAGCGTCACCCCCACCAGCATGCAGACGGCGATACCCAGGGCGGCCACCGCCACCGAGCTGGTGCCCAGCCGCAGCAGGAGGTTGCGCGTGCTGTAGGCCAGGCCCAGGCGGCGGACCCTGATCCCCCGGCAGACCAGGCGGATGGCCAGCGGGGTGAGCAGAGGAAAGGCCACCAGGATCACCAGGCCGAGGGAAAATCCGCCCCAGCGGACGGTGCGGCCATAGAAACCGTAGAAGGCGAGCGCAGCAACCCCCACGGCCAGGGCGACCAGCGCCATCCGCGGGGCCAGGCGGCCGGCACGCTGGTGCAGGGTGAAGGCGGCCAGCAGTGTCCGGGTGTCCTTGCGCGCCATGTCCAGCGACGGTTGGAGGGCCCCCACCAGCGCCCCGCCCACGCCAATGAGCAGGGCGAGAAAGACCAGGTCCGCCGGGACCCGGAGCTGCTCCAGCTCTTCCAGGAGGTAGATGTTGGTCAGCGTGCCGCTCACCACGCCCATGTTGAGCCGGGCGGCCAGCCAGCCCAGGGGGATGCCGATGACCGCCCCCAGCAGTCCCAGGGCGCCGGCCTCGCCGAGGATCAGCAGGAGCACCTGGGACCTGGTGCCGCCCAGGGAGCGGATCAGCCCGAACTCGGCCCGCCTCCTGACCAGCGTGGCCCGTACGCTGCCGTAGACCAGAAAGATGCCCACAAAGAGACTGATCAGGCTCAGCGCGGTGAGGTTCAGACGGAAGGCCGAGAGCAGTCCCGCCGCGTTCTGTTCCCGCTGCTCCGGAGTGAGCAGTTGCACCGCCGGGCCGAGGGCGGATGTCAGGCGGCGGCGCACGTCCTCCAGGTCGTGGGCGTCGTCGATCTTCAGGTCCACCTGGTGCAGTTCGCCCCGGCGGCCCAGCAGCGACTGGGCCTGGGCGATGTCCATCACCGCCAGCTTCCGCGGAGCCAGCGGCGTGTGACGGCGGAAATCCACCAGGGCGCCGATATGCAGATCCACCAGGCGGCTGCCGCTGCTCACGGTCAGCGAATCGCCCACCGACCAGCCCATCTCTTCGGCCAGTGCCGGTGAGACGGCCACCCAGCCGGGCCGGGCGAGGAAATCGGCCAGGGCTCCGGTTCCGAGGGTTCCGGAGTCGTCGCCATCCCCGCTGACCAGGGGCAGCCGGCCGGCGGCAAAGAGGTCGAGACCGGCCACCTCGAGGAAGAGGCCCGGCTGCTCTTCCACCGCCACGTCGATGCGGTAGATCGGCCAGGCTTCATGCACCCCGGCGGTGGCCAGCACTTTGGGGTAGAAGGTTTCGGGCAGGGTGGGGGTGCGGCCGGTGACGCTGAGGTCGGCGTCGCCGCTGAGCGACTGCACGCTGCCGGAAAAGGCGGCCAGGGAATTGCGGTTGAGCAACTGGATGGAGAAGACCGAGGCCACGCCCAGGGCCACGCCCAGCACGGCCAGCAGGGTCAGGCTGCGTCCGTGGTGCAGGCGGCTGGCCAGGGTTCTCTGGATGTAGGCGATCACGACTGCACCAGCACGCCGCTCTGGAGCGGTAGCACCTCGTCCGCCAGGCCGGCCAGCTCGCGGCTGTGGGTGACGAAAATCAGGGTGGAACCCTCTTCGCGGGCCAGGGCCAGCAGCAGGTCCATCACCTGGCGGCTGTTCTCGTCATCGAGGCTGCCGGTGGGTTCGTCGGCCAGCAGCAGCCGCGGCCGGCGAACCAGGGCCCGGCAGATGGCCACCCGCTGCATCTCCCCGCCGCTCAACTGCTGTACCGGGTCGCCTCTCCGGTCGGCCAGTCCCACCCGCTCCAGCAGATCGTGGATGCGGGGCAGGACCGATGCGCTGGTCTGGCCGGCGATCCACTCGGGCAGGGCAACATTGTCCTCGACTGTGAGATGGGGCAGCAGGTGGAAGAACTGGAAGATCAGGCCCACGCTCTTGCGGCGGAGCAGGGTGCGTTCTTTCTCAGAGAGGCCGGCCAGATCCCGCCCCTCCAGCAGGATCCGGCCGCCGGTGGGCAGGTCGATGCCGGCGGCGAGATTGAGCAGGGTGGACTTGCCGCTGCCGCTGCGCCCCACCACGGCCACCGTGCTGCCGGCGGCCACCTCCAGGGAGATCTCCCGCAGGGCGGTCCGTCCCCCACCCCCCTCCCGGGGGAAGACCTTGGAGACGGCATCAAACTGCAGGGCAGGAGAGGTCATCGGTGTTTCTTGAACCTGGCCTGAATCGTGCCGGCGCTGCTTCTCAACCGGTCCAGCAGCCGCAATGATTTCGGCGCAGTGGAAATGATGTTGCTCGGCAATGATGCCGTGCCGAAACTTTTCTTGAAGGCCTTCGCCCCCTCGTGACCGCCACTGGGATTGAAATCAAACCACTGGCATCCCCGCTGGCAGGCATCGCTGATACTCTCATACATCAGCAGGTTGACCGGGCGCAGGTTGAAATGCTCGGAGAGCGCAGCGCCGTGCCAGTAGACAACGTGCTTCCCTGCATACAGGCAAAGTGCACCCGCCACGATCGAATTCTCATACAGCGCCAGCCACAACTTCACATTTTCCGAATTGAGGCCGTGCAGCGTGTGGAACAGTTCCCACGAATAGCGTGACGTCGCGCTGTCACCCCAGCGCCTGAGCGAGTCTTCATAGACAGTGAAGTATTCTTTCCACTGCTCCTGGTCTGTCGCCGCCCTGATGACCACTCCCGCCTTCCGTGCCTGCTGCACGGCCGAACGGTGTCCCTTGGTCCACCTCTTGTATACCGCATCGAAGCCGTCAAGCAGGTTGATTGCATGTGTTTCGTCTGTTTGGGTGCAGTTCAACTCGATGTTGGAGAGGAGCGTATCGTATGGATTCAGCCGCCAGGTCAACCGGCCGGGCAATGAACAGATGTATTCGGCCAGAAGAGTCGTGTGTTCATTCTCCAGATCTGCCGCGGCGATCCAGCCCCCGTATGTCCCGGCCGGCGATGAGAGGTAGTTCCGGATCATCCCCTTGCCGCTTTTGTGAACGGAAAGGGGCAGCAAGGCCTGCCGGCCATCCGAGAATTCCACCAGCAATGGGTCGGGCTGTATGGAGTGCTTGCTGTAGGCCTGCCAGGTCAGGGCCCACTCCCGGGAGTGGAAGAAGGTGGAGTAGCTGCACCCCTGCCATATGGAGTCCCACTCCGCGGGGCTGGCCTGCCTGACATCCTTGATCAGAACCTTCATTCAGATACCTGGTGCTCCGGATCGGTTTCAACCATCTATAGATCCTCGGTCCCCGCTTGTCAAACCCGGAGCGTGTATGTCCGGCCCGGTCACTCCGGCAGATCCTCCAGCACCAGGTGCATCCGGCGCCGGTAGGTCCGGAGCGCCTCCCGGCCCTTGCCGGTGATCCGGTAGAGCGTTCGCGGGATCTTGTCCACGAAACTCTTCTCGACATTCACCAGCCCCGCCTCCTCCAGCTTGCTCACGTGGGAGGAGAGGTTGCCCCGGGTCAGCCCGGTCTGGCGCAGGAGGAAGAGGAAGTCGGCGCTCTTCAGGCCGTGGAGAAAGGAGAGGATCAGCAGGCGGGCCGGTTCGTGAACCAGCCGGTCCAGACGATTGACCGGATGGACCGGCGTGCGCTCCGAATCGTTACTCGTGCCCATTGGTTTCCTCCTCATCAATCGGGTGGGTGCGGACGAACCTGCGGAAGAGGAACAGGCCGTTGCCGAAAACCAGGACGCCCATGGCCAGGAGATAGACGCGCAGGCCCAGGTAGCTTCCACTTTGAACCAGCAGGGCCAGCAGGATCCCTCCGACGATTGAGACCAGGGCCAGCAGGTGGTAGCGCAGCAGGCCGGACCGCCGGCCGGCGTAGACCAGGCCTCCACTGAACAGAACGCCGGCCAGGGCCGGCGACCAGCGCCGCCACTGGGACGGGTCACCGGCGTTGCCCAGCACCAGCAGCACGAGGCCCAGCAGCACCACGGCGGAGATGCCGAAGATGGCGATGCCCCCCAGCAATCGGCCTGGCGGTTCGCCCTGCAGGTCCACATAGCCGAGACGGGGCTCGATAAATCTGCGGCTGGCGGCCCGGTAGACCGGGCCGAGGAGCAGCAGCGGCACCAGGTAGAGCCAGGTCAGGGCCGGCTTGTCGATCACCACCGCGGGGACGATGAAGAACGACGCGATAATCATGTCGGCCAGGCCACTCTGCATCGCTTCGCGGTAGGCCAGACGGTCGGCTGTTTTTCCGTTCATGGCTGGTACCTCCTTCTTGCTGTCAATCGCCTCGGAAACGGCGCAGTTTGTGATGAATATCGGTTTGTAATGCAAACTCATTTACAATATAGACTCTGGTCCATCTGTTGTCAAGTCCACTCTGCAAACTGGCACTGGAATGCCGTCGTCGTGAAGAACCGAGCATTCGGGGGCGCGTCTCAACCAGCGGCAGCCGCCGCTGAAGGTGATGGACGTCATCGGGCGGCCGGGTGGGGAGTAGTTGCCGGTTGTTTTCAGCCGGTCTTTGGCGGCAGCCTGAACTCGCCCAGCGTGATCGGCACGGCCACCTTGAGCATCAGGGTGAAGACAAGGAAGCCGAGGCTGAAGATGCCCACCGCCACCTGGATCTCGGTGGTGGAGGGGAAATACTCGTAGATCTCGCCCAGGGTGTCGGGGGTCATCCCCGGGATGACCAGGGCCAGCCCCTTTTCGATGTAGACCCCGATGTAAATCAGCACGCAGCCGATGTTGAGGGTCACCCAGTTCCGGCGGGTGGCTGGAACGAGAAAGATCACCAGCGCCGCCAGGCTGAAGATCACCGAGAGCCAGGTCCAGGGCACGATGGCCCGGTGGCCCTCCAGACCGAAGAACATGTAGCGGGCGTGCACCAGGTGGTGGGTGTCGGAATAAAACTCCTTGAACACCTCGGCGCCGAAGAGGAAGAGGTTGAAGGCCATGGCATAGGCCATCAGTTCGGCGATCTTCCAGATCGCTTCGTCCTTGATTTCCAGCCGGGTGGTCCGGCGGAGGATCTGGAGCAGGATGAGCAGGATCGCCGGCCCGGAGCAGAAGGCTGAGGCGAGGAACTTCGGGGCCAGGATCGCCGAGTTCCAGAAGGGGCGGGCGGCCAGCCCGTTGTAGACGAAGGCGGTGACGGTGTGGATGCCGATGGCCGCCGGAATGGAGAGGATGATCAGCGGGTTGACGAATGAACCCTTGTGTTTGCGGTTGGTGTAGGAGCAGTAGAGCAGGTAGGTGACGATGAACAGATTGAGCGCCAGGTAGAGGTTGAGCACGATCACGTCCCAGGCAAGCAGCGAGTTGGGTACGTTCATCCGGCCAACAAAGGGGATCAGGTGCCAGAAGCGGTCCGGGCGGCCGATGTCGGAGATGACGAAACCGAGGCACATCACGATGGCGCTGATGGCCAGCAGTTCGCCGAAGATGGTGATCTCCTTGATCGGCTTCCAGTTGTAGATGTAGGCCGGGATGACCAGCAGTACCGCGGCCGCGGCCACGCCGACGAGGAAGGTGAAGTTGCCGATGTAGAAGGCCCAGGAGACCTGGTCCCGCATGTTGGTGGCCACCAGACCGCTGGAGAACTGGTCCACCAGACCGAAGATCCCCACCAGGATCAGGAGCAGCAGGGCCCCGATCCAGGCGTAGTAGGCCTTTCCGCCATGGATGATGCACTGGAAACTGCCGCCGATGAAGCGCAGAAAATTCACCGGGCGTTCCTCCCCTGATCAGGTCCCGTAGAAGTAGTAGAACTTGGGCTGGGTGTTCAGCTCTTCCTTGAACACCAGCACCCGCTTGTTTTCCAGCACGTAGCGGATCTCGCTCTCCGGGTCCAGCAGGTTGCCGAACTTGCGTGCGCCCACCGGACAGACCTCAACACAGGCCGGGTAGCGGCCGTTTCTCACCCGCTTGACGCAGAAAGTGCATTTCTCCACCGTGCCCACCGGCCGTACCCGGTTGCCCAGGAAGTGGGTCTCGGGGTTGTATTCCCCGGAAGGCACCGAGGGTGTGGCCCAGTTGAAGTGCCGGGCGCCGTAGGGGCAGGCCGCCATGCAGTAGCGGCAGCCGATACACCAGTCGTAGTCCACCAGCACGATTCCGTCCTGGTCGGTCCAGGTGGCGCCCACCGGGCAGACGGTGGTGCACTGGGGGTTGCGGCACTGCTGGCAGGCCACCGGCATGTAGAAGTGGCCTTCCCGGGGCACCTCCTCCGGGTCGTAGTAGGCGTTGGCCTCGTGGAGGTTGACCCCCTCCTCCTTGGACATCTCCAGCACCCGGATCAGGTGCAGCTGCGGGTCGCGGGAGCAGTTGTTTTCCTCAACGCAGCCGTAGACACAGCGCCGGCAGCCGATACAGCGGGAGAGGTCGAGACCGTAGCCGTAGAGCACGTCCTCCATGGGCGGTTCGGCGGTCACCGAGACGGCCCTGCCGAAACGCTCGCTGTGCTGGCGCTGGAGACGGTCCAGCACCTGGGCCAGTTCCTCGCGGGTCATCTCGCGGAAGTGCTGTTGCAGGAACTGCTCGCGGGTGTCCCGGTCACAGGAGGCCAGGGCCAGGCCGCCCGAGGCCAGGGCGGCGGTGCGCAGGAAGCCGCGCCGTGAAATGCTGCGCCCGGCTGGTGGTGTTTTCTTCAACGCAGGTTCTCCGGCCTTACTGGCGGTGGCATCGGTTCCAGCGGCTTGAAGCGCGGCGCGTGCGGGTCGTGGCAGTGGACGCAGAGCAGATACTGCTTGTCACCCCGCCAGTGGCCGGTCCGCTTGCCGTGCACCCCGGCCCGCCAGTCGCGGATCTTCGGGCCGTGGCACTGGCCGCAGAGCCGGTACGACTCGGTGAACTCCACCGGTTCGCCGCTGGCCAGCCGCAGCACGTCACGGTTTCCGGCATCGTGGCAGTCGAGGCACCAGCGGTGCTCCTCGTCGTGCTGCAGCACGATCTCGGTGTGTTCCTCGATCAGCTCCCGCCGCTCGCGGTTCACCTCCATGTCCTCGTGGCACATGCTGCAGGGGAAGTAGTCCGATAGCGGCGGGGGTGGAACCTCGTATTCCCTCCCCTCACCGGCAGGGGTGGTCGCTGCGCTCACCACCTGTTCTGTCTCTCCAGGCTCGGACGAATCCGATGCGTCGAGGGGCCCGGGAATGGAAAGGAGCAAGGCAAGCAGAATGACCAGGCACACCATGGCCAGCGAGGAGCGGTCCCGTCGGTCACCGTGTATGCCTGTTGTGTGCATCGGTCACTTTGAAACGGGCCGAATCCTCGGGGATGGCCGGCCAGGGTTGTGGTGCGGGAAGATCGCGTTTTCGACAATACCCTTAGGCAATATAGCATTCAGGTTTGGTCAGCGCAATTCATGCCCCTCGCCACTGGTCAGTGGGCAGCCTATCGTGGGTCAGCAGGCCGGACAGGACCTCACACAAACTCGTGGCAGTCGGTGCAGGCGTCCGGTGCGTAGTGCTCGTCCTCGAAGCCCCCGGGGTCGTGGCACTCGCTGCAGATTCCGCGCCCCTCCACCGTCCAGTGGTGGGGCCGGTGGCAGTCGATGCACACCAGGTCGGGGTGGCCGCCGGCGTTGTGATCCCCGCCCAGCTCGTCGTGACAGCTGGAGCAGTCCTCCATCGGGGTCAGCGAACCCGGTTCGAGGTGACAGTCGGTGCAGGCCATCTCCCACATCGGCGTGTCGGCCTCGCTTTCGTGGCAGTTGGAGCACTGCGGTGAGGGCCGGACCCCCCGGCTGTGGCAGGCGGTGCACTGCATGTTTGCGTGCTTGCCGGTCAGCAGCATGGGGTGCCAGTTGTCCGACGATGCCTCGGGCGCCATGGCTCCCAGCGGTTTCAGCTCGCTGCGCGTGGGCATGGTGTGGCAGATGGTGCACTCGTGGCTGAGGACCTTTCCGTCGGGTGTGGCGTGCTTGCCGTCATGGCAGCGGAAACAGCCGGGCCAGTTGCGGTGGCCGATATTCATCGGATAGGTTGTCCAGTCGACGTTCATCTCGGGGAAGACGGTACGGTCGTAGATCGCCAGCACCATCTCCACGGCCTGGTTGATCTCCACGGACCGGCTGCGGTAGAGCTCGGCGTATTCGGTGGCATAGAAGTTGAAGATGGCGTCACGGATGCCTTCCCTGGCTTTGTCTCGCGTTTCATAGGGTGTTTCCAGCGCTTCCACCGCCACCTTCTTGACCCAGGGCAGGTCCCGGGGAATGTGCTCGTTGTAGAGGGCCATGTCCACCGACCGGTCGGGGGGCATGAAGCGGTGGGAGGGCCGGTTGTGGCAGTCGATGCAGTCCATATCGCCGGCGCGGCAGCGCATCCGATCTCTTCCGCTGTCAGGATCCGTGTCCAGCGAGACGTGTATTCGCGCATCTTCGCCGTGTTTCCCCTGCACGCTGAACCAGGGGATGTTCTGCTGCTGCGGGTCGGCCGTGGCATAGGTGATGGTGTTGTTGACGATCATGTGCCAGTGGATGCCGTCGCTCTGTCCCAGGGTGGAGGAGCCGCCGCCGGTTTTCATGATCAGGCTGATCTGGTCGTTGGTGTTCTCTTCGTCATACCTGAAGTAGGGGATCTGCAGCAGTTGGGCCCCGTAGAACTTCTCCGGCCAGTGGCACTCCTCGCAGGTCTCCCGCGCCGGACGGAGGTGTTTGATCGGGGTGGGGATCGGCGTGGTGTAGTTGTTGAGGATCGTCCGGCTAACCATGTGCGTCCCGGAGAGTTTCGACTTGACGTAGAAGGACGTGCCCGGGCCAACGTGGCACTCGACGCACTTCACCCGGGCGTGGGGCGAGTGCTGGTAGGCGGTGTATTCGGGCTCCATCACCACGTGACAGAGCAGGCCGCAGAAGCGGTTCGACTCGGTGAACAGGAAGCCGTTGTAGCCCACGAAGCAGAGCAGAACGCAAACCAGCAGAATAATCACCGAGATGATACTGAATTTGCGTCGCTGCCTGCGGTCGTTCAGGTCGAGCTCTGGGGTAGGGCAGCGCGTCGGTGGTTCCGGTCCGCTTGCGCCGCCGGCTTTCCAGCCTCGTTCCAATCAGGATGACCAGCACACCGAAGAGAATGATCGAGGGGAAGACCATGTAGCTGAAGATGCCGAGATAGGGGCTGGACGTGATGCCGCTTATCACCACGACGGTGGACAGGAGGGTGAGCAGTGCTCCGCCGAAGGTGATGATGATTCCGATGTAACTGATTGTATTGCGGTGGAGGCCGGTTCCCTTTTTTCGTGCGCTGGTCATGGGTGCGAATCCCCCTCCCCGGTCAAGTCTCGTTTGAGTTCATTCTGTTTACATTTCAGATGAAAGGTGAGTTAGACTATGTTTATTATCTTCTTTCGGGTTTCTTTGCAAGGGTGCTTTGAATGCAGCGAATACTTTTTGTCTCTGACGGGCGGAGCGGGTTAAGCCTGCTGGCCAAGTCCATGGCCGAGGAAGTTGCCGGTGATCGATACATCATCGATTGCGTGGTGACCGACACCGAAGAAGCCCATCCATTGGTCCGGGACGTCCTGGAATACATGAACCTCCAGACGGCGGCGCCATGCCGCAAGCTGTTCGCGGTGCGGGACCTTGCCGACGCTCACATGGTGATATCCTTCGATCACGAGCACGAGCAGACCTGGGGTTCCCTCCCCGGGTCGGCCACCATTCTGCACTGGGACATCGGCCTGGATCTGGACAGCGGGATCACCCCGGCGGAGCTGCTGGAAAAATACCATGACATCCGCCGGGTCATCCGGCACCACATCACCGAGCTGTTCCGGGACCAGTGTCTGACGGTCTACATCCGCAGCCAGCAGAAGTGGATGCGCTATTTCGAATCCATCGACATCGGAATCGTGGTCCACGACAGGAACCGCATCATCACCTATTTCAACCGCCACGCCGAAGAGGTGCTGAAATACTCGCGGGACGAAGTTCTGGGACAGGACTGTCACGAGCTGTTCCCCTGGCGCCTCTGCGGAGAAAAATGCGCTTTTTGCGACATGAACGAGGATGTGAAGGACAACCTGTGGTACACCCGGGACGTTCAGCGGAAGGACGGCAAGCTGCGCCACGTGGAGATCAACCTCCTGCCGCTCAGGGGTGAACAGGGGGAATCCCTGGGGGCGATGGTTTCGTTCCGGGATTTCACTCACCGCATGCACGTGGAGAAGAAATTCGACGAGATCAAGCACTACATGGGCATTGTAGGCCAGACCCCGGAGATGATGCAGGTGTTCGATTCGATCCGCGACGTGGGCCCCACTGACGTCACCACTCTCATCCAGGGTGAAAGCGGCACCGGGAAGGAACTGGTGGCCGAGGCGCTGTACAAGATCAGCGGCCGGTCCTCCCGGCCGTTTGTCGTGGTCAATTGCGGCGCCCTCCCCGAGGGCCTGCTGGAAACCGAACTCTTCGGCCACGTCAAGGGCGCCTTCACCGGGGCCATCCGGGACAAGATGGGCCGGTTCGAGATGGCGAACAAGGGCACCATCTTTCTCGATGAGGTGGGAGAACTGAGCCCGGCGATGCAGGTCAGGCTGCTCCGGGTTCTGGAGAACGGCACCTTCGAGAGCGTGGGAGGCGAGAAAACCATCCGGGTGGATGTCCGGGTAATCAGCGCCACCAACCGCAACCTCGAGGAGCGGGTGCGCCTGCACCGGTTTCGTGAGGACCTGTTCTACCGGCTCTGCGGCTTTATCATCAACCTGCCGCCGTTGCGTGACCGTCTGGAGGATGTCTCCCCCCTGGCCGAGCTCTTTCTGCAGGATGCCTCCTCACGGCTGGGTCAGCGAGCGGTGTACGACCAGACCTTTCTCCAGTCCCTAAGCCAGTTTACCTGGCCGGGCAATGTGCGGCAGCTGCAGAACAGTATGCAGTATGCCATCATCAAGGGCCGGGGCCAGCCGCTGAACCTCAGCCACCTTCCCCCCGAGCTGGTTCGCAGCAAGATTCCGGCCACTACGGCCAGAAAGCCGGGCCGGCCCCAGAAACTTTCCGAACAGCTGGTTCGGGACGCCATGGAAGAGTCCATGGGCAACAAGGCCCAGGCCGCCCAGCTGCTGGGCGTCAGTCGCGCCACCCTCTATCGCTTCCTCAATATCAGCCGGACCAGCGGGTAGATTCGAAGTGTATCGAAACACAATTGTGACAATTGTGTATTGTAATACATCTGGATCAAGTGCAAATTCCATTTTGATCAACAAATTCAGTTGTTCTCGATCTGATCTATTTTTTCTATAGATTATAGTGGTGTATAGTTAATCGAGTGATGTAGGGAAGGAATGTACGATTTGATGGCAATGAATGTCTTTCGCTGTATCAAAAAAGATAATTAATGGACTGTACATCTCGATTGTCTCGGATCTCTTCCGGTTTCATCTTCCACCAGCACGTCACCAGTTGCGGCAATATCCAATAAGCATATTGTTTTCATACTATTAGTATGGGTTTGCGCGCCTTGCCTGACCTCGGGATTTTTGCCGGAACTATGTCTGAAAACTGGTTGTACCGCTGGTGTGGAAGTCCGTTGCCAGGTGCCTGGACCAGATTCTCCCTGTTCTGGTTCGAAATGTGAAAGTGGCACGAAGTATGCTTTACCTATAGCTCCGGTAGTGAATTGATCGCTTTCAGCAGGGGGTTTTGATACACCTCCGGCGATCGTTCTGTTTTTTGTCTTATGAACGGGTGACAGGGTCAGAAACAGCAAGCAGTTGGTGCTTCAGATTTCTCAGGACCAGTCAGGAAACTGCTTCCGGCGAAAGGGGGTGTTGGAGCTCAAGCGAGGAAGTTCATGCAGGCCAAGTTGGGATACAGAATCCTGAAAGTACCTGATCAAAATTGAGAGATCAGACCTGAATTTAAAAACACTAGGGGATGATGATGAGATCTTACCGAATTCTTCTACTTTGCCTCTCGATCGCACTGTTCGCACTGGCCGGTTCGCCGGTCCTCGCGTTCCATGATGCCGGTGTGGCCCACTGTAACGGTTGCCATACCATGCACAACAGCCCGGACAACCCGGCCGACTCCGCGGCCGGTAACCAGCACCTGCTCAAGCAGTCCAACTCCACCGACGTCTGCTCCTCCTGCCACGACACCTCGTACGGCAACACCTGGGGCGCGGACCCGGCGGCTCCCGGCAACATTTACGGCGGCGGCCAGTTCATCTTCCTCACCGAGGACAACCTGAACGACGGTCACAGCGGCAGCGACCCCGCCAACTGGATTCCCGGTCACCAGGCCGGTCACAGCGTGATTTCGCTGGACAAGAGCACCGTTGTTGACCCGGTCAACTCCACCGCGCCCGGCGGGACCTATCTCTCGGCGTACATGCACTGCACGTCGTGCCACGACCCGCACGGCCGGGGCGGTCACTTCCGCCTGCTCTACGGCAACGACTACCCCGACAGTCATGCCATGGGGTACGTGTTCAACTTCACCAGCCCCGCGCCCACGGCTGAGGGGACGTCATTCTTCGGACCCGGTGAGGCCAACAACCGTCACACCGCCTTCCAGTCCGGGATGAGCGAGTGGTGCGGCAACTGCCACGGTGACTACCACAACACGTCTTTCCCCACCGTGCTCGTGCACCCCTCCGGTGCCGCTCTGGGAGCCACCATCTCCGTGAACTACAACCTCTATGAGGGCTCCGGCAACTACACCGGTGACGGCTCCGATGCCTACCTCGCCATGGTTCCCTTCGAAGACGCGACGATGACCACCGACTATGTCGGCGCCGCTTCCGGTACTTCCCGGGTGATGTGCCTGACCTGCCACCGCGCGCACGCCTCCTCGGGCCCCAACGCCGGCCGGTGGGATTTCAACGTCACCATCTGGGAGGAAGAGGGCGTGGAATCCGGCTCCTACGCCATTCCCAACCCCTACGACTCCACCTCGGGAACCCATCAGCGGTCCATGTGCAACAAGTGCCACATGAAGGACCCCGAAGTCTGATTCGTTCCTTAAATGTATGAGCTGTAAAAGACAGGGCAGGCACAGTGCCTGTCCTGTCTTTTTTTTTCTGGCAACCTTCGTGGTGCCAATTGCCCCGCCCGGGGCACTGTTCCCCGTCCAGCCTGATTGCCGCTGGACAGGCTCCGGCGCTCCTTCCGGCTGTCGATGGCCCCCTGCTGCTCACGCCGACGGGCAGTGCCTGGCAGCAGGGATTCCGGCTTTACACCGCACCCCGGTTCACGTAGGCTCGAAACCATCAAGCCGCCGGAGGAGAGGGATGCCCAGTTCCGGACCGGGGATGCCGTGAAACGCTTCGGATCAGCACTGATGATCATACTGGTCTGCATGGTGGTGCCCACCGCCCGGGCGGGGGACATCAGCGGGAGTGCCCGGGTCTATACCGGCACCTCGGTGCGCGACGACGGGGAGAACGACGTCCTTTCCCAGGACTATTCGCTGCGCTGGATGCAGCCGCTCACGCCCTGGATCACTCTTTTTGTCTCCTACCTCGACAGCAGCTTCAAGTCCGAGGATCAGGACGGGATCGATTTCCAGCGGCTGATCCGGGAAGCGGCGGCCCAGCTGGTCTATACCCGGGGAACCTTCTCGGCCCAGGTGGGGGCCCAGGACCGCCGGACTTCCGGAACCAGCGCCGCCGACAACTTCCAGGCCCGCTCGATCTACGGGCAGGCCGCCTGGAACCCGCTGCGGGGGCCCACCGTGTCGTTGAGAGTCCGGGACGCCCAGAACGAAGCCGATACGGCGGTGTACGGCCGTTCGGTGAACAGTCTCAATCTCGATTTCGACGTGGACTACAGCCGGGATACCTGGTCCACCCATTACACCTACCAGGACTTCACCCTGGAAAACCTGGACAACGGCTACACGCTGGACCAGAGCCGTCACATACTCCGCGGGCTGTTTTCCGACCAGTATGCCGGCGGCCGGATCGCGCTCAGCGGCGACGTGCAGGTCGGCCGCGACGAGCAGGTGGAGACCGCCGCGGAAGGCGCCGACATCGCCGAACCGCTGGATATCAGGCAGATTCTCTTCGCCCTCGACATCACACCGGAACTGGGTGAGCTGGAGCCGGCGCCGACCCTCGGTCTCGGGCAGCCCGGCTCACCGGCGCGGCTGTCGATCCAGGTGGGCGGGGCCAACCTCTACCGCAACGTGGGCCTCGACCTCGGCTTCACCCGGCAGGTATCCCGGATCGAAGTCCACGTGGACGGCGTCTCCGACCCCGGCCTGCTCTGGCAGGTCTTCCAGAGCTCGGACAATCTCAACTGGGAATCTGTGTTCGTGAGCAGTACCGGTCTACGAGCCGGAATTCGACCGCTACACCATCCGCTTCCCCGAAATCGTGAACCGCTACTTCAAGGTGGTGAACGTTTCGCTGAACAAAGGCGAGGACGTGGTGGTGACCGGTATCCGCGCACTGGTCGATGTGGAGCAGTTCGGCAGGCGGGAACGCCGATCCACCACCCTTCGCGGGTATTTCCAGGCCCGTTTCCAGCCCTGGGAGCGGCTCAGTGCCACGGTCAATCTCGGCTACAGCGGGGACAGTGGAAGCGCCGAAGGCCTGCCGCTGCGCGACGTGCGGGATTTTTCCTTCGACACCCTGGTCCAGTGGGACTTCGCCGACACTCTGGGCCTGCGGCTGCACTACTTTTTCGGCGATCACCTGCGGGACGAGGAGCCGGTGCTCCACCGCCAGGAGGAACGCATCAGCGCCTCGCTGGTCTGGGACCCGCTGGAAACCGTGGACGGCCTGCTCTCCGCGTCGCGGCGCGAGGAGACCCAGGACGGGACGCTGCTGCGGCGCACCGACCTGGTGACGGCCCGGGCGATTACCGAGCTCTACCCCGACCTGCGGCTCACGTCGGAAGTAAGCCGCTCCGTGTCCGATGACAAATTCTCCGGCTACGACCTGGCCAGCTGGAACTGGCGTGAGACCATGGAGAGCCGCCCCACGAGCAACTGGATTTTAAGTGGAGGATTCTCCCAGACTTGGTATGATGCTACCGGGCGGATATCCATTTCCCAGCGGACCAGCGTCAATGCCAGGACGGACATTGTGGTCAATGCCTGGTTCACCTGCGGCGGGGACTGGGTTTTTGGCAGGGAGGACGAACGGAACAATTTCACCCAGCGCTACCACGCCGCCTGGACCCCGGGCCGCCGGATTTCGTTCAACGGGTCCTACATCTCCACCAGCACGGCGGGCGGGTTCAGTACCAGCGGCGCCACGGCGAACGTCAATTACAAGGTCAATACCTATCTCAACCTGTATGCCAGCTACAGTCAATCCGCCTACTTGCGTTCTTTCAACATCCCGGATATCCCGGAAGGCGGGTCGCCAGTTCTCGATGAACTGCTGGACCGGTTAACGAAGAGTGAACAGTATTCGGCGCAGGTGGGGCTGATCCTCGCCTTTTAATGGAGAGACCAGATGAAAAAGAGGACAGCGGCAACGATGGTTCTCCTGCTGGGGGCCCTGATCCTGGCCGGGTGCGGCGGGATGCGGGCCACACGGTTCATCAACCCGGATTTCAGTTTCGCTTACGTGGAGAGGGTGGCGGTCCTGCCCTTCGAGAATTTCGCCACCGAACCGGAGGCCGGAGTCCGGGCCACGCGCCTCTTCATCACCGAATTGCTGGCCGCCGGGGCAGTGGACGTGGTGGAACCGGGGGAGGTCAACGCCGCGCTCAACCGGCTGGCCGGACTGGCCACGCCGCCGAGCAGCGAGCACATCATCGCCCTGGGAAAGAGCCTCAAGGTCCAGGCGGTGATCATGGGCAGCGTCAACCAGTCGGAATCGGTTCGCTCGGGCACGGTGACCATTCCGGTGGTGACCCTCGACGCCCACATGGTGGAAACCGAGACCGGCTCCACCGTCTGGGCGGTGACCCACACCGAAAAGGGCGCCGGCATGGGGGCAAAATTCCTGGGAACGGCCAGCGAGCCGATCTCGGAAACCATGCGGCGCTGCGTGAACAAAATCGTCCAGAAGCTTGTGGGGTAATCTCTCGCGGGGCGTGGAGTTTTGGGATGGGACAGCGGACGGGCAGCAAAGAGACGTTGCGGGGAGGCGGACACGGCCTGTCACCTGCCCGGCGGGTGTGCCGCCTGCTGGGCATGGTGCTGCTGGCCGGGTCTGCGCTCTGCTACTGCCCGCCGGTTTTCGGGGCCCGGATGGCCCTGCTGCCGGTGCGCGATTTCACCGGTGACCCGGTCTCCGTGGCGGTCCTCAAGCAGGCGTTGTGGGCCGAACTGTCCACGGAGTTCGAACTGGCGGACAGCCAGCTGCTCCGTGACGCCCTGCGGCGCTGGCGGATTCGTGATGCCCGGTCGGTAACGCCGGAGCTGCTGGGCCGGGTGGCCGACGAGCTGGACGTGGAGTTGTTTTTTTCCGTCACCCTCCACCGCTGCGACCTGGAGCCCATACCGATGGTTACCATTTCCGGCCAGGTGATGCACCGCGGCGAGCCGCAACTTGTCTGGGCCGGTTTCCAGTCGCTCAGCGGACTGGACGAGGTGGGCCTGCTGGGCCGGGGGTGGGTGGGCGACCTGGACGCCCTGGAGCAGAAGGCCGCGGCCCGGCTGACCGGAAGTTTCACCCGGCGGGCGGAGCCGCACGAGGGATCCCCGCGCCCGGCATCGAGGGTCTTCCGGCGTGAGGCGCTGGACATCGGTTCGGCCGGCACCATCGCGGTGCTGCCCTTTGAGGGCACCACCGGCGTCGGCGCCACCAACGCCGGCCTGATGATCACCGACCTGGCCTATGCCGTGCTGTGGCACGGCGGTGCGTCCCTGGCCCTTCCGGGGGCGGTGGACGACGTGCTGGGGCAGGCCGGTGTGGGGCTGCGGGGCGGGATCAACGACCTGACCCGCTCGAGCCTGCTGGAAGGGCTGGATGCCGGCCTGCTCTTCACCGGTACGGTGGAAACTTTTGAATTCATCCGGACAGGCCTCGAGCCGGAACCGGCAGTAGCGCTGGCCGTAAGGCTGATCGAAACCCGAACCGGCCGGCTGCTCGCCTTTGGCGGGGCGGAACGGCAAGGCTGGGACCGGCAGCGACTCTTCGGGCGGGGCCGGGTCTATTCCCCGGAACGCCTGGCCCAATTGATCATGGAATCCCTGGTCGCCGACCTGGGTGAAAAGGGCGGCTACTGACCGCCTGGAGGACGCATTGATGAACTGCCTGGGAAACCGACCCCTCTTCTGCTGTCTTGCGATCCTGCTCCTGCTCGCCGCCTGTGGCGGCCAGGAGACGGCACCCCGGGTGGAATCACCCGAAAGACCCGCGGCGACGGCAGCCGCCGGGAAAGACCAGCCGGCCCCGCCGGCCCCCACCGGCCTGCTGGCTGCCGCTCCGCAGACCGCGGCCGCGGACCCGGAAGTGGATGAGCCGGCCGCAGCGGCGGTGATCACCGGAAGCCGGCCTGAATTCGTGGCCACGGTGAATGGCGAGGACGTGCCCTTCGTCTATCTCGAGCAGCGGCTGGCCACGATGCACAGCGGCCAGATGGAGGACCGGCGGAGCGCCTTTGATATCGACCGGCTGATGTTCAAGGTGGTCAACGATATCCTGCTGGCCCAGGAAGCGCGGGCCGTGGGCATGGACCAGGAGGAGCCGATCAAAGGGCAGGTGGACCGCTACCGCGAGGACCTGGCCATCGCCGGCCTGGAACGGGACCAGATCCATCTGAAAGCCAGGGCCAGCGAGGAGGAGATCCGCCGGGTTTTCGATGACCAGTACCGCCGGTTCACCCTGCGGGTGGTCACCGTGGATGAGGAGGAGGTGGCCCTGGAACTGCTGGAGCAGATCCGGGCCGGCGCGGACATGGCTGCGCTGGCCGTGGAGCGTTCGGTGGACCCCTATTCCGGGAAAGGCGGGATAGTGGAGGGCGTGGCCCGCCGCGACCTGGCCGCCGAGGTGGGCGCGCTGGCCTCGACCCTCGAGCCGGGCGGGCTGGGCGGGCCGGTGAGCACCGACCTCGGCTACTCGGTGATCCGTCTGGAAGCCGTCGAGGCGCCCGACGAGGAGAAATTCCAGTCGGCCCGCCGCCAGGTGGCCGGAATCGTGGAACTGGAGAAGAAGAAGGCGCTGCGGGCCGCCCTGGCCCAGCGGGTGCAGCAGACCCACCCGGTACAGCTGGAGCACGAGCGGATCCAGACCATCGAGCCGGAGCGGCTCTCCGACGGCCGGCTGGTGCCGGTTACCGGGGACCGGGGGGACGTTGTGGTGATGGTGGGGGACAGCATGGTCATCACGGCCGGCGAGTATGGCGACGCGTTGCTCCTGCGCTGGAGCGGCGTGCGCAGCGAGGACGCGGCCCGGGCCTCCGCCCCGATCATCCTCAACAAGGTGATCGAGAAGAAACTGCTGCTGGCCGAAGCCTTTTCCGCCGGCTACGCCGCGCGCCCCGAGGTGGAGGAGCGGGTCAGGGTCCACGAGACCCAGCTGCTGGTCAACCGCTACCTGGAGAAGGTGGTGGCCGCTGACATCAAGGTCACCGCCGCGGAAATGCAGACCGCCTACGAGGAGAACCTTCAGCGGCTGAACCGGCCGCCGCGGCTCAACCTGGGTCAGATCACCGTGGCCGAAAAGGAGCAGGCCGACGAGATGGCCCGCCTGCTCCGCGAGGGCACCGACCTGGCCTGGCTGGCCGGCAAGCACTCCACCGACCGGTTTGCCGATGCGGGAGGCGTCCGGGGCTGGATGGTGCCCAGCCCGGGAGTTGACGAGGTCCAGGACCGGCTGATCGAGGCCCAGCCGGGTGACGTTTTAGACCCGGTGGGCGGTCCGGGGAACTATTTCGTGCTCAAGGTGCTGGCCCGGGAGGAGCAGGGGAACTACGAACTGGCGGAGGTTTCGGGTAATATCCGGAACATGGTCTTTAGCGAGAAGTTCAGGGTGGTCCTTGACGACTATCTGACCACCCTGCGCAGCCGGAGCGAGATCCGGCTCAACGAGGCGGCGCTCGCCTCGCTCAGCATCTCCGGGGCGGTGGATGAGGATCCGGCGGCCGGGGAGCAGGGAGGAGCACATGCACACTGATCCGGCAGCTCGGAGGTCGGCTCTACTGGCCCTGGCGGTCCTGGCGGTGGCGCTCCTCGGCTGGGCCCTGGACGCGGGCGCGCAGCTGCGCCGCGGCGGCAGGTTCGACAAGGGCGGCGGGTGCCTGGAGTGCCACGAGGACGTGGGCCAGGGCCTGAGGGTGGCCCACAGTCCGTTGAAGGAGGGGGAGTGCACCGCCTGCCACAAACCCCACGGGCTGGTGGGGGCGCTGCGGTTGCAGAAGGACGAACCGGATCTCTGCCTCGACTGTCACGACGAGGCGGCCATGCACCTGGAGAACACCACGGTCCACCCCGGCGTGGCGGACCGCTGCTCACTCTGCCACGATCCCCACGGGTCGAACCACGGGGCGATCCTCAAGACCGCCGAACGGGAACTGTGCCTCGAGTGCCACGAGGAGGCGGGGAAAGCCGGCGCCGTGCCCCACCCTCCGGCCGCCGAGGGCTGCAGTTCCTGCCACCTGCCGCACAGCAGTGTTGAAAAGGCCCTGCTCAGGCAACCGGTGGCCGAGGGCTGCGCCTTGTGCCACGAGGGTCAAGCCGCCGGGTATGCCGCTTCGCACAACGGCCTGTCGGTGGCCGGTTCGGACTGCACCGCCTGTCACCCGCCGCACTCCGGCGCCAGCGAGCACCTGCTCCGTGCCTCGGTGCACTCGGAGATCAGTTGTGACCTCTGTCACGAAGGAGAACTGGCCGTTGCGCCTGCGGGCGGGTCCGACCTCTGTCTCGAGTGCCACGAGGCTCCGCAATCGGGGGGGCCGGGTCGGTCCATCCCCCGGCGGAGGCCGGGGACTGTCTCGATTGCCACGACCCCCACACCTCGGATCACGCGGTGCTGCTCCGTGCCGCAGAGCGCGAGCTCTGCTCCACCTGCCACGAGGAGGTGACGGCCATGCTCGACCTGGCCCATCCCCACGAGGCGGCCGAAGAATGCTCCAGCTGCCACGCCGGCCACCAGAGTGCCCACCGGCAGCTGTTGCTGGACGAGCCGCGGTCGCTCTGCACCCAGTGCCACGACGACCCGGCGGAGTCGGGTGACGAGGTAATCCACCCGCCGCTGTTCGAGGAGTGCATCGACTGTCACGCGCCCCACGGGTCGGCCGTGGCCGGTATGCTGGTGGCCGACCAGGATTCACTCTGCGGCGAGTGCCACACCGACGTGGGCACGCGGGCCGGCCTGCCGGTGGTCCACGAACCGGTGGCCGCCGGCAGCTGCTCCTCCTGCCACCTGCCCCACTCGGGTGGGAAACAGTTGCTGCTGGCCCAGGGCCGGGACCTCTGCGGGACCTGCCACGAGGCCACCCTGGCTGCGGCGGAGAGCCTGCCGCGGCACGATCCCTTCGACTCCGGCGAGTGCGATCTGTGCCACACGGCCCACGCCTCGTCGCTGCCCGGCCTGCTCACCGAGCCGCAGGCCGACCTCTGCGCCAACTGCCACGACGTGGAACTGGCCGCTCCCCTTGGCGGTTCGGCCCACGCGCCGGCTGCCCAGGGCCGCTGTGTCGACTGTCACCAGCCGCACGCCAGCTCCATCGAGCCGTTCCTCAAGGCGCCGCAGAGCGCGCTCTGCGGCAGCTGTCACGAGGAGTTGGCCCAGCGGATGGCGGTGGCGGCCAATCACGACCCGGCCGCCGAGAGCGACGGCTGCACCACCTGCCACGGGGCCCATGTGGCGCGGCACCCCAGGCTGCTGAAGCAGCCGATGCCCGGGCTCTGCCTGGAGTGCCACGACGGCGAGGATGCGGATTTTGCCGCCAAACACCTCGGTCTGGCCGCCGGCTCCATGAACTGCACCGGTTGCCACGAACCCCACGCCTCCAGTATTACCGGGATGCTCCTGCCCGAGCAGCACCCACCCTTCGCCGAGGGTGACTGTACCCTCTGTCATGAAGAGCCGAGCGGAGGTGCCCAGTGAACACCTTTTACCCGATCATCTATCTGGCCCTGGCCCTGCTCATCCTCAGTGGCGGTGCCGGTTTTTCGCCCGGCCTGGCCAGTCCCGTGGACCAGGCGGAGGTCTGCCTGATGTGCCACGAGGACATCGCCGGCCTGCTCGATTCGCCGGTGGTCCACCCGCCGGCGGCGGAGAGCGAGTGCAGCGCCTGCCACAACCCGCACGTGTCGCGGTTCAGCGGCCTGCTCAACCAGAGTCCGGGCCCGCTCTGCGCCACCTGTCACCCCGAGATTGCCGGGGAGCTGGAGCGGCCGGTGACCCACCAGCCGGCAGAGGAGGGCAAGTGTGTTGCCTGCCACCTGCCCCACGGCGGTGAACACCGGGCGCTGCTGCTCAAGCCGGGCCGCGAGCTCTGTGTGGAGTGCCACCAGGACGTGAACAGCTGGTCGGCCAGGCCGGTGCAGCACAAACCGTTCGCCGAGGGCCGCTGTTTCGACTGCCACGAAGCCCACGGTGCCGAGGGAGAGGGCCTGCTCTCCAGCCCCGGCGCGGACGTCTGTCTCACCTGCCATCCGGTGGACGGCCGGTTCAAGGCAGCCCACAAGGGCTACCCGGTGGAACAGGCGGCCTGTCAGCAGTGTCATGACCCCCACGCTTCGGAGCGGCCCGGGCTCTTCCGCCAGATGCTCCACTCCCCCTTCGATGACGGGGACTGCGCGGTGTGCCACAGCGGTCCGGATTCGGACCGTCCCTTTGCCACCCTGATGCCCGAAGACCAGCTGTGCGGAGCCTGTCACGAGGAGGAGGTGGCGGCCTCGATCCACCTCCCCTTCCCCCACGCTTCTCCCGGCGGGGCCGGCTGCACCGCCTGTCACAACCCGCACACCGCGGACGGTACGGGCCTGCTGCAGGACGACCAGCAGGGGCTCTGCCTCTCCTGTCACGATCCCGGCGGCTCGTCCTCGGGCCAGGCGGGACGCTACACCACGCACGGTGACGGTCTGGACTGCACCAGCTGCCACAGCCCCCACGGCGGGGAACGGCCGCTGCTCTTCACCGACGATCCGGTGCTGCTCTGCGCCGGGTGCCACGAGCACCAGCACGGCATCACCCACCCGCTGGGGGAGGGGACCCGCGACCCGCGCAACGGGACGCCCATGGACTGCCTCTCCTGCCACGGGATCCACGACTCCCCCCACCCCTTCTACCTGCACCGGTCCGGTGATCGGGACCTCTGCGTCTCGTGCCACAAGGACCTGGCCGGAGGCCGCAAATGAGAAATCGACGCGAGACGATCCTGATCATCGTGGCGCTGCTGGCGGCCGGTTCCCTTGTCCCCGTTGCCGCGCAGTCCACCCTGGCCCCGGCGCTGGTCTGGCAGGGGGCGATCAATGGCGAGGAATCGTCCAGCCTCCGCTGGCCGGTGGCCGTGGCTTCAGCCGTAGCGGGTGAAGTGGCGGTTGTCGACGCCGGCACCCCGCGGCTGGTGGTTTTTCACCTGGTGGATGACCGGTGGGTGGCCCGGACCACGGTGCCGCTCCCCGCGCCTCCGGTGGGCCTGGCCGCCGCCGGCGGCCGCTACCTGCTCTCGCTGCGGGGGGAGGCCGGGCTGCTGGAGTTCGACCGGGAGAAGTGGACCTACCGGGTGGTGCCGCTGCCCTCCGGGACGGTTCCCGGGGCCCTGGCCGCCACGCCGGACAACGGCCTGCTGGTCTATGACGATGCCCGCCAGCTGGTGCTGCGTCGAGCAGGCACGGGAAGTTTTTCCAGCGGTGTCCCGGTGCCCGGCCCGGTGCGGGCCCTGGCTGCCGGCCGGGGCGGTGACTTCTTCGCCGCCGTGCCGCACCAGGGCGTGGTGCTCCACTGCGGTGCCGACGGCGGTGAACTGGCCAGCTGGCCGGTTCCGGGTGTTGCCCCGTCCCCCTCCTGGCCGGTGGGTCTGGCCGTCATCAGCGGCGGCGATCTGCTGGTCCTGGACCGCACCGGCGGCCGGGTGGTGGTGCTCGACGCCCGGGGCGGGGCCCGGGGCGCCGGGTCGCGCAAGGGCTGGGATGCCGGCCTGCTGCGCTATCCCGCGGGGCTGGCCCTCGGCCCGGACGGCCTCCTCGCCGTGGCTGACCAGGGCAACGGCCGGGTCCAGCTGTTCCGGGCGGTTGCTGAAGGAGAGTGAGCGGGATGAAGAAACTTCAGCGGCTGCTGCTGGCCGCATTGATCATCGTCTGCCCGGTTCTCTGCTCCTGCAGCGCCAGGGCCGAAGCCCGCCTGCCCTACCTCAAGCGGCTCTCCCTCCCCTCGGCCACCGACATCTTCAAATGGCCCTTCTCGGTGCACGCCGACCTGCACACCGGGGAGGTCTTTGTCTGCGACCAGCTGAACAACCGCATCGTGATTTTCGACAAGGACGGCCGCTACCGTTTCCAGATCCCCGGCGGCCGGGTCTTCCGCTCGCCGCTGGACGTGGCGGTCACCCCCGAGGGGTATATCGTCGTGCTCGGTTTTGTCGATGCCCGGCGCCAGCTGGTGCTGCTCGATTTCGACGGCAAACCGATGGCCGACCTGCCGCTCACCGGCCTGCCCGGGGGCCTGGCGGAGCCCACGTTCGTCTCCGTGGCCCTGTCCCCCGCGGGTGACCGGCTCTTTGTCCTCGACCAGGCAAACTACAGGCTCTGGATCGCCGGCCTCGACGGCCGGGTAACCGGGTCGGTGGAGTTCGTGGCCGGCATGTCCGAGGACGAAATCCGTGAGCTGTTCCTCGGCCACGTGGACGTTTACGGCGATACGGTGCTGGTCAGCATGCCCATCGAGGGCGAAGTGCGGCTGTTCGATCTGAACGGGAAGCCGCTGGGACGGGTGGGGACCAAGGGTACCTCGCCCTGCAATACCGCATTTCCCGTGGCCGCGGCCATGGACCGGGAGGGCAACGTGCTGGTGCTGGACCAGCAGCGGATGCTGACCATGCTCTGGAACCCCGACGGCAACCTCTGCCTCTACGAAACCGGCGGCGTGGGGGGGCGGCCCGGCGACCTCTACAAACCGGCCGACCTGGCCCTCGATGCCGAGGGGCGGGTCTACATCAGCCAGGGTTTCGAAGGCCGGGTCCAGGTTTTCGGCAAGGCCACCCCGGCATCGGTACCCGAGGCGGCCGGGGACGGCAAGTGACCGTCCGCCGACCTACCCTTCCTTCTTCTTCAGCAGATCTCCCAGACCGGCAAAGGGCTGGTGCAGGCCTTCGGCCTGCCGCTGCGGGGCCGGCGCGTCACCGGTGAGGGTGTCGGCGACGATGTTCCGTTCGTGCTCGTTGTCGTGGCAGTAGAGGCAGAGCAGCTCCCAGTTGCTGCCGTCGGGCGGGTTGTTCTGTGCGTCGTGGTCCTTGTGGTGGACGGTCAGCTCACGCAGGCGCCGGCCCTCGAACTCGCGGCCGCAGTGGGCGCAGACGTGGGGCAGGAGTTTGAGGGCCCGGGAGCGGTAGGTGCCGTCCTCCCGGGCCTTGTCCCTGCGGAACTCGGCGACGATGGGGTCCAGGTTGTCGTCGGAATTTCCGGTCTGTGACATGTCAGCGCCCCGGGATCAGGAAGCGGCGGCCTCCTTGATGTGGCACTTCTTGCACTCCTTGGCCCCCTTCACCGGACCGCCCTTTTCACCGGCGTCGATCTTTTCCTGGTGGCAGCCCTGGCAGTTGTCGTGCACGGCGTCCTTCAGCTTCGGCGCCTCGTCCTTGACCTCCTTGGGCATGTGACAGGCGGAGCAGGGCTGGGGCACGGCATCCCCCTCGGTCTTGTGGTGGCACGTGGTGCAGGGTCCGACACGTCCCGCGTGTTCCGCGTGCTTGAAGGTCACGGTCCCCATTTTGGCGTCAAAGGCGATGACCTCCTTGTCCGCGGGGATCTCGGCGGCCAGGACGAGGATACTGGTGAGGGCGAGCAGGGCGATCAAGGTGAATAATGATTTCTTCAAGGTGGACTCCCCTTGTTCAGGCGGTGCCGCACACATTTTTCGGGGCCGGCGACAACGCGGATGCATGTTTGGGATGATTGATTGGTACCGGTAATTCGTTAGAAACCATACAAGTTTTATATACACCAGAGGTAGGGCAGTGTCAATGCGATGTGCGGCGGCCGGGGCTTTCCCGGCCGCCGCCAATGGTTCAGGCCTCAGCCGGCCCGGTTCGGCGAGATTTGGCCACGAAATATCCCACAGCGGCGAAGACGATCTCCAGGATCGTGATGGCCATGATCCAGATCATGTTTTTCTGCGAGAAACCGTAGTTGTGCAGGCCCACGCTGAGCAGGTTGACCCCGAACCAGGCCATCACCACGGTGACGCTGGTCAGCCCCAGGGTCGAGGCGTAGGCCGCCCGGCCCAGCAGTCCGGCCAGCCGGCCGTGCAGGACGAAGAGCAGCCAGAGGATGATCAGCAGGGCGCCGTTCTCCTTGGGGTCCCAGCCCCAGAACCGGCCCCAGGACTGGTCGGCCCAGATGCCGCCGAGGATGGTGCCCAGGGTGGTGAAGAAGAGGGCGGTCACCGCGGTGCCCCGGGCGGTCTGCAGCAGCGACTCGGCCTGCTCGCGGGCCTCCGGTTTGGCGATCAGCTGGACCAGCAGGATGTGCCCCACCAGGGCGGCCACCATGGCCGCGCCGTAGCCGATGGTGATGGTCACCACGTGGGTGGCCAGCCAGAAGTTGGAGTCGAGCACGGCCACCAGCATGCCCATGGTGTCCCCCTCGGCGGCGTAGCGGAAGCCGAGGAAGTGGAATGCCGCGCCAAGGGTGGTGGCGGTGAGCAGTCCGATACGGTCCTTGCGGGACACTTCCACAAAGATGCCCATCACCACCGCCACCAGCCCGACAAAGACGATCGACTCGTAGAGGTTGGACACCGGCGCCCGTCCCAGGATCAGCATGCGGATGAACAGGCCGGCGGTGTGCAGGCCGGCGCCGGCAATGAGCAGCCACAGGCTGAAGCGGCGGGTCCAGGCCGGGATGACCAGCAGGCCGGCCAGCAGCAGCAGAAAAGCGCCGATGTAGCAATAGAGGCTGCGGTGAAAGAGCTTGGCGTTGTTGTAGAACAGCTCGAGGTCCACCGGTTGGTCGGCGGCCAGCGTTCGCCCCAGGGCTTCGGCTTTGCGGCCGGCAGTGGGGTCGCCGCCGTAGATGGCGGCCAGGCAGCGTTCCAGCTGCTCCAGTTGCTGCAGCTGACGGTCGCTCAGTTCCGGGCTGTCCAGCAGCTCCCAGGGGGACTGCCACTGTTCGCCCTCCTCGGGAGGCAGCATCGGCAGGCCGTGAAAGCCCCGGTCGGCCAGCCGCGAGTTGAGCTGTGTGGTGAACTCCTGCAGCGCCTGCCGTCGCGGGCCTTCGGTCACCTCGCCTGCTTCGTACTCCTCGATCAGTGACACGGTGACATCGCGGTGCTGCATGAACCGCAGGTAGCTGGTTGCCTGGCCCGGCTGCAGGCCGAAGCCGGCGGCGATCTCCGGGTCGCTGATCCGGATCGTCGGAGTCAGGGCGGTGAGCGACCGGCTCAGCTCCTGGTAGCGCAGGCACTTGACGTAGGCGTCCACCATCTGGTTTTCGATCAGTGTCCGCTCGGCCGGCGGTTTGCCGTAGAGCTCGTGCAGCATCTCCAGCATGCCCTGCATGCCGGTGGTCAGTAAACGGTAGGAGTAAAGGTTGTCGGCCACCGGCTCGATGCCCAGGGCCACCAGCACATCGTCGTTGCGGATCCGGAACAGCGATTCGTTCATCGCCGTATCCGGGTCGAGCAGGGTGTCGGCCAGCCAGGCGCTGGCCGAGCGGCCCCCGATGCTGCTCCGGTGATGGAAGGTGAGCAGCTGGTCCCGGGCAAAGGTGTCCATCGGTTTGAGCCGCCCCTGGTGCTGAATCACCAGGCGGCCGAAGGCTTCGGCACTGCTTTCGCTCACCGCGGCACCGGCGGTACCGCCCAGGGCGAAGAGGAGACCGACGAGAACGATGAGGATCATATGTCTTTTCATCGTGCGGCCTCCTCTGTCTGCCGGCGTCGTTTCGCTGTGTTGACAAACATGATGGCCAGGTGGATCAGCATCCCCACACAGATGATGATGCTCGAGATGTAGGGGAAGAGACGCCCGGCGTTGCGGACCACCGAGAGCACGGTGGTCTGTTTACGACCGTCGATGTATTGAGACTGGTAAAAGGTGTAGCCCTCGGAGCGCAGGGGATGGTTCATCCAGATGTCGGCTTTTTGCGTGCTGGCTCCACGGATCACCTTGACGTGCGAGCGGTAGTCCCGGGCCATCTGGGTGCCCGGGTGCTTGCTCATTTCGAAATCCTCCAGCAGGATCTCGAACGGCAGCTGGTAGCGGCGGGGCCGCAGTTCCACCTTGAACAGTTCGGCGCCGTCCGGTCCGCGGACCGTGGTGGGCGGGAAGCGCTCCAGCGCCAGGTAGAGGCCGTCCACCTGGTCACCGGCGCCGCTCACCCGCAGCACCGCACCGGCACGGCCATCGTCCTCGCCGGTTTTGGGCAGGATCTGCAGTTCGCTGGTGGCGGCCATGCCGCGGGCCTCCGGCGGGCTCTCGCCGCTGCGCTGGACCACCTCGCAGTTCTCGTGCAGTTCCTCGATGGTGATGGAACCGCCGTTGATCGCCTGCAGGGGCATCTCCTTCCCCGGTTTCATGAAACCGCCGGCATAGGCGGTCACATCGGCGAATTCAGGGTCGGCAAGGCTGGTCACCGACAGTTCCTTGGCGTAGTGGTCTTCGAAGAAACCGCGCTGTTCCCCCTCGGGGATCAACATGTAGCCTTCCACCGACTGGTAGGCGGTGATGAACCCCCCCACCAGCAGCAGCAGGGCGCCGAGATGGGAGATGATCACTCCCGAGCGCCGCCACTGCAGCGGCGTGCCGAAGATCAGCCGCGCCATCAGGTTGACGAAAATCACCGCCATGGTCAGCCGCCCGCCGGGCAGCGGGAAGAAGGCCAGCCAGAGGATCCAGGAACTGAAGTAGCGCATCTGCGCATCGTGGAGGCCGATATATTTCTGGGCAATGGATCCCACCACGGTGAGCACGATCAGCCAGAGCAGCGCGTAGCAGAAGATTTCCGTGGAACCGAGTTTACGGCCCCAGCGGTGCAGTGCAGAGGCCATCTCAGCTTCCCCCCGCTCTGGTGAAGCTCGCCAGGAACCCGGTGAATTGTTCTTCCACGGCGCCGACCAGCTCAGGGGAGCCGGTGAGCTTGACGAACATGGAGTGGTCCCCGGCAAAGAGCATCCCCACCAGCATCCCCTTGTTCACCGGCTCGCCGTTGACCAGTGTCCAGCAGGTGAACGTGCCGGCCGGCGAGACCAATTCCCGGCCCTGGGCCTCCGGTTCCCCTTCGGCCACCGGCTGCAGGCCCAGCTGCCCGCGCCAGCGGTTGAGGTTGTTCAGCGGCCCGCCGGCGGCTCCGGAGAGCCGGACCACCGACAGGTCGCCCTGCTGGTCGCCGTGGGGCACCAGGTAACTGGCGATCCTCATGGATGAGGGGGGCTGGCTCACCCAGCCGTCCGGCGCCTGCCAGGAGTAGTTGCCGGACAACGGCGGGTGACCGGACGGCATCTGCTGCTCCGCCGCCGGGGCCGCCGGGGCCGTCCGGGCCTCGCGGTACTGGTCGATCTTTTCGCTCTCTCCGCAGCCGGCGAGCGGCACGAGAATGGCCAGAACGGTCAGCAGCGTCCACAGACTTTTCATCTTCATTTGTATTCCATTTCCGAGACGGCCCTGGTGCGGCCTGAATGGCCGGGGCCGGGCGCGGCGCTCTGGCCGCATGGTTGATCAATCCGGGGTCTGTTCAGAGACATCAGAATTGATGAATGCGGTTCACTACACAATATGCAACCCATGCATATTATACAAAACCTTCAAGATAAGTCGACATCCAAAGCGACCCATGGAGTCGCCGCATTGTGGCGATCCTGCTCAGGGACTGTCCACCACCGCCACGTTGCCGCCATGGGTCACCGCGGCGTCGTAGGCTTCGAAATCCACCCCGGTCATGGCCGTTGCCGTGCCGCCGTCCACGTTCCAGCCGCGGACCCGGCAGCTGTACCCGGCGTCGGGCCCCGGAGCGGTGAGAATCTCGTCCATGCCGTCGCCGTCCAGGTCGCCGGTCCCCACCCGGGCGCCGTAGAGGTAGCCGGGGTAGGCGGTGAAACTGACTCCGGGAAGGGCGGAAGCGGCACCGCCGGTGACATCCCAGCCGCGGACGTGGGCGCCGAAGACCACCCCCGGCCCGGGGCCGGTGAGGATCTCGTCATCACCATTGCCGTCGAAGTCGCCGCAGGCCACGTTGACCCCGAACTGGTTGGTGCCGTAGGCGAAGTAGCTCACCCCCGACATGGGTGTCAGTGAGCTGCCGTCGTAGTTCCAGCCGCGGACGTGGGGCCCGAAGACCGAGCCCGGACCGGCGCCGGTGACAATCTCGTCCATGCCGTCGTTGTCGATATCGCCGCAGGCCACGTTGACCCCGTATTTCAGGGTGCCGTAGGCAAAGTAGCTGACCCCGGAGATGGGGGCCAGGGTGCCGCCGTCGTAATTCCAGGCCCGGACGTGGGGACCGAAGACTGCTCCCGGACCGGCGCCGGTGACGATCTCGTCGATGCCGTCACCGTCGATGTCGCCGCAGGCCACGTTGACCCCGTATTTCAGCGTGCCGTAGGCAAAGAAATTCACAGCGGAGATCGGCGTGCCGTTGTATTCCCAGCCGCGGACGTGGGGACCGAAGACCGCGCCGGGGCCCGGGCCGGTGACCAGCTCCTGGACGCCGTCGCCGTCGATGTCTCCCGCGGCCACGTTGACTCCGTACTGGGACACGCCGTAGGCGTCGTAGGTGAACAGGGCCGTGCCCGGACTGGCCGCGCTGTACAGCCGCACCTCGGGCGGGTTGGCCGGTCCGGGGCCCGGGCCGGTGGCGATCAGCGGCACCGCCACGCCGTCACCGGCCTGGAAGCTGGCGGCCCAGGTGTTCCAGTTGTTTGACGAGGGCGCGTACTCGTGGTGGGCCCAGAAAGTAGTGCCGTCGGCCGGGTCCACCGCCACGGAGCTGTAGTCCCCCCAGCGGGAGCCGCTGGTCCCGTTGCTCTCCTTGAGGATCACCGATGGCGGCCATGCTGCCCGCCGGGTCGGAGGCCAGCCGGGTGGCCCGGCTGATGGAGATGTACTCGTCGGACGCGGAACGGGCAAAGCAGGTGGCCGCGTTGCCCAGGGCGTCCACGGTGATGCTGTTGAAGAAGGTGTGGATGTCGGAGCCGGGGTCGATCTCCCCCGACTGCACCAGCTCCGGCATGCCGCTGTCCGGCCAGCCGTTGGTGGCGATCTGGTACCAGCGGGCGCGGATGGGGTTGCCGTGGTGGTGCGCGGCCCAGAGCGAACCGTTGCGCCAGACACAGTGCCAGAAGCGGGCGTCAAAGGTTTCCGGCCGGGTGGACGTGCCCATCTGCGGCGGGTTGGTGGGCCGGCCATAGGCCGGCACGGTGACGGTGGTGGTGACCCGGGTGGGGCTGCCCAGCGGGTCGGTGATGGCGTGCAGCCGCACCGAGTTGTTCGAGCTGGACTCGAAGTGCTCGATCATGTACATCGCCGGCGCGTTGCCGTAGATCACCGGGATGCCGTGGGACTGGGTGCCGGTGATGGTGAGGATGTTGGTGACCTCGGCCGTGCCGCCGCTGAGCAGCGGCGTCTTGTCCATGATGTAGATCATGTAGTTGACACTGGTCCAGACGTCGGCGGTGAGGTAGACCGCGTCGGCGTCCACGGCCAGGTTCGGTGAATCGATGCCGCCGCCGGCGTAGTCGGTGGCGTCGATGCGATACTTGTACCAGGTCCCCTGCGGGTCGTCATCGTCGGAAACGGCGAGGAGGAAATAGGAGTCGTTGGAGGTTCCCTGCTCGTTGGCCATGGCGATATAGCGCTGGTCGTGCGGGTCGTAGATCACCTCGGGGTCGAAGACGAAGTTGGTGGCCCCCACAGAGCCCCAGAAGCCGTTGCCGCCCTCGATCTCGTCCTGGAACAGGTTGTTGCCGGCCTTGTCCAGAATGGCGATCCCGCCGTTGACCATGGCCACCACGTGGTTCGGCCCCACTGCCATGTGCGGGTCGGGGGGGCCCCAGCCGGTGTTGGTGATGGCGATGAAGCCCTCGTCGGCCAGCGGGAAGGGCGAGGGGTCGCCGCCATGGGGATCGCGGGAGATGGTTTTCGGGTCGTAGACCGGCGGGACGTGCGGCATGGCCGCCTCCACCGCCATGACCACCGGTTCCACCTGCCGTGACGTGCTGGCGCTGCAGGGGCCGGCGAGTTTTTCCTCGAGCCGCCGGCAGAAGGCTTCCTGCCAGTGGAGGGTGTTCTCCACATCCTGGCCGTCGTCGGGGACCAGCAGGGTCAGGTGGGCGCCCTTTTCGTCCCCCAGCCCGCCGTCGCCCGACCAGCAGACGGCCAGCGAGCCATCCCGGCCAAACAGGGCCTGGGTCCGGCCGGCAGACACCTGCAGCCGCTGGTTGCCATGGTCACCGGAGGTGAGACGGAAGCCGGCTTCACGCGGGGCTCCGTTGCTGCTGAAGAAGCGGCCCCGCACGTGGGCCTCCCGGGCCAGCGAGTCGAAGTGGTTCCAGAGAATGACGAACCCGCCGTCGGGGTCGGCGGCGATGGCCGGACCGTTCTGCAGGCCCAGGGTCAGATCGTTCACCGGGAAGACGGGGCCGCGGGCCGTTCCGGCCGGATCGATGATGCGGGCCAGGATGCCGTAGTCGTTCCCGTCGCCTCCCGAGCTGGGCCAGGCCACCACCAGGCTGCCGTCAGCCAGGACGGCCAGGGTGGGCTCCACGTCTCGCCAGGTGTCGGTCGCGCGGCTCACCCGACAGGGCTCCCCCAGAACCGCGCCGTCCGGGTTGAACCGCTGGATATAGATTCCGTCCGGTCGATTCTCCGCGGTGAAGGCGGCCCAGGCCAGGGCCACCCCGCCCGAGGGCAGGGTGCAGATGGCCGGGGTGCGGGCGCCCGGGGCCGTGTTCACACGCAGCGGCTGTTCATCGCCCGCGGGGCGGCCGGCGGCATCGAAAAAGCGCAGGAACAGCGTGGTTTCCCCATCATCTCCGGGGCCGGTCCAGGCTGCGGCCAGCCCGCCGCGCCCGTGGCCGCAGGCAACCAGCTCGGTCTGGTTCCCCTCGGTGGCACTGTTCAGCCGGATCTCCTCACCGCCCTCGCCCAGGTAGCGGCCAAACCGGCGGGCGTAGAGACCGCCCAGATGGCCGTCCTGGCCCGCCGATTCCCAGGCCACCCAGCCGCCGCTGCCTTCACTGTCCGGCACCGCCACCGGCCGGCCCTGGGAATGTGGCAGGTGGAGGTTGAGGTGCTGTTCGTTGCTCAGGAAACGGCCGGCGGTATCGAGGCAGCGGCCATACACCCCCTCCACCACTTCCTGGCGGCGGCTCTGCCAGGCCACCCAGAGCAACCCCTGGCCATCAAGACCGAGGGTGGGCCACTCCTGGCGGCTGGGGGTGAAACTGTTCAGCCGGGTCTCCACACGCTGCCAGGACCGGCCGTCCAGCACCAGGCGGTCCTGGCGCCGCAGACCGGCATCGTCCCTGCCATCGGGACAGAGTGCTCCGAGGGTTTCGCCGTGAAACGCGGCGGCAGGCTGGGCCGTCAGGGTCAGCAACAGTGCTGCGGCAACAACCAGCGATACGAACAGAGGTTTTGAAGCACTCATCGATATCCTCCACGAAGTTGAGGGAAACGCACCCCGGCACATTGGGGAAATCCTGGCAGGCAAGGCGGGCTACCGGAATCCGGAAGAAAAATCATAGGTGATTCGGGGGAGGCAGTCAATCGCGGACCCGGAGACCCGGACCGTTCGATATTGCGCGGCCATGGGGTATAATCGGGCAAATGTATGAAAAATTTCTTGATCTGTTCTTTCCCCTGCTCTCCCGCTGGGCCCTCGTGCGCCACCGCGGCATCTGGGGGCTGAAAGCGGCGGTGGCGGCGGCACCGTCTGCGGCGAAACGGGAGCGGCTGCGCATGATCTATGACCGGCTGCTGGCCCGTCAGGGCAGCTGGATCGGGTACAGCGCCGAGTTCAAGGGCCTTCCCTGTTTCCCCCATCACCTCAACGGGATCTACATCTCCGGTGAGGCCCGCATCGGGCGGAACGTCGTGATCCATCACCTCGTTTCCATCGGCTCCAACAGGCTGGCCGGCAGCAGGAAGTACGGGGCCCCCACCATCGGCGACAACGTGTACATCGGCACCGGGGCCTGCATCATCGGCCGGGTCACCGTGGGCGACAACTGCCGCATCGGGGCCAATGCCGTGGTCTACGATGACATGCCGCCGAACTCGGTGGCCGTTCAGCAGCCGACGAGGGTCATCCAGCGGGATGAACCGCTGGACAACCGGTTCTTCACCCGCCGCGGAGGCCGGCGGGTCTACTATGACGACGGGAGCTGGGTGGAAGCGGGTGAGGGGGAAGATCGAGATTCCGAACGTGCGTAACCCTGTTCAGGATATCCGTCAGGCCGCTGCGTGGATTCTCTTCGCGCTGGTCTTCCTGTCGCCGTTGCCCTTCGGCGCGGTGCAAGGCTGGGCCACCGGAGTCCTGGAAGTCGTCCTTTTTGCTCTGTTCATCGTTGTTCTGATCCGCGGTCTCTTGACCGGCGAGTCCCTCCGCCTGCCCCTCCTGGCGGCTGCGGCAATGTTTTTCATGTTGCACCTGATCCAGATTCTGCCCCTGCCGGAGAGGCTCCTGGAGCCGCTGTCGCCCTTTTCGCATTACATCTTCCAGGCCTTGCGGCCCGACGATTCAGGGCAGTTGTGGCAAACCGTTTCGGTGAGCCCCGAAGCCACCATCTCCTCGCTGTTCTGGTTTTCCGCTTGTCTGGCCACTTTTCACATCGCCAGGATGATCAGCCGCCGCGGCGGCAAGCCGGGGAATGACGCGCCCGCTCACCGCAACCGGGCTGCAACGCCGTTCGGCATTCCCACCAGGAACAGGCCCGAAGCGGCCGCCCTGTTCCTGTCCTTCACTCTTGTCGCTGCCGGGACATTCCAGGCCGTATATGGCCTGGCCGAGCACTTCTTCGGCTGGAACCGGATTTTCTTTTATGTCAGAAGATTCCCCATGGAGGGGGTGGCCGGTACCTTCATCAACACCAACAACTGTGCGGCATTCCTCGCGCTCTGTCTGCCGCTCACCCTGTCTCTCGTCCTCTACCTGCAGCATTTCAAGGAGCGGAAACCGGACAGGCAGGGCCTGCGCAAGAAGAAAAAAGCCGCGGCACCGCTGCGTTTCCCGGTGCGGATTCTGCTTCTCTCCGGCGCGGCGGCCCTCATCGCCCTGGCCCTGGTGTTCACCCGCTCGGGGGGCGGAATCATCTCCTCCTCCGCCGGCCTCGTGCTCTTCTTCCTCTATTACTTTTTCCGCCGTCCCGGGGGAAAACCGCTGCTGCCCGGTCTTTCCGTGCTGGCCGTTGCCCTGCTGGCCCTTGCGGCCATCGGCCTGTTCCTCGGGCCGGACTTCACCATGAACAGCCTGGTTACCGAATCCACGGGGCATGCCGCCGGCCGTTTCACCGTCTGGACCGAGTCGATGGCCATCAGCAACGATTATCCCCTGTTCGGTTCGGGGGCCGGCACCTACGGGCAGCTGATGCTTCACTATTGCAACCGCATGGTGGTTCATGCCCACAACGAGTATGTGGAACTGTTCTGTGAACACGGTCCCGCCGGCCTGCTGGCGCTCCTGCTGTTCATCTGGTATTTCGTCCGTCTGCTGTTCGCTGTCCATTCCGGCACGCTTCGCAATCGTTCCCGGTCCGGGGCCTTTCCCTCTTCGTTTATCCTGCCCCTGGGGCTTTCCGTTTCCCTGTTGGGGCTGATGATTCATTGCATCGTCGATTTCCCGCTGCGCATCCCGGCCATCGCTCTGGCCGGTTCCTGTCTGCTGGGTGTGCTGTCCGCCATGGTGGTGCAACGGAGCGCCCGCCGGGCCGCCCGGCGAAGGACCGGCCATGTCCTTCTGATCATCACTGCGGCGGTTCTGTTGTGCCTTTCCGGCCTCCGCCTGTTCACGGCCGCCGGGTACGGCGCCGGCTTTGAAAGGCGTGTCGCCACCGTGCGGGGAGAGATCGACCGGTTGTCCGCCGATGGCCCCGCCACTGCCGCATCCGGACCTGAATCGGCCACGGCCCTGGCAGTGCGGTCCCTGTTGCTGGACCGGCCGCTGGACCTGCGCGGGCACCGCCTGGCCTTCGAGCTGGCCCGTCTTCAGGGCAAGTCCCTGGACATGGAACGGGCGCTTGTGCGGGGTGTCCTGGCCCGGCCCTCGCTGTCACAGATGTCCTATGACCTGGGGCAGTTTCTGCTGGGGCGGGGCCGGTTCAGGGAAGGCCTGTCCTGGTTCCGGCGCTCCCTGGAACTGGACGTCAAGTACCTGGACGAGATCTATGAGACCTGCGCCCGGATCTTTGCCCGGCGGTTCGAACGGTTCGAGTTCATCTTTCCCAGGGAGCCGGCGGTGCGGGAACGTCTGGGTGAACTGCTGCATATCTCCGGCCTGGCTCCCCAGAGCCTTGAGCAATACCAGTGGTGTCTTTCCCGGCTGCCGGACCGGGCCCAGCTCCATGCCAGGGTGGCCAACATCCATCGCGAGAACGGCGATTATGATGAGGCTCTTGCCGCCATCGATGAGGCGTTGCGGCTGGACCCGGCAGGGCGGGAGCAGTATTTCCTCACCCGGGCCACCACGCTGCTGCAGATGGGAAACGTCTCCGGGGCCATCGACGCCTGCAGGGCATTGCTCTCGGCCAACCCCGGGTATGAGGAAGGGTATGTCTTGCTGGCGGACTGTTTCATCGAACAGGGAGAGGCGTGGAATGCCATCAGCACTTACCGGGAGGCCCTCTGGCGAATCCCGCGGAGGAGCCGGATCCACCGTCTGCTGGGCGACCTGTATGCCGCGAAGGGAAAACAGCACCAGGCGCTGGAGGAATACCAGGCCGGTGTCCGGGAAGCGTCCACCGACTACGAACGGAAGCTGGTGCTCTATCGGATGGGTCTCTGTTACGAGGAACAGGGACGTCTGGAGGAAGCCCTGGAGGCGCTGGCCAGGGCCGCGGAACTCCCCGTGGAGGGGAGGAAAAATCTTGACCAGCGGGTGGCCAAGGCCGTGGCCCGTATCGAGGGGAAGCTGGGGACATCTTGACGCCGCTAAGGGATGCTACTATCCTTACAAATTATTGACTACGCGACCAGTTAGGCATTGTGACCTCCCGGTTTCCCGGCGCTTTTCCTGCGCGAGGTGAACGCAGGTACGAACCCTGCCCGGGAAGCATGAGAACCACATGAGCGATACCCGGATGGATGCAGAGCGAAAAGGACCGCGGCCTGGGTCAAGGTTTCGCAAGGGTATGGCCAATGCCTCCTGGCTGGCCATGGGCAACCTGGTCACCCAGGCCATCGTCCTTGCCGGGTTCATCTACATCGCCAGGACACTGGGCAAGGAACAGTACGGTGTCTACGCCACCGTGGTGGCCTACGTGGCCATGTTCACCATGTTCACCTTCAAGGGGCTGAACAAGGTGATTGTGCGCACCGGCAGCAGGGACCAGTCGTCACTGCCGGATCTCTACAACCAGGTGGTGGGCCTGAGGCTGTTCTTCCTCGTCGGGTCCATGGCGCTCTGCATCCTCTGTGTCCTGCTCACACCCTACGACCTGACCACCCGCCTGCTGGTGCTCCTCTACAGCTTTCACATCTTCTACGAGGGCATGAACACCTTCTTTTCCAGCATCTACCAGATCGTGGAAAAGATGCAGTTCATTTCCGTGTTCAACATCACCAACCGGACGCTGTTTGTCCTGCTGGCCATCCTCTTTCTCTACCTCGGCCATGGTGTGGCCACCCTGATCGTGATCGCCGTGGCGGTGAACCTGGTGACCATCGTGGCCAACTACATCGTCACCCGGCGATTTGTGAAGTTCAATCTTCTGTCCCGGCCGCGTTTCGAGCGGGAGATCCTCAAGCCGGGGCTCTCCTTTTCCCTCTTCACCATGGTGGCCACCCTCTCCAAGCGTTACGACCTGTTCATGATTTCCCTGCTCGGGTCGCCGGTGGAGGTGGGTATCTACGCGGTGGCCAACAGGATCGTCAAGGAAGGCCACATGTTGAAGAACGTCAACTCCATGGCTTTCTTCCCGGTGCTGGTCAAACGGTTCGACGAAGGCCGGGTCAACGGCACGAAGATGGTCCGCTACGCCCTCGGGTTCTTCATCGGGGTACTCCTCCTCTCCGCCCTGTTCGCCTTCTTCAGCACCGACCTGGTGGTGCTGGTCTTTGGCGAGGAGTACCGGGAGTCGGGCCGGCTGCTCAGCGTGCTGGTCTTCTACCTGGCGGCGGTGTGGGGCACGCTGCCCTTCACCATTGCGGCCCAGGCCACCGACAACGAGGACCTGCTGCTGAAGATCCGCACCGCCATGGCCATCGCCAGCGTCACGCTTAAAACAATCTGCTTCCTGCTCTATGGCCTGATGGGGGTGGCGGTGTGCACGGTGGTGGTCTGGACTCTCGGCGGGCTGGCCACCTGCATCCTGCCCTACCGGGCGATGAAACGCGAGGGACGCCTGAGGTTCGGAAATGCTGGAGCAAGCGGGGCTGCCGATGACCAGTGAGGCCGGCAGACGAATATGCCTGTGGGGCGGAGGCTTCAAGAACAAGGGTGCCGAAGCCATGCTGCTGGTGGTCCGGCAGGAACTGTCCCGGCGGCTGGACGGTGCCCGGTTCCATGCCCGGCTGCACCGCAGGCAGGCCCGGCTGGCCCGGTCCAGCGGTCTGCTGCCCCTGGCCCTTGGTGATGACCGGCTGGGCCGGCTGCTGGGTGTGGCCGCCTCGAACCGCTGGTCGGTCTACCGCTACCTGGCCGGTAGAGGAGACCTGAAGCGCCTGGCCGGCAGCCTGCTCAACTACCGTGAGGCCAGTGACTACTGCCACCCGCGGCGAATCGATGCCCTGGCCGGCGGTCTCGATGCCGTGGTGTCTGTTCACGGTTTTGCCTTTGGCGGGCCCTGGGGGGTGGGAGCGGCACGGATGGCGGCGCAGTGGGCCCGGTTCTGCCATGAATCGGGCACGCCGCTGATCTTCATGCCCCAGGCCTGGGGGCCGTTCGAAAAGGAGGAGTTCCGCGAACCGCTCCGGGAGATGGTCCACCGGTCATCGCTCTGCTACGCCCGCGATGCCGTCTCCCGCACCCACCTGGCCCGGCTGCTGGAAGAGGATGAAAATGACATCCCCCTGGCCCCGGACATCGCCTTCCTCTTCCCGAGTGCGTCGCCGGAACAGGGGGACCTGCTGCTCCGCCGGATCGGCGTTGAGGCGGGGCAGCGGCCGTTGCTGGGGGTGGCGCCAAACATGAAGGTCTACCAGCGCACCGGGGGGACGGAGGGCGGCAACAGCTACATCCAGCTGCTGGCCCGTCTCTGCGATCACGCGGTGGACCGTTTTGGCGCCGGCATCATCCTGATCCCCAACGACATTTCCCCGGCCGGCGACGGGCGAACCGACGACAGCCACCTCTGCGGCCTGGTCCACGCCGCGGTGCAGCATCCCGCGGCATGCTTCCCGGTCCGGGGATACCGCAGCGCCGAGGAGATCCATGCGCTGGCCGGCCGCTGTGACCTGCTGGTTGGGTCGCGGTTCCACGCGCTGGTTTTCGCCCTGGCCCAGGGGGTCCCGGCCCTGGCCTTGAGCTGGGCGCACAAGTACCGGGAATTGCTGGGCACCTTCGGCATGGAAGACGCCGTCTGCGAACATGACACGATGGAACCGGACCGGGTGGTTGCCCTGCTGGACCGGGTCTGGGAAGAACGGGGTTCACGGGCGGCCGCTCTGGGTGAGCAGCTGCCCGCGGTCCGTGAACAGGTGGCCGCGGTGTTCGACCGGGCCGCCGCCATACTGCGGGGAACGGGATCGTGAAAACGGAATCAACCGTGGAACAGGTGGTCGCCGCCGGCCTGTGCACCCAGTGCGGCTGGTGCGCCATGGTCTGTCCGGCGCAGGCCATCGCCCTGCACGAGACCCCGGCCGGTCAGCAGTTTCCCCGGATCTGTGCGGAGGCCTGCACCAGTTGCGGGTTTTGTTTTTCCGTCTGTTCCGGCTGGAACAATGTTCTCCGCGGGATGGACGGCGAGGCGGACCCCTTCCGGGGGGCCGTGCTGGCGGCCTTCTGCGGGCACGCCGCCGACCCGGCCACCAGGGCCGGCTCCCAGAGCGGCGGCCTGGTGTCGGCGCTGATCGAGCACCAGCTGGCCAGCGGTGCGATCCAGGGGGCGGTGCTGGCCTCCATGCCGGCGGACGGCTCGCTGCGGCCCGTGGCCGTGCTGGCCCGGGACCGCGACGCGGTGCTCCGCGCCGGGGGCTCCAAATACTGCCCCATCCGTTTCGAACCGTCCCTGGCCACGGAGGTGCTGGAAGCGCGGCAGATCGCGGCGGTGGGGATCTCCTGCCAGGTGCAGACCCTGCGCAACATGGAGCAGCAGTTGCCGCCGTGGCGGAAACGGCTGGGCCTGGTGATTGGCCTGTTCTGTGACCGCACCATGTCCACCCTGGCCATCGACATGCTCTGCCGCACCGCCGGGTGTCCGGCGCCGGAGGCGGTTTCCTTTGCCTGGCGCAGCAAGGAGCGCCATGGCTGGCCGGGGGAGGTCCGCGTTGAAGACCGGCAGGGGCGGGGGCATTTTCTCCCGTCGCGGGAACGGATCCGTCTCAAGGATGTCCTCACTCCCGCCCGGTGCCGGGTCTGTTTCGACAAGATGAACGTCTGGGCCGACATCTCCGTGGGGGATCCTCACGGGATCAACAGTGACCGGGAGGGGCACTCCGTGGTACTGGCCAGGAACGCACGGGGCCTGGAGGCCCTGCGCCGGGCTGAAGCGGACGGGGCGGTCCGGCTGGAGCCGCTGGAGCAGGAGAAGATCTTCACCGCCCAGAAAGTGGAGCAGCGGCGGATGAGCTGTGCACTGTACACCGCCGCCTGGGAGAAGATGGGACGCCGCCGGCCCGCTCTGCCTTTCGCCGGATCGATGCCGCCCGCCCCGGCGGGCCGGGCGGTGCGGGGGACGGAGTGGGAGCTGCGGCAGACGGCGCGTCTGGCGGAGGCGGAGACCACTGAGGCCGCGCTTGGCGAAGCGCAGCGGCAGTTGCTGGCCGAACAGGCTGCGGGGGGCACGGTCCTCAAGCGGGCCCGCCGGCTGGCGGGGAAATATCGGCGCCGGCTCATCGGGGGGCGGTGATGTCGGGATCATCCAGGCGAATCTGTTTTGTGGGCGCGCACTACTACAGGTATGCGGTGGGCGGTGCCGAGGTCCAGATGTATCTCCTGGGGAAGCTGTTCGCGGCCCACGGGTGGGACGTGCACTACGTGACCACCGATGCGGACATCCCCGCTGAAGACGAATCGATCCGCTTGCACCGCTTTGATCCCCGGCCCAAACGGGGGCGCTACAACAGGCTGAGAAAGATCCTGGACAGCATCGACGCCCATGTCTATTACCAGCGGGGCCGGACCGACTTCACCTGGCTGGTGGGCCGCTATGCCAGGGAGCGCGGCAAGTTGTTCCTCTACGCCGTCTCCATGGACATCGATGCCGGGCGCTACAAGGAACTGGGCCGGGTGCGCCTGTCGCCGAACCCCCTGAAAACCATCAAGCGCTATGTGGGCGGGTTCATCAGGGACCGCAACTCACTGGCCGGCATGAGGAACGCGAGGATGGTCCTGGCGCAATCGGTCTCCCAGCAGCAGGCCATTGAGGCCAATCTCTCCCTGGAGTCCACCATCATCAGGAAGGTGCAGGACATCCCGTCGTCGGACCCGGACAAAACGCATCCCCCCGTGGTGCTGTGGCTGGCCAATGTCAAGCGGTGGAAGCGGCCTGAACTCTTCCTGCAACTGGCCGGCGCCCTGCAGGGCCTGGACTGCCGGTTCGTCATGGCCGGGGAGATGCGTGACCGGAGCTATGAGAACGAAGTGCGGGCCTTCTCGCAGTCGCACGGCAACTTCAGCTATCTCGGCGGCGTGCCCTACGAGGAGAGCAACCGGCTGATGGGGGAGGCGAGCGTTTTCGTCAACACCAGCATGAACTATGAAAGTTCGCCCAACACCTTTATCCAGTCCTGGCTGCGGCGGACCCCGGTGGTCAGCCTGCACCATGACCCGGACGGTGTGATCGTGAAGCGGGGCCTCGGCTTCCACTCCCGGTCCTTCCCGCAACTGGTGGAGGATGTCCGGACGCTGGTCACCGACACGCCGCGGCGAGACGAAATGGGGGATAATGCACGGGAGTACGCCATGGCCGAATACGGTGGTGAGCGCAACTTCACATTGCTCTGCGATCTGATAGAGAGGTATCTTTGAAAAGCGGCAAAGACCTGCTTCCGGGGCCGCTGCGGTCACGGATGCATCACCTGAGAACAGGGACTCTGCGGAAGTGGCGTCGCGCCACCGCCCGCTGGCGGGCCTTGCCCGGCTTCATCGTTTTCGGCGCCATGAAGTCCGGGACGACGAGCCTGCTCCACTACCTCTCCCAGCACCCGCACGTCTTTGCCAGTTACAAGAAAGAGGTTCATTTCTTCGACCTCAACTACCGGCAGGGCGTGGAGTGGTACCGCTCGTTCTTCCCCCTCCGCCGGACCCTGGGGCCGGGGGATGCCGCGGGTGAGGCCTCTCCCCTGTATATCTTCCATCCCCCCGCGCCGGAGCGCATCCACCGCCTGCTGCCGGAGGTGCGGTTGGTCGCGCTGCTCAGGAACCCGGTGGAACGGGCGATCTCCCAGTACTTCCACGAAGTGCGCAAGGGGCGGGAGACCCTGGACCCCATGGAGGCGCTGGCCCGGGAGGAGGAGCGAATGCGTCCCGCTCTGCAGCGTGCTGATTTCAACAGCACCGAGTTCATCCACTGCTCCTACAAGAGCCGCGGCCGCTACGCCGAACAGATCGCACGATACCTGGAGTTTTTCCCCCGGGAGCAGTTGCTGGTGCGCAGCAGCGAACAGTTCTTTCGCGAACCGTCGCGGGTCCTGGACGAAGTTTTCCGGTTCATCGGTGTGGATGCGGACTTCAGGGCGCGGGACCTCGAGCCCCGGAACGTTTCGTCCAACCGGACGCGGGTGGACGACCGGGTGTACAGCTATCTCAACGAGTATTACCGGGACGAGAACGAGACCCTGCAGAATCTGCTGGGTCTCGATTTCGGCTGGTGAGGACATTTGAACCTGGTGAAAGGAACCGCAAGGGCATGTCGGACAGCCAAACTCAGACAGAGCGCACGGAGGCCGCCAGATTCCTCCGTCAGGCAAGGGAAAGGGTCACCCGGGATCTGGCCCGGCTGGTCTCCCTGGGGCGGTGGAAGAAGAGCAACACGATCTTTCTGCTCTCCACCGGACGCAGCGGGACGGCCACGCTGGCCAAGGTGCTGGACCTGGCCCCGGAGATCACCGCCTTTCACGAACCGTGGCCCCAGATGCTGGAAGAGCGGCAGCAGGCCCTGCACGGGGTCTGGACCGAAACAGAGCGCTACCGGCAGATCTTCTGCACGGCGCGCGCCGGGCTGATCGCCCGGTCCACTCGCGGTGGCAAGGTCTTCGCCGAGACATCAGCGCGTCTCACCTTCTTCGCGCCGGCCATCGCCCGGGCGCTCCCGGAGGCGCGGTTCATCCACCTGGTCCGGCATCCCGGCGACGTGATCCGCTCGGGGATGCGGCGTTCCTGGTACAGCGACAACCGGTCCGACCGCTACCGCATCCGGCCGCAGGAGGGCGACCCGCATTTTGCCGGCTGGGAGTCGCTGCCCCGGTTCAACAAGATCTGCTGGTACTGGAACGCCTACAACGCATTCGCCCTGCGCTTCAGGGACAGTGTGGATTCCAGTCGCCTGCTGCTGCTCAAGGCGGAGGACCTGTTCGCGGCCCGGGGGGACAACATGGACCGGCTCTTCGGTTTCATCGGTGTGCCGTCCCCCGGCCGCGACGCCCTGGCCGCGGAACTGGGGCAGAAGCACAACCGGCAGACCCGCAACGAATTCCCCAGGTTCGAGGAGTGGGGCCAGGAACAGAAAAGAATCCTGAACGACATGGCCGGCGACACCATGAGGGCCCTGGGATACGCCTGATGATCAACGGTGACAACAGGACGGTGATCTTCGTCGGCGGGACGGCCTACAGCGGTTCCACTTTTTTCGACATGATGCTGGCCAACGACCCGCGCGGGTTCTCCTGCGGCGAGGTCCACGCTTTTTTCCGGCCCTTCCGCCCCCATCACCACCACCCGCCCTGCGGCTGCGGCGACCACCGGTGCACCCTGTGGGGCGAGATCAGGAATAGCGGCGAGGCCCGGCTCTACCGGTCGATCTTCCAGCAGAACCCGGACACGAGGTTCATTGTCGACTCCAGCAAGAGCCTGCCCTGGATCACCGCCCAGGCGGGGCGCCTGGCCAAGGCCGGCATCCAGGTACGGCACATCCTGATCTGGAAGTCGCCGGCGCAGATCGCCCGGTCGTTCCACAAGCGGGGCCGCGGCCGCCGCTGGACCAGGAGCTGGGCCAACTACCACCGTCTCTACTTCAGGCTCATTCCGGAGTACCGCACCGTGAACCACTTCTCCCTGGTGGACGATCCCGCGGTCCTCGAACAGGCCTGCGCGTATCTGGGGATCGGGCACTTCCCCGGCAAGGCGGAATACTGGAACAAGCGCCACCACACCCTGTTCGGCAACACGTCGGCCAAGATCCACACCAGGGATCCGGACAGTGGACTGTTCGAGGAGGATGCCGAGGCGCTGGCCCAACGGTCGGGCGCCCGCCCGGCGGACCTGCGGCGGGAATTCCGGACGATCCACATTTCCACGGGAGAGGCCGGGGACGACCCCCTGCTCCAGGAGACGCAGGAAACCCGGGAGGAGATCGCCGTGATCGAAGAGCACCTCCAGCGCTGCGGGGTGGGGGCGGACAGGGGCGCCAGGTCGGATCCGCCGGCCGCCGGAACGCTGGAGACCCTGGCCCACCAGGCCAGGTGGAAGGCATCACACGTGGGGTTGAAACTGCTGCCCCGGAATCTTGTTCACCGGCTCTGGCCCGGGCAGAGCGGGAGATAGAGAGCCCATGGATCACTCGTCGATCAGCGATTCCGTTCTCACCTGGCTGGAGACCATGCGGGTGGCGCCGGCCCGCTACCTGATGAACGCCGGGGCGGACGACACGCATTTCACCTCCTGTTTTGCGCTCTACATCCTCGACCTGTTCGGGGGAACAGACCGCCTCTCCGCCGAGGAGCGGCAGCAGTGGGTCTCGCGGATCCAGTCCGCCCAGGATCCGCGGGACGGGCTGTTCAAGCTGCCCGAGGAGCTCCATGCGGACCCGGAACGCAGCCGGCACCAGCTGACCTGTTTCAGCCTCAGCGCGCTGCGGATCCTTTCTGCCGAACCGCTCTACCCCCTGGCCTTCCTCGAGGCCTGGTCATCACCCGATGAGGTGCGGGACTACCTGGCGGCCTGCGGCTGCCACCAGGGGCGGCCCGGCTCGGGGAACAAGGCGATGTTTCTCGGCATCTTCCTCACCCGGGCCTGGGAGCAGACCGGGGAGGAGCGCTACCGCTCGCTGCTGGAGGCCTGGTTCCAGTTCCACGACGAGCAGCAGAACGCGCACGGCCTGTGGGGCGGCGATCGCCAATCCCTCTATCTGCACGGCATCCAGAACGGCCTGCACCAGCTGGCGGTCTACTTTTACTGGAAGAGGGAACACCGGGCCCTGGACCGGGTGGTGGACACGGCCCTGACGATCCAGGACCGGGACGGCTTCTTCTCCTCCACACCGGGGGGGATCGGCTGCCACGATTTCGACGCCATCCACATTCTGGCCACGGCCCACGGGTTGTCGGCCTACCGGCACACCGATATCGAGGCCGGCCTGGGGCGCGCCGCCGGGGCCCTGCTCAGCACCCGGAACCCGGACGGAGGCTTCTGCCAGTCGAAGAAGACCGTGGACACGGCCGGACAGCTGCTCCGGCGGGTGCCCGGTTTCTTTTGCGGCAGCCATCCCTATCTCTGGTACTACCGGGCGCGGAAAACCGCCGGCGTCTTCTCCCGCGGGAAACAGGTGATCAAGACCGGCTGGACCCGAACGGGGAGGCGCTGGACCGACAGCAACCTCTGGGACACCTGGTTCCGCTGTCTGGCCCTGGCCGAGATCGAGGCCGTCCTCCCCACGCCGGAGGGCCAGGGCTTCAGCCGGTGCCGTTTCCATGACATGATCGGACTGGGACACTTCGGAGCCGGCGGGGATCGAACGTGAAACTGCTCTACCTCCACTCGGGGACCATCGATTCGGGCATGGCCAATGCCGTTCAGGTGGTGCAGATGTGCTCGGCCTTCGCCCGGGCCGGTGTGGACGTGGTACTGGCCGTGCCGGGAACGGACGCCGCGGCGGCCCGGGAAACCATTGCCGCCCAGACCGGGCAGCAGCCGGAGTTCCAGATGCGGACCTTTCGCAAGCGGACGCTGTTCGGACGGCTGCAGATGATCGGCGGGTACCTGGGGGTGAAGCGCCTGCTGGCCACCGAGCCCGCCGACTGCTGTTTCGTGCGCAACCCGGTGTTCCTCAACGCTCCCCTGCAGTCCGGCATACCCACGGTCTTTGAAGCGCACAACGCGTCGATCCACCAGAGCAGGCTGATGAACGTCTTCTGGAAACGGCGGTTGATCCGCAATGCCCGGGACCGTCACTGTTCCGCCTTCGTCAGCATCAGCCAGGCCCTCACCGACTTCTGGGTCCGCTCCGGCGTCCCGCCATCGAAGACGCTTTCGCTGCATGACGCCGTGGATGCCCGGCACTATGCCGAGGTGGAAGACCGCCAATCGGCCCGCCGAGCTGTCGGGCTCCCGCAGGCCAGGAAAACAGTGGTCTACACCGGCAGCCTCTACCGGGACCGCGGCATCGAGAACATCCTCGAGCTGGCCGGGACCTTCACCGAGCCGCTCTTCGTGGTGGTGGGGGGGCCGGAAGACCGCCGGCGTCACTACCAGGCCTTGTGCGAAGACCGGGGCATGACCAACATCATTTTCACCGGCCGGGTGCCGCACAAGGACGTCCGCCGCTATCTTTTTGCCGGTGATGTCCTGCTCATGTTATGGTCTCGGGACGTACCGACAATCGACTATTGCTCGCCGCTGAAGACCTTCGAGTACATGGCTGCGGGCCGCATCATCGTGGGTCACGGGTTTCCCACCATCCGCGAGGTGCTGACGGACGGCGAAAACGCTTTCCTTGCCGATCCCGATTCGCTGGCCGACCTGCGGGAGAAACTCGCCGCGGCACTGGACCGGTCCTATCCGGACCCCATGGCGGAGAAGGCGCGCGCGCTGGTTTTGAATCGCTACACATGGGATGCCAGGGTCCGGACGATCCTGGAGTTTACGGGATTCGCATGATCTCCTTTCTGCTCTATGCACTGCTGTTCCTGGCCTTCTTCGTCAACAGTCTGACGGCGTATCAGATCGTGCCCTATTTCTTTTCCTGGTTTATCGAGGGCATCATCGTCCTGCTGTTGTTCATCGCCCTGGCCTCGAAGACGAAATCCAGGGACCGGCAGATCTACACCTTTGGCTGGCCCTTCGTCCTCCTCTTCCTCGCCGTCTCCGCCATATCCTTTGTGCTGAACGATACGCGGTTCCAGCTTGCGCTGCTCTTCTTGCGGCAGACCCTGCGTTTCCACCTGCTGTTCTGGGTACTGCTCACCCTGCCCATCCCGCAGAAGACGATCCGCCGGATTCACACGCTGCTGGTCTGGCTCTTCCTGCTCCAGATCCCCACCGCCATCGTCAAGCTGGTCATCTTCGGCCATGGTGAACGGGCCATCGGCACCTATGCCATCCGGGGCGGGGGCAACTCCACCGTCATCCCGATGATCGCGGCAGGGTTCATCATCTGCTTCCACTACATCCACCGGCCCCGCATCACCTCGTGGCTGTTCCTGTTGGGATTCCTGGTCTTTGGCCTGGTGGGTGACAAGCGCGCCGTGATCCTGCTGGTCCCCATGGTCATCATCTTCTCGGCGTGGACCATCATCGGCCGGCGGCTGGAGATGAAGAAGGTGGTGAGCGTCATTTTTCTTTCCATCATCGTGATCGCGATCATTTTCTATGCCGGGGTCAGATTGTTGCCGACCCTCAACCCGGACCACAAGGTGGGCGGCCGGTTTTCCCTCGATTTCGCCATCAGTTACATCAAGAACTACAGCGTGGGCTACTCGGGTGTGCGCCACCTCTCCTACGGCAGGGTGGAAACCACGCGGAGAATCCATGACCACCTCAAGCGGAGGGGACCCGCCACCTGGCTGTTCGGCATGGGACCGGGCACCTTCACCAAGTCGAGCTTCGGCCAAAGAGACAAGCACTTCATGGAGGACCAGTTGAGCGGCGTGGGGGTGGCGTACGGGATCATGTCGCTGAACTTCCTGGCTCTGCAGGTGGGCTATCTCGGCGTGATCTCCTGGATGGGCTTTTTTGTCTACGCCCTGGTGGTGGTGCGGCGCAAGGCGTTGCGGGAGACCGACCCCTACTGGAAGGCCTACCAGTCGGGCATGGTCTCCCTCTGCTTCGTCGCCCTGATGATCTCCCTGACCTACAATAATGTCTTCATGGAAAGCGATCTGATCGCCATGGTATATATGATGCTGCTGGCCTTTTCGCTGCGGCGCGGCCGGCGTCCCAGCGTCCGGCGCGTGGTGCCGCTGGGCCGGCCTGCATGAACCTGGGGGCTGGGCATGAGACGTCCGCTGAACAGGGTGGCCAACCTGGTCATCACCACCAAGAACCACATTTTCGGCCGGCAACTCCGGCCGTTCACCGCCTTCTTCGATTCGAGGTATCCCCCGACCAAGTTCCTCTCCCTGAAAAAGCCGATGGTGAACATCCGCTGCATCCTCTGCGGTTATCCGCGCAGCGGCACGGCCTGGATCCTCAACGTGATCAATCAGAGCACGTCGCACAAGACCGCACAGATCCAGAAACGCACGGTCACCCCGGGGGACAGGGAGATCTGCCTGATCAAGGTCCACGCGCGCAACAGGCTGGTGGCCCGGCTCAAGACCCTGCTCATCCTGCCGCGGCACCGTTTCGGGGGGAAGTACATCTACGTCTACCGTGACCCGCGCGACGCGATCCTCTCGCTCTACGAGATGTACAAGAATTCCAAGGACACTCCGGACCTGTCCCAGGAGGAGTTCATCAGACAGACCGATCCCATCGGTCAATACAAGTGGGAAATTCAGGACTGGGTGCTCAAGCCGCACAAGAATGTGTTGCTGGTCCGCTACGAGGACCTGAAGGAAGATCCGGTGGCCATGTTCCGTCGGATTTTCAGCTACCTGGGTATCGACGATCCGGTGAACGAGGAGGCGCTGGGCCAGAGGGTGGGCGGGGCCGACCGCAAGGACCGTCCCCGGGCCACCGCTTACGGGTGGAAGAACGCTCCGCCGGAATACCGGCACCTCATCGGGGCGATCAACGATCGCCTGGCCGGGGAAATCAAAGCGCTGAACTATGAAATCGAACGTCCTCTTCATTGACACCGGAGACTTCGAGTCGTTCCCGCCCGGGGGGACCCTCAACTTCGCCAAGCAGATGCTCTCCTCGTTTGGCAACCGGCTCTGCCTGGTGGGGATCACCACCGACGGGCTGCCGGTGGGCCGCTGGGTGGAGCGGGAGATCGGCGGGGAGACCTACGACTACTTCGCCGTGGGCCGTCGCGCCGCATCGGCGAAGAAACCCCTGGTCCCGCCGCGCATCTCGGGATACCTGCAGCTGCGCCGCCACCGGGAGGAGATCCTGGCCCGGGGTGTGCGAAGCGTGTTCATCCAGACCCACCACGTGATGCTGGCGGTGCACGACTGGCCCTGGGAACATGTCTGTTTCCGCTTCCCCGGCGTGGAGAACCCGCTGGCCATCTCGCGCTACCCGGGGGTGCAGTTGCTGGCCCGACCCTTTGCCCGGCGGTTCTATGGCGCCGTGCAGCGGGCCGACTGCATCCTGGCCGCGGCCGATGATCAGGCGATAACCGGGATGGTGGGACAGAGCGGCGGTCTTCTCAGCCGCGAGCAGGTGACCGGTTTCCCCACGCGGGTGGACACCGAACTGTTCCGCCCCGCCTCCCGTTCCCGCAGCCGGCAGCAGGCGGGGTTGCCGGAGACGGCGGTGGTGCTGGCCAGCTGCGGCCGGATCCACTGGGCCAAGGGCTGGAAGCTGCTGATCGACGCCTTTGCCATACTGCTCCAGACGCACCCGGACGCGTATCTCTGCTTCATCGGGGACGGCCAGGACCGGGGCCGACTGGAAACCTATGCCGCCGAGAGAGGAGTCAGCGAGCGCATCCGCATCACCGGCTTCCAGCCGCCACGCCTGGTGGCTGCCTGGCTCAATGCCGCGGACGTCTATGTCTCCGGCTCGCTGCGCGAGGGGTGGTCCACGGTGATGATCGAAGCCCAGGGGTGCGGCCTGCCCATTGTCACCACCCGGGTGAGCAGCGCGGGGGAAATCATTGCCCCGGGCCGCACCGGGTATATTATTGACGGGCGCGACCCCGACGACTTTGCCGCGGCGGTGCGGAACGCTCTCGCCCTGGAGAACGTCGGGGATATTGCGGTGCCGCATGCTGACCGATACGCACTGAAGCATCTGAAAGAGGATCTCGAAACGCTGTTCCCACCCTTGCGAGCGTGACCATGATCAGACCCGACAACCAGCGGACCACCGGAAACGACCCGCTATCCAATGTGCGGCCGGGGCGTTCCCCGGCAATGTTCAAGCTGCGCCTGCTGCTCAACTCGCTGCGCTCCTGGCTCTATTTCAGACTGCGGGCGCCGTGGGTCAGGAGAAGCGGGATGGTGCGCGTCCCCTGGAGCGTCAGGATGTTCTCGCCCCACCGGGACATCAGCCTGGGCAACCGGGTGCAGTTCGGCCGGGGCTGCCTGATCCAGTGCGATTGCCGTTTCGGCGACAACATTCTGATGGCCCGGGACGTGGCGTTCATCGGACGGGACGACCACCGCTACGACATGGTGGGAGTGACTCTCTGGGATTCGCCACGGGGCGACACCAGGAAGACGGTGGTGGAGGACGATGTATGGATCGGGTTTCGGGTGACGATCCTCGCCGGGGTGACCATCGGCCGGGGCGCCATCGTCGCCGCCGGGGCCCTGGTCACCGAGGACGTTCCCCGTTACAGCATCGCCGGGGGTGTTCCCGCACGGGTCATTGGAACGAGATTCACCACCGAACAGATTGTGGCCCACGAGGACGCTCTGGGCTACGCGGAGCGCAGCGGAACCACGGACGGGATGCCATGAACAGCTTGACCCACAGGATATTGATGACGCGGCGGCACTGGCTGAAGCGGGTGCAGTACCTGATGATGCGGCACCCGTTGCCGTTGACCCGCCATGGCCGGCAGGCGTTCAGCACCGGGCCGCGCATCTTTGCCAACAGTATTCCCAAGGCCGGGACGAACCTGATCAAGCGCACGGTCAACCTGCTGCCCTGCGTGGTGCCCCGCTGGACCTACCACCTGGACCAGCGGATCCCCGGCACCATGAAGCAGCTGCAGTACACCCACAAGGGCCAGGCGGTCACCGCGCACATGGGGTGGAGCGCTGATCTGGTGGCCCTGCTCAGCTCGCGGGAGTTCAGGATCCTCTTCATCCTGCGCGACCCGCGCGACGTGCTGGTCTCCTTCGTGGACTATGTCACCCGCAAGGACCCCAGCCACCTGCTCCACGCCTACTTCAATACGCTGCCCTCGGATGACGAACGGTTGCTGGCATCGATCATCGGTGTGGACGGGCGGCATCTGCCTTACGGCATTCCCCTGCTCTCGGCGGGGGAGCAGCTTGAAGCCTATCTCCCGTGGCTCGACGAGCCCGGCTGCCTGACCTTCTCCTTCGAGGACCTGGTGGGCAGTGCGGGCGGGGGCGATGACGCGAACCAGCTGCGGACCGTCGCCGCCATCGTGGACCACCTGGGGTTGAAGGCCACCCGGAAGGAGATCGATGATCTGGCCGGCAGGGTGTTCTCCCGCAAAGTCCGGACCTTCCGCAAGGGCCGAATCAGGGACTGGCCCAACCATTTCACCGGGCGGCACAAGGAGGCGTTCAAGGAGAATGCCGGCGACACCCTGATCAGGCTGGGCTATGAAACCGGAAATGACTGGTGAGCGGAGTGGACGAACGGGTTGCAGTGAGCGGCGAGCAGTTGCTGGACTACCGGGTGGTCAACGATGGTGCGGACCGCCTCGTCGAATCCATCGGGACCTGGATAGAAGAGGGGGACCGCTGCAGGTGGTTTGCCTGTATGAACCCGCACTCCTGGGTCGTTGCCCGGTCCAACGCTGTTTTTGCCCGGGCGCTGCGCCAGGCCGACTGGCTGGTGCCCGACGGGCAGGGCATCGTGCTGGCCTCCCGGCTGTTCGGGGGCAGGATACGGGAACGGGTGACCGGCAGCGATGTGTTCAACGGCATCAACGGCTTCCTGGACCGCACCGGGGGTCGGGTGTTTTTCCTGGGGTCCACCGAGGAGACCCTGGACGGCATCAGGCAACGGAGCGGCCGGGACTGGCCGGGCATTGCCATCGCGGGGACCTGGTCGCCGCCCTTCGTGCCCCGGTTTTCCGCAGAGGACACCGACCGGATGGTGGAGGCGATCAATGCCGCCCGGCCCCAGGTGCTCTGGGTGGGAATGACCGCGCCCAAGCAGGAGATGTGGGTTTTTGAAAATTTCCACCGTCTGGAGACGGTGCGGTTCGCGGGGGCCATCGGTGCGGTCTTCGATTTCTACGCCGGGAATATCAGGCGCTCGCACCCGCTGTTCCTGCGGACGGGGCTGGAGTGGCTGCCCCGGCTGCTGCGGGAGCCGCGCCGGCTCTGGAGACGGAACTTCGTCTCCACACCGCTGTTCCTCTTCCACCTCACCGCCCGCCGCCTGGGAGTGAAACAATGACGGGTGTCCGCACCCTGTTCGCCCTGGCCGCCGGAGACCGGGCAGCGGCTCTTCCCTGCGATGCTGAGCAGACAGCTATTGATCTGCTGGGCCCCCGGCGCTCGCTGTTCCTCCGCCTGATCCCCCGCATTACCCGTACGCTGGCCCGGGCCGGAGCTCTGGGAAGCATTTCGGAGCGCCTGGCCGCCGACCTGCACCGGTTCTCCCAGTCCCTGGTGGCCCACGACCTGCACCAGCAGCAGTGGCTCCGCCGGTTCCTCACCGAGCGGCGGCCAGGGGACATCCCGGTGATCCTGCTCAAGGGCACCGCCTTCTCGGGGTCGCTCTATCCGCCCGATGCGCCGAGACTGTCACAGGATATCGACCTGCTGGTCAAGCCGGAACAGTTCCACCGCATGTGCGAAATCCTCGCTGCTGAAGGGGAGCCGCTGAAGGTTGATACGGGGCGGAGATATACCTGGAGCAGGCTTTTCGAGGCCGTCTTCCGCATCCCCGGCGCGCTGCCCCTGCTGGTGGAAGTTCACCGGGATCTCACCAGGGCGCACCAGTTCCGTATCGAACACCACGGCCTCTGGGAGCGGAGCGATCAGAGCCCGGAATACCAGGACCCGGCGGTGCGCCAGCTGTCGCCGGAGGATACGCTGCTCCACCTCGCGCTGCATGAATACAGGCACGGCGCACCCCAGCCGCACAGTTACCTCGACGCCTGGTCGGTGCTCAACCGCTGGACCCCGGACCTGGGCCGGGTGGTCCAGCTGGCCCGCCGGTGGGGCTGTTCGACCATCCTTTACTCGCTGCTCCGCCGGGTGGAATATTGGTTCGATCCGGAGGGGTGTGAAGGGGATGGCCTGGAAGGCGTGCTGCAGGCGCTGGAACCGTCAGGCATCAAAAAGGCCGTGCTGGACAGGCTATTCCCCTGCAACTGCTTCGAGCCGGTGCGCCATACCTGGCCCTGGCCCCAGCGAACCGCGTCGCTGTCGCTGCTGGACCACACCTCCCGCATACCACGCTTCGCCTTCTCCTACCTGGCCCACCGCAGCGCCGACCTGGCCCTGCTCCTCATCGATCGCATCAGCGGAGCCACTACAGGGCGCTGACCGGATCTCGCCTGTCCCTTTCCCCTGACCAGGTGCCGCTCTATACTGGGGTACACCTGCTCAGTTCCGGAGGCACCATGGGCGCACTTCTGGCGGTGCTGGGGGAAGCCGGTGATCCGGCGCTTCCCGGCCTTCTTCAGCGAATGACCGAGCGATCGCCTTACTGCGGCGCCGTGGAGCGGCGGATCGAGGGCGGACTCGCCGTGGCCGTGCAGTCACTGGGCTGGGACGCCTCGCTGGCCGTGGCTGCGGACCGGCTGGTGGCCGTGCACGGCTACCTGGGCCGCTGGGAGCGCGAGGCCCGGGGCCTGGACCTGGACCCCGCCTGGCCCGCGGCGAAGAAGCTGGCGCTGGCGCACCGCCAACTGGGGCCCGACCTGTTTCCCTTGCTGCGCGGCGAGTTTGCGCTGCTGATCCACGACCTTGAGCGGCGACACCTTCTCGTCCTGCGGGATGTGGTGGGTTGCCGGCCGCTGTTCTTTGAACAGGCGGGAGGCCGGGCCTTTCTGGCCACCGAGATCCAGCAGGTACTGGCCGGCTCCGGCAGCACGCCGCGGTTGAACAGCGATGCCGTGGTGGACTACCTGCTCAACCGTCCGCTGGCTCGGGAGGAGACGATCCAGTTGCCCGTTCGCCGGGTGCTGCCGGGGCGGAGCTATTCCTTCGGCGGCGCCGAGCCCTGCTCCCCGCCCCGACGGACCGAATACTGGACCCCGCCGCAGGTCCGCCGCCCCGCACCCGGCATGGAGGAACTGGTCCATCAGCTGGGGTCCCTGCTGCGGAGCGCACTGCAGGCCTCCCTTCCGGACCGGCCCTTTGCGCTGGCGCTCAGCGGGGGAGTGGATTCCCCCACACTCTGGGGGCTGCTGGCCCGTCTGGCCGCCGACGGGGACCGGCAGGCGGCAAATGGCGCCCCGTTTTCGCTGGTCTACCCGGGGATGGAGTGTGACGAGCGGCCGCTGATCGAACAGGTGCTCCAGCGCAGCGGTTCGGCTGGCCGGTTCATCGACATGACCGGCCGCGGGCCCCTGGAAGCCTACCCGGAGTTGCTGGCCATCACCGGGACGCTGTTCCCCCTGACCCTCTACCAGTTCGGCCCGCTTTTCGAAGCGGCGGGCCGCGAGGGCCGGAATGTTCTGCTCACCGGCCTGGGGCCGGACGACTGGCTGCGGGGCAATCTGGGGTATATTCCCGACCTGCTGCTGCGGGGAAGGCTCCCCAGCGCCCTCCGCGACACGTTCACTTTCGAGCTGCCCCATGGGCTTTCCCGCCCGGCGCTGCTCAGGCGGCTCCTCGGACAGGCCGGCAGGCGTTTTCTACCCCGGTTGCGCCGCGATACCCGTCCGCCGTGGCTCACCAAAACGGCCTGGCAGCGGGCGGGAGCGGGGACATGCCGCTATCCCTGGGACCGGGTCCGCATCCCCCTGGCCCGCCGGGCCCTGCTCCGCGATCTGGAGCGCTATCGCAGCGGTCTGTTTCTCGAGCCGGCGGCCCAGTTCGCGGCCAGCGCCGGGATGGAACTGCGGCACCCGCTGCTGGGCGTGGATTTTGTGGAGTTCGCCTTCCGTTCCCCGGCCCGGGCGTTCATCGGCGGCCGGCGGTTTAAGGATCTCCTGCGCCTGTCCGCCGGAGATCTCCTGCCGCCGGAAGTTCGCGACAAGACCCGGCGGGTGGTGTTCGACTGCCTTTTCGGGCCCGCGGTCCGGCGATTTGCCGAAATTGGAAACCCGCATGGTGTTGAATGTGTACGTTGTGATATATTAACGGCTACAGAAACATCAAAGCGTTACTACAGATTGGCGACAGAAGGTACGGTTGGATCGTCCACTCTTCATGATGTTCGGATTCATATTGCGGAGAGCCTTTTCCAACATTTTCTAATGCAACGGACAGAGGTGGGCGATAAGACCTGCTAGTGGATTTGCAGAGGAGGGTAAATGTCAATCAGAGATTATCCAGCGTCTGCCGATCGTCCGGGCCTCGAGCCGATGGATGATCGGAAACACCCACCGTGCGGCACCGCCGGGCTGCGGCCTTATCAGCCACCGGTGGTAAAGGTCTTCCCGGTTGCCGAGTTGGTACGCAGTGGCGGCGGCTCCAACACAGATGCATTTGGTGAGGGCGAATTCGAGTAGGACGTGCTCACCTCATACCGGCCACCCTGCCCGGTCAAAGCCCGTGGTCTTCACGGCATCCGGCAGGGCCGCTGGTCAGAAAGGGGAAAGGTGATGGCCTTCAAGTGGAAAACGTGGACGGCCGGTTGGCTGCTCATGATCTGCTGGTTGATGCTCCCGGCGGTTCTTGTTGCTGAAGAGGGGACGACCCCTGATGCTGATCTCATGCCAGCAGATATGTCTCCCGACATCACGAAAATGTTTGGTGCGCCCAATCCTTCCAGTGTCGGCATCGACTTCGCACCGCCTGACGGGAGTCCCCGGCCGGCACCGGTCACTGTCCGGCAGTGGACCATCCGTGACGATGACGCCGAACCCTGGTGTTTCGAGCTGGCGGCCGGCCCCTGGACCACGGTGCTTCTCGAGGACTTTACAACGGGCCCGCTCACCTCGTATGTGGAACTGAACTACAGTGCGCAGTTCAATGTCTCCGGCGGAGCAGGTCCATTCAACGGCATCATGTTCCGGGCGCGTTTGGTGCAGGACGGCGTCGAAGCCTGGTTCCCCGGCGGTGGTGAGGGGTTCGCCCCCTTCCTCTCCCGACGGGACCTGGGTTCCAGCGGCCAGTTCATGTTCGGCAATTTTGTCGGCATGCTGAATGTGGACTCCGGTACGGAGACCCGGCTGATCATCGAACTGCGAGCCACTGATCTGGACGGCACGGCCTGTTTCCAGAACATCGTCGTACGCAACGACTAGGGATGCGGCCGGAATCAGCCGCTTAGCGGAAAGGGGAGGAATGATGGCCACCAGGATCCGGAAGAGGGTTTTCAGCACGCTGCTGCTTGTCAGCTTGCTGTTTCTGCTGCCGGGCGTGGCAGCCGGGGAACCGGCTTCGCCAGGTCCGGGCCGTGCAATGAGTGTTCCCGATGGTGAAGCGCTGCCGGCACCGGTGACTGTCCGGACCATACGCTACCATGATGACGATTCATTGCCTTTCTGCCTTGAATGTCCCGCCGGCTCATGGAGGACTCTTGCCCGGAATACCTTCAGCACAAATCCCACCACCTCCTACGTGGAACTGGATTGGACGGGACAGTTCACGGTAATCAGCACCAACCCGGCACTGGAGGGCATCCGCTTCCGGGCCGGCCTGGTCCAGGACGGACAGTCGATGGCTTTCCCCGGGGCCGGCGATGACGGTTTTCCGTTTATGGCGCGGTGCGACTTCTCCGGGCAGGGGCCCCAGTGGTTCGGCGGGTTTCACGGAATGCTGCTGGTGGAGCCTGACACCGACACCACCCTGGTGATCCAGGTCTATTCCACTGCGCCGGAAGCCTATGCCTGCTTCCAGAACGTGACCATTCGTTACGATTGATCAACTTCCGGTCGCCCTCGGGCATCGGGTCACCGCAACCGGTGAAGACTGAAAACGTAAAGGGGGAAGTCGATGACCTCCAGGAGCAGAAATCGAATGTTTGCGGGAATGGTCATGGCCGCCGTGCTGCTGTTCCCGGTATGTGTGCCGGCACAGGATGCGGCGGGCACGGATGATGTGTTCTCACTCATCCCCGAGGCGATCGGCGGAGATCCGATGCCCGCGCCGGTGACCGTCCGTTTCTGGAATTACCGTGACGCGGTTGCCGAGCCGTATTGCGCGGATTTGCCGCCGGGCACCACGGTGGATCTGTTTACGCAGACCTTTACCACCAATGCCACCACCAGCTATATCGAGATGATCTGGACCGGGCAGTTCACCGTCCCTTCCGGGGTCACCGAGGACGAGGGGATTTACTTCCAGGTGCAGATGGTCCAGGACGGTGTGCCCGTCTCCTATTTCCCGGGAGCGGGGGATGACTTTCCGCCGCTGATGACCCGGCGGGATGACAGTGCCGCAGGTCAGATGATGTTCGGCGGCTACCGGGGCATCATTGCCGCGCAGCCCAACCTGTCCACCACCATCACGGTCAGGGCGTACTCCACCCAGAAGCCCGGGCTGGCCTGCTACCAGAACCTGAGTCTGCGATACGATTGATCGTGGTTTCTCATTGCGCTGAAATCGTCTGCCGGGGCAGCGGGGAAGGAGGCGCCGACGCCCTTCCCCTCCGGCTGCCGGTTGAAGGCGTGAGCCTTGAACTCCTCTCCGCGGCCTTGCGGCCCCTGCATCTCACCGCCGGTCCCGGCGGAAGCCGATCGGATCTTCAGCCATCTGTTCCACCATTGCGTGTCCAGCCTCTGCCCGCACCTCTTCCCGGTGGCGGGCCGGCCGGGCGCGGAGGGCGGGTGCTGCCGCTGATCACCCGCCACCACAGCGGCGACACGCTGAAGCTGGCCGGCGGGTACGCTCCGTCTCCGGCCCGCCGGCGGCGACACCATCTCCTGTTCCCTGGACAGAATGTCGCAACGCCGGGGCACGCTGCCTCTGCTGCTGGAGATGGCGGTGATCCATGCGCTGGCGCTGGAGGGGATCCCGGTGTTTCACGGGGCGGGGTTCACCTTTGGCGGTGAAGCCGTGCTGGCCCTGGGCCCGAGCGGTGCGGGCAAAACCACCCTGGCGGCCGCTGCGCTCCGCGCCGGGGGGCAGGTGATCTCCGACGATTCGCTGATCGCACGCCGCCGCCGGTGCGGGGCGCTCGCAGTGCAGCCCTTCCGCCGCGACCTCCAGGTGCGGCGGGGGAGCCGCCGGCTCTTTCCCCGGGCCATCGCCCCCCTGCTGGAGCCGCTGACCGGCGCCGTGGAGCCGAAGTGGGTCCTGCGGCGTGAGGCGGCTGCATCCTGCTTCACCGATGATGTATCCTTGAGCCGCATCTGGATCCTTACCCTGGACCGCCGGTTGCGCGGCTGCCGGATCAGCCCGCTCCGCCAGGCAGAAGTGCTGGTGGCGCTGATCCAGGGCTCGTCACCGCTCTATCTTTCGGACCGCTATCCCCGGGAACGGGCGGCGCTGCTGCCGCTGCTCCGTTCGCTGGTGGAACAGGTCCCGGCTTACGGGATCCGGCTGGGCAAAGCGCTGCTGGAGGAACCGGTGGCGGAACTGGAGCGACTGCTGGCCTTTCACGGAGCTTGACCCCGCCGGAGGAGGATCGCATGGCGCCGGCCATTGAAACCAGAGGACTGGGCAAGGTCTACCCCCGGGCGACCAAAGTTGCCGGGATCCCCCTCGGCTTCTCGGCCCGCGGCGGTGCTCCCGCCCTGGATGGTGTGGACCTGACCCTGGAAGAAGGGTCCATCTTCGCCCTGATGGGTCCCAATGGCGCGGGCAAATCGACCCTGGTGAAGATCCTCTGCACGCTGGTGCTGCCCAGCACCGGCCAGGCGCGGGTGGCGGGGTTCGAGTTGCAGCGCGAGCGGGAGGTCAAGTCCCGTATCGGCCTGGTCACACCCAACGAGCGGAGCTTCTTCTGGCGGCTGTCCTGCCGGGAGAACCTGCGGTTCTTTGCCGGCCTGTACGGCATCACTGGTTCCCGCGCCGAGGCGCGGGTGGCCGAGCTCTCGGATCAGCTCAACCTCGACGACGTCCTGCACAAGCGGTTCGATGCCTGCTCCACCGGTATGAAGCACCGTCTGGCCCTGGCCCGGGGGCTGATCCACCGGCCGCGGGTCCTTTTTCTCGACGAACCCACCCGGAGCCTCGACCCGCTGGCCGCCAACCGCTTCCGGCAGCTGCTGGCCCCGCTGGCCCACCATACCGGGCTGACCATTTTCCTGGTGACCCATGATCTGGAGGAGGCGGTGGAGCTGGCCCACCGGGCGGGAGTGATGGTTGACGGGAAGCTCCGGCTGTTCCAGCGGCCCGAACAGCTGCGGCAGGCCATCGGCGCGGCCAGCAGCGGCGAGGTCTCCTGGGAGTCGTTGCTGGACCATGTCGCTGCCGGACCGCCGGAGACCGTGGAGCCGCCGGCCCGTCCGGCCGTTCACGGTGAGCGCAGTGATTTTCCGGCTCCCCGGCCGGGGGCCGCCGGGCAGCTGCTGCTCTTCCTGCGGCGGGATCTGCTGACCCAGCTCAGCTACCGTTTCAACTTCCTGCTGGACATCGGCGGCGTGGCCCTGATCGTCACCGCGTTCTACTACCTAGCCCGGCTGTTCGGGGATGGCCGGTCCACACATCTGGCCAGCACTGGCGGCGACTATTTCTCCTTCGTGCTGGTGGGCATCGCCTTTCTCGGTTATCAGAACGTGTCGCTCCGCACCTATGCCGACGCCATTCGCCGCGGTCAGCTCACCGGCACGCTGGAGCAGATGCTGGCCAGTCCCCTCTCCCTGCCGAAGATTCTCCTTTTCTCCGGCCTCTGGCCCATCCTCTTCGGGGCGTCGCGGCTGCTGATCTACTTCCTCGTGGGCGTGCTGGTCTTCAAGGCTGACCTGGGAGCGGCCAACATCCTCGCTTCGCTGATCATCCTGCTGCTCTCCGTAATGGCGCTCAGCGGGTTCGGTCTGCTCTCCGCCAGCTTCATCATGGTCTTCAAGCGGGGTGACCCGGTGAACTTTCTTCTCGGCGGCCTTTCGGTGCTGCTGGGTGGGGTCTACTTCCCGGTGTCGGTGCTCCCGGCCTGGCTGGAGACCCTGGCCCGGTTCTTTCCCCTGCGCTACACCCTGGACGCCATGCGCGGGGCGCTGATTCGCGGGGAGCCGATCTCGGTGCTGGCCTCGGAGGCGCTGGTTCTGCTGCTGTTCAGCGTGGTGTTGCTGCCGCTGGGACTGTTCTTTTTCCGCCTGGCGGTGCGAATCACCAGACGGGCCGGCAGCCTGGGGCAGTTCTGATGACGGCGGAACGGTGCGGCAATGTGTGAAAGGGACGGCATGGTGAGCGAGATCAGCCTGTTTCTCCGGGCCCTGCGACTGGTGCGCCTGGCCCAGCAGGTCAGCGCGGAGCCGGTGGACCTGGTGGCGCGGCGGATGCTCGAACAGCCGTGGCTGCCGCGCAACCTGTCACCCCCTTCGGCAGCGCGGGCGGCCGGCCGGGCCAGCCGCTGGTGGTCCCGTCTGACCACCGGGCTGGACAGCTGCCTGACCCGCACGCTGGTCACCGCGGTCCTGCTGGCCGATCGCCCCGGCGTGGTGCTGCATGTGGGTTTCCGCCCGTCGGAGGGAAGCGGGGCGCCCCACGACGGGCATGCCTGGCTCACCCTGGAGGGCCGGGATCTGCCCGAGGCCTCCACAACTGCCGAGCCCGGTGAACCATACACCGAACTGCGGACCATCCCGCTGGCCCGTGACGGAGGGGAGGGGTGATGAGCGTTCTTGGCGAACTGGCCCGGGCCCTCCGCTCGGACAGCCTGGCCCGCACCGAACTGGCCGACGGCACCGGTGTGATCCTCCATCTGGATGGTGCGCAGATTTACTCGCTCAACGACACCGGCATGTTCCTCGTCGGTCGGCTCTGCGCTGGCGAGGAGAACGCCGACCAACTGGTGCGGGCCCTGGCCTCCGCCTTCAACATCGACGAAATCACCGCCCGCCGCGACCTGGACCGCTTCGCCACCGAGCTGCATCGCCTGCTCTGCTAAGTGGGGACAGCTACCTGGCTACCCAAGCTATTGATTTCAAACACCGCCAGGAAAGTGGGGACAGTTACCATTTTCCGATATCAATTAATTGGTGACTGTCCCCGGCTTTTCCAAGTAGTTGAAAGGCAAGTTGATGGCGGGAGAGGTAGCTGTCCCCATAAAAAGAGGGGCACCACTTTCGTGATGCCCCCCATGAACAGCGATTCAGCTGAATCAGATTTTCACGGTCTTTTTATACATCCCGCCGATGACGCCGCCGAGGCAGGCCCTGGTGGTCATGAAGTCGCCGGAGTGGCGGGCCTGGACATCCAGTGCTTCGGCCAGCGGCACCGAGGTGGAACCCTTGATGTTGGCCAGGATCGCTTCGCGGCCGGCCTCCATCCCCGGGTCACCGGCCGGGCTCAGCTGGGGCACCATGTCGGCCACGCCCTGGAGCGCCCCGTCGGCGAACTCCTGTGGCGGCAGGCCGCCATCGGTGCCCGAGGCCGTCTTCCAGGCCACGGCGATGGCCTCCTCCAGCGGCCCGGCAAAGTCCACCAACCAGCCCAGGGCCTTGGGTGCCCGCACCGCCCGCCCTTCCAGGAGGAAGGAGAGCAGCCGCGGCCAGTGTTCCTTGGCCGCCCGGCGGAAGGGCCAGTGGCAGCCCTCCATGCCCGGCACCACCGGCAGGGTCACTTCCGGCATGCCCACAGAGGCATCGTCCACGGCCACCAGGTGGTGACAGTGCATCAGCAGTTCAAGCATTCCGCCCAGGGCGCGCTTGCCGTTGACAAAGCCCACCGACACGGCGAACTCGCTGCGCAGCCGGCGGGCGGTTTCGGACCAGCCCTTTGCAATGGCCACGCCCATCTCGGCGTCCTCGAGGGCGGGGAAGAAGTCGCCGGTGTCGGCGCCGGTGAGCTGGGTGGTGAGGTGGAAGTCGCCGGTGACGATCACCCGCTCGATCCCCTCGCTCTTCAGCCAGTCGATGGCGCGGCTCATCTCGGCATTGACGTCGCTATTGTATGCCTCGCGGCCGATGCTGATCACGCCCACCGTGCCGTCGTGCTCGGCATTGACGTAGAGCTGCTGCCACTCGGGCGAACCGATGGCGTCAAAGGCCTCGGGGTGCCAGGCGCCGCCCGCCGCCTCGGGGTGCAGCTGGTGATACTGCTCGACGAGAGCCCGGGATGCGTCGGCGCCGCGGGCCCGGATCACCGCCGGCAGGCCGCGGGTGAACTGGGCACAGAGCTCGCCGATGGCGTTCATGGTGGCCAGGTGCGACCGTTTCTCGTGGACCATCAGGCTGGTCATCTGGAACATCGGTCCCAAGAGGCGGGTCTCGAACTCCTGGTTCTCCTCATCGCTCAGCGCCCAGTCCACCAGCGGGCGGAAGTGGTTCAGCGGGTACCAGTTCTGTCCGCTGATCCGCTTCTCGTTCAAAACGTCGCTGGGGGTGAACAGGTCGCCGTAGTGCTGGCTCAGGTGGTGCAGGCAGCTCCAGGTGAGGAAGTTGGCCCCGGCGGCACCGATGGCGTCGTGGGCCCGGAAGGGGTTGGGGCCGATGAGACGGCGGACGAACTTGTCGATCTTCCAGTAGGGCATGTTGCTCGCCTCGTGGTAGCGCGAGGCGGCCAGGGTCAGCCCGCAGAAGAAGACGTCGAGCACGAAGGCCCAGTCGTCGCTGACCATCATCGGGATCAGGCCCAGGGCCCAGAGCAGCTGGGTTACCGACGAGGGCTCGTTCTCCACGATCTCGTAGATCTTGTTGATCTCGTGGGGGAAGGCCGGGTGGGCGATGCCCACGCCCAGCTGCGACTGGGGAAAGCCCGAGGTGACCGAGCGGATTTCGATCCCGGGAAACGTTTTGGTGAAGATGTCGAAGTGCGCCTTCTTGATCTCGAGGATTTCGGGGATCGCTTCCAGCAGGAAGCGCGGATTGAAGTCCTTGAGGCGTGGGGGCAGGCTCTTGCCGTCGTAGGAGAACTGCACCACGTTGGACATCACATTGGCTGCGCCATCCGCGCCGAAGGCGCGCACCAGGCCTGGGTACTGCTGGCCGATGCCGTCGGGCACGCCGGGGAAGTCGAGGGCCACGATGGGGATGCCAAAGGGCTCGAGACGGGAGCCCAGCTGCATCACCTTGCCGGCGCCGACGATGCCGTTGGCCCCGGAGACCACCAGGGCCCCCCGCCGGCCGGCCGGGCCGAAGACCTTGTCCACCAGTTCGCCGGTGTTGGCCGGCAGCTTGCCGCTGGCAAAGATGTCGATCACGTTTCCCAGGCCGAGGGTGCTGAGCGTTGAAGGCCTCATTGCGTTCTTCATGGTCTGACCTCCTCCTCAGGAAACCTGGAAAATGGCTGCGATACCCACGTCGCCGGCGGCGCAACCGTAGATCAGCACGTAGCCGCCGCCGAGGTCCACCGCCTCTTCCAGCGCCTCGATCAGGGTGCGGGTGAGGGTGGGCCCCTGTGGGTGCCCGTAGACCAGCGAGCAGCCGTTGTTGTTCATGTTGGTCCAGTCGCAGTCGATGATCCGGGCAAAGATGGCGTCATTGACTGCGAAGGGGTTGTGGCTCTTGACCACCGCCATGTCCTCGAACTTCAGCCCCACGCGGTCGAACAGCTTCTTCACCGCCAGCCCCGGCGCTTCGGGCATCAGGCCGGCTACGGTCCTCAGCTCGATCTTGGCCACCAGCCCGATCTTCACCTCGGGCTTGGGGCTCAGTTCGCGGGCTTTCTCCTCGGTGGTCATCAGCAGGCAGGCCATGCCGTCGCCGGCGTGGGTCTGGCTGCCGCCGGTGACACAGGTGTCCAACTCGCGCTGGGCGGCCAGCGAACCGGCGGAGATGCGCCGCACGCCCACATCCGAGTCGACACGGCCGAGGAAACGGCCCTGGATGTTGAGCACGTCCAGCGGCACCAGGTAGCGGTCGTGGAAGCCGGAGTCCTTCCCCTCGAAATACTGCTCGTAGCGGCGCAGGGTGATCTCGTTGACCTCCTTCAGCTCGATCTTGTATTTGCGGGCAGCGGTGCCGGCGGTGGCGATCATCGCCCCGCCGGTGGCCGGGTCGAAACCGAAGTTGTCCCAGACGTCGGCCAGGGCCATGGTCCGCTCGTAGGCCCGCCGTTCGGGGAAGACGCCCACCGGCGAGTCGCTGGCCCGGTCAAAGGTCAGCACGCCCACGGTGTCGTAGGCCCCGCCCTCGATCTCGGCGGCGGCGAGGACCACCGACTGCAGGCCGGTGGCGCAGGCCTGCTCCATGTGGAAGCCGGGCACCCGGTGGCCCATGCAGGAGGAGACCAGCGGTGCGGTCCAGAACTTCCAGTGCCAGGGGATGGTGGAGCCGATCACCAGGTAGTCGAGGGTCGATGCCGGCACCTTGCGCAGGCCGAGGATGCGGTTCATCGCCTCGCCGGCGAACTGGCCGATGTTCACCTCGGCCAGCGCCGAGGTCTGCCAGGCGGGGAAGTAGCTGCTGCCCCACGTGCCGTAGGGAATCCGCGCCCGGGGGAAGAGGGTGATGTCAGTCTTCATGAAAACCTCCGGAAATCACTGCTGAATATCCCGCCCCCTACACCTCGAGGAGCGTGTCCGAGCTCTTGATCACGTATTCACTGAAGTCGCGCTGGCCGACGATCTTCCAACCGTCCCACTCGTAGAAGCCCTTGCCGGTCTTCACCCCCATCTCGTTGTTCTTGAACATCCGGGTCAGGATGGCCGGCGGGTAGTAGCGCGGGTCCTGGGTGGCCATGTACATCGCCACCGCCACGCGATACATGGTGTCCGAGCCGATGAAGTCGTGGAGCTTGAACACCCCCTGGGGGTGGCCCAGGCTGCCCAGCAGACCCGAGTCGCCGTCCTCCACGGTGATCTCGCCCCGCTCCAGGGCGCGGTAGGCTTCCAGCATGAAGGGCACCAGGTGCTTGTTGACCCAGAAGCCGGTGACGTCGCTGGCCACGAAGGGGTTCTTGCCCAGGCCGCGCAGGGCCTCGAGGGTCAGGTCGAGGGCGGCCTTGTCGACCTCGCGGTGCCGTACCACCTCGACGGCCGGCATCTGGTAGACCGGGTTCATGCCGTGGGTGCCGACAAAGTTGCCCACCCGGCCCGAAGCCACCGCCATGGTGTGCACCGAGAGGGACGAGGTGTTGGTCCAGATCAGGGCATCTGCGGGCAGCGCCGGGCAGATCTTGTTCAGCACCTGGCATTTGAGGGCCAGGTCCTCGAGGATCACCTCCAGCAGCACGTGGGTGGAACCGAGCTCGGTGAGGAAGTCTTCCTCGCTGGTGATCACCTTGAAACGGGTGGCCGCCTCGGCGGCGAAGTTCTCGTCCTCGGCGTGGCGTTTCTTGCCGATCCAGCCCAGGGCCTTGCCCAGGGCCTTGTTTGCCTTTTCACCCGCTTCCGGCGCCACGTCGTATCCCACCACACGGTAGCCCCCCTCCAGCAGGTTGGCCACCCAGTCCACACCCATCTTGCCCAGACCGATGACGGCGAATTGCTTTATGTCGGATAATTGCATGGCAGTGTCCCTCTCTCTGGTCAGGGCCGCTGGACGGCCCGAAACTCTGGTCAGTGGGGTAAGCCCTGACTCCTCAAGAGGTTCCGAAGTGGGGCGTGTCGAAATGTCCTCTTCAGCAGCCCGGGCAGGATGACAGAAGTCCTGTCAGCCATGATATACTCTGCTCACGACAAGTTCAATGTTTCCACCTCGTGCGGGACTGCTCCCACGGGGACATATCCGGCCCTTTCAGACTGAATGTGCCCCCAAAGAGGGATGAGACCGCACCGGTTGGATTGGTGTGGAACCCGGCCCTCAGAGCCGGGATGTGCCGTGACCCACGGAGAGGTAAACATGAGTCAGGAGAAGAAGCCCTCGTTGATCAAAAAGATCGCTGCGTCCGGTCCCATGCGCCAGCTGATGGCCGACTATTTCAAGGAACTGGACGATGCCGCCACCACCGGCAGCGGGAAGGTGGCCTGGTGCACCAGCGTCGGTCCGGCCGAGCTGCTGCGCTCCTTCGGCTTCAAGGTCTACTTCCCCGAGAACCACGGCGCGGTGCTGGGCTCGTCCCGGATGGCTGCTGACCTGATCCCCGCGGCCAACGCGGTGGGCTACTCCCCCGACATCTGCTCCTACCTCACTTCAGACGTGGGGTCCTATCTGAAGAAGATGACCCCGCTGACCAAGGCCTTCGGCATGGCCGGTGTCCCCAAGGCCGACGTGCTGGTCTACAACACCAACCAGTGCCGCGACGTCCAGGACTGGCTCGCTTTCTACCAGAAGGAGTGGGATGTGCCGCTGATCGGAATCGACACGCCCCGCGGTGTGGGTGACATTACCGACGACCACCTGAGCAGCCTGATCGGGCTGCACAAGGCGCTGATCCCCACGCTGGAGGAAGTGTCCGGCGTGAAGTTCGACATCGACCGCCTGCGCGAGGTGGTGGCCTCTTCGTATCGCTGCACCCTGCTCTGGAAAAAGGTGCTCCGCGCGGCCGAGTCCAAGCCCTCACCCATCACCTTCTTCGACGCCACGATCCACATGGGCCCGGCGGTGGTGCTGCGCGGCGATCCGCGGGCCGAGGAGTACTACGAGATCCTCATCGCCGAGCTGGAGCAGCGGATCGCCGACGGCGTGGGCGCGGTGGACGATGAGGCCCAGCGGTTCTACTGGGAGGGGATGCCGGTCTGGGGCAAGCTCCGCGAACACGCCGAGTTCTTCGGCGGCCAGAAAGCTTGCGTCACCGCGTCCACCTACTGCAACTCCTGGATCTTCGAGCCCCTGGGACACGACGACCCCTTCGAGGGCATGGCCCGGGCCTACACCGAGCTGTTCATCGTCCGCTCCGAGGTGTTCAAGGAAAAGTATCTCGAGGGGATGATCAACGACTACGCCATCGACGGCATCATCTACCACGACTGCAAGACCTGCCCCAACAATACCAACAGCAGCTACGGCATGCCGCTCCGCCTCACTGAAAAGCTCGGCACTCCGTACGTGGTGATCAACGGCGACCTCAACGACCTGCGCCTCTACTCCGACGAGCAGGCCAAGACCCAGTTCGAGGCGCTGGTGGAGCAGATCAAGGAGAAAGCAGTTTAGAGGTCCGGGGCCGGGGACGTACATGAATATATGAATTTTTTTCGACCTGGGGTTGGAGAAGAACATAAAATTCATATATTCATGTACGTCCCCGGCATCCCGGCATCCCGGCATCCGTCATTCGATGCAGAGGAGACCACACCGGCACATGACATCCCCCCACTTTTTTTGCGGCGTCGACGTCGGCGCCTCGGCCACCAAGCTGGTGCTCATCGACGAGGACAAGAATCCCCTTGCCCGTGTGGCCACACCGTCAGGAGTCGATTACGCCGCCACCGCCAAGAGCTGTCTCGAACGGGCCATGGCCGAAGCCGGCCTGGTAGACAACCCCGCCCGCACCGTTTCCACCGGCTACGGCCGGCACAACGTCGACTTCGCCGATGACGCCCTGACCGAGATTCATTGCCATGGCCTGGGGTGCTATCATTTCCTCCCTCACGCCCTCTCGATCATCGATATTGGCGGCCAGGACAACAAGGTCATCCGGCTGAATGACAGCGGCGGGCGGATCAACTTCAAGATGAACCGGAAGTGCGCGGCGGGCACCGGGGCCTTTATCGAGGAGATCGCTCTCCGTCTCGACGTGCCGGTGGGCGATATGGACCTGCTGGCCCGCCAGGCGAAAGAAGCGGTGACCCTGAGTAGCTTCTGCACCGTCTTTGCCAAGACCGAGATCCTGGCCCACCTGCGCAAGGGCGTGCCGGTGGGCGGCATCGTTCGCGGGGCCTTCCGCTCGGTGGTGGACCGGGTGGTGGAGATGGACACCCTTGACGGCGAGGTGGTGCTCACCGGCGGGGTGGTGGCCTACAACCCCGCGGTGGCCGAGATCCTGGCCGAGAAGATCGGCCGTGACGTTTCCGTCCCGCCCCACCCCCAGTTCACCGGGGCCATGGGTGCGGCGTTGACGGCGCTGAAGCAGAGCTACGCGGGGTGGTCGTAGGGCCTCTGTCATTGCGAGGAGTCAGCTTTGCTGACGACGAAACAATCTCGTGAAAGGTACTAACACGAATTAAATACACCAATCCCATTCATACCCCACCACAAGGAGTGACTCCAATGCTCGACGGACTTTTCTATCCCCGCGGTATCGCCATCATCGGCGCATCGGCCAATCCCTACTCCATCGGGCATATCGTGCTCAAGAACCTTGCGGCCTACGGCTACAAGGGCCCCATCTTTCCCATCAACCCCAAGACGCCGCAGATCCGGTCGTTCAAGTGCTTCAAGTCGGTGCTGGAAGTGCCGGACGTCATCGACCTGGTGAACATCTCCATTCGTGCCGACCTGCTGCCATATGTGCTCAAGGAGTGCGGTGAGAAGGGCGTCAAGTTCTGCATCGTGCACAGCGCCGGCTTCAAGGAGGTTGGTGCCGAAGGGATCAAGCGCGAGCGGGAGATGGTGGCGCTGGCCCACCATTACGGGATGCGGATCTACGGCCCCAACTCCCAAGGGATCCAGAACAGTGACCCCGAGATCTCGGTCTATGCCAACTTCACCTTCGTGCCGATGAAGCCGGGCAACATCTCCATCGTGGCCCAGGGCGGCGGCATGGGCGAGATGCTCAAGCTGCACCTGCACAACGTGGGGCTGGGCCACCGGATGTATGCCTCGTACGGCAACGAGTGCGACCTCTCCATGCCGGAGATCCTTCGCTACTACGGCGAGGACGAGGGCACCCGGGTGATCATGATGCAGACCGAGAGCTTCAAGGACCCGCAGATGTTCCTCGACGTGGCCTCGAAGATCACCCCGCACAAGCCGATCCTGGCCATCAAGGCCGGCCGGACCCGTGAGGGATCGGTGGCCGTCTCCTCGCACACCGGCGCGCTGGTGGACCAGGCAGCGCTGGCCAAGGCGATGTACCGCAAGGCCGGCGTGGTGCAGTTCACCGATACGCACCAGATGATCAAGACCGCCATCGCCATGTCGACCCAGGAAGCGCCCACCGGAAAGAAGATCGGTTTCATCACCAACACCGGCGGCCCGGGCATCCAGGCGGTGGACGAGGCGGTGGACCTGGGTCTCGAGCTGGCCAAGTGGAGCGATGCGGGCAGGAAGCGACTGAAGGAAACCCAGTACCCCGAGGCCAGCATCGGCAACCCGGTGGACGTGGTGGCCACCGGCGGCCCGGAGCAATACCAGGCGGCCATCGAGACACTGCTGGCGGAAGAAGATGTGGACATGGTGCTGGTCTTCTTCGTCACCGCGCCCTTTGTCGACCTCGACGCCATCGCGGCCAAGATCAAGGAAGCCTGTGGCACCTCGAAGAAGCCGGTGGTGACGGTGATCGAGACCAGCTCCGAGTGGTATGGGTTAATGGACAACCTGCGCGAGGGCGGCATCCCGGTCTACGAGTTCTCCGAAGACGGGGTCCGTGCCCTGGCCGCCATGAGCCGCTACGCCGAACTGCGGGACCGCAAGAAGCAGAAGCCGCCCACGCTCAAGGTGAATGCGAAGAAGGCGAACGAGATCATCACCCCGTATCTCGGCAAGGGCAAGTACCTGCCGCAGTTCGAGGCCTTTGAACTGCTCAAGGCTTATGGCATCCCGGTGCCCAGGTACGCCGCGGTGAACGACTCGAAGGACCTGACCAAGGCGGCGAAGAAGACCGGCTTCCCCTGCGTGCTCAAGGTCGACTCCTCAACGGTGATCCACAAGTCGGACATGGGCGGTGTGGTGCTCAATATCGCAAACCGCAATGCCCTGGGCAAGGCCTTCAGCGCCATGGACAAGCGCTTCGGCAAGAAACAGGCCACCTACCTGCTGATGGAGCAGAAGCCGGCCGGCCAGGAGTTGATCATGGGTGCCGCGGCCTCTCCCGGCCTGGGCAGCCTGGTGCTCTTCGGACTCGGTGGCATCCTCGTCGAGGTGATGAAGGACGTGGCCACGGCCGTCGCCCCCCTGAGCCGCCCCGAAGCGAAGGAGATGATGCAGGAGATCAAAGGCTTCGAGATCCTCAAGGGCGTCCGCGGTAAGAAGGGCGTCGACCTCAAGGCTCTTGAAGATGTCCTGCTCCGTGTCTCGCGCCTGGCCGCCGACTTCCCCGAGATCACCGAGATGGATCTCAACCCGGTCTTTGCCTACCCCAGGGGCAAGGCCCCGGCCGCGGTGGATGTCCGGGTGAAGGTGGGGTAGGGGATTAGCCGGTAAAGACCGAGCCCAGTGCCCGGTCGAAGGTCATCACTTTCTTGATGCCGTGACGTTTGCACACCGAGAGGTGCACCAGGTTGCGACCACTGAGTTGGGGGTTTGTTACCTGGCCAGGAACAATAGTGTCCCCACGGCGCCGCGGACCACTGAGATGGAGGAAACGAACAGATAGAACCAGTTCAACTGCGGAAATCCCAAGTAGACGATGGCCATGATGACGGCAATGATGATTCCCTGATACGAGTCCGTCTTCTGGATGAGGGAGAGTTCCCGCTCATCCGGTGTGTGTTTCGCCTGAACCAGGACCAGGGCCACGAAAAAGGGGATGAACCCGTACGCCACCCCCACGAGTCCGAATCGAGTGCAGGCGTAGTAAGTCCAGATACCGCTGAAAAACTGGATGATGAACATCAGTATGTAATTGCCTCTCACTTTCATCTCTCGTCTCCCTTTACAAAGAAGATGCTCTCCACGCTCGTCTCGAAGTATCGGGCGATCTTGATCGCCGATAACACCGACGGAACGAACTTGCCACGCTCGATGGAGTGGATGGTCTGACGGCTCAAACCCACCTCCTTGCCAAGCCGCTCCTGGGTAATGTCCCTACGTGCCCGCCACACTTTCAGTTCATTTGTTAGTTCCATGCTCACCTCACGATTGATGTTATGGCCAATGTAAGCCATTGTTGATTAAAAGTCAAGTATGATTTACATAATGTCTCGTATAATTGTCGGACATATGGAGCATGAATTGGTGGCTGCTCATGGTATCGCCTGCCGCATTGTGATAGAGAAGATGGGAGAATCCTGCTCGTCGCAGTCGGGTGTAAGGCTGGATGTCGGGCTGATAACTGTTGGGAAAGGCAGGGAAGTGGCAAGAAGCAAGGTCAAAGACCGGGGGGATGCGGGCAGAGAACGCCGCAGTTCGATGGCACCCTGGTGGTGGCTGCTGGCTGTAGCCGCGGCGGCCGTCCTGCTGCGGCTACTCGAAGTCCACTGGATCTCCGGCCACCCGTTCTTCGCCACGCCGGTGATCGATGCCTCCGAGTACCAGCAGTGGGCAGTGGAGATCGTTGAGGGCCTGCGGGCCGGTGAGGGCCTGAGGGCGTTCCTCTGGGACGAGGTGCCGATCCACGGCCCGGTCTACCCTGCCCTTCTCGCCCTGCTCCACTTGGTCGCCGGTGGCTCGATGTTTGCTGTGCGGGCGCTCCAGGGGGCACTTCTCGGCGTCGGTCTCTGTGCGACGCTCTACCTGATGACCAACCGGATGTGCCCCCGGTTCGCACCGTGGGCCGGCATACTCGCCGCCGCTCTCTCGGCGACATCTGTTCCCCTGATCCGCTATGACGTGGAATTGCTGGCCACGTCAACCAGCGGGCTACTCATCGCTCTCGCCGTGCTGGCGCTGACCGTGAAACCGCGGGCGGGGGAGGACGACCGTCCGCTGCATCCGCCGGGTCCCTCGCCGACGCTCGCGGCAGGCCTGTTCCTCGGCCTGGCCGCGCTGACCCGCCCCAACGCGCTGCTCTGTCTTCCCTTTCTCGCGGCCTGGATCGTCTGGGCGGCATGGCGCGAACGGTCCGCCGTTGCGGGGATCGGTGGCGGTGCGAAGTCAATGGGGGCGTTCCGGTCCCTGGTCCCGGCGCTTCTCCTTCTCGCCTCGGCCTCGGTCACGGTGCTGCCGGCGATGCTCTGGAACGCCCACCTGGGGAGCGGCAGGCTGACCATGATCCAGGCCAACAGCGGCCTCAACCTCTATATGGGCAACAGCCCCATAGCTACCGGGGTGCCGATCATCAGCCAGGGGACGGACTGGATCCGTCTGCTGCACGCACCGCGCATCGGGGCCGGGGCAAAGAACCCGGCCGAAGAGGATGCCTACCACATCGCCAGGGTGAAGGCGTTCATCCGCTCGTCGCCGGGGCAGTGGCTGAAGCTGCTCTTGCGCAAGGCCGGCCTGCTGCTCCACGGCGGGGAAGTTCGCGGGGGCATCTGGGCCGCCGGCTACCCCGGAGACCCGCTGGGCCGTTTCCCGCTGCCCCGTTTCGGCTGGATCCTGCCGCTGGCCCTGGCCGGGCTGTTCGCGGCCGCTCGCGGGAGGCGGCTGGCCTCGCCCGCATCGGTGATGCTCGGTGCCTACGGCCTGACCCTGGTGGCGACGATGATGGGGGAGCGCTACCGGCTCCCGGCATTGCCGCTGCTCATGCCCTACGCTGCGTTCGCGGTGATGCTTCTCGGTCGCCGGCTGCTGGGGCGCGAGGGCGAGCAGGCCCGGCGGCGGGCACTGGTCATCGGGCTGCCCGTGCTGACCGCGATCTACCTGCTGATCAACGTCCCGATATTCAATGTCCGGCCGCCGGATCCTGCCGAGGGTCACTACCTGCTGAGCCACGTCCATTACAAGAACGGCGACTTCGAGCTGGCGCTCGCCGAGGCCGAAGACGCGGTTGAGTACCGATAGTACCGTACGCCCTGGGCTGGTACCACCTCGCGCTCTGCCTGCAGCGGACCAGTTCCGGGGCGGGCCGAGGTCCTGCTGCCGGCCGGATCGAGGCGGCCTACCGCCGGGCCGTCGACCTGGCCCCGGATTACGCCGAGGCCATGGAGAACCTGGGCACCCTTCTGTTCCAGCAGGGCCGGCCCGCGGATGCGGCTTCCTGGTTCCGGCGCGCAGCCGGAGTCCGGCCGTTCCGGCCGCAACCGCATCACGCGCTCGGCGTCCTGGCCGAGCACGGGGGGGACGGCCGCCGCTTCTCCGCCGGCTGGGATGCCGTGGCGGCCGAGGGCCATTTCCGGAAAGCGGCGGAACTCGATCCTGGCTGGCCCGCTCCCCGCTTCGACCTGGGGGTGGTCCTCAGCCGGACCGGCCGCCACGCTGAAGCGACCGAGCAGTACCGGCAGGTCCTGGCCATGGATGACGGTCACTACCAGGCCTGGTTCTACCTGGCGCTGGCGCTGGAGCAGACCGGGGATTTGCAGGACGCGATCGGTGCCATGGACTACTGCCTGCGCCTTCGGCCCCGCGACCCTGAGGCCTGGTTTCATGCCGGGCGGCTGGCCGAGGCGAGTGGCGACCCTGCTGCGGCCCGGGAGCGCTACCGGCAGGCGCTGGAGTTGAATCCCGAGCACCGCTGGGCCGCGCAGCGGCTCGAGCGCCTGCGCAAGGTCAGTTCGCCTCCCCGATAGACCTGGAGGTCGAAGGCGGACCGACCTCGGCCGCGGTGGATATCAGGGTGAATGTGGGGTAGTGGCTTTTCGAGAGAGATTGCCACGTCGACGACCAAGGTCGTCTCCCCGCAACGACCATGGGGAACAGCCCCACCTGCCCCAGCTCCCAGAACTTTCCCCTCTCTCCATCCGTCAGAGTACCGTCCGGCCGATTTCAAACTCATGAGGATGGGACTCGCCAATGCTCAAAATCAGTCAGCTGGTGAAGGTGTACCCCGGTCCGGTGGCCGCTCTGCAGGGGATCGATCTGGAGCTTGCCAGTGGCATGTTCGGGCTACTGGGCCCCAACGGGGCGGGCAAGTCCACCCTGATGAAGATCGTGGCCGGTATCCTCGAGCCGACGTCGGGCGAGGTCTGGCTTGACGGGGTCAACGTTACTGCCAAACCGCAGCATGTTTGGGAAAGGCTGGGGTATCTGCCCCAGGATTTCGGTTTCTACCCCCAGCTCACCGGCCGGGCCATGCTGGCCCACCTGCTGCGGCTCAAGGGGGTGCGCGCTCCCGGCGGGGAGAAGAAACTGTGCAACGAACTGCTGGAGCGGGTCAACCTCGGTCACGCCGCGGGCCGCAAGGTGGGCGGTTACTCCGGCGGGATGCTGCAGCGGCTGGGCATCGCCCAGGCCGTGGCCGGCGACCCGAAGATCCTGGTGGTGGATGAACCCACCGCCGGTCTCGACCCTGAAGAGCGGCTCCGTTTCTATCGCATCCTGGCCGATCTGGCAGAGAACCGGGTGGTGCTCCTCTCCACGCACATCGTGGAGGACGTCGCGGTTCTCTGCCCCCAGTTTGCCATCATCCACCAGGGCAAGCTGCTGACCCGCACCACACCGGTGTCGGCCCGCGCCGGCGTTGCAGGAACGATATACCAGGGTGACGTCGAATCCGGTGAGCTGGAAGAGCTGCAGCGGCAAAACACGGTGATCCACTGCCTGCTCTTCGAGGGCCGCAACCGGGTGCGTATCCACCAGCCCCAGGGCGAGCCGCCTGCCAGCTTTACTGCTGTCGAGGCCACACTGGAAGACGCTTACGTCGCCGCTGTGCGCAACGGGGCCACGGTGCCACCCGAAATGGCCGACAGTTTGAACAGTGAGGCCGGGACATGAGCCCGCAACGCCTCTGGACCATCTGCCGTCTGGAGCTGGTCACCACTTTTAAACGTCCCCTCTTCTGGATCTGGATCTTTCTCGTGCTGCTGCTGGCGATGATCGTCTCCGCCGGGGTGATGAAGATCCACTCCGGCGAGGACATGGCCGGCGGCCTGCAGGCCAACATCACGTCACAGTTCGCCAATGCCTGGGAGATCGCCCTGCTGGGGGCGATGCTCTACCCGCTCTTCGTTGCCGCCCTGGCCGGGATGGGTGTACTGCGGGACGGCGAGCTGCGTATGGAGGGTCTGCTGCACTCAACGCCGCTCAGGCCGGTGGAGTATGTCTGGGGCTCCTTTCTCGCCGCGATGATCATCTCGCTGGTGGTGCTCGCCGTTCAGCTGGGGCTGACCATGCTTTACAAACATACGATGACGGCGGGGGCGCACCCGGAACTGGCCGGCGAGTTTGTCCTGGCCAATTACCTGGTGCCGGCACTCTACTTCGCCCTGCCGCTGATCGTCTTTGTCGCCGGCGTGAGCTTTGCCGTTGGTGAACGGACGCGTAGCCCGATGATGGTCAACATGGTGCCGCTGGTCCTGCTGCTGGGCAGCGTCTTTTTCCTCTGGACCTGGTCCCCCGGCTGGCTCGCTCCGGGCTGGAACCGCTTCCTGATGCTGATCGAACCCACCGGTTTTCGCTGGCTCAACGAGACCTGGATCAAGGCCGACATGGGGGCCTCGTTTTACAACACGGCCCGGGTCACCCTCGATCCGGCATTCCTGCTCAGCCGCCTGGCCCTGGTGGGGATCGGGCTGGGCGCCGTCTTTCAGGCGCAGCGTCACCTGGCCCGTACCCTCCGCGGCGGAAAAGTGGGTCGCGCCGCAGTGAAAAGCGCCCTGGCCGCTCCCCGCAGTGAAACCGTCCGTCCGGTGGTTACCGAAGCGAAGCTGGGCGACCTGGGCATGACCAGCCGGCGGCCCGGGCTGCTGGCCAGCCTGCTGGAGGTCACCCGCCTGGAGCTGCATGCCCTGGTGCGGCACCCGGCCATCTGGCTGCTGCTCTTCCTGGTGGTGCTCAACTGCACCGTTGACGCGATCTATGCAGTGGGCCCCTTCGATGCGCCGCTGCTGCTGACGCCCGGGGTGAGCGCGGTGGGCTCGCTGGTGGAGCTGACCTTTACCCTCTGCCTGCTGCTGATGTTCTACACGGTGGAGTCGCTGCGCCGCGAGCGCAAGACACGGATCGACTCCATCGTCTACGCCACGCCCCTGCCTACCAGCGCCCTCATCCTGGGCAAGGCCCTGGCCAGCAGCCTGGTGGGGGTGATGACGCTCCTCGCCGTGTTCCTGACCTGCGCGGTGCTGCTGCTGCGGCAGGGGACCGTCCCCCTGGACCCGCGGCCCTACATCATCGTCTACGGCCTGCTGCTGGGGCCGGTGGTCATCTTCTGGTGCGCCCTGGTGGGCCTGATCTACTCGCTCACCGGCAGCCGCATGACCACCTATGCCCTCTCCATCGTCGTGATGATCATCTCCCCGATCCTGCTGGTCACAAAAAAGATGAGCTGGGTCTGGAACTGGTCGCTGGCCGGTGCCCTGCGCTGGAGCGACATCGCGCCTTTTGAGATGAACCGCGCACCGCTGCTGCTCAACCGCCTGCTGGTGCTGTCGCTGGCCGCTTTGCTGCTGGTGCTCATCGTGCGGGTCTTCCCGCGCCGGGCTTTCGACGCCGTCCGTATCTCCCAGCGGCTGCGCCCCTCGGCCCTGGTGAAGACCGCGCTGATCCTGTCCCCACTGATCATTCTGCCCTTTGCCCTTGGCGTCACCCTGCAGAAGGGGGTCAACCGCGGTCTGGAGGGACGAAAGATCGAGCGCTGGTCAAAAAACTACTGGCAGCGCAACCACGCCACCTGGCTCGACGTCCCCACACCCGATTTGGTCTTCTCGGACATCGAGCTGGAACTCGATCCCGCAACGCGCTGGTTCTCCACCCGGGGGCGCTTTCAGATGGTGAACGGGGGAGAGGAGGCGCTGGTGCAGATCCCGATCACCGGCGGGCCGCACTGGCAGAAGCTCAACTGGACTTTGAATGGCGTGGCATACGAACCCGAGGACCGCCAGGGCCTCTACCTCTTCACCCCATCCGAGCCACTGGCCCCGGGTGAGCACTGCTCGGTGGGGTTCTCTTTCGAAGGCGTCTTCATCGAAGGATTCTCCAAAAACGGGGGGGAGAACAGCGAGTTCATTCTCCCCTCCGGTGTGGTGCTCACCTCGTACTCGCCCACTGTTTTCCCGGTGGTGGGCTACCTCGAGGAACTGGGGATCAACGAGGACAACGAGTACGACGCGCGGGAATACCCTGAAGATTTCCACCAGGGTGTGACCCCGGCGCTCTGGGGGCCGGACTCCCCGCAACGCACCCGGGTGCGGATCACCGCTCCTGAGCGGTACACCATGAACTCGGTGGGTGTGAAGACCGGGGATGAGGTCAACGCCGGCAAGCGGACGGTCACCTGGGAGAGCGACTACCCGGTGAAAAGCTTCAACGTGGTGGGCGGATTGTGGGATGTGCGCCGCGGGGAGGGAACCGCGATCTTCCACTACCCCGGGCACACTTACAATCTCGATGAAATGATCGAGGCGCTGGACGGCGCCCGCCGTTACTACTCGGAGTGGTTCCACCCCTACCCCTGGCAGGAGCTGAAGCTCTCCGAGTTCCCGGCCGAGGCCAGTTACGCCCAGGGCTTCTCCACCAACATCACCTTCTCCGAGAACATGGGGTTCCTCGCCCAGCCCGACCCGCGGGCCAACGCTCCGTTCATGGTCACCGCCCACGAGGCGGCACACCAGTGGTGGGGCGGACTGGTGGTACCCGGGGAAGGTCCGGGGGGCAACATCATCTCCGAGGGGATGGCCCACTTCTCCACTGCGCTGCTTTTCGAGGAACTGCGCGGCCCCGGGCAACGCACGGAGTTCTGCAAGCGGATCGAGGAACGCTACCTCGACCGGCGGGTGGTCAACTCGGAGCGGCCCCTGGTCAGGACAGACGGTTCCCGCGACGGTGACAACACCGTGACCTACGACAAGGGCGGCTGGGTCTTCTGGATGCTGTTCAACCATCTGGGGCGTGAGAACGCGCTGGACGGGCTGCGCTCATTCATCGCCCACTATTCCCGGGATCCGGACCACCCGGTGCTGCAGGACCTGGTGGGCCACCTGCGCCCCTTTGCCTCTGATAAGGAAGCCTACGACGCCTTTGTGGAGCAGTGGTTTTTCGAGATCGTCCTCCCCGAATACACCCTGAACCGTGTCGAGCGTGAGGAGTCACCGCCCGGCAGCGGAAACTGGCTGGTGCGTCTGGTTGTACGCAACGTGGGCACCGGGCGGATGCCGCTGGAGATCGCGGCGGAGCGGGGAGAGCGCTTCCCCGGTGCCGAGGAAACAGCCTCCACAGAGCCGTTACACGTGCAAACGGCCTCGGTCACCCCTGGCCCGCGCGAGGCGCAGGAAGTGGAGATCCGCTGTGACTTCGAACCCCAGCGGGTGGTTGTCGACCCCGAGGTCAAGGTTTTGCAGCGTGGTCGTGCGTCTGCCATACGCCGGTTCTGAGTGGATGGGTTCCTGGTTGGCGGGGTGATCAAGGACGCCGGTCGGGCCGCGAGATCGATCCGGTGTTTGAATTATGTGGTAATTAGTTCTGCTTTGTGGTAATTGAAGCTGTATACTTTCTGCTCATCCCTGACTACCGCAAGGCGGAAAATGACCACAGAGGCCAACATCACCCGTCTCCTTAACCTGGGCAAGCGGGTCCTCTCCGAGTCCGACCTCGATCAGGTCCTGACCATCGCCATCGACGAGGCCATCGAGATCACCGGGGCCGAACGGGGGTTGATCATCCTTTTCGACGAGGACGGGGGGACGCTCTTCCAGACCGCGCGGAAGCTGAAGAAGGAGGACCTCGATCATCCCCGTTTCGAAGTGAGCCGGACCATCATCGAGAGGGTCAAGGCATCAGGAGAGACGATCTTCCTGGAGAACGCTCTCCAGGACCGGCCGTTGAAAAACAGCAAGAGCGCAAGCCGCCTGGGGATCCTTTCCGTGATCTGCCTCCCCCTGTACCGGGACGGTGAAATCTTCGGTGTGATTTACCTTGATATCCGGTCAATCGGCAGGGCGTTCGGTCGGGAGGACTGCCGTTTCGTGGAGATGTTCGCGGACTTCTTCTCGCTGGCCGCGCACTCCGCCCTGGAGAGCAGGAAGCTGCAGAGCCGGGTCAGCGAGCTGGAGTCCGAACTGCGCAGCAAGTATGACTTCGAGGCGATCATCGGCCACGATCCCCGGATGATGAAGATCCTCGAGCTGGTGACCCGGATCGCCGACACCGACGCCACGATCCTGATCCGCGGGGCCAGCGGCACCGGCAAGGAACTGATCGCCCAGGCGCTGCACACCCACAGCAGCCGCAAGGAGAAACCATTCGTTCCGGTGAACTGCGGCGCCCTGCCGGAAACGCTGATCGAGTCCGAGCTGTTCGGCTACGTCGCGGGCGCGTTCACCGGCGCCGTGCGGGACAAGCCGGGCTGGTTCGAGCGGGCCGAGGGCGGATCGATCTTCCTCGACGAGATCAGCGAGCTGGCGCCGGAACTGCAGGTCCGGCTGCTCAGGATCCTGCAGACCGGGGAGTACAGCCGGTTGGGCAGCACGGAGATCCGCTACTGCGACGTGCGCATCATTGCCGCCACCAATCGCGATCTGGCCGAGTTGATGAAGGGAGGGAAATTTCGCGAGGACCTGTTCTACCGTCTTAACGTGATCGACATCGAGCTGCCTGCGCTGCACGAACGAAAGGGTGACATCATCGTCCTTGCCCGGCACTTCGTCGCGAGGTTCTGCCGGCAGCACTACAAGGAGGAGATGCAGTTGTCACCCCGGGCCGAGTCCTGTCTGCTGGCATACGACTTTCCGGGCAACATCCGCGAACTGGAAAACATCATCCGCCGCGCCGTGGTGCTGGCTGAGGGAACCACCATCGAACCGCACCACTTCCCGGCGGGCGTCAGGGGTGAGACCGCCTCCGGCCGGTCCGCCGATCACCCGTCCAGTTTCAAGGTAGCAAAAGAGCGACTGATCGAGAGCTTCGAGCGCGACTTCATTGTCCACTGTCTCGACGTCGCCGGCGGCAACATCCGCCAGGCCGCCCGGGAGGCGGGCCTGCACTACAAGAATTTTTACGAGAAAATGGTCAAGCGGGGAATCGATCCCCACGATTTCAAAAAGGCGGATGATCGGAAACTGAAATGATGGTTCATTTGCCATAATTATGGCAGTGCGGTGATCATCCGCTGCCCGCGTCCAGACTGTCAGCGGCACCTCCCCACCCGTTCAATTCACTGAATAAACATCGCTTCCGATCCGCGAAAACAATCCCACCCTTCCGTCGCAAACTGGCACGAAGTTTGATCTTTACTGTTTCCGACATTCAGAAGAAACCGTCTCCACAACAGGTGATTGGCAGGCATTACGGGGCGGCAAAACCCTGTCCGCGAGGCTGCATCGTGAGCAAAGCGTGCATCCTGATTTCCGGGTCGGCAGTAGGCAAGGATAAGCAGTTGTATGCGGAACTCCAGCAGAGTGCGGAGGTCCTTCGAAATACGGACAACAGCAAGCTTCAGGCGATCCTCTCCAGCCGCAAACCCGACCTGGTGATCATCGAAATCACCGGCATGGGGCATGAGGAGATGGAGCAGGTCCGGCTGGTCAGGAACCGATTCCCCGGATTGCCGGTCATTCTTGTCAATGGTGGTGGAGACCAGGAGTTGATTGTGGCCGCCTTCGCCTGCGGGGTGAAGGATGCCTTCCGGAAGCCGTACAAACGCTACCTGCTGGCCGAACGGGCCAACGCGCTGCTGCGGCGGTCTTCAAGGCAGGGAGGACCCGGAGATCGAATAACTGGTGGAGACCTTTCACCCGGCAAGGGACCGGCCGGCTGAAATAGCAATCGCGGTTCACCGGCGAATCATTCGCCACAACCCCCAAAGGAGGGAGTGCCATGAAACGTCTTCTGATTCTGCTTGTAATGTTCACCTTCGCGGCCATCGGCGCCGCGGACACCATCTATGTCCCGGACGATCACGGGACGATTCAGGGGGCGATCGTTGCCGCCCTGGACGGGGACACGATCATCGTCCGCCCCGCAACCTACGAGGAGAACATCGACTTCCTGGGCAAGGCCATCACCGTGAAGAGCGAGCTGGGACCGGAGCTGACGATCATCGATGGCAGCGATCCGGTGAACCCCGACTATGGAAGTGTCGTCACTATGATGAGTGGCGAGGGTTTGGATTCGGTGCTTGACGGATTCACCCTCAGCTATGGGACCGGAAACTACTATCCGGATTCCGACGAGACTGCAGGCGGAGGAATTATGATCGAGCTCTCCTCCCCGACGATTATCAACAATATCATCAGCGAGAATACGGCGGACGGTGGCGCCGGAATAAATTGCTATGACAATTCTTCCCCCGTCATCTCCAACAACACTTTCACGGCCAACGCTGCCGGGGGTGGTGGGGGAGGGATCTTTTGCTGGGAAGGGTCTTCGCCGCTGATCACGGGCAACACCTTCACCGAAAACACGGGCCTCGAAAATGGTGGCGGGGCGATTGGCTGCTACCTTTTTTGCTCCCCGACGATCGCCAACAACGTCTTCACACTAAACGCCGCCACCGGAGAGTATTCCCTTGGGGGGGCGGTCGGTTGCATTGGCCAATGTGATCCGGTGATCAGTAACAACGTCTTCGACCTCAACTCCTCGCCAAACGAGGGCGGTGCGCTCGCCTTCTTGACGGCCTGCGATCCGACCATCGAGAACAACATCATCACCAACAACTCGGCAGGCGACGCTGGCGGCGGAATGACGTTCTGGACCGGATGTCATGCGACCATCACCAACAACCTGATCAGCGGCAACACATGTCAGGCAGTTATGGGTAGCGGCTGGGGTGGCGGTATTAACTCTTACAGCAGCATACTGACCCTGGCCAACAACACGATCACCGGGAATTCTGCCGAGCTAGTCGGCGGTGGGATTAGCCTCTTGTCGAATTCAGCCGCCACCATCAGCAACACAATCCTTTGGGCCAATGATGCACCCGTAGGATCTGAGGGCTATGTTGGAGAACAAGACGAACTCACCATCAGCTTCTCCGACGTGTTTGGCGGACAGGACTCAATAAAACTTGATCCAGGCGCTACTCTCAACTGGGGCGCCGGGATGATCGACGCGGATCCGCTGTTTTATCTTCCAGCAGACGACGACTACCACCTGCAGCAGGATCCCTGTCAGCCGGGGGTGGTCAACCCCTGCGTGGACGCGGGGAATCCGTTCAGTCCGATGATCGCGGGGACAACCCGCAGCGACTGCGGTCCCGATGTGGACCCCGTGGACATGGGCTATCACTACGCCCTCCTCGATACGGTCTCGGCAGATCTCGGCTGCGTTCCCGATTCTGGCGTGCTGCCCTTTGCCGTCCAGCTCAGCGTGACCCTGGGCAACGTCGTCGACTACGACCGAACAATCGCCGGACGGATCAACCTGACCCTGGCCGGCGGTGCGACCTACCAGAGCTGGCGGGCGGGATACACCAACCTCGGACCGAACGAAATGTTCGTCACCACCTGGATGCAGACGCTGCCGGCGCTGGGAAGCCTGGTGGGGGGCAATGTCTTCGTACTTCACGCCGAAGACGTGACGCCGCCGCCATTCAACCAGCCGCCATTCCCGCCGTCGGGCGACATCGACACGGCCAGCTGCACGGTGACGGGGGAGGCATCGACGAGATAGTCACGGGCGCCACCGTGGCGGCGGGGAGGTTGTAAATCGAGTCCAGCTCTTATCACGGACATCTTTGGCGAAGGGAGGTGGAAATCCCTCGGATTGAAGAAAGCAGGCGCTTTGGGAGTTCAAATATCATCAACCCTTGGAGGAGGACCTATCATGTATCGCTCAACTTTTATCCTGGCTATTGCCGTCCTGTTCCTGACAGTGCTCTCGCCCTGTGTGTCGGCTGAGATCCCTGACGGGACACAGGAAGTGCTCGGAGAATCAGATGGCGCTCTGTACGCCCTCTATCACCCGCCCTCGTGGAACGGTGACCTGGTGCTCTACGCCCATGGACACGTGTATCTCGACCAGCCGATCCAATTGCCTCAAGGCTTTGCGCCGACCCGGGACGGTCTTCTGGAACTTGGATACGCTGTGGCCTATTCCAGCTTCTCGAAAAACGGGTGGGCGGTCAAGGAAGGATTCAAGGAGACCCGTCAGCTGCGCACGATTTTTGCCGAATGGTTCCAGATGCCGAACAACATATACGTCATGGGGCACTCGATGGGCGGACTGATCGCCGTGATGCTGGCCGAGAAGCACCCCAGCCTCTTTGCCGGGGCCGTCCCCATGTGCGGTGTGATCGGTGGTTCACAGATGGGGATTGACTATAAGTATGATATCCGCGTGTTGTTTGACTACTTCTATCCGGATGTGCTGCCCGGCAACGCCCTGGAGGTTCCGGAAGACTTTGATTGCTATGACGGTACCGCGTTCTTTGTTGCAGTCTACACCAACCCCGGAGCGCTCTACGAACTCGCTGGCATAGACCAGGTTGAGATCCCGTATGCCAGCTTCGATGAGCTGGTCTGGTCGGTCATGATGAATATTTGGGGTCACTGCATGGGCTGCAATGGATATCTGGAGCTGATGAACAATCACATCTTCTATGACAACTCGGCCACCTACTACACCGGCTCCATGGATGACGAGGCACTCAACGCCGGCGTGGACCGCTTCGAGGGACATCCCGCCGGGCACAATTATTTACGGCGCTATTACCAGCCGACCGGCAGGCTGAACATTCCGGCCCTCACCCTGCACACTTCGGGCGACGGTGTGGTGCACCCGACGCATCAGGCTGCGTACGCGGCAATCGTTGCCGCGCAGGACAATCTGGATCAACTCGTGCAGCGTGAGTTTGACCGCTTCGATCACTGCACTTTCACCACTGAGGAGGAGATCGAAGCTCTCCTGGACGTGGTTGACTGGGTGGAGACGGGGGTGCCGCCAACGCCGTAGGGACTGAATTCGGTGAGAAAAGGAGAGACCTCATGAACACCACAAAGAAATTTGTCTATTTGAGCATTGTCGGCTTCACGGCCATGCTGCTCGTTTTTCCAGTGACCAACCCGGCCGTCGCGGTTGAGATCAACAAGGATTTCGTTCAGAACTGGAAAGTGCTTGTCAGGGGCTCTCCGATTCACGGAGCCAATGGCCTCGCGTTCGATAGTCACGACAGACTGCATATCGCCAGTGCCATGGGCCGCGAGATCGTTGTGATGGACCCCGGCACAGGCAAGATTCTCTATCGACTCGGTCCGGCGGATGGCGTCGAGTCCCCGGACGACGTCACTTTCGGCCCGCCGGGTTCGGTGTATCAGGACGAACTGTTCTGGACGTCGATATTCACCGGTGAGGTCGGTCGGCTGTCCCCGAACGGGACAAAGATCACCGCCGGTCAGCTCTTTCCGGGGGTGAACCCGATCACCTTTTCCGACGACCTCCGGCTGTTCGCGGCGCACGACTTCTATGGGTTCGCCGGCCTGTACGAGATCGATCCGGACGGCACGCTTCCGCCGACCGAATTGGACCCCGACTTTTACAACCTCAACGCGTTCGACTTCGGACCGGACGGCCTTCTTTATGGCCCGATCTTCCAGGAGAAAATTCTCAGAGTCGACGTCGATTCGGGTCCTCCGCCGCTTTGGTTCGAGGACGTCCTCAACCCGTTTGCCTCCGCTGCGGTGAAGTTCGACGCCGAGGGGTGCCTTCACGCACTCAATCTCGACCGGGTGGTGAGTATCGATCTGGGCACAGGTGCCGTCATGGTGGTTGCCGACGTCGGGCCGGGCCTCGACAACCTGGCGTTCGACTCGCAGGGGAATCTGTTCGTGTCAAGTTTCGTCAGCGGAACCATCTACCGTGTTCTTCCCAGCGGCGAGGTGCGCGAGATCAGCAAGGGAGGAATGATCGCGCCGGGTGGCGTCGCAGGTACTGCCTCGTCCTCTGGGCGGTGATTCCGTCTTCGTTGCGGACGTGTTTTCCGCGCGCGAGTTCAACGCGAAAACCGGACGGCCCGGGGCGTTTGCGGAGATGTTCGGCAGCGCTCTGACCATCGCCCCGTATGGTGAGGGCCTGGTTCTCTCATCCTGGTTCACCAATTCGGTGGAGGTGCGGGACGGAGAGACGCTGGAGCTCATCTCTGGCCCGAATCTCTTCTCTTTCCCGTTGAACGCTATTGCGTTTCAGGGTGACATGGCCGTGGCCGAGCTCGGCACCGGGAGCGTTGTCCGCGGCGATTACTCGCCAATTGCCACCGGTCTTGCCGTGCCGACAGGCCTGGCAGCGACCGAGACCGACCTCTGGGTGGCCGACTGGGCGTTGGGGGCTGTATACCAGATTGTGGAAGACGGCGTTCCGGTCACCCCCATCCTCGTTGCTTCAGGCCTGATGGCGCCCGAGGGGCTTGCCGTCAACACCGACGGCAGCCTGCTGGTAGTGGAATCCGGTGCCGGCCGTCTGTCGAGTATCGATCCTGCGACCGGTGCCGTGACGACGGTTGCCGAGGGGTTAGAAACTGGAGCGCCGGCGGCTCCAAATGCTCCTCCGACCTGGTTTTTTAATGGCGTTGCAGTCGGGCCGTCGGGCCACATATATGTGACGGGTGACAGGGCAAACGAACTCTACCGTTTCAAACAACACCCGTAGCGTCCCGTCGCGCGTCGCGCACCACGCCTGCCCCGGCGTTCGAGCAGTATTGTCGGCGCCGGGGCAGCGATGCTTTTTTGTTCACATCCCGAAGCCCTGACGCCTGACAGAGGCCTTGGTTCCGGCAGACAGCGCTCCTGCCATTCATCTACATCGACGACGTTGGCCATTTCCAGGCCGGGGACGGTCACGACTCGGCACGGAGACACATCGACCTCTCAAATAAGCCTCATTCCCCTCTTGATAAAAAAACGCTAATATGGCAAAGTCACCTTACATGTTCCGGCGAGATCCGCAGAATGTCTCCCAGGAGACCGGAAGATCGGGTGGATCTGATGCTCGGCCAGACCATCTCTCACTACAGGATTGTCGAAACCCTCGGCGAGGGCGGTATGGGCGTGGTCTACAAGGCCCAGGACCTGAAGCTCGACCGCCAGGTGGCCCTCAAGTTTCTTCCCACGCATCTCAGTTCGGATGAAGAGGTGAAGAAGCGGTTCATCCGCGAAGCCCGGGCCGCTTCGGCCCTGGACCACCCCAATGTTTGTCCAATACACGAGATCGACGAAACCGAAGACGGGCGGATGTTCATCGCCATGGCTTACTGTGAGGGCGAGTCGATCAGGCAGATGCTCTCCAGGGGCCCGCTGGAACCGGCGGCAGCCATGGATTACGCGCGGCAGGTGGCCGAGGGCCTGGCCCGGGCCCACGAAAAGGGGATCGTGCACCGGGACGTCAAGCCGGCCAACATCATCGTCTCCGGCGACGGCGTGGCCCGGATCGTCGACTTCGGCCTGGCCAAGCTTGCCGGGGAGAGCAGGGTGACCCGGACTGGCAGCACCCTGGGCACCGCGGCCTACCTCTCACCGGAGCAGGCCCGCGGAAGCGACGTGGACCAGCGAAGCGACATCTGGTCGCTGGGCGTGGTGCTCTACGAGATGGCCACCGGGCAACTGCCCTTCAAGGGTGATCACGAGCATGCGGTGGTCCACTCGATCCTAAACGATGACCCGTCATCGGCATCAGATATACGACCGGCAATTTCAGCGGAACTTGATGATGTGATCCACAGGGCGCTGCTCAAGGATTCCCTGGAGAGGTATCAGGACGCCGGGGAACTGGCGGCCGATCTGCGGCGGATCAAAGAGTGGGAATCGGGTGAGGCGGCCGCGCCTCCCGTGATCCGCAGCCCGCGAAAGGGCTACCGGAAACCGTGGGGCGAACAGCCGCGGATCCGGTCACCATGGGTAATGGTTCCGCTTGCCATTATCCTGCTCTCGGTGATTGCGCTCACCTCATACTTCGGCTTCGGTCGTCGAGGGGAACCGGCCGGGAGCGGTGGAAACGGAGGGCGGGCGTCATCGGCGGCAGCAGGGGCCGTAGCGGCAGTGGCAGGGGACTCGGTGCAGTGGGAGAACTCGATCGCGATCCTGCCCTTTAACGACGCCAGTCCGGATCGGGACCAGGAGCACTTCTGCCGCGGAATGGTGGAGGCGATCAGCGAGAAACTGGGCCGGGTCAGCAACCTGAAGGTCGTCTCGCCGCGGGTGACCATGAAATTCAGGGACGGCTCAACTTCGATCAGGGAGATCGGCAGGGAACTGGGTGTGAACACCGTGCTGGAGGGCAGCGTTCTCACCGACACGGCCAACATCCGCCTGGTGGTCCGCCTGGTGAACACGGCGGACGAGTCAACCATCTGGTCCGATACCTACACCCTTGAAGCAACAGACAGCTTTCAGGTCCAGGACGAGACATCGGTGACCATTGCCAGGGAAATGAAGTTCGCCCTGGATCCCAAACCGCACCAGGCCTTCGAGGCCGGCTTGCCGGCCAACCCCGAGGCCTACGAATACTACTTGAGGGCCCGGCACTATATCAGCACGTACTACAATTCAGAGGACGAGCGGGACTACAACGCGGCGATCAGCATGCTGGACAAGGCGATGGAACTGGAGCCGGACTATGTGCTGGGCTACTGCGGTTACGCCATGGCCTGTTCGACGTATTGCGCCAACACCGGTGATCAAACCGATGAGATGTGGTCACAATTGACGCTCCATGCGGAAAAGGCCTACGAACTGAACCCGGACATAGCCCACTCGAATGCACTGATGGGCTACATTCGCTGGAACGGGATGGATATCGACGGTGCCTATGGTTACCTCAAGAAAGCCGTGGACGCCGATCCGCTGCTCTTCGAATCCAACCATTTTTCGGGAATCCTCCTTTGGACCCTGGGGCTCAATCTGCAGGCGATACCGCACTTCAAGAAAGCCCTAAAGCAGGAACCGTTCAGCTACAAGGTCCAGCTCTTCCTCGCCGACAACTATGCCCGGATCGGCGACGAGGAGGGCTACTGGGAGCAGCTGCGGATCGCTGAAGAGATCGAGCCGGTCTCCGGCGACCTGTTCATGCGCCAGGCCATCGGGTATGTCGAAAGGGGAGACTACGAAAAGGTGGAGGAAATCATCGCCCTGGCCCGCGAAAACGGCCTCGAAGGCTGGACAATCGGGGCGCAGGCGCTGATGTACGCGAAACAGGGTCGGCGGGAGGAAGCGCTCGCGCTGAATCAATCCTCCTTCGTCTATGCGCTGCTGGGAATGAACGATGAAGCGATCGAAGCGATCGAACAGATGGAACAATACAGGGGGGGATTTGGCTATGCTTACAGCCTGTTCGCCTCCTGGATGAGCCTGACCAACAGCCCCTTCTATGCCAACCTCCGTGACGATCCCCGCTTCCTGGAGATCGTCGTCCGGCAGCACGAAATCTACGATGAGCGGCTGAAGAAATACGGCGATCTCTAATGCTGCTCAGAAAGAGAACTTTAGTCCTGCCACGAAGGTACCGGCCTCCATCCAGGTGTCGGCCTCGCCCCAACTCTGGTTGTCATACCACACGCGGCTCAGCACGAACTGGTTGTTGGTCACGTTGTAGGCGTCAAGGGTCAGGCTCAATACCGTTTCACCGATATTGATGCCCTTGGTCAGCCGCAGGTCGAGTTGCCAGGCATTCCCCAGGCGATGGGAGCCGGGCCGGTCGACATGATAAAAATACCCACCGTAATATATGTTAAAAGCGCCCTGGGCAGTCCCCGGAAGGAGATAATCTTGAACATCACCGAGCCGGTAATAGGGTGTGCCGGTACGCCACCTGAAAACAGCGCCGAGGATGATTCCCCATGGCATGTGGTACGCGCCGTTGAATTTGACATGGTGGCGAATGTCCCAGGGGAGCTCGCCATAGTGGTTGAAGTAGCGGAGCTCGGCAAAGTCGCCGAAGGGCTGTGTGCCCTCGTGGTTGAAGTCACCCATTGAACCCTCGGCCCTGGAGAGCGTGTAGGCAAGGTAGAACTGGCTGTTGCCCGAGAGCCGCTTCCGCAGTTGCAGGTCAAGGCCCCGGTACTTCCGTTTCCCATCCGGGAGATTGGTGAAGTAATACTTGATTGTTGTCTCCTCCCCGCTGCGGATGGCGTCTTCGTTGCCGATGATATCTTCGATCATGTTGTCCTGCCAGGAATAGCTGAGCCTGATCGCTGCCGAATAGTCAATGGCGAACTCGAACTCGTACCCGGCGGTCAGTTCATCCTTGAAGTTTGCCATGAGGTATGGATCCACCAGGGTGAGGTTGTCTTCCGGAGTAGTGTGGGAAGTCTCTTCCCAATCGCCGGTCTCGTAGTCGCCCTGATATTGCCAGGACTCGTTCTGCCGGCGGTTCAGATTCTGGCCGAGATACGTGCCCACGGCGTCGAAGTAACGGCCGTAACCAAGATGCACCTTGCTGCGTCCGTCCCCCCCGATGTCCCAGACGATGCCCGACCGCGGGGCGATAAGGTTGTCCAGCCGGTAGACCCGCTCACCCAGGTCGTTCTCCTGGGTCTGGGTCTCCCAGCGCAGACCCAGGTTGAAGGTCCACTTCTCATTCCAGTTCCAGCTGTCCTGGGCAAAGAACGTGAGGATATCGCCGCCGTTGCTGTACAGAAGGTCACTGGTTCGATTCAGCAGGTCCGGGCGGCCGTTGGGGCGGTTGATGATGTAGCTATCGGGATAGATCTCGTAACCCTCCAACTCGAATGTTTGGTATTCCGCTCCGAACTTGAAGTTGTGCGCACCGGCCCAGTCGCCCCGGTAGTAGTTGAGGGTTGCGGAGTAGAGGTCACGGGGGTGTTTTTCTTCGGGTACTGGCGGAGATATTTCCAGAGATAATACTTCCATCGCCATTCCGGTTGTCCACGATGCGGTCGTCTCGCACGCCGGCGGAGGCCGGACCAACGGTCAGGTTCACAGTGTGCGTGGCCATCCTGGCCTCAAGGAAGAGGTTTGGTGTGAAGATGCTGGTCCAGAGCAGTGATCCCAGGCCGCTGCCTTCCTCTTCTACCGAATAGGCGCTTTCCATGATATCCGGGTCCTGTGAGTCCTTGCTGTCGATGGTGGTGGGGGTCGCCACATACTGGCCAACGATCTTGTTGTTCGGGTTCACCTGCCAGCTCAGCTTGAGCAGCAGTTCCTCGTAGATCTCGTTCCGCTTCACCTCCTCTTCGAAGTTGTTGATCCCCGTGATTCGGCGGGTCAGGTTGTTGTATGAGGCGAAAAACCAGAGTCTGTCTCTGAGCACCGGCCCACCCAGTGAGATCCCCGGTTCGACCTCGTAGAAGCTGTCCTCCTCAACATTGGTGCGGTCGGCCTGCTGGTGACGTTTGAGGTCGAGGTTGGTGTAGTAGACCGGCACCGTCCCATGGAACTCGTTGCCGCCCGATCTGGTGACCACATTGGAAATCGCTCCAGTGGCTTTCCCGTACTCGGCCTCCAAGCCCCCGGTGAGCGTCGTGACTTCCTGAACTGCTTCATAGCTGACCTTCAACCCGAAGTTCCCTGATGCGCTGTCGGTGGTGTCCATGCCATCGACGAGGAAAACATTGTCGAACCAGGAGGCGCCGTGGCTGCGGATGTTGTAGAAATCGGTAGCTACTATACCGGGGACCATGTTTATGGCGGAGAAATAGGTTCGGCCATTGGGGATGTCATCCATCAATTCAGACGAGATTGTGTCACTGATGGTGGACGCCTTTGTGTCGACCATCGGTGTCTCGGCGACCACGGTGATCTCGTAGTGGCTTCCTGTATCTGCCGTCAGGGTGAAATCCGCCCGGGCCTTGGTGCCCATTTTCACCTTGATGTCGGTTTGGACTACCTTCTGGAATCCATCAAGGAATACGGCAACCTGGTATCCCTGTCCCACCGGCACCAGGGGGATGCGGTAGATTCCTTCGGTATCGGTGACTGCCTGTTGCTCGCCCGGCAGGGCGGGACCGGTGATGGATATAACCACCCCAGGCAGGGGATCTCCCGCCTGATCAACAATCAGGCCGGACAGGCTGCCGTCCTGTGTAGCGGCAACGGTATCAGTCATGCCCGGAGGAGGAGGAGGAGAAAGAGGATCGGGAGCAACAGCCGGTGGACCTGCCTGGTCTTCATGGTGATCCCTCCAAAGGGCTCCTCCTTTCAGACATGAACTATGATGGATGTGAACGGATTTAGAGGTGCAGGTGCAGGTGTAGGGGGCAGGAGGTGGCGCGTTCAATTGTGACGGCTCAAAGGTTCAACAGATGTATGAAATAAACGTGCGACCTATGACTGTATTTGTCAAGTGGTAATTTCATTTCATTTGAGGTTATTCAATTAAGGTTTTTTATTGCAATGAATAACATGATCATCCTTCTGATGGTTGGCGATCGCAACCTGACTCAGCTCGGTTCCCAGGCCCCATACTGAGTTCCCGTCCGAGGCGGTGCTAAAGTTCCGGCGGCAGTACACGGTGATGTACTGCCTGTGCTTAGAGGGCTCTAACCGCGTACGAATGTACCAGCTTCAGGATCCGCCACCCTGGCCGAGGAAGGTGATCGAGGACGGTGCCGAGGCCACGGGTTCGCCCAGGGCGCTCTGGCCAACAACCCGCCAGTAGAGGGATCTCTGCAGGGGGGGGAGATTCCAGAGCGCCTGCCAATTGAAAAGCGCCGGCGTGTAGCTTTCGCCGCTGATCCACCCCGGGCCGATGCCGCACTGCGAGGGCATGGCCGCCACCGAGCCGCTGAAGTCGGGCTGCCGGCAGAACTGCAGACGGTAGTGGGAGGCGCTTTTGCTTTTCCAGACAAAGGTCGGCGGCTGGAAGAGGGGCACACTGGCCTTGGCCGAGGGGGCCAGCAGGACGATGTCCGCTTCTCCCACCGTGGCCCTTGCCGGACCATACAGGTTGCTGCGTCCTTCGAAATCGATATCTTGCAGCTTGTAGAAATATGTGGTGCCGGTGCGGACGCCGGTGTCCTCGAACTCATAGACCGCACCCCAGCTGACACCGCCCTGCGCCGGGATCATGGTGTCGGTGATCCGGGAATAGTCCGTTGACGCCACGTCGGTCCGCCAGAGGTGAAAGCCGGCCGTATCATTCTCGGAGGCGGTTTCCCAGGCCAGAGCCGCGCTATGTTCCCGCCCGTCTGCGGTGAAGGAGGCCAGGTCGATCAGGGTCGCGCCGCCGCCAAAGGTCAGGACGTCACCAAAAGTGATCGGGTTGTTCAGCGGCTCCGTGGTGCCCGGGTCCATCATCAGATCCTTTTGCAGGGGGTCGGAGTTGGACCGCGCCGTGCTGTAGAACATAGCCAGGGGGGTATCGGGATAGATCAGCTGGTCGCCCGAGAGGTTTTTAAAGGCGATCAGCGGCACCTGCAGGTCGAACCAGGTACCTGGTTGTCCCCGTCGCACAGGTTATCGCCATCCATCCGCACCGTGACGTGGTTGTATGTCTGGACACCGCCGCTGCCGGCAGCGACGAAGGTGTCCACCGTGTCGGTGGTCTCCTCGATGCCATTGCCCTCCAGGTCGCTGTAAAAAACCCAGAGCAAATCTTCAACCTGTGAAGCCTCGGTGCCGTCAATGGCCAGGACGAACTCCTTGTATCCGTCGCCATCGATGTCGATCAGCACGTCCCACGTGGAACTGACAAAGCCCTTGGCCGCTCCATTTTCCGTGGGATCGGCGCCCACACGCAGGCGGAACAGCACGAAATCATCGTTCATGGTCGAGGGTGTAGTCCGGGTCGTATGGCGTTCCGCCGTCGTAGTAGGCCCAGAGCACGCTGGGTTGGCCGCCGGGGGCCGCGCCGTCGGCCGAGCAGGAGGCGATGTCTGCCGAAGCGGGCCGCACCGCCGCACCGCCATTGGACGGGTCGGAGGACCCCTCGTGATCGGTGATTGCGACAAATCCTGACGTGTAGATGTTAAAGATCGGGAAACTTCTCCAGGGCGTGGGCGTATCCGTGGTGCCGGCGAAAAGGTCGGAATAACTGCCGGCAATCGTCAGCACAAATAAAATCAGCACTATCCCGTATGTGAATTTCATATACCCCTATCCTTTGTTGGAATTGGCCTGTTTTGTTACATCTGAAATACAATAATCCCTGACTCTTATCGGCATACTGCGGTATTTCAATCACCTGGAATCGCTTACCGCAATCGGCGGCAGCTGAAACAAATCCCGCCATACTTCGTTGTATTTCATGTGATCACCACACCGGGGTCCACCTGTCTCCAGCGGACGATCCGCGGCGGTGGTCCCCCATTTCTTCTACGTTATCATGGAGGACGCGATGAAACGAACGGCACTGGTTCTGGCCACTGTCTGTCTCCTTGCCTGGCCGCTCTGCGCCATGGGCGGAGAGGTGAGCGACGCCGACAAGGCCGCCATCAAGCAGACCGCAATGGACTATGTGGACGGCTTCTACTCGTCGAGCCCCGAGCGGATGGACAAGGCGCTGCACCCCAACCTGCAGAAGGTGACCCTGCACACCCTGCCCACCGGACGGACCCTGCTGGATTTCAACGGCGTGGCGGCCAACCTCAAGGAATACGCCTCAGCCGGTCTGGGGGGAAAACCTGAGGACGAGCGGCAAATCGAGGTCACCATCCTCGATGTCTTCGACAGCATCGCCACGATCAAGATCGATTCGGCCGATTTTCTCGACTACGCCCACGTTGCAAAAATTAGCGGCGAGTGGAAGATCATCAACGTCCTCTGGGCCCCGCACCGCAAGGCGCCTGCGGGCGAAGCGGCCAAGAACGAATAACCCCGGGGAGAATATGTGATGAACAGGTGGATTGCTTTCGTGATGCTTGCCCTGCTGGCCCTGTTTTCTCCTCTCCTGGCCCAGGAGGAGGAGGCGAAGCAGCCGATCAAGCCGGTGCTGCTGGTGATCGACGTCCAGAACAAGTACATCCCGATGATGGACGAGAAGGAGCAGGGACCGGCGATGCGGATGGTCAACGGGGCGATCTGGCAGTTCCGGCAGTTCAACATGCCGGTGGTCCGGGTCTACCACACAGACCCCAAGTGGGGGCCGGAACCAGGGAGCGAGGACTTCGAGTTCCCTGAATCGGTGATCGTCACCGACGAGGACCCGAAAATCGTCAAGAACCACGCCAGCGCCTTTCAGGACACCGAGCTGGACAAGGTGCTGAAGGAGATGGAGGCCAACACCGTCTTCATCTGCGGCCTCAGCGCCACCGGCTGCGCCCTGGCCACCTATTTTGGTGCCCTCGAACGGGGTTACAACGTCTTCATGGTGGAGGGGGCGCTGCTCAGCGGTGACGCCGAACACACCGAGGTGATCAAGGACATCCTCGACTCGGTGACCTGGGGCGGGTTGGAGCTGATTCTCAGGGGGGCGTCAAGGTAGTGGGAATGACATGTTTGTCATCGCTCTCTGAGCATGGAAAGTGCTGTTCCCTGCTCATGTGGCGGCGATTCGTTTTTTGACCGCAACGATGTCAAAGTCCCGGGGAACGAAGAGGTAGTCGTTGGTATCTACGCTCTCCGGGCTCCACTGCTTGAGAATGATGCCGTCGATCGCTTCGATACTGAGGGCGTCGTTGCGGTGGTTCAACCGGTAGAGCCTGTACCCCACTGATTCAGTTTTTCCACCATTGCATCGGCTCGCTGCTGCACATCGGGCAGGAACTCCCCGCTGTGGGCATCCAGCACTTCGCAAATGATTGCGGGCTGTTGCTGCGCCAGGAACGCTTCCATTCCGTCGAGGACGAGACTTTCCGCCCCCTCGACATCGATTTTCACCAGGGCCACCGTCTGGTCCTTCCAGAAGTCGAGCTCGTCGAAGCGGAAGACCGGGATGCTGGCAACATCTTCCTCCGCGTAGTGTCCCGGCCGGAAGTTCTCGATGATCGTGGCGCCCGAATCACTTTCGTCCGTGAGGTACAGCTTCTGGATTCCCGTGGTTCGAGAGAGCCCAACGGGGATCAACGTGGCCCTGGTGATCCGGTTGGTCCGGATGAGCGTGTCGATGTACGAGAGACAGTGCGCATTTGGTTCAAAGCCGAAGTAGTGGAGATCGTAAATACTCTTGAACAGGAGAAGCGTCTGTCCCAGGTTTGTCCCCACATCCACAAATGAGCTCTTCTCCGGCAGCGCCATTGACTGCAACAGTGTTCCCATCCACTTCTCTTTTCCATAGAGCAGCGTCAAGCCGGTTTTCCGGATGACCGGAATTTTGAAAGTCCGGTTGTTGAACCGGGCCGGCACCGTGAAATTGAAAATCATCAACAGCGGATTGAGCAGTGCTTTTATCATGGCCTTCATCGGTGCGACCCTCTTAGAAGCGGAGCTATCCGTTCATTGCATGGCAGAATCGAATCAGTTTCCTGGGCGCCTTCCCGGCACCTTTGCACCATGTTTTTTTTACCAGTATACGCTCTTCTCTCCTCATCCGTCTCATGGTTCAGGGGCTCGGTCCTGGAAGGAAGAGACCGCTGCAGCTCTCCCCAACACAAGGGTGAAAGTGATACACTGTCCCCGCAGGAGGTTCCACTGTGCGTTTTTCTCGCCTCATCGCCATCACTCTCCTCTTCGTCCTCGATATCCTGGTGTGTACCACCGGGGCGATTGCTTCCGAACCTGACATCCCTGACGGCATGGCCGTCGAGATCGTGCTCGACGACTTCGAGACCCAGTTCCCCGCTTTTCACCAGGGCACCCGCTACGATCTGGCCGGCTGGGACGCCGCCCGCTCGGTGGTGGGGCTGGTGGTGGACCGGGCGGAGCTGGAAGCGCTCCGAGAGGAGGGCTATGAACCGGAAGTGGTGGCCCGGGCCACGCGGGGCGGTGTCGATCCCGAATACGTGGATTACGAGGAGATCCTCGCCCGCCTGCAGGAGATCGAGGGGGACTACCCAGCCATTGCCCGGGTGGTCAACCTCAACCAGGAGCTGGGTACGCCGCTGACCAGCGAAGGCCGGGCGCTCTGGGCGCTGAAGGTCTCTGACAACGTCCAGCTTGCCGAGGACGAACCGGCCTTCGTGGTGGACGGCGTCCACCACGCCCGCGAACTGGTCACTCCACTGGCTGTGCTCGACATCGCCGAGACCCTGACCCAGCGCTACGGCGGCAACCCCAGCGCCACCGCCTGGGTCGACGGTTACGAGATCTGGCTCATCCCGGCGGTCAATCCCGACGGCCTGGAATATGTCTTCGACGTCTACGACATGTGGCGCAAGAACCGCACCTATTTTCCCCTGGTCGATGAATACGGGGTGGACAACAACCGCAACTATTCCTTTCTCTGGGGAGAGTGCGGAGCTGTGAGCAGCGATCCGTACAGCGATCTTTTCATCGGGCCTGCTCCTGAGTCGGAGGCCGAGACCCGGACCGTCGAGGCGCTGATGGCCCGGGAAAAACCGGCGGTCTACGTCAGTTACCACAGTTACGGCCAGGAGGTGCTCTATCCTTACGTCTGCGCCACCCTGGCCGAGACGGCGCTCTACCATGAAATCCGCGACGGGTACGCTGGACAGATGAGTTATGGTACCCGCCTCGCCTCGGCCAGCGGGGAGAGTTTCGAGGATGCCTACAACGAACACGGGGCGATCGCCTTCCTCACCGAAACCGCCACCTGGTTCCAGCCCGCTTTCAGCGAGGTGCCGGTGATCCTCGAGCGGATCCGGCCCGGTTGGACCTACCTGATGGAGCGGGGGCTCAGTTCTTCGCTCACCGGCCGCGTCACCTCCGCGCTCACCGGGGCCCCGCTTCCCGGGGCGACGGTGTCGGTGCAGGAGGTGGCCTTTGTGGAAGGGGAGCGGCGCAATCCCGAACCGCTCTTTGGCGGCTTCACCCGGCTGCTCCAGCCCGGGACGTATACCGTGGACGTCTCCTGTGATGGATACCAGACCCAGGTCCACCCGGTAACCATCGGGGCGGTGCCCTACCGGTTGGAGGTGCAGCTCCAGCCGGTGTCCCTCATCGGCGCCGGGCTGACCTGCGCTCCGGCTTCGGGCACCCTCCCCTTTGCCGTATCCATCAGCGCCACGCTGCAGAACCTCTACCCCGGCCTGGCCCGGACCGTGGCCGCCCGGCTCCACGTCACCCTGGCCGACGGGACTCAGCTGCCCAACTGGCGGGCCGGCTTCACCAACGTCCCGGCCGGAGGCGAATATGTCGCCGCCTGGACCACCCAGTTGCCGGCCCTGGGTGCGCTGGTGGGGGCGAACCGCTTCCTGCTTTTTGCCGAGGATGTAACCGCCTCGCCCTGGAACCAGCCGCCCTACCCGCCCTCCGGCAGCACCGGCAGCGCCCAGTGCCTGGTGACCGGCGCCGCGCCCTGACCCTCTCACAAACCCTTACATCGACACCCCATTGTGCCGAATAGAACTGTGTCAGCCGCAGTGTTGTGCTCCATCCGCTGACAGCGAAGATATTCCTGGCCTGGTCCCGCGGACGCCGCCGTGTGGCAGTGCTGCGGGCCGGATTGACTGTACACGTGTGTGGGGGTGCGGCTGGATGAACGAGAATAGCACGATGGAGGACCTGGGGTTGCTGGAGGATGTCCTGCTGCGCACGTCCCGGGGCCAGGCGTCATTCGAGGAGCTGGCCGAGTCACTGAACCAGCTGGAGAACGTGGTGCAGATCATCCCATCGGGCGAGTTCACCCGCTTCATGGGTGACATGAACCAGGCGCTGAAGGACAAGGGCTATGGCAATGTCAACGCGAACGACGCCGAACAGCCGCGGGTGGCCGGGATCCGGACCGAGGACGGCCGCTTCGTCCCCTGGGTCTTCACCGATGATGCCATCGCCCGCGAGTTCGCCATCGCCAAGGGGATGATCCAGCCCGATGAGGCGCTGTCCCTGATTACCCGCCCGCCCGATGTGGTGCTTTACGAGTGCCTGGCCGCCGGTCAGGCCGGCCTGGTGATCGACGAGGGCTCCGATCACAAGATCAATATGCAACGAAACGTGGTGGCCCGGCTGTACGGGCTGGTCACCTTCGGTCGCTTTGTTGCGCTGCCCGAATTGCAGGCGGTGATCCACGAGAACAAGGTCTTCTACCAGCAGCCCAAGCAGGGGGAGGGGCTGCAGGCCTTTGTCTACGACAGCACCGACGGGGCCATGGCCGGCATTGCCCGGATCCAGGAGAAGGCGCCGGCCATTTCGTTCCAGGCCGCGCCCACCCTGCCGCACATCGCGAACCTGCTCAAGGCAGGAGTCACCCTCCTGGTGGTCAACCCGGCGCTGGCCAGCGAGCGGACGTACAACCGCGAAGACCTGGAACGCATGGCGTCCGCCGGTGAAGCCGAACCGCGGCCCGACCCCACTCCCGACTCGAATCTCAAATCCGATCCCGACCGGCGGGAGGCGGCGGGCAGCGACCCGGCGCTGAACCTGCCGGAGCTGCTGCGCAAGGCCACAGCCTATCCCGCTTTCCCCATGGTGCCTCCGCCGGGGCGGGACGACCCGGCTTCCCAGGTGCGGTTCCAGGAACTGCGGCTCCAGGCCGAGAGCAAGGAGATCAACGTCTGGGAATACGTGGAAGCCCTGGCCTTCGACCTCGACGTTTACACCCCGGTGCACGAACGGCCGGTGGACGGCCTCACCTGGCCGATGATCTACGCCCACCACTCGGAGGAGGGGAAGACCATCTCTTACGCCTACAGTGGTGAATCGCGGGTCAGGGAACAGCTGTCTGCCAACCCCGAGGAAGCGAGGAACTACCACCGTCTCTCGGGTATCGAGGCCATGCGCTGGGTTTGGGCCGCACCCAGGGAGATCCACGAGGTGGCGATCAATCTTTACAAGGATACCGATGGCTGGCTCTCCTTCCCCAGCTACTGGGCGGTGAGCGCAGCCTTCCCCCTGTTTTATGCAATTCCCGACCTGGGCCAGGTGTCCCGGGTGCCCCTGACCGGGATCACCGCCCTGCCCGGGGCTCGTGGCTTGAAGCCTGAAGTGGCCCGGGCGCTGATCGAGGGCTGGAAACTGCTGGTGTTGAGCGATGCCGGAGCGGCCAGCCCGGCCAGCCTGGTGGACTACCGGGGGCTGCACTGCGTGCCGCTGTTCTGCGACCAGGAGCAGTTTTTCGCCTTCCAGTCGGTCCACCCCGGAAACCCCTGCTCGGTTCTGGCCACGGGTGAGGAGCCTCCTTTCGAGCGGCTGCTGCGCGCGTCCGCCGGCTGCGACGGCGTCCTCCTCGACCCTGCAGGACCGCGGCCGCTGCTCCTCGAGCACGGCGACCTGCTGGCCCTCGCGCTCTGGGCGCGCAACAGCGGCCCTGCGCCACATGGGGGGGAGGTGGCGATTGAGACGGCCATGCTGCTGGGGGAGGGGGTGATCGATTCCGCCACTGCCGGGCGGATCGCGGCCTGCTGGCCCCGCTACTTTGCCGGACTGCACCAGAAGGAGGACGGCGGCGCCGAGCTGTTGATGACCCCGGACGCCGACCGCTGCGCGGTCTTCTCCAGCATGGAACTGGCCGGTGACTATATCGCCGCCAGCGAGAACCTGGGGCTGATCCCCCGGGGGACGATGAAGCCGGTGCCGATCCTGCACCGCTGGCAGTACAACATTTTCCAGACCATGGCGGCCAGTTTCACGCTGGGGGGCGTGATCGACCCGGTGGCCGGCGGAGGCGGGGGACTGTACCTCGACCCCCAGGCGGTGGAAGCGGCGATCCGTCACGTGGACCGGATGCTCAAGCCGCGGGTCGACGGCTTCGTGGCCGGGGAATAGTGTGATGGGGCAGAGCGGGGTGTTCGAAAAACTGCCGGAGACCGGGATCGCCAGGGTGGCTGCCGGGGACGGCTTTTTCAACGCGCCGGCACAGGTCGTGATCTAGGAGAGAAAATAGGTTACAATAGGTCCACACCTTGACAGTTATTGCTCCATGGTCCTGTACAACAGGATATCTGAATCGGGGAGGATGCTGGGATATGGATGGTGAACGACTGCGGGAGAGAGAAGAGAACAGCTCGGACCAGGAGACCCGGAACCCCGAGTATATTCCCCCGACAATCACCACGTACAGCAGTGAAGAGATCCTCGAGCAGGTGGGGCCAGCCCAGGCCTGCAGCCCCGCCCCCTGCGCGATTTTCTAGCCGGGACGCAGCCCGGTACGGGTCTTCGCGAGTGGAATGCAACTGAATGGGGTCAGGCCCCTTTCTGTTGCATATTCTACGTACCCACATTTTCCAATGCCGTGGTTGGCGATGATCTGCGGTAGCGTTCTTTCAGTTTGCAGCCTGCCCGATCGTGATACACTGAATACCCCGATCGCCGATGCCAGAGAATTTTCCGACCTTTTGCCGGCCACCGTATAGAAGAGGACACCACCATGAAACGCATCCCATTCATCGTCGTCATGATCCTGTTTCTGTTGCCCCTGTCCGGTTGGGCACTGGACACCGACACCAGGGTGGTCAGCCCGGTCCAATCGTGGAGTGAAGCGGACCTGGCCACCTTCCATGACGGGTGGATCTACGTGAAGTTCGTCGAGGGATCCGATGTGCTGCTGCGGGACGGGCGGTTCAGCGACGAGAGCGGTCTCCGGCTTCAGACGGTGAACGGCCTGCTCCAGGCCAGCAGCGCCAGCGATGTCCGGCCCACCTTCAAAGGCGACCGCGACCGGTTCCGCCGGCTGAAAGCGTTTGGCGAGGCGAAGTCTGGCGTCACCGGCCCGGATCTCTCCCTCTGGTTCACTCTGCAGGTCCCGGGCGGCAAGGCCGCCCTGGCCCACACGCTCAACGCGCTCAACGCCGACCCGGCGGTGGAGATCGCCCACCCGGCGCCGCAGGTGGAACTGGCAACGGTCCGGCCGGACCACCCGGCCAAAGCCGCGGCGCCCGCGCCGGGCGGCACCCCCGATTTCACCGGCGAGCAGCACTATCTCTACGACCCGCCGGTGGGGCTCAATGCCCCGGCGGCCTGGTCGATTCCCGGGGGCAAGGGCGCGGGGATGAAGTTCATCGACGTGGAACTGGCCTGGGTGGAAGACCACGAGGATTTCACGGCGGACAACCACTTTTACCTCGGCGGTGCCCCGGAAGATCCGGGGTACAACGACCACGGCACCGCGGTACTGGGCGAGGTGGTGGGCACACACAACAGCTATGGTGTGGACGGCTTTGCCGCCGACGTCCAGTTCGGCATGGTGGCCATCGACATCAACCAGTATCCCGATACGGCGCAGTACTTCCAGGAGGCGGTGGACAACCTCGATGCCGGCGACGTCTGGCTCATCGAGTTGCAGATGTACCCCTCGGGCCGCGACGCCACCCCCATGGAATACGTGCAGGTGAACTACGACGTGATATGGACCGGTGTCTTCTCCCGCGGCGTGGTCTGCGTGGAGGCCGGGGCCAACGGCAGCCAGGACCTGGATTCCGCTGTCTGGGGCGGGATCTTCGACCGCACGGTACGTGATTCGGGCGCGATCATGGTCGGCGCCGGCACCCCCACCGGACGGGTGGCTGAGTCGTTCACCAACTACGGCAGCCGGATGGATGTCCACGCCTGGGGATCTCAAATTTACACCACCGGATACGGGGACGCTTACAACGGCGGATCACTGCAGACCGAATACACCGCAAGCTTTGGCGGCACCTCCGGTGCCTCGCCGATGATCGTCGGCTCCTCGCTCTGCCTCCAGGGTATCGCCAGGGCCAACCTCCTGCGGGTGCTCGAGCCATTGGAGCTGCGGGCACTGCTCCACGATACCGGCATCGAGCACCTCGACCCGTCGCGGGAGATCGGCCCGCGGCCCGATCTCAGCGCAGCGGCGGCGATGGTGCTCAGCCTCGGCACACCGGTGGTGATCTGCGGCCCCGGACCAGGGATCGGCAACCCGCCGACGGTGCGACTCTTCCCGCCGGAGCAGGACGCCGGGATGTTGAGCGAGTTCCCGGCCTACGGCGCTTCCGGCTACGGGGTCAATGTGGACTGCGGAACGGTGGGCGGACTATCGGGCACGATCATTACCGGTCCCGGCCCGGGGGACATCTACGGCCCCCATGTCCGCGGATTCACCGGCGACGGCACGCCGTTGCCCAGCCTCAGTTTCCTGGCCTACGGCACGCTGAAATTCGGGGTCAACGTGACCCTCGGCGACCTTGACGGAGACGGTGCCGCCGAGATCGTCACCGGTGCAGGCCCCGGTGCGGTCTTCGGCCCCCATGTCCGCGCCTTCAGCTACAACGGGTCGTCGGTCACCCCGGTGCCCGGAGTGAGCTATTTCGCTTACGGCACCAACCAGTGGGGGGTCAACGTGGGCTGCGGGGACATCGACGGGGACGGCAGTGACGAGATCGTCACCGGCGCCGGGCCGGGCGCCATCTTCGGCCCCCACATTCGCGGTTGGAACGTGGACGGCGGTCCGGTGGCCACCATCCCGGCGGTGAGCTTCTTTGCTTACGGCACCAACAGGATGGGGGCCAACGTGGCCTGCGGCGACGTGGATGGTGACGGGATCGACGAGATTCTCACCGCCCCCGGTCCCTCCGGCGTTTTCGGGGCACACGTCCGCGGGTGGAACTTTGACGGGGGCACCGTGGCGGCCATCCCGGGGATCAACTTCTTTGCCTGGGACTATCCCGCGGTGCGGTTCGGTGCGCGGGTCTCTTCGGGGATCGACTACAACGGGGACGGTGGGGAAGACATGCTGGTCTCCCCGGGCCCCGATCCGGAGGCTCCCGCGCAGCTCAAGGTCTTCGGCTACGACGGTTCCACCACATCGCTGCTGTTCTCGCTCAATGCCTTCGATACCGGGATCACCCACGGGATCAATGCCGCGGGTGGAATGATCTAGCGCCGGGCTAGCCGAAGAGGTCGAAGTCGCCGCCGAGGACGCGGTCGATGCGGCCGGTGCGCCAGCCGTTCACCCCGTCACGGACCAGCGGTGACGGTTGTTCACGGTAGCGGCGGACCACCGTGGCGTCGGACGGTTGCGCTTCGCCGAGGGCATCACCGGCCTGCTTGACCCAGTCGGCCAGGTTGTCCCCGGCCGGCTCGTCCGGTTGGGCGGCCACCCGGACCCGGGCCTTGTCGCGGTGGAAGCCCTTGCCGTCCTGGCCCTCCTCCGGGGTCTCGAAGACGTGCAGTCCGTGCTCCGGGGCGAGGAAACGGTGGGCGCCGTATCCCGATACCGCGGCCAGCAGGCGGTACGGTTCATCACCGTCGCCCGATTCTTCCAGCACCCTGAGTTCCATCCGGCGCACCCGGGCCCACTCCTTGTACATCGTGGCGATCCGTCGGGCGAAGCGGTTGTTGCCGCCGGCGGTGGGCGTCGTGTCGATGGCCGACTCCACCAGCAGAAAGGCGTCCCGCGGCTCGCTGTTGCGCACCGTCTCGCAGGCCGCGTCGAGGAGGAATAGCCGCTGGGCCAGGCGCTGGACCAGCTGGCGCGGCACCCGCTCGCGGATCCGCTCCCCGTCACCGGTGAGCCGTTGGAACAGCGAGCGGGCGGTGCCGAACCCGGCCTCGATCCTGTCGAGGTATTCCACCTCGCCGAGGATCGAGAAGCGGTAGGGTGTGGACCAGAAGTCCTCCTGGCCGGTGAGGTCCAGCGCCGCCTGCTTGGTGTCACGGAATTCGGCCGACTCCACCGCCGTCCTGATCCGCTCGAAATGGGTGGCCAGCAGCTCCACCTCGGCTGCCGTGCCCCGCGGGTCGAGCACCAGTTTGCCCAGGTCCCGGACATCCTCCTCACCGGTCATGGCCGGCTCAGGTTGGCCGGGTTCCTCTTCCGGGATGTCGGGAGCGTCCGGATCGACGAACTCCACCTCCAGCCCCTCGGCACCCCGGCGGAGAAAGAGGAACTGGTCCCCCGAGGGTGCCTCGTGCCCCACGATGGCCGAGGCCAGCGGGGTGAGCAGGTAGCGCTCCACGGCCCGTTTCAGCGGCCGGGCGCCCAGCTCGGTGGTGAATCCCTTCTCCAGCAGAAACTCCAGGGCCGCCTCGTCCCAGACCACGACCCAGGAGCGGTTGCGCAGGCCGCGCCGCTGGAAGGCCTCCTCCAGTTCCTTGTTCAGGATGCGGCGGATCACCTCCCGGCCCAGGGGCCGGAAGATCACCACCCGGTCGAGGCGGTTGAGGAATTCCTTGCGGAAGGCCTTCTGCACCGCGTCCCGCACCTCCCCGGGGTTGAAGGGCGCCTTCTCGCCGGTGAAGCCGAGACCGCCGGCGCTGCTGATCGCCGCGCCGAGATTCGAGGTGAGGATGAACAGGGCGTGGCGGCAGTCGGTGGTCAGACCGCGCCAGTCGGTGAGCCGGCCGTCGTCGAAGACCTGGAGAAAGATATCCCAGACCCGGGGGTGGGCTTTTTCGAATTCGTCCAGCAGCACCACCGAGAAGGGCTGTTTGCGGATCTGCTCGGCCAGAGAGAGCCCGCGCACCTCGGACTGCTCCTCGCCGAAGATCCGGCCCATGCTGTCCGCGGTCTGCAGCTCGCTCATGTCCAGCCGGATCATCCGTTCCGGAGAGCCGAAGAGGAACTCGGCCAGGGTCTTGGCGATCTCGGTCTTGCCGGTGCCGGTGGGCCCGGCAAAGAGGAAGACTCCGAAGGGCCGGGTGGGATCGTTCAGCCCGGCCTTGATCATCGTCACCCGGTCCACCAGGCAGTCCACCACTTCGGGTTGGCCCACCACCCGTGAGGTGAACAGCTCGCGAAGACCGGTTATGTCCAGGGCCTGCCGCTCGTCCAGCAGGCTGGACGGCAGGCCGCTGGTCCGGGCCAGGGTTTCGATCAGGTCGTCGAGGGTCAGCGGCGTGTCGCAGGTGCCTCCCGGGCCGGCCACCCGGTGGCGGGTCTGCTCCAGCAGGTCCATCAGGCTCCCCGGAGCAGACCGGTGGGCCAGGTACTGGCGAGAGAGGAGCCAGGCCTCGCGGATGGTCTCCTCACTGAGCAGCGGTTGGCCCGAGCTGGTGGCCAGGCCGGCCGCCCACCGGCCGGCCAGCTGCTGCGCTTCCTCGGCCTGCATCGGCTCCAGGCGGAGGGCGTCGAAGGCGTCGGCACAGCGGTGGTGGGTCTGCAGCAGCTGTTCAAAGGCCCGGGTGGTCACCTCGCCCAGCACGGTGAACCGGCTGTTGGCGATCTGGGGCAGGATCACGTCGAGGACGCAGACCGGGCTGGCTGAGTGCTTGCCGGTGTAGGCCAGCATCTGGAAGGCGGGGACATACCACAGGATGCGGCGGCCGGTCAGCCGGTCGGTGAGCTGGCGCAGCCGTTCCTCCAGCTGGCCGATGTAGACCTGGCCGGCGAGGATGTCCGAGTGGTCCGCCTCGAAAATCACCCACCCCCGGGCCTGGAGCCGCTGGGCCAGGGTGCGTACCACGGTGGTCTTGCCGGTGCCGGCCTCGCCCACCAGCAGCATGGAACGGGGGGGCGTGCTCAGCACATTGGCCTCCAGCCGGTCCAACGCCTTCTCCAGCTCAGGTGTGCGTACCAGGCCCTTCGCCGGGGTGTCGCTCCAGACCCGGCCCATGCCCTCCAGGAAGCTGATATCCACCGCTGTCCGCTCCATCTCCCGCAGCTCGGCAAGGAGCGGGTCGCCCAGCGAGCGGTCCAGCCGCTGGAGCAGTTCCACCAGCAGTTCCTTCTTCTCTTCTTCCAGCGGTCTGGTCAGCGAACCGAAGGTCAGTTTCTCACCTTCGGCCACCCTGGCGCGGGCCAGGTCCTCGAAAAAGGCGAAGGCCTGTGGATTCTGCCAGCTCTCCTCCATGGCGAGCAGGAAGGGGCCCACCAGCGGTTCGTCGGACGGCGTGTGGGCGCGCAGCATTTCCAGGCCGAAGAAGCGGGGCCAGGGGGCGATGTGGTTGAGCCTGGTGCGCACGTAGTCGTTCAGCTGCCCCCCGTCCGGCCTGCGGGCCAGCGATTCCAGGGCCATGCAGGAGAGCAGCTGGTTGTCGCCAAAGGCGAAATCGCGAACGTCGGTGATGGTGAAGGCCGAACTGAGCAGGTGGGCCACCGCCAGCTCGAACTCGTCGGTTCCCCGCAGGTCGGCCGGGTGGGCCGTGGACTGGTAGAAGCCTTCGATCTCCTGGGCAATGGTGTAGAGCTGGATCCGCAGGGCCACGGCGTCGCCGCGCTGGGGCGTGGGCGACGGCGGCTCCGGCTGCCCCTGCTTTCCCTCCAGGTCGGCGGGCAGATACGGTGTTTCCTGCACACTCCGCCGTTGCCGCGCTCTTTTGGCCAGGCGGTCGTTGACCAGGAACACGATGACCATGAACAGGATGCCGAGGCAGAACGCGCCGTAAAATTCCATAACTGAAGGATCTCCTACCGCATCCTAAGCTTTCACTGTGAGGGAAATCAAGGAAGGCTGGTGGCAGGCCCGGTCATGTCCTGTTGCTCCTGAGCGATATCAGGGAGCATAGCGACAGGAGCGCAGGAGCAACAGGACATGACCGGGCGATATCGGACTCTCAGTCTCCGGTGCGGAAGAACTGTCCGCCGGCCACCCGTCCGCCGTGGGTCTGCCCGCTGATCGCGGAGAAATAAGCGGAGTAGATGATCTGCCCCGTGGCGGAGAGGCTGAAGTAACCCACGTTGCAACCGGTGCCCGGGTCCGGGCCCGGGGCCACGATAAACTCGTCCGCACCGTCGCCGTCCAGGTCGGTGCAGGCCACCACGGCGCCGAAGTCGTTGCCGAGGGCGAAGAAGTTGACCTCGGACATGGGGTTCACGGCAGCGCCGTCGTAGTTGAACCCGCGGATATGGGCGCCGAAGATCTCACCCGGCCCCGGTCCGGTGATGATCTCCGCCATCCCGTCGCCGTCGATGTCGCCGCAGGCCACGTTGACCCCGTATTTCAGCGTGCCGTAGGCGAAGAAACTCACTGCCGGGTTGGCAGAGGCCGGCGGGGCGCCGTCGTAGTCCCACCCGCGCACGTGGGGGCCGAAAACGGCGCCCGGTCCCGCGCCGGTGACGATCTCGTCGAACCCGTCACCATCGATGTCGCCGCAGGCCACGTTGACACCCCACTTGAGCGTTCCGTAGGCGAAGTAGCTGGCCCCCGGCAGGGGGATCACCGGAGACGCACCGTCGTAATCCCATCCGCGCACGTGGGGACCGAAGACGGCGCCCGGTCCCGCGCCGGTGACGATCTCGTCAAAGCCGTCCCCGTCCAGGTCGCCGGCGGTCACATTGACCCCGTACTTGTTGGTGCCGTAGGCGAGGAAGGAGACCCCGGACAGCGGTGTGCCGTCCAGCTCAAAGGCCCGCACGTGGGGGCCGAACACCGCCCCCGGGCCCGGCCCGGTGAGGATCTCGTCGATGCCGTCCCCGTCCAGGTCGCCGGCGCCCGGGTTGGCGCCGTAGCGGTCAACCCCGTAGGGCACGATCTCTTCGCCCAACTGGTCGGTGTTGCGTTCAAAGGTCCGCACCGCGCAGCGGTTTGTCCCGGCAGGGCCGGGGGCGACCACCGCCCCGCCAGTGCCTCTGAGCTTGTAGAGCAGCCAGAGGTCCGGGTCGAGAATCACTCGCGTGGGCTGCGGGAGCACGGCGATGGCATAGGTCTCGCTGGCCTGGTGCATTCTGACAGTCTCACGCTGCGTGCCCTCCGGCGTGACGATGGCCAGTTCCAGCGGCGTGTCGAACAGCGGGGTCTGCGCATTGACCTCCTGCACCTGGTCGACGGTCAGGGAGAGCACGCCCCCGGCCCAGCTCCACTCGTAGCGAAATTCGGGGTAACCGGCCAGGTAGACCCACTGCTGGAAGAAGGTCTCCAGGTCGAGACCCGAGATATCCTCGGCCGCGGCGATAAAGTCCTCGGTGGTGGCGGTGGAATAGGCGTGGCGAGTGGCGTACTCGTGGAAGATATCGGCGAACACCTCGTCCCCGGTCATCCGGCGCAGCATGTGCAGCACCCAGGAGCCCTTGTAGTAGACGGTGAGCCCAAACCAGTAGTCGGGGTCATAGAGCGGGTAGCGGCCCCAGGATTCTTCGTGGCTGAAATACTGCCGGCGGCGGTTCTCCATCCAGCCCAGGAAGCTGTCGCGGCCGTAGTGGTGTTCGTCGAACAGGGCGTCGAAGTAGGTGGCGAACCCCTCGTTGAGCCAGATGTTCTCCCAGCCGTGGCAACCAACCAGGTTGCCCCACCAGTGGTGGGCCAGCTCGTGGGCCACCACCCACTCCCAGTCCCGGGAGCCGGTGACCCACTGGGATTCCATGGTGACCATGGTCTGGTGTTCCATGGTGGACCCGGCGGCGGCCATGGCCTGGCCGAAGGTGGGATAGGGGTAGGGGTAGTAGTTGTCGGAGAAGAAGTCGATCATCTCCGGCAGGTTCTCCCAGTCGTAGACCGCGTCCTCCATCCGGTCGGGGTAGACGAAGTGTTTGAGCGGCACGCCGCCGGCAGTGGTCTGGGTGTAGTTGTCGTAGTCCGAGACGGCGAGCATGATCAGGTAGGTGGCGATGGAGTAGTCGTGAAAGTAGTTCCAGGTCATGGTGCCGTCGCCGTTGTCCACCGTGCTCAGCAGGTCGCCGTTGGAGGCCACCTTCATCGACTGCGGGGCGGTGATGTGCCCGCGGTACCAGTCGGCCCGGTCCTCGGGCAGGTCGCGGCAGGGATACCAGTAGCGGGACCCTTCCGGCTCGGTGATCGTCCAGCAAACGCCCCCATTCTGGTCGTCGAAGTGCAGTCCGGTCACCGGTGTTCCGTGGTAGCTGATGGCGAACGACCGCTCCTCGTCGAGGCCCATGGGCGTGGCCGGCTGAATAATCAACGCCGCGTCGTTGTGATGCCAGGACACCGGGATGGCCCCGCTCTCCACCACGTCCAGAACCGTCATCTGCACCAGATCGAGGGTAAAGCCGGTGCACCCCGCTTCCAGGCTGCGCACGCCCACGGTGCAGACGGCGCTGATATATTCCGCGTCGAAGTCGAGGGTGATGTCGATTTCGTAGGAGACCACATCGATGTTGTCGCTGGAAGAGCTCTCCCTGGTTTCGTGGTTGCGGTGTTCCCAGGCGGGTGCGGGCTGTGGACCCTTGCCGGCATCGAGGATTTCGTCAGGGATCCTCGCCTCCAGTGGGGCTGAGGGAAGAAGGCCGAGAACGAGGACAAGAAGAAGGACTGCTGCACCGCTGCGATTGCGCATGATCTATCTCCTGGATGTGACGACCTCTGAGTTCCACATCCAGGAGTTTATCACGCGATGGATGCCGGTTCTCTCTTTCCTATTCGTAGAACATCCAGCTGGCGTATTCGCCGGTGCGGTCCCACTCCTCCCAGCCGTTCTTGTAGTAGGCGATCACGTCCTTGATCTGCTGGGCCTGAAGAAAGCCGACGTGGACAAAGAGGGTGTGCCCCTTGGGCGAGTATAAGCGGTGCTCGGGCACGGTCTTGTACCAGAGTTCCGCCGCCACCACGCGCTCCTTGGGCAGGTTGAACCGGGCGGCCCACTCCTTGGCCGTGTCCACGGTGGCATGGTCGTTGTAGGCGTTGCTCTTGCCGGTCATCACGGTGAGGAAGACGATCTCGTCCCCCAGTTCATGCTCCACGCTCTGGGTCACCGGTGTCTGCTGGGCGCAGGCCGGGCACCAGGTGGCGGCATACTCGCACCAGACAAAGCGCCCCTCGAAGTCGGTCATCGAGACCCCGCGTCCCAGGGCGTTGGGCCGCGGTTTCTGCGTCCGTCCGGTGGAGTAGGAGTCGTCCCCCATGTTGCCCACCACCTTGTCCAGGTCCTTCATCTTGCCCCAGGAGCGTTTCACCGGCCCGTCGTCGCCGCAGCCGCACAGGGCGACCATCGTGATGAGAATAGGGAGCAGGCGTGCCTGTTTCATGGTGCGCGTACCTCAACATTGATGATGGTGCTGATGGTGTTGTTGGGCCAAGAATGACGCGAAGCGGGCGGGGAGTCAAGCGGGACTGTACCGTGCCCGGGTTTATCCCCAGGACCAGATGTTGTAGACCGCTTCCTTGGGCAGCTTCTCGCCGGAGATGCGCATGCTGACCACCACCAGGGCGCGGTGGTGCGCTTCGTGGGCGATGAGGTAGGCGAGGAAGGTGGATGGCGGACCGTTCCAGCCTCTGACCAGCCCGGTGCGCTCACTGGCCTCGAGAAACGCGCCCATCATCTTGGCCGACCCGGTGAGCGCGGCGATGAGCAGGGCCCGGTTGGGCTGTGCTCCCCGCTCAAAGGTCTGCAGCTTGCCCATGAACTCCGGCCCCCGTTTGTTCAGGTGGAAGACGCGCACGTTGTGCATGTGGGCCAGCTGGGCGGCCACGGTCCTGGTCCGCGGCGAGTAGCGGTGGGCCAGCGACTTTTCCTGAAGGTGGTCCAGCAGGTAGAGATTGGCATCGGTGTTTCGCTGCCAGGCGGCAGCCATGCTCGATTCCCTGTCAGACACGTTGATCACTTCCTTTCGCGCTGTTGCTCTTCCTCAAGTACGCATAGAGGGCTGTTGCCGCTGCCAGTCCCAGCAGGCTGATCAGCTGGGGCACCGAGACACTGGTCCATGGCGTGGCACCCTCAATTATATACCCCCGGCCCGGTCCGCCGCGAAACAGTTCAACCACGTAGCGGATCACCGAGTAGTTGAACAGGTAGAGGCAGAAGACCTGGCCGTCGAACCGCCTGTGCCTGAAGGCCAGCAGCAGAACGCCGAAGTTCAGCAGGTCGAGAGCCGCTTCGTAGAGCTGCGTCGGGTGCACCGCCTCCAGGTGACCGGGAAACTGGACGGCCCAGGGCGCCGAGGACGGCCGGCCGAAACAGCAGCCGCCGAGAAAACATCCCACCCGCCCCACGGCGTGCATCAGTGCCGCGGCGGGGACGATGTTGGAGACCTTCCACAGCGGCAGCCCCACCTTACGAAGATACCAGATGGAGAAGAAGATTCCCACTATGTAGCCGCCGTAAAAGACTCCCATGCTCTTGTGTTCCAGCAGGGCGGCCCAGCTGACCGGCTGTCCGGCCAGCGCCAGTTCCACCGCGGTGAAAATCATCAGGTAGGCCTTGGCCCCCAGCAGGGAGGCCATCACCAGGAAGAGGAGGTAGGTGGCGGTCTCCATCACCGGCAGGCCGTTCTTTCCGGCCAGCAGCAGGGCGACGCCCAGGCCGATCAGCATGGCCAGGGTCACCAGGGCCCCGTAGCTGGGCACGGCGGTCTCACCGATCTGGAACAGGACCCGGGTGCATCGCGATTCGCTCCGGGTGGAAAGTGTGCCGGAGAGGGGCACGGCGTTTGATCGATAGTATGCCGGGAGCATGCCGCATGCAAGAAGAAACCCGGGATCCGCTGTCCGGGATCCCGGGTTATCCGGTGCCGCTATTCATTTGTCCGGCCGGCGCCCTCCTGCTTTACGCTTAGAAGCGGATCGAGCAGTTCTCGGTCTCGTTGGCGTCGAGGCTGAAGGAGCGGGTGTAGACGTTCTGACCGTCGTAGGGGTTGCCATACTGGTCAATTGATGCATACACGGTGTAGGAACCGGTGCTGGCGTTGATCGTCTTCTGGTAACCGGCGCTGAGCAGGAAATTGGTGCGCGTAGGACCGCTGACCGTAACCTGAACACGGACGTTGGAGAAGTTCTGGACCGTGATGGTTCCCGTGGCATCGTCGGAACTGCCGCCGCAGCCGCTGTCATCGCTGGGAGACGTGGGACTGGCGGCGATGAAGATCACGCAGAGAACCAGGGCGCCGATGAACCGAATCTGCCGGGCGTTATTTTTAAGGATTTCTGTAAACATCTCTTTTCCCCCTTTTTTCGTTATTATTTCGACCGTTCCGTTTCAGTTGACGCCCTGGTAATAGTTCAAGATCGGTGCCAGGTATCGATGCCTGTCTTGGAAGATCTTCTAAATAACTCAAATGATTCGACTTTCGATGTCGGTTGGTCGCCGGCCGCGCGGGGGATCGCTCATCCTCGTGGGGCAGGGTGTAAGAGGGTTTTACGGTGGGGTGCAGGGATTTTTGCGGATCAGGCCCGAAGCCGGTGATATTTGACCTGGCCGCGCCGGAGGACATATCCTGTAGCCAAGCGGTTCCGGGAGCATTCCCCGGTCGTCCCATCGAGGCAGCATGCACTGGATTCCACTGGTCATCGTCTTTGTCTACATCTGCGTCCTCTTTGCCGTCACCTGGTGGGCCCGGCGGCTCACCGCCCGGGGCGGCGGGGGGATCGTCGGCTACCTGCTGGCCGGGCGCGGTCTGCCTGCCGGAGTCTCCGCCGCACTGCTGGCCGGGCTGGCCGTGGGCGGGGCCTCCACCATCGGCGTGGCCGAGCGGGCCTACGAGGTAGGGTTCTCCGCCGGGTGGTACAACGCGGCCTGGGCCGCCGGGGCGCTGGTGATGGGGCTTTTTGCCGCCCGCCGCTTCCGCCGCATGGAGATCACCACCCTGCCCGAGCTGTTCGAGCGTCACTACTCCACCACGGCCCGGGTGATCGGCGTGGCCGGCCAGCTGGTGATCCAGGTGGTGATCACCTCACTGCAATACGTGGCCGGCGGGGCGATCCTCTCCTCGCTGATGCCCGACGTGTTCAGCTTCCAGCTGGGGATGGCGGTCACCGCCGTGGTCTTTGTCGGCATCACCCTCATCGGCGGGTTCTGGGCCGCCGGCCTGACCAACGTGATCAACGTGGCGGTGATCTACCTCGGCATCGGTCTGGGGGCGGTGATGACCGTGGGCAAGCTGGGCGGGGTGGCCTCGTTCGCCGAAAAACTGCCCCAGGGGCACCCCGGGTTCGACCTCTGGGCCGTGGGGGGCGGGCTGATCGCGGCCTGGTTCATGGTGATGATCACCACCGTCCACTCCACCCAGTCGGTGATCCAGATCGGCTTTGCCGCCAAAGACGAGCGCACGGCGTCGAGGGGCTATCTCTACGGGGCGCTGATCATCCTTCCGGTGGGCTTTATCAGCGCGGTGATAGGCATGGCCGCGGTAGTGCTGCATCCCGGGATCCTGCCTGCCGAGGCGCTGCCCCGGGTGGTGCTTGGCCTGTCCCCGCTGGCCGCCGGCATCATCCTCGCCGGGCTCTGGGCCGCCGACGTGAGCACCGCCTCGGCCCTGCTGCTGGGCAGCGCCACCCTGGTCTCCAGCGACATCATCAAGCGCTTCTTCGCCCCCAACCTCAGCCCGGCCCGCGACCAGCTGGTCTGCCGCATCACCGTGCTGGTGCTCAGCGTCGTCACGTTCGCCCTGGCCCTGACGGTGAGCGGGATTCTGAAGATGCTGCTCATCGGCCTGACCCTGACCACCGCCTACACCCTGGTGGTGCTGATGACCATGTTCTGGCCCGCGGTCTGCCGCCGCTCTTCAGCCAGCTGGACGCTGGTGGCCACCATGGTCTCGTTGGGGCTCTGGCTCTCCACGCCGCTCTTCGGCCGACTGGCCGAGGGCTGGCCGGCGCTGGCCGGTATCTTCGGCAAGTGGCAGGAACTGGTGGCCTTCTTCCCCCACCCGATCTACTTCACCTGGCTGGTCAGCCTGGCCGCCTTCTTCCTGGTCACCCTGCTCGATAAGCGGCGCATTAAGGTCCGCTGACCCTGCGCCGGCGCCAGGCCGGCTGGACCGTTTGTTTCCGCTTCACCACCAGCCGGATCAGCCACAAGCCCACCGGCAGGGTGAGCAGGCCGGCCAGCAGCGACGCTTCGATGCCGAAGGTACCGCCGGTGAACCACGCTGGGCCGCTGGTGGAAGATACCAGCCAGCTGGGCAGGGTGGTGAGCCCGGAGTTGGGCAGGCCGAGGACGCCGTCCTGGCAGAAGTTCCAGCCGGCGTGGAAGCCCCAGACCAGCCAGAGGCGGCGGGTCAGGGCGAAGGCGGCAAAGAGCACCACGTCACCGACCACCAGGCCGGCAAAGGCCGCCGGGGTGATGTTCTCGTTGACCATGTGGGCCAGGCCGAAAAGGACCGCGGTGAGGCCGAAGGCGAGCCAGGTGCCCAGCAATTCCTCGCTGAGTCGAAAGAGAATAAGGCGAAAGATCAGCACCTGGATAAAGGCGCCGGAGGAAAAGAGGACCAGGGCCTGGAGCAGTCGCCAGGGGCTGTTCATCCCCTGCACGTGGAACGCGCCGGCGGCGAAAAGAACCAGCACGGTGCCGAATACCAGGGCGGCGGCCACGGCCAGGCCGCGGGCGAACTCCGGGGCTGCGCCGCTGAAGGAGAACTCGTGGGTCGGTCGTCCCTCCACCAGTCGCGTGTAGAGGCGGTAGAGCAGGAACATCAGCACCAGGTCCACCGGGAACATCATGTCGGAACAGATCTCGAACCACGGGGGCTCCAGTTTTTCAAAGACGAAGATCATCAGCAGGTTGTGCAGGGCAATGGCCGGGGAGAGGGAGAGGAGCGCCACGACAATGCGCACCAGTGGGAACTGGATGATCTTGCCACCAGGGGATTCCGGCCTCCGGGTGGTGAACAGGTCGGTGGGGGTGATGCTCATTTTTTTTGTCCCTCGGTGGTGGCGATCCCCCTGGTCAGCATCTGGAAATAGAGCCGGAGGTAATCGTCAGGGTTGAACCGGGCAAAGGAGTAGGCCGGAAACAGGGCCTTGTTCAGGGCCGTACGCAGGGAATAGGCGTAGTGGCTGATGGTCATATCCACCGGCAGGTCGGGACGCAGGCTGCCGTCCTTTATGCCCAGGCGGAACGCCTCGCGCAGGCCGTCGATGATTTTCTCGTTGAGCGAGGTGAAAGTGCTGAACAGCGAGGCGCCAACCCGTCTTTTGTCAATGCCGCGGTAGTCCCAGAAGACCTGGAGCCGCAGGTCGTGGGGTCGTTTGCGGGCGAAACTGAAGAAGGCCCTGCCCCAGGCCAGCACCTTGTCCAGGCCGCGTTTCTCCCGGGCCATGGCCTTCTGCTGCATGGCCCAGCGGTCGGCCAGCGCCCCGGTGAAGATGGCCAGGCAGATTTCGTCGCGGTTGCGGAAATAGGAGTAGAGCGTCCGGCGGGTGTACTCCGCCGCCCCGGCAATCTGCTCCATGCTGGTTTCCTCGACACCCTGCTTCTCGAACAGCTTCCGCGCCGCCTCGAGAATGTGCTGCCGCCGCACCTCGCGTTCCTTCTCCTGTAGTTTCACCGCACCCTCCCGCCGGTTAAGATGCACAGTATGTGTAATCAGCTATACAATACGAATAGTATTGAGATTTGTTCGGTGTTGTTCAGCGGATGAAGGGAGAGCGGGGGAGGGGCGCCGCCGCCCCTCCCCGGGGCTTGTCATACGGGCCGGGTCGACCGCCGCCGGACCACGGCCCGCAGGCCGAACCAGACCAGCGATGAGATCAGCAGGATGGTCAGCCCGGAAATCGTCGAGGTCAGGCACTGGGCCAGCCCCATGAACACCAGTTTCGGGTTGATCACCGGGGCATGGATTATCACGTTCAGCGATTTGTAGTGACCCAGGACCTGGCCCCAGAAGCCGAGAATGGCGCAGAAGACGCCCCAGAAGAGGATGGCGTCCAGACCCCGTTCGAGCCCGACCCGGTCGGCGGCGCCGGGGCCGAAGACCTGGATCGACTTTGTAACGGTCAGGACCAGGATGACGATCGAGATGATGACCATGATCGGGCCGCTTAGGCCCATCGAGGTGATGAAGAGAATCATGGAGTTTCTCCTTTCGGGCCGTGCGATTTCCCGGTCTGATCTGGCCGGCCGGGGAAGACCACCCACTTGAAGGGCCACTGCTCGTGGATCCAGTCCCTGACGGCCTGTTCGAGGACCGGGTCGAGCCCCTGGTCAAAGGCGCTCTGACGCACCCAGAGAAAGACCGCGGCATCGGGTCCGCCGATGCCCTTGTTGATGTAGACGCAGCCGAGAACCCGGCTCTCGTCGGGGGTGACCACGGTATAGGTGAAGCTGGTGTGTTTGGCGAAGTGCCGCTCCTTGACAGCCATGTCGGCGCGGTTCTGCTCAAGGGTGAAATTGGTCGGGGGCCAGGCGTCGCCGAGCAGCGCCTTGTGGATCAGGTCGATGCTTTCCATCACCGCTGCGTAGTCTTTCTCCGCGTCAGCGACAGTGATCGGGCGAATGCGGAACTGCCCGGTTTCCAGCCCGGGTGGGACCTCGAAGTCAGCGGGGACGATGGCGGGGTGGCAGCCGGCCAGGACGAGGACGAGGATCAATGGAATCATTCGTTTCATTGGTTTTCTCTCGAAACAATGGCCCACCCGGCGAGGGTGGATCCGGTTGTCGATTTTTCTTTCGGACGGGGCGGCGGACGCCGCACTCCGATCAGCGCTGGAGCAGCACTGACAGTTCCGCGTCCTCGATCCTCCGCACGCTGCTGATCAATGCGTACCAGATCAGCACGGTGATGGTGGCCGACATCAGGCTGACCACCATGGTGGCCGAGCCGGCGGTGAGCCAGTGGACGAAGGAGACCGGTATGGGCACGCCGTCCTCGGCGATCCGTCTCATCCAGATGTGCAACTCGATGAAGAACCCCCAGGCCCCGATGAACAGGGCGCCGCAACCGAGCAGCAGCAGCAACGGCAGGCCGCGGCGCAGGGTGGGGATTCGATGGTCCCTCTTGATGTAGATCTTGTAGACCTGGGCCACTGAAAGCAGCAGCACCGTCAGCGACACTCCCAGCACCGGCCAGATATAGACGCTGGCGTTGCGGAAGAATTCGGCGCTGAGCATCTCCTTTCCGGCGAAGAAGAGGACGAAGAGCAGGATGGCGATGAGGGTCAGCCGTTCCCAGAGGGTCTGGGCCTGCAGGGAGAGGGAGTCCATCCAGCGCTGGAACGGGGTGCGGTGGATGTGTATTAGCTCGGTGAGAGCCTCTTCCGAGACGGCGAAGTGCTCCCGCGCCCGGGCTTCGGCCTCCTGTTCATCGAGCCCCTGCTCGCGGCAGGTCTCGTAGAGGTCTTCCAGGTCGGAGGCCATCTCCAGCAGGATTCTCGACTTGGCCGGCTGGGGCAGGTCGAGGCGGTCGCTGGTCTGCTGCAGCAGGCTGACAAATCGGTTCATGGCTCCACTCCTTCGACGAGGCCGGTAAAGCGGCGGTAAAATTCACTCCATGCCTCCCGCTGCCGGTCAAAGTAGCTCCGGCCGCGGGGGGTGAGGACGTAGGATTTGCGTTTACGCCCTGGCGAGTCGGGATGCCAGCGGCCCTTGATCAGCCCCTCCTTCTCCAGTTTGTGCAGGATGGGGTAGAGCGTGCCGTGGTTGAAACGGAAGTAGCCGCCGCTCTCCTCCTCGATGGCCAGGGCCAGCTGGTAGCCGTGACGCTCCCCCCTGGAGAGGATGGCGAGGATCAGCGCCTCGTTGCAGCTGCGGGCCAGGTTCTGGGTTTCGAGATTCGGTTCGGCCATGGTCCGTTCCGCTCTATATGTCTACTCTCGTTATATCGATACTCTATATATAGTCCCGGGCTGCCGTCCTGTCAATCGGTTTCGGACATACAAGGATCTCAGAAAGAACTTGACTTTACGACAAGACAAAACAATATTGAACAATAATGAACTATAGAGACCTTTTGTGCGTCATTAATACTGATTGAACCTAGGGCCTCATAACCGGAGGGATTGAAAAATGGACGAGTATCCGATGATCCTCACCCTGGAGCAGGCAGCGGAGATGCTCCAGCTCTCCGCCCGGACCGTGCAGCGGATGGTGAGCAAGGGCAAGATGCCTGGGCGCCGCATCGGCGGCCAGTGGCGTTTTGACCGTGACCAGCTGCGGGAGTGGGTGCGTGGCGCTGATGTGGAGCCGGCAGCGGCACCGGTGAGCCAGGCCGAGCTGATCGCCCGCGAGGCCCGGCGCATGGGTGTGGACCTGCCCCAGACGCTGATCGACCTCCAGCAGGCGGCCATGAAGCGGCAGGCGGACCGCACGGAGGAATAGCATGTGTTACCCCGAAGGGGGGTAACCTTCGGGTTTACTTTGCTCCAAAATTGCGGTATGTATAACCCAACGTGTACTGTTTCAATGGGATATTGCCCATCGTTGAAATAGTTAAAATCCTCGGTCAACGTCTTTTTTACGTATCAAGGGAGGGATGATTCATGCGGATGTTCTCACACGATCACCTCCGGCGCCCACTCAGCGCCTTGGGGGTGGTGATGCTTCTGGCCCTTCTCGGCGCGGCACCGGCCGCGGCCAGCGTGGAAACACTCTCCAACGCGTTCGCCGCCGCATCACCGGGAAGCGGGTACGACACCCTGCTGGTGCTGGATGGGCAAAATATCTACACCGGTGGCTTAACCCTTCCCCCGGGTAACCACTGCATCCTGGGCAATGGAGCGGTCCTCAACCTCCAGGGCCTGAGCGTGGAAGCGGGCAACGGGGTGATCCTCGACGTCAGCGGCTGCTCCTTCACCAACGGCGTCATGGGCCTGGATTTCACTGCCGGTTCCATGGGCCACGTGGAGTGCTGCAATTTCATCGGCAACAATGACGGCCTGCGGGCCTGGGAAGGTTCGTCGGTGACCCTGGTCAGCAACAACTTTGTCGACAACAGCCACTACGGGGTCTACCGCCACGAGTATGGCGGGGTGTTCAACGCCTACAACAATGCCTGGGGCAACGCGGTTAACGACTACGTCTACTATTGCCCCGGGTGAGGCGGCGGATCGGACTCCGCTGAGAGTCCGGTGCCGGGTACCGGCACCATTTACGCTGATCCGCTCTTCGCCATGGAATACATCAACGATTTCCACCTCACCGCTCCTTCCCCCTGTGTGGGCACCGGCCTCGACAGCTACGACATCGGCGCTCTGCCGTTCACCGTCCGCGCCGCAGCCCCCGGCGGCATCTCTGCCACACCGGTGGGGGTCACCGAGGACTGTGACCTCGCCTGGACCAACCCGACCCACGACACCGACGGAAACGTCCTGGCATCGCTGGACGGGGTCAACGTCTACCGCAACGGCGAACTGCTGACCACCCTGTCCCCGGCCTCGCCCGGCCAGGCGATGAACCATACCGACACCGTTCCCATCTCCGACTGGTGCCGCTACACCGTTTCGGCGGTGAGCGGGGGCACTGAAGGGCTGCGCGGCAGCCACGCCGAACTATGGGTCGGCGGCGACGTCACCGGGATCCTGGTCTGGAACCTCGGCACGCAAAAGGAGAACGGTGAAGCGGTGCGCGACGCCATCCTCAGCCGGTCCTATGACAACGTTGTGCGCCTGGTGGAACAGCCTGGCCGCTACCCGCTCTCCGACGGCGTGGACGCTGTCTTCGTGCTCCTCGGGGTCTACGGATGGAACTACGTCCTCGGAGACACCGAGAGCCAGCTGCTGGTGGACTACCTCGACATGGGCGGCAATGTCTACATGGAGGGGAGTGACACCTGGTATTTTGATCTGGCCACGCCCGTTCACACCTACTTCAACATCAACGGTGTCGCCGACGGCAGTGCCGACTGCGCCACCGTGCGCGGTGCGGCGGGCACCTTTACCGACGGGATGAACTTCACCTACACCGGCAACAACTCCTACATCGACCACCTGGCCCCCATCGGCTCGGCGTTCACCATCCTGAGCAACGTCACCCCGGCCTATGACGCCTGCGTGGCCTACGACAGCGGCAGCTACAGGACCATCGGCTGCTCCTTCGACTTTGCCGGCCTCAGCGGCGGCTCGGCGAGGGAAACCCAGGCGGAGCTGATGGCCGCCATGCTCGAATTCTTCGGCCTGACCAATGGATATGTGGACACCCTGACGGTGGAGCTGGCCTGCACCCCGGACAGCGGCACGCTGCCCTTTGCCTTCCAGCTGGCGGTGTCGATACAGAACCTCACCGACCAGTCGCGGGTGATGGCCGCCCATCTCGATGTGGTTCTCGCGTCGGGCGCCTCCTATCCCAACTTCCGCGCCGGCTACACCACCATGGGGCCCGGCGAGACGTTCAGCACCAGCTGGATGCAGACCCTGCCCGCACTGAGTGGGCTGGTGGGAGCCAACCTGATGGTCCTCACCGGCCAGGATGTTACGCCTGCGCCCTACAACCAGCCGCCGTACCACCCCTCGGGCGATACGGACGCCACCGCGGTCGAACTGTTCGGCATCCATCCCTAGTTCGCTACGCCGCCGGCCCGGCATTCCCGTCGGGCCGGCATTTTCATGTACGCAATCAGGGGTGGCCACCAACAGCCTGTCAATTTCGTCCTGTCGCCTCTTGCTCAGTTGTATTAAGATGGGGTGCAGAACAGAATCAGACCGGTGAGCGGTATTCATCCGGACGGTCTGGAACCCACAAAAGGAGCAGCGCACATGGGCCGCGACAAGGGAAGTAAGGACAAGGGCAAAAAAGAGCAGCAGAAAGCTCCCAAACTCACACTGAAGGAAAAACGTAAACTGAAGAAAGAGAAGAAGAGCAAATAGTTCAGAATCGTCCTGCAGCCACCTTTGTCCCGTGAGTCCACCCTTCGGGGTAGGCCTCGAAGGAGAACCAGAGCGTGGCCTGCAGCCCATCGTATGTGAAGACCTTCACCGGTGATCCCACTGTCGGATCCGGGCCGCCTCCCACCACGATCTCGTTCCGGCCGTCATCGGTGAGATCGGTGCCGGCAAAAATCTCGGCGCCGTATCGCGCCTGTTCCAGCGGCCAGGCAAAGAAGCTCAGCCCGGGCATCGGAGCCACCTCAGCCCCGTCGTAGTTCCAGCCGCGGATGTGGGCTGGGAAAAGCGCGCTCGGGCCTGGAGCGGTGATGATCTCTTCCATGCCGTCGCCGTCCACATCGCCGCAGGTTACTTCCACACCGAACTTGTTGGTGCCGTAGGCCATAAAACTCACTCCGGGTATGGGGTCGGTGTGCGGGTCGGAGGAGGTGATGAAGCAGTTCCAGCCGCGCACGTGGGGCCCGAAAACCGCCCCGGGACCGGCACCGGTGACGATCTCGTCCCTGCCGTCACCGTCGATGTCGCCGGCGGCCACGTTGACCCCCCACTTGTTGGTCCCGTAGGCGAAGAAATTGACGCCGGGCACGGGGAAGGATCCGGTACCACCATCGCTAAGGAAGGCCCGGACGTGGGGACCGAAGACCGCTCCCGGACCGGGGCCGGTGATGATCTCGTCATGCCCATCGTTGTCGATGTCTCCGGCTGCGACGTTGACACCCCACTTGTGGGTTCCGTAGGCAATAAATGACGTATAGGGGACAGCATACCCGCTCGGTTCGAAAATACGGACGTGGGGCCCGAAAACGGCGCCCGGCCCGGCGCCGGTGATAATTTCGGGGGTATCGTCATCGAACAGGTTGCCGGTGGTCACATTGGCTCCGTAGTGTTGGGAGGAATACGCGTTGAACTCCTCCACCTGCAGCGGGTCCTGGCCCGGGATGAACAGACGTACCCTTGTCGGGTTGTCATATGCCGGACCGGGGCCGGTGACCACGGCAGGGCCGTCGTTGGTGCTGAACAGGTCGCTCCACTCGTACTCCAGCCGCGGCGTGTTGCCCGGATCGAGACGCCCCTGGACCCAGATGGTCATCTCCTCCCGGCCGCGATACGCGACGCTCATCTTGTGCAGGCCGCTCGATCCCATCAGCGACCAGTGGCTCTGCAGGTCCTTGGTCCCGCCCTGGTCGTAGTAGTCGGCCATGAACTCGGCGCCCGCCGGGGTGTAGGTGCCGTCAGTCCAGGCGTTGGCGGTGAGCAGCACGTCGCCACCGAAGTAGGAGGCCTTGGGCGTACGGAGGTCGTAGAAGCCCGAGTCCCGGCTGCAGGTGAAGACGCCGCCGTAGCCAACGGGTACGAAGCAGTTGATGAAGCTGCCGGTCCAGGTGTGGACCCCTTCCAGATCATGCCAGGAATCGTAGAGGTGTTCATCGATGGACGAAAACCAGTTTGGCTCGGTTGTAATGTAACGCGCCGCCGCGGTGCGCAGCAGGGCGTCGGCGTGGGGCACGCCGCCGGTGTTGTAGTCGTGCAGCGAGACCTGGGTGCCGTATTCGTTGAGCGTGGTGATGCCCACCACATAGCCGGCCCAGGAGAGACCCAGCCAGGCAGTGCCGTCACTGGGCTCCCAGGCGCAGAGCACGTGGTGGTTGATCGAGGTGTAGGGGCTGCCGAAGTCGAGGCGGCGGGTGGAGAGGGTTTTCACCGGCGGCTCGACGAACTGGCCCCAGCAGGAGTGGGAGCGGCAGGCCGGCGGGTAGCTCCAGTCGCCATACCCGTTGGCCACCTTGAGGTCCAGTTTGTCGATACTCTCCCCGGGGTACAGTTCGGCCAGGGCGTCCACCATGCCGTCCAGTTCACTCTCGATCACCACCGGCATCCAGGTGGCGTCGTCCATGGCCTGACGCATGGCGTCGTAGCCGCTGCCCAGGATTGACACCATGTCGTTGTGTATGGCAACGATCTCGTCGGCCAGCAGGTAGCCATGGGCATAGCCCATATCGTAGTGCGAACCCCAGACGTGGAGAACCGTGTAGCCCTTGCCCTCGGCGTCCACCTGCTGGTCGAGAATCACGCCGTTGACGGCCAGGGCCGGAAGAGCGGCTATTGAAAAGAGAATGAAAACGAAAAAGGCGATGCCGGCGGTGGACCATAACGAAGAGTGATCAATGGAGCGGTTCGGAATCTTGAGATGAGCCATTGTGCCCTCCGCAGGTTGGACGTAATCCGGAAGTAATCGCTTCATCAATGAGAGAATTTATATCACGATGAGAGAGGGCCGGCAACGGTGGGGTAGCACAAAAAAGGGGACCAGCACCGGAAAGTGCCAGTCCCCTTTGGGTTCCTTGTCCTGTTATTTCTCGTAAAGCAACCGTTCCTAGAAATCCCCTCCGGCGATCTTACCTCCCTGGACCAGTCCCAGGTCACCATAGGCGTCGAAGTCGATGGTGGTGATGGGCGTCGCCGTTCCGCCGTCCACGTTCCAGGCCCGGGCCAGGGCCGTCTGGGACGGGTCGGGTCCAGGCATGGTCAGGATCTCGTCAGTCCCGTCTCCGTCCACGTCCGCACCAGCCACCTGCGCACCGTAGAGGGCGCCGGGGTAGGCGAAGAAGTTGACTCCGGACAGTGAAGTCACCGTGCCGCCATCGTAGTTCCACCCCCGGACCTGCGGTCCGAAGACCACACCCGGTCCGGGACCGGTGATGATCTCGTCGATCCCGTCGCCGTCGATATCGGCACAGGCCACGTTGACACCGTATTTCAGGGTGCCGTAGGCGAAAAAGCTCACCGCGGGGATGGATGCGGCCGCGCCGCCGTCGACGTTCCAGCCGCGGACGTGCGGACCGAAGACAGCCCCCGGGCCGGCGCCGGTGACGATCTCGTCGTAGCCGTCGCCGTCGATGTCACCGCAGTCCACGTTGACCCCCCACTTCAGCGTCCCGTAGGAGAAATAGCTGATGCCGGGGATGGATGCGGCCGCACCGCCGTCCACGTTCCAGCCGCGGACATGGGGCCCGAAGACGGCCCCCGGGCCGGCGCCGGTGATGATCTCGTCATTGCCGTCGCCGTCGACGTCGCCGCAGGCCACGTTTACTCCATACTTCAGTGTGCCGTAGGCGAAGTAGTTGACACCGCTCACGGGAGTGCCGCTGCCGCTAAAGGCCCGGACGTGGGGGCCGAAGATGGCGCCGGGCCCCGGCCCGGTGACGATCTCGTCGGTACCGTTACCGTCAAGGTCACCGACGGCCACGTTGACGCCATACCCGTCCGCGCCGTAGGCCGACCACTGGGTGATGGCGGAAGTGGGGTTGGCGGCATTCCAGGTGCGCACCAGGGTGGGGTTCGCCTGGGCCTGGCCGGGTCCGGTGACCAGCTTCAGCGAACTGGGGGCGGCAGCGGTGGTGGCGCTGAGCATCAGTTCGTCGACCACGATACGCCCCTCGTCGGAGCCCCATGACGGGCCACAGTCGAAGCGGATCGCCGCCACGTTGGCCAGGTTGAGGCCGGAACCGTTGTTGAGGAAGTCGGTGAGCCGGATGCGGGTCACTTCCATCTCGTTGTGCCACCCGCTGCTGCGGTCGTAGGGCTGCTCCAGGCCGCCGCCATACGCCCCGATGTTGATCGAGCTGGTGTTGCCGCTGCCGTCGCGCAGGGTGACGCTGAAGGTCAGGTCGCCCATGACGGCCAGCGTGTTGGGGTGCCGTGTTCCCTGGGCCCCGCGGAAGGAGAAGTAGTCGTAGTCGGCAAAGTTGCTCAGTCCGGGAACGACTTCCCATTCGATGTAGTGGTCGGCCCCGGTCCAGTCGAAGACCACCCCCGCGCTGTCGTCTGATCCCTGCGACGAGGCCTGGGTCGCCCCATTGAACGGGTCGCTGGCCGACCAGGCGAAACTGCTGGTGCTGTCGTCCATACGGCCTTCCGTCACGTTCTCCACCGTGAAGGTGACGGCCCCCCCGGAGCTGCTGACCATGGTGGACGGGCTGCTCTGGAAGTCGTCGATATAGGCGGTTGTTGACGGGTCACCGTTGCGATACTCGTGGGTCACCACGATGCAGGGGTTGGTGACATCCACGCCGATGGGGTGGAAGCGTTCATACTGCCGCCAGAGGAAGTCGTGGGCCGGGATGTTGCCTTCGATGTAGTGCTTGACCAGCGGCAGGAAATATCCCTGCTGGATGAGGTGCGTGTTCTCCTCGCCGATGGAGCAGGGCCCGGTGAACCAGGAAGTGCCGCCGCCGTCGTGGAACCAGCCGTGGCCGGTGCCCTGCACCACCGTCGACTGCCGGTGGCTGGTGGCCCGGTCGTGCAGGTGGAAGGTCTGGCAGAGGTCGCAGCCCGCCGAGCCGTCGACGTCCGCGTCCCCCGCGGCCGTCCAGAGGTGGTAGTTGACATCGTGGGGGTTGGAGCTGTTGGTCTTGAGAAAATCGGTGGGCAGCATGCTGCTCAGTAGTTTTATATCGCTGATGGTGAAGTTGTCCGGGGTGTACGCTCCGTCGAAGAGCCGGTCGTAGGCCCGGGCAATCCCCTCGCCGCCGCGGCTGTGGCCGATCCAGGTGATGGCGTGGGAGTTGAGGTGCCCGTCCAGCACGCCCCCGCCGATGGAGCCCTGGTTACCGATGATGTAGTCGGTATTGGTCAGCGTGGTGGTGGAGGCGGTCTCGATCCCCGGCCCGGTGTTGTTCTGGTGAGACATGACGATGTAGCCATAGGAGGCCAGGTGGTAGCCGATGTGGTCATACCAAATATATTGGTGGCCGTTGCCGTGGCTGATAACCACCAAGGGCAGCTGGCCCATGGTGGCGATGTCGGTGGGGTAGTAGAGATCCTGGCCGAGATAAGACCCGCCGCTGTAGATGATCTCGGTCACATCCAGCGGGCCGGGCTGGGTGGTGTCGTGCACCATGTAAAATCCGGCCTCGCTGCCGAAACCGTCGATGTAGTCCGGGTCGTCCAGCTGGCCGTTCTGGTTCATGTCGACGACCACGTCATACCCCACGCCGAGGCCGGTGCCGGCATCGGCGTCGAGGGTGTCGGCCGCGGCCACCACCCGGCGGTTGTCCTGGATCGAGGCCCCGCTGAAGGTGATGGCCAGCGGTCCACCGGCCACGTCGGTCAGCGCCGGGTCCGATGTCCACTGGGCTTCGTCTTTCGCCTCGACGATATAGATGTCCGCCGTTTGACCCACGATGCCCGGGAAACGGAAGGGGTCCATGGCCACGCGCACTTCGGCATCGACGTTGATTGCCCTGACATACTCAAAATAGGGGTAGACGGGACTGTTGTTGCCGGCAAGCTCGGTTCGCTGCCCGGCAGGCGGAGGCGCAGCCTGGGCAATGCCTGTGGCGACGATCAGCAGCAAAGCCGCTGTGAGTAGTGAGGCCGTGAAGGCTCTACACACCATGCCGTAATTCTCCCTGCCGGATCTTTCTCTAATTGTGGTCACGAAGTTCTCCTTCTCACCTGTTCGAGGTTCCGGAGGGCATGGCCGGTGGCCCCCGGTGATCGACACCTACCTGATAGTTTGGAGACGATGCGCCTGTTCCTCATCACCGGGCTGGCTGGCACGCGGGGCAAAGTCCCCGCACCCCGCGACCGGTTCCCACCATGGGAAACCACCAGGCCGCGGAGGAAGGTGCCGTGCACGGCACCGGTGTCACTGACATCGCGGTGGAGGAAGTTGTGCAGGCGTCCGGCAAGAATAATAGCACACTGACGACAAAGGGCGCGGGGAAAATCCCCGCGCCCGTAATTTAAAAGTTAACTATGTGGAGATCGACCCTAGAAGCCTCCCCCCGCGACCTTGCCGCCGCCCATCAACATCAGGTCACCGTAAGCGTCGGCGTCGATCTCGGTGATGAGCTCCGCCATCCCTCCGTCGACGTTCCAGGCCCGCACAACGGCACCAATGGTGGAGTCGGGACCAGGCATGGTCAGGATCTCGTCGAAGCCATCACCGTCCAGGTCGAGCCCCGCCACCCGCGCGCCGTAGAGGGCGCCGTCATAGGCGAAGAAATTGACACCGGACATCGCCTCCAGAGTGCCGCCGTCGTAATTCCAGCCGCGGATATGCGGACCGAAGATTTCCCCTGTACCCGGGCCGGTGAGAATCTCGTCGATCCCGTCACCGTCCAGGTCGGCGCAGCCCACGTTCAACCCCCACTTCAGTGTGCCGTAGGCGAAAGCGTTGATACCGGAGATGGGTGTGAGCGTGCCGCCGTCCACGTCCCAGCCGCGGACGTGGGGGCCGAAGACGGCTCCCGGTCCGGGACCGGTGATGATCTCGTCGAAGCCGTCGCCGTCCACGTCACCGCAGGCCACGTTGACGCCCCACTTCAGGGTGCCGTAAGCGAAGCCGTTGATACCGGAAATGGACATGGCCGTGCCGCCGTCAACATCCCAGCCGCGGACGTGGGGGCCGAAGACGGCTCCCGGGCCGGCGCCGGTGATGATCTCGTCGTATCCGTCACCGTCAACGTCGCCGCAGGCCACGTTCACTCCATACTTCAGCGTGCCGTAGGCGAAGAAATTTACCCCGTCCACCGGCGTGCCGTCGGTGCCAAAGGCGCGGACTTGGGGCCCGAAGACCGCCCCCGGGCCGGGACCGGTGACCACGGAATCGATGCCGTCGTCACCCAGAACACCGCAGGCGACATTGACGCCGTAATCTTCAGCGCCGTAAGCCGGCCACTCGCCGATGAGGGCCAGGGAGTCGTTGGGATCCCAGACGCGCACCATCGTCGGATTGTCCGGCGCCGCACCGGGGCCGGTCACGATCAGCGGCATGGTTGGATCCGGTCCGCCGCCGGTGCTGCAATTGTAGATCTCGCAGGCCAGCGTGGCCCAGTCGCCGGTACCGTAAGTGACTCCGGTATTGCCCGGGCTGTAATAGACCTTGCGGTCCGCCCGCCAGGCCACGGCCAGGCTGTTGTCCGGGTTGCTGAACGTCCCGTCGGAGACCGCTCCGCTGATTGCCGTGCAAGCGTCGAAATAGTCGGAGGCGTAGGCGCCGACCCCCTCGTGCACGCAATCGGTACCATCCATGTTGTAGGCGCCACTCTGGTAGGCACTTGCGGTGATGGGGCAATAGGCCTCGGTCATGATCCTGCCTTCCAGCCAGTTGACCTGGGTGGTATGGAAGCACCACTGGCCCAGCACCACTACGCCACCGCCATCAACGTAGTCCGCGAGGTTGTCGCCGTAGGCGACGGCATCGGCGAAGGCATAGTTGCCCCAGACGATAACCATGTCATAGCCGGAGAGCGTGGCCAGGTCCGGCGTGGCACTGATCGCGTCGAAGTAGTCCACATCCACCCCGGTGCAGGCGGCAAGGTCGGCGCGGAAGGTCGCGTTGTCCGCTTCGGACGGAGCGTAGAGGATGGGCCCGCCGCCGGGTCCACCGTCATCGCAGAGGAACATCTGGCCGGACACCGCGGCCCAGTCTCCGGTGCCGTAGGTGACCCCGGTGTTGCCCGGGCTGTAATAGACCATGCGGTCCGCCCGCCAGGCCGCGGCCAGGCTGGTATCCGGATTGCTGAACGTCCCGTCGGAGACCGCTCCGCTGATTGCCGTGCAAGCGTCGAAATAGTCGGAGGCGTAGGCGCCGACCCCCTCGTGCACGCAATCGGTGCCGTCCATGTTGTAGGCGCCACTCTGGTAGGCACTTGCAGTGATGGGGCAATAGGCCTCGGTCATGATCCTTCCTTCCAGCCAGTTGACCTGGGTGGTATGGAAGCACCACTGGCCGAGGACCACCTTGCCCCCGCCGTCAACGTAGTCCGCAAGGTTGTCGCCGTAGGCGACGGCGTCCAAAAAGGCATAGTTGCCCCAGACGATCACCATGTCGTAGCCGGAGAGCGTGGCCACGTCCGGGGTGGCCGCTCTCGGGTCGAAGTAGTCGACAGTCGCCCCGGTCCAGGTGGCAAGGTCAGCGCGGAAAGTCGAGTTGTCATTTTCGGACGGTGCGTAAAGGATCATCGGTCCGCCCCGGCCGTCAGGCGGGGTGAGGTCGTGGCCCTGGAAGACATAGGTCAGTGTTTCACCCGTGTTTCCCACCAGCGTCTTCGGCGTCAGGTCGACCACCGCTTGGGGGGTAATCTCCTTCTCCTGGGCTGCGGGGATCCACACCTCACCCGTGTTCCCCACCTGCATCTGCGGCGTCGCCTTGTCGATGGTAGCGGCGGACACCGTGGCGGCCAGAACCGTAACGGCCAGGACCAGGATGCCGGCTACGGTGAGCAATCTGCGTGAGAAATGACTCATCTTTACTCTCCTTTACTCTGGGTGCTTCATTGAGAAACGGTTGACACGCTGAGAGACAATTCCAACCCCCAACCATTCCACGGCAAAAGACAACCACTATTCCAACGCCAACGAAATCCTCACGGCCTCCACGGTCGTGAACACCTCCCGGAATGGCCATCGACTGCTCGCCAGTCCGGCTCGCACCGCCAATGCCATTACTTTCGCGACCGAACCAGAGCTCGATGCGATCGCAGATGTTGAAAAAAAGACGTGATGAGATTCAGATATTGCTTGAGATTATTATTACCTGCGCGTCCTGCGCACCATATACTTAAGATAAACTGCCCTCTGCCCGATCGTCAAGTCTATGTTTCAATTATTGAGCTTCCGGTGCTTTCTCCAATACGAAATTTGTTACGATTCTCCACAGGGCCGGCCGACTGCTGAAACGGTTTGACCCTGCCGGATCGCTCTTTACAGGGCACCATGCGCCGTTTTCAGCCCCGCAGCAGAGATTTGGTGACTATTGCCGGACGGGCGCGTGGTTGTCGCCCGGAAAGTAGTGTTAGAATCACCTTGTTGGCCTGCCGGACCGCTGAACCGTCCAGCCTGGAGGCCAAATCTCCACCGATCGGGTTTCCAGCGGCTGAAATGGACAATGAAAATACTTATCGTGCAAGCCGGGTTTGGCGGAATTGTCAGGCCGGTGATTGAACGCCTCAGAGAACGGGATGGAGCCGCCGGCATATACCTCTGCACGGCCTCGGGCGATTGGCGCTACAATTTTTCGGAGGAAGAGGGCCTCGCAGGCTTTCTCGATTTCAGCGCCCTGTCCACCCGCCAGTTGCTGCCCACCATTCGACGGCTGCGCAACGAGCGCTTTGATCTGATCGTCGTTACCGACGCCCTGCTGGCTTCAAACCAGTTGGTGGCCAACATCTTCGCGTATTTCTGCCGCGGGCGGAGGGTGGAGCGTGTGGACAGCAGAACGGGTACGTTTCGCGTCATCGATCATTGGTCGGCATTCCGCAATCTGTTTCGCCGCCATTTCCTGGTCAAGTTCATCAACCAGTTCCTGGTCAGAGCCTCTCTGAGGCTGCGGCCGTCCCGAACCCTGGGGCAGCCGCTAAAACTTTTTCTCGAATCATGTTCCCTGTGCAATATCAGCTGTCCGGGGTGTCCGACAGGCCTGAAGAGCCTCTCCCGAAAGCAGGGACTGATGCCGCTGGAGAAGTACAAGGGGCTCCTGGATGACTGCGGAAAGTACATCCAGGATATGAGGCTTCACCTCTTTGGCGAACCGCTGCTCAATGAGAACATCGCGGAAATGGTCGCCTACGCCAAAGGAAAAGATATCCCGTTCATTGAGATCAGCACCAATGGAAATATCGCCGTTGATGACGAGTATTGCAAAACGTTGATCCGGTCCGGTCTCGACTCCCTGATCATCTCCATGGATGGCGTTACCCCCGAGACATATTCGGTCTACCGCAGAGGGGGGAAGATCAGCAAGCTGATCCTGTTCACGGAAAAGATGGCCGCCATGAAGCGTGAACTGGGTGTTCTGCTACCGGTAATCGATGTGCAGTTTATCGTGATGAAGCACAACGAGCACGAGTTGGCCCAGGCCAGGGAACTGTCCGCCGCACTTGGTGCGGACAATCTGGTCACCCATTTTTTCGACGTCGGCTTCTGTCCGGAAGGCGTTGATGCGGCACAGTGGTTGCCGGAAAACAACAGCTACAGCCAGTATACGAACGATGATGACGGTTTGCGTGTCAAGGGTGAGAGGGCTGAAACCTGCAGTTCGTTGTGGGATACGTTGTATGTGACCTGGGAGGGCGACATCCTCCCCTGCTGCTATGATGGCCAGGCCAGGAATGTTCTGGGGAACCTGTTCACATCCGGCGTGCGGAGAACCTGGAACGGAGGCCGGATAAAGGCCTTTCGCAAACAGGTCCTGAAAGACAGGAACAGCATCGAGCTTTGCCGGTCCTGCATTGCCCGCCCGCAGTGACTACTGCTCCTCCGGGACTATTCCAAGCCACTGCATGATCTTCGCCGCCCTGTCCCCCCAGCTGCAACTGCTGCGAACGTGATCGGAAACCGCGCGGTTGTCCTGGACCACTGCCCGGCGCAGCATCTGGTTGAACTCGTGCCGGTTTTCGGCGATGTGACAGAATTGACCCACATCCTCAATACCGCTGGTTGAGGTCGCCACCACGGGCCGCCCCATTGACAGATATTCGTAGATCTTCATCGGGCTGTTGTAGAGGGTGATTCTGTTTCTCCGGTGGGGCAGGATACCGGCATCGAAATGGTAGATATATCTCGGGACCTGGTCATACGGCCTGGGGCCGAGCCAATGAAGGTTCGGCGCTTCAAAATAGTCGATTTTCTCGATTGCGCCGATCATGACAAATGAGATCCCGGGGTTCTGCTGCACCAGGTACTCCAGCAGCCCTGTATCCACGCGATTTTCAAACCGTCCCACATAGCCGGCAATCGGCCCTGGTATTGATGCGAGGTCTGCCGGCGGACCGAGCGCGGCCGCTCCGGCGGGGTCGAACAGATCGGGATCGACCCCGTTGGGTAGTTCCAGGATCCTTGATTGGTCAGCACCCAACTCGAGGAAAAACCTGGTCATCGGTGTCCCGTTGGAAATGATCCACACCCCCTCCCGTGCGATGCGGCGGTAACCGGCCAACATTGTATCGGGGCTCATCCAGGAACAGGCTTCACGGGTGATCAGCTCGCGGGCCATCTCGAGCCAGTTGTCTTCCGTGTCAAACACCTTGATCATTCTGGGGAACTGGTCGTACAAGCCAGCTTCAGCGGCATTGTACAACCAGACGATTCCGGGATTTTCCGCTGTCAGCAGCCGGCCGGCACAGGATTTCAACCACGGGTGGAAACCGGCCGGTGTGCCTTTGTGCGCCCATGCGTTCAGGGGGTTGAGGACGCGCAGCCGGGCGTCCATGGCGGGTCGCCGGATGCCTGTTTGCGGATTGAGATACGGGGGAGTGCAGACGTTCAACAGTGCGTTTTTGAGCAGGGTCAGTGGTCTCTTGGGAAAGTAGTAGGGGTTTATATACACTATCCGCCCCACTGACTGGAAGGTGAGCAGGGCCTTGAGCAGTTGGCCGTTTCGGGTGGCGAAGCCGGAGGTGCAACAGGTCTGCCAGCCGTAGACCGACGCGATAACAACGTCGTAACCGGTGTTCTGTGGCAGAGTGTTCACGGTCATTGTAAATAGCCGATGGCCCGGAGCCGGGCCTGAATGTCGTCGCTGAGCCCGGAGCTGTTCCCCTCCAGGCTGCGCGCCAGCTGGTCAAGGGCCTCCACGATGGCCCTGGCCTTCTCCCCTCCGGGTGAGCCGGGAAGGGGCTGATTTTCCCCGGGGTCGGCAGCCAGGTCGTACCAGGTCTCACTCTCCTGAGAATCCATGATCTCGCGGATGCACTTCAGCTCCCCCTTCCGTGCGCTCAGGTGGCATGTCGGGCCGGGATAGAGATAGATCGAAGCCGCGGTGGATATGCGGTCGTCGAACCGCGGCTGCTCCTCCGGGCTCCGGATCAGCGGCCAGAGACTCCTGCCGGGCAGCCCCTCCAGCGGCAGGCCTGCGGCCTCCAGGACCGTCGGCGCCAGGTCCAGGTTCTGCACCTGCTGCGACACCACGCGAACCCCGGCGGGGGCTGAAGCCGGCGGCTTGATCCACAGCGGCACGTGCAGCAGTTCCCGGTGGACCGAGTGGACATGTCCCCAGGACCCGTGTTCGAAGAACTCTTCGCCATGGTCCGAGCAGATCAGCAGCAGGCAACGGTCCCAGAGCCCCAGTGCCTTCAGCTGTTCGAACAGCTGCCCCAGGGCCTGGTCGGTGTGCCGGACTTCGGCATCGTAGCGGGTGAGGAGCTCATGCCGCTGTGCGGCGCCGACCTCGATGGTTCGCGCCTTTTCCTTCTGGGCGTAGAGAGCGGAGATGGTGATGGTCACCGGGCGATCCGCTCTGGTCATGCCGGCCCCGGGCCTGAAGCCGGGATGATCGTAATACGGGGTGTGGGGGTCCATCAGGTGGAGGTAGAGATAGAATTTCTGCTCCCGGTTTTGTTCGAGCCAGGAGAGCACCGAGGGAAACAGCCGGTCAACCCCCTGGTATCCCTGGTGCAGGGCCCGCAGCAGAATGCTGGTCAGGTTGTAGTTGCCTCGAAACAGCGAGTAGTGGTAGAACCGGCCGGGTTTCCCGGTGGAGTGGAACTCCCGAAACCCCTGCTGGAACCCGTTGCGCCGTGAAATCAGCTCGTTGTCCGAGAAGGCGGCTGTGCGGTACCCGGCCTGGCCCAGCCGCTCGGCCAGCGTCACTTCCGATTCCTTCAGCGGGCCGGACACGGTCCCCAACCGGCAGGGATGCAGGCCGGTGAGCATGCTCGAGGTGGAGGGAACCGTCCAGGGCGCCTGGCTGGTGCAGTCCGCAAACCTCACCGCCCCGTCCTCCTCGAGGGCGGCCAGCAGCGGTGAGGTATCCTGCGGTCCGCCGTACGCCGACATCCGGTCAGCACGAAGCGTGTCGATGGTCACCATGATGACCGGAGGGCCGTCCGGGTTGTCGCCCGTTGCCGCGGCAGGAACGGGGGGGCGGGCCTTCCTCTCCTGCCAGCCGGTGATACCCTCCGCCGCCAGGTTCGCACACAGCAGTCCCAGGGCCAGAACGGCCCAGATACGCAGGCTCCGCATCCGGAAGTCCCGCCGATAGCCGAACAGGGCCAGCCCGCCGGCACAGATGGAAATGCCGGCCAGCACACCGAGGCCGGCAGGCGATAGGCGAGAGAGACCAAGGGTCAGAGGAATGGTCAGCCCGCTGAACAGCACGGCATTCAGAAAAAAGAGAAGAGCCCGTTGGGCGGCCCATCCCCGTGTCGCGAGGGCCATAGCCCGGGCAAGCTCTACGCTCAAAATGAAGTACAGGGTGGGGGGGACGAGAGCGCAGGCCATGGTGTGCACGCTCAAATCGGGATGGATGCGATAGAACGTGGAGAGACGAAGGAAGAGGTGCAGGCCGGAAGCGGCCCAGCATGCCGTGTAGAACCTGTCGGCATTTGCCTGCCAGAGTGCGCGCCAGCGCAATCCGAAGTACACCGTTCCCGGCAGGGCCCCGATTCCAAGGTAGATCAACAGCGCGATGCAGGGCCCTGAACGGAGGGCGGTCAGCGATTCAAAACCCTCCCCGGACATGGTCCCCTGGACGATCATGCCCAGGGTTTCCAGCATCCAGAGAAGGAGCATGGTCAGGGTGGCGGTCAGCAGGCCGAAGAGCAGTGATCGACCCCATCCAACCTTTTTCGGTGCCTGGGGCATTCGTCGGCTCCGTGCTACGGCAGCTCTCCGGCCGCCACGGCCTTGAACAGCTCGCCCAGCAGGGCGGCATTGCGCTTGCGGTCATACTCCCGGAGCACCTTCTCCCGCCCCGCCTTTCCCATCTGCCGCCGGAGCTCGGGGGCGCGGCCCAGCCGCTCCATCGCCTCGGCCAGCGCCGCGCTGTCACGTTGGGGCACGAGGATGCCGGTCACCCCGTTCTCCACTATCTCCGGGATACCGGAGAGCTGGCTGGACACCACCGGCAGGCCGGAGGACATGGCCTCGATGATCACGTTGGGCAGCCCTTCCCGCAGGCCCTCGGTGGTGTGCACGCTGGGGGTCACGCTGAGGTCGGCCGTGCGCAGGAGCCGGGCCACCTCGTCGCGGGGCAGACTGCCGTGGATCACGAATTGCTCGCTGAGCCCCGCCGCCGCGATCTGCGCTTCCACCTCGCCGCGCAGCGGCCCGTAACCCACCAGGTGGCAGACGAAGTCCAGGCCGCGGTCCGCCAGCAGGCGGCAGGCCTCCACCAGGTAGCGGTGGCCCTTCACTTCGAGGAAGGATCCGACGCAGACGATCTGCAGCGGCCCGGAGGGCACCCGCTGAAAATCGGGCGAGAAGGTGTCGAACTGCACACCGTAGCGGACCACGTTGAACCTGGCCCGCGTCCACTCGCCGTACGATTCGGCCATCAAGTCCCTGATGTTCTCCGAGCAGCTGACGGCAAAGGATGCGGCGGCGATCTTCCGCTCCAGCATGGTGGTGTCCACGTGCACGTCGTGGCCGTGGGTGGAGAAGCTGAAGGGCAGGCCGGTGAGCCGGTGGATGATCAGCGCGGCCACGGTGGGGTGGGTGGCGAAGTGGGCGTGGACGTGATCGAAGCCCTGCTCTTCCAGCTCCCGGGCGAACAGGGTGGCCTTGGGGAAGATCCCGATGGCGCCAACAAAGAAATTGGCGCTGCCCAGGGTGCCGGTGAAAACTTCCCAGAGCACCCTGAAGTAGGCCACCGGCCGCCGGAACAGATAATAAAGCATGGCCCGGAGGATCTTGAAAGAGAAAAATGGATGGAAATGGGCCTCATCAAGGACTTTTTCCGCTTCTGGATGGACAATCTTTTCGTTTTCCCGCAGTAGCGGATAGAATTCAACAGAATAGCCCAGCTCCCTCAGGGTCAGAATCTCATAAAGTATGAAAGTTTCCGTCAGTTTTGGGAAACGGGACATGATGAAGGCGATTTTCAGTGGTTTATTGTCAGTCAAACAGTGCTGCTCCCGGGATGTGGCCGCCTTCTTTCCGTGGATCAACGGATGACCTTTGTCTTTCCTGTTGATAAAAACATAACAGATATGTATATTTGATGGCAAGTGGTCCGGCCAGCGATGGCTCCGGACATCTCCACCATCCTTCACCCATTGCACCGGCCTGACGGCCACTGGTCATGAGGTTGAAATGCTCGATCTATCCTCGGTCTATTTCGGGAAGAAGGTCTTCATCACCGGAGGGTGCGGCTTCATCGGCCACGCCGTGGCCACCAGGCTGGTGGAGCTGGGGGCGCTGGTCACCGTTTACGACTGCCGGTTGAGCCGGAAGAATCCCGAGATCAATTACATTGAGGGCGATGTCCGTGATCCGGATCGGCTGGAACAGGCCATGGCGGGCCAGCAATACGTGTTCCACACGTCCGCCATCCTGGGCGTGGAGAAGATCATCGATATCCCGCTGGAGGTGCTGGAGATCAACCTGGGAGGCACGGTACATGCTCTTCGTGCCGCGGCCGCCGTGGGCGCGGAGCGATTCCTCTTCACCTCCTCTTCGGAAGTCTATGGCGAGCCGCGCAAAACCCCCATCGCCGAGGATGACCTCACGGCCCCCGTCTCCACCTATGGTGTGGCCAAACTGGCTGCCGAAGCCTGGTGCCGGGCCTTCTGCCAGGAGGCCGGTCTCAACTGCACCATCATCCGGCTGTTCAATATTTACGGACCGGGGCAGACCGAAAAATTCGTCATGCCCAAGTTCATCGCCCGGGTGATGGACAACCAGCCGCCGATCATCTTCGGCAACGGTGAGCAGTCGCGGTCCTACACCTTCATCACCGATGCTGTCCGCGGCATCCTGCTGGCCGCCGCCGCGGACGACGCCGTGGGCCAGACTTTCAACATCGGTAACGACCAGGAGATCAGCCTCAATGAACTGGCCCGGTTCATCATCAATCACTCGGGCTACGACCTGGAGCCGACCTACCGGCCCTTCGGTGACGGCATCCGGGTGGAAACCCGTGAGATTCTGAGGAGGCAGCCCGATATCAGCAAGGCACGCCGTGTCCTCGGATTCAGAATATCGGTACCCTGGCCCGAAGGCGTGGCGCGGTTCACGGAAAGCTATATCCAACAGAACAAGATGTCCCGACTGCTGTCCGAGCAGCACTGATCATTTCACTCCGCCGCTTCTACGGATGCTGAGAGGACCAACCATGGAACGGATCAGGATCGCCACCCTGTTCAACCGGCTGAACATCGGGGGCGATGAGAACCGGGTGCTCAATTACGCCCGTTCCTATGACCGGGACCGCTTCGACTACCGGATGGTGGTGCTGGTCCGTCCCACAAAGGAGCAGGAAGATGCCGCCGGTCCCATGCTGGCCCGGTTCGAGGAGCATGGCATCCTGGTGGATTTCCTCGACGAGACAGCGCGCTTGACCTACCGCCGCCTCCCCTTTCCCCTTTCCACGTTGCGCGACCTTGGCGCCTTCGGCAGGGTGGGGCTCCGGCTGGTCCGCTATTTTCGCCGGCACCGGATCGATGTGCTGGACACCCGGGGGGTGAACACCATCGCTCTCGGCTCGCTGGCTGCACGGCTGGCCGGCGTGCCGGTGATCCTGGCCACCGAGTATTTCCTCGACAATTGGAAATCCGGCTTCGGGCCTTTTCTTCGCCGGCACCTCTTCCGATTCGTTGATGCCCTGGTCACCGACTCGCACACCCGCACCCGCGATTTCCGGGCCTACTTCCCGCGCAGCGATGGCCGGGTGTACATGGTGCCCAACGGCATCTTTCCCCCGCAGACCGCCCTCAGCCGTGCGGAAGCCAGAACCCGGATGGGTGTGCCGGACCACCCGGATACCGTGGTGCTGGGCCAGGTCAGCCGGTTGATCAAGTACAAGGGACATGAAGTGCTGCTCCAGGCCGCGCCGCGGATCCTGGAGCAGGTGCCCGGAGCCTTCTTCATCATCTGCGGATTCGCCGCACGGTTCTCCGACTACGAAGAGCAGTTGAACCGCATGGCGGTGGAGCTGGGCCTTGCGGACCGCGTGCGCATTGGCGGCTACCCGGGCCCCATCGCCGATGTCTGGGCCGCGGTGGACCTCCACGTCCACGCCACGGTCTACGATTCCTCGCCCATCGCGATCCACGAGACCATGGCCCTTGGCCTGCCCGCGGTGGCCTCGGCCACCGGAGACATTCCCGACCTGATCGAGGACGGCCGAACCGGGCTGCTGGTCCCCCCCGGCGATTCCGATGCCCTGGCCGCCGCGGTGATCCGCGTCCTCACCGAGGACGGACTGGCCGCCCGTCTCGGCGCGGCGGCCCGCCTGCGCTACGAGGCCAACCACCGCCCCGAGATCATGGCCCGCGGCCTGGAGCGGATCATGCTGGAGATTCTGGGGAAGAAGAGGGGACCGCAGTTACCCTGAGTGGCTCGCCTCGCCGTGGTCGAAATTCAAATCCCCCCGACGATCGTCTTGATGACTGAGCCGTTGTAAGCGATTGCCCAGCCGGTCTGACTGCCTGCGAAGGAGACGCCCACGAGGGAAGCAGGCGTGGTGGCATCCTGTTCATTCCAGGTGGCACCGCCGTCATTCGTATGGAGAATCATGCTGGTGTTGTCGTTCCATCCCCCGACGGCCCAGAGTTTGCCGCTGCCCTGGCACGCAAGTAATCCTGGGCCAGTTCACCCATTTGTTGCGCCGGATGCATGTCATCCTGAGACGATTGACGCATGCGTCGGTAAGTGCAACATCATCAAACATTACGGAATTTACAGGAGGGAGGTCCGTCTGAATATGTCCGGTAAAATATTCGTTGCATATAATACCTATAGTGTATATATTCAATTGCGCTGCACTGGATGACAAGGAATCTGCAATACAGGTTGACAGACTGTTGTATGCCTTGGCCTCTTTGCGTCCTTCCAACTAAAACCTGATCGAACTTCAAGGCCCTCGGTATCTGTTTTTCAATGAGTATTGCCGTGGAGCTGAACAACTGCGACACACAACAAACAAGAGGAGTCAGGCCAATGAAGTTCTCTACCATTATTGCCAAGCGCATCCCAGGTTTACTCTTCTGTGCTCTTTTGACCGGAATCGTTATCATCGCCGTCCCGGTCTGGGGCCAGGTGATCAATGAGGATACCAAGCTGGTGGCAAACGACGGCGCGGCGTATGACGGGTTCGGCAAGTCCGTCGCCATCGCCGGCGGCATGATCGCCATCGGGGCCTGGGATGATGACGACAATGGCCCCGGTTCGGGGTCCGCCTACGTGTTCGATGCGGCCACCGGCGGGCAGTTGGTCAAGCTCCTCCCGAACGACGGGGGTGCCGGTGAAGCATTTGGCATATCCATCGCCATCGACAACGGGATCGTTGCCGTGGGGGCGTGGAGTGACGGGGATAGCGGCACATGGTCCGGCTCCGCCTATCTCTTCGATGCTTCCACCGGTACACAGCTCTTCAAGCTCCTCTCCACCGATGGAGCCGCGGACGACTGGTTCGGCAGTTCCATCGCCATCGCTGACGGCATCGTCGCCGTCGGGGCCTACAAAGACGACGACAACGGCACCAACTCCGGCTCCGCCTATCTCTTCGATGCCTCCACCGGAATGCAGCTCTTCAAACTCCTCCCCGATGACGGCAGTGAGGACGATGAATTCGGCAACTCCATTGCCATCGCTGGGGGAGTGGTCGCCGTTGGGGCGCACCAGGACAACCCCTACGATTCCTGGTCCGGGTCAGCATATCTGTTCGATGCGTCCACCGGCCTGCAGCTCGCCAAACTCATCCCGCTTGACGGAGAAGCCCTCGACCAGTTCGGCGAGTCGATCGACATCGACGGTGATGTTGTTGCCGTCGGGGCACGGTTCGGCGATACCTTCGGCCATGGCTGGGCGTATCTGTTCGATGCCACCTCCGGCGCTCAGACGGCCAAACTCGTTCCAGCCGACCCGGCGATCGGAGCCAACTTCGGCATGTCCGTCGGCATCGACAATGGTGAGGTGGTTGTTGGGGCCTTCAAGGACGACGACAATGGTTTCCAGTCCGGCTCCGCGTACCGTTTTGATGCTTCCAGCGGAGCAGAGACCGCCAAACTCCTCCCCAGCGACGGAGCGTCGGGAGACTACTTCGGCCAGTCCATCGCCATCGAAAATGGTGTCGTCGTCGTTGGAGCACTCCAGGACGACGACAACGGCCTCAGCTCCGGCTCCGCCTATGTTTTTGGCACCCCGGGTTTCACGTCCACGGTGTCGGCAGCGATGACCTGCAAGCCGTCCTCGGGAACGGTGCCCTTCGTGACGCTGATGACGGTGACGCTGAATAACCTATACCTGGATCAGATCCGGCGGGTGTCGGCCCATCTGGACGTGGTATTGGCCGGCGGCGCCGAGTACCCCAACTGGCGGGCCGGGTATACCAACGTGGCTGCGGGGTCCAGCCTCATCTCCTCCTGGAACCAGAACATCCCGTCACTGGGCGCAGTGATCGGGAACAATGTGTTCACGGTGGTGGCCCAGGACGTGACGCCTGCGCCATACAACCAGCCGCCCTACCCGCCGGCGGGGGACACGGCCACTGCCGGCTGCACGGTTACCGGGGTATCGCCATAGTGTGAAGCACCACAGGTGCCGGGACGAAAATGGGGACTGGCAGCTTTTTGCCTGTCCCCGATTATTTCCCGGGCAGATCATTTCTTCCCCGAAATCCTGGCCTTCAGCCTGGCGATCCGTGCCTTGCACTCGTCCTGCTCCAGTGACCAGAGCTGCTGCTCCAGTTCCAGACTTACGGCTTCGCCATGGTCGGTCACCGCGGCCATGCCACGCATGGTGGACTTGAGACGCCGGGCCAGTTCCGGCGGTGTTGAGGCGGCGTGCCGGGCCAGACGGATGGCTTCCTCGAGCAGCACATCGTCATCGACGCACTTCCAGGCCAACCCGCGGTCAACTGCCGCCTCGCCGACCAGTGGTTCTCCGCAGAGCACCACCGCCGCCGCTCCCTGGGGACCGAGCAGCTGCTGCATCATCCAGGTGTGGCCGCCCCCCGGGTGCAGGGCGATGTCGATGAAGCGGGACTCGAATCGGGCTTTACTTGAGGCCACTCTCACGTCGCAGGCCAGGGCGAGGTTCAGCCCGGCGCCCACGGCCGGACCGTTCACCGCGGCGATGGTGGGGTAGGGGAAGTTGGCCACGGCCAGGAACCCGCTGTAGATCCGCTCCAGCTTTTTCCGGTCGGCCTGCTCCAGGTCGTCGAGAACCGCGCCGGCGGAAAAGGCCGGCGGCGCGCCGGTGATTACCAGCGCTCCGGTTTCACCCGCGGCCAACAGTCCGTCGAGGGCGCCGACGATATCTTCGGCCAGGGCCAGTGAGATGGCGTTGCGGCGGCCCGGGTCGTTGAGGGTGAGGACGGCCACGCGGTCCTGGGTTTCGATGCGGATCAGGTTCATTTTTTCCCCTTAAGCGCCTTCAAGATCTTCTCCGGCGTGATCGGCAGGTCCTTGATCCAGACGCCGGTGGCGTTGGCGATGGCGTGGGCCACCGAGCCGAGCACCGGGAGGGTCGATCCCTCGCCGATCTCCTTGGCGCCGAAGGGTCCCTGGGGTTCGTAGGAGTCGACGATGCCGCTGAAGATCTCCGGGGCGTCCTTGATGGTCATGATCAGGTAGCCGTGGAGGTCGGGGTTGAGGATGCGGCCCCGTTCGTCGAACTGCACGTCCTCCATCAGCGTTTCGCTGGCCCCCATGACGATGGCCCCCTCCACCTGGCCGTGCACCGCCTGGGGATTGATCGGCGTGCCGCAGTCGTGGGAGTCGGTGAAGCGCTCGATGTCCACCTTGCCGGTGCCCATGTCCACCTGCAGCTCGCAGACCGATGAGCCGAAGGAGTAGGCCGGGCTGGTGCCCACCGTGGCGCCCTTGTAGTCGCCGCCCAGGCCGTCCGGCGGCTTGTAGCAGCCGGTGCCCACCAGCGGGCCCTTGTCGTTGAAGTACTTGCGGGCCGCTTCGGCCCAGGGTTCGCTCTTTTCCTCGTTGCCGCGGACAAAGACCTTGCCGCCGCCCACCTCCACCTCGTCCTCGCTGCACTCCAGCAGTTTGGCGGCGTAGGGCCGCATCTTGTTCACCACGTCCTCGCCGGCCCGGGAGACGGCGTGGCCGCCCATCAGGGTGATCCGCGAGGAGTAGGCGCCGAGGTCGATGGGCGAGATGTCGCTGTCCTCGCTGCGCATCCTGAGCTTGGACACCGGGATGCCCAGCGACTGGGCGCACATCTGGGAGAGCACCGTGTCCGAGCCCTGGCCGATCTCGGCGGCGCCGATCATCAGCACCGCCGCTTCGCCGTCCTCGGTGACCTTCACCACCGCGTTGGAGTGGGGGAAGATCGACTTCTTCTGGAAGTGCTCGCGCCCCTTCTCGTGGGACAGCTGCACCTGGCCGCGGTAGATGCTGTAGCCGGCGCCGGAGACAAAGCCGCCGCAGCCGATGCCGATGCCCCGGCCCTCGGGCAGCAGGCCGTACTTCTCCTTCCAGCCGCTGTCCTTTTCCACCGCGTCGAGGGTGGCCCGGAACTCGCAGCTGTCGATGTCCAGGTCGTTCACCGTCGTCGTCTTCGGCGTCATGGCATTTCTTTTGCGGATGGTGATCGGGTCGATGCCCATGTCGTCGGCCATCATCGAGAGCAGGCACTCGAAGGCGAAGCGGGGCTGGGGCACGCCGTGGCCGCGCATGGCGCCGCAGGCCGGCTTGTTGGTCATCACCCGGTAGCCGTCATACTTGTAGTTGGGGATGTGGTAGAGCGTGGGCATCATCGAGCCGGCGTAGTACGCCGTGGCCACGCCGAACGAGGTGTAGGCCCCGCCATCGAGGTGGATCTCGCTCTGGAAGGCCTTGATCACCCCGTCCTTGTCCAGGCCCAGCTTCATCTTCATGTGCTGCTTGTGCCGGCCGCGGCCGTAGTGGAACATCTCCGACCGCGAGTAGACCATCTTCACCGGCCGGCCGGTCTCGCGGCTGAGCAGCGCCGAGAGAATGTCCAGCGGCGTGGTGGCCGCCTTGCCGCCGAACCCGCCGCCCACCGTGGGGCGGATCACCCGGATGCGGCCCAGGGGGATGTGCAGCACGTGGGCCATCATGTACTGCACGTAGTGCGGGACCTGGGTGGACGAGTAGAGCAGCAGGGAGCCGTCGTGCTCCCAGGTGGAGATGGAGGCGTGGGGCTCCAGCGGCGACTGGTAGATGCTGTTGCCGGTGAAGGTTTCCTCGCGCACCTGGAATGACTCGGCGAAACCTTGCTCGATGTCACCGAAGTTCTGCTTGACGTGGGTGCCCACGTTCCTGGTGTAACGGTCGTGGAGCTGGGGTGCGCCTTCGGCCATGGCCGACTGGGGGTCGAGCACCGCCGGCAGTTCCTCGGTACTCCACCTCGATCAGTTCCAGCGCCTGTTCGGCGGTCTTTTCGTCGATGGCGGCCACCGCGGCCACCTCGTCCCCCACGTGACGCACCTTGCCGCCGATCTTGGCCAGCACGTGCTCGTCGTAGCGGGCCGGTGAGACGCCGTACTTGGTGTCGGTGACCTCGTCACCGGTGAGCACGCAGAGCACCCCGGGCAGGGCCCGGGCCTTTGACGCGTCCACCTTCTTCACGATGGCGTGGGCGTAAGGCGAACCGAGGATCTTGCCGTGGATCATGTTCGGCAGCTGGATGTCGGCGGTGTAGACCGCCCGGCCGGTGACTTTGTCCGCCGAGTCCACCCGGGGGATGGGGACACCCACCCCGCCGTCCTTGGGGTCGGAGATCGGCGGCTTGGTGCCGTGGTCCACCCTGGGCGGAGCGTCGCCGTCGCCGGCGTATTCCTTGTAGCGCCTCACCGCCCGCATGATGCCGCCGTAGCCGGTGCAGCGGCAGAGGTTGCCGGAGAGCGCGGTCTTGATCTCATCGTCGGTGGGGTCTGGGTTCTTGCTGATCAGGGCCGTGGCCGAGATCACCGTGCCCGGTGTGCAGAAACCGCACTGGATTCCGCCTTCCTCAACGAAAGCCCGCTGCATGGCACTCAGCTTGCCGTTATCGGCCAGACCCTCGATGGTGGTGATCTCTTTCCCCTCCATCTCGGCGGCCAGCAGCAGGCAGCTGTTCAGCGGCTCGCCGTCCACCAGCACGGTGCAGGCGCCGCAGTCGCCCACATTGCAGCCTTTCTTGGTTCCTGTGAGACCGAGTTTCACACGCAGGGCGTCCAGCAGGGTGTCGCTGGTCTCCACCACTGTCTTGTAAGGCTGGCCATTGACCTTCAGCGTCAGGGTGATCATCGGCTCACCTCCCCGGCCCCGGGGCCGCCTGTTGCCCGACTCAATGCGCCCCCCAGCGCCCTGGTGGCCAGCACTCCAACCACGTCCCGGCGGTAGTCTTTCGAGCCGCGCACGTCGGAGATCGGCTCTGCCGCCTTCTCCGCCGCAGCGGCCGCCTCGGCGAACGCCGCGGCGTCGGCCTTGCGGCCCGCCAGCAGCGCTCCCGCCTCCTCGGCGTAAAGCGGTATCGGCGCCACCGCACCCAGCACCAGTCCGCGCCTCCTCGATCACGCCAGTGCCATCCAGCTTCAGGCCGGCGGCCACCGCGGCCACGGCGATGCCGTTGCCGTTACGCAGCGCCAGCCGGGCATAGGCCGCGCCGAAACCGGCGGGAGGCTCGGGCACCACCACCGAGGTGAGCACTTCGCCCTCCTTCATCACGGTCTGCCGCGGGCCGAGGAAGAACGACTCCAGCGGGACATTCCGTTCGCCGCCCGCGGACCAGAGAACGACCTCGGCCTTCATGGTGATCAGCAGCGGGGGCAGGTCGGCGCAGGGCACGGCGCTGGCGATGTTGCCGCCCACCGTGGCCGCGTTGCGGATCTGGTGCGCCGCCATCCGTGTGGTGGCGTCGCGGAGCGCGGAGAACGCGCCGTCGAGCAGCGGGGAGGCGTTCAACTGGTTGACCGTGGTCAGCGCGCCGATGCGCAGCGTCCCGCCGTCCATCTCCATGCCGCGCAGCCCGTCGATGCTGTGCAGCGAAACCACGTGGTCGGCCACCACCCGGCCGGTCTTCAGGTCCACCAGCAGGTCGGTGCCGCCGGCCAGCAGCCGGGCGTCCAGGCCGTATTGCTTCAGCAGGGCGCCGGCCTGGTCCAGGGTGGACGGTCTGTGAAGTTCAAAATCAGGTATGTACACCGCTCAGTCTCCCGGTTGTCAATTAAGCTTGCGGTCTGCTTATGGAATTCATTTGCAGAGCCTGGTGACCAAATTTCCGAAACCCGGGGTGGCTACTTGTTCCCCGAGTGTCAGTGAAGATTGCAACCTTGATCTACGAAAAGTAGACGTTTACATCCTGATTCTATCTTAAAGCTTCTTCCCGCTGTTTCCAACTGCCGGCCCGAACGTAGCCCACCCGGCGATCAGCCCGGTGAAGGATTGAGGAATATGCTGCCGTCTTTCCGTCAAGATGTTGACGGGCCTTGAGCGGTTCCGCACCTGGAGCCACCCCGGACAAGGAATCGGCCATAGTTGATATTTTTTTGGGGATTTTATTGGCCGGCTGCATCATGGCAAGATCCGGCTCGCCATAATTCGATGAACCACGAATCCGGGGCAAATAAGGGTGAAGTCGGTCTATAAGGCTTGAATCTGCTGTGATTTGTGCCATAATTCCGTGTATCGCGAAATCGGACCAGTCCGTGGGCCGCAGCACAAATCCTTGAATATTTGTTACTTGCGAGTTCGAACGTCCGTTCGCATTTTCTTCCCAATTCGCAGGTTGCGGTAAGCAACAACCGAATCGATACCCGAGTCCCGCCTCCGGCGCGGCAGGTGGCCCGGCGTGACTCACATCCCAAGTGGGCAGGACACATCATGACACTGGAAGGAAAAAAGGCGATCGTCACCGGCGGCAGCCTGGGCATCGGCACTGCCATCGCCAAGGAACTGGCCCGGCAGGGCGCCGACGTGGCGATCAACTACCGGAAACACGACACCGAGGCCAACCAGGTGGTGGCCGAGATCGAGGCCATGGGCCGCAAGGGCCTGGCGGTGAAGGCCGACGTGTCCAGCTTCGACGACGCCCAGCGCATGGTGGATACGGTGGCCGAGACCTTCGGCGGCCTCGACATCCTGGTCAACAACGCCGGCATCAACCGTGACGGCGTGATCTGGAAGATGACCGAGGAGCAGTGGGACCAGGTGCTGGACATCAACCTCAAGGGCTACTTCAACTACACCCGCGCCGCGGTGCCGATCTTCCGCGAGCAGAAGTCGGGCAAGATCATCAACGTCACCTCGATCAACGGCCTGCGGGGCAAGTTCGGCCAGACCAACTACTCGGCCTCCAAGGCCGGGATCATCGGCTTCACCAAGGCCCTGGCCCGCGAGCTGGGCCGGGCCAGCGTCAACGTCAACGCCGTGGCCCCGGGCCTGATCGAGACCGACATGATGCGCGAGGCGCCGCAGAAGGTGCTCGACGCCGCGCTGGCCGAGATCGTTCTGGGACGGCTGGGCCAGCCGGAAGAAGTGGCCACCGTGGTGGCCTTCCTCTGCAGCGAGGCGGCGCGGCACGTCACCGGCCAGGTGCTCCAGGTGGACGGCGGACAATACATCTAAGGGAGAAGCGAACCGTGGAACTTATCCGACATCGTGGCAATCAGCGCCGTGCGCACCCCCATGGGCCGCTTCGGCGGGACCATCCGTGACATCGCCTCCTACGACATCGGGGCGGTGGCCATCCGGGCGGCCTACGAGCGGGCCGGCATCAGCGGCGGCGACGTGGACGACGTGATCTTCGGCTCCTGCCGCCAGGCGGGCAACGGCCCCAACCCGGCGCGAACCGCTTCCGTCCGCGGCGGTGTGCCCACCGAAGTGCCGGTGATCACCCTCAACATGGCCTGCCCCTCGGGCATGCGCGCCATTGCCATGGCTGCCCAGGCGATCCGCCTCGGCGAGAGCAAGGCGGTGCTGGTTGGCGGCATGGACAGCATGAGCACCATTCCCTACCTGATGAAGAACTGCCGCTGGGACGGCTTCAAGATGGGCGATCGCAAGCTGGAGGACGGCTGGTGCGACAGCGTCGACCCGCTCTGCGGTGTGGGCATGGGCGCCACCGCCGAGAACCTCGTCGAGAAGTACGGCATCTCCCGCGAAGCCCAGGACCAGTTCGCCGTGGAGAGCCACCACAAGGCGGCCAGGGCCCAGGCCAATGGCTGGTTCGACGATGAGATCGTCCCGGTGATCGTGCCGGCCAAACGCAAGCAGCCCGAAGTGACCTTTGACAAGGACGAGACCATCCGCGGCGACACCACCCTGGAGAAGATGGCCCGGCTGAAACCGGTGTTCAAGAAGGACGGCACGGTCACCGCGGCCAACGCCTGCGGCATGTCCGACGGCGCCTGCGGCCTGGTGATCACCTCCCGCGAGCATGCCGAAAGCCCTGGGGGCAACGCCGCTCTTTTCGCTGGTGACCTATTCCAAGGTGGCCTGTGACCCCCAGACCATGGGCGAGGGGCCTGGCGTGGCCATCCCCGCGGCCCTCGACGCGGCCGGCATGACCCTGGACCAGATGGATCTGATCGAGGTCAACGAGGCCTTTGCCATCCAGGTGCTGGCCAACGAGGCGGTGCTCGGCTGGGACCGCAGCAAACTCAACGTCCACGGCGGCGCCATCGCCCTGGGCCATCCCACCGGCATCAGCGGGGCGCGCATCGTGGTCACCCTCTACCACGCGCTGAAGGGCAACGACAAGGAGCTGGGCATCGCCAGTATCTGCGGCGGCGGCGGTGTGAGCATGGCCCTGATCATCAAGCGGGAGTCCTGAGTCATGAGCGATTACGAATTCCTGCAGTTCGAGCGGGCCGGCGGGGTGGCCACCATCACCCTCGACCGCGAGCCGCTCAACGTGCTGCACAACCCGATGATGGCCGAACTGAACGCTCTGCTCGACCAGGTGCTGGGCGGCGACGACCTGCCGGCAGCGCTGGTTTTCCGTGCCAATCACAAGGCGTTCTGCGCCGGCGTCGACGTGGCCGACCACACCGACGACAAGGTCGGTGAGATGATCGACTGCTTCCACGGCATCTTCCGCCGCCTGGCCGCCACCGACGTGCTGACCATCGCCGCGGTGGGCCGGGCCGCCCTGGGCGGCGGCTGCGAGCTGGCCTGCTTCTGCGACATCGTCCTCGCCTCGGAGAAGGCCAAGTTCGGCCAGCCCGAGGTGCAGGTGGGGGTGCTGCCCCCGGTGGCCGCCTGCATCCTGCCCCAGCAGGTGGGGCTGAAGAAAGCGGTGGAGCTGAACGCCCTGGGTGCCGTCATCGGTGCGGTCGAGGCAAAGGAGATCGGTCTGGTGAACCAGGTCTTCCCCGTGGAAGAGTTCGAGACGAAGGTGGACGAGTATCTGGCCCACATCGACACGCTTTCCCGCCCGGTGGTGCGCATGGCCAAGAAGACCACCGTGTTGGCCGAGCGCGAGCGGATGCTCGAGCACCTCGAACGGGTGGAGAAGATCTATCTCGACGAGCTGATGAAGCTGGCCGACGCCCACGAAGGGATCGCCGCCTTCCTCGAGAAGCGGGCGCCGGAGTGGAAGCACGAGTAATCGTGTCATCGCGAGGAGCAGGCGTAGCCTGCGACGTGGCGATCTAGAAGGTCGTTCGGAAAACAGGAGATTGCTTCGTCGCCTTTGGCTCCTCGCAATGACAATCGTTATCACCAATTGTTCCTGAGGGATGTAACGCATGCTGAAAGCAGGAGAAGTCGGCGTCCATCCCCCCGGTGCGCTGGGGGTCGCGTTCTTCGTCCACACCAATGCCGAGTGCTTCATCGGCCGGGGCGGGGACGGTATCACCCAGCCTCTGAAAGATGCCGGCTGCTTTCAGCTGGACGACCACGGCCAGATCCGCACCATCGCCCTGCGCAACAAGATCTTTTCCAACCTGCTGGAGGCCGAAGCCCTCGACCGGCTCCCCGAACTGCTCTTTGTCTGCTGCAACCCGGACCAGCTGATTCTCTTCACCGCCGAGCTGACCCGTTTCCTCGAGATTCTCGCCGAACGGGGCCGTTTGAAGAGCGTAGAGGACGTCCGGCGTGAAGTGCCGATCCTGCTCATCCTGCCCAACGGTATCCTCAGCGAAAAGACGATGACCGACTACGCCGAGCAGCTGCACGAGTCGATCCTGATGCAGCGGCTCCCGGGGGTCACCGAGGAGATGCGCCTGGCCCTGCTGGACCGGGTGGTGCGCGGGGTCTCGCTGCAGGCCGGCGGCCGGCGGGGCAGCGGTGCCGAAACGATCTACATCCACGAGCGCAAGGGCATGGTGGTCTTTGCCGGCGGCGGCGAGGAAGAGCGGGAACGGGTGGTCGAACTGTTCTCCACCCACGATTATCCCTTCAAGCATGCCGAGGGGGTGCCGGGCACGCGGGTGGAGTTCGACAAGGCGATGATCTCCATCGTGCTCAACGTCGGCGGGTTGATCCACACCGTCAACCCCGACGGCTCGCTGATCGACCTGCGGATGGGCGACCTCTGCAAAGACCCGGACAAGCAGGACTTCGTGCAGAAGATCACCCACGCCGTGTTTGCCACCGGCCAGGCCGCCGGGGCCTATCCGCCCGAGGCGACCTACGACGATATCTGGGCCACCCACCGGGCCACCATCCTGGCCCACCAGGGCCATGTCACCAGCTCGCTGAAAACCTTTCGCGATGCCCTGAAATTCGGGCTCTCGGGGGTCAGCCTCTTCTCCAACGAGGAGTGGATCCTCACCCCGCTGATCGCCTATGCCGCCAGGGCCGGGCTGCAGGAGGAAGAGCGGCTTTTCAAGGATCTCAAACGCCGGGTTCAGGAGTCGATGGCCAAGGCGATCCGCCACCGCGAGCAGTCCTCTGCAGGCGGGGCGGGCAATCAGAGGACCAGCAAGATGAAACTCATCGGGCAGCGCAATTTCAACATCGAGCTATACGAAGACGAATCGGACTACCTGCTGATGGTGGGCACCATGCTCGACGCCCACCACCTGATCAAGCTCGAGCTGACCCTCTTCCTGCCTGACGAGCAGATCACCCGCAGCAAGCTGCAGATGAGCCGGGTGCCCTTCCCGGTCTGCTGCGAGATCGAGCCGCTGGCCGACCGGCTGGTGGGGCTGCGCATCCAGCGCGGGGTGGTCAACGAGATCGGCCGCCGGGTGGGCGGACACGCCGGTTGCTCGCACATCAAGGAACTGGCGATGAACCTGGTCTACTTCGCCGCGTCCAACCTGGTGGGCCGCCAGGTGAACATCGACGGCAAGTCTCCGGATGAGCGGTTCGAGCTGACCAAGGAACTGCTCAACGATTCCTGTCTCGCTTACGGCCAGACCACCGCCTGGGGGCTGGACGAGCGGATCGGGATCAAGAAGGTCGGGGAGGAGCACGGCAACCCCATCCCCCTCGGCGACTACGAACCCTCCTTCGGAGTGCTGCTCCGCGACCGCACCGAACGGTGGGGGGACAAGGTCTACCTGCGCTACTGCAGCGACGAACAGCCGCAGTCGTTGAGCTGGAACGAGTTCACCGGCCGGGTGCACAAGATCGCCAGACACTACATCGACCTCGGCATTCGCAAGGGCGACCGGATCGGCATGATCTCGGAGAACCGGCCGGAGATGTACATGGCCGAGCTGGCGGCGATGATCATCGGCGCGGTCACCGTGCCGATCTTCTCCGACCATACCCCGCAACAGGTGACCTACGTGCTCAACCGGGCCAAGCCGCGGTTCGCCATCGTTTCCGGAAAGCACCAGCTGGACAAGATCGAGATCGGCAAGCATCCCTGGGTGGACAAGTTCTTCGCCATGGACTTCGATTCCGACTGCCGCAAGTGGGGGGCGCTCGATTTTGCCGAGCTGCTGGGGGAGGGCGGCGCCTCGGAGGAAGAGTTGACCTCCCGGGTGGACGGTGTCCGTCCCGACGACCTCTGCGTGATCATGTTCACCTCGGGCACCACCGGTGCGCCCAAGGGCGTTCGGCTGGGACACAGGCACCTGATCTCCCAGCAGAAGGCGATGTCGCTGATCTGGGACGTCAATGAGAATGATGTCTTCCTCAACTACCTGCCCTGGCACCACAGCTTCGGCGGGCTGTTCGAGCGGTTCATGAGCCTCTACACTGGCGCCGAGCTCTGCCTCGACGAAGGCCGGGGCAAGGACATCGACCGTCTGATCAGGAACTGGGACGCCTTTGAACCCACGGTTTTCTTCAGTATCCCGCGGGTCCACGACATGCTGGTGGCCAGGAGCTCCGAGAGCGGTGACGCCGAAGAGATCATCTGGGGTGGGCGCCTGCGCCTCGCCTTCACCGCAGGGGCGCCGCTCCCCGGCCATGTGGAGGCGGCCTACCGCGAACACGGCATCCCGATCCTCGAGGGCTGGGGGCTGATCGAGGCCGCGCCCTGCGTCACCGTCTGCACCACCGACCGCGCCTGGCGCCGGGGCTGTGTGGGTTTCCCGCTTCCCGGGGTCAAGATCCGGATCAACCACAACCAGGAGATCCTGGCCAAGGGGCCCAACGTGATGGACGGCTACCTCCACGACGAGGAGGCCACGGCCCACATGCTCACCGAGGACGGCTGGCTGCGCACCGGCGACCTGGGCGAGATCACCCCTGACGGGCTCCGCCTGCTTGGCCGCAAGGACGGCACCTTCAAGCTGACCACCGGCGAGAAAGTCCATCCGCCGCGGATCGAGACCGTGCTGGTCAACGAGTCGCCGTACATCAGCGAGGCGGTGGTGGTGGGGGCGGGCAAGGACTTTGTCAGCGCGTTGATCTACCCCGATTTCGCCACTCTCGAGCTCTGGCTGAAAAAGCGACACGTGCCGGTGGAGCAGGCGCTCACCGATCCGGCGGTACACGAGTTGTATGCTTCCGAGATCGCCCGGATCAACCCGATGATCGATTACAAGTTCCAGCAGGTGCGGCGGGCCACCGTGGCCCAGCGGATGCCCTCTCTGGACAACGGCGAGCTGACGCCTTCCGGGAAGCTGGTGCGCAAGACGATCATGAACAATTTCAAGGCCCAGATCGACGCCCTGTTCGAGGCCGATGTGCCGCCTGAGGTGATCGAGATCCCAAAGACGGGCTGACCAACTTGGTCTCACCGGCCTGACCCTGGAAGCAAGGCCGTTTCACTCCCTTAGAGTAGCGTTGATACTGGCCGGACTGATGATCCATACTGGCTGAAGTGTCCTTCGCAGGTCTCAGTGCTGACAACCCGGTTTTCCGCCCGGTGCCCAGCAGACTGCCGACTGCACCCTCTGATCTCCGGCCCCGATCGCGCTCTTCCTGGTCCGCATGGACCAGGCCGCGACGAGCATTTACCGGCCCCGGCGGCCGGAGCGGACCGACCGGCACCTCGAGCTGTCCCAGCCGGGGTTCCGCGCCATGGTCACGGTGCCGGGGCACGAGGCCGAAGATGTTATAGTCAGACAGGAGACCTTACAGAACGAAACAGAGAGGGAGAAAATGGAATCCGAAACAGGTGTCTGGTCCGGCTGGCAGGAAACACCCATATCCCAGGGCGAGATCGATATCAGTCTCGTCGAGGACCGGCTGGCGGAATTTCTGGGTCGCTACGGCGAGAAGAGCGTCGTCGGGCCGCGGCTGGCCGAGGTGCTGGGCCCGGGCGACGGCGAGGAGCGCCTGGCGCGGCTGATCGCGGCCTGCGGGTTCGAGGACCGGTCCGAGGCCTTTATCCGCACGGTTCTCGACCAGTTGAGCCGGACGTCGCCCCAATCCGTGGCGGACATCCGCCTGGGGGCCATCGTCCTGCCGCAGGAGATCCTGCTGCTCTTCCTCGAGGAGCTGCTGCCGGGCTCAGGTTTCGTCAACGTCCGCGAACTGGAGCACTATGAGGCTCTCTGCAACATCACGGTCCCCGATGAAGAGCGCGACCGCATCCGCCGGGTGCTCCGCGAATACCCGGTGCGGCTGTCCCACCACACGCTGCGCCAGGTCCGGCTGTCCGAGGGAATCGGCTACCAGTACCTTCCCTTTGCCGACGAACTCTCGGAGGAGGGGCAGGTCCACACCTGGATTGGCCAGTTCCACCAGGGCGTGGTCGAGCAGATGTACGACAACCGGGTCATCATGGTGCTCCACATGAGCTGTCCGGTCTACTGCCGCTTCTGCTTCCGCAAGCACAAGGAGACTCGGGAACAGCTGCCGCCCACCATGGAGGACATCGACGCGGCGCTGGGCTACATCGCGGGCAACGACCACATCAGAGAGGTCGTGCTCACCGGCGGCGAGCCGCTGATGAACCGCAAGACGGTGGAGCAGTCGATCTACGGGCTGGCGCGCATCCCCCACATCGAGACCGTGCGCCTCGCCGCCCGCACCATCTCCTACCACCCCCAGATGCTGCGCCGCCGCAACGAGTTCTGGATGCGCTTTCTGATCAAGGCGCGAGAGGACCTGGCGGTGGTCGGCAAGCACCTCGAGGTGGCCGGGCACTACATCCATCCGGACGAGGCGTCCATCGCCTCGCTCGAGGTCATCGCCGAACTGGCACGAAACGGCATCCCGGTCTACGTCCAGACGCCCTTCCTCGCCGGCTGCAACGACGACGGCGAGGTCCTGGCCCGGCTCTATCACGAGCTGCGGCTGCGCGGGGCGGAGATGCACTACATCTTCTTCCCCTGCAGCGCGATCAAGGGGAACCGCCGCTACTGGAGCCCGATCGCGGCGGCGTTGCGCGCCGGCAACGAGTTGCGGGCCCTGCTCTCGGACCGGGCGATCCCTCACCTGACCACGGCGACCAGGATCGGCAAGATCGACTGGCTGACCAGCGGCTGGGCGGTGGAGCGCGACGAGGCGGACACCGCCTTCATCTGGATCCGGACACCCTACACCCGGCAGTACTTCTCCCAGTTCGTCGAGGCCGTGGAAGAGATCGACGGTGTGCGCGAGAACGCGGACGGCATGCTCGAGGCGCGATTCATGGCCGATATCGGCGACGAGGCGCTCTTCGTCCGGCCCCGGGTCGAACTGCCGGATGTCGACCAGGTGGACGACGAGGACCTGCCCTACGACGAGGAGCAGATCGCCGAGCTTTACGACTACCTGCCTGATATCGGACCCGATATCGTCTCCAGCGGCCTCGAGAAGCTCTGCCGCGTGCACCGCACCCGCGTCGAGCTGCGCGTGGATTGCGACGACGGGCAGCTCGGGCGGATCGTCGACTACGTGGCGGCCCACCCGGCGATCACCGATGCCGTGCTGCGCACCGATACGCCCCTGCCGGACTCCCTGGACGAGATCGAACGCGCCGTCGCCGCCCTGCGAGCCGGCACCGACGTGCGGTCGTTCCGGATGCGCAGCCGCATCTTTCACGAGGAGCCTTTGCTCTACGACGCCTCGGTGGTGGAGCGCTATGCGGCCCTGCAGAACCTCGACGTGGCCGACCCCGTGCGTTTCGAACTGGAGACGCTGGTGCTGAGCGCGGACCAGCTCGACGACAGCCACCGCCGGGTCGTGGAAAGCCTGCACCAGAACGGCGTGACCATCTATCTCAACAGCTGCCTGCTGCACAACGTCAACGACAGCGCCGCCGCGATGCGGGCGCTGTCGTCGAAGTGCCGCCGTTTCGGTTTCGAGTTCCACCACCTCTATGTCGCCGGCGCGCAGACCCAGCGTCGCTGGAACGCCGGACGGCCGGTGGACCTGGACACGATCATCGGCATCGCCACCGAGCTGCGCCGCACCGGCAGCGGCCGCGAACTCCCCCGCCTGATCGTCTCCACCGAACTGGGGGAGGTGGATTTCGGCCCGGGTTGCCACATCCGCCCCGGTCCCGCGCGCGGCACGGCGGAGATCACGCTGTGGCCCTACACCTTGGACTACTTCCGGGCCATGGACCCCGCCTTCGAGTGGCCGGAAGGGGTCCGCGAGGACGGGGGGTACCCGGTGGTCACCACGCCCGGGCTGCGCTGCAGGCACAGCTGGGGACCGCCGCGGCGCCCGTAAGGATCAGGGGGATTCCTGTCACCTGGCAACTGTCCAGGTCAGTGTTTCCGGCCGGCGGATACGGCGGCTGGTTGTAGGGAAACGGCGCCCTTCATCCATTCAGAACCTTCCTGCCGCCACCACGGTGCCGTGGGTCAGGTTATGGTCCCCAAAGGCATCCAGCGAGAACCACTCGGTTACCTGGCCCCCATCATAACGATAAACTTTGACCGGCGTGGCCACTGAAGGATCAGGGCCCGCACCAACCACCATTTCATCGCTCCCGTCGCCGTCCAGATCGGCCCCGGCAAACACATTTGCGCCGTAGCGGGACTCGCCCGGATCCCAGGCAAAGAAGTTGATCGATGAGATGGCGGTCAGGGATGCACCATCATAGTTCCAGCCACGGACGTGGGCCCCGAACACAGCCCCGGGTCCGGCACCGGTGATGATTTCGTCCAGTCCGTCGCTATCAATATCGCCGCAGGTCACGTTCACGCCAAACTTGTTCGTTCCGTAAGCGAGGAAGCTCACGCCCGATATGGGCGTGACGGCGACGTTGTCATAGTTCCAGGCACGGACGTGCGGACCGTAAACCGCACCAGGACCGGCGCCGGTGACGATCTCGTCATACCCGTCACCGTCGATATCACCGGTGGTCACGTTCACCCCCCACTTGGGAGTGCCGTAGGCGAAGAAGCTCACATCGGACATTGGGCTCACCGAACCACTACCGTCATAGTTCCAACCTCGGACATGGGGCCCGAACACGGCTCCGGGACCGGCCCCGGTGATGACTTCGTCAAACCCGTCACCGTCGATGTCGCCGCCGGTCACGTTCACGCCAAACTTGTTGGTTCCGTAGGCCAGGAAGCTGAGGCCAGGCAGCGGGGTTCCGTCAACCCGGAAGCCCCGGACGTGCGGCCCGTACACCGCCCCCGGGCCCGCCCCGGTGAGGATCTCGTCGAAATCGGTGCTGGTCAGGTGGGCGCAACTCACGTTGACCCCATACTGGGGAACGCCGTATGCGTCGAACTCGTTGATGAAAGCCCCATCGGGTTCCGGACGAAACAGGCGGACCAGCGGCGGATTGGTCGGGCCGGGTCCCGGCCCCACCGCCAGTTTCGTCAAACCGGTCGCGTTGAGCAGCACCGACACGGTGTCGCTCCCCGAGTTTGCCGTAGCCAGGTCGGGCAGACCGTTGTGGTCCAGATCGCCAACGGCCACCCAGAGGGGATCCACACCGGTGCCATAGTGCATGTCCGGCTGAAAGGTGCCGTCCCCGTTACCCCGGAAGATATGGAGTTGACCTTGGCTTTCCATGACGAGGATCAGATCCAGCGCTCCATCCTGGTCCAGATCCCGGGTGACCAGGGAAATAGGCCCAACCCAGGGGGCCACCTGCAGATACTCGGCAGGGAGGAAGGTGCCGTCACCGTATCCCCGAAGGATCGCCACACGTGAATCGTTCGCATGAGCCACGGCCAGATCCAGGTGGCCGTCCTGGTCCAGATCTCCCAGGGCCATGGCGACGGGACGCGATCCCACACCGAAATGCGATTCGACCTGGAAGGTGCCGTCACCACGGCCCAACCAGACGGTGACATCGCCGCTCATCAGGTTCGTCGCGGCCAGGTCGGGCACACCGTCGCCGTTCAGGTCTCCCACAGCCACGAAATTGGGCGTGTCGCCGGCGTCATAGTCCACGGCGCTCTCGAAAGAACCGTCACCACGGCCCAGGAGGACGGAGATGTTGTCACCCCAGTTGTTCGCCGTCACCAGGTCCAGGTTGGTGTCCCCGTCCAGGTCTGCCATGGCCACGGCACTGGCGCCCCAGTCCACCTCGTGGTTCACCGGTGGTCCGAAGCTGCCGTCGCCGTTACCGGGCAGGACGGAAACACTTTTCTGCGGCGCGCTGGTCACCGCCAGGTCGAGATCACCGTCCCGGTCCACATCCCCCAGGGCCAGTCCCCGGGGCAGCTCAAAGGTGACGAACTGCGCGGCGTCCCTGAACACGCCGTTCCCAAGGCCCATAAGGATGGAGACCGTGTCCCCCATGGGGTTTGTCACGGCCAGATCGGGGTGACCGTCACCGTCCAGATCGCCGACGGCCACTGATCCGGGGGACACACCGGCCCCGTACTCCGGTGTGGTTTGAAACGTTCCGTCGCCGAAGCCCGCCAGGACGCAGATACCGCCACCGGTCATGGCCAGATCAGGGTGGCCGTTTCCGTCGATGTCCTCGGCCACGATCCCCGTGGCACCTACCGAGGCCGGGAACTGCACCGCGGGCTGGAATGTGCCGTCCCCGTTGCCGGTCAGAACAGCGACATCGTCACTCCACCTGTTCGCCACGGCCAGATCCCTGGCGCCATCCCCGTTCAGTTCGGCCACGATGACGGAATTTGATCCCTCTCCGGCGGCGTAATTTACCGCGGCCTGGAATGTGCCGTCCCCGTATCCGAGTTGGATGGAAACCTGGCCGCCCGACAGAAGGGTCACCGCCAGGTCGGTGTGGCCGTCACCGTCGAGATCGTCAAGGGCGATCCCGTTGGGCTGTACACCGACACCGTGATCTACTGCGCCCTGAAAAGACCCGTCCCCGTTGCCGAAGAGGATCGAGACGGAATCGCTGCTGAAGTTGACCACCGCCAGATCCAGGAAGCCGTCTTCGTCGAGATCGTCCGCGGCAATGGCAGAGGGCCAATCTCCCACCGCGTAATTCACAGCGCCCTGAAAGGTGCCATCACCATTTCCCAGAAGGACGGCGACATCGTCGCTGGCTTTGTTTGCCGCGGCCAGGTCGGGATGACCGTCCGAATCGAAATCAGCCACGGCGATGTACTCCGGGGTTTCACCGGTGGGATAGGAAACCGCTTCCCGGAACGTACCGTCGCCATTGCCCGGCAGGATCGAAATGTAGTCCCCCCAGGAATTGGCCACCACCAGGTCGGGGGCACCGTCGCCATCCAGGTCCTCGGCGGTGACAAATACGGGGCGTTCCCCCGCGCCGTAGTGAACGGCCTCCCGGAAGCTCCATCCACCGTCCCCCAGCCTGACTGCAACGGTATCCGCATCCCGGTTGGCCGAGGCCAGGTCCGGACGACCGTCACCATTCAGGTCGGCAACGACCACCGAATACGTCGCCTCGCCAACCGAGGTACTCGAACTGCCCTTCGAACAGAATGGCCGCTTCAGCCGCCTGGGGCATGGCAACATGGGAGAAGATCGTGAAGAGAATCATAGCCGTGAGAACGGCCAGGATATTGAAGGGGGGAGTGCGGCGTTCGGCGGAAAAGGCAAGCAACCGGGCAAAGCAGACGACGACCGTGAGTTCTGCTCGTGTATCCATGAAAAGCCTCTTAATCTTGGATACTAGGTAAAAGGCTGTTCATTCGTCAAGCCGAACTTTGTCTGCACAGTGCCTGATTGGCGGCCATTCTTGAAGCGGTTCAGAGCTTGCGGATTTCCTAACGCAGGTTCGATGGCTGGCTGCGGAAGCGGCGCTGGTGAAGGTCATCGGGGAATGATAGCCACCTGAATGATCAGATGCTCCAATAATCTACACTTTTAGTGTCACACCTGCTATGGTGAGTCAATAGAGTCAATAGTATGTGGGGAGGAAACGAGGATACGCCCGACATCAGGCCCGATATCGTCTCCAGCGGCCTCGAGAAGCTCTGCCGCGTGCACCGCACCCGTGTCGAGCTGCGCGTGGATTGCGACGACGGGCAGCTCAGGCGGATCGTCGACTACGTGGCGGCCCACCCGGCGATCACCGATGCAGTGCTGCGCACCGATACGCCCCTGCCGGACTCCCTGGACGAGATCGAACGCGCCGTCGCCGCCGAGCTGCGCCGCACCGGCAGCGGCCGCGAACTCCCCCGCCTGATCGTCTCCACCGAACTGGGGGAGGTGGATTTCGGCCCGGGCTGCCACATCCGCCCCGGTCCCGAGCGCGGCACGGCGGAGATCACGCTGTGGCCCTACACCTTGGACTACTTCCGGGCCATGGACCCCGCCTTCGAGTGGCCGGAAGGGGTCCGCGAGGACGGGGGGTACCCGGTGGTCACCACGCCCGGGCTGCGCTGCAGGCACAGCTGGGGACCGCCGCGGCGCCCGTAAGGATCAGGGGGACCGCCACACGACGGCCCGGTGCAGCTGGACCAGTTCGGCCGGGCGATCGCTCGCTGGGATTCTTGACGCCAGGAAAGGAAGTCCCTATCCTTTTCCGCATTGGTCTCCGCTGCAGAAAACTCGGGATTCTCAAATTGTCCGTTATAAAAACCATCTCGGGAAGCTACCACTGGCAAACCGCTGATGCCATCAAGTGGCCTGTGACAACCGAAACCGGCCCAGGTCTGCGCGGCGTCATTGCTTGTGACACACGCGTTAGCTGGCTCGACCCATCCAGCGGACTGCTGATGTATCGCGGCGAACCCGTGGAGCGGTTGGCGGGGTCGGTAAGTTTCGAAGATGTGGCCTTCTTATTAATCACCGGTGTCCCCGCAACGGTCGACCCCCAGCGCGCCACCGCGTTCGCGCAAAGACTGCGTTCCAGCCGGGAGTTGCCTCAGGATGTTGTGGCTCTGGTCCGTTCGATCGACCCCGGCGTTCACCCGACACGGATCTTACGCGCCGGTGTGTCGGCCCTGGGTTGTCACGAACTCTCGGTCACAGATGAACTTTCCGGGTCGAATCACTGGCGTGAGCTGCGCATCGTTGGGCAGGTTGCCGCCCTGGTGGCACTGATAGCACGTCATCGCCGCGGGCTCGATCCCATCGCGGTCCCTGCGGACTGCAGCCTTGCCGCGGGCATGCTGCTGGCCCTCACCGGCCGTGAACCGGAACCCGAGGACGTGCGGGTGCTCGAGATGCTCTGGGTGCTTTACGCCGATCACGGGCTCGACGCGCCGACCTTCACATCCATGATTGTCGCCAGCTGCCACGCCGATCCGTATTACAACATTGTTGCCGGACTCTCAGCGCTGCGGGGCCCGCTGCTGGGCGGCGCCACCGAGTCGGTGCTTGAGCAGCTGTTGCCGCTGTCCACACCCGCTGCTGCCCGCCAGTGGACCCGGCAGACCATCGCCAACGGTGCCCGGATCGCCGGCTTCGGCCACCGCCTGTACCACATGGCCGATCCCCGGGCGGTCGTGCTGCGCCGCGAGCTGGCCATCAGCGCCCGCCGGCATGGACAATCGAAGCTCTTCGATGTGGCAAGAGCTGTCGAGGAGGAAGCGGGGCGCACTCTGGCCGCCAGGGGCGTGCACGTCAATATCAATTTCTATGCCGCGCCGTTGTTCCACCTGGTGGGAGCCGAGGCGCCGCTGGTCCCGTGCCTCTATGCGGTTGGCCGGATGGCCGGTCTGGTGGCGCGCGTGTATGAATCACTCGAGTCGGACCGGCTCTATCGCCCGTTGAGCAACTACGTCGGCCCCGGGACACGGGCACTGACCAGCCCTGGGTCATCCTCATGATCGGTAATTCAATAGTGCCGGCCGTGCAGACGTACGGGCAGGGACTGGAGGGGCTGGTCGTGGGCGACACGTCGATCTCTAATATCGACGGCACCCAGGGCAAGCTGTGGTACCGCGGCTATGATGTCGAAGAACTCGCGCGGAATTGCTGCTTCGAGACGGTCAGCTATCTGGTGCTCTACGGTGAGCTGCCCAGCGACGAACGCCTCGACGCCTGGCGCCGGGAGCTGGCGCGCTGGCGCGTTCCCCCGAAAAGCGCGCTGGACGCTCTGACCCGCGTGCCCGAGGCGGCCCACCCTCTGGCAAAGTATCGAACGATGCTCACTGTGGCGGCGTGTGAAGCCCAGGCCGTAGATGCGTCGAGCGACGATCTGAACTGGACACGACCGGCTCGCATCCTCTCGTGGTCGTCGAGCCTCGCCGCGGCGGCTGTCCGTCACCTCGATGGTGAAGGACCCGTTCAACCTCGCGACGACCTCACCCACGCCGAGGCTTTCCTGTATCAGACCCTGGGACATGTTCCGTCCGAGCCGGAGACGCGGGCATTTGAGGTGTCGCTGATCGTGCAAGCCGAGCACGGCATTCACGCCGCTGCCCTGGCCGCACTCACCGTCAGTTCAACGGGGGCAGATATGGGCAGCGCGGTGCTGGCGGGCATGGGAGCCCTGTCGGGGATCCGTCACGGCGGTGCCAATCAACTGGCTTACGAGGCCATGGTGCCGCTGGCCGATGCTGCGGCTGCCAGACAGTGGGTGCGTGCGGGTCTGGAACGCCGTACGCGTTTCCCAGGTTTCGGACACCGTGTTTACCGCTGTCCCGATCCTCGTGTTCGCGTACTTGAACCGTATGCCGAGGCCTTACTCAGAAGCCATGGTCTGGTCGAGCGCTGGGATGTCTACTGCGCACTCAAGAAAGGGGTCGAAGCGGCACTTGGCAGCAAGGGGATTTTCGCCAACGTCGACGGCATCACCGGTCTGATATACGGCCCGCTGGGTTTGCCGTCGAGCGCATTCCCGATCCCCTTCTGTCTCGCGATTCAAACCGGATGGATGGCCCACTGTCTCGAATATGCCCCCGGGGGCACCATGCTGGAGCCGGGGGCGGTATATGTTTCGGCACTGTAGGCGGGAAAAAGGGACTTGACCCGGGATGGCAGGGAACGCGCCTGGGCGTGAGCACGGTTGTTCCCCGGGCCGCCGGGGTGGACTGTGGATAACGAATGGCGGAGGCGGGGCAAAATCGTTGACGCTGGGAAAGGAATTCCCTACACTTTGGCCGCACGCCGGAAAACGAGTTGATGGTCCGCTGTGACATGGAGTGCGCCCGAATCAGATGTTGGATCAAATGAGACTGCTGCACGGGCCGGCAACGGCTCTGATCTTCTGCATGGTCCTGGCCGGCTGCCAGGATAGGACTCCGCAGGATGTGGAGCTGGAGCTTCCGCCACCCGAACTCTTCACCTGGACCACGGGACAGCCGGTCTCCTTCTCGCCACCGCCGGATACCTGGAATCGCTCCCGATACCAGAACGGCGGGGCGGAGGGCGCGAGCTACGTCCTGGCCGGCTCCAAAGGCGAGCAGATCCTCGTCGCCGAGCGCTTTTTTCTGGGCCGGCGCGATCGCTGCGCGAAGCTGAAGGAGATCCTGGAGAAGATGCAGGACTACGACCGTTCCAGCTTTGTTAGCGCCGTCGGCATGGCGCGGCTTTACGATCGCGAACCCTATAATGGCCATGAGAAACGAACCGTCGCCGCGGTCAACGAAACCCTGGAACGGGCCAATGAAGCATTCCAGCAGGCGGACACCACGGCGGCGCGTTTGGATCTGGAGTGGGCACTGGAACAGGCCGCCACGATCCGATACACCGTGGAGGAAACGGTGGAGGAGGTCCTCTTTACCCGCGAGAAGAACACGGTCTACCCGGCGCTCCGGGTGGACGAGCCAGTCCCGGGCGAGGTGGCTGGTGAGCGGGCGCTGGTGGTGGGCTTCACCTTCCAGGGTCACGGAACGCCGATGGTCGGGCGCAGAGTCTACGTGGTGAAGAACAACCGCATGTTCGAGTTCGGCTTCCAGGGCCTCCAGGGGAACCTGGCGCTGTTCGAAAAGGTCCTCGATTCGGTGACCTTTCCGCCGGGAGCGTGCGAACATTGAGACGATTCGGCCCAGCCATCACCCTGATCTGCCTGTTGGCCACTGCCTGTGAGCGCGTGCCGGAGCCCCCGCCCTCCCCGACCCGGGTCGATATCGGCATCCACGAAATCTCGTTCCTTGTTCCGCAGGGGTGGGAGCACCTGGACCACGGCCGGGAGCATCGATTTCACCGTGAGCTTTCGCAGATCTCCGCGGCCGACCTGGGGCCGGTGACTCGCGAAGGCTATCTGAGGGATCTGCGCCGCGCCTACCAGCTTTTCCGCGAGGATCGCATCGACGATGCGGATGCCCACGTCGGTGGTCTGGATTTGTCACCGGCATTCCCCGAGGGGAAGCCGCGAAATGAGTTTCTCGAGTCGTGGCGGAAGGCCCTGGACGGGGGGCGCTCCACCAGCATTTCCTGGGGGGATGCCCAGATCGCCTGGGAGTACATCCTGGAAGAAGTCGAGTTCCTCCCCGACTCCGCCCCCGACCTGGCGACCCTCGTCAAGGACTTGTTTCCATCGATCGAGACCGCGGCACACCGCGAGATCGGCGCGCAAAATCCGGTGGAACTGTCCGGTCGGCCGGCGATCCGGATCGAGACGTGGGACCGTTTGAGCCACGACCACCGCCAGTCCTATATCTTCGTGCTCAACGAGGAGAACCTGTTCCTGCTCCGGATGGAAATGGGGCCATACGCCGAGATGAAACCGGCATTCGAGGCGCTTGCGGGCTCGTTGGCGTTTCACTCCGCGTCGTCCGCCTCGTAACGAAGGAGCTTCTGCGACCCGTCGTCCGGGCCACGCCGCTGCTGCTCGCCCACGGCCCAGGCGTGCCGCTCGTCCAGGACGTGGATCGACAGCATCGCCTCGGACCCGACCCGCGCCTGCTCGCTCCACGTTTCCCCGGCGTCCGAGGTCCAGAGGACCACAGCCGTGCCGTTGTCGCGCTCGAAGCCCACGACCCAGCCGCGCATCCCGTCGAGGAAGTCGACGTCGGTCAGGGTGTCACGGACGCCGCTGTTCTGGTGCTCCCAGCCATTGCCCCCGTCCGTGGTGTGCAGGATGGTGCCGTTGTCGCCCACCGCCCACCCCTCCAGGCGATCGACGAAGTCCACGCCCCGCAGGTGCGGATTCTCCGATCGCTGCTCCTGGAGAAGCTCCCAGCTCTCGCCGCCGTCGCTGCTGCGGCGAATCAACCCGTGCCTCCCCACCAGCCAGCCGCGGTCCGGGTCCACGTAGGACAGAGCCTGACCGTGAGTGGGGCTGGACTTCCTGGCCTCGGGATCAAGCACCAGCGGCCCCCTCCACGTTTCGCCACCGTCCACCGTCCGCACCAGGCCGCCGCTGCCGATGGCCCAGCCGTGTCTGTGGTCCACGAACTGCAGGTCCTGCAGGTGGGCCCAGACCCGGGTGTCTGACGGGACCCGGTGCCACTGAATCCCGCCGTCTATGGTGCGGAGAATCTGGAAGCCGTCTCCGACGATGATGCCGGTCTGCTCGTCCAGGAACCAGATGGCGTTGAGGTGGAAGCTGGTGGCCCGCCTTGAGGGCCGGCTGAGCCCGCTGTCGAACCTCCACGTCCGACCGCCGTCGGTGGTGCCGCCGAGGATTCCGCCCTCGATGTTGATGCCTCCACCGACGATCCAGCCACGCTGCTCGTCCAGGAAGAACACGTCCCGGAACGTGGCTTGCGTGCCCAGTTCCTGCACCACCCAGCGCACGGAAGGCTCTTCTTCCTTATCCACGGCGCAGGCCGAGAGCAGGAGAGTGGAGATGATTGCGACGAGGAGAACTCTCAAAACGAATCCGGAATCTGTTCGCCATGATGCACCGTCCTCCACCAGCCACCCTCCCCGCAGGGGAGCGGAATATCCTTGTATCTCATTGTTTTCGGAATATTGGAGCACGGAATCAATGCACGAGCGTTGTGATTTTTCCGTTCATTCGATGTTCAATCGGGCAAAACCGAGGCCCGCCACACTTTCCGGAAAGCACTAAATCGTCAAGCGGATGGAGCCGTAGGGGGACGGGGAGTGTGCCAGGTCCTGACCCAACTCCAGGTCGAACTCCGGCTCGCCCACGGTGACGATGCCCAGATGGCCGTCCACGGTGACCAGGTCGCCGTCTGCGAGGAGCTCCGCGGCCTGGCGCACGCCGTTGACGCAGGGGATGCCCAGCTCGCGGGCGATGATCGCGCCGTGGATCAGCATGCCGCCGCGCCGCTCGACGATGGCGCCGGCCAGCGGCACGAGGTGGGTCATCGTGGGCTGGATCGCGTCGCAGACCAGGACCTCGCCCCGCCGGAAAGCCCCAGGTCCTCCGCGTCCGCGGATGCAGCGCACCAGCCCGGTGGCCAGCCCCGGCGAGGCCGGCTGGCCGACCAGCTGCCGCGGCGTCTCGCCCGGGCGCGTGCGCTGACGGCCGGCGTCTCGCGGCCGGCATCTCGTCCTCGATGACCATCGGCTCTGCCGGCGGTCGCGCAGCGCCTCGGCGAGCTGAGCGGCGTGCTCGCCGGTGACCCGGCCGATCGCCGGTCAGCCTGCCCGAGCCGCGCGAGCCGCTCCGCAGCCTCGTCCAGCGCGCGCAGGAGCTGGCTCTCCAGCCGCCCCACAGGAGGTTGTCGTCGTCGCGCAGCCGCCAGCTGAGCCGGCCGGTCTCGATGACCTCCGGTCGCCTCGTCGCGGCGCTCCGGTCCGACCGCCTCGAGCAGGCGCTGCTCCAGCTCGGCACGGCTCGTGCCGGGCCGTCGGCTGCCGGCTCGCCGCGGTCGGCCGCCTCGCCAGTTCGACGATGTTCCGGAGCACGGCTCGGGCCGGTCGCGCAGCCGCTCCCGCGTAGGCGATGTCCAGGTAGCGCTCGTCGAGATCCTCGAAGCCGCCGACGAACTCGCCGCGCCTCGGCTGACCGGCCGGCCAGCTCGCCGGCGGCACGCCGTCCAGTTCGCGACCCGGCATGCGCGGCCAGCAGCGTCTTGCACTGCCCGGCGCAGGGCGCTCGTCCGCCGCCAGCTGCCGGGCCAGTCGTCGATGGCCGCGGTTGCGCCGGGCGGCCAGCAGCGGCTGGTCCCGGAGCAGGCCGACGAACTCGTAGGGATCCTCCGGCCGGACGGCGTCGTTGTAGTAGGTGGCCAGCCGGCGGACCCCGTGGGCGAAGGGGATGAACTCGTCCCAGTAGATCTTCTTCCAGCGCGCGAGCGGCCCGGCGCCGCCGTCGATGGCGTCGGCCAGCTGCCGGTCGTCGCAGCGCGGCCAGGTCCTCGGCGGCGAAACCCGGGCCTTCGCCGCCAGCTCGCGGGATGAGCTCTGCTCGGCCACGCGCTGCCGCAGGTCCCGCAGGCGCGCGTCGCCGGGCCGCAGGGTCAGGTACCAGTCGCGCTCGTCGTCCGTTCTGGGCCGACGGTGGTGATCGGGCGGGCCTGGAGCAGGGTGAGCGACCGCTCCGGCCGGTCCACTCCATGTCGGGCGGCCAGCCGAACAGCGCCTCCACGCGACAGCAGGGCGTCGAGGACGCGTCGAGGTCGCCGGGCTGCCAGCAGCGGTTCGCCGTCCGGTGCCGTCCTCGCGCGCTCCCGGCAGCCAGTTGATGACGGTCTCGCGTGTCGCGGTCGATCTCCCAGCGGTCGGGGTCCACCGCGCCGTCCACCAGCTGGCTGCAGGGCCCGGGCACGGCCTCGATGATCGCCCGGTCCTGCCGGCGTCCCGCGGGTCGCGGCCGAAGGCGACCCCGGAACGGTCGCGGTCCACCATCTCCTGGACCAGGACGGCCATGCGGCTGTGCGCCGGGTCGAGCCCCAGTTCCTTGCGGTAGAGCAGGGCGGCGTCGGACCAGAGCGAGGCCCAGACCAGGCGCACCGCGTCCAGCACCGCCTGCTGGCCGCGGACGCCGATGATGGATTCGTGCAGCCCGGCGAAGACTGCGCCGGCCGAGTCCTCGCCCAGGCGCCGAGGAGCGGACGGCCAGCGCGGCGCCGTCATCGAAGCGGGTCATCCGCGTCGGCGATGATCTCGCGCAGGTGGCCGGGCAGGGCGTGGCGAGAGAAGAGGGAGCGGATGCGCAGCGCCGCGTCCCAGATCTCCTCCCAGCGCATCTCCTCGAGCGGCTTGCGCCCGAGCTCCATCCGGATGGCTGTGGTGACTTCGCCTCGTCGAGAAACGCTCGTAGGCCGCCGTGGTGAGGCAGAACCCGGCGGGCACGGTGAACCCCGCCCCGGCCAGCCGGGCCAGCTTGGCCGCCTTGCCGCCGATGATCCGTTCGTCGCCGTGCTGCGGTGCGGTCCAGCGGGATCAGGAGCGGGGGTCGGGAACCCACTGGCTGACCTCCTGGAACCGCATCACGTGCAGGAAACGCACGGCATCCACCCGGAAGAGGGCCGAGGTGTCGGCGTGGACGAAGGACCGCAGGTAGGGGTGACGGGCGAGGAGCAGCTCGGCCCAGCGGTGGAACTCCTCGCCGCCCTCCACGTGGGTCGCCTGCCCGGTGACGGTGACCGCCTCGGTCTTCATCAACTCGCCCACCCGGTCGGGCCGGTTGTCGATGAGCAGGGCCACCCGGCCGCTCCTGGTGAGCATGCTGAACTTGCGAGTGGCCTTCGGCGTGGCGAACACGGCGTGGCGCAGGTCCGGGGTGAAGGCGAACGCCACCAGCGCGCCGTACGGCTGCCCCTCCCCCTGGACGCAGAGCACGGCGTAGGGCTGGCTGTCCACCAGGCGCTGGATCCGCTCGCGCACCGTTGCCCGGGAAGGGGTGCTGTCGTCCCCGGACGTTCCATCATCGATTACCGGCTCGTCAATAGTGCTCATCGCGTCAAGTCTCCGTGCGGCCCGTTTTCGCTCGTCAGTGATGATAGTGGTTTCGGCTGCCAAAATCAGGGTATCATATTCAGTCCGAGTCCGCGCAGCAGCGCCCCATCCGGGAGGCATTCCATGGCCGATCTCATTCTGCTGGCCCAGGCGGCGGCGACCCTGTTCATGGCGGGCCTGATCTGGTTCGTCCAGGTCGTCCACTACCCGCTCTTCGTCCAGGTGGGGCGCGAGCGTTTCCCGCGCTACGAGACCTCGCACCAGGTGCGCACAACCGTGATCGTCGTGCCGATGATGCTGGCCGAGGCGTTCACCGCCCTGGCCCTGATCTTCTGGCGCCCGGCGGGGGTCCCCTTGGCCGCCGCGGTGACCGGTTTCGTGATGCTGGCCCTGATCTGGGGCTGCACCCACCTCTGGCAGGTGCCGATCCACACCCGGCTTTCCAAGGCGTTCGACGTTGCCGCCTACCGCCGCCTGCTGGCCTCCAACTGGGTGCGCACCATCGGTTGGACCCTTCGCGGGTTGCTGGTCTGCTGGATGATGCACTCGGCCTGGATCTGACCTGTCCGGGTCCCGATTATGCCTGCTGGAAGAGAATGACGATCAGGCACATCACCAGCACGGTGGCCGCGGGGACCGATTTCTGCGGCGAGTCCTTTGCTTTGATGTGCATCAGGATGGCTCCGAGCATCAGGACCGCCAGGCCGGCCGCCGCCGGTTTGACCACGACCGAAATCCACACCCCGATGATCAGAAGGGCGGCGCAGAGGACCTTGAGAAACCCGATGACACCCACCGACCAGGGGGGCATGCCGTAGACGGCGAACTCCTCTTTCATGCTTTTCGCGGCGCCGCCGCGCCAGGCGGTTGGTTTCCCGAAGCGCAGCAGCCAGACATTGAGAATAATCAGAGCGATTACCAGTTGGAGAAGAGTCGTGAACACCTGCATGGCGGTCTCCCTCCCGTTAACGGCGGACATTGAACAGCGCGATCCGGTCACTTTGCCTGTTTACTCTATACCGATAAACTGGTCTGCGAGAGAAAAAAATGTCGTCCCGGTTTCGGACCGGGGTGATACGCACGGCGGCTTGCCTTCGAGGCCTTAACCACTTCCGCTACGACCACCGGGGACGGACCGGCCACTCCGGTGGCGGGCCGCTCGGGGCGGGGTGGGTCGCGATGAGAGCTTCATCGGGGGAATATGCTGATGGCGTCAGGCCACCGCAGGTGGCCTCGAGCGGTGGGCGAAAGCAGAAGCGATAGAGGAAAATGATCCGGACGGCTTTCCCTTGACTTTGGCCCTGCCGCGTTATAAATTCAACTGTATTCGAACGGACGTTCGAACGAATTGAGACTATTTCATCATAAATTATTGATTAATTGACAGATATCCTTGTCCGCCAGAGGCGCAACTATGGGAAACGGAGTGGGAGCATCGATCGGCAAGCCTGGCGTGAAACCGGGTGCGAAGCCGGGCAGGAAGCCGGATTCAGGGCCTGGCGTGAAACCGGGCGTCGAATCGGGGGAAAAGCCGGGCACGGGTTCCGGGAAAAAACCGGGCGGAAGCGCTGCTGGCGGCAGTGCCGGCCGGCGGGCGCGCACGGCCCGCTACGATGAGAAACTGAACGCCGTGCTTTCCGCCTCATCCGCACTCTTTGCCAGCAAGGGCTACGAGCGGGCATCGATCCGGGATGTTTCCAAGGCCACGGGGATGAGTCTGGCCGGTCTCTACTACTACTTCAGCAGCAAGGAAGAACTGCTCTTCCTGATCCAGTTCCGGGCATTCGAGTCGATCATGCGAAAAGCTGAGAGAGATCATCAAGAGCGAGACCGATCCGCAAACCTGTCTGCACCGCATGATCAAGATGCACTTCGAATACTTCATCCGCCACATGAACGATCTGAAAATCTGCTCCCGGGAGATCGACTCGCTGGAAGGGGAGTTCTACCAGGAGGTCGCGGAGAAGCGGAAAGAGTATTTCGACCTGACCCAGTCGATTTTCGAGCGGATGAACGACCTGTCCGGCGGTTCGTCGGCGGACAGCAGGCTTGCCGCGCTCTACCTCTTCGGCACCCTGAACTGGATCTACCAGTGGTACAGACCGGGGCGCTACCCGGATGCCGGGGAGATGGCCAGCCAGCTGTCGGGCATCTATCTGCAGGGTTTCCCGCGGATGGCATCGATGTAGGATGATGAGAAGAGAGACACCGCGAGTCAAGCAGCTGCGACGGATGTATTCCATCGAGGACGGAAGACTGCGGGGGGATGCCGGCTGGGAGAAACTCGCGTTCTTCTGGTTCCACCTCTTCCTGTCCTACCAGTGCACCAGAAGGTGCGACTACTGCTATTCCTTCAACCAGGTGGGCAGCGACAACAAAACCGAAATGGACGAGAACACATTTTCCAGACTGCTGGACTGGATACCGGAAGTCTGGGAAGCCAACAACGTCAAGGTCAACGCCATCGGCTTCCTCGGCGGCGAGCCGCTTCTGCGCACCGACCGGATCAAGCGCGTGATGGATGCGGTCTACGAGAACACCGACGGCATGCAGGGCTTTGTCTATACCAACGGCGACACCATCGACGACGTGAACTGGGATGATCTGGAGGACATCCAGTGGATATCCACGAACATCACCGACATCAGTTTTGATGAGCTGGCCAGAAGAATGAAGGTCGTCAGTGACCGCTCGAACGTCATCGGCCAGACCGTGGTGGCCACCCTGGATGATGAAAACCTCGAGCGGGCCCTCGAGATCACCAGGTTCGGCGTCGACCATGGCTACCGGCTGAGGTTTTACCGCAATCTGTACCGCGGGCTGGATGCGGAGTACCGGGTCAGGTTGCTCAAGACCTATCACGACATCTGTGATCTGCTGGAACACGCGGTAGCCAGGGGATACGACGTTCACACCACCTTCATGATCGATACGCTGATCCCCCTCTGGGGCCATGAGACGTCGCCGTACCAGTGCGGGCAGCGGGTGGCCACCGTATTCCCGGACGGGTCGATCGGGCCGTGCATCAGGAACCACTCCTTGAAGACCGGGACGATCTTCGACGCGGACCCGATGAGCAAACTGCAGTGCGGTTCCTATCACTACGGGTTCAACGAGACGGGCACTCCCGATGAGTGCCTGGCCTGCGAATCGAAAACCTCCTGCCAGGGGGGGTGCCCGAACGACAAACTGGTCCTCACCGGCTGCGAATCCGGCACGTCGGTGATGTGCGAGATCCACCGGGAGATCATTCCGAGGTTGAGACATCTGGAAGAACTGAAAAGGGAACACCGGGACAGGGAAAGCAAGAGTAACCTGGAAGTAGGTTCATTGCGTTAGCTGAATGAATTCGTCTGGATAGCGGGGTTGAACATGAGATACGCGGAAATGGGCTACCACCTGGAGATTGATCTGGCCACGGGCAACATCGAGAAGGTGGAGACCGACCCGAAGTTGACCGAGCTTCACCTGGGGGGGCTGGGGACCAGCGTCAAGCAGCACTGGGACCGGGTGCCCCCCGAGGTCCAGCCGTTCGATGACGAGAACCTGCTGATCTTCAGCACCGGCCTGTTCAACGGCACGCCGGCGTTCAGCGCCAACCGCACCGTGGTTACTTTTGTCTCTCCCCAGTCGGAGCTGCTGGCCTACCCGATGATGGGCGGGTTCTGGTCGGCCGAACTGAAGCATGCCGGCTACGACAAGGTGATCTTCAGCAACAAGGCCTCGGACTGGGTCTACATCTGGATCAAGGACGGCAAGGTGGAGATCCGCGACGCCCGTCACCTTAAAGGCCGGGGCGCGCTGGAGACCCAGGACCTGATCCGTGAAGAGCTGAACGAGCCGGCGGCCCAGGTGGCGGCCATCGGCCTGGCCGGCGAGAACCGCTGTTTCACCGCCTCCATCGAGCAGTCGAGGTCCAGCGCCAGCCGGCTGGGCGGCGGCGCGATCATGGGCGACAAGAAGATCAAGGCCGTGGCGGTGCGCGGCACCGGGGACGTCCACCTCGCCGATGGCGCCAAATTCATGGAGCTGATGAAGGACGTCACCGAGTACATCAATTTCCGTAACACGCACCCCATCCCCGACGTGATGACCATCCTCTCCGGCATCGGGTCGCCCCAGGAGATGCTCCACACCGACGAGAAGTGGCACAGCGAGAGTTTCTCCTGGGGTAACGCCCGCGCGCGCAGAAAAAACTTCTGGACCGACGACATCGAGAAAAGCTGGGCCGGCTCGCAAACCGACGCCATCAAGCGGCTGATCAGCTGCTACAACTGCCCGCAGAGCTGCGGGGCCTTGATCGATGTGGAGAATCTCCCCCGATACATGATGAAGTGCTTCTCCAAGCTGACCTACAGCATGGCGGCCTATGTCGACAACCTCGATTTCGGTTTCAAGATCGTCCAGCGCGCCCAGGAATACGGCGTTGACGGTTTCTCCACCCCGCAGATCCTGGCCTTTGCCGTCGAGCTCAAGGAAAACGGCATCTTCACGGACAAGGATTTCGAAGGCTGCCCGCCGGACGAGGACAAGGAGGGCCGGTTCTTCTGGCTGCTCGACCGTCTGGCCAACCGCGAGGGGATCGGCGACATCCTTGCCGACGGCACCTACTGGGCGGCCAAGCGCATCGGCAAAGGCGCCGAAGAATTCGCGCACAACAACATCAAGAAGCACGAGCAGCTGCCGATCAAACTTGGCATGCTCGACCCGCTTTACTACCTGATGTATTCCACCAACGAGAAGATCAGCATCACCCAGATCGAAGGCAACTGGCCCCAGGCGCCGTTCCCCACACGGGAACAGCGCGAGCGGTTCGTTAAGGACTGGCCCCAGTTGCCCGACGAAAAGTTCAAACAGTATTTTGTCGACTGGGAACTGCGCGGTGACAACTCGATTCCCCATTTCCCCACACCGCCCATGTGCAGTGAGATCGTCGACTGGATGGAGATGCTGCACAACATCGACGATGCCCTGGGGCTCTGTGCCGGCATGGCGTCGTTCTGCCTCAAGCCGCCCTACCACATCAACAACTACCACCTGCTGGTCTCGGCGGCCTCCGGCATGGACGTGGACCAGGACGAGCTGAAACGGAAGGTCAACCGCAGCCGCAACTTGCACCGGGCGTTCAACAACCGGCGGGGCATGAACCGCAAGGACGAGAAGCCGCCCGAGGACCACTGGCGGCACCGCTTCCCCGAGCTGGAGGAGGAGCTGCTCACCACTTATTACACGTACAAGGGCTGGAACTACGACGGCATCCCCACGAGGGAGAGGCTGCATGAACTGGACCTGGATTACGTTGCCGACGATCTTGAACAGAGAGGGATACTGAAAGATGGCCAAGGTCAAGAAGATAATCAAGCGAATCAAGGTTGATGCTGACCGCTGCAACGGCTGTCGGGGATGCGAGATCGTCTGCTCCGCCTTTCACGCCGAGCCGAAATACAGCAGCGTCAATCCGGCGCGGTCCCGCGTCCGGGTGATCAGCCACCGGCTGAAAGACATCTGGCTCCCGCTGTTCGCCGGTGAGTACGTGGCCACCGAATGTGCCGGCCGCGACATCTACACCATCGACGGCAAGGAATACGACGAGTGCGGTTTCTGCCGGGCCTCCTGCCCGTCGAGGGACCTGTTCAAGGAACCCGATTCCGGGTTGCCGCTGAAATGCGACATGTGCGAGGGCGAGGAGGGCGGGCCGCTCTGCGTCCAGTGGTGCCTCAACGACGTGCTGGTCTACGAGGAGGTTGAGGTGGAGGTGGACGAAGAGGACGAAAAGCCGAAGCCGGAGGAGTTGGAAATAGGGCTTGAGTCGCTGGCCGACAAGTATGGGGCGCAGCAGCTGCTGGACGCCGTGGCTCGAATGAACAAGAAAGACTGACAAAACCTCAGCTTGCGGCCCGATAGCGGCGTTGCCGGCTTCCTCGAAATGCTCACATACCATCAGAGTATGCTGCGCTTTCTCGTCAGCCGGCGCCTTGCTCTCGAACCTCAGCTGAGGTTTTGAAGCCGGTCGGTGGCGAAACTTCGAAATGCAAACAACAGGATTCATAAAACAGTGGAAACAGTAAACCCGTTCATTGAAGTGCTCGAAGAGATCAAGGAGTCGGGCGGCGACGCCTTCCGGCTCTGCTTCCAGTGCGGCAAGTGCGACACCGTCTGCCCCTGGAACCATTTTCGGCAATTCAGCATCCGCAAGATCATCCGCGAGGCCTCCTTCGGCCTGACCGAGATCGAAAGCGAGGACATCTGGCGCTGCACCACCTGCGGTACCTGTGCCGAGCAGTGCCCGCGGGGTGTGGAACAGATCACCCTCGGCGTCTCCCTGCGCAAGATCGCGGCGAACTACGATGTTGTTCACGCGTCGGCCAAACCGGTGAAAGCGGCACGGACCAGCCTGACCGACGAGGGAAATCCGCTGAACGAGAATCGGGCGGAGCGGGCCGCCTGGGCCGAGGGCCTGTCGGTGAAACCGTTCACCGAGGAAACGGAAATCCTCTTCTTCGGCTGCTGCTACCTCAGCTATGACCCGCGGATGAAAAAGGTGGCCCGGGCAACTGCCGAGATCCTGAACAAGGCCGGCGTGAACTACGGCATCCTGGGCAGCAGTGAGAGCTGTTGCGGCGAGAGCATCCGCAAGACCGGGGCGGAAGACACGTACAAGAAGCTGGCCAAAGAGAACATCAAGGCCTTCATCGACAACGGGGTGAGAAAGATCGTGGTCTCCTCTCCCCACTGTTACGAAGCCTTCAAGAACGAGTACGCCGAGTTCATGGTGAACTTCGAGGTCATTCATATGACCCAGTTCCTGCTCCAGCTGGTCAGGGATGGGCGTCTGGAAATCACCGGGAGATACGAAAAGACGCTGACCTACCACGACCCCTGCTACCTGGGCCGGCACAACAACATATTTGACGAGCCCCGGGAACTGCTGAGCAGCGTGCCGGGCCTGACGCTGCGGGAGATGGCCGCCTCCCGCCGCAACAGCCTCTGTTGCGGCGGCGGCGGCGGACGGGTCTGGATGGAAACACCCAAGGGCGAGCGGTTTTCCGATCTCCGGGTGGAACAGGCACGCGCCATCGGGGCCGAAGTGCTGGTGACGGCGTGTCCTTATTGCATATCCATGTTCGAGGACAGCCGCCTGACCCTCGAAGCGGAAGACGATATCGAGATCAAGGACATTACGGAAATCGTTCGGGAAGTTATTTGAACGTGGCGTGAAACCACTTCGAAGGAATTATGAACCCGGAAGGACGAAGGCAAGTGGAAAAAATCTCAGTTGACAGGAATCTCGGAGATGTCCTGGTGGTGGGCGGCGGGATCAGCGGCATTCAGGCCGCCCTGGACATGGCCGCCGCCGGCTTCAAGGTCTACCTGGTGGAGAAGGGGCCGAGCATCGGCGGTCACATGGCCCAGCTGGACAAGACCTTTCCCACCAATGACTGCTCCACGTGAATACTCGCACCTAAAATGGTCGAGTTCGGCCGTCATCAAAATATCGAAGCCCTGACCTACGCTGAAGTTGACAACGTGGAAGGTGAGGTCGGTGACTTCACGGTCACCGTGACCCGCAAGCCCCGCTACATCGACGAGGACATCTGCACCGGCTGCGGCATCTGTATGAAATACTGCCCGGTGGATATTCCCGATCCCTACAACCAGGGGCTGTCCAGCAACAAAGCGATCCATATCTACTTTTCCCAGGCCATTCCCCTGGTCACCTACATCGATCAGAGCTGCCTCAAGCTCAAGGAGGGCAAGTGCGACATCTGTACCGGTGTCTGCCAGCCCAGGGCCATCGACTTCAGGCAAACCGCCGAGAAGATCGAACTGAACGTGGGGACCATCATCCTGTCCGCCGGCATCGCGCCGTTCGATCCCGCCGTGGTGGATGAGTACGGCTACAAGAAATATCAGAACGTGGTCACCAGCATGGACTACGAGCGGCTGCTCTCCGCCACCGGCCCGTACCAGGGCGAGATCCTGCGCGCCACCGACCGCAAACATCCCAAAAAGGTGGCCTGGCTGCAGTGCGTCGGCTCGCGCAAGGTCACCCCGGGGGAGAACAGCTACTGCTCCGGAGTCTGCTGCACCTATACCCAGAAGCAGGTGATCCTGACCAAGGACCACGAGGCCGAGGCGGAGTGCACGGTATTCCACAACGACATCCGCGCCATCGGCAAGGATTTCGAGCGCTACTACCAGAGAGCCGAAGACCTGCCCGGGGTGCGCTTCATCAGAAGCTACACCTCGGTGGTGCGGGAAATTCCGGAGAGCGGGAACGTGGTGGTGCGCTACTCCACCCCCGATGAAGGCGTGAAAGAGGAAGAATTCGAGATGGTGGTGCTGTCGGTGGGATTGAATCCGCCCGCCGACCACCAGGAGCTCTCCCATACCTTCGGCATCGGCCTCAATCCGCACGGGTTTCCCGAAACACCGCTGGAGAATCCCATGGCCACCACCCGGCCCGGGGTCTTTGTCAGCGGCGCCATGCAGGGGCCCATCGACATTCCGGAGTCGGTGTTCAGCGCCAGCGGCGCCGGCGCCCAGTGCGGTGAAGCGCTGCACTACCGCCGGGGCAAGTTGACCGAGGAGAAGACCTATCCGCCGGAGCGGGACACGGCCCGGGAGGAGCCGAGAATCGGCGTCTTCGTCTGCCACTGCGGGGCGAACATCGGCAGCGTGGTGAACGTGCCTTCCGCCGTGGAATATGCCTGGACACTGCCCAACGTGGTTCACGCCCAGGAACAGCTCTTCTCCTGCGCCACCAATGCCGTCAGGGAGATCACCGATCTGGCGGAACAGAAAGGGCTCAACCGGGTGGTGATTGCCGCCTGCTCTCCCAGGACCCTGGAGGAACTGTTCCGCGACACCCTGCGTGAAGCGGGGCTCAACCAGTATTACCTGGAGATGGCCAACATCCGGGAGCAGTGCTCCTGGGTCCACTCGAAGGAAAAGGAAGCCGCCACCAGGAAATCGAAGGACATCATCAGGATGTCGGTGGCCCGGGCCGCCCACCTGGAGCCGCTGCAGGAGTTCGACCTGCCGGTGAACAAGACCACCCTGGTGATCGGCGGCGGGATCGCCGGAATGACCTGTGCGCTGTCCATCGCCAACCAGGGCTACATGGTACACCTGGTGGAGAAGGACAAGCGTCTGGGCGGGATGGCGCGACGGATCCACAGCACCCTGGAGGGGATGGATGTCCAGGCCTATCTGGACGAGATGATCCAGTCGATCTACCGCAACCCGATGATCCATGTATCGCAGGAAGCCAGCATCAGGGACGTTTCCGGATACGTGGGGAACTTCACCACCATCGTCGAATCCCAGGGCCGGGTGAAGAAGATCGATCACGGCGCCGCGGTCATCGCCATCGGGGCTGACGTCTACCAGCCGGCCGAATACCTCTACGGCGAGGACGACCGGGTGCTGACCCACCTCGAACTGGGCGAGAAAATCGCCGGGAAGGACGAGGCGGTGGCCAACGCCCAGAGCCTGGTGATGATCCAGTGCGTGGGGTGCCGGAACGAGGACCGCAACTACTGCAGCCGGGTCTGCTGCAGCCACGCTATCAAGAACGCCCTGAAGCTGAAAGAGATCAACCCCGGGATGGCGATCTACATCCTCTTCCGGGACATGCGGACTTACGGCTTCAAGGAAGACTACTACCGGGAAGCGGCGGACAAGGGTGTGAACTTCATCCAGTACTCGCCGGAGAACGGGCCCGAAGTGGAAGCGGGCAAGAACGAGGCGGGCCAGCCCTGCCTCAAGGTCAGCGTGCCGGACCTCATTCTGGGCAACCGTCTGGAGCTGGACGCCGACATCCTGTCCCTGGCCGCTGCCGTGGTCCCCTCACCGGCGACCAGGGAGGTTGCCGGCCTGTTCAGGGTCACCCTGAATCCGGACCAGTTCTTCAAGGAGGCCCACGTCAAGCTGCGGCCAGTGGAGTTTGCCGCCGACGGCGTCTATCCTCTGCGGCATGGCGCACTACCCGAAGCACATCGAGGAGACGGTCAACCAGGCGTATGGCGCCGCCGGCCGGGTGCTGACCATGATGTCCCACGACACCGTGGTGGCTTCGGGTTCCGTGGCCGAGGTGGAAGAGTACGATTGCGTGTCCTGCGGGGCCTGCATCACCGCCTGCACCTATGAGGCCATCGAGTTCTGCGACACGCCAAAGGGCAGGAAAGCCCGGGTGAACCCGATCCTCTGCAAGGGGGATGGCCTCTGTGTGGCCAAGTGTCCCACCAGCGCCATCGCGCTGAAGCACTTCACCGACGAGGCGCTGCTGAGCCAGATCGATGCGGCGGAGGAAGTAAAAATGGGGGCTGGCTCCTGATTTCCGCAGGAAATCGGTACCTGTCCCCGATTTTTAGAAGCTAAAAAAGGAGGTGAATAGCAATGGCCGGCGGTCCTGGATTCAAACCCAAAATCATCGGGTTCGTGTGCCACTGGTGAGCATACGGAGCCGCTGATGCCGCGGGAGTATCCCGCCTGCAGTACAAGAACGAGATCAGGCTGATTCGCGTCATGTGTTCCGGCCGGGTGGACCTGGAGTTCATCTTCCGGGCCTTTGCCCGAGGTCAGGACGGCGTGTTGATCGGCGGTTGCAAGCTGAACGAGTGCAACTACGCCACCCACGGTAATTTCGATGCCCTGAGCAATACATATATCAGTAAAAATATCCTGCAGCGGATCGGCGTGAACCCCGAGAGGCTGAGCATCGAGTTCATGTCCGGCGGCGAAGGCAACCGCCTGGCTGACGTGATCAACGGTTTCACCGACAAGGTCAAGGAGCTGGGCCCCCTGGGTGAGGCCGAGGGGATCGAGAAGCACGCACTGAAACTCTCTCTTGATGCCGTTCGAAAGCTGGTGCCCTACCTCAGGCTGGTGGAACGGGAGAAGCTGAGGGTCCCTGTGCGGTCCGAGGAGGGGTATCGCGAGTTCTTTGCCAGCGAGGAAATCAACCGGCTGTTCGACGAGCTGGTGGGCGACAACCTGGCCATCAGCCGGATCGTCATGCTGCTGCGGGAGAAGCCGCTGTCAACTGCGGAGATATCCACATCTCTTGGCCTGAACCCGTCCGACGTGGCCAGGCATATGAAGAGCTCATCGAGGCAGGGGCTGGTCAATTACGACATGGACAGCAGCTGCTATTCCGTGGCCCATTGAAAAATGGGGACTGGCAACCGTCTTCGGGTGCCTGTCCCCGATTTTTACGAAGCAATTTTTGTTGCATTCATAACAACACACCATGAGTGAATGATGTGCACCGATAAAATCGACCAGATCATCGACCGGCACCGGGGCGAGGCGAGCCAGCTCAACCAGGTCCTGCTGGAGATTCAGCGCGAATACAACTGGCTGCCCAAGGCGGCGCTGCAGCGGGTCGGCGAGAGGCTGCAGGTCCCCCTGTCCCTGATCCAGCACATCGCCACTTTCTACAAGGCGTTCAGCGTGGTTCCCAAGGGCCGGCACCAGGTGCACGTCTGCGTGGGTACGGCCTGTCATGTCCGCGGGGCCACACGAATCCTGGACACGGTGCAGGAGCACACCGGCATCAACCCCGGGGAAACGGATCTGGAGCTCAAGTACAGCCTGGAAACGGTCAGCTGCCTCGGTTGCTGCGCCCTGGGCCCGGTGCTGGAAATCGACGGCAAGACCCATGGCAAGGTCACCACCGCTGAAACCGCCGACATCTTGGAACAGTACACCTGAGGAACACTATGGCGTTGCTGAATTCGCCCCAGGAACTGGAGACCTTCAGGCAGGAGCTGTCCGCCCGGCGAGACCCGGACGCGCCCTGCATCTCCATCTGCGCCGGCACCGGATGTCTGGCATACGGCGCCGCCGAACTGATCGCCGCATTCGAAGCCGAGCTGCAGAAGCAGGGTCTGGCCGCCACCGTCAGCACCAAGGGCACCGGGTGCCACGGGTTCTGCGAGCGGGGGCCGGTGGTGGTGATTCACCCCGAGGAGACCTGCTACCTCGGCGTCAAAATCAAAGACGTGCCCGAGATCGTCACCACCACCATTGGGGAGAAGAAGGTGGTGGACCGGCTGGTTTTCAAGGATCCCAACACCAAGGAGCCGGCCGTCCGCGAGTCGGAGATCACCTTCTACAAGCACCAGCAGCGGCACCTGCTCTCCAACAACACCCGGATTGATTCCCGGAGCATCGACGACTACCTGGCCATCGAGGGCTACTCCGCGCTGAGCAAGGCGCTGTTCCAGATGAGCGATGTGGAGGTGCTGGAGGAAGTGAAGAAGGCCAACCTCCGGGGCCGGGGCGGCGGCGGTTTCCCTGCCGGCCGCAAGTGGGAGGGATCGCGCAATGCGCCTGAAAAAACGAAATATGTGATCATCAACGCCGACGAGGGCGACCCCGGGGCCTTCATGGACCGGACGCTGCTGGAGGGGAACCCGCACTCGATCCTCGAGGGGCTGATCATCGGCGGTTATGCCATCGGGGCGCACGAGGGGTTCATTTACGTCCGCCAGGAATACCCGCTGGCGGTGGAAAACTTCAACCGCGCCTTGGAGCAGGCCGAGGAATACGGCTTCCTGGGCAAGAACATCCTCGGTTCCGGGTTCGACTTCACCGTCCAGGTGCACAAGGGCGCCGGCGCCTTTGTCTGTGGTGAGTCCACCGCACTGATGACCGCACTGGAAGGCCGGGTGGGCGAGCCCCGGCCAAAGTATGTGCGCTCCAACATCAAGGGGCTGTGGAACAAGCCCAGTGTGCTGAACAATGTGGAAACATGGGCCAACGTCCCGCTGATCGTCAACCGGGGGGCAGACTGGTTCACCAGTTTCGGCACCGCAGGCAGCAAGGGCACCAAGATCTTCTCTCTGGTGGGCAAGATCAACAACACCGGCCTGGTGGAAGTGCCCATGGGCATCACCCTCCGCGACATCATCCACAAGATCGGCGGCGGTATCCCCGGCGGTAAGCAGTTCAAGGCGGTGCAGACCGGCGGGCCGTCCGGCGGTTGCATCCCCGAGCGGCTGCTCGACCTGGAAGTCGGTTTCGACGAACTGACCGAAGCCGGGTCGATGATGGGCTCCGGCGGGTTGGTGGTGATGGACGAGGACACCTGCATGGTGGATGTGGCCAGGTTTTTCATCCACTTCCTCACCGATGAATCGTGCGGCAAGTGTGTCCCCTGCCGTGAAGGCCTGAGGCAGATGGATACGATCCTCACGCGGATCACTGAAGGCCGGGGCCGGGAGGGCGACATCGAGACCCTGGAGGAACTCTCCGAGCTGGCCATGGAGGCCTCGCTCTGCGCCCTGGGCAAGAGCGCCCCCAACCCGCTGCTCAGCACGTTGCGCTACTTCAAGGACGAGTACGAGGCCCACATCAATGACCAGCGCTGCCCGGCGCTCTCCTGCAAAGAACTGATCAACTTCTACATCGAGCCGGAGAAATGCCTGGCCTGCATGATCTGCCTCAGGAAGTGCCCGGTGGATGCCATCGACGGCGGCAAGAACAAGATCCATTACATCATCCAGGACAAGTGCACAAACTGCGGGACCTGCTTCGAGGTCTGCCCGGCCAAGTTCGATGCGGTGAAGAAACTGTCGGCCGAACCGGTTCCTCCCCCGATCCCCGAAGAGCAGCGGACCATCGTCAGAAAGAGTAAAAAGAAATGAGCGAAAAGGTCCACCTGAAGATCGATGGAAGAGACATTGAAGCCGAACTGGGGATGACCGTCCTGGAGGCAGCCCGCAGTGCGGGGATCCCGATTCCCACCCTCTGTCACCACGAGAGGCTGGAACCGCTGGGCGGGTGCCGACTGTGCATGGTGGAACTGGACTTCGGCGACTGGAAAAAACACGTTGTTTCCTGCGTCTACCCGGTGGAGGAAAACCTGGTGGTCAAGACCAGGACCGAAAAGGTGGACCGGATCCGCAAGGGCCTCCTCGAACTGCTGCTGGCCCACGCTCCGGACGCACCCCGGCTGCGGGAAATGGCCGAGGAATACGGTGCGGACAAGGACCGCTTTGCCAAGGATACCTCGTTCTGCATTCACTGCGGCCTCTGTGTCCGATACTGTGCCGAGGTGGTGAAAAAGCATGCCGTGGGATTCATCGACCGCGGCATCCGCAAGGAGATCAGCTTCATTCCCGAGATTGCCGCCAGGGAGTGCAACGCCTGCAAGGAGTGCTTCCCACTCTGCCCGACCTCGTATCTTCAGGCCGCCTTCGTGCTGGTGGAGTCCCTCGTCTTCCCCCGCGGAGGGGATGGGTAAAATGGGGACTGGCAACCGCCTTCGGGTGCCTGCCCCCGATTTTACAAGGAATCGGCAGTGCGCAAGAACACCGAACAGCACCAGGCCTCCCGCATCGGTGACGGACAGAGCGAACCTCTGACCCTCGACCTGATCGCTGAAGAACCGCTCCTGATCCGGATTGATGACAAGCCCTATTCCACCGTGATGCGCACACCGGGGGACGAAGTCTTTCACGCGGCCGGCTTCTGCCTTGCGGAGGGGATCATCGATCTGCGGCAGGACATGGCCGACATCATGTACAACGAACGCCAGGACGAGAACGAGATCGACGTCCAGCTCAACCCCGAACGGCGTGAGCAGATCCCCGAGGTCCTCAATCGCCGGGTGTATGTCAGCCAGACCAGCTGCGGTATCTGCGGCAAGCAGCTGGTTGAGGACCTCTACCAGAAACTGACCCCGGTGGAGAGCAGCTTCGAGATCGAGCCGGGCCAGGTGTTCAAATGCCTCGACGCCCTGTCCGAACACCAGAAGTGCCACAAGGTGACCCGCAGCGCCCATGCCGCACTGATCCTTGACGAGAACCTGGCCGCCATCGCCTTCGCCGAGGACGTCGGCCGCCACAACGCCCTGGACAAGGCCATCGGCAAGTGCCTGATGACCGACTGTCTGCCCGACGCCCGTGTCCTGGTCCTCTCCTCCCGGGTCAGCTACGAGTTGGTGCAAAAGGCCGCCCGGGCCCGCCTGCCGCTGATCATCAGTTTCTCCCGACCCACCGCCATCGCCGCGGAAATGGCTGCGGCCCTTAACATGACGCTCGCGTTTCCTGGCAAGGGTTCTGAGCTGGTTGTGCTCTGCAACGAAAGACGCATCAGAATTGAGAACTCCAGGGCCTTGGGTGACCGTACATAAACTCGTGGTGACAATCGTCCCGGGACCCGGTGCTCTATGGCCCATCGACCCGCGGTCTGGTAATACTGTACAATTCCGACACCAATGGAATGGTTAGTCGATAGCCGTGACCCGGGGCAGGGCAGCGGTGTTTCCGCCTCCAGTCGCGCGGGAGAACATCAGGGTTTTTAACGTTCGAGGTCGAACTGATGATGGACGTTGCCAAGCGGTGGATTTGCCTTTGGAGGTGCGGGCGCCTGCCGGGTGGGCTGCTTCCGGTTGCCATCTGCGCCATGATTCTGGCCGCCGGCCTGACCCTTTGGGGATGCGGGTCTGGTGGCGCTTCCGGCGGCGCGGCCGGAGGCACCGGCGCCGGTGAACCGCCGGCCGTGGAGGCGGTGCCGGCCCGGTTCGGCAGCCTGCCCCTGGAAGAGGTGCTCAGCGGGGTGGTCCGGGCCCGCGACCAGGTGGCCGTCCGCCCCGAGATCTCAGCCCCGGTGGTGGAGGTGCTGGTGCGCGACGGCGACAGCGTGCGCCGGGGGCAGCCGCTGGTGCGTCTCAACGACGACACCCTGCGCGAACAGCTGGCCCAGTCCGAGGCGAGCCTCCGGCTGGCCGAAGCCTCGGCCGCCGAGGCCCGGGCCCGGCTGGCCGAGATCACCGCCCGGGTGACCCGGACCAGGGTGATGGCCGGCGAAGAACTGGTCAGTGCCCTGGACCTGGAGGTCCAGGAGGCGCAGCGGGATGCCACCGCGGCCCAGGCTGACCAGGCTGAAGCACGGGTTGAACAGGTACGGGCCACGGTGGAGGAGCGACGCTCGGCCATGGCCCGCACGGTGGTGCGATCGCCGGTGGCGGGCCGGGTGGGGCGCCGCGGCGCCGAAGTGGGCATGCTGGTTAATCCGGCAACCCTGCTCTTCCTCGTTGGCGACTTCGACGACCTGATCGTCGAGGTCTCCCTGACCCAGTCGATGCTCGATACAGTTGACGTGGGGACCCCGGTGGTGATCGAGAGCAAGCGTGGCTCAACCGGGGAGCCCTTCCGGGCGGAGATCTCCCGCATCTCGCCGTTTCTCGAGCGGTCCAGCTTCAGCACCACCGCCGAAATCGATGTGGCCAACCTGGGGGATCGTCTGCGGCCCGGGATGTTTGTCACCGTGCGGCTGAACTACGGCAGCTCCCACGAGGCCGCCCTTGTCCCGCTCAGCGCGGTTCGCGAAGTCCCGGAAACCGGAGTGATCCAGGTCTATGTGGTCGAGGAGACGGCCGGCCTGACCGAGCCGGAAACGCCGGGAACCGACATCCCCGACAAACCCCGCCGGGTGGTCCTGCGGCCGGTGGCCCTGCTGGCCGAGGGCCGCGGCACCGCCGGGCTGCGCGGTGTCGAGGAAGGGGAGTGGGTGGTCACCCTGGGCCAGCAGCTGCTCGACGAAGCCCGGCGCAGCGCCGGAGCGGACACGGTGCAGGCCCGCGTCAGGCCCACCAGCTGGGAGCGTGTCCTGGGGCTCCAGGCCCTGCAGCGGGAGGACCTGCTGGAGACATTCCTCGACAAGCAGCAGCGGATTGCCCGCGTCCTGGGTGCCGAGCTTCCCGAGAGCAGGGAAGCGGTGGACGAAGCACTCCGTGCGGCCGAGGCCTCGGCCGCGCAGTCGCCGGCAGCCCCGGAGAGAGGGGACTGAGATGGCCGGCATTACCGACCTCTCCATACGCCGCCCGGTGGCCACGGCGATGGTCTACCTCATCCTAATCGTGGTGGGCGTGGTATCGCTGCGCATCCTGCCGGTGGACCTGCTGCCCAGGATCGAGTTCACCGAGCTCACCGTCCGGACCCGCTACCCCGACGTCGGCCCCGAGGAGGTCGAGCAGATCATCACCGACCCGATCGAGAACGCGGTCTCCGGCCTGCCGAACCTCGAGCGGATTACCTCCAATTCCGAGGAGGGCTCGAGCCGCATCCGCCTGCGCTTCGCCCGGGGCACCAGCATCGATGAGGCGGCCAACGACCTTCGCGCGGCCCTTGACCGGCTGCGCGACGAACTGCCGGTGGAGGCCGAGGCCCCGGAGATCTTCAAACTCGACCTGGACATGATCGAGGTGGTTAGCCTGGCCGTCACTTCCAGCCGTGATCTGGAGACGCTGACCCGCCTGCTGGAGGACGACCTGGCCCGGCGCTTCGAGCAGATCCCCGGGGTGGGGGCGATCAACGTCCGCGGCGGCATCTACCGTGAGATCCGGGTGGACCTGGACCGCGACCGCCTGCTGGCCGCCGGGCTGACCGCCCTCGACGTTCAGCAGGCGCTCTCCCGGGAGAACGTCACCCTGCCGGCGGGCAATGTGAAGAGCGGAATCAGCGACCTCTATGTCCGCGCCCTCGGCGAATACCAGTCGGTGGACCAGGTGGCCCGGACGGTGGTGGCCAGCCCGGGCGGCCGGCCGATCCGGGTGCGGGACGTGGCGGCAGTGCGTGACAGCTACGAGGATGTCCGCTACCTGGTGGAGATGAACGGCGTCCCCTCGATCACGCTCTCGATCCAGAAACAGAGCGGGGCCAACACGGTGGCCGTGGCCGAGGCGGTGCGCCGCGAGATGGAGAGGATCAATACTGAGCGTGACGATGTCCACTTCGCGGTGATCAGCGACCAGAGCGAGTTCATCCGGCAGTCGATCGCCAATGTCCGCACTTCGGCGCTGTGGGGCTCGCTGCTCGCCGTGGCCGTGCTCTACTTCTTCCTGCGCAGCCGCTCCAGCACGGCGATCATCGCCCTCTCCATCCCCATCTCGGTGATCGCCACCTTCGGGCTGCTCTACTTCGGCGGGCTGACCCTGAACCAGATGACCTTCGGCGGGCTAGCCCTCGGGGTGGGGCTGATCGTGGACAATGCCATCGTGGTGCTGGAAAGCATTGTCCGCAAGCGGGAGGAACGGGGCGAGGAGCCGGTGGCCGCGGCGCGGGTGGGGGCGCGGGAGGTGGCCGGGGCGATAACCGCTTCGACGCTGACCACCTGCGTGATCTTCCTCCCGGTGGTTTTTGCCCGGACAACCAGCGGGGCCCTGTTCCAGGCCCTGGCCCTGGTGGTGGTTTTTGCCCTGGCCTGTTCGCTGCTGGTGGCGCTGACCCTGGTGCCGGTACTCGCCTCGCGGCTGACCCGGGTGCGCAACGGGACGGCGGTCGGCGGCACGCGGTTCTCCCGCGCCTTCAGCCGCGTGGAGAACCGCTACACCGGGGCGCTGAACGCCGCCATCGGCCGCCGCTACCGGGTCTTCGGCGCAACCGCCCTGCTGCTTGCCGCGGCGTTGCTCTTCTGGCCCCTGATCCCGGTGGAACTGGCGCCGCGAACCGACGCCGACGAGATCGACATCGAACTGGAAATGGCCCGGGGGACCAACATCGCCGTGGCCCGTACCTACCTCGATGAGCTGGAAGAGAAGGTGCGCAGTGCAGTGCCTCCGGGCAACGTGCAACTGACGGCCACCGAGGTGCGCGGCGACAGCGCGGCGGTTGAACTGAAGCTCCGGCCGCTGGACCGGCGCAGCCTCGACAGCACCGAACTGGCCGACCTGGTTCGCGAGGCGGTGGACGGACAGGTGCCGGGGGCGGAGATCGACGTCGAGGCGCAACAGGGCCTCTGGATGCTCAACCGGGTCTTCAGTTCCGGCGGCAGCCAGAACGCCCTGGAGATCGAACTGCGCGGCTGGGACCTCGGCCGCGCCGATGTGGTGGCCGCCGACATCCGCCGCCGTATGGAGCAACTGCCCGGGATTACCGACGTGCGGGTCAGCCGGCGGGAGGGGCAGCCGGAGGAACGGCTGATCCTCGACCGGGACCGCATGGCCCAGCTGGGCCTGACCGTGCGCGAGGTGGGCCGGACCCTGCTGGCCAACGTGGGCGGTCTCGAGGCCGGACGCTACCGCGAGGGGGGCGACGAGTTTCCGATCACTGTCCGGCTGCGGCCCGAAGACCGGCTCAACTCCCGGGACCTCGACACCGTGGCCCTGCGCACCCCGGCCGGGGCCACGGTTCCCCTGTCTGCCGTGGTCCGGCGGCAGCGGGCCCTGGGACCGGTGGAGATCGATCGGGTGGACGGGCAGCGGGTCACCTACCTCACCGCCAACCTGGAGAGCGGCGTTGCGCTTGGCGACGCGGTGGAGATGGTCCGCAGCGAGCTTGACGGCATCGGCCTGCCTCCGGGCTTCACCCTGCTCTTCGGCGGCCAGTACGAAGAACAGTTGGCCGCGCAGCGAGACTTCATCATCGCCATCGTCATGGCCCTGGCCCTGGTCTACATGATCATGGCCGCCCAGTTCGAGCGCTTTATCGACCCGCTGATCGTGATGCTCTCGGTCCCGGTGGCCCTGGTGGGCGTTGTGCCGATGCTGCTGCTCACCGGCACCACCCTCAACATCCAGAGCGTGATGGGGCTGGTGATGCTGATCGGCATCGTGGTCAACAACGCCATCGTGCTGGTGGACGCGATCAACCTGCTGCGCCGGGACTACGGAATGGAGGTCGCAGAAGCGGTGGTGGAGGCCGGCCGGCTGCGCCTGCGCCCGATCCTGATGACCACTGCCACCACCGTGCTCGGCCTGGTCCCCCTTGCCCTGGGCTGGGGCACCGGTGCCGAGATCCAGGCGGCTCTGGCCCGGGTGGTCATTGGCGGCCTGCTCGCCTCGACCCTGGTCACCCTGGTGCTGATCCCGGTGACCTATGCCACTGTGGCCAATCTGCGGGCCCGGACCGCAGCCTGATCAGCCCGCCCCCTGGTTCTCGGGCCGCCCAGCAAGATTTTCGTAATCGTGAACACCCTTTTTGTCGATAAGTATGGAGATCCCGTGGAAGTGACTTTTGCGGGCGATAATGGTCTGTATCGGCTGGGAGGTGTGTGTGGTGAACGGGCGATTGATAACCGGGCTGGTGGTTTTGCTGATGGCCCTGGGGGTCTGCCTGGCCGTCCTTCCATCCGTTGCCTGTAATTCGAGTTCCACCACCGATCCCGGGGGCGAATCGCGCAGCCAGGAGTCGGTGCAGACCTTTGGCGCCACTATCACCGGTGACCCGCAGTACGACTCCTTGCCCGCTTCGGTGAAGATCTGCGTCAGCATCCAGAACCTGGTGGATTCGCCGCGGACCGTCGATGGCCGGATCGACCTCTGGTTTGGCGGGGGGGAGATGCCGCTCTACGAGTGGCGTTTTCGTGAGGTGGATTTGGCGCCATCGGGCAGCTGGGATTACTGCTGGAACAACCAGCTTCTCGACCTGCAGAGTCTCGAAGACAAGAACATCGCCCGTCTCCGGGTGGTGGATGTCACCCCGCCTCCCTACAACCAACCGCCGTACCCACCCTCCGGATATGCTGTTGAAGATGTTTGCATCTTTTGGGGCAGCCAGCCCTGATGATCGGTCTCCTTGACGCCATCCGGTGAAGACCGTATTCTTTACAAACAAGCAGATCCGCACCCATTTCCGGGAGCTCCGATATGATCTCCGATCTTCAAGCGTTCGCCTCCAGCGGCATTCTGCTGCTGTTCATTCTGTTCCTCAGCCTCCTCGGCCGCCGCAACCCGATCATCGGCAAGCGGATAAGCATCCTCCTCCTCGCCCTGCTGATCCAGCTGGTGAGCGACACGGTGACCTACTTTCACCTGCCGCTGCCCGAGTTCGTCAGCCAGGGGCTGATCGCCCTGCTGCTGATGCTGCTGGCCATCTTCCTGGTCAGTGTGCTCAAGGCGTTTTCGCTCACCTGGCTCTCTGACAAGGGGGTCAAGGTCTCCAAGCTGATCACCGATGTCTCGGTGGGCCTGATCTACGCCATCCTGGCCCTCGTCCTGCTCAAGGAGCTGTTCGGGATAAACGTCACCCCGCTGCTGGCCACCTCGGCGGTGCTGACCATGGTTCTCGGCCTGGCCCTGCAGGACACCCTGGCCAACCTCATCGCCGGGACGGTTTTTCACTTCGAGAACTCGATCCGCATCGGCGACTGGCTGGAGTTTGACGGGGTGACCGGTGAGGTGCGTGAGCTCTCCTGGAGGGCAGTGCGGTTGGTCACCACCCGCAAGGACGACATCCTGATCCCCAACACCATCCTGACCAAGCAGAAGTTCAGCAACCTGACCAAGTTGGGCCGGGCCCGGGAGAAGGATATCGGCACCAGCTACCGCGACGACCCGGACCTGGTGCTGCGGGTGCTGCGCAAGGCGGTGCTCTCCACCCCGGGGGTGCGCTGGGAGCCGGAGCCGCAGATCTGGATCACCGGTTTCGACGACTTCTCGATCAACTACCGCGTCCGCTTCTACATCAAGCAATACCGCGGATACCAGAAACTGGAAGGCGCAGTGATGCGCAACATCTGGTACCTGTTCAAGGCCCACGGCATCACCATTCCCTTCCCCATCCGCACCCTGCAGATCGAGCGCCGCCGCACGCCGGTCCCGGCCGCCCATGGCCCGGAGGAAATCCGCCAGGCGTTGCGCGGTGTCGATATTTTTACGACCTTCAGCGAGAGCGAAATTGCCGAAATCGCGGAGTACAGCGAACTGCTGGACTATCCGCGGGGAACGGTGCTCACCGAGGAGGGCGAGTCGGGGGAGAGCATGTTCGCCTTACTCGCCGGGCGGGTGGAGGTGCTCAAGACCGGCAAACGGATCACCACCCTGGCTGCGGGGGACATCTTCGGCGAGATCTCGCTCTTCTCCGGCGGCGAGCGGACCGCTTCGGTGCGGGCGCTCACCGGCCTGGAAGTGCTGGTGATCCCCAAGGACGGTTTCGAGACGATCCTGAAAAAGAACAAGGAGTTCATCTCCAAGATAGAATCCATCGTCGAGGAGCGGCTGGAGACCTATCCCGAATTCTCCGACCTGGAGAAGACCGCCAAGCCGAAGGTCAGCCTGATCAAACAGATTCGAAGTTATCTACTGGGCGGCGGACAGAAGTCCTGAGCCTGTTTGCACAATTCATGGACAATGACATCCCGGCGGAGGCCGCATGAAACAACAGTACGCAGCACCACGGATCCGCAGCGAGAAATGCTTTGAAACCAGTGCTCTCGGTTGTGCCAAGCAGTCCAGTATGAACCCCGGGTCGTGGCATTTCGCCAACCCGTACGACACCTTCACCGGCCACCTTGGTTCGGGGCTCGGCGCCAGCGAATCGGTCACCGGGTCGGCGGGGGTGGGGTTCGGACCTGGCGGCACGTCGGCTTCCTATAACTATCCCGGTTTATGTGAGAACTGGGTCACCATGGTTTCCTGAGGACGGTGGACAATGACGGCTGCCTGGCAAGGCCGGCATCATGAAAGGTTGGCCATGAAAAAAGAGTACAGGCTCGCCACGGATCTGCAGTGAAAAGAGTTTCGAAACCAGCGCTCTGTCCTGCGCGAAAACGAACGACCCGCCCATGGGGTCATGGCACTTCGGCAGTGCGTACGACACCTTTACCGGTCACCTCTCATGGGGGTTTGGCGGCAGTGAGTCGGTTTCCGGGCCCATCGGGGTGGGATACGGCCCTGGCGGTACCACCGCGTCCTACGGTTACAGCGGGCTGTGCAGCAACTGGGTCACCTTTCACTCCTGAGGACGGTGGACAACGCCGGCCGCCTGGGTCGGTCGGCATACTGAAAGGCCGGCCATGAAAAAAGAGTACGGCTCACCACGAATCTGCAGCGAGAAGAGTTTCGAGACTAGCGCGCTGTACCTGCGCCAAGACTCCCGGTGACCCGCCACCGGGGGCCTGGCATTTCAGCAGCGCTTATGACACCTTCACCGGCCACTTCGGGCCCTCCATGGGCCCTCGAGAATCGGAAACCGGGGCCACCGGTATCGGATGGGGTCCGGGGGGCACGACCATGTCCGGTTCTTACGCGGCGTACTTACAATGTACGCACTGGGTTACATATTCCTCCTGATGCCGCGAACTGATCCTGCAAAACCCCGCCGCACAAAAAACGGGGCCGGACGTTTTCACGCCCGGCCCCGCGGTTAGTTCCTCCTTCTATCCCCCAGCAGGTCAGTTGACCGTCACCGACGTCTGGAAGACCACGTATCCCACCTGCTCGGTGGTGTGCCTCCGCTCATTGTCGTTCACCTGGTCCTCGTCGACCCAGAGGTCCATGCCCGAGGCGCTGACGCCGCCGACGGTGTTGGCCCAGCCGCCGTTTCCGCCGTCCATGGCCGCCATGGTGATCACGGCCACCGCCGGCACGCCGCCGAAGGCGGTGTCGAAGGTGTAGGCGTAGGGCCCGCCGTTGTCCGGGCCGCGCACGGAGTCCGCACCAACCTTGGCCTCGAAAGCCGAACCGCCGATGGTGCCGTGACCGGCCTCGAAGACGATGAAGCCCACCGTCTCGTTGGCCCGGGTGGTGTCCGGGTCTTCAGCGACCTCCTTGCCGGTAATCAGGGCGGTGGCTGTGGGGATGTTGGAGCGGGCGCTGCCGGCGCACCAGAAGGCTGACCAGTCGGGGTCGTTCTCGGTCATCACCTGACCGAGGACCACCGGGTTGGTGTAGCTCTGGCCGTAGGTCTGGCTCTCGCCGTTCCAGCTGTTGTTCTCGTCGGTCACCGTGGAGAGGTAGGTCTGGGCCTCGCAGTTGACGCCGTCGATGGTCCAGGTGCCCTCCTCCATCACGATGTAGCTCACCGTTTCGGCGGCCACCCCGCTGTCCGAGGGGTTCTGCAGCCGCACGTCGAAGCTGTTGGCCGTGACGTTGCTCACCCGGGTGACGATGGGAATGCTGTTGTTGTTGTAGTCGGCGGAGCAGACGACAACCGCACTGGTGTAGGTGTTGTTGAGGTTCACCGTGACGGGGGTTCCGCCCACGGTCACCGTGCCGGTTTCCATCCGTGCCTGCGGGCCGGTCTCGCACTCGTCGGGGATGCCGTTGAGGTCGGTGTCCTCGCTGGTGCCGTCGGCGATGTCGCAGGAATCGGGGGTGCCGTTGCTGTTGCAGTCCGGTTCACCGGCGCAGGCATCACCGATGCCGTCGTTGTCGCAGTCCTCCTGTCCTGGGTTGTAGGTTGCGGGACAGTTGTCCACACAGTCGGCCCAGCCGTCGCCGTCACCGTCCGTGTCGGGCACTCCGCAGCCGCAGATGCCGGGGTCAAACTTGTTGGGATCGCTGGGGCAGCCGTCGATGCAGTCGGCCACGCCGTCACCGTCACTGTCGGTATCCGGGGTGCCGCAGCCGCAGTCGCCGGGAGCGATCTTGTTGGGATCGCTGGGGCAGCCGTCCATGCAGTCGGCCGTTCCGTCACCGTCACTATCGGTATCCGGGGTGCCGCAGCCGCAGTCGCCGGGGGCCAGTTTGTCGGGATCGGCCGGGCAGCCGTCGCAGGGGTCGATCACCCCGTCACCGTCGCTGTCGGCCTGGCACTCGTCGGGCACGCCGTTGCCGTCGCAGTCCTGGCTGGTGCCGCCGGAGATATCCTCGCTGTCGGGGACGCCGTTGTTGTTGCAGTCGATCATGCCGGCGGGGTAGACCATCGCCGTCTCGAACACCGCGTAGGCCACCTGTTCGGTGATGTGCCCGCGTTCGGTGTCCATGATCTGGTCTTCGTCGATGGAGAGGTAGAGGTTGGTGGCCGACGCCGGCGTGCCGTGGGTCTGGGCCCAGCCGCCGTTGCTGCCGTCCATGCCGGCCTGGGTGACCACGTTGACCGCCGGGGCGGAGGCGAAGGCAGTGTTGAAGGTGTAGGTGTAGGGCGGACTGTTGGTCACACCCTCGATCAGATCGGAGCCCATCACCGCTTCGAAGTCCACGCCGCCGATGGTGCCGTGGCCGGCCTCGAAGACGATGAAGCCGATGGTTTCGTCGGCGCGGGTGATGTCGGTGTCCTCGCAGACGGTCTTGCCGGTTTTGAGGACCGAGGCGCTCGGCGCGCTGGAACGGCTGGAACCGTAGCTCCAGAAGACCGACCAGTCAGAATCGTTCTCGCTCATCACCTGGCCCAGCACCACCGGGGTGGTGTAGCCCTGGCCGTAGGCCTGGGTCTCGCCGACCCAACTGCCGTTTTCATCGGTCACCGTGGAGAGGTAGGTCTGGGCTTCGCAGTTGACGCCGTCGATGGTCCAGACGCCTTCCTCCATCACCAGGTAGCTCACCTCTTCGGCCGACACGGCGCTGCCCGAGGGGTTCTGCAGCCGGACGTCGAAGCTGTTGGTGGTGACGTTACTCACCCGGGCCACCACCGGGATGGCGTTGGCGCTGTAGTTCACCGCACAGACCACCACCGGGCTGACGTAGGTGTTGACCAGGGCCACCGAAGTGGCACTGCCGCCGGCGGTCACCGTGCCGGACTCCATTTTCGCTTCAGGCCCGACCTCGCACTCGTCGGGGATGCCGTTACTGTTGGTGTCCTGGCTGGTGCCGTCCGTGATGTCGCAGGAATCGGGGATACCGTTCAGGTTGCAGTCCGGTTCGCCGGCGCAGGCATCGCCAATGCCGTCGTTGTCACAGTCCTCCTGGCCGGGGTTGTAGGTGCCGGGGCAGTTGTCATCGCAGTCGATCCAGCCGTCACCGTCACTGTCGCCATCGGGCACACCGCAGCCGCAGATGCCGGGGTCGGTCTTGTTGGGATCGTCGGGGCAGCCGTCGTTGCAGTCCAGGGTGCCGTCACCGTCACTGTCCACGTCGGGCACTCCGCAGCCGCATTCGCCGGGAGCGATCTTGTTCGGGTCACTGGGGCAGCCGTCGATGCAGTCGGCCACGCCGTCACCGTCACTGTCCACGTCCAGCACTCCGCAGCCGCAGTCGCCGGGAGCGATCTTGTTCGGGTCGTTGGGGCAGCCATCGGCGCAGTCGGCCACGCCGTCGCCGTCGCTGTCCACGTCGGGCACGCCGCAGCCGCAGTCGCCGGGCGCGATCTTGTTCGGATCGTTGGGGCAGCCGTCGTTGCAGTCGGGCACGCCGTCACCGTCGCTGTCGGTGTCCGGAGTGCCGCAGCCGCAGTTGCCGGGGACGGTCTTGTCCGGGTCGGCCGGGCAGCCGTCACAGGGATCGATCAGGCCGTCGCCGTCCGAGTCGGTCTGGCACTCGTCAGGCACGCCGTTGCCGTCACAGTCCTGGGATGTCCCTTCAGAGATATCCTGTGCATCGGGCACGCCGTTGTTGTTGCAGTCCACCGATTCGCACTCGTCGGGGATGCCGTTGCCGTTGCCGTCCAGGCTGGTGCCGTCGGCGATGTCACACTCGTCGGGCACGCCGTTGGAGTTGCAGTCCTCGCTGGTGCCGTCGGTGATGTCGCACTCGTCGGGCACGCCGTTGTCGTTGCAGTCGCCCGGGCCGCCGCCTGCGGAGGTCCCGGTGACCTCCACGTCGTCGATGTTCCAGCCGCAATACTGCCAGGAGCTGTCAGTGGTGCCCTGGGTCCAGCGGATGTAGACCGTTCCCTCATAGTCGGCCACCGCCGAGATGTCGTAACTCTGCAGGGTCCAGGAAGCGTCCTCGGTGGCCGAGTCGGGGTTCTGCCAGATGGTGGTCCAGCTCGATCCGTCGTTGCTCACCCGGATGTAGGCGTGGTCGTAGGTGCTGCGCTCCACTCCCAGCCAGCGGCGGAAGGAGAGGGAGACATCGTAGATGTTGGAGCAGTCGATGGCCGTGGTGGTCAGGTGCCTCTCGGGCAGGCTGTTCTCGTAGTCGCCGGAGAGGTTGTAGCCGTAGACATTGCTGCCGGTGTAGGCCGAGGAGGGGTCGGGGCCGCCGTACTGGCCGCCGCCGCCCGTCGGGGTGCCGAAGCCCCAGAGCCCTTCGATACTCCAGCCGGGGTTGGTGTCGAGCGTGAAGCTGATCGTTGACGCACCCGAGCCGACCTCGCAGTCGTCGGGGATGCCGTTGGCGTTGCAGTCTTCACTGGTGCCCAGGGCGATGTCACAGAGGTCGGACTGGCCGTTGTTGTTGCAGTCGTCGCCGCCGCCGGGCTCGCAGTCGTCGGGGATGCCGTTGCTGTTGCAGTCGGTGCTGGTGCCGTAGCTGATGTCGCACTCGTCGGGCACGCCGTTGCCGTTGCAGTCGAGGCTGGTGCCGCCGGAGATGTCCTGGTCATCGGGCACACCGTTGTTGTTGCAGTCGGCCGGGCCGGCCACGCCCAGGGTGGGTGAACCGCAGATGGAGAAGGATTGCGGGCCGTCGGGCACGCTGTAGCCCTGCACGGTCACGGTCCAGGTGCCGGCTTCGGGATTGTCCACCAGCACCTGCTCGATGTTGTTGGTGTGGTCCGCCTGGTTGCGCACCGCCGAGCTGGAGGGGCTGGTGGGGTTCAGCGTCCAGGGGTAGGCCCGCACGCTGGAGGGGCTCATCACCACCAGGTCGAGATCGTTGACCAGATTGGGGTTGACGTTGGGCGTTCCGGCCACATCGTCCCAGGCCATGGTGATCTTCAGTTCCGAGGTGCCGCCGGGGACCACCACCTGGTAGGTCACCGTGCCGCCCTGGCTCACCGAGTTCTCCTCGAACTCGCCGCCGCGCATGAAGTCGATGGTGTCGACAATGCGGATCGAGCCGAAGCCGTACTGGTAGTCCGGGCCGGTATTGCCCAGGTCAACCGCGTTGTGGGCCAGCAGGATCTTCAGTGTCGAGTTGCGCGGGTCGTTCTGGGCCGGATACTGGGCCCGGAAGTCTTCCAGCAGCAGGGCCAGGCAGCCGGTGACCGTGGGCGAGGCCATGGAGGTGCCGCACATGGTGGTGTAACCGCCGCTGGAGGAGCAGGAGGTGACGCCGCCGTCGCCGCCGCTCTGACAGCCCGGGCCGGAGATGTCCGGCTTCATCCGGCCGTCATCGGTGGGGCCCCAGCTGCTGAAATAGGTCATGGAGTCGTTGTCGGAGTTCAGCGCGCCAACGGCGATCTGGTTTTTCGCTCCGGCCGGGGGCGGGACGCTGTAGTAGTCGCCGTAGCCCTCCACGTCGCAGCGGCTGCCGCCGCGCTCGTTGCCGTTGGCCCAGACGATGCGGAACGGCGCACCGAGGCTGCCGCCCACGATCTCGTCGATCAGCGCCGCGGTGGCGCCGTAGTCGCCCTGGTAGGCGCAGTTGAAGCCGTTGGACTCGATGTTCGAGCCGATGGAGTTGTTGGAGATGTCGACGCCGTAGGTGTTGATCGCCTGGTTGTAGTCCGATTCCAGGTCGCCGGGGTTGGTGTAGAGGAAGGTCCCCGAGCCGTCATACTGGAAGCCGTAGGACTGGATGGTCACCCCCGGCGCCATCCCTTCATAATTGCTGTTGCCCGAACCGTCGCCGCCAATGGTGCCGGAGACGTGAGTGGCGTGGTCGCCCAGACCCGAGCTGTCGCGCACGGTGAGACGTCCGCTGAAATCGCTGTGGGATGCCAGGGCATACGCGGCATCGTACACCAGCACGTTTATGCCGCTGCCGTCCAGGTTGTAGGGCGCGGTCTGGGCCGAATCGGCCTGGGTGACCACGCTGTTGCTGTCATTGGTCTCGGTCATGAAGGGCAGCGGCGGTTCGACCCACATCACCGCGTCTTCGGCGGCCAGGTCGAGCAGTGCCTTGAGCGGCATCTCCACCACCAGCATGTTGATCGAGACGATCTCGGAAACCACCGTGGCCTTGTGCGCCCGGGCCAGGGCCCAGCCCTTGTCCAGGGGGATGTCCCGGTGGAACATCACATAGGCCGCCACCAGCGCTTCCTTGGTGTCCGCGTCCACGGCGATGGCATAGTCAGGATACTCGTTGGCCAGGATTGAGGGGGCGAGCTTCCACTCCAGCTCGATGGGCATGGCGGATATGAGGGTGGGCGCCGCCCGCAGGTCGGTGGTCTCCAGACCGCCGGTCTTCAGCGTGGCAAAGAAGGCGTTGCTGCCCAGGTAGCTGTGCAGGCCCACGCCAAGGGTTTCCAGCGCGGCCTTTTCCTCGAGGGTCACCGGCTTGCTGAACTGCACCACGATGTGTTGCCCGGAGCCTGACTTTGACAGCTCGCTGAGCGCCACGAAGGCGGCATCGCCGGTTGGCCGGTCGCCCATTTCAACCCCGCTTCTCCAGCTGATCTCAGCCTGTGCCGTCCAGGCCGGGCCGAACAGCAGCAGGGCCGTGGTGATGATGGCAGTGATCACCAGGGCTGGGTGGAATCCTCTTCTGTACACAGAACTACCTGACATTGGAAACTCCCCCTTCTTTTGGTTGTAGGTCATACGATCGCTTTGGCAATGACGACAGTTATTTGAGGAGGCAAAACCACTTGGCCGGCAGTTGCTGTGCTGACCGGCCACGACACTATTGTCCTTAATATATGGCAAGGAAGGGGGAAATTCAATATTTTGGAGGAGAAAATTGACTTAGAAACAGACATAGGGGACGCACATAACTTCTATAACTTGCGGATAACCTGTTTTATTTTATCTGGATAGACTTACGTTTTCAGGGGCGTGACTGACGAATCCATGGTTCATGCCCCGCAGCACCTGGTCCGTTCCCTGCAACGCTCTATAGCTCAACGGAATATGGGAATGTTATAAAGTTATCTGCGTCCCCGGTGTCTAGTTGGCAGCATCGATCATCACCATACCGTCGGTGAAGCGCCGGGCCGGGCCACTGGAAAAGGTGAGGTCGGTGCGGGTGATGGCGGTGAACCCGGCGGAGCGCAGCTGAGTCTCCAGCAGCTCTGCCGAGGGGAAGGCGAATTCCGGGTCATCCAGCGAGTGCTGGAGCGCCCAGTGTATCCGGGTCCAGGGGGCTTCACCACCACCCGGGGCCAACTGGTCCACGATCACCAGCCGGCCGCCCGGGTTCAGAGCGGAGCGGACTTTGCGAAAAAGATCCTCCCCGTAGGTGTCCACGTCACACTCCAGCACAAGGTCGAAGCTGACCGGCAGCGGATCATCGAGGAAGTCGGCCTCGTGCCAGCTGATGCGACCGGTCTCCTCCCCGTCCCCCGCAATTTCCCGGCCCACCCGGCATACGGTGGGAACGTCCACCACCACCGACCGCAGCTGCGGGTGGCGGCGAAGCAGCGCGAGAGAAAAGATGCCGGACCCGCCGCCCAGGTCCATCATCCGGGTGACACCGTCCATCCTCAGCATGGACGCCAGTTCCTCAGCCATCCACCGGTGAAAGTCGCGGAGCATTCTGGTGAAGTGCAGGGCCAGGGCCGGGTCCGCCGTCATTTCAGCCAGGTAGTCACGTCGTTTCAGGCCCAGCGCATCCCGGGCCGAGCCGGGCTTTTTGAGATGAACGGCCAGGTCGCGCACCCAGCGGTTCAGCCCCCGGGTTTCCATGGCCAGGTGGGCCCAACTCTCCCGTTCGAAGGTGTCGATGATGGCGGAACGTGCGGTGCTGGTGGGGCCAAAGCCGCCGGCGGTTTTTTCCACCAGGCCGGCCCGCTCCAGGAGCTGCAGCCAGTAACGGCAGCGGCCCGGGGGGATGCTGAGCCTGGCCGCGATGGCGCGGGAGGGAAGAGGCTGTTCATCGATCAACCAGAAGAGGCCCAGCTCCAGGGCCGCGCCCAGGGCGGCGGAAGCGAAGGAGGCATCGAGGAGGTCGAGGACCTGGTCGGTGGTGGAAGGTTTCACCGGTCGGGCTCCAACCATGGATCAGGGCTAGTAGGGAAGGATCCTGCCATGAACGAACCAGTGGTAGATGACATAGAACCAGCTGCAGGCCGCGTGGATCAGGGCCCAGAGCAGACTGTGATTTGTCTGCCAGCTGAGAATCGCCGCCAGCACCGCGCCGATGCTGCCGAAAACGCCGCCGCCGCAGCAGCCGCAACCGCCCTTGCTACTTTTCTCTCTACCCATTCCCATTCCCCTCGTGTGATTCACCCATGTCCCTTACGGAGGCGGAACCCGTTCTGTTCGTCCCCTCGAACCCTCCCGGCTCCTCGCCCGGGCGGGGTGCGCCGGCGATCAGTGACGGCAGGTAGGCCCGGATCAGCGGGTCGTCATAGTATTTCTCGATCGCCTTGAGCTTGTCCAGTTCAAATTTTTCGCCGTGACACTGGACCAGCAGTTCACCGAAGAAATCGAACACCCGCTTGAATTCATCCATGTCGTTGACCACTTCTTCGGAGATCTTCGACAGGCAGTGGATGGCCTTTTCCTTCGAATCGTAGATGAAGAGGTTGAACGTGGCCAGGGTCTCGAAGTAGTGCACAAGCCCATAGGCATAAGGGGTTTCCTGACTCTTCAGCACGGAATAGGCCAGGGCCAGGTCGTTCCGTGCGCGCTCACGTTCGCCGATGACCGCATGGCTGTTGGCCAGGTTGATGTAGATTGTGGCCAGTATTTTGTGTTCGATGGAAATGGCACGATCCCGGGCCAGCATGTAGTGTTCGATGGCTTTTTCAGGCTTGCCGATTTTGTCGAAATAGCGGCCGCAGCCGATGTGGTAGCGGCAGACCAGATAGACCGGGTCGCTGCCGTCATCCGCATCAACATTGAAATCGATCAGGTTGGCCGCCAGCCCGAGGTAGTCGAGACAGAGGTCCGCTTTGCCCCGGCTGAGTTGTATCTTGGCCAGTTCCAGAGAGAGGTGTGATCGGAGAAACAGGTCCAGGTGGACATCCCTCTCCAGTTCCTCGAGCAGCTCCATGGCGATCTGCTTCTGGCCACGGTTGAAATACATGGATGACAGGTAGAGCTGGGCCCGCTGCCTGTCATAGGGCGGTTTGTCGGGGGGCCAGGTGTCGATGACCTCCAGCAGCAGCCTGATGGCCGGCCGGCACTCTCCACTGTCGTAGAGTTCGGTTGCCCTGTCGATGCGACGGTCAGTCATTGGCCGCTCGTCACTCATCTACTCAAGGCACGCTGGAGTAGAGCGTGCAGAATGCTGCTGTAGCCTGGCAAGAGGTGCCCGATGGCAGAAATCTTCGTATTGATGATAAATATAGGTTTTGCCTTTCAGGAAATCAAGACTCTCTTTCGCCTGTACTATCTCCAGTAGCGGCCAACAGCAGGTTCCCTGTAGAATATCGCCCGAATTGCCCTGCGGCCCGTGGCCGGTGATTTCAGCACCTGATATCGCACTGCATCGAGCGGGTTCATGATCATTTTCTACAGCACCGTCCTCGCCCTCTGCGGCCTGGCCGTGCTTTTTCTACTTCGGGTCGGCTACTGGTATTACTGCCAGTATCGCTTCGTGGAGGTGATCAAGGGCCGCCTGTTCCGCTGCAAGGCCATGCCCGGGGCCAGGCTGCTGAAGACGGTGCGCACCCACGGTATCCGCACGGTGATCGACCTGCGCCGGCCGGCAAACTCCGGCAGGAGTATCGAGGAAGAGCGCCGCTGTCTCGAGGAGGAGGGGATCGGCTACGTCAACGTGCCGGCCAACCAGTCCCCCTCGCCGGAGACCGTGGGGGCGTTTCTCGAGGCCGTACAGGCGGCGGAGCCCGGGCCGCTGCTGGTCCACTGCCGCGACGGGAGGGGGCGCTGCGTTTTTTACTGCGCCATCTACCTCATCGAACGCGAGGGGCTCTCCCCGGATCAGGCCCGGCGCAAGTGCCGGCTGGTGGCCAGCCGCGGCACCTTCTCACCCACCGGCGCCAAGGGCCGTTTCCTCCTCGAGTACACCCCGAAACGCGGCTAAGCCTGAACCAGCGCTTTGCGGTTCGATTCCTCGGCAAATTTTCTGCAGGCTTCCCAGTCCCCGGCGTAGAACTGGCGCACCCGTTGAAGCTCTTCCGTTGAGATCAGCGGTTCGCTGCCCAGTGCTGACCGGGGGACGGCGTGCGCTGCGGCCAGCACCGCGTGGACGAGGATGAGACGCGACCGGACCTGCAGCCAGTGGAGCAGCCGGTTGTTCACCTGCGGCCGGGGACGCCAGGGGAGGCGCCGGGAGATCGATCGCATCACCTTGAGCTGCTTTTCGCTGAACGACGCGTGCACTCGGCCGAGATCGATTTTCTCCGGCTGGTAGGTGGCGCCGATATAGCGGGCCATGGCTTCGAGAACCCGGTGGGGCTCTTCCAGCAGGTCCTGGTGAAAGAGCACCAGCGGCGGGCGGTGGAAGCTGGTTTCCAGCATCTGAAGCAGGGGCAGGAAGAGCATCTCTTCCTGTTTCCAGATTCCCCGGTCACGGTCCAGGTCAAGGAAACCGCTGAACTCGGCGTAGCGGGCATTCTTCAGGAAGCGGCGGTATTGCGAGGCGGCGTAGCCGTCGTGGCGCCGCAGCAGGATGATCGTGCCGGCCTGGGGAAAATGTCCGGCAAACCGGTTCACTTCCTGTTGGAACTGACGGTCGAACTCGCGGGATACCAGGTAGTTCTGGTGCGCACCGCCATTGATCACCCCGGAGTAGCGGCGGTAGTGGCGGCGCGGCACGTAGTAGACCCCGTCAAGCCGGGGAAAGAAACGGTGCTGCAGCCAGGTGGAGGCTGTCTTGGCCAGTCCCGGGTGAAAACAGACCCGGGGCCCGGACTGTTTCTGGGGCATGCTTCGCGACTCCTTCCCCTCATTCTAGGTTCTTCCCCGTACATTGAAAAGGGGGCGCACGGAGCGCCCCCGGGTGATCGGATCATTCTTCAGTTGTTCTGGGGGTTGAACGACTCGTTGACGCAGTGGCCAACTCGTCGGGGCTGACGTTGTTCCGGTCTGAGATGGCGTCCTTGGGGCAGATCCAGGTGTTGCCGTCCTCGGTTTTGATCCAGACCATCGGCTTGGCCGCTTTCCACTCGTTGCTCTTTTCTTTGATCATCGTCCTGTCCTCCCGTGACACCGGCGGTGTCGAAAATTTGTTGTTTCGGTTTCTATGTGCGTCGTCGTAATCAGTGGAGTTTCTTCTACTTTTTGTTTTTGTTTCCGGCCCCTGACGCCTCGCGGGGTCAGGGGCCGGCTCAGAACACTTACTGCATGTCGATGGTCTGGATGAAGAGGGTGAAGCTGTCGTCAAACAGGCTGCCGATGGCATACACGATGTAGTTGATGCCGGGCTCGAAGACAACCGTGCCCGAAGAGAATGCGGGTTCGGTGGATCCGGCCGGGTAGAGCATGCCGTTCAGTTCGCCGGCCCAGAGGTCCACGGAACCGAAGGAGCTGGGCTTCATGCCATCGTTGTTGGTCAGGTTCTGTCCACCCACGAACAGCGAGCGGCCGGCATAGCCGGACTCGGAGGTGAAGACCCGCTGCAGGTCGAGGTCCACGGCCGGGGCGTCAGCGGTGTGGCGGACGGTGATCCGGGTACGGCCGTTGCGCAGCGGGGCGGTGTTGTTCTCGAAGAGCGACAGGGCGATGCCGTTGCTATCACCGTCGATGAAGGTCAGGTGGGCAATGATGGTGTAGTCACTGCCCGGCTCGGGGCTGACCGTGCGGGACAGCACCGTGGTGCCCTGGAGCTTGATCTCGATGTCGTAGTCGCCGCGGGGCAGGGCCAGGGGACCGGCGCTCTCGTTGAAGTCGAAGGAGAGCAGGTAGTCGCCGTTGACATAGACATCCACGGGAACCGGGAGGCCGGGGATGGCGTGGATGGCGGTGAGCATGGCCTCGTCCACTTCGGTGGTGTAGGCGTCATCGTTGAACGGGGCGGCACGGAAGCTGTCGGCAGCCTTGAAGGCTCTGACGTCGGCGGTGGCGCCGGCGGCCACGAGAATCAGCATCAGGGAAGCGAGGGAAGCAACTTTCTTCAACATTTTCTTTCTCCTTAAGGTCTATCGTTTTGTCCTGTCCAAGTTTCAGTTTGCGGGGCGGCTTCACTGTCCGCTCCCGATGTTCGAGATCAATATACAGACTCAGAATCAGCTTGTCAAGTAAAAATCTAAAAAACTATGAAAATAATATAGACAGAATATAATGTACTAGACATACCGCCGCCCCTGCTTTTGATGGAAAGGCTTTATTGATTATAGACATTAATGGCCTCATCGGCCCAGGTTGCGTTGTTTATTACTACGTAGACAAATAATAGACATTTGTGGGGCATGTGGCGTCGCGATACTGCAAACCTGCTCTCCGGATATGGTGCGGACAGGTCTTGCGAGGTTGTTAAGCCTGGTCTCTATAAAAGGAAGGGGGCGCCGGAGCGCCCTTGAAGGAGTGTTGGATTTCGCGTCGGTGAGAGACGCGGGCATGAGGACGTATTAGTTGTTCTGTGGGTTGTGCGACTCGTTGACGCAGTCGGCCAGCTCGGCCGCGCTGACATTCTTTCGGTCGGTGATGGCGTCCTTGGGGCAGATCCAGGTGTTGCCGTCCTCGGTTTTGATCCAGACCATCGGCTTGGCCGCTTTCCACTCGTTGCTCTTTTCTTTGATCATCGTCCTGTCCTCCCGTGACACCGGCGGTGTCGAAAATTTGTTGTTTCGGTTTCTATGTGCGTCGTCGTAATCAGTGGAGTTTCTTCTACTTTTTATTTTTGTTTCCGGCCCCTGACGCCTCGCGGGGTCAGGGGCCGGCTCAGAACACTTACTGCATGTCGATGGTCTGGATGAAGAGGGTGAAGCTGTCGTCAAACAGGCTGCCGATGGCATACACGATGTAGTTGATGCCGGGCTCGAAGACAACCGTGCCCGAAGAGAATGCGGGTTCGGTGGATCCGGCCGGGTAGAGCATGCCGTTCAGTTCGCCGGCCCAGAGGTCCACGGAACCGAAGGAGCTGGGCTTCATGCCATCGTTGTTGGTCAGGTTCTGTCCACCCACGAACAGCGAGCGGCCGGCATAGCCGGACTCGGAGGTGAAGACCCGCTGCAGGTCGAGGTCCACGGCCGGGGCGTCAGCGGTGTGGCGGACGGTGATCCGGGTACGGCCGTTGCGCAGCGGGGCGGTGTTGTTCTCGAAGAGCGACAGGGCGATGCCGTTGCTATCACCGTCGATGAAGGTCAGGTGGGCAATGATGGTGTAGTCACTGCCCGGCTCGGGGCTGACCGTGCGGGACAGCACCGTGGTGCCCTGGAGCTTGATCTCGATGTCGTAGTCGCCGCGGGGCAGGGCCAGGGGACCGGCGCTCTCGTTGAAGTCGAAGGAGAGCAGGTAGTCGCCGTTGACATAGACATCCACGGGAACCGGGAGGCCGGGGATGGCGTGGATGGCGGTGAGCATGGCCTCGTCCACTTCGGTGGTGTAGGCGTCATCGTTGAACGGGGCGGCACGGAAGCTGTCGGCAGCCTTGAAGGCTCTGACGTCGGCGGTGGCGCCGGCGGCCACGAGAATCAGCATCAGGGAAGCGAGGGAAGCAACTTTCTTCAACATTTTCTTTCTCCTTAAGGTCTATCGTTTTGTCCTGTCCAAGTTTCAGTTTGCGGGGCGGCTTCACTGTCCGCTCCCGATGTTCGAGATCAATATACAGACTTGATAATCGAATGTCAAGAGTTTTTATAAAATTATTTAAAAAAAATATAGACAGTAAATCGGCCAACAAAATAGGGACGGAAGGAGAGCGGAATTACCTGGGCCAATGATGGGGGTCAGATGCCGGGGGGGCGGTAGTCCATGGACAGCAGGCTGCGCAGCGGCGGGAAGAGCGGTTCCGGAAGCCGGTCCCATTGGAACCACTCCCAGCCGTCACAGAATTCCGGCTCGAGGTTTTCGGGCTCTCCATAATTCCAGTCCGCGGTGACATAGAGGGTCACGTACTGCTTTCCGTGGGCTTCGAACATGTTATTGGTGAAGGCGGCATGCCGGACCTGCTGGATTTCCATCCCGGTCTCCTCCCGGGTTTCCCGCCGTGCGCACTCCTCGATGGTCTCGCCGAACTCCAGGTGCCCGCCGGGACAGGACCAGCTCCCCGCACCGTGGGCATTGCGCCGCTTCCCCAGCAGCACTCGGCCTTCCCGCAGCACAATGACGCCGATACCCACGCCGGGCCGCTTCACCTCCGGAGCGCCAGGTGCCGGCAGGTGGTTCTGCACAGCGGCGCCGGCCAGCGCGAGGATGGTCTCCATGAACTCGGGCGAATCGGAAACCGGCGGCAGAATGTGGATCTTCGTCTGTGGCCGCTGGACCCGCACTGCCCGGACCTGTTCCTCGATGTCGCGGTGCGTGGCTTCACTCACCGCCATGAAGAGCGGCAGAAGGCGGATCTGTTCAGTGCCATCGGCAAGGGCGGCGTCCACCGCATCGAGCAGGGTGGGGGGGACGAACTGCTGGTAGGCGAGCCTGATCCGCCTGTCACCGTAACGGCGCTTCAATTCGGTTTCCAGGTTCTCGAAAACCAACCGCCATTTCGGGTCACGGCTGCCGTGGGGGAAGAGGATCAGGCACGATCGATTCATCTCGGTGAATCCTTGGGTTCAGGCGGCAGGGGTGCTGCGGATCTCGGCCAGCCGTTGGCGCATTTCGGACAGGTTTGACACCCGGACGGCCCCGATGTTCTCCAGTGCTTCGGCGTAGCCTTCCGCTGATTTACCTCCGGCCAGCACCGTTACTTCCGGGGGCAGAAGGGAGCCCAGCTCCCTGATCTGTTCAGCCACCCGCGGGTCATCAGCCGGGTAGACGATGCTCAGGGCCACCACCAGGGCATCACTGTTCCGTACCGCCGCCGCGATTTCACCAGCCGGCAGGTCTGGCCCGAGGAAGGCGACGCGCCAGCCGTCGGTGAGCGCATACAGGGTGGCTGCCTGGGCCCCGATCTCGTGCCGTTGTCCCACCGGCGTGGTGACCAGCAGCAGCGGCGCCGCCGCCGGAGGTGAAAAGGTGCGGATCTGGCTGCTGAGGAAGGCGATGATCGAGGCGGAAGCCAGGTGCTCCTGGGAGACCCGGAGCGTGCCCGAGTGCCAGCGCTCGCCAACCACCCGCATCAGCGGCAACACCATATGATCGAGGAGCACCGGCAGAGTCAGGGCGATGGCCGCACCATTGAGTGCACTGTCCAGTGCAGGGCCGTCCATCCGCTCCAGGGCCTCGATGCAGGCCTGGAGGTGTGCTTCGGGGGCGTGGCGGTCCGCAGCCGGGATCTCCGAACCGGATCCGGCTGTCGATCCGGCCATACCGGTATCCTGCCCCGCCTCCTTCACCATCTCCCTCAGTTTTTCAGTGGGCAGTTTGGCCACCTGGCCGATGCTGTATCCCGCTCGGGTGATCCGGGCCAGCAACAGCAGCCGCTCCAGGTGCGCTTCGGTGTAAACCCGGCGGTTGGTGGGGGTGCGGACCGGTTCCACGGCGTCGTAGCGCTTCTCCCAGGCCCGGATGGCGTGGGCGGTGAGACCGGTTCTCCGGGCCACCACCTTGATCGGGTATGTTCGTTCGTTGTCCATGTGCTGAAGATATCCTATTGTCTAATGAACGTCAATAATTCGTATGTGCCCCGTCTCCGCCCCGGCCGCGAACGGCCCTGAAAGCGGCGATGGCGCTCAACCGGGCGGCGGCGTGGTCCACCACCGGTTCCGGGTAGTCGATGTGCCGCCGTTCGGTCGCCGGCAGCAACGAGGGATCGTGAATCGCCGGGCCGGTGATGCCCTGCAACTCCGGCAACTGGCTGCGGATGAACACGCCATCGGGGTCGACTTTTCGGCTCTGGCTCGTGGGATTGAATATCCGGAAGTAGGGCGCCGCATCGGTGCCGGTTGACGCCGACCACTGCCAGCCGCCGTTATTGCTCGCCAGGTCGCCGTCGATCAGCTGCCGCATGAAGTGACGCTCCCCGCGGCGCCAGTCGATGAAGAGGTCCTTGGTCAGGAACATGGCCGTGATCATTCGCAGCCGATTGTGCATCCAGCCGGTGTCCCGGAGCTGCCGCATCCCGGCGTCGACGATGGGAAACCCGGTGCGCCCCTCGCGCCAGGCCTCCAGGCCCGACTCGTCCTCACGCCAATCCAGTGTCTCGGTCTCGGTGAGAAATGCGCGGTCCATGCTCACCCGGGGGAAGCCGACCATAACGTGGCGGTAGAACTCGCGCCAGGCCAGTTCGCTGATCCAGGTGTCCCCGCCACGGCCGCCCCGCTGGAGCCGGTCCCGGTTCTCCCCCAGGGCCGCCCGGAGGCACTGCCGAACCGAGACCGCCCCGACGGTGAGGTAGGGCGAGAGCCGGCTCGTCCCATCCAGGGCCGGCCGGTCCCGCAGGTCATGGTAGTCGGCCAGCTGCTGCTCAGCGAATCTTTCCAGACGTTGAACGGCTGCGTCCTCCCCGGCAGGCCAGAGCCCAGAGCGATGGGCCGAGGTCTCGAAACCGGGTACGGACAGTGGTATGGGGTCGGGGGGCGCCGCCAGTTCCGGCATCCGCCGGGGCGTGCCTGACGGATCCGGAATCCCCTTTTCTTTCAGCCGGCGGTAAAGCGCCTTTCTGAAAGGTGTAAACACCCTGTAAAAAGCACCGGCCCCGGTTCGCAGTTTGCCAGGCTCCACCAGCACCTGGTCGGTGAAAGCACGGGCCGTGAAGCCCTCCCCGGAAAAGAGGCGCACGGCTTCGGTATCCCGACGGGACTCGTTGACTTCGTATTCACGGTTGAAAAAGAGGGCATCACAGCCGAATTCCCGGGCTGTTTCCAGCAGCAGGGCGGGCACGCCGCCGAATCGCCCGGTGTTGCGGATCAGCAACGGTATATTCAGGCTGCGCAGCTGTTCGCTCAATAGCTCGAGGGTTCTCAGCATGAACGAGACCTTCACCGGCCCCCAATGGTGTTCCGCCCACTGGCCGGGAGTGATCACGAACAGGGCAACCGCCCCCCTGTCGGCTTCCAGGCAGGCCTGGTGAACCGCAGGGTTGTCGGTGGTGCGGAGGTCTGATCTGAACCAGATGAGCGGTCTCATCGAAATGCCCCTATTGAGGTCTGGCCCGGATGGCCAGTCCATTTGCCTTGCCTGATGTCTATTAATTTATACATCAATAATAGACAAAAAGTCAACATTTCATGGGTGGCAGAGGAAGCCTTGCGGTTTATTATCGAATAATTTTCTTGTCACAATTGAAATGGGCCGGAGTGCCATGGGCCCTGATTCTGCTGGTTGGGGTGATGCTGCACATCGAGTGATCAGTCGAGGTCTTCGGGCAGGCATTCCATGGTGACGAAGCGGTCCTCGGGCCAGCGGAGCACCACCAGCATCCGGCCGGCGTGCGAGCCGTAGTCGAGGCAGGCCGCCCGGTGGTGGGGGGGATCCAGCCCGGATCGGCCGGGGTGGACCCGTCGCGGCTGTCGGTCCAGGGGAACTTGTAGTGACCGAAGAGGATTTTCGGCTCCCCGTCGTATGACGCCCACCAGGCCACTCTCTCCTTGTAGCGGATTTTCCCCCGGTGGTCCGGGCGAGGCTCGCAGGGCACCTCAGCACCCTTGATGCACTGCTCGATGGCAACGAAGTACGGGTCGGCAGCGTGCTTCAGACCGTCTTCCAGGGCCGGGTCGTGGTTGTCAGCCCACTCCCGGTTTTCCGGGGGTGTGGTGGAGGTGCGGTAGAGTTTCTCCGGTGTGTCAATGAACAGCGGCAGGTCGTCGATGAAGTCCGCGTCCCAGCAGGCGTGGATCACCCGCAGCTTCCCGCCGTCAAGTTCCAGACGGGTGGGGATCTGTTCGATGAACCGCCGGGCCCGCTCCCAGCGTGAGCGGTCGGCTTCGATCTGGGCCAGGGTGGAGGCAAACTGTTTGGTGTTGTCCGGCGACCGCCGGCGCAGCGGCGGGTCGGCCATGTAGTGCAGCGCGTTCAGTTCGTGGTTGCCCATCACCGCCGCTGCGCAGCCGTCACCGGCCATCTCCTCGATCAGTTCCAGGCAGTCCAGCGGGTTCCGGCCATCGTCCAGCATGTCGCCCACCGAGACCAGCTGTCGACCCTCGGGGTGCTGCCAGCGGCCATCCTCCTTCACGTAGCCCAGACGTTCCACCAGTCCCTGCAGGGTGGCGATCCGCCCGTGGACGTCACCGACGATGTCATACCGTTCGCTCATTCTGCGCTCAATGATGATCGGTTCCATTTACCGAAGCTATTTTCATATCACAATTGCGCGGTGATTCCCACGGTTTACCGGGGTTTCACTGGTGGGGGATTCAGCGGTGCGGTGCCCGAACAGGGCGGTCAGTGCATTACGCCGATAGTCGAAGATCTGCCGCAGCTGGCGGTGCACCATCAGTGCGTGGGCGGCACGGCCCAGAGGTCCGAAAGGCAGAGCGTAATGAATCAGGTCGACGGTCCGCACACCGCCCGCCGTTTCCTCGAAACGGTGTTGATGATGCCAGAAGCGGTAGGGGCCGAAGCGCTGCTCATCGATGAAGAAATGCGGCCGTTGCGCCTGGGTTATCTCGGTGACCCATTCCAGCGAGATCAGCGGCAGCGGCTTGATGCGGTAGGTGATGATCATTCCGGCATGGATTTCCGAAGCGCTGTCCGGCGAGGTCATTCGGAATCCCAGCGAAGGCGGCGTGATCTGTCCCAGGTTGCGCGGGTCGGAAAAGAAACGCCAGGCCTGGTCCAGGTCGATGGGCAGGTCCTGCGTTTTCTGCATACGATAGATCTTCATGATTCAACCTGAATGAAAATAGCCGGGGCCGGGGCATCGCCCCGACCCCGGCGCAAGCCGGCGTAGCGCCGCGTTCAGGCGCTTACTTGGGCAGGACGACGCTGTCGATAACGTGGATCACTCCGTTGGAGCAGCTGATGTCTGTGGTGACCACTTTCGCACTGTCCACCATAACGTTTTTGCCGTCGAGGCTGATGGAAAGACTCTGGCCGTTCACGGTGGCCGCCGAGTCGAGTTTGACCACGTCACTGGCCATCACGTTGCCCGGAACCACGTGGTAGGTCAGGATCGCCTGCAGCTGGGCCTTGTTCTCGGGCTTGAGCAGCGATTCCACGGTGCCGGCGGGCAGTTTGGCAAAGGCCTCGTCAGTGGGGGCGAAGACGGTGAACGGGCCGTCGCCCTTGAGGACGTCGCCAAGGTCGGCGGCGGTGACCGCGGCCACCAGGGTGTTGAAAGTGCCGGCGGCCACGGCGGTGTCCACGATGTCGCTCTGATGCTTGGCGCCGCAGTCGGCCATTACCGGCTGGATCGAAACGAGCGTTAGAACGGTCACGGCCAGGGCGCTGATGATGGTGCTTTTGAGCTTCATTTTTATATCTCCTCTATTCTGTTTTTTACCGGAGCGTTTCTTCTTCCTCCGGCGGCTGAGTTTCTGTGGACCCGACTGCATGGTTTTACCGGTTGTCCTGCCCGATGCACCGCCGGATCTCTTGCTTGCGGGTATAATATACAAGATCTGTCCATTGCGTGTCAAGCTAAAATCTAAAAAACATTAGACACTTGTAGCTATTGCAAATATTGGCCTTAATTGAATTCTTCCAGTCCTCTGGCCCTTTTTCAGGCATATTTCGCACAAGATTGGCGGTGCAGGCCGGCATTGATCAAGGCTCTTTCGGCGATTCCGGACGCCGGTTGGGTGTATACTATCCGGGTCCATTTCATGACGATCAACGAACCGCGAGGTGATCATGTCAGCACCGAGCCGCTCCCTCTCTCTGGCCCTCGCCCTCCTCTCGCTCGGTATCTCCGCCACCGGATGCCTGCGTTCGCTTCCTGCTCGAAAGTATCCCGGCCCGGGGACATACAAGCAGAAAATGGACCTCAAGGTCGACCACTTCCACCGCAGCTACCTGGTGCACCTGCCTCCAGACTCCACGGCGAGCGAACCGCTGCCGCTGGTGGTGGTGATCCACGGCGCCTTTGATTCGGGAAAGAAGATGGAGAAGCTCACCGGGTTCAGCCGCATCGCCGACCGCGAGGGTTTCATGGTTCTTTATCCCAACGGCATGGGCCTGTTCAGCCTCTTCCGTCACTGGAACTCCGGCCACTGCTGCGGCCGGGCCCAGGCCCTCGGCGTGGACGATCCCGCCTTTCTGGAGACCGTGATCGGTGAGGTCCGTGAGCGGTTCACCGTCGATCCGGCGCGGATCTACATCGTCGGCAATTCCAACGGCGGCATGCTGACCCACCAGATGGCGGCCCGGGATTCCGATCTCTTCGCCGCGGCCGCCGTGGTCTCGGGCACCATCGGCGGCCGGCCCACCGCCGCCGAAGACGTCTGGCAGATCCCCCGTCCGGAGCAGCCGGTGCCGATGATGCTCTTCCACGGCCGGACCGATGACATCATCCCCTTCGAAGGCGGGGATGACCGCCGGAGCAAGGAGGGCCGCACCTATCTGTCTGTGGACCAATCGGCCCGCTTCTGGGCCGCGGCCAACGGTGCGGCACCCGAGCCGGAGGAGGCGGCGCTCTACGACGGTCGTGTCGTTTTCAGCCGTTGGGGCGGAGAGGATGCGGCGCCGGTTGTGCTCTATTCCATCGGTGAGTGGGGTCATGTCTGGCCCGGGAACGCCACCATCAAAAGCGGGAAGGACCCGGACCTGGCCGGGTTCGATGCCGCCGAACTGATCTGGGAATTTTTCAAGACGCAGTCGAGATAGAATTCGAAAGAATGTGCAACACGGCGGAATGGGTCGACCCGATCCACCCCGCCCTTACCCGAGGATATGATCGTGGACCAGATACGGATCGGCATCAGCAGTTGCCTGCTCGGTGAGGAAGTACGATACGACGGCCAGCACAAGCTCGACCGGTTCTGCCGCGACATCCTCGGGGAATACGTGGAGTATGTCCCGGTCTGTCCGGAGGTGGAGTGCGGCATGCCCATCCCCCGGGAATCGATGCACCTCGAGGGGGATCCCGAGGCGCCGCGGCTGATCACCACCAGGACCCGCAGGGACCTCACCGACCAGATGATGACCTGGGCCAACCGGCGGGTCAGGGAACTGGAAAAGGAAGAACTCTGCGGGTTCATCTTCAAGAGCCGTTCGCCCAGCAGCGGCATGGAGCGGGTCAAGATTTACGACAGCAACAAGATCCCGAAGAACTCCGGCTCGGGGCTGTTCGCCGGCGCTTTCATGAAGCACTTCCCACTGCTGCCGGTGGAGGAGGAGGGCCGGCTGCACGATGCGGTGCTGCGGGAGAACTTCATCGAGCGGATCTTTATCTTCCGGCGCTGGCAGGAGATGACCACCGGCCGGCTCAAGCGTGGCGACCTGGTGGACTTCCACTCGCGGCACAAGTTGGCCATCATGTCCCACAGCCCGAAGCACCTCAAGCAACTGGGCCCACTGGTGGCCGCGGCCAGGTCCATGCCGCCGAAGGAGCTGTTCGCCGAGTACCAGGCGATACTCCAGGAAGGCCTGAAGCTGCGGGCCACGGTGCGCAAGAACACCAACGTGCTGCAGCACATGATGGGCTATTTCAAAAAGGTGCTCTCCCGGGACGAGAAGGCCGAACTGCTGGAAGTGATCGAGCGCTATCACTCGGAGTTGGTGCCGCTGATCGTCCCGCTGACCCTCTTCAACCACTACGTGCGCAAGTTCGAGGTGCCCTACCTTCAGATGCAGACCTACCTCAACCCGCACCCCATCGAGCTGAAGCTGCGCAACCACGCCTGACGGGCGGTCCCGCGGGTGACGACGACGGAACTCGCTCCGACGCTTCAGTTATAGGAGCGCCGGGTCTTGCCATCGGTCAACGAAGGCTCCAGGACCTCCTTCCACAACGGGTCAGCCCAGGTGTTCATCCTTGTATGAGTGTCGTAATACGTTTGCGGAATGGGATGTGTGCCATACACCACTTCCAGACCGTGCTTGATCTGAATCAGGTCGTGAAAGTGCTGCAGGTGGGGGCAGGGAGGATAGCCCACCAGAAAGCCTGTGGCGAGATGGACGATCCCGACGCCGTTCGCTTTCATTTCTTCGATGGCGTATTCGATATTGCCGCCGGGGCAGCCGTCGCAGGTGGTGAACCCCGCGACCTCCAGATCCGCACCGACATACCGGCTGAAGGCGCCTTCCCTGGCCCGCAATGCGCGGAAGCATTTGCCTCCGGTACACCGCCGGTAGCGGTCGCAGATCACGATCCCGATTCGTGTCGTCCCTTCCATGACATCCTCCTCCCCGGCTCTCGTTGACCGGGAGCCCCGCCGTCTCATGCCGGCGCCATCAGAGCGCCGGCGGTTCCGTCCTCCCTGTTTCAGCCGCCACCAGGGTTCCCTCGGTGGCGTCCCGGCCCTTGAGCGTGTCGTGACAGTTGGCGCAACTGTCCAGGCCGGCCTTCCCCGTCCGCTGCGCTTCCTCCCGGTGGCAGGGGACGCAGGTGCCGTGCATCGCTTCCTGGAAGCTGCAGGCCCGGCCGAGATCCTTCCCGCCGGCCAATTCCTCCGGAAGCCGCATGTCCTCCTTGTGGCACTGGTAGCAGTTCTTGGCATTACCGGCGGTCTTCGGCCCGTCCTGGGGGTGGCAGCCGTCGCAGGAGCGGTTCGCCGGATGCCAGCCGGCCAGCGATTCCTTGCGGGCCACCTCGCTCATGTGGCGATCGTGGTCGAAGATCATGGTGCTGGCCACCAGGTCGCGGTGGCACCGCGAGCAGGGCGTGGAGTTGTCCCCGGGACAGGAGATGTGGTGACAGCGGACGCAGGACTGCTCCCCGCCCATCCGCTGCTGGTGCGCGGCGTGGGGGAATTCGGTGCTCACTCCGGCCCGGTTGCCGTCGATGCGCAGGTGGGCCCGGGCGGCGTCGAGGCCCACCGAGGGCTGCACTTCGATCAGGCCTGAACCGGCGCCGGTGAACGGGGGATAGAGGAAGACCCAGGCCACCGGCAGGGTGAGCACGGCCATGAAGGTCACCCGGTGCAGTGGGCTGGACAGCGCCGCCTGGCAGACATGGGAGAACTTCTCGAACGAGGCCCGGAACATGCCCCGGGAGACCCGGCCCGCTTTCCACAGATCATCGAAGATGGGCAGGTATTCCACGGCGTAGAGAAAGGCCAGACAGCCGCCGGCCACCACACCGATGCTCAGTGCCCACTCGGACAGTGAGGGGATGTAGACCGCCCCTGCCTCTCTGAAATAGCCGAAGATGCCCACGTCGAGACGGTTGAGCACCAGCCCCGCCGAGGCTGAACCTCCGGCCACGGCCAGCGCGGTGGGCGAGCGGCGGGCGGCCGGAATGGCCACCAGGATCAGCGGGATGATGGCGGAGAGGGCCATCTCCAGGATGAACAGCCCGCTCTCCCACGAGCCGTTGCCCAATGAGAACAGTTCACCGTCCCGGGCCAGATCGAACAGTTTGAGCAGCAGGTAGATTCCGAGGATCGAGGCGGCGATGACGGCCAGCCGCTCCAGCATCGGCATCGCCTCGCCCCGGGGTCCCCGGGGCCGCGGCTGGGCGTCGGCCAGTTTGAGCACACAGGCCGGTGCCCCGCCCTCCGGCTCGGGGCCGAAGACCGGTTCGGGGTTGTAGAACCAGGCATAGAGGATGCGGACCAGGATCAGGAACATCATTCCCGCCCCCATGGCGGAAATGATGAAGAACAGCGGCAGCATCGGCGAGTACCAGAGCTGGTGCAGCCGCTGGGGCGAGACGAGGAAGAGCGAACCGAGGGACGAGTGGTGCAGGCTGGAGAGCGAGATGCCCAGCACCACCACACCGAAGGAAATGCCGTGCAGGAAATGGGCGACCTTGCCCAGGCGCAGGCGCTCCAGAAGCGTTGGCGCCAGCTCGATGGAGGTCACGGTGAAATAGATCATCACGCACCAGAAGACCTCGAAGAGGAACGAGTGCTCGTTCCACATCAGCAGCGGGTGCCAGAAGCGGTGGGGCAGGCCGATATCGAAAAGCAGGGCGGCGCAGGAAGAACCATAGCCGAGGAAGGCCACCAGGATCGCCGGCTTGACCAGCGGCCGGAAGCGCTCCATGCGCAGGACGTAGACCAGGAAGCCGACGGTGAAGCCGCTGGTGGAGAGGGCCACCCCGGCCACCATGTTGGCGATCTTCCACAGCCCCCAGGGCATGGCGTCGCTGAGGTTGGTGGTGGGCCCCAGGCCGTACCACATGCGGAAGGCGCCGGCCACCAGGCCCCAGAAGGCAAAGAACCAGAGCACGTCCTTCAGTATTCGATTCTTGTTATTCATGGTTTTCGTTTCCCGTTTCGCTCGGTTCGGTCCTTTCATCTTCAGCCGCCTGTTCGTCGGCAATGGCCATCCTTCGCCTGACGATCCAGTTCACCCCCAGCAGGCCGGCGGCCACGCTGAGCCCGATGTGCGGGGTCTTGCTGATCAACGGGTGGGTCAGCGAGGGGATGGAGACCGGCGTTGTCTCCGGCCAGCCCAGCCCGCCCAGGTCCACGTCGGAGATGTAGAGCACGCAGGTGCCGCCGAACTCCTCCTCGCCCCAGACGTGCTGGAGGTAGCCGCCGGGACGGGAGGCCAGACGGTCATGGGCCAGCTTGAGCAGCTCCTCCCGCTCCCCGAAGACCAGGGCCTTGTTCGGGCAGGCTTCCACGCAGGCCGGCTGCTTGCCCTCTTCCAGACGCCCGGCGCACATGTCGCACTTGCGCATGAAGGGGATGGTCTCGTCCCATTCGTAGCGCGGCACCGAGAAGGGGCAGGCCAGCATGCAGTAGCGGCAGCCGATGCACTTGTCCGGGTCGTAGATCACCGGCCCGTCAGGGCTTTTGGTGATTCCGCCCACCAGGCAGGCCTCGACGCAGCTCGGCTCCTGGCAGTGCATGCAGCTCTTCTTGCCGAAGCGGCCGTCGTCCACCTTGATCACGCTGGTATAGCGGTCGGCCGACAGGCCGTCCGCGGTGGTGGCCCGGTCCGCCTCCGCCTTTATCGCGTCGAGGCCGTTGGTCTCCACGCAGGCCGCGGCGCAGCGCTCGCAACCAGTGCACTTGGTGACATCGATCAGTATTCCGTGCATCAGACACGTGCCTCTTTTCCGAACAACGCTTCCGCGACCTTGTCGCCTGCCCCGGGACGGAGCTGCCAGTGGACCGCCGAGATGCGGTCAAAGACGAAGAGGACCACGTGGGCGAGTTTGGTGAACGGGACGAGAAGGAACAGGAGTTCGGCGCTCAGCAGGTGGACCAGCATGGCCAGCTGCCAGGAGACCGGGTTGACCCCGGGGTGGGAGGCCAGGAATCCGGCGACAAAGGGGAGCAGGATCACCAGCAGCAGCAGGTAGTCCACCGGCTGGCTCATCGATCGCAGGCGGGGGATGAACAGCCGGCAGCCCAGGAGCAGGATCAGGCAGGTGATGGTGCCCAGGGTCAGCGCGTCCGCTGCGCTGTGGCCCAGCTGCGGAAGGTTGATCCCCAGCAGCCCCTCCCAGAGCACGATGTGGTCGGCAAGGAAGAGGGGGACCAGGATCATGCCGATGTGAGAGAGAAAGGAGACGATAGAAAAAAAGATCGTCCCCTTGATCAGGTGGCGCACCGGGATGATCCAGCTGGCGGCATCGGCGGCGATCCGCCGCCAGGGAGCGTTCTGCAGCCGCCGGCCCTTGCTGATACCCAGCGAATAGATCTGGATCACCACCTGGCGGGCCAGGCCGAGCACCATGACCAGGAAGGTCAGGGCGAAGAGCGGGCCGCGGGCGAATTCAATCCACTGTTCCATCGTTGTTGCCTTTCCTCAGAGGGCCATGGCAGCGGCCATCTCCTTGCGCTCCCGGGGACTTCTGGCCCCGGGGATTTCGATGGCCCTGAGGATCAGGTCGTGCAGGCCCATCACCCGGCAGGGCAGCTCGTAGTATTCCACCAGCTCCTTGAGCTGTTTCTTGCAGTTGGCGCAGGGCGCGATGACGATTTCCGCCCCGGTGCGCTGGATCTGCTCCGCCTTCACCTTGCCGCCGATGCTCATCCGGTACTCGTGGATCTCGTCCACCGAGACCAGGCCGCCGCCTCCGCCGCAGCAGTAGTTGTGCTCGCCCTTCGGCGCCATGTCGACGAAGTCCTTGACGAAGGTGCGCAGGATCTCCCGCGGCTGGTCGACGATCCAGCCCGAGCGGGCGATGTTGCACGGGTCGTGGTAGGTCACCCGCTCGGTGACGATGTCGGGGTTCAGCTTGATCTTGCCCTTCCTGATGCAGTCGAGGGTGTATTCCATGAAGTTGAACACCGGGTAGGCTTCCTGGCCCCCGAACACCGGCACGAAGTCGTGGGCTGCCCGGGAGGCGTGCCCGCACTCGCCGATCAGCAGTTGCTGGCCGTTGAGCCGGGTCACCTCGCTCACCAGCTGCTTGATGATCTTCTCCAGGTGCCAGTCGCTGTAGAACAGGCCGTAGTTGATGCCGTCGTAGTTGCCGCTGCCGATGGTCCAGTTGTCCCAGTCGCCGGCGGCATAGAGCACGGCGGCGTTGCCCATCAGTGTTTCCGGTTCCATCAGGTAGTCGCTCACCGCGCAGAAGAAGACGTACTTGCGGTTCGGCTGGTCCACCGGGAAGGTGACCTTGATGCCCAGCAGGTCCTCCAACTCCTCGGAGAGGAACTCCAGCGTGTCCAGCAGGGCCGCCTTGGGGACCTTCGAGGTGTTGTGGGTCTCCCCCTCCAGCTGTTCGCGGACGCTGACCTGCAGCGCCTTGGGCACGATGCCGATCAGGCTCAGCACGTAGCGGCCCAGGCGGGTGATCAGCCCGTGGTCCACTCCCATCGGGCATTCCTGGGTGCAGCGCCGGCAGGCGGTGCAGCGGTAGAAGAGATCGAGCATCTCGTCGATCTTCTCCTCGGTGAGCACGTCGCCCTGCACCAGTTTGTATTTGAACCAGCCGCCGATGGTGAAATAGCGCTTGTAGACATCGAGCAGCATGTTGGTCCGGTAGCAGGGGATGTCCCTGGGGTCGCCGGTGGCCAGAAACACCGGGCAGGTGACTGCGCAGCGGTTGCACTTGGCGTTTGACGTGCAGTAGGAATCGAGCAGCGGTTTGTAGTCCGAGAACTCGAGGACCGCCCTGAAGGCCTCGAGGAACCGGTCGACCCTGTCCTCGGTGACCGGGTTTTCGATGTAGTAGGGATAGGTTCGCTCCCCGCCCGCGGCGGTCGGCGTTTTTTTCACTTCAACTGCTTCCACACTCATTGATCAGTCCTCCAGTTTCGGTTTCCGGTCACCAGACCCACCGTGCAAGGGGCGTGCCACGGGCTGGCGGACGGACCGGTCAGCCGCCACCGGCCTCAGGACTGGCGTCTGCCGGACCACGCCACCGGCTTTTCCAGGACCCGGCGGGTGCTGCTGATTCGTGGTGTTTCCCCATGGGGAGGATATCGGCCGCCCCCGCAGAAAAGTGGGTTCGCTGCAGGGGCAACGGAAGCAGGAGGTGTGCCCGGGAAACGTCGCAAGCGTTGCAACAGTCGTTGCAGCGCGACGAATGTTGCAACGGTCCCGACTGCGCCCCGGGCCGCAGACCTGCTCGAATTCCTGAGGGCGCCCATCGAAGGATTCGTTAATTGCGCCCTGCCGGAGTTTTATATTTCAGCAGCTGTACTGTCCGCGCCTTTGGTGGACTGAGTAAAAGTAGGGACGCCTGCGGGAGAGGATGATCCATGGCATGCATGTTGCTTTGTGAAGTCAGTGAACCGAATTTTTCCGGAGGCGACATGCGATACGGGATTCAGTTGAGAGGCAAGAGGGTGGCGCCACGATACGCGGCGGCCCAGACAATCAGGTTGGTGACCATGCGCCGGGGGTATGTTTCGGCCCAGGCTGAAGTTCCAGCCGTGGGGCAGAGCTGGGTCGACCTGTTCAATCTGCTGGCCGAGCACAAGGTGGATATCCTGGTCTGCGGCGGGATCGATATGGCCTCCAGGGAATCGCTGTCCGCCGGTGGGATTACCGTCATCGACAATGTGGCCTGCTCGGCGGACGAGGTGGTGGCCGCCCTCGCCGCCGGAAAGCTCTGTTCGGGATACGGGTTTCAGCGCGGCCCGGCGGCGTCTCCCAGCGCGGAGGACGGGATTTTGGCCAGGATGAATGCCGAAGTGCTCGATCCTGCTGCCGACTGCCTTGCCTGCCGGGAGAAAGTCTGTCTCAGCGGAGGCCGTTGCCCGCTGGCCGGTCAACCGGAGACGGTGGCGCCGCCTGGTGAGGTCACCCGCATGCTCGATGCGGCGGCGGACATCAGCTGCGAGGACGAGCGGTTCCTCTGCCGGCTGTCGGAACTGGTCTACTTCTGCCTCGAGATGAACTACCGCCGCATCGGGATCGCCTTCTGCGTGGAGCTCCAGGAACCGACGGAGATCCTGGTCGGCGCACTGAAGCGATTTTTCCAGGTGTTCGCCGTGGGGTGCAAGGTGGGGGGACACCGGCTGGATGAACCGCCCGACATGTCGGGCGGACAGGGGCCGGCGCTGTTCAGTGGGATTGCCTGTAACCCGCTGGGCCAGGCCCGGGTACTGAACCGTCAGGGCTGCGATCTCAATGTGCTGGTGGGCCTCTGCGTGGGCACCGACTCGGTGTTTGTGCGGGCCAGCGAGGCGCCGGTGACCACCTTTATCGTCAAGGACCGGTCGCTGGCCCACAACCCCATCGGCGCTCTCTACTCGGAGTACTACCTCAGCGAAGCGTCGCGGGCCGACCCGGTGAAGGTCCGGACAACGGGAGAGGTGGATCGATACCGGAATCAATGAAAAGCGAACTGACCAGGGAAACAACGAAATGGAGGAAGGACAATGACCATCCCGAGACTCAATTCCGTCGGCTTTTGTGCCCACTACTCGGAGCAGGGCGACTGGGCTTTTGATTACGCCCTGGGCCTCTGCCGGGAGGGCCGGATGCAGCTGAACGTGTTCCACTTTCTCTCCAGCCCCTACGAGCCGGATGACGGCCGGATGAAGGAGCTGCCGCATGATGAACTGGAGCGGATCGCCGTGGAACGCGAGCGAGAAATGCGGCTTTATTACGACCGCCGGGCCGGGGACTATCTTGAAGTGGGGTTCCGGCTGTGTTATGACGACAGCTGGACGGAGCTGCACCGCTGCCTGATGATCCGGGAGTTCCAGTTGCTGGTGCTGGCCGTACCCGATCGTCCGCCCGTTTTTCGCGGAAACCCATCGAGGAGTGGGCGGAAAGTTTCATCAGTCCGGTGGTGCTGGTGGGCCCGGATGGGCCGGACCGTTTCAGGGTCAACACCAGAGCTGCCCTGCTGATCGATCGCCTGGGGATCGAAGAAGGGCAGTGGAGCACCATTCACGGGGTGACCGTCTAGCGGCCGCCCGCCCGCGGGGCAGAGGTCTTTCGCCGTCATGTGCCAGAAGCTGAGCGAGCTGATCTTCAACAACATCCACGACGGTGTGTTCACCGTCGATCGGGACTGCATCATCACCTCCTTCAACCGGTCGGCGGAGCGGATCACCGGTTTCAAGGCCGGTGAGGCCGTGGGCAAGCACTGCTTCGAAGTGTTCCGCACCGAGGTCTGCCACAAGAAGTGCGCCCTCAAGGACACCTTGAAAACCGAGGACCCCACCGAAAACGCCCGGGTGACCATCATCACCCGTGACGGCCGCGAGGTGCCGATCCGGGTCACCACCACCCTGCTCAAGGACGAGGAGGGGACCATCGTCGGGGCGGTGGAGTTTTTCCGGGACATCTCCGAGATCGAGCGGCTGCACGAGAGCCTGGAGAAGAAGAACAGCCTCGACGACATCGTCAGCGTCAACTCGGAGATGCACCAGCTGGTGGGCCTGCTGCCCGATATCGCCGAGTCGGAGTGCAACGTGCTGATCCAGGGCCCCAGCGGCTCGGGCAAGGAGCTCTTCGCCCAGGTGATCCACAACCTCAGCCCCCGGCGCTACGGGCCGTACATCAAGCTCAACTGCGCCGCCCTGCCCGCTCCGCTGCTCGAGTCGGAACTCTTCGGCTATGTGCAGGGCGCGTTCACCGACGCCAAGACGCGACAAGCCGGGCCAGTTTCGTCTGGCCAACGGCGGGACCCTGCTCCTCGACGAAGATCAGCGAGATGGATGTCTCGCTGCAGGTCAAGCTGCTGCGGGTGCTGAACAACGGTGAATACCGCCCCCTGGGTTCCGCCGAGACGCTGCACACCGACGCGCGGATCATCGCCGCCAGCAATGCCGACCTGGAACTGGCCATCGCCGAGGGCCGGTTCCGGGAGGATCTCTACTACCGGATCAACGTGGTGAACCTCCAGATCCCCTCGCTCCACGAACGGCCCGAGGACATCCCCCTGCTGGCCAACCATTTTCTGCGGGTCTACCGCAAAAAGAGCCGCAAGGCCATCGAGCGGATCTCACCCGCCGCCCTCTCCGCGCTGCGCAAATGCCAGTTCTCGGGCAACGTGCGGGAGCTGGAGAACGCCATCGAGCACGCCTTCGTCATGTGCCACGGCGAGCAGATCGAGGTGGAGCACCTGCCCCTGCATATCACCACCCGCAGCGCGGCGGCCAACGGTATTTCCCATGCCCGGAACAGCGAGAAGGGCGTGATCCTGGAGAGCCTGCGGCGGAACAAGGGCAGCCGGGTCAGGGCCGCCGAAGAGCTCGGCATGCACCGCTCAACCCTCTGGCGCAAGATCAAGACCTACAACATCGATTGACCCGAACTTCTTCTCGTCCACCCGAATGGCAACCAGCGCCGGGTATCGGAGTCTTCAGTTAGCGGTGGGCGAAACCACTGAAGACCGCTATAATTCCCGTGGCTCGGAGACAGGGCAAATCCCCTTTGGGGCGAGGAGTTGGTGATGAGCGCCGGATCGAAAAAGAACAAACAGGCCGTACCCGATCTGTCCCACGAAGAGAACCTCCTCGACCTCTCCCACCAGATGCTGCGCGAACGGGTGAAAGAGCTGAGCTGCCTTTACGCCATCGCCCGGATCGCCGGGGAGCCAGGGGTCTCCCTGGCCAATATCCTGGAGAGGATCGTCGAGCTGCTGCCCCCGGCCTGGCAGTATCCCGAGATCGCCTCGGGACGTATCGTTCTCGACGACCGGAACTATCTCACCAGTGGTTTTAGCGGTGCGGGGGCGGTGCAGGCCGCGCCGATCCTGGTCGACGGGGTACAGCGGGGCCTGGTGGAGGTGATCTACAGCGAGGAGCGGCCGGAACTGGACGAAGGCCCCTTCCTCAAGGAAGAGCGGAACCTCGTCGATGCCGTGGCCGGCCAGGTGGCCCTGATTGTCGAGCACAAGCAGGCCGGGGAAGAGCGTGAGCGCCTGCAGGAGCAGCTGCGGCACGCCGATCGCCTGGCCACCATCGGCCAGCTGGCAGCGGGGGTGGCCCACGAGCTGAACGAGCCGCTGGCCAACATCCTCGGCTTCGCCCAGCTGGCCTCCAAGGACAGCGGCCTGCCGGAAACGGCGGCCAACGATCTGGGAAAGATCATCAAGGCCTCCCTCCATGCCCGTGAGGTGGTGAAGAAGCTGATGCTCTTCGCCCGCCAGACCCCGCCGAACATGGCCGAGGTGGATCTGAACCAGCTGGTGGAGGAAGGGCTCTATTTCGTGGAATCGAGGTGCACCAGGGCCGGTGTGCAGCTGGCCCGGGAACTGGCGGAAGATCTTCCGGCCCTGGCGGTGGACAAGGGGCAGATGCACCAGGTGCTGGTCAACCTGGTGGTCAACGCGGTCCAGGCCATGCCGGACGGCGGCCGGCTGGTGATCCGGACCGCCGCGGACGAGGAAGGGATTTCCCTGGCGGTGCAGGACACCGGCGAAGGGATGACCGAGGAGACGATGAAGAAAATGTTCATCCCCTTCTTCACCACCAAGGATGTCAACGAAGGCACCGGTCTCGGCCTGGCCGTGGTTCACGGCATCGTCACCTCCCACGGGGGCGTGATCAGCGTGGAGAGCGAGCCTGGCCGGGGGACCCGGATCGAGATCAGGTTCCCCCGCCACCCGGGGGACGTCGGGGAGAAAGGAACGTTTTCCGATGAAGACGCCTGAGCAGCGGGAGCGGATCCTGGTGGTGGACGACTCCGACCAGACCCTCGAGGTTTTGCAGCGCAACCTGAGCGGTGAGGGGTACCGGGTGTTGACCGCCGGGGGGGTGGAGGCGGCTATCGGGATCCTGGGGGACACGGCGGTGGATCTGGTGCTCACCGATCTCAAGATGCCGGGGATCAGCGGTATGGAACTGGTACGCCACGTGCGCGAGAATCTGCCGGACACCGAGGTGATGATGATCACCGGTTTCGCCACGGTCAACGGCGCCGTGGAGGCGGTGAAGTCCGGAGCGGAAGAATACCTGGGCAAGCCGTTCACCGACGAGGAGCTGTCCGGTGCGGTGCGGCGGGTGCTGGACAAGCTGCACCGCCGGCGAATTGCCGCTCCCGGAACGGTGGATGACACCGTGGCGATGTACGGGCTGATCGGCGGCTCCAGCGCCATGGGCAAGGTGTTCGGCGCCATCGACAAGGCGGCCACCACTGCGGCCACGGTCCTGATCACCGGTGAGAGCGGCACCGGCAAGGAACTGGTGGCCCGGGCCATCCACTACCGGAGCCGCAGGGCCGCCGCCCCCTTCGTCCCGATCAACTGCGGAGCCATCCCCGACACGCTGTTCGAGAGCGAGCTTTTCGGCCACGTCAAGGGCGCGTTCACCGGGGCGAACGAATCCCGGGCCGGGTTTTTCCAGACCGCCGACGGCGGCAGCATCTTTCTCGACGAGATCGGGGAAACCGGCCTGTCAATGCAGGTCAAACTGCTCCGGGTGCTGCAGGACCGGGAGGTCTGCATGGTGGGCGCCACCCGCTCGCGGAAGATCGATGTGCGGATCCTGGCGGCATCCAACAAGAGCCTGGCCGGCCTGGTGAAGAAGGATGCCTTTCGCGAGGACCTCTTCTTCCGCATCTCGGTGATCGAAATCGAAGTGCCGCCGCTGCGGGACCGCGGCGACGATATCCTGGTTCTGGCCAATCACTTTCTCGACAAGCATGCCGGTGAAGCGGAGCGGGCCGTGCCCCGCTTTTCTGACGACGCGCTGCAGCTGCTGAACAGCTACCATTGGCCGGGCAATGTGCGGGAGCTGGAGAACCTGGTGCAGCGGCTGGTGGTGATGGTGGACGGCCCGGCCATCGATGTCCCCGACCTGCCGTCTCACATGCGGTTCTCGGTGGGCCACCGCGCCGGGCTGGACCGCACCCTGGCCGAGGTGGAGGCCGAACATATCCGCAACGTGCTGGCCAGCGTGGACGGCAACAAGACCAGGTGTGCGGAGATCCTCGGCATCGACCGCAAGACGCTCCGCGAACGGCTGAAGCGTTAACCTGCCCGTCACTCCCCACTTCCGATGGCCGAAGAAAGAGCGGCCGTCGCGGCGTCGGTCTCACCAATCTGTTCTAGAATTCGCTCGACCACCTGGGCGAATGCGCGGCTTGCCTCCGACTTCGCCCCAACGAAACTGAGCGGTATCCCCTCATCGCCCGATCTGGAGATGTCGGGGTCCAGCGGTATGCGGCCGAGGAAGGGTACGCCCATATCCTCGGCCATGGCCTCTCCGCCGCCACTGCTGAAAATGTCCACCACTTCACCGCAATTGGGACAGGTGAAGCCGCTCATGTTCTCGATGACTCCCAGGACATTGACCTTCATGGTTTTGCAGAAGGAGATCGACTTGCGGACGTCGAGAATGGCCAGGTCCTGGGGTGTGGTGACGATGACCGCGCCGGTAGCGTCCTCGATGAGTTGCGCCACCGCCAGCGGCTCATCCCCCGTGCCGGGCGGGCAGTCCACGATGAGATAATCGAGCGGCCCCCATTCCACATCGGCCAGGAATTGCCTGATCATTTTCATTTTTCGTGGTCCGCGCCAGATCACCGCATCGTCCTTGCTGTGGAGCATGAACCCGATCGACATGACCTCCAGGCCCTCGAAGCCCGCGGGGAAAATCCTCCCCTTTCTCGATACCACCTGGTCGCCGTCGATATTGAGAAGTTTGGGTATGCTGGGTCCGTGAACGTCCACGTCCAAGAGTCCCACCTGCTGTCCAGCCCTGGAGAGGGATGCCGCAAGGTTGACGGCCACGGTGCTTTTGCCAACCCCCCCCTTGCAGGAGAGGACAATGATCTTGTGCTTTATAGCACCGAGCTGACGTTGAAGCATCACCTGCTGTTCGTCCTGCTTTTCATGGTCGCTCATCGTTGATTCCTCCGGTTCAAGCGTCACAGCCACCGTCTGGTGTGCTGCTTGTATTCGAGATACCGTTTACCGAACTGCCTTTCCATGTCCCGTTCTTCAGGGATGATGAAGTGAGCCCAACGTTTCCACCTCGAGTTTCCGTCCCCTGAAGATCTGCAGTGCCCGGAAAATGGTGCTCTCACCAGAGGCACGGACCCATTTTTCAGCAGGCGGCCGCCCCCTCCCCCAGGCCGCCCAACAGTTCGGCGATATCCTCCACACCCACGGAGATGCGAATCAGCCCATCGGTGACCCCGCCCTTTTGCCGTTCCTCTGGACTCTTACAGGCATCGGTCATCGAAGCCGGGTGCTGGATCAAGCTGTCGATGCTTCCCAGACTTACGGCAAAGGTGAAGAGCTTCACCGATCGCATGAGACGCTTTCCCGCCTCCAGTCCGATGAATCCCCGCCGACCAACTCACACTCCCATATCCAGTTCTGGATCACTTGAGTCAGCAAAGCCTGTGCCAGAAGGAGTGGGGGATTGCATTTCATTGAAATAATAAAGCTTATAGTGGTCCATAGGCTCATCTGGACCCCCGTTCGGTGAGAATTGATCGAGGAGGGTAGCGATATCGCAACTTCTGGTTGTCGAATCACTGCAGAGGTGCAACTCTCGGGTCGTTTCAGTCGGCAAGGGTGCAACAGCAGCATCATGTTCATGATATTCCTGGCATAGGCCTTGCTCCACCAGAATCCCGTATCAAGCAGTTGAATATCGGAGGGTGCCGAGGTGTTGCTAAAACAACCAGACAGACGTCCTCATCGGCCGAAGCCCCGACGGAATCGGGCCTCGACTACGCGTGGGAAGGCCGGCTCGAACGGAACCACATCCACTGGGAAGCCCATAGAATGAGTAAAACATATGCTGAATGGAGAGAATCAACGGAGGCCGGCAAATGATCAACATTGACGAAATCATCGATGAGTTCAAACAGCGTGCGGTCATTCCAATCGAACGTGCCGAACTCCCGCGCCTGCTGGACCAGGCCCTAGTGGTCAAGGAGGTTGACACGCACATCAGCGGCTGGATCCGCATCCTCGATCTTGATGGAATCATCATCCTGGAGGAGGAAACAACGGAAGGTGAAGTTTTGCTGAGGCGGTTCAAATCAGTTGAAATGGCCGCCTCACTCATCGAGGACCGGCTCGCCACCTATGAGCGGATGTGGGACGGTTGCGGCTGCAGGATCGACTATCACGCCAAAACATGATCCCCCAACCAGCCTTCAGTTGCAGGGCTAAATGCCGGCTAACCGGGCTTTTTGCATGCGACTCTGCGGTGTCCCCTTTTGTGAATTGTCGGAGGGAACACCACAGAGTTAGGACGGACGCAGCGGGAGGGAAACAAGACGGGAGCTACACTTGCATGATGTGGCGTGGTAACTCATGGTTGTAAAGGTTGCCTGGCATGAACAACGATGGTGAAAAATCAGATCAGATTGCCGAACTTTCAAATCTGGACGTGGCGGAATCGCTGGACGAAGTGTCCGACCTGTTAGAGGAGCAAGGCGCGAATCCCTTTCGCGTCCGCGCATACCGTCGGGCGGCAGCGACTGTGCGAGGCTTGTCCGCAAACCTCCTCAGCGACCTTCTCCGCTGGGCGCTTCATGCACCAACGCTGCTCCGTACGTCGAGCCGGTGGTCCCGGACGAGATTCAATGGCCGTGCTTAATCAGGGCAAAAACCTCAGTGGTGGGCCTGGGCAGTCCGGCGATCCTCCAGGCGACGACGGGGTCGGGGAACTGTTCGTAGGTGCAGTTCTTGCCCTGGCGGACGTTCTTGCACAGGGCGCGAAGGACCGGAAATGAGCTGAACTTCGTGAAGTAGTCTCTCATGAAGCTCAGGATTTCCAACTGCTCCAGAGTGAGCGGGCAATCCCGGACGACCCCCTCGTGCTTCGCCAGTGCGCAGGCGACCTCCACGTTCCAGTCATCCATACGCTCCAGGTATCCCTCCTCGTCCACGTGGACGGTTTGGTCCCGGTACTCTATCTTCGCCATGTCGCACCTCCCGAGCGCTCGTCCGTTTCCGCTCCTGGCCTTACCTCCTCGTGCGCTGGCGGTGCTCTCAAGTGCGCGTGAACGGGAGAACGCTGTAGTCCCAGCAGTTCTTGGCCAACAGGGCTTCTGTTCCGTCGAATTCCTTGTCGCACAGCCAAGGGCTTCCCTTGGAATCCATGACCACCTTCATGGGACGCGCTGCCCGGTGCCCGCCTTCGCATCCGTTACACGGGATCTCCACATAGGAGCAGGGGTCCCGAAAGCTGAACACCAAGTCTTCTTCGTCGACCAGTTCCTTGATGATCTCGTTGACCTCATTCGCGGACAGCCCGCTCTCTTTCGCGAGCTGTTGCGTGAGCTCGATTGGGCGCATGCGCTGGTTGCGAGCCGACCCGACCAACTCCATGATCCGCTCTCTGTGCATTCTGTGTTCGTTCATGACTAACCTCCCTGTTGCTGACCCACCGCCGACGACACTGTCGGCCATTCTTTCCTCCCTATCTCATTGCATACTTCGTGCCGCGGCAGCTCGATCGCCATAAGCAGCTCGTCCTGCTGAGATTCCACACTGTTGCCGGCAGCAAGCCCGGTTGCGGGGAGTGTTCGGGAGTAGCGTGGCGGCAGCGCTAGAACTTGGCACGGTAGCGTGTTCGCTACTCTGTGTTGCTGCCAGGCGGGTGCAGTCATCCACCGAGTTTTCATCGGCGTGGACAGCAGAGATCAGTATCAGAGGATCGATAAGTCATATCTGCATCAAAGGGGAAGCTTAACAACTGCCGTCCTGCCGCAGTATCACGGCCTTGCCCTTGGGACAACCGATATGATTTCCCACGAGATCGCACTTGACAAGCAGCAAGTAAAAAACCTCTCGATCCGCCGTGCCGCTGAGAGACTCGAAATTCCCCATACCCTTTGCGATGACGAGGTCGGCCGAACGGAAGGCGGTCCTGAATGTCTCGACGCAATCCTCCAACAGGATACCGGGTGCGTCCGAGCCGTTGTCGATAATCGTGGCAAGCTCGTGCAAGCCGGCTATCCGAGCATCCTCGTCTGTGGCATCGTTGAGGACTGGGCCACCCCGCACCACGAAGGTCACCTCCTTTTCCGGTTCGAATTGCTCGATCAGGATGCGATCCATGACGGTTTCGCCCGCATTGTCGCCAATGTATAAAATTGTATGCGCCTGAGATACCGCCTGTTTAAGCTCTTCAATGCAATCCACAGCTGGCTGTTCCGCCGTCACGCGCTCGATTGTTTCCATCAAGGAAAAGTCGTCGGCTGCCCCAAAATCGATGACATTCCCCGCGATAGAGATCAAGACAGCTGCGCGAAAGGAATCCTTTGCCTCGAGCACGCTCTCTTTCAATCCTGGATAAAGTTCCAGGGCGCGCTTGTTATAGAGGCTTTTCATTTCCTTGTAGGGATCGGGATTGCCTGAGATCTGGCGAATCGCGCGATGGACTTTTTGCCCGAAGTAGGGGGGCGGCAACTCCATATCCTTTTCATCGAATGCTTTTCGCCCCCCTTCGACGATGGCTTTCCGGAGCTTCGGATCGTCGGTCAACCTTTTCGAAAGGGATTTCAGTCGCTTTTCGATGCATGGAATGCACTCGAGGTAAGTCCTCATCGGGTATCTCCAGTTAACCTGATCTGCACCTTGGTGCCTTTTATTTGTCAAAACGCCATCTCGTACAAGCCCGATCATAATTTGACCACTATTGAATGCCGCTTTCCACGGAAAGATCGGCACCCATTGAGAGCTGGTTGATTAGCTTAAGTACGCCTCCATACGATCAAAGGCCCTGTTTATCATCTTCTCAGGTACGCAAAACGACATTCGCAAATGCCCCTCGCCCGACGGCCCAAAATCGACTCCGGGCGTCGTGGACACCTTTGCTTCTCTGAGGAGTTTCTTGCAGAAGGATTCCGAGTCGGTTCCTTCCTTCAGTAGTATTTTGGGAAACATGAGATAGGAACCGCCAGGCTTTTGGTATTCAAATACATGACTGAGTTTATCGAGACGTGAACACATCAAATCCCTGGCCGACTCGTATTTCCTCTGAAACTCTTCGATACAATCCTGCGGCCCTTTCAATGCGGCCAGCGCCGCGTATTGGGAGGCCACCGGGGCGCAGATCGCAAAGGGGATATGGGCCTTTGCGATCTGGGGAATTAGATCCTTATCGGCATGCAGGTAGCCGATTCTCCATCCGGTCATGGCATATGTCTTTGTGAAAGTGTAGCAACTGATCGCGTTTCCTTTCATTTCCGAAATCGACGCAATGGAGAAATGCTTGTTGCCATCGAAGGTGAAGTACTCATAAGCTTCATCGGTGATGACCACCAAGTTGTGCTTCAATGCGATTTCAGCAATATGGCGAAGCTGCCGCTCGGAAAAAACGGTGCCGGTCGGGTTGTTCGGGCTGCAGGTACAGAATCGCCCTGGTCCTGGATGTTATGGCTTTTTCCATAGCATTGACATCGATAGCAAAGCCGTCCTCCTCGATCAGCGGAACAAAAACCGGCCTCCCTGATGCCAGAATAACTTGATTGACATGTGTGGAATAAGTGGGCGAAGGGAGAATGACCTCATCTTCCGGGTCGATGACGGCCATTACCGCTGCCGCCAGCCCTTCGATGGCTCCCACGGTGACGATGATTTCCGAGGGATTGGTAGTGATGTTGTTATCCCTTTCCAGCTTTTTAGCGATTTCGTTTCGCAACGGCACGAGTCCCGAACTCTCGGTGTAGCCATCCGTCAGCCCTTCTTTAATCGCCTTGATCGCCGCATCCCGGATATGCGGCGGCGCGTTTGAGGTCGGTTTGGCCCACGACAGAAACGAGACATCCTCTATCTCCTTTGATAAACGCGTCATCTCATGGATGGCTGATTTTGGTATTTGCGCCACTCTTTTCGACACCAGTGTTGTATTGCTCATGAATGAATCCTCGACGATCTGTTTGGGATATACCATTTCATATGATCCTCCTGTTCTCGTTGTCACACCCACCAGCCTGCTTCAGCAGGTTCCGGATATCGCCCACTTTCTCCTTCATGCCGAGATACCCTTCCTCCATGGAGTGCTCCACCTGGTCGAAATCCATGGTCTTCAATGCGCCGAGGCGGGGTTGGATCAGGACGTCGGGAGGCTCCACCGCCAAATTGATCCGCGTGATCCGCTCCTGCATGATCCCCACCGAGGTCATTACCGTCTCCACGATATCGGGGGTACCAGCATCGTTGTTCAGTTTTTCTCCGAAAGTCTTCCGGACTCTCATTCCCGCGTTCTCGTAAAACGCCGCCACCTTGCTCAGCCACTCCCTCTGGTGCCCGCCCCGGTCATTAACCGAGGCTCCAATCCGTGGCCGTTCGCGGTGCTGCTTACGCCTGGAGAGAATTCCGCTGTTCAAGTCCACTGCCACCACCAGGTCCGCTTCGGCGGCCCGGGCCACCCCCACCGGAACCGGGTCCACCAAACCGCCATCCACCAGCCAGCGGTTCTTCACCCGAGCCGGCGCGAAAAGCCCCGGAAAGGACATGGTGGCCCGAAGCGCCTCGAGCAGGTTGCCCGATTTGAGCACCACCTTGTCGCCTAATTCGAGGTCCGTGGCCACCACCGAAAGCGGGATAGCCAGTTCGGCAAAGTCTTTCACTGCCGTGTGCATGGAAAAGAGTTCATGCAGTTTCCTGGTTCCATCCAGCAGCCCTGACCGCGGAATGACAAAATCAAAATAGGAGAAGACCTTTTTGCCGTCCATGCGTAGAACGAAATCCTTGAGCTGCTGCAGACAACCACAGGCATGAAGGGCCCCCACATAGGCCCCGATGCTGCAGCCGGCAATGAGGTCAATGGGGATCCCGGCCTCATCCAGGGCTTCGATGACCCCGATGTGCGCCCATCCGCGGGACGAACCACTGCCCAAAACCAGCCCGACCTTTTTCATCGTCTCCTCCTTAGGACGGATCACTCCGGATAGTCCATGAATCTGCCGGTGGCGGTGGCCAGGACCTTGCCGTCCTGGCTCAGATCAGCGGCGAGCATGTGCAACGAGCCGCGGGTTTTTTCCCACCAACCCCGGACCGTGACGGGCCGGCCGGTCAACACCGGTTTCAGGAACCGGACCTCGAACCGGGCGGTAAGACCGGGGGTGCCGCGGGCCATCAAGCAGTTTGTCATGGCGCCATCCAACAGGGCGCTGGTAACACCGCCGTGCAGGAACCCCGGGTACCCCATGAATTCCTCGTGGCAGGGGAATACCCCGGTGACGACGCCGTCGGCACCAGCCTCGAACCGCACAGCGAGGCCGTGGTCGTGCAGCGGAGCATAGACCCAGCAATCGGGATGGCGCCTGGCGCGCGTGGCGGCATATTCGCCGGTAGTGTCAATGGTCGCAGGCATTGGCCTCCGCTCGATGCTTCGTGAACCACTCGTCATACTCGTCCGCAAACATTTCGAAGGGTTCGATGTTCGCCATGATCTCTTTCACCGGAGAGGATCGAAGCTACGTCTTCGGTGCTCTTTTCGGTAAAGACAGCTTTCTCAAGTAGAACTTCCGGCCATTGTACTCCGTGACAACAAGCTCCCCTTCTCTCACCAACTTCTCAACGATGCTGTCGTTGCTCTCAGCCTTCTTCAGATATGCTTCTACGGCATCCGCTCTCATTGGATGTACGGAGGTGATGCTCAGAATGTCTTCTTCGGCGTTGCCCGTGTAAGCAAATTGGTTTCCCTCATATCCGATGAGGTACTCCACCGTCAGTTCATTCTCGACAAAGATCTGGTAGGCCTGATTCAACGCCGATTCCTCGGGTGGTTCTACCCAGTCCTCCGCGGGAGGCCTCGTCGGAACACTCAGGTACGAAGTGGCTGCTCCCAGGTATTGAATGAATCTGGCAACCCCACGAACCTGCTCCGGGGTGTCATTGAGCCCCTTCACCAGCATCGTTTCCGTCACCAGTCGTCCATCGAATTTCCTGGCGAAGAGATCCATGCCTTTGAGCATTGAATCCAGATGCAGTTTCCGGTGCGGTCGATCGATCTTTCTCCACACCTTCTCGTCGACGGCATCAACCTTGATCGAAACCCAATCGGCCTTGGCAAGATCGTTCCGCACTGCGGGCTGGTCGATCAGGGTTGCATTTGTGATCACCGCCAACTTGGTCTTCCAGGGTTTGAGTAGATCCAGCAACACACCGAGGTTCTCGTCCAGGGTCGGTTCTCCGTCGGGTACCAGGGTCAGGTAATCGATGGGCTCGCCATGCTCGCGGGCACGCTGGAGATGCTCTTCGATTTCGCGATAGAGCTCGTTCGGCGAGTAGAATTCCTGTCTGTCGACGGTCATTTTCAGTGAGCGCCCAAGCTGACAATAAACGCAGGAATAGGTGCAGATCTTGGGCGGGATGTTGTTGATCCCGACACTTCGTCCCAATCGCCGGGAAGGAACCGGACCGAAAACACGCATGGTTTCTCCCTTGTTCAATCGTATGCATTGTGAACTGCGGCCAAAGAATGCGTCGGCCAAATCCACTCCTGCCATTCCGAAGCGTTCCAGGTGCCCGGTTGTTGATGGATCAGGAAGTACAACCCGGGGATTGGATGCGCACCCACCACCACATTCGGATCACTTGAATCAGCAAAGCCTGTGCCATGATGAGTGAGCGAATGTAAATGATTGAATAAAGAAACTTATGATGATCAATGGAATCATCTGGACCACAGTACGGTGAGGATCATTGGACGGAGAGTAGCAAAAGCGCAACTTCAAACTAAGAGAGCGTCGCATAACAGCTACGGTTCAATCGATTATTTGCTGACGCCCTCACACCAAAGAAGCGCGAGTGCAACGATATTCAATAAAACGTCCGAGATTTTTTTCATCGAATAGAGGGGCACCAATACAACCTTTGTTTTATCAGGTGGTTGGCAGAAAAAGTATACTTCCGCTCGTCATCTGGTACGGCCTTTGCGTTAGTGAATGATCGTCAGGGGAATATCAACCCCGGGTCGAACGCAATACCAGTATTTCCTCCTGCCTTCACTTTTGGACAACCATGGCGGGGCAGGAGTCGAGAAAGGAAGAAAGATGAATCAAAGGGATCAACTCGCAGGAGAGATCATGGTGATGATCAGCAGTGCAAGAGAACAGCGATTGAGACCACACGAGATACAGAAGGCGCTCTCAACGAAATTCTCTGTTCCCTTGTCCATGGTGAATGATGTTCTAAAGGAACTCGTGGCAAGAGAGAAGCTGGTCTTCACCTATCGCGACCCGTGCAATTACGTGGAAATTCCCTGCACTGAAGTCAACACAGGCGCCCGCCCCCTGAAAGTGATCGTTGACGTCGAAGGTGAACCGTGGATCTGTGATACCGACGTGGATCCGTCAAAGGAACTGGCCGATCAGGGTTGCTGGCGCTGTGGAGATCTGAGCTTCACGAGAAACGACTAGCCAACAAATCTCATCGGGCCGAAAACATCTGAATACTGATGGTGTGAGACAGTTTGTTACGAGGGTCACTTTCCCGGAAAGGTTGTTTTCGGAATCACTGTTGAGCATTGATCTTAAGGTGTCGCAATGGAAACAGCAGGCTCTTCCAAGGGTTGTGAGCTTGTGCTCTCTGGGCGGATCATCGCTCCTGGTATCGCGTTTGGTTACGCACATTTCGATGAAGTTCTACCGTCAGTCTCCTCCGCAGGCATCGGTCCGACTGAGGTAGATACGGAAATAGACCGGTTGAAGAGCGCCGTTTCGATCGCCCACCGAAACCTTGAAGTCCACATCCGTGAACTACACGACCCGTCAGAGGAGGATTTCCAGCAGATCCTCTCGTCGCATCTCCTCATGCTGGATGACAGGGAATTCCTCTCCTCGGTTGTCAACCGCATCAAGTGTGACCTTGTGCCGGCAGAATTTGCAGTGCAGGAGGCGTTCAGCGTGGCGGCGGTTCGGCTGGGAGCCAGCAGGGACAGTTACCTCCGTGCTCGCGCAGAGGACATTCGCGATATCTGCCAGGTCATCCAGAGAACGCTCATGCTTGGGGAAAAGGCCTTCCAGACAAGCGCTCAGGATCGAACCGCGGCCATATGGATTGCTCCCCGCATTCATCCTTCCGTTGTTTTTCGCGCCAGGAGCTCTGGTGTCGCTGCGCTGATCACGTCCAGCACTGCCTACTCCTCTCACGGCGCCATTCTCCTGCGATCAGTCGGCGTTCCATCGCTGGGCAGCATCTCGTTTCCCGACGGTATCGTGAATGAAGGAACCCCGATTCTCGTCGATGCTGTCCATGGCAAAGTCCACCTTCGACCTGCTGCGGAAACGATAAAATCCACGATGACCCTTGCAGCGGGGTTGGAGCAGTTAAACTCGAGCGAGTCGCTTTCCCCGCTTGATGCGCTCACGGCTGACGGACGGGCCATCAGACTCAGGGCCAATATCGAGCACCCCTCCCAGACATCGCTCTGCTTTCATTACAGACTCAACGGTATCGGACTTTTTCGGACCGAGTTCATGGTACTGGCCAACGGCCGGATTCCGGATGAGGAAGAGCAATACCGAGCATACCGGGAACTGGTAGACCGTATGGGGGGGAAACCGATTGTCATCCGCACGTTTGATATTGGCGGCGATAAGGTTACCGCCGACCTTCACCAGTGTTCGGGCTCGAATCCGGCCCTCGGTGTTCGCGGCCTTCGCCGACATCTTCTGCGAACTCCGCATGAACTCCACACCCAGATGAGGGCGATTCTCCGCGCTGCCAGGGATGCTGACGTAGCGATCCTTTTTCCGATGGTCACCCATGCCGGCGATCTTGCCACCGCTAGGGGAATCCTGGAAAAGGTAAAGGCGGAACTCGAGCAGGAACGCTTTCCCTTCAACAATAACATCAGAATGGGCGCCATGATCGAAGTGCCCTCCGCTGCATTGGAACTGGGGGAAATCCTCGAACTTGCAGACTTCGTGAGCATCGGCACCAACGATCTCCTGCAGTATTTAACTGCAACGGACCGTGACAACCCCGAAGTGGAGGAGTACCAGAGCCTCACCACTTCAGGACTTCGCCCGCTGGTGAACCTGATGATGGATCAGGCACGGTCCATGGGGCGGGAACAGGATGTATCTGTTTGCGGCGAGATGGCCTCCGATCCAGAGGGCGCCAAATTTCTCGTGGAACTCGGAATTGAATCACTGAGCATCTCTCCAGGCGCGGCGCCGGCGGTGAGGAATGCCATCGGGACGATCAATCCATTCATTGATATCTGAGAACTGCGGTGACGAGATGGTTGTTTGGAATGTCTTCAAGGAAGCGTTGACAATCACGGCCTTTGTTGCGGTGATCATGATCGCCATCGAATACGTCAATATACGGACCCGCGGTCTGGTCATGCAGGCACTGGGTGATTCACTTCCGCGGCAATACTTACTGGCTGCAGCGCTTGGAGCAACGCCCGGCTGCCTGGGTGCTTTTGTCCTCGTTGCGCTCTTCACCCATCGGCGACTTTCGCCCGGTGCGCTTGCGGCAGGCATGATTGCCACCAGCGGCGACGAGATGTTTGTGATGCTCGCACTAATGCCGAAGACGGCACTCCTCATGACCGCCGGTCTGATGATCCTGGGAGTTGCTGCCGGGTGGATCTCTGACCGAATCTTGCGGTTGAAACCGACGTCGGCCTGCAATGGATGTGCAAGCTTTGCCGTTCACGAGGAGGAACACTGTCGCTGCTTTCCCAGAGGCCAGGTAAGAGAGTTATGGAATCCACCCAGTCCACATCGGGCGATCCTTGCCGTGGTGGTCGCCGTCATTCTTCTGTCCATCATGGCGGGAAAGATCGGCCCCCTGGGCTGGGACTGGAAACGCGTTACGCTGCTTTGTCTTACAGGATCTGTAGAATTTATCATTTGGACCGTTCCGGATCACTTTCTCGATGAGCACCTGTGGAATCATGTTTCACGAAAGCACGTACCTCAACTCTTCCTCTGGACGTTGGGGGCGATGGCCACCATCAGTCTTTTCGATTCATTTTTTGATCTGAGGTCGATGCTGGCGGATAACAGCTGGCTGGTCCTTTTGGCCGCGGCCATTGTCGGCATCATTCCCGAATCCGGACCCCACCTGCTGTTTGTCAATCTTTTTGTCCAGGGCATTGTTCCGTTCAGCGTGCTCGTGGCGAGTTCGGTTGTTCAGGACGGACACGGAATGCTTCCGCTGCTGGCCCATTCCCGAGGTGATTTTCTGCGAATCAAGGCAGTGAACCTGGTGTTCGGGCTGGGGGCGGGTGCCCTGCTCATGGCGGCAGGTTTCTGACGCTGGCCGCTCAAGTCCATTGCCGGCAAGTTTAATCGTGAGGAGAGGATCATGAAAGCCTTTGAGAGTATCCGACTCAATGCACTGACACTCCCGAATCGCCTGGTCATGGCCCCGGTGAAAACAGCGTTCGGAAGCAGCGAAGGGAAAGTGACCGATACGCTTTTGGCCTACTACTCGCGCCGCGCGAAAGGCGGTGTGGGAACGATCATTGTCGAGCCGCTTTATGTAGATGGTGCGGGCAAGGAACATCCCAAGCAGCTTGGGATCGATGTCGGCAACCATCTTGACGGCCTCCATCGGCTCGTCTCCACAATCCACGCCGGTGGCGCTAGAGCCTTTGCCCATCTCAACCATGCCGGACGCGCCGCAAACCCGAAGGCCACCGGCCTCACTCCGGAGGCGCCATCGGAAATGGTTTGTCCCTCCACCGGGGTTGTGGCCCGGGAGATGGATGAAGCTCGGATTCAGGAGATTGTCCAGGCCTTTGTCCACGCTGCGTGGCGGGCGAAATGGGCGAAATTCGACGGAGTGGAACTTCAATGCGGGCTGGGCTACCTTGTGGCTCAATTTTATTCCCCAAAAACCAATCATCGCCAGGACGGATACGGTGGTAGCCGGGAGAGACGCGCGCGATTTGCTCAGGAGGTGGTCAAGGCCGTGCGTAAAACTCTTGGGCCGGACATGCCTCTCATCGCCCGTATCTCCGCAACGGAACAGGTGGATGGCGGGCTGGACCTGAAGGACGGTCAGGATCTGGCCCGGAGGCTGGTGAGCTGGGGAATCGACGCCCTGCACGTGGTAAGCGGTTCGGCCTGCGACACACCTCCCTGGTACTACCAGCACATGAGTCTGCCCGAGGGGAAGAACGAACTGTTTGCCGCCGGAATCCGAAAGGGGCTCGATATCCCGGTCATCGTTGCCGGGCGTCTCGGGGATCCGGATCGAATTGCCGGCATCCTTGCCGACGGGCAGGCGGACATGGTGGCCTTGGGCCGGCCCCTGGTTGCCGACCCTGATCTGCCCCGGAAAATGCGTGAGGGCCGCACGGATAAAATCATGCTGTGCGGGGGCTGCCTGCAGGGCTGCCTCGTTTCCGTCAAAGCGGGTGAGGGTCTCAGCTGCATCGTAAACCCGGAAGTGGGCCACGAAGCGGAAACAGAGCCGGCCGCGAAAACCCCACGCCACGTGGTGGTGATCGGCGGCGGGCCGGCGGGTCTGATGGCTGCTATCGTTGCCCGCAGGCGCGGTCATTCCGTCACCCTTCTTGAAAAAGGGGAACTGGGAGGGCAATTCGCGCTCTCCTATCTCGCACCGGGCAAGGAGGCCATGCAGCGGCCCTTGTCTTCACTGCTCCATTGGGCGCGCCGATCCGGGGCTGACATTCGCACGGGAATGGCGGCCGACGTTGATGCAATTATCGACCTGGCCCCCGGCGTGGTGGTGTTGGCAACCGGAGCGAAACCGATCATGCCGGTCATTCCGGGTCTCGTATCAGCTGTTACCGGTGAGGAGGCTCTCAACGGGAACACGGAGATCGGCGATAGAGTCCTCGTACTTGGCGGCGGACTGGTGGGTATCGAGGTTGCCGAATTCCTCGCCAAACGCAACAGAAAAGTAGTTGTCGTCGAAATGCTGGACGATATCGCCCGCGACATGGAAATGATCACACGCAAAATGACGATCAAACGTCTTCAGACCCTGGATGTTGAGATTCATACAAACACGACACTTCTGCGGATGGAGGGAAACAGGGCCATTGTGCGGGATGAAACGGGCATCCATGATTCTGGATCGTATGACACGGTTGTGGTGGCGGTGGGGACGCACCCGGAGGGTTCACTCTCGCAGCCCCTTGCCGAACGGGGGATCGAGGTCCACAAAATCGGTGATGCCTCGGAACTGGGGCAGGTGATTGGCGCCGTTCGTTCGGGATGGGAAACGGGGCGGCGAATCTAACTTTTTACATGCAGATTGGAGGTCGCCATGCTCGACATGATCGTAGATTGCAATTCAATGGAATGGCAGGACGCCAGCGACATGTATCCGCAGGGTACGAAAATTAAAGTGCTTCGCGACGACCAGGGAGGAAGAACCATCGTCCTTCAGCTGCCACTAGGTTTCAGAATGGAAGGCCACAGCCATACCAAGAATGAGCAGCACTATGTTTTGAGCGGGCAGTATGAATTGGAGGGTAGAGCCTGCGGCGAGGGGACCTACCAGCTTATTCACTCTGAAATGAGCCATGGTCCATTTACGTCGGAGGCCGGAGCAGTGGTTCTGGTCATCTGGAACTGATGGCAAAGAGGGCAGTACTGAGCAATTCCCGCAGCGGGCCTGTCGGCTGGTCGTGGCATGAGTTGTGCTTAAGCAATAGGGTGTACTGAGCGTTCATTCATGTCACCCTGAAACAGGGAAGGAGAATGTCATGTCTGATAAAATCAATCCGGACGAAAGAGAAGAGATGACCACCGACACTCACAAACCTGCTCGCCCACTGAAGTACTTCAAGGACAATGATGGTTACGGCTGGCTTTGCGACAAGGATATCGATCCCGGCAAAGATTTCCGGACGCAGGGTTGCTGGCGGTGCGACCAGATGGCGTTCCCCACTGGAGGGAGATAGTCGCAGGTATACCAGGCCCTCTTGTCCTTGATATGGCCGGGAGCATCCTGCTTGACGCAAAACCTGGTCTGTCCGCCAGCAGCATTCGCCGGCGGACAGGCCGGCATGATAGTGATCGCCGCTACTCTCTGAACACGACCGAGCCTGGTCTGATCATCGTGCTCCCTTCCTCTATCGCCACCTTGTAAGCGTTGGACATTCCCATGGATAAGACCTTCATTTAAACTGCAGGGGTGGACAGGATCGGCGATAGAGCTGGTCACGGCTGTTTGGATCCCGGATTCATCTTGACCCGAGGATTGCGAAAAGGCTACTCTAGCGTGATGGGACATTGCAATAGTGCGACTATCGACAGGTTGCCCTTCCAAACCGGAGCGTTGGGTTAAATGACCAGTGAGCAGACCCCGTCCTTCGAAATATCGTCTCCCGATTTGCTGGAGGCGGTTCTCTCGAGCCTCAACGATGGAGTGTTCTGTGTCGACCAGAACTGGAAGGTCATTTTATTCAATCAAGCCGCCCAGATGATCACCGGGATTTCCAGGGAGCAAGCCATCGGAAAGCAGTGCTGTGAGGTCCTGCGCAGCAACATCTGCGAGAATGCCTGCGCGCTCCGCTATACCATGGAAACCGGCAGACCTGTTGTCAACCTTGCCATCACCATTACCAATACCGAGGAAGCGAAAATCCCGATCAGCATTTCAACGAGCCTGCTGAAGAACAGCAGGGGTGAGGTCGTCGGTGGGGTGGAAACATTTCGTGACCTTCGCCTGGTGGAGCAACTGAGAAGGGAACTCGAGGCTCGTCACACATTTCAGGATATCATCAGCAAAAGCCCAAAGATGCGGCACCTGTTCGACATGATTCCCGTCGTTGCCGATAGTGACAGCACTGTATTGATCACTGGAGAAAGTGGAACCGGCAAAGGTCTGGTGGCAAAAGCTATTCACTTTACAAGCCCTAGACAGGACGGGCCTCTCATCACCGTCAATTGCTCTGCCATGCCCGAAACGCTCCTGGAATCGGAACTGTTTGGCTACAAGAAGGGCGCTTTCACCGATGCCCGACGGGACAAGCCGGGCAGATTTGCCGCTGCCGAGGGCGGAACTCTTTTTCTCGATGAAATCGGCGATATCCCGCCGTCGATTCAGATGAAATTGCTGAGAGTCATCCAGGAAAAGGTTTACGAACCGCTGGGGGGAACAAAGAGCGTGAGCGCCGATGTTCGCATCCTGTCAGCAACGAACAAAAATCTCGAGCAGTTGGTGAAGGAAGAGCGATTCAGGATGGATCTCTACTATCGAATTAACGTGATCCGCCTGGAGTTGCCGCCTCTTTCGGAGCGGAGTGAGGACGTGCCCTTGCTGGTGAACCATTTCATCGCGCGCTTCTCCTCAATCAAGGGGAAGGATATCGAAGGCATTGTGCCGGACGCGATGAATATCCTTATGCGACATGAATACCCGGGGAATGTGAGGGAACTGGAAAACATCGTCGAACATGCATTCGTGTTGTGCCCGGGCGGGATGATCCGGACCAACCATCTGCCGGAATATCTCCAGCCCAAAATCGTCCCCCCCGAAAGTGGCGCCCTTCAATTGCTGCAGCAGTATGAGAAGGAACTGATCCTGGAAGTGTTGCGAAGAAATCACTGGAACAGGGATCGAGCCGCCAGGGAGCTGGGAATCCACAAAACCACGCTGTTCAGAAAGATTCAGAAGTTGGGTCTCCAATTGCCGAAACAGGACGGAAGATCGAAAAAATAGCGTTTTGGCTCTATTGCTATTCCAAATCGCAATAGCCCAAGTCGCAATAGCGCTACGCTCAGGACCCTTCAGGCCACCGCCATTCGACCCCCACCACTAGTTCCTGCGTATCCAGTTTGATTACAACAAGTACAAATGTTGTCCGGTCTGTGCTTTTACTGGTACGGTCCTTGCTTTACTAGTTGGATACCACCTTGGTAGACCCCATGGGACGAGAGATTGATGGTGTGCCCCTCGTCTTTCGGGCGCAAGGGGTAGATTGGAGGTTGTCATGAGGTACGAAGCCAGCAAACTCCAGGGGGTAGTTGTCTTCAAGCTTTTCGGATACCTCAAGGGTTGCCGGGACAGTTACCATTTTCTGAACAGGGTCCGGGAACTACTGGAAAACCAGAACCGGGGGAAGGTCGTCATCGATCTGGGATGCTTGGAAAAAATCGACAGTGCGGGTGTCGGTGTTCTGGCATCCATTGTCACGGCAGCGGAGCTTTCGGGGGCATCCCTTGTCTTTTCAAACATCACCAAGAGAGTCGAGAAACCGATTGTGATCGCCAGGTTGATGCGTGTGCTCAAAGTGGTGCCGACTCTTGAAGACGCAGTAACGGACCTGGCGGGCCAAGCAGTATTGTAGTGACCTCCCCCTTTTCCCGGTGGAGCGTCAATTAACCGAAATAGGAGGAGCCGCAGATGAACACGAATCTCATCAGGATGATAGAAACAAATCGAGATCTGCTCAGAACCAGGGTGTCAACCCAGGTTCGAATCCCAAGTGCACCTCACTATCAAGATCGGGTAAAGCAGCTCCTCGGAGTCCGGGCCGAAAGGCTCATCCAGGAATACCTGGAATCAGTACGCACAGAATCCACGGGATTCATCGACTATGTGCGCAGTTTGGCGGAAGAGAGGATCCAGGAAGGATTCCGCTTGAGTGAGATCCAGATGGCCCTGAATATCTTTGGTGAGGAAATATGGCAGCTCTGCACCGAGTCGGAACCTGACAAGTACAAACAACTGAGGTACCTGAGCCAGATGTTTATCACAATCGGGGCGGCCAAGGACCAGGTGGCACAAGTGTACCTGCGCCAGAGGGAAGAGGAGTTGTTTAAGTGAAAACAGACGCCAGCCTGACAAATATCAGAACCCGATAGAACCTGTAGAGAAACGGCCGCCACCCCAATAGTCGTGTTCAGTTCATGTCACCGGCTCTCCCGGCACCACCATTTCAAAATGAAATACCGCCTCTTTTATTTTGCATTTCCCCGAGCTCTCCGCCATGGCCAAACAACCACATAATCACTTGAATATAAAGTCACTTAACCTCTTCCCGATGGGTTGGCACTCAAGTTGCTTTGCTGTATAGCCGGTGAACGGGCATCGTTTGCAAATGGCTTCGATCCCCTTGCGGAGGTCCGTAAGCCAATATGAAATTCGAGGAATCACAAGTTATCGGTGTTGGAGGATCCGTCAATGAACACGAACCGTGATCAAAAGCATTCTGGGGGGCAGAGTCAAATGTTATCCATCAAGAAGATATTGTTCCCTACGGACTTTTCCCGTTGCTCTGAACAGGCTTTTTCACATGCACTCTATCTTTCGAAGCGATATGGTGCGGAACTGCACTTACTCCATGCCATCGTGATGTATGAACATGATTTTAGAGGATGTCGGTGAGACAAAACGTAAAGAAGTGGTAAGTGTTGTCGACGGCCATGCAGCCAGTGAAATCGTGAAATATGCCAAAGACCACGAAATGGACATGATTGTCATTGCCACCCATGGTTTGACCGGGCTTCAACACATGTTGATCGGCAGCGTAACTGAAAAGGTGGTTCGTATGGCACATTGTCCGGTGTTCGTCGTCAAGGCATATGGCAAATCTCTGGTGGGTGACTGATAAACGGGGAGCGGGATCTCATCAAGCGTTTCGACAACGGATTACAGATGTGGAGAATCAGAGGATGAACACCCAATTTTATTCGCTCTTGAAAGAAGAACAAGATGATTTGGTATTGGAAGCAGTCAATCGGCTCAAAACCTCGACAGCCACTCACTATAGCCACGCTGACGTCAATAATCTTCGTTCGAGGTTTAATAAACTGATTCAAGAATTTATTCTGTCCGCAATGGGGGAGCAAGAGGGTTTTGCCGAGTATTTACAAAAGATCAGCAACGACAGAATCAGAGAGGGATACGACTTCAGTGAAGTGCAAGATGCCCTGAACACAATCGAGAGCCTGGTTTGGAGGCTTTGCAGGGAATCCCGCAGGGAATCAGCACCCGCTTTTCACTCCTGATCAGGAGGACGCTCTTTTCCGGATAGTGCCTCTTGCTAGTCAGTGCCGCGGTCAACCCTGCGGCACTGCCCCCGGCTACTACAACGTCATATGTGTCCATTGTTCTTCCTCCCTTCACCCGATGAGCGAAAGCAGTACACCTGCCGCCACGGCGGTGCCGATCACCCCGGCCACATTGGGGCCCATGGCGTGCATCAAGAGGTAGTTGTCCGGGTCTTCCTCGCTGGCCACGTTGTGTACCACTCTGGCGGCCATGGGAACCGCCGAAACCCCGGCGGCCCCGATCAGGGGGTTGACCGGGCTTCCGGGCAGCCGCGACATCAGCTTGCCCAGCAGCAGCCCGCCGGCGGTGGAGATGGCGAAGGCCGCGCAGCCGAGGACCAGAATTTTCAGCGTCTGCGGCTGGAGGAACTGTTCGCCGTTCATAGTCACGCCGACGCAGAGTCCCAGGAGGATGGTCACCAGGTTGATCAGCTCGTTCTGAGCTGAGCGGGTCAGCCGCTCGGTCACCCCGCATTCACGCAGCAGGTTGCCAAACATCAGCAGACCCACCAGGGTGATGGAAGCGGGCACCAGCAGGGCGCAGATGATGGTGACCGTCACCGGGAAAACGATCCGCAGCCAGCGCGGCACGTTGACGTTGTTCTCCATCCGGATCGCCCGCTCCTTCCGCGTGGTCAGCAGGCGCATGATCGGCGGCTGGATAATCGGCACCAGCGCCATGTAAGAATAGGCCGATACCGCGATGACCCCCAGCAGATGCGGGGCCAGCTTGGCCGAGAGGTAGATCGAAGTGGGGCCGTCAGCGCCGCCGATGATGGCGATGGCAGCTGCTTCCTCGGGGGTGAACCCAAGAAGCCCGGCGGCAACCAGGGTGATCACCACGCCCAGCTGGGCCGCGGCGCCGAGGAGCAGGGTCTTGGGGTTGGAGAGCAGTGGCCCGAAATCGGTCAGCGCCCCCAGGCCGAGAAAGATCAGCGGCGGGAAGATCTCCAGCCGCACACCGTGGAACAGGTAGTAAAAGAGACCGCCGATCTCCTCCCCCACCGGGGCGGCCATCAGCCCGCCCAGGGGCAGGTTGGCCAGGATGGCGCCAAAGCCGATGGGCACCAGCAGGAGGGGCTCGAATCGTTTGTGGATGGCCAGCCAGAGCAGAACCACCCCCACGCCGATCATTGCCGCTTCACGCCAGACCAGGTGGTAGAGGCCGGTATTGCTGAGCAGTTCGGTCAGCATGTCACACCTGGTTTTCCTGTGGCTGGTAGCGCACCAGCACGTCGCCAGCCTGCACCGGTTCGCCAACGACCACGCACTGTTCGGCGATTACCCCCTTGCGTGGGGCGTAGATGTAGGTGTCCATCTTCATCGCGTCCAGCAGCACCAGGGGAGCCCGGTCTTCCACCGTGGCCCCGGCGTCGGCGAAATACTTCTGCACGGTGCCGGCAATGGGGGCTTTCACTGCGTCGGGGTCGGCGGCGGCAGCGCCGCTCGACCTGACCCTGGCCGGCTGTGGCGCCGCCGCCGTCGCCGGAGGCCGGCCAGCCAGCGGGGTGCCGGTGCGGGAGAAGGAGTTCATCCCGGCCCCCGGGACGTGCCGCTCATCGTCCTCCAGCACCTCCACCTCAACGTCATATCGATTTCCGTTGACCGTAATACGGAGCTTCTTCATCGTTTGGGTTCCACCCTGTGTGAATGCATGATGTCCACCCGGCCGGCGCGGGACCAGAGTTCGTCCTCGGTGTCATGGTGCAGGTGAATCCGGCGAACGCGCGCCCTGGGCCCCAGCACGGTGTGCGCCGCTGCCGCCAGCACAACGGCGAGTTCCTCATCGGGACCATCGCCTGCCGTTTTCCCGGCCGGAACCCGCCGTCCTTCAACGGCCAGCGCCAGAGCTCTGAGGCCATAGAGCACCAGGCTGATCAGGGCCAGCGAGGTGGACACCATCAGAAAGGTCATCAGCGCACTGTTGAGAAAGATGTTCATGGTTTCACAGCGCCATGTTTCCGTGTTTTTTCTCCGGCCGGTGGTCCCGCTTCATCCGCCAGGTGCCCAGGGCCTCGATCAGCAGGCGCCTGGTCCAGGAGGGCCGGACCACGTCGTCGATGTGCAGCATCTCGGCCGCCTTGTAGGGGTTGGCGTGAACCCGCCGGTACTCGGCGGCCTTTTCGCGAAGCAGCGCCTGGGGAGTGTCAGCCTGCTCCAGTTCCTTGCGGTGCAGAATCCTCGCCGCCCCCTCCGGCCCCATGACCGCCAGTTCCGCCGTTGGCCAGGCCAGCACATAGTCGGCGCCCATGTCGCGGGAACACATGGCGAGGTAAGCGCCACCGTAGGCCTTGCGCATGATCACCGTCATCTTCGGGACGGTGGAGGCAGAGTAGGTGAAGAGCATCTTCGCACCGTGGCGGATGATGCCGCCCTGCTCCTGGGCCACGCCGGGGAGAAACCCGGGTACGTCCACCAGGGTGACCAGGGGGATGTTGAACACGTTGCAGGTGCGGATGAAGCGGGACGCCTTGTCCGAAGCGTCGATGTCGAGGGCGCCGGCCAGGCTGCAGGGCTGGTTGGCCACGATCCCCACCACCATCCCCCCCATCCGGGCCAGGCCGATGACGATGTTCGGCGCGAAGGCCTCCTGGATCTCGAGAAAGTCGGCCCCGTCCACCAGCTTGGAGATCACCTCCCTGACGTCGTAGGCCTGGCGCGGGTCATCGGGGATCAGCCGGTCCAGTTCCTCATCATCTGTGACCTGGTCCTCGAAGGGCCGAGGCGGGGCGGATTCCAGGTTGTTCAGCGGCAGGAAGGAGAGGAGCCGCCGGGCGATCCTCAGCGCATCCTCGTCGTCAGAGGCAACGAAGTGGATATTCCCCGAGATGGCGGCGTGGGCCCGGGCCCCGCCCAGTTCTTCCTCGCCGATCACCTCCCCGGTGGCCGCCTTGATCACCTGCGGCCCGGTGATGAACATCCGGGCGGTGCCATCGACCATGATGATGAAGTCGGTCATCGCCGGCGAGTAAGCAGCGCCGCCAGCGCAGGGCCCGGCGATCACCGAGATCTGCGGCACCACACCGGAGAGCAGGGTGTTGTGGTAGAAGATCTTCCCGTAGCCGGAGAGACCTTCCACCCCCTCCTGGATGCGGGCGCCGCCCGAGTCGTTGATGCCCAGAACCGGGACGCCGCACTTCAGCGCCTGCTGCATGATGTCCACGATCTTGGCCGCATGTCGTTCACCAACGGCGCCGCCGCCCACGGTGAAGTCCTGGGAGAAGGCGAAGACCGGGCGGTTGTCCACCTCGCCCTTGCCGGTGACCACCCCGTCGGCGGGCAGGTCTTTCCCGGCCAGGTCGGGGTGGCGATGGCGGGCCCAGAGCCCCAGCTCGAGAAAGCTGTCCGGGTCAAAGAGCAGGTCCAGCCGTTCGCGAGCGCCGAGCTTTCCCGCCTGGTGCTGTTTCTCCAGCCGGTCCGCCCCGCCGCCGGCCTCGATGGCGGAACGCTTCCGGTCAAGATCTTCAAATCGATTCTGTTCATTCATTGTTTGTACCGTCAGTCCACCGGAAGGAAGGAGGACTCCGCACCACCCGAGAAATCTTCCAGCTGGTCGAAGAACACCTTGGCGATGGACAGCACGCTGTCCTTCTGTTTGAGATACTCCCGGGCCAACTGGTCCTTGGCCGTGCCGAAGATGCCGGTCACCAGGCTGAGGTCCTTGAGCAACTGGTCCTTGTCCTCCACCTTGTGGGCGCAAATCTTCCAGGCATACTCCTCGAAGATATTGAGCGCCATCTGGATCTCATCCAGACCCAACCCTTCGCCGATCCTGGCCTGGGCGATGCCGATGATGTAGTCCACAAAGCAGCGGGGCGATCCTTCGACGGCCTCGAGGAACTTGTCCACCAGCGTCCCGCACCGTACGCGCAGAGCATCCACGTCCGCATTCCTGTAATGCGTTGCGGTGGAATTGCGGATCTGGGTCAGCACGGCCTCTCTCAATACATCCCGCTCGGCAGCCATCAGGTCATGGAGCCTTTCGTAAGTTATGTCGTTGATTTCATCGTTCATTTTGATCACCCGTTTACGGCTCCGCACCCCGGAGGGGCTGGAACGTCCTGTTATTCGCCGCGGGCGGCATGCCCGGGCCGATCCTCGGCCGCTTTAAGAGCAAGGCCTGTGCCATCTCACAGCATGCAATACAACCAATTCAATCTATTGCGGTTAAATGGAGAAGTGTGTTCGGACGAGGGAAAGGGCCGACCGGAATCGGTAGTAGCGTTTCAAAATGCAATGGCCGGGGAGCGCCTCAATCTTTCAGCTTGCGCCACAGAGTGGAGGGGCTGATGCCCAGGATGCGGGAGGCGGCCTGGCGGTTGCCCCCGGTGGATTCCAGAACCGCCCGGATGTAGTCCATCTCCAACGCGGCAAGGGTGCGGGTGGGAGAGAGGGACGGAGTCAGGACACCGGCCGCGTGGTGCCGGATCTCCGGCGGCAGTGTATCCAGGCGGACGATCCCGTCGGTGCTCACCACTGCCGCCCGCTCGATGGCGTTCTCCAGTTCGCGGACATTCCCCGGCCAGGGGTAGCTCAGCAGCACGTCGATGCATGTGGCGTCCAGGTGCAGCTGGGGCAGGTTGAGCCCCTTGGCCAGCCGGGCGGCGATATGGCGGGCCAGCGGGAGGATATCCTCCTGCCGCCGGCGCAGGGGCGGCACCTCGATCTCAACCACGCGCAGCCGGTAGAGCAGGTCCTCTCTGAACCGGCCTTCCCGCACCTCCTCGTCCAGGTGACGGTTGGTGGCGGTGATAATACGAACATCGACCTTCCGCGGGGTGCTCTCTCCCACGCGGAGCACTTCCCGCTCCTGGAGCACACGAAGGATCTTGACCTGCATGGCCGGGCTCACATCGCCGATCTCATCGAGAAAGACGGTTCCGCCGCCGGCCGCCTCGAAAAGCCCCGCCCGGTCGCGGATGGCGCCGGTAAACGACCCCGCCTTGTGCCCGAACAGCTCGCTCTCCAGCAGCGTTTCGGGCAATGCACCACAGTTGATTGCCACGAACGGTCCCGACTCACGGTGCGAGGCGTCGTGGATGTGGCGGGCCAGGACCTCCTTGCCCACTCCGGTCTCCCCGGTGACCATCACCGACGAGTCGAACTTGGCCACCCGCTCGGCCATTTCCATGACCCGCAGCAAGACCTGGCTCTTCGCCTCGGCCAGGAAGGGGCTGCCCTTCTTTCTCAGCGATTCCAGACGGTCACGATGCCGGGCCAGCTCCCGCGATTTCTTCTTCAGTTCCTGGGTCAGGAGCGCCACTTTCCCCACGATGTCCTCAGCGCTAAAGTAGGGGAGGTACGGCTCGATCCGCTCGCCCCAGTTCTCCCGGGTCTTTCCCATCGCGCAGCAGGACAACCCGCCGGACACCTGGCACCCTGTCTCGAGGAAGTAGACGTTGGTGTTGAGGCAGAAGGAAACATAGCCGCTCATATAGCCCACCAGCTTCCAGCATTCGGGGGTCTGGGAAGGACCGAGCACGGTCCGATGCTCCAGCGCCTCCACCGAGTCCTGCCAGGAAACTTCCATCTCCACCAGCCGGTTCGACTGGTCCAGCTCGAGTTTCAGGACACTGGTTTCAGCGATTCCCTCAATGGACTGCATCCGGCAACCGGCCTTGAGCAGTTCAGCGATGTCTTTCCACTGAAACACTCGCTTCATCGCCGCGGCATCGGCCTGGCCCCAGAAAAAACCGAACCGGGTGAACACCCGCCGGGCGTTCTCCGGCCCCAGCATTTTCACCAGATCCTGCCGGAACTGGCCGAAGGCGTCGCTGGAGTGGAGAACCAGGCGTCGTCCATGCAGGCTGAGGTTGCCACTGGTGAACTGGACCAGTTCGTTGAGTTCAAGATCTTCAGCTTTCATCCCGCCACCATTTCATTTTGAAATTCAGTTGTTTCATTTTACAACATATTCTGATCTCCGGGAAAGGGAAATGTTGTTTGGATAACGGACTCCCCGGAACGCTGTACCCGGAAAAACGTCAACCAGACCAGCCTCTCCCCACCGGTGGGGGTGCCTTCAATGTGCCGATCCCCCCATGCTGGCATCTGATTTGCTTTTGACAAAGGTGCCCCCTTGATTGTCGGGGGCATCGGCAGGGGGGCGAACGATGGGAACCTGATTGATGAGGATCGGATGATGAGCAGACCGGAAACGAAACACGAAGATTTTCTCACCTGTGTCCTGCGGGAGGGAATCGCGGTGCTGACCCTGGAGGGGGGAGCCCTGGACATCACCACCAGCCACAGGGGCAGGGACAATTTCCTCGCCCTGATCTCGGGGGTGGAGCAGGAAGAGAAGGCCCGGGCCCTGCTGATCATCAATTCGTCGGCATACGCCGGGGTGCAGGGACAGCGAACATTTTTCGAGCAGCTCACCGGCCGGTCTGGCATTTCGGCGGCGGAAAGGGAGCGGCTGCTCTCCCTGGAAGAGCATGCCCGCTACCGGATTCTGGTGCGGCTGATGGGCTTTCGGAAGCCGGTGGTGGGGGCGATGCAGGGTGAAATCGCTTCACCCTTCTTTGGTCTGAGCCTCGCCTTTCCCCTGCGCCTGGCCGCTGATGACATGTCGGTCCGTTTCCCCCGGATGGAACACGGCTTCCCTCCCGGCTGGCCCCTCGGCCTGTTCCTGCCGCGATACGTGGGCCAGGGCCGGGCGGCGGAGATGATGCTCTCCGGCCGGCCGGTGGGGGCGGCCACCCTGCTGGAAATGGGTCTGCTCCACGAAATCGTCACGGCGGACTCGTTCCAGACCCGCTGTGTGGAGCGAACGGTGGAACTGTGCCGCCAGCCAGGGTTTCAGGTCACGGGCATCAACCGGATGCTCCTGCCGGACCCGACGGAGATCTCCAACTGCTTTAACAAGTCGATGACGATCATGAATAAAGCGCTCCATGCGGCGCGGAGAGGTGAGTGATGACCGACAACAAGCGATTTCTGGTGGACGTGGGGATGAAGGACCTGCCTTTCCCCATGCGGGTTGCCTCGAGGAGGGATCCGGAGGGACAGGCCACCGTGGCCGGTATTTCAATATCCGCGCGGATCATGCAGGAGTTCGAGGCCCGCTGGATCGACAGGTTCATCAATGTGCTGCACCAGCACCGTGAACGTATTGGCACGGATTTCCTCCGCACCAATATCCACGACTACCGGGACGAACTGAAAGCCAGTGCCATCCGAATCGACTTTTGCTACCCGTACTTTGTCGAGAAAATCGCGCCGTTCTCGGGGGAGCCATGCCTCGTCCAGCATCCATGCACTTACTCGGCCAGGATGACGACGGTTGATGAAACACCGAAGATCCGATTTGGCATCGAGATTCCCTGTATCACCACCTATCCCGGATCGGCTACGGCAGAGTCCGGCGGTCTTTTTGGCCAGTTGAGCTCGGTGGCCATCGAGGTCGAGTCCGGAGAGGAACTTTATCCTGAAGACCTGGTGGAACTTGTGGACCGCAATGCACTGGCCCCGGTTTACTCCTTCCTGCGCACCGCGGACCAGGAATTCATCATCCGCAAGATCCACACCGATCAGGTTTCCAGCGTGGTGATGACCGACGCCATCCGCGAAGAACTTGCCCGGGACAGCCGGGTGGACTGGTACTCGGTGAATACCACAAATTCCGGCATGCTCCATACCTACAGCACCATCGTCGGCACCGAAAAGAGCCAGTGGGTCCCCTATAGCTGATTCCCCCGACGCCAGAGCTTTTTGCCCGGGGGGGTGCAGTCCCCGCCAAATTTCTGTAAAATAATGGGCCCTGTGGAAGCCGGCCGCCGGCGGCGCGGCTTGTGGTGATGTACCGGAAAACCGTTGACCGTAACCAGGAGTGACGGACAGTGTCCCAGAACAGCGACCCGGCGGATATCAACGCGCCGTTGGCGGTGGAGCCCAACGCCGATTACGTGGACCAGTTGTACCAGGAGTGGCTGGAAGAGCCTTCTTCGGTGTCCCGTGACTGGCAGATCTTCTTCCAGGGTTTCAAGCTGGCCGATGTCCCGTCCGCCGCCGCGGTGTCGGACGTTTCATACCTGCAGTCCAAGGTGGCCAGCCTGATCTTTGCCTACCGCAGCAGCGGCCACCTCATCGCCCAGCTCGACCCGCTGGGCAACAACCTCACCGAGCATCCCCACCTGGCTCTGGAGGCCTTCGACCTCGGCGAGGAGGACCTGGACAAGGTCTTCGACACCGGCCACCTGGGCGGCCCGCAGCAGGCTAAGCTCCGCGACATCATCGCCATCCTCCAGGAGACCTATTGCCGGTCGGTGGGCGTGGAGTATATCCACATCCAGGACCGCGAGATCCGCCGCTGGCTGCAGACCCGGATGGAGCCGAACCGCAACCGGCCCGCCTTCTCCCTGGAGCAGAAGCACGAGATTCTCGAGCTGCTCATCGACGCCGAGAGCTTCGAGCTGTTCCTCCAGAAGCGCTACCCGGGCCAGAAGCGGTTTTCCCTGGAGGGGGCCGAGTCGACGATCCCCGGTTTCCACGCCCTGCTGGAGCTGGCCCCCGAGCTGGGGATCGAGGAACTGGTGGTGGGCATGGCCCACCGCGGGCGTCTCAACGTGCTGGCCAACATCCTCGACAAGCCCTACTCGATGATCTTCTCCGAGTTCGAGGGCAACTACCTGCCGGACACGGTGGGTGGCGACGGGGACGTGAAATACCACCTCGGCTTCAGCTCGGACCACATCAACCACCAGGGCCACGTGCTGCACCTCAGTCTGACCTCCAACCCCAGCCACCTCGAGGCGGTGGACCCGGTGGTCCAGGGGCGGGCCCGGGGCAAGCAGGTGCTGCACGACGACACCGAGGAGCGGCGCAAGGTGGTGCCCTTCCTGATCCACGGCGACGCGGCCTTCGCCGGCCAGGGCCTGGTGGCCGAGACGCTGAACCTCTCCCAGCTCAAGGGCTACCGGACCGGCGGCACGGTGCACCTGATCATCAACAACCAGATCGGGTTCACCACCCTGCCCCCGGAGTCGCGGTCCACCCTCTATTCCACCGACGTGGCCAAGATGATCGAAGTGCCGATCTTCCACGTCAACGGCGATGACCCCGAGGCGGTGTACATGGTGATGGAGCTGGCCCTGGAGTTCCGGCAGGAATTCCACAAGGACGTGGTGGTGGACATGATCTGCTACCGCCGCCACGGGCACAACGAGAGCGACGAGCCGGCCTTCACCCAGCCCCAGCTCTACGCCAAGATCAAGGACCGGCCGCCGGTGCGCCGGCTCTACGAGGAACAGCTCCGTGCCGCGGGCGAACTGACCGGCGAGGAGGCCGAACAGCTGGCCACCCGTTTTCGCGACCAGCTGCAAAAGGCACTCGACGAGACCCGGGGCGGCGAAACCGAGCACGAGAGCGTGGCCTTCGGCCACCGCTGGACCGGGCTGAACAACCCGTACTCCAACCAGCCGGTGAAGACCGGAGTGGCCCACTGGCTGCTGATGGACGTGACCCGGGCGCTGACCACCGTGCCCGAGGGCTTCACCCTCAACCCCAAGGTGGCCCGCAAGCTGCCGCTGCAGATGAAGGCCATCGACCAGCGGGAGACGGTGGACTGGGCCTTTGCCGAACTGCTCTCCCTGGGCAGCCTGCTGCACGAGAAGTTCCCGGTGCGTCTGAGCGGCCAGGACTCGGCACGGGGCACCTTCTCCCAGCGCCACGCTGTCTGGTCCGACGCGGTGACCTGCGAAAACTACATCCCGCTGATGCACATCAACCCCCAGCAGGCGCGCTTCTGCGTCTACAACAGCTTGCTCTCCGAGGCGGCCGTGCTCGGCTTCGAGCACGGCTACTCCAGGGTGGACCCGCGGATGCTGGTGATCTGGGAGGCTCAGTTCGGCGACTTCGCCAACGGCGCCCAGGTGATCATCGACCAGTTCATCGTCAGTTCCCAGTCCAAGTGGCAGCGCACCAGCGGCCTGGTGATGCTGCTGCCCCACGGCTACGAGGGGCAGGGGCCCGAGCACTCCAACGCCTATCTCGAGCGCTACCTCGCCGCCTGCGCCGAGGACAACATCCAGGTCTGCAACATGACCACCCCGGCACAGTATTTCCACGCGCTGCGGCGGCAGCAGTACCGGGCCTTCCGCCGGCCGCTGATCGTCATGTCGCCGAAGAGCCTGCTGCGGCACCCGCGGGCGGTCTCCCCGATGGACGAACTGATCCGGGGCTACTTCCGCGAAGTGCTGGACGAGCCGGCGGACGCCGGGCCGTTCAACCGGCTGGTGCTCTGCAGCGGCAAGGTCTATTACGACCTGCTGGAGCAGAAGGAAAGGGACGGGCTGGACAGTGTGGCCCTGGTGCGGGTTGAGCAGCTCTACCCCTGGCCGGTGGTGCTGATGGCCAAGCTGGCCGCACGGTACGAAGCCGTGGACGAAGTGGTCTGGGTCCAGGAGGAACCGGCCAACCGCGGTGGTTGGACATTCATGTTCCCTAGGCTCTACGAGCTGTTCGGCCGGCGAGTGATCCGCTACGCCGGCCGCGAGGCCAGCGCCAGCCCGGCAACCGGGTCGCTGAAACTTCACCGCCAGGAACAGGCGGAGCTGGTAGAGCAGGCGCTGACCGGAAGTTGGCTATAAAAGAAGACGACACCAAGTAAGAGGAGTCCCGAGACAATGGCCGAGGTCAAGATACCGGAAGTGGGCGAATCGATCACCGAGGGGATCCTGGTGGAGTGGATTGCCGCCGACGGGGCGATGGTCAAGGTTGACGACCCGCTCTTCGTCCTGGAGACGGACAAGATCACCATGGACGTGGCCACCGAGGTCGCCGGGAAGCTGGCCATCCAGGTGCCCGCCGGTGAGACGGTGACCATCGGGCAGATCGTGGGGACCATCGACACCGTGGCGAGCGACGATACGGCCGCAGCCCCGGCCGCGGCTGAAGCAGCGCCGGCAGCCCAGGCTGCCCCGGCGGCAGAGGTGAGTGACGACCTGGCCCCGGCGGTGCGGCGGCTGGTGGCTGAGCACAATCTCGATCCTGCGGCGATCAGCGGCACGGGCAAGGGCGGCCGGATCACCAAGGAGAATGTGCTGGCCCATCTGGCGAAACCGGCAGCTCCGGCAGCGGCCGCGCCTGCCGCGCCCGCAATGCCCGAAGCCGCACCCCTCGACACACCGGCGGTCCCGCGGCCCGCCGGCCCGGTCACCTCGGCCGACGGCCGGGAGACCCGCGAGCCGATGACCTCGCTGCGCAAGCGGGTGGCCGAACGGCTGCTCCTGGCCCAGCAGAGCGCCGCCATCCTCACCACTTTCAACGAACTGGACATGAGCGCGGTGATGGCCCTGCGCAAGGAGCGGCAGGAGGCCTTCCAGCAGAAGTTCGGCATCAAGCTCGGATTCATGTCCTTCTTCATCAAGGCCACGGTGGAAGCGCTGCGCACCGTGCCGGCGATCAATGCCCGCGTGGAGGGCGAGGATATCGTCCACAACCACTACTTCGACATCGGCGTGGCGGTGGGCACCGAGAAAGGACTGGTGGTGCCGGTGATCCGCGCCGCCGACCAGCTGAGTTACGACGGTGTGGAAAAAGCCATTGCCGACGTGGCCGGCCGGGCCCGGGACCGCAAGCTGACGCTCAACGACCTCAGCGGCGGGGTGTTCAGCGTCTCCAACGGCGGGATCTACGGCAACATGATGAGCACACCGATCATCAACCCGCCCCAGAGCGGCATCCTGGGGATGCATGCCATCAAAAAGCGGGCGGTGGTGGTGGATGACGAGATCGTGGTGCGGCCGATGATGTATGTCGCCCTCTCCTACGACCACCGGCTGGTGGACGGCAAGGAAGCCGTGACCTTCCTCAAGACCGTCGTCGACTACGTGGAGAACCCCGACCCGGCCCTGCTCGGGCTCTGATGGAGACAAGAGAACATGGACAGCTTTGATTTTGCCGTCATCGGCGCCGGGCCCGGAGGCTACGTCGCCGCCATCCGTGCCGCCCAGCTGGGAATGAAGGTGGCGCTGATCGAAGAGCGGGACAAACTCGGCGGGACCTGCCTCAACGTGGGCTGTGTGCCCTCCAAGGCGCTGCTGGAATCGAGCGAGCTGTTCCAGGTCACCCGCGACCATCTGGGTGAGCATGGCATCAGCGCGGCCGGTGTGGAACTGGACCTGGCAAAGATGCTGGAGCGCAAGTCACGCATCGTCACCGAGGTCACCGACGGCCTGGGCCTGCTGATGAAGAAGAACAAAATCACCGTGATCAACGGCCGCGGCGCCCTGGCCGGCGACAAGAAGATCAGGGTGGAGGGCCCGGACGGGACCACCGAGCTGGAGGCGACCGCCATCGTGCTGGCCATGGGCAGCGTGCCGGTGGAACTGCCCGGCCTGCCCTTTGACGGCAAGAAGATCATCTCCTCCACCGAGGCCCTGGAGCTCACCGAGGTGCCGGGCCGCATGGTGGTGGTGGGCGGCGGGGCCATCGGCCTCGAGCTGGGCAGCGTCTGGAAACGCCTGGGCGCCGAGGTCACAGTGGTTGAACTGCTGCCCCGCATCGCCATCTTCGCCGACGTCCAGCTGAGCAAAGGGCTGAAGAAAGAGCTGGGCAAGCAGGGCATGGAGATCCTGCTGGAGAGCAAGGTCACTGCCGCCGACACCAGTGGCAAGGAGATCAAGGTCACCGTGGCCGGCAAGGACGGCGAAAGCGAACTGACCTGCGACACCCTGCTGGTGGCCGTGGGCCGCAAGCCCTGCACCGGCACCGCCGGTCTGGATGAGGCGGGGGTGGAACTGGAGCAGGGCCGGGTCAAGGTGGACGGCCAGTGGCGCACCTCGGTGCCCGGCATCTACGCCATCGGTGACCTGATCCACGGCCCCATGCTGGCCCACAAGGCCGAGGACGAGGGCATGGCCGTGGCCGAGCTGGCCGCCGGCCAGCCGGGCCACGTCAACTACGACGTGATTCCCAACGTGATCTACACCATGCCCGAACTGGCCCAGGTGGGCCTCACCGAGAAAGAGGCCAAGGACCAGGGCCTCAAGGTCAAGGTGGGCCGTTCCTACTTCAAGGCCAACGCCCGGGCCAAGAGCCTGGCCGAAGAGGAGGGGCTGGTTAAAGTCATCGCCCACGCCGAGACCGACCGCATCCTCGGGGTGCATATCCTCGGCGCCCGGGCCTCGGACATGATCGCCGAGGCGGTGGTGGCCATGGAGTTCCAGGCCTCGTCCGAGGACATCGTCCGCACCTGCCACGCCCACCCCACGCTGTCCGAGATCTTCCGCGAGGCGGCCATGGCTGTGGACCGCAGGTCGATCCACGGGTAGGGGGGCCCGCACTCGCTGCTTGCCCGCGCCTGCCTGACGGTGACCGCAAAAGGGCTCCGTCACGAAAGCCGCGAGTGTGGGGTCTGTTCCCCACGTTTCCGATCCGTCACCCGTGGTTGACACGACCCCGTCAATGCCTTCAGCTTATTGACCGGTCTGACCCCCGGCCGGCCGGATGATGGGGTAATCGTTGCGGCTTCCTTGCGACGGACTCAATTATGGAACAACACCAGGATCATCATGGACCAGGATCGGGGCGTTTCGCTTGAGGGGCCAAGAGCGCCGCACGAAGATTCAGGCGTCCGCCGGAGACGACCTTGTCCTCGAATGCCGGACGCTTGTCCGACAACCTCATGATCCTCGTCTTGATATTCAGGAGGCTCCTGTTCGGGAAGCGGGCCTTGACCAGAGCCACCGCGCCCGCGACGAACGGGCAGGCAGCGGATGTGCCGGTTGCAAAGCCGTAAGTGCCGCCGATCTGGGTGCTGTAGATGTTGGTCGCGGGTGCCGCAATGTCCACCGAGAGAAGCCCCCAGTTCCCGTAGAGCCCGTCGGTTTGACTGCTGCCCGCCACGGCGAACACCTCGGGGTAGGGGATGCTGGCCGGATAGAGGGGAACGAGATCGTTGTCGGAATTGAAGTTCCCCGAGGCGGCCACGAAGAGCATGCCCTTTTTAACCCAGGCGGTGCGGATCGCATCCGCCAGGGGCGCCACGTCGTTCCATGAGTAACTGATCACCCAGCTGTTGCTCGACAGATGGGCGCCGTTCTTCATGGCGTACTCGACGGCCCGGACCGCCCCGGCCACGTTTGCGTCACCGCTGGCGCTGATGAATTTCACGGGCATGAGCCGGACCTTCCAGCACACGCCGGCCACGCCCAGGCCGTTGTCGGTCACGGCGGCCAGGATGCCCCCGCAGTAGGTGCCGTGGCCTAAATCGTCCGATGGGTCGCCATCCTCGTTGTAGAAGTCGTAGCCATGCACGTCGTCGACGTACCCGTTGCCGTCGTCGTCGATGCCGTTGCCGGGGATCTCACCCGCGTTGGTCCAGATGTTGGCTGCCAGGTCGGGGTGGTCCAACTGGGCTCCCGAGTCGATCACGGCCACCACAATGTCGCTGGCGTCGGGCTGCAGATCCCAGGCCTCCGGAGCGTCGATGTCCACGCCGGTCACCTGGTCGAGAGCCCACTGGTAGCCGAATCCGGGATCATCGGGATAGCCCTGGACGTGGACCAGGGCATTGGCGGTGGCGTAGGTGACGGTCGGCAGGGCTTCGAGAAGCTTGGCCGCGGCGCGCACGTCCGAGCCCGGCAACAGCTTGAGCAGCCAGATGTCCTGTTCGAACAGCCGCTCGTGACCCGTGGCGCCGACCATCCTCTCGAGAAAATCCAGGTCCGCGTCGCGGGCCTCCTCTACGCGCACGATGACCTGGTCCGCGACGTAGCTGGCAGTGGACACCGACACCTGGCCCCGTGCCGGACGGCCACCCTGGACGAGAGCGATCGAGGCGAAAAGCAGGACTCCGATGCAAAGGAAACGGCGATATTGCGACATGACCGAAATCTCCGGCGAGGGGAGCAAGTCCAACGATTTCATGTATATGTATAGGGGTTTCCTTTCCCGGTGTCAAGAATTATGTATAGGGGACACCTTATCCCGGCGTCAAGAAATCCCCCCCCGCGCAAATCCGCCGCCCGGGCCTCGGACATGATCGCTGAGGCGGTGGTGGCGATGGAGTTCCAGGCCTCGTCCGAGGATATCGTCCGCACCTGCCACGCTCACCCCACCCTCTCCGAGATCTTCCGCGAAGCGGCCATGGCTGTGGACCGCAGGTCGATCCACGGGTAGGGGGGCCCGCACTCGCTGCTTGCCCGCGCCTGCCTGACGGTGACCGCAAAAGGGCTCCGTCACGAAAGGCGCGAGCGTGTGGTCTGTTTCGTGCGTTTCCGATCCGTCACTGGAGAGCGTCCACCCGGTGCTGGTCCATTACGACGCGCTGACCTTTTTATCGCTGCTGGCGCTGCAGGTGCCGCCGTCCGGGGTGCGCATGGTTCGCTACTACGGCCATTACTCGGTGCGGAGCCGGGTGGAGAAAAGGCGGCGGGCCGGGAATCAGCCTTCCCGGCGGCGTTTCAAAGATTTCAGGTACTTGAGATCCTCCCTGTCCCGGGGCCTGTCCGCTGCTGTTTTCATGGCGATCAGGTCGTCCAGTCCGGCGAAGAAAACGGGCGTGCTGCCGATCTTGTCTTCGACTTTGTTCGCCCAAACCTGTTCAAATGTGATCCCCTTCACGAACGGATGCACATCGGTTTCCTGCACATATTGCCGAATGAGCACTTTCTTCGTCAACAGGTCATCGATGGTCAGGTCGGCGACATCATAGCCGAAGTGCCGGAGCGCCTCTAGCGTGCGCCGGGCGTTCTGCCGGTCCGGACGGATGAAGATGTCGATGTCCAGCGTCGCCCGTGAATATCCGTGAACGGGGAAGGCCGCGGCGCCGATCACGACATACTCAACGCCCTGGTCGTTTAACGATTTCAGCAGGCTTGCGGTGTCCATTCCGAATCAGCGATTCCTTGATTTCATTGGACCGGGATATCATCATTTCGAAACGCTCTGCGAAAGAAAGCGAAAGGAGATATTCGATTTCGAATTCCAGCTCACGCTGTTCATCGTGAGTGTCCAGTTTCAGGATCGGGCTCATTGCCTGACCTCCAGCCATTGACTCGCAAACGATCAGTAAAACCGAGTGTAATAGACAGTATGCACCGATCGGCATGCTCTGGCAAGTTCGAGGAACGGTGGAAGGCCGGGCGACCCGCGGCCGGGACAGGGGCCGCCGGCGGGGGTTTTTCGAACCACCCGCCGGCAAATCCGTTATCTTGGATTCCGGGCACCTGTTCTCTGGAAATTGCCGAACCATGGGACGTCACCGTCAGGATGAGGATATCCATTCTGCCACTTCGCACGATCCTGTTCGCAATCCTTCTCGCTGTGTTTCTTCAATCATGCGCCGAACCGCCCGAACAGGATTTCAATGGAATACCGGTGTTCGGCAGTTACGTCGAAGCGGGCTTCGATGCCGCAGGGATCGAGGCCGCAAGGCGCTGCAAGAAGTCGGCCGGCCCGGTCGTCACCGCAGCTCTCGTCGTCTTCCAGGCAAAGGTCCTTCTCGCCTGGGGTGACGTCAGCTTTCCCTACAAATGTCACTCGGTTCGCAAGCGACTGCTGAGTACCCTCTACGGCATTCATGCGTCTCAAGGGAGCATCGACCTGGAAAGCATGCTTGCCGAGCTGGAGATTGATGATATTCATCCCCTGACCGACGCGGAGAAGCAAGCAAAGGTCATTCACCTGCTCAAATCACGGTCGGGCGTCTATCATCCGGCTGCTGCAGAAACCAGCGCCATGGCGGCCCGGCGTTGTAGCGTCCATTAATTGATGTCCGCCTTCCCCGCCCCTAATCGGTTGACAGTCTCCCCACTCCAGAACGATGAGCGACAGGCTATTGGAGGCCATCATGTCATTATTCTGGAAGAGGAAGAAGCAGTATGATAGACGGGAGACCCATGGGGCTCCCGGCGGAGCGGCCCGTCAGTGCCGGCGGCGGGCTGCTGGTGGCGGGGTGTGTCAAGATGACCATTTCATCGGGGGCGAATCGTCGGGGTGGCTTCATGAGACAGCAGATCGACCTCGAGAGGCGGGGGAGCGGATAACCGGAAGGGGGAAACGACCCGGATCGGGGACCTGTGAGAGAGAGGAATTCTTGACACCGGGAAATGAAATCCCTGTCCATTTATTGCACAACTTTTCAAAAACAGACTCCTGGCCGTCATGCTGAAGCGGGGGATCATGATCCGGAAACGCGTGGATTTGTATCTCGGATGGCGTCATAACGCTGGCTTCCATGGCCAGGACGGCGGCCGCATTTTCGACCACCCTGGCGAATCCATAGATAATCCGACCAGGTATATGAGCCGGTTTTTTCGTAATGTGCTCGACTGGGTGGAGTGAGAAAGGAGCGCAATGGTGATCAAATGCTCTCGACTGTGTGTTCTGTGTTTCGTGGCGGCCGTTACGGCCTTACCTCTCTTTATCGCCTGTGCACCTGGAAGCGGCGAGCAAGACCATTCGACTCAGGCGGAGCCAGCGGCCGCGAGGCTGGAGGCGCCTACACTCGACGAGTTGGCCAACGCCACCTACGAGGGGATCTTTGACGATCCCGTATCACTCTCGGATGGCGAGTACGAAGGTGAGCCCTTCGAGCCCGGCGCTGCCTCTCGGCCCGCTGCCGGACTCGTCGAGGACTTTCGGCTGACCGGCGATCTGAACGGTGACCAGAGTGAAGAAGCGGTCGTGCTTTTATGGGAAAACTCCGGAGGCACCGGCATCCACGACTACTTGGCGATCGTGGGCCACCGCAGTGGTGAGATTACCAATGTCGGCACTGCACTCATCGGCGATCGGGTCCAGGTACAGGCCGCACGTGTGGTGGACGGGCAGATCGTGCTCCAGGTGATACAGGCAGGGCCCGAAGACGCCGCCTGCTGCCCCTCTCAAAAAATGACCAGAACCTGGGCGTTGTCCGGTGACGGCTTGAGCGAGATCTCCTCCGAGGTCACCGGCACCCTCTCCTTATCGGATCTTGCCGGTGTGGAATGGGTCCTGACCCATATCAGCTGGGACGAGCCGGCACCCCCGGAGCCGGAAGTCACCTTGTCCTTTGAGGCCGATCGAATCTCCGGCCGCGGCGGCTGCAACAACTACTTCGCGAGTGTCGAGGCCGGGGGCATGCCGGGTTGGATGACCGTGGGAACCGTCGACAGCACCCAGATGGTCTGCCCGGAGACGATCATGGCTCTGGAAAGACGCTATCTGAAGGCTTTTGCGGGTGAGGTGCAATATCGCTTTCTGGCCGGGCGTCTCGTTCTCACCTCCACACAAGAAGGGGTGACGACATCCATGCGATTTGCAGCGCGAGAAGCCAAGGCGCAGTGACGGCGGCACAGCGCTCCGGCGCGATAATGTCCTTGTGTTGGACTTCAACAGGGTGGTGGCACTACGAGTGAGGCGAGGGAGTTCGCTTCCACAACCTAGATTGTCGAGCAGCACCTCTCGCGCGGGATGTTGCGCTCATGCGTGAGAGAATTGACGCCTACCGTCTTGTATCGCTTAGCGGGCTGGGCGCTCGTCCTCCCCAGTAGAGAGTAGGATTTCCTTACCTCAAGTCAATATTTCCCGCGCCCTTCCCGTCCCGAATAGTCACCCGCTTCCCCGTTTAACCGGCTTTAACCGCCGGGGGAGAACCCACCCGCCGCATCCGGACCGTGATCTGCGGATCGGCCGTCACCCGGGCTCACCTAGACCCGGCGTCAGAGCGGGCCGGTCCCTGAAATCCGGCCGCTCTCGTATCACCGTTCTCACTCCGGCTGAATGGAGGGCTCCTCGTCTTGCGCTTAATCTCCCGGACTACCGCTTCTGATCCTGGTTTTGAGCCCATGATCCTCTCCTCTCGCTAGTGGCTCCATTTACCAAAAACCATACCTTAATCTAGACCTTCGATCTGCACGAATTGTTCTGAAGCCAAACAGTCACCGAAAACCTCACCCTGGGCGACAAGGTCGAGGATCAAGGCCTGGTGGAGCTGCCATTCAAACTCGGAGCCTCCCTGCTCACCGACGGGAATGGCCTGATCTCCCTCGATGTTCCGATCAGCGGGAATCTCGAGGATCCCGGCTTCGTGATCGGCGCCGCCGTCGGCCAGGCGACGAAAACGATTATCGCCGGCATCGTCCGTTCCCCGTTTCGCCTGCTGGGCAAACTCGGGGGTGGATCCGGCGACGAGGATCTCGGTTTCGTCGAGTTCGCGTCCGGCGGCAGCCAGTTGGACGAAGCCGCCATCGAGCGGCTGAAGATTCTGGCGACGGGGCTGGAGCAGCGTCCTTCACTGGTCCTGCTGGTGGAAGGCACTTGGGACAGCGAGTCGGATCCGATCGCCCTGCGGGCGGCACGTTTCGAAGCGCTGCTGGCGGAGCGGCGGGAAACACCGGAAGTGCTGGAATCGCTGTATAGAGATAGCCACTCGGAAAATGAGCTGGCGGCACTTCGGGCGGATCACCAGGCTCCAGACGAAACGGAGCCCGGGTCCGGGCCGGTGCTCGACGAGGCGGCCTACCAGCGTGATCTCAAAGCCGCCCTGGCGGCGGATCTCCCGGTGGATCAGGACGATCTGATTGCCCTCGGTACCGCCCGTTCCGAGTCGGTGAGGTCATACATTCTCGAAACGTTCGCCAGCGAACCCGGGCGTATCGAGGTTACTTTCCCGACGGAATCGACAGGAGGCGGCGGTGATCGAGTGCGCTGCCGCCTGGACGTCCGCACCGGCAGTTAGCGCACTCACGGCCGGCGGAAGTTCGATCCTGCCGGTGCCGGCCGTGGACCAGTTGAGCCGCGACAGTGTCGAAAAGGCCATCGCCTACCTGGCCGGCCGGGCCAGTGGCTGCAAGCTGACCCCCGCCGGCCTGAGCGGCGGAGTGTTCACCGTCTCCAACGGCTGTATCTACGGCAGCATGATGTCGACGCCGATCATCACTCACCCAAGCGCCGCATTCTGGGGATGCACGCGATCAAGAAGCAGGTGACCGCCATCCGCGCTGCACGGCTGGGGATGAAAGTGGCCCTGATTGAACAGCGGGACCGCCTGGGTGAGCACGGCATCGGAGCTTCGTGCATCAGGGGCTGCCGGCGGGGATTGCGCACCCGGAACCGGGCTTGAAATGAGTTCCTGGAATTCAATCCTTGCAATATACTGGTATTTCTTAAGTTTTTTCCCGTGCATTCTGCGCGCGCAGAAGAATGAACCGGTGCGGCAGGGCCCGGGTACATCGCGGGTCTATCAACAACTACAGGAAACAGAAGCGTTTGAACGGAGTGAGGGTAAAATGAAGAACTGTACGCCGGCAAGTATCGCCACGACACTGCGCAGAGGGCTTGGTTTCACTCTGCTTTTTCTGCTCACCGCCCTGCCTCTTTGGGCGGATCGGGTCTCTACTGACACCAGGCCGGGGGACCTCAAGACCGGAGACTGGGTGTGGGATCCCGCAGCATCCCCCACCGGCCCGGTGGTGGTGGTGGTCAGCGTTACCGAACAGCGGACCTACGTCTACCGCAACGGCATCCTCATCGCCTACACATCGGTGGCCACGGGTAAACCCGGCCACGAGACTCCCACCGGTGTCTTCACGGTGCTGGAGAAGGACAAGGACCACGTCTCGAACCTCTACAATGCCAAAATGCCCAACACCGAACGCCTGACCTGGACCGGCATCTGCCTGCATGCCGGCAGCGTTCCCGGTTACCCCAACTCCCACGGCTGTGTCCACCTCCCGCTGGAGTTTTCCCGCCTGCTTTACGAGCTGGACCAGGTGGGTACCACCGTAGTGATCGCCGATGACCACTCGGGGCCAGCCGAGGGGGCGCACCCGGGCCTCGTGCTCTCCCCGTTGCTCCACGAGCCCGACGGACCGGTGACCGTGGACACGAAGTACCGCTGGGAACCGTCGCGATCCGCCACTGGCCCGGTGAGCCTGCTGCTGAGCACCGCCGAGGGCCAGCTGTATGTCTACCGCAATGGCCTGGAGATCGGCGCGGCGGCAGTCCACATTCCCAATCCGGAGCACGCGGTCTGGGAAAGCGTGTTCACGATCCTGGAGGGCAAGACGGCAGAGAAAAGCCCCTTCGACCCCAAGCGGCCAATGAACAAGTGGATGGCGGTCGCCCTCTCATCCGGAGACGGGCCGCACATGCCGGAGGTGGAAACCACCTTCATGCGCCTGCATGTCCCGCATCAATTCGGCAAGCAGGTCTACGATCTCCTGTCGCCGGGGACAACCCTGCTGATCACCGCCCAGGCGGCGGCGCCCCGGGCCACCTCGGACGAGGATTTCGTGGTCATGGCCACCCACCAGGGGGAACCGGAGAAACAGGAAGCCGACTGACCGGGGCGGGCGGCGGGAGACCGCCGCTCGCTCAAGCCTCGGTCGGCGATGCCTGCTTGGCGGCGGCGGGATGGAGGTGGACGTCTCGCTGCGGGTAGGGAATGTTGATCCCCTCCCTGTCGAACCGCAGCTTGACCTCCCGCGTGATGTCCCAGTGCACCTCCCAGAAGTCCTCGCTGGCGCACCACGGCCTGACGATGAAGTCCACGGAGGATTCCCCGAGAGCGTGGAGCCGGATTACGGGTGCGGGGTCGACCAGGACCTTCGGGTGGTCACGAACGATTTCCGCCAGCACCCGTTCGGCCCTGGGGATGTCGTCGTCATAGGAAATCCCGAACACCAGGTCAACACGGCGGGTCTTCTGGACGGTCACGTTCTTGATCGTGTCGCCCCAGATCTTGCTGTTGGGCAGCACCAGAGTCTGATTGTCGAAAGTCATGATCGTGGTCGACACCAGGGACATGTGACTGACCCGGCCAAAGGCACCGCCGGCCTCCACCACGTCATCCACGTCGAAGGGCTGGTAGAGAAGGATCATCATCCCGGCGGCGAAGTTCGAGAGCGTATCCTGCAGAGCAAAACCGAGGATGAAACCGGCGATTCCCAGGCCGGCGAGGAACGGGCCGATGCTGACGCCCAGCTGTGAGAACGCGAAAAGAACGCCCAGGACCAGAACCACCCGGCTCGTCATCTTGAGCAGCATGCCGTGGAGCAGGCGGGACACCGGGATTCTCGCGGTGTCCAAACTGCGGGCAACAAGGCGACGCAGCAGGTGGGCCGCGACCCAGGACAGGAGAATAATCACCACGAACAGCAGCACGTTGAACAGCATTGCGGGGCCGTTGCGGACGATCCACTGACGTGCCGTCTTCACCAGTTCCGTGAGCAGCCCCGCGGCCACGTCCTTGTCGAGGACATCCGGGCTGAGCTCGCCTGTGGTCGACACGAGGGCTGCCTGGTATGAGGTGGTGTCTGCGTCGAGGCGCTTCAGCAGGGACACCGTGGCATGCAGGTGCGAAACATTTTCCGCCAACCGGTCATCGGCCTCCGCCAGCTCTGTGTTGGTGGCGCCGTCATCGGGCAGCCGCTTCGAAAGTTCACGAAGCCGGTCGCGATGCTCCACGTTCAGCTCGATCCGGCCCACCAGCAGACCCGCCCTGGCGGTGAGTTCGTCCAGCAGGTATCGCCTGTCCTCTTCGGTACTGAGGCCCAGGGTTTCCCTCATCTCGGCAATGTCCAGAAAGCTCAGATACAGCTGGTCCATCTGATCGAGGTAGAGGGAAATGCGCTCCGCGATGGAGCGTCGCTCTTCCGGGCTCGCCGCCCCCCTGATATCCCGAAGTTCGGCGGTCTCTGCTTTCAACGAGGAGACGAGCCCGGGGATGATGTTCGTTGCCCTGTCCAGGAGCAATTCCACCTTCGCCCTGAGGGCCGCGGCCTCTGCATCAAGGGCTTCCAACCGCTGAAGATCCTGGGCCAGCTCATGTATATCGTCGAGCAAGCCAACGCGCCTCCCGATAAGAAAATGTTCGAGCGCCTGGCGGTCTTCCCCTTTGGATACCTTGATGCGGGCCGACAACTCCGAGATGTTCTGCTCTGTCTGGTGAATCTTATCGAGTCGTTTTTCGGCGCTGGCCTCCAGGTCCTTGACGGCATCCGTCTCGTTCTGCGCTGACGATGTGGCGCACGGCCCGGCGAAGGCGATCAGGATCCAGATCACCAGGACGGTGAGGCGGGCCGGTAACGGCCGGTAAAACACAGTTCTGGGGTGGTTCTGTCGTTTCCCCCGTATCAGAGCGATATGATCATTTCTGCTTCTCATCGTAATTGAACCCTCTAGGCCCATGCAAAACGAACCGCCGGCAGAAGATGCCGGCGGTTCGCGGAGAGGAAATACCATCCCCGGTTTCACCCGCTACTCGTGGTCGAGGTTGATCCTGACGGATTTGACCGTGTTTTCAAGCACCTTGAGGGTAAAGTTGGCCGTGCCGTGATGTCTTTTCACCAGGACGTCCTCGCCGTCGTCCTTCTCGACATGGAAGACATCGCTGGGGAGCTGGGCCTTGAAGGCATCACGGATCTTGCTGGCCACGTGATTTTCGCTGGTGCCCCTGGAGATGTCCACAACGACTCTGACCGGTTCGCCGCCCTTCGGCTCAACCAAAAAGATGATCTGCCCATCGGACTTGGCGCTTTCGCTGCACTGGATGCGCCACTTGTTGCCCGCATACGCACTCACCTGGACGGTAAAGGCAAGGAGCAGGATGGCCGCGATGGCGGCTCTGCTGCACCCGACAAAAATTCTGTACATCATAAGACTCCCTGAAAATGGCGTGATCCGGCAGGATACCGTACGCCTGTTCGATGCAATACCGCATATCCCGGGGGAGTAACCCCCTACGAGGAAAATCCATTGTTTATATCCATTTAATGGCCGGTGTCATTGGTTTCCGCCGAAAAAAAACGGCAACTGGTCTTCTTTCATTTCTCCCCGGAAACAGCTCGGGATACCTCCGCGGAGCAGCCGTTAAGATAGACCGAGGCCGACAGCCAGTGGTCATCCGGGTAGTAGATGAACAGGTAGTTGCCGCCCTTGATCTCGTCGATCAGGGGCCGCGCCACCGTGCGGGTGACCGCCGGGCAACCCCAGCTCCGCCCCAGCCTCCCGTGCTTTCGCTTGAACTCCTCACTCACATACCAGGCGCCGTGCATCACGATCGTCCGCTGGAGCGCGTGGTCGTTGATACCCGCCTCGAGACCGTGGAGCTTGAGCGAGTAGCCGTTGTGCCCCTGGTATGTTTTGCCGGTAAGGAAGAGGCCAAGGCTCGACTTCCTGCTGCCGCGCCTGTTGGAAAACCTGACGGCACGATTTTTGCCCGTATTCTTGCCGTGGGCGACGAGTTCGTGGTAGATCAGCGCGTCGCGATCGAGATCGAAGACCCAGAGGCGTTTCTCGGTGGAGGGCCGTGAATAATCGATGATGGTCACTCGGCGCCCCCCGCCCTCGCCCCGCTCTTCGGCACAGCCCACAGCCCGCAGGCCCAGCCGCAGCACTTCGGGATTGAGCGTCGGCGCTTCGGCCTGCAACGCTTCCAGGCGGTCCGGGGGCAGACCGGCGGCTACCCCCGGCAGCGCGGCGAGCAACGCCGCTGCCGCCATCAGCAGCAACGGAAGGCAGCGGGATCGACGTGCTCTGCGATCTCTGGACATCATTCCCGGCCCGCCTACTTGTGTTTGCTCCGGTATTCCTTGCTGTTGCGCAGCTGGCGGGCCACGTCCCTCTCGGTCCAGTGATCGTTGAGCACGTGATCGACGAATCCCCGGCTCCCACCGCTGTCCGGATCGCGGTGCAGGACACTGCGGTAGGCCCGGCGGACCACCTCTTCGGCATCCTTGCGGCTCATGCTGTTCTTCTGGCGATACTCGGGGCTTTTGGCTATCGCCTGGCGCACATCGTGCTCGTCCCAGCCGTCGTGCAGAATGTGGTTCCGGAAGGTGACCAGGCCGTTGTGGTCCGGCTCACGGTGCAGGAGGTCCTGGTAGGCGCGGCGTACGATCTTGTCCGCCGACTCCGAGCTTCTCCGGTCGAACTCCTGGCTTTTGCGCAGAGCCTCGCGCACGTCCTGCTCGGTCCAGCCGTCGTCGATCATGTGGCTGCGGAAAGTGCGCATGCCGTCCCGGTCCGGCTCGCGGTGCAGGATGTCGTCGTAGGCCCGGCGGATGACCTGTTCAACGTCCTTGGAAGACCCGGATCCATGGCGGCGGTAGTCCGAACGGCCCCGCAGGTCGTCGCGGACGTCCTCAACTGACCAGTGGTGCTCGTCCATCATCGTGCGGTAGCGCTGATACTCGCGGTCGGTGGGCTCCCGGCCCAACTCGTCGCGGAAGGCACTGGCGATGTCCTCGTCCTGCTGTTCGGCGACCAGCGAGTCTGCAATGCCGCTCAGCAGATCGGCCAGGGCGCTGTTGTCCTTTTCCCCCGCCGAAGCCGGAACGCTCCAGACCAGTGCCAGTATGGCCAGCAGGCCGGGAATCATCAATCGGATAGTCAGTTTCATTGTTCACCCTCCATTCCCCCCGGGCCTGGCGCCCGGGGGTCCAATCAAACGAACCCCTGCTTTTCAAAGAGGTTCATTCAGTCAATTGCAGATAGGCGTGGATTGGCCTCATTGCGGGTCAGCCGCCGGTGATGACGGCCTCGGGTGCCTCGTAGGTTTCCTCTTCGACAATCAGCACCCACATGTCGGCACGCTTGGTGGCCTTGACCTCGGCCGCCGAGTCGGTGGACCACTTGCCGCTGTCGAAGTAAAGGATCCGGGTACCCTGGCCCCCAGGCTTGAGGACATAGATGGTGGCCCCGTAATCATTGCGGATAACCTTGAATGGACAGGCTCCCGTCTGCATCGGAGCCCCGCCGGAAGCACAGCCCAGATTTCCGCTGGCATCGTACTCCAGCGGCCCGAACGTGCTGGCCTCGCGCGCCACCGCCGGGTCGGGGGATCCGGAGATGCCGACCTTCAGGGTGTAATTGGCAACTTCGTCCCGCCGGGCCGCGCTGCGCATCATATAGACCCTGATCTTCCAGTCACCGTCCAGGTCTAGACGGCCCTCGTAACGGTTTTCACTGGTGGAGCCGTTGAAAACCGCTTCGTTTTCGGAATCCGGCGGCAGAACGTTGAAGTAATTGGCCCCGTTATCCGTGGTCATCGATACCGACATGGTCTGGCCCGCCCGCGCGCCGAGCAGGTAATCGACGGTTTCGTAGCCAGTGATTGTCCCCTTGATATCGGCGCCCGAAGCGCCCTTTTCGAACTGCACTCGCTCCTTCCTCACCTCATTCCCGGCCATGCCCGGCGGGGCAGCGAAAAAAACTGCCGCCATCAGGCACAGCACTCCAGTCGTTCGGTTCCACATCTACCGGCCTCCTTAACAGATCATTTTCCTTGCTTGTCGACAATAATTTTGAAATATAGTATGGTTGCCTAGTTAAAGTCAAGATATTTTATAGATTATCTTCGTCAGATTCCGGTTTCTTCATCGATATGTTTCGCTCTATCGCACGAGTGAACGACAGCGGAGCAGAAATCCAGGCGTGGAATATCCTGAAAGGCATGGCTGATGAACCATCGACACTGCAAGCCCGTCATCCCCTATCTGCTCGTATTTCTGCTGGCACTCGCCGCCGGGGCGGGCCCGCTGAGCGCCGGCGACGCATGCCGCCCGGCAGCGGACAGACCCGGTGCAGCAGGCCCGGAGAACGGCAACCTGGGGGGCACCTCATGGCAACTGGTGCGAATCATGTCGATGGACGACACGGAACACGCGCCGGACGACGCCTTGCTGTATACGCTGGCCTTTTCCGCTGACGGCACGATGACCTTGCGCGCGGACTGCAACCGGGCCAGCGGTTCCTGGACTTCCGAGTCCCCGGGCCTACTCCAGTTCGGCACCATCGCCGCCACCAGGGCGATGTGCCCCCCGGGCTCGCTGCACGACATCTTTCTCGCCCAGTTCGAGTGGGTCCGCTCCTACGTCGTCGAGAACGGGCACCTCTTCCTCGCCACCATGGCCGACGGGTCGATCATTGAGTTCGAGCCGCAGGCAGCGCTGCCCCCCGCCGCCACCGTGCTTGACGTAGAGATCCAGACGGAAGATGCCCGTGAGATGCAGGCCGCGATCCTCGAAGCGCTGTTCGAGCGTTACAAAGCCGATAACGGCATCTCTGCCGGCAAAGAGGAGATCGAGACCTTTGACGAGCGCCTCGACCACGTGGCGAAAAAGGACCGTGCGGAACGGGAAGCGCGTCTGGCCGATATCGAACGGCAGCTGAAGTCGGCGGACCTCCCTCCCGACGACCGGGAAGCGCTGGAGAACGAGCGCCGGCAGACGAGCGATCTGCTGGAGAGCCTGGAGACCGGCGAAGACATGACCGCGGAAGAGGCGGCGGAGGTCGCCGTCATGCGGCGCGAGATGGCCCGGGCGATCATCGAGCAGTGGAAGCTGAACCGCACCCTGTATCAGCAGTACGGCGGCCGCATCATCTACCAGCAGCTCGGACCGGAGCCGCTTGACGCCTACCGGCGTTTTCTCGAGGAGCGCCAGAAAGAGGGCGCCTTTACGATCCGCGACAAGGAACTGGCAGCCGGATTCTGGCGCTATTTCACCGACGACTCGATCCACTCGTTCTACGAGCCGGGCAGCGAGGACGAGGCAAAGGCCTTCGCCGTTCCCCCCTGGGTGGAGCCGCTATCTGATGCCCCGGGCGAATAGCCCGTTTCGAGCCGGGAGTTCTCGGTACCGCCGGTCTCGAAGAAGCCGGCGTGACCATCATCCAGGGCCTGGTCAAGGTGGTGGCCATGATGTTCCAGGCCTTGTCCGAGGACATCGTGCGCACCTGCCACGTGCCCCCGCCCCGGCCGTCACGGATCCGCTTCTGACTGCCGCCACTCCATTCTTGCCGGCGATCAAGGCCCGATCCAATTATATCGATAAGAAATGCGAGCGGCGGCGGCCTCGCCACGCCCTTTGTACGGCGGGCCGCAAGGGCGTGAATGTTTGTCTGCTAAACAGTGGTCTTTCCTTGTTGTCGGCAGCGTCGTCTGCAGTGGGATGTGAACCTGCTTTGAACGAGACCGGTGTGGAGACAGAGACTGAAGGGGAGGAGGCTTCGAGTAGCCGGTTCTCCACGTTGAAATCCCTGGTGGGCCTCGGATCCGAGACCGAACACCAGCAGGCGGTGCTGCGCCTGGTGGTTGGTTTCTTTTTCTTCTGCTATCTGCTCTACATCACCCTGTCGGACGGTGCCCTTCTGGGCAACGATCTGATTACCCTGATCGGGGGAGGGATCTTCTTTGTTTGCGCCTTTGGTATCATCACCTGGCTTGTTCTTTCGCCGGAGGTGTCGGTGCCGAGACGGCTGGCGGGAATCGTTGTCGACAACGGTGCGGCGACAGCCGTCCTCTACTTTCTCGGGGAACTGGGGGCACCGCTTTTCATTGTCTATCTCTGGGTAAGTTTCGGCAATGGTTTCCGGTTTGGCGAGAAGTATCTGGCCTTCTCCGCGGGCTGTGCCGTGTTGGGTTTCTCCTTTGCCGCACTTGCCAGCCCGTCTTACAGTCTCGGGCCCTACGTGACCTTTGGCATCCTCGTCGGTCTCATTGTCCTTCCCTTCTATGTGGCGGTGCTTCTCCGTCAGCTGCGGCGCACCCTCGAACTGGCCCGGAGTGCCAGCCGGGCCAAGTCCAATTTTCTGGCGACGATGAGTCATGAGATAAGAACGCCACTGAACGGGGTGGTGGGCATCTCGGAAATGTTGTCCAGGACCAGTCTGGATAACAGGCAACGCCACTATGTGGAGATGATCGGACGAAGCAGCGAGTGGCTGATGAGGGTCATCTCAGATGGGTTGGACTTTTCAAAAATCGAAGCCGGCGAGTTCCTCCTGGTCAACGAACCGTTCGGGCTCAAGGAGGTCCTGGAGGATTTAGGCAGCCTCTATCAGGGGGTGGAAGGCGATAGCGATGTGGAGTTAGTCGTGGAACTGGATCCCGACCTTCCGGAGCAGGTGGTTGGCGATCAACTGCGGCTGACCCAGGTTGTCGGGAATCTGCTCACCAACAGTTTCAAGTTCACCGAGAGGGGGGTGGTCCGCCTGGCAGTCAAAGTGACGAGTCGATCGCCCCGCGGGGTCAGGGTTCTGTGCAGTGTCGAAGATACGGGGCCGGGGATTGACCCGGAAAAGCAGGCCCTGGTCTTTGAGCCCTTCCGCCAGGAAGAGTCGGGAACGGTGAAGAGATACGGAGGGACCGGCCTGGGGCTCACCATCGCCGACCGGATTGTCCGCCTGATGGGGGGCGAACTGACCCTGGAGAGCGAGGTCGGGGTGGGGAGCTGTTTTCGCTTTGAGGTGGAGTTCGAGCTTCCGGACCCGGACGAGACCGACCTCGCCGTCCATATCGAACAGCCCTCCGCTGCGGTCTGGCAGCGTCCACCCAGGATACTGCTGGTTGAGGATCATGAAATAAACCAGGAGGTTGTCGTCCACCAGTTGGAGATGATGGGCTGTGAGGTGGTCCTGGCCTCCAACGGCCAGGAAGCGGTGGAGAAGGCAATGGCCGGTGGGATTGATGCGGTGTTGATGGACTGTCAGATGCCCGTGCTGGACGGCTACGAGGCAACGAAAGCGATTCGCCAGGCTGAGCAGCCGCTGCAGGACGGAAAGAGCCTGCCGATAATCGCCCTCACCGCACACGTCACCCTCGACGACAGAAAGCGTTGTCTGGCCTGCGGCATGGATGACTATCTGGGGAAACCGTTCAGGACCCGGGACCTTTGGATCAAGCTTGTCAGGTGGCTGCCTTTCCTGCTCCGGGACGCGGCCGCCTCCCCCGCCCTGGCGGATCAGGACCCGGCGGCAGTGGAGGAACCCGCCATTCCTGTCGCCGAACATGACGATCTTTCGAAGCGCAAGCTTCTTCACGATCTGAATAACATGCTCTTCAGTATCCAGGGCAGCGCCGAGCTCTACCTGGCGGCGCAACAGAAGGATGCTGAGAGACAGCACGTCGAAATCATCTACAAGGCCGTGCGGAAGGCCAATTCACTGGTCGCACGCCTGGAAGAGGAACGGACAGAGTGAAGGTGGCCATGGACCGGTAATTCATAGAACAGGCGATGGAAATAGCATAACCGTGAACAAGTATTCGATGAGCAGGTTTTCGCTGAAGTTCAGCGATCCGGAGACGGAAATGCTCTACATGGAGCATATCTTCCACCGGAAGATCTGGTATTGCCGCATCGCCTGGGGGCTGGTGATCGTCCTGGGGGGCCTGTTTGCCCTGTTGGACCGGCAGGTGTTCGGGGAGCGAGCGGAACTGGTTCTCCTGGTTTGATTAAGCCTTATTTCGCTGGCGGCGCTGGTCCTGGCTTATACCTTCAGTCCCCGGGCGAAGCGGTTTTTCGAATGCAGTTCGTGTTTCTTTGTTCTGGGCGTCGGGACTTTTTTGTACCTTCCTGACGGTGATGAGCGGCGCGGCCAGGCCCCCGCCCTTCCCGTGGATGCGCTGCAGGTCACTGAGCGTGTCCTCCAGGTTGCGCGCCGTCTTTTGGACTTCCGGGGACTGGAATTCCGTGACCTCGATACTGGTCTCACGCAACAGCGGATTGCCGAACTGCAGGACGTTGCGTTTCGCCATGGTTAGCGTCCGTTTTCCTGCTGCAGCGACTGCGCCACCTTTTCCACCGCCCGCCAGGTGCGGAGGAGGTTCCCGCCCCAGATCTTGCGGATGTCCTTGTCCGAATAGCCGCGCCGGACCAGTTCGACGGTGACGTTGAGGGCCTGGCTGTGGTCGGCGAAGCCGATGAACCCGCCGCCGCCGTCAAAGTCGGTGCCGATACCCACGTGGTCGATGCCGGCCACCTGCACCGCGTGGTCGATGTGGTCCACGTAGGTCTCGATGGTGGCAATGGGGTGGGCCTCGGCGATCTGCCGGCGCCGGCCCCAGTACTCATCCAGCTTCGGGCGCAGCACTGCGCGCTGTTCTTCGGTCAGCAGGCGGTACTCGTCCCAGGTGGGGATCCCCATCTCCTGGCGCAGCTTGTTCATCGCCGCCTCCCGCTCCGGCGATTCCGGCCCCAGGTATTGCTCGAGGGTCACGACCTGGATCACGCCGCCGTTTTTTGCCAGGGCCTTCAACTGGTTGTCGGTCAGGTTGCGGTCATGGGCGTGGACGGCGCTGCACCCCGAGTGCGAGGCGATGATCGGTGCCCGGGACGTTGCGATCAGGTCAAAAAAGGCCTTCTCCGAAATGTGTGATGCGTCACACATGATGCCCAGACGGTTCATCCGGGCCACCACTTTTTTCCCGAAGGCGGAGATCCCGTCATGCAGCGGCTTCTCCGGGCTGGACGAATCGCAGATCTGGTTGTGGCCGGTGTGGCAGAGCGTGATATATCGTGCCCCCAGCTCGTGACAGCGGCTGAGATACTCCAGGTTCTCGCCGATGGGGAACCCATTCTCCACGCCGATGATCACGGCTTTTTTGCCCCCGGCCACAATCCGCTCCACGTCGGCGGGCGTGCGGGCCAGGGCGCAGCGATCGGGATACTGCTTCTCCACCACCCGCTGGATCGCGACGAACTGCGCCTTGGCCTTTTCCCGGGCCCTGGAGTATGTCTCCTCGTTCAACTCCTTCGCCTGGCTGGTGAAGACGGCCAGAAAGACCGCGTCCATCCCCCCCTGCTCCATCTTCACCAGGTCGCAACGCAGCTTGGGGTTGTCGATGCCCGGGTCCAGCTCGCCGGTGCCGTATTGCTCACCGGGAATATCCACGTGGGAATCGATGGTCAGGGCCAGCTCATGGACGGCCATTGCCCGGTCGAGGAGTTGCTCCTCTTTGGTCCGGGGGGCTGATTCATCGGCCCGGGACATCACAGTGATGGCCATCAGAGCCGCGAGCAGACCACAGGCGATACAGAGTGCGGTCGTCGATTTCTTTTCAGTCCTCATGTGATATCTCCTGACAACTGCAGATGAGCGCGCCGTTCGGGCGGTTCATGCCCCGCCTGCCGGCTCCGGCAGGGGAATGACCCGCAGGAATTGCATCCGGATCGTTGCGGTGGCTCACGTTTGTTCGGGGATGTATATCTCCCGGGTCCGTCACGGGAGGGTGTGTGAAAAGAGTGTACCCCGCCGACTGCGGTCTGGCAACACTCTCCCCCCCGGTTCCTTGACTGGACGGCAGCAATTCCCTACTCTTTTACCTGGTGGTGTTGCGATGTATTGTGTGAACCGGGCACACGGGTGATGACAGTGGACCAGGGGAGGATCAACTGATGAGTGAGGCGAAGGAGCGGATTTCTTCGGCCATTGACCGGGCCAGAGCCGATCTCGAGCTGGCCTTGCATGATCTGGAGAAGCTGCCGGTGGTCAGCAAGGATGCCGTGGGTTTCGCATCACACGCCCTGAACAACTACATCACCGTCACCGGGGGGGCGGTGGAACTGCTGGGAATGATGCTGGCGGATCACCCCAATCCCGAAGTTGCCCGGCTGCTCGGCGCCATGCGGCGTTCCACCGACCTGATGACGTGCACGGTCGCTCAAATGAGGAGCGATTCGGCGGGGTGGGACAGCACTGTCATCCTCGACAAGGTCAATCTGGGGGTCATGACCAGGCGTTTTACCGAGTTTTATCAAGCGCTGGCGGATCGGAAGCAGATCAGCTGTATCTTCGAGCCCGCTGAGCAAGAGGCGCTGGTCTGGACGGACCATGTGATGACCGCCGTGGTCCTCGACAACCTGCTGTCCAACGCGGTGAAGTTTTCACCGGCGGGCAGTTGTGTCCGGATCAGTTTGTCGGTGGAGCAGGAATGGGTTTCCTGCAAGATTCGTGACGAGGGGCCGGGGATTGGCCCGGAAGACCAGGCGAAGTTGTTCCAGCGTGGGGGTCGTCTGACACCGCAACCCACGGGAGGAGAGTCGTCCACGGGATACGGCCTGGCGGTGGCCAAAGAGTTCATCGACAAGCTGGGCGGGACGATCTGGTGTGAGAGCCGTCCGGGTGAAGGGTCGTGCTTCGCCTTCCGCCTGACCCGCTACCAGGAGCAGATCCACGGACCGGGGCGCAGTGAGCCATGGCCCTCCGCGGAGAATACGACCCGCTAAGTTCAGGCGTCCAGCAGCAGATGACTGCTCACGGTGCCCTCGAGACAGGTAGCGCAGGGTGCCCCAACCTTTTTTCGCCCACCAGGCCGGGCGAGGGTCCGGGCCATGGACAATCGCCGGGGAGACCAGTAGAGGTCGCGAAGCGGTCTTTCGAACGCATTGCCCAGATTCAGCTCCCCCTGGTCGTCGCCGCAGCACATCCCGAAGTCCCCGTCGTATCGAATCATCAAAAAGTGGTAGGGCTGCGGGCACGGGAAATCGAGGTAGACCGGATCGGCCAGGCTCCTGTCCACACTGTCTGAGGCGTTGGCGCGGATGGTGCAGTTCCACTGCGGCACGCTGAAGCGAACCGTCGTTTTCCTGAAGCGGCTCTTCCACCTCGCAATCTCATCGTTCAGTTCATCGGCGCTCTGGGCATCGTAGAGACCGATATTCAGCCCATCCACCACGCCGTCCAACCTGCGGCACAGATCGGGGCTCTTTGCCAGAACCGCGCCGTTGGTGTCCTCCCATTGGGCCATCCCGCTGTTCTCTCTCACATAGCGGGTGAATTTCTCGTAGCGCCCGTCGAGAAAGGCTTCCGACAACCGGTGCTTTTTAAGGGTGCCCCGGTAGCCCAGTTCGGCCAGCTGGTCGATCAGGGAATAGAACTGCCTGTCCGGCATCCGCTGGTCCACATGCCGGCCTTTTGGATCCTTGCGGACCCCGCTGCGGTCTTTGAACCGCGGGCACCAGGTGCAGTTCAGGTTGCAGTTGGACTGGATCTCCAGCTCGGCACTGCGCCACATGGGAAAGGTGCTGCGGGTCCGTGTCACCGTCCGGTAGCCGTCGCGCAGGAACTCGAGATGCCTGCCGCTCCGGGTCATGGCATGGAGCAGTGACTGCAACGGCGGCATCCGGCGGCCGAGCGGCCGCACCTCCGCCAGGTAGATGGCGCTGATTTCCGAACGCTGCAGCAGGCGGAAGCGCCACTCCGCGGGGAGTTCGTCGCCTGCGGCGGTCACCAACTGTTCGACCAGCGGGCCTCCGGAGGCGAAGGCGCGGAACAGGCTGACCAGGCAGAGACGCAGGCAATCCCGGAGAGGGAAGAGGCGTCCGATATGGTGCCCGGCCAGGGCCTGACGGTCCGTGCCAAGCATCTCCGACATGGTCTGGTCCAGATCGAGAATCGTCATCTGATCGAGAAGAATCCGCCCCCTGTCCGGGGATTTCTCCCGCAGCAGGGACTGATACCTCTGGATGGTCTGCTGGCGAGGTTCAACGGGTGTGACCGGAAGTGGTTTCATCGTGATGCCCTTGCATGCTGGTGGCGAAGCTCTCAAATCCCCGCATCGTCAACATTCTCGGGCCTCCAATTACAAAATGTCAAGGATACGGATTGGCCTGGGTTCAAATTATTGATTTAAATAGGGAAAAATATCTTGAATTACTTTAGAGTTATTATTATATTGTCTGGAGCAGGGCTGATCGAAGCGGAGTCGGGACACCATGAGCACTCACCAACTGCAGGGACTGAAGGGTATCGACCTGGTGATGGGGTATCCGTGCAATGTCCGCTGCGAATTCTGTCACCAGGCTGACTACTCACCCAAACGGGTTCTCCACCGGAGAATATGGAGCGAAGCGCTGCTTCCGGCCTATGAGGTCATCGGCGGTCTGAACATGCAGGGAGGTGAGCCCACGGGTACCTGAAGAGCTGCCGGGAACTGCTGCAACTGCTGCTGGACCGCTATCCCAATGTACGGCTGGCCCTGATGACCAACGGGTTGAAGTTCGAGGGGATCTTCGAAGAAGCCTATCTGGAGCGGGGCCGTTTCGTCAATTTCTCGCTCAACGCGGTGGACAAGGCGGTGTACGACAGGGTGATGGTCGGGTCGGACCACCAGCGTGTTTTCGCCAATCTCGAACGGTTCATCCAGCGCCGGGAAATATCCGGAAGCACGGTGGCCATCGGCGCCAGCCTGGTGATCACCCAGCTGAACCTCAATCAGATCGCGCCCTTCATCCGCTACTGCCGGGAAAAGGGGATCAGCGCACAGCTCACCACCGACTGTATCCTCAGCGTCGAGGTGGAACCGATGCTGGCCCAGGCCGCCATCGCCGAGGGCTACGCCGCTTCTGAAGGGGCCCAAAATGGGGATGTGGTGGGTCTGAGCGAGTATGACTGGCTGCTGTCCATACGCCACCGGGTTCAGCCCCTGCGGGAACGGTTCACCGTGGAGGAGCGCAAACGGAGCACGGCCTGCCACGTGGCCTACGAGCGGCTCTTTGTGGATTTCGAAGGCACTTGCCAGGTCTGTTGCCAGTCCTGGTACCCCGTGGGAAGCCTGAAGAAGCAGTCGCTGGCGGAGATCTGGAATGGTGATAGGATGAACCGCTTCCGGGAGCGTCTGGAGAACAGCGACTACCGCGACTGCGGGCTCACCTGTATTTACAACCAGGCCCCGGCCAGTCCCCGCACCTCTCTGATGCGTAAGGTCGCCTTCAAAGCCACCCGCGATCCCTGGCTTTATCTCAAAAAGGCGCGTGCCAAACGGAAGACGAACGGTCGCTTCAGGAAACTGAGGGATCAGCAAAGAGCTGCCGGTGTCCTCAGCTGACCCGACCGATCCTTCCCCTCGGCCGATTCCCCGCCTTGTTTCCCACGTCTCGCCGTCCGGCCAAAAACCATGTACAATACACTCATCTGAAGCAATTTCCCCGACGGACCCGAATTGTGAGGGATGAAGATGAACCGTTCGACTCTCCGCGTGTGTGTCGTTATCAGTCTCGTCTTGCTGGCCGCCGGTTGCGGAGAGGTGCCGCGTGGCCAGGGCAGTATTTCCGGACGGCAGGTCAGCGCGGTGGCCACCACCGGGATGATCGGCGACCTGGTGGCCAACATCGGCGGGGAACGGGTGCAGGTCACCACCCTGATGGGCCCCGGTGTCGATCCGCATCTCTACAAGGCCAGCGAAGGGGATGTGGGACGGCTCACTGGGGCGGACATCATCTTTTACAACGGCCTGCACCTCGAGGGGAAGATGGCCGAGGTGCTGGAGCGGTTGGGAGCCAGTGTCCCCACCATGGCGGTGGCCGAAGCGCTGGACGAGGAGCGCCTGCTCACGCCCTCGGAGTTCAGGGGGGCCCACGACCCCCACGTCTGGTTCGACGTGTCACAGTGGGCCGACATCGCCGCCGGAGTTCGCGACCGGCTGCTGGAACTGGATCCCGAGCACGCGCAGACATATCGGCAGAACGCTGCCGCCTACATCGAGCAACTGGAAGCGCTGCACAGTGAGGTGCTGCGCAAGGCCGAGCTGATCCCGGCGGAACAGCGCATCCTGGTCACGGCCCACGATGCCTTCAACTATTTCGGGCGGGCCTACGGCTTCGAGGTGCGCGGCCTCCAGGGGATCAGCACCGCCACCGAGGCCGGCACCGCCGACGTGCAGGACCTGGTGGACTTTGTCGTGGAGAACCGGGTCCCGGCGCTGTTCATCGAGTCCTCGGTGCCGGTGCGCACCATCGAAGCGGTACGCAATGCTGTGCGGTCCAAGGGGTTTGACGTCTCCATCGGCGGCGAGCTGTTTTCGGATGCCATGGGAAGTCCCGGCAGTCCCGAGGGCAGCTACCTCGGGATGGTGAGCCACAATATCGACACCATCGTCAGTGCCTACGGGTTTGATCCCGTCGCCATCCCGGCAGCCCACTGACCGTGTCGTCGCAAGCAGGACGCAACGTGACCAAATCAGCGGCCATTGAAGTCAGCGACATCACCGTGGCCTACCGGGAGAAGCCGGTGCTCTGGGACATCGACCTGCTGGTCCCCCAGGGCGTGCTGATGTCCATTGTCGGCCCCAACGGCGCGGGCAAGACCACCCTGATCAAGGCCATCCTCGGGCTGGTCCCCACGGCGGCGGGAAACGTCCGGATTTTTGGCCAGCCGTACGGCGAGGTGCGCAAGCGGGTGGGCTATGTCCCGCAGCGCGGCAGCGTTGACTGGGATTTCCCCACCACGGCGCTCGACGTGGTGATGATGGGGAGTTACGGCTCGCTGGGATGGGTGCGCCGCCCGGGACGCATCGAGAGGGAGGCCGCACTCAAGGCATTGGATCGGGTGGGCGTCCGTGAGCTGGCCGGCCGTCAGATCAGCCAGCTCTCCGGCGGGCAGCAGCAGCGCGTCTTTCTTGCCCGCGCCCTGATCCAGAATGCGGATCTCTACTTCATGGATGAGCCGTTCCAGGGGGTGGATGCCACCACCGAGCGGGCGATCATCGAGATCCTCAAGGAATTCCGCGAGCAGGGTAAGACGGTGCTGGTGGTCCATCATGACCTCCAGACCGTGCCGGAGTATTTCGACTGGGTGATCCTGCTCAACGTGCGCCGGATCGCCAGCGGTTCGGTGAGCGATGTGTTCACCGAAGAAAACCTCCGCCTCGCCTTTGGCGGCAAGGTGGGATTCCTCTCCCCCCACGAAGCCGGCGGCACGGACCAGCACATTATCGAACGGAAGGGCGCCGAAACAGCCGATTAGAGGCAGCGTACCAGGCCTATGGATCCTCTCGCCATCTTTACCGACTATACCCTGCGCACCGTGGCCATGGGTGCGGCACTGCTGGGTGCCGTGAGCGGGGCGCTGGGCACCTTCGCCCTGTTGCGCCGCCGGGCCCTGCTCGGCGACGCCATGAGCCATGCCGCCCTCCCCGGCATCGCCCTCGCCTTCCTGATCACCGGCAGCAAGGCGCCGCTGGTGATCCTGGCCGGGGCGGCGGTGGCCGGGTGGCTGGGGGCCTGGTTCGTGCTGCAGGTGGTCAACCTGACCCGGATCAAGGAGGACAGCGCTCTCGGCCTGGTGCTTTCGGTCTTCTTCGGCTTCGGTCTGGTCCTGCTGACCTGGATTCAGAAACGTCCCGATGCCTCCCAGGCCGGGCTGGACAAGTTCCTCTTCGGCCAGGCGGCCACCCTGATGGAGAAGGATCTGCTGGCCATGGCGGCCCTGGGCCTGCCGGCTCTGATACTTATGCTTCTCTTCTGGAAGGAACTGAAGCTGCTCAGTTTCGATCCCGAATTCGGCAATTCCCTCGGCTATCCCATGCGGCGGCTGGACCTGCTGCTGACCACCCTGCTGGTGGTGGCCATCGTCATCGGGCTGCAGACCGTGGGTGTGGTGCTGATGAGCGCGATGCTCGTCGCTCCGGCAGCTGCTGCCCGGCAGTGGACCGACCGCCTGGGTGTGATGGTGTTGCTGGCCGCCATTTTCGGTGCGGCGGGGGGAGTGGGCGGGGCGGTGCTTTCCAGCGCTGTCCGCCGGCTGCCAACCGGGCCCACCATCGTGCTCTTCATGAGCGCGGTGGTGCTGCTGTCGCTGCTGCTGGCGCCGAACCGCGGGCTGCTCTGGTCCTGGATCCGCCGGCTGCGCAGCCGCCGCCGCCTCCAGCTGCGGGCGGTGCTGGAGGACCTTCACGCCCTCTCGCTGCAGCATGCCGACCCATACCACCCGCACCGCACGGCCGTGCTGCGGGCGATGAGCGAAGGGCACGGCGGGGCGGACCGCAGCCTGGAGGAACTGGAGTCGCGGGGGCTGGCCCGGCGGGTGGGGCCTGACCGCTGGGCGCTGACCGAGGCGGGGGCGGCCGAAGCTGTCCGGACCATCGGTGAGCAGGGAGGTGCCCGATGAGCCCGGCCCAGGTGGAAATCCAGCTCATCGCGGCGGTGACCGCGGCCGCCTGCGCCCTGCCCGGGGTGTTCCTGGTGCTCCGGCGAATGGCGATGATGAGCGACGCCATCAGCCACTCGATCCTTCTGGGTATCGTGCTGGCCTTCTTTGCCACCGGTGACCTGGCTTCGCCGCTGCTGCTGGTGGCGGCGGCGGTGACCGGTCTGGTCACCGTGGCGCTGGTGGAACTGCTGGGCCGGTCACGCCTCTTGAAGGAGGATGTCGCCATCGGCCTGGTTTTCCCGGTGCTGTTCAGTGCGGGGGTGATCCTCATCGCCCGCTATGCCGGGGACGTGCACCTGGACACCGACTCGGTGCTGCTGGGTGAGCTGGCCTTCGCACCCTTTCACCGCTTCCAGATGTTTGGTATGGATTGGGGGCCGGTCTCCCTGGTGGTGATGATCGGAGCGCTGCTGGCCAACGCCGCTTTCCTGCTCTTCTTCTACAAGGAGATGAAGCTCTCCACCTTCGACCCCGAGCTGGCCGCTGCACTGGGCTTCTCTCCAGTCTTCCTCCACTACACCCACATGGGTCTGGTCTCGGTAACCGCGGTGAGTGCCTTTGATGCGGTGGGCTCGGTGCTGGTGGTGGCCTTGATGATCGGTCCACCGGCCGCGGCCTACCTGCTCACCGACCGGCTGCCGGTGATGATATCCCTCTCGGTGGGCATCGGGGTGGCCAGTTCGCTGGCCGGGTACTGGCTGGCCCATTCCCTCGATGCCTCCATTGCCGGGTCGATGGCCGCCATGACCGGAGTGGCCTTTCTGCTGGCCCTTTTCTTTGCGCCGGGACGGGGGCTGGCCGCCATCGCCCGTCGCCGCCGGCGTCAGCGTCTGGACTTTGCCGGGCAGATGCTGGCCGTCCACTTGCTGCAGCACGAGGGCTGCCCAGAGGAACCCTACGAGAGCAGCATGGCCCAGCTGGAAGAACACTTCCGCTGGGACCGGGGATTCGCCCAGCGCATTGTCCGGTTGGGGACGAATCGGGAACTGATGGTGCAGCAGGACGACTGTCTACAGCTCACCGACAGCGGGCGGGATCTGGCGCGGACAGTGGTGGTGCGTTAGGGCAGCAGCTCGCGCCGCACCATGGCCAGCCAGGATTTGCGTGCCCGCACTTCATTCAGTGCGTTGTGCGTGGCCAGCCGGGCGAACCGGTCTTCCCCGAATTTCAGCGCTGCTAACCGTTCCAGCGTGTCTTTCTCCAGGCTCTTCAGTTCCGCGGCGGCACTGTCCAGCCAGCGGCCCAGCTCCCCCTGGTTCAGCAACCCGAGGAAGAAGGTCCGCGTGCGCAGCGGGTCGAAGGTTCCGTCCACGGCGGCACGTACCACCGGCGGGCCAAGCCAGCCGCGCAGTGCCTTCAGGCCGGACGGGGTGACGGTGTACTCCTGCCCCGGGCGGCGTCCGCGGCGCCGTGTCCGTCCGGCGATCAGGCCGCGCTGGGCCAGCCGGCGGACCAGGGGGTAGATCGAGCCGGTGCTGGCGCTCCAGTGGGAGGAGAGCGACTGTTGAAACTGCTTTCGCACGGCGTAGGCCGTGCAGGGGCCATCGCTCCAGACCACGCCGAGCACGGTGGCTTCCAGGTCGGTGAGACCAGGCATTTCTTCAGACGTTCTCATGGCACTCCTCAACAGGTCATCTGACCGCTGGTTGGTGCGAATCGTATCGTGTTTCTGTCCGGCGTGCCAGTGCGGCAGACAGTTGACCGGAACCCGGAGCGCGGATAGAGTCGAGTGATGGACGTCCTGCTCATCAAACCCGGCAATCTGAGCGACCACATTCAGCCGTCGTTGGCCCTGGGATACCTGGCGGCGCAGATCCGCCGGGACCACCGGGTGCGGATCGTCGACCTGATGAAGGAGGACCACTCCGCCGAAGGCCTGGCCGCCTTGCTGGGGGAGTTCCAGCCGCGGCTGGTGGGGATCCAGTGCTACAGCATGGATCTGCCCCAGGTGAAGAACCTGCTGGAAACGGTCAAGAACCACGATCCGGAGGTGACCACCATCATCGGCGGGGCCCACCCCACGGCCGCCCCGGCCCAGTGCCTGGTGCAGTTCGGTCCGGAACTGCTCGACTTCGTTATTGCTGGTGAAGCGGAACGGGGTTTTCCCCTGCTGCTGGCGGTGCTGGAGGCGGGCCAGGTCACATTCGAAGAAATCCCTGGACTGGGCTGGCGGGAAGGCGAGGGGGTCCGCCTCAACGAGCCGGAGTTTCTGGAAGACCTGGATAGCCTGGGCATGCCGGCCTGGGACCTGATCTCACCGGAAAACTATCCCTTTTCACCCCACGGTGTGGTCTGCATGAACCAGCCGGTGGCGCCGGTGATGGCCACCCGGGGCTGCCCCTACCTCTGCACCTTCTGTTCCACTGCCGGCCAGCCGTTCCGCAAGCGCTCGGCAGGCCTCTTCCTCGAGGAGGTGCAACTACTCTACCAGACCCACGGGATCCGCGAATTCCACATGGTCGACGACAACTTCACCATGGACATGGACTATGCCCGCGACCTGCTGGAGGGACTGATCCGCCTCGACCTCAAGGCCAGCTGGTCCACCCCTAACGGGGTTCGCCTGGAGCGGCTGGACCGGGAGATCATCGAACTGATGAAGAAGGCCGGTTTCTACTCCATCGCCGTGGGGATCGAGTCGGGATCGGACAGGATACGTAAACTGATCCGCAAGGGGTCCACCACCGACGAGGTGCGGCGCAAGATCAGGATGGTCCGGGACGCTGGCGGGATCGACATTACAGGCTTCTTCATGCTCGGCATCCCCGGGGAGACCCGCGAGGACATCGAAGCCACGCTCCGCTTCTCCCGCGAGCTGCCCCTGCACCGGGCCGCCTTCCACTCCTTTCTGCCCCTCCCAGGGGCCAGAATCTGGCAGGAAATGGAGGAGAGCGGCGAGATCAACCAGGCGGACCTTTCCCACCGCTACTTTTTCTGGGCCGGGGCTTACGTGCCGCGGGGGATGAGCAGGGGCGAACTGCGAAGCCTGCACCGCAAGGCTTTTCTCCGCTTCTACCTCCGCCCCCGGATCCTGCTGGCCAACGGCCGCTACCTGCTCAAACCCCGGGTGATGAAACACGCCCTCAAATATCTTCTCCGGCGGTTCCAGGGTTGAGGCCGGGCGGGTCATCCCCCCCGTCTGCCGGGGGGGGGATTCAGCCGGCTACAAATTGATGGCCAGGGCGATCACCGAGATCAGGTCGTTCCTCTTCGAGTCGTAGGGCGGACGTGAGTTGTAGCGGTCCTCGATGGAGAAGCGCAGGCTCAGAGTGGTGGTCATCGCCGCTTCCACACCGATGGCGGCGTTGACCAGGTAGCTGTCGAAATCGTCGAACTCGGGCATATACTCCGCCGTCTGCCAGATCTTCGCCGTCGGGCTGAACCGGTACTCGAAGTTGTTGGCCAGGCGCAGGGAGAATTTGTCGTCCGCATCGAGGGTCGGCATGTCGCCGGTGGGGTCGTCCTCGTAATCCTCGTGGATGTAGGCCACACCGCCTTCCAGGCCCAGCGTGGTCCGCCCGCTGTCGATCACGTTGCGGCCGTAGCCCACCGCGGTGGTGAAGCGGTAGGCGATCAGCGCGATCTTGTCGTGGAACAGCGAGGTGTTGGAAAAGATATACGACTTGTCGAACATCCGCTTGTAGTTGAAGAACAGGTTGGCGATCTCGGTGGATGTCTCACTGTCGGTCTCGCCGTAGCTGCCCGAGAGGCCGAGGGCGAACTCGTTTTTCTCGGTTTTCTTTTCGCTGCCCACGGACAGGTTCAGGCCCAGGGTGTCGCTGTTGCCCGAGGTCAGGCTGCCGCCAAAGCCGATGGAGGTGAGCCAGCGGGGTTCGGCATCTTCCTCTTCTTCCGTGGCCGTGGCCTCCAGCAGGTCCTCGGCCGCCGTGGCGGCGCCGGCAACCGAGTCCTGTGCCAGGGCCATGGACGGCACGGCGAGCAGCAGGACGGCAACGGCCAGGGTCATCAGGGCTCTCAAAATCGAGGCGTTCAGTTTACGTTTACTCATGGTCTTTCTCACGAGCTCCTCTGAATAGTGCCGGGCCTTATATCCAAGGCCCGGAGAATTCGTTTCGTTCACACAGCCGCAATTGGCGGCCGAGTCCAAATCTGGATGCTCAGGCAGCGCTGTCGCCGGCCTGGTGAATGTGCACGTCGCGCTGGGGGAACGGGATGGAGCAGCCGTTGGCCTCCAGCTCTTCCTTCAACCGGCGGGTCAGTTCGAACTTCACCCCGAAGTAGTCGGCCGGGATGCACCAGGGGCGGACCACCAGGTTGACCGAGGAATCGCCCATCTCGCAGACCGCCACCTGGGGCTCCGGATCGGCCAGCACACGGTCGTCAGCCTTCACCACCCGGGTGATAATCTCGATGGCCTTGCCGATGTCGTCGCCGTAGCTGATACCCACCACCATGTCCACCCGCCGTCTTTCGATGTCGGTGTAGTTGCTGATGGTGGCGCCGTAGACCTGAGAGTTGGGGACGATTACTTTGACGTTGTCCGGGGTGCTGAGCGTGGTGGTGAAGATACCGAGCTCCTGGACCACACCAGTGATGCCGCCGGTTTCCACCAGGTCCCCGATCTTGAAGGGTCGGAAGATCAGCAGCATCACCCCGGCGGCGAAGCTGGAGAGGGTTCCCTGGAGGGCCAGGCCCACGGCCAGACCGGCGGCGCCCAGCACCACCACGAATGATGCGACGGGAATGCCGAAGATGCCGAGCACGGCGATGATCACGAAAGCGATCGCCAGGTAGTAGACCATGCTTGAAACAAAGGGGATCAGTGTCGCGTCGGTTTTGCTCCGCTCGAGCAGACGCCGGGTCCAGCCGCGCATCATGCCGGCCACCATGCGGCCGATGATCAGCACCGCTATTGCGCCCACTACCCGAAGCCCCCAGGTGGAGACCAGTTGGGTGATCACGTTTATGATCGCTTCCGTGTCCATTTTGCGTTCCTCCGAACAGTTTTTGCGGGTTTACTCGATGGTGACCGAATTCCGTGGGAATTGCCGGCCACCCGTGTGCATTCCTGATTCGATAATTTAATCGACAGATATTATCTAAATAGCGGGCGATGTCAAATGATAAAACAGGGACTGCTTACGATTTATATGATGATCTTAAGACAAAAAAGTCACAAGAAAAGTGAAGTCATGACCCACTTGAGCCGGATGGCACTGTTGCCATGGGGCAGGTCGTGGTTAATGAGGCCAATGCAGTCCGTCTCGCCTTCCCATGGCAAAGTAATCCGGATAGTATTAGGGAATATTGAATACACAGTTTTTGGCGATTTTCACGTTTTTATGGACGGGATACACCGTAAACTTGTCATGCACCCTGATTCATTCCTGAGGAGCAAGAAATGATGGAAAAACCCAGATGCCGGTCCGTCCGGTGTTGCGGCCTGGTCATTGCGGCGCTCATTTTCGTGCTGCCCGCCCTGACCCTTGCCTCCACCGGCGATGCGGGCCACCCAAAAACCGGGGCGGAAATCTACATGGAGGCCTGTGCCAACTGCCATGGCGCGGACGGCCGGGGGGCGCCTCCGAGCCTGCTGGCCTTCGCGGAGCAGGTGCCCGACTTCACCGATTGCGATTTTACCATGCGCGAACCTTCGGCCGACTGGACGGGCATCGCTTTCGAGGGCGGCCCCACCCGGGGGTTCTCCGTGATGATGCCCGCCTTTGGCGAAGTGCTCACCGTGGCCGAGCTGGAAATGGTCATCGCCTACGTGAAGGAGTTCTGCCAGGACAAGCGTTGGCCCAGCGGCGACCTGAACCTCCCCCGGGCGATTTTCACCGAAAAGGCCTTTGTCGAGGATGAGGCGGTCTTCTCGGTGACCGTACCCACCGAAGGCGACAAAGTGTCTTCCAAGGTGATTTACGAGCAGCGTTTCGGGCCCAAGAGCCAGTTCGAGCTGATCGTGCCCCTGGGCTGGGCAGAGAAGCCGGGAGATGAAAATGGTGACGGCGACGGCTGGACCTCGGCGGTGGGCGACATCGCCGTGGGGGTCAAACACATCCTCTACTTCAGCAGGGAGCGGGGGAGTATCTTCAGCATTGCGGGAGAGGTAAAACTTCCCACCGGTGACGAGGACGAGGGGTTCGGCAAGGGAACCGCGGCTATCGAGCCTTTTGTTTCCTTTGGCCAGATCCTGCCCGCCGAGTTCTTCCTCCACGCCCAGGCCGGCACCGAGGTGCCATTCGATTCCGACAAGGCGGACACCGAGGGTTTCCTGCGCCTGGCCCTGGGCCGGACCTTTACCGCCGGGACCTGGGGCCGTGCCTGGTCACCCATTGTGGAAGTGCTGGGTGGACGGGAGTTCGTCTCCGGAGCCGACACCAACTGGGACGTGGCGCCCCAGATCCAGGTGACCCTGAATACCCGGCAGCACGTGATGATGAGCATCGGTGTGCGCACGCCGATCAACAATACCGAAGGACGTTCGACCCAGATTGCGGCCTACCTGCTGTGGGACTGGTTCGACGGCGGATTCTCCGAGGGGTGGTGAAATGAAGAGCATGAAACAGGCAATTGTTCTGCTGCCGGTTCTGCTGCTGTGGACGGCGGTTTTCCTTAGCCCGGCGGCCCTGGCTTCTTCCCCGGAATCGACCACGGGTGTGCTGACCGAAGAGATGGCCGGGCAGCCCGAACTGTTCGTCACCGCCGACCGCTGTATCGCCTGTCACAACGGGTTGACCGACCATTCGGGCCAGGACATCTCCATCGGCGCCAACTGGCGCTCCTCGATGATGGCCAATGCGGCCCTGGATCCATACTGGCAAGCCGCGGTGCGCCGGGAGATCATGATTCACCCCGCTGCTTCGGCGGCGATCCAGCACGAGTGTTCGGCCTGCCACATGCCCATGGCGCGCTTTCATGCCAAGGTCGCCGGCGGGCAGGGCGGTGTCTTCGAAAACCTGCCGGCAAACCGGCAGCAGTCGCCCAGAGGAGTGCTGGCCGTCGACGGCGTTTCCTGCACCGTCTGCCACCAGATCACGGCCGATCATTTTGGAGAGAAAGAGAGCTTCACCGCCGGTTTTACCATCGACACCACAACGCCGATGGGACAGCGCACGATCAACGGGCCGTTCGAGGTCGATGCCGGCCGCCAGCGCCTGATGCATTCGGCCACCTTTTACAACCAGCAGAAGGCGGGGCACATCCAGGAGTCGGAACTGTGCGCCACCTGCCATACGCTATACACCCATGCCCTGGACGACCAGGGCAACGTGGTGGGCGAACTGCCCGAGCAGGTGCCGTACCTGGAGTGGAAACACAGTTCCTTTGCCGGGGAGCGAAGCTGCCAGTCCTGCCATATGCCCGAAGTAGCCGGGGAGGCGAAGGTCTCCGGCGTGATGGGCCTCCAGCACGAGAACGTCTCGAAGCACAGCTTCCGTGGCGGCAACTTCTTCATGCCCCGGATTTTCAACAAGCACCGCGGCGAGCTTGGCGTGCCGGCACTGCCCCAGGAACTGGCCGGCACCTCGGCCAGCGCGGAAGAGAACCTGGCCAATGCTTCGGCCACTCTGGCCTTGCAGAATGTCGAGCGTTCCGGTGACACGGTGCGGGCGGAAGTGCTGCTGCAGAACCTGGCCGGTCACAAACTGCCCACGGCCTACCCCTCGCGCCGGGTCTGGGTCCGTTTCACGGTGCAGAACGACAAGGGTGAGCCCCTCTTCCAGTCGGGTGTGTTGAACGCTGACGGCTCCATTGCCGGCAATGACAACGACGCTGATGGCGCCACCTACGAGCCGCACTACGACCTGATCGATCAGGCCGTCCAGGTTCAGATCTACGAGCCGATCCTCGGCGATCACCAGGGCAGGGTCACCACCTCGCTGATCAGCGGCGTCAGCTACCTCAAGGACAACCGCATCCTGCCCGATGGCTTCGACAAGGCCACGGCCCACGAAGACGTTGCGGTCAACGGTGCGGCCTCCGAGGACGCCGACTTCATCGGCGGCTCTGACCGCGTGAGTTACGAGATAAAACTGGAAAGTGCCCCGGGACCGGTCACCGTCAGGGCCGAGCTGTGGTACCAGCCCATTGGCCATCGCTGGGCGCACAACCTGGCCGACACCGACGCCGCCGAGACCGCCCGCTTCGTCTCCTACTACGAAGAGCAGGCGGCTGACTCCGCCGTGATGCTGGCCCGGGACGAGGTGGTGGTTGAGTGAATGAAAAGAGGTGACAAAAAATAGGTGACAGTCACCTATTATCCGGCTGTGAAAGATTGGGGTCAGGTCCCTTTCATTTGCATCGATTCCGGTGCAAATGAAAGGGACCTGACCCCAATCTTTATGCATTATTTCTTGAACGCCTGTCCCACCGCTTCGGCCACCAGTTTCTCGTCCGCCGCGGAGGGCAGGGTGACGTTCATGTCCGGCTCGGCCTCCATGGCCCGGCCGGCGGCGTAGACGGCGCCGTCGTTGCCGGCCCAGGCCCGGCGGGCCAGGCCGTTGGAGACGTCCCAGGAGAGCATGGCTTTGGCCCGGCGCGCGGCGTCGTCGGTGCCGTCCAGCACCATACCGAAACCGCCGTTGATCACCTCGCCCCAGCCCACGCCGCCGCCGTTGTGCAGCGAGACCCAGGTGGCGCCGCGGAAGCCGTCGCCGATGAAGTTCTGCACGGCCATGTCGGCGCAGAACATGGAGCCGTCACGGATGTTGGCCGTCTCGCGGTAGGGTGAGTCGGTGCCCGAGACGTCGTGGTGGTCGCGGCCCAGCACCACAGGGGCAGAGACCACGCCGTCGGCGATGGCCTTGTTGAAGGCCAGGGCGATGTCGATGCGGCCCTGGCGGTCGGCGTAGAGGATCCGCGCCTGGGAGCCCACCACCATCTTGTTGCGGCCCGCCTCGCGGATCCAGTGCACGTTGTCCAGCATCTGCTGCCTGATCCGCGGGTCGGCGGTCTTTGCCGTCTCCTCGAGGATGCCGGCCGAGATCTCGTCGGTTCTGGCCAGGTCATTGGGGTTGCAGGAGGTGCAGACCCAGCGGAAGGGGCCGAAGCCATAGTCGAAACACATCGGCCCCATGATGTCTTCCACGTACGAGGGGTAGGCGAAGGTGCCGTCGGGCCTGAGCAGCCCTTTGGCCCCGGCCCGGGAGGCCTCCAGCAGGAAGGCGTTGCCGTAGTCCCAGAAGTGCATCCCCCGCTCGGCCATCCTGTCGATGGCCCCCATCTGGCGGCGCAGCGACTCGTAGACCTTTTCCTTGAACCCGGCCGGGTCGTCCACCATCATGCGGTTCGACTGCTCGTAGGTCAGCCCCGCCGGGTAGTAACCGCCGGTGAAGGGGATGTGCAGCGAGGTCTGGTCGCTGCCCATCTCCACCTCCATCCCGGCCTCGGCCATCCGTTCCCAGAGATCCACCACGTTCCCCAGGTAGCCGAGGGAAACCGGTTTCTTTTCCTTCCGCGCCCGCTCGATGCGCAGCAGCATCCTGTCAAGGTCTTCCTCGTACTCGTCGAGCCAGCCCTGCTCGTGCCGTTTCTTCAGCGCCAGCGGGTTGATCTCGGCGATCACCCCCACTGCACCGGCGATCACCGAGGCCTTGGCCTGGGCCCCGCTCATCCCGCCCAGACCCGAGGTGACATAGATCTTGCCCTCCAGGCCTTCACCGGGCCCCAGTTTGAGGTAGTGCCGGCCGGCGTTGAGCAAGGTGATGGTGGTGCCGTGGACGATGCCCTGGGGCCCGATATACATGAAGCTGCCTGCGGTCATCTGGCCGTACATCGTCACACCCAGGGAAGACATCCGGGTGTAGTCGTCGTGGCTCGAGTGGTTGGGGATCACCATGCCGTTGGTCACCACCACCCGCGGAGCGTCGGGGTGCGAGGGGAAGAGGCCCAGGGGATGGCCCGAGTACATCACCAGGGTCTGCCGGTTGGTCATCTCCGAGAGATACTTCATCACCAGCAGATACTGGGCCCAGTTCTGGAACACCGTGCCGTTGCCGCCGTAGGTGATCAGTTCGTAGGGGTGCTGGGCCACCCGCTTGTCCAGGTTGTTCTGGATCATCACCATGATCGCCTGGGCCTGGCGGCACTTCGCGGGATACTCGTCGATGGGCCGGGCATGCATCTCGTAGGCCGGACGAAAACGGCGCATGTAGATCCGGCCGTCCTCGGCCAGCTCGCTGGCGAACTCGGGCGCCAACTGGCTGTGCATCGATGCCGGGAAGTAGCGCAGGGCGTTCTTCACCGCCAGCGCTTTCTCCGCGTCGCTGAGCAGCATCGGCCGGGCCGGGGCGTGGTTGATGTCCGGCTCCTCGGCCGGCATGGGCGGGATTGCCTGCGGGATTCCGGCGGCCACCACCTTCTGGAAATCACTCATATCGTCCTCCGCGATCTTTTTAAAGATGCGCTGTCGCACCAAAGTATCCCCGCTGCAGCCGCAGAATCGGCCCGCACGGCCACATTATCGGTTCCGATCCGGGAAAGCGTCAAGACAATCCTTGACTCTTGCGGGACAAAGGGCGCAGAGTGGACAAGGGTGGATGTCCACCAGCCTCGATGATCTTCGACGGGTGGGAGGCGGATGGCGGAACCGGGGGCAGTACGATCGCACGCGAGATCCGGGCATGATCGGTCAAGCAACCACTCTCGGCATCGACGTGGGGTCTGTTGCCGTCGCCGTGGCTGAGACCAGCCTCGAACGCGAGGTTCTGCACACCGCCTACCGCCTGCACCACGGCCGCGTGGCCGAAACGTTCAGCGACCTGCTGGGCGAGTTCGATACTGGCCGGGTCAGCTGGACCGGCGCCACCTCCTCCACACCGCCGCTCTTTGTGCCGGACCGGCGCTACGACAACCGGCTGGCCATAATCGAGGCCGCTCGCCATCTCCACACTCGTATCGGGTCGATCCTGGTGGTGGGTGGCGAGGAGTTCGGCCTGATCGGCTTTGACCGGGACGGCCGCTACCGCAGCTTCAAAACCAACACCGGCTGTGCCGCCGGTACCGGCAGTTTCCTTGACCAGCAGGCCCGGCGGCTCCACCTGGGGAGTTCGGCCGAACTGGGCGAGCTGGCCTGCCGCAACCAGGGGTTTGTGCCGAAGATCGCCTCCCGTTGCGCCGTCTTCGCCAAGACCGACCTGGTCCACGCCCAGCAGGAGGGATACTCGCTGGAGCAGATCTGCGACGGCCTCTGCCGCGGCCTGGCCCGTAACATCGTCGATACCCTCGCCATGGAGCGGGATCTGGCCGCTCCCGTGATTTTCACCGGCGGCGTCTCCCGCAACCGGGCAGTGGTTCGCCACCTCGAATCGATCACCGGGACGGAACTGTTGGTCGATCCCACGACTGTTTATGGCGCCATCGGCGCGGCCTTCCTCCTGGCCACCGAAATTGAGCGGGATGGGCTCGGGGCCGGCAAACCCCTCTCCGGCCTGCTGGTTCGCCGGCCGGCCCGGCGGCGCTACGTTCACCCGCCGCTAAAGCTGGAGCGCAGCCGGCACCCGGATTTCGGCGGGGCCGAGCAGCATGAATTCACTCCGAACGGGTCCGGACCGGAGGACGCGGTGGAGGTTACGCACTACGAAACGCTGGACGGAGCAGGGGCGCCAGACGTCTGTCTCGGCCTGGACATCGGTTCCACCAGCACCAAGGCAGTGCTCCTTGGCCCCGGGCGGAAAGTCCTTGCCGGTCTCTATACCGGCACCGCCGGCCGGCCGGTAGCTGCTGTCCAGCGGATCCTCGCCTCCATCGAGGACCTGGCTGGCAGCGAGGCCGTGGGACTGCGAATCACCGGTTGCGCCATCACCGGGGCGGGGCGCAGTTTCGGCGGGCGGATCGTGGGCGCCGACCTTGTGCTCGACGAGATCACCGCCCACGCTTGTGCGGCCCGGCACCTCGATCCGGAGGTGGACACGATCTTCGAGATCGGCGGCCAGGACTCGAAGTTCACCACCCTGCAGAACGGGCGGGTCACCTTCTCCGCCATGAACACGGTCTGCGCGGCGGGGACCGGCAGTTTCATCGAGGAGCAGGCACGCAAACTGGACTGCACCCTGGGCGAATACGCCGCGCGAAGCGAAAACCAGCCCTCGCCGATGGTCAGCGACCGCTGCACCGTTTTCATGGAGCGGGACATGAACCAGTGCCTCTCCGACGGCTATGCGGTGGAGGAAGTTCTGGCCTCGGTGCTCCACGCCATCACCGGGAATTACCTGACCAAGGTCGCCGTGGAGGGAATGATCGGGAGCCATGTCTGTTTCCAGGGCGCCACGGCGAGGAACCGCTCCCTGGTGGCGGCATTCGAGCAGCGGCTGCAGCAGCCAATCCACGTCTCACGCTTCTGCCATCTCACCGGGGCGCTGGGCGCGGCGCTGGCCCTGCTGGATGGCCACACGGTCCGGCCCGGCAATACCAGGTTCCGCGGCCTGGACCTGCACCGCAAGGAGATCGCGGTCACTGCCGAGGTCTGCGACCTCTGCACCAATCACTGCAAGATCACCGTCGCCGACATCGACGGCGAAAAAGCGGCCTACGGATTTCTCTGCGGGCGGGATTATGAGACGGAGCACTTTGTCGACGGCAACCGTTCCGGCTTCGACCTGCTCCGGGAGCGGAAAAAGGCCTTCTCCTTCGAGCCGGTCGCCCGGTTGGCGGACAGGATCACCATCGGCATCCCTGCGGCGGTCCATCTGTTCGAGGACCTGCCCTTCTGGCAGTACTTCTTCGACCAGCTCGGCATCAGAACGATCACCAGCGCGGAATACGGCGATGCGTACGGCGAGGGCCGGCGCCTGGCCGGCGCCGAGTTCTGCGCCCCGCTGACCGCGCTCCACGGCCACGTGGACCACCTGCTGGACCAGGCGGACTATGTTTTCCTCCCCGTCTACCTCGAACAGAGGACCGGGAACATGGGCCGGCGGCGGCACTACTGTTACTACACGCAGTTCGCCACATCGCTGGCCTTCGGCGCATCCGGCCCCGGGCACGTGGAGCGGATCATCAGCCCGCTGGTGCACTATCTCTACCATCCGCTGCGGGCCAGGTTCGACCTCCATGCGGCGCTGAAACCGGTCACCGGCAATGGGGTGGGCCTCCTCGATGTGGCTCGGGCGTACGAGTCGGCCGCCACTTTCAAAAGGTCTTGCCTGGAGAAGATAAGGGAACTGTTCCAGAGGGAGGCCGGGGATCCCGGTCGGTTGAACGTGGTTTTGCTGGGACGGCCCTACACCGTGCTCTCCAAATGGATGAACAAGGGGATCCCCGACATCTTCGCCTCCCTCGGGGTCAAGGTCTTTTTCCAGGACATGCTTTCCCCAACGGCGGAGGAACTGGGCCCGATCGATGAAGCGCTGGGCGAGATGCACTGGCACTATGCCGCTGAAATTCTCGAAGCGGCCCAGGCCGTAGCCCGGACCGCGGGGCTCTACCCGGTGCTGGTCACCTCCTTTCGCTGTTCCCCCGATTCCTTTGTCGTCGACGAGGTGAAGAAGATCCTCCAGGCTTGCGACAAACCGTACCTGGTGCTGCAACTCGACGAGCACGAGTCGAGCATCGGTTACACCACCCGCATCGAGGCGGCCATCCGCTCCTTCGAAGGCCACTTGCGGTCTGGGAGAAGTCCCCGCAAAGCCCCTGCCCTTGCTTCGCCGCCGGCACACGCACGCCGCAACGGGCTCGAGGGCAAGACCCTGGTCATCCCCAACTGGGATGACATCAGCCTTTCGCTGATCGTGGCCGGGCTGCGCCGGGAGGGCATCGACGCCAGACTGCTGGAGGAGACCGAGACCACTATCCAGAAGAGCCTGCGCCGCAACTCCGGGCAGTGCATCCCGGTGGACATCATCGCCCAGGATTTCATCGACTATGTCGAGACTCACGAACTCGACCCGGCACACACTGTGCTCTGGGTGGCCGACTCGAAGATCGCCTGCAACATCGGGCTCTATCCCCGCCGACTGAGGGATCTGATCCGCGGCCACGGCAATGGACTGGAGCTGGCGGAGGTGCACGCCGGCCCGATGTCGTTCATCGACATCTCGCTCAAGCTGCCGGTGAACACCTACCTGGCCTACCTCTTCGGCGGCCACCTGCGCAAGATCGGCTGTCGGCTGCGGCCATACGAAACCGTGGAGGGAGCCACGGACCTGGCCCTGGAGAGGGGCATCGATATCCTGGTCGACGCCTTTATCGGCAAGCGGAGGAAGGACGAGGCACTGGCCGAGGTCATCGCCGGCCTGGAGGCCGTTTCCATTGAGCATTGCCGAAAGCGGAAGGTGGCGATCTTCGGCGACTTTTATGTGCGGGACAACCGGGTGCTCAACCAGGACCTGATCCGCTTCATCGAGGCCCACGGCGGCGAGGTGCTGGTCACACCCTACAGCTCGTATGTCCGGATGGTCGCCGACTCCTACCTGCGAAAGTGGTTCACCGAAGGCCGCTATCTCAACGTCCTCTCCACCAGGGCCCTGATCGCCACGGTGAGCCGGCTGGAGAAAACCTATCTCGGCTACTTTCGCCGGATCGTCGACGAGCCCGAACCGGCGTACGGTGACGATCCGGCAACGATCCTCGCCGGCTACAATGTCCGCGGAGAGCACACCGGCGAATCGATGGACAACCTGCTGAAGATCCACTACACGATGAAGCAGCACCCAGACGTGTCGCTGTTCGTCCAGGCCAGCCCTGCCTTCTGCTGCGCGTCCCTGATCACCGAGGCGATGGCCAGGGAAATTGAACGGAAGACCGGAGTGCCGGTGGTTTCCATCACCTATGACGGGACCACCGGCAACCGCAACGAAGCGATCATCCCCTACCTGGCTCTCAGGTGACCGTTTTACGCCGGTGGCGCACACTCATTCCCCTGGCCCGTGTCTCCAGCCACGGACGGTGCTGGTCCCTCACCCCATCCTCGCCCTGAGAATCATGTCCAGCAACTGAATACATTCCGTGCCGGCCCGGGCGGCGCCGTTTTCGGTGTCTCCGGAGATGGCCAGCACCAGGTCCAGCTCCGGGATCAGACCGATGATCTGCCCGCCATCGCCGGTGAGCATGTAGAAATCGTATTGACGGAGCTGATCAATCATCCCGTAGGCCGGCACGGTGTCGTATATCTGTGAATTCGCCTTGATGATGCCCCACATGATCCCGGCCGACAGGCCCGATATCCCGTGCAATCCGGGTGAATGCTCAGCCATGCTGTATTTGACCCACTCTTCGGGGACCAGCTGCCTGCCGTTCCAGTTCCCGTTGCGGAGACACAGCAGACCAAAGCGTGCCCGGTCCCGTGTCGACATCCGGAAAAAATAGGCCGGGTGCTGCGAGTGCTCACGTTCGAGGGTATAGAAGCATTTGTCCGGCTCGAAATCCTGCATGCCGATGGGGTCGGCGATCCGTTCGTTGAACTCGTCGAAGATCATCGTGCCGGTCTGCTGCTCGAAGATCGTGCCCAGGGCGTTGAAGTCCCAATTGTTGTAGTAGTGGAAGCTTCCGGGGGTGTGGCTGCCGCGTTTCGGTCGCCTGGCCGCCATGGCGCTGGTCTCAGCCGCAGCCGGGTGATAGACCCCCGACCGTGACTTGAGCAGGTGGATGACCTTCGCCTCTTTTTCCGCGTCGGTCAGCGAATGTATGTCGTTGATCTCCAACTCGGCCAGCGTGCTTTCCAGGTCGATGTTCCCCTCGGCCACATGAATGCCGTACAGGGTGCTCAGCAATCCCTTGCGAACCGAGTGACATTTGTAGGGGAAACCGATGTCGCCCCAGGCGAGGAGGACCTTTTCCTGATAGATCACGACCACTGAGGCGATGACCGGATCGGCCGACTTCATGTAGCGTTTGGCGGCTTTGATCTCTGCGGCGTCAAAGCCCGCTTCCGCAAAGCTGCCGAACTTGGGAATTCCATCGATTTGTTGTTCGGGCGGTCCGGCGCATGATTGAAGAAAAACGGCGAGAAGGATTGCGAACAGGACTGAGCGAAGTGAAAGTCCGGATACTCTCATTCTGACAGCAATTTCCTGTGTTGCGGCAATCACCAGAAAACCGGTGCTCCGTACTAAGGATAAACGGTTCGGCAGCGAGATGGTTCAAAAAAAAGCCCCCACCTTCCGGCGGGGGCTTTGCTTTCATCCATCGTTTTTGCGGGCTACTTCAGCGTCACCGGATCCCTGAGCGGCAGGATGGTCACCGGGCCGAAGTCGGAATACTTCTCCGGGTGCTTGTCCGAACCTTTTTCCACCGCTTCCGGGTCGCCCACCACCAGGAAGACCAGCTTGTCAGGGTGGAGATGCTTCTTTGCCGCGGCCAGCACGTCGTCCGTGCCCACGGACTCGACGTTTTTCTTGTACTCCTGCCAGTAGCTGTCCGGCCGGCCGGTGTAGTGGTCGCCGGCAAAGGTGTTGACGATACTGCTCTTGCTGCTGAACGGGCTGGTCAGCCCGCCGATCAGGCTCTGCCGGGAGATCTCGATCACGTCGTCTTCGACCTTTTCCTCGCGGATCCGCTTGATCTCGTCGACGATCAGCCGCGAGCCGAAGGCGGCGGTGGCGTGCTTGGTCTGGAACCAGGCCTGGAAGGTGCCGGGGTAGAGCACCGGCCGACTGAAGCGGCTGCCGGTGCTGTACGCCAGCCCCTCGTCCGAGCGCACCCGCCGGGTGATCCGCGAGGTGAACCCGCCGCCGCCGAGGATGTCGTTCATTACCATCAGCGCGTATTCGTCCGGAATATCCCGCTTGACCCCGATGTGGCCGATGCGGATCCGTGACTGGTTCACTTCTTCCTTCTTGATCATGTAGACGCCGGGTTTCGGCCCGGGGATCTGGTCGGTGATCTCCGGCAGCTGCAGGTCCTGGTCGGGCCAGTCGGCAAAAAGAGTGTTCAGTCTGGCCAGCACGTCATCGGTCTTGAAGTCGCCGGAGACGGCCACGGTGAAATTGCCGGGGAAGAAGTATTTCTGGTGAAACGCGATCATGTCCTCCCGGGTAATGGCACTGATCGAGTCGCCGGTCTGGCGGTAGCGGGTGGTGGAGGGGTGGTCGCCATACATCAGGTAGGCCCACTCGCGGGATTCGATGGCCGAAGTGGACGCGTTGCGCTGGGCCAGCCCGGAAAGGATGTCCCCGCGGTGGCGGTCCAGTTCCGCCTGGTCGAAGGCGGGTGTCTGCAGCACCTTGCGCAGGATCGCCAGGCCTTCGTCCATGTCCTTGACCAGGCAGAAGAGGCTGGCCCGTCCCAAGTCATCATTGATGCTCACAGAGATGCTGCCGGCGAGAAAGGCCAGCCGCTCGTCCATCTCGCTGGCCGTCATCCCCCCGGCGCCGCCGTTGCGCATCATGTAGGCGGTCATCGCGGCCAGGCCGGCCTTGTCCACCGGCTCGTACATCGATCCGGTGCGCACGAGGATGGTCATTTCGAATACGGGAACTACGTGGTTTTCGGCGATGAAAGCCGTGGCGCCGCAGTCCAGCTGGTGCCGGTAGTCCGCCGGCTTCGGCGGGGTGTAGGTCAGTTCGGGGAAGGTGAGCTTGTCCGGGTGGTCGACGATCTCACCGGCGAAGGTGGTCGCGGCGGCCAGCAGGATCAGTGCCGGCAGCAAGCAACGGACGGAGCGGAAGAAGAAGTTGCTGTTCATGGTTATTCCTCCTCCCCGGCGGGCGTTGCATCATCGGCCGCCTCGGCTTTCTTCAGCTCTTCCAGTCGCGCGGTGGCGAGGGCCAGCATTTTCTCCAGCTGTTCCTTTCGCTCGGGGTCTTCTGCCTGATTCCAGGCCCATGTTGATCATCCCGATCGCCTGCTCCAGCATGGCCGGGTCCTCGATGGCCTTGATCCGCTCCTCCATCCCGCCGCCTCCGGGGCCGCGTTTCCGCTCTTCGCCGGCCGGGGCATCCTTGGTATTGATGATCAGCACGTTTCGCTGGTCGGCGGCGAAATAGGTGTTGGCCACCCGGCGGATATCCTCGGCAGTCACGGCGTCCAGCATCAGCGGAGCCCTGTTCACCTCTTCCCAGTCACCCATGGCTGCGTTCGGCGCGATGAGGAAGAGGATGCCGATCCCGCCCATGATGTCCATGAAACGGATGTTGCTCACCTTCTCCTGATTCTTCACCTTCTGCAGCTCTTCCGGGGTCACCAGTTCGGTCTGCAGTTCCACCACCACCTCGTGGATCGCCGCTTCAAGGTCCTCGGCTTTCACCCCGGCAAGGCCCTCGGCGCTGATCTGGAACGCGCCGGCATAGCGGCGCGAATCCTGCGCGGCGCGGATGCCCAGGCCACCGCCGCCGCGCATCCCCCGGCCGCCGCCACCCATGGCGCCCTTGGCCAGGCCCTTTTCCTCAACAAGCTTTTTGTAGAGGCGCCCGGTCTTGCCGTTCATGATGCCGGCCAGCAGCTCCAGGGCGTAGCTGTCGTCATGTTTCCAGGCCACGGTGTGATACCAGACTTCGGCCTGGGGGTCGGTTTCGGCCGCGGCGGTCAGCCGTTTCTCGCCATACTGCCGCTCCTCCAGGGTCACCACCTCGGGGGGCTCCTTGGCGCCGCGGGGCAGCCGTTCGAAGTACTTCCGCACCTGCACCATGGTCTCTTCGGGCTCCAGGTCGCCCACCAGGATCAGGGTCAGGTTGTTCGGGGCGTAGTAGGTGTCAAAGTAGTCTTCGGCCTGCTTGCGGGTGATGCTGTCCAGGTCGGAGGCCCAACCAATCACGTCCCAGTGGTAGGAGGAGGATTTCCAGAACATGGCCAGGAAGTCCTCGTCGATCAGCCCGGTGGGTGTGGAGTCCACACCCAGGCGACGCTCCTCTCGCACCACGTTCCGCTCGGAGTAGAATTCGCGGAACACCGGGTTGAGGAAGCGGTCCGACTCCATCCAGCAGAAGAGCTCCAGCTTGTTGCTGGGCAGCCGGACGAAATACATGGTCATGTCGTAGGAGGTCATGGCGTTGAGGAACGACCCGCCGTTTTTCGTATAGGTCTCGTCCAGCTGGTCCTTGATGATCAGCTCCCGCTGTTCCTCGATCAACTGGTCGAACTCGGTCTCCAGCTCACGGAAGCGGCCGGTCTTGGCTTCGGGGTCGAGCATGTCCTCGATCTCGCCCCGCCGCAGGGCCTCGCGCATGATCCCCTGCTCCACCATCATCTCGGCCCGCAACTCGTCCAGCCGGGCCATGATCTCCTTGTCCCGGGCGTAGTCCTTGGTGCCGATGGTCTCGGTCCCCTTGAACATCATGTGCTCGAAGAGGTGGGAGATGCCGGTGATGCCGGTGATCTCGTTGGCCGAGCCCACCCGGGCGACGATGGCGGCCATGAAGGTGGGCGTTTCGTGCTTGGGCACGATCAGCACCTGCATGCCGTTCTCCAGCATGTATTCCGTGGCGTCCACGGTCTGGGCGGCCGCGGGCATGGCGGCAACGCAGGCCATTGCGAAAACCGCAAGGGCAATGGCGGTGAGACGGATCCTGTTCATCAACCTCTCCTTCTTGGTTTGGCGTTGGCCCGCGAGGAGGGATGGCAGTGTCAACGACCTGTTATTGAAATTGCCGGCCCGGAGGGGGTCGTCCCCGGGAATTGGTGTAAATCTTGTAAATTGTTACTGATGAAATGTCAAGTGGGACAGTCTGTAACTGGGCAATAGACAACTTCTATCATTTATATAGACGAAAGCACTCCCGGCAAGGTAGAATAAGGTATTCCAGCTATGGAATCGGCTTGCCCCGTAGAGGTAGGGCGGGCCGGCCGGACTATTCAATGGTTGTAACCTGGGGGCACGCCGCCCCGAAAATCAAACTGAGGAGAAACGGGACGTGAAAAAGATACTGGCAGTTTTGACCATCGTTGCTATCGTGGGTCTCTTTGGTTATGTCGCCAGCGCCGACTGCGGCAAGTGCGATGCCCCGAAGACCGGAGAAGCCAAGGACAAGGCCGGCTGTTGTGCCGGCAAGACCGCCGAAGCCACCGCCGCCTGCACCGCCGGCAAGGCTGCTGACGCCAAGGGCTGCGCCACCAGCTGTTCGGCTGCCACGGTTGCCGACGCCAAGGGCTGTGCCTCCACCTGTTCCGCCGCCACCGCTGCCGCGGCCGCCAAGGGCGGTTGCTGCGCCAGCAGTTCCGTGCTCAATGCCGGCGACAAGGACAAGGCCGCTTGCGCCGTGGGCGCGGACGGCAAGTGCGACCCCACCAAGTGCAACCTGACCCTCTGCGGCAAGTGCGGCGAGTTCAAGGGCTGCGGCAAGTGCTGTTCCGCCGACGCCAAGGTCTGCGAGAAGTGCGGCCTGCACACCGGTTCCACCGGCTGCTGCAAGATGGAGAAGGGCGCCGACGTGACCATCTGCAAGTGCGGCGAGATCAAGGGCAGCGAGAACTGCTGCAAGGAAGGCGTGGCCACCTGCAAGGCTTGCGGTCTGCATGCCGGCTCCCCGGGCTGCAAAGCCTGCTGCGAGTCCAAGGACGCCCACAAGGCCAAGGAAGCAAAGGTGACCGCGTAAGCGCTGTCGCCCCGGACGGAAATGAAAAGCCCCCGAGTGCTGGTCACCCGGGGGCCTTTCTCTTGTACAGCGTCGTCCGCGCCCGGGTCAGGGCGCGATGGCGAAGTCGAAGTAATCGGCGCTCCAGAGGTCGTCGGGGGGCAGCCCCACCTGGACCCGGATCTTGTAATCGCCGGTGGGCACGTCCATGGGGATCACGTGTTCCTTGTTAAACATCTTTTCTTCGCTGAGCGTGAAGTCGAGGTAGGCCATGGCCAGCCGGCGGGTGTTGCCGGCGGGGAAGACAGCCTCCACCACCACGTAGGCTGCGATGGGCATCAGGGTCCAGCTCTTGACCTTGACGTCATAGCTGATGGTTTCACCGAGGGCATAGCTGTCGGCTTGAGGCAGAATCGTGGCCACCAGTTTCGAACGCACGGCATTGATCGTCGCCAGCACCTGGCTCTCGGTGTAGCCCTCCTCCCAGAACTCCACGGTCTGCGCATAGTCGTGGTTCAGCACGTAGTTCAGCGGGATGTAGTTGTTCTGGGCGTAGAGGGAGTAGATCGAACCGTCGTCGAGAAGAAAGAGGATGTCGGGATAGGTGTCCTGGTAGCCCTGGACGATGCCCAGGCTTTCCTGGTAGTTGAGGGCAATGATCTGGATTCCCTTGGCGGCGTAGTCGGTGGCGATGGCTCCGAGCTGCGGCAACTCCGCAACACACCCCCCTCACCAGGAAGCCCAGAAGTTGAGCATGACGGTTTTTCCCTGGAAGTCACTGAGACTGTGCGGGTTTCCGTTCACATCATAGGCCGTGAATTCGATGGCCGGGTCACCGATCTGCGGGCCGGCCATAACAGCCAGCGAGAGGCAGAGGGTGAGCCCGACAGCAGCGGCAAGCACACCTTTTCGTCTGGTCATCTTTCACCTCTTCAAGTGTTGCGGCAAGGAAAACATCAAGTGGAAACTGTCTGGGCCGGCAAAACCCAGAGCCTGTAATTCCAATTATACACGTATGGAATCCAATGCTGAAACCGGTTTTGCGGTTGTGCTACCATCAGCCGCTCAGAAACTGCGCACTTTACAGTTATTGAGCTTTCTTTACAGTATTTTATCCGGGCTTGAAGCTTGTTAATCCGTTTGTGCCGTCTAATGGGTGTGGCGGAACCGGGAACGCACCCGGGCTGTGCCCGGGTGGACGGGCCGGCATTGTTCAGGCCGGAAAGGAAGAGATCTTGAAAAAGTTCATCACCATCGTGTTTGTTCTGGCCATCATCGGCGTTGCGGGCTGGTATTTCCTCCAGGATACCGGCGGCGAGGTGTCGACGTATCGCTTTGTCACCGTGGAGCGTGGCGATCTGGAATCGGTGGTCTCCACCACCGGGACGCTGGAAGCGGTGACCACCGTGGAGGTGGGGACCCAGGTCTCGGGAATCATTTCCGAGATCTTTGTCGACTTCAACGACACGGTGCGCAAGGGCCAGGTGATCGCCCGCCTGGATACCACCCTGCTGGAGAGTGCGGTGCGGGACTCGGAAGCCAACCTCGAACGGAACGAGGCCCAGCTGCGCCAGGCCCAGCGTGAATACGCCCGGATCGAGGGGCTCTACGAGAAAGAGATCGTGGCCGAGAACGAGTTCAACAGCGCCCAGTATGACCTGGAGGTGGCCCGGGCCAGCGTCAAGTCGGCCCGGGTGGCCCTGGAGAAGGCCCGGCAGAACCTGGCCTATGCCACGGTCTATGCGCCGATCTCCGGTACGGTGATCGAGCGCAACGTGGACGTGGGGCAGACCGTGGCCTCCAGCCTCTCCACCCCCCAGCTCTTCCTCATCGCCGATGACCTGGCCAAGATGCAGATCCTCGCCTCGGTGGACGAGAGCGACATCGGCAAGATTAAGGAGGGGCAGGTGGGACGGTTCACCGTGCAGGCCTACCCCGACGACAGTTTCGAGGGGATGGTGCGCCAGGTGCGGCTGCAGTCCTCCATGGAGGAGAACGTGGTCAACTACACCGTGGTGGTGGACGTGGAGAACCCGGACGGCACCCTGCTGCCCGGGATGACCGCCACGGTGGACTTCCTGGTGGAGACGGTGAGCGACGTGCTCAAGGTGCCCAACGCCGCTCTGCGCTTCCGGGCCACCGAGGAGATGTTCGCCGAGGCGCGGGAGCGGATGCAGGCCCGGCGTGAAGCCCGGCAGGGCGGGGGAGAAGGACGGCAAAGACCAGAGGGTATGGGCGGCGGCAGACCGGAAGGCGGCAGACCGGAAGGCGGCAGACCCGGCGGCGGTATGGGTGGCGGGAGGATGGGCGAGATGTTCAGCGGTGGACAGATGCCGGACGGCATGGCCCTGCTCTGGTATCTCGACGAAGAGGGGATTTCTCTCCATGTCCCCGGTGCGCACCGGGATCAGTGACGGAACAGTCCACCGAGATCATCGGCCGGCGGGTGGAGGAGGGGATGCAGATCATCGCCGGAGTGACCAAGAGCGAGACCTCCAGCGGTTTCACCAACCCCTTCCAGAGTCAGAGCCAGCAGCCCCGCCGGGGCGGCCCGCCCCGCGGAGGGTTCTAGCCCCCATGGACAACGGCACCGTCATCCGCACCGCCGGGATCACCCGGCACTACCAGCTGGGCGCCACCACGGTCAAGGCCCTGGACGGCATCGACTTTTCGGTGGCCACCGGGGAGATGATCGCCATCATGGGCGCCTCGGGCTCGGGCAAGTCGACCCTGATGAACATCCTCGGCTGTCTCGATTCGCCCACCGCCGGCACCTACGAGCTGGAGGGAACCCGGGTGGACGGGATGAGCCGCGACCAGCTGGCCGACATCCGCAACCGCAAGATCGGCTTCGTCTTCCAGGTCTTCAACCTGCTGGCCCGCACCTCGGCCCTGGAGAACGTGGAACTGCCGCTGCTCTACGACCGCACCGGCCGCAAGCTCGAAATCGCGGAAGCTGGCCGCCGAGGCGCTGGAGCGGGTGGGCCTGGCCGACCGGATGGACCACGAGCCGAGCGAGCTCTCCGGCGGCCAGCAGCAGCGGGTGGCCATCGCCCGGGCTCTGGTCTCCCAGCCGCCGATGATCCTCGCCGACGAACCCACCGGCAACCTGGACAGCAGCACCACCCTGGAGATCCTCGACCTCTTCAAGGAGCTGAACCGCCAGGGGATCACCGTCCTGCTGGTGACCCACGAGCAGGAGGTGGCGGCGGTGACCCGGCGGGTGATCACGCTGCGCGACGGACTGATCGTCAGCGACGAGCCCACGGGGAGGGCCTCCTCATGAGATCGGGAACCCTGGTCAAGGTGGCGGTGAAGAGCATCCTGAAGAACAAGATGCGCACCCTGCTGACCATGCTGGGCATCATCATCGGTGTCGGCGCGGTGATCGTGATGGTGGCCATCGGCCTGGGGGCCCAGTCCCAGATCCAGCAGCAGATCCAGAACCTGGGGACCAACATGCTGGTGGTCACCCCCGGGTCGTCCAGCTCGGGCGGGGTGAGCCGGGGCGCCGGCAGCCTCAACCGGCTGACCCTCGACGATGCCGAGGCCATCCAGCGGGAGAGCCTGCTGGTCTCGGCGGTCTCTCCGGTGATCATGACCTTCGGCCACCTGGTGGGCGGCACCGGCAACTGGCGCACCGCCTGCTACGGGGTGGACACCGACTACCAGTACATCCGCGACTGGCCCATCGCCTCGGGCCGCTTCTTCGACGAGTCGGACATCCGGTCGATGCGCAAGGTGGTGGTGCTGGGCAAGACCGTGGCCGACGAACTGTTCCCCGAGGAAGACCCGGTGGGCCTCAGGGTCCAGCTGCGCCACGTGCCGGTGGAGATCATCGGCGTGCTGGCCGAGAAGGGCCAGACCGCCGAGGGCAACGACCAGGACGACGTGGTCTTCGCGCCTTACACCACGGTGAAGAACCGGCTCTCCGGCCGCAGTTTCATCGCCCAGATCCTCGCCTCCACCTCCTCCCCCGACGATATCCCCGAGGCCCAGGAGGAACTGGCGCTGATCATGCGCGACTCCCACGAGCTGGCGGCCTGGGAGGAGGACGACTTCACCGTGCGCAACCAGACCGAGCTGGCCGAGGCGGCGGAGAGCACCACCGAGGTGATGACCCTGCTGCTGGCCGCCATCGCCGGCATCTCCCTGCTGGTGGGCGGCATCGGCATCATGAACATCATGCTGGTCTCGGTCACCGAGCGGACCCGGGAGATCGGCATCCGCATGGCCATCGGCGCCCGGGGCCGCGACGTGCTGACCCAGTTTCTGGTGGAGAGCATCGTGATGAGCATCCTCGGCGGGGCCATCGGCATCGGCGTCGGTTTCGCCGGGGCGACGCTGATCGGCCGTTTCACCGGCTGGGCCACCACCATCTCGCCGGCCACCGTCATCGTGGCCCTGGTCTTCTCCGCCGCGGTGGGCATCTTCTTCGGCTACTACCCGGCGCGCAAGGCCGCCGCCCTCGACCCCATCGAGGCTTTGAGATACGAGTAGGGGAGAGCTGGGCAGTCCCCGGTTTCCGCAACCTCAACCGCGGTTTACATATACCGTCGGAACAACCCTGCTGATTGACAGTTCTGCCCACCGGCAGTGATGTTGCTCCTCCTGGTCCTCATGGACCAGGCCCCAACGAGTGTTTACCGTCCCCGGCGGGTGAGCGGCGGCGCCGCTGGGCACAGCTCCTTCGCCAGGTGTTCGAGGTGGATGTTCTGCGCTGTGACAAGTGCGCTGGTGTGATGAAGATCATCTCGTTCATTACGACATCCCAGGACCAGTTGACCCGCCGCATCCTCGATCACCTGGCGGTGAGCACGGTCGTCCCCCGGGCCCACGGGCCGCCCGAGCCGGATGACCATTGGCCCACCCCCGACACCGACTGGTGAGGCCGGGCCGGCCACCGCCACACCGACCAACACCCAGCGGTGGGGAACCGAATCGCTTGGCACATCCTGCCGGCTATCCTTCAATACCGGTGGAAACGGGAGAGGTGTGCCTCGATCCGGACTTGCTGAAGGGTCGTCGTGAGGTGAACGCACGGAATCGGGACGTCCACCTTGACAAATTATCTTCCGGGCTCTATGTTTTTTCACATCAGGTTACTGAGCGAAGGGGCCAAGCGGGAACATTGCAGACATTGTTCCCGAAAGGGCCGTTGAAATCCCTATCCCCCGTTGCGCCGAGCAGGTGGCCGACTTGCTCACGTGACGAGTCACTGGTCACAGTGGCGGCCTCTGCTGTCCCTGGAATCCCAATGGAGAATTGCCATGCAGGTCTCCCGAAAATCCAGGTTTCAAGCTTATCTGCTACACCCTAGAAAGGGACTCAACCGGTTCCTTCTTGAGTGTGACATGAGGAGTGCCAGGGGTATTCCTTGGTCACTTCCCATGAGGCTTGAAATCGTTATCACCGCGCGGTGCAACCTGCGCTGCGAGATGTGCTTCGATTACCGGAAATCCAGTGAAGATATGCCCACTGGACTCTATCGCGAGGTTGCGAAGGAACTCTTTTCTAAAGCATCTATCGTGTCCCTGATCGGAGGGGAGCCCATGCTCCACCCCGAATTCAATGATATCGTTGAGACGGCATCCGACTACGGATGTAATCTGCAAATGACCACCAACGGCACGCTCCTTAATTCGATGCAGGTGCCACTGATACTGCGTAATTTTGAGAGGATCACCATCTCCTTTGACGGAGGTGATAAAGAAACCTTTGAACGGATCCGCAAAGGGGCCAGGTTCCAGAGCGTGCTAGAGAATGTGGAGAGACTGATTCGGGGCAGGGATGAAGAGGGCTCAAGGTTAATTGTAGAGCTGGCCTTCTGTGCTTCAAAGGATAACATCCGGCAACTTCCACTAGTGCTGGATCTCTCCGGGGCCATTGGCGCCGATGTTCTCACAGTGACCATGCTGAAGGTTCACAAGGGGGTTCCTGTGAAGAGGTCACTATTCTTCCATCAGAAGGAAGCGAACCAGTATTTTCAAATCGCAAGGGAGATGGCCGATGGAATGAAAGTGCACCTAAATCTACCTGGCCTTTTTAACGAAGAGCCTGACGAAAATGCTGTGTGCAAGGGATGGAGCGGGTGTACCTACCCGTGGGACAGAGTTAGGATCAAGGTGAACGGCGATGTGGTGGCGTGTTGCAATCTCATGGACCATCCGATGGGTAACATAAAAAAGAAGAGCTTCAGGGCCATATGGCTCAATGAGCATTACCAGAGGTTCCGAGCAAGTCTCAGAGGGAACCAACCCCTGTATTCGCAGTGTCTGCACTGTCGCCTGCTGAGCCCTGATATCAACGATCCTTACCTTCACATCGATCAAGACCAGGACTTGAAAGAGGAATTATTTCGTCTCGCGCAGGAGTGAAACAAAGAAGAAAAGCCCCTCCCCCGCTCTCGGGGAAAGGGTCAACCCCCGGTTTCCGCAACGTCAACCGCGGTTTACACATACCGTCGGAACAACCCTGCTGATTGACAGTTCTGCCCACCGGCAGTGATATTGCTCCTCCTGGTCCTCATGGACCAGGCCCCAACGAGTGTATACCGTCCCCGGCGGGTGAGCGGCGGCATGTTGCAGGGGTGTATTGGTCCATCGAGTCTTGATCGGCGCTGATAGCCGATTTTGCTCTGATTCAACATCCCACCAATCGTTGATTTTTGTCGGGAAGCGGCCGTGAGCGCGGTTCGACTGATGATTGTCCGTTTCGGATAGACTTTGCGATGACGCAAGATTTCTGACCGCGGAAATCAGCCGGGAACCCGGTAGGTGAGATACTCCTTTTCCCGGGCGATCAGCAGGGCCCCCAGTCGTTGCTTCAGCAATTCATGCAGGGCCTCCTCCTCTTCCTGGCGGTAGCAGGAGCGATCCACATTGATAAGGCGGATGCCATAGTCCTCCAGCAGTTCGGTGAACGCCTGTTGATCCGGTGCCGGCCGCCCGAGACGGTTCGGGGCGCTGAGATAGACCAGCGCGCGGTTCCGGCTCAGGGCGATCGCCATAGCCTTACCGGCCCGGGAGACGTGCCCGCCCACACGGGGCTGCTGATGTATGGTCTGGAACAAGGTCGTTTTGTAGCGTGGGTTGCCGATAGCGAAATACGCCCCTGAGGCCCAAAAGGGGAGTTCCAGCAGACATCCCTCATGAAGGCCATCCTTGTCCAGTTCGTGGTAGATCGCCGGCGGCTGGTGGAGATCGATCAGCCTGAACGGTGCCCGGGAATACTCGGCAAAGGGGAAGAGGACCACCAGGATGGTGACAGCGATCCGAGCCCATGGCCGGCGACCTGCGAGGAAGCATTTCTCCAGAGCGCTCCAGGACAAGGCGGCGAGAATGGCCACTGCCAGGGTCAGGGGGATCACGTAACGGCTAGGAAACCGGATCGAACTGAAACCGGGGAGGTCGAACAGGGTCAGGTGCAGCGAGGGGATGTGGTGGCCAAAGGATTCGGGGCGGGGCCCCAGCATAAGCCAGAGAAGGGGGATGGCGGCCCCGGCCCAGATCAGTGCCGGCCAACGCGCGCGCCGGTTGGCCAGCGTGAACCCGAGGCCGGTGACCAGGATCAGGGTCACCCCGTAACCGAGGAGCGGGCCCCTTCGTGGCATGGTCTGTTCAAGAGCCCGGGCCGCCAGGCCGGCAAGCCCTGAATCAGGCCACTGATTCCAGGAGCGCCGGCCGGTGGTGTGGTCGAAGAGTATGTGCTCCAGCGATGTTGCGCGGAGTGCCACCTGGTCCAGGCTACCGGTGATGCGATTCTCATCCGAACTCTCCGCCATCTCCACCAGCATCGGTGCAGCCAGAACACCGGCCGTCAAGATGGCGATCACCGTTCCGGTGAGGAGTGCCTTGACCTCTGTTCGCCGCGGTCGGTGAACCACCAGCCCATGGATCACCAGCGGGACCAGGAGCAGCAGGGAGAAGAGCACCTGCTGCAGGCTGGTATAGAAGATCAGTGCCGCCGCCAGGCCGATCCCCAGCCCGGTTCGGCGGCGGCCGTTCTTCAGCAAGAGCAGAACCAGCAGCAGAAGGAGCGGGATCCACTGCCGGCAGACCAGGTTCATCTGGCACTGGAAGACATAGCGCCAGTTGGGATGGGCAAAGGAGAAGACGATGCCGGCCAGCAGGCTGGCGGATCGTGAGCCGCCCAGTTCCCTGACCAGCAGGAAAGTGAACCAGCCGCCGAGCACAAAAGAGAGGAGGAAGAGCAGGTTGTGGGCGAGGAGGATGTTCCATGGCGACCCGAGAAGGATACCGATCAGGCCATTGGTCAGGGTCAGGGTGTGAAAGGCGAGGCTGGTCCCCTGGGGATAGAAGAGGAAATTGGTATGGAAGAGCGGCTGGTCGGGTATGGCCAGCGTGTACCGGACCCACCAGAGGTTCCAGAAAAAGATGTACTTGTCGCCCTGCCCGGGCATGCTCTTGTGGGACAGGTGAAAGATCAGCGGGTGGAGGGCCGCCGAGGCGAGCAGGGAATAGACCACCGGTGGCATCAGGATGTCCACAAGCCTGAACCACCTGCGTCTTGGTGTCTTGCCGCTGTTCATGGTGTCGATTCACGAAGCAAGAGTGATTGCCGGTCCAGTGGCCGGCCATCGATCCGCCCCAGCAGCACCCGGTGGGTGACCCGCAACCGGCTCGGATTCGGTCGGCACGTTGACTGAAGGGGGTAGAAGCCCGGGGGCCTGCTCGATGATCACGTTTGCCACCGAAACGGGACCTCCAGCCACCGGCTCTTCCGTGGCTGCCGCCAGTTTGTCGTCAAGCACGAGACTCGATTTGCCAGAGGACTGGACCTGGATCACCTATCGCCCCTCTTCGGCGATGTATAGGAATCCGCGCCACTCCGCCCGACTGCATCGGTCAACACCGCCGGCCAGCATCGGGGTGAGTCGTATGCCGCTCACCCGAAACGCTTCCCCGGCCAGTCGGCTCGCCCCGGCGATCAACCGGCCGGTGCGGGGGAGCGGCGGGTCAACGGCCAGCCCCTGTTCTCTGGCAAAGACACGCGCCGCCTGATGGTCCTGGCCCCAGTCGAGGTTCGAGTCGGCCATCACCAGGTGGGCCGAGGATGGCCGGACCAACTCGTTGGAGTAGGCGATGTAATCGGGAAAATAGAGCAGGGTCGAGAGAACGGTGGCCCCCAGGCAGGTCAGGGCAGTGGTGCTGACCCGCTTCCCCCTCCTCTTCCCGGTTTCCCGGAGCAGCGAGCCGGCCCAGACAAAGGCGAAGGGAAGCACCGGCAACACGTAGCGGATGCCCAGCTGCACGTTGGAAACGAGACTGAAGACCACCAGCCAGGCCAGTGGCGGCAGAGCAAGATAGGGACCGGCACCACCAAACCTGCCGGGGGTGTCGTTGAATCGCACCTGCCGCTTGCCGACAAACCCGCTGACCATGGTGAGCAGGATGAGGAGTGCTGCCAGCTGGGAACGAACCGAGTTCAAGAGGTGCCACCATTGCAGAAGCAGTGAGTTCCTCCGGGTCTGTAGTCAGATGGATTGTACACGAAAACGGATGGCCGGGCATTACCGGTTGGGCCACCGCCATTTCGCCGGCCACGGTGATCGTGGCCCTGGTCTTTTCCGCCGCGGTGGGCATCTTCTTCGGCTACTACCCGGCACGGAAGGCCGCCGCCCTCGATCCCATCGAGGCGCTGAGATACGAGTAGGGGAGTGGGGCCCGCTCCTCTTTTTGCATTGGATGGGTTTTCAGGAGCGACGACCGACAATTTGTTGAGTATCCAGCGGTTTCAATGTCGGGCGTGCGGAAACAGGTGATTATTCAGGAGCCGTAGAGGTCAATGTCTCCCAGATATCGTCGACAGTGAGAGGATTGAAGATGCGGACGTCTCCGAGTTCGAATCGCCGCTCGCCATTGTAGAGGACGGCACCTGGGGTGACTCGTTTGGTTCCCAACGCTTTGAACCGTTCCAGCCCCTTGATGAAATCATTGGAAAAAGTGCTGCCGGACTTGATCTCGATTGGTGTGAGCAATCCCTTTTCCCTGATGAGCAGATCGACCTCGTTGCCGTGCGAGTCGCGGAAGAAATAGACCTCCGGCCGGATTCCCTTGTTGTGAGCCCCCTTCATGATATCCGCAATGATGAAGTTCTCGTACAGATTGCCACGCAAGGGATCGCGGAACGCCTGCTCGGCCGTGTGGATGCCCAGCAGGAAGGCTGCGAGTCCCACGTCCGTGAAGAATATTTTGGCGGACCTGATCACACGCTTTTGAATATTCTCGAAAAATGGGGGAAGCTCGAAAACGACAAACGACGCTTTCAGTACAGAGAGCCAGTTTCTGATCGTTGTGCCGGAAGCGCCCACGTCGTTTCCGAGCGAAGCGAGGTTGACGATCTGACCCACCCGTCCAGCCAACAGGGTGAGAAACTTCTGAAACTGCGACAAGTCCCGCAACTGGATTAATGCACGCACATCGCGCTCGACATAGGTTTGCAGGTAACCGTTGTAAAACCTGCGTGGCTCGAGCCCCTCATCGTGAAGCCGCGGGTAACATCCACGATAGATCATGTCGAAGGGGTCTCTCACAGACCCGTAGTGGCGAACCTCATGAAGGGAGAAAGGCCACAATGTCAGCATGGCGGTTCTGCCCGCCAACGACTGGCTGATCGCTTCATGGAGTTGCGGTTGATGGCTGCCAGTCAGGATAAATCGCCCACGTTGTGTACCCTGATCGACCATTCCCTGGATGTATGAAAGAAGAACCGGCAGGCGTTGTATTTCATCCAGGATTCCGCCGTCTTCTATCTGACCAAGAAATCTTCGAGGATCGGCTTCGGCCGCAATCCGGACATCCGGGTCTTCCAGCGAAAAGTAAGGTTTGTCATGAAAGGCCATTCGGGCCAGTGTGGTCTTACCCGATTGGCGAGGGCCCAGGATGGTCACCACCGGATACTCTGCGGCAGACTGGATCAGTTCGTCTGTGATATCTCGAGTAATCATATTGCTCTGAATATAGTGCATGATTGTGTAAATAGCAAGTTGAAGATCATATTTGCACAATCATGCATCCTGAAACATTCAAGCTATTGATATTGTATAGCTTAGCCCTGAAGGAGGTGCGCCCCCTACGAGCTGGCCGCCTGGGAGGAGGGCGACTTCACCGTGCGCAACCAGACCGAGCGCACCAGGGAGATCGGCATCCGCATGGCCATCGGCGCCCGGGGCCGCGACGTGCTGACCCAGTTTCTGGTGGAGAGCATCGTGATGAGCATCCTCGGCGGGGCCATCGGCATCGGCGTCGGTTTTGCCGGGTCGTCGCTGATCGGCCGCTTCACCGGCTGGGCCACCACCATCTCGCCGGCCACCGTCATCGTGGCCCTGGTCTTCTCCGCCGCGGTGGGCATCTTCTTCGGCTACTACCCGGCGCGCAAGGCCGCCGCCCTTGATCCCATCGAGGCGCTGAGATACGAGTAGTTGAGCTGGGATCACCCGGGAGCACACAGAGGGAGCAAGGAATTCCGCGAAGTGCAGCACTTCAGAATTTCCACTGTTTGATAATCTCGCCGTTCGCGTTGCGGAGCCGGATCCATTCGACTTCCAGCTCGCCCGGACCCCGGCAGGGGTCGAAGCGGATCGAATTGGGCACGGTCTGCGGGTTCAGCGTCACACGGTACTCGTGCCACTTCTGGCCGGGCATCAGGTCGAACACGGCGGACCGGCCCTGGTGGTAGCCATACCGCCTGGTGCCCCAGAAGACCTGGGCCTTGCCGCCGACAGTCGACCGCATGCGGACCTCGAACTCGACTGAACCTGCCACGCTGGGAATATCGGACGTCTGCAGAATGGGGTCCGGGCCGGTGGAGTTGATCAGCAGCCGGCCCTGCGCCTGTGAGATGTTTGCGTCCTTCATTGGCTGCCAGCCGAGGATGGCCTGCTGATAGGCCGGATTCGGAACCGGCACCAGCGGCTTGGTCTCGGCGATGTGCCGTTCGATCAGTGCAAGGAGCTCCGCGGTCAACTCCGGCTTTTCGGCCGCCAGGTTTCGCGTCTCGCCGATGTCGTCCGCAAGATTGTACAACTCGAGCCGGTCGGTCTGGTCATCGTTGTCGGCGTAGAACCGGATCAGCTTCCACCCTCCGCGGCGCACCGAGGTGCTCGGCCGGTTGCCGGTGGTGTTGACGTAGTGCGGGAGGTGGCAGAAGACGGCTTCCCTTCCGATCGATTTTTCTCCACTCAGCACGGGCAGGATGCTCACGCCGTCGAGCACCTGGTCCGCCTGGGGCTTCAGACCGAGCACGTCGAGGATCGTCGGGTAGTAGTCGATGCTGGTAACCACGGCGTCCGTCTTCGAGCCCGATTCGACGTGGCCCGGCCAGACCACGGCGGTGGGCACGCGGACGCCCCCTTCATAGATCGAGCCCTTGCCGCTGCGCAACGGGTGGTTGTTCGTCGGTGTGGTGCCGTCAACCTCGTTGTGCACGTTTCCGCCGTTGTCGGAGGTGAATACGATCAGCGTGTTCTCGGCAATGTTTAGCTCGTCAAGCGTATCGAGCACCCGGCCGATGCTTGTGTCCAGAACCTCGATCATCGCCCCCATCGTCGGGCAGCGCTGCGTATCGTTCGGATCGAGCCGCTTGCGGTATTTTTTGACCAGGTCCTGTTTGGACTCGAACGGACTGTGGACGTCGTAGAACCACAGACAGATCAAGAACGGCCTTTGGCGGTTCGCGCGAATGAACTTGATGGCCTCGGTGGTGCTGACGTCGGAAATGTGCGAGCCCGGCGGGCTCTCCGGAATGGTGTCCAGCGGCCACGGGGCGAAATACCCCTCGGGCGGGCCCTCGTAATAGTTGCCGCCCACCACTCTATCGAAACCCTGGTTTTCCGGCAGGTACGGGTCGCGGCCCAGATGCCACTTGCCCACGAACGCGGTGGCGTAGCCGATGCCCCGAAGTGCCTCGGCCAGGGTGAAGCAGCTGTTCGGCAACCGCGTCCGCGAGCCGGGCGTTACGGCTTTCTGGGTCGGCGAGGCGCGCTCGGCCAGGCGCGGGTTGAGCACTTCCCGGGCAATGTGGCCCGCCGGGCTGGTCAACCTCAGACGCCCGGGGTACTGACCGGTGAGGATGCTGGCCCGGGTCGGCGAACAGAGCGGGCTGGCCGCATAGGCGTCGGTGAACATCATCCCCCGGCGGACCAGGCGGTCGATGTTCGGCGTCTCGTAAAACCGGCTGCCGTAGATGGCCACGTCGCGCCAGCCAAGGTCGTCGGCCAGCAGGAACACGATGTTGGGCCTCTCTGCGGCGGGGGCGGCAGCGATCGTGGTGAGGCTCACAGCGCATACGGCTATGGCGAGCAGTCTGTTCTTCATGGGAGTGTTTGCCTCTACGTGGTCGTTGCCGGACCCACACGATTCAGTGGATACAGCATATCTGCTCTCCGAAACGATTGCATGCGCGATACAATCATGCCGGTTGGGCTGGCCGCTGCATCCATTTTACCGTCATAACCGGGTCATTGACACTCCTCGCGTGTCCGGGTAGGTTGTGGTCATCGCGTTCCGGAGTCGTTTCGGCTCAACATATACCAGTCCAGGATCGGCCCTGCCGTACAGCGTTATCGAGCGGAGTGCCATACATCAAGGAGGAGGATCATGTTTCGAGTCCTGACCGTGGTCACCGTTGTGGTATTGATGATGGCGCCCTTCGCCGGAGCCGCCGATCACACCGAGCAATCGAAAACCGGTTGGCAGACTCCTCCCGAAGAGGTGATGGAGGTCCTCCACGCGCCCCAGCTTCCGCGGGTCTGGACCTCACCCACGGGAGAGTATCTGCTGCTGGCTGATCCCATCTCCTATCCTCCGCTGGCTGAAATGGCCGGACCGATGCACGTGCTGGCCGGCATGCGGGTGGATCCCGTGACCAACAACACCCACGGACGGCACGGGGCCATCTCCCCGCGCCTGGTCAAGGTGGAGGGGGGCGCCGAGACGCCTCTTGGTCTGCCGGGAGACGTGGAGGTGCATTCGGTGAACTGGTCTGCGGACGGCCAACGCTTCGCCCTCACCACCAGGCATGCCGACCACATGGGTCTTTGGGTCGGCTCGATAGATGGCGTCCTGACCAAAATCGAGAACGTGGCCATCAACCAGCTCCTGGACACCGGCGTGCGCTGGCTGCCTGACCAGCAGCGGCTGCTGGTGCGCCGCATCCCCAAGCGCGGGTCACCGCCCCAGCCGCCGGCCATCCCGGCTGGGCCCGAGATCCAGGAGGGTGAGGGAGCCACAGCCCGCTCCACCTATGAATCGCGTAACCTGCTGGAGACCGCTCACGACGACGCCCTCTTCGACTATTACGCCACCTCGGAACTGGTGATCGTTGACCCGGCCAAGGGCACGGTGAAAATCCTGGGCAAGCCCGCGGTCTATACCTCCTCCGATTTCTCTCCCGACGGCTCCTACCTGCTGGTGGAGCGCCTGGTGGGCCCCTGGTCTCATGCGGTGCCCTGGTGGCGTTTTGCAAGTGAGCTGGAGGTCTGGGACACGAATGCCAGGCCCGTGGCCACCATCGCCTCCCTGCCCCTGGCCGATCAGGTGCCGATCCATGGTGTGGCCCTGGGGCCGCGGGGCGCCTCCTGGCGTGCGACGGCACCGCACACGCTTTACTGGGTCGAGGCGTTGGACGGCGGCAACCCCGTGGCCGAGGTCGACCACCGCGACCGGCTGATGCGCCTGGACGCACCGTTCAACGGGGAGCCGGAGGAGGTCTTCCGGGCCAAACACCGTATCGTGAGCTCGATGGGCGGGTGGGGCGCCGAAGGCGGCACGCTGATGCTCACCGAGCGCGAGCGGATCCGCCGCTGGCGCTACACCTGGCTGCTCGACGTGGACAAGGGCACTTCGCGCCTCTGGTTCGAGCTCAACGAAAGCGACCGCTACAACTCGCCCGGCTACCCCGAGAGCCGTCCCCTGCCCAATGGCCGGTGGGTGCTGCACCAGAAGGGCGATGCGGTCTACTTTTCCGGCAGCGGCGCCACCGAGGACGGGGACCGGCCGTTCCTCGACCTGCGCCACATGGAGACCGGGGAGGTCCAGCGGCTCTGGCGCTGCCGGCCGGACCGCTACGAGTACTTCCAGGCCTTTGCCGGTGACGAGGACCGCTTTGTCATGCGCTCCGAATCCGCCGTGGACGTGCCCAACTACTACCTGGCCACCCTGGGGAAGACCATCGAGGCCGCCGAGGGCGAGGCCACCCGGGCCCTCACCCGGAAGCCGATCACCCGCTTCAAGGACCCCACGCCCCAGCTGCGCCAGATCGAAAAGCGCCTCGTCCGCTACGAGCGGGAAGACGGCGTGCCGCTCAGCTTCCAGTTGCACCTCCCGCCCGGCTACCAGGAGGGCACGCGGCTGCCCACGGTGCTCTATGCCTACCCCATGGAGTACTCCGACCCGGCCACCGCCGGGCAGGTGCGCGGGTCGACCCGGCGCTTCAGCAGGATGTACGGCTCCTCGCACCTCTTCTTCCTGCTCCAGGGGTATGCCGTGCTCGACAGTACGGCCATGCCGATGATCGGGGATCCCGAGACCACTTACGACACCTTCGTGCCCCAGCTGGTGGCCGACGCGGAGGCGGCGGTGGCCAAGGCCGTGGAGATCGGGGTGACCGATCCCCGGCGCATCGGCGTCATCGGTCACAGCCACGGCGGGCTGATGGTGGGCAACCTGCTGGCCCACACCGACCTGTTCACTGCCGGCATTGCCCGCAGCGGCTCATACAACAAGACCACCCAGCCCTTCGGCTTCCAGTCCGAGCGGCGTTCCCTCTTCGAGGCCCGGGACGTCTACATCCAGGTCTCGCCAACGTTTTTTGCGGACAAGGTCAACGAGCCGGTGCTGGTGATCCACGGCAACGCCGATTCCAACCCGGGCACGCTCACCTTCCAGTCCGAGGTCTTCTTCGAGGCCGTGCGCGGCTCGGGCGGCACCGCCCGCCTGGTGCTGCTGCCCTTCGAGGATCACGGCTACCGGTCACGGGAGAGCATCGAGCACGTCCTCTGGGAGCAGATCCAGTGGTTCGACAGATACGTGAAGAACGCCGAACCCGAAACGCCTCCAGCTGCCGAGGAGCCGTGAGGAGGTGACATCCTCCCATGAAGACGTATTTCAATGATTTCTGGGGGCTGCAAAGCCCCCACGTTTTTTTGCGCTACAGCACGCCGGCCAAACTGCTCAACCTGTGCCGATCGGTGCTGCAGCTGAAACTGCGCCGGTGGAATGTAACGGCCCACCCGTTCAAACTCGTTGTGGACATCACCAACGCGTGCAACCTGAGATGCCCCCACTGTCCCACCGGCAAACAGGTGAAGGGCCGTCCCAAAGGCTTCATGGAGCTGGCGAGGTTTAACCAGATTCTCGATCAGCTTGGTGACTACGTCTATCTCATCGACCTGTTCAACTGGGGCGAGTCATTCCTGAACAGGGACATTTTCAAAATGATATCCATGGCCGAGCAGAGGAAGGTCTGTACCAGAATCCACACCAGTTTGAATATCCGGCTGAGTGAAGAAAAGCTGGAGGATCTGCTCCATTCGAAATTGACCTATTTGTCCGTTTCACTGGATGGCGCCGACCAGGAGACGTACGCCCACTACCGCAAGGGCGGAGACCTGGCGCTGGCCCTGGACCATGCCCGGAGGATCATCGAGCGCAGGAAACAAACGGGGCGACGCAAGCCGCACCTCACCTGGCAGTTTCTTGTTTTCCCCCACAACCGGCACCAGGTCGAGGATGCACGTCAATTGTCGGAGGAAATCGGTTTCGATCGCTTCGTCACCATGCCGGGCATCACCAGTCGTGAGATGCAGGATGCGGAGAGTGACCCGCCGGGAGGAGTCTGTGACTGGCTCTGGACCACGGCCACCTTTCACTGGGACGGCAGGATCGGCCCCTGCTGCCGGCAGTTCATGGCCCGGGATGATTTTGGCGTTCTGGGGGATGGTGATTTCATGTTGGTCTGGAATAGCGAAAAATTCCAGTACGCCCGCAGCCTGTTTTCCAAGCGGCCTCTGATTCGTCAGAACATATTGTGCAATCACTGCTACAAAGTGTTCGGCGTCAATCAGCCATTAATCACATTGAGGCGCTGATGAGCATTCCTTATCAACCAACCGGAGACAACACTTGACGTTCAGGCGGGAAAAACCTATTCATATAACAAGACTTTTTTCTTAAATGACTCCGGGAAGTTCTCGATAAATTGAATCAACCTTTATCTGCGCGATGGGATGAGTATCCCGTTTGTCAGAAAACCTTGGGGAGAGCACCAATGGGAAAGCAGCATGACAATTTCAGAGGGCGGATCTGGATCATAGTGATAACACTGATGCTCATCTTTGGTTCATTGGGGAGTCCAGCAGCTTATGCCGGATCCAATCAAATAGAGCTCAGCATAACGCCGGGTGACTATGACATCCTGGTGGACGATGAAGGCTTCCACTATATTTCCATGCTTGCCCCGGGATACGGAGTAGTGGGTTCACCCGGAGACCCTGTTCTTCCGGAGCGCATCCTGGAAATTGATGCTCCCGAGAATATTGATTGGTCCAGTGTTGTCTTGACAGTGAACATCGTCGGATCGGAAGTTCTTGCCGGACCATACAACATCCGCCCCACGGATCCTGATCGAGCGGTGATTGCCGCCGATGATCCGGCGGACAACATAGAAATTACCGACTGGGGCGTCAACAAATCGATCGTGGACGGTCGGAACGTTTACGTTTACGGCAACGATGCCGACTATCCGGAAGACACGGTGGTGATGATCCCCCACACCCAGGGGAAAAGGCCATCGGATGTCGGAGGGTTTGTGGAGCTGGAATATCTGCGTCTGGCCTACCGGCCGTTTTTGTACAATCCGGTCAGCCAGGAATTGCTGCTGCTGCAGTTGGTGGATATCGTTATCACCTATGAGGTCGAGGATGGGTTCTCCACTCCGGCCAAAAAGAAAAAACGCAGCGCTGACTATGTGATCGTCACCAGCAATGACATCGTGGCTAACAGCCAGCGGCTGGATAATTTCATTTACCTCAAGGAGCAGCTCTACGGTCACAGCGTCCTGGTGGTAACCGAAGATGACTTCGGACCCCTCACCGGTCAACAACCCAATGGAACAGCGGAAAAGATACGTGAATGGTTGATCCAGAATTATGTCTCGAGCGGGATCGACTATGTTCTGTTGATCGGCGACCCCGATCCTGACGATCCATTCGACCCGGGGGATACCGTCGGTGATATCCCGATGAAGGACTGCACACCGTTCTATTTCAGCTGGCAGTACCGGGATTGCCCCACGGATTGGTTTTATGCCGACCTCACCGGCAACTGGGACCTTGACGGTGACGGTTACTTTGCCGAATCCATGGATATCAACGCCCCGCAAAGCCCTGAATGGCCGACGATCAATACCGATTACTTCGCCATCCGTTGGGATGGCTACATGCACTGTGATTTCACCGAGGAGTATGAATTCCATACCTTCAGCGATGGGGGTGTCAGGCTTTACATCGACGGGGACCTGGTCATCGATAACTGGGATGACAACCTGGAGCATCCCCCAACCAATGACTACGCGCAGCTGAATATGACCGAAGGAGATCATGAACTTCGCGTTGACTACAAGGAGCACACCAAAGACGCGATCATCGCACTCTTTTGGAAAACGACGGTACCGAAGACTGATCCCAACTACCTCGAGCACCAGGTGATTCCGCTTGATCATCTGAAAGATGAGACGAATTCGTCCCCGGGGCTTACCGGGCGCTACTACAACAACATCTGGTTTTCGGGTGATCCCGACCTGGTGCGCCCGGACGGGGAGATCGTCAACTATGTCTGGGGCATCGGTGACCTGGGACCAGGCGGGCCGGATACGGGCGCCGAACTGTTCGTGGGGAGAATTCCGGTTTACGGAAGCGACTACGCACAGCTCGATGCAATCCTGGACAAGATCATCCTCTATGAAACGGCTCAGCCGGGGGACATTTCCTGGAGATCGTCGGTCCTGCTGCCCATGGAACCGATGAGCGCAACCGTGGAGTGCTACCAACTGGGCGAAAAAATCAAGAATGACATCGCCATACCGCTGTCTTTCGACTACTACCGGATCTATGAGGAAGATTACGGGGTCGGGCCGGAAATGACCCCGTGCAACTATGACAATGTCAGAAATGAATGGCCCAACGGCTACGGGCTGACCTCGTGGGCGACCCATGGCAACATCGCTGTCGCCGTCGATATTTTCAGGTCTGAATATGCGCCTGAACTGGACGACTCCAGACCGGCCTTCACCTGCCAGGCCTCATGCCTCACCGGTTATCCTGAAAGCGACAACAACCTGGCATATGCACTGCTCAAAAATGGAGCGATCGCAACGGTGGCAGGCACGCGGGTCACCATCTATGGCGGCGAATGGGAAGCATACGACCCGACATCGGGCAGATACGCCCCGTTCAGTTTCTTCTACACGAAAGGACTCACCCTGGACGGGTTTCCCGCGGGCGCCGCGCTGGCCCAGCAGAAAGCGCCAATCGCGTATGCCACCCAGAACGAGTTGAGTTTCAATCTCTACGGCGACCCGGAATGCTACCTGCTCTATACGGTTCCCAATTCACCGCCGGTTGCGGACGCTGGAGGTCCCTACACGGAAAACGAGGGAACCGCGGTGATCCTGGATGCCGGCAACTCCTTTGACCCTGATGGCGGCGACCTCGAGTATCGATGGGACGTGGAAAATGACGGAATCTGGGATACTTCGTGGTCCGCAAGCCCGACCCACTCGCATACGTGGTGTGACGACCACACCGGTACGGTGAAAGTGGAGGTGCGTGACCCGTTGGGGTTGACCGACGAGGACACGGCAAGCGTGACCATCCTCAATGTGCCGCCGGTTGTTGATGCCGGCCCGGATCAGAATGCCGATGAAGGTCAGCTTGTCTATTTTTCCGGCAGCTTCTTCGACCCGGGATGTGACACCCACATCACTCATTGGGATTTCGGTGACGGGACCTTTGATTCCGGATCCCTGACCACAACCCATGCTTACGGTGACAACGGGGTATACACCGTTACGCTCACCGTAACCGACGATGATGCGGGCGTGGGGACCGATACCCTGGTGGTGACAGTGGCCAACGTCGACCCAACAATCACCGACATGCTATTGGACCAGCCGAACCAGCAATTTATCCTGCCCCATGTTCACGACCTGACGTTTACCGGGCTTTTTACCGATCCGGGGTGGCTTGACACCCACACGGGGACCTGGGACTTTGGCGACGGCACGATCATCCCCGGTATCGTTACGGAGGAAAATATCGAACCCGACGCAACCGGAACGATCACCGGGGACCATGTCTACACGGCGCCTGGAGACTACACGGTGACCGTGACCCTTCTGGATGATGACGGAGGAATGGACAGCGAGACCATGCCGGTCACTGTGGTGGATGAATTCGGCGCCCTGGAAGACATCCGTGAATATATCATGGACCTTCCGGACAGTGCATTCGTGAACAATCCGGACAGAAGGAAAAACGCGCTGGATAACAAGCTGAACGCGATCCGCTCGATGCTGGAGGGCAAGAACTATCACGGAGCGATTCAAAAACTGATTAAGGATATCCGTTCAACGGCAGATGGCTCCGTCGATGGGAATCCAAACAACGACTGGATAACAGACCCGGAGGCACAGGTACACATCTGCATGAAAATAGATGATCTGGTGGCCTATCTGGAACTGTTGATGCAACTGTAAGCGGGATATAGCTTCACCACGGGTGCTGTCCTTGCCCCCGGCAAGGCGCTGGGATACGAGAAGGTGGACGGCGGCTCAATGCTGCCGTCCACCTTTACTGGTTGCCTCATCCCCTCATGGTGCAATGGCGGTGACCGTCACGTTCGCACTGTCCGTATCTCCTGACGGCATATAGGGCGGCTGGTTGTACGGCGCCTGGGTCACGTCTTCCAGCTCCAGGGTGAAGCCGTTGTGCCCGATCATCGAGCTGATGGCGGGGATGGTGCTGTACCAGGACACGTTGAAAGCTTCCCCCGGCGAAAGCGTGGTGGATCCCGCACGCCAGTTGTTGACCTGTGAGCCGTTGGCCAGCAGGATGTTCATCCGCCCCGCCACCCGCCGGAACTGGTCGTCCAGCAGGTTGTACATCGTGGCCCGGAACCGGGTGCTGAAGGGCGCCGTGCCCGAGCAGGGCAGGCAGCCCAGGGCGGCGTTGATGGTTCCCAGGCCGCCGAGAAAGCCGTTGGCGTCGACCCACTGGGCGTAGATGTCCGTATCGACTCCAGAGCGTTCGTCGGACCAGGTGATGATCGCTCCACCCGACCCGTCACTGGCCACCCTGGACCAGTATTGGTCTTCGACTGCACTGCAGATCGGGATGCCGTTGGCGGCCCAGTGGGTGTTGCCGAACCAGTCCACGTGCTGGGCGTAGATGTCCAGTGCGCCTGACGTGAAGCGATCGTCCGTCCAGGAGATGATTACGCCGTCGTTTTCATTCCGTGCGATAGACGGGTCAGATTGGTCATTGAATGCGCCGCAGACCTGGATCCCCCCTGCGAGCCAGCGCTGCCCGCCGTTGGTGTTGATCCTTTGTGCGTAAATGTCAGCATCCCCGTTGCGGTTGTCCAGCCAGGCGAAGACCGCTCCACCAGTGTCATCCGGAACCACTTCGATATATTGGCCGTTGTCATTGGCCGCACTTACCGGTACCCCGTCCACAGCCCACTGAACGGTCCCGTCCGTGCCGATCTTTTGCGCGTAGACTCTGTATTCCAGCGGAACGGGATCGCCCACCCAGCCGATGATTGCTCCACCGGTGCTCGCGCTGACGATCCGGTGCCATTGCTGGTCTCCCGCGGCGGTACAGATCGCCACGCCGCCGGCCGTCCACTGGGGCACACCGGAACCGTCGATCCGCTGGGCATAGATGTCGTAATTCGAGGCGCGATTGTCTACCCAGGTGATGATGGCGCCCCCGGCCCCGTCGTTTGTCAGCAAAGGGTCGTATTGGCCCTCGGCTTCCGTGCAGATCGGAACACCGTCGGTTGTCCATTGAACCACTCCGAAGCGGTCCACCCGCTGAACATAGATGTCGCGGTCGTTGGTTTCGTTGTCGCGTGAGTCATCCCAGGCGATGATCGCGCCACCGGCACCATCGCTTATCAGCCTTGGATCATACTGGATTGACCCAGCCGAGCAGATCGCCACGCCGTCGGCGGTCCAGAGAAGCATTCCGCCGGCGCTCACTCGCTGGGCATAGATATCGGCAGGGGACGTCGGCCCACCATACCAGGTGATGATCGCACCGCCGGTGCCGTCGCTCACCAGAGCCATCTCGTAGTTGATGTAGCCTGCGTTATAGATCGAGACACCGTCTGGGGCCCACAACTCATTCCCCTCGGAGTCCAGTCGCTGGGCAAAGATCTCACAGTCCAACCCTGATCCGAAGCGCTCGTCCCGCCAGCAGAGGATCGTGCCGCCGGCCCCGTCACCGATGCTCCACATGTATTTCTGGTCCCCGATCTCGGTGCAGACCGGGGTGTTCACGGTGGGGTCCTGGGACCAGGCCGCAACCGCCGGCACTGCGCACATACCGGTAAGGATGACGATGATGATCATTGTGATGGCATTGAGTTTCACTGCTGGCTCCTCCCTTGATAGAGCATATAAAGGCATGGGCGGTGAGTCCCGAAGAACCGGGATCATTGCCCCTCATACAGATAAGCGACATGGAGGTGAAAATCCGGACAGGGGATTTTGTGGTTGGATATCAGCCCGGCATTCAGGCCGCTGCCTTTTCTTTCAATATAGGGGTACGTTACGGTAGGAGGCCAGTGAAAAACCTGCAAATCAGCAGTGTCTGAGAAGCGAATTGATGAAATTCAATGCTTTCCAAAAAAATGTTCTTTTGATCATTATTGTGCTCGGTTTAGCTCAGGGCCTGTTTTATGCCTGGAATGTGGTGATGACCTCGGACCAGGAGCAGCTGCTGGCCAAGGGCATCAAGCTGGCCTTCTTCGGCCAGTGGGAGCACTACGGCAATTTGATCACCAGCGGCGGCAATGTCCCGGGCAGCCTGACCACCTCACTGGTCGGGCTGCCGCTGATGCTGGTGGACAGCCCCATGTCCCCCCAGGTTCTGGTGGGCCTGCTGCAGCTGGCGAGTCTTCTCCTGTTGATCGGGGCCCTGAAAGGGACATTCACGCCGCTGCAGATCATCGTCTTTGCGGGCCTGTTCTGGCTTTCGCCCTGGCGGGTCTCAAAAGCGATCCTCTGGAACCCCTCCTGGCTCTTCCTGGCCACGGCGCTTCACCTTTACACCTTTGACCGGCTGGTCAAGAAACCGAAATCATTCTGGATGAGCTTTCTGCATATCCTGGCCATCGGCTATGCGTTCGAGCTGCACCCGTCAGCGTTGCTGCTGGCGATCATGAGCGGCTTCCTCTACCTGCGGAAGGTCTTTCGCGTCAACTGGCCAGCGGTTGGCCTGGCCATAATTCTCATCCTGATCTCGCTGGTCCCCTGGTTCATGACCCTGCAGGGCAACGAGAGCCTGGCCCCGCTGGTTGATGAGGGGCTGGGGAACTTCCACTACGGCTTCGGATTGACCCACCCCTTTTCACTGCTCAAGGGGGTGATGTACTGGCCGCGTTACACGTCGTTCGTTTTCCCGCATTTCATTTTCTCCAATCTCGACTATTCCCGGTTCGGCGGGGCGGGGATGCAGGGCGCGGTGAGAAACGGGTTCGATTCCCTGCGCTGGCTGCTGGGCGGTATCAGCATTTTCTTTTGTCTGTGGGGATTCGGCTGGCAACTGCGGAGGATCTGGCAGCAGAGGTTCAAGTGTCCCGCACCACTGGAGAACTACATCCTGGCTGGCCTGATCGCCATGGTGCTGCTGGTGGTGCTCAGCCCTGCCGAACTGAGCCACTGGCATCTCTACCTGCTGTTGCCGGTGGCCAATATCGCCTTTTGCCGGTTTCTGTTCCAGCGGTTCCACTGGCTGGCGGCCGGCACGGCCCGGGCACTGTTCATTACAGTGATGATCTACTTCATCCTATTCAACGTCATGGCCAATTTCATTGCGCCGAACTACTACTCGCCCACGTTCAATATGCGAACCGAGTATGCCGCCACCAAGGCGTCCTTCGGGGTGGTTGGGGACTAGCCGCTGCGGTGATGTTTCAGGGTGCGATCCCGGTCACCGTGCAACTGTCCGAAGCCGTGTCGCCGGCCGGCGGGTAGGGTGGCTGGTTGTATGGCTCGGGGGTGACATCTTCGGCCAGCAGCAGGAAGTGGTTGTCCCCGATCACCGAACCGAGGGCCGGGATGGTGAGGCCAAAGGTGCTGGCGAAACTCTCCCCGGCCGCCACGTTGGTGTATCCGGCACGCCAGCCGGGGAACCAGGCGCCACCGGCCAGGGTGACGTCGATGCGGCCGGCAATCCGGCGCCGCTGCCCCTGGTAGAGGTTGTCCAGGGTCAGGGTGATCAGGGACTGGAACGGCACCGTGCCCGATGAGGGCGAGCAGTCCAGGGCGACGGAAACGGTTTCGCCGGGAACCGGGGATGTGTTGGGAACCAGGTTGTCCACGGCGGCCCGGTTGCTGCCCGAGGCTCTCAGCTGCAGCCACATGGTGTCCCAGGTCTCCGGCCCGGCATCGGGATGCAGCCGGCCCAGCTGGAGGTTGATCCCCTGCAGTCCGCTCACCGCCTGGAACTCGGTGTCGCCGTCGGTGATGTTGAGATAGAACAGGCTCCCCGCCCCCTCTCCGCCGTTGGCGGTGAAGTCGATGCGCAGTTCCATGCGGTACCAGTCATTGCCGCTGTTTCCTGCGCCAAAGGGCGTGGATGTGGACGCGCCGAAGTTGGCCTCCCGCAGAGTGAAGTTCCTGTCGTAGTCGCCGAAGACCGGCCCCAGCTCGCCGCCGCTGCCGTTGCTGTAGGGGTCCTCTTCCAGGACGCCGTCACCGTCCAGGTCGTGGCCCAGTCCGAAGAGGGCGAGGTGCTCGCCGTTGAGCTCGAACCGGATCACCGCATCGGTGGCGGATGAGTTGAACGCCGTGAAACCGAATGCGGTATCGTTGGCCCGGGCGAGATAGACATCCTCGTCAAAGGCCACGGTGGGCAGCGGACGGGCGACTTTTGTATCATTGCCGGTATCGTCGAGGTAGATCACACCATCGCCCTGGCCCGGTTTGTCCACCCAGTTGTCATGGCCGTCAATAAAACTGTGGATCGACAGGGATTCAAAATCGTAGACCTCGGGCGTCTGTGCCGACACCGGGGAGTTCCCGCAAAAAACAGCAATGATAAAAAGCGCGGCGGCCAATACTTTCCACGGGTGATACATCTTCATCCTCATACGTTCAACCGCAAATTCATCAATTTCCAACTCTTCCGATTATACCCCTGAATATAAACAGGGAACCAGGGCTTTGGACCCCGGTTCCCTGTGTTATGGTCACGCTGAATTACTGTCCCGGCCGTCCTCAGTGCTTGCCCGGGGCGATGGCCACCCCCTTGCGCTCGGTCATCAGGTAGGCCTCGATGGCGATCATCTCGGCGCTGTCCAGGTCCAGCGGGTCCCCCTCCAGCGGGTTGCGCAGGCACCAGTTGATCATGTCGCGCAGGGCCACCACCTTGCCCAGTTGCTGCTGGAACTTGGGGTAGGTCTCGGGGTGGGTGTTGGCTCCGTTGGGGTGGCACTGGCCGCAGGCCACGCCGTTGGTCCCCAGGTCACCGCTGCCCCAGAGTTCGCGGCCGTAGGTCACCACACTCTGGTATTCCTTGTCCCAGCGCTTGAGATCCTCCTCGGTGAACTCGTCGGTGCGCACCACCACGCTGGCCAGCGCCACCGACAGGACGAGCACCACCACTGCGACTCCGGCATATTTTTTCCACATGGCTCACTCCTATCAGTAGTGTAACTGGGGCGGGATACGTGTTGATTCGTCCTGGAACGATGTGTCTTCGGGGCGTCCGGTCTTGGGGTTGAACTTCACCGTGCGAGCGGTGTTGTTGTAGAGCGTGTAGTTCATTCCGGTGCGGCCGGCCGCCAGGTCGACGGTCTGCCAGCCGGTGGCGTCCCGCTCGAAGAAGGGGTCGGCGCGGTTCATCGGCACGGTCATCACCGGCCAGTCCATCTCCACCTGAGCGTAGCTCTCGGGGTAAGGCCAGGGCCAGGCAGTGGCCATCACCGACTGGAAGGCGATGTTGCCGATCTGGTTGTACTGGATCTGGTGCACGTGGCCGTAAAGTACGGTGGCGCTGTCATAGGGCTGGAGTAGCGCCTGGATCTCCTCGGCGTCATCGGTCCAGAAATTCCAGCCCTTGAAGATCTTCTGGATCGGCGAGTGGGAGAATACCACCACCGGGGTGGTGACGGGCACCGCGGACAGGTCCTGCTTCAGCCACTCCCGCTGGGCCTCGCCCACCATGAAGGGCGAACCGTTGGGGTTGTCCAGCCCGGCCATCTCCAGCATCCGCTGTTCGGCACTGGGCCAGCGTTCGTGGGTCCACTCGTCGAAGGTCAGGATGCTGTTCAGCACCACGAAGTGTACGCCCTTGTGGTCGAAGCTGTAGTACTGCGGGCCGAAGAGCTTGGACCAGTATTCCCCGAGGTCGAGGTAGTAGTCGTGCTCACCCATCACGCAGTGGGTCTTGTATTTAAGCTTGGACAGCATCTCGGCGCCGTGGTCCAGCTCCGGCTTTGTGCCCAGCTGGGCCAGGTCACCGCCGAACATCACGAAATCGGGCTCGGGCACCATCAGGTTGGTCTCGGCCACCGCGCGGATCAGGCCGCGGTCCCAGTTGCGGACGAACTTCGTGCCGCTGATGTGCTGGATGTGCGAGTCGGAGATGTAGGCGAAGGTGAAGTCCTTCTTCTCATCGGCAAAGGCCAGCCGGATGCTGCTCACCGGAAGCAGGCCGGCCCCGGCCGCCAGGCCGGCCGCCTTGAGGAAACTGCGCCGGGTGATCGAGGGTCGTTTGTTCATGGCTTTTCCTCCCGCAGCTCGGCACTGGTCAGCGCTTCCATGAAGGCCACGAGGTCGTCGATCTGCTCGTCGCTGAGATCCAGCGGCCGGATCCCGCCGCTGAGGAAATCGTTCACCGGATCGCCCTCGTTGGTCACTCCGCCGTTGTTGTAGTGCTCCACCACCTCCTTCAGGGTCTCGATGCTGCCGTCGTGCATGTAGGGGGCGGTGAGGTCGATGTTGCGCAGGGTGGGCGTCTTGAAGGCGCCCAGGTCGTTGAACTTGCGGTCCACGGCAAAGCGGCCCAGCTCGGAGGTCCGGGCATCGCCCAGCACCTGCACGTCCACCTCGGCCAGGGTGTAGTCGGCCTCGAGGAAGGCGTGGGCCAGCTGGGGCACGTCGGCCTGGATGTCGTTGATCCCCACTCCGATGTTGTGGAAGCGGTTGTCGGTGAACAGCGCCTGGGTCTGCTCGATGAGGTGGCAGGAGACGCAGCGGCCCTGGTTGATGAAGATGTCCAGGCCGCGCACCTGCTGTTCGGTGAGCGCCCTGGGATCATTGAGATAGTAATAGCGGTCGAAGGGTGAGTTGCCGAAGACCTGGGTCCGCTCGAAAGCGGCGATGGCCTTGGTCACATGATCCATCGTGGTCTCGTTGCCCTTGATGCCGAAGACGGATTCGAAGGCCGCGACATATTCGGGGTCGCTGCGCACGATGTCGATGATCGGCTGGTGGTTGGCCAGCCCCATCTCCACCGGGTTGGTGGGGGGGTGCAGGGCCTGGTCCTCGAGGCTGGGGGAGCGGCCGTCCCAGAACTGGGTCGTCATGTAGGCTGCGTTGAGCACGGTGGGTGCGTTGCGTGTGCCGGTGAGCTTGTTGATCCCCTCGGAGGTCTTGAGCGGGCTGTCGGTGAACGCCTTCTCCTTGTCGTGGCAGGTGGCGCAACTCACCTCGCCGGTGGTACTGAACCGTTCATCGTGGAACAGCTTGTCACCCAGGGCGATTTTCTCAGGTGTCTGCGGATTGTCTTCGGGGATGGGGACCGGCGGCAGGCCCAGCGGCGGCCCGTCTCCCGCAACGGCCTGGAGCGCCGGGCCGGTTAGAACAAGCATTCCCGCGAACAGGAATGCCAGCAGGAACTGTTTCCTCATGGTGTCACCTCGTCGATGGCGGCGGCGGAAGACCCTGGATTGTCCTTCCGCCGACGGGGTTTAAAAGAAAGGGATGAACAGAAAGCATTATGGTTATCGAGTGTCTTTCCCGGTCTCTTCGCGGCACTCCCTGCAGATGCCCCGAAGCTGGACCCGGTAATCGGTAACTTCAAAACCGGCGGACGACGTGTCCGGTATCTCGAGCTCACCCAGCTGCTCGTTCTCGAAATCGATCATCCGGTCGCAGTGCATGCAGACCAGGTGGTGGTGGCTGTCGGTGGTGACGTCGTAGCGTGCCACCCGGCCCGGGTGACAGGCTTTGCTGATCACCCCGAGACCGACCATAAAATCGAGGGTACGGTGGACCGTGGCCCGGGAGATGCCGGGGCCGTTGTCACGCACCGCCTCGAAGACCTGGTCGGCGGAAGGGTGGTCCAGACGGTCCAGGACCGCTTCGAGAACAATCCGCCGCTGCAGGGTGCAGGGGATGCCCCGCTCCCTGCAGAGGGCTTCCAGTTCTCTCAGCCGTTCCTGTTTCTGCCGGCTGTTCATCCGCGGGTGTCAGACTCCAGTGGTTTGCAGATGAGAATTTATCTCAAATGATATTTGTAGTCAATAGCCCATTAAGCGGCTGTGTTATAGCAGCTTACAAATTGAAGCAATGATTCGAGTGCTATTTTGTTGTGAATTTGGTGCCTGAAAGCTGGCGCAGTGATAATTATGCGTTCCGGGATGGAATTCGTCAACCACTGATTACCGAAATCTTGGTCGGAATCAAGGTGTATCGAAAATACCCCCCGCCACCGTCCCTCCGCAGAGCAGCCCTTGGTCGGCGTAGGCGTCGAACTCGACCACACTCATCGCTTCGGTGTACAGATTGGTGACCCGCCAGGCCGCAACCATGGCCGGCTCCCGGCTGTCCGGCCCCGGGACGGTGATGATATCGACGATCCCGTCGCCGTGGACGTCGGCGGCGGCCACGCGGACACCGCAGCGGGTGTCGTCATACTCGTAGGCGAAGTAGTTCACCTCCGGCATCGCGGTGACCCCGGCGCCGTCATAGTGCCAGCCGCGCACCTGGGCGCCGAAAACGGGGGAGGGGCCCGGGCCGGTGAGGATCTCATCCCGGCCGTCACCGTCGATGTCGCCGCAGGCCACGTTGACCCCGTATCTCAGGGTGCCGTAGGCGAAGTAGCTGATCCCGGTGATCGGCTGTGCCGCTGTACCGTCGATGTTCCAACCACGGACGTGGGGCCCGAACACCGGGCCGGGGCCGGCACCGGTGACGATCTCGTCGATACCGTCGCCGTCGATGTCGCCGCAGGCTGTGTTGACGCCCCACTTGAGGGTGCCGTAGGCGAAAAAGCTGACCCCGGGGACCGGCTGAACTGCAGCGCCGTCCACGTTCCAGCCGCGGACGTGGGGCCCGAACACCGCACCGGGCCCGGCGCCGGTGACGATCTCGTCGAACCCGTCACCGTCGATGTCCCCGCAGGCCACGTTCACCCCGTACCTGTTCGTGCCGTAGGCCAGGTAGCTGACCCCGGGCACCGGCTGGCCAGATGGGCTGAAGCCCCGGACGTGGGGGCCGAAGATGGCGCCCGGGCCCGGACCGGTGACGATTTCGTCCAGGCCGTTGCCGTCCAGGTCGCCGCAGGCCACGTTGGCTCCCCAGGCCTGGGCCCCGTACGCCGCCCACGATTCGAGCGGGATCTCGTCGCCCAGCGGATCGAAGCACCTGACCAGCGGCGGATTGATCGCCGCCGGCCCCGGGCCGGTGACCAGGGTCAGCACCGGGTAGTCCAACTCATCGTAATACGCGTGGAGAAATTCGTCCCAGGCCGTGTCGGCGGGGAAGTCGAGCTCTACCGCTTCGGTACTGCGGGTCGTACAGCCGCCCGCTCCGGGGAAAGGAAATGCTCAGGCCGCGGGCGTTTTCCTCGATCGACCCATGGCATTCGGCCACCACCGCGGTTTCCATGGCGGTGCGCACCGCCTGGAGGTCGTCGAGGATCACCGGGTCGTCGGTCAGTCCGGCCAGCTGTTCGGCGAAGTGGTGGACGTCGATCAGGCCGTAACGTTCGGCGCCCCAGAGGCAGAACTCCTGGGAGCGGTGGCGGGCCAGACGAATCGGATCGACCAGCGTATCGAGGCGGGGGATCAGGTCGGTGGCCAGCTGGTCGATGGCCGCGGCGGCCCCGGCCATTGCCGAGGTGTCGGTGGCGCTCATGGTCAGGTAGGTGTAGTCCTGATAGTAGTTGTTCTCCCCCACCAGCCGGATGAGCTCCGCCCCCAGCTCCGCGGACGGAGTGTCCGGCGCGGCAATGAGCGTGTCGCAGAAGCCGTCGAAAATCCCGTTCCAGCGGGCATATCCGCTCAGTTCCTCGCTGCCCACGTAGACCCCCACGCTCTCCCGCAGTTCGTAGACCGACTCGAAGCAGCCCATCAGGCAGGGGGCGGTGAAACAGAGCAGGTCCACCGGCCCCGCCTCGCCCAGCGCCAGCTGGAAATCGTTCATGGTCAGGATGTCGTCGCCGTCGGTTTCGTCAACGCAGGCGCCCCGCCAGGCGCCACCATGGTCGTAGCAGGCCAGCAGGTAGCGGTCTGCCGGGTAGTTTGCCTTCGCGTAGAGCAGGAAATCCCGCAGCGTGTCGGGGTGGCCCATGTTCAACTCGCCGAGGTCGTCCAGCCTGGTCATCTCGTGGTTCTCACCGATGTGCCAGATGTCGGCTTCCCTGTAATCCCCGTCCCTGAGAACGAGGACGTTGAGATTCGGTCCCGAGTGGGCGTCCCGGGCGAAATCGTTCAGCGGGTCGTAGGCGTAGTAGAAGTCGGCGTCGTCGTAGAGGAGGATGGTCCAGGTGGTGGCCCCGGGGGAAGGGTTGGGCCGTTCAGGCACTTCCACTGACGGGCGGAGTCGGTGGACCGGCCGGTCCTTTGCCTCGAGGACGCGCAGGGAATCGTTCGGCGAGGGGTAGAACCCGCTTCCCCGGATCTCATCCCCCTTGGCGGTCGGAGGGAGAAGGACGATGGCCAGCAGCAGGACAAAGAGGGTGCGGATCATTGGAGTGTACCTCCGGCAATGGTTCCCCCGTGATTCAGCCCCAGGTCGACGTAGGCATCGATCTCGGCCCGGTTGACCGCAATCACGGTACCATTGGACATGCGCCAGGTGAGAACCAGGGCCGGTTCGTCGGGGTCTGGTCCCGGGACGGTGAGTATCTCGTCGATGCCGTCGCCGTGGATGTCGGCGGAGGCCAGCTGGACACCGTAGCGGGTAAAAGCGAAATAGTAGGCGAGGAAGTTCACTTCGGGCATGGGTGAGACCGAGACGCCGTCATAGCGCCAGCCGCGCACGTGGGCGCCGAACCGATTTGACGGCCCCGGTCCGGTGAGGATCTCGTCCCTGCCGTCTCCATCCAGGTCGCCGCAGGCCACGTTGACTCCCCACCTGTTGGTTCCGTAGGCGAAATAGCTGACGCCGGGGAGCGGTTGGGCCGCAGCACCGTCCACGTTCCAGCCGCGCACGTGGGGCCCGAACACCGTGCCGGGGCCGGCGCCGGTGACGATCTCGTCAAAGCCGTCGCCGTCCAGGTCGCCGCAGGCCACGTTGACCCCCCACTTGAGGGTGCCGTAGGCGAAGTAGCTGACACCGGGGATGGACTGAACTGTCGTGCCATCCACGTTCCAGCCGCGGACGTGGGGGCCGAAGACCGCGCCGGGTCCGGGTCCGGTGACGATTTCATCGTATCCGTCCCCGTCCAGGTCACCGCAGGCCACGTTGGCGCCATATTTGTTTGTGCCGTAGGCCAGGTAACTCACCCCCGGGACCGGTTCGCCGGTGGGGCTGAACCCGCGGACGTGGGGGCCGAAGATGGCTCCGGGGCCCGGTCCGGTGACGATCTCGTCAAAGCCGTCGCCGTCCAGGTCGCCGCAGGCCACGTTGACCCCCCAGGCCTGGACACCATACGCATGAAAATGACCCTGCATGTCGCCGAATTCCACCGGGTCGAAGGTCCGGACCAGGGGCGGGTTCTCCGCCCCGGGACCGGGTCCGGTGACGATCATCTCCGCCGGCAGGCCCAGGGCGTCGTAGTAGGCGCCCAGGAACTCGTCCCAGGCGGTGTCGTCGGCAAAATCGAGCTGCACCGATTCATAGGCCGGGTCGTAGAGCGGCCCGCCACGGTGATAATAGACAGAGAGCCCATGGGCCCGCGCATGGATTGGCCCGTGGCACTCGGCCACCACGGCGTCGTCGATGGCCGCTTGAACGCTCTCCAGGTCCTGGAGGATCACCGGGTCGCTGGTCAGGCCGGCGAGCTGATCGCAGTAATCGTGGAGATCCACCATGCCGAGGTGGTCCGCATACTCCTCCCCCATTTCGTGCGACTGGTTGCGGGCCAGCCGGAGCTCATCGGTGAGTGAACCGAGGCGGGGGATCAGGTCCTGCCCCAGTCTGTCCACGGCCGTGGCAGCCACGGTGGTGGCGCTGGTGTTGACGGCGCTCATGGTCAGGCGACGGTGGTCCTCCCAGTAGTCGTTTTCATCCACCAGCCGAATGATGTCCGCCCCGATGCTTGCTGACGAGTCATCCGGGGAGGAAATGAGCCGGTCACAGATATCGCCCATGATCTCCAGCCAGTAGATGTAGCCGCTCAACTCTTCGCTGCCCACGTAGATGTCGACGCAGTCCCGCAGCTCGTACGCCGATTCGATGGCGCCCATGTTGCACGGCGCGGTGAAGCAGATCAGGTCCACCCCCCCGGCCGCGGTGAGTGCCAGCTTGAAGTCGTTCATCGAAAGTTTGTCGTCGCCGTCGGTGTGGTCGCGGCACGCCCCGGACCAGCCTCCGCCGTGACCGTAGGCGGCCAGCAGATGGCGGTCGGCAGGATAGTGTGTCTTGCCCCATTCGAGGAAGGAGAGCAGGGTGTCGGGGTGGCCCATGTTCACCTCGCCCCAGTCCTCGAGGTGGGTCAGTTCGTGATTCTGGCCGACGTGCCACAGGTCAGCCGGTCCCGCATCCCGGTCCCGCAGGACGATCACGTTGAGGTTCGGCCCTGAGTGGGCGTCCAGGGCAAAGGGCTCCAGCGGATCGAAGGCGCTCTCAAAATCGGCGTTGTCGTAGAAAAAGAGTGTCCAGGTGGTGCCGCCGGGGGATGGTTCAGACGCCGCAGCGGGAGCGCAGACAAGCAGGGCCAGAACCAGGACGGCGGTGAGATTCATCCGGCTCAGAAAGCGCGGGGTAAAACGTAGCATGGCGATTCCCCCATCATTTTGTACGTTCTACCACAGGGAAACGGCTGCTGCTGGAAAAAGATCATAAAAAAGTGATTAAACGCGCGGATCGAGGGACGAACCGGGATCGATGCCCAGGGCATCGGCAATGTCCTTCCAGGAGGTGACCAGCACTGGGCAGCGCTTGACCTCACCCTCCGCGCCCACGGCATGACAGGTGAACAGGCCGTTGGGGAAGCGGTGGTCGAGGCCCACGCCGCTGACAGCGATGCCGTCGGTGTGCACTGCCCCTTCGATGGCGAATGCACCGATAAACTCGAACCCATCCCCAAAGCGGTAGACGTGGAAGTTGTCCACCCCCTGGTTGGAGACCAGCAGGTAGCCCTCACGGTCCGAGAGTGGCAGCACGGCCATCCCCTCCACGTCGGCGGCCAGGCCGTTTTCGCCCACCCGGGCCACCAGCTCCCCCGGTGCCGGGTCTTGCGGTTCACCGCTCAGGGCCCAGACCCCGAGCTTTTCCTCGGCGACGAAGAGGGTGGCTGAGGCATCGTGGGCCGCCACCCCCTCGCACTGGCCGATCTGCCAGCGGCGGGCCGGTTCTCCCTGAATGGTGCCGTCGCCGCCGTCATACAGTTCCAGCTGCTCAACCACACCGTCGTCCTTGAAGGTTTTGACATAATAGAGTCGGCCGTCCTTTGGGCTCCTGAACAGGCCGCCGCCATACCCCGGCTCGGTGACGATGGAGCCATCGTCCACCCGGCGCAGGGAGCTGTCTGCCGGGTCCACCACGTAGACCCTGATCAAGCTTCCGTCCCGCCGCTGGTTGAAGACCACCAGGTCCACGGTCTTCCCGCCCAGCAGGACGTTGTATCGGAGATCGATATTGCCCGGTTTGGGCGTGGCCACCGACTGCACCGTTTCACCGTGGAGGTCATAGACAAAGAGTTGTCCCGCTTTCTTGTCCGAGGCGATGATCCGGCTCAGGGAACGATCCGCGGGGTGGATCCAGATGCACATGTCGTCCTGGTCCCGGGCCTGGTCGTCCAGCAGACGGAGCACCGGTTTTATTCTGGGGATGGCTTCAGCGGCGTTTTCGTTCATTTTCTGACCTCGGTGAATGCCTGATCCTTGCGGTGGCCGATATTTGCTTTTACCATAGCTTTGAACAGCCGCAAAGCAGGAGCAGCGCATGCCGGAACAGCTTGTGGGAATCATCAGCGACAGCGGGTTCGTGCTCTACGACGACTCGCCGGGCAAACTGGCCAACCATGAAGCGGTATGCCGGCAGTACGAGATCGACTACGATGACTTCGTCCGGCGTCTCGGTCCGTACCGCCGCCGGGCCCAGCGTGATCCGGCCTATTCCGGCGAGGACGCCCTGCGCGACCTCTCGCGGGAGCTGGGCATCGATGCCGAGGAGGTGCTTGCCGTCCGCCGCTCCCTCAAGTCCCCGCGGGTGCTGCGGGACGGGGTGCGGGAGACCCTGGCCGAACTGAAGCGGCGCGAGATCCCGTTCGTCATCCTCTCCGACACCTACCGTACCGCCGACCAGTTGCGAAAGAAATATGAAATCGACCTCGGCCTGGTCGACATGGTCACCGGGTTCATCACTTCCAAGGACCTGGAACTGCGCAAACCCGACCCCGGTATGTACGAGGCGGCGTACCGCGAGGTGGTTGCCGCGCTGCCCGGCCCGGCCCCCGGCCCCGGCAAGGTGGCCTTCCTCGGCCATGATCTCGACGAACTGGAGGGAGCCCACCGCTATGGCCTCCGACCCCTGGCGGTCTACTTTCTCGGTGCGCGGGAAGAGATTTCATTCATCCCCGATCAGGACATCCTGCCCGGTTTCTCGGCGTTGCCGGGGTTGGTCAGCGAATAACCATCTTGATAGCCATCCCGGGAGAGCATATCCATGGAGTAGGCATTCCCGCCGCGGGTCGACCGTTTGGGGCCCAGACCTCACCAAAGGAGTGAACCGTGAAACTGCTCAGATACAGCTTGCTGGCTCCTGCTCTGTTGATCGTGGCCCTGCTGGCCGGACCGGGTGATCTCCTTCAGGAGATGGCCGCCGGCGAGCACCGGCTGACCGAAGTCCAGCGGGAAGCGACCCTCCTGGCGCTGGAAGAAAAGCGGGCCCGGCTGGAAGCGCGGAAACTGAAACCGATGGACCAGCCGCAGGAAGCGGCGGAGTTCTTCCTCCAGCAGCGGTTGGAGCCGGGGCAGGACAAACTGCCGGTGGGGCGGATGCGGGCGGAGCTGGAGGGGATCAAAGCTCGTGAAGCGGCACTGGCTGGTGAGGACCGGGAAAGGGGACCGGGCGGCATCTCCAGCTGGCAGTCCATCGGGCCGGGCAACATCGGCGGCCGCACCCGCTCCATCGTCATCGACCCGGACACCCCCGACACGATGTACGCGGGCGGGGTGGCCGGCGGGATCTGGAAGTCCACCGATGCCGGGGCCAGCTGGAACGCGGCCGACGACCTGATGCTCAACCTCAGGGTCTGCGCCCTGGCCATCGACCCCACCAATACCAGTGTGCTCTATGCCGGCACCGGTGAGGGTGTGTTCAGCGGCAGTGGCACCGGAGGCCTGGGCATCTTCAAGTCCACGGATGCCGGGGCCAGCTGGAACCAGTTGGCCGGGACGGTGAGCGGCGTGCCCGAGGGTGCGTTCAATTTTGTCAACGAGATCGTGATCAGTCCCAATGACTCCAGCCGCCTCTACGCCGCCACCCGCACCGGGGTCTGGCGCAGCACCGATGCCGGGGAGAACTGGTCCCACCTGCTGGGCAACCCGCGGCATCTCTCGGGCCCGTACAACTCCAACGGGTGTGTGGTGGGCTGCAGCGACCTGGCCGTGCGCAGCGACCGCAACCCGGACACGCTCTTTTCCGCCTTCGGCATCTACGAGTCGGACGGGCTCTACCTCTCCGAGGACGGCGGCGACTCCTGGATCGGTTACACCACCGGGCCGGAGCAGGGCCGGATGGAGATCGCCATCGCGCCGAGCAACAACGACGTGATCTACCTCACCATGGCCGACAACGGCACCGCTGTCCAACTGGGGCGGCTGATCAGTGTCTTCCGCGCCGACGACGGCCTGAACTTCAGCGCGGTACTCGACCTGGAACACCCCTTCAGCCCCTGGCTGTTCAGTTACCTGGCCATCGCCACCGGCTGCTACGAGCACCCGACAATTTACTCCCAGGGATGGCACGACAATGTCATTGCGGTGGATCCGATCAACCCGGAGATCGTCTGGGTGGGCGGTATCGACCTGTTCCGTTCAGATGACGGCGGCCAGACCTTTGGCCTGGCCAGCTACTGGTTCTACTTCCTCTGGGATCCCCAGCCCGCCACCTATGTGCACGTGGACCAGCACGAGATCGTCTTCCATCCCGGATACAACGGCCTCAGCAACCAGATCATGTATGTGGGCAACGACGGCGGCGTGTGGCGCACGGCCAACGCCCGGGCCGCCACCACCGAGGAGGAGTGCCCCATCGGTCCGGACCCCGGCCCGCCGCCGGAGATCGTCTGGGAGAACATGAACAACGGCTACGGGGTGACCCAGTTCTACCACGGCGATGCCGCCCTGACAGCCGACCGCTTTGTGGGTGGTGCCCAGGACAATGGTTCGGCCCAGGTGCTGTCTGCCGGGACCCCGGACAGCTGGGAATACGTGTACAGCGGCGATGGCGGGTACGTGGCCATCGACCCGCGGGACGACCGGCACTACTTCGTCGAGATCCAGGGCTTTCCCACAATCGCCGAAACCAACAACGGCGGTATCTCATTCAGTCCAGCGGTAAACGGTATCACCGACACCGACGGCATCTTCATCAACCCCTTTGCCATGGACCAGTCCAATCCCGACGTCATCTGGACCGGCGGCCGCCGCCCCTGGCGCACCATCGATGGCGCCGGCCTGTGGGAGCTGGCCGGGCCCAATTTCAGCGGTGCGGACAGACTTACGGCCATCAATATTTCCCCGGCGGACAGCAACGTGGTCTGGTTCGGCTTCAACAACGGTTATGTGGCCCGGACCACCAACGGTCTGGCCGAGAAGCCGGACTTCGAGGTCTTTGCCAACGGCCTGCCGGGCGGGTGGATCAGCAGCGTGGCCGCCGACCCGGTGGACACCGAAACGGCTTACTGCACGATCTCCTCATATGGCGTGCCCCACGTGATGAAGACCACTGACGGAGGCAGCAACTGGGCCTCCATCGACGGCATCTCGGTCACCGGCGTGCCCGACATCCCGGTGCACTGGATCGCCGTCCGTCCCGGCAACCCGCAACAGCTCTACGTGGGCACCGAGTTCGGCGTCTTTGCCAGCGACGATGGCGGGGGAACCTGGTTCCCGGCCAACACAGGGCTGGCCCACACCATCGTGGAATCTCTCGACTGGAAGGATCCGGACACTCTGGTGGCCTTCACCCATGGCCGCGGGGCCTACGTCACCCACCTGGATAGCATCGCCACCATCGATGCGGCCCTGGTCTGTGAGCCCTCCACCGGCACCCTGCCCTTTGTCACCCAGCTGTGGGTCACCCTGGGCAATCTCTACGCCGGGCAGACCCGGCGGGTGGCCGCCCGTCTGGATGTGCAACTGGCCGCGGGTGCCTACTTTCCGGGATGGCGCGCGGGATACACCAACATCGGTCCCGGGGGCAGCTATTTCACCTCCTGGAACCAGAACCTCCCGGCCCTGGGTACACTGGTGGGAGAGAACGTCTTCACCCTGGCTGCCGAGGACGTGACGCCGTCACCCTACAATCAGCCGCCCTATCCGCCGGCCGGGGATACCTGCACTTCGCAGCAGATTTTCACTGCTCTGGCGCCCTAACAGCCAGCGCAGAGCCATGCCGCCGGGGGGTTCGGATACTCTTGACAGCGCCCGGAGGCCGCAGTATATTGGCACTTCCCCCGGAGGGGGGGTAGTATCATCGACTTGCTCAAGGGACCATATCACCAGGAAACATGGCTGAAAACGACCTCCTCGGAAGATTGGTGAGCAGCGTCATGAGCGAGCGCCAGGCCAAGGTGTACCTGGCGCTGCTTCAGCGTGGCCGTGCCACGTCCGCCGAACTCCAGCGCGACTCCGGTATATCCCAAACCAAAATCTACGAAACCGTCCGTTTCCTGGTCAGCCGCGGATTCTGCCGCGAGCAGAAGATCGGCAACCGGCGGGTCTACGAAGCGGTGGACCCCGGGGCTGCCCTGAAGACTGAAGAGGGCCAGCTCCAGGAGCGGATCAAGGAAATCAGCCTGCTGGCCGGTGACCTCTCGCACCTCTACTCAGCCGCGGACAAGGCGGCCACCCCCATCGAGTTTATCGAGCTTCTCAACGGCACGGAGAGCATCCACCGCCACTACTGTGACCTGGTGCGCGGCTCCAGCGGGGAGCTGCTCGGTTTCGGGCGGCCGCCCTACGCCTGCAACACCAACTCCAAGGTCAAGGAACAGCTGCGGGCCTACAAACGGTTCATCAACGGCAAGGGCAGCTCGCGCTGGGTCTTTGAAATCGACATTCCGGAGAACAAGGTGGCGGTGTCCGCGGTGCAGCAGATGCACGACCTGGGCATCGACATCTGCGTTTCCGCGTCCCTGCCGTTAAAGATGATGGTCTTCGACAGCAGCACGGTGCTCTTTGCCCAGGAGGGTTCGCTGATGAAGCCGGGCGAGCTGACCATGGCCAGCATCCGCAACGGCGCCATCGCCAACGCCTTTTCGGCACTGTTCGAGTATTTCTGGCAAACCTCCATTCCCTACGAGGAGTGGTTGAAGAGGGCGCCCCAGGAGGGGCATTAGAGGCGAAAATCGTGACACCTGATCTCCTGCGGTGGGGGACCGGTGAGTAAATGGTTCCGCCGCGAGTTTCTTAACCTGCGACACCGCGAGAGTGCGGTGCGCGAAAAGAGGAGGGAATCGAATGGCAAGGTGGCTGTGCATCAAGCTGCCGTCGGTGATTCTCCTGTCCCTGCTGCTGGTGGTTGCCTCGGTGTTTTCCGGGGCAGCATTTGCGGCGGAGGATCTGGAGATCATCCAGGCGGTGAAGAACGGTACCCCCGTTTCGGGGGGCAATCGGGTGGTCATGGGCGAGGTGTTCGCCCGCGACGGCTGAGCGTACTGTCCCTCTGCGGAGCAGGGGATGATAGACCTCTTGGCCAACTTCGGTGACGACGAATTCGTCTGTGTCATGTACTACTCCACCAGCGGCTGGTCCTGCCCGGAGCACGGCGACCGTGCCGGTCTCTACGGTGTGAGCGGTGTGCCCGACGCTTATTTCAGCGGTTATCTTAACTCTCTCGGCGGGCTGCCCAGTGGCTCGATGTATGACTACTACCTGCCCCTGGTGAACCAGGTCATGGCCAATCCCGGTATGTTGGCAATGTCACTGGACATGACCATCGATGCCGGTACCATCACCGTCAACGGCACCATCGAGGCCCTGGAAAACGCCCCCGATGCCCTCGTCTACGTCGTGGTCTACGAAGAGGACTCGGGCCGTGAGCCGAACCTGGCCCGTGGCTTCCCGGTGTGGGAGACCATGCTCACCGCCACCACCACCGGCGCGACCCAGGACATCAGCGGCACCCTGGCCGTGGGCACCGGCTGGAACGAGGCCAACCTCCACGCCATCATGTTTGTCCAGGCCCTGCAGGACTTCACGGCCACCCGGATCGTCACCGGTCCCGGCCCCGGCCCGGACAACGTCTGCCGCCTGGCCGCCTGGGTCCCGGAGAATCCAGGCACTGCCGACGTGACCATCAACGCATACGGCGTGGACAAATACGGCGTCAACGTGGCCGTGGGCGACCTCACCGGCGATGGCTTTGACGAATTCCTCACCGGTCCCGGACCGGGCGCGGTCTTCGGCCCGCAGGTGCGCGGTTTCAACTACGAAGGCGACCAGCTCCCCGGCCTCAGCTATTTTGCCTATGGCACCCTGAAATACGGGGTCAACGTGGCTGCCGGCGACTTGGACAATGACGGTGTGGCCGAGATCCTCACCGGCGCCGGACCGGGCGCGGTCTTCGGCCCCCACGTTCGCGCCTGGAAGTACAACGGCAGTGAGGTGAGTTCCATGCCGGGGATCAGTTACTTCGCCTACGGCACACCAAAGTATGGTGTAAACGTGGTCTGCGGTGACATCGACGGCGACGGTTTTGACGAGATCATCACCGGTGCCGGACCGGGCGCGGTCTACGGCCCGCACGTGCGCGGCTGGAACTACGACAATGACACCCTCACCTCGATTCCCAGTGTGAGCTTCCTGGCTTACAACACCAACAAGTTCGGCGTAAACGTGGCCTGCGGTGACATCGACGGTGACGGGATGGACGAGTTGATCACCGGTGCCGGCCCCGGCGCGGTCTTCGGGCCGCACCTCCGTGGCTGGAACATCGACGGCGGTACGGTCACGGCCATTTCCGGAATCAACACCATGGCCTTCGACTACACCGAGTGGGGTATCAATGTTGGTTGTGGAGACGTGGACCGTGACGGCATGGACGAGATCTTTGTCGGTGCCGGTCCCGGCGAGGCCCACGACGCCTGGGTCCGCGGCTTCAACTATGACGGCGGCACGCTGGAGATGGTGTATGACTTCACCGCCTACGGCGCCCCGGTCATCACCCACGGTGTCAACGTGACCTGTGGCTACTTCTTCGCCCCGTAACGTAAACGTCGTCGGTACTGCTACCGGCTAACCAGCGGCGGGTGGGCCCCTTCGGGTCCACCCGCCGTTTTTTCTGAAGGCAATCGCTGCCTGTCGCCATTTTCTGCACTGTCATCGCGAGGCGTCGGTGTAGCCGACGACGCGGCGATCTCCTCGGATGTCTTTCCAATTCAATGAGATTGCTTCGTCGCCGTCTTCGACGGCTCCAATGACAGAGGGGATTACTCGCTGTCCTCTTCGATGTAGCCCAGGGAGCGGAGCCGTTCGAGGGTCTCCTCGTCGTGCTCCTCTTCCTCCAGCACCTTGCCGCCGGTGAGGTCCTTGATCCGCTGCAGCAGTTCCCGGGCCAGGGGTTCTTCCTCGCCGGCCAGGTCGAGGTCCTCCCCCTCAGCCAGGCGGTGCAGTCGGATGACTTCCCCCTGGTCGCTCTCGATGGCCATCAGTTTCCAGCCGTCGGCCACGATGCTCTTGGAGAGTACGGTCCGCCCCTGGACCCGCTTGCGCATCTCGGAGAAGGCGAAGCTGTCCGGCCGCTCCTCCCCATGGATCAGCGGCAGCATTGAGCCACCGTCCACGGTGCGTTCATTCTCGATCCCCAGCAACTGGAGCAGGGTGGGTAGCAGGTCCACCGACTGGGTCACCGACTCCACCCTCCGGCTGCCTGCCATACCGGGCACCCGCAGCAGCAGAGGCACCCGGGTTTCGGTGTCGAAAAGCCCCTTGTAGTGGCCGGTGTAGAAGGCGCTTTTTTCCTGCAGCAGGAAGTCCCGGCCGTCGTGATCGCCAAAGGCTTCGCCGTGGTCCGAGGTGATCACCACGATGGTCTCGTCAGCCAGGTCCAGTTCCTCCAGTTTGTCCAGCAGCATCCGCACCTTGCTGTCCACGAAACGGATCTCACCGTCGTAGAGCGCGGCCTGCCGCTCATTGCCCTTCAGCCCCTCGCTCCATAGGTCGTATTCATCGATGGGATTGTACTCCGCGTGGGGGTCCCAGTAGTGGACAAAGAGGAAGAACGGCTCCCTGGTGTTGCTGTCCAGCCACTGCAGGGCCGCGTTGGTGGTCTGGTAGAAGCCGGTGTCGTGCTTGTTGCGATACTGCCGTTCGTTGAACCGCTCGAAGTGCCCGAACACGGTTCCGAGGAATTTGACCATGTCGTTGCTGATAAAGGCCGCCGTGCGGTAACCCGCCTCCCGCAGCACCAGGGTCATCACCGGCGCGTCGGTCATCTCCCCCTCGGCGGCCAGGGAGATGGATTCGCCAAAGTTGTGGGGGTAGCGGCCGGTGAAGTTGGACCAGTGGGACCCGGGGGTGAAGGGGATCGAACAGTAGTGGTTCTCGAAGAGGACGCTTTCCGCAGCAAAGGCGTCGATGTTCGGCGAGGTCTCCCGCTCGTGCCCGTAACAGGATAGGTGATCGGCCCGCAGCGTGTCGATCATGATGAAGAGCAGGTTGGGCCGGGCCGGTTCCGGTTCGGCCTGACGGCAGGCTGTGGTGGCCAGGATTGTCCCGCTGAGGAAGAGGACGACCAGGGAGATGGCGAATGCGAGATGGCGGATATTGTGGAGTCTTGCACGCATTTTCTTTTTCGCTGGTGGCTCAGTGTTGTGGTCTGATTGGTCACAGCGTGGAACGGCATCTATTCTGGCAGGGCCCTGGCTTCTTGTCGAGGGTACTGTTTGGAGCTTCGACTGACCATTGCCCCGGTGGTGAAAAATCCATTCATCCGGTAGAATATCGGCATCAATCCGACTATACGTTGCCGTGTCTGATTCAACTGCTGGCGGTCATCTTTGTACCAAACGCCGTAACGGCGTTGATCTTTAGATCCGTGATGACCAGATCACACAAGGAGGGACGGATATGACCATGTCAAGGAAACTGACCGCCGAGTTCATCGGCACCTTCTGGCTCGTGCTGGGCGGGTGCGGCAGCGCCGTGCTGGCGGCGGCCTACCCTGAACTGGGAATCGGCTTTCTGGGGGTGGCGCTGGCCTTCGGGCTGACCGTGCTCACCATGGCCTTCGCCATCGGCCACATCTCCGGCTGCCACCTCAACCCTGCTGTCTCCATCGGCCTCTGGTCCGGCGGCCGGTTTGCGGCAAAGGATCTGGTGCCCTACATCATCGCCCAGGTGGCTGGCGGCATCGCCGGCGGCGCGGTGCTCTACATCATCGCTTCGGGAAGCGGCGCTTTCGACCTGGCCGGCGGTTTTGCCTCCAACGGCTATGGCGCCCACTCGCCCGGCGGGTACAGCCTGCTGTCGTGCCTGGTGGCCGAAGTGGTGCTGACCTTCATGTTCCTGCTGATCATCCTCGGCTCCACCGACGAACGGGCGCCGGCCGGCCTGGCCCCCGTTGCCATCGGCCTGGGGCTGACCCTGATCCACCTGATCAGCATCCCGGTGACCAACACATCGGTGAACCCGGCCCGCAGCACCGGTGTGGCCGTCTTTGTCGGCGGCTGGGCCACGTCCCAGCTGTGGCTCTTCTGGGTGGCCCCGATTATCGGCGGTATCCTGGGCGGGATCGTCTACCGCTGGATGGGCAGCAACAAGTAGCCGGCCGAGTTCCACGAACGAATCGACTGGAGTTTTTCACAACCATGTTCAAAAACAATTACGGTGTCAATCACCACCGAACCCTGATCTGTTTGGCGTTCCTTGTTGTGGCACTCTGTTGCGCCGCCAACCCGGCCCTGGCCGCCGAGGAAGGCTGGCAGCCGCCGCCGCCCGAACCGGTCGCTTTTGACTGGGTCCAGCTGGTGTCCGGTGAGTGGCTCAAGGGAGAGATCAAATCCTTTGAAGACGATGTCCTTGAGTTCAAGAGCGACAAGCTTGGAGACCAGTCGCTGTCCTGGGACGACGTGGCCCAGGTGCGTTCCATGCGCGTCGTACAGGTACTGCTTGCGGACGACCGCAGTTACGTGGGCCGGATCATTGTCGCAGATGGAGCCGTCCAGGTGCTCGGTGACCAGGGGCAGGAATTCGAACGAGCGGATTTGGTGAGGTTCATCGTCGGTGAGCCGAAGGAGATCAATTTCTGGTCCAGCACGATCAACCTGGGCGCCAATTTCCGCAAGGGCAACACCGATGCGGTTGATATCAACACCCAGATCAAGGTCCAACGGCGCTCGATCAAAAACCGCCTGATTTTCGACTACATCGGGAATTACAACGAGCTGGAGGGAGTCGAATCGGGCGACAACCAGCGCCTGGCCGTCACGTGGCACCGGTTTCTCACTGCCCGGCTCTTCCTGATGCCCGTCTTTGGCGAATACTACCGGGACCCGTTCCAGAACATCGCTTTCCGTGGTTCCATCGGTACCGGCGTGGGGTATACGCTGGTGGACACGGCCAAAGTTGACTGGGATGTGTCGGGTGGTCCGGCATACCTGCGGACGGATTACGATGAGGTTGAGGAAGGCACCAGCGACTCGGAGAGCACAGCGGCCTTTGTGGGTAACACAGTGCTGACCGTGGAACTGGTCAAGTGGCTCGATTTCAACTACGACTACCGCTTTCAGATCGTCAACGAGGAAAACGGGACTTACAACCATCACATGGAGGCCGGCTTCAATACCGACCTGACCGGGCCGCTGAGCTTGAACACTTCCATAGTCTGGGACCGGATCCAGGATCCCCGCGCCAATGCTGACGGTGACGTTCCCGAGCAGGACGATTTCAAGCTGATCGTCGGCCTGGCCTTCGATTTCTAGCGGTTCCCTCGGCAATTCCTGAAGCCCGTGGCAAGATCCCCTGTCACGGGCTTTTCCGTGGGATAGTCTATTGCTACGGGTCGGCGTACCGAATCACTGCCGTTTACCAAGCCCACAGCATGGGCGGCCTGATCTCCCGTTCCACCGGGTTGCGGTCCGCCGGCAGAAAACCTATATTGAACGTGATCAAAGCGGTTCCCGCCTGTGGTTTTATTAATCCTGGTTACGAGTCGGGGGTATCGGTCATGAAACGGGATTCGGGTAATAGTGTTTTTTTCTTGGCCGTGGTCCTGTCAATTGTTGCGCTGCTCGGGCTTTCCACTGTTGCGACGGCCCTGGACACCATTGGCAGCGCCGGGGGCGGGCCGCTGGACGGCATGCTCCAGGTGCAGGTGCTGCACGCCGGCACGGGCGCACCCTTTGCCGGGGCCTTCGTTATGGTGGGTGATGCCCCCGGATCCCCTTTTGCCGGCAACTGGGGCGTCACCTCGGCTTCCGGTGACATCACCTTTACCGACCCTGCCCTCCAGGGGCCGCTCACGGTGACCGCCGGGGCCGCGGGGCACCGCTATGTCACCATGGTCCTCGCCGACGCCAGCCAGCTGGTGCTGGCCCTCGAGCCGGTGGCCTCCCTGACCTTCCTCTCCGAAGTGGGGGACTATGTGTCGGGGGTGGACGTGGACAACGGGACCTTCAACTTCGGCGACGGAAACGTCGATGTGGCCTTTGTGCTGCGGGCCATGACCCTCGACGACATGATGTCCTTTGACATGGAGAACATGTTCGGGCCGGAGGAGTTCATCGATATCCTGGGCCAGCCGTTCCCGGTGCCCTCCAACGTCTTCATCCCCCTGCAATACGAAACCTTCATCCCCATCGTCAAGGACCACTACTACCTGTACCTGACCCCCGGGGACGCCACTCTGGCCGCGCTCTCCGGCCGGATGCCGCTGGCTGAGCTGGCGGCCGGCGGCGAGATGGTCGACCTGCTGCCCCACATCCAGTGGCGGGAGATGGACGTGCTGGACATCACGGTGGCCGGCGACACCTCCGACGCCGACCTCACCGTCGACCCGGACCTCAGCGCAACCGTGACCCTCAACCTGGACAACATTCCTGATGGTTGCACCGGGTTCGGGCTCTCCATCGGCGACCTGGATGGCCTGAACGGCCTGGGCCGCCTGGTCCCCCTGGGCATGAGTTCCATCGGCTGCCCTGACGGCAGCGGTCCCTGTTCGGGCACCCTGACCCTGACCACCGCCGCCGCCACCGGCGAGCTGGCCGGCATGGGCTATTTCCCGGCCGCCGCCGTGCAGGGTGACCTGACCAACGATGCGCTCTTTGTCATGGACCGCTCTTCCCACAGCCAGACCTACACGGCCACCATCGATTCCTTTTACAACCGTCTCGACCTGGCCTACGGGGCGGGCGGGTTCGCCTGGAACGATGCGGAAAACGCCGCCACCGGCAGCCCGGTTGTGGACCTCCAGCTGGCCCTGATCTCCAACCCGTTGAACGACGAGGTCTACTGGGAGTTTTTGCTTCCCGGGGGAGCACTCTCCCTGACAATACCCCAGCTGCCGCCCGAGGCCCCGGCCGGCCTGGTACCGGGCACCGGCTACAACTGGGCTCACACCGCCCTGGGACTGGCCTACGACCTGGCGGTCTTCGACTACGGGGATTTCGCCTTCTCGGCCATCATTGCCCATGTCAGCCATCTGGCAACCAACAGCCTGGACATCACCTGGGACGCGGCCGGCACGGTCTCCGCGTCCCTGAGCTGCCTGCCGTCCTCCGGCACCGTTCCCTTTGCCACCGGCATGCAGGTCATGCTGACCAACCTGTACAGCGGCCAGAGCCGCCGGGTGGCCGGCCGCCTCGATGTCCTGCTGGCCGGCGGCGCCAATTACGGCAACTGGAGGGCCGGCTACACCAATCTCGGTCCGGGGGAAAGCTGGAGCGCTTCCTGGAACACCACCATCCCGGCCCTGGGCAGCGTGATCGGTGAGAACAGTTTCACCCTGGTGGCGGTGGATGTGACGCCGTCCCCGTTCAACCAGCCGCCCTACCCGCCGGACGGCGATTCGGACCAGGCGGTCTGTCTGGTCACCGGGGTTGCGCCCTGAGGTGCAAGAATGGCCTGATCGCGCCATTCTGGCGTCGGAAAATATCCCGCCGGGCTCGCTATCGGCTGGTCCGTCAAGCCTTGTCAAATGGCACAGGTATTGCAATCTTCTTTAAACGTCGTGACCGGCGCGACCAGCGCCGGCGCGGGCTGCGCCGTAGCTGGCGGAAGGAGTCCCTCCCGCGAACGAGGGCGTCTTCAAAAAAGGAGATGGCCATGTCATTCACCACAAAAATTGTCTTTCACAATGCATCCCGGTCCCGGTCCGTCGAACGTTTCGTGCGCGACCGGGTGGAGAAACTGCCTCGTATTTATCGCAACATCCTCGGTTGCCAGGTCGTCATCGACGCGCCGCACCACCACCACCAGAAGGGAAACCACTACCGGGTCAGGCTTGCTCTCTACGTACCCGGCAGGGATCTGGTGGTGGGGCATGGCCACAAGGGCAGTGCAGCCCACGAGGACATCTATGCCGCCATCATCGATGCTTTTGCCGCACTGGAGTCGCAATTGACTACCTTTGTGGGCAAGCAGAGAGTTTCGACAACCCCGCATCGGCGGCATGGTTCCAGGGAATTGAGGCCAACACCTCTCGAATCAGATTCAGGGCAAGACTGGTATGGGTTCGAGTATGAGAATTTGATGGAGGTGAACGATGCCGGCGAGTCGGCCATCGGCTAAGTTGGAAATCGACGGTCCTGCAATCGGGCTCCGGCACAGACGTGCCGGATCCCGGCGCCTTCCTCTCAACTTCCGAAGTAGACGATCTCGTGCGTGTGCTCCTTTGGTGTCCCGAGCACCAGGTAGCCGTCTTCACCATCGAGCCAGACCTCGGAGAGGAAGGTAATGCCGCCCACCCGGTCAAAGACCATCCGTGCAGCTGACTCGCCATGCGAGTGGGGGGCCAGCCGGGTGAGCACTGGCAGCCGGGCACATGTCGAACCGGCGGTGTCGTGCAGGTGGAGCTCCGACGGTTCTCCCGGCGAGCAGGAGACGGAGTAGCGCCCGGCAGGCAATGACTGCTCGCCGACGGTGAACTCGTGGGGAACCTTGACCATCATCCGCTCCTGATCGTCAGAGACGGCGGGCGAGGAGAGCATGAGAACAGGCAGACAGCACAGAATGATGAGCGCGAAGCCTTTTGTATTCATTGGTTGATCCTCCAACCCGACTATTGTTCGACTGTTCGACCGAAATTTGATCCACTGAGTATTATAGCATATAATCGATTAAATAAATAGATCATTGGCTCGGAAGGCGATCAGGCCAAACGATACGAAGAGATACGACCAGAGTTGCATCCCCCGGCTGACTCCGCTCAATACCCGATGGCGCAGCCGTCCTTGCGGGATTCCGACGCGCCGTGAAGCACGTTCGCCTTCCAGTCCCACCAGATCCCCTGGTAGCCGCCGAAACCGCCGATAACGGTGGTCACCCGGTGGCCCCGTTCGACGAGCTCCCGGCGGACCTCCATGGGGATGCCGCTCTCCAGGGCCACAGTGCCGCCGTCATTCATCACCGACCCGGTGGGCTGGGACGAGCCGCTGTGCCGCCAGCGCGGCGCATCCCCCGCCTCCTGGATGTTCATCCCGAAGTCGATGATGTTGCAGAGCACCTGGACGTGCCCCTGGGGCTGCATCGAGCCGCCCATCACCCCGAAGGAGAAGAGCGGCTTGTTGTCCCGGGTGACCATGGCGGGGATGATGGTGTGGAAGGGCCGTTTGTGCGGCTGGAGGGCATTGGGGTGCTCCGGGTCGAGGTTGAACAGGGCGCCCCGGTCCTGGATGCAGAAGCCGAGGCCGTCAGGCACCGGGCCCGAGCCGAAGCCGGCGTAGTTGCTCTGGATCAGGGAGACGAAGTTGCGGTCGCCGTCGGCCACGGTGAGGTAGGTGGTGTCACCCGATTCGAGGATCTCCTCCATGGGGGGCAGTCTCCTCCGTGCGGCGGCGGCATCGATCAGCCGGGCCTGCCTGCCGGCATACTCCTTCGACAGCAGCGTCTCCAGCGGGATGTGGGCGAACTCCGGGTCGGCGTAGAAGCGGGCGCGGTCCTCGAAGGCCAGTTTTTTGGCCTCGATCATCAGGTGCAGGGCGTCGGCCGACTGGCAGCCCATGGTGCGCAGGTCAAAGGGCTCGAGGATGTTCAGCATCTGCAGCGCGGCCAGCCCCTGGCCGTTGGGCGGCAGTTCCCAGACCCGGTGGCCGTGATAGACGGTGGACAGCGGCTCGACCCATGTGGAACTGTGGTCCTCGAAGTCCCTCTTGCGCAGGTAGCCGCCGATCCGCCGGGAGAAGGCGTCGATGACCGTGGCCAGCTTTCCGCGGTAGAAGGCGTTCCGCCCGTCCCGGGCCAGCGTGCGGTAGGTGGCGGCCAGGTCGGGGTTGGTGAAGATGGCGCCTTCAGCCGGCGCCTGGCCCCCGGGCATGAAGGTGGCGGCGAAGTTGGGCTGGTCCTTCAGCCGCTGGCTGCCCCGTTCCCAGTAGTAGGCGATCACCTGGCTCACCGGAAAGCCCTTTTCGGCGTACTCGATGGCCGGGGCCAGAACCTGCGCCATGGGCAGGCGGCCGAACTTTTCGTGCAGCTCGAACCAGCCGTCCACACAGCCGGGGACGGTCTGGGGCAGCACCCCGCTGTAGGGGATCGGGCCGTCGGTCTGCTTCTTCACCTCATCGATGGTCAGGAGATACGGGCTGCGGCCCGAGGCGTTGAGCCCGTGAATGGTGCCGGTTTTGGCGTCCCAGACGATGGCGAAGAGGTCGCCGCCGATGCCGCAGGCCACCGGCTCCATCACCCCCAGCGCCGCGTTCACCGCGATGGCGGCGTCCACGGCATTGCCGCCCTGTTTGAGGATGTCCACGCCGATCTGCGCGGCCAGCGGCTGGGAGGCGCAGACCATGCCGTTCTGCCCCATGACCACCGAACGGGTGGCATCCTGGCGCCCGCAGAGACGGTCCATCGCCGGGGCCGGGGCGGCAGCCGCGCTGAGAACCAGCAGCGCTGCGAGACAGATCACCAGTGCCTTGGGTGCCGGGACGCTGCTTCTCATCGCTCTACTCGAACCAGCCGGCAGCCACGGTGGCCCCGTGGGTCCACCCGGCAGGGAAGGCCTCGAGGCTGAACCACTGGCTCACCGTCTCGGTGGCCGGGTCATAGGTGTAGACCTTCACCGGCGACCCCATGGAGGGGTCGGGGCCGCCGCCCACCACCAGCTCGTCGCCGCCGATGCCGTCGAGGTTGGCGTCGGCGTAGATCCGGGCGCCGTAGCGTGCTTCGCTGGCCGGCCAGGCAAAGAAGCTGTAGCCGGGAAGTTCCACCAGCTCGTCCCCGTCATAGTTCCAGCCCCGGACATGGGCGCCGAAAGCGGGGGAGGGGCCGGGCGAGGTGAGGATCTCGTCGATACCGTCGGCGTCCACATCGCCGGAGCCCACCATCACGCCGTAGCGCGGTGTTTCATAGGCGAAGAAGCTGATCGCCGGGATGGCCGCCGCCGTCCCGCCGTCCACGTTCCAGCCGCGGACGTGGGGCCCGAATACGGCGCCCGGTCCGGCACCGGTGACGATCTCGTCGTAGCCATCGCCGTCGTAGTCGCCCGAGGTGACGTTGGTCCCCCATTTCAGCGTGCCGTAGGCGAAGTAGCTGACCCCGGGCACCGGGCTGATGCCGGGGCCGCCGTCGTAGTTGAAGGCCCGCACGTGGGGCCCGAAGACGGCGCCCGGTCCGGCGCCGGTGATGATCTCGTCGAAGCCGTCACCGTCCAGGTCGCCGCAGGCCACGTTGACCCCGTATTTCAGAGTGCCATAGGCGAAGTAACTCAGGCCGGGCAGCGGTGTGCCGTCGATCTCGAAGCCGCGCACGTGGGGGCCGTACACGTCGCCGGGACCGGCGCCGGTGATCACCACGTCGTGGGTGCCGCCGTTGACCCGGCCGCAGGTGACGTTGACCCCGTAGTAGTCAGCGCCGTAGGCCGTGAACTCCTCCTCGAAGGCCGCCCCCTGCTCACAGGGGAAGGCCCGCACCACCGGCGGGTTGCTGTAGGCCGGTCCGGGGCCGGCCAGCACCAGACGGTTGGTGCTGGAGGCCGAGCGCTGGCGATACTCGATCAGCTGGGTCTGCATGACGTAGAACGGCGCCTGGCGGCTGCCCCACGCGCATTCCGTGCAGGTCACTCCGTCCACGCAGTCGGGGTGGTCCGGATCGCAGATATTCTCGTAGGGCTCGAGGTTGTAGTCGAGGATTTCCGTTTCCCCGGGGACTATGGACGGGGTGATGTCCACGATCCAGGGAAAGGCCTTGTCCCCCGGGCACCAGCCGTTGCGGCTGTAGGACCAGGTGCCGCCCTGGGGGCTGCAGGGGTTGTTGCGGCAGTCGTTGCGCCAGACATATTCCTGGTAGGCGTCCATATCGGCCACCACCTCGTGCCACTTCCAGGAGAACTCGGCCGCGTTGTCGGTGTTGCCGAAACCGTGACCGGTGATGTAGGTCCGCACGTGGGCCTCCACCGTTTCGGCGTCGATATCCGCGGCGATGGGCACCAGGTAATTTTCGGAGGGGTTGTCGAATTTGCCGTAGAGCAGGTGGTCATAGTTCCAGAGGTTGGTGATCTTGTACGGTTCCAGCTCGGTGATCCCGGGCATGAAGGCGAAGTCGCAGGTGATCAGCCAGCCCTGGCCGCCTCCGACCCAGGTATCGATGAAGAGCTGCAGTGTCACTTCGTCGTGGAGCAGGGTCTCGTAGTCGGAAAGGTCATACACCCAGGAGCAGGTGCCCGGCCGGGTGGCGCCGGTGATGTCGTAGGGGGTGACGAAACGCATGATCTCGAATTTTTCGTCGGTATCGGTCACCACCCGGATGTGAGCCAGCCGGTCCCAGGGGTCGCAGTCCCCCGGGGATTCGGGGCAGGCAATGGTCATGTAGCAGAGGATCTCGCCCCACTGGCCGCCTTCCGGAGGGAAGGTGAAGTCGGCGGTCACCGTCCGCGAGTCGATATCGACCAACTGCTGGTTGAAGGTGTTCACCCACACCGTGTCGCTGCGACTCTTCTCCTCCGCAGTTGCACCGGGCGCCGGAAACAGGATCGAGAGCACGGCCGCGGCCGCAAACCAATAACGGAGATTCATTGCCCTTACTCCTTCATGCGTTGATTGAAAACTACTCAAACCAGCCGGCCGCCACGGTGGCCCCGTGGGTCCACCCGGCAGGGAAGGCCTCGAGGCTGAACCACTGGCTCACCGTCTCGGTGGCCGGGTCATAGGTGTAGACCTTCACCGGCGACCCCATGGAGGGGTCGGGGCCGCCGCCCACCACCAGCTCGTCGCCGCCGATGCCGTCGAGGTTGGCGTCGGCGTAGATCCGGGCACCGTAGCGTGCTTCGCTGGCCGGCCAGGCAAAGAAGCTGTAGCCGGGAAGTTCCACCAGCTCGTCCCCGTCATAGTTCCAGCCCCGGACATGGGCGCCGAAAGCGGGGGAGGGGCCGGGCGAGGTGAGGATCTCGTCGATACCGTCGGCGTCCACATCGCCGGAGCCCACCATCACGCCGTAGCGCGGTGTTTCATAGGCGAAGAAGCTGATCGCCGGGATGGCCGCCGCCGTCCCGCCGTCCACGTTCCAGCCGCGGACGTGGGGCCCGAATACGGCGCCCGGTCCGGCACCGGTGACGATCTCGTCGTAGCCATCGCCGTCGTAGTCGCCCGAGGTGACGTTGGTCCCCCATTTCAGCGTGCCGTAGGCGAAGTAGCTGACCCCGGGCACCGGGTTGATGCCGGGGCCGCCGTCGTAGTTGAAGGCCCGCACGTGGGGCCCGAAGACGGCGCCCGGTCCGGCGCCGGTGATGATCTCGTCGAAGCCGTCACCGTCCAGGTCGCCGCAGGCCACGTTGACCCCGTATTTCAGGGTGCCGTAGGCGAAGTAACTCAGGCCGGGCAGCGGTGTGCCGTCGATCTCGAAGCCGCGCACGTGGGGCCCGTACACGTCGCCGGGCCCTGCGCCGGTGATCACCACGTCGTGGGTGCCGCCGTTGACCCGGCCGCAGGTGACGTTGACCCCGTAGTAGTCAGCGCCGTAGGCCGTGAACTCCTCCTCGAAGGCCGCCCCCTGCTCACAGGGGAAGGCCCGCACCACCGGCGGGTTGCTGTAGGCCGGGCCGGGGCCGGCCAGCACCAGACGGTTGGTGTTGGAAGCCGAGCGCTGGCGATACTCGATCAGCTGCGACCGCATATAGTAGTTCGGCTTGGTGCGGCTGCCCCATTCGCACTGGGCGCAGGTCACCCCGTCGACGCAGTCGGGGTTGTCCGGCCGGCAGAAGTTTTCGTACGGCTCGAGATTGTAGTCCAGGATCGCTGTTTCGCCGGGCGTCACCGAACTGGTTATGTCCACCTCCCAGGGGATCACCTTGTCTCCCGGGCACCAGCCGTTGCGGCTGTAGGACCAGGTGCCGCCCTGGGGGCTGCAGGGGTTGTTGCGGCAGTCGTTGCGCCAGATATAGTCCTGGTAACTGTCCATCTCCGCCACGATCTCGTGCCATTTCCACGAGAATTCCGCTGCGTTGTCGGTGTTGCCGAAGGCGTGGCCGGTGATGTATGTCCGCACCTTGACTTCCACCGTCTCGGCGTCGATATCGGCCGCCAGGGGCACCAGATGGTCCTCGGAAGGATCTTCCGGGTGCCCGTACAGAAGGTTGTCGAAGGACCAGAGGTTGGTGATCTTGTAAGGCTCCAGCTCGGTAATCCCGGGCATGAAGGCGAAGTCGCAGGTGATCAGCCAGCCCCGGTCGTCGCCAATCCAGGTCCCGATCTGGAGCTCCAGGGTTACCTCGTCGTGAAGCAGTGTCTCGTAGTCGGAGAGGTCATAGACCCAGGTGCAGGTGCCTGGCCGGTCTCCCCCGGTGATATCGTACGGAGTGACAAAGCGCATGATCTCATAGATAACTTCGTCCTTACCCTCCATGGTGACCACCCGGATTTGACCCAACCGGTCCCAGGGATCGCAGTCGGCCGGCGGGCCGGGGCAGCCCACGGTCATGTAACAGAGGATCTCACCCCACTGGCCGCCTTCGGGGGGGAACTGGAAGGTGGTATAGGTCGGCGTAATCCAGTTGATGAATTCCTGGTCAAAGGTATGGACCCACACCGTGTCACCGCGGCTCTCCTCATCAGCCGTCACGACGGGGGCCAGGATCAGGATTGACAGCACGACAGCCAGGGCCGCGCACCGGAATCGGAGGTTCATTGACCTGCTCCTTCCTGCGTGAAATTGTCATCAGATCGGAACCCCATTGTATCAGACGGAGGGAAAAAACGACGAATGAACGACTCGTTGGGTAGGTCAAAATGGAAGGACGTACATAACATTATAAAGTTCGGGTGGGCCGCCAAAGAATCGGGGACGTACATGAATATATGACTATTTGGTAAACCACTGGATTAAAACGAAGTAGCCAAATAGTCATATATTCATGTACGTCCCCGATCTCTCCTACCGTCATTTGAACAGCAGCATCCGGTCCGCCCGGTTTTCGTCGGCCAGCAGCAGCGCGCGCAGCTCGGGCCAGCGGGTGGCGGCGATGTGGCTGCCGGGCAACTGCAGCTCGCGGCCGAAGAGGATCCCCTCCTTTTCTTCATCACCCACCTCTGAGCTGACCTTCCAGTGGCCCACGGCGTTCCGCATCTGGACATGTTCGGGCAGGTGGACAACCTCCAGGTCGCCCGGGTCCAGCTTGAGGATCACCTGCAACGAAACTGGCGCGGGGAGGTGGAAATCGCTCTCTCTCGTCTCCACGTGCAGGTCGACGAAGTGGTCGGCGGGAAATGATGCCACCTCGACCATCAGCCGACCCTGGGTGTCGCGCTCGCCGGCCGGGACCTCCAATGCAAACCCGATGACGACCTTGCCCGGCTCCATCCGCTCCAGGTTGCAGCTGCTGATCTTCGATGCGTTGAGAAACGAGCCCACGAATCCGGTGAGCCAGTCTTTGGCCTCGGTGCCCAGCCCGCTGATCTCGCTGTACGGACTGATCGTGCCTTCGGAGGTGAGCACACCGGTTCCGGCCCAGGACTTCTTCTCCGCGTCGAAACCGAGGTCGAAGCGGAGGAGCATGCGGTCCGGTCCATCAGCCGCTTTGAAGGCGGGCTCACCCTCTCCCGGCATCCAGACCGTGCGGCCGGTCAGGACGGTGTCTGCCACGCTGAAAGCGGCTGAACCAGGATCGAACCAGCCCTCCACCGTTTCGCCGTCGATACCGCTGATCTTCAGCATGGCGCCGTCGCTCCATGCCAGGTTGGGTGCGCCGATCTCGGCTTCGCCGTAACCCGAGCCGCGGAATCCCAGATGGACCGTGAACCCGGCAATGCGGTAGAGAATGGCGCCCAGCACCGTCCGGTCCACCCGGTGACCATACCCTGTACCCCAGGTGCGGGAAGCGGGGCGGGGCGCCGGCCACCAGCTGGACCCGTAGCGGACAAGCCTCGTGGTCTGGTCGATGAACTCGGCTGTCAGCCGGGCCCGCTCCATGGGAGTCCGTGCCTCCTCGAGCTTCTCGTTCAGCGCATCGCGCATCTCGTCGTCGAGGACCATGCCGGCATCGAACCTTTCGTCAAGGTCTTCGGCAAGCGCATCCCAGCTGGCCCAGGTGGACCAGCAGACCCGGGGCTGGAGCAGGACCGACTCGTCCGTTTCCGGCAGTGGGCTCGCGGCAAGTTCCTCCATCTCGACGGTCCAGGTCTGGTATCCGCCGGTGGTGGCGGCCCTGACGGGCTGTGGTGCGCCGCCTGCCGCGTGGATGACCGGCTCAACACCGGCACTGGAGAAAGAGAACTGGGAAACCAGGGCCGGTTCGGTCCCCATCAAGCTGTATGTTCCGGACGCACCGGGCCGGAAGGGTTCAGTGTCCTCGACGGTCCAGATGGTCTCCAGGATGCAGGGCAGCTCCACGCCGTCGTGGAGCAGCATGGTTTCGCGCAGGTGGCAATAGTCAGGCGCCCGGTCCACCCTGAAGGGCAGGGTCTCCACCACCGCGGTGGGGCCGGCATCGATCACCGCTTCGTCGGAGAGCCGCAGGGTACGCAGCCGTTCCACGGTCAGCTCCTGACGGGCGCCGTCCCAGGGGATGCGCAGGTCGGCGAAATGGTCCAGGCCGTATTCGGTGTTTATGAGGACCGACCGTGTCGTGGTCTGTACCAGGCGGCCGTCCGCGGTCCACTTCGTTTCGAACCGCTGGAAGAGGATCACCGCGTCCTCGTTCTCCAGGTCGAATTTCCTGTCCGCACGGTCGAGGAGGGCCTGGCTCTGAAAGCCGGGTTCTTTCTCGACGTGAACCGCCTGCGCGGTGATCGGCGACGACCCGGCGATCGTCATCAGCAGAACCAGCAGTGAGGAGGTGATCATCGCTGTTCTCATTGTCCATCCTCCTCTCCCTCGAGGCGGTAGAGCGCCTCACCCCATTTCCGCGCTTCCCCCATGGCCTTGGCAAAACCGTCATACCCGTCGGGAGGAATTTGACGGCGCCGGACCTCGGCCCGCGAGCGGATGATCAGCGACCCGTCCTTCGTCTCGGCGCTGCCCTGGAAGGCTCCGAAAGTCTCGTCAATTTCTTCCGACGTGGGCAGCTCGCTGGCCGCGAACCCGGAGGGGATGCGGATGGTCTCCTCCACGTCCAGAAGCTGCGTGTAGTAAAGGAACACATCGGTCTCCCGTTTTTCGGCCCAGGTTGCCGATCCGGCACGAAAAAGGGTGCCCTCATGGATCAGTGCGGCCATCATCGGGCTGTTGAACTCCAACCCGCCGGCTACCGGTGCGGCAAAGCCGGGGGCGCGGTACTCCACCTCGACCCACATGTCGCCCGAGAAATCGGTGGTGGCGCGGTGGCGCACCTTCACCCCTTCCACGCCGGGACAGGCCGGCGCCAGCAGCCGGGCGAACCGCTCGCCCATGCGGTCGATCGGTGTGTTGTGGACGATACGGCGCAGGCGGCCGTCCAGGGCACCGGTGCCGTCGAAACGGATGGTTCCGGTCAGGGTGCCGTCGCCGGAGAGCGCCGCCCGGTGGCGGACCTTGAGCGGCGACTCCTCCGGCGGGCTGTACGCGATCTGCGCCAGAGGCTCCCCGTCGGGGGTGCCGACCAGGTAGTGCTGCTCGGTCTCCAGCTTGGACCAGATGTCGTTGTTGTACGGCACCCAGGTGGGGTCATACATGATGAAGCCGTCGCCCACCTTGCGGGCCACCACACAGTGGTTGAACTGGTCAGCCGGTACTTCTTCGATGCGGCTGCCGGCCATGGTCATGGCACCGTACGTCGGGATGCCGGCGGCGCGCATCATGGTGATCAGCATGCCGGCGATATCCTTGCAGACCCCGCTGCGCTGCTCGTAGATCATGTCCCCGGGGTGCAGGGTGAAGCCTTCGCCCTTGCCCATGGTCTGGCCGCTGTAGCGGATGTTCTGGGCTACCCAGTGCAGCAACGCCTCCGCTTTGTCGTCGTCGCTGCCGCCGGCCACCCCGGCCTCCTCGAGGATTTCGGCCACCGCAGCATCGATCTCGGCATTGGAGTCGAACTGGCTGTCATTGACCCCGAAGAACCAGCGGCTCTTCTTCTCCCAGCTCTCCACGGTGGCGATCACCACCTTGGCCAGGTAGTCGCTGCCGTCCGGCCCCCGCGGTTCGTGAATGGCGGGGGAGAGATCGAGCCCCCACCAACTGTAGACGTTTTCGTCCTCGGTGTAGCTGATGCTGGAGTAGAGCGCGCCGTTGTAAACCTCGGAGTGCAGGCGCTTGTCTGCGGGCAGGTGCAGCTCGTATCGTTTCTCCAGTGTCGGCACGTCGGACTGGAAGATGACGATGTCGAAATACTCGCCGGGCATGGGCGGGATGAACCGGTCGTCGTCGGGCTCGCCGCCGGCACCCCCGGCAGCGCCCCCCTCGCCGTCCAGCAGGGCATAGGTGAAGCCCTTGCGAAAGGTGTTGACCACGATGCCGTCACCGACCTTGAGCCGGGGCAATTGCAGCTGTTTGACCCGGTCGCTCCAGTAGATTGCCGCCTGGGGCGCGGGCAGATCGAGCACGGTGTCCACCGCCACCGCGATCCGCTCGCCGTCCCGTACCAGCTCCACCGAGCGCACGTCGACCCAGCTGCTCTGCGGGTCGTAGCCCCAGCGCAGGGCGGCGAGGTCCACACAGCCCCGGGGGGTCAACACCTTGTAGACCACGGTCGCCTCGGTTTCGGTGACCCCGCGCGAATCCACCCGGTTCACCGTCTCGTCGAAGACGATCAGGTGGTCGAAGCCGGGATGGTCGTCGGCGCCGCCGGCGGCTTCCAGCCGCGATTCGATGGTGGCCGGCGGCTTGTCGCCGGGAGCCTGTCCCTGGATCGCCGGTGCGAAGAGCAGAAGGAGAAGGACCGGGAGCAGCAGCCGGACCATCGTCGGGGCTGTGGATGAGAAAATCAATCGACTGAACGGAATCATGCGGATACTCCATTCTGGTGATTCGGAAACGAAATTGGACAACGGATATGGAACCATTATAGTCCGTGACGGCATGGTTCGTCGATTCTGGTGCGGGGTGGCTGGGTCCGGGCAGGAATATGGAGAGGTGTAACTTCCTGTGATAAACTGTCATCACCATTAGCGTTTTATTATCAATGTTTACAGCTGATTCTGAAGATGATTCTCGGAATCGGGGGTTCAGGTGGCCACGGCCGGCCTGGAGGGGAGTGTGACGTGACTAATCGTTCCGCGAGTGTTTCCCCGCGATTGTCCGCAGTGGTTCTGCTGATTGCAGCCTTATCCTGTTCAATGCCGGCATTGTCCGCATCCGGCCCGGTCTATGACGGACCCGAGCTGGACTACCAGCCGTCGATCATCCGCACGCTGGACGGCATGCGGCTGATGATGATTTTCGAGAGACTGGATACCGGTGATTTTTTTGGCGACCTGCTGGTGACCTGGTCCGATGACAACGGCGCGACCTGGGATACGCCCGCACCGGCCGTGGCGACGATCTTTAACGAGCGGCACCCGGCCCTGCTCCAGCTGGGTGCCGACGAATACGTGCTGTTCTACCTGCTGGACGAGACCAGTTCCAACGACTTTCGCATCTACCGGGCCACCAGCTCCAACGGCACATTCTGGACGGAACAGGGTGCCGTGGACCTGGGATGGGACACACCGGGCGAAATCAATCCCAGTGTGATCTCGGAGGGCGGCGGCGTGCTGACCATGACCTACCACCGCCTCTCCGGCCCGGCCTATATCGCCCGTTCCACCGACAGCGGTGTCACCTGGGACCAGTTGCAGACCCGGGTCAGCGACGGCCAGGGTGCCCTGCCCCGGCTGGCCCGGCGGGAGAGCGACGGCCGGTACCTGGTGACCTGGCAGGTGGGGGGCAGCGACCTCGACCTCTTCGCCCGCTGCAGTAATGATATATACGACTGGAGCAGCGAGGCCATCCCGCTCTCCACCGAGATCAACACCCACGATTCCCAGCCCATCGTGCTGGAGGACGGTTCCTTTTTCGTGGCCTATGCCCGGCAGGCCGGTTCGGTGTTCGACCTCTATTACCAGACCAGCGCCAATTGTCTGATCTGGTCCGAGCCGCTGCGGGTGACCAGCGACACCCAGCACTACGATACCCAGCCCCACCCGCTGCTCCAGGGCACTCCCGGTCGGGTGATCCTCGCCTGGTCCCACCAGCAGAGCTCGAGCGCCTATGTCGATCATGATGTCTGGGTGAACAACGACCTGGAGGTTGAACTGCCGACGCAGTTCCAGCCCTTGCTGGTCACCGGCCCGGGGCCGGGCCAGGCCAACCCGACGCTGGTGCGGCTCTACATCCCCGACAATCCGGGAATCGTTCTCAGGGAGTGGGAGGCCTACGGCGTTTCCATGTATGGCGTGAACGTGGCCTGCGGCAACCTGGTGTCGACGGAGTCGGACGAGATCATCACCGGCGCCGGGCCGGGCGAGGTTTTTGGCCCCCACGTCCGCTCCTTCTGCGTGTCCGGCGCTCCCACTGCCGGCGTCAGCTTCCTCGCTTACGGAACGAACAAGTTCGGGGTGAACGTGGCCGCCGGCGACCTGGACAACGACGGGTGGGACGAGATCGTCAGCGGAGCCGGCCCGGGGGCGGTGTTCGGGCCCCACGTGCGCGGCTGGAACGTGGATAACGGCACGGCAACGGCGATTTCCGGGGTCAGCTACTTTGCCTACGGCACGCTCAAGTGGGGAGTGAACGTGTCCTGCGGTGACATCGACGGTGACGGTTACGATGAGATCGTCAGCGGCGCCGGCCCGGGGGCGGTGTTCGGGCCCCATGTCCGCGGCTGGAACGTGGACGGCGGGGCAGCCGCGGCGATCCCCGGTGTCAGCTACTTCGCTTACGGCACGCTGAAATACGGGGTCAACGTGGCTTGTGGTGATGTGGACGGCGACGGCATGGACGAGATCGTCACCGGTGCCGGACCGGGGGTCGTCTTTTCGGCCCACGTTCGCGGCTGGAACTACGACGGCGCATCGCTGACCGAGCTGTCCGGCATCAACATGCTGGCCTACCCCGCGGACTGGCGCTACGGTGTCCGGGTGGCCGTCGTCGACCTGGACGAGGACGGTGACTGCGACATCCTCACCGTGCCCGGCCCGTCACCCGAGCTGCCGGCGAACATTCGCGGCTGGCGGGTGGAGAACGGGGCCATCGAGGACGCCATCAGCGGTCTGGACTTCAATGCATACGAGGATCTGGGCCTGCTCCATGGCGGGTCGGTAACGGCAGGGCTGTTCTGAGTTCAAAGCAATTTGGTGTCAACCCGCACCAGCGGCCTGTTCGTTGATATGTCCGATCACCTTGCGCACGAACCCGCACTCGCATGCGGCGGGGCAGGCCCGCCCGCTGGCTGCGGAAAGGCATTCCGGGGCAGCCGCCTCGTAATCGTCGCGGCTCTCGTAGATCCTGTCACCGTGCAGGTCGGTGAACAGCTTGGCCGAGAGGGCCAGTGTGGTGCCGCAGGGATGGTGGTTGAAGAGGAAGAGGCCCAGCACTCCATCGTGGACAAAGGACTGGTAGCCGATGAACTCCAGGTTCGGGTCGGCGAGAAACTCGCCCCGATTGGACCAGGGGTGGTCGCAGAATTTACAGATCTTGATCGGGCTTTCGGCCATGGGACCTCCAACGAAAATGTCCATCCTCAGTCCATCCCATTGTATACCGGTTCACTGTCCTGAAGTCGAGAGCGGCGGCGCCACGGCGGGTATTACGACCGGCGGCAGGTGAGGATCACATTGTAGCCCAGCCGGGTGCCCAGGCTGCCGCGGTAGTAACGGATCACCGGCCGCAGAATCCGGCCCAGCTGGTCGGGGAAGAGGGTGGAGCGGATCTCCTGTACCGGCAGCCCGGCGGCGGCCAGTTTTTTCTTCAGCCGCCTGATACTGCTCACATCGCGGTTGCGGTAAAACGTGTGGGCCCTGCGCGGAGCCATCCTGCCCCGGCGCCAGTAGCCGAAGCGCCAGATGAAACCTGTCAGGTGGTAGTTCCAGAGGGTGAAGGTGAATGTGCCGCCGGGGCGCAGCACCCGGGCCACCTCGGGGAAGGAGCGGTCCTGGTCGGTGTAGCGCATGCTGGCCCAGCCGCTGATCACCTGGTCAAAACTCTGGTCGCCAAAGGGGAGATCCTCGCCGGCAGCAGTCAGTGCGGCAAAACCGGCCTCCCGGGCCGCGGCGGTCATGGCCGGTGCGGGATCGATGCCCACAAGGGAACGGCAGTGGTTGCTGACCAGCTGCATCAGCCGTCCGTTTCCGCAGCCCACCTCCAGCACGTCGCCGTGGCAGCTTTCGATCAGCGGATTGTCGATCAGGGGGAACCCGCAGGCCGGCGCGAACGTGGCATAGGTGGTGGCAACATCGTCCCATTCGGCAGCGGCCGGAAGTTCCTCGCGCAGGAAAAGTGGCCAGCCGTTGTGCAGCGGGAACGTAGCGCCGCATTCTCCGCAGCCGGCTGCTGCCCGGTCGGGCCAGTCCAGCGCGTCTGCCTTGCACAGGGGGCAGGCCAGGATTTCCGGGCGCTGGGATTGCTCCCGCAGGGACATGGTCTACTTTTTCCGGGAAGCCCGCTTCCTCTCGATCTCGGTGAGCAGGATCTTCCGCATGCGGATGTTCTTCGGGGTGATCTCCACCAGCTCGTCGTCGGCGATGTGCTCCAGGGCGTACTCCAGGGTCATCTCCCGTGGTGGTACGAGCTGGATCGCCTCGTCCGAACCGGCGGCGCGGATGTTGGTCAGCTTCTTGCCCTTGATGCAGTTGACCGTCAGGTCCATGCCCTTGTTGTTCACCCCGATGATCATCCCTTCGTAGAGCTCGTCTCCCGGACGGATGTATATTTCGCCCCGGGCCTGCAGCCCCCAGATGGCGAAGCCCACCGCCTTCCCCGGGGTCATGGAGATCATCACCCCGGTCTGGCGCCTGGGCAGGTCGCCCTTGTGCTTCTGGTACTGGAAGAAGTTGTGATACATGATCGCCGTGCCGTGGGTCATGGTCAGCAGCTCGTTGCGGAATCCGATCAGTGCCCGCGAGGCAATGGTAAACTCCAGACGGATGGTGCCCACCGCACTCATGATGATGTTCCCCATTTCGCCCTTACGCTCGCCGATGGCCTGCATCACCGGCCCCTGGTACTCGGGGTCGACCTCGATCACCACCTCTTCCACCGGCTCCAGCAGGCCGTGGTCAACCTCCTTGAGGATCACCTCGGGGCGGGAGACCTCCAGCTCGTAGCCCTCGCGGCGCATGGTTTCGATGAGGATCGAGAGGTGCAGCTCGCCGCGGCCCGACACCTTGAACCGGTCACCGCTCTCGGTCTCCTCCACCCGCACCCCGACATTGATCATCGCCTCGTGCATCAGCCGCTCGCGGATGTGGCGCGAGGTGAGGAAGCGGCCGCCGTCCTGGCCGGCCAGCGGGCTGGTGCTGTGGGAGAAGTTCATCGAGATTGTCGGTTCGTCGATCTTGACCATCGGCAGCAGCTCGGGGTTCTCCGGTGCGGCCAGGGTTGAACCCACCTTGGCGTTCTCGAACCCGGCGAATGAGACGATCTCACCGGCCATGGCCGAATCCGCCTCCACCCGCACCAGGCCTTTGTACTTGAGGATCTTGGTCAGCCGTCCCCGCTCGTGGTGCCCGTCCCGCCGGACCAGAACCAGCGATTCGCCCGTTTTGACCCTGCCGTGAACGATCCGCCCCACGGCGATACGGCCGATGTAGTTGTCGTACTCCAGCATGGTCACCAGCATCTGGAACGGCTTCTCCGGATCGCCCACCGGCGGCAGTACCCGGCGCAGCATGGTATTGAGCAAGGGGGCCATATCGTCGCTCTGGCCGTCGCTCTCCAGCATGGCGTAGCCGTCCTTGGCCGAGGCGAAGACGATGGGGAAGTCCAGTTGCTCGTCGGTGGCGTTCAGTTCGCAGAAGAGGTCGAAGGTCATGTCGGCCACTTCGTCGGGCCGGGCGCCGGGCCGGTCGATCTTGTTGATCACCACGATCGGCTTGAGGTGCAGTTCCAGCGATTTTTTGAGCACGAACTTGGTTTGCGGCATCGGCCCTTCAAAGGCGTCCACCAGCAGCAGCACGCCGTCCACCATCTTCAGTATCCGCTCCACCTCGCTGCCGAAGTCGGCGTGGCCCGGGGTGTCGACGATATTGAACAGGGTGTCCTTCCATTTGAAGGAGGCGTTCTTGGAGAAGATGGTGATCCCCCGTTCCTTCTCCAGGGGGTTGGAGTCCATGATCGCGATTTCGCCCTTGCGGAAGTCGTGAGCGCCGGTCTGGCGGAGCAAGGCGTCCACCAGGGTGGTCTTGCCGTGATCGACGTGGGCGATGATCGCCACGTTGCGAATTTCCCTGATCCGCTTTTGTCTTTCCTGCTGGCCGGACATGCTGTCCCCTTTGTTGCTCGTTAATTGACCGCCGGGCGGCTGGCGCGAGCCGAGAGACTACACCCTGGGGGCTGGTGAAGCAACAGCAAAATTTCGGGAGATCAACTGGCCACCAGGGTTATTCGCCCCCGAATACCACCACCCAGGGGCGCACCTGCCACCTGGCGATCAACCCGTTACGCACATAGGGGTCGTTCTCGGCAAAGGCCTCGGCCGTTTCCGGGCCCGCACCGCGAAAGACGAGCAGGGCGCTGTCCGCCGGCTCGTCCAGGGCCCCGGCCATCACCAGCTCGCCCCGCTCGTATGCCTCGGTGGCGTAAGCCAGGTGCTGGTCCCGGTAGGGCGCCCGTTTTTCCACGTAGTTTTCAACCGTGTCGTAGAACAGGACGTAGTGCATGCGTTCCTCCGCTACTTCCGAATAAAGCTGCCGTCGCGCAGGTCCCGGAGCGCCTGCTCGATCTCCTCCCGGGTGTTCATCACGAAGGGTCCGTGCCGGGCCACCGGTTCGCCAAGCGGCTTTCCGGCAAGCAGCAGGAGGCGGGCGCCTTGATCCCCCGCGATGATCCGTACCCGCTCACCATCGGTAAACGAGACAAACCCCCTGCTGTTCAGCGCTGTTCCGCCGCCATCCTCATTCACGCCGCAAGCGGCCCGGCCTTCGAAAACATAGGCCAGCACGGTGTGCCCCAACGGTGTGGGGTGAGTGAAATCGATCCCCCCGGGCAGGGTCACATCGAGGTAGACTGGTTGGGCGGCGATCCCGGTAACCGGGCCGGCGGTGCCCTGCACGTCTCCGGCGATCACCCGGACCTCGATACCACCGCTCCCGCGCACCACAGGGATTTCTCCGGCGGTGATGTCCTGGTAGCGGGGCGGAGACATTTTCTGTCTGGCCGGGAGGTTGACCCAGAGCTGGAAGCCGGTCATCCCGCCCTCCACCGCCTGGGGCATTTCCTCGTGCATGATTCCGCTGCCCGACGTCATCCACTGGGCGTCCCCTGGACCGATGGTGCCCTTGTTGCCGATGGAATCGCCGTGTCTGATCTTGCCTTTGAGCAGGTAGGTCACCGTCTCGATCCCGCGGTGCGGATGCCAGGGAAAGCCGCGGACGAAGTCTTCGGGCTCATCGCCGCTGAAATCGTCGAAAAGGAGGAAGGGATCGAGGTAGTCCACCTCGCCCCAGGGGAAGCTGCGGTGCAGCCGGACCCCGGCGCCCTCCATCACCTCCGCCGGCGTGATCACTCTCGACACAGCGCGCCAGGTGTTACTCATCGGTTTTCTCCATTGCCTTCTGGTAGAGCGCGGAGCACGACCCGGAAGGGTCCCGGATCACGCAGTAGAGGTCCCGGCCCATTGCTTTTGGCGGGACCACCAGTTCGCCCCCCAGTTCGAGACAGCGCGCCACACTCTGGTCGAGATCCTCCACGGTGATATAGATCAGCCAGCCCGGAGGGAATGTTGCGTTGCCCCCCTCCCTGTGGCAGATGCCGGCCACCGGTCCGTCGCCGTCCGGCGGGCTCATGCAGTAGTCCTGATAACCGCCGTCCATTTCCACATCTTCCGCCACCCAGCCGGCGACCGAGCGGTAGAAGTCGCGGATCTCCCCGGCGTTCTCCACGGTGAGGTCGATCCAGCCGATACTGCCGATTTTCATGCGTTACCGCCTTTCCCGGTGGCTGCGCCGTCAGGCAGGCCAGAGCCAGCCGAAGGTGCCGGCGGTGAAGGCCGCGTAGATCAGGCCGTCGAACATCGATTTCAGGGTGGTGCCCCAGGAGCGCTTGTACCAGATGGAGTTCTGCATCAGGGCCAGGCTGTAGCCGGCAAAGGCCGCGGCGCCCACAAAGCGAAAGATGCTCAAGTACTGGTGAGCTCCGGGCCCCAGGGCCCGGCTGGCGATATAGGCGGCAAAGAAGCTCACCACGATGCTGTAGCAGAACCAGAGCACCATGCTGGCCGCCATTTTGGGCGGTCCGTTCTCCAGCACCGTCATCAACACCACCGGGCCCTTCTCGAACCGTTCCTTCCACTCCGGTTTTTCCAGGTCCTTGAAGTTCTTGCAGTGCGGCAGGAAATAGTCCCCGGTCGGGATCTTGAACGGGCGCAGGGCCTCCTGAACGTCATCCTGGTTCTCCACCCCGCGGAAGTCCGATTTGTGGTAGGGCAGCAGCATGTGGATGACGGTGCTGATCACGAAGACGATCACTGCCGAGAGCAGGATCGGAAGCCAGAGGGAAAGCAGGGGTACCATGTTTTCCTCCTTTTCGGAAATTGTCGTTTCGTCTCCGACCCGGTTGTGGGACGGGAGACCCCAGGCGGTGAAGGATGGTCACCCGCCCCGCCGCATTTCATAGAGGCCGGCCAGCGCCAGGGCGACACCCATGCCGCAGGCGATACCAATGAAGAAGCCGATTATGAAATCCCACCACGACTGCTCGGGGGATGCCAGGCCCAGACCGATCACCAGCACCATGCCCAGACCGCCGAGGATCGCCAGCACCGAGCCGACCCCCATTTTTGTGCGTGCTTCCATCTTCACTCCCCTTTGCTGAGCGGACCCTCGTCTCCCAGCCAGGCATCCGCCTCGATTTCCACCAGCATGTCCGGGGAGACCAGGCGGCTCACTTCCACCAGGGTGGCGGCCGGCTTCACCGTGCTGAAGAATTCGCCGTGGGCCCGTCCCACCGACTCCCAGCGGTTGATGTCGGTGACGTAGATCCGGGTGCGGGTCACGTCGGCCAGCGAAGCGCCGGCCCGGACCAGCACCGCCTCGATGTTGCGGATGCACTGCACCGCCTGGGCATAGGGGTCGTCCCGGCCGACTATGGTTCCGGAATCGTCGGTGGCCGTGGTACCGGCCACCTGGATCAGGGGCCCGGTCTTCACCGCGCGGGAATAGCCCACGATCTCTTCCCAGGGCGCCCCGGAAGCATAGCGTTCCTTTTTCATGGTCCCATAACTCCTGTGGGTTGATTTCCGGGTCAGTATGACATCAAATATATAGTTCCGGACAGATTTTTTCTAATATTGCCGGCCGGTTTCCTGGTGCCGCAGTCCATGAATATCCCTGACATCACCGTATCGCGAGCCTATTGCGCCATGCTGGCCATGGCCCTGCTCGTTGCCGCCGGGGCCTGCTCCGACGGGAAACCGGCCCGGTCGAATCTGCTGATCATCGTCTCCGATGCCCTGCGGGCCGATGTTCTCGGCTGTTACGGCGGGGCGGCCCGCACGCCGAACATCGACCGGTTGGCCGGTAACGGTGTCCTTTTCCAGCGCTGCTACAGCACCGCCCCCTGGACCTGGCCCGCGGCGGTGAGCATGTTCACCGGCAACTATCCCGCCGCGTACCACCCCACCGTGGAACAGCTATTTCCGCAAAAACGGCCGGAGGCGGCGCCGGTGACCGTCTGCTATGTTCCTGAGGAGGAGCTGTTGATTGGCGAGGCTTTTGACGCGGCGGGATACGAGGTACGGATGGCCCTGCAGAATCCGCTGCCCCGGCGGTCGAACTGCCTTCAGGGTTTCCATGAACTGGATCCCGCGGCCGTCACTGCCGAGCGGAAGACCGCGGTGGAACGGGTGACCGGACCGAATGTTCGCCAGTCGGACCAGCTCATGGCCCTGCTGGACTACCTGCTGGAAGTACCGGCCGGGCGGCCGTTCTGTTTGCTGGGCTGGGTCCTCGACCCCCACGGGGAATACGACCCGCCATTGCGCTTCAAACCGCGGGTTGCCCCGGGGGATGAACCCCTGCCCCGGGAGCACCGCTTTTACGCCGACCTCAACTCGCGGCAGCTGAAAGAGCTGACGGCGGAGCTGGACCAGGGGGAGAGGGCGTATATCAAGGCGCTCTATGTGGCCGAAGTGGAATATGTGGATCAGCGGGTGGGACGCATCCTCGCCGCGCTGGAGCACCGTGGCCTGCTGGAGAACACCTTCATCGTCTTCACATCGGATCACGGCGAAGCCTTCTGGGAACACGGCTTCCCCTCCCACGGCAATACCTATTTCGAGGAGATGGTCCGTGTCCCGCTGATTTTCAGCGGCCCGGGGATCACTCCCGGGCAACGGCTGGAGGCTCCGGTGTCGCACCTCGGGCTGGCGTCCACCCTGGCCGAACTGCTGGGGGTCGGCGTGCCGGGCCAGGTGCAGGGGAGCAGTTACGCCGCTCTTCTCTCCGGTGCGCCGGCCTTCCCGGACCCGGTCTACTTCAGCGGGGCCCACCAGCAACTCCAGCAGGACTCGATCATCGACGTGCCCTTTAAGCTGATCACCGGCCTGGATGGAGACAGGGCGCTCTTCAATCTGGTCACTGACCCTGAAGAGCTGCACGATCTGGCTGAGAAACTGCCCGGGGTGGCGGCCGGTCTGGAAGCCGGGTTGATCCAGATCAGAGAGAAGAACCTGCAGCTGAGGGAAGGCAGGCCGGAGCCCGGCGATCCGGGTGCCGCGGCGCCGGACGACGACCTCCTGCGGCAGATGAAGGCCCTGGGCTACATCGAGTAGCGTCGGTTGCCGTACCTCTTGATTACGCGCCGGCCTATCCACTACTCTTGTCAACAGAAGCCCCGCCGCCGGCAGCGGCCCCTGGACCCGTACCGCCCTGGAAAGGAACCGACCATGACCGAAGCGTACCCAGCCGACCAGCCGCTCAGCGGAATCCGAGTTCTGGACCTCTCGAGGATCCTCGCCGGCCCCACCTGCACCATGATGCTGGGGGACCTGGGCGCCGAGGTGATCAAGGTGGAGCGGCCGGGCATGGGGGACGACACCCGCACCTGGGGCCCGCCCTTTGCCGGCGGGGAAGCGGCCTACTACCTCTGCTGCAACCGCAACAAGAAGTCGATCACCATCGACCTGAAGAACCCCAGGGGCATCGAGCTGATCAAGGAACTGGCTGAGATTTCAGACGTGGTGGTGGAGAACTTCACCCCCGGGCTGCCGAAGAAGCTGGGTGTGGACTACGAGACGCTGAAGGCGATCAACCCGCGGCTGATCTACCTTTCGATCACTGCCTACGGTCAGGATGGCCCCTACGTCGACCGGCCGGGCTACGACATGGTGCTCTCCGCGGTGGGCGGCCTGATGTGGATCACCGGCGAGGCCGACGGCCCGCCCTGCAAGGTGGGGGTGGCGATCACCGACGTGCACACCGGCACCCATGCCGCCGGGGCGATCATGGCCGCGCTTTACTGGCGCGAGCGTTCGGGCAGGGGCCAGTACATCGACTGCAGCCTGCTGGACATCCAGGCCTCGGCGTTGGCCAACATCGCCAGCAACTGGCTGGTGGCCGGCAAGGAGGCCGTTCGCTGGGGCACGGCCCACGAGTCGATCGTGCCCTACCAGGTCTTCGAAACCGCCGACGTGCCCATCGCCATCGCCGCGGCCAACCAGAAGCTCTGGATTCGTTTTGCCATCGCGCTGTCGCGGCAGGAGTGGCTGGAGGACCCGCGCTTCGAAACCAACCCCAAGCGGGTGGAACACCGGGACATCCTGCTGCCGCTGATCGAGGAGCGGCTAATGGAACAGACTTGCGACCAGTGGATGAAGCTGCTGGTAATCGCCGCCGTGCCCTGCGGCCCGGTGAACAACATGGAGCGGCTGTGGAGCGACCCGCAGTTGCTGCACCGCAACATGGTCACCGCGGTGGAGCACCCCACCATCGGCACGCTGAAGCTGGCCGGTGTGCCGGTGAAGTACTCCGAGACCCCGGCGGAGATCAAGACCGCCCCGCCCCTGGTGGGCCAGCACACCGACGAGATCCTCACCGAGGTGCTGGGCCGCACACCGGAGCAGATCAAGGCGCTGCGGGAGGACGGGGCGATCTAGGGCGCGAAGGAAAAGACCTTGAGAAGAAGCTGGAGTCCGACCCGGCAGGATCGCGTCACGGTAAGCCGTCAGGGGAATAGGATAGGTAACTGTCCCTGGCCAAGGCAAGGCATTGAATCGTGACGAATTACTGAAAGAGGTAGCTGTCCCCTAATTCGTGCCGGCGGCATCCGGTCCCAGCAGGGACTGGAGCTGCTCGATCTGCTCGCTGTTCAGCCGCGCTTCCGCCCGGTCCACCATGCCCGAACTGCCGTACTGCTCCCGCCACTGGGTCAATCGGTCATCGTACGGACGAACCGCTTCAGGGTAGTAGTAGACCAGGTTGTCCTGCTCTCCCGGGTCCTGGTAAAGGTCGTAGAGCTCCCGCCGGCCCGCCGCCGGGTAGGTGATCAGCTTGCGCCATCGGGTGCGCACCGAATAGCAGTCACTGCCGTGCTGCACGACCAGGGCCGAGTTGGCGGTGGAGCGGCTGGTGCCGAAGAGGTCCCGGCCCTTCATCAGCTCTGGTATGGGCACCCCGGCCTGCATCAGCAGGGTGGGGGGGATGTCGGCACTGCCGATCAAATCGTTGACCACGTTGCCTGCCGGGATGTTGTTCCCCCAGAGCAGTAGCGGCACATGGATCAGTTCCTCGTAGAGCTTGTCCCGGGCCAGCAGTGCACCGTGCTCGCCAAAGGTTTCCCCGTGAGCGGCGCTGATCACCACGATACAGGTGTCGAGGAACCCGGTGTGCCGCAATTCGGCGAAGAGCGTGCGCAGGGCCAGGTCGGTGCGGTGGATCCCCGCATCGTAACGGTGCTTGACCAGCTGGAGGTCTTCGGGTGCCAGCTTGCCGCCGCTGGCCAGCAGGTTGGCGGTGGTCGGTTCGAAGCTGCTGTCCGATGTGCCGAACAGCCCTTCATACTCCCCGCCGTCCGGCCAGGGCGGGTGGATTTCGTACGTCTGGAACCAGGCGAACACCGGGCGGCCGCGCTTCGACCCGCTATCGATCATCCGGGCCAGCATGCGGGCGCCGGACAGGGCTCCGCCCCCCTCGTCTTCGAAGTCGTCAAAAGCACCCTTGAAGCCGAAGGCTCGCGAGGCGTTGCCGCCGTCGGTCACCGCCACCGTGCGGTAGCCGTGCTGCTTCAGGGTGCCGGGGAGCAGCAGCAGGCCCCAGGGGACCTCGGTGCGTGTTTTTCGTTCCAATTGCGAGTCAAGGGCCACGCGGTGGGTCTCCTGGTAGAGACCGCTGAGCAGGGTGGCATGGGAGGCGGTGGTGCCGGCGGTGCTGGTGTAGGCCTTGGTCCAGACCGTGCCCTCCCGGGCCAGCTTGTCGATGAAGGACGAGGTGGGCCGGTCATACCCGTAGATCCCCAGGTGGTCAGGCCGGCAGCTGTCGAGGGTGATCAGCAAAATGTGGGGGCGTCCGGATGTGTTGGGCGGGTGGCCCCCGCAGCCGGCCAGGATGGCGAGGGCGAGGATGATGATGAGGATGCGGATCGGCACGCCGGTTTACCTTTACATTGTCATTGCGAGCCCCCGACCCGCGGGGGCCACGGGAGGTCTACTGAAGGAACAAATGAAAAAGAATGGTGCCTGTCACTATTATTTTCAGCTGCGAATCATTGCAATGACGGCTGGAAAATAGGTGGCTGTCACCATTTTCTCCATTATCTACAGAAAAAGGGGACAGGCCGTTGGCCTGTCCCCCCAAGCATACAATAATTTACGACTGGCCGTCCTACTGCGGCGGCAGGGTGCCGATGCCGGCCTTGGGGTCCTTGGGCCGGGCGATGCGGCGGAACTCGAACCCGCCGATGTTCAGTGTCGGCATGGTGCCCACCACCAGCACGCTCTGGCGCAGCAGCAGGCCGCCGATCAGGCCCAGCACTGCCGAAACGACTGCGATGCCCTTCACCGTCTGGGCCGCGTCGCCGGCCATGCCGTAAAGCAGGGCCAGCGAAAGGACCAGCGGGAGGGCCAGGCCGATAACGAAATAGCCCACCACGAAGGAGGTCCGCTTGAGGATGCGCCCGGCAGACTCCGCGGCATCGGGGGTCTTGTACGACGCGTGGAGGAAGAAGAAGATGGCCAGCACCTCCAGCACCACCAGGATCGCCGCTTCCTTGGCCATCACGCCGGTGAGGCCGGTGACCAGCCCTTCCGCCCCGCCGAAGAAAAAGATCATGCCCAGGATAACGGTGAAGTGGCCGGTGACCAGGGCCGAGATGACAAAGACCACCGGGACCACGCCGGTGCGCCAGAAGGGGATGCCCTTGGAGGCGCTGAGCAGGATGCCGGTGTAGGCCATGGTGCCGATGGCGAAGATGATGCCGAAAACGCCGACCATGTTCTTGGTGCTGTCCGGCGTGTCGGTGAACTGGTGCAGCATCAGGTGGATGAAGGAAAAGACCATGAACAGGGAAATGATGATGGTACCCCGGGCGATCCAGGAACTGCCCGGTTTCATTGCGGCCAGGACGGCCTTGGACGGCGTGCCCAGGTCTAGGATCAGGAAGATGGTGCCGATGAGCAGGGCCGGGAAGCCGATCCACAGGCCCACCGAGACCGACTCGGGACTCTTGCCGATGAAGCTGTTGATGGCGGCGATGACGTAGGCGCCGCCGCCCACCCCGCCGAGGAACAGGTAGATCGCAATCAGCCAGCCCCACTCGTGCTGCAGCTGACCGTTGGCTTTTGGATCCATTTTGTCTCCCTCACTATTTACGAAGTATGAATCTTGTATACCGTGAATCCATGTCAGCAATCGCGGGGCGGGCCGTGACCCGCCCCGCGGCGATTTACCTCGGGGCCAGGTAGTAGACCTTGGGCTTGTTGCCCAGTTCGGGGTTGAGCACCTCACCGCGGTGCAGGCGGATCAGCGTCGACGCCTCGCTGTCCGGGTCGTCCAGGTCGCCGAAGGTCCGGGCGTTGGCCGAGCAGGCCTCGACGCAGGCCGGCAGCTTGCCCTCGTCCAGCAGGTCGCGGCAGAAGTCGCACTTGGTGGCCACGCCCACGCCGAACTTCTCTTCCCAGTTCTTCTTGGCCCACTCCTCGTACTCGGAGAGCGGCAGCCCGTCAGGGAAGTAGCTCTCCCACTCCTCGACGGAGTAGCGCGCGCCGTAGGGGCAGCCCATCATGCAGTACTTGCAGCCCATGCACTTGTCCTTCTCCACGATCACGATGCCGTTGTCCAGCTTGACCGTGGCCCCGGTGGGACAGACTTCGAGGCACGAGGGTTCGTCGCAGTGCATGCAGAGCACCGGCAGGGCCTGGCGCACCGCGTTGGGGAACTTGCCCTGCTCGCCCTTCAGCACGCGGGCCCAGAAGACCTTGGGCGGGGTGTGGTTCTTCACCTTGCAGGCCATGACGCAAGCGTAACAGCCGTAGCACCGTTTGAGGTCGATGACCATTCCGTATTGTGGCATGTCGTTATCTCCTGACGCTTGCTAATCAGCCTTGTAGACCTTGACCCGACAGCAGATGTCCTGGTTGAAGGTCAGCGGATCGGTGTGTCCGAGGTCCATTTCAACAAGGTCGTTGAAAAAGACCCCCTTGCCCTCGGCCACCGGCAGGTGCTTGCCCCAGTGGCCGGCCACCGCGGCGATGGCCAGGTGGTGCGGTTCGATCCCCTCGGAGAGGGAGACGTAACCCTTGACCCGGTGTCCCTCGGGGTTCTCCAGCCAGATGTAGTCGCCGTCCGCGATGCCCTTCTTCTTCGCCGTGCCCACGTGCATCTGCACCGAGTAGGTGGTCGGGTCCTCCTGGGCGACCTCGTCGAGGTAGGGGTTGCACTGGGTCAGCGAGTTGCTGTGGATCACCGACCGCCAGTAGAAGGTGTGCATGTCGAATTCGGGATCTTCCTCGGTGTGCGTCGGGCAGGGGTACCAGTCGGCCAGCGCCTTGAACCTCGACCAGTCGAAGTCGAAGAAGTCCTTGCCGCCGTAGTGGTCCCACAGCTTGGAGATCTTCTCTCCGGATTCGATGAAGTACTCGAAGTAGACCGGCACTCGGGAGGGGTTGAACCACTTCCAGTAGACGTCCTCCTTCCGCTTGGGCCAGGTGATCAGGCCCCGCTTCTTGAAGTATTCCAGGTCGAATTCGTCACCGAAGCGGTCGCGCACCAGCCGGTCGCAGACGTCGGGCCAGGTGTGGACCACGCTGCCGTCCTCGATCAGCTTGTTCTTCTCCAGCATCTCGCCGCCGTAGCGCATGGGTACCGTGTCGTTGAGACCCTTGAAATACTTGCCGTGGATGCCCAGGCGTTCGGAGATGTCGATCATCACCTGGTTGAAGTCCCGGCGCTCGTAGAGCGGCTCCACCACCGGCTGGCGAATGGTCCAGCCCCAGTCGTCCTCACCCTGGGGGTGGGAGAAGGTGGAGGGGAAACTCACCGCCGGTGTAAACCGTTCGAGGAAGCAGGTGTCGGGCAGGATGATGTCGGCCACCGCCTCCTCGAACTCGGTGACGTAGAGCTGGAAGGAGAAGATGAACTTGAACTTCTTGAGGAAGTTCTCGGTCACCGTTTCGGCGTTGCCCATGGTCATCACCGAGTTGGAACCGAAGTTGATCATCACGTCCGGGCGGTAGGGGACCTCGAACCGCTCGAGGATGTCGAACCACTCCGGGCTGCAGATGGTGAAGGCGTTGTAGATCGAGGTGGGGAACATGTCGTGCAGGTCGAGCCGGGTTGGCGGCTTGGGCTCGCGCAGCGGGTAGGGCACGTGGTCGTAGACCCAGGCCTTGGCCGTCAGCAGGCCGTCGGGGCAGGGGTAGGGGATCTGGAAGGGCTTGCCGGTGGTCAGTTCGCCGGTCTCGGGGTGGGTGAAACCGTTCATCACCGTGCCGCCCAGCCCCAGGGCGCTGCCGTAGGTGTCGGCCGCGCCGACGATGTGGTTGACCATGTCGATGGAGAGGCAGGTCCAGCCGGAGTTGGTGTGCCCCTGGGCCCCGCGGAAGAAGTGGGTGGCCACCGGGCGCCGCGGAACCTTTCTCGGTCCCTCGTCAGTCTCGATGGTCACCGTGGAGCCGATTTCCGCCGCCTCGCCGAACTCTTTGGCAATGCGGCTGATGGTCTTGGCCGGCACGTAGGTGATCTTCTCGACATACTCCGGCGTGTATTTCTTGACATGTTCCTTGAGCAGTTCGAAGGCTGGGGTGCACTCCACGCCGCCCACGGTGTATCTGCCTTCCAGGGCCACATCGTGGGCCTCGTCTTCGTACTGCACCCGGGTCACCGACGGGTCATTGTGTGCCTTGGGCGCGTTGTCCACCAGGTCCCAGACCAGCGGCAGGTTGGTCTCCGGGTCGCGCATGTACTTCCCGTCATCGGGCTTGATCAGATACGGGGAGTTGGTCTTGTAACTCAGATACTCGGCATCGTAGATCCCGTGCTCATTGATCAGCGAGTTGACCAGGCCCAGGGCCAGGGCGCCATCGGTGCCCACCCGGATGGGGATCCACTCGTGGCCCTTGGAGGCCTGGTTGCTCTGGAACGGGTCGAAGACGATGTTCTTGAAGCCGCGGTAGCGAGCGTCGGCCACCTGGGTGGCGTTCTGCACCGCGGTGTGGCCCGCGCCGTGGCCCTTGGAGCAGCCGAAGTTCAGCGCGTAGTTGCAGTGGGCGAAGTCGGGGATGATCGACCACGACACGTGCATGATGCCGTTCATGAAGTGCGCGCCGTTGCCGCAGTGCAGGCCGCCGCCGGAGACCCAGTAGTTGGGGGTGCCGAAGCCGCGCATGAAGCCGATGACGCCGAAGCGGATCTCCGAGGCCTGAGTGGTGGTGGCCTGGAAGAAGAGGCCCCGGGGGTCGCGTTCCTGGCACTCCTTCAGTTTCTCGTTGATCGTGTCCAGCGCTTCCTCCCAGGAGATGCGCACGAACTTGGGATCCTCGCCAAGACCCTTCTTGGGGTTGGTCCGCTTCATCGGGTAGTTGACCCGGTACGGGTCATACAGCAGGTGCGGTGCGGCGAGACCCTTGACACAGATCGAGCCTCTCCCGGTGGGCGCATCGGGGTTCCCCTCCACCTGGGTCACGATGCCGTCCTGCACGCGGGCCTTGATGCCACACATGCAATAGCATTGACCACAGCAAGTGGGGACCCACTTATCCTGTTTCTGACTAGCGGCTGTTCCCATGTTTGACTCCTGCTCCCCTGGATTGTTGGTACACAACTGCGGAAAAAATAAAAGGAGGGACTGGTCCCGAGGGCAAGGATCACCCCTCAAACCATACTGTATGACGAGGTCGCGGAGTCCCGGCCAGTCGGTCTGGGTGGAGCATCCGTCAGTCACGCCGGAACCCTGGATCGAACGGCTGGCCGCCATCGGCCAGAATCGCTTCGGATGTGCATCCGGGATACGCTCAGCAGTACATCCACGACCGAACATCTGTTGAAAGATAAAGGTTTACATGGGGAATGTCAACGCGGGTCAGGGGCATGATCGACCCCTGCGGGGGGCCATTGTGGGCACCGTTTGCGGCGGCCAGGTATTTGCGATGGTCAACTATCGGCGCTACCCCTATTGAATAGGGAGGATAGGGGTTTCCCTATGGGAAACGGCAGGTGTCGGTGGCCGGATCCCCGGCATACGTCAGGTCCGGCCGGACAAAAAAACCTGCCGGGGCCGCGGGATTTTCAGCACTACCGCCCGTGGCAGGTCGTGTTGCGTCGTCCGTTTCAGATCGCGTTGAGCCCCTGTTCGATGCCCCAGAACAGGTCGTCGTAGTCGTCCAAACTGACAGATAGGTGGCCAGGGCCCCCGCGGCGGGTTTCGCCCGGGTCAGGCGCGGAACCTGGGGCCACGAACAGCTGGTGGGCTTCTCCTGTCAGCAGAAGCGGGCCGAGATCCTTACGCAGCAGGAGTGTGTCCTGGTGCAGGGTCGGTCCTGCCCCGCACGAACATGATGAGATGGGTGAGCTCCAATACACCATGAGTGATATTCGCAGCAGGGGGAATTCCTGAAGCTGGTTTCTTGACGTTGGAAAAGGAAATGCCTATCCTGCGGCAGGATCTCTACGGAGGACTCATGCAACGAAGAAAGACAAAGATCATCTGCACTCTCGGGCCGGCCACGGAATCGGCGGAGGGCATCGCCGAGTTACTCGAAGCAGGGACCGACGTCTTCCGCCTCAACTTCTCCCACGGGGACCGTGAGGATCACCGCCAGAAGATCCGTCGGATCCGCGGGGTCTCGAAATCTCTCGGCCGCGAGGTCGGCATACTGCAGGACCTCGGAGGGCCCAAGATCCGGCTCGGCGAGCTCCCCGAGAATGGTGTTCACCTCGAGGTGGGGTCGACGATTGATCTCGGCATCGATGGAAAGGTCGAATTCGGGGTCCTCCCGGTCGGCTATCCGCACCTTCTCGAAGACGTCGGTGTGGGGGAGCCCATTCTCCTCGCGGATGGCCTTGCCGAGCTTGAGGTGCTCGAAGTGCTGCACGACCGCCTGCGCTGCCGTGTAGTGATCGGCGGTACAGTGACGTCCCGCAAGGGGGTCAACCTTCCGCAGGCCGTACTACGTGTTTCCTCGTTTACCGAGAAGGACCGCGCCGATCTCGAAATCGGGCTCGACGAACGCGTCGACTTTGTCGCCCTCTCGTTTGTCCGTCACGAGGATGATCTCGTTCCGGTAAGGGAACGCATCTCACGGCTGGACCACCCACCGATGTTGATCGCCAAGATCGAAAAACCGCAGGCGGTGGAACGCCTGCATCCGATCCTCGATGCGGTCGACGGTGTGATGGTCGCCCGCGGCGATCTCGGAGTCGAGATGCCGCCCGAAAAAGTACCGATGATCCAGAAGGAGATCATCGCAGCCGCTCGTCGCGCCGGGAGGCCGGTCATCACTGCAACTCAGATGTTGCGATCAATGGTCGACAGCCCGCGCCCCCTCCGCGCCGAAGCATCGGATGTCGCCAATGCTGTCCTCGACGGCACCGACGCCATGATGTTGTCCGAGGAAACCGCCATCGGAAATTTTCCGGTCGAGGCAGTCCGTGTTCTCCACCGGGTGGCGATGGAGGCCGAACCCAAGATCGATCATGAAAAGATGCTCGAGGATTCTCGCTCGCCGGCCGTTCCGGAGGTGACCGGCGCCATCAGCCGTGCGGCGTGCGAGCTTTCGACCGACGTCGGAGCGGCCGCGATCGTTACGACGACGGCGTCCGGTGATACCGCCCGATTGGTGGCACGGCTCCGGTCGGTCACCCCGATTCTCGCTTTGACGACGTCGGAGGAGGTGGCCCGCCAGCTCAGGTTGTCCTGGGGAGTGCTTACGTCAGTTGTGGGGCAAACGGAGAACTCCGATGAGCTCGGTCAGGCGATTCGTACGGAGCTTACACGGCACGGGCTCGGCGTGAAGGGAGCCCGGGTCGTGATCACCGCCGGACTCCCCCTCGGCTCCTCCGGATCGACCAACGTCATCCGGGTCGAAGAACTCGACTGAATCTTTATTCAAACCGGTTGCTCTACGTGTCATGGAAGGCCTCGTTCAGCGGTGGCCTCAGATCGCATTCAGCCCCTGCTCGATGCCCCAGAGCAGGTCATCGTAGTCTTCCACACCCACCGAGAGGCGGACCAGCCCGTCGGTGATCCCGCCGGCCAGGCGCTCTTCGGGACTCATGCAGGCGTGGGTCATGGAGGCCGGGTGCTGGATCAGGGTGTCGATGGAACCGAGGCTCACTGCCAGGGTCGCCACCTTCACGCCTTCCATCATCCGTTTGCCGCCGTCGTAACCGCCCTCCACATCGAAGGCCATCAGGCTGGAGAAGCCGTCCATCTGCCGCTTGGCGATCTCGTGCCCCGGGTGGCCGGGCAGACCGGGGTAGAAGACATGGTTGACCTTGGGGTGACCGTTGAGGAACTCGGCCATCTTCATCGCGTTCTCCTGGTGCCGGTCCATGCGCAGGGAGAGCGTCTTCAGTCCACGCAGGATCAGAAAGGCGTCCTGGGGGCCGAGGATGGCGCCGGTGGAGGTGCGGTACTTGTAGAGCTTCTGCAGCAGCTCTTTGTCCTTCACCACCACGAAGCCGGCCACCACGTCACCGTGGCCGTTGAGGAACTTGGTGGCCGAGTGGATGACGATGTCCATGCCCATGGTCAGCGGGCGCTGGCAGTAGGGCGTGGCAAAGGTGTTGTCGATGATGGTCAGCAGGCCGTGCTTTTTGGCGATGGCCACCACCGCCTCGATGTCGATGACCTTCAGCGTGGGGTTGGACGGCGTCTCGAAGTAGAACGCCTTTGTCTCCGGCCGGATGGCCGCTTCCAGCTGCTCCAGGTGGCTCATGTCCACGAAGGTCGACTCGATACCGAACCGCTTGAGGCTGGTGCCGATCAGCGGCACCGTGGGGCCATAGAGTGTCGGGTCGGAGACCAGGTGGTCGCCCTTGTCGAACAGGGCGAGGAAGGTGGAGTTGATGGCCGCCATGCCGGCGCCGTAGGCCAGGGCGCCCACGCCCTCCTCCAGTGAGGCCACGGTGGCCTCCACCCGCTGCACGGTGGGGTTGCCGATGCGGGAGTAGATGTTGCCCTTCTCGGTTCCGGCGAAGAAACGGGCGCCCTCGTCGGCATCCTTGAAGTAGAAGGTTGCCGTCTGGACGATGGGCATGCAGTGGGCCTGCTCCGGCTTGTGGTGTCCGTCGGCGTGGATTTGACGCGTGGTGAATCCGAATTTTTTCATCGTAGTATCTTCTCTTGAATGTTGTTAAAGCAGAATTATATTTTGTTAATAACCTGTTTTATGTGAAGGATTAACCCTCCGAACGCATATTATCAGATATATCCTCTTCTTCCAAGTTGATTGGGGGGATTTTGTCTGGATCAGGGTGTGGCGGAACGGGAGAGCCGCCAGAGCAGGATGGTCACCGTCAGGCCGGAGGCCACAGCGGCCGCGGCAGCCCCCATGCCGCCGTAAAGCGGTACGAGGACCAGGTTGGCCGCCAGGTTTACCAGCAGGGCCGCCGCCGTGCGCCAGGCCACCTGGCGCTCCCGCCCCTGGCTGTAGAGGCGGATGGCCAGGAAGTGGGCGAACATCATCAGCGGCAGCACCCAGGCCCGCAGGGCCAGCGGTCCCCAGGCCGGTGCGTATTCGCTACCCAGGGCAAGAACGATCAGCGGGCGGCCCACGACCAGCGCGGCCAGTGCGGCGGCCGTGCCATAGATCACCGCCGCCCATCGAAGTCGGCGGAAGGTGGTGGGGTCGCGGTCCGGGCGGCGGGAGAGATAGGGGTAGAGCGCGGCCACCATGGCGCCGGGCAGGATGGAGAGCCAGGCGGTGAAGCGGGAGGCGATGCCGTAGTAGCCGGCCTCCTCGGCCCCGCTGATCAGGGAGACCAGTACGATGTCCAGCCGGTCGTGGAGGGTGAAGACCACCGAGGTGAGGAAGAAGACCGCCGCGGCCGGGGCCAGCGTGCGGATCTCACCGGTGAGCGGTTGCTGGCGGGCCGTGGCCGGAGGCGCTTCGGTGGACCGGCGAAAGGAAAACCAGCCGCAGAGGACCCGCAGGGTGGCCGAAGCGGCCAGGGCCGCGGCAGCGGCGGCCAGCGGCCAGGGGACGACGAACACGCTGAGGGCCACCGCCGTCTGAATCGCCGCGCCGGCCACGTTGATCCGGGCCACCGGCGCCATCCGTTCCAGGCCTTTCAGCGAGGCGGAGAAGACGCTCCAAACCCCTTCCAGGGCCAGCACCAGGAGGCCCAGCGCAAAGGCGAGCCTGGTCTGGGTCTCGTCGTAGCCCTGGAACAGCGGGAAGAGGACCAGGACGAGCGCGGCGGGCCAGAAAGTGAAGAGCGTCTTGGCCAGGCCGGCGGCCGCGGCCAGCCGCCGCACCCGCAGCCGGTCCCGGGCCGCCTGGCGGGTCAGGGTCATGTCGGTGCCGAAGTCCACCAGGATGGCCAGGATGCCGGTGAGGGCGGTGAGGGTGGCGTAGATCCCGAGCAGCCGCGGGCCGAGGCCCCTGGCGAGGATGATGGTCACCGCCACGCCAAAGGCCAGGGTCAGGGCGGAGTTCACCGCCATGTAGCCGGTGTTGCGGTAGACCAACTGCGAGGCCTCCCGCTCGTTCCCCGATGCTTCGGTATGTGTCGGTTCTGCCATGGCGGAGCAAGGATATCACAGCAGGCTGGAGGGCCTGCGTCGGATAAAAAAAGCCGCGGCCCCGGCCCGAAAGCCCTGGGGTGAGCTTCGGTTCAATCGCCGGGCGCGGCGAGCAGCAAGGTTGGAGGCAGTGTCTGCTTCCACCTGATCAGTCACCGGTTCTCGCGTAAATCTCACACACTTTATTTGAAATTTCCTGGAGGCGTTACCGCTGGTATGCCGCCGGAGGGTGACAGGTTGGAAACCGGCGGTCACAGGCCTCCGGGCGGCGGACGGCCCTTCCTGCTGCCGGAACCTGTGCTGCCGGGCCTGGCAGGCAATTTGCAATCCGGCAGGGGTGGCAGGAGATCCAATGCGTGTCGCTATTTTAAGGGAGGATCGGGATGAGCTGTGTGAACAAGGTGATTCTGGTGGGCAACCTGGGCGCCGACCCCATGTTGCGGGTGACCAGCGCCGGGCGGCATCTGGCCACCTTCTCGGTGGCCACCAGCCGCAACTGGCAGGACGACAAGGGCGAGTGGCAGCAGCAGACCAACTGGCACCGGGTGGTGGTCTGGGGCGAGCGGGCCCAGACGGTGACGGACCGGATGGCCAAGGGGCACCGGGTCTATGTGGAGGGCCGTTTGCAGAGCCGCTCCTGGGAAGACGAACGGGGTCAGCGCCGTTACCTCACCGAGGTCCACGCCCGCCGGGTCTTCCAGCTCAGCGCCCCGCTGTCCGGTGACGCGGCAGGCGCAGAGGACGCGGCAGGTGAAGAGAGTGTTGTCCCGGGCAACGGCGCAGCGCCGGAGAACAGTGGAGAAGCGATGAACGACATGCCGTTCTGAGACGCCGGTTTGCTCCGCAGTCGCTCAAGGGCCTACAATAGAATTCATTGTGGGCAGCGACATACGGAGCAGACCATGGACACGTGCATTCTGTTTGATGTGGACGGCACCCTGATCGATGCCGGGCGGGCCGGCTCGAGGGCCATGGCCGCTGCGTTTCTCGAGTTGTATGGCGTCGAGGACGCATTCGAGGGTGTGGTCTTCGACGGGATGACCGACGTCTGGATCATCGAACGGGCGGCGGAGCTCCGCGGCCTGCCGCCATTCGGTGAAAACGGCGAGGAGCGGCAGCGCTTCTTTGCCCTCTACCTCGAGAAGCTGCACCAGCAGGTCCATGGGCCGGCCGAAAGCCTGGTGCATCCGGGGGTTCGTCAACTGCTCGATCTGCTGCTGGAGGCCGGGGCGGCACTGGGGCTGGCCACCGGCAACATCGCCGCCGGGGCCCGGGAGAAGCTGTCGCCCCACGGTCTCAACGACTACTTCCCGGTGGGCGGGTTCGGGGACGACCACCGCCAGCGGGCCAGGCTGACCCGGCTGGCGCTGGACCGGGCTGCGGAGCACTACCAGCAGTCGTTCGACCCCGGACGGGTGGTGGTGATCGGCGATTCGATCCGCGATATCATGGCGGCCCGGGACAACGGCTACAAGAGCGTGGCCGTCTGCACCGGCTGGACCGAACGGGAGCGACTGCTGGAGATGGGCCCCGACCTGATCTTCGAGGACTTCTCCGAAGCGGGTCCGGCGGCGGTCTCGATTTTGGGGTGCTGCGATGAATAGGTGGCCGGGTCTGGCAGCGGCGCTGATCGGGCTGGCCATGCTGGCGGCACCGGCGGGAGCATCCGGCGGCCCGGCCACTAAACGGCCCACGGTTCTGCTGGTCACCATCGACACCATCCGTGCCGACCGGGTGGGCTGTTACGGCCACGACCGGCGCACCACACCAGTGATCGACCGGCTGGCCGGCCAGGGGCTGCTCTTCCGCGAAGCGGTGGCCACCGTGCCGCTCACCACTCCGTCCCATACATCGATCTTCACCGGGCTGCACCCCCGTTCCCATGCCGTGCTGGGTAACTCCTGGCGGCTGGGCGACTCCTTCACGACCCTGGCCGAGCGGTTCCGTGAATCGGGGTACCGCACCGCGGCCTTTGTCAGCGCCGTGGTCCTCGACCCCCGCTGCGGCCTTGATCGTGGTTTCGGGCACTACAGCGCGTTGCCGCGCCCCGGGCCGGACGATGCCATGAGCATCCCGAGGCCCGGCGGCCCACCAGCGGAAGGCAGTGCCCCTGGCCGGACCCGCCGGATGACCGGACGGCAGCGTCCGGGCAATGAGACTGTGGACGCGGCGCTGGCCTGGATGGATAGCCAGCAGGGCAAGGCGCCGCTCTTTGTCTGGGTCCACCTCTACGACCCCCACCAGCCCTATGATCCGCCCCAGCCCTATCTTGAGCTGTTCGGCCCGGAACGGGGGGAGCGCAGCCTGTCCACCATACTGCGGCCGGGGTTCGATGAGCCCGAGTTCGAGCATCGGGAGGAGCGGGTCCAGCGGGACATGGCGCGGCGGCGCGAACGGGTTCCTCCTTCGCACCGGGATCCCCGGTCGATGATCACGGCCACGTCGCTCACCGACTCCGAGCGGCAGCGGATCGACGAGCTGTATGACGGCGAGGTGGCCTTTGCCGACTTCCAGGTGGGGCGCCTGCTGGCCTGGCTCAAGGGCCGCGGGCTGTATGACGGCACCGTAGTGGCGGTGATGGGCGATCATGGGGAAACCCTGGGCGAGCACCACGACTACTACGGCCACCACCACGTGCTCTACGACACCTCCCTGCGCATCCCCATGGCCCTCCGGCTGCCCGGGGGCGCCGACGGGCAGATCCGGTCAGCCGCCGCCAGCACGGTCGATCTGTTTCCCACCCTGCTGCATGCTGCCGGTCTGGCCAAACATGCGGGTCTGGACGGCCGCGACCTGCTCAGGGTCACGGCGGGACGGCCGCTTTACTGCGAGACCTACCTCGGTATCCGGCCGCGGCACATGCCCGACGATTTCGAGCGGCGGCCCCTGACCGGCCGTTTCGCTACGGGGATCCACCAGCACGCGGTGCGGGATGGCCGCTGGAAGCTGATGCTGGCTAACGGCGGGGACACATCGCCGCAACTCTACGACCTCGAGGCCGACCCGGGTGAGCAGACCGATGTGGCCGGCTCCCACCAGGACCTGACCAGGGCGCTGCTGCGGCACTGGCAGCGCTGGTGCGAGACTCACGCACTGCCCCAGCGGGACCGCAGCCACCGCCCGGACCCTGTAGTGGACGAGGAGATGCGGGAGAAGCTGCGGCAGTTGGGCTACGTGGAATAGAAGCGGTCCCAAAGCCTCGCCTGAGGCTCCCGGGCGGCGTTGATCGCCTTGCCCGGAAACCACAGTCAAGGCTTTTGAACCACTTTCTTTATTCTAGAGGGCAAAAAAAGGGGACCGGCCCCCGCCTTTTGGTGCCGGTCCCTTTCTTGTTTTCGTAGCCTGTTTATCCGCCTAGGGTGCGATACCTTCCACCGTGCAACTGGCCGTGTCGGTGTCTCCGGAGGCGGGGTAGGGCGGCTGGTTGAACGGCGCCGGGGTCACGTCCTCGGCCACCAGGGTGAAGCTGTTCACTCCCACCAGTGATGGGATGGCCGGCATATTCTGGGTCCAGGTGGTGTAGTAGCTCGCTCCGGCCTGGATAATCGTGTTGCCGGCGCGCCAGTTGGGATAGAACTGGCCGTTGGCCAGCGTCACGTCGAGGTGTGCGGCCAACCGGCGGCGGTCACCGGAGTAGAGATTTTCCAGCAGCACCGAGAACCGGGTGGTGAAGGGCACCGTGCCGGAGGACGGGTTGCAGTTCATGCTGACGTCCAGTGTGCCGACGGAGCCGCTCCAGGGCTGACACTCTGCACCGGTGACGGTCACGTCGTCGATATACCAGCCGTCGTCATCCACCGACGAGTCGCAGCCGATGCGGAAGCGGATCAGCGCCTCGGTCCCGGCATACGCCGCCAGGTCGGCGGTGACCCGGGTCATGGTGGCGCCGCTGTCCCCGGACCAGGCGGCCTGTCCGCCGATGGGGTTGCTGCAGCAGGTGGAAATGGTGTCGTTGTACTCGCCCTCGATGATCATCGGGCCGAGGTCCTCCCAGCCGGCGCCGCCGTCGGTGGAGATCTCGATCACACCGCCGTCGTAGCCGGTCTCCATGTTGTAGCGGTGCCAGAAAGTCAATTCGGAGAGCGGGGTAAGGGTCACCGTCCGCGAGACGAGGAACTTGTCCGTCACAATGCTCGGGTCCGAAGCGAACCAGACGTTGTCCGGGCTGTGGGCATAGGAACTGGTGATGATCCCCCAGTCGTCTGCGCCCTGGTCCGCGGAGTGGGTCCACTCGCCGGGGCCGGCCTCGATGTCGTCTTCGAGGAAGACCGAGGTGCCGCCCACCTGGACGTAGAGCGTGTCGCTGGCGCTGCCCTGGTCGGTGGAGATGTCCACGTTGAAGCTCAGCATCTGGCCACAGGCCGCCGTGAGGTTGATGGCGAAGCGGGGGTTGGGGCTGAGGCTCGTCCCGGTGGCGCCGGAGATGATGTCGTCGAAAGTCGCGGTGTCGTCGAGCAGCACCACGAAGGCCGGATCATTGCTGGTGATGGTGGCGCTGACGCCGGTTGTGTTCACCGCGCCGACGTTCTCCAGGGTCAGTTCCACAAAGACCGTCTCGCCCATGTCGGCGTTGCCGTCCCCGTTGCCATCGGGGAAGTCGGTGATCGCTGAGGAGTGCAGCGTCATCTGCCCCGCTTCCACCACGATGAAGAACGTGGAATACCAGGTGTCTCCGCTGCTGGCGATCTCCACGTCGAACTGGATGATCTCACCGTGGGGGCAGGAGGAGAGCACGTCGAAGACGATGGGGTCGGGGTTGATCAACGACTCGTCGGGGTTGAAACTGCCGTAGGTGGAGCTGTTGTCGAGGAACGAGATGTGACCGCTGGGGCTGCTCACCGTGGCCACCACGCCGTTGGCGGTCTCCACGCCATAGTTCTTCAGGCCCAGTTCCAGCTCGATGGTCTCGCCCGGAGTGGCGATGCCGTCGCCGTTGCCGTTGGAGTAACCGCTGGCGTCGTCATCGAGGGCATGACTCTCGTAGACCACGTACGGCCCCGAGGGCGGAATCACCGGGATCGCTTCCTGGTAGGTCAGCATGTTGTGGGCCGTGACCGTGATGGTCAGTGAACCGGGGACCACCGGCGGCGTGCCGAAGGTCAGGGTCACCGCACCGGAGGCGTCGGTGTAGCCCACTTCGTAGACTTCGTCGTTCTGGGCGCAGACCATGGCGCCCTCGATACCGGTGGAGACCTGCAGCGTGCCGGTGCCGATGATCATCGCCCCGGGGTGGGCCACCGTGGGCATGGCCATGGTGTCGGTCCAGGGATCGATGCAGGAGTCACCCAGCCAGAGGTAGGTGCGGATGTTCGACTCGCCCAGATAACCGTGGTCATTGTAGACCGTGACATTGGCGAAGTTGGAGGCGTAGCCGAGGTTCCTGATCCCCAGGTCGAAGATCGCCTTGTAGAACTCCTTGTCGTAGTCGTGATTGGGGATGGTGTAGGAGGGGATGATTGCCCCGTTGATCGCCACCGCGCCGGCGGTGGTCTTCATCATCGTCTCGGCGAAGCAGTCCCCGCTGTGGGCCGGGAAGTCCATGTTGTCGCAACAGACGTCGAAGTGCACGAAGTAGCGGTCGACATTGGTGAACTGGTTGACGTGGGAGGCGTTGAAGTCGCCGCTGGTGCCCCACTCCCACCAGGCTTCCGTGGAGCCGTGGCCGCGGTAGTTGAGAATCCCGGAGCTGTAAGTGTTGATGTAGTCGATCACATCCTGGTTGCTGGCCCCGGCGCCGCCGTAAGCGGTGTCGAAGTCCGGCGTCTCCAGCGAGTAGGCGTAGGTCCGGATCTCCTCACTGCACTGGGTGTACTTGCCGGGTACTCCTCCGAGTGGGCCACCAGCAGGCTGTGCTTGGCCCAGTCCGAAACCTCAGGCGCGGTGAGGTAGTCCATGGTCTTGTTGATCTGGTGTTCGAGCTCTGCCGCGGTGTCGTACAGAATGCGACCGATGGCCATGTCGGCCAGGTAGTCGCCGGAGCCGTCCATCATCGTATACCAGGAGTCGGAATAGGAGTCGGACCAGTAGTACATCGGCACATCGACGCCGCCGGCGCCGCTGTAATAGGCGTCGCCCACCAGCAGCACGTATTCCAGGCCGCTGTCGTTGTAGAGCTGGGTGATGTAGGCCTTGATCTCCTCCGCGGTTTCAAAGCCGGGCTCGAGGGTCCGCACCTCCACCGGGTAGCCCTGGGCGTGGCGGAAGTCCACCAGCGGCTGGATGTAGGGGATGCAGGCCGGGGTGGTCACCACCAGGTACCTGGTCCCCGGGGTCACCGAGCCGCGTCCGGCCGTCGGGTAGCCCAGCCGGTCATAGTTGATCACCGCCGAACGGTAGAGGTTCTGGAACGGGGCGCTGATCGGACTGCGCTGGCGGGTGAACGCGCGGAGCGGGTTGATGCCGGTGTAGTTGACGGTGACCCGCATCCGGGTGGCCACGGTGATCTCGTTTCGTGCCGGGTTGCAGGTGATCGGCCGCATCTCCAGCCGGGTCAACCGGACGTCCCGCCAGATCTGCGGGTCGCCGGCCACCGCCACGCTGGCGGGATACGTCTTGTCCAGGCCGTAGGTCGCGCGGTCCACGGTGAAGGCCGTTGCCGGTTCGCTGTCCTTCAGCGGCTGCTGGGCCGGCCAGACGGTATACCCGGTCAGGGTTACGGAGTCGAGGATTTCAGAGCTGACGATGTAGCCGGCCCGATCGGGAATGCCCACCAGCTGGGCCACCACCGGCAGCTGGGGCAGGCCCACCCGCCGGAGGGCCGCATCGCTGCCCAGGCTCAGCCGCTGGTAGAGCGTGCCGTCCGCGGTGATCTGTTCCGCATCGAAACCGCTGACCGAAACCTCGATCACGGTGGCGGCGGAATCATGGGCGACCAGGTCCACCCGGGGGGCAGTGGGTGCGGCACCGTCCAGGGTGATCCACTCCGCGCTGGCCGGGGACAGGCCCAGCAGCAGGCAAATAACGCACGTACTGACGATCAGTCTGGCTCTACGCATGATGTACTCCTGAAAAATTGATGGGAACAAGGGAAACTGCGCTCAATGGCTGGATGGTAGTTCCTGAATTGAATAAATACCTGTATATCAGGGGCGTCCGGGGAAAATGCCACTGGGTCCGCCCGGCAATCAACCAAATCAATCCACTAACTGTTCATTAATAATAAGGGATTTTCAACTGAAATGCCAGCAGGGCCGCTCCCGCGGGTGGGCCGCCGGCACTATCGGGTGGTCGTGGACAGCAGTTTGGTCAGCTGCTCTTCGGCCTGCAGGACCAGGCTGCGGGCCCGATCACTCCGTTCGTCGGCCACCGGTAAGCCCGACGGGTGATACGTGCGGGCCAGATCCAGGGCGGAACGGATCAACTGTTCCCGGCCGGCTGATTCTTCCTCCGGCTGGAGAGCGGGGGGGAGCGGTTCCGCTTCCACATACCCCAGCGCAACCAGCTTCTGACGAACTTCCTCGGAGACCTGCCGGGCCTCGTCGACGGCAGGGATCGATGCGTGACGCTCGAGCCACCCGGTCAACTGCCCGGAGAGCCGCTGGCAGCTCCGGCTGGCCTCCAGCAGGTATTCCGCAGCGTCCAGTTCGTTCCCCGGGGCGGCGGACAGCGCCGCTTCCTTCAGTTCATCACCGTCCAGGGCCAGCAGGTTCAGCCGTTCGCCCGGATCATTTTCCAGGTCGTAGAGCTCCTGGTGGGCGATGGGAAAACTGCGGTCAGGGAGACAGGGGTAGGGCACCTTTCGCGGGTGAAAACCCGACGGGTTGAGCAACAGTTTCCAGCGGGCGTCGCGCACCGAGTAGACCCCGTCCATCGGCGGCTCGGCCTCCATCCCCTGCGGCAGGCCGTGGCTGAGCTCGGCAAAGGCGAGGGAGCCGGAAGGATCCGTGTCCGTACCCCGCAGCGGCAGCAGGCTGCGGCCCGGGAGATCATCCGGTTGCGGCAGTCCCGCGGCATGGAGGATGGTGGGCATGAGATCGGTGATCTCAGCCAGGCGGTCCACGGTGCCGGCGGGCGCTATCCGGCCTGGCCAGCGCAGGATCAGCGGCACGTGCAGGACACCCTGGTAGATCGAGGCGCTGTGAAAGAAGTAGTGGTTGTGATCGAAGAGTTCGTCTCCGTGGTCCGATGCGAGAATGACCAGCGTGTTGTCTTTCAGCCCCAGTTGGTCCACGGTCTCCAGCAGCCGGCCCACGCAGCGGTCGGCCGTCCGGACTTCCGCATCATAGCGCGCGTGAATGTAGGCCAGGTCCGCCGCGGAGAGGTCCACCCGCTGCAGGACGATGAGGTCGAGCAACTGGTCAAAGGTCAGGTGCCAGTCCTGCTTCTGCATCAGCTCGAGGTAGTCCATGCCCAGCCACGGTTTCCAGTAGCGGGCATGGACGAACTCGTCGAACTGTTCTTCGGTCACCGGGATGCGGCCGTCACGGATGCCCTTGTTCAGGTCGGTCAGCGACACCTTGTCGTCCAGCCACCCGTCGTAATCATCCATCGGCATCAGGAGTTCACGCTCTGCGGCCGGGGGGTCGTACGGGCGGTGGGGGTTCATCAGGTGTACCCAGGTGAAGGTGGGCTGGCCCTGATTTCCGGTAAGCCAGTCGACCGCCTTGTCGGTCATGCTGTCGTCCCACTGGTCCTGGGGCGTGGAACTCGAGACATCGGCACGAACAATGTGATCGAACCCGAAGGCATCCTTGGAAAGGATCGCGTCGCCGAAATTGGCCAGGAAAGCGGCGGTGCGGTATCCGGACTCCCGGAGGTATTCCGGCAGCAGGTCGAGGTGTTCACCAGGGAGGATCGAGTTGTTGCGTACGCCGTGTTCCAGGGGGTAACGGCCGGTGAGCAGGGAAGTGAGGGCCGGCCAGGTCTGGCCCCGGGGGACCTGGGTCTGGTTGAACCGGACTCCCTCGGCGGCCAGGCCGTCCATGGCCGGGCTGGTGGGCCGGGGGTAGCCGTAGCAGCCGAGGTGGTCGGCGCGCAGCGCGTCGAGGGTGATCAGCAGGATGTGGAACGGCGGCGCTTGGTCCCCGCCGGCCGCGGGGGTCACCGTCGAGCCATGGTCGCCTGACCAGCAGCCCAGGCCGAAAATGGACAGATAGAGGACAAGGCCCAGCGGCAGACACAACAACGCCGCCGAGCGGAGAATGCGGGCAGACTTCAATTGTTGCAGGGGGGCTGGCAGGGCCATTACCCACGTGCTCCAGGTGTAGTGGCCCCCGACGAGCCGTTTATGAATTCGAATCGACCGTGGCCATCCCGTTTCCAGGCCGTACAGTCGAAGCAATTGATGCAACCAGTATACCCCAAGGATCGGAATCCTGTACTTTTGGCGGTCCCGGGTCACCTGCTGAAGTGGACACGATCGGGGCGTGGCATACTTCTGGTGTCGGCGCAATACGCCATGAGCCCGGAGTGATCCGGCTGCTGCCGTGCGAGAGATGATGATAAGAAAAAGACGCCCACATCCCGGTAGATCGATCCTCTTCCTGCTGCTGGCCCTGCAGGCCGCCTGTGCCGGCAGCCCGAAAAAGGTGATCTACACCCCGGACGAGTTCACCGCCGAGATGCGCAGTCTGGTGGGTGATGAGCATCCCGCGCTGGCGGTGCGGTATGACGAGCTTCTGGATGCCGGCAAGGAAGAATTCACCCTGGGGGTGGACCTGTTGCGGCCGCCCTATCAGCTGGACGCGGTTTCCCGGGAGCGGATCCTCGACTGTGTCGGTTTCTCGGGGAGCGAGGCGCTGCGGCTGATGCAGCTGCGCGACTGCGTGATCAACCGGCCGGCGAAAATCAGCTACAACGGCACCCTGACCCTCGACGCCGCCGGCTGCCTGGAACTGCGGGAGGGCAACTGTTTCGCACTGACCAACCTCTTTATCGGCGCGGCCCGGGAGGCCGGGCTCCGTTCCTACTACGTGATGGTGGAGGACGTGATCACCAACCGCTCCGCCGGGCAGCAGGTCTTTCACATCAACCACATCGTCAGCGGGGTGATCGTCAACAGCGGCCACCGGATGGTGGACTTCATCCCCGATTCCCGGGAATACCACGTGCGGACCACGCTGAGCGATATCGAAGCCGCCGGTCTGTATTACAACAACCTCGGGGCGAACCTCATGATCTCCGGAGACCTCGACGGGGCGGGCTACCTGCTGGGGGTGGCCGAGCGGCTCTATCCCGATTCGTACCAGGTGCAGAACAATCTGGGCCTGCTGCACCGCCGCCGCGGCGACCTGGAGGAGGCCCAGCAGGCGTTCGAGAAGGCCTTCTCCCTCGCCCGGTTCCCCGACCTGATCATGGGCAACCTGCTCGCGCTGTACCGGGACACCGGCCAGGCCGACCGGGCCGAGGACCTGAGGCAGCAGTTGAGCAGGGTCAGCCGCCGCAATCCCTACCTCTATCTCGCTCTGGCCCGGGAGTCGCTCAGGGGAAAGGAATACCAGCAGGCGCTGGACCACCTGGCCGCCGCCCGGCGGATCGATCACCGGATCCCGGCGATCTATGCTCTGGAGAGCGAAATCTGGGAAACCCTGGATAACCCGCGGCGGCTGAAGCGGGCGCAGAAAAAGCTGGCGCGCCTGCTGGAGCTGGAGGGCGGTTCAGGGGCAAGCGAAATGGCCGAGGAGATCACCCGGACAGTTTCGGGTTGAGGGCCTGCAGATCCTCGGGAACGAACAGTCCGTCCTTGCGCACCAGTTCCCCGTCAAAGCGGATCTCCCCGCCGCCGTGATCCCCGTCCTGCAGGCAGACCAGGTCCCAGTGCACGGCGCTGCGGTTGCCGTTGTCGGTCTCCTTCCACTCGGTCAGCGAATCACCGGGGGTGAAGTGGTAGGACCCGGCGATCTTCTCGTCAAAGAGGATGTCGAGCATCGGCCGGGTGATCCGCGGGTTGAGGCCCAGGGCGAACTCGCCGATGTAGCGCGCCCCCGGATCGCGGTCCAGCACCTGGTTGAGATGCTCACTGTTGCTGCTGGTGGCCTCGACGATGCGGCCTTTCTCGAAGCGCAGGCGGACGTCCTCGTGGATCACGCCGTCGTCACTGATAGTGGGAGCGTTGTATTGCACCACGCCTTCCGCGCTCTCCAGCACCGGGGCGGTGCAGACCTCGCCGTCGGGGATGTTGTTCCTCCCCTCGCAGCAGATCCCCCCCATCCCCTCCAGGGAGAAGCGGAGATCGGTGCCCGGGCCGGTGATCTGCACTTCCCTGGCCGCGGTCATCCGCTGGCCCAGGGGTTTCATCGCCCGGGCCAGCTCGCCATAGTCCAGGGTGCAGACGTCGAAGAAAAAGTTCTCGAAGGCTTCGGTGCTCATCCCCGCCTGCTGGGCCATGGAGGGATGGGGCCAGCGCAGCACCACCCAGCGGGTGTCCACGCAGCGGATCCGCAGGTGGACCTTCTCCCAGACGTGACCCAGGTAGTGCTGCTGCGACGCGGCGGGGATGTCGGACAGTTCGGTGATGTTGCGCTGGCCGCGGATGCCGATGTAGGCATCGACGCTGTTCATCGCCAGCGCCTCCACCTCCCCCTGGAGCTGCATCTGCTCTGCACTGGCTTCCAGACGCAGCGCCCGGTCCACCATGGTGTCCTTGAGCAGCACCAGCGGGTGGGCCCCGGCGGCCCGCGCGGTGCGCACCAGCTGGCAGGTCATGGCCGTCGGAGTGTCGATGGCCTCGATGAGGACGTTCTCTCCCGGCTGCAGGGCCGTGGACCAGCTGATCAGGGTATGGGCCAGTTGCGAAAGGCGCGGGTCGTTCATCCAGTGCCTCCGTTTGACTTCGGGTGGTGGACTGCGACGGAGGCCGCCGCAGGGTGCTGCCCATGGTATACGTCAGCGGTGCGGCCGAATCAAGCGCGATGGAGGGACGGCCAGCTTGCGGGCTGGCCTGGGCGGCCGAAAGCATATAGAGTAAAGGGACTGGAGACCTGTTGCCCATGCCCTTGCCCTGGTACAAAAAGCTGCACTGGAAGATCATCATCGGCCTGGTGCTGGGGCTGGTCTACGGCGTGGTGGCGGCGGTCATGGGCTGGGGGGATTTCACCGCCAGCTGGATCTCACCCTTTGGCACCATCTTCATCAACCTGCTGAAGCTTATCGCAGTGCCGCTGATCCTGGCCTCGCTGGTCACCGGCGTGGCCTCCCTCTCCGACCTGAAGAAACTCTCGCGGATCGGCGGCAAGACCATCGCCATCTACATCGGCACCACCGCCGTGGCGGTGACCATCGGTCTCCTGCTGGTCAACCTGCTCGGTCCGGGGTATGCCATCCCCGAGCAGTTGCACCACGAGCTGGCCGCGGTCTACGACGAGGAGGTCAGCACCCGGACCGGTCATGCTGAGACGGTGAAAGACCAGGGGCCGCTCCAGGCCCTGGTGGACATGGTTCCGGACAACTTCTTCGGGGCGGCCTCGAACAACCGCAACATGCTGCAGGTGGTTTTCTTCGCCATCTTCCTCGGCATCGGCCTGATCCAGGTGCCGGCGGAAAAGGCCAAACCGGTGCTCCGCTTTTTTGACGGTCTCAATGCGGTGGTTATCCGCCTGGTGGATCTGATCATGCTGATGGCCCCGCTGGGGGTCTTTGCCCTGATGGCCGGTGTGATCACCACCGTGGCCGGCGATGACGTGAGCCAGATCATCCACCTGCTGGGAGCTCTCGGCTTTTACTGCATCACCGTGATCGCCGGTCTGGCCCTGCACATGGCCATCACCTATTCCTGCCTGATCCGTTTCCTCACCCCGATGAAGCTGCGCACCTTCTACGCCGGGATCGCCCCGGCCCAGCTGCTGGCCTTTTCCACCAGCTCCAGTGCGGCCACTCTGCCGGTGACCATGGAGCGCTGCGAGGAGAAGCTCGGGGTATCGGAGGAGGTCTCCTCCTTTGTCCTGCCGTTGGGGGCCACCATCAACATGGATGGCACCGCCCTCTACCAGGGTGTGGCCACGGTCTTCATCGCCCAGGCCCTGGGCATCGATCTCGGCCTCGGCGCCCAGCTGACCATCGTGCTCACCGCGGTGCTGGCCTCCATCGGCACTGCCGCGGTGCCCAGTGCCGGGATCATCATGCTGCTGATCATCCTCGAGGCGGTGGGGGTGCCGGCCACCGGCATCGCGCTGATTCTCGGTGTGGACCGCATCCTCGACATGCTGCGCACGGTGACCAACGTCACCGGTGACGCGGCGGTGGCCTCGGTGGTGGCGGCCACCGAGGGTCAGCTGGGCACGCCGTCCCTCGATGAGTCCGCCGACGCGGTGCGCACCACCGCCGAGCGGGACCTGCACCAGGTGATCGAGGAAGGCGAGTAGTACTTGCTCCACTTCCTACGGTTTTTCCGCGCTCACCGAGAGGCTCACCACGAAGTCACCGGGGCTGGTGCCCTCGGGCAGGGCGTCGAGGATCTTGCGGTACAGCGGGTCCTGCCATTCGGTCATGGAGTCGACGTAGCCGGACTTCTGATCCAGCTGGACCCCGATCAGGCCGGCCTGGCGGATCATCTTCGCGGTTTCCTCGATCAGCACCGCTCCGGAAACACAGCCCACCAGAGCCTCCACCATCTCCCGCACCTCATCGGGGAGCGGTCGCAGCAGGGCCAGGTCAGATATGGCTGCACGTCCACCCGGCTTGAGGACCCGGGCGATCTCGTTCCAGACCTGCTGCTTGTCCGGCGAGAGGTTGATCACACAGTTGGAGATCACCACGTCGGCGCTGTTGTCCGCCAGCGGCAGGTGCTCGATCTCGCCCAGGCGGAACTCCACGTTGTCCAGCCCGCTGGTCTCCCGGTACTGGCCCAGGTTGGTGCGGGCCTTGCCCAGCATCTCCGGGGTCATGTCCACACCGATGGCCCGGCCGGCTGGACCCACCGCCCGCCCGGCGATAAAGACGTCGAAACCGCCGCCGCTGCCCAGGTCCACCACCACCTCACCCGGCTCGAGGGTGGCCAGCGCCACCGGGTTGCCGCAGGAGAGGCCCATGTTGGCCCCTTCCGGGAGCTGGGCCAGTTCGGCTGCATCGTAGCCCACGGCCCGGGCCAGCTGTTCGGCGGCATCCGGCCCGTCGGAACCGCAGCATGACGTCGGGCCGCAGCAACTTGATGCATTCTGCGTGGCGATCTTCGCGTATCCGTCCCGCACCGTGGCGCGGACCTCTTCCTGCTTCTCGAGATTATTGTGCTTGTCCATTGGTATTACTCCGTTGGTATGGGTTGGCTTGTCAGCGGTGGTAGTGGCAGCAGAGGGTTTCCTTTTCCTGTTTCAGCACTTTCTTGAGCTTTCTGGCACCGCTGCGGGCCGGTTGGCTGCGGCCCACCGAGCGTTCCACCCATTGCAGCGCCTCCTGCACCACCGGGGGTGCGTTCTCCCCGGCCAGCCGGTAGTACTGCCAGCGGCCGGCCTTGCGGCGGCGCACCAGCCCGGCCTGGAACAGCACGGTCATGTGCCGCGAGACCGTGGATGGGGCGAGGCCCAGCAGCTCGATGATCTGGCAGACGCAGAGTTCACCCCGCCGCAGGTGGAGTAGCGCCTGGACCCGGCTGCCGTCGGAAAGGGCCTGGGCAATGTTGAGAAACTGGTCCATTCCTTTTCACTCCTATACTTCGCGAAATAACGAAGTGAGTATAGAGCCCCACAGTACTTCTGTCAACTACCAGGTGCCCGTCCCCGTTTTCTTGCGAACCCTTCCTTGACATGATCCGGGGAATATGGGAACTTGGTTCCGGGTGGCCCCCTGGGGCCTGAAAAGGGAAGACGGTGTGAATCCGTTGCGGACCCGCCGCTGTAACCCGGGACGAAAGCCGCATGCTGCCACTGCCCCAAAGGGTGGGAAGGCGCGGCCGGTAGGATGATCGGGAAGCCAGAAGACCTGCCCACGGGTACAAGTGCACTGTCCGACCCTCGAGGAGCAGGGTCGAGACCCCCGCGGCCGAGGATGAATACGGATCCCCGGACTTGACGAACCAGGTCCGGGGATTTTTTTGTGCCTCCGCGGGGAGGAAAGGAGAAAACGTGTTAAAGACCAGGGGAACGCTCGCTTTCGTTTCGATGCTCTGCCTGTTGCTGTGCGGCGGTGCCGATCCACCGGCCCGGGCCGGGGAGGCCAACGACGAGGAACCGCTGGAGCGGATCGAACTGCCCGAGCTGGTGGTCACCGCCAACCGCCTGGATACGCCGCCGGACAAGGTGGGCAGCTCGGAGACCGTCATCACCCGCGAACAACTGGACCGGCTGCAGCAGGTGACCGTCTTCGAGGTGCTGAAAAACGTGCCGGGCCTCGACCTGTCGCGAAGCGGCGGGCCGGGCAGCCCCGCCTCGGTCTTCATCCGCGGCGCCAACTCCGGACAGACCCTGGTGCTGATCGACGGGGTGGAGGTCAACGATCCGATCTCCACCACCCGCTCGTTCAATTTCGCCGACCTGACCACTGACAACATCGAGCGGATCGAGATCGTCCGCGGGCCCCAGAGCACGCTCTACGGTTCGGACGCCATCGGCGGTGTGATCAACATCATCACCCGCCAGGGCGAGGGCCCACCCACCCTCTCACTATCACTGGAAGGCGGCTCCTTCAACAGCTGGCGCGGCCAGCTCTGGTCCGGCGGTGGCGGCGAAAAGGTGAACTATTCCCTCGGAATGTCGCGCCAGGCCACCGAGGGCATTTCGGCCGCGGCCGAGAGCCAGGGCAACACCGAGAAGGACGGCTTCGAGAACAGTACGGTCTCGGCCCGGGTGGGTTTCACGCCCACCGGAAACTTCGGGATAAACGTCATCGCCCGTTACGTCGATTCCACCACCGACCTGGACAACTTCGGCGGTCCGTGGGGCGACGACCCGAACCATGTGGGCGACCAGACCCAGCTTGTCTTCAGGACCGAGGCGGAACTGACCTTGCTGGACGATCTCTACCACCAGAAGCTGGGGCTCTCGGTCACCGACATCGACCGCGAGTTCCGCAACGACTACGATGAGGCCCACTCGGCGGAGCGCAGCGAGAGCAGTTTCAAGGGGTCGATCGTCAAAATCGACTGGCAGCACAACGTTCACCTCGGAGAGGACAATACCCTGACCCTGGGCCTGGAGACCGAGGAGGAGAAGGGCGATTCCCATGTCTACTCCGAGAGCGAGTATGGGCCGTACAGCAGCGTTTTCGAGGAACAGACCGCGCGGACCAACGGCTACTACATCCAGGACAGCATCGCCGTTCTCGACCAGTGGTTCACCACCGCGGGGATCCGTCTCGACGACCACGACCGATTCGGGTCCGAAGTCACCTGGCGGCTGACCAGTGCCTGGCTCGTGCCGGACGCGGGAACCACGGTGCGGGGGTCGGTGGGCACCGGGTTCAAGGCGCCGTCCCTCTACCAGCTCTTCTCCGAGTACGGCAACGTGGACCTCCAGCCGGAGAAGAGCCTGGGCTGGGACGTGGGCCTGGAGCAGATGTTTGCCGGGGGCCGCGGGTCGGCCGGTGCCGCCTGGTTCGCCAACTCCTTTGACGACCTGCTCGATTTTGACCCGGTCAACTACGTCTACCTGAACATAGCCGAGGCGGAATCCCGGGGCCTGGAGATTTTCGCCACCATGCAGGTGGGTGAGAACATCGACCTGGCGGGCAGCTACACCTTCACCGACACCGAGGACAGGACCACCGGCGAGGAACTGCTGCGCCGGGCCCGGCACAAGGGGGGGATCAACGCCAACTACAAGTTCCTCGAAAGGGGAAACCTCAATCTGGACCTGCTCTATATCGGCAGCCGCAAGGACAACGATTTCTCCACCTGGCCGGCATCGGTGGTGGAACTGGATCCCTATTTCCTGGCCACCCTGGCCGGCTCCTGGACGTTCGGCGATCACTTCCAGCTCCTGGGCCGGGTGGAGAACCTGCTGGACGAAGAGTATGAAACCGTGTGGGGATACGGCACCCCGGGCATCGGTGGTTACCTCGGGCTGAAGTTCAGCCTCTGATCGAAACACTGGTTCCTGTTTCCTTCAGAAACAGGTATATCTGCATGGTGAAAACCCCTTGCGGGGGGGAAGGCCATGTGGCTGATGGAGAATTTCCACCGACTGTTCGGCGTCGCGATGGCTTTGACCGTCGCGGCGCTTTTTTCTTTCCCCGCACTTGCCGCCGACATCCGGGTCCCCGACGACCACCCCACCATCCAGGCCGCCATCGACGCCGCCTCAGCCGGCAACCGCCTCCACGGTTCGTCCCCGTCGATTCGCGATTGCGTGTTCAGTGACAACCACAGCGGCGGCGCCGGCGGCGGGATCGCCTGTCTCGCCGCCGCGCACCCGATGGGGGAGTGGGCGATCTCGGCTATCACCACGGGGCGGACTGGGCCTCGGTGTGCGACCTGGCCCTGCTGGCCTCGGTCTTCGGGGAGATGGGCTGAAACCGGCTCAGGGCCTCATCGTATCCAGCAGGCCCCGTATCCGGTCCTTCTGGCTCTGGTCCTCCACCATCTCCAGGGCCTTGCCGTAATACTTCCTCGCCTGGTCGATCTTCCCCGCCGCGCGGCAGGCCTCGGCCAGGCTGTCGTAGGTGTTCCACGAATCGGGGTATTGCTCCACGTTCTTTTTGAACACCTCGATGGCCTGCGCGGTCTTGCCCTGCTGGAGGAGGGTGTAGCCGATCAGGTTGGATTCCTGTTCGTTGGCGATCTCCAGGGCCCGGTCCTGGATTTCCGCTGACTGGTCCGGGTGCCCGGCCTGTTCCAGCAGCCCGGCCTTGATCATCAGGTTGTTGGCGTTTTCCTCGATGCCGATTGAACGGTCGATCCACTGCAGGGCTTCTTCGTTGCTGATGTTGTTCTGCAGGCAATAGTTGGCGGCGTCGCGCCAGCCCCACCAGAAGAAGGCGGGCAGCGATTTGAGGTCATTGCGCAGCTTGTCCAGCACCAGTGCGTGGGTATCCGTCTCGATCCGCACCGGCACCCGCTTGCCGGCCCAGCGCAGTTCCAGCAGCGCCGAGGTCCCATCGAGGTCGGCAAAGCCGAATTCCAGCCACTCGACGAATTCACCGTCAAAGGCGGGTGCGGTAACCCGCAGGGCGTCGGCCGATTCGTCGTAGAAAAAGCTGCCCCAGGAGCGGTAGTCGTTGCTGAAAATAACGGTCCAGTCGGTTTCGGTGGGGATCATGTGCAGACCGTAGGTGCCGGCGGCAAGTTCCTGTCCCTCCACCTTCACCGGGTGGCTGAAGCTGACGGTGGTGTTTTCATTGGCTCCGGCCCGCCAGACCTGGTTGTAGGGCACCAGGCCGCCGTAGATTGTCCGCCCCTTGACCCCCGGCCGGTGATAGCTCACCGTGACCGTGGTGATGCCGATGGTCTGGGTTATGGTTGCCGCCTGGCTCACCTTGGGCAGACCGGTGATCTGGGCCGCCGCCGGCGCCGCCAGCAGCATTCCCGTCAGTACCCGTCAGACAGATCAGTATGCTTCCCTTAATCTTCACCCTCTATTCCTCCCCCGCAGCAGTGCTGGTATGTTCGGGCTCCAGTTGATCCGCTTTTCCGTAAGTCGCTGTCGGATCAAGTATATCACGTGACCATGGATCCTGAATCCGGGATGGTGAGATCGGAGGGACTGTATACAAGGGGGACTTGTTTCTCTATCATTGGGACACTTCTTTACCGCCATACGAGAGGAAGGGGATGGCCCAGACCAAGGGGAAAAAACAGACCTGGTTCGAGAGCACCTGGGTCTCCACCACCTACTTTGCCGAAGGGCTGCCCTACATGATCATCAGGGCGCTCTCCGCCTACTATTTCACCCGCATCGGCCTGCGCGAGGCGGTGATCGGCATGGCCAATCTCTATGGCCTGGGCTGGAACCTCAAGTTTCTCTGGGCCCCTTTTATCGACATCTTTGGCAGCCGGCGGGGCTGGCTGCTCAAACTGCAGGCGATGCTGGTCATCGGCTTCCTGCTGGTCTCCCTGCTCAGCCTCTTCGGCCCGCCGATACAGCAGACCGGGGAGGACGGCGAGATGGTCCTGGTGGAGAGCCCGATGAAGGCCTCGATCAAGAGCCGAGTGCTCTCCCTGGTGGGGCAGGAGGAACTGGACCCGGTCACCGTCACCTGGGCCATCGCCATCCTCTTCTTCGTCCTCGCCCTGGTGGCCGCGACCCACGACATCGCCATCGACGGCTACTACCTCGAGGCCCTGCCGGACAAGGAGCGCCAGGCCGGCTACTCCGGCTTCCGCACCAGCGCCTGGCGGGTGGCCATCCCCTTTGCCCGCAGCTTCCTGGTCTGGATCGCCGCTGTCTCCTTCTGGTCGATGAGTTTCCTCGTCGGCGCCCTGACCCTGCTCGGCTGCTACCTCTTCCACTACTATTTCCTGCCCCGGCCGGAGTCGGACACCGGCAAGAATATCCAGGGCGCCGGCGACTTCTTCCGCACCCTGACCCGGGCCTTCGTGGTCTACACCCGGCAGCGGCGGGTCTGGATCATCATCCCCTTCATCATCCTCTACAAGCTGCCCGACGAGATCATGTTCTCCATGAACACCACCTTCCTGATCCGCGAGCTGCGGATGAGCGACGCGCAGTACGCCTACCTCTTCACCTGGTTCGGCTTCGCCGCCAATGTGGCCGGCGCCATCTGGGCCGGCAAGCTGATCAGGAAGCACGACCTCTTCCGGGTGATCTGGCCGCTGACCCTGGTGATGTATCTGAGCAACGTGCTCTACGTCTTCCTCGCCTGGTTCCGGCCCACCGCCGACGCCGGGGCCGGCCAGCTGGCGGTGATCACCGCGGTGGCCACCTACGAGCAGCTGGCCGCCGCCTTCGGCTTCCCCATCCTGATGGTCTTCATCATGCGCACCTGCTTCCCCGAGTTCAAAGCAAGCCACTTCGCCATCGGCACGGCCATCATGTCGTTGGGCGGCACCATTTTCGGCGCATCGGGCGGGGCCATCGTCGAAGTGGGCGCGGCGATCCAGCAGGGTACGGCCAACCCCATCTCGGGGTTGAAGGGCGAGCTGCTCCACGGCATCTGCCAGCCGCTGATCTCCGCCTTCACCCGGCTGATGGACCTGGTGGGATTTGACGTGGTGGCCTACACCGACGACTCCAAGGCGCTGGGTTACGTGGCCCTCTACCTGGTCTCGGTGCTGCTGATCATTCCCGGGCTGGCCCTGATCCCCTTCATCCCCTACAAGCGGAAGGAAGAGGAGATCCGGGAGCGCCCGTGAACAATCCCTTCCAGAGAGTCACAGGTGATTTCCGCCGCGTTCTGCTGGCCACCCTCTTTTTCGGGCTGGCCTCGGGTGTGATCGCCGCGACCCTCAACAACTACCTCTCCGATGTCCACGGGTTTGATGCGGCGCACCGGGGCTGGCTCGAGTTTCCCCGGGAATTGCCCGGTTTTCTGATCTTTGCGGTCATCGGCCTCCTGCTGACCCGTTTGCGTGAAAGCCGGATTGCGGCGCTGGCCATGTTCTTCACCGGCCTGGGCGCCCTGGGCCTGGGCTACCTCTCGCCGGGCATGGGCTGGCTGGTGCTCTGGATCGTCATCTGGTCCCTGGGGGACCACATCATCTTTGCCGTGGAGGGGCCGCTGGGCCTCAAGCTGGCCCGGGTGGGGAGGGAGGGTCGGCGCCTGGGGCAGCTGGGCGGCGCGCGCAATCTGGGCACGATCCTCGGGGTGGTCTGCGTCTGGCTGCTGGCCCGGTTTGTCGGAGATCGCTACGACCTGTTCTACCTCATCTCCGGGGCCTGTGCCATGGCCGCCGGCGTCTTCTACTTCCGGTTGCGGCTGGGCCAGGGGGAGCCGTCCTCCCGCCGCCTGATCTACCGCCGGGAATACCACCTCTTCTATGCCATCAGCGCCCTGTTCGGCATTCGCAAGCAGATCTTCCTGGTCTTCGGCACCTGGCTGCTGGTCTCGGTTTACGAGGTGCCGGTGTCCACCATCGCCCTGCTCTACTTCATCGCCTCGGCCCTCGGCGTCCTGTTGCGGCCCCTGCTGGGTGATGTGATCGACTGGCTGGGGGAGAGGAAGGTGCTGGCCGCCGACGAAATCATGCTGCTGGCGGTCTGCCTGGTCTACGCCTTTGCCGGCGACCTGCTGCCGGGCCCCTGGCCCCTGCGCTGCTCTACGCCGCCTACGTCCTGGACCACATCCTCTTCGCCCTGCGCGTGGCCCGCACCACCTACCTGAAGAAGATTGCCGTCGATCCGGGCGACATCACCCCCACCATATCCCTCGGCATCACCATCGACCACCTGGTGGCGATGAGCCTGCCGGTCCTCTCCGGGATCATCTGGGAGCGCTACGGGTACCAGTGGGTCTTTCTGATGGCCGGGGCCATTGCGCTGGCCGGGTTCTTCATCTGTTTGCGGGTGCGGGTGCCCGAGCCGTCAGGGCAGTAGCAGGTCCCGTGCGTTTTTCCTGAAGACCCGGCGGGCCTCCTGCTCACCAAACCCCGCCCCGTCCAGCAGCCGGAGAATCTTGGGGATCTCTTCGGCGTGGCCGAACCAGGGCCAGTCGGTGCCGAAAAGGATGTGGGCGGCCCCGTGGTTACGGAGCAGGGTGATGAACTGCTCCGGCGTGAGGGTGTGGGCGGCATTGGAGGTGTCGAGGTAGAGGTTTTCCGCCGCCGGCAGGTCGCGGGCCAGCTCGTGGAAGTCGGCGGCCAGGCCGCCCATGTGGGCGCCGATGAAGTTGATCCCGGGGAAGCGGGCGGCCAGCCGGGCCAGGGTGGCCGGCCGGGTGAGAAAACGCTGGTCGGTGCCGAAGACCTTGTCGGCCAGGACAAAGGTGTCCAGCACCACCGCCGGTGTCATGCCCGCGGCCCGCCAGACGCTCTCTACCAGCTCCAGCATCCCGAAGGCTTCGCTGCCGCTGAAGTCGATGGCCTGGGAGAAGGAGCTGAATTTCAATCCCCGGGTGCCGGCTGCAACCAGCTGCTGGAGTTCCCTTTCGAGGTCCTCAAGGCCGGGGTGGGCGGTGCCCAGGGCGAACAGCGTGGAATCGTCGCCGTGCAGTTCCCGGGCCCGCCGGTTGGCTTCCGGGATCCGCTCCCGCCGGGCGGTGAAGAGCACCAGGCAGGCCTCCACTCCGGCGGACGCGGCCGAGGCGAGGAGCGACTGCGGGGTCAGCCGCCGGCGCACCTGGCCGAAGTCGAGGTGCAGGGCGTCCAGCGGATCGCGCAAACGCTCGACGCTGTCGATGACCCCGGGGGAGAAGAGGTGGCTGTGGGCGTCGATGATGCCGAAGTCCAGGTGTCGGTCCATCGGTCTCACGAAAAATTAAGAACTGTATCGGCGGGCCGCGGTCCGTCGGTCGCGGCCCGCCGATTGGTGTCAATCCACCTGCATGTCGGCCACCGCCACGTTGGCGCCGTAGCGCACGCTGGACGAATCAAAGGCGAAGTAGTTGATCGAACCGATGGCCTCCGCGGCGCCGCCGTCGACGTTCCAGCCGCGGACGTGGGCCGGGAAGACCTGGCCCGGCCCGGGTCCGGTGACGATCTCGTCGATACCATCGTTGTCCACGTCGCCGCAGGTGACCTTGACCCCGTACTTCAGGGTGCCGTAGGCGAAGTAGCTCACCCCGGGTATGGAGGAGAGGGTGGACCCGTCATAGTTCCAGCCGCGCACCTGCGGGCCGTAGATGGTGCCGGGGCCGGGGCCGGTGACGATCTCGTCGATGCCGTCACCATCGATGTCGCCGCAGGCCACGTTGGCGCCCCACTTGGGAGAGCCGTAGGCAAAGTAGCTCACACCGGGAATCGAGGTGGCCGTACCGCCGTCCACGTTCCAGCCGCGGATGTGGGGTCCGAAGACCGCGCCGGGGCCGGCGCCGGTGATGATCTCGTCGTAGCCGTCACCGTCGATGTCGCCGCAGGCCACGTTGACGCCGTACTTCAGGGTGCCGTAGGCAAAGAAGTTGATCCCCGGGATAGCGGCGGTGGCGTATTCGTTGTCGAAGTCCCAGCCGCGGACGTGGGGACCGAACACGTCGCCGGGACCGGGGCCGGTGATGATTTCGTCATACCCGTCACCGTCCACGTCACCGCAGGCCACGTTGACCCCGAACTTCTCCACGCCGTAGGCCATCTGATCGGAGCCATAGACACCGTAGCCGTTGAGGCGGTAGGCGTAGAACTGGGGCGGGGCGGTGGGGGCCGCGCCGTAGCCGCAGACGATCTCCTCCACCCCGTCACCGTCGATGTCGCCGGTGGCCAGGGTCAACCCGTGGGTGTATTCGGGATCGTGCTCCGCCTCACAGAACATCAGCGAGGGGTCGGAGGAGAGGAAGGTGCGGAACAGCGCCCCGTTGCTCGGGGATGGCCCGGGCGCGGCCACCAGCAGCGACATGTTGGGGTCGTCCTCGGCCCAGGCCATGTAGTAGTACTGGGCCTCGGGCATGTCGTATCCGGGATTGGTGCCGCCGGCGCCGAGGTTGAGCACCACCATCACCAGCCGCGCGCACTGGTTGGCTTCGGTGACCTCCACCAGCAGGTTGCCGGTGTCGGTGGGCACATCGTGGATCTCTCGATGTCGCAGGCACCGCCCAGTTCGTAGTACTTGATGATCAGCAGCCGCCAGTTCAACGGCGTGCTGATCCAGTCCCTCTCGCCCTCGAAGAAGATCTTCAGCGTCTGCTGGTCGGTGATCGCCTCGTCGAAACGGACGTAGTTCATGCCGTAGAACTCGGGCATCCGGGGCAGCTCCACCGGGCAGAGCGCCGGCAGGGTGGTGTGCCGCTGGCTGGCGTCGATGGTCACCCGGTTGAAATGGTCCCCGTGGGTGTAGTGGGTGTCGTCGAACTCGTTGTTGCAGAAGTAGCGCCACTCGGCGAACTCGGTGAGCAGGTCGTAGAGGTGCCAGCCGTCGCCCCGCGGCCCGCCCGGCTCATACTGCTCGGCGATCTCGGATGATGGCGTCGAAGTAGTTGGTCTGGTTGGAGCCCGGGTTGTCCAGGGCGGCGATCCAGATGTCGCGGATGATCTCGGGCTCCCAGCTGTTGAGCCGGTCGGCCAGATACTCGGGCCAGATAAACCCGCCGTACTGGAAGAGGCCGCGAGCTGTCGAACCAGCAGATCGCCTGCTGCGGCTCGCGCTGGCAGTACCAGGCGTATGCCCAGGCGTCGTTGGCGTACTCGAAGTAGACGTGGGGCTCGACCCAGGTGGCGCAGTTCTCGTAGAAGGTGGCGCTGGTCTCGTAGGCCATGGCCATCTGGCAGGCGTGGTTGAACTCGTGGCTGCCGGTGGTGCTGATCTGTGCGTCGGAGCTCAGGCCGCGGCTGTGCACGATGTGCGAAGTTCGGTCGTCCCACCAGGTGTCGGTGACCTGCTGCCCGGGGCTGGTGTAGCCGAGGACTCCGGTGCCGGTGGAACTGAGGTAGACGTCGTAGTCGTCGCTGCCGTCCACGCCGTAGTCGCCGGGCGGCTCGTAGAAGCCGATCTCGCCGCACTCCCGGGCCCAGGAGAACTCGTAGACCTCCAGGGTTTTCTGCGCCCGCTCCAGCTGGTCCGCGGTCTCGTAGTGCACCCGGAGCGGAATGACGCTCGATTCCAGGGTGAAGCTGTAATCGGGCCGGCCGCCAAGAATGGTGAGCCGGTCGGGCAGGCCGATACCGGCCAGGATGGCCAGGTCCTCTTTCTCCAGCTTGTCAAAGTTGCGGTCGATCTCCAGCAGCAGCGGTGTCCCGCAGCGCACGGTGACGTCGAGGGCGGACTGGTATTTTTCGGGGAGCAGGTCGCACTTTTTGAACCAGGTGATCTTCAGCCGCAACGACTCGCTGTAGTCGATCAGGCCTTCCTGGAGATCTTTCTCGATCAACTGGGGCACGTTCAGCCGGGGCGCCGGGCCGGATTCGCCGGCCTGGGCCTGGATCCCCACCGGGACCAGGAGCATGGCTGCCAGCAGAACGGGCAGCAGTGTAGCTGTTCTTCTCATCATTCCCCCCTCTTTGCGGTTTTCGACCGTGACGGAATCCGGCCTCCCGGAGTCCACCTGCAAACTCAATATTTATAATGGAATGGACAGTGTCAGGCAGGAGCGCCAGCGTTCCGGTAGATCCGGTTTACTCACCCACCGGGACGCCGGGATCGGCTCGCCCCGGATGTCACAGGTGGTCACTCTAACGCAAATTTCAGGGAATTCATAGAAAAAGCGGGCCGGCGTTGCCGCCGGCCCGCGTCATGTGCGATCGCATAGCCGGTAAATGGCGCATTCCCGCCGCCCGCCGCCGTCTCCTCCATACATGGTGGACGGCGAAGGGGATGCGCCCCCGAGAGGTCAGGGCGTGTTGGCCACCACGACGCAGGTGCTGGTGGCCGTGTCACCCGAGGGCGGGTAGGGACACTGGTTGTAGGGCGCCGGGGTCACGTCCTCGGCAAAGAGCTGGAAGATGTTGTTGCCGATGACGCTGGCCACGGCGGGGAAGTTCTGGTTCCAGCTGGTGTTGAACGTGGCGCCGGCAGTGAGGTTGGTGTAACCGGCGCGCCAGCTGGGGTAGAAGGCCCCGTTGGCCAGGGTGACGTCGATGCGCGCGGCCACCCGGCGGGTCTGCATCGGGTAGAAATTGGTCAGGCTCACTGCCATGTTGGAGACAAAGGGTACCGTGCCCACGCTGGGGCTGCAGATGTAGGACGCCCCGATGGTGGGGGGATGAATCGGTGGTCCGGTGGGCGGTACTTCGGCGTCCATGGCGTCCAGCTCTTCATGGTCCAGCAGGCCCAGCTGCGGTGCCGGCCAGGTCATGAAGTTGGTGCCGGAGAGCGGCGACCAGTAGATGTCGGCGCCGTTGAGCGGGAACTTCATGTTCACCGCCGACCCGGGCAGGCCCGTGGCTCCCTGGGTGACGGAAAAATAGACATCGGTGATCTGGCCCGGGCTGCCCACCACGGTGAGGGCGTCCAGGTTGTCCTGGCCGCTGAGGCCGATCTGCCAGGCCGGGACCACCACCACCGGGACCATGCCGATGCGTGGGATCACGCCGAGGATGTCGTCCGGCGTGGCCCCGATGAGGGCCAGGGTGGGCGAACCGGGGGTGAGCGAGAAGTAGACCCACTCCACCATCGGCTCCGGTTCCCGGTCGTCCAGGGCGTCCAGGTCGTCCTGGCAGGCGAGACCCAGGTTCCAGTCCCAGAGACAGAGGAAATTCCAGCCGATATTGGCGTCGCACCAGAAGATGTCGGCGGTGTTGAACTGCCACTCGCGGTTCACCGCGGTCATCGGCATGCCCATGGTGCCGGTGTCCACCGAGAAACGCCAGAAGGGGTAATTGGGATGGACGTCCGCACCGTGCATCAGGCTGTAGGCATCGATGTTGTCGGTGGGCATCAGGCCGAGGTCGATGATGTTGTCGAAGAAGAGGAAGTTGTTCCCCGGCTGCCAGCCCGACAAACACATCGGGATGTCGGACATGAAGATGTCGCCCTCGTCCGGGGCGGCGTTCACCGCGGTGCCCGGCAGTCCAGTCCCCGGCAGGTCATGGGAGAAGAAGGGGATATTCATCTGGGCGGCGGCCGGCAGGCCCACTCCAAGGCCGACGATCAGGACCAGGGTTTGCAGCATCGTTCTGATTCGCATCTCATTCCTCCTTGGCGAAACGGATAATTCATCACCTCAACCATCCCTTGCACCTGAGTAGTGGCCCGCATCCGCCAGAATCTCACAAAAAGAGTGATATTATTTTTCAGGAGGGTCCGATGGTCTGCAGCCACCCCCACCAGGCCGAGTTTCGCTTTTACGCCGAGTTGAATGATTTCCTCGGCCGGCGTCCGGGCACCGGACAGGTGGCCTACCGCTTTTCCGGTCACCCTTCGGTGAAGGACGCGGTGGAGGCTCTGGGAGTCCCGCACACCGAGGTGGACCTGTTGCTGGTCAACGGGGTCTCGGTGGGATTCAGCCATCCGCTGGCCCACGGGGACCGTGTGGCCGTCTACCCGGTGTTCGAGGGTTTGGACATCTCGCCGCTGAACCGCCTGCGGCCCCGGCCGCTGCGGCGGACCCGCTTCATCCTCGATGTCCACCTGGGCAAACTGGCCCGGATCCTGCGGATGCTGGGATTCGACACGCACTACGAGAACGACGCGGGCGACCAGCGTATCCGCCGGCTGGCCGCGGCGGAGGAGCGGATCATCCTCACTCGTGACCGCGGCCTGCTCAAGCACCGTTCGGTGACCCACGGTTACTGTGTCCGGTCACCGGACCCGCGGGAGCAGGCGGCGGAAGTGCTGCGCCGCTTCGATCTCGGCTCCAGTATCCGGCCGTTCAGCCGTTGTCCCTCCTGCAACGGGGAGGTGGCTCCGGTGGAAAAAGAAGCGGTGGCCCACCTGCTCCCCGAACGCGCCAGACGGTTCTTTCACAGCTTCACCCGCTGCGCATCCTGCAATAAGATCTACTGGGAAGGGTCCCATCACCGGGCGCTGGCCCGGATGGTGGCCGGGCTGACCACCGGTGCTTCGGGCCCGGCGGCGAAACCGTAGGTCAGGAACTGCCGGTCCTGGTGGAGTAGTTCCCCGCCCAGCCCGGTCTCCAGCAGACGGCGGATCAGCGCTTCGCCCTCCGGCGTGTAGCAGACCCGGGCCAGGGTGGCGAAGCGGATCCGGTTGCCGTGGAAGGTCGCTCGGACCTGGTGCAGAGGTGGGGGAGTCGACCGCTCCGGGCAATGATCGGCGAGGAAAATCAGGGTGGGATCGGTGATCGCCCCGGGCACCTGGCTCCCGATCATCCGCGAGTGGTGTCCCCCCACCATCCTCATCCCGTGGAAGGTCTGGTAGTAGAGGGTTTCATAGCGGCTGGTCCCCAGCCAGAAATCACCGCCCGATGCCCAGTAGGGCAGTTCGATCAGCGCGCCGTCCAGGGCCTCGTCCGCGGCGGCCTCACGAACCGCGCCCCCGGCCAGGTAGGGCGCGGGCACCGGCGGCGGATCGCAGATGTTCAGCGGCGCTTTCCAGAACTCCAGCCAGGTCACCAGTGCCAGAACCACGCAGAGCGCCGGTTTCCAGCAGCGGGCCGGCCTGCCGGGTGCGGGGGCCTCTCCGAAGAGCGCCCGGCAGAGAAATGCCGCCAGGATGGCCAGGGCCAGGGCCAGAGGGATGCAGAAACGGTAGAGGGCCCGGATGGCGCTCAGACCGGGCAGCTGTTGCAGGAGGAGAATCCCGGGATCCGTGCCCAGGGTCAGCCAGGCCAGAAGCGCCGCCATCAGGCTCCAGTAGCGCACCGCAAAGCCGGGATGCCCGCGGATCAGCAGGACCATCCAGCCGGCAACGATGAGCAGGCCTGGCGCGTAGCCGAACATCGGCCCGCATCGCGGCAGTGTCCGGTCGAAAATGCCGGCCAGCGGTCCCAGCGGGCCGCCGGCTTTCCAGTGCCGCCACCAGCGGTTGCGGGACTGGTTGAAGAGCAGCCGTTGCGGGCCGATGGACAGCTCGCGCATCTGGGCCGGCCCGGGCGTAACCATCGTTCCCTGGCCGCTGCGGGCCATCTCCAGGGCCATGGGCGCCGAGAGGAGCAGGAAGAGGGCCAGGCCGGCAACGGCTCCCCGGGCCGGCGAACGCCGCACGGTCCCCGGACCTCGGCGCCGCAGCTCGGCGGACAGGATCATCAGGGCCAGCAGCGCGGTGAAGACGAACTGCTGGAACCCGGTGTAGAAGATCGCGGTGAGGCAGAGGGCCGCGGGCAGTGCCCGGCCCGGTCCGGGGGCCCGCAGGAAGCGGACCAGCAGCCAGAGGAACAGCGGCATCCACTGGATGCTCCAGAGATTCATCTGGCCGTGAAAGATCGCCGTCCAGAGCGGGGGGGAGAAGACAAAGATCACGGCGCCCAGCAGGGCTCCGGGCGCAAAGCCGCTCATCGTCCGCAGCAGGAGGAAGGTGAAGTACCCGGCAAGGAAGGTGGAGAGCAGCAGCAGGAGGTTGTAGACCAGGATCAGGTCGGTGGACGGCCCGGACAGCAGGCCGAACAGGCCGTTGGAGGTGCAGAGGGTGTGGAAGGCAAGGTTGCACCCTTGGGGGTAGAAGAGGAAATCGGTCCGCAGTGGCGACTGGTGGAGATGGAACAGTGTGTGCCGGACCCACCAGAGGTCCCAGAGGAAAATGTATTTGTCCCCGCGCCCGCCAACGGTCTTGCTGCCCAGCTGCCAGGTCAGCGGGTGGTAGGCGAGGAGTGTCAGGACGAGCAGCAGTCCGGCGGGGAGCAGGTGACGCAGGGCCCCGGGCATCCGTTGATTTGCCACGATCGGCCTCCAGCGGTAGGACGGACAACGGTGGACGTGGCCGTTCCGTATTCCGGGCGGGGAACGGCCGGTGCAGGGGAGTGGATTGTCCATGAAAAGGCGGATCAGCCGCTGGCGGGCGATTGCTCGGCCAGCAGGGCCAGGGGGAAGGGGTCGGACTGGTACCGGGCTTCGAGGTCGGGGAGGAAGCGTGCCAGGTCGGTGACGTGGACCGGAGTGTCCCCCGGCAGTCCGGTGGCGGTCAGCGTACCGGCGATACGGACCAGTTCAGCACGAACCATCCGGGTGAAGGTGTCGGCGCTGAAGCTCTCTTCGGGCACGTCCTTGAACTCGAAGTATTCCCGCACGTTGTGCGGCGTCTTGAGGATCAGCTCCGGGTCCCGGCGGCTGTTTTCCTCCAGGCGGCCGCGCACCGCGGCTTCGTAGTACATCGGGGAGAGGTCCTCGTGACCCAGTTCCACCCCCTTCTCGTATGGCTGGTGGGGGAAGAAATCAACCGTGCCGTCCTCGGTGACCGAGATGAAGAAGATGCAGCCCCGGGAGAGGGCCCGGGAGGCGCGGAAGTCATCCAGCAGGATACGGCCGTATTCCTTGTCCTCGCCGGTGGTGGAAGTGTCGTCTTCGGCGGCCGCGGGCTCATCCGCCACCGGTCCGCCGGCCAGGTCCCCGTCCTGGTAGACCACCCGGAATTTCTCGCAGCGTGAGGCCCTTCGGGGCGGACTGGGGCGGTGGGCGAGGAATGGCAGGTCCACCGACACGGTGGTTCCCTCTCTCAGCTCGCTCTCGATGCCCAGTGTCCCGTTGAAGTCCCGGATCGTCTGCCGGACAAAGACGAACCCCAGGGAGTGCAGTTCGCCGTCCAGCGAGTCGGGGTCGCTGAGCAGCTGTTCCCGCTTCACGCCGGTCATCCCGCCGCCGTTGTCGCGAACGGTGAGCCGCACCCGTTCCGGCCCGTGACGGACCACGCTGATCCGCAGTTCCCCCACCGGCTGCCGGGACATGGCGTCCACCGCGTTCATCACCAGGTTGAACAGCATCCGGCGAAAACGGTGCCGGTTGCCGGAGACCACCGCCGAATCCACCTGGTCGAAATAGATGTCCACCCGGGAGCTGCTCTTCTCGGTGACGTAGCCCCGGATGACGTTGCGGGTGAAGTCCTCCACGTCGTGTCCCAGGTCGAACTCCTCGGACGTGCCGTCGAGGCTGCCTTCCTCGAGGAAGTGCTCGATGCGGTAGAAGACCCCGCAGATCCAGCGCAGGCAGTTGCGGTAGTGGTTCACTGACTTGAAGGAGCGGGAGTCGCGGGGCAGGAAGGACATCACCTTCTCGAAGCGGCCCCAGAGCGGGTTGATGATCAGCTGGCAGATATCCTGAATGGTGCCGATGTATTCCCGCCCGGCGGAGATGATGGTCTCCGGCGGCGAGAAATGCCGCACCGCGCTGGAATAGACCTGCAGGGCTCGCCGCTGGGCCTGGGCCTTGGTCTTCAGTTCATGCAGGTCCTCGCCGTGGATCTGGGCCACCTGCTCCACGTCGTAGATCTCCAGGTCGGTGTTCAACGTGACGTGAAAGTGGATGACGTCATTGATGAATTTTTCCACCCGCAGGTCGTGGATCAGGAACTTCAGCTCCGCCACATCCTTTTTCAGGCCGCTTTGAAAATCGGCCATCGATCACCTCCGCCAGACTGTTTTGATGGTGCCACTATAGGCCATCCTCCGGGGAGCAGGCAATGCGGCGGGCCCTGTCCCCGGGCCCGCCGCCGCGGGTCAGCGGTATCAGAACCGGCCGGCGGCCACGCTGCTGCCGTGGGTCACCGTGCTGTCGAAGGCGTCGAGGGTGAAGAGCAGTGCGGGGGTACCCCCGTCGAACCCGTAGACCCGCACCGGCGTGCCGGCCGCGGGGTCCGGGCCGGCGGCCACCACCAGGTCGGCCAGCCCGTCGCCGTCCAGGTCCTCGGCCGCATCGACCATGGCGCCGTAGCGCAGTTCCTCGGCGGGCCAGGCGAAGAAGTTGATCCCGGCCATCTCGGTGAGGGCCGTGCCGTCGAAGTTCCAGCCGCGGACATGGGCCGCGAACTGGGACGACGGCCCGGGGGCGGTGACCAGTTCGGCCATGCCGTCGCCGTCGATGTCGCCGCAGGTCACCCGCACACCGTAGTGGTTGGTGCCGTAGGCCAGGAAGCTGAGCGCGGACATGGCCTGGACCGTGCCGCTGTCCACCGACCAGCCCCTGACGTGGGGGCCGTAGATGGCGCCCGGCCCGGCGCCGGTGATGATCTCGTCGCGGCCGTTGCCGTTGAGGTCGCCGGCGGTGACGTTGACGCCCCACTTGGGCGAGCCGTAGGCGAAGTAGTTCACCCCGGAAACCGGGGTGACCGTGGACACGCCGTCGTAGCTGAAGGCTCTGACGTGCGGGCCGAAAACCGCCCCCGGACCGGCGCCGGTGACGATCTCGTCGGTGCCGTCACCGTCCAGGTCGGCGGTGGTCACGTTGACGCCGTATTTCAGGGTGCCGTAGGCGATGAAACTGAGGCCGGGCAGGGGAGTGCCGCCGGCCGTGAAGCCGCGGACGTGGGGCCCGTATATCGCCCCCGGCCCGGCGCCGGTAATGATCTCGTCCAGCTGGTCGCCGGAGACGTTGCCTGCGGCAACGTTGACCCCGTATCCCGTGGCGCCGTACGCATTCCACTCGGCCAGCGGCGCGGCATCCTGCTCCGGCGGAAAGACGCGCACCAGTGGCGGGTTGTCCGGGCCGGCTCCGGGACCGGAGAGCAGCCTGGGTTCGCCGCTGTCCAGCGGCACGGCCAGATCGGCAGCGGCGGCCAGGCCGGCCCGAGCCACGTTGGCCGCATAGTCCATGTCGAGGATGTCCGGCAGGTCGTTGGTGGTGTGGTACACCGGGTTGAAGTCGGCGGTCCAGGGTTCGGCCTCACAGCCGAAGATCGCCGGGAATCCCCGGGCCCAGAAGGCGGCGTGGTCGCTGGCGCCCATACCCGAGTCGTTGATCACCACCGGTTCCAGGTCATCGGGGAAGTAGTAGAGCGCCGCGTCGCGCAGCTGTTCGGCCACGACCATGGAATCGGTGTTGGTGTAGATGATCAGGTCGGGGGGCAGCGGGTCAGATCCCGAAAAGGCGATCATGTCGAAGTTGAAGCAGCCGATCACGTCCATGCCCGATGCTTCCACGTCGGCGGTGTAGGCGTAGCTGCCGTACAGCCCCTGCTCCTCGCCGGCGAAACAGGCAAGGATGATCGTCCTCTCGAAGGAGTAGCCCGAGAGCACCCGGGCCGCCTCGATCACCGCCGAACTGCCGCTGCCGTTGTCGTCGGCCCCGGGGGCGGCGTTGTAGGGGTCATTGGAGGTGCTGTCGTAGTGGGCGGTGATGAACAGCACCTCGTTGGGATAGACCTGGCCGGGGATGGTGGCGATGATGTTCTCCCGGGTCAGGGAGGAGATGCTGAACTCATCGCGCTCCACATCCAGGCCGAAGCTGGTCAGCTGGCCATGGATCCAGTCGGCGGCGTCGACGATCTCGTCCGAATAGGTGTAGCGGGTGCCGAAGTCCACCAGCGACTGCAGCGTGGCCGCATAGGTGGTTTCATTCAGCTGGGCCACCATCTGGTCGATCGCTCCACCAAACTGTGGTGCCGGCAGCGGGGCCGCCTCCTGCCGGTCCGTGCGCAGCGGGTGGGCGGTTTCCGGAATTCTGGCGATCTCCCATCCCCCCAGGGGCAGGCGCTCCGCTTCCTCCGGGGCGGCCCGGACCAGCAGTCTGTTGCCGTCGCGGAAGAGGATCTCCACGTCCGCCTCCTCTTCCGGCAGGGCGTCCTTTCGGCCGGGGTGATACGCCCAGTACAGGGCCTCCCCGTCATGCCAGGGGCTGCGGTCCAGAACGGTGGCGGACCGCAGGCCGGGATCGGCCAGCTGCGCGGCATCCACCGTGGCGATCACCAGCCGTTGGGACTGCTGGTGGACCGGGGCGCCGCTGCCGGCCAGCAGGTCCAGCGCCGGCTGGTCGCCGGCCCGCACCAGCACCAGCACCTGCCCGCGGTCAGCATCGGCCATGGCGCCGGTGGCCAGCAGTGAAAAAGCGAACAGGGCAATGATCCATCGGGTCGGGCTGCGCATCGAACAGGTCTCCTCGGTATTGGCATCGGCCGGGGGCGGCTGGCTTCCGGCAAGCATGCGGGGTGCTGGGGCGGGGTGCATCGTGGGTCCGGTCGGTGAACAGATGAAACGACCCTCCGGCGTTGCCCCGTCCGGGACAATGCACCACGATCCAGAGGACGCTTCAACCGGGAAATCCCCCTTGATCACCCGCAATCATAGTAGATCAGGCTGACGGGGGACGCAACTGCCGGTGGTGTCAATGGGAGACCAGGGAGGGGGCCAGCAGCAGAAGAAAAAAGGAGATGGTGAGCAGGACCAGGACGATTTCGCCGGGTGAGGCCAACGGTGCCCGGTTTTCGGTGATTTTGTTCATATCGGTTCCTCCCTCATTGATGTTCGGTATATAAAACGTGCAATGAGGCTGGAAAGTTCCTTGACACTCCTCGCCGGGCTGACGGATAATCCGCGCACCCCAGTCAATACCATGGTTTTACCAGGAGGCACGGTTCCAAATGGCTTCGGAGGAAAAGAAGGGCCTGCAGGAAAAAATCTTCCGCCATCTCAACACCCGGGTCAGCGAGGCAGCCAGGGGGGTGCGGGAGTCATCGAAAAAGCTCTTCCGGCAACTGGAGGAGCTCCCGGACGAGCTCGGCCGCCGGATCGAAGAGGGGGCGGCCGAGGCTGCCGGGGCCATGATGGAGGAGTTGTCCAGGGCCCGGGCCGAAGGCACCAGGGCGGCTGAGCGCAGTTCCGGCCTGGCCCGGGCTGTCTGCTCCATCCTGGAACAGAAGCAACAGCTCTCGGTGCTGGAAGCGCTGCTGGAAGGGGCTCTCCGCTTCACCGACGGCGCCGTCATCTTCGTGCTCAAGGACGAGAACATCGGCGGCTGGCGTTCCGGTGGCCGTATCGAGGGGCAGCGAGCCAAGGCCCTTCATTTTCCGTTCGTGGCCGGCAACAGCGTGGTCAGTTCGCTGCGCCGGAGGGATGTGGTCTGTGTGACCGGTGAACTCTCCGGGGCGGACAGAGCGCTGTTCGAAGATCTCGGCGCCGGCCAGCCTGCCGGGTTCATCGCCGTTCCGCTGTTGATCCGTGAAAAGGCCCAGGCAGTTCTGCTGGGAGCCAATTTCTCTGATGCCGGCGCTGCGCCGGGTCAGGTGGAACTGGAAGCGTACAAGGCGCTGGCCGCTGCCGCCATATCGGTGATCAAGAATATCCAGGGCCGGCCCCGGCGGGAGCCCCGGGTCAGCTCTCCGGCTGGTCCGCCCCACCGCGACTATCTGGATCCCAAACCGGCCCCGCCGGTCCCGCCTGCTCCCGTGGAGCCTCCGGTCAAGAAAGCCGAGCCTCCCCTTCCGCCGCTGGAAGAGCGGCCGCGAAAAATAGTCCAGCCCGCACCGGTGCCCCCCGTCTCCACGGAAGGGACGAAAGCCGGAACCCGTCCCGTCCGGGAACCGGAGTCCGCGCCTCTCCCGAAAACAACGGGCAAGCCACGTTCGCCGTGGTTCACACCCACCACCAGGAACTCCACCTTCGGATCGAAGGCCGTCACCGCCGAGCCGTCAACGGGGCCGGTGCGGCGCAGTTCCAGGACGGAAGATTCCGGGGAGAAACCGCTGAGCGTGGAAGAGCAGGAGTTGCACGACGACGCCAGGCGCTTCGCCCGCTTGCTGGTTTCGGAGATCAAACTCTACAACGAGGCCAAGGTAGCCACGGGCCGGCAGGAGAAGGACCTCTACCAGCGGTTGCGTTCCGACATCGAGAGAAGCCGGCAGATGTACAACGAGCGGGTCCCCCCCTCCATCGCGGCCAAGACGAACTATTTCATGGATGAACTGGTGTCTATTCTTGCCGAGGGTGATCGGGCGACCCTGGGGATGTAGACCGGGCTGCCTGCTCCAGCAGTTCCAAGGGGATCACCGTTTCCAGCCGTACCGCCGGTCCTGCGGCCGACACCACCACTTTATCCAGTGTTTCCGCCACCAGACCCAGGGTCTCGTCGCCGCTGTCCGCCTTCTCGAACCATTGCGGGTTGGCCTGGATCAGCCCGGCGGCCAGTTTGATCCAGCCGTTGAGCTGGTTGGCCAGGCTGGCGGCCTCTTCGGCGGAGGGCAGCAGGGTGGTGCAGGTCAACTGGAGGTCTGGCGCAACATGGGCTGCCAGGCCCAGGTTCGCCAGGGTGGGAAGCATGCCCTGGACCGGAAGCCTCTCCTCCAGACCGGAGGTGGCACCTTCCGGCAGGAGCCCCGCGGCCCAGAGCGGGGTGGTGCGGTCAAGTTCGGCCAGCAACGGGCCGAAGCCGGGGTGCTGGTTCAGACTCTCCCCGCCGTCCAGGCGCCGGTCGATCATGGCTGCGGCGCCCTCGCGGGTGCCGGCGAGGCCGATGGCGGTGCCGTCGAAGTAGACACCATACCACCGGTAGTGGACCGGGGCTCCAGGTCCGACGCTCTCCGGCGCCGGGGGGATGATCAGGGTGTGTTCCCTGTGTGTTGCCGAAGAAAAGCCTCTTTTCTCCAGCTGGGGCAGCAGCGTCTCCCGGTTGAATTTTCCGGTGAACACCGCCGAGAACTCTCCCGCAATACCGCCCTCCGGATAGAGCCCGGCCAGCAGCCGGCCCAGATCCTGGTCCGGGTCGATGCCGGCATCCTCCAGAAACAGGTCCAGGTCCACCAGGGCGTCGGGCGCACCGAGCCAGATGCCCTGCAGTTCCTGCCAGGTTTCGGAATTCCGCAGTGCCGGGATGTCGGCCGACATCACCCAGGCCGGTTCCCCGGGCAGCAGGGTGGTGAGGTCCAGCTGGTCGACGGGCGGGCCGCTGCAGCCGGCCAGGGCCGCCAGACAGACCACCAGTGTGCAGAGCGCATACCGGTGGTCTGTGAGCGTTTTTTTCACGGTCAGTTGAGGTTGATCTGGATGTCCACCGAGTCGGTGGCATCGGGACCGGAGATGGCGGTGATCTTGGCGTTGCAGGTGTTGCCCGTGATGGCGCAGTAGGAGCAGTTGCCATCGGTGAGGCCGAACTGAATTTTCACTTCGCCGTTGCTGTTGGACACGCCGTCGGTTTCAGAGATCCAGCCCACGCCCTCGAGGGAGAAGATGACCACCACCCCTTCGGAGGGGAACCCCGAGGCGTCGAGGCAGTAGGCGATGATCTCCACATTGTCCCCGTTGTCGTCACAGGTATTGACGCTCGCCGGGTTCGCCGTCAGGTAGAGGGTGTGGGCGTAGCGGTCGTCCACCACCACCGTGGTGGATCCGCTCACGGCGTCCGCCACGCTGGCCACGATCTCAGCCGTTTCAGTTGTGGTCAGCAGGTCGTAGACCTCGCCGTTGGCATCGGTGACCAGCGGCGCGCCGCCCGAGCTGAGCGCTCCGGCCGACGTGCTCATGGAAACCGACACGTTGGGCATGGGGATGAAGTCCTCGTCGAAGACCACGGCCTTGATTTCACTCTGCCCGCCGCCGGGGGGCAGGAAAGGCGGGTCGGCGCTCACCGCCACGGAGCCGGGAGTGATGCCGATCACGATTTCCACTGTCACTCCGGCCAATGCGCCGGAGTATGCAGTGACCAGGGCCGTGCCGCCCACGCCTTCGCTGTACAGGAAGTTGGTCACCCTGCCGTTGCTGGTGGTCAGTCTGGTGCTCTCCAGCCGGCCGAGGTCCGACACCATCTCGATCACCGTGCCGTTCACCACCGGATAGCCGTCGGTGTCGGTGACAATGGCGGTGAGTTCGGAAACACCCCCGATGATCGATATGGTGGTGGGATTGGCGTAAAGCGTCATGGTGGCGTCCGCCGGCGCCACCGGGTCCACCAGGTCGCACTGCATCAGAACCAGGCAGGGCAGGAGGGCCAGCAGCGGCCAGGCGATCAGTGCTGATCGTTTTTTCATCGTCTTCACCGTATGTGCCATCAGGACAGATATAATGTTCGAATAGACCGCTATCCCGGGCAAACGCACAGGCGACCAACCGGCCGGTGAGCACGTCTCAACCCCCTGATACGTCGGGGGGGATGCCACCGTCTACTCGGTCCCGCAGGTTGACACAGTTCCACCCGGAACGACTGTAAACAGCTGATCGTAGCATATTTTCCGGGGAGAGTCACCAGCGGCGGCGCTGGTCCGGCACCGCTCCGCGGGGAGAAATTCCTGTCAATCAGTGATTGACCTTTGCGGGCCCATAATTTATAATAATCGTTTATCGTATTCTTTTACTTACAGTTAGCATCGAATCTGCCGACTGTTTCACATGGCGCTCAGGTGATGAACTTCTGGCTCCCCCGCCGAGGGGAGGTTTTTCTCTCCGCCCGATTCCCTGCCGGTTCCACCGGCCGGTTTTCCCGCCCGGGGAATGCCCTCCTCCTTTCTTTGATCTACCTGCTGTTCAGCCTGGTCTGCCCCGGTCCGGCCCGGGGGGATGAACCGGTGATTTTCGCTTTCGGCGACAGCATTACCGAGGGGTGGGACGCCGATACGGGCAGCGAGGAGGCTGGCGGCTACGTGACGATCCTCGATGAACTTCTGGACACCCAGGTGGAGGAGAGCGTGGTCTACAACTTCGGGGTGGGGGGCGAAACCACCGCTAACGGGCTGGCCCGCCTGCCCTTTATTCTCTCGTTCATCGGGGACCGGATCCTGATCATGTTCGGGACCAACGATATCAGCTGGGGGATTTCCATCAACACCGCCCTGTTCAACCTCGAACAGATGCTCAACATGTGTCTTGCCGACGGTACAGCGCCGATGATTTCCACCATCATCCCGCGCCTCGATGACCCCCGGGACCCGGACAACGCCCTGGCCCAGCAACTCAATGCCGGCATCGCCCTGCTGGCTCAGCAGGACGGCGTGGAGTTCTGTGACAACTGGGAGGTTTTCTACAACTACCTGCCGTCCCTTCGTGCCCTCTACTCCGACCGGTTGCACCCCAATGCCCTGGGCTACCAGGTGATGGCCGAGACGTGGCTCGGGGCGCTGGGCCGGCTCTATCCGCCGCCGTTTGTCAATACCATTTCACCCACCGGCATGGTCAACGGGCTTCCGGTGCCGGTGAGCATCACCGGAGGCAACTTCCTGCCCGGAGCCGTGCCGCACCTCGACCAGACCGAGTTGGTGTTCGTGGTGGTACCCTCCAGCGGCACCATCAGCGCCACGGTGCCGGCGGAGCTGCCCCCCGGGGTCTACGACGTGGTGGTGCTCAACCCCGGCGGCGTCGCGGGCACGCTGGCCAACGGTTTTACCATCACCAATTCGCCGCCTGAGATCTACTCCATCACCCCCGACACGCTGGAGGCCGGGCAACGGGCCCGGGTCACGGTCCAGGGGCGGTTCATCGAACCGGGAGCCCAGTTGAGCGCCGGTGTGTTCGGCTTCGATCAGGTGAACGTGATCAGCGATTCGACGTTGCGGGCCCTCACCCCGGACGACATCGCGGTGGGGACATACGACGTCCGGCTGTCCAATCCCGACGGTCAGACGGACCTGCTGGCCAACAGTTTTACCGTGGTGGACACCGGGGAGCCGGAGATCGGCAACTACTATCCGGCACCAGGGTCCAGCGGCGCCTCGCGGCGCACCGGGATCAGGTTCAACCTGCGTGACAGCGGTTCGGGGATCAACATCGGCTCGCTCAACATGGTGGTCAACGGCTCCGCTGTCATTCCCACCTCGAGCGGCACGCCCGGCGACTACTTCGTCGAATACCAGCCGCCGACCCAGTACGCGTTCGGACAGACGGTCTCGGTGTCGGTGGGGGTCAATGACTTCAACCAGCCGACGCCCAACGCGCTGAGCGTTCTCTACAACTTCACCGTCACCGGGTCCGCGGACAGTGACGCCGACAACCTGCCCGACGGCTGGGAAACGGCCAACAGCCTCGACCCCGGCAACCCCCTGGGGCTGGACGGCACGGCGGGCGACCCGGACCGGGACCTGCTGGGCAATCTTGCCGAGTACAACGGCGGCAGCGATCCCACCTCTCCCTGGCAGGTGGTGACCGGGCCGGGGCCGGGGCCCGGCAGCCGGCCGCTGATCAGGCTCTGGGACACCAGCGGCGTGCAGCTGGGCGGCGTGGAGTGGACGCCTTACGGGGGCGGCGACTGGGGTGCCGACGTGGCCGCCGGGGACATCGACGGAGACGGACGCCACGAGGTGCTCACCGGTCCCGGCCCGGGGCCGATCTACGGGCCGCAGGTCCGCGGTTTCGAGGCCGATGGCACCCAGGTGCCGGGGGTCAACTTTTTTGCTTACGGGACCAACCGCTACGGTGTGCGGGTGACGGCCGGCGACGTTGACGGCGACGGCGTCGACGAGATCGTCACCGGGGCCGGGCCGGGCGAAGTGTTCGGCCCCCACGTCCGCGCCTTTGACGTTTCCGGAAGTCTGGTGCAGTCCCTGCCGGGGATCAATTTCTTCGCCTACGGCACGCTGAAATACGGGGTCAACGTGGCCTGCGGCGACCTGGACGGCGACGGCGTCGACGAGATTGTCACCGGGGCGGGCCCGGGGGCGGTGTTCGGCCCCCACGTGCGCGCCTTCTCTTACAACGGAGCGGGGGTGAGTGCGGTGCCGGGGGTCAGTTACTTTGCCTACGGCACACTGAAATACGGGGTCAACGTGGCCTGCGGCGACCTGGATGGCGACGGCATCGACGAGATCGTCACCGGGGCGGGTCCGGGGGTGGTGTTCGGGCCCCACGTGCGGGGCTGGAACGTGGACGGCCACGCCGCGGCTGCCATACCCGGGGTCAGTTTCTTTGCTTTCAGCACCGACACTTACGGAGTCAACGTGGCCTGCGGTGACGTGGACGGCGACCGCCGGGACGAGATCATCACCGGCACCGGCCCGGGCCCGACTTTTGCCGCCCAGGTGCGCGGCTGGAAACTTGACCACGGTTCGGTGCAGGAGATTCCGGGGATGAATTTCTTCGCCTACGACCCATTCGTCTATACCTACGGGGCCCGGGTGGCCGCGGGGCATTTCTACTACTAGGAGGGCTGGGGTGATGGTTTGCCAGCGCTATACTCGCGGCTGCGGATTCCGCTTTTCTCCAGAGGCGGTGGTCCTGCTGCTGACTCTGGCCAGCGGTCTGTTCTTCCCCTCCCCGGCGGCCGGAGAAAACGGGGGGCGGGCACCCCTGGTGGCCACCGGCCCGGCCCTGGCGGTCCTCGCTGGCCCGGCTGGGCGCGACCTGGACGGTCTCCCCGGAACCGACGGCCTCTTTACGGCGTTTTACACCGGGACCGGGACGGCCGCCGTCTCCGGACGGGTGGCCTGGGTCTCGGGCATCTCCGGGACTGGCGCCGCCGGTAAAACGGCCGGGCTTCTGCCCCCGGGACGGCCGGGGGAACTCCAGGCTTACGGCCCCACGGCCCTGCTGCTGCCCGGGGATTCGCGTCCCTCCGCCGCCTGGGTGGAACGCCAGGACGGCGGCTGCCGGCTGTTTCTCTCCCGGCCCGCCGGGGCCGCAGGCGGCTGGTCCCCGCCGGAGCAGGTGATTCCCCGGCCGGTGGACCTGGTGCGCTTTCTGCAACGGTGCCGGGTCCTGGCTGGTCTGGGTCGAGTCGCGCACCTTGAACGATGACATTGTGGCCTGCCACCGCGGCCCGCAGGGCTGGGATCAGCCGGTGGCGGTGAGCCTGCGCGACGACAGCGAGGATCTCGCCCCCCGGGTGGCCATTCACCCGTCGGGGAATCCCTGGGTCGTCTGGGCCGGAGCCCGTGACGGAGGTCGGGACGAGATCTTCCTCAGCCGGCTGAAACAGGGGCAGTGGGTCAGGGAGCAGCTGGTCAGCCAGGAGGACGACACCCCGGACGTGCTGCCCGACCTGGCCATCTCTCCCCACGGGCTGGCCTGTGCCGTCTGGCTCGGCTATGCCCGGGAGACCCGGGATTACCGGGTCACCAGCTCTTTCTCCACCGGTGGTGAAACCTGGAGCGCCGAAGTCATCCTGGGGCAGGGATCCTTTTCCCGTCCCCCGAGGGTGGTGCTGCTGGGCGACGGCCGTTTTCTGCTGGCCTGGTGCGACGGGGCCGGGGTCCTCTGGCATGCCGAGCAGGATGGGGAGCGCTGGTCCGCCCCGGCAAAAGTGCTCCCTTGCGGCAGTGACCCCACAGCGCTGGACGAGGCGGCGCTGCTGCTGCTCCACCGGTCGAATCGCGGTGACGGAATCCTGGTGGCGGTTCCCCTGCGGTTGCCCTGAGACCGATTGCGGATCGGCATGCGGGCGGCCTTACGAACATTTTTGGCGGTTCAGCCGTAAATCAGACGTGCAGTCAGGTCCCCGGCCAGGTTCCCCTGGTCCCGGGTGTTGTCGCGTTCAGGACGGCCAGAACACCCTAGAGGAGGTGTTTCAGACATGGAAACCATTCGGATGAAGGAGAAGATTCAGGCACTTCTGGGCTACGTGGAGTTGTGCCGCCTCGGCAAGCGCAAGGTGGTCTTCTGGTCCTACACGGTCACCGCCATTGCCGTTATCACCACCGTGGCCCTCGCCTTTTTCGGGGTGGCCATGGTGGAGGTCTTTGTCGGCACCCTGGCCGTCGCCCTGCTGGCCGGGCTGCTGGGCTACACGGTGAGCAGGGATCACCGTCGCTGGCGCTACGTCTCCGGTGAGCTGCGGGGCTGGCTGGCCGAGACGGAACGGGAGCTGCAGGAAAAACCGGCATTGCGCGATCGTTCTGGGGGAAGCATATGAAACAGACCAGGGAAACCGCGTCCAAAGAGGCCCGGGAAATTCAGGAAAAGGGCCAGGTGGTCACCGGGATGTTCAAGGGCGACGTGGAGAAGTTCAAGGAGGAGTACAGCAAGTCGGAGCAGGAGGCCAAGGTCAAGATCAATCTCGACCACGTGATAGCCCAGAAAACCCAGATCGGGATGGAGATCCAGGCCTCGGTGGAGAAGATCGTCCAGAACCTCGACGAGGCCACCCGCAAGATCATCGAGATCAAGGGCCTCAGCGCCTGGGAGAAGTTCCTCTCCATCTTTGGCGGCAGCGGCAAGAACGCCGCGGTGCGCCACCACCTCCGGCGGGTCAAGTCGCAGAACATCTCCGAGAACATCAACACCACCATCGACTTTTCCCGCTACTATGAACAGTCTCTGGGCATGCTCATCGAGGAGGGGACCCGCGAGCTGGGGGAACTGGTGGCCCTGCGGGACCGCCTGAACCAGGACTACACCACCTCGGTGCGCGAAGCCCAGGAGCGCAAGGCCCGGCTGGACGAGCTGGACGTAAAGCTGGAGGAGAAGGAGAAGGACCGCGAGAACGCACTGGTGGAGGACCGGGGGGCCATCGAGGCCGGGATCAACCGCCTGCAGGACCAGCGGCGTGAGCTGCATGACCAGTGGCAGCAGGCTTCGATTCGCGGCCGGCTGGCCCAGGAGAACTACGAGACGGCCAAGAACTACGTGGCCGCTTTCGACACCTCGACCAAGAACCTCAAGGCGATCCAGCTCAAGCTGCAGGTACTCGCTGGACCAGACCGCCGAGATCCTGCAGAAGACCATCTCGGTGTTCAAGCGGGCCGAGACGGTCAAGGGGTCGGGGGCGATGTTCGACGCCTACCGCCAGACCCTCGACTCGCTGCACAGGATCACCGGCGACGCGGTGGAAGCGATCTCCGCGGAGACCTCGCGGATCCTCGACCAGCCGTTGAACGATCCCGCGACCCAGGAGGCCAAGCGCAAGCAGATCGAGGAGGCCACCGAGCAGTTCCGTGAAGCGCTGATCCGGAACTACGACCGCCTGATCGAGAAGAACCGCGAGGCCGCGGCCGCGGGTGACGGGCCGGACGAGGCGTAACCGGCACCGGGGGAACCATGGAAAACGTGCTGCCCATCGAGGGCTGCGAGATCAATCCCTACCTCGAGCAACTCTCCTCGGCCCTGCAGGCCCTGGAAAAGGGCCTGCGTGCGGCGGACGAGGAGGACGTGGCCGACTACTGCCGGCAGATTGGCGATACCCTGGTCTTCTTCCGCTTCAGCGATGAGGACCAGAAGGAGGGCATCGATTCCCGGCTGCGCATCGACCCCAGCGCGTCCGGGTTCCCCAACAGCCTCGAGTTCATCCGGCTCTTCCAGGAAAAGAGCCGGGCCGGTGAAGTGCTGGCCGAACTGCCGGCCCAGGAAGACCTGGCCTCAGCCGCGATGCAGAAAATACTCGCCGGTGAGTTCCCGCTCGGTGAACAGCAGTCCAAGGTCCGCCTCGACTACTACCGCCGCCTGCGCGACATGCCCATCGTCAGGGATTTCGAGGTGGTGCGGGTGCGCGAGAACGGGTCCGGTGACGGCTGCCGGCGCTACCACCTCCACTGGCGGGGTCTGGACCAGTCGAAGAACCTGTTCGTGGCCTACTCCCTGGAACTGGAGCAGGACAAGGATGACCAACCGCTGGGCCGCAAGCACGGCAGCTTCGAACTGTTCACCACCCTGGAGCAGAAGTTCGGTCTGGGAGCGGCGCACCTGCTGAAGAGTGTGGATGCCTTTTCCGCCATCCACCCCAAGGCGGTGAAGCGCCACGTCATCGGGCCCTTCTACTGCGACCGGACGCACAACGCCGGACCGCTGGCGGAGGTCTTTCAGGACGCACCCCAGCCATGGCTGCTGCGCTACCGCTGCGAGTCGGTGGTCAGCGAAAAAACGCTGGAGATCAAGAAGTCGATGTTTCGCAAGCCCGACCGGATGGAGCTCTGCTCCGACGAGGCGGCGGAGAACTTTGCCTACTGCCCGAACCGCATCCGCCAGGAACTGGGTGAGATGTTCATCAACGGCGGCGAGGAGAACTACCGGGTGGTGGGTGTGGACGAAGAAGGACAAATCATTGATTGACGCGGAAAAACTGCTTCCCGGAGATCTGGCCGAGCACCGGAAAAAGGTCAAGGAACGTTTGCGGAACTTTCGTATCGACCCGCTGACACTCGACCTCTACCGCCTGGTCCGCGAGATCGACGACCAGGACCCGGACCTGATGAGTGTGGAGGAGACCAGCACCCTGCTGGCCGTGGAGGAGGGGCTTTCAGCCTTTTACGCCCTCTTCGGGCAGTTGGAGAACCTGCTGGAGATCCCGGCGCTGCGGGCCGATGCCACGCGGGACCGCAAGCTGCTGGAGCACCGCCTGACCTTCGCCTCGCTCTATTCCCTGTTCGCCGCCTCCTCGATCATCGCCGGCCGCACCGCCACCATCCGCGAGGGGCTGCCCCGGGAGGAGGTCCGCTCCTGGCCGCTGGACCTGGAAAGCGTGGCCGTGGATGCCAACGAGATCAGAACCTTCAACAACGTGGTCTCCCGTTTCCTGGTGGACCTCTGCGAGAAGAAGCCCGACCGCTCCCGGGTGGTGACCAGCAGCGCCGACTTCGTCTGCCTGACCCACGATTTCTTCCGCCAGCTGGCCGAACGCTGCACCCGGCTGAGCCAGTCCTACCTCGAGCTGCGCCCGGCGGTGGAGAACCGCCACTTCCTCTTTGACGGGGTGTCGGTCTCCGGGTTCACCCTGCAGATCGAGGAACCGGAGAGCGTGGCGGTTTCCGGGGAGACCTTCGACCAGATGGTGGGCAACCGCGAACTGAAGACATCGCTGCTGGGCGTGGCGGACAAGATCCTGCTCTACGACCCGCGCACCCGCCGCAACCCGGCCAAGGAACTGGGTGATTTCGCACGCACCCTCCTGCTCTACGGCCGGCCGGGAACCGGCAAGACCATGGCCATCAGCGCCCTGATCCACCAGTTGACCGTCAGGGCCAGGGAACTGGACAAGCCGTTCCGGGCGGTGCTCATCGGCAGCGACGTCAAAGATAAATATTTCGGCGAGTCGGTGAAAAATTTGAAGCGCAAGCTGGCCGAACTGCACCGCGGCGACCGGATCTGCCTGGTGGCCATCGAGGACATCGACCTGATGCTGGCCTCCCGTGACGACGTCAATGTCAACGCCGCGGACAAGGATCTGCTGCACGAACTGATGAACAGCCTGGAGGGTGTGGCGTCCCGGGACCTGGGCAACGCGGTGATCGTGGCCACCACCAACGACATCAAGGGCATCGAGGGCGCCCTGGCCGAGCGGCTGCAGGAGAACCCGCTGGAGGTCAGGGGGCCGGAGACCGCCGAGGACTTCGTTGCCCTGTTTCGCATCAAGCTGCGCCGCGGCCTGCCTGAATCGGAGGGCGGGGTGGGTGGCTATGTCCAGGTGCCGGACAAGGGCAGCCGCCGCCGGCCCGGGTGGCGGGAGATCGGCCAGGCCTGCCTGGAGTTCGGCTTCACCGGCCGTCCGGTGAAGAACATCTCCAAGCGGCTGATGACCGTCGCCGGGGAGTTCCCCATGCCCGAGGATGTTTATGGCCTCGACGGGGACCAGTGTGTGGACCGTCTGCGCGGCCTCTACCGGCCCATCGATGGTGCCACGGTGATGGCCGAGGTGGAGCGCTACCGGACCCACAGCCTGGCCCACGAGGAAGCGATGCGGGAGGAGCGGGTCCGCTCGCGCAAGGAAAGCCTGATCAACGAACTCCGGGCCAGCCGTCTGGCCCAGGAAGAGCTGCGAAAGGAGTAGCCCCGTGCCGGTGACCTTCCAGCATGCGGTGGACGGGCTGAAGCGCCTCTTCGGCCGCAGCCGGGCCTTCCACCAGCTGCTGTCGGCCAGCGCCGGCCTCTTCCCGGTGGACGGCGCCCTGGCCCGGCGCTACCGCACCCTGCTGCGCGAGGTGCTGGGAATGGAGTGCGACCTCCCCTCCTTCACGGTGGACCGCGGAGGCTGGAGCCCCGAGGTGGCGCGGCAGCTGGGTCCCGACTACCTGCGCACCGGCGACACCACGCGGCTGCTGATCGTGCTCTCACCGGACCAGGCCCGGGCCGCCGTGCAGCACTGCGGCAGCTCCTACGAGCGGCTGGTCCTCCAGCGGCTCTACGAGGAGGGGCGGAAGCTCATCGGCTTCCTGACCTTCAAGCACCTGCTCTGGGGGGAGCTGGACGACCGGGCGGGCCTGATGGAGCGGCCGGACGACCTGCTGCTGGTGGAGACGGTGCAGCTCAGCCTGGACACCCAGTCGCGGGACCTGGAGAAACTGGCCCTCTTCCACCGCCAGGCCGCCGAGCTGCTCCGCGGGGACGGTCTCAACCGGGACTCCTCGATCCATGCCATGCTCCACCTGCGTGACGAACTGGTCCAGCGGCTGGGCGACCTGCGGTCCCTGGAGTTCGACGGGCCGGTCACCCTGCGCATGGGCGTCGGTTCGTTCCACAGCGACCTCTTTGGCGGCTGCTACGTGCTGCGCGACACCGAATCGTGCCTGGTCCACGGGGACGGGGTGAAGCCCCCCGGGGAGCTGGTCTCCTCCAGCTTCCCCTGTTTCCGCTACGATGCCCCCGAGCTGGTGGACTACCTGCAGGAGAAGGGTTTCGTCGAACTGCGCAGCGACCTGGTGGAACAGCGGATCAGGGAGATGGAAAACGAGCTTCTGCTGCAGCAGGACCTCAACCCGGCCCGGCTCCATTTTGTCCAGCGCCGCTACTACCTCAAGCAGCTGCGCAGCCTCTTTCCGGCCAGCTACTACGAACTGCGCGACCTGCTGAAGATCCGCTCGGAACGCAAACACCGCAAGCGCATGGGCGAGCTGATGGCCCGCTGCGCGCCGGCCACCCGGCTCAAGCTGGCCGCGCCTGTTCGCCAGCCGGCCTTTGTCAGCCGGCTGCTGGCCGAGATCGACCCCACCGACTGCTACCGGCTCTACCGCTACAACACCGCGCGCTTCGAGGACGTCTTCGGCCGGGCCTCGGAGGCGCACAAGACCTACATCTACGAATCCCTGCTCCTGGCCATCACCTCCACCGGGCAGTACAACCCGGAGGCCAACGCCTTCCTCAGCCGCTTCGTCGAACTGAATCGCCGGCTGAAGGTGCGTTTCGCCGAAGAGGATCAGGGCGCTTCCAGGTAGCCCAGCTCTTCCAGCTGTTTCCTGAGATCGTCGTCCCCGGTGGTGTGCCTGTCCCGCAGGGGCCAGCCGGTCCCGGGGAGCCCGTGGGCGTCCCGCGGTCTGTTCCAGCCGGCGGGCGAAATCGAGGAAGGGGGCGGCCAGCTCCGGGTTTTCGGCGAGGAGGTTGCTGGTCTCCTGCGGGTCGTCGTGCAGGTCGTAGAGCTCGTGCTGCCCGTCGCTGGAGTGGATGAACTTGTGCCTCCCCTGGACCAGCGAACGGCGGACCCGGTCGAACCGCTGGCCAAAGTCGGGATTCCGCTGATCGAATTTGAAGCTGTAGTAGTTCTCCGACACCGTGGGGCCGGTGCGCGGGGCCCCCAGGCTGACGCCGCTGACCGTGCCGGGAACCGGCAGGCCCAGGGCGGAGAGGACGGTGGGGAAGACATCCTCCAGCCCCACCGGTTCGGCAAAACGCCCCCGGGGCGACCCGCCGGGGTATTTGACCAGCAGGGGAATTTTCACCCCGCCCTCGTAGAGTTCCCGGCCGTGGAACACCAGCTGGTGTTCACCAAAGTATTCGCCGTGGTCGCTGGTGACGATGATCATGCTCGAATCGTAAAGGCCCCGGCGGCGCAGGTGGTCAAAGAGACGGCCCAGCTCACTGTCGAGGTAGCGGATCTCACCGTCATACTGGGACAGCAGGCCGGCCAGCTCCTGGTCGGTGAGGCTCCGCTTGCGGCCCATCACGATTCTGCGCATCTGGAACTTGGAGAGGCTTGAGCCGCCCTTGCCGGGATAGACGGTGTCGTAGGGCGGCGGCGGCAGGTAGGGCCAGTGCGCGTCCATGTAGTTGACAAAGAGAAAGAAGGGCGCCCGGGAGTGGCGGTCCAGCCAGTGGGTCACCCGGCCGTTGATCTGGCGGGCCGTGGCCGTCCCCTTGCGCAGCGTGGCCAGCCAGCCGGACCACGGGGAGGCCTGGAGAACCGGCTCGGTGAGCAGCGGGATCCGCGAGTTGCCGTTGCTCTGCCGGAGGTAGTCGTCGAAGCCCCGGTCGAGACGGAAGTGGGGATTGAGGATCGGGTTGGCGAAGATGGCGGCGGTCTGGTAGCCGGACTGCTGCAGCACCTGCGGCAGGGTGAGGATGGTGGAGGTCATGGGGTACGCCGCCAGCAGCAGCTGTCCTGTGGACCGCTCCTCCGGACGGTAGCTGTGCATGCGGTGCTGGCTGGGATAGAGCCCGGTGAACAGCGAACCGTGGGCCGGCAGGGTCCAGGAGGCGGTGGACCGCGCCGAATCGCAGACCAGGCACTCTTCGGCAAATTCCTCCAGCACCGGCGTGGTGCGCTGCCGGTAGCCGTGAAGCGACAGGTGGTCGGCGCGCACCGTGTCCAGCAGCAGCACGATCACCGAGGCGCGTGTCGCAGCCTGTTCCCCGTTCTGCGGGAGGTCGGTGGTCTCGGTCCGCTTCCCGCAGGATTCGTCCATCCGCTGCCGCGGGAGACGCCCCTCGTAGAATCGGGGTGGCGGCCCGCAGGCCGAGGTAGACCAGCAGCAGCAGAACGGCCAGGGCGGCAACCGTCCCGAACCCGCCCGGCGGAGCGGCCAGGGGCCGCGCCCGTCTCCGGGCCGCCAGCGCCAGGAGCAGCAGGGTGATCAGGCCGGCGGCCAGTCCGGCCAGGGCCCCGGCCGCGGTCACCGTGAGCCAGAGCCGGGTGAGCAGGGTCACTTCGATGAAGTCGCCGTTGAGCAGGATGCGCCGCCAGTCCACGGCCGCGGCCAGGGCACCGGCCACGGCGCCGCCAAGGGTGGCGGCGAGCAGGATCTGCGTGCCGCGCCGCACGGTGCCCCCCGCTTGCTCCGGGCTACTGCGCATTCGGTGACACTTCCCTCAGGCGCCCCACCAGGAAATCGGTGTCCAGGGTGGAGAGGAACCACCCGGCCCGCGGGCCCCGCTCCTTGCCCAGCAGGGAGAGATAGAGCGCGCGAAACACCGCTTTGGGCTGGGCCCCCGCCGCCTCGGCCGCGTCATAGAGCAGCTGGTGGATCTGCTCGGCGTCGAGGCCCGGCTCCAGCTGGTCGGCCAGCCGGCCCAGGGCCGCCGCCGCTTCCGGAGGCAGGTCCGCCGCCGCTTCGGGCAGGGTGGGCTGCAGACAGAACTTCACCGCCTCCGGAGCGTGGGTCTCCAGCCAGCGGCGGGCGTAGGCCGCCCGGCCGCGGATCCCCTCCACGTTGCTCACGTCGTAGCCCCCGCGGCGCAGGATTTCGATCACCGCGTCGTCGCCGCCGTCGCCGGCGATCTGCACCACGGTGACCACGTGCTTGAACGGAACCCCCACCGGGGGCACGCTGCCCAGGGACGAGAGCTGATATGAACGCTCGTCGGTGCCCGCCGCTTCGGTGTCGTCGAAGTCGTTGACCAGGTTGAGCAGCGGCATGCCGGGGTCGAAGGAGATGGTTTTCTTCGGCGCGCGCCGGATCACCAGGTAGCGCAGCACCTCCGGCGGGAGGATCTCCAGCATCTCGCTGATGGTCACCACGTTGCCCTTGCTCGAGGACATGTCTCCCACGCCGCCCAGCCTGATCCACTCGTAGACCAGCGGCATGGGCGCCGGCCAGCCAAAGACCTCCCTGCTGATCCGCTCCCCGCTGGCATAGGAGCCGCCGCGGGTGGCGTGATCCTTGCCAAAGGGCTCGAAGGTCACGCCCAGCACCCACCACTTGGCCGGCCAGTCCACCCGCCAAACCAGCTTGCCCCCGCCGTTCATGCTCACCTCGCCCTCGTCGCCGCAGCGGCAGGTGTAGGCCACCGTTTCGGCCGGGCCGTCGAACCCGGTGACCCTGGTGCCGGTGAGCCGGCCGCAGCTGTTGCAGATCGCGGTGAAGGGGCTCCAGTGGTCCGGGGTTTCCCGGCCGGTCATCCCGTCGATGATCTCCGCCACCAGGTCCCGTTTCTCCAGGGCCAGCTTGATCGCCGGGGTCATGCGGCCCGACTCGTAGAGCTGGTGCAGCCGGACCACTTCGGCCTTGATGCCCAGCCGCTGGAGCGAGTCGAGGAACGGATCGAGGAAGTGGTCGGCGTAGCTGCGGCCGTCCCCTGCCGGCCCGGGGATGCGGGAGAGCGGCCGGCCCACCTGTTCCTCGTAGACCGCGGGGTCGAGAAAGGGATAGACCTTGCGCAGGTTGTCGAAGTCGTCGGCGATGTAGTAGAAGCGCGGGTTCACCCCCTGGTCCTCGAGGGCGCGGCACACCGCGTCGGCGGTGACCACCTCCCGCATATTGCCGATGTGTATGGGGCCGGAGGGTGAAATCCCGGTGCTGATCACCACGTCGCCCCCCCGTGCCACCAGCCGGCTGGCTGCTTCGTCTGCCCAGTGCTCGCCCACGTATCCCTCCCCGGGGCCGTTGCCGCCCTGTTCAAGTTCCCTGTTCCCCGGCAGTACCGGGCCCATATCGAGGCGCTATTATCACACATTCTCCATGGCCTCTCCAGCGTCTCTCTTTCCTTTCCGGCACGATTGGACTATTCTTTTGCCTGCAGGGTTCACCACGTTGACGACCGATGTTCAAGACTCCCCGGTCTTCCGGTTTCCAGTGCAGATCCATGCGTTTACGAAACGTTTACAGCGCAGCAGCCGCGTCCATCCTCGCCGGCTTCATCCACTGCTCACCGTGGATTCCCCGCTCCCTGGCCCTGGCCGGCGGCGAGAAGCTGGGGGGGCTGATGTTCCGGCTGGCCTCCCGGAAGGGCAATGGCGCAGCTCCGCGGAGGGAGCGGCGCACCTTCATCGACCTGTCGCTGGAAAGGTCCCTGGACGACCTGGGACAGGCCTTCGGATCCTCGCTCACGCCCGAGGAGATGAAGGCGGTGGCCCGGGCCTCCTACCGCACGGCCGGCCGCTCGCTCATCGAGTCGTTGCGGCTGCCCAAACTGCCCCCGGCTGAACTGCTGTCGCTCATCGACGCCGACTCCTTCGACCCGGTGCACCGGGTGCTGGACCGCGGCAAGGGACTGATCATCCTCACCCCCCACCTGGGATCCTGGGAACTGCTGGCCTCCTACCTGGTGCACATCCTCGACCGGCCGTTCAGCGCCATTGTGCAGCGGCAGCGCTTCGACCTCTACAACCACCTCTGCGACTCCATCCGCAACGAGGGGGCCGGCCTGCGGGTGATTTACCAGGACGCCGGTGCGCGGCCCATTCTCAGCGCCCTGCGGCAGAACCTGCCGGTGGGGATTCTGGGGGACCTCGACCTGCCAAAGCTGAAGGGCGCATTTGTCCAGTTCTTTGGCCGGCCGGCCTACACCCCCATCGGACCGGCCGCCCTGGCCCGGTCGTCGGGGGCCGGGATCGTTCCCGTCTTCATCCGCTGGAAAACCGGCTCCGGGGACGGCGGCGCCCTGCGGCACCAGGTGCACGTCCTGCCGGAGATCGAGCTGGTGCGCAGCGGCGACAAGGATGCTGACATCCTGGAGAACACCCAGCGCTGGACCCGGGTGATCGAGGAGATCGTCAGGCAGTACCCCGAACAGTGGATCTGGTTCCACCGGCGCTGGCGGACCCAGCCCTGTACAGCGGAAGCGCCGGGCCCGGGCCCGGCGCTTTGAATCGTGGTGGTCTGGCGGCCGGCGATCAGTCGCTGATCTTGATCACGTTTTCGTCGTAGATCCAGCCCAGGGTGCCGTCGGCGGTCTTCACCAGGTAGAAGTCGTCTTCCTTGTCGTAGGCGGTCAGTTCGGCGCCGCCGGTGACAGTGGCCTTGACCATGCCGTAGATGGTGGGGTCGGTCTTGATCTCGGCCTGGGGCACGTCGACGAACAGCATGTCCGGGGCGTCGTCGGTCACCGCGTCCTCGTGGATGAAACCGGTGCGGCCGTCGGCCAGCTTCACCTGGTAGAAGTCATCGAACTTCATCAGCTTTTTCAGTTCGTCGCCGGCGGCCACCGTGCCGAGGCTCTCGCTCACCGGGGAGCAGGAGGCGTGGACCGAGGCGTTCATCACGTTGACGAAGAGGATTCCCGGGGGATCGTCGTCCACCAGGTCTTCGTGGATGAAGCCGATGGTGCCTTCGGCCAGCTGGACCTTGTACCAGTCGTCCTTCTTGCCCAGCGACTTCAGTTCCGTGCCGCCCGGCACCGTGGTCAGCACCGGGGAGTAGATGTTGTTCAGCTCCCGGACATTGGCCATCCCCACTTCAACGTAGAGCTTTTCCGGGTGGTCGTCGGTGACCAGCTCGTCGTAGATGAAGCCGGTCTTCCCGTCTTCCAGTTTCACCTGGTACCAGTCGCCCACGTGGTCCATGCCGTAAAGGCGGTCGCCAAAGACGGCGGTGGCCATGATCTCGCCCTGGATCGAGGGGAAGGTGCGGATATTGGCTTCATTGGACTTGACGTAGAGGAACTTCGCTCCGGCGGCGGCGCTGCCGGCCATGGCGAAGATCATCACTCCGGCGATCAGCGCCGCGATCATCAGGGTTCCCTTGGTGTTCTTGCTGGTCATCTTCCTGCCCTCCGTTGATTCCTGTTGTTTTCTGTCCTTGTTCATTCAGTTGTCTGTTTCATCGTTCGCCGTAATACAGGAGCAAGGGCCGTGCCAGCTATTGTGATTGCGACCAAATGTTGAAATACAACAACTTGCTCCTGAGGATGACCGGCGGCCCCGGTCCGGAACACCGGCGGAGTGTAAAAAAACCTGCGGGTGGCCCCAAGTTTCTTTCCGCCGGCGGCCTCTCAGAGACGGGAGAGGGACCGGCGGTCCGGCTTGCCGTTGCCGGTGCGGGGCAGCTCGTCGAGAAACTCGAATATCCGCGGCACCTTGTACGATGCCAGGTGTTGGCGGCAGAACTGCTTCAGCTCGGTCACCGAGGTCCTGGAGGAGACCACCACGTGGGCCATGGGGATCACCCCCCGGGCCCGGCTGCGGGCCGCCGCCACCACCACGTCCACCACCCGGGGGTGCTGCCGCAGCACCTGTTCGATCTCCGCCGGGTAGACCTTGAGCCCGGCCACCTTCATCATCTCGTCCCGCCGGGCGGCAAAGTGGATGCCCCCCAGGGAATCCCGGCGCACCATGTCCCGGGTCAGATACTCGCCGTCCCGCAGCACGGCCGCAGTCTCGGCCTCGTTGTTGAGATAGGAGCGAAAGACGGAACTACTGCGGATCGCCATCTCTCCCACCTCGCCGTCGGGCACCTCACCGCCCGACCCGTCCACCACCCGCACCTCCACCCCCTGGCAGGGCAGCCCCATCCCCTCCTCCCGGCGTTCCAGCGCCTGGAGGTTGCAGATGCAGACCCCGGCGGTTTCGGTGCTGCCCCAGACCGGCACGATCCGTTTCCCGGCCTGGCGCTTCCAGCGCTCGATCAGGTCCCAGGGGGTGACCATGCCGCCCGATTCCAGCAGCCGCAGGCTGGCGATATCGAAGCGGCTGGAGCGCAGGGTGGTCAGCAGCACTTCGTAGATCGGCGGCAGCCCCATGATGCAGCTGACCCGCCATTTCTCCACCGCCGAGGCGATGGCCTTGGGGTTGATCGAGTCGAGCAGCACCGCGGTCCCTCCCAGGGTCACCGAGCGGGCGAAAATCTCGTGCGGGTGGGAGGAGATGGCGAACAGCGGCAGGTGGACGTCGTCGGGGCCGATGCCGAGGCTGTCCACCACCGACTCGGTGTTGGCGGTGATGGCCCGGTGGGTGGTGAGCGCCCCCTTGGGCCTCCCGGTGCTGCCCGAGGTGAAATCGATATAGGCCGTGTCCTCGGGCGCGGGTCCGGTGAACGAGCCGCCGCCGGCGGGGGAGGTGAGCAGCGCCTCCAGCGACCCGAAACCGGCGGCCGCCCCCGTCCCGCCGCTGACCAGACTCCTCTCCGCCGGGGGCAGGTGCTGCCGCAGCCGCTGCAGCTGGGGGATGCACTCCTCGTGGGCCAGCAGCAGTTGCAGGTCCAGCCGGTCGAGGATCGCCACCTGCCGGCTGTCCTCCAGCCGGACGTTCAGCGGCACCGCCACGGCCCCGGCACGCATGATGCCGAAAAAGGCCACCATGGTCTCGGGCCGCTTGCGCAGCATCAGGCCCACCTGCTGGCCCGGCTTCACGCCGGCGTTGCGCAGACCGTGGGCCGTGCGTTCGGCCAGCTCGTTCAGTTCGTGAAAGGTCAGGTTACCGCTGTCGGCAAGAAAGGCGTTGCGGTCCGCCCGTTCACGGGCGTGCCGCCTGAGGTGCTGGTCCAGGCTCATGTCCGATCCTTGTGGATTCCGCCAATCTGGGGGTCGGTTTCGAGATGCCTGATTATATACCACATCCAGTTGAACTGCCCGGGATCGGTCTGGATCAGCGGCCGGAACCGGGCCACCAGGTCGCTGGTCACCCGGTGGATGGCCAGATCGCCCGAGTCCCCGGCATCCACGGCAAGCGGCGGATCGACCCGGACCATGCAACTGCCGTCCGGACGCCGCAGGCAGACGGTGGTGAGCAGCGGGGCACCGGTGCGCAGGGCCAACCGGGCCGGCGCCGAGGAGAAGAGGACCTCGCGCCCCAGCAGGTCGACCCAGGCGCCCCGCGGGCCGCCGAAACCGCTGAGGGCCATGAACACCGCCTCACCGGCATCCAGGCTGCGGAACATCCAGCGGTGCGAGTTGCCGGTCTCCAGCGGGTGGAAGGCGCCGGCCGCCTTGAGCCGCGCCCGGCGGGCCGCCCAGCCGTAGTCGGCAAAGTCGGCGGAGAGGGCCCGGATGGGGAACCCCTTGAGGGCCAGGAGGATGTGCAACAGCCGCTCGTCGCCCATGTGCATGGTGGCCAGCAGGGCACCCCGTCCGCCTTCCAGCGCCGCTTCCAGGTGTTCCAGCCCCTGGAACTCCACCCAGCCTTCCAGGGCCTCGGGGGTCAGGTCGGGGGAGAGAAACAGCTCGAGGAAGGAGGCCTGGTGGTTGACCCAGAAGTCGAGGAGGATCTTTTCCCGTTCCCCAGGGGGGAGGCCGGGCAGGGCCCGGTCGATGGTCTCGAGATACAGGGCGCGGTTCCGCCCCCGGCCCACATAGCCCACCCGGCTGCGCAGGGCGCCGAGAACCCGGGCCAGGCCCATCACCCGCCGGCGGTCCGACCCGGTCAGCCGCAGCAGCCCGCTCACCAGCAGGTAGAGACTGTTCCTCGCCGTCCTGAAGACCAGGGATTTCATGGTTCACCACCAGCAAAATCAAGGCTGATCAATGATGCAAAACCTGATGAATCATATAGATATCAGGAAAGAGGAATCCTGCCACAGGGACCTGGGCAAGTCAAGGCAGGTCATCGGCCGGTTCGTGCAGTATCAGGCGATGAAGAGGATGACGTTTACAGATTATAGTTACGGTAAAAATGGTGGAGCCTGATAGAAGTTACCAATAGCCAGCCGCGCCCCTGCCACATACTCCTCTTCTTCGAAGAGCATGAAGCTCATTCGGTCGATCTGAGTCAATACTTCGCCATCGTAATTCCATGATTTCAACTGAGCTGGATTTTCTGGATGCGGTCCAGGTGCGGTAAGGATTTCATCGATGTGATCGTTGTCCAGATCACCACAAGCCACCACACAACCCATTGAATTGGTCAGGTCGGAGTGAGAGAAGAAGTTCACTCCGGAGATCGAGGTAATGACTTCACCGTCATAGTTCCATCCCCGTACATGTGAACCGAATATCTCGCTTGGCCCGGGGCCTGTGACGATCTCATCGATTCCATCCCCGTCAATATCGCCACTAGCTACATTAACCCCCCAGCGAAGAGTGCCATAGGCGAAATAGCTCACAGCAGAAATAGGCCCCGCAGCCCCAGCCTCTACATCCCAACCTCGCACATGGGGACCGAACACGGCTCCGGGGCCGGCTCCGGTGATGATTTCCTCTTTTCCGTCTCCGTCGATATCACCACAGGCCACATTCACTCCCCAGCGATTTGTCCCGTAGGCCAGGAAGCTTACATTCCCCAATGGCAGGATCTGGCCACCGCTCAGGTCCCAGCCCCTTACATGAGGGCCGTATACAGCGCCAGGCCCCGCTCCGGTGATAACTTCGTCATCACCGTCACCATCCAGATCGCCGGCCGTGACAGTAACTCCATAGCGAGGTGTTCCATACGCTTGAATGGACCACAGTGACCCTCCCACGGTATCAAGTGCCAACACGGTTGGAGGATGATGGGGGCCTGGTCCCGGACCTACGAGGATCTCGTCATAACCATCACCGTTCAGGTCACCGGCAGCCGGGTTGAGGCCGTAGCCCTGGACAAGGTAGGGGTAAAAGAGATCAGAAACACCGTTGGCATTGTAGAACGGATCCCAGAGGCGCATCTCGGAGGGGTTGGATACGTGGGGTCCAGGGCCGGCCATAACACGAGGCGGCCGATCGACGGGCAGGCCGTCGGAATAGAAGATGTAGATTGCGCCGCAATCATCGACTTCGGGACGATCGACCCCTGAATGACCGATGAGAATGTCATTGTGACCGTCATTATTGATATCAGCAATCGTACCTGAAAGTATTGGTCGCATCCAGGTAGTTTTCACCGAGGATTCTCAAGGTGGGATAGGTCTCGGAAAGTTCCACCGAATGAAACGGCGGGTAATTACTAGCCCCGAGGAAGATATGATGCCCTCCAGACGCTGCCTCATCATTTTCCGTTGATTTCCATGAAGACAAGCACAACTCGTCCTTGCCATCACCGTTCAAATCACCTGCCGACAAAGACCTGCCCAGAGCAAACTGGTGAAGACCATCCCCGTAGAAACTGACATCGGCAGGTTCCGATCTCAGGTCAATGAGTGTTTGAGGCGTAAACCCCTCACGACCCCACACCAGGTATGCGGCCCCGATAGAAACAACAGCTGTATTGTAAGAGTATTGACCCCCGCACAGGTCGCTCACACCATCGCCATTGAAATCACCGCAGACCACTTCGTCCCCGAAAGCTGAATGGTGCTGATTGCCCAGCACGGTCACATCGGCCTCGCTCTCACTGAGATCGATATGGTGCTGGGGAGGAAAGCTATCAGACCCGAAAAAAGCATACATCGCCCCCAATCTCAGCCATTCCGACTCCCAATACCAGGCCCCCCAGGCCCCAACAACCAGGTCATCAATCTGATCCCCGTTCACATCGCCAACGGCCAGCGACTCACCGAACCTGTCCCCGCCATACCTTCCATGAAGGGTTAAATCTGCCCCATCCAGAGCAAGATCAATCTCCATGGGCGTGGTGAAATCCTCAGACCCATAGAGCACATAGACGGCGCCGGTCCCGCTCCCGGTTTGATTCGGACCATACTTCTCGCCGATGACCAGGTCGTCGATGCCGTCATTGTTGAGGTCAGCGCTGGCCAGACTCGTTCCCAGCCAATCATCCTCTGATGACATATTACTGCTGTAGATGAAGATGTCGGACGATTCCTGGGACAGGTCGATGATCATTCCCGCTTGCCACCGTGAGCCACCCCAGAAAACGTCGACAGTGCCGCCCGCAATATGTAGGAATTGATCGGCTGTGGGATCCCCCACGGCCAGATCATCCACGCCATCATGATTCCAGTCACCCGTGGCAAGTGAAAATCCAAGCCATTTATTCACAGAAGGGTTACTGACTATGACGATATCGTGTTTTTCGATCGCATCCACAACTGGCACCCCGTGCCGGGATGAAAAATCTAAATACCCAAAAACGCACTCATCACCATAGGTTTCCTGAAAGGCCGCATCGCGAAGAAACAGGTCCACGGTTCCGGAATTATCAATATCCAGAATAACCGCATTTTTAAGCGAACTGCGGTAGCTGGAACCGATAATTGTCGTATCCGCTTCAATGGAGTCAAGATCAATAACCGTCTGCCCGGTTACGGGGATGCTGACACAAAACCAATAAACCGCCAGAATTAAGATCAACGGCAGCCGAGATGAATGAAACAGACAATTCATCGATATTCTCCCAGGGAGGCGGCCGGGATGTGCCGCATTGCCGAACCCGACCGCCCCGCTGAATCAGTTGCGCTAGAATTTAGGTTCAAGGGCGGGAAGTGTCAATGGAAATATGTCAGAAACAGTTAAAGGGGGGGCTGTGAGGCGTCCACGGGCGACCGGCAGCTACTCCACCATGGACGTGGTGAAGTAGTCGATGGCCACGGTGCGAGTGTCCTGCATGGTCTGGTAGTGCGACGGGAAGAGAATTTCCAGCTGGTGTTCCCCGGCGGGGATGCGGAAGGGGAAGGCCACGGTATACAGTTTCCACTCTTCGGAGTCGAAGCGGATCCGCTCCTGCTGTTTGCCGTTGAGTGAGAGCAGGACCGTGGGAAAGCCGCTCTGGTCCTTGTCGGCCCGGGCCATGATCTCGAACTGGTAGAAGCCGGTGACCCTGAAGGAAACCATGGTCTGCACCCCGGAGCGGTCATCGCCGAGGATGGTGATCTTGTCTTCGGCGCCCCACTTCGTCTTCCCGGTGGTCACTCCGTTCAACAGCTCCATGGATTCGGCTTCCACACGCTTGCCGGTGATATGGTCCGATTCGATGACCTCGAACTCGCTCTTGTTGAATCTCATTTTCAGACGGTTGGGCAGCTCTATCTTCAGTTCGCGGTCGTTCTCGGCCACCACTTTCCCCGTGAACTCCCGGCCGTCGTCCATCCGCAGGGAGGCCCAGTAGGGGAACCTGGGGGCAGTGCTTTGCTGGCGCATCGATTCCCAGAACTCGATTCGTTCCTCGGCGCGGTCACGGATGAACGGGGTGTTGCCATGGGTGGCGAGGCAGCTCTTCCAGTCGCGGATCCGGGCCTCCGGGTCGTTGTTTCCCAGGCGGTCCCGGGCGATGAACTTGTCCAGGGCGTCCTGCTTGCTCACCACTGCCTTCCAGTGGCTGATCCGGCCTTTCGCTTCCTCGGCGCTGCTCCCGGCGGGGAATCCTTCCAGGTAGGCCCGCCAGTTTTCCAGCGCCGCCCTGGGATTTTCCCCGCCCGTGCCTTCGGCGGTGATCGCCCGGTCGAGCATCTCCTCTTCCATGATGATCTTCCCGCCGGACCCTGCGGTCTCCGTGCCGGCCGTACTATCGCCACCATCGCTGGTTATGCTGCCCGCCTCGTTGGCCAGCCGGGCAGCTTCGGCCTGGAATTCCTCGCCGGCTTTATCCAGCAGGAACAGGGCCGACTGTTTGAGGGTGTAGCCGGCGATGATTCCACTGCCGGCAAAGAAGAGGAAAAGGATAAAGACGAAGATCACCGGTTTGGGCAGATTCGGAAAGCTGTCCACGGTCTGCTGCAGGTGTTTTATCGTGCCCACCACGGCCACCAGCCCGGCTATCAGGGCCAGGAAGTAGACGCCCGTGGCGAGGATGAACTTGTCGCTCAGGGCCAGCGCGACGCCGCCGCTGAACAACAGCAGCGTGGCCAGCAGCGGAACGGACAGCCCCCGGGGCAGGCTGGAGAGATCGAAACCGCGGCCCTTCTTTTTCCGTGTCGCCGCTGTTTTCCCGGGGCTCTGCGCCACGGCCTGGTCCGGAGCTGTCGCGACCTCCGGCAGGATGGCCGGTGCCGCCTCAGCGGGTGCCGGTGTGTCGTCCAGGTCCGGGAGCAGCGGTTCGGCCGGCGGCGGCTCGTTGCCCATTATGGTCATCTCGTCGGCGGCTGGGCTGGCCAAGGTGGCGGGAATCTCTCCACAGATCAGGCAGATGCCGTCGGTCCCCTTCGGTCCTCCGCAGCCGCTGCAGACATCCACCCTCTCTCTTTCCGGTTCCGCACTAAGCGGGGCCAGCGGTTCGAAGGGGGAAGCTTCCGTTTCCCGCGCCGGCCCTGCCGCTTCGGGTGCGGCCGGTTCGGTTTCCACGGCCGGCCCCGGATCCTCGACGTCCAGCAGAGCATCCAGCGAAATCCCGGCCTGCGTATCGGGCTGAGTCTCACCGGGTTGGGCCGGCTGGTCGGTCGGCATCATATCCTGCGGTATCTCCGCCACCACCGGTTCAGGCTGGACCGGCGGTTGCAGGGCCGGCTCGGGCGGGGGACAGATCAGGCAGGTACCGTCATGTTCCATGGGCCCGGCACAGGCGGGACAGACTCCCAGATTTTCAGGGGAGAGGAGGGCCGAGAGATCGTTCTCGATGGATATGGAATCGTCCGGCGCCGGCGCGGGCGAGTTGTCCGAGGCCCCCACTTCGATGTCTTCGCCGCCCGAATCCGCCTGAGCCATCTCGGGCTGGAGCGGATTCTGCTGCAATAGATCGGGGTCGAGCAACGAATCCACCGCTGGCAGTTCGATCTCCACGGCTCCCATGTCATCGGCGGCGGGCGTTTCCAGTTCCCGCGGCTTGCAGATCACACAGACCCCGCCTTCCTGCAGCTCTCGCCCGCAGAAAGGGCAATTCTGGTCGACGATTTCCGGCGGGGGTGGTGTGACCGCTGGTTCCGCGGCAATCTCCGGCGGCGGAGGTGGCGGTGGTGGTTCGAGCACCGGTTCCGCTGCGAGCTCCGGCGCGGGAGGCTGAACTTCGGCCACGGCTCCCAGGTTGCGCAGCATGGCGGCACAGGATTCGGCCTGCTGGAGGCTCATGTTGCGTTTGAACACCCGGGGCGTCTGGCGGACGCTGGCCACCATCCGCTCGTATGGCTTGCTGAATTTTTCTGACAGCCGCCGTGCCACGGCATCGATGGCCTCCTCGCTGCCGTCACCGGCCGCCACGAAGAGAACCAGGTGTTGTCCAACTTCCTGTGTGCTGCCCATCGCTTCCCTGTACCTGGCCGAACAGAGGCTGTCCGGCGCGGTCCTCGGGGACCTGTTATTGAAACGTCTCTTAGTGAATCGCGCGATCGGGCGTCGGGCTTGAGGGAAATATTTACTCTGGGTGGGTGATCAGCGGCCTGACGTCCCCGGGGTGTCCGGGTCAGCGGTGGAAAAATCCTGGAGGGCGGATTCCAGATCGGCCCCGGCCTGCTCCCAGCGATGGTAGAGTTGGGCCAGTTCCTCGCTGATCCGGTTGAGCCGGCCGGTGAGCTCCTTCATCCGGATGCCGTCGGCAAAGACGGACGGATCGGCCATCCGGGACTCGATATCGCTCCGCTCCTCCTCGAGGGTCTCGATCTCCGTCTCGCAGGTCTGCAGCAACTGACGTTGTGCGGCGGTGGCCCGGTATTGCCGGTTCCGCAGCTGGGCTTCCGAACGGCGCTGGGCCTTGCGCTGAATCTCGCCCCCGCTGTTCCGGGGGGCCTCCGGCTGCTGCCGCTTCTCCGCGGAGGGGGCGGCGGGTCCGGCCGTCCCGCGGTCATCGCCGCGGCCGCTCTTTTCCAGGAAGTAGTCGTAGTTTCCAGGGTAGTGGGTCAGCCGGCCGTTTTCCACATGGATCACCCTGGTGGCCACGCTGTTGATGAACCAGCGGTCGTGGGAGATGAAGCAGAGGGTCCCCCGGTGGTCCCGCAGGGCGTGCTCCAGGACATCCCTGGAGGCCATGTCCAGGTGGTTGGTGGGCTCGTCCATCAGAATCAGGCTGGCCGGCTTAAGCAGCATGCGGGACAGGGCCAGCCGGCTTTTCTCCCCACCGCTGAGCACGGCCACTTTCACGTCCACGTCATTGCCGCTGAAGCGGAAGGCGCCGAGGATGTCGCGGACCATGGGGGCGGTGGTGATGTCGGCGCTGCTCAGCAGCTCCTCGAGGACGGTGCGCTTGGGGTCCAGCGCTTCCAGCTGGTGCTGGGCGTAGTAGTAGATGTCCACATTGTGTCCCGGCTCGCGGAATCCCGCCTCGAAGGGCAGCACTCCGGCCAGAATCTTGAGCAGCGTTGATTTCCCCGCTCCGTTGTCCCCCACCAGGGCGATCTTTTCGCCCCGGCGGATCAGCAGGTCGAGGTCGCTGTAGATGGTCTTTGACCCGTATCGTTTTGCCACCCCGTCCAGGCGCATGACATCCTGGCCGCTCCGCCCGGGCTGCGGAAAGGTGAAGCGGACTTTTTTCTCCTCCCCCTCCACCTCGATCCGCTCGATTTTGTCCAGCATCTTCATCCGGCTCTGGGCCTGGCGCGCCCGGTCCTTGCGCACCCGGTTGCGGGCGACAAAGTCCTCGATCTGCTTGATCCGCTGGTCCTGCCGTTTCTTCGAGGCCAGCAGGATCTCGCGGCGCTGGGCCCGCTCCTCGAGGTAGAAGTCGTAGTTGCCGGCATAGACCGCCAGCTTGCTCCGGGCCAGTTCCACGGTCCGCGTGGTCAGCCGGTTGAGCAGCCAGCGGTCGTGGGAGATCAGGATGTAGGTCCCCGGGTAGTCCAGCAGGTGCTCTTCGAGCCAGATGGTGGAGGAGAGGTCGAGGTGGTTGGTGGGCTCGTCCAGCAGCAGCAGGTCGGGCCGCTCGAAGAGGATTCGGGCCAGGGCCAGCCGCATCCGCCAGCCGCCGCTCAGGGTGTTCAGGGGGCGCTGGTGGTCCGCGTCGGTGAAGCCAAGGCCGGAGAGGATCGACTTGGCTTCCGCTTCGTAGCTGAACCCGCCCTCGCTTTCAAAGCGCTCCTGGAGTTCCCCGTAGCGCTGCTGCCACCGTCGATGCTGCTCCGGGTCGTCTCCCGCGCCGTCCCCGGCCATCTGCTCTTCCAGCCGGCGCATTTCGGCTTCCATGGCCGGCAGGCCGGCCCGGACCTCGAGGATGTTCTGCAGGACCGTTCCGCCCTCCAGCGGCTCGATTTCCTGGGGCAGCAGGCCCACACGGACCGCGCGCCCCTCCCGGGCCAGTTCGCCGCTGTCCGGCGATTCCTGGCCGGCCAGCAGGCGGAAGAGGGTGGTCTTGCCCACACCGTTGGCGCCCACCAGGCCGATCCGCTCCCCGTGGCCCACAAAGAGGCTCACGTCGTTGAGGACGATGTTTTCGCCGTAATTCTTACTCAGCCCGCTGGCTCGAAGCATGGGCGGTCCTCATCGGACGGGTATGGTTTCCCGGCCGCGGCCGCAGCCAGGAACGAGGGAGACGGGCGGTATTGAGCGGCCGGGACGGGTCAGACCTTCAGCTCGTAGAGAAAGCGCTTGCAGTTCTCGCAGTTGCGAAGGCTCTCGTGATCGGTGGAACCGCTGGTGGGCTGGCGAATGAAGCAGCCCAGACAGATGTTGTCCGTGATCGGTACCACGGGTCGTTGATACTTTTTTCTCAGCTTGTCGTAGAGCGCGAGAGTCTCGGGTTCGATTTCCTGCGCCACCTGCTCCCGTTTTTCCTTGAGCTTGTCCAGGCCGTCCATCAGGAAGCCGAGCTTCTTTTCGAATTCGGCCGCACGCTGGTTTTCCGTGTCCTGAATCAGCTGGTCAAGGTTGTGGAGGTTCATCAACCTCTGCACTTCTTCCCTCATCTCACCCCTCCAGAATCTTGAGAAAGTCTTCGAAGGAATCGGTATCGATCAGTTTCTTGCGCCGCTTGTCGTCTTTGACCATCTCGACGATCTTTCCCAGCAGGGGCAGGTAGCGGTTTCCCTTGTCCTGGTAGGGGGCGAGGATCATGAAGACCAGATGCACCGGCTTTTTGTCCACCGCGCCGAATTTGATGCCCTTGGGTATCCTGGCGAAGATCACCGTCAGGTCGTTGCAGCCGAGCGAGCGGCTGTGTGGAATGGCCACCTGCTTGCCGATACCGGTGCTGCCCAGCTTCTCACGCTCCAGCAGGGTATTGAGGATCACGTTGCCGTAATCGAGGCCCCGAGCTTTCACCAGGTGATCCACCATCTGGCTCAGGGTGTCTTCCTTGTCCTTGGGGGCGAGGTCGGGTATGTAAAGATCGTGGTGGAAGAAAGAGGCCAGGTCCGGGTTGTCCATTTCACCGAGGCTCCTATTCTGTGAACGTCCGGCCCATGGACTACCATGGGAACCGATCCGTCCATTGCCCGTCTAAATCTATTATAGAAGCGGGGCGGGGTCAATCATGAACATAACCCGGTATCCCGGTCAGCGGTCCCAGCGGCCCTCCAGGTCCCGCCGTTTTCGCACCAGATATACCAGATTTCCCAGGCCGTCGCGCCAGGGCCGGAGTTTGCTCGGTCCCACACGTGCCTTGTGGGTGTAAGGTACCGGGAACTCCCCGGCCCTGAATCCCCTGCGGCAGAACGTCTCGATCTTGATCTCTTCGGAGAGCGCCATCCCGTCGCTTTTCAGCTGGATCTCCTCCAGCAGCCGGCGGCGAAAAATCCACATCCCCGACTGTGAGTCCCGCAGGCCGATGCCGTAGATCAGCCGGAAGGAGAGGGTCAGGGCCATGTTGCCCAGGAACCGTTTCAAGGTGCTCAGGCTCAGTTCACGGTTTTCCAGGTAGCGCCGGCAGGAGATGAAGTCCAGGGATTCGTCGAAAAAGTGGTCCAGGGCCGGCTGGATCATCCGGCAGGGGTAGGTTCCGTCGCCGTCCAGGGTGACGATGATGCCGTCGGTCACATGTTCAAAACCGGTCTTCAACGCCCGGCCGTACCCCCGTCGCGGTTCGGAAACCACCGTGGCCCCCAGCCCGGAGGCCACTTCGGCCGTCCGGTCGGTGGAACCGTTGTCCACCACCACCACCTCGTCAACAAAGGGCGGCACGATCTCGATCACCGCGCCGATTCCCCTCTCCTCATCGAGACAGGGGATGACTAGAGAGATTCTTTCGTTTCGGAACATGACGTTGCCGCCGCTCCCTTTCCCGGCTCGGAGCCGGGCCCGCCGACCCTGATCCACTCCCGCAGCAGGCGGGGGAGCATCCGGGGATTGAAGATGATGCTGTTGGTCAGAAAACACTCGTAGGTGCAGAAACAGCCGCTATCGTGAATGTGGCGCCGCACCGCCTCGGCCTGGCCGCCGCGCCAGATCCGCTGGAAATCGAGACCCTCCTCGCGCAGGCTGCCCAGCTTGCGGTCCAGCAGCTCGCAGGGGTAGACCTCGCCGCGGCTGGTGATCACACAGCTCAGACTGGCCGCGTAGCAGGGAACCTGCTGCTGGTTTTCCCTGATGATCTTCCCGATCACCTGCTGGCGGACGTTCTTCATCGCGTTGATCAGCCCGGCAAAGCCGAAGCGGCTGTACCCCTCGAGACGACCCAGCCGGACCTCTTCGCCGAGGAGCCTGACAAAGGCCTCGTACCGCTCGGGGTCCACTCCCGCCGCCGCAGGGTCGCGGGGCGTCCCGCGGACCAGCAGCGGGTTGATGCAGCGCACGCGGAGCTCCTCGCTGAGGAAACGGTAGAGCTCTTCCAGGCGGTGCTGGTTCAGAGCCGAGACGGTCACCGCCACGTTGAGGTTGAAGCCCGGCCGGCGGTCCCGCAGCTGCTCCAGGCCCCGGTAGGTCTCCACCGCTTTCCGGAACAGCCCCGGGGTGCCCCGCAGACGGTCGTGTTCGGCCCCCACGCCGTCGAAGGAGACGTCGATGCCCAGGTCCATCTCCGGGCAGAGGTCGAGAATTTGCTCCACCCCGTTCACCACCCGTTCGGGCATTGACCCGTTGGTGGGTATTCCGGTGTTTCGCACATGGTTGTTGCGGTGGAATATCTCTACGATTCGGGGCAGGTCCTGGCGCAGGAACGGTTCGCCGCCGGTGGGGAGGAGGAAGAGGATCTCACCCATTCCCCGGCTGATCGCTTCGTACTCCTCCAGCGTCAGTTCGCCCTCCCGGCCCGGACGGTCCTCGGGGCCCAGCAGGCAGTGCAGGCAGTTGGCCGTGCAGCGCTCGGTGATGAAGAGGACCACGTAGAGCGGATCCTTGCCCCGCTTGCCCAGCAGCCGGTCGGCAAAGTGGAGGTATCCCTTCATCGGTCTCCCGTCCGCTTCGGTCAGTAGCGCTTTCCGGCCAGACCGAAGGAGAGGCCCCCCCAGCAGAGCCCGGCGCTAATCCAGAACAGGTCGAGAAGGATCAGCGGGATCCCGCGCAGGGCGAAAAGCAGGCCGCCGCGCTGCACCATGAACCCGATAAATCCCCCGTGAAGCAGCAGACTGAGCAGCAGGCCGGCGGCGCCGCCGGCGGCAACCGGCCAACTGCCGATCACCGCGGCCAGGGCCAGCAGTACCAGCGAGGCCGATCCCAGCGCCACGCCGGCGATCACCGCGGTGGGCACCGAAGTCCTGTTCAGCTTCCTTCGCTTGCCCCGGGCGGCACCCGCACGGCGGCGCCGCAGCAGCAGCCGGGCCAGCTCGGCCGACCGCCGGAAGTCGGTGGTCAGCAGGGAGGGCAGCGAGTATTCCTTACGGTGGTCCACCAGGAACCCCCGCCGAATCTCGATCTTTGCCTCCGCGTCACCCAGCCGCTGCCCGAACTCGGTGTCCTCCACCGCCGGTGTCCGGTATTCCTCGTCAAAACCGTTCAGGTCGAGAAAGAACTGCCGCCGGATCGCCGCCGCGGTGGTGTAGAACAGGGTCAGCGGGCCGCGCAGCCGGCGGTAACTGTACGACATCCACAGGTTCTTGAATCGCGAACAGTAGCGCTCGTAGGTCGCATCCGGATCCTGGATGCCCACCACTCCCAGCAACTGCGGGTCGGACAGGGCCAGTTGCAGGGAGATGAACGCCCCCTTGCCGAAGACCACATCCGAGTCGGTGAAGACCAGCACTTCACCCCGGCTGGCCCGGGCGCCGGCGTTGCGCGAGGCGGATACGCCCTCGGCGGCCGGCACGTAGATCACTCGGCAGCCCCGGTCCTCGGCGATCTCGGCCGAGCGGTCGGCCGAGCCATTGTCCACCACCACGATATCCATCCGGCCATCATCGAGGCCGGCTTCTTTTGCGCTCTCCCGGATCGAGGTGAGACAGCGGTCCAGCGTGGCGGCCCCGTTCTTGACCGGGATTACCACTGTGAAGGTCATTCGCGGCAGTTCCCCGGTTCTCCACGGCATTGGTCGTCGCCGCCCTTCCGCCCTGGCTCGCAAGCCTTTTTATATCATTGAGATGCCAAGATCGCACCGCAGCCTTTTCCCTGTGTGGACTATAGCCCGTAACAGTGGGCCAGTCAAACCGCCCTGGCCGGTACAGGCGGAGCGAAGGTGGACTGTCCTCTCCTTCTGCTACAATTGCGCAAGCAGTGGAGGAGTTGATGAACGATCCGAACCACAATGTGCTGCAGGACGAACTGCTGGAGCTGATCCGCACCGAGGGGCCGATCAGCTTTGCCCGGTTCATGGAACTGGCGCTCTACCACCCCCGTCACGGTTTCTACACCAGGGGCGGTGGACCGTGGGGCGCCCGCCGGGACTATGTGACCAGTGTTGACGCCGGCCCGGTATTCGCCTCCCTAATGCTGCAGCTGTTCCGGGCGTTCTGGCAGGCCCTGGGAGAACCGGGGGAGTACCTGCTGGTGGATGCCGGGGGTGGGGACGGGAGGTTTGCCTCATCGGTGGAGGAGGAGGCCCGAAACGATCCCGATTCCTTTTCCTCTGCGCTGCGCCCGGTCCTGGCCGACCGTTGTGCCGCCGGTGCGGAGTCTGTTCTCCCGCAAATCACCTTCCCGCCGGCCGCGGGTCACCCCCCCCTGGGGCCCTGCTGTGTCTTTGCCAACGAGCTGCTGGATGCCCTGCCGGTCCACCTGGTGCGCATGGCCGGGGGCCGGCTGGAGGAGGCGCTGGTGACCGGGCGAGCGGGGAGCCTGGCCTTCGACTGGTCCGAACCCGGCGGCCCGGAGCTGGCTTCATACTTCGAAAGCCTGGGCATTACCCTGGCGGAGGGCCGGCAGGCGGCGGTGAACCTGGAGGCGGAGAGATGGATTCGGGAGGCGGCCCGGGGCATCGAAACAGGGCACCTGGTGATCGTCGATTACGGGTATCCTGCCCCCGTTCTCTTCTCTCCCGAAACGGCCGCCGACCCGGTGCGCACCTATCGCGGCGGGCGGGAGGGCGGCGGTCTGCTGGAGGGCCCGGGCCGGCAGGACATCACGGCCATGGTCGATTTCAGTTCGCTGACCCGCTGGGCCGTGGAGGCCGGGTTCACCCTGCACTGCCTGACCGACCAGTATCGCCTGCTGCAGCGCCTGGCGGAGCAACTGTCCGGCGACCCGGCGGCCTGGGAACGGCTGGCCGGCAGCGGTGCCGCTGTCCCGGCCACGGAGCGGTTGAGGCGGGGGATGGGGCTGCGGGCCCTTCTCTCACCCGAGGGGATCGGCGGGAGCTTCCGTGTGCTGGTGCTCTCCCGCGGGGCCGTTCAGGCCCTGCCTCTGCTCCGCGGGCTCAAGGTCCCGCCGGGGATCGGCATCAGGATTGAATGAGGCGTCCTTCAGCGTGATCAGCACCAGTTCCGGGGGACAGCGAAGTCGAGCCGGGATGATCGATGTCCCCACCCCCCGGGAGACGAAGAGCCAGGTCCCGTCGAGGTAGAAACGGCCGGCCACTGTCTGCCGGCTCCCCGGGGGAAGCCAGAGCGGGCCGATCAGCGGGAAGTTCATCTGACCGCCGTGGGTGTGTCCGGAGAGCACCAGGTCTACCCCCCAGCGCTGGGCCTTGCGGAAGATTTCCGGCGAGTGGGCGAGGAGCAGTTGGGGCAGGTTCCCGGGGAGTTCGAGAAAGGTGCTGTAGAAATCGGAGTGGCCGGTGTAGGGGTCGTCCAGGCCGAGGAGGACAAAAGCCGCCCCGCGGATCCTGATGGTCAGGTGCTCATTGATCAGCAGCCGGATGCCCTCTTCCGCCAGCAGGCCGGCCAGGCGGCCGTGGGTCATTCGCACCTTGTATTCCCAGTTGCCCTGGATGGCGTACACGCCACCCGGTGCCTCGAAGCTTCCGAGGTATCCGGCCAGCGTGTCGGTACGGGTGAGCCAGGTGAAGTAGTCTCCGCCCAGCAGGATCAGGTCGGGACCGAAGGCCGCGATCTCCTCGGCCATCCGGCGGTGCAGGCGGCCCGGCCGGCGCACGTGGAGGTCGGAGACAAATACCAGGCTGACCCCCTCCGGCCCGCCGCCGAGACCAGGCAGGTAAAAGGTCTCCCGGGTCACCTGCAGCCGGTTCGGCTCCAGCAGCACCAGTTCGGCGCAGAACCAGATGAACAATACCAGGAACAGGCCCTGCGCGGCTCGCCTGGCCCAGGTCGTGTGTTGCTTGCGGTCCGGCTTCATTGCACCGCCTGGCCCATTCCCTGCAGGTGCTGGCGGGCCAGCTTTCCGTAGTTGCTCTCCGGGTCGATATTGAGCACCTGGCGGTAGTAGGCCACGGCCTTGTCACGCTGTCCCTGGTTCTCGTAGCAGAGCCCCTGGTAGTAGCGAACGCCCGTCTGTTCGGGGATCAGTTTGTCGCACTTGTCGAACTCGCCCAGGGCCAGGTCCCAGCGCTGGATGTTGACGAAGTGGAAGCCGCTGTAGAACCGGCTCTGGAACAGTTCGGGATAGAGCTGCAGGGCCTTGTTCAGATTGCGTCTGGCGTTGCGGTATTCCTTGGCCTGGACATAGGCCACACCCAGGTCGGCGTAAAAGACGGCCTGTCCCGGGGCCATGTTGATGGCCTTCTCAAAAGTGTTGATCGACTCCCGCACCTTGCCCTCGGCCAGCAGCGCCTCACCCCGCTCGTACTCCTTGTACGCCGGGGCCATCTGCCGCAGCCTCATTGTGTTCTGGCGGAAGGTTTCCACGCCCATGGTGGCGCCCGGCGGCACCTCCAGGGTGGTGATCCGCTGCCGGGAGGTTTCGATGCGTTCCGAGGAAAGCGGGTGGGTCAACAGCAGCGCTTCGAGGCGTGACGGTTCACGCTCGTGGGCGGCCAGCAGGATTTCCTGCAGTTCCACCATGCCCTGGGGGTTGTACCCGGCCTTGATCACGTAGTCCATGCCCAGCTCGTCAGACTGCCGTTCGTTGTCCCGGGAGAAGCGGAGCATCATCAGCTGGGCAGCCATCAATCCGGCCGCGGAATAGTACTCGCCGTTTTTCATCTCCTGCTGCTGGAGGTAGATGCTCAGGCCCACCGCCGCGGTCTGGGTCAGGATCTGGCGGGTGATCATCTCGTTGACGTGCCGGGCCGTCACGTGCCCCACCTCGTGTCCCAGCACCGCGGCCAGCTGGGCCTCGTTGGTCATCTGCGAAAGCAGGCCGCGGGTGATGCTGATCTTGCCCCCGGGGAGGGCGTAGGCGTTCACCTCTCCGCTGTTGACCACGTTGAACTGGAACGGCAGGTCGGGGCGGTGGGAGACCGCCACCAGACTCTGCCCCACCCGTGAGACGTAGTCCTGCAGTCCCTTGTCCTGGTACAGGCCGCCGCTGATCTGGGTCATCACCGGGTAGTTCTGCACGCCCATGGCCACTTCCTGCTCTTCCGAGATCAGGGAGAGTTCTTTTTTTCCGGTGACCGGGTTGACCATGCAGGCTGCCAGGCCAAGGCAGGCCAGAACCGTCATGGCACCGATCACCAGTGACGGCCGGAGCTCGCGAGTTGTATACCATTTCATCGGTGGCCCTCCTGTTGAAGCCGGGTGGGTGTTCGGTGTTCCTCTGTTGGATGAGACCGGTGCACCGCACTAGAAGTCACAGGGGAAACTGTCCGCTTTGAAGACCGCTTTCCCGTCCACCAGGGTGGCCAGGACTTCAATCTCCGGTATCTCCTCCGCTGCACAGAGCAGCGGGTTCAGTGCCAGCACGGTGAGGTCCGCCCGTTTCCCCGGCTCGATGGTCCCGGTCAGTTCCTCGCTGAACGAAGCGAAACTGGCATCGCGGGTGAACATGGCCAGGGCCTCGCCGGGGGACAGGCGCTCCTCCGGGCGCCACCCCCCCTCGGGGGTGCCGTCGAGGGCCTGGCGGCTGACCGCGGCATAGATACCCGTGAGCGGCGCCGGGGATTCCACCGGTGCATCCGAGCCGCCGGGTATCCGGCAGCCGGTCTCCAGAAGCGAGCGCCAGGTGTATGCGCCGGTCAGTCGTTGCTGTCCCAGACGAGTGCCGGCCCAGGGCATGTCCGACGTGCAGTGCGTGGGCTGCATCGACGGGATCACCTGAAGGGCGGCGAACCTGGGCAGGTCTTGGGGGTGCAGGATCTGGGCATGCTCGATGCGTGGACGCAGCCGTTCCCTCTCTCCGGGGCTGAGGACCTGCTCCACGGTGTCCAGAACGATCCGGTTCGCCCGGTCCCCGATGGCGTGGGTCGCCACCTGGAATCCGTGCCGCGTCGCTGCCCCGTAGAGCCGCTGCAGCTCCTCCGGGGGCGTGAGCAGCAGGCCCCGGTTGTCTCCGTCGTCGCTGTATGGATCCAGCAGCGCCGCCCCCCGCGAACCGAGAGCGCCGTCAGCGTATAGTTTGACACAGCGGACCACCAGGTGGTCGGCCATCTCCGTGTCCGGACCCCGTTCGAACCAGTGTTCCAGCAGGTCGGGCTCCGCGCCCTCCAGCATGGCGTAGACCCGGATCGGCAGGGCCCCCTGCCCGGCGAGCCGCTGGTAGACCTCCAGTTGATCGGAGGTGACGCCGGCGTCGTGGACCGCGGTCAGCCCCAGCCCGGCAAGATGCGCCGAGGCGGTGAGGATATGGCGTTCGATGGACTGGGGGGTCGACGCGGGGATCGCCTCGTTCACCAGGTCAATGGCCCGGTCCAGCAGCAGTCCGGTGGGAACTCCGGTGTCGGGGTTGCGGAAGATTCTCCCTCCCTCCGGATCGGGCGTCTCCGGCCCGATGCCTGCGGCGGCCAGGGCGGCGTCATTGACCAGGGCCGCATGGCCGTCGATGCGTCTGAGGCAGACCGGGGTCTCCGGCGCCAGGCGGTTCAGCGCGCGGTTGTCGGGAAACCGTTTCTCCTGCCAGTCGTTCTGGTCCCATCCCCGCCCGAGGACCCAGCCGTTGGCGGAGCGGTCTTCCAGCCAGTGGGCGGTTTTCTCCACGACCTCTTCGAAACTGGTGGTCCCGGTGAGATCGAGGCTGGAGAGATTCGCGCCAACGGAAACCAGGTGCAGGTGGGCGTCGGTCAGCCCCGGGGTAACCGTGGCCCCCTGCAGATCTTCCACCCGGGTCTGCGGTCCCGCGAGGGGCATGACGTCCTGGCCGCGGCCAACGGCAATGATTCCGCCGTCACGTATGGCCAGGGCCTCGGCCACCGGCCGCCCTTCGGACATGGTCAGAATCTGTCCGTTGGTCAGGATCAGGTCGGCGTAGGCCATCTCCGGTTTTTTAGCGCAATGGCACAGGGTGAAGAGGCCGGTCAGCAGGCAGGCCAGGAGCAGCGCCGGGGTTGTGAATCTGACAACATTCCTGAGAAAACCGATGAGGTTCATGGTCGTGGCACCGTTGGGTATCTGTAGTGACCGGTTGTTCGAAAAACGAGAGTACTATCCAATTTTACTCCGAAGCGCCTCTGCCGGGCAACGACGGCGCCGGGGCTCCGGCTCGATGCGGTCTTGAACCGGCGCGTCCAAACACGATATGGTGACCGGTGACCGGCGGTCATCCGCCACACCCGATACGGTACACCCCATGCATTCCGCTTCGACCGATGCGAACAGTAGATCCCGCGGCGCGCTGCTGCCGGTCTCCAGCCTCGCCCTGCTGGTGGCGGCGGTCTATCTGGCCTTTCCGGCCCGGCTCTATTTTGGTGAGGGGTTCAAGTGGGCCCTCAGCGAGCCGTCCTGCACCGGGGGACTGTTCCGCTTCTTCCACCCGCACCACCTGCTTTACAACCCCCTGGGCTATCTGGTGCACCAGGTGCTGGTCCTGGTGCGTCCCGGGTTGTCGCCGATGATCTCCTTCCGTCTGCTGGATACCGTCGCCGGCCTCGGCGGCGTGGTTGTTTTTCACTGCCTGGTCCGCCGTCTCTGGCGGCGTGAGTGGCTGGCCGGCTTCACTGCTGCCGGGTTCGCCTTCTCCTGGGGCTACTGGTCGCACTGCGTCAATGTGGAAGTCTATCCGGTGAGCGTCTTGTTCCTCGTCCTCGGATTTTCCCTGGCGGCGCGAGCGGTGCGGGAACCCGCAGCCGGGTCCCGGGTGTGGGCCCTGCTGGGGCTTGTGGCCGGTGGGGCTGTGCTGTTCCACCAGAGCAATGTGCTCTTCCTCGCCGTTCCCCTGGCCGCGGTGTTCTGGTACCCGGCGGGTCGGCGGGCCGGGTTCCGGCTCTTCTGGCGGTTCTTCCTCCCGGCCTATGCGGCGGTAACCATCCTGCCCTACCTGGCGGTGATGCTGCACCTCGGGTTTCGGGCGCCGGGTGAAGCCCTGACCTGGCTTTTTCTTTACGGGCACCAGGCGGACACCTATCTGGGCACCGATGCGTCGGTGGTGGTTCACGCGCTGGTTTCCTTCGGCCGGATGCTCCTGCTCCCCTCCTCCTACACCGCGGCATCCGCCGACCCGCTGGTGCCGCCGCCGCTTCTCCTGACGCTCAAGTGGTGCGCGGCCCTGTTGCTCGGTCTCCTGATGCTGGCTGCCGCACTGCGCCCGCGGCAGCTCTTCCGCAGCTGCGGCCCCAGTCTGGTGCTGGCCGCGGCGCTTGCTGTTCCCTACGCACTCTTTTTTACCTTCTGGGATCCCGGCGGCTATTTCTTCTGGCTTCCCCTTGGTATTCCGTTCTGGCTGGTGGCCGGAGGCGCCGCGGCCTCGCTGTCCCCGGGAACGCCGGCTCGTGCCGCTGTTCCGGTTCTGGGTCTGGCCGTGCTGGCCCTGTTCACCCTCAACCTGGCCGGCGGCGTGCTGCCGCAGAGCCGGCTCTCCCGGGTGGCCGACCACCGGCTGATGCAGCTGGTCACCCGGCACCTGGGCCAAGGGGACCTGCTGCTGCTCAACACGCCGCGGATGGATGTGATATCAAACTTCGGCGGGCCGATGTTTTACGGGTACGCCCGTGCCTTTTCCCGGTTCCAGGTGCAGTGCCTCCTTCCCGGTCTGGACGCCCCGGGGCCGGAAGCGGCGCTGCGGGAGATGGTGGCCGCCGGCAGCCAAACCAGCACGGGCCTCTGGTATCTTGACGAGGTCCTTAAAGGACAGAGCACTCATGGCGGCCGGGGAGGAAGGATCCGGGAAGCATTTCGGCGCTGGGGCGTGCGGGCCGTGCTGGCCGAAGCTCATGGCGCGGGAGACGCCTACAACGGTTCCCTCCTCTATCGCCTGGTCCCTGACCCGCCGGCCGAGTCCCCCTGACCGTCCTGCCCTCCCTGTTGCGTACTGCTATAATAGGAGTTCAGTGTAGTTGACCGGGGCCGCGGCCGGCCCGGTGGGACAATTGGTATTCACGGGAAAAAAGGAAGATTCATGCGATTCATCAGCAAGAACACGATGTCCCCGGCACCTTTCCGGATACTTCTGATCGCGCTCCTCGGGGCGATGGTGCTCGCCTGTGGCGCGACCCCTTCCGGCGCCGACGACGCGGCCCTGAAGGCCGAGACTCCCGCGGTGGGGACGGCCGTGGGCAACCTGGCTCCCGATTTCACGGCCAGCAATTTCCATGGCGGTACGGTCAACCTTGCCGACTACCGGGGCAAGGTCGTGCTGCTCGATTTCTGGGCCTCGTGGTGCGGACCCTGCATGCGGGAGATGCCGACCCTCGTCGAGATCAAGAACCGCTACCCCGCGGACAAGTTCGTGATCATTGGGGTGAGCCTCGACATGGACAAATCCAAGGCTCGGATGAAGCAGGTGATCGCCGACAACAAACTCGATTACCCGATTCCTTACGACGGCAAGGGCTGGCGCAATGCGGTCTCGTCGCTCTACGGCGTGAGATCGATCCCGGCCACCTTCATCCTCGACGCGGACGGGGTCATCGTGGACCGCAACAAGCGGGGCCGGGAACTGATCCAGCTGCTGGACAAACTGGTGCCCGTAAAAAAGGTGCCCGCAAAACAATAACGGCCCACGGGTCGGCCCCCGGGCATACCAGGGGGCCGTACACAACTCCGGGGACTGTGCTTGCGGGTTTGTTGCGCAGGCCGTGGAGGGCTGGTCTATTTCGCGGTCGCAATCGGCCCCCGCTGAGGGGGCCTGGGGGCGGGGCTAGAGGTTCTTGATCTCCTTGCCCGGTTTGAAGCGGACCTTTTTTCCGGGAGCGATGGGGACGATCTCGCCGGTGCGGGGATTTCTGCCGATCCCTGTTTTCCTCGACTTGACTTCGAACACACCAAAGCCGCGCAGTTCGATCCTTTCACCGTCTTTCAACGCGTTTTTCATCGTGCTGAAAATTGTCTCCACGGCGATTTCCGCCCGGCCCTTGGAAATGTCGGCGACCTTGGCTACTTCATTGATGATATCGATTTTGATCATTCGGCCTTTCTCCTTTTTCTCCTCCACCGTACCGAAGCGTGCCCGAACCGCCCGTTCCTTGTCGTGGGGTTGTGGGTAGCGGGTCAACTTTTGCCCGGGATCGTTCTGGTCCGATTAACCTGCATTATATCTATCTGTTAGTTGGAAGGCAAGGCGGGAAGAAAAAAGTTTGTGCCGCTTCGCGGGCGCCATTCCCCGAGTTCCCCGGGCTGTGATATCATTGTCCCCCCTACCCGGGCGTCCCGCGGGCGGTTCCGGGTGATTGTAAACACACAGCCCCCGGGGCCCGGATCGCCGGTCCGCCCATTGGTCGCGGCCGTTCCCGCCGAGTTCCAGGCAAACCATAGAAGAGCATCAGCGCGTGATTAACAAGAACGTCGATTTCATTTACCTCCACCCCTACCATGGCGACAACATCGAGGCCCACAAGATGTATTCCCTGATCCCGGTGGGTGCGGTGGCCATTGTCAACCACCTGCTGGACAGCGGATTGACCGGCCGGGGGCTCAACGTGCCCCTGGAGCTGCGCAAGGACGACGAGTTCGATCCCCGGCCCTGGATCGAGGCGCACCAGTTCTCAATCGCGCTGATCGACATCAACTGGTATCTGCACCTGGCCGGCGGCCTGGACCTTGCCGCCCTGGTCAAGGAGGTCCGGCCCGGGGCCACCGTACTGGTGGGCGGGCTCACCGCCACCCGGTTTGCCGATGAGATCCTCACCCGTTTCCCGGCGGTGGATGCCGTCTGCCGCGGGGACGGGGAAGTGCCGGCGCAGATGCTGGCCGAGAAATGTGCCGGCCGGGCGGAGCATCCCATGGAGGAGATCCCCAACATCGTCTGGCGCGGCGAGGATGGGATCCGGCACAATCCGCAGTCCTATGTGGACCGGGAGATGGATCGCTGGAATTACCGTGACCTGGGGTTCCTGGAGAGCGAAAAGGACTATTACTACAACTCGATTCTCAAGTGGGCCGACCTGGCCACCCACTGGCTGGCCCTGGGCCGGGGGTGTCGCTTTGCCTGCTACCACTGCGACGGATCGAGCCAGGCCCAGAAAAAACTGTTCGGCCGGGCCGGGCTGATGGTCCGCGACCCGGAACTGGTGGCCCGGGACATCGAGATTCTGGCCGGGCGGGGCATCGAGAACGTCAGCTTCACCCACGACCTGGTGCACATCGGGGAGGACTACTGGCGCGCCCTCTTTGCCGCTGTGCGGTCCTCCGGCGTGCGGATCGGCGCCATGCAGCCGTTCTGGCAATCCCTGCCCAGCGAGGATTTTGCCCGGGAGTTTTCCGAGACCTTCGTGATGAAGAACTCCTATGTCAACGTCTCCATCGAGACCGCGGTGGAGGAGATGCGCCGGCACATCCACAACTGCACCTTTTACAGCAACGAGGAATTTTTCGAGGGGCTGCGGTTGCTCAAGCAGCACGGTGTTCCGATCATGGTCTACTTCCGGCTCAACGCGCCGTGGGAGTCGGCTCGCACCATGGAGGTGAATATCAAGTGTGCGGCGGAGGTCTTCCGCCTGTTCCCCGAAGACGTGCCGCCGATCTTTGTCAGCGACGTGCCGCTGGACCCCAGTTCGCCATACTCCCACGCCGCGGAGACTGCGGAGTCGCGTTTTTCCTTCAGTTTCCCCAAGCTGGGCTTCGATGACTACTACCAGTTCTCCCGGGGAATGATCCCGGCGGAGAAGGTGTTCGCCAGCCCCGGCGGGCCGGGAATCGAGATGAGGGACTACCACGAGTTCGATCACCTGGGCAAGCTCGACGTGCTCTTCGTCAAGAAGCTGGTCCCACGGATGTGGGGGCGCTGGGAAGAATTGATGCTCAGTGACGGCAAGAGCTGGGACGCCATCCGCAGCGGGGTGGTGGTATGAAAACCTATCTCGTGTTTCCGCCCCACTGGACGGCCACCGAACCGTACCTCAGCTGCCCCGCCCTCACCGCGTTCCTGCGGGCGCACGGCCAGGAGGTCCGCCAGCAGGACGCCAACGTGGAGTTCTTCCGCTATCTGCTCTCCGAACCCTATCTGCGCCGGGCTCGCGACGAAGTGCAACATCGGTTCAGGCTTCTGGAGGCCAGGGACGAGCTGACTATCGAAGAGCAGGACCGCTACCAGGTCTACACCCAGGCGCTCCTCCCGGCGGACACCGCAGTGGAGAACATCGAGGGGAGTCTGGAGGACTATCGTGACCCGGAGAAATTTTTCAACCTCAACGATTACTACCGCGCAGGGCGGATCCATTTCGCCGCTCTGAAGCTGGCTTCCGCGCTGTACCATCCCAGTTCGGTCACCTTCTCCGAATACAACAGCCGCTACCGCTACGCCAGCACCCGCGAGATCCTCCAGGCGGTGGAGGACCGCGGAGAGAACATGTTCATCGAGTTCTTCGAGGAGCAGGTGGTGCCGAAGATCGAGGCCTACGGCCCGGGAATTCTCGGTCTGTCCATCAGTTCCCCGCACCAGATCATTCCGGCATTCACCCTGGCCTCCCTGGCCCGCAAGCGCATGCCTGGCCTGCACATCGTGGTGGGGGGCGGCTACTACACCAGGATGCTCATCGATCCCCAGCGAATGGCGCCGTTGTTCGACCTGCTGGACAGCGTCGTGGTCTACGAGGGTGAAACCGCGTTGCTCCGACTGGCCGAGGAACTGGACGGCGGGGGCCGGCTGGACAGGGTGCCCAACCTGGTCTGGCGCGATGGTGGAGACGTGCGGGTCAACCAGCCGTTCCATCACGAACGGGTCGACGAGCTGCCCACCCCCACCTTCGACGGGTTTCCGCTGGAGAAGTATCTGAACCACCAGGTGGTCATCCCCTATCTCACCTCCCGGGGCTGTTACTGGGGCAAGTGCGCGTTCTGCACCAGCTTCGAGACATATAAGGGCGGTTACCGCCAGCGAAACATCGACCTGGTGCTGGAGGACCTGAAGACGCTCTCCACGGAGTGCGGATCGAACAGCTTTTTCTTTGTGGACCAGGCCACCTCCCCCGCATCCCTCCGGCGAATCTCCCAGGGGCTGATCGATTCCGGCGCCGAGTACCACTGGCAGACCGAGGCCCGCTTCGAACGCAAACTGGACCTTCCGCTACTCCGGCTGATGCACCGCTCCGGCTGCCGCAAGCTGCTCTTCGGCCTCGAGTCGGGGCACCAGCGGGTGCTTGACCTGATGGAGAAGGGGACCCGTCTGGAGGACACACGGCGTATTCTCGAGGACTGCCAGAAAGCCCATATCGGTATCCACGTCTTTCTCATCTGCGGTTTCCCCACCGAGACCGTGGAGGAGGCGGACGCCAGCGTCGAGTTCATCCTCGGGGTGGAGGGTCTGACCTCATCTCCCGGTTTCACCTACCACGTGCACAACTTCGGTCTGGAGACCGATTCAAAGGTGGGAATGAACCCGGAGCGCTACGGGGTGACGCTGCAGCCGATGGAGGAGGACCTGGACCAGTTCCTGCACTACATCGGCTACCAGGTGGAGCAAGGCATGCCCCCGGAAGCCCTGGAACACAAGGTGGCCGAGATGCGCGGCAGGATTCTCCAACGGGTGGCCTTCAAGGACTATCCGGTCCACGGGCCGCACAACCTGCTCTACCTGGCGCATTACGGGTGGGCGTTCCCCGAGCCATTGGAGAACGTGGCCCAGTTCAAGGACCTCCCGTTCCAGAAGCTCCTCGGTTTTGTTCCGGTGCTGGCCGACGAGGTGACGGTGAAGGAGTTCAAGTTCTACGTGCCCGAAGAGGAGGGGGTGCCGTCACCCCTCCCCGGCGGTGGTGAGGGGAGTGCCCCGGCGGAGCGGAAGCTGATCCATGTGGGCGGCCACTTCTACTGCTATATCGGCCGCACCGAGCGGAGCTGGCTGATCAGCCCCCGGGGCAAGACCCTTCTCGACCTCACCGACGGCACACGGACGGTGGAGCAGGTCTGTACCCTGTTCGAGCAGCAGCAGCCGTCCAAAACCGCATTCATCCAGGCCGCCGGGGACATGCGTGTCTTCTTCCAGCGCGGCGCCCTGACCGTCGCCGGTTAAACCAGAAGAGGACCCTCCTCTGCTCCAGTCCCGCCCGTGTGTATGTACAAAAAAAGACCTCTTCACTGGGGGAGGAAGAGGTCATCTCTTAGCTAGCCAGATTTTTTAGCGATTGAAAAGAGGCGTTATCGTTTTAACGTGAATTTGAACAGCTTTCAACAGGAACAGGAACTCGCAGCTTTTCGCCTCTTGAGGGTATGGAAATTCAAACCGCTCTTCGGGGATTGCGAAGTCTTGGCGAAATTTCAAATACCCGAATTTTACTCAAGCCATCCTTAGGAGGCGAGAGTTACCCAGTTGCCGCACAGGCCGGCGTACCAGTAAGACTGGGACGTTCCGCCAGGGCCGAAGCCGACGCCAGCCTGACCGGGGCTCACACTGGAGCTGGCACCAAAACCAGCACCAAGGTGACCGGTGAAGGTGTCATAGGCGCTCGCCATGTGGTGAGAGCCAGCCGGAGGACTGGCAGTCTTACCACATGCCAGGGCCGAAGTCTCAAAGCTCTTCTCAGTGAAAATAGTGGGCTTGGAATACTTCTTCAATCTGTTTCACCTCCTCCCGTTTTGGAATCTCCCTCTCGGGTTAAACCCAAGGGTCTTTAATGCCGAAACGAACAAAACCCCGCAGTGATCGATTCATGTGTCTATCAGTTAACCACTGCGTTCCGGCAAACTTTAAACTGCGTTACTTCCCTTGTTCGCCGTGGGGCCGGCCGCAACCGGATCACCGCACTGGCTGACCGAAAAACAACCCGAACATCGTCACATGCGGGGCTGCCCGATCATCGGTTGATCAGGACGACATCTGAACCCAGTTGCTGCACAGCCCGGCATAGTTGTAACTGCCGCTGGTGCCGCCGGGGCCGAAGCCCACGCCCGCGGAACCGCTGGCTGACTCTGTCCGGCCTGGTCCGAAGTGACCGGTAAAGGTGTCATACGCACTTGCGAAATGGCGCGAACCTGGATCGGCGGCGCTGGTCTTGCCGCAGGCCAGCGCTGATGTCTCAAAGGTCTGTTCCGTCTGGATAACCGGCTTGCCGTAAGGAAGTCTCATAATTACCTCCAGAGAACCGACCAGCCGGTTCAGGGTGTGCCCCCGATGTGGCCGGTTCACTTCGGAACAATCAGGAACTGTAGGTGATCCAGTTGCCGCACATACCGCTGTAAACGTAACTGCCGCTGGTGCCGCCGGGGCCAAAGCCGATGCCGGCGCTGCCGCTGGCCGACTCGCTACCGCCGAAACCACCACCGAGGTGACCGGTGAAGGTGTCATAGGGAGCACCCATGTGCCAGGATCCCGGAGGGGGATCAGTGGTCTTGCCACAGGCCAGTGCGGAAGTTTCGAAACTCTTCTCGGTCGCGATCCTCGGCTTCTTGTAATCTCTCTTCATTACACAACCTCCTTTGATATAAAGAGTTTTGGTATTGTTTGCCATTACACCTGGAAGGCAATTGGCGCTCTTTATATCATAGGGTCCCTGATGTGTCAAGTTCCTTCGCAGGACTTAGATACGGCTAACCAGCTTGCTCTCGGCGGCCTGAAAATCGGTGGACCGCCGGGATGGTCCGCGTCAATACTGGGAACCTGATTTCAACCCGTTGAGAAACCCCTGTTGCCGCAGCAACAACGTCAGTTAATCTGCACGATTTGTGCCAATTGCCGGGGTATTGTCCGGTGTCTTATCGTCGTGCTCGTAATTCATTATGGTGGAAGGAAATAGTTCCCTGATCCAGGGCTGGTGGGCCGCCGGCATTGTGTCGGATCGCCCGTACGCTGCTCTGATCAAGGAATCGAATTGCCTACAGTCGGAAAACTATTACTCTTGGCAATCCCTTGCCTTTTTGGTTGGTTTGTTTATTTTTTGGCCGTCTATCAGCGATGCCGCGCCGGCTCCGGTGCGGTGAGGGGGACTGAAGTCAAAAATGCGTGCCTCGAAGAAAGGTGCGGGGTGGCGATTCAGTTCCGGAGCAGCGCGCCGAGAACGTAGACCGGACCGCAGAACAGGTAACGGATCACCGGCCGGGCCATGCGGTTCGGTCCCGCGGGGAGGCGGGCCGCCAGAGCCAGCAGGGGGCAGGCCAGGCGGCAGCTGAGGGCGGAGGCGCTGGCCATGATCCGGCTGCGGACGCCGCGTCCGAGGGCTACGTCCCGCCCCTGGCGGCTGGTGGAGGCGACTCTGCCGAGAAGCGTATCCGCAGAGTGTGGCGGGTCGTAGTGGGGCAGGGTATCGCCGCTGGTCAGCATCAGCCGTTGGCCGTCCGCTGCGTTCTGCCAGCCGAGAAACCGGTGGCCGATGAAGCGACCGTCCCGGGTGGCGAAGAAGAGGATGTCTCCCGCCCGGGCCTGTTCTGCCTCCAGCGGTTCGATCCGGATCATCTCCCCGTGGCGCACAACCGGCATCATGCTTCCGCCAAAGGCGCGGAAGGTGAACGATCCATGACCGTCCAGCGTCTCCCGGATCATTCCGGCAGTGACGGTCCTGTGCTGCGGGCCGGGTCTGCTCATTGGGGGCCGCCGGCGTTCAGGTTTCGATGTCGTCGATATCAGAGGCCGGACGCTTCTCCTGGACCAACCGGCGCATCTTGGAGGTCCGGCAGGCGAAGGAGGACGGCCCGAAAGCGTCGCCGTCTTCCAGCAGGGCCACTCCCGGGCAACGGAAGCAGATCGGCAGCAGGGAACACTCGCTGCACTTCTCCACGTCGGCCATGGTGGTCTGCCGTATTTTTTTCAGCACCGGCGAGTTCTCCCAGATCTCACTGAACGGAGTTTCACGCAGGTTTCCGGCGCTCATCTGAAACTGGATGCAGGGGAACACGTTTCCGTAGGGGTCGATGCTCAGGAAGTTGGTGCCCGCCTTGCACATGTAGGTCTCCCTGGTCATCTGGGCGCCTTCGCTGTATTCCCGGGTCCCGAAGGTGAGCAGTCCCTGGTTGAACTTCTCGTCGCTGAGGATGCGGTGCAGGTCCTCGTCGCTGATCCGGTTGCCGCAGGGGCGTGATGAGCCGTCGATTCCCGGGGCGATCAAGGGATCGATGGTGTATTTCACGTCCAGGCGGTCTCCGAGGGTCTTGATCAGGTCGAACTCCCCCACGTTGTCTTTCATCAGCGTGCACTTGAGGTTGACCTTCAGCCCCCGCGCCTTGAGCATCATGATCGCGGCGATGGTCTTCTTGAACGACCCGGGGAGCTGGGTGATCCGGTCATGGGTTTCCGCCGTGGCGCCATAGACCGAAATACCCATCTCCCACGGGGCCACCGACTTGATCCGGTCGGCCAGTTGCTCGTCGATCATCGTGGCGTTGGTCAGCAGGTTGATGGCGAAATGCAGGCTCCTGGCATGCTCGAGGATCTCCCAGATATCGCGGCGGAGAAAGATCTCACCGCCGGTGATCGAGAGGTGCAGCGTGCCCGCCTGGGCCAGCTGGTCGAGAATGGTGCGGATTTCGTCGGTGGTCAGTTCCTGCTTCACCTTCTCCTTCGAGGGGTGGTCGAGGTAGCAGTGCAGGCACTTTTCGTTACAGCGGTGGGTCAACTCCAGGATGACGCTGTACGGGATCAGCTTCTGGTGTGAGACGCTGCTGATCTTGCTCAGCACCGAGGGCTGGAACAGCTGCTCGGGGGGCGTGTTGTCGGACATCTGGCGGGCCTCCCTGGGGATACGTGCGGCACGCGGATGCGTGCGGAAGGCCCTGCCGGCATCACGGCCGTAGACGCCGCCACGGCCGGATTCTTGCCGGCCCGGGCGGGGCCTGTCCACGATTCCGGCGGGGCGTTCCGGCTCGGGGGATCAGGAAAGGGTGACCAGGCTCTTTTCCTTCTGCATCAGTTCTTCGATGAATTCCACCACGTCTTTTTCCGCGGTTTCCCGGTCCACTTCGAACTCCGAGACCACCTGGTCGACAATCTCGCTCACTGTCTTCTCGCCGTCGCACAGCTCCCAGATCCTGGTGCCCACCGCGTCCAGCGAATGGACCGAACTGTCTTCAGCGGAGAGGAGGACCGCCTCGTCTCCAATAATACGCCAGGCGACGTTTTCGTCTCGGGTCACTTTCTTATCCAGCATTTTCGATGCACCTCCATACAGACTCGTCGGGCTTGAAATGCAATTCCGCCGACGGGATCTGCGTCATGAAATCGGTGAAAACGGAAAGGAGTTCGTTGGTCAACTCGAGACCGCGGCCGAAAAACAGCACGTTTTGCAGAATCTGCGTCATTTTAACGCCCATGGGGATCTGGTCGATCCGGTTTTCCCTCGCCTTGCGCAGGAAGAAGAGGTGAGAAACCGGTGCCGATTCCCGGGCCGTCCCTTTCTGGAAGTCGCCCCAGAACGGGTTGCCGTGGACGACATATTCTCCGTTTTCCTTGAGCACGGCGGTCAGTTCGTCGCTCAGCAGTCTGTTTTCGGGCGACAGGCCGCTGATCGTGCTTTTCCCCGACCCCGAGGAGCCGGTGAAGATGTAGCCCCTCCCCTTGTGAACAACCGAACTGGCGTGGAGCATGAATCCGCCCCGCTTGAGCATCAGCCAGGTGTAGAAAACCCGATAGAACGCGTCAAAGGAATAGATCGACTCGTGCACCTCCAGGGCCCCCTGGTTTCCGGCAATGCTGAACACTCCCGTGAAATCGCTCCGGTTCATGTTCAGCCGCTCGTCCTCCAGGGTGAGAACGGGCTGCTCGCCGAGGCGGCTCTCCCTCGCCGACTCACCCGTCTCGGCGTCGAACGTGGTGACCCGGTAGGTGTACAGCGGCTGGTCGTCGGTGATGAAACTCTCGTAGCGGTCCCGCAACACCTCGGACAGCGTTGGGGAATCCACCTCGAACCGGGTGGCGATGTCGGCGATGGTGATGGTGATCGACGTGTCCATGATCTGGTTCCTGCACCCGGGAAATACGGCCCGCGGCGCCGCTGTGCGGGTCGGGCCGCCGCCTTTTCCGATTGTGTCGCCAACCCCTGCGAAAGGGCAATAGATATAGCAAAGGGCCCTTGTCTTGTCAATAAAGCGATGACAGTTCCACCGGAGCCGGCCCGTTGACCCCTGGCGGCAAAAGTTGCTACCATGCTCCGCTTTCCGGCGCGAAGCCCTCCCCGGTGGACGTTGGGCGCCGGTCGGCTGAACCTGATCGCTCTGGTGTTCACAGTGGACCTGTCTCTCCTCAAACTGATTCGTTGTCCGGCGGACACCGGCGGCCGTGCCTGCCATTCCCCGCTGGGCATCGACCGTCCGGCCGCCGAACCGGTCTTCTTCCCCGGAGGGGATCAGGACCTGGCGCAAGGGGTGTTGCGCTGCGACGGCTGCGGTGCCCGCTACCCGGTGATCTGCGGGGTGCCGGTGCTGCTGCGGGGTGTGGAGGCCTGGATCAGCGGGAACTACTGGTTCCTCCTCGGTTTTGCCGGGGAGATGGGCGCTCCGGTGACAAGCACCGCGGACTTTCTCCGGGAGACAGCTTCCCGGGACGGCGGGATGCCGCCCCGCCAGCTCTATGACCGTCGATGGTCCACCCGGGTGGCCAAGTTCGTCAGTAGCTACCTGATCAGCCACCACCTGGGTCTGGAGCGTCTGGAGTTGCTGGGACCGGCCCAGCGCCGGCTGGCCATGGAGATGGCCGTTGAGGGTGGTCCCCACGAGGTGCTCCAGGGCATGCTGGACGACCTGGAGACGCCCGGCGACACCACCGGGCCGGCCCTGGATGTGGGGTGCAGCGTGGGCGGCATGACGGCCCGATTGGCCGTTGGGGACCGGCTGGCGGTGGGGGCCGATATCAGTTTCGAGAGCCTGGTCTGGGCCCGGGCGCTGCTCAGGGGGCGGCCCGGCCCGCGTAACCTGGCGCCGGTGTTCACCGAGGGGGACAACCGGGTGGAGGTGCCGCTGGCTCCCCCGCAAGACAGCCGCTGCGAGTTCGTGCTGGCCGGCGGCGAGGCGCTCCCCTTCACCGACGGCTCTTTCGGGGTGGTCGCCAGCTGCAACCTGGTCGATGTGATCGACAAGCCGTCGGAACTGCTGGACGAGAAGAGCCGGTTGCTGGGGCCCGGCGGCGTGCTGCTCGTCTCCTCGCCCTTCCTGCATACCGCTGCGGGAGTTGGCCGCTGTCTCGCCCCCGAGGGCCGGCAGCCGACGGCTGTGTTGCGGACCATGCTCGAGGAACGGGGTTTCGAAGTGGCGGCCGAGCAGGAGGATGTGCCGTGGGTGCTCTATCACTACCGCCGCCGGCTCGATTTCTATCAGACGTTTTGTCTGGCCGCCCGCCGATGCGCGGCGGCTGAAGAGTGAGGCAGGTCTATGGTCCATGTCTATCGGGCGGCAGTCTACCTGGTCATGATCGTCGCGGCGCTGCTGTTCTATCTGCTGCTGCGCCGGCTGTTCGGCAAGCGCACCCGGGTCTTCCCGCTGGTGGCGGCGCTGCTGGCGGTCACAGGTTTGCTCTGGTGTACGCACTTTGCGCTCTCCAAACCGGCGTTGCTGCAGAAATACGCGCCGGTCCTGAAAATCAGGAAGCAGGGGGCGAAGATGAACATGGTCTATATGGAGTCGGAGGTCCGGATCTGCAACCCCGACGGATCGGGGGACATCCTGTTCCTGCCCCAGGATTTCATCACCACCCGGGACATCACCTGGTCGCCCGACGGCACCAGGATCATCTGCAGCCGTGTGGGGGACAGCCACGAGGGGATGAACCTCTGGCTCTACGATGCCAATGGTGAAAACCCGGTCCCGCTCACCTCGGGTCCGGGGATTGCCCGCCGGCCCAGCTGGTCGCCCGACAGCACCAGGATCGTCTTCGACTTCCGCCCCGGCTTGCGCCAGCTGGCCACCGATATCTGCGTGATCAATGCCGACGGCAGCGGCCGGCAACTGCTGCTGGCCGGCAGCCGGACCCACGCCTATCATCCGGTCTGGTCACCGGACGGCACGTCCATCTACTGCTGTGTGAAGGACGGGCGCCGCGATGACATCTGGGTCATGGATGCCGACGGCGGAAACCTGCGCCAGCTCACCTTCACCGCCGACCAGTCGGAGACCGAACTGGCGGTATCCCCCGACGGCAGCACCATCGTGTTTTCATTAAACCGCCGGGAGATGTACCTGATGGACGCCGACGGAAGCCATGTCCGCCCCTTGACCGCCGGGGACGGCAAGACCTGCCGGGGCCGGGACCCCAGCTGGAGCCCGGACGGCCAGCGGATCCTCTACGCCGGATTCGGGGCCAAGAATTCCAGACGGTTCATCAAGGAGATCGGCAGGGACGGCAGCGGGCTGCGGCAGATCCCGGTGCAGGACGGCAAACTGCTCACCCCGGTGATGACGCCTGACGGGTCGCGCCTGACCTACCTGCGGTTCGTCAAGACGGTGGTGCGCAAGGTCACACCCAGAAGGAACCCGGTGGCCGGGCCGGGGCTGCCGGCGGGAGAAGGGCGCTGACCGGGGTCAGGACGACCTGGCCTTGAGCTTGAGACGCTTGATCATTTCGCTGAGGGTGGTGGGTTTGACCTGCAGCAGCTGGGCCGCCGACTTCTGCACACCGTTGGACAGGGAGAGGGCGCGGAGGATCAGAGCCTTCTCGAATTCCTCCACGGTCTTCTTCAGCGAGAGCCCGCCGTCGGGGATGATAATCTCCTCCGCCGAGGGAATGGCCGGATTGCGGATGTGACCGGGGATCAGGTCGAGGTCGATTTCATCCGTCTTGCACAGAACCACTGCCCGCTCCACCGTGTTCTCCAGCTCGCGCACGTTTCCCGGCCAGTGGTAGCCTTCCAGCACACCCAGCGCCTCCCGGGTGAAGCCGGCCACACTCTTGCTGTTCTCCTCATTGTAAGTGCGGAGAAAGTGCATTGCCAGCAGCGGGATGTCCGAGGCGCGCTGGCGCAGCGGGGGCAGGGAAATGGTGATCACGTTGAGCCGGTAGTAAAGGTCTTCGCGGAATTCCTTTTTCTGCACCGCCTCTTCGAGATTGGAGTTGGTGGCGGCGATGATCCTGGTGTCGACGCGGATCGAGTCCACTCCGCCCAGGGCCATGAACTCCCGTTCCTGGATCACCCGCAGGATCTTGGCCTGGGTTTCCGAACTCAGGTTTCCCACCTCGTCGAAGAAGATGGTCCCACGGTCCGCCAGCTCGAAGAGGCCCTTTTTGGTGTTGATCGCGCCGGTGAACGCCCCCTTCACGTGTCCGAAGAGATTGCTCTCCAGCAGGTCCGCCGGCATGCTGCCGCTGTTCACCACGATGAACGGCTGTCCGGAGCGGGGGCTGTTCATATGGATCGCCTTGGCGATCAACTCCTTGCCCGTTCCGCTCTCCCCCTGGATCAGCATCGTCGAGCGGCTCGGTGCCGCCTGGGAGATCAGGTCGAAGATCTCCTTCATCTCCGTGCTCTGGCCGATGATGTTGGAAAAACCGTATCTGTCGGAGAGGGCCCGCTTGAGGTTGCGGTTCTCCTGGGTCAGCCGCCGGTGCTCCACCCCCTTGCCGATGGTCAGCAGCACCTCCTCGTTCTTGAACGGTTTGGCGATGTAATCGAAGGCACCGTTTTTCATTGCTTCGATGGCGCTCTCCACCGAGGCGTAGGCGGTGATCATGATCACCACCTGGTGCGGGTCGTCCTGTCTGATGGACTGCAGCGCTTCCAGCCCGCTCATCCCAGGGAGCATGATGTCGCAGAGGATGACGTCGAAGTCGGTTTCGCCCAGCTGGCGCAGCCCGTCTTCAGCCGTGCCGGCGCATTCCACCTCGTAGCCGCGGCGCCGGAGCAGGCGGACCAGCACATCCTGCATCACCTCTTCGTCGTCGATGACGAGGACCCTGGCCCGCTCCTTATCCATCCTGTCGCTCTCGATTGTGGCGCCGGAGCCTCAGGAGCCGGTGCCGTTTTACGTTGGTGGTGAAGAGCTGCCGCTCCCTCGGGGCAGGGTCACGGTGAACACCGTTCCGGCGCCAGGCCGACTGTCGACGGAAATGTCACCCTGATGCTCACGAATTATACCATAGCAGATCGAGAGCCCCAGGCCGGTGCCGGCCCCGGGGGGCCTGGTGGTGAAGAAGGGTTCGAAGATGCGCCGGCGGACATCCTCGGGGATTCCATGGCCGCTGTCCGAAACCGTCACGCAGGCTTTTGACCCGGCGGTCCGGGTGGCAACGCTCAGCAGCCCGCCCTCCGGCATGGCCTCCAGAGCGTTGCTCATCAGGTTGATCAGCACCTGCTGCAGTTGTCCGGCGTCGCCGGTCACCTCCAGCGGCTCGGCTGAAAGTTCCAGACGGAAATCGACGGTGGTCCCTTTCAGCAGGTGCTCGAAGAGGGACACCGCCTGACTGGTCACCTGGTTCAGGTCGGCGGCTACCATGGTGCCGCCCTGCTTGCGCGCGAACTGCAGCAGGGAGGAGACAATATTTTCCGCCCGTTCCGCCTGCAGGCCGATTTTTTTCAGCATCTCCACCTGCTCCGTTTCGCTGGCATCGGCGGCCACGTTTTCCAGCAGCATTTCGGTGTAACTGGAGATGCCGGTGAGCGGCGTATTGATCTCGTGCGCCACTCCGGCAGCCAGCTGACCGATGGAGGCCAGCCGCTGCTGCTCCATCAGCCGGTTGGTCAGGGTGCTGTTCTCCAGGGCCATGGCCAGCAGTTCGGCGGCGGGCCGCAGCGCCTCCAGGTCCTCGCTGGAGAGCAGGGCCCCGCCCCTGCGCGGCCCCATACCGATTGCGCCCAGGCATTGGCCGCCGCCGGCCCCGGTCATGATCAGCAGCTGGTAACAGCCTTTCCAGGGGGAGGACAGTTGCACCACGCGGCAGCGCCCGTTTCCTGCCCCCTTGCCGATCCCGGTCTGTTGCCGGGGATCGGGCTGCCGCGCCTGGTCGGGGATTTCGGCGGCGGGGACGAAACGCATGGAGTCAATCTCCATGGCCCGGGCGACGTCGTCCATGAACATCTCCACCAGTCGCTCCGGCGGGAGGGCGGGGTCGAGGCGGAAGGGATCGAAATCAGCCAGTCGTTCCCGGTGGTCCATGCGGTCCCCGAAGTGCAGACGGTCCGCTGACCGGGCCAGCGAGTCCCTGATTCGAGGGAAGAAGATGGCGGAGATGGTCACCGCGGTCACCGCCCAGAAAATCATGCCGACCGGCCGGCGGGGATCGGAGAGGGCGGGCACCCAGCGGGAGGCGGCGGACAGGGCCAGAATCACGGTGAAAAGGGTTGCCGCCGAGGAGAGCGAGTAGACCATCGACTTTTTGAAAACCAGCGGGGCGTCGGCCAGCCGGTAGCGCATCACTGCGACGCTGAAGGCGGCGGGGATCAGTACCAGGGTGAGCAGTGACATGGCCTGCCAGTCCGCGGGGTAGGAGCCGGCCAGGTAGGGCAGGAAAAAGAGGACCAGCGGCGGCGTTCCTCCCAGCACGGTGCCCAGAGAAATCCAGAGCAGTTGCTGCCGCTGCACGGGATTGCGGGCCCGGGTGGTGCGCACAGCGGCCACCAGGCCGCCCAGCAGCAGGGCGGCGCCCAGCCAGCCAAGGCTCAGCCTGCGCAGCACGGCATACATGGTGGTGGTGGTGTAGGGGTTGCCGGGGCGGGCCAGCAGCCCGAGGTTCCAGGCGACGTAGAGCAGGGCCAGACCGCAGGAAACGGCGATGCCCGCGGTGATCACCAGGCGCCGGTGCCACGCTCCCGGGGCGGGAAACCAGATGCAGAACCCCAGAAAGAGCGCCGGTAGGAGCAGGGTGCCGGCATCGTCGAGGGCGTTGACCAGCAGATCGAAGTTGTCCCAGATGCCGATGGGGGAGAGGAGGGTCAACCCGGCGAAAGAGAAGCAGATGCCGGCCAACAGGAGGCTCTCCCGGGGCCGGCGGCCGAAGATCCCCACCATGGCGCCGAGGAACAGCGCCGCTGTCCCGGCCAGGACGAGGACAGCGTACAGAAACGTGCCGTCCGGCTGGCGCACCACCCGCACCACGCGGTTGATCTGACGGCCTTGCCGCAGCATCGTGTAGATGCTCTCCGCGGCCGGCCCTGATGATGCCAGCGCCTGGCCGTATTCCACCGTCGTACCCACCGGGAGTCCGTTGATTGCGGTGACGATGTCGCCGGTCCTGATGCCGGCCTGCTGTGCCGGGCTGGAGGTGCGAATGCCGATGACCTGCAGACCGGCAACAGTGTCGCGGACGGCCAGGCCATCCTGGGGGACATCAACCGCCCACTTGCGCCAGACATTGAATCCGCCGAGGACCAGCAGTACCAGGAGCAGTAACAGGGTCCAGGTGATCCCGGTCTGCCGGTTCCGCTCTTTCCTGGTTCCACTGCCGATCACGGTATTCCCCCTGCCTTCAAAATATTGGCGGCACCCTCACTCCGTTAAAAAAACAGTCCACCGCTGGATTATCTGTGCAATTCTCGTACCATCGGAAAATTCGGGTTCGTCGTTTTAAGTTTATTGTTTACAGTGTAATACGAGATCATTTTTTTCAACCTGCGCCGTGCGATCCATTTCTTTGGATGCCTTCCCGGTAAATACAAATATTTGAATTAGATGTGCCCCACCCCCCGACACTCTGCGACCGGCTGCCCCCTCTTCATTTTGCGGTTCCCGGCCGATACAATGGTCATACCGGCAATGGGGAGGCACACGAGGGGATGGTGAAAAGACTGGCCAGCCTGTCAGGGACGGGAATGATGGTCGGGCTCGTGTGTGGCATTCCCTCGGCGATGGAAACCACCCTGACGCTGGCCCGCCAGGAGGAACCGGTGAGGTGGGTCACCCTCCCCTGGGGCCTGCCGTCCTCGTCGCTGGTGGCGGTGGCGGTTCACGCCGCCGCCCCGCTGGCCGCTGGTATTGCCCTGGGGCTGCTGGCCGGTGCGGCCGCCGCCCTGGTGGGCCTGGTGCTGGTGCGCGACCCGCAGCACCACCGGCTCCACCGGTCTTACTGGGACGCGGCGCTCCTCGTCTTTTTCCTCTGTTCCGCTCCACTCTGGCCCCGGCTCCGGGACGCGGTGCACTGGCTTGCCGGTGGGGCCGCCGGCTCACCCATCGCCGTTCATGGCTCTTGGTGGCCCCGTACGCTGCCGCTTGCCGCGGCTGCGGGCCTGGCGCTTGTGACAACGCTGATCCACTTCATCTCCCGGCGCCGGGATACGGACGACCATCCGTCGAGGGAAGGGCAATGGGCTGTGGGTGTCCTGCTCCTGGCGACGGCGCTTCTGTTGGCCGGTCCGATTCGCGGCATCCTGGCCCGCGCCGGGTTGTCGCTGCTCCCGCTGCTGACCAGCCTCGGCCTGCTGCTGGCGGTACCGCTGCTCCTGATCTTCCTGCTCACCGTCTATCGACCCGGGACCACCGGCCGCCACTTTGCCGCCGTGGGCGCCCGGGTGCACCGGGCCCGGCTTCCCGGTCGGTTCCAGTATGCCGGCCTGCAGATGCTCTGGGCTGCGCCGGCGGCACTGCTGCTCTTCACGGCCGCGGCGGCCTTTGCCGGATCACCCCCGGAGGGGGCGATCCTCCGGGCGGGGGAGGCTTCCGGCCGGCGGCCCAACCTGGTGTTGATTTACATCGACACGCTGCGGCGCGACCACCTTTCCTGCTATGGCCGCAAGCGGTTCACCACGCCCTCCATCGACCGTCTGGCCGCCGGGGCGGTTCAGTTCCGCAGCGCCACCTCGCCGGCCAGCCACACCGTGCCGGCGGTCTCCAGTGTGATGACCTGCCGCTACCCGCACAACAAGGGCCTGTCCCGGGGCGAGCCGTTCCAGCTTCCCCGGGACAGCCTGACCCTGGCCGGTCTGCTCCGCGGGGCTGGATATCGCACGGCCGCCTTCATCGGCAACTATGTCCTGGGCCGCGACTACGACACCCGGATCTGGCAGGGCTTCGAGGTGTTCGACGACCGGTTCCCCCAGCGGGAAGCGGAGCGCCGGGTGCCGGAGCGTGAAGCCGGAGCCCTGGGGCGGGCCGCGGTGAGCTGGATGCGGGCCCACCAGGAGCAGCGGTTCTTTCTCTGGCTCCACTTCCAGGACCCTCACGGCCCGTACACCCCGCCCGGCGGTCCGGCGGACAGGGCCACGCTGGCCGAGTATGGCCCGCCGCGGGTCGCTCCGCTGGCACGGGACAATTTCAGCCCCGGCGGTATTCCGGTCTACCAGCGCCTGGGCGGCGCAAACGATCCCCGTCTCTACCTGGCCGGCTACGACGGGGAGATCGCCCATACCGACCGTCATGTGGGCCTGGTGCTGGCCTGGCTCCGGCGTCTCGGCCTGGACGAGGAGACCGTGGTGGTGCTGCTCTCCGATCACGGTGAGGCCATGGAGGACGACCACGGGTACTACTTCTGCCACGGCCACGACCTCACCGAGGACCAGGTTCGCGTGCCCCTGCTGCTCCGTCTGCCCGGGGGGGGCGGGGGCCGGGTGGTCAACCGGGAGGTCTCCACCCTCGACCTCTTTCCCACCCTGCTGGGCCTGGCCGGTGTGGACGTTCCGCAGGGACTGCCCGGCCGGGACCTGCTGCGGGCGGCGGAGGAACCCGGCACGGAGCAGGTGGTGCTGACCTTCACCGGCGGCGGAGTCCTTGCCGTCCGGTCGGGCCCCTGGAAGCTGATCCGGCGCGGCGAAAAGACGTTTCTCTACAACACGGATCTGGACCCGGATGAAACCGTCGATCTGAGCGGGGTCGAGAGGGAGCGCGCCCTCCTGCTGTCCAGGGAGATGAAGGATGCCCTGGCGGCTGCCGGAAGGCCCGGGGCCGGCGGTTCCGCTGTCGGGTGGAGTGAGGACGTTCGCCGGCGGCTCCGCGTGCTGGGCTATCTCGACTGAGACGCGGCATCACCGGACAGCCGCAACAGATCGGCCACCCGCCGTTCCATGGAAAAATTCAATACCCGCTGGCGGCACGCCTCCCCCATCCGCCGGCGGACGTCGGGGTGCTCCAGCAGGTAGATCAGCTTTTCAGCCAGCATGTCGGGATCGTCGTGACGGACCACGAAGCCGGTGACACCGTCCTCGATGCCGGGGAAGTTGGCCTGGATCTCCGGCGAGACGATAACCGGCAGCCGGCAGGCCATGGCTTCGGCCAGGCTGTAGGGCAGGGTATCCTCCTCGGCCACCCTGACGTAGCAGAGCGACTGGTGGTAGAGCCTGATCACCTCCTCCTTGTCGATCCCCTGCCGGAATTCGATACGCGGATCGGGTTCGAGGAAATGTTCCCGGAGGTCGACCCGGCTGACCAGCACCAGCCGGACGTCTTCGGGCAGCCGGGGGATGACCTGGCACAGCGGCACCAGCCCCTTGCGGTGGAAATTCGGCATGGTGGAAACGAAGAGCACCTGGCGCCGCCGTTCCCCGCCGCCCGCCCGGTCGAGACGGTCCAGGTCCACCGATGGCCCGGCAAAGCGGATGGTGGAAAGCCCGCTGGCCTGCTCCAGCTGTTCCACCTCGGTGGCCGACCAGCACCAGTTCTCCCGGGCGCCGCACATGGCCAGCCAGTCGGCCTGCAGCCGGTTCAGGTCGTTGGCCGGCGTGCTGCCCTGGAACTGCAGGTGAATGTTGAAATAGAGGTGCTCCAGCAGCCGTGTGGTTTGAGCGTCGTCGGGCCTGGTCTTCCCGAACAGATGCCGGGCCAGGGTGAACTTCTGTTCATGGTAAAAGTCGGAGTAGATCACCGCCGGCCGCCGGCCGATGATGTCGAAGAAAAAGGTGGCCTCCCGGCGGAAGGTGAACAGCAGCAGACCGGCCCGGATACGCGAGAGCACCGTGCGCAGAAAGTGGTAGTAGCCGAGGTGGGACCGGGGCAGGCCCCGCCCGGTCAGATCTTCGAGGGTCAGCAGCCGCTGCCGCAGGTCCGGGGCGTCCCGCAGCGTTGCGTCGGGAAAGGGGGGCGGCTGGAGGCTGATCAGCAGGGCCCGGCACCGCTTGTTAAGGTTCCTCCAGAGTTCCAGAGTCTGGACAAAGACGCCGGTGGCGCCCTGGTCCACGATCACCAGGTCCCACTCCTGGTCCAGCTCGGGAAAGGGGACAAAGGCCACCGTCCCGGTAAATTCCAGGGCTGAGCGCAGCGATCCGGGCTCTGTCCCGGCCGACCGGGCGAGGTCACCCAGCGTGGTCCCGCCGGCAAAGAGTGCGGGGTAGACCGGTTCGAGGTTTGCCGGGAGGTGTGCCACCCCGCCCGACGCCTTGTAGAGGCTCCGGCCGCGGTGAAATACGGCACCGTTGAGGACGGGAATCAGGGGTGCTTCGGTTCGTGATTCAGGGGACAATTAGAAGTGCACCCTCAGGCCCCCGACGATTCGCCGGTATGGAGAATCCTCGCCGATCAGGGAGTCGACAAGGCCGTGGAAGGACGTCTCATCGAGAGCCATGCCGCTGATCGCCATCAGCAGTTGCAGGTCGAGGCCCGCGGTATGCAGGAGCCGCTGGCGCAGACCCACGTCCAGGCCGCTGATCGCCCCGGCGGGTGAGCGGTGGTGGTCCAGCAGTCGGGTCTCGAGGTTGGTCAGATGATGGTAGGTGACCAGGATGCCGGTGCCCGCTATGGGCAGGAACGTGTCGAAGTGCCCGGAGACCCCGCGCACACGGCCATTCCCGCCGGGCGCCTCGGTCCACTGGTTGCCGGTGCCCGGTACGGCGGGGAGGGCCAGGATGTCCCCCTCGCCGTCGAGGATCGAGGTGCCCAGGGTGCCGGAGAGCAACTGTCCGAACTGTTTGGAGAGCGAGAGCCTCATCTCCCGCTTGCGGGCGGCACCGCCGTCGGAGAGGTAGATCATCCCCCCCCCTGTCGGGCCAAAGGGCGCTGACGGGTCGAAGTCGGTGACCGAAGCGGGCTGAACGTCTTCGACGCTGAGGTCCAGTGCGAGGTTGTAGCCCCGGCCGAAACCCTGCTCGAGGAGCAGTCCATATTCCAGCCCGCTGTGCAGTTGGCGGGTAGGGTCGTCGTCGCCGGTTTTCAGGCCCGGCTCGCCATCACTGTCCGATTCGCCCGGCATGGTTGAGCGCAGGGCCAGCCCCACGTTGCTGGTGACGCTCATTCTTTCGAACGGCGCGTAGACCAGCCCCATGGAAGGCCGGGCCAGCTGGGTGGTGGCCTCACCGCCGGCGATGCGGTATTCCATGTTGCACAGCAGGTGCAGCGGATCGAGGGCTTGCCAGCGGTCACCCCCGTTGATCACCGTCTCCCACCCTTCGTTGAGCGGGGTGATAAAACCGCCCGGAGCAGCCGCAAGGCCGCCGGTGGAGGTGAAGGGCAGGCCGCTGGGGTCACCGCTCAGCGAGCCGTGGCGCCAGTGGAAGAACAGTTCGTGGGACGAGGCCCACGTACCCGCGGACCCGGCCCCCCAGCAACAGCAGGGCCGCCTGGTCTCCGGTGCCGCTCCGCAACCCCGGCTGTGCGATTGTCATGTCGCTGCCGGAGTTGGCCCCCGCGGCATAGAACAGGTCCAGCCCCAGTTCGCGGCCACTGGTCCCGGTCCGGTTCCAGTGCGCGGCCATCGATCGGACCCCCGGCCCGGTCCCCCGGTCTCCGGTGGTGAACCGCTCCGCCAGCTCCAGCCTGAAGGTCTGCTCGGGCATTCGGGTGCCGTTGTCGCTGACCGGCATGGAGGAGAGCTCGAATGCCGCCGATTCGGTTCTCACCACCCGCCAGAGCAGCGGCCCGCCCAGACCGGAACTGAACAGTGACGGGCTGTTTTCTCGGGACAGCTCCACCGCCCAGCGGGTGGGGCCCAGCGCCCGGCCGGCAAGACTGGCCATCAGGATCGATTGGTCGCCGCCCGCTTCGGTTCCGGCGGAGGCGATCAGCAGATCGCCGGCGATGCCGCCCGTGCCCGCCGGTGCGTGTTCGGCGGGGGGCAGGCCGTCGGGACGGTCGAGGGCCTTCAGCGCATCGCGGTTGGTGCCGGCCAGGGTTTCGGCCAGGGTGCCCGTTGGTTCAGGGGAGGTCCCGGGCGCCGGTTGCCGGGCCGGTTGAAGCGCCGGCCGCTGTGCGGCAGCGCCCGATGCCGGAACCACGGTGGCGCCTCCGGTTGGGGCGTCTGGCGGTTCCGGCCCCTCCCGCAGCACGAACGGAGCCGTGGCCATCTTGCCCGACTCGGCGGCCAACGGCCCCAGTTGAGCCGGCTGGTATCCCGATCGTTCCGCTCGGAGCAGGTAGCTCCCGGGGAAGAGGCCGATGAACATGAAGCGGCCGTCACTGTCGGTGCGGGTGGATTCGAGGAGGGTGGTGCCCGATTCGTCCATCAGGAAGATGTTGGCCCGGATCAACCCGTGGCCCGGTTCGTCCACCACGATGCCGCAGATGGTGCCGGTCCGTTCCTTGGCGGCCAGCGATGCCGCGGGAAGGAGCAGCAGCAGGACCATCAGCCAGATGCCGGTGCGCTGGAGGGGTTGCCGCACGGTATCCTCTCCTGGTGACGGGCCGAGGGGCGGGCACAAAACAGCAGCCTGCCGGCACATCGGGGCCCGTGTAAAATCGTCCTCCCTATTAATATACCAGTTTACTGTCAACAAATCATCCCGAAAAGACAGCTTCGGAACGATTCCGGTCAATGCCGGAAATGCCGCCGGCCGGTGAAAATCATGGCCATTCCGTGTTCGTCGGCCGCCTCGATCACTTCCTTGTCGCGGACCGACCCCCCCGGCTGGATCACCGCCCGGGCCCCCGCCTGCGCGGCGGCGTCCACTCCGTCGCGGAAGGGGAAGAAGGCATCCGAGGCCAGGACGCTCCCCTCCAGCGGCAGCTGGGCCTTCATCACCGCGATTTTCACCGAATCCACCCGGCTCATCTGTCCGGCGCCCACGCCCAGGGTCTGGTCCGGCCCGGCAAAGAGGATGGCGTTGGACTTGATGTGTTTGACCACGCGCCAGGCAAAGCGGAGCCCTCGTTCCTCCTCGGCGGTGGGCGGCCGTCTGGTGGCCACCTCCCACTTCGGGGGCTCGGAAAAATGTGCCGTGTCGGCATCCTGGGCCAGGAAGCCACCCTCCACACAGCGGAAATCGAGGCGTTGCTCCGCCTTGTCCGGGGAAGGCGCCGGGGCGCACCGGATCAGCCGGAGGTTCTTTTTCCTGGTCAGCAGGGCCAGGGCGTCGTCGTGGAAGTCCGGGGCGATCACCGCCTCGAGGAAGATCTCTTTCAGGCTGGCGGCCACCGCGGCATCCACCGGCCGGTTGAAGGCGACGATGCCGCCAAAGGCGGAGAGCGGGTCGCAGGAGAGGGCCCGCTGGTAGGCGTCCAGCGGGTCGGTCCCCAGGGCCGCGCCGCAGGGGTTGGAGTGTTTGATCACCGCCGCCGCCGGTTCTTCGAACTCCGCCACCACCAGCCGGGCTCCCTCCATGTCGAGGATGTTGTTGAACGAGAGACCCTTGCCGTGGAGTTGCCGGGCGTCGGCCAGCGGGCTTTTGGCGGCGCCGGCCACCCGGTAGAAGGCGGCTCGCAGATGGGGATTCTCGCCGTAGCGCATATCCAGGCGTTTGTCCAGGGTCAGCTCAAGACGCCGGGGCAGCTTTTCCGCTTCATCGCCGGCCTCTGTCGGGGGCAGGAGCGCGCCCTCCTCCTCGGTGACACCAGCGAGATATCCGGCGATGGTCTGGTCGTAACTGCTGGTGTGCCGGAAGGCTTTCAGCGCCAGGCGCCGCCTGGTGGCCATGCTCAGCCGGCCGCTGCTGGAGGCCAGTTCCTCCAGCAGTTCCCCGTAATCCCCGGGATCGGTGACCACCGCCACGCTGGGGAAGTTCTTCGCCGCGGCCCGGATCATTGCCGGGCCGCCGATGTCGATCTGCTCCAGGGCCCCCTGCACCATGGTTCCGGGTTCGGTGCTGGCCCGGGCAAAGGGGTAGAGGTTCACCACCACCAGGTCGATGTGGCCGATGCCCGCTTTCTCCAGTTCATCATCATGGACTCCGCGGAGCGCCAGGATACCGGCATGGATTTTCGGGTGGAGCGTCTTCACCCGGCCGCCGATCATCTCTGACTGGCCGGTGACCACGGAGACCGGTGTCACATCGAGCCCGGCCGCAGCCAGCACTCTCGCCGTGCCTCCCGAGGAGATGATCTCCATCCCCTGCCGGGACAGGCCGGCAGCCAGTTCCTTGACACCGCTTTTGTCATAAACGCTGATCAGCGCCCGGGTCACCGGCACCATGTCCAGCTGATGGTTGTTGGCGGTCATATCCTGGTGCTCCTCCTCAGGTTTCCTGGTCAACTCAATGTGTCCCGTCGGGTTTGCCGGCCCGCTGGCCTCCGGCCTCTTCCCAGATCCACTGCCAGAGCGCTGACACCCTGCAGGTCGCCCTGGAGACGGAGACCGATGAGATGGCGAACGGGGTGGACCTGGCGTCGAAGGCGGCCCACGGCCCGGTTTCCCGGGTCCCGGCAGGCACGTGCGTGTGGAGATCCTTCCGGTAGCCGGCCGACAGTTTCAGACCCTGCCGGAGGTAGTCGGCCGGGTCGATCCGTCCCTCCAGCAGGTCACGCCGGGCCGGGCCGTCACGGCCGTCGATCACAAAGGGGATCAGGTGCAGCATCCGTTCGGTAAACAGCTGGAATCCCCGGTGGGATGGTGCCGGCTTCCCGCCGCCGGCGAGAAACGGGTCTGCGGTTGCGGCGGCCAGCACGCCCACCCGGCCCAGCTGGCGGGCGGTCAGGGCGAAGGGCTGCTGTTCACGAATCATCCGCACCGCGGCCTCGCATTCGGCGACGATCAGTTCGGGCCTCAACGGTGGCCTTGAGGAGGGCAGGGTCGCCGTCGGCTGGTACAACTCATCACGGTGGCCGGTGAGCACGATACGCAGCGACCGGGGCATGGTCCCCAGGGCCCGGGCCAGGATGGCCCGCTCGGTGGTGCCGGTCCAGGCGCCCGCCGGCGCCGCGGCGAAGGCAAGGAGCACCGGAACAAGCAGTGCCAGGAACCATGCCCGCACCGCGCGGTGCTTCAGATCAACTCTTTTCAGCGGCAGCATCATCAGTAATACCCGGTGGGAATTAGTGAAGTATGGAAGATATTGCATCACCCTGGGGATGTCAATGGACTGTCAGCCGAGCCATGAATCTGGCTAAAACTGTCATACTCCACAGAATTTGTGGGAAGAGTGTGTTTTTTTCGTTCTTTTACCCGTGTACATCCGCAAAAGCTCTGAAATTAGGCAATTGATCAGGTTGACATACGCTCTTTTCATATGATATAGAGATAACAATTCTGAAACTGGAATCCAAAAACACGGATGATAAAGGCGGATGTTTTAGAGTTCAGGCCGAAGTCATGACACCGCTTTTACAATTTGATCAGTTTTTGGTTCCATGGTAGTAGCAGTCTCGTGTACCCCCACGAGGAAATAAACAATAACAATAATTACTGTTTATTCGAAGGGATTGTGCTGCCCCGGGATTGGCCGAGGAGTTCTGAAACGTCGGAAGCCCCGAATGCTGGCTCAGGATGCGGTATTCTACCTGTGGTCGGGGCTCCGAATACGGAGGCAGGGTTTTAGCCATGAGAATGGTCGGCAAGGTGAAGTGGTTCAACAACAGCAAGGGGTGGGGGTTCATCGAGCGCAGCGGGGAAACCGATGTTTTCGTCCACTACTCCTCCATTGAGGAGGAAGGGTTCCGAACCCTCAAGGAGGGGGAGGACGTGGAGTTCGAGATCATCGATGGCCCGAAAGGCCCTCAGGCGGAAAGCGTACGCAAGCTCATGGATTGAACCAGTTTGACGGAATAGCCTGATCGATTAGAATGATCCCTGGCCTTGAGACCTCCATTGGTCTGGCCGGGGATTTTTCGTTTTGGAGGGCACGTTGTTTTTTGAAGGCAGGCGCCCATGTCTGCCGGAAAGGATCGGCCACCGGTGGGGGGAAGCGAACTTCAACAGGTGCTCAAGGGCATACCGGCCGTGGACGTACTGCTGGGCCGGGAGGAGATCGGTCTGCTGGAGGTCGAATACGGCCGTCAACTGCTGCTGGAGGAACTGCGCGGATTTCTGTCCCGGCTGCGGGCTGAGGCCTCGGCCGGCAGCCTTGACGCCGCGGAGATCCACCGCCTGGTGGCCGGGACCGCCGTGGAGCTGCGCGGGCGCCTGGAGCGGCGGATGGCGTACTCCCTGCGGCGGGTGATCAACGCCACGGGGGTGATCGTCCACACCAACCTGGGGCGGGCCCCGCTCTCCCCGGCCACTGCCGCGCGGGTGGCCGAACTGGCCTCGGCGTACAACACCCTGGAATATGATCTGGCAAAAGGGAGCCGCGGAAGCCGCAACGACCACTTCTGCCGGATGCTGGCCGAGCTCACCGGGGCCGAGGCCGGAACCGTGGTCAACAACAACGCCGCTGCCGTCCTGCTGGCCCTGAACAGCCTGTCCGAGGGGCGGGAAACAGTGGTGTCGCGGGGCGAGTTGGTGGAGATCGGCGGCTCCTTCCGCATCCCTGATGTGTGCAGCAAGAGCGGGGCCGTGCTCCGCGAAGTCGGCACCACCAACCGGACTCACCTCCATGACTACCAGCGGGCCATCGGTCCCGACACCGGGCTGCTGCTCAAGGTCCACGGCAGCAACTACCGCATCGTCGGTTTCACCCGCGAGGTGCCGCTCGGCGAGCTGGTCCAGCTGGGCCGGGACCAGGGGCTGCCGGTGATGTACGACCTGGGCAGCGGTTCGCTGCTCGACCTGGCGGCCTGCGGAATTCCGGATGAGCCCACGGTGGCCTCAGCGCTGGCAGCCGGTGTTGACGTGGTGACTTTCAGCGGGGACAAACTGCTGGGCGGTCCCCAGGCCGGGCTCATCGTGGGGAAGAGGGAAGCCATCGAACAGCTGGATGCCAATCCCCTCAAGCGCGCCCTGCGGGTGGACAAGATGACCATCGCCGCCCTCGAGGTGACCTTCCACGACTATCTCACCGGCCGGGCGGAAGAGGCGGTGCCGGCGGTGCGGATGATCCGTATGGAGCCCGGCGCGATACGCCGCCGGGCCCGGCTGTTTGTCCGCCGGCTGCGGTCGGCGCCGGGTGATCCGGCGGCCGAGCTGGATGTGGTCCAGGGGTCGTCCCGCGTGGGGGGCGGCGCGGCACCGGAGAAGGACATCCCCACCTGGCTGGCTTCGGTCCGGCCGGTTTCCCAGTCCGCCGCAGCCCTGGAGCGCCGGCTGCGCCGGCAGAATCCACCGGTGGTGGCCCGGGTGCACGAGGACCGACTGTTCTTCGATTTCCGGACGGTTCTCCCCGGAGAAGACAAATTGCTGGCCACCATCGTGGCCGGGTTGATATAAACTGTGCCCCATGGAAACGGTCCTCACACTGCTGAGCATACCGCTGCTCCTTTTCCTTCCCGGCTGGGCTCTGCTGCCCGGCAGGGCTGTGCCCGCGCTTCGCGCCACGCTGGCCGAAACCGTGCTGTTCAGGGTGCTGGCCAGCTTTCTGGCGACCTCGTTCTGCGGGGTGTTGCTGGCCCAGCTCGGCTTCTTCTCCCTGCTCGACCTGTCTCTCGCCGTGTCCCTCTGCACTCTGGTGATCCACTTTTTCGTTCGCCGTCCACCGCGGAGCGCTGCGCCGGAAGAGGCCGGCGCGGAGGATGGAGGCCGCGGTCCCGCGCGGCGGTTCCGTCCGTCCGACCTCTGGCTGCTGGTGCTGCTGGGGGTCTGTCTCTTTGCCTCATCCCGGTCCTTCGAACTGATTACCGGCGGCGGGGACGCCGGCGTCTACGTCAACAGCGGCGTGCTGCTCGCCGACACCGGGGGCTTTGAACTGGCCGACGAGCTTTTCGACGGTCTGGGTGATGTGGATCGCGGCCTGTTCACCCTGGTCTTCGAGGGCCGCCGTCAGCCGCTCCGGGGGCTGCAGGGGACGGAGCGCCGGCTGCTCAGCCTGATATACCGGGACCGTGCCGAGCGTTTCCGCGGCATGTTCCTCGAGCAGGGGGCCGAAGGCGGGGCCAGCCGGCCCCAGTTCCTGCCGCTGCTTCCGGTCTGGATGGCTGTTCTCCACTGCTGGGGCGGTCTTCGGGGGCTATTGCTGGTCAACGTCTTCTTCGGGCTGCTCTCCCTCTGCTCGATCCATTACTTCGGTGCCCGGATCTTTGGCGGCCGGCCCGCTGCGGGGATGGCGCTCTCCGGCCTGCTGGCCGTGAACGTGGTCCAGTTCTGGTTCATGCGCTACCCCTCCGCCGAAGTCCTGGTGCAGATGCTCTTCTTCTGCGGAGCCCACCTGGTTCTGGCCGGCGGGTCGGGATCCCGTCCGCTCCGCCGCCTCGTGCTGTGCGGGGGCGTGATGCTCGGGGCGGCCACCATGGCCAAGTTCTTCGGCATCTTCCTCCTGCTGCCCCTCGGCCTGGCCTGGTTCTTTTCCAGGGTGCGCGGAGGGTCCGGGGAGCGGCGGCGCTGGAACCTGATTCTGGCCGGCCTGGTTCCCGCCGCATTGTACGGTCTGGCCAGCGCGGCGCTCTTTTCCGCCGCCTACCTGCGAATCCACCTCTTCAACCAGCAGTACTTCAAGTTCTACCTGCCGGCGGCGGGCCTGGTGGTTCTGGCCCTGCTGGCCCGCAAGCGGATCGGGGCGGGAATCGCCGCGCTCGATGCCGGCTCACGCGGGCGGCTGATCCGGCTTGCCGTTGTGGCCCTGCTGTTCGCCGCGGCGCTGTATGCCTATTTCATCCGGCCGCGGACCATCGAGGTCGCCGGGAGCAACAACTTTTTTGAGCTCGGCTGGTATGTGAGCCCCCTCGGACTGCTGTTGGGCCTGATCGGGTTTTCGGCCCTCCTGCTGGGCCGCAGCCGGCTCACCGGCGTGGCCCGGGTGCCGTTTTTCCCCTGGGCCGCTTTCCTGGTCAGCCTGGTGGTGATGAGCGGCACCGCCGACATGCCGCTGCACATCTTCTCCATCCGCCGGATGGTTCCGGTGACCATCCCGGTCTTTCTCCTCTTCAGCCTGGTTCCTCTCCGCTGGCTCTGGGACCGGGCCCGCCCCCTGGGCCCGCTGGCCGCGCTGGCCCTGGCCGCAGCCCTGGCACTGCTTCCCCTGACCAGCGGTGCCTGGAAGACGTACACCCACCGGGAACTGGACGGGGCGGTGGCCCAGCTGGAGGACATGGTCTCTCAGTTCGACCCGCAGGACGTGCTGGTCTTTGACGGCGCCGACGAGCTGGCCCTGCCGCTGCGGGTGATCTTCGGGCACCGGCAGACCCTGGTCTACTTCGGCAGCGGCATCCACGCCCACCGGCAGTTGACCCGGTTCCTGCAGCGGCCAATCCCCGGAGCCCGGGGCCGCAAGCTGTTTATCACCACCCAGCCGACGCTGTTCGGCCGCTCCCCCGAGCGGTCCGTGGTCCTCTCCTGGCCCAAGCTGGAAATGACGGCGTCGAAGATCCCGACGGAGACGGTTCGTGAACGGCACCTGGTCAATCTCTTCGCCTTCCCCGATCCCAAAGTCTGGAAATACACCACGACGCGGATCGACATCGGCGGCGCCGACTTCCCCTTCGTGGACGGATTCCACGCCGCGGCCACCCACCACCGCCGGGTCCGCAACCGCTTCCGCCGGGTCAGCGGGCGATCGGTGATCGTCCTGCCCGAGGGCACGGTGAAGGTCGGGCTGTTGATGGCCCGGGTGGAGGACGGGGCGGCATCGGTGGCCGTGCTCTACGAGGGTGCGGAGATCGACAGCTTTGTCCCCACCCGCGAGTTCGCCACCCGTTCGGTCAAGGTTTCGCGCGACGACGGGCTGCGCGGTCCGGGTGAACTGGTGATCTCTGCCGTGCCGCCGTCCCCCGGTGGCGGGGACCGGTTCTCCACGGCGGGGGTGGCGGAGGTGACTCTGATGGGCCGCTTCGGAACGCGGCGGCTCAAGGTGCATGATGACACGCCGGACTGGGAGGCGATGGGGTGGGGCCCCCTGGAAACCAGGGAAAAGGTGGAGCCGTTCACCGTCCGCTGGACCGGGCCCACCGCCCGGATCCGGGCTCCCGGATCGGCCACCATGCTGCGGCTGAACCTCTCCAACGGTTCGCGCCCGCGCAGCCTGCCCCCGGCCAGGGTGAGGTTGCTGCTCAACGGCCGCCGGGTGAGCGGCGTTATCGAACCGGGCAGCCGGTTCCGGACGGTGGACATTCCGGTTCCACCGTCCGAATATGGTCTGGACCGCCAGCTGCTGACCATCGAGTCAAACACCTGGAACCCGTATTTCGCCGGTCGTGGCGGCAGCCTCAACCGCTCCCTCGGCGTGGTGGTGGAAGGCCTGGAGATCATCCGGCCCAGCAACAGCCTGGAACGGGGACTGGCCAAGGTGACGGGGAGCCGGCACCAGGAGGGGTTGTTGCTGATCGAGGATTTCGCCCGGCAGTTCGGCCGGAATTCCGACTGGCGCATCCCCCTCGGCCTGGCCATGGGCCACGAGAAAACGGGGCGGGTGTCCCTGGCCCGGGACGAATACAAGGAGAGCCTCGCCCTGTCCCCTGAGCTCAACGAATCCCACCGCCTGCTGCAGCGCCTGGCGTTGCGGCACGACGCCGTGCTGCGGGACCGCGAGCACCCGGGATGGAAGGAGGCCTCCGGGGGCGGGGGCCGTACAGCCGCGCCCCGGATCTCCAGCCCCTGGGTGCTCTCGCTGATCGGCAGTGAGCAGGAAACACCGCTGTCCCTGGAACCGGGCGGCAGTCTCGAATTCACCTATGCCGGTCTGGACCACGGGGACCTGGTGGTGCTCAACCTGGTGGTGGGGCAGCCGGAACCGGGGGAGGAGCCGACAGCGGTGCGGCTGGAAGTCCTGCTGGACGGCAAGAGCTTCGGCGTCCTCGAACTGCCGGAAGAACGGTGGCAATCGCTGGTGCTCACCGGCCCCGCGCAAGCCGGGACGGAACACCGCTTGCAGGTCCTGCATCGCGGTGCCGCCCCGCTGCAGCTGAAGCGGATTCTCGTCTACTGATCCCATCTAGGAAATCGTGGAAAAACGGTATATATTACCTGCGCTTCAAACCGTATCCCAGGCTGTGGATCCAAGTTAACGAAAGGTGAGCAAAGTGAAGACCGCCCTGATTACCGGCATAACGGGTCAAGATGGCGCCTACCTGGCCGAACTGCTCCTGGAGCAGGGGTATTCGGTCCACGGAATCAAAAGGCGATCCTCCAGTTTCAACACCCAGCGTATCGACCACCTGTACCAGGATGTGCACGACGCTGACCGGCGTTTCTCCCTGCACTACGGCGACTTGACCGATTCCACCAACCTGATCAGGATCATCCAGGAGGTCCGGCCCGACGAGGTTTACAATCTTGCGGCCCAGAGCCACGTCCAGGTCTCCTTCGAGACCCCGGAATACACGGCCAACGCCGACGCGGTGGGCACCCTCCGTCTGCTGGAGGCGATCAGGCTGCTGAACCTCGAGAAAACCACCCGGTTCTACCAGGCCTCCACCAGCGAGATGTTTGGCCGGGTGCGCGAGGTGCCGCAGACCGAAAAAACGCCTTTCTACCCCCGCAGTCCGTACGGGGTGGCCAAGGTCTACAGTTACTGGATCACGGTGAATTACCGCGAGGCCTACGGCATCTTCGCGTCCAACGGCATCCTCTTCAACCACGAGAGCCCGATACGGGGCGAGACGTTCGTCACCCGCAAGATCACCAGGGGCGCGGCCCGCATCGCTCTGGGTACCCAGCAGCGCCTGCACCTGGGCAACCTGGACAGCCGCCGCGACTGGGGCCATGCCCGTGACTACGTCCGGGCCCAGTGGCTTATCCTGCAGCACGACCGGCCGGACGACTTCGTGGTGGCCTCCGGAGAGCAGCACTCGGTGCGGGAGTTCTGCGAGCGGGCTTTCACCGCGGCGGGCATCGAGGTGGAATGGCGGGGCGAGGGCCTGGAAGAGCAGGGCGTGGTCCGCTCGGCCACCGGCGACGCCAGCCACCTCCAGCCGGGTACGGTGATCCTGGAGATCAGCCCCCGCTACTTCCGGCCCACCGAGGTGGAAACTCTGTTGGGCGACCCCTCCAAGGCGCGTGACGAACTGGGGTGGGAAAGCAGCACCAGTTTCGAGCAGCTGGTGGCGGAGATGGTGGAGTGCGACATCGAGGATGCGCGGCGGGAAAAGAAAACCGGCGAAGGCGCCTGAATACTACTAACCCCATTACTCGAGGGACGGTCGATGACGAAGGCACTGGTTTGCGGGGCCGGCGGATTTATCGGTGGGCACCTGGTCAAGGAACTGAAGGCGCGGGGTTGCTGGGTCCGCGGTGTTGACATCAAGGAACACGAGTTCGCCGCCACGGCGGCGGACGAGTTTCTCCTGCTGGATCTGCGGAAAGCGGACGATTGCGCCCGGGCGCTGGAGCTGGCCGGGGGCCGGTTCGACGAGGTCTACCAGCTGGCCGCCGACATGGGCGGCATGGGCTTCATCCATTCCGCCGAATGCGAGATCATGCGCAACAGTGCGCTGATCAACATCAACATGACCCACGCCGCCGCCGCGGCCAAGGTCTCCCGCTATTTCTTCTCCTCCTCCGTCTGCATCTACCGCGACATGAAGATCGGCGAACCGGAGATGGGCGAGGACGGCGCCTATCCCGCCCTGCCGGACAACGAGTACGGCTGGGAGAAACTCTACGCCGAACGGATGGCCATGGCCTACGGCCGCAACATGGGGATGGTGATCCGTATCGCCCGTTTTCAGAACTGCTTCGGTGCCGAGGGCACCTGGGACGGGGGACGGGAAAAGGCGCCGGCGGCCATCTGCCGCAAGGTGGCCCAGGCCGACGACGGCGGTCTGATCGACGTCTGGGGCGACGGCTCCGCGGTGCGTTCGTACACCCATGTCGACGACATGGTGGAGGGCATCCTGCTGCTGATGCACTCAGACCTCGACCGGCCGGCGAATATCGGCTGCCCGGAGTATGTCTCGGTGAAGGAACTGGTGGAGACGGTGGCCGAGGTGGCCGGCAAGAAGATCACCATCAACTATGTCGACGGACCGGTGGGCGTGGAGTCACGCAACTTCAGCAACGAGCTGATCTACTCCATCGGCTGGCGCTCCAAAGTCTCGTTCCGCGAGGGCATCGCCCGCACCTATCCCTGGATTGCCGAGCAGGTGGAGGCGCAGCGTAGGAGTCACAGGTGAAGAAGATCAGGCTCGACGTGAACGGCACCGTGCATACGGTGTCGGTTGACGGCGAGGAGCCGCTGCTCTGGGTCCTCCGGGAGGAGTTGGGCCTGACCGGAACCAAGTTCGGCTGTGGCGAAGGGTCGTGCGGCGCCTGCTCGGTGCTGGTGGACGGCGAACTGCACCGCTCCTGTGTCCTGTCCGTCAGCGATGTCGCTGCCGGCGAGAAGATCGTGACCATCGAAGGGCTCGCCTCAAACGGCGAGATGACACCCCTGCAGTCGGCCTTTATCGAGCACACCGCCTTCGGCTGCGGTTTCTGCACCCCGGGGATGATCATCACCGCCACGGCGCTGCTCACCGAGAATCCCAACCCCTCACCACAGCAGATCGTTGACTATATGAACGACAACCTCTGCCGCTGTGCGTCGTATCCCGGCATCGTCAAAGCGATTGAGAGCGTCACTGGAAACCGCAGGAAGGGGGGGGCGTGACTCTGGACCGGCGCCAGTTCCTCAAGCTCGCCAGCGGCTCCCTGGCCTACGGCTTCGCGCTGGCCTGCGGTGACGAATCGCAGGTCGATGTGGGAGAAGCGGCGAAGGAAACCACGGTCCGGAAAAAGAGACTCGTTTCCCACGCCGAGATCTACTTCGTCGACTACACCGAGTGGTTCTTCATCCACGCCGACGGATCGGTGACCGTTCACACCGGCCGTATCGAGCTCGGTCAGGGGCTCAAGACCGTCATCAGCAACGTGGTATCCCAGGGCCTGGGCATCCCTCCCGAGGTGATCGAGATCGTCATGGGCGATACCGCCAGCTGCCCCGACGATGGGCCCACCGAGGGCAGCAGCGCCACCCGGATTGTGGGCTGGGGCCACTGGAGCGCCTGCGCCAGGATTCGCCAGGACCTGCTGCGACGTGCCGCCGGGGCGCTTGGCTGCCCGGCTGACCAGCTGACCTTGTCCCACAGCGCCATCTCCCGCCGCGGGAAGCCTGAACAGCAGGTGACGGTCTCCCAGCTGGTGAACGATGACGGCACGGTCCGGCTGGCAACCGTCGACTACCATGAAGCGAAAAAGCACAACCCGCCATACATCGACAGAAAGACAACCGCGGTGAACGCCGAGGCCATCGTCACCGGCAGCCTGAAGTACACCGGCGACCTTTTTCCCGACCAGTGTCACTATGGCGCCTGGCTCGTCCCCCCGTATCACATCCACCTCAGCACTCTGGAATCGGTGGATCTGGAGGCGGCACGCAGGGTGCCCGGAGTCGTGGCCGCCCAGCGATCCTGGCGCTCGGCATTCGTCGTCGCCGACCGCTACAGCACGGTACAGATGGGGCTGGAGGCGATGAAGGCCTCCTGGAGTCCTCCGCTGCGAAGCAAGGCGCTTCATCGGGAAGATGAAATCCGCGCCGGGGCGAGCCTGGTGAAAACCGTCGAGGATGGGGGAGATCCCGCGGCCGGCCTGGCCCGAAGTGCGGTCACCCTCGGTGAGACCTACATCACCCAGTATGCCAGCCAGGCACCCATCGAGACCGAGACGGCCATCGCCCGGGACGAGGATGGCCAGATGGTTGTCTGGGCTTCAACCCAGGCGCCGTTCAAGGCGCGGCCACGGATCGCGGAGAGGATCGGCGTGCCCGAGGAGCAGGTGCGGGTGATCAGCATGCCGGTGGGCGGCGGGTTCGGTGTCAAGGTCGGCACCACGGCTCCCGCCGAAGCGGCCGAGTTCGCCCGGGCGGCCGGGGGCACCGTCAAGCACGTCTACGGCCGCGAATACCAGTTCGTCGGTCTGGCCCGCTACAAGGAGGCGGTGGTGGCGGACATCACCAGCGGGGTGAGCTCGGACGGCACGCTCATCGCCCGCACTCTCGATCTGTACCAGGACGAAGGGCACGGCAGCGCCAGGACATACAAGATCCCCAACGTGTCGACACGGCTGTTCCACACCGTCATGCCGGCCCGCCACGCCACCATGCGCGGCACCAGTTTCGTGCAGACCGGCTTCGCCGTGGAGAGCCACACCGACATGCTGGCCCAGGCGGTGGGGCTGGACCCGGTGGAGTTCCGCAAACTCAATCTCCACACCCAGTCGTTTCGCCCATTGCTCGACGCCTGCTGTGAGATGCTCGAATACGGGCACCTAGCGCTGCCGCCGGACCACGGGATCGGTTTCGCCATCTGCCACCACGGCGGGCGGCAACTGGGGGCCGTGGGCGCCGAGGTGTCGGTCAACCGCTCCACCGGCGCCATTCGTGTCGAGCGGATGGCCGGCGCGTTCGATATCGGTGTGGTGGTGAACATCAACACCCTCACCGCCAACACCAACGGCGCCATGATCTGGGGTCTGGGTTTCGCCCTCTTCGAAGAGGTGGAACTGGATGGCCACACCGCCTTCGCCCGGGGCTTCGACAGCTACCGCATCCCGCGCTTCTCCGACGTTCCGCCGATCGAGCTCGCCTTCTTCAACAACGAAACCATCGATCAGATGCCGCGGGGCTGCGGCGAGCTCCCGGTTATTCCAACGGTGGGGGCCATCGCCAACGCGGTCTACCGGGCCATCGGGGTGCGCTTTTACGAATTGCCGCTGACGCCGCAACGGGTGCTCGGGGCGCTCGCAGAGCGGAAGTCCTGAGCTAGAAGGCTCCCCGCCGCTTGAACACCGCGGGCAGGGTCTTGAGCAGGATGGCCAGGTCCATGAAGAAGGACCGGTTGCGGATGTAGTAGAAGTCGTATTCCAGGTTCTCGTGCAGCGGCAGTTCCTTGCGGCCGATCACCTGCCACAGCCCGGTGATCCCCGGTTTGACGTTGAAGCGCTTCTTCTGCCACTCCTCGTACTGGCCGACGATGAAGGGCATTTCCGGCCGCGGCCCCACCAGGCTCATCTCCCCCCGCACCACGTTGAAGAACTGCGGCAGTTCGTCGAGGCTGGTCCGGCGCAGGAAGCGGCCCACCCGGGTGGTGCGCGGGTCGTCGGGGCTGCTGGGCGCCTTCTCGTAGTTGTCGGTGTCGATCTGCATGGTGCGGAACTTGTACATCTCGAACTCTTTCCCGCGGTAGCCTATCCGTTTCTGCTTGAAGATCGCCGGTCCGCGGGAGTCGATCCGCACCAGCAGCGCCGTGGCGGCCAGCAGCGGCATGGTCAGCGCCAGCAGGGGCAGCGAGATCAGCAGGTCGAAGACCCGTTTGGCCGCCGGGTAGACCGAGTGCCGGCCGCCATTGGCCCGCAGGTCGAACACCGGGCAGTTCTCGATAACGTCGATGTCCGCCCCCCGGGAGAGCACCTCAAAGAGGTTGGACACCACGCGGAAGTTCACCGGCATGCCGTCCAGCCCGGCCACCAGGTTGAGGATCTCCCGCGGTTTCTTCGACGGCATGGCGACAAAGATCTCCCGGATATTCTGTTCCCGGGTGATCCGCGCCAGGTCTTCGAGGGTCCCCAGGACCCTGATGCCGCCGAACTCATTGCCAGCTTTCTCCGGGTCGTCGTCGAGGAAACCCACCACCCGGTAACCCACCTCCGGGTGGTCTTCCAGCCGCTGCAGCGCCCGGATGCCGGTGCTGCCGGCGCCGAGGATCAGGACGTTCACCGTCCAGGCGCCCTTGGCCCGCTGGCGCCGTTCCAGGCGGGAGAAAATGTAGCGCGACAGGCCCAGCAGGGGCAGGTTGAACAGGGCGGAGAGGAAGATCACCGAGCGGCCCAGGCCGAACTCGCGGAACACGTAGGCCACGGCCAGCACCACCAGCAGGTTGAGCAGCACCGCCTTGATCAGCGAGTGGAACTCCTCGAATCGGGTGATCTGCCGTTTGCGCCGGTGGAGCTGGAAGGTGGCGCAGACGATGATCCAGAGCACGGCGATGGCCGGCAGGACCAGGAAGTAGGGCAGCGGCGGGTTGATCTGCCGCAGGAAATAGCTGTCCAGGGCGGCGCGGAGGTAGTAGGCGGAGATCCAGGAAATCGAGATGGCCGCCACGTCGATGGTGACCAGCAGGTAGTGGAAATGGCCACGATATGTCCGTTCCAGAGTCACTGTCACCTCCAGTGAATCCATGCTACACAATCGGGTGACCCGGGCGCAACGCGGTTTGTTTTCAGTGCGCGGGGTCGGATACAATCACCGTTTCCGATACCGCCAACACCATGTGGAGGCCCCTGATCGAACCATGAAGAACGTCATTGTGGGGACCGCCGGGCACATCGACCACGGCAAAAGCCGGCTGGTCACGGCGCTCACCGGAACCGATCCCGACCGGCTCAAGGAAGAGAAGGAGCGGGGGATCACCATCGACATCGGTTTCGCCTTCATGCCCTTTGGTGAGGAGCTGCGGCTGGGGTTTGTCGACGTGCCGGGGCACGAGAAGTTTGTCAAGAACATGCTGGCCGGCATCGGAGGTATCGACCTGGTCCTGCTGGTGGTGGCCGCCGACGAGTCGGTGATGCCCCAGACCAGGGAGCACTTCAACATCTGCCGCCTGCTGGGCGTGCAGCGGGGCCTGGTGGTGCTCACCAAGACCGACATGGCCGATCCGGAGATGACCGAACTGGTGGAACTGGAAGTCCGCGAGTTCCTCACCGGCTCCTTCCTGGAGGACGCGCCGCTGCTCAAGGTCAGTTCGGTCACCGGTGAGGGGGTGGAGGAGCTGCGCCGGGCCCTGGAGGCCGAGGCGCAGCTGGCGCGCAGCAAGGAAACCACGCGGCCCTTCCGGCTCCCCGTGGACCGGGCCTTCACCATCCGCGGGTTCGGTACCGTGGTCACCGGCACCCTGCTGGCCGGTGACATCACGGTGGGCGAGGACGTGGAGGTCCAGCCCATCGGCAAAACGGCGCGGGTCCGGGGGATCGAGGTCCACGGCGCGAAGGTGGAGCGGGCCGAAGCCGGCCAGCGGACGGCGATCAACCTTCACGGGGTCAACCTCGACGAGGTGGACCGCGGCCACCTGCTGGGCCGCCCGGGCACCTTCAGCCCCAGTTCGCTCTTCGACGCCAGTCTCGAACTGGTGGACACCGCCGACCGGCCGCTAAAGGACGGCGCCCGGGTCCGCTTCCACCTCGGCACCGACGAGATCATGGCCCGGGTGACCCTGCTCGACCCGCAGGGCGGCCGTCAGCTGGACCCCGGCAACCGGACCTGGGTCCAGCTGCGTCTGGAGCGGCCCACCGCTGCCTTCCCCGGTGACCGTTACATCATCCGCCAGTATTCACCGGTAATCACCATCGGCGGCGGCACGGTGATCGATAACCTCCCCACCCGGCACCGCCGGCGCCAGGCGCCGGAAGTGGCCGGGCGGCTGGAGGCCCTGGAGGCCGGCGGCCCGGAGGAGCGGCTGACCCTCTTCGCCCAGGAAGCGGGTCTCAAGGGCCTGACGGTCTCCGCGGCGACGGTTCGCGCCGGGCTGCACCCCAAGGAGGCCGGGGCCCTGCTGCGGCAGCTGGTGAAAGAGGGCACCCTGGTCAGCCTCGGTGACAATCCGCTCACCGTCTGCCCCGCGGCGGTGTATGGCCAGCTGCGCGACGCTCTATTGGCCACCCTGGAGGCCTACCATGCCGAGCAGACCTTGCGCGGCGGGATGCCGCGGGAGGAACTGCGGGTGCGCATCGGGGCCGGGGACGGACTGTTCCGTCGCCTGCTCTCCGAGCTGTCCGGGGACGGGCGGGTGAAGGCCGAGGCCGACGAGGTGGCGCTCACCGGCCACCGGGTGACCCTCTCCGGCGGTGAGGAGGAGATCCGCCGGTCACTGGTGGAGATCTATGACCAGGCCGGTTTCACACCACCCTCCATGGGCGATGCCCTGGCCCGGGCCGGCGGGGACCGCGCCACCGCGGAACAGATCTTCCACCTGCTGCTGCGGGAGGGAGAACTGGTGCGGGTCACCACCGACCTCACCCTCTCCCGGGCCTCGATGGACGAGGTGAAGTCGCGCCTGCTGGGCCTGCGCAGCTCGGGCCAGGAGGAGGTGACGGTGGGTGACGTGAAACAGCTGTTCGGCCTGACCCGCAAATTCGCCATCCCGCTGCTGGAACACCTGGACCGCAGCCGGTTCACCCGGCGGGTGGGTGACAAGCGGGTCTTCCGGGACGAACCGGATGGTTGACCTTGGTTTTCCCGACCGCCCGGTCTACAATACCGGTCAGATGTGCCGGGCCAGGGGCCGGGGTTTTCCCGGGCTGCGGGCCGGCACGGTGCAGGAGCCCCAAATTGATGAATTCTTCATTTGTGCTGCTCTTCGGAATCGGTTCCCTCGGGATGGGCGAGATGCTGCTCATCCTGCTGGTGGTACTTTTGATCTTCGGCGCCAAGAAGCTCCCTGAAATCGGGTCCGGCCTGGGCAAGGGGATCCGCGGGTTCAAGGATTCGCTGAAAAGCGATGATGCCGAGTCGAAGAAGGAACTGGACGAGGGCGACGAGCAGAAGTAGCGGTTTTCATTTCACTGACCCCGGCCGCCAGCCGGTCTCCCCGGCCCGAGCGCGTGTGAAGGATCCAACCCGCCGGGGGATCGACGACCAGTGGGTGCGGAGGTGAGCAAGCAATGAAGGTGATGGTTACGGGCGGTGCGGGTTTTATCGGATCGAACCTGGTGGACCGCCTGATCGGGGAAGGCCACCAGGTGGTGGTGGTGGACGACCTCTCCACCGGACGGCGGGAAAACCTCCACCCCGACGTCACGTTCTACCAGCGGGATATCAGGGACGAGGCCCTGGAAGAGATCTTTGCCGGCGAGGGAATCGAGGCGATCTTCCACCTGGCGGCGCAGATGGATGTCCGCAAGTCGGTCTCCGACCCGGTGTATGACGCCCGGGTCAACATCCTCGGCACCATCAACCTCATCGAATCGGGGCTGAAGCACGGGCTGAAGAAGTTCGTCTACGCCTCCACCGGCGGCGCGGTGTACGGCGAACCGCAGTTCATGCCGGTGACCGAGGACCACCCGATCAACCCCGACTGCCAGTACGGTATCTCCAAGCACACCGTGGAGCACTACCTCTACGTCTACCACCGCCTCCAGGGCCTGAACTGGACCGCTCTGCGCTACCCCAACGTGTTCGGGCCGCGGCAGAACCCCCACGGCGAGGCCGGGGTGGTGGCCATCTTCATCCAGCTCCTCTCCGCAGGCAGGCAGTGCACCATTTTTGGCGACGGGTCGAAGACCCGCGACTATGTCTTCATCGACGACGTGGTGCAGGCCAACATCGTCGCCCTCGAGCGCGGTGACAACGCCTGCTACAACCTCGGCTGGGGAACCCAGGTCAGCGACTTCACCATTTTCGACACGGTGCGCCGGGCGCTTGATCTTACGGTCGAGCCCCGTTACGAGGACGTGCGTGCCGGTGAGATCTTCCACATCTGCCTCGAGGCGGGCAAGATCCGGGAGCAGCTGGGGTGGGAGCCCGCGGTGACGCTGGAAGAGGGGGTTGCCCGGACCATCGAGTGGTATCGCCGGACCGGCGGCGTGGGCCGGTGACCCGGCCCGCCGCGGCTGGTCTGTAACCATTGGGTTGACCCGTGAATCGAGTCCGGGCCATCGTCCGCTTTTTCTTCCGCTGCGCCGGCGCCGGGCTGGTGCTGGCCGTTCCGGCGCTGGTCCTGTCCCTGCTGCTCAACCCCGGGTTTCCCCACCCGGGACGCCACGCACTGACCCTCTGGCTGCTCTTCGCCCTCTTCTACTCCCTGCTCTGGACCGCGGGCGCCGCGCTGGCACTCCTGCCGCTGAGGCTGTTGCGGCGGAGGCGGGCCGCACCACGATCCGCCGGGGAACCAGGAGCGCGCCGCCGGCCGGCCCTGGCCCTGGCCTTTCTCTACACCGCCGGCGCTTTTGTCTTTAACGCCGTGCACAACCGGACCACCGTGGCCCCGCCGGGAACAGTGCTGATCATTGCCGGGGCACTGCTCTGCCTCCTTGCCGCCGCTGCCATGATCCTGCCCCTCCGGCCACGGGCCGGGCGGGCCCGGCGCCGCGGTATTGCCATGCTGCCGCTCCTTTTGCTGCTGGTGCTGCCGCTCTTCCGGCCGGCCGCGGCCGGGCCGCCGGAACCCGGGGAGGTCGAGAAACCGGTGATCCAGTTGGACAGCGGGCGGAGGGTGTTCATCATCGGTATCGACAGCGCTTCCTGGGCCGAGGTGGATCCCCTGCTGGAACGGGGTCTGCTGCCCAATCTGGGGCGTCTGGTGGAGCAGGGCATCCGCGGCGACCTGGAGACGCTGGTGCCCACCGAGTCCCCCCTGCTCTGGGCCTCCATGGCCACCGGCAAACTCCCCGCCGGCCACGGTGTGCGCTTCTTCCTCCGCGCCGATTTCCCCGGGGTGGGGCATCCGCTCTTTCTCTTTCCCCAGAAGCTGTTTCTCGGCCGGATGGAGATGCTGAAGCTGATGCGTTTTTGCACCATCGACGGGTCGCAGATGACCGCGGCGGCGTTCTGGGACGTGGCCGGCCGGCAGTTGCCGGTGGGGGTGGTGAACTGGTGGCAAACCTATCCGGCGGCCCGGGTCAACGGATACATGGTCACCGACCACGTATCTTTCGTGGGCCTGCGCCACGATCCCCCCTGGGGCCCGGGGTTGACCAACCCGCCGGGGCTGGCCCGGCGGATCAGCGAATGGGAGGCGGCCGACCCGCTGCCCGGGGCCGAGGAGACCCGGGCCCGATTTTTCCGCAGCGGCGGCGCCAGGATCAGCGAGCTGGAGGAATACATCCACTGGCGCTGTTTCGAGCCGGACCAGAAAACCGCCCGCATCGTCCAGCGGCTGCTGGAGGAGGAGCCGTTGCCCCGGCTGCTGGCGGTCTACTGGAACGGCCTCGACCCGGTGGGTCACTTTTTCATGCGCTTTGCCCACCCCGAGCAGTTCGGCGGAGTGGACACGGATCTGGTGACACGCTATGGTCTCGTCCTCGAACGCTATTACCGTTACACCGACCAGTTGATCGGCCTCGTCCTGGAGAGGATGGACGACCGAACCGCGGTGATCCTGGTTTCCGATCACGGCATGGAACCGTACCGGGGCGTGAAACGGCTCTACAACACATACCTGATGGGCGGCCCGCTGATGACCGCCGCCCACCGGGACGCGCCGCCGGGGATTGTGGTGCTTGCCGGGGCGGGGATCAACCGGGGGGGTCGGCTGGACCGGGCCTCGGTGGTTGACATCGGGCCCACGGCCCTGGCGCTCCTCGGCTACCCTCCGGCCCTGGATTTCGACGGCCGGGTGCTGGAGGAGGCGCTGCAGCCGGCGGTGGCGCGGGATCTGGCGGCGCTGCCGCGGCCGGCGAGCTACGACGGCCTGATCCTGCCGCGGTCCACCGGGACCGGGGACCCGGCCGACGACGACGCCTTCCGGCAGCACCTCGAGGACCTGGGATACATTGAGTGACCATGGCCAGATCAGTGTGGCGACGAGAGGACCGGCGGCACTGCTGCTGCAGCGGCCGCTGCTGCTGATCTTCCTCCTCGGCCTGGTGCTGCGCCTGGGATTTCTCGGGGCGGTGGAACTCACCGGGGCCCTGGAAATTGCCGAGGGGGCCATCTTCCGCGACCTGGCAAACAACATTCTCGACGGCCGGGGCATGTCGATTTCTCCCCGGCTGCTGGAGGTGCGTCCGGGGTCCCCGGAGCATGTGCTGGAACTGCAGCGCCGCTGGATCGAGTCCGGCGGGCTGTTCGGCATGATTCCTCCAGGAAAGCCCACGGCCTTCTTCATGCCGCTCTACCCGCTGTTCCTCGCCGGTATCTTTGCCGTTCTGGGCAACGGGTTCTTTCCGGCCCGGCTGGTGCAGATGATGCTTTCGGCCCTGCTGCCGCTCATCGGCTTTCACCTGGGCCAGCGGGCCGTGGGGCGTGAGACCGGCCTGGCCGCGGCGCTGCTGGTCGCCGTCCACCCCTACTTTATCTACTATGCCGGTCTGCTGGTGACCCAGACCCTCTTCGTGGTTTTGCTGGGGCTGGCTTCCAGTGCGTACTACGCGCTGCGCCGCCGCCCTTCAGCCGGCCGGGCGACGCTGCTGGGCCTGCTGCTGGGGCTCTCCTTCCTCACCCGCACCTTTACCGCCACCTTCCTGCCGCTGCTGTTGCTGGCCATGATCGCCGAGCTGGGTTTTGCCCGGTGGTTCCCCGGCACCGGGGCCGCCGGCGACGGCCGCCGGCCGCTGGTCCGGGCCGCCGGCCTGGCCCTGGTCACCGTGGCCGTGTTTACCGCCGTGGCCACGCCGTGGGTGATCCGCAACTACGGGCTGTTCCACGAGCTGGTGATCCTGCCCACCAAGGGGGGGCGCAACCTCTGGGAATACAACAACCAGAAGTTTTCCACCGAATTCGAGATGGCGGAGAACGCCTGGACCCGGGAGCGCTACCAGGAGATCCGCCAGTCGGAATTGCCGACGCTCCGGCGAAAGGAGACGGTGGAGTTCCCTGTTTTTTCCCCGGACCTGCCGGAAACCGAGCGCAACCGGATCCTCAACAACAACGTCAAAACCTTCATCATGGCCAACCCGCGGGTCTATTTCCGCCTGTGCCTGGTCCGGGCCAGCGAGATGGTCCGGGTGACACCGGTGCGCAAGTCGAACCCGCTGTTCAAGGTGGTGGCCTGGCTGACCATCGGCTGGCAACTGCCCCTGGCGCTGGTGGGGATGGTGATGCTGGCCCGGCGCTGGCGGAGCGGGCCGCTCTACCTCTACCTGCTGACCCTCTTCTACCTGTCGCTGCACGCCCTGGTGGCCGCCGGAACACCCCACCGGGTTCAGGTGGACCTGTACCTGCTGGTCTTCTGCGCCCACCCCCTGGCCTGGCTGGTCCGGCGCCTCTCCGGCCGGCCCGCATCCGGGGGAGGGCCGCAATGAGGATCAGGCCCTTCCTGCTGCTGCGCTACCTCTTCACCACCTCCCTCTTCCTGTTGATCTTTTACTGCTTCCGGGAGGACTGGCGGCAGGGGATCGGTTCCTTTGCCGACCTCGACCTGCGGCTCTTCGCCCTGGCCCTCCCCATGGTGGTGGTGCACTACCTGCTCAAGGCCTGGAAGTGGCAGGCGCTGCTGCACCGCCGCGGCGTCGTGGTAGGGTTCGGGCTGGCCATGCGCTCGCTGCTGGCCGGTGTGGCCCTCAGCCTCTTCACCCCGCTCAACCTGGGGGAGCTGGGGCGGGTACTCTACCTGCCCGGGAGGAGCCGGAGCACGCTGGCCGGCCTGGTGCTGGTGGACAAGGCGCTGGACCTCACCGCGGTCTTTCTCTTCGCCGTCCCCGGTACGCTGCTGCTCTTCGGTGTCTGGTGGGCCCTGCTGCCGGCCGGTGCGGCCCTTGCCGCCATGTCGGTGCTGGTGCTCGGTCCGGCCGTCGCCGGCCTGCTGCGGCGTTGCTACTGGCTGGGGCCGGTGCGGGCCAGGGCGGTGCGGGCCGCTCTGGCCGCGGCCCGCGTGGGGCCCGGCACCGCCATCCTGCTGCTGCTTGTGGCTCTGGCCGCGTTTTTCGTAGTATACCTACTCTACTTCGTGTTGTTGCGGGGCCTGGCGCCGGCAGTTGATCTGCGGCTGGGCCAGGTGATGACCGTGGTGCCGCTGGTGATGGCCGGCCGCCTGGTGCCGCTCACCGTCAGCGGTCTGGGGGCCCGCGAGTGGATCGCCGCCCTCCTTTTTCCGGGGATCGGCGTTACCGAGGCGGTGGCCGTGGAGGTGACCCTGTTGGTCTTTCTGTTGACATCAGCCTGTCCGGCGCTCGTCGGCGCCCTCACCCGTCCGCGGCGGAAAGGGGATACCTCTCCCCGGGGGTGCGGGTCAGCCGGGGCGGTGCTGGTTCTCCTGCTGCTGGTTTTTTCCGCCACTGCGCCGGCCCAGACCATGGCGCCGATCACCTTCGGTTCCGGCGGCCGGGAGGGCAGCATTCCCGCTGAATATTTCCCCCGTTTCCGGAACAACGAGCAGGTGGAACAGGTGGTGGACGGGTACCGCTACTGGCTGGAGGGGAAGCGTGACGAGGCCCTGGTGCTCTTCGAGACGGCCGCCGCGGCCGAGCCGGACAACTACCAGCCGCTGAAGCTGCTGGCCCACGTCTACATGGAGACCGGTCGGCTGGCCGACGCCCGGACGGCCCTGGAGCGCGCCGTGGAACTGTTCCCCTACGACGGCTGGAACCACCGCCTGTTCTCCAGGCTGCGCCAGATGGAAGGTGACCTGCCGGGGGCGATCCGCTCCGGCGAGGAAGCCTGCCGCCGCAGCAAGGAGGATGTCTCGCACTATATCTGGCTGGCCGGCCTTTTTCGCGAGGCCGGTGACAGCAGGCGCGAGTTGAAACTCTATCGCAAGGCGGTGGAGATGGATCCCCACGACGCCGACCTGCACCAAAGGCTGGCCCAGCTGTACGAGGGGCAGGGCAAACGGAAAAAGGCCTTTTTCGAATACGCCGAGGCGGTGCGGCGTGATGCCCGACGCTGCGACCTGCTGGTGCTGCTGGTGGAGATGTCCGCGGAGCTGGACCGGCCCGAGGACCTGGAGACCTACCTGCGCGACGCGCTGCGCTGTGACCGGGCCGGGCTGTTCACCAGCCGCCTGGAGCCCTGGCTGCACCTTGCCCCGCCGGCACTGTTGCCGGGCGCCGGCGACGAACCGGCTGAGGAAACGGCGGAGGAGGATCCGGCAGGCGAGGCACCGGCCGTGGAACCCGCGGAACTCACCGGTGCGCAGAACGGGGAAGGTGCCTGAGTGGGTCTCACCTATGACAGGCCGGGCAGCGAGGGCGATCTGGCGGAGCAGCGCGACCACCGAGGCGATGACCGTCGTGGCCGGGGCGGCCCGCCCCGTCCCGACATCCTGCTGACCCACGGCTACTATCTCTCATCGGACAAGGTCGAGCAGCGGGTGATGAAGCCCTATCCGCCCCTGGGGATTCTCTATCTCTCCGCCTGGCTCAAGCAGGCCGGCTTCCTGGTGGAGGTGCTGGACACCACGTTCCTCGACCCGGTGAGATACCATACCCGGCTGGCCGAGGTCCGGCCGAAAAGCGTCGGCATCTATGCCACGGTGATCACCCGGCACAATGTGCTGCGCATGGTGGGTGACGCCGCGGGCTTCGGCGTCCCGGTGATCGTGGGCGGGCCGGACCCGGCCCAGTATATCGACCAGTACCTGCGGGCCGGCGCCGCCGCCGTGGCCCTGGGCGAGGGGGAGGAGACCCTGGAGCAGTGGCTGCGCCTGGCACTGGACAAGGGACCGGACGCGGCGGAGCTTGAGGAGGTGGCCGGCCTCGTCCTCCCCCGCAACGGCAGCCACCACCGCACGGCGCCGCGCCCGCCCATCCGGGATCTCCACCGGCTGCCCTGGCCGGACCGGGAGGCCATCGATTTCCAGCACTACATCCGCAGCTGGCGCGCCCGTCACGGCGAGGCGTCGCTCTCCATCCTCACCGCCCGGGGCTGTCCCTTTGACTGCAGCTGGTGCTCGCGGGAGGTGTATGGCCAGACGCACCGCCAGCGGGATCCGGCTGACGTGGCCCGGGAACTGCGGCACCTCAAGGAACAGTACCAGCCCGACGCGGTCTGGATCGTCGATGATGTCCTGACCCTGAACCGCAAGTGGGTTCCCCGTTTTGCGGAAGCCGTGGAAGCGGAGGACGCGGCGCTGCCCTTCGAGTGTCTCTCCCGGGTGGACTGCGTGGACCGGGACACCCTTCGCGCCCTCCGGCGGATCGGCTGTTTCCGCATCTGGTACGGGGCGGAATCGGGTGAGCAGCGAATTATCGACCGGATGAACAAGAAGTTCACCGTGGACCAGGTACGGGAGTCGACGGCACTGACCAGGGAGGCCGGGATCGAGGTGGGCCATTTCATCATGCTCGGGTATCCCGGGGAGACGCGCCGCGACATCCTTTCCACCATCCGCTTCCTCAAGGAGACCCGGCCGGACCACTTCGGCCCTTCGGTGGCCTTCCCGATCAAGGGCACGGCATTTTACGAGGAGGTGAAGGACCGGGTGGTGGAGGACCAGGTCTGGTCCCAGCGCAACCAGAACCGGCTGATGTTCCGCGGTCGCTACCCGGCGCTCTTTTACTGGTTTGCCATCCGCCTGGTGAACAACGAGGTTCCCCTGTTCAACCGCTACCTGCCCGGCTGGCGCGACCCGCGGAACCTTTTCCGCGCCTTTTCCGCCGCGGTCAAGTCCGTGATCTGCCGGGCCGGCACCCTGGCCATCCACCTCTTCTACCGCCGGCGCCTGGAACCCTGATCGTATTGGTGTTTTCGGCCCCTGCAGCCCTTCCGGCCCCTTGTCTATTCAGCAGAGGAATGGTATGTTCAGATCAAAAGGCAAGCTCTATCAATGCAGTATGGAATGGGGTGAAACTCTGCCCCGGCGGTGAGCGGCTTCTGTCTGAAAGTCGATTAAATGGTTATGTTTGCTTAAATATGTATCGATGAATAGGCCAGGGGTTGCCCGAGGGAACCTTTTACTGTGAACAGTCGGGGCGGCCGGCAGCATCCGTTCGTCCCTGTCCGGATGCACAACGTCGACCGGTGATCGTGTGAAGCCATGAAGACATACCTGGCACTCTTCTTCTCGTCGGTCTGTATCTCGCTCTTCCTGACTCCGCTGATCCTCCGGCTCTCGGAGCGTTACGGCATCGGCCAGGACATCACCGGCGAACGGAAAATCCACGCCCGGTCCATCCCCCGTCTGGGCGGTATCGCCATCTACCTCTCGGTCATCGCCACCCTCTCCCTGCTCCTGCTCTACGACAACAAGGTGACCCAGATCTTCAACATCCACCTCAGCGACCTGCGGGTGCTCTTTATCCCGGCCACGCTGCTCTTTCTCGTCGGTCTGGTGGACGACCTGCGTGGCCTGAACCCCTGGTTCAAGCTGGGGGTCCAGACCTCCGCGGCCCTGATCAGTTTCTGGCTCGGCCTGCGCATCGAGCTGATCACCAACCCGCTGAGCGGCGACCACGTCACCCTGGGCTGGCTGGCCCTGCCGGTGACCGTGATCTGGCTGGTGGGGGTGACCAACGCCTTCAACATGGTGGACGGCCTGGACGGCCTGGCCGGCGGCCTGGCCTGTCTGATCTCCATTTCGGTGGGGTTGATGGCCCTGGTCAACGGCCGGGTGCTGATCGCCATCTTCACCGTGACCATCGTCGGCGCCACCCTCGGCTTTCTGCGCTTCAACTTCCATCCGGCGCGGATATTCATGGGTGACGGCGGCAGCTACTTCCTCGGCTTCCTGCTGGCCTCCCTGGCCGTGCGCACCGGTGGGAAAAGTTCCATCATCGTCTCCATCGCCATTCCGCTGCTGATCCTCGGGGTGCCGATCCTCGAGACGGGGGTGACGATCCTGCGGCGGCTGTTCGCCGGGAAACCGCTGTTCCGGGCGGACGGCGGACACATGCACCACCAACTGTTGCGGGGTGGGGTCTCCCAGCGGGTGATCGTCCTGGTGATGTATGTGGTCACCGCCGCCTTCGGTGTTTCCGCCTTCGTCCTGATGGTCAACCGCACCATGGGTATCGCGGTGATGACCCTGCTGGTCAGCGTGGTGCTGGCCCTGATCTTCACCCGTCTGGGGTATCACGAGTTCAAGGAATTCCGCGACCTGGTGGAGCGGGCCTTCTTCTTCCAGCGCCGGATCCTCTCCAACCAGATTTTCATCCGTGCCGCGGCGAGCAAGCTGACCGGGTCGCGGAGCCCCGCCGAACTGTTCGGCCAGCTGGCCGTGCTGTTCCAGCACCTCGGATTCTGCCGGGCCCGCATCGACGTGGCGGTGGCCAGCGACGGGCCGGACTGGCGGATGTTCCACTGGGACTGGTCGCCTTCGGGAGACGTTCCGGCGGACCAGCCCGGCGAGGGGTGTCCCGACGAGGAAAAGGTCTGGTCGCTGGAAATTCCGCTGGCCAGCGATCCCGGTCTGAAGGCCCGGCTCCAGCTGAGCCGGCCGCTTGGTTCGGCCCGCCTCTATTTCCAGATCTACTCCCTGGTGGACCTCCTCGGCGGACAGCTTCGCCTGGCGCTGGCGCTCTTCACCCCCACGGTCTACGACGAATATTTCAGGGAGCGGCTGGAGACGGCCCGGGCGGTAGCCGCGGCCGCCGATGCGGGGGCGGCCCCTGCCCCCGCCGTCGGGCCCGGCAGGATCCGTTCGGCCTAACCTGGTCGCCGCTGCTTCAACACCCCCCGTAAAAATGGCATAATCCCCGCCGAGGTGTTTCCATGTCATCCCCCTGGTCCATCAGAAACCTGCTCCGTTCCCTTGTCCTGCTGGCACTGCTCCCGGCGGCGGGCTGTCTCGGGGAGCGGGACCGGGCGCTCAGTGAAGTGCTGGACTTCGTCTATCTTTTCCCCGGGGCCGCCGTATCAGAGACGGTCACGGCGGCGCCGGAGGCCAGGGCGGCGGTGTGGATCAACGACAGCCGCGTGGAGGACCGTTCCCACGTGAGCGGGCTTTTTGTGCGGCGCAGCGCCACGGTGGCCTACCGGCTGGACCTGGCCCGGCAACCGGTGTTCACCGTGGACCTCGGGCTGAAGGGGCGGCGCCGGGAGGGGGTTACCGACCCCCCCGGGGTGGATTTCAGCGTTCGGATCAGGGACGGCGAGACCACGGAGACCCTTTTTTCCGACACCTTCGAGACCTGGCAGGAGATGAACGCGGTCCGGCGGGTGCGGCTGGACCTGGCGGCCCATGCGGACCGGCCGGTGACCCTGATTCTTGAAACGTCGTTTCACCCCGGTGCCGACGGGCGGGTGCACGCGGTCTGGTCCAGGCCGCGCATCACCCAGCTGGTCCGGCACCCACCCGGGGACGCCGGGACCGGTGAGCCGCCCAATCTGATCCTGATCACCGTGGACACCCTCCGCGCCGACCACCTGGGGTGTTATGGCAGCGCCGAGGTGCGGACGCCCAACATGGACCGGCTGGCCCGGGAAGGAGTGGTCTTCTCGCAGGTGGTGAGCCAGTTCAACAACACCGTCCCCTCCCACGCCAGCCTGTTCACCTCCCAATACGGCGTGGATCACGGTTCGCTGCACAACGCCGACCCGCTGGGAGAAGAGGCAATCACCCTGGCCGAGGTGCTGAGGGAGCAGGGCTACCGTACCGCCGCCATGGTGGGCGCATGGCACCTCGGCCCCGAGCACTCGGGACTGGGCCAGGGCTTCGAGGAGGTCAGGTCTCCGCACATGGAAAGGATGGCTCTCGATTCCACGCTGATGGCCCTCTCCTGGATCGGAGAGCATCGCGGCGAGCCGTTCTTTCTCTGGATCCATTACTACGACCCGCACCTGCCCTACGCGCCGGTCCCGCCCTTCGACCGGATGTACGGCAGCGACCGGCAGTGGAGGGGCACGGGCCGCCCCACCATCGACGCCCAGATTCTCAACCGCCACGGTGTGCTCATCGCCAACCAGCCGCGGCACTGGTTCGAGGGTGTCACCGACCTCGGCTACCCGTCCGCCATGTACCGCGGGGAGGTGTCGGCCACCGACTACGCTTTTGGCGTGCTCTGGAAACAGCTCCGCAGGCTGGCTCTGGCCGAGCGCACCATTGTGGCGCTCACCGCCGATCACGGTGAGGGGCTGGGTGAGCACAACATCTTTTTCGGCCACCACGGGCTGTACGCCGAGCAGATCCGCATCCCGCTGATCATTCGCACGCCGGGCACGCGCCGTGCCCCCGCCACGGTGCCCCGACTGGTGGAGAGCATCGACGTGGCGCCCACCCTGCTGAGGATTCTCGGTATTGCGGTCCCGCCGGCGATGAAGGGCACCGACCTGTTCGAGGCGGGGGAGCAGCCGATGGCCTTCTGCCAGCACGGGCACGATCAAGGGTTCACCATCCAGCAGGGGAAGTGGAAATTCACCCGCATCCACAAGCAGATGCCCGGCCTGGAGATGGGGACACGGCTGGTGGACCTGGCCGCGGATCCCGGAGAGACCAGGAACCTCGTGGAACAGTATCCGGAGGTGGCGGCGGCGCTGGAGGAGCTCGCCGGAACCCTGGCCGCGGGGGGCACCGCGGCACAGGAGCCGGAGCCGGTCCTCGATCCCGAAGTGGCCGAAAAACTCAAGGCCATGGGCTATCTCTACTGAGCGCGTCCTGGCCGTTCCGCCGGAAAAGGGGTTGGACAGTGGGAGAGCGCATCTGCTACCATTGGTCGCGCGTGCAACCAATTATGATTACAGTCAGTTATACGGTCATTTCCACGATGGGGGGCGGCAGGGTTCGGGCCGCCCGGCCCCTGGCGGGAAAGAATGGTGATGGGAAGCAACATGAGCGGACAATCAGGTGACAGCCGGCAGGCGGCAGGGGTGCCGCTGCTCGATCTGAAGGCCCAGTATGCCGCCATCCGGTCCGAACTGGACGACGCGGTGCGCGGGGTCTGCGAGAGCCAGTATTTCATCCTCGGGCCTGAGGTCAAGGGCCTGGAGGAGGAGACCGCGGCCTACTGCGGCTGCCGCCACGCCGTCGGCGTTTCCAGCGGCACCGATGCCCTGCTGGCGGCACTGATGGCCTGCGGGGTGGGCCCCGGAGACGAGGTGGTCACCACCCCCTACACCTTCTTTGCCACCGCGGGCAGCATCTCCCGTCTGGGCGCAATCCCGGTCTTCGCCGACATCGATCCGGTGAGCTTCAACATCGACCCGAACCTGATCGAGGATGCGGTCACGCCCCGCACCAGGGCCATCCTGCCCGTGCACCTCTACGGCCAGGCAGCGGACATGGACCCCATCCTCGCTCTTGCCCACAGCCGCGGCATCCCGGTGATCGAGGACGCCGCCCAGGCCATCGGCACCGAGTACAAGGGCCGCCGGGCCGGCAGTATGGGACGTCTGGGCTGTTTCAGTTTCTTCCCCAGCAAGAACCTCGGGGGGTTCGGGGACGGCGGCCTGGTGACCACCGGCGACGACGACCTGGCGGTGCGGCTCCAGGAACTGCGGATGCACGGCAGCGAGAAGAAGTACTACCACCACACGGTGGGCGGCAACTTCCGGCTGGATGCCCTGCAGGCCGCTGTGCTGCGGGTCAAGCTGCGCTACCTCGACGGCTGGACCGCCGGCCGCCAGCAGAATGCCGCCGTCTACAACCAGCTCTTTCTCGACGCCGGGCTGCTGGACCCCGAAACGGGAATCATCTCCCTGCCGCTGGAATCGCCGGTCTTCGGCGGCGGCACACCGCGCGGCGATCAGCCGGTGGCCGCGGGCCACCGCCATATCTACAACCAGTATGTCATCCGCTGTCACCGCCGCGACGACCTGCGCGATCACCTGCAGCAGCGGAAGATCGGCTGCGATATCTACTACCCGGTGCCCCTGCACCTCCAGGAATGTTTCTCCGGTCTCGGCGGCCGGCCCGGCCAGTTCCCGGCGAGCGAACTGGCCGCCGGCCAGACCCTCGCTCTGCCCATCTTTCCCGAGCTGGGGCAGCAGCGGATGGAAACCGTGGTCAACGCCATCGCCGATTTCTACAGGAATGCCTGAGCCGTGATCATCACCCAGACCCCCCTGCGCGTCAGCCTGGCCGGCGGCGGCACCGATTTCCCCGACTACTTTCGCCGGGAGGGGACCACCTTTATCAGCACCGCCATCGACAAGTATGTCTTCGTGATCATCAAGGAGCGCTTCGACGACCTGATCGTGCTCAACTACTCGGACCGCGAGATCGTGGAGAGCGTGGACCAGATCGGCCACGACCTGATCCGTGAAGCGCTGCGCATCACCGGCATCCACCGGGGGGTGGAGATCACCACCCTGGCCGACATTCCCTCGGAAGGGTGCGGGCTGGGTTCTTCCAGCAGCATCACCGTCGGACTGCTCAACGCCTTCTACGCCTTTGGCGGCGAGCAGGTGACCGCCGAGCGTCTGGCCCGGGAGGCGGTGCGCATCGAGGTGGAGACCCTCGGCCGGCCCATCGGCATCCAGGACCAGTATATTGCGGCCTACGGCAACCTGCGGCACTTCCAGGTGGACGTTGACGGCCGGGTGGTCTGCCGGCCCGTCGGGGTCAGCGAGGGTGACAAGCGGCGTCTCGGCGAGCAACTGATGCTCTGGTATCTCAACTCCACCCGCAGTGCGGCCAGTGTCCTGGAGACCCAGAAGGAGAACATCTCCAACCGCATCGGCCAGCTGGACAGCCTGCGCCGGCTGGTCCCGGGGGTGGAGGAAAGCCTGCTGGCCGGACGGATCGACGATGTGGGCCGCGCGCTGCACGACGGCTGGTCCATCAAGCGCGAACTGGCCGACACCATCTCCAACCAGGGCATCGACCGCCTCTACGACCTGGCCCGCAACGCCGGGGCCCTGGGCGGCAAGGTGGTGGGGGCGGGCGGGGGAGGTTTCCTGCTGCTCTACTGCCCCCGGGAGCGCCAGGACGCTTTGCGTGAGGCTTTTTCCGGGTATCGCGAGCTGCCCTTCGGCCTGGAGCGGGACGGGAGCAAGGTGATCTTCAACGCGCTGCGCTACAGCACCAAGTAGATGCTCACTTCCACTGTTGGCCCGGGGAACTATTCATCGCTTTTTCGGAAAAGCGCCGGCCGGCAGATCCCCATCCGTTGCCCCAGTCCCAGCAGGGACGTCCACAGCACACCGAGACCGTAGACCACGCTGCGGCGGAAGTTGATCGACGACGATTCGTCGATGTAGCGGCAGGGACAGGAGACCTCGGCGATGCGGTAGCCCCGCATGATCACCTGGGCCAGCATCTGGTTGTCAAAGAGGAAGTCGTCCGAGTTGTTTTCCAGCGGCAGGGAGAGGAGCACTTCCCGGCTGAACGCCCGGTACCCGGTGTGATACTCGGAGAGTTTGTGGCCCAGCATCAGGTTCTGGAAGAAGGTCAGCGCCCGGTTGGAGAGATATTTGTAGAGCGGCATGCCGCCCTGCAGGGCGCCGGCACCCAGGATCCGCGACCCGAGGGCCACGTCGAACTCGCCGCAGGCGATGGCCGAGCAGAGGGTGGGCGCCAGCTTCGGGGTGTACTGGTAGTCGGGGTGGATCATCACCACGATATCCGCGCCTCTCTCCAGCGCCGCACGGTAGCAAGTCTTCTGGTTGCCGCCGTAGCCGAGGTTCCGCGGGTGGCGGATGACCTCCACACCCAGCTCGGCGGCCAGGGCGACGGTGCGGTCCGCGCTGGCGTCGTCCACCAGGATCACCGTGTCCGCCGCCTCCGCCGGAATCTCGGACACCGTGCGAGCCAGCGTCTTCTCGGCATTGTAGGCCGGCAGCACCACCACGATTTTCTTGCCCTGGATCATCGGAAAGCACGCTCCCCGTCGGTGAGACAACGCTGAATCATAATGCCCGGCGGCTGAGCTTGGCAAGGATCGGCCCTGCCGGGGACGATCGGGTATACTGCCCTGCTATGAACAGCAAAGCACAGCCAGTGGGCATCCGGGTGCACCTGGGCCTGCTCTTCATCCAGCTCACCTTCGGCGGGTTCCACGTCATGGGCAAGTACGTTCTGGGGACCCTCCACCCCTTTGCCGTTGCCGGGGCCCGGGTGGCCGTGGCCGCTCCGGTGCTGCTGGCCCTGGCCTGGCTGGTGGACCGCACGCTGCCCGCACGAGGCGACTTGCCGCGGCTGGCCCTGCTGGGCCTGCTGGGGGTCTTTGCCAACCAGCTGCTCTTCATCATCGGTCTGCAATACACCACCGCCACCAACGCCGGGATCCTGATGCCCTCCATACCCGTGTTTGCCGTGGGGCTGGCGGCGCTGTTCGGGCAGGACCGTCTGGAAGGTCGGCGGCTGGCCGGCATCGGCCTGGCCGTGGCCGGGGCGCTGGTGATGCTCGACGTTACCCGCTTTGACCTGGGCGGGGGCGGAGAGTTGCTGGGCAACGGGTTGATCCTGAGCAACTGCCTCTGCTACGCCGCCTTCCTCGTGCTGCAGAAACCCCTGCTCCGGCGACTGCCCCCGCTCACCGTCATCGCCTGGTCCTTTCTCTTTGGCGGCATCCCCGTGCTGGCCGTCACCGCGGGCCGGCTGCCGGAGCTCAATCCGGCGACACTGCCCCCGCCGGTGCTGGCCGGGATGATCTACGTGGTGCTGGTGCCCACGGTGATCAACTACGCGCTGGCCACCTGGGCGGTGAAACGGTCTTCGCCGGCCCTGGTGGCGGCGTACATCACCCTCCAGCCGGTGGCCGCCGGCGGCCTGGCCATGCTCTTTCTGGGGGAGCGTGCCGGCCTGCGGGAACTGGCCGGCTTCGTGCTTATCGTTCTGGGGTTGTATACGGTGAGCCGCCGGGGGGCGGTGGAGCGGGGGTGATGTGGCGGGTTACTCCAGGTAGCCCAGCGCCTGCAGCCGTCTCACCTGCTCGGCGTCGAGGTCCACGGCATCCGCCGCCCGGTGCTCCCGGCCCGTGTCCAGTTGTTCCCTGACCCACTGCAGGTCGGCCAGCATCCGGTCCCGGCGTTCGACGGAACGGCCGGCGAGGTCTGTCTGTTCGTCGGGGTCCTGCCGCCGGTCATAGAGCTCGGCCCGTGCCGCCGCTTCCTTCCCTTCCCCGGGCCGCAGAATCAGTTTGAAGCCCTCCGACTGCCAGGAGTAGAGGTCGGCTCCCCAGAAGTTCCCCTCGGCAAAGACCGGGCGGTCGCCCTGTTCGCGGCCCTCGATCAGCGGGACCAGCGATTTCCCGGCAAAGGATTCCACCGGGGAGAGGCCGGTCAGTTCGAGAACCGTGGGAGCCAGGTCGATCTGGCGCACCGAGCTGTCCAGCACCAGGCCCTCCGGCAACCGGCCGGGAAGCCGGACCACCAGCGGCACGTGCAGCAGCTCCTCGTACAGCGTGTGCCCGTGCTCGAATCCCTGGTGGTCGCCGAACTCCTCCCCATGATCGGCAGTGATCACCACCAGGGTGGACGAGTCCAGCTCCAGTGTGGCCAGGCCGTCCAGCAGCCGGCCGATCTCCCGGTCGGTGTAGGCCACTTCGGCGTCATAGAGCCCTTCGAGGCGGGAGAGCAGCGCCGGGGCCAGCCTGATCCGTCCCTGGCGCAGGGCGGTCATCTCCGCTTTGGAGCCAAAGAGGTGACCACGGCCGGCCCGGTCCGGCTGGCGGGCGTGCCGCCGGCGGAATTCGGCCGGCGGGTCGTATTCCAGGTGGGGGTCGAAATAGTGGACCAGGAGAAAAAAGGGGGCCCCTTTCAACTCATCCAGTCGCTGGAGGGCGGCGTCGGTGGTGGGGGCCGCGATGCGGGTTCCGCTGTTCGATTCGCTGGCTGCGAAATCAACGGCCTCGAACCCCCGGGTCATCCCGAAGGCCGAAGAGAGGAAATCGACGTTGATCACCGCCGCCGTCCGGTAACCGGCATCGCCGAACCGCTGCGGCAGGGTGGGGATCTGTTCGGGCAGCGTACTGAAGCGGAACGGCCCCAGCTTCTCCCCGGCCCGGTGTTGCGACGGGTGGCGGGAGGTGAGCAGCGACGCTACGGAGGGCAGGGTCCAGGGGGAGTGGGCACTGGCCCTGGAGAAGCGGACGCCGCCCGCCGCCGCCCTGTCGATGGACGGGGTGAGCCCGGAACTGTTTCCCTGGCATCCCAGGCGGTCGGCCCGCAACGTATCCACCACCACCAGCAGCACGTTCACCGGTTTTTCCGTCTCGGCGGAAGGCCGGGGCGCGCAGCTCTCCGTCTGCCAGAACAGCAGGGCGGTGATGATGGCGGCAAGTAACGGGAGAGTTTTTCTCTTCATCAATGTTTTTCCACAGTGCTCCCGGGCGTTTGAAATCCAGGCCGAGGGGAAGGATATCAGCATCGGCCCGGCCGGAAAAGGGTGGGGGAAGGTTGTGTGGACCAGCTGGACGAAAGACGGACAAATTGCGGCAATCGACTCAGGATATACGGCTGATGTGCCGAATAGAAATGAGGTGTCTGGCGCTGTGACTTGTGCATGAGGCAGCTGAAACAATGGTAAACGAACTCTACCGCCACCAGAATCCACCGCTGATTCCATCCGACGCCGCTTCCACGGCCGGCGGCCGTCCGGGCCCGGTTCCCGATGATGCCCGGGGTGAGCCCGAGGAGTTAAAACTGCTGGAGGGTGAGGACGTATCGCTCCAGATGGAGCTGGAGCGGCGGATCAGTGAACTGGAAGAGGAGAACCGGGCCCTGCGGGCCGAACGGGATGCGGCCCGGGATTCGGAACAGGCCAAGAGCGCTTTCCTGGCCAACATGTCGCATGAGATCCGGACCCCGATGAACGGGATCATCGGAATGACCGACCTGGTGCTGCGCACCGACCTGACCCGTGAACAGCAGGAATACATCGAGCTCTCGCGGAGTTCGGCCGAATCGATGCTCGACCTGCTCAATGACGTTCTCGACTTCTCCAAAATGGAAGCAGGCCAGATGGAGCTGGAATCCATCGGGTTCAACCTGCGTCAGATGCTGGAATCCACTGCCGATGCACTGGCGGTGCGGGCACACAATAAATCGCTGGAACTGACCTGCCGGATTCGCAACGACGTGCCGCTGGACCTGCTGGGCGACCCGACACGGTTGCGGCAGATCCTGATGAATCTCGGCGTCAACGCCATCAAGTTCACCACTGCCGGGAACATCGCCATCAGCTGTGAAGTGGAGGCAAGAACCGGGAACCGGGTGACCCTGCACTTTGCCGTGACCGACAGCGGCATCGGCATCTCCGGGGACCAGGTGGAGGCAATCTTTCAGAGCTACCGGCAGGCGGACGGTACGGTGAGCCGGATCCACGGCGGCACCGGCCTCGGCCTGGCCATCTGCCGCCAGCTCACCGAAATGATGGGTGGGCGCGTGTGGGCCAGCAGCGAAGAGTCCCGGGGAAGCACGTTCCACTGCACCGCCGAGTTCCTGATGACCGGGCCGGTGTCCGGCGAGGCCTTCACCCCGTCGGAGGTGCTGGCCGGGGTCCGGACCCTGGTGGTGGACGACAACCCGGCCAGCCGGGACATTCTCAACGACATGATGGACCTCTGCGGCATGCAGTCCGCTGAGGCGGAGAGCGGGGAAGCGGCGCTGGAAGAGTTGACCCGGGCTGCCGCGGCGGGCCAGCCGTACCGGGTGGCGGTGATCGATGTGGACATGCCGGGAATGGACGGGTTCGAGGTGAGCCGGCGGATCGGGGAGAACGACCAGCTGGATGCCGACGTGGTCCTGCTCTCCTCCCTCGGCCGTGACGGCGACATCAAACTGTGCCAGGACCGGGGAATCGAGGCCTATCTGATGAAGCCGGTGAAACTGGCCCAGCTGGCTGCGGCGATGACCCGGCTGCTGGAGGCGGCACAGGAGGAGCCGGCGCCGGTGGTCGACGAGGTTGCGGATCCGGCCAACCTGCTGAACATCCTGATCGTGGAGGACAACCTGGTCAATCAGAAACTGGCGGTCCGGTTGCTCAAGCGCAGGGGTGACACGGTGACCGTGGCGGATAATGGCGCCATGGCTTTGCAGTACGTGAAGCAGAACACGTACGACTGCATTTTGATGGACATTCAGATGCCGGTGATGGACGGGATCACCGCGGCGGGGAGGATCCGGGAACTGGAGGCCCAGGGGGAACAGCACATTCCGATCATCGCCATGACCGCTCACGCGATGAAGGGCGACCGGGAGCGCTGCCTGGGGGCCGGAATGGATGAATACGTGACCAAGCCGATCAACGTCCAGCAACTGTATGGCCTGCTGGACAAGGTTGGGGCCGGCGAGGTGATCATTGCGCCGGAGAGGCAATCCCGCATGGCCGAGCAGCCCGCCAGAGGTGACCTGCTCGACTTCGACTCGATCCTCGACGATTTCGACCGGGACCAGCGGTTGCTGGCGGATGTTATCCGGATGTTCATGGAGGAGTCGGTCCAGCTGTTCGAACGCCTCAGCCATGCCATTGTTTCCGGGGATGCCGACGAGCTGAAGAGAGCGGCGCACTCGCTGAAGGGGTCAGTGGGCTATTTCAAGGTGGATCGGCTTTCCGAAATGACCTCCAGACTGGAGAGCCTGGGGGCCAGCGGCACCACTGAGGGCGGCGGGGAGATAATGACCTCTCTGGGATCCCTCCTCGACAAGACGATCCTCGACATGCAGGGCTACCTCGACGAACAGGGCTGAGGCGATGAACATGCGCCACCCCCTTCCTTTTCCGTGGGCACCGATCGCGTCCAGCGGGCCGGCCTGACCCTCACCGTTATCTCCCGCATCGACACGGATGACTGGCCGGTCCGCGAATTCCGCCGGGTCAGGCGGTTTTCTTGATCACCACCAGGCTGATGTCGTCGGAGGGCAGCGCCCAGGCCAGCAGGTCGTTCTTTATGCTGGCCACGATGTCTCGGGACGAATGGTCCTTGACCTTTTTCAGTACGGTCTCCAGGCGGTGCGGGTACCAGGGGTGCTCCTGGCCGCCGTGCTCGGACAGCCCGTCGGTGAACAGCAGCAGGATGTCGCCCACCCCCATCAGGCTGATCTCGTTGGCGGTGTAACGGTCCTTGTAGCCCAGCGAGGGCTCCAGGTCTATCCCGTCGATGTCCCCCTTGGCCGGCATGGTGCCGATGGGGGGGAAGATGGTCAGGTGGTCCGGGCAGATTTCCACGAAACAGTCCCACTCGTGGGAAAAGACCCGGGGCAGCGGGTGGGCCGCGCTGAGGAAACGGAAGGTGCCGTCATCGGCGATCTCGCCATAGATCATGGTCAGATACTTGGTGATCCGCGACGACTTGTGAAACCGCACGTTGATGTTTTCGAAAAGCCGGGCGGTGACCTCGCCGGAAAAGTCCATCTCGTAGCGGATGCCCAGCAGAAACGCCTGGTGCAGCATGGCGGCCAGCAGGTGGTCGGTGATGCGGTGCCCGGACACATCGGTGAGCAGCACGCCGGCCCGGTGCCTTGCCTGCTCCAGCTTGACCGCCACCGCGGGCCGGTCGGTGCGGCGCGCTTCCAGAATGCGGGCGTCGAGGTCGAAGCGGTTGGAGAAGTCGACGTAAATCAGGTGGTCGCCGCCGATGACACCGTTGAGCGGAATGGTCTCGCCATAGATGTCGATCCCCTCCAGCTGCGGGATGTCTCCCGAGGAGGGTTTGAGGTTCTCGGCGATGGACTGGAAGTTGGCCAGCTCGTCGGCGAGGGTCTCGAGGTATTGCTGGCGCTTCCAGTTGTGTGAGGTGCTCATGCCGTCCGTCACTCCATAATCTCCCGCTCTGCCGGTCCCCGCCGCGGTTCCTCAGCAAGGACGGAAGAGTGTAACATAAGAGCGGCGGGCAATCCGACATCCATTTGGCAGGCCGGGGCGCAGGCGATCCTGGGCTCCGGAGGAGCACTGGCAATGAAAGTGGCGCTGATCTATCCTCCATACTCGGCGGCCATCGCGCCACACCTCGCACTGCCCGCGCTCACCGCCTACCTTCGACGGGAAGGCCGGGAGGTGGTGCAGGCCGACGTCAACCTCTGGCTGCACCGCTGGCTGCTGACCCCCCGGGCACTGGAGCATCGTCAGGGGGAACTGGAGGAGGAGCGCCGCGGACTGGCCGCCGGGCCGGAGGACCGCCCCCGTGCGTTGAACCTCGAGGCCTGGATCCGGATCATCCCCCAGCTGGCTTCCCGGATCGAGGAGAGCGGGGAGGCCTTGCGCCGCCGGGAAACCTGGCGGATGGACCCGCAGAGCGGCCGGGGCGGCCACGCGCCCCACGCCGGCCTGCTGAGAATCGCCGAGACCTTGCTGCTGCACGACCTGCCCCTGGACCGCTGGACCACCATGTCCGCCGATGAGCTGGTGCAGACCGTCCGCCGGGGCAACCACCCCATGCTCACCCGGTTCGCCCGGGAACTGTTCACCCCCTGGCTGCGGCGGACGGCTCCGGACCTGGTGGGGTTCACCGTCCCCTTCCGCCAGCAGCTGTTCCCCGCGCTGACGCTGGCTGCCGCGGTGCGCCGCGAATCCCCGGAAACCACAATTGTCCTTGGCGGCCACCTGATGACCCAGCAGCTGGGAGACCCCCGGCGCCTGGCCGGTCTCTTCGACCTGGTGGACTATGCGGTGGTGCACGACGGTGAGGAGGCGCTGGCCGAGCTCTGCCGCCTGCTGGAACAGGGGAGTGATCCCGCCGGGGCCGGCAACCTGCTCTGGCGTGACGGCGGAGGCACGGTGCGGCAATCCTCCAGACGGGCCGAGCCGTCTCTCGACGACCTGCCGGTCCCCGATTTCCAGGGCCTGGAACTGGACGGCTACCTCAGCGGGGAGGTGATCTATCCCCTGGAAACCAGCCGGGGATGTTACTGGAACCGCTGCACCTACTGCAGCTACCACCGTGGTGAGGACGGCGCCTGGCGTCCCTTCCCCCTGGAAAGGGTGGCGGCAAACCTGGAGCAGCTCACCCACCGTCACGGAGCCGCCGCGATGATGGTGGTGGACGAGGCCGTGCCGCCACCCCGTGCCCGCAACCTGGCCGGGATCATCGGCGAGCAGGGCCTCGACCTGGCCTGGTATTTCATGGGGCGGCTGGAGAAAGGGTTCACCGCCGACCTCTGCAAACAGCTGGCCGGGGCCGGGCTCTACGGCATCTTCTTCGGCCTCGAATCGGGATGCGATGAGGTGCTGGAACGGATGGGCAAGGGGATCGATCTCCAGGCGGCCCGCGGGGTGCTGGACAATGTGGCCGGCGCCGGTCTGGCCGCGCACATCTCCCTCATCGGCGGTTTCCCCGGAGAAACGGCGGAGCAGGCGGCGCAGACCCGCGACCTGGCCGTGGGGCTGGTGCGCGGCGTCCCCGGTTTCACCGCCAACGCCCACACCTTCCACCTCAACCGCAACTCGGAAGTCTTCGACAACCCGGCCCGGTTCGGTATTGCCGGGGGCCGGGGGGAGGATGGCACGACCCTGGCCATCCACTTCGAGGCTGAACCGCTGCCCGGTGCGGCAGGGGGCCGCCCGGGCGAGCTGGCCGGGCTGATCAATACCGGCCTGCGGCCGTTTACCCACCCGCAGATCCTCACCGAGGAGGAGGGGGTGAACTACTTCCTCAACCACGGGCGGCAGGAGTTCCTCCGCCGCTGGGTCCTGGGCACGGCGCCGCCCGCGGACACCGGCCGCTTCCGGGCCACCGGTGATGTTTTGCTGGGGCCCCCGGACCAGCACAGCCCCTCGGCCAGCGTGACCCTCTGCCACCTGGTGCGCGGTGTCCTGGTGGGCGCCCCGGCGGTGGCCGGCCGGGTCCTGGCCCTGTTCCCCGGCGGCCCGGCAGGTGAGACCGCCCTCGACGCCGAAGAGACCTGGGAGCGGTTGGGCCGGCCCGCCGGCCTGCCGGTCCAGGCGGTGCGTGACATCCTGGCCAAACTCTGTGAGTTCGGCGCCCTGGAAGCAGCGGAATAGGGGGCAGAGGACCTGAGGTGTTGCATCCGAGCGACGTTGGAGCGCTTCGCGACCGGAGCTCTGATGCAACACCTCAGGTCCTCTGTTTTCAGGGAATCAGGCACTCCACCTCGCAGGTATCCACGGCGGTGTCGCCCGAGGCGGGGTAGTCCGGCGGCTGGTTGTAGGGATACTCGGTGATGTCGTAGGCCGAGACCCGAAAGGTGTTGACCCCCACCACCAGCGGGTGGCTGGGGAAAATCCGGCTGATTCCCCAGGGGTAGGTCTGGCCGGGGGCCAGCACCTTCCTGCCTGAGGTCAGGTTGGCCATGTAGTAGCCGCCGGACAACTGCAGATCGAGCGTGGCGGCCACCCGGCGCACACGGGAGCTGTCGTTGTGGATCAGCGCCTCTATCGAGACGGTGAAGGGCAGGGTCGCGCTCACCGGGGCACAGGCCATGTCCATGCTGATCGTCTCGTCAGGGCTGATCCAGGAATGGCAGTGCACGCCCTCCACTTCCAGGTCGTCGATCAGCCACCCCGATTCGGACGGTGTCCAGCTCTCGTCACAGCCCAGCCGGTAGCGGAGGACCGCGTCGAAGCCGGCAAAGTCGCTGAGGTCCACGTCCACCCGGGTCGGCGTGGGCCCGGTGGTGCCCGACCAGGCCCTGCGGCCGCCGATGGGGTTGCCCGAGAGATCGGAAAGTTCGTGGGTGTAGCCGCCGTAAGTGATCCGGGAGTCGAGGTCGGTCCAGCTGGTGCCCCCGTCGGTGGAGAGTTCCAGCACGCCGCCGTCAACCCCCGCCTCCAGCACCACCTGGTGGCGGAAGCTGAGCGAGGCGTTGTCGGTCAAGGCGATGGACGGCGTTTTCAGCCAGTTGTCCTTCACGCCGTCCTCGCCCGGTGTGAACCAGGCGTCCGGCGGGCCAACAGCGCCGATGGACCAGTCCACAGCCCCCTGGTCCAGACCGCTGGTCCAGTCCCCCGGACCATGGGACATGTCGTCGGCGAAGACCACTTCCCGGCCGCCCACCAGCAGGTGGAAGCCGGTGCTGGTCAGCCCCTCGGCAGCGCTGACTTCCAGGGTAAAGGGGACCTCTGTCCCGCAGGGGATCGATTCGTCCAGGGCCATGCGGAAGTGCGGGCTGTAGCTGGTGCCCACGGTGCCGGCGGCGATATTGGGGAAGCTGCTGTCCGCGGCCCGGATCTCCACCAGAGGATGGGTGGTGGTCAAGTGGGCGGTGACCTGGCTGGCATAGACCAGGCCGATGTTCCGCAGGGATACCCGCAGCTCGAACAGTTCCCCCGGGTCGGCGATGTAGTCGCGGTTCCCGCCCCCCGGCAGGTTGTCCAGCACCTGGTGGCTGTAGTGGGTGATGTGGGCGCCGTTGATTTCGATAAAGAACCCCGATTCCCATACGGAAGTTCCGTCGGAGGCGCTCACCGTGAAGCGCAGCAGTTCGCCGTCCGGGCAGTCAGGCAGGACCCGGATGGTGAGCGGCTGGAGGTTGACCGCGGTCTCGCCGGGTTCGATTGGCGGATAGGCCGACTGGTTTGCCAGCACCTCCACCTGGCCGCTACTGCTGGACAGGGTCGCCGTCACCCCTATGGCCGGTGCGTTGCCGAAGTTGCGCAGGGCCAGCTGAATGTCCACCGTTTCGCCGGGGCTCACCAGGCCGTCCCCATTGCCCCCGGCCGGAGTGTCGTCCACCTGGTGTGCCTGGTAGAGCACCCAGGGGCCGTCCGGGGGAACCACCTCAACCAGGCCGTCGAGGAACGGCAGCTGGTCGTGGCGGGTGACGCAGACCGTCAACTGGCCCGGTTCGCCCAGCGGCTCGGCAAATTGAACCGTGGTCTGGCCTCCCGAAGAGATGGCCCGGCCGAGGAGCACACCGTCCCGGGCCACGGCCACCAGTGCCTGGTCCAGGTTGACGTTGACCGTGAGTCCGGTGTCGCCGATGAAGGCCTGCTGGTTGTGGGAGACCACCAGATCGTCTGCCGGGGTGCCGGTCCAGATCTCCATGCTCGGGTCGCCGAAGTAGTGGTAGACCTCGAACTGGATCCGGTTACGCGTCTCGGTGGGCCACCATTCCTCATTGTCCGGATATCCCGCCCCGTTGGTGACGATATAGTTGTCATACATCCAGTATTTGCCGAAGGTGAGCACCGCACCCATCTGGTAGAGTGGAGAGGGCAACGGGTTCGACGAACTCCCGTGGGGATAGAAGGGAGCGAATTGATCCCAGATGGCATCGATAAACCCCTTGATCAACTCGTCGTTGTATCCGGAATAGCTGGTGCGGGTGTCGCCGATTACGCCCACCACGCCGCCCGCATCGCTGCGCAGCAGCTCTTCGCAAAGCGACTCGTAGGCGAATCCCGGGTGTCCGTCGGTTTCGCCGTCAAACCATCCGCTGCGGCAGTTGACACTGAGCATCACCGGCAGACGGGAACCGTTGGTCAGATCGGGGATGTGAACCTCGGTGAATTCAGGCTTGATCCAGCCGGAATGAGGGTCGCCCCAGTTAAGATCCTGGCCATGGCCCCGGTGGGTGACCAGGAACACGCCTTGATCGTTGATCGCCTGGAGCACCCCTTCGGTGCTTCCGGGAAGCGACCCACCCGCATACTGGCGGTTGCAGGCATAGCCCGCCGTGGCCAGGTATTCGTGGATCGCTTCGGATGTCCGGATGTAGAACCGGCGGGGGTCATTCTGGGCAGCGATAAGCACCGAATCGAGCCAGCTGTCACCCGTATACGGTGCCTGTTCGTAGGTCAGGATCTTGTCCACCACCACGGCCGCCTGCTCCACCGTGTCCACCGGGATCCGGCCGAGGAACAGGTCCGGGAAGTAGTCCTCTTCACCGGAGACCACGTCCAGCACCCCGTAGTAGAGGTCGGTTCCCACCAGCAGCTCGTCGTCCTCGTGGAAGGTGCGGTAGTGACAGGGCACCGAATCGGTCGCGCCCACGTCACCGAAGAAGAGCAGGTGGCTCAGTTCCTGCCAGTCCGACTGGTAGCGCTGTTCGATCCAGGCGGTGATCTCCTCGGCCGTGGTGCCGGTCTCGGCGGTGGTGCGCACCAGGGTGGGGATGCCCCGCCGGTTTTTCCAGTGGGCCAGGCGGAGGGCCTCGTCAAGGAACACCGCCGGGGTGATGATCAGCATTTCGCACGGCGGCAGTTGCCCGGTGCCCACCGGCGGCCGTCCCAGGGAATCGGCGTTGAGCAGCAGGGCGCGGAAGAATCTCTCGAAGGCCGGGGTGCGGTGCCGCGGGTCGATGAGGCCGCCATGGCCCCCCCGGAAGAGCAGGCGGACCCGCATCTGCGGGGTGTAGAGCAGCGATTGATCGACCGGATCGTAGCGCACCGGGTACATTTTGAGCAGGGCCACCCGGCAGCCGCGGATATCCCGCGGCTGTTCCACCTCCACCCTCCGGGCCGGGAAAATTGCCCGGCTTCCATCCACCGCCGGGTCCGGGGCCCGGAGGTCGATGCCGGGGGACCGGTAGGCCACGGGCCGCAGGCCGGGAACCCGGGCTTCCGCCCCGCCGAGGACCTGCACTTCCACGACGGCCCCGTGGGGAACGGCGACATACCGTGCCACGGCCGGCAGTTCCGGACGCCCCTCCTCGGCCAGTCGGCCGGCCCCGGGGACCAGCAGCCGGTGAAAGGTGTCCTGGCCCAGGGTGACCGGCTGGGGGGCCATCCCGTTGAGCTCCAGGTCCACCACCAGCCCACCGGACCACTGCTCCACCACTTCCAGGCGCAGCGGCGCCGGATCAGCGATGACCGGGCCGCCGGCCGCGTGGAGTTGCCGCGTCAGAGATGCGAAGACGAGGAGGATTGTCAGGACCGGAAAGATGAAAAAAAAGTTTTTTCCTCGAAGCGCAAACATGGTAAAAAGGACTCCTGTCCCCGGTGGTTCCGGCCAGCTGGTCACACTTCTGGCGGTTCGATTGCGGCGCCACCGGAAAAAGTGCTGCGAGGTCGCCGGTGCCGCCGGAGTTGCGGGCACGTCAAAACGTGCGATTACTGAAGATGTAAAGGGTTTTGAGCTGTCTGTCAACAGAAATGTTGAAAAGAGCGGATTGATTTGACAGTTCAATTTTCAATAACTACATTGTCAGTACGATTTTCTTTCCCAATTCAAGGTTCCGCCCTGCTCACCCGATATGAGATATGAGTTGAGAAGGGTGCAGTGACGGCGGTGACCGATATGTGTCAGGGGCGCAGGTATGAGCGAACAACAGGGATGTGCGGCAGCGGCCATGGCGGCCGTGAAAGATCTTCCTGCCCCTCACGCTGCACCCGACATCCCGCCCACCGAAACTGAGTTTCCCTCTGCGCACGGCGAAGACCAATCTCCCCGGGAATTCGGCTGGTTCATGGAGGCCTTCCACCGGGTTACCGGCCTGTTTCTCTTCCTGGTTACTCTCCCGGTCTACCCGCTGATCTGGCTGCTGATCAAGGCCGATGACGGCGGCCCCCTGTTCTACCGCGGAGAACGGCTGGGCAAGGGCAAGCGGCGGTTCACAATTACCAAGTTCCGCACACTTCGCGAAAACTCGGAAGAGAAACTCAGCGGCCGGCTGCTGCCGATGGTCAACGGTTTCGAGACCCGCATCGGCCGTTTTCTCCGGGAAACGAGGATTGACGAGATCCCGCAGTTCTGGAACGTGGTCCGGGGCGATATGCACCTGGTGGGGCCCCGCCCGGTACGCGAATCGGTCTACCGCGGGCTCTGTTCCTCGATCAACGGTTTTGACCGCCTGTTCATGGTCAAGCCGGGGATGACCGGTTTTGCCCAGTTCTACACGCCCTACCACACCGACAAGCGGATCCGGTTGAGGCTGAACAATATCTATCTGGCGAGGAAATCGGTGTGGCTCGATGCCGCGCTGCTCTCTTCCACCATCTTCGTGGCCGTGCGCGGTGTGGGACGCCAGTTCCTTCGCCGGTTGAGCGGTGGCCGGCTGGCCGAGTGGAAGCGCGCCGGCGGCGTGGATGACAACCGCCGGGCACTGACCCGCAAGCCGGTGTGCGGCGATGCCTGGATCTCCTACAGCCTTGGCGAGAACGGCCGGAGCCGGACGGTGAGACGGCGGGGCCAGTTGATCGATGTCAACGAGCGGGCCGTCGCCTTGCTGACCCGCCGAGCCGTGCCTTCCGAGGCGGGTGAGATGCTGCTGGTGCTGCGGATCTCCCTGCGCCGGGGGCGGGGCCGCAAATACAAGGTTGCGCGCTGCCGCGGCCGGGTGATCCGCCGGGTGGTTCACGGCGCCGCAGGTCCCCACTCCGACAGCCGCGACTGCTTGAGCGTCATCCGCTTCACCCCGGCCAGCGATCTGGACTACTACAAGATCGAGAAATACTTCCTCTGCCGCTCCGTGGCCGACCGTTAGGCCGCGCCCATCCCCGTTTAACCATCTTCTTCCGTGCGTCAGGCCGTTCGTGTATCATCGGCTTTTTGAATTGGACATTCTGCCCGACCGGCGCCACGGAGACCGACATGGGGAGCAGCACATCCGCTATGCAGAGAAGTGCCGCGCTGCTGCTGGCGATCAGCCTTCTTGCCGGGTGGTTGGCGCCCCTGGTGCTGGCCGCCTGGATCGGTCCGGTGCCTCTGCTGGAACCCACCGAGGCCCGTTACGCCGGAATTGCCCGCCAGATGCTCGTCTCCGGCGACTGGATCACCCCGCGCATCAACGGTCACAAACACCTGCACAAACCGCCGCTGACCTACTGGCTCACCGCCGTCTCGATGAAGCTTTTCGGGGTCAACGAATGGGGGGCGCGGCTGCCCATGTTCCTCTCTTCGCTGGCCGTGGTGGCCCTGACCTTTGTCCTGGCTCGCTCCATTTTCGGCCGCACCCCGGCGCTGCTCTCCGCTGCGGCCCTCTCCTCGTTCATCGGTTTCCTGGTTCTGTCGCGGATGCTGGCCACCGACGCCTACCTGCTGTTCTTTGTCACCGCCGCCCTCTGCTGCGCCTGGCAGGCGCTGCTGGGGCGGTCGCCGAAATGGATCCTCGGCTTCTGGTTCTGGGTCGGCCTGGGGCTGTTGACCAAGGGGCCGCTGGGGTTGCTGCTGCCCCTGGTGCCGTCGGTGGCCGCCGGCTTTTTTCTCCGCCGCCGGGCATCCTTCCGCGGCGACGCGCTGCGCCTGCGCTGGCCCTGGCACCTGGCCGGAGTGGCGGTGGCCGCCCTCATCGCCGTGCCCTGGTATGTGGCCGTCTGCCGCATCACGCCGGCGGCGGTGCCCTACCTGCTGGGCAAGGCGGTGGGACCGGTGGTTTCGGCCCGGGGCATGCACGGCGGGTCACCGGTGTTCTACCTGCTGGTTCTGCTGGGCGGCCTGTTCCCCTGGTCCCTGTTGCTGCCCCAGGCCTTTGCCCGGTTGTTCAGCCCGGCTCGCGGCGGGTGGTCGGCTCCGCATTCCGGAGAGACTGGCGGCGGACGGGAGCGGCTGCGAGCGGCGGCCCTGTTCCTCACCACCGCTTCGCTGGGCTGGATCGGGTTTTTTTCGGTGATCCCGGCCAAACTGCCGGCCTACATCCTGCCCTGCTTTGTGCCGCTGGCCATCGTGCTGGGGCCGGTGCTGGCCGATTTTCTCGGCGGCGGCCGCCGGGGAATAACCGGCCTGCACGCCTCCCTCGCCCTGCTGGCCCTCTCCACCCTCGGGCTGAGCTACTGGCTGCAGGCTAGCGGAGCGTCCCACATACTGGAACTGGCCCGGGGACACCTCGGCCCCATCGCCATCGCCGGTGCGCTGCTCAGCGTCGGCGGCTTGCTGGCCCTCTCGTTCCGCCGGCCGGCGGTCACCCTGCTCTGCCTCCTGCTGGCTCCGGCCTCGATCTATACCGTCGCCGCCCACGCCCTGGCCACCACGCCGGGCACCGAGAACTGCCCCCGGGCCCTGGTGGCCGCGGCCCTGGAGGAGTCGCCGCACGCCAGGGACATCATCTGCCTGCGGGTCTACCTGCACAGCCTCTCCTTTTACACCCGGCGCCGGGTGGTGCTGGTGGACTATCCCATGGATATCCAGCTGGAGGATGGATATGCCGACCCGCCTGCCCGGTTCCCGCCGGCCGTGCGCAACTTCTATCACAGCGGTGAGTTTCAGGTCCGGAGGTTGCTCCACCACTGGAGACGGAGCATCTGGGTCACCCGTGAGGAGCACATGCCCTTCGTGCGGCGCCTGAAGGACGATGTGGTGGAAATCCGGCGGCTGGACGGGCTGGTCCTTTTCGCCAACCGCCCCCGGGATGGAGAACCGGCTCCCCCGGTGGCGCCGGGCCCACGTTGACAGACCGGGGGAGGCCGATTACATTGAACGCCTGGCCGGGCGGAGCGCCCGCCCCTGATCAATCACCCACAGTTGGAGATCCGCCGATGACCCTTTTCCAAAGGAACCGACCGGCCGTCAGGACTTTTGCCGCCGGACTGGTGATCTGTGCCCTGGTCCTGTTCACGGCGGCCCCTGCTCTCATCGCCGACGAGGTTGAGGAACTGATCGGCAGCGCCGGGGCTGCATACGGCAGCGGCAATATGAAAATGACGCTCGAGTTGCTGAGCCGGGCGATCACCGATATCCAGAACAAGCTCTCCCAGGCCCTGGCCGGTTTCCTCCCCGGAGAGGTGGAGGGGTGGGAGCGCAGTGAACCCGAGATGAGCGAGTTCACCTCGGAAACCGGCGGGCTGGTGGTTTTCGGCAACCTCTTTTCCGCCGGAGTGGAATACACCCGTAGCGAGGGGGAGGGGCGGGTGACGGTGAAACTGACCAACCAGCCGGAGCTCACCGCCATCGCCCGGGCCAACCTGCAGATGCTGGAGAACCCCTTCTTCCGGGACAGGGCCGCCGAGGAAGCGGCGGAGACCGGAGAGGTGGTGGAGTCCTATACCCTCGAACCGCTGCGGGGGATGAAGCAGTGGCGTGAGACGGAGCAGGCCGGGGAGATCGCGCTCTTTGTGGGTGAGGCGCTGCTTCAGGCCCAGGGCACCGGCCTGGAGAGCTTTGCCGAACTGGAGGCGATCCTCGGCACCGCCGACCTTGACGGGCTGGCCGCCTTCGCCTCCGAGAACCGCACGCCATGAGCGCCCGGGAGGCCGGCGAAGGCGGTCCGCGGCTCTTCCTGGTGGACGGTACCGCCGTGGCCTACCGTTCGTACTTCGCCTTCATCCGCAACCCGCTGGTCAACAGCAGGGGCGAGAACACCAGCGCGGTGTACGGCTTCCTGCTGTCGATGCTCGCCCTGATGGAGGAGCACCAGCCGGACTACCTGGCCGTGGTCTTCGACCCGCCACCGCCCACCTTCCGCCACCAGATGTTCCCCGACTACAAGGCCACCCGGGAACGGATGCCCGACGACATGCGCAGCCAGCTGCCGCTGATCAACGAGCTGCTGGACGCCATGGGCGTCAGGCGCCTGATGGTCCGGGGCTTCGAGGCGGATGATGTCATCGGTACGCTGGCCGGCCAGGCCGCCGGCCGGGGCGGGATGGAGGTCTTCCTGGTCACCGGCGACAAGGATTTCATGCAGCTGGTGGAACCCGGGGTGAGCATGCTCACTTTTGCCCGGCCCGGTGAGGACGCCGAGATCATCGATGCCGGCCGGGTGCAGGAGAAGATGGGTGTGCCTCCCGAGCGGGTGGTGGACTTCCTCGGTCTGGCCGGGGACAGCTCGGACAACGTGCCCGGCGTTCCCGGTGTGGGGCCCAAGACGGCACTGAAACTGCTGGCCGAGTACGGCACCATCGAGGGAATCCTGGCCGCCACCGGCTCGATGAAGAAAGGCAAGCTGAGGGAGCGGCTGGAGGAACATGCCGACCAGGCCCGCCTGTCCCGCCGGCTGGTCACCATCCGGCGGGACGTGCCGCTGGAGGGGGTCGGCCCGGAGGATCTGGCGCCGGCCGGCCCCGACGAGGGGAAGGTGCGCACGATCCTCACCCGGCTGGAGTTCAGCAGCATGATCGACCGGGTGATCCCGCGGACCGAAGAGGCCGGGGGGGACGGGGCGGAGAGGGACTACCGCTGTGTCCACACCGCCGGGGCCTTCCACGATTTACTGACCCTCTTCGATGGCTGCAGGGAGTTCGCGGTGGATCTGGAGACCACCAGCCTCGAGCCGATGTCCGCCGACATCGTCGGCCTCTCCTTCGCCTTCCGCGAGAACGAGGCCTTCTATCTCCCGCTGAACCTCACCCCGGAGGAGAGCGACCTGCCGCACCCGGACGCGCTGCTGGCCGCCCTCAAACCGCACCTGGAGAATCCGGCCATCGGCAAGGTGGGGCAGAACATCAAATACGACATGCTGGTGCTGGCCCGTCACGGCGTGGCGCTGCAGGGCCTGACCTTCGACACCATGATCGCCTCCTACCTGGTCAATCCCGGGCGGCGTTCCCACGGCCTCGACGTGCTCAGCCTGGAATTCCTGGGGCACCGCAACATCCCGATCAGCGAACTGATCGGCAAGGGCAAGAAGCAGATCAGCTTCGCCGAGGTGCCCATACCCCAGGCCGCGGAGTATGCCGCCGAGGATGCCGACATGACCCTGCGCCTCAAGACTGTTTTCGAGCCGCTGCTGGACGAGGGCGGGTTCGGCGAGCTGTTCCATGGCATGGAAATGCCGCTGGTGCCGGTCCTCGCGGCCATGGAGCGGGAGGGGGTGGCGGTGGACGAAGCGGCGCTGGGCGCGCTCTCGGAACAGATGACCACCAGCCTGGCCGGCCTGGAACAGGAGATCCACGACCTGGCCGGCGAGGAGTTCAACATCAACTCACCCAAGCAGCTGGCCGTGATCCTCTTCGAGAAACTCAAGGTCCAGGAGGAACTGGGGATCAAGCGGATCAAGAAGACCAAGAGCGGCTTCTCCACCGACGTCACCGTGCTGCAGCAGCTCTCGGCCCACTTGCTGCCGCGGAAGCTGCTGGAGTTCCGCCACCTGGCAAAGCTGAAGAACACCTATGTCGATGTTCTGCCCACCCTGGTCAACAAAGAGACCGGCCGGATCCACACCTCGTTCAACCAGGCCGTGGCCGCCACCGGAAGGCTTTCCTCGAGCAACCCCAACCTGCAGAACATCCCGGTGCGCACCGGCACCGGCCGGGAGATCCGCAAAGCCTTCGTCCCCCGGCAACAGGGGTGGAAGCTGCTTTCCGCCGACTACTCCCAGGTGGAGTTGCGCGTCCTGGCCCACCTCTCCCAGGACCAGGGGCTGCTCTCGGCCTTTGCCGACGGTGACGACGTTCACGTGCGCACCGCGGCGGCGATGTTCGGCGTGGCGCCCGACGCGGTGACCCCGGGCCAGCGGGGCCAGGCCAAGACGATCAACTTCGGCGTGATCTACGGCATGGGGCCGGTGCGGCTCTCCCGCGAGTTCGGGGTGAGCATGGCCGAGGCCCGCTCCTTCATCGACGATTACTTCGCCACCTACCCCGGTGTCCGCGCCTGGCTCGACAGCAGCCTGGAGACGGCACAGGAAACCCTGGAGGTGTCCACCCTCTTCGGCCGCCGCCGCCCCCTGCCGGAGATCGATTCCGGCGACCCGCGGGTCAGGGCCGCGGCGGAGAACATGGCGGTGAACACGCCGATCCAGGGCACCGCCGCCGACATCATCAAGCGGGCGATGCTGGCCGTGGCCGGTGAGCTGGCGTCAGGGGACCTGAAGTCGAAAATGATCATGCAGGTCCACGACGAGCTGGTTTTCGACGTCCACCCCGACGAGGTGGAGCTGCTCCGGAAGCTGGTCCCGAAGTGCATGTCCGGTGCGGCGGATCTCTCCGTGCCGCTGGTGGTGGATCTGGGGGTGGGTGACAACTGGCTGGAGGCTCACTGATGATACACGCTGTTTTCGCCGCCCTGTCCGCTCTGGTGGCCGTCGCTCTGGGCGCCTTTGGCGCCCACGTGTTGAAGGACCGCCTGACGGCCGACCTGCTGGCGATCTTCGAGACGGGTGTTCGCTACCAGTTCTACCACGCCTTCGGCCTGCTGGCGGCGGCCTGGGCCATCCATATTGGCGGCCAGGGCCTGGCCCGTGGCGCCGGGTACTGTTTTGTTGCCGGCACCCTGCTCTTCTCGGGCAGCCTCTACATCCTGGCGCTCAGCGGTGTCCGCTGGCTGGGAGCTGTTACTCCGCTCGGCGGGGTGGCGTTTCTGGCGGGGTGGGGGATGCTGGCGCTGCAGTTCTGGCGGCTGCGCTGAGGAGGACGATCCGGCGATCCCCGCGTCCGAGCTTTCATGGACAATATACGCACTGTGCTGGCAGCCGTAACGTGCCGCAATTCAGCGGAGGTTGGCCCATGTGTCTGATGCTCTCCAGTTGCCGGATGTTCTGCACCGCAGTGCTCTTTTTCGCCGGAATCCCCCTCTCCGCCGACACCATCCATGTCCCGGCGGACCAGCCCACCATCCAGGCCGGTATCGACGCGGCCGGGGACGGCGATACCGTGCTGGTGGCTGACGGCACCTGGACCGGCGCGGGGAACCGGGAGATCGATTTCGGCGGCAAGGCGATCTCCGTCATTTCGGAGAATGGCCCGGCGGCCTGCATCGTCGACTGCGGCGACGGTGGCCCGGGTTTCATTTTTGCCAGCGGCGAGACCCTGGAGTCGGTGCTGGAGGGGTTCACCGTCCGCGACGGGTATGGCAATCCCGGCGGCGGGGCCATCCAGTGCTTCTCCAGTTCCCCCACCATCCGCAACAACGTCATGGTGGAAAACGTGGGGTATTACGCCGGTGGTGCCATGCATGTGGACGGTTCCGCCGCGCTGATCGAGGACAATCTTTTTTCCGGCAATTCCCTCATCGCCGCCGGTGGGGGCGCCGGGGGCGGTGGGCTCTACATCACTGGCGATCCCGCGCCCACCGTGACCGGCAACAGTTTCGAGGACAACGGGCCCAGTACGGGATGGGGCGGGGCCCTTCGTGTAGTTGGGGCGGCCCCCCTGGTGGAGGGCAACCGGTTCACCGGGAACGAGGCGGAAATGGGTGCTGCAGCGGCCTGGAGCAACGGCTCCCAGGGCCTGGTGCGGCGGAACAATTTCATTGGCAACAGCGCGAGCTGGGGCGGCGGTGCGGTGCTGGTGGATGGAACCTCTCCACTATTCGAGGAGAACATCTTTGCCTTCAACAGTGCCGTGAGCCGGGGTGGCGCCCTGGTGATTGATGACGGGTCCGCGGCCCTTGCCCGCAATACCTTTTCCGGCAACCAGGCTCTCTCCGGCGGCGCCATCCACCTCATCAGGTCATCGGTACAGATGCGCGGGGACCGTCTGCAGGACAATTCAACCTCTGGCCTGGGCGGCGGAATCCTGGCCTTCGAATCGGTGCTGCTGGTGGAGAATGCGCTGCTGGAGGGGAACCTGGCGCTGAACGGGGCAGGCCTGCGCAGCCAGGATTCGGAGGTGGAGATCCGTGGCTGCACCATGGACGGTAACAGTGCCTCAGGGCCCGGCGGGGCCATCTTCGGTTCCGGCGGGTCACTGGTGGTGACCGGTTCCATCCTCTGGGAAAACCTGCCCGGCGAAGTGCTGGCCGAGAACGGGCTGGTCCCGGCGGTCAGCTGGTCCGATATCAGAGGCGGGTTTCCGGGGACCGGAAACATCGACGTTGACCCGCTGTTCGCCACCGGGCCCGGCGACGAACACTACCTGAGCCACGTGGCTGCGGGGCAGGACGTGGACAGTCCCTGTATCGATGCCGGCGTTCCGGCGGGCGCGGTGCCCCCGGGCACCACCAGGACCGACCAGATCCCCGATGTGGGGATCGCCGACATGGGATATCACTATCCCGCCGCTGGCGTGGCCCGGCCGTTTCTGGTCACCGGCCCGGGACCGTCCCCGGACAACCCGCCCCTGGTGCGGGTCTTCCCGCCGGCCCAGGGCGCCGAGCCGCTGTTCGAATTTTCCGCATACGGGGCCCGGGGTTTCGGTGTCAACGTGGCGGCCGGCGACCTGGACGGTGACGGGGTGGACGAACTGGTCACCGGCGCCGGGCCGGGGGAGATCTACGGCCCGCACGTGCGGGGGTTCTCCGTGGAGGGGGCACCGATTCCGGGCCTCGATTTTCTCGCCTACGGCACCCCGCGCTGGGGGGTCAACGTGGCGGTGGGCAACCTCGACGGCCTGGGGGGGGACGAGATCGTCGCCGGTGCCGGGCCGGGCGCGGTGTTCGGGCCCCACGTGCGCGCCTTCTCCTGGGACGGCAGCGGCACGACGCCGCTGCCCGGGGTGAACTTCTTCGCCTACGGCACCCCGCGCCACGGGGTGAACGTGGCGGCCGGGGACCTGGACGGTGACGGCATGGACGAGATCGTCACCGGTGCCGGCCCCGGAGCCCTGTTCGGGCCCCACGTGCGGGGCTGGAACGTGGACGGCCATACGGCCGCACCCCTCCCCGGCGTATCGTTCTTTGCTTACGGAACGCTGCGCTATGGCGTTCGAGTATCGTGTGGTGACGTGGACGGCGACGGCCTGGACGAGATGGTCACCGCGCCGGGGCCGTCCCCGCTGTTCGGCGCCCATGTGCGCGGCTGGGATACGGACGGCAGCACCGTGACGCCGCTGCCCGGCGTCTCCTTCTTCGCCTGGCCGCCGGGTGAAACACGATACGGGGCCAGCGTCTGGGCCCGGACCGACCTCGACAGTGACGGCCGTGACGACCTGCTGCTGAGCCCCGGGCCGGACCCCGGAGTGGATTCGCCGGTCAGGGTCTTCACCTATGACGGCAGCGCTGTCTCGGAGTGGATCTCCCTGGAAGCCTGCCCCCCGGGCTGGACTCACGGAGCGAATGTGGCCGCCGGGGCTTTTTGACGGACCGGGAGATGGCAGAGGCTTCCTACTGCACTCTGTAGACGACGAAGCGCTGATTCCGCTCCAACTCCTCCAGGTTCAGCCACTGCTCGAGAAACTGCAGCAGTGCCTGCTCCGCTTCCGGCTGGTAGTGCCCCCGGCTCACCGTGATCACCCCCACGCCAAACTCTTCCACCACCCGCTGCAGATCGGCCCCGGTCCGTGCGTCGTAGCCCGCCGTCCCCCCGGGATCGGTCAGCCGCATCAGCGAGGGGCGCCGGGTGAAGTATTCCACCCGGGCTTCGGTGAGCCGTGAAACGTGCCCGCCCACCTGGGGCAGGCCGTGGATCGTCTGGTACCAGAGCTGCTCCGCGGTACTCCGTGCCGTGGCGGAAGTCGGCGCCGGAGATCCAGAGGGGCAGTTCCAGCACTGCCGAGCCGGCAAAGCGGCTGCGGAACTCCTCGCCGTGGTAGACGGCCGGCGGCTCGGGCAGCCGCTCCAGGGGAAGCGGGATACGCAGGTAGTCGAGGTAGACCAGCGCCGGCAGCAACTGAACCAGCAGGAGCGCCGCGGTCAGCGGGCGCTTCCCCGGCGTCCGGGACACACGGTCCCTGAAGTAGTCCAGCCAGCCGCGGCAGCTCAGGGCGCCGGCCAGGCCGATGCCGAGCATCATCGGCACGGCAAAGCGATAGACCCCCCGGACGGCGCCGAGCACCGGGACGGGGAAGAAGCGGTTGTAGAGGCCGGGGAAGGAGATACCGAAAATGGTGGGGTGTGGCCCCAGGGCCATCCAGGCGAAAAAGAGAGGCGGCGCCAGCCAGGCAAGGTAGTTCAGACCGCCACCGTAGCGCCGGGGCAGGAAGAACCCGGCCAGCAGGACCAGCCCGGCGGAGAAGCCGAAGATCGGTCCGAAACCGAGAAAACCGCCCAGCGAACGTTTCCACCGGCTGGCGGTTCCCCCATTTGCCGGTGGAGCCGGACGGCCGCCCTCGTCCCGCAACCAGGCCGACCAGGAGGCGGGGTGCCAGAACCGCTGGGTGGGGTGGGTGAGGAAGATCTGCTGCAGGCTGAGGGCCAGGCCTCGCGCCTCGCTGATCTCGAAACGGACCACCGCCCCCTCGCCCTGCTCCATGGCGCCCTTGATCACCGGTGTGCCGAGGACGCCGAGCACCAGGAGCAGCAGACCCAGGCCGGCAAGATACTGCCGCCAGCGGTCCCGCAGACGGATTTCCGGCCACAGCGGTATGAGAAGCAGTGCGCTCCAGTAGACGGTGAAGACCAGTTGCTGGTAGCCGGTGTAGAGGATCGCCGCCGCCCAGAGCCCGGCGGCCGCTCCGTCCAGCGGCCGGCCCCGCCGGAGCAGCCGGACGATGAAGAGCAGGTAGAGAGGTATCCACTGGTTGCTCACCAGGTTGAGGTGGCCCAGAAAGGTGCTGGTCCAGCGGGCGGGGCAAAAAGCGAAGATGACTCCGGCCAGCACGGCCGGCAGGCGGCTTGTGGCGCTGCCGAACAGTTCCCGGGCCAGCAGGTAGGTGAACCAGCCGGAGAGGGCGGTGGCGAGGATGGTCAGGGCGTTGAAGGAAAAGACCAGACCGCCCAGGGCCTGCAGCGGCAGGGAAAGCATCCCGCCCAGGGGGAAGAGCGTGTGGAAGACCAACCCGGCTCCCTGGGGGTGGAAGATGTGGGTGGTGTGGAACAGGTGGGCATCCGCCGAGGTCAGCGCCGTGCGCACCCACCAGAGGTCCCAGATGAAGATATACTTGTCCACCCGGCCCAGCAGCGTCCGGGAGACCATCTGCAGGGGGAGGGGGAAGAAGGCCGCCAGCGAGAGGATGAGGAAGAGGCACGCCACTCCGGCTTCGGCTATGATCCACGGGCGGCCCCCGACTTGTGCTGTCTCTTTCATGCCGCACGGATTATGGCACAGCCCACCCTGCCATTGCGAGGAGCGCAGCGACGAAGCCCTCTCCCAGGCGGGGCTGATTGACAGTCCCCGGCCCCGCTCCTACAATCTGCGGGACTCGAGTGCCGTCAACAGGTGAAGACTCCCGAGGGGGAAGAGGAGAAAGACGTGGAGGAGTTCCGGAGGCTCTGGAGCTATTTCTGGCGATACAAGGTCCAGCTGTTCGCCTCGATCCTCTGCTCCCTGGTAGTGGCCCTGTGCACCACGGCCTTCACCAGCCTGTTCATCCCCCTGTACCAGGACGTGCTCTCCCCGGCCCCCATTGTGGCTGAGCAGGCGTCGCAGTCGCCGGAGGTCTCGCCTGACGGGGAGCCCCCGCTGCCCACCAAGGAGCACATCCTCTCGCTGATCAACCGCTACCTGCCCCTGGAACCCCTGCGGTCGATCAGCCGGGAAAGGGCCTTTGTGGAAGTGCCGCTGGTGGGCATCGCCCTCTTCCTGCTCAAGGGGATCTTTGCCTTCTTCAGCCTCTATCTGATGGACTACATCGGCCTCAAGGTGATTCTCGAACTGCGTCTGGAGCTCTACCGCAAGATCACCCACCAGGCCGTCGGTTTCTTCTCGGCCCACGATACCGGTGAGCTGATCTCGCGGGTGACCAACGACATCAACCGCCTGCAGCAGACCTCGGCCCGCCAGTTCGCCGACCTGGTGCAGTTTGGCCTGATCCTCATCGGCCAGGTCGCCTTGATGCTCTACTACGACTGGCAACTGGCCCTGGTCTGCGGCGTGCTGCTGCCGCTGGTGATCTACCCGGTGGTCCGTTTTGGCCGGCGCATGAAACGGGTTTCGCACAAGTCCCAGGAGCGGATGGCCGAGGTCACCGGCCGGGTCCACGAGACCATTTCCGGGGCGCGGGTGGTCACCGGGTTCAACATGCAGGATTACGAAATCTCCCGTTTCTCCGCCGCCCTGCAGCGGATGTTCAGGGTGGACGTCAAGGGGATCAAGGTGCTGGCGCTCACCCCGCCGGTAATGGAACTGATGGGGGCCATCGGCGCCTCGGTGCTGATCTTCTACTCCGGCTCCCGTATCCAGGCCGGCACCCTTTCCCCGGGCGTCCTGTTCACCTTCCTCACCGCCATGGCCTGGTCCTACATGATCCTCAAGCGGTTCAGCCGGATCAACAACAGCCTGCAGCAGGCCCTGGCCGCGGCCCGGCGGGTCTTCGCCATGATCGACGTGGTGGTGACGGTGAAGGATGCCCCGGACGCCGAACCGCTGGAGGAGTTCACCTCGGAGATCCGGTTCCGGGACGTCTCCTTCTCCTACGAGAACAAGGTGGTGCTGGACGGAATCGACCTCACCGTCCAGCGGGGCCGGGTGGTGGCCCTGGTGGGCAGCAGCGGGGCGGGGAAGACCACCCTGGTCAACCTGATCCCCCGGTTTTTCGACGTCACCGGCGGGTCCATCGAGGTGGACGGCACGGACATCCGCCGGCTCCAGGTGGAGTCGCTGCGGGACAAGATCGCCCTGGTCACCCAGGAGATCATCCTGTTCAACGAGACGGTGCGGGACAACATCGCCTACGGACGGATGGACGCCACCTTGGAGTCCGTGGAGGCGGCGGCCCGGGCGGCCTTTGCCCACGACTTCATCTCCGAGCTCCCCGGGGGATACGACACGGTGATCGGCGAGCGGGGGCATTTCCTCTCCGTGGGCCAGCGCCAGCGCATCGCCATCGCCCGCGCCCTGCTGGCCGCCTGCCCGATCCTGATCCTCGACGAGGCCACCTCGGCCCTCGACTCGGAGTCGGAGATTCTGGTCCAGAATGCGCTGGCCAACCTGATGGTGGGCCGGACGGTGATCGTCATCGCCCACCGGCTCTCCACCATCCGCCAGGCCGACACGATCCTCGTCCTCGACGGCGGCCGCATCGCCGAGCGGGGGCCGCACGAGGACCTGCTGGCCGCCGGCGGCCTCTACACCAGGCTGCACCAGCTGCAGTTCCGCGACCCCGATGCTCCGGATCCGTCCTGATTGCGGACGATTAGACGATTACCAGATAAACGCCTTGCCGAAGAGCACGGCCAGACCGGCAAAAAAGAAGAGGTGCATGATCCACTCGCGGTTGGTGGTGAGCATGGTGTTCAGCGAGAAGGTCTTGCCCGCCGATTTGGCGTAGGGGGAGAGCGAGGGGAAGAGCACCGGTACGCATCTTGTTGTACTCCACCCAGGCGTCACCGTGGAAGACTTTGAGGCGGCGCCCTTCGCGGCGGGTTTTGCGCGGCATGTAGTAGGCGAAGAAGGTGGCGAAGGCCACGATCAGAATGATCCAGTTGAGTTTCCCGGGGAGTCTGGCGATGATCAGGAACCCGGTGACCATCAGGATTCTGCCGAGGTAGAGCGGGTTCTGGGTGTGGGCATACGGCCCCGACGTGATCAGTTCGGTGGTCTTGATCAGGTGGCCGTGGGCCCAGGTGTGGAACCACTCGCCGGCCAGCACGAAGGGCAGGCCGAGGATGAAGAGCAGCGGGGTCGGGTCGGCCCACCAGAGCACGGCGATGGCCACCGCGAAGGAGGCCCCGATCCGGAGGTAGCCGAGCAGCGGGCTGCGGTCGCCATACAACGGGCGGTCCCCGTCGGAATCGGGTGTTTCGGGTGCCTTGTGTTCAACCATATCTCTGCTGTCCCCTTCGGAATGTGGGCATAAAACATGCCGGTGATCGCCCGGCCTCACATGCTACCCCTTTTAAATCAGTCTCACATATACAATAATCTGAACGGAATTTGAAGCCGTTCTGCCATTTCCACCGCTACTGATCACCCGCGAAGCCGCCTTCGCGGCCGGTGGCACAGCATCCCGGGGGCCAGGTGGACAGGGAAGTGAATCAGCCGGTTACGGACAAAGCCCTGGACGATGACGCCGGGGTCTGGCACGGCCTGGCCGGGAAGCGGGAGCGGCTGGACCGGCTGGATCGTGAGGTGCTGGTGCTCGGCCGCTGGTCCAAGGCCGATGTCTACCTGCTGGAGAGCGGCGGCAACCGGGCGGTGTTCAAGGACTACAGCCGCAAGTCGCTGCTGGTGCGCTGGCTCGGTGCTTTCCAGCTGGCCCGGGAGGAGCGGGCCTACCGCAAGCTGGCCGGGCTGCCCGGCATCCCCGAAAGCTACGGTCAGCCGGATCGCTGGTCGATCCTGCTGGAGTTCATCGACAGCGAGCGGCTGAGCGCCCTGCACCACGACGAGCAGTATGACATGGGCGCCCTGCTGGCCGAGTTGCAGGGAGTGATCGAGACCATGCATGCCGCCGGGTTCACCCACAACGACCTGCGCTGCCGGGAGAACATCCTGGTCCGCAAGCGGGACCACCGGATATTCCTCATCGATTTCTCCGGGGTGCTCACCTTCCCCTCCGGCAGCCTGCGCCGCAAGCTCTTCTTCCGGCTGGCCCGCATGGTGGACCGGGGCGCCTGGCTGAAGTGGAAGTTTCTCCTGCTGCCCGAGGAGCTCACCGACGAGGAGCGAGAGCAGTTCCGGCGCAGCGAGCGGCTCCGGCGGCTCTGGTTCATCAACCGCCACAAGCCGAAACACATCTGATCAGAGTTCGTCGGCCAGCCGGCGCACCGCTTCCCGGTCCGCTTCGGGCATACTGAAGCGGTGCAATTCGCTGCCCGTGACCCAGCGGATGCGGTAGCCGTCCGGCGGCGGCTCGTCCGCCGGCGCCGGACGGCACTCGAAGAGGTGCAGCGTGATGCCGAACCCCGGGTAGGCGTGATCCACCGAGATCAGCAGTCGGCCCACCCGGATGGCCAGTTCCAGCTCCTCGGCGATCTCCCGCTCCAGACAGGCTTCGAGGCTTTCCCCGTCCTCCTGCTTGCCCCCGGGAAACTCCCAGAGCCCGCCATGGATCCCGCCGCTGGGCCGGCGGGCGATGAGGAACCGGCCGTCCTCGCGACGGATCATGGCCGCGGTGACCTGGAAATGCCGGTCGTTCTGATTGTGGCGGGGCGTTGGCATTCGTGGTATTTTCTCCGGATCCATCTTATGGCCGGACCGCTGCCGGCTGCAAGCCGGGACCGACCGGCGGGGGACCAGCATGGCCAGATTCCTCTTTCTGCAGAACTACCTCACCGAGTACCTCGGCACCCTCGGCGTCTGTTCCTATCTGCAGAGCCGCGGCCACCGGGCGGAAGTGGCGGTCACCGGCAGCCCGAAAGAGGTGCGCAGGGAACTGCAGCGCACCCGGCCCGACGTGGTGGGCCTCTACTGCTCCATCGGCAACCTGACCTGGGTGCTGGCCACGCTGGAGGACATCCGGAAGGACCGAAACGGTGGCCGGCCGCTCACCGTGGTGGGCGGGCCCCATCCCACGTTCTTCCCCGAGGTGATCGGTGACTGGCCGGTGGACATCCTCTGCCGCGGTGAAGGGGAGGGCGCGGTGGCCGACCTGGGGGACCGGCTGGATGCCGGCCACGGCTGGGGCGACGTGGCCAACCTCTGGTTCAGGGGTGACGACGGCAAGGTGGTCTGCAACGATGTCCGCCCGCTGGTGGAGGACCTGGACGCCCTGCCCGCGCCGGACCGCAGCTTCTACCGCCGCTACCCCTTCCTGGGTAAGGCCTCGACCAAGAAATTCATCACCGGCCGCGGCTGCCCCTACAACTGCACCTACTGCATGAACCAGCGATTCAACGAGATTTACCGCGGCAAAGGGCGCATTGTCCGCAAGCGCAGCCCGGAGCACGTGGTGGAGGAAATCCTGCGCGTGCGGGCCGACTACGGCCTCGACTTCGCCCGCTTTGTCGACGACACCCTGGTGATGTCCAAAAAGTGGCTTTCCGAATTTCTCGCCCTTTACCGGGAGAAGGTGGGGTTGCCCTTCTCCTGCACCATGCGCGCCGACACCGCCGACCGGGAGATGATCCGCGAACTGGGGGCCAGCGGGGCGGACACCTGCTTCTTCGGCCTGGAGACCGGCGTGGAGGGGCTGCGCAACGCCGTGTTGAAGAAGAACATCCGTAACGAGGACATCGAGCGCACCGCCGGCTGGCTCAGGGAGGAGGGGATCCGGATCCTGACCTTCAACATGCTCGGCCTGCCCGGGGAACGCCTGGAGGATGCTTTCGAGACGGTACACATCAACCAGCGGATCGGCACCGACTACCCCTGGTGCTCCATCCTCCAGCCCTACCCGGGCACCGAGCTGGAGTCGATCTGCCGCGAGCAGGGCTGTCTGCCTTCGGGTGAGGAGACCGGGGGCGCCTTCGACCACTCCTGGTTCCGCCAGAGCGTCATCGATTCAGGGGAGAAGCGCCAGATCGAGAACCTGCACAAGTTCTTCTACCTCGCCGTGCGCCTACCCTGGCTGGAGCCGCTGATCCGGCGGCTGATCAAGCTGCCCGGAAACCCGCTCTACCACCTGGTGTTCAAGGTCACCTACGGCTGGCTGTTCACCCGGGTCCGGCGCATGTCGCTCTTCCGGCTGGTGGGGATGGCGCTGCGTTTGGGACGGCACTACTGAGCCCGAGCCCTATTCTTGACCGCATCAGGGGCCTGTGATACGTTCGGCAATTGCTGTCAATCCTTGACATTACGCAACATCCGGGGACAAGGGGCCGGCCGTTGTGGCTGGATCGCGGGAGGCGACAAGATGAGAGTTCTGGTGGTGGGAGGTGGAGGGCGTGAGCACACGCTGGTCTGGAAAATCAGACAGTCGCCCCTGGTCAGTGAAGTCTATTGCGCACCGGGCAACGGCGGTATCGCCGGCGCCGCGGACTGTGTCGGCATTGGCGCCTCGGACATCGTGGAACTGGCTGATTTTGCCGAGGGGCTGAAGATCGGCCTCACCGTTGTCGGTCCCGAGCTGCCGCTGACCCTGGGCATTGTCGACGAGTTCCAGAAGCGCGGACTGCCGATCTTCGGCTCGAACCAGCTGGCCTCGAGGTTCGAGGGCAGCAAGGTCTTTGCCAAGGAGTTCATGGCCCGGCACTCTATCCCCACCGCTGACTTCCAGGTCTGCTCCAGTGCGGAAGAGGCCACGCGGGTGGTCGATTCGGAGAGGTTCGGCTTTCCGGTGGTGCTCAAGGCCGATGGCCTGGCCGCCGGCAAAGGTGTGATCATTGCCCGGGACCGGGCCGAGGCGGTTGACGGCATCCAGCGAATCATGACTGACCGGATCTTTGGCAACGCCGGGGACCGGGTGGTGGTGGAGCAGTGCCTGGTGGGTGAGGAGCTCTCCTTCATGGTCATCTCCGACGGCAAGCGGATCCTGCCCCTGGTCACCTCCCAGGACCACAAGGCGGCCCAGGACGGCGACACCGGACCGAACACCGGCGGCATGGGCGCATACTCACCGGCGGTGATCACCCAGGAAAACCCGGAAGAAGCGATCATGGAGCAGGTGATCCGCCCCGCGTTCCGCGGAATGGAGGAGGACGGCATCGAGTACCGCGGCGTGCTCTATGCCGGGCTGATGATGACCGCCGACGGGCCCAGCGTGCTGGAGTTCAACTGCCGCTTCGGTGATCCCGAGACCCAGGTGATCCTGCCGCGGCTGGACGAGGACCTGGTGCCGCTGCTCCTCGGGTCGGCCAATGGCCGGTTGGAGACCGAACGTGCCCGCTGGCGCGACGAGCCGGCGGTCTGCGTGGTGCTGGCCTCCGGCGGCTATCCCGGGAACTACGAAAAGGGGATGGCCATCGAAGGGCTGGAAACCGCGTCCACCAGCGAGGACGAGGTCGTCTTCCACGCCGGGACGAAGCTGGACGGCGAGCAGGTGGTGGTCAACGGCGGACGGGTTCTCGGCGCCACTGCACTGGCCCCCACCCTGAAGGAGGCCATCCACCGTTGCTACGGGCTGGCTGACCGGGTCTGCTTTGACGGGCTTCACCGACGGAACGACATAGGCTGGCGGGCACTGAAGCATTTAGAAGAGAAATAGGTGACAGTCACCTGTTTTCCTGAGGAGGATGGAACAGCAATGGACCCGAAAGTAGCGATCATCATGGGCAGCGACTCGGATTTCGAGGTGATGTCCGAGGCGGTGAAGGTGCTCAAGGAATACGGCGTGCCCCACGAGGTGAGCGTGCGCAGCGCCCACCGTACGCCCGAGGAAACCGCCACCTACGCCAGGGAAACCGAGTCCCGGGGGATCAGGGTGCTCATCGCCGGCGCCGGGGCCGCGGCCCACCTGGCCGGGGTGCTGGCCTCCAAAGCCACCATCCCGGTGATCGGCGTCCCGCTCCACGCCACCCCGCTGGGCGGCCTCGACGCCCTGCTGGCCACGGTGCAGATGCCGGCCGGGATACCGGTGGCCACCATGGCCATCGGCAAGGCCGGCGCCCGGAACGCCGCCCTCTTCGCCGTGCAGATCCTGGGGCTCTCCGACACCGACCTGGCCGCAAAGCTCAAGGATGCCCGGAGCAGGATGGCCGCTGCGGTGGAAGCCAAGTCCCTCAAGGTGCAGGAGGCGGCCGCGAAGCTCTGACCGGCGGCCCCTTCGGAGAACGGCCATGACCGCTCCGCCCCTCAGTTTTAGCGTCACGGGGCTGGGCTGCAAAGTGGCCCAGTATGACGCTGAAGCCATCTCCGCGGAACTGGAAGAACGGGGACTGCTGCGCCGGGAGGGTCCGGAGGGCGCGGATATCCTGCTGGTCAACACCTGTACCGTCACCACCCGTGCCGACTACCAGGTGAGACAGCTGATCCGCAAACTGGCCCGGGAGCATCCCCGGGCCAGGCTGGTGGTCACCGGGTGCTATGCCGAGCGCGACCAGGCCGCCCTGGAAGCCATCGACGGTGTGGAACTGGTGGTCACCCGCAACCAGCGTGAGCTCCTCGGCTCCCTGCTGTCTGGTGAAACGCCGGCTGCCGGGGCGGCAGGGGAGCGGCCCACCTTCAACCGCGTCCTGACCCGCTTCGGCAACCGTTCCCGGCCCTTTCTCAAGATCCAGGACGGCTGCGACGAAAACTGCGCCTACTGCATCGTACCGTCGGTGCGCGGGCCGTCGCAGAGCCAGCCCGGGGACGATGTGGAGGAGCAGGTGCGCCTGCTCAGCGATGAGGGGTTCGGCGAGGTGGTGCTTTCCGGGGTTCACCTTGGCCGTTGGGGCGAAGACTTTGCTGCTGGCCCGTCCGTGACCCTGGCCTCGCTTCTGGAACGGCTCCGGGAACTGGAGCTCCCCCTGCGCTACCGGCTCAGTTCCATCGAGCCGCTGGAGTTCACCGACGGTCTGATCGAGATCCTGGCCGGCTTCGGTTCGGTGGCCCGCCACTTCCACCTGCCGCTGCAGAGCGGTTCGGACACCCTGCTGGCGGCGATGAAACGGCCCTACACCGCGGAACAATACGGTGAGCGGGTGGCGGCGGTCCTCTCCGCCCTGCCCGATGCCTGCATCGGCGCCGACGTGATTGTGGGTTTCCCCGGCGAGCAGGAGGATGACTTCGAGGCCACCTGCCGGCTGGTTGAAGGGCTGGGGCTGGCCTACCTCCACGTTTTTCCCTTCTCCCCCCGGCCGGGCACGGCAGCGGCGGCCATGAGCGGCCGGCCCCATGGTGGTCTGGTCAAGCAGCGCAGCCGCCGCCTGCGCGACCTGTCCGGCCGCCTGCGCAGCCAGTTCGCTCAGCGTTTTGTCGGCACGGAGCAGCAACTGGTGGTGCTATCGGTGGACGATGAACGGGAAGAGGCGCTGGGATTGAGCGGCAATTACCTCCAGGTGGCCTTTCCGGCCGAGGGGGCACAACGCCGCCAACTGGTCCGCGTCCGTCTTGTTTCCGCCGAGGGAGAAAGGCTGATTGGACGGCGTCACAATGCTGACATTTCCCTGCCAGAATCGTAAGCCCATTACCCCTTCATTTACAGTACCTTCACTCCCTTCCGGCCTGCCGGTTTCAAGACTGTAATCCGAGTCAACCACTTGTCTGATCCGGCCACAAAATTTCGATATTTCCCGGCCCATCCCTTTCGGAGTTTGGCTGTTAAGTTATTGTATTTAAGTGCCTTGTAGTAAAACTATTCTCACCGCTGCTTCTCACCGCTTTCTGGTACGGCCGTTGCTCTGCAAGGGGGGTGGATAAAAAAGGCGGCGCCCCCGGTGGCGCCAGAACGACATCTGAACGAAAGGCGGTGCGAAGATGTCCACAACCAGTATTAATCGTCATCTTCTCGTGTTCATGTCCGCGGCCCTGACCGTGGTTTTCCTGCTTGCCCCCCTGTCCCAGGCCCGGGCCGGCACCCTGCAGGTGCAGTGGGATACGGTCCTGGCCGACGATCTGGCCGGCTACCGGGTGAAGTACGGCACCAACGGGGTCACTTTCCCCGACCGGGTCGACGTGCCCGATCCCGAAGCGGTTCTCCAGGATGTCACCGGCCTGGCCGTGGGCACCACCTACTACTTCGTGGTGATGGCCTACGACACCAGCTACAACTACAGCGTGCACTCCAACGTCGCCTCGGCCACCGTGGTCCCCTGGGACGGCGAGGCCGACATGCCGCTGCTCAACCCGGACCTGGTCTCCCTCTCCAGCCCGCTCTTCGAGCTCTCCTGGGACGTCTCTGATTTCGAGGGCGCTGCCTCGGCCGGCCTGGAGGTGAGCAAGGTCGGCGGCTCCTTCTCCAACCCCAACGGCGCCGAGTGGGATCCGGACAACTGCTGCTACTCCAGTTCAACCCTGCTGGACAGCCCCGCGGGCACCAGGGTGGTGAATGCCGGCCAACTCGAAGGCCCCGGCATCTACCAGATCCGGGTGGTGGCCCTCGACGACAACGGCACCATCGCCTGCCACTTCAGTGACAGCGCACTCCTGGAAGTGCTGGCCGGCGCGCCGCCGGTGGATCCGGACAGCACCACCGTGACGGCGAACCCGGAGGAGATCCCGGCGGACGGCGCCAGCGTATCGCTGATCACCGTCACTCCGCTCGACTCATCCCTGGAGCTGGTGGGGCCGGGCCTCGTGGTGACTCTGGAAACCACGGCCGGCTCGCTGCTGGGCTCCGTGGTGGACCACGGCGACGGGACCTACAGCCAGCAGCTGCAGTCGTCCACCGACGTGACCGAGGCCCAGGTCAGCGCCGTGGCCGGCGGGGTGGCCATCACTCAGCAGGCCACCGTGGCCTTTGGCCCGATCCCGGCGATGATCATCACCGGCCCGGGCCCCGGCCCGGCCAACGCGCCGAAGGTCCGTGTCTTCGATCCGGCCACCGGCGAAATGGTCCACGGCCTCGAATTCATGGCCTACGGGGTCAACAAGTGGGGCGTCAACGTCAGCGCCGGCGACGTCACCGGCGACGGGCGGATCGAGATCCTCACCGGACCGGGTCCGGGCGAGGTGTTCGGCCCGCAGATCCGGGTCTTTGACGACCAGGGCCAGGCGATCCACAACAGCTTCTTTGCCTACGGCACGCTGAAGTTCGGCGCCAAGTGCGCCGCCGGCGACATCGACGGCGACAACGTGGACGAGATCCTCACCTCGCCGGGCCCCGGCGCGGTGTTCGGCCCGCACATCCGGGCCTGGGACTTTGACGGGTCCACCCTCTTCGAACCGAACCCGGCGATCAACTTCTTCGCCTACGGCACCCTGAAGTACGGGGCCAACGTGGCCTGCGGCGACATCGACGGCGACGGCATCGACGAGATCATCACCGGGGCGGGCCCGGGCGACGTGTTCGGTCCCCACGTCCGCGCCTTCAACTACGACGGTTCGCAACTGGAGTCGATCCCCGGAGTCAGCTTCATGGCCTACAACACCATGAAGTTCGGGGTCAACGTGGCCTGCGGCGACATCGACGGCGACGGCATCGACGAGATCATCACCGGGCCGGGACCGGGCGAACTGTTCGGCTCCCACGTCCGCGCCTTCAACTACGACGGCGACGTGCTGACCCCGATCAGCGGCGTGAACTTCAACGCCTACGAGACGAGTGAGGAGTACCGCTTCGGGGTCGTCGTGGCCTGCGGTGACGTCGACGGTGACGGCATCGACGAGATCGTCACCGGGCCGGGGCCGGACGATGGACTTCACGGCACGGGTGCTGGGCTGGAATTACGACGGCGAGGTCCTGGAGCCCATCGCCGGCCTGGACATCCTGGCCTACGGCGAGAACAACCGCTACGGCGCCCGCGTGGCCCTGGGGCCCATCGCCGTGGAGAGCAGTGACGGTCCGCCGCCCCTGGACGGGCCGGCGATGATGATAACCGAGGAGCAGAAGGGCGGCGCCGCGGAGAAAACCACCGTGGCCCGCCTCGGTCTGGACTAACCAGGCGATATCGAGCACCGCCTGCTCGAGGAGCCCCTTCCGGTGGCGTTACCGCGTCATCGGGAGGGGCATTTTTTATGGTGACTGTCACCTCCTGGCGTCGCCCTCCTGGCGTCGCCTCCTGGCACACCTCCTGGCAACGGTCCCTACTTTCGCTCTCCGGAGAGCTGGCCGCAGGCGGCGCCGATGCCCGAGCCGCGGCTGCGGCGGATGGTGGAACTGACCTGGGCGTCGTGCAGGATCTGCTGGAAGCGCTCCACCGTCTCCTCGTCGGGTGCGGCGTAGGCACTCACCCTCGTAGGGGTTGAAGGGGATCAGGTTCACCTTGCAGGGAATGCCGGCCAGCAGCCGCGGCAGGCGGCGGGCGTCCTCGTCGCTGTCGTTCACCCCGGCCAGCATGACGTATTCAAAAGTGATCCGGTTGCCGCCCCGGAGGGGGATCGAACGGCAGGCCCGCAGCAGGGCCTTCAGCGGGTAGCGCCGATTCACCGGCATCAGCCGGCTGCGGACCTCATCGGTGGTGGCGTTGAGCGAGACGGCGATCTTCGGCATCACCGGCATCTGCCCCAGGCGCTCCAGTTCGGGCACCACACCAACGGTGGAGAGGGTGATCCGGTTCCGGGAGACGGCCAGCCCGTCCGGGTCGGCCAGCAGGGTCACCGCCTTCCAGGTTTCCTCGGCATTGTCCAGCGGTTCCCCCATTCCCATCAGCACCACGTTCCAGCCTTTCAACTTCCCCAGGTCGCGGCGCAGGTTCATGAACTGGCCCACGATCTCGCCGGCGTCCAGCGACCGGCGGAAACCCACCGCGGCGGTGCGGCAGAATCGGCACCCCCGCTGGCAGCCCACCTGGGTGGAGAGGCAGACGGTCCGTCTCTTGCCGTCGGGGATGTAGACCGACTCCACTGCCAGCCCGTCGCGTGACAGTTCCATCAGGTAGCGGCGGGTGCCATCGGGGGAATCGATACGGCGGCTGACGGTGAGCGGGATGCGGCTGTGATAGCCGGCCTCCATCCGGTTCTGGAGCTCACCGGAGAAGACGGTCATCTCGGCGAAGCGGTCTTCATTCCTGGCGTAGATCCAGCGGTAGAGCTGGTTGCCGCGGTAGGCCTTCTCGCCCAGCTGCTCCATCACGCTGCGCAGGGACGGTTTGTCCTGGCCCACCAGCCACAACTTGTCCGGGGTGTGGTCGGGTGATTTCGGTGGACGGGCGCTCACTTCTTTTCGCCGCCCTGGTCTTCCGCATCAGGCGTGTGGGAGGTGTTGTCGGCTGACCCGGTGCTGTTCTTCCCCCCGGCCCCGGAATCTTCCACGCTGATGCGCAGGGAACGCAGGAACTGTTCGTCATCCGGGCTGACCTGAAAGACCACCCTGGTCTCTTCATTGTCTCCGGGGATTGCGGAGGCCTTGCCGGTTGTGCCCTCGGTGAGTTCGATCCTGGCCGCCGGAAGGGTGCGGGACGCCTCTCCGCCATCTTCGACGGACTTCGGGTTGAGGCCGATGGTGGCCTCGAGGATCAGGAAGATGTCGTATCCCTCCTCGCGAATCCGCTCAATGGTTCCGGACAGGTCAGCGGAGGTGGAGAGACAGTCGTTGATCGCCTCGCCCATCTCCCGCAACAGGCGTTTCATCTTGTTGTCCAGTTTCACGATACCACTCTCTTTTCTAACGTCGGTTCGCCACAGCGGACGAAGTGAAAGTTCAATGAAATTATAGTGTTCACGCCGGTTGGGTGTCAACGAAGCCGCTCTGCGGGGGGGCCGTTCCCCGCCCCGGACCCCTGCTGGACGCTCTGTTCCGGCCGGTGGTATAGTGACGGGAACCGAGGCACATGGGGCTCGAGGCAAAACTCCCGATGACATCGCTACTGAAGATCGAGAACCTGAGGACGCACTTCCAGACTGCTGGAGGAGTGGCCCGGGCGGTTGACGGTCTGGACCTGGAGATCGCCGCCGGTGAGACCGTGGCCCTGGTGGGCGAGTCGGGCTGCGGGAAATCGGTGGCCGCGTTCTCGATCCTCGGACTGGTGCCGCCCCCGGGCCGCATCGTCGACGGACGAATTCTCTGGGACGGTGAGGACCTGCGCTCTCTGCCTCCGGGCGGCTACCGCCGGATCAGGGGCAATGAGATATCGATGATCTTCCAGGAGCCGATGACCTCGCTCAACCCGGTTTTCACCGTGGGTGAGCAGATCGCCGAGGTGCTCCGGCTGCACCGGGGACTGGGCCGCACGGAGGCCGCCCGTGGCGCGGTGGAGGCCCTGGAGAGCGTGAGCATCGCCGATCCCGGGCGGCGCGCTGCGGAATATCCGCACCAGCTCAGCGGCGGTATGCGCCAGCGGGTGATGATCGCCATGGCCCTCTGCTGCGGGCCCCGGCTGGTCATCGCCGACGAGCCCACCACCGCCCTCGATGTCACCATCCAGGCCCAGATCCTGCACCTGATCCGCGGGGTCCAGCAACGCCGCGGGCTGGCCATGCTGCTGATCACCCACGACATGGGGATCGTGGCCCAGATGGCCGACCGGGTGGCGGTGATGTATGCCGGCCGGGTGGTGGAGGAGGGGCCGGTGGCCCGGATCTTCGACGACCCGCTCCACCCGTATACCCGTGGCCTGCTGGCTTCCCTCCCCGGGGAATCGGATTCCGGCCACAGGCTCCGGGCCATCGAGGGTACGGTTCCCGACCTGCTGAACCTGCCCCCGGGCTGTTCCTTCGAACCCCGGTGCCCCGTCCGGCTGCCCCGCTGCCGCACCACCCAGCCGGAGGCCTCGGTGCCCGCCGCGGACCGCCGGGTGCGCTGTTTCCTCCACCAGGAGGTGCCGGCGGGAAAGGAGACGCCATGAACCGGGCCCCTGCCGCTGCCCCCGCTCTACTCCGCGTCCGGGGCCTGGTCAAACACTTTCCGCTGCGCGGCCGGCTGAAGGTGCGTGCCGTTGACGGGGTGGACTTCGATCTGCATGCCGGGGAAACTCTTGGCCTGGTGGGGGAGTCGGGCAGTGGCAAGACCACGGTGGGGCGCTGCGTGCTGCGTCTGGTGGAACCCACCGCCGGCACGGTCCATCTGGACGGGGAGGACCTGCTGGCCTGCCCGGCCCGACGGCTGCGCGCGTTGCGGCGCCGGATGCAGATCATCTTCCAGGACCCGGCGGCTTCTCTCGATCCCCGGATGACCGTGGGCGCCACCGTCGGTGAGCCGCTGGCCATTCACCGCATCGTCCCCCGACCGGAGCGCCGCCGCCGGGTGGTTGCCCTGCTGGAACGGGTGGGCCTGGACCAGGGCTGCCTGCGCCGTTACCCTCACGAGTTCAGCGGCGGTCAACGCCAGCGCATCGGTATCGCCCGGGCCCTGGCCCTCGACCCTGCGCTCATCGTGGCCGACGAGGCGGTCTCGGCCCTCGACGTGTCGGTGCGGGCCCAGGTGATCAACCTGCTCAGCGACCTGCAGGAGGAGCGGGGGCTCTCCTACCTCTTCATCGCCCACGACCTGCGGGTGGTGGAGCACATCTCCCAGCGCATCGCCGTGATGTATCTGGGGCGTATCGTGGAGATCGCTCCGGCCTCGCAGCTGATCAACGATCCGCGGCACCCGTACACCGTGGCGCTCAAGGCGTCGGTGCCCGTGGCCGACCCGCAGCGTGCCGTGCCCCCCCGGCCGCTGGAGGGGGAAATGCCGTCACCGGTGCAGCCGCCTCCCGGTTGCCACTTTCACCTGCGCTGCCCGCTGGCCGAGGAGATCTGCCGGCGAACGGCTCCCGAACTGCGTGAGATCGCCGAAGGACACCGGGTCTCCTGCCACCTTGCGCGGTGAGCCCTGACACTTCTTCAGCTTTCTTAATGAAACAAAACGGACTTGGACTGCGTATTCCCTTTGACTTCGAAGGCATGATACTTTGGTGCTCGAGACATGGGCGGCAGGGGGTTGCCGCAACCCGTCGCCTGCAACCGGCGGCGCGGAATACATCCGGAATACACGGTGAGGTGAGGATGCACATGGAGAAGAGAAACTTGTATGCCGCCGGTATGATACGCTCTGCGGCGGCGGTCCTGCTGCTGATGGTCTCGGCCCTGCTCTTTCCGGCCGCGGCGACCGCGCAGGACGGGGAAGGCACGCTGGAGCTCACACTCCGGGACTGCATCGAAATCGCCCTGCAGAACAACATGGACATCGAAGTGGGCCGCTACAACCCGCAGATCTCCTTCACGGCCATTGACCAGGCCTGGGGCACCTTCGACCCCGCGATCTACATCCAGGGCCGCAACACCGAGGAGGACCGGCTCTCCTACTTCGGTTACGAAGTGCAGGGAACAGAGGCCTCGCGCTGGCTGGCCACCGGGTATGACCAGACCTTCACCCCGGGCACCAACATCAGCTTCGACTTCTTCCTGCGCAGCAACACCTCCGAGGAGGAGTTTCTCGGCGAGGCCTCCTCGTCCGACTCCTGGCTCGCCGACGCCCAGTTCACCGTGACCCAGCCCCTGCTGCGCAACTTCGGCCGGGACCTGAACAAGCGGAACATCTACATCGCCCAGAACAATCTCGACATCTCCAACGAGATGTTCCGCGGCGAGGTGATCGATGTCCTGAACAACGTGCAGTCCGCGTACTGGAACCTCAAATACACCATCGGCTGGCTCGGGGTGGAGCAGCAGTCGCTCAAGCGGGCCCAGGACCTCTACGACCTGAACAAGGTCAAGGTGGAGGTGGGCGCCCTGCCGCCCATCGAGATCACCACCGCCGAGGCGGAGGTGGCGGCGCGGCAGGTGGCGATCATCGTCGCCGAGAACGATGTCCGGGAGGCCAAGGACGCCTTGCGCAAAATACTCAACCTGCCGGCGGAGCTTTCCGACTGGGAGCGGGACGTGATCCCGGTGGACAACGCTGATTTCGACCCGGTGGACGATCGACTGGCAGCGGGAGGTGGAACTGGCCTTCACCAACCGCCCCGACCTGATCCAGGCCCGCCTCGACCTGAAGAACAAGCTGATCGACATCGACTTCCGCGAGAACCAGATCAAGCCGGACCTCAGCCTCGAGGCCGGGTACGGTCAGGCCGGCCTGGATCAGGACCGCTACGACCAGGGAACCGGCGAGCTATTGTACAATGCCAGCCTCGGCGAGGCCCTGAAGGGGATGGTGGACGGCGACCTGATGGACTGGCACGTGGGCGCCACCTTCTCCATGCCGCTGCGCAACCGCACGGCCAAGGCCAATTTCGCCGCGGCCAAGCTGGAGAAGACCAGGGCCGAGCTCTCGCTGCAGCGCCTGGAGCAGGATGTGATCGTGGAGGTCCGTTTCGCCATCCGGACCCTGTTGAGTTCTGCCGAACAGGTGGCGGCCTCGAAGATATCGGTCCGGCTGGCCGAAGAAAAGCTGGCCGCCGAGGGAAAGAAATTCGAAAACGGCCTGAGCACCAGCTACAATGTGGTGCTGATGCAGGAGGACCTGGTGCAGCAGCAAGCCGGGTATGCCCGAGCGCTGCTCGACTTCAAGAAGGCCGAGTACGGCCTCGAGGCGGCCAAGGGCACACTGCTGGAATACCTCGGCGTGGAGATGGCATCCACCACCGAAGACGAGTAGTCTGGGGATACGGTCACAGCATGCTGATCAGTATCGAATCCCTGGCCAAGCACTACCAGCTGGGCTCCACCCGGGTGGAGGCCCTGCGCGGCCTCGACCTGGCGGTGGAGGCCGGGGAATACCTGGCCATCATGGGCCCCTCCGGTTCGGGCAAGTCGACACTGATGAACCTCATCGGCTGTCTCGACACTCCCACCCGCGGCTCATACCGGCTGGAAGGGAGCGAGATTTCCTCCCTTGACGACCGGCAGCTGGCCGCCATCCGCAATCGCAAAATCGGTTTCATCTTCCAGACCTTCAACCTGCTGCCGCGGATGAGCGCCCTGCACAACGTGGAGCTGCCCCTGGTCTACCGCGGCCTGCCCCCGGCCCAGCGCCGCAAGGCGGCCACCGCAGCGCTGCAGGCGGTGGGTCTGGCCGACCGGGCCGCGCACCGGCCCAGCGAACTGTCCGGCGGCCAGCGCCAGCGCACCGCCATCGCCCGCGCCCTGGTGATCAGTCCCTCCCTGCTGTTGGCCGACGAGCCCACCGGCAACCTGGACAGCGTCACCGGCGGCGAGATTCTCGATCTCTTTGACCGGCTGAATCGCGACGGTCAAACGGTGATCCTGGTGACCCATGAGAACGAGGTGGCCTCCCGGGCCCGCCGCCGGGTGGTGCTCCGGGACGGCCGGATCCGCTCCGACGAGCGCGCCGCCTGACGCCATGGAAATCCCTTTCCCGCCTCTGATTACCTTGACACGCTTTTTCGGGGTATGCTATAAAGATCGCTCTGAATTGCGTTGTTTGCTGGTCTGTAAAAGTTCATTATTATCATAATTTTAAACATAGAAACACATCCAAGGAAGGAGGTGTGGGCCAGGGGCTGGAAACGTCTTCGCCGGTCAGATCTACATCGCACAGCCGTGCGGTGCAAGCTGATCAAATCACCAGTTTTCCCTTCGACGCGTGACGATGCGCTATAATCATGCTCAGAGAGGAAGGCTGAATTGAAAACCGCTCCATCGTCCGCCATCTTGGCTGAAAACTGCAAATCCCTGCTTTTCAAGGCAAGTGTGACGGGCAATTCTTCCATGCCGGAGCTGCACCGCGTGTCGTTCTCGAAACGCAGCGTCTAGGAGGTAACAACCTTGTTCAATTTCATTGACAGTTTTCTTCTGAAATACATTCGCGACGGTGGCCCGGTAATGTATGCCCTGGTGTTGGCATCCATCATAGCGCTCGGCTATACCATCGAGCGTTGGTGGGCGCTGCACAAGGCAAAGATCAATACTGCCGAATTTACCGGCAAACTGCGCACGGTTCTGCTGAAGAAGGACGTCAAGGGCGCTGTCCGTCTCTGCGAGAACTACCGTGGTCCCATCGCCTCGATCCTCAAGGCCGGCCTGCTGAAGTACGGTTCGCCCAAGGAAGATATCGAGAAGACCATTGAAACCGCGGCGATTCACGAGATGGCGCGCCTCGAGCGCGGCCTCAACGTTCTGGCTTCCATCGCCAACGTTGCCCCGATCCTCGGCTTCCTCGGCACCGTCACCGGCATGATCAAGTCCTTTGACCAGATCGCCAAAGCCGGGTTGAACAACCCCGCCGCCGTGGCCGCCGGTATCTCCGAGGCGCTGATCACCACCGCATCCGGCCTGATCATCGCGGCCCCGACCCTGATGGCCTACAACTACTTCACCACCAAGATAGGCAAGTTTGTCCGTGAGATGGGTTCAGCCTCCAACATCCTGCTGGAGACGTTCGCCGAAATGGACAAGAAGGCGTAGCCCGGCCCGAGTGGATTTTCCAAACACTCCAAGGAGTGCCCGATGCAAAAGTTAAAGACAAAACCCATCGAGGCAAATATCCCTACGGCTTCCATGGCGGACATCGCCTTCTTGCTGATCATCTTTTTCATGGTGACGACGGTCTTTACGGTTGACCGGACCAATGTCAACCTGCCCCTGTCGATGAAACGTGAAGAGGTGCCCAAGGGCGCCGCAGTGGTCACGATCACCATCGACCAGATGATGAAGTTCTCCGGCGGACGCGAAGAGAGTTTCGTGATCAGCAGCGCGGAGGACCTGATCTCCCTTGCTGCGGCCGAGGTGGCCAAGAACAGCCTGCACCCCTTCGTGATCAAGGCAGACGGGGAGGTGCCCTACCGGGCCGTTGACGAAGTGATGGACCGGCTGAAACAGGCGGGTGTTCAGGTGCTGATCCTGCTCACCAACCAGGAAACCGTGGATAAGGCCTGAGTCGGCCTTCTGACGGGGGATGTGCGATGCTCAACCTGAAAAAACGAACCGTCGACTCGGAGATTCCATCTTCGTCGATGGCCGATATCGCCTTCCTGCTGATTGTGTTCTTCATGGTCACCACTGTGTTCAGTGCTACCCGCGGTCTGGAATTCCAGATCCCGCGGGAGGACAAGGCCGAGATCATCGAGCCCGAAGAGGCGGTGTTGATCGTCATCGGCCCGGACACCAAGCTTACGGTGGACGGTGACCCGATGGAGCTCGATGGTGTGCTCGCTTACCTGGCCCCGAAACTGGCCAGGAACCCGAACAAACCGGTGATCCTCCAGACCGATCCCAAGGCACCGTACTACGCCATGGTGAGCGTGATGGATGAACTGCAGCAGGGCAAGGAAAAGCTGAAGCTTGTCAAGGATATCAATGTGGCCATACCCACTCAGCGAGAGATCGAGGAGCAGTGGGGCGGTTTAATCTGAAGTTTGCTCTACACAGAGGGGTTTACATGGCTGGCCAAGAGAAGGACAAAATCCAGACGGGACAACCAGCCGATTCCGTGCCGGATCCAGTGACGGAGCTTGTGGACGAGGCGTACCTGGAGGACGACCAGGACAACAAGCAACTCAGGGTCGCCCTGCTGATTGCCATCGCCGCGCACCTGCTCCTCTTCTGGTGGAACCTCTGGCCCGATTTTTCCGTGGCGGCCATGGCCAAGGAGGACCGCAAGGTCATCCTGGTCAAGCGGTTTATTCCAAAGAAGCCGCCGCCACAGAAAAAAGAGCTCCAGAAGATGAAGTCGAAAAAGGTGCCGATTCCCGATCCCACTCCGGACGAACCGGAACCGATCGTGGAAGCGGAACCCGAGCCCGAGCCCGAGCTCGACCTCGATGACGACTTCATCATCGGGATCCCTGAAGGGCCGCCGGTGCCGGACGGGCCGGTGCGTGCGGGATTTGGCGCCACCACGCCGGTGGTCATCCACCGGGTAGACCCGGTCTACCCGGAGCTGGCACGCCGGGCCAAGGTCCAGGGTACGGTAATCCTGGAAGCGATCATCAAGCGCGACGGAACGGTGGGCGATATCAAGGTCCTCCGTTCACTGGGAAAACTGGGCTGTGACGAAGCCGCGGTGGCTGCGCTGAAACAGTGGCGCTTCACGCCCGGTGAAATGAACGGCCACCCGGTGGACGTGATCATGACCCTGACCATCAAGTTCGTCCTCGAGTGATCGGGCGCCGGTTGATCCCGGTCTGATGTCTGCTGAATTTTCACAGGTCCCCCCTGGGGCCTGCCGGAAGACCGGTGCGGGTGTACCTGCACCGGTCGCCGGCCAAAATCCCGGCTCATTCGCCGGGATTTTGCTTTTATGGAGCAGAATTGTGGCGTTTGAGGGATATCTCAGCGGTCTTCAGCTTCACGACCTGCTGCAACTGGCTGCCGGTTCGAGAAAGACGGGCATGTATCGCTTTTCCGGGCGGGACGGTGGCCTGGGACGGATCTATCTCTTCCAGGGGAATGTGGTTCACGCCGAGTCCGAAGAGGGCGGGGACGCCCTGGAGGGTGAACCGGCCTTGGGCCAGTTGTCGCTGTGGGCCGGAGGCCGGTTCGAGTTCGTGCCGGGTGCGGTCACCGGGAAGAGGACCATCACCCGGGGAACCACCACCATTCTGCTGGAGGCGGCCCGCCGGCGTGACGAAGCGTGTATGGGTGGCTAGGCCCCTTCCTCGGTGTCAGCGGACACCGGCTCGGCGGGGCGGTCATACGGATTGCGTTCGATAATCGAAGTTTCCTTTTCGCCGTGGCACATCACCGTGTAGTGCTCGGTTTCGGTGTAGCCCACGAAGACGATGCTCCGTTCGGACCAGTCGGTAAAATACTCGTTGATCCGGGTGTGCCACTGGCAGGCGGTTTTCTTGGCCGTCTCCTCGTCGATTACGCTGTCCGGCGAACCGTAGAGGGTCACGGTGTGTGACCCCTCGTGGATCTTGACATGCTGCAGTTTGAGCGGGTCGAGGTCACTGGCGAGGTAGACCTTGTTGGCCACCGTCCGGGCCTTGACCGTGTCGCCGGACCAGAACTTGCTCTGCTTGCGCATGGTCCAGGCGCCGGAGTGGATCCAGCCGGTCATACCGCTTGGCGTATGGGTGGCCTTGCCCCACTTGTCCTGCACTTCCAGCAGGTCCAGGTGGTCCCCCTCGTGGACCTGGGTCATCACCGGGCTGCTGTCGGCTGGATTTTCCAGCAGCAGGGCATCCATTGTGGCCAGGCAAAGTTCGTCATCCTTGGGCGGGTCCGAGGAGAAGACGATGGATTTGGACTCCACTTCCGACTTGCAGCAGACGAGGCAGAGACAGACTGCCACTGCGACAACCAGGAGTGCCGTGTTCTTCATTGGACCCCCCTCTTCAGCTTGTAATTAGATTGACCGACCAATTTTGTTAATAAAATCTAACACCCGTGAGGAAGAACTGTCAAGGAACAGAATTCCAGATTATAATATATATAGGATACGAATTCGGGCGGGCCGAGGTTCCGGCACGTATTCCCATCCTGGGGGATTGTGGTATGATGCCGGTTCGCCGGCACGGCTCGAAGCTGGCGCGGGGATGGATGAACCGTAAACTTCAACGAGGCAGGATAAAGATGAAGACCTTTCGCATTTCTCTTATCGCACTGATTCTTTTGGGCTTTGCCCTGGGGTTTCAGGCTGCTCCCGAACTGTACGCCGACTACAAGGAAGCGGTGCAGAAGTACCAGCAGGGGCAGTATGTGGAAGCTGCGGCCGCTTTCCGGGCCGAGGTCGAGGCGTTCCCCAACTGGTGGTTTGTCCAGTATTACCTCGGGAAGTGTAATCTCAAGCTGGAAAAATACGACCAGGCGCTGATCGAGTACAACAAGGCCAAGGGCCTGGCCAAGGAGGATCAGGAGGTTTTTGCCACCGGTTACGACATCGCCCAGGTTTACTACAAGCAGAACAAGCTTTCCGCCTCCCTCGATGCGCTGAAGGCGGTGGAAGGGGCGGCAAAGCAGGACGCCGAAAAGAAATCGCTCTACAACCTGATGGGCAACATCTATTACAGCCAGAAGAAGTACGGTGATGCGGTGCCGGTGATGGAACGGAGCGCCGCGGTGGAGGCTGATGCCAGTCTGCTGTTCAAGATCGGCTACAGCTACTACAGCCTCGGCGAGTACGAAAAGGCCTACCAGAAGCTGAACCAGGCGGTGAGCAAGGAATCGAAGAACACCAGTGCCCGCTACTGGATGGGTGTGACCGCCCTGACCCTGGGACGGACCTCCACCGACAAGGCTAAGAAGAATGAGTGGTACACCAAGGCGGTGACCCAGGGCGAACAGCTGACCCGGATGAAGCCGGGCAACATCAAGTACATCTCCCTCACCGGCCAGGCCTACCTGGGGGCCAAGCAATACGACAACGCCATCGCCCAGTTCAACAAGGCCCTGCAGTCCGACCCCGGGGACTGCAAGAGCCAGCACAACCTGGCCAACGCTTTGCTGGGCAAGAAGAGCTATGGTGATGCCGAGGCGGCCTTCCTCAAGGTGATCAAGTGCAAGCCCGACGACGCGTCGGCGTACAATGCGCTGGGTTTCATCTACGAACAGATCTCCAAGGACTTTGCCAAGAAGGCCGAGAAGGATGCCGCGAAATACAGCGAGGCGATCAGGAACTGCGACCTGGCCCTGGCCAACTACGAAAAGTCACGGCAGAAGAAGTCCAGCTCGGCGGTATCCTCGTCCATCACACGGGTTCAGGGCAACCGTGACATCTACGCCGAGAACATGTCCACCGACGCCGAGAACAGGCGCATCGCCGAGGAGAACGCCGAGGCCGAGCAGTACAACGAGCAGCTGGTTGACGAGTTCGGTGAGGATGAAGTGCTCGAGGCCGGTGAAGAGCTTCCCGACCCGGACGAGGAATAGCAACGGAGATCTTCATCTGCCGAGTTGAAGTAGCGGTCAGCAAACACCGTCCTTAACGGGGCGGCGTTTTACTGTGCGATGACGGAAGAAACGCGGCAGTTGTCGCTATTTCTGTACGACCCGGCGGATCAGTGCGCGGTACTGCTCCTCGATCCGTTCCCAGGCGTAGGTCTCGTGGCAGTAAGCTTTGCCGCTCTCTCCCAGGGCGCGGCAGAGGTCGTCGTCCTTGATCAGCAGTTCCATGGCGTAGAGGAACTCGTCGAAGCTGCTGTACCACAGCCCTCCATTGGCCCGGGTCGCCTGCCCGCGCAGCACGTCGCAGCGGCCGTTGACCAGCGACGGGGTTCCCATGGTCCAGGCCTCCAGCACCACCATGCAGAGGCTCTCGTAGAACGAAGGCATCAGCAGGAACCGACTGCCGGCCAGCGCCGAGAACTTCTCCTCCTCGGAGACGAAGCCGAAGTGCCGGATCCCCGGGTGGCGGGGGATCTCCATCACCGGTTTGCCGATCACCACCAGGGGCGGGCAGCCCGGGCGCTCGCCGGCGTAGCGCATGTAGTGGGCGAACATCTGCCGGCAGCCCTTGTTCTCGTCCACCCGTCCCAGGTAGAGGATGTAGCCGTTTTCCGGGAGATCGTGTTTCCGATGAAACAGGCTGCGGTCCACCGCCCCCGGCCAGGTATCCAGCCCGCCGATCACGTCCCCGGGGACCTCGCGGTTGCCGGAGATCGATTCGATCAACTCCTTCTCCTCCGGGGTGAGGTAGACGATGCCGCCGGGCAGGCGGAAGAAGTCGCGGAAGATCTCCAGGTCGATCACCGGGTCATGTTCGGCAGTGGGGACCAGAATTGCCTTGTGCGCCACCTGCGGCAGGCCGTGGTAGGTGATGTAGTAGCGGTAGGAGAAGAAGATGAACAGGTCATGCTCCTGCTGGTGTTTGTGGATGTGCTGGATCAGAGCCGGGCTGTACGGGCCTTCTTCCTCCAGCCACTTCAGTTCCTGGCGCCGGGTGTGCGGGTTGTTGAGGATGAACTCCTGGATCTTGCCGAACCGTTTGGGGTTTCGCGGGCGGGCCACCGGGAAGCGTCGCACCGGGATGCCGTTGACCGACTCCAACCCCGGTTTCAGCTGGTTGGCCCAGGTGACATAGTCCACGGCGCAGGTGGTGAGCACCTCCACTTCGTGCTCCCGGGACAGGCGTTCGGCCACCCGGCGACAGAGCATCTCGGCGCCGCCGGCGATGGTTTCGCCGTAGCGCTGGATAATAAAGGCGATTTTCATTGGCCGTCGTCCCCGGGGTCGGCCACCAGGCGGTGGATGCGGTCCAGGGCCTCCGACCGCAGCTCGTTCTCACCGGGGGCGCCGCTGGCCCGGAGGACCCGCTCCAGGTGGGCCACCTTCCGTTCGGTGCGCACCTGTTCCAGCAACAGGTGGTGGACCACGGTGCGCAGGTAGGTGTTGATCTCGGCCTGGCGGTAGACCAGCGGGTTCCCCAGCGCCACGCCGCAGCGTCTCATCACCTTCTTGACCCAGCCCACGGCCCGGCCGGCAATCCCGGCCCGGTGGCTGGCCATGGCGAACCGGCCGGTGAGGTTCCACTGCTCACCGTCCAGCCGCATCTCCTCCAGCAGGGCCGGCCTGATCCGGGTCTCGGTGATCAGTGCTTCCAGACGCCCGGCCACCGCGGCTTCCTCCTCCTCGGGAGTGGGGACGGCGCCGCCGCTCTCACGGATCAGCCGGCGGATGGCCTCCATCAGGGCGGACACGTCAGGGTGCTGGTATTCGGGTGGTTCTGCGGTCATGGTCCGGTCATCCGTCAAAAAATGTGGGCCAGTCTGGACCAGTAGATGATCAGGATCACGGTGCTGGTCCAGAGCAGGATATTGATCAGCAGCGGGCGGTCGGTGAGCAGGGTCAGCGAGGGGTTGCCTCCGTGCTCCTTCTGGTGGATCAGGTAGAGATAGCGAAAAATGCCGTAAATCACAAAGGGGATGGTCAGGTGCAGCTGCGTGGTGTTGAACTTCTGTATTGTCTCGTCGGCCATGGTGTAGAGCGCGTAGGCCATCAGCGTGGAGGCGGTGACCACGGCGATCATCTGGTCCAGCAGGTAGGGGCTGTACTCGTCGAGGATCTGGCGATGGCCAGTGGCCGAGTCGGCCAGCTTGACCAGCTCGTCCCGCCGCTTGCAGAGCCCGAGGAAGAGGGCCAGCAGGATGGTGCAGACCAGCAGCCAGGCGGAGATCCGCACGTTGATGACCACCGCGCCGGCGATGGCCCGCAGCACGAAACCGACGGCGATGAGCAGGACGTCGAGGATGACGATGTTTTTCAGGTAGAGGGAGTAGGAGAGAAAAAGCAGCAGGTAGACCAGGCAGACCAGGAAAAAGCCGGTATCCAGGGCCCAGGCGGCGGACAGCGCCACCACCGTGATCACCGCCGCGGTGGTCATGGCGGCCCGCGGGCTGAGCAGACCGGCGGCGATGGGCCGCTCGCACTTCACCGGGTGGATCCGGTCCCGCTCCATGTCGCAGACGTCGTTGATCAGGTAGACGGCGCTGGAGAGCAGGCAGAAAACGGCAAAGGCCGCGATGGCGGTGAGCAGGCTGGGCACGTGGAACAGACTGGCCGAAAAGACCAGGCCGGCGAAGATGACCAGGTTCTTGGCCCACTGCTTGGGACGCAGCGAGGTGACGATGTGTTTGAGCATGAACAGGATGCCTGGGTTCTGTCGGTTATGCGTTCCTCGAAACGATATTTTATGCTCAAAGTCGTTTCCTCGCAATGCTACCCTGAACGGTCCCCGGGCTGTTGCCTCTTCGCTCCGGTCGCGAAACGCTCCGACGTCGCTCCCAGGCATCAGCCCGAGGACCATGACACAGAACCGGCAGAAGAATGGGGCCTGATCCCATTCTGTTTTATTCTTGTTTTTGGACATTTTCACACGACGATTTGGGCTATTCCCGGGGCTTGTGTATCTTTTCACAAGTTCGTTGACACCCCTTGGGCGGTGTGCTAGATTTCCGGTGTCCTGAAGTTTTTGCGCCCGGCGCATCTGTCGGGCGCTCCTTTTTTATTGCCCATGCTGGCTTAGGACAGGCCGCTCTGATGCTCACTGAGTTCCTTCCCATAGGTGTGGTTTTGCTGCTCGGCGTCCTTGTGGCTGCCGGCCTGCTGCTGGTCTCCAATCTCCTGGGCCAGAAGAAGCCAAGCCCTGCCAAAAACGCAGTTTACGAGTGTGGTGTCCCGCTGGTCGAGGGTGCCCGCAAGCGTTATCCGATCAAATTCTTTCTCATTGCCATGATGTTCATCCTCTTCGACATAGAAGTGGCGTTCCTCTTCCCCTGGGCCGTGGTCTTCCGCAAACTGGGCCTCTTCGGGTTCGTGGAAATGGCCGTCTTCGTCGCCATTCTCCTGGTGGGCTTTGTTTACATCTGGAGCAAGGGAGGCCTGGAATGGGAATAGAAACCATCGGTGGTGACTCCTTTGTCACCACGACCATCGACGCGGTGGCCAACTGGGGCCGCAAGAACTCGCTCTGGCCCCTGCCTTTCGGCACGGCCTGCTGCGGCATCGAGATGATGTCGGGGCTGGCCTCCCGTTTCGACATCTCCCGCTTCGGCGCCGAGGTGGTCCGCTTCTCGCCGCGCCAGGCCGACCTGCTGATCGTGGCCGGCACCATCTGTATCAAAATGGCCCCGGTGATCCGCACCGTCTGGGAGCAGATGATGGAGCCCAAGTGGGTCATCTCCATGGGGGCCTGCGCCTCCTCCGGCGGGATCTACAACACTTACAGCACGGTGCAGGGCGTGGACCACGTGATCCCGGTGGATATCTATATCCCCGGCTGCGCGCCGCGGCCCGAAGCGCTGCTGGACGGGCTGCTCAAACTGCAGGACAAGATCAAGGCCGAGACGGTGCAGGACCGCAAGAGCCTGCCGGCCGCTGAGCGGAAACGGATCATGGAAGAGGGCAGCAGGGAATCGGGCGAGGATTACACCGCCTGGCCCCGCAAACCCGAGTAGGACCAATGGAACTGGCGACAATCGTCGACAAACTGAGAGAAGCGCTGCCCGAGGCGGTACTGGCCAGCCGCGAAGGGTTCGGTGACACCACCCTCACCGTGCACCCGCCGGCGATCCGTGAGGTCTGCCGCTGGCTGAAGGAGAACCCCGAGGCGCCCTTCAACCTCTTTCTCGATGTCTGCGGCCAGGACCGCTTCCCCAAAGAGCCGCGGTTCCGTGTGATCTACCACCTCTACGCCTTCCCGGCCAACCTGCGGCTGCGCCTGGAGGTGGAGGTTGATTCCGACACTCTTGAAATCGATTCGGTGGTCCCGGTCTGGAGGGGCGCCGAATGGTTCGAGCGCGAGGTGTTCGACATGTACGGGGTCCGTTTTGCCGGCCACCCCGACCTGCGCCGGCTCCTCTCGCCCGACGGATACGGCGATCACCCGATGCGCAAGGACTTCCCCCTGGAGGGCAAGTTCCGCATCGAATCCCCCGATGATCTGCATCCCTGGGAAACAGGGCGCCCCGGCGGCGGCAAAGGGGGAGCGTAGGGTACTGATGCGCGTAGACGTTGAACAGCAAGAGGGCATGCCTTCCGACCGGATGGTTCTCAATCTCGGCCCGTCGCACCCGGCGATGCACGGCACGCTGCGCGTGGTGGTGGAGCTGGAAGGGGAGATCATCAAGAAGGCCACCCCGGAGATCGGCTACCTGCACCGCGGGATGGAAAAGCTCTCCGAGCACCGCACCTACCCGCAGATCCTGCCGCTCACCGACCGGCTGAACTACGTCTCGGCCCTGATGAACAACATCGGCTACATCATGGCCGTGGAGAAACTGCTGGGTATCGAGGTCACCCCGCGGGCCCAGCGGGTGCGGCTGATCCTCTGCGAACTGTCGCGCATCGCCGATCACGCGGTCTGCGTGGGGATCAATGCCGTGGACATCGGGGCCATGACCCCCTTCCTCTACATCTACCAGCAGCGCGAGATCATCTACGACATCTTCGAGAAACTCACCGGGGCCCGGCTGCACTATACCTACCCCCGGGTGGGCGGAATGGCCGATGACCTTTACCCCGGTTTCGAGGACGAGGTCAGGGCCTTCATGGAAGGCTTCCCCAAACCGCTGGAAGACCTGGAAGCCTTGCTCTCCCGCAACCGCATCTGGGTCGACCGGACCCGGGACGTGGGAAAAATCAGCGCCGAAGACGCCCTGGACTACGGTTTCACCGGGCCCTGTCTCCGTGCGGCCGGCGTACCCTATGACATCAGGCGCGACCGGCCCTACCTCGGCTACGAGGACTTCGACTTCAAGGTGCCGGTGGGGACCAACGGCGACATCTACGACCGCTACCTGGTGCGTATCGAGGAGATGCGCCAGAGCCTGGAGATCGTGCGCCAGGCCATCGAGGGCATCCCCGAGGGGCCGATCAATATCGACGATCCCAAGCTCTTCCTGCCGGAGAAGAAGCTGGTCTACAGCCAGATGGAAGAGCTGATCCACCACTTCAAGATCATCATGCACGGTGTGCAGCCGCCCAAGGGCGAGTGTTACTTCAGCACCGAGGCGGCCAATGGTGAACTGGGGTTCTACATCGCCAGCGAGGGCGGGCCCAAGCCGGACCGCCTGCACATCCGTGGGCCATGTTTCGCTATTTACCAGGCGTTCCCCAAAATGATCGAGGGCCGGTTCATCGCCGACGTCATCGGTATCCTGGGCAGCCTGAACATTATCGCCGGAGAGCTTGACCGTTGAGCGAGAGTGACAGACAACCGACCGACGCCGGCTGGAGCGCCGAGACCGACGAGCTGATCTCGCGGCTGCTGGGCAACTACCCGGACAGGATGGCCGCCCTGCTGCCGGTGCTCACCGCCGTGCAGCGGGAGAAGAACTGGCTTTCCCTGGCCACCATGGACCTGATTGCCGAGCGTCTGGAGCTGAGCAAGCGGCACGTTTACGGCGTGGCCACCTTCTACACCATGTACAACACCGAGCCGGTGGGGAAGTGGCACCTGCAGCTGTGCCAGAACCTCTCCTGCTCGCTGGTGGGCGGGGTGCAGATCCTGGCGCACCTGGAGAAGAAACTGGGCATCGGCACCGGGCAGACCACCGCCGACAAGCGGTTCACCCTGACCACGGTGGAGTGCCTGGGCTCCTGCGGCACCGGGCCGGTGCTGCAGATCAACGACGTCTATCACGAAAACCTGACCATCGAGAAGGTGGATGAGATACTGGAGGGCCTGGATTGACCCGCAACGCGGGGACCCGGGCACCGGGAATCATGGCTGAAGAACTGATCCTGCTGAAAAACGACGGCAACCCGGACGCGCGGGCCCTGAGCTTCTACAAGGCCGGCGGCGGGTACCAGGCGCTGGAAAAGGCGCTGGGCATGCAGCCGGACGAGATCACCGAAGAGGTGAAGAAGGCCGGAGTGCGGGGCCGCGGCGGCGCCGGGTTCCCGGCAGGGGTCAAGTGGGGCTTCGTGCCCAAGGAAGCGCCAAAGCCGAAGTATCTCTGCTGCAACGCCGACGAGGGCGAGCCGGGCACCTTCAAGGACCGGGCGCTGATGGAGTGGGACCCGCACATGCTGATCGAGGGCATGGCCATCGCCTGCTTCGCCATCGGCATCCATACCGCCTATATCTATATCCGCGGCGAGTTCCACTGGATCACCCTGATCCTGGAAAAGGCCATCGAGGAGGCCCGGGAGGCCAACCTGCTGGGCAAAAACATCCTCGGCAGCGGTTTCGACTGCGAGATCTACGTCCACGAGGGTGCCGGCGCCTACATCTGCGGCGAGGAAACCGCACTGATCGAGTCCCTCGAGGGCAAGCGGGGCCAGCCGCGCCTCAAGCCCCCCTTCCCGGCGGTGGTGGGCGTCTTCGGCGGGCCGACGGTGGTGAACAACGTGGAGACGCTCTGTTGCGTGCCGCACATCATCACCCGCGGCGCCGACTGGTTCACCTCCATCGGTCCCGAGCGCAACGCCGGGCCGAAGATCTTCCCGGTGAGCGGCCACGTGCGCAAGCCCGGCAACTACGAGCTGCCCATGGGCACGCCGCTGCGCGAGATCATCTACGATGTCTGCGGCGGCATCCCCGGTGACCGCAAGCTGAAAGCGGTGATCCCGGGCGGGTCGTCCACACCGGTGCTCAGCGCCGACGAAGTGGACGTCAAGATGGACTTCGACAGCCTGGCCGCCATCGGCTCCATGTTCGGCGCCGGCTCGATCATCGTCATGGACGACAGCACCTGCATGGTGCGGGCACTGATGGTGCTGACCCGTTTTTATGCCCACGAGTCGTGCGGCCAGTGCACGCCGTGCCGCGAGGGCGTTCCCTGGATGTATGACATCATCAAACGCATCATGCGCGGCGAGGGCAAACCCGAAGATCCCGACCTGCTGCTGGATATCTGTGTCAACATCGAGGGCAACACCATCTGCCCCCTGGGTGATGCGGCGGTGGGTCCGGTGCGCAGCTTCATCCAGAAATTCAGAAACGAGTTCGACCATTACATCGAAACCGGGAAGTCGCTGGTTGGCGACGGCGGTTTCGATTTTCGCCCGGGAGACTGAGCGGTGGCAACGATCACCATCAACGGACAGCAGGTTGAAGTGGCCAACGACGCCACGATCATGAAGGCGGCGGAGAAGCTCGGGGTCTACATCCCCCATTTCTGCTACCACCCCGGCCTGTCCATCGCCGGCAACTGCCGGATGTGCCTGGTGGAGGTGGAAGGTGCGCCCAAACTGCTGGCCTCCTGCTGCTCACCGGTGCGTGACGGCATGGTGGTGCTGACCGAATCGGAGAAGGTGGTCAAGGCCCGCAAGGGAATCATGGAGTTCCTGCTGATCAACCACCCGCTGGACTGCCCGATCTGCGACCAGGCCGGCGAGTGCGTGCTGCAGGACTACAGCTACGACTACGGCGACGGCCACAGCCGCTACAGCGAAGAGCGGCAGCGGCACGAGCGGGAAAATGTCGGCAGCACCATGGTGCGCGACATGAACCGCTGTATCGCCTGCACCCGCTGTGTGAGGTTCTTCCAGGAAGTCACCGGCGAAGACGAATACAACGTATACCTGCGGGGCGGGCACACCGAGGTGGGCACCTATGGCGACCACGAGATCGGCACCAAATTCATCGGCAACGCCGCCGAGATCTGTCCGGTGGGGGCGCTGACCCTGCGTGATTCCCGTTTCAAGTGCCGGCAGTGGCTCTTCGAACAGGCCGAATCGGTTTGCCCCTATTGCGCCAACGGCTGCCGTATCGAGATCGACTACCACAAGGACGTGCTGCACCGCTTCCGCAGCCGACCCGACCCGGAGAAGGACCGCTGGTGGATTTGCGACGAGGGCCGCTTCGGCTTCCACCGCCTCAACGACCGGGAAGCGCGGCTGAGCAAGCCGATGATCCGCCGCGACGGCACGTTGGTGGAAGTGAGTTGGGACGGAGCCTTCGCCTACATCGCCCAGCGGCTGAAGACCCTGGCCGCCGCCGACGCCACGACCCTGGCCGTCGGCTCGGGCCACTGCTCCAACGAGGACAACTACGCGCTGAAGCGTTTTGCCAACCAGTGCCTGAACACCGACGCGGTGCGCTTCAAGTCATGGCCGCCGCCCTGGGTCACACCCGGCGAGAAGGACCCGAAGGACCTGTTCATCGAGCCGGACAAGTCGGCCAACGGCACCGGCGCCCGCCGCCTGGGCCTGGAGCCCGACCCGGGCCTGGCCAAAACCTGGGACGAGCTGGCCGCCGGCGCCTTCCAGGTACTCTACGTCATGGGCGCCGACCTGCTGCGCGGCGACCCGGACAATCCCCGGGACCCCAAGGTGCTGGACAAACTGGGCCTGGTGGTGGTCCAGGACGTGTTCCGCAGCCCCACCACTGAGCTGGCCCACGTGGTGCTGCCGGCCCTGGCCTTCAGCGAGCGGCACGGCACCTACACCAACTGCCACGGCGAGGCCCAGGAATTCTTTGCCGGGCCGCACCCCTCGGGCAGCACGGCGATGGCCGACTGGGAGATCATCGCCCGGCTGGGCACCCACCTGGGGGACAGTTCCCCTGGACCGGGTTCCGCGAACTGCCCTGGCGCGAGGATTACAACGAGAGCGCGTAACAAGCGCGGACGGACCTAGATGGATACCTTGACCGACATTCTGCTCTCCGACGCCGGCGTCACGGTGATCAAGGCGATGATCGTCTATTTCGCGGTGCTGATGACCGTGCCGGTGATGGTCTATATCGAGCGTCGCGGAGCCGGCCTGATCCAGGACCGCCTGGGGCCCAACCGGGTGGGGCCCTTCGGCCTGATCCAGCCGTTCGCCGACATGGTCAAGCTGATGTTCAAGGAGGAGTTCATCCCCTTCAAGGCCAACCGCCTGCTCTACCTGGCGGCCCCGGCGCTGGCCCTGATCCCGGCGGGGATGACCTTCGCCGTGATCCCCTTCGGCACCGAGATCACCATCGGCGGGATCAGCATCCCGCTGCGCGCCGCCGACCTCAACGTCGGCATCCTCTACATCTTCGCCCTGACCTCCCTGGGGGTCTACGGGATCATGATGGCCGGCTGGTCCTCGAACAACAAATACTCGCTGATGGGCGGCCTCCGTTCCTCGGCGCAGATGATCAGTTACGAACTGTCGATGACCCTGGCCGCGGTGGGGGTGATCATGGCTGCCGGTTCGCTGCGTCTCGGTGATATCGTCGAAGCCCAGACCCCGCTCTGGTTCTGCGTGCCGCTGTTCATCGGCTTCATCGTCTTCCTGGTGGCCAGTTTTGCCGAGACCAACCGGCTGCCCTTCGACATGCCCGAGGCGGAGAACGAACTGGTGGGCGGTTACCACACCGAATACAGCTCGATGCGCTTCGCCTCCTTCTTCATGGCCGAATACATCAACATGTTTGTCTCGGCCGGCTTGACGGTGACCCTCTTCCTCGGCGGCTACCGCTTCCCGCTGCAGCACCTGGTCACCGACCCGACCCTGCTCAGTCTTCTCCAGGTGGCGGCCTTCGTGGGCAAGATCGCCTTTCTGATGTGGTTCTTCGTCTGGATTCGCTGGACGCTGCCCCGGTTCCGCTACGACCAGCTGATGAAGCTGGGCTGGAAGGTGCTCTTCCCGCTGGCCCTGGCCAACGTCTTCATCACCGGGCTGCTGATCCTGCTCGGAGTGATATAGGAAACCGATGACCGGACCTGACGACAAAAAGAGGAAAAAGGACGTCCTGGTCAAGGAGTTCAAGCCGCTGACCTGGTGGGAGAAGCTCTACCTCCCCGCCGCCGTCAGCGGGCTGATCCTGACCATCCGTCACCTCTTCTTCAAGAAGAAAGTCACCGTGCAGTACCCGGAAGAGACGTTGCCGATCCACGACAATTTCCGGGCGCACCAGCGGCTGACCGTCCACGAGGACGGCCACGTCAAGTGCGTGGCCTGCTACATGTGCTCCACCGCCTGCCCGGCGGAGTGCATCCACATCGTGGCCCAGGAAGACCCGGACCCCGAAGTGGAGAAGGTGCCGCTCTCCTTCGAGATCGACATGCTGCGCTGCATTTACTGCGGCTACTGCGAGGAGGCGTGCCCCAAGGACGCCATCGTCATGGGTACGCATTACGAGTTCTCGAATTACCAGCGGAAGAATTTCGACGTGGGCAAGGAAGAACTGGTCCACAAATACGACAGCGATCCCGGACGGAAGAGTAAAGTCGTAAAGAAGTAAGGGGAAGCCGTTGATCGAAACCGTGCTTTTCTACATCCTGGCGGTCGTCGCCGTGGTCAGTGCGATCAGTGTGATCAGCCAGCGCAGCCCCATGTCCAGCGTGATCTCGCTGGTGGTCTGCTTCTTCTCCCTGGCCGTGCTCTACCTGCTGCTCAACGCGCACTTCATCGCCGTGCTGCAGGTGATTGTCTACGCCGGGGCGATCATGGTCCTCTTCCTCTTCGTGATCATGATGCTCAACCTGCGGGGGCCCGAGGCGCCGCACTCCTTCCACGGCCTGCACAAGCTGGCCGCCGCGGCCCTGGTGCTCTGCCTGGTCTGCCTGGTGGTCTTCGGGCTGGTCAACCGGGTGGTGCTGGGCGAGGCGGGCCAGGCCACCGAGGAAGCGGTGGGCGCCGCCGGCAACACCGAGCTGCTGGCCGAACTGCTCTTCCAGCGCTACCTGCTGCCCTTCGAGGCGGTTTCGATCCTGCTGCTGGCGGCCATCGTCGGCGCCATCGTGATGGCCAGCCGCCGCTTCGAGCGGCCGGACCACGAGGCCGACCCCGACGCGCCGGGCGCCAACAAGGAGACACGGTGATGATGGTCACCCTCAACCACTACCTGGTGCTCAGCGCGCTGCTCTTCAGCATCGGTGTGGCCGGGGTGCTGCTGCGCCGCAACGCGATCATCATCTTCATGTCCATCGAACTGATGCTCAACGCGGTGAACCTTTCGTTCATCGCCTTTGCCCGCTACCTCGATTCTCTGGACGGGCAGATTTTCGTGCTCTTTGTCATGGCCGTGGCCGCCGCCGAGGTGGCGGTGGGCCTGGCGATCATCATCGCCATCTTCAAGAGGAAGTCCACGGCCGACGTGGACCGGGTCAACCTGCTCAAGTGGTGACATGTCACTGGAACTGATCATCCTGATTCCGTTAGCACCGCTGATCGGCTTTCTGATCAACGGCCTGCTGGGCCCGAAACTGCCCAAAAAACTGGTCAGCTTCATCGGCTGCGCGGCGGTGGGCGTCTCCCTGGTGGTGGCCATCCTCGCCTTCTCCACCCTGAGCGGGATGGAGGTGCGCCACTTCGAGCACGACTACTTCATGTGGATCGAGTCGCCGTCGGCCGACTCGGGGGTGGTCAGCGACTACCGCGTCTCCATCCCCTTCGGCCTGCAGCTCGACCCGCTGTCCATGGTGATGGTGCTGGTGGTCACCGGGGTGGGCTTCCTGATCCACGTCTACTCCGTCGGCTACATGTGGCACGAGCGCGGCTATGCCCGCTACTTCTCCTTCCTCAACCTCTTCACCTTTGCCATGCTGATCCTGGTGCTGGCCAACAACTTCTTCCTGCTCTTTGTGGGCTGGGAGGGGGTGGGGCTCTGTTCGTATCTTTTGATCGGCTTCTTCTACGAGAAGCACTCGGCGGCCAAGGCGGGGATGAAGGCCTTCGTGGTCAACCGTATCGGTGACGTGGGCTTCGTCCTCGGCGCCTTCCTGGTCTTCCTTGTCTTCGGCACCCTTGATTTTTCCGAGGTGATGATGCTGGCCAGCCAGCCCGGCGCCGTTACCGCCGGCGCCGGCGTGATCACCCTCATGGCCCTGTTGCTCTTTGTCGGCGCCACCGGCAAGTCGGCACAGATCCCGCTCTATGTCTGGCTGCCCGACGCCATGGAGGGCCCCACACCGGTCAGCGCCCTGATCCATGCCGCCACCATGGTCACCGCCGGTGTCTACATGGTGGTGCGCTGCAACGTGCTCTTCGCCCTGGCTCCCGACGCCATGCTGGTCGTGGCGGTGATCGGCGGGATGACCGCCATCTTTGCCGCCACCATCGGCCTGGTGCAGAACGACATCAAGCGGGTGCTGGCCTACTCCACGGTGAGCCAGCTGGGCTACATGTTCCTGGCCCTCGGCGTGGGCGCTTTCACCGCCGGGATCTTCCACCTGATGACCCACGCCTTCTTCAAGGCGCTGCTCTTCCTCGGGGCCGGGCTCGGTGATCCACGCCATGAGCGGCGAGCAGGACATCCGCAAGATGGGCAACCTCAAGGGCAAGATCCCCGTCACCTACTGGACGTTCCTCATCGCCTCGCTGGCCATCGCCGGTATCCCGCCGTTGTCCGGCTTCTTCTCCAAGGACGAGATCCTCTGGAAAACCTTCAGCACGGGACACACCATTCTCTGGGGTATGGGCTTCCTGACTGCCGGGATGACCGCCTTCTACATGTTCCGCCTGGTCTTCCTCACCTTCCACGGGGAAAGCCGGATGGACAAGGAAACAGAATCTCACGTGCACGAGTCGCCGAGGTCGATGACCGTGCCCCTGATGACCCTTTGTCTGCTGGCCATTATCGGCGGCTGGATCGGCATCCCCCACGCCATCACCAACATCACTCACTTCCCCGCGGCCAACTACTTCGAGGAGTGGCTCGAGCCGGTGGTGGGGTGGAGCGGGGAGCAGCTGGCCGGTGGCCACGCGGATGCGGCCCACGCCGAGGTGCCCCACGGTGCAGAGCATGCTGCCGCCGGCCACGGCCACCATGCCGTGGACCCGATGGAATACGTGCTGATGGGCCTCTCGGTGCTCATCGCCCTCTCCGGCATCCTGCTGGCCGCGGCCTGGTATCGCAGGAAGAACGACACTCCGGCGAAACTGGCCGGGGTGCTGGACGGCGGCCCGTACCGCACACTGCTCAACAAATACTGGGTGGACGAGCTCTACGACCTGACCGTCGTGCAGCGCTTCATCTGGTTCGGCAACTTCCTCTGGAAGTTTATCGACGTGATCGTCATCGACGGGACGGTGAACGCCGTGGCCCACATCAGCCGCTTCTTCGGCATCGTGGGATCGCGGTTCCAGACCGGCTACGTCAGAAACTACGCGCTGGGGATCGTTCTCGGCGTGGTGATCCTGATCTGGGCCTGCTTGTTTTAACCAGCAGGCCGGAAGGAAGAACAGAACGTGTCCTGGCTAACCGAACATCTGCTCTCCTGGATCGTCTTCCTGCCCCTTGTCGGGGCGGGCCTGATCATGCTCATCGGCAGGCAGAACAAGGCGGCCCTGCGCTGGACCGCCGTAATCTGTTCTTTGCTGGTTTTTGTCATCTCGCTGCCCCTCTGGTTCGGCTTTGACGAGACCACCGCGTCGATGCAGTTCGTCGAGCTGGCCGACTGGGTGCCCGCCCTGGGCATCAGCTACCACCTGGGCGTTGACGGTATCAGCCTGTTGCTGATCCTGCTCACCACCTTCATGACTCCGCTGACCCTGCTGAGCACCTTCAGCGCGGTGGACAAGCACCTCAAGGAGTTCCTGGTGGTGCTGCTGATGCTGGAGACGGGGATGCTCGGCGCCTTCGTGGCCGTCGATCTCTTCCTCTTCTACATCTTCTGGGAAGCGATGCTGATCCCGATGTGTTTCATCATCGGTATCTGGGGCGGCCCCCGCCGGGTCTATGCGGCGGTGAAGTTTTTCCTCTACACCCTGGTGGGCTCCCTGCTGATGCTGGTGGCCATCCTGACCATGTATTTTCTCCAGCAGCAGGCCTCGGGCATCCCGACCTTCGACATGGCCACGCTGATGTCGACACCGGTGCCGGCCCATATGCAGATGTGTCTCTTCCTGGCCTTTGCCCTGTCCTTTGCCATCAAGGTGCCGATGTTCCCCTTCCACACCTGGCTGCCCGATGCCCACGTGGAAGCCCCCACTGCGGGCTCCGTGATCCTGGCTGCCATCCTGCTGAAACTGGGAACCTACGGCTTCATCCGTTTTGCCATACCGTTCTTCCCCGAGTCTTCCGGGGTTCTCACGACACTGTTTGCCTCGCTGGCCGTCATCGGCATCATCTATGGCGCCCTGGTGGCCATGGTGCAGAAGGACATCAAGAAGCTGGTGGCCTACTCCAGCGTCAGCCACCTGGGCTACGTCATGCTGGGCCTTTTCGCCCTCACCGTGCAGGGCGTGGAAGGCGGTATCTTCGTCATGCTGGCCCACGGCCTCTCCACCGGCGGGCTGTTCCTCATTGTCGGCATGATCTACGAGCGGAGGCACACCCGGATGATCGCCGACTTCGGCGGCCTGGCCAGGCAGATCCCGGTGTTCACCACCATCTTCATGATCGTGACCCTGGCCTCCATCGGCCTGCCCGGACTGAACGGTTTCGTCGGCGAGATCCTGGTTCTGGTGGGCACCTTCACCTCCACCTCGATGAACCACGCCAAGGCTTTCACCGCCCTGGCCGCCACCGGGATGATCCTCGGCGCGGTCTACATGCTCTGGATGTTCCGCCGGGTGATGTTCGGGCCGCTGGAGCGCGAGGAGAACAAGACGATCAAGGACTTAAGCGTCCGCGAGCTGGTGGTGATGATCCCGATCCTGATCATGATCGTCTGGATGGGTGTCTACCCCGGGCCGTTTCTCCGAAAAATGGATGTCTCGGTGGCCGCATTTGTCGAGCGGGTGAAGGTGACCAGGCAGGCCACGGCCGAGATGAAAGCGACCGGACAGCCCCGGGGAGAGAGTGAAGCGAGGAGTGAGCAGTGAACTTTGATCTCTACGCCATAATGCCGATCCTGATCCTGGTGATCTGGGGCTGTGCGCTATTACTGCTCGAAGCCGCCTCCAGAAACATGGCCCGCGCCGTGGCCGGGCCGCTGACCCTGGTGGCGGCCCTGGTCTCCGGCATCGGCTGCATCTGTCTCTGGGCCAACCCGCCCGGATCCCAGTTCGGCGGGATGCTGCTGCTGGACAAGTTCAGTCTGTTCTTTGGTGCCCTGCTGGCCTTCATCCTGGCCATGACCGTGCTGATCTCCGGCGGCTACCTCCGCCGGGAGGAGAACAACCACAGCGAGTATTACGCTCTGCTCTGCTTCACCGTATCCGGCGCCATGCTGATGGTCGGAGCAGGGGACATGCTGGTGCTCTTCCTCGGCATCGAGCTGCTCTCCATCCCGCTTTACATCCTTGCCGGGTTCCAGCGGAGAAAGCCCGAGTCCACCGAAGCCGCACTGAAATATTTCCTACTGGGCGCCTTTGCCACCGGCTTTCTGCTCTACGGCATCGCCCTGGTCTACGGCGCCACCGGCCAACTTGGCCTGCACGCCATCGCCGACCACCTGATCGCCAACGGTATCACCACCGAGGAACCGATCCTGCTCATCGGCATCATCTTCCTGGTGGTGGCCTTCGGCTTCAAGGTTTCGGTGGTGCCCTTCCACATGTGGACCCCGGATGTCTACCAGGGTGCGCCCACCTCGATCACCGCCTTCATGGCCGCCGCGCCCAAGGCTGCTGGCCTGGCCGTGGTTCTCCGTGTGTTCATCACCGCCTTCCCCACCGAGCAGGAGTTCGTCTCGGCCATGGTGGTGGTGCTGGCCGTGCTGACCATGACCGTGGGCAACGTGCTGGCCCTGGTGCAGGACAACATCAAGCGGATGCTGGCCTACTCGTCCATCGCCCACGTGGGCTATCTCCTGGTCGCGGTGGTGGCCGGCAACGAGCTGGGCATGCGGTCGGTCCTCTTTTACAGCGTGGTCTACGCCCTGATGAACATCGGCGCCTTCGGCCTGGTGATCATGCTCGGCAAGAAGGGGGAGAGCGATCTCGACATGTCCTCCTACGCCGGTGCCGGTTTCCGCTTTCCGCTGATCGGCCTGGCCATGGCCCTCTTCATGTTCTCCCTGGCCGGCATTCCGCCCACCGGCGGTTTTTTCGGCAAGTTCTACATCTTCTCCGCCGCGGTCAAGGCCGGGTATATCCCGCTGGCCATCATCGGCGTATTGAACTCCGCCCTCTCGCTCTACTTCTACCTCCGGGTGGTGGTCTACACCTACATGCGGGAACCCGACTCCCGGGACGCCGTGGCCGACACCCTGACCCTCTCCCCGGGCCTGATCACCGCGGTGGTCATCGCCTGCCTCGGCACCCTCTACCTCGGCCTGCAGCCCGGCGGCCTGCTTGGCCTGACCGGTGAGGCGATTCGGTCGTTGGTGGGGTAGGCTGGCTCACCCTGGCGGCACACCGTCAACCGCAGTTTCCACCAGTCTCCTCATAATCCTGCTGACTGACGCTCAAGCTGATCGGCCCCGATCTTGCTCCTCCTGGTCTGTATGGGCCAGGACAAACAGAGCATCTACCGACCCCGGCGGCCGGAGCGGACCGACCTGCACCTGGCGGTTCGCGAGAACCTGGAGTTGTTCCTCGAAACCTACGACGAGCGGTTCCTCGACCGGCACGGCCCTCTGACCGACCGTGCCCGCCGCACGCTGGAGGAGTATCTTCGCTGCGGGATCCTTGCCGCGGGGTTCGCCCGGGTCCGCTGTGGCGACTGCGGCCACGAGCAACTGGTGGCCTTCTCCTGCCAGCTCCGAGGTGTCTGCCCTTCATGCCAGCAGAAACGGGCCGAGATCCTTTGCCGCTTCGTCATCGACGAGGTGATCGAGCCGGTGGAGCACCGCCAGCTGGTCTTCGTGCTGCCCAGGCACCTCCGCCGCCCGTTCTACCGCGACCGCCGACTGCTCACCGGCCTGTGCCGCTCAGCGGTGGAGGCGACCCACACGTTCTACCGGGCCGGCCTGGGCCGTGACGATCTGAGAGTGGGGATGGTGGTGGTTCCCCAGCGGTTCGGCGACCGGGTCAATCCGCACATTCACCTGCATGCCCTAGCCACCGACGGCGCTTTCGACCGGGACGGACTGTTCCACCCGATGCCCTTCGGCATGCAGGGGGACATCGAGGTGCTGGAGCGGCTGTTCGCCCGGCGGGTGCTCGACCTGATGGTGAGGCGTAAGCGGCTGAGCGTGCGCCTTCGCGACGAGATGCTGGACTGGGAGCATAGCGGGTTCTCGGTGGACGGCTCGGTCAGGGTGGCGGTGGGGGATTACGGGCGGCTCAAGCGGCTGGTGCGCTACCTGGCCCGTCCGGCGGTGTCGGCGGAGCGGGTGTCCTACGACCGGTCGAACGGCACGGTCACGGTGCGCAGTTCGAAGAAGGTGCGGGGCGTCCGTCCGGTTGTGGCCCAATACGACGGGCTGACCTTCCTGTCCCTTCTGGCGCTGCAGGTGCCGCCGCCCGGGGTGCACATGGTGCGCTACTACGGTCACTACTCGGTGCGGAGCCGGGCGGAGCGGAGGAAGAGGTCCGGGGAGGGGACGGCCGGCATCCGCAGCGAAAAGCCGCCGCCGGCAAGCGAGCGGCGGCGGAGGTGGGCGGAGCTGATCCGCCTGGTATTCGAGGTGGACCCTCTGCGCTGTGATAAGTGCGGGGGCGGTATGAAGGTCGTCTCGTTCATCTCGACGGCGCAGTCCGAGGTGATCCGCCGCATCCTCGAGCACCTGGGGGTGAGCACCGTCGTTCCCCGGGCCCACGGGCCGCCGGGGTGGGCTGCCACAAGCGAGCGGCACGTTCAGGCCGAGCTCTCCAGGGACGAGGAGGACTGCTCGCAGGCGCCGCCAGGTTGGGACGAGTGGGAGCCGGCGTGAGGCCTTCGGTCAGTGACGGGCTGCAGGGAGAGGTATGTCCTGATGACAGATTAAACGGGGGGCATCGTCGGCATGGCGTAAGGCCACCAGGGATTGACCTCGAACGGCGGGGGAGTGGAGAAACGGCAGGGGGAAAATGACCGGATCATGGACCTGAAGGGAGGGGAGATTTCTTGACGCCGGGAAAGGAAATCCCTACTCTTCTCACCTGGTTGATGATCGAGGTGGAGGCGCCCTGATGCTGGGCTCACTGGTGGGCAACGCACTGCTGCTGGTGCCGGTGACCCGGGCGACCCACCGGCACCGCTGAGCTGGTCGTCTACCCGCTATTTTCATGGATAATCACTCAGCGGAACGCGGTATACTGCAGCGAACCAGCCAGGAGGGACGCCTGACCATGAAGCTCGCATCCATCGGATCTGTTCTGCTCTTCCTGCTCACCGCTGTCCCGCAGTTGACGCACGCCACAAGGCTTTTCGACACGAGGATCGACCATTTCGTCGGTGCTTACCCGTTCGCCATCGACAGCAGCGATCTTGACGGTGACGGGCACCTCGACCTGGTGGTGGCCCTCCACGGCTCGGACGGCATCTCCGTTCTTCTCGGCCTGGGGAACGGTGAATTCAGACCCGCCGTGCCATATGTGACCGACGACAATCCCACGTCCGTGGCTGCCGCCGATTTCAACGGTGACGGTCACCCGGATGTGGCGGTGGCCAACCGGTATGGGCACAACATGTCCGTCCTCCTGGGCCAGGGGGACGGTATCCTGTCGCCGCCGGAGCACTACACCACCGGGTCCTCGCCCGAAGCTGTGATCGTCTCCGACCTTGACGGCGACACGGTGCCCGACCTGGCCGTGGCCTGCCATTCGAGCCACGCGGTGTCAATCCTGCTCGGCAACGGGGACGGGAGCTTCCAGGCCGAGGTCCGCTACGACACCGGCTGGTATCCCATCGATCTCGCCGTGGGGGACGTCAACGGTGACGGTGTGCCGGATCTGGCCACGGCCAGTTCGGCAGACCGCAGCGTGTCCATCCTCCCTGGCGCCGGCGATGGTTCCTTCGGGCCGCCCCAGGCCATCGAGATCGCCCAGGGCGTTTACGCCCTCGCCCTCGGTGATCTCGATGGGGACGACGTGCCCGACCTGGCCATCACAACGCACGTTTCGAGCACGAATTCGGGCGAGATCCAGATCTGGCTGAACACCGGTGGCGGCGCGTTCCAATGGAACCAGGAATGGGCGCACGGCGTCTTGCTCTACGACACCGTCATCGAGGACCTGGACGGCGACGGCTATCGGGATCTGGCGGTCACCGACATCGGATTCGCAAATGCTGAAGGCCGGGTCACGGTGTACGCCGGCCGCGGTGACGGCACCGTGGAAGCGGCCTTAGGTCGATCATATTGGGCCGGCCTGTCCACCAATGCCGTCCACCCCGCCGATATCGACGGCGACGGCCGTCTGGACCTGGCCGTATCGAACGCCACCAGCAGCGACATCTCCGTACTGCTGGGCAGAGCTGACGGCGCCTTCCACACCGCCCCGACGTACGGCGCGGGGTATGGCCCGAGGACCTCGGCCATTGCCGACCTCAACGGCGACAGCGTTCCCGACATCGCCGTTTCGTCATATGCCAACGGGCTCATCAAGATCCTGATCGGCGAGGGGGACGGCACCTTCCTGCCTGCCGGCCAGGTCACCGGGGCCGGCGGAAAACCGTCGGCCATCGTTGCCGACGACCTGAACGGCGACGGCATTTCCGACCTGGCCTTCACCACCCCGCTGGACGACAGCTGCTCAGTGACATTGGGCAATGGAGATGGAACGTTCCAGCCGGCGACGGACTTCGGAACCGGGGGATATCCCGACGCAATGGTGATCAGTGACCTGAACAACGACACCATCCCGGACCTGGCCGCAGCCAACATGGCCAGCGACTCGATCTCGGTGCTCCTCGGTGCGGGGGACGGCAGCTTTCTTCCGGCGCTCCACGCCGGCGCCGGTGCCGAACCGGCCGGCCTGGCCGCCGGGGACCTGGATGGCGACGGGGCCACCGACCTCGCGGTTACCAGTTCCACCGGGCATGACGTCTCCGTGCTGATCGGCAACGGTGATGGCACATTCCGGACGGCGGTGGGCTACGCGACCAGCCAGACCCCGGCCGGTGTGGCCATTGCCGATCTCAACGGCGACGGCCACCCGGACCTGGCGGTGGCCTGCCAGAACAGCAACAGGACATCGGTGCTCCTCGGCCACGGCGACGGTACCTTCCGGGAGGCGGTCGATCACTACACGCCCCACGGCCCGATATCGGTGACCGCCACCGACCTCGACCTCGACGGCTCGCTCGATCTGGTGCTGGCCTGCACAGTACGGTTCACCGTCGCCGTCCTCCGGGGACAGGGTGACGGCTCATTCATGGAAGCCGAACAGTACCGGCGTCGGGTTTCATCCGTACCATGTCTCCGCCGGCGACCTGGACCGGGACGGCCACCCGGACCTGGTGGCGGTGAACCGGTACAGCCATGATGTCTCGGTGTTGATCAACGCCGGGAGCCCGGGGATGCTGGTGACCGGCCCTGGTCCGGGATTGGCGAACGAACCGCTGGTCAGGGTCTTCCCGCCGGTGGAGAACGCATTTCACGTTTCCGCGTTTCAGGCATATGGCGCCCCCCACTTTGGCGTGGGCGTGGCGGCCGGTGATCCAGACGGCGACGGCATCGACGTCATCATCACCGGCGCCGGCCCGGGGGCGGTTTTTGGCCCCCACATCCGCGCATTCATGGTCGACGGCACACCGGACCCCGGCATCAACTTCCTGGCCTACGGCACCAACAAGTTCGGCGTCAATGTGGCCGCCGGCGACCTGGATGGCGACGGGATCGACGAGATCGTCACCGGCGCCGGCCCGGGGGCTGTGTTCGGGCCCCACGTCCGGGGCTGGAACGTGGATGGCGGTACGGCCACGGCCATGCCCGGGGTCAGCTACTTCGCCTACGGCACGCTGAAACACGGGGTCAACGTGGCGGCCGGCGACCTGGACGGCGACGGTTACGATGAGATCATCACCGGCGCCGGCCCGGGGGCGGTGTTCGGGCCCCATGTCCGGGGCTGGAACGTCGACGGCGGCACGGCCGCGGCCATGTCCGGGGTCAGTTTCCTGGCCTACGGCACCAACAGGTGGGGGGTCAACGTGGGTACCGGCGACATCGACGGGGACGGCATCGACGAGATCCTCACCGCGCCCGGTCCCTCGGCCCTCTTCGCCTCGCACATCCGGGGCTGGAATGCGGATGGCAGTTCCGCCACACCGCTGGCCGGCTGCAGCTTCCTCGCCTGGTCGGCAGCGCTGTCCCGCTACGGCGCCCGGGTGGCCTCGGGTGTCGACCTCGACAGCGACGGGTACCAAGAGATCCTGGTGGGCGCCGGCCCGGACCCCGCCACCGGCTCACCGGTGCGGGTCTTCGACTACCAGGATGGCCAGGTCAGCGAGGACTTCTCCCTCACCGCCTACCCCCAGGGCTGGAATCACGGGGTGAACGTGGCCGCGGGTCTGTTCCGGTAGATCAAGACTTGGATTCGGCAAGCCGTGTGTCTGGAGCGGGACCCCACGGAGCAGCCCCTCCGTGCTCAGGTCTTCATCGATGTCCGGCCAATGGATACCGACCCCTGTCCCTCCTGTAAATTACGTACTACCTGATAACGTTGAACTTAGCGCTTCAGGAGTGTACCATCGATGAATGATGTACAAACTCCTCAAAACCATCTATTCAGCTCTGAGAACCCAACGAACTTTGGCCCTGGAGAACCTGGCGCTCAGGCAACAACTTGCCATCCTCCGTCGAACGATGAAACGCCCTCGATTGACGGAAACCGATCGACTGTTCTGGGTCTTCCTTTCCAGGATATGGCGAGACTGGGCCCAGGTGCTCGTTGTCGTCAAGCCTGAAACCGTCATTTCCTGGCATCGGGTGGGCTTCAAGCTCTTCTGGCGATTGAAAAGCCGGCGGAGGAACCGGGGCCGGCCTCGAGTTACACGTGAGATCAGGGATCTGATCAGAAGAATGTCCCGAGAAAACCCGACGTGGGGCGCTCCAAGAATCCATGGAGAACTGCTCAAACTGGGAATCGATGTGTCTCCGGCATCCGTGTCGAAATATATGGGTCGCCACCGGAAACCTCCATCCCAAACTTGGAGAACCTTCCTGCGCAACCATATGGGCGACATGGCCTCCATTGATTTCTTCACCGTGCCCACGGCGACGTTCCGGATTCTCTACGCCTGTATCATTCTGACCCACTCTCGACGCCTCGTTGTACATTTCAACATCACCGATTCCCCTTCGGCAGCCTGGACTGGTCAGCAGATCATCGAGGCATTTCCCTGGGATTCAGCTCCGCGGTATCTGCTCCGCGATCGTGATGGGAAATACGGCCATGAATTTGTCAGCCGCGTCCGGTCAATGGGCATTGAAGAAGTGAAGACTGCCCCACGATCACCCTGGAAAAACTGTTTCGTCGAGAGGCTCGTTGGATCCATACGCCGAGATTGCCTCGACCATGTCATCATCATCAACGAACAGCACCTCCGGCGAATCCTGAAAGAGTACTTCCTGTATTACCACCGGTCTCGAACGCATCTATCGCTCGATAAGGATTGTCCGGAGCCGCGAGCTGTAGAATCACCGAAGATGGGCAAAGTGATCGCACTGCCGCAGGTCGGTGGACTCCACCATCGCTACACCCGTCGGGCCGCCTGATCTGGTCGTGGACTTCAAAGCTTCTACATCAGATAGAACTGTAGGATCGTTTGTTCCGAATCGTTTTCTTTGGTCAGGCAACACTTCATGAAGTGGCGATCCGTTGGTCTCGATGATTTCCCCCATCGATGATGCTTCAATTCTTCACTCTGAATGATCCCTCCGTCCATTCGTTCGACACCATCAGCGAGTCAGATGGATTTTGCAGGAGCCACAGGTATCCTGAATCATGTACACCGTACACAGCGAGGCGCGGATTCCCATATCCGCGCCTCATTGATTCTGCTCTAACCCGTTTAAACCAGTTTTTTACAGAATTGGTTCTTCAGGTTTTGTACTTTCAGGGACTCTTTCCGACTTCTCAGCTTTGACGCCCATCTGGCCCAGCACGGCTTCGCCAAGCGGGGTCTGGGCAAATGCCTCCACCATCGAGGCGAGGTTGGTTCCGCCCTTGGAAGAGAAGAGGTCCATCGCCCGGTTCATGCCCTCGTTGGCATTGCCGGCGTTGGCGATGACCTTGACGTCAGCGGTCTGGAGCGCCTGGGCCTGTTCCTGGCCGACGATGATGTGGGCCTTGATCGCTTCCAGCATGGCCAGATACTGCTGGTAGCCGTCGTTGGCGCCGATCTCCTTGGCCAGCTCGATCTGGGCCATCACCGGCGCCAGCTTCATCGCCTTCTCGGCATCGGCACGGGCCACACCAACCACCCGGATGGCCTCGGCTTCCTTCTGCTGGGCTTCCAGTTCGCCCTCGGCGCGGATGATACGCGTTTGCTTGTCCTGCTCAGCGGTCACCACCTGGCGGTCCTTCTCGATCTCTTCCTGCTTGACCTGCTCGACCCGGCGCACGTCCATGGTGCGCTCCTGGGTCAGCTTTTCCTGCGTGAGCACCTCCTGGCGCGACTGCTGCAGGGCGATGCCGACGGCCTTGTCCTTTTCGGCCGTGCGCTGGCCGACGGCTTCGGCCGCTTCCTGGTCGCGCACATCGATGACCTGCTGGGACTCGATCTCGGCGGTTCTGGCTTTCTTGGTGTTCTCCGCGACCTCGGTGCGTGACTCCATCTCGATGAAGGAGGTCTTTTTGGCCATGATGTTGCTGACGTTGCGCGAGCCCTCTCCGTCACGGATGTCCATCAGCTCCATCGACTTTACCGACCGGACGCCCCACTCCTTGAGCTGGTCGCCAACCTCCTCGGTGAAGGCGTTGCCGAATTTGGCCCGCTCGAGCATGATGGAGTCGATGACGTCGTCGGCCAGCACCTTCCTCACCGCGCCCTGGACGATCAGTGAGAGTTGCTCTTCCAACTCCTTGACGTTCACCACACGGCGCGCCGCCACTGCCGTGTCCTCGATGCGGAAGAACGCCGTCACGTCGACGATGAACGGCACACGGTCCCGGTCATACGCCTCGTAGGCCAGCAGCGAGAGGTCGAAGTTGCTCACCGGGAGCCTGATCACCGTGACACCCAGCCCCGGAATCCACGAGGGCCACCGGAAGTAGACGTTGCCTGCTTTCTGGCCCGTGCCGTAGGGGGTGGTCTTACGGCGCGACTGGACCACATGGACCATGTTGGTGCTGACCACGGTGCGCATCATGAATGATGCGATGATGATGATGAACACAAAACCGACCGCACCGAGAACAATGGCTGGAGTCAACATAAACATTCCTTCTCTCCTTCGCTACCCTCGCCCGAACAACAGGGCATTCAGTTGTTGAGACCCGATCCTATCACGAGTGACTTCTGACTTGTACGTTGGGTATTGTACTTAAGGCAGTATAAAAGTAACTCATGCACAACTCCTCCAGGTGATCCCATACTTTGTTATACGCAGCGACCACGTCGGATATTTTCTTCCCTTTCGAGCGAGCGCCGATCAGCTTGCAGATGGTCACCGCGGAACCGCTCAGCCGCTCGCGGTTGGGGCAGGTTTCTGCCGGTGCGGCGAACAGCCGGGCACCGCTCTCATGCAACGGGGTTGACAAGAGGGCGGTGAACTACAATATTGGTCGATGTGGTCTAAGTTGTTGCAAGAACTAAATATATCGACATGGTGGTCATTCGCACACCGGGTCCCGCCGGTGGGGCAGCTGGTGTCGTTTCTTGCCGGTCGATAGTGGCGAAAGGAGCAACGCATGGCGCAGGAGAAGGACGGGTGCGTCAAGCCGGCAAGGGGCCCGATCATGCCGGCAGAATCGGAAGGCAGTCCAGGCGGCGGTGAAAAAAAGGAGGTGATCGCCATGCAGGCACGAGTGGGACGGGAAGCGCCGGATTTCGAGGCCAACGCATACGTGGCCGGTGAGGGGTTCAAGACGGTTCGGCTCTCCGGTTTCAAGGGCAAGTGGATCGTGCTCTGCTTCTACCCCGGTGACTTCACCTTTGTCTGACCCACCGAACTGGCGGCGGTCGCCGCCCGTTACGAGGACCTGAAAGGGCTCGGTGTCGTCGTGCTGTCCATGAGCACCGACAGCCGGTTCGTGCACCAGATCTGGCAGCGCGAGGAACTGGCCAAAATGGTCGACGGTGGGGTGCCCTTCCCGATGCTTTCCGATGCCGGGGGGCTGATCGGCAAACTGTATGGGGTGTACGATGAGGCCGCCGGAGTCGATATCCGCGGCCGGTTCATCATCGACCCCGATTTCGTCATCCGGGCGATGGAGGTGCTGACCCCCGAGGTGGGCCGCAATCCCGATGAACTGACCCGGCAGGTCAAGGCGTTCCAGCATGTGGCATCCACCGGCGAGGTGACCCCCTCCGGCTGGCAGCCCGGCGATACCACCCTCACGCCGGGCCCCGACCTGGTGGGCAAGGTCTGGGAGGCCTGGAAGGTCAAGTAGGGCGAGGGCGCGATCAACAGGGCCCGACACGCCGAACCCCGACCAGGAGGATGCCGACGAGGACGGTGTTGGTGATGCCTGTGACACGGCCTCCGCCACCCTGGCCGCCACTCTGCGCTGTCTGCCCGATGCGGGGACCCTGCCCTTCACCACCACCATGACGGTGGAACTGGCCAACCTGTATGGCGGGCAAACCCGCCGTCTGGCTGGACGTCTCGAACTGGACCTGGCCGGCGGGCAGCACTACGGCAGCTGGCGGGCCGGCTGGAGCAACATTGGCCCTTCAAACAGCTACCTCACCAGTTGGGGGCAATTCATCCCCGCCCTGGGATCGCTGGTGGGTGTCAACACCTTCACCCTGCTGGCCGAGGATGTCACACCGGCCCCGTACAACCAGCCGCCCTACCCGGCAGCCGGCGACCAGGCCAGCGACAACTGCACGGTGACCGGAATCCTTCCCTGAAGTAGTTTATCGACGGCCCGGGGGACGCTCCCCGGGCCGTCCGTCCGGCATCCCGCCTGAAATCACTCCTTGACGAGTCTCATTCCTGAACATAAATTAGCTTCAAGACAATTGCACTCTCTTTCTCTATGACAACGATCAAGCGCAGCACTCCTGTCGCGAGAGTGCGTGAAACTACCACCAGGGCGAGTTGTTGTTGAAGGTCTGCTGCAGGTCGGCAGCTGATTTTCTTTCTTGTCCAATTAGCAAAGGGAGAAGAGCCATGGCCGAGAGCGTGTACAAAGTCGTTGAAATCGTGGGTACCAGCACCGAGGGTTGGGAGAGAGCCGCGACTGCCGCCGTGGAGCGGGCAAGTCAGAGTCTGCGTGACCTTCGTGTCGCCGAGGTGACAGCGATGGACCTGGTGCTCAAGGACGGGCAGGTCGAGGCTTACCGGGCAAAGGTCAAGGTCTCCTTCAAATACGAGGGCTGAGCGGAGGCCGCCGCGGGGCGGCCCCCGAGTCGTCCCGACCCGGTCAGGGGGCGTGGGCCACCACCACGTTTGTCTTGGTGCACGTACTTCCCGAAGGCGGGTAGGGCGGCTGGTTGTATGGGGCCGGCGTTACATCCATGACGGACAACATACTGGTGTTGCTGCCGATGACGCTCCCCAAACTCGGGATGGTCACCGGGAACTGGGTGTAGTAGAAGGAACCCGGGGCTACGTTGGTGTAGCCCGCTCTCCAAGGGTTGAAGAGGGTGCCGTTGGCCAGGGTCAGGGAGATCTGCCCGGCGATCCGGCGGGTGAGGGCCGCGCCTCCGCTGAGGGTGTTGGTCATGGTGATCTGGTGCAGCACCTGGAAGGGCACTGTACCCGAGGAGGGCGTGCAGTTATAACTGCAGGTAAGGGTCGAGGTGCTCACGGCGCCGAACCCGGTGGCCCGGAGGCCGTAGTTGCCGTAAACCCCGCTGTCGGCGTAGAAGGTGCCTCCGATATAGGTCATGGTCCGTCCGTTCCAGGGTGAGCTGGTGTCCGCGCCGATGTTCGAACCGTTGTAAATGATGTAGAGCACCCAGAAGTCGCCCGAAGCGATCTGGATGTTCAGGCCGGAGACATCCTCGTAGTCCCAGCTATACCCGGTGGCCCCGGTGCTGGTGAGCACCGAGGTGAGAGGGGAGCCCGGCGAACCGCCGCTGTCGGACCAGATCTGGTACTGACAGTTCCCGGTGTTCTGATGGATGTGAATCCCCTTCAGGTCGAAGGGGTAGGCGCCTGGCGTCATTCGCACCGCCCAGCCGTAACCCTCGGCCCAGTTCCAGCCGGTCTCGATGGACCCGTCGTCATAGACCAGGTATTCCCACAGGTCGCCCGGCTGGATGTCCATCTGCATGTCGCCGGCCGAAGCGGCGATATTGGTGATCGAAACCCCGGAGGCGCTGCCGTCATGCCGGTTGCTCGACGGCGTGGTGGAGGCGGTGAACTGGTCCACCGTGCTGTAGGGATAGATGTCGCCGCTGTCACCGTAGGGCATGAAGGCTGAGCAGTCGAGGTCGAAGTTGCCGTCCGGCTGCTCCAGGGAGACCAGGTAGTGCGAGCTGGACGTGCAGTACGGCGCGTCCTCGCAGTCATTGCCGGTGGCGACTTCCTCGTCGATGTGCCAGACCAGCACACCGCCGCCCGGAAGGTTGCTGTCGAAACCGTAGCTGTTATCGCGGTGGGAGACCAGCAGGTACTCGGAACCCCGCCAGTTCATCCCGATCTTCAGCACCGTGGCGTTGTCCTCGATCCGCGGCAGCAGCCGGCCGACAGCCGGTGAGGCCACCACCGTGGGGGTGAGCCAGCCCATCTGGATCTTGGACCAGGCGCAGAGGTGAGTGGGCTGTTCGGGATCGGCCACCGTGCCGCCCCATCCGCCGTAGCCCATCAGTCCCCAGACACCGATGCCTGAGCTGAGGGTGTCCATCGGCGGCCCGCAGACGAACCCGGTGTCGTTCAGGTCGGGCAGGCCTAGCATGTGGCCGAACTCGTGGCAGTACACGCCGATCTTGACGTGGGTCAGCGGCGAGGCGTCCTGCAGTTCCGGAACGCAGAGGTAGGAATCAATGGTCTTGCCGTCGTAGGACCGTGCCGTGCCGCCCATGGCGCTGATCGAGCTGAGGTGGCTGTGGATATCGTTGGTGTCCAGGCTGGTCTCGTGCCCCTCGCCGCAGTGCACCACGAAGATCGATTCGGCCACCCCGTCGCCGTCGTTGTCGTACTGGGAGAAATCAACCCCGGCGGTCTCGGCGGCATCCACCGCCTCCTCAACCAGCGCGGCCGCGTTCCGGGGGTACGCGCCCCAACCCTGTTGCGCATTGCCGTAATAGGCCCGGGTGTTGGCCGCCGTATACCAGCCCACGCACAGACCGGCGAGCTGCAGATTGCCGTACGACACCTCGTTGAAATAGTCGTTCATACTGTGTGGCGACCAGGGGCCGAACACCATGTTGTCAAAGGAGCCGGCCGTGTAGTTGCTGGTGACGTCCGAGAAACGGATACAGATCACCAGGATGTTGTGCGTTGCCCGCCAGCCCCCGTCGGGGATCCGGGCCGGCTTGTCGATCCAGGGCGGCTTGACCATCAGCTGCCGCCCATCCAGGGTCAGTCCGGGATTGGCCGGATCCAGAGCCCTGGGATCAACCGTGATCGCCTGGGCCAGAAAGCCGGGGAAGGAAAAGAGCGTGCACAACAAAAGCACCAACAGAAAATACTTGATATTCATGGCCGGTCCTCCATTTATTACAGGGATATGATCTGCGTTCAGTTAGGTAGTGCGAGGAAGGGAAAGTAATCTCACAACAAAATATAGGTATTTTTCTTTTATGACGCCATAATTTTCTGATGTTTTTGGTTTTCGCTTCTGTGGGTCACAAAGTGACTGATACTGTTGAGGTTATCATTGCTTGAAGTCGTCACGCCTGAAACCGACATCTTCTGGAATCGAATGGGTTTCAAGCTCTTCTGGCGGATGCCCCCGCAATTCCCACTCCGAATTGTCACTATTGTAATTTGGTTGGACCCATCAGCACGTCGGTTGGATATTCAGGAGCAACACCAGTGGGTTGACACAGAAGGAGGCTGTATTGGCATCTCTAGTTCGAGTCCGGCCCGGGGAGCCAGCATTCGGCACATGAAATTCGCTGCAGGGCACACGAGGTATAATCTAATATCGGTATATTCAGGAAATTCCCATGAATCGTGACCAGTTAGAGGTAAAACCATGACAATGATTCAGATGGTATCCGGCAACAACTGGTGGTAGAGGAATCTAATAGGCGGGGGTGTTACCTGGAATGGAGGAGAACAGGAAATGAAATATCAATCATATATCATCGTCCTTCTTGTTACCCTGATGTTTGCCATGGTGGGAAGTTACGCCAGAGCCCAATGGAATCCTCCCGAGCAGATTACCTACAACAACAAAGATGAACTGATCACGAACGGAAGTCTTGCCATCGATGGCAACGATATCCTTCACATGGCCTGGGCACAGTACGATGGCATGGGAAGCAGCAAGCAGATCGTCTACATGGAGGGCTCCAGCGGAAACTGGGGGGATATCGTGGAGATTACCCCCAGCAGCCTTGACTGCACGACTCCGAACCTCGCCGTCCACTCGAGTGGAGACTCCCATCTCGTGTGGCTGCAGGACAACGGGAGCGCCGGCGAGCTTTTCTATGCCACCAATTCCTCGGGAACCTGGATCACGGAACGGATCACCAACAACACGACAACCGACATCGGTCCGGTTGTTGGTGTCGACGGCGCAAACAGCCCGCACATTGCCTGGGCTGGATACGATCCGGCCTCCGGCGAAGGCAAGATCTTCTATGGAAAGCGTTCCGGAGGGATCTGGAACAAACAGGTCCTCGAGAATTCTTCTCTCGGTGATTACTGGACCGGCGCCTATCCAAAGATCTCGGTCTCCCCTGCGGGGATTGTCCAGATCACCTACCGCGGGGGCGGATACGGCTACTACCATATCCATCAGGCGACCAATGCGACCGGGGACTGGACGATTCAGATCCTCCATAGCACGAATCTCAATGATTTTTCCTCTTCCGTGCGCACCGATCCTTTCAACACCTGCTATCTCGCTATGAGCGGAGATTACGGATGGGGAATGCCCGGTGAGGTCTATTACCGAGAAAGCAGCGATCAGGGACTCACCTGGTCCGCGGCCGAACTGGCCTCAGGTTATCACGGAACATCGAATCCAGTGCTCGAAGTGGACGGGGAGGGTCACGCCCATATCGCCTGGGAGGAAGTCAGCGGCAGCATTTACACGGGAACGATCTTTTATTCCACCAATCGAGGCGGCGCCTGGACTACCGAACAGATGACGGGAAGCAGTGACTACTTCAGCCCCTCTCTCGTGATGGACGGTTCGGGGAGGGTTCACATGATCTACCTGCAGGAAATCCATCCCCAGCCCTCCGAGATATTCTACCTGACCAATGCGACATCGACCGTGACCGCGGACATCACCTGCACACCCTCATCGGGCACCTTGCCGTTCAGCACCTTCATGACGATGACGATGACCAATCTCCACACCGATCGGCGCAGGATCGCCGGCCGGCTCGGCATCACCCTGGCCAACGGCACCAGTTACGGCACCTGGCGGGCCGGGTACACCAACATTGGTAGCGGGGAAAGTTACGTCACCTCCTGGGTCCAGAGCATCCCGGCCCTGGGCTCGCTGGTCGGGGACAACGTCTTCTCGCTCACCGCCGAGGATGTGACCCCGGCGCCGTACAACCAGCCGCCCCACCCGCCGGCGGGCGACACGGATACGGCCCAATGCACGGTGACCGGCGTGGCGCCGTAAGGAATCTCTGACACGGGCGGGGGCTGTGCCCCCTCCCGCAATCCTCCTTGACTCTCACCGGCAGTGGGGTGCAACAAACACCTTCCGAAAAGTTCTACCTTCTGCTGGGCCCGGGGAGCCAGGCTTTTGTACAGCGAATCTGAAGGCCGATCTGGTTAACAGACAATATGACTCTTATTGTTGGACGTCTACCATATGGGTAAGCTTACGGTCTGTCTCCAATTTTTATCACTAACTCTCTGTTCGCGATGCACTGGTTGGATGAAGCACACCCCCCCCCAAAAAAATAAGCATTTATCCGATGGGAGCCATACCTTTATAGTTATGGATTAATGTTGTACGAAGCAGGTCTAAAGTCTTACAGTTACTCTGCAAGCACGATCCCATCAAATTATTGTTTTACAGTTGCCTCAACATTATCGAGCCACAAGGCTCTATATTTCACCGATCATGGCGTGGCTCCATCCCTGATGAGTCATTCCGTCAGCTTGTTCATGGAAATCTGAATCACACTCCACTCAGCGGTGGAAAACCCCAGGAGAGCGTGATAACAGCAGTGCTCAATTGAATCGAACAGTCGAAGTCAAATATGTTCAGACGCATTAGCAGGAATGAAGTACCAAAGGAGAAACGTACGATGACCAATAAGATAATATGGCAGGCCCTCGCTCTTGGACTCATGGCACTGTGGTTGGCGGTACCGGCGGCCCAGGCCCAGGTCGAGGAGGCCTGGGTGTCTCAATACATCGGCCCCCCTCCCCTCGAGGGCTGGCACCCTTCGGACTATGTAACAGATCTGGCGGTGCGTGACGGCTACGTCTATGTCACCGGATACGAATCTCGGTTTACCGCCTACTGGGCCACCGTGAAGTACGACTATACCGGGCAGGAGGTATGGGTCCAGAGAGTTGTGGACGGTCAGTCACAGACCGCCGAGGGGATCGCGGTTGACGCGGCCGGCAACGTTTATGTGACCGGCTACCAAAAACAAGTTGGTGCCGGCGGTGATGCGTTGACGGTGAAGTACAGCCCGGAGGGCGTGATCCTGTGGGAGAAGCTCTACGTGAGCCCTGGCGGTAACAACCGACCAAATGACATAGCGATCGATGCATCCGGGAACATCTACGTCTCCGGTGCCTCGTGGGTCACCGAGCAAGAGGAGTTTGACATGCTCCTGCTCAAGTACGACTCCGACGGCGAATTGCTATGGGATCGCACGTTCGACGATGGGGAAGAAAATTGGGACTCCGGTCTCGCATTAGCCATCGATCCGGATGGCAACACAATTGTGGCAGGTTTCACCGAACCCGAAGCCATGCTTGTGAAGTACAGCCCCACCGGCGACCTGCTCTGGTATGACAAGCACGTGAGCTATGCGCCCTGGGACCAATGGGCACGAGTCATAACTGACTCGACGGGCAACATCTACGTTCTAGGGGAAATATCTCTCCCGGGGACGCCAAAGTACCTGTGGACGGCCAAGTACGATCCCGACGGCAACATTCTGTGGGAACAGCCCTACACCGGCACCGCGGACGAATCCTGTTACGATGGCAACCTGGCCCTTATGCCCGACGGCGGCGTGGTGGTCACTGGCCAGAGTTGGGAGGTGTCCGGCATCAGCATCGTCACGATTCGTTATGATAAGGAAGGCACTGAGCTCTGGCGGCGGCTCGAAAACGCCGGGTACGCGCATACCAGCGGCGACGATGTGGCCGTCGACGCGGAAGGCCGTATCTACGTCACGGGCTACGGCTATAACTATAGCTACTGGGAGGACAACATTACTCTGGGTTACTCACCCGACGGCGACCTGCTCTGGACACAGATCTACGCCAATCCCCAGCCCGATGGATCGGACTATCCGCAGGCGATCGCGGTGGATGAAGACGCGAATGTGTTCGTCGCGGCGCACTCCTGGAGTAGCGAAACCAGCAACGACTACACCACGATCATGTACCGGCAGGGTGCTCTGTCTGCCGAGTTGACCTGCCTTCCCTCATCCGGCACGCTCCCGTTCTCCACGGTAATGACCGCAACGCTGAGCAATCTATACACTGAACAGAGCCGCCGCATCTCCGGCCACATCGACGTCACTTTGGCCAGCGCTCAGCTATTCACCAATTGGCGGGCTGGATTTACCAATATTGCTGGTGGCGCAAGTTACGTCACGACCTGGAATCAGACCATCCCGGCCTATGGGAGTGTGGTCGGTGAAAACGTCTTCCAGCTCCTGGCTCAGGACGTCACACCGCCACCATACAACCAACCGCCCTACCCACCGGCAGGGGACACGGCCACGGCCACCTGCACTGTGACGGGGATAGCACCCTGATCGACCAGACAGCACCGGCTCGGGACAATGTGCGATGATTGCTCCATTCCTGCCCTTCAAGGGGCAGGAATGGAGCAATGAAAAAGACCGCCGATATTCGGCTGAGATTTATTGAACTGGAGGGATATCGTGAGAGTTTTCTTATTCTGCGTTGTGTTGGTTTTGACACCCGCCGTGATGTGCCTTGCCCAAACTCCAGTCATGCAGTTGGTTCCCGCCGGGGAGTACCGAGATGGGGGACCACCTGGGAACGGGATATTACCAGGAACTCCCTGTTCATGCGGTGTACATAGACGCGTTCTACATGGACACATTCGAGGTGGCCAACGAGGGGTACGGCACCTACTTGAACTCGGCCTACAGCCAGGGATTGATCGAGGTATCCGGGGGCGTGGTGTACAAGAACAACGACACCGAAGCGTACTGCTCAACAACCTCTGCACCTCCGGGCGTTCCTTTCTTTGGCGAGTCCAGCCGTATTTCCTGGAACGGAAGCACCTTTGCGGCCACCGCGGGCAAGAAGGAGCACCCCATGGTGCTGGTGAGCTGGTGGGGGGCTGCGGCGTACGCGAATTGGCGAAGCGAGCAGGAAGGACTGACGCCCTGTTACAACCTGGCAACCTGGGAGTGCGACTTCGGTGCGGACGGATACCGGCTGCCCACGGAAGCGGAGTGGGAGAAGGCGTCCCGGGGCGGTGAGCACACACCTTATTACGATTATCCCTGGGGCAATAGCATTGATGGGTCAAAGGCGAACTACTATGATTCCGGTGATCCGTATGAGACGGGTGCCTTCCCTCACACAACACCGCAGGGGTATTACGACGGCAACCAGATCCCTTCCGGCGTAGATATGGCCAACGGGTACGGCCTGTACGACATGTCGGGAAGCGTATGGGAGTGGTGCAATGATTGGTACGATGATCAATATTACCAGGCCTGCGTGGACTACGGGATATACGACAACCCGACAGGACCTCCGTATAGCCCTTATGGCTATCGTGTGTATCGCGGCGGTTCGTGGTTCAGCTATGGGATCAACCTGCGTTGCTCGGTCCGCGAAAGAAACTACCCCATCATTCTGCCCGAAATTGTCGGGTTCCGACTGGTCCGGGGTGCATCAAACAGTACCGTAGCTGCTGACCTGACCTGCGATCCCTCATCCGGCACGCTCCCGTTCTCCACGGTAATGACGACAACGCTGAGCAATCTATACACTGAACAGAGCCGCCGCATCTCCGGCCACATCGACGTCACTTTGGCCAACGACCAGTTCATCGCCAACTGGCGTGCCGGTTACACCAACGTGGCCGCAGGCGGAAGTTACGTCACGACCTGGAATCAGACCATCCCGGCCTATGGGAGTGTGGTCGGTGAAAACGTCTTCCAGCTCCTGGCCCAGGACGTCACACCGCCACCATTCAACCAACCGCCCTACCCACCGGCGGGGGCCACGGCCACGGCCACCTGCACCGTGACGGGGATAGCACCCTGATTGACCAGACAGCACCGGCTCGGGACTCCCTGGGCCGGTGTTGCTGTGTACGGATAGCGCCAACGGCCGGCGGTGCATTGATTTCCTCACGTGCATGCGGCCCTCATTCGTGTACCCATTGCCTGGGCTGGCTGCATACCATATAATATCAACAACTTAGGTGGCATCCCGCAACGATGAATGCATGAAACTCCCCTGTGAAAGGATCGGTCACCCATGAATGTCCCTGCAACGTTCCTGATTATCGCGCTGCTGGCTGGTGGTGCAACGACACCGGTCATCGAGCGGTGGCAGCCCCGGATCGTGATCGCTGACCCCACCTTCATCGACGTGGACGGCATCTGCTGTTGCTCAGGGGAAGTCTTCGTGGCCGACACGAAGGCCAGGTCGGTCCTGGTGTTCAATGGGCAGGGCGACAAGCTCAGGGTGTACGGTGGCCAGTCAGAACCACAGCGTTTCGGCGAACCGATGGGTCTCGCGTGCCAGGGAGATCGGATCGTGCTGGTGGATCGGGAAAGAGTGCAGGTCAGCATCCTGACGCTTGATGGTGAGGTGGTCAAAAAGATCGCAGGAGCACCCGGGGCGCCGTTCCTGGAACCCAGTGGGGTGACCGTCGGCCCGGGGGGCAGGATCTTCGTAGTGGATTCGGGAAACCGTGTGTTCGTTTTCGACAGGAGTGGGAACTATCTCTTCCGCTTCGGCTCACAGGGGTCGGAACCCGGGCAGTTGGACGGTGCCGAGTCCATCGCAGTGGACGCCCGGGGCCGCATCGTGGTGGCCGACGAAGGCAACTTCCGTTTGTCCGTTTTCGATGACAGCGGCCTGTTTCTCCGCACCATCAGTGAACGGGGGCCCGGTCCCGGCAAGTTCACCAAAGACGTCGAGGGGATCATCATTGACAAACGGGGTTACATTGTCTGTTTGGACGAAGCCGACGGCCTTGTGGAGGTCTTCGACCTGGAGGGTCACGTGATCGCCACCATCGGGAACGGGGCAGGCCAGGGGCCCGGCAAGCTCAACAGTCCGGACGGCATGGCCTATGATATGGAAACCGACCACCTCTGGATCGGAGACCAGGGGAACAAACGGGTTCTGTGCTTCGATCTTGGTCCCCTCCTGGGCCAGACGGAAGCGACCCCTCCAGGCAAGGCTGCCTTACCTTCCGTTGACGCCCCTCATTGTGAGTAAGCGCGGGTTGTCCCTCCTGAATATTCCGTCCGCGTTCATTTCATTAGACTTACGCGACCGCCATCGAAATCAGGAAACTCAACGTCTTACCATACTGTAGTGTGTAACCCGATTTGAGTTTTTTGCCAATGCTCTCTGGTCGTCTGGATCGCCACTTCATCCCGGACATGTACGCTCTGAGCCATTAGCCCGGGGAGCCCAGCCGGACTCGAACCAGAGGTGTGACCCGCCGTTTTACCTTTAGCTTGCCAATCGTGATCAAAGGTATACGTCTACTTGCACGTCAAGCAGCCTCACCCTCAGCTGTCAGATCCCCCGCTCCACGACCTTCCACCCTCTTCCCAAGCCTGATAATATAAACTCCAGTGGCCGCTGATGGTCCACCTTGGATTGGTGCCCTTCAGCGGCCAGTTTCATTTCCATGTCAATCTTGGACTCAGGCTCTCTCCGGGGTATCTGCCCTTGATCAACCGCTCCGTCGAACGTGTGACTCGTGCCGCCTGGCTGGTGATTCTGGCCACCGTGGTGGTGCGTGTGGTGGGGCTGCTCAAGGAAGTGGTGGTGGCCGGCAGCTTTGGTGTGGGCCCGGCCATGGACGCCTTCAACGTGGCCATTGCCATCCCCTATCTGCTGGCCGGCGTGGTGGTGCCGGCCATCTCCGGGGCGGTGGTGCCCCTGGCCGCGGCGGCCGAGCTGAAGTGGGGGACAAGGGCTGAGCGCAACAGGCGGTTCTGGGGCACCCTGCTGCTGGTCACCTTTGTGGTGCTTTTTTCCGGGGTGCTGCTGGTTGACCTGTTGTCTTTCGGGCTGGAGGGGCTCTTTGCCTTTCTCTCACGGTTGATGGGCGGCACCTTCGACGCCGATCTCCAGGTGCCGCTGATCCGCAACCTGCTCTTCATCGTCACGCCCATGGCTCTGCTGCAGGGCCTGGCCAGCCTCGAGGCGAGCCTGTTCCACATCCGCAAGCGCTTCCTGTTGCCGGCGCTGGCGCCGATCTCCTTCTCCCTGGCCATGATCCTGCTGCTGGTGCTGCACCCATCTCCCAATGTGGTTCTTCTGGCCTGGGCGGCGCTGATCGGCAATGTGTTCTGGGCTTTTGCGCTCTTGCCCTACTTCATGCGCAATGCCCGGCCACTATTCAAGCCTGTGGGCGAGGATATCCGTGAGTTCACGGGAACGCTGCTCCCCCTGACCCTGGTGATGCTCTTTGCCCAGTCGTCGGAGGCCCTGGGGTATTTCCTGGGGATCAGCGTCTCGGTGGGTGGGGCGGCGTCCCTGGGCTATGCCCAGCGTCTGGTGGACATGCCGGTTCTGCTCTTTGGGGCGGCGCTGTCGGTGGCGGCGTTCCCCTATCTCTCGGACAGTGCGGCCGAGGGTGATCTGAAGCAGCTGTCCGTCGATTTTCGCCGGGCATTCGGGCAGGTGGCTCTCCTGATGGCGCCGGTGACCGCGGCCTGGCTGGTGCTGGGGAGGCAGATTCTCACCTCGCTCTACAAACAGGGGGCCTTTGATGAGGCTGCGGTCACCATGACCCTTGGTCCGCTGTTCATGTTCGCCCTGGGCGGGACTTTCAAGGCGCTGAGCTTTACCCAGGGCAAGATGCTGATGGCGGTGCGGCGCTACAAGGCGCTGATCTTCTTCGGGCTCAGCGCCCTGGTGATCAACTTGACCCTGTCCGTGCCCCTGGGCCGTGTCTTCGGGCCCCCGGGCCTGGCCGCCTCGGTCTCCATCTCCTATGCCTGCGTGGTGGTGGGCATCACCATCCTCACGGTGCGGGTGCTCGCCCCGTATTTTCTCCTGCGCCCGTTGCTGGCCATCCTGGCCCGGGCAGCTGCTGCCGCGGGGGGGGCGGGTGTGGCGGCTGCCATCCTTCTCTCTTTCATACCACTGCAGAGTGGCCTGGCCGGGTTCGGGCGGCTGTTCCTCGGGGGAGTGGTGCTGCTTCTCCTCTACCTCCTGCTCTGCCGGGTCTTTGGTGTACGGCTGAGCGATGTGGGCATCATGCGCAACCAGGAGCTTTCCGGCTGATCGTCCCCCCGAACGTTACCCTCCCTGGTCTCGTATAGTGGTACAGTTTCACGAGCTCTGTCCCGGTGCACCGCCGGCAGTCGGCCGGTGGGACGACGTGTGGCGGGGGAGAGAGAAAACCGAAGCGGGAGAACGAAATGCAGCGTAAAAAAGAAGCGAAGACGGATACCTTGAAGACGAAGCTGGTCCGGTTCTGGAACTCCTGGGGCAAACTGCTGTTGGTCACCATCCTGCTGGTGACGTCGTTTCGCTCTGCCGTGGCTGACTGGAATGACGTGCCCACCGGGTCGATGAAGCCCACCATCCTCGAAGGGGACCGGATCTTCGTCAACAAATTGGCTTACGACCTCAAAGTTCCGTTTACCACGATGAGGCTTGCCCGCTGGTGTGAGCCCCGGCGGGGTGAGCTGGTGGTCTTTTTCTCCCCGGTGGACGGCACGCGGCTGGTCAAGCGGGTGGTGGGGGTACCCGGCGACGTGATCACCGTGCTGAACCACCGGTTGCTGATCAACGGCGAGATGGCGACTTACCAGCCCTCCGGTGAGGCCCAGGGGGCTGTCCGTTTCACCGAGACGCTGGCCGGCTCCAGCCGCACGGTGCAGTTCACTGCCGGCCGGTCGGCGAACGGCTCATTCCCGGAGACGATCCTGGAAGACGGGACCTACTTCATGATGGGGGACAACCGCTGCAACAGTGCCGACTCGAGGTATTTCGGGGCAGTGGGGTTGGACCGCATTGTGGGGCGGGTGAGCACCGTGGTGCTCTCCGTCGACCGTGGCCATCATTACCTTCCCCGCTGGGACAGGTTCTTCAGGTCACTGGACAATAATTCGTAACCGGGATTACGGAATCGTGACCGGCTTGCCCTTTTCCCCTCCCTCGTTCTGTCCCTGTCATTTTCCTGGTACATATTCAAGCCATTGTAAAATAATGGCTTACGTTTTGTTTGCTGGTTTTTGGCATGGTGGAACGGCGGTTGCACTATGTCAATGCATCTTGACTCACGGCGTTGTCTCCCTTGGTGTGAAAGCGGCGTCGATGGAATGGAATCTGGCTAATCAACAGGAGGGCCGTCATGAAGAGAGCCAACCGGGGATTCACCCTCATCGAATTGCTGATCGTTGTTGCCATCATCGGCATTATCGCGGCCATCGCTGTTCCCAACCTGCTCAACGCCATCCAGCGCGGCAAGCAGAAGAGGACCATGGCCGACATGCGGTCCCTGGGCACCGGCATGGGGACTTACGAAATCGACTACAACCAGTATCCCGCGGGACTCTCGGGGCTGGCGCCCGACTATTTGAAGAACCCCCCGGCGGCTGACGGCTGGAATACGGCCTGGGTGACCACGTTCGGGACACAGGAATATACCTTTGTCAGCCTGGGCAAGAACCAGGCGGCTGACGGTGCTGGGAGCTATGGTGGGACCACCAGCACCTTCAACGCCGACATCGTTTACTCCTCCGGAACCTTCATCCAGTATCCGGATGGAAAGCAGACCAACGGCTGATTCGGATTGCTTCGTCAGGAGCAGTGACACGCACGCGGGCGGGGAGACAGGACCGCGGAACCTACCCCCTGCTCCTCGCCCGCAAGGCCCGGAAAACTGATCGCACCCGCAAGGCCCGCACTCGCCATGCCCACAGAAGACCTGGAACTCCCCTCCAGTTGATCGCCCGCTCCTCCACGGATTCCCCCCGGTCATTTCAAGGCTGGAGATATATATATTGAGCACTAAACGTTTGGCCACGCAGTGACGATATAGTCATGTGAAGGATAGTGATTGAACCCATTCGGGGTGTCTTGAGCGAGGGCGTCGCGTATCAGTGGGGAACCGGCGTCGATAAAACTATCAGAAGGACGGGACTCGCAGATCTGCACCCGTCGAAGCCTGGGAGGGCCGCCATGAAGAGAAACAACCGAGGATTCACGCTTATCGAACTGCTGATCGTTGTGGCGATCATCGGTATCATCGCCGCCATCGCGGTTCCCAACCTGCTCAACGCCATCCAGCGTGGCAAGCAGAAGAGGACCATGGCCGACATGCGGTCCCTGGGCACCGGTATGGGAACCTACGAGATCGACTACAACCAGTATCCCTCGACGCTCGCCGGCCTGGCGCCCGACTACCTGAAGAACCCCCCGGCGAACGACGGCTGGAATACGGCCTGGGTGACCACCTTCGGGACACAGGAATATACCTTTGTCAGCCTGGGCAAGAACCAGGCGGCCGACGGCGCGGGCAGCTACGGCGGCACCACCAGCACCTTCAACGCCGACATCGTCTACTCCTCCGGAACCTTCATCCAGTACCCGGACGGCAAGCAGACCAACGGTTAGCCGTTAACAACGATTGGAATCAGAAAGGGACGGCGGTTACGCCGTCCCTTTTTTATGGCCGCTGCCGCTGTGAGTGCCCTACTCCCGGCCCTTGGCCCGCAGGGCGCGGAGGATGTAGATTACGCCGGCCGCCAGCAGGGCGATGGGAAGCAGGATCTTCCCGAACCACTGTCCCCCGCCTTCCACCACCACCACGAAGATCCCCACCCCGGCCAGAGCCACCGCCGGATAGCGGGCCCAGGCCAATTTGTTTGCTTCGTTGCTGATCAGGTAGAGATAGCCGAAGATCGCGCTCATGCCGAGGAAGAACAGGCAGGGACTCCACGGTTCGCTGATCCCCAACGTCTCTTCCATCTGGATGATAACGGCGATGAGGCAAAGCACGCCACCGGGGATCACCGGCCACCAGACCCGGCGCCGGCGCAGGTGAATGACCAGGAAGACCAGGCCCAGAAGAAAGGTGAAGACTGCGGGGCCCAGGTCGCTGTGGGGCAGGAACTCTTCGATGGTGAACACCACGGCCAGCAGCCCGAACACCCCGGCCACGATCAGCGGCCAGACTTTCCGCCGGTTGATCAGGTGCACGGCGAGAAAGGTGACGGCAAAACCGTAGAAGAGGAAGATCGGATTGTCGGTGTCGAAGCGGTTCAACAGTTGCTGTATGCCCAGCTCGACGCCGACGAAGAAGAGGATACCCACCGGAATGATCGGCCACCACCGTTGGGGACTGGGACGGAAGAAAAGCAGGAAGCCCACCGCGATGCTCCACAATATGATCGTGGGCATGAAATGGGCCCCGGGACGCAGGGCATCGATCAGCCATCTGGCGGACAGGATCAGGAAAATGCCCGCCGGGATCAGTGCCCACCTCATGTTCACGTTCAGCCGGGCCGCAGCCAGGAAGCCCAGCCCGGCCAGCAGGGCCAGAACCCCCTGGGAGAAGTGCGAGTTGAGAGAGTAGATGCCGAGACTGGCGCCGAGAAAGATCAGGCCGCTGACCAGGAGGGCGATGCCCCCCAGCAGGTACTTGTTGTCGATTTGCCGTTCTGTGCTGGTCATTGGTCTCTCTCCCGCCGTCAATCGCTGACCGAAGTATATTCCGTGTTTCGCGCTATGTTACGGCCCGGGACCCGGAAAAGTTCCACCGACAGCTCCCCTCTTTGGGGGAACGGTTTTTCGACTGTGGAAACCTCAGCCGATCCATGGTGACCCGTGAGGCGCATCGCAGTCAAGACCACCCTGAATCCACCCCCTTGTTCGTTGACCGTGCCCCCTGTTTCAGCTATCCTTCTTCAAGGGATGGAATTCTCTGAAACAGCGGCGGCCGGGCTGTTTTTATTCGCCGCCGAGGGGTGTGGAACGTGTATCAACAGCAGCGAATCCGGTTCGGTTTCGGGTCGGGGCTGACCCCGGCGGTGAAACTTCTGCTCATCGTCAACGGCGTGGTTTTCATCCTGCAGAATCTCGCCCCCGATTTCTTCTACCGCTGGTTCGCCCTCTGGCCCTACCTCGTCTGGAGCAAGCTGAACGTCTGGCAACTGGTCACCTACATGTTCCTGCACGGCGGGTTCATGCACATCCTGTTCAACATGTTCGCCCTCTGGATGTTCGGCTGCCAGATCGAGCGGCTTTTCGGCCGGAACCGGTTCATCCGTTTCTACCTGCTAACCGGCGTGGCCGCCGGGCTGACGCATCTGATATTCTCCCCCAACTCCATGGTGCCGGTGATCGGCGCGTCGGGCGCCACCTACGGCATCCTGCTGGCCTTCGGGCTCTACTTCCCCGACAACAAACTGCTGATCTTTCCCTTTGTCTTCACCCCGATCAAGGCCAAGTGGCTGGTGCTCATCGTCGGTGCCATCGCCTTTCTCGGTTCGATCTCGTCCTCGGGCGGCGGCGGTGTCGCCCACCTGGCCCACCTGGGCGGGATGGTTTTCGCCTACTTTTACATCCGCCGGCTCCGCTTTCTCAACGACATCCACTACCTGATCCAGCGGATCCGGCAGCGGTCGCTGAGGAAGAAATACAAGATCTATGATGGTGGAAACGGAGGGGATCGGACGCCTGGAGGATTTCCCCGGCGGCCGCCGGACGGGGACGACGACAACGACTTCACCGTGCACTGACCTCAGACCAGGGAGCTGACGCCGTGCGGAAGGAAGAGCCCCCAGCCAACCGTGAAAAGGTTTCGATCATCGGCGGCGGCCGGGTGGGCAAGACCCTCGGTTTTCTGCTGGCCCGGGCAGGGTATCGCATCCGCGGAGTCTCCTGTCTCAACCTGGCCGAGGCCGAGGAGGCGGTGCGCTTCATCGGCGACGGCGCCCCCTTCGAAGACAATACCGCGGTGGTGATGGACAGCGTCATCGTGCTGATCACCACTCCCGACGACGCCATCGCCTCGGTGGCCCGTGGGCTGGCCGGGATACCGGTCTCCTGGACGTCGAGACTGGTGCTCCACTGCAGCGGGTTTCTCACCTCCGGGGTGCTCCGGCCGCTGGCCGACCAGGGCGCTGCCGTGGCCACCCTCCACCCGCTGCAGACCATTGCCAGCCCCCGCGAGGCGGTGACCGCGATCCGCACAGGTTTCTTCTCCATCGAAGGAGATGAGGACGCGTGGCCCACGGTACAGGCCATGGTGAGCCATATCGGGGCGCGTTACCTGATGATCGACCCGCAGAAAAAGGTGCTCTACCACGCCGCGGCGGTGATGGCCTCCAATTACGTTGTCACCCTCACCGGCCTCTGTGCCGATCTGATGGCCGAAGCCGGGGTGCCCCGGGAGCAGGGTCTGGAAGCGCTGACTCCCCTGGTCCAGGGTGCGCTGGACAATGTCAAGCGACTGGGACACCGCCGTTCGCTCACCGGCCCGATCTCCCGGGGGGATGTGGCCACGGTGCGCGGCCACCTGGAGGGACTGGCCCGCGGCGGCCGGACCACCGATGCGGTTTACCGTTCCCTGGGCCTGGCCACCCTCGAACTGGCTTTGGGCGGTCGGGGCGGTCCCTCCCTGGACCGGGCCTGGGAGCTTCGCGAGGCGCTGAAGAACAGCGACGATGATCAGGGGGTTGTGGGTGGCGACGAATACGAGTAACCGAGACCTGGAGCAGCAATCCGGAGGTTTGTTCTGATGCGCAAGATAGTGCTCACCGCCAGCCTGGTGTTCTTCCTCTTCATTTCCTGCGGCCATGTCGGCTCGGAGAGCGGGGGAGAAGGCGCGGTGTTGCTGGAACCGGCTTCGGCGTCCGTCCAGGGCCCCGTGACCGGCGGATCGGTCCCGGGCCGTCTGGAGGCCGGTTCGGCCCTGCAGGCTTCCCGGCGCACCGCGGTTGTGGAGGTGGTGGAGCGGGTGGCGCCGGCGGTGGTCAACATCTCCACCGAACAGGCGGTGGAGGTGAACCCCTTCCTGCGGCGGCAGACGCCGAGCATCTTCGACTGGTTTGGCGAACCGGACCGCAGTTACACCCGGACCAGCCTCGGTTCGGGGGTGATCATCGACGACCAGGGGCACGTGCTGACCAACCAGCACGTGATCCTCAAGGGCTCGCGGATCACCGTGGTGCTCTCCGACAAGCGGGAGTTCGAGGCCGAACTGGTGGGCGCCGACCCGACCCTGGACCTGGCCGTGCTGAAGATCGACACTGGAAACTCGCTGCCCCACGTGCCCATGGGCACCTCCTCCGACCTGATGATCGGCGAGTCGGTGATCGCCATCGGCAACCCCTTCGGGCTCAATCACACCGTAACCACCGGGGTGGTCAGCGCCACCGGTCGGATTCTGCGAACCGAGGAGAGGGTCTACCGTGATTTCATCCAGACCGATGCCTCGATCAACCCCGGCAACAGCGGCGGACCACTGCTCAACATCAACGGTTCGCTGATCGGTATCAACACGGCCATCTATGGCGGAAGCGCCCAGAACATCGGCTTCACCATCCCCATCGACCGGGCGCGGCGCATCGTTGACGACCTGATCCGCTTCGGCGCCGTGGTGCCGGCCTGGCTGGGGGTGGATGTCCAGGACCTGAGCCGTGATTTGGCCGAGAGCTTTGATTTCCCCCTGCGCAGCGGGGTGCTGGTCTCCGAGGTGGCGGAGGAGGGTCCGGCCGAGGCCGGCGGTCTCCAGCGGGGCGACATCATCACCGCCCTGGGCAGCGACAGCGTCCAGACGGCGCGGGACTTCCGGGAAAGCCTCCGCGGCTACACGGCCGATGACGAGGTAAAAGTGACGTACTACCGCGGTGGGGAGAAGAGAGAAGGCATGCTGCTCAGCACCGAATTCCCCGCCGGACAGGTGGACCAGGAACTGTGGCGCCGGGTGGGCTTCGAGGTGATCGAGATCACTCCGGCCCTGGCCCGCAGCTACAAACTGCCGGCCACGGACGGGGTGGCCATCCGCCGGGTCCGCGACAACAGCCCGGCATATGCCATCGGCCTCGACGGCGGTGACGTGCTGCTGCACATCGACGGCACGCACATCGGCAGCCTGGAGAATCTGCACCATGCGCTGGTGCCCGCCCTGGGCCGCGGCTCCTTCACGCTGATGGTCCAGCGGGGACGACACCGCTATCGGGGGGTGCTGGAGTTTTGACTGTCCCTCTTCTAGCCCAGAGGATGTGAGCATGCCTTTCTCAATCGATACGTTCGAGCACCTGGACTTGACCGTCATCACTGCAGATGGAGAGATCATGCCTGGAGAGCCGCTGGAGACGATCAGGGCTTTCTATGGTGGCAGGCCGACAAGGTATGCGATCTGGGATTTCAGGGCCGTTGCCATGAGCCAGATGTCCACTGATGAGATCCAGCTGATCCTTGATCACGGGTTGAAGAATATCCTCAAGCGACAGTTCGGCAAGACGGCTCTGGTGGCCCCGGGGGATCATGACTTCGAACTGGCCCGCAACACCAGCACCATCGGCGATTTGAAGGACGTCCCCTGGGAAATGCAGGCTTTCCGGACGATGGAGGAAGCGGCCCGGTGGATTGGCGTCCAGTATCCTGAAGAATAGGCGCCGACCCGTTGCTGTGACGCTCACCAGTGGCCCGGAAACAGGAAAGACACTATATTCAGTAGAGCATGCACCTGCTGCAGGGGGAGGTTGACATGCCAATCTCGATCGAACAGTACAAGGATCAGGATCTGACCGTCATCGTTGCGGCTGGAGACATCCTGGACGGTGAGCCGTTTGCGGCACAGAGGGACTTCTATGACGGTGAGCCGACGGCCAAGGTTCTCTGGGATTTCAGGGCCGTATCCGGAGGACAGCTCAGCGCTGACGAAATCAGGCAGATCTTCGACTACGCCATTGTGAACATGCCCAAGCGCCAAAGCGGCAAGACGGCCTTTGTGGCTCCGGAAGACCACGAGTTCGGCCTGGCCCGCATGACCACCACCATCGGCGAACTGAGAGATGTCCCCTGGGAACTGCGGGCCTTCAGGAATCTAGCAGACGCCGTCCGGTGGCTCGGCGTCCAATACGTTCAGGAATAGTAGTTCCACACAGGCCGTTTCCCCGGCCTGGTAATTTCCAGAGCGGGAGCTCCAAGGAGAAATACGTCATGGACATCCGCGGTACGTCTCTTCTTTGCTTCGCACTATTGATATCTGCTTCGTTCCCGCCACAACGGCCGGGCCACTGCTGTTCAACACGAGGGTCGAATTCCCGGTGGGTATCTTTCCTTCCTGCGTTGCCCTGGCCGACCTGGATGGTGATGGCCGCCAGGACCTGGCCGTGCCGAACCTGGTCAGCGACGACGTCTCGGTGCTGCTGGGCAACGGTGACGGCACCTTTCAGGAGGCGGTGAACTACGGGGTGGATGATTCCCCTCTTGCGGTGGCCATCGGTGACCTGGACGCGGACAGCCATCCGGACCTGGCGGTGGTGAACTATACCGACGGACTGGTCTCAGTGCTGCTGGGCCGGGGCGACGGCACTTTCGAGAACGCGGTGAACTACGAGAGCGCCCACTCGGCCAACTCGGTGGCCATCGGCGATCTGGACGGGGATGGCCATCCGGACCTGGCGGTGGCCAACGGCGGTTTCCAGGCGGTTGCGGTTCTACTGGGCAATGGCGACGGCACCTTTCAGAGCAGGGTGAACTACAGCGCCGGTCTGGGGCCGGCATCGGTGGTCATCGGTGACCTGGACAACGACGGTATCCCGGACCTGGCGGCGGCGAATTCCAGCCTCGACTCGGTTGCGGTGCTGCTGGGCAACGGGGACGGCACCTTCCAGACCCGTGTCCTCCACGAGACCGGGGACAGCCCGGTGGCGGTGGCCATCGTCGACCTGGAGAACGACAACTTCAAAGATCTGGTGACGGCGAGTAGAATCGGTAACAACATCTCGGTGCTGGCGGGCAACGGGGACGGCACCTTCCAGGCTGCGGTGAACTACCCGGCCGGGGACGATCCCGAAGCGCTTGCCGTCGGTGACGTGAATGACGACGGCCAGGCGGATGTGGTGGTTGCCAATCTGTCCAGCTCTGACGTCTCCATACTGCAGGGCAACGGGGATGGCACATTGCAGGTTGCCCGGCAATTCCCCATCGGCCGGGCCCCCGTTTCGGTGGCCATCGGCGACCTGGACGGCGACGGAAACCAGGACCTGACCGCGGCGACTTCCAGCTACAACTATGTCACGGTTCTGCGGGGATACGGGGACGGCACCTTTGCCACCGCAGCTGAATACGGTGTCGGCGGTCTCCCTCAATCAGTGGCCGCGGGCGAGCTGGATGGTGACGGGCGTGTGGACCTGGTGGTGGCCAACCCCGACGAGGGCACCGTCTCGGTGCTTGCCGGCCAGGGGAACGGCAGTTTCGGCTCCGCGGTACAGCACGGTGCCGGTGCCGGGGCCTGGTCGGTGGCCATCGTCGACCTCGATGGCAACGGCAACCCGGACCTGGTCACGGCGAACTACAACGGTGACGACGTCTCGGTGTTGATGAACACGGGTGGCGGCGCCTTCGCCGCACCCGTGAATTACGGGGCCGGCAGCGGCCCATTCTCGGTGGCCGGCGATGACTTTGACAATGATGGCCACCAGGACCTGGTGGTGGCGAATTACTACGACAACAACGTGTCGGTGTTGCTGGGCAACGGTGACGGCTCCCTTCAGACGGCAAGTGACTTCGCGGTTCAGGCTTTTCCCACGGCGGTGGTCACCGGAGACCTGAATAAAGACGGTGACCCGGACCTGGCCGTGGCCAACACGCTCGGCGACTCTGTTTCGGTACTTCTGGGTCTCGGGGACGGCGCCTTCCAGGCGGCCGTAAACTACGGTGCAGGGAACAACCCGTATTCGCTGGCCCTCAATGACCTCGATGGCGATGGCGCCCTGGACCTGGCCGTGGCCAATAACGGCAGCGATTCCGTATCGCTGTTGCTGGGCCAGGGCGACGGCACCTTGCAGTCCGCGGTGTACTATGACACCGGCGTCGGGCCTGTCTCGGTGGCCATGGCCGACCTGGACGGCGACGGCCGGCTGGATCTGGCCGTGGCCAACCTCGACAGCGACAATGTGTCGGTGTTCCCGGGCCTGGGGGACGGCACTCTGGGGACCGCGGTGCTCTATGGTTGCGGTGAAGATCCCATCTCCATGGTGTCGGGCAACCTGAACGGTGATGGCTATCCGGACCTGGTCACGGCGGACCAGGACCAGGAGACGGTAACGGTGCTGATCAACGGCACCAGTATCTCGTCCCTTTCATCGCTCTATGTCGGTCCGGGCCCGGCCTACGACAACAGCCCCCTGGTCCGGCTGTTCCCGCCGTTGCAGGACGCAGCGGCCCAGTCCGAGTTCCCGGCATACGGCGCAACTCATTACGGCGTCAAGGTGAACAGCGGTGACCCGGACGGTGACGGAGCGGACGAGATCCTCACTGGTGCTGGTCCGGGTGACATCTACGGGCCCCACGTCCGGGGGTTCGAGGTGGACGGCACGCCCGTTCCCGGGCTCAATTTCCTGGCCTACGGCACGAACAAATACGGCGTGAATGTCGCCGCCGGCGACTTCGACGGCGACGGTTTCGACGAGATCATCACCGGTGCCGGTCCGGGTGCGGTGTTCGGGCCTCACGTGCGCGGCTGGACTTACAACGGCGGGTCAGGGGTCACTTCATTGCCCGGGGTGAGCTACTTTGCCTACGGCACGCCAAAGTGGGGAGTGAACGTGGCCGGCGGTGATATCGATGGCGACGGCTTTGACGAGATCGTCACCGGCGCCGGTCCGGGTGCGGTGTACGGCCCCCATGTGCGCGGCTGGAACGTGGACGGCGGTGCGGCGGCAGCCATACCAGCGGTGAGCTACTTCGCTTACGGCACACTGAAGTTCGGGGTCAATGTCAGCTGCGGCGATGTGGATGGCGACGGTATTGACGAGATCGTCACCGGCGCCGGTCCGGGTGCGGTGTTCGGGCCCCACGTGCGCGGCTGGAACTATGACGGGTCCGCGGTCACTTCGCTGCCCGGCTTCAGTTTCTTTGCCTGGCAGACCGAACCGCTCCGCTTCGGGGTCAATGTCTTTGCCGGAACCGACCTGGATGCCGACGGCCGTGACGATCTGCTGGTGGGCCGCGGGCCGGATCCCACCGCGGACAGTGAGGTGAAAGCGTTCTCCTACAACGGGTCGGCCGTGAGCCAGCTCTTTTCGCTGGACGCATTTCCGGGCCTGACCCACGGGGCCAACGTGGCGGCGGGAAAGAACTAATACGTTACCCCTTGATCACCGCCAGTGGCACCAGTCGGGCCACCTTGCGCGAGATCCCCGAGAGGTGCACCGCTTGCACCACGTCCTCCACGTCCTTGTAAGCTTCGGGCATCTCTTCGGCCAGGGTGCCCTTGCCCCTGGCGCGGACGTGAATCCCCCGGTCGGAGAGCTCGAAGGCGATGGTGCGCTCCCGGGCGGCCTTCCTGGCCTGGCGGCGGCTCATCACCCGGCCGGCGCCGTGGCAGGTGCTGCCGAAGGTGGTCTCCATGGCCTTGGCCGTGCCTGAAAGCACGTAGGAGCAGGAGCCCATGTCCCCGGGAATCAGCACCGGCTGGCCCACCGCGCGATAGGCCGCAGGGACTTCCGGGCGGCCGGGGCCGAAGGCGCGGGTGGCCCCCTTGCGGTGCACCATCAGTGTACGCTCCCGTCCCTCGAAAGTGTGCCGTTCCTTTTTGGCGATGTTGTGGCAGACGTCGTAGACCAGGCCCATGCCCAGGTCGCGCGGGCCGGCCTGGAAGACCTTCTGGAAGATCTCACGGGTCAGGTGGCTCATCGCCTGGCGGTTGGCGAAGGCGTAGTTGGTGGCGCAGGCCATGGCCGCCATGTAGTCCCTGGCCTCCCGGGAACCGATCGGCGCGCAGGCCAGCTGGCGGTCGGGCAGGTCTCTTCTGCCGCTGCGCACCAGCTGTTTGAGATAGTCGTCGCAGACCTGGTAGCCCAGGCCGCGGGACCCGGAGTGGATCATCACGGTGATGCCGCCCTCGGCCAGACCGTAGGCCGCGGCCGCGGTCTCGTCGAACACGGTGTCCACCAAACCCACCTCGATGAAGTGGTTGCCCGAGCCGAGGGTCCCCAGCTGGTTGCGGCCCCTTTCCAGGGCCCGCCTGCTCACGGCTGCGGGATCGGCCTCGGGGAGGCAGCCCCGCTCCTCCATGTATTCCAGGTCGCTCTGCTGGCCGTAACCGTTCTTCACCGTCCAGGCCGCGCCCTGGGACAGCACTTTGAGCTGGTCAGCAGGGGAGAGGCGGATGGCGCCGCTGGAGCCCACGCCGCAGGGCACCCCGTTGAACAGCGCATCGGCCAGTGCGCGGATCCGCGGTTTCACCGTCTCCAGGTCCAGCCTGGTGCGCATCAACCGCACACCGCAGTTGATGTCGTAGCCCACGCCGCCGGGCGAGATGATCCCCTCGTCGAGATCGAAGGCCGCCACCCCGCCGATGGGGAAACCATAGCCCCAGTGGATGTCCGGCATGGCCAGCGAGTAGCCGACGATGCCCGGCAACTGGGCCACGTTGGTCAACTGGTCCAGGGCCTGGTCCTTGCGGATCTGGTCCAGGGCCGATTCACGGGCGAAGAACCGGGCCGGCACCCGCATCCGGCCCCGTTTCCCGATCTCCCAGGTGCACTCGCCGATCTTCTTGAATCCTGCGCCGCTCATCCCCGGGGCCTCTACTTCTGTTCAGACGTCGAAGAGCAGGGTGGCCTCCAGCAGGCCGCCGTTCTCCCGGATGCCTGACTGGTGGTAGGTCACCGCCTTGATCTCGCAACCTGGGCGGCCTGTCCGCCGCATGATGCACTCGGCCCGCAGGCGTGTCTGGCCCAGCTGCTGAAAAGTGATCGCGTGGGGGATCAGATGTCGGGTATCGGCATGGAAGTGCAGTTCCCCCAGCCAGCGCACCAGCAGGTCGTCCGGGTCCAGGCCGTCGAGATCGATGTCGATCCGGGCGGCAAGGGACTGCGCGCCACCCGTGGTTCCCTCGTCGGGGAACAGGGTGTCGAACAGCGCCCGGGCGGCCTGCCGGAAGAGACTTTCCCGGTCGGGGGCCCAGAGGCGGATACGCAGGTCCGCCGGGTGGTCCACCATCTCATATCCGGCCTCCGGGATTTCCATAACAGCACGGTTCCTTCATTGCCAAACGGTTCGCAAGCTGGTCATTTGAATAGTATTATTGTACAGGAATCCGCCTGGTGACAAGTGAGGACAAGCCCCTGGCCCATAAGAAACCAAGTACAGAAGCGAAGAAATCGAGGAAGATTCTGTCAGCGTTCCGCTTCTCCCGAATCGGGCTGGCGGCCAGGATCGCCGGGGCGGTGATCATTCTTTTCTCCATTCTGTTGCTCTACCTCGTGTTCGGGTCGCCCAGCAGCCGCATCACCTCCAGTCTGCTCACCGGCCTGGTGGAGAAGTATTTCGCCCCGGGGTCGGGGTTTCAGGCGCTGAACCTCGACTTCTATTCGGGCGAACTGCTTATCTCGGGCATCCAGCTCGAGATTCCACCCGATCCCGAGGCCCTGCCCACCGCCGAGGGCCCGGCCCCCGGCTGCTCGCTCACCCTGGAGTCCCTGCGCTTCGCCTTCGGCCCCTCCTTCCACAGGCCTTTCACCTTCGGGGCGCACCAGTTGGATCTCGACGGTCTCGACGTGGATATGGAGCACCATTCGCTGATGGCCTTTGTCAACCGCTTCCGCAAGCGGGATAAGAAACCGCCGCGGGACTTCTCGATCAGCCTTCCCGGGGCCAGTATCCGGCGGGCGGTCTTCCGCTTCGGGCGGCACGAGATTCCCCTGGACATCGAGGTTCGGAACATCAAAGTGTCGCTGGCCCCCACGGACAGCCGCGAGGTCGTCGAGGGCGTGGTGCAGTGCGGGCCGGGCATGGTGGACGCCAACGGCTACCGCTTTCCGGTGGACTCGCTGGTGGCCGCGGCGGGCCTCGACCTCAGCGGTGTCCGGGTGCGTCACCTGGAGCTCTCCTCGCCGGTGGCCCAGCTGACCGGCGACGGGGTCATCGGCTTCCGGCGCTACGGAGAGGTTCCCCGGCGGCTGGCCATCCAGGGCGTCTGCCGGCTGGAACGGGTGGCCCGCTACACCCGGCTGCCCTTTGGTCTGACCGGCAGCGCGGCGCTGGATCTGGAGCTCATCGGCAAGTGGGGCGAGCCGGACGAGACCGGGCTCTGGACCCTCAGCGGCACCGTCTCCGGTAACCGGGCATGGATCGATGACCTGCCGCTGGATGACTACACCATCCTCGCCGAGGTGGGCAGCGCCGGGTTGACCGTGCACCGTTTCGACACCGGGCTGTTCGACGGTCGTTGCCGCGGGGCGGGCAGCCTCTTCCCGCTCAACACCCGGGGAGTGCTGGAGGCCACGCTGGAACTGGACAAGGTCAGCCTGCCGCAGGTCCAGCCCTGGATCCAGCTGGGAGAGGAGTGGCCTCAGGGGCTGGTCAGCGGCCAGGTCGCCGGGACGATGCCGGTGAAAAACTGGACCGACCTGGTGGCCGCGGGTGATCTGGTGGTGGACTCCGGCCAGAGAAAGGGCACTTTGCAGGCCATGGGCCCCCCCTCGTTGCGGGGCCGGGTGGCCTTCCACGCCTTCCAGGGGACGCTGCAGTTCCAGGAGAGCTCGCTGGTGGTGGGGCAGACCGCCGTCCAGTTCTCCGGGCCTCTCAGTCTGGAGGGCGGTGGATCCCGGGTCAACATCCGGTTGGTTGCCGATGACCTGCGCCGCAGCAAGAACACCCTGGAGCGGATCTTCGGGCCGCGGTATCCCACGCTCCGTGACGGGGAGGGGCGGACGCCGCTGTCCATGGCCGGGGTGCTGGAGTTCGACGCCACCCTGGTTCGCGAGGAGGGCGGGCCGTTCCGTTTCGAGGGCTGGATGCGGGGCGACAGTCTCCAGCTGGCCGGGTTCCGGCTGGGGCAGACCGACGGCCGTTTCCACCTGGACCCGGAGCGCTTCGAGCTGCGCGACCTGGTGTTGGGTGGTGACGGGGTCAACGGCACGGTGGACTATTTCGGCTGGCGGCTGGGGCGGCGTGGTGCCGGCGACGAGGAGCCGGGTGCGGAAACGGAGAAAGAGCGGGATCTCGTTCTGCAAGTGGATGACCGGATGGCCGGGCCGGCCGTTTACGGCATTCTCGGCCCCCTCGACCCGCTGATCGGGATACGCTGCGACCTGACCGGTATTCCCCTGGCCACGGTCAGCAACCTGCTGCCCATGCCGCCGGTCAGCGGCGATCCGGCTGATGTCCAGCTGGCTCTCGACCGGTCCGACCCCTTCTCCCCACTGGCCGGCTGGGGGCTGGTGGAGAGCGGCAGCTGGGACCTCGATCAGTGGCGCTTCGGCACCACCAGGGCCGGGGTGGAGGTGGACGGCGACGGGGTCCGCTGGCACGGTGAGATCGGGGGGAACGGGCGGATGAGCATCTCCGGGTGGATCGAGCCGGGGTTCCATGACGTCCACTTTCGCTGCAACGGATCGGCAGTGGAGTTTGCCGGTGCCTGCACCGTACTGGTGGACGAGGAGACCGGCGAGCCGTATTTCCGGGCGCCTCTGGACTTCACCGGGCACGGTTCCTATGACGGGGGCCGGTTCTCCCTGCGGGGCGGCTTCTATTTCCCCTGGCTGGCCTCGGGGGCCAACCTGCTGGGCCCGGGCAAGGCGAGTCTGGCCATGAACGGGGATATCTGGCGGCTGGAGCTGGAGCCGGAAACCGGAAGCGGCCGCATACGTGGGATGCTTTTTGCCGATGGTCACAACTGGCCGCTCTGGCTGGCCGGCGAACTCTCCTCGCTCCGCGTGCGGCAGTGCGAAGAGGACGCCACCGTTCCCCAGTTCATCCCCGGCCAGTGGGCCGAGCTCACCGGCCGGGTCTGGCTCCGCGGGCCGGGAGCCGTGGCCCGGCGGATGGTGCTCGGCGGCCTGGTGGAGCACTGCCTGGTCAGCACGTCGGAGTACTACCGTCTGGAGAGCCGCGGCGCCTTCCCCATCCTGATGGACCAGGGCGTGCGCAGCCTGAAGGTGCCCCGGGCCAGCTTCCAGGGGCCGGGGGGGTCGCGGATCAGCGCCGGCGGCCGGTTGGCCTTCGAGGGTGTGCCCACGCCTTCCGACATGTTGCTCCTCGGCTCCTTCGACCTCGACGGCCTCGGTATCTCCCGCGAGACCTACCAGCTCAGCGGCTCGGGGATGGCCGAGCTGCAACTGGGCGGTTACTACCCCCACCTGACCCAGACCGGCCGGGTGGACCTCACCGGCGGCAAGCTGACCCTGCCCCAGATCCACTTCGCCTGCACCGGCATCGAAGCGGCCATCGCCCTCGAACCGGACCGTCTCGAACTGCTGAGCATGAGCGGCCGGATTGGTGGCGGGCCGGTGAGCGGCAGCGGCACCCTCCACTTCGGCCGGGACTACTCGGCGGAATCGTTCCGCTTCGAGGCCGTCGGTCGGGACATGGTGCTGGCCTACCCGGAGAAGGTGAGCACCCTCTTCGACGCCGACCTGGTGTTGGAAGGGGACCGGCAGGGGCACACCCTCTCCGGCCGGGGCCTGATCCGCCGCACTGTTTACAGCGGGTCGGTGTTCATCGAGGAGGAGGAACCGTTGCTGGTCGACGACCCGGTCTCCTCGGGGGAGGAAGAGATCGACTGGCTGGGACGGCTGGCCCTCGATCTGACACTGGAGGCGCCGGACAACCTCTTTATCCGCAGCGAGGAGGGCACGGTGCAGTTCGCCGGCAGCCTCGAGGTTGGACAGACCTTTGCCGAACCCCGGATTACCGGTACGGTGACCTCGGTTCCTGGCGGCCGGTTCCTGTTCCGCGACATCGAGTACGACGTGGAGGAGGCGCGGGTCGATTTCATCGATCCCACCGGGGTGCAGCCGGTGCTCTACCTCAAGGCTTCCACAACCGTGGACACCTACCTGATCACCCTGGTGGCCGACGGTCCCTTCGAGGACCTCTCCTTCGAGGTCACCTCGGTACCTCGGCTCAATGACCGGGACATCATTTCGCTGCTGGCCTTCGGCCGTCTCAGCTCCGAGATGCCCGGGATCGAGGGGGCGGCGCTGGCCGGCCAGGAGGTGACCTCCTACTTCACCGGCGGGTTCACCGGTGAACTGCAATCGGTGTTCAAGGAGGCCTTCGGGCTCACCCGCTTCGAGATCCAGCCGATGTTCCTCGAGGGGACCACCGACCCCACCGCCCGCATCACCGTGGGCAAGGACCTCTCCGAAGACCTTTTCTTCACCTACTCCACCAGCCTGACGAACGTCGAGGAAACGCTGGTGCTGCTGCGCTACCGCTTTGACGAGCGGATGGCCCTGCTCGGCTCCCGGGAGCAGGACGGGTCGTACGGCGCCGACTTTCAGTACCGCACCACCATGAGTTTTGCCCAGGGCAAGGATAAGAGGTTGTGGGACAGCCTCCTGGGCCGGCGCAGCCGCACGTCCCCTGACCAGGGAACCGCCGCCGACGGCTCTCCCCGGCCGCGGGTGGGCCGGATCAGCTTTGCCGAACCGGAGCAGCTTCCGGTGAAACAGGAGAAACTGGCCGGCAAGCTCAAGGTGCGATCCGGGGACCTGGTGGAAGCCAAGCGGCTGGTGGACGACCAGGAAAGGCTCACCAAATTCCTGCTCAAGCAGGGGCACCTCCGCTGCCGGGTGAAGCTGGACCGGCTGCCGCGGGAGACCGCCAGGGCCGATGAGCCGTTAACCGATCTGGTCTGGACCGTGAACGCCGGGCCGCGCTACGGGGTGAAGTACCGCGGGGGCCGTGTCCCCCTGGGGATGAAAGGAAAGATCCGCAAACTCTGGTCCGGGGAGGCGTTTTTCGATGACAACATCCGCCGGGCCCGGGAGATGCTGGCCCAGCACTTCCGGCACAAGGGCTTCCCCGACGCCGAGGTGACGGCGGTGCAGGAGCCGGCGGAGGACCGGACGGACCTGGTCTTCGTGGTGCGGGAGGGTCCGGCCGCCCGGATCGCCTCCATCGAGGTCAGCGGCAACCGGCTGTTCAACACCTCGCAGGCGCTCGCCCTGTTGGAAGGTGGTCCGGAGGATGTCCAGTTGAAGAGCGGTGTCCTCTACGTGGAGGACCAGGTGCTGCCGGCCCTTGGCCGGCTGCGCACGGCCTACCGCGCCCGGGGCTACAACGACTGCCGGATCACCCACTTCACCGGGGCGCCCCTGGCCGGTTCGGCCGACGGCAGGGAGAAGACGGTGCCTTTGCAGATCATGATCAGCGAGGGGCCGCAGGACGTGGTGCGCCTGGTCCGGTTCAGCGGCCTCAACGGCCTCAACGAGATCGACCTGCGCCACCGTTTCCTCTACCAGGAAGGAGTGCCCTACGACGCGTTCCGGATGAAGGAGGCCCAGGAAGACCTGGTGCGCTTCATCGACCAGGAGGGTTTTATTGAAGCGCAACTGGAGATCGAGGTCACCCATCTCGATGGCGGGGAGGACGGTCCGCTGCCGCACCTGATCGAGGTCGGAGTGGAAGAGGGACGGCGCCACCTGGTGGACGACTGGCGGTTTTCCGGCAACGTGCTCACCGACAACCGGGTGATCAGCCAGGAGATGGTGATTCTGCCTGGACAGCCGCTCAGCCGATTCGGCATGCTGCAGAGCCAGCGCAACCTTTACCGCACCGGTCTTTTCGATCAGGTGGTGGTCCGCTACGAACCGCTGCCCGGCCCGGCGGACGGGCCGCTCAACGTCCGCCTGCTGGTGGAGGTGGAGGAGCGGGACAACCTTCAGCTCACCGGTGCCGTGGGCTACGACACCGAGGAGAAGCTCCGGGGCTATCTGCAGTTCAACAACCTCAACTTCATGGGCGCCCGCCGGATCCTTGGCCTGCAGCTCAGGGGATCCAGCTTGCGCCAGCGGCTGCAGGTTACCGGCACTGAAACCCGCTTCCTCAACCGTCGCAACATGGAGGCCACGGTGGTGGCCTTTGCCGCCCAGGAGCAGGAAGTGAGCTACGACATTTCGCGGCTCAGCGCCTCCTTCCAGGTGGACTGGAAGTATTCGCCGCACTGGCGCTTTCTCTACGGCTACAACTTCGAGGCCAACCGTCTCGATGAGGTTCGGGTGCTGGAGGATGTGATCGAGGACCGCGAAGAGACGTACCGCATCTCCCGGCTCCGCCTGTCACCGATCTATGACGCCCGGGACGATTTCTTCAACCCCACCCGCGGTCTGTTCGTCCGCGGCGAACTGGAATCGGCCCTCAGGGTGCTCGGTTCTCAGACGGAGTTCCTCCGTTCTTTGTTCAGCGGCAGTTACTATCAGCCGCTCTCCAACCGTACGGTCTGGATCTCCACCGCGCGGCTGGGGCTGATGGGCTGGCCGGGCTCCGACCAGTACATCCCGATCTCTCAACGCTTTTTCGCCGGCGGTTCGAACACCGTGCGCGGGTTCCCCCTGGACCGGCTGGGGCCGCAGGATCCCAAGTCCGGCCTGCCCCTGGGCGGCGAGGCGCTGGTGGTGCTGAACCAGGAACTGCGCTTTCCACTGTACGGCGACCTGGGGGCTTCGGTGTTTGTCGATCTGGGCAACGTGTTTCTCACCGTGAGTGACATGTTCGACGACTTCAAACTCCGCCAAACCGCCGGCGTGGGCTTGCACTACCACACGCCGGTGGGCCCGGTGCGCATGGAATACGGTTGGAAACTGGACCGCGAGGAGGGGGAGGGAATAGGCGAATTCTATCTGAGCATCGGCAACTCTTTCTAGGCGGAGGATCGGTGGGTGATGGCGAAGAAGCAGAGCGAGAAGGGCACTGATTTCCGGGTCCGGTTCTGGGGCGTGCGGGGCAGCCATGCGGTGCCCGGCGCCGGGACTTTGGATGTGGGCGGCAACACCTCCTGCATCGAAGTCAGGACCGCCGGCCGGATTCTGGTTCTCGACGCGGGGACCGGGATTGTCGGTCTGGGTAAATTGCTGGCGGCGGCGGAGGAATCCCCCGGCGATGGCGGCATCGAACTGACCCTGCTCATCTCCCACACCCACCACGATCACACCCAGGGCTTCCCCTTTTTTCGGCCGCTCTACGATCCGCGGTCCACGCTGCACGTCTTCGGTCCGCGCTACGACGGTGAGACCATGGAAGACGCCCTGACCAATGCCCTGCTCTCACCCTACTTCCCGGTCCAGCTGGAAAGCCTTGCCGCCACGGTGAGGATCAGCAACCTGGAAGGCGGCGAGATCCTCGCCTGGGGCAGGGGGAAGGACGCGCCGGAGCTCCGGCAACGGGCACCCGCTGCACGGAGTCTCCCCCGGGTGAGGGTGCTCCGCTGCCGCAATCACCCCGGTTGGGGCGTGCTGGCCTTCCGGGTTGAGCTGGAGGGCCGCAGCCTGGTCTACGCCACCGACATCGAGGGCAGCGAAGGAGAGGACGGGAGACGTCTGGCGGCCTTCTGCCGGGACTGCAACCTCCTGGTCCACGACGCCCAGTACCTGCCGGCCGAGTATGCCGGCCAGGGCGGCGGCCGCCGGGGCTATGGCCACAGCACTTTTGAAATGGCCTGCGAGCTGGCCATCCGTTCCCGGGCCCGGCGCCTGATGCTCTACCACTTCAGTCCGGACCATGACGACACCATGGTGGCCCGGGTTGAACGTGCCGCGCGCAGCCTTTTCCCCGGAGCGGAGGCCGCCCGCGAAGGCCTGGTGATCGACCTGTAAGAAGTGGTGATCGTCCTCTCATCCCGCCCCTCCTCCCCGCCGATAAGTACCTCATGTTGGTTGAACGGCGGCCAGATCCGGCTTGCGGGGGTTTGTGTGCGCCGTGCTCCGACACCTGGAGGGGTCAATGAGAGATACCAAACATTTCCGATTCCACTGGTCTGTTGCAGGCCTGTTGTTCTCCCTGCTTTCGCTGACCGCGACGGCCGGGGGGCCGGCTGGTATGGTGGTTGGTGAGAACCGGGTTCCGCCGGGCCTGCTCTGGGTGGATACGAATCACGAGGATGCAGCGGTCAACCGCAAGCAGGTGGCGATCACTGCCGACGGGGAGTTCGTGCTCTCCGGATGGTGGATCAACAACGAGCGGGTGCAACTTTACCGGCGGGGCGAGGCCAGAAGCCTGGAGTGGCGCGCGGATATCGCGGGCACCGATTGGTTTCTCCCCCTGGAGAGCGACCGCGAAGGGCGGAGCCTGGTCTGCGCCACCCGGGGCAACGACATGGAGCTGGAATCTTTGCTCTACCTGTGGGACAAATCCTCCCCGGTTCCGGTGCACCAGATGATGGCACCTCCGGACCACCTCTGGGTCGATGCGGAAACCTGTGACGACGGAAGATTCTTTTTTGGCCTGGCCCAGGGGCCGTCACCGAACTATGCCGGGCGGGTGATCTGTTACGACCGGCAGACCGGGATACTGCTCTGGCATCACCAGTTGGGCAACCAGGCCCTGGGCCTGGACTGCTCGGCGGACGGGAGACGGCTGGCCGCTTCCAGCCGCGGGGAAACCGTGGTGCTGGATACGGCCACCGGGTTTCCCTTGGATCGAGTGGAGCACGAGGGCGGCAGCCAGTCCCTGCCGGCCCTCTCCGGCGACGGGATGCTTCTCGCGGTGGGCTCAACCAGGGGGCAGCTGTCGTTGTTCGCCTGGGACGGGGCCGACTACGTCGAACGGTGGTGCTATACCTTTCCGGTGCTGGACGACGAGTCCTTTGTCAGCTGTGTGGACGTCTCCGATGACGGCAGTACGGTGATTGCCGGTACGCTCGATTTCCCTGCGGTCAACACGTACGGCGGCAGCTGCCGGATCTTCGACAGCTCGTCGCCGTTGCCCCTGTTCACTGAAACCGGTTTCGGGGACCAGGTCAACGATGTGGAACTGACCGACGACGGATCGAGGGCCGCGGCGGTCTCCCACGGACAACAGGGGAGCGGAGACGGTTTTCTGCTGGCGGTATTCGACAGGGACAGCGGCCGTACCGTCTTCTCGGTTCCGGACAACACATTCCAGGGTATCGGATCGACATTCAGTGTCGCCCTCTCTGCCGATGGGGCATATGCGGCATTCGGGGGCAGGGCCGGCCACGCTCGCGAAGAAGGTTCCGGTGGATACATGGCCATGGCCCGGCTTCCCATGTCCTTCCTCTCCATCCTTGACAGCGGGGGCGGGGAAACGGATGAGATCCTGGTGGGGCGGGAGATGGGCCTCCTGCTGGAAGACCGTAACGCCGGCACCGACCCGGGGGGGGCCATGGAGACCGTCCAGGTGCGGGTGGTCAACATGACCAGTGCCGACGAAGAGATCGCCGCCCTGACTGAAACCGCACCGGGCAGCGGCCACTTCAATGGCACCCTGCCCACACTGTTCTCGCCATCATGCCCGCCGGTGGCCGGGGACGGTCGTCTGGATTGCGGCAGCGGAGACCTGGTGCGTGCGGTCTATATCGACGCCGGCGATCCGGAAGACCAGGCGCGGGTTGAAGCACACACCCGCTGGCCTCTGCAGATCGTCGGTGCTCCGGGGCCGGGGCAAGGCAACCCGGCCCGCGGCCGGATCGTCGATCCCTTTGGCCAGGCTGATCTGGCCGGCGATATCGAGCCTTATGGGGCAGCGGTGGGCTACGGTCTGCGTCTGGCCCTGGGGGACATCGACGGCGACGGCATCGATGAAATCGTCTGTGGTCCGGGCCCCGGCCTGGAATACGGCCCGCTGGTCCGGGCCTTCGAGGCCGACGGCAGCCTGGTGACCCGCGTGTCGTTCATGGCGTACGGCACATGGCGCTTCGGGGTCAATGTGGCCTGTGGCGACGTGGACGGCGACGGCATCGACGAGATCATCACCGGCGCCGGGCCGGGTGAAGTGTTTGGTCCCCACGTCCGCGGCTGGGACGCTGACGGCGCTGCGGTGACTCCGATGGACGGGATCAGTTTCCTGGCCTACGGGACAAACCGTTACGGGGTCAACGTGGCCTGCGGTGATGTGGATGGCGACGGCATGGACGAGATCATCACCGGCGCCGGGCCGGGCGGGGTGTTCGGTCCCCACGTCCGTGGCTGGAACCACGACGGTGGGACCACCACCTCCCCGATCCCCGGGTTCAGTTTCCTGGCTTACGGGGCCAACCGCTTCGGCGTCAACGTGGCCTGCGGCGACCTGCAGGGGGACGGCGTGGCCGAAGTCGTCACCGGCCCCGGTCCGGGTGACATGTTCCCGGCCCATGTCCGGGCCTGGCGCCTGGATGGCTCGGCCGTCTCTCCGGTGGCCGGGGTCAGCTTTCTGGCTTATGACGGTGAGTATCGTTACGGCGCCGCGGTGGCCGCCGGCGACCTCGACCTCGACGGGACCGACGAGATGATCACCGCGCCGGGAGCGGACCCCCGGGCCCCCTGCCGGGTGAGGGGGTTCAAGATGACCGGCACCGGCGTGCAGCAGCTGGACTATTGTGATTTCCTGGCTTTTGACGGCCTGGTGAGCCACGGCGGAAACGTCGCCGCCGGCAGTTTGCGGTGACTCTGCTACGACCTCCGCACCCAGCGCAGGATCTCCATCGGCCCGGGCCGCTTGCCATACATCAGGATCCCCACCCGGAAGATCTTGCCCACCAGCCAGATCATCGCCACGTTGGTTGCGATGAGCAGGATGACGGAGAGGGCGATCTGCCAGAAGGCCGGCATCACCGTGTTGATCCGCACCATCATGATGAAGGGGGTGAAGAAGGGGATCAGCGACACCACCTGGGCGATCATCGACGTGGGGTTGTTCATGAAAAAGAAGACCGTGGAGAGCGGAATGATCAGCAGCAGGATCACCGGCATCTGTGCCTGCTGGGCTTCCTGCTCGGTGTTGCACACCGCGCCCACCGCCGCGTAGAGGGTGGCATAGAGGAAGTAGCCCAGCACGTAGAACAGGATCATGTAGATGAACATCGTGGGGGAGAGCCCCTCCAGCAGCGGTCCCAGGGTCTCCTGTGACGAACCGTAGATCAGGAACGCGGCGCCGGAGAGGGCGTAGACGGTCATCTGGGTCAGCCCCACCAGGGCGATGCCCACCACCTTGCCCATCATCAGCTGGAAGGGGGTGAGCGACGAGAGCAGCACCTCGACGATTCGTGAGGACTTCTCCTCGATGACCCCGCGCATGATGGCCACACCCCAGAGGACGAACATCATGTAGAAGAGGAAGATGAAGAGGTAGTTGGCCACGAAGCCGATCACCCGGGCCGCTTCCGATTTCTCCTTTTCCTCGCCGCTCCTGGTCACCTCCACCACGCTCATCTCAATACCGCGGGTCAGCTCCCGCAGCTGGTCGCGGTCCAGGCCGGAGTCGGAGTCAGCCAGCCGCAGGTCCAGCGCCACCTTGTACAGTGCGTTGTCCATCCGCTGCTGCTCGTTGAAGCTGATGTTGCGGGAGAAATACTTGATCCCGCCCTCCTCGTCGAACTCGCGCTCCACCACCAGGTAGGCGTCGAGGGAGCCGTCCAGCACCCGCTGGTTCAGCTCCTGGCGGGCGGCGGTGGGGCCCTGGTCACCCGGGTCCACCATCTCCAGGGCGTAGCGTGATCGCCCGTCGTCCAGGGTGACCTCGGAGAACGCGTCCTCCAGGGGCCCGGCAAAACCGCCGTGCAGGTCCACCAGGGCCATCTGCTGCTGGACCGACGGTGAGAGCATCATCATCGCCGAGGGCAGGCCCATCAGCAGGGCCATCAGCACCGGGCCGAGGATGGTGAAGATGATAAAACTCTTTTTCTTCACCCGGGTCAGATATTCGCGTCGCAGGACGGCCAGTATCTTGTTCATCACGCGGCCTCCCTTCCCACGATATTGACGAAGATGTTGTGCAGGGTCGGCTCCATCACCTGGAAGCGCTTGAGCCGGCAGCCGTCGGACACCGCCCGTTCCAGCAGTTGCCGGGGTTCCACGCCCTCGGCCAGGGTGACCTCGGCGTAGTTGCCGTAGCGGTCGATGCTGCCCACCAGGGCCTTGTCGTCGAGGAAGGCCGCCTGGCCCTCGAACTCCAGGGCGATGGTGTTCGTGCCGTAGCTGTGCTTCACATCGCTGAGCCGGCCGTCCAGCACCTTCCTGCCCTTGTTGATCAGGCAGATGTATTCGCAGAGTTTCTCCACCTGCTCCATGATGTGGGTGGAGAAGACAATGGTTTTGCCCTGCTGGTGCAGTTCGAGAATGATCTCCTTCAACATGTCGACGTTCACCGGGTCGAGGCCGGAGAAGGGCTCGTCAAGGATCAGCAGCTCCGGGTCGTGGAGCATGGCCGAAACAAACTGCACTTTCTGCTGCATCCCCTTGGACAGTTCCTCCACCTTCTTCTCCTTCCAGTCGGTCAGTCCCACCCGGGCCAGCCACTGGTCGGTGCGCTCCTTTGCCGTCCGCGCCGCCACGCCCTTGATCGATGCCAGGTAGTGCAGCACTTCGTTCACCTTCATCTTGGCGTAGAGCCCGCGCTCCTCCGGCAGGTAGCCGATCCGTTCCTTGAGCTGCTCGTTCATCCCCTCTCCCAGCACCTCGATCCGGCCCGTGTCGGGAATGAGGATGTTCATGATCATGCGGATGGAGGTGGTCTTGCCTGCCCCGTTGGGCCCCAGCAGACCGAAAATGCTTCCCCGGGGGACGGTCAGGTCGAGGCTGTCCACCGCCCGGTGCCCCTCGTAGGCCTTGGTTATCCTGTCGATTTTGATTGCGTCCATGTTGCTCCACCTGTGGCGTTGCGGTTGTGTCCCGGCGGAACCGGTCCCCGGGCGCTTCCTGCATATACGCAATAGCGCCCCCGAGGTTTCAGCTGCGGGGAGCGGTGCATGGTTGACAGTTCCCCCCTGCGGCACCTATCTTTATTCCGTGGAGAGTTTTCCGCCGCGGGGAGTGTTCCCGCCCGCTGAAACCCGTTTCAGGAGTTTTACGATGTCTGCTGGATGTTCACCGTCTGGTCCCATCCTCACCGTTTTTTCCCTGCTGGTGCTGCTGACCCTTCCTGCCACGCCGGTGGCGGCACAGAACGGGGTGCTGCTGGACCAGCAGCTGGACGGGGACGGCAAGGGCTACTCGGTGATTCACGTCTGGGGTACGCACCACGAGATGGGCTATGCTCACGCCTCGCTGCTGGCCGACGAGATCGTCGACGCGGTGGACTACTTCCGCATGATGCTGGACACCGATTACGCGGACCTGCGGGTCACCATGGCCGCTTCGGACTGGCAGCCGGCGGAGATGGTGGACGAGCTGCAGGGGATGATGGACGCGCTGGCGCTTACGCACCCGGCGGCAAACATCGACCTGCTCGACCTGAAGATCCTGAACAGCTTCAGCGACTGGGGCTGGGGGTGGGCCTGCCGCTCCCACGCCTGCTGGGGCAGCATGGTCCAGCCGGGGGTGGAGATGCTGGCCACCCGCCAGTTGGGCATCGGCACCCCGTTCCCCTCGCTGAACCACCACGTGATCTGTGCCTGGGAACCCGACGACGGTTCACCCTGGTGGATCAACGTGGCCTGGGCCGGGTATGTGACGGTGATCACCGCGGTCAACGAGTACGGCTCGCAGCTTTCGCTCCACGACTACCTGGTCAGCGGCACCCTGTCGTCCAGCCCCATGCCGCGCTCGGTGGCGGCCCGGTTCCTGCTCACCCACCCCGACGGCCCGGACATCGAGAACCACCTGGACGGGGGGTTTGCCGAGCTCACCCTCCGCGATGCCTGGAACAGCAGTTTCATCAATCATTTTTCCCCCGGGGGGCACGGGGGGGTGGTCACCTGCACCACCGACCTCGGCTACTACGAGATGCGCGAGCCGCAGGCGGTCTACTTCAACGGCGAGGTGCTGGTGACCAGCAACGAGTGGACCGACGGCACTTTCACCCCCGACGGCGCCTGGTTCATGGAAACCTATTACAACCTGGGGGGGCCCAAGACGCTGGCCGATCACTGGGACTCCATGGAGAACCTGGGCAACGGGCTGCACCTGGTGAGCACCGAAGTCCGCGGCGGGCGGGACCTGACCCTCTGGTTCCAGGGGCGTCTCGACCCGGGCCTCACCGGGCGGCTGGAGTGGGAGTGGGACGACCTCTTTGTCCGTGACCCGGCCACCATCGCGGTGGACCTGGACTGCCAGCCGCTGCAGGGCACCCTGCCCTTCACCCTCCGTTTCGACGTGGACCTGCGCAACCCCACGCCCTGGTTCCGCCGGCTCTCCGGCCGGATGGACGTGGACCTGGCCCAGGGCGGCTATTTCACCAACTGGCGGCGCGGCTATACCAGCACGTCGCCCTTCGAGATCGTCTCCATCCTCTGGACCCAGTACATCCCCGCCCTGCCCGCGGTGATCGGCGGCAGCACCTTCAGCCTCCACGGCACCGACACCACTCCGGCGCCGTACAACCAGCCGCCCTACCCGGCGGCCGGCGGCACCGCCTCGGACCAGTGCACGGTTACCGGGGTGGCGCCCTGAGCGGCCCGCTGGCCGGCCTCGACCTGGAGGGGTTCCCGCGGCAGCGCGGCGTCTGGCGGCTGTCCGCCGAGGGTCCCTTTGACGGTCAGCAGGCCCGCTACATCGAGGTGCGGGAACGAGAGGGGCGGCTGCTGGACGACGAAGTGGTGAGCCGGCTGCCCGAGGTACCCGCCGGCCACCGGTTGGCCGGGGAATGGCGGGTACGGGCCTGGTCGCTGGCCCGGCTGCAGGCGTATCTCGCGACCCGGCCTCAACTGCAGGTGATCCTCGACGTGGGGTGCGGCAACGGGTGGATGGCGGCCCGCCTGGCCGAACCGCCCCGGCGGCTGGTCTATGCCCTGGATGTCAACGAGCGCGAGCTGGAACAGGGCGCCAGGGTCTTTCACCACAACCCGCGGCTGATCTTCCTCTATGGCGACGTGAGCGGGGAGTCTCTGGCCGCGGGCCGGGTGGACCTGGTGCTGCTGGCCGGGTCGGTGCAGTATTTTGCCGACCTGCCGGCACTGGTCCCCCGGCTGCTCCGCCTGCTGCGGCCGGGGGGAGAGTTGCACATCCTTGACAGCCCTTTCTACGGCCCCGGGGAGGCGGCGCGGGCCCGGGTGCGATCGGAGGACTACTACCGCCGCCTGGGCTGTCCGGAGATGGCGGCCCACTACCACCACCATTGCCGGGACCTTCTGGAGCCTTTCGGCCCGCAGCTGCTGCACGATCCCGCACGGCTGCTTTCCCGGCTGCGCAGGCGGATCAGCCGCAGCGGTGAGTCGCCTTTTCCCCCGGCTGTGATCAGAGAGTCGCCAGTGCATCCACGGCTTCGTCGCTGCCGATGACCAGCAGGATGTCTCCGGGCCGAATCCTGCTCTCCGGCATGGGAACCTTGATCAGTTGTCCGCGCCGCGGGCTGTCCTCAGCATCACCATCCTGCGGTTCGGCGGAGCGGCTGATGGCGGCCACGGTGATCCGGTGCTTTTTTCGGATGTCCAGTTCCTCGAGGGTCTTGTTGTGGAAGACCACCGGGGCGGGAAGCTTGGTCAGGCTGTACCCTGCGGACAGTTCCAGACGCTCCATGATCGCCGGCGCCATCAGGCGGTTGCGCCAGCGCTCCGCTGACTCCAGCTCGGGGTTGACCACACTGTCGGCGCCGATGCTGGTAAGGATGGTGGCCCGCCGGTCGGTGGTGGCCCGGCTGATCACACGGGGAACCCCCAGCTGCTTGAGCACCACGGTGGTCAGCAGGTTGGCCTCGAAGGACGAGCCGATGCCTACGATGGCCACGTTCACCTTGTGAATCCCCTGGGAGCGGATCGCGTCCTCGTCGGTGCTGTCGAGGCAGACCGCCAGGGTCACCGCGTCGCGGATCTCGTCCACCAGGGCCTTGTCCCGGTCCACGGCGATAACCTCGGCTCCGGCTTCGGCCAGCAGGGCGGACAGACGCTTGCCGAAGCGTCCCATCCCGATAACAGCGAATCGTTCCATTTCCTCACCCGATGAGTACGTGTTCCGTGGGGTAGCTGTAGTCGGCCGGCCGCAGCCGTGTGGTCAGTGCCAGGAGAATGGTCAGCGGCCCCACCCGGCCGGCAAACATTGCCGCCATGATGATGAATTTGGCCACGGGTGTCAAACCGGGGGTGATCCCGGTGGTCAGGCCCACCGTGCCGCAGGCGCTGCTGGCCTCGAAGAAGAGGTCCACCGTCGGAGTGCCGGGCATGATGGCGGCCAGGGCCAGGGTCACCACACCCACCAGCGACACGTAGATCACCGCCAGGGCCATGATCCGGCGCACCAGTTCGGCGGAGACGCTGCGGTGGAACAGTTCAAACTCCTTGCGCCGGCGCATGGTGTTCCAGATGGCGAGCACCAGCACGGCCAGGGTGACGGTCTTCAACCCCCCGGCGGTGCTGGCCGGGCTGCCGCCCACTGACATCAGCCCGCACATCAGCAGCTTGCTGGCCGGGGCGAGGGCGCCCATGTCGATGGTGTTGAAACCGGCGGTGCGGGCGGTGATCGACTGGAACAGCGCCTGGCCCATGCCGATCCGGCTGCCGGCCAGTGATTCGAAGAGCCACAGGCCGCCTGTGCCCAGGGGGACCAGCAGGGCGGTGGCGGCCAGGGTCACCCGGGTGTGCAGGTTGAGCCGGGTTCGGGGGAGGTGGCGGCGGTCCCAGGGCACCGGCTGGCCCGGCCAGTGGCGGCGGCGGATCAGCGAGCGGATGGTCTGCCCGCAGTTGCGCAGCACCGGGAAGCCGATGCCGCCGAGGACGATCAGCGGGGCAAAGACGCCGAGGATCTGCCAGTGGTGGTCCAGCGGCCGGGCCCACCCGTCGGCGGTGCCGTGCATCAGGCTGCCGCCATAGAGGGAGAAGCCGGCGTTGCAGAAGGCGGAGACGCTGTGGAACAGGGAGTGCCAGACCGCGTGCAGGGTGGAGAGCGGGTGGCCCGCGGCGTCCAGTCCGCCGGCGAACATGGGGTAGAGCAGCAGGGCCCCCGCCGCTTCCATGGTCAGGGTGGTGAGGACCACGAAGGCGGCCACCCGGCCGATCTCGCCGATATTGTCGCTGGCCACCATCTTGCCCAGGGCGCCCGAACCCTGCAGGGTCAGGCCGCGGCCCACCAGCAGGGCGAACACCGTGCCGAAGAGCATGATCCCCAGCCCGCCGAACTGGATCAGGACCAGAATCACCACCTGGCCGAAAAAGGTGAAGTGGGTTCCGGTGTCCACCACGGCCAGACCGGTGACACAGCTGGCGCTCACCGCGGTGAACAGCGCGTCCTGATAGCCCCAGTGGGTGCCGGGTTGCGGCTGCACCGCCGCGGGCAGCATCAGCAGGCCCGAGCCAGCCAGGGCCAGCAGGACGAAACTGCCGATGAGCAACCACCGTGGCGGGATGCCGCTGCCGGAGAGCCTGAGGTTGAGGTTCACCGCCCTGATCACCAGGGTGGCCAGGATGTAGACCTGGGTGGTCAACAGGTAGAGCATGCCGGCGTTGAGCGCGGTGCCCCGCAGCTCCAGTGCGGTGATGTAGATCCCCGGCACCGCGGCCAGCAGGGCGAAGTCGAGCCAGTGGTGCTTCAAATACCAGCGCCGGTCGCGGGCCAGCCAGAGCCGGGCCAGCCGGTCGAAGGCAAAGAAACCGACGATGACCCCCTCCAGCACGTGCAAGGTCGATTTCAGCACGGGCTTCAGCTGGAAGCCGCCGTCGTCGAGCACCAGCGAGGTCACGGCCAGTATGCTGGTCAGGGCCAGCAGGATGTCCAGTGTGTGTTCAAAACGGGGGGACCGTGAGCGGCTGTGCGGAAGTTGTTTCGGTCGGTTCATTCCGTATACCCGCGGCGCGCCGGAGGCTGGCCGCCGCTGCCGATGATGCTGCCGGTGAAATGAGCGGATCGGACACCATTATAGCCCGGTTGGCCCAGCGCTGCACGGCGGTGCCGGCGGGGTGGGAACAGCGACGGCAGATGTGACATAATAAGTGAATACTCAGGATCCCCACAGGACGTACCGAGAAGAACTGCAGGAGCTTTCCTGCTCCCGGCCGGGGTGCAGGTACGGCGGTCAGACGAGGCAGCGTTGATGAGAGACGAATTCCTGGTTTTCGGCAGCCCGATCATCGAACAGCCGGAAATAGACGAAGTGGTGGACTCGCTGAAGTCCGGCTGGCTGGGCACCGGGCCCAAGGTGCACCGCTTCGAAGAGATGTTCCGGGACTACAAGGGGTGCCGTCATGCCATGGCGGTCAACTCCTGCACCGCCGCTCTGCACCTCTCCATGATCGCCATCGGCATCGGGCCCGGTGACGAGGTTATCGTGCCGGCGATGACCTTCGCCGCCACGGCCAACGCGGTGCTCCACGCCGGCGGAGTGCCGGTATTTGCCGACTGCGGGCGGGAGACGATGAACATCGATCCCGACGACATCGAGCGGAAGATCACCCCCCGGACCAAGGCGATCCTGCTGGTGCACTTTGCCGGCCGCTCCTGCGACATGGACCGCATCATGGCCATTGCCAAACAGCACCAGCTGAAGGTGATCGAGGACTGCGCCCACGCCATCGAAGCCGAATATCACGGCCGAAAAACCGGCACCTTCGCCGACTTCGGCTGTTTCAGCTTTTACGTGACCAAGAACGTGGTCACCGGCGAGGGGGGAATGGCGATCACCGACAACGAGCAGTACGCGGACCAGATCAAGGTGCTCGGTCTGCACGGCATGAGCCGCGACGCCTGGAAGCGGTTCAGTGATGACGGGTACAAGCACTACCAGGTGGTCTACGCCGGGTTCAAATACAACATGATGGACATCCAGGCGGCCATCGGTATACATCAACTGCCCCGGGTGGAGGCATACTGGCAGCGTCGGCGTGAGATCTGGCAGCGCTACGACGAGGCGTTTGCCGGGCTGCCGCTGTTCACCCCCCACCCACCGGAGCCACGGACCCGGCACGCCCACCACCTGTATACCATCCTGCTGGACATCGACAGTATCGACCTGACCCGTGACCGTTTCCTCGACCAGATGACCGGGTGGAAGATCGGCGTGGGGGTCCACTATCTCGGCCTGCACCTCCATCCGTATTACCGCGAGCGGTATGGCTACAAGCCCGGAGACTTGCCGAACACCGAGTGGATATCGGACCGGACCGTCTCGCTGCCCCTGTCGCCGAAGCTGACCGGACGGGACGTGGACGACGTGATCGAGGCGGTGCGGGAAATCCTGGCCGGCTGAGGGCCGGCAACCTGCCGACAATGGTGAACGATGGCGAGTACCCGCCGCGACTATTACCGCAAATACGGTCTGACCAACCCGGGATGGAATGTGATCCGGATTGCCGGGGCGCAGATCGAGGACCGGGTGAAGCGCTATTTTTCCGGACGGTTGCTTGAGATCGGCTGCGGGACCAAGGAGAAGGCGCTGCTGGTGGGTGATCGGGTGGATTTCCACCTGGGGCTGGACCATGCACGAAGCCCCCACGACCTGGGCCGGGTCGACGTGCTGGCCTCGGCCTACGGCATCCCCTTTGTGGAGTCGAGTTTTGACTGCCTGCTCTCCACCGCCGTGCTGGAGCACCTGGAGGAACCGCACACGGCGCTGCGCGAAGCCTGCCGGGTACTGCGTCCGGGGGGCTACGCCCTGTACACCGTGCCCTTCATCTGGCACATTCATGAAGAACCGCGGGACTTCTACCGCTACACCAGCCACGGTATCCGCCACCTCTTCGAGACCTGTGGTTTTGCCATCGAGGAGATCACCCCGCTGGCCGGGTTCTGGATCACCGTGGGCAGCGAGTTCGGCTACTTTATCGAAACCGCCGCCCGGGGGCCCCTGCGGCTGGCGGCCCGGCCGGTGATCGCCGCAGTGAACCTCGCCGCCCGGCTGCTGGACCGCGCCGACCGGCGGTGGAACCGCGAGTTCTGGCGCTGGACCTGGATGTATCTGGTGATCGCCCGGCGGGCGGTGGGAAAGGAAACCTGATTGATGTGCGGTCTGGTGGGCTATTTTTCGCCGACGAGGACCCGGACCGGTCTCGGCCCGCTGGCCCGGGCGGCTGCATTGATCCGCCACCGCGGGCCCGACGACGAGGGCTATGCCGCCTTCCACCTGTCCACCGGTGACCAGCGGTCCTGGAGCGGACCCGATTCACCGTCGGAGGTCCGGGACCGCCTGCCGCAGCTGGGAGCGGCCACCGAGATGCCGCACAACCTGGCCCTCGGTTTCCGGCGCTTCTCAATTGTCGACCTGACCCCGGCCGGCCATCAGCCGTTCTGGAACGGGGACCAGACCATCTGCCTGACCTTTAACGGGGAAATTTACAACTACGTGGAGCTGCGGGAGGAACTCAGTGCCGCCGGAAGGGTCTTCCGGACCCGCAGCGACACCGAAGTGCTGCTGGCTGTGCTGGAGGACTGGGGCCCGGACGGCCTGGACCGGCTCAACGGGCCCTTCGCCCTGGCCCTGCTGGACACCGGGCGCCGGCGCCTGCTGCTGGCCCGGGACCGTATCGGCAAGAGCCCGCTCTACTGGGCTGTCACCGGGGAGACGCTGTTCTGGGCCTCGGAGATCAAGAGCATCCTGCTGCTGGCCGGACAGGACAGTTTCGATCTCAACGGCCAGGCGGTTCACGACTACCTCAAGCACGGTTGGCGCGACCTGGACCACGGTACCTTCTGGAAAGGTGTCCAGACCCTGGCCCCGGCCAGCTGGGTGGAGCTGGACCTGGGGGACGCTATTGACGGCCGGGCGCTCACCAGCGGGGCGCAGTCCTACTGGCGGGTTCCCCGGCAGCGGCTGCAACCTGGTGAGATCTCCTTTGACGAGGCGCGCCGCACCTTTTCCGACCTGTTCAGCGACGCGGTCCGCCTCCGCCTGCGGGCGGACGCGGAGGTGGCCTTCGGCCTCAGCGGCGGTCTCGATTCCAGTTCCATCGTGGCGGTGGCGGCGTCCGGCGCGGCGCCCCGCTCCATCGCCACCTACACGGTGAAGTTCGACGATCCGGCGGTGGACGAGGAGCCCTTTGCCCGCCGGGTGCGCGACCGCTGGCCGCAGGCCGTCGACTACCATGTCTACCGTCCGGAGAACAGTGACTTCTGGGAGCGGGCCGACGATTTCGTCTGGCTGCTGGAGGAACCGTTCCACTCGCCGAACCTCGAACTGAACCAGGCCTACTACCGGCAGATGCGGGCCGACGGGTTCCGGGTGCTCATCGGCGGTGCGGCCGGGGACGAACTGCTGGCCGGCTACCCGGAGTACTTCTACCCGCTGCTGGTGCACCTGCTGAAGCAGGGCCGCTGGTTGCCGCTGGCCGGCAACGTGGCCGGCTACACCGAGCAGCCGCGGACCCGCACCGCGGCCGATGCCGTTGCCCAGCTCTGGCGGCGGGTCAGCGGGAGGAGCGGGGGCGCGTACCCCGGCGCCGACCTGGCGCGCTACTGCCGGGACGATCCCGGCCGCTACCGGGAGCACGACATGGGGCCGCCGCGGAGTTTCAACGAGCGGATGATCGGCAACATGACCCAGTGGAAGATGAACTACTGGATGCGCTCGGGCAACAAGGCCACCATGGGCGTACCCATCGAGGCCCGGGCGCCGTTCCTCGATCACCGGCTGGTGGAGTTCACCTTCACCCTGCCGCCGGAGTATCTGGTCCGCCGGGGCTGGCTGAAATACATCCTCCGCCGCAGCGCCGAGCCGCTGCTGCCGCCGGAAGTGGTCTGGCGGCGGAAGAAGACCGGCTTCCCCTTCAACGACCGTTCCTGGCTCGCCGATGCGCGGCCGGTGGCCCAGGGGCATCTGCGCGCCGCCGCCGACAACCCGTTCATCGACCCCGCCCCGGTGATCGCCGATTACGACCGGCTCACCGGTGAGCGTCCTGAATTCCTCTGGCGCTGCATCAGCCTCTGTCTCTGGTGGCGCCGGGTCATCCGCGGGGAGCCGCTGTCCGGATGAGCGATTCCGATACATCCTACGGCATGAGCCGGGAGAACATCCGCCACCGCACCCTCCAGGGGATCGGCTGGAGCGGGGCGCAGCAGGTGGTGCAGCAGCTGCTCAAGTTCGTCTTTACCATTCTGTTGATGCGGCTGCTCACCCCCGGTGATTTCGGACAGGTGGGCATGGTGCTGGTCTTTGCCGGGGCCGCCCAGCTGTTCAGCGAGCTGGGCCTGGGGGCGGCGGTGGTCCAGCGCAGAGAGTTGCGGCCCGAGCACCTCGATTCGGTGTTCTGGGCCAACATCGTCGCCGGCGCGGCGCTCACCGTTCTCTTTGCCGCGCTGGCCGGGCCCATCGCGACGTTCTACCAGCTGCCGTCGCTGCGGCTGCTGACCGCGGCCATCTCGCTGAACTTCATCATCGGCTCCTTCCGGGTGATACAGTATTCCCTGCTCCAGCGGGCCATGGCCTTTCGCGAACTGGCCCTGGTGGAGGCGGTGGCGGTGCTGGTCTCCGGCGTCCTGGCCGTGGGCCTGGCCCTGGCCGGCTACGGCATCTGGAGCCTGGTGGTACAGCTGCTGGCCCTCAACCTCACCGCGGCGGTGCTGCTCTGGGTGATGAGCAGCTGGCGGCCCTCCTTCTCCTTCCGCTTCCGGGCGCTTCGCGAGCTCTTTTCCTTCAGCCTCAACCTGCTGGGCTTCAGCCTCTTCGACTACAGCGTCACCAGAGCCGGCTACCTGCTGATCGGCAAGTTCATCGGCGCCCCGGCCCTGGGGATCTACTCCCGGGCCGACCAGTTGATGCTGATGCCGGTGACCCAGGTGGCCGCTGTCATCTCCCGGGTGATGTTCCCCGCCCTCTCCGCCATCCAGGACCAGGTGGAGCGGGTGAAGCAGATCTACCTCCGGGCCATCCGCGCCATCTCCCTCTTCACCTTTCCGGTGATGCTGGGGCTGATGGTCACGGCCAGGCCGTTCGTCCTCGTGCTGCTGGGTGAGCAGTGGGCCGAGGTGATCCCACTGCTCCAGGTTTTCTGCCTCGCCGGGATAACCATGTCGGTGGGCACCACCGTGGGCTGGATATACACCTCCCAGGGGCGCACCGATATCATGATGCGCTGGGGCCTCTTCGCCGGCGTGGTGCGGGTCAGCGCCATGGCCATCGGGCTGCGCTGGGGCATTCTCGGTGTGGCCGTGGCCTGGGTGGCCAGCGGCTACCTGATCCTCTGGTATCCCTCCTGGGCCATCGCCGGCCGGCTGATCAACCTCCGCTTCCCGGAGATGGTTCGCACCCTGGCCGGGAACTTCTTCTGCGCCCTGGGTATGGCGGCGGCACTGCTTCTCATCGGACTGGCCGTGCCGGACGGCTGGCCGCTCTGGCTGCTCCTCGGGCTGCAGGTGGCGGCGGGAGGCGTGATATACATAGTGCTGGTGCTGCTCTTCCGGCTGCGCGCCTGGCGGGAACTGTACCAGCTGTGGGCCGAGCGGAGAAAGGGTCTGGACAATGGATGACCGTGCAGTAGACAGGCCGTTCGGGGTGGTGCACTACGGGCTCCGCTACCTCCCGCTCACCGAGAACTGGATCTACAGCCAGGTGGCCGGCCTGGAGCAGGTGCGCACCGCCTTCTACGCCCTCCACGGGGAGAACCGTGAGCAGTTTCCCCTGGAGACCGTCCGTTGCCTCTACGACGACCTGGGCCCGGCCGCGCTCTTCTACAACCGTGCCTGGTTCAAACTCTTCGGCAGCTACCCGCAGATCCACCGCTGGCTGCGCCGTGACCGGCCGCGGGTGGTCCACGCCCACTTCGGGCCCCGGGGCTGGCAGTTTCTCCACTACGCCCGGCAGGCCGGCCTGCCGCTGGTCACCAGCTTTTACGGCGCCGACGCGTACCGCTTCCCGGTGGAGGACCCGGCCTGGACCGGGCGCTACGTCAAGCTCTTTGACCGGGGGCGCCTGGTGCTGGCCGAAGGGCCGGCCATGCGCCGGCGGCTCATCGAACTGGGCTGTCCGCCGAACAAGGTGCGGGTGCACAACATCGGTGTCTCCCTGGAGCGCTACCAGTACCGGGCCCGGGAAGCGGACGGCCCGTTGCGGCTGATGGTCTGCGGCCGGTTCGAAGAGAAGAAGGGATTTCCCATCGCCGTCAGGGCGCTGGCCCGGTTGCGAAGCAAGACCGGCCGGGAGGTCACCCTGACCATTGTGGGTGATTCGGACCGCCAGGGGACCATGACCCCCGAGAAGCGGAAGATCGTCGACGCGGTGGAGCAGGGCGGCCTGGGGGACGCGGTGCGGATCACCGGCTACGTGCCCCACGATGAGCTGGTGCGGCTGGTCTACCAGCACCACATCTTTCTCGCCCCCAGCATCCACGCCGCCGACGGCGACGCCGAAGGCGGGTTCCCGGTGATCCTCACCGAGGTGCTGGGCAGCGGGATGCCGGTGGTGGCCTCGGACCACTGCGACATCCCGGAGATCGTGCGCCACGGCCGCTGGGGCTGCATCGTGCCCCAGAACGACCCCGAGGCCCTGGCCGGGGCTCTGGAGCAGCTGATCAACGAGCCGGAGCGCTGGCCGGAGATGGGCCGGGAGGGCCGGCGACACGTGGAGCAGAACTACGACATCGCCATGCTGAGCCGGGACCTGGAATCGATCTACCGCGAAATTGCGGCGGAGGGAGAAGCGTGAAGCGCATACTTTTCGTTTCCCACTCGGCAAAACTCTACGGCGCCGAGCGCAGCCTGCACCTGCTGGCCGCCGGACTGGACCGCAGCCGTTACCAGCCGCTGGCGGTGCTGCCTGACCGGGGGCCGCTGGCCGAGCTGCTGGAGCGCGACAGGGTGGAAGTGGAAATTGTCCGTTGCCCCTGGTGGGTGCGCAGCGCCGGCCGCGGTGGGAAAGTCATGGCCCTGCTGGCGCTGCCCGCGGTGATGGTCCGCGAGGCGCTGGCCACCACCCGTCTCTGCCGCCTGATCCGCCGCCGGGGAATCGACCTGGTCTATACCAATACGGCGGTGATCCTCAGCGGTATGCTGGCGGCCAGACTCTGCGGCCGGCCTCACCTGTGGCACGTGCGGGAAATCCTGCCCGGCAACCAGGACCTGCTGGCCCTGTTGCCCCTTGGCCTGCTGCACCGGCTGATCCTGCGGTTCTCCCGAACGGTGCTGACCAACTCGGTGGCCACCGCCGCGCCGCTGGGCCGCTGTGACCGGCAGGGCAAGCTGCAGGTGGTGCCCAATGCGGTGGCGCCGTTGCCGGCGGACACGCCGCCGGCCGACCTGTGCGCCGTGGAGGGCCTCGACCCGCAGGACTGGGTGGTGGCCTGGATCGGGTCGCTCCAGCCGCGCAAGGCGCCGGAGGATGCCATCCGCGCCGTGGCCCTGGCCCGGGAGCGGATACCGCGGCTCAAGCTGCTGCTGATGGGTGACGGGTGGGCCGACTATGTCCATGGCCTGCACCGGCTGGCCGTGGAACGCGGGGTTGCCGGGGAGGTGGTCTTTGCCGGGTATCGCCCCGATGCCCGGCAGCTGCTCTCCGCTTGCCGGGCCCTGGTGATGACCGCTCCTGACGAACCTTTTGGCCGGGTGGTGGCCGAGGCGATGCTCGACGGGGTGCCGGTGGTGGCGGTGGACGGTGGCGGAGTGGCCGAACTGGTGGAAGACCGGGTGGACGGCCTGCTCTGCCCGCCGGGAGATCCCAGGAAAATGGCCCGCGGCCTGGAGCAGCTTCACGACGAGCCGGTCCTGGCCGCCCGGTTGGCCCGTGCGGCCCGCCAGAAGGCAGCCGGGGCCTGGGCGCCGGAGAGGTATCTGCGGGAGATCGAAGCGGCGATAACCGGGGCAATGGGGGACAGGTGATGGGTGAAGAGCGGCCCGTGGTGTCGGTGGTGCTGGTGCTCTGGAACTGTGAGACCTTCCTCCGTCCCTGCCTCGACTCCCTCCGTGCCCAGACTCTCGCCGATGTGGAAGTGGTGGCCGTTGACAACGCTTCGGACGATGGCTCAGCCGGGCTGTTCACCGCCGGGATGCCCGACTGCCGGCTCCAGCGCAACGAGCGCAATCTCGGCTTTGCCGGAGCGGCCAACCAGGGCATCGACATGACCTCCGGCGAGTTCGTGCTGCTGCTCAACCCCGACGTGGTGCTGCAGGCCGACTTTCTCGAGCAGCTGACCGCCGCCCTGCGCGGCGCCGGTGACCGCACCGGCTGGGCCGCGGCCCGGCTGCTGCGCATGAACCAGGGGGAGCCCACCAATGTGATCGATTCCACCGGACACTTCCTCACCCGGGCCCGCTACCCGCACAACCGTGGCTGGGGGGAGGATGACCGCGGGCAGTACCGACGATGCCCTGGAGGTCTTTGGCAGTTGCGCTGCCGCCGCCCTCTATCGCCGGGAGATGCTCGACGACATCCGGGTGCGGGGCGAGGTCTTCGACGCCGACTTCAGCAGTTACTTCGAGGACGCCGACCTCGACTGGCGGGCCGTGCTGGCCGGCTGGAGCTGCCTCCATGTCCCCGAAGCGGTGGCCTGGCACGAGCGGGGCGGGTCGGGCGGGGAAGCCCTGGTCCGGGTGAAGAAGGACATGATCCGCAACCACCTGCTGATGATGGTCAAGAACGACCGGCTGGGGATGATCATCGCCGATTTGCCCTACATCGCCATGTACTGGATCAGGATGCTGGGCCGGATGCTGACGGCCCCGCGTCTTTTCGGCGGGCTGTTCGCGGCGCTGGTGCTTCTGCCGCGGATGCTGGGCAAGCGCTGGCGGATCCAGAAGAAGCGCACGGTGTCGAACAGGGAGATGCGTTCATGGTTCGTCGATCTGGGTTTGCGGGAGAAGGTGGGGATGGTGCTCCAGCGGGCCACGGGAGGCCGGAATGACTAGGGCCACCAGACCGCCGCTGGTGGCCCACTGCCTGGGCACCCTGCGGCTGGCCGGCACCGAGAAGGAGGTGCTCTCCTTCCTGCGCTACGGCGACCCGCAACGGTTCCGCAACCTGGTGCTGCTGCCCCCCGGCGAGGGGCCGCTCCGTGGGCTGCTGGAGCAGACAGGCCGGGCCGAAGTGCTCGACGCGCCATCGTCGATTCCCGGCCGGGCTGCCCTTTTCCGCCGCCTGGGTGTCGATCTGGTCCACGTGCTCGCTTCCCGCCGGGACGCCCTGGCCGGCCGGCTGGCCGGTGCCCTGGTGGTTCAGAAACGGAACCTGCCGATCCGCGGTTACGCCAGCCGCTATGTCAAACAACCCCTGGCCGACCGACTGCTCACCCGCTGTCTGTGCCACGGCACGGTGACCGTGGCCCGGGCGCTGAAGGACGATCTGGTGACCCACGGCGGTTTCGACCCCCGGCGGATCGCCGTGGTGCCCAATGGTATCGAAACCATGCTTTACCGCCCTGGGGAAGGGGAGGCGGAAGCGGTGCGGGTCCGGCACGGACTGCCGACCCGGGATTCGGGCACCCTGCTGGTGGGTACCGTGGCCCGCCTCCACCCGCAAAAGGGACTGCAGCATCTGCTGGCCTCAGTGCCTGCGGTGCTGGAACAATATCCGGACACGCTCTTTGTCATTGCCGGCGAAGGTGAGGAGGAGGCCAACCTGAAACAGGCTGCCCGGCAACTGGGGAGTGCCGGCGAGCGGATCAGGTTCCTGGGGTTCGAGAGCGAGGTTCCGGCCCTGCTCTCCCTGTTCGATGTCTTTGCCCTCTCCAGTCTCTGGGAGGGGATGCCCTTTGCCATCCTCGAGGCGATGGCCGCAGGCCGGCCGCAGGTGGTCACCGACGTGGACGGCTGCCGGGAGTTGGTGCGGGAAGGGGATACCGGCTTCCTCGTCCCGCCGGAACAACCCGCGCTGCTGGCTGAGGGGATCTGCCGCCTGCTGGGGGACGTGGAATTACGCCGGCGGATGGGCGGGGCCGCGCAGCGCCGTGCCGAAGAAGCGTTTTCCCCCGGCCTTTCCGCCACACGCCTGGAGGACGTCTTCCAGGCCCTGCTGGAGGGGCGGTCCGCAGCGTCGGCCAGTGTGGAGGATAACAAATGACTGCACCGGTACCGGATCTGGAGAACCTGTTGGCCGGAGCCCGCAGGGTGGTGGTTTTCACCGGCGCGGGGATATCGGCCGAAAGCGGCATCCCAACCTATCGTGGCGACGACGGGGTCTGGAACAAGTACGACCCGGCGAAGTATGCCGAGATCGGCAACTTTCTCGCCGATCCGGCTTACTACTGGAGCTTCTTTCGCGAGGTGCGTTACCCGGTGCTCCGTGAGGCCCGGCCCAACCCGGCCCATCTGGCATTGGCCCGTATGGAGCAGCGGGGGAAGCTGTCGGCGGTGATCACCCAGAACATCGACGGCCTGCACCAGGAGGCCGGGTCAAAGAGGGTGCTGGAGCTTCACGGCAACACCAGGCGCATATCCTGTCTCGGCTGCGGAAAGGGCTATTCACTGGACATAGTGCACGCCCGATTGGAAGAGGTCTTCCCGCCCGACTGCCCGGCCTGCGGAGGCGTGCTCAAACCGGAGGTAGTCTTTTTCGGCGAGTCTCTGCCTTCGGAGGTGCTTGACGAAGCGGTGAACGAGACCCGTGAGTGCGACCTTTTTCTGGTGATCGGCAGTTCACTGGTGGTCCAGCCCGCGGCCTCCCTGCCTCCGCTGGCGGTGCAGGGCGGCGCCAGGCTGGTGATCATCAACCGCGACCCCACACCGCTGGACCAGATGGCCCACCTGGTACTGCACGAGAAGGCTTCCCACGTCCTGGGCTCGCTGGCCTGCTAGAATGCCGACCCGGCCCGGATCAGAATGCCGATGACCTTGTCGTTCTTCAGTTCGGCAACCACCGAGGTGTTGGGCCTGACCACAGCCTCGGAGACCCGCAGCATCTGGTCCATTGCCTCCCAGCTGTCGCCCGCACCCTCGATGGCCAGTCCGTTGACCAGGTGAACCGTGTAACTGACCGATCCGGTGTTCAGCGGATCGAGGTAGACATCGATGGTCTTGACCCGTTCCTGGCCCGAAATGCCCAGGCCGGCCTGTCCCGGTTCGGACGGGATGAGGAATAGCAGGAAGAACAGGGCGGTGACGGTCAGCAGAGCGATACGATACCTCTTCATATTGTGATCCTCCATTGCTCTCCGAAAGGGTTGGCGGTCTCTTTTCTCATCGTTTAGAATAAGTATACGCATCTTGGGGGGCTCGTGTACTGACGGGCCCCGGTTATTCATTCCCCTGGATTCATGGAGAGGTTGATGCAGCGGTCCGGCCCGCAATCCGATGGCGCTGAACATGACGCACTGGCCCGCCAACTGGCCCTGTTTGGTGTAGCCCTGCTCCGGCGGAACCCCGACGTGAACTACGGTGATCTGCGCTTTACCTCGCAGTCGGCGCGGACCCTCTCGGTGAAGAACGGAGAAATGGACCGGGTCACCGACAGCGAGGACCGGGGTTTCGGCGTTCGCCTGCTGGCCGGCGGATCGTGGGGTTTTGCCGCCTCCTCCGAACTGAGCGAGGAGGCCGTGGTTCGTGCCGCGGCCCGTGCGGTGGAGGTGGCGCGGACCAGCGCGGCCCTGGGTGGCCGGACGGTGGATCTCTGCGGGTCCGAGCCGGTGGTGGCCGATCACGAGGAGCCGGTGGCCGAGAACCCGCTGTCCGTTCCGCTGGACCAGCCGCTGGACCTGATGGTCCGGGTCAGCGAACGGATGATGCGGGTGTCGCCGTCGATCAGGGTGGCTTCGGCCCAGATGGACTTCAGCGGCCACGGCCGCCTGTTCGCCAGCACCGAGGGCTCACTGGTCCGCCAGCGATGGTTGCAGACGGGTGGTGAGCTGGCGGCCACGGCCATCGAGGGCGGCAAGGTGCAGGTGCGCTCGTGGCCTGCTTCCATGGGCGGCAACCATGTGCGCGGCGGATACGAGTTCATCCGGCAACTGGATTTTCCGGGCCACGCCGAGCGGGTGGCCGGCGAGGCCGTCGAACTGCTCACCGCACCGCCCTGTCCGGCCGGGGTGACCGACCTGGTGGTTGATTCGTCCCAGATGGCCCTGCAGATCCACGAATCCTGCGGGCATGCGGTGGAACTGGACCGCGTGATCGGCGACGAGATCAGCCTGGCCGGGGGCAGTTTTCTCGGTCTGGAGAAGAGGGGGCGGTTTCGCTTCGGTTCCCCGCTGGTCAACATTGTGGCCGACGCCACCCTTCCCGGCGCCCTGGGTTCCTTCGCCTTTGACGACGAGGGGGTTCCCGGCGCCCGTTTTCACGTGGTGCGGGAAGGTCTGTTCAGCGGCTACCTCGCCTCCCGGGAAACCGCATCGGTGCTGGGCCTGGAGCGGAGCAACGGCACCATGCGGGCCGACAGTTGGCGCAACTTCCCCCTGATCCGGATGACCAACATCAATCTTGAGCCGGGGGAGGGCAGTCTCGAGGATCTGGTGGCCGGGGTGAGAAACGGAGTGTATGTGGAAACCAACCGCAGCTGGAGCATCGACGACATGCGGCTCAATTTCCAGTTCGGCATGGAACTGGGCCGGGAAATCCGCAACGGCAGGCTCGGCGGTCTGCTGCGCAACCCCATCTACTCCGGGGTCACACCGCAGTTCTGGGCGGCGTGCGACGGTATTGCCGGGCCGGAGGCCTGGCAGGTCTGGGGCATCCCCAACTGTGGCAAGGGCGAGCCGCTGCAGGTGGCCCACGTGGGACACGGCTCCTCCCCGGCGCGTTTCCGCAACGTCCAGGTGGGGGTGAACCCGTGATCCACAGTGGTGCGGTAGTGGAACGGCTCCGGGATCTGGTGGGGCGCGGTCCGCACCAGGCCGAGGCGGTGTTCAATTCCTCCCGCACCGGCATGACCCGCTTTGCCGCGTCGAGAATCCATCAGAACCTGGAGCGCCGGGAGGCCGATGTCCTTTTCCGGGTGGCCCTGGACCGGCGGATCGGTGTGGCCCGGACCAGCGAGCTCAGCCCGGCCGGTCTGGCAGCCTGTCTGGGTCGCGCCCAGGCCATCGCCCGGCTGCAGAAACCCAACCCCTGGTTCACCGGTCTTCCTGCGGGACCGGCCGACAGTCCACCGGCGGCAGTGGTATTGGCCGATCCGGAACCTGTCCGGCGGCTGGAACTGGCCCACCACCTGTTGCAGGAAGTGGTGGCGCGGGGTCTGCAGGCCGCCGGTTCCCTCTCAACCGTGGGCGGTGAACTGGCGGTGGTCAACTCCGAGGGCCGGTTCGCCCGCACTCCTTACCGCCTGGCGGAGAGCGTGCTGATCGCCATGGAGGGCAACGGTGGCGACGGCCCATCGGGCTACGCTTCCTGGGCCGGCCATGACCTGGAGAGTCTCGATACCCCCCACCTGGCCGCGGTGGCAGCGGAGAAGTGCGTCGCCGGACAGCAGGTGGTGGAACTGGCCCACGGTCCCCTGGACGTGCTGCTGGAACCGCCGGCGGTGGCCGGCCTGTTCAACTGGCTCAGCTACATCGGGTTCGGCGGAAAACAGTTCAACGAGGGGACCAGTTTCCTTTCAGAGCGGCTGGGCGAGAGGATCACCGGTTCCGAAGTGACCCTCTACGATGATCACGCGGAGATCGACGGCATGGGACTGGGCATCGATTTTGAAGGGGTTGCGCGGCAACGGGTGGAACTGATTCACCAGGGTACGGCCGCCGGCGTGGTCCACGACAGTCTTACCGCCGCCAGGGCCGGGGCGACCACCACCGGTCACGCGCTGATGTCGGATGCCGATTGGGGACCGCTGCCCCTGAACCTGGCCATGGTGCCGGGGGACGCCACCCGGGAAGAGATGGTTTGCTCCATGGACCGTGGACTGGTGGTCACCCGCTTCCACTATCTCAACGGGCTGCTGGACACGCGGCGGGCCCTGTTCACCGGGATGACCCGCGACGGCACGTTCCTGGTCCGCAAGGGCCGGGTTGCGGGATCCGTGGCCAACCTGCGCTTCACCGAACCGATGCTCGAGGCCCTTTCCCGCATCGCGGCCATCGGCAGTGAGCGGCAGTCGCTGGGCACCTGGTCCGGCCGCGGGGCCACCTGCACCGTACCGTCGATCCTGATTCGCGACTTTCACTTCGACAATGGGGACTGACCGCTTTCCTTGTACGGCATGATGAAGTAGAGTGCAGCGGCGCTTGTCATCGCCAGCGCAGCGAAGCGATCTCCACCACAGCGATACTGACATTCGGGAGATTGCGTCGTTGACGGCTTCGCCGTCTCCTCGCAAATGACATGAGGAGGTACACGATGTCCGGATCCCACGCCAGTGTGGTGCAGGTTTCCCGCTCCGCACTGGTCCACAATCTGCGGGTGTTCAAGCGGCTGCTCCGCGACGGGCCGAGCCTGCTGGCCGCCGTGGTCAAGGCCAACGCTTACGGGCACGGCCTGCTGGAAGTGGCCCGCCTGGCCGCGGGCTCGGGGGCGGACTGGCTGGCGGTGGATTCCCTCGATGAAGCCCGGCGGCTCCGCCGCGCCGGTGTCGACCTGCCGCTGCTGCTGATGGGGTATCTGCCCCTGGATCAGGCCGGCCAGGTTCTTGAACTGGACCTCCGTCCCACGGTCTTCAACCTGGAGACCCTCGATGCCCTTGACGCGGTTGCCCGGCAGTCCGGTCGTACGGTGCCGGTGCACCTCAAGCTGGAGACCGGGACCTGCCGCCAGGGATTTACCGAGGACCAGCTGGCCGAGGTGGTCCGGCGGCTGCGGCAGCCGGATGTCCTGGTGGCCGAAGGGGTGAGCAGCCACTTTGCCAACATCGAGGACACCACCGACCACACGCTGGCCTTTGGTCAACTGGAGACGTTCCACCGTCTGGTGGACCAGCTGAAGCAGGCCGGGCTCCGTCCTCCGCTGCGCCACGTGGCCTGTTCGGCGGCGGCCCTGCTCTTCAAACGGACACACCTGGAACTGGTGCGAACGGGGGTCTCGCTGTACGGATTCTGGCCATCGCGTGAAACCATGGTCTCGATGAAGGACGGCAGCGTTCGGGGAATCAGCCTGCAGCCGGTGCTGAGCTGGAAGACCCGGCTGGCCCAGGTCAAGGAGGTGGCCGCGGGCACCGACGTGGGCTACGGCTGCACATTCCGCACCACCCGTTCCAGCCGGCTGGCCGTGATCCCGGTGGGATACTACGATGGGTATGACCGGGGCTTGTCGAACATGGGGCACGTTCTGGTTCGCGGGCAGCGGGCTCCCATCCGCGGGCGGGTCTGTATGAACATGACCATCGTTGACGTCACCGACATCCCCGGCGCCGGTCTGGAAGACGAAGCGGTTCTCATCGGCCGCCAGGGGGATGAACTGGTCACCGCCGATATGCTGGCCGGATTCTGCGGCACGATCCACTACGAGATCGTCTCCCGCATCCACCCCGAAATCCCCCGGGTCATGATCGACTGATAAAAAAATAGGGACAGGCACCGGTTTCCTGCGGAAATCGAGAGCCGGTCCCTTTTTTTAGCTGACTAGTTGACCAGGTCGCGCCCTTCCTTGAAGGCGATGCGGTTCACTTCGAGGAACCGCTGGGGGACCCGCTTGTCCAGCACGCCTTTCCAGTGGTCCTCGTCAAACTCCAGCAGCTTGGACAGCGCGCCGAGGATCACCACATTGACCACGTTCTTGTTGCCGATCCTGTTGGCCACTTCCTGTGCCGGCAGCTTGTAGACCTTCTTCGCCTTGTCGGCCAGGCGCTGGTCCAGGTCCATCGGGTATTCGGCCTTGCCGGTGAGCACCGGCATGGGGGCCAGGCGCAGGTCGTTGACGATCACCATCCCGTCCGGCTTGAGGAATTCCAGGTAGCGGGCCGCTTCGAGAAGTTCGAAGGAGACCACCACGTCGGCGGTGCCCTTCTCGATGATCGGCGAGTAGACCTTCTCACCGTAGCGCACGTGACTCACCACGCTGCCGCCACGCTGGGCCATGCCGTGGATTTCGGATTTTTTCACGTCCATGCCGGCCTGCAGTGCCGCGCCGCAGATCAGCTCGGTGGCCAGCAGCACACCCTGCCCGCCCACACCGGAAAAGATCAGATTAACCGTCTCGTTCTTCCCTGCCACTTTCCGTTCTCCTTCACGGGCGATACCGGCCCTTAACTTTGCTCTTCCTTGACGTGGATCGCGCCATGCTTGCAGGTCTGCAGGCAGGCCTGGCAACCGATACAGAGCAGCGGGTTGATCTTGGTCTTGTCGCCGTCCTGGTCTTTTTCCAGACCCGGGCAGGCGACCTTGAAACAGACGCCGCAGGACTCGCAGATATCGGTGTCCACCTCCAGCGGCTGGTGCCAGACGGAGCGGTCGGCGATGATACAGGGGTAGCGGGTGATGATCACCGAGACCCCGTCGAAGGCCAGTTCTTCCTTGAGCGTGGCAAGGGTCTCTTCGAGGTTCAGCGGATTTATCACCTTCACATGCGCGACGCCGACGGCATGACAGAGCGCCTCGATGTCGACCTGGGGCGCCGGGTCGCCGCCGATGCTCTTGCCGGTACCAGCGTGTTCCTGGTGGCCGGTCATGGCGGTGGTGCTGTTGTCGAGGATGACGATGGTGGCCTTGCGGTGGTTGTAAACCGCCTCCACCAGTCCGGTGATGCCGGAATGCATGAAGGTCGAGTCGCCGAGGGTGGCCACCACCCGGTTCTTCAGTTTTTCGTCCTCCAGCACAGTGGTCATTCCCAGGCCCATCCCGATGGAGGCCCCCATGCAGATACAGGAGTCCATCGACTTCAGCGGGGGAGAGGCACCCAGGGTGTAGCAGCCGATATCCCCGGTGACGATACAGCGCAGCTTGCGGAAGGCATAGAAGATGCCGCGGTGGGGGCAACCCGGGCAGAGCACGGGCGGGCGGCCGGGAAGCTCGGTGACCTCGGCCACGGCTGCGGGAGCAGGTGCGCCGTTGCCGTTTAGCGACCGGCGCACGATGTCGGTGTTCAGTTCGCCGATGTTGGGGACCAGGTCGTGGCCGTGGACGTCGAGACCGGCGGCTTTGATCTGCTCCTCGAGGATCGGGTCCAGTTCCTCGACCACCACCACCTTCTCAACCTCGCCGCAGAAGCGACGGATCAGGTTCATCGGCAGCGGGTTGGTCAGCCCCAGCTTGAGCACCGATGCCTCGGGCACCGATTCGCGCACATACTGGTAGGCGATACCGGAGGTGATCACCCCCAGCGTGCGGTCGCCGTGGTGCTCGATGAAGTTCAGATCCGATGTCTCGGCATACTCGGCGAGTTTTGCCATCCGCTCTTCCGCCACCACTCGTCGCGGCCTGGCGTGGGCCGGCAGCATAACGAACTTGGCGAACTGCTTCTTGTACGGCTTGAGCCCCACCTCGTGACGCTCTTTCAGGTCCACCACCCCCTTGGCGTGGCAGGTGCGGGTGGTCATCCGCAGCAGGACCATGGTGTCGAACTGCTCGCTGAGCTCGAAGGCCAGGCTGGTAAAGTCCCTGGTCTCCCGGCTGTCCGAAGGTTCGAGCATCGGGATCTTGGCAAAGCGGGCGAAGGTGCGGTTGTCCTGTTCGTTCTGCGAGGAGTGCATACCCGGGTCGTCGGCGGAAACGAGCACGAAACCGCCGTTGACCCCGGTGTAGGCCCAGGTCATCAGCGGGTCGGCGGCGACGTTGACACCCACGTGTTTCATCGCCACCAGGCTTCTGGCGCCGGCCATGGAGGCGCCCATGGCCACCTCGAAGGCCACCTTCTCGTTGGGTGCCCATTCGGAGATGATCTCCTTGTATTTGACGACGTTTTCCAGGATCTCCGTGGACGGCGTACCCGGGTAAGCGCTGGCGAACTTTACGCCGCTCTCATACGCCCCCCGGGCCACGGCTTCGTTTCCTGACAGGACCTCTTTCATGGCCATACCTCGTGAAAACGGTTACTGGATACGGGTGGGAGCCGGCTGGCTGCTGTGAAGCGGCCTCACGACCTCATCCGGTAACGTAAAAGCGGTTCCTACCACCGGACCAGCAGCATGCGCCAAGTCCGAAGAGTATGCATCTTACCCCAACAACCGATGATTTTCAAAGAAGCGGCCCTGCCCATGGTCCTGCAGGATTGATTGGCTCCCAAACGCACATTTTTTACCACTCCGGTCAGCTGCCCGCCCACTCTTCACTTGTGCATTGAAAAATGTAGAGAGACGGGCAGGGTCCGGAGGATCTCAGGTAACACAAGCATATTCAATGAAATATGGACCTGTCCAATGATTTGTCCGGCCGGGGATGGCCGTGGAAAGAGACCCGACCGAGCCGTCTGTGCCCAGTCCTGGTATGAGACTTGCTCATTTACTAGTGCCGATGAGCGGACACGACAGCTGAGAAAGAATACAAAATTGTTTAAAAAAAAGACTTACATCGATATACAAGTTGAAGCCGATACATTGATTTCGAATGTCTATCCTGTTATGGTAACTTCTGTCGAAAAGAACCGGAATAAAGTGGAAAATATTTGCACATCTTCCACGGTAACCTCCCATCGGTTCATGCCCATGACCAATTCCCAGCTTCTTATTGCGGTTTTCACGCTCGTCTTTCTGGTCCTCCTGTTTTCGGCCCCGGCCGGGGCCTACACGCTCTGGAAGGGTTCTCACGTCGACGGCCAGACTGAAATATGGGTCAATCCCAACTGCCTCGACTACAGTGCCGGCGCCCCTGCCGATCAGATACGGTCCATTCTTGGCGGTGCGGAAGAAGGCGGCGCAGATGCCTGGATCGAGCAGGCGTCCAGCGGCTGGCTCGGTTTCTGCTTTGCCGGCACCACGACCCTGGAGGAAGTTGATACGGCCGACGGCATCAACCTGGTGGTCTGGAGCGACACCGACGGCAACGGCGCCATCGCCCTGACGTACTGTAACGGAGCCTCGGTGGACGACGGTTTCGACATCGTGCTCTTCGACCAGGACCGGATCTGGACCCACGACCTGTACCCCGGCGGCACCGACATCAAGGGGCTGATGACCCACGAGTTCGGTCATGCGCTGGGCCTGGGCCACTCCGGCGACTACGAATCCACCATGTGGCCCTACCTCAAAGGCAACGGGATGGCCAACCGTTTGCTGAACGGCGACGACGAACTCGGGTTGAAGGCGATTTACGGCTTCGGTTTCAGCGGGGCGGACCAGTGCTTCTTCCAGCCCGGAGTTTCGGACAACGACCTGTGCGACACCGCTCTCGAACTCTTCCCCGGCCAGGTGCTGGACGGTGACACCATCTGGGCGCTGGATGACTATGACCCGGGCGCCGGCGCCTGCACCGCCGCGGCCCTGCCCGGGCCGGATGCGGTCTACCGTGTCAGCCTTGGCCAGAACGAACAGTTGTATGTGACCATCAGTCCGGTGACCTCCGGTTTCAACCCGGCGCTCTACCTCTTTTCCGGGTGCGGCGTCGTTCCGCTGAACTGTCTCGCCGGTGCCGATAATGCAGGCAGCAACGGGAACGAGACGCTGGGTTTCCTTTCCCCTGAAGCCGGCGACTACTACCTGGTGGTTGATTCGGCGGTGGCCGGAGGCATGGGCAGCAGCGGGCGGTTCGTGATCAGCGCCGAGGCCAGTGTCGGCTCATCCGGTACCGTGCTCGCCTCCCTGCAGTGCAGCACCACGGCCAGCACACTTCCCTGCGGTGTGAATCTCGAGGTTCGAATCACCAACACGACCGGTGAGACGCGGCGTGTTTCGGCCCGCCTGGATCTGGCCAGTGCCGGCGGCCAGGTCTACACCGGCATCCGCGGCGGTTCGGTGAACATCGGCGCCGGCCTCGAATTCTCCCGGGACGTGGTCTTCAATCTTCCCGCCCTGGGAGGGCTTGACGGAACCAACAGTTTCCTGCTCCTCGCCCAGGACACCACCCCCGGCGATCCCAGCCCGCTGGCCGGTGACCAGTCGGAAGACACGTGCTCCGTGGTCACCACCCTCGACTAGCAGCGATCCCTCCACCTCGCCCAGGACCCTGTTGCGGCGCTGCGTACAAAAAAACGCCCCTCCGATCGGAGGGGCGTGAGAGGCGACCGGCTCCCGCAGGGGCCGGGTTACATTCGATTATTCAGCCCACGACTGCGGGCCGAACCCTGGCTGCACGGGGCCGCCATAGGAGAAGTCCGGGAGATCCTCGGTCATCAGGCTGTGCAGGTGATGGGCCATGCGCCTCATGATCGGGTGTTCATTGAGGTTGCGGGACACATTGTAGAGATACTCAATGGTGATCCCGTTGACCCGGTCGGTGTTCAGGGCCGCCCGATAGGAGTAGACCCCCAGGTTGTTCTGGTTGACGATGGAGGCATCGCCGGTGGCCACCAGCAGGCTGCCGATCTTGCCCAGCAACTGGGCTCCGTACTCGGAGGCGTTGCCCACAAACCAGTTGCTGCCGCTGGCCGCCTGAGTGCTGTTGATCACGAATTCCACGGCGTTTTCAACCGAATTGTCCATCGCCAGGAGCCAGTCATTGGTGTTGATCAGCCTTCTGGCATTGCCCTGGAAGATGTCGCTGTCCACAATGGCCAGCTCGCCAATCAGAACGTGCGCCTGGAAGCTGGCGCTGAGAATGGCCTCCTGGCCGCTGAAGGGGGTGCCGCCGTAGATGGCTGTGTACTCAACGGCGGAATCGCTCACCAGCTTGGGCATCACCGCCACCGTGGCGACGGCAGTGCCATAGTAGGGAGAATCCACACAGTAGAGCAGGGCATCGCACAGCAGCTCGTTGACCCAGCGTTCGTAGGTGTCACGGCTGTTGGGAATGAAGAACTGGTTGTCACCGGTCTTTTCGGCCGTCTGGGAGGCACCCCAGGCCAGCAGTTGGCAATACTGGGTCATGCCCTGCAGGTGGTCGGCCATGATTTCAGTGTAGTCGTAGGATTCCTTGGCATACGCCAGGTTGGTAAACTCAAACGCTTTCGGCATGGTGGTCTCGATCACGAAGTTCCGGCTCAACGCAGCAGGCGGCAATCCGTCCGCATCCTGGACCACCTGGGCAATGGCGCTCTGGGCCAGGGGGCCCCACGCGATACTGTTGCCAGTGGAGAAGATGCTGAAGATTGCCACCGCGGTCAAAACCACCAACCAATTCCATTTGCTCTTGTTTTTCATCGGGTACCTTCCTTCCTTTTTGAGTGCTTCGGGAGCCCCTTATTTCTCCCGAAATTCTTGTACCGCCTGTCAAGGTTCTCAGGTGCCCTTTTCGGTCTCTGCCTTAATCCAAAGCCTGAAAACTGATACTGCTGAATCCATTCCATGTTGATTTGTTGCGGATCAGTATTCGTCTGCTGGTCTCTTCACCACCTCCTTCGCGCTGATCCCGTTCCAGAGTGAATCCATAGCTACCCATCGAATACATAGTCTCTCATCGGTTGTCAGTTAAGATACTTTAGATGGAAAGTGCAAAAAATGAATTTAAGGTCAACGCTGCGCGCGGAGGGCGGACAAGTTGTCCTTTACCAGGCCGGCGCCTGTAAAATGTTGAAAATGAATTGATAATAATTATTTAGCCAGGGTCGATTCAGCTCGAAGTGATTTGTTATCGACAGAAAATGGCACTTTTCTTCCACTTTATCTATATAATATTTGAAAAATTTGATGTTTTGAACGGATTGTGACCGGCGGATGTCCCCTTCGAAGAAATGGCTGCTGTGCTAGAATACCGGGGCCTTGGAAACCATCCCCCGCGCCAAGCGGTTGACCAGGGGTGAAATGCTGAAAAGATTGAACATCGGTATCTTTCTGATCGTTTCCACCGCCCTGGTTCTGGTGGCCTCGCTCTTCATCTATCGCGAGTTCTCCGTGGCCGGAAACCTCGGATTTCCGCTGGACGATGCCTGGATCCACCTCAACTTCGCCAGAAACTTTTCCCGGGGCCTGGGTTTTTGCTTCAACCCCGGCGAGCCGGTGGCCGGAAGCACCGGGCCGCTCTGGACCGCGCTCCTCGGCCTTCACCTGTCCCTCTTTGGCTCGTCTCCCGGCTCAGTCAAACTGCTGGGGCTGCTCCTGCTCCTGGCTTCGGCCTTGCTGGCGGCACGGGTCGCCCGGCAGCTGGGCGCCGGACCGGCGGTCGCCGGAGCCGCGGCCATCCTGCTGGCGGTCACGCCGAGGATGCAGTGGGCAGCGCTCTCCGGAATGGAGCTGATGCCGGCGATCCTGCTCTCGCTGGGCGGATTCTCTCTCTATCTCCGCTGGCGGGCCGGCGGGCTCCCGTTCTGGTGTGCCGCGGCCGGGGTCCTCTTCGGCCTGGCCGGGTGGGCGCGGCCGGAAGCGCTGGTTCTGGCCGGGGGGCCGGGGATCGATCTCATCTGGTCCGGTATTGGCGGCAAGCGAAACGCCGGTCGCGCCGTGCTCCCGCCTTTTCTGCTGCTCTGCGCCGGTTTTGTCGCCGTGGCCGGCCCGCTGTTCCTGTTCAACTACTGGCTCACCGGCGGGCAATCGATGCTCCCCAGCACCTTCACCGCCAAGACCCTCGGCCTCTCCTTTTTCGACCGGGCCGCCGGCGGCTCCGTGGTGGGGCTGTTCGTGAGCTCCTTCCAAACCTTCTGGCCGGTGCTCAAATACATGCTGTTCCCCGACAACCTGGTGCTCGTCCTGTTGCTGCCCTTTCTCTTCCTCCGCGGCGGCTCCGCCTCAGGTGCCGCGGCGCGGCCGCTCTGGCTCGCCCTGCTGCTGCTGCCCTTCCTCCGGGCGCTGCTCACCGGTGAAGTGGAAAATTTTCAGCAGTATGGCCGGTATCTGGCCGTGATTACGCCGCTATTCCTGATCCTCGGTGTGCTTGCTGTTCAGCGGGCGTTTCCGGACCGGGATGACCCCGCTGCTGTTGACCGGTCTCCGGGGGCGACCCTGGGCTCCCTGCTGGCCATCTCCGGGTGCGCCAGCGCAGCTCTGGGCATCTTCTACCTGCTGAAGCGATCTGTTTTCGGGATGGGACACCAGTGGCCTCAGGCCGGCAGCCAGTGGTATCTGCCGTTCCTCTCCCAGTCGCAGCCGCGGCATGTGGCCGTCTTTGCCCTGCTGGCGGTTGTTTCTGCCCTGGGCCTCTGGGTCTTCCGGCGGCGGTTGCGGTCCGGTCCGGGCACAAAGATCCTGCTGGTGTTGATGCTGGCATTCTGGGTGAGCCTGGTGGAGGATTGGCAGGTGGCCACCGAGTATGCCTGGAACGTGCGCAACATCGAACAGACCCAGGTGAGGATCGGTCGCTGGCTGGCCGATGAGACGCCGGACGGCGCGGTGGTGGCCACCAACGACATCGGGGCCATCGGCTTCTTCAGCAACCGGCGGGTGATCGACATGGTGGGCCTGGTAACCCCGGGGATGCTGGAACGGCTCAGGAGGACCAGGGACCGCGAAGGGGCGGTGCTGGACTATTTCCGGCAGGACCGGCCCGACTTCCTGGTGATCTTTGATGACTGGTACCCGGGGATCGCCCGCCGGTCTGACCTGCACGAGGAAGAGTTGCGGGTGTCCATTGAAAACAATCTGACCTGCGGCAGCCCGGCCACCCGGGAGATGACCGTCTACCGCTGGACGGCCAGGCCGCCCTCACTCCCGCCGGTGCCAGCCCGGGGAACGCCCGGGCCGGTGTTGCCAGGGGGATAGGGAATCGGTAGAATTGCAACTGCGTGCGCCCTGAGCGGTTACGGGGACCCGCCGGCACAGCGGTTCACCACATCACCACCGGAAAACGTGTGCCCCCCCCCCCAAGGGGTGGGATCGTTACTTCATGGCAGGAGACGAGGAGAAGATGGAAGAACAAGAGCGACTCACAGCAGCCCACATCGGTTCCCCCGACCAAACCCCTGTGCCGGAACCCGTGGAGGAGCCGGTGATCGACAAACCGGTCTGGCCGGTCTCCGGCGGTGGAGTGTGGCGCTATCTGCTTCTCGGGCTGCTGGTGCTGCTCCTCCTCGGCTTCACGGTGAGCAAGGTGGTCAGTTTTGATGTCTGGTGGCACCTGGAAGCCGGGAAATATTTTCTCGGCGGCGGCCCGCTGTCCGGTGAAGATCCCTTCTCCTTCACCGCCCAGGGCGAGGGCCACCGCTGGATCGAGGGGCACTGGCTTTTCCAGATCATGCTGGCGCTGCTCTACAAGGTGGGGGGGATCAATCTGCTGATCCTGTTCAAGGCGGCGCTGATCTGTTCCGCGTTCTTCCTGGTCTACCGCTTCGCCGAAGGCCGGAGATCCCCGATCCTGGCCCCCTTTGTCTTCGGCCTGGCGGTATTGGCCGTGGCCGAGCGGTTCATTGTCCGCCCGGAGACCGCGTCCTACCTGTTCATCGCCGCGTTTATCCTGATTCTCGAGGCCTATCGCCGCAGACCGAGGCCGTCCCTGCTGGTCTGGCTGGTTCTGCTCCAGGTGGTCTGGGTCAATGTCCAGGGGCTCTTCGCCCTGGGACTGGTGCTGATCGGCTGTTATCTCGTCGGCGAGCTGATCCGCTGGCGGGTCAACCTGCCCTACCGCTGGGACGCCCGCAACCCGCTCAAGGACCGGGATTTTCTCATGCTGCTGGGAGCAGGGGCGGTCTGCCTGCTGGTCTGCCTGCTCAACCCCTCCGGCATTCACGGCGCTCTCTTTCCGTTGGAACAGTTCCAGATGATCCAGGGCGACGAGAATATCTTCCGCCAGACGATTCTCGAGTTTGACCGGCCCTTCTCCGACCGGTTCCCCGCGGGGAACCTGGCCACCAGGGCCCTGGTGGCCCTGCTGGCCGTCTCGCTGCTCTCCTTCCTGCTCACCTTCAAGCGCTGGGACCTGACCCGGGTTCTGCTCTTTGGGCTCTTCCTTTTCCTCGGGCTGTCCGCCCGCCGGAACATCGCCATATTCGCCCTGGTGGCCGCGCCGCTCACCGTGATCAACTTCCGCCAGTGGGCTTCGGGGCTGCCCGCGGGCTCGAAACTGCGCCTCTTTGGCCTGCGGATGCTGAACTGGCGCCCGGTGGCGGCCGGACTGGTGGCGCTGTTTCTCTGCTTCGGACTCTGGCTGGCGGTTTCGGACCAGTTCTTCATCAAGACGGTGGGCTCCACAAAGTTCGGTATGGGCATGAACAGCGATGCCTACCCGGTGGCCGCGGCCGACCTGATCGTCCAGCGGGACCTTCAGGGGCCGCTGTACAACGAGCTCAGCTTCGGCGGCTACCTGATCCACCGTCTGTACCCCCAGCGGAAGATCTTCATCGACGGGCGGAACGAACTCTACGGCAAGGAGTTCTACACCCGCTATATCGAAACCCTGGTCAGCCCCGAGCAGTGGTACGACCTGGCCCGCGACTACGACCTGCAGCTGGCGCTGCTCAACGTCCGGTCGCCGATCAACGACCGGCTGATCCAGACGCTCTACATGGACCCGGAATGGGCGCTGATCCAGCACGACGGGACCTCGGCGCTCTTTGCCCGCAAGGGCGGGGCCAACGATGCCGTCATCGCCGCCCTGGACACCGATCTCTCCACTCTCGATGCTCCCCCGCCCGGGGCCATACCGCCGGTGGAGCCGCGGCGCAGTATCGGCGGCGGCCTCTATCCGGCAGCCGAGATCTTTCTCGGGCTCTTCTATCTCAAGCTGGGGGCCCCGGCTCTGGCCCGGCCGGTGCTGGAGCAGGCGGTGGAGCTGGGCAGCGACCTGGTGAGCACCAGGCTCTACCTCGGCGAGATCTACGCCCAGTCCGGAGAGATGGAGCTGGCCCTGGAGCAGTTCCAGACGATGATCAAGCTGGAACCCGGGATGGCGGTGGCCTACGAGCGGATGGCCAGTGTGCTGCACAACACCGGGCAGGTGGAGCAGGCGCTTCAGCAGTACAAGCGGGCACTGGAGCGGGGTTTGGACAACGATCTCCTGCGGACCAACATGGGCGACTGCTACCTGCAGATGAACCTCCCCGAGGAGGCGCTGGTGGAGTTCCAGCGGGCGGTGGAGATGAACCCCGGCAATCCCGACATGCGCTACAACGTCGCCTTCGCCCACCAGGTGCTCATCGAACCGGCGATGGCCGCCGGCAACGAACCGGAAGCCCAGCGGCGGCTGGACCTCTGTCTGGAGGAATACCTGCGGGTTCTGGAGATCGATCCCCAGCACTTCCGGACACTGTTCAACCTCGGTCTGATCTATTCCGGCGGCGGGCAGCTGGCCGAGGCGCGACAGTGCTTCCTCTCCTTCCTCGCCATCCCCGGGGTGGACGAGAGCTACCGGGCCCAGGCTCAGCAGTATCTGGACCAGGTGGAGAGCCAGCTGGGACAAAGCCCCATGGACGGACCGCTGGCCGGTGCGCCGGTGGCTGGTCCACTGGCCGGGGGTGTGCAGTAGTCACGGCGGTCAGGCAGCTACACCCTGGGGAGGGGCAGTGTGGATCTTTAGAAGGGATAGATATTGTCCACGTTGGTCAGATCCTTGTAGTAGATCCAGAAATCGGTAGTCAGCACCAGAGCCAGGGTCTTGTACAGATACTGCTGCAGCCAGATCCGGATCTTCGAGATGTTCTTCATCGGCACCACCACCAGGTCACCCGGCTGGAGGTAATACACTCCCACCCCGCTGATCAGTGCTTCCTTGTCGGTGAGATCCAGTTCAAGAAACTCGGTTTCGGTGGGGTTCTTCTTGCGCATGAGCACCACCCGGCTCAACGTTCCATTGGCTGTGATGCCGCCGGCCCGGACCACGGCCTGCCGCACGGTGACCGGCTGACGCAGTGAGATGACCCCCCCCCGGGCCACCTCACCGCCCACAAAGGCCCGGGCGGCCACCGAGTGGCGGAGGATCACGTTGATTCTCGGTTGGCGGAAGACCACCGAGTATTTCTCCCGCAGCACCAACGACAGTTCGTCCAGCCGCAGGCCCGCCGCCCGTACGTCGTCAACCAGGGGAAGGGAGATCATTCCGTCGGTGCGCACGGTGACCATCGCCCGGTGGACATCGGTGCGAATGGCATAGACCACTTCCAGGAAGTCACCGGAGCAGATACGGTAGGGCTGGGGCATCACCAACCGCACGTCATCCGGTGCGGCAAGATCCTGGGCCATGGCCGGCACGGGGGCAAAAAGGACGAGCAGCAGGATGAGCAGACCGAACCTGACTCGGAACAGTCCGCGAGGTTTGGAACCGGCTGGCCGTGTGACGCCGGGCCGAAATCTGTCCACCGTGCATTCTCCTGGGTCGACGACGAAACGACAGCTGTCACATTCCCATCGTCATATTCTAGCAGACTGTTGAGCGTGACGAAACAGATCTTTCCCCGAAGACTGGAGATGGTAATATGTGCCATCCGGGTACCCGCTCCCCGCTGCGTTGGGGGGGATTGATTATTTCTGCCGCTGAACCGTGAACGCCAGAGGAGGAATGAACAATGGGCAAGCTGGCCTTTCTCTTTCCGGGCCAGGGATCGCAATACGTGGGCATGGGCCAGGAACTGTATGACCGGTATGACTATGCCCGGGACATCTTCCAGCGGACCGACGAACTGTCCGGCCGCCCGGTGTCCGGCATCTGTTTTGAAGGGCCGGAGGAGCAGCTGACCCTTACCGTGAACCAGCAACCGGCGGTCACTGCGGTCAACCTCTGCTGCCTCGAGTTCCTGCGGCGCGAAGGTATTGAACCTGACTTTGCCTGCGGGCACAGCCTGGGCGAGTTTTCCGCGCTGCACAGCGCCGGTGTTCTGGGGCGGGATGACACCATCAGCCTGGTGGCCCTGCGGGCCCGCCTGATGCACCGCGAGGCCGAAGCCAACCCCGGGGCGATGAGCGCGGTGATCGGTCTCCATGTCCCCACGGTGGCCGAGATTCTCGAGGGACTGCCCGGCGCGGGACGGGTCGGCATCGCCAACCACAACTCGGCCGAGCAGATCGTCATCTCCGGTGACGCGCCGGCAGTGGCCGCGGCCGGCGAGGCCTGTGCCGCCCGGGAGGCCAAGGTGGTGCCCCTGCCGGTGAGCGGTGCCTGGCACAGCGAACTGATGCGCGGGGCCGTGGACGATTTCGCCGGGGCGGTGAACGGCGCCGAGGTGCAGGCGCCGGCCTGCACGGTGGTCTTCAACGTCACCGCCGGCCCGGAGTCCGATCCGGCCGCCATCCGCGAATTGATGGTGCGGCAGCTGGTGAGCCCGGTTCGCTGGTTCGACACCATGCACCACCTGATCGGGCAGGGGGTGGACACCTTTGTGGAGGTGGGCCCGAAGAGCGTGCTCAAGGGGCTGCTGCGGCGGATCCATCCCGATCGCAAGGCAGCCACCATGGCCAACGTGGAGAGCGTGAAGAGCCTCTCCGCCTTTGTGGAGCAATGGAAATCCTGAAGCGTGATCAGCGAAGCGGCGGCCTGGCGGTCCGGCGCCGGTGGGGGGTGGCGTTGCTGCTGCTGGCCTGTGCCGGGCTTGCTGTTGCCGGGGACGGGCTGCCCCACTGGCTCACCGTGATCACCGCCGACCAGTTGAAGGGCGACGTGGGCTTCCTCGCCTCGGAGGAACTGGCCGGCCGGGCGGTGCTCACGCCGGGATCGAAAACCGCGGCCGCCTTCATCGCCTCCCGGTTTCAGGCCCTGGGCCTCAAGCCGGCCGGGGAAGGGGACCGCGACTGGTACCAACAGGTGCCGCTGGTCCGGGCCCGGGTCCGTTCCGGGCTCTGCCGGGTGGTGCGGGAAGACGATGATCTGCCGTCTCTGGACCTGGTCTGGGGCACTGATTTCCGCTGCCGGCCCGGCAGGTTGTCGGGGTTCGACATTTCAGCCGGCGCGGTTTTCGGCGGCTACGGCATCCATGCGCCGGGTCTCGGTCACGATGATTTTGCCGGCCTCGAGGTGCAGGGCCGGGTGCTCATCGTGCTGGCCGGCGGGCCGGAGGCCGGCAGCGATGCGCAGGCCGGACGCGGGCTCCTCTCCCGCCGCTACGCTTCGGTGACCGCCAAGCGCGAAGCGGCCCTGTCCCGGGGGGCGTCAGCGCTCATCATTCTTCCCCTTCCCGGCTCCGGGGAGGAGGAGGTCCGTCTGCGTCCCGATTTCTGGCCCGACCATCTGGCTCGCGCCGGGGAGGAGGAGGGCGAGGACAGCGGTATTGCCTGTCCGTCGATTCTTCTCCGGGAGGACGCCGCCGCCAGGCTGGTCACCCTGGCCGGGATCCAGCTGGTTCCCGGGGGCGGCCCGCCCCGTCCATTGCCCGGGGTTCGCATCTCCTGCTCCCTGAAGATGGAGCCTCCCCAAGCGGTCTCCACTCAAAACGTGCTGGGCCTGATCCCGGGAAGCGACGAACTGCATTTTCGCGAGTTTGTTGTCGTCTCGGCCCACTATGACCACCTCGGTGTCCGGGGAGGGGATCTGCTCTTTCCCGGGGCCGACGACAACGCTTCGGGGGTGGCGGCGATGATCGCAGCGGCCCGGGCCCTGGCCGCCCTGCCGCTGCATCTCCGGCCGGCACGGAGTGTTCTCTTTGCCGCCTGGGCCGGCGAGGAGCGGGGGTTTCTCGGTTCGGAGCATTTTGTCAGCCACCCCACGGTGCCGCGAGGTCAGATCAAGGCCCTGGTCAACCTCGACATGGTGGGCCGGAACAATGGCGGTGAGGACGCTCACCACAATACAGCCCTGGCCATCTATTCCGCCCAGGCCCCGCTCCTCGAGGCGTTGCTGGACGAAGCGGCGGAAGCCGCCGGTCTCGACCTGCGGCTCCGGCCCCGCCTGCAGTTCGGCCCCACCAGCGACCACAGGGTTTTCCACCGGCAGGGCATCCCCTCGCTCCACCTCTTTACCGGAGTCCACGGGGACTACAACCGGCCGGACGACACGGCGGACAGGATCAACTACACCAAACTGGTCCGGGTGGCCCAGGTGGCCGCCGGCCTGGCCTTCCAGCTGGCTGACGAACCGGACCCGCCGCTCTTTGACGAGACCATCACCGAGATCAAGGGCCGCAACGATCCGTTTTAGCTGTGCAGCACCAGCTCCCAGAAACGGGCATCGGGCAGGGGATTGTGGCGGTAGGGGGGGATGGGGCGGAAACCCAGCTTGCGGTAGAGCGCGTTGGCCGCGGTCATCCGGGCGGTGGTGTCCAGACGCATCCGGCCGTAGCCGGCCTCCCGGGCGGCGGCGATCACTGCCACGGCCAGCTGCCGCCCCACGCCCATCCCTCGGAACGTCCGCACCACGAAAAGGCGTTTCATCTCACAGATCCCGGGGGCGAAGGGCCGCAGGGCCACGCAGCCCGCGGCGTTGCTGTCCCGTCGAGCCAGCAGCAGCCGGCCCTGGGGCGGGGCGTATTCACCGGGCAGGCCGGCCACCTCGTCATCGAACCCTTGGAAATCGAGGTCGAACTCCAGCGAGTCGGCATAGTCCCGGAAGAGCCGGGCGGCTTCGGTCAGACCAGGGCCCTGGTGGGCTTCGAGGATCTCCGTGCTGGTTGGTTTTGTGTTGTCCATTCTCAACAGTGATGGGAATAACATGGCCACTTGATCAATATCATCGCAATTGTATGACATACAAATACATTTAACCATATTGAATCCCGCCGAAAAATGGCTAAGCCCCGCCGGAATATATATGACAAGTGGAATATTTCTGCTGATTTCTAATCACTTCGGTTCGAGTCCGGCCCGACTCCACGGACCAATGGCTCAGAGCGTACATGTCAGAGATGAAGTGAAAATCCAAATGACCAGAGGTCGTTGGTATCAAACTCGGATTGAGTGCTTCCTGCAATAACCTCATAACTTTTCATTTGAACACCTGATCCCTTGAGGGAATGTAATTGACAGAAGGATAAAATCCAGCGTATCGTGTTCGCAAATGAGAGCGCCACTTAGAGTAAAGGTGGGACTCCGACAGCACGCAGAGCAGTAGATCATAAATGAAACACCCAAAACATAGAGTTCAGGTCGGCATATCTGCGATTTCCGTGATCGTCACCTTGTTGGCTTTACCGGCGATTGCGGAGACCCGCTTATTTGAAGCGAGAGTTGACTACCAAGCTGATCGTGGGCCCTGGTCCGTAGCTATCGGGGACATGGATGGTGATCAGACACTTGATCTGGCCGTGGCGAACGCTCTGGACAACGATATCTCGGTGCTACTGGGTGACGGGGACGGCACCTTTCAAGATGCAGTGAATTACGAATCCGGTGAGCGACCTTCTGCGGTCGACATCGGTGACCTGAATGGAGACGGGAATCTCGACTTAGTCACGGCGAATTACCTGGGCGACGATGTCTCGGTTCATCTGGGTAATGGGGACGGCACGTTTCAGAATGCGGTGAACTACGGGGTCGGCATCTATCCCAATTCGGTTGTCGTCGCGGATCTGGACGGCGATGACAATCTCGATCTGGCCGTAGCAAACCGGGGATTCTATTACTATGCGGAAGGTAATGTGTCCATACTGCTGGGCAACGGGGACGGCACATTCCAGACCGCAGTGAACCACTATGCCGGTGTAGAACCTTATTCGGTTGCTGCCGGAGACCTGAATAACGATGGCAATCCTGACCTGGCCGTGACGAACACCGGGTATGAGTATTATGGAGGGGGCGTGTCGGTGCTTCTCGGAAACGGGGACGGCACATTCCAGGACGCGGCAGGCTATTCAACTGGTGACTTGTTTTGTTCAATCGCCATTGGCGAACTCGACGACGATGGAGCTCTGGACCTGGTCGTGGCCAGTTATCGAAGTCCCCCCAGCGTTTCGGTGCTCTCGGGCAACGGGGACGGCACCTTCCAGAACGCTGTGAGTTACACGACCAGCTCCGGGCCTACTTCAGTCGCTCTCGGAGACATGAACGGGGACGAGGCGCTCGATCTGGCCGTGGCCTGTTACTGGGGATACGATCTTGCTGTTCATCTGGGTAAGGGGGACGGTACCTTCGCACCGCCTGTTTACTACGATGCCGGCTGGCATCCTCAATCAGTTTCCCTCGGTGACCTGGACGGCGAGGGGAATCTCGACCTGGTTGTGGCAAACTATTGGAGCGACTACGTATCGGTGTTTCTTGGCAACGGGGACGGCACATTTCCAGCCGCGGAAAACTACGCTGCCGGCTATGAACCCTGGTCGATAACCACCGGGGACCTGAACGGTGATGGGAATCTCGACCTGACCACGGCAAACAGGGGAAGCGATGATGTTTCGGTGCTGCTGGGCAATGGGGATGGTTTATTCCAGGATGCAGTGAACTATGGTGTCGGCGTCAGGCCCTGGTCGGTCGTGGTTGGGGATCTGGACAGCGATGATGATCTCGACCTGGCCGTGGCGAACAATAATACCAGTGATGTCTCGGTGCTTCTGGGCAACGGTGACGGCACTTTCCAGGCGGTTGTGAACTATTCGGTCGGAGATATACCCAGATCGATCGCCAGCGGGGACCTGGACGGCGACGGTGACCTCGATCTTGTGGTGGCGAATACATACAGCGACCACGTTTCTGTGTTGCTGGGTATCGGTGACGGCACCTTTCAGGGTGCGGTCAACTACGGGGTTGGAATCGAGCCCGAGTCAGTCGCCCTCGGCGATCTGGACGGCGATGGAGATCTCGACCTGGCCACGGCAAACATGGAGAGTGACGATGTCTCGGTGCTGCTAGGCAACGGTGATGGCACGTTTCAGAATTCGGTGACCTACGCTGTCGGGCAATGGCCCAAATCTGTCGCCATCGGGGACCTGGACGGTGACGACAATCTCGATCTGGTGGTAGCGATTCGTGGTGACAGCGAAGTCTCAGTGCTGCTGGGCAACGGTGACGGCACTTTCCAGGCCGCGGTGAACTACGAAACCGGCCGCTGGCCTGAATCCGTTACGATCGGGGACCTTGATGGTGATGGAAATCCAGACCTGGCCGTGGCCAATGGGGGCAGCAGCAATATCTCGGTGCTGCTGGGCAATGGGGACGGCAGCTTCCAGTACGCTGTGAACTTCGGAAGCGGTCACGGTACTGAATCGGTCGTCACAGGGGACCTGGACGGTGACTATGATCTCGACCTGGCAGTGGCGAACTCAGCGCAATCTAACGTCTCGGTGCTGATCAACCGATCCCCGGCCAAAACCGTGTCTTCGCATTTAGCCTGCATGCCTTCCTCCGGGACGGTACCTTTCCACACCACCATGGCGGTGCAGCTGATCAACCTCGAGCCGCAGCGTCCGGCCACCCGGATCGCCGGGCGGATCAACGTGCAACTGGCCAACGGCAGCAGCTTTGGCGGCTGGAAGCAGGGGACGGTTAATGTAGCCCAGACCGAGATGTTCACCGTGGGCTGGAGTCAGCTCATTCCGGCGAGTGGGACCGTAATCGGTTCAAACCTCTTCACCCTGGTTGCCGAAGATGTCACTCCGACACCTTACAATCAACCGCCCTACAGCCCTGCCGGCGACACGGACATTGAAATCTGTAAGGTGGTGGGTATTGCACCCTGAGGTGCGGCCAACGTAACCAACGAATATTCCAACGAAGGCCCGATAATTCGTAAGGTAGTTAGAGACTGCCTCTTTCCATGTAAATCCACAGGGCCTGAAATTCACTGTACAAAAAAATGGCTCCCCGGGCGCAGCAGTAAGAGGTGGACCCCATTCTTTGGACAGCCAGACGGATCGTCTACGGTGAACTCCAGGTTGTTGATCACGCCGCCACCCTCTCGGTGGAGACCTCCATGGGCGTCTGGTCACCGAAGGCCGAGTGGGGGCGATCACAGCATTCTGGGATCCATGTCAGCCTTGCCCGATGCGGGCCAGCTTGTGGATCAGCCCATCGGTATCCGCACGGGTCGTGCGGTAAACGATGTTCACGGTCTCGTCCGCCAGGGTACGCGCCGCGGACACGTCACCGGCGATGTCCACATCGAGAAACTCGTCCAGCGGGCGGTAGAGGCGGGTCGTCCTGACGCCCAGATCGGCAAAGCGGGCCAGCAGCGATTGGCGCGCGGCCGTGTCCGGCACCCGGAAGCTGTAGCGCCACGGCAGCCACTGGTCACCGCAGTCCGCAAACGGAACCACACCGGGCAAGTTGTCAATGATTGCGCGCGCCTGGTGGATCGTCGCAGAGACGTGCTCCAGGCCGGCGACCCACTGCTCGAACCGTTCCCCCAGGCACTTGAGAATGCCGCTGGGGAAGCGGTACTTCAACAGGCCGAAGCGTGTGTCCCATGCGACCATGGCGTTGTAGTCGTTTTTCAACATCAGCTTGAGTGCCATTCGATTTTTCACGCCGGGGAACAGTCCATATGGGCGCTGTGACGCCAGCCGGCCCATGGCCCCGGCCAGATGGGCGTCACCGGTGATCACCAGACCGCCCCCGGCCAGTTCCAATGGCTTTGCATAGCCGAAACTCACCACACCCACATCCCCACGCGCGCCCAGCGGCACGCCGCCAACCCGGCCACCGTAGGCCTGACAGGCGTCCTCGACCACTACGCATCGCTTCGGTAATTCAAGCGTCCGGATGATATCGATGTCGGCGGGACGCCCGAAGGCATCGATGGCGACGATGGCGGCAACCCGTTCGTCCAACGCGCTCGCCAGAGCGGACAATGAGAAATCGTAGGTCTCTGCCGACATGTCGACCATGACGGGCATGCCGGCGGCGGCCAGGACGGACACGGCGACGTTGGGACAGGCCAGCGCGGGGATGAGAACACGGCGCCCCTGAACACCGGCCGCCCGCAGGGCCAGGGACAGTCCCACGGTTCCGCTTCCCACCGGCTGACAGTGATCGGCTCCGAACCAGGCGCGAATGTTATCCGGGATCTGTGTCATGCTGGTCGCGTGCTTCCAGTTCTTTCACGATTCGATCGATCTCGGCCGACCGCGTCTCGTGGTCCGTTTCTTTGCCGGCGCTGGCCGTAAAGGCCAGGGGTGCTGAGCCCGTCCGGTGTTGCAGTGTCACACCGGCAGCGGCGTATGTCGACAAAGCCCATTCAATCAACGCGGCCGGCCGGCTGCAGAAGTCCTCGTAACGGATAGTGAAATTATGGTTGTCCGGGACGCTCCGCAGGGCCTGGGTGATGCTTTGCTCGACGCCCCACATCTGGTGTACGACACGCTCCAGCTCGGTTGTAAAAGTCTGGTCGTGAAACTGTGGCGGCGCCACGCCCCACCACTGGGTGGCGGGCACGTCGTGCGCCACACGGCTCTTGAGCACCGACGCCACGGTATCTCCCATATCGCGGGAAACGTGGATGAACCTCGCGTCGGGAAACAACCACAGGAGGTGTGCGATCCGCACCGAGTTCGCGTTGTTCTTGTTGGCGAAGGGTGCGCCAAAGATCGACTCGTATGCACGCACGATGGTCCGTAATTCGTGCAACCGGTCGACCCTTACGGGATGATCCAACTCGTAGCGTGGAAACCAGCGGTGAAAGATCTCCCAGCCGTCGCTGGGGGCGGCGGCGCCGTGGATGACCCCGTACGCACTGTCATACGATGGTTCGAACCGGTAGCGCTTCCTGGCCCACCAGCCAAAGGTTATGCACGCATTGGGGTGCTGTTTCGCCAGGTTGGGGAAATAGGCGAAGACCAGGGAGTTGAGCAGATGCTGGATGACCACGGTGGTCCCGCTGCGGGGCGCCCCCACGACGAACAACGGCGGATACCGATTCTTCAGCTTCGCGGCAGCCACGACGGCGGACTCCAATACCCCCGCTGTTCGACTCAGCAACACGATTGCGCTACCTCAGCTACACGTATCAATCTTATCCATGCCGTTCGGTCAGCCGTTCCAGGGCTTCGCGGGCCGCTTCCTCCACCTCCGGGTGGAGGCCGGTGCCCAGCAGGGACTCGATCTCCCGCGCCATGGACGGCGGCCCGGCTTCGCCGAAGATGTAGAGCATGTCGCCGCGGGCCGGCTCCGGCGCACCGCTGAACTTCTCCTGCAGTGCGGGAAGCAGCCGCTCCACCAGGGCGGAGGAGTGCTCCAGCAGTTCCTCCAGCACCATCATTGCGCCCAGACGCACCGACATGGCCTCACTGGCCAGCAGGCTGCAGAGGGCCGGGCTCGCCTCTCCCGTCTCCACCATCAGCCGGGTCAGCGGCCCGGCGTTACCATTCTCCAGCAGGCGCACCAGGACACCGGCGTCGATGTTCACCCGGTCACCGGGCGCCAGCAGCGCCTCCAGGTCCCCGGGGCGTATGCTGCCGGTCCAGCGAAAGGTCCGGTCGAGGATCAGTGTGGGCACCGACTTGATCCGGTCGGCCTCGGCCAGGTCGCCGCAGGCCTCACTGTCGATGATCTCCAGGCGGAGTGTTCCTCCGGGAACGATGAGCGGCAGCAGGGCCCGAACCGCGGCGGGGCAATGGGGGCAGGCGGCAGCGACATAGATCTGCAGGGAAGCAGCACGGAAGGTTCCGTGATCGCCGTCGCCGGCAAGGGCTTCGAGGAACGGTTCCAGTTCAGTGCCTGTTGGCGCCGCCCGATAGAGAATCGCGCCCTGCCGCAGGTTCAGCGCGGGGAGTTCGTCATCGGCGGGCGGGGATTCACTGACCGTCAACATTTCGCAGCTGTCGGCCAGCCAGGTGCAGAACTCGCGGAGCTGTTCGGTGCGCGGGTGGTCAGCGGTCGTCAAGCGGATTTCCAGGGGCCGGTGCTGTTCCTTCGACCACCGGTCAACGGTCTCCCGCGCCTGCTCGCTGATCCTCATAGGGCGGCCAGCCTGAGGATCTCCACCACCATGGCCAGCGCTTTTTCCATGTCGGCCACGTGGATGTGCTCCTCGGTGGAGTGTTCCAGCCGGGCCCCGATGCCCACCACCGCCATTTCGATCCCCCGGTTGTTGTAGATCGAGGCGTCGGTGAACCCGGTGATGAAGGTGGTTTCAGCTTCGATGCCCACCGTGCGCAGCGCCTGTTTGGACAGCTCCACCGTCCAGGAGTCCGCGGGGATGTCCACCGCTTCGCAGAGGCAGTCCATGGTCACCCGGACCTGGGCGCCGGCCGCTTCCACTTCGCGGGTGATGGTGCCCACCATCTCTTCGGCCAGCGCGTGGGCCTTGCCGTGGTCGAGGCTGCGGCACTCGGCGAGGAAACTGGCCGAGTCGGGTACGCCGTTGCGAATGATCCCGCCGCTGATCACCCCCACGTTGGCGGTGGTCTCGCCGTCCAGCCGGCCCAGCTTGAGGGCCGAGATGGCTTTGGCGGCGGCGAGGATGGCGTTGATGCCCTTCTCCGGCTCCATGCCGGCGTGGGCCGCACGGCCCTTGACCTCGGCATCGATGGCGAAATACGACGGGCCGCCAATGACAATGGTGTCCAGGGTGTCATTGTCCAGCAGGAACCCGCGCCGGGCGCTGATCAGGCTGAAGTCCAGTTCCTTGACCCCCAGCAGGCCCACTTCCTCCTGGCGGCTGATCGCCACCTCCACCGGCGGCCGGACAGTTGCGGTGCGCAGCGCTTCCAGCATCTCGGCGATGCCGGCCTTGTCGTCGGCGCCGAGAATGGTATCGCCCTTCGACCGGATCACCCCGTCTTCCAGCACCGGCTCGATGCCGGTGCCCGGTTGCACGGTATCGGCGTGGCAGGAGAGCAGCACCGGGTCCTTGCCCTCGCAGCCCAGGGCCGGCAGTTTGGCCACCAGGTTGCCGTAGCCGTCCACCGTCGCTTCGGCGCCCAGGGCGGTGAACTCCCGCTCCAGGTAGGCGATCATCTCCGCCTCGTTGCCCGATTCGCTGGGAATGCGAACCATCTCCAGGAACTGCTCGACCATTCTCTCCGACATGGGTCACCTCTGTTTACGGGTTCTCCGCTTTCCGCAATTCTTCCTTGATCCAGTTCTCCATCCCGCCCGCGGCCACCACCGACTGGGGTACCGTGGAGAGAGGCTGGAACCTGAACCGCTGACCGTCGAACTCCACCTCGGAGGCCGTGATGTCCACCGTGATCTCCTGGCCGGTGTTTACCGTGGCGGCACCGGGGTCGGGGTGGGCCTGGCGGAGGTGGTCCAGCAACCCGGGGCATTCGATGCAGATGAAACCGTTGTTGATCGCATTCCGTTTGTAGGTCTGGGAGAAGGAACCGGCAATCACCAGCTGGATGCCGGCGAACTTGAGGCAGGTGGCGGCCTGCTCCCGGGAACTGCCGCAACCGAAGTTCATCCCGCCGATGATGATGTCGCCGCTGCCGGCGATGGTGCGGAAATCCGGGTCGTAGTTCTCGAAGGCCTTTTCCGCCATCTCCTCGGTGGACAGGTCATCGGTGTAGGTCCATTTCCCGGCGTAGATCCCGTCGGTATTCAGATTGTCTGCCGGCAGGTAGAGCAACCGGCCCTTCATCCGCCGGGGGAAGCCGCTGATGGTTTCCACCGTGGCGGTTGGGCCGGACTTGTCCTCTCCGTGGCGTTCGATGCTGGCTGACAGGGTGGACGGTGTCCCCGCGGTAACCGGCCCGGTGATCCGGCCGGCGACGGCCGACGCGGCCACCACCACCGGAGAGGCCAGGTAGGCCTGGGCCGAACGGTGACCCATCCGGCCTTTGAAGTTGCGGTTGGTGGCCGAAATGCCGGTTTCGCCCTCCTTCAGCGTCCCCGCCCCGAGGCCGATACAGGTTCCGCACCCGGGCGGCAGGGTGATCGCTCCGGCATCGATGAACGTCTGCCAGATGCCCTGTTCTTCCGCCGCCGACTGCACCGAGGCGGACGCGGCGGCGACGTAAAACTCCACACCCTCGGCCACCCGTTTCCCGGCCACCACCTCCGCGGCCGCATTGAGGTCCTCCAGTCTGGCATTGACGCAGGAGAGCAGGTAGGCCTTCTGGATCGGGATCTTCCGCTTGACGATGTCGGATAGCGGGAAGGCCTCCCGGACCCCGTCGGGGCCGGTGACCCTCACCGAGACCGTGGAGAGGTCGAGGGTGATGTCCGCCGCATAGCGGGCGTTCGGGTCGGGGCGGAACCAGTCGGTTTCGAAGCAGCGCACCTCTTCCTCCCGCAGCCGCGGGTTGGGGGAGAGAAGCATCCGTTTCGCCTGATCGAGGAGATAATCACGGGTCTTCTCGTCAAAGGGGAAGAAGGCGGCCAGGGCCCCCCATTCGGTGGACATGTTGGCGATGGTCATCCGTTCAGCGATGGAGAGGGAGGAGACGCCCTCGCCGCAGAATTCCAGGGCGCAGTTGAGCACTTCGTCGTTGTTGAAGGTGCCGCAGAGCGTGATGATCACGTCCTTGCCGCTGGCCTCCGCCGGCAGTTCTCCGGTGAGGCGGACCCGCACCACCTGGGGCACCTGCCACCAGGTTTCGCTGCTGGCCCAGATGGCGGCGGCATCGGTGCGAACCACCGGAGTCCCCACCGCGGCCAGGGCTCCGTAGATGTTGGAGTGGGAGTCGGAGGCCACCACCAGCGAACCCGGGGTGACAAAGCCTTCCTCAAGCATCAACTGGTGGCCGATGCCGGCGCCGGCGGGATAGGCGGTGATGCCCTGGGCCAGGGCGAACTCGGCGATGGTCCGGTACTTGGCCAGGTTTTTTTCTGAACGGTCCTGGACGTTGTGGTCCAGGGTGAACACCGGCTGTTCCGGCAGGGCGACATGCTCGGCGCCGATGGAGCGGAATTTGGGGATCACCGCCCCGGTGTTGTCGTGGGTCATCACGTGTTTCGGCCGGACAAAGATGTAGTCGCCGGAACGCACACTGGTGTCGGGCGCCAGCCGGACGGCATGGTGCTGAGCGATTTTTTCGATGGAATTCTGAGCCATGCGGACCCTCCAGCTGTGAGGGAGGCCCGGTGGGTGTTCCGCACCGTCACCGGAACCTGCCGTTCACAGATATTCTGAGAAAAAAGAATATCTTATCCTGCTGTGCCGGAATCTTCCAGTGGATCATTGCCCGGGCGGGGGGACGCTGGATCGGCCGGCCACCGGTTTCTGGTTCAGCACGCGGTGGATGGTGTGCAGGAGGGTCAACCGGTTGAACGGTTTGAGAATCAGCTCCCGTCCCGACTGGCGGATCTTCTCGAAGATTTTTTCATCGGTGGCGTGACCCGAATTGAAGACCACCCGCACCTCCGGGTCGATCTCCTTCATCGCCAGGTAGGCGTCCCAACCACCCAATTTCGGCATGGTGAGGTCCATCAGCACCAGGTCGATGGACCGGGGGGCCTGGCGAAAGAGCTCCACGGCTTCGAGGCCGTTCTCAGCGGAGACGGTGCGGAAACCGTGGGCCTGGAGCATCTCCTCGTTGATCTCGCGCACATCCTCCTGGTCTTCCACCACCAGGATGGTCCCCTCACCGGGTGGCAGGTCTTCGATGGCGGCTGTGGTTTCACCGGGAACAATGTCCCTGGTCACCGGCAGGCAGATGGTGAAACTGCTCCCCTTGCCCGGCTGGCTGCGCACGTCTATCAGACCCTTGTGCTGGTTGATGATGCCGAAGACCGTGGAGAGGCCGAGGCCGGTTCCCTCACCCTGGGGCTTGGTGGTGTAGAATGGTTCAAAGATCCGAACCACGGTCTCCGTGCTCATTCCGATGCCGGTGTCGCTGATCTCGATGCAGACGAACTCCCCTTCGGCGGCCCAGTGGTGGCTTTTGGCGTAGTCCTCGCTGATGTCGAGATTGTAGGTGCTGATGGTGATCGACCCACCATCGGGCATGGCGTCCCGGGCGTTGATGCAGAGGTTCATCAGCACCTGTTCCAGCTGGCCGGGGTCGGCAATGGCGGTTCGTATCTCCACACCCGGTTGGACATGGAACGAGATTGTTTCCCCGAACAGCTGTTTGAGCATGGTGGTGAAACCCTCCACCACCTGGTTCGGGTCCACCGGCTGCAGGTTGATCACCTGCTGGCGGCTGAACGCCAGCAGGGCCCGGGTCAGCTTCCGTGCCCGCTTGGTAGTGCCGGTGATCATCGAGAGGTGCCGTTTCATCTTCCCGGTGATTTCGGGGTTGGCCAGGCTGAGTTCGGTGTAGCCCATGATGACGGTGAGCAGGTTGTTGAAGTCGTGGGCGATGCTTCCGGCCAGGCGTCCCACCGCCTCCATTCTCTGAACGCGCAGGAACTGCGCCTCGAGGCTCTTTTGATCGGTGATGTCGAGGAACTGGGTCATCACCGCCGGTTCCCCTTCAAAGGTGATCCCGCGGGAGAACACCTGGACCGTCCGCCGCGAACCATCCCGGTTGAGCAGGTCGATTTCGTAGCTGTTGGCCGGTTCGTCGCTCAGCTCCCGCTGCCGGGCCTCCTCCAGCAGTTTTTCCTCCAGGCTCCGTGGGACGATGACCTGGATCGGCTGGTCCGACAGTTCCCGGCTGTCCCAGCCGGTGAGCGACTCCATCTGGCGGTTGGTTAGCAGGAACCGCTGCTTGCGGTGGATGGCGATGGCCAGCGGGCTCATCTCCACCAGACTGCGATATTTCTCTTCCGACTCCACGAACTGCCGGGTCCGGCTCTCCACCTGGCTTTCCAGCCGGTCCCGCTCGATGAGAAAGCGCCGCTGCCGCTGGTGGAAGAAGAGGCCCACCAGGGCACCCAGTGCCAGGGCCAGAACCACCCGGAAGGTCCAGGTCATGTGGAATGGACGGGGCACAACCAGGTTGAAGGTGGCCGGGCAGGTGACGCGCTCACCGTATCCCGATATACCCTCCAGGTCGAATGTGTATCGGCCGGGCGGCAGGCGGTAGAAGCTGAGCTGGCGGCGGTGGAACCAGGGGGACCAATCGGCCGATTCCAGCCCTCCCATCCGGTAGCGGTAGCGGGCCTGCCCCGGATTGCGAAAGCTGAAGAACTGGAAGTCGATTTCCAGGGTGTCCTTGTGGGACCCGAGGACGATCTCCTCGGCCAGCGGAGTTTCCCGCCCGTTGACCCGGATGCCGGTGATGTGCAGGCGGGGGGACCGGGGCACGCTCCCCTGCTTCAGTGCCGTCTTGTCCACCCGGATCGCTCCCCGGTCACAGCCGAACCAGATGTTCCCCTGGCGGTCGGTGTGGATCGACTGGGGGCCGGAGATCTCGGCCGCCGGGAGGCCGATCTCCACAAAGATGTTGCGAAACCGGCCGTCCTGACACAGCCAGGGCCCGCGGTTGGTTCCGATCCAGAGCCGCCCTTCGGGATCCTCCTCCAGGGCCCAGATAATGGCCGAATCGAGTGACTGCGGAAATTTTTCAGGGTGGCGGATGCGGCCGTCCTCCAGGACCACCACACCCCAGCCGTTGGTCCCGATCAGCATCTGCCCCGAGGCGGTGAACAACAGGGAGATGGGGTCCATATAGTTCAACTGCTCGGTGGTGATGACGCTGGAAAAGGCGGCGCCGTCGTGAACATGGACGCCCCGTTCGGTGACGGCCCAGATCCGCCCCTCCGGCCCCTCGACGAACTGGCTCACATACTCCTCGCCCAGTCCTTCGTCCGTGAGGTCCACCAGTTCTTCACCCTCCACCCGTACGCCGCCAAACACCGTGCCGACCCAGATCCGGCCCCGGCCGTCCTCGCAGAGGGCCGTGATCGAATTTGAGGGCAGTCCATCCTCGGCGGTGAAGAGCCGGTCGCCGCCGGGTCTCATGCGCAACAGGCCGGAGTTGTCCGTCCCCAGCCAGATGGTGCCGTCCCCGGCCTCGATGGCCGGGCTGACCCCCTCGGAGGGCGCTACCAGCGGCAGGAGACCGGGGTGGAATTCCCCGTTCCGGTTGATCACCACACCCCGGTTGGTGGTGATCCAGACGGCCCCGTCCGCGGTTTCCATGATCGACCAGGCCCAGGGTGAGGGCAGATCCCTCGTCTCGTCGAAGATCACGGCCTTGTGGGAGCCCAGTTTTACGGCACCGATGTCGGTCCCCAGCCAGAGATTCCCCTCGTAGTCAAAGATCAGGGCGTGGATGTTGTCGTCATCCAGACCGTTGTCCCTGTTCACCAGGTAGTGGTCGCCGCTGGTCTCGAGGATCAGCAACCCGCGGGTCGTTGCGATGTGCAGGCAGCCGTTCTCGCCCTCCGCAAAGCCGTTCACCTGCAGGTCAGCGAAACCGGCCAGCGGGCCAAGATTCATGTCTGCCCACTTCCCGGAACCCTCATAGCGCGAGGCCCCGTCAGGGCCACCGGCCACCACCTCCCCCGAACGGAGAACCGCGATGTCATAGATCTCTTCCCCGAACAGGCCGTCTTCGATGGAAAACCAGCGGCACTCCTTCCCGCGGAGGGCGAAGACACCCCAGGCCGAACCGCCCCAGAGTGTTCCGTCGGCACTGCTGGTCAGGGAGAAGACCGTGCGGCCCAGCCGTTCTTCGATCGGCTCGGCCTGCTCCACGGTCCCGTCCGCGCGGAGGTGGGTCAGTCCGCCGTAGTGGGCTATCCAGATACCACCGGCATTGTCCGGCTGCAGATCGTTGATCCAGCGTTCGGGCAAGCCGTCCGCAGCAGTGAAGTCGCGCCACTCGCCCTCCCGGTAGCGGCTGATACCGATGCTGGTGGCAACCCAGAGGGTGCCGTCGGGGGCTTCCACGATCTTTCTGATCTCGCGGCCCCGGGGGCTGGCGGGCCAGGACAGGGTGTGGATGTCCACACCGTCGAAATAGCAGAGGCCGCTGAACGTGCCGAACCAGATGGCCCCCTGCCGGTCCTGGCAGATGGAGATCACCTGGGCCTGGGGCAGGCCGCTGTCGCTGCGGTAGGTCTCAATGGGATAGTGGCGGGCCAGGACCGGCGCCCCCGAGAGCAGCAGACAGGCCAGCAGCACCGCGGCCGTGATCCAGCGCAGCGGATACGGATCTGCTTCTCGGCTGTTGTGCATACACCGGTCCATTCCGGACGCACCCCGCCTTTCTGGAGATTCGGTACCTCCATCATGCCAGTCGGTCCTCCCTTTCCCTATCGGTGCAAACCGGTGCGGATATAACTGCCGGGGTTGCGAAAAGCGGGTTCCTGGCGGTGAACTTTCTTTTGCGGCCAGCGGGGGAGGCCCGGATCGCGGTCAGTGGATCAGCCTGGCCGCCCGGGAATTTTTCAGCGCCTGGCAGAGGACACTCACCAGTTGCGGAGCGAGGCTGCGGCGAACCGAAAGTTTCAGCCGCACCGTATCGCCGTAGTCGCTGGCCAGTTTGGCCGCTCCAAACCGGCTGAGCAGCGGTTCCACCAGCCCGGTCTGCGGGAAACCGAAGGTCACTTCCAGGACGGCCGTTCGGTGACGGACCACCCGTGGCGCATGCTCCAGTGCCAGGCCGGCGGCGTCCCGGTAGGCCCGGGCCAGGCCTCCGGTGCCCAGCTTGATGCCGCCGAAATACCGTGTCACCACCACCAGGGTGTCGGTGAGGCCGGCGGAGGCGATGGCGAAGAGTATGGGCCGGCCGGCCGTGCCGGAGGGTTCTCCGGCGTCGCTGGACGCTTCGGCGCCAGCGGAGAGGCGGAAGGCCCAGCAGTGGTGGGTGGCATCGTGCATTTCACGGGAGATGGCGGCCAGGGCGCTCCGGGCTTCGTCGGGGGTCAGAGCCGGTTGGGCCGCGGCGATAAAGCGGGAGGATCGGATTCGTACTTCTTCCCGGTGGGGGGCGGAGAGGGTGACGTAGCGGTCCGGATCCTGTGCCGCCTCGCTCATTGAATCAGCAGCCTCCGGTACAGTTCCTCGTAGAGATTCACCACGCTGTCCGGGGAGAACTGTTCATGGGCCACCATCCGGCCAGTCTCACCCATGGACCTCCGCAGGTCATCGTCGCCCAGCAGTTTGAGGGCGTTGGCGGCCATGGAGTTCACGTCGCCGATGGGGGAGAGGTAGCCGGTCTTCCCGTGGCTCACCACTTCAGGCAGTCCGCCGGCGTTGGTGCCGATCACCGGCACGCCGCAGCCCAGGGCCTCCAGGGCCACCAGACCGAAGCTCTCCGATGCGCTGGGCAGCAGGAGGAGGTGGGAATTGTTGAGAATCTCGGCGACGTTGGCCTGTTTGCCCAGAAAGAGCACGTCGCAACAAGCGTCCCGCTCCCTGCAGATCTCCTCGGCCTTTGAGCGTTCCGGCCCGTCCCCGATGAAGACCATTTTCGCCGACATCTGCTCCCTGACCTTGAAGAAGATGGCCAGCACGTCCTCGATCCGCTTCACCGGGCGAAAGTTCGAGATGTGCACCAGAACCTTGGCCGTGGGGTCGATGGGGAACCACGGCTCGCCGTTTTCCGAGGTGTTGTCCAGAATGTCCCGGGGCAGGAAGTTGCCGATCACCTCGATGGGGGTGGCGATGGAAAAGGTGTCCAGGGTGACCTGGCGCAGATACTGCGAGACCGCGGTCACCGCATCGCTCAGTTCGATGCCGTACCGAGTGACTTCAAGGTAGCTGCGGTCGTTGCCCACCAGGGTGATGTCGGTGCCGTGGAGGGTGGTGATCACCTTGAGGTTGATCCGCTTTCGCCGCAGCATGTCCCGGGCCAGCAGTCCGCTGATGGCGTGGGGGATGGCGTAGTGCACATGCACCAGGTCGAGTTTTTCGTGTTCCGCCACTTCGGCGATTTTGGTGGCCAGGGCCAGCGAGTAGGGCGGGTACTGGAACAGGGGATAGGCGAAGACCTTCACTTCGTGGAAGAAGATCCGTTTTCCCGGGGGGAAGATCCGGGCCGGCACGTCGTAGCTGATGAAGTGAATATTGTGCCCCCGGCGGGAGAGCTCCTTGCCCAGTTCGGCGGCCACGATGCCGCTGCCGCCAAAGGTGGGGTAACAGACCATGCCGATATTCATCGTCCCTCCTCCTCCGGCTCAGCTGATTCGGGGAAGAGCTCCATCGGGTCATTCACCAGTGGCGGCAGGCGGGTCAGGAACGGTTCGCCGTGATCGACACCGGCCAGCGAACCGAACCACTTCGAGCGGGCCAGCAACTGCTCCATGAACCGCGGGGTGCTGATGGGGGTTGCCGGCCCGCCGCTGTCCGGCTCGAGGTCCGCCGACCCGCCCTCCAGAACTCCGGTGGCGAACTGGGTGCGGTAACTGGCGATGGCCCGCTCCTTCACCGCCTGGTCCTCGCTCACGTCCACCACCAGGGATGGTGTGAATGGGTGGTGGCACATGTAATGCAGCAGGCCGCTGACCCGGTGGGGCGGCTGGCCGGTGTCCACCTTCTCCAGACCGGCCTGGAAGGCGGCGGCGCGGATCAGCAGTGCGGCCAGTTCGTGGTCCGGGTGGCGGTCCTCGGAGTGCGGCAGTAGCAGCAGGCGGGGCCTCAGCTCCCTGATCGCTCCGATCACCGCCCGCCGGTTGGCCGCGGTGTTCTCCAGGCCGCCGTCGGCCAGACCGAGATTGATCCGCTGCTGGACACCGAGCGCCTGCGCCGCTGCTTTCGCTTCGGCCTTGCGGGTTTCCGGAGTTCCGCGGCTGGAGAGTTCGCCCTCGGTGAGATCGACGATGGCGGTGCGGTATCCCAACCGGACCAGCCTGGCCACCGTCCCGCCGCAGAACAGTTCCACATCGTCGGGGTGCGGGCCAAAGGCCGCCGCGTGGAAGGGTGCGCCAACCGTGGGGGATGTCATCGTCTGGTCACTCCTTTCATCCGCTCGTTCCGTGCCGTGGTCCGGTCAGCGTAAGGCCACCATCTGGTGCGCATCGCAGCATGGCTCCACCACCGCCAGCAGATCGTCCAGCAACCCCATGCCGTGGCGGCAGATGAAGGGCAGGCCGGAGAGCGCCCGTTCCTGCGGCTTTTCCTTCGGGCGCAGCGTGTTCAACGTACGCTCCAGGGCGTCGAAGGTGGTGCGTTCGCGGCGCTGCAATGCTGAGCGAACTTTTCTCTCCACCTTGTCCAGGCCTTTCAAACCGCCTCCGCGTATCTTGCCCACCGGGCCGGTCAGTGTCTTGTCCAGGGGAGTGAGCGCATCCTCCAGATCGTCGAGCAGCGCGCCCAGCCGGTGACGGGCCTGCTCCAGGGATTCGAACAGGCCGGGGTCAGCTGTCTCCCGGAGCAGGCGGGGGCGAAGTTCCTCGGAACGGAGCAGGGCGGCGGCCGGTTCAACTGCGTACTTTACCAGGAACCGTTCTGCCGCCTGATCGATGATGGTGAAGGATGGCCGGTGGATCACTGCCGGGGCGCTCATCCCCACCACCGGGTAGAGAGCCGCCGACTGGGCCAGGTACGCCGTTTCGCCCGGGCCACCCACGTAGGCTGCAGTGGGGAAAAGGTGGTCCTGGAACAGGCAGCGGGTCAGGGCGCTGCCACTGAATCGCCACGGTTCCGCTTCCGCCAGCTCTGCCAGCCGTTCCCGGTCAATGGCCGGTCCCTGTAAACCGCCCAACACCAGGGGGGATTCCGCCTCACCCTGCCGCTGGCGAAGAATGGCCCGTCGCCGTCCCTCGTCGTCGATGAGAAAGAGCCCGGTACGGCCTTGCCGAGGAGCTACCTGCAGCGGGTATCCCCTGGTTTCCAGCAAGTCTTCCCGCTTGCTCAGTGCCAGCTCCAGCGGGAATATCTGCCGCAGGAAACGGTCCAGCAGCGGCCTGGTGAGGGATTTGATTTCGCGCTGGGAGGGATCGACCATGATCAACCCGTAACGGCCGAAAAGTCGTGACATCAGCCGGCCGAATCCTTCCGCCAGGCTGCCCGATTTTTCGTAAGCCTCGAGGAACGGAGCCAGGGGTTCTGCTGCGCCCTGAAATCGGTCCCGCAGGACCCCCGCTACGTCCGCCAGGTCGCCGATGGTCCTGGCCGAAATGGGACGCCCGTCCTCCGTCTCGTTGTCGGGGAGCGTTGCCGTTTCGATATCTCCGCTGCCCGCGGTGAGATACGTAAATCGTTGGACCTCCCTGAAATCGTGATCATCGGCAGCGATCCAGAAGACCGGCACGGCGTCCACTCCGTTTTCGCTCAGATACCGCGCCGCCCGGATGGCTCCCAGCGCCTTGTACAAGGTGTAGAGCGGCCCGCCCAGAAAGCCGGCCTGCTGGCCGGTGACCACGGCCATGGTTCCCGGACTGGCCAACTTGCCAATGGCTTCCGCTGTTTCGTCCCCGCCCCCCAACTGTCGGTTCTGCTGGTGGAGGATCCGGGCCAGCTGGTCCCGCGGCGCCGCTTCTTCTCCCTCCTCCAGCGCCTGCCGGCGCGCCGCGGCCGCCCGGCACAGCTGGTCCGGAGTCCGGGCGGGGTGCGGGTAAATGGAGGGGAAGAGATCGGGCCGGCCTTCGAGGAAATGGCGGGCCAGTTCCCCTGTTTCGGGATATCGACCCGGGGGCAGACTGCCGATGGTGGTGATCATGCGAATTCCTTGCGGCCGGTGAGAATCATCCTCGGCGCGGTGGGGCCATAGGCGGCTCCCGCGGCAAAATCGCCGTGCACGCCATCCAGGATCAGACCGGATCCGGCGATCATCCCGGCCATCTCGTCCCGGGTGTAGAGTCGCACCGACTCGCGATAGGTCTGCTCCCTGCCGCCGGGGGCCCTGATCAGTATATCCTTCTCCACCCGTCCGGTCTCCTCATCCACCCGCCGGCGTTGCCGCACGTCGCTGCCGTCGGGAAGGCTGGTGCGGCTCTCCGGCACCAGGGTGGCCCGCACCTGGTCCGGGTTGAGGTAGTCAACCAGGAATCGCCCGCCCGGCAGCAGCACCGAGGCGATGGCGTCGAGGATCAGCCGGTTCTCCTCGTCGGTGGAGAAGTAGCCGAAGCTGGTGAAAAAGTTGGTCACCAGGCCGAAGACCGGCCCGAAGGGCAGCCGGCGCATGTCGCACCGGGCCAGTTGGTACCCGTGGCCGGAAGAGGCCTCGTTGGTGCCGGCAGCCTGGGCCAGCAGCGCCGCCGAGAGGTCCACGCCCACCACCCGGAAGCCCTTCGCGGCCAGCAGGCGGGTGTGGCGCCCGGCCCCGCAGCAGAGGTCGAGAACCCGGGTGTCCCGGCCCAGGCCGTCCAGGGTCTGGAGCAGGAAATCCACCTGTCGCTCTGCCTCGGCGGAGTCGCGGTGCGGGTAGAGCCGGATGTAGTCCAGCCCGAACCAGTTGGCATACCAGTCTTCCATGAACAGGGTCTCCAGGTCAAACGTGAAAACCGCTGGCGCAACACCCATTTATAGCACATAGACGGTTACCTTGACTCCCCCCCGGCAGGCCACTAGACTCGATCCTGTTCACCCACCGACCAGAGGTCATTGACCAGAACCGCCGGCATGATGATACGTCAGGAGAGGATCATGGCCCTTCGCTATTCACCAGTGGAAATGTTCGCCCGGATCATACCGGTTCTCCTGCTGCTTGCGGCGGTTGGCTGCGGCAGCCCGCCGGGATCAGAAGAAAACGCTGACGGGGCGGCGGGGTTGACCACCCCACTGTTGGCCGAGATCTGCCGCTTCGAGGACCGCCGGACACCGGTGGCGGATCGTTTCGACGAGTTTGCCGCGCACCCCGACCCGGCGGTCAGGGCGCGGGCGGCCCTGGCCCTGGGGCGGATCGGCGACCCGCGGTCGGATCCGTTGATTCAGGCGCTGCTGGAAGACGAGGATTCCGGTGTGCGGGGCGAGGCGGCTTTTGCCGCCGGGCTGGCCGGTGACCCGGCCCTGGAACCGGCGCTCCGCCGACGGTTGGACGACGATGACCCGCAGGTCCGCGGCCTGGCGGTCCAGGCCCTGCTGCGGCTGGGCCCGGGGGATCAGGGCCCGGGTCCGCTGGCCGATCTGCTGCTGGAACGGGTGGGCGATGAGCCCGGTGATGAACTGCAGATGCTGCTGGGCAATGCCTGGCGTCTGGACGGTGATCACGGGTTGGACGATCTGCTGGTGGGGTGGGCCGCCAAACCGGCGGACGCCGGAGGGCGGCAACGGCTGGCGGCCATCTACAGCCTGGCCCGCAGCGGAGAACCGGCGGCCGCCCCGCTGTTCATCCGCCTGCTGGACGACGAGGATCCGGCGGTGCGGGCCCTGGCGGCCCGGGGCCTCGGGGCGGCCGGCGCCAGGGGTGTGGATCCGGCGGTGGCCGGTGCCGCGGTGGCCGGTGCTCTAGCTGGCGAGGACCACTGGCTTGTCCTGGTGGAAGGGTGGGGCGCCCTGGGCCGCCTCGGCTTTGCACCGAAAGCGGACGTGCACTGCCGGGCCATGGGCGACCGCCACCCCCAGGTCCAGACCGCCGCCATCCGGGCCGCCGGCTCGATGGCCGATGCGGGCGATGAGGTCCGGACGTGGCTGGCGGCCCTCCTCGGCGCGGACGAGCCGGGGGTGGCCCCGGATGCCGCCGAGGCCCTGGCCCGTCTGGGCGACCCCCGGGGCCTGCGCTGGGGATTGGAGGCCACCCGATCACCGGAGCCGTTCAGGCGCGGGGATGCGGCAGCGGTGCTGGCCCACTTTGCCTCGGTTGACGGTGCTCGCGCCGCCCTGCGGTCGTTGCTGGGTGATGAGGCCGGGAGCGTTGTGCGCGCAGCGCTCACCGCGGTGGCCGGCGCCGGCCGCTCGGCAGATTTCCAGGAGGACATCACCCGGATCCTGATCGAGGGCCGCGATCCCCTGACGCGGGCGGCGGCGGCCGAAGCGCTGGGCGCCCTGGGGGATCCGGCGTCCTCGCTGCCCCTGCTCCTGGCGGCCGACCTGCGGGAGTCGAAGCAGAAAGCGGTCGATTGTCGCCTCTCCGTCCTGGGGCTGCTGGCCGGCCACCCGGACAACCCGGATGTGGTGCAGGCGGTGCAGCGGGGTCTGGAGGGACGGGACCGGCTGGTCCGGCAGCGGGCCGCCGAAATCCTGACCGGCTGGGGGCGGCGGGCGGAGATCCCCGCCGGGGTTTGCGAGGAACGGGGCAAGCCGCAACTGGACCGCTACCTCCGGGCGGCGGAACTGTATCACCGCCGAGTGAGGGCCCGGATCGACACCGCTCACGGGGCGATCATCCTGGATCTCTTCCCGAAGGAAGCGCCGCTCAACGTGCTCAACTTTCTCGAACTGGCCCGGGACGGGTATTTTGACGGCACACGGTTCCACCGGGTGGTGCCCGGGTTCGTGCTCCAGGGCGGCGATTCCCAGGGGGACGGGTGGGGCGGTCCGGGGTATGCCATCCGTTGCGAGAACAGCCGCCTGCAGTATGATCGCGGCATGGTGGGCATGGCCCTGTCGGGCAAGGACACCGGGGGGAGCCAGTTTTTCATCACCCTCGCCCCCCAACCGCATCTCGACGGACGGTACACCATCTTCGGGAGGGTGGCCGAAGGGATGGACGTGGTGGACCGGATCCGCCGCGGGGAGCGCATCACCACGGTGCGAATGATGGTTGACCCCGCCTGAGGCCTGCCCTATGATTATCGCTTTCAAAGCGCCGGCCCGGTTTTCGGGCTGATCCGCAGTGTCAGCAGGGGAGTGGACAAGATGAAAAAATGGGTCTATATCAGCGATATCGCCGGCCACGTGGGCGAGGAGATCACGCTCAAGGGGTGGCTGGCCGGCCGTCGTTCCAGCGGCAAGATCCATTTCCTCCAGTTCCGTGACGGCACCGGGTTCATCCAGGGCGTGCTGGGCAAGGGCGATACTTCTCCCGAAGTGTTCGATCTGGCCGGGACCCTGACCCAGGAGTCCTCCCTGGAACTGGACGGGGTGGTCAAGGAAGATCCCCGGAGCCCCAGCGGGTTCGAGCTGGGGATTACCGACGTCCGCCTGATCCACCTCACCGAGGATTACCCCATCACCCGCAAGGAGCACGGTGTCGATTTCCTGATGGATCACCGCCACCTCTGGCTGCGCTCCAACCGCCAGCACGCCATCATCCGCGTGCGCAGCGAGATCGAGCAGGCCTTTCGAGACTATTACTACGAGAGGGGTTTCGTGCTCATCGACAGCCCGATCCTCACCCCGGCGGCCTGCGAGGGGACCAGCACGCTTTTCGAGACCGACTACTTCGGCGAGCCGGCCTTTCTCAGCCAGAGCGGGCAGCTCTACCTCGAGCCGGCCTGTGCCGCCCATGCGCAAGGTCTACTGCTTCGGCCCCACCTTCCGGGCCGAGAAATCCAAGACCCGCCGCCACCTCACCGAGTTCTGGATGCTGGAGCCGGAGGTGGCCTTCGCCGAACTGGACGATGTCTGCGACCTGGCCGAGGATTTCCTCGTCTCGGTGGTGGCCCGGGTGCTCGACCGCTGCGGCGAGGAACTGAAACGCCTGGAGCGGGACACCGCACCGCTGGCCAATGTGGCCGGACCGCTGCCCCGGATCACCTACACCGAGGCGGTGGAGATTCTGCAGCAGGCCGGGCTCGAATTCGAGTGGGGTGGAGACTTCGGCGCCCCCGACGAGACCGTGCTGGGCGAGAAGTTCGACCGGCCGGTGATGGTGACCCACTGGCCGGCCGAGGTGAAGGCCTTCTACATGGAGCGCGACCCCGAGAACCCGCACCTGGCCCTCGGCGTGGACGTGATCGCCCCCGAGGGGTATGGCGAGATCATCGGCGGCGGTGAGCGGATGTCCAGCCACGAGCAGCTGATCGGCCAGATCCGGGAGCACGAGCTCCCCGAGGCGGCGTTTCAGTGGTATCTCGATGTTCGCAAGTACGGATCGGTGCCCCACGGCGGTTTCGGCATCGGCCTGGAGCGGACCGTTGCCTGGATCTGCGGTCTGAAGCACGTCCGGGAGACCATCCCCTTCCCGCGGATGCTCAACCGGCTCTATCCCTGAGCCCGGCAATGAAAAGCCTCTGTCTGATCAATCTCGGCTGTCCCAAGAACCTGGTGGACGGCGAGGTCATGCTCGGCCGGCTGGCCGGGGCCGGGTTCCGCCCGGTGGCCGATCCCGCCGATGCCGAGGTGATCGTGGTCAACACCTGCGGTTTCATCGAAGCGGCCCGGGAGGAGGCGGTGGACGTGATCCTCGATGCCGCCGGGTACAAGGAACGCGGCAGTTGCCGGACCCTGGTGGCGGCGGGTTGCCTGGTCCAGGACCAGCGGGAGGACCTGGCCGACGCGATCCCTGAGCTGGATGCGCTGGTGGGCCTTCACGACATCGACCGCATCGTCGAGATCTGCGGCGGCACGGCCGGGGATCCGAGCTCGGCCGCGCGCAGCGGATTCTCGGCACCCCGCCACACCTGGCCTATCTCAAGATCGCCGAGGGGTGCGACAACCGCTGCACCTTCTGCACCGTCCCCCGTATCCGCGGGCCGCTGATCAGCCGGCCGCAGGATGAGCTGATCGCCGAAGCCGCGGGACTGGCGGCCCGCGGGGTACGGGAACTGATACTGGTGGCCCAGGACACCACCGCTTACGGCCACGACCTGGACGGCGGACCGGCGGCACCGCCCGGCTGGTCTCGCTGCTCGAATCGCTCAACGGAGATCCCCGGCCTGCTCCGCCTGCGCCTGATGTATTCCTATCCCGAGCGGCTGGATCACGAACTGGTCCGGGCCCTGGCGGATCTTCCCGCGCTCTGTCCCTACCTCGACATCCCGCTGCAGCACGTGTCGGCCCGACTGCTCCGGCGGATGGGGCGCGGCGCCGGCGCACCGGGCGGCACTGCCGGGCCGGAAACTTACGAGGAACTGGTCCGGATCGCTGCGCCGTGAGATCCCGGGTCTGGCCATCCGCACCTCCCTGATCGCCGGCTTTCCCGGGGAGAGCGAAGCCGAGTTCGAAGAGCTGGAGCAGTTCCTCATCCGCAACCGCCTGGACCACGTGGGAGTTTTTGCCTACTCTCCGGAGCCGGGCACCCCGGCGGCCCGGCTGCCCGACCTGCTGCCGCAGCAGGAAGCCGAGACCCGGCGCAACCGGTTGATGGAGGTGCAACAGTCGATCTCCCTGGAGCTGAACCGGGAAAAGGTGGGCCGGCGGATCCAGGTGCTGGTGGACGGTCCCTCGACGGAAACCGACCTCCTGCTGGAGGGCCGGATGGCGACCCAGGCCTTCGAGGTGGACGGTGTGGTGCTGATCAACGAGGGGCAGTTGCCGTGCCGGCGAACTGGTGGAGGTGGAACTGATCGAGGCGCACCCCTACGACCTGGTGGGCCGGGTTGTGGGGCGGGAGAAGGATGGCGATGAAATCTGAGACCCCCACACTGACCGACCGGCTGGCCCTGCTCTGGGGCACCGGGTTCGGCACCGGCTATTCGCCGGTGGTCTCCGGGACGGTGGGCACCCTGGTGGGGATCCCGCTCTACCTGCTTCTGCACCGGGTCACCTTTGTTCCCTGCGGCACGGCGGTGGGACTCGCCCTCTACCTCACGGTGACCGCACTGCTTTTCCTGGCCGGGGTGGCCGCGGCCACCCGCCTGGAGAAGCGCTTCCGCCGCAAGGATCCCGGCCAGGTGGTGGCCGACGAGGTGGTGGGCTACCTGGTGGCCACCTGTGCCATTGCTCCCTCCCTGGCCTCGGTGGTAATCACGTTTGTCCTCTTCCGGATCTTTGATATAGTGAAACCGTTTCCCGCGCGCCGGTCGGAGCGTCTGCCCGGCGGCTGGGGAATCATGGTCGACGACCTCTGGGCCGGTCTGTACGCCAACCTGGCGGCCCGGGTCTGTCTGTACGTGTGGGGCCTCGTCTCCTAGTGGATGTCCTCAGAGATTTCGAGATGGATGATCTGGCCCGCCTGGTGCGGCAGCGGGGGGACGATCGTCCGGCGGTGGTCACCATCGGCAATTTCGACGGCCTGCACCAGGGCCACCGGCTGATCCTCGACACGGTTCTCCGGCGCAGTGTGGAAATCGGCGGCCAGAGCATACTGATCACCTTCGATCCTCACCCCCAGCGGGTTATCCGCCCCCAGTCGGCACCGCCGCTGCTGATGACCATTGATCAAAAGGCTCGGCTCCTGGAACTGCTCGGTTTTGACCTGCTGCTGGTCATCCCCTTCAGCCCGGAAATGGCTGTCCGGACGGCCGGCCAGTTTGTGGAACGCGTTTTGTTGCGGTCCCTCCGCACGGTTGAGGTGCACGTGGGCTCGAACTTCCACTTCGGGCACCGCAAGGAGGGCAATCTCGATTTCCTCCGCAAAATGGGCCGGCTCCACGGCTTTCTGGCCCACGGGGTGCGCGAAGTGGAGGCCGGTGGTGCGGTGGTCAGCAGTTCCCGGATCCGCCAGGCCCTCCAGGAGGGTGACGTCGAGTTGGCCGGCGAACTGCTGGGCTACCCCTTTCACGTGACCGGGCGGATCGTCCACGGCGCCGGCCGCGGCCGGAAGCTGAAATTCCCCACCGCCAACCTGGCCAGCGACGGTGAGATCCTGCCCCGTCACGGCGTCTACCTCACCCGTTTCGAGATCAAGGGCAGCACCCTGAGCGGCTTGACCAATGTGGGGGTCAACCCCACATTTGGTGAGCAGAAGCTCAGCGTGGAAACCTATCTCCTCGATTTCGACGGCAACATCTACGACGAGACCGCCCGCCTGTTTTTCCTCAAAAGAGTTCGAGAAGAGATTCGCTTTCCCGATGCGGAGGCGCTGGTGGCCCGGATCGAAAAGGATCTGGAGGTGGCCCGTGAGTACTTCGGGCTCCCCGAGCCGCTGGGCGCGGGGCTGACGCCGGGCCGGGCCGGCGGGTGATCATGGGCGAATAGACTGCGTCGCCGCCGCGTAGGATGCCTGAAGTGAATCCCCGGTCCCGGGGCAGCTGTGCTATTTGAACAGGTCGTCAAAGGCGCTGCGCGCATGGTTCTGCCGGTGCTCGCCGCCGGCGGCGGTGGAGCTGTTCATTTCGAAGAACTCGCAGAAGTTGCTCCGGTCACGGACGCCGACAAATTCAGCAATCGGTTCATCGCACTTGTTATGCGCACTCTCATTGTAGAACCGGCAGTTCAGGCAGCACCTGACGTCGCTGCGGCAGTGCGGGCAGACATCGTCGCGGCTGATCTTGCCCTCGACCGGAATCTTCCTGTGGCAGTGATGGCAAGTGGACACGGTGGTCGCCTCCCGTGGCTGAAACCGACTCCAATCAATCGTAGCTCCCGCCTTCCGGGCTGTCAACGGTATGCGGGGTTCGGAACCCGGGCGGGCCTCTGCCGCTGGAATCAATGAAGCGATCCAGGACCAGAAAAGACGCCGAAACCTTTCCCTCACCAACCCGTATACACGAGGTGGAGGCGGAACCCGGCGGCCCGGAGCGGGCCACCGACGAGGAGATCGTCGGCCGGGTGCTGGCCGGTGAGCGGGAGCTTTTCGAAGAACTGGTGGTGCGCTACCAGCGCCGGATCATGCACTACCTGACCCGAATGGTGAAGGACCCGGATCTGGCCGAGGACCTGGCCCAGGTGACCTTTGTCAAGGCATATACCGCTCTGGACTCTTTCGATCCGCAATACCGGTTCACCACCTGGGTCTACCGCATCGCGTCGAACGCAGCCATCGACCACCTCCGCCGGAACCGAATACGGCCGTTCTCTCTGGATCAGCCGCTGGAGACCGAAGACGGGACTTTGGAGCAGCAGATCCGTGCCCCTGGTCCCGCGCCGGATGAACTGGCCGGCCAGGGAGAGGTCCGGGTGCTGCTCCGTAAGGCGGTTGACCGGCTGCCGTCGGAATACCGGCAGTTGATCGCCCTGCGGCACGGTTCGGACTGTAGTTACGAGGAGATCTGCTCAATCACCGGCCTGCCCATGGGCACGGTGAAAAACCGGCTTTTCCGGGCGCGAAACCTGCTGCGGGACATACTCGCCGGCAGCGAACTCCAGCGCGGTCCGGACCGGGAGGAGGGCATGGCGTGACCAGGGAACATCAGCACCCCCAGGCGGAAGAGCTTCAGGCCCGGTTGGACGGCCAGTTGTCCCTGGAGGAACAGCGGGAGGTGGACGCTCACCTCCAGGGGTGTGCCCGCTGCTGCGGGGAACGTGCTGCTCTTGAACTGCTCTTTGGTGAACTGGCGGCCCTCGAGCAGACCGCCGGGCCGGAACCCGGCCCGCGTTTCTCCCGCCGGGTGATGGCGGAGATCCTGAGGCGGGAGACAGAGGCTCGGGTGCGCCGGAACCGCGTGATGGTGCCGGCCGCCGCGGCCGTCTTTCTCGCCCTGGTGCTGGCTCTATGGCTGGCGCCGTCCCCCGGTCTGCCGCTGGGCGCCGGCGCCGGCGGTGGCCCGGCCTTTCACGTGCTGGTGGGCGCCATGCTGAAAGTCGTGCACAGCGGAGCGGTGATGGTCGCCGAAGGACTGGATCTGGCGTTCCGGCTGGCCCGCACCACCTCCGCCCTCCTGGCGGCGTTGCCCGGGACGGTCTGGGCGGCCTGTCTGGTCCTGTTCTTCGCCGTCCACGGCGCCCTGGCCCTCCTGCTTCAGGACTATGCCAGGCGGAACTACGGGAGCATCCGGTCATGATCGATCTGCCCAGACCCTCACTTCACCGCTTCCTCATGCTCCTCCTGGTTACGCTGGTTCTGTTGCCGGTGCTTCCGGCGGTGGCGGACGCTGCCGAGCCGAACACCATTTATGGCCGTGACCTGGTGATCGATCTCGGGGAGGTGATTGCACGGGATGTAATGGTGGTCTTCGGCTCGGTGACCGTGGACGGTGTGGCCGAGCGCGACGTGGCCACCTTCGGCGGCTCGGTCAAGGTTCGGGGTGCGGTGCAGGGATCGGTGATCGCCCTTGGCGGCTCGGTGGACATTGAAACGGCGGGGAAAGTGGAAGGCGACCTGATCTGTTTTGGCGGAACGGTGAGCCAGGAGACCCGGGAGCGGGTGGCGGGGAAAGTGGTGATGCTCGGGTCTCCCGGGCGCCTTTTCGGTCTCGGTGGCCAGAGCGTCGACGACATGCCGGTTGGGTTCCTCCAGTCCCTGCGGTGGCCGCTGGTCTTGCTGCTGGGCTGGCTGGTGGTGGCCCTGGTGGTGGGGCTGGCTTTCCCGGGGCAGGTGGCGGTGGCCGCCGGGGAACTGGCCCGCAGGCCGCTGTTCAACGGTCTGGCCGGGCTCCTGGGAGTGGCCGCCCTCTGTCTGTCGCTGGCCGCATCGGTGCTTCTCTCCCTCCTGATTGTCGGCATCCCCCTGCTGGTGATCTTTTTCGTCACCGGCCTGGTGCTCAAGGTGTTCGGCATGGTGGCCGTATTCCACCTGGTGGGCCGCTGGATTGGCGGTCGAACGGCCGGTGGCGACCCCAACCCGCTGCTGCTCACCATGCTCGGCTTTTTCGCTGTGGGTCTGGTCCGCCTCATCCCCTGGGCCGGTCAACTGGTCTGGTTGCTGGCCGGTATCATGGGAATCGGGGTCGCCCTGACCACCAAGTTCGGGTCGGGGGCCCGGTGGTTTCGTCTGAGAGGCTGACCCCCATGGTTATCGATCCATCCTCTTGATCTTTCTTGAGTTCCCGACATTTCTAAACGTTTTCCCCCACTGTGCCGATATGAAATTCGGGAGCCGGTTTCGTTCGGCTCCTGCCAGTGGCGGGACCCAGTCCCCCCTCCGGCTCAGGGGTACACAAGGAATGCGAATTTCGCACCTATCAAGCCCGGCTCAGGAACCCGGGCAGTGGGACCGATGCAGATTCTGAGGACGACCAGTGCCGCGCTAAGGAGCAAGTTGGTTTATGGCCAAAACACGTTGGGATGCGGACGGGGAGGAATCAGGCTCGAAGCTCCTCTCGGCGGCCGGCAATTCCGAGATCAGTCCCATGGACTGGGTGGGGAAGGCCGGCACGGAGGAGGCCAACCTTGGCGAAGACGATCCCGGCGGTGTTGAGACATCCCTGGTGCGGGGTGGGGCGCTGCACGAAGTCTTTCGGCTGATTCACAAGATAAACAATCATCTCCAGGTGATTACGATCAATGCCGAGATGATGGAAATGATGAACGGAAATTCGAACCGCTACATCTCGAAAATCATGGACGCCGCCATCACCATCCGGGAGCAGATGGACGATTTTCGTGATACGCACGGGGGCCAGAATCGACGCCTGCGGGATGTGGTCGATAAACTGGATCTCGATGACTTCGGCATAGGCTAGTTGTGCACCCGGTCCCGAGCGCAGACGACTCCGCGCGCGAGGCCCTGGTTCTGCGGTCTCCGAGCCGGCCCCGGAATGTCGAACACGCGTCGGGTGTGGGAATTGACTCTCTGGCGGATTTCCATTACATTTTCGCCCGTAAGGGTGCCATGGGCGTTGTGTGGCTCCGCATCTCCCCGTAGCCGTTCCCATCCCGTAACCGAGAACAGACGATTCAGTCACGGCCGCCCCCGCCCGATACAGCAGCTCGGCAACCTGTGTCCTGGCCGAAAGCAGGAAGAGACAACGAGGCTCTGAGACCCATGGAACGGATCGCCAGGGACATCCGGCGCCAGATCAAGCGGGAGGAGACCTTTCGGGGGATTCTCCATACGCTGGCCGGGACCGCTGCCCTGGAAACCCGTCTGGCCGCAGCCCTGGCCGGCCTCTCCCGGCTGATCTCCTTCGATGCCTTTGAGCTCAGTTATCCCGACCCGGCCGGCGGGCCGTCCTGGTTTGCGCTCCTGGCGGACCGCGAGGCCCTCTCCTCGGCCGCCGGGTTCCGCCGGCGGACCGTGACCCATCCCGGCCGGTCGGACGGCCCTGCCGCCAAGGCCCTGCTGTTGCGCAGCCCCATCTCGATGGATCGTTTCGCTTCGGCCGGTGCCGGCAGAATGCCGGAGGGGATCGATGCTTCACTGACCATCCCCCTCTTTTGCGGCACCGAGATCACCGGGCTGATGGCCGTCTACTCCCGGCGCAGCGGCAGTTTTGCCCACGGGGATGTGGGTCTGCTGCAGCAGTTCGGCGACCTGGTCACCCTGGCCCTGGAGCAGCAGAGAGCGGCGGCGAACCTGAACCATGGCGGAGAGATGGCGCAGCGGCTGGGACATCGCCTGCCGGCGGTGTCCTCCTGTTCGCGAAGCACCCACTACCTGGCCGACCTGGAGAAGGTGCTCGGTGAAGTGTTCTCCCTCCGCGGCTTCCGGCTTTTCGAGGTCCGGATGGGGTCGGGGGTGGCTGACCTGGTGGAACAATTCCCCGGACGGTCCGAGGGTGGCTCACCGCCGGACGAGGGGCGGCGGACGCGGTTTCCCGCTTCCGACCTGTCCCTGGTTTCCGGGGGCGAGATCAAGGTCGCCGCCCAGGGTCGCGACGCGGACGCCCTGCAGCGTTTGGCGGCGCCATACGATATGTCTTCGGCCACGGTGTTCATCCCGCTCCGCGTGGAGCGGGAGCCGGCCTGGTTGGTCACCGCCGCCGGCGACCCGGCTCTGTTGGGCGAGCCCACCACGGTCAGCCTGCTGCGGATCCTGCAGAACACGGTGGAGCAGGCGCTGTCCGGAATGACGGTGTACCGCGGCCTCCGCTCGGACGTGGCCCGGCTCACCGGTCTGTTGTCCCTGGCCAAGATCCTCACCGAGCTATCCCCGGAGAGCGGCGTGTTCCAGGTGGTGATCGACAAGATCGGAGAGTTGATCGACTTCGATGGCTGCACGATCTACGTGCTGGACGGCGACGAACCGGATCTGGTGCCGGTGGTCTCCAACGAGGATCCGGGTCCCGGCGGCGTATCGGGAGCCGGCAGGAACCGCCGCCGGCAGTGGCTGGACAGCGTACTGCAGCTGGGCGAGGCCAGAATGCTCAACGGTGTCGGTAGCAGCGAGGGGGCGGGCGAGCACCTGATGGCCAGCCCGATGCTGCACAAGGGCCGGCCGTTCGGCATCTTCTGCATCCAGCGCGGCGGACATCGGCCGTTCAGCGCAGAGGACCTCTCCCTGCTCACCACCCTCGCCGGGTTCACCGCCGACGCCATGCACCGTTCGCTGCGCCAGCAGGAACAGCTGTCCCTGCACCGGGCGTTCAGCCTGGTGGACCAGCACGCCGGCGAAGGGATCCTCTTCCTCGACGGCCGGATGAAAATCACCCGGACCAGCCGCGAGGCGCTTCGGCTCCTGGGGTGCTCGGCGGGCGAGCTTCTGGGTCATGACCTGCGGGAGCACCTCTTCCGCAACGGGCCGGAGGCCGACGGCCTGCTGGAGCAGCTGCTGGCGGGGAAGAAGGTCGAAGGGTTCCGCACCTACGCCCGTCCGGCCAGCGATGCCCCGGTTCCGGTGGTGCTCACTGCCGCCCTGCAGGACCAGGTGGCCGGCGCTGCCGGTGGCCTGGTTCTCGTGCTCCGCGACGCCACCCAACGGTTGCGTCTGGAAAACCAGTTGAAGAAAGCGGCGGTCACCGATCCGCTCACCGGGCTGAAAAATCGCCACGAGGCATACCCGGCCCTGGCTGCCGAACTGGGGCGGGGGCTTAGCCGGGACCGTTTTCTCTCCGCGCTGCTCTTCAGGGTGCGGGAACTGGATGAGTTCAACGTCCGGCACGGCTGGCTGGAGGGAGACAAGATGGTCCAGGAGGTGGGCGGGATCATCAGCAAGCGGATTCGATGCCACATGGACGCCGCCTATCGCTTTGGTGACGGCGCCTTCCTGGTGATCATGCCCGACACCCCCGGCCGGGATGCCGAGGCGGCTTCGCGGCGGATTCTCGGCGGGGTGGACCAGGGCTACAGCGGGCGCATCGTGCTGGATGCCGCGGTGACCCAGAGCCGTTTCGCCGACACTCCGGACACCATTCTCCAGCGGTTGTTCACCCGCCTCGAGGGTCCGGAGTCGGCTCTTCCCTGATCTGGTCCGTACAGCAAAACCCCGACTGTGGTTCGGGGCCGCAGTCGGGGTTTTTTCTTCCAGCAGTTGCCGGCGTTTAATAATCCCTGGCGTTGATCAGGACGACGTTCTCCCGGGAGACCAGCCGGGCGTTGCCGCTGTCTGCGGCCAGCACCAGCCGGACCAGCACTTTCCGCCCGCCGGTGGGGCCGCCCATCATCACCTCGAAGCCGTGGGGGAAGCCGTCCTGGTTTGTGTCGGCGGTGCCGAAGGCCGGCACCGTATCGCCGAGGTCGAAATCGGCGCTGGTGTTGAACGCCACGCTGTAGACCATCTTGCCGCCGATCCGCGGCTCGTGCATGTTTGAGATGGCCGGGCTGGCATCGAACATCTCCACCGCGTAGCCGGTGCTGGGCGCAGTGGCCATGGACCCGCTGGCAAAACTGAAGAACGCTGAGTCGGCATCCTCGTCCGGGTTCCAGGCCATGGTCACCGCCGGCCGGTCAGTGGAGGGGTCCGCGGTGGCCAGAGCCCCCAGGGCGGCCGACAGCGTGGCTCCGGCGTCATCGTAGTCGTTTAGCCGGACCAGCTGGTTGTAGTCGGCAAAGACCACACTCTCCCAGCGGTAGAGGTCGAGGATGCATCCTTCGCTCTCGATCTCTTCGGCAGTGCTCCTGGTCAGGTAGTAGTAGATCAGCCGGTAGAGGTCGATGCGCACGCCGGCCGATTCGTCGAGATACGGGGTTATGGCCTGGGCAAAGAGGAGCGCGTTGCCCACGCTGGCCGGGTTGAAGGGGTGGTCGGCGTCTCCGACCAGGCTCGGTGAAAATGAGCCGTTGACGTCGATGGTGGCCAGCGAGGAGGTATCCAGCGGCGTCGGCGCCGCGGACAGGTCCAGGGCCGCCTGGTATCCCTGGCCCTGAGTGCCGTCACCGATCAGTTTCTTTGACTGCAGCACCTCGGTCTTGATCTCGTTGACCAGTCGCTGCCCGTATTCACTGAGGTCGTTGTTCGCCTCGAGATAGAGATTGGTCTGGGCCGTGCCCACCAGCAGGTCATAGACCATGATGCCGATGACGGTGAAGAGGAACATGACCACCATCAGTTCGGTGAAGCTCACCCCGGCATCGCCCTGCCTGTTACGTCGCTCGTTCAGTATTCGTCTCATCTTTCACCCCTCTGGCAACCCCTCGCGGCGGAGCGGCACGGTGGTTCAGCGCTGGATGAAAATCCGCCGCTGGTGATAGGCGTAGTGCAGCAACAGATCTCTGCGGTAGACCTCGACACGGATGACGTAGCTCCCCTCGGGGAACGCACCCTCGTTGGAGACGTCCCAGTCGTAGTTGTTGGTGGTGGAACACTCGTGCGCGGTGTCCGGCCGCACCCCGGTGAAACAGGGCGTGTCGTCCTGCATGTAGAGCCAGGAACCGCCGGAATCGATGGAATACTTCACCGTGTAGACCAGGTCGTCGGTTTCGGCGAACCCGGTGGGGTAGTCGTCGAGATACTTGGTGTTGTCCCAACGCTTCCACCTGGTCCTCCAGGTGAGCATGATCGAGTTGGGGTCGTCCAGGCTGTCCACTTCGGAGGGGTGGGTGATCTCCAGCCGCGGTATCTGGTGAATCCGCCCGTCGGTCCCCGGGATTCCAGCGTTCATCATACCGTTGACCAGCGAGATCACCGCCAGCCGGCCAAGGAACGCCTGACCCGAGTTCACGCCGCGGTCCAGTCCGCTCATCACCAGGAACGTGTAGTCGTCATCGGTGAGGTTCATGTCCGGGTTGTCCGCGCTCTGCATTGCGACCAGCGCGTTGCCCTGCCGCGACGAGTCGTTGGAATAGAAGGTCTTGGGCATGCTGGTGGTATTGCGCACGGAGGAATATTCGGGTTCGTTCCACTCGTTGGGGTAGCGTGATCCGTAGTCCAGCTTGAAGGGCCGCGAGGCGGTGAGCACCTTGGGCATGGGGAAGTTGAAGATTTTCCCCATCTCCTTGCCGTCGGCGGTCCTGGTGCTGCTGGACCCATCGGCATAGTCGTGGTTGAAGGGGCCGTTGCCGCTGCCGGTGGCGTTGAAGAAGGTGGAGCAGCCGTTGGTGCTGGTCCGGCGCCGCCGGTCGGCGCTGTTCATGAAGTCGAGACTGCTGTGGGCCATGCTGCGCCATGTCTTGCTGCGGTACGAATTCGAGGAGAGGTTGCCGTTGGTCAAGTAGGTCGAGCCGGTGAGATACTCGGCGTCGGGAAAGGTCTCACCGAGCCACGGAATGCCGAACCACTTGGCGTCACCGCTGTTGGCCAGTTCCTCGATGCCCCTGGTGGAGCTGGTGATCGCCTTCATGTAGATCGATCCGCCGGATCCGTCATACGGCTTGCCGTTCACCGGGATGCCGCTGTCGAACCCGTTGCTCGAGTCGGCGCCCACCTCGTGGCCCAGCCCCACGTAGTAGAAGGAGAAGCCGTTCATGGTTGTGAAGATCGACCCGGTGTTCAGGATGCCGCTGCGCAGAAAACTGGCCTGCCGCGGCCAGTCGAATTCCACCCGGTCGCCGCTCCAGCCGTGGCGGCAGCGGTTGAACCCGCTGTAGCCGCCCATTGTGCTGTCGTCCTGCCAGAACCAGTTGTAGCGGTGCTCCAGCTTGACGTCGAGGTATGGCGAGTGCCGGGGATCGCCCAGGATCTGGTAGCGCTCGGTCACCGGGGTGCCGGCATTGCCGATCCAGACATAGGTCTCGGAGAGGTTGTAGGGGTGGTTGCCCACGCTGCCGGTCTGGTTCACCAGCAGGCCGGAGTTGTCCAGCAGGTTCCAGTCGCTGACGTTGACGTCGCGGTCGGTGATCCGGGTCTGGACGGTGAGGACGCCGTCGTCGGGCAGCACCCGGTCTTTCAGCGTGATGATCCAGCGCGCCGTGTTTTTCGGGTCGCTGTTGGTGTTGTTGGCCAGGTTCTGGGTGAAGTCCGTGCCCACCGGGCAGGGAATGTAGTCCAGGCCGTAGAGCCGGTCGCCGGGGTCCAGGCCGCTGCCGTTGCCGGCGGTGCCCGGCGCGGTGATGTAGCCGCCCGATGCCCGCGGGCACTCCAGCGGGGTGTTGAAGAGGCAGATCACCGCGGCGGTCTCGTCTTCCGGCGTGCTGCCGTCATCCGGGATGTTGATGACCCGGCTGCACATCCAGTCGGAGGCCGGAGTGTAGGTCAGTTCGCGATCGTTGTCGTAAGTCGGCTCGATCATGACGTAGTCATACATGTTGGTGTAGTCGGTGGGCGCCAGCGGGTCGTTGTGGGCCGGATCGCACCACCTACTCACCACGCCGCCGCGGACCAGCTGCAGGGTGAAGTCGGGGTCGGCGGTGTTGCCCACCACGTAGGTGTCGTCCAGGACTACGCCCGGGAGGCGGACCGTGATCATGTCGTTCATGATGTAGTAGTTGTCGCCCACGCCGGCGGAGTTGAGGTAGCAGGACGCCGGGTCCCGCTTGGCCGGCCGGTCCTTCCAGGCGTAGACCCTGAGGGTCACGTCCTCGTTGTTCTCATGCTCCAGCTGTTCCGCGTGGGTCACCACCCGCAGGCCCTGCCGGCTGCCGGCGTCGTAGTAGTTGTCCCCCGTGCTCGAACCGTCAATCTCCGGGTCCTTGGCCGGGTCGGAGTAGTTGCGGATCGGCGGGGTGGGCAGCAGTTCGCCGTGGAGGTTGAGAATGATGGCGTTGCTGTAGTTTTCCGGCATGCTGTTCAGCTCTTCCAGCAGCTGGCGCAGGCTCGGCTCGTTGTCGTCGGTGGCCCTGGTGGCCCGCATTTCCAGTTCCCTGGGGTAGCGGACGCAGTGGTTGTACTCGTCGGCCAGGGCGTAGGACGTGGCGTTCTGCAGCAGTCCGTCCACGTTCAGCCGGGCGCCGATTTTTTCCGGGTCGTAGTAGAGGAAGTTGTCATCAGTGCGCACCAGGCCCGGGTAGTGGTAGACCCAGTCCACCGCCGTGGACGGCCCGTCCACCAGGTTGAGATACGGGGCGTAGAGCGGGTCCCGGCCGTAGCCGTGCCGGGTGATCCAGTGGACGCGGAACTCCAGCCCGGGGTTCCGCGACTGCAGGTCGTTGATCGAGTTCTCCACCAGCGGGCGGATGGTGGACATGTGGACCCACCAGCCGGGAACGTTCTCGATGGCGATGCAGTAGACGTCAAAAACCTGGCTGGGCGGGAAAAAGTCGCCCACGGTGCGGATGATGGTGGTGATGTCGGCCAGGGTTTTGTCCTCCAGGCCGTTCTCGGTCTTGAAGACCTTCACGTGCACCAGCCGCACGTCGCGCGAGTTCTCGTTGGGCACCGGCCGCACGTTCACCCGGCGCAGGTAGTTCCAGTTTCCCCCGTCCAATGCCAGGTTTTCACTCAACGCGTCCGACGGGTCGGTGACGCCGTGCTGGGTGGTGAGCACCGGCAGGCTGACGATGCCGTCGTCGTAGTTGTCCAGCATGTCGGCATGGGTCTCGCCGCCGCCCTGGACGTAGGCTCGCAGCTCGTTGACGATCTGGATCGCCTTCTGGGTGGCGAAGTCCTTCTCCTTGTTCGCCTTGGTGGTGGTGAAGGAAACGCCGATGTAGTGGACCACCATCAGGAGGGTGGCGGTGAGCAGGAAGAGGGAGATCAGCATTTCGGCCAGGGAAATACCGCGGTCGCCCCGTTTCCCGCCGGCAACAATCTGTATCCGTTTGTTCATCGTTCTCCTCGCAATCATCTCTTGCGGCCGCGGGCCCCGGGGGCCGTTGGTTCAAACGCCTCTGTTGGCCACGTGGTAGGGCGACCGCGCAGCGCGGTACTGCCCAAGTTTCTGGCGGACGATGTCCATGATGTCCTGGTCATACATGACTTCGGCGATGTCCAGGCCGCCCTGGATGACGGAGTCTCCCATCACCATCACCGTGCCGCTGATCAGCGACGGCGACTTCTGGGTATAGTTGCCGGTGACGAAAATCAGCCCGGAGTAGATCGAGAGGCTGTTGTCGTCGATCAGGCAGTCGCCGTCAACGATCACGATACCGCCGCCGTTGAGCGGGCGGCTGTAGTTGAAGGTGGCGTTGCCGTCGATGTAGATGATGCCCAGCGAGGGCAGGTCCGGCGGCAGGTCGGCTGTGCTGGTGACGTAGATGTCGGCCAGGCTCTGCAGGTCCTCCGGTGTGGAGGCGAAGACCTGGCGCACCAGGGCGGTCACCGAGTCGGTCTGGCCGGGGAACACCGCGGCCTGATTCCGCCCACCTTCGATGATGCCGCCGTTTTTTATCACCTGGCCGCCGCCGCTGCGGTCAAAGACGATGGCGGCGGTGGTGATCCCGCGCACCCGCCCCTTGGTGTTGATGGTCACCCTCCCGGTGTCGGAAATCAGCGCGGCGTTGGCGGTGGGGGCGATGGCCAGGCGCTGGACCTCGCTGGCCAGGGTCACCTGGCGCACCACCCGGTTGGGATACTCGTTGTACGCTTTCAGCGGGTCGTTTCTTTCGTAGACGATCCCCTTGCTCTCCACGAACCACACCGTCCCCGGCGCAGCCTCCTCGGAGTTGATGATCCGTTGCGAGGAGATGTCCCGCACCACCACGTCGGCGGTGACCGGGTCCACTTTCATCACTTCATACCGGCCGTAATGGCCGGTCTGGGAGCTGATTTCGAACTCGCGGACGATGCCGATGGACGGGTCCTCGGTGTCGATGATGTCCTCGCTCGGGTCGTAGACCGGCTCGAACTCCGCCACCGGCTGGGTGGACTGCCGGCGGAACCAGGAGAGCGCGTCGGTGATCCCCGCCTCGGCCGCACTGGTGGCCTGCCCCTTGAGGTTCAACTCGTGGACGATGGCATCGCGTGTGGTGGTCAGCAGGGTCAGCCCGACGATGATCAACGACGAACCGAGGAGGATGACGAACAGGGCGAGGAGGATCGTCGATCCTTCCTGCCCGCAAAGCTTTTCTCCGAACAGTCTTTTGCTCACTGGAGGTCCTCCTTGCGGCATTTGTCTGCCTAACTTCTTATCGGTCGATACCTTCAGCAGCAATAACCATACCAGCGAAGATGAAAAGGCCTTCAAGTGTAGCAATAGCATCGGTTACTTCCTCAAGGTCAGGGATGGCCCTCCAGGGCCCCGCCCGGATTTGTTACGGAGTCGTAACCGGATGCACCTCGGTTTCCCCCCTGGCGGCCAGGTTTGACGGCGGCGTAGGGACGGTGATACCATTTCCCGTTGACAGATCATCTGAACAGGGACGTTTCGGTCATCGCCGGACAGCGACTGACGGACGATGGCGGAGAGAGGCGGCATGACCGCCCTGCGGCTGGATCAAATGGGTGGACCGCTCGGAAAGCGCTGGTTTTCCTGCTTTCTGATCTTCTTCTTCCTCTACCTGCTGGCAGATACCTTTCTCGAGGACGGCCCTTTCGGATCGGCAGTCACGTTCATATCTCTGGCCCTGGCGTTGACCGCGTTCTTCAGTGGCGCCCCGGGGCTCCGTGACCGGAAACGGTCGGGAGGCGGACCAGGATGACCGACAAGGCAATCATCCTCGACAGCGGAATCGTCAAAACTCTGCACCGTGTGATGTCCACCGGAAACGCCGATGCCCGCCTGGAACTGGCCCGGGCCTTCAACGTGCGGGCGATGCACGCCGAAGCCCTGGAACAGAGCCGTCGGCTGATCGGCGACGACCCGGGCAACGGTGACGCCTGGCTCGAGGCGGCGCGGTCCACCTTTCACCTCAGCGAGGAGTCGGTTCCCGAACTCCGAGCGATGTTCCTCAAGGATGCCGCCCCCTTTGAGAACCAGGGCTGGTACCAGCTGACGCTTGGGCTGCTCCATTTTTATGCCGGTGACGAGGAACTGGCCCGTCAGATGGTGGAGCAGGTGGTGGTGGCGAACCCGGAAGACTCCCGGGCCTGGGAGATACTGGGCAACATCAATTTCAACCTCGGCGACCTTGGTGCGGCCATGGACTGCCTGAGCACGTCCCTGGAGCACGATCCGGACAACCTGTCGGCTATCCACCTTCTGGGCACCTGCTATTACCATCAGGGCGAAGCAGAGCAGACGCTGATGTACTACCAGAAGGCCATCGCCCAGGAGGAGATGTTCGCCCGGGCCTGGATTTCGCTGGGCGAGTTCTTCCTGCGGGACGAGGGAGGCTACGCCAAGGCGCTGCAGTGCTTCAGCCGGGCTATTTCCATCAACCCTCACAACTACGACGCGTACTTCTTTCTCATCGACTATTACATCGAGGGCCGGCAGTTCGAACTGGGTCTGGCCGAGGCGCACCGCATTCTGCAATTGCGGGCCAACGACCATATCCAGGCCGAAGCGCACAATTACATCGGCTACATGCAGTTCAAACAGGGGCTTTACGAGGAAGCCGAGGCCAGCTACAAGCGGGCCCTGGACCTGGACGACCAGTTCGCCTCGCCCTGCCAGAACCTGGGGCTGCTGCATCTCAGCCGCAAGGAGATCGACCATGCCCGGATCCTCTTCAAGCGGGCCGTCGAACTGGATCCAACCGTGGCCTGGTCGCACACCAAGCTGGGCTACATCTATTTTGACGAACGGGTGATGGACAAGGCCGAGCAGCACTTCAACTCGGCCCTGGGGAACGATGCAGAGGACTACTGGGCCATGCTCGGCCTGGCCGAGGTCAACCGGATCCAGCGGAAATACAAGAATCAGCTCGAACACTGCCGGCGGGCAGTGGAGCTGCAGCCGGACCACACAAATGTGCAGAACCATCTGGGCATCGCCTTCGAGTGCAACCGGAAATACGACCAGGCCGAGGCAGCGTATCTGCGGGCGATGGAAATCGATCCGTTGAACCGCTGGGCGGCCAATAATCTGGGGTATCTCTACGAGAAGCTGCTGAAACGGGAAAAGTCCGATATCTATCGGGATAAAGCCATAAAGATCTGGAAAAAGCGACTGCAAATCTGTGCCCGCACGGGTCAATCCACCCGCGGCGCCAACAGCCACCTGAGCAAGCTCGGCATTCCCCAACAGCAGATCGACGCCTGGATGCAGGAATAACCGGTTGGTCCCCAAGGACCGTGCCGGACCCCGCCGGCAGGATCGGCGCGGACGGTCCGGCTGTACCTTTCCATGCGGTGATGAGGGAATGGCAAGAAAAAAATCGACGAGCAGGAACAGCGGCAAGCAGCATAGTGATAACGGCCGGAGTCAGGTCCCCGCACCGGACGATCAGATGGAGCGGAGCGAAATCGCCGCCTGGCTGGACACCTTCTGCCGGTTGGCCGGGGAGGTGGGTGATGAGGACGAAGGGATCAGCCACCTGGTGGTGCCCGATGACTACCGCGGGTCGGTGGATCAGATCCTGACCCTGATCGAAAAACGGGAGCGCCACCGGGGCACACTGACCGAGGCCGCCGGTCTATCCGCCCCCCAGCTGATCAGGCTGCTGGAGGAGGCCGGCGTGGCCGGTCTCACCGAGACGGCCATGGCGTTGCCGGCGCTCGGTTCCGGCGTCCAGTTCGCGATCCTCGACGACCTCTCCTCCTGTGCTGTTGACCAGGGGACGTCGCCGGGTGCCGAGGGGCTGCGCCAGGTGGGGCACCTGTTGCAGGACCTGGCGGAACTGTTGCCCGACGAGCCGCCGGAGTTCCATGCCCAGCGTTTCTGGGAACTGGAGCCGGGGCACCGGGAGATTCTGCTGCGCCTGCTCCACGAAAAAACCGGTGAGCAGGTGGTTCCCTTCCTCGGTCTGGTCTGCGGCCGGGAGCGGGCGGTGGACCTGCAGGTGGTGGACCTGGCCGGAACGGTGGCCTCCGAGAAAGCGGCCGCACTGCTCCTGCGCCTGGAGTCGGAATCCGGGGACAAGCTGGTGCTCAAGGCGCTGAGCAAGATGCTCTACAGCCTGCGCAGCAAGGGAGTGAGAGGGGCCGAGCGGACGCCGGTCCCCGCCGGAGAAAACGCTTCACCCATCCATTTTGAAGAGTCGGTGGAGACCCGGGCCTTTATCAGTGGTATCGACTGGCAGGGCCAACGCCTGGTCCTGCTGGCCGGCCTGCCCGGGACGCGGGGGTTTGCCGTGGCCCAGGCCCTGATGGACGACGTGCGGGGTATCCGCGAGTTCACGGTGTGGAAGATGTCCCGCGCCGACCTGCGGGAAATGGTTGACCGGGCCCAGCAGCGCAGCGCGCTGCTGCTCTGCGAGGTGCCGGCGGAACACGCCTATTTCGTCCTGGAGGAGGCCTTCCAGACCGCCCGGCCTCTGGGGTTCGACCCGCCGCGTGAATTTCTCCACTGGCGTTCCTCCGAATCCTGGCCCCGCACCGACCACCGGGAATATCGGCACCCGGTATGCTCTCTGGTTCCCGTGGAAGGTCTTGCCGAACCCACGGGAGCCGACTGGTCCCGTCTGCTGGCCACCGACCCGCTCACCGGCTGGACCCTGGGGCCCGAGGAAGCGGTCAAGGCCTATCACGAGGTGCAGACCGGGGGAGAGAGTGCGATCATCGTGCCCGGGGCGATCCAGGAAGAACGGCAGCAGGGGGCGTTCCGCCAGGTGCTGACCGCCCGTTTCGACCTGGCAACCTGCGGCCGCTACCGCCGCCGGCTGGAAGAGACCGCCTACCTGCTGCACCTCTCCGGCAAGGGAGAGGAAGCCGGTCTGGCGATGGTCGCCCGCGACTGGATCGTCAGCCTGGCGGACCAGATCTGGGACCACCCGCTGATTGCCGCCCTGGTGCAGCGGGACCTCGACCTGGTGGCCCGGCGGGAAAAGGAATCCCGGGAACAGGATGTTTCTCTGGTCCGCTCCCCCTGGGAAGGTCGGCCCGGCGGGAAATAGCTCGTCCCCCGCCGATCGGCCCATCCGCCGGGCCTCGCACTCCGCTATGATAAAATAACTGCTCCACCGGGGACCGGGCCACCAGCCGGTTCCCGGATCAGGTGCAGTCTTCGACAGGTGCAGACGGAGGTCGTTCCATGCGCGTCCTGCTGGTCAACCCGCCGGCACAAACGGTATTCGCCCGGATGGGGATGAGCTTGCCGCCACTGGGCCTGCTCTATCTCGCTTCCGCTCTGCAAGCGCGGGGACACGAGGTGGCGGTGCAGGACTTCGCCGTCGAGGGGCGGTATGAAACATTCGATTTCAGTGCCTGGGATGCGGTGGGGATCACCACCGACACCTGCCGGGCGGAACGGGCCTACGAAATCGCCCGCCGGGCCAAAGCGGCTGGTGCGCTGGTGGTGATGGGCGGGCCGCACACCCACTACTGCGAAGAGGAAGCGCTGGCTCCCGGCCATGCGGACTACGTGGTTCGCGGCGAGGGTGAGGAGACCCTGCCGGAGTTGCTCGCGGCAGTTGAGGCCGGAAGCGACCCGCTGCAGGTTCCGGGCCTTTCCCGGGCCGGGGGTGCCCGGCCCGGCGGCGGGGTGGAGATCCGGCGCAGCGCCGACCGTCTGCCGGTGAACGATCTTTCCGCGCTGTCTTTCCCCGCCCGGAACCTGTTGCGGCCCGAACTGTATCGCAAGGCCCAGGTGGGTGGGCGGCCCACGGCCACCATCAGCACCAGCCGGGGCTGCCCCAGCAACTGCCACTTCTGTTCCGTGCCCGATTTTGTCGGCCGGCGGCTGCGGTTCCGGACGCTGGAAAACGTGATGGAGGAGATCGATGACATTTATCTCCAGCACGGCTACCGGGCGCTGGCCTTCATGGATGACAATTTCACCGTCAACCCGCGGCGGGCCTCGGCCATCGCCGAGGCGATCATCGACCGCGGGTATGATCTCAACCTCTGGCTCTTTTCCCGGCCGGACACCATCGTGCGCAATCCGGAGATGGTGCGGCTGCTGGCCCGGGCGGGGACCAGAACCATCTTCATGGGCATCGAAAGCGGCCGGGAGGAGACGCTCCAGGCCTTCAACAAGCGCTGTACTCCCGATGTGGCCCGGGAGGCGGTGGCCCTGCTCAAACAGAACGGTATCGAAACCCTCGGTGCGTTCATCCTTGGCGCCCTGGAGGATGACCGGGCCGCCGTGCGCCAGCTGGTGGACTATGCCCGCGAACTGGACACCGAGACGGCCCAGTTCGCGATCCTCACGCCGTTCCCCGGGACACGGCTCCACCGGCAGCTGAAGTCTCGAATCAAGGACAGCAACTGGTCCAGATACGATGGGGTGCACCTGGTCTTCGAGCACCCGGCGTTCCCCGGGAGATCGCTGGAACGGTGGCTGATCAGGGCCTACATACTTTTCTACTGTCGTTCCCGGGAATCGGTGAGCCGGTTTTTCACGTTTCTCAAGGCTCGTCGCCGGGGCCAGCGGGATGCACAGCTGCAGAACTGACGCTCTGTCCCGGGGAGTTCCAGATGGGGATCTCGGTTCATTTCGGTACTCTCAAGCGCCGCCGGGCGCTGCCGCTGGCGGGTCTGTACTGTTGCCTGCTGCTGGCGCTGCTGATTCTTCCCGGGAGGCTCCCGGCCCAGGAACTGGACGGGATGCAGGTGGAACGGGACGCGGTGGCCGACCTGCTGCGCTGCCACCTGGAGGCGCTGGGGGGGCGTGAACGGATTCTGGCCCTCTCCGGGACCCAGGTCACGTCCACGGTGAAGGCGTTCGGTCTGGAGGGCCGCAGTGTCACCTGGACCAGCGCGCCAAACCTGATCCGCAACGAACTGGACCTGGGGTTCATCACCCAGTCCGCCCTGTTCGACGGCGAAGTCGCCTGGAAGATGGACGGCAACCAGCGGGTTTCCCGGCTGGAAGGCGAGGAGCGGGAGGCGCTGGTGGGACGTGCGATCTTCGCCAGCCATCTGTATTGCTTTCCCGAAATCAACGATTCGGTCTACCTCTACCGCGGGCCAACCAAGCGCGATGGACGGACCCTGCTCTGCCTGGAGGTGTCACCACCGGGGGCCGCCTCGGCCAGCCTCTATTTCGATCCGGACAGCTGCCTGCTGGTGCGCAGCGAGGTCCGCAGCCAGGAACTGGAGTCCGTGACCACCTACGATGATTTCCGTGAGGTGGACGGTATCCTCTTTCCCTTCTTCTCCCGGCTCTCCACCGGCGACCCCCGTTTCGACCTGGAGACCCGGGTGAGTACCGTGACCCTCGATCCGGCAGTGGATGGCCGGTTCTTCACTCTGGCTGAAGCCGAGGAAGTGGGTTTTGACTGCCGGCTGGCCAACGGTGATGCCGCCGAGGACATCCCGATGCAGCTGGCCACCGACCTGATCCTGCTGGAGGTGGCGGTCAACGGCGTGGGAGGGATGCATTTCCTGCTGGATACCGGGGCCTCGGTGAGCGTGATCAACCAGTCGCTGGTGACCCGGCTGGGTCTGGAGAAGAAGGGCCGGCTGGTGGAGGTGATCGGCGCCGCGGGCCGCGCCGAGGCCTCGTTCACCCGGGTGGACTCCATTGCCATGCCCGGCCTGGAACTGGTGAACCAGAGGTTGCTTTCCGTGGATCTCGATCCCTTCCTGCCCTATGTTGGGCGCCGGGTGGACGGGATTCTCGGTTACGACTTCATCAGCCGTTTCGTGCTCAAGTTAGACTACGAGAACCAGACCATCAGTGCCTACCGGCCGTCGGCCTACCGCTACACCGGCGAAGGCCAGGTGCTGGACATCGAGCTCCAGGGCAACCTGCCGGTGATCAAAGGCCTGGTAGAGGACGAGCACGAAGGCGGGTTCCTGCTTGACACCGGGGCCAGCGCCGCCCTGGTCCTGCATCGGGAGTTCATCGGGGCCCACAACCTGCTGCGGGGGAAACGGGACCGGCGCGAAGTGTTCAGCGGGGGAGTGGGCGGTGTGGTACGGCAGATCTCCGCCCACCTCACCGCCTTCGGGCTCGGCCAGTACCGTTTTACCGACCTGCCGGCCCTGTTCAGTCTCGAGCCCCGGAGTGTGGGCCGGTCACGGCGAACACCGGTGGCGGGAAAGATCGGGGCCACCCTGCTCAACCACTTCACCATCTGTCTCGACTACCGGCAGGGCCGGGTGATCCTGGAGCCCAACCGCTTCTTCAGTGAACCGGTGCGCGTGGACCGTTCAGGGATGCAGCTGGTGCTCAGTGACGGTGAGGTGCTGGTGGCCGGGGTCGCACGTAAATCCCCGGCCCGGCGTGTGGGGATCAAGGTGCTGGACCGGCTGGTGATGCTGGATGGCCGCTCGGCCCTGGAACTGGGGCTGCCCTATATTCGCGATGTGCTCCGCGGACCGGCGGGGGGCAGGGTCCGCCTGATGCTCCAGCGCCGGGAGAAGGAGCGGACCGTCACCCTCAAGCTCAAGGACTACCGCTAGAGATCAGTCGAGATACTCGTTGATCTCCTGGTCGGCGAAGTTGCGGGTGACATACCAGTTGGCCTTATTGCGGAAAAAGGACTTCGGCTTGTCGGGGCAGATCTCGTTGTAGAAGATCAGGTAGTGCCGCTTCACCGGGTGGTGGAAGAAGCCGAGGCGGACCATTGTCTCCCGCATGTCGGGGATGAAGAACTCCAGCCCCTTGGCCACATCACAACGCTCCCGGCGGAAGCGGGCCAGCACCTCGTGCACCATCGCCCGGATCACGGCCTCGTCCCCCCGCCGGGCGAGGAAGTCGACCAGCAAACCTTCGCGGATCCCGTTGTGTTTGAGCACCGTGCGGAACACCATGTAGCCGCGCATGTCGCCGGAACTGTCCCGGACCACCAGCTTGGTGTAGTGCTTTCCAGGATATTCACAAAAGCGCCAGTTGAGATACGAGTCGTCCCGCAAGACGATGATCGGATACCCGGGGCCCACCCGGGCGAAGAAGTCGGAGGTTTCCTTGTCGAAGCGCTCCACCTCTTCTATGGTCAGACCTTTCTCGCGAGGGGTCCCCAGGCCCTTGAATAGCCGCATGATGACCAGGGCCGGTTTGAGAACCAGATTGGCGGCGCCGGTGAGCAGGGGGTTCAGCGACTTGCGCTGCAGAACGTAGCGGGCGTTCAGCGGCAGCACCATGGGGCCGAAGGCCCCCACTTCGTCCACGCCCACCTTTTTCCCGGCGCGCAGCCAGATGGGCACCGTCTCCTGGATGGGGAAGCCCGACCCCAGGGTGGATGCCGAGAGCTTGATCACTTCCCGGGCCAGGCGGAAACCCTTCATCCCGCCGCGATGTTTGGGGTGGACCATGTAGTCCATCACCCAATGGGAGTTGTATATCGACCCGTCCACCATCAGCTGGGCCGGGACACAGGACACCGAGCCAATGATCTTCCCCTCTTCCTCGAGGATGAAAATCACCGGCCGGTCCGGGTCCGTGCTGGGGTTCATCTCGTAGAGCCACTCCCAGCAGGCCAGGTTCATCTCACTCTTCTCTTCGTCCCAGCAGGCGGCGAAGAGCTCGAGCAGGGCCGGTTTGTCCTGCCTGGTGTAGTTGCGGATCTGGGTGGACGGTCTGGCGACCATGGCGCTCCCTCTGTTTCAGCTGCAGATGACGGCGGCAACCAGCTCCACGGCCTGGTCGATCTCTTCCCGGGTGATGGTGATCGGGGGAGCGAAGCGGACGGTCTGCTCGTGGGTGTCCTTGGCCAGCACCCCGTGCTTCATCATCTTTTTCAGATACGGCTTCGCCTTGCCCGCCTCCCTGGTGAACTCCATGCCGATGAGCAGGCCCTTGCCGCGGATCTCTTTGATCAGCGGCGAGTTGAGCGCCCGGAGCTTGTCCATGAAATAGGCGCCCTTTTCCGCGGCCTGTTCGTCCATCCGTTCCTCCTGCATCAACTCGATGGCCGCGATGGCCACCGCCGAGCTGAGCGGGTTGCCGCCAAAGGTGCTGCCGTGGCTGCCGGGGGGGAAGGCGGCGTCCATCGCTTCGTTGGAAGAGGCCACCGCCGACACCGGCATGATGCCGCCGCCCAGGGCCTTGCCCATGATCAGGGCGTCGGGCCGCATGTCCTCGTGCTGGAAAGCAAAGACCTTGCCGGTGCGGAAGAAGCCGGTCTGCACCTCGTCGAGGACCAGCAGAACGTTATGCCGGTCGCAGATTTCGCGGATTTTCACCAGGTAGCCGTCGTCGGGGACGATGATCCCTCCCTCGCCCTGGATCGGCTCCACCAGGAAGGCGGCGGTGTTGGGTGTGATCGCCGCCTCCAGCGCCTCGGCGTCGTTGAAGGGAATGGTGACGAACCCGGGGGTGTACGGGCCGAATTCGTCATGGGCATCGGGATCGTCGGAGAAACTGACGATGGTGGTGGTGCGGCCGTGGAAATTTCCCGAACAGACGATGATTTCGGCCTTGTTCGCCTCCACGCCCTTGACCCGGTAGGCCCAGCGCCGGCTCATCTTGATCGCCGTCTCCACCGCCTCGGCCCCGGTGTTCATCGGCAGCATCTTCTCCATGCCGGTGAGCTGGCAGAGCACGTCGGCGAAGAGGGCCATCTCCTCGGTGTAGAACGCCCGGGAGGTGAGGGTGATCTTCTTCAGCTGGTTCACCATCACCTCCACCAGCTTCGGGTGCAGGTGGCCGACGTTGAGCGCCGAGTAGCAGCCGAGCATGTCGAACAGTTTTTTGCCGTTCTTGTCCCAGACATAAATACCCTCGCCACGGGTGAGCACCACATCCATCGGTGCGTAGTTGTGGGCGCTGCGCCGCTCGGTGAGCTCGAGCACTTGATCGTGATTCAGTGTCCGGTCCAGGGCTGAGGAGCTGGTGGTTCCCATGACGATAACCTCTGTGAAGTAGATGGGTCGAAAAAAAACCCGCAGCCTGTTCGCGGGGTCGCTTGCCTCGTCCGAAGCGCCGTCAAATATATCACCGGCTGGCGGCGGATTCAACGCCGCGCGGCACTGCGGGACGGCCCGCGGAAATCACGAGGAATTCGATGTTTCAGCGGGAAATTCCGGCGGGTGGCCCGCCGCCTCCAGCAGCAGGTTGATGGTCTGCCGGGCCGCCCGTTCCCAGGAGAAATTCCGGCAGCGTTCAGTGCCCCGCCGGGCCATCTGCTCCGACTCCCGGTGGTGGGTCAGGGCCCGGGCCATCACTCCGGCCATCTGCTCCACATCTTCCGGGTCGAAATAGAAAACGGCATCCCCGCCCACTTCGGGTAGCGAGGCGGCACTGGAACTGGCCACCGGAACGCCAAAGGCCATTGCCTCCAGCAGCGGCAGGCCGAACCCCTCGTGCAGGGACGGGTAGGCAAAGAGCCGGGCCGTGCGGTAGAGGATGGCCAGAGTTTCATCGTCAACCCAGCCGGTGACCAGCAGGTCCTGCTCACCCAGTTCCAGGCGCCGGGCTTCGGCTTCCACCCGGGCGTGGGCCCGGCCCTTGATTCCGGCAAGTACCAGCTGCAGCCGCTCCAGCCCGTCCTGGCCGGCCAGTCTGGTTTTCACCTGCCGGAAGGCCTGGAGCAGCCGTTCCACGTTTTTGTGCGGAGCCAGGGTCGAGACGCAGAGGATGTGGGCCGGGCAGACACCCAGGGCATCCAGCCGTTGCCGCATCTCCTGATCGGACGGTGCCGCGGCGGCCGCCTGCTCCAGCAACCGGCGGGCGGGAGCCTCGTGGATCACCCGTACCTTTTCAGGTGGCAACCCGTAGGCCTGGCAAAGCCGGTGGGCGGTGAACCGCGAGACAGCGATCACCCGCTGGGCCCGGCGAGCGGAGAAGGGGATCAGTGTCTCCAGAAAGAGGCGGTAGGAGCGGGGGAAATTGTCCGGGTGGGTGCGCCAGATCAGGTCGTGAACCGTCACCACCGTGGGCAGCCCGCCGCAGATCGGGGTGGTGAACCCGGGCGAGAACAAGACGTCGGCACCGTGTCGCAGCAACTGCCAGGGCAGCACCAGCTGTTCCCAGAGGATGCGCCGTGGCCGGGACTCCGCCGTCACCGGGCACAGAATCCGCTCCAGCCCCGGGGCGTCAGCGAAGGTGTGGTGGTTCTCGCGGTTGGTAAACAGGATCAGGCGGTGCCGGATGGAAACGTCGGCCATGGCCGCCAGCAGGGAGCGGGTGTAGATCTCGGTGCCGCCCACCCGGCCGGGCAGCAGGAACAGCGTGTTGACGGCAATGTTCATCCGCCTTCGGCCGCCTCCTCAGCCTCGGTTCCCGGGGCGTCCGGTTCGTCACCGGCAGGTTCCTGTCCGCCCGGTGGCGCTTCGTCCTCGGCCTGGTCGAGCTTGTCATACTGGCGGCGCACGGCGTTGTAGTTCACGGTGACCACCGCCTGGGACGGACTGTTGGTGGAAATGCTGATGGTGCCTTCGGTCTCGCTGTTCGCCTCCAGGGCATCGGCCCGGAGGGTGGCGGTCAGTTCGAATTTCTGGCCCGCAATCAGCTCCACCAGGTCCAGGTCCAGCAGACCATTGTTGTCCCGGCAGCCGAACACGCTGAGCGGCCTGTCCGGGCTGTGTCCGGTGAGGTAGATCCGTTTCCAGCTGTCCCGCGGGTCCCGTTTCCCTGTTCCCACCACCATCAGCCGCAGGTGATCGGGCGTCACTTCCACGTCACCAGTGATCAGTCCGGTGATGTTCAGCGTGGCCGGGGGAGGGCCCCCGGATGCGGCAGTGGCGGTAATGGTTTCCTTCAGCGGACCCGTGGACAGACCGGGCAGGGCCGAGATCTCGATCTCCAGGCGCTGGTGACCGTCCATGGTTCCGCCGCTATCCACCAGCCGGGCGGTGATGTGAGGGGATGTGGATTCGAGGCCGGCCAGTTCGGTATCCGCTGGATCACGGACCAGAATCACGGCGCGTCCGGAAACCGCTTCCACGGCCTGGTAGTGAATCGTGCCCAGAGCCAGCGCCCCTGTTTCGAAACCGAAGGGCACCTCCACCCGGGCGGTGAACATCAATCGGGTCAACCGGTTCTGCGGGTCGTTGGAGGTCAGTTCAATGACCCGGCTGGTCTCGCCCACCACGTCCTGACCGATAAAAGTCACTTCCACACCACCCTCCTCTCCGGGAGGGATCACCGGGTGGAGGATGGAGGTGCTGATGCAGGAGCAGTGCCCGTCGGCCTTGACCAGGCGCAGGTCGGCATTACCACTGTTCCGGATGGTGTAGACTGCGGAAACCGCTTCACCCCGGACCACGGTGCCGGCATGGTGTTCCGGGTGGGGAATCTCGATCAGCGGAGCGGCAGATTCCGTGGAAGGTTCGGCAACGGCCTGAAGCGGCTCGTCCTCTTCAGCCGGGGCGGCGATGCCGCCCAGCAGGAGCAGGGCGACCAGTGCGGCGGTGGCCGTGGTCAGCGGTGTGCGGGTCAAGGGGTCACCAGCGATTCAGGGGAGGGCAGCAGAGCCGGCCGGAGGCAGCGTGCCGCCCCCGGCCCGGTCAACCCTTTGTTTCTCTATGGTTTCGGCGTTTTCTCCTTCTCCTCCTCGTCCGAATCGCTGTCGGTATCTGAATCAGCCGGCGGCTCGTCCTTTTTCTGGATCTCCGGCATCTTTTTCGTCTTGGCCGGCTGTTCCGCGCCTCCCAGTTCACCGCCCGGAGCGAACGGGTCATTCTCACCCGCGGCAAACAGCCCTTCAGCGGTATCGCTCTTCAGGGCAGGCTGTCCGTCGCGCAGGCTCCCTCCTATGGGGGGTGGCATCTTCCTTCCGGATCTGTTTTTCTTGTCGCCCTTTTCCTTGTACGACTTGCGCACCGCACTGTAGCGTATGGCCACCTCTTTCTGACTGGGGAAGTTGGTGGTCAGGACCACGTTGCCGCTGATATTGCCCTTCCCGGGAATGCTATCCGGTTTCAGTGTCGCGGTCAGTTCGTACTTTTTCCCCGGCGACAGCGGTTTCAGCTCGAGATCCAGGTGGTCCTCGGTGTCCTTGATATCGACGATCTCCAGATTGGCGCCCTCAACGTGGTTGCTGATGAAGATCTTTTTGGTCAGGGTGGACGGCCGGGAGGAGGCCGTGTCGGTGACCACGAAGGTCATCCACTCCGGTGAGACCTCCACATCCCCGATCACCGAGCCGGTGAGGCGGAGCATCGCTGTGGGTTTATCCGGGAGATTGGTTTTCAGGGTGACGGTCTCGTTGATCCGGCCCAGCGGCAGACCCGGCAGTGTGGTCACTTCCAGCTTCATCCGGTCGTAGTGGCCATTGTTGTCGGTGTAATCGAGCATCCTGGCGCTGATGAACTCGGATGAGGGATTCACTTCCAGCACTTTGGTGGCCGCCAGATCCTTGACCAGGATGAACGAACTCTTGGTTGTGCCCGCGTCGCGGCTCACCTTGCCCAGGTAGAGGCTCGGCTGCTCGAAGTCGAAGACCACTTCGATAAAGACCTTGACCCGGATGGTCGAGGTGGGGTTCTTCGGGTCGTTGGACGTGACCGTGATCGACTTGGTCAACGCGTTCTTTTTCGATCCGGAATTGAAAGAGACCTTGATCGTTCCTTCCCCGCCCGGGGGAATCGCCGTCTTGGTAACGACGGCAGCGGTGCACCCTCAGGAACCTTTGGCCTTGATCAACTGGAGCGGTGCATCTCCCTTGTTGATCACCTTGAAATTGTGGCTCACCTTGCTTCCGCTGGCGATGGTGCCAAAATCGTGCAGCGGCTCCGGAAAAAAGATCTCCGGAGCAGGTTGACCCGCTTCCACGCTCTTGCTGGCCTGGGAGAGTTTCCCCCTGGCGGTTTTGGCCGCCGGGTCCGCCGGCTTCTCCTGGGCTGCCAGTGGCGGGGTGAATACCAGGACCGCAGCGATAATCACCATCACCGCTGCAACGGAAAGAGAGGATCTGTTCATGGCTTCTGCTACCTTTCACTGACCGGGTCACCCCCGGAACATCCTGTTGCTCCTCGTCACCGAATGGGGAACGGACGTGTCCACAATAGCGGTCGGAATCTCCAAGGAACCGCTCCCGGTGACTGTGGAACCTGATACGCATGGAGTCGGCGAAGCGTCGAGAAGAAATCAATGGTTTCCGCCTGCCGGCTGCATCGTTGCCCCTGAAACCGCAAAACCCTGCCCTGAGGCAGGATTGGGCTTGGAACAGCCATATTTTCAGCAGTATAAATATAGGGGATCGTTTGAAGTCCGTCAAGAGCGACACTGTCCGGCCGGGAGGCCGATGACCACAGAACAGGACAGCCCGCCATGTGGAGCGGAACAAGCGTGACTTTGTAAGCGTTTTAAATTGAATTCGTTACGACTATCGTTATGTTGGCACGGGGTTTGCTATGTAAAGGGGTGTTCCCTCGCCAGAGTGGAACGCCGGCGAACCCGCCGGACCCCATGGAGCCTTTGACCAGCGGCGGGGTTCTGAAGGCCGCCGCCAGGATGCACGGATAGCCATTCCAGATGGAGGTAGAAAGATGAAACGGAACACGAAGAGTAACGGAAGCCCCCAGGCAGAATTCCTGGGCAGAGTTTTCTCCATGGCGTTGCCGCTGGTGGCCATCGGTCTACTGGTGGCGGTGTCGGTGGCCGCGGCCCAGGCCAAGGCCGACCCCGTGGTGAAGGACTACCAATTCCACACCAGCAGTAAGATGAATGGCCTGGAGCTGGTTGTGGGTACCCAGCTGATCCAGACCAAGAGCGATGCCGACATGCCCGACTTCACACCGCTGCTCTTCTCGCTGATCAATCTCGATCACCGCGGGGTCACCGTGGAGCGGGACAGGATCAAGCTCACCGACCAGTACGGTACCGAACTGCCGCTGGCCACCCTCTCCGAGGTGCGCAAGGACTACAAGCGTTTTCGCCAGGACCGGCAGTTTTTCACGGTCACCAACTTCGGTGGACAGTTGGAGCGCACCACCAGGATGGTGGCCACCAACTTCTTCCCCCTGCCGGGTGAGATCGGGATTTACCGGATCCAGGTGCCCCAGTGGGGCAAAATGTTTGATTTGCTCTACTACAAGGGTACGCTCACCTCCGGTGAAACCTACAAGCTCACCGTCGATGTGAAGGAAGACGTCCCTGACCTCACCATCGAGTTCCAGGCTCCCTGACCGGCGCCCCGGCCGATGGTGAACAACTGAATTTGGCAGTAACGCGGTGATGCGGCGGCTCTCGTATCCACACCCCCTCACGGGATGCCCGCCGCTGATCCGCGTTTTTTGTCAAAACGCCGGCTGAGGTCCAGGGGCTGCGTTATGCGCCGATGAATAATGCTCACTTACGACAGAGTAAGCTCCGCTTATTCATCGGCGCAAGCCTTGCCCCTGAACCACAGCCGGCGTTTTAAAAACTTCTGAAAAATATTGAGCACCGGGGACGGGTACAACCCGTCCCCGGTGCTCTTTTTCTTTCTTCTTCTTGTTCTTTTTCCTGTTCGTGAACCCAGTCAGGTTGGGTGGAGGAAAACCCTTCTATTTGGTCGCTGGCGAGGCGCAAGCCGAGGCAAAAGCGCAGCATACATTGTGGTATGTGAGCATTTTAACGAGGTTTGCAACAACGCCAGCGACCAAATAGAAGGGTTTTCCCCCTATTCCCATTCGATGGTGGAGGGCGGCTTGGAGGTCACGTCGATGGCCAGGCCCGACACTTCGGGGAATGCCTTCACGGCCTGGCGCAGTTCGTCGATCAGCGCGTCGGGCAGCGGGGAGGGGGCGGCGGTCATGCCCCGTTCGGAGAGGATTGGCCGCACCACGGCCAGCTCGCTGCCCTTGGAGTTGATGGCCAGCGGGACCAGCACGGTGGGGCACTGCCAGATGTCGGCCATCAGACCATGGCGGCGCAGCCCGTCCATCACCAGCTGGTCCAGCTCACGCAGCAGGTCGAGACGGGGGCGGGTGATCCCGCCTGGCCGGACCTCGGCGGAGACGGGCGCTTCGTCCAGCAGGTTGTAGATACCGCGGTTCACCCCGGGCACCTCCTGGCAGATCCGGCCGGCCAGTCTGGTCAGGGTCTGCCACTCCGCTCCCGGGCCGTGGAGCAGCACCGGGAACTCGTAGCTCCGCAGATCGGCCTTGACCCCCACACTGCGCACCGGCAGCAGCAGTCCCTCCAGGCCGGAGGGCTCCAGCAGCGGTTTCAGTTGCGCCCCGGCGCCCTGCGGGTCGTAGCCTTCTGGTTCGCCATCGGCGGCGCAGAGAACCCTGATTCCCAGCCCCGGGCCGGGGAAGGGGTGGCGGTAGAGCAGGTCGTCACTGATCTCCAGTTGTTTGCCCAGTTCCCGCACTTCCGACTTGTAGAGCTCCCGCAGCGGTTCGATTACCCGGCCCTCGGCGATCATCTGCTCGACGATATCCACCCGGTTATGGTGGGTCTTGATCACGTCGGAGTGCTTGGTGCCTCCGGTTTCGATGGTGTCGGGGTATATGGTGCCCTGGCCCAGCATGAATCCTTCGAGGTCCAGCCGTCGGGCCTCGCTGTTGAAGACATCGATAAAGGTGGTACCGATGATCTGCCGTTTGCGCTCCGGCTCCGTTACCCCGGCCAGGGCCTGGAGGAAGGTTTCCGAGGCGTCGATGAAGTGCAGGTTCTCCCCCATGCCGTATTCCCGGAAGCGGTCCACAACCCGCCGGCTTTCGCCCTTGCGCATCAGGCCGTTGTCGATGTGCAGCAACTGCAGCCGCGAAGCGCCCAGGGCCTTTTCGATCAGCCGGGCGGTCACCGTGGAGTCCACACCGCCGCTGGCCAGCAGGAAGACGCTCCGCTCGCCGGCTTCGCGACGGATTGCCTCCACCTGCTCGACCACGTAGTCGTCGATCTTCCAGGTGGGCCGGCAGCCGCAGATACGGAAGACAAAGTTGGACAGCATCTCCAGCCCGTGCACCGTGTCGTCCACCTCGGGGTGATACTGGAAGCCGTACCGTTTGAGGCCCGGGTGGGCGATGGCCGCGTTGCGGTGCGGCGGCCGGCCGTCTCCGATGGTGCTGGAGGCCAGTTCGATGAACCCCTCTCCCAGTTCGGTGACCGAGTCGCCGTGACTCATCCAGACCTGTTCCTCAGGACCCAGGCCTTGAAAAATCTCGGCCTGTTCATAGATCTGCAGTTTGGCAAAGCCGTATTCCCGGGCGGTGTGTTCCACCTGTCCGCCGTAATGCTTGGCGATCTCCTGGTGCCCGAAGCAGAAGCCGATGATCGGCAGCTCCAGATCGAGCAATCCCTCCGTAAATTGCGAACCTTCACCGGCCGAGGCCAGCGCGGGGCTGCCGGAGAGCACGATCCCCTTGTATTCCTTAAACGAGTCCAGCGGGTCGCAGGGATCCTTGATCTCGGCCAGCACGTCGAGTTTCCGGATCTTGGTGGCGATGAGGTGGCAGAACTGTCCGCCAAAGTCCACTACTGCGATTTTGTCGTGATTCATGACCGGCCCCGCTATGGTTAAACGTGATTGATGAGGATGAATTCTACCGACAGGGTTCCAATGGCGTCAAGGCGGGAGGGGATCAGGCCGCAGGGTCCACCAGCACCTTGAGGCTGCCCGGGCGGGACGCCTCAATGAAAGCCTCCACCCCCCGGGTCAGCGGGTAGCGGGCGCTGATCAACCGGTCCAGCGGGTAGCGGTGGCGGGCCATGGAGGCCAGGGCGGCGGGGAAGGGGCCGCAGCGGGAACCCAGCAGACTGATCTCGTCCACCACCAGCGGGGTGAGGTTCTGCGGTTCTCCGCCGGCCAGGGTCGATTTGAGCACCAAGGTCCCGGCGGGGCGGGCCGCCGCGAGCGCACTGTTCAGTCCGGAGGCCGTGCCGCTGGCCTCCACCACCAGGGGGAATCGCTCCAGGGGTGCCGGCGGGCGCCAGTGATCCGTATGCACCGCGGTGATGCAACCCGGGACCCCGCCGGCAGCCAGGGCCAGCTTGTCCTGGTGCCGGCCCAGCAGGGTGACCGGACAGCCGCCGTCGGCTGCGAGCACCCAGGAGCAGAGAATGCCCAGCTTGCCGTCGCCCACCACCAGCACCGGTCCGGAGGGCCCCGGGCTGAGTTGCTCGAGGATGCGGCAGGCCGCGGCCAGCGGCTCGGTGAACAGTGCCTCTTCGTTGCTCAGTTCCGGGGGTACGGCGTGCAGGTTGGCCGCCGGGAGGACCGTCAGTTCGGCCAGGCAGCCGTCCCGTCCGGCAATACCCAGCACGGTGCGGTCCGGGCAGTGGTTGCCCAGTCGGTCCCGGCAGAAGGAGCAGGTGCCGCAGGGGCAGTTGATCTCGCCCACCACCCGCTGTCCCAGCAGCTCGGGCCGCTCCGGGCTCGCTTCCACCCGGCCGACAAACTCGTGGCCCAGCACACCGTCAAAGCCCATGTACCCTTTTACCAGTTCCTGGTCGGTGCGGCAGATGCCGGCCAGCAGCACCCGGATCAGGGCTTCCCCGGGGGCCGGCCGGGGCTCGGGGTGGTCACCGGTCAACAGTGGGCTGCCCGGGCGGCAGAGCAGGGCTCTCACAGTTTTGCCGCGCAATACTTGCAGAATTTCGCATCCGAATCGTGCCCTTCGGCGGAGCATTCAGTGCAGGCCTGGGTGCTGACCCTGCGTTTGCCGGCCACCGCCATCTCCACGGTGACCAGTCCGGCCGGCACGGCGATGATGCCGTAGCCCATGATCATCACCAGCGAGGCCAGTATCCGGCCGGGGAGGGTCTGGGGCGCGATGTCACCGTAGCCCACGGTGGTCATGGTGACGATGGCCCAGTAGATGCTCTGGGGGATGCTGGTGAAACCGTGTTCCTCGCCCTCGATGAGATACATCAGCGAGCCTACGATGAGCACCAGGATCAGTACCGTGCCGAGGAAGACGGTGATCCGCCGGCTGCTGGCCTGCAGGGCCTGGCGCATCACCCGGGCCTCGCCAATAAAATGGGCCAGCTTCAGAATTCGGAAGATCCGGAGCAAGCGCAGGGCGCGGATCACCAGCAGGGACTGGGTGCCAGCAACCACCAGGCTGAGATAGGTGGGCAGGATGGCCAGCAGGTCCACCACCCCGTAGAAACTGGTGGCGTAGCGCCAGGGCCGGCCCACCGAGAGCAGGCGCAGCAGGTATTCCGCGGTGAAGAGGATGGTAAAGGCCCACTCCACCCGCCGCAGGGCGACCCCGTGGACCTCGCGGATTCCGGCGACACTCTCCAGCAGCACGGCGAGGATGGATAGACCGATGCAGACCAGCAGGGCGATGTCGAATGCCTTGCCCCCGGGGGTGTCGGCTTCGAAGATCACCTCGTGCAGGCGGAAGCGCCAGTTGCTCAGCGGAGTGTGCAGTTCGTCCATGACCTGGTACTCTACAGGAGCCGCCGGGAACCGGTCAATCGGTGACCAGCGGCGAAAAATCGGTGACCGCCAGGTAGGCCGCGGCCAGTTGCTCCAGCCCTTCCCGGTCTTCGCTGGTGAACCGGCCGGGTTCCGGGCTGTCCAGGTCCAGCACGCCCACAAGCCGGCCCTGCGGCAGCAGGGGGACCACCAGCTCGGACCGCGATGCCGCGTCGCAGGCGATGTGGCCGGGGAACTGCCGCACATCCTCCACCAGCTGTGTCTCCCGCTTTTCGGCCGCCGTGCCGCAGACGCCGCGGCCCATCCTGATGCGCACACAGGCCGGTCTTCCCTGGAAGGGCCCCAGCACCAGTTCCTGGTCCCGTAAAAAGTAGAACCCGGCCCAGTTGAGCCTGGGCAGCCGTTCAAAAATCAGCGCGCAGGTGTTGGCCGAGTTGGCCAGCAGGTCGTTCTCATCCCCCAGCAGCACCTTCAGATCCCGGGTCAGTGAGACGTAATCGAATCCCATACCTCAACTCTCCATTTCACCGAAGCGGCCCAACCCGTCTCCGGATACTGCATCACTCACACGTCCAGGTGAACCGCCCGATCTGGGGGCTCTCGGCAACGAGTGTATCACCTGGAACCACCGGGCCCACCCCTGCCGGGGTGCCGGTGTAGATCAGGTCACCGGGCAGCAGTTCCCAGGTGCGGCTGAGGATTTCGATCAACTGCTCCAGGGGGAAGAGCATGTCCGCCGTGCTGCCCTGCTGGTGCATCTCGCCGTTGATCTCCAGCCGCATCTCCACCACCGCCGGGTCCGCTTCCACGAAGTCGCCGATGGGGGCGCTCTGGTCAAACGCCTTGCACAGTTCCCAGGGCCGGCCCTTGTTCCTCAGTCCGGACTGCAGCTCGCGCAGGGTCAGGTCGATACCCAGGCTGATCCCCGATACATGGCCCGGAGCATCCTCCCGGCCGATGTTCTTTCCCGCCGTTCCGATGGCGGCCACCATCTCCAGTTCGTGATGCACCACGCCCTGTCCCCGGGGCAGGGTCACCGCGCTACCGGCGGGTACCAGGCTGGTGGCCGGTTTCATGAAGATGATGCAGCTGTCGTCCAGGGCCGCACCCATCTCGCTGATGTGGTCGCCGTAGTTCCGCCCGATGCAGAAGACCCGGCGTGGTTCCACCGTTCCGTGGGGCAATCGAAGCATCTCCTCTCCTTCAGTCCTCGCCGCGATCCGGCCGCGGCGGCTTCCGGCTGCTCTTCAGTCGTGCGCGCCGCTGTTTGGTGTCCAGCCGGCGTTCCACCGAAGCCTTGCTGGGCCTCGTCTTTCGTCTCTTCTTCGGCTGCTCCGTGGCGCGGCGAACCAGGGTGACCAGCCGCTGGACCGCGTCCTCCCGGTTGCGCTGCTGGCTGCGAAAGCGCCGGGCCACGATCACCAGCACCCCCTCGGCGGTAACCCGTCTGCCGGCCAGGCGGATCAGGCGTTCCCGCACATCCGGCGGCAGGGCAGGGGAGGCGCCGGCGTCGAAACGCAGCTGCACCGCGGTGGCCACCTTGTTCACGTTCTGTCCGCCCGGGCCCGAGGACCGCACGAAACTGAACACCAGCTCCTCCTCAGGTATCCGGATGGATTCGGTGACCACGATCACTTTTCGCAGTTCTTCCGCCGGTACGTCGGTCATGGCCCACTCTCCGCGTCATGCCCGGCCGGCAGCCGTGAGATCTCTCTGCCGTCGCGGGTCAGGTAGCCGTTGTGCAGGCTGGCGGTGATACAGGAGTGAACCGGGTAGACGTGAAGCAGGTCGCCGGGGCGTACCCGGGAGATCAGCGGTCCACCGGCGACAAGCATGCCATGCTCCTGGGTCAGGCCGGTGAGGGATGCGGCACCCTGGAAATCTGAGGCCGGCGGCTCGTCTCCGGCGAGGGCCAGGCCGTAGATTGTCGGGCCGCCTTGCCTGCGGGTCAGGGGCTCACGCCCCAGATGTACTGTTCCGCCATAGATGGCGATCCGGTGTCGTGGCGGGTAGACCCCGATCACCGGGCAGACGGCAGCCAGGGCGATATCGTTGGCAGTGCAGGCTCCCAGCTGGAGCTGCATCAGGTCATAGAAGACAAAGTTGCCCGGCCGGACTTCATCCACCCCTTCCAGACGGTCAACCACACTGCAGCCCGGTGTGTCCCCCACGGAGAGGTCGCACTGGATTCCCTCTCCCTGCAGTACGTCACGGATATCCTGCAGCCGGGCCGTGGTTTCGGCCTGGATGGCCCTGATCCGGTCCACTGTGGCCGCCTGGTATGTCTGCCCGCTGTGGGCCAGCAGGCCTCTCAGTCGGCAGTGCCTGGCCTCCCGCGCCTCCCGGGCCAGGCATTGAATGGTGTCAGTGTCGTCCCAGGGGATCCCGGTCCGGCCATAACCAGGATCGATCTCGATCCAGAGGTCCACGGGGCGGGACAACCGGTGTTCCAGAGCCTGCAGGCTCTGCCGGTCGTCCACCAGCAGCCCGAGGGCGATCTCCCCGGCCAGATGGTCGATGGCATCCAGTTCGCGGAGGTTCACCGGTACGGCCAGGGTGATGTCCGCCCAGCCGTGACCGGCGAAGTAGCGGGCCATGGCCAGCGAGGAGACCGTGATCGATTCCACCCCGCAGTCCCGGAACCAGCGGCCCACTTCGGCCGACTGGTGGGTCTTGAAGTGCGGGCGGAAACGCACCCCCGAGGCCCTGACCCTCCCGGCCATCCGCTCGATGTTTCGCCGTGCCGTCTTCTCGCTGAGCAGCAGGGTGGGCCGGGTGATCTGCACCGTGATTGTCCTCCGTTCCTTGTACTCCGGGGCCGTCTGATTCGCTATGATATGTGTGCGTGTTGCGGAGCGTCAAGAAACGGTCCGGCCCGCCTTGTCCCGCTGTCGACCGATGTGGTAGCTTTGCACCTTGCTTCCCGGCCGGGCAATACGGCCCACGGGAGAAGGAGAGATGGTATGGAGCGCGAGATACTGGAGGCCTGCAGAGAACTGACCGAGGCCGGCGAAACAGGGGTGCTGGCCGTGGTGGTCTCCGCCAGCGGGTCGGTTCCCCGCGAGGCCGGGGCCTGGATGCTGGTCTCCGCGCGGGGGATGACGGGCACGGTGGGCGGCGGCGCCCTGGAAAAGCGAATTCTCGACGAAGCCCCCGGTGTGCTGGCCGCCGGCGTGCCGCAGCTCTTCTCCTTCAGCCTGGGCCAGGATCTGGGCATGAACTGCGGGGGCAGCGTTTCGGTCTATCTCGAGCCCCTGCTCCCGGCCGGCCGGCTGGTGATTTTCGGCGGCGGGCACATCGGCCTGGCCCTGCACCGCCTCTCCCCGCTGTTGGGAACCCGGACGGTGGTGGTGGATGAGCGGACCGAGTTCTCCGCCGCCGGCCGTTTCCCCGGTGCGCGCACCATCTGCGCCATGCCTGCCCCGGCTGCCGAAGATCTGGCCATCGGCGGGCGGGACTCGGTGGTGGTGGTGACCCACCAGCACTGCCACGACCTGGACGCGGTGCGGGCGGTGATCGAAGCCCGTCCCGGCTACCTGGGGATGATCGGGTCGCGGAGCAAGGTGAAGAAGACCCGGGACGCCTTGCTGGCCGACGGCGTTCCGCCGGAGCTGCTGGGCACCCTGCGCGCCCCGGTGGGTCTCGACCTCGGCGGGCGGACCCCCGGTGAAATCGCGGTGGCCATCGCCGCCGAAATCATCGCTCTCCGTTCGGGGCGTTCTATCCCGGCGGAACTCTCATGGTGATCGGGGCGGTGATTCTTGCCGCCGGAGCCTCCCGGCGGATGGGCGGGCGGCCCAAGGCGCTGCTCACGGTGGGCGGCACCTCCTTCCTTGCCCTGCTCACCGGCACCTTCCGTTCCGCCGGCGTGGACCAGGTCCGGGCGGTGGTCTCGGCGGACCTCAGACCCCGGGCCGCGGCGCTTGCGGTTGCGGGCCTCGAACTGCTGGTGCCCTCCGAACCCACACCAGAGCCGCTGGCCTCGCTCAAGGCGGGGATGGCCGCAATACCCGACGACTGGGAGGCGCTGCTGGTCCAGCCGGTGGACCACCCGCTGGTGCACCCCCAGACCGTCCGTCGCCAGATCGGCCTTTTCTCCTCGGATTCCGAACGGCCCATCGTCCAGCTGCGCCGCCGGGGCTGCGGGGGCCACCCGCTGCTGGTGGGACGGGCCTGTTTCGAGGAAATCCTCCACCTGCCGGAAGGGGGGGACGGGCTGCGCCAGATGCTGCGCGCCGATCCGGGGCGGGTCAGACCCTGCGAGACGGCGGACAACGGGGCGTTCTCCGGGGTGAACACCGAGGAGGACTACCGCCGGCTGCTCCGGCTGGAGACCGGCGGGCGGCCGATCACTCATCCGTCTCGTTGAGCGCGCCAAAGGGCACGTGCACCGCGGGCACCGCCCCGGAGGCCGGTCCGGCGTGGGTCATCTGGTCGTCGAAGAAGATGTGCGGCCGGAAGACCTCCAGCACCGGCCGTTTTTCCATCCCGCCGAGAAAGAGGGTCTCGTCCACGCGGATGCCCCAGCTGCGCAGAGTGGTCACCACCCGCTCGTGAGCCGGGGCGCCCCGCGAGGTGATGATCGCGGTGCGGATTTTCGGCCGGTAGCCCGGTTCCCGCTGCTGCCGTTCGGTCTCCCATTGCTGCAGGGCGGCGATCTCCCGGAAGAGGCGGGTCAGCGGGCCGGGGCGGTGGGCGGTGGCGGCCTGCTCGGCCTCGCTGTCCTGGAAACCGGCCAGACCCTCGGTGCGGAAGATGTTCTCCGCCTCATCGTCCACCACCACCCCGTCAAAGTCGAAAGCCACTCGCAGTTCGTCGTCGTTTTGATCATCGACATAGTCGGATTTGAGGACCAGGCCGGCCGGGAAACCGCGCTGGATGGCGTCCCGGATGTCCGCCTGGTCGGCGGAGAGGAAGAGGCTGGCGTTGAAGGCATCGAGGTAGCGCCAGGGCGGCCGGCCGCTGAGGAATGTGCCGCGGGTGATGTCCAGCCCGTGGGCGGCCATGGAGCGGAAGGCCCGCAGCCCGGTGTCCGGGTCGTTGCGGGAGAGCAGGATCACCTCCACCGGGCGGTCCGCCTCCTCCACGCCGTTGAGGCTCAGCAGCCGCTTGATGAAGGGGAAGGCCACACCCGGGTCCAGCGAGGTCCGTTCGTGGTCCCGCTGGTACTTCCGGTATTCCTCCAGGCCCCGCTGGCGGTAGATCCGGTCGGCCTCGGCGAGGTCGAACAGCGCACTGGAGGCCACAGCCACCACCAGTTTGTCTTTGATGGGGAAGGGCATGGTTCGCTCAGCAGCACCGTTCACCGGTCCGGCCGCAGCCGGGGCAGTGCTTCGCTCCGGGAGGCAGGGCCGCGCCGCACCCCGGGCAGCCCTCGATTTCCACGACCAGGGCCAGACCGCAGGAGGGGCACTCGGCCGCACTTTCCGGCGCGGGTTCGCCGCAGGCCGGACAGGTTTCGGGATTGACCTGGGCCGGTGCTGACCCCTCCAGCTCGGGCACGTCGGCACAGAGCTGCTGGGCGTCGACACTGGCCGCCGCCTCGGCGTCCGGACGGCGCACCAGGACATTGAAGCGGCCGGTTCCGTGGCAGCACTTGGCCCCCGGGGTCTCCTGGGCCTCGATCAGGTGGTCGATGCCGGCCCGTTCCAGCCGGGCACCCAGCCGCTTGGCCCACTCCAGGTCGGCCACCCGGATACAGACCAGGTCGCGGGTGTCCCGGGGTGGAGCCGCGGCGGGGGGCGGGGGGATGTGAGCCGGCTGTCCGGGCAGCACCAGGGTTTCTCCGCAGTCGGCACAGCGCTCGATCTGCGGCACGTATTCCGCTCCGCAGGCGGGGCAGACCTTGACCATTTCTTCCATTGCGGTCTCCGGTTCGGGAATGGGCGGCCCCGCAGGGGGCCCGGTCTCAGGACGTCGGCTCGGGCAGGCGCCGGACCATCTGACGGAGGTCCTTCACCGCCGCCGGTGCACCGGCGAGGATGAAACCTCCCAGTTCTTCGCCGTGAACCATGCCGGCGTAGTCCACGGGACCGCCGCGCAGCAGTTCGAAGTCGAGACCCACGGCGATGTTCACCGCGTGTGAGCCGGCGATATCCCAGATGTGCACCCTGCGGTTTTCCATCGCCGCGGTGATCCCGGGGTAGATCAGCGGACAGCAGAGGTGCAGGGCGGCGCTGCCCAGGTTGCGGCACTTCCCCGGGTAGCGGCTCATGTCCATGTGCTGATGGATCCTCGAGTAGACCATGATGTTGGTTTTTGACGATATGGGCTGGTGGGGATCGGGCGGCTCGATGCGTCGGCCGTTGCAAGTGCCTTCCAGTCCAACATCGGCGAAGAAGAAGAGGCCCAGCCGCGGGGCAAAGAGCAGCCCGCCCACCGGGGTCAGGGTCTCGTCCAGCAGGCCCACCGAGACGCACCAGCCGGGCATGCCCCGGCTGAAGGAATCGGTGCCGTCCACCGGGTCGATGGAAAAAGTGAAGTCGCGCGTGATCTTGTAGTCACGGACGGTCTCTTCGGAGATGATGTTGGTGTCCGGATAGAGCCGCCGGATCTCCCCGGTGAGGAACTCCTCCACCAGGTGGTCGGCGCGAGTGACCACCGAGCCGTCGGCCTTGAACTGCCGCTGGTCATATTCCAGGGTGTTCTGCTGGTCCACGGCGATGGTGCCGGCGCGGCGCATCGGGCCGATCAGTTGTTCCAGGTGCGGTATGGGCATCGTTCCTCCGGGTAGCACAGTATTCTTGTTTCCACCCGTGCGATTGTCAAGGGATCGCGTATTTGGATCAGGTCAAGCGGAGTTGCATCAGGGCGACGTTGGAGCGCTTCGCGACCGGAGCCAGAGTACAACTCCGCTTGACCTGATCCAGTATTCGCCCCACATTGAAGGACTCAGTAATGCGGCGGCGGCGGTTCGTCTCCGGCGTCCCCGGACACCGGGGACGCCCCTTCCCGCAGGTGGCTGACGATGGTTTCCAGCTTCGCCTCCAGGATGTCGATCTGACCCTGCTGGCGGGTGACCACCTCGTTCAACTCCTCGATGGTCCGTTCCTGGTAGGTCAGCCGTGTTTCCAGGTCCACGAATCGTTCTTCCATGGTGCTCACCTCCTGGCCACGAGGACCATGCCTCCGCCCTCGAGCGGGTCGAACCGCTTGCCGCTGAAATCAGCGAACAGTTCCGTCCGGCGGAACCCTGCTTCGCGGTGCAGCTCCACCAACGGCTCCGAACGCACCGGGTGGAGGGTCGTTTCCTCGGTGAAGCGCACCTCACCTTCCAGTACCAGCTCGACCCTGAAGGTCACCTGCTCCTCGCTGATCTCCGGATAGCTGCGGCGGAACTCGTTGCCCTGGCCGGCGAACGGCTTCACCGGGAACTCCTGTTTTCCCTGGTGCAGGATGCGGTCCCAGTTCACCACCTGCATGACCCAGGTCCCGCCAGGTTCCACCATCCGGCAGAGCTGTCCCAGCAGCGCCGCGAACCGGTGGGTGGGCAGATGGGACGCCACGTTGCCGATACAGAAGATCCCGTGGAAGCCGCCGCCCAGACTGCCGGCCCGCTCCATGTTCCGGCAGTGGAATTCCAGCTCCGGATTGCGGGTCCGGGCCTCGGCGATCATTGCCTGGTCCAGGTCGAGACCCGTGGCAACCACTCCATCAGCGGCAAATCGGCTGCAGTAGTGGCCCGGACCGCACCCGATGTCCAGAATCTTCAGTGATCTCCGTTCCGGCAGGCAGCCCTTGAGAAAATCGTAGACCTCCTCGCGAAAGGGAAAGATCTGCTCGTAGTATTCGGCGAACCCCGAGTAGAGCGACATCGGCAACCTCACTTGAGCCAGAGACCCACGCCCACCCCGATGAACGTGGCCACGGCGTAGCCCAGGGTGCCGCAGAGGATCGCCGGGATGACCAGCGCCTCCCAGCGACGGGCCACCGCCATGGCCGCGGCGGTGGTGGGGCCGCCCATGTTGGCATTGGACGCGATCACCAGCTCGGCCAGGTCGAGCTTGAACAGCCGGCCGGCGGCCAGCAGGAAGACCAGGTGGATCAGCAGGATCAGGGCGGCAAAGAGGAAAAGCCTGGGACCCACCTTGACCACCACGATGATGTTGGCGCTGGCCCCCAGGGCGGCGAAGAAGACCTGCATCAGCAGCGTCCCCATGGTGCCGGGGCCATTCACCGCCCCCAGACGGGAGGGGAAGGCCGTGGCCAGGGTGACCATGATGGCGGTGATGATCAGGATGCCCAGCGCCCGGTTCCCGGCCAGTTCGGCCAGCCCGAATCCCACCGCGCAGACCACCGCGGCCAGGGCCATGGCCTGGGCCATGCTCAGCGGGGTGATCCGGCCCCGGCGGGCCAGCGGCGCCTCGCTCACCGTGTCGATGTCCCGGGCCGCCTCCTCGTGCCGGTTGGGGAACCAGCGGGTGAGGAACCCGATGGAGGGGATGGCGAAGAGCAGCATGAAGTAGAGGGTCATCACCAGGTTGTCCGCGGCGATGCCGGCGGTGAGCAGGTCTCCGGAGTGCAGCTCCAGCGCTTCGGCCGCGGCCACGTAGTTGATCGAACCGCCCACATAGGTGGAGCAGAAGATGCCGGCCAGTTTCCAGCCTTCGTCGCCCAGCGGGATCAGCTTGAAGGCGACCCAGGTGCCGATCACCGTGCCCAGCGCGCCGAAACCGAAGGCCAGCAGGGTGGGCCCCGACTCGCGCAGGATTTTCCTCAGGTCGGCCCGGAAGAGCAGCAGGGGGATGGCCAGCGGGACGATGTAACCCCAGACCGTGTCGTAGACCGGTGACGAGGCCGGGATCACCAGGCAGTTGGAGAGGACAAAAGTGGTGAGGATGGAAACCACCGCTCCTGATATTTTGGCCCCCCAGCGGGTCTTCTCCGCCCAGAGGCCGAAGGCCGCCGCGGTGAGCAGTACGGCCCAGAGGGCCCAGTGCTGGTCGGCGCCGATCAGGGTCTGTCCGTCCACCGGTCACTCCTCGCTTCAGGGGGTGATCACCACCCGCACGTCGCTGCCGAACGTCCCCAGGTCGTCCAGCACGCTGTTGATCGCCTCCGCTTCCAGGGGCACGCTGCGGGTCACCGCCCGGGAGAGGTCCAGACCGCCCCGGCGGGCCCATTCCAGCAGCTGGGGGATCTCCGAGGCCAGGTGGTCGGAGACCCCGATGATCTCGGCCTCCCGGCCCAGCAGGTCCTTGTAGGGCCGCACCTGGAACGGGTCGTTGCCCAGGCCGGCCACCGCCGCCCGCCCCTGGACCGCCAGGCAGCGGAAGGCCTGCTCCATGGTCTGCGGCGAGCCCACCAGCTCCAGGGCCACGTCCACGCCCCGGCCTCCAGTCAGCTTTTTGATCTCCTCCACCGGGTCGAGGGCCGAGGCGTCCACCGGGATGGCCCCGTAGGTCTGGGCCGCGGTCAGCTTGCTCTGCCGGATGTCCACCGCGTAGACCTCCATGGCGCCGAGGCAGCGGGCCAGCTGGATCGCCGAGGTGCCCAGACCGCCGGCGCCGAACACGGCCACCGTTTCTCCCGCCACCAGCCGCGCCTTTTTGAGGGCGTGGAGCGAGGTGGCCGAGGAGCACATCATGATCGCCCCGTGTTCAAAGGGGATGTCGTCGGGCAGGATAAAGGCGCTCCGTTCGGGCATCACGATGTATTCGGCATACCCGCCGTCACGGTTGTTGCCGATCATCCGGCCGGTGATCGCAGAACTGCTCGCTCCCCCGGTCGCAGTGGCAACAGCAGCCGCAGGTGGCCATGTAGTGCAGGCAGACCCGGTCACCCTCCTTGAACCCCCGCACGGCTTCGCCGACCCGCTCCACCTCACCGGCCACTTCGTGCCCCGGGGTGAGGGGAAGCGATTTCAGCGTCACCGTGCCGTCCCGGTAGTGGGCGTCGGAATGGCAGATGCCGGCGGCCCGCACTTTGACCAGCAGGTCATGGGGCCCCACCTCCGGCAGGTCCAGCTCCACCTCGACCAACGGCTTCCCCTGTTCCACCAGTCTCACCGCTTTCATCGGGTCCTCCCTCGCTGCTCAGCCGGTTGTGCGGAGCACTGATTATACCCGCCTTTTGGCCCAGCGGGCGATCATTCCGGTCAGATTTCCGGCCGCTTCCCGCCCCTGGGCAAAATAGAGGGCCGGCTCGATCAGCTCCAGTTCCATCAGCAGGAAGCCGGCCTCGGTCTCCACCCCGTCCACCCTGGCGTAGTGCCAGGGATGGGGGACCGCGGCCACCGCCGCTTCCGCTGCGGCCACCAGCCGGTGGGACGGTTCGCCCCGGGCCACCGTTCCGCCGAAGTCGGGCTGGACCCGGAAGTCCCCCGGTTTCGGCGATTTGAGCGCTGCGTGGCTATACACCCCGTCGAGGAAGATCAGCGACCACTCGCCCTGACCGGTGATCTCCGGCAGGAACCGCTGGACCAACATCTCCTCGATGACCAGGGCCCGCGCCAGTTGCGGTCCGCGGCAGGCCGCTTCTTTCCGCCGCACCCGCCAGGTCTGGTGGGCCGAGGCGGAGACCGCCGGTTTGACCACCGCATCGTCCCAGCCGGTGCGGCGGAAAATCTCCACCAGCGATTCGCCATCCTCCCGGGAGGGCCAGCAGGTGGGCACCACCGCTACGCCGGCGGCTTCCAGGTCGCGGAGGTAGCCCTTGTGGGCGTTCCAGCGGACCACCGGCAGCGGGTTCCAGAGGGTCACCCCGGCACGGTCCAGCTTTTCGAGCCAGCCGAGGAACTCATCACAGCGCAGGTGGTAGTCCCAGCAGCTGCGGATCAGCACCAGGTCAAAGGACTCCCAGCGAAGATTCTCCGCGTCCCAGAGGGCTGTCACCACCTCGAAACTGCACTTCAGCAGTTCGTCGCGCAGAATACGGTCGTCGGGGGTCAACCGCGGCAGGTCACGGCAGGTGGCCAGTGCAATTCGTGTCACGCGGGTTCCTCTTGGCCGGTGGGACAGTCAGGGGAGGGCTGCTCCCCACTCTCGAACAGCTCGGTCAGGTAGCGGAAGATGAGCCTGGATGCCCGTGGCGGTTTGCCGGCGTCAGCTTCCTTGCCGGCACTGCGCACCAGGGCGCGGAGGTGCTGAACGTCCACTTCGGGAAACTCGGTGATCAGCTCCTCCAGGCAGCTGTTGTCTCCCTCCAGCAACCGGTCGCGGCACTGCTCGGCCCGGTGAAAAAGCCGCTTCTCCCGTTCCCGGAGGTGGTCCAGGTCGGCGAGGGCCAGTTCGATGGGCCCGGTCTCCAGGGAGCGCATCAGGACGCCGATAAACTGCCGCTGGCGTTTCAGTGCCCCGCGCTTGGTCAGGCGCCTGGCCAGGCGGATCGCTTCCAGCAGCTCCTCGGGCAGGTCGAGCTTCTCCAGCCGCGAGTCGGGAAGTGCGATCAGCCGTTCGCCCAGCGCTTGCTTGGCCTCCACCTCCCGTTTGGCCTGGGTCCGGCTCTTTGTTTCACGTTCTTCGCACATTACTGGATACCCAGCCACTGGTCGATGGCCTCTCCCAGCTCGGCCAGTGCCTCCTCCTTCTCGGCCAGCTCGTTCTCCAGTTCGATGATCCGCTGGTCCAGATGCCAGACCCGGTCGCCGGACCGCTGCAGCGGGACGCTGATCTGCTCCGGCATGTTGCGCAGACGCTGGACCACTTTCTCGTCGCCCTCGCTGATGGCCCGGGACAGCTGGTTGTTGACCCGGTCCAGTTCGGCCTCCAGCAGCTGCTGGTCCTCCAGGGCCAGGCGCCGTTCGTCCTCCGCCTTGCGCAGGTCCGACTTGATCGGCCCCAGCTCCTCCCGGGCCATGGCCAGCCGGCGCAGGGCCAGCTCCATGGCCTGCTGGTCCAGGGCCGCCTGCTGCTGTTCGAGCACCTGCTCCATCAGCACGCTCAGCTCCTGGATCGCGGCTCGCAGCGCCGCCATCTCCCCGGCCAGATCCTCGGCTGATCCCTGCGGCTCGGCACGCGCCCCGGCGCAGCAGAGCAGAATGAGCAGCCCGCAGGCCAGAATGTTCTTCAGTGGGTTGATCATCGTTCGCATCTCCACACGGGTTCGGTCGTCGCTCAGCTTCCGGCGGATTTTCCCGAGCCGAGCATGATCGATATCCAGCGGGTGTCGTCGAAACTCCCCAGGGCGATCTTGACGATCATGGTCAGCGGCACCGAGAGGAGCATCCCCACCGGGCCCAGCACCCAGCCCCAGAAGATCAGGGAGAGGAAAACCACCAGGGTGGAAAGCCCCAGTCCCTGGCCCATGAACTTCGGTTCGATGATGCTGCCCACCAGGATGTTGACCACCAGGTAGCCCGCGGCCACCAGCATGGTCCGGGGGAGGCCGAACTGGACCAGGGCCAGCAGCACCGCCGGGATGGCGGCGATGATCGAGCCGATGTTGGGCACGAAGTTGAGGAAGAAGGCCAGCAGGCCCCAGAGCACCGGGTAGTCGACACCGAGGATGGCCAGCCAGATGGTGATCACCAGGCCGGTGGCCAGGCTGACCGCCGTCTTGATCGCCAGGTAGCGGTTGACGCTTTCGGTGAACTCGCTGAAATGGGCCAGGGTCTTTTGCGGGTCGGCCATGGCCGCCTGGAACTTGGCCCGGAAACCGGCGGCCTCCAGCAGGATGAAGACCACGGTGAGCAGGATCATGAACATGTTGGTGGCCATGCCGCCGAGACCGGTGAGCATGTTGGCCGACATCTGCAGCGCCACCCCGGGATTGAAATGCTCCTCCAGCAGTTGGCGGTTCAGCTGGATGTCCATCCCCTCCAGCCAGGCCACCACCGAGGCCTGGATGCCCTGCAGGCTTTCCAGGTAGGCGGGGAGCGAGCGGGTGAAGTTGTTGATCGAGGAGCCGACAAAGTAGCCGGTTAGGGTGGTCAGGCCGAGGATGCCCAGCACCACGATCAGCACCGCCAGGACGTTGGGCACCTTCTTCCGCTGCAGCCAGTAGAGCAGCGGGGCGCAGATGATGGCGATGAAGACAGCGAGAATGAAGGGGATCAGGATCGGGGTGGCGGCCTTCATCCCGGCCACCACGATGACAAAGCTTGCCGCGGAGATCAGAAAGCGGGAGCCCACGGATGTTTGAGGTCGCTCAGCCATGGGGCCATTCTAGCGGAGGGGCCGCGGCAAATCCAGCCGCACGGTCGTCCTCTCCGGGGGAGCGCCGGCCGGATGGCGCAGCGGCGAAGTGCAGGCGACAGGCAGCGATCAGGCCCCCGTTTCGGCGTGAGAAACGTTTTTCAGGCAGCGCAGCCGCTCCGCCGGGGCTCCTGACCCGGAAGCCCGCGTCACCTGGCCCGGAAAGCTGGTCAGCGGGCAGCGCCGCGCCCCTTCGTCTTCGGAGAACAGCCCCCGGATCCAGGTCAGCGAGAGATCCTGGTCCAGTGCCAGGGTGCCGTCCTCCTTCAGCCGGCCCACCTGGTTCTCCGGCCGCTCCAGGGCCAGCGAACACTTGTTCAGCCGGCCGTCGGCCCGGACCACGAAACAGTTGGCCCAGGCCGCGTAGCAGACCGGCCCGCAGTCCTGCTCGGTGTGCAGAGTGATGCCCCTGGAGGCGGCCAGCTCCCGCAGGGCCACGATCCGCTGGTCCTCCAGCCCGCCCTCCAGCACGGCCACGCTCTCGTCGTTGGCCCCGCCGAAGCGGGAGAGGGCGCGGATGAAGAGGCGGAAACGCGGGTCAGTTTCGAAGGCCTCACTGTAGAGGTCGATGAACCCGGGCATCGCCTGGTGGTTCTCCTCGTCCACGTGCACCCGGATGTCGACGATGAACGGATCGGGAACCGCCCGCAGCGACGAGACGTTCTTCCACAGCCGGTCAAAGGTGCCCCGGCCATCGGCGAGGACCCTTTTTTATCGTGCCACTCTTGCGGCCCGTCGAACGAGATCTGGTACTCGGTCACCCCCCGGGCCAGCAGGCCTTCGAAGACCTCCCGGGTGAGCAGGTAGCCGTTGGTGGTCATGCTGGAGCTGCACTCTATCTTCGGGTGGGATTCGATCAGCACGCCGACGTGATCCATCACCTGCTCCACCACGCCCCGGGCCAGCAGCGGCTCCCCCCCGAACCAGCCGAGGGAGAGGTAGTCGAGCCCCTCCGCCCGGCGACTGAGAAAGCGCTTCAGCCCCTCCACCACCGGCTCCTCCATCCGGCCGTGCCTGAATTCCTCGTAGCAGTAAGTGCAGCGGAAGTTGCAGGCCTCCGTGGGCAGAACGATCAGGCACAGCCGGTTGCCGGCCAGGTAAGGGACCATTTCGGGTGAAGGAGGACGCATGTTGACCACTGAATATTGACGCCAAATGCCTATTCGCAGCTTCCATTGGGATTCAGTTTGCAGGGGCAGACCTTATCAATCGGGGGGCTGTTGGTTACTATTCCTGGCTTTTCTCGAATTATGATCCCTATGGTACGGTTTGTCTCCTCCCCTTCAATTTTGGCGAAATGAATTTCCTGGAAGGGGTTTTATGGTGTGCCAGTGGTACAGTCCATTTTATCCGGAGGCCATTCCCAGTCATACTTTTCGTCGGGCGGACCTTCAACCAGATAGTATATGTTCTCGTCAAACCAAGTGACATCTGCTTGGTCCTCAAGCCAGATCCTTAAATTTCCACTCGCATCCCAATCGACTGAAACCTTTCCATTCATTCGTCCACCCTCCCTCGCCGCCACGGCCTTGACCTTGGCCGTTCGGCCCCGGTTATTCACCATCACACCTCCCGATCGCATCACCTCCAATCGCCGGCGGCAACAAAGGCCGCCCAGTGAAACGGGTGGTCGCTGAGGCCCTTTTCCCGCCGGTTTTCCAGCAGGCTGAGACTCGCCTCACGGACCGCCTGTGCCATGTCCCTGTTCCCGTAGAGCCTCGATCTGTAAAAGGCCTCCATCCAGAATCGTGTGGCCTCGTCGTCCACCGGCCAGAGGCTCATCACCACCGTGTTCACCCCGGCCAGACGAAAGGCGCGCCGCAGCCCGAACACGCCTTCCCCGGCCTGGACCGTGCCCAGGCCGGTGCCGCAGGCGGAGAGCACGGCCAGCTGCACCCCGGTGAGATCCAGTGCGGCGATTTCTTCAGCCGTGAGGATGCCGTCCTCGTCACCGGTGGCTGACGCTCCCCGGGTGTTGGCGTTGGCCAGCGCCAGGCCCGCGCGAAGCAGCGGGTTCGCGCCAGGTGAACTCACCGACACCCTGGTCTCCGGCAGCCCGGTTACCGCCCGGGTTCCCTCACCCTTTCCGCCGCCTGCGGCGAACGGGCGCGGATCGAAAAAGTATCCGTGGGTGGCCAGGTGGATCATCCGGCACCCCGGCGCCTGTGTTTTGAATGCCGCCTCGGTGGCCAATGCCCCGGTGAGACAGGCCACCGCTTCACTACCTCGATCCGGCCACAGCGACGCCACTTCCTCCGCCTCCTGCACCGACTGGGGAAGTGGGCTGAAACCAAGCGAAGCGTAGCGCACGTCGAGGAAACCTGAGTCTGCCGGAGAGTCGCTGCCGTTGTCCGGGACAGCGGTGTCGGGCGGTGCGTCCCCGAAATCCGGGGCGCCGAATACCAGTATTCCGCTGCCCTCCCGAGAATCATGGCGTGACGGGCAAAGATCCCTCTCTGCCGTAAGGTAATGAATCGGGGGGCCCTGCTCCAGGAGGTAGCCTCCATCGTCATCGGGCAGGGCGGCGAAGCTCACCAGGTGCAGGGAGGCGTCGGGAACGATGAAAATCCGTTTCGCTTTGGCCAGGTGTGCTGTCAGCGGATCCCAGATCTTCTGTCGAAGCGCCAGGCCCGCCGTCCGGTGATCACCCTCGTTCGGTTGACCCGGCAGCCGGATCGGCAAGATCCCGCGCAGCGCATTGCGCCAGCGGTCCACCAGGCCGTCGATCTCCTCGTTCGTGCCCAGGGGGACCGCATGCACGTCGTCCGAGTCGCTGGAGATGACAAAGGCGAGATACGAAGGCAGGGGTGCCTCGCCGGGATCGACGCAGATGGAGTCCTCGTAACGAAAGTAGGCTACCAGGGCGCTGTCCTCCGGCAGAGCCTCCCTCACCTCGACCAGGCCCAGTTTCAGGCTCTCCTGCTCCTTGCGGAACGCCGCGCTCGCCTCGGCCAGCTTACGCTCGGCCGACGCCTTCCTCTCCCTGGCCTGCCGGAGGTCATTGGATGTGGGCTCTCCCGCCGAGTCCTGCCCCCCGCACACGGTCAGCCCGGACAACTCCTCACAGGCCAGGCGCAGTTCGGTGAGCAACGCCTCCATCTCGGGGTCCGCGGAATCCCGGGCCGCGCGGTTGCGGGCCACCAGTTCGTCGAGCACCAGGGCGCGCCAGTGGATCACCGCATCAAAGGCCCGCTCCAGGCCGGGCAGCCGCTGGCGGGCGCACCTGGCGGCGATGGCCGTTGCCAGGTGGAGCCCGTCTGTTCCTGACGCCGCATAGCGGAGGGCCAGCTGGGCTTCCAGCGTGCGGGAGGTGAGGAGCAGGTGCTCTCGCGAAAACTGCTCAGCTTGCAACGCGGTTTCCAGGGCACGGTCATTCTCACCGAGGGCCGCCTGGGCGCGGCCGAGATCGTTCAGAGTCTCGAGCATCAGGACGTGGTCGTGATCCTCTGCCTGCTGGTGGAGATCGCTTATCCGGTTCAGCAGATCCCGTGCCTCAGCGTAGTTGCCGGTGGAGCAGTGCAGCCGGGCCATAATGTGCAGTGGAAAGAGTGTCTGCAGATGGTCTTCGCCGTAATTGGCCCGGGCGATTTCGGTGGCTCGCCCGATGACGGCCGCAGCTTCCTCGAACCGGCCGGTCTTCCGCAGAAAGTCTCCGTAACAGCAGAGAAAGTAGCAGAGGTCCGTTTTCGGTTGATAGCTTTCCTGCTCAGCCACGGCCAGCGCGTGCTCGAAGTGTAGCCGGGCTTCGTCGTGCTTGCCCAGATCGTAAAGGACGTTGGCCAGCATGATCTGGGTATGGAGTGTGCTCCTGTGTTCTCGGTCCTGGCTCGCTTGCTGGATTTCCAAAGCGCTTTCATATAAGCGGCGCGACTCCTCGAGATCTCCGATCCGGCTGAAATAACCAGCCAGGCTCATGAGGCTTGAGGCCACCATGAGGTGGTCGGGCCCCAGGTTCTCCACGAAAATGGCCAGGCTTCGCTCCAGGTGCTGACGCGCGCCGCTGTAGTCCCCGATGATTTCCAGAAGGATTCCCAGGCTGCGGTGACTGTTGGCGATCAGGGGATGTCCGGGCCGCAGGACTCTTTGCCTCATCGCCAGGGCGCGCGCGCAGAGCCGCTGGGCCTTGGTGAAGTTTCTCCGTTGTTGGACGGCGCCTTCCATATTCAGGCGCTCGGCCACGTCGGGATGGTCGGCCGGGAGTGTGGAGTCCTGGATTCGGGCGGCCCGTGCCAGGTATTCCAGCGCCTCAGTGATCCCGCCGTCCTGGTCGTCGCGAACACCGCCGAGCATGATCAGGGTCATGGCCGTGTCCGGGTGCAGGGGATCCAGCGTGCACTCCTGGATACCGAGGGCATGTTCAAAGGCCGTACAGGCTTCATCAATCTCATTGCGGAAAAAGTGGAGGCGGCCCAGCTCGAAGTACCCGGACGCCACGACGGGATGCTCGGCGCCGAGCAGTTCGATCTTCCGCTCGAGAGAGCGGCGCGCCAGGTCCAGGGTTTCCGGATCATCATGCCGGTTGATCCGGCGCAGGGCTCCGGAGAGGAGCGACATCATCTCGGCCCGGGCCAGGGCATGACGTTTTGCGTTTTCAGTGGCTGCGTTGTCGGTGTCTCCACTGTCCTTGTCCGGCGGCAGCCAGTCCTCGTCATCTCCGGATGCCTCCAGCAGCTCGCGCGCCCGGGCCTCGGCCTTGATGTAATACCCGTCCGCGATTAAATTCCGGACTTCCTCGACGTGGCTTTCCTCCACCGGAACGGGCTTTGTGCAGGAGAGAGGTGCCAGCAAGGCAAGCAGGAATAGCACAAACACGGCAAACGAATGTTGGCCCAGGCGGCCGGGGCCGTCCAGATGAGAGAGCAATGGCGATTTCAGGGGCACGGGCACCTCGTCTCAGAAAGCATCTATTGTTTTTACGATAAAGATTTAATTACGTTTTGATAAATATGTGGAGAAAGGGGGAAAAAGTCAAGGGGAAGGGCTGCTCCCTTTGTTTCCAGTAATATCCGTATACAACAGGTGACTTCAGATCAATGCTTCAGACCTTGCCCTCGTTGACCAGCCGGGCGAAGTGGCTGAACGAGCGGTCCCATGAGGCTTCGGCATCATCGGGAACGACGCAGGCCGGCCTGGTGAAGGCGTCGATCTGGAACATCTTCAGCTTCACGGTTTCTTTCCTCCCGTGGCCACGGCCACTCCGGACAGGCGGGTCCAGGTCCAGCCGCGCGATTCGGTCTTGCCGTTCACAGCACCTGAAATGGTGACGGTGAGCGTGTCTGATGCAGTCAGCTGGTAGGTGATCCGCTGGGGGAAGTCGTGGGCCTTGTTTTCGAACACCGCCCTGCTCCCCGAGCACTCCACCAGCTTGAAAGAGGTGGCATCCCCGCCCCTGGGAGAGGCGCGGTAGAACACGCCCTCGGCGGTCTGCTCCAGGCGCAGGTATTCGAAAAAGGCTTTGCCGGATTCGCTCATATCCCGATTCAGTCCCAGCATCAGGCCCCCGGCCGGGGGCAGCCATAATTCTTCGGTGACCCGGCCTTCGGATCCGCCATGCCAGTGGCCGGCCAGCCAGACCAACTGGTCCAGAGTCGGTGTTTCGATGATCGGGGGCGTTGTATCCGCGTGGACCGGTGATGAAAGGAGCAGCAATATGGCGGTGACGAAAAGCAGAGTCAGATTTCTCATGTCCACCTCGGGCGCGATTCTGATGTCCGGCTCAGTGCTTAGAACAGTATACACGCGTCAGCGGGGTGGACGGGGCCGCAGGCGGTGGGGGGAAGAAGAAAACGGGGGCCGCCGGGCGGCCCCCGTCAAAGTTATCGAATGTCAGCACCCTGGCAGGGTGCTGACGGAAAGCGATCGCTTAGGGGCAGATCGTGGTGACACCGCAGGTGGCGGTCTCGATCCAGCCGGCCGCGTCAAGTCCTGCATCTTCGCAATAGGTGCAGTCGGTGGCTTCGACGTCGAAGACCAGGGTGCAGTTACAGGTCGGCGGCAATGCCGGGATGTACTGGCCCCAGCCGATGAACGTGGTCTCACCGGCCATGAGCACCATGTTGCCCGCACGGAGGTTGGAGATGTGCGCACCACTGCAGGTGGTCACACCGACATTACCGCAGATCTGACGGGCGGAGTCGAAGGTGCTGGTGACGTAGACGCGGAGCTGGGTCTGCGCGGGCACGATAAACGGCTCCGTGTCGCAGGTCATGCTCACGTCGAAGGTGTCCACCGGGGTGGCCGGGGTGACCACCACGTCGAGGTCGAAATCACCCTCGGAAAGGGCACCGCTCGAATAGTAGGAGTCGGCCATGATGTAGTAGTAGCCGGCACAGTTGAAGGTCAGCGTCGCGGTTTCCGGGTCACCGGTGAGGCCGGCGTCGGCACCGCCGACACAACTGCCCACCGGGTCATAGCAGTCGCTGATGACGTAGAGGGCCGGATCCCAGTCGGTGGTCGGCGTCAGGGTCAGGTCGAGGGTGTCGCCATCGTTGGCATAGAACGAGTAGACGGCTTCCGGGCCGCTGGTGGCGTAATCGATGCAGTCCGCGGTGACGTCGACGAAGTTCCTCGCGCAGACGGTGGTGCCGCTGAAGGTGCCGCCGGTCCCCACGTTGATCGCCTGCCAGCACTCGTCGTTGGGCACCAGGCCGTTGAGGTAGACGTTGAGGTTGTAGCCGCCCCCGCCGCCTTCACCGTGGAAGTCGACGTAGATATACATCGTGGTGGCATCGCCGGCGGTGGTGGTGTAGCAGAAATACTCACTGCTCCACGTGCCCCAGTCGTCGGCGCCGGCAACGGCGGTCACCGGCCCGTCGGTGCACTCGTTGCTCAGGGCGATGGTGATGTCCTGCTCGGTCCACGGATAGGCATTGACGCAGACCTCGTAGCCCGGGCACGGGATCTCGAGGGCATAGACGTGGTCGTTGCCCTCCAGCGGATAGGCCCAGAGGTTGTAGCTGGGGAAGGTGTTGCTGCAGTTGGTGGTGTCACCGGAGTTGTAGCTGTCGGTGAGCAGCTGGGCGCTGGCGCAGTCATCGGGGCCGACGCAGACAGGCAGATCCGAGAAGTCGAAGTCGATGGTGTCCCAGGTGGCGTCGGGCAGGCCGTCGGCACCGTCATCGTAGGATTCGTAGAAGTCGAAGGTCCAGACACCGGCCGGGTCGCCGCCGGCCAGGGTGGAGTCGGTCCCGGTAAAGGCTGCGCCGGGAGCATAGGTGGTGCCGCTGCCCAGGGTCAGGAAGGCCGTACCCAGGGGGCCGGAGATGTCGCACCGCAGCTCGGAGCCGTAGGTGCCGCTGTTGATCGTGGAGGCGAAACCGTCCCAGTCAAGGGAGGACATGGTGAAACCACCGGTGACGGTGGCGGTATAACTGACAAGGCCGGAGGTGGCCTGGCTGTCAACAGCGGTGAAGGATACCACTTCAGCGCCGGCGCCGACGGATACCGTCAGCATGATCGCGCAAAGACAAGCAAGTAACTTACTCATTGCTTTCTCCATTCGAAAAGTGAAACAGAACGTTACAGAAACAACTCGAAAGTCCCTCTCTCATCGGCCTCGTCAGAGGCCGAAACGACGAGCGGTTAAAAGTCGCAGCTGGTGGTGATGATACAGCTGTCCTCCATCTCACTCTCGGTGGCCAGGTCGGTGCCCACGAGGGTCCAGACCAGGTCGCAGTTACAGGTGGAGTTGTAGCGGGGGATGTTCATCATCCAGGACTGGGTGAATGTCTCACCGCCCTGGAGATTCGTGGTGCCCCGGCGAATGTTGTTGATGGTGTTGCCGTAGCAGAGCGTCACGTTCAGCGCACCCTGGACCTGCATCAGGTCGTTGGTGTTGTTCACCGCGGAAACGTCGAAACCACCCATGTCGGGCAGGGTCAGGGTCGGCGTTGTGCAGTCGATGTTCACCTCGAAGGGGAAGAACTGGCTGATCTCCATCTCGGTGAAGATCAGACCCATGGCATCCATTCCGCCGTCGTCCAGCGTCATGTAGAAGCTCGTCAGGCCGGTGTAGTCATAGATCCCCACCGCGTCCATGATGTCGAGCGATTCCAGGGTTTCACCCTCATACCCCACTTCGAAATGGGTCCCGAACGGTCCGAAGATCCCGGGCTCGTCCAGGGGCAGGGCGGGCCAGGGCCAGTCCACGTTGTTGTCGGCGACAAAGAAGCCGTCGGAGACCGGGTCGTTGTTGCGCAGCACGAAGTAAGGGGTATTCCCTGCGGGATAGGGATCCAGCAGGCCGACAGAGGCCGATCCGATGGTCATCGAGTACGACGCCAGGTCGATCCAGTAGCCGCGCGTGTTATAGGTTGTGCTGTCCGTGAACTGGTCCGAGATGACCTGGAACTTGATGGTCACAGGGTCGCCGGCGGTGACGTCGGCGAACAGGCCGTCGTTCACCTGGTTGTACTCCACTTCACCGGTGACCACCACGTCGAAGGTGTAGACCGGGGGCACGATCTTGACCAGCCAGCCCACGTACTCATAGGTGTCCGTGGTGTAGCCCTGGCCGCCGATGGCGTAGCCGTCGGCGGAAATGGTCAGACAGGAAGTCAACACGATGTTGTCCGGGATCTCAACTTCCTGTTCGGCGAGGTAATCAGTGATACGCACCATGCCGCCAGCCTCGGTCCAGACGATCGGCTCCTGGATACCCCACGGTCCGGTGGCGCCGCTCCAGCCGACCACGATGCCGGTATCGGACACGGCCATGCCCATGCTGCGGTCGTTCCAGGGGTCCGAGCCGGGCAGGATGCCCATGTCGACATAACCCCCATCGTCGGAATAGAGGAAGCCGATGGACCAGCCATACCCGGGATCGTCATTGAAGCCCACGGCGCCGGTGATCAGCGAACCGTCGGAGGAGGCGCCGTTGGCCTCGCCCCAGGTGTCGGCGCCGAGGAACAGGTCGAAAGCGCCGCCGTCCACCCAGCGAACCGGGCGGCGGTTGCCAAAGTTCTCATCCTCCCAGAAGCCCACCACGGTGGAACCGTCGGCCGAGACGGCCGAGGCGCGGGAGGAACCGAAATCCGGACTCGGACGGCCCAGGTCGACGATGCCGCCGGCCTCGGTCCAGGTGAAGCCGGAGGCCTTGTAGCCGGGGTGCCAGGCCAGGCCGACCACCATGGAGCCGTCGCCGGAGATGTCGTAGCCGGAACCGAAGGTCCAGTCAGTGCCGTCGGTGTACGGGGGATCCACGTAGAGGGTGTCGAGTTCTTCCCAGCCCATGCCCTCAGTCCAGCGGGCCGGACCGAAAACGCGGGGGTCCGTGTCGCCGTATTGGACGGAGGAAGCGATCTGGGTGCCGTCGTCGGAGATCCCGATGGTGTGCGTCCACTGCCACTCGGAGGGCGACAGCAACTCGATACCGGTGGCCTCACTCCAGCGGAAGGCCTGGCCGTTATCGGTGCCCGCGGCCCAGGTGCCGTCAGGCGTCACGTCAAAGACAGCGGTGCTGGAGCCTTGGCTCACCACGTGGAATGATCCGCCGGCCATGGCCATGCCGGCAGACAGGAACAGAGTGAGAAGACAAGTTACGAAAATACGCATTTCAATACTCCTTTTTGCAATGCGCGGGAAACCGCCCATCGGCCTCCCTGATTCACCTACACAACCGGCGGGTGGACAGCGGAATTGCAGCCACCCGCCCCCGCTACGGATTCCGGGGCGTCGGGGCGCCCCCTTCCAGACTTTTCTTCGAGCCCGTGGAGCGTCCCGTCCCCCGGATCCGCTCCAGCGATTCCAGGCCGTCGGTGCGGCTCACCGTGTGGAACCGGATCTCCGGCTTCCGGCTGGAGATCTCCATCAGGGCCAGAACTTTCCAGAACAGCTCGGAACGGATGTGACGCTCGAGGTCTTCCTCCGTCCCCCAGGCCACCATCAGCGAGAGCAGCCCCTCGGACCTGACATCCGCGAGGATGCGGCAGGTCTGACAGCCGGGCTGCGCCTCCAGCGGTCCGGCCACCTGGCGCATGGCGCCGAGAGCCTTGACCCACTGGCTGGCGGTGACATCGATGTCGAGCATCATGAGAACCATCTGTTCTGAAGCTCCCACTTGTCATTCGTGTTGAAATGTAAAATATCGGCTGAGGTACCATCCTGACGTTCACCAGGTTCCAGCGGATCACCGCTGATCCCGGTGTCAGAATTTATCGTGGAGTAGAGTCTACTGATTCCCGGGGCCTGTCCGCTCACCTGCAGGTCGCAATTGTTGACCTCCATGTCGCAATTTGACTTTTTTCAAATATTTAGGCCGTCAAGAAGGCACCGTTCCGTGTTTGGGGACGAAATTCGACTTGGATGGCGGACAATCCGGCGGGGGGGGGGAAGTCCTATGCTTCGGGTGTCGAATCGGAAGCGGGATCCGGGTTCCCGTCCGGATACGATGAGGGTGTGATACCGAACTGCTCGCGGAAGCAGCGTGTGAAATGACTGAGGCCCTTGAATCCGACGGAATAGGCCACCTCGGTTACATTTCCGTAACGGCCCCTGAGCAGTTCGGCGGCACGGTGCAGCCGGTGGGAACGGATGAACTCCCTTGGGCCCAGGTCGGTCAACGCCTTCAATTTCCGGTGGAGCTGGCCGCGGCTCAGGCCGACCTCCCGGGCGTAGGCCGCCACCGACAGGTCATCTTCGAGGTGTTCGTCGATGATCTCACGGCAGCGCTCCAGGAACCGGTCGTCCATGGATGTTACGGGCAGGGGGTCGGGATCGAGAGATTTGACCCGGTCGGCATATCGTTCCTGCAGCTGGCGGCGCAAGGCGGTCAGGTTCGCGATACGGGCCATCAGCTCCCGGGAATCGAACGGCTTGGCGAGGTAGTCGTCGGCACCGTGCTCCAGACCGGTCAACCGGTTCTCGATGCCGACTTTGGCCGTCAGCAGGATCACCGGGACGTGACTGGTGCGCCAGTCGGTCTTCAGACGGCGGCAGAGTTCGAGGCCGTCCATCACCGGCATCATCACATCGGAAATCACCAGGTCGGGAATCTCCGCCAGCGCCAGTTGCAGAGCCTCCTCACCGTTCACAGCGGTGAGCACGTTGTAGGAAGAGCCCAGCGACTGGGCCAGGTACTGGCGCAGGTCTTGATTGTCTTCCGCCACCAGCAGTTGCTGCCGGCCGGAGGAGGCGGCCTCCTCTTCCTCAGTAGTCGTTTCCGCGGCAGGAGTGGCGGCGTCGGCGGGTTGGCAGGGCTCGCCAGCCTTCCTTGACGGCGGTTCCAGGAACAGCGGCAGCTCCACGGTGAAACAGGTGCCCCGCTCGGAATCACTGCTCAGGTGGACAGACCCCTCCAGCAAACTCACCAGTTCTTTGACCAGGGCGAGACCCAAACCGGAACCGCCCGCCCGCCCGCCTCCGGCCAACTGCTGGAAACGGTCGAAGACCAGCTCGTGCTCGGCGGGCGGGATGTAGGAACCCGTGTTGGCCACCGAGAGGCAGAGCCCCCGCGAGAATCCTTCGGTGCGTAAATATGCAGAACCCGGGTCAACGGGTATTGGATGGGATCGCGGTGTTGCCGCCACCGTGGAATTGACCACGATCCGGCCGCCGGGCGGCGTGTGCTTGACCGCGTTGGTCACCAGGTTCACAGTCACCTTCTCCAGCAGGTCGGCATCGAACCACAAGACTGCCGGGTCCTCGGGGATCCGCACCTGCAGGTCGATACCGCCTTCGCTTGCCAGGGGCTCGAAACCGGTGATCAGGGTCCGCAGGAACGCGGTCACGTCGTTGCAGCCCCAGTGCAGGGGCAGGCGACCGGCCTCCAGGCGCGAGAGGTCGAGGAGCTGGTCGATGAGCTGCCCCAGACGATCGGCATTGCGGCTCATCATCGCAAAGAGTTCGGCGTTCCCGGAGTCGGGGGCCTCACGCAGCCGCTGCAGCGGGGTGCGCAGCAGGGTGAGCGGTGTGCGAAACTCGTGGGACACATTGGAGAAGAACCGCTTTCGCAACCGGTCGAGGTCCTGCCACTGCCGGGCTTCGACCCGCTCCACTTCCAGTGCCGTGCGGATTCGCATGCGCTGGATGATCTGCCGGTAGACCAGGGCCACGAACCCCAGGGCCAGCAGCATGTAGACCAGTCTTGCCCCGGCGGACTGCCACCAGGGAGGCAGGATTCGGATGTCGAGACGGGTCTCTTCCTCGTTCCACAGCCCGTCGGCATTGCTCCCTCGCACACGAAAGGTGTAGCGGCCGGGCGAGAGGCTGGTGTAGATTGCACGCCGGTCCTGGCCGGGGTCGCGCCAGTCGTCGTCCACCCCATCGAGGCGGAAACGATAGCGGTTGCGCTCGGGGCGGGCAAAGTGGAGCGTGGCAAAATTAAGGGTTATGTCGTTTTGATCGTGCGCCAGCGTGATGCCGTCCTTCAGTTCTATGGCCCGGTCAAGCGGTGAACCCGGCCCCGGCCTGACCTCCCGGTCAGCGATGCGGAGTGCGGTGATCACCACCGGGGGCACGAAATCGGACCGGCGGAAAGTGGTCGGATCGAAGGAGACCAGGCCGCCGCGGCCGCCGAAGTAGATGGTGCCGTCGTGGCCGCGGGCATATCCGAAGTGCACCTTGTTTGTGGGCAGGCCATCCCTGGAGTCGAAGCTGCGGAGCTCCCGGGTTTGCGGGTCGTAGCGGGCGAAACCACGATCCGTGGACATCCAGAGCATGCCGTTTTCGTCGGCCAGCAGGGAGCCGACCTGGTCATGGGGCAGACCGTCGGGCCCGCTGATCGCCTCCACCACCCGCCCGTCCTGATCGAGGCGCAGCAGCCCGGCAAAGGTGCCCATCCAGAGATTGCCCTCCAGGTCCTCTGCGGCGCACATGGGGGAGGCCAGACCTCTGTCGGGATCGAAGCAAATGACAAGGCTGTCCGTCTGCTTGTCGTGGAAGGCCAGGCCACGTGTATCGAAGAGAATCCACATCCGTCCCCGGCGATCGCGATAGATCCCGATCACGTTCCTGCTTGGTGAGTTGGCCGCCACACCTTCCCGCACCGTGTAGGTCCGCAGCCGGGACGTTTCCGGCTCCCACACACTCAGCCCGTCCGATGTGCTCCCCACCCAGATATGGCCGGCCTCGTCGATGGCCAGGGCCCGGACATTGGTCCGATACGCCGGGTCGCCGGGTTTCGAGAGGCCGGGCACGCGCTCTGGGGTCGTCTTCCCTCTGGGCAGTGTCCAGAGGCCCTGGTCTGTGCCGATCCAGATCGATCCCTGGCGGTCCTCGCAGATGGCGAGGACCTTGGTCGGCGGTGAGACCTCATCGGCGGGGAAGGGGTGGTGCCGGAATTTCGTTTCACCCGGCAGCCGGCTATTCAGACCGCCAGGTCCTGATACCCGTCGACAGGTGGCCGGTGCCCACCCAGAGCACGCCGCGGGAGTCCTCGAAGATTCCCTGGACCACTCCGTAATCGAGAGAACCGGGATCGTCGGGATCATGGGTCTCCACGCGAAACTGGTTGGCGTCTGGATTGATCTTGTTCAAGCCGGCGTGCCAGCTACCACCCCAGACTATGCCCGCCGTGTCGCAATGGATGCTCAGCACGGGACCGTCGAGAACCGTATCGCCGTTTTCGGGGTCGTGATCGTAATGCTGGAACCGGCCGGTGTCCGGCTCGAACCCGTACATGCCGTCCGCCGCACCGATCCAGAGCCGACCCGCCTGGTCATGATCGACACAGACGAGGTAGTTCTGGATGTGCTCGGGATCCTCCGGCAGGGGAACGATCGACGTGAATCCCTGCGTGGCCGGATTGAAACGGGCAAGCCCCTTGCGGGTGGCCACCCAGATTCGCCCACGGTCGTCCTGGTGCAGGTAGGTGGCGAGGTCTGCCGGCAGACTGGCTGGATCGTCCGGATCATGGCGGAAGTGGTGCCAGCGGTCGGATCCCGGCTCCCGGTACGCCACGCCTGCCCCTTCGCTGGCCACCCACAAGCGCCCGGAGGCATCCATCATCACCCAGCTCAGCGTCGCATCAGGCGGTGCGCTGTCCACCGGCTCGCCGGGCTGAAGCCGGTGTTCCTGCACGGAACCGGCCTGCGGATCGATGGCCGCCAGCCATCCCTCGGCCGTGGCGGCCCAGACCGTGCCGTCCGATGCCTGGCAGAGGCTGTTCACCTGCACTCCACCCAGTCGGTGCTCCTCGGGGGAGTCCGGTCCCCAGTGGTCGAAACGCCCGGTATCGGGATGCAGCCGCCACAGTCCGGTGGAGAAGGTGCCGATCCAGATGTCCCCATCCCGGTCCTCGAACAGGGCGGTGGTGCCGAGGTTCTGGGGCCGGCCCGTGGATTCAAGGACCGGGGCGAATGGCACCAGTGATCGGCCGTCGTAGCGGACCAGGCCGTTTTGCGTTCCGAACCAGAGGAAGCCGAGACGGTCCTGGACCATGGCGCGCACGGAACTGTCGGGTAGACCGTCATCGACGGTCAGGTGCTCGAAACGGGGGGCGGCAGGCAATGTCTGCGCGGGGGCCGGGCTGCTGATCATCAGCAGCAGGATGACGAGGATGATCTTTCGGCCCGATCGGATGCTGTCCTGTCTAGCGATGTCACTCATCCACTCTTCTTCATCGCCTTCTCTATCTTGGCCCAACTGTCGCGCAGGGTCACCGTGCGGTTGAACACCGGAGCTCCGGGCTTCGAATCGTGGCTGTCCGGACAGAAGTACCCCGTGCGCATGAACTGGCAGGCTGTGCCCGGTTCAAGCCGGGCCAGCGCCGGCTCCAGTTTACAACCGGTGAGCACTTTCAGCGAGTCGGGGTTCAGCTCCGATTCGGCGCCATCCTCGGCCTCGGCCAGCAGGTGGTCGAAGAGCCGCACCTCGGCATCCACCCCGTGCTGCGCCGAGACCCAGTGCAGGGTCCCCTTGACCCGCCGGCCGTCCTCGGTCCCGCCGCCGCGGGATGCGGGGTCGTGGGAGCAGTGCAATTCCACGATCTCGCCGTTGTCGTCCTTGACCACCTTCTCACAGGTGATGTAGTAAGCGTGCTTCAGCCGCACCTCGCGCCCCGGGGACATGCGGAAGAATTTCTTTGGCGGGTCCTCGAGGAAATCACTGCGCTCGACCCAGACCTCCCGCGAGAAGGGCACCATGCGGGTGCCGGCATTTTTGTCCTCGGGGTTGTTCTCCGCCTCCAGCTCTTCCACCTGCCCCTCGGGGTAGTCGGTGATCACCACTTTCAGCGGTTCGAGCACCGCCATGAAGCGCGGCGCCCGCTTGTTCAGGTCCTCGCGGATGTGATACTCCAGCAGGGCCACGTCCACCTCGCTGTCCCGCTTGGCCACCCCGATACGGTCACAGAAGGCGCGGATCGCCTCCGGGGTGTAGCCCCGTCGGCGCAGACCGCAGATGGTGGGCATTCGCGGGTCGTCCCAACCGTCCACCACCCCGTCCTCCACCAGCTTGAGCAGCTTGCGTTTACTCATCAGCGTGCGGCTGAGATTGAGCCGGGCGAACTCGATCTGTTTCGGGACGTGGGGCACGTCCAGCCGGTCGATGAACCAATCATAGATCTCGCGGTTGTTCTCGAACTCCAGGGTGCAGACCGAGTGCGTGATCCCCTCCAGGGCGTCGGAGAGGCAGTGGGTGAAGTCGTACATCGGGTAGATGCACCAGGCGTCGCCGGTGCGGTAGTGGCTCTGGTGGCGGATGCGGTAGATCAGCGGGTCGCGCATCTTCATGTTCGCCGCCGCCATGTCGATTTTCGCCCGCAGCACGTGGGCCCCGTCGGGAAACTCACCGGCCCGCATGCGGCGGAAGAGGTCGAGGTTCTCCTCCACCGGGCGGTGGCGGTGCGGGCTCTCGGTGCCGGCCTGCTTCACCGTGCCGCGATACTGCCGGATCTCCTCCTCGCTGAGGTCGTCCACGTAGGCCTTGCCCTTCTGGATCAGCTCCTCGGCGAACTGGTAGAGCCGCTCGAAGTAGTCTGAAGCGTGGTAGAGGCGGTCCTGCCAGTCGAAGCCGAGCCAGTGCACGTCCTCCTTGATCGACTCCACGTATTCCACGTCCTCGGTTTCGGGGTTGGAGTCGTCAAAACGCAGGTTGCACAGCCCGCCATACTCGGCGGCGATGCCGAAGTTAAGGCAGATCGACTTGGCATGGCCGATGTGCAGGTAGCCGTTTGGTTCAGGGGGAAAGCGGGTGTGCACCCGTCCGTCGTTTATTCCCCTGGCCAGGTCGTCGGCCACCCGGGCCCGGATAAAGTCGAGCTGGGCGTTTTCGTCGGTTACGGTTTTTTTATCGTTGTCCTTTTCGGAACTCATGGCCTTTGGAACCTCTGTTGCGCTTTGGATGCACCCGTGGGTAGTTAGATCGATGCTGGTTGGCGCTGAAATTCTAGCATATCCGAGGGGCTGCGGGTCAGTCCAGATCCCCGGCGTCGCGGGCGCAGCGGAAACCGACGGCGATATCGACCCAGTTGGACGGCAGGCCGTTGCGGAAGTGCAGGGGTGTGCAGCCCGGGCCGGTATGCCAGCCCCCGCCGCGGATCACCCGGAAACGGCCCTTTTCCGGGCCCAGGGGGTTGGCCGCCGGGGAGACGTCGTAGTAGCCGGCGTCGTAGCGGTCGATGACCCACTCGCTGACATTGCCGGACATGTCGTGGAGCCCGAAGCCGTTGGGCGGGTAGCTCTCCACTTCCACCGGCGCCTGGTGCTCCGACTTGGCATAGTTGGTGTGCGTGGCGTCGACCTCGTCACCCCAGTAAAACTTCCGGCCATTGACTCCGCCCCGGGCGGCGCGCTCGAACTCCGCTTCGGAAGGCAGCCGCTTGCCGATCCATTTGGCGTAGTCCCTGGCGTCCGACCAGCTGACCCCCACCACCGGATGGCGGGGCCAGTCCGGGCCGCTGCGGTAGCGGTCCATGCCCCAGAATTCGGGGAGTTTGCGGTCAGTGGCCTGGCAGAAAGCCTGGTACTGGGCGTTGGTCACCTCGTGGCGGTCGATGTAGTAGGCGTCGAGGTGGACTGTGTGCGGCGGGCTGGCACTGCCCTCGCCCTCCACGCCCATCACGAATTCGCCGGCCGGGATGAGGACTTCGGGTGTGGGGGCCGGTGGTGCCGCGGGAATGCCGCTGGTAACCCTCCTGGCCCCGCCGCAACCAGCGGCGGCCAGGGCCAGTAAAAGAACCAGCAGTGGTTTGATCAGCTTCAGTGCCATCCTGTGTCCTCGCCCCGGAAACGGCCGCCGCTACTTGCCCAGCACCCCTTCCCTGAGATCCTTGTTAGGGGGCTCCTTGCCGAGCCAGATCAGGAGCAGCGCGGACTGGAACTCCCGGCCGGTGATCGTTCCCTTCACTTCCCCTTTTACGGAAACGGTCACTGTTTCATCCAGAAACTCGAGGACCATCTGCTCGCCCTCTTCCATGGAGGCCTGCATCCCGTGAAACTGGTGGATCTGATCCTTGATGGAATCGATACTGTCGGTGTTTTTCTCGAAGCCCTCCTGCCAGGCGTCCTGCAGATCCGACTCGGCCACCGCGCGGACAAAGTGCATCACGATCTTCTTGGCCTGGTCCGAGGCGGCGATGGCCGGCCCGTCCTTGCTCTTCTCTTCCAGGTAGAGGCCCATCACGTAGACCTTGACCTTGAGGAAGGTGGCCTTGCGGGTGCCCATGCCGTTGAGCACCAGGTCCTTGCCTCCCACTTCAGCCGTTTCGGGCATGGTGATGCCGTCGAGGGTGCCGCAGAGGGCCGGCAATGGCTGGAACATCGAGAAGGCAATACAGATGGCGAGCAGGGTCAATCCTGAACGGGTGAAGAGCTTCATGGCACCGGCCTCCCTGGCCCCCGCGGGGGCAGCTGGGTCAGATAGGAAGATCATCCGACGTGTTACCAGAGGTGAAATACGGTTGGATCCACTGAGGCTACTATATCTTCAACAGTCCGGGTTGTCATGTCCACTCTTGGGGTCAGGTCCTGAAAACTGACATTTTTCAGTGGCGTGGCGAGAGAATTGTCACTTTTCGGGACCTGACCCCCAAAAGTGACAAAGGCGGTGGTAGTACTGCAGGCTCCCGGCGAAGAGCGCCGTGCCGATGGCCGCGTAGAGCACGGCCAGGACGGGGCGGGGCAGGGGCGAGTGGCGCAGGGCCAGACCCATGGCGATCATCAGGGCCACCAGCAGCCAGCTGTGCCAGGCCTGGAAAGAGAAGAGGCATGGCCGCTCGCTGCTGCGGCAGATCCGCTCGATATTCTTCCGCGCCACCCGGGAGAAGTTGAAGCGGTGGATCAGCAGGCCGAGGAGCAGACCCGCCAGGCCCAGCACCACCGACCAGGGCAACTGCATGTCGGCCAGCCAGCCCAGGGCCAGCCGGCCCAGCCCCAGGCCCACCATGGTCCAGACCAGCCCGGCCAGCACCAGCAGCCAGTGCCGGGGAACCGCAGGTTTCAGCCGGTGTCGAAGCATGTTCACCGCAGATGCAACAAAAGGGGGCTGACCCCATTCTGTTGCATTTTCTCATTTTGTTTCATCCGGTCACCCCCCGCCAGAGCTGGAACAGGGCAAAGCCGGCCAGGGCGGCGGCCGAAGCGCCCAGCAGCACCCGGGTCACTTTCGGCCCCAGGTCCCGCGCCTTGCCGAAGACAAGGATGATCAGGGCGAAGGTCCCCACCAGCGTACCATAAAACCCGAACAAAAATCCGATCCCCCGGGAGGGCGCCGAGCGGAAGGCCTCGAGGAATAGTGGGCCGGCCACCAGGCTCCAGTAAATGTAAGGGCCGGGGCTGATGAAGTTCATCAGCACCGCCTTGGCCATGGTGGTCCCGCCGTGGTCCTGCCGGATCTCCTGTTGCTTTCTCGATTCGAGCCAGCTCTTGAACGCCCCCCAGGCCAGCCAGAGCAGAAAGAGGCCGCTGGCCAGGTGCAGTGCCCGCTGCAATGACGGGGGGATGCGGCTGAGCACCAGCAGTACCAGCAGGATGATCGGGCCGTCGCTGATCAGCGGGGCCAGGGAGATCCAGATGGAGCGGCGCCAGCCGTTCTTCAGTGTCTGGCCGATGGCAAAGGCCTGGAAAGGGCCCGGCTGCACCGCGCCGGCGAACCCCAGGCCGATTCCCTGGATGAGAGAGGCGATCATCGTTCCTCCGGGGGTGTGGTGGCCGCCGCACCCAGCACCCAGGCCATGTCTGCACGCCACCGTTCCGGATCAGCCGCGGCCAGGGGCTGGTGCCCGGCTTCAGGGTATTCGGAGTAGCGCTTCGGTCCGGCCAGAGCATCATACAGCCGCTTCGATTCAACGGAGGAGACCCGCTGGTCGTTTGCACCGCAGAGAACCAGGGCCGGACAGCGGACCCGGGCGGCGTAGGTTGCCGGGTTGTGGCCAAAAGCGTTGAACCCGCCCCGCACTCCGCCCCAGAGGACCAGCAGCTCGGCCAGCGGCGACGGCGGAAGGCCCATGGCCCGGAACCGGCTGCGCACCGTGTTGAGCAGCGTGTCAAATGTGCTCTCCACCACCAGGGCCGCCGGTGCCGCCCCTTCGGCGGCCACGGCCCGGAGCAGTGCCGCCCCGCCCATGGAGAGCCCGTAGAGCAGCACCGGCCGGTCCGCCCACTGCTCGGCCGCGAAGTTGAAGGCCGCCGCCGCGTCCCCGCCTTCCCGGTAGCCGATGGTGGTGCCGCTGCCCGTGGAACCGCCCGAGCCGTAGAAGTCCACCAGCAGTACGCTGCAGCCCAGGGCGTGGAGGCGGGCAGCCGTGGGCAGCAGGTCCGCCTTGCACCCCGCGTAGCCGTGGAAGAGCAGGACCAGCACCCCATCGTCGTTCGGCCCGGGGATGTGCCACGCTTCCAGCTGGTGGCCGCCGCTGCCGGCGAAGCGGTGGGTCTCGAAGACCAGGCCCAGGTCTGCCGGGGTGGCGATGCCCGCGGGGCGGGGCACGGTGACTCCGGTGAGCAGAGTCCGGACCGTCTGGAGCGGGCCCAGACTCTCCGGAGGCGGAGTCCGCCCCCCCTGCTCCGCAAAGCGGGTCATCGCCCCGGCGTGGAGGAAGGCCGCGAGGTTCAGCGCCAGGAATGCCGCAGCCAGGGATGCAAACAGCAGCCGCCGGATCAGCCGCCAGCGGCCGCTGAGCGGCAGGGGGATGAGCATGGGGACTCTTTGCCGGTAGCGGCGGTACTGGTCACCGAACTCGGCGGTCAGTTTCCGTTCCTCCAGCAGGGTGCCCACCAGCAGGTAGGCGGTGAGGATCAGGTTGCTGACCAGGGTGGCGGTATCGATGTCCCGCGCTGCGGACCAGAGGAAGAAGAGGGCGCCCAGATACCAGGGGTGCCGGGTGCGGCCAAGGATGCCGCTGTGGCTGATCTGTCCGTCACCACTCAGGGTAGCGCCGCTCCCCGCCCCGTCCAGGCCGAGGAACTGCCTCATGTCGTAGGCCCGCGCCCCGGCAAAGAAGAGGAGGCCGGCCGCGGCCAGCAGGCCCAGCCGCAGCGGCACGAGTATCCCCTCCCAGCTGAAGAGCAGGGTGGTCTGAAGTGATCTCTCATAGAACACCACGGCAGCGAGCGTGACCAGGGCGGTCAGGTTGTAGAAGACGCGGTAGAGGTGGAACCGGTCCCCCAGTTTCCGGCGGAGCCAGGCGGTCACCGGCCGGGCGATCATCCCACTGTGCACCAGGCACCAGAGAACCCAGGCGACGACCAGCAGGGGCACGGTTTCTCACTCCTTCCCGGCAGGCGGTTCCTCAGCCTCTGCATCCCACAGCTGCTGGACCCACTTCACTCCCCGGCGCAGGGCCGGCGCAAAGGCGGCGGTGCTGTAGTGGGTCGGGCCGTCTTCCAGCACCACCAGCCTGGCGGTGACGCCCCGCTTCTTCATCTCCTGCACCGCCTTTTTGGCCGGGCCCAGGTCGATCACCTGGTCCTGCCGGCTGTGAATGGCGTAGAGCGGGATGGTCACCGGCGGCCCCCCCGAGGGGCCTCCGGCCACCGGCAGGGCGGCGGAGAAGATCTCCGGGTGGCGCGCCGCCAGGTGCCACGTGCCCATACCGCCCATGCTGAACCCGGTGACCACCACCCGTTGCGGGTCGGCGGGCCAGTTGTGGAGAGCATGCCGCACCAGGGCCAGGGCCGCCTGTTCGCTGGCCGGATCGCCCCAGCCGCGGCCCGGGCAGTCCGGAGCGATGATGATCGCCCCCAGCCGCTCGAACGCCGGCTCGGGCAGCATCTCCAGATAGGGCATGCTGAACCAGGGGGTCACCTCGCCGCCATAGTGCAGGGCGAGGACCAGGGGGACCGCAGAGCCTTTCTCCAGCTCTGGCACGGAGAGCGAGTAGCGGACCGTCTGTCCGCTCTCCAGGGTTAGGCTCATCCGGTGCCGGCCGGGACCGGGGATCAGGTTTTCTGCACGGCATGGCATGGCGCAGGCCAGCAGCGGCAGGAAGATCAGGATCACCACCAGCTTCATGATTTTTCTTGCCCCTTTTCTCCGAGGATGATGCTCTCCAGCGACCTTTTGGGTACGTGGTGCGTGCCACCTTCATCCCGCCAGTATTTGATCCCGCCGTCTTCTCCCAGCGGGTCGATGACCACCTGCTCGGCCGGTTCGCCAATGGCGATCACCAGAAGGATTTTCAGGTTTTCAGGGATGCCCAGCGCCTCGGCCAGGGCCTCCCGTTTCACCGAGGCGACCATGCAGCCACCGAGGCCGCGCTCAACAGCGCCGAGGAGGATGCTCTGCGACGCGATGCCCAGGTCGCAGTCGGTCCAGCGGCCGGCATCCCGGCCGGCGGTCACCACGATGTAGGCCGAGGGCCGTTCCCCTTCGTCCGGTCCGGTCCAGTCCTTGAGGTAGCCGGCCCAGGCCAGATGGGGAAAGATCCTGGCATTGGTCTCCGTATCCGCGGACAGGGAGTAGCGCAGCGGCTGGAGGTTCATTGCCGAACCCGACTGCCGGGCCAGGTCCACCAGTTCCCTGAGGGTTGCCATGGCCACCTTTCGGGACTGGCGAAATCGGCGATAGCTGCGGCAGCGGCGAACCAGCTCGTCCATCTTCAACCGTTTTCCCTCCCGGCCCGTGCCGCCGTCTCCATGGGGAGCAGGCTGGCATGGAGGAATGTGTTGGCCGGCACGGGCACCCCGGATTCCCGGCCCAGCCGCACCGTGGCGCCCACGTGGGCCTCCAGCTCCGACGGCCGGCCTTCCATGATGTCCCGCTGCATGGATGAGGTGGCCGCGGCCGGCAGGCCATCAAAGAAGTCGAGGGTTCTGGCCACCGCGTTGTCGGCCAGGGGCACCCCGCGGGCGGCGGCCAGCCGGTGCACTTCTTCCATGGCATCGGTGAGCAGCTGCCTGGTTTCCGGGATGCTCCTGACCAGGCCCACCGGCGAACGGGTCACCGCGCAGACCCCGGCGGTGGGGGAGACGAAGAGGAATTTCTCCCAGATGGAGGCATGGATGTTCTCCGGTCTGCGGGCGGTGATCCCGGCATGGGTGAAGGCCTGCACCAGCTCATCCACCCGCCGGCTGGGCCTGTTGTCCAGCTCACCCAGGGCGATGAACGGCTCCACCCCCAGGTGTTTGATGTGCCCGGGAGTTTCGGCCATGGCGATGATACGGCAGATGGCCCCCAGCACCCGTTCCCCGCCGTAGAGACCGGCCAGTTCCGTTTCCGATTCCACCCCGTTCTGCAGAGGGATCAGCGCTGTTTCCGGCCCCACCATGGGCCGGATCGATTCGGCTGCCGCGGCCAGCTGCCAGGTCTTGACCGTGAGCAGCACCGCGTCCACCGGACCGATGTCGTCGGGCCGGTGGGTGGTCTGGAGGCCGGCGAGGGACAGGTTGCCGTTGGGGCTGGCGATCCGCAGACCGTCCCTGCTGAGCGCCTCGAGGGTTTGCCCCCGGACAAGGAAAACAACGTCTTCCCCCGCCGCTGCGAGGCGTCCGCCAAAGTAGCCGCCCACGGCGCCGGCCCCGATTACTGCGATACGCACGTCAACGTCCTCCTGCTCTGTTTTTTCTCCGGGTGAAGCGCAGCCCGGACCAGGTGCTGTCGGTGGAGCAGACCTTGTAATCCACAAGCCCGGCGGCCGGCAACGTCTCGAATCCCGCATCCCGCAGCAGATTGACCTGGGCCCCGGCTTCAGTGGCGTTCCAGTGGAAGAGGTGTACGCGGTGGTGCGGCATCGGGGCCTCCGGACCAGGGCTGAAACAGGTGGAAATCCCGTACGGGTGGATGAATCAATCATGCCTCAGCGGATCGCGGAAATCAAACGGCGGGCGGGTCCGTCAGTGTTGCCGGGCCTGCTCCTTCACCCAGGCCTCCACCAGCGGCATGAACTGCCCGGCATACTCGTGCATCGAGCGGTCCAGCATGCCGCTGAAGCGGTCGGCATTGATCTGCAGGGCCAGGGCGAAGCGGTGGACCTGACTGAACTCGATCTGGGTCTGGTGCCCGGGGAAGATGCCGCCGTGGCCATAGATCAGCCCCGAGTCCGAAGCCCAGATCTGCAGTCCCAGGCCGTAGGATTCACCCTCGGTGTGCAGGGCCTCCGCGTCCGCCGGTACGCGCATGGCCAGCCGGGCCTCTTCGGAAAGCAGGTTGCCGTCCGCAAGATTCCGCAGCCAGCGAGCCATGTCGAGACTGTTGGTGACGAAGCCGCCGCCGGTCCACTCGAACTGCGGATTGATGAAGTAGACCCCGTCCTGCAGGGGGTGGGCCGGGAAATCGAACATCTCCGATTCGCCCGAACAGCCCTGGATCAGACCCTCCAGGGTCCGCGAGACGGATGGTGCGGTGCGCGTCAGGCCCAGCGGGCGGATGAACCGGCGCTCCACTTCGCCATAGAACGTGTTCCCGGTGACCTGCTCGATGATCATTCCCACGATGATGAAGTTGGTGTCGGAATAATCCCAGCCCTGGCCGGCGGGGTGCAGCGCCGGGTCGTCGAAGATGTAGGAGAGCAGTTCCTCCGGCTGCCACACCCGGTCCGGCTCGGTGGCCAGGTCCTCCCAGAATTCGGTCTTCAGCACGTAGCGCGGCAATCCGCTGGTGTGGCTGAGCAGCATGCGCACCGTGATCTCGTCGTGGTTGGGGAGACGGGCCAGCCATGGCGTGCCGCCGAAGAAGTCGGCCAGCGGCTGCTCCAGTCTTACCAGCCCCTCGTCCACCAGCTGCATGGCCACTGCCGCGGCAAAGGTCTTGCCGGTGCTGCCGGAAAACATCCGGTCCTGCGGTTCCATCGGGGTTTCCCCCTCGGGGTCGGCCAGGCCGGTGGCCAGGTGGACCTGCCGGCCGTCGGCCAGCACCACGGCCAGGGTGGCCCCGGGGAAGCCCGACTCCACTTGCACTTCGTCCAGTCGTGTCTGGAGCTGTCCGGCAAGCTCTGTCAAAGCGGGGTCGGGATCGACGGGGCGCGTCGTGCAGGCACCGAGCAAGAGGAGGACCGGCAGCAGGGCCGGCAGCAGCTTTCTGATCACGTGGGGTTCCTTCCCTGGTCGGTCATGGTGGTTACCCGGCCAGTTCCCCGAGCAGTTCGGTGATTCTGGTCAGGTGGTAGACGTCGTGCTCGGCAAAGAAGTAGACCGCGTCCACCGTACGCATCGGTTGGTCCAGACGGGGGTGGTGCGCGCTGCGGCCGAAGTCATCCGGGGCCAGCGCTTCCAGGCGCCGGACCAGCCCGCCGCGCCGCTCCCGCAAGGCCCGGAGGATATCAGCCGTGGGAAAGTGATTGTAATCGGCTTTTTCGGTGCGCCGGTTCGACATGTCGGCGGCGGTCAGTGTCTCAACGCCGGCGTCGTAGTCGTCCAGCCGCGCTTCCAGCAGGTCGTCGACACTGATCAGGTGGCCCAACTGCTCGCGGACCGACCAGCGGCCGTCCATACACCTGCGGGCCAGCAGGTCTTCGGGAAGTCCACGGACAATGTCACTCGCGCGGCCGGGCAGGCCGCGGAGCCGTTCCACCATCTCGGGATAGAGGTCCACCGGAAAGTCGAAGTTGAATTTCCGCTGGACCCAGTTGATTCGGGCGGTCATCCGTCCATCCTCTTCACTGGCGGTTCGTAGCGTTCGTAGTAGCCGATCACCGCACCGCTGCCGTCACGCACGGCCCGCATGTAGATCCGGTATTTTTCGTTGTCCGTGATCCGCCGCTCCTCCTCGGTGCCCGCTTCGAAGGCGGCCAGGACATCCACCATGATCTCCCCCGACTCTTTGTTGTGGCAGTCGAAGAGCGATGTCCCCAGCAGTTGGTAGCCGTCCGTGTAGTGTATTGCCGCGGCCTTGTTCATGTAGCGGACGACGTGGTCCGTATCGGCGAAGAGCAACGGGTTCTTCAGGCTGTCCAGAATGCTCTCCAGTAATTCAACGTGTGTCATGCTCCTCCTGTTCCATGCTCGCGGCCCCAGGCGGTGAGAAACCGGTCCAGCTGGTTGGCAAAGGCTCGGCGGTCTCCCTGGTTGAACGCCGGTGGGCCCCCGGTCTCCACTCCGGTGGAGCGCAGTTCGTCCATGAAGTTGCGCAGGGTCAACCGTTCCTGGATATTCTCTTCAGAGTAGAAGGTGCCGCGCGGGTCGAGGGCTTCCGCGCCTTTCTCGATCACCTTGGCCGCGAGAGGGATATCGGCGGTGATCACCAGATCACCGTGCTCCACCAGGTCCACGATCCGCTCGTCGGCGGCGTCGAAGCCGTTGGGGACCACCATTGTGTCGATCAAGGGTGACGGCGGGGTCCGCAGTTGCTTGTTGGCCACCAGGGTCAGGGGAACACCCACCCGCTCGGCAGCACGGAAGAGAATTTCCTTGATCACGCCGGGGCAGGCATCGGCATCGACCCAGATGTGCATTGGTGGTCATACTCCGGCGGAGGTCTCAGCAGGATTTTCTGCTCTTGCCGCTTTTCTTGTGCTGGATGTTTTTCACCAGGTTTATGTATTCCTCCACCCCCATCGAGGCAATGGCCTCGCCGATCAGGGGCAGGGGCAGGTCCTCAAGTTTTCTGAAGCGGACGCATGATTTACCCAGGTCGAACCGCTTTCCGGTGGCCTTGTAGTCAGCCTCGAATTTCTTTCGGGCTTCCTCCGAGCTGTAGATACAGCTGAGGTAGACCGCCATATGGTTTTTCTGCGAAGCCAGCGCGGCCAGCATCAAGGGCTTCTTGTTGTATGTGTCGGGGTAGGTCTCCAGCGGAACCTGGTAGGTGATCATCCCCCAGTCCATCACCTCTTCATAGCCCTGGGGCAGGTTGGCCAGAATGGTTCCGCGCACCGTTTCGATGGCCGTCCGGCGCTCCTCCGGCAGTTCTTCCAGATACTGCTCCACAGTGGTGGCCCTGGATTGCATGATTCCGAACTCCTAGTCGTAGCGGACACCGTCATACTCGATCCAGCCGCCGGGGTGGTTGCCCCGGGAGGCATGGTGCGTCCAGTGTACCACGCCGCCCTTGTTGTTCCACTCGTATTCCCCGCGAAAGCGGACCGTTTCACCGGTTCCCCGAAGCGGGACGCGGCGGCCCACGTCGATGTTGTGGGCGATGAGCAGGGACAGGCCGGAGGGGATCTCCACGATGAACCGCTGGTGCTTCGACCCGCGGGTGTCGTCGCGGAGAATTTTGACCACCACGCCTTCGGCCTCCACCGGCACATCGCTGGCCATCTCGGCAAATGCCCGGTCGATGCCATCCGGTTCGATTTCGGGTGCGCAACCGGCAAACTGGACGATTCCCAGGAAGAGTAGGGCGAGGATGAGGTGACGTAACGTATTCATGTTTCTATTCCCTACATCGCGGGGAGCGAGCCCGTGGTGGCCAGGGAGACCAGGATATAGATGATCCCGCCCACCAGACCGCCGATGTTGGCCAGCATGTGCAAACCAATGGCCGGCACGAGGCTTCCCGACAGTGCTCGATGGTGCCCGGCCAGCAGTCCCAGAGAGAAAGTAAAGAGGACGATGATCAGGGTGGAGGTCCCATCGGCCCCCGAGAGAAGCAGCACCAGGTGCATTGCCCCGAAAAACGCCGCACTGATCAGGGTCGGGAGGTCGACTCTGATGCCGGGCAGCCCCACCTGAAAGCGGCTGAGTGCACTGAGATGACTTTGCAGGAAGCCGCGGGTGAACACCTCCTCGATGGTGCTGGAGGAAATCCAGACAAAGAACACGATCTGGAGAAACGACAACTGTTTGATCAGCGGGTTGCCGACGGCTCCGGAGAACAGGATCGCCAGGCTGGCTGCCGCTCCCAGACCCAGCGCCGCCACCACGGCAACGGCCAGGCGAGGCAGACTCCGGCGGGTGACGTAGCTCTTGACGGGCCGGCGAAAGCCGTATTCTCCGAACCGTCCGCGGCCCAGGATGCCGATGGCCAGAAGACTAAGCAGCAGCTCGACAGCCTGCCCGGCGGCCAGTGTCCGGGCCGCGCCCTCAAGTATCAGTTTGGGCAGGACAATGGCCAGGGCAAAGATCACAAGGCCCACGGCCAGCGTCTGGAGGATTCGCTTCTTCTCGCTACGGGTCATGGGGCGCCTTCCGGTAGGGTTTGTGTCCGTAGTACTTGGGCCATGAGTCGAGCCTCACGTGGAGCCAGGGGACGCCGCCCCCGGCGGTGCTCACCCAGACCGGCCGTTCACCGACGGTCTGTTGGAGAGCTGCGCCCACCGCTTTCCACAGGGCATGGTTCTGCTCCTCGGAAGCGCGGCGGACAAAGGCGGCCAGGTGCCCGTAAGCATCCCCCGGGCCGCAGGGGAGGGGGGCGACCAGCAGGGCGTCGTGGCCCAGGTTGGGAAACGATATGACGTTTCGTTGCGACGTGCCGGCAAAGAGATCGCTGAAGGCCGTCATGTCGGGTGGAATGTCGAGACCGGGACTGTCCAGCAGGACATACTCGAACCGGCGCCCCAGGCAGGATGAAGTCACTGGCGGCGTTTCCCAGCGGAAGGCGGTATACGGCGCCAGGGAGAGCCGGGAGATGAAGAAGGAACGGAAGGCCGGATCCTCTTGCCAGAGGGCCATCACCTCGGCGTAGCCGAGCGAAATCCCGCCACGGCGCACCGAAACCTTCAGCCCCAGGCCCCGGCCAAGTTGTTGCTCGTCGGCTTCAAACATACCAGGGGCGGCAATCGGCCGAACACCCCCCGGGGGTCGCTGCAACGCCCCGGGAGGTGACCGGCATCAACCAGGCTTATTCAGCCACCCGGTCCTTGAGGCTTTTGCCAGCCTTGAAGGTGGGGTAGGTCTTTGCCGCCAGCTGTATGGTCTCACCGGTGGCCGGGTTGCGGCCCGAGCGTGCTGACCGTCGCTTTGTGCCGAAGGTGCCGAAACCAGTGATCCGAACTTCCCGGCCGGCATCCAGTTCGATGGCGATGATGCCCTCTCCCGGGGCCGTGTCGAAGATGCAGTTCACCACCTCCAGCGCCTTTGCTTGCGAAAGGTCGCAATTCTTCGCCAGCTTCGCCGCCATTTCACTCTTGGTCATCAGATTCCTCCTGATGGTAATGGGCCGCAGCCCTCTTTCGCAGGCGTGATTCCGCCGAATCCGCACCGGCAACCACTGCCGTATCCCGCCTGTCGAGTGTTTTTGAGACTTCTATGCCCGCAGTATATGTATATTTTCGTGAAAAATGCAATAAGAACAAGCACTATTGAGAATTCGTGAACTGCAGATATTCCACCGGCGCACCGTCGCAGACCACAAAGGCCACCATCACACCCTCAGATGGGCTGTTCGGTTCGATGATCACCTGTTGCCCCTTCAAGGCCGCTTCCAGGTCATCCACCTCGAAGGCCACGTGGGGTACGGTCTGTACCAGTTCGGGCAGGGGGGAGTCCTGTTCGTAGCGCATCCACTGGATGCCGTGGGGGTTCCTCCGGTGGTCGGTGCAGTAGAGCCCGTAGCGCGGGAGATAGGTTTCGCCTGTTTGCGGAGTATCGGTGGGGATCCCCAGGTGGTGGTATTTCTTCATGGATTCTCCTGTCGCTTTTTGTGCCGGCGATACCCGGAAGTGATCTCTTTCCAGCGCTTCTTCTCCTTCAGCGCGGCCCTGACGTCCTGCTTGCGCTCGAGGTAGTCCAACTCCTTGCGCAGCTTGAGGTAACTCTCCAGCCGGCCGTGGTCCAGGACGCCCTGCTCCACGGCCTGCCGAACCGCGCAGCCCGGTTCCGAGTCGTGCCCGCAATCGGCATACCGGCAGCTCTCGGACAGTGATCCCACATCGGCAAAGCTCTTGCCCAATCCGGCCTCAGCGTTCCAGAGCTGGATTTCGCGCATCCCGGGTGTATCCAGCAGCAGCCCGCCGCAGGGCAACAGCACCAGCTGGCGGTGGGTGGTTTTGTGCCGCCCCTTGCCGTCCCCCTCGCGGATATCACCGGTGAGCATTACCTCAGACCCGGCCAGGCTGTTGAGCAGCGTTGATTTCCCCACCCCCGAGGATCCCAGCAGGGCGATGGTCTTACCCGGGGCCAGTGCCGGGGCCAGAGCTTCCAGGCCCGAACCGTCTCTTGCGCTCACCGGGTGGACCGGGATACCGAGCAGCGACGATTCGAGATCGGCTGCCGTCTGTTGGGGGGCATCTGCAAGATCGGACTTGCTCAGGATCACCCAGGGCTCCGCTCCGCTCTCCCAGACCAGGGCCAGGTAGCGGTCGATGCGGTTGCGGTTGAGGTTCGGACCAAAGGCGGTAACGATCCAGACGGTATCCACATTGGCCGCGATCACCTGTTCGTCGGTGCGGGCTCCGGCCGATTTCCGGGAAAACCGGGTCAGCCGGGGCAGCACCAGGTTGATCTGTGCTTCGCCACCCCGGCCATCCGATGCGGCAACCCAGTCGCCCACTGTCGGCAGGTCGGCGGGGCTGGCGGCCTCGTGGCGCAAGCGTCCGGATATGCGGGCAGCCAGTTCCGCCTCCCCGGTCCGGATCCGGTATTGGCCTCGGTGTTCGGCAACGACTCTCGCCGGAACAGACTCCGGCCGATGGGCATCGGTGAATTTCCCGGCCCAGCGGTCATCCCAGCCATAGTCCTCGAGGCTCATCTTTTCCTCTCCCTTTCCGGCGCAGTCTACTACACGATCACCGCACGGCCGTTGTCACTGGCAGAGAGGGCCAGCAGGAAGGGTGCCGCCCGCCCGGCCCATTCGCCGGGTGAGGGACAGGCTGCCGCGCCGTCCCCCCAGCAGCTGCGCAGCATGTCGGTATCGATGACCCCGGGGTTCACCGCCACCGCGGCCATCCCGGGGGGCAGTTCCTGTGACAGCGCCTCGGTGAGGCCTTCCACCGCGTACTTGCTGGCGCAGTAGGGCGCCACCTCCGGGGCGGTGGAGCGGCCCCAGCCGGAACTGATGTTGGCCACCACCCCGCGGCCCCGCTGGATCATCGCCGGCAGATAAGCGCGGATCAGATTGGCCGTGCCGCAGACATTGGTCAGGATCACCGACCGGAACTCTTCGTCGGAGACCTCCCACAGGCGGGCGTTGCGGTTGATCACCCCGGCGTTGTTCACCAGCAGGTCCGGGGGACCGCTCTCCCCGATCACCGATTGGGACCAGGCCAGCACCGCCGGCCAGTCGGTGATGTCCAGCATGTCGAAACGGTGCGGGGCGCCGAGGTTGTTGCGCAACTCCTTGATCTCCGTCTCCGACCGCCCGCAGCCGATGATGGTGTGGCCCATGCCGGCCAACCGCTCGGTCAGTGCCCTGCCGATGCCCTTGGTCGCACCAGTGATCAGGATCGTTCTGCTGTCACTCATCGCCACCCCCTGTTGATGACACGTGAAATTCCGTCTCGCCCCTGGTGGCGGCCAGATCGCCGAAATAGAGGCAGAACAGTTCGTGGTTCCCGTCGAGGAAGAGCCGCTGGCGCTCGTGGGCCGGAAGTCCCTTCAGTTCTCCGGTATCCACCAGCGGCGGCAGCACCAGGGCCAGGTTGCCGGTGAGTCCGAACACGGTTTCCAGTAGTCTGTCCGCCGGCGGTTGGGTGTTCGATTGGCGAAAACGGTATACGTGGCCAGGCCCGGTGACGGCCCAGTCCGGGTCGAGGAATGCCGCATCCACCGGCGGCAACTGCTGGAGCAACTGCTGGTCGAGGATGTCTCCGAGAATGAAATCCACCCGGTCCGTCTGGCCGGCCTGCTCCACGTTGTGCCGGGCCTGGGCCTGAATGACCGGGTCGATCTCCACGGTGTGGACCTGCCGGGCCTCACGGGCCAGGGAGATGGTGGTGAAACCGCCCCCGGTGCAGGTCTCGAGAACAGTGCGGCCCCGGACCCGGTCGGCAAAGTGCGCGGTGAAGCGCAGGTCGATGCCCATGGTGAACGTCCGCTGGTCGGCGCTGTAGTCGTCCCCGAATTTCGAGTGGATGTCGCTGGGATCCATCATTGGCGGCTCCGCAAGAGGGCTTGCTCCTTCGTCAGGATTTGGTCAGCAGTGCCGTCCGGCAGAGGAACATCCACGGCCCGGGGCCGGGGGCCAGGCCGGCCTCCCGGGCGCGTTCCAGAGACGCGGCAAACTTCTTCTTCGAAACGTGGAACGGCGGTTCCACCACCAGCACGCTCCCGCCCTCTGACAGCAGCGATGCCACTTCATGGTAGAAACGGTCCTGGTCCGGAATTTCGTGAACCACATAAAAGGCGAGAACGAAGTCCACCGGTTCATCGAGGCCGATCCGGTCTTCCTCGCACTTGTGCAGGGTGATCCGCTGCTCCAGTTCAGTTCCCCGGATCTTCTCCCGGACCTTGTCCAGCATCCCCTGTTGCAGGTCGCTGGCGATCACCCGGCCGTTCTCGCCCACCAGGCGGGCCAACTCGGTGCTGAAGAACCCCGGGCCGCAGCCCAGATCCAGAACGGTCATCCCCGCACGGATATATGGGCTGAGGATTTTCTGCGGATCCTGCAGCCAGCGTCGCAACCGGGTGTCCAGGGCGCCCGCCCGTTCCACCGGGCAGACCCGCTCGGACCTCTTGCTCATCTCTCGCACCCTCCGCTCATCGCGGCTCGTCCAGCCTATTCCGGCGCCATCTGAAAAAGATGTAGCCGTAGATCGAGACGTTGATCAGCAGTACGGCCGCGCCGAGCACCACCTGCAGCTGGCGGGTCAGCCCCGCGGGGTAGATCAGCGGGATCAGGTAGTGCTCGATGAAACCGCCGCGGTACCCGGCCTCACCGCCGGCCCGGCGCAGCCAGTTCTCCAGCGGGGTCAGCGGGCAGTACAGGCCGCTGAATTCCACCAGTGCGCCCCACGCGGCGGCCGGGACGTGGAGCCAGGCGGCTCTCGGCCACCTGACTGCCAGCAGGCCGCCAAAAACAACGAGGAGGATGAATAACAAGTGGACGACGACCGCCATGTCGGCGGCGATTCTGTATCCCATTCAGTCCCCGTTGTCCGCGCGGGCCGAGGAGAGGTCACTGGCGTTGAGTGCCCGGACGCTCTGTCGGCTCCCGGTGACGGCGCGGCGGTGGTAGTCCACCTGGCCCAGGTGATACCCCAGATGGACCGCCAGGTGGAGCATGAACTCGCCGGTCTGCAGTCTCTGTTCACCCACCAGCAGGGGGTACGGCTGCTCCAGCGCTTCCTCGGTCAGCGCGGCGAGCGCCGTTTTCACCTCCACCATGGCGGTGTCGATTCCGGCCAGCAGCTCGTCCCGCGGGACGTCCCGGGCCGCGAACTCCCGGTCGCGATCCCGGATGTAGCCCGAGCCGCCGAACTGCGCACCGATATAGTGTCGCAGGTTGCCGGTGAGGTGCAGGGCCAGGGTGCCCGCGGAATTGGCCACCCCCGGCAGGCCGGCCCAGATCTGCCGCTCGTCCTCGTAGGCCAGAAGTTCACTTCGCAGGCCTTTCAGCTCTCTGAGAATCATGCCCGTCAGCTGTTCGATGAGCATCGTTTTCTCCTCGGTGTCCCGATTCACTCTTGCGGAGCCATCCTGACCCAGAACAGGCCCCGGAAGTCGCCCTCCTTGAACCCCCGGGCCGCGTCCTCGGGGTAGAGGGTGTCGATCTTATTCGCCACCCCGGGGTCCATGGTCTCGCCATGGCACTTGAGGCAGGCCGGCCGGACAACGATCGGCTCGACATAGCCGTGACCCCCGTCCTCCAGGTCCACCAGGGTTGGCGCCGACAGACCGGGGTCGGCGGCGTATCTCTCCAGCAGCGGCTCCATCCAGGGTTCGGGCGCGTTGGCCGTGTTGCGCAAGCGGTGGCTGGTCCGGCCGAGCGTGACACCAGGCGAACCCGCCTCGGCGGCAATGATCGGTGCCTGCTCACTGCAGACGAGGATTGCCGCTTCGGGCCCCTCTTTCATCCCTTTGACCAGGGCTGACATCAGTTGTTGCTTGAACGGCCTCAACGCCGAGGCGCCAAGTTCCATCAGGCGGTCCTCGTCGGGGCCGGCCAGGGCCAGGGCCGCCGGCAGAACCGCGGCCAGCAGGAGCAGGGCCAGCAAGGTGAATGTGGATCTGGTTGCGGGACGTTTCATGACCATACCTCCAGGGGCGGATAGAAAATATCAATGCTTCTCAGGATGATTCGGCTGTTCAGGATAGATTGTAACGTGATCGGAGCGTATTTGACAAAAAGACGAAAATCGAACCGAGAGTGAAAGCGGCCACTGCCCCGAGGATAACCGCCATCCTGATCCAGGGGAGACCCAGGTCTGATCGCCAGGCAGCCAGGACGGCCGCGGTTCGGACCCACTCCAGGGCGGCGAGGACAAGCGCCAGCTGGACCAGCCGCACCGCCGCCGGCCGGCGGATCAGCAGCAGCAGGGGAGCGGCCAGGCAGAGCAGAACCAGTATTGGATACCCGGACCGCAGGAAGTGGGCCGCGATCAGCAGGGTGCTGAGCAGGATCGGCAGCAGCTGGAGCAGAGCGAGAATTCGGGCCTGCACCGCGGCTATTTTGAAATACTTCTCACTCATTGTCTCCCGCTGGTGACTGGTGTTTTCCCGGTGTCCAGCCGTATTGGGTCAGCCAGTCGCTCCCCGACTGCCGGGCGCCCTCTTCCATGGAAGTGGCCATGCTGTCGTTCCAGCGGTTGAGGTAGCCGAAGAGGGCCACCACGCCCAGCAGCTCCACGATTTCTCCGTCATCCCAGTGGGCATGGAGCCGCTGTTCCAGCTCGGGGTCAACGGCGTTGGGTATGGTGGACGCGGCCAGGGCCAGGTCCAGCGCCGCCCGTTCGGCTTCGCTGAATGCCGGGTGGGTCCGGTAGTCCCATACGTTTTCCAGTTTCTCCCGCTCGGCACCGTAGCGCTGGGCGGCGCGGATGGCGTGGGCCTGGCAGTAGCGGCAGCCGGCCGCGCGGCTGGAGACATAGCCCACCAGGCGCTTCAACGAGCTGCTCACCCGGCCGTGGTTCTGCATCACCGCTTTGTTCAGCGAAATGACCGCCTTGGCGATGGCCGGCCGGTGCTGCATGGTGAGCACGCTGTTGGGGCAGAAGCCAAGGGTTTCGTTGAAAAAACGGGAGAGGTCACGAACCTCCTCATCCGCATCGGGCGGCAGCGGGGTGACCAGCGGCATGTGGGGGCTCCTCGATTAATGGGGTGCGCCGCAGCGCGAGCTTATTTTTCAAACCAGTTTCGCCGCACCGTGGGCCGCCGCCGGCCATGGTTGTTGGCCCCTTGCTACCCGGCGTTACCGAATCTCCCCGCCAGGGCTTTCCAGGCTGCCGCAACGGGCAGCGAGGGGAAAGCGGTCTTTTCCAGTTTCACCGTGAACCCCGCGCGCAGCAGCCCTTCCAGCAGGAAAAAGCCGCCGGTCAGGCCCAGGGGCACGGCCTGCTTCAGGGCGATGGCACTCATTCCCCAGCGGAACAGCACTTCGCGAAGCAGTTGCCAGCCGCAGAATGCTTCCACCACTGACGACATGATGCCCATGGACCGCGGGTTCCACCAGGGCAGCCGGGCTTCCAGAAGCCGCTGGCCGTGGGTGGGCAAACCACCGGCAATATACAGGCTCCAGAGCAGCACGCTGAGTGCGGTCTCCATGGGCACCGAGTTGGTAGCGGGCCTTCGTAGCGGTCAGCACCTCGTAAAACCCCGGCACATCAGGCCGAGGACGACCAGGGCAACGGCGAACACCATGCAACTGGTGAAGACCGAAATGGTTTTGGTCAGCAGCAGTGTGGCCAGCACCACGGAGATGGCGAGAAGTGCCCGGCCGGCCGTCTTTCTGTTCATCGTTCCGTACCTCTGGCCGGGGAAACCCCGTCCGGCCAGTTCAGGTCGTCCTCGCCATGCTGGCTGTCGTGGTAGGTCACCACCGGCCGGACCAGCGGATGGTCGATGAAATCTTTGTAGGTCTCGTCGCCGCGCTCGAAGGCGAACTGGACCCACGTGCGGAGGATGTGTTGTTCCACGTGGACGGGCAGCGGGTCGAAGGATTCATCGATCTCGAACATCTTGTCCAGCCGGTCCTCCAGCTTGCGGTCCGCTGCGGTGTAGACCCACCTGTCGGAAGGGCCCTTGGTCAGTTCCATCTCGGTGCAGCCGCGCTTGAGGATCACCGGGGTATCCGGCCCGAAACTCTCGCGCACCGCCGCTTGCACCTCGCGGTAGCGCTGTCTCGCCCCTTCCAGGCCGCCGTCGATGGGGCAATACCAGTAGGCGCCATAGAGCGCCGGGACGAACTCCCGGATCTCCAGCCCGCATTTGGAGTAGTAGTTCAACTCCTTCTGCACCTCGCGCATCTTCATCAGGTCGCGGAGGGTCTTCAGCCGTACAACCACCTTGAAACAGCGCTGGCAGTTCCGGGGCAGGAGACCATACAGCCGGAAATAGATCTCCCACACCTTGCAGTGGCGGTCCTCGGCCAGCCGGGTGTGCAGCCAGGGCGTGTCACACCCCAGGCTGTCCGGGATGATGATCCTGTCCCCCTTGAGGATGACCCGGCCTTCCTTGATGTCGTCAATAACCGGCACCAGCAGGTCCTGTGCCGTCCATTCCTCATACAACCCCATGACGTTTTACCTCCTTCCCCGGGTATGCGATCCATCAAACGACTATAAAGCCCACCTCTTTGCCGGCGCAAGGGAAATGGCCCGCTCAGGAGGCAAATCGCGGGTCCCCTTCCACGGCGAGAATCTCTCCGAAGTAGATCCGGTGGTAGTCCTTTTCCGGGTACTCCTTTCCCACCGCGGGGTCGAGGAAACGGGACGGTTCCAGGTCGTCCCAGTAGATCTTCCGGCACTCCAGCACCAGCTCCGCTTCGGCAAAACAGGGAGACTCCACCAGCGTCGAGGCCACCGGCGTCAGACCGGTTTCAATGATCTTGTCCCCGTCGCGGCCCGATTTCGTTCCCAGGATGCCCAGCGCCTTCTTGTGCTTTTTGGGAAAGGCGCTGAGGGTGAAAGTCGGATAGCGCTCGAGGAAGGTAAATGTATGGCGGACCGGGCGCACCACTATCTGGGCAAAGGGTTTGTGCCACATAGTCCCCAAGCTGCCCCAGGCCACGGTCATGGTGTTGAAGTCCCCTGTCTTGAAATCGCCGCAGGTCAGCAGGAACCACTGCTTGTCCCAGATGTGCAGGGAATCCAGACGCAGGTTGTCAAAGGGGATCGGGGTCCGGTTCATCGTTCTCTCACCTCTCGCTGATAGTGGGGTTGCCGTCTCAACTGACCTGGTAGATCTGGATCAGGTTGCCGCAGGTGTCATCGAATGCGGCGAGCACCACGAAACCCTGGTTGGTCGGCTCGGAGGTGAACACCACCCCCAGCTCTTTCAGCCGGCGGCATTCCTCCTCGATGTCCTCGACCTCGAAGGCGGTGGCGGGGATGCCCGCCCCGTGCAGGGCCCGCTGGTACTCGGCAGCCGCAGGGTTGGCGTCCGGCTCGAGGACCAGCTGTGCGCCCTGTGGTTCGTCCGGGGACACCACGGTGAGCCAGCGATGCTTCCCGGCGGGGAAATCGATCTTTTTGCTGAAACCGAGCACCTCGGTGTAGAAACGCAGGGCATGGTCCTGGTCCTGAACGATCACACTGTTCAGCTTGATTTTCATTGTCGACTCCTTTGGGCTGGCTCTTTGCCCAGCACCATGATTTCGATTTCGGCCACGGTGTTATTGGTGAAACAGTTCTCTTCGTATTCAGGGGCGTGCCCGTTGAAGAACTCGGCCCACTCTGAACCTCGCTGTTCTGTCATTGCCGATCCTCGTGCTTCTCCACTCCAAACCACTGCTCGAGCAACGGTTCCAGCGGCAGCGGGACATCGCTGCGGTTGCTCAGAACGACCACGTAGGCGTCCAGGTGGAGGTAGTAGAGGTTCGCCGCGACGTGACCCATGGACCGGCCGAGGTTCCCCTGCACGGGGCCGAAAGGTCCGTCGGCCAGCAGGTAGCCCAGACCGTTGTGAAAGCCGGGCTGCACGGTGCTCATGGCGGTCCAGGAGGTTTCGCTGAGTAGACCGCCCTGCCGCAGCGCCCGGTGATAGCGCAGCAGGTCGCCGGCGCTGGCCACCACGCTGCCGTCCGCCGAATCGGGCAGCGCCTCGTCCGCCGACGAGCAGTCAGCCGGTTCGCCCTCTGCCGCACCCCAGTTGGCGGCGCCGCTGTAGCCTCGGGCCCGGTGCCTCTCAGCAGTGGACTCACCGTAGAGATACATCTGCCGCAGCCCCAGGGTGTGGACGATCTGCTCGTCGAGCAGTGCGGCCAGGGGTTTGCCGGTGAGCGTCCTGATCACCTCGCCCACCAGCAGTCCGTTGGTGTTGCTGTAGTCCTGCCGGCTGCCCGGTTCGAAGATCGGCGCACGGTCGGGAATGGTGGCCAGCAGATCCGCCGGAGTGCGGTGCGTTCTGAAAAACTCGGGTATGCCGCCGTCCCCGGCGGCCGCGAAGAGATCGCGGCTCAAGTAGTCCGGTATGCCGGAGGTGTGGTTGAGCAGCATCCTGATGGTGATCTCTTCTCCGCGGGGCCAGGGCACGAACTCGGACAGCGGGCTTTCCAGGTCCAGACGCCCCTGGTCAACCAGGCGCAAGGCAACAGTGGCGAAGATATTCTTGGCCACGCTGCCCAGAAAGAACATGGTGTCCGGGGTGACTTCGATCTTGCGGTCACGGTCGGCCAGGCCGGCGCCGGCCACCACGGGTTCCCCCCCCGTACCGGTGGCGATGGCCACGGACAGGCCGGGGATGTTGTGGTCCGCTTGCAACTGCTCCACCAGGGCCTGGAGTCGCTCCGTTTCCGGGGCCTCCGTCCCCTCCGGCACGCCCCGCTCAGCCGTAGTGCAGCCGGCCAGGGCCAGGATCAGGATGGCGCTGATCAACACTGGAACCAGCCTTGTTGAGAGAAGCTTCATGCTCTTATTCACAACTCCATCAAGCGGAGAGAATATCCTGGATGATCCTCAGGTGATGGTTGTTGTGGATCCGGATCAGGCGCAGGGCCCGGTCCCTCTTCAGGATCCCGAAGGCAAAGTGCTCGAACCAGTTCTGCGGATCCAGGTCTCCGGCTTCGGCCACCAGCTTTTCCGACTGGTCCAGAATGGACACCAGTTCATCAGTTGAGAGCGCGACCTCCGGCACCGAAATCGCGGGAGCCTGGCCTTTCCCCCGCGGAATACGGCCGGAGTGAAAAACGAACGCTGCCGCCAGCGAGAGCCGTGAAGGGGGCGGAGGCGGGGTTGAGGCGGCCAGTGCCTGGCAGATCTCGATCATGGCCAGGCCGCAGTGGTGGATGTGCATGCCGGTGGACCAGCCCGATACGGCAGGGGCCTGCCTGTCAGCAGCGGATACAGCATCCCGTAAACCTTCGAGCCCTGTCTTTTTCAGCATGGTTCAGTTGCTCCTCGTGAAGCGCCACTGTACATGTTCGTTCGATAAAACCAGTATCTTACAGCATTCCGAGTCGCTAAAAGGACCGTCTCGAACTAATTGTCCCGAGTGTGGGAGGCACCAGTGCCGGGCGATGTCCTCGGCGGGCGCTGGGGGCGTGCTTTGCCGGCCGTGAACACCCAGCGTAGCAACCGCACCCATGCCGGCCATTTGACCACGGTGGGTTCCTGCCCCAGCGACGCCTGGGCGCGGGCCAGGGCGTCCTCCATCAGGGCGTCGTGCAGCGGCCTGAACAGAACCGGCCAGGTGAGCAGGGCCGGGCCGCTGGTGCGCATGTCGACGGTGTGCCGGAGTACGGTACCGTCCGCGGCGTCTGTCAGAACATCGAAGCCGTGCCAGCCATCAAAGCCGGCCGGTCCGAGGAAGCGGAAGCGGATGCTCTTGCCGGGCTGGTATTCTTCCACCCGGTAACGTATCGGCCCGTGTCCGCCGGTTGCGCCAACCGACAACGACCGATCGAAGGCCATGGTTGGCCAGAGGTCCCCGGGCCACAGCAGGTCTTTGGGGGAGGCCAGGGTGTCGATCAGGGCGCCGACATCCCCGGGCGGGAGAGCAAAGGTCCGTTGATGGATGTTCAATACGTTCAAGGGACGATCATCCCTCCTTCAGTTCCTCCCTGGCCAGGGCCGGGTATCTGATGGACGACTATCTCAACATCCGCAGTTCAAGATCAGCAGGGCGATGAAGGGCACGACATTGAAGATAATGAACATGATTTTGAAAAACCCGAGGAAGCAGTAGATCACCACGTTGTACGTTTCCCGGGGCATGGGGAAAAAAGTGCTTTGCAGGCGGTAGACGAGGCCCGGCGTAAAAAGGATGAACACGGACCAGAAGATCAGCAGCCCGCCGTTGATGATGGTGCACCACTTGAAAAAGTTGGTGAGAGCTTGAAGATCCATGGTGTTCCTCCTCGTTTGATCGTTGCTTTTCCATCGCGGATTGTCCGTTCCCCTCGCACGTCCTCAGGCTGAACGTCCCGATATCCGCATGATGCAACATGGGTTGCCGATCCAATCTGTCGAGGATACCCCTGGAGCGTCCGGAAGAAAAGTGGAGCTGGGTCACTGTTTTTCCAGAAGCAGGGCGCAGAACTCGCTGAGCATCAGGGTGCTTCTGGTGCCGCAGCCAAGCCGCTCGTAGCGTTTTTTTACGTCGAAGGCCTGTTCGTGAAGAATGCCGGAGAGGACCATCGGGGCGCCCGGCCGTGCCCGGGAAACCAGCGATTCGGCCTCGGCCAGCAGGATGTCACCGTAGATGTTGGCCAGCACCAGGTCATGGGTGCCCTCCGGGGCGTCGGCCAGGGTGCCGAGGTGGGTGGTGAATTGCCGGGCGACCCCATTCAGAGCGGCGTTGCGGCGGCAGGAGGCAACCGCATCCGGATCGTTGTCGATGCAGAGAGCATGGGCGGCGCCCAGTTTGACCGCGGCGATGGCCAGGATGCCGGTGCCGCTGCCCAGGTCGAGGACCGATGTCCCGGCGTCCATGGGTAGGCCGGCCAGCAGTTCCAGGCAGGCGGCGGTTGTCTCGTGCTCGCCCGAGCCGAAGGCGCCGGGGGCCATTCGCAACCGGGTCAGGCCTTCGCCGGCCGGCTGGTCATGGTCCGGGGGGACGATGAGGAAACGCCCGCCGATGGTGAAAGGGTCAAAAACCCGGCCTGGTTGTTCGCGGGGTGTGCGGTTCATTGCCCGTGCCGATCGATTGTGCCGCAGAACCAATTCCCCGGCACTCCGTTATAATGTTACTGTAATCCGGGTCTGGATCACACCGGCTTTGTGCGCCCGGGAAGGGTTGCCCAAAGGCCTTGATCTTTTTGCTGAAATACTTGAGGATATTCTTTTTTGGCCATCAATACAGCCGGCACCCCGGTGATCTTCGGGGGCCGGCAATCGAACGTCTGAGGAGCCGATACATGACGACGCAGCCATCGATCCGCCGGTTCACCATCCTGTACCAGGCGGCCCTGCCGCTTCTGGCGCTGGTCATCCTGCTGGCCGGCGGTTGCGGGGGCGGCCAGCAACCCGCCGCCGGCGGCCAAGGACCGGGGGCGGGGATGGGTCACGGTGGAGGGCCCGGGGGGAAGCCGGTGATGCCCGAGGCACCTGTTTCGGTGGAGGCGGTGAGCCGTGGCGACCTGGCCAGCTACTACAGCGCCAACGCCACCCTGGAGGCGGACAAGGAGGCCGAGGTGCTGGCCCGCATCTCCGGGGTGGTGCTGGAGTTGAAGGCCGAGGAGGGGGATTTCGTCCGCCGGGGAGCCCTGCTGCTGGCCATCGAGGAGGATGAATACCGCCACCGGCTGACCCAGGCCGAGGTGGAAGCCGAGAACCAGCGTTCCCGTTTCGAGCGGGCGGAGAAGATGTTCGAGCAGAACCTGGTCTCCGCCGAAGATTTTGACTCGGCGCGTCGCGACCTGCGCACCGCCGAGGCGGCGCTGCAGTTGTCGGCCTACGAACTGTCCCTGGCCCGGGTCACCGCGCCGTTCACCGGCCGGGTCACCGTCCGTTCGGTGGACCTGGGGGAGAATGTTTCCAACGGCACCCCTCTCTTCACCCTGGTGGACATGCGGCGCCTGCTGGCCCGGGTCCAGGTGCCGGCGCGGGAATTCCGGTCAATCAGTCTCGACCAGCCGGTGGTGCTCACCGTCGATTCCAGCGGCGACCGGCTCGCCGGGATCATCGAGCTGGTCAGCCCGGTGATCGACGCCACCAGCGGCACGATCAAGGTCACCGTGGCGGTCACCGATTTCCCGGCCTCCACCCGGCCCGGGGACTTTGCCGAGGTGGCCATCGAGACCGACCGACACCTCGACACCCTGCTGGTGCCGCGCATTGCGGTGGTCAGCGAGAAGGGCGAGCAGGTGGTCTTTGTGGCCGAGGAGGGCAGGGCGGTGCGCCGGCTGGTCACCGTCGGCTTCCAGGACGACGAGCACTCCGAGATCCTCGACGGCCTGGCTGAAGGGGAGATGGTGGTGATCCAGGGCCAGCGGTCGCTGAAGGACGGCCAGCCGCTGAAGATCCTGGAGAAGATGGACTTCACTGAAGAAGAGAAGGACCACTCCTGATGCACGGTTTCGTCTCCCTCGCAGTGCGCCGCCGGGTGGCCGTGCTGATGGCCGCCCTGGCCATGGCCGCCTTCGGCGTGGTGGGCTACCAGCGGCTTTCACTGGACCTGCTGCCCGACATCTCCTATCCCTCGCTCACCGTGCAGACCGAGTTCCCCGACACCGCTCCGGCCGAGGTGGAGAACCTGATCACCCGCCCGGTGGAGGAGGCGGTGGGCGTGCTCAAGGGTCTGCGCTCGATTCACTCCGTCTCCCGTCCCGGCATCTCCGAGGTGACCCTGGAGTTCGACTGGGGCTCGGACATGGACATGCTCTCCCTGGACGTGCGGGAGGACCTGGACCGGCTGATCCTGCCCGAAGAGGCCGAGGACCCGATCGTCCTCCGTTTCGATCCCTCCCTCGACCCGATGATGCGCATCGCCCTCGGCGGCACCGACAACCTCACCGAGAGCCGGCGGCTGGCTGACCGCAAGCTGAAACAGGACTTCGAGACGATTCTCGGGGTGGCCTCGGCGCGGATCAAGGGCGGGCTGGAGGAGGAGATCCAGATCGACGTGGACCAGGAGCGGCTGGCCGCCCTGGGTATGCCCCTGGACCGGATACGCGATGGTGGTGGGCATCTCCAACGTCAACCTGCCCGGCGGTTCGCTGCGCGGGGAGGAGAACCAGTTCCTGATCCGCACGGTCAACGAGTTCGAGTCGGTGGAGGAGATCGCCGGGCTGGTGCTGCGCCGGGACGGCAACTCGATCCTGCGGGTGGGGGACGTGGCCGAGGTGCGCTGGGGGGCCAGGGAGCGGGAGGAGATCACCCGGGTGGGCGGGGTGGAGAGCGTGGAGATCTCGGTCTACAAGGAGGGCGACGCCAACATCGTCACCACCGCCCGGGATGTCCGCGAGCGTCTGCCCGAGATCCAGGCCCTGCTGCCCGAGGGCTACCAGCTGACGCTGCTCTTCGACCAGTCGCGGTTCATCGAGCAAGCGGTGAGCGAGGTGCGCAGCGCGGCCCTGGTCGGCGGCCTGCTGGCGATCATTGTCCTCTTCGCCTTCCTGCGGGATTTCCGCTCGCACGCTGATCATCGCCACCTCCATCCCGCTGTCGATCCTGGCCACCTTCATCGCCATGTACCGCATGGACGTCTCGCTGAACATCATGAGTCTCGGCGGGCTGACCCTGGGCATCGGCATGCTGGTGGACAACGCCATCGTGGTTCTGGAGTCGATCTTCCGCAAGCGTGACGAGGGCCTGGGCCTGACCCGGGCCGCGGTGGAGGGCACCGTGGAGGTGGGCGGGGCGGTGGCCGCCTCCACCTTCACCACCGTGGCCGTTTTCCTGCCCATCGTTTTCGTGGAGGGGATCGCCGGCCAGCTCTTCGGCGACATGGCCCTCACCGTGACCTTCAGCCTGCTGGCCTCGCTGCTGGTGGCGGTGACCCTGATCCCCATGCTCAGTGCGGTGGGCCGGGAAGGGAACGGCAGAGGCCCCGGCCACCCGCCGGAAGCCAGAGACGGGGGCCATGAGCCTCGGCTTCTTTTCCCGGGCCTACGACCGCCTGCTCCGCGGGGCGCTGCGCCTGCGCTGGCTGACCATCCTCTTTGCCGCGGCGATCTTTGCCCTCGCCCTGGGCGGGGTGCGGCTGCTGGACACCGAGCTGATCCCGGCGATCAGCGAGGGCGAGTTCTTCTTCGAGGCCACCATGCCCGAGGGGACGCCGGTGGCCGCCACCGACCGGGTGATCCGGCGCATGGAGGAGGCGGCCGCCGCCGAACCGGGAGTGGCGACCTACTACTCCACCGCCGGCAGCCGGCTGGTTTCCGGGGGGATGACCCTGAACACCAAGGCCGAGCATTTCGGCCAGCTCAACGTGGTCCTGGCCGACCGGCGGGACGAGGCGGCCGAGGAGGCCCTGGTCCAGCGGATGCGGCAGTCCTTCGCCACCATCCCCGAGCTGCTGGCCAAGCACGGCAAGCCGACCTACTTCAGCCTGAAGACCCCGGTGGAGGTGATCCTGTTCAGCGAGGACCTGCGAGCTGCTGGAGACTTACGGCGGCCGGCTGGAGGCGGCCCTGGAACGGGTGCCCGGCCTGGTGGACCTCCGCTCGTCGCTGGAGGAGGGGAACCCCGAGCTGCAGATCATCTTCGACCGTGAGCGGCTGGCCGCCCTGGGTCTGGACATGCGCGACCATGTCCGAGACCCTCCGCGACCGGGTGCAGGGCGTGGTGCCCACCCGCTTCAAGGAGGAGGACCGGCAGATCGACATCCGGGTGCGCAACCGCGAGGAGGACCGCCAGAACCTGAGCGACGTGCGCAACCTGGTGATCCCCGGGCCGGACGGCCAGCCGCATCCGCCTGCTCACCGTGGCCGAGGTGCGCGAGGACCGCGGACCGGCGGAGATCCACCGGGTGCAGCAGCAGCGGGCGGCGATCATCAGCGGCAACTGCCGCGGCCGGGGCCTCGGCGCGGTGGTGGACGACATCGAGCGGTCATCGACGAGGTCCCGCCACCACTGGGGGTGGCGGTGGAGCTGGGCGGCCAGAGCGAGGAGATGCAGGTCTCCTTCGCCAGCCTGCGCTTCGCCCTGCTGCTGGCCGTCTTCCTGGTCTACCTGGTGATGGCCGCCACCTTCGAGTCGCTGGTCCACCCCTTCATGGTGCTCTTCACCATCCCCCTGGCCCTGGTGGGTGTGGTGATCGGCCTGCTGCTCACCGGCACCGCAGATCAGCGTCATCGTGCTCATCGGCGCGGTGATGCTGGTGGGCATCGTGGTCAACAACGCCATCGTGCTCATCGACAAGGTCAACCGGCTGCGGCGGGAGGGGATGGAGCAAGCTGGAGGCGCGTGGTCACCGGCCTGCCACGTCCGTCTCCGTCCGATCCTGATGACCACCCTGACCACCGTGCTCGGTCTGACCCCCATGGCCCTCTCCATCGGCGAGGGGGCCGAGCTGCGGGCGCCGCTGGCCATCACCGTCTCCTTCGGCCTCGTCTTCGCCACCTTCCTCACCCTGGTGGTGATCCCGGCGGTCTACCACGTGGTGCCCTCCCGGGTGCGGCCCCGCCGGGAGAATGGGGATGGGGGAGAGTCGTCATGACCCTGCCCGAACTGGCCATCAAGCGACCGGTGACCACGCTGATGATCCTGGTCAGCATGGTGGTTCTCGGCGCGGTGGCCCTGGAGCGCCTGCCCCTGGCCTTCCTGCCCGACGTGGAGCAGCCCCAGCTCTTCGTCCGGTGCCCTACCCCAACGCCACCCCCGAGCAGATCGAGCGGCTGATCGTCCGCCCGCTGGAGGAGGTGCTCGGTTCGGTGAAGGGGGTCAAGGAGCATGTGGTCCAGCTGCGACGCCGACGGCGGGACGGGTGCGGCTGGAGTTCGAGTGGGGCCACGACATGAGCCTGGCCCGGGTCGAGGTGCAGGAGAAGATCGACCGGATCCGCCGCGACCTGCCGGACACATCGGCGACATCACCATCGGCGGCAGCTGGGGGATGCGGGACGCGGACTCCCCGGTGCTCGAAGGACGGCTCTCCTCGCCCCGCGACCTCAGCGAGAGCTACGACCTGCTGGAGCGGAAGATCGTCCGCCCGCTGGAGCGGATCCCCGGGGTGGCCCAGGTACGGCTGGACGGGGTCAACCCCAGGGAGGTGCGGATCAACCTGCGGGTGGACGACCTGGAGGCCCACGGCGTGGACGTGCGCGACGTGCTGCGCCTGCTGCGCGACTCGAACTTCGACCAGAGCCTGGGCGATGATCCGCGACCCGGAGCGGCGCTACACCCTGCGCACCCTGGGCACCTTCACGTTCGCTGGAGGAGATCGCCAACCTGCCGCTGCGGGAGGACGGGCTGCGTCTCACCGACGTGGCCGACGTGGTCTACGAGGAGCCGCCGCTGGAGTACGGCCGGCACCTGGACGGCAACTTCGCCATCGGGGTCACGGTGACCGCACGAGGCGGCAGCCAACGCGGTGGCCATCTGCGACGAGGTGCGGGCCCGGGTGGACGCAGATGAACAGCGACCCCGAGCTGGAGGGGGTCAGCTTCCTCATCTGGTTCGACCAGGGCGACGAGATCCGCAACACCCTCGGCGACCTGACCTTCACCGGCATCTTCGGCGCCATCCTCGCCTCCATCGTGCTCTTCGGCTTCCTGCGCCGCTTCAGCATGACCGTGGCGGCGGTGCTCTGCATCCCCTTTTCCATCATCGTGGCCTGCGGCATCATCTGGGCCCAGGGCAAGACCCTGAACACGCTTACCCTCCTCGGCCTGATCGTCGGTATCGGCATGCTGGTGGACAATGCCGTGGTGGTGATGGAGAACATCTATCCGTCACCAGCAGGCCGGTCTGAGCCGTTTCGAGGCCGCCGCGGTGGGTTCGCGGGAGGTGGCCACCGCGGTGACCGCGGCCACCCTGACCTCGGTGATCGTCTTTTTGCCGCTGATCTTCAACAAGCCCAGCGAGATGAACATCTATCTCCGTGAACTGGGGATCACCGTCTGCCTCACCCTGCTGGCCTCGCTGTTCATCAGCCAGACCATGATCCCCCTGGCCACCTCGCGCTTCATCCGCACCCGCCAGCGGCCGCGCAGCAAGCTGATGGTGCGCATCGAGAAAGCCCACGAGCGGGTACTGGCCTTCAATCTCCGCCACCGCTGGCTCGACCCCGTTGATCGGTCTGGCGGTGGTCGGTTCGGCGGATCTACCCCTTCCTGCAGGTGGACAAGAACTTCGATGCCAACACTGCCGAGGTGTTCATCAGCTTGCGCTACGAGTTCAGCGAGCCGCTGAGCCTCGACCGCAAGGAGCAGGCGATCTCCATGGTGGAGGAGATTCTCGAGCCGCACCGCGAGGAGATGCACGCCAGGCACATCTACAGCTTCTGGAGCGACCGCTGGTCCATGACCCGCATCTACATGGAGGAGGGCCACTCCAACGACCGGGCCATGGCCCTGGCCCGGGCCAAGCTGCGCGAGATTCTGCCCGACCTCCCCGGGGTCAACCTGATGGTGGAGGACCAGAGCGGCGGGCGTCACCGCCGCGGCGGCGGGGGCAAGTCCGTCGCCTTCCAGCTGGTGGGGGAGGACAGCGGGGTGCTCGTCCGAACTGGCCGAGGAGGCCAAGCTTCAGGCTACGGGAGATCCCCGGGCTGGTGGACCCCTGGGCCAGCAGCCAGTCGGGAGGGATGGAGCTCTTCGTCGACCTGGACCGCGAGCTGGCCTCGCTGCTACGGCGTACCGCTCAACCAGCCGGCCGAGGTGATCTCGCTGACCTACCGCGGCCGGCGGCTGCCAGCGCTACCGCACCGCGGACGGTGAGCGGGAGATGCGGCTGACCCTGGACGAGCAGGAGAACGAGAGCCTCTCCCAGCTGCGCAACCTGCCGCTGTGGACCGAGGAAGGGGAGAAGATCCCCCTGGCCTCGCTGGCCGATTTCCGCCTGGCCCCCGGGCCGGAGCGGATCCAGCGGGACAACCGGATGACCAGCGTCTGGGTCGGCGCCCGCTACGAGGAGGGCACCATCGACGACTACCTGCCCCGGGTCACCGCGGCCCTGGAGGCGATGGAGTTCCCCTACGGCTACAGCTACACCTTCCGCGATTTGCAGGAGCGGCGCAAGGAGAAGACCGAGGAGTTTCTGGTGGATCTCGGTCTGGCCCTGCTGCTGATCTTCGCGGTGATGGCCGGCCTCTTCGAGTCGGTGCGCCAGGCCCTGGGCCTGATGGTCGCCCTGCCCTTTGCCGCGGCCGGCGCCTTCTGGACCCTCTACCTCACCGGCGTCGATTTCGACCAGCCGGCGGCCATCGGCCTGCTGCTGCTCATCGGCGTGGTGGTGAACAACGGCATCGTGATGATCGAGCACATCAACATGTATCGCCGCCGGGGGATGCCGCGGTACGAGGCGATGATCCGCGGCGGCCGCGAGCGGCTGCGCCCGATCCTGATGACCGCCATCACCACCCTGGTGGGCCTGGTGCCCATCGTGGTGCAGAAGCCGGCCCTGGCCGGGGTCTACTACTACTCCATGGCCCTGGTGATCATGGGCGGCCTGGTTGTCTCCACCTTCCTCACCTCGGTGCTGCTGCCCACCACCGCCTCCCTGGCCGAGGACGGCTTCGCCCTCATGGGACGGGGCATCGCCCGCACCTGGCGCTTCATCACCTTCCAGGGCCGCAAAGCCCGGCAGGTGTAAACCCCGACCATCCTTCCTGCCTCTGCTGGTGCTGCAGGTGCCGCCGCCCGGGGTGCACATGGTTCGCTATTTCGGCCACCGTTCATTTCTTCGGCCCAGGACCAGATGATCCGCCGCATCCTCGAGCAACTTGGAATGTGCACAGTCGTCCCCCGGGCCCACGGGCCGCCGGAGTGGGCCGTGGAGTGCGGGCGGAATGATCGGACCGTGCCCTCCCGGGAAGACGAGGAGTATTCGCAGGCGCCGCTATACCAGAATATGGTATTATCATGAAGCCCAACTGCAGGGAGGCGATCATGGCCAAGAACACATCATTCATTCTCGGTGAGCACTTTGACGCTTTTGTGGCAGAGCAGGTCAGCGCAGGTCGCTATGCCAACGCCACCGACGTGATCCGTTCGGGTCTGCGCTTGCTCGAGGAGCATGAGCAAAGGCTCGAGGTATTGCGCCAACTCCTTGTCGAAGGTGAGGAGAGCGGTGTTGCCGGCCCCCTGGATATGAAAAAGATCAATAGGCAGGCGCGTGAAGAAGCGAGCAAAGTGCCGTCTTGATCCGTACGTTGCTGATCAGCAAACGTGCCGAGAATGATCTGCGGGAAATCTGGCGGTGGAGCTTCGAGCAGTTCGGTGAGGCCCAGGCCGACCGATATCTAGATGAGCTCGATAGCGAGTTCCAGGCCCAGCCGCGCAGCCTGCCCTTGTGGACCGTGGAGGGGGAGAAGATCCCCCTGGCCTCATTGGCCGGGGACGGGTTGGACCGGCAAGCGGTCGGTCCCTGGATAGCGCTGGTACGGCGCACTTGAGGGGTTATCCGTGCCGGTGCTTCTTATGAACGGCCATCTGCCCCAAGCCATGGTGTTCCTCTATTCTCCCGAAACCTGGAATGTGAGCAATCCCCGTCATTATTGACCGGAGTCATGGTTTGGGGCGTGATTGCAGCTTGCCCTTACGGGTAATTATCTTTATGTTTTTATCGGTACATGTAATCGTCCATCCACTGACTCGAAGATATCTTGAGTCATTACGGTTTTCAAATGGGGGTAGTAAAGTGAGATCCATATCCAGTCTTTTCTTTGTGGCGTTCGTTCTTTGTATTTTGCCACTGACGACAGCTGACGCACGGTTATTTGATTCCGGAGCGGAACATGGGGTCGGTGATAGTCCTCTGTCGGTCGCCACCGGCGACCTGAATGGCGACGGACACTCGGACCTGGCTGTGGCAAATCATTGGAGTGACGATGTTTCAGTGCTGCTGGGCAATGGAGACGGCACCTTTCAGACCACCGTGAATTATGAGGTCGGTCAATCTGCCGCTCCCATTGCTCTTGCCATCGGCGACCTCGATGGCGACGGCAACCAGGACCTGGCTGTGGCGAATCGCAACAGCAACGATGTTTCGGTGCTGCTGGGCAATGGCGACGGCACCTTTCAGGTCGCAGTGGGTTACGGAGCCGGTGACTATCCTCGCTCTCTTGCCATCGGCGACCTCGATGGCGACGGCAACCAGGACCTGGCTGTGGCGAATCGTAACAGCGACGATGTTTCGGTGCTGCTGGGCAATGGAGACGGCACCTTCCAGAGCGCAGTGGATTACGGAGCCGGTTACAATCCTCGTTCTGTCGCCATCGGCGACCTCGATGGTGACGGCAACCCGGACCTGGTGACGGCGAACTATTTCGGCGACAATGTTTCGGTGCTGCTCGGACTCGGTGATGGCACGTTTCCAGGCGTGGTGAATTTTGAGGCCGGTGACAATCCCGCATCGGTGGCCATCGAAGATTTTAATGGGGATGATCACCTGGACCTGGCGGTGGCGAATTTTGGTGATCCATTGATCAACAGCGATGTATCAGTGCTGCTGGGCAATGGAGACGGTACCATGCAGGCTGCTCTGAATTGCGGGATCGCCAAAGGCCCCCAATCGGTCGCCGTCGGCTATCTGGACAGCGACGACATACCTGACCTGGCCGTGCTGGATCAGGGCAGCCAGGACGTGGCGGTGCTGCTGGGCAATGGAGACGGCACCTTCGAGGTGGAGAAGTATTACCCAATCGGCAGACTTCCGTATTCTGTAGCTCTCGGTGACCTGAATGGCGACAGCCATCCGGACATCGTCGCAACGAACGGGTTTGGGGATACCGTCTCGGTACTGACCAGCAGGGTGGTAACGGTTTCGGCAAAGTTACGCTGCACGCCCTCTTCCGGCACGGTGCCATTCAATCTCACGGTCACAGCGAAACTGAGTAATAGCAACATTGAATATATCCGGCGCGCGGCCGCCCACATCGATGTCCTCACCGCCAGTGGCCTGAGCATCCCCAACTGGAAAGCCGGCCAGACCTCCATCCGTCCCCAGGAAACGCTGAGCTTCAATATTCCCCTGGCCGTGCCGGCCTTCCAGACGTTAATCGGAGACAACCGCCTCACCCTGGTATCCGAGGACATCACTCCTGCCCCATACAACCAGCCACCCTTCCCACCATCCGGCGATACCGACACGGACTCCCGCACGGTGACGGCTATCGCACCGTGAGTTGAAGGTGGCCCGGGGGGGGCAGGTACGATCCAGCCGCGCCCTCCCCGTTGCAGCACTGCATCATCCCACGACGATCTCCACCTTTTTCACTTCCGCACTCCTGCCCACCACCGCTACCCTGGTGAGGACGTGACGCCTGCACCTTACAACCAGCCGCCGTATCCACCTTCCGGCTGGACGTGCACGAGCACCAACGTGGTCGTGGCCAATATTCCCTGACCCTCTCGGGGACAGGCGGGCGGCCGCATCAGGGCGCTTGACCAGGGTATCGCTTTCTCCTAACCTTCACCGCAATACGCAGTTGGTCAGCTGGCGACAAGTTCGGAAATATCAATGTCTGAACAGAGTTCCGGTCAATGAAGAAACAACTTCCAGCCACGTGCGCTCGCCGGGTTCTGGAGGTGCTTTGCCTGGCCAGCTATTTGCTCGGCCTGCTCTCCATTGTCACCAATGGCCTGGAGTTGAGTGTCGGTGGGGCGACACTCAGTATCCACAGTCCGGGTCGGCCGTTCATTCTGTCGATCATCTTCCTCGTCACCCGCCTGTGGATCGATCCACGGTTCAGGACGCGAATCAGGGAAAAAACAATCCGGGACCGGACAGCTGGAGGCCGTCAACATCCATGGACCGTCACCGCCGGCTTTCTGCTGCTGGCCGCCTTCCTGTTTTTCATCTTTCAGGCCAGGTTCACTTCCGATGACTACTACTACTATGACTATCTACGCTCGCTGTTCTTCGATTCCGACCTGAGTTTCCTCAATGAACGGGCGATCCATCACCCGTCATGGATCTGGATAACGGAAGGACAGTTGGTCCAGCCCACCGCCACCGGATACGTAAACAACGTGTTTGCCGCCGGGGCCAGTCTGCTCTGGCTGCCGTTTTTTCTGATCGGGCACGGATGCGCCATTCTCATCCAGGTGAACGGCGGCAAGCTGTTCCTCGATGGATATTCCGCCTCATATCTCTCCCTGCTCACTTGCGGCTCCATCGCCTACACCTTCTGCGGATTGATCCTGACTTATCGGATGTGCCGGGACCTGATCAGCGAGAAATGGGGATTTGCCGCCGTGCTGTTTATTTTTTTTGGCTCCCCACTGTTCTACTACACGTTCCATGATCCTTGCTTCAGTCACGGAATGTCCTTCTTTACTACCGCGCTCTTTATCAATCTCTGGCTCAGGCAGCGCTCCCGCCCTGATCTGTGGGGCGCTGTTCTTCTCGGCCTGGCCGGAGGATTGATGACCCTCGTCCGCTGGCAAAACCTGTTGTTTTTTACCATCCCGGCACTGGACTGGTTGATGCTTGCCGGAAGTGAATTGAGGGACAGACGCAGTATGAAAAAGATCGTCAGAGCGACTTTTCATCAACTCCTCTGTGCGCTTTTCGCCCTGATTGTCTTCCTGCCGCAGATGGTGATTTTCAAGATTCTTTCCGGGAGCTTTTTTGACCCGGGGAGCCGGGTGGCTCACCATTTGACATCTCCAAAGGTTCTAAAAGTTCTTTTCTCCCCATGGCACGGACTCTTCAGCTGGTCACCGGTGCTCTTGATCGCCATGGTCGGGGTGGTCGCTCTGGCCTTCAAAAAACGCCGTCTCGGCACTCCGCTGCTTGTTGCGCTGTTCCTTCAGGTTTATATCAACGCCACGGTCACCGACTGGTGGGCCGGTGGCGGTTTCGGAATGCGACGGATGTGCGCCACGCTGCCCATATTCGCTCTCGGACTGACCCTGCTGCTCAAGGGTTTCGATTTCCGAAGACGACGCTGGGTCATGATCTGCGGCTGTCTGGCCGCAGTTGGCTGGAACTGTTTTCTGATCATTTTTCACCTGTCGGGGAGGGTGTTCACAACACCTGAAATCCATCTGGCCATGTTCGCCCCTGAATTCTGGCCGCACTACGGTCAGTCAATACTCCGGATTTTCAGAACCGCGGCCTGTTCCTCCCCCTGGGCCTGGTCTTTCCTGCCGCTCTTCGTCGGAGTTCTGATTTTCCCCCTTCGCCTCATCTCAGGCGAGAAGAGACTGACCCGCAGCAGAACGAAAACGGCCATCACAATGGTGGCTGTGGTGGGCGCGGCACTTCTCACCCATCATCTGTGGTCCGCAGGGCACCGGGACAGGACAATCGAAGTACTGGAAATCGGCGACTCAGAACATTTCGGGAAACTGATCCCATTCAAAATCGGAAGCCAGGCAGCATATCAAGGCGGGTACATGGAGTGGCGAGTAACGGATGAAGACCCGTTCCACGTCTTTTTAAGGGGAACTCCGTCACTGCCCATGGTCTCCATCATCTCCCATTGTGAATCGAAGACGGTTCTGGAAAAGGGCCGCACCTTGGCCACGGTCACCATCCTCGGCACGGGTGGAGAGAGAATTGTCTTTCCCCTGCGGCGGGGTTTTGAGACAGATTACTCCTGTGCGGAAAATTCTGGCCTCGGAGGTTCGCTACCCGCGGCTGCCTTGCCTGTACTCCAGACGAATAGCGAACAATGCAAGCAGGGCGCAATACGATTCGGCGCCCGGTTTCAGCTCCCGGCAGGGTTGGAATTAGGGAGTTTTTTCTTCGCCGGATCGGCGAACAATGCGGATGCTGCTCTCGTGCTGAGCGGCATCTGTTTTGAAGACCAGATGCAGGGGCACACTGTCGGCACTATGCACTACCCGGCCACTATTCACGTGCCCGCCGATCACCCAACGATCCAGGACGGAATAGACCGGGCCGTTCCCGGTGACACGGTGTTGGTCGCCGATGGAGTCTACGTGGGTGAGCGCAACAGAAACCTCGACGTGCGGGGGAAAGCAATCAGCATCGTTTCGGAGCATGGACCAGCCTCCTGCATCATTGATTGCCAGGGGCAGGGGCGAGGATTTCATTTCGACAGTAGCGAGGGTCGGGAGTCTCAGGTCCAAGGCTTCACCATCCGCGGGGGGAATCCCGATTCAGGAGAAGGCGGTGGGATTTACATGCTGAAGGCCTCCCCCACGATCAAGGACTGTCTGATCCGCGGAAACCACGCCGAGACCTCTGGTGGCGGGATCTTCTGCTCCGCCTCCTCACCGCTGATCAGCGGCTGCCGAATCGAGGACAACCATGCAGGAACAAGCGGTGGCGGGCTCCTCTGCTCCCAATCCGCACCCAGAATAAGCGGCACGCTGTTCCGCAACAACTCAGCGGAAAGTATCGGCGGTGCCGTGTTCTGTCTCAATAGCGCCCTGCCCTTGATCGAGGATAGCCGAGTGGAGCAGAACAGCGCCGGCGAGCAGGGAGGCGGCCTGGGCTGCACTGGAAGGAGCGCACCGATTCTCCGAAACACCCTGTTCCTGACCAACCGCGCGCCGAGGGGCGGGGCAGCGTACGGCTCCCGTTCATCCCTGTCCATCATCTCCTGCACGTTCAGCGAAAACCGGGCGGGGCGAGGCGGTGCGCTATTTTTCACCAGTGGTTCGTCACTCAGCATCGTCAGTTCCATTCTGTATGGCGACACGGCTGAGCAAGGGGCAGAGATCCTGATCGGAGGCTCCGGAGCGGCCAACCGATTGGCCATTTCCTATTCTGATCTGGAGGGAGGTCGACAGGCTGTTGCGCTCTCCCCGAATGACCACCTCGATTGGGGTCCGGGGATGATCGATGCCAGCCCTCTCTTTAGCAGGTGCTCCCTGGGAGACCACTTTCTCGGCCAGAAAAGCTGCGGGCAGTTGGCGGACAGTCCCTGTCTCAACGGCGGCGATCCCACCGGGGAGCGGATTGAAGGGACGACCCGCAGCGATCTTGTTCTGGACCATGGCCTGCCCGACCTGGGATATCACTACCCCCTGCGTCCCCGGCTGGTGCTCTCCCCAGGCCCGGGCAAGAACAATCCACCACTGATCCAGGTTCTTTCGCCAGCGGGCCGGTCGCTAGGTGAATTTATTGCCAGGGGAGGGGCGCAGTATGGGGCCAGGGTATCCTGCGGGGACATCAACGGCGATTTCGCGGACGAGATTCTGGTGGGTGCGGGAGCCGGCCCTTTCTGTCCCCCGCGCGTGCAGGGTTTCCGGATGGACGGCAGCGCACTGGCCGGGGTCGATTTCCTCGCCTATTCGACTCGGAAACAGGGAGTCAATGTGGCCGCGGGAGACCTGGACGGCGACGGTGCCGCTGAAATCATCACCGGCCCTGGCCCCGGCTCAGCATTCGGCCCGCAGGTAAAGGTTTTCCATTATGGTTCGGATCATCGAATCAGGCTGCTGAACGGCAATGGCTTTTCCGCTTTCAACTACCAAGGCTGGGGTGTGAACGTGGCGGCCGGTGACCTGGATGGTGACGGTTTTGCTGAAATCGTCACCGGTTGCGGTCCCGGTCCGACCCATGAACCGGGTGTGCGCGGCTGGAATGTGGATGGCGACTCGGTGAGCGCCATGCCCGGCCTGACGTTCACTGCCTATGACACCCGGGAATACGGCGTTGTGGTGTGCTGTGGTGACCTGGATGGTGATGGTATCGATGAGATCATCACCGCTCCCGGCCCCAACGAGCGGCTGGGCTCCCATATCCGGGGGTGGAAGTATGACGGATCCACCGTGACCCCGCTTCCCGGTTTTAACTTTTTCGCCTGGCGATTCCCCAGGTTCAATTGCGGAGCCACCCTGCATTCCGGCACCGACCTGGATGGAGACGGCCGGGCGGAACTGGTCGTGGGAACCGGTCCGGCACCCGAGACGGAATCGCTGGTCAATATTTACAGCTATATCGGCACCACGGTGATTTTGCGCAGCTCTCTGGGCGATTTCGCCAGGGGAATGACCCATGGAGTCAATGTTGCGGCCGGGATGGAGAATGTTATCGCGGGCGATGAGCGTTACGTGACCTCCCGCGGGCAGTAAAACCTGGGACGGTGGTTTCCTCCGGCTGTTTTGTCCTGCCTGACGGATACCGCTACGTACCAGACACCGAGCCTGCGCTTAATGGCTCTGGAACCCGTGGGAGGAAGAGATGAAGGCCAGACCGGTCCAGGATGCGGATATCGACACTCTGGTGGTGGAGTACCGAGGAAGCCCTCTCCAAGGCCGTGGACAAGGCCGACCTGGCCAAACGTCTTTGGAATCATGCCCGGTGAGCTTTTCCACCGATGTCAGTGGCAATGTGGTGCGCGTCCATTGGGCCTTCGATGGTGATATGACCCGGGCCTGCACTTTCCACTATGACTGTCCGGGTTAGAACGCCGGCCTGGTATCGGCTTTACTCTCCAGTCGCGGATGGTTTCTGACAGCTTTCCACAAGTTCGGCAGCCAGGGACTGTGCGATATGTTCGTGGGCCAGCTTAGAGTAATGTCCCTGCGGTCCGTTGAACAAGGTGACAAGATTTTCAGCGTTTACCTGTTCCAGGATGCGGCGCTCCGGATGGACCACGCGGCAGGTATCCTCGATCTCGTCGAGCAGCGCCCGATAGGCGAGCGGGCGTCCTTTGCCCATGGTGGACAGATGGTCCAGCTTCGGCAGGTGGACAACCAGGAACTCAGCCCCGGTTGACTCCACGTCCATTCTGAATTCTTCAATAATCCGCAGCGCCAGTCTGGAAGGCTCTTTGTCAAGCGCATAAAAACGATACTCAGCCTGGCGGAAAATCAGCTGATCCAGCGCGCTTTTCAGCAGTGAGATGAATTTGCTGCGATACCAGATCCCCGGTTGATAGTCGCCCGGGTCGTAGAAGTACTCGTAATCCAGCAGGTCCCAGGATTCGATATTCTCCAGAACATTCACGATCTCGTCGGGAGGAATGGTGGGGACGTTCACCAGTTTCAACCCGTCCCCATCCAGCTTAAACCTCGGTTTGGAGAAGCAGATTCCCGTGCCTCTGGTATAGACGACTCGCAGCACGTTGACGATCCGTTTGACGTTCTCCGGTTGAAACCCAAAAATAACGAGATCCGGGTGAAACATTCGACCTTCTTCCCGCCATCGGAGATAAGCCTGGTCGATACCGTAACCGCCAACCCCGAAGTTGAGTACTTCCACACCCGGGTTCTCTCCCCGCAGGATCTGCTGTAGGCGGTAACCCCAGGTGTTCTCGAGGGGCTCCTCGTAACCAAGCGTGTAGGAATCCCCGAGGACGGCGATTCGAAAAACGTGCTCGGACGGATGGGAGGGGTAGTCCTGCGGCTCGGACCGCAGCCCGGCGGAATTGTAGGCATAGATGCCCGACCGGCTGTTCGGCCGGTATGTCCAGCCCAGAACCGGATGGTCCTGGAGCGTAATGCGGGTAGATGCGCTTTGGTATCGAGCAATAGCCGCCCGGGTCTCCTCGATGGGAATTCGGTATGGCCGCAAGGTTGTGGAGCGGAATACGAAATTGCCCGTCGGTCTCTGCTCGCCCAGAAGGCGCACCAGGAACTCAGCGACAGTGAAGCAGAGTAGCGTCGCCAGGGAAAATAGCAGTAGGCCTGATATCAGTTGTCTTCTCATTACCGGATGCTTTTCAAAATCCGAGACGACCTGTCCGAATGTGCAAAAAGAGTATGAGAGCTGCGACCCCGGGTCAACCCATGGAGTGTATCGGTACGGCGCTCGCATCTGCCCTCCGGCCGGTTGAAGTTCCTCTGATCCGGGCGATGAATAATCCATTTTCACTTGCTCTTATTCCCTGTTAATCTTATATTAATTGCCATACAGGGCTTCAGCGCTGCGGTGATGCGTTGGGGCCGGACCTTTCGGCGTTGCCCCTCCACCTGGGACAATGCTCACCTGAAAGATCGAATTCACCGGAAAAAAGCAGTCTCCCCATCACCGTCAGTTCGTGGGGTATCTCTTTCCCGGCGTATGACAACCCTTCCCGGAGGTAATTCTGACCATGAGGAAATGTGCCCTGATCGCCATCATTATCCTGGCCCTGGTTGCCGGTTCCGCAAACGCCGGAACCCTGCACAGCGGCCTGGAAAATTACCTGGAAGGCCTGCCGGCCACCCAGACCGAGAAAGTGATCGTGCGGCTGGCCGAGCAGGCCGACGTCAGCTCCCTCAACCGGCAGCTGAAGCTTGAAGGGGCCACGCTGGCCCTGCGGCACAAGCAGGTCATCGAGCACCTGCGGGACACGGCCATGGATACCCAGGCCCCGCTGGTGCAGCACCTGGAGCGGCAGTTCCTGGCCGGTGAGGTGCATGACTTCCGCACCTTCTGGATCGACAACCTGGTGGGTGTGGAAGCCACCGTGCGGGAGATCAGGGAGATCGCCCGGCGGCCCGACGTCGAGATGGTCTACCTCGACTACCAGATCGAGCTGATCGCTCCGGTGGAGAAGGACCTGCCCAAGCCGATGGTTGGCCAGGGACGGCAGACGGACGCCCCCCGGGCCATCGAGCCGGGCATCGCCGCGATCAAGGCCCCCCAGGCCTGGGCCCTGGGATTCACCGGCGCCGGCCGGGTGATCGCCAACATGGACACCGGTGTGGACGGCAACCACGAGGCGCTGGCCACCCGCTGGCGCGGCCTCACCGAGCCGGCCGCCGAGTGCTGGTTTGACCCGGTCACTTACTCCACCTTCCCCTTCGACTCCGGCTACCACGGCACGCACACCATGGGGACCATCGCCGGCTTCACCGCGGCCAACGAGATCGGTGTGGCGAAAGACGCCACCTGGATCGCCGCCGGGGTCATCGACCGGGTGGACATTCCCACCACCATGACCGACGCCGTGGCCGCTTTCCAGTGGTTCGCCGACCCGGACGGCAACCCGGGCACCACCGACGACGTGCCTGATGCAGTGGGCAACTCCTGGGGCATCAGCCCGATCTACCACGGGTCGTACATCACCGGCCCCTGTGACGTGACCTTCTGGGCCACGATGGACAACTGCGAGGCCGCCGGCTGCGCGGTGATTTTCTCCGCCGGCAACGAGGGACCGACGGTGGCCTCCCTGCGCACCCCCGGCGACCGGGCGGACTCGCCGTACAATGCCTTTTCCGTGGGATCGGTGGATTCCACCAACTACAGCTTCCCCTATCCCATCTCCGGTTTCTCCAGCCGCGGCCCCGGCTGCAACAACCAGATCAAGCCCGAGGTTGTGGCCCCGGGTGATGACGTGCGCAGCTCGTACCCCGGCAACAGCTATGGTACGCTCAGCGGCACCTCCATGGCCTCGCCCCACGTCACCGGCAGCATCGCCGTTCTGCGGCAGGTCAACCCCGATCTCGACGTGGACACGATGAAGGAGATCCTGCTCATCACCGCAGTGGATCTGGGGCCCGCCGGCGAGGACAACGACTTCGGCATGGGCATCATCGACCTCGAGGCGGCGGTGATCGCCGCGTCCCAGGGCTACGGCACGGTGCAGGGCACGGTGACCGACTCGTCCTCCGGCGCCCCGGTGCCGGCGACTCTCACCAACCTGAACAACGGAGCCACCACCTACGCCAACCCGGCCACCGGCGACTACTCCTTCAGCGTGCCCGGTGACGAGACCCACACCATCGAGGCCACCTATTTCGGCTACGCCACCCAGCAGCAGGCGGTTTACGTTCCGGCCGAAGGCACGGTGAACGTCGACTTCAGCCTGGTGGCCACGGCCACCGGCACCATCCAGGGCACGGTGACCGATTCGGGCGGCGCGCCGGTGAGCGGGGCCACGGTGACCGTTCTCAACACTCCGCTGGCCCCGGTGACCACCAACGGTTCCGGCTTCTACAGTCTGGCTGCCCCGGGCGGCGCCAGCTATGACCTGCGGTTCAACGCCTCCGGCCACCAGTCGGTGACCGTCAACAGCGTGGCCGTCACCGAGGGCGGCACCACGGTCCAGGACGTCATCCTGCCCGACTGGTACCAGATCCTGATCTGGGAGCCCGACCCGACGCCGATCAGCGGCGCGGCCATGCAGACCGCCCTGGCCACCCTGGGCTGGACTTCGGTGATCACTTCCGACCTCTTCGCCTTCAGCAACCCGCTCACCGACTATGACGCGATCTTTGTCCTGGTGGGCGTGTACTACAACAACTACACCTTCTCTTCCGGCAGTGCCGAGGAAACCGCCCTGACCGACTACCTGGACAACGGCGGCAATCTCTACATGGAGGGCGGTGACGTCTGGTGTTACGACAGCAACCCGGCCACCCTCCGCGGCTACTTCAACTTCATCAACGAGGGTGACGGCAGCGCCGACCTCACCACCACCGACGGTGTGGTCGGAACCTTCACCGGCGGGATGGTCTTCACCTACAGCGGTGAGAACTCCTATATCGATCAGCTGGGCGCCACCAGCCCGGCCTACGAGATCTTCACCAACCCATCTGACGGTCTTGGCTGCGGAATCGCTCACGATGCCGGCTCATATCGCTGCATCGGCACTTCCTTCGAGTTTGGAGGACTCATCGACCACGTATCCCCCAGCACTCAGCTGGAGTTGATGCAGGCCTTCGTCGATTTCTTCGGCCTTGCCGCCGTGCCGGTGGACACGGTGGAGGTGGATATCAGCGTTGCGCCCGACACCGGCACACTGCCGTTCGTCACGCAGTTCACGGCCCGGCTGATCAACCTGACCAGTGAGAACCGCCGGGCTGCCGGCCGGGTCGATCTGGTGATCGCCAACGGCAACTCTTATGGCAACTGGCGGGCCGGCTGGACCAACCTCGGCCCCGCGGAGGTCTTCACCCAGGTCTGGAACCAGAACTTCCCGGCCCTGGGGACCCTGGTGGGAGACAACGTCTTTACCATCCACGGGTTCGACGTGACTCCGGCGCCGTACAACCAGCCGCCCTTCGCCCCGTCGGGCGACACCCACAACGCGGTGGCCACGGTCACCGGCATGGCTCCCTGAGCCCAACTCGCCGCCACTGCGGCGGCGGACAGGATTCATTACTGACGGCCCGGCCCGCTTGCCGGGCCGTCGTTTTGTACCGTTGTCAACCGCCGCTGGCCGTCCAATATTGACCTCGGGCAGTGGAATGGCTATCCTCAAGCCTCACGGATTGTCGGCTGATCTTTATCATGTCGTTCAACTTGTTTACATACAATGGTTTGATTGTTTCAGAGTCTTTGCAACAGGAGAGTGAGCGATGACCGCAGACAATGCGACGGGAAGCGGGCCCCTCTGGTTGTCCATCGAGGGGAAAATTGAGGAACTGGGTTCCCAGGATCTGTCCGGGGGCGGTCGGGAGGACGCCATCCACACCATAGCCGGCAAACTGGACGAGGCCGGGTACAACGTGTCGAACCATGGTGGGAACATGCTGCACCTGCGCAAGGCGATGGACGCCCGGGCCAGCGTGGGCCACCCGATGATGGATGACCTCAAGTCGGCGCTGGCGGCGCTGACGCTGGATGACGTGGCCAATGTCTCCGCAGCCACCGGCGTGGTGCTGGACAGGGTGGGGGCCACCTGGCCCCGGATTCTCGAAGCCGACCGCCGTCCCGACGTGCAGTGCTTCGTGGAACTGGCCCGCCTGGATCTTCTGGAGGCCCAGGCAAAACAGATGGAAGGGGACCTGGGTGTCCGCTACCTGCTCGCTGCACAGGTGGACGGTGCAGTGATCATCGAACGCCTGGCCATCGGCCAGGAGGAGCTGGACCGGGTGGTGGCCGCGGTGGCCGCCGAGGCTGCCGAGCGGAACCGCGTGGCCGGGCTGCTCAAGGAGGCCGGCGACGCCTCCGACGAGGAGAAGGTCAAGCTGCTGCTGAACAAGGAAGTGGCCGAGGAGTTGATCCTGGAACTGGCCGGCGTGGAAAAGGCGGTGCTCACCGCGGCGCAGCAGGCCATGGAGGAGGAATTGAAGGAGAAGCAGCGGCTGGCCGAGGAAGTCGCGGCAAAGAAGGCGGCCGAGGCCGCCGGCCCTTCACTGGACGATATCCCCGACGACGAGATGCTCGAGTACATCGAATCGATCCGCGAGATCCTGGAGTTCTCCGACGTGGAGAAGGAGATCCGCACCATGTGCGAGCAGAGCTCCATCCCCAAGGCCCTGGTGGACATCGCCGTCTCCGAGCCGGACAAGCTGGACGAACTGGAGGCCAAGGCCGAGGGCTAGAACCGGGTAGAGGGCCGATGCCGCAAAAGGTCACCGTTGTTTTCTGTCCCTACCTCGGCGCTGTGGATGCCGTACCGCACCTCGGCATCGCCCGCATCGCCCAGGCGGTGAAGCAGGCGGGGTATCCCTGCCGGGTGATTGACGCCAATGCCGTGGTGGCCCGGGAGGACCCGGAGTGGTTCACCCGTTTCAGCAACCTGACCAACATCGGCCGGGACATCCCCCGAATCAGTTTCCTCTTCGGCCTGCCCGAGCTGCTCTGGTCGCTGGCCGACCCCTCGGCCGGCCCGCCGCCGCCGGAGTCGATGACCGCCGATGCGGGATCGGCCACGGTTGAGCTGCCCGAGGACCTTCATGCCCGGGCGGAGAAGATCGCCGACCTGGTGCTGGAGACCGATCCGGCTGTGGCTCTGCTCTCCACCTATATCTCGAACCACGCCTTCACCTGCCACATGGCCCAGGAGTTGCGACGGAAACGGCCTTCGCTGCCACTGGTCTGGGGCGGGCCCGGCGTTTACCTGCCGCCGGTACGCAGACTGCTCTCCGGTCTCGAGCTGGCCGATGCTTTTGTTGTGGGGGAAGGGGAATGGGTGGTGCAGCAGCTGCTGGAGGACTTTTTCAGCGGCGGTTTCCAGACCTCTCCGGGGGTGGAGCTTGCCGGCGGGGAGCCGGCGAAACCGGCGCCGCTGCAGCCGGACCTCTCCCTGCTGCCGATCCTCGACGTGGACGACTTCCGTCCCCCCGCCGGTGTACCGCGGATGCCCGACGGCGGGATCTGGAACCGGTTGACCATTGAGGGGTCGCGGGGCTGCCGCAGCAGCTGCACCTTCTGCACCGAGAAGTACTTCTGGGCCCGGTTCCGCTCGCGGCCGCCGGAACGGGTGGTGGAGGAGATCGCCCACCTCAACCAGCGGTACGGTGTCACCTACTTCAACTTCACCGACACGGCAATGAACCATGACGTGGAGTGGCTCGACCGGGTCGTCGCCCTGCTCACCGAGCGAAAGCTGGGGGTCCGCTGGGTCAGCGAGTTCATCCCCTCGTTCAACCTGACTCCGGAGCGCTGCCGCGCCGTACGGGAGGCCGGTTGCGTGGGGGTCAACCTGGGTACGGAAACACTGCTGGACAAGTACCGCAAGATCCTGGGCAAGCGGGAGAACGACGAGACCATCGAGTTCTCCATCGCCAACCTCTACGGCGTGGGCCTCTACGCCCTGTCGCACATCCTCATCGGCTATCCCGGCCAGACGCCCGCGGAGATGGCCGAGGACATGGCCCGCCTGGCCGATCTCTACCAGCGCTATCCGGACCAGAAGATGCGAAAAATCGCCCGTCCCGACCTCTTCAGGGTGGAGCCGTTCACCCCGATGTTCACCCACGCCAAGAAGTTCGGCATCGATCTCGAGCCGTATCTCTTCCCCATTCCCCAGCCGTTTCTGCACCTGGAAGAGACGATCCGCGAGATGTCGGTGGTCTGGCAGCACGGGATGTCGGCCCGGGACCGGATGTTTTACGCCGGCAAGCTGAAGATGCTCTTCGAGGGCGTGTCGTGAGGATTTTCGCCGGCCGGTCCACTTGTCCCGGCGGGCCGGGGCGTCCTGAAATTATTGGAATCCTTTGATGAGCAGATCATGGTACAGAGGGATGAAAACGGGGACGGTGGGCGAGGTGCGTGACAAGGAAGCGAAGCAGAAACCGACGCTGAAGACGGTGCGCTATGCCTTCCGCACCATCATCTGGCCCCGGCGCTGGCTGGTGCTTCTCGGCATCGGGCTGATCCTCGTCAACCGTCTTTCCGGCCTCGTGCTTCCCGGGGCCAGCAAATACCTGGTGGACAACGTGATCGGCAACTCGGATCTGAAGCTGCTCAGGCTGCTCCTCGTCGCGGTGAGCGGCGCTATCCTGGTCCAGGCAGTCTCCTCCTACTTCCTCACCCGCCTGCTCAGCGTGGAAGCCCAGAATCTGATCTCCCAGCTGCGGGTCAAGGTCCAGCGGCAGGTCATCCACTTCCCGTTGCGCTATTTCGACAATCACAAGTCGGGTGAGCTGATCTCGCGGATCATGTCCGATGTGGAGGGGGTGCGTAACCTGGTGGGCACCGGACTGGTCCAGCTTTTCGGCGGCCTGCTCACCGCCGTAGTGGCCCTGGCCCTGCTGCTCAGGATCAATGCCACCATGACCTTCTACGCCCTGGTGCCGATGGTGCTCTTCGGGGGGATCATGCTCAAGGCCTTCGGCTACATCCGGCCGATCTTCCGCCGCCGCCGGGTGATCAACGCCGAGGTCACCGGCCGGCTCAACGAGTCGCTGGGCGGCATCCGGGTGATCAAGGGCTTCAACGCCGAGCCGCAGGAGATCCACACCTTCCAGCAGGGGGTGGACCGCCTGTTCCGCAACGTGAGGAAGTCGCTCACCGCCACCAGCCTGGTCTCCAGCTCGGCCACCCTGCTGCTGGGCATCTCCGGGGCGGCGATCATGGGTCTGGGTGCGCTGATGATCATCCGTGGTCGGATGACCGTTGGCGACTTCTTCGCCTTCACCCTCTACCTCGGGTTTCTCATCTCACCGATCCTGCAGATGAGCAACGTCGGCAGCCAGATCACCGACGCCTTCGCCGGTCTGGACCGCATGGAGGAGGTGCTCAACCTGCCCCGGGAGGCCGACGACCCGGCGCGCACTCAGCGCCTGGACACGGTGGAGGGCCGCATCGTGTTCGAAAACGTCACCTTCTCCTACGAGGAGGGGAAGGTGGTCATCGACGACATCAGTTTTGTGGCTCCGGCCGGCTCGGTCACCGCCCTGGTGGGCAGCTCCGGTTCGGGCAAGACCACCATCGCCGGCCTGGCCGCCTCCTTCATCCAGCCCGACCGGGGGACGGTGCGGGTGGACGGCGCCGACCTGTCCACGGTGGTGCTCGACAGCTACCGCTCGCAGCTGGGGGTGGTGCTGCAGGACGATTTCCTCTTCGACGGCACGATCCGCGACAATATCCTCTTCGCCGACCCCGGCGCCGACGAGCAGCGGGTGGCTGCGGCGGCTGCGGCGGCCCATGTCAGCGAGTTCACCGACCGTTTCGAAGAGGGATTGGAAACGGTGATCGGCGAGCGGGGGGTCAAGCTCTCCGGCGGCCAGCGCCAGCGGGTGGCCATTGCCCGGGCCCTGCTGGCCGATCCGCGAGTGCTGATCCTCGACGAGGCCACCTCGAGCCTCGACTCGGAGAGCGAGGTGCTGGTCCAGGACAGCTTCAAGCGGTTGCTGGCCGGCCGCACCACCTTTGTCATCGCCCACCGGCTGAGCACCATCCGCCGGGCCGACCAGATCCTGGTGGTGGAGAAGGGCAAGATCGCCGAGCGGGGAACCCACTCCGAGTTGGTGAATGCCGGCGGCCGCTACCAGGAGTTGCACGAGTTCCAGGGCCGGATCTGAATCCTCCCCTCCAACGGGGCAAGCTCCGATGAAATGAAGTATCCTATTGCATGGCTCCGCGCACTATTGAACCTGAGTCATTTGAATCCTGCACTTTACAATCAAGGGAGAAAACATCATGAAGAAACTGTTACTGCTGCTCTGCGTCGTTGCGCTCATTACGTCCTGCACAACGGTGAAAAAAATACATATCGACTATGCCCACGAGTACGATTTCATTCCGGTCAAGACCTTCCAGTATCTCGACACCGGGGAGAGCAACGCGCGGAACCCGTTGATGGCCAGCCGCATCACCAGCCTGATCAAGAAGGAGCTTCGCGAGGGAGGCCTCACCGAGGTGAACGAAAACCCCGACATCATCGTGACCTACCACGTCACCACCAGGGAAAACACCTCGTACAACACGACCTACATGGGCTATGGCGGTTTCGGACCGGGGTGGGGCGGCTATGGCGGCTATGGCTACTACGGCGGTTATGGCGGGGGTGTGGGATCATCCATGACCTATGCCACGACCTACACCGAGGGCACCCTGATCCTTGACGCCTACGACCCCGAGACCAAGAATGTCGTCTGGCGCGGGACCGGCACCGTGACGGTCGGCGACACTCCGCAGAAGCAGATCAAGCAGGTGGAAGCCATCCTGGCCAAGATTGGCGGGAAGTGGGACAGGATCCTGGCCGGCAAGGGCAAGTAGGCGGTGGCAAGGAACCTCTTTTTTCTGTAACTGCACCGGCGGAGCGCTCCGCGTGAACTACTCGCACCCTGTCCCGCCCTGCAACGGGTGAATGGCCGCGTCCGTTGTCTGCTTTTTGCCTCCGGGGCCCAACTCCCGCTTGACCCGGGCCGGACGTTTCCCTAAGCTGAACGTTCGTTTACATACGCCGGGGACACTCTTTCCCGGTGCTTGACGGTCTCATACATGGTGGAAGGAGATATTGACATGGCCGACCTGAGCACGACTTACATGGGCATCAAGCTGGCCAACCCGATTGTGGTTGGTGCCTGTTCCCTTTCCAAAAACGTTGACGCGATAAAAAAAGTCGAGGAGGCCGGGGCCGGTGCACTGGTGCTCAAGTCGCTTTTCGAGGAGCAAATCCAGATCGAGCGGCGGGCCTTTGACGACGAACTGGACCAGCACGGCGATATGTTCGCCGAAGCGGTGTCCCTCTTTCCAGCGGTGGAGCACGGCGGGCCGAAGGAATACCTCTACTGGCTCGAGAAGTCGCGCACGGCGGTGAAGATGCCGCTGATCGCCAGCCTCAACGCGGTGGAGCACCAGACCTGGGTGGAGTGGGCCAAACAGTTGGCCGATGCCGGAGCTGACGGCCTGGAACTCAATTTTTACTCTCCGCCGCTGGACACCGCGGTGACCGCCGCTGACATCGAGGCCAGCGAACTGGAGGTGCTCTCATCGGTGGTCGAGGCGGTAAAGATTCCGGTGGCGGTGAAACTTCACCCGCACTACACCAGCCTGATGAACGTGGCTTCCCGCTTTGCCGATGCCGGGGCCGGGGCCCTGGTCCTCTTCAACCGGCTGTTCGAGCCGGACATCGACGTGGAGGCCGAAACCCAGAAAATCGCCCCCGGTCTGAGCCGTGCCGGTGACATCCTGCAATCGGTACGCTGGACCGCTCTGCTGGCCGGTCGTGTGGAGGCCGACATCATCGGTTCCGGCGGCGTGGGCAGCGGCCGGGACGCGGCCAAGCTGATCCTCGCCGGCGCCAATGCGATCCAGGTGGTGAGCACGCTCTACCGTCACGGTATGGACGGGCTGGGCGGAATCATCGGCGAGCTGGGCGCCTGGATGGACGAGCACGGACACGCCGACCTCCAGAGCTTCCGGGGCAAGCTGGCCCAGGAGCGTCTGACCGATCCCTGGCATTACACCCGCGGGCAGTATATCAAGGGCATTCTCGGTTTCGATTAATCCGGTCAGCAACCAGGTGGTGGTCCCGGCACAAGTGGTGCAGGGACCGCCCTGTACGGAGTGGACCGCAGATGAAGAGCGCAACCGGCCGGGACAAAGTGGATGTGCTGGTGATCGGCGCCGGGCCCATCGGCCTGGCCTGCGGGGTGGAAGCCAGCCGGCGGGGGCTCAGCTGCCGTATCGTGGAGAAGGGCTGCCTGGTCAACTCGATCTACAACTACCCGGCCAACATGACCTTCTTTTCCACGGCCGACCGGCTGGAGATCGGTGACGTGCCCTTCATCTCCCACGGGGACAAGCCCAACCGTCGCGAAGCTATGAACTACTACCGCCGCGTCGCCCAGGCCTGGAAACTGGACGTGCGGACCTACGAGCGGGTGGAGGCATTGGCCGGGGAGGCCGGTGATTTTCACGTCACCACCGATCGCGGAACCCACCATGCCCGCACCGTGGTGGCAGCCACCGGGTACTATGACACCCCGAAGCTGATGAACGTCCCTGGCGAGGAACAGCCCAAGGTCAAGCACTACTATGACGAGCCCCACCGCTACGCCTACCAGGATGTGGCGGTGATCGGCGGGGGCAACTCGGCGGTGGACGTGGCGCTGGAAACCTACCGCTGCGGCGCCCGGGTCACCCTGGTGGTGCATGAGCCGGGATTCAAGAAGGGGGTTAAATACTGGGTCCTGCCCGACATCGAGAACCGGATCAAGGAAGGGGAGATCGAGGCCCACTTCAGTTCCGGTGTGGAACGGGTGGGGGAGCGTGATATCACCCTGCGCACCCCCGATGGGCCGCTGACCCTGCCCAACGATTTCGTGCTGGCCATGACCGGCTACGTTCCCGACTACTCGCTGCTGGAAAAGCTGGGTGTGGCCGTGGGGGACGACCGGTTCCGCAGCCCCTCCTTTGACGGGGACACCTTCGAATCCAACCGGCCCGGTCTCTTCCTCGCCGGTGTGGTCTGCGGCGGGATGGAGACCTCGAAGTGGTTCATCGAGAATTCCCGCGAACACCCCGGCCGGATCTTTGACCGTATCGGGGCCCACCACCTCAACGGGCGGAATTGACCCGGCTGTAAAGTATGTGATGAAAAAGGAAAACCCCTCCGAAAGGAGGGGTTTTTCATCTGTGGCGCCCTGGTGGTCAGGGGGCCGTGGCCGCGATGGTGCAGCTGTCGCTGGCCGCGGCGCCGGCCGGGGGATAGGGCGGCTGGTTGTAGGGCGCCGGGGTGACATCCATGCCGTGCAGGGTGAAGGTGCTGGTGCCCACCAGGCCGGGAACCGCCGGCAGCGACTGGTTCCAGCCGGTGACATAGCTGGCCCCGGGATCGATGTTGGTGTAGCCGGCGCGCCAGGAGCCGATGGACCCGCCGCCGGCCAGGTCGATGTTGATCCGCCCGGCGATGCGGCGGGCTAAAGCGGCCTGGGGGTTGTCCAGACGCACCGAAAAGGCGCTGGTGAAGGGCAGGGTGCCGCTGGCTGGCGTACAGCTGAGCTCCACCACCAGGTCCGATGGCAGCACGGTGAAACTGTAGAACCCGGCCGGGGCGGTGCGGGGCAGGGTCTCGCTGCGGCCCGAGTTGTCGGCGGCGGCGATGTAGTACTCCACGGTCATACCCGGCGCCTGGCCCGGGATGTCTGCCGCGTAGGTGTCTGTGTGGCCGGTGGGGGAGAGGGGTTCCCAACTCCAGGCCGGACTGCCGCCCAGGCGCCAGTACACCCTCAGCTCGCTGACCACCAGACCGGTCTCGCTGCGGTCGTCGATCATGGCGGTCACCGTGTGGCCGGCGGCCGGGGGCATCTCGGCGTCCAGGCGGCGGTGGGTGATGCGCAGCATCTGCGGGTCGAAAACCGCACGGGTGCGGCAGTGCAGGGCGTCGTAGTAGTACCAGCTGCCCCAGGGAAAGCCGATTACCTCGTATCCGGGCATGGCCGCCTGGAAGGTGGCGATGGCCTGGGCGTCGCCGGGGATGTTGAACTGCGGCACCAGCACCTTTTTGTTGAGGATAAGCGAGTTGGTGTAGGCCGCGATCCGGCTGCCGCTGTAGGTCGGGCAGTCGATGCGCACGATGGTGTAGGGCCGGCCGTAGCAGTTTACCGCCGTGGCCAGCTGGGCCAGGTTGGCCTCGATCCGGCCGTACTCCTCGTGCCAGACGGGCGGCAGCTTGACCAGCAGGGTCTCCTCGTCCAGCGGTTTCATCCAGCAGTCGATGTGCTGGATGCCGTTGTTCTCGGTACTGTCCACAACGTGGTAACTGGTGGTGCCCATCCAGTCGGCGGCCAGGGTGCGGAACTGGGCCTCGGTCCAGAGCTGGTTGTTTTCGCCCACCATGGCGCAGGTGGAGAACCCGCTGTTGTGGCCATCCACCAGAAAGTTGCCCCCGGTGAGGTAGGCCGGGAAATCGTGCAGCGGGGCGCCGAAGTACGCCGCCACATCGGTATTCACCCCATCATCGCCAACATACCCGCCGGGCGAACTGATCGGCACGCAGGCGTTGCTCACCCAGGGGTAGCCTTCGAAGATCGGATCGAGGATGCCCCAGTCGCCGTTGCCGTCGAATACCTGGTGCGGGCCCCAGTCCCGGGGCCAGTGAGAGCCGACGCTGGCCTGGATGTATTCCACCTGTGCCGGGTCAATGCCCCAGGAGTTGAAGGTGCTGCGGGCCGAGCTTTCGGCGCTACTGCCGTTGACCAGCACGTAGAGCTTGTCGTCCTCGGCCAGTTCCCTCACCAGGGCCTGGGGGATGCCCAGGGGCCAGCTGATCAGCGTGCCCAGGGCCGGTTCCCATTCGGCGATCACCCGCACCGGGGGTGTGGGTTGGGCGGCGGCCGGCAGGACGGTCAGCAGCAGGAGGGTGATGGTCAGCAGGGCGGCGGTGGATAGTGTTTTGAGCAGGCGGAACATCTGGCCCTCCAGTGTAATAGTGGGAACCGGTTCGGTGCAGATCCGGCAGGCGGTCTTCCAGAAATATACGGTCTGGCAGGCCATAGTGCAACACAGTGATAAATGTAAATTATGTAAAGTATCAATTATTCAATGTAAAACATAAAATAATCATTGTTTTGCATAAAACATTTTCACTATACTATCCGTATATAAACTTGAACGCATGATGTGGAACCTGAGACAGGAGAACGGCGATGGCCATCGAGGTAAGACTGGACATGATGCTGGTCAAGCGAAAGATGTCGCTCACCGAGCTGTCGGAAAGGATCGGCATCTCGGTGACCAACCTCTCCCTGCTCAAGACCGGCAAGGTCAAAGGGATCCGCTTCGGCACCCTGGACTCGATCTGCCGGGAGCTGGAATGCACGCCCGGTGACGTGCTGGAACATATCCCCGATTACGTGTGAGGGGGTTGGTGGAGGTCAGGACGATGAATAGAATAGATGGAATGGTGATGGAGGGCCGGCCGATGAACAGGACCGAAGACAACCCCTACATGATGGCCGGCTGGCTGGCCATCGCTTCGGCGGCACTGCTCCTGCCGGCCATGGTGCTCAGCATTTTCATCGACATCATTTTTCAAAAGAGCCACACGCTGCCGGTGGGGCTGGCCATGGTCTACTTTCTTGCTGCCGTGGCCCAGGCGCTCTGCTCGCTCTACGCGCTCTACCGCTTCCGCGACTACATCAACGAGCACTTCGATTTCCACGAGACCGACGGCCTGATCACCTGTATCCTCATCGGCGCCATGGCCGTCACATCGGTGGCCCTGGTGGGCAAGGTGGTGGCCTGGTCCGGGGCGGGACTGCCGGTGGTGATCGCCTTTCTGGGGATGCTGCTGCTGGTGGGCATCCCGCTGAGCATCGTCTCGATCATCTTCGCCATAAAGCTGCTGCAGCTGCCCTCGGACCTGGGCGGTCTGCTCAAGCCGATGATCGTGATCAACATCATCGCCTGTGTCTGCTTTCTGCTGGTGATTCTCGCTCCCTTCGGCCTGCTGCTGGCCGCGGGTGGTGATCTGCTGCTGGGGCTGATCTTTCTGCGCCAGGCCGGGATCAACGACAAGCCGGAGTTCATCTGACATGGCTCGAGGGCAAGGTGCAGGCCGAGGTCCTACCCTTCCTTGGCGAATTTGCGGGCCAGGTCACTGTCGATGGCGTAGATGCAGACCTCCCTGGCGCTCTGGTCGGTGTAGCGGTATTTCTCGACCAGGTTGGTGATCAGGAAGGTGACGTCCTCGCGAATCCGCTTGTCGTAGGTTTTGAAGTCGTCGGTGTGGAAGTCCTTGATCGCCCGGCGGAAATTCTCGTTCTCCAGGAATGGATCGAGGACCTTCTCCTTGAGGTTGTAGACATAGCGCCCGTGGAGGTCCTTGTAGAGTTTGGTCCGGGTGAGCGGTTTGCCCTCCACCATCACTTCCTGGGTCAGGGTGCGCTGGGTGTATTCACTCTGTGTCTCCTGGCGGAAGGCGGTGCGCCGCTCGGCGTTCGCCCCGGGGCCGAGGAGTTTGCCCTCCATCCCCTCGAAATACTTCTCGGTGATCTCGATCCGCTCGCCGGTGAAATTCGAGCGCTCGGTGGTATCCGGCTCGAAGTTCACCGCGAAGATGTAGTTCTGGATATCGCGGGTGATCTGGTCCTCATTGTAGTAGTAGAGCGACTCCTTGACCTCCTGCAGGATGTTGTAGTCATACATCCGGGTCAGGCAGTCGATGAACCCCTCGGGTATTTCCTCGCTCAGGTTTTTGCGCACCCGGGTGAAGTAGTCGGTCAGCGTGGACATGTTGATCAGCTTCTCGTCCTTGCAATAGCGGGAATAGAACTGGTTGAAGATGGTGATCGAGTCTCTCCCCGAAAAACCTTTGTGACCCTCCTTTTCGCCTTCGGCGATCAGTTTGCGCCGGATACCGGCGGTAAACCTCTTCCGGTCGTCGCCGGAAAGCCAGAGCGGGATGTGCCCGGCAAAGATCTGCATCTTGAGCAGCAGCATGTTCGAGTCGCAGTAGCGCTGGTATTTCGAAGGGTCGCCGATCCACTCCTTCATGGCTTCCGACTCGGTGTTCATTCGTGAGGAGAGGATCACCCTGGCGAAATTGTCCAGCACCCGGGGGAGGAAGTTCTCCTCGATGTGCCGGCCGAAGATGGTGCGGTAGATTTCCACTTCGGTGGTTACGTCGAGCACGTAGGGGATCTTCAGGTATTCCACGCGGTCGGTGAAGGAGGGGATGTCCTGGATGTTGCTGGTGTCCTCGGGGTTCATCACCGCCAGGAAGAGGGAGTCCACGTTTTCCTCGATATGCCCCACCTTGTGCACCCCCTCGCTGATCATGTTGTGCAGGCGGATCAATCGCTCCACGTTGTGCGACTTGATGTCCATCAGGGCGAAGATGCCGTTGTTGGTCTTGGCGAATTCGGAGAAGATGTACTGCACCAGGTTGCTGTCCTGCAGGGTGGCGTTGATCCGCTGCTGCAGCATCTCGTTGGTCAAAATCTCCCTGCGCATCGACTTGTCGCCGGGATTGTAGACGCTGATCCCCTCTCCCTGCCGGCGGTTGATGTGGTAGGGCCGGGCGTAAATCAGCTTGAATACCTTCAGCGGGCTGCGCAGCCGGGCCAGCAGGGCGCGGTAGAGCGTGCTGCAGATGGTGCAGGGCTTGTCGGTGAACACCCAGTCGTATTCCTTCTCGGTGAACAACCGCCACTTGAACTGGTCGTTCTGAAACAGGTCATCAAAGAAGTTGCGCCGCTGCTCCCGGGGAATGACCAGAATCGGGTTGTCGTGGCTGGGGCAGGGGATGTCGATGTACTCTTCGGTGAACTCGGCCGGGGGTTCGGCTTCGGCGCCGTTGTCCGGGGCTTCCCGGTCGTCCCGCTCCAGCGGGATGGTCCTGGCGAAGGGGGGCAGCACGGCCGCCGCCGGGGGCAGGCCCAGCACCTTGCGGTCCAGCCGCCAGACGGTCTCGTAGCGCATCCCCTCCTCGGTATTGGCGTACTCCTCGAATTTGCGCAGCAGGTTGTTGAGAAAGGTGCTCTTGCCGCAGCCGTGAGGCCCCTCGAAGATGTAGATCTTGTTCTGCTGGGCTCCGGCCCGCAGGGCCTCCACCCGGTTGATCAGCCGGTTGGCGAAAAGGCGGTCGGCGAAGAACGGGTTATCGGCCCCGGTGACGAAGAGGTCGGTGAAGTCCCAGGGCATGAAGTTGATCGACTCCGGGTCGTCGGGATACTCGTCCTCGCCGCGCTGGACATAGGTCATCACCATGTCGTGGAAAGTCTGGAACACGTTGCGGATCACCCGTGACGGCTGGTCGGCCAGAATGCGCAGGAAGTCGTCGAACGGCACCGGCGCCTGGCAGTCGCTCTCGCGGGGCGGGACATCCAGGCCCTCCATGGCGCTCTGAATGTTCTGCTCCTCCAGCTTGATGTTCATCCGTTCGATGCTGCTGCGCTTTTTCTTTTTCATCGGTTCGGTCCGATCCTTCCTGCTCACAGCTCCGACCTGGTCAGTTTCCGGTTCTGCATCGTGTAGAGCACCCTCTGCCAGCGGACCTCCGGTTCGTCCTCTTCCTCCCGGGCCAGCCGCGACAGGCCGGGGAACATCACCTGGGCCTGGCGGCTGGAGGGGTCGGCTTGCACTTCCGCTTCACTGGTCTCCAGCTTCACCGGCCCGCCCCAGAGATACTCGATCCCCAGCAGGGTGTTGGCGATGAAATCCCGCACCAGCGGTTTTCCCTCGTGGACATGGTTGAGGTAGAGCGTCTTGCCGGTGCACTTGTCTTGCTCGATGAGGATGTGCGGTGGGTGGTAGAGGGAATCGTTGAGCATTCGGCGGTACTCGCCGGCATCGCGGCTCTTGACGTAGTACTGCCAGACCATCCGTTGCCGGTCGAGGCGGCGGCCGGCGACGAAGAGCCGGTTGCGGTCGACGAACTCCTGGTCGACGAAGTTGTGGATCAGCAGGAAGTCGCTGAGGTTCTCCCGCAGGGCGAAGATGGTCTCCCTCCCGTTGCCCCGGCCGTTGTCGAACCGCTCCCGCTCCCCGGCGTCGAGCAGCCGGCGGTACTCCAGGGAGAGCTTTCCCCGGTCGGCCTGCTCCTCGATGTACTGGAACAGCTTCATTCCCAGGGCGTAGGGGTTGAGCCCCACCCGCGGCATGGTCACCACCCCGGCGTTGACCCGGGCGAAATCCACCTCGTGGCCCCGGATCCGGTCGTCCTGGAGGAAGAGCGTCTCGTGCCAGTAGCTGGCCCAGCCCTCGTTCAATATCTTGGTCCGGATCTGCGGCTGGAAGAAGAGCGATGTCTTGCGCACGATCTCCACCACGCCCTTCATCCACTTGTTTTTGCCGTCGCCCAGGAACTCGCTGTGCTCGAGGATGAACTGCATCAGGTCCAGCCCGCGCCGGGGCTTGCGCTCCCGGTATGCGCGGAACATCGCCTCGAACTCGGGGTGGCGCTTGCGGACCTCGGCGAAGAAGCCTCTACCGGCCTTTCTTCCCCCCTCGGCCAGCCACTGGTTGTAGCGCTCCATCTCCTTGACGTATTCGGAGGTCCGTACCTTTTTCTCTTCCTGAAGGAAGACGTCGAAATAGTAGTCGAGCATCGCCGAGCCGGCGGGCGCCGGCGGCCGGAAACTGCGGGACAGCTCCTCGTGGAATCCGGCCAGGTTGTCGATGCCCCGGGCAAACTCGACGATGTAGTCCACCCAGCGCCCCTTCAGCGCCCGCAGCCTGGCGATTTCCCTTTTATCCGAGAGGGCCAGCCCGGTGAAGTCGTAGTCGCGGGTGTTGCGGAAGTAGAGGTTGTTCTGAAAGAAGTCGATGTGGGCCAGAACGTGGTAGAAGATCATCACGTTCAGCCAGTCCGGGTTGTTGTCGTTGTAGAAAGAGATCGGCGGCCGGGTATTGATCACCGTCTCGTAGGGGTTGCTGGGGTAGAGCTCGTAGCGCCCCTTTTCCCTCAGCACCTCCACGTCGTGAACCCAGTAGTCGTAGAGGGTGGGGATCATCAGCTTCGGCGTCAGCTCCAGCATGTCCCGGTTGGTGACCACGTACTCCAGTGTTTCGTCCTGGAAGCGGAGCCCTGCCTCTCGCGCACGTTCCTTGCACCCCTCCATGATGCCCTTGGTGTGCTGGTCGATCAGTTCCATGGCCGGTACCCCTCGGGTTTCCCGCTTCAGGAGATGAGCCGCCGAATGCCCTCGATCAACCTCGGCTCTTCGGCGCTCTCACCCATGGTATCCACCCTCAGCAGGTCCGGTTTCTGTTCGGTGAGCCCTGACTTGAGGAGATACTTCTCCACTTCGCTCTTCTTCTCCGCTCCTTCCTCGCGCTGGACGATGGTCACCCCCACCCGGTTGGCGTAGGTCAGCATCTTCTCGATTTCGGGAAGCGCCTCCTGGCCCTCGCCGTCCCAGTCCTCGCCGTCAGTGCCGTGGAAGACGTAGATGTTGTAATCCCGGGCCAGATTTTCCCTCTCCACCATTTCGTTGACCAGGCGGAAGGCCGAGGCCACCCGGGTTCCGCCGGCCACCCGCGAGTTGTAATAGGTGTGGAAATCATCCACCTCGGTGGCCTCGGTGTCGTGGAGGATGAACCGCGACTCCACCTGCCGGGCATACTGGTAGAGCAGCCAGCTGTATATCAGCACGTGCTGGGTGACCACCAGTTCGGTGCGCTTGCCCATCATCGAACCCGAGTAGTCGCGCATGAAGAAGACCATCGCCTGGGACTCGTAGTCCATCTCCCGGGAGAGGATGCGGTAGATCTTGTCGCTGGGGGCCACCAGGAATCCGGTGGGGTCGATATTGGAGACGTCGGGGATTCGCCCCAGGGCGATGTTGGTCTCCACGATCTCGCGCAGGGTGGCCTTCTTGTCAAGGATCTGGCCGAAGCCGCGGTGCCTGTCGGTCAGGTCGTAGGTGTAGCGGGTCAGGCTGCGTTTCTTCCCCTTGTCCTTGAGGTTGGGCAGCTCGAATTTTTCGGTGAGGATTCGGCCCAGGTCGTAGGCGCTGGACTCCATTTCGTGGGGGCCGCCCTCGCCCTGGCCCGGGCCGGCGCCGCCGGGGGCCTCGCGCACCGGCTGTTCGCCGATCACGTCGCCTTCCTCGCCCTCGCCGGACCCGCCGGAGGGCGACTCCTCCTGCCGGGCGGTGACGCGGTCGTGGATCAGCTTCTCCTCCACCGTGGTGGGAACCACCACCACGTTCTCCCGGCCCCCCTTGCCTGGTTTGACCAGCCGGCCGACGCGGATTTTTTTCGGGAAGCCGTCCTGCTCCCGCAGCTGGTCCCGCTCCAGCAGATCCTCCAGCGAGCGGAGGCAGGTGTCGGCCGAGGCCTGTGGTGAAGGGAAGTCCTGCAGCAGGGCCGGGTCGTGGTAGTGGTAGACCGTTTTGTCCGGGCTGATGCCGGCGGGATTTTTGCCGGGTGGGTCGGGGGCGGGGAGCGGGTGGTGGGTGCCCTTGTCCTCCAGCTCCCGACGGATCCGGGCCTCGGCCTCCGGGCTCAGCCCGCGGGCCCGCAGCTCCTCGAAATAGGCGTGCCGCCGGTCGCTCATCGGTCGGCTCCCGTTGTTCCCCGGACTAGTTCTCGTCCTCCTGGGTGCAGAAATACTCGATGGTTTTCTGCGCACAGGTGGTGCAATAGCCCAGTTTGTCCAGCATGGTCCTGATCATCCGGTCGTAGAGTTTCTGGTTCTCCTCGTTGGTCCGGTTGGCCAGGGCGCCGATCAGGCTGCCCGCCCCGGCGATGTCCGACTTCAGCCGCACGTCGGTCACCGCCTTGACCAGCTCCAGGTTGTCCATGAAGTCGTAGTTCGGATCCACCGAGATCTTCTGGCCGTAGATCTTGCGGATCGAGGTGCGGAAGGTCTCCCGCGTCTCCTCGGTCTTCAGCCCCATCCGCTCCTCCACGCTGTTGATGAACCGCCCGTCCACCTTCAGCGCCTTCAGTTCGCCGGTCTGGGGATCCTTGTATTTCCATATCTTGTCCGGGCCGAGGTTTTCGGCGTCCACGCCGATGATCATGTTGACGTAGTTCATCACGTCCTTGCGGATGGCGTACGGCTCGTCCATGTAGGCGTTGAACATCTCGGTCATGATCCGTTCGCGGTAGAGCCCGCGGGCCGTCTTCAGGTCCTCGAGGTACTTGGCCCGGTTGTTGGCGTCCACCACGTAGTCGAGGGTCACCCGCTCCAGGGCGCCGAAGATATCGAAGGCGAACATGCAGCGGCCCTCGTTGGTCTCCGATGAGGCCAGCAGCAGCTGGATCGCCCGGCCGAGGTTCCGCTGACCCATGCCGGTCTGGCCGAAACGGCGGGTGATGTCCGGGTCCTGGTTGAGAATGTCCACCACCTCGGCCAGGGTCTTGATGCTCTTTTCCCCGGCCACCTCGCCGGCGGCCAGTTTCATCATCTCGATCGGGGTTAGCTTTTCCGCCCGCTGCAGGCGGGTGAGCACCGCCGCCACCGAGGCGGCGTAGTTGAGGTTGGGGTCCTGGTGCAGCTCTTCACTGCTCAGGGTGGTCTTTGCCTCACTGCCGATGGCGTAGCCGGTGAGGTCCTCCTGCAGCCGGTAGTTGGTATTGTGTGAGACGTAGCAGATCCGGCAGCGGTCGACGATGGGCGCCTCCTCCTTCTCGGCCAGGAAACGATTGAACTCCGAGTTGTTGCTGGTGGCGATGATCAGCGTGTCGATGGGCCACTTGAAACCGTCGATCTCGATGTTGCGGTTCTGGATCACGCCGAGGTAGACCTGTACCAGGTCCTTCTTGTTCTTGAAGATCTCGTCGCTGAAGTGGATCCCGGCGCCGGCCACCCGGGCCAGGGCGCCCCGCCGCAGATCGAAACGGTAGGGGTTGTTGGTGTCGGTGATGTGCAGCAGCCGCTGGATCGATTCCTCGCCCAGCAGATCCACTGCCGAGGAAGTGATCTTGTCCTTGGCCGGATACTTGCCGGTGATCGTTCCCAGGCTTTCGGTGAGCGGCACCGGGACGATCTCAACATGGGAGAGCATCCGCTCCAGGTCCCCGTCGGTGGCGGTGCGCAGGTCGTTCCAGATATACCCGCTGCAGGCGCCCAGGGGGCGGTAGTTCTCGAAGGCCTGCTCCACGTGCTCGTCGCTCCACCCGTGGGCCGCGGCCAGATGTTCCCGGCTCTCGTCCCGGGTGTCGAAGAGGTTCATCGCCAGGATCATCGGGTCCTCGTAGGTCTGGGACTCGATGGTGGTGATCCGGCCATAGCTGCCCAGGCGGTCAAGGCCGGTGAAGCGGAAGGTGAACTTGCGGTTCTGTTCCTGCCGCAGGAATTCGCGGTAGCAGGTGCAGAGATAGTCGACGAAGAACGTCTTGCCGTTGCCCGGCTCGCCCACCAGCACGAAGGCCATCTCCTTGGAGGAGCCTCCCTCGGCCGCGTCCTTGACGAAGGAGACGAAACTGTTGATCTCCTCGTAGAGGCCGATGAGATGTTTATCCCCGGCTCTGAAAATGTTGAAGTCGTAAGTGGTCTTCCCGTTGACCACCACCTTGCGCAGTTCACGCTCGAGGATCATGCGGGTCACACCCTGGAAAGCGTTCTCGAAGCGCAGACGGCCCTCTTTCACCGCCGCGAGATGGTCGCCCAGCGAACCGGTATTCGAATCCACGGTCTTTTTAGTGCCAGCCATCTGTTTCACCTCCCGGTTGACGGTCCCGTTGCGCCCGCTCCCCTCGTTTTCCCCGCTCCGGGCCAGATGCCGGAGATGGTGGTATGTTCACTAATTTTTGTCGTTCTTTGTTTTTTTCATCGGCTCATCCGGTCGTCCGGTTGAGCGGTTTTCCGCGCGGTTGACGCCGTCCGGGGCACGGTCCGCATCTGGCGCTATGGTATGAGCCTGTCTGAAGGAATTATATCATGGAGCGAAGGATCATTCACCGGTCCCGGGGTGGGAGGGGAATCCCGTGGGCTTGAGCCGCAGGATGTGACGGACGTGCAGTTCGGCGGCTAGCAGGGCTGTCCGTTGCGGGTCCGCCGGCCGGCCGGCGGCAGGGGCTGGGGTCGCTTCCCCGAGGGTCTTTCCGCCGGCCAGCAGCTTGAGCGCCTCGAAGCCGTCCCGGTCCAGCTCCATCCGTTCACCCTGGTATTCCACCATGGCCTGGCCCGTGGCCGGGTTGCGGGCCACACGGGATCCGGGGGTCTGGACCAGCCGGTGTTCCGGCCGGAACAGGCGGTGGATGGCAGCGGCAAAGCGGTGGTAGTCGGCCGGGGAGACCGCCCAGGGGTCACGGTGAAAGCTGAGTTTCGACGCCAGGTAGAGGTGCAGCGACTCGTCGTGGGGCTGCACCGGCTCCCAGCGCTTGAGCAGCCCGGCGGCATGCTTCACCTCCGGGTAGCCGCCGGCCGGCAGGTCGATGATCCGCACGCCGAACCGTTCCGGCTGCCGGTAGACGTCACTGGCCGGCTCCAGCCGGAAGGTGTTGGCCAGCAGCCGCTGGGGCAGGCCCCGCGGGGGAACGCCCTGGTTGGCCAGTGCTTCGTCCACGTCGCGGAAGAAGGACGACTGTTCCATCACGTCCCGGGGCGTCTCCCCCGGGAAATTGACGATGCACTGCACCCGCAGCGAGAGGCCGGCCAGCACGGCATCGACGATCACCTGCCGCATCTCCTCCGGTTCAGTCTGTTTCCCCATCAGCTGCAGCATCCGTCGGGAGCCGTGCTCGGCGCCGAGGAACAGCCGGCTGAACCCGGCGCGGTGCATCAGCTCCAGCAGCGGGCGGGGCAGCCTGGCCCCCTGGATGAAGGCGAAGGAGAAGGCGGCCTCGGGCAGCTGGTGGATGACCAGACGGCAGAACCGTTCCAGCCAGCGCGCGGAGAAGTTGACCAGGCTGTCGCAAACGTAGAAGAGCGATACGCCCCAGGTGTCGCGCAGCTGCTCCATCTCCTGCACCACCGACTCCGGGCTGCGGGAGCGGAACCGCCCCCAGAGTTTCTGTTCGGTGCAGAAGACACAGCGGTTGACGCAGCCGCGGGAAAAGGAGATGGGCAGGCCCTCGAAGTCGCGCTGCAGGTAGTCGCTCAGCCGGCCGCCGGGCCAGGGGAAGCCGGTGTAGTCGGGGCGGGGGAGCTGGTCCGGGTCGGCCGGAGGCCGCGGGGTGCAGCTGATCCTGCCGTCACGGATCACCGCCGCCCCGGCAACCTCTTCGCCCGGGCCGGCGCCCACCAGCTCGGCCGCGGTCAGCTCACCCTCGCCCACCACGCAGACATCGGCCAGGCCGTTGCCCAGCAGCAGGGCCCGCACCTCTTCGTCGAACACCCCGGGGCCGCCGAAGACCAGCCGCACCTGCGGGTTCAGACGCCGCACGGCCCGGGCGGCCAGCATGGTGGGCCAGAGGTTGCTGACAAATGTGGAAAACCAGACCTCGGTGGCTCCACCGGCGAGAATCCGCTCCATGGCCGCCCCGGCCCAGCGGGCCGCCTGCTCCGCGTCCTCCCGCGCCCGGGGATCCCTGCGGCCCAACGCCTCCAGTCCCTCCCGGTTTTCGAACAGTGAGTGGAAGACCAGGTCGGCGTCGGTGCTGCCGAGGAAGTTAACCGTCTTCGGGTCGCCGCTCCAGGCGTGGTGGTGCAGCCGCTGGTAGAGTGAAAAATTACTGACGCTCAGCTCCAGGTCCAGGTCGTACGTCGCAACCTCGGCCCCGGCCTGCCGCAACGCGCCGTTGATGCAGGCCAGACCGAGAGGAACACTTTTGTTGGTGTAGGTGGGCAGGATGACCAGGGCGATAGGCATGGGGTAGTCTGCTCCTATCCCCTGGCCGCGGTGAAGGCGGCGGCCTGGACCAGGTCTTTGGTTGTCATGCAGCGGATGGTCATTTGTGATACTTCTCGCCGCTGACGATGGTCGCCGCGCGGTAGAGCTGCTCCAGCAGCAGCACCCGGGCCAGCTCGTGGGGCAGGGTCAGCAGGGATAGTGACAGCTTGTCGTCGCAGCTGTCCAGCGTTTTGGACGAATGCCCCACCGGGCCGCCGATGAGCAGGGCCAGCTTACCGTAGACCTCCAGCTGCTTCTCCAGGAATCGGGCCAGCCCCGGGCTGTCCAGCTGCCGCCCGCCGCCGTCGAGGGCGATGCGGCGCCCGGCTCCCTCACTGGCCTCCAGCAGCAGCCGGCCCTCCTTTTCGGCGGCCACGTCGTCGGGGTCACCGCGGCCCACAGAGTCCTTCACCTCCACCAGCCGGGCCGAGGTGTAACGGTTGAGCCGGCCCAGGTAGTCCTCCTGGGCCGCCTTCCAGTGGGCGGTCTTCAACTTGCCCACCGCCGCGATGAGGATCTGGCCGCCAAGTTTCTTCACTGTCACTTCCCCTGCAGCATGCTTTCCGGCATCTGGACGCAGAGCACCTCACCCCGGGCGCAGACCTTGCCTTCTGCAGAGAGGGTGGAGCTGACCAGCACCTTGCGCCCCTTGACCCACTCAATCTTCCCCCGGATCTCCAGCACCACACCCAGGGGGGTGGGGCGGAGGTAGTCCACCTTCAGCATTGCCGTGACGTAGCGCAGCGGGGGCAGGCTGTCCATGGGACGGCCCTCCTCGCGGTAGCCCGCGGCGGCCGCGGTGCCGGTGGAGTGACAGTCGATGAGCGAGGCCACCATACCGCCGTAGACATACCCCGGTATGGCGGTGTGACTGCGGCCCGGGAGTGTGGCGGCAGACCGTCTCCTCGCCGTCCCAGAAGCTCTTGATCCGGTGCCCCTTCTCGTTCAGCCGGCCGCAGCCGAAGCAGTGGGACACGTCCTCGGGGTAGTAATCCTGGAATGCTTTTTCGGTCATTTTTTCTCCAGTATCTGGGCCAGCACCTCGTGGCGCGGGTTGATGGTCAATCGCTCGGGCTTCGCCGGCACCGGGAACTGGAACCGCTTTGACGACTGGTCCAGGGGCAGCAGCACCTGGCTGACCCGCTCCTCACCGAAGTCGATCCAGACCGGGACCACCACCTTGAAATCGGCCGGCACGTCGCTCTTCTCGATCTCGATCTGCAGGTCGTAGGTTCCTTGGGGATTCGGCGTTTCCGACACCTGCCAGCCCCAGGTGAGCGTGGGGGTGCCGCGGCCAAAGACCCACTGGTCGAAGAACCAGCCCCAGCTGGATCCGGTGACCCGTTCCACCGTGTTGATGAAATCGGCGGTGCCGGCCCGGCCCCCGGCGTGGGCCCGGTAGAAATCGCCGATGATATCGCGGAAGAGGTCCCGCCCCCCGCTGTCCGGGTTGTTGTCCAGCAGCTTGCGCAGCATGTGCAGCACCAGCACCCCGCGGCGCAGGTTGTAGGCCGAGTAGGCGTATGGCACCTCGGCCGGGCTGGATCGGAAGCCGAGGCCGATGGGCCCCATGTCCTTCAGGTGGCGGGGCTCCCACCGGACCTTGATCAGCGGGCTGGGCAGCAGCACCACCTCGGTGTCGCTGAGCAGGCCGCGGGGCACCGGGCTGCGCACCCGGTCGAACTCCGGCATGACCAGCAGCGCCGACATACCCCGGGAAACCCCCTTCTGGGTGGGCACCATCTGGGCGTTGAAGGTCCTGATGATCTGCTCGTAATAGCCCCGGTGTTCGCCAACCGCCTCGATGCAGAGCAGGGTGCTGAAATCCACCAGGGCGTCGGCCAGCCACTGGTCGCGGTAGTCGGGCCACTCCATGGTCCAGGACCAGAACTGCGCCGCGGCCTCCCGCCCCCGGAGCAGCTGGGAGAGCCCCGGGCTCTCGCGGTTGTAGGCCAGCACGTTGAGGTTGACGAAGCCGACGTAGGACTGACTGAAGCCGGTGACCCGGGCGGCCAGCAGGCGGTCCACCGGCGACTGGGCCTTCAGATACTCCTGGAGAAAGGCGACGCAGTCGAGGATGTCCCGGCCCACGTTGCGCCGGACGTCGTCGATGGTGATCCCGTCCACGGTGCCGAAGGAGTTCACCGGGGGCAGGCCGTCCCGTTCCACCAGGACCTCCTTGAAGCCCTTGCCGTAGGAAAAGCCCACAGCCTCGCACGGCTCGTCAATCAGCCAGACCGTCCGCGCCGGTTTCGCATCGGCCTCCTCGCTTTCCAGCCGGCCGCTGGCCCGGATCTGGATTTTTTTCGGGTGGGTCACGGTTATCCGGGCGGTGTGCTCGTCCCGCGGCCGGTCCGCCGGCCGGGGATACCAGTCGCGGCCCAGCACCTGGTTGCTGGTGCGGATGCTGTAGTCGATGGTGAGTTGCGTTTCTTCACCCGCCGCCAGCGGCTCCTCCAGCAGCACCACCAGCGACTCGTCGTAAATCGTCCTGTAGATGATCACCGCCCGTTGGCCCAGATGATCGCGGATGAAGGGCAACGGCCGGCCGCCGGCGTCGCGAACGGCGTCCACCCTGGCCTGGGGCTCCAGCAGCAGCGGCACCGCCTGCATCCCCTCCACTTGCGGGACAAAGGTGATCGTGGCGCTGAACTCGGTCCAGGGCCACTGCCGTTTCTGGCCGTATCGATTTCCCTGAGCGACGCTGCCCTGGGCGATGTCGTGGGCCTCGCGGCCGCCGTGGTTCTCCAGGTCGGCCCTCAGCTCGGCGTGGGTGATGTCGATCAGCGGCTGCCGGTCACTGCCCCCTCCCGGGAGGTTGACCCAGACCTCGGGGTGGTCGTTGGTCACCCGGCAGAATTCCAGCCGGATCTCCTCCCGGTGAAACGGTTCGAACTCCCAGGTCAGCGGCCCGAACTCGCTGGTTTCCATCTCGGCAATGAGGTAGCGGTCGCCGGGGATCAGCCGCCCCGCGGCCACCCGGGCGTCCACGTCCCGGCGGGTGTTGCGGAGCCAGCGCTGGTGGCTCGCCTTCAGATCGTCGTTGTCTTCGAGCATGGCGCTCTTCAGCGGTGCGGGTAGCAGCGGGGCCAGGTCTTCGGCGCTGCGCAGGGTGAGAAGAGTAAAAACGAACTCGAGGGTTTCCAGCGGCTCGGTGCCGGAACGGAAGGCGAAGTTTTCGCGCTCCCGCGGGTCGGGCACCGGCAGGGTGAACCGCCCCTGGCCCCTGAAGACCATCCCGGTGAGCGCGCCGTCGGGCGCCGGGGCCATGACGAAGATCTCACCGCTCTCCAACAGCCAGGTCGCCCCGCCCCTTTGTAGGCGAAGCCCCTCCGGAGGCACCGGCAGCGGCGTGGCACCGGTCTGCCACTCCAGGCTCCGCTGGTACCAGTCGGCCCAGTCGGCACTGCTGCCGGCATTTGCCGGGGCCGCCAGGAGAGTGAAGAGCAGGCTGATAGCGAGCCAACGGAAGACCGGTGGACCCGTAAACGCTGAACTGAGTCGGCGGTTTTCCATCCGCTGCCTGCCCCCAGTGGTCGTCGGGATACGTCAAACAACGAGGTGAGAATGATTTACAGTATTGCCCCGCGCATGGTTATTGTCAAACATTTCGGGAGGAATTGCCTCAAAGGCTACCGCGAGGTCTTACGCCTGCCGGCGTCCGAAAGGAGCTACCGCCGCTAGCCGCACCACCCTGTCCCGTACCATTCGAGGGTTCATGTCACGCAAGGCGCTGGTGCGTGTTCTGATTCCCGCGTTTCCGATCCGTCAACCGCGGTTGACACGACCCCGTCGCTACCTTTCGTTTGCTGACCAGCCTGGCCCCCGGCCCCGATCTTGCTCCTCCCGGTCTGCATGGGCCAGGAGACGAAGGGCATCTACCGGCCCCGGCGGCCGGAGCGGACCGACCTGCACCTGGCGGTCCGCGAGAACCTCGAGCTGTTCCTCGAGACTTACGACGAGCGGTTTCTCGACCGGCACGGCCCGCTGACCGATCGGGCCCGCCGCACGCTCGAAGAGTATCTTCGCTGCGGGATCCTCGCCGCCGGGTTCGCCCGGGTCCGTTGCGGGGACTGCGGCCATGAACAGCTGGTGGCCTTCTCCTGCCAGCTCCGCGGCGTCTGTCCCTCATGCCAGCAGAAGCGGGCCGAGATCCTCTGCCGTTTCGTCATCGACGAGGTGATCGAGCCGGTGGGGCACCGCCAGCTGGTCTTCGTCCTGCCCAGACACCTGCGCCGGCCGTTCTACCGCGACCGCCGGATGCTCACCGGCCTCTGCCGCTCTGCCGTGGAGGCGACCCACGCTTTCTACCGCACCGGCCTGGGCCGGGACGATCTGAGAGTGGGGATGGTGGTGGTTCCCCAGCGGTTCGGTGACCGGGTCAACCCGCACATCCACCTGCACGCCATGGCCACCGACGGCGCCTTCGACGCCGAGGGGGTCTTCCACCCGATGCCCTTCGACATGCAGGGGGACATCGAGGTGCTGGAGCGGCTGTTCTCCCGGCGGGTGCTCGACCTGATGGTGCGGCGCAAGCGGCTGAGCGTTCGACTGCGCGACGAGATGCTGAGCTGGGAGCACAGCGGCTTCTCGGTGGACGGCTCGGTCAGGGTGGCGGTGGGGGACTACGGGCGCCTCAGGCGGCTGGTGCGCTACCTGGCGCGGCCGGCGGTGTCGGCGGAGCGGGTGTTCTACGACCGGTCGAGCGGCACGGTCACCGTTCGGAGCTCGAAGAAGGTGCAGGGCGTCCGCCCGGTGGTGGCGCGATACGACGCGCTGACCTTTTTGTCGCTGCTGGCGCTGCAGGTGCCGCCGCCCGGGGTGCACATGGTGCGCTACTACGGCCACTACTCGGTGCGGAGCCGGGCGGAGCGGAGGAAGAGGGCTCGGGAGGGGACGGCCGGGATTCGCAGCGAAACGCCGCCGCCGGCGAGCGAGCGGCGGCGGAGGTGGGCGGAGCTGATCCGCCTGGTGTTCGAGGCGGACCCCCTGCGCTGCGACACGTGCGGGGGCGTGATGAAGGTCGTCTCGTTCATCTCGACGGCGCAGTCCGGGGTGATCCGCCGCATCCTCGAGCACCTGGGGGTGAGCACGGTGGTCCCCCGGGCCCACGGTCCGCCGGGGTGGGCCGTGAAAAGCGAACGGCGGGTTCAAGGCGTGTTGCTCCGGGCCGAGGAGGACTTTTCGCAGGCGCCACCCGATTGGGACGAGTGGGAGCCGGCTTGAGGCCCGGGGCCGGAACCGTGCCCGACGGCGAAGTGCGCCCGATTTCAGCCTTTGATGCCTATCGGTCAGCGAATTGTGGGGCAAACCACTACCCACTCGGCAGCAACGGCCCTGCACGCCCCTTCGATCCCCTTGAATCCGGGATCGAGTGCCGTTGCGGGCGGCCCGAGGAAGCACATAGCTTGACTGAGAAAAAGCTTTTCACTATACATGGGAAAATTGCCGAAGCAGAAGCGGGAAATGTTGCGCGAGCACGCGAAATAATCGAGGAAAATCCACACCTGTCCCAAATGAAGCGCAAGCTTGATGAGATCAATAATCAAGATGAACGGTCGGGTAGATAGGTAACAAAAGAATCCATGTGTCACGGCCCTTGCTGAACGATCGGTTTAAAGCCTGTCCGTCGGTGATGGACTTAAAGCTTGAGAGGCTGAACTCAACAGACAAGAACAATTTTCTATTGAGTATGATGCGGCAGTAGGGCTAAGTCTTTATTTATCGTCCCAACTCCACCCTAAAAACTCAATAGAAAACCTTGGAGGTAGCTAATCGCGGCGAAGATCGGATTTACCGCATGATCCTGACTGTGTGATAAAAGCCCCCTCCACGTCTGAGCCATATCTTACCATTACCGGCGTAAAAAGTCGCGTCCTACGCTGTCCTACAGCGTTCTAGCGATGATTCTGGGCGAGGTGTTGATGCTATTTACGGAATTCCACAGGGAATTCCTGACCATTGTCGGTACACAGCAACACCGGCCCAGAGAGTCCCCTGAGCCGGTGCCATGATGTCGATCAGGGTAGATCTCCCTACTCAGAACTCCCCGCCGTCACGTTCGTCCCGTAGTACATTTCCCTCGAAGGCCTCCAGCGAGAACCACAGGGTCTGACCAGAGCCATCGTATTCGTAAACTTTCACTTCAGTGCCAGCATCCGGATCAGGGCCGCAGCCCACCACCATTCGGCCCGGCCATCGCCGTTCAGGTCGGCCCCGGCAAAGACATTGGCACCGTATCGCATCATCAGTCCCAGGCAAAGAAGCTCAGGCCGGGCAGGGATGTGATCGATGAGCCGTCATAGTTCCAGCCACGGACATGGGCACCGAAAACGCCCCCGGCCCGGCACCGGTGACGATCTCGTCGATCCCGTCTCCGTCCACGTCTCCGCAGGTGACGTTCACACCATATTTCTGGGTGCCGTAGGCAAAGAAGCTCACGCCCGGGTATGGACGTCGCCGCGCCACCGTCCACGTTCCAGCCTCTGACATGCGGCCCATAGACCGCCCCGGGGCCTGCGCCGGTGACGATCTCGTCATAGCCGTCACCGTCGATGTCTCCCGCCGAGACATTCACCCCCCACTTGGGCGTGCCGTAGGCGAAGAAGCTCACACCCGGGATGGCGGTCACCGTCGCCGGTGCCGTCGTAGTCCCAGCCCCGGACATGAGGGCCGAACACAGCGCCGGGACCGGCACCGGTGATGATCTCGTCGAATCCGTCGCCGTCGATGTCGCCGGCGGCCACGTTGACGCCATACTTGTTGGTGCCGTAAGCGAGGAAACTCAGTCCGGGCAGGGGCGTGCCGTCCACCTCGAAGCCCCGCACATGAGGTCCATAGATCTCACCCGGGCCTGCGCCGGTGAGGATCTCGTCGAGCAGATCACCATTCACATCCCCGCAGGTCACATTGACCCCGTAGTGATCGGGACCATATGCCTCGAACTCGTATTCATGCACGGCGTCTTGTTCTGGAGGAAACACCCGCACCAGCGGCGGATTCTCATAGGCCGGGCCGGGGCCAGTGACCACACGAAATTCCAGGAAACGGATAGTGGTAACCCATGTCCACTACCCCAGTATCCTGAACTGAATCGGTGCGTGTTGTTCCCTCGATCATGTCGCTCTCAGGGTCGCCTGCTGTCCACGCATGGACTGTTTTCGGCCTGCCCAGCAGCAATCTGGCTGAGGTAGTAATCTCCCAGCGGACCGGTCGACGAAAAGCGGATCGGCATCGATGTTGCCCTCGCCCGACCAGCCGCCCTGAACATCGGAGTAAGAGACCGTTAGGCCCGACTCCACACTATGTTATCTCGGAGAGTTGTTCCAGACGATGCAGTTGGTGATCGTTGGCGAGGATGAGTAGAAGCCTAGATCCCACCACCACTGAATGCCCTGCTTCGTTTTCGCTGAAGGTGCAGTTGGTGATTGTTGGCGAAGCAGGACTCCCAGCAGCAGATCCCACCACCATCAAGCCTGCTACATTCACGCTGAAGGTGCAGTTGGTGATCGTTGGCGAGGACTCGCAGCAGTAGATCCCACCACCTCAATATCCACTGATTCGTTCTCGCTGAAGGTGCAGTTGGTGATCGTTGGCGAGAGAATCCTAGCAGCCGATCCCACCACCATACATCTTCCGCTTCGTTACCGCTGAAGGTGCAGTTGGTGATCGTTGGCGAGGAGGACCTCCACTGCAGTAGATCCCACCACCATCATAAGCTTGATTTGTTATCGCTGAAGGTGCAGTTGGTGATCGTTGGCGAGCGAGGACTCATACCAGCAGGCGATCCCTCCCCCAGATTCCAGTGCCCTGATTGGCTATAAAGGTGCAGTTGGTGATCGTTGGCGAGGAGTCGGAGCAGTAGTCACATCGCCAGCAGTATCCCACCATCCGTGTACACTCCATACCCATTTTGAATGGTGAATCCATCCAGCACAGAATCTTCATCCTCACCGTCTGTGGAAATAGAATCCGCGGACCCTCCTCCTCACAGTCGATGATGCAGTTCTCCGCCCCGTTCTCCGACCTGACGGTGATCGCCTTGCCGAAGAAATCGATGTCACGGTTCCCGTCACCGGTGTAAGTGCCGTCGGCCACCAGCACCGTGTCACCGTCCACCGCGGCATCGATGCCCGCCTGAATGGTGGGCTGGTCGCCGGGGACGTGGATCGTGTCTGCCATACCCAAAACCGGAAACACCATGAAGAGCATAAGAACTAACATTGCGTGTCTCATAACATACCTCCTTATCAATGGGTTGTGAGAAATGAAGCACAAGTCGTTTCGCAGAACCCGATATGCACGTAAATTTCTTCTCCACTTATAACTGCGTAATCTCTCCGGAAAATCCTCAATAGAAAAATCGGCCAAACAAATATGATTGACGAAACGTTGCTCGATTTGTCTGACACATGCAAGGCAGTTGAAGCACATATCAGTCCCAGGAGCAGTGAAATATTGAGAATCGGCCAAAATTGTGGATAATGAGGAAAAGTCGAGGATTCAGCTGAGCATTCTGAAAAACGACAGAGGGTGGTGCCATGACCGAGGCCGCCCGATCCGAAGTCACCGAGATTCTTCTCGCCCTCCAGGGTGATGAGGCCGGTCAGCGTGAATACAGCGACCGGCTCTTCGAACACGTCTACAACGAGCTTCACCGCATCGCCATCGACCTGATGCGCCGGGAGCGTATCGATCACACCCTCCAGCCCACCGCCATCGTTCACGAGGCCTACCTGCGGCTCGTGGACCAGACCCGCACCGACTGGAAGAGCCGGGCCCACTTCTTCAGTACCGCCGCCCAGGCCATGCGGCGGATTCTCATCGACCATGCACGCCAGCGCTCGGCAGCCAAGCGAGGGGGCGGCAAGACCATTATGACACTCGACGAGAACCTGGGTGGGCAAACGGAAAAGGCGATCGAAGTTCTCGAACTCGACGAGGCGCTGACCAGACTCGGCGAATTGGATCAGCGGATGGCCCAGGTGGTGGAATTTCGTGTCTTTGCCGGGATGACCAATGCGGAAGCAGCGTTTGTGCTCAAAGTTTCCGAGCGGACGGTTCGATGAGGACTGGCGGATGGCCAAGATGTGGCTGCTCCGTGAACTGTCGGAAGGCACCAACTCATGAAACCCGAAAGATTCGCGCAAATCAAGAAGATCGTTCTCCGGGCGGCCGATCTCCCGGCGGAGGAGCGGAGGCCTACCTGGACGAGGCCTGCGGGGACGATCCCGGAACTGCGGCGCGAGGCCGAATCGCTCCTGGCCCATGGGGGCGAGCCTTCCGGGATCCTGCAGAAAGCCGGCATCGTCCCGGAAACTGCTGTTGAGCCAGAAGGAGAGGCGTCGCCCATCCCGGCGGAGATCGCGGGGTACCGCATCATCCGGAAACTCGGCGAGGGCGGGATGGGCGTGGTCTACGAAGCCGAGCAGGAGAGCCCCCGCCGCCGGGTGGCGCTAAAGGTGGTCCGCAGCGACGTGCATCTGGACGAACACCGGGTGAGGCTATTCCGGCGGGAGGTCCAGGCCCTTGGCCGTCTCAAGCACCCCGGAATAGCTGCGATTCACGAATCCGGCTGCACCGAGGAGGGAGAGCACTTCTTCGTCATGGAGCTGGTGAGCGGCGTGCCGCTCGATGAGTACCTGGCGGAAAATCCCATCCGTCCGGAACATGCCAGAACAGACATTCGCGTCCGCCTCGAACTGTTCCGCCAGATCTGCCACGGCATCAGCTACGCCCACCAGCGGGGAGTGATCCACCGGGATCTCAAACCTTCGAACATTCTCGTGGTCAGCGAAGAGGAAGGTAAGGACAAAGGCTCGACCGGATCATCAGTCCAGGTGAAGATCCTCGACTTCGGGCTGGCGCGGATCACCGACGCCGACGTGTCGATGACCACGATGATGACCGAGGTGGGGAAGATCCAGGGCACGCTCTCCTACATGAGCCCGGAGCAGGCGCGGGGCAACCCGGACGAGATCGATGTGCGGAGCGACGTCTACTCGCTCGGGGTGATCCTCTACGAGATGCTCACCGGGGAGCTTCCCTATGACGTGCGGCGCACCATGGTCCACGATGCGGTGCGGGTGATCCTGGAGCAGCCGCCGCGGAGGCCCAGCACGCTGATCCGCACGCTCAGAGGTGACGTGGAGACGATCGTCCTCAAAGCGCTGGAAAAGGACCCGGGACGGCGCTACCAGAGCGCAGCGGCCCTGGGGGAGGATGTGGAGCGGTATCTTGCCCATCAGCCGATCCTGGCCCGTCCCCCGAGCACGGTGTATCAGCTGAGAAAACTGGTCGCCCGGCACAGGGCTTTGTTCGGGGCCCTGGCCGCGGTGTTCGTTGTGCTGGTCTGCGGACTGATCGTCAGTACCACTCTCTATTTGCGAGCCGAGCGGGAGCGGAACCGGGCGTTGGCCGCGGAAAAGACCGCAACTGAGGCACGAGACGCTGAGAGGCTGGCTCGAGTAGAGGTTGAAGCTGAGGCGTCAAAGACCAAGCGTATCCTTGATTTCATGTCGAACATGTTTACCACGGCCGATCCTGCGAAGTAGAGGATCGTGACCTCACCGTTCGTGAACTGTTGGAAGGAACAGACAAAACATTAGAGAATAAACTCGGAGATGATCCTGAAATCCAGGCGGCGATACGTGAAACTCTGGGTTTGGCGTATTACCGGCTTGCTCTTTATCCGCAAACTCAATCACATATTCTCTGGTTGATCGAATACTACCGCCGGGAATTCGGCGAGTCGCATGAACAAACGTTGAAAAATATGAACTGGCTCGGTCAATGTTATTTCTATGATGGCCAAATAAGGGAATGCATACGCACCGTGGAGGAAAGTCTCGCACTTGCACGTAAAGCCTGGGGGGAAGAACACATCGAGACTCTGAGAGCAATGGAACAACTGGGTAATGCGTATCGGTATCAAGGTAGGCTTGAAGAAGCAAGACCATTGTTGGAACACGCCCACACCGTTGGCAAGCGTTTACACTCCGATTCCTGGTATACGCCATAGATTTTTCAGCATGCCTCGGTCTATTGTATCAGGCTGAAGGTCGCTTTACTGAAGCTGAACGGTTTTTCCGTGATTCATTGCAATTGACCTGTAAGTTTTTCGGTGATGAACACACTAACACGATTCTAATAACGAATTTGCTAATGCTTGTCCTCGCGGACCAAGGCGATTTTGAGCGGATGGAGGGTACCGTCAGGGCGAATCTGGCGACAGCACGCAATGCGTTTGGGGACAATCACGAAGATACGATCACTGCCATGAGAACCTGGGAGTGACGCTGCGTGGTAAGGGTGACCTTGAAGCCGCCGAAAGCGTTTATAGAGAGGCAATATCGATCAGCCGTCAGCTTGGGACGGGCCATCTGCAATTCCGGGCATCGATGATGGATTCGCACAGTTACTCGAGGTAAGAACCAAGATGCTCAAGTCGAAGAATTTTGCTCGGGTTACTCAAGAGTGAACGTCGATTTTTCAACGAAGGCCGTACAATATCCTTGCCGACATGTTGGTCCTGCTTGGGGTCAGTCTGAACAAGCAGGGCAGATACTCTGACGCCGAGCCGTTTTTGCGGGAAAGCCTGACAATTCTTAATCAGATTCGGCCTGACGGCCATTGGTCCATTGCAGATGCCGAGAGTGCACTTGGTGAATCGCTGGCCGGCCAAGGTGAAATACTCTGAGGCTGAGCGGCTACTTATCGATGCTTACGCACGAATTAAAGATAAGGAAGGTGTGATTCCGTTTCTTTCTCGGAGCCATAGCCAGCGTAAAGCCCTTGAACGTATTATTCATCTGTACAACGCCTGGGGCAAGCCGGAAAAGGCCGCCGAGTGGCGGGCGAAGCTGCCTGTAACCGAGGGGGAACTCGAGCCACTACAGGCAGGGGTTGGACCAGAGCAGTCCGACTCGTCGAAGGATTAGCCTTCATCGACATCTTTGATCTCCTCGATCACACCATCAAGCGCACCGGCCTCGCGCAGGATTCGCGCCACCTCGGCGACATCTGCAGCGCTGTCCCGTATCTCCACCGCACCGCCATGCGCGTGAAGGTGGCCATGAACCACCTCGCCGTGGAAATGGGTCTCTTTGATCCGCTTCCAGCGCTCGGGGTTCCGGTTGGTTAGCCAGAAGATGCAGGCGGTGACGTCCGGCGGCATGTGCTTGCGCGTTACAGTTACTCTCTTCGTGCCGTTCGGCAGGGTCTGCTCCCTGACCACCTCATACTCGTAGCCGAGGCAGCGGTCCAGCAGCCGAGCCTCGACGTTGCGCGCATCGTATTCGTCTTTGCCCCTTTTTATGGCACGTCGAAACTCGGGGTGCTCACGCTGCCACCGATCGATAGAACTGACGCTGACGCTCATGTCACGCAAGGCGCTGGTGCGTGTTCTGATTCCCGCGTTTCCGATCCGTCAACCGCGGTTGACACGACCCCGTCGCTACCTTTCGTTTGCTGACCAGCCTGGCCCCCGGCCCCGATCTTGCTCCTCCCGGTCTGCATGGGCCAGGAGACGAAGGGCATCTACCGGCCCCGGCGGCCGGAGCGGACCGACCTGCACCTGGCGGTCCGCGAGAACCTCGAGCTGTTCCTCGAGACTTACGACGAGCGGTTTCTCGACCGGCACGGCCCGCTGACCGATCGGGCCCGCCGCACGCTCGAAGAGTATCTTCGCTGCGGGATCCTCGCCGCCGGGTTCGCCCGGGTCCGTTGCGGGGACTGCGGCCATGAACAGCTGGTGGCCTTCTCCTGCCAGCTCCGCGGCGTCTGTCCCTCATGCCAGCAGAAGCGGGCCGAGATCCTCTGCCGTTTCGTCATCGACGAGGTGATCGAGCCGGTGGGGCACCGCCAGCTGGTCTTCGTCCTGCCCAGACACCTGCGCCGGCCGTTCTACCGCGACCGCCGGATGCTCACCGGCCTCTGCCGCTCTGCCGTGGAGGCGACCCACGCTTTCTACCGCACCGGCCTGGGCCGGGACGATCTGAGAGTGGGGATGGTGGTGGTTCCCCAGCGGTTCGGTGACCGGGTCAACCCGCACATCCACCTGCACGCCATGGCCACCGACGGCGCCTTCGACGCCGAGGGGGTCTTCCACCCGATGCCCTTCGACATGCAGGGGGACATCGAGGTGCTGGAGCGGCTGTTCTCCCGGCGTGTGCTCGACCTGATGGTGCGGCGCAAGCGGCTGAGCGTTCGACTGCGCGACGAGATGCTGAGCTGGGAGCACAGCGGCTTCTCGGTGGACGGCTCGGTCAGGGTGGCGGTGGGGGACTACGGGCGCCTCAGGCGGCTGGTGCGCTACCTGGCGCGGCCGGCGGTGTCGGCGGAGCGGGTGTTCTACGACCGGTCGAGCGGCACGGTCACCGTTCGGAGCTCGAAGAAGGTGCAGGGCGTCCGCCCGGTGGTGGCGCGATACGACGCGCTGACCTTTTTGTCGCTGCTGGCGCTGCAGGTGCCGCCGCCCGGGGTGCACATGGTGCGCTACTACGGCCACTACTCGGTGCGGAGCCGGGCGGAGCGGAGGAAGAGGGCTCGGGAGGGGACGGCCGGGATTCGCAGCGAAACGCCGCCGCCGGCGAGCGAGCGGCGGCGGAGGTGGGCGGAGCTGATCCGCCTGGTGTTCGAGGCGGACCCCCTGCGCTGCGACACGTGCGGGGGCGTGATGAAGGTCGTCTCGTTCATCTCGACGGCGCAGTCCGGGGTGATCCGCCGCATCCTCGAGCACCTGGGGGTGAGCACGGTGGTCCCCCGGGCCCACGGTCCGCCGGGGTGGGCCGTGAAAAGCGAACGGCGGGTTCAAGGCGTGTTGCTCCGGGCCGAGGAGGACTTTTCGCAGGCGCCACCCGATTGGGACGAGTGGGAGCCGGCTTGAGGCCCGGGGCCGGAACCGTGCCCGACGGCGAAGTGCGCCCGATTTCAGCCTTTGATGCCTATCGGTCAGCGAATTGTGGGGCAAACCACTACCCACTCGGCAGCAACGGCCCTGCACGCCCCTTCGATCCCCTTGAATCCGGGATCGAGTGCCGTTGCGGGCGGCCCGAGGAAGCACATAGCTTGACTGAGAAAAAGCTTTTCACTATACATCAATCCGGATCGGCTGCGGGGGTGCGTTTTGTCTTCCTGGCGGCGAGATCAGCCAGTGCGCGGAGGGCTTTGTTCACATCTTTGGAGGTGGGGAACAGGGCGGCCACGTCTGGATCGAGAACGACGACGTTGCTGCCTCGAGCGAACCGTTTGGCGTATTTACCCCGGACACCCCGAGAGAAATCGTATTCCTCACGCATTTCCAAGACTTTTCCTGATTTATCCTTCTTCATACGTTCGCTTCTCGTTTTTCGTCGCTTCTCGTGCACTGATGATTCTGATTGTATCATCATCGTCCAGATGTACGATAACCAACGTCCGACCGGACAGCGATTGTCCGATCGTGATGAACCTCATTTCTCCCCGGGGCACAGCCGGATCACGAATCGTGACGGTCAAAGGATCACCGAAAACCGTTGCGGCATCCTCGAAGGAAACACCGTGTTTGCGGACGTTCGAGCCCGTCTTCCGCATGTCCCATTCGAATGTGAGCCCCACGATCCCTCCTGCTCGTTGTCCGGCATACGCATTGAAATGTGACCGGAGAGAAGACCGTTGCGTTTCCAGCCCGGTTACTCGTTGACGAACTCCGCCTTGGCCCGCGGCCCGTTGGTGATGAAGTTCTCCAGGCCGATCCTGGCGTCCTTGGTCTCGAAACAGGCGCCGAAGGCCACGGCCTCCATCTTCAGCCCGGTGGCCAGCGAGGCCATGGCGCCGGAGAGGATGGCGTCCTGCATGATCTGGTCGATGCGGGTGCTCAGGTGGCCCAGGTCCAGCTCGGGCAGCTGGTCGGGCACGGTGATCGGGCCCTTGGCGATGGGGATCAAGTCGACGATGCTCTTGCCGGCCTTGGCCGCCAGCTCCATGGCGGTGAGCAGCAGGTCGCCGGCCACCTCCTCGCGGATCAGCCCCATTTCCAGGGCCTCGTCGGAGGAGACCGGTTCGCCCAGGCGCAGGATGGCCCAGGCCTTTTCCAGGCCGATCAGCCGGGGCAGGCGCTGGGTGCCGCCGTAGCCCGGGATCAGGCCCAGCTTCGGCTCGGGCTGGCCGGCCAGCACCTTGGACCCCTTGCGGGCCAGCCGGGCGTGGCAGGCCATGGCCAGCTCGTTGCCGCCGCCGAAGGCCAGGCCGTTGAGGGCGCAGATCACCGGCTTTTTCATGTCCTCGATGAGGCTGAACACCGCCTGCCCGCGGAGGGACACCTCTTCCGCCGCGGCGGCGCTCTTCAGCTGGGCCAGCTCCTTGATGTCCGCTCCGGCCACAAAGGCGGTGGGGCCGAACCCGGTGAGCACCACGGCCATGATCTCGTCGTCATTGGCCAGGTCTGTGAACTGCGCTTCCAGCTGGTCCAGCACGTCCCGGTTCAGGGCGTTCAGCGCCTTGGGCCGGCGGATGGTGATCACGGCCACCCCGTCCTCGTCACGGCGCAGCACCACCGGGATCTCCCACGCCTTGACCTGTGCCGCATGGCGCTCCAGCAGTTCCGGCACGGCGAACCCGGGGTGTTTCGCGGCGTAGCCCTTGACCAGGTCCAGGGCTTTCAGCAGGCCCACGCGGTTCATCAGGGAGAAGGGGCCGGTCATTCCACCGCCCGAGTTCAGGGCCAGTTCCAGGTCGCTGATCGAGGTGATCCCGCTCTCCAGCACCTGGGCGGTGAGGCCGAAGTAGGCCCCCAGCAGCTGCTCCGAGACGGCGTTGTATTCCTCGTCGGTGAAGAGATCATTCTCCCCTGGCCCGGCCAGGTCCCAGGATTTCTTTTCCCGGACCATCCCCACCATCAGGCCGGGGACGGAATACCAGGGGGAGATGGCGCTCAGACGGTCGATACCCCGGGCCAGGTGGATCATCCCGCCGGGGGTGTTGATCGCGGCCAGCGGTCCGGTCTTCATGCGCAGGGCCCTGGCGGCCACGGCGTCCACCACCCTGGCCGTGGCCACGCCTTCCTCCACCAGCAGCATGGCGGCCAGGGCCAGGCCGTCGGTCACCGGCCGCACGGAGTGCCCCACGCGGGCCGTCACACGGATGGGGATCTTGCCCATCTGTTCGAGGAACGTCATCATCCATTCGGTTATCTGCTTGTCGGTGTCACTGGACGAGAGCACCTCCACCAGCGGGTTGCGGTCGGCAGGGGAGTGGAAGTGGACCACCAGGCAGCGCTCGGGGTGCGCGGTGCCGCTGAAGATGGTGCCCGGTTCGAGGTGGGTGGTGTTCACCGCCAGGATGCAGTCCGAGGGGACGACCGCCTCCAGCTTGCCCAGGATACTCCGGGTGTTTTCCACGTCCTGGCAGGCGGCTTCCAGCACCAGGCCGGCGCCGGAGAGCCGGTCCACGTCGGCGGTGAAGGTGAGGGCGGAGAGGATCATGTCCCGTACATGCTCCTTCATCTTTCCCGACTCCACCGTGGCGGCCAGCGTCTTCTCCAGGTCCCGGCGGCCGGTCTCCACCGCTTCCTCGTTGAACCCCGTGACGATGATTCCCACACCCAGGCGCCCCAGCGACTGGGCCATCTGGGTGGCGGTCCGCAGGGCCGTCGTCCCGGTGCCCACCACGCCGATGTCGGCTATCCTCTGTATCTCCAGCAGGTGCTTCATCTTTCTTTCCACTCCCTCCGGCTGACCCTCTCGGGCCGTGCGTGTTTGGAGAAGGCCGTCAACGGCCCAATTTGTATTCCACCAGTCGGTTCAGTGCGGTCATCGCCCGCTCGGCGGTGGTGAAGGTGGGGATGCCGCCTTCGTCCAGCGTTTCCGAAAGGACGTTGTACATCGTTCCGGCGTTGACCGAGACCACCACCGGCTTGTCCGCCTTCTCTCCCTGGCGGATGATCCGGGCCGCCACGTTTTCATGTTCGGCGGCCATCTCGTTGTCCTTGGTGTGCAGCATCACCGTGTGCGGGACGATGGAGATGAACAGGCAGTCCACCCCCGGGTCCTGCAGCAGCAGTTCCACGCACCGTTCGTAGACCGCGTCGTCGGCCATGGGGGTCAGGTCGAGGAAGGCGTTGACCCCCACAAAGGGCGGCAGCGCCTCGCGGAGCTGCGTGCGGGTCTCCGGGGCCAGCTCGGCCAGCTGCAGGCCGCCGATGCTGTCCGCGGCGTAGGTGCTCTCGAAACCGGCATTGACCACCCCGGCCACCCGCCGGCCGCTGACCGACTTGCCGCCCATCAGGGCGAATACCTTGATCAGGTCCTTGTGGTCCAGGATGTGCTCGGCGGCGATGGCGCCGGCCTGCTCGAAGGCCGCCAGCGCCACCTTGTAGTCACCGGTCATCGAGGCGGTGTGCGAGGCGGCGGCCCGGGACCCGGCGTCGGTACGGCCGGCCTTGTAGACGATCACCGGTTTTTCGCTCTGCCGCACCGCGTCGAAGAACTTGCGGCCGCCGCAGGTCTTGAACCCCTCGATGTAGAAGGCCAGCACGTCGATGTCGGGGTCTTTCTGGAAGTAGAGGGCCAGGTCTCCGGGGTCGACGTCGATCTGGTTGCCGTAGCTCACCACCACCCGGGGGTAGATGGCATCCTTCAGCCGGTCCAGCTCGGCCACACCCAGCGCCCCGCTCTGGGTCAGCAGGGCCACGTTGCTTTCTGTTTTTGGCCGGTACTGCAGCTTTTCCTCGGGGATGAAGAGGGTGTTGTAGCCGGCCTGGCGGTCGGTGGCCGCACGGAAGATCCCCAGGCAGTTGGGACCCACCAGCCGCATCCCGGTGCCGGCCACAACGTCGAGGATCGCCGTTTCCAGCGACTGGTCGCCCTGGACCTCGCTGAAGCCGCCGGGGATCAGGATCACGCTTTTCGATCCCTTGGTCTTGGCCTCCTCTACCAACATGCGGGGCCAGCTTGGCCGGCAGGGTGACCACCACCAGGTCCACCCGCTCGGGGATTTCGGCCAGGCTGGTGAACATCTCGTAGGGCTGGCCGGCGATGGTGGCCGTACCGCCCTTGACGTTCACCAGGTAGAGGTCCTTGCGCCCCAGGTTGTGCAGCAGGGTGGCGATGTTGTTCCCGGTCTTGCCGCTGTCGCTGGCCGAGACGCCGATCACGGCGATCCCCTCGGGATAGAACAGCTCGTCCAGGCCGCTGTCGTCGGGACCGTCCAGCAGGTTGAGGGCGCGGTCCCGGGGCAGGAAATTGGCCAGGCCATCGATGCAGATCAGCCGGTGGCTGCCGTCGAAGACCAGCGGGTTGACCTCGAATTCGGAAAAGATGAACTCCGGCGGCTCCGGGTTGAGGCTCGAGTAGTTGGTGAACAGCCGGCCGAATGAGTGGATCGCCCCGGCGATGCGGTCGATGTGCTCGGGGTTGCCCTCCTCGCGATACTTGATCGCGATCCACGCCTCCTCGATCATCGCCGAGCAGTCTTCGCGCTCGAGGGGCAGCAGCCTGACGTTGGGGGAGGAGAAGTGGCGGGCGAAGTGCTCGGCGTCCGACCCGCCCTTGCTGAAGGAGATCACCGGGCCGAAGGCCAGGTTCTCCTTGACCCCGATGAGGATTTCGTTGCCCAGTTCCGGGCTGTAGGCCACCTGCTCCACCAGCAGAAAGCCTTCGATCTCCGGCGGGCCGCCTTCGGTCTTTGCCCGGCCCGGGACCGTCTGCAGCATCCGCTCCATGGCGGCGCAGATTTCCCAGTAGTCCCGCGACACCCGTTTCACTCCGCCGATCTTCGACTTGTGCGGGATATCGCGAGAGACCACCTTGAGCACCAGCTGGTCCGAGGCCAGGCTGTCCGGCAGGCCGCCGGCAAGCTGTTCCGGCCCGGTGAGGAAGAGGTGTCCGGGCACCTCGAGCCCCAGGGCTTCCAGGATGCGGTAGACCTCGTGCTCATGGAGTGAAGACCGGCCGTCGGCGGCCGCGGCCGGCAGCACGTCGTCGATGACGGCCGTCTGTTCCGGGGATAGCGGTTCGTTCATCACGCGGCTTCCTTTGCGCTCCGGGTATGTCAAACACCAGGGCTAAAAGAGGGTGCTCAGTATTTTCCATATGGCGGTTTTTGTCAATCTTCGGGCCCGTTCCCGCCAGCCCCGAGCCAGGCCTTGAGCGTGTTCACCGAGACATTCAGTTTTCTGGCGGTGGCCGCGCGGTTGCCGCCCAGCAGGTCAAGGGCCCGCAGGGCGTAGCGGCGGCGGAACCGTTCCAGCGGTTCGATCTCACTGGCGTCCAGCGGCAGGCCGGGCGTGAGCTCAGGGGTGCCGGCGCCCAGGCGCTGCCGCTCTTCCTCCACGGCCTGGCCAACCGTCAGCCCGTAGGCCAGGGCCCGCCAGAGCAGTTTTCGGAGCTGGCGCACGTTTCCCGGCCAGCTGTAGCCCTCCAGCGCCTCCAGGTCCTGCCGGGCCAGTTTCCGTTTTTTCCCGCCTGGCGCGGTGTCCAGCTGTTCCCAGGCCGACCGGGCCAGCCCGGCGATGTCCTCCCGCCGCTCCCATAGCGGCGGGACCTCCAGGGGCAGCACATCCAGTCGGTGGAAGAGGTCCTCGCGGAAAGCGCCCCGGCCCACCAGCCGGGCCAGGTTGCGGTTGGTGGCCGCGATCAGCCGCACGTTCACCGTCCGCGGCCTGCCTCCGGCCCCCACCCGTTCCACCTGACCGTCCTCCAGCACCCGCAGCAGCTTGGCCTGCACCTCCAGTGGCAGTTCGCCGATCTCGTCGAGAAAGAGGATCCCGTTGTCGGCGGTCTCGAAGCGGCCCGGCCGGTCGCTGTCGGCCCCGGTGAAGGCGCCCCGCACGTGGCCAAAGAGGTCGGCGTTGACCAGTTCGCTGTTGCCGGCATAGAGGGCGCAGTTCACCGGGACAAAGGGGTCGGCGGCCCGGCGGCTCCCCTCGTGTACCAGGTGGGCCACGTGCTCCTTGCCGGTGCCCGAATCGCCGGTGATCAGCACCGGGGCCTCGGCGGCGGCGGCCAGGCCGACCCGTTTCCGCAGCCGCCGGATGGCCGGTGACCGGCCTTCCAGCAACCACCTGGTCCCGGTGGACTCCAGAGATTCAACCAGTCGCAGGTCCTCCTCGTCCAGCTGGCCCGCGGCAAGCTTGTTGATCGCCGCCAGGTAGAGCGAGCGGTCCTCATACTTGAAATAGCGGGTGATCGCCGCCCGGATCAGCCGCAGCCAGTGCTCTTCGCCCGGCTCCAGGCGGGGGGCCCTGGTGCCGATGTTCGGGTCGTGACGGGCCAAACGCCCCAGAAAGGCCGCCCGCCGCCCGTCCGCCGGGTTGAGGTGCCGGCGCAGGGCCGCACTGTTGCTGCCCGTCTGGGTCAACCGTGGACGGCAGCAGGCCTCCAGCCACTCCCGGTGCGGGTCGAGGTAGCCCCGGCCGCAATGCCACTGCACGTCGGCTCCCAGTCCGGCCAGCGATTCGGCGGCCGCGGCCACCCGCTCCCGGTCTCTCCCCACACCCACGCCGCAGATGTGGACCGCCCGCCAGCGGGTGCCGGCGGCAGCGGTCTCGGTCAGGGTGTCCGCCACCCGGGCCCGGCTGGTGACCTTGAGCATGGCCTGGGGAAACTTGAGCAGTGCCATGGCTGCGGCGCAGGCGCCGTCGATGCCGAGGTAGGTGATGACGCACACCGGCCCTTTGCTGTTTTTCTTCATCCCTGATCCTCACTGTTGATTGGTTCGTTCGGCCTGATTCTATCAAAAGATGATCTGTTGATGTCAAATATTGATTTACTTCCCCGTAAATGTTGCCGGCCTCCCGGAGGATGCTCTCCGCTGATATCGATAAACGTCAATAAAAATATGAGCTTGGAGGGATGTTTGATGATTGTCGATTTCTGGCACGGCCCTTGTATTGGATAGGAGACGAGCCACGGAAACGAATAAACCCCGGGGAGCGTTTCCCCGGGGCCTTCAGTGAAAGGAGATCAAGAGCATGAACAGCCAGCTGGAAATGGACATCTGTCCGGTGACCCCCGAGCAGCTGAACCGGATCGTCTACCTGCACCAGCAGTGGTTCCTCTCCAGCGGTATGGAAGGCCGGCCCGCCGATCTGTCCCGGGCCGACCTGCGCCGCGCCGCCTTCGAGAACCAGACCCTGCAGTATGCCGACCTGCGCGGCGCCGACCTGGGCGGGGTCAACCTGCTCTGGGCCGACTTCAGCCACGCCCGTTTCGATTGCGCCGTGCTGCGCCGCAGCTACCTCGAGGGAGCGAAGCTGGTCCAGGCCGGGTTCTGCTGTGCCGACCTGGCCGACGCCTGCCTCAAGGGCGCCTGTCTTGACGGGGCCGACCTGCGGGGGGCGGTGCTGCGCGGCGCCGATTGCCGCGAAGCTTCTTTCTGCGAGGCGGATCTCCGCGGGGCCGACCTGCGCGGTGCGCAGCTGGACAGCGCCTGGTTCTGGAAGAGTGACCTGCGCGGTGCGGACCTGGAGGGGGCCAGGATCGGCGGGGCGATGGTCCTGGAGTCGGACTGTCGCGGTGCCTCCGGCCTGGACGAGGACGCCATGCGCATGGTGTCCGTGGACCAGCTACCGCTCTTCGACAGCCCGGTCCCCGCAGGCCTCTGATCCCGGTGGGGCCTCAACGGCCGTGGCCCGCAGTGTACGGAAGGAGAGCGAGCGGACCCGCCCGCGGAAGGCCTCTTCGTGGTGGGCTTCGTCCACCTGCAGCCGGAAACCGAGCCAGGCCAGCTCAGCGGACAGGCTCTCCCGGGGCAGGAAGAAGCGGTAGCGCCGGTATTCGCGCCCCACATCGATGGTGGCCAGGCGCTCTCCGTCCCAGTCCACCTCCACCCCCAGCGGCCCTTGACCCATGTCGGGCCCCAGGGCCAGCTCCACCATCACCCGGAATCCGGCCCCGGTGCCCGCCGGGGCCTGGTCCGGCGGGAGCCAGAGAGTCAGCTGGGCCAGCGGGCCCATGCCGAACAGAGCCTTCTCGTGATAGAAGTTCGCCGGGTCGCCGCCCATATTGCGGAGGAAATAGCGGTTCTCCAGAAGTGTCAGGTCCACCGGCCCCCGTCCGGCCAGGCGGAATCGCTGGAGGATCTGCCGGCGGTCCTCCAGCACCCGGAAGGTGATGGGCCGCGGCGGAAAGACACCGATCTCCAGCCACTGTTCAAAGTCGGGCCCCAGCACCCGGGGGGTGAAGTAGACCCCCCGCAGAAAGGCCCATGACATCCCCTGGCTCCTGATGTAGTCGGTGAGCCGGCCTTGCCGCATGGCCTCCAGGGCATCGCCGTTGACCACCCCGTCGAGATTGATCACCCGGCAGGGCAGGGTGTAGCCGAGATAGCCCGCGTCGCTGACACCGATCACCGCGTCGGGCCCCGCCTTGCGCTCCATGATCCGCCGCAGGGTGAAGAAGATGTCGTCCTTGGTCCGGGTGCCGGAGCTGACCAGTTTGTGCCAGCGGGTGGCGAAGGGCAGGGCAACGGCAATGACCAGCGCCACCGCGGCGATGACCCGCAGCGGCCGCCGGCGGTCGCCGCGGGTCAGCTGGAAGAGCAGCAGGGCAAAGACCAGGCCCGCGGTGAGGGCGTAGGGGGCGTAGTACCAGGTGCGGTGGTGCAGCCGGATCACGGTGTGGAAGAGGATGGTGATCACCAGCCCGGCCAGCAGCCAGCCCGGCACGGCCCGGCCGCCCCGCCGGGCCCAGCTCCGGCCGGCCGGCCGGAGCAGCAGCAGGGCCAGGGCCAGCAGGGCGATGGCCCAGCCGAATCCGGTGGACCCGCGCATCGACCCCATGGCGCCCCGGAGCTTCTCCAGACGGTCCACCACCAGCAGCGGGCTGTGGGTGCCGGCGAAATCCATCAGGCTCAGGGTATTGATGAAGGGGATGGCCATCCCGCTGGTCTGCAGCAGCTTGCCGGTATGGGCCCAGCTCCAGCCCACCCAGCCGGCAACCGCCAGGCCGAAGGGGACCAGGGCGATGGCGAAGCGGCGGATCCTCAGGGAGCGCGGCTGCCCCTGCTGCAGGAGCAGCAGGGCGGCCAGGCCGGGCAGGACCAGCAGGGCGAAATCTGTGCGGGCCAGGGTGGTCAGCCCGGCCAGCAGGCCCAGGACCAGGGCCCGGCGCGTGCCGCTTCCCAGATCCTCCGGCCGCCCGGCAGAGCAGAGGAAGAGGGTCAGGGCGAGCAGCGCCAGGGAGGTCTCCAGCCCGTTGATCCAGCTGACATAGAGCGCCGGGTTGGCCGCCGTGCAGAGGGCCGCCGCCGTCCCGGCCCAGGGGGAACCGGTGGCCCGGGAGACCAGCAGGTGGGCCAGCACGACGGTGCAGGCGCCGAACAGGGCCCCTGCCGCCAGAGCGGCCTTGATCCCGCCCAGGGGCCAGAGCAGCAGCAGGGTCATCATCCAGAGCGGGTGAAACCCGTTGGTGGGGGTCAGGCCGTCAAAGGTCAGACCGAGGCCGGAAGCGGCGTTGCGGGCGATGGTGAAGTAGTAGAAGGAGTCGTCCAGCAGGCTGAAGCCGAACAGCCGGTCGAGGTCGAAACGGGCCAGCACCATTCCCTGGCTGATCAGCAGGACCGCCGCGGCCAGCAGGGTGAGCAGCAAGGCGGGTTCGATTCCCTGGCGCTTTCCGGTCAAGGGGACTCCATGCAGTGTTCGGGCCAGCGGGCCCAATGTAGATCAACTGCCGGTCCATTGCAACAGCTGCGGCGGCTGCCTTGCCTGACCCTCGATCTGCGGTGTACCATGACCTGTTGATCCCACAACGCCTGGCTGCGAGGAGGTGGAGATGCCTGTGGACACGAGACGCGCGGGAGTGGCACTGCTGCTCCTGGCCGTGATTTCCCTTACCGGTGCTGTTGCCTGCGGGCCGAACCCCGGGGAAGAGGCCCCGGACCAGGCCGTTGTCCCCCCGGCCGCCGCGGATGCGGTGCCCCCCGGCACGGCCCGTTCGGCGTCCGGCGCCCTTTCCCCGGACGCTGCGCCACCGCCGGCCCCGGCTGAGCAGGCCAGGGTCGAGGGGCTGACCCCGGGCAGCGATCTGGCCGCCACCTTCCTCGAGGCCGCCGAGCTGGCCCGCACCGGGCTCTATGACCGGGCCCTGGAACTCTACCAGCAGATCCTCGAGGAGCGGCCCGAGCATGCCCCCACCCTGATCAACGCCGCGCGGGTTCACTTCATCCGCGGCCGCACCGGCGAGGCCATCCAGATGCTGGAGCAGGCCGACCGGGCCATGCCGAACAACCCGAGGACCCTGGCCTACCTCGGTATGGCCGAGGCTAAGGCCGGCCTCTACGAGGACGCTCTGGTCCACCTGGAGGGCTCGTCGCTTCTCGATCCCACACGCATCGACGTGGGCAACGAGCTGGCCGGCGTCTATTTCCAGCTGGAGCGCCACGAGGAGGCCGCCGAGGCCTGGGGCCGAGTGCTGAAGCTTGACCCGGGGAACATGATGGCCCGCGCCGGGCTGGAGAGTGTCCGCCAGTTGTCGCAGCCCGCGGACACCGGACAGCCGCAGAGCTGAACAGCGTCCCAATCCTGGAGGTCCGGCTGAATCGTGACCCAGACGACCAAGGGCAGTGCGGGCGTACCGCCCCGTCAGCAAGCCGCCGCCGGGGGCTCATCCGGCCGGCGGAAGCTCCTCCGCTCGGCCTCCGGCATGTCGCTGGTCACCATGCTCAGCCGCGTGCTGGGACTGTTCCGTGAGCAGGCCCGGGCCTACTTCCTCGGCACCGGCGCCGGATCCGACGCCTTCGGCATCGCCTTCATGATCCCCAACCTTTTTCGCCGGCTGGTGGGGGAGGGGGCGATGACCGCGGCCTTTGTGCCGGTGTTCACACGGATGATGGAAAAGGAGAATCGCCAGGAGTTATGGGATTTCGCCAACCGCTTCTTCCTTCTGCTCAGCGCCATTCTCACCGCCCTCGCCGTGGCCGGCATTCTCGCCTCGGGCCTGCTGGTGCGTCACGTTTTCGCCCGCGGGTTTGTGGAGGATGTGGCAAAAACCGAGCTCACCGTCTCCCTCACCCGCTGGATGTTCTTCTATCTCTTTTTCATCAGCCTCGCCGCACTGATCCAGGGGATGCTCAACTGCTTCGGCCGCTTCGTGATCCCCGCTTTCACCCCGGTGCTGCTCAACCTCACGGTGATCGGCGTCGCCTTTCTGTTCGGCCGCACCATGGACCAGCCGGCCTATGCCTTTGCCATCGGGGTGCTGGTGGGGGGGGTGCTCCAGCTGGGATTCCAGCTCCCCTTCATCTGGCGTCTCGGTTTCCGATTGCGGCCCACCCTGAAGATTTTTCACAAGGCCAGCCGTGAGGTGCTGGGGCTGATGAGCTACGGTCTGTTCGGCATGGGGATCTACCAGATCAACGTGGCGGTCTCCAACGCCGTGGCCTCCTATCTGGGAGAGGGAGCGGTATCGTCGCTGCAGTATTCCAACCGGCTGATGGAACTGACCCTCGGCGTCTTCATCATCTCCATCTCCACGGTGATCCTGCCCTCCATGGCCCGGCAGCTCTCCGCCGGGCGGCAGGGCGAGGCGCTGGAAACCCTGGCCTATGCCATCCGCCTGGTGCTCTTCATCTCCCTGCCCGCCTCGGTGGGGATGATCCTGCTGCGCTACCCGGTGATCAAGCTGCTCTTCACCTTCAGCGACGGCAAATTCGACCTGGTCTCCACCCAGCTCACCGCCCAGGCCGTGCTCTACCACCTGCTGGGCCTGGTGCCGCTGGGGCTGTCCCGGGTCTGCGTGGGACTGTTCTACGCCGCCAAGGACATGAAGACACCGGTGAAGGCGGCCGCCGGTTCAATGATGGTCAACCTCGTGGCCTGCCTCACCCTGCCGGCCTGGTTGGGTCACGGCGGTGTGGCCCTGGCCAACTCCCTCGCCGCCCTGTTCACCGCCGTGCTGTTGATGCTGTTCATCAGGCGCCGGTTCGGTTCACCTTGCAGCGGCTGGCGGGTGACCGGCGGCGCCCTTCGTGCGCTGGTCTCCGGTCTGCTGATGGGCCTGGTGGTCTGGTGGATGGCGGAAAAGCTCCTCCGCCTGAACCTGATCGTCTCCAAGCTGCAACTGGGCCTGAGCCTTGGCGGGGTCATCGCCGTCGGGTTGGCGGTCTACTTCCTCTCCGCCTGGGCCATGGGTGCGGCCGAGCCGAAGGAACTGCTGTCCCTGCTGCGCCGCAAAGGGTCCGCAGCGAAAAATGGTGATCCGGTCAGCCGCTGATCATGCGATATCCATCACCGGCAGGCGGGCCGTGCCGGAAAACGACCTGCCGGGACGGGTGCTGTTCACTGTATTGCGAGCCGCCACCATGGCCGATGGTTGACCTCGATGCCAAATGCTGTAATATTTTCTACAGGGTGATTCATACCGCATCACCATGGTTGCGGCATTTCCCCGGGAGATGAAGATGGCTCCATCGCTCAAAGTCCAGCGCCAGCTGGCCTTTCTCAAGATTCTTGCCGGCCTGGCCTGGGCCGACGGAGAGCTGTCGGTGAGCGAGGTGAACCGGATCAAGCATTTCCTGCGCCGCTTCGACATCCCTGACGAGCACTGGGCCGAAGTGGAGATGGTGCTCCTCGAGCGGATGACCATGGAGGAGTGCCTGGCCCAGGTGGAGCTGTTCCTCGGCCTGACCGCCGGCGCCGGTGAGCGGAGGCAGCTGGCCGAGGCCCTGGAGGAGATGGCCGCCGCCGACGGCACGGTCTGCGGTGCGGAACGGGAGTTCATCGACCGGGCCCTGCAGTCGCTCCAGTCCTCCTCCTCCGCCCGGGGGTTTCTCTCCAGCCTCCAGGGCCTGTTGCGCGGCCTCGCCACCCCCGGTGACGCCCGGGACGAGCTGGAGCGGGACCTGGCCCTGTTCAGCCGCAACCGCCTGCTCTACCGGGTGCGGCGGCGCCTGGTCCGCCAGAGTGTTCCGTTGGACGAAACAGTGGACGTTTTCCTGGAAAAGGGATCGTTGATCGGCGGCCTCCTCGGCCTGGTGCTGGAGGAGAGCGGCGACTGGACGCCCGCGGCGGTGGATCGGTTCCGCGATATCCTGGCCGAAATTTCAAAGGTGCGCGGAGCCTATCTGGAGACCCTGGTTTCGGTGGTGCTGGAGGAGGGGCAGCAGTCCGGCCTCGACCAGTCGCGGATGACCGTGGAATACCGCCGCCTGAGCAGCAACAGGGCGCGGATCCGGCTGGTGGAGTCGATGTTCCGGCTGGCCGATGCCGGTGGTGTACAGGCAGGACACGATCTGGCGGAACGGATCCGGCGGGTGGCCAACGGCCTGGGCGTGTCCCACGACGACTTTGTCCGCGCACGCCTGAAAAAGCACTGAAAAGGCAGCCTTTGTCAAAGCGAATTTTGTTCAGGGAGCGGTGCAGCGGGATGGTATATCTCTCCGTGGCGCGGCTCTTCCGCCTGGCGGCCTTCCTCCTGATCTCCGGCCTGGGTACAGTCGCGACGCCGGGATTGATCCTCTATGACATGGACCAGATCAACGGTGACCTGCGGGTGTTGGGGCCCCACGATGACAGCCACCTGGGCCGCTCGGTGGCCGGCGGCGACCTCAACGGTGACAACCTGGACGACCTGGTGATCAGTTCCCCGGGATACAGGACCGAATCGGGCCAGGCGGCGCCGGGAGCGGTCTTTGTGATTTTCGGCACCGCCGCGTTCCCGCCGGAACACGTTATCGACCTCTCCGCGGCAACGGCGGACCTCACCGTCCTGGGCCGGCTCTCTGGCGACTACCTCGGCATCTGCGTGACCCTGGGCGACCTCAACGGAGACGGCATTGACGACCTGATCGTGGCCGGGGATACCTCGGACGTGGGGGGCATGGTGGACGCCGGCGCGGTGTATGTTGTTTTCGGTTCGGACGGTTTCCCCGCCAATCACGTGGTGGATCTTTCCGCGGAGAACGCGGACATGGAGATCCTCGGGGCTTTTCCTTCCGACCACACCGGCTACGCCCTGGAAACCGGTGACGTGAACGGGGACTCGGTGGACGACCTGCTGTTCAGCATCTTCGGTTTCGATCTCCCCGGGCGCCCCGACTGCGGTGCGGCCGGTGTGCTCTACGGCAGCGCTGCCCACCTGTCCGGCTCTGTTCTCGACCTCTCCCTGGACCAGCCGGACCTGCTGGTCCTCGGCGCGAACAGCAATGACTGGCTGGGCAGTGCCCTGGCCGCCGGCGACATCGACGGTGACGGCGCTGACGACCTGGTGCTCAGCGCCGTTTTCGCCGACCCGCTGGGCCGGGACAAGGCCGGCCTGGTGGCGCTGGTGCTCGGCTCCGACAGCTTTTCAGCCCCCGAGATCATCGACCTCGACGTCACCTCACCGGCGGCCTGGCTGGTGGGCGGGGCAGCCAATGACCGCATCGGTTTCGCCCTGGAGTGCGGCGACATCAACGGTGACACCCTCGACGACATCGTGGTGGGCGCACACCTCGCCTCGGGCACTGCCGGTGCGGAAGCCGGCAGGTGCAGCGTGGTGTACGGCAACGCTTCAATCCCGCCGGGCACGATCATCGATTTCGCCTCCCCCACGGCGGGGAACATCAACTTCCGCGGGGGCCACGCCGACGACCGTCTGGGCTATTCCCTGGCCTGCGGCGACATCAACGGCGACGGCATCGACGATCTGATGATGGGCGCCGTCGGCCTCGACCCGCCGGGCGGCAAACTGGCGGGGGGTGTCTTCACCGTGTACGGATCCGACGCCTTCGATCCCTACCTGGTCTGGGATTTCGCGGGCAGCGACCCCGACATTCTGATCTACGGCGACGAGGCCCAGGAACAGGCCGGGGTGAGCGTGGCTGTTGCCCGGATGAACGGTGATGGCCTGGACGACTGCCTGGTGGGGGCATTGCAGCACAGCAGCGGCACCGGCGGGGATTATTGCGGTGCGCTGTACTGCATCTACGGCTGCGTGGAAGCTGCGGCCCCCTCGGACCCCCACCCGGCCTCCGGCGAGGTGGACGAGCCGCTGGAAGTGACCCTCACCTGGAGTGCCGGCCCGGAAGCCGACACCTTCGACCTCTTTTTCGGCACGGTGGACCCGCCGCCGCCCTACCAGGCCGGGCTCAGCGACCCCTTCTTCGACCTGCCGCCGCTGGTCTCCGGCCAGCATTACTACTGGCGGGTGGAGGCGATCAACGAGTGCAGCCGGACCTCCTCGGGCGTCTGGGACTTCAGCACCTGCATCGTGCCGGCGGTGCCCGGGTCTCCCGACCCGGCCAACGGCGCCGGGGGAACGGCCCTCACCGTGACGCTGGACTGGAGTGACACGGTGGGTGCCGTCAGTTACAACCTCTATTTCGGTGACAGTTCGCCGCCGGGCTTCCATGCCGGCGGGCTCACCCACAGCGAGTACGACCTGCCGGATCTGGACGAGGGCACCCAATACCACTGGCGGGTGGAGGCGCTGAACGGCTGCGGCGCCACCCTCGCAGCGGAGTGGGACTTCACCACCTGTGTCACACCCGGCCCGCCGACGCTGGTCTACCCGCCGCACGGCGCCGTGGACCTGCCGACGGCGATCACCCTGGACTGGAGCACCGTGCCGGAGGCCGACAGCTACACGGTCTACTTCGGTGACAGCTCGCCGCCGCCGCTCTACCAGTCGGAGATGACCGAGACCTACCTCGCGGTGGACGGCCTCAGCGACGGGATCACCTACTACTGGCAGGTGGCAGCAGTGAACAACTGCGGCGCCGCGGCATCGGCGGTTCGCAGCTTCGTCACCATCTGGACGCCGGTGCAGTTTCTGGCCACCGGACCGGGGCCCGACGAGGGCAACCCGCCGCTGGTGCGTATCTTCGACCCCCAAGAGCTCCCGCTGGCGGTGGCCGAGTGGAACGCTTACGGGGTGGAGAAATACGGGGTCAACGTGGCCGCCGGTGACCTGGGCTGGGACCGTCTCGACGAACTGGTCACCGGCGCCGGGCCGGGTGAGCTGTTCGGGCCCCATGTCCGTGCCTGGTACCCCGACGGCAGCCCGGTCCCCGAGGTGAGCTTCATGGCCTACGGAACGCTGAAATACGGGGTGAACGTGGCCTGCGGCGATTTCGACGGCGACCAGCTGGACGAGATCGTCACCGGTGCGGGCCCTGGAGCGGTATTCGGCCCCCATGTCCGAGGCTGGAACGTGGACGGCGCAACCGCCACCAGCGTGTCCGATGTCAGCTATTTCGCCTACGGGACGCCGAAATACGGGGTGAACGTGGCCTGCGGTGACATCGATGGTGATGGATTTGCCGAGATCGTCACCGGCGCGGGCCCCGGCGCGGTGTTCGGCCCCCACGTCCGCGGCTGGAACGTGGACGGCGGCAGTGCGGCGGCCATTCCCGAGGTCAGCTTCTTTGCTTACGGCACCCTGAAATACGGGGTGAACGTGGCCTGCGGCGACGTGGATGGCGACGGCATCGACGAGATCATCACCGGCGCCGGCCCCGGCGATATCTTCCGTGCCCACGTGCGCGGCTGGGATTACGACGGAGTCGTGGTTGCCTCGATCCCGGGGCTGAGCTGGTTCGCCCATGACGACCTGACCTACGGTTCCCGGGTGGGCTGCGCTGACGTGGATGGCGACGGCATCGACGAGATCCTCACCTGCCCCGGTCCGGGGGAGGTGAACGGGGCGCAGGTGCGGGGCTGGAACTACGACGGGCTGGAGTTGGCCCTGATCGACGCCATCAACTTCCCGGCCTATGACCAGGAGGTCATTCGCGGGGGCAATATCACCGGCGGAACCTTCGAGGACTAACCGTCATCCCCCGGTTTCCCGTCGGCATCCACCTGCCAGTGGCGGAACCGTTCCGGTATCTTCAGGCCGTAGCGATCCATCAGTTCGCTGTTCACCCGCAGTTCCAACTCCTCCAGTTGGCGGAACGGCGTTTCCGCCGGATCCCGCCCCCCGGAGATGATTTCCGCCGCCAGGTGTCCCACCGCCAGCCCTTCGGCTCTGAACGACCGGCCCAGGGTGATCACTGCTCCCCGCCGGGTGAGGCTGGTGATATTGGCAAAAACCGGAATGCTCCGGCGGGCCGACACCGCGGCCAGCGCCTCGAACCCCTGGATCACGGTACTGTCTCCGGCGCAGAAGAAGACATCGGCGCCGCGGGAGGCCAGGCCCTCGGCCGCGGGGAGGATCTCGGAGGTCCCGGCCACGGCCGACTCTTCCAGCCGCAGGCCGTGGCGCCCGGCTTCGGCCCGGATGATTTCCAGGTAGCGGTGGGAGTTGCTTTCCCCGCTGTTCCAGACCACCCCCAGCACCTCGGCATCGGGCAGGACTTCATGGATCAGTTCCAGCACTTCGGTGGTGGGAAAGAGCCCGTAGTAACCGGTGATCCGGGGCTGGTGCTGATCCGGCCCGCGGCAGAGGCCGGCGGAAACCGGGTCGCTCACCAGCCCGAAGACCAGCCGGTCTTCCGGCCCCATGCGGGCGAAAACGGCCTGGGTGGCCGGGGTGCCGAAGGTGATGATGGCATCGTGCCCGCCGCCCACGGCCTGTCCGGCAATGGCCTGGAGCAGGGAAAAATCGGCGCCGGCGGAGTAGCAGCGGACATGGAGGCCGTCCCCCTGCCGCAGGCCTCCCCGGGCCAGCCCCTCCAGGGCCGCCAGCCGCACCTCCTCCGATTCAGCCGAGTCGACATACTGGACAAAGGCCACGCCGGCTGCGGGCGCAGGGGATTTCCCACTGCATCCGGGCAGGGCCAGCAGGCCGCTCAGCAGCAGCAGGACGGCGGGGAAGGCATGGGCACGGGGTGTCATGGTGGTGCTCCTCCTGGCCATGAGTCTGATGCCCGGGGATGTGAAAATCAAGCTGCAGCGTTGAATACGCGTCCGGTGCGGGATATTATGGTCAATCACATTTTCAAATCAACGGCAACATTTTGCAGGGCGGAAACGATGTTCGAACGACTGATCCAGGGGCTGAAGATACTGGCCGTCCTCTGCGCCCTGGCCTTTGTCCCGCTCTACATCTACATCGCCTGTTTTCGCGTGGGTTACCCCTTCGACCTGGAGTGGCTGGAAGGGGCGGCGGCTTCCAACACGCTCCGGGCGCTGACCGGCCTGCCGATCTACGTCAAACCGACCCTGGACTACGTGCCCGAAGTCTATACCCCGCTCTACTTCTATCTCTCGGCGCTGCCCTCCCTCTTCATGGGCAGCGGTTTTACCCCGCTGCGGCTGGTCTCGATCATTTCCTCGGTCTGGTCCATGATTCTGATCTTTGCCATCGGCCGGCGCGAGACCGGCCAGGTGTCCCTTGGTCTGCTGGCCGCCGGTTTCTTTGCCGCCACCTTTGGTGTCTCGGGGGGCTGGTTCGACCTGGCCCGGGTGGATTCCACCTTTCTCTTTTTCCTGCTCCTCGGTTTCTGCCTGGTGCGCTACGGTCGCTCCCCGGCCAGCTCCGTGGCGGCGGGAGTGGCGGCCGCGCTGGCCTTCTTTACCAAACAGACCGCCCTCGGCCTCTTCATCCCCCTGCTGGTCTGGGCGGCCTTTGCCTGGCGGAGACGCGCCGCCTGGTTCGCCGGGCTCGGCCTGACCCTCATCGGCGGCGGGTTCCTGCTCCTCGATGCCCTCCACGAGGGATGGTTCCGCTACTACACGGTGACCCTGCCGGCGATGGACGAGATTCGCCAGGAGATGCTGCTCCGCTTCTGGTGGGATGACCTGTTGCTGGTGCTGCCGGTGGCGGTGGTTGCCCTGGTGATCTATTTTGCATTGACCCTTTCCGGCCAGGGCCACCGCCCGTCGCGGGATGCCTGGTTCTTTTTCTTCGCCGGCGGCGGGATGGTTGGCCTCTCCTGGCTGGCCCGGATCCACAAGGGGGGATACCTCAACGTACTGATGCCGGCATACGCCTTTCTGGCCCTGATGCTGCCCCTGGGCCTCTACGCGGCGGAACATGCCCTGAAATATCGCCGGCCCGTGGTTCGCCACGGGGTGCTGGCCGTGATCTATCTGCTGGTGATCATCCAGCTGGCCTCGCTGGCCGTGGCTCCGGAGAACGGCATCCTCCCCGTGGCCCGCTGGATCCCCACCGGCGAGGACCGGGCCGCCGGCGAGGCCATGGTGAAGCTGATTTCGAGCTTCGAGGGCCCGGTGTTCACACCGTTCCACTGCTTTCTGCCGGTGGGCGCGGGCAAGCGCTACTGCGGAAGCCGGGGGGCGATGATGCCCATTCTCTACGGCCGTGACGACCAGCGGAAGATGAAGTTCATCGAGGAGGCAATCCTCGGCTTCCGCCAGCATAAGTATGACGCGATCATCCTGGACAAGAAGCGGTTCCGCCATATCCAGGAGGCCATCGATCTCTACTACGTCGAGCAGCCGGGCCAGCTGATCGGCCGGGAAGAGCTCTTCCGCACGGTCAGCGGGATGCGGACCCAGCCCCGGTATCTCTACCTGCCGCGGCCCCAGTAAACCCGTCGCCGGAACTTGGCATCGCCGGCGGTGCGGGGTAAGATGAAGATGCCGATTTCACGCCCGCTTCATCCGGATACTGGGAACCTGATCGCCATGCGTATTTTCATCCGAGCCGTCGCACTGCTGCTGATTCCGGGCCTGCTGGCCCTGCTGCCGGCGCAGGCCCAGATCATCGGCAAGACCAACTCCCGGAGCCCGGCGGACAAGGCTTCGCCCGCCGCCGCCACCGAGGATGCGGAGGAACCGGCCCCGGTGACCGGACCGCTGTGGCTGGCCTTTCTGCCGCTGCCGCTGGTGATTCCTGCCGGCGACCGGCAGCACCCGCCGGGCAGGCCGTTCAACCCGCCGGGGCAACCGGTGGCCGGCGGCGAGTTCTATCCCCGCGGGCTGATCGAGGAGGGGAGCGGAGAACCGGGCCCGGTGCTCGACGACTTCCTCGTCGCCCCGGCGCTGGTCACCGGGCGGCAGTACCAGCTCTACCTGATGTATATCGATGTCTTCGGTGACCACAGCCACTGCCACCCCTTCGAACCGCTGGACAAGGATCACCGGCCCGAGGGCTGGTTCGACCCGCTGCTCTGCGAGAACCCCGACCTGCCGGTGACCGGTATCGACTGGTTCGACGCCTTCGGCTTTGCCTCCTGGTGCGGCGCCCGTCTGCCCACCGACCTGGAGTGGGAGCGGGGGGGGCTGGATGCGCCGCTGACGGAGTGGCTGGGAAGCTGGTATTCGGCCGACTGGTATGCCGACCCGCAGGCGATCCGGGAGAGCCCCCGGGGGCCCGCCGAAGGCACGGTGACCGACGGGCAGTGGACCTTCTACCAGAGCATGGCGGTCCGCGAGGCGGACGGGACCCGGGCCTGGCGCAACATCTACACCAGGTCGCCCGGTCTCGGTTTCCGGCTGACCTGGAGCCCGCCCGGGGTCGAGGAGACCGCCGCCGTGGACAACCCGGCCGGCGGCCCGCCGCAGGAACCGGAAAACAAGGGCCTGGAATCCGCCGGGAAGTGACGGCGGCACTGACGGAATCAACCGGGCGGAACCATGCCGCCCATCAATGCCACGGTAGTGAAACAGGGGGAAGATCATGAAGCAGTGGGAACGCCTCTACGCGTTTGTGGTCCTGGCGGTTGCTGCCACGACCGTTCTATTGTCGCCGGCCCTGCCGGCCCATGCCGCCCAGCCGGAGCTCGGCCTGCAACAGGGGGGGCGGGAGACCGTCTGTGCCACACCGCTTCTTGAAGAGGCGAAGCAGCAGCTGGCGGCCCGGTTCCCCCAGCGGGGCGGGCAACGGGCCGTTCCGGGCCGTGGCGGCCCGTATCACTCGGTGGGCTCCACCATGACCTTCTGGGCCTGGGACCTGACGGTGATGCCGCCGGCCTGGATCCAGGAGCCGGCAACCTGCCGGGCCGTGGGCGACCACTGCTACGTCTTCGTGGCCGACGACCAGTGGAACGTCAACATGGACCAGGCCGACGTGGACCAGGTGGTCCAGGTCTGGGATGTGGCCACGCTGGGGGATCCCACCCGGGGTATCTACGAGATGGATACCAGCACCTTTGGTCCACCGCCGGACAGCCATGACAACGATGACTGGATCTACATCTTTTACGACAACCTGGGCCAGTTTTCAGGGTCGGTCTTTGACGGCTACTTCAGTGTCTTCAACCAGTACACCGAAGAGGAGGCCCAGGCCCAGGGCGGGCACAGCAACGAAGTGGAGATGTTCTACATGAGTTGCGACCCGGTGGACCCCTCTGCCGCCTCGACGCTGTCGGTGCTGGCCCACGAATTCGAGCACATGATCCACTTCAACATGGACGCGAACGAAACGACCTGGGTGGACGAGGGCTGTGCCGAGTTCGCCATGTATCTGTACGGTCTGCCTGATCCGATCATCAGCTTCCCCGGGAATCCGGACAACGACCTCACCTCCTGGGACCAGCAGTTCTCCGACTACATCCAGGTCTACCTCTACATGATGTATCTCCACGACCACTACGGCGGGGTTGCGGCGCTCAGCGCGCTGGTGGCCGAGCCGGCCAACTCGATCCTCGGGGTGGAGAACATGCTCGCCAGCCTCGGCTACACCGAGAGTTTCGAGGATGTGATGACCGACTGGGTCATCGCCAACTACCTCGACGACGCCTCGGTGGGCGACGGCCGTTACGGCTACACCAGTATCGACCTGCCTGATTTCTCCAATTCCGGCGACCACGTGGACTACCCGGTGGAGTTTTTGAGCCGTACGGTGAACCACTGGGCCGCAGACTACATCCGCTTTCGCAGCGGCAGTGACCTCTGGCTGCAGTTCGACGGGGTGGAGAGCACCGCCTTCGGCCTGCAGATGATCGCCCTCGACGCCAGCAGCCCCACCACCGTGCAGCAGCTGCCGGTGGATGGTGACCAGGACTGGGCCGGCTTTTTCGACGAGTTCGGCTCGACCCACGACACCATGGTCCTGGTCCCCTGCGGGCTCTCCTCATCCGGCGGCACCGGCTACCAGTACACCGCCTACGCCTCGGGCGGTCTCCAGCCGGCGCTGGTGGTGGGACCGGGGCCCGGGGCGAACAATCCCACCGAGGTGCGCGGGTTCACCGTCAACGGCACTCCGCTGGCCGGTGTCGACTTCGATGCCTACCCGTCGCTGGACGGCTACGGCACACGGGTGGCCGCCGGCGACCTCTACGGCACCGGCCTCGACCTGCTGGTCACCGGACCCGGTCCGGGCATCGACCACCCGCCCCTGGTGCGGGCCTTCACCGGATACGGCACCCCGGTGGACGGGGTGGCCTTCTCCGCATACGGCGTGGACAAATACGGGGTCAACGTGGCCTGCGGCGACCTGGACGGCGACGGCGATCGACGAGATTGTCACCGGCGCGGGGCCCGGCGCGGTGTTCGGCCCCCACGTGCGGGGCTGGTCCGCCGGCAGCGACGGGGTCGCACCGCTGCCCGGGGTGAGTTTCTTTGCCTACGGCACAAACAAGTACGGGGTCAACGCGGCGTGCGGCGACATCGACGGTGACGAAATGGACGAAATCGTCACCGGCGCCGGCCCCGGCGCGGTGTTCGGCCCGCACGTGCGGGGGTGGAACGTGGACGGCGGCACGGCGGCGCCGATCCCCGGGCTCAGCTATTTTGCCTACGGCACGCTGAAGTGGGGTGTGAACCTGGTCTGTGCCGACATCGACGGCGACGGGATGGACGAGATCATCACCGGCGCGGGGCCCGGCTCGGTGTTCGGCCCCCACGTCCGCGGCTGGAATTTTGACGGGGGGGCCCTGGCATCGATCCCCGGGGTGAGCTTCTTCGCCTACGGCACCAACCAGTTCGGGGTGCGGGTCGCCGGCGGCGACGTGGACGGTGATGGAATCGACGAGATCATCACCACTCCCGGGCCGGGGGTGGTTTTTGCCAGTCATGTGCGGGGCTGGAACTACGACGGGGGAACCCTGGCCTCCATCCCGTCGATCAGTTTCCTGGCCTTCGACCCGGCACTGCTCTACGGGGCTGATGCGGCGGTGGCCACCATTCACTATTGAGCCGGCATGCTGGCAGAGACGGACGGAGATGGGGTTGCGGCACCTCTGTCCGCGGGCAGAGAAGTGCTCCGGGTCACCGGGGCGGGTGCAGCCGGGACCTGGGCCCGGTCAACAGCCGATGAGCAGGTAGAGCAGGTAGACCACGAGTGCGATGATGGCTTTGGCGATTTCCATGTACAGAACTACTCCTGAGCTGGAGGAACGTCACACCTTTTCAAACGTGGTTCGGGGACAAAAGTTCGGTTTATTTCTTCCTCGGCCTGGCGCTGCCGCCGCCGGTGGCCAGGAAAGCGCATTTCAGCCGCCTGGTCTCCATCATTGCCGGCAGGCCCGGGTGGTCGGGCGACGAGCCCGAATAGCGCAGCAGCCGGGCTCTCCGTTTAGACGCCCGCACCGCCGTGCCCAGTTCCTCGAGAAAGACCCGGGTCTGCAGCAGGACCGAGCGGCTGGAACTGACCAGTATTCCGCCCGGTTTGAGACATTTCAGAGCCAGCCGGTTCAGCCGCCGGTAGGTGGAGATGTCGCGGTCCATGGTCTGCCGGCTTTCGATCAGCGGCGGTGGGTCGAGAAAGATCAGGTCGAACGGCTCCTCGCCGTTTTCGGCGTATTTACGAAGGAAGACGAAGATGTCGTCGCGGACAAAGGAGCAGCGCCCGGTGAGTGAGTGCCGTGCCACGTTCTGTTCGGCCAGGTTGAGGGCGGAACTGGAACTGTCCAGTCCCACCACCTGTCTCGCCCCCTGCAGCGCGGCCATCACCGAGAAACTGCCGGTGTGACAGCAGGCGTCGAGGACCAGGCCGTCCCGGCTCATTGCCGCGGCCCGCCGCCGGTTGTCCCGCTGGTCGAGGTAGAAACCGGTACGGCTGCCGGAGAGCAGATCGCACTGCAGGGACAGGCCGTCCACGGTGATCTCCACCTGCCGCGGCAGTTCGCCGTGGATCACCTTGACCTGCCGGGGGAGGTTCTCCGCTTCCCGGTCCTCGTTGTCGTTGCGCAGCACGATGGCTTCGGGCTCGAACTTCTCCTGAAACATCCGCACCAGCAGGTCCCGGCGCATCTCCATCCCCAGGGTGGTGAACTGCAGCGAGAGGTAGGGTCCGTAGCGGTCGGCCACCAGCCCGGGCAGCCAGTCGCCCTCGGCATGGACCACCCGGTACGACTTTTCATCCGGCGCGAAGAGCCGCCGCCGGAAAGCCAGCGCCTCAGCCAGCCGGTTGCGCAGCAGCGGCACGTCCACCGGACCGGCGCCGAAACGGATCAGCCGCAGCGCCACGTCGGTGTTCATGTTGGCAAAACCCGCGCCGAGACAGTGGCCGCGATAGTCGTAGACTCCGGCCTCGCACCCAGCGTCATACGACCCGTCCACCCCGGCGATCTGGTGCTTGCGGACGCAGGAGTTCCCTTTGAGCAGCGAGCGTTCCTCGCCTTTTTTCAGCCGCAGGCGGCAGCGATGATATACGGTGCCCATCAGGTCGGTACCCTTCGGCCAGCCCGGCGGCCGGTCTGGCGGTCCACACTCTGTCCGTGGCGATGGTTGATCCGATATGGGCAAACCTTACCAAGAAAAGCGTTTTCTGGCAACAGCGTGCCGGGCTGCGCGGCGCTCCGGGTTGACTGGTTTTCACATTGATTCGATAATACCCTGCGAAGTGTGGCGCCGGGCGGTTCTGCCGCTTCCCCACGTCCCCCCGAGAACCTCTCACAATCTCGAATCCCGCGGAGGAGCCCGATGGCCGAACCGAGGAGCCGACGGAGACAACCAGCCCGGAATGTCGCCCTGCCGGTGATCGTGGTCATGCTCCTGCTGGTCTGCGTCCTCTTCGCCCTGCACCACGGGGCGGACCAGCGCCGCCGGATCAGCAGCGGGACGCCCAACGTGCTGCTGGTCTCCATCGATACGCTGCGGCCCGATCACCTGGGCTGCTACGGCTACCAGCGGGACACCTCGCCGGCCCTGGACCGGCTGGCGGACCAGGGCGTCCGTTTCAGCACCGTGGCTTCGGCCTCCTCCTGGACCCTGCCGGCCCACGCCTCGCTGGTCACCGGTCTCTATCCGGCGAGCCACGGTGCCTGGAGAATGGCCAACCCCATCGCCCCGGACGTGCCGACCCTGGCCCAGTTGCTGCGGCGGTCGGGGATGACCACCTGCGGAATGGTCAGCTTCCACCTGCTCTCCTCCGGCTACGGCTTTGGCCGGGGTTTTGACGAGTACCACGAACTGCACAAGGTGGACGGCGGCGGGCTGCGCCAGGTTCGGGCCGAGGAAGTGGCCAACCGGGCCATCCACTGGATCGGCGGCAACCGGGATAAACCTTTCTTCCTCTTCCTCCACTTCTTTGACCCGCACTGGGATTACGACCCCCCCCCGCCCTACGACCGGATCTACAACCCGGGGTACCGCGGTGAGATCACCGGCGCTTACGGGTCGCTGCTGGAGTACATCAAGTACCGGCCGGAGAAGCCGGGTGAGGGTGGCGGGGCCGCGGACCAACCGGTGGTGCCGGGGATGGAGCGGGAGGTGACCATCGCCCCGGAAGACCTGGAGCAGGTGCTGGCCCTCTACGACGGGGAGATCCGCTACACCGACTACCACCTGGGGCGGGTGGTCGACGCCCTGCGTCTCTTCGGCCTGCTGGACAAGACCCTGGTGGTGATCACCGGCGACCACGGCGAGGAGTTCATGGAGCACGGCAGCCTCGAGGGGCACGCCTGGACGGTGTACGAAGAGGTGATCCGCGTGCCCCTGGTCATGCGCTTCCCTGACGGTCTGGGGGGCGGCCGGGTGGTGGATCACCAGGTGCGCAACATCGATATCATGCCCACCATCCTCGACTGGCTCCAGGTGAACGCCCGGCCGGTTCTGGAGGGACAGAGCCTGTTGCCGGCCATCCGCGAAACCTGCCGTGTGGACGGGGGGTGCGCAATGGAAGACGGTGTGGCCTTCGGCGAGACCCGGCGTTTCAAGCTGACCCGGTCCACGGCCCGTTCAAGCTCCGGCCGCAAGGTGATCTTCACCAACGGGGGGGCACAGGTGGAATACTTTGACCTCAACCGGGATCCGGGAGAGCAGGTCAACCTCCATGACGCCGCCGGCGCGCCGCCCGACGAGGAGTTTTCCCGGCTGGAACTGGCCCTGGGCCACTGGTTGGCCGGCCGGGATCCCACTGCGGACAGCACTTCGGGAGAAGTGGAGATCGACCAGCGGACCCGGGCCCAGCTCTCCGCCATGGGGTATGCCGTGGAGGATGAATAGCGCTGGCCGGGCACCGGTTCCGGGCTCAGGCCAGTGCCTTGAGCGCCTTCTTGTTGTCCTCGGTGTTGAGCACGATCATCCCCCGGGTCTTGGAGGTGGAGGTGGCGTAGGCGTAGTCGATGCTCACCCCGGCGAAATCGAGCTTCCCGGCCACCTTCTCGAAGATGCCGGGCTTGTTGGGGCAGTCCACCAGGATCACGTCCCGGCTGTCCACATCGAACCCCGCCTTCTTCAACACCTGTTTCGCCCTGGTGTTGTCGTCGGTGATGAAGGTGAGTACGACCTTGCGGCCCAGGGTGTAGCCGTGGAAGGCCACCACATTGACCTGCTTCTGGAACAGCGCCTGGAATACCTTGTGACCCACGCCTGTTTTATTTCCCGTGATGACGATCAGTTCCCTTGTCCTGCTAGCCGTGAAGACCATGGCCCCCTCCTGTCTGACATTCCGTATATTTGAAGTTCCGATAATCTGCTGACACATCGATAAAACATGGTACATGCAGCACCCTGTCACGGCAAGGAAAATGGAGGGGTGGGGGGATCAGGGACGTACATGAATATATGAATTTTCTGTCCGCCGTAAGTTGTCCTGGAAAAATTCATAAATTCATGTACGTCCCTGATCCCCATTTCCACCGCCATCATTGACTTCTCACCGCCCGCCGTCTATATTTCGCCCTTCGACGTTGGGGACGCACGGTACGGAAACACCGGCGTTCCGGGCCGTCCCGGGCGGTCCTGATTGCCGGTCAGCAATACGAGCAAAGGGAGCACAGATGGAGCAGTGCATCGGGATCCGTCGCGAGGACAAGAACGAGTGGGAGCGGCGGGTGCCGCTGGTGCCCGCTGATCTGAAAAAGCTGGTGGAGGAGAACGGCATCCGTTTCCGGGTTCAGCCCTCGCCCATCAGGGCGTTTGCCGACGCGGAATTTGCCGCTGCGGGCGTCGAGGTCGAGGAGGATCTCTCCTCCTGCCCGGTGGTGATCGCGGTGAAGGAGATTCCCACCAGGCTGCTCCTGGAAAACAGGACCTACATCTACTTCTCCCACACCATCAAGGGCCAGGACTACAACATGGCCATGCTCCGCCGGCTGATGGAGTTGAAGTGCAACCTCATCGACTACGAGCGGATCATCGACGACCAGGGCCGCCGGCTGATCTTTTTCGGCCGTTTTGCCGGGGTGGCCGGGATGGTCGAGACTCTGGCCGCCTTTGGCCGGCGGCTGCGCTGGGAGGGGACGCCCAACGTTTTCGAGGCGGTGCAGCAGCCCTACCGCTACGGTTCGCTGGATGAAGCAAAAGAAGCGGTGAGCAGGGTGGGCGAGGTGATCGCCCGGGATGGCCTGCCCCCCCAGCTCTGCCCGCTGGTCTGCGGCTTCACCGGCTACGGCAATGTCTCGAAGGGCGCCCAGGAGATCTACGACCTGCTGCCGGTGCGCTCCATCACCCCGGCCCAGCTGCTGGCGGGGGAGTGGGAGGGGCGGGATGACCCCCGCACCCTGTGGAAGGTGGAGTTCCATGAGCAGGACATGGCCCGGCCCGCGGATGAGTCCGCCGGGTTCGTGCTCCAGGAATATTACGACCACCCCGAACGGTACGTCTCGGCCTTTGGCCAGTACCTGCCGCTGATGACCCTGATGGTCAACTGCATTTACTGGACCGAGGACTACCCGCGACTGGCCACCCGGCAGCAGCTGCTGGATCTCTACGGTGGCGGCACAGCGCCGAAGCTGCGGGTGATCGGCGACATCTCCTGCGACATCGACGGCGCCACCGAGTGCACGGTGAAGGCCACCGAGCCGGGGAATCCGGTCTACGTCTACGACCCGGCCAGCGGCAAGGCCATTGACGGCGTGGAGGGCAACGGCCCGGTGGTGATGCCGGTGGACAACCTGCCCTGCGAGCTGCCGCTCAACTCCTCCGAGGAGTTCAGCGAGGCGCTGCACCGTTTTGTTCCCGGGATCGCCGCCGCCGATTTCAGCGGCCCCCTGGAAGCCTGTGACCTTCCGGCGCCGGTGAAGCGGGCCCTGATCCTCTACCAGGGGGAACTGACCCCGGGCTACGAGCATATGAAGGACTTTCTTAAATAGACCGTCGACCTGTTTGATGAACCACATTCCGGAGGACCTGCAAGTGAAGAAGATTCTCGTTCTCGGCGCCGGCCTGGTGGCCAAGCCGCTCGTCCGCTACTTGCTCGACATGGAGGACACCGAGGTGACCGTGGCCTCCCGCACGGTGAGCAAGGCGGTGGACCTGATCGACAACCACACCCGCGGCAAGGCGTTGCCCCTGCTGGTGGACAACACCGAAGAACTGGAAAAACTGGTGGCCGGGTCGGACCTGACGATCAGCCTCGTGCCCTACGCCTACCACGTGTCAGTGGCCAAACTCTGTCTCAAGCACGGCCTGCCGCTGGTCACCACCTCCTACGTCAGCGACGAGATGAACGCTCTCGACGGCGAAGCGAAGGAGAAGGGTCTGCTGCTGCTCAACGAGTGCGGTCTCGACCCGGGCATCGACCACATGTCGGCGATGAAGATCATCCACGAGGTGGAAGCCAAGGGCGGCAAAGTAACGAGCTTCCGCTCCTGCTGCGGCGGCCTGCCCGCCCCCGAGGCCAACGACAACCCGCTGGGCTACAAGTTCTCCTGGAGCCCCCGCGGCGTGCTGCTGGCCGGCCGCAACGCGGCCAAGTGGCTCGAGGATGGCGAGGTCAAGGCGGTTCCCGGCCCCGAACTGTTCACCGCCAACTGGCCGGTGACCGTGGACGGCATGGACCTCGAGTTCTACCCCAACCGCGACTGCCTGGGCTACGTGGAGATCTACGGCCTCAAGGATTCGAAGACAGTCTTCCGCGGCACCTTCCGCAATCTCGGCTGGTGCCGCGCGCTGAAGCGGGTGGTGGACCTGGGCCTGCTGGACGAGACCGCCCGTGACGACCTGGCCGGCATCAGCTTCAAGACCATGACCGCCAGACTGCTCGGCGTGGACCCCGCCGGCGACGTCAAGGCCGCCTTCATCGAGAAACTGGGCCTGGCCGGCGAGCCGGACACGGTGGAGCGGCTGGAGTGGCTGGGCCTGCTCTCCGACGACACCGTGCCCGAGGCCTCCTCCGTGCTGGAAGTGCTGGAGAAGCGGATGCTCGACCTGATGTCCTACGCCGAGGGTGAGCGGGACATGATCGTGCTGCACCACGACTTCGTGGCCCAGTACCCCGACGGGAAGAAGGAGCACATCACCTCCACCCTGGTGGATTTCGGCATCCCGGGTGGCGACTCCTCCATGTCGCGCACGGTGAGCCTGCCGGCGGCCATGGCCACCAAGCTGATCCTCGAAGGCAAGATCACCGACACCGGCGTCAAGATCCCGGTGGACAAGGGGATCTACGAGCCGGTGCTCGAGGAACTGAAGACGGTGGACATCGAATTCACTGAAAAGTCGGAAGCGGTCTGACCCTTCGACTGAACAATGATGCAATGCAAAACGCCGGGTGGGGATTATTCTCTGCCCGGCGCTTTTTGTCTGCGGGCACGTAAGGCTTGCCGATAAGGACGGATCGTTGACAGCCCGAGGTTCGGCGGATATCATTACGGCCTATCTTGTTCATAACATAAGATATTACCTATAGACAAAGGGGAGAGTCCCATGGCTGACGAGATGGCGGAAGGCGGCCAGGCCACACAGACGTCCAGGTGGAAGGAACTCTGGACCACCGAAGACTACTGGGCCATCTGGCTCGGTGTCCTCGTGGTGCTGGCGGGGCTGCTCATCTTTCTGCCGCGGCCGCCGGATGGCATGCAGTCCACAATCGATGAGTCGAACGTGGTGCTGGCCCGGGAGGATGCGGCGGCGCCGTTCCGCACCATCGCCTGGTTCGAAGCCAGCGATGCCAAGGCTGGAGTAAAAGGGACCAGCCAGGGCTTTGCCAAAGCCATCGCCAACTTCCTGGCCAAGCCCCACGGCTGGAAGAGCAACCCGCTGGAGTCGTTGGTGATGAGCGAAGCCCGGGCCGCGGAGAAGAAGGCTGCTGCTTGGACAAACTACGACTCAGCGAAAGAGAAGACCCTTGCTGCGCTGGCCGGTGCTCGCACGGCGGAGAACCGGGCCCGGGCCGCCGGTTTCGGGGACGATGCCCTGAACGAGGAGGCCAGAACGGCCATCAATGGCTGGCGCAACGAGAGATACTTCGAATCCACCGCAAAAAAGAAGACCAGTGCCTCGTCCTACAACCTGTTGCCCGGCCTCATCGGCCTCTGTGTCATTTTTGCTCTCTTCTTCGGTCTCCCGCTGCGCTTCCTGGGCATCCCGCCGCTGAAGTTCATGGCCGGGTTCCTCTTTGTCTTCGCCTTTGCCGTGCTGGCTTACATCCTGGCCGGTCAATCGACGATGAAGGAATACGGCGTCGGCTACGCCGCCTGGGCCATCCTTTTCGGCATGATCATCTCCAACACCGTGGGCACACCGAAGTGGGTGTTGCCGGCGGTGCAGACCGAATACTTCATCAAGGCCGGGCTGGTGATCCTCGGCGCCGAGATCCTCTTCGGCAAGATCCTGATCATCGGCCTCCCCGGCATTTTCGTCGCCTGGCTGGTCACCCCGGTGGTGCTGGTCACCGGGTTCATCGTCGGCGACAAGATCATTAAAATCCCCTCCAAGACGCTGAATGTCACCATCGCCGCCGCGGCCTCGGTCTGCGGCGTCTCCGCGGCCATCGCCACCGCCGCGGCCTGCAAGGCCAAGAAAGAGGAACTGACGCTGGCCGTGGGGCTCTCGCTGATCTTCACCGTGCTGATGATGATCTTCATGCCCCTGTTCATCAGCGCGGTGGGCATGGACGAGATTCTCGGGGGCGCCTGGATGGGCGGGACCATCGACGCCACCGGGGCGGTGGCCGCGGCCGGGGCCTTCCTCGGCGACAAGGCGCTCTATGTCGCGGCTACGATCAAGATGATCCAGAACGTGATGATCGGCGCCATCGCTTTCTTCGTCGCCCTCTACTGGGTGGCCCGGGTGGAGCGGAAGGGCGAGAGCCGGGTGGGGCTGATGGAGATCTGGGTCCGCTTCCCCAAGTTCGTCCTCGGCTTCATCGGCGTGTCCGTGGTCTGCTCCGTGGTGCAGGCCGTCCTCGGTGACGATGTGGGCTACACCCTGCTCGACCAGGGTGTGATCCGGGGTTTTACCAGGATCATCCGCGGCTGGTTCTTCTGCCTCGCCTTTGTCAGCATCGGCCTGGCCACCAACTTCCGCGAGCTGGCCAGCCACTTCAAGGGCGGAAAGCCGTTCATCCACTACGTCTTTACCCAGGGCTTCAACGTGGTTTTCACCCTCTTCATCGCCTGGATCATGTTCAATGTGATTTTTCCGGAGATCGCGGCGAGGATCTGATGAGTCACCGGCAGGACACAAACAGCGCAGATCCCCGGCTGCTCCGCCGCTGGGGATTGCTGCTGGCCTGGATCTTCGGCATCTGGTGCTTCGTCTTTCTGCTGGCCCCGCTGGCCCGCCACTTCCAGCCGGTGCGCATGCTCACCGACTTCATCCGCACCAACGACATCGACGCCACGGCGTACTACTACACCGAGATAGAGGAGTTCGCCGTAGCCGAGCACGCCGTTCGCGACACCATGGAACACGCCCACACCCGGCAGCCCTGATGAACTGGTGAGCTCTGCTTCAGCGGTCCAGCCGCCGGGCCACTTCAGGAGCGAGAATTTCGGCCAGTGCCCCGTGTCCGCCCGTATCGGGGTGCAGGGAGTCGAAGGAAAGTTCGCTCAGCTGGCCATCCAGCCCGGGCTGGAGGTCGATCACTGCCAGGCCGGAGTTTCGCGCTTCGGCGGCCACGAAGCGGTGCACGTCGGCAAAGGGGTAGGGCTGCTCGTCGACAAAGATCGGCAGAATGGCCAGCAGTACCGGGATGTCATTGGCCCGGGAGACGGCGCCCAGCCTGATGAGGGCGGCCCGCACCGCGGCCCAGCTCTGCCGGTTGCGGTGGGCAGCGGTGACCCAGCCCCAGGTCTCGCCGGCGGCCAGACCCTCCTGCGGTTCCGCCGGCGGGGGAGCGCTGCGCAGCCCGGCGCCCTGGCCCGCCTCGGACAGCACGTCTTCCACCTGCTCCCGGCGGGCTCCCCGCACCACCTGTTCCAGGTGGCTGCGGGACTCCTTCAGCGCCAGCAGCTTCTCGATGCGGTAGGACAGCCAGCCGAGGAACTTCGAGCGGCCCAGCCAGTAGCCGGTGCGGTAGCCGCCAAAACGGAAGAGGCGGCCCCGGGCTTCCTGTCTGAAGAAATAGCCCAGCTCGCCGGAGAAGTCCACCGGGTCGTTGAGGTTGTAGCAGACCACCACCAGGTCGGGATCGAAGCCCAGCCCCCTGGTCTCCAGCAGGGCCGCCTCCTGCAGCGGGCTGTAGCCGCTGACCCCCAGGTTGAGGCACTCCACGTCCGGGCCCAGCCGCTGTTCCACCTGCTTGACCAGGGTTTGCTCCAGGTCCACTTCCAGGCCAAAGGTCACCGAGTCGCCCAGAAAGATCACCCGGCTGGTACCCGGGGCTTTTTCCGCGGTGAGATCATCCCGGTCACGCAAACCCAGGGCGTTGATGCTGTAGGTCACGGTCTGTTCCCCATCCCAGACCCGGGGGCGGCTGGAACAGGCGCCGGGCCGCGGTTCGTAGACCAGCACCGGGTCGGGGGATCGGCGGTGGATGGACCAGACGGCATCGTCCTGCCCCTGAAACGGGATGCGGGGGTCGATGAGACGGGTCACCAACTCGGCAGCGAGGAAGATGATAAGCAGGGAGGCGAGCAGCAGGAGCAGGTTCCTGGCTGCCATTGACGCTCTGAAGGCCTTGCTGGCCATGATCGCCTCGATAGCCCGTCAGGCGGGGGTGGTGCCGGAGGCCGGGATCGAACCGGCACAAGGCTTAGCCTCGAGGGATTTTAAGTCCCTTGCGTCTACCAATTCCGCCACTCCGGCATGTCACGTGCCACCCCTCGGGATGAGGAGGCTGCCATGGCTCTCCACAGATGTTTCCCATGTGCCGGGGGTGGTTCGGGGAGAGCCTTTTCGCCACTCCCGCATTGGTCGTCGTCAGAGAGGAGAATGGAGGCGGCGATCGGAGTCGAACCGATGAATGGAGGTTTTGCAGACCTCTGCCTTAGCCACTTGGCTACGCCGCCCTGGATTTTTTCGGCCGGCGGGGCCGGCCGCGAAGTGAGACTATATGAGAAATTCGGCGATCGTGTCAACCGGATCGGCCCCCGTACAAAAGGAGGCGGGGAGGCGGTGTCACCGGCCATATTGGCCGGGTGGGTCTTGGAGGTGGGGCCACCGGCCTCCCCGCGGGTTTCTCAATAGTAAATATAGGTCGGGGAGCACTAATCGGCAAGCAAAATCTGTAATTTATCGGTGGTATCGGGAGAAAATCGTCGTCCGTACAGACGAGGGTAACGGTTCGTCTTTAATACATCCAGGTGTAAAAGTGGAGGTTGCTCGGATCCGTCACCCTCGAGTTCATCATTCAATATAGGGCCAAATATTGCGGAAGGCAAGTTGTTTCACGGCTGTACATTGGAGAAGCCCCCCGAAACATGTCGTCTCGGGGGGCTTCATTTGGAGCGGGAAACGGGATTTGAACCCGCGACTTCGACCTTGGCAAGGTCGCACTCTACCACTGAGTTATTCCCGCTCTGGCGGAGCAACGAAGCAAAAGGATAGAGAAACAGCCTTCTTTTGTCAAGAGTTTGATCGGTATTCCGGACGGGCGGGGCGCAGCGTGATCAGCGCCACTTCCGGCGGGCAGTTGAAACGGACGAAGATTCCCGAGCTGCCCACGCCGGGGGAGGTGTACCCGGTCATTCCGTTGTGCTGCCAGAGGCCGGCATTGAACCGCCGCGGGGCCGAGCTGTGCATGCTCAGCGCCCCCACCAGGGGGAGCCTGATCTGGCCGGCGTGGGTGTGGCCGCAGAGGAAGAGGTCGGCGCCGCGCCGCGCCGCGCGCTCCCGCGCTTCGGGTGTGTGGCAGAGTACGGTGCAGAACTCGTCCCGCGGCACCGGGGCCATGGCCCGGCCGAAATCGGCGGCGCGGAAGAAATGCGGGTCGTCCACGCCGGTCAGCCAGAGACGTTCATCGTCCCGGGTGAAGGCCACCGATTCGTTGATCAGCATCCGCAGGCCACTGTTCTCCAGCCTTTCCATCATCGACCAGGAGTCGTGGTTGCCCAGCACCCCGAAACAGCCATGGCGGGTCCTGATCGAGGCCAGCACCTCCGCCGTCTGGTCCAGCGCCTTTTCCGGCGGCGAGTACATGCCGAAGCGGAAATCGCCGCCCAGCAGGCAGAGGTCGGCCTGCACACCGTCCACGGCCCGGACGATGGCCCTGGTGAGGTCGGGGTTGCCGTCAAAGTGCATGTCGGAGAGAAAGAGGATGTTGAAGCCGTCAAAGGATGGGGGCAGGCTGTTGAAATGGAGTTCGAAGCTGTTCAGCACCACGTTTTCGGCATTGCGCCGGCCCTGCTGATCCAGGCCCAGAACCCGGAGCATGGCCGGGATCACCGAGGTGGTGGCCTCGTACTGCTCCATGTGGGTCAGGCGGTCGATCAGTGGCGGTTTCGTGCCCCCCAGCCACGGTTCCCGGCAATAGCGGCCGGGGTGGATATCGACCCGGCGGTAGATCCCGTTGTCGCCAGGGGTCCCCTGTTTGCGGTCTGCTGCCATGAAAACCTTCCTTGCCGTGACGGGGAGTCCAGCGCTCCCGGAAAAATCAGGCTAGGGTATACGCCCGCCGCTGCCGCCCTGTCAAGGCGGCCACTGCCTTGACATCGGCGGCGAAGCGTCCTAACGTGATTCCCGTTCTCCGGCGACCCCGGCAGGGGGCCGTTGTTCATTGGCAGGGGGAGGGATCGTGCCCGACAACAGCAGACCGAAACGCAGGAAGGCCAAAGACGCCGCGCGGCCCCGGTGGCAGGCGGTGACCGCGCCGAACCTGGTGGAAGAAATCGTGGAGTCCCGCTGTGCCGACCCCTTTTCCGTGCTCGGTGCGCACCACACGGGTGAGGGCGCCAACAGCGGTGTGGTGGTCCGGACCTTTCACCCCGAGGCCACCGATGTGACCCTGGTGATCCTCGATCCCGGCGGGAAAGTGGAAACCGAAAATGCCATGGAGCGGGTCCATCCCGACGGGTTCTTCCAGTTCTTCACGCCGGGACGGGACCAGCTCTTCGACTACCGGCTGCGGCTGACCTATGACGACGGGTCCCAGGGCACCATCCGCGACCCCTACTGCTTCCTGCCGGTGCTGGGCACCCTCGACCGCTACCTCTTCAATCAGGGCAACCACCTGCGGATCTACGAGAAGCTGGGCGCGCACCTGATGGAGATCGGCGGCGAGCCGGGAGTGCACTTTGCCGTCTGGGCCCCCAGCGCGCGACGGGTTTCGGTGGTCGGCGGGTTCAACCAGTGGGACGGCCGGCGCCACCCCATGCGGTCACTGGGCGTCTCCGGGATCTGGGAGCTCTTCATCCCCGGCCTGCAGCACGGCCAGGACTACCGCTACGAGATCAGGACCGCTGACGGCCGCCTGCTGCAAAAGTCCGATCCCTATGCCAACCACTGCCGGGAACGGGAGGAAGGGCGCCCCTCGCTGGTCTGGGACCTGGGCCGCCACCAGTGGGAAGACGGGGAGTGGATGGCCCGCCGGGCCGGGCAGGAGTTCAACCAGCCGCTATCGATCTACGAGGTGCACCTCGGTTCCTGGCGGCGGGTGGCCGAGGAGAACAACCGCAGCCTGAGCTACCGCGAGCTCGCCGAATACCTGGTGGACTACGTGGCCGACATGGGGTTCACCCACGTGCAGCTGATGCCGGTGGCCGAGCATCCCTTTGGCGGTTCCTGGGGCTACCAGGTGACCCAGTATTTTGCCCCCACCAGCCGTTTTGGCGACCCGGAGGACCTGATGTACCTGGTGGACCGTTTCCACCAGCGGGGCATCGGCGTCTTCCTCGACTGGGTGCCGGCGCACTTTCCCACCGACGGGCACAGCCTGGCCCGCTTTGACGGGTCGGCCCTCTACGAGCACGACGACCCCCGGCTGGGTGCGCACCCCGACTGGGGTACGCTGATCTTCAACTACGGGCGTCACGAGGTGCGCAACTTCCTCATCGCCAATGCCCACTTCTGGCTCGACCGCTACCACGTGGACGGGCTGCGGGTGGATGCGGTGGCCTCCATGCTCTACCTCGACTACAGCCGCCGGGAAGGGGAGTGGATCGCCAACCGCTACGGGGGCCGGGAGAACCTGGACGCCATCGAGTTTCTCAAACAGATGAACATCAGTGTCTTCCAGCACCACCCCGGGTCGCTGACCGTGGCCGAAGAGTCCACCGCCTGGCCCGGCGTCTCCCGCCCGGCCCACCTGGGCGGCCTCGGTTTCGGCATGAAGTGGAACATGGGCTGGATGCACGACATGCTGACTTACATGGCCGAGGACCCGGTGCACCGCAAGTATCACCACAGCAGTCTGACCTTCGCCCTGCTCTACGCCTTCCACGAGAACTTCATCCTCCCCCTGTCCCACGACGAGGTGGTCTACGGCAAGCGCTCGCTGCTGGAGAAGATGCCGGGGGACCTGTGGCAGAAAATGGCCAACCTGCGGCTGCTCTTCGGCTACATGTTCGGACAGCCGGGGAAGAAGCTGCTCTTCATGGGCGGCGAGTTCGGCCAGCGGGACGAGTGGGACCACCAGAAGAGCCTCGACTGGCACCTGCTGGATGACCCGCAACACGCCGGGATTCAGCGCTACGTCCGCGATCTGAACCAGCTCTACCGGCGGGAACCGGCGATGTGGGAGAAGGACTTCAGCCCCGAGGGGTTCCAGTGGATCGACCTGCACAACTGGGAGGAGAGCGTGGTGGCCTTCCTCCGGCGGGGCAATGATGCGGAGGACTCGCTGGTCTTTGTCTACAATTTCACGCCGGTGCCCCGGTCAACCTACCGCATCGGCGTGCCCCGCGGCGGCGGTTACGCCGAGATCCTGAACAGCGACTCGGAGATCTACGGCGGGTCGAATGTGGGGAACCTCGGCCGTATCGCAGCCGAGGCCCTGCCCTGGGACGGGATGAGCCACTCCATCAGCATCACCCTCCCGCCCCTGGCGGCCCTGGTGTTCAAGCCGCTGTAGCAGGCCGCGGGGCGCGGCCGTCAACCCTCTGTCCTTCCGTTGAACAGATCCTCCAGCGACCGGCGGTGGAACCCCAGCAGTTCGGCCAGATCGAGGGCTCCGTGCGGCGCCGCCGGCGCACTGCCGTCACCATGGAGGGAGGCCTCCAGCGCTTCCCAGAAGCGGATCTGCAGGGTGCGGCTCCCGGCGGGCTCCAGCCCCATCCGTCCGCCCAGCCGGGCCAGCTTCAGGGCTTCCTGCAGCGGTTTTGGCGAACTGAACAGGTCGGGGCGCTCCAGCTGCCGGCCCAGGGCCCGTTCAAAGGCCGCCGCACCGGCCGTGGTGTCCAGGGGCAGGTCCAGGGCCCGGGCCGTCCGCAGCATGCCCCGGGCCGGCCGGAACGCCTTGGGGTCCCCGCGCTCCAGGGCCTCTTCCACCCGTTCTTCGAAGAGACGGGTCAAGGCCAGGGCGGCGCCGGTATCACGGTTTCGCACCGCTCGCTGATAGAGGTCACGGCCGGTGCCGTGCAGTTCCAGCATCCTGCGGGCGCGGCTCTCCTCCTGCCGGCGCCGCAGCCTCTCCTCCAGGATCTCCCGGAAGGCCGGCGGCAGCAGCTGCTCCCGGTGGAAGTTCCACGGATGGCCGTGGAGGATCTCCTCCTCCGATGACCGGGCCAACGACTGCAGCAGGTCGTGCAGTGCGCTCTCGGCCTTGTCCTCCGCCACCTCCTCGGCCCAGGCCCGGCATTCGCCCTCATCCGTCCGCAGGACCAGGTGGAGGAACGCCCGGGGCGCGGGGAACCGCCTGTTTTGCAGCCGGGACCAGCCGGCGGCCAGCGCGAGGGATCCCCGGCTGAGCTGTTCCACCAGGGCCGTGTCCCAGTGCTGTTCGCCGTGCTCGCCCAGGGGGCGCTCCACCCCGCAAAAGGAGAGCAGTGCGGCGGCGGCCGCCAGATCTCCCGCACCCAGAGTGCGCGGGAGCACCTCCCGCCGGTAGATCCGGGCGCCGGTGCCCTTGCCTGGGATGTTGCTCACCGCCTGGCCGAGGGTCCGCAGCAGCTCCCCCTCGGCCTGCTCCCCGAAATCGCCGGCCAGCAGTTCGGCGACCCGCCGGGCGTAGAGCATGTTCTGCAGCGGTTCCAGGCCGCTGATGTCGTTGAAGAACCAGCCGCAGGAGGTGAACATCAGCTGGCTGTAATACTGCAGCTGGCGCAGGGCCCGGGAACGGGGCCCCTCTCCGGGGTCCGTGGCGGCCGGGCCGTCGGTTGGCGCCCCCTCCCGCTGCAGCACGGTGTCGGCACGGTCCCGCAGGCCGTTGAGGGCAGTTCTCAGCGGAGCCCGCCACCGCTGGTTCCAGCCCGCTTCCGCCCCGGTGGAGCAGCCGCAGTCCCGGACCCAGCGGCCCACGCCGTGGGCGCAGGACCAGGCGGTTCCCTCACCCCCCGGGCCGGGCTGCAGCCGGGCCTCCAGTTGCGGGGGGAAGAGCTCCAGGAACCGGCCGAAGTTGGTCAGCCGGAAGCCCCGCTGTTCCGGCGGCTCGCTGAAGACCCAGCTGAGGCACATGTTGCCGAACTGCTCGTGGTGGCCAAAGGTCTCGCCGTCGGTGGCCACTACCACCGCCTGGGCCGCCGGGTCCGACTCGTCGAAGGCGCGCTCCAGCCGCCGGGCAAAGGTGCGGCCGTCGCGGAGCAGGTGATCGAAGCTGATCTCCCGCGACAGGTCGGGGTGGAAGAAAAAGACGTCCAGGTGCCCCGTCCCCCGGTCCCGGCCGAACACCCGGCATGCTCGCCGGTGTACCACCGATCCGGGTTCGGGAATCTCCTCCCAGCCTCCGCTGCCGTCCAGGGGCCGGGTGGCCTCCAGCTGGGAGGGGGCGAGGACCGCATACTCGACACCGCATTCGATGAGCAGTTCCGCGGTCTCCAGGTCCACGGCCGTTTCGGGCAGCCAGAGGCCCCGGGAGCGGCGGCCGAAGCGCCGCTGGAAATCGGACAGGCCCCAGAGGATCTGGGTCCGCTTGTCCTTCCGGCTGCACAGGGGGAGGATCGCGTGATTGTAGGCCTGGGCCATGGCGTTGCCGTGGCCGCCCCGGCGCCCGGCGCCGATCAGGTCACCGCGGATGATCTGCCGGTAGACGTCCGGCGCATTGGGTTCCAGCCACTCCAGCAGGGTGGGGCCCACATTGAAACTCAGGTGCTCGAAATTGTTGACCAGCGCCGCGATCCGTCCCCCGCGGGCCAGCAGCGGCGAAAAGGCATTGGAGCGGTAGCACTCCTCGGTGATCCGCTCCGTCCAGTGACGGTAGGGCGCGGCCGAGTCCTGGCGCTCGATGAAACCGAGCCAGGGGTTCTCCCGCGGGGGCTGGTAGAAGTGCCCGTGAATGATCACAAAGTGCCGGTCATTTTCGTGTATGCTGTTCATCGACGGCTGCATCCTCCTGGGTGCGGTATTCTATCAGACGGCACGTTGACCGCCATGCTGGAGAGGAAAAAATGAAAATCGTCAGCCTCGGTGACGTGGAGCGGCAGAAGGTGGTGATGGAGGGGGCCTCGGGCGCCTGCAAGCAGGTGCCGGTGGGGGGCGGGGACGGTTCTCCGCTGATGGCCCTCAGGGTCTTCACCATCGAGCCGGGCGGGTTCACCCCGCGCCACCACCACCCCTATGAGCACATCAACTACATCATCAGCGGCAGCGGTTTCCTCAAGGACCCGGAAGGGAATGAGCGGCCCCTGGCAGCCGGCGATTTCGCCCTGGTGCTGCCCGATGAGCTGCACCAGTACCGCAACGGGTCGCCGGACGAACCGCTGGTGATGATCTGTCTCGTCCCCCGGGAGTTCGAGTGAGCGGCGCGGAAAGCAGGCCCTTCTGGGAGACCATACCGCTGGCCGAGATGACCACCCGGCAGTGGGAGTCGCTGTGCGACGGCTGTGCCCGCTGCTGCCTGGAGAAGCTGGAGGATACCCGGGCGGGCACACTCTACTTCACCCGGGTGGCCTGCCAGTTGCTGGACATCGAGCGTTGCCGCTGCACCGACTATTCGCGGCGGGCCCGGCTCGTTCCCGACTGCCTGCGCCTGACCCCCGACCTGGGGGAGACCTTCCGCTGGCTGCCGGTCAGCTGTGCCTACCGCCTGATCCACGAGGGCCGGCCGCTGGCCCACTGGCACCCGCTGGTCTCCGGCGACACCGACTCGGTGCACCGGGCGGGCATCTCGGTGCGCGCACTGGCCGTACCCAAGACCGAAGCCCCGGACCAGATCCTCGAGGACCACATCATTCTCAGCCAGGCCCTGTAGCAGACCCTCGGGCTTCGCCCGCTCATCGCAATGACAGGTGGGAATCTAGAAGGCGGCGGGAATGTGCTCGATGCGGGCGTCGCCGCTGCTCTGGATGGTGATCCCGATCACGTCAAAACGGCAGACCCGCCGGCTGAGATCGGGGTGCTGCTGGAGCCAGGCCTCGGCCAGCCGGGCCAGGCGGCGCTGCTTGCGGGCGTCCACCGCCTCCAGCGGGGAGCCGAAGGCCGTGCCGCGGCGTGTCTTGACCTCGACAAAGATCAGCAGCGGCTCCTCGCCCTCTCCCGGGCCGTCGGCGACGATGTCGATCTCCCCCAGACGGCTGCGGGCGTTGGTTTCCCGGATGCGGCAGCCCAGGCCACGGAGAAAGTCGGCGGCCAGTTCCTCTCCCCGGTGGCCGAGGGACTGGGCTGGTGTGCTGGAGGACATGGTCTTGTGAAGTGGTCAGTTCGGGCGGCCCTGCTGCCGTCCCTGGTGTTCCATTCCGCGCAGCCTTTTCACCCGCTGCCGCATGTCGTTGTGAAAGCGCTGCTGGAAGATGATGAATTTCGCGTATTGCCGGGTGGAGAGCAGGGCGGCGATTTCCAGATTCAACTGGTCCTGCTGCTGGTGAAAATCGTGATCCGCCTGCCGGATGCCGGTCAGCAGATTCTCGATTTCCGCCTCGCTGCTCTCGTCATCTTCCACCATTGCCGCCAGGGTGCGCTGCAGCTCCGACTGGGTCTGGAAATGTTCCCAGCGGGTCTTTTCGCGCACCTTGATCAGTGGCATGATCTTCAGCGCCTGTTCGTCGCTCAATTCCAGTTCTTCGGTGAGCCTGAACACCAGGTAGAGGTGCATGGTCTCCCGGAGCTCGTCGGACATTTCACCGGGCGGTCCGAAGGGTCCGGAAGGCGGAGGGCCCACCTGAGGCTGGTCCCCGGACGCCGGTTGCTCGGTCTGGGCCGCGGACGGTCCATAGACCAGCCCGGCCAGCAACAAGGCGGCCGCGGCCGCGGTGATGATCATTCGTCCCCTTGACATTGCCATCCTCCACACCCCCTCCCGGGGTATTGTTTCCAGTGCCGGCGGCCCGGTGGCTCAGCTGCTGGTCATCTCCTCCCGCAGCATTTCCGCCAGCCGGTTCAGTTCGTCGCGGTCCAGTTCTTCCAGCAGCCGGTAGGTCTCTGTTCCATCCAGGGCCGCCTGCCACTGTTCCTCCCGCTCCAGCCAGGAGTGGATAACGTCATTGGACCCGCCTTCCGAACCGGCGGCGGCCAGTGTGGGGCTTACCGAGGCCAGCGGCGCATCAGGCTCACCGGCCGGGTCCTGCCGTTCGAAAAAAACCTCCAGCTGGGCCAGTGTGCTGTCCTCGGCGCCACGCAGGGCTGCCTCCAGACGGGAGTTGACCCGCCGGGCCTCCATCACCGCTTCGCCCCGCGGCCCCATGTTCGAGTAGAGCACCAGCAGGGCGAGGATCACCGTGGCCAGGGCCAGGGAACCGATGATCGCCGGGCGCAGCACCACCCGTTTCAGCCGTTCAGCGAAGCCCAGTTTCTCCGCCTGCTGGTCCATCCGGGTGCGCAGGTCGGGCAGGAAGCGATTCCAGAAGCCGCTCCCCGGGTCCGCAGCGTCGATGTCCGACACCTCGAGAATCAGTGCGCGCACGGTGCGGGCCTCTTCCCCGGCTTCGGGGTGTGCCTCGACCCAGGCGCTGAAGTCGGCCAGGTCGCTGCCCGATAGGTTGTTCTCGATGTAGTCGGGCAACAGCTGTTCGAATCGTTTGCGGTCCATGCCGGTCCCAGTTTTCTTCGTCCCGACGGCCGGGTTCACTCCTCGTTATCGCCGATCAGTTCCCGAAGTCGTTTCACCGCGTGGTAGAAATTGGCCTTGGCCGTTCCCACCGGGCAGCGCATGATCTCCGAGATCTCTTCGTATTTCAGTTCGCCGTACACCTTGAGCATCAGGGTCTGCTTCTGTTTTACCGGCAACCGGGCGATGGCGTCCTTCAGCATTGCAGTACGCTGTTGCTGCTGCAGAGCCAGCAGCGGATCGCTGGCGGTCCCGTTGCCCGCCATGGTGTCCATCTCGCCCTCTTGCAGTTCCACCCGCCGGCTGATCCGCGGCGCTTTGAGATAGTTCAGGCTCAGGTTGATCACGATCCGGTAGAGCCAGGTACGGAAACTGCTGTCACCGCGGAAATTTTCCATCGACTGGTAGCAGCGGACAAAAGCGTCCTGGGCCAGGTCCCGGGCGTCCTCGTGGGACCTGGTCAGCCGCAGGGCGATGAAATACGCCTCGCGCTTATGCCGTTCCACCAGCTTGTTGAAGGCCCCTTCGTCACCATGCCGGAAACGTTCGACCAGGATGCTGTCGTCCACGGGTTGTTCCTTCCCCTGGTCCTGGCCCCCTGGAGCACGGCCCTGCCGGACGGCTCATCTATAGGGACAACCCGGAGCGACGGGTGGTTTAATATCTGCTGTGGACCGCCGGGAATAACCTGGCCGGCGGGAGGGGATGTTCCGGGCTCAGGTGGTCCAGACCAGCAGCCTGGGGTGGCCCACCGAGTAAACCTTGGTGCCCACGGAGCCGTCCTCCTGCCGGAAGTCTTCCAGTTCGTACCCGGCATCGCTCAGCTCCTGCCGGATGATGTCAGCCTTGGCAAAGTCCTTGGCCATGCGGGCGGCAGCCCGCTCGTTCACCAGCCGCCGCAAATCCTCGTCAAAGGTCGCGTCCTGTTCCGCCGCGGCCGGCAGGAGGACCCCCAGTACCTCGTCCATCCTCCGGGCCTGCTCGGCGAACTGCCGGGCGTTGCCCTGCCGCAGCTGGCCACCGTCGGCGGCGGTATTGCCCTCCCGGACCATCTGGAACAGGGCGCCCAGGGCACCGGCGGTGTTCAGGTCGTCATCCATGGCCGCCTCGAAACCCTCACGCCCCCTTTCGGCGGCGGCGAGCAGCTCCGGATCCTCCCCCTCGGGAAAGCCGGCGCCACTCATCCGTTCCAGGAAATCGCGCAACCGGCCGATGGCCTGTCCGGCGTGGCTGATCCCCTCGAGAGTGAAGTTCAGCTGCTTGCGGTAGTGGACCGAGAGCAGCAGGTAGCGGATGGCCACCGGGGAGAACCCCCGGGTGGTGAGATCGCGCAAGGTATAGAAGTTGCCCTTGGATTTGGACATTTTCTCGCCGTCCACGATCAGGTGTTCGCTGTGCAGCCAGTAGTTGACGAACGGCTCGCCGGTGGCCCCGCGGCTCTGGGCGATCTCGTTTTCGTGGTGCGGGAAGATGTTGTCCACCCCGCCGGTGTGGATGTCGAAGTGTGAACCGAGGTAGCGCATGCTCATCGCCGAGCATTCGATGTGCCAGCCGGGACGGCCCTCGCCGAAGCTGGCGGGCCAGGACGGTTCACCCTCCTTGCGGTCTTTCCACAGGGCGAAGTCCCGCACGTCCTCCTTCTCGTACTCGTCGCTGGCCACCCGGGCTCCGGCCTTGATCCCTGCCGGGTCCACGCCGGAAAGCTGCCCGTATTCGGGGAAGGAGCTGATGCGGAAGTAGATCCCCCCTTCGCTGCGGTAGGCGTGTCCGCGTTCGATCAATTTTTCGATGATCTGCACCATCTCTTCGATGCAGTCGGTGGCCCGGGGGTATTCCTCGGCCCGATCGATGCTCAACGAGTCGAGGTCTTCGAAAAAGGCCTCGGTGAAGCCCGAGGTGAACTCCTGGATCGTGATCCCGGCCGCCTTGGAATCACGGATGATCTTGTCCTCGATGTCGGTGATGTTCATCACCTGGAACACCTCGAAGCCCTTGTACTTCAGGTAGCGGCGGAGCACGTCCTCGAAGATGTAGGTCCGGAAATTGCCGATGTGGGCAAAGTTGTAGACAGTGGGACCGCAGGTGTACAGACCCGCCCGGCCGTCCTGGAGCGGCACGAATTCCTCTTTTTCCCGGGTGAGGGTGTTGTACAGCCTGAGCATCAGCTTTTCCTCCTCCTGCTCCTTCCGCCGCCGGTCGATTCCCCGCGGCTATCTCTCGCTTCCGGCCGGGGAGAAGTATGCTTATATAGGGCAGCGCCCCGGGAAAGTCAATTGAAACTTTCAGCGAGCCCCCGGCTCAATGCTTCCTGGCCACCACCAGTGTCAGGTCGTCATGGGGCTTCAGCCCCCTCTGGAAGCGGTGCACCTCGTCGAGGATGCCCCGGCAGATGCGGCCGGCGTCCTGATGGCGCAGGCGGTGGGCCGTTTCGCAGATCCGTTCTTCGCCAAATTCCTCCCCTTCGGGGTTGAAGGCCTCGGAAAGGCCGTCGGTGAAGAGGAGCAGCAGGTCTCCGGGGGCCAGTAGCGCCTCGTGGCACTGGTAGGGGACGTTCTCGAACAGCCCGAGCACCATGCCTCCGCCCATCAGCTCCCTGGACGTGCCATCGGGGCTGATGTGCAGTGGCGGGTTGTGGCCGGCGTTGATGAACTCCATCCGGCCCGAGCATGTTTCCAGCACGCCGAAAAAGAAGGAGACAAAGCGGTTCGCCTCGGTGCTGCGGTAGAGCAGGTTGTTGATCATTCCGATCAGCGCGTCCGGGGCCAGCCCCGGCTGCATGGTCAGGGCGCGGAGCGAGGCCTGCACCGAGGCCATGACCAGCGAGGCCGGGGTGCTCTTGCCGGTCACGTCCCCCACCACCAGCCCCAGCCGGCCCGGGCCGTAGTCGATGAAGTCGTGGTAGTCCCCGCCCACCTCGTAGCAGGGCATGCTCACCTGGGCCAGGTCCAGTCCCTCCACCAGCGGAACGGTGGCCGGCAGCAGGCTCTTCTGGATGTTGCGGGCGATGGAGAGCTCTTTCTCCAGGCGCTCCTTCTCCACCATCTGGGTGTGCAACTGGGCGTTGTCCATCGCGGTCACCGCCTGGGCGCAGAGCGTGGAGACAAACTCACGATCCTTGTGGGTCAGCGCGGCGCCGGTGAGCTTGCGGCCCACCGCCAGCAGGTCGCGCTGCGGCCCACTGGTGCGCAGGGGGAAGAAGCAGCTCAGTTCCCAGGCGGAGAGCAGCCGGGCCAGGGCAGGGCTCAGCCGGCGGACGGTTGCCAGTTCGCAGTGCTCGCCGGCCGCCTGGTCCAGTTTTGTGGTGTCGATGCCGGCCAGGCGTTTGCGGTCCTTGTCCGCCAGGGGCAGGCCCCGTTTCAGCGGAACGGTCAGCCCGCCACCCCCGGCGGCCCAGCTGAGCACCAGGCACCGCTTCACCGCGGTCTGACCCACCAGGGAGTTCACCGCCACCTTGAGGATGTCCTCGGGGTCAAAGGAGGAGACCAGCTCCCGGCTGACATCGAAGAGGCTGGAGAGCTGAAGGATTTTCAACTGCAGGTCGCGGTTCAGGCCGCGCACCTCCTCGTAGACCAGCCCGTTTTCGATGGCGGTGGCGGCGATGGAGGCCAGGGAGGCGAGATAGTGCAGGTCGCCTTTCTCGTAGGGCAGGCCGGTGGCCCGGCGGCCGAAGCCGGCCGCGCCGATGAACTTCTCCCTGTGCCATACCGGGACCAGCAGGGCCAGTCCCAGCGGCTCCAGCGCCGGGTCGGCAAAGAGGGCGGGCAGGCCGCCGCGCTGTTTCCGGCCAATGCTGTCGGGCGCCCGCACCGGCCGTTTGAACGGCCGCCGGATACGGACCTGCCGGCCCCGGGCGCCGGCGGCGCCGGGACCGCGGCAGTTGCGGACGGTCATGGTCCCCGGCTGCTCCTGGACCAGCACCACGCCGGTGGTGGTCAACATCTTGCCCATGGCGGTGAGCAGGAAGACGTCCAGGGTTTCGCCCAGGTCCAGCGAGGAGTTCACCGTGTCGGCGAATTCCAGCCTCGACATCATCGCCACGATGCGGGAGTGCAGGCCGCCGCCGTCATCCGGCGAGTCGGACTCGCCGATGCGGACCAGCAGGTCGCGGCACAGTTCGGACAGTCTGTCATCCTGGGTGTTCATCACGGTCCGTGATCGATGGTGCGTGTGGCCGGTGGTCAGTCACCGCCTGCCGGCACGGTTTCCGAAGCGCCAGGCGGGTTGCGGTATTTCCACATGCAGCACTCGTGCTCCATGCCGGCGCCCTGGTCGAACTCCACCCGGTCCATCAACTTGTTCATCAGTGTCAGTCCCAGCCCGCCGCGGCGCCGTTCGGCGATGTACTTTTCCAGGTCCGGTTTTTCCACCGCAGTGAGGTCCACCTGGTTGCCGCCGTGCCGGATGTCGATGCGCAGGGCGTCGGCGGTGACGGTGTAGCCGATCTGGATCTGGTGCCCGCCCTGGCTGGCGTAGGAGTGGCGGATCACGTTGGTCACCGCCTCATCAACCGCCAGGGCCATCTGTTCGCAGGTTTTTTTGGGGAATCCGGCCAGCAGCGAGGCACTGCGGGTGAGATTGGTCACCATGTGCAGGTAGCGGGTGTCGCTGGGAATAACGACTTCGATTGATCCCTGGTTGATGGTTTTGACCATGAACGTGATCCCGCCTGAACGTCGCCGGTTACCGTTGCCGGCGGCCAACATGTTTGGCTGCTCCGGGGTCTTGCTGAAGGGTTTCGGGGTCGAACCGCCGGCTTAGTCTAGTCTTCGATGGAAAAGCTGCTCAGCGCTTCGGCCTCGTCTCCGAAAATCTTGTAGAGATGGGTGAAACCAAGGATGTCGAATATATTGAAGATGTTCTCACTCATGTTTGACAGCTTGATGTCACCCTCGTTCTCCCTTACCTCATCGATAACCCCCATCAGCGCGCCCAGACCGGCACTCGAGATGTACCTCAGATCGGCACAGTTTATAACGATGCGGTAAGACTTTCGTTCCACCTGTTCCTGGAGGACCTGCTCGAAAGAGCGAACAGTGTGGGCGTTGATGAAGCCCCGGGGATAGACGAGGATCACGTCACCCTCGGTTTTAAGGTCCACGTTTAAATCCGCCATCAGCGAACTCCTGGTTGCCACTTCTGTAGATAACCTCTATCTAAAGGAAAGAAAATCATACCGTCTCCCTGCGGCCAATGCAACCGCCGGTGTCCCGGGGTGTGTCCCGGGGAGCGGTCACCGCTTCCAGATCGAGGGGATGAAAAGACAGAGGACGGTAAACAGTTCCAGCCGCCCGAAGAGCATGCAGGCGCAGAGGATCCATTTGCCGGTATCCGGGATCCAGGCAAAGGTGCAGGTGGGGCCCACCAGGCCCAGCCCCGGGCCGATGTTGCCCAGGGTGGCGGCCACCGCGCTGAACGCGGTGACCGGATCCAGCCCCAGGGCGGTCATGGCCAGGGTGGCGGTGACAAAGATGAAGACGAAGATGCAGAAAAAGGTGTTCACCGTCTGCACCACTTCGCTGCTCACCGGAGTGCGGTTCAGCTTGAGCTGTTTGACGGCGTGGGGGCGGAAAGCCCGGTAGGTGACCACATACGCGTTTTTGACCACGATGATCAACCGCGCCACCTTGATCCCCCCGCCCGTCGAACCGGCCGAGCCGCCGACGACCATCAGCGCCACCAGCAGCAGGCGGGAGAAGGCCGGCCACTGGTCGAAGTCAGCGGTTCCGAACCCGGTGGTGGTCATGATCGAAACCACGCTGAAGCCCGCGTTGCGCGTGTTCTCCAGCAGTGTCTCACCTGCGGGGCCGGCCAGGCTGAGGTTGGCAACGATCAGCAGGGTCGCCCCCAGCAGGATGGCGGTGTAGACCCGGAATTCGCTGTCCCTGAAATAGGCCGACAGCGACCGTTTGGTCAGCAGGCGGTGGTGCAACGAAAAGTTGGCGCCGGCGATGAACATCACCGCGATGATCACCGCCTCGATGTAGAAACTGCCGAAAGCGCCGATGCTCTCGTTCCTGGTGGAGAACCCACCGGTGGCGATGGTGGTGCAGGTGTGACAGACCGCCTCGTGGAACGACATGCCCCCCAGGGCCAGCAATGCCGTCTGGACGACGCTGATGCCGAGATAGATCAGCCACAGCGCCCGGGCCGTCTGCTGGATCCTGGGGGTCAGGCCTTCCTTCACCGGTCCGGGCACCTCGCCCTTGAACATCTGGCGCACCCCCACGCCGATGTAGGGCAGGATGGCGATGAAGAGGACGATGATCCCCATTCCGCCCAGCCACTGGGTGAAGCTGCGCCAGAAGAGCATCCCCTTGGAGAGCGCGGTCACGTCGGTGATCACCGTGGCGCCGGTGGTGGTGAAGCCGGACATGGCTTCGAAGTAGGCGTCGGTGAAACTGTCCACAGCACCGCTGAACAGGAAGGGCAGTGCCCCGAGCAGCGCGGCGCCGATCCAGCCGAAGGCCACCAGGGCCAGGGCGTCCCGGCGCGCGATCTCCCTTTTTATCTTGCGGAAGGAGAAGTAGAGCAGCCCCCCGGCGACCATTCCCACCAGCGCCGAAATCACGAACGCCGGCCAGTCCGGCTCGTCGTAGGGCAGGCTCCAGGCCAACGGCAGCAACAGGGCCAGCCCGGTGACGAAGAAGAATTTGCCCAATGTTTTGCCGATCAGACGGTATTGCACGGTGTCCTCGCCGGCCGCGGGCTGGCCGGTCTGCTAGAAGATTCGCCGGATGTCAGGGATGTTTTCCGGGACGGTGAAGACCACCACCGTGTCGCCGGCCTCGATGGTATCGTCGCCCCCGGGCACGATCACTCCATCCTTCTTGTTCATTGCGCCGATGATCGATCCCTTGGGCAGCCCGAGGTCCTTCAGTTTGCGGCCCACGGCCCTGGCGTTGAGGTCGGCCAGGATCTCGAGAATTTCGGCCTTGCCGTCCTCGAGGATCTCCATCGAGATCAGCGAGCCGCGGTGGAGGAACTGTTGAATGGCGCTGGCCGTAAGCAGCCGGGAGTTGAAGGCCATGTCGATGCCCAGGTCCTGGATCAGCTGCATGTAGTCCGAGCGATTGGTGAGGCAGATGGTTTTTGCGGCACCCAGCCGCCGGGCCAGCAGGGAACTGACGATGTTGGTCTCGTATTCGTCGGAGACGGCGGCGAAGATGTCCATCCGGCCCACGTGTTCCTCCTTGAGCAGAGCAACGTCCGTGCTGCTGCCGTGGAGCACGGTGATTTTCGAGGAGAGCACGGACGAGAGCTCCTCGCACCGCGAGAGGTCATCCTCCAGCAGCCGGACGCTGATGTTCCGTTTCTCCAGCGTCTGGGCCAGCAGCATGCCGATCTGGCCCCCGCCGACGATGAAGACGTGCTTGGCCTCCTCCCGGGGGGCCGCGAAGAGCTTCAGAATCCTGTTTTCCTCTCCGGCGATGGCCACCACCCAGACCTGGTCGCCGGGGGCGAGCTCGTCGTCGCCGCCGGGGACGATCATCTCGTTCCCCCGGCGAATGCCGGTGACCAGGAATTCGGGAGTGGGGATGTTGCTCAGCCGCCGGTGCACCAGGGGGCACTCGCCGGTCACCGGGAAGTGGAGCAGCCGCACCTTGCCGTTGGCGAAGCTCTCCACCTCGGAGGAGCCGCGGGTGGAGATGGTGTTGGCGATCTTCATCGCGGTGACGATTCGCGGGCTGATCACCAGGTCGATGCCCAGCAGGTCGCGGTAGAGCACCCGGGTCCCCCGGAGGTAGACTTCGTTGCGGATCCGGGCCACCGTGCGCTTGATCCCCACCTGCTTGGCGGTGAGCGCGGCGATCATGTTCACCTCGTCGCTGTCGGTGACCGCCATCAGCAGGTCGGTGCCCGAGGCCTTGAGCGTTTCGATGATCCGGGGGTCCGCCCCGTGACCCTGGATCGTCTGCACGTCCAGGCGGTCCGCGATGCGCCCCAGATTCTCGGCGTCGAGGTCGATGACAATCACGTCCATCTTGCCGTCGTGCAGCCGTTCGGCGAGTGAAAACCCCACCATCCCGGCGCCGACGATTGCCGTTGTGGCCATCGGTCGCTCCCAGGTATTTCGGGCTGGCTGCCCGAGTGCGGCGCTACTATACTACGGAGAACGTCGGGTGGGAACCAGCTGCGGTGAAGCCGGCAAGAGGGGCTTCATTTTTTTCTGCGGAAGACCTCGGGGCCGTAAATCTGGCGCCGCCGGTCCGGCCACTGGTCGGCCAGGTCGCCGGCTTCGGGTTTGGCGTAATAGATCCCCCGGCGTTCGATGCGCTCATTGGAAAGCGCCCCGCAGCCCGGACAGGGCTGGTCCTCACCGGTGGCCCGGTGGCAGTCGGCGCAGTAGCTGAAGCGGGGAGAGAAGGCCAGCTGCGAACAGAGGGTGTCGCTGAACACCCGGCGGATGAAACGGACGGCATCGGCGGCGGCCGGGGTGTCTCCGCCCAGCGGCACCTCGAAGAGGGCGCCGCCCGGGAGGAAGGGATGGAACTCGCTCTCCAGGGCCAGGCGCCGGGAGAGGTCGATGCCGGCCTGGCCGGAGACGCGAACCGAACGGGTGTAGTGCACCTCGTCGGCGGACAACTCACCCTTGACCACGTGGCCCGACTGCGGTGAGTGGTAGCGCAGGTCCTTGCGGGCAAAGCGGCTGGGGGCCAGCCGGCTGAAGCTTTCCGCGGGGTGGAAGACCACCCGGTGGCGGGCCGACATCTCGCGGCAGTACCCGGCGATATGACGCAGTAGCTGCAGGGCGCGGCTGTGGGCCTTGCGCCCCCGGTGCAGTTCGTGACCGGTGTGGATCTGCACCATCTCGTTCAGACCGCTCAGACCGATGAGGTGGCTGGTTCGGTCGAGGTCCAGCAGCGGGGCGCCGTCCCGGCGCAGCAGCAGCAGCGACAGCGGTGCGCTCTTGCCGTAGGCCAGCAGTTTTTCAAGAAAGATCCGTTTCTCCAGGTGGGCCGTGGCACAGAGTTCCAGGACCTCCTCCAGGCAGGCCCGCAGCTGGTCGTCGCTCCCCGCGGCGCGGTAGGCCAGGCGGGGCAGGTTGACGGTGATCGCCTGCAGCGAGTGGCAGCGCCGGGTCCAGGTGTGGGTACCGTCGCCGGTCTCCCAGGGTCCGAGATCGGTGACCTGCATCCCCGAGCCCCGGTCGAAGAGGAAGAGCGGGGTTCCCTGACGAACAGCCAGTTCGGCAGCCTGGCGGAGAAAGCCGCCGCTGCCCGGTTCCCGGGTGAAGGTGCCGTCGAGACGGATCACCGGGGTGGGGTAGAAGAAGGGGCTGCCGTCGCCGTCCCCGGCGGCCATCACCTCCAGCAGTGCCCGGGCAAAGGCCTTGGACTCCTGGTTGTAGTCACCGTAGGTCCTGCCCGTTTCCTGACCTGCCGGCCCCAGGGCGGGGATCTTGCGCAACGCCCGGGGAATTCCCCAGTAGAGGTGCAGGTCGCAGAAGATCGGCCGGTTGTCGCGGGCCGCGGAGAGCTGGGAAAACTCGTAGACCAGGAACTGGGCCAGCTGGGTCACCTGAGCGGCGGAGAGCCCGCGGAGGAACGGCGCAAGGTAGACGTTGAGCAGGTCCCAGGAAATGCTGTTGGAAAAGTGCCCCTGGAGAAAGGCTGAAAAGCGGGCCAGGTGGGCCAGCAGCACTTCGGGCTGCCGGGCCGGCCTGGCGTTGGACAGCGTTCCGGGGAGGCTCAACCCGAATTTCTTGATGTATTCCGGAGAGACGAGGGAGGAGTGCGGGCGGTCCACCTGGCCCAGGTGCTCGAGGTGGATATCCCCCCGCCTGTGGGCCTCCGCCACCCGGTCGGAGAAGAGCGAGAGCAGGGCGTAATCCCGCTTGATCGATTCGGCCAGCGCGCGGTTGGTGGCTTCGGGGCCCAGCAATGCGGGCGCGGAGGACGGGCCGCCGCGGGTGATCAGGTTCTCGGTGTCGAACACCGGCAGCCCGATCCGGGTATGGCGGGCGTGCTGCTGTTGGAACCCGCGTTCGATCAGCTTGATGTCCACCAGTTCACGGATCAGGTTGGTGGAGATCTGGTGCAGGCCGGTGCCGCTGATGGTCTCCTGGATCTCCCTGCTGATCTCCACCGCCACCGCCCGCGGCAGGTCGGTTTCCCGCAGCAGGGCATTGACGATCCGCTGGCGGTTCCAGCGGATCAGGTCCTCGTCGGAGGTCTGGACGAAGAGGCCGCTGCCGCGGCCCGGCGGTTCGCTTTTGTCACGCGTGGCCATGGTTTCATACCTTAAAGCGGTAAGATTACGGTGAGCGGTTCAGTTCTGCCGGTTCCGGCCGGCGGCGGCAAGCTGGAACACCTCGATGCCACCGAAGACGATCAGCACCAGCCCCAGTCCGGTAACCGCTCCCCGGAAGCAGTTGTGGAGCACCAGCCCCTGGATGGCGGGGAAGTGCGCCAGCAGGCCATTCCGTTCCCAGAATACCGACCAGGGGCTGAACACCAGCAGGATCCCCACCTCGAAATCGAGCAGGATCAGCAACAGTGATGCGAGTTTCAGTTTCACGGCGGTTGGTCCCGTCCTGCTCTATTCGGCGTGTTGCTGCTCAAAAGCGGGGCGCGTGCGATTTCAGGGTCAGCCGGTCACCGTCGATGATAGTGTTTCCACCACCGCGGGTTCAACCCCGGCCGTCGCGCTGTGCTAAAATGCCTCTTTTTATTGAACGGACAGGGGGGACACATGACGGCAGAGATCCTGAATGGCAAGCTGATCGCCGGCGAGATCCGCGAGGAGGTCCGGGCGGAGGTGGACCGGCTGCGGAAAGCCGGCGGCACTGTTCCCGGCCTGGGGGTGGTGCTGGTGGGCGACGATCCGGCCTCGGCGATCTATGTCCGCAACAAGGAGCAGGCCTGTGCCGAGGCGGGCATCCACTCCGAGACCCTGCGCCTGCCCGCCGACGCCGCGGAGCAGGCGGTGCTTGACGCGGTGCTGGACTTCTCCAACCGGAGAAGCGACATCCACGGCATTCTGGTCCAGTTGCCCCTGCCCGCCGGGATGAACCCCGACCGGGTAATCGGGGCCATCGACCCGGACAAGGACGTGGACGGTTTCCACCCGGTGAACGTGGGCAATCTCTGTCTGGGGCGCGAGGGGTTCATCCCCTGCACGCCGGCGGGGATCATGGAACTCCTGCGGCGCTGCGGCATTGCGGTGGAGGGGCGTCGCGCGGTGGTACTGGGCCGTTCCAACATCGTCGGCCGCCCCATGGCCCTCCTGCTCCAGCACGCCAATGCCACGGTGACCGTCTGCCATTCCCGCACCGTTGACCTGCCTGCCGTGGCCGCCGAGGCGGACATTCTGGTGGCCGCCCTGGGCCGGCCGGCGATGATCACCGGCGAATTCATCAAGCCCGGGGCGGTGGTGATCGACGTGGGGATCAACCGTATCGAGGACCCCGAACTGGCCCGGGACTGCTTCAGCCACAAACCGAAACGGCTGGCCGCCTTCCAGCGCAAGGGCCACACCCTGGTGGGCGACGTACATCCGCTTCACGCCGCCGAACGGGCCGGTGCCTGGACGCCGGTGCCCGGCGGAGTGGGGCCGCTGACCATCGCCATGCTGCTGCACAGGTACGCTGCGGGCGATGAGGCGGCAGACCAACCGGGACTGATCCCGGCCGGAGGAGGGGAGGATGCTCACCGTAGGCCTCACCGGCGGCATCGGCAGCGGCAAGTCCGAGGTGGCCGCCGTCCTGCAGGATCTGGGCTGTCAGCTGTTCCACGCCGACCGGATTGCCCACGACCTGCTGTCGCCGGGGACCGATCTCCTGCGCCGGGTCACCGATCTTTTCGGTAGAGAGATTCTCAGGGACGACGGGGAACTCGATCGCCAGACCCTGGGGCACCTGGTATTTAACGATGCCGGTAAACTGCGCCTGCTCAACCGCGAGGTCCACCCGGCGGTTATTGCCGAAGAGGAACGCCTGCTGCGGGACCTGGAGCGGGAGGCCGCGGGAGGCCCCTGCATCGCCGTGGTGGAGGCGGCGCTGATGGTCGAGGCCGGGACCCACTCCCGCTACCAGCGGCTGGTGGTGGTCCACTGCACGGTGGAGCAGCAGTTGGAACGGCTGACCGCGGCCCGGGGGCTGAGCCGGGAGGAGGCGGAACAGCGGATCGCCAACCAGTTGCCCAGCCGGCGAAAACTGGACCTGGCCCACTACACCATCGACAGTTCAGGCCGTCTGGACGAAACCCGGCAACGGGCCAAAGAGCTTTTTCGTTGCCTGGCCCGTGACGAACGTGAACAGCGGGAAGGGCACTGAGATATGTTCAGCTTCACCGTAACGGCAACGGATGGCCCCGCCCGGACCGGCGTGCTGGAGACGGCCCACGGCCGGATCGAAACCCCGGCGTTCTTTCCGGTGGGGACCCGGGCGGCGGTCAAGGGCCTCCCCTGGTCCATGGTCCGCGACCTGGGGGCCCAGGCAGTGCTCAACAACACCTACCACCTCTACCTGCGCCCGGGAAGCGACCTGATCCAGCGTCTCGGCGGTCTGCACCGCTTTTCCGGCTGGGACCGGCCCATTGTCACCGACAGCGGGGGATACCAGGTCTTCAGTCTGGCCCGGCTGCGCAAGATCAGCGAGGAGGGGATCACCTTCCAGTCGCACATCGACGGGTCGAAGCACCTGCTGACCCCCGAGCGGGTGATGGATATCCAGCAGGAACTGGGGGCGGACATCATCCTCACCCTTGACGAGTGCATCCCCTACCCCTCCACCGCCGAGTACACCCGCCAGGCTACCGAGTTGACCACCCGTTGGGCGGCCCGCTGCCGGGTCGGGTTCTCCGACACCCCGCAGCAGACCCTCTTCGCCATCGTCCAGGGCGGGATGTACCCCGAGATGCGCACCTGGAGCGCCCGGTCGCTGGTGGACATCGGGTTTGCCGGCTATGCGGTAGGCGGGCTCAGCGTGGGTGAGCCCAAGTCGCTGATGGCCGAGATGGTGGAGGTTTCGGTGGCCGCGCTCCCCGTTGGCGCTCCGCGGCACCTGATGGGAGTGGGGTCGCCAGCGGACATCCTGGAGGGGGTAGGCCGGGGCATCGACTATTTCGACTGCGCCTTTCCCACCCGCAACGCCAGGAACGGATCTCTCTACACCTCCCGGGGCAAGATCAACATCAAGAATGAGCGGTGGAAGGACGACCAGCAGCCGGTCGATCCGGAGTGCGGATGCCCCACCTGCCGCCAGTACACCCGGGCCTATCTCCGCCACCTGTACATTGCCGGGGAGATCGGCGCCGCCGTTCTGAACACCGTTCACAACCTGGCCTTCTATCTTGACATGATGCGGAAAATAAGGCACTCTATCGCCTCTTGTGAGTTCGCGACGATGAAGACGGAGTTGCTGTCCCGGCTATCCTGAACAGGTTGTTTGGTTTACAGGCGACAGGGCGTCCGGGAATGGGAGGTGTGTTGTGCAGTACGCCAGCTGGTTGACCGTGGCGCTGATGGCGGACGGTGAAGGTCAGTCCGGAGGCCTGATGGGCCTCTTCCCGCTGCTGGTCATTTTCGCGCTCTTCTATTTCATTCTCATCGCCCCCATGCGCAAGAAGCAGAAGGCCTTGACGCGGATGATCAGCGAGCTGAAAAACGGCGACAAGGTGATCACCAACGGCGGTATCCACGGCACCGTGATGGGTGTCGGTGAACAGGTGATCCAGCTGCGCGTGGCGGACCAGGTGAAAATCGAAATTTCCAAGAGCGCCGTGGCCGGCATGCAGGCCGAACCCGGGGAGGAAAAGAGCTGAACGGTTTCGGGGCCCCGGCGTCCGGCCTCGTCCAGATACCCTCCGGAACCCCGCCCCAACCCTCCCCATTTCCGGCATCCGGAAGCGATTCCGGCCGCCGGTATTCTTCTCGACTTTGGATGACACAGGCGAGGATGTAAAGCGATGCAAAAGGAGTTGCGCTGGAAGGTTCTGCTTGTAGTGGTGTTGACGGCCATTTTCGCCTGGTTCATTTATCCACCGGAAACCCAGATCCGGCGGGGCCTTGACCTGGAAGGCGGAATCCACCTTGTGCTGCGGGTCAAGGTGGCCGATGCGGTGCGGGCCGAAATCAGCGATGCCGCACAGCGGATGAAGGACCGGTTACGTGAGGAGAAGATCCGTTTCCGGCGGGTGGCGCCGGTGGAAGGCGAGAACGCCTTCCAGGTGATGGGCATCCCCGCCGATCGGCAGGGTGATGTGCAGGAGATCGCCGACGGCTGGTTCACCCGTTTTGAAAGCTCCCAGGGCGACCCCTGGATGTTTGTCCTGCGCGACGGCGCGGTGCGCGAGTTCGAGGAACTGGCCATCCAGCAGTCCAAGGAGACCATTGAGAACCGGATCAACCAGTACGGCCTCAGCGAACCGGTGGTCCAGGTCCAGGGCGGCAACCGGATTCTGGTCCAGATCCCCGGCGTGGACGACCCCTCGCGGGTGAAGAACCTGGTCCAGCAGGCGGCCTTCCTCGAACTGCGCAAGGTGGAGGGACAGAGCGCCGGCAGCGAGGACGCGCTGCGCCAGCAGTTTGGCGGCAGCTTCCCGCCGGACTCCGAAACGGTGACCGAAGAGGAACTGGACCGCGAGACCGGAAACAAGTACATCCGCTACTACCGGGTGGAAAAGTCCCCGATCATCACCGGCCGCGACCTGCGCAACGCCCGCACCGGACAGGATGACAAGGGGCTGCCCGCGGTCCTCTTCTACCTCAAGCCAGACGGGTCCCGCCGGTTCGAACGGGCGACCAAGGAGATCATCGATTCCGGCCAGCGCCAGCAGATCGCCATCATCCTCGACGGGCAGGTGAAGTCGGCCCCGGTGGTGAACAGCGTGATCAGCGGCAACGGGATCATCGAGGGCAGCTTCACCCAGCAGGAGGCCCAGGACCTGGCCCTGGTCCTGCGCGCCGGCGCCCTGCCGGCCGGCATGGAGCCGCTGGAGGAGCGGACCGTGGGTCCCTCCCTGGGCATCGACTCCATCCGCCAGGGCATCATGGCCGCTCTGATCGGCCTGGCCCTGGTGATCATCTTCATGGTGGTCTACTACAACCTGTCCGGGCTCAATGCCGTGGTGGCCCTGCTGCTCAACATCCTGCTGGTGATCGGGGCGATGGCCATGCTCAAGGCCCACCTGACCCTGCCGGGCATCGCGGGGATCATTCTCACCATCGGTATGGCGGTTGATGCCAACGTGCTGATCTTCGAGAGGATTCGCGAGGAACTGCGGCTGGGCAAGACCGCCCGCTCGGCCATCACCGGGGGGTTCGGCAAGGCCTTCTGGACCATTTTCGACGCCAACATCACCACCTTGATCGCGGCGGTCTTCCTGTTCCAGTTCGGCACCGGCCCGATCAAGGGGTTTGCCATCACCCTCAGCATCGGCATCCTGGCCAGTATGTTCACGGCAATATTCGTCTCGCGGATCATCTTCGAGCTGATCCTCGGGCGTTCGGGCGGCCGCACACAGAAACTCAGTATCTGACGGGCTCCTCACCGGAGGGAGATCAAGTTCCATGCAGCTGATCAAGGATACAAATATCGATTTCCTCGGCAAGCGATACATTGCGCTTGTCATCTCCACCATCCTCATCGTCGCCGGCATCGTTTCGCTGGTGACCAAGGGCGGCCCGAACTACGGCATCGATTTTGCCGGAGGAACCGAGGTGCGCGTGCGTTTCGCCGCCGCGCCCGATGTCTCCCGGATGCGCGAGACCCTCTCCGGTCTCGGGTTGGGCGAGGTGGTCATCCAGACCTTCAGCAGCGGTGAAGGGATCCACGAGATCCTGATCCGGGTGGAGAAGATCGAGGAGAATCTCGAGGAGGACGGCGGTGAGGGCGGGCACATCGCCGCCGCCATCATCGACGCCCTGCGCAGCGACGAGGAGAAGAGCCTTCTGGACCAGGGGTTGGTGGACCTCAACCAGTCGGGTCGTGACACGGTGAACTCGCTGCTCCTCAGCTCCTTCTCCGCCGAGGGTGAGGAACCGGCCGCCGCGGAGGAGCCGGTGGTTGCGGAGGAACCGGCTGCCGCTCCGCAGGATGCGGCCGACGAGGAGGCGACGGCGGAATCGGATCCCTCGAGCCTGCTCTACACCGCCGACGACCTGGCGCTGGAAGAGAGCGGAACGGAACTGGTGACCGGTTCGAAATCGGCCCGCGAGCTGGCCGCGGCGATCATCGACCACCGCGACCACACCGGCGGCCTGCTCACCTCCCTCGACGAGCTGCGGGCGATCCCCGGGATGAGCGAGCGGGCCATGCGGGCCCTGGAGGAAAGAGCGTTCATGGGGCCGTTTGCCGTGGTGGGGGTGGACTTTGTCGGCCCCACCGTGGGCTATGACCTGCGGGGCAAGGCGATCCAGGCCATCGTCTGGAGCCTCATCGGCATCCTGGCCTACATCACCTTCCGCTTCAAGTTCCACTGGGGCATCGGCGCGGTGGCGGCGCTGTTCCACGACGTGATGATAACGGTGGGCATTTTCTCCATCTTCAACAAAGAGTTCAACCTCACCGTGATCGCGGGGTTGTTGACCATTGTCGGCTACTCGCTCAATGACACCATCGTTGTTTTTGACCGGATACGGGACAATCTCAAGGCGATGCGCCGCAGCCCGTTCCCCGACATCGTCAACACCAGCATCAACCAGACCCTCAGCCGGACCCTGCTCACCTCGTTGACCACCATGCTGGTGGTGCTCTCGCTGCTCTTTCTCGGCGGGCAGGTGATCCACAATTTTGCTTTTGCCCTGATGGTGGGTGTGATCACCGGCACCTACTCCTCGATCTTTGTCGCCAGCCCGATTCTGGCGTTCTGGCAAAAGGTCCTCGACAAGCGCTCCCGCCCCGGGAACAAGTAGTTCCGGACACCATGGGACACCGGCCGGCAACGCCCCGGACATTCCGGGGCGTTGCCATGTCGGGGCGCGGGGCCCTATATTAGTTTCCATGTGTTGATGCGCCCGGGCCCGGCCGGGGTGCCGCTGCGGGCGGCGGGGAGCGGTCGTGATCCGATTCGAAGACATCCTGGAAACAGTTGAGAAGAACAACCCCGGGGCCGACCTCGACCTGGTGCGCCGGGCCTACGTCTTTTCGGCCAAGGAGCACCGGGGGCAGGTCCGCCTCTCCGGCGAACCCTACATGATCCATCCGCTGGAGGTGGCCCACATCCTTGCCGGGATGAAGCTCGACGTGGTCACCGTGGCCGTGGGCCTGCTCCACGACGTGCTGGAGGACACCGAGGTCACCCCGGACATCATCGGCGAGTACTTCGGCCACGAGGTGCTGCGCATCGTCGAGGGTGTGACCAAGCTGGGGCGGATCTTTTTCGAGTCCACCGAGGAGCACCAGGCGGAGAATTTCCGCAAGATGCTGATGGCCATGGTGGACGACATGCGCGTGATCATGGTCAAGCTGGCCGACCGGCTGCACAACATGCGGACCCTCGAGCACCTGCCCGAGGAAAAACGGCGGCGCATTGCCCAGGAAACCCTGGAGATCTACGCGCCGCTGGCCAGCCGGCTGGGTATCAACCGGATGAAGGAGGAACTGGAGAACACCTCCCTCAAGTATCTCGAACCCCAGGCCTATGAGGAGATCCGCGCGGGTGTCGCCCTGCGGATGAAGGAGCGCAACCGGCAGATCGAGCGCCTGAAGAGGATCATCAACAAGCGGCTCAAGGCCGAGGGGTTCGCCGGGCGGGTGGAGGGCCGGGCCAAGCACATCTACAGTATCTTCTACAAAATGAAGTTCAAGGACGTGGCTTTCAAGGAGATCTACGACCTGATCGGATTGCGCATCATTCTCGATTCCGAGGAGAAGGCCGATTGCTACCGGGTACTGGGCATCGTTCACGATCTCTGGCCGGTGGTCCCCGGACGCTTCCGCGACTTCGTCAACATGCCCAAGGAGAATATGTACCAGTCGCTGCATACCACGGTCATAGTCGACAACGGCATGGAGGTGGAAGTGCAGATCCGCACGGCGGAAATGCACCGGCTGGCCGAGGAGGGTGTGGCCTCGCACTGGATGTACAAGTCGCTGCTGGGCAAGGGCAAGGGCAAGGGCAAGGGCAAGAAACACCAGTTGCGCTGGATGCGCGAGCTGATGGAGTGGCAGGAGGAACTGAAGGACCCCCTGGAATTTCTCAGCACGGTGAAGATAAATCTCTTCCCCGATGAAGTCTATGTCTTCACCCCCGACGGCGAGGTGAAGTCCTTTCCCAAGGGGGCCACCCCGCTGGACTTCGCATACACCATCCACACCGACGTGGGCCACCGCTGCGTGGGGGCCAAGGTCAACGGCAAGATGGTCCCGCTGAAATACCAGCTGCGCGTGGGCGACCAGGTGGAGATCCTCACCTCCAACCAGCAGACCCCCAACCGGGACTGGCTCAACCTGGTGGTCACCGCACGGGCCCGGGCCAAGATCAGGGCGTATATCAGAATCGAAGAGCAGGAGAGGAGCCGTGAGATCGGCCGGGAGATCCTGGATCGCGAGCTGACCCGGCGGGGCCTCTCGCCGCGGAAGTTCCGCAAGTCGGGACAGGCGGAGGAGATGGCCGAGAAATTCAACCTGACCGGCGAGGACGCGCTGCTGGCCTCCATCGGCTACGGCAAGATCACTCCACGGATGCTGGCCAACAGCATGGCCCGCGGCGATGAGCCGCAAAGGACCGCTGAGCCGGACGGGCCGGCGGAACTGGCCGTGGAGGTCAGTGACCGGCGGAAGCTGGCCGACCTGAAGAAAGTGGTGATCAAGGGCGTGGAGGACGTGATGATCCGCTTCTCCCAGTGCTGCAATCCGGTCCCCGGCGACGAGATCGTCGGGTTCATCTCCCGGGGGAAGGGGCTGGCCATTCACACCCGGAACTGCCCCAACATGCCCTCCCTCGACTGCAATCCCGACCGTCTGATCGAGGTCCAGTGGGCCCGGACCCAGCGGGGCTTCCACCAGGTGGTGCTCAGCGTCGCCTGCGAAGACCGGCCCGGAGTGCTGGCCGCCATCACCTCCATCATCTCCGGCATGGGGGTCAATATCGTCCGTATCGACACCGGGTCTTCCGACCAGGCCAGCGCGTTGATCAACATCACCGTGGAGATCCGGGATCTCCCGCACCTGCTGGAGGTGATGGCCAATGTGCGCAAGGCCCGGGGCGTTCTCTCCCTCCAGCGGCACTGATGAAAATGCGCCCCTGCTCTTGACAAATCCGGTCCATTGACCTAATCTTTTACGCAAGCAGTACCACTTATTACAGTATCAGGGGTGAACGCAAGCGGCGTGACCGGTGCCGGGCGTACGGTTCTGGCGCGCACTTCCTCCCGTCCCGGGAGGCGATGAGGTGAACGTGCAACCGGGAGTCTGGCAACCCCACGCCGCGACCGGTCGTTAATGATTGTTCAGGCCGCCACCAGGGCGGCTTTTTGTTTGGCCGGCGGTCGTTCGGAGGGACGGAGCCGGCGAACAGGAAAGTGAAAAGAGCAGATGGAACGACAGGCCGTACAGACTGAACGGGCACCCCAGGCCATCGGGCCTTACTCCCAGGCGGTTCGCGCCGGATCACTGCTCTTTTTGTCCGGCCAGATCGGCCTGGACCCGGACAGCGGCCAGATGGCCGGCGGGGGCGTGGCCGCGCAGATGCACCAGGTGCTGAAGAATATCGCCGCGGTGCTCGAGGCGGGCGGTTCCGGAATTGACCGGGTGGTCAAGTCCACGATCTACCTGCGCCGGATGACCGACTTTCCCGAGGTCAACGCGATCTACGGCGAGGCCTTCCAGCCGCCGTATCCCGCGCGGGCCACGGTGGCGGCTGCCGGACTGCCGCTGGATGCCGAGGTGGAGATGGATGTGATCGCCATCGCGGACAGCTCGGTGGCGCAGGAATAGTGGCGATCAAATGACGGAGACGGAGAAGACCCAGGTGAAACGGAAGGACATGCAGCGGTGGGTCGGGGGCCAGGGAAGGACGTCAGACGGCCTTCTGGATTTTTCCCGAACGAATGCACCGGGTGCACACCTTCATCCGGCGGGTGCTTCCGTTGACGTTCACTTTGATCCGCTGCAGGTTGGGATTCCAGCGGCGGTTGGTCACGTTGTGGGCGTGGCTCACGTTGTGGCCGAACATCGGTTTCTTTCCACAGACTTCGCAAACTCGGGCCATGATCCTGCTCCTCGAATCAAATTCTCCTCACTGTCAAAACAAGATGCGCAATCTAGCACAACCGGGTGGGCCAAATCAAGTCCGCAACCAGGGGGAGCGGCGGGGCCATTTTTTCGTCTCAACCGCCGCGGCGCGAATGCCGATAAAGAGGGCCATGCAGCACAGTTCGCGGTGCGCCCGAGGCACGAAAACCGAAATACAAGATCTGAGAGGCGTCCGCCGGCCGTCCGGGGCGGCCGTCCCGGTGCAGTTCCGGTGGCGGCTCGGGCCTTTCTGAACAAAACGGGGGACTTCCGTGCTTAGCAAAAGAGGAAAACGTCTGGTGGGGCTGGATATTGGTTCCGACTCCATTAAGGTCGTCCAGTTGAAACCCCTGGGCAAGGGAGGATCCTATCAACTGGTCGGCTTTGGTATGGAGCCGCTTCCCCCCGAGGCCATCGTCGATGGATCGATCCTCGACTCGGGCACTGTGGCGGAGGCGATCCAGCGGGTATTCGGCGAGAACAAGATCCGGTTGGGCGATGTGGCCATCTCCCTCTCCGGCCACTCGGTGATCATCAAGAAGATCAATCTTCCCTCGATGAGCCCCGAGGAACTGGCCGAGTCGATCCAGTGGGAGGCCGAGCAGTACATCCCCTTCGACATTGCCGATGTCAACATGGACTACCAGGTGCTGAAGAGCCAGTCCAAGGAGGGCCAGGACGTGATGGACGTCCTGCTGGTGGCGGTGAAGAAGGACAAGATCAACGACTACCTCAGCGTGGTCGGCGAGGCGGGCAAGACCACCACCGTGGTTGACGTCGACGTCTTCGCCCTGCTCAACGCCTACGAGGCCAACTACACGCCCGAGCGGGACAAGGCGGTGGCACTGGTCAACATTGGTTCGGCGGTGACCAATATCGGTATCGTCGAGGACGGTCAGGCCGTCTTCTGGCGGGACGTCACCGTGGGCGGGTCGCTCTATTCCGAGGCCATTCAGCGGGAACTGGGTTTGAGCTACGACCAGGCGGAGAGCCTCAAGCGGGGGGTCCAGGTGGAGGGCGTCTCCCTGCACTCCGCCGTTCCGGTGCTGCAGTCGGTGTCCGAGGAGATCGGCGCCGAGGTGGAAAAGACACTCAACTTCTTCAAAACCACCTCGTCATGCGAGCGGATCGACAAGATCTACCTCAGCGGCGGTGCGGCACGGACGATCAACCTCGATCAGTATCTGGGCGAGCGGTTCAACACCGAGGTGGATTTCCTCAACCCCTTCCGGGAGGTGAAATTCACCCCGAAACAGTTTGACGGCGATTACCTGGAGGAGGTTGCCCCCAGCGCCGCCGTCGCCATGGGGCTGGCTCTGAGAAAGGCTGGAGATAAATGATCAAGATCAACCTGCTCACGGAGAAGATCACGACCGCGCGGGCCTCCACCAGGGCGCCCGGCTCCGCCAGCCGGAATCTGATCTTCGCAATCATCGGTGTGCTCACCCTGGCGTACATCGGCTGGCAGTGGTACTCGTACAACTCCACGCTGAGCAAGCTGGATACCGACATCGCCCAGGCGCGGGAAGAGAAAGAGCGACTGCAGAAAATCATCCGGCAGGTGGAGGAGTTCGACGCCAAAAAGCAGGAACTGAGCCAGAAGATCGACATCATCAGCGATCTGAAGAAAAAGCAGTCCGGGCCGGTGCACCTGCTGGACGAAGTGAGCAAAGCGCTGCCCAACCTGGTCTGGCTCACCTCCATCATCGAACGGGGCGACCGGATAGCGGTGGACGGCGAATCGATAACCTACAACGCGGTGGCCGACTTTATCGAAAACCTGCGGCGCTCGCAGTATGTGGACGCGCCTGACCTGGCCAATTCGATAGAGCAGGGGGGGACCGTGGCCTTCAACGTCACGTTCCGCTTCCGGCAGCCCGGGGAGTAAACAGGATGGAATCATTAAAGAATATGTCGCCCGGTGTCCAGTTCGCTGTGGTGCTGGGCGTCTGCGCCACCCTGCTCCTCATCTGCTGGTGGATGCTCTTCAAGGGCCAGAAGGCGGAGATCGAGACCAAGCAGGCGGAGCTGGAGTCGCTGCAGTTGGAGATCAACAAAGCCAATTCGCTGAAAAAACAGCTCCAGGAATTCGAGGTCGAACTGGTGGCGCTGCAGCGCAAGCTCGACACGCTGGTCAAGATCCTGCCGGCGGAGAAGGACGTGGAGGTGCTCATCCGACGGGTGGAGAACCAGGCCCGGCAGTCGAACCTGGTGGTCAAGCAGTTCGATCCCCAGGAGATCGTGAGCCACGATTTCTATGCCGATTGGCCAATCAGTATCAGTCTCCAGGGCAGCTACCACAACCTGGCCCTGTTCTACGACCGGATCAGCCGATTCGACAGGATTATCAATGTCACCGGCCTGAACATGCAGGCCTTGAAGGAGCGTGCTTCTCCCTCGCACACGGTGTCGGCCCAGTTCATGGCCACCACCTTCGTGTTTCTCGATTAGGGGGATCCACTCAACATCCGGCCCGGTTTACCGGGCAGGCCTGGGGGATAACATGGTGCTTCGAAAAAAATCAGGTGGGTTTGCAACACTCTTCATTGCCTCCCTGGCCCTGTTGTCGGTCCTCGGCTTCTGCTGGCCGCTGGCCGCCCAGGAGGGAGAGGCGGAGGCGCCTCCGGCCGTGGAAGAGCCCGAGGCGGCGCTGGAACCGGCCGCCGAACCGGTGGTGGAGAACCAGGCGCCTTACGCCTACAACGTTGCCGGCAGGCGGGACCCTTTCAAGTCCCTCCTCGAGCGGAATACCGATGCCGGAACCAAGCGGCCGGAAGGTCTGCCGGGGGTCGCAATTTCGGAAATCGACGTGCTGGGTGTGGTGGGCCGGTCCGACGGCTCATACGTGGCGATCATCAAGGGCGCCAGCAATGAATCGTTTACCATTCGCGCGGGCGACCGTCTCTTCGACGGCGAAGTGATGGAGATCCAGACGGACCGTGTTCTGTTCCGCCAACGGATCAACGACCCCACGCTGCCGAGAAACTTCAGAGAAATCAGTATCCTGCTGAACCCCGACGAGGAGGGCAATCGATGAGAAACCTTTGTCTGGTACTGGCGGTCTGCATCGTTCTGGTGCTGCCCGCCTGCTCCCTCAAGCACGGCGCCGTGGACCCGGTCCCGGCTGCTGCGACAGAGGGGGGGCGTGTCGTCCTGACAGATTTCAACTACCTGGACGAGGGGGATCGGACGCGGGTCATCATCGAGTCGAATCTTCCTTATGACTTCACCACCTACAACGCCCGGGAAGACCTCTTCGTGCTGGAAATGTCCGAGGTGGACACCGATGCCATGCCCGAGGAGATCGCCGTGGAGTCCCGGGCGGTGGACTCGGTCCGGGTCGTCCGGGTGCCTGAAGAGGCGGGACGCTCGATGAGCAGGGTGGAATTCCACCTCAGCAATCCCCAGGCAGTGGATGTGCTGGTGGAGGGGAACCAGCTCTACCTCGACTTCTCCGCTTCTGAGCGGCCGGTGCTCGCGGCCACCAATACCGAGGTGGCGATCACCGAGGAAGCCCACTATGCCGACCATTCGGATGCCGATCTCGAATTCGGCGATGTCGCCGGGCTGGAGTCTCCGGTGGAGAAGTCTCCGCTGGTGACCGCCAGCGAGACCACGCCGTTGCCGGCGCCGGTGGAAATCGCAAGCCTCGAGGAGCCGGCGGCCCGGGAAAGCGCGCCGCCGGCCCTGACCGCCCCGCCACCCGCGGCGTCATGGGAAGAGCCGCTGAGGCCTGCCGCAGTGGTCAGCCTCATCGAAGCGGATGTGGAAGGGGACACGGTGACCGTTGCCGTGGCTGGCGACGGCCGGTTGGCCTGCGATCCCTTTGAGCTGCCCACACCACACCGGCTGGTGCTCGATTTCAGCGGCACGGTAAACCAGGTCAGCAGCCCGGTGCTGGAGTTGGAGAGCGACCACCTGTTCCGGGTCAGGGTCGCCCAGTTCCAGCACGAGCCGGTGCCGATCACCCGGGTGGTGATGGACCTCAAGGCCGGACCGGCTGACTACCGCATCGTCGAACGGGGCAGCAGGGTGCTGATCCTCTTCGGTGACGCCATCGATGTCGACCATTCGTCCCGGGAAGAGTTCCCCGGCGAGCCCCCGGTGGCGGTGGCGGAGGTCATCACTCCGGAGCTGGAGGAACCCGTTGTTGACGCGGAACCGGTGGACACGGTGGATGAAGTCCCGGCCGGTCTTCCGCCGGCTGAAGAGCCCGTGGTGCAAACGGCGGCCGTGATCGATGAGGACCCGTGGGAGACGGACGCGGCATTCAGCGAGCCCGCGGCGGAAGAGGCGGCCGTGGAACTGGCGATGGCCGCCGACCCTGAACCGGCCGCGGACGAAGATTTTGCGCCGCCGGTCACCACCCTGGCCGACGACGGTTCCTACTGGATCGAAAAAACCGAGGAAGCTGCGGCAGTGGAAGTGGCCGAGGCGGCCTTCCCCTTCGACGATGAACTGGACACCGGCGGAGCGGAGTATTTCGCCGCCAGCGGCGAGGAAGACCTCCAGGAACTCTTTGAAACAAAGACGATCACCGACGAGGCCAAGGGCTACACCGGTGAGCGGATCAGCTTCGAATTCACCGACGCTGACCTCCAGGCGGTCTTCTTCCTGCTGGCCGATATCAGCGGTGAGAACATCGTTCTCGACCCCTCGGTCCGGGGCAAGGTCTCGATCAAGCTTACCGACGTGCCGTGGGACCAGGCGCTGGATATCATTCTGCGCAACTTCAACCTCGGCCGGGTGCGGGAAAATAACGTGATCCGGATTGCCCCCACGTCCAAACTCTCCCAGGAGGAGAAGGAAACCCGCAAGCTGCGCGAGGAGAAGATGCTCAGCGTGCCGCTGATCACCAAGACCCGGGCGCTGAGCTACGCCAAGGCGTCGGAAGTCAGTCCGATCATCATCAAGAGCATGTCGCCGCGGGACGAAGTCACGGTAGACGAGCGGACCAACATGCTGATCATGAAGATGATCCCCGAGTCGGTGGATCTGGTGGAGCGGCTCCTCGACCTGCTCGACAGGCCCACACCGCAGGTGATGATCGAATCACGGATCGTGGAAACAACCAAGAGCTTCTCGCGGGCCTTTGGCATTCAGTGGGGCTTCCTGGGCATGGCTGACGCCACCACCGGAACCACCACCAACTGGAATTTCCCCAATTCGATCCAGGCCAATGGCGCGGCAGTCTCCAGCACCCTCGAGCCGGGCATCGTCGGACCGCTGGGCGGCTACGCGGTGAACCTGCCGGCCACCAGTTTCAACAGTGGTTTCGGGCTCAGTCTGGGCAACATCCTCGACACCTTCCGCCTGGACATGGCGCTCACGGCCATGGAGGCCGACGGCCGGGGCAAGATCCTCTCCTCGCCCAAGGTGGCCACCCAGAACAACAAGAAGGCGGTCATCGAGAGCGGGACCCAGATCCCGGTGCAGACCACCGCCAACAACACCACCACCACCCAGTTCGTCACCGCGGCTTTGAAGCTGGAGGTGACGCCCCAGATCACCGCCGATCAGACCATCATCATGGACGTGGTGGTGGACAAGAGCGCGCCCGATTTCGGGAACCTGGTGGGTGGTATACCGCCGATCCTGACCCGCAAGGCGGAGGCGCAGGTGATGGTCAAGGATGGCGGAACCGCGGTGATCGGTGGGATTTTCCAGTGGCGCGAGGCGAACAACGAGGACCGGGTGCCGTTCTTCGGCAGCATCCCGGTTATCCGACACCTCTTCAGAAACAAGACGGTGACCAGTTCAAATGACGAATTGCTCCTTTTCCTTACGCCCCGAATCATCAAGATCAAGGCGTACTGAACCCGAGGAGCCGCACACGGCTCCGGGGACGGGAGATGAGGAAATGATGAAAGGACCTGGAAACAGAATGAAAAGGAGCAACGCCATGATTACAAGACGAGTGGCCCTTGTGGCATGCATCCTGTCGCTCATTGTACTGCCGGCCTGTAACGACAGCATCGATGACGTGGCGTCCCCGGTGTGGATCTCGGTCTCGTCCATCGAGCCCGCCAGCAGTCCCTTTGGTGACGTGTACGACAGCGAGCTGGGCAGTTTCATGCCCGACACGGTGAAGGTGTCGATCACCGCGAACTACAGCAACCAGACCACACCACCCACCGGCACAGCCTATACCACCGTCCAGATCACCAGTTACCGGGTGACCTTTGCGCGGACCGATAACGGGGTGGACGTGCCGGCGGGGTTCCAGGAGGCGCTTACCGTCTCGGTGGAAGCCGGGGGCGGCAGTGTGACGGTGGACGGCTTGACCATCGTCCGGGCGGGCCAGAAGCTGCAGCCGCCACTCTACTACCTGACCCCGTTCTCCTACGGTTTCGAGCCGGGCACCGGGTACACCACCATCTCCTGCAACTGCATCATCGACTTCTACGGTCACACGCTGGCCGGCGAGCCGGTGTCGGCCAGTGCGGGCATCGGCATCAACTTTGCCGATTATGCGAACTAGTTTTTGAGCGGGGGGCGGTGAAGCCGTGCCCCCTTTGGCCCGATACGAAAGACAGGGCGGAAAACAGACGCCTTCAACAGGAATCGGAAAATGAAATTAGTGCCAGGGGAGGCAATCATGCAAAACTGGATCAGAGTGCTGCTCATCGGGCTGTGCCTTGTGGTCCCTGTCATCCTGCTCGGCTGTAGCAGTCTGGACAACGACACAGGGCCCACCGACCCGGGTGGTGGTACAGGGAACAATCCGCCGGGTGGCGGACAGGCGTCTTTCAACATCAGCGTCACGGCCAATCCGCCAGTGCTGGAGGCCGACGGGCTGGATGTCTCCTTGATCACGGCCCACATCACCGATGCGGCCACCAACCGGAGGGTTCCCAACGGCACGGTGGTCACCGTGCACACCACCCTGGGACTGCTGAGCACCGGCGACCTCGGTGATGGGGAGCTGACCATCAGTCTGCTGGCCCTGAACGGCCGGGTGGACGCATACCTGTTCAGCGGTACCCGCGCCGGCACTGCGGTGGTCACCGCCAAGGTGGGGAACAGTACCGGCCACGTGAACGTTCCATTCGTGGCACCGCCGGTACCGTGATGTTCCAGCGGCTGTCCGCGGCCGGTGAGGAAGGCTGATGGCGGATTCATCGGAAGCGAACGGCTCCCTGCGGCTCGAGCGTCTGGAGCGGATCTACGAGGAAAATCCGGGCACCCGTCTCTTCCTCGCCCTTGCCGAAGAATATTTTCGGGACGGGCAGCTGGAGAAGGCGGTGGAGGTCTGCCGGGGCGGCCTGGAGAGTTTCCCCGGCTACACCTCGGCCAGGGTGACCCTGGCCCGCTCGCTGATCGACCTGGGGCAGGATGCCGATGCCGAGCGGGAACTGGACGCGGTGCTGGGCAACTCCCCGGACAACCTGCTGGCTTCGCGGCTCTTTGCGGCGCTGTTGATCCGGCAGGGCCGTCTCGACCAGGCCGAACCGGTGGTTGACCGGTTGCTGGACCTCAGCCCGGACGACGAGGAAGGCCTGCGCTTCCGGCACCAGCTGGAGCATCCCGGCGAAGTGGAAGCGGAGCCCGCGGCCGTTTCCCGGGGTGAGCAGATCAAGACCTCCACCCTGGCCCGGCTCTACGAGGAGCAGGGGCTGCACGAGAAAGCCCTGGGGGTCTACGACACGCTGCTGGCCATGAATCCGGACAATCAGGAGATCGCCACCCGCGCCGCCGCCCTGCGGTCCCGCCTGGCTGAAGAGATGGCCGGAGCACCCGGCGATATTGCTGCCGGGGCCGGTGCCCGACGGCGGATCGAAAGTCTGGGCCGCCTGCTGGATGCCGCCCGCGCTCTTTCCCCCGACCGCTCGGGGAGCGACTGACCCGCCGGCAGCGGTTCGGGCCCGCGGGAGAAACCGATGTCCAACATGATCGGCAATGAGCTTCGCAGACTGGTGCAGCAGGTGGACGGTGCCCGGCGGGCCTCCCTGGTGGGTACCGACGGGCTGGCCATTGCCACCGAACCCCCCGGCGGCAGCGGGGGGGAGGATAACTGGGAGGATCTGGCCACCGACTACGCCGCGCTGCTCCGCCGGTTGAGCAGCGGGCAGGGCGACCTCTCCTTCGGCCAGCCGCGGGAACTGCTGCTGCGTGCGGAACAGGCCCAGTTGCTACTGATGCCGGTGAGCGACGATTGTTTTCTCGTTCTCCTGCTGGGTCCGGACAGCCCGGCCGGGATGGCGGCCCACCTGATGCGCGGCGCCGGCATGCGTCTCCGGGACGAGCTCGGTTGACGGCCTTTTATTGACTTTCCCCGAATCCGCCCGCTATAATTCCCTGTTGTACAGTCGAACATTATCCACTATCGAAAACCAGCGGATCAGATTCATTTGAAACCGCTTATGGTTAGCAGGAGAGCAGGGCGGTGTATTCCACTTCAGAATTTCGTAACGGCTTGAAGATCCTTTTCAACGACGCGGCCTGTATCATTGTTGAGTTTCAGCACGTGAAGCCCGGCAAGGGTGGTGCGTTCATCCGCACCCGCATGAAGAACCTGAAGACGGGCCTGATTCTCGAGCACACCTTCCGCTCCGGCGAGAAAGTGGGCAAGCCCGATCTGCAGGAGCGCAACATGCAGTTTCTCTACAGCTCGGACGATGAATTCAACTTCATGGACATGGACAACTACGAACAGGTCCAGATCAGCGGCGAAATGCTTGGTGACAAGGTCGGGCTCCTCGGCGAGAACCAGGAGGTGGTGATGCTCTTCCATGGTTCGGAAGTCCTGGGTATGGAACTCCCGATGTTCATCGAAATCCCCATCGCCGAGACCAGCCCCGGGGTTCGTGGCGACACGGCCTCCGGCGGCTCCAAACCGGCCACCCTGGAGACCGGGGCGGTGATCAACGTGCCGCTGTTCCTCAACGAGGGGGACGTGGTCAAGGTCGATACCCGCACCGGGGATTACGTGGAACGCGTATCCGCCCGCTGACGGGTCGTCACCCGAAGGCAGGCACAGCCACCGGCCGCCGCTGGCGGTCAGAGACGGAGCAAGCAAAGCGTGAACTTCGAAGAAATCAAGGAACTGGTCGAGATCATCTCCACCCGCAACGTCAACGAGTTCGAGATGGAGCGGGCAGGCATCAAAATCCGTATCAGCAAGAATCAGCCGGCGGCCCAGGTTGCACCTGCACCCGCTCCAGTGATCTCCCTCAGCCCGCCCGTGGCCGGCGCGGGCGATGCGCTGACCAGTCCCCAGCCGCCGGTGGTGGCGCCGCCGGCCACCCCCGCGGGCAGCGCCGCGGCGCCGGCCGAGGCGGAGGAGGAAGGGCTGCTGCTGGTCAAGTCACCGATGGTGGGCACCTTCTATGCCGCCCCGAGCCCCGAATCCCCGCCCTATACCAAGAGTGGCGACGAAGTCTCGCCGGGCAAGGTGCTCTGTATCGTCGAAGCGATGAAGCTGATGAACGAGATCGAGAGCGAAGTCAGCGGCACCGTGGTCAAGGTTTACCCCGAGAACGGCCAGCCGGTGGAGTTCGGCGAGATCCTGTTCTCCATTCGGCCACGGTAACCGGTCCCCAGCCGGTTCATGGAAAGCGGTTCCCATACATGTTCAAGAAAATTCTGATTGCCAACCGGGGGGAGATAGCGCTCCGCACCATCTGGGCCTGCCGGGAACTGGGGGTGAAGACGGTGGCGGTCTATTCTTCGGAAGATGCCGACTCTCTTCATGTCCGCTTTGCCGATGAGGACATCTGTATCGGACCGGCACCGAACAAGGCCAGTTACCTCAATATTCCGGCGGTGATCAGCGCCGCCGAGCTCACCGGCGCCGACGGCATCCACCCCGGATACGGTTTCCTGGCGGAAAACGCCCATTTTGCCGAGATCTGCAACGCCTGCCGCATCACCTTCATCGGGCCCGACCCGTCGGTGATCAGGAATATGGGCGACAAGGCCAAGGCCCGGGAAACCATGATCGCCGCCGGGGTGCCGGTGGTGCCGGGCAGCGAAGGGGTGGTGAAGACCGAAGAACAGGCCCTGGAACTGGCCGAGGGGATCGGCTACCCGGTGATCCTCAAGGCCGCCGCCGGCGGCGGCGGCAAGGGGATGCGCACGGCTTTCTCGAGCACCGAACTGCGCGATTCATTCAAGCTGACCCAGGCCGAGGCAGTCTCCGCCTTCGGCAACGGCACCCTCTACCTTGAAAAGTTTCTGGTCAATCCGCGCCACGTGGAGTTCCAGATCCTCGGTGACACCCAGGGCAACGTGCAGCAGCTGGGAGAGCGCGACTGCTCGATCCAGCGGCGGCACCAGAAACTGATCGAGGAGTCGCCCTCCCCGGCCCTCAACCCGGAACTGCGGGCGAAGATGGCCGCCACCGCGGTGGCCGCGGCCAGGGCGGTGAACTACACCAGCGTGGGCACCATCGAGTTCCTGCTGGACAGCGACCACAACTACTACTTCATGGAGATGAACACCCGGATCCAGGTGGAGCACCCGGTGACCGAGATGGTGATGGGGGTGGACCTGATCAAGGAGCAGATCCGCATCGCCGCCGGCGAGCCGCTGTCCGAGCGGCTGGGAAGTTTCAATCACCGGGGCCACAGCATCGAGTGCCGGATCAATGCCGAAGACCCGGAGACCTTCGCCCCCTGCCCGGGAAACATCACCGATCTCTACTTCCCCGGCGGCCCCGGTGTGCGCTTCGACTCGGCGCTACACGGGGCGAGCAAAGTCTCCCGCTACTACGATTCGTTGATCGCCAAGGTGATCACCCACGGCGCCGACCGCACCGAGGCCCTGGTCCGTATGCGCCGGGCCCTGCAGGCGGTGGTCATCGAGGGGGTGAAGACGTCGATCCCCTTCCTGCTGCAGGTGATCGAGGACCCGGACTTCATCAAGGGCGAGTATTCCACCGGGTACCTGGAGAAGTTCATGGCCCGCAAGAAAGCCGGGCAGTCCTGATCCCCCCCATCACTTCGGGAGGACCATGCAGAGAGCGCAGGGAGAGCGGTTCAACACACGCCACGCCCTGATTCTCGCCGCTCTCGGCATGGCCATCGGCACCGGCAACATCTGGCGTTTTCCCCGGGTGGCGGCCCAGCACGCCGAGCATGGCGCCGGTGCGTTCATCATCGCCTGGCTGGCCGGCCTGGTCCTCTGGTCGGTACCGCTGCTGATGGTGGAGCTCTCCATGGGCCGCCGCACACGCTTGGGCACGGTGGGCAGTTTCGGTCGGCTGCTGGGCCCCGGCAAGACCTGGATGGGCGGCTGGGTCACCCTCTGCTCGGTGGCCATCCTCTTCTATTACGCAGTGATCACCGGCTGGTGCTTCCGCTACCTGGCCGCGGCCGTGGTTGGCTGGGACAGCAGCGGGTCCGAAGGCGTGGGGGCCATCGATGCCTGGCTGGCCTTCAGCGGCTCGTGGCAGCCGGTGCTTTTCCTTTTTCTGGCCCTCACTGCCGCCGTCGCGGTGGTGGCCGGTGGGGCGGTGCGCGGCATCGAGCGGGCCAACCGGCTGCTGATCCCGGTGCTTTTCGGCCTGCTGGTGCTGGGGGCGGCCCGCACCCTGACCCTCCCCGGCGCCGGGGAGGGTGTGGCCTTCCTCTTCCGGCTCCACCCGCCCGATTTCCTCCAGCACCGGCTCTGGCTCGACGCCCTGACCCAGTCGGCCTGGTCCACCGGTGCCGGGTGGGGGCTCCTGCTGACCTATGCCGTCTACTCCCGGCGTGACCAGCCGGTGGCGGGAAGCTGTCTGATCACCGGCCTGGGCAACAACTGCGCCTCGCTGCTGGCCGCACTGATGATCATTCCCACCGCCTTTGCCGCCCTGCCCGCCGCCGCGGCCCAGGAGATCCTCGGCCAGTCGGGGCCGGCCAACACCGGCATGGCCTTTATCTGGATTCCCCACCTGCTGAACCAGTTCCCGGCGGGCCGTTTCTTCCTGGTGCTCTTTTTCCTGGCCCTCAGCCTGGCCGCGCTCACCTCGCTGATCTCGCTGGTGGAACTGCCGGTGCGCAACCTGATCGACGGCGGGCTCACCCGCCGCCGGGCACTGGGCCTGGTCTGGGGGGGCTGCTTCCTCTTCGGTCTGCCCTCGGCCCTCTCCCTCCGTTTTCTGGAAAACCAGGACTGGGTCTGGAGCGTGGGGCTGCTGGTCAGCGGTTTCCTCTTCTCTCTGGCGGCCATCCTCTACGGCCTGAAACGCTTCCGCTCCACCCTCGGCGGCAGGGGCGTCGAACAGCCGGCCGGGCGCTGGTTCAGCTTGCTGGTCGGCATCGTGATCCCGCTGGAGTTTGCGTTGCTCTTCATCTGGTGGCTCTGGCAGTCCACCGGCTGGGCCACCGGCGGCAGCTGGTGGAACCCCCTGGAGCCCTTCGGCGGCGGTACCTGCCTCCTGCAGTGGGGCGTGGTGCTGGGGCTGCTGCTCCTGCTGGGGCCGCGGCTCTACCGCTGGACCGCCGGGCGCAGCGCTGCCGCGGCGGACGAACCCGGGGCCGCTGACTGATCCGTTGCCGGGGCTCCGGTTTTGCGTGGCGCGGCCTGCTGTTCTATACTATGTGCACGGGAGCCGGGGGGGCGTCACAAGATCCTGGGGTATCCCACTGCACTTCAATGCGCGGACCATCAACAGGCATTTCCGGGGGTGTGTGTCCATGGCCATGACTACGGGCTGCGGGGATCGTGAAAAGTGGGGATCCCGCATCGGATTCGTGATGGCTGCCGCCGGTTCGGCTGTGGGCCTGGGCAATATCTGGAGTTTCCCCTACCTCGCCGGCAAGCACGGCGGCGCCGCCTTCCTCCTGCTCTACCTCTCCTGTGTGGTGCTGGTGGGGCTGCCGGTGATGCTCACCGAACTGATCATTGGCCGCCGTTCGGAAAAGAATCCGGTGGGAGCCTACGCCGCGCTGAAGCCCGGCACGCCCTGGTATCTGGTGGGTGGTATGGGCGTGGCCGCGGGGTTCATCATCCTCTCCTTTTACAGCGTGGTGGCCGGCTGGGTGCTGGGCTACTTCATCGAATCGCTTACCGGCACGCTGAGCCGGATGGATACCCCGGCGCTTGCCACCTATTTTGACAATTTTGCCGCGAACCCCTGGAAAGCCGTGGGCTACCACTTGGCCTTCATCGGTCTCTGCGTGATGATCGTCATTCAGGGGGTCCGGGGCGGAATCGAGCGCTGGAGCAAGATCCTGATGCCGGTGCTCTTCCTGCTGCTGATCATCCTCGTGCTGCGCGGCCTGACCCTGCCCGGGTCGTCGGGCGGCGTGCGCTTCCTCTTTGCGCCCGACTGGAGCAAACTCAACGCCGAGACATTCATGGCCGCTCTGGGCCAGGCCTGCTTCACGCTCTCCATCGGCATGGGGGCGATGATCACCTACGGCAGTTACATGAGCCGGCGGGACAACCTGCCCTGCGCCACCCTGCAGGTCAGCGCCATGGATACCTTTATTGCGCTGCTGGCCGGGATGGCCATCTTTCCGGCGGTCTTCGCCCTCGGGCTCCAGCCCGGCGAGGGGCCGGGCCTGCTGTTCAAGACCCTGCCCTCGGTATTCAACCAGCTGCCGGGCGGCGGTGTCTTCTCCTCGCTCTTTTTCTTCCTGGTGGTGATCGCCGCCATCACCTCGGGCATCTCGCTGCTGGAGGTGGTCACCGCCTACATGGTGGACGAGCGGGGGATGTCGCGCCGCCAGGCGGCCGTGATCTTCGGCGGCGTGATCTTTCTCCTCGGCATCCCCTCGGCCCTCTCCAGCGGGGCCAGCGACTTCTTCACCAATTTCACCGCCCGGGTGGGCGGGCTGGTGGGGCTGGGCAGCCCTGGTGGCGCCGGGATGTCCTTTTTTGATTTCGCCTTCCACATTTCCGCCGACTACATGCTGCCCCTGGGGTCGTTCCTCTGCTGCATTTTCATCGGCTGGGCCGTGGGAAAGCGGATCGCCGTCGCCGAGGTCCGGGACGGCAACCCGGCGTTCCCCACGGCCCCGATCTGGATCTTCCTGGTGCGCTACCTCTCGCCTTTTCTGGTGGGCCAGATCCTGCTCTTCGGCATCCTCGGTGAATTCCGCACCGCGTCGGTGAGCGCCTTTTCCAGCTCGCTGATGTCGCTGCTGGTCAAGATCGACGTTACCCTGGCCGTCATCTTCTTTCTGGTCAGCGCCTGGTATCTGATCTTCGGCCGCCAGCGGGGACGTCCGTGAACCACCCCACCGGCGCCATGGGCATCATTTATCTCACCGGTTTCATGGGGTCGGGTAAAAGCACGGTGGGCCGCGAGCTGGCTCGCCTCCTGGACCGCCCGTTCATCGACCTCGACTCGCTCATCGAAGGCCGCGAGGGTCGCAGCATCGCCCGCATCTTTGTCCGGGGGGGCGAAACGGCCTTCCGGGAAGCTGAAGGGCGTGCCCTGGCAGCCCTCGCGGTGCAGCAGGGCCCGGTGGTGGCCACCGGGGGCGGAACTGTCCTCTCCCGTGAAAACCGGCAACTGATGGCCCGCACCGGCCTGCGGATCTGGCTCAAGTGCCCGTTGGCGGAGATCCTCCGACGCCTGGAGGCCTGCACCGGGGAGCCGGACCACCGGCCGCTCTGGACCGGCGACCGGCAGGAGCTGGCGCACCTGCTGGAGGAACGGACGCCGGTCTATGCCGCTTCGGCCGAACTGACTGTGGATGCCACGGCAGCGGCGGCGGAGACCGCAGGGGCCATCGTGCGCTGGCTGGAGGGACGGGGGTCGTGAAGACGTATCTGTTGCTCAGCGATATTCACGCCAACATCGAGGCGCTGGACGCGGTGCTGGAGGTTGACCGGATGCTGCCGCCCCCCGACGCGGTGCTGATTCTCGGCGACCTGGTGGGCTACGGGCCCGATCCCGCCGCCGTTATTTCCCGCATCCGCCAGCTGCCCGGACCGCTGCTGATCATTCGCGGCAATCACGACCGGGTGGTGGCGGGTATCGATTCGGCTGCCGGGTTTAACGAGGATGCCCGGGCCGCGGCCAGCTGGTCCCGTGGGGTGCTGAGCCCCGAGGACCAGGCCTGGCTGTCCATGCTGCCCCGGGGCCCGTTGATTCTCGACCGGGGCGAGGTGGCCGTTCACGGGTCACCGCTGGATGAGGACCAGTATCTCTACTCGGCGGGCCCCATCCGGCAGGCCTTCGACACGGTGCCGGCGCCGCTGATCTTCTGCGGTCACACTCACCAGCCCCTGGCCGCGGTGATGGAGGAGGGCCGCTGCACGGTCCGGCCCCTGCGGCGGCCCAAGGAAGAGCTGGTGCGCCGCTCCGGGCGGCCCCTGCTGTTCAACCCCGGTTCGGTGGGGCAGCCCCGGGACGGCGACCCCCGTGCGGCCTATGCCCGCTACCACACGGACACCGGGCGGATCACCTTTTTTCGCGTGGCCTACGATTACCGCCCCACTGTGCGCAAAATGCACGATGCCGGGCTCCCGGATTTCCTCTCCCGGCGCCTGGCTGCCGGCCGCTGAGCGGACGGGGCGCCTCCTGCCTCACAGGTCAGAAATCTTCTTCCGGAACCGCTCAACACCGGACCCCAACAGGCCGATAGGAAGTTGAACGCCTTGCTTGCCGGCGGCTGCTGTTGATGCCGGTCAAAGTGCCGGATTGGATGCTGTTGATTCCTCTCCAGCGGCAGACAGTTGAGAACGCCGTCCATCGCGCCGGGATCCCAGTCGCCTGCCGCCGGAATGTCGAAGAGGCTCGTGATGCGAATCGGTGACATGCTGGTCAGTGCGGGGCTGATCAATGAACAACAGTTGAAAGAGGTCCTGGTCAAGCAGAAGGAAGAGGGGGGGAAAGTGGGATCCCTCCTGGTCAAGCACGGATACATCCAGGAAGAAGACCTCACCTCCCACCTCAGTCAGCAGTATGGCGTCCCGGCGATCAACCTCGGCAGTTTCGAGATCGACGAATCCATTTTCAAGCTGATTCCGGCGGAGACGGCCCGCAAGTACGAACTGATCCCGATCAACCGTACCGGGGCCACGCTGACCATCGCCATGGTGGACCCGACCAACGTCTTCGCCATGGACGACATCAAGTTCATGACCGGCTACAACGTGGAGCCGGTGATCGCCTCCGAGGTGGCCATCCTCGAGGCCATCGAGAACTATTACCAGAGCACGTCGGCCATCGAGTTGAAACGGGTGATGGACGACCTCACCGCCCAGTCGGCGGTGGACGACATGGAGGTGCTGGACACCGACGACGACGACCTGGACATCAGTTCCGAGGAACTGGAAGCCGCCGAGGAGGCGCCGGTGATCAAGCTGGTCAACCTGATCTTCAGCGACGCGCTGAAGCGGGGGGCCAGCGATATCCACCTCGAGCCGTACGAAAAAGAATACCGGGTGCGCTTCCGCATCGACGGCGTGCTCTACGAGAGCATGCGGCCGCCGCTGAAACTGAGGGATGCGATCATCTCCCGGATCAAGATCATGGCCAAACTGGACATCTCCGAGCGCCGGCTGCCCCAGGACGGCCGGATCAAGGCCAAGATGAAGGTCGGGGGCAAGATCAAGGAGCTGGACTTCCGCGTCTCCTCCCTGCCGACCCTCTTCGGCGAGAAGGTGGTACTGCGGCTGCTGGACAAGGACAACCTGATGCTCGACATGACCAAGCTCGGCTTCGAGGTGGAGTCGCTGAAGCGGTTCGAGCGGAACATCGTCAAACCGTACGGCATCATCCTGGTCACCGGGCCCACCGGCAGCGGCAAAACCAACACGCTTTACTCCTCCATCTCGCGGCTCAACTCGCCGGAGACGAACATCATGACCGCCGAGGACCCGGTGGAATTCAACCTCAACGGCATCAACCAGGTGCAGATGAAGGAACAGATCGGCCTCAACTTCGCCTCGACTCTCCGGTCGTTCCTGCGCCAGGACCCCAACATCATCCTGGTGGGTGAGATCCGGGATTTCGAGACCGCGGAGATCGCCATCAAGGCCGCACTCACCGGCCACCTGGTGCTCAGTACGCTGCACACCAACGACGCCCCCAGCACCATCAACCGGCTGATGAACATGGGCATCGAGCCGTTCCTCGTCTCCACCTCGCTGAACCTGATCTGCGCCCAGCGGTTGATCCGCCGCATCTGCAGCGAGTGCAAGATCGAGATCACCTCGGTGCCCCAGGCGTTGGTGGAGATCGGTTTCTCCCAGGAAGAGGCGGAGACGGTGCAGCTCTACCGCGGAGAGGGCTGTACTACCTGCAACAATACCGGCTACAAGGGCCGGGTGGGGTTGTATGAAGTGCTCGAGGCCACCGACGACATCAAGGAGCTGGTGCTCTGCGGCGCCTCGGCGGTGGAGATCAAGGAGAAGGCGATGGAGCAGGGAATGATCTCCCTGCGTCACAGCGGTCTGCAGAAAATCCGCAACGGTGTGACCACCGTTGAGGAGGTGTTGCGGGAGACCGTTGCCTGAGCGGGGCGGGTCCCCGTTCCCCCTCCCGGAGCCCCGGGTGCCGGCAACTGGCTTTTGACAACGTAATATCAATGTTTGCAATGGATTAAAGAGGGCAATATTAGCCGTAAAGATGTGCCCTCCCGATCCGAAAAGGTAAGTGAGGGCCGAAGGGCGCCGGCACAGTCCGGCCCGGCGCAAAGCGAGAAACGACTGGCCTGCGCAAACGCCTGGCCGGCCACAGGAAACGGGGTTCAATCTTGGAAATAACACTGCAGCAGCTGTTGAAGGCGATGCTCGACATGAGCGGCGGATCCGACCTGCACGTCACCGCCAACTCCCCGCCGCAGATCCGGGTGGACGGCAAGCTGATCCCGTTAAAGATGCCCCAGCTCTCGGCAACCGACACCAAGAAACTGGCCTACAGTGTGCTCACCGATGCGCAGAAGCACCGTTTCGAGGAGAACCTCGAGCTGGACTTCTCTTTTGGCATCAAGGGCCTGGCCCGGTTCCGGGCCAACATTTTCAACCAGCGGGGATCGGTGGCGGCGGCCTTCCGGATGATTCCCTGGGAGTGCCCGAGCTTCCAGGAACTGGGTCTGCCCAAGGTGATCACCAAGGTCTGCGACCGGCCCCGCGGGCTGGTGCTGGTCACCGGGCCCACCGGCAGCGGCAAGTCCACCACCCTGGCGGCGATGCTGGACAAGATCAACCGCGAACGGAACCAGCACATCGTCACCATCGAAGACCCGGTGGAGTATCTGCACCCGCACAAAACCTGCATCGTCAACCAGCGGGAACTCCACTCGGACACCCACAGTTTCCCCAACGCCCTGCGCTCGGTGCTGCGCCAGGACCCCGACGTGGTGCTGATCGGTGAGATGCGGGACCTGGAGACGGTGGAGTCAGCGCTGCGGATCGCCGAGACCGGCCACCTGACCTTTGCCACGCTGCACACCAATACCGCGGCCCAGACCATCAACCGGATCATCGATGTTTTCCCGGCGCACCAGCAGCCCCAGATCCGGGCCCAGCTCTCCTTCGTGCTGGAGGGCATCATGTGCCAGACCCTGCTCCCCCGCGCTGCTGCCGCCGGGCGGGTCCTGGCCATGGAAGTGCTGATCCCCACCCCGGCGATCCGCAACCTGATCCGTGAAGACAAGGTGCACCAGATCTACTCGTCGATGCAGACCGGGCAGTCGACCCACGGGATGCAGACCTTCAACCAGGCTCTGGCCACGCTCTACTTCCGGAAACGGATAACGCTCAAGACGGCTCTGAATGTCTCCTCCAACAGGGAGGAGTTGCAGGAAATGATCAATCGTGGCACGGGGCTGATCAACCAGCCCGTGGCGGTGCCCGCGGGGGCCCGGGGGGCCGGCGGGGGAGGCGCCAGATGATGAACATCACCGGGGGCGCCCACCTGGCGAAGAGATACCAGACGGCCGCTGAACAAAATTCCGGCCCGCATCAACGGGGCCGGCGAATAAAGAGCGAGAACAACGATGGCTAACTTCACATGGAAGGGACGTGACCGGAGCGGCAACGTCAAGGAGGGGATCATGTCCGCCGACAACAAGACGGCCGTGATCAGCTCCCTGCGCAAGCAGCAGGTTCTGGTCACCGAAGTCAAGGAGAAGGGCAAGGAGCTGAAGCTCCCGTTGATGGGCAAGGGGGTGTCCCAGAAGGAGATCGCCATCTTCACCCGGCAGTTCTCGGTGATGATCGATGCCGGCCTGCCGCTGGTCCAGTGCCTGGAAGTGCTGGCCATGCAGCAGGAGAACCGCGCCTTCCAGCGGGCCCTGGACGCGGTGCGCCAGGACGTGGAAAGCGGGTCCTCGCTGGCCGACTCACTGCGCAAGCACGAGAAAGTGTTCAACAACCTCTACTGCAACATGGTGGCCGCCGGCGAGTCGGGCGGTATCCTGGATACCATTCTCCAGCGGCTGGCTGATTACATCGAGAAGTCGGTCAAGCTGAAGAAGCGGATCCGGTCGGCAATGATCTATCCTATTTCGGTGATCTCCATCGCCGTGGTGGTGGTGATCATCATCCTCTGGAAGGTGATTCCCACGTTTGACACGCTGTTCAAGGGCCTCGATGCCGAACTGCCGCTGCCCACCCGGATCGTGGTGGTGATGAGCAACTTTGTCGGCCGCTATATTGTCTTCATCACCATCGGGGTGATCGCCGGGATCATCGGCCTCAACCGCTACCACAAGACATACCGCGGCCGGCGCGTGCTGGACGGACTGGCGCTGAAGATGCCGGTGATGGGGATGCTGATCCGCAAAATCTCGGTGGCCCGGTTCTGCCGCACCCAGGGGACCCTGATCTCCAGCGGGGTGCCGATCCTCGAAGCCCTTGAAATCACCGCCCGGACGGCGGGCAACGCCGTGGTGGAGGACGCCATCATGGTCACCCGCAAGAGTATCGAAGGCGGAAAAACAATCTCTGAGCCGCTCAAGGAAACCGACGTCTTCCCGCCGATGGTGGTGCAGATGATCGCGGTGGGTGAGCAGACCGGCGCCCTGGACGCCATGCTGTCCAAGATCGCCGACTTCTACGAGGAGGAGGTGGACACCGCGGTGGACAACCTGGTTTCCCTGCTGGAGCCGATTATGATTTTCGTCCTCGGCACGGTGATCGGGGGGATCGTGGTGGCGATGTATATGCCTCTGTTCAGCCTGATGAGCAAGATCGGTTAAGCATGCGGCCCTTTTCATGGCCGCGGCATCGGTTTATCATCCCGTTATGAGGGAAGGGACACTCCAGCGGCAAATCGTCCGGTTGATCGTCTTCAGGGTCGTCATCGTCACCACGCTGATGGGGACCCTGTTCGCGATCCAGCTCACCCCGGAAGGGGGGGCGGTCCTCTCCTTCGACTTCATCTACAACCTCTCCGGGATAACCTACGGCCTGAGCATCCTCTACCTGCTGCTGCTGCGCAAGGCCGGCAGCTCGACCCTCTTCGTCTATTTGCAGCTCCTCGGTGACACCGCCCTGATCACCGGCCTGGTGTACTACACCGGGGGCATCGTTTCCCCCTTCACCTTTCTCTACCTGCTGACCATCATCACCGCGGTGATCATGCTCTACCGCCGCGGCGGTTTCATCCTCGCCTCGGCCTGTGGAATCGCTTACGGCGTGCTGGTGGACCTGCAATTCCTCGGCCTGCTGCCGACCAGGGGAATGGGCGCCGCCCCGGCGCTTTCGCCCTACTCGCACTACTACAGTATTTTTCTCCATTTCTTTGCTTTCTACGCGGTCTCCTTCCTGGTCAGCTACCTCGCCGAGAACCTCAAGCGCACCGGCAGCATCCTCGAGGAGCAGCGCGGCCACCTGGCCGACCTGCAGATGTTCAATGAGCTGGTGATCAACTCCATGAGCAGCGGGCTGATCACCCTCGACCTGGACGGGAGGATCAGCAAGGTCAACCAGGTGGCCCTGCGGCTCACCCGCTACAGCGAGCCGGACCTGATGGGCCGGAACATCCTCGACCTGCTGGGCCTGCCCCGGCGCTACCTCGGGCTGATAAACCGCAAGCTCCGCCGGCGCCGGCTCTACCGTTTTGACCGCCGGGTGGTACGGCGTGACGGGGTGACCATCCCGGTGGGGGTCAGTACCTCGCTGCTGCGCGACAAGGACCGGACACCACTGGGCTACATCATCATCTTCCAGGACCTCACCGAGATGCGGAAACTGGAGGAGAACCTGCGGACCCGGGACCGGCTGGCAGTGGTGGGGGAGATGGCTGCCGATGTGGCCCACGAGATCCGCAACCCGCTGGCCTCCATCTCCGGGTCGGTGCAAATGCTCGGCGCCGATACCGAAGCCGGTGAGGAGCACCGCCACCTGCTGAAAATAATCCAACGGGAATCAACCCGGCTGGACCGCAGCATCCAGGAGTTTCTCAGCTTCGCCCGTCCGGCGCCGCTGGTCCTGCAGGATGTGAACCTCTCGGAAATGGTCCGGGACACGGCCACCCTGCTGGGCAACAGCGAGGAACTGCTCGCCGGCCACCGCATCGAGGTGGACCTGCCTCCCGGCGAGGTCATGCTGCGGGCCGACGGAGACCGGTTGCGCCAGGTGGTCTGGAACCTCAGCCGCAACGGGCTCAAGGCCATGGCTGAGGGCGGGTGCCTGACCATCCGTCTCGCCCCGCCGGCGGACGATCTGGTGACCCTCGATTTCTCCGACGAAGGCCATGGCTTTCTGGAGGACTCCCGGCGGCAGGTGTTCCAGCCGTTTTCACGGAAATTCCGGCGGGGCACCGGCCTCGGGCTGGCCATTGTCTACCGGATCATCGAGGCCCACGGCGGGCGGATCAGTATCGGTAATCAATCCGAGGGCGGGGCGTGGGTGCGGATCGAACTCTCCGTCTCCGGACGTCCGCTGGGACCGCCCGGGGAGCGTCCCCCGGGGCAAGAGCTGCGGGGAGCGATCATCGCGGAGTCGGCGCCGCTGCGCCCGGCGCCGGGAGAACAGAACTGAGGTGAGGTGCTTATGAACGACGATGCGCCGAAGATCCTGGTGGTGGACGACGAATTGAGCATGCAGGAGTTCCTCGCCATCATGCTGAAAAAGGAGGGCTGCCTGCCCGTCTGTTCAGGGTCGGGGGAGGACGCGGTGAAGAAACTCTCCTCCCAGGAGTTCGACGCGGTGATCACCGACCTCAACCTGCCCAACCTCGATGGAATCGGGGTGCTGCGCGAGGTTCGGGAGCGGCAGCCGGGGACGCCGGTGATCATGATCACCGCCTATGCCACCGCCAAGACGGCCATCGAGGCGTTGAAGGTCGGGGCTTACGACTACGTGATGAAGCCGTTCAACGTCGACGAGCTGAAGAACATCGTCTTCAACGCCCTGGAGAAGAAGCGGCTGACCAGCGAGAACATCCACCTGCGCCGTCAGCTGCAGGACGCCGACGGCCTGGGCGGCATGATCGGGGTCAGTGAACAGATGCAGCAGCTCTTCGCCCTGATCAAGAAGATTTCCCGCGCGCAGTCCAGCGTGCTGATCACCGGCGAATCGGGCACTGGTAAGGAACTGGCCGCCCGGGCGATCCACCAGAGCAGTCTGCGTTTCGACAAGCCGTTTGTCTCGGTCAATTGCGCCGCCATGCCCTCGGAGCTGCTGGAGAGCGAGCTGTTCGGCCACGTCAAGGGGTCGTTCACCGGGGCGGTGGCCAACAAGAAGGGTCTCTTCGAGACGGCCCACGGCGGTACGTTGCTGCTTGACGAGATCGGTGAGATGCCGGTCAACATGCAGGCCAAACTCCTGCGGGCGCTGCAGGAGCGCTCGGTGCGGCGGATCGGGGGCCTGGACGAGATCAAGGTGGACGTCCGTTTGATCTGCACCACCAACCGCGACCTGGAGGCGCTGGTGGAGGATGGCGGGTTCCGCGAAGATCTGTTTTACCGGATCAACGTGATCCGGCTGCACCTCGCCCCGCTCCGTGAGCGGCCGGACGACATCCCGCTGCTGGCCGAGCACTTTCTCACCCGGATCAGCGGCGAGATGGGCAAGTCGATCAATTCGGTGTCGCGGGAGGGCATGCGGCTGCTCCGGGAACACCGCTGGCCGGGAAACATCCGCGAGCTGGAGAATGTGATCGAACGGGCGGTGGCCCTGGAGAGCAACGAGATGGTGATGCCCGAGAATCTGGCCGCCATCGCCGCGGCCCCCACCGGCCCGGCGCCGCCGGTGCCCGGCGAGATCCCGGAGGAGGGTTTTGTCATCGAGGAGTATATGCGGGACATCGAAAAGCGTTTTATCATTCAGGCGCTGAACCAGGCCGGGGGCAACATGACCAGGGCCGCGGCCCTGCTGGGAATGAGTTTCCGGTCCTTCCGCTACTATGTGAAGAAATACGAACTGAAGGGGGGCGGGGCCGAATCCTCGGGCTCCGGGAGCTGACCGCCGATGAGCGCACCTATGACAGGGGCCCGCCTGCTGGCTGCGGCGCTGCTGCTGTTGTTCATGGCGCTGCTCTTCTTTCCCGGCGTTTTTTCCGGCGGTGCACTCTACTACCGGGACCTTTTCCGGGTGCACCACCCGGCCAAGACCATCGGGCTGGAATCGGTGATCGACCACGGCCAACTGCCCTGGTGGAGCCCCGGCCACTCCCTGGGCCAGCCCTTCCTGGCCGACCCGAACTTCACCGTCTTCTACCCTTCGAATCTGCTCTACCTGGCGCTGCCCTTCAACATCGCCTTCAACCTGCATGTGGTGCTCCACGTCTTCCTCTGCGGGCTGTTCACCCTGCTCCTGGCCCGCCACCTCCGTTTCTCCTGGCCGGCGGCCCTGGTGGCCGCCGCGGCCCTGGCCTTCAGCGGCTTTACCCTCTCCCTGGGGAATTTTTACAACGCCGTGGCCTCGGCCAGTTACCTGCCGCTGGTGCTGCTGCTCTTCCTCGCCGGTTGTGCCGTTCCCCGGGCCGCTGGGCCGCGGGCCGTATCCCTGCGGCGGACCGCCGGCCTGGCCGCCGGGGCCGGTCTGGCGCTGGCCCTGCAGTTCCTCGGCGGGGAGCCGGTCTACCTTTTCCTCACCGCCGGCCTGCTGGTGCTGGGTGCCGGGACCGGGCTGGCCCTGCGCCGGCTGCTCCCCGGACCAACCGCGGCCTTCCTGGCGCTGGCAGCCCTGGTGGCGGCTCTGGTGGCGGCGGTGCAGCTGCTGCCCAGCGCCGAACTGATCCCCTGGACCGACCGGGGAAGCGGGTTCACCCTGCAGGAGGCGGCCCACCATTCGGTCCACCCCTTCCGACTCCTCGAACTTGCCTGTCCCGGCCTGTTCGGCGATCCCCACGCCCTCTCCTTCTGGGGTTTCTGGGGCCATGGCTGGTTCGACGGAAACTTCCCGTACATCCTAACCGTCTACATCGGGTCGGGGCTGCTGCTGCTGGCCCTGACCGCACCCTTTGGCGGCCGCGGACGGTTGGCCCTGCTGCTCTGGGCCGGGGCGCTGGTCTTCCTGCTCCTTGCCCTGGGACGGCACACGCCGCTCTTCCCGGCCCTGTTCGGCATCCTGCCCGGTGCCTCGGCGATCCGCTACCCGGTGAAATTTCTGTACCCGGCACTGCTCTGCCTGGCCCTGCTGGCCGGCCTGGGGGCCGAGCTGGCCTGGGGCGGAGCCGCTGCCGGGCGTCGGAATCGGGGGCTGGCTCTGTTGTGGACCACGGTTGCCATGTGGTGCGGGCTGGTGCTTCTGGCGCTCCGTCTCGGCTGGCTGCCCGGGTTCCAGGGGCTGCTCCAGGCCCGTGGTGTGCCCGTCGGTCCGCTGGAGGCCGCAGCTGCCGGGATGACCTCCTCCGCGGCCCACGGTCTGGTTGTCGGTCTGGCGTCCGCGCTGCTGCTGGCCCTCTGCCTTTCCCTGCGCGGTGCGTGGCGCCGGGTGGCGGCCGGATCGCTCTTTCTCCTGCTGGCCCTGGACCTGCTGCTGGCCCTGGGTGGCCTCAACCCGGCTGCGCCGCCCGATTTTTACACCAGCCCCTCCCCGCTGCTGGGGCTCATCGAGGCCCGGGAGTCGGCTGAGGCCGTTGAAGACGGCGAGTTTCGCCTCTACCACGATACGGGGAAGGACCTGCCCTCGGTGCAGCTCCAGGCCCCGGAGAATGACCGGTTGTGGCACTTCCACTGGATGCGGCAGGCCCTCTTTCCCATGACCGCCCGTCTGGACTACGCCTTCGAGCCGAACTGGGACGGGCTCTACCTCGATCCGGCACACCAGGCGGCCCGGGTGGCCCGCACCCTGCCCGGGACCGACCGGGCCAGGTTCCTCGGCCTCTACAACGTGCGCTACGTGGTGCAGTTCCGCGATGCGCAGGACCCGCTGCTGGAGGAGCTGGCCCGCTGGTCCGGTGGAGCGAACCTCGAGACCCGGCTGCTGGTGAACCGGGCCTGTATGCCCCGCGCCTACTGGGTTCCCCGGGCTGTGCGGCGGGCGGGGGAGGCGGAGGTGGTGCGGGCGCTGGTCTCTGCGAAATTCGATCCGCGGAGTGAAGTGGTGCTGGAGGGAGAGGCGTCCTCCACACCGGCGGCGGACAATGACCCGCTGCTGCCCGGCTGCGGAGAGGCCCGCTGCCGGATCAGTCGACGGGGCGGGAGTGTGGTGCAGGTGCAAGTGGACTGCCCGGCCCCGGGCTTCCTGGTGCTGGCTGATGCGTGGGCTCCGGGCTGGCGGGCGGCGGTGGACGGTGCGCCGGTCCTGATCGAGAGGGCCAACCTGGCGGTCCGCGCGGTGCGGGTGCCCGGGGGGGCGCACACGGTGACCTTCCGCTACCTGCCACGGTGGCGGGTGGCCGGGCCGGTGCTCTCGCTCTGCGGAATCATACTGGCGGCCGTGCTGATCCTGGCCGCGCTGCTGCCGTGGCGGCCTCATGTATGGAGAGCCGGACCATGACCCGATGGTGCCTGGCAGCGGTACCTGCTGGCCGTCCTGCTGGTCCCCGGCTGTGCCCGCGATCAGGGGCTGCGGGACGCCGATCCGCGGCCCAACGTGCTGCTGATCACCCTCGACACCCTCCGGGCCGACTACCTCGGCTGTTACGGCAGCCCGGATGTGGACACCCCGCACATCGACGGACTGGCCCGCGAGGGGGTCCAGTTCATGCGCGCCGTGGCGCCTTCCCAGTGCACCAACCCGTCCCACGCCTCGATCATGACCGGGCTCTACCTCGCCGAGCACGGGGTGTATGACAATGCCACGCCCCTGGCCGATGAAGCGGTGACCCTTGCCGAACTGCTGCAGGCCGAGGGCTACCGCACCATCGCCGCCGTGAGCGCCAGGCATCTGAACCCGAAAAACTCGAATTTCGGACAGGGGTTCGATGCCTTTCTGCGCTGCGGGCCCACCGAGATGGCCGCTGGAAAACGGAACCGCAAACTCTTTCGGGCCATCCGCTCCGCGGCCCGCCACCCCTTCTTCGCCTGGGTGCACTACTTCGACCCCCACGGCGACTACGCCCCCCCCATGCCCTTCGACACCCGATACCCGGTAACAGACCTCTACGATCCGGTGGAGGCCCGCCCGTGGATGGACCTCTCGGAAAAACGCCTGCGGCCGGGGTCGGTTGATCCTGACCAGGTGATCCCCCTGTACAAGGGTGAGATTTCCTACCTGGACAGCGAGATCGGGCAACTGCTCGGACTGCTGGAGGAGAATGGGCTCCTGCGGCAGACGCTGGTGGTGCTGGTGGCGGACCACGGAGAGAGCATGACCGAGAAGGGTATCCACTTCTGTCATGCCGGCCTCTACAACCAGGTGCTTCACGTGCCCCTGCTGCTCCGCTGGCCCGGCCGGCTCCCCTCGGGCCAGCGGGTGTTGTGGCCGGTCAGCCCGGTGGACATCCTGCCCACACTGCTCCAGTTGCTGGACCTCCAGCTGCCGGAGCGAATGTCCGGGGTCAGTCTCCTGCCGGCCATCGAGGATCCCGGTCACCGGCCGGACCGGCCGTTGTTCAGCGAGGCGGTGGGCGGAGTCATCCGCTCGGTCCACCTCGATGGCTACAAGTTCATCAAGGCCTACCCGGGAAAGGACTGGTCGGTCACCGGGGACCACCTCTACCGACCCTTCGGGGATGACTACCGGGAGGAACAGGACCTGCTGGCCGGGGACCCGGAGCGGGCTGCCCTGATGGAGCGCTTGCTGGCCACCTGGCTTGACGCGGCCTGCGGACGGAGCCTGCCCAGCCGCCAGCGTGAGCAGCTGGACCGGGAGACCGAGGAGGCCCTGCGCCAGCTGGGCTACCTCGAATAACCGCCACTCCGCTCGAACCCCGCTTCTGACCCTGCGATCTGACACATTTTGTCACCTCCATGACGGATTCTTGTCAGGCGGCTCTGAATCGCCGGACTCCGCCGAATCGTTGTTGTCCAGGTAACATTAGATTTATCAACAAGTTTTACGATTTATTGGTGATCCGTGGATTGAGGATCGGTGTGGTACATGGATTGCAGTTTACTCGGGGCGTCATGGTAAGCAAGGAAGCAACACAGTAAGGGAGGGTCAAAGGATGCTGAGAAGGAAAGACAAGGGTTTCACTCTGATCGAGCTGCTCATCGTTGTGGCAATCATCGGTATTATTGCTGCCATCGCGGTTCCCAACCTGCTCAACGCCATCCAGCGTGGCAAACAGAAGAGGACCATGGCCGACATGCGGTCCCTGGGCACCGGTATGGGAACCTACGAGATCGACTACAACCAGTATCCCACAACTCTCGCCGGCCTGGCGCCCGACTACCTCAAGAACCCCCCGGCGAACGACGGTTGGAACACGGCCTGGGTAACCACCTTCGGGACCCAGGAATACACCGTTGTCAGCCTGGGCAAGAACCAGGCGGCCGACGGCGCGGGCAGCTACGGCGGCACCACCAGTACCTTCAACGCCGACATCGTCTACTCCTCCGGAACCTTCATCCAGTACCCGGACGGCAAGCAGACCAACGGCTAGTAGCCGAGCGTAAACGGAAATGGGTAGGGACGGCGTAACCGCCGTCCCTTTTTTTTCGTTTTTTCGGGGACGTAGATAAAAAGTATAACTTCCGAGGGCCAAACCCGGTCTGGCACTGCTGAAGCTGATTGATAAAGGTGTCATGGCTGCCGATATCATCCGGAAGTTATGCTTTTTATCTACGTCCCCCTTTCCGCTCCTGCATTGCCATACACACCGTTGGCGATTACAATATGCGCAATTACTGAAACCAGAACGAGTAACGTCCATTTCCGGTGCCTGGCCAGGGGAGCGTCGATGCGCACGGGCAAGGTGAACTCAGACGACCTGCTGTTCTATCTTGTTCTATTCGTGGTGTTCCTGAACCTGGTGTTGCCGGGTGAGACCTGGTTCCAGACCCGGGCCCTGAGCCAGTTGCTGGTCTTTTCCGGGTTCGGCGCCCTGCTGCTGCTCCGTTCCCGGGACGGCCGTGCAGACCAGCCGTCGGTGGGCCGGACCGCGGGCCTCTTCTCCCTCTTTCTGCTCTGCTTTCTGCCCTCGATGCTCTTCTCCTCCTGCCCCGGCCGCTCCCTGGAGGCCCTGTCGCTCTGGCTGGCCTATCTCGCGCTCTTTCTGATGGCCCGTCGACTGGAACCGGACACGCGCCGGACGGAGCGGGCCCTCACCGTAATCTGCGTGGCCACCGTGTTGCTGCTGGTCTACGGCCTCTACCAGTATGTCACCGAGTTTGGCGGCCTGGCCGTTGATGTGGCCGGGGATGCGACGCTCACCGAAGGTCAGCGGGCCGACATGCTGGGACGGTTGGGCAGCCGGCGGATCTTTTCCACTTTCCCTCTGCCCACCACTTTTGCCGAGCTGGTGGTTCTGGTCACTGCCGCTGCTGCTCCACCGTCTCCGCGCCGCCTTGCGCAGCGGACGGCGGCTGGGCCTGGCCGGTTGGTCGGCCGCGGTCCTGCTGGCCGTCCTGGTGCTCCCGCTCACCGGATCCTACGGCGTCCTGCCGGTGCTGGCGGTGCTGGGATTCATCGCCCTGCTGTCCGGCGCCGCCCGCTGGTCCCCCCGCCGCCGGGCAGTGGTGGCGGCGGCGGCACTGCTGGGCGTGAGTATCGCCTTCCTGGTGCTGTTGCAGGTCCGGGGGTTCACCCCCTGGGCCGCGGATCAGGCGCACAACCCGGTGAGCCAGCGGCTCTTCAACTGGCGTTCGGCCGCGTCCATCTGGCACGAGCACCAGCTGGCCGGGGCGGGCCCCGGAAACTTTGGTGTGGCCTACGCCCGGCACCGCCTGCCCGGGGCCAACGAGACGGTGGTGGCCCACAACACCTTTCTCCACGTGGCGGCCGAAGGCGGCATCCTGCCCGGGGCGGCGCTGCTGCTGTTGGCCCTGCTGCTGGGCTGGCGTGCGCTGCGCAGGCTGGTGGCCGCACCGGCCGGGGGGGAGGGGGACGGTGCCCAGCGGGCCCTCTGCTACACCGTGCTGGCCCTGCTGCTCTATGCCTGCTTCGAGATCACCGTGGAGTTCCCCGGGATCGGCTATCCCGGGATCTTTCTGCTCTCCCTCGCCTCCCTGCGTCTCTTTCCTCCACGGGGCCCGCTGCCGGTTCCGCCGGCCCGGGAGGGGGCCGCCGCGGTGCCGGTGTCCCTGCAGCCGGCGGGTGCCGCACTGCTGGCGCTGGTCCTGCTGGCCGGTTTCCTCTGGACCTGCACCTGGTATCGCGGCCAGGAGCAGTTGGCCCGGGCCATGACTCTGGCCGCGCAGGGGCCGGCGGTCCGGGAGGAGGCGCTGCGGGCGGCGGATGAGGCCTCCAACTGGGACCCGCTGAACCCGGAACCGCGGGCCGTGGCCGGCGCCCTGCTGTTGCTGGCCGGGTCCGAAGAGCATGATCCCGGACTGCTGATCAACGCCGGTGCGGCCTTCCGGTCGGCCGTGGCCCTCGATCTTCAGCGGGCCTTCTTTCACGAGCGGTTGAGCGTGGCCCACCAGGGGCTGGGGGAGGGGCTGGCCGCCCTGGTGGAGGCCGACAAGGCCTTTCGCCTCTATCCGCTGCAGCCCCGATACCGGGACTGGCGAGTGGAGATGCTGCGGCGGATGGGGGGAGGCTCATGAGCGCTGGAGGGCAGACGGACAGCAGATGGTTCCTGACGGCCGGCGGGCCGGCGGCTCTGCTGCCCCTCTTCCTGCTTTTACCCTGGGGCGACGGGACCATGGCCGCGGGCAACCTGCTGGCGGTGCACCTGCTACTGCTGGTGGTCTTCTCCCTGCACCTTGCCGGGGGCCGCCGGTGTGCCGGGGAGGGAGAGGCCGTGACCCTTTCCCTGGCCGGGCTGGCGCTGGCCGGTGTGGCCGCCGTGGGGGCGGCGCGGGTCGTGCATCAGATCGACCCCTATGGCGGCTGGCTGCAGCTGATCAACTATCTCTTCTTCGGCATGTTCTATTGTCTTCACGCCTCGGCGTGCCGGCGGGACACCCGGTGGGCGCCGGCGGCGATGCACTGGCTGCTGGCCGGCATCCTGCTCGCCGCCGGCTACGGTCTCTGGGAGCAGCTGCTGCACCAGCCGGGGCGGGTCAGCGGGCCCTTCCGCGACCCCAACCACCTGGCCTCGCTGATCTCCGCCGGAACGGCGGTGGTGCTGGCCCGGCTGGTCTTTGGCGCCCGGGGGCAGTGGCGCCGCCGCCTCTGGTGGACACTGCCCTTGATCCCCCTGGTCTGGGTCCTGCTGCTCACCGGTTCCCGGGGCGGTGTGCTGGCTTTCCTGGCACTGCTCACCGCGGCACTGCTCACCGCGGCGCTGCTGGCCCGCCGGCTGGTGCTGGCGCTGGTCCCCCTGGCCGTGGGGGCGGGCCTGCTGCTGGTGCCCAACCCGTTCCGCAGCTATCTCATCTCCATGGCGTCCAGCGACCCGTACGCCATGGAGCGGATCGGCATCTGGCGCTCGGCGCTGGAGATGATCGGAGCCCACCCCCTGGGGGTGGGGCTGGGCAACTACCGGCTCTTCTCCCCGGTGTACAACTTCCCGGTGGAGCACGCGGTGGCGCGCTTCGGCCGTGCGCCCCAGCAGGCGCACAACATGGTGCTGCAGCTGGTGGCCGAAGGTGGGCTGCTGATGATCCTGCCCCTGGTCCTCCTGCTGGCGGCCCTGCTGGCGGCCCTGCCGGCCTACCGCCGCCGCCGGGGGATGGTGGGGGACGACCCGGTGGCCGCCGGAGCCCTGCTGGGCCTGCTGGGTCTCGGAGTCCAGGCCATGGTCTCCAAAAACCTGGGCAACACCGCCATCTGCTGCACCATGCTCTTCTTTCTCGCCGTTCTGCGGGACCTCTGGCCCACCATTTCCTTGCGGGCGCCGCGCTCCCCGGGGCTGCCGGTGTGGGCCCGGACGGCCCTGGTCTGGTCCCTGGCCGCGGTGGTGGCCTGGTTTGCCGTCTGGGTCCCGTTCCACGGCGACCGCCTGGCGCGGGGGGCGGCCCTGCGGTTGGGCGACGGCGATCCGGCCGCGGCAGCGGCGCTGCTCCACCGGGCCAGCGCCGTAGTGCCCATCCAGTCGTACTACCACGGCCGTATGGCCGTCCTGCACGGGATGCAGTTCCGCCGGACCGGCGACCTCGGCGCCTTTGCCAGTGCCGTCCGCTTCTACGACCAGGCTATCCTGCTCAATCCCCGTGAACTCTCTTTCCGGCTGGAGCGGGCCGGGCTCTTTCTCCACCTCTCCGGCAGCGGGCCCGGCCCCGCTGTTGCCGAGGCGCGGGAGACGGCCCGGCGCGGCTACCACAAGGCGCTGCAGCTCAACCCGCACCAGTTTGCGGTGCGGGTCATCCTGGCCGGGATGGACGCCGAGGAGGGAAACCGTGCCGGCGCGGTACGCCAGTTGGGACGGGCGGTGGCCGACGAACCGAATTTCATTCGCGGCCGGTTGAAGCTGGCCGACATGCTGGAGGGCCTTGGCCGGACCGGGGAGGCGGAAGAACAGCGGCGCGAGGCAGCGCAGCGGCGCCGGCTCTACCCCCAGCCGCTCCCCGGCTGGGGAGGCTACGAGCGGGAGCTGCTCCGTCCGGGGGCGGAGAAGTGAGGGAGAACTGCGCAGCCGGGACTCATACTGGACGTTCATCCGGTCGATAGGAAGGAGAACAATGTTTTCCATCAAATCCTGGAGTCAGAAATCGTGAAAAAATCGGTCCCGGCCATTCTTGTTCTCTTCATCCTTTCCGGCTTTTGCGGTCTGGTCTACCAGGTTGCCTGGCTGAGAATGCTAACCCTGACCTTTGGCAGCACGGTCTACGCGGTGAGCACCCTGCTCACCGCGTTCATGGGCGGGCTGGCCCTGGGCAGCGCCGGTATCGGCCGGCTCACCCCGCGGATCCGCCGTCCGCTGCTGGTCTACGGCCTGCTCGAGCTGGCCATCGGCCTCTACGGCCTCTCCACGCCCTGGATGTTCAGAACCGTGGACGGTCTCTACATTCTGATCTACCAGCACTTCACCCCCGGCGCCTCGACTTTTGCCGCCCTGCGCTTCGTGATGGCCATGGCGATCCTGATCATCCCCACCATGCTGATGGGGGGCACTCTGCCGGTGCTGGCCCGCTTCGTGATCCGCAAACGGGAGCAGGCCGGCAGCGGCGCGGGGATCCTCTACTTCGCCAACACCGCCGGGGCGGTCCTCGGCTGCTTTGCCGCCGGGTTCATCCTCATCCCCGGCCTGGGCCTGCGGGCGGCGATCCTGGTGGCCGCCGTGCTCAACGGCCTGGTCTTCGTCTTCGCCGCCATGCTCTCCCGGCGTTTCGGCGAACCGCTGGAACCGGCGCTGGACGAACCGGCACCGGCGGCGGTCCCGGGAGTGTCCGCCCTGCCGGCGCCGCCCGGCGACGCGGCGTTTCGGCGGCTCTTCTTCGTCTTCTTCTTCCTCACCGGCATGGCCTCGCTGGCCTACGAGGTCTACTGGACGAGGATCCTCGTCCTCTACCTCGGCAGCTCGGTCTACGCCTTTTCGATCATGCTGGTGGTGCTGCTGCTCGGCCTGGCCCTGGGCAGCCTGATCTGCGCCCCGCTCTGCGACCGGCTGCGGCCCGCCGGGCTGGCCGGCTGGTTCGGCGCGGTGGAGCTGGGTATCGGCGTGGCGATCCTGATTCAGGTGCAGCAGTTCAAGACTCTTTCCGAGACCATGGGCAACATGGGCCTGGCCCTGGGCACGCCGTCCTATCCCAAGATGATCATCGTCTTCTTTTTCGCCACCGTGCAGGTGATGCTGATCCCCACCGTGCTGATGGGGGCCAGCTTCCCGCTGGCCGCCAAGGCGGTGTCGGGCACCCTCAAGCGGGTGGGGCGGGACCTGGGGGACCTCTACGGCGTCAACACCCTGGGGGCCATCGTCGGCTCCTTCGCCGCCGGGTTCATCCTCATCCCGCTGCTCGGCGTCCAGTGGAGCATGGGGGTCACCGCCGCGCTCAACGTGGCCGTGGGCGGTGTGGCCCTGGTCACTGCCCGCAGGGGCCGGAGCGGGATGGCCCTCCTCGCGCCGCTGCCCGTGGTGCTGGTCCTGGTCTACGTGCTGCTTTTCAACGGCCTCTACCCCATGGACCAGGTGCTCACCTCGGCCGGGGTGTTCAACCACCGCGGGGCGGGCCGGGTGATCCACTTCGAGGAGGACGCCCAGGCCACCATCACCGTGGAGGAGATGACCGACACCCGGGGCGACTGGCGTTCGATCAGCCTCAACGGGGTCAACGTGGCCGGGACGTCCATCGACCTGCTGGCGGTGCAGAAGATGCAGGGGCACCTGCCGCTGCTGATCCACGGCAACGCCAAGTCGGTGCTGCACATCGGCTTTGGCAGCGGCGGCACGGCCCATGCGGTGTCCAAGTACCCGGTGGAGCACATCCGGGTGGCCGAGATCAGTCCCGGGGTGATCCGGACCTCGGCCCGCTACTTCAAGGAGATCAACCACACCTTCTGGCTCGAGGACGACCGGGTGCAGATCACTTACTGCGACGGGCGGAACTTCATTCTCGCCGCGCCGCAGACCTTCGACGTGATCCTCTCCGACTCCATCCACCCGCGCTACTCCGGGAACGGGTCGCTCTACACCAGGGAGTATTACGAGCTCTGCCGCAGCAAGCTCAACCCGGGGGGGATCGTCTCGCAGTGGCTGCCCTTTTACAGCCTCACCGACGAGAACCTGCGGATGATCTTCAAGTCGTTCCAGGCGGTCTTCCCCGAGACCTATGTCTTCTACATCAACTCCACCATCAACCCCTTCACCGTGGTGCTGGGCCGGGTGGCGGGGGAAAAGATCGACGTGGCCCGGATGGCCGAACTGCTGGCCATCCCCGCGGTGCGTGCCGACCTGGAGGACATCGGCCAGACCGACCCGGTGCGTATCCTGGACAACTTCCTCTTCGGCCGGGAGACGCTGGAGAGCTATGTCAAGGGAGTGCCCTTCCACACCGACGACTGGCCGGCGGTGGAGTATTTTTCCTCCAAGCTGCTCAGCCGCACCTGGAGCTGGCGCGACAATTTCGACACGCTGCTGGGCCAGCGCCATCCGGTGACTGCCCCTGCTGGAGTTGGGCGGGTTGCCGGAAGAGGAGCGGCTGCGGATCACCGGGGAACTGGAGCGGTCCTACCGGGCCACCGGCCACAACCTGGCCGGGCAGGCCCTCTTCCTCCACGGGGAGCAGGATCCGGCGCTGGAAGAGTTCGCCACCGCCCTTGAACTGAACCCCGGGGACCAGGAGCCGTGGGAGTACACCCGCTTCTTCCTCACCGGCAAGGGGTTCCCGGCGGGGATGTGAACCGGAGGACCGGACGTGGACACCGTCGTCATTCTGGGGGCCGGACTGGCCGGCCTGAGCACCGCCTGGCACCTGGGGGACAAGGCCGACTGGGCGCTGTCACGAGCGCGGCTCCGAGGTGGGGGGGCTGGCCCGGACCATCCGCTGGGAGGACGGCTGCCGCTTCGACTACACCGGCCACCTGCTCCACGCCAGCGACCCCGCTTTCGACCAGCTGCTGGACCGCCTGCTGCCCGGAGCGCTGGCCACGCATAGCCGGCGGGCCGGCGTGCAGAGCCACGGCATCCGCACCCCCTACCCCTTCCAGGCCAACACCCACGGGCTGCCGCCGCGGGTGGTGACCGAATGCCTGCTCGGCTTTGCCGAGGCCCGGGCGGAGGAGGCGGCCCGGCCGCCGGGAGAGCGGTCCGCGGCCGGGGCCAGCATGGCCCACTGGGTGGGCCGGACCTTTGGCGCCGGGTTCGAGAAGCACTTCTTCCGGCCGTACAACGAAAAACTCTACCGCACGCCGCTGGAGGAGCTGGCCACCGACTGGGCCACCTGGTCGGTGCCGGTGCCCAGCCTGGATGAAGTGGTGGGCGGCGCCCTGGGGGCGCTGGACAGCGAGTTCGGCTACAACGCCACCTTCCGTTACCCGGCCAGCGGCGGCATCTCCGCCCTGCCCGAGGCCCTGGCCCGGGACCTCTGCCGTCCCGCGGAACTGGGGCGGGAGGCGGTGGCGGTGGACCCGGCCCGCCGGGTGGTCCGTTTTGCGGACGGCGGGGAAACTCCGTATGGCACTCTGGTCAGCACCATGCCGCTGCCCCGGCTGCTGGGTATGCTGGCCGGGACGGACCAGGGCTGGGCCCCCGGGGCCGCGGCCCGGCTGCGGGCGGTGTCGGTGGTGGACGTGAACCTGGCGGTGGACCGCCCGGGGGTGATGGAGGAGAACTGGGTCTACTTCCCCGAGCCGGAGTATGCCTTCTATCGCGTCGGCTGTTTCAGCAGCTTTGCCGCCGGGGTGGCGCCTCCCGGAGTCTCCACCCTCTACGCCGAGGTGTCGGTCCCGCCGGGTGAGATCCCGGACCTCGATGCGGTGGAGCGGCGGGTGCTGGACGACCTGGTGGCCGCCGGCATCCTCCGCGGGCGCGAGGAACTGCTGCGCAGCGAGGCGGTGCACATCGACCCGGCCTATGTGATCCACGACCGGGACCGCCGCGCCGCGCTGGACCAGATTCTCCGGCGGCTCTCCGCTCGGGGGATCATCTCCACCGGGCGGTACGGGCGCTGGCACTACGGTACCATGCAGAGCGCGGTGCTCGACGGACGGGAGGCGGCGGGCCGGATACTGGACCGGCTGGCGGGGGGCGAAAAGTGACCACGAAGCGGATCAAGGTGGTGCACATCATCACCATGCTGGAGCTGGGGGGAGCCCAGGAGATCACCCTGCACCAGCTGGAGCACCTGCCTCGGGAGCGCTACGAACCGGTGCTGCTGGCCGGGCCAGGGGGCATCCTCGACCAGGCGGCCCGGGATCTTCCCGGCGTACGGGTGCACTTCGTGCCCCGGCTGGTGCGGCCGGTGCGGCCCTGGAAGGACCTGGGGGCGCTGTTCGACCTCAAGCGGATCCTGCTGGAGGAGCAGCCGGACCTGGTACACACTCACAGCAGCAAGGCCGGGATTCTCGGCCGCTGGGCCGCCCGCCTGGCCGGGGTGCCGGTGACGGTGCACTCGATCCACGGTTTCGGCTTCAACGACCACCAGCCCTGGCCGCTGCGCCAGGCCTATGTCCTGGCCGAGCGGGCCGCGGCCCGGGCCACCACCGGATTCACCGCCGACGCCGCGGACAATTTTGTCAAGGGGCGGCGGCGCCGGGTGCTGCTGGGCCGGCCGGAGCAGGTGCTGCGCTGCGCTGTCCAGACCGAGCGGTTCGCGCCTGTGCCGCCGGCGGTAGCCCGGCTGCGCGTCGAACTGCAGATTCCCGATGACCACCTGGTGGTGGGCATGGTGGGGTGCCTCAAACCGCAGAAGGCGCCGGTGGACTTTGTCCGTGCGGCGGCCCGGGTGGTGGCCACCTGCCCCCGGACCACCTTCTTCATCGCCGGGGACGGCGTGCTGCGGTCCGCGGTGCAGGCGGCGGTGCAACGGCACGGCCTGGAGGGACGGTTCCGGCTGCTCGGTTGGCGGGACGACGTGCCGGCCCTGCTGCAGCTCTGCGACATCGTGGCCCTCTCCTCCCTCTGGGAGGGGCTGCCGCGGGTCTTTCCCCAGGCCATGGCCAGCGGCCGGCCCATCGTGGCCAACCGGGTGGACGGCGCGCCGGAGGCGGTGGCCGACGGGGTGAACGGGTTCCTGGTGGACCCCGGCCGGCCCGATCTGCTGGCCGCCAGGATAATCGAGGTGCTGGAGAACCGGGAGCTGAGGACGCGCATGGGGCGGCAGGCGCTGGAACGGGTGGAGCCGTTCACGGTGCAGCGGATGATGGCTGACCTGCAAGCCTTTTATGAACGACTGCTGGTGTAGAATCGGACAACGGAGGAAGCGACATTGCCAGGGGCTGAGAAACAGCAGGACGTGCTCCGGGTGGAGGGGTTGGCCAAGTCCTATCCCCACCCGATGACCCGCCGGAGCATGCCCGTTCTGAAGCAGATCGATTTTGCGGTGCGCCAGGGGGAGGTCTTCGGACTCATCGGCCCCAACGGCGCGGGCAAGACCACCACCATCAAGGCGATCATGGGCCTCATCGCCCCGGATGCCGGGCAGGTGCGGCTCTTCGGCCGCTCGGTGAACCAGGCGGCGGTGAAGGCGCGGATCGGCTTCCTGCCCGAGAACCCGTCGTTCTACGAGTATCTCACCGGTGAGGAATTCCTCGAATACTACGGCCGGCTTTTCGGCATGAACCGCCGGCGGCGGCGGGAACGGCTGCTGGAACTGCTGGCTCTGGTGGAGCTGGAACGGGCCCGGCAGCTGCCGCTGCGCAAATATTCCAAGGGCATGATCCAGCGCATCGGGCTGGCCCAGGCGCTGCTCAACGATCCCGACTTCCTGGTGCTGGACGAGCCGATGTCCGGTCTGGACCCCCTGGGCCGGCGATTGGTGCGCCGGATCATCCAGGATCTCGGCGGCCAGGGCAAGACCATCTTCTTCACCTCGCACATCCTCTCCGACACCGAGCTGCTCTGTGACCGGGTGGCCCTGGTGGTGGGCGGCCGGCTGCGCGACCTGGGCCGGATGGACCCGCTGCTCAGCGAAGAGATCCGCGGCTACGACCTGGTGGCCGCCGACCTGGACCACGGCGCGGTGCCCCCGCCGGGGCGGCTGGTCTCGGCCACCGAGGGCAAGCTGCTCATCGCCCTCGACGGCCGGACGGAACTGCAGGACTACCTCCAGCTCCTCTTCCGGGCCGGGGGGCGGCTGCTTTCGGTGACCCCCCACGGCCCGTCCCTGGAGGACCGGCTGATGGCGGAGATGGCGAATGGGCGGGGCGAGATGGAGGAGGGCGGCCGATGAAGATTGTCTGGGCCATCGCCCTCAACACCTTCCGCGAGGCGATCCGGGACCGCATCCTTTACCTGCTGCTGGTTTTCGCCCTGCTGCTGATCATCTCCTCGGTGGTGCTCAGCCTGCTCACCGTGGGCAGTCAGATCAAGATCATCAAGGACATCGGTCTGGCCAGCATCTCGATCTTCGGCGTGCTGATTTCGGTCTTCGTGGGCATCGGGCTGGTCTCCCGGGAGATCCAGCGGCGGACCATCTACACCGTGGTCACCAAACCGGTCTACCGCTACCAGTTCCTGCTGGGCAAGTATCTCGGGCTGCTGCTGACCATCTTCTGCAACGTGGGCCTGATGACGCTGATCTTCATCGCGGTGCTCTTCTGGAAGGGCGGCACCGTGAACCTGGCGGTGCTCCCGGCCATCCTGATGATCTGTCTCGAACTGCTGCTGGTCACCGGTTTCGCCCTGCTCTTCTCGTCTTTCTCCACGCCGATCCTCAGCGCCGTATTCACCCTGGCCCTCTACGTCACCGGCCACGTCAGCGGCGGCCTGCTGCTGCTCAAGGAGCACGTGCGCAGCGGTTTCAGCCGCTGGCTCTGCGATGCGCTCTACTACCTGCTGCCCAACCTGGAGCTGTTCAATCTCAAACACCAGGCGGTGCACAACCTGCCCCTGCGCGACGGCCAGCTGCTGCTGGCGCTGACCTACGGCCTGCTGTACGCCGCGGCGGTCTTCGTGCTCACCGTGGCGATTTTCCGGCGGAGGGATTTCCAGTGATCCGCGGCGATCTGCGAACCAAGGTGCTGCTGCTGGCGGCGGCGCTGCTTCTCTTCGGCAGCAGCGTGGCGGTGGGCGTCCGGCTGGAGTCGGACCGCGAGGACGTGCCGGAGACCGACATCCTTTTTCTGCCCTCCGGCAAGCACCTCAAGCAGTTGACCCTCGGCTTCGACAACATACTGGCCGACGCCATCTACCTCTGGTCGATCCAGCACTACACCGACTTCACCCGGGAAACCCGCTACCCCTACCTGCTGCACACCTTCGACGTGATCACCGACCTCGACCCGCAATACATCGACGCATACATGATCGGCGCCCTGACCATCGTGGCCGAGGGCCAGGACATGGAGCGGGCCACCCGGCTGCTGCACAAGGGGATGGTCAACAACCCCGATGACTACCTGCTGCCCCTGGACGCCGGCTACTACTACCGCGACACCTTCAAGGATCCGAAGAAGGCGGCGTACTACTTCAACGTGGCCGCCGGCCGGCCGGCAGCCCCGAACTACATCAAGCGGCTCTGTGCCGGGATGACCGACCGCACCGGGGACAAAAGAACCTCCTACGAACTCTGGAAGCGGGCCTGGGACGAGGCGGAGAAGGAGGAGGACCGGATGATCAGCGAACGCCACCTGCGGATCCTCCATGACGAGATCAATATCGAGGACCTCACCGTGCTGGTGCAGCGCTACCTGGCCCGCGAGGGGCACTTTCCCTCCAGCCTGGACCAGCTGGTGAGCAGCGGGCTGGCCCGGTCCATACCTTCCGACTGGCAGGGCGAGGAATACGGCTACGACCCGTTCACCGGCAAGGTCAGCGGATCGCAGAAATGGGTGAGCCATGATTAGCGACCCGCTGCAACTCCAGGCCCTGACCATCACCATGCTCTGGCTGGCCTTTCCCATGGGCCTCTGCTGGGGCAGCTTCCTCAACGTCTGTATCCACCGCCTGCCGCTCTACCAGTCCGTGGTCCGGCCCCGGTCGCGCTGTCCCGGCTGCGGGCAGGCCATCGCCGCCCGGGACAACATCCCCCTGCTCAGCTGGCTGCTGCTCCGCGGCGCCTGCCGCGGCTGCGGGGCGCGGATCTCCGTCCGCTATCCGGCGGTGGAGCTGCTGGTGGGGCTGCTGACCCTGCTGCTGGTCTGGCAGCACGGGCCCACACTGGAGCTGGCGACGAGTTTTCTCTTCTGCTCGGCCATGGTGGTGCTGATCTTCACCGACTACGACCACCAGATCCTGCCCAACCTGGTGACCATCCCCGGAACAGTGGTCGGCTTCCTGTTCAGCCTCTTTCCCGGCGGTGTGACCTGGATCAGCTCGCTGATCGGCCTGGTGCTGGGCTGGGTGGCCATCGTCGCCGTATCCAAGGCCTACCTCAAAGTGCGCGGTGTGGAGGGGATGGGCATGGGGGACGCCAAGATGATGGCTCTGGTGGGCGCATTCCTCGGCTGGCCTGGAGTGCTGCTGGTCCTGGTGGTGGGCTCCTTTCTCGGATCGCTGGCCGGTCTCTTTCTGCTCTCCAGCGGCCGCGGCGGCCTGCAGGCCAAACTGCCCTTCGGTACCTTCCTCGGCATCGCCGGCCTGCTGGCGCTCTTCTTCGGCGATCCGATAATCGGCTGGTATGTGAACCTGATTCGATGAAGCCGTTGGCGGACAAGGAACCGTCCCGTTTGTCCGATAAGGAGGGCAAGCGAGGAGACCGCGATGGTCGCGGATCCCGGTGGAGCGTGGGCTGATGGAATCCGATCTGCTGGAACTGGTCAACCAGTATTTCATATTTTGCCTGGTGGCCGGGGTCTCCTTCCTGGTTGTGCTGGCCTTTATCCGCCGGATCATCCGCTCCCGCGAGCGGGACCGGGACCAGCGCCTGCGGGCCGAGTCCCAGGTGATCGATTCCCTGCAGGGGGTGATCCAGAGCCTCAAGGACAAGGAGCACCAGCTGGAGTCGCTGCGGCGGATGGAGAGCGAGCGGGCAGAGGATTCGCTGGTTCTGAGCGAGAACATCATCAAGAGTATCTCTTCCGGGGTTTTCACCTTTGACTGTGAGGGCCGGGTGGTGAACATGAACCTTCCCGCATCCACCGTGCTGGCCCGCGACCATCGGGAGATGACCGGGGTGGGCTACCGGGAACTCTTTTCCGGGTGCCCCGGGTTCAGGGAGATCATCCGGGCCAGCCTGGAGGAGGGCCGGTTCTTCTCCCGGGAGGAGGTGGTCATCGAGCGGAGCCCCGGGGACACCAGATACCTCGGGGTCAGCGCCAGCCCGCTGCGCAGCCGCAACGACGAGGTGATCGGCTCGATCTGCCTCTTCACCGACCTGACCGAGATACGGCAGCTGCAGGACCAGGTGCTGCTGCGCGAAAACCTGGCCCGCCTGGGCGAGATGTCGGCCGGCATCGCCCACGAGTTCCGCAACGGCCTGGCCGCCATCCAGGGGTACGCCCAGCTGGTGAGCCGCAACCCGGAGGACGGCCGGGTGGCCGAGCACGCCGGGGAAATCCTCAAGGAGACCCGGACCCTGGGCAAGGTGGTCAACGATTTCCTCGCCTTTGCCCGCCCCGCATCCCCGCGTCTGGAACGGGTGGAGCTGGGACAGCTGCTGGAGGAATGCCTGGCCGAAGTGACCCCCCCCGGCGAGGACGACGGCATGGACTTCAGCCTGGAAGGCGACTTCCCGGCGGTGAACGGTGACGAGACCCTGCTGCGCCAGGCCTTTCTCAACCTGCTGCGCAACGCCCGCCAGGCGGTCCGTGCGGTGCGGGACGAGGGCGGGGAGGTCCGGGTGCTGGGGGCAGCGGGCGATGGCGGCACGGTGGCCCTCGAGATCCGGGACAACGGCATGGGCATCGAGGAACAGAACCTCGACCGGATCTTCCTCCCCTTCTTCACCACCCGGGAGGAGGGCACCGGCCTGGGGCTGGCCCTGGTGCAGAAGATCATCCTCTCGCACAACGGAACGATCCAGGTGAGCAGCCGTACGGGGCAGGGCTCCACCTTCCGGGTCACCCTGCAGCCCTGGCGGCCGGAACCCTCCGACAACCCCGGTTAACGGTTCCGCCAACCGGCGTTCACTCTCCGGCGGCTCCAGCCGGCACCCTCCCTCTGGGGCCGGCCGTGGCACGTTGTTTGCTGTCACTGTTGCCATGAACCCCGCGCCGCACAATACAACGGGCCAACAGGGCATCGGCCTTGCCGAATGCACCGCAGCGTTGCTGATCCTCGCCGTGGGCGCCCTGGCCGGCATGGAACTGGTGGTCCTCTCGGCCAGGTCGGGCGACGCCCTGCAGCGGCAGGCCGCGGCCAACACCCTGCTGGCCGGCCGCATGGAAGAACTGCTGTCCCTGCCCTACGACGATCCGGCCCTGGAACCGGGCGGGTCGCTCATCCTGCCCCGGCCCGGGTACAGCGAAGAAGTGACCCTCGACGGCAGGTCGTGGCTGTTGCACCGTCAGGTAGCCATGGAGGCCGGCGGCCAAAAACTGGTCACCCTCACCGTGGTGTTGGCGGGGGAGGGGGGCCGTCGGCCCGGCGCCCGGCTCTCCGCGTGGGTGGTCCCGTGACCGGGCGGGCTGCCGGGTTCACCCTGGCCGAGACCGCCGCCGCCCTATTCCTCGGGCTGCTCATTTCCGCCGCGGTGCTGACGCTGCTCACCGCGGTGCAGCGGTCCGAGGCACGGTTTCAGGGCGACGCCCAGCGGGCGGCCTCCCTGCGCCGGGGAGCCCAGCGGATCTGCCGGGCGGTGCGTCTTGCCGGGGCCGGAGCAGGCGATGTGCCGCCGGTTTTCGCCCCCCTGGAGGAGGCTGGGCCGGAGAGTCTGACCATCCTGTGCGACCTCGATGGCGACGGCCTGGCCGGGGGCGGGGGGGAGCGGGTCAGTTACCGCCTGGACGGAGATGTGCTGCGCCAGGGCAGCGCTCCGGTGGCCGAGGGGGTGCAGTCCCTCAACTTCACCTACCGGGTGGCTGCCGGTGTTGACGGGCTGCGCGACTGGACGGACAACGACGCTGACGGCCTGGTTGATGAACGGGGTGAACTGCGGCGAACCGCTGCCCCGGTCTCCCGCCGGGACGACGGCCGCGACAACGACGGTGACGGCGAGATCGACGAAACGGACGAGTCGGAGACCTGGCACGTGCGGGTGGTGGAGGTGGTGCTGGCCGGCCACGGACCGTTGGGCGGTTCGGGGCAGGCAGCCCGGCGGGAAGTACGGGCTGCCGCCGCCCTGCTGTGCCGGTTGCGCTGAGCAAGGAGAGTGACCGATGAAACAGTGCGCCAGTGATTCCCGCGGCTCGGCCCTGCCGGCGGCGCTCTTCCTCGCCGCCATGCTGGCGCTGGTGGGCGCATCCCTGCACCTGGCGGTGCAGACCGAGCAGCGGCTGGCCGTCAACTGTCTGGAAAGCGACCGGGCACGGCTGGCCGCTCTCTCCGCCCTGCGCCACCGGACGGCCCAGCTGCGGCAGGCCCTGGCCCGGTTCCGGCTCCCCGAGGGTCTGGACACGACCGACGCCGAACGCTACCGGGACGACTTCCTCTCCGCCGAGCCGGAACGCTGTCTGAGCCTGCTGGAGGACGGTGTTCACGAGCTGGAAACCCGCTTCGGCCCCTGGACCCTGGAGCTGCCGCTGGCCGGGGCCGCACTGACCGACCTGGACCAGCTGGCCTGCTGCCGGGCGGCCTGCCACCTGGAGCCGGACGGGGTCAGCGGCAACCCGGCCACCGGGCTCTCCTTCACTTACCGCTGCCGGGTCACCGGCGAGGGCCGCAGCAGTTCACCGGGCCGGGAGCGGGCCGGGGCGGCCTATTGCCGCGAGGAGAGTCGGTTTACCATCATCCTGGCCCGGTTCCCCCGCTGCCACTGGCAGCTCTGCCTGCCCGCCGGGGGGGACCACCCCGGCGATCCCCGGCTCCACCTGCCGCCGCTCTGCTTTGCCGGTCCGGTGAGGACGTGGGGCTGGCCCGGTTTCGCCGGCACCGGCCGGCCCCGGTCGGGCCTGCCGCGCTTCCAGCGGGCCTTTCTCAACCCCCGGGACGACCGGGCCTCCTGGTCGTTGACCGCCGAGGCCGATCCGCAGTTCGCCGCCGGCGGTTTCCCCTGCCGTCTCAAACCGGACGCACCTCTCCCGCCCCCGGGGAACCTGGCCCGGGCCGCGCTGGGGCTTTCCCCCGGCCCCGGCCCGATCCTCGGCGCCGACGAACTGCTGCAGGCCCTGGGGCTGCCCGCGGGCACCGGGCGTCCGCCGGCTGGTGTCTACCTCCTGCGTGACGGTGAGCTCACCGGCGGCATCTACGTGGAGGGCGACCTGGCCCTGCTGGAAATCAGGGGCGAGGAGCAGCAGCAGGTTTTTCTGCTGCAGACCGCCGCCGGGCTGCCCCCGCTGGAAGTGCGGGTGGACCGCCGGCAGCAGACCACCTGGATCGACTCCGTTCCCCTCCCGGGCCTGCTGGAGGGCCCGCTCTATGTGGAGGGGAGCATCCACTCCCTGGGCACCGGCGCCGGGGCAGGCGGGCCGGTGCCGCCGGCCCTGGCGCCCGGGGTTACGCTCACCGTCGCCGCATCCGGGGACATGGTGCTCAGTGATCACCTGGTCTACTCCGCCTCCCCGGGGCCCTTCCCCGATCCGCGGGCCGTTCCACCGGCCGATGGTCAACTGCTGGGGCTTTATTCCAGCGGCTGCCGGGCCGACGGGTACGGCCTGCGGCGGACCGGGCATGGTTCTCCAGGGGCCTGCGGAGGGGCGTCTGCGTCTCGATGCCGTGCTGGCCGTGGGCGGCGAGGGGCGCGGGGTCCGGTGGGGCGGGGAGAGCGGTACCGGTTCTTTTCGGCGCCCTCACCGTGGAACGCCTGGTGCAGCCGCGGCTCTTCTCCGGGATCACCGTGACCTACGACTCCCGGTTGGCCGACCCCGCGTTCCGACCGCCCGGTTGGCCCGCCGGCCCCTCCCTTGAGGCCTATCTGGCGTCCTGGGAGATGGCTCTGCGGGAGGAAATCTCCCCCTATCACTGAATATCCTGCCGGCCGTGGTAAATCCTTTATTTCTCGTTAGCTGCCTTGACGTCCGCTCCTTCGGGCCTATAATTCAAAGAGCTACGATAATTCCCTGGACCAACTGATCTGTCTGCGGACCCCGGTCTCAAGAGCCGTGCCGAAGGCACCGATAAGGGGAGCAGCGATCTGGTAGCCGGTCAATCGGCCGGCCTCACTGGAGGTATGGAAACCCATGAGCAGAGCAAACAGCGGCATTTCAGATGGACGGCCCCGTGTGGGCCTCCTGGCGGCAGTTATCGTCCTGGCCTTCCTGGTCTTTGCCGGAACATCCCTCTCCGGGGTGCTGGCCGGGCCGGCCCAGGAAAAGGGCCAGGAGGAACCGAAGGAGAAGGAGGACCAGCCGAAGAAATTCACCAACAAGGATTTGAGGCGAGGCTCCAGCCCCTCCACCAGCGGGAACGAGACACCGGCCGCCGGCGAGGACGGGCAGGCCGCCGAAGGCGCGGAGCCGGGGGATGAGGCCGGAGAAGCGTCGGAAGACCAGCAGGACCCCTGGGACGGTGTGGGTGTGGCCACCGATGAGCAGGGCCGCGGGGAGGCCTACTGGCGGCAAGCCATGTCCGACGCCCGGGGCGCGGTGACCGCGGCCCAGGCGGAGCATGACCGGCTGCAGAGCGAGATGAACCTCAAACGGAGCGAATTCACCGCCATCGACGACCCGGCTGCCCGGGCCCTGGTGGATGACAGGATCCAGGAACTCTATGGTTTGCTGGATCAATCAAAAGCAGCCGTGGCCGACGCCGAAAAGGCCCTCAGCGACCTGCAGGAAGACGCCCGCCGGTCCGGGGCCCTGCCCGGGTGGTTGAGGTAGGAGGCAGCCCGAAGGGAACACCGACGTGAACCGGATTCTGGTGGTGGAAGACAAGGCGAGCCTGCGCCAGATGCTGCATGCCACCCTGGAGGGTGCGGGCTACGAGGTGGAGACCGCTTCGGAGGGCAAGGCGGCGCTGCGCACCCTGAAGGAAAAGCGCTACCTGCTGGTGATCACCGATCTGCGGCTGCCCGGGGCGGACGGCATGCAGGTGCTGCGCCAGGCCCGGGAGAGCGACCCTGACGTGCCGGTGATCGTGATGACCGGGTACGGCTCGGTGGAACTGGCTGTGGAGGCGATGAAGGAAGGGGCTTTCGACTTCCTCACCAAGCCGGTGGACATGGACCACCTGCTGCTGCTCATCGGCCGGGTGGTGGACCAGCGGCGGCTGCAGTTCGAGAACCTGCTGTTCCGGGAGATCTTCGCCGAGACCATGGGCTTCCCCCGGATCATCGGTGCGGACACCGGGCTCCGCGAGATCCTGGCCAAGACACGGAAGGTGGCCCCCACTGCGGCCACCGTGCTGATCACCGGGGAGAGCGGCACCGGCAAGGAACTGATCGCCCGGGCGATCCACCACCTCAGCGGGCGGCAGGAGCGGCCGTTCGTGGCCATCAACTGTGCCGCCATTCCCGCAACCCTGCTGGAGAGCGAACTGTTCGGCCACGAGAAGGGCGCCTTCACCGGGGCAGTGGCCCTGAAGAAGGGGAAGTTCGAACTGGCCGACGGCGGCACCCTCTTTCTCGACGAGATCGGGGAGATCCCCCCCGAGCTCCAGCCGAAGATCCTCCGGGTGCTGCAGGAGAAGACCTTCGAGCGGGTGGGAGGCACCAAGACCATCGGGGCCGACGTCCGCATCCTCGCCGCCACCAACCGCGAACTCACCGCCCGGATCAGGGAGGGCGCGTTCCGGCAGGACCTCTACTTCCGGCTCAACGTCTTCCCGGTGCACATGCCGCCGCTGCGGGCTCGCCGCGGTGACATCCCCCTGCTGGCCGAGGAGTTTGTCCGCCGCTTTTCCCGGGAGGTGCGGCAGCGAATGGAGATGACGCTCACCGCCGATGCGCTGGAGCGGCTGGCGGCCCACGACTGGCCCGGCAACATCCGCGAACTGGAGAACTGTATCGAGCGGGCGGTGATCCTGGCCAACGGCAGTGAAATCCCGGCCAGCCTGCTCAGTATCGGCCAGTCACCATCCCCCGGCGGCCGCCCTGCTGACCTGGAGGCTTTCCGGCAACTGGTCGATCTGGAAGGCACACTGTCCGAGGCGGCCGGCCGGGCCGCGGCCCTGGCGGAAAAAATCAAAATCAACCAGGCCCTGGAGGAGAGCGGCGGCGTGCGCTCCAGGGCGGCCCAGTCCCTGGGCGTGAGCCAGAAGACGCTGCTGGCCAAGATCCGGGAGTACGGCCTGGATGAGGCCGGCGCCGGTGCAGCGCCGGCCCCCTGATTTCCTGCGGCAGTCCCGCCAGCTCATTTCTTGACTTGATCCTTTACCTTTGTTACCCTTCGCCTCTTCCCGGGGACCGGCCGGACACAGGTGATGTCTGCCCGCACCCGGTGGAGAAAGACGCGTGAAACGGGGCCAGGTGTGGTCCTTTTTTCGTTGCTTTTGAAGGCGGCCGGACTACCGTCCACGGGTCCGGGACGGCCGCCCCATGGGTGCCGGAGTTGTGGGGCTCGTTTTCCCCGACGCGGTGCGAGAAGGAGAGTTTTTCATGGAACCGGTGAAAGTGCTGATTATGGGTGCCGCGGGCAGGGATTTCCACAATTTCAACCTGCGCTACCGGGACAACGAGATGTATCGCGTGGTGGCCTTCACCGCCACCCAGATCCCGGACATCGACGGCCGGATGTATCCCCCGGAACTGGCCGGCTCGCTGTACCCCGACGGCATTCCGATCAAGGATGAGGCCGACCTGGAAGAACTCATTCACGACATGGCCGTGGACCTGGTGGTCTTCGCCTACAGCGATGTGCCCCACGAATACGTGATGCACAAGGCCTCCCTGGTGGTGGCCGCCGGCGCCGACTTTGCCGTTCTGGGTGCCGAGTCCACCATGGTCAAGGCCAAGGTCCCCGTGGTCTCCATCTGTGCCATCCGCACCGGCTGCGGCAAGAGCCAGACCACCCGCCGGGTGGCCCAGGTGCTGCAGGGCATGGGCAAGAAGGTGGTGGCCATCCGTCACCCCATGCCGTACGGCGACCTGGTGAAGCAGAAGGTCCAGCGCTTTGCCGAGCTGGCCGACCTGGACAAGCACGACTGCACCATCGAGGAGCGTGAGGAGTACGAGCCGCACATCATGAGCGGGGTCATCGTTTACGCCGGCGTGGATTACGCCGCCATTCTCGAGCAGGCCCAGGAAGAGGCCGACGTGGTCCTCTGGGACGGCGGCAACAACGACCTGCCCTTCTACAAGCCGGACCTGGAAATCGTGGTCACCGACCCCCACCGGGTGGGTCACGAGCTTTCCTATTTCCCCGGCGAATCGAACCTGCTCCGCGCCGACGTGGTGGTGATCAACAAGATCGACTCCGCCGACGCCGAAGACGTGGAAGAGCTGCGCGAAAATATCTACGCCGCCAACCCCCGTGCGGTGGTGGTCGACGCCGCGTCCCCGCTCTTCGTGGAGGACGGCGACCAGATCCGCGGCAAGCGGGTGCTGGTAGTGGAGGACGGGCCCACCCTGACCCATGGCGAAATGGCCTACGGCGCCGGCGTGGTGGCCGCCTCGAAGTATGGCGCCGCCGAGCTGGTGGACCCCCGGCCGTACACCGTGGGCACCATCACCGAAACGTTTGAAAAGTACCCCGACATCGGTTCGCTGCTGCCGGCCATGGGCTATGGTGACGCGCAGGTGAAGGACCTGGAGGAGACGATCAACAAGACCGACTGCGACCTGGTGATCATCGCCACGCCCATCGACCTGCGGCGCCTGGTGAAGATCGACAAACCGTCGGTCCGTGTCTCCTACGAACTGCAGGAAATCGGGCGGCCGACACTCGAAGACGTGCTGGCAAAGTTTTAGCCTGGCCGTTTTCAATGGCGGAACCCCGGCTCCGGCCGGGGGCGCCGGGGTATCCGGAGGGTTTCCCATGAGCAGGAAGGTGGCGGTGATCGCCTTCGGCGGCAATGTGCTCATTGGCCCCGAAGACCACGGGACCATGCGGGAGCAGCTGGCCAACGCCGACAATTCCGCCCGGATGCTGCTGGAAGTTTTGCGGCGTGATTTCGAGATGGTGCTGGTCCACGGCAACGGGCCGCAGGTGGGCAACAACCTGATCCGGGTGGAGGAGTCGAGCACCAAGATCCCGCCCAGCACCCTCGACATCTGCGTGGCCGAGACCGAGGGCAGCATGGGCTTCCTGATGGAACTGGCCCTGCACAACCGAATGCGGCGGGCGGGGATGGAAAAGGAGATGGTCACCCTGGTCACCGAGGTGGAGGTGAGCGCCGACGATTCGGCCTTCCAGAACCCCACCAAGCCCATCGGCCCCTTCTACACCAAGTTCCGGGCCCAGATGATGATGGAAGAACTGGGCTGGAAGCTGGTGGAGGATTCGGGGCGCGGCTATCGCCGGGTGGTCCCCTCGCCCAAGCCGGTGCGCATTTTGCAGGCCGAGGTGGCCCACCGGTTGCTGGACCAGGGTTTCGTGGTCAACGTGGCCGGCGGCGGCGGGATACCGGTGAGTTTTAACGGGGACGGCATGATGCGCGGCGAGGAGGCGGTGATCGACAAGGACTACTCGGCCAGCCTGATGGCCAGTTCCCTGCAGGCCGATCTCTTTGTCATCCTCACCGGCGTGTCGCGGGTCTGTGTCGATTTTGGCCGGCCGACCCAGCGGGCCCTGGACGTGATCACCATTGAGAGGGCCCAGCGGCTGCTGGACGAGGGGCAGTTTCCACCGGGCAGCATGGGGCCGAAAATAAGGGCCTCCATTGATTTTCTCAATGCCGGGGGCAAGGAAGTGATCATCACCAGCCCCGACGTGTTCATTCCGGCGCTGGACGGCCGGTCGGGAACCCGGATCAGGAAGAATCATTGACCCACGGGGTCTTCACAGTCTATGCGGAGTGAATCGAAACCATGACCAACAAACACCTGCTCTCGATCAAGGACCTCTCCCGCGAGGAAATCGAAGAAATCTTCCAGACGTCGGAGAAGATCAAGGCCGAGCCGGACCGTTACCGCACGTCCCTCCAGGGCAAGACCCTGGGCATGATCTTTCAGAAATCGTCCACCCGGACCCGCGTCTCCTTCGAGGTGGGCATGTTCCAGCTGGGCGGGCACGCCCTCTACCTCGGCGCGAGCGACATGCAACTGGGCCGGGGCGAGACGGTGCCCGACACGGCGCGGGTCCTTTCGCGCTACGTGGACGGGATCATGGCCCGGACCTTCGCCCACCAGGATGTTCTGGACCTGGCGGCATTCGGTACGGTGCCGGTGATCAACGGCCTCACCGACCTGCTGCACCCCTGCCAGGTGCTGGCCGATTTCTTCACCATTCGCGAGCAGTTCGGTGCCGCTGCCAAGGTGACCATGGCCTACATGGGCGACGGCAACAACATGGCCCACTCGCTGATGTTCATCGCCGCCAAGCTGGGGGCTGACATTCGCATCATCACTCCCCCGGATTACGAGCCGAATGAAGAGATCGTGGCCAGCGCCCGGGAAGACGCGGCGGCCAGCGGCAGCGAGATCCTGGTCACCACCGATGCCGACCAGGGCCTTCCCGGGGCCAACGTGGTCTACACCGATGTCTGGGCCAGCATGGGACAGGAAAAGGAATACAAGGAACGCAAGCGGATCTTTGCCGATTACCAGGTGAATCTGGCCGCCTTTGAAAAGGCCGCACCGCATGCGATTTTCATGCACTGCCTCCCGGCCCACCGCGGGGATGAAGTCACCGACGACGTGGCCGACCACCCCCGTTCGGTGATCTTTGACGAGGCGGAGAACCGGCTTCACGTGCAAAAGGCGGTGATGTTTCTGTTGATGGGGTGAGCCGGCGGCCGAAAGGCGTGCTTGACAACTGTTTTGCGTTCGGGTAAATTCACCACTTTCTTTGAATTGGACAGAATGAGGGGAGTTTTTGGGCAATGGCGAACACAACGATCATGCCCCGGAAAGAGGATATCCAGAGGAAGTTCTATCTGGTCGATGCTGAAGGCAAGGTGCTCGGGCGCCTGGCCACAGCGGTGGCGAACGTGCTCAGCGGCAAGAACAAGCCGCACTATGCACCGCACGTGGACACCGGGGATCATGTGATCGTCATCAACGCCGAGCACATCGTCCTCACCGGCCGGAAGCTGGATAACAAGCTCTACCGGCGGCACAGCGGGTACCCCGGCGGGCTGAAAGAAATCTCGGCCCGCAAGCTTCAGGAAAAGGCACCCGAGGAACTTATCCGCAAGGCCGTGTCCGGCATGCTGCCCAAGAGCAAGCTTGGCCGGTCCATGTTCAGCAAACTGTTGGTCTACAAAGGTTCGGAGCATCCGCACGCCTCGCAAAAACCCGAGTCGCTCGAGGTTTGACAGCGTGTTGGCGGCGGACCGGCGATCCCGGGGGAGCCTCCCCTGAGCGGTGCCGGAAACCGGCGCTCCGAGGAATGGAAAGGACGGAAGAGAGTTGATTCAGTATTACGCTACCGGGAGAAGGAAGAGTTCCACCGCCCGCGTGTTCCTGCGGCCGGGCAAGGGGGTCATCGAGGTCAACAGTCGGACCATCGATGATTACTTCCCCAACGAGACTCTGAAGATGATTATCCGGCAACCCCTGCAGCTCACCGAGACCGTGGACAAGTTCGACATCGTGGCCACGGTGAAGGGCGGCGGCATGTCGGGTCAGGCCGGGGCCATCAAGCACGGGATCTCCCGCGCCCTGGTGGACTACAACCAGGAACTGCGCAAGCGGCTCAAGGAAGGCGGCTTCCTCACCCGTGACGCGAGAGTCAAGGAACGGAAGAAGTACGGGCAGAAAGGCGCCCGCGCCCGCTTCCAGTTCTCCAAACGGTAAAGCGCAGCATTGTGCTGCCAGTCCTGTTACCGGCCCGCTCATCGGAACGGGCCGTCTCCTTCCGGACCGGCCCCGGCCTCCTGCCGGGAACGCCGCTGCCTGCGGGTAGCGGCACCCAGGTCCTCGCATCGCGATGCGGGGCACCGGGGCGGGTCAGCAAGACGGCACGCCGAAAGGCGATCACCACTGCCGGCGGCGGGACATTGACACATCCTCCCGGGGTACCACGCCGCGGGCGGGAGAAGGAGGAAAAGTGGTTTCGATTACCATGAAAGAACTGTTGGAAGCCGGTGTGCACTTCGGACACCAGACCAAGCGCTGGAACCCGAAGATGAAGCCGTTTATTTTCGGTGAGCGGAACGGGATCTACATCATCGATCTGCAGAAGACCCTGAAGCTGTTCCGTCGCGCTTCCGCCGAGATCGCCCGCCTGGCCGGCGAAGGCAAGAAGGTGCTCTTTGTCGGCACCAAGAAGCAGGCCCAGGACGCCGTCCGCGAAGAAGCCGAACGGTCGGGGATGTATTTCATCACCCACCGCTGGCTCGGCGGCCTGTTGACCAACTTCACCACCATTCGCCGCAGCATCCAGCGTCTGAAAGAACTGGACGAGATGAAGAGCGAGCAGGACTACGTCGGCCGCTCGAAGAAAGAGATCATCAAGCTGGAGAAGGAGCGGATCAAGCTGGAACGCGTCCTCTGCGGCATCAAGACCATGGACACCCTGCCCCAGGTCCTCTTTGTGGTCGACCCGAAGAAGGAGCGCATTGCCGTGGCCGAGGCCAACCGCCTGGGTATCCCGGTGGTGGGAGTGGTGGACACCAACTGTGACCCCGACGACGTCTCCCACGTGATTCCCGGCAACGATGACGCCATCCGCTCCATCAGGCTCTTCTCCTCCCGTATCGCCGACGCGGTGATCGAAGGCAAGGGAATATACGAGCGCCGCCAGGCCGATGAGGCCCGGGAGCGCGCGGCCCAGGAGGAGAAGCAGCGGGCGCAGAAGGAGGCCGAGGATAAGGCCCGACGCGAAGCCCGCGAGGCGGCCCGGGTCGAGGCCGAGGCCAGGAAGGCCGAGGCGAAGAAGGCCGAGGCAAAGAAGGCAGAGGCGAAGAAGGCCGAGGCGAAGAAGGCTGCCGCTGAGCCGCCGGCCGCCGAGAAGCCGGCCGCCGAGAAGCCGGCCGCCGAGAAACCGGCCGCCGAGAAACCGGCCGCCGATAAGCCGGCCGCCGATAAGCCGGCCGATAAGCCGGCCGAGAAGCCGGCAGTGGAAGAGCCGGCCCCCGCTGCCGCGACGGAAGAGAAGCCTGCTGCCGAATAGCTGCCCGGTGCGAGCGATTCGGCAGAACACATATGGAGTTGGAGACCAATGGCCATATCAGCCAAGCTAGTCAAGGAACTGAGAGAGAAGACCGGCGTCGGGATCATGGAGTGCAAGGAAGCGCTCAACCAGTGCGACGGCGACATGGATGAGGCGGTCAAGATTCTGCGGAAGAAGGGCCTCTCCGCCGCGTCGAAAAAAGCCGGGCGGATCACCGCCGAGGGCGCGGTGGGATCCTACATCCACGCCGGGGGCAAGATCGGCGTGCTGATCGAGGTGAACTGCGAAACCGACTTCGTCGGGCAGAACGACGAATTCCAGGCGCTGGTGAAAGACCTGGCGATGCATGTGGCCGCCGCCGAACCCCGCTTTGTCAACCGGGACGAGGTGACCGAGGAGATCCTGCGCGAAGAGCGTGAGATTTACACCGAGCAGGCCCTGGCCTCCGGGAAGCCGGAAAAGGTGGTGGAGAAGATCGTCGAAGGCAAGATGAACAAGTTCTTCGAAGAGACCTGTCTGCTGGACCAGCCGTACGTCAAGGAAAACAGTGTGACCGTGGGCCAGATGATCTCCAGCCTGATCGCCAAGATCGGCGAGAACATCTCCGTGCGGCGGTTTGTCCGCTACAAGCTCGGTGAAGGCCTGGAGAAGCGCCAGGATAACCTGGCCGCCGAGGTGGAGGCCCAGCTGCAGGGCAAGTGACCCCTGGGGGCGCCCCGGCACCGGCCGGGGGCGGCCCGCGGCGGAGGAGGAGCGTGATGAGTGAAGAGATGCTGCGGGAGATTTTCTCCGACGTCAAACGCAAGATGACCGCCTCCATCGAGGCGCTGACCCGCGAGATGAGCACCATCAGGACCGGCCGCGCGTCGCTGTCCCTGCTCGACGGTATCTCCGTGGACTATTACGGCACAACCACCCCGCTCAACCAGGTGGCCACCCTTGCCGCGCCGGAGGGGAGCCTGATCACCATCCAGCCCTGGGACACTTCGGTGATCTCCGAGATCGAGAAGGTGATCCTGCGCTCCGATCTGGGCCTCACACCTTCCAGCGACGGGAAGATCATCCGGCTGCCCATCCCCCCGCTCACCGAGGAGCGCCGCAAACAGCTGGCGAAAAAGGTCAGCCGGATCGGTGAGGACGGCAAGACCGCCGTGCGCCAGGTCCGCCGCGAGGGCAACGATATGGTCAAGGACATGGAGAAGGCCAAGGACATCTCCCAGGACGACGAGCACCGGGCTTACAAGGAAATCCAGGACCTCACCGACGAATACACCAGGAAGATCGATGCACTGGTGAAGAAGAAGGAAGGTGAGATCCTCGAGATCTGAACCTCCGCCGGCTTTGATCCGTAATCCCCCTCGCGGCCGGTCGGCTGCCAGGGGGTTTTCTTTCGGTTCCGCTCGCCAGAGGCAGACCATGGAGCAGCAGGGGCAGTGCCGGGTGGCGGCGGTGGTGGTGGCCGCCGGAGCCGGCGTCCGGATGGGCGGCGGGGCCCGCAAACAGTACCGGCTGCTGGCCGGCCGGCCCGTGGTGCAGCGCAGCCTGGAGCTCCTGGCCGGTCACCGGCTGGTGGACCGGCTGGTGCTGGTGCTGCCGGCGAACGATCACGGAGCCTGGTCCGCGGAAGCCGAGGCAGCCGATGCGGGCCGCAAGCCCCTGGCCGTGGTTACCGGGGGTGCGACCAGGCAGGCCTCGGTGCTCCGTGGCCTGGAGGCGGCCGCCGCCTGGTCGCCGGAGCTGGTGCTGGTCCACGACGGGGTCCGGCCCCTGGCCTCTCCTGGGCTGGTGGACCGGGTGGTGGAGGGCGCCGCGAAATGGGGTGCGGTCTCCCCGGTGCTGGAGGTCCACGAGACGGTCAAAGCAGTGGACGACGAGGGGCGGCTGGTCAGGACGCTTGACCGGCTTCCCCTGCGGCTGCTCCAGACGCCGGAGGGGTTCTCCTTCCCGCTGATTCTCACCGCCGCCCGCCAGGCCCTGGCCGCCGGCTTCGAGGCCGACGACACCGCCTCGCTGGCCCGGCTGGCCGGGAACGAGGTGCGGATGGTGGCCGGGGAGCGGAGCAACATCAAGATCACCGGTCCCGAGGACCTGTCGTTGGCCGAGCGGTTGCTGGGCGGCGGGGCGGAGCGCTACCGGGTGGGCACCGGCTACGATGCCCACCGGCTGGTTCCCGGCCGGCCCTTGATGCTGGGCGGGGTGGCGGTGCCACACAGCCACGGCCTCGAGGGGCACAGCGATGCGGACGTGCTGCTCCACGCGCTGGCCGACGCGCTGCTGGGCGCGGCCGCGCTGGGCGACCTGGGGCGGCATTTTCCTGCCAGCGACCCCCGGCTGTGCGGAGCGGCCGGCAGCGACCTGCTCCAGCGGGTGGTGGAACTGCTGAGAGAGGCGGGCTGGTCGCCGGTGAACGCCGACACGGTGGTGGTGGCCCAGCGGCCCCGGCTGGCGCCGTTTCTCGACGAGATGCGTGAGGCTGTCGCCCGGGTGCTGGGAATCGACAGCGGAGCCGTTTCGGTCAAGGCCACCACAACCGAGGGTATGGGATTCGAGGGGCGGGGCGAGGGGATCTCGGCCACCGCCACAATCCTCGTCCAGCGATGCGGAGAGTGAACAGGATGAACGAGACCACCGGACCCCGAGTGAGATTTGCCCCCAGCCCCACCGGGATGCTCCATGTGGGCAACGCCCGCACCGCGCTGTTCAACTGGTTGTTGGCCCGGGCCGGCGGCGGGCGGCTGATCCTGCGGCTGGAGGACACCGACCTCCAGCGGTCCACCAGCCGGTCGGCCGGCGGGATCATCGAAGACCTCCGCTGGCTGGGCCTCGACTGGGACGAAGGCCCGGAGCAGGGCGGCGATTTCGGGCCCTACCGCCAGAGCGAGCGCCTGGACCTCTACCGGGCCGAGGCCCGGCGCCTGCTGGATGCCGGTCTGGCCTACCACTGCTTTTGCCGCCCCGATGATCTCCAGCGTGCGCGCCAGGCCGCCCGGGAGAAGGGGCAGCCCCAGCGCTATCCGGGGACCTGCCGCCAGATCGACCGCCAGGACGCCGAGGCGCGCATCGCTGCCGGAGAGCCGGCGGCTCTTCGATTCCGGATGCCCGACGCTTTTCTTACGGTGCGTGATCTTGTGCGCGGGGAGGTGCAGTTCGATTGTGGTGAATTTGGTGACCTGGTGATCCTCCGCGCCGACGGCACCGCGGCCTACAATTTCGCCGTGGTGGTGGACGATGCCGGGATGCGCATCAGCCACGTGATCCGCGGTGAGGACCACCTGACCAACACCCCCAAGCAGATTCACCTCTTCCGGGCGCTGGGCTATGACCCGTTGCCCGAGTACGCGCACCTGCCGATGATCCTCGGGCCGGACCGCTCGAGGCTGAGCAAGCGGCACGGGGTGACCTCGGTGAGCCAGTTTCGCGACGAAGGATACCTGCCCCGGGCGCTGGTCAACTACCTGGCACTGCTCGGCTGGTCGCCGGGATCCGGGGCGGAGGAGATCATGGACCCCGGGGAGCTGGTGCAGCGGTTCTCCCTGGAGCGGGTCAATAAATCGGCGGCGGTGTTCGACCCGCTGAAGCTCTCCTGGGTCAACGGCAAGCACTGGCGGGCCATGGATGCCGGCGGCCGGCTGGACGCGGCCCTGCCCTTCCTCCGCCGGACGGAGTGGTGCCCCGAGGTGCCGGGGGGGCGAGAGCTGGCCTGGCTTTCCCTGGCACTGGAGGCCCTGTCGCCGAAGGTGGAGCGACTGGACGCGCTGGCCGGGCTGTTCCGGGTCTTCTTCCATTTCGATCCCCGGGCGGCAGCAGCAGATCCCCAGGCCCTGGCCGCCCTGGAGGAGCCGGGGGTGCGCCAACTGCTGGAGGCGCTGCATGGCGAACTGCAGAGCGGCGGCGCCGCTGGTGAGGGCGGCATGGCCGCCCTGCTCAAGCGGGTGCAGAAGGGGACCGGTGTCAAGGGCCCCCGCTTTTACCACCCGTTGCGGGCGGCGCTCACCGGCTCGTTGTCGGGGATGGAGTTGGACGGCCTGATTCCCCTGCTGGAGCAGGGCAAGGGCCTGGACGGCTTCCAGGCGCGGATTATCGGGGTGGGGGAGCGCATCGGGATGGTGCTGGACTCGGGGCTGCTGCCCGGTTCCTGATCCGGGGAGCGGAGAGCAAAGGATGGATCTGGTCTGTGGTCCCAACGCGGTGTTCGAGGCCCTGCGCGGCGAGCGGCCGGTGGTGCGCCTGCTGGTGGCGCGGGAGACCGGGCCCGGGGCGGGCAAGACGGCCCGGGTTCTGGAGGAGGCCCGCCGGCAGGGGATACCGGTACGGCGGGTCACCCGGCAGGAGCTGGACCGGCTGGCCACCGCCCGGCACCAGGGGCTGGTGGCCGTGGTGGGGGCGTTTCGCCCCGGCCGGGACCCGGAGGAAGCTCTCGACGCCATGGCCGGCGTCCCGCTGGTGGTGGTGCTGGACGGCATCGAGGACCCGCGGAACCTGGGGGCGGTGATCAGGAGCTGCGAGTGTGCCGGGGTGGGGGCGGTGTTCGTGCCGCGGAGGCGCAGCGCCCCGTTCTCCGAAGTGGCGGTGACGTGCCGCCGCCGGTGCCCTGGAACACCTGCCGGTGGTGGAGGTTCCCAACATCCCCGCACTGCTGCGGCTGCTGGGCAGGCGGGGGATCTGGTCGGTGGGGCTTGATGGGTCGGCCCCCGGCGGCCTGGGGAGTTTTGATTTTTGCCAGCCGACGGCCCTGGTGCTGGGCGCTGAAGGCAAGGGGCTGTCCCGGCTGGTCCGGGAACGCTGCGACAGCCTGGTCTCCATCCCGGTGTTTGGCGCCCTCGATTCGCTGAATGTCTCGGTGGCTGCGGGGGTGGCCCTCTATCATGCTGTCTTTCAGCGACTTGAGCGCGGACCTGAGGGGGATGGCCGGGGAAAGAGCGGAGACAGGTGAAAAATCTCCCTCTTGGAGGATTTTTGCTTGCCAACAGGGGTGACTTATGGTATTTTCCCCGTTTCGTGGGCTGGCGTAGCTCAATTGGTAGAGCAGCTGATTTGTAATCAGCAGGTCGGGGGTTCAATTCCTCTCGCCAGCTCCATCAATTGTTTGTAAAAGAAGGAGTTGCATGTCGGGCCCGGCACGGCGCGGCAGCAGCTCGCGGATACGGCAGCCGGTGACGAAAGTGTGCCTGCTCCGGAGACTCGGCCACCGGAAGCGATTTCGGCGGAAACCGGGGGGGGCGGGTCTGACTTTTTTAGTGTGGGGAGATTCCCGAGCGGTCAAAGGGAACAGACTGTAAATCTGTCGGCGAAGCCTTCGGAGGTTCGAATCCTCCTCTCCCCACCAGTTTTATTGCCAGCAATGGTGAGCGGGTGCCGGCCTCGTTGAGACCGGTCACCGCAAAGGGGCGGGAATAGCTCAGTTGGTAGAGCATCAGCCTTCCAAGCTGAGGGTCGCGGGTTCGAGCCCCGTTTCCCGCTCCAGAGCCCGATGCGTTCAGGTGCCGTTCGTCCGGGAGATTGGTTTCAAGCCCACGTGGCTCAGTGGTAGAGCACTTCCTTGGTAAGGAAGGGGTCACCGGTTCAATCCCGGTCGTGGGCTCCACTTTTTTTGAGCAGTACAGGCGTGAAAAGCAGACGCTTTTCTCCACAGGGAGGAGGTAAGCTCCGATGGCCAAGGAGAAGTTTGAAAGGACCAAGCCCCACGTGAACGTGGGGACGATCGGCCACGTGGACCACGGCAAGACGACGTTGACCGCGGCGATCACACTGCACCTGTCGTCAAAGAGCGACAAGGTGGCCTTCCGCTCGTTCGACTCCATCGACAACGCACCGGAAGAGCGTGAGCGGGGAATCACCATCGCCACGGCGCACGTGGAATACGAGACGGACAACCGCCACTACGCGCACGTGGACTGCCCGGGCCACGCCGACTACGTCAAGAACATGATCACCGGCGCGGCGCAGATGGACGGGGCGATCCTGGTGGTTTCGGCGGCCGACGGCCCGATGCCCCAGACGCGCGAGCACATCCTGCTGGCCCGCCAGGTGGGCGTGCCGTACATGGTCGTGTTCATGAACAAGGTGGACATGGTGGACGACGAGGAGCTGCTGGACCTGGTGGAGCTGGAAGTCCGCGAGCTGCTCAGCGCCTACGAGTTCCCCGGCGACGACATTCCGGTGGTGCGGGGCAGCGCGCTGAAGGCGCTGAACGCCGAGCCGGGCAGCCCCGACGCGCAGTGCGTGTTCGACCTGCTGGAGCAGGTCGACGCCTACGTTCCGGACCCGGAGCGTGACGTGGACAAGCCGTTCCTGCTGCCGGTGGAGGACATCTTCACCATCTCGGGCCGCGGCACGGTGGCCACGGGCCGGGTGGAGCGGGGCCAGATCAAGGTCGGCGAGGAGATCGAGATCGTCGGGATCCGCGAGACGCGCAAGCGGGTGGTGACCGGCGTGGAGATGTTCAAGAAGCTGCTGGACCGCGGCGAAGCGGGTGACAACGTCGGCCTGCTGCTTCGCGGGACGGACCGCAAGGATATCGAGCGGGGTATGGTGCTGGCCAAGCCGGGCACGATCACACCGCACACGATCTTCAAGGGCGAGGCCTACATCCTGTCCAAGGAGGAGGGCGGCCGTCACACGCCGTTTTTCAGCGGCTACCGCCCGCAGTTCTACTTCCGGACCACCGACGTGACCGGGGTGGCGACGCTGCCCGAGGGCACGGAGATGGTGATGCCGGGCGACAACGTGAACATGTCCATGGAGCTGATCACGCCGATCGCCATGGAAAAGGGGATGCGTTTCGCCATCCGCGAGGGCGGCCGCACCGTGGGCGCCGGAACGGTGACCGAAATCATCGAATAGCTGTGACGGCCCGGGCGATCGCCGGGCCGCTGGCATAGCGCCGCGGGCCGGCTGCCGGCCCCGGTGAGCGGGTTTTGAGATGAGGGACAACATCATCCTCGCATGCACCGAGTGCAAGCGGAGAAACTACACCACGACGAAGAACAAGAAGAAGACCACCGGCAAGCTCGCAGTTCAAGAAATACTGCCCTTTTTGCCGGAAGCACATTCTCCACAAGGAGTCCAAATAAAGGTTTGAGCGGGAGACCCGGGAAGAACGTATAGTCCCGATCATCGAGGGAACTTTGGTATCACCAGCAGCGTGGTGTCCTCCTGCTGTCAATTGCCACATCCGATTCGGACGGCTCGGCGTTGCCATCGTTCCATGTACAGGCCAGTAGCTCTAATGGTAGAGCACCGGACTCCAAATCCGGGGGCTGGGGGTTCGAATCCCTCCTGGCCTGCCACTGCCATGAGGCCAGAACCACCCGACCCGGTCGGGCCAAAACAGAAGGGGAGTTCGACCAGTGTTCGCAAGAGCCCTGCAATTCCTGAGTGAGGTAAAGGCGGAGTTGAAGAAGGTCAGTTGGCCTTCCCGCAAGGAGGTCTACGGGACCACCACGGTGGTGATCATCTCGGTCTTCATCTTTGCTGCCTTCTTTTTTGTGGTCGATCAGGGGCTGAACCGTTTCATCCAGTTCATCCTGACCTTCTTCGGGAGCCAATAAGCGGGAGCGGAAAGGTCGACCCATGGACATGGAAAAGAAGTGGTATGTCATCCACACTTACTCCGGCTTCGAGAAGAAGGTTCAGGAGAGCCTGCGCCAGCGCGTAGAGGACCTGGAGATGGAGGATGAAATCGACGACGTTCTGGTCCCCACCGAAAACGTGGTGGAGATGAAGAGCGGCAAGAAAGTGGTGACGCCGAAGAAGTTTTTCCCGGGGTATGTGCTGGTGCACATGGTGCTCTCCGACGCGGCATGGCACTTGATCAAGAGCACGCCCAAGGTCACCGGCTTCGTCCGTCTGGGCGCGCACCCCACACCGCTGAGCGATGAGGAGTTCGCCCAGATCACGGAGAAGATGGATGCTTCCAAGGAGAAGCCGAAGCCCAGATTCTCCTTCGAGGCCGGAGAGACGGTGCGGATTATTGACGGTCCGTTCAGCAACTTCACCGGGGTGGTGGACGAGGTCAACGAGGACAAGAATACGCTCAAGGTGATGGTCACCATTTTTGGCCGGGCCACACCAGTGGAGCTGGACTTTTTACAGGTCGAAAAGGTATAGCGCCGCCGGCAGGAAACAGTCCGGCGGGATGTAAACGGGAGTTCACCGAGGTAGTCCAATGGCGAAGAAAATAACCGGGGTCATCAAACTTCAGATCGAGGCCGGCAAGGCCACGCCTGCGCCTCCGGTGGGCCCGGCGCTGGGTCAGCAGGGCGTGAACATCATGGAGTTCTGCAAGGCATACAACGCCAAGACCCAGGCCCAGGCGGCGGAAGGGCTGATCATCCCGGTGGAGATCACCGTCTACGCCGACCGGTCGTTCACCTTTATCACCAAGACGCCGCCGGCGGCGGTGCTGCTCAAGCGGGCGGCCAAGATCGCCAAGGGCTCGGGTGAACCGAACAAGAGCAAGGTAGGATCCGTCACGACTTCTCAGCTGCAGGAGATCGCCAGGCAGAAGATGCCCGATCTCAATGCCGCGAACCTGGATGCCGCGGTGAAGATCATCGCGGGGACAGCGCGCAGCATGGGGCTGGAGGTCGAAGGCTGAGCACTCCTTATCGTTGTTGCCCCCGCAGGACCGGTGTGGCGGATCACGCGGGAGGGGGCGAGAGCGGAAGCGGATGTGGGAAGGAGTTTGGTGTATGGCGCGGAAAACGAAACAGCGTAACGCTGCGCAGGAACATGTGGAGGACCGCGAGTACCTGCTGGAGGAGGCGATTTCGCTGCTCCAGAAGTTGAGCTACGTGAAGTTCGACGAGACCGTCGAACTTGCCATGCGGCTCGGCGTCAACCCGCGGCACGCCGACCAGATGGTCCGCGGCACGGTGATGCTGCCCCACGGCACCGGCAAGACGGTGCGGGTGGTGGTCATCGCCCAGGGCGACAAGGTCACCGAGGCCGAGGCGGCCGGTGCCGATTTCGTCGGGGGCGAGGACCTGGTGGGCAAGATTCAGAAGGGCTGGCTCGACTTCGACGCGGTGATTGCCACCCCCGACATGATGAAGCACGTGGGGAAGCTGGGCAAGGTTCTCGGGCCGCGGAAGATGATGCCCAACCCCAAAACAGGCACGGTCACTTTCGACGTGGGCGCCGCGGTCACCGAGACCAAGGGCGGCAAGATCGAGTACCGCGTGGACAAGACCGCGATCATCCACTGCCCGGTGGGCAAGCTCTCCTTCGAGGCTGAGAAGCTGCAGGAGAACCTCAGCACCGTTATCGGTGCCGTGGTGCGCGCCAAACCGGCATCGGCCAAGGGGAAATACATCATCAGGGTCCACGTCTCCTCCACTATGGGGCCGGGTCTGAGTATTTCGTCTGCCTCGTGGGACAAGAAGTGACGGAGGCCTCTGGGAAATGAAAAGCAAGGAAGAAAAGAGAAAGCTGGTCGAGGAGCTGAAGGACGAACTGGCCTGGGCCAAGTCGGCCTACCTTTTCGACTTCCGCGGTGTCCAGGTCGGGCCGGTGAACCAGCTTCGCCGGAAAATCGAGGCCAGCAGCTGCCGCTACCGGGTGGAGAAGAACACCCTCATCGGCTACGCGGTGGAAGGCACCGATATGGAGTCGCTGGGTCAGGACCTCGCCGGCATGACCGCCATCGCCTATTCCGGCGACGACCCGGTGGAACTGGCCAAGGTGCTGACCACCTTCGCCAAGGAGAACCCCACCTTCACCTTCAAAACCGGAATGGTGGAGGGGCGGGTGATCACCGGTGACCAGCTGAAGGAGATCGCCTCCATGCCTGGTCGGGAAGAACTGCTGTCCAAGCTGGTCTTCCTGCTGCAGTCGCCCGTCAGGGGGCTGGTCACCGTGCTCTCCGGCACCGCCCGGAACCTGGTGACCGTGCTGGGCCAGATCGCGGAGCGGAAGGAACAATAGCTCGGCCGCGGGGAACCCCGCGGTGCATGGTTTAGGGCGGGCGCGGGAGCAACCGCCACCCGTAATAAAAGATCTGATTTGTGGCGTGCCACAGAACGTGCAGAGGGAGATCGACAAATGGCTGAACTCACCAACGAAGACCTGATCAAGCACATCGAGGAGATGAACGTGCTCCAGCTCAACGAGCTGGTCAAGGAGCTGGAGGAAAAATTCGGTGTCAGCGCCGCCATGGCTGCTCCGGTGGCAGTGGCTGCCGGTGGACCGGCCGCAGCCGAAGCTGCTGAGGAGCAGACCGAGTTCGACGTGATCCTCACCGCCATCGGTCCGAAGAAGATCAATGTGATCAAGGTGGTCCGCGAGGTCACCAGTCTCGGCCTGAAGGAAGCCAAGGAAGTGGTGGACAGCGCGCCCAAGGCGGTCAAGGAAGCCATCTCCAAGGACGAGGCCGAAACGGTCAAGGGCAAGCTGGAAGAAGTTGGAGCTACCGTCGAGATCAAGTAGTCGACGGTCAGCACTGATCTGGCTGTCGCTGCCTGGCCAACCGTCGGCGAGTTGAACGCGTCGCCGGGGAGAGGGGGCCGCAGACCTTCGAACCGTTTACAGTCAGACCGTGCCCTGCCGGCAGGCAGCGGGACCGCCGGGGCGGGTCCCGGGAGACCTCTACGGTTTCCCCGGTGAGCCCCGGACCTTTCCGTCGCCGGCTTCCGTGGCATGGCGCGGTGGACTAAATTCTTGATCAGGAGACCAGGAGTGCACATGATGCCGAACTCGCCCTCAACTTCAGGGGATGACTCCCGGATCGATTTTTCCAAGATTCCGACCTCTATTCCGATCCCCAATCTGATCGACGTCCAGAAGCGGTCGTACGACAAGTTCCTGCAGTTGAACCTGCTCACCTCGGAGCGGGAGGATTTCGGTTTGAAGGCCGTCTTCAATTCCGTTTTCCCGATCACCAATTTCAAGGGGACCTGTTCGCTGGAGTTCGTCGACTACGCCATCGGCAGCTGGCATTGCCGCTGCGGAAAGCTGGACGGGCTGGAAAACCTGCGCAGCACCTGCGCGCAGTGCGGCGCCCGGATCATCCACGATGACCCGCTGGACGACTCGGTGATCTGCCAGGAGTGCGGGGCGCTGAACAAGAGCCAGGTGCCGCTCTGCGACAACTGCGGGGACCCGGTGTCGCTGCAGCTGAAGTACGACGTCCAGGAGTGCCAGGAACGGGGGATGACTTACTCGGTGCACCTCAAGGTGCGGGTGCGCCTGGTGGTCTGGGACCGCGACCCGGAGACCAATGTCCGGTCGATCCGAGATATCAAGGAACAGGAAGTCTACTTCGGCGATATCCCGTTGATGACCAGCAGCGGGACCTTTATCATCAACGGCACCGAGCGGGTGATCGTCAGTCAGCTGCACCGTTCCCCCGGCGTCTTTTTCCACGCCGACCCGCCCAAGTCGGTCTACTCGGCCCAGATCATCCCCTACCGCGGCAGCTGGGTGGAGTTCGAGTTCGACGCCAAGAACCTGCTCTATGTCCGCATCGACCGCAAGCGCAAATTCCTCGCCACCGTCTTTCTCAAGGCCCTGGGTCTGCGCAACAACGAGGACATCATCCGCTCCTTCTTCGCGGTGCAGCAGGTGGACATCGGCGAAGACGGCGAGATGTCGCTGGTGCTCAACGAGGGCCTGGTGGGCCGCCGCTTCAGCGCCGACATCAATCCTCCCGGGTCGCGGAAGAGCGATCCGCTGGTGGCCGCCGGCAAGCGGTTCTCCAACGCGGCCTGGAGCCAGCTGAAGAAATCCGGCAAGGAGGTCCGCATCCCGGTGACCCTCGAGGACCTCGAGGGCGGTTGCCTGGTTCGTGACGTGATCAACCTCGAAACCGGCGAGGTGGACGCCGAACCGAACGTGGCCCTGGACGAGGCCATGCTGGAAAAGGTGCTGGCCAGCGGGATGAAGGAGTTCGACGTCTATTTCCCCGAAAACTCGGACCTCGGCGACATCCTCACCACCACCATGCTCAAGGACACGGTAACCGGCACCGAGGAAGCCCTGCTGGAGATCTACCGCCGGCTGCGCCCCGGCGACCCGCCCACGGTGGACAGCTCCAAGGCCCTGTTCGAGGGCATGTTCTACAATGCCCAGCGCTATGATTTCTCCCGGGTCGGCCGGCTGAAGTTCAACACCAAGCTGGGCAAGCCGGCGGAATCCGATCTCGACCGGCGCGTCCTCTCCCCCGAGGACGTCTACGAGGTGGTGCGCTACCTGCTGCGGCTGAAGAAGAACATCGGCTACCCTGACGACATCGACCACCTGGGCAACCGTCGGGTCCGCTCGGTGGGCGAGCTGCTGGAGAACCAGTTCCGTATCGGGCTGGTGCGCATGGAACGGGCGATCAAGGAGAAGATGAGCGTCTTCCAGGAAATGACCTCGGCGATGCCCTTCGACCTGATCAACGCCAAACCGGTGATCGCCGCGATCCGCGAGTTCTTCGGCTCGAGCCAGCTTTCGCAGTTCATGGACCAGACCAACCCGCTGTCCGAGATCACCCACAAGCGGCGGCTCTCGGCTCTGGGGCCGGGAGGCCTGAGCCGCGAACGGGCGGGGTTCGAGGTCCGTGACGTGCACACCACGCACTACGGCCGGATCTGCCCCATCGAGACCCCGGAAGGGCCGAACATCGGCCTGATCTCCTCGCTGAGCACTTTCGCCCGGATCAACGAGTTCGGGTTCATCGAGAGCCCCTACCGCAAGGTGGAAAGCGGCCGGGTGGTGGACTATGTCGAGGTTTTCAACCCCGGCGACAGCAAGTACAAGCTGGGCGACCAGGTGACCGTGGAAGCCTTCAACCGCACCAACAGCGACATGCGCAAGAAGAAGATGAAGCAGGCCCAGGCCTACCCCTTCCCCTTCTACCTTTCGGCCTGGGAGGAAGACCGCTACACCATCGCCCAGGCCAACGCGCCGCTGGACAACCGCGGCCGTTTCATCAATGATCGGGTCAACGCCCGCCGCCGCGGCGATTTTCGCCTGGTGCCCAAGGAAGAGGTGGACTTCATCGACGTGTCGCCGAAGCAGTTGGTCAGTGTGGCCGCGGCGCTGATCCCCTTCCTCGAACACGATGACGCCAACCGCGCCCTGATGGGCTCCAACATGCAGCGCCAGGCAGTGCCCCTGCTCAAGGCCGAGGCTCCGGTGGTGGGCACCGGAATGGAAGGCCGGGCCGCCCGGGATTCCGGAGCGGTGGTGATCAGCCGCCGGGCCGGGGTGGTGGACCGGGTGGACGCCTCACGGATCATCATCAAGGTCGAGCGCAAGCTGCCGGGCGGCGAGAAGGAATACACCGCCGAGGTCTACGACCTGACCAAGTTTCACCGCTCGAACCAGAACACCTGCATCAACCAGAAGCCGATCGTGGAAAAGGGGCAGAAGGTGGAGCAGGGACAGATCATCGCCGACGGGCCGTGCACCGACAACGGCGAACTGGCCCTGGGGCGCAACGTGCTGGTGGCCTTCATGCCCTGGCGCGGTTACAACTTTGAAGACGCCATGCTGGTCAGCGAGCGGCTGGTCCGCGATGACTACTACACCTCGATCCACATCGAGGAGTTCGAGGTTGAGGCCCGGGACACCAAGATGGGCCCGGAGGAGATCACCCGCGACATCCCCAACGTCTCCGAGGACGCGATGCGCGAACTGGACGATTCGGGCATCATCCGCATCGGGGCCTACGTCAAGCCGGGGGACATCCTGGTGGGCAAGGTGACCCCCAAGGGCGAGACCCAGCTCACCCCGGAGGAGAAGCTGCTGCGGGCCATCTTCGGCGAAAAGGCCGGAGACGTGCGTGACGCCTCGCTGGCCACCCCGCCGGGCATCGAAGGGCATCGTGGTGGATGTCAAGGTCTTCGCCCGCAAGGGCGCGGAAAAGGATACCCGCACCGTCGAGATCGAGTTCCAGGAAACCGAGAAGATGGAACGCAACCTCAACGACCGGATCCGCATCATCCGCGAGGAGTGGAAGAACCGCGCGATCAACCTGCTGCGGGGCAAGGCCCTGTCGCAGCAAGATCGTCGATGCCCGAGACCGGTGAGGTGCTCATCGCCTCCGGGGCCAAGCTCTCCGAGAAAAACCTGAAGAAACTCAACTTCGACATGTTCCACGAGATCCGGCTCAAGGGCCGCAGCGACAAGGTCGAGGCCGAGCTGGCCGAGATGGAGGCTTCCTCGCAACGCCAGGTGGATATCCTGAAGAAGCTCTACACCGAGAAGGTGGAGCGGATGAAGAAGGGCGACGAACTGCCGCCGGGCGTGATCAAGATGGTCAAGGTCTACGTGGCGATGAAGCGCAAGCTCTCGGTGGGTGACAAGATGGCCGGGCGCCACGGCAACAAGGGCGTGATCTCCCGCGTGGTGCCGGAGGAGGACATGCCCTACCTGCCCGACGGAACGCCGGTGGACCTGGTGCTCAACCCCCTCGGCGTCCCTTCGCGGATGAACGTGGGCCAGATCCTGGAGACGCACCTCGGCTGGGCGGCCCGTTCGCTCGAACATGACCGTGGCCACGCCGGTGTTCGACGGGGCCAAGGAATACGAGATCAAGGAGCTGCTGGAAAAGGCCGGGTTGCCGACCAACGGCAAGTCGGAGGTCTTTGACGGGATGACCGGCGAGCCCTTCGAGCAGCAGGTGACCGTGGGCTACATCTACATCATGAAGCTCTCCCACCTGGTGGACGACAAGATTCACGCCCGCTCCATCGGGCCCTACTCGCTGATCACCCAGCAGCCGCTGGGCGGCAAGGCCCAGTTCGGCGGCCAGCGTTTCGGTGAGATGGAGGTCTGGGCGCTGGAAGCATACGGTGCGGCGAACATCCTGCAGGAGCTGTTGACCTCCAAGTCGGATGACGTCTACGGACGGACCAAGATATACGAGGCGCTGGTCAAGGGCGAGGTCCCCGCGGATCCGGGGCTGCCCGAGTCCTTCAACGTGCTGATCAGGGAGCTGCAGAGCCTCTGCCTGGACGTGGAGCTGAAGAAACGGGGCGACCGTAAAGTGCAGATTTGACGCGGGGCCCGGACCGCGTTCATGCCGGCCGCCGCGGCCGGCTCTATTCAGGGATCCGAAGGGAGGATTATCGTGGAGAGAGCCTTTGGCGAGGTTTCCAGACAGGGCACGATAAACGATTTTGAGAGCATCCGGATAAAACTGGCGTCGCCGGAGACCATTCGTTCGTGGTCCCACGGTGAGGTGACCAAGCCGGAAACCATCAACTACCGGACGTTCAAGCCCGAACGCGACGGGCTGTTTTGCGCCAAGATCTTCGGCCCGATCACCGACTGGGAGTGTCTCTGCGGCAAGTACAAGCGGATGAAGCACCGCGGCGTGGTCTGCAACAAGTGCGGCGTCGAGGTGACGCAGTCCAAGGTGCGCCGCGAGCGGATGGGCCACATCGAGCTGGCCTCCCCGGTGTCTCACGTCTGGTTCTTCAAGGGCCTGCCCAGCCGCATCGGCCACCTGCTGGACATCTCTCTCCGCGAGCTGGAGCGGATCCTCTATTTCGACGCCTACGTGGTGATCGAGCCCGGCGACACGCCGCTGAAGGAGCAGGAGCTGCTCACCGAGGAGAAATACCGCGCGCTGCGGGCCGAGTACGGCCAGAAGTTCGTGGCCAAGATGGGCGCCGAGGCGATCAAGGAACTGCTGCGCCGGGTGGAGCCGGAAGAACTGTCCGAGGAGCTGCGCGAGGAGATGAAGACCGCCACCTCGGTGCAGAAGCGGATGAAGCTCTCCAAACGGCTCAAGGTGCTCACCGCTTTTGTCAAGTCGGGCAACCAGCCGGAGTGGATGATCCTCGACGTGATCCCGGTGATTCCCCCCGAGCTGCGGCCGCTGGTTCCCCTGGATGGCGGGCGTTTCGCCACTTCGGATCTCAACGACCTCTACCGCCGGGTGATCAACCGCAACAACCGGCTGAAGAAACTGATGGAGCTCAAGGCCCCCGACGTGATCATCCGCAACGAGAAGCGGATGCTCCAGGAGGCGGTGGACGCGCTGTTTGACAACGGCCGCCGGGGCCGCATCCTCCGCGGGGCCAACTACCGCCCGCTGAAGTCGCTCAGCGACACCCTCAAGGGCAAGCAGGGCCGGTTCCGCCAGAACCTGCTGGGCAAGCGTGTGGACTACTCCGGCCGTTCGGTGATCGTGGTGGGACCGGACCTCAAGCTGCAACAGTGCGGGCTGCCGAAAAAAATGGCCCTTGAACTGTTCAAGCCCTTCATCTACAACCGCCTGGAAGCCGAGGGCCACGTGGCCACGATCAAGGCGGCCAAGGAGATGGTGGAACAGCAGCGGGAGGAGGTCTGGGACATCCTCGAAGAGGTGATCCAGGACCATCCGGTGCTGCTCAACCGCGCGCCGACGCTGCACCGTCTCGGTATCCAGGCCTTCCAGCCGGTGCTGGTGGAGGGCAAGGCGATCAAGATCCACCCCCTGGTCTGCACCGCCTTCAACGCCGACTTCGACGGCGACCAGATGGCGGTGCACGTGCCGCTGTCGCACAAGGCGCAGATCGAGGCCCGGGTGCTGATGCTCTCCACCGAGAACATCCTCTCCCCGGCCCACGGCCTGCCCCTGGCCGTGCCCAGCCAGGACATCGTGCTCGGCTGCTACTACATGCTGCTGGCCAAGCCGGGGGCCAAGGGTGAAGGGCGGATCTTCGGCGACATGGACGAGGTGATCCTGGCCCTCGAGGCGGGGGAGGTGGAGACGCTGAGCCCGATCCGGCTGCGTTTCAGCGGCCGCCTGCTCGACCTGGGCCGGATGTATGACGACCAGGACGTGCTGCACGCCGAGATCCATGAGGTGGAGAACGAAATTCTCGAGACCACCGTGGGCCGCGTGATTTTCAACAGCCACCTGATTCCCGAGATTCCCTTCATCAACGGTGTGCTGAAGAAGAAGGGCCTGACCCAGCTGGTCAACTTCTGCGTCCTGCGCTACGGCAAGGAGCGCTCGGTGGAGCTGCTGGACCGGCTGAAAAACCTCGGTTTCCTCTATGCCACCAAGGCCGGCGTTTCCATCGGCATCGACGACATGCTGATTCCCGCGGCCAAGGTCCCGCTGGTTGACGGTGCGCGCAAGGAAGTGATCGAGGTGGAGACGCAGTACAAGGAAGGTGCGATCACCAACCGTGAACGCTACAACAAGGTGGTCAGCATCTGGTCCAAGGTCACCGAGGACATCTCCCAGGAAATGTATCAGGAGATGAAGGACTACGACGTGGCGGAGATGAAGGAGTTCAACCCGATCTTCGTCATGGCCGACTCCGGCGCCCGGGGCTCGAAGCAGCAGATCCGCCAGCTGGCCGGCATGCGCGGCCTGATGGCCAAACCCTCCGGCGAAATCATCGAGACGCCCATCGAGGCCAACTTCCGTGAAGGCCTCAACGTGCTGCAGTACTTCATCTCGACCCACGGCGCCCGCAAGGGACTGGCCGACACCGCGCTGAAGACCGCCGATTCGGGCTACCTCACCAGGCGCCTGGTCGACGTGGCCCAGGACGTGATCATCTCCCTCGATGACTGCCAGACCCTCGACGGCATCTTCGTCTCCTCCATCGTGGAAGGCGGCGAGGTAATCGAGCCGCTGCGCGACCGCATCCTCGGCCGGGTGGCCCTGGACGATATCCGCGACCCGTTCTCCAACGAGCTGATCGTCAGCTCCAACGAGGAGATCACCGAGGACATCGCCAGCAAGATCCAGGAGTCGGGGCTGGAGAAGGTCAAGATCCGCTCGGTGCTCACCTGTGAGTGCCGGCGCGGGGTGTGCGCCAAGTGTTACGGCCGCAACCTGGCCACCGGCCAGATGGTGGAGCTGGGCGAGGCGGTGGGGGTTATTGCCGCACAATCGATCGGTGAACCCGGCACTCAGCTGACCATGCGGACCTTCCACATCGGCGGCACGGCCCGGGTTGCCGAGAGTTCGACCCACGAGGCGAACAGCGGCGGGATCGTGAAATACGTCGGCTTCAGCTGGGTGCCCGGCGCCGGCGGTGACATCGTGGTCACCAGCCGCCGGGGCCACATCCGGATCATCGACGAGCTGGGCCGGGAGCGTGAGCGCCACGACGTGGTCTACGGGGCCAAGCTGAAGGTCAAGGACGGCCAGAAGGTCAAGCGGGGCCAGCACCTGGTGATCTGGGACCCCTATGCACTGATCATCCTCACCGAGGTGGGCGGGACCATCGACTTCAAGGACGTCCGCCTGGGCGAGACGATGAAGGAGGAAGTGGATGAAGTCACCGGCATGTCCCAGCCGGTGATCATCGACAGCGCCGACGAGAAACGGCAGCCCACGGTGGTGATCCGCGACGCCAAGAACAAGATTCAGCGGCGCTACCTGCTGCCCTCCGGCGCGCACCTCATTGTGGCCAAGGGTCAGGAGGTGCACTCCGGCGACATCCTGGCCAAGATCCCCCGGGAGACCACCAAGACCAAGGACATCACCGGCGGCCTGCCTCGCGTTGTGGAGCTGTTCGAGGCCCGGCGGCCCAAGGAGCCGGCGGTGATCACCGAAATCGACGGGGCGATCTCCTTCGGTCCGGTGGAAAAGGGGATGCGGCTGATTTCGGTGACCAGCGATACCGGCGAGGAACGGCAGTACAAGATTCCCCGCGGCATCCACGTCAACGTCCAGGAGGCCGAGCGGGTCACCGCCGGCGATCCGCTGATCGACGGTCCGCGCAACCCCCACGATATCCTCACCGTCCAGGGCGAGCGTGCGCTGCAGAACTACCTGGTCAACGAGATCCAGGAGGTCTACCGACTGCAGGGGGTGACGATCAACGACAAGCACATCGAGGTGATCTCCCGGCAGATGATGCGCTGGGTCAAGGTGGAGGAAGTGGGGGATACCGAGTTCCTGGTCGACCAGCAGGTGGACAAGTTCCGCTTCCAGGAAGTGAACCACCGGGCTCGCGACGACGGCAAGGCCCTGGCCACCGGGCGGCCGCTGCTGCTGGGGATCACCAAGGCCTCCCTCTTCTCCGACAGTTTCATCTCCGCAGCCTCCTTCCAGGAGACCACCCGGGTGCTCACCGAAGCCAGCATCGAGGGCAAGACCGATTACCTCCGCGGGCTGAAGGAGAACGTGATCATGGGCCGGCTGATTCCGGCGGGCACCGGCCTGCCGCGCTACAGCAACTTCTCCATCCCCGAGGACCGGCCGGTCTATGACGATCCGGTGGACGATACCGCCCTCACCGAGGGGGGCCTGGAGGGGATCGAACAGCTGGCCGGTGTGCCCGACCTGCTTGGCGCCACGGCCAAAAAAGCCGCGGCGAAGCCGGAAGAGGAGGTTGTGGAGTAACGGGAAGGGACGATTCCCGGCCGCCACCGGGTGGCGGGCCGGGGGTGACCACGCGGAACTTGAAGAAAATTCGTATTTTACGAGTTTTGCAGACACTACGGATTTGCTTGACTTCCCGGTTGTCCTCTGCTAGAATCCGCAGGTTTTTTTCTATAAATGAACTGGAGTGGTCAGACCCTGCGGGGCTGGTCAAAATGCTTGACTCCAGAGGAAGAATGTAACGATGCCGACTATTCATCAACTTGTTCGAAAAGGCAGGAAGACAAAATCTTCCAAGACGGACAGTCCGGCCCTGCAAGGGTCGCCGCAGAAGCGTGGTGTTTGTGTCCGGGTCTATACCTCGACCCCCAAGAAGCCGAACTCGGCCCTCCGCAAGGTGGCCCGGGTGAGGTTGACCAACAGGATCGAGGTCACTACCTATATCCCGGGCATCGGACATACCCTCCAGGAACACTCCATCGTCCTCATTCGGGGCGGTAGGGTGAAAGATCTTCCCGGCGTGCGCTACCACGTGATCCGCGGCACCCTCGACTCGGTCGGAGTGGCTGATCGGCGACAGAGCCGGTCGAAGTACGGGGCGAAGCGGCCCAAGTCCTGATCTTCCTCCTTTCACAACCAAGTTGCTATCGGACAAGGGAATAGGTGCCGGCAGCCATGGTGTTGCCGTTGACGTCGGCGGGGAAAACAGACCGCCGGCGGTTCCCGGGTGGCGGGGAACTCGAGTTTTTCATTGGGGAGTGTGTAGCCGATGCCCAGAAGACGGGAAGTGCCGAAACGAGAGATCATACCCGATCCTCTCTACCAGAGCACGCTGGTGACCAAGTTCATCAACTGCATCATGCGTGACGGGAAAAAGAGCGTGGCCCAGAGTATTTTCTACGGCGCGCTGGACATCATCCGGGAACGGACCAAGGATGATCCGCTGAAAATTTTCAAGAAGGCGGTGGAGAACATCAAGCCCGCTCTCGAGGTGAAATCCCGCCGGGTGGGCGGTTCCACCTACCAGGTGCCCATCGAGGTTCGGCCGGCCAGGCGTCTCTCTTTGGCCCTGCGCTGGTTGATCAACTTTGCCAAGGCCCGGCCCGAGAAAACGATGCACGAACGGCTGGCCGGCGAGTTCCTCGACGCGGCGAACAACCGCGGCGCGGCGATCAAGAAGAAGGAAGACACGCACCGCATGGCGGAGGCCAACAAGGCTTTTGCCCATTACCGCTGGTAGTCACCGGCGGCATTCGACTGACCTGGATATCTGGGAAAGGCGACAGGGAGGCCCGGGACATCGTTGCCCGGGAATTGGACAGTGGCGAGAAAAGTCCCGCTGGAAAAAAACCGTAACATCGGTATCATGGCGCATATCGATGCGGGTAAAACCACGACCACGGAACGGATTCTGTTCTACACCGGCAGAACCCACCGCCTGGGAGAGGTCCATGACGGCACCGCCACCATGGACTGGATGGACCAGGAGCAGGAACGTGGAATCACCATCACCTCCGCCGCCACCACCTGCAGCTGGAAAGATCACCGTATAAATATTATCGACACCCCGGGCCACGTGGACTTCACTGCCGAGGTGGAGCGCAGCCTGCGGGTCCTTGACGGGGCCATTGTGGTCTTCTGCGCCGTGGGCGGTGTGGAGCCCCAGTCGGAGACGGTCTGGCGCCAGGCAGACAACTACAAGGTTCCCCGCCTGGCCTTCATCAACAAGATGGACCGCCAGGGCGCCGACTTCAACGGTTGTCTGCAGCAGATGCGCGACCGCCTGCATGCCAACCCCCTGCCGATCCAGATCCCCTGGGGCAGCGAGGACAATTTCCAGGGCGTCATCGACCTGATCCGGATGAAAGCCGTGGTCTGGGAGATGGAGAGCCAGGGGATGAACTACAAGCTGATCCCCATCCCCGAGGAGATGCAGGAAGAGGTCGATACGGCCCGTCTGGCCATGGTGGAGCAGATCTGCGATCACGACGACGGCCTGATGGAGGACTACCTCCAGGGCCACGAGCTGAGCGAGGAACGGCTGGTGGCCGCGGTGCGCAAGGCGGTGATCAGCCTCGACGTCATCGCCACCTTCTGCGGGTCGGCATTCCACAACAAGGGCATCCAGCGGCTGCTGGACGGGGTGATCGATTTTCTCCCCTCCCCGCTGGACGTGGTGCCGATGAGCGGCATCGATCCCGATTCGGGAAAGACGGTGACCCGTCCCGCCGAGGACGAGGGGCCGTTGTCCGGACTGGTCTTCAAGATCATGACCGACCCCTTCGTCGGGCAACTGGCCTTTATCCGGCTCTACTCCGGCCGCCTGGCCACCGGAACCAAGGTCTTCCTGCCGAGCATCAACCGCACCGAGCGGATCGGCCGCCTGCTGAAGATCCACGCCAGCAAGCGGGAAGAGGTGGACGAGGTTTACGCCGGCGACATCGCCGCGGTGGTGGGCCTGAAGACGGTGGGCACCGGCGAAACAATCTGCGATGTGAAGCAGCCGGTGGTACTGGAGACCATGGATTTCCCCGAACCGGTGCTCTCGGTGGCCATCGAGCCGAAGACCAAGGCCGACGAGGAGAAGCTGGGAATGGTGCTGGGCAAGCTGGTCCAGGAGGATCCCACATTCCGGGTCAACCTGGACAAGGAGACCGGGCAGACGATCATCTCCGGCATGGGCGAGCTGCACCTCGACGTGCTGGTGCAGCGCATCGTGCGCGACTTCAAGATCGAGGCCAGCGTGGGCCGCCCCCAGGTGGCCTACCGCGAAACCATCACCCGGCTCTGCGAAGGCGAGACAAGGTTTGTCCGGCAGACCGGCGGCCGCGGCCAGTACGGCCACGTCAAGCTGACCCTCGAGCCCGGGGAAAAGGCAGCCGGCTACCAGTTCGAGAGCAAGATTCACGGCGGGGCCATCCCCCGTGAATACATCCCTGCCGTGGAGAAGGGCATCAAGGAGTCGCTGCAGCGCGGCTTCCTCGCCGGCTACGAGCTGGTGGATATCAAGGCCACCCTGCTGGACGGTTCGTTCCACGAGGTGGACTCCTCGGAAATGGCCTTCAAGATTGCCGGCTCCATGGCCGCCCGCGACGCGGTGGGCCGTGGTGAGCCGGTGCTTCTCGAGCCGCAGATGAAAGTGGAAGTCACCGTACCCGAGGCCTTCATGGGGGACGTGATGGGTGACCTGAACAGCCGCCGGGGACGGATCGGAGAACTGGGCACCAGGCGCAACCTGCAGGTCATCTCGGCGGTGGTGCCGCTGGCCGAAATGTTCGGGTATGCCACCGACCTGCGGTCGATGACCCAGGGCCGGGCGGATTACACAATGGAGTTCAAGCAGTACGGAGAGGTTCCCAAGAAAGTCAGGGACGATATTCTCGCCAAGACTGTGGGCTAGTTTAATTTATCTATCGTCACCGGTACGGATGGCGGAAAACGGGACGGGAAAAGGAGAGCTCCGATGGCCAAGGAGAAGTTTGAAAGGACCAAGCCCCACGTGAACGTGGGGACGATCGGCCACGTGGACCACGGCAAGACGACGTTGACCGCGGCGATCACACTGCACCTGTCGTCAAAGAGCGACAAGGTGGCCTTCCGCTCGTTCGACTCCATCGACAACGCACCGGAAGAGCGTGAGCGGGGAATCACCATCGCCACGGCGCACGTGGAATACGAGACGGACAACCGTCACTATGCGCACGTGGACTGCCCGGGCCACGCCGACTACGTCAAGAACATGATCACCGGCGCGGCGCAGATGGACGGGGCGATCCTGGTGGTTTCGGCGGCCGACGGCCCGATGCCCCAGACGCGCGAGCACATCCTGCTGGCCCGCCAGGTGGGCGTGCCGTACATGGTCGTGTTCATGAACAAGGTGGACATGGTGGACGACGAGGAGTTGCTGGACCTGGTGGAGTTGGAAGTCCGCGAGCTGCTCAGCGCCTACGAGTTCCCCGGCGACGACATTCCGGTGGTGCGGGGCAGCGCGCTGAAGGCGCTGAACGCCGAGCCGGGCAGCCCCGACGCGCAGTGCGTGTTCGACCTGCTGGAGCAGGTCGACGCCTACGTTCCGGACCCGGAGCGTGACGTGGACAAGCCGTTCCTGCTGCCGGTGGAGGACATCTTCACCATCTCGGGCCGCGGCACGGTGGCCACGGGCCGGGTGGAGCGGGGCCAGATCAAGGTCGGCGAAGAGATCGAGATCGTCGGGATCCGCGAGACGCGCAAGCGGGTGGTGACCGGCGTGGAGATGTTCAAGAAGTTGCTGGACCGCGGCGAAGCGGGTGACAACGTCGGCCTGCTGCTTCGCGGGACGGACCGCAAGGATATCGAGCGGGGTATGGTGCTGGCCAAGCCGGGCACGATCACACCGCACACGATCTTCAAGGGTGAGGCCTACATCCTGTCCAAGGAGGAGGGCGGCCGTCACACGCCGTTTTTCAGCGGCTACCGCCCGCAGTTCTACTTCCGGACCACCGACGTGACCGGGGTGGCGACGCTGCCCGAGGGCACGGAGATGGTGATGCCGGGCGACAACGTGAACATGTCCATGGAGCTGATCACGCCGATCGCCATGGAAAAGGGGATGCGTTTCGCCATCCGCGAGGGCGGCCGCACCGTGGGCGCCGGAACGGTGACCGAAATCATCGAATAGCTGTGACGGCCCCTGGCCCGCTCCAGGGCGCGGCGGGCCGGAGGATTGGAAGGCGATGAACGAACGGATTCGAATCAGGCTCAAGGCTTACGATTACCGGGTGCTGGACCGCTCCACCGGCGAGATCGTTGAGACCGCCCGGCGCACCGGCGCGCGGGTGGCCGGACCGATCCCGCTGCCCACCAGCATCAACCGCTACTGCGTGCTCCGCTCGCCCCACGTGGACAAGAAGTCCCGGGAGCAGTTCGAGATTCGCACGCACAAACGGCTGATGGACTTGCTGGAGCCGACACCGGACACGGTGGAGGCCTTGATGAAGCTCGACCTCCCGGCCGGTGTGGACGTGGAGATCAAGGCGCTGAAGTAGCCGCGGGGCGAACGGCGCGTTTCCCGGTAGCAGGTACCGGCCCCGGACCGCGGTCAACCGCCGCCCGGGGACGGCATGATGCCCGGCTGGAGTTTAAGGCAGGAACACGAGAGATGGTCAGCGGAATCATCGGAAAAAAGATCGGCATGACCCAACTCTTTGACGAGAGCGGCGTGGTCACGCCGGCCACGGTGCTCGAAGTGGGGCCCTGCGTGGTGCTGCAGAAACGCACCATGGAGCGGGATGGCTACTGCGCCGTCCAACTGGGCCTGGTGGAGCACCTCAACTGGAAGAAGATCAACAAGCCCCTGGAAGGCCACATCAAGCGGGCCGCTGCCGAAGCCGACCCGGAGGGTGGAAAACAGCTGCCGCCGATGAAATTCCTGCGGGAATTCCCCCTCGACGAGGGGGGTGACGAGGTGGCGGTGGGTGACCAGGTGCTGGTGAACATCTTCAAGGCTGAAGACTATGTCACCATCATCGGCAAGAGCAAGGGCGCCGGGTTCGCCGGCGTGATCAAGCGCCACGGTTTTGGCGGCGGCCGGGCGACCCACGGGTCGATGTTCCATCGGGCCCCCGGTTCCATCGGCTGTTCAGCCTATCCGGCCCGGGTGTTCAAGGGGCGGAAAATGCCCGGGCAGCTGGGTGCCAAGCGGGTGACCGTGAAGAATCTGAAAGTGGTTAAGGTTGACGAGGAGAAGAACCTACTCGTAGTGAAGGGTGCCGTTCCGGGCGCAAAGGGCGGTTACCTGCTGATCAGCAAATCGGTTGGCAAGTGACCATGACCTCCGGTTCACACTCTCGCGGGGAGGGGAGTAAGGCAATGCCGAATGTCGAAGTGAAAAACCTGAAGAACGAGGTGGTGGAGCAGATCACACTGCCTGATGCGGTCTTTGGCGCGGAAGTGAACGAAAATGCACTCTTCGCCGCGGTCCGGCACTACCTGGCCTGCGGGCGCGGCGGAAACGCCTCGACCAAGAATCGTGTTGACGTTCGCGGCGGCGGAAAGAAGCCGTGGCGGCAGAAGGGCACCGGCCGCGCCCGGGCCGGAACCGTGCGCAGCCCGCTGTGGCGTGGCGGCGGAACGGTCCACGGTCCGAAACCGCGGAGCTACTCCTACAAGCTGCCCAAGAAAGTCCGCTGGCTGGCCATCCGATCAGCGCTGTCGCAGAAGCTGGCCGAGGACAAGATCACCGTGGTGCAGGACTTCGAACTGCCGACCTTCAAGACCAAGGGCCTGGTGGATATCCTCCAGGGCCTGGGCGTGGACCGCAAGGCGCTGCTGGTGGACGCGGAAGGTAACCACAACCTCAGCCTGGCCTCGCGGAACATCCCTGGGGTCAAGCAGGTCCGTCCACTGGCGGTGAACGTCTACGACGTGCTGAAACACGATCGCCTGATTCTCTCCAGGCAGGCCGCGGCCGAAATCGGGGAGGTCTACGGGCGATGAGATCATCGAGAGAGGTAATTCGCAGGCCGGTGATCACCGAGAAGAGCACCATTGTCAAGGACAACCATGGCATCCTCTGTTTCGAGGTGGCGTCGGACGCTAACAAGATCGAGGTCAAGCGGGCGATCCAGGAGATTTTTGGTGTGCGGGTGGAATCGGTGAAGATGGCCAATATCCTGGGCAAGGTCAAGCGGGTGGGGCGCAACGTCGGCGCCCGGGCCAGCTGGAAAAAAGCCTACGTCAAACTGGCCGAAGGGGAGAAGACCATCGAGTATTTCGAGGGTGCCTGACCGCTGGTCCGGCTCCCGGCCGCTCTGCTGAGCGGCGGCATACTCCCGGCGACTTGGAGAGATTAAGATGGCGATCAAGAAATACAAACCGACTTCTCCCGGCAGGCGGTTCCAGACGGTGTCCACCTTCGACGACATCACTGCCAGCAGGCCAAACAAGAGCCTGCTGGACAAGAAGGTGCGCAGTGGAGGCCGCAACAACTACGGCCGGATCGCGATGCGCCGCCGCGGCGGGGGACACAAGAAGCGTTACCGGATCATTGATTTCCGCCGCAACAAGTTTGATGTGCCGGCCCGGGTGGCGACCATCGAGTACGACCCGAACCGTTCGGCCAACATCGCCCTGCTGCACTACGCCGACGGTGAGAAGCGCTATATCCTGGCGCCGCTGGGCCTCAAGGTGGGTGACAGCGTGGTGAGCAGCGAGCGGGCGGACATCACCGCCGGGAACACGCTGCCCCTGCACGCCATTCCGCTGGGCACCCAGGTGCACAACATCGAGCTGCACATCGGCGGCGGCGGCCAGATGGTTCGCGCAGCCGGCTGCTCGGCCCAGGTGATGGCCAAGGAAGGGACCTACGCCCAGATCCGGATGCCTTCCGGCGAAGTGCGCAAAGTGCACATGAAGTGCATGGCCACCATCGGCCAGGTGGGCAACATCGACCAGGAAAAAGTCTCCCTGGGCAAGGCCGGGCGCAAGCGCTGGCTCGGACGGCGGCCCAAGGTTCGTGGTGTGGCGATGAACCCGGTGGATCACCCCCACGGCGGCGGCGAGGGCCGGACTTCCGGCGGCCGCCACCCGGTGACCCCATGGGGCAAGCCGACCAAGGGATACAAGACGCGGAAGAAGAGAAAAGACTCGAGCAAATATATTGTCAAGCGGCGTAAGTAACGCCGGAGGAAGGGAACCATGTCCAGGTCGCTGAAAAAAGGACCCTACGTGGAAGCCTCGCTGGAGAAGGCTGTCGACCGGATGAACGCCCGGTCGGAGCATCGGGTCATCAAGACCTATTCACGGCGCTCCACCGTCACTCCCGAGATGGTGGGCCACACGTTCGCGGTGCACAACGGCAAGAAATTTATTCCTGTCTTCATCACCGAGAACATGGTGGGGCACAAGGTCGGGGAATTCTCCCCTACGCGAACCTTCCGCGGTCACATCGACCGGAAGTCGGACAGGGCCGCCAGGATGAGGAAGTAGCCGCCGCGAGCGGGTTCCGCCGGGAACCAGGCAGCGGGGTGGCGCAGGGAGCGCGGCCGGCTGGCGGGCACCGGGGAATGACACGGAGACGTGCAGATGATAGCCAAAGCGTCGATTAGATACAGGAGAGGGTCGGCCCAGAAGGCGCGCCTGGTGGCCGACTTGATTCGCGGGAAAAGGGTGGAGGAGGCGCTCTCCATCCTGCAGTTCTCCCGCAAATTCGCTGCCCGGGATCTGGCCAAGCTGCTCAACTCGGCGGTGGCCAATGCTGAACAGAATCCAGAGTTGCGTGACGTGGACAACCTGTTTATCAGCCGGATCACTGTGGACGAGGGCCCGATGATGAAAAGGATCCAGCCGCGGGCCATGGGGCGCGCCTTCCGGATCCTCAAGCGGTCGAGCCATATCTGCCTTCAGCTGGAGGAGAAGCGGGAGACCGGCGCCTGACCGGCAGCGCCCGGCAGGAGCAGCGGGGTTTCCCGCGTCATTGGATAGAACGGAGGTGATACCTTGGGTCAGAAAGTTCATCCATTCGGGTTTCGGCTCGGATACAACAAGACCTGGCACTCGCGGTGGTACGCCAAGAAAGGTTTTGGGGCCACCCTTCTGGAGGACGTCCGCCTCCGCCGGGAGCTGAAGAAAAAGCTCTACCACGCCGGTGTGAGCAACGTGGACATCGAGCGGGCAGCGAACAAGCTGAAGATCAACATCCTCTCGGCCAGGCCCGGTATCATCATCGGCCGCAAGGGGACCGAAATCGACCGGCTGAAGGCCCAGATCAAGCGCCAGACCGGCAAGGATGTCTACATCAACATCCTCGAGATCACCCGTCCGGAGCTTGACGCCCAGCTGGTCAGCGAGCATATCGCCCTGCAGCTGGAAAAGCGGATCGCCTTCCGCAAGGCGATGCGCAAATCGGTGGAATCGGCCCTGCGCTTCGGCGCCAAGGGGATCAAGATCCGCTGTGCCGGCCGGCTGAACGGGGCGGAAATCGCCCGGGCCGAATGGTATCTCGAAGGCCAGCTGCCGCTGCACACCCTGCGGGCGGACATCGATTACGGGGTGGCCGAGTCCAAGACCACCTTCGGCCAGATCGGGGTCAAGGTCTGGATCTATCGCGGAGAGAAATTGCCCGGGCAGCCGGCGGCGGTCAAGCGTCCGCCCAGAAGCTGAGTCGGGGTTGTTGTTCGGCGCCGCCGGCCACAGGCCGCCGGCCCTCATCGGATCGAGTTGAATCGTTATGCTGATACCAAAAAAGGTCAAGCACAGAAAAGTGCAGCGGGGCAGGCGCAAGGGCAAGGCCTGGCGCGGCTCGAGTATCGAGTTCGGGCAATTCGGGCTCAAGGCGCTTGAGGCCGGCTGGATCACCAACCGTCAGATCGAGGCGGCCCGTATCGCCATCACCCGTCACATGAAGCGCGGGGGCAAACTCTGGATTCGTGTGTTCCCCGACAAGCCCATCTCCAAGAAACCCCTGGAGACCAGAATGGGCAAGGGCAAGGGGCCGCCAGAGGCGTGGGTTGCCGTGGTGCGGCCCGGGAAAGTCCTCTATGAACTGGCGGGCGTTCCGGAAGACGTGGCCAAGCGGGCCGTGGTGCTGGCCGGGGCCAAATTGCCGATCAAGGTCAGGTTCGTTTCACGGACCGACATGCCGTAAGCCGAGGAGGATCCGATGAAGGCGGACAAGCTCAGGGATTTGAGCCCCGACGAGCTGGCGGCAAAGGAGAAGGAGCTTCAGGAAGCCGTGTTCAAGCTCCGTTTCCAGCTGGCCACCGGGCAGATTGATGACCCTGTCAAGATAAGACACGTGCGGAAGGATCTGGCCCGGGTGAAGACCATTCGACACGAAAGGGCCGGAAGCAAGGTCAAGAATGGATAAGACAATCGAGAGAAAGCGGATCACCCAGACGGGCATCGTGGTCAGTGACGCGATGGACAAGACTGTGGTGGTGGAAGTGGAGCGGCGCAACCCGCACCCCGTCTACAACCGGATCGTCAGGCGGTCCAACCGTTTCATGTGCCACGACGAAGAGAATGCATGCCAGGCCGGTGACAAGGTCCGGATCATCGAGTCGCGGCCATTGAGCAAGCGGAAGCGGTGGCGGGTCAAGGAAATCGTTGCCAAGGCCCGCTAGGTCCGCCGGTCAGTGCAGACTCTCCGCCCTGCGGGGACTTGGGAGAGGCGTGAGGATGCCATGATTCAGATGGGAACCATACTCAAGGTCGCGGACAACTCCGGGGCCAAGCGGATCGCCTGCATCAAGCTCAAGGGGAGTTCGGTGGGCCAGACCGGAACGCTCGGTGACGTGATCACGGCCAGTGTCAAGGAATCCGCCCCCAACGCGGCGGTGAAAAAGGGCACGGTGGTCAGGGCGGTGATCGTTCGCACGGCGAAGGAACACCGCCGGCGGGACGGAAGCTACATCCGCTTCGACAACAATTCCGCGGTACTGATCAACGATGCCGGCGAGCCCGTGGGCACCCGCGTTTTCGGCCCGGTGGGCCGCGAGCTGCGGGAGAAGAAGTTCATGAAGATCATCTCCCTGGCCCCCGAGGTGCTCTAACGGAGTGAAGATCGATGGCTATTCAGAGATGCCACATTCGCAAGAACGACATGGTCAAGGTTCTCTCCGGTAAGGACCGGGGGAAGACCGGCAAGGTGCTCAAGGTCCTGCCGGCCAAGAACCGGGTGGTGGTGGAGAATATCAACTTCATCAAACGGCATACCAGGGCCAACCCCTCGAAGAACGTCCAGGGAGGGGTTCTGGAGAAGGAACTGCCCATCGTCGCTTCAAACCTGATCGTTATCTGTCCGGAGTGCAGCGCGCCGACACGGGTCGGCCACCGGCACCTCGAGGACGGAAAGAGCGTGCGGGTTTGCAAAAAGTGCGACGGGGTGATTGACAAGCTGTGACCGGCGGGAGCCGACACCTCGGCCGCGGGCGGCCGTGATCGGCTCACCTCCCGGAGGACGCTATGGTACGATTGAAGGAAAAATACAAGAGTGACGTGATCCCGCAGCTCGAGAAGGAGTTCGAGTACGGGAACGTCAACGCCATTCCCCGGCTGGTGAAGATCAACGTCAACATGGGTGTGGGTGACGCGATCCAGAACGCCAAGGTTCTCGACTCCGCCGGTGAGCAACTTGCGGCGATCACCGGGCAGAAGGCGGCGGTGCGCCGCGCCCGGAAATCCATCGCCGCCTTCAAACTCCGCGAGGGGATGCCGGTGGGGCTGACCGTCACCCTGCGCGGCGACCGGATGTGGGAGTTCCTCGACCGGTTGATCGCCATCGCCCTGCCCCGCGTGCGCGATTTCCGTGGCATTTCGAGCAAGGCCTTTGACGGCCGGGGCAATTACACTCTGGGGCTCAAGGACCAGCTGATCTTCCCCGAGATCAACTACGCCAAGGTGGAGCAGACCCGGGGGATGAACGTGACCATGGTGACCACCGCCAAAACAGACGAGGAAGCCCGGTTTCTGCTTAAGGAACTGGGCATGCCGTTCGCCGGATAGGGAGAAGCCACGTGGCAAGAAAAGCTCTGATCGCCAAATCGAAGAGACGGCCCCGGTTCACGGTGCGGCACCGCAATCGTTGTCAGATTTGCGGCCGCCCCCGCGGATACATGAGGAAATTCGAAATCTGCAGGCTGTGCTTTCGCAAGCTGGCCCTGCAGGGAGAAATTCCGGGGATCATCAAATCGAGCTGAGTCCGGCGGGGGAGCGGCCGGCAGACTGGCTTCCCACGGCGGGCCGTGACGATTATTATTCCAGGAGAGTTGTGATGACCATGACCGATCCCATTGCGGATTTCCTGACCCGGATTCGCAACGCCATCATGGCGGGCCACCAGAAGGTGGAGATGCCCCTGTCCCGGACAAAGGAACAGTTGTCCGTCATCCTCAAGGAGGAGGGCTATGTCAACGGTTTCGAGACCCTGAGACCCGAGGACGGGCACCCCTCGCTGAGGGTCTTCCTCAAGTACGGGCCGGATGGTGAAAAAGTGGTCAACGGACTGGAGCGGGTGAGCAAGCCCGGATGCCGTGTCTACGTGGGGAGCAAGGATATCCCCGAGGTGCTCGGCGGCATGGGAATCAACATCCTCACTACCTCTCGCGGGTTGATGACCGGGGCCCGGGCCCGGAGCGAATCCCTCGGGGGAGAGGTTCTGTGCAACGTTTGGTGATGCGGGCGAACGGGATTCCGGCGATCCGCCCGAGTTCCGGTACCCCGATCGGCCAGAGGAGATAGCGGTCAATGTCCAGAGTGGGAAAGAAACCGATTCCCGTGCCCTCCGGGGTCACGGTGACCATTGAGCCCGGGTCCGTGCACGTCAAGGGCCCCAAGGGCGAGCTGACCACGGCGGTGATAAAGGGCGTCACCGTGGAGCAGGAGAACGGCAATATCCTGGTCAAGCGGGGCGACGACTCCAAGGAGCAGCGGTCGTTTCACGGCCTGGTGCGCGCTCTGGTGGCCAACACGGTCAAGGGTGTCTCCGAGGGGTTCAAGAAGGAGCTGACCATCGTTGGCATCGGCTACAAGGCGGTGGTCGAGGGGAAGGACAAGGTGGTTTTCCACCTCGGCTATTCCCACACCATCGACTTTCCCGTCCCGGACGGCATCAGCATCTCCGTGGACAAGAAGCAGACCGCCGTGGTGGTGGAAGGGATCGACCGCCAGCAGGTGGGTCAGGTGGCCGCCGAAATCCGCGCCCTGCGCAAACCCGAGCCTTACAAGGGCAAGGGGGTTCGCTACGCGGATGAGGTGGTGAAACGGAAGCAGGGCAAGACCAGCGCCTGATCGGGCCGGCAACGGCCGGGTGGAACAACCGGACGAGGGGAAGATGAGCGAGAAAAAAAGCCGGAAGGAAAAGCGGGTCAAGATCCGGCGGCGGATCCGGGCCACGGTGGTCGGCTCCGACAGCCGGCCGCGGCTTTCCGTATACCGCAGCCTGAAACAGATCTATGTCCAGGCTATCGACGACCAGAAGGGGGCCACGTTGCTCGCCGTCTCGTCGATGGACAAGGAGATCAAGGCCAAGAGCGGCAACAAGGGCGGAAATATCGAGGCCTCCAAACTGGTGGGCCAGCAGGCCGCGGCCCGCCTGAAGGAGTTGGGCATCGAGAGGTGTGTCTTCGACCGCGGCGGCTGGCGCTACCACGGCCGCATCAAAGCCCTGGCTGAAGCGATCCGCGAAGGCGGGATCATCATCTGACGCCGGGGGGAAGAGGGAACAGCGTGGACAGAGACAGAGATCGAAACAGAGGAAGAGGCCGGGGCCGGGATCGAGATGCCGGCGACCAGGAATTCAAGGACCAGGTGGTCTACATCAACCGGGTCACCAAGGTGGTGAAGGGTGGTAAGAACTTCAGCTTCAGCGCCCTGGTGGTGGTTGGTGACGGCAAGGGCCGGGTGGGCTTCGGCAAGGGCAAGGCCCGGGAAGTGCCGCTGGCCATCCGCAAGGGGATCGAGGCGGCGAAGAAGAACCTGATCAAGGTCCCGATGAAGGGGACTACCGTGACCCACAAGATCGTCGGGCGTTTCGGTTCCGGGCAGGTGCTGCTCAAGCCGGCTCCCGAGGGCACGGGCGTCATCGCCGGCGGTCCGGTGCGCGCGGTGCTGGAAACCGCCGGGATCACCGATATCCTCACCAAGTCTCTGGGCACGGCAAACCCCTTCAATGTTGTGCGGGCCACTTTCGACGGTTTGAGCCGTCTGAAGGATCCGGCTGTGGTGAGCCGGCTGCGCGGCGTTGAACTGGCGATCAAGGAATAGGGCGGAAAGCGATGAGCGCGACCGAAAAAAAGAAAGAGATGGTCCTGCAGTATTACCGGAGCAGCATCGGCAGGCCGGAGAAGCAGCGCAAGGTGCTGGCCGGTCTGGGATTCCGCAAGCTGAACCAGGTGATTCAGATTCAGGATACCCCCGAGATCCGCGGCATGGTGGCGAAGATTCCCCACCTGGTCCGGATCGTTGATGATAACGCGTAGCCTGATCGCGGCGGCGTCGCCGACGGAGCGGGCACGGACAGGGATTGGAAAAGATCATGAAGCTTCACGACCTCAAACCGGCGGAAGGCTCCACCAGGAATCGCAAGCGTTTGGGCCGCGGTCCGGGTTCCGGTACCGGCAAGACGGCCGGCCGGGGACACAAGGGGCAGAAATCCCGCTCCGGCTACTCGAGGAAACGCGGCTTCGAGGGCGGGCAGATGCCGCTGGTCCGGCGGGTGCCCAAGCGCGGGTTCACCAACATTTTCCGCAAGGAATACGCCTGTGTGAACCTGGAGACCCTGAACCGTTTCGAGGAAGGCACGGAAATCAGTCCGGCCCAGTTGCTGAAGAGCGGTGTGATCAGGAAGCTCAAGGCCGGAGTGAAAATCCTCGGCCGCGGCGAGTTGAACCACCCGTTGACCATCAAGGCCCACCGCTTCAGTGAAACGGCCGTCGAGAAGATCAAGAAAGCCGGCGGAACAATCGAGGAGATCGACAAGTGATCGATAGCCTGAGGAACATTTTCCATATTCCCGATCTCAGGCGGCGAGTGCTGTTCATGTTTGGCCTGCTCGCCGTGTACCGTGTGGGTGCGTTCATTCCCACTCCCGGTATCAACGGCATGGCCCTGTCCGAGTTTTTCACGGCGGCCCAGGGCGGTTTTCTCGGATTTCTCAACATGTTCTCCGGCGGTGCGCTGGCCCAGATGACCATCTTCGCCCTGGGGATCATGCCCTACATCAGCGCATCGATCATCCTGCAGCTGCTGACCGTGGTCTGGCCCTATCTGGAGCGGCTGTCCAAGGAAGGCGAGGCGGGGCGGAAGAAGATCACCCAGTACACCCGTTACGGAACGGTGGTGCTCAGTGTGATCCAGTCCTTCGGCATCTCCCTCGGCCTCGAGGGCTTGCAGGCGCCCAGCGGCGCGATGGTCGTGGCCGGCGGCGGCTGGGGCTTCCGGCTGATGACCGTGCTGACCCTGACCACCGGCACCGCCTTTATCATGTGGCTCGGTGAGCAGATCTCCGAGCGGGGCATCGGCAACGGCATTTCGCTGATCATTTTCGCCGGCATCGTGGTGGGGATCCCCAACGCGATCATCGGCATGGTCCAGGGGCTGATAAGCGGTGAGATGTCCATCTTCACCATTATCGGGCTGCTGATCCTGATGGTGGTGGTGGTGGGAGTGATCGTATTTGTGGAGCGCGGGCAGCGCCGGATCCCGGTGCAATACGCCAAGCGCGTGGTGGGCCGGCGGATGTATGGCGGGCAGAGCACGCACCTGCCGCTGCGGGTCAACACCGGCGGCGTGATCCCGGTGATCTTCGCCTCGTCGATCATCACCATTCCGGCCACCATCGCCCAGTTCATCAATATCGACTTCATCCAGGCCATCTCGCGGCAGCTGGCTTTCGGCATGCCGCTCTACAACCTGCTCTATGTGGTGTCGATCATCTTCTTCTGTTACTTCTACACGTCGATCATCTTCAACCCGGTGGACACCGCCGACAACCTGAAGAAGCACGGCGGGTATATTCCCGGTATTCGCCCGGGCAAGCGGACGGCGGAATACATCGACCGCCTGCTCTCCCGGATCACCTTTGGCGGAGCGCTCTACCTGGCCGCGGTGGCCATTCTGCCCACGTTCCTGATTTCGGGTTTCAACGTGGCGCCGATCCCGGGCATCGGCCCGATACTGGACAGCTGGCTGCCCAAATTCATCACCGAGGGCTTCGGCATCAACTTCTACTTTGGCGGAACATCGCTGCTCATCGTGGTCGGCGTGGCCATGGATACGGTCCAGCAGATCGAAGCGCAGCTGATTATGCGGCACTACGACGGGTTCATGAAGAAGGGGCGCCTGCGGGGCCGCCGGGGCTAGCCGGGCGAGAAAATAATGGGACCGGGCTCTGATCGAATCGAGTTGAAGTCAGGACGGGAGATCGAGATACTGCACCGGGCCAACGGAATGGTTCTGGCCATTCTCGAGGAGCTGAAAAGCATGGCGCTTCCCGGGATCAGCACCGGGGAGCTTGACCGTTACGCCGAGCAGGCGATCCGCGACCGCGGCGGCGAACCGGCGTTCAAGGGCTACCGGGGGTTCCCCGCGACGCTCTGCACGTCGATCAACGACGAAGTGGTTCACGGCATACCGTCGGCGAGCCGGGTCCTCGAAGACGGGGACATCGTCAGCCTTGACCTGGGGGTCAAGCTGGAAGGGTTTTATGGAGATTCGGCGATCACGGTAGCCGTGGGCGCCGTCTCCGCGGAAAAGATGCGGCTGATGGAGGTGACCCGGGAAGCGCTGGTCAGGGGGATCCGCGCGATGAAGAACGGGGCGCCCATGGGGCTGATGTCCCACGCGATCCAGCATCACGCGGAGGGTCACGGCTTCTCCATGGTCCGCGAGTTCGTCGGCCACGGTATCGGCCGGCAGCCCCACGAGGAGCCGGCGGTCCCCAATTACGTGGACGGCGACCCGAACAGCGGCCTGGTGTTGAAGAGCGGAATGGTGCTGGCCGTGGAGCCGATGGTCAACGCCGGTTTGCCAGAGGTGCGGATCGCCCGGGACGGATGGACGGCGCAGACCAGAGATGGTCGCCCGTCAGCCCATTTTGAATATTCGGTCGCGGTGACCGATGACGGTCCCAGAATTCTGGGGCTGGAGCTTTCCCCGGAGGGGAGTTAAGTGCCGAAGGAAGAGGCAATAGAAGTTAGAGCGACGGTTCTGGAGCCGCTGCCCAACGCCATGTTCAAGGTCGAACTGGAGAACAAGCACCAGGTGCTGGCCCATATTTCCGGAAGGATGCGCAAACATTTCATTCGCATCCTGCGCGGAGACCAGGTGCTGGTGGAGCTCTCGCCCTACGACCTGACCAGGGGCAGAATCGTCTACCGGTTCAAATAGCTGCGCCCGACGGGTGGCCGGTAGGACCGTTTGAGGATCGAGGTGCCCTGATTCCGGGGTGAGACGTCTTGCCTGGCCGGCCGGGTGGCAGGCGGTCTGGTGAACGGAGGGACGTGAAGTGAAAGTTCGAGCATCGGTTAAAAAAATGTGCAACAAGTGCAAGGTCCTGCGGAGAAAAGGTGTGGTCCGCGTGATCTGCAGCAACCCGAAGCACAAGCAGCGCCAGGGTTGACCCGTGGGTCCCCGTTGGATGAGCTGACTGGAGGTTGAAAAGTGGCCCGTATCGCAGGAGTTGACTTACCGCAGACCAAGCGGGTTGAGATCGCTCTGACCTACATCCATGGCATCGGCCGCACCCGTTCGGGCAAGATCCTGGAGAAGGCGGGAGTGGACCTGAACACCAAGGTCAAGGACCTTTCCGAGGACGAGACCACCCGGATCCGTAAAGTGATCCAGGACGAAGGGCGGGTCGAGGGGGATCTGCGCAAGGACGTCTCGATGAACCTCAAGCGGCTGATGGAGATCGGCTGCTACCGGGGTATTCGGCACCGTCGCTCGATGCCGGTGAGAGGACAGAACACGCACAACAACGCTCGCAGCCGCCGGGGACCCAGGCGTTCGGCCACCGGCCGGAAGAAGTAGCCCCGGTATATCGAGAGGCGTCTGCGGGATTTGAAACCCGTTGGCGCCGGGGAGAAAGAAGGAAATGGCCAAAGGTAAACGCGTTGGAGCGCGCAGGCGGGGCGGAAAACGGCAGGAGAAGAAGCACGTCCCGAACGCCGTGGCCCACATTCAGGCCACGTTCAACAACACGATCATCAGCATCACTGACACCAACGGGAACGTGATCAGCTGGGCCAGTGCCGGCGGCCAGGGCTTCAAGGGCTCCCGCAAGGGCACCCCCTTTGCCGCCCAGCTCGCTGCCCAGGCCGCGGGTAACGCGGCCAAGGAGCACGGTGTGGCACAGCTGGTGGTGCGGGTCAAGGGACCCGGTTCCGGTAGAGAATCCGCCATCAGGGCGCTGCAGGCCATCGGGCTGGACATCAAGTCGATCAAGGACGTGACGCCCATCCCGCACAATGGCTGTCGGCCCCCGAAACGGCGCAGAGTCTGAACAGAACAAGGTTCTTCAACGCTGAAGAACGAGGAGGGATGGTTTGGGACGGTACACTGAGTCAGTCTGTCGGCTGTGCCGCCGGGAGAACACCAAGCTCTTTCTGAAGGGCGAGCGGTGTTTCACCGAGAAATGCGCCGTGGAGCGCCGTTCTTACGCTCCGGGCGAACACGGCAGGCGCCGCGGCCGTGTCCAGGGATACGGCATCCAGCTGCGCGAGAAACAGAAAGTGAAACGGATTTACGGCCTGGGGGAGAAGCAGTTCCGGCTCTACTTCAGCCGGGCGGAGCGGCAGCAGGGCAAGACCGGCGACAATCTGCTGATCATGCTCGAACGCCGTCTGGACAACGTGGTCTACCGCTCGGGGTTTGCCTCGTCCCGCGCCCAGGCCCGCCAGCTGATCAGCCACGGCCACCTGAGGGTGGACGGGACCAAGGTCGACATCCCCTCGTTCCTGGTCAAGGGCGGACACGTGGTGGCGGTGCGCGAGAAGAGCCGCAAGAACCCCTATGTCCTGGAAGCGCTGGATATCGCCAAGAGCCGCGGATGTCCGAAGTGGCTGGATCTCGACGGTGAGAAGTTCCAGAGCACGGTCAAGGAATTGCCGCAGCGCGAGGACATCAGCACCATTCCGATCCAGGAACAGCTTATCGTGGAGCTTTACTCCAAGTAAGGCCGGATTTCCTCACCCTCGGGAGGGCTTGAATCGATGTTATGGAAAGGGTTTCAGCGGCCGAAACGGCTGGAGTTCGACCAGGAGACACTTACCCCGACGTATGGGCGGTTCAGTGCTCAACCGTTCGAGCGGGGCTTCGGCACCACTGTGGGCAACGCTCTTCGGCGCGTGCTGCTCTCGTCAATCGAGGGCGCGGCGCTCACCGCGGTGAAAATCGAGGGTGTGCTCCACGAGTTCTCCTCGATCCCGGGTGTCGTGGAAGATACCACCAACATCATCCTCAACATGAAGCAGGTTCCGATCCTGATGCACACCGACGAGCCCAAGGTGATCACCATCAAGGCCGAGTCGAAGAAGCGCCGCGAGATCACCTCCGGTGATATCCAGTGCGATCAGGACATCGAAATCATCGATCCCGACATCCACATCGCCACCATCAGCGACGGCGGGAAGTTCGAGGCCGAGCTGGTGGTCAAGCCTGGTCGGGGCTACATCAGTGCGGACCAGAACTTCGACCCCGAACTGCCCATCGGGTTTATCCCCCTGGATTCGGCCCATTCGCCGGTGCGCAAGGTCAACTACGTGGTGCAGGCCACCCGTCTGGGACAGACCACCGACTATGACAGCCTGACCATGGAGATCTGGACCAACGGGACGATCATTCCCCAGGACGCGCTGTCCCTGGGGTCGATGCTGCTGCGGGACCACATGAACATCTTCCTCCGCTGCGACGAGCAGGTGGCCCAGGAAGAGGAGGCGCCGCTGAAGGTCGAAGACCTGCGCGAGGAGTTCCTGGACAAAAGCGTCGAAGAGCTGGAGCTTTCCGTCCGCTCCTACAACTGCTTGAAGAGCGCCGACATCACCACCATCCGCGACCTGGTGCAGAAGACAGAAGCGGAGATGCTGAAGACAAAGAACTTTGGGCGGAAATCGCTCAACGAAATCAAGGAAATCCTCATGGGGATGGGTCTCGGCCTGGGCATGGACCTGAGCGCGGGGCTGCCGGAAGAGGAATGACCGGGCTACTGGCACGGTAAGGAAGAAAGACCATGAGACACAGGGTTCACGGAAGAAAACTCGGCAGGACCTCCGCCCACCGCAAGGCGCTGTTCCGCAACCAGGTGACGGCGCTGATGGACAAGGAGCGGATCACCACCACCTTGATGAAAGCCAAGGAGGTTCGTCCCATCGCCGAGCGGATGATCACGCTGGCCAAGCGCGAGTCGCTGCACGCCCGGCGTCAGGTGCTGAAGACCATCCAGGACAAGACGGTGGTGAGCAAGCTTTTTGACTCCATCTCCGCACGCTATGCCGAACGGCCCGGCGGCTACACCCGTATCTACAAGCTGGGGCCCCGCAAGGGGGACTGCGCTGAAATGGCGATCCTCGAGCTGGTGGACGCCCAGGTGGTGAGCGGCAAGCGGAAAGAGGACGACAAGAAGAAGAAGAAGAAGGTCCTCACCCCCGCCGAGATCAAGGCCAAGACCGAGAAGGCCGCAGCGGAAAAGGCCAAGGAGCGGAAAAAGATCCGCGACGCCGAGCGCAAGGCGGCAGCCAAGGAAAAGAACGGCAAGTAGTTTCCACTACCTGCCGGAGACGATACTGCCCGGAGGCCCTAAAACTCCGGGCGTTCGTCTGTACAGTGGGTGGCGAAGCAAAATAAAAGCCCCGCCGTGAGGCGGGGCTTTCGGGATTGTCGTTGGCATCAGGAGCCGTCTAGCTCTCCTCTTCCTCTTCCGCCGCCCGCTTGTGCTCGTCGATGACCTTCTGCATCAGGTGGGCCGGCACTTCCTCGTAGTGCGACATGGCCATGGTGTAGCTGCCCCGGCCGCCGGTGATCGAGTTCAGCGTCGGCATGTAACTGAGCATTTCGGCCATGGGGGCCTGGACCCGGATCAGCTGGTTGGCGCCCATCGGCGTCATCCCCTGAACCTTGCCCCGGCGTGAGTTCATGTCACCCATGATGTCGCCCATACACTCTTCCGGGGCGATGACTTCCACATCCATCACCGGCTCCAGCAGGGTGGGATGGGCAATGGCCATGGCTTTCTTGAAAGCCAGCGAAGCGGCGATCTTGAACGCCATTTCCGAGGAATCCACATTGTGGTAACTGCCGTCGTAGACGGTGGCCTTGAAGTCGATCATCGGGAACCCGGCGAGGAAGCCACGCTGCCGGGCTTCCTGGATACCCTTTTCCACTGCCGGCACGTAGTTGCGGGGGATTGCTCCGCCGAAGATCTCGTTGGCGAACTCGAAATCCCCGCCCTGGGGCAACGGCTCGAAACGGATCCAGCAGTCGGCGAACTGGCCGCGGCCGCCGGTCTGTTTCTTGTGCCGGCCCTGGACCTCGGCCTTGCCCTTGATGGTTTCCAGGTAGGGCACCTTGGGCGGGTGGAGGATCACCTCCACGCCGAAGCGTTTTTTCAGCTTGGAGACCGCCACTTCCACGTGGGTCTGGCCCATGCCCGAAACCAGCAGTTCATTGGTCTGGGGGTCACGGCCCCAGCGGAGGGTCGGATCCTCCTCGAGAATCCGGGTCATGGCCGAGGAGATCTTGTCCTCGTCGCCGCGGGACTTGGGCTCGATGGCGTAGGACATGGCCGGCTGGGGCAGCTTCACCGGGGCCACCACCACATTTTCCCCCTTGGGCCGGAAGGTATCACCGGTCTGGGTCACTTTCAGCTTGGCCACCGAGCCGATGTCACCGGCCGCCACTTCGGCCACCGGCGCCGGGTTCTTGCCCTGGAGCAGCGAGATGCTGCCCAGCCGCTCCTGGCTGTCCCGGGTGGTGTTGAACAGTGTCGAGTCGGAAGATACCGTACCGCCGAAGACCCGGAAAAGCGTGATCTTGCCCGCATAGGGGTCGGCGATGGTCTTGAAGACGAAGGCGGCCAGCGGTGCGTCGGGGCCGGTGGCGATATCGACATTTTCGCCGCTTTCCAACTCGATACCCGGAACCGTTGGTTTGTCGGCAGGGGAGACGCCGAAGTCGATCAGGGCGTTGAGCAGCGGGTGCATGCCGATGTTTTTACCCGCCGAGGCGCAGAAGACGGGGAAGATCTTCAGCTCGCGGATGCCGGTTTTGAGACCCTGGACCAGTTCCTCCTGGGTCAGCTCCCCTGATTCGAAGAACTTCTCCAGCAGGGCGTCGTCCATCTCGGCGATCATCTCCACCAGCTTCTCCCGCTCCGCCGCGGCTTTCTCCTGGAGCTCGTCGGGGATCTCGCCGGTGGTGAACGTGCCGCTCTCGTCCGTCTGGTAGATATGGGCCTTCATGGAAAGCAGGTCGACGACGCCGTTGAACGAGGACTCCTTGCCGATGGGCAGCTGGACCGGAACGGCGTTGCGGCCGAAGGTCTGGTTGACACTCTCCATGGCCCGGTCGAAGTCGGCCCGGTCGCGGTCGAGCTTGTTCAGCACGATGATCCGGGAGAGGCCGAGCTCCTCGGCGAAACCCCAGCCCTTTTCGGTCTGGACCTCCACGCCGGAGACGGCGCAGACGGTGACCAGGGCGGATTCCACCACGCGGAGGCAGCTCTTGGCGTCGAGGATGAAGTTTCCGTAGCCCGGGGTGTCGATGATATTGATCTTGTTCTTTTTCCACTCGGCGTAGCAGACCGCGGAGGAGATACTGATTTTCCGTTCGATTTCTTCCTGGTCGAAATCGGTGACCGTTGTGCCGTCATCCACCTTGCCCAGCCGGGTCACGGTACCGGCGCTGAAGAGCAGGGCCGAAACAAGGGATGTTTTGCCGCTGTCGCCGTGGCCGATGACACCCACGTTGCGAATTTGATCTGCTTGATAGACTTTCATTCTTCGTCGCACCTCACGAGCGAGGCGGTCCTGACCACGCTCTCATGTCTGTCGGCCGGGTTTTCTTCGCTTATCCAGCGGCCTGAAGATGGTTGATCTGGAATACTGCCGGGCAGTTGCGTGCATGACAGTGGCGTACGTCGGAAAACGCTAAATATAGCACAGCAGACACCCCTTGACAACATTTGTCCGCAGCCAGAAGTTTAATGAAACATTGCACTTCTGGCCGGAGGGGTGAGACTCAGCGGTCGTCGGCGGCGGTGCGCCGCTCACCCCAGGAGAGTTTCTGCCGCAGAATGTCGAAATAGCTGTCCCGGCTCGATTTGATCAGCCGCACCGGGTGCTCTCCGCGGAGCACCTCGATGTGGTCCCCGGGGCGGAGGGGAAAGCCCTCCTGGCCGTCCAGGGTCAGAAACACATCGCCATCGGGATGGTCCGACTGCAGCTCGAGGGTGATCCGCACATCCGGCGGGAGGATCAGCGGCCGGTTGGCCAGCATGTGGGGGCAGATGGGGGTCAGCAGAATAGCTTCGATGGAAGGGACGATAATCGGGCCCTGGGCCGACAGGGAGTACGCGGTGGAGCCGGTGGGGGTGGAGAGGATCAGCCCGTCGGCCTTGAAATCGTTGACGAACCTGTCATCCACCAGCACCCGGAGGTCGATCATCCGGGCCAGAGCGCTTTTGTTCACCACGATGTCGTTGAGCACCTGGCGGGATTCCAGTGGGCGGCCGTCGCGGACCACCCGGCAGCTGAGGGTCATCCGTTCCTCGGTGGTGAAATCTCCGGCCAGCACAGCCTCCAGGGTGCTGTAGAGCTCGGGGAAGGCGGTCTCGGTGAGGAAGCCCAGCGATCCGAAATTTACCCCCAGCACCGGCAGCGGGTGGTCGGTCAGGCCCTTGACCGCGCTGAGCAGCGTCCCGTCCCCGCCCAGCACCACCAGCAGTTCCACGTGGCGGCCCATTTCGCTGCGGTGCACCCGGGGGCAGCCGGCCCCGAATTCGGTGGGGATATCGGACTCCAGCACCGGCTGGATGCCGCGCTGCTCCAGCCACTGGATCAGGTCGTGGAGCACCTGGCCGAGGATGCTGGGGTGCTGCTTGACCACGATGCCGGTTTTCATGATCGCTCTCCGTGAGGAACCGTGTTTTTTTCCGGCGGCGGCTGCGGCGCCACCGCCAGGTCCACCGCTGTCTCCCGGTCCGCCTGGTGCAGTCCCGGGCCGCCATGACCCAGATGGAGGAAGAATTCCCGGTTGCCCTTGGGCCCGGTGACCGGTGAGGCGATGACCCCCCGGGTGGCCAGGCCGCAGGTTTCAGCCAGGGCGTGACTGACCCGCAGCAGCACGTCCCGGTGCAGGGCGGGGTCGCGGATCACACCCTTTTTGCCCACCTGCTCCCGGCGCACTTCGAACTGCGGTTTGACCAGCGCCACCATCTCCAGGCCGGGAACCAATTCTACTATCCGCGGCAGGACCTTTTCCAGTGAGATGAAGGAGAGGTCGGCGGTGGCCAGGTCGGGCGGTTCGGGCAACTGCTCCGCTTCGAGGTAGCGGGCGTTCAGACGCTCGCGGACCACCACCCGGGGGTCGGTGCGCAGGCGCCAGTGGAGGATGCCGTAGCCCACGTCCACGGCGATGACCAGCCGCGCCCCGTGCTGCAGCAGGCAATCGGTGAACCCGCCGGTGGATGCGCCGAGGTCAATGGCCACCCGGCCGGCAGGGTCAACACCGAAACGGTCCAGGGCCGCCTCCAGCTTCAGCCCTCCGCGGCTGGCGTAGCGCGCCGCCGCGGCCCGGGGGCGCAGACTGATCACGGCGCCGGCGGGCACCGGCATCCCCGGTTTTTCCGCCGGTTCGCCGTCCAGCAGCACTTCTCCGGCCAGGATCAGGGCCCGGGCCCGGTGACGGCTCTCCGTCATCCCCTGTTCCACCATCACCTTGTCCAGCCTGGGCCGGATTTTCATGGGTCTCTCAGTGGCTGCGCCGCAGCAGGTAGTCGGTGAGCTGGAGCAGGACGCCGGCCTCCGCGCCGTAGGGCGCCAGCTCTTCGGCCGCCTCCCGGGCCAGCTGCCGGGCTTTGGCGTTGGCCTCGTCCATCCCGGCGGCCGCCGGGTAGGTGGCCTTGCCCTGGGCTTCGTCCTTGCCTGCCGTCTTGCCCAGGTCCCGGGTGTCGCCGGTGCGGTCGAGGATGTCGTCGGTGATCTGGAAGAGCAGCCCGATCCGGCGGCCATAACGGTCCATCCGCTCCAGCTCCTCCTCTGCGGCACCGGCCAGCGCGGCGCCCATGGTGAGGGAGGCGGTGATCAGCGCCGCTGTTTTCAGAAGGTGGATCCGTTCCACCGTGGCCAGTGGAACCTCCTCCCGGCCCTCCGATTCCAGGTCGGCCATCTGCCCGCCGATCATCCCTCCGGTGCCCGCCGCGTCGGCCAGGATACCGATGATGCGCAGCAGGCGTTGCGGTGCCGGGACCGTCTGCCGGGCCAGGATCAGGAAGGCGTGGGTCAGCAGGGCGTCCCCGGCCAGAATGGCGGTGGCCTCGTCAAAGGCCTTGTGGCAGGAGGGGCGGCCCCGGCGCAGGTCGTCGTCGTCCATGGCCGGCAGGTCGTCGTGGATCAGCGAGTAGGTGTGGATCATCTCCATGGCGCAGGCGGCGGGGAGCACCGCCTCCCGCCGGCCATGGTGCAGGTCGGAGGCGGCAATGACCAGCGCCGGCCGCACCCGCTTGCCGCCGGCAAAGACGCTGTAGCGCATGGCGCGGTGCAGCGTCCGGGGCTCGGTGTCGTCCGACGGGAGGTGGGCCTCCAGGGCGTCGTCCACCAGGCGCCTCGACTCTTCGAGAAATGTAAGCAAATCCTGCACACCGGTCCTCCTCGGCTACTGATCGTCCGTTCCGGCCGCGCTCCCTTCCGCCTCGGCCAGTAGACTGCTCACCTTCTGTTCCGCCTGCTCCAGCTGTTTGCTGCAGGTGCGGGTGAGCCCCACGCCCTCTTCGAAGATCCTGATCGACTCCTCGAGACTCAGGTCACCGCTCTCCAGCGTGTCCACGATCTCTTCCAGACGGCGGATCGCCGTTTCGAAAGATTGTACCGTTTTCCCCATCAGTTCGCCTCCTCCGCGTCCTTGATCTCGTCGATGCTGCAGCCCAGCCGGCCGCGGTGCAGCAGGACGGTCACCCGCTCCCCGGTCTGCACCTCGCGGGCCCGGCGCAGCACCCGGTCCGAGCCGTCCGCCAGGCGGCAGATGGCATAGCCCCGTTCCAGCACCGCCAGCGGGCTCAGGCCGCCCAGGCGTTCCCGCAGCCGGTGACTGTCCGCGGACGCCCGCTGCAGCTGCAGGGTCATTCTCGTTCCCAGCCCCCGGCCCAGTGCCGCCAGCTCCGAGCGCCGCCGCTCCAGCTGCCGCCCCGGGTTGTACCGGGCCAGCAGCGCTTCCAGCCGGACCAGCCGCTGGCCGTTCTCCCGCAGCGCCCGGCTGGCGGCCTCCACCTGCCTCGACTGCAGGTCGTCCACCCTCTGGGCCCGCTCCACCATGCGCAGCCGCAGCCGGCCCACCATGCGGCCCGGAGAGTTGCGTTCCAGCTCCACCACGGCCGCGGCCATCCTCGACCTGAGGGCCGAGCGCAGCCGTTGGCGCATCCCCGTCAGCTGCCCCACCAGGTCTTCGTAGCGGGCGCTCACCGTTTCGGCGGCGGCCGAGGGGGTGGGGGCCCGGTGGTCAGCGGCGAAGTCGCAGATGGTGACGTCGGTCTCGTGGCCCACGGCGGAGATCACCGGCACCGGGCAGTTGGCCACCGCCCGGGCGGTCAGTTCCTCGTTGAACGGCTGGAGGTCTTCCAGCGACCCGCCGCCGCGGGTCACCACCACCACGTCCACCGTCCCCCGGCGGCCCAGTTCTTCCACCGCCGCGGCGATTTCAGCCGCCGCCTCGTTCCCCTGCACCCGGCAGGGGGCGATCAGCACCTCCACTCCCGGCGCCCGGCGCCGCAGGATCTTCAGCACATCCTGCACCGCGGCCCCGGTGGGGGAAGTGACCAGGCCGATGCGGCGGGGGAAGGGGGGCAGCGGTCGTTTGCGTTCGTCGTCGAACAGGCCTTCGGCGGCCAGCCGGGCCTTGAGCTGTTCGAAGCGCAGGCGCAGCGAGCCGTCGCCCAGCGGTTCCATGAACTGCACCGAGAGCTGCAGGTCGCCCCGGGGGGCATAGAGGGTGACGGTGCCCCGGGCCAGCACCTGCAGGCCGTCGGCGGGCTCGAAGCCCATCTGCCGGGCAAAGCCCCGGAACATCACCGACTTCAGACGCCCGTTCTCGTCGGTGAGGCTGAAGTAGAGGTGTCCCGAGGCGGGCCGGGCCAGGTTGGAGATTTCCCCCACCACCCAGATGTTGGCCCAGTTGGACTCCACCTCGTTGCGCAGCAGGCCCAGCAGCTCCGACACCGTGTGGCGCCGGCTGTCGGGAGGGCTGGGATTGGTTCGGGGCATTGTTCGTCCTCGGGAGCCGGCCGGACCGAGCCGCGCGGGTTCAGACCGGTTCCAGCAGGCGGTGGATGCCGGTGGCCCGGCCCGTGCCGCTGTCCACCTCGATCACCACCGCGGCGAACCGGCCGTCGCCCTTTGCCGCGGAGAGCCGTTTGGGCCGCCCGGTGATGAAACGCTCCAGGGCGGCATCCTTGCGCATGCCGATCACCGAATCGTAGGGGCCGGTCATGCCCACGTCGGTGATATACGCCGTGCCTTTCGGCAGCACCCGCTGGTCGGCGGTCTGGATGTGGGTGTGAGTGCCCAGCAGCGCGGTGACCCGCCCGTCCAGGTGCCAGCCCATGGCCACTTTTTCCGAGGTGGCTTCGGCATGGAAGTCCACCACCACCACCCCGGCATCCTTGATCCCGGTTGCCAGCAGGCGGTCAACCGTCTGGAAGGGGCAGTCGATGGACTCCATGAAAATGCGCCCCTGCAGGTTGATCACGGCCACCGGCACCGCAACCCGCCGGCGGCAGACCAGCAGGCCGCTGCCCGGTGACGGCGGCGGGTAGTTCGCCGGCCGCAGGAGCCGCGGTTCGTTGTCCAGCAGGTGGGCGGCGTCGTTGCGGTCCCAGATGTGGTTGCCCGAGGTGAGGACGTCAACTCCGGCGTCGAAAAACTCTTCGATCACCGGGCCGGTGACCCCGAACCCGCCGGCGGCATTCTCCACGTTGGCGATGGTGAAGTCGATGCGGTGACGTTCCACAGCGGGCAGGTAGTGCTGGTGAAAGGCCGCCCGGCCCGCCCGGCCCGAAATGTCGCCGACAAAGAGTATGTTCAACGGGGCACCCGACCGTTCCTACTTGGCGTATTCGCTGGCCCGCGTCTCACGGATCACGTTGACCCGCACCTGGCCCGGGTATTCCAGTTCGCTCTCGATGCGCTTGGCGATGTCCTTGGACAACCAGACCGTTTCCTTGTCGTTGACCAGACTGCTGTCCACCAGGATCCGGACCTCGCGGCCCGCCTGGATGGCGAAGGACTTGTGCACGCCCTGGAACGAATCGGCGATCCGTTCCAGGCGGCGCATCCGGGTGCAGAAGGTCTCCACCATCTCGGTCCGCGCACCGGGTCGGGTGGCCGAGATCCGGTTGGCCACCTGGACCAGGTTGGCCTCGATGGTCAGCGGCTGCACCTGGTTGTGATGCGCCTCCACGGCGTGGACCACCTTTGGCGACTCGTTGTATTTCTGCAGCAGCTCCACGCCCACCTGGGTGTGCGAGCCCTCCGAGTCGCCCAGAAGCGCCTTGCCGATGTCGTGCAGCAGCCCGGCCCGCTTGCAGGCCCAGACATTCACTTCCAGCTCCGCGGCCAGGGCGCCGGCAATAATCGAGACGTCCCGGGAGTGGACCAGGACGTTCTGGCCGCCGGTGGTGCGGTAGCGCAGCATGCCCAGGGCCTTGACGATTTCGGGGTGCAGGTCGAGGATGCCCAGGTCGAAGACCAGGCTTTCTCCCTCGTCGCGGACGATCTGCTCGAAATCCACCCGGACGCTCTCCACCACTTCCTCGATGCGGGCGGGGTGAATGCGGCCGTCGGAAATGAGCCGTTCCAGTGCGGCCTTGGCCACGGCACGGCGCAGGGGGTCGAACCCGGAGAGCAGCACCGCCTCGGGGGTGTCGTCGACGATCAGGTCCACGCCGGTGGCCATTTCCAGGGCGCGGATGTTTCGGCCCTCCCGGCCAATGATCCGGCCCTTCATCTCGTCGGCGGGCAGTTTGACCATCGTGACCGTGGGCTCGATGATCTCCTCCTTGTCCACCCGCTGCATGGCGGTGCAGAGGATACCCTTGGCCCGCTGCTTGGCCCGTTCCCGCGCCTCGTCCTCGATGCGCTGGATGGTCTTGGCCACATCCTTGCGGGCCGTGCTCTCCATGGAGCGCATCAGTTCCCGTTTGGCCGTTTCCTGGGTCATCCCCGAGATTTTTTCCAATTGCTGACGCTGGTCTTCAACCAGGGTCTCCAGGTGGCTGCTCAGCTTCTCCACCCGCTGCTCGCGATCCTGGAGGTCGGTCTCCAGGGTGGACAGGTCTTTCTCCTTCTGGTCGATGATGCCGAACTTCTGGTCCAGCTGCTCTTCCTTGTTCCGGAGTTTTTTCTCGAGCCTGCCCAGTTCCTCCCGTTTTTCACGGGTCTCCTTCTCGAAATCCTGGTTGCGGCTGTAGAGCCGTTCCTTGGCTTCGAGGTCGGCTTCCTTGCGGGCTGCTTCGGCTTCCCGCCTGGCTTCCTGGAGAAATTCTTCGGCGGCTTGTTCGGCGCGAGCCGTGGTTCTTCTGGCGACGATCCCGCGGGACAGCAGCCAGAGGATGAAGAAGATGAGGCAAATTCCACCTGGAAGGAGCGCGCTCAGTATCAGGTCGGACATATCCGCCTACCTCCAGGTCGGGTGATGGGAAGAATCGTATGATTCAACTGCTTTTCAAAGACACCGTCAGTTCGGTCATTTGTTCAATGCCATCAGCCGTTCCGTCGCGGTCTTCCCGGCGGGGCCGGGACTGCGACGGAACGGCTCAGGGCATTGATCGGAAGAACTGAGGTCAGAGAAGGGCTGGCGGAGGGAGTGCGCCCGGCGGGGGATCGAATCAGGCTGCAGAAGAATCAGGTGCCGGTCACCCTGCGACCGGGTGAACCCACGGCGGGGTCCGGTCCCGCAGGAAGCCGACCGGGCGGCCAGTGGGCCCGGCGTCGGTCAGGACTGTCTGTTCCGTGCCGGCAGGTAACCATCTGTTTCTCAGCCTACATCTTCAGAGACATTCGGGCATCTCTGCCCGGGATTCGATCTTTTCCGCAACCGGGGCCCCGCGTCGTTCCGCCCGGAGCCCGCCGAGGGATCATTCCTGATCCATCACCGCTTCCAGAATGCTGCAGCAGTCCTCGGCTCTCTGCATCAGTGCGCCCTCGTCCTCTTCCTTGAGCGCCCGATACCGCTGATATTCGTCCGCAATGTTAAGCGCGGCCAGTATGGCCACCTTGAGGGAGTCCACCGTAGAGGTTCCCTCGGAAATATCCTTCATCTTCCGGTCGACATAACCGGCCACGTGCTGGATGTCGTCGCTGTCGCCCTGGCCCTTGAGCGTGTATTTCTGGCCGAAGATTATAACCTCGATCAGCTGTCCGTTTTCCTCGGTCACCATGCTCGGTCCTCCGGGCGCACCATCGCTATCCACCAGCTGCCGCGGTCTTTGCCGCCGGGGTTTTTTTACCCCCGGCTTTTGCCGGCTTTGTCTTCACCGGCGGGTCTTCCAGGTCCAGATCGGCCAGTTCGCCGATCAGGCTCTCCACCCGCCGCTTGATCTCCGAGCGCTCTTCGCGCAACCGGTCAAGCTCAGCGAAGGAAGCTGCCTGCCCGGCCCGCTCGGCCTCCAGTTCAGCCACCCGGTCCTTCAGCCCCCGCTTTTCGATCTGCAGGGCGGCCACGTGCTGTTCCAGCTCCAGGCGCACCGTTTTCAGGTGCTGGATCCGTTCGGCGGCGAGCCGTATTTTTTCTTCCAGAACTGTGAACTGTTCCATTGCCTCACGCCGGCCCGGGGGCCGGTCCCCGCGATCCTCCGCTTCAGGCGGAGGTGTCCGTGGCGCCCTGGGCCAGGGTGGCCAGCTCGCTGAAGCCGGCGGGATCTTTGACCGCCATCTCGGCCAGGACCTTGCGGTCCAGGGCCACGTTGGCCTTGGCCAGACCGCTCATGAACCGGCTGTACGAGATGCCGTTCAACCGCGCGGCGGCGCCGATGCGGACGATCCACAGCCGTCTGAACTCACGCTTCTTGGTCCGGCGGTCGCGGTAGGCGAAGCTCAGGGCCCGTTCCACGGATTCCTTGGCCGACTTGTAGAGGCGGCTCTTGGCTCCGTAGTAGCCCTTGGCCAGCTTGAGGTATTTGGAGCGCCGCTCTTTTCTCTTTGTGCCTCGTTTAACTCTTGGCATGGTTTCCTCCAGGGTGCACCCCTGATGCAGCCGGCGGATCAGCCGTCAGGCCCCCGGTGAAACCGGGTGACCGGGGCCGTCCGCAGCGGCGGTTCAGGCGTGCGGCAACAGCATCTTGATCCGGGCGCTGTCACTGGTGTGGACGTAAGTTGCCTTCCGGAGCCCCCTTTTCCGCTTGGTACTCTTCTTGGTCAGGATGTGGCTGGCATAGGCTTTGATGCGTTTGATCTTTTTCCCCTTGGTCAGCTTGAATCGCTTCGCTGCCCCACGGTGGGTTTTCAGTTTTGGCACCTTATGGTCTCCTTCCTTTCGCGTACATGTAAAACAAACCATCCCGCCCGCGGCCCAAAGGCCGGGCGTCGATACGTGCGATGGGTCAATAGGCCTCGTTCTGTTTAGTCAGATGGAGTGCGCGCCGGTCAGACCTTGTCGGGCGCGAAGACGGCCACCATCCGGATCCCCTCCATTTTGGGATGGGCCTCCAGGACGGCCAATTCACCGAGTTCGACCTTGAGACGATCGATGATCCGAACCCCGTTCTGCTTGTGCGCCCGCTCGCGGCCCCGAAAGATGATGGTGATCTTCACCTTGTCCCCATCCTTCAGGAATCGCACCACGTGACGCAACTTGAACTGGAAATCGTGCTCATCGGTGTTGGGACGAAACTTGATCTCCTTGACCTGGAACTGCTTTTGCCTTTTTTTTGCCTCGTGTGCTTTTTTGCTCTGCTGGAAGAGGTATTTGCCGTAGTTCATGATACGGCACACCGGGGGCTTGGCTTCCGGCGCCACCTCCACCAGGTCGAGGTTCAGGTCCTGGGCCCTCTGTTGGGCGTCCTCAATGGCCAGGATGCCCAATTGTGTCCCGTCCTCGCCGATGACTCGCACTTCGGGAACCCGAATATCTTCGTTGATTCTCGTCGTGGGCTCTTTCGGCTCGCTCCGTCTGAAATCTCTTCTTATGGCTTCCAATCCTCCATCTGGGGTCCGGACTTCAGCGGATGTTTCCGGCCGAACCACTTTGATGTCACTGACAAATAAATACCTTATGCGCCCGCCGGCGTTCCGGGGAGGGGCTTCCGCCCACACCCGATTCCCCTGCCGGAATCAGACCTGTACACAATCCATTACTATAGCGGTTAACGCTTCTGGAATCAACCTTGTTGCCACCGTTCACGGCTTTACCGCCCGGGTGCGCTGCAGTTCGTCGAACCGGGCGCACAACTCGTCGAACCCGGAAGATCCCTGGTCGCCCTCGAAGCGATTTCGCACGGAGAGGGTCCCGGCTTCCTCTTCCCGGCCCCCGGCGATGAGCATGAACGGTGTTTTCATCAGCTGGGCATCCCGGATCCGGTAGTTGAGTTTCTCCTTCCGGGTGTCGATCTCCACACGGTAGCCTTTTTCTTTCAACTGTTTATACCGTTTCTCGGCATAGTCGTTGAATTTGTCCGAGAGGGGCAGGACCACGGCCTGCACCGGGGCCAGCCAGAAGGGGAAGGCCCCGGCATAGTGCTCGATCAGGGTGCCGAAAAAGCGCTCGATGGAGCCGAGCAGGGCGCGGTGGATGATCACGCACTGGTGTTCCTTCGAATCGGCCCCCACGTAATTGATGCCGAACTGCTTCGGCAGGTGGCCGAAATCGAACTGGATGGTGGTCAGCTGCCACTCCCGCCGCAGGGCGTCCAGCAGTTTGAGGTCGATTTTCGGTCCGTAGAATGCCGCCTCGCCCTGTTCGGCGTGATACTCCACGTTCCGTTCCTTGAGCACCCGCTCCAGCAGACCTTCCGCGTGGGCCCACTGTTCCGGGGTCCCGGCGTACTTGCCCATGTCCTCCGGGTCGCTGAGCGAGAGCTCAACGCGGTATTCGTCGAAGCCGAAGGTCCTGAGGATGTCCTCGGCCTGGTCGAAGACGCTGATCACCTCGGCCTCCAGCTGGTCGGGGGTGCAGAAGATGTGGGCGTCGTCCTGGGTGAACCCGCGCACCCGCAGGGTGCCGTGCAGCACGCCCGACTTCTCGTAACGGTAGACCGTGCCCATTTCCGAGTAGCGCACCGGCAGGTCGCGGTAGCTGCGCCGCTTGGAGTTGTAGATCAGGATGTGCCCCGGGCAGTTCATCGGCTTGAGCACGTACTCGTGCTCGTCGATGTCCAGGGTGAACATGTTCTCCCGGTAGTAGTCGTAGTGCCCCGATGTCTTCCACAGTTCGTGGTGTGCGATGTGCGGGCTGACCACCGGTTCATAGTTCCACTCCCGGTGCTTCTCCTTCCAGTAGGTCTCGATCAGCTCCCGGACCACCGCCCCCCGGGGGTGCCAGAAGATCAGGCCGGCGCCGGCGTCCTCCTGGATGCTGAACAGCTCCAGGTCTTTCCCCAGGCGCCGGTGGTCCCGCTTCTTGATCTCTTCCAGCCGCTGGAGGTGTTCCTCCAGGTCCTTGTTCTTCCAGAAGGCGGTGCCGTTGATCCGCTGCAGCATCTGGTTGTGCTCGTCCCCCAGCCAGTAGGCGCCGGAGGAGGTGAGCAGCTTGAACTTCGGGATCTGACCGGTGGAGCGCAGGTGCGGCCCGCGGCAGAAATCGATGAAATCGCCCTGGCGGTAGCAGCTCACCGGCGGCTCGGCCTTGGCCTCGATCAGTTCCGTCTTCAGCCGCTCGCCCATCTCGTCGAACTTCCGCAGGGCCTCGTCCTTGTCAAAATAGACCCGGTCGATTTCCAGGTCGCGCTTGACGATCTCCCCCATCCGCTGCTCGATGGCCTGCAGGTCTTCGGGGCCGAAGGTGCCGTCGTATTCGAAGTCGTAGTAAAAGCCGTCCTCGGTGGCCGGGCCGATGCCCAGCTTGACCTGGGGAAAGAGCTCCTGCACCGCCTGGGCCAGCACGTGGGCGGTGCTGTGGCGCAGCACGTGCAGGCTCTCCGGGTCACGCTTGGTCAGGATACGCAGGCGGCAGTCGTCGGTGATCTCGGACCTCAGGTCCACCAGCTGGTCGTCGATCATACCGCCCACGGCCTGTTTGGCCAGGCCGGGGCCGATGGAGGCCGCGACATCGCCCACAGTTGTCTGTGGCGGGTATTCCCGGCTGCTGCCGTCGGGCAATGTGATGTTGATCATGGTCCTGCCTCATGCATTGACGTGGGCCGGCGGAGAAAATGGTCCGGAGAAAAAAAAAGAGGCAACGAGTACCTCTTGTCACGTCCCGTTCCGCCTGGCCGTGAAGACTACTGCAGTTTCCTGGAATTGGTAGGCGCTGAGGGATTTGAACCCTCGACCTCTACCGTGTCAAGGTAGCGCTCTCCCCCTGAGCTAAGCACCTCCATGGGTCCGTGGGGACAGATCGATCCAAGAGTGGGGGAGTCTAGCAGAACAGTCCAAATATGTCAACGAATTAGCGGTGTTTTGAAGGATCGAAACCGGCGGTTGACCGGGGCCGCCGGGAGCCGATAGGATGCTGACGGAAACCGTCCGGCCAGGGCAGGTGAAACGGGTGGGTAAAAGGGATTCCTGCATGAAGCACTTCCGCATAATCGTGCAATATGACGGCACCGCCTACCACGGCTGGCAGGTCCAGCCCCGGGGGGCCACCATCCAGGGCGAGTTGGAGGCCGTCCTGGGGCGTATCGCCACCCGTCCGGTCCGCGTGGAGGGGGCGGGCCGCACCGACGCCGGGGTTCACGCTCTGGGCCAGGTGGCCGCCTTCCATCTGCAGACCAGGATGACCCCGCAGGAGATGCTCCGGGCCCTGAACAGCCAGCTGCCCCGGGATATCCGCGTGGTTCGGGCCGACGAGGTCCCGCCGGAGTTCCACCCCCGCTACCACGCCGCCTCGAAGATCTACTACTACCAGGTCTTCACCGGGCCGGTGATCTCACCCTTTCTCGGCCCCCACGCCCACCACCACCGCTGGCCCCTGGATGTGGACCGGATGCGGCAGGCTGCCGGTCATTATCTCGGGACACACGACTTCACCGCCTTTTGCGCCGCCGACAGCGAGGTGCGGGACAAGGTGCGCGAGGTGCTGGCCGCCGACCTGTTCCAGCAGGGCGAACTGCTGATTTTCGTGGTCCAGGCCACCGGCTTTCTCAAGCAGATGGTGCGCACCATGGTGGGCACGCTGATCGAGGTGGGCCGGGGCAAGATCGAGCCGGGTGATGTGGAGCGGGTCATCAGCAGCCGCGACCGGGCCCGGGCCGGCCCCACGGCCCCGGCCAACGGGCTGTTTCTCTATCGGGTGAACTACCCTGCTCAGTGATGCTGAGGGATTGGGAATTTGCACCCCCGAAAAGAACCTTGCATTAATTAGAGCTATGGTCTACATTAAGACTATAATTATGGTCTGAATTGGAGTCAGAGAAAAATGAAAGAGTTGCACGTTTCAGAGGACATTCTCCCGGTGGGAGAATTCAAGACCCATGCTTCGCGGATCATTCGGCGGCTTAAAGAAACGCAACGCCCCTTTGTCATCACCCAGAACGGAAAACCCGCCGCGGTGCTTCTCACTCCTGATGCGTTCGACCGTCTGAGTGAGCATGCCCGTTTCCTCGAAGCCGTGGATGAGGGAGTTGCAGATTCAGCTGCCGGGCGGGTTATTGACGATACCCAGCTATCCAGCGAACTCGATGAAACCTTCGGCTCCCTCGAAAAATGAAACTTCTCTGGACTGACAAGGCCCGGCGCGATCTGCTGGCCATCGGCCGGTACATCGGCAGGGATAACCCTCAAGCGGCGCGATCCTGGTTAGAACGGCTGCGTGCACGCGCTCGCCAGGCCGCCGAGATGCCACTGACCGGCAGGGTGGTTCCCGAGCGATCGAGCAAGGATGTCCGCGAGGTCTTGCTGCGCAATTATCGAATTGTATACCGTGTTCATTCAGACGCCATACACATTCTCACCATATTCGAAGGTCACCTGCGGCTCCCTCAGGATGCGGCACCGAGCGCCGGCGAATGACCCCTGCCGGGATTCGCGCACTTTTTGATTCCGGGATAGATTCAGCGGCAGAGCTCGTCGCATCCGCCGGTGGAGCAAGAGATCGACTGAAGATTGGCTGGGCGGCCGACCGGGCCCACCGCCCCGGCTAACGGGCTGTTTCCCTACCGGGTGAACTACCCGGGGAGCTGATGTTGATAGTGCTGGGTGTGCTGGGTATTCAACCGGATTGTATTGTGGCTTTCTTATTGCGCAGAATAATTACACGGCCTATATTATTACTAATCGCCTTATAGAATGGATCAAGCCATCCCATCATTTTCCGTCTTCTCGGGAGGGTCAAAATGAGATGCATACATCGTGGGCCATTATTTCAATTTCTGGTAATTCTCTCGCTCTCTCTCTCTCTCTCCTGAATAGTATCCTCGACACTGCCAGTGCCTATTCGACGCCCGACGGTTTATCCTTCACCATGTCTCCAACGAATGGTCGGGTAACCAACCTGACCATCGATGGCAGAATTATTAATTTCTGTCCGGTCGATGGCTCAGATTTGACCGGTGGATTCTACATCCGGGACAACACACCGGCTACTTTGGGTGGGCTACCGACAAGCACAACAAGACCAAATCTGCTCAACGACGAATTCTATGCACGGTTCAATGATGATCCCGATGATGACTTAATCGTGATTGGTACACCTGGACCGAACTCTTACTGGGGCTGGGCTTGGGATGGTAATCGAACCATTCGAGTTGAGACAATCGGTAGCGGGGGCGACGTCAACAAAGCCGCCTTGATCAGTGTGGATGAAAGTTCGAACCCGGATGGGGACGGGTATTTCGGGGCAATTTTCCGCGATCATACATTCACTTCGTTCACTTCTCCGGAGCATGAGATGTACTACCTCGTTTTCGAGGTGAAGACCGGATCGGGTTGGCGAAGCAACAGTCTGGGCCATCTCTCCTATGAGAACGGAGGTGAATATGATCGATCAAGATATGGACACCATCGTGTCTCGGCACGTGTTGAATGGTTCTATGACACCCTGCAGGACTTCGGCCGCGAACCGACAGGAGATGTCTGTGACATCTTCTATGCCTACGAGACGACAGACACGATCAGCGGCGAGCGCCTGACCCGATTCTGTGGCAGAACATATCGACCATTCGATCCGGATAGCAGGTACTCTGGCCCAAGCAAAGACTGCCAGGATCGCTTTGGTTGTGGAAGGGTATATGCCGGATGATGAGAATGCGAGCTATCCGGATAACACTGTTTATTTCGACAATATCTCTTTCTTCAGGGCGCCGCCCATCAAGCAAGTTTATTGGGATGAACCGACAGTCCCTGATGATCCGTATCTGCTGTATGGGGACTCCGGCTATTCGGATGATCTCGACCTCCAACTGAACCTGGATGTTGAAGTTATCCAGCCCCCTACCGGCAGCCTCGATTCATACGTGCTCTTCGCCGGCAGCTTGATCAATGATGATGGCGAAACGGGAACAGCGATGGACCCAAGATCGATCGATCTCGGTTTCGCCTTCCCGATCCTGGACAATACCAGTTCTGGGACGACAACCCAGCAACTGGAGTGGCACTATGATGTGAACCACGCTTCCCTTGTCGATTCCGACGATGCGTCCATCGATGAAAACCGGAAGATGTTTCCGTACACCATGTCGAGTCACGTGGATGCGCGGCCCGAGTACAAGATGAGCGGGGTTGCCCAGCCCCTGGGCGTCGATTTGGAGAGAACACTTGGCCTTCAGGTATCATCGTATCCCATCGGTGCTGTGGCCATTCATGATCCGGCGGATCCGGAAAATCTGCGGGGCCTCTCGTTCGGTGATTCACTTGACGGCACCTGGGTGACCCCCAATATTTCTCATTTCGGCTATCGGATTGACCGCCAGGCTTGGGGAGGTGCCCAGGATTTCATCGGATACGCCTATATCGAATTCAACCTTGGCTTGCTGGCGGAGGACTCTGCATCCGGCAATAGCACCGATTTTTCTTTCATCATCTTCCGCTCGGATGATGAGGATTTTTCAGAGCAGTCTGTCTTTCGCGAGGGGATGGAAAAGTACCAACGCTCCTTCTATCAGGAGTTCTTCACCAGGCCCACCTTTACCCGCGAGGGCGAAGAAGACTGGCTCTTCGGCGGCGCTCAATACGATCCGGACGTCGATGATCTGGAGCAGGACGGTCTCGATGATCGGCCGAACCAGTTTGGGATTCGTTACGACCAGATAAAATTTGTAGGATCTCCATCCGGCATTGCGGACATCAGGGCAAACCTTATTGCACTGCATGGAAAAAATGTCAGCGCCGTGGTCTATGATCTTCCCTGGGCCGGCAGCTTCGAGATAAAAAATGATGGCGAAGAATCCAATAGAATGAACTCTATGGATGAGTTATGGATCCAAGCCGAAGCTGAGCTCGATGACATATCCTTTCCCCAGAGTCAGATATATTTAAGAAAACTACCACGGATTTTCACTTCGCCGTTAGGTGAACAGAAGCTGTTCTACAAGATTTGTGAGGAACGTCAGCGGTACTTCTTTCCTGTTTCAGTGACGATGACGCCCGACCCTGATGAATCCGATATTCTTGTCACCAAGGAATTGAGCTACTTCAAAGGTTGGTATAAATCCTTCGAGGAGGACTTTCACCTGATCGCTGGCGTGGAGTTTGACAATACTTACCGGGATAGCCATCTCGATCTGAACATCGGTCGAGTAGACAATTTTGCCCACAGCGATGTCGAGGGAAATGAGGGCCGTCTCACTTACAGTTATAACGAATTCAGGCCAGCCGTACCGCAATTGACTACCAACACCTGGTTTTTCCCTCATGTTGAAGCTTTTCTGGACGACGTAGACAATGATGAGGCTCAATTTCCAGATCATGGCGATGGCGCCGACTCGGGATACCCTGGAGCGTCAGAGGAAGAAATAATTTCCATCAACGCCATGCAGAAGGAATTCGGCGGTTCGAAATACGCGATCATGCTTGCCGATGTGATCATGTTCGAAAGTTCGACACAAACCCAGTTCAATAATAAAAATGAAAGTTTCGATTTCAGGCGGAGTATGGCTCGGGACAAATCCGTGGCAAGAGGGCTGGCACCATATAGATGCGCCGGTGACGCCCTGGACAATTATATCACCTATGGCAACGGGCCAGACCACCTATACACTGACAGGGACCAGGTGCTGCTCCAGTTGTTGAATGAAGCCACGTGGTCCTGCCTGGCATACGGTTTCATGCCGGCGATGCATAATTTCCTTTCGGTTGAGGAGGGGTGCTTCGTCGATGACGATGCGAAGGACGAATTTTATGGGTATCTCCCACCTGATCCACCTGGTCCTGCCAGAAGAGCGTTCTGGACAAGCGACAGTTATATCCTTCCCAGACGCGGCTACACAGATATTTTCAAGAAACTTCACAAGGCCGGCTGGCAGCCGGTGACCAATATCGTCAATCTCGTCGGGCCAGTTTCCGAATCACTGGTGATAAACAGGTTTGGTCCTTATGAGGGTTTTGGGCCGCCGAGTAGGCCGATATTTGTCACTGTCTACAATAATGAAACGTTTTCGTTGACGCTCACCGATGTGGCAGAGTATGGCTGTGAAGATTGCATCCCCATCGGTAGTCTCCAGAGTGATGAAGAGATCGAACTTTACAGCATCTGCGAGAACAACTTCGGATCGGCAGCTTTCCAGAACAAAGAAAAACGTGACTTGGATTCCCAGTTCTTTGATCTGAGAGACCGGAGTTTTCTTCTCGAGATCAACAATATTGACAAACTCGCTCTAAATGGTGTCGGCAATCTTATGGGGCATCAGATGATCGAACATATTAAAGGCAGCACTCCAGCAGTCAACGCCCCCAACATCCCGGCAGATATCTTTGATGAATATGGCGACAACTATTCCGTCACAAGATCTAACGGGGGGCCGGGTCTGGCGCCCAAGATTATTCTTGGGGGCGGACGGGCGCCCGGTGAACCGCAGGGACCTCGAACGATTGAGGACAAGGCCCTGATGGTATTCAGAATCTGGCTCTCTGGCATAGTGGACAATTCAAAATCTGGAGATGGGGGGGAAGATCATCTGGGAGTCCATACTACAGGACTTTCGGCCATGGCTGGTCGGAGATTGAAGACTCACGCGCGGAAAGCGGCAGCCTTGACGCTGTCTACACTACCGTCCCCGGTGCCTGCGCTCTCTACCGCATTGATACCGGGGTCAATGGCCGGCACCGGTTGCGAGTGAATCACGTGGCGCGCCAGGAGGCGACCACCACTGCCCGCTACGATGTCTATGTTGTGAATCATCTTCAGGATTCCTTCCAGGATCTGACACTCGGGGACTTGCCGGAGCCTATCTGCTCGGTGGTTCTCGATCAGGCGAGACAATTGACCTCCGATGTTGATGCCGATGGATTTGCCGCTGTAAGTGAATTCGAAGTATCAGGCCTGGGTATAGATGATCTAGCCTCGGTGGTGGTCCGGGTCAGCGCCCAGCCCGACGAAGCGGGTTTCGCTGCTCTGGCCCTCCTGCTGGCCGATGCAGTGAAACTGGAGGCTGTTGAGTGAACAGGAAAATAAAGAGAATTGGTCTGGTCTTGGTGTGCATATCCGTATCCGCTATTCTTGCCGGCATCACCGGCCGGTGGATTTTGGCCCAGACCATTTACGACATGAGCGAGATCAATGGAGATCTCAGGATTCTTGGCAGAAGAAATCAAAGTTACACTTCGCGGATGACTTTCCTTGATCTCAACGATACCGGCACAGGAGACCTGTTTATTAATGATCTGAATATTAGTTCCGTACACGGGTTTGTAGATGATGATCTGACAATGGAACTGAATAAGACTATAGACCTTCTTGATAAGACCTATAATTTCGAGATCCTGGGGCCGGATAATATATACTCCGGGTTAAGTTCACTAGTATCTGGAGATTGGAACAATGATGGAATTAGTGATTTGGCTATTGGCGATCCCTCGGCCTTTGACCAAGGTGTGATTGAGACGGGCCAAGTATATGTAATTTTCGGCCGCCCTACTTGGCAACCCGGAATGGTCATCGACTTGGAACAACAACTGGCCGATATCACCATCCATCACAACCAGCCGTTCGCTTCCGTGCAATTTGGGATTTGTTTGGCATCGGGGGACGTCAATGGTGACGGCATCGATGACCTGGCTATCGGGGCGCCTTATTGCGGTCATCCGGAAGGGTTCGGTTCCGGTGCGGTCTTCGTGCTCTATGGGTCGAAAACCTTCAATACCCCGATGCTCGTGGACCTGTCCCAGGAACCCCTTGACCTGGCTGTTTTCGGCGAGAGGGCCGGCGACAAGTTCGGAAGCGATGTTGCGTTGGGCGATATTGATGGAGATGGCGCTGATGACTTGGTGGTCGGGGCCTGGGAGGCGGACTACTCGGAGCAAAAACGTGGCTGGGCTTACGTAGTCCATGGGTCGGACCAGTTTCCGCCCGATCACGAAATCCTGCTTAACCACGACACCGCGGGAATAACAATCAAGGGGCCGGAGCCCTTCTCACAATTTGGTTCTCATCTCGATGTCGGCTACTTTAACGGGGATGCATACGCAGACTTCTGTGTAACAGCGTATGCCGATGACACCTTGGTCGAGAAGGCCGGTTCCGCTCACCTTTTTTATGGTGGCTCTGATTATCCGGCAGAGACGGTGATAGACCTGGCGAAGGAGCAGGCGGACGTCACGATTTATGGGGATATGAGCCTGGCCTGGCTCGGAATATCATGTGCGTTCGGTGATTGTGACGCTGACTCGAAGGATGATCTTCTTCTTGGGGCCTACGACAGTTCGGAAAATCTTGAGGAGGGAGCCGGGGCCTTCTACCTCTTCCCGGGGCGATCGGATTACGCGCCGAACCAGGTGATCATGCTGAATGAGGTGGATCCCGAGGTTAAAGTCCTGGGAGACGACGAGGGAGACGGGGGCACGACCATGAGTGCCCCGCTCCTCGACATCAATGAGGACGGTTACGACGACATCTGCATCGGCCTGGGGCATGCCGACCGGGAGGGGGGCAGCAATTGCGGCGAGATTCATGTGTTTCTCAGCCGGCCGCCACTCGATGCCGTGCCCCGGCTGGTGGCCGGGCCGGGGCCGTTGGCTTCGAACCCCTCCGAGGTTCGAGTGTGGGACGCATTTCGTCATGAGGGGTATCTTGAATCCTTCCGGCCCTGGCTGGTGAACGCCTACGGCACGGTGGTGGCCAGCGGTGACCTGGATGGCGACGGGTATGGAGAGATCGTGGTAGGGCCGGGCCCGGGAGCGCACCATCCGCCGCTGGTGGTGATCACCGATGGGGAAGGACAGAGGTTGGATAATTTCCTGGCCTATGGGGTGCGGCGTTATGGGTGCAATGTGGCCTGCGGCGACCTGGACGGGGACGGGCGGGACGAGATTCTCACCGGGCCTGGGCCCGGGAAGGTTTTTGGTCCGCATGTCCGGGGGTGGGGGTGGAGCGGGGCGGGGGTGAGTCCTCTGCCCGGGTTGAGTTACATGGCGTACGGGACGCTGCGGTTCGGCGTGAATGTCACCTGTGGCGACATCGATGGCGACGACGCGGATGAGATCATCACCGGTGCGGGGCCGGGGGAAGTGTTCGGCCCGCATGTTCGGGGCTGGAACTGGAACGGTTCAACGGTCATGCCCATCGCCGGGGTGAGCTTTCTGGCATACGGGACCAACCGGTTCGGGGTGAATGTCAGTTGCGGTGATATCGACGGCGACCTGATTGCCGAGATCGTCACCGGGCCCGGCCCGGGGGAGATGTTCGGTTCCCATGTGCGGGGCTGGAACTATGATGGGCAGTCGCTTGCGGTGATGCATGATGTGAATTTCATCGCCTATCCTGAGTTAACGAATGGCTTCGGTTGCGTGGTGGCCTGCGAGGACGTTGACAACGACCGGGTCTGCGAGATACTGACCCTCCCGGGTACGCATCCTGATTATCCCGCCAGCCTGAAGACCTGGAACCATGACGGGAATACGCTCGAACTGGTTGAGCGGCGGAATTTCCTGCTCTTCGAAGAGGGTGCCTACGGCGCCGGCGGCCATGTGGCCCTGGGGCGGCTGTGGGATGAGCCGGGATATCTTGATCCCCCCGGATCTTACTGATGTCACAAGGTATTGTGCCCTGACCGGGGGCAGGCGTGCTCTCCTCGACGGGCATTCATGCGATCTCTTTCCATGCCGCTCGCAGCCGCCGGTGACGTTTCAGAGATGCCGCAAAACTGCGTTCACGGGGGCCGCCCTTGGCCCGCATCAGCCGGACCAGTTTCACCTTGTCCGCGGCCGGCCAGCGAGCGAGGTCGGGGATCGGCCCCACGAGCAGGCAGAAGCTGTTGAAGGCCTCGACTTCGCCGGCACGCCAGCGGGTCTGATCGATCGGCCCCAGCAACTGGTGGGCCCGGTGGATGGACCAGCGGCGAGCGCGTTCACGGTCACCGTGGAACCGTTTGCCGATCCAGCGGGTGATCCCGAGGCTCAGCTCAGCCGGTTCGAAGAGACGATCACGATCCACCGGCCGGAGCTGGAGTTCGAGCGGGTATTGCACGAGGCGCCGCAGTACCCGCGGTGACGTGCGATAATGGCGGTCGGCCTCCATCCGGCGCCACTCCCGGCCGGCGGCCTGGCGAAGAGCCGGGTTCTGCGAACGGAACCCGAAACGGTAATAGAACCACAAAGCCCCGGTCTCGATCGCTTCGGGGTTGCCGGCGCCGATCTGATACGGGTCCACGGTGAAGCGCTCCAGGGCGAAGCGGTGACGGTAGAGCCGCAGCAGCTGCCCGAAGGTGTTCATACTCTCTCCGCCGCGGAAGGTCTCGAAGATGTTGAGGCCGATTTCACAGCGCCCGCAGAAGACCCACCCGCCCCCGTAAGCGATGGGCACGCGGTTTTTCATCAGAATGTAGCCGTAGTAGGTTTCGATCGGCATGCGGTGACCGGGGAGGAGCCCGAACAGCGCGACGTCCACTCCGGCCCCCATGTCGAACACCGAAACATCATCCACCGTGGCGCAGGTGACCGGGTCGATTTCGCGGTGCCGCACCGCCAGCACCGAACGAGCGAAATCGATGACCTTTTCGGCCTGCCGCCGGGGGCAGCGCCCGCCCTTGCCCAGGGGCTCGTCCAGCAGACGGGACACATCGAGTTCACGGGCCAGCGGTTCCCGCTGGTAGCTCGTCACCCGCCGCGGCAGTCGTGCCAACGTCCGTGAGGCACCAGCGCGGCGCAGCACCCAGCGGATCCGCAGTTCGAACAGATCGAACACCTTGTCGCGAAACCGGGGGTCGAGATCGATCCAGGAAAAACGGCGCAGCACCCACAACAGATCTGATTCCCGCTTCGCTCCCTGCCGGCCGCGGGCCATGGCCAACCACTCCCGGGTGCTCAGGGTCACATCGTCCAGACCGTTGTTCTCCACCGGCTCCACCAGCGAACCGAGCATGGCGTCGAGCCCCTCACCGGCCGACTCTCCATCCCAGGCGATTTCGGTATCACGGGGGTAGTGCCCGGCCAGCCACGTGGCCAGCTGCACCGAGTACTGGCAATGGGTGACGGTTCCGGCAATCCCCGAGTCGGCCAGTATGTGCATGTCGGAAGGCTCTTCGCGGGCGGTCATTTCCCTGGCCGCCGCATCCACCCGCTTGAGCTCACCCACCGCCAGATCCAGCATCGGCCGGTCATCGGGGAAGGCGCAGACAAAGAGCAGGAGTTCGTGATAGTCAAAAAGAGCCGCGGCATCATCGATGGGACAGCGGGAGGCCGCACGCAACAGGCGGCGGCGCTGAACCCGGGGCCGGCTGCCGTATGCCGTCCTGATCCGGGCCAGGCCGGTGACGATTCCGGCCAGTCCGTCTGTTTCAGCCGATCGATCCATCTTCGTTCGTCACCTCAATCACCGGGATATCAACCTCAGCCATCCGGTCAGAACGGGTTGGTGGCGAAGACCGAGAACTCCGGAATGAAGCCGCGGTTGTCCAGCTTGAGGGCGCCGACGATGGCGTCGGCGATCTCCCGGGAACGGAGCTTCTTCTCCGAATGCTCCCGCTGGTAGCCGGCCTTGGCCGCAAAGTCGGTCAACACCTCGCTGGGGTTGACCAGCGTGACCCGCACGTTGTGCGGCCGCAGCTCATCGCGCCAGCAGTCGGTCATGCCCCGCAGCGCGAACTTGGACGAGCTGTAGGCGGTGCTCCCTTTCCCGCCCTTGAGCCCCGAGGTGGAGGAGATGTTGATCAGTTCTCCGCTCTCCTGCTTGACGAACTGCCGCGCGGCCTCCCGGGCCATCAGGAACGCACCGAAGACGTTGGTGCGGTACACGCCCTCCATGTCGCCGAGGTCCATTTCCACCAGCGGTTTGAACACGCCGTAGCCGGCGTTGTTGACCAGGATGTCCAGGCGGCCGTGTTTCTCGATCACGGACGCCACGGTTTCAACCGCGTGAGCCTCGTTTCCCACGTCTCCGGCCATGGCGTCCAGGCCCACCGCGTCAGCGGCGGCACGCAGCTTCTCCTCGTCCCGGCCGGTGATGGTCACCAGTGCGCCCTCGTTCTTCAGTGCTTCGGCGATGGCCCTGCCGATGCCTTCGCTGCCTCCGGTGACCAGTGCCACCGTGCCGTTGATATCCATGGGTCCCTCCACTACCGGTGTTCAACCGCAGCCCTCCAGACAGTGCGGGGCAGCGGTGCGTTCAATACTCATCGTTCCATCATTTCACTGTATCATATGGAACTCCCCGGCCCCTCGGCGCTGCTCGAAAACTGCCGGTCCCGAAGGTCCGGGATGATACACTGGGGGCCGCTGCCGCGGGGGGGTGCCGCTTTGTTGCGCCGTCACGGGCGGTGTGCTACCATTTTGCCTCGTTTTACCTGTCAGAGCGTGATATTCCAATCTCAGGGAACATGAGCACATGAATGGCGGCGGGCTGGAATACTGGAAGGACTTCGAAGGCGAGATCGAGCCCGGCTCCGAGGAGGAGCAGTTGCTCGGCACTATCGACGCCGACCGTCTGCCCGCGCACATCGCCATCATCATGGACGGCAACGGCCGCTGGGCCCGCAGCCGCAAGCTGCTCCGGGTCCAGGGACACCGCGCCGGCATCGATTCGGTGCGCGACACCGTGGAGACGGCCACCCGGCTGAAACTGCAATCCCTGACCCTCTACGCCTTCTCCATGGAGAACTGGAAACGCCCGGTGGACGAGGTGAGCACGCTGATGAAGCTGCTCCGCAAGTATCTCAAGATCGAACTGAAGACCCTGCTGGACAACAATATCCGGTTCCGCGTGCTGGGACGGATGGAAGGGTTGGAAGGTGTGATCCAGGAGGAACTGCGCGATGCCGAAGAGCGCACCGCCGGCAACAGCGGCCTGATGTTCAACATCGCGCTCAACTACGGCGGGCGGGCGGAGATCGTCGATGCCTGCCGCTCCCTCTGCCGGGAACTGCTGGAGACCGGGGCGTCTCTGGAGGACCTGGACGACCAGTCGTTTGCCCGCCACCTCTACACCGCCGGTCAGCCAGACCCGGACCTGCTCATCCGCACCAGCGGGGAGTTCCGGATCAGTAATTTTCTGCTGTGGCAGATCGCCTACACCGAGATCTGGTTCACCGACACCATGTGGCCCGATTTCCGGAAGAAGCATCTGTTCCAGGCCATCATCGATTTCCAGAAACGGGACCGGAGATACGGGGGCATTTGAGCCCTGCCTCATCGGTTGTCCGGCCCGGCGTGTCCATGAAACGAATCCTCACAGCCATTGTCTTCCTGCCGCTGTTCTATGTCCTGAACAGCCTGCTGCCGCCGGCGGTCTTCGTCTCCTTTGCCGGGCTCTGCGCCGTGCTCGCCGGCTGGGAGCTGTCCCGCCTGGCCAAAGCCCGGGGGCTGGTGAGCCACTGGCCGCTGAACTCGGCCTGCGCGCTGCTGGTCTGCCTGGCCTTTGCCGCACCGCAGGTCGGCCCGACCGGTGTGAATATGCCGCTGGCCGCCATGGTGCTGGGCATCCTGGTGTTGACCATGACCTATCTCTTCAGCTGCCGGGAGGTGACCCGCTACCTGGGGTCGCTGGCCGTGGCCCTGCTCAGCTGTTCCTACATCGGGCTGCTCATCGGTTTCCAGGTGGCCCTGCGGCTGGCCGGGGGGGAGATCCGCGGCGACTACCTCATCTACTATCTCTACATCGTCATCTGGATCGGCGATGCCGGCGCGCTGTACACCGGCCGCAGCCTGGGGCGGCACAAGCTGGCCCCGGCGCTCAGCCCGAACAAGACGGTGGAGGGGGCGGTGGGCAGCCTGGTGGCCTCGGTGCTGGGCTCTCTGGCTGTGCGGGCCCTGTTCATCCCCCAGCTGGGGCTCTTCGATGCCCTGGCCCTCGGTGTGCTGCTCAACATTCTCGGCCAGCTGGGCGACCTGGCCGAGTCGGGTCTGAAGCGGAGCGCCGGCGTGAAGGACAGCGCCTCCTTCATCCCCGGCCATGGCGGTATCCTGGACCGCGGCGACAGCCTGCTCTTTACCGGGCCCGCGCTCTACTACTATTACATCCTCCTCATCGTGGGCTGAGGCGGCGCGCCCCGCACGGGGGCGGAGAGCGGAACCAATGACCTGCCGTCTTGCCATTCTCGGCTCCACCGGTTCGGTGGGCCGGTCCACCCTCGAGGTGGTGGACCGCCACCCCGATCGTCTGGCGGTGGCCGTGCTGGCTGCCGGGCGCAATATCCCGCTGCTGCTGGAACAGGCCCGGCGCTACCGGCCGCGGCTGATCTCCCTGGAACGGGAGGAGGACCTGTCCCTGGTCCGGCCGCTGGCCGGTGAGCTGGGGGCCGATCTGCTCTGCGGCACAGCGGGTCTGACCGCGGCGGCGACCCACGGTGACGCCGACCTGGTGGTCTCGGCGGTGGTGGGTGGTGCCGGGCTGGCCCCCACGGTGGCCGCGGTGCGCCAGGGCAAGCGGGTGGCCCTGGCCAACAAGGAATCGCTGGTCATGGCCGGTGAGCTGATCGTCTCCACCGCCCGGCAGACCGGCGCCGAGATTCTCCCCCTGGACAGCGAGCACAGCGCCCTGCAGCAGTGCCTCCACGGCCGTTCCCTGGACCAGGTGGCCCGGCTGGTGCTCACCGCGTCGGGCGGCCCGTTTCGCGGCTTCACCCGTGAGCGGCTGGCCGGGGTCACCCCGGCCCAGGCCCTGGACCACCCTACCTGGGAGATGGGACGCAAGATCAGTGTCGATTCAGCCACCCTGATCAACAAGGGGCTGGAACTGATCGAGGCCTGCCACCTGTTCCAGGTCTCCCCGTCGCGGGTGGAGGTGCTGGTCCACCCGCAGAGCGTGGTCCATGCCATGGTGGAGCTGGTGGACGGCACCACCCTGGCCCAGTTCGGGCCGGCCGACATGCGTCTGCCCATCAGGCGCGCCCTGTCCCACCCCGGGACCTGGGCCCCGCCCTTCGAGCCGCTGCTGGACCTGGCCCGACGCCGGCCGCTCTCTTTCGAGCCGATGGACCATGACACCTTTCCCTCGATCAACCTGGCCCGCCGGGCCATGGAACTGGGGGGGACGGCGCCGGCGGCGTTCAGCGCGTCGAACGAAGTGGCGGTGGATGCGTTTTTAGAGGGGAGGCTCCCGTTCACCCGCATCTGGGACCTGATCACCGGCGTCCTGGACCGGCACACGGTGCGGCCGGCGGATTCGCTCCGGGCGGTGGAAGAGGCGGCCCGGGAAGCGCGTCAGACGGCGAAGCGTCTGATCAACAGTTCGGCGGAGCAGCGATGAACACTGATGTCATGGAACAGGGTGCGATGAGACGGCAGAGCCGGCCGGTCTTTCTGGGCGGCCTGCAGGTGGGCGGCGGTGCGCCGGTTTCCATCCAGTCGATGACCAATACCCGTACCGCCGACGTGAATGCCACCGCGGCCCAGATCGCCAGGCTGGAGGCCGCCGGTTGCGAGGTGGTGCGGCTGGCCGTGCCCGACATGGCGTCGGCCGCAGCGCTGGGTGAACTGAAGAAACGGGCCCGGGTGCCTCTGGTCGCCGACATCCACTTCGACCACCGGCTGGCCCTGGCCGCGGTGGACGCCGGGGTGGACGGGCTGCGGATCAATCCCGGCAACATCGGTTCCCCCCGGCGGGTGGAGGCGGTGGCCCGGGCGGCCGGGGAGCGCGGCCTGCCCATCCGCATCGGGGTCAACGGCGGGTCCCTGCCCCGGCGGCTGCTCCGCCGGTTCGGCGGAGCGACCCCCGAGGCCCTGGTGGAGTGCGCCCTGGAGCAGGCGGCCCAGCTGGAGGGGGTGGGGTTCGGGGCGATCAAGATCTCGCTCAAGGCCAGCGACGTGGCCCGGACGGTGGAATCCTCTCGCCAGCTGGCCCGGCGCACGGACTACCCGCTGCACCTCGGGGTCACCGAGGCCGGTGCCGGCCGTCCGGCAATGGTCCGGTCGGCCCTGGGCATCGGCATCCTGCTGGCCGAGGGAATCGGCGACACCATCCGCGTCTCGCTCACCGGGGATCCGGTGGATGAAATCGGTGTGGCCCGTGATATCCTTCAGGGACTGGGACTGCGGTCCTTCGGCCCGGAGATCGTATCCTGCCCCACCTGCGGCCGGGTCCAGGCCGAATGCGGCGAGGAGTTCGTCCGTATGTCCGCCGCCATCGCCGAGGGTGTGGCCGGTTTGAAGACGCCGCTCAAGCTGGCGGTGATGGGCTGTGAGGTCAACGGTCCCGGCGAGGCCCGGGAGGCCGACCTGGGTCTGGCGCTGGGCAGGGGAGAGGGCGTGCTGTTCCGCAACGGCAGTGTCCTGCGCCGGGTCCCCATTGAGCGGGTGGTTGAGGAATTCATTGCCGAGGCCGTACGGCTCGACACCAAGGAATGAAATGAGGTCATGGTGAATCTAAAGAAAGTAGAGGTCAGGGATATCTTCGGCGCTCCAGGCCACCGGGAACTGGCGCTGCTCTGGGCCCTGGGGCTGGGCGGGATGGTTCTCTCGCTGGTACTCTTCTTCTCCAGTGCGCCGGGGGCCCACGTCATCGCCCGGGTGGACCAGGACCAGGCTCGGGAAATTGCCATGGACTTCCTCGGCCAGCTTGGAATACAGGGCGTGGAGGGGATGAGCGCCATCGAGACCATGAACACCCAGTCGGCCCACTACCTCTACCTCGATGAACGATACGACAGCTGGGAGGAGATCGAACGGGGACAGGAACAACTGCCCGTGGGCAACTGGGCCTTCCAGTGGGAGGATGCCGGCTTCTTCGACCCTGTGGCGTCGGACAATTACCGGGTCAACGTCGATTTCAACGGCCGGGTGATGGCCTACCGCCACAGCGGCATCGATGACGATTCAGGAGCTCATCCCGGCCGGGAGCAGGCCATGGCCATGGCCGGGAAAGCCCTCACCGCCGCCGGCATCGACCCGGCCCGTTGGGTGCTGGATGATTATTCGGAGCACAAGATCGAGGAGCGGACCGATTCGCTGCTGACCTGGGTCCCGGTGGAGCAGGGGGAGGAAGACATCCCCTACAAGATCACCATGACCCTCCACGGCAGCACCCTCGAGGCGGTGCGGATCAATCCCGGGCTGCCCGACCGTTTCTCCCAACTGGTGGAAAAGCACGAACAGCGGGCGGCCCTGATCCGCGGACTTCCCCGGTCGGTGGCCGGTTTCATGCTGCTGGTGGTTCTCGCCGCCGTATTTCTCCGCCGTTACCACCAGGGCGAACTGGGGGTCAACCGTGGAATGCTGCTGGCCTCGATCTTTTTTGTCCTCTACTCCGTGGTGACGGCCATTGTCCTGCCGATTATCTTCGCCTCCACCGATGTGGGCGTGCTCAACATGGCCCAGGAAAAAGTGTTCATGTCGGTCTTCATGTTCGCTTTCCTCACCTTCGGCGCCAGCCTGCTGGTTTTTGTGGGCTACTCCGTGGGTGAGTCCTATGCCCGCGAAGGGTGGGCCGGGGTATTGCAGGCGGTGGACGGCCTCTTTGCCCGGCGGGTCTTCACCCGCTCCTTCGGCTGGTCGGTGCAGACCGGCTACCTTTGCGGCGCCGCACTGCTGGGGCTGGCCTCGGTGGCCCACTGGCTCTCCTACACTATTCTGGGCTACCGCTTCCCGCACAGTTTTTCGCACTGGTCGGCATCGTGGCCGGTACTGCTGCTGTTCATCGGACCACTGGCCGGGGCGATATTCACCGAGACGGCGATCCGGCTTCCCCTCCTGGCCCTGGGCCGCTCCCTGCTCCCGCGGCGGCCGGGTCTCGGTCTGTTTCTCGGCGCCCTGGTCTCCTCCCTCTTCTTTGTGGTCTACTGCGATTTTCCCGCCCCCGATCATCTCTGGCTGGGTCTGGGGCTTTTCCTTCTCCTCGGCCTGCTGGGCTGTGCGGTGCTGGTCCGTTACGGCCTGTTGGCCGCCATCTGGGCTACCTTCTTCAGTTCCATTCTGATTCCCCTGGGGCCGATGTTCACCTCCGGGCTGCCCTCGGTCAGGCTGGTCTCGATCATCGGTTTCTGCGGGCTGCTGGTGCCGGTGGTCCTGGCGGCGGCAGCTTTCCGCATCCGTCAGCCGGAGGAGGAACACAAGGACCTGCTCCCCGCCCACATCCGCCGGATCACCGAGCGGGAGCGGATGCAGAAGGAACTGGAGATCGCCCGCCACGTACAGATGAAGCTGCTGCCCAAGGAGTCCCCGCAGCTCCCGGGCTACGACGTGGCCGGTGTCTGCCTCCCGGCCACCGAGGTGGGCGGAGACTATTTCGACTTCATCAGCCTCGGGCGGGGCAAGCTGGGTATCGCCGTGGGCGACGTCTCGGGCAAGGGTGTATCGGCGGCGATCTACATGACCCTGACCAAGGGCATCCTGCAGTCCCACGTGGGCTTCGACGATTCGCCGGTGACCGTGCTGGGCCGGGTGAACAGCCTGATCTACCGCACCATCGAGAAAGGGATATTCATCAGCCTCTTCTATGCCGTGCTCGACACCGCGGCCCGGAAACTGATCTACAGCCGTGCCGGCCACAACCCCGGGTTCCTGCTCAAGCAGGATTCCGTCGACTTCGAGTCGCTGCACCCGCCGGGGATGGCCCTGGGGCTGGACGAGGGCGCCCTCTTTTCCAGCATCATCGAGGAGAATACGGTTTCGCTCACCGCGGGCGACGTGCTCGTCTTTTACACCGACGGGATCACCGAGGCGATGAACGTCCGCGAAGAGGAATACGGCGAGGATCGCCTGATGAAGTGCATCTCGCACAACTCCCACCTGCCCAGCAAGCAGATGGTGGACCAGATCACGGCCGACGTGAACCGTTTTGCCGGCACCCAGCCGCAGCATGACGACATCACCCTGGTGGTGATGAGAGTCCTCGACTAGGGGCCACATCTTTCCGCAGCCGCCAACCCCGGTTTCCTCCGGGGCGCAGGCGGTTTCCGGGTTCTCTTCCCCCCCGTTGCCCGCCGCAGCCGAACCATCCATTCCAAACTGTTCAATTTAAATATCATATGAGGTTTTCATGGGCTTGGCTCGCCCTGGCACGCGGGTTGCTGATTCAGTGGGCTTGCCGACCGGCGTCCCCCGGTGATCAGTGGTTCTGCCGCGCCCTCCCGGTTGTCGCGGCGCCGGGTACGGCACGGTCAACCGGACCAGGGGGGGAGGTGATCGGGGAAGTCATGGATCGCACGGTCGACCAATGCGCCTGCCGGGTATTCCGGCAGTGGATCGGCCAGGCAGGAGAGAGAGAAGCAGGAGCCGCGGGAGAGCGGCTGTCACCGGTCTGGCGGCCGGTGCAGCTGCCTCCCGCCGGCGAAACCGAACATCTGGTGAAGCAAACCACGAGGAGAATCTTGAGATGAGCGACCACAAACGCAGTGGCAGGTTTTTCTGGCTGACCGTTTTGACGGCCTGTCTGATGCTGGCGGCGGTGCAGGCCGATTGCCCGGCCTCCACCGGCGCCGCCCCGGCCAAGGCCTCCGCGGCCCTGGAGGGGGTGGTGAACCTGAACACGGCCACCGAGTCCGAACTGACCCGGCTCCCCCGGGTGGGTGAGGCGGTGGCCCGGCGGATCATCGCCTTCCGCGAAAAGCACGGTCCCTTCCAGCGGCCCGAGGACCTGATGAACGTCCAGGGCATTGGCCAGCGGACCTTTGACCAGCTCCGTCCCCACCTGGCGGTGGAGGGGGAGACCACGCTGAAGCCGTTGCCGACCGCGGGTAGCAAGGCGAAAAAATAGTCAGTGAGCGAGGGGGCCGGCCCGCTGCCGCCGCGGCCGGCCCCCGTGGATGCGGGTGCCGGCGGTTGGAGCGGGATCGAGGTGAGGGATCGCTGGGTGTTCGGGGTGGAGGCCAGGGACGGTGTGTTCTTCTGTGCGGCCATGGCCGAGGACGGGACGGTGCGGGCGATGAGGGTCTTTCCTCCCGGGTCCCGGGGGGTGGAGCAATTCGTCCGTTTCGCCGCCCGGCAGGGGCCGGCACGGCAGCCGCCGGTGATCGGGTTGCTGGACCGGACCAGCGGTCCGGCCGGCGTCCGCGACCTGGCCGAGGCGTTCCGGCGGGAGGGGTTCCAGGTCTGTCCGGTGAATGGTGAAACCCTGGCCGGGTCGTGTCCCGCCGTCGGCCTGGCCCTGGACGGCGGACGGAACTCGCGGCGGGCGGCCCGGGCCATGCTTGCGGCCGGGGTGGACCGGGAGAGGTCGGGATGAGTGACCAGCTGAACCATTCCGGGCACCGCGGCCTCTCGCTGCCCGAGGTCTGCCTGGCCCTCTGCCTCCTCGGGTTGGCTGCCGCCGCCGTGCTGCCCGCCTGCACGTCCTGGATCGACGGGGCCCGGCTGGGCGCGGCCAGCAGCCGGGTGACCATGCTCCTGCGCCAGGTGCGCTACCAGGCCATTGCCCGCGCGGTCTGCCGCGGGGTGGTCTTCGGTCCCGGCGCTGACGGGCAGACGGTGGTCTACCGGGTGGTGGAGGACGGCAATGGCAACGGCATCAGGCGGGCCGAGGTGGAGTCGGGGATCGATCCGGTGGTGGACGGCCCGGTGGACCTGGCCACCGAGCACGGCGGCGTCCGTTTCGGCATCATCGATACGGAACCGGTTCCGGTTCTCCCTCCCGGCTCCGGCACACTCACCAACCCGTCCGACCCGGTCCGCTTCGGCTCGTCCGACCTGGCCTCCTTCACCCCCCAGGGCACCTCCTCCTCGGGAACCGTCTACCTCCTCTCTCCCCGGGGCCGGATGCGGGCGGTGAGCCTCTACGGGATCACCGGCCGCATCCGGGTCTGGGACTACCTGCCGGCACGGGGAATTTGGGTCCGCCGCTAATCCCCTGCGTTTCTTGACTCACCCCACGTGGTGTGTTACCTTTTTCTTTCTTGGTTGCCCGGCCCCGGGCATCCGGTTAACAGACAGTGTTATCAATTATTTGCGATATGTCTCGGAAAGGGTTTCCCCATGGCCGCCAACGAGAGTTCACCCGTGAAAAAGACGGCGCTCAACGCCGCGCACCGTCAGCTGGGCGGGAAGATGGTCGAGTTCGCCGGATGGGATCTGCCCACCCAGTTCAAGGGGGTGATCGAGGAGCACATGGCGGTGCGCACCACTGCCGGTCTCTTCGACGTCAGCCACATGGGCGAGGTGGAGATTTCCGGGCCGGACAGCCTCGACTTTCTGCAGTGGATCACCTGCAACAACGCGGCGAAGCTGAAGGTGGGGCAGATCCAGTACCTCGGCCCTGATGCACCCGGCGGGCACCTTTGTGGACGACCTGCTGGTCAACCGCCTGGGCGAGAACGAATACATGCTCTGCATCAACGCGGCCAACGCGGCCAAGGACGTGGAGTATATCCAGTCCCGGGTCCGGGGCGACGTCAACGTGATCAACCGCAGCGACGACTACGTCCAACTGGCGCTGCAGGGCCCCAACGCCCAGGCGATCCTCGACCCGCTGACTCCCGCCGACCTGGAGAGCATCAAGTACTACCGCCTGGTGCGTGACACCGTGCTGGACGCGCCGTCGATCATCTCCCGCACCGGGTACACCGGGGAGGACGGGTTCGAGATCTACACCGCCCCCGAGCACGCGGAGAAGGTCTGGTTCGCCCTGCTGGAGCGCGGCGAGCAGGGCGGCTTCGGCCTGCAGCCCATCGGCCTCGCCGCCCGGGACACCCTGCGCCTGGAAGCGAAGATGGCGCTCTACGGCAACGATATCGACGACAGCACCACGGTCTACGAGGCGGACCTCGGCTGGATCGTCAAGCTGAAAAAGGGCGACTTCATCGGCCGCGACGTGCTGCTGCGGCAGAAGGAGGAGGGGGTCAAGCGGATCCTCGCCGGCTTCGAGATGGTGGGGCGGGGAATCGCCCGCCACGGGTACCCCATCGTGCATGGCGGCGGGGAGTGCGGCCAGGTGACCAGCGGCAGCTTTGCCCCCTACCTGAAGAAGAACATCGGCCTGGGATACGTGCCGACGGAGGTGAGCGAGGTAGGAACCGACATCGCCGTGCTCATCCGCGGCAGGGAAGTGCCGGCCAGAATCGTTGAAACACCATTCTACAAGCGTCAGAAGTAAGGCCTGCCGGAGCAGGGGCGGAGCCCCGTCAATCGGCACAGCACGGAGGAGGAGCAGCGATGAACCCGCAGGATCTCCTGTACACCAAGGAACACGAATGGATCAGGGTCGAAGGCGAGGACGGCGTGGTGGGCATCACCGATCACGCCCAGAAGGAACTGGGGGACATCGTCTACGTGGAAACTCCGGAAACCGGGGCTGAGGTGAAATCGGGAGACGAGGTGGGCACCATCGAATCGGTGAAAGCCGTGTCCCCGCTCTACAGCCCGCTCACCGGCGAAGTGCTGGCGGTGAACGGTGACCTGGACGACGCGCCCGAACTGCTGAACCAGGAGCCGTACGGCGGCGGCTGGATCTACCGCATGCGCCTGGGCAACACGGGCGAACTTGAAGGCCTGATGAAGGCTGAAGACTACGAGAAGATGGTCTCTTCCGAAGAGTGACACGATGCGACGCTTTATCCCCAATTCCGATACGGACCGTGCGGCGATGCTCGAGGAGATCGGGCTGAAGGACAGCGAGGAGCTGTTCTCCCACATCCCCGGGCAACTGCGCTTCCAGGGTGATCTGGATATCCCGGGGCCGCTCTCCGAGCCCGAACTCACCGCCCGGATGGCCGAACTGGCCGAGGCCAACACGGCGATCCGGCCCGCCGACGCCTTCATCGGCGCCGGTGCATACGCCCACTACCTTCCGGCGGCCCTGGACGGGGTCATCTCCCGCTCCGAGTTCCTCTCCGCCTATACCCCATACCAGGCGGAGATCAGCCAGGGGACCCTGCAGGCCATTTTCGAGTTCCAGACCATGATCTGCCAGCTCACCGGTATGGACGTGGCCAACGGCTCGCTCTATGACGGGGCCACCGCGGTGGCTGAAGCGGTGCTGATGAGCCTGCGGGTCAGCCGCAACCGCCGCCGGGTGGTGGCCGCCGGCAGCCTCAACCCGCTCTACCGCGACGTGATGCGGACCTATCTGAGCAATCTCGACATCCAGCTGGACGAAGTCCCCTTCGACAGTGGCGGGACCGTGGACCCGGGATCTCTGGCCGGGCAACTGGAGGACGCTTCCTGCCTGGTGCTGCAGCACCCCAACTTCTTCGGCCGGCTGGAGGACGTATCCGGTCTCACCGCGGCGGCCCACGAGGCCGGCGCCCACGTGGTGGCCGCGGTCTCCGAACCGGTCAGCCTGGGCCTGCTCACCGCGGTGGGCGATCTGGGCGTCGACCTGGTGGCCGGCAACGGCGCCTCTTTCGGCAACCCGCTCAGCTTCGGCGGCCCGGGTCTGGGCTTCATCGCCTGCCGCCAGAAAATGGTGCGCAGCCTGCCCGGCCGGCTGGCCGGCCAGACCGTGGACCAGGACGGCCGCACGGCGTACGTGCTGACCCTCGCCACCCGCGAGCAGCACATCCGCCGGGCCAAGGCCACCTCTAACATCTGCACCAACCAGGCGCTCTGCGCCACTGCGGCCACCGTCTTCATGTCGCTGATGGGGCAGGACGGCGCCCGCGAGCTGGCCCGGCAGAATGCACTGAAGAGCCACTACGCCCGGGGCAGGCTCACCGCCATCCCCGGCGTGGAAGACCTCTTCCCCGGGCCCTGTTTCAACGAGTTCGTGCTGCGTCTGCCCGGTGATGCCGGGCGCGTGGCCGAGGCACTGCTGAAAGACAGGATCCTGGGCGGCCTGCCGCTGGGCAGTTATTACCCCGATCTGGCCCATGCCATGCTCTTCTGCGTCACCGAGGTGAACAGCCGGGAGAGTATCGACCGCCTGGCCGCCAGGCTGGAGGGTGCGCTATGACCACCAACGGAACCACCTTCCGGGAGCCGTTGATCTTCGACATCGGCGGCGAAGGCCGCACCGGTTTTGCGCTCCCTGCCCTGGACGTGCCCGACACCGATCTGGCCGACGTGCTGGGCGAGGGAAACGTGCGTGACTCGATTCCCGGTTTCCCCCGGGTGAGCGAGGTGGAGGTGGTCCGCCACTTCTACCGTCTCTCCAAGTGGAACTACTGTATCGAGAACGGGCTCTACCCCCTCGGCTCATGCACCATGAAGCACAACCCGCGGATCAACGAGGTGCTGGCCCGGCTCCCCGGGTTCGTGGAGAGCCACCCGTTACGGCCCACTTCGGCGGCCCAGGGCAACCTGGAACTGCTGCACCATCTATCCGGCCTGCTGGCCGAGATCACCGGCCTGGATGCGGTGACCCTGCACCCCTGCGCCGGGTCCCATGGCGAATTGACCGGGATGATGCTGGTCAAGAAGCATTTCGACACCCTGGGTGAGAAGCGGAAAACGGTGCTGATCCCCGATTCGGCCCACGGCACCAATCCGGCCAGCGCGGTGATCTGCGGTTTTGAAGCGAAGGAGATCCCCTCCGGTCCCGACGGCTGCGTGGACCTGGCACGCCTGGAAGCGGAGATGAGCGAGGACGTGGCGGCCCTGATGCTGACCAACCCCAACACCCTGGGGGTCTTCGAGCGCCAGATGGACCGCATCACCGAGATCGTCCACTCCCACGGCGGGCTGGTCTACATGGACGGGGCGAACATGAATGCCCTGCTGGGCAAGGTCCGCCCCGGGGACATGGGTGTGGACGTGCTGCACCTCAACCTGCACAAAACCTTTTCCACCCCCCACGGCGGCGGCGGCCCGGGCAGCGGCCCGGTGGCGGTGAAAAAAATACTGGAACCCTACCTGCCCCTGCCGGTGGTGACCCGCGTGGAGCAGGACGGGGGCCAGTGGTTTGAAGAGGACTACAACCGGCCCGCCTCCATCGGCCGCATCGGCGCCTTTTTCGGAAACTTCGGCACCACTGTGCGGGCGCTCTGCTACATCCTCACCATGGGGCCTGAAGGCCTGGCCCGGGTCTCCGAGATGGCCGTGCTCAACGCCAACTACATCCGCCGCAAGCTCGAGCCGTTCTTCCATCTCAAGTACAAAAGCCCAGTGCTGCACGAGGTGGTCTTCGACGACAAGCTCCAGGCCGAGCACGGAGTGTCGGTGGGTGACATGGCCAAGCGGCTGATGGATTTCGGATTCCACCCGCCCACGGTGAGCTTCCCCCTGATCGTGCACGGCGCGATGATGATCGAACCCACCGAGACCGAGCCGCGGGAGGAGATCGACCGTTTCATCGAGGCGATGATCCAGATTGCCGGAGAGGTGAAGAGCAATCCGGACCTGATCACCACGGCGCCCCGCAGCACACCGGTCAGCCGGCTGGACGAGGTGCAGGCGGCACGCAAACCGGTGCTCAGGTGGACGCCGGGGGACGGGGGGAAGGGCAGTAGCGCATCAGCTCCAGCGGAACGATTCTTCGGGAAACCCGGTCTGCAGCAGCAGCTGGTAGAGCAGGGACAGCGGCAGGCCCACCACATTGGAGTAACTGCCTTCGATGTGCTCCACAAAGACGGCGGCCCGGCCCTGGATGCCGTAGCCGCCGGCCTTGTCGTCCGGCTCGCCGCTGGCCACGTAGCGCTCGATCTCCGATTCGGTGAGCCGGAGGAAGGTTACCGCGGTCTCGGCCACGTCGGCCAGCAGCTCCCCGCCGTCCGGCGGCAGCACGGTGACCCCGGTGACCACCCGGTGGGTGGCGCCGGAGAGCCCGCGCAGCATCCGCGCCGCGTCCTCACGGTCCACCGGCTTGCCGAGGATCTCCCCGTTGTTCACCACCACCGTGTCCGCGGCGATCACCCAGTGCTGCTCGTTCCACCTGCCGGCCGTGCGTGCCTTGGAGCGCGATACCCGCAACACGAAATCCTCGGGCGGCTCCCCGGGCACCGCGATCTCCGGGACCCTCGACGGCCGGATGATGAAACTGAGCCCGATCTCGCGCAGCAGCTCGGCGCGCCGGGGCGAGGCCGAGGCCAGAATCAGCCCGGGACCGTTGCCGGTCTGTTTCTCCGGGGTACCTGTCATGGCTGGTGGCCTCTCCGGGATCAGCCGGAGCGCGCCCGGCTTACCCGCGTTTTCTTTTTTTTTTTACGCCCCGGGGCAAAGAAGCGGCGGTGCAGCATCCAGCCGGCCAGCAGGCCGGGGACCAGGCCGAGGTTCAGCCGCAGCACCAGGCCGGTGGTCAGCCGGAAGATCCCGAAATCCGGGCTGGCGGCGGGGAGGAGCTGCAGGGGAACCCCGTGGAGGATGAACGCCGGCAACCGGCCCTGCCCGTCCAGCAGCACGCCGGCAGCCCGGAAGAGCGCCATGCCGATGGCGCCGCAGATCAGCAGCAGGGCCGCCAGGTGCAGCGCCTGTCCGGAGTTGCTGCCGGCCGGGCGGGTGCTAGAAGCCGACCTTCTTGCCGTCCGTGGCCGGGGCTCCGGCGATCTCCCCGAAGTTTTTCTCGTACTGGCCAATGTTCCGCTTCAGTGCCTCCAGCAGCTGCTTGGCATGAAAGGGTGAAATGATGATCCGGGAGTGGACGGTGAACTCCTTGCGGCCGGGGACCACCCGGCCGAAATCCACCACGAACTCCGACTGGTTGTGCATCACGTTGGCCAGGTTGACGTATACGCCTTCGGCCACTTTCTCGTCGATTTTCGCCTTGAGCTGGATTTCTCCCGGTTTTCTTGGCTGGTCCATGGGTTGCTTTCCTGGCTGAGCGTGTCAACAGGGATGACACGCGTTGTCGATGGTAGTGGGCAGTCCCCGTCCGTCACCTGCCCGGCCGGGACCACCGATCCAGTCTAGTTGGGGGGCTGTTTCAAGTCAAACCACAGATTGTTCCGGCCGGGCAGGTTTGACGTTCCTTCAAGGCCTGGCGGATAATGGCCGCGGGAGAGACGATCCATCCCTGCTGACCAGCGCCGCCAAGGAGAGGACGGCCCGATGCACCGCGTGCTTCACGTGATTACCTCGCTCGATGCCGACGGCGCCCAGACCCTGCTGATGGACTTCGCCTCCCGCTGCCCGGCACACCGCTGCAGCAACCTGGTGGCCTTCCTGGTGGGGCCGGGGAAACTGGCCGGGGAAGACCGCTACGCCGGCGTGGAGGTGGCGGACCTGACCCGCGGCGGGGCCTTTGATCTGCGGTCGCTGTTCAGGCTGAAGCGGCTGATCCGGACGCGGCGGATCGACCTGGTGCACACCCACCTGGTGCACGGGGGGATCCTGGGCCGCTTCGCCGCCGGGCTGGGCGGGGTGCGCCGGGTGGTGACCACCCGGCATTACGGCACTGAGCAGAAGGAGCGGTCGCTGCTCTACCGCCTGGAGGACCGGATGACCCGCCGCAGCGGCCGGGTGATCGCCATCTCCGAGGCGGTCCGCCGGCACCTGGAGGACCGGGGCATCGCCCCGGCGGAGCGGATCCGGGTAATCCACAACGCGCTGGACCCGGAGCTGTTCGGGGATCAGCCGTCCCCGCCCCGTACGGACCCCGGGCGGGCACCGGCGCTGGGCAGCATCGGCCGCCTGAGGCCCCAGAAGGGGTTTCAGCACCTGCTGGAGGCCTTCCGCCTGGTCCTGGACCGCCACCCGGCGGCGACCCTGGAGATCGTGGGGGACGGGCCGCTGCGCGGCGAGCTTGAGCTGCGCAGCCGGGAACTGGGAATCGCCGGTGCGGTGCGGTTTTCCGGCGCCGTGCCCCACGCCCGGATTCCGCAGCTCATCGACAGCTGGGACCTCTTTGTCCTTTCCTCGGTCTGGGAGGGCTTCGGTATGGTGCTCATCGAGGCCATGGCCCGGGCCCGGGCCACCGTGGCCACCCGGGTGGAAGGGGTGGTGGAAGTGGTGGAGGAGGGGGTCAGCGGTGTGCTGGTGCCGCCGGCCGATCCCGGTGCCCTGGCCCGGGCGTTGGGCGGGCTGCTGGACGACCCGGACCGCTGTGCGGCCATGGGGCGGGCCGGCCGGGAGCGGGCCCTGCGCCTCTTCTCCATGGAGACCTTCGTGGAGCAGACTTTGGCCGTCTATGACGAGCTGTGGGGGGAGCGGTGATGAGCAGCGTCCGGCGCCGGAAGTTCGTTCCCCTGGGTGACCTGCTGGGCGGCATTCTGGAGCAGGCCCTGCCCGAGGACCGGGGGCTGCGGGCGCAACTGGCAGCCGAGGCCTTCCTCCGCCTGGCCGGGCCGGTGGTGGCCGGCCGTTGCCGAATCCTCGGTCTGGAAGGCGACACCCTCCGGGTTACCGTTTCCGTCCCCCGCTGGCACAAGGAACTGCAGCAGCTGGCCGGGGACTACCTCCGCCGGGTCAACGACGAACTGCCCCCGTCACTGCGGCTGGCCGCCATCCGCTTCCTGGGCCCACAAAAAAAGCGGGAGCCGTGAAGCTCCCGCTCTGGTCTGCTGGTGGGCGATACGTGATTTGAACACGTGACTTCTGCCGTGTGAGGACAGCACTCTACCGCTGAGTTAATCGCCCGTTGTCATTCCCGTCCCCGAAAAATCTCCCGAAGACCGGGCCAAAAATATAGTTGAAACACCGGAAGGTGTCAATGGAGATCAGATGTTCTCCAGGCGTTCCGTGATGCCGAGGCAGATCAGGGTGTCACCCTTGCGGATCACATGGTCAGCGCGGGGGTTGATCTGCAGCGGGCCGTCCGCCGGCTTGATGGCCAGGATCATCGCCCCCAGCTGCTGGCGGATGTTCGACTCGCTGAGTTTTAGGTCGCTGAAGGGTGAGTCGGCGTCCACGTGGACCTCGTCGAGCATCAGGTCCTGGGCTCGGCCGCCGCTCACCTGGTCGATGAACTCGAGGATGGTGGGCCGCAGGATGGCGTGGGCGATCTTCATTCCACCGATGTTGTAGGGCAGGATCACCCGGTTGGCACCGGCGCGCATCAGCTTCCCCGCCGAGTTCTCGTCCGCCGCCCGGCAGACGATGAACAGCTCGGCGTTCATTCCCCTGGCGCTCAGGGTGACGTAGACGTTGTCGGCGTCGCTGTTCAGCACCGCCACCAGGCCCTGGGCCCGGTTGATGCCGCAGTGCTCAAGCTCCGTGTCGTCAGTGGCGTCACCCACCATGCCCAGCATACCTTCGTGGGCCAGGTCGTCCACCAGGGTTTCGTCCTTGTCCAGGACCACGAAAGGCACGTTGTTGCGCTTGAGTTCGGCGGCGATCAGGCTGCCCATGCGGCCGTAGCCGCAGATGATGTAGTGATTCTGCAGGCGGCCGACATTCTTCTCCATCTTCTTCCTCCCCAGCACGTCTCTCAGGCTGCCCTCGGTGATGAACCGGGTGGCGCTGGACCAGACGGCGGCTGCGATGCCCACGCCGAACAGGATCAGCACAATGGTGAAAACCTTCCCCAGTTGGCTGAGCGGTTTAACCTCGCCAAACCCGATGGTGGTCAGGGTGATCAGGGTCATGTAGAACCCCTCGAGCGGCTTCCAGCCCTCGATCAGGGCGTAACCGAGCGTTCCCACCGCCAGGAAAACGATGATGACCAGGATGGCCGTGAGCAGAACCCGCATCGCCCAGCCTCCGCAACCGGGTCGGCGGCGCGTCGTTGAGAGCCGCCGCCCTCTGTGCTATAACTTCAATCAGCCGAATCGTCAACGTGCCTGCATGGTATGAGAAATCGGGGCTCCTTTCAAGCCGCGCCCCGAATCATTTTTTCAGGGGGAGCCTGCAGTGACCGGTCCACCGCTGGAGATCGAACAGAGGCCCAAACAGCCATTGGATCCGCCACCCGGGCCGCCGGAAAGGAGCCGGGGCTTCCTGGTCCGGGAGTGGTTCTTCCTCCTGCTGGTGCTCTGGGCGCTGCTGCTGATCGCCGTCTCGCTGTTCATGCCCCAGCCGCCGGTGGAAGAGGGTGCCGCCCTGCTTGATGACGCCCCCAACACCATGGAGATCATGGCCCGCCTGGACGCCCGGCCCGGATTGAAGCTTTTTCTTTTCGGCTTTGCCGGTGGCGGGGGACTGCTCTTTCTGGCCGGGCTGCCCCTGCTGGGCTATTTCCTCTGGCGGCAGCTGGAGGGCGAGCCGCTCCTCGGGACTGCGTCCCCGGACGGGTCGGTGTGCTGGGGCCTGTGGGACGTGATCAAGTGCGCCGCGGTCTACTTTCTGCTGCTCCAGGCGCTGGGGGCCCTGCTGGTACTGCTGCTGCCGGAGGGGCAGGCCGGTGACTACACCCTGGTGGCCGTCTTTTTCGGCAACCTGCTGATCACCCTGATCATCATTTTGCTGGTGGCCCGCCGGGATTCCGGCTGGCGCCGGTCGCTGGGCCTGGTGGCCGGCAACTTCTGGCGGCGGGTGCGGGACGGGCTGGTGGGTTATGTTGCCTTCTTCCCCCTGCTCATCGCCACCGCCCTGGTGGCGGTGCTGGCCACACACCTGCTCGGACTGGAGCCGGAGCAGAACCCGCTGGTCCCCATGGTTCTCGGTTCCGACTCCCTCTGGTTCCTCGCCTTCCTGCTCTTCTTCGGCGGGCTGGTGGGGCCGGTGACCGAGGAGATTTTCTTCCGCGGGTTCTTCTATCCGCCGCTGCGGCGGAGGTTTGGGCGGGTGGGGGCGATCCTGATCAACGCCTTCTGCTTCGCCGCCCTGCACGGCAACCTGGTCCAGCTGGCGCCGCTGCTGGGCCTGGGGCTGATCCTGGCCCTGCTGCGCGAACGCACCGGGTCGGTGCTGGCCTCCACGGTCCTGCACTGCCTGCACAACACACTGGTGCTGATCCTGCTCTTTGCCCTCAAGCCGATTCTCTGAATCATCGGGTCGGTCTAAACCCCTGGGTGCGGTCCAGGGACCAGGCGCACCTCGCTGAAAAAGCGGAGCATACTCTAGTGGTATGTGAGTATTTTTCAGCGAGGTGCAACGCAGTAGCTGGGCCGCAGACAGGGGTTTAGACGGTTTTGCCGGTGAGTTCGCTGAGCGCCGCGCGTATCTGGTCCATCACGATCGGTTTGGGCAGCACGCGGTCCACTCCAGCCCAGCGCAGCTTGGCGTCGTCCTTCTCCACCCGCCAGCCGGTGAAGAGGAGCACCTTGATCCCGGGGTGGTTGTTCTTGATTTCCCGGGTCAACTCCAGCCCGGTCATGCCGGGAATGTCCAGGTCGGTGAAGACGATATCGAACGATTCCTGGTCCAGGCAGCCCAGCGCCCCCTGCCCGTCCTCGGCGGCGGTCACATCAAAGCCCAGTTCGCGTAGGATTTCGGTCAGCACTTCGCGGACCCCGATTTCATCGTCGACGATGAGGATCTTCTGCCGGCGCTCCGCGGGCTCTTCCTCCGGCGTGATGGCCGGTGTCCGGCGGTCCAGCCGCGGCAGGCTGATGGTGAACTCGGTCCCCTGGCCCGGGATACTGTTCACGTCGATCTCGCCCCGGTGGCGGGTGACGATGCCGTAGACCACGCTGAGACCCAGCCCGGTGCCCCGTTTGCCCTTGGTGGTGTAGAAGGGGTTGAAGACGCACTTCTGCACTTCTTCGCTCATCCCCTCGCCGGTGTCGCTGATGGTGCAGAAGATGCGGTCCCCGGCATCCCAGCTGCGGATCTGGATGTTACCGCCTTGGGGCATGGCATCGACGGCATTGAAGATGATGTTGGTGAACATCTCCCGCAGTTCCGATTCGGAGCCCTTGAGCAGCCCGCTGGCCTGGAGGTCGGTCTCCAGGGTGTACGCCGCTGCCGGCGAGTGCTCGCTGCCGGTGCGGCCCCACATTGGCCGGGTCAGTTCCACCGAATCGGCGGCGATCTGGTTCAGGTCCACCTCGCTCAGGTCGTCGGTGAACTGTTCGGTGCGGGTGAAGTCCCGGATCCGCTTGACGATCTGTTCGCCGTCCCGCGCCGCCCGGGTGACGGTATTGATGTCGCGCAGGTTTTTGTCGTTACTGATCCGGGCAGTGATCATCTCCAGCCGGGGGATCATCACCCCGAGAATGTTGTTGAAGTCGTGAGCCACCCCCCCGGCCATCTCACCCAGCGCGCGCAGCTTCTCGCTCTGGCTCATCTTCTGGTAGATCTCGCGCTGGCTGGTGACGTCGCGGATGATTCCCTGGACCCCGCGCAGTTTGCTCGCACCGCCGTTGTAGAGCGGCTGGAGGGAGAGGGAGAGCCAGCGGTGTGGTGCCGTCGCTGTGGATCCCGCGGAACTCCACGTCACGCGCCGCCCGTCCCTGCAGTGCGGCCTTGAAGAAGGAGCGCAGCCGGGCCCTGTCGTCGGCGTGGATCCAGGAGAGCTGGCCGCACCAGCGAACCCAGCTGGTCCGCATCCAACCCCAGCACGTGCTCCAGGGCGGGGTTGACATAGACCACCCGCCCCTGGCGGTCGACGCCGAGGATGATGTCCGCCGCCGATTCCACCAGCGTGCGGTATTTCTCTTCCGATCGTTGCGATTCGCGGTAGAGCCGCGCGTTTTCGATGGCCACCGCCGCCTGGCTGGCAAAGAGCCGCAGCAGGTCCAGTTTCCGCTCGTTGAATGTGCTGACCCGGGTCTGGCTGTCGGCGTAGATCACGCCGATGGTGCGGTTGCCCAGGCGCAGCGGCGCGCAGATGATGGTCCGCAGGGCCAGGTGGTAGATGCTCTCGTGCATCTTGAACCGCTGGTCGCGCAGGGCGTCGTCCATGTAGAGGATCTTGCGGCTGCGCAGCGTTTTCTGGACAAAGCCCTGGCTGATGTTGAATTCATCGCCGGCCAGGGTCTGTTTGTGCTTGTCCCGGGCCACGGTGAATTTCAGTTTCCCACGCGGCCCGACCTTGAGCATCAGGAAACCGCGCTCGGTTCCGGTGAGCTGGATGATGCCGTCGAGAACCTTCCTGATCACGTCGTCCAGGGGTTGGGTGGTGGTGATCGCCCGGTTGATCTCCAGGAGCAGCTCTTCAACCTCCCGGGGACGGATCAGTCCGTCTCCGGACGCCTCCGTCACCGCGTCCTCCGCGGCCGGCGCGGACTTCCCCTTCTCCAGGGGAATACGGGGGCTCATCCGGTCCAGGTTTTTGGAAGTCTCCTCGAAGAGTTCAAGGATGCTCATATACCGCCCCGAGTAAAACTCACTGCCCCCGGTGGCGCGGCGAAACCAGTTTCCGCCGGGACCGTGACCCGGTCCTCACTCCACCCGCGGGTGAATCATATTGGTGCGGAGAGAAATGGGCTGGAGCAGACCATCCCTTGCTACCCGCTTTTTCGTCCGTACTATCGGAATTTTCCCGCGGCGGCTTGAATGGTCAGGAGGATTTATTTTTCGTGATCCATGCGGCCACTTTGCGGACCACCTCGGCCCGATGGCTGGCGCAGAGGTAACCGGACTTCCACTCTCCGTGTCGGGAGCCGAACCGGCTGGCCACTTTGCGAAGCAGGTCAAAGGCCTGGCGATAGGCGGCCATCGCCTCCTCAGGACGGCCGGTCTGCTCGAGGTGCCGGCCCAGGGCGGCATGGAGAGACTGGAGAAAGTCGGGGTCCTGCACCCCGGCCAGCTGGTCCAGCAGTTCCCGGCACCGGGAGGCGCACCGGTCATGGGACGGGCCAACGCCGAATCCGCTGCGCACTTCTGATTCCGCCAGCAGCAGTTCCGCCTGCAAACGCGGGGCATCCATTTTTCCAGTTCTGGCACGGGCCGCGGCCAGGGCCGCCTCCGCTTCCGTGGTTTGCCCCACGGCGGCCAGGCAGCGGGACGCCAGCAGGGCGGCCCGCACCTGCTGGCGGGTGTCGCCGAGGTTGGTGAACAGGTCAGCGGCCCGATGGCACAGCTTCTCGGCCGCTTCCGGCCGGCCGGTGCGCAGTGTCAGTTCGGCCTCCAGCAGCAGGCGGTCGGCCGCGGTATAGCCGCCGCTCTCCACGCCGTGCAGGGCGGCGGCGGACTCCTGCAGCCGTTGGGCGGCGCGGCCGGTGTCGCCCAGGGTGAGAAAGAGCTCGGCTTCCATGTTCATGGTCTGGGTCAGTCCCTGGGTGTTGCCGAGGAATTCGTGGATGCCGCGGGCGGCGCGCAGATGTTCCAGCGCTTCGCTGTAGCGGCCGCGGTGGAAGTCGCAGACCCCGAGGTTGTAGTGGCTAATGGCCTGGCCGTAGCGGTTGCCCACCTGTTCGTGGGCCCGCAGACAGTCGAGGTTGAACCGGCCGGCGGTGGAGAAATTGCCCTGCTCGAAGTGCAGGGCTCCCAGATTGGCCAGGGCGATGGCCTCGAGGTTTCGCTCCCCCCGGTCCTTGAAGATGTCCATCCCCTCGCCGAACAGGCGGGCGGCGTCGTCGAACCTGTTCTGGTGGTAGAGCAGGTCGCCCAGCAGGACCCGCAGCCGCCCCGACATCACCGTGTCGTCCACCGCCCCCCGTTCCGTGCCCCGCCAGCGTTGCAGGAGGTCAATGGCCTCGTCGGGCCGTTGCCGGTGTTTCAGCACGTACGCCTCGAGGAAGAGGCAGGATGATTCGCCGCCGGAATGCCCGCAGGCCTGGTAGGCCTCGCGGCAGCCGGCCAGATACTGGTCGGCCTCTTCGTACCGTTCGGTCCCGAGCGAGTTGAGGCCCAGCTGCAGCAGGATGTCACCGTGATCCCGGGTCTCCTTCCCGGGGAGTTCCTCCAGCCCCAGCAGGTAGGTCCTGCGGGCCTCCTCCAGGTCGCCCTGCTTTTCCTGCAGGTAGCCTCGCTCCAGCCGGACCCGGGCCAGCTGCCGGTGCAGGCCGGCGGAGACGGCGATGGCCTCCCCCTGGTGAATGCGGGCCAGGGCCTTCTCGGTCCGCCCGGCCGCCCGGGCCAGGTTCGCCGACCGCAGGAGGAGCCGGACGGCGATGTCCGGCGGCACGGTGTCGGCGCCGCCATTGCCGATCAGCGTGTTGTAGACCCGGTTGGCTTCGCCATACCACAGCGCCTTCTCCAGCAGGCGGCCGTGGTCCAGCCCGGCCTGCCAGGCGCCCACGGTATCGCCGGCCAGCATCAGGTGCAGCCAGGTGAGCGATTCCGGGGCGACACCGGGGGCAGGAACACCCTGCTGCAGCGCCCTGGCGGCCCGCCGGTGAAATTCCCGCCGCCGGTCCTGCTCCAGGTTGGCGATCACCAGGTTGCGGGTCAGCAGCGAACGGAAACCGTACACCGGCAGATCTTGGAGCACGCTGGTGGTCAGCAGTTCAGTGCCGGCGCCGGTCAGGGCATGGGCCGCCGCAGCCTCGCCCCCCTCCTCGTCACCCACCATCCGGGCCACCATCCCGGCGGTGGCCGGGGCGCCGAAAACGGCCAGGGCCTGCAGCGCCTCTGCTCCTGCGGTGACCGCCGCATCCTGGTGGTGGGCCAGCAGATATCCGGCGGGCGGGGTGAAATCCATCCGGTGCTGCTCCGGGTCGAAGAGCGGTCCGGACGGGTGAAGGGCCAGCGCTCCGGAAGCCGTGAGGTGGGCCACCGTCTCCTCGGCCAGCAGGGGGATGCCCTCCGATTCGGCCAGCACACAGGCGGTGAGGCTGTCCTCCGCGCCCACCTGGTTACCCAGCAGCAGGGAGAGAAACCGTGCCAGCCGTTCGCGGTCCAGCGGGCGGAGCCGGATATGCTCCACCTCAGCGCCGTGGGGATGCGCCGCCAGCAGCCGTTCAGTGGACGGGGCCCCCGGCGTGGCCGTGACCAGGACAAGGATGTCGTTTTCCGGGTGGGCCCTGATCCGGCGCAGAATGTCCGAGACGGTGGCGAACCCGTGCTCTTCCGCATCGAGAACCACCGCCACGCCGGATCCCTGACGCTGCTGGAAACCGCGGGCCTCCCGGATGAGGTCGTCGGTGTATCGGTCGGGGTCCCGATCTCCCGCACCGCTCTCCTCGGGTCGGGCAGAGAAGAGGAACCCGGTGCCCGAGGTCTGGGCCAGGCGGCGCAGTTCCAGCACCAGGTGCGATTTTCCGGATCCCAGTCCACCGATAATCACCGCCGGCGGACTGGGCCCGGCCTGCCTCGATCCCAGACGCTCCAGACGCGCGCGCAGCCCCTCCAGTTGCTCTTCGGAAACGGTGAACACCGTGTCGGCCACCGCGGAACTGGCCCCCACCGCCCCCGGCTCCAGGGCCCAGGCCGTCCCGGTGAAGAGCCCGAGGTCCCTGATCACTTGGTTTGCCGTCTGGTAGCGATCGGCCGGGTCGGCCTGGAGGAGGCGGCCCACCAGGTCTTCCAGAAAGGCGGGCACCGGTTCGTTGTTGCGGGCCCGCAGGGGAGGGGGCTCCTGCTCCTCCATACCCGGGCGGCGCCCTTCAGGGAAAGGGAGGCGCCCGGACAGGCCGATGTAGAGCAGGACCCCGAGGGAGTACAGGTCGCAGCGATGGTCTTTCTCCCTGCCGGCCAGCATCTCCGGAGCCATGTACTCCGGTGTCCCCCGGAGATGACCGTCGTCGGCCTGCTCGAAGGGCGTGGAGAGCCCGAAGTCGGTGAGCTTGACCAGCGGCGGGCCCTCCGTCGTCCGGCTGCGGAGGGTGACGATCAGGTTGCCCGGCTTCAGGTCGTGGTGGATCAGCCCCCGGGTGTGAATGTGGTGCAGGGCGCGGCAGATGGAGACCACCAGGGGCAGCATCTCCAGGGGCTGCAGCCCGGATACGGCGTCGAGAAATTCCACTCCGCTGATCCGCTCCATGGTGAAGTAGGCCCGGCCCGATCCGGGGTCCACGCCATAGTCGTACACCGTGGCCAGGTTGGGGTGCCTGAGTCTGGAGAGCATCTGGAACTCGAAGGTGGAGAGGGTGCGCTCCAGCTGGCGGCCGGAGCCCAGGGGCCGGAAGAGCTTGAAGGCCACCAGTTCCGGGCCTTCTCCGGGGTTGCTGTCCCGGGCCAGATAGACGTCGCTGAAGTTGCCGCTGCCCAGCAGCTCCAGCAGCTGGAAACGGTCGTTAACCTGGTACGGCAGTTTGATCATCCGGGACCTGTGTCGGCGCCCTGGGGGCACGGCTCGAGAGAGCGACTCGTACGCTGTCATCGGTATCGGGCCCTGACGTCTTGAGTATACTCTGCCAGTTCCGTCATATCATCCTGTCCTTACTGCTGTGAACAATGAAGAGACCGCAGTGCAGGTAGTCCTGCCTTTTCGATCTTTTTCCGCGAGATTGCTTGACAATACATGAAAAATGACTAATATTTGTTGCATAGTGTTGGGTTTTTTGACAGGTGGGAGACTCGACGTTTCTATTAAGCTGTTTTTTTAGAGTAGGATAGCACGGCGGTTGTGCCGTTTTTTGACACATGCTTCCCCCCTTGGCTGTCTTGACCTCCCATCATTCTTGATCTCATATCATTGGTGTTATGCAGGCGATTGCTGTTCTTCAGGGGATGATTCTCACCACTGGTGAGGCAGGAGAGCGGCCGCTGCGCTAAAAAGGGGATGCGATGATCAGAGTGGATCGTTTGAGACCGGGGACGACGCTGCTCACCGTGCTGCTGGCACTGGTGCTCACCGCTGCTGGATGTTCCTCGCTGAGCGACAACAGCCCCACCGGTCCGGGGGATACCGGAACCGCGGCCACCTCCAGCGACACCTACGCGGAGGCGTTTATCAGGGCCGATGTGGGCGGCACACTGCTTATGGGGGACAACCGGGTCTATTTCCCGCCGGGAGCGCTTGCCGAAGATACCCTGGTCACCATCCTCCGGGAGGGTAGCAGCACCACCTTCGAACTTTCGCCGGACGGGCTCGAGTTCTACGCGCCGGTGACCCTGACCCTGGAGATGGCTCCGGCCGGTGGGTTCGGCGCCAACAAGGGCTTCACATTCCCGGTGATCTACTACTACAACGAAGACACGACCCAGTGGGAGAACATGGGCGGTGTCCCCGACTTCGGCAAGCGGGTGATCAGCACCCAGATCGAGCACTTCTCCCGTTACGGCACCGGAGTCCCCTGGTTCCACTGATCACCGGGGATACGCACTCCCATGGACTAATGCAGCCCGCCGCCGGCCGGCGGGCTGTTCCATGTACGGCAGCCGCGGTTCCCGCGGTATACTGTCCGGGCAGCCGCTGATCCCCAAACCGGCCCGCGGCCCGACCACCGGACATGGCCATGAGCGATCGTTCCCATCTCTCGCAGATCCGCCGGGACCTTCTCGATGAGCTGAAGGAGGAGGTGCGGTTCCACATCGGTCCGGTCCCGCCGTCCCTCAGTCGCTACTACCGGCAATACAAGGACGAGTTCGCCGGGCGGTGGCGCTCCTCCTCCAAGGAGGAGCTGATCCGCGAACTGCTGGGGGCGAGGCTGGTCATGCTCGGCGATTTCCACACTCTGCGGCAGTCCCAGCGGACCCTCCTGCGAATCCTGCGCGAAGTGGTGCCCGGCGGGCGGACAGTCCGTCTGGGTCTGGAGATGATCCACACCGTCCACCAGGAACAGTTGGACGGCTATCTGGCCGGGGAGATCGACCGGACGGAGTTCCTCCGTGCCGTGCACTATGACACCACCTGGGGGTTCCCCTGGGAAGGGTACGGGGAGATCCTGGATTTCGCCCGCAGCCATTCCATCCCGGTGCATGGCCTCAACGTGGCCGGCAGCGGCCACGGCCCCGGGCTGCGCAAGCGGGACCGGCACGCCGCCCGTCTGCTGGCCGGGCTGGCCGCCCGCTTTCCCGATGATCTGATCCAGGTGGTGTTTGGCGACCTGCACCTGGCCGCGGGGCACCTGCCCCGTGAGACGGTCAGAGAATTGCGACGGGCTGGTCTGGCGAAGGTGGAACCGCTGGTGATATTCCAGAACAGCGAGACGATCTTCTGGAAGCTGCACCGGCGGCGGCTGCAGCACAAGGTGGACGTGGTGCGCCTGGGTCCGAACCGCTTCTGCATCAACAGCACCCCGCCCTGGGTCAAGCTCCACTCCCTCATCTTTTGGGAGCGGAACCGCGCCGACCTCATCCCGGCACTGCTGGCCGGCACCGCCGGCGCCACCGGGGACGGGGTGGAGGCGGTTGAGTACAGCGAGCAGCAGGCGGGGATGATCCGCCTGGTGGCCGGCTATTTCGGTATCGATCCGCCCGGGATGGACGACTTCACCGTGATGACCCTGGTGGAATTGGACCAGTTGCTGGCATCGCTCAGCAGCCTGCCCCGGTTCTCTTCACTGGAGCCGCTGCTGCTGGGTCGGGAGTCGCTGTTCATTCCCGAGCGGCGGATCATCTTTTTGCGGGGCCCGGACATCAATCACGCGGCGGAGCAGGGAGCGGTGTTTCTCAACTGGCTCTGCACCTGCTACCGGCCGCAGCCCGACGGCGGGCAGGACGAGTTCTACCGCCGGGTGATCCGCCGCGCCCTGGGGTTCGCCGGATCGCTGGTGGTCAACCCCCGGCGCAAACACTGGCACGAGGAGGACCACAAACGGTATCTCCGGCGGCACCACCGCCGGCGATCGCGCACCTTCCGGGGAAAGATCCAGCGCGAGGCCAGCCGCCGGGTGCTGGTCCACCTGCGGCGGGAAAAGGAGCGGCGGTTCGCCGGGGCGCCACAGACAGGGGCGCGGGGCGCGGTGATCAGGTCGATCCTCGGAATCGACGACCGGAACCTGCGCCTGGTCTCCACTGGCCTGGGGCAGATCCTCGGCTACCGCCTGTATCACGGTATGCTCCAGGGGGCGGTGAACCGGACCGAGGTGGCGGGGCTCTTCTCGATGAAGCTCGACGGGCGGCATGAAGCACGGGATCTGTACCTCGACCTCAAGCAGCGTCTCCTCCGGGTTGTGCCGGTGGTGATCAGCAAGTCCCACCGATTCTAGCTCTTGCTTCCGCGGTCCGGGCCAGGTTCACGGACCGGTTCTGTGGAAAAAAAACAAAATCCTCATTTTTGTTCCTGATTTTCGGGAAACTGGCAAGATTCGTGCTAAGGCATGTGTAATCATGGTGATACCACTGTTTCACTTTTCGGTCGATCCGTGCGAAGTCCTTGGTTCAGCAAGACTTGGAGAAAGCCGCAGTCCCTTTTCCACAGGGTTTTCCACACAAGCTGTTGACAAGTGGCACCGGGGCCGGCCCCGGCCGGCGAACCGTCCTGTACGTTCCCATTTTCAGCCTGCTATGTTAAAATCAAAATTTGTCACAACTTTTCCGGCCTGATGATCCAGCGGCAACTGCCGTGTACCACGGTTTGCAGAAAAAGGAGGTCCTGATGAGCAGGAATGGGATCCGGGGAATCGCCTTCTTTACGGCGGCAGCGATACTCCTCGCGGCCGGCCCCGTTTTTATTGCCGAAGCCCGCGCCACCGAGGCCCAGCCCGGGGCCGAGCAGGCCATCGAGACCATGATCAAGGCGATCAAGGAGGACAATGCGCCGATCAGGAACCGCATGTTCTTCAGGCTTCGCGATATCGGAGAGCCGTCGGTGGAACCGTTGATCGCCGCTTATGCCGCCAACAGCGAATTGCCGGTGCGGCAGTACATCATCAACATGCTCGGCTGGGTGGGCGGGGAACAGGCCTACGAGTTCATCTCGGAGAAGGTCACCGACCAGCGGGCCGAAATCCGCCAGAAGGCCGCCGAAGCCCTCTGCACCATCGATGACAAACGGGGCATCCCGCTGTTGATCCAGGCGCTGGACGACAGTGACGAAAACGTCCGCATCGCCGCCATCGTCTCCCTCGGCGTGATGGAGGATCCCCAGGCCATCAAACCGCTGAAAAAGAAACTCAACGATCCCAGCCCCCGGGTGGCTAAGTTTGCCGAGAACTATCTCGAGCTGCTGGCCATCACCTACCCGGAGGCCGAGACCGGCGGCGAATAGCGCCCCGGTTGCGGAGAGACCTCAATGCCCACACCAGCCGCAGAGATCATCGTCGCCATCGATGTGCCCACCGTGGACCAGGCGCTGGACCTGGCCCGGAAACTTGAAGGCCAGGCCGACCTGTTCAAGGTGGGCCTGCAGCTCTTCTCCGCCGAAGGCCCCGGGATCGTCGAACGTCTCTCGGCCACCGGGACCAGGGTCTTTCTCGACCTGAAGTACCACGACATCCCCAACACCGTGGCCGGCGCGATGTTGGAGGGCTGCCGCTGCGGCGCGGCCATCGTCAACCTGCATGCGTCGGGCGGTCCGGCGATGATGACCGCCGCGGCCGAGGCGGCCCGGCGGTTCAGCGAGGAGAGCGGTCGTCCCCAGCCGCTGCTGGTGGCGGTCACCGTGCTGACCAGTCTCGACGAGCAGGCCCTGGGCCGTGTGGGGATTGACCGGCCGGTGGAAGAGCAGGTGGTGGGGTTGGCCCGCCTGGCTCAGGAATGCGGTCTGGGCGGTGTGGTGGCTTCGCCCAGGGAAGTGGTTTCGATCAAGGCGGCCTGCGGGGCCGATTTCAAGGTGATCACTCCCGGCATCCGGCCGGCCTGGTCCGCTGCCGGGGACCAGAGCCGTTTCACCTCTCCCGCGGAAGCGGTGAACCTCGGCTCGGACTACCTGGTGATCGGCCGGCCGATCACCGGGGCGGAGGATCCGCCCGGGGCACTGCAGCGGATCCGGGACGAAATCGCCTCCGCCGCCCGGCCCTGACCGGCGCCCCCTGCGTCCATCACTCTTCAGTCCCCGGAGGGTTCCGCCTGCGTTCCCAGCAGGTCCAGCGATCGCCGCGCAGCCCTGATCACAGCGCCGTCCTCCTCCGCCTCGAGCAGCGCTTCCAGCCGGGCCGCCGATGCCGGCTCACCAATCCTCCCTGCCGCTACCGCGGCTTTCTCACGCACCGACGACGCTTTGTCGCCCAGTGCGATGTGAATCAGTTCCGTTCCCTTCGGACTGCCGATTTCACCGATTGCCCAGCAGACGTTGGCCCGCTGCAGTTCGTCTCCGCCGTCGAATAGTTTCCGCAGCCGGCCGATGGCTCCGGGATTGTGGTAGAGCCCCACCGCCCAGGCGGCATAGGCCCGGGTTGCGGGGTCCGGGGCTTCCAGCAGAGTGAGCAGCGGGCGGTATCCGGTCTGCAGCGGGTGGTTGTTCATGATGAACACCGAGATGGCGGTGTGCTGCACTTCAAGGTTCTGGTCCTCGAAGGCCTTGATCAGGGCCGTGGTCACCACCTCCGACGGGTGGCCGATGGCCGAGGCCGCCGCGGCCTGCCGGACCTGGGGTGCGGGGTCGGAGAGGCCGGCGGCCAGGGCCGTCTCCACATCCGGTCCCTGGAGCGTGGCCAGTTCCCCGTAGGCCGCTACCCGCTCCTCGGTGGACCCGGAACGGGCCTGGTCGAGAAAGAAGGGCACCCCCTGGCCAAAGAGGCTTCCCGTCACCAGGAGCAGGCACAATGCCGGGCCGGCGCGGCTGACGGCCCGCAGCAGGGCGAAGCGTGCAGTGGCGGGGCAGTGGCGAATCCTGGTCTGGTCCATGGGTCGAATACCTCCATCCTTGGCATAGTCGTTGATCTCCGGCGACCGGTTCGGTTGCGCGGGTGCGAGTTTATGGTAGCAGAAGGCCGGGCCGGTGAGAAAGGGGGGAGGAAACGGGGTGGCCGCTGTTGCGGACCCGCTCACGATCTTCTACACTTTTTAGAGAGACCATAACGCCGGCGGCCGGAGTTGAGGGGGCGGCGCGGCAGATCAGGGCACGGGTCCTTGGCGTCCCGGAGCCCGGAGAATGTGAACCAATGAAAAAGTATCCCACAGTTTCATGTGCAGCGCTCCTCCTGGTCATCTGTTTTCTCGGCGGGCTGGTCAGCCTGCCGCTCCAGGCCCGGGACTTCTCCATGTTCGACAAGGTCAGCGGCGCCGAACTGGTGATCGTGGGGCGGGTTGTGAAATACAAGACCAAGGCTGAAATCGAGGTGCTGGAGGTGTTGAAGGGGGAGTGGTCCGAGAAGACGCTGGAGATCCGCTTCCGCACCGCCAACTACGAGCGGCAGAAGATCGGTGTCGAGAAGATCCAGTTTTTCGAGGATGAACGGCTGCTCCTCTTTCTCCAGGCCCGTGACGACAAGGCCCGCAGCAAGGGGCGCTTCATTCTCTACCCCGAGGACATGCGGGGCCGCCTGGAGCTGCACGACGACGAGGAGGCCCGGCTGATCCTCGAGGCGGTCAACACCTGCGTGGGAGCCAGCTTCACCAACCGCGAGGAACTGCGTGAGATCTGGCGGCAAATGGCCCGGGAACGAAACGTGTATCTCCGGCTCTGCGGCCTGGAGAGCCTCGAATATGACCGGGCCCTGGATCTGGACGCGCTGCCGCTGCTGGCTGCGCTCTACAACGACCGCTACCCGGTGATTCGCAGACGGGCGCTGCAGCTGACGTCGGTGGTGGTCCGCTTCCGGCCCGAAAGTTTCCGCGACACGCCGGAGCGCGAGATTCTGATGTACGAAGTGCTGCCCCTGCTGGAGGACGAGCACGAAGAGGTGCGCCTCGAGGCGGTGAGCACATTGCAGCATTTGGGGGATCAGCGGGTGCTGCCCACACTGCGCCGAATCAGCCAGAGCGACCCGGTTCAAGAGGTCCGTCTGGAAGCCACGCGGGTGATTTTCCAGGAGGAGTCCGGCTGGCTGACGGCCAGTGAGCCGCCCCCTGCCCCGGCTGAATCAGAAACACCGGAAAGATGAAATCAATTTAGCGAAGTTGATTAATAGGCTTAATTATCTGAAGGTTGTGCATGAATTTTATTCATTTTCTTTGGGGACTGTGCTAGAGTCAGGCTACAAACCCCGGGGGGCGGATACGGACCCCCGGGAGCGTTCGATCCGGAGTGAGGGCATGAAACTTCACAAACCGATCCTGGAACTGGTGCGGCGGACGTCCACCCAGTTGCCTGCCGACGTGCTGAAGGCCATCCAGCGCCACCGTGATCGAGAGGAGCAGGGCTCCCCGGCCAGAAGCATCCTCGACGCCCTGGAAAAAAACGTTCGCCTCGCCCGGCGCAACGGCACCCCGGTCTGCCAGGACACGGGGATTCCGGCCTTTGCCATCAGCCATCCGGTGGAGATGGTCCAGGAGGAAATAGTCACCGCGATAAAGTGGGCGGTCCGCCAGGCCACCCAGCTGAACTTTCTCAGGCCCGATGCGGTGGATTCGATCACCGGGGTCAATACCGGCAACAACATCGGCCATGGCTTCCCGGCGATCAGCCTGCACCAGTGGGGCCGGCGGTTCCTCAAGGTGGAGCTGCTGCTCAAGGGGTGCGGCAGCGATCTGTTCAGCAGGCAATATTCGCTCCCCGATGGACAGCTGAAGGCCGACCTGGGCCTGGAGGGCGTCCGGCGCTCTGTCCTCGACGCGGTGTACCGGGTCCAGGGCCGGGGGTGCGGTCCCGGTGTGCTGGGCGTGGGCATCGGCGGTACCCGATCCACCGGCTACCGCCAGGCCGACCACCAGTTGTTTCGCAAACTGGACGACGAGAACCCCAACCCGCAACTGGCCCGGCTGGAGGAGGATCTCCTGCGGCAGGGCAACGAACTGGGCATCGGTCCCATGGGCCTGGGCGGGCAGACCACCCTGCTGGCGGTGAAGATCGGAAACGAGCACCGGCTGCCTTCATCCTGTTTTGTCTCCGTATCCTGGATGTGCTGGGCCTGTCGGCGAAAGACCATGAAACTGTACCCGGACGGAGAGGCCCGGTATGCGTAGAAGAGACAAGAACGTGCGGCAGCTGAAACTCCCCCTGGCCGAAGCGGCGGTGCGGGAACTGCGGGCCGGGGAGTCGGTGGATCTGAGCGGCGTGGTCCTCACCGCGCGGGGGTCGGGGCACCGCTACCTGCTGGACCAGGAACCGCGCCTGCTCAGCGACCTGCTGCACCACGGCGGCATCTATCACTGCGGCCCGGTGGTGCGCAAGATGAAACGGAAGGAGGAGTGGAAGATCGTGGCTGCCGGTCCCTCATCCAGCATGTTCCTCGAAGAATATACCGCCACCGTGATCGCCCGCTACGGCGTCCGGGTGATTATCGGTGCGGGGGGGATGGGCGCAGGAACGCTGGAGGCCTGCCGCCGGCACGGTGCGGTCTACCTCGCGGCGGCGGGCGGCGCCGCCGCGCTGCTGGCCGGAACGGTGGTCCGGGTCCACGGGGTCTCGAAGCTCGATTTCGGTATTCCCGAAGCCCTGTGGGAACTGGAGGTCCGGCACTTCCCGGCACTGGTGGCCATGGACACCCACGGCGAAAGCCTCTACCAGCGTGTGGCCCGCACTTCGGAGACCCGCTACCGGGAACTGGTGTTGTAATCCCATGAATCCCCGTCCTTTCCGATCCTCCCCGGTCCTGCTGCTGATCTTCATTTCCGGGGCTGCCGGCCTGGTCTACCAGGTGGCCTGGATGCGCCAGCTGCAGCCCGCCATGGGCGGATCGGTCTATTCCGTCACCGCGGTGCTGGCCTCATTCATGGCCGGCCTGGCCTTGGGAAGCGCGGCCATCTCCCGGGTGGCGGCCCGGCTGAAGCGGCCGCTGGCGGTGTATGCCGGTCTGGAACTGTTCATCGCCGGCTGGGGCCTGCTCTCCCCGCTGCTGCTGTCGCTGGCCGCGCCGGCCTTCAACGTTCTGCACCCGGCGGCGGGCGGCGGAGCGTCCGACCCCGCCCTGGCCGCCTGGCGCTTCCTGCTGGCCTTCCTGCTGCTGCTCCCGCCCACCCTGGCCATGGGGGCCACGCTGCCGGCGGTGGCCCGGTTTTGCCGGCCCATCAGCCGCCACAGCGTGGGGCGGCTGATGGGCCGGCTCTATGCAGCCAGCTCCGCCGGCGCCGTCTGCGGAGCACTGGGCGCCGGGTTCCTGGTCCTCCCCGCCCTGGGTCTGGCCGGCGGCTGCCGGCTGGCCGCCCTGGGCAACCTGGCCGCCGCCGGCGGCGCCTGGCTGCTGCACCGGCGGCGGGGCACTGCCCCTGGCCCGGTGGAGGGTGAAGCGCCGGACGGTGCCGCCAGCGGTGTGGAACCGCTGCGGGGCGTGGGGTCCCGTCTGCGCACCGTCCACCTCGCCGCACTGCTCAGCGGCGCGGCGTCCATGGCCCTGGAGGTGGCCTGGAGCCGGAACTTCGCCTTGCTCTTCGGCTCTTCGGTCTATGCCATTTCCCTGGTGCTGGCCGCCTTTATCGGCGGCATCGCGCTCGGGGCCTATGTGCCGTCCCGGTTTTTCGACCGCTGGGGGCCCGGCCGGGTGCCGGCCGCCGCGGCACTGGCCCTGGCTGCCGCGTTCACCGCCCTGGTGGCCGCCTCCGGCTCGGTCCTGCCGCTGGTTTCCCTGCGGCTGTTCTGGTGGTCGGGCGGCGCGCCGGCCCTGGCCTACCCGCTGCAGCTGCTGCTGGCCGGCCTGATCCTGCTCCCCGGCACCTTCTGCACCGGGGCAGCCTTTCCGCTGCTGGTGCGCACTCTCTCCGTGGATGGCGGCCGGCCGCCGGAGCAGGCACTGGGCACGCTCTACGCGGTGAACACCGCCGGGGCCGTGGCCGGGACCGTGCTGGCCGGTTTCTTCGTGCTGCCGGCGCTGGGTATGGAGCGGACCTCGCTGTCCGGTTCCGCACTGCTGGCCCTGGCCGCCGCCGGACTGCTGCTGGGGGGCCGGCGGCGCTGGTGGCAGCCGCTGCTGCCGCTGGCCCTGGTCTGCCTTGCGGCCCTGCCGGTGATGCTGCGCCCCTGGGACCAGGACCTGGTCACCAGTGGCCCCTTTGTCTATGCCGGCATCTACCGCGAGATCGCCGCCCTGGACCGGGCCTGGGACCCGCAGCGGGAGACCGCCGGTGAGGACCGTCCCTGGACCACCGCCGCCGATGACCCGGTGGCGGCGACACCTTCCGGTTTCCAGGGCCTCCGGGAACTGGTGCGGGCCCGTGGCGAACTGATCTGGCACCGCCAGGGCGCCGACGCCTCGGTGGCGGTTCGGCGGTCGGCAACCGGCACCCTTTCACTGCAGATCAACGGCAAGACCGATGCCTCCACCGGCGGGGACATGAAGCTTCAGCTGCTCAGTGCCCGCCTGCCCCTGCTGCTGCACCCCGACCCGCGGGAGGTCTTTCTCCTCGGCCTGGCCAGCGGGGTGACCCTCGGCGCGCTGCTGGAGCACCCTGAGGTGCAGCGGGCCACCTGCGCCGAGATCTCGCCGGCGGTGGTGCAGGCCTCCCGCTTCTTCGATGCCGTCTCCGGCGCCCCCCTGGACGATCCCCGGGTGGAGCTGGTGGTGGAGGACGGCCGCAGCGTGCTCCAGCGGACGGCGGCCGGTTCCTTCGACGTGATCATCTCCGAGCCCACCAACCCCTGGATCGCCGGGATGGCCGACCTCTTCTCGGTGGAGTTCTTCCGGCTCTGCCGCAGCCGTCTGGCCGATGGAGGGCTCTGCTGCCAGTGGGTCCAGAGCTATGCCCTGGAGACCGGCGACCTGCGGCGGGTGACCGCCACCTTTGGCGCGGTCTTCCCCCGGGCCACCCTGTGGGCCGAGAAGGCCGCCGGTGGTGACTACCTGCTGATCGGCTTTGCCGACGGCCCGCAGGTCCGGGTCACCGGCCGGGAAGAGCTGGCCCGGCGGATGGCCGATCCGGGGCTGACCTGGTGGGGGGGGATGGACGACCTTCCGGCCCCGCTGCAGCTGCTGGGCCACCTGGCCTGCGACACGGCGGGACTGGCCGGTTTTTGTGGCGGCGCTCCGCTGATCACCGACGACAACATCAGCCTCGAGTTTTCCGCCCCCCTGGCCCTGCACCGCCGAACCCTGGCCGGGAACCTCGAGGCGCTGCTGCCGCACCGGGCCAACCGCGGGAACCTGCCGCCGTGGCTGCCCCTGGGCGGGGAGGCCGAGGCCGATGATTTGGCCGCGTTGCTCACCTCCCAGGCCGAACTGGAGATGGCCTGTCTGGCCGCCCTCGGCATGGACCTGGAGACGGCGGTGCTCCACCTGGAGGCCTCGCTCTCCGCGGACCGGGGAAACCCCGAAGCCCGGGAGTTCCTCTACGCCGTGGCGCCGGCCTTCTGCGGCCGGCTCACCGCCGCCGGCCAGCCCGCGGCCTCGCTGATCCTCTGCCGGCTCTACCTGGTCCGCCGGCCGGACGAGACGGGGATGCTGGTCGAGGAGGGCCGGGCCCTGGCCGCCCTGGGCCTGCACGAGGCGGCGGTTTCGCGGTTCCGCCGGGTGGCTGCGGCCAGCCCCGGTGACGGGGAGGCGCTGAACCAGCTGGGCCTGGCCCTGCACCGGGCCGGGGACACCGCCGGTGCGCAGGAGACGTTCATTGAAGCAGCCCGTCTGGCGCCGGGTGTGGCCGGCCCGTTGGCCAACCTCGGGGCGGTGCTGCTGGAGGCGGGGAAGGCCGACCAGGCGGAGATCTATCTGAACCGGGCGCTGGAGCTGGACCCGGCCCACGCCTCGGCCTGCAACAACCTGGCGGTGCTGCTGCGCCGCGACGGCCGTATCGAGGAGGCGGTGCTGCTCTACCGGCAGGCCATCGAGGCGGCCCCCGAACGGCCAGAGTTCAGGATCAACCTCGGCGTTCTCCTGGAAGCGATGGGGGACAGTGGGGGTGCGGCCGAGCAATACCGGGCGGTGCTGGAGTATGATCCGGAGAACGGTGAAGCGGCGGCGGGTCTGAGGCGGATTGCCGGCCCCTGAGGCCGGTGTGCTTTCAGATCCCGGCCATCCGGACGGCCAGCTGCTCCGCGGTCATCGCCGCCCGCTGCGGCCCGTCGAAGTCGGCCACCACCCGGCCGCGGCCCAGCACCACCGTCCGCTCGCCCAGGTCCATGGCCAGATCCACCCGGTGGGTCACCGCAATGGTGGTCAGTCCCCGTTCCTCCACCATCCGGCGGGTCAGCTCGAGGATCTTCCGTTCCGAGCCCGGGTCGAGGGACGCGGTGTGCTCGTCCAGCAGCAGCACCTGCGGCGTGCGCCAGACCGCCATCAGCATGGTCAGGGCCTGGCGCTGGCCGCCGGAGAGATGGGAGACCGGGGAGTCGAGACGCGATTCCAGGTCCATGTCGAGGCTGGAGAGGGTCTCGCGGAAGTGCCGCCGTTCGGCTGCGCCGATCCCGATCTTCAGGCCGCGCCGCCGGCCGCGGGTGGCGGCCAGCCGGAGGTTCTGCGCCACGGTCATTTCGGGGGCGGTGCCCAGGCAGGGGTCCTGGAAGACCCGGCCGATGAGCGGGGCGCGGCGGTGCACCGGCCAGCCGGTGACCTCGGTGTCGCCGATGCGGACCGCTCCCCGGTCCAGCGACACCGTGCCGGCGATGGCGCCCATCAGGGATGACTTGCCCGAGCCGTTGGCCCCGGCCACCACGATGAAGCGCCCCTGGCGCACGCTGAGGTCGAGGCCGTCCAGCGCCCGCACCTCGCTGCCGTTGCGCCCGAAGACCTTGACCAGCCCGGTCACCTTGATCATGGTCCCTCCTCCTGGCGGCCGCCGGCGGCCCGCCGGGCGGTGCGGGTGAAGAGCAGCGCCGCCAGCACGAAGAGGGCGGTGAGCAGTTTGAGATCCCGCGGGGCCACCCCCGAGGCCAGGGCCAGGGAGATGAGCAGTCGAAAGAGCACCGCGCCCAGCACCACACCGAAGAGGGTCAGCGGCAGCTTCCGGCGACCGGCGGCGGCCTCCCCCAGAAAGACCGAGGCCAGGCCGAGGACGATCATCCCGAAGCCCATGTTGATGTCGGCAAAGCCCTGGTAGCGGGCCACCAGGCCCCCGGAGAGGGCGGTGAGGCCGTTGGCCAGGGCCACTCCGGCCACCCGGGTCAGCTCCACCCGGCCCCCCAGGGCGGAGAGCATCACCGGGTTGCTGCCGCTGGCCCGCAGGGCCAGGCCCATGTCGGTGCGAAAGAGCAGCACCAGCAGGCCCCAGACGGCCACGGCCAGCAGCAGGTGGGTCAGCAGGAAGGACGTGTCACCCGGCGTCTCCGATCCGTCAAAGCGGTGCAGCAGGGGAATGTTGGGCCGGCCCATGATGCGCAGGTTCACCGAGTAGAGGGCGGTCATCACCAGGATGCCGGAGAGCAGGGCCCCGGCGCCCAGCCGGGTGTTCACCAGCCCGGTGAGCGTGCCGGCGGCCATGCCCGCAGCCACGGCGGCGGCCAGGGCGGCGGCCGGGGCTGCGCCGGCCGCCGCCAGCACCGCAAAGAGCGCGGCACCCAGGGTGAAGCTGCCGTCCACGGTGATGTCGGGGAACCTGAAGATGCGGAAGGTGATGAAGACGCCGAGGGCCAGAAAGGCGTAGGCCAGTCCCAGCGCGCACGCTCCGGTGATCAGATCCATTCCGCGTCTCCGTTCCCTTCGGTCCCAGGAAGCGGATGGATTGTACCCCACGGCGGCCCGTCAGTCACGCGTCAGCCGATACTCAGGTGGTCTGCTCCGGTTTCACCGAGTGCTTGCTGATCGACAGCAGTTCGGGGTCGATCCCTTCGAGGATCGCCAGGGTCCAGGAGCGGACGAAGATGTGGATCGGCGCGGTGATCGTCTGGTAGATCACCGGCAGCACCCCGATGCAGCAGGTGAAGCAGGCCACCGCCACCCCCAGCGCACCGGTGACGATATAGATCACCAGGCGGAAGAGCAGGTAGACCATCAGGTCGCCGATGTGGCGGCGCCACAGGGCGATAGATTTCTCCAGGGCGCCCAGCAGGTCGATGCGGTGGATCACCATCACCGGGGTGACGAAGTCGCGGACCAGCAGGTCGGCCAGGCCGATCAGGATGGCCAGCGGGATGTAGAGCGCCACGAAGGGCAGCAGCGAGACCAGAGAGCCGGGGAAGGAGAACTCACCGGCGGCGGCCACCCGGATGATCCCCCAGGCCGGCAGGGCCAGCAGCAGGACAAAGCACCAGAAGAGGAGGATGAACACCGCCACCCGCCAGAGAAAGAGGCTCCAGGCCGGCCGGGATGCGTTGCGCCAGGGCACGGCGACCTCGGCCTTGTTCTCCATGACGTTCTCCAGGAGCATGAAGTGACCCCGGGCGCCCAGATACTGGATGATCACGGCGATGAGATTGATCAGGATGAAGGCGGCGACGGCGATGAGCATGATCCATCCCACATGGTCCACCACCCACTGGGCCGCCTGCTGCAGGTCCTGGGGGCCGTTTCCGTGCCGCTGGCGGCTCAGCTTGTCCTGGAGCCGGCTGCCGCCCCAGCCTCCGGAGTCGGCGCTGATCAACTGGGCCAGGAAGATGACAAAGCCCAGCACGAACCACTTGGCGATGTCGAACGGTTCGAAGAGCATCCGGCGGGTATGTTCCAGGGCCGGAGTGAACGCATCCACCGGCGACCTGTCGGCGCTGCCCTTTTTCAATGTCGTCTCGTTCATTTTCCGCACCCCCTGCTGGATGAATAGACCGTCGTCGGCCGAGATACACTCCGCCGGTGGAATGTCGATTACACCCAATCTTACGTCGGTCCGCTCGGAAAAGTTTTGTCCGTTGACTTTTTTTGGCGGCAAGGCCACCATTCGTGGGACACTTGGGGAGGGCGCGGTATGAGCAGTCAGGCCGAACAGAAGACGCTGGAACTGAGGGACCGGGTCATTCGCGGTATCCGGTCCTGTTTTCACCGCCGCGGGTTTGTGGAGGTGGAGACGCCGAACCTGGTGCCCGCCCCGGGCCAGGAGGTCCACCTGGAGGCCCTGCCGGTGACCTGCCGCGGACCGGCCGGCCGGCCGCGGAAGCGCTGGCTGCACACCTCGCCGGAATATGCCATGAAACGCCTGCTCTCCCGGGGCATGGAGCGGATCTTCCAGATCTGCAAGGTCTGGCGTGACGGCGAGGGCGGGCCCCGGCACCAGGTGGAGTTCACCCTGCTGGAGTGGTACCGGGCCGGGGCGGACTACCACAGGCTGATGGATGACTGCGAGGGGCTGCTCCGCGAGACCGCCCGGCGGGCCGGGACCTTCCCCCGGTTGGGGCGCGCGGGAAACCATGTGCTGGTGGACGCTCCGTTCGAGCGGATCACCGTGGAAGAGGCTTTTCGCCGCCACGCCGGACTGGAGCTTCCCCCGGCAGAGGATGACGACCTCTTCTTCCGCACACTCCTCGACCGGGTGGAGCCGCGGCTGGGCCGCGGCCGGCCCACCTTCCTCACCGAGTACCCGGCCCGCATGGCCGCGCTGGCCAGGCTCAAGCCCGGCAACCCGTCGGTGGCCGAGCGGTTTGAACTCTATGCCGGCGGACTGGAACTGGCCAACGCCTTCACCGAGCTGACCGACGCCGCGGAGCAGCGCCGCCGCTTTCTCGCCGAGCAGGAAGAACGGCGGAGCGCCGGCCGCGAGGTCCACCCGCTGGATGAAGACTTTCTCGCCGACCTGAAGCGTATGCCCCCTGCCGCCGGTATCGCCCTCGGTGTGGACCGCCTGGTGATGCTGGCTGCCGGCGCCGAGACCATCGGCCAGGTGGTGGCGTTTCCGGAAGGGTAGCGCTCCCCGGTCAGGGCGCCAGGATCTTCACCGCATCCGGCTCCACGCGGATCTCATCCGAGTCGGGTTTCAGCGCATCGCCGTCGACCTGGAAACAGTCCACTGCATCGGTGGAAAACCGGAGTTTGTTTGTCCGGCCGCTCCAGACCCATTTCTTCCGGAGATGTGTCCCGGTGAGAATGGCCCACAAGATCCTGAGAGGGCCCAGGGGGCCGGGACTGCGGAACAGAACCACGTCCAGCAGACCGTCGTGCATATCCGCCCCACGAGCCAGGATCTGATCGCCGGCATAGCGGGCGGCATTGGCGAAGAGCGCGAAATGGGCCGTTCGGGGACCGGAGCCGTCACCCGTATCCACCGTTATGGGCCGGCTCCGATACCGGGGCATCTTGAACAGTGCGGTCAATGCGTAGGAATATCGCCCGAACCACCGTTTCAGAGCGAGGGGGTTTTGCCGCACCACCCAGGCATCGTAACCATAGCTGACCATCAGCAGGAACGGATGGCTGCCGAACCAGCCCAGGTCGAAGGAGCGAGCCGGGGTGTTCAGAATGGCCCGGGCCGCTTCCCGGGGATCGAGGGGGATGCCCACCTCCCGGGCAAAGACATTGACCGTGCCCAGGGGAATGATGCCCAGCGGCGTGGAGGATTGAACCAGGGCTCCCAGCGCCTCGTTGATGCTGCCGTCACCGCCGGCCACGATCACGGCATCGAACCCCTCCCGGCATTCCCGGGCCAGCCGGGCGGGATCCCCCGGGGCTGCCGATCTGCTGACCTCCAGATCCACCCCTCCCTCACGCAGGATCTTCTCCACCTCCGGCAGGTGCTGTCTGATCCAACCTGGCCGTGAGGTGGGGTTGACGACCAGCCGGGCTTTCCTGATCTTCATCGCGGGGCTCTCCTGGGGGATCTTCATCGCAAACCCTGTTCGCCTGAGCGTATATCAGCAGGGTGCTCCGGCACAATAAAGGGCCGGCCGGACTCCTACTGGACTCGTCCTGCTCTGCCGATATAATGGCCTGAAGCGGTTTCATAACCTCGGCTGAGGCCCGATAACGGCGTTGCCGGTTTCCTCGAAATGCTCACATACCACAAGAGTATGCTGCGCTTTCTCGTCAACCGTCGCCTGGTTCTCGAACCTCAGCCGAGGTTATGAAACCACTTCAAGGTCTTTTCGTCTCTCAACAGCCGGCGCAGCTGTACGGCTTTCTTATCGAGGTATGGCAGATGTGCGGGATCTTCGGCATTGTCACGGCCAGTGAACGGCCGCTGGGCGACATTCTTGTTGACGCGGGCAAGCGGTTGGCCTACCGCGGGTATGACTCGGTGGGCTACGCCGTGGTGGACGGCCAGGGCGCCATCGACCTGCGCAAGGACGTGGGCAAGATCGAGGAAGTGGCGGACAAGCTGAAGACTTCCGAGATGACCGGGGTGCGCGGCATCACCCAGCTTCGCTGGGCCACCTTCGGCGCGCCGTCCCGGCGCAACGCCCAGCCGCACATCGACAGCGACGGCGACCTGGTGGGCGCGCACAACGGCAACGTGGTGAACAACGTCCAGCTGCGCCAGTCGTTCATCGACCGCGGCCTCACCGTGCGGGGGACCAACGACGGCGAGAGCTGTGTCCACGCGGTGGAGGTCTACGTGGACCAGGGCGATGACCTGGTCACCGCCATCCGCAAGGCCTACGAGGACCTGGCCGGCGATTACTCCTTCCTGATCAGCGACCAGCCCACCAACGCGATCTACGCGATAAAGAAGGGCTCGGGCCTGGTGGCCGGCATCGGCGACGATTTCACCTGTGTCTCCTCCGACCTGCCCTCGATCCTGCCCCTGACCCGCAACATCCTGCGGGTGGAGGACGGAGAGGTGCTGGTGCTCACCCCCGACGCCATCGAAATCCGCAGTGTGGAGACCGGTGCTTTGATCGAGCGGGAGGCTGAGGAATACACCGGCGAGATGGACGCCGCCGAAAAGGGGGGCTACCCCCACTTCATGCTCAAGGAGATCCACGAGCAGCCCAAGGTGGCCACCGACCTGCTGCACCTGCTCAAGGACTCGGCCCACGTCCACCGGGTGGTGGACATCATGAAGAACAGCGACACGGTCTTCTTCGTCGGCTGCGGCACCTCGTATCACGCCTGCATGCTGGGCGCCTACTACTTCAACAAGATCTCCGGGAGGCTGGCCATCCCCATGCTGCCCGGGCAGTTCATCGAGAGGGCGGTGGGCAGCCTGGGCCCCCGGGCCTCGGTGCTCTTCGTCAGCCAGAGCGGCGAGACCAAGGATGTGCTCAACGCAGTGAAGGAGGCCCGCCAGCGCGCGGTACGGGTGCTGGGCATGTTCAACGTGCTCGGTTCCACCCTGGGCAATGTCAGCGAAGCGTATATCCCCATCGCCTGCGGCTACGAGATCAGCGTCCCGGCCACCAAGACCTTCACCAACCAGGCGCTGCTCTTCCTCTACCTGGCCTACCTGATGGCCGGGAAGGACACCGCGCCACTGGATGCCGTGCCCGGCCTGATCGAGAAGACCATCCAGGCCACCGACAAGCCGTCCGAGGAGGTGGCCAGGTATCTCACCGACTGGGACGAGCTCTACTACCTGGGCTACGGCATCACCGAGCCGATCGCTCTCGAAGGGGCGCTGAAGCTGAAGGAGATCACCTACGCCCACTGCGAGGGGATCTTCAGCTCGGAGTTCAAGCACGGCCCGCTCTCCGCGGTGCACGAGGGCTACCCGGTTCTTTTCATCACTGCGCCCGAGGACGGGCCGATGATGACCAACCATGTGCACGAGGTGGCCTGCCGCGGCGGCCACACCATCGCCGTGGCCCAGGAGAACAAGGCCTTCCGCGAGAACGTGCAGCACTACCTGGAGGTGCCGGCGTCGGACCAGTTCATCTTCCCTCTGCTGGCCACCATCCCCACCCAGCTCGTCTCCTACTACATGAGCGTGATGCGGGGCTACGACCCCGACTTCCCGCGCAACCTGTCCAAGACGCTGACCGTGGACTGGACGGGCGCCCCGCGGCGGGGCGCGGTTGCTCCGGCGGTTTCATGGACATATATATTATATGGATATGGACCATCGAGTGGCCGGGCCGGCAGGTTCGGGCCCCTGGATGCCGAAGGAGATGCTCATGACCGACGTCGGCCGTCCGAAGCGTGAACGGGTCCCAAAGCTGTTCGCCGGCGCAGCGCTGGCCGCGATCTTCCTCGTCTGGGCGGCTCCGGCCCGGGCCCAGCTGTTCGGCGCCAGGATGGATTTCGCCACTGCCGGCGGTGCAAACGCCATGGCGGTGGGCGACTTCGACGAGGACGGCGGGCCGGACCTGGCTGTGGCCGACACCAGCGGTGTCTCGGTGATGCTTGGCGCCTGGTACGGCACGTTTCACGCACCGGTCCACTACGGGACGGGTGAATCGCCCCGGGACGTGGTTACCGCCGATTTTAATGGTGACGGCCATGCCGACCTGGCCGTGGTCAACAGAATGAGCGCCACGGTCTCGGTCCTGCTGGGCGTCGGCGACGGCACCTTCCAACCCCCGGAGGACGTCGACGTCGCCATCACACCCACCGCGATCCATGCCGCTGATTTGGACGGTGACGGGGATGTGGACCTGGCCCTGGTCTGCAACATCTTCGACGATGATCTCGCGATCCTGCTGGGCAACGGTGACGGCAGTTTCCAGGTGGCTCATACCTATGACGCCTGGGACTATGCCCGCTCGGTGACCGGTGGTGATTTCGACGGTGACGGGGATGTGGACCTGGTTGTGGCCAACGAATTCCAGAGTGAGATCAGGGTCTTCCGCGGCAACGGTGACGGCAGCTTTGGCTGGGGTGGCACCTACACTGTGGGCGTCAATCCCTGTGCCGTGGATGTGGCCGACCTGGATGGTGACGGGATTCTCGACCTGGCCGTGGTCAACGACGGCAGCAACTCGGTATCGATCCTTCTCGGTGACGGCGACGGTACGTTTCAGGCGGGTCGCAGCACTTTACCGGGCCTTTCGGGGGGCCCCGTGACGTGGTGGCCGTCGACCTGGACGGCGACGGTGACCGGGACCTGGCGGTGGCCAATGAGTATGGCGGCAGCCTGGCCGTCCTGCCGGGCAATGGAGATGGCAGTTTCGGGGCGGCCGTGCAATACGGCATCGGTGAGTACGCCGACCCCCGTGCGGTGGCGGTGGTCGACCTGGACGGTAATGATCGCCTGGACCTGGTGGGGATCAACCGAGGCTGGGGAAGCGTGTCGGTCTTCATGGGCCGGGGGGACGGTAGTTTCCGCATCCCGCCGGTTTATGGAACCGGCGACCGTCCCTGGTGCTCGAGCAGTGGCGATCTGAACGGCGACGGGCACGACGACCTGGTGATGGCCAACTGGGATTCCGACGACGTGTCTGTGCTGCTGGGCTATGGCGGCGGGATCTTCGCCCCGGCCGTCTCCTATGCTGTCGGATCACGCGCCTGGTCGGTGGCTGTCGGTGAGTTGAACGGTGACGGTGCGGCTGACCTGACGGTTACCTGCGACGTGGGCGGGTATGTGGCGGTGCTGCTGGGGAACGGTGACGGCACGTTTCAGGCAGCTCTGGACCAGGCGGCGGGCGGCGGCACCTGCGGTGTGATCATCGCCGACATCGATGGCGACGGCTTCACGGACCTGGCCGCTTCGAACTACATCGACGGCACGGTTTCCATCCACATCGGTTTGGGTGACGGCACCTTCCAGCCGGCGGCGCACTATACCGCCGGCGACCGTCCCTACGACCTGGTCCTGGCCGACCTGAATGGCGACGGGTTCGGCGACCTGGCCACACCGAACGATGACGGGCATGACGTGACGGTGCTGCGGGGCAACGGGGACGGGACATTCCAGGCGCCGCAGCATTTCGCCGTGGGGTATCGACCCTGGTCCATTGTCGCGGCCGATTTCGACGGTGACGGTGCCATCGACCTGGCCACGGCCGACTCTTCCAGCGATACCGTCTCGGTGCTGCTGGGCAACGGTGATGGCACGTTCCAGGCTCCGGCGGCCGCCCCGTGGGCGTGCTGCCCAGGGGAATGGTCACCGGTGATTTCGATGCCGACGGCCACCCCGATCTGGCGGTGGTGAACTATGGCAGCGAAACGGTATCCGTCCTCCTGGGACGCGGTGACGGTACCTTCCAGGACACTATATTTTTCGGGGTCGGCAAGGACCCGGCGGGTGTGACCGTGGGCGACCTGGACGGGTTCGGTTCGCCGGACCTTGCGGTGACCGGCAGCGGGGACAACTCGGTGACCGTGCTGCTCAACCGCAAGGGCCCCCTGGTGAACACGTGCTCAGCCGGGCTCGGCTGCCTGCCGGCGGCGGGTACGCTCCCCTTCGAAACCCGGATGACGGCGACGCTGATCAATCATTACGCGGGCTGCAGCCGTCGCATCGCCGCCCGGATCGATATCCTGCTGGCCGGAGGCCAGCCGGTCTCCAGGTGGCGGGCCGGGTTTGCCAACGTGATGCCGGACAGCAGCCTCCAGGCCGGCTGGGCCACCACCCTGCCGGCGCTGGGGACGCTGGCGGGGGAGAACCGCTTCACCATCGTGGCCGAGGATGTCACGCCATATCCCTACAACGCCCCGCCATACCCCCGGGCCGGGGATACCGGCACGGGTCACTGCACGGTGACGGGCGTCGCCCCCTGACCACATGGCCGGAGTCCCGGCTCAAGATTCCGGTTGAACTCCGGGCGGCGTTCCCGCGCTGCACCTCCCATCCCTGCCTGGGGACATGGTGAAGTTGACTCCCGCTGCAGGAATCGCTGACCTTAAAAATCCATCAATCTATGGTTAAGCGGTTTGGTGCTTGCCTTGGACGGAGGATCGTTGCCGGGCCACAGGGGCAAACCGCGGCTCCGGTTGTGAACGGAGCCGCGGCGTGGTGATCGGAGAATTGCCGCTTCAGGGGGCCATCGCCGTTATGGTGCAGGCATCCACTGCCAGGTCACCGGAAAGAGCGTACGGCGGCTGGTTGTAGGGCGCTGGGGTGACATCCGCGCCGTGCAGGGTGAAGATGTTGTCACCCACCAGGGTGCCCAGGGCCGGGAGGGACTGCACCCAGTTGGTGGCGAAACTCGAGCCGCCGGCCACGTTGGTGTAGCCGGCGCGCCAGCTGGAGAACTGGGTCCCCGCGGCCAGCTGCACGTCGATCCGTGCTGCCATGGTGCGGGTGAACGGTGTGTGGTTCACCAGCATGGCCTGCTGGCCCACGCTGAAGGGCAGCGTGCCGGACTCCGGTGAACAGTCGAAACTCACCGTCAGCGTGTCGCCGATCCACCCGGCCTCGTCCATGGCGGCCTGCAGCACGTCCTTGTCGCCGACGTTGCTCTGCACGAACACCACCACGTTCAGGTCGCCGGCCGACCAGCCGGAGTCGACGGTATACGAGCGGGTGAAGCTCATGCTCTGACCCGGTCCGGTGAGCGTGAACGGCTCGTCGGCGAGCACGGCCCGGGCCATCCCCGGCTCACCCTCGTAGACGTTGTCTTCGGTGATCACCGTGTGCACGACGTTGCTGGTGGTGAAGATGAACCCCGTGGAATCGATCTGCACCTCGACCATCAGGTCCAGTCCGTCCAGCGTGGAGACCACAGTGATCTCCAGCGGGCTGGATACGGCCAGGTGGCTGGAGACGATGGGATCGTAGGTGGAGAACATGGAGCTGCCGGAAGAGCCGAGCACGTCCTCCCAACCCTCGAAGAAGGCGTGGGGCTGGCCCGGGGAGCCATACCAGCTGTGCCTGGCATCCCCCTCGGGAATCTCGAATTCGTCGTTGTAGTGCCAGAAAAGCGGAATCAGCTCGGTATTGTCATACACGCCGACCAGACCGTCGAAACCCGCGACCGCGGATGGGCAGTTCGGTCACCAGGTGGCGGTGAACAGCTCACCGAGTACCGTGCGGTCGGCCGCGGTGGCGGCGCCGGCGGTGAGGATCAGACAGTAGAGCAGGGCCGCGGCCCGGAGGGCCGTGACACGGATGGGGTGAGCGCGAAAGGTGGTATTCACTGGTCTTGTCTCCCTGAGATTGTCCTTTGTTCTTTCGGTTGCAGTCGTGGCACAGACTGATTTCATTCGATTGCCTACTATTCTTATAGACTAATTGGGCTATTCAGGCAAGTTTTTTTAAAAAATAATCAATTCCGTTGAGGCAGGGAGGGAGCGTATTTTCAAAAGTCTCGAGCCAGGATCGTGGCGGCTTAGAAGGACCCGGCGGCCACGGCCGTACCGTGACGCCAAGTCTCGGGGAACGCCTGGAGGGTGAAAATCAGGCTGATATCGCCGTCAGCGTAGGTGTACGCCGCCACCCGGCAGTCGATACAGGGATCGGACCCGCCGCCCGCCAACAGATCGTCCCGCCCGTCGCCGTCCAGGTCGGAGCCGGCATGGATCCGGGCCCCGAACCGCGCCTCCTCCAGCGGCCAGGCAAAGAAGGTCAGCCCCGGCAGTGGTGTCACGGCCCCGCCATCCACGTTCCAGCCGCGGATGTGGGCGCCGAAAATAGGCCCCGGCCCTGGTGCAGTGGCGATCTCGTCGATTCCATCCCCGTCGAGGTCGCCGCAGGCGACATTGACCCCGTATCTCAGGGTGCCGTAGGCAAAGAAACTGACTGCGGGAAGCGCAGTTGCCGTTCCGCCGTCCACGTTCCAGCCGCGGACGTGGGGGCCAAACACATCCCCCGGCCCGGCGCCGGTGACGATCTCGTCCACGCCATCGCCGTCAATATCGCCGCAGGCCACGTTGACCCCCCATCTGAGCGTACCGTAGGCGAAGTAGTTGACCCCGGCAAGCGGGCTCACCGTGCCGTCACCGCAGCTGAAACCCCGGACGTGGGGGCCGAATACGGGCCCCGGCCCGGAGCCGGTGACGATCTCGTCGGTCCCGTCCCCGTTCAGGTCGCCGGCGGCGACATTGACCCCCCAGCGGGGTGTGCCGTAGGCCTGGAAGCTCAGACCGGGCAGTGGGATCCCCTGGTGAGTGAAGACCCGCACGTACGGGCCGTAGATCGCCCCTGGCCCGGCCCCGGTGATGATCTTGTCCGTCCCGTTTCCATCAATGTCGCCACAGGCGAGGTTGACGCCATAGCGGTCGCCGCCATAGGCCGCGAACTCGACCGCGTGGACGGCATCCTGCTCCGCCGGGAAGCCCCGGACCAGCGGCGGATGAATGCCATCTCTCGCCGGTCCGGGCCCGGCCACCAGTTCCACCACCCGGTGGTGCCAGCCGAGGTCGGCCACGTCCCGGTCGGCCAGGCCGTCGGTCCTGGTGGTGCCGCGAGGTGAAACTCCCGCCGGATCGCCGGCATCGAGGCAGGGGCTGTTCGTTGTCTGTCCGGCCGCTGTCTGGGAGAGGCAGTACCCGCCAGGGGGGCCTTCGGCGAAGAGCGGGTCGGCATCGATGTTCCCGGTTCCCGGCCAGCCGTCCTGCACGTCGGACCAACTGACCGAAGGGCTGACACCGGCGGCCACTTGGATTCCGTGCATCCCATGGCTGGCATGGTTGGCCCAGATGATGCTGCGGGTAACCGACAGGCTGTCACCGTCTTCGGCAAAGATCCCGGCTCCATCCCAGGCCTCGTTGACGGCCAAAGTGCAGCCATCAACCACGGTTGCGGTTTCATCCCCGTGGTAGAGACCCGCGCCCTCCACCGCCGAGTTGCCGAAGATCAGGTTGTTCTCCAGGGTCAGCAGGCCCGACCCGCGATGGCAGACTCCGCCACCCCAGCCATCGGAGTAGTTTTCGCTGATCACGCAACCGGTGACCGTCGGCGAAGCCTCGGAGAGGACATAGATCCCCCCGGCGTCGCCATACATCGAGCCGTTGCCATGGATCAGGCTGTCCCTGATCAGCGGGGCAGCGTCCGTCACATGGATCCCGCCACCGCCGCCGTAGGCGGTGATGTTCCACTGGATCGTGCAGTCGCTGAATTCCGGGGAGCCCACCCTCCCGCAGTAGACGCCGGCGCCGTAAACGGCGCTGCAGCCGTGGATCTTCAAGTTGCGCAGCCGTGCTGTCGTTGGTCCGGCCACATAGATGCCGCCCCCGGTTTCGGCGTGGCAGTTGTCGATGTCGCAGTTGCGGATGGTGGGGGAGGCGTCGCGGATGTAGAAGCCGCCGCCCATCAGATGGTGATACCCGTTGCGGATGGTGAAGCCGTCCACCACCGTAACCGGCCCCTCACCGGTTTGGAAGCGGAACCCGTGGGCCTGCAACTCGGCATCGATGATACAGGCTTCCCGCCCGCCCTCGGAGACCAGGCGCACCTCCTTGCCGTGGAAATCGAGACGCCGGTTACCAGGGCCGCTGTAGGTGCCGTCGGCCACCAGCACCGTGTCGCCGTCCACGGCGGCGTCGAGGCCCTCCTGGATGGTGGTGTATTCGCCCGGGACACGGAGGATGGCGGCCGCTGACGGGAGATGGAAGGCTGCAAGACAGAACAGTATTCCGACCGCGAAGCCGGTGGACTGAAAATTGCTCGGCCGGATCATCTTGAACCTGTTCTCCCGGCGATCATGCTGGTCACCCAGCCGCCGAGGAGGCTGGAGGACAGGATGATCAGCGCCGACCAGCCCAGGCCGGAGCCGACTCCCTGCTTCAACTGTTCGAGTCCGATGTTTCCGAGGAAGAGCAGGATGAGCAGGTAGGCCGGCGCGATCAGGGCCAGGGACCAGGCCCCGAATTTGTGCGGCCTTATTGCGGCGGCGATGCTGGAGGCCACCAGAAACACCACCGCGTCAATATAGAGGAAGATCGGCAACATTCCATAGATGACCTTGCCGATCGCCAGGGTCATACCCACGCCGAGACAACAGAAGAAAAATCTTGTATCGCTCATCGGGATTCCCTCAGCATGGTTAAGATATTAAACATATATATACGAAACGTTTCCGACGGCAATTGGTTCGGTGATTAGTGAAAATTTCGTGTCAAGAGAATCGGTGATACGAACTCCGAACCCTCGCCGCGTGATCTCGAGATCAACCGGTATTCCAGGAATTCCACTTCCGCCAGTTGCTGAAATTCAACTGTTGAAGAGCGTTTCGGCCATGTTGAATTCCCCTCGGTGAATGCTATTATCCCCCTCGGAAATTGTCAACGTAGGGATCGGTAAAATCGAATCGCTTGAAATGGAAATTCGCTCACCATAAATAGGTAATAACATACCGCCTGGGCGGAAGAGGTGATGCGGCGTTGAGTATGCGGGGGATGGTATCTGAATTCAAATTTCGGGGAGGACCGGCATCGTCGGTCACACGTGTAGTCCGGACGGTTCCACCATGCCGCTGATCAGCATCTGTCCGCGAAGATACAAACAGGACCAGACCTGAGTCGGTTATCCCGCCAGCGGAACCCGGGCAGGCTACTCCCCGTTGTTCTTCAGCAGGCGGTAGTTGCGGCGCCGGGCGATGGGTTTGGGGTAGGGGTAGTCGGTCTTGCGCAGCAGCAGCTCCTCCACGCTGTCCGGGTCGCCGGCGCCCTGCTCGGCGGCCTGGGCGGTGATGGAATCCAGGTTGGACAACAGCACCCGCACCAGTTCCGGGTCGAGAACGCTCCCCGACAGCTGCTCCAGTTCGGTGGCTGCCGATTCCAGCAGCTCGGCGGACGGCCGGAGGTGCGAACCGGTGAGCAGGTCAAAGGTGCGGCAGAGGGCCAGAATCCTCGAGCCCAGAGGGATCTCCCGCCCGCGGAGCCGGTGCGGGGCTCCGGAGCCGTCGTAGTGCTCTCCCTGGTGGCGAATAATCCGCAGGGCTTCTTCGGGCAGACCCAGCGGCCGGAGAATCTCCACCCCCCGTTCCACCGGGTCAATGCCCGGGATGTCTGCGTTGCCGGCAGCGGAATCGCCAAAGGCCCCCACCTCGTGCAGCAGGGCGGAGGTACTTGAGCACCCGGATGCTCTGCGGCTTGGAGAGCAGGCGCCGGCCCAGCTCCACGGCATAGAGCGCGGTGTGGCGGCAGCGGGTGCGGGTGGCCGGGTCGTGCAGGCCCAGGGCCCGCAGCAGCGCTGACACCGCGCCGGCCAGGTGGTGCTGTTTGACCTGGGGTACCAATTGCGACGCGCTGGCCTTTCTCCGGGCCGGCTTGTCGTGGCTCTGCGGCTTCCAGCGCATGCTGCTGGTGATGAACTCCAGGTTGTTTTTCTGGCTGCAGAGGAAGTAGCGGTTGCGCCCCATCTTCTGCACCGAGGCCAAGGCGCTCTCGGCCAGGGCCAGCAGCTGTTCCGGGCGCTCCAGGTGGTTGTGCGGGTAGCAGGAGATGCCCAGGGTGATGGTCAGCGGCGGGGTGAAGCGCTCCCGGCCGGAAAAGTGGGCCTGGATGCTCTCGCGGACCCGCTCGGCAAAGGCGATGGCCCCGGGGACCTCGGTGTTGGGCAGCAGGATGCCGAATCGTCCCTCGGCCACGTGGGCCAGGATGTTGTTGCCCCGGGAGGTCCGGGCCAGCACCCGGGCGACGCTCTCGATGGCCGCGTCGCGCTCGAAGAGGCCCGTTTTCCGTTCGATGGCCTGCAGCCCGTCCACCTCGGCCACGATGCAGGAGAGCGGCTCCTTGAACCGCTCCACCCGTTTGAACTCCTCCTGGAGCCGGCGCACCAGGTAGTTGCGGTTGTAGAAACCGGTCTGGTCGTCGAGGAAGCGTTTGTCTTCGGGGAGCGGTTCGGTGGCCTGCTCCATCCTCCGCTTGAGACCGCAGAGATACTGGAGGCGCAGGGTCACTTCCTGCCGGTCGAAGGGCTTTTGCTGCACGCCGTCGGCGCCGGAGCGCACCGCTTCCAGGCGGGGTTTTACCCCCCGGCCGCCGTGGAGGTAGAGCAGCGGCACGTAGGGCAGGTTGGTGCCGTCAAAGGCGGTGCGGATTTTTGAGCTGAGGCTCAACGCCTGCCGGGTGGTCAGCCGCTCGCTGAGCACGACGCAGTCCGGGCCCAGACGGCGGATCTCGTCCAGCAGGGCATCGTCGGTTCGGGGCGTGCAGAAGCGAAACCCCTCATCCTCCAGGGATTGCGCCAGCTGATCCACGAACCCGCTCCGCTCACCGATCACCAGGATGGTATGCTCCCGGTTCTGGTTGTGATCGCTCATCCGCCCGCCTGTCTGGAAGTCTGGTAAAAAAAGCCCTCGGGTGTATTCAGAAACCTTTTCGGCTCTTCCGGTGAAAATATTGACTACACGATGGACACCTGCAACAATGATACCTGTTTACCGAACCCCAGTGAAGGAAAAGAACCACCGTGATCTATCTCCTCATTCTGCTTGTACTCATCTCGGCGGCAACCCTGGCGCTGGTCTGGTTCCTGCTCAAGCGATTCACCGGGCACCTGCAGCTCCAGGAGCACCGCCTGCTGCGGATGGAACGGCTGGTCAGCGACCTCTACCAGGAAAAAACGGTCAGCCTGGTGCGCCAGATGCAGGGCCGGATGAGGATCGAGCACGAAGCTCACCGGCAGGCGCTGAACCATTCGGGCGAGGCCTGGGACGAGGTGGAGGCCCTGTTCCGGGACGAGGACAACAACTTCTCCACCGCCCTGAGGATCCTCCTCGAGGCGCGCCGGATGTACGAGGAGCGGATGAAGCTCCTCGACCGTTTGAGCTGAATCGGCCGGCTCCGGATGCCCCGCACCCCGGGGGGCGAATATTTTCATGAAATATTTGATTTCCGGTTTTGCTGATGATAGACTCCCCCTCTTTGAATGTTCGGCTGTTTTTCGGCAAGTATGCCTTATGAATATATTTGCCTTGAGGTAATTTTTTTCACACGAGGGGCTCTCGAAACCTGGAAGGGGCTGATTTCTGAATGGAGAACCCGCTGGAAGTAAAGGTTCAGGATGACCTGGAAAAGGCCATCCGGGTGCTGAAACGGAAGATTGCGCGCAACGGTATTCTCAAGGAGCTGAAGAAACGACGGTTCTACGAGAAGCCCAGCGAGCGGCGCAAACGCAAACGGATGGAAGCTGCCAAACGCCGCAAGAAAGCGATGCGGACGGGCCGCTATTGATCCTGGCGGAAAAGAACCGGTAACGACGCCCTGGGCTCTCGTCACCGGTTCTTTTTTTGTCCGGACGTACCGCAGGCGCCGGTATTGATGGGTGGGAAGATGTCGAAGATGGCCGGGGATGCCGCCGACGATCCCTATCGCGGGTATCGCGGGGCGGCCAGGGATAAGCTGGAAGCATGCGGTGTGCGGGTCTGGAGCGAAGTGACCGCCGACACCACCAGGGGCGGGTTCCGGGGAATCGTCCTGCCGCGATCCGAAACCGCCGACGACCGTCACGTGGTGCTCAAGCTGAAGACCGGGTACAACGTGGGCCTGGAAGTGGACTCCATCCTGGCGATGGAGGAAAAGGGCTACCGCAAGATCACCTATAAAATCCCGGCCAAGGATGTGCCCCACAACCCGGACCTGCCCAACGTGACCCTCTTCGGCACCGGCGGCACCATCGCCAGCCGTCTGGACTACCGCACCGGCGCGGTGATCCCGGCCTTTTCACCGGGCGAGCTCTATGGCGCCGTCCCAGAGCTGGCCGAGATCTGCAACCTGAAGACCATCAAACTCTACGGCGAGTTCAGCGAGAACATCGGCCCCGAGCACTGGAAGGGCACCGCCGAGGCCGTGGCCCGCGAGATCGAGGCCGGCGCCGGGGGGATCGTCATCGGCCACGGCACCGACACCATGCATTTCACGGCGGCGGCGCTCTCCTTCATGCTCCAGGACCCTCCGGTGCCGGTGGTGATGGTCGGCTCCCAGCGCTCCAGCGACCGTCCCTCCTCCGATGCCGCCCTCAACCTGATCAACGCCTCCCACGCCGCGGCCTATGGCGACATCGCCGAGGTGATGGTCTGCATGTTCGGGCCCACCAGCGACCAGTACGACCTGCTGCACCGCGGCACCCGGGTCAGGAAGATGCACTCCAGCTACCGCAGCACCTTCCGCACCATCGGTGACATCCCCCTGGCCATGATCTCCCCCGGCAACTACCGCATACTGCACAAGGAGGTCAAGAAACGGCGCACGGACCGCTCCGTGAAGCTGAACACCAGCTTCGAGGAGAAGGTGGCGCTGGTCTCCTACTACCCCAACATGCAGCCCGACGTGCTGAACAGCCTGATCGACAACGGCTATCGCGGCATCGTCATCGCCGGCACCGGGCTGGGCCACGTGAACAAGGTGGTCTACCCCGTGCTGCAGCGGGCCAGGGACGAGGGCGTGGCGGTCTACATGACGGTACAGACCCTCTGGGGCTACGTGCAGATGTATGTCTACGACACCGGGCGGGATATGATGGAGCTGGGAGTGATCCCGGCGGCCAACATGCTGCCCGAGGTGGCCTATGTCAAGCTGGGCTGGGTGCTGGGCCAGACCGACGACCTGGACGAGGTGCGGCGGCTGATGCTCACCCCGGTGTCCCACGAGATCACCGACCGCGAGCCGCCCAACGGCTACCTGATCTTGCAGGGCGGCATCCCCGAAGTGGAAGAGTACATTCTCAGTCACAGGAAATAGACGGCGGCTTTGATCAGCAGCCCAGCCTGGCGGCCAGCAGTTCCGCGGCCTGGCGGCCGGGGACCCGTCCGCCCACCCGGGACATCAGCAGGCCCATGGTGTGGCGCTGCCGCTGTGCCGGTCCGGCAAAGGGGATCTCCGCGGTGAGCGCCAGGGCGGCGTCCGCCTCGGTTTCCAGATCGGGCAGCGGTTGCCGGGGGTCGAGACCCAGGCCCTGGAGGGCCTGGTCCAGCGCCCCGTCACCATCCCCGCCGCTGGCGGTTTCGGCGAGCAGCGGCAGCAGCGGCCGCAGGGCTTCGGGGTAGAGCTTTTTCTCGGCCAGCAGGCGGAAGAGCTGGAAGAGATCGTCGTCGGTGATGCTCTGCACCCGGTTGGTGAGGCGGGCGGCATGCTTCAGTTCTTCCAGCAGAGTGGAGGCCACCAGCCGCGGATCCAGATCCAGCCGGGACAAGACCTGTTCGGCCAGCGCCCCCCGTGGTGAGACGGCCAGGGCGCGGGCCGCCGGGGCGGCCAGCCCCCGGACGGCAAAGGCTTCTTCGCGGTCCCACGGTTTCGAGTTCAGCACGGCGGTGATGCGGGCGATCCGGTCATCGCCGATGGCTTTTGGCGGCATGTCGGTGTCGGGATACATCCGGTCCGGCCCGGGAAGGATCCGTTCGAAGTCGGTCCGCCCGTCGGGCCGTGGCTGCCGGGTCTCGCTGGGCACGCCCTCGGCCGCTTCGGCGGCGCGGATCACCACTTCCTCGGCCGCGGTGGCGGTGTCTCTTTCCGGTCCCCAGACCAGGACCACGGCGTCGTCAGCGCCGGCGGAACACTCCTGCCGCACCTCGTCCCAGATCCGGCGGTCCGGCGCCCCGGCCGCCTCTCCGTCGGCCTGCTCGGCGTGGTAGAGGTTGGGCATCCGGTCGAGACAGGCGATGACCCGCACCCGGCCGCCCAGCTCGTCGGCAAAGCAGGTTTCCGGCTGGGTGGGCCAGGGGAGGATCCCTTTGAACCCCTGCAGCCTGACAGCCCGGACGTTCAGCCCGGCATCGCCGTCCTCCGCCAGGTGCGTGCTGATCCTGCTGTCGCCGCCCCGGTGGCGGAAGAGGTCGGTGACCTCCACCGTGCTGTGGCCGTCTCCCTGCACCGATTCGGGGGTGATGCCGCGGGTCCGCAGTTCATCCCTGATGTCCAGCAGCGCCTTGTGCCGGTGGGCCTCCACCAGCACCAGCTGCTCGATCAGCGGGATTCGCGACACCCCCTTGACCTCCACCCGGGTGGAGCCATCGATGCTCACGTTCACGTCCTGGCGGGCCGCTCCGGCGCCGCGCCGCACCTTGCCGGTGACCCGGGCCAGCCGGGCCAGCTCCCAGCCCACCGCCGCCGCTTCCTCGGGGGTGTACATTTCCGGTTCGGTCACCGTCTCGCAGAGCGGTATGCTCAACCGGTCGGTACGGTAGGTCATGATGTGGCCGATGTCGCTCACCTCGCGGCAGGCGTCCTCCTCCACGGCCAGCTGGCGGATGCCGATAGTCCGGCCGCGGAAGGGAATCCCGCCGTCCACGCCGATGATGGCCGTGCGCTGGAAGCCGGCGGGGATACTGCCGTCCAGATACTGCTTGCGGATGATGTGGATTTCCCCCACCAGGCTGCAGCCGAGCATCAGGGCCAGCTCCAGCGCGATGTCCAGGGCCTGCTCGTTGAGCTCGAAGGGCGGGGCGTCGTCCATCTCGTAGGTGCAGACCGACTCGCTGTTCAGGCGGTAGATCACATCCTTGCGGGTTTTGAACTCCATCAGCGCCGTGCCGTCGTATTCCCCCATCTCGGAGAGGGTGGGGCGCATGTGACGGAGCACCTCGGCGTCGAAGCGCTTGCTGTAGAGGCGCGCCGGGCAGCGGCAGAAGAGTTTTTTTTGGGTCAGCAGCTGCTGGTGGATTTCCAGGCCGCAGCGGAAGCCCAGCCCCCGGAAAGCGCTGTCGGACAGAAGCTGAAAGCTCAACGGATCTCCCTCCCGGCCACCATTTTCCCCGGCGGCACGCTGTCCCGAGCCGGTCAATGCCCGGCAGGGGTGCAAGCCGCGCTATCTTAAATGGGGCCCGGCGGAGTGTCAAGATTTCCCGTTGCCGCGATGCGAAGAAGAGACTTGACATCCGGACGCCGCGGACCAATATTAGATCCTGTCAGCGCACCCTGCTCGAAAAGCGACTGTTCGACTCCCGGCCCCGCCATCCGGATGAGCCTTGTCTGCTGTCCCTGCTGCTCCAACGGGCCGCCAACCCGTGCCAACTGAATTTTCCAGGTTGACATAATTATCGTTAATGAAGGTCACCTGCTGTTCCGATAGGAGGAGCAAGGGTGTAGTGACCGCTCCACGGTAGCAGTGGAGACGTGTTTCCCGGTGCAGTGTCCGACGAATTCGCTCTCACAACCGAATTCAATACTTATCTGTTTTGCGTTTCCGTAAAGCGGAAGGTGTCACCAATGAAAGACACAACCAAGCAGGAACAAAGTGTCGAGGACCGGTCCGGCATTGTCGGCTCAATCCGGACCGACAAACTGAAACCGCTGGCCAGTCCTCTTGAGCGGCGCGGGAGCGGTCCGCTCACCGCCGCCGAGCAGCTGCGACAGCGTGAACGCCTGACCGCCATCGGCGAGATGGCCACCACGCTGGTCCACGAGATCAAGGCCCCGCTCAATGCCATTGGCGGGTTTGCCCGGTCGATGCTGAAGAACAACACCGGTCCGGTCTCCAACAAGGAACCGCTGGGCATCATCGTCAACGAGGTGTCCCGGCTGGAGCAGTTGCTCGACAACGTCATCGGCTTCGCCAACCCCGAGCGGATGCAGCTGGTGTCCTGCTCGATCAACCGCCTGGTGGCCGAGACCGCGGCGATCCTGGGGCCGATGTGCCGGGAGTCGAAGATCGAGGTGCGGATGGCTCTGGCCGAGGATCTGCCCGATCTGCTGCTGGACCGCAACCAGGTCCACCAGGTGCTGGAGAACCTCTGCGCCAACGCCAAGCAGGCCATGCCCCGCGGCGGCGAGATTTCCGTGACCACCCGCCTGGTGGGCCGGGAAGTGGAGGTGCGGGTGGTGGACACGGGCCACGGCATCCCGCAGCTGCTGCACCGGCGGGTCTTCGAGCCCTTCTATTCCACCCGCAGCATGGGAACCGGCCTGGGACTGGCGGTGACGGCGCGGGTGATGGCCGGCCATGGCGGATCGGCCTTCCTCGACGGCACGGTGACCGACGGCGCGGCCTTCTGCCTCCGTTTTCCTGTTCCGCAGACCACCCGTGGTGCATAGAAAAACCCTTCTCCCGATCCGACCGTTGCGGACCGCGAGAGGGGTTTTTCAATTCCGTTGCCGGGCCGGGATCAGTAGCGGCCCACGTCCTCGGGGATGCGGGTGGTGATCATGTCGCTGCCGGGCTGCCAGCCGGCCGGGGCGGCGTGGCCCGGGTTGGCGGCCACCGCCTGCATCGCCTTGACCTGCCGGATCAGCTCCTGCACATTGCGGCCCACCGGACCGGCCAGGACTTCAACGCCCTTGATCGTCCCCTGGGGGTCGATGATGAACCGGCCGCGCTGGTTGAGACCCATGTTCGCCATGTAGACGCCATAGGCCCGGGACACCGCGCCGTTGGGGTCCGACGCCATGGCGTACGCTACGTTCTTCACCGTGGGGGAGGTTTTCTTGAACATCAGGTGGGAAAAAATGGTGTCGGTGCTCACTGCGATGACTTCAACACCCAGACCCTGCAACTCGTCGTAGACGTCTGCGACCGCAGACAGTTCGGTGGGTCAGACAAAGGTGAAGTCGGCGGGGTAGAAGCAGACCACCCGCCACTTCCCGTCGTAGTCGGAGAGCTTGACCTTCTTCACTTCATCACCCACCACGGCATCCAGCTCGAAGTTGGGAGCCTTCATCCCGGGCAGGGGCACACCGCTCACCGGCTGGGCGGCATCCGCCACTGGCGCTGTGGCCTGGGGCGTATCGGCATCCGGGGTGCCGCAGGGCCCGAGTACTTCGGCGGCGCAGGTGCCGGGGATCAGGAGCAATACCGCCACAATGGCGGCGGCGGACAGGACAGTTTTCATCGAGTATCTCCTCTGGTTTACGGGTCACGCGGCAGCGGATCCGGCCGCGACGCTCACTCCACAGTCACGCGTAACCCTATAATTAATGTAGGGATTAGCTCCCATTGGCCGACACCAGTTAGATGATCATCAGCACGATTGGTTACATGTTTTTCAGAATAATTCAGGATGGTTGGGACAGGGGGGCAAGAAGGTAAAGTGTGGTGCGGGGCCGGACCGGGTCCGGCCCCAGGGATGAATTACTGTTTCACCGCCTCGATGGCGCCTTCCACCAGGTCCCGCATCTCCTGCAGGCGTTCTGCGGTCAGAGCTTCGAAACGGAGCACCAGCACCGGCTGGGTGTTCGATGCCCGGGCCAGGGCCCAGCCGTCGGGGAAGACCACCCGTACCCCGTCCACGTCGATGATCTCGTGGTCCTTGCTCAGGCGCTCTTTCAGCCGTTCGATGAGCGGGAATTTTTCTTCGTCGGGGCACTCCACACGGATCTCAGGGGTGGAGACGGTCTTGGGCACATCGGCCAGCATGGCGGTCAGCGGCACATCCGAGGAGGCGGCGATGTCGATCAGCCGGCAGGAGGCATAGACCGCGTCGTCAAAGCCGTAGTAGCCGTCGGAGAAGAACATGTGGCCGCTCAGCTCGCCGGCCAGTTCGGCGGCGGTCTCCTTCATCTTGGCCTTGATCAGCGAGTGGCCGGTCTTCCACATCACCGCGTTGCCGCCGTGGGCCCGGATGTCGTCGTAGAGCGTGGTGGAGGCCTTGACCTCGGAGATGATGGTGGCTCCCGGCTTGCGGGAGAGGATCTCCCGGGCGTAGAGGATCAGCAGCTTGTCGCCCCAGATGATCCCCCCCTTCTCGTCCACCGCGCCGATGCGGTCGGCGTCGCCGTCGTAGGCCAGGCCGAGGTCGGCGCCCTCGTCCACCACCCGCCGGCGCAGTTCCGCCAGGTTCTTCTCCACCGTGGGGTCGGGGTGGTGGTTGGGAAAGGTGCCGTCCACGTCGCAGTAGAGTTCCACCACGTCGCAGCCCAGCCGGCGGAACAGCTGGGGGGCCACCAGGCCGCCGGTGCCGTTGCCGCAGTCCACCACCACCTTGAGCGGCCGCTTGAAGTTGAAGAGGCTGCTCAGTTCGTCGAGATACTCGGGGATGATGTCGTAGCTGTCCACCGCCCCGGTGCCGCTTGCCAGGTCGCCGCCCTCGATGACCCGGCGTACCTCCTGGATCTGGTCCCCGTGGAGGGTGCTGGTGCCCACGCAGAGTTTCATCCCGTTGAACTCCGGCGGGTTGTGACTGCCGGTGATCATTATCCCGCCTTCCTTCTCCAGCTTGTGGATCGAGTAGTAGAGCAGGGGAGTGGTGCAGAGACCGATGTCGGTGACCTGGATCCCGGCGGCCAGCAGGCCGCGGGTCAGGGCGGCGGAGATGCGCTCCGAGCTGAGCCGGCAGTCGCGGCCGAGGCTGATCCGCTTGCGGCCGTCCCGCTGCAGCATGGTGCCGAAGGCCCGGCCGATGGCCTGGACCACGTCGTCGGTGAGGTCATCAGCGGCGATGCCCCTGATGTCATATTCCCTGAAGATCGATGGGTTGAACTCCACCGCTGCGCTCTCGTTCATTGTTCCTCGCTCCCTTCAGGCCGTGACCAGGGTGCCCACCGGCTCTCCCTGGGCCGCCTTTAAAATGGCATCATGATCGAAGATGTTGAAAACCACGATCGGGATGTTGTTTTCCATGCACAGCGATGCGGCGGTGGAGTCCATCACCCGCAGCGACTTCTCCAGCACCTCGCGGTAGGTCACCTGCTCGTAGCGTTTCGCGTCGGGGTTCGTTTCCGGGTCATCGTCGTAGACCCCGTCCACCCGCGTGGCCTTGAGCACCACGTCACAGTCCATCTCCACCGCCGAGAGCGCGGCGGTGGTGTCGGTGGTGAAGTAGGGGCGGCCGATGCCGCCGGCGAAGATCACCACCTTGCCCGCGTCGAGGTCCTCGAGGGCGTCGCGCCGGGTGTAGCAGCGGGCAAAGGCGCTCATGTCGATGGAGGTGAAGAGGGAGGTGGAGAGGCCCAGCCCCTCGAGAATGTCCTGCAGGCCCAGCCCGTTGATCACCGTCCCCAGCATGCCCATGTAGTCGCCGGTGACCCGGCGGATCTGTTTCGGGGCCAGGCTGCCGCGGAAGATGTTGCCGCCGCCCACCACCACCGCGGTCTTGACCCCGGAGGCCACCAGGTGGGCGATCTGGCCGGCGATGTAGACCGCGGTTTCGGGGTGGATCCCCATCTTTGCGTCGCCGGCCAGGGCCTCGCCGCTCATTTTGACCAGCACTCGCTCGTACTGCACTCCCATACTGCTCCCCCTTGCCATAGTCTGTGGTGGGTGCCGATCCGGCGGCGATGCCGGTGCCAGCTGCTGTTTCCGCCTGCTTGCCTGCCAAAAGCGGGAGTATCTTTGCAGGGCGCGGCCGGGTTGTCAACCGCGGGTCAGGGAGCGGTGCCCGGCTCGACGATGCGCAGCTGCATCCCCTCGGTTCCGCTGCCGGGGTCCACCACGTAGAGCCGCACTCTGGGCAGGATACGCTCCATGGTTTCCAGGTAGAGCCGTTCCCTGGTCAGCCGGGGTGCTCTCTGGTATTCGGTGAGCAGGGCCTCGATCCGCGAGGCCTCGCCCTCGGCCAGGGAGACCCGTTGGCCTTTGAACGCCTTTGCCCGGTCGATGATCCCCTGGGCCTCGCCCCGGGCCTTGGGCAGGATCTCGTTGGCGTAGCCCATGGATTCGTTGACCAGCCGCTCACGGTCGGCCTTGGCGTTCTGCACGTCCTGGAATGACTGGATCACCGCCCGGGGCGGCTCCACCAGCTTGAGGTTCATCGAGACCAGCAGGATGCCCAGGTCGTACTGGTCGAGCACCTCCTGGGTCTTCCGCCGGGCCGCCTCGAGCATCGAGGCCCGGCCGGTGGTCAGGATGTCGTCGATGCCGGCCTGGCCCACCAGCTCGGTGATCGCCGCTTCGGTGATCCGCCGCAGCAGGAACTGGGGTTTGGCCGTGGCGAAGAGGAAGGTCGAGGGGCGGCTCACGGTGTACTGCACGATCACCTGCATGTTGACGATGTTGGTGTCCCCGGTGAGCCACTCCATCTCCACCGCCGGGGGCTCGATGCCCTGGATCTCCTCGGCGAAGCGGAAGCCGATGCTCATGGTGAAGTTGGTGGTGGTGCGCAGGGTGTGCGAGGCGCCCACCGGCCAGGGCGGGCAGTAGTGCAGCCCCGGCCCCACCCGGTCCTTGTGCAGCCCACCGAAGAGCAGCACCACCCCTTCCTCGTCCTGGGAGACGGAGAAGATGCCCGAGAGCAGGTAGAGGGCCAGCAGAAGCGCCAGTCCCGCGACGGCCCAGTAGCGGGTCCCCCGGCGGCGCCGTCCGTCCCGGCTGGTATCCCCATCGGTCACTTGCCGGCCCCTTCGGTGAGCAGTTTCATCAGTTCCGAGTCGGTGGGCACCACCACCGTGGTTTGCCCGTCGATGATCTTTTCGTACGATTCGAGGGTGCGGATGAACTTGTAGAACTCGGGGTCCTGCTTGATCACCGACGTGTAGCGCTGGGCGGCCAGCGCCTCGCCCTCTCCGCGGATCTCCCGGGCCTGCTTGTCCGCCTGGGCCAGGATCTCGGTCCGTTCCCGCTCGGCTTCGGAACGGATGATCATCGACCGCTCCTCACCCTCGGAACGGAACTTGGTGGCGATCCGTTCCCGCTCGGCCCGCATCCGTTTGAACACGCTCTGCTTGTTCTGCTCGGGGAAGTTCAGCCGGCGGATGCGGAAATCCACCACCCGAATCCCCAGATCGGCCTCGGCCCGCTGCCGGCAGCGGGCGAGCACCGGGGCCACCACCTCGGTGAGCATGAAGGCCTCCCCGTCGGTGTTCACCAGCCCGCCAAAAGGCGTGTTGCCCAGTTCCGACCCCAGCTCGGAGGAGATGATGTCGGAGAGCCGGGCCTCGGCGCCCCGGCGGTTGAACACCCGCTGCATGAAGGTCAGCGGGTCCTTGATCTGCCAGATGGCGAAGCTGGAGACCACCACGTTCTTCTTGTCCTGGGTCAGGCACTCCATGTCCGGCGTGTCGTAGACCAGCAGCCGGTTGGAGAACTTCTCGACGTTCTGCAGCAGTTTCAGCGGGCTGAACTTCAGGCCCGGCTCCATGCAGATCCGCACCGGTTTGCCGAACTGGGTCACCACCGCGTACTCGGTCTGGTGCACGGTGAAGAAGAAGCAGGGGCCGGCCAGGACCAGCAGCAGCAGGACGGCCAGGATGACGATTCCAGGTTTCATCGGTTCGTGTCCTCCACCAGCGCGGTTGCCGGGGTTTCCGGGGCGCAGGTTGGGCAATCCTCCGGGGAAGAGGAGCGGAGCCAGAGATCGAATTGTCCCACATCCCGCCCGCCGGGAGTGATGAAGAGCTGTGTCCGGGGCAGCACCCGTTCGGCGCTTTCCATGTAGAGCCGGAAGCGGGTCATTCTCTCGGCGCCGCCGATGGCCTCCAGCAGGCTCTGGAACCCTGCCGTCTCACCCTCGGCGGCCAGCACCGCACCTGTTTTCGCCGCCGTGGCCCGGGCCACGCTGCGGTCCGCCTCCCCCCGGGCCAGGTGCAGCCGCTCCTCGCGGTAGCCCTGGGCCTGGTTGACCATGGTGTTGCGGTCCTCCATGGCGCTGGCCACGTCGCGGAAGGCGTCGTGAACCTCCAGCGGGGCGTGGGTGTCCAGCAGGTGGAACGAGGTGACCAGGATGCCCGAGTCATACGACCCGGGGCTCTCCGAGTCGAGGATCTGCTGGGCCCGCCGGGCCGTCTCCTGTTCCACCGCCGCTCGGGCGGTGGTGTAGATTTCGTCGATCGGTTCCCGGCCGAGGATTTCCATCAGCACGCTGCCCACCACTCGGGCCACCAGCCGGTCGGCGTCCTCCACCGAGTAGAGGAAACGCTCAGCGTCGCTGACCCGATAGTGGGTGACGAATGCCGCCTGGATGATGTTCTCGTCACCGGTGATGAACAGCGATTCCTCGTTGAACTGGCGGGCCGTGCCGCGCCGGCGGGACTCGCCCAGCGGCATCTGGTCATCGGCCGGCAGCGTCTCCTCCTCCATGGTCTGGAAGCCGCCGAACACCTGGCGTATCTCCTCGGTGAGGCAGATTTCGGAGAGGGCGAAGGGCCAGGGCGGGCAGTAGTGCAGGCCCGGGGGCACGGCGCTCCTGGTCAGGCTGCCGAACAGACGCACCATCCCCACCTCGCCCGGTCGGACAATGAAGAAGCCCTGGCTGAGGTAGAGGACGGCGATGAGCAGCGCGGTGAGATAGAAACTGGGCCGCCGGAAGATCGCCGAGGGGTCGAAGCTGCGGAGCCAGGCCCCGAAGGTGCGGATGTGCTGCCACAGTTCGGCGATGTCCTTGCGGAACCCGGTGCGCTGGAAACTGGCCCCGGCCAGCACGGTAAAGGCCAGCAGGCCGATGAAGCGCAGCAGGACGCCGGCCAGCGACGGCGGTGTTTCCTCCTGGCCCCAGAGCGTGAACTGGTCGGCGCTGAACAGGGCATTGGTGGCCATGCCGAGGGTCATGCAGACGATGATGATGGAGAGGAGGTAGATGCGCAGGAAGCGGCCGCCGAACACCCGGCCCACGATCATCAGCGTGCCGATGTTGGTCACCGGCCCGGCGAGGAGGAAGACCAGCCCGGCGCCGGGGCTCAGCCCCTTGGCCATCAGCGCCGCGGCCAGCGGCGTGGAACTGGTGGCGCAGAGGTAGAGCGGGATGCCCACCAGCAGCATGGCCACCATCTCCACGGTGGGGTTGCCCATCACCTGGTCGAAAAAGTCGTTGGGCAGGATGGCGCTGAGGAAGCCGGTGAGCACCATGCCGAAGACGATCCAGAAGGCCAGGTCGTCCATCATCTCCACGAAGCCGTAGTGCAAGGCCTCACGGAGCACACTCTTCCACTGCCTCTTCCCGGCCGGCGGGGCTGCGGGCTCGGGCTCGGTTGTCTCTTCACCGCTGCCGCAGCAGCAGGACGGAGCCGGGGTGTCGCTCCCGGGCACTGCCTGCTGGTCCGGCGGCGGGCAGCAGGAGGCCTTCTCCTCCTCGGGCAGCGACTCGGCCCGGGCGCCCCGGCCGGGGGAGAGCAGGATCCAGGTGCCGGCGGTGATGGCGGTGAGCATTGCCACCAGCGGCCGGATCACCGCCATCAGCGGGCCGATCAGCCCCCAGGTGAGCAGGATCGACGGCAGACCGGTCTCCGGGGTGGAAATGAGAAAGGACATGGTGGCCGGCCGGCTGGCCCCGTTCTTGCGCAGGCTCACCGCGGCCGGCACCACCCCGCAGGAGCAGATGGGCAGCGGTGCGCCGAAGAGCGTGGCCTTGACCACCGAGGCGAAGCTCGACGCGCCCAGCATCCGCTGCAGCAGGTCGGTGCGCAGCACGATCCGCACCAGTCCGGCGAGGAAGAACCCGGCGAGGATGTAGATCGAGGCTTCATAGAAGACCTTGTAGGTCTCCGCGGCAAGATTGATAAAGAAACTGATCATCGCACTTCAGCTGGTATCCCGATCATCAAACAGCACTATCGTGGACACAAATAGTCTCGCATAATCGCCGGGCCAATTCAATGAGATGATGGTTCGGCCCGCAGCTGGGCCGCGGCCTTTTCCGGGGAGACGTGGCTGATGTAGATCCCGGCGCCCCACTCGAACCCGGCGATCCAGCTGAACTCGGGCAGCAGTTCCAGGTGCCAGTGATAGCTCTCCCCGTGCTCGTCGCCCGTGGGCGCGGTGTGCAGCACCAGGTTGAACGGCGGGTTGTTGAGCAGCTCCTTCATCCGGGTCAGCAGCCGCTTGAGCATGGCGGCCAGGTCGTCGATCTCGCGGTCGGTGGCCAGCGGGAAGCCTGCCGAGTGCCGGCGGGGGATGATCCAGGTCTCGTACGGCTTGCGCGGGGCATAGGCGGCCAGGGCGGCAAATCCGTCGCTCAGGGCCACCACCCGCTCCTGCTCCCGCTCCTCCTCCTCGATCATGCTGCAGTAGATGCAGCGCCCGGTCTCCCGGTGGTGGCGGGCCGCGCCGGCCAGCTCCTCCAGTACGTGCTTGGGCACCACCGGCAGGGCGATGATCTGGGAGTGGCTGTGGGACAGCGACGCCCCGGCCTTGGCGCCGTGGTTCTTGAAGAACATCACGTGCCGGATCCGCCGGTCCCGGAGAAGTTCGGCCATCCGGTCGCGGCAGAGGCGGAGCATGGAGGCGATGTGGACGGGATCCATGTCGGCCAGCCCCTGCCGGTGCAGGGGCGTCTCGATCAGCACCTCGTGGGACCCGGCGGCGGACATCCGGCTGCGCAACGCGCCGCCGCCCGGCTCGGCCTCGCCGGTGAGGCGCAGCGCCGGGTAGCGGTTGGGCACCAGCCGGGCCTGCCAGCCCGGCCCGTCGGCCGGGGATCCGTCCGGACGGATGGCGACGATCTCCGGCGGGGTCTCGGCCTCGTTCCCCGCGCAGAAGGGGCAGTCGGGGCCGCCTTCCGCACCACGTGACGGGTGGTGAAAATCGTGGGGCCGGTCTGCCCGGTCGGGGGCGATGATCACCCACCGGCCGTTCACCGGGTCTCGGCGCATCTCCGACACGGTCCAGTCCCTCCTCACGGTTGGTATTCCCGGCCGGTTGCCGGGTTTCGCGGTGAGCCTATGGTGGAACCCCCCGGCTTGTCAACGCGAATGAATATTTGAAAGAAATTCCGGCATGATGTAATCTTGCTCAGGAAAACTACCGACAACTTAGGTACATGCAAGGGAACACCCGGCAGCTCGGGGGGGGGAAGGCGCGGCGGTATGTGCGCAGCGCTCCATCGGAATATCACGGAGAAGTGAGAAACATGGTACGCAGTTGTGGCTGGTTGGTGGTGGTCGGGTTGGCGGTGCTGATCTGCATCGAGGCGGCAGGGGCCGGCACAGTGGCCGCCCAGCCCGTCGAGGGCCGGGATATCGAGTTCTCCAGGGGCTTCCTCGGCATCTACCGCAAGATGATGGAGATCGAACAGCCGATTCTGGACGCCTGCAAAAAATACGATCTCAACCCGCTGCTGGCCAAGGCGGTCTGCTGTTACGAGTCGGGCGGCAACGCCAACCTCACCTCCTGGGCCGGGGCCAAGGGCTACTTCCAGGTGATGCCGCGCACCTTCCGCAGTTTGAAGGTGCGGACCAACATCGAAGCCGGGGTCAAGTATCTGTCCCAGCAGTACAAGGCGTTCCAGCGCGAGGATTACGCGGTGGCGGCGTACAACGGCGGGCCGGCCAATCTCAACCGCAACCGCTCGCTGCGCCTGGAAACGGTGCAGTATGTCATCGGTGTGGGCGACTTCCGCTCGCTGCTCTACAACCACGAAGCGGAGATCCGCGCCGAGGCCTCGAAACTGAAACTGCGCACGCTGAAAGACGGCGATGACTGGTGGTCGCTCTCCCGCACCCTGGGGCTGCCGATGGTGGAGCTGCGGATGTACAACCCCTTCCTGGCCCACCGCACCTTGAAGAAGGGCATGATCGTCGCCTACCCGGCGCAGAGCGAGGGGATCAACAATCTCTTCGAGATGGAGGGACAGAACGTGGTCTACACCTCCCGGCCGGGGGACAACTACTTCCACGTGGCCTTCATCTTCGGCGCCGACCTCGACACCTTCCGCCAGGACAACTTCATCTGGCGCGTGCAGGCGCTGCCGCCCCTGACCCGGCTGGTGATTCAGCCCAAGCCGGCCAAGACCCGGATCATGCACACCGTCAGCGCGGGCCAGAGCATCCCCGACATCGCCACCCGCCGGGAGAGCGACCCCTGGACCGTGGTCAGCTACAACCGCCTCTGGACCCAGCAGGACCCGGCCCCCGGGACGGTGCTCGCCATTCCTCAGGAGCCCAAAAAGCCCGAGTACGTCTACCACCGGGTGCGCAGCGGGGAAAACCTGAGCAAGATCGCCCGGCGCTACGGGGTGACGGTGAGGGATATCCAGCGGGCCAACGGCATGAGCTCCCGCAACACCCGGATCATCACCGGCAAGAAGCTTAAGATCCCTCAGCAAGGATGAGCCCGGTGACCGGGCCGAGCTGCGCGCCATCTGCGACGAAGCGGAAACAGAGGACGAGATCATCGAGATGTTGAGTTGTCAGAAGTAGCGTGGATTTCTTCCGGGGAGACCGGCCGGGCCAGCACCGTTTCGAACCTCTTCAGCGTCACCAGCCCGGGGGCCGCGCCCTTGGGCCGCTTCACCGACTTGCGCCGGGTCAGGTGCACGTCCACGCTCTTGCTCCTGCGGCCCCGGGAGTAGTGGGCGGCCAGTCCGGCGGCCTGCTGGAGGGTTCTCGGCGGCAGCTTGTCCAGGCGCCCCGGGTTGCGCACCACCACGTGGGAGCCGGGCATCCCCCCGGCATGAAGCCAGAAGTCTTCAGGGCCGGCCAGGCGGAAGGTCACCTGGTCATTGCCCCGGGCACTGCGGCCCACCAGGATCTCCATGCCGTCGGCGGACTTCAGACGGATCACGCCGGCGATGGTCTGATCACCGCCGCCCTTGCGGCCCGCCTCTGTCCGTACCACCGGGGCCGAGATGAGCTTTGCCGACTGCGCTTCCTGCTCCACCGCCCGCAGCTCTTCCACGGTCTCGGCCAGCTCGGCGGCGGAGAGCAGCTCATCGATGAAGGCGCCTTCGAGACGGATCGGCTCCAGACGGGTCTGCACCGATTCGAGGCCGCGCTGGGACCGGCGGTAGCGGCGGAAAAAGGACTGGGCGTTCTGCACCAGGGTCATTTTGGGGTCCAGCTGGATCTTTACCTCGGGACTGCCGGGCTGGTAGAGGTCATTCACCGTGACGCTGTCCAGACCCCGTTTCTTCCGCCCGCCGGCAAAGGTGTCCAGCGCCGCGGTGAGCAGTTCCCCGTTGCGCCGCAACTCTTCGGCCGCGGAGAAACGGGTCTCGTCCTTCTCCAGCCGCTCCAGCAGCTTGAGATTCTTCTTGCCCGCCCGGCCCAGTTTGCGCACCAGGTCCCGGCGCAGCCGGTCCATCCCCGCCCGGGCCAGGATCTCCTCCCGGCAGCGGGCTGACGCTTCGGCCAGGGTGGGGAACGATTCACGCCGCCACTGGCCGGAGGAGCGGGAGGCCTCCAGCGGGATGGCGCAAGCCACCGGAAGCGCCGCGGTGGGGTCCTGCGGGCGATGCAGGTGGCCGGGGTGGCTGCCGGACGTGCGCAGTTCCTCCAGCTGGCCGAGAAAGTGGTCCCAGGTTTCCATCACTGCCGGCGGCGGCTGGCTGAGCAGCCGGGCGGCCAGCTCCGAGGCATAGACCGGGCCGAACCCCTCCAGGGCGCTGATCAGCGAGCGGTAAAGGCCCATCCGGTCACTGGCTGGAGCAAATCGCTCCAGGGTGTTGCCCAGATACTGCTCCACCCGGTCCCGCTGCTCCCCGCCGGGGCCGGCGGAAAAGGGATCGAACTTTTCCCGGCCCGGGGCCCTTTTGGGCGGGCTGTACGGTGACCCGGGGAGCAGGCGATTGGCCGGCTGGCGGTCCGAGCCGAGCACGTTGCCCTGCTGATCGATCAGGGCCAGCAGGGCGCTTTTACCGGTCAACTCCACCACCAGCGTGCTGGCGGCCCGGGCCCCGCCCGGCATGGTCTTCTCCGCGGCCAGGAGAAAGATCCGTTCCAGGCGCACCTTGCGCAGCGATGCCACCCGGGCCCCCTCCAGATACTTGCGCAGCAGCATCAGGAAAGGGGAGGGGGGGAGGTCCGGTTTTGGCCCGGACGGGCTCCGCTCGCCGCCCAGGGGCAGGAGGCAGGGGTAGAGCGGGCCGGGGGAGACCAGAAGCCACGGCGCGCCCGGCCCGTCCAGCCGGAACAGGATGCCTGCATGGTCCGGGGCCGGGGCCGGCGTGATCTTGCGGATCACGGCATTGCCGGCACTCTCGGAGAGTGGTTGCTGCAGGGCCAGAAGGTCGAAGTTTTCCATGGTGCGCTCCGGGTCAGGCCGGTCCCGTCCCGTCGAGGCGGGCCAGCAGCTGGTCGCGCCATCTGTTGTAGCTGTCCATCTGCTCTTCGGGGACCGAGGTGGCCGGCGGAAACTCCACGGTCAGCGGGTTGACCCAGCTGCCGTCGATCATGATCCGGTAGTCGCAGTGCGGCCCGCTGGCCAGGCCGGTCTGGCCGACGTAGCCGATGACCTGCCCCTGGCTCACCCGGGCTCCCTTGCTGATGCCCCTGGCAAAACGGGAGAAGTGGAGATAGGAGGTGGTGACCCGGCTGTTGTGACGGATCCGGACCATCCGGCCGCCGCCGCGGTCCCAGCCGGCCATGGTCACCGTCCCGTCGGCGGTGCTCATCACCGGCGTGCCGGTGGGCGCGGCGTAGTCCACCCCGTGGTGCGGCATCCGCCGGTGCAGCACCGGGTGGAGGCGCGAGCGGGAGTAGCGGGAACTGATGCGGGTGAAGGCCAGCGGGGCCTTGAGAAACTCCTTGCGCATCGACGTCCCTTCGGCATCGAAATACTCGGGGCCCATCTCGGCGTCCGCCTCGTAGCGAAACGCCAGGTGCTCCTTCCCGGCGCAGGCGAAGCTCACGGCAAGAATGGTGCACGCTGCGGTCTCCTCCGAGCCGAGGAGCTGTTTTTCCCTGAGCAGCAGGCGGAAGCTGTCCCCGGCCTGCAGGTCCCGCATGAAGTCCACGGCCCAGGAGAAGATGTCGACAAAGCTGCGGGCCCCTTCGGGCGGGATGCCCGCTTCCTCGGCCGCGGCAAAGAACGACCAGGTCACCTCCCCGGCGGCCACCCGCTCCACCCAGCGGAAGGGGTAGCTCCGTGTCACGGCCTGCCAGGCGCCGTCCGCTCCCTGCTGAGCCAGCAGGTAGTGCTGGTCGTCGATCTGAAAGGTCATGGCGCAGAGGGAGCCGTCCACCGTGGTCCAGAACTCGTAGCGCATGCCCGGTCTGATCCTGGTCAGGTCGAACAGTCCCTCCGTCGCCTCCAGCAACGGGGGGATGAGGACCGCGGGCAGCTCGTGAGCACCGAAAATGGCGGAGAGGGTCTGTCCACGCCGCACCTCGCCGCTGTGGGCCAGGCTGGACCGGGCGCCACCGGGGATCGGCATGGAGAGCACCGGTTCACCGTCCGCACCGCTGTCGGCAAAGGCCTGCGGCAGTCCCGGGAGGCACAGACAGAGGACGAGGAAAAGCGCGGCCGGGGTGCCGGGCATACGGCATCGATGTGTGGTGGGGGTGGTCATCGGGGATGGGGCAGGGCGAGGGTCAATCGTCTTCGTCCTTCTCTTTATCGTCGTCCTCGTCCTCATCCTCGTCATCCTCATCGTCTTCGCAATCCCAGCGCACCTGGATCTCGTCCCGATTGATGCGTTTGGTTTCGATGCTGATGCACCGTTCCTGGTCGACCTTGAACCGCGCGTTGACGTGCACCGGATCGATGTCCTTGCCCGGCACGGTGACCTTGATCTCGAGGGGGTAGCGTCCCACCGGGACCTGGATGCCGAAATCCTTGAACACCGACCTTTTTACCATTTTCGAGGCCTTGCTCAGCATCCCCTTGAAGCCGCTCTTGGCCGTGCCGCCGCTGAAGTGCTGGCTGTAGATCTCGGTGCCGTTGGCACGGATGGTCAGCCGGCCGGCCTGGAAGCCGTGCTTGAAAACCACGTCGAGGTAGCCGAAATCCTGGGCGGTACCGGCAGCTGGAAGTTCGAGTCGGCCGGGGCGTCGTCGCCGGCTGTTTCCCCCGCAGGTTCGGCCTGCCGGGAGGTGCCGGCCGTGCCGCCCGCCGGGACCTGGCCCAGCTCTTCGGGCCGGGCCGGTTGCTGCTCCTTACTGGTGGCCTGCTGGCTTGTGGTGGCCGGCGGGTCCTGCCGCGGTGGTTTAGTGGTTACCAGCGGGGTTTCCTTCGGTGGTGCCACAACCCTGGGCGGCGTTGTCTGCTTTTTGGCGGGCTGTTCCACCACCTTGTCGGCCACGGCTTCGGGCTCCGCGCGGACCGGGGGCTTGCCGGCCGCCGCCGCGTGACGTTCTTCAGGCGGTTCAATGATCTCGGTGGCCGTGCCGGCTTCCGCCGCCTCCGGTTCGGCGGCCGCGGCCGTTTCTTCAGCGGGCGGCGTCTCGGCCTGGGCCAGCAGCATCTCGGGCGTGTCCGCGGACTGCTGTTCTGAAGACGTGTCATTCCGGTTGTTCCAGACCAGGTAGCTGACCAGGAAGACCACCACCACGGTGAGGGCGGCGGCAAACCCGATCAGGGTGGCGTGGCTCTTCGATTTCTTCACCGGAGCCGCCGCTGCCGGTGCAGCTGCCGCAGCCGCCGGCTGTGCCGGGGCGCTCACCGCCGAGGTGGCGGCGGTGGTGGATCCGCTGTCCGGGGCCACGGCCGGGGCGGCCAGGCTGGAGGTGTCGATGGTCTGGGCGGCCAGGGGCGCCTGGGGCGCCATCATGGCGGCGTCGACGCCGGCGTGGACGGTCGGCTGGCCCTGGAGCAGTTGCCGGAGGTCTTCGGCAAACTGCCCGGCATCCTGGTAGCGGTCCGCGGGTGTCTTGGCCAGGCCTTTCATCAGGACCATGTCGAACCCGCCGGAGAGGCCGATGTTGAGCTTGGTGGCCGGCAACGGTTCCTGGTTGACGATCTTGTAGAGAATGGTGGTGATGTTGTTCCCGGAGAACGGCTTCTCCCGGGTCAGCAGCTGGTAGAAGACCACGGCCAGCGAGAAGAGGTCCGAACGGCCGTCGATCTGGCCGCCGGCGATCTGCTCCGGCGCCATGTAATACGGGGTGCCGAGGAACTGCCCGGTGCGGGTGAGGCTCGAGGACTCGATGCGGGCAATGCCGAAATCGGTAATCTTGACCAGGTTCTCCGGGGTGAGAATCACGTTGGCCGGCTTGATGTCCCGGTGGATGATGCCGTTGCGGTGGGCGTAGCCCAGGCCATCGGCAATCTGCACCACGACCTGCAGCGTTTCTTCAGGGGTAAAGATCCGGTCGCCGTCCAGCAGCTGCTGCAACGACTGGCCTTCGATGAACTCCATGGCGATGAAGGAGATCTTCGCTTCGGGGTCTTCGTCAGCGTCGAAGATGGTGACGATGTTGGGGTGGGAGAGATTCCCCGCGGTCTGGGCTTCGCGGTAGAACCGTTCGTAGAATTCCTTCTGCTCATCCTTGCTCAGCGCGGTGCCGGGATGGATTGTCTTCAGGGCCACCACGCGTCCAATCCGCGGGTCCTTGCCCTTGTAGACGATACCCATGGCACCCTGGCCAAGTTCGCCAATGACCTCGTAGCGCCCGATCTTTTTCAGCATGGGATGGTGTCCGAACGTTGGCGGCAGACTCTATCTGTCGGAACTGACAGAGTTTGCCGATAAGTTGGTCATAAACCGAACCTCGATTGATCGTACGACAAACCGAGCGGGAGTGTCAATTCCCCCTGCCGGCGTCCGGCGGCGGTTTCCCGCGGATGGAGCGATGACAATCGGATCGACGGGATCCGCATTTTTGCCAGGAGAAGGAAATCATGAAGAAGATGCTCTTGATCGCCGTGGTGGTTATTGGCGCCCTGCTGGCATACAACTTTGCCACCACCGGGGAGTTCACCCTGCTGCCCCGGGGCCCGCTCAGCGGGGAGGAACAGGAACTGCAGCGCCTGGAACGGGAGTTCGAGACGGCGGCCGCCGAGTTCAACCAGGCCCTGCGCTCCGCCGGGCTGGCCGGTCTGGACACCACCGGAGATGCCGACGCGGCGATGCGGGAGGTGGAGCGGATCGAGCGCAAGCTGGACCAGCTGCTGCAGCGCGTGGAGACGGAGGACGCCCGCAAGGCTGCCGAGCGGCTGCAGCTGCGGGTCAGGGAGTTCAAGCGCAAGGCCGGCGCCTGAGAATGCACTACCGTTCTTCCGGCTCCTCGGCGATCAGCCGGGCCATGGCGCCCCGGCCGACGGACCAGAAGAGTGCCGGCCGGAGGATGAACTCGAAGAGCGTCGAAGTGATCAACCCGCCGATCACCACCGTGGCCACCGGGTAGAGGATCTCCCGGCCCGTCTCGCCGGCGGCGAGGAGCAGCGGTGTCAGACCGGCCCCGGTGGTCAGTGCGGTCATCACCACCGGTGCGGCCCGTTCCCTTCCGGCACGAATCAGCAGCTCCGGGGTCAGGGGGACCCCTTCCACCTGGATCAGTTGCAGATAGTGGGCCACCAGCAGGATCCCGTTTCTCGCGGCGATACCGGCCAGGGAAACGAAGCCCACCAGGGCGGCCACGCTGAACGGCTGGCCGGTGGCCATGAGCAAGGCCAGGCCGCCGATGAAGGCAGCCGGCAGGCAGGCCAGGATCTGAAATGAAAGGTTGAGCGAACGGAACTGGCCATAGAGGATGAAGACCATCGCCGCCAGGCTGGCCAGCGAGAGTTGCAGGATCAAACGGGTGGCCCGCAACTGCGACTCGAACTGGCCTTCGAGGCGGATAAAGGTCCCCTCCGGCAATCCCGCTTCCACCGGCTTCATGGCCGCCCGGAGATCCGAGGCCACCTCGCCCAGTGAACGGCCCCCGACATTACAGCTCACCGCCACCCGCCGCAGCATGTTGTCGCGGGAAATCGAGTTTGGACCGGCGGATTCCTCCACCCGGGCCAGGTCGCCCAGCCGGGCCCAGCCGCCGCCGGGCAGGCTGATCGGGAGCCGGCGCAAGGTCTTGATCGAGTCGCGGTCCGGCTGCTGCAGACGGACGAAGAGGTCGAAGGAACGTTCGCCTTCCAGCAGGTTTCCCACCACGGCTCCGCCCACCGCGGTTTCCAGTTCGTGGGCCAGTTGGCCCGGGCTCAGACCAACCTCGGCCAGCCGTTCCCGGTTCATGCTCACGTGGAGCTGCGGCACCAGCACCTGGGGTTCGATGTAGAGATCGGTGACCCCGGGGACCGCGGCGGCCGCCTCGGCCATCTTGCGGGCCGTTTCGCGCAGCACATCGAGGTCGGTGCCCATGGCCTTAATGGCGATCTGGGCCTGGACGCCGCTGAGGATGTGGTCGATGCGGTGGGCCAGGGGCTGGCCGATGTTCAGGGCGATTCCCGGCACGTCGGCCAGCCGCTCCCGGACCCGCTCGATCATTTCTTCGCGGGAGAGGTCGTACTCCGGGTCGAGGGTCAGCAGAATGTGTGAGATGGTGACCGGGGCCGCGTGTTCGTCATGTTCCCCCCGGCCGGTGTAGCGGCCCACCGAAATGACCCCGGGCATGCCCACCAGCCGCTGCTCCAGTTCGCCGGCCACCCGGTCCGATTCGTCCAGCGAAGTGCCCGGGGGCATAAAGCTCATAACCAGCGCCGTTCCCTCGTCAAAGGGGGGCAGGAACTCGGTGCCCAGGGTGAAGAGTGCGGCAAAGGCACTGAGGGCCAGGACGGTGAACAGAGCGATCACCAGTCCCCGCCGCCGCACCGACACTCCGATCAGCCGGCCGGAGACACGCTGCAGCAGCCGCAGAGCACGGGTCCGCCTGGCCTCGTGGAATTGGGGCCGATCGGCCACCCGGCGAAAGAGGAGCAGGGAGAGCACCGGGGTGACGGTGAGGGAGACCACCATCGAAGCGAGGAGCGAGACCACGTAGGCGATGGCCAGCGGGGTGAAGAGCCGGCCCTCGATGCCGGTGAGGGCGAAGAGCGGGATGAAGACCAGAATGACGATCAATGTTCCGCTGAAGATCGGCCCCCGGACTTCCGAAGAAGCGTCGGCCACCACCGAGGCCACCGATGGCCCTTTCGGCCCACGGAGGCGCAGGCGACGTACCACGTTCTCCACCCCGACGATGGCGTCGTCCACCAGTTCGCCCACGGCGATGGCTATTCCACCAAGGGTCATGGTGTTGATGGTCAGCCCCATAAGATGGAAGACCAGCCCGGTGGCGGCCAGGGAGAGGGGCAGGGCGGCGAGGGTGATCATCGAGGCGCGAATGTTGGCCAGGAAGATCAGCAGGATGATGACCACCAGGATGGTGCCATCGCGGAGCGCTTCCACCACGTTGTCCACGCCCCGCTGGAGAAAGGTCGCCTGGCGAAAAAGGTCGCTGCGCAGTTCCGCACCCTGGGGAAGGGCCGAACGGATGGCCTCCACCTCATGGTCGATGGCCCTGGTCAGCGAGAGTGTGTTCACCCCCGGCTGCTTGAAGACCACCAGCATCACCCCGGGAATGCCGTCGATGGAGGCGGAGCCCCGCCGGAACTTTGGGCCCACTTTCACAGTGGCCACATCTGCCACCCGTACCGGGCGCTGGCGCTCGGGCGCGACGATGACGTTTAACACATCCCGTATGCCGTGCAGCCGGCCCAGGTGGCGCACCAGAAACTCCGTGGTGCCCTGCACCAGGTACTGACCGCTGGTATTCCGGCTCGCGTCGGCCAGCGCGTCCTCCACCTGCTCCAGGCTCACTTCATGACGGAGAAGCAGGTCCGGGTCGGCCAGCACCTGGTATTGCTTGCGCTCCCCGCCGATGATCACCACCTGGGCCACGCCGGGCACCGAGAGCAGCTGCCGCCGGACGACCCACTCGGCCAGGGTCTGCAGTTCCATGGAAGACAGGCTGCCGTCCGGGCTGTTCAGCCCGAGGTTGAGGATCTCGCCGGTGATCGAGGAAATCGGGGCCATTTCCGGATTCACCTCCGCCGGCAGGTCGGTCCGCACCAGCTGGAGCCGTTCCTGGACGATCTGGCGGTTGAGGTAGATGTCGGTGTGCCAGTCAAACTCGAGACGGACGATGGCGATGCCGTCCCCGGAAGTGGAGCGCATGCGGAGCAGCCCCTGAATGCCCCCCAGCGCCGATTCCAGGGGCAGGGTGACCAGTGTCTCCACCTCCTCCGGCGCCAGGCCGTGGGCTTCAGCCAGCACGGTCACCGTGGGCTGGTTCAGGTCGGGAAATATATCCACCGGCCGCTGGACCAGCTTCATCGCCCCCAGCCAGAGCATCACCCCGGCCAGGGTGAGCACCAGCAGGCGGTGGCGCAGCGAGCTGCGGATCAGGTAATCGAGCATCGTTTTCCTCGGCGTCAGTTCAGTGCTGGTGCCCGTGGTCGCTGCCGTCGGTTGCGGCGCCGCCCTCGCTCATCTCCTGCAGGGCCAGTTTCAGCTGCAGGGCGCCTTGCACCACCACTTCATCCCCATCGGCCAGACCGCAATCCAGCGGAAGAATTGCCAGGCCGGCATCAACCGACTCCACCGACACGAAGATGCGGTGATACTCGCCCCCCGTTTTACGGAAGACCGCGGTGCGTCCTGCTTCACGGACCAGGGCGCCATTGGGGATCACAAAGTTTCGTTCAATCTTGCCCGTGGCCACCAGGATCTGCACCCGGGACCCGACGCGGTTTTCCCAGTCGAGATATCGGGCGCCGTCAACCGTCTTTTCCCAGAGCAGGTTATTGGGGAAGGGAACGAGGAAATGGGTCACCCGATTGACACCGTCCAGCGTTCCCTCCACAACGGCGATCCGCAGATCGGGAACCGTGCGGTCCTCGGCGGGGAAAAAGAGGGTCACCGGCAGATCTTCCCGGGCCGCGCGGCGTACGGCGGCCAGGTCGGCCTCGAAGGCCTCGCCAATGGCCATCAGCTGGTCCAGAGCCACCAGGGAGAAGATCGGGCTGCCGGCGGCCAGAGTCTCGCCCACCGCCACCGGTCGTTCGGACACCTCCATCTGGGGAGTGCCTGCCAGCCGGGGGGCAAAGACCTCGATCCTGGTGGACACCGCACCGTTTTCCTCCAGTTCGCGCAACTGGCGGTCGCTCAGTCCCACCACCTTCAGCGAGGCCAGGGATGCCTCCAGGGCGCTCTGGTGGGAAGCGGTCCGCGCCTCCAGGACCGCCAGGTCGGCTTCCACACGGCGGATCTCCACTTCCAGCGGGTCGTCCTGGGCCCGCAGCACCTCGAGGTAGGCCCTGGTGCGGTCCAATTCGGTTGTGGCGGCGAATATTTCAGCCCTTGTTTCCACCGCCCGCATCTGGAGCTGCCGTGCCTCCGGATCGACCAGCTCCAGCACCGCCATGCGCTGGCCGGCGCGCACCGTGCTTTTCGGCGGCAGGTCGAGCGCCACCACTCGGACCATCGCCGGGGCGGACACTTCCACCTCCCGGTCGGGTGCCCGGGAGACGACCCCCGGGATCTTGATCGTGTCCGAGTAGAGGGTGGGGCTGACCCGCTCCACTCGTATGCCGTAGGCGGAAGAGCCGGACCGCTCCTCGTCACGGTGATCGTATTCCCCGGCCGGGACGTCGGGGTGAGCGTGCCCATCATCTGCCGGTGGCTCGTGATCGTGACCATGGTCGTCGTCAGCCGGGTGCTCGTGGCCGTGGCCATCGTCCGCCGGCTGGTCGTTGTCCCCGTGGTCGTGGCCCTGGTCTGCGGTGTGATCGTGTTCATCGGCGATCTCTGCCGTGTTCTGGCCGCAGCCCGGGGGGAGCAGGGCCAGCAGTGCGATCCCGGTGAGGATGATCATCAGGTGAAGGATGCTTTTCATGGTCCAGTCTCCGTGGCGGCCGAATCGTCCGCACTGTTCAGCGGCCGTCCCACCGCCAGAGAAAGATCGAGCCAGGTTTCCCTGAGCTGCAGCAGCGTGTCCAGACGTTCGATCCGTATCTCGGCAAAGGCCCGGTGGGCCAGGAGGAGATGCAGCACGTCGATTTTGCCGGTGGACCAGCGGGCCTGGGCCAGGCGGAATGCCTGGTCGGTGGCTTCGGCGGCCTCGCCGCTCAATTCGGCCAGCCCCTCTTCCAGGGCCTCCAGCCGGGCCAACAGGATCTCCACCCGCACCGGGAGCGCCCGGCTCTCCAGGTCGAGGGCGTCCTCCGCCCCCAGCTGCCGGGCCCGGGCGGCTTCGAGATCGGCCCGTGTCCGGCCAAAGAGCGGCAGCGGGATACCCACGGCCAGGCCCCAGGATGTGCCGATGTCATCCCACTGCACCGCCGGCCCGAGGTGCAGGTCAGGCAGCCTGGCGCGGCCGGCCTGCTTCACTTCCTGCCCGCGTTGTTCCAGACGCAGCCTGGCGCCGGCCAGGTCCGGCCCGTTCTCCAGGGCCATGCTGAGCAGGGTTTCGCGATCCAGCTCCGGGGGGGCCCAGCTGAGGGGTGTCGTCTCGATCCACTCTTCCCCGGGGGGCAGGCCAGCCAACAGGCGGAGCATTGCGGAGATGGAGCTCTCCTCGTTGCGGCTTTCGATAAGCGCCCGGCGGTCGCGGGCGGCGTCAGCCAGCACCAGTGAGACTTCCAGCGGGTCGGCCAGGTTGGCCTCCCGGCGCTGCGCCGCCAGCCTGGCCTGTTCCGATGACCTGGCGGCCAGGGCCTCGTTCAGCTCCACCAGCGAGCGGGACCAGGCCAGCCGGGCCAGCTGACGGTCGGCCTCCACCGCCGCCTGGTGCCGCGCCGTTTCCAGGTCCAGCCGGGCCAGCTCCACGTTCAGCTGGGCGGCGTGCCGCGCCGACGCCAGGCGGCCGCTCCAGGGTATGGGGAAGCGCAACGCGCCCTCGATATCCGATCCGCCGTCACCGTCCCAGAGCACCCGCCCCTCCAGCTCCGGGTCGGGCCAGCTGCCAGCGCCGCGGCGCGCCGCCTCGGCTTCCCCCAGGGCGGCGCGGGCCGCCGCCACCGCGGGGTGCCGTTCCACGATCATGGCCCGCAGGTCGGCGGCACGGATGGCCGCTGCGCTGCCGGCGCCGGCGGTGGCCGGCCGGCAGAGGCAGAGCGCCACCGTGAGCAGCAGGAGGCCGGCCCAACGCCGGCCGTGGCGCCGGCCCGTTTCGATCTGCTGATGACGACTTGCCACGTTGCCCCCGAGAGTGTGATCGGGTACAAGGAGACCCTGTCCGCCGATAGGCTACCTTATAGATGGAACTTGTTCAATCGGGGAAGGAAAGGGGCCGGGGGCCGCCTCAGCCGCCACGCGCCCGGTAGCCCTTGCGGGTGCGAATCTCATATTTTCCGCGGTTGCGGGATTTGATATCCACCTTGCGCCAGGTGCCGTCGGGCAACTCCCTGGTCGGCCGGTAGACGAAGACATACTGGCTGCGCAGTTCGGCGGCGATTTCGTCGTAGGACTGGGTGAGCGCGCCGGCCGACTCCACCAGGAAGGCCCGTCCGCCGCTGTCGTCGGCGAGGCTGCGCAGCACCGACTCCCCGGGGTGGATGCTGTTCAACGCCGAGGAGTAGGGGCCGCTGCTCATCCCGCCCCTGGCGGTCATCCTCGCCCGCTGCATGCCACCCCCGGAAAAGCCGATGGTGTAGATCATCACATCCTTGAGCACCGCCTTCTCCATCACTTCGTCGATGGTGGCCTTGCTCCCCGAGTCAGCCCCGTCGCCGAAGAGGACGATGACCCGGCGCACCGAGTTGTCCGGTTCGCCGATGCGGTCCAGGGCGTAGACCAGGGCGTCGTACATCGCCGTGCCGCCCTCGGCTTTGGTGCGGTCCACCGCTTCGGCCAGGCGCCGCTGGTCGTTGGTGAACCCCTCCAGCAGGGTGACCTCGGAGGCGAAGGAGACCACCATGGCCTTGTCTTCCGGGCGGATGCGGGTGATGAAGCGCTTGGCCGCGGTCTGGGCCTGGGCCAGGTCGTTCTGCATCGAACCGCTGTCGTCCAGCAGCATGGCCAGCACGATGGGCCGGGTTTCCACCTCCAGGGCAAGGATCTCCTGCTCCTCCCCGTCCTCCAGCACCTTGAACTCCTCTTTCTGCGCGCCGGCCACCAGTTTGCCCAGTTTGTCGCGGATGGTGGCGTTGAGCAGCACCCGCTGCACCTCTTCCACCAGGTCGGTGACGATGGCCTCCACCCGTACCCGGGCCACCGCCCGGTGCTCGTCCAGGTCAAAGGCCCGGGCCTCCACCACGTGCGGTCCCGGACTGGCCCCGGGGTTCCAGGTGGCCTGGTATGGCTGCTGGTCCACGCTGGCCACCTGTTTCTCGTCCACCCAGTATTCCACCCGGGCCACATCGTCCTCGGGAACACCGGACACCCGCACCTCCAGCAGGGTGGGGCCGGAGACCAGGTCGTTTTCCCGCAGCGAGGTGATCTGCACCTCCAGCGTGGAGACCTCGGCCGCGGCGGGGCCGCCCACACCGGCCGCGCCGGGCTCCACCGAGGTGTTGAACAGGGCGTTGCCGCGGTAGCCGTTGGCCGAGAGGGCGATGGCCTGGATCACGTGGTCGCCGGGCGCGGCGCCGAAATCGTGTTCGGTGCGGAATGGCGGCTCGTGGAGCGTGGCCGCTGTCTCGCCGTCCACCAGCAGGCGGACTTCGGTCACCCGGTCACCCTCCAGCACCCGTACGTCGGCCTCGATGGCCATGGTGCCGGAGAGCGTCCGTTGCCAGGGCTGGAGGATCTTCACCGACAGCGACGCCAGGTCCGCCGGGGTGAGGGGGACGTCCACATCGGCGGTGATCGGCACCCGCAGGGCGGTAGTCAGGGTGCCCTCGCCCGGCTCGCGCTCTTCGCCGTGGACGGTCTCCCTGATGCTCAGGAAGAGCCGGTAATTGCCCGGCGGCAACTTCAGCGGCAGTTCCACCGTTTCATAGCGCGTCTCCTCGGACTCCAGGTCCGAGGGGAGACGGAAGATGCGAAAGGTCTTTGCCACCTGGTCGAGGACATCTTCGCCCGCGCCCCGCACCTCGCCGCTGACCCGCACCGACCCCCTCTTGCGCCATCCCTGGTCGTCGAGGTGCAGGTCCGCCACCCGGATCTTCACTTTGACGGTCACCGGTGTTTCGCTGAAACTGCCTTCGCCGAACTCGAAGGTCACGGAGGAGCGGATGTTTCCCTCCACCACGGTTTCCCCCTGGTCGCCGCAAACGGCGCCGGAGACCGCCAGCATGGCGAGAAAGAAGACAAGAGCGGCCGGTCCGATTCTGTTCATCACTGTCACCCGGTGGCTGGTATGGTTGTCCATCTCAATTCCGCATACGCTGTAAAGTATATCGTACGGGGCGGGTCGGGCGGGGCAGTGGGCAAAACGGCCGCCGCCGGCCCGGTTGACTATTGCCCCGCCGGTTGTTCTAATGCGGGCAACGACTGTATCTTCCGACCGGAGGCCCGTGCCATGAAGGCAATATTCGTTGGCGGCGGCGCCGGCTGCCGGGACGTTCTCGAACTGTTCATCCAGGGACAGCTGGCCATTCTCGACCTGGAAATTCTCGCCGTGGTCGACACCGACCCCGATGCGCCGGGCATGATTTTTGCCCGCCAGCGGGGCTGGCCCACCATGACCGACCTGGAACAGGCGCTGCTTCTCGACGGCCTGGAACTGATCATCGAACTCACCGGCTCCGAAGACGCGCTGGACAAGATCTTCTTCAACATGCCCCCCGGCGTTCGGGTGATGGACCACGTGATGGCCCGGGTCTTCTGGGACCTGGAAAAGCTGACCCAGACCATCCGGCAGCAGCTGGGTGAAAAGACCGTCCTGGAAGCGCGCATCGACAAGGACCGGGCCGAGCTGCAGGAAATCCTCGACAACCTTCCCGATTCGGTGATGGTCATCGACAAGGACCGCCGCATCCTGCGGGTCAACCAGCGGTTCGAGGAGGTCTCCGGAAAACGGCGCGAGAACGTGGAGGGCCTGGCCTGCAGGGAAGCCTGCATCTTTGCCGGTTGCGGGAACACCTGCGACGGGTTTCCCGGTCCCTTCCAGACCGTGCTGCACACCACCAAGCCGGTCAGGCGCGAGGGGCCGGACGGCCCGGTGTTCGAGGAAGAGGACAAGTACTACCAGATGACGGTAAAGCCGATCCTCGACGAGGATGGCGAGGTCTCCCGCGTGGTGCGCACCTCCCGCGAGGTCACCCAGCAGGTGAGGCTCAAGCAGGAGACCGAGGAGTGGGCCCGGCACTTTCACCAGCTGGTCCAGGCGGTGCACGGCATCATCACCATCAAGGACCTCGACGGCCGCTACACCCTGGTCAATCCCCGGGTGCTGGAGATCTCGGGCCTCAAGGAGAACGAGCTGCTGGGCTGCACCGCCCGGGAACTGTTCGAGCCGGAGGCGGCGGAAGTGATCGAGGGTAACGACCGGCGGGCCCTGGAGGGCGGCGGATATTACGCCACCGAGGAGCGGGTGATGGTGGGGGGCAAGGAACGGATCTTCTTCTCCGAACGATTCCCGCTCACCGACTACCGGGGAAACGTGGTGGCCATCTGCTGCCTCTCCCGCGACGACACCGTGGCCCGCCAGCTGCAGCAGGACCTGGTGCAGACCGAGCGTCTGGCCGCGGTGGGCAAACTGGCCGCCGGAGTGGCCCACGAGCTGAACAATCCGCTCACCGGCATCCTCACCTTTGCCGAGGACCTGATGCTGGAAGCCGACCCGGCCGACCTGAAGCGCAAGGACTACGAGGTGATCGTCAACGAGACCATGCGCTGCCGCCACATCGTCCGCGACCTGCTCGACTTCTCGCGGCAGAAGGTTTCGGAGCGGCTGCGCACCGACATCAACACCGTGATCCGGAACACGCTGACCATTATCGAGCGCCAGGCGTCGTTCCACAACATCGAGTTCCGCCTGGAACTGGCTGAGGGGATGCCCCAACTGCTGGTGGACCCGCGGCAGATGCAGCAGGCGATCCTCAACCTGGTGATCAACGCCTGTGATGCCATGGACGCCGCGGGGGAGATCGCCATCCGCAGCCAGCTGGAGGACGAGGGTCACCAGGTGTCGGTGGCGGTGTCGGACCATGGCTGCGGCATTCCCGAGGAGCTGATGGGCGACCTGTTCCAGCCCTTCTTCAGCACCAAGGGCGACCAGGGCAATGGCCTGGGGCTGGCCACTGTTCTCGGCGTGATGCAGCGGCACAACGGCCGGGTTGACGTGGAGAGCACCGTCGGCCGGGGGAGCACCTTCACCCTCACCCTTCCGGTAACTGACGCGTGACGGGTGGAGAAAGGACAAGCGATGAAGAACATGGAGAACAACAGTCTGGGCGGCACGGCCAACGGAATTTCACCGGCGAGAATCCTGGTCATCGATGACGAGGACGTGGTGCACGTGAGCCTGCACCGGATTCTGGGCCGTTGCGGCCACCACGTGGATGCGGAACTGAGCGCCGCCGCCGGCCTGGAGCGTCTGGCCGCCGGCCCGCCCTACGACCTGGTGATCACCGATCTGATGATGCCGGAGATGAACGGGATCGAACTGCTCAAGGAGATGAGAGAGCGGGCACTGGCGGTGCCGGTGCTGATGATCACCGGCTATCCCACCATCAGCACCGCTCTGGAGGCGCTGCGTCTCGACGCGGTGGACTACATCGCCAAACCGTTCACCCGCCAGGAACTGCTGGGGCCGGTGAACCGGGCCCTGCGGCGGGGCGTCGGGGTGCCGGCTGAGGAACAGCCGGTGGTGGATCCCGGCCCGGATTCGGAGGGCTTTGAACGCTCCTGTCCGGGGATGGCCACCGGGGTGCGGATGTGCCTCCGGCGGCACTCCTGGGCGCTGTGCTGCCAGGACGGCACGGTGAAGGTGGGCATCCAGCCCTCCTTCTTCGAGGGCATCGGCCAGATCAGCACGATGAAGCTTCCCGAGGAGTCGGACCTGGTGGAGCAGGGGTATGCCGGCATCCACCTGTGTACCGTTCTGGGGGAAGAGCACGCCGTGTTCATGCCGCTCAGCGGGCGGGTGGTGGCGGTGAACGAGGACGCCGCGGGCCGTCCGGGGGAACTGAACGCCGACACCTGGCTGGTCCTCATCCTGCCCGACCGTCTGGACAGCGAGCTTCAACGGCTCAGCCGCTGCCGGCAGCGGCCCCCTGAGCGCAGCTGACCCGTTCCCAACGGGCCGTCTACCTCTCCGCCGACAGCCGCGGAATCTCCCGGCCCAGATCCTCCCGGATCTCGGTCAGGGTATGGTAGTAGTTGGTGGTGTGGGCCGAAAAACGCATCAGCATCTCGTTCAGCGAATGGGGGATGTAGGGGAAGATGGTGCGCAGGTTGGCCAGGCGGTAGGTGAAGAAGAGCATGGCGTCCTCGGGGGCCGGGGGCCGGCTGCGGTCCCGCTGCTCTTCCGGAGAATTTTTCTGCGGCCGCAGGGTCCTGATCCCCTTGCCCACGGCGTAGGTCAGCAGGTTGCCCACGCTCCACAGGTCGTAGTCGAGAAAGTTCACCTCATAGTCGAAGTCGATCCAGCGATACTCGCCGCTGTCGATCTCCACGATAACGTGGTCATTGCGCACGTCGCCGTGGTGTTCGTTGTTCTCGTGGAGCAGTTCGAGGGCCTCGATGACACCGTCCAGACGGGTGAGGATCGAGGGCAGGGAGTTGCGGAAATATTCCTCATGGGTTTGATCGATGGCCGAGATGTGGCTGAAGAGGGATTTCCCGCGGATGATATCGAGAATGCGGATGTTATTGCCCACCCTGTCCCGGACGGTTCGCCCCTGCATGAAACGCATGTCGCCGTCCACCAGATCGAGGATCCGGCTTTCCTTGTCCGGGTTCCGTGTGCAGCGGGCGGTGAACGGGCCCAGTTTGGCCACGAACTGCTCGTGGAAGACGAGCTTGATGATCTTCCGCGACCCGTCACCCAGGTCCACGGCGTACTTGACCCAGTGTTTTGGCTGTTCGTCGATGCCGAAGCGCCCCTCCCGGGCTTCGGTGAGCACGTAGTAGTCGCAGCCCTCCACGCGGAGCACCGTGCCGGTGCTGATCCGGAAGTAGTCGGTGGTGTCTTCGCTGACCGTGATCTCACGGGGCGCGCGGCGGCCCAGCAGTGACTCGATCCGTTCCCTGAGCAGTTTCTCGTCTTCGAAGATCATTCCGCGCTCCGCCCGGCATGGATGGTGATGGAGCCGCTATCATAATACGGATCGGCCGGCTGGTCACCACGCCGGCCGGTTGATCCACCGCCGCCGGCGTGGGGTATAATCATCTTTCATTTACGATACCGGCTGCCGGCGCCCGAGGGGTGCGGTTGTCCCGCGCGAGGTCAGAATCGGATGCTTTCCAGGAAGCAGCCGCCGGTGGAGTCGTTGCCGCTCCGCCTGGCGCTCAATTTCTTCCAGTCCATTTCGCTGGAGGCCGGTCTGGCCATCGGACGCGCTCTGGGCACGCTGGTCTACTACCTGCTGCCCGACCGGCGGCGTATCGGCCAGATCAACCTCAAGCTGGCCTTTGGTGACCAGCTGGATCCCGCCGGGCGCCGGCTCATCCTGCGGCGCATGTGGCAGAACTACGGCTGCAGCCTGGTGGAGTTCTTCCGCTTCCCCCTCTACCGCCAGGAGAACCTCGACCGCTACGTGGAGTGGCAGGGTTTCGAGCACCTGGAGCGGTCGGTGGCCGCCGGCCGGGGCACCCTGGTGCTGACGGCCCACCTGGGAAACTGGGACCTGCTGGCCCTGGCCACCGGGATCCGGGTCAAGCCGGTGGGGCTGGTGGCCAAAACCCTGAGCAGCCGTTTCTGGAACCACTTCCTGGTGGGCCAGCGGATGGAGACCTTTGTCCACTCCTTCCTCAAGCGGAACTCGCTGCGCGAGATCATCCGCAGCCTGCGCACCAACGGCATCGTGGGCATGGTGCTGGACCAGGACGCCCAGGATTCCGACGGCCGGGTCTTTGTCGACTTCTTCGGTCACAAGGCCTCCACCATCTCCAGTGTGGCCGTGCTCTCCCAGCGTCTGGAACTGCCCATCCTGCCCATGTTCGACATCCGCGGGCGGCGGGGCAAGCACCGGATCATGGTGCTGCCGCCCATGGAGTTCGAGAAACGGGAGACGCTGGAGCAGGGAATCCTGCACAACACCCGGCGCTACCAGGAAGTGCTGGAGCAGGTCATCCGGCAGCACCCCGAGCAGTGGAACTGGATCCATCGCCGCTGGAAGCGCCGCCCGCCGGGCGAAGCCGCGATCTATGATTGAAGCTGACTATTCCTCGTGGGGGTGACGGGGCCGGGAGGAGACCAGCCGGAAGGGCAGACGCAGCCGGAGCCGCCGGTTGCTGTCCGCAGGCGGGGTCTGCCGTTCCCGGGCCGGGGAGACCCGGATGCTGTGCTCACCCACCATGGTGCCGTCGAGGGCGGCCATGGCACCGTGGGCCTGGCCGTCGGTGGCCATCTCCACGAAGCCGAAGCGCCGGGATTCGCCGGTCTGCCGGTCAAAGATAACGGTGGCCTTGCGCACCTCGCCGTGGGGAGCAAAAAGAGCCTCCAGCCCGGGATCGGTCATCGTCCGGTCCAGGTTTCCCACGAAGAGTTTTCTGACCATGCTGTATTCTCCCAACGGCAACCGGCAAAGGCTTTACGATAAATATACCGCAGCAATTTCCCCCCCGCAATAAAACCTGTCTCCCGGTCTCCGGTTGACGCCCGGACGATGATTTTCCTAGAATCCCCGTAACATCTAATCATATACCGTAGCCCGGCCGGCCGGTTCCACCGCCCCGCCGGGACGCGGCAGGAGCAGGATCCATGAAGAATCGCATCCCGGTCCGCCGTTTGACCCTGGCCCTGGCCGCCCTTTTCCTCTTCGCCCCGGGACCGGACGCCTTTGCTCAATCCGGTGGAGTTTCGGGCGTCAACAAGGTTACGGGAGTGGTCAGGGGTGACGGTGATCCCCTGAAAGGGGCCCAGATCACCATCCTCGATTCTAACAGGAACAAGATGTCCACCTTCAGCGCTGAAACCGACGCTCAGGGGCGCTACACCATTCGCGGCCTGCCCTGCGGGACCTACCTGCTCCAGGTGGAAGCCCCGGGGTTCGAGGCCCTGGAAGTCACCTTCTCCTGTTTCGACGAGTTCGCGGGAGGCCGGGGTGACAGGGGTGCATTGGCCGGCGGGGTGGAGAAGAACATCAACCTGCTGCCCGAGGGGAGCACCATCATCCCCCGGGAGGACCTGGAGCCGTTTCCCGACAAGGCCGCCCGGGCCTACACCAAGGCGCTGAAAAAGATGGACAAGGGCGAGATGGACGGCGCGGAAAAGACCCTCACCGAGGTGCTGGAGATGGATCCCGGGTTCTACTACGCCAGGGCCAAGCTGGGGGAGATCCACAAAAAAGCGGGGCGCATCGAGGAAGCGAAGAAAGAGCTGTCCACCGCCGTGGAGCAGAATCCCAACGAGGTGATGGGCCGGGTCTACCTGGCCGCGATCCACATCCAGGCCGGCGAGCTGGGCCCGGCCGCGGAACTGCTCGAGCAGGCGGTGGCGGTGGCCCCCGGGTACGCCGATGCCTGGTTCAACCTCGGTCTCTGCTGCTCCCAGCTGGAAGGAAAGGCCGAGCGGGGGGAGGAGGCGCTGCTCAAGGCGCTGGAACTGGACTCCGCCGAGCTGGCCGATGCCCGCCTGCTGCTGGCCAACGTCTACCTGGGCCAGGAGCGCCTGCGGGACGCGCTGAACCAGATGGAAGCCTGGCTCGAGCTGGGGATCGAATCGCCCATGACCCCCCGGGTCAAACAGACCGTCAAGGCCCTGCGCGAGGACCTGGAGCCGGTTGATTGACCCTCCGGGGTATACTGATGGTTTCGACACTGATACGGCCTGCGCACGTGCGGAGAAAAGGCCCAAAATCAAGGAGTTTTACAGATGGCGGAAGCGAGGAAAGTGATCATCATCGGATCCGGTCCGGCCGGGTACACGGCAGCCATTTACACCGCCCGGGCCCGTCTGGAGCCGCTGCTGCTGGAGGGCCAGCAGCCCGGCGGCCAGCTGACCATCACCTCGGAGGTGGAAAACTACCCCGGGTACGCCGAGGGCATCCAGGGCCCGGAGATGATGGATATCTTCAAGGCCCAGGCCGCCCGTTTCGAGACCGACATCCGCACCGAGATCGTCGAGGAGGTGGACCTATCCTCCCGGCCCTTCAAGGTGCAGAGCGACCGGAGCGAGTACACCGCCGAAGCGCTGATCATCTGCACCGGGGCTTCGGCCATGCTGCTGGGGCTGGAGAACGAATCGAAGCTGATGGGCTCCGGCGTCTCCGCCTGCGCCACCTGTGACGGTTTCTTCTTCCGCGAGAAGGAGATCGCCGTGGTGGGCGGCGGCGACACCGCCATGGAGGAGGCCGATTTCCTCACCCGCTTCGCCTCCAAGGTCACCGTGATCCACCGCCGGGACGAGCTGCGGGCTTCAAAGATCATGCAGGAGCGCGCCTTCAAGAACCCCAAGATCGAGTTTCGCTGGAACGCCACGGTGGAGGACATTCTGGGCAGCGTGGAGGACGGGGTGCATGCCCTGGTGCTCAAGGACACCAAGACCGGTGAAACCTCGGAATTCGCCTGCGAAGGGCTGTTCATCGGCATCGGCCACAAGCCGAACACCGCGGTGTTCAAGGGCAAGCTGGAGATGGATGAGTCGGGCTACCTGCTGGTGACCCCCGGACGGACCGACACCTCGGTGGAGGGCGTCTTTGCCGGCGGCGACGTCTCCGACCACCGCTATCGCCAGGCGGTGACCGCGGCCGGCATGGGCTGTATGGCGGCGCTGGACGCCGAGAAGTTTCTTGCTGCGCTGGAATAGACCGGTGAGTTCATGAGTCGGTTCTTTCCAGTGAGGTGCCAGGCAGCAGCTTTTATCAACAGGTTGCTGCCGCTGCTTCTTCTTCTGCTCCTGCTGGCCGGCCGCACCGCCTGCGGCCCCGCGGCCGAACCACCGAGCCTGGTGCTGATCTCCCTGGACACCCTGCGGGCCGACCGTCTGGGGTGTTACGGCTACCAGCGGGACACCTCGCCTACCCTGGACCGTCTTGCCGGTGAAGCGGTGCTCTTCGAATATGCGGTGAGCCAGGCCAACGAGACCGTTCGTTCCCACCGCTCGCTGCTCACCTCGGCCTATCCCGCTGAGGCCATGGCCCGCCGGGACCGGGTGATGCTGGCCACCCGGCTGCGCGAGGCCGGATTTGCCACCGGCGCCTTCACTGACGGTGGACCGATGTCCAAGGACTTCGGTTTCCACCAGGGCTTCGACCAGTTCGAGGAGTGGGGCAACGGTCTCGACCTCAAGCGCAACCAGGCGTTGAAATGGCTGGACAGTCTTCCCCATGGCCGGCGCTTCTTCCTTTTTGTCCACTGCTTCGACATCCATGCCCCTTACGCGCCGCCGCCGGCCTACCGCGAGATCTTCGGCAAGGGGAACCCCAGCCGTATCGAGCCGAAGCAGACGGCGGAGATCGGGCGCCGGATCCGCAACATCCTCTCCGAGGACCAGGGGGCGGTGACAGGGGAGAGGCTGGAACTGAGCAGGGACGACCGGCTCCGGATGAGCGATCTCTACGATTGCGGCATTCGCTACACCGACGAAATGCTTGACCAGTTGTTGCGGGATCTCGACTCCCGTGGTCTGCTGGAGAACACCATCATCGTGGTGCTCTCCGATCACGGGGAGGAGTTCTGGGACCACGGGTCGGTACTGCACGGCCACACGCTCTACCAGGAGATGACCCACGTGCCGCTGATCGTCCGGGTGCCCGGGCTCCCGGCCCGGCGGGTTGCGGAACCGGTGGCCCTGATCGATCTTCAGCCCACACTGCTCGAGCTGCTGGGGGTGGATGCTGCCGGAGACGCCAAGGGCGTATCCCTGGCGCCGCTGCTCCGCGGCGAGGCCGCTGCCCGGGGCGGGGGGCCGCTGATCAGCGAAGGGATGGAACCGGGTCACTATTCGGTGATCGAGCAAGGCTTCAAACTGATCCGACGCCCCGATCGCCAGCTCTACGAGTTGTATGACCTGGAAGCTGATCCGGATGAAAAGGTAGACATCGCCTGGCGGGAGCCGGACCGGGTGGCCCGGATGAGCCAGGTGATGCGGAGCCACCACGAGGCTCTGCTGGCCCTGCCGCGGCCCGGCTCGCCCAAGGCCCCGCCGCCGGGTGAGCAGTTGGACCCGCGCACCGTGGACCGGCTGCGGGAACTGGGCTACCTCGAGCCGGAGCCGGGCGAAACACCCTGATTCAGATCTTCAGCTGGCCCTGCTCCAGAATGACCCTCCCGTCGAGGGTCAGGGTGGGCCGGCGGATCAGGCCGTCCAGGTGCAGCGGCACGTCGCAGGTCCCGCCCATGGAGATATTGTTGCCCACCGCGATGTGCGCGGTGCCGGCCACCTTCTCGTCCTCCAGCAGGTCCCCGCTGATGATGGCGGCATCGTTGGTCCCCACCCCCAGCTCGGCCACGTTCATCGCCTTCTGGCCGTAGGGGCTGAGCAGTGCCTTCAGTTTGCGCGCTTCGGCGCCGCCGCTGATCCCGGTGACGAACCCCTCGCGCACCTGGAAGCGGATCGGCGTCTTCACCACACCCACCCCGGCCATGGAGCCGTCCACCACGAAGGTGCCTTCGGCGGTCCCCTCGTCGGGGGAGAGGTAGGCCTCGCCCGAGGGCAGGTTGCCGAACTCCCCCGGCTGGCGGATCAGGCCGGTGGAGGCGATGGCGCTCATGGTTTTGATGGCCAGCGTGATGTCGGTGCCCGCCGGCGAGGTGAGGTGCGCCTGGCCGGCCCGGTCCAGGGCCGCGGCCACCCGGTGGGTCCGCTCGGCGATGGCCTCGTAGTCGGCGGTGAGGGTGCGGACCATCATCTCCTCGGTGACCCCGGGGAGAGTGGCCACCCGGGTGCCCGCCTCACAGGCGGTGCGCCGGGCGGCGGTGTGGGTCAGCGATTTGGAGGTGGGGCAGACCACCACGTCGGCGGCCTTCATCGCTTCCAGCACCAGGGCGGGCGGTTCGTCGCCGTGGGCCCGGCGGGGCGCCATCTCGATCAGCATCGCTTCGGCGCCGAGGATCCGCCCCTCCTCCCAGAAAGCGTAGGCGATGCGCCTCAGCGGCTCGTCGGTGATCACCAGCAGGCTCTCACCCGGACGGAGGGCGAGGCAGCTTTCCAGCGCGGTGCGCGCGGCGTTCTGGAGCGGTGTCATGTCCGGTTCTCCTAATGTTCATGAGAGGTCTACCCCTCGAAAAAGTAGTACGTATATATCCACCACCGCCCCGGTCCGGGGCGGCTCGTCAACATTTGTATGAGCGTATTATAACAGCTTGTCCGGGCAGTCCGCCAAGGTGCCTGCGGGCTGCCGCTCAGACCACCGCCAGCGTGAGGTGGAGATCGCCGGGCCCGTCGGGCGCCGGCCGGCCCAGTCCCTTGATCCGCCGCTCCATTGACCCGGACCGCGGACCGGGGGAAAATGTGGCACGACGGTGACCAGAAGAGGTGGAAATGGACCTGAAGGATATCGAACGTGCGGTCCGGCTGAGAGAGCCCTGCCTGCGCAGCGAGGGGGTTGAGTTGGTGAGCGCCGTGCTGGTGCCGCTGATATGGCGGGAAGGGGAGTGGCGGCTGATCTTCGAGATCCGCAACCTGCGGCTCAAGCGGCAGCCCGGCGAGATCTGTTTTCCCGGCGGGGCCATCGAACCGGGCGACACCACCCCGCAGGATGCGGCGGTGCGGGAGTGCTGCGAAGAACTGGGCCTCTCGCCGGGTGACGTTTCGGTGATCGCCCCGCTGGACCCCTTTGTCAGCGGCTCCTATGTCCTGATCCACCCCTTTATGGGACGTCTCCCCCGGAACCCGGTGCTGACCCCGGACCCGGACGAGATCGAGGAACTGCTGGAGGTGCCCCTCGACTTCTTCCTTGCCACCCCGCCGGAGATCCACCAGGTGGAAACGGTGCTGCGGCCCTTGCCCGGGTTCCCGCTGGACCGCGTGCCCGAGGTCTACGGGTCGGACTGGGGCCGCAAACGGTTCTCGGTCTATTTCTACCAGTACGGGGAACACACCATCTGGGGTCTCTCGGCCCGGGTGCTGGTGGACCTGGTGGGACGGCTCAGCGGTTGATCAGGCTGGCCAGCGACCGGCCCAGCTCGCCGATGCTGAACGGTTTGGCCAGACCGTCGTCGAACCCGTAGGTCTGGTAGTCGGAGAGCACCGGGTCATTGGCATAGCCGCTGGCGGCGATCACCGGAGTTTCCGGAGCGACGGTTTTGAGCGCCTTGACGGTTTCTACCCCGCCCATGCCGCCGGGAACCCGCAGATCGCAGATCACCGCGCGGAAGGGTTCGCCGTCTTTCCGGGCCTGGTGGAAGAGTCTCAGTGCCTCCTTGCCGTCGGCGGCGGTTTCCGGCCGGTAGCCCAGGTCCCCCAGCAGCATTCCGGTGACCCGGCGGATGCTCTCTTCATCGTCCATCACCAGGATCCTTCCCGTGCCCGCCGGTTGGTCCATACCGGCGCCCGGTGCCGGATCCAGTTCCAGCTCCGGCCGGGCCGGCAGGTAGACGTGAAACTTCGACCCCTGGCCCATTTCCGACACCGCGGCGATATACCCGCCGTGTTTGGTGACCACCGACTGGGCTACGGCCAGACCCAGACCGCTGCCCCGGCGCTTGGTGGTGTAGTAGGGATCGAAGATCCGCGGCAGGTGCTCGGCCAGGATGCCGGTGCCGTGATCGCGCACCGTGACCCGCACGTGGGGACCGGGGGAGAGGGGCAGGGGGGAGTCCTGCTCCACCTCCAGGTTCCGCGCCGTGATCTCCAGGGTGCCGCCGCCGGGCATCGACTGCTCGGCGTTGATCGCCAGGTTGCTGAACACCTGGCCCACCTGCCCCTCGTCCAGCTCCGCCAGCCAGAGGTCCCGGGGAATGTCGTACTCGGCCCTCATGGCGGTGCCGCGCAGGGCGAACTCCACCGCCTGGCGCACCACCCGGTGGATCGAGGCCGGCTTCCTCATCGGTTTGCCGCCCCGGGCAAAAGTCAGCAACTGCTGGGTCAGGTTCTTGGCCCGCAGGGACGCGGCCTCGGCCTCGTCCAGCAGTTCCATGGCCGGAGAGCGGGGATCGATTTCCCGGCGGGCCAGGGTCAGCGAGCCGTAGATTGCCATCAGGAAGTTGTTGAAGTCGTGGGCGATGCCGCCGGCGAGGATGCCGATGGACTCCAGCCGGTTGGTCAGTTGCCGTTTCTCCGACTCGCGGAGCGCGTCGGCCATCTGGCTGAACGAGCTGGAGAGCTGGTGGATTTCGTCCACCTTTCCTTCCGGCACCTTGATGCGGAATTCCCCTTCCCTCATCCGGGCGGCGGCTTCGCGCATTTCGTCCAGCGGGGAGAGAATCCGCCGGGTGTAGAGCAGGCCGATCATGGAGAAGGCGATCACCGAGATGATGCCCCCGGCGATGGTCCAGCGCGCCGCCTTTTCCTCCCAGCGGTGGAGGTCCTCCAGCTGGGTTTTCAGACGCTCGTTGCCGGAGACGGACATCACACCCACCAGCCGGTCCAGTTCTCCGGCCAGTTCGACGATACGGTCCGTCTGCTCCGTCAGGTCCAGACCAGGGGCGTTCCGCTGGGCCAGGGAGACGTAGAGCATGGCCGATTCCAGGTCCGCATGCCTGGACTTGATCTGTTCCACCATCTCCCGCTCGGGGACCTCCAGGTCCAGCGCCTGGTACTGTTCGATGTGTTCGCGGATCTCCCTGCAGTCTGCGGAGAATTCAGGGTAGAGCTCGCCAGTGCCGGTGCTCATGGCAGCAAAGGCCCGCGAGAAGTTCTGCATCATGGAAAGGGAGATTTCGCCGCCGATCTGCTGTGTCTGTTCCTCCTGCTCCAGGGTATCGATGACCTGGCTGATGCTGCGCGAGAGGTTGAGCAGCACGCCGATGACGATGATCAGCGAACAGGCGGAGGCCATGCCCAGAAGCAGGGAGATCCGGGAGCGGAGCGTGCGTTTGGGGGAGGGGGTCATGGGCTGTCCTGTTCCGTCCCCGGCTCCCCGGGCGTGTGGAGGACCAGTTCACCATTGCGGATTATTCCCAGGTGCAGCGGGCGGTTCACCTCGCGGTCCGAATTGAAGAGGATCGGCCCGGCCACACCGGGGAAGGGGGGCTGGTCACCGCTGAGCCGGGCGAGGTGGTCCCGTATCTCCTCCCTGCTGCGTGCTCCTTCCAGCACCGCCTGGTGCAGCAGCAGCAGGGCGTCGTGGGCCAGGGCTGCTTCATATCCGGGAGTGGTTCCCCATTTCGAACGGAACTGTTCAGCGAACTCCGCATTGCCCGGGTGCGGGATGTCGGGATGGTAGAACAGCGCCAGCGGCATTCCCTCGAACATGCCGGCCAGATCGCCCCGCATATTGCAGGTGCCCATGCTGTCCGCGCCGAGCAGGGGAATGACGCTCCCCTGGCGGAGCAGTTCTTTCTGCACTTTTCCTGCCTGCAGTGGTTGACAGATCAGCACCAGCAGGTCAGGTTGCTGTTCAATGATCAACTGGACGTACAGTTCCACCTGGGCCGGCTTGGTATAACCCGAGCCGAGGAGGGAGGAGAAGGTGATCGCACCGCCCAACAGTTCGAACTCCCTCTGAAAGAGATCCGACAGCCCCCGGCCGTAATCGCTGTTCTGGTAGACCACGGCACAGCGCCGGGCGCCAAGGCGGTTCCAGGCGGCATCGGCCAGGAACTCGGCCTGGTGGGTGTCGTTGGGGCAGAGCTTGAAGGTCCAGGGGCCGGTTTCCAGCAGCTTGGGACTGGTGGCGGTGGGGATGACCTGGGGAATGCCGTGGCGGTTGAACATGCTGGCTGCGGCCAGCGATGAGTCGCTGCTGGAGAAGCCGATCACGGCCAGGATGTCCGGGTCACTGCAAAAGGCTTCGGAGGAGCGGACCACCATTGCCGGGGTCCATCCCCGGGTTTCGTCGTAGACCACCTCCAGCCGCACCGGGCTTCCCGACTGCTCGATGCGGGAGGTGGCGATGGCGAGGGCCATGCGGAATGCGGGGTCCCCCTGGCAGCCCACCGTGAGCACCGGCGGCTCCTCCCGGCAGGCGGAGGCCGCCAGCACAGCCACCAGGGCGGCGATGAGGAGTATTGTGCTGGACCGCTGAAAAATCATTGTCCCCCGTTTGCCTGATCCACTGGATCAGGGTGCGGTGGCCGCCACCGTGCAGCTGTCCGCGGCACTGCCCCCGGAGGGGGCGTAGGGCGGCTGGTTGTAGGGTGCCGGGGTCACATCCACTGCTGTGACGGTGAAGACATTCAATCCCACCAGGGAGCCCAGTGCCGGGAAATTCTGGTTCCAGGCGGTGCTGAACACCTCTCCGGGGGCCAGGTTGGTCCAGCCGGCCCGCCAGTTGCCGTAGCTCGCCCCGCCGGCCACCGCCAGGTCGATTCGGCCCGCCGCCCGCCGGTTTTCGGCAGTGGTGTTGGCCAGTAGCACCGTGAACTGCGAAACGAAGGGCAGCACCCCCATCATCGGCTGGCAGTCGAGCGAGGCGGTGACCGTCGGCCCGGAAGGCAGGCTGAGACCGAAGAATTCGAGCATCCCGGCCAACAGTTCCTGCTTCGTGCTCGGGGACACACCGTCGGCCAGGCCGCCGAATTCGAAGGAGGCGGCGATGGTGTTGTAGGTCCCGGCGGGATGGGCAACGGCGCAGCCGTAGCCCACGGCGGTGTTGACCAGCAGTTCGTAGGCCGGTGCGGTGGCGCCCAGCCGGTCGATCCAGTTGTTCTCCCCGCCGTAGCTGAACGACATCCCCCCGGCAAAGGTGCCGGATGCGCCGGTGACCGTGGAGAGGTCCGCAGTTCCGTCACCCTCGTCGATGGTGTTGAAGTAGCCGCGCAGGGTTGCCGGGTTGCTGTCGAAGTTCCAGACGTCACCCCCCTCGAGGTAGAGGTTTCCGCCGCCTCCGAGATAGGCTGCCAGCGCCGTTTCCTCAGGGCTTCCCGAACTGAACGTGTAATTGTTGGAGTAGATCCCCACCAGGACGAACACCGCCTGGTAGCCGCTGAGGTCGCTGCCGTACTGCAGCAGGTCGGTGACCAGCACCGAGTCCCAGCCCAGGGCGGTGAGCGCAGTCTGCATGGCTGCGCCACTGATCGGTGTGGGGTCCGCCTCCCAGATAAGGATCGAGGGCCAGCTGGGGAGGCTCACGTCGAGGGTGGTCACCCCCCCCTCGCTGACGGCGACGCCGGTTTCGGTGTGCACCGAGTAGCCGCTCAGGGCAAAACGCAGGTCATGGGACGCCCCCCCGGGGAGGGTCAGGCTGTACGCACCCGAACCGTTGGTGAAGACCGGGGTCACCGGCGTGCCGGGAACGCTGACCTCCACGCCGGTGAGCGGCAGGCCGCCGTCATCGGTGACCGTGCCCTGCACCGTGCCGGTGGCCGCGGCCACCAGGGTGAAGTCGGCGGTGACCGTGGTGTCGGCCGGCACGTTGACCACCTGCTGCTGGGTGACGTAGCCGAAGCTGCTCACCTCCAGGGTCTGGTTCAAGTCCGGCTGCACCACGATGAGGTAGCTGCCGTCCAGCGGGTCGGTGTCGGCGGTGAAGCTGTTCTCCAGCACGGCGATGTGTGCGGCCAGCGGGTCGAGGGCGCTGTCCCGCACCTGGCCGTCCACGTGGCCGTAACCGGCGCTCAGTGCAGCGGCCTGGGCGTCGACGATGCCCCAGCCGTAGTTGTTGTCCGGCGTGGCCGACTGGCTGGCCGTCTGGCGCATGGCCAGCTGGATGTCCCCCGGGGTCCAGGTGGGGTGGGCCTCCACCAGCAGGGCAGCCACGCCGCCCACCAGCGGGGTGGAGAGGCTGGTGCCGTCCACCGCGGTGTACGAGGTGGCGCCGTACGGGCTGGCACAATAGGTCGAGACACCCCGGGCGCAGACGTCCGGCTTGGTCCGGCCGTCATAGGTCGGGCCGGAGGAACTGAAGGAAGCCAGCGAACCCGAACTGTTCACCGCGCCGCAGGAGATCACCCCTTCGCTGTCCGACGGGGCGATGAGGGCGCCGGCATACTGCCCGTTGTTGCCCATGGCGTTGACCAGCACCATACCCTGGGCCACGGCCCAGTTGGCGGCGATGGTGGTGACACAGGTCTGGCCGTCCATGTCGGCAAAGTCGTACCAGTCGTCGTAACCGAGGGAGCTGGAGACCACGTCGGCCCCGTTCAGCTCGGCCCACTCCAGGCCCTCGACGAACCAGTCCTCCTCGATGGGCACCTCCTGGGAGGTGTCCTCGGTCTTGGCCAGCAGAAAACTCGCCCCATAGGCCGGCCCATAGAGGGTGCCGTCCTTGAGTCCGCCCAGGGTGGACCAGGTGTAGGTGCCGTGGTTGTGCTGGGAACTGGGGTCACTCCCCTCGTTTTGGGTGTTGCCGTCATCGTTGATGAAGTCCCACTCGTCCAGCACGGTGAGCCCGGCAAAGGCCTCGTGGTCCTTGTAGAAGCCGGTGTCCAGCATACAGACGATTACCCCGGCGCCGCTGAAACCCATGTCGTGCAGGTCGGTTACGTTGATCTGGTCCAGCTGAGCAAAGGAACTGCCGTAGTTCAGCGCCCGCGACCCGTCGGTGCCTGTGGCATCCGGTGGTTCCACCGGGGTGATCTCCCGGCGCGTGAATCCGGCCACCCGGCTGATGCCGGCCACACAGTGGAGGGAGGAGATCTGTTCCAGTTGATCGGGCCGGGCCTCCACGCTGATGGCGTTGAGCAGCCGGCTGTCCGCCCGGTGTTTTGGACCCAGGGCCAGCACTGACTGGCGGTACGCCGGGTTCACCGGGAGATCCCGTTCGTCCACCAGCAGGTCCGTGCGCACCTTGGCCCGCCGTTGGAGGGTCCGTTGGCCCAGTTCGGCCTTCCGCGCACCGAGGGCCTGGTCCAGCTTGTCCGCGCCGATCCCCTTGTCCGTGAAACGGATCCAGACCTTCACCGTGGGCTGGTCCGGGTGGGCCGCCAGCCAGGCGGCCAGCCGGCTGTCGATTTTCGGCGAATCCGACGCCGACACCGCCGGGACCGCGACGGCGGCCACAAGGAAGAGCAGGGTGAACAACAGGGTCATGGCACGGTTCATCGGTGCAGCCTCCGGGGCAAGAGTGGGGAAGAACAGGGGCGTTGAAAGTACGGCCTGCCGCCACACGGTGTTCAGACAGTCCAAATATAGGTGGCATGGTGGAGGAGCGTCAAGGCGGCGGCGAGGCGGGGCGCTGTTCAGCACCCCGCCCGGGCATGAAATCACATGCCGTAGAGGTGTCCGGTGTTCACCGGGCGGCCCATCAGCTTGAGGTAGTAGTAGAGCTGGGTCTTGTGCTGCACCAGGTGCTGGACCATCTGGATCATGTGCTTGCCGAGGGCGAATTCCATTCCCGGGGCCCAGGGCGCCGAGATTTTCTTCGAATCCATGTCCTCCTCGCCGGCCAGGGTCACCATCTCCAGTGCCACCAGCTTGTCGGCGGCCAGCATTTCGCGGGCCTGGGCCACGCTCTCCACGGAGGGCATCTTTTCCGCCGGGGGCATCATCTCCTCGTGGGACATATCCTCCATCTTGACACCCTCGGGCATGCCCCAGTCACCGGTGACAAAGCCCTTGCAGCAGGCGCCGCAGGCGCCGGTGAGGTGAAACAGCAACTGGCCGGTGTTCATCCAGTTCGTGCCGCTGGCCGGTTTCCATCCCAGTTCGCCGTCCTCCACCATTTCCATCAGCTTGTCGGTGGCTGCGTAGGTCTCCTCGATGGCGCCGTTCAACAGTTCGGTCCAGTTCATGGCATATCTCCCTTGCTCGAATTCGGGCGGAACGCCCGGTGCTCGTCAGTATTGTTTTACTATATCAGGGACGTACATGAATATATGAATTTTATCGGAACCAGGGACGTACTTGCGTTTTTGCGTTATTGGTTAACAACCATGAAACATTCCATGAGTTCCCAAAACGCAACAACGCAAGTACGTCCCTGATCACTGGGGCAGGTCGCCGTGTTCGGTGCAGAATTCCTTGCGCCGGCACTTCTCGCAGTGGGCGCCGATCCAGAGCGTGTCGAACTGCTCCATGATCGGGGCCACCAGTCCGGGGTCGGTGGTGATGATCCCGCCCTCGAAGTTGCGGCGGTGCGGCCCCTTGGCGCCCATGCCGGCGCCGGTGAGGTTGGCGCTGCCGCTGTAGGCGAAACGGCCGTCCACCACCACGGTCTTGAAGTGGATCCGCGGGCAAAGCATCCGCTCCAGTCCTTCGATGAGGTTGGGGTAGCGGTCGAAATCCTCGCGAAAGGCCGGGCCCGGCTCCTTGGCGTGGATCAGGCGCACCGCCACCCCCTGGTCCAGCAGCTCGGAGAGGATTTCGAGAAAGGGCACCATCCGCTTGCCCTTTTCCACGTGGAGGTCCTTGAGGTCCGAGGTGCCGATCCAGAGAAACTGCTTCGCCCGGGGCACCTCGGCCAGCAGAACCTCGCGGTAGATCTCGCTGTCGGTGATGAAGCGGGTATCGGTCATCAGGGCCTCCTGGCACCCATTATGCCAGAAAGCCCAGTGATGGCATCATCCTTCCACGGCACCCGTCTGAGGGGTGTCCGGCACATGTTGCCCGAACAGGGCTTTCACACTGTTGCGGGCCAGCACGATGATGGTGAAGACACCCAGTACCGTCCCCACCGGCATGAAGAGGCACTCCAGGCCGGCGATGATCATGCAGAACGTGTGGTTGGTCCGCCGGGACAGGTTCCGGCCGGCAAAGAAGACCAGGACGGCAAGGGTCCAGCCGGCGATGATGAACAGTCCGGCGCCGGCCATGAAGAAGATGCCGACGATGGATTCCGGGCCCCCTTCAGAGCCCAGCGCGCCGGTGGCCATGGCCAGGCCGAGAAAGAAGTGGATCATGGGAATACAGGCGAAGAGGGCGATCATGCCCGCGGCCACGTAATGGAAAATCGTCAGAATCTTGAGATGCTCCAGGTCCTGGCTCATTGTTTTCACCCCTCATTTCTGTTGTGGATGGCTGATGATATCACTATTTGTCTTCATTACGGCCGGCCGCGGACGATATTCATGACATTTTGCAGTTCCTGTGCTTGAAGCCGGCCCACCGGCCACCTATACTTTTTATAGAGGATTACAACAGCGGCCCCCCCACGAGGAGAACCAGGATGAGCGAAGCGGAAAAGACGGGCGACGGTGTCTCTTCGGGCAGCGGCGGCAGCAGCAGCGGCATGAACTGGGGGCTGAAGGATTCGATCATCGCCATCCTGGTGGTGCTGCTGGTGGTGGTGAGCGCGGTGGCCCTCCGCGGGCAATGGGGGACGGGGCAGGCCGCAGTTGCCACCACGGGTGTGGGAGAGCCGGTGACGGTCTTCGACCTGGTGCTGGACCGGGAGAACCGTGCATTCCTCGACGTGCTGTTCGACCGCGCCGTGGGCAGCGGCATGGCCGGCCAGGTGCTGGCGGAGCCGCCGGCCTCGTTCTTCCCGGCCCTGTCCGGAGTGTGGAAGTGGCGGGACACCAACACCCTCCGCTTCGAGCCCTCGGGCGGCTTCCCCATGGCCCGGGAATACCGTCTCACACTTGACCCCGAGCGCATCCTGGGCGAAGGACAGGTGATGGCCGGTGAGGCCGAGTTCACCGTGCGCACCGACCAGTTCCTGGTGGAGACCGTGGAACTCTTCGAGGAACCGGCGGCCGGTGGGGAGGGCCGGGTGACCCTGCGGGGCAGCATCGCCTTCAACTACCAGGTGGACCCCGGGGCGCTGGCCCCGCTGATCAGGCTGGAGGACCCGGAGGCCGGCGAGGTGGCGGTGCTGCTGGAGACCTCCTGGCAGAACCGGGTGATCTCCTTCCGCACCGACCAGGTGGTGAAAACCCGCAGGGCGCGCTGGCTAAAGCTGGTGGTCGCCGGGGAGCTGACCCCGGCGGATGGTGATGTGGCCCTGGGCAAGGACTACAACAGGGATTTTCCCCTGGGGTCCCGCGACCTGCTCACCGTGCGCAGCGTGTCGTCGGAGCCGGGGCTGGAGACGTCCACCATCCAGATCGTTTTCTCGTCACCCATGGACGCCGACACGGCCAGAAAATACATCTCGGTGGACGGAGTGGAGACCTTCCGGCTGGTCGCCGACCGCAACAACCTGCTGCTCGGCGGCGCGTTCAGCCCGGGCGAAAAATATACCCTCTCCATCGACGGGGGATTGCCGGCCCGGGACGGCGCGGTGCTGCAGGAGCCCTACAGCGCCGCGGTGCAGCTGAGTGACCTGGAGCCGGCCGTGGCCTTCCAGGGACAGGGGATGTTCCTCCCCTCGGGCGGGCCGGGAAACATGGCCCTGGAAACGATAAACGTGGACCGGCTGAATCTCACCGTGGACCGGGTCTACCGCAACAATCTTTTCTTCTTCTTCCAGCGCAACGGCCGGGGGTATTTCCGCGGCTACAACAACTACGTGGGCCAGGGCTGGCACGCCGCCGGCGACCGGATCGTGGAGACGTCCATCCCGGTCAAGTCGCAGCGCAACGCCAGGGTCGTGACCCTGCTGCCGGTGGAGGAACTGGTGGCCGGGGACGAACCCGGTCTCTACCGCGTATTCATCGACCAGCCGGACAGCTGGCGGGCCGAGCAGCGCTGGCTGCTGGTCACCGGCATCGGCACGGTGGCCAAACAGGGGCGGGATGACTTCCTGGTCTGGGCGGTGAACAACCGCACCCTGCGGCCCATCTCCGGCGCACGGGTCACCCTGCTCTCCGACCAGAACCAGACCATCGGCAGCGGGCGGACGGACAGCGCCGGATTCTGGCGGTTGGGGAAGGGTGCGTCGTTCGACGAGAACCGGCCCTACATGGTGACCATCGAGAACGGCGATGACTTCTCCTTCCTGCTGCTGGAGCAGATGCAGGTGGATAACGCCGGCCTGGAGGTCAGCGGCTCGGCCGGTGTGGGCGACGGGTACAATGCCTTTATCTACGGCGAACGGGATATTTACCGTCCCGGCGAGACCCTGCGCGGCGCGACGCTGGTGCGTGACAGGCGCCTGGCCCCGGCGCCCTCCATGCCGGTGCTGCTCAAGCACATCGACCCCGAGGGCCGCCAGCTGGAAACCCGGCGGCTGACCCTCGACAAAAACGGAGCGGCGGAGATCACCCTCGACCTGCCGCTCCACGCCCGCACCGGGCACCACACCCTGGAACTGAAGGCCGGGGAAAAGACCATCGGCAGTTACCCCTTCCAGGTGGAGGAGTTCGTCCCGGACCGCATCAAGGTGGCGATCACAGCGGCTTCCGCCGCTGCCGGCGGTGAACCGCTGCGGGGCGCCGTGGCCTCGAGCTACCTCTTCGGGCCGCCGGCGGCAGACCTGGGGGTGGAGACGCGGGTCAGGCTGGTCGACGCTTCGTTCAGCGCTCCCGGATACGAGGGCTTCTCCTTCCGCAACGAGGACCGGAAGTTCGACGACCGGGAGATCTTTTTCGAGGAGGCCGTTCTGGACGGTGAGGGGCGGCGGACATTCATGGCGGAACTGCCGCCAGAACTGGAGGTACCCTCCTCCCTCGAAGCCATGGTCACCGCCCGGGTGATGGAAGCGGGAGGCCGCGGCGTCTCGGCGCTCCAGCGGGTGGCGGTGCACCCCTACCCCTACTACGTGGGTCTGCGGCGCCAGGCGGAGGGGTACGCCAAGCCCGGTGAGGAAACCGTCTTCGAATACGCCGTGGTGAAGCCCGACGGCAGCGCAGCCGTCGCCGGCCCCCTGCGCCTGGAGTTCTTCCGCGACCGCTGGCACACCGTTCTGCGGCGCACACCGGCCGGCACCTTCAGCTACCAGTCCACCAGGGAATCGGAACTGCTGGACCACCAGCAGGTGGACGGATCGGTTCGCGGCACCGCGGTATTCACGGCGGCCGAGTACGGCAATCACCGGGTAGTGATCACCGACGAGCGGACCGGCGCCTCGGCCGGCATCTCGTTCCACGCCAGCGGCTGGGGCTATGCGCCGTGGGCCATGGAGAGCCCCGGGCGGGTGGAGCTGGAACTGGACCGCGAGGAATACCGTGCCGGCCAGACCGCCACGGTGGAGGTGCGGGCGCCCTTCCCGGGCAAGCTTCTGCTCACCGTGGAAGGTGACCGGGTGCTGGAGACGGTGGTCCGGGAACTGGAAGGGAACACGGCCACCATCGAACTGCCGGTGCGCGAGAACTGGCGTCCCAATGTCTATGTCACTGCCACCATGGTGCGGCGGGCCGCCGACCTCGAACCGGGCGGCGCCGGCCGGGCGTTCGGCGCGCAGCCGCTCTTTGTCAACCGCAGCGCCAACCGGCTGGCCATGAAGCTGACCTCGCCGGAGACGGTGCGCTCGTCCAGCCGGCTGGAGGTGGCGCTGGAGACCGAGCCGGGGGCCACGGTGACCATCGCCGCGGTGGACGAGGGCATCCTGCAGCTCATCGCCCAGCAGACAGCCGATCCCTTCGCTTTCTTCTACCGCAAGCTGGCCCTGGGGGTGATCAGTTTCGACAACTTCAGCCTGCTGCTGCCCGACCTGGCCGCTGAAGTCTCGGAAGCCGGGGGAGGCGCGGCGGCCGGGCTGGCCCAGCATGTGCGCACCGAGGGGATTCAGCGGATCAAACCGGTGACCTACTGGTCCGGTCTGATCAGGGCGGACGGCAACGGCATGGCCCGGGCCGTGATCGAGATTCCCCGGTTTCAGGGCGGGCTGCGGCTGATGGCCGTGGCCGCCGAGGGACGCCGTTTCGGTTCCACCGAGCGGATGGTCCGGGTTCGCGACCCGCTGGTGCTCACCCCCACCCTGCCGCGGGTGCTCTCATTCGGCGAGCAACTGAATCTTCCGGTGACCCTGCGCAACGACACCGGGGCGGACGGTGAGTTCACCCTGCGGCTCGCCGCGGAGGGGATGGCCAGGGCCGGTGCGGAGAGCATGGTTCAGCTGGCGGTGCCCTCGGGCCGCGAACGGATCGCCTGGTTCGACGTCACCACCGGGACGCTCACCGGCGATGCCCGTTTCGTGATCACCGCCGACGGAAACGGAGAGCAGGCACGGGCGGAGATCGGTGTGCCGGTGCGGCCCGACCTCCCCCCGGTGAACCGGGAGACCGCCGGGTCGGTGGACCAGGCGGAGCTGGACATCGCCCTGGGGGATGCCGGCGGGCTGCGGCCGAACACGGTGCAGCGAACCCTGCGGATCGGATCCGTGCCGCTGGTCCAGTTCTCGGGGAAACTATCCGCCCTGCTCCGTTACCCGTATGGCTGCCTGGAGCAGGTGGTCTCCACCGCCTTCCCGCTGATCTACCTCGGCGACCTGGCCCGGGAGTTGAACCCGGAAGTGCTGGACCCCGAAAAGGGACATGGGGACCCGGCGCTGATGGTCCAGGCGGCCATCCGCCGGGCGATGCAGAACCAGGTGCCGGGGGGCGGCTTCTCGCTGTGGACCAGCGGCCGTTCGTATCATCCCTGGGTCAGCGTCTACGCCACGCACTTTCTGGTGGAAGCTTCCCTGGCCGGCCACCCGGTGGACCAGGGGCTGCTCCGCCGGGCCCTGGACCACCTGCAGAACGCGGTGAAGAGCAAGAGCGGCAAGGCCTACGGCGCGGAAGAACTGCAGCGCGCGGCCTATGCGCTCTACGTTCTGGCGCGGGCCGGGGAGCCCGACCTGGGATCGATGGACTACCTGCGCGAACGGCAGGCCGGCAAACTGACGGCCGAATCCCGCGGCCTGCTGGCCGCGGCCTATGCCTCCACCGGCAGCCTGGAAGCGGCCCAGGAACTGGAGACGAGGATCGGCGAGATCGACAGCATCGCCCGGCAGACCGGAAAGAACTTCGATTCCGCGGTGCGCAACCGGGCGATCCTGCTGCTGGCCCTGCTGGATGTGGACCCGAAGAACCATCGCATACCCCAGTTGGCCGATCGGCTGGCCCGTGATGCCCGCACCGGCGAATGGTGGACCACCCAGGAGACGAGCTTTGCCCTGCTGGCCCTGGGCCGCCTGTTCAGGCTGCAGTCGGAGCATCCCCCCTGGTCGGGCACGGTGACCATGGCCGGAGAAACCCTGGGCCGGGTGAGCAGCGAGGAGCCGGCCAGGTTCGATCTCCCCCCGGCCGGAGGGCCGGTACAGGTGGTGATGGACGAGGGGTTCCAGTCCGGGGCTGCGTTCTACAGCCTGGTCACCCGCGGTGTTCCCGAGGATGATGCGTTCCGGCCTGAAGCGGAGGGCCTGGAGATCGAACGGACCTTCCACGACCGGGCCGGGGCCCGGCTGAATCCGGGCCGCCTGGTGCAGGGTGACCTGGTGGTGATCAAAACCCGGGTGCGCAGTGTCAGCGGGAAGGTGGAGAACGTGGTGCTGGTCAATTTGCTGCCCTCCTGTCTCGAGGTGGAGAACCCGCGGCTGGAGAGCACCGAATCACTGCCCTGGGTGACCGACGTGGGTCGGCCGCCGGACCACCTGGACCTGCGGGACGACCGGATCCTGATCTTCATCGATCTGCCGGGCAACGAGTGGCGGACTTACTACACCCTGGCCCGGGCGGTGAGTCCCGGCAGGTTCCGGCTGCCCCCGGTTCACGCCGAGGCGATGTACAACCCGGCGCTGCGGGCCACCGGCCCGCGGGGCACCATGGAGACGGCCCGGCGCGGCAAAGCGGCGGCGGCCGGCAACTGACGGCCCGGACCGTCGCGGCAGCGGATCATGGGTAAAGCTTCCTCTCTTTGCACCGCACCGCTGCGCCGGCGTTTGCCGGCCGTGGCCGCCGGTATGCTGGCCCTGCTGGGACCGTTGATTCTCTTCCTGCTGGCCGACCGGATGTTCCCCTTTCCGGTGGAACGGCTGCAGCGTCCCCCGGCGGTGGTGGTGGAAGACCGGGACGGGGAACCGCTGCGGTTCTTCCTGCCTCCGGACGACCGGTGGCGGGTCCCGGCCAGCCTGGACCAGCTCCCGGCGCTCTTTGTTGAGGCCGTGGTGGCCAGCGAGGACCGCTGGTTCCGTTTTCATCCCGGGGTCAATCCGGCGGCGGTGGCCCGGGCCGCCGTGCAGAACCTGCGGGAGGGGCGGGTGGCCTCCGGCGCTTCCACCATACCGATGCAGATCGCGCGGATGGTGGACCCCGCCCGGCGGACCCTGGGGGCCAAGCTGCGGGAGAGTGCCCGCGCCCTGCAGCTCAACTGGCACTACTCAAAATCCGACCAGCTGGAGTTCTATATCAACCTCGCGCCATACGGTGGAAACATCGAGGGTGTGACCGCGGCGTCCTGGCTCTATTTCGGAAAGACCCCGCAACGGCTCTCGGTGGGTGAGATCGCGCTGCTGGTGGCCCTGCCCCGGGCCCCCAACCGCCTGGACCCCACCCGCCACCCCGAAGCGGCCCGGGACGCCCGGGACGGTCTGCTGGGGCTGATGGAGGCCCGCGGATTGATCACAACCGCCGAGGCGGCCGAGGCGCGCCGTCAGCCTGTTCCCCGAGGGCGCAGCCCCCTCCCGTTTGCCGCTCCCCACTTCACCCGTTTTGCCGCTTCACGGTCGGCAGGGCACTCCCGGGTCCGCACCACGCTGCACCGGCCCACCCAGTCCCTGGCCGAGGCCCAGGTGGCCCGGCGGATCGGCAACCTGCGGGCGGCGGGCATCGGCAACGCGGCGGTGGTGGTGCTGGAGACCGGGACCCGGGAACTGCGGGCCATGGTGGGGTCGGCCGGTTTCTCGGAGCAGCAGCGCCAGGGACAGGTGAACGGCGCCATGGCCCGGCGATCCCCCGGCTCCACGCTCAAGCCCTTTCTCTATGCCATGGCCGTGGACCAGGGGCTTGCGGTCCCGGAGTCGTATCTCCTCGACATCCCCACCGACTTCAGCGGCTACGTGGCCCGGAACTATGACGACCGCTACCGCGGCCGGGTCACGGCCCGGGAGGCCCTGGCCCAGTCCTTGAATGCCGCCGCGGTGCGGCTGCTGGCCCGGGTCGGTCTGGAGCGCTTCCACCGTCTGCTGGTCCGCGGCGGCGCCGCCTCGCTGGAGCGGCCGGCGCTGTCATACGGTCTGCCGCTGGTGCTGGGGGCGGGGGATATGACATTGCTGGAGCTGACCGGGCTGTACGCCGCGCTGGCTGGAGGCGGGACCTTTGGCGAAATGCGCTGGGCGGAGAGGGAGGGGCCGGGTGTGGAGAGTGACCGCGACGCGGGACAGCGGCTCATCTCCGAAGAAGCGGCCTGGCTGGTGACCTCGATCCTTCTGGATGTCCGCCGCCCCGACCTGCCCGATGCCTGGGCCCTGACCCGCGACGCCCCGGCGGTGGCCTGGAAGACCGGGACCTCGTACGGCCACCGCGACGCCTGGGCGGTGGGGTTCTCCGGCAGCCATACGGTGGGCGTCTGGGTGGGCAACTTCGACGGCACGCCGGTGAACGGCATCTCGGGGAGCGAACACGCGGCCCCGCTGCTCTTCGACATCTTCCGGGCATTGGAGCCGGGGGGGACCGGGCCGCGCGAACCAGCCGGCCTGGCCCTGGTGCCGGTGACGGTCTGCGCCCTCAGCCGGCAGCTGCCCGGGGCCTTCTGCCCCGAGCGGGTGGAGATCCGCTGCCTGGCCGAGGGATCGCGTCTGGGTCGCTGCCGGCACCACCGCCGGATGCTGCTCGATGCCGAGACCGGGTTGCGGCTCACCGGCGACTGCATCGGCGACCGGCCCCACCGCTGGGAGCTGTTTACCATCTACCCGGCGGAGCTGGTGGCCTGGTGGCGGGCCCGGGGCCAGTCGGTGCCCGCGGTACCGGCCGTCTCGCCCGACTGCGGCGGTGTGGAAGCGGGGGAGGGGCCGAAGATCGTCTCCCCGGACGGCAGCACCGGTTACCGCCTGCGGCGGGACACTCCGGCGGAGTACCAGCAGGTTCCCCTGGTGGCCCGGGTCGCCCCCGGCACGAGCCGTCTCTACTGGTACGAGGACGGGCTGCTGGCTGCCGCCGGCCCTCCCGGGGAGCCGCTCTTCATCCAGCTGCAGCGGGGAGAGCACCGGATGGTGGTCACCGACGATAGCGGGCGCTCGGACGGGGTGACCTACCGGGTGGAGTGAGTGAAAAATATGGGGTCCCGCCTGTTGCATCTTCGCTCCGGTCGCTCCGCTCCAGATGTCGCCTGGAAGCAACAGGCGGGACCTGCCCCCACATTGTTGAAGTTTTATAGTCGATTTCCCTGAAAATAGTCTATAATAATTATCGACAAACTTGAGATATTGAATCAGGCTGGTGGGATGACTGACGGCACTCTGCCGAATGCACCGTTGGAATACACAGAAAGGATCAGTTGATGAGCGCAGCGAGCAAAGAGCAGGCACTGCTCACTACTTATGATATGAACGGCCTTCATCTGAAGAACCGCGTGGCCCTGGCGCCGATGACCCGGGCCCGTGCCGGAGCCCGGCGTCTGGCCAATCCCCTGATGGCCGAATACTACACCCAGCGGGCCGGCGCCGGCCTGGTGATCACCGAGGCCACGGTGGTCTCCGAACAGGGTATCGGCTGGGTCGGTTCGCCGGGGATCTACACAGACCAGCAGGGCGAGTCCTGGAAGCAGGTGGTGGATGCGGTGCATGCGAAAGGCAGCACGATCTTCCTCCAGCTCTGGCACTGCGGCCGGGCGTCGCACAGCGACTTTCACGGCGGTGAGCTGCCGGTGGCCCCCTCGGCGGTGCGGCTGGAAGGCGATGGCGTCCACACGCCGCAGGGCAAAAAAGACTACGAGACGCCGCGGGCCCTGGAGCTTGACGAACTGCCCGGTATCGTCGCCGATTACGCCGCGGCCGCGATGCGGGCCAAGGCTGCCGGTTTTGACGGCGTGGAGATCCATGCGGCCAACGGCTACCTTCTGGACCAGTTTCTGCAGTCCCGAACCAACCATCGCAAGGATGCTTACGGCGGAAGCCCGGAAAACCGTTTTCGCCTGCTGCGGGAAGTGGTGGAGGCGATCAGCAGCATCTTCCCCCCGTCCCGGGTGGCCGTGCGTCTGTCGCCCAACGGTGTGTTCAACGATATGGGGTCCCCCGACTTCCGGGAGACCTTCAGCTACGCGGCCCGGCAGCTTGACGGCTTCGGTCTGGCCTACCTGCACGTGATGGACGGCCTGGCCTTCGGCTTCCACAAGCTGGGTGAGCCGATGACCCTGGAGGAGTTCCGCGGCCTGTTCCATGGCCCGCTGATGGGCAACTGCGGGTACGACCAGCAGAGCGCGGAGGATGCCGTGGCCCGCGGCGCGGCGGACCTGATCGCCATCGGCCGGCCCTACATCAGCAACCCCGACCTGGTGGAGCGCTTCCGCAACGGCTGGCCCCTGGCCCCGCTGCCGGATATGACAACCTGGTATTCCGGAAGCCAGGCCGGCGAGGGGTATACCGAGTATTCCACTTTCAATCCCGCAGCCATGGTCGGGGCAGAGGAGAGATCATGAGCACGCTGCAGGAACGGCTGGACCGTATCAAGGCCGGGTTCATGAGCCAGCTTCCCGACGAGGTCAAGGCGGTGATGGCCGGGGCCGAGGAGGAGCTTCGCTCGTCTGACATCATGTCGCGACTTCCGGGACCGGGAAGCCAGCTGGAATCGTTCAAGCTGGTGGACACCGACGGAAGCACCTGGAACTCCACGGACCTCCTCGCCCAGGGTCCGCTCGTGCTCACCGTGTATCGCGGCGCCTGGTGACCTTACTGCAACGCGGAGCTGGAAGCTCTGCAGAAGACCTATGGGGATATCAGGGCCGCGGGCGCCGAACTGGTGGCCATTTCGCCGCAGAGCCCGGCTAAGAACGCCGAGGTGAAGGCGAAGCACAATCTCGGCTTCCCGGTGCTCAGCGACCCGGGCCACGCCTGGGCCAGGCAACTGGGGCTGGTGTTCACCATGCCGCAGCCGTTGCAAGAGCTATACAAGACGTTCGGGATCCTGATCCCCGAATTCAACGGTGACGACTCCTGGGAGTTGCCCCTGCCTGCCCGCCTGGTGGTGGACGGTTCCGGGGTGATCCGCAGCATCGACGCCGACGTGGACTACACCCGCCGCCCCGAGGCCGAAGCCAGTGTGGAGGTGCTGAAGACCCTCACCAGAACGGCCGCGTGACGGCGTCCCCGTCCTCGCTCACGGGTTTCGAGATGTGGCGAGGGATCCAACCGCTTCGAGCTTCGGTCCCGGGTTCACGCAGGAATTTCCATAAACCCTCGACAGGCGCTCGGAGTGGATGAATCACACGCCACACTTACACCGGGGCCAGTTGGCGAAATAAAAGGGGACCGGCATCCGATTTCCGAAGGAGATCGGTGCCGGTCCACTTTTTTGTGCCGCAGTGATATCCTTGTACACGGTTTCCATCCGTGGCCGGCTCCATCATCAAACGACCGGAGTTCGCCCTGCCGATTCTGACGGAGGAAGCAGGAATGTGCAGAAAACCATCAACGCCGCTATGGCTTGTGCTGCCTGCCGTCATTTCCTGCTGCCTCCTCATTGCCGCCGGCTGTGCCGGCCACCGCATTGTCCCCCCCCCTGATCCTCCTGCCCCGCCCGCTGGACAATCTTCTTTCGACTTCCTGCGCGACGGTGCCTCCATCGATACCGAGCCGCCCGAGGATCAGGACCTGCGAGCGCCGATCATAAAAGAGGAACTGGCCCGGCCGGTGTACCCAACCCAGGCGCTCTCTGCCGGGGCCGCTCCCTCCGTCGTGGCGGTGCGCATCCTGGTGAACAGGGAGGGCCGGGTAGCCGAGGTGGCTGACAGCCCGCGCCTGGCTTCCACCCCCGGACCGTTTGCCGCCGATTTCCGCCGGGCGGTGGAGGACGTGCTGGCCGAGTGGCGCTTCGTGCCCGCCGTCTGGCGGCGCTACGAGCCGGGGGAGGACCTGGACGGCGACGGGGTGGCCGACTACCGCCGGGTGGTGGAAACGCGGGCGGTGAACTTCTACCTCGATGTCCGCTTCGACTTCGAGATCGTCGACGGCCGGGGCCGGGTCCGCTCGGATCAGACAACTTCCTGAACTGAAACAGGGGACGGTTCCCTCACAAGAGGTGACAGCCACCTGTTTTTACCCGTATTCTGTCGACATAGTGAGTCACAATTTATGGGTGACAGTCACCTATTTATTGTTGTTTCCTGCGGTATGCTTTAAAAGCAGGAGGTGGAATGTGAAACAGTCAGCAGATTGCCGATGGCTGGGACAGGTTCTTTTGGTTTGCGTCTTTCTGCTGGTTGTCGCCCAGCTCTTTGCCGCCGATCCCCCCAGCACACCGTCGTTGCCCCGGGGCGAACTGGTCCCTTCGGTGACCTGCCTCAAGGACCCGGAGTTCAGCTACGCCCTCTACCTGCCGTCGTCCTACACCCCGGAAAATGAGTGGCCATTGATCCTGGCTTTCTCACCCGGCGCCAATGGGGCCACGCCGGTGCGCCTGCTGATGGATGCCGCCGAAGAGTACGGCTACATCGTCATCGGCTCCAACGACTCGAAGAACGGCCCCTGGGAGCCGATCCACGCCGCCCAGCGGGCCCTGCGCCGCGAGGCGAGGAGCCGCTTCTCCATCGACCCCCGCCGCAGTTACGCCACCGGCTTCTCCGGCGGTTCCCGGGCCGCCCTCAGCCTGGCTCTCAAGCACCCCCGCGACTTTGCCGGAGTGATCTCCGTAGGCGCGGTGTTCACCTATGCCGAGCCGCTGCCCGGCCGGAGCAAGCTGGCGGTCTACGGCCTGGTGGGCGACGCCGATATCGCGTACCCCGAGCATCTGCGGGCCGAGCGGGAGCTGCCGGAACACGGGTTCACCTGCTGGCAGGAGGTCTTTCCCGGCCGGCACCAGTGGCCCCCGCCGGCGAAGTACCGCGAAGCGGTGGAGTTCATGGAGATCGCGGCCATGCGGCGCAAGCTGATTCCCCTGGACGAGGCCTTTGTCCGCGGGGTCGCCGCAGGTCGTCTGGACGGGGCTCGCGCGCTGGAAAAGGGTGGGCAGCCCCTGCTGGCCCTGCGCACCTTCCGCCAGACCGCCGAGGCCTTTGACGGCCTGCACGAGGCCACCCTGGCCGCCAGGGAAGCGGATCGTCTGGCCGCCCTGCCGCAGACAAAACAGCTGCTCGAGCTGGAGGAGCAGCTGGTCTTCGACATTCAGGCGCTCAATTCCTGGCGGGACCGCGTGGCCTATCCCGAGGCGGTGGAACGGCTGCAGAAGCTGAGCAGGGAAGGGGGCCCCAACGCCGAACGTGCCGACATCGCGCTGTTCCACTCTTCGATCTACCTCATCGAGATGGGGATGCAGCACCACGGTGCGGGAAAGCCGGAGAGCGCCCTGGCCTTTTTCCGCACCGCCACCTGGGTCTACCCCGACAACGTCACCGGCTTTTACAATGCGGCCTGCGCCGCGGCGCTCACCGGGAAGCAGGACGAGGCGCTGGAACATCTCACCGAGGCCGCTGCCCGCAGGTTCAACAACCCCGACCTGCTGGCCAGCGACACCGATCTGGAGAGCCTGCGCGAGCTCCCCGCCTTTGCCGAGATCGAGAAGACCGTGGTGCGCAACGCCGAGCAGGGAATCAAGCCATTGTCCTACTGGGTGCCGATGGAGGAGTTGCTCGGTGAGCCGGCGCTGAGGACATCAGCCGACTGATTATCGTCGTTCAGCTCCCGGTCCAGGTTCTCCCTGCACTCATCCAGCCGTTCCACGAGATCCAGCACATCAGGGTGGGATGGTCCGAGAGCCTGCTCGAGAATCGTCAGCGCCCTCTCGAACAGCGGTTCCGCACTGGCCAAATCCCCTTGAGCGGATCGCAGTGCGGCAAGCTCTTTCAGCGAATATCCGTACCAGGGATGTTGGGGGCCGAGGGTTTTCTCCCGTATATCAAGTGCGCGCTGGTACAGAGGTTCGGCATCGGCAAACCTGCCCTGCTCCCGGTAGTGGTTCGCCTGGAAGATCAGACTCGTCGCCACCAACGGATGTTCGGGGCCCCGGGCTTTCTCTCTGATGGCCAGGGCGCGCAGATGCAGCGGTTCGGCATCGGTATACCTTCCCTGCTGGTCATAGAGCTTGGCCAGGTTGCACAGGCTGGTGGCCACATCAGGATGTTCGGGGCCCCGGGCTCTCTCTCTGATGGCCAGCGCGCGGAGATGCAGCGGCTCGGCATCGGCATACCTTTCCTGGTGGTAATAGACCATGGCCAGGTTGTTCAGGTTCGTCGCCACTCCTAAATGCTCAGGGCCTGATGCCTCCTCATTGATCGCCAGCGCTCGCTTATAGAGCCGTTCCGCCTCGGCATAGCGGCCCAGATCGTCATGGATCCTCGCCAGGTTGTTCAAGCTTGAAGCCACTTTGAGATGCTCGGGGCCCAGTGCCTCCTCATTGATCGCCAGAGCTCGTTCATACAGCGGCTGCGCCTCGGCATAGCGGCCCTGATTTTGATAGAGCACCGCCAGTCTGTTCCTGCTTGTGGCCACATCAGGATGTTCGGGGCCCCGGGCTTTCTCTCTGATGGCCAGCGCGCGTAGATAGAACGGCTCGGCCTCGGCATACCGGGCTTGTTCGACGTATAGCGCTGCCAGGTTGTTCAGACTTTTGGCCACATCAAGGTGTTCGGGTCCCAGGGCTTTCTCTCTGATGGCCAGCGCGCGTGAGTAGAGCGGTTCGGCCTCGGCATAGCGGCCCAGTTTTCTGTAAAGAGCCGCCAGGCTGCTCAGGTTTGTCACCACATGAGGATGCCCGGGCTCCAGGGATGTTTCATAGATCTCCTGTGCTCGTATATACAGCGGTTCGGCCTCGGTGTGGCGATCCAGTTTTTTATAAACACTTGCCAGGTGGTTCAGGCTGTTGCCCAGTTCCAGATGCTCGGGTTCCAGGGCTTTTTCCCTGATGGCCAGAGCCCGCTCATAGAGCGGTTCGGCATCGGCATACCTGGTCATTTTGTAGTAGAGCGCCCCCAGGTTGACCAGAACCGTGGCCACGTGCGGATGCTCGGGTCCGTGAGCTTTCTCATAGATTTCCAGCGCACGTTTGTACAGTGGTTCGGCCCCGGCAAGGTCGTCCACGGCCACCAGGGCCAGGGCCAGCTCATTGAGGCTGGTGGCCACATAGGGGTGCTCAGGGCCGTGAGCTTTCCTGGTGATCTTCATCGACCGTTCAAGCAGCGGCACCGCCAGGGCATGCTCATCCTGGGCGCTGTGATGCTGAGCCAGTTGAATGAGACTGGCGGCCACGGCGAGATGCTCGGTTCCGAAACTCACATTGGCGATCCGGAGCGCCTTGCGGGTGGTCTCCTCCGCCTGCTCGTACTGGCCCTGTTCATGGAGAGCGGAAGCCTCTTTCATGAGGCGAGCCCACTTCTCATCCACCCTCTCCGTAATCCTGCACGACGCGGAACCGATGGCGAGGAGTGCGAACAGCCCAAGTGCCAGTGTATTTTTTCTCATCAGCAGACGCACCAGGGCCTGGCCCGCCCGTCTAGGGGGATTCGGCCGGTTCCGCACCCGCTTCGCCCTGACCGGCGGCGGGCTCCTCCACCGTCTCCAGTGCCGGCGGACCAGCGGCTTCCACCTGCCCCTGGTTGCCGATCTTCAGTTTCCGCGGTTCGGTGACCCGGGACTGGGCCCAGAGAAAGAGGAGGATCAGCGCCGCCGCGGCGGCCATGACGATGAAGGGGAGATACTTGCGCAGGGCAATGCTGAAGGCGTGTTTCTTCACCGGGATGCCGGTTTTGCGCCGGCCCGTCTTCTTGCGCAGGTTTTTCTTTTTCTTGCGGATGGCCATGGTGGTTTGCGCTCCTGATCGCGGAGTGTATCAGATTTTCCGCAGCCGGGTGAAGCCCCTGTCCCTCACGCGCCCAGGCCGGTGGGCCGTTTGGGCCGCGGTGTGTCGCCGGGGGTGGGGTCGGCGCCGCGGAAGAGGTTCACCGCCAACGAGAGGAGACAGACTGCCAGCCCGGCCAGCAGCGACAGCCGCCAGGCGTGGGCAAAGGCGCCGGCCTGCAGAGCGGGGTCGAACTGCTCCAGCGGAACCCCGCCGGTGAAGCGGTTGTAGGACAGCTCGAAGATCGCCCCGCCCACCGCCACGCCGAAGACCATGCCCAGGGTTCGCCCGGTGGCGTGGAGGCCGGAAGCCACGCCGGTGAAGCGTCCCGGCACGGTGCCCAGCAATACAGTGGTATTGGGCGGCATGAAGATCCCGTTGCCCAGCCCGAGGCAGAACATCAACAGGCCGAAAACGGGGAGCGACGGATCAACGCCCTGACGGGAGAGCCCGTAGAGCGTGGCCACGTTGATCAGCAGCCCGGTGGTGGTGAGCCAGCGCGAGCCATAGCGGTCGTGCAGCCATCCCGAGATGGGGGCGGTGATCAGCGAGCCCAGCGGCCCGAGGATGAAAAAGAGGCCCACGGTGTGGATCGGCAGCCCGGCGAGGATCGAGAGGTAGAAGGGGCCGAGATAGATGAAGATGAAGGTGTAGATGAAGAGCAGGGTGCCGCCGAAGAGCGGGATGCTGAACGACCGCGTGTTGAACAGGCTCAGCGGCAGCAGCGGGTGGGTGGTGCGGTATTCGTGAAGGATGAACCAGGCGATCAGGCCCGCGCCGGCCAGCAGCAGCACGCCGGTGGGCCAAAGGCTGAAGCCCCAGACCGGGATGCGGTTGAGCGAGAGGCTGATTCCGGTGAGGCCGGCGATCCAGAGCAGGTTGCCCCACAGGTCGCCCCGTTCGCGGGCGCCGCCGGCCGGCTCTGCCGGGTGGTCGGTGTCCAGTCGCCTGGTGAGCATCCAGCCGGCCAGCCCGATGGGGAGGTTGATCAGGAAGATCCAGCGCCAGGAGAGGACCTCGGTGAGGAAGCCGCCCAGCACCGGGCCCGAGGTGAGCCCGAGATTCACCACCACGCCCATGGCCCCGATGGCCCGGCCGCGCTTTTCCGGGGGAAAGATGTGGATCAGAAAGGCCGGGCCCACGGCCATGATCAGGCTGGCCCCGATGGCCTGGATCACCCGGGCGCCCACCAGCAGGCCGATGGTGGGCGCGAGGCCGCAGAGCAGCGAGGCGAGGGTGAAGATCACCAGTCCCTCGCGGTAGACCCGGGCCCGGCCCTTGTGGTCGCCGCGGCGGCCGAAGCCCAGCAGGGTCACCGAGATGGTGAGCAGGTAGGACAGCGGGATCCAGCCCACCAGGTTCAGCGGGGCGTGGAAGTCCTCGCGGATCACCGGCAGGGCCACGTTGACGATGGACGAGTCGAGGGTGGACATGAAGACGCCCAGAGCCACGATGCTGAATCCGGCCCAGGGGGAGAGGGGCGTGGTCATGGCCTTGGTTGTTTTCACGATCCCTCTCAAGAGAAGAAATTCCAGATGTAGCGGAACGACACGATAACGATGACCAGGGTCAGGATCAGCTTGATCGGCCGGGCCGGCAGGTGCTTCTGAGCCCTGGCACCGCAGTATATGCCCGCCGCTCCGCCCGCTGCCAGCAGCAATCCCAGTTTCCAGTCCGGGGCCACCGCCAGGTGTGCCAGCCCGGGCAGCCGGCCGGCCAGGGAGTAGAAGAGCACGCCGAAGATGGAGATGATGCAGGTGCTGGTGAGCGCCGGCCCGGCCACGGCGTGCACCGGCAGGCGGAAGACGGTGATCAGCACCGGGGCCATGATCGCTCCGCCGCCGATGCCGTAGATGCCGGCCACCAGGCCGGTGACCAGGGAGAGGGCGGCGATGCCCGGTGTGCTGACGCTGTATCTCGCCCCGCCGAACTCGAAGCTCAGCCGGGAGAGGGTCAGGGTCCGGCCGGTCACCCTGGTGTCCGGCGGCACCCCGGCGGGCGGCCGGTGACGGTACCGTTCCGTTCAGGCCGCAGCAGGTCGCGAACCATGCGGAAGCCGATGTAGAGCAGCACGCAGCCCACAAAGAATTTGAAATGCCGCGGGTCGGGCAGGTAGCGGACCCGCAGCACCACCCCGGCCAGCAGGCCGGGCAACGACCCGGCGATGATGAGCCACGCCAGGGGCCAGCACATCCGCCCCTCCCTGGCGAAGCGGTAGATCCCGGGGGGGATGGCCCCGATGTTGAACACCATGTTGGTGGCGGTCACCGCGGGGCTGGCAAAGCCGAGGACGCTCACCTGGTAGGGCAGCAGCAGAAAGGCGCCGGAGACACCCCCCATGGAGGTGAAGAAGGAGATGACGAACGCCACCAGCGGCGGCAGCAGCGGATTGACTTCGATCTGGGCCACTTCAAAAAACATGCTGGAGATGCTAGCGGATGGCCGGGACGGGGTCAATCTTCCCGGTGGATGTTGTATATATTACTGTGGACTGCGGCGTCCGGTGAGAGCGCCGCGGAAATGACCGCTGCACAAGCGGCCGGCCCCGCCGCCGGCCGATGGGGAGGGATACCATGTTCGTCTCTTCGGGTAAGGGCATGTCCGTCACGGCCGCGCTCCTGGTCCTCTGTTGTCTGTTCTCCGTCGCCCCGTCGGCTGCCGGCGACCCCGGTGACACCGGCAAGGCCAGCGGCGCTGACTGTTGCCGGGCGGCTCGCCAGGGACAGCAGCGCACCGCGCGGATCAGCAGCAGCAACGCGTCCAACAATATCGACGTCACCTCCTACACACTCACCATGAACATCGACTTCGCTGCCGAGCGGATCACCGCCCGCTGCGACGTGGGGATCCGTTCCACGGTCGACGGGCTCACCTCCTTCGCCCTCGACTTCGTCGGGCTCACCGCCACTGAAGTCCTGGAGGACTTCCAGCATCAGGTGGGCTTCACCACCGGCGGCGGCGTGATCGAGATCAGCCCGGCCAGCCCGTTGGCGGCCGGCCTGGAGCGGCTCTACTCGATCTTCTACAACGGTTCTCCCCAGCGGGGGATGTACTTCCGCAGCACCAACGACGGCATCTGCTACACCTTCACCGAGCCGGAGGATTCCCGCTACTGGTTCCCCTGCCGCGACCTGCCAGCGGACAAGGCCAACTGGTACCGGGCCCACATCACGGTTCCCTCCGCTTACCTTGTGGCGAGCAACGGCACCCTGGAGCGCATGAACGGAAACGGTGACGGCACCGCCACCCACCACTTCCACATGGCCCAACCGGTCTCCACCTATCTCATCTCCCTGGCCGTCTCAAACTTTGACCGGATCAACCAGACCGCGTCCGGAGGGCTGCCGATCACCCACTATGTCTACCCCAGCCACTACAACCTGGCGCTCTTCGACTGGGCCAACCTCCCGGCAATGATCGATTTCTACTCCGACGTCTACATCGACTATCCCTTTGACTCCTACGGCATGGCCATGGCGCCCTTGGGCGGGGCCATGGAGCATCAGACCATGACCACTTTCGGGCAGGCGTGGGTCAACGGCAACCGCCGATTCGAGCCGGTGGTGGCCCACGAACTGGCCCACCAGTGGTGGGGGGACATGGTCACCTGCCGCAACTGGGCCGAGATCTGGCTCAACGAGGGCTTTGCCACCTATTTCGACGCGCTGTTCACCGAGCACTTCTACGGCCCGGAAGCATTCCAGGAGCAGATGGCCGCCAACCGCCAGTCGTATTTCAACGGTGAGGGGGGAGGGGAGGGCCGCTTCCCGATCTACGACCCCGAATACATGTGGGGCGTGACGGTCTACGAGAAAGGAGCCTGGATCCTGCACATGCTGCGCCAGGTGCTGGGCAGTTCCACCTGGCAGGAGGGCGTGCGGCTTTACGCCGAACGCCACCTCTACGGCACCGCCACCACCCAGAACCTCATCGCCGCCTTCCAGGACGTTTCCGGCACCAACCTGGGCTGGTTCTTCGACCAGTGGGTCTACCAGGCCGGCTATCCGGAGTTCCGCTATACCCACGGCGGCTACCCCGCGGCGGAGGGCGGCTACACCATGACCCTCGCCCTGCGGCAGGTTCAGCAGAACGCCCCGCTGTTCCGCATGCCGCTGGACGTGGGCGTGACCACGGCGGCAGAGACCTCGATCCACCAGGTGGAGGTGAGCGGCGAATACTCATCCTTCCAGATCGACCTGGACGGCCCGCCGGCCGAAGTGGTCATCGACCCGCAGGTCTGGGCTCTGGCCGGCTGGACCTACGTGGACCTGGCCGGCGACGTGGACGGTTCGGGCCGGGTGGACGGCATGGACAACTCCCGCATGGCCTGGTCATTTGGTTCGGGGACGGGAGGCGAACGCTGGTTCGCACCAGCAGACCTCAATGGGGACGGTGTGATCGACGGCCAGGACCTGGCCCTGCTGGCCTCCAATTTTGGCAATTCCCTCTGAGATCAGCCGGACTTTGACACGGCCAGTCACGGAAAGTAGAGTAGTGACGCCCATGAAACAGAACCTCTATCCGCAGTATGATGCAGTGTATACCGGCCGCCTGCCACTCCAGCGCCGGGTGCATTCCTCCCTCCGGTTCCCGGGCCTTGCCCTCTTCCTGACCCTGCTGTTCTCCATGGCGGTTCCGGCCCAGGACGGGGTCACTGGCCCAACCCCGGTGACCACCGAGAAAGTCGATTCGGTGAAGGTCCGGCTAGGCGAATTCGAAATGGAGGTGGGGCTGGTCCTGGTGCGCGGCGACCGCGAGTTCGAGAATTTCGTCCCCCTGGTGGTCCAGGATCTTCAACCGCAGCCACGACCTGGTGCGGATCCGCAAGGACGAGTTTCACCTCTTCGGCGAGAACGGCAAGGAACTGCCGATGGCCACGGTGAAGCAGGTGCGCTCGGAGTATAAACTGTACCGCCAGGATGCCGACATCCTCACCCGCTCCGGCTTTCTTTCTTCGCTGCCCGGTGACTACCGGCCCACCAATTTCTTCCCCACCCCCGGGAGCGTGGGGGTCTATGCCGTGACCATCGACTTCCAGCAGACCTTCATCGACTTTCTCTACTTCGTCGGCAGCGGAAACCAGCGCCTGCGCCTTGTTGCCGAGGGGAACAAGTCGCGACCAACCCTCGAAGTGCAGTTCAAGATAAAGAATTGAAAAGTAGGGACAGTCAGGGACGTACTTGCGTTCTTACGTTCTGATGGCTGTAGGAGCGGCTCAGGTTCGGGGACGTACATGAATTTATGAATATTTAGATCTCTTCTCAAATTTAAGGATACATAAAACCGTGATCATTGGCGGAAGGCATGTCAAAATATTCATAAATTCATGTACGTCCCCGAACCTTGAATCGGAAAGAGATCCGAGGAGATCGCCACGTCGCAGGCTTCGCCTGCTCCTCGCGATGACAGGTGGGGGCTACTGGATGTAGCCCAGGGAGCGCAGCCGTTCGATGGCGGCCTGGTCGACTTCGGTGTCCGCGGCGTCGTTCTGTCCCGGGTCGGCCGCCATCCACTGCCGCAACTCGGCCAGCAACGATGCCGCCAGGTCGGGCTGCTCCCCGGCCAGGTTGACCAGTTCCTGCGGGTCCTGGCCCAGGTCGTAGAGCTCGATCCGGTCGTCACCGTCCGGCGCCGGAGTGAGGATCAGCTTCCAGCCGTCGCGCCTGATCATCCGCAGGCGTCCCCGCAGGCCGGTGTCGGCCACCGCCTTCTCCTCGGCCCCGCTCTTCTGCGCCCGTGCCGACCGGATGCCCTCGAGCGGGCGCTTGATCAGCAGCCGGTCGTTGAGCAGGGGGTAGAAGCAGTATCCGGTCTCGCCAAAGACCGCCCGCTCCGGTTCCTCCGGGGGCAGGGCCCCATGGATCAGCGGCAGCAGGCTGTGGCCGCCGTAGCCCGAGTCGGGCATCGGCACCGGGTCGCAGCCGGCAAGATCCAGCAGGGTGGGCATCAGGTCCATCAGGGTGGATTGTCGCGCGACCCGTTCTCCCCGCCGTTCGCCGCCGGGCAGCCGGAAGATCAGCGGGATGTGCATGGAGGGCTCGTAGAGGAAGTCGCCGTGGTCGAAGTAGAAGTCGTGCTCGCCGAGGCTCTCCCCGTGGTCCGAGGTGAAGACCACGATGGTCTGCTCCAGCTGGCCGGTCTGTTCCAGGGTGCGGAGCAGCCGTCCCACCAGCTGGTCGGTGAAACCGATCTCCCCGTCGTAGAGGTCCACGCCCCGCTGCCGGTCGCTCTCCGGCAGGTCGCAGCGGAAAATCATGTAGCCCTTGCTCACCAGGCCGTAGTGCAGCGATTTGCGATAGGGGCCGGCATAGGGGGCGCCGAATTCCATGTTCCAGGGCGGGGGAGGCGCGTAGAGCATGTGCGGGTCGTAGTAGTGGACCCAGAAGAAGAACGGCTCCTCCTCGGGCAGCTGGGGCAACAGCCGCAACAGCTCTTCCGCCCGGCGGGTCAGCGGCTCACCATCTTCGAAGTGCACCTTGCTCCCCCGTTCGCCGGGGATGGTTCCCGGGCTGACAAAGCGGTCGTAGAGCGTGCGCAGGAACGGTGCCCGGTCCCAGTCCATGGCCGGCGTGTAGTAATAGTCGAACCCGCGGTGCAGGCCGCCGGAGGGGTGGACCAGGCCGTTGGCGTTCACGGCAAAGGTGTGGTAGCCCGCGTCGCGCAGTTTCTCGGCCAGCGTGGGAATCTCCGGGGGCAGGGCCATGCGCAGGTTGTCGCGGAGGCCGTGGTCCTGGGGGTAGAGACCGGTGTGCATGCTGGCCAGCGCGGGAACGGTGCGGGGCAGCGGGCAGACGTTCTGCTCGAAGAGCACTCCTTCCTCAGCCAGGCGGTCGATGTTCGGCGAGACCGGCCGCGGATAGCGGTAGCAGCCCAGGTGGTCGGCGCGCAGCGTATCCACCGAGATGAGCAGGATGTTGTGGCGTTGGGACGGCTCTTCCCCGGCCCGGGATTCACCCGGGATCAGGGCCCCCGGATCGTAGGGCCGGGGAGCGATGCCGGTGGCCAGCAGCACCGCCAGCAAAAGGACCAGCAGGGCCACGGTGGCGGGCATGGCCGAACCCACCCGTTCGGGCACCCCGGTTCTCCAGAGCTGGACCCGCCGGATCAGCCCGGCGGTGAGGGTCAGCAGAAGCGTGGCGGCCCCACCCCGAAACAGCGCCGGAATCAGCAGATCGCCCACCGGGCCGTCCCAGCGGGAGGTGGCGGTGAAGACCATGGCCAGGGCCAGCAGCAGCGGCAACAGGGCCAGCATGCGGTGGCTGCAGCCGCCCACCGGGCGGTGGGAGAGCGGTCGGAAGAGCAGCCAGTAGGCCAGCAGGGCCAGCGCCGCGGACAGCGTGACCCAGCCCAGGTTGAGCAGCAGCCGGCCGGTATCCGGCGGCAGGTTGAAGAGCACGTTGCCGCCCTCCACGTCCCCGGGAGTGTCCAGCGGGACGCGGAGCAGGGACAGGGCGGTGAAGAGAAAGAGCCCGGCCTGCAGGGCGGCCAGACGCAGCGGCTTCTGCCAGCGCCGGCAGTGAAAGACCAGGGGGAGCAGGAGGATCGAGACGCCGAGACCCAGCGCCGCGCCGGCAGCGGTGTAGTTCAGCAGGCTGGTGATGCCGTAGCGGCCCGGGCCGGGGGGGGGGTCGCCCCAGGCCAGCCGGAGCAACGATTCCACGCACCAGAACGCGGCGGCCGCGCCGGCCCAGAACAGCGTCCCTCCGGCAAGGTGGGACGATGGGGGAGGGGAAGGATGCTCGTCCGCCACACCTCTGATCATCGGAGAACTCCATGTATATCAACAGGACAGTCGAACGTCTGGCGAATTATACCGCACGGCGGTCAGGAGGCAACCGGCCGGTAGAGCGTGTCCCGCTGCCGCGGCTGGAAGCCCGATTCGCTGATCAGCGTCTTCACTTCCTCCTCGTCCGAGGTGATGACGTGGTCGGCGGAGCGGTGGACGTTCTCCTCCAGCAGCACGCCGCCGAAATCGTCGGCGCCGAAATGCAGGGCCAGCTGGCCGATGGCTTTGCCCTCGGAGAACCAGGACGCCTGGATGTGGGGCACATTGTCCAGGTAGAGACGGGCCGTGGCCAGCAGGCGCAGGTAGCGCAGGGCGGCGGCAGCCCGGGGGACGACGCTTGGCAGATCGCTGTTGCCCGGCTTGCAGCTCCAGGGAATGAAGGCGGTGAAGCCGCCGGTCTCGTCCTGCAGTCGGCGCAGGCGGTCCAGGTGCTCGATGACCTCCTCGTCCGTTTCCAGGTGGCCGAACATCATCGTGGCGGTGGTGCGGAAGCCCGCCAGGTGGGCCTGGCGCATGACTTCCAGCCACTGGTCGGGGGAGCATTTCTCCGGGCTGATGCGCTGCCGTACGCGGGAGCTGAGGATCTCCGCCCCGCCCCCGGGGATGGTTCGCTGGCCGGCGGCGTACAGGCGGTCCAGCACCTGACGAACGTCGAGGCCGCTCCGCGCCGCCAGGGCGTGGATCTCGGGGGGGGAGAAGAAATGCGGATTGATGCCCGGCGTCGCTTTTTTCACCTCGCGCACCAGGGAGAGGAAATAGTCCAGCGGCAGGTCGGGGTTCACCCCGCCCTGGAGCAGCATGGTGGTGGCCCCGGCGGCAGCCGCCGCCTCGGCCTTGGCCACGATTTCCTCCACGGTGAGGGTGTAGCCTTCCGCCGATTCCGGGGAGCGGAAAAAGGCGCAGAAACGGCAGCCTACGGTGCAGATGTTGGTGTAGTTGGGATTGGTGTCGATGATGTAGGTGACCTGCGGTTCGGGATGCAGGGTGAACCGGGCCTCCTGGGCCAGGGCGCCCAGGCGGGGCAGATCCCGGTCGGCCAGCAGCGCCAGGCCGGCGACCCGGGAGAGACGGCGCAGAGTCCCGCCTCCCTGCTCAGGGCCTGTCCGTTTCATCGGGGAACTCCTCTCTGTAGATGGTCCTGAACCGGTCGATGGCCTTTTTTTCCGCCGTGCGGAACCGGTAGTTGAACCCCCCGAGGTAGCGCTCCACCTCCGCGGGGGGGAGCCCCAACCGCCGGCCGTGGCGTCGGGGGCCGGCCGGGTCGGCCGCCTCGTAGCGCCGGAGGGCCTGGTCCAGGCCCCGCTGCAGGTCCTGCCGCAGTTCCTCGTCCAGCGAGCGGCGCACCGCCCAGCGGGCAAAGACAAAGGGCAGCCCGGTCATCTGGTGCCACACCTCGGCCAGGTCCATGCGGAAGGGGAACTGACGGCTGAAGTGGTCGGCGTGGAGCAGGGCCCGGTCCCCGATGAGCAGGACGGCGTCGAAGCGGGAGAGCACGTTTGTGCTCTGCCGGTCGGTGATCATCCGCTCCAGCACCGGAGTGCAGCCGTACTGCCGGCGGAGGATCAGGCGCATCAGGCAGACCGAGGTGGAGGTCTCCTCGGTGACCGCCACGCGGCGGCCGTCCAGGTGCCGCGGCTCCCGGGCCGAGAGCAGGAAGACCGACCGCGCCCGGTTGCGCACCGCGATGCCGAAGTCCAGCGGCTGGAACAGTTCCTCGAGGCCGGTGAGGTCCATCAGCGAGAGCAGGCCGGCGTCCACCGTCCCCTCCCGGGCCAGCCGGCCCATGCGGCGCGGGGCCATGGGGATCACGCGGAAGGAGTCCAGCTGCAGGTTCCAGTGGAACGGCTCCGAATTGAGGTAGGGGATCATCCCCAGCACCGGCTCGCTGGTCCGCACGTCCAGCACCCGGTGCCGACCGTCCCGTTCCACCGGCGTCCACCCGGCGGCGCTGATCAGCCTGGAGATCCGCCGCGGGGAGAGGGAGGTGGGGGTGGCCGCCTCGGCCGCGTGGGCGATCTTCTCGCCGCCCAGGGTCCCCTCCATGTCGTTGGCCCCGAAGTGCTGGGCCGCCGCGGCGATGGTCTCCCCGGTCATCACCCAGTAGGCCTTGATGTGGGGAATGTTGTCCAGGATCAGCCGCGAGGCGGCAATGGTCCGCAGGTCGTCGGTGGGCGGTGTGCGCCGCTCCCTGATCTCCGATCCCCCGGGCTGAAAGGGCAGGGGGATGAACGAGCGGAACCCCCGGGTCTCGTCCTGCAGCGTGCGCAGCCGGATCAGGTGCTCCACCCGCTCCTCGGCGGTTTCCAGGTGGCCGTACAGCATGGTGGCGTTGCTGGGGATGCCCAGCTCGTGGGCCGCCCGGTGGACGGCGAGCCACCGTTCAGCGTCGGGCTTGTCCGGGCAGAGCAGGTTCCGCACCCGGGGGGAGAAGATTTCCGCGCCGCCCCCGGGGAGCATGTCCAGGCCGGCCTCCCGCAGCCGGCGCAGCACCTCGGTCTGGCCCATGCCGAACCGCTGGGCAAAGTGGACGATTTCCACCGCGGTCCAGGCCTTGATGGTGGCCGCGGGCAGCCGCTCCCGGATCAGGGCCACCACCTCCAGGTAGTAGTCCCAGTCACGGTCCGGGTGCAGCCCGCCCACCACGTGGACCTCGTTCACCTCCCGGGGAAGCATGGCCGCGATCTCTTCCGGTTCGAGGTCGTAGGCCTCCGGGTCGTCGGCGTCCACCGAGAAACGGCAGAAGCTGCAGCGCAGACAGCAGACGTTGGAGGGATTGACCACCTGGTTGCGCACGAAGGTCACCGCGTCGCCGTGCAGACGCCGGCGCACCGTCCGGGCCATCCAGCCCAGACCGGGAAGGTCGTTGGTGCGGAAGAGGGCCAGCCCCTCGGCGGCGTTGAGCCGGCCGCCGCGGTCCAGCCTGGACCAGATGTCGGCCAGGGCGGGGTCGTGGAACGGAATGGGCCCTTGCGGGCTGCCGGTGCCGCTCATCCCTTGACGTTCTCCCAGTAGCGGTTCCAGTTGCGGTCCACGGTGCGCACCACGTCCGGGTGCATCTCCAGTGCCGGCGGGTAGCCCGGTTTCCAGGTGGAGTCGATTCCCATGGGCCCGGTGTAGCGGGGCGCGATCCCCTGCCACTCCCGCCCGGCGAAGAGCAGGTCGCGGGCGCCGTCAAAGCGGGTGAAGATGCCCCAGAGCAGCGTCTTCAAGGTTCCTGATGTTCACGTCGTCGCTCACCGCGGCGATCAGCGGAACTCCGGAGAGGGCCGGGTGCTCCAGCAGCCGGGCCAGCACTTCCCGGCCGTTCCCGCTGACGGTGACCGCCAGCAGGGCGTCCTCCCAGAGGGCGGCGTCGGCCACGCCGGGCACGGTCCCCGCCAGCTGCTCCACCGTGCCGGGTGGCGGCGGCGTCCGCTGCGGGCGGGGTTCGTCCGGCCGCGGGGTGGCATCGATCACCACCTTGCTGCCGAGGTTCATCTTCGGCCCGGTGAAGTCGAGGGTGTCCAGCGGGACGCCGGGCAGCAGGATGAAATCAGCGGCCGGGTCGAAGTTGTCCCGCACCTGGCGCAGCACCGCCGGAAAATCCCGCGGGTCCACGTCACCGGGGACCAGGATCACCACCTTGGTCAGCGACAGCTGCCCCTCGCCCATCAGCGACAGGGCGGTCTTCACCGCCTCCCGGCCGTAGCGCTCGGCCACCGAGACCACCAGCAGGTTGTGGAACCCGGCCTCGTAGTAGGCCCAGACCGAGCGGATCTCGGGGTGGATCAGTTTGAGCAGCGGGGAGAGCACCAGCTGCAGGGCGTCACCGAGGCAGCGGTCCTCCTTGGGCGGCTTGCCCACCACCGAGGCATGGAATACCGGCCGGCGGCGGGTGGTGATGCAGTTGACCCGGAAGACGGGGAAAGGCGCCTCCTTGGAGTAGTGGCCGAAATGGTCGCCGAAGGGCCCTTCCAGTCGGCGCTCCCCGGCCGGCACCACACCCTCGATGACGAACTCGGCCCCGGCCGGGACCAGCATGTCGAGGGTCCGGGCCCGGGTCATCCTGGTGGCCGACCCGCGCAGAAAACCGGCAAAGAAGAGCTCGTCGATCCCTTCGGGAAGCGGAGCGGCGGCGGCCAGGCAGAGTGCCGGGTCGCCGCCCACCACCACCGCCACCTCCAGGTCGCGGCCCAGTTTTTCGGCCTGGTGGCAGTGGAAGCCGCCACCCTTCTGGATCTGCCAGTGCATGCCGGTCTCGGTGGGGGAGTGGACCTGCATGCGGTAGAGGCCGGTGTTACGCCGGCCGGTGAGCGGGTCGCGGGTCATCACCAGCGGGAAGGTGAAGAAACGGCCGGCAAAGTTTCCGGCGGCGGCCGGGTTGAAGGCCGGCCAGCGTCTCGCGGTCCGGCAGTCCGCCGCTCATGTCCTGGTGCAGGAAGTCGGGCAGTCCGTCCCCCGGCCAGCAGCGCAGGATCGGCAGGCGGGTCAGATCGGGCGGGTCGTGCAGTTCCTGCTGCGCGGCCCCCCGGCGGCGGCGGGCCACCCGGGCGGCGGCGAACCGGCCCCAGAGCGGACGGCTGCGGCCGAGGGCGGAGAGGGAGGGCGGGTTCAGGCGCTCCACCGTCTCCAGCAGTTGCTGCCCCAGTTGCTCCGGATCGGCGCCGATGGCCAGTTCCACCCGGCGGGGGGTGCCGAAGACGTTCACTGCCAGCGGGTAGTCGGAGCCCTTGACCCGTTCAAAGAGCAGTGCCGGCCGCTCCTCGCGCATGGCCCGTTCGGCGATCTCGGTGATCTCGAACTCCGGGTCCACCTCGCGGGTGACCCGGGCCAGCTCCCGGTGCTCTTCGAGGTGGGTCAGGAACTGGCCCAGGGAGGTGAACCCGCTCACGGCAACTCCTCGCTCTTCCAGCCCGGACCGGCGTCTTCGGGGCAGCCGATGACCCGGAAGACCTTGTCCACGAAGGCTCGCACCAGGTCGCCGGCACTTTCCGGCGATCCGTAGAAGGGGGGCGAGACAGGCATGATCACCACTCCCAGGCGGCTCAGTTTGAGGCAGCTCTCCAGCGAGATGGCCGACAGGGGTGTTTCGCGGAGGCAGAGCACCAGCCGCCGTTGTTCCTTCAGCGCCACTGCAGCGGTGCGGGTGATCAGCGTGTCGGCCACCCCGGCGGCGATTTTGCCCAGGGTGGAGATGGTGCAGGGCAGGATCACCATCACGTCAAAGACGTTGGAGCCGGAGGCCGGCGGCGAGTCGATACGGTCGTCAAAGAAACAGGCTGCGCTCAGTGCGCGCACCTCCTCGACCCCACCGGCCTCCTCGGCCAGCAGCTTTTCTCCCCAGCTGCTGACCAGACTGCAGACATCGGCCGACGAGCGGCGCAGAAAGTCGACGGCGTAGGGCGCGCCCGAGGCGCCGGTGATCCCGAGAACGATCTTCATTTGAAAACGACCCCCGCCAGCACCAGCGCCAGGACCACGAAGCCGAGGACGGCGTTGATGCGAAAAAAAGCCACGGCAATGTTGCCGGCCATCCGGTGCTCGAAGTAGAGCAGCAGGCCGGCCAGAATCAGAAAGGGGAGCGCGGCCAGGCTGTTCAGTTCCGTCCAGGTCAGGGCGGCCAGGCAGCCGAAGGCGGCGACGTGCAGCAGGCCGGACACCTGGATGGCCCGCCGGTCTCCCAGCGCCGCCGGTATGGAGTGCAGCCCTTCACGGCGGTCGGACGCCGTATCCTGGGTGGCATAGATGATATCGAATCCGGCGACCCAGAAAAAGGTGAAAAGGAAAAGCAGCAGGATCGGCTGCATATCCCGGAAGACCAGGGTCACCGCGAACCAGCCGGCCGCCGGACCGAGGGCCAGGGCCAGCCCCACCCCGAAGTGGGCCAGGGCCGTGAAGCGCTTCATGCAGGGGTAGATGACAAAGACGACCAGCGGGGCAGGTGAAAGCGCGAGGCAGAGCGGTGCGATGGCCCAGGCCGCGGCCAGGTAGACCACGGCACCCGCGGCAAAGACGCCCCACGCCTGGGCCGTGGTCAGCGCGCCGCTGGGCAGTTCGCGGTCCCTGGTGCGCGGGTTGCGGGCGTCGATCCTGCGGTCGATGATCCGGTTCAGGGCAAAGGCCGCGGTCCGGGCGCCGGTGGCCGCCGCCAGGATCAGCAGCAGCACACTCATGGAGGGCAAGCGCTGGAGACTGCCCAGTGCCACGCCGCTGTAGATCAGCGGCAGGGAGAAGAGGGTGTGCTCGATCTTGACGAAATTCAGATAGGACCGCACCGCTGCCTCCATTTCCGTTGCGTGTCGCCCCCGGGGAAAGGCGGATATCATAGCAAAAAGGCGCGGCGGGAAAAATGCGCCGGGCAGGGTTAGCCCTCGGCCGCTATCGTGCTGAAGTCGCCGCCGGATCGAAACCGGTCGGCCGTCGCGTAATTGTGACCACCATTTCGGAGTGCTATGCTTTGTCCCGGCGCAACCGGAGAGGACGTTTCGCGTGAACCAGCAGAATCATGATCATCGTCAACCCGACCATCTGGCGTCGGGCCGCCGGGACGAGGTGGCCGGGATGTTCGGCCGGATCGCCGGGCGCTACGATCTGGCCAACACCCTGCTCAGTGCGGGGCAGGACGCCGGGTGGCGGCGCATGGCTTCCCGGGCCCTGGTGGGTTCGCTGGCCGACAGCGGTCGCTTCGATATCCTGGTTCTCGATTTCTGCTGCGGCACCGGGGCCCAGTCCCTGAGCCTGGTGTCCGAGGGCTTCCGCCGCGGGGCCCGGGTGCGGGTGGTGGCCTCCGACCTTGCCCGGCCCATGGTGTCCCTGCTGGCCCGGCGCAAGAAAGACGGGCAGGGCCGGTGGGGCCGGCTGGGCGGGGCGGTGCAGCCGGTGCTGGCCGACGCCGAGCAGCCGCCGCTGCTTCCGGGAAGCGCCGACGGGGCGGTGGTCTCCTTCGGCATCCGCAACGTGGACGACTACCGCACCTGCCTGCGCAACGTGGCCCGGGTCCTGCGCCCGGGAGGTCTGTTGGCCATCCTGGAGTTCTCCATGCCCGCCGGACAGCCGCTGCGCGGGCTCTACCGGTTCTATTTTCGCAACATCCTGCCGCTGCTGGGCCGCCTCTTCTTCGACGCCGGCGGAGCATACGCCTACCTCCCCGACTCGGTGGACCGTTTTCCATCGGGTCCGGGGTTCGAGAGCGAGCTGCGTGCCGCCGGCTACGGCCCGGTGAGTTTCCGGCCGCTCTTCGGCGGCATCGTCACCCTCTACCTGGCCCGCGCCGGACTTGACCGGGAGAACTGAATGGGACTGCGCATCTCTCCGCACCTGCTGGCCACCGACCTGCCGGCGCTCACCGGGCTGATGGCCCGGGCCCGCCAGCTGGCCGCCGAAGGTGAGCTGATCAACCTGGCCCAGGCGGTGGTGGATTTCCCCCCGCCGGAGGAGTTCATCGAGGAGGTGCGGCAGGCCGCCGGTGACCCGGCGGTGCACCGCTACACCCCCGACCCGGGGCTGCCGGCCCTGCGCGAGATGCTGGCCCGTTACACCGATGAACGGTTCGGACTGCCTGTCGACCCCCGGGACGGCCTGCTGGTCACTCCGGGTGCCAACCAGGCCTGCTTCAGCGCCCTGGCTGCCCTGCTTGAGCCGGGGGACGAGGTGGTCATTCCCACGCCCTGGTATTTCAACCACGCCATGACCGTGCAGATGTTCGGCGGTGTGGTGAAGCCGGTGCCCACCGCGCCGGAGAACGGCCACCTGCCCGATCTTCAACAGGTGGCCCGAGCCCTGTCGGAGCGCACCAAGGCGCTGGTGCTGGTCAACCCCAACAACCCCACCGGAAGCCGCTACCCCGACCACTGGATCGGTGAGCTGGCCGGTCTGCTGGCCGGCCGCCGCATCTGGGTGGTGGCCGACCAGACCTACCAGGAGATGGTTTACGAGGGCCGGCCCCCGCTCTCCATCGGGTCGCTTCCCGGCATGGACGGGTGGACCGCCACCGCCGGAAGTTTTTCCAAATCCCTCTCCCTGGCCGGGTGGCGTATCGGCTTTCTGGCCGGTCCGCCGGCCCTGCTGGAACAGGTGCTGAAGATTCACGACAGCTCGGTGATCAGCGCCGCCCACGTGACCCAGCGGGGCCTGATGGCGGCGCTGCCGGTGATCGACCGCCACCTGGCCCGGGTGATGCCGCGGCTCCTCGGCCGGCGGGACACCCTGCTGGCATCGTTGGCCAATTTCCCGGCGCTGCGCGTGTCCCGGCCCGGCGGGTCGCCTTTCGTGCTGCTGCACCTGCCGCCGGGGACGGACGACCGGGACTTCTCTTCGCGGCTGCTGGAGGATCACCGGGTGGCCGCGGTTCCGGCCGGCGGCATGGGCCCGGGGGGCCGGGGGGCCCTGCGGCTCTCCTTTGCGGCCACCGGCCGGGCCGAACTGGCCGAGGCCGGACACCGGATCGGCCGCCTGGCCGCCGCCCTGGCGGAACACGGAGGGCCCCCCTGATGAACGGTGTCCCGCAGCGGCGCCCCAACTCTCTGCTCACCGCGTCCCTCCTCGCCCTGCTGATACTTTTGTCGCTGTTCCTCCGTCTCGGCCTGGTCCACCTGCCCTCCCTCGATTTCCGCCCCGCTCCCGATGCCGCCGAGTATGCCGCCGCCGGCCTCTCGCTGGCCGAGGGGCGCGGGCTCACCCTGACCATGGGCGGCGGGGTCTACCCCTCCCGCTACCCCGGCGGCTACCCCATGCTGCTGGCCCTGTTCCACCTCCTGGGCCTGCCGGTGGAGCGGTTCTTTCTCGGCAGCATCCTCCTCGGGCTGGCGGCGATCCCGCTGGTCTACCTGCTGGCCCGCCGGGTGGGCAGCGGGCGCGACGCGGCCCTGATCGCCGCGGCGGTGACCGCCTTCTCGCCGGTGCTGCTCTTCTGCTCCATCCGGGTGCTCACCGAAAACGTCTCGCTGATCGCCATCCTCGCCGCCTTCCTCCTGTCCCTCCCTCGCGGTTCCGTGTCCCGCCGCCGGGCCGCGTTCTTCACCCTGCTGGCCGGTGCGGCCGCGGGATACGCGGTGATCGTCCGGCTGGCCAGTGTGGTGTCGGTGCCGGTGATTCTTGCCATGGTGCTCTGGATGGCCTGGCGCGCGGGACAGCGGTCGGGGCGGCTGGCCGGGACCGGGCTGCTCTTCGGTCTGGGCGTGTTCAGCGGCCTGCTGCCGCAACTGCTGTCCAACCGGATCAATTTCGGAAACCCACTGGCCACCGGGTACGGCTACTGGAATCAGGCGTACCAGGACCCGCTGCAGATGTTCGAAGCGGCGCACGTGGTTCACCCCTGGAACCCGCTCTACGGCAATCTCTGGTACTACCTCCAGCACCTGGCCGCCATGACCTTCGAGGCCAACTTCCTCCGGCTCTACTCCCTGGCCGCGGTGATCCTGGCCGCGGTGGGCCTCTTTGCGCTGCTGCGCCACGGCCGCCGGCGGTCGGTGCACCTCTTCGGGCTGCTGCACTGCCTGGCCACCCTGACCCTGCTGCTCTTCTACTTCGGCCAGTCCACCAGGCTGCTGGCCGCGGTGGTCCCCTGGGTCGCCATCTGGGCCGGCCAGGGGTTTGCCGCCCTGTGGCACCGGCCCCCCACGGCGCCGCACCGGCGCAGCTGCCGTGCGGCCGGTCTGCTGCTGGCCCTGGCCGCCGTGGCCCCCCTGCTGCTCTGGAGCGTCTCCCGCACCGCGCCCTTTGCCGGGGACCGGCCGCCGGTGCGCACCGCCGCTTCCATCACCCTGGAGCGCACCCCGCCCGGCTCGCTGATCCTGAGCAACCTCTCGCCGGTCTACACCGGCATGCTCATCGACTACCGGGGGGGCCGCGAACTGGTGCAGCTCTCCCGGGATGACGGGGCCTACGTCGGCTACCTGCTCAACGCCACCTATGACGGGGTGGGGCCGCCGCTGCCCCAGGCCCGTTTCATGCCGCCCCTGCCGGGGCGCGAGCCGTTCCAGCCCCTGGTACTCGGGGCGGACGAACTGGACCCCTGGCGGCTGAAGCAGGTGGCCCGCGCCCTGGCCGGCCGCCGTCCGGTGTATGTGCTGCTGAACAGTGAGGACCCGCCGTACAGTGACGGCTGGCTGGCGGTGCAGCGGTTCCTGGTGCTGCGGGAGACGGAGCGGGTCCAGGGCTTCCAGCTGCTGCGGGTGGAGGGCCTCCGGGAGGATGCCGGCCGGTCCCTGGGCCGCACTCCCCTGGATGTCAGGACGGGGCGCAAGGACCGGGCGTCCGGGAAAGGGAAGGTTTGATGGAGAACCACCGGCTGGCGCATTCCGCGGTCCCGCTGCCGCCGTTCCAGGGCTCGAGGGTGGTGGAGCCGGACCTTGACCTGCTGCTTCCCTGGCTCAACCGCCCGGCGCTCTTTCGCGGCCGCTGGGGCTACCCGGTGCGGGAGCCGGCGGGCGGCGCCGCGCCGGTGACCGCCGCCCGACCGGCCGAAGCGGTGCTGGCCGGAATCCTGGACCGCTGCCGCCGGGAGCGTCTGGTGCAGCCGCGGGTGGTCTATGGCTACTTCCCCTGTGCCGCGGAGGGGGATGACCTGCTGGTCCAGGCGCCGGGCGGAGCGGAGCGCTTCCGCTTCCGCCGCCAGCCCGCCGCACCGCACCGCTGTCTGGCCGATTTCTTCCGCCCGGCCGCTGACGGCGGCGACCTGCTGCCGCTGCAGCTGGTCAGCGCCGGGCCCGGCGTGGCCCGGGCGCTGGAACGGGCCGGCCGGGAGGACCGCTACCTGGAGATGCTGCAGCTGCACGGCTTCGCCTCCGCCCTGGCCGAGGCGCTGGCCGAATGGCTGCACCACCGGATCCGCGGCGAACTGGGCCTGGCCGGTGACGAGACCGGCGACCCGGCCGACGCGTTTCGCCACCGCTACCGTGGGCGGCGCTTCAGCTTCGGCTACCCGGCCTGCCCCAATCTCGAGGACCAGGCGCTGCTCTTCCGGCTGCTGCAGCCGGAACGGATCGGAGTGACCCTGAGCAGCCGTTTCCAGATGGTGCCCGAACACAGCACCTCGGCCCTGGTGGTCCTTCACCCGGAGGCCCGCCATTTTGCGGTCTGAGCAGCATCCTCTATAATCTCCGGAGTCACTTTCAGGCCATTGGCTGGCTTCCTGATACATACCGCAATGGGGGAGAACACTGGATGGGGCAGACCGCCGCTGGATTCAACTGGTCATCCCTCGAGGTGACCCTGGCCGGATACAACGGAGACGTGGAAGTTTTACGCGGCGGTGACGGTGAGTTCACCCCGGAATCGATCTCCGCGGCCTATGCCCGGATCAGCCGCTCCTCCGACCCGGTGGGCCAGCTGCGCCGCCAGGCGCGGGAAGAGGTCACCAAGTCTCGAAAATCGAACCGCGCCATCGTCTTCGGCCTGGGGCACCACTCGGTGGCCGAGCATGCCGTTTTCAACTTCGATATCCTCGGCCTCTCGCGGCTGGCCATCGAGGCCCTGGAGTGGCACCGGCTCTGCTCCTTCACTGAAAAGTCCCAGCGCTACATCACCCTCGATGGCGACACCGTTCTGCCGGCGGAACTGAACCAGGTGGAAGGCGATCGTTATGCCGACCTGATCGCCGAACAGAACCGGGTTTATTTCGATCTCCTGCCGGTGTTGCTGGAGCGGCAGACGGCGATCAACCAGGAGATGGCGAAGAGCAAAAGGGGACGGACGGTGATCGAGGGCCTGGCCAAGGAGGACGCCCGCTACGCCGTCTCCCTGGCCACTGCCGGCCAGCTGGGGTTCACCTGCAACGCCCGCAACCTGGAGCTGATCATCCGGCGGATGCGCCACGCCCCGCTGGACGAGGTCCGCCGTCTGGGTCAGGCGCTGTTCGAACAGGCCCGCGGCGTGGCGCCCTCGCTGATCATCATGGCCGACGAGGAGGCCTTTGCCCAGGCCTACGGCGCCACGCTGAAGGACGAGTATTTCAACCGGGGCCGGGCCGACCTCTGCCGGGCCGTCTCCGGGGTCCATCTCGAGGATCAAAGCGGGCCGTCCGCGGAAAGTGAAGGGCGCGCCGGCGGGGTGACCCTGGCCCGCTGCACCGAAGATGCCGACACCGCAGTCCTCACCGGCCTGCTCTTCTCCGCCGGCCGGGGGCCGCTGGCCGCCTGCCGCAGTGCGGTGGAACAGCTGGGATTCGCGGAGCGGCGGACCCTCTTCCTGGAATCTCTCTCTCACCTTTCGGAATACGACAGCCCGCCCAGGGCCTTCGAGGAGGCGCTGTTCCACTTCGAACTTATTCTCGACGCCAGCGCCATGGCCCAGCTGAAGCGGCACCGCATGTCCACCCAGCTCTGGGGGCCCTACGACCCGGACCTGGGCGTCACCGTCCCGCCCGAGGTGGAAGCCGTGGGACGTAAGGATCAGCTCCTCGATCTGGCCGGGAAGGCGGTCGAGGGTTGGGCCGTACTCCGACGCTCCCTTGATGCCCGCGGCCAGCCGCCGGAGGCCGCCGACTACGTGCTGACCAACGCCCACCGCCGGCGGGTGTCGATGACCATGAACCTGCGCGAAATCTATCACTTCTCCCGGCTGCGGGAGGACATCCACGCCCAGTGGGCCATCCGTGACCTGGCGGAAAGGGTGTCGGGGCTGGTGCGCCGGGCGGCGCCGGTCACCGCCGGCCTGCTGGGGGGCAAGAGCGACTATGCCAGGCTGTTCAAAGAAAACATGGGAAACAGGGGAGCAACCGATCCCGGGTTCACCACCTGACGAGGCCCGGATCCTTGTCGGCGACGGGCAGCCCTTCGGAAACGGAAATGGTATAAAAATGTAATAGAAACTGTTTAAAAATGGTATGGAAATGGTACGAATATTATATTAACGGAGCGGAATCATGGAAGACACCAAATCGCCTCTCACGTCGTTCATCCCGGCTGACTACCAGCCGGATTTTGCCCAGGACAAGCTGATCCTCAAGGAGGCGCCCGGTGAAGAGGCCGTCCCCCTGGACGTGGTCTTTGTGGGCGGCGGCCCCGCCGGCCTGGCCGGGGCCATCGAGCTGGCCAACCTGGCCAAAAAGGACGCTGACGAAGGCGGCGGGCTGGGCGAGCTGGAGATTGGTGTGCTGGAGAAGGCCGAGAACCTGGGCGAGCACTGCATGTCCGGGGCGGTGATCAACCCGGCGGCGTTCCGCGCCCTGTTCCCCGATCTCGGCGACGGCGACTTCCCCTTCCGCACCCCGGTGACCGGCGAGGCGCTCTACCTGCTCCGGGAAAACGGGCAGATCAAACTGCCCACCCCGCCCACCATGAACAACCATGGCAACTACGTCGCCTCGGTCTGCGAGATGGTCCGCTGGCTGGGCAAGCAGGCCGAGGGGCTGGGGGTCAACCTCTTCACCGGTTTCCCCGCCGATGCCCTGCTGGCCGAAGGCCAGGCGGTCACCGGTCTGCGCACCACCCCGGCCGGCCTCAAGCGGGACGGCACGCCGGGCAGCACCCACATGCCGGCCATGGACATCTCCTCGCGGATCACCGTGCTCACCGAGGGGACCCGGGGGACCCTGGCCGGGGCCTGGCGCCGCTGGCAGAACGTGGGCTCGAAAAACCCCCAGATCTACGCCCTGGGCGTCAAGGAGGTTTGGGAGGTCAAGAAGCCGCTGGAGAAGGTGATCCACACCATGGGCTGGCCGCTGCCCAAAGACGCTTTCGGCGGCAGCTGGTTCTACCCCATGGCCGACGACCTGGTCTCCATCGGCCTGGTGGTGGGTCTGGACTACCGCCGGCACGCCCTGGACGTCCACGTGCTGCTGCAGCAACTGAAGGGCCACCCGCTGATCCGGCCCTACCTGGAAGGCGGGGAGATGCTGGAGTGGGGGGCCAAGACCATTCCCGAGGGCGGTTTCTACGCCCTGCCCGACCGGCTGCACGGCGACGGCCTGCTGCTGGCCGGGGACGCCGCCGGCTTTGTGGACGTGCCGTCGCTGAAAGGCGTCCACTACGCCATGATGTCGGGCATCCTCGCCGCCCGGGCGGCTTTCCAGGCGCTGAAGGCCGACGACGTGACCGCCGCCGGGCTTTCATCCTATGACGAAGGGGTGGCCGGCAGCTGTATCCGGAAGGATCTTTACAAGACCCGCAACATGCGGCCGGCCTTCAAGTCCGGCTTCTACGCCGGGGGGATAAAGGCCGGCCTGATGATGCTCACCGGCGGGGCCTTCCCCGGCGGCCGGATTCCGGTGGAACCGGACGAGAAGGAGCCGCGCACCGTGGGTCCCCTGACGAAGTTCACCCCGGACAACACGCTGACCATCAGCAAGATCGACGCGGTCTACAAGTCGGGGAACAAGACCCGGGATGACATCCCCTCACATCTCGAGGCCCTAGAGGATGTGCCGGCCGAGGTGGCCCAGTTCTATGCCGCCATGTGCCCGGCCGGCGTATTCGAGTGCGAGGACGGCAAGCTGGTGGTCAACCCGCCCAACTGTGTCGACTGCAAGACCACCGACATCCTCGGCCCGCGCTGGCGGCCGCGGGAGGGCGGCGCCGGCACCAAGTACAAGCAGATGTGAGCGGCTGATGACCATGCACCGGACCCTGGGGGTCGCCGTCATTGCGCTCGTTGCGCTTTTCAGCTCCGTATCGGGCGCACAGGGTGGCGAGCGGTGCCCCCTGCTGATCACCGTGGACGACCTGCCCGTTGCCGCCGGGGGGCTGCACCCCGACCCGGCCGAGCGCCGATTGATAACCGACGGCCTGCTGGGGGCCCTGGCCCGGCACCAGGTCCGGGCGGTGGGGCTGGTCACCTGGCGCAATATCAGCCGGGACGGCGACCTGGGGCTGCTGGAGCAGTGGCTGGCCGCCGGTCACGAACTGGGCAACCATTCCACCAGACACCTCGATTACAACAGCACGGATTCCGCGGACTTTATCGAAGACATGGAGGAGGCCCGGGGACACCTCGCCCCGTTTCTGGAGCAGCGGGGCAGTGGGCTCCGCTTCTTCCGCTTCCCCATGCTCCGCGAAGGCGACACCGCAGAAAAGCTGGCGGCCATGCGCGCCTATCTCGAGAGCACCGGCCAGCGCAACCTGCCGGTGACCATCGATAACAGCGACTACGATTTCTCCCGGCGCTGGGTCGAAGCGGTGCGCGCCCCTGACGCTGCCGCCGGTGACCGCATCGTCGAGCAGTACCACGAGGCCCTGCACCTCTCCGTGCTCCATCACCGCAACCAGGGGCGGCGGCTCTTCGGCCGCGACGTGCCGCAGATCCTGCTGCTCCACGCCAACGCCATCGGCGCCGGCCAGTGGGACCGGCTGTTCAGCTGGCTCGAAGCCGAGGGGTTTCGTTTTGCCGATGCCGACGAAGTGCTGGCCGATCCCGCCTTCAGCGAGGCGCACGGTTACGTCGGACCGCGAGGGGTGAGCCTCTGGGACCGGCTGGACGACCGGGACCGGCGCGCAAAGGCGCGGCGGGACGTTGAGCAGCTGATCGCCGGGCAGACAGCGGCCTGGAACCGCGGGGACCTGGAGGCCTTCGCCTCCTGCTACCACGAGGATGCCGTTTTCGTCAGTTCCACCGGCCTCACCCGCGGCCGGGACGAACTCCTCGCGCGATACCGCCGCCGCTACCCCCACCGGGGGGCCATGGGACGGCTGACCCTGGAGATCCTAGAAGTTGAGCCGCTGTACGGCATCGAGGTCTCGGTGCTCGGCTGCTCACGGCCGGGTCAGATCCACGGCCTGTCGGTGGCGGCCCGCTGGTCGCTCAGCGGCATGAGCGGAGCCGGTGAGGACGGCCAGGCGAAGCCGGCCGAGGCTGAGGGGATGACTTTGCTGGTTTTTCGCCGGGATGTTGCCGGGAAGTGGGAAATCGTCCACGACGCCTCATTCTGACCTTGGCCGGGCTCCGATAACACCGTCGGCGGCCTCCCTGGGGCGCTACGTCGAAAGAGGAAATTCTTAGGCCGGGCGAAGTTGATTGATTTTCCGCGCCCATTGCTCTATATAAGGGACTGTTTCCTGAGGGTTGAACCGGAACGATACCGGATGTCATGAATTACTGCTTGGAGGAGTTCAAGAGATGAAGGTCAAGATCGATCGTGATGAGTGCATCGGTGACGGCGTCTGCGCCGACATCTGTCCCGAAGTGTTCGAGATGGACGACGAGGAAAAAGCCATTGTGATCGTCGACGAAGTCCCCGAGGATGCGGTTGACGACTGTAACGAAGCGATCGAGAGCTGCCCGGTGACGTGCATCGAGATCGTGGTCTAAGTGCTGCCCGATATCCAAGCGGCCCGGCTTCGCCGGGCCGGACGCTGTGCGCCGGCATCGTGTCGGCGCTTTTTTTTGCCCTCACCGTTCCTGCGGCGGCGGATCATGACGACGGGGGCCCGGTCATAATCGTCAGCGTGCCGCCCGGTAGCCGCCTGGCCGGCCTCACGGCAATGCTCACATACCGGAAAAGTATGCTACGCTTCCCCGTCAATCATCGCCTTGTTCTCGAACCACAGTTGAGACCATGACGCCACAGCACCGCAACCGGGAAAACGGTGACCGGGAATACAAAAGGCGCGTCCGGGCCTGGTATCTCTACGACTGGGCCAACTCGGCTTTTGCCACCACGGTGATGGCCGGCATGTTCCCGCCCTTCTACCGGGCGCTGGTGCTCAATGCCGGCCTCAGCGAAACCGCGGCCACCGCCTACTGGGCCTACACCACCGCCGTGGCCCTGGCCCTCATCGCCCCCCTGGCCCCCATGCTGGGCGCGGCGGCGGACCAGGAGGGCCGGCGGAAGTTCGGCCTGATCCTCTTCATGTCCCTCGGCGTGGCGGCCACCGCCGCCTTCGTCTTTCTCGGCCCCTCCTCCTGGGGTTGGGCCTCGGCGCTGTTCATCATCGGCAATATCGGCTTTGCCGGCGGCAACCTCTTCTACGACGCCCTGCTGCCCCACGTGGCCCGGGAACAGGACTTCGACCGGGTCTCCACCACCGGCTATGCCCTGGGCTACATCGGCGGCGGCATCCTGCTGGTGCTCAACCTCGCCTGGTACACCTGGCCCCGGGCCTTCGGCATGCCCGACGCCGCTTTCGCGGTGAAGGCCAGCTTTCTCAGCGTGGCCCTCTGGTGGCTGCTCTTCACCGTCCCGCTGCTGCGCCGGGTGGCCGAACCACTCGGGGAGCGGCCGGTGGGCCAGCGTCAGCCGCTGGTCCGCGGCTCGCTGCGCCGGCTGGGCGAAACCTTCCGCCAGCTGAAACGCTACCGCCAGGCGACGCTCTTCCTCATCGCCTTCCTGGTCTACAACGACGGCATCGGTACGATCATCAAGATGGCCACCCTCTACGGCCACTCCATCGGCCTGGAGGTGAGGGACATGATCGCCGCCCTGGTGATCACCCAGTTCGTCGGTGTGCCGGCGGCCTTCGCCTTTGGCCGGGTGGCCACGAGGCTAGGCTCCAAGCGTTCGATTATGATAGGGTTATCCATATACGTGGTGATTTGCCTGGCTGCTTTCTGGATGGAGACGGCCGCACACTTTTACATTCTGGCGATCATGGTGGGGCTGACCCAGGGCGGCACCCAGGCCCTGAGCCGGTCGCTGTTCGGGTCGATGATCCCCCAGGCGCGCAGCGCCGAGTTTTTCGGATTTTTCAGTACCACCAGCAAATTTGCCGGCATTCTGGGCCCGCTGGTCTTCGGCGTGGTGACCCACCTGCTGCGGGAGAGCAGGCTGGCCATCGCGGTGATCGCCGGATTTTTTGTGGTCGGCGGGCTGCTGCTGGCATTTGTCGACGTGGAGGCCGGTATCCGCGCCGTGAAAGAGGAGGAGAAGCGTGCTCTATAACACGACGAAGGGGTTCGTCGGTGAAGATCCGGACAAAGTCCAGTTCCAGATCAAGCGCGACGGCCAGTGGGTGCATTTCTCGCGAAAGACGGTCTATGACCGGGCCCGGGCCCTGGCGTACAAACTCTCCTCCTCCTTCGGCGTCGGTCCCGGCGTCAATGTGGCGCTCTATGCCGAGAACAGCCCCGAGTGGTGCATCGCCTACCTGGGGATCAACTTCACCGGGGCCACGGCCGTGCCCATGGACGCCCAGTACACCGACCGTGAGCTGAACAACCTGGTGCCCTTCGCCGAAGTGAAAACGCTGCTGGTTTCCCGCACGCTGTCCGGAAATGCCGACTGGGCCTCCCTCGGTGTGGAGAACACGCTCAAGGTGGAGAGCGGAGACGCGGACGATTTCATGTCTCTGCCCGACGCTCCGGCCGACTTCGAGGGGCGGGAACTGTCGGAGGACCAGGTGGCCTCGCTGATCTTCACCTCCGGCACCACCGGCGACCCCAAGTGCGCCATGCTCACCGCCGGCAACTACCTCTCCAACGCCCGGGCGGTGCTGGAGGAGATGGACCTCTCCGGCAAGGACAACCTGCTCTGTATCCTGCCGCTGCACCACTGCTACGCTTTCATCGGCTTGTTCATCGCGCCGCTGGTTCTGGGCGGCACCACCACCTTCGAGACCACCCTCCAGGGGCCGGCGATCCTCGAGGCGATGCAGGAGAAGGAGGTGACGGTGATGGTGGGCGTGCCCCAGCTCTTCGTGGCTTTCGAGCGGCGGATCTTCGAGAAGGTGGCCGACAAGTCGGCGGCGGCCCAGAAGATCTTCGGCCTGCTCTTCGGCACCTCCCGCTTTTTCCGCAAACGTTTCGGCATCCGTATCGGCAAGTACCTGCTAGGGTCGGTGCGCAAACCGTTCGGCCCGAAATTCCGTTTCTTTGCCAGCGGCGGCGCCAAGCTGGACAAGGAAGTGAACCAGAACCTCGACGATCTGGGTCTGATGGTCTTCGAGGGCTACGGCCTCACCGAGACCTCGCCGATCATCTCCTTTGTCCCGCTGGTCCATCCGATCCCCGGGTCGGTGGGCAAGCCGATCAGGGACGTGGAGGTCCGGATTCTCGAACCGGACGCCGACGGGGTGGGCGAGATCGCCGTCCGCGGGCCCAACGTGATGAAGGGGTATTTCAAGAACCCCGAAGCCACGGCAAAGATGATCCGCGACGGCTGGCTGCACACCGGCGACCTCGGTTTCATCGACGAGAAGGGCTACATCACCATCACCGGCCGGGCCAAGGAGGTGATCGTCCTCGGCTCGGGCAAGAACATCTATCCCGAAGAGGTGGAAAAGGAATATGCCAGGTCGCCGGTGATCGCCGAACTGTGTGTCTTTGGCGCGGAGAATGCCGACGGCCGCACCACCGGCCTCGGTGCCATCGTGGTCCCTGACTTCGACGAGATCAAGCGGCGCAACACCTCGCGCGTCAAGTTCGAAGTGAAGTACGACATTGAAAATATCGGCCAAAAGCTGCCCAGTTACATGCGGCTGACCAGTTTTAAACTGGTCACTCAACCGCTGCCCCGGACGCGGCTGAGCAAACTGAAACGGAACCTGGTGCGCAGCATGATGCGCAGCATGAGCTTCACCGAGCTGGAGGAGGGGGAGGGGGCCGTCCGCCCGCCGCTGACCGCGGAAGAGCAGCGCCTGCTGGACAAGCCCATGTCCGCCCGTTTCCTCGGCCGGCTGCGCCGGATCACCGGCCACGAGGGTTCCATCGTCCCCGCGGATAGCCTGGAACTGGACCTCGGTCTGGACAGTCTGGGCCGGATGGAACTGCTGGCCATTCTGCAGCAGGAGTTCGACACGGTGGTGCCGGGAACCGAGGCTGCCGGCATGCTCAACGTGGGGCACGTTCTGGAACTGCTGCCCGATGCCGAGGACGAGATGAGTGGCGAGGAGTTTTCCTGGTCCAAAATCGTCCGCATCACCCCGGATCCGCCCTTCGAGAAGCGCTACAGCCTCGGCCGTCCGATCTTCCACCTGCTGATCCACCCCATCCGCATCTTTTGCAGAACCGTGTTCCGAACCTTTGTGCGCTTCGAGATGGTCGGTACGGAGGCGCTGCCCACGGACAAGCGGTTCATCCTCGCCCCCACCCACCAGAGCCTGCTCGACGCCCAGTTGACCTACATCTACATCAAGGTGCCGCTGCTGGCTCGTCTTTCCTTCTTTGCCCTGGAGGAGTATTTCCGTTATCCCGGAGCATCGATACTGATGAAGTTCTTCCGTATCATTCCCAGCGGCACCGAGAACACCATGCTCAGTTCCATGCAGTATGCCTACCGCAGCCTCGAGCTGGAGGGCGGGCTCTGTATCTTCCCCGAGGGGCACCGTTCCCCGGACGGGGTGATCGGCAAGGGCAAGATCGGTCTCGGCGTGCTGGCCTGCGAGAGCCAGACTCCTATCTACCCGGCGCGCTTCGACGGCGGCATGGAGACGCTCTCCCGGACCAACAAGGGCATCCACCAGACGCGGATGAAGCTGGTCATCGGGCCGCCGATCCAGCCGCCGAAGAAGGACAGCTACACCGAGGCCGACTACCGGAAGGTGACCCGGGCCTGGCACGAGGCGGTGAACAAGATCGAAGTCTGACCGTCAGTTGGGCAGCCGCGGCTGGAAGACGATACGGTCGAAACCCCGTTCGAGGTAGTAGCCCACGGGGCGCAGCTCGACGCACATGAACGCGGCGTTCCCCTTGACCACCTGCGGGGGCATGTTCAGCGCGCCGAAGCGCGGCTGGTGGTAGCTCAAGCACTCGCGGCGGCAGGGTTCGGCCAGTTTGAACTTCCTCTCCTCCGGCAGGTTCATCGATCCGATTTCACAGACCCGAAAGAGGGTGATGTAGGACCAGGGGAAGTAGAGGCTCTTGGGGCAGTCCACCCCGGCCACGTCCAGATCCTGCAGCAGGGGGTCGAACTCCACCCGTTCCACCCCCGATTGGCGGAGAAAATCCATCAGGCGCGGGATGGTGTAGCTGCAGCTGGAGAGCGATCGATACTGGCCCGGAGGCAGGCTCTCCAGGTCCCGGCGGTTGAAGCGGGGCATCCGCTTCATCTTGTTCAGCAGCCGGCCGAGGACCAGACTGAGCTGCGGGTATTCCCGGGCCGCCAGGCTCATCAGGCCGAACTCGTTGACCACCACCTCCAGGCCCGGGTCTTCCCGCGCCGCCAGCCAGTGGAGGACCGGCCTGATCGCCTCCATGCCGTCATCGGTGAGGAATGGCGTGAGCAGGCTGAAGGCCAGCCCTTTCTCCCCCGCCCTCTCCCAGGCTTCCGCCGTCTCCTTCACCGACGGGATCTTCCGCTCGCAGAATTCGTTGCCGTAGTAGACCCGCTCCAGCCGGTGGGGCAGCTGGTGCATGTCGGCCAGGGCCTGGTTGGCCACGAAATTCTCCATGCCCAGGGTCTGTTCCGCTTCACCGCCGCTGGGGAAGCGGAGGGCCGCGGGCAGGGGGAGGAAGTTCAGGTCCTCCAGGCTGCCGGCCAGCAGCGCCACCGACATCCTCCCGCTCCGTTTGCCGTTCATGGTGCAGCCCTGCCGTGGGGAATCACGCCGGCGGTCTCCACCCCGTCCCGGTAGTAGCAGCGGTAGCCCTCGTCGCAGAGGTCGGGCAGGCCCAGGGTCTCGCGGCAGAACGCCGGGTCGGCGTCGGCCCCCCGGTCCAGCACCTTCTTCACCAGCACTACCCGCTTGATGATGGAATCGGCCCGGTCTCCGCGGCTGACCACCTTCAGCGAGACCACGCCGGCCCGGGCCAGCAGGGGGATGGCACAGAGGCCGCAGTAGCGGACCAGTTGCGCACCGGCGCAGGCCAGCATCTCGTGGTCCGCCGACCATTTCCACTTCTCGTATTCCGCGTGGGTCTGGTTGAAGCGCGCCACCTCGTCGGCGGTGAGCCTCAGGTCGTCGATGTAGCGCTGGACCTCCTCGTCGCCGGGGTGGCGGCGCAGGTGGACGATGCCGTTCAGCCGCTTGTGCCACTGGTGCGGGGTGGACGGCCGCAGCGAGTCGCGGAAGGGGGTGCTGCAGTAGTGCAGCCGGTCCCAGCCGTGGGCCGCGGTGCAGTAGGCGGCGTTGAAGCTGCAGCGCTGGCTGAGGATGAAGGTCTCGAACTCAAGACGGTCACCAAGCGCCTCGATCATCCCGCCAATCTCGGCCACGGTGAGGTGCCGGGGTAGGATGATCCTCCCGGCGCCCAGGCCGAGGTAGAAGGAGGCGGTTTCCCGGTTGTAGACTCCGGCTTCGCCGCTGACGTGGAGGTCCAGGCCGAGGTTCAGGTCGCCGGCCAGCAGCATCAGCGCCGGGTCGGCCACGATCAGCCCGTCGGCGCCGAGGTCGGCCACCCGCTTGATGTAGTCGAGCAGGTAGGGCACGTGCTCTTCGGCGTAGGCCACGGCATTGAAGGTGACGTAGACCGGGACACCGCAGGCGTGGGCGGTTTCCACGGCCGCGGCCAGCGAGTCGAAATCGAGGAAGTTGTTCGCGGCATATTCCCGGCGGTTGGGTGAGACCTGGTAGCCGAAGACCCGGGACCAGTTTTCGGGCACCACCCCGGCAAAGAACTCGCCGGCACCCGCCTGGCAAACCCGTCGGATGTCCGGTTCCGACAGGTTCGGAGACAGTCCCACCATGATCTTCATGTATGCCACCCCTCTCAGAGTAGATGTGGTCGTGTCCGTATTATTGAAGACGGATCGCGCGCTTGTCCAGTCGGCTCGGCGGAGTGCGCGGCGCAGCTTCTTGCCTTATTGAAAAAATGGCATAATGACAGTCAGCGGGCCGGATACGAACCAGCCGGCCGATCTCACGGGGAGACCGATGACCAAATTCCTTCCGCTGCTTGTATTGTGCAGTGCCATGCTGGTCAACTCCGGCTGCCGACAGGCCGACCCGGTGCCGATCAGCCTGATGGACCCGCTGGACCCGTCCGAACCCCTCGGCCCGTGGCGCCTGGCGATTCAGGTTCGCGGAACCCGCCCCTGGGCCGATGACGCGGAGGGCCTGGGAGTCACCTTGGACGGTGAGGTCATCCCTGCCCGGTCAATGGCCGAACTGCCCCCACGCCAGTTGAAAAAAGCGGCTCGCGTGCTGGGGAAGGGCGGCGAATTTATCCAGACCGCACCGGTTTCCTCGCTCAGAACGCCGGTGACGGTGGCTGGGGGGGAGCGGCTGCTGCTCGGTTTGAACTACGGTGCCCGGTGGATGGGAGATCCGCTGATCGAGGGGAGATTGCTCAGGGACGGGGAGATGGTGGCCTCCGGACAGGCCGCCGTCCACGGCCACTGGTGCGAGGTGCAGCTCACCGTTCCGCCGGGTGGGGCGGAGACACTGGAAGTTCGCCACCACCTGGCTCCGGGAACGGCCATTGTGCTCCGCAACACGGCCCTGGTGGCGGTGAACAGTGCGGCCACGGAAGCGGAGATCGTCCGGGCGATGTGTTTTTTACGTCTGGCTCGCGGTAGCCGGGCAACCCCGGCGACCCGGGTTCCGGAGAAACGGGTGATTCCCCTGGAACTGGCCGGCCGGACACTGGACATCCTGTTGCTGGGCAGCGGCGAGACCCGGGAAGTCGAAGTGCCGCCGGCCCTGGCCGGCCGGCGTCTTCTCTGCTGGTACACCGTCATGACTGCCCGGCCCGACGCTCCGGCCACACTGGCCATGGAAGCGGAATCAGGGGAGGGGTGGAGGTCCCTGGCGGTGCTGTCGGTCCGGGCTGAAGATATCAATACCTGGACCAAGGTGAGTCTGGAGAAAGGGGACGTTCCACCGGACTGCCGCCGCATCCGGTTGACCGTTGCAGGCGGGGATGCCATTGTCGGCATGTCGGGGCCGGTGCTCCCGGCGGGCCGGCGGCCCAAAAACCGGAAGAACCTGCTGGTCATCGACCTCGACACCCTGCGTGCCGACCGGATGGGAACATACGGCTACCAGCAGCGGCCCACCACCCGGCTTCTCGATGCCAAACTCCAGCAGCAGGGGTTCCACCTCTTCCAGCATGCTTACTCCCCGGCGGTCTCCACCCTGCCGGCCACCGCCAAGTTTCTTGCCGGCCGCTACCATGACATCCACCGCGGCCGGGCGGTCCCCCGCGGCTACACACTGCTCCAGGAGTGGTTGAGGCAGGCCGGCTATTATTGCGCCGCATTCACCGGCGGCGGGCAGCTGCGCGACCGGGGGTTCGAACAGGGCTTTCACGAATTCTACTGGAGCCGCGACGTGGGCAAGATCGAGGACTCCTTTCCCCAGGCCACGGCGTGGCTGGAGGAGAACCGGGACGAGCTCTTCTTTCTTTTCCTGCACACCTACGAGCCCCATGCGCCGTACACCAGGGGTGAGTTCTGCGCCGGCCTGCCCCGGGGCCGGCTGGGGGATCTCACCGCCGGAGAACTCCTGATCCCGAAGAACAGCAGGATCAAAACCCACACCCCGCTCAGCGAGCCGGAAATGCGGTACATGAACGCCGCCTACGACGGTGGGGTGAAAAAAGCCACCGACGAAGTGGCCCTGCTGCTGGACCAGCTGGACCGCCTGGGGCTGGCCGATTCCACGGTGGTGGTGATCCTCAGCGACCACGGGGAGGAGTTCTGGGACCACAACGGACTGTTCGCCCAGCATGGCCAGTCGCTCTACGGTGAGCTGCTCAACGTGCCGCTGATCATCTTCGACCCCCACCGTCCGGCGGCCGGCCTGCACCGCATCACCGAGGAGGCGAGCACCGTTGACCTGCTGCCCACGGTGTTCGACCTGCTGGGCCTGCCGTTCACCGCTGAAACGGACGGGGTCAGCCTGGCGCCGCTGATGGCGGGGGAGATCAACGGTGAGGCCTTCCACCGCGAGATCCCGGTGCTCGCCTCCCGGCTGGACAAGTCCTACTGCGTGATCCGGAACGGCGTGAAGTATATCCGGGGTCTGGGCCCCCAGGCCTGGCTGGCTGACCAGAGGGACCTCCCCCCGTGGGAGGGCGAGCTTTTCCGGCTCACCGACGATCCCCGGGAACAGGACAACCTGGCGGAGCTCCAACCTGACTTGCAGCGGCAGATGACCGAACTGCTGCGCCGGGCGGCGGGTCAGGCCCTGGCGCCGCTGGACGAAGAGGCCGTGGACCACGGCCCGGTGAGCCCCGACCTGCAGCGCCAGCTGCGGGCGCTGGGGTATGTGGTAGGAAAGTGACCGCGTTTTCATGGATAATGGCTGCGGGAGGGGGAACAGCATGTCCACATCCACTTTGACCCGATTCTTCACCGTGCCCGGTCTCATTTTTCTGCACTGCGCTGGATTCACCGGGGCTCTCCGTGCCGCCACCATCCGTGTGCCCCAGGACCGGCCGTCGATCCAGGACGGCATCAACATGGCTGTGGACGGTGACACGGTGCTGGTGGCTGACGGTGTCTGGACCAGCGACGGAAACCGTGACATTGACTTCCTGGGCAAGGCAATCGTTCTCCGCTCCGCCAACGGCTACCAGAACTGCATCATCGACATCCAGGGGGGGAGCCAGAACCATCGCGGTTTCTTCTTCCACAGCGGTGAGGGCCTCGATTCGGTCATCGAAGGGTTCACCATCCAACGGGGTTCATACTTCGGCGGAATGATCCCCGAAAAATACGGGGGGGCGGTCTGCTGTCTCGACTCGGGCTTCACCATGAGGGACTGTTACCTGCATAACAACCGTTCTCGTAACGGTGGTGGCATCTACACCCACAGTTCCACGGTGGCCATTTCCAATACCGTGGTCTTCCACAATGATTCCGAATGGTATGGCGGCGGGATCCTGCTGGAGCATTCGAACGGATTGATCGAGGGCTGTGAATTCATTGACAACGACTGCGGTACAATCTATGGGGGCAACGGATCCGCAATCTGGTCCAGCGGCAGTGTGCTGACGCTGGACCACTCCCTTTTCCACCACAACGAGGCGGACAGGAATCGGTATGCCGTGGCCCTGAGGGACGGTAGTACGGGGATTTCGTCCTGTACCTTTGCCGACAATGACACCGGGTATTACACCAGCGTTCTTTTTGTCCGGGGAGACGTCACCCTGACAAACTCTGTTTTCTGGGGCAACAGTGAAGACATCCAGGTCCATGAAGATGCCGAATTCATCGCCACCTGGTCCAACATTGACCCCGGTGACGGATCGGTGTGGCCCGGAGAGGGGAACATCAATGTCGACCCGCTCTTCATCCCCGGTCCTGAAGGGGACTACTGCCTGAGCCAGATTGCGGCCGGGCAGGCGGAGGACAGCCCCTGCATCGACGCAGGCGATCCGCAGGCAGAGCTGATCCGGGGCAGCACCAGGACCGACCAGATCCCCGACCGGGGGGTGATCGACATGGGCTATCACTACCTGGCCGTGACCCAGCCCCTGGTCACCACCGGCGCCGGGCCCGACCCGGGGAACCCCCCGCTGATCAGGGTCTTCCCACCGGCGGAGGACGCGGAGCACGTGTTCACGTTCCTGGCCTACGGTGTGCCGGCCTACGGGGTCAAGGTGGCCGGCGGCGACCCGGACGGCGACGGGGTGGATGAGATTCTCACCGGGGCCGGGCCCGGCGCGGTATTCGGCCCCCACGTACGGGGGTTCGAAGTGCAAGGGGACCCCATGCCCGGGCTCAGCTTCCTGGCCTACGGCACCAACAAGTACGGAGTGAACGTGGCCGCCGGTGACCTGGACGGCGACGGCCGGGACGAGATCCTCACCGGGGCCGGTCCCGGCGCGGTGTTTGGCCCCCACGTCCGCGGGTGGGTGTACGACGGCGAGGAAACGGTGGCGCCGCTGCCCGGCGTGAACTTCTTTGCCTACGGAACACCCAAGTGGGGGGTGAACGTGGCCGCCGGCGACATCGACGGCGACGGTTTTGACGAGATCGTCACCGGCCCCGGGCCGGGAACGGTTTACGGCCCCCACGTCCGAGGCTGGAGCGTGGATGGGGGGGAGGTTGCGTCCATCCCCGCCATCAGCTTCTTTGCTTTCGGCACCAACAAATTCGGGGTAAACGTCACCACCGGCGACGTGGACGGCGACGGGATCGACGAGATCGTCACCGGCGCCGGCCCGGGGGCGGAGTTCGGCCCTCACGTGCGCGGCTGGAACTTCGACGGCGCCGCGGTCACCTCCCTGCCCGGGTACAGTTTCTTTGCCTGGGAGACCGCCCCCCTCCGCTTCGGGGTCAACGTCTGCGCCGGGACCGACCTGGACGGCGACGGCCGGGACGACCTGCTGGCCGGCCGGGGGCCCGATGCCGAGGCGAACACCGAGGTGAAGGCCTTCGTCTATGACGGCACGGCGGTGAGCCAGTGGTTCATGCTCAAGGCCTTCCCGGGCTACCGCTACGGGACCACGGTGGCCGCCGGACGGTTCTGAGTCCCCTCATCACCTCCCACATTGCCGTAAAACAGTTTTCACGATAAGATCATGCCAATTCTTGCTTCGCAAGCGTTGTTTCCTCTGAGACTCGCCAATCGTATGTCTGTGAGGTGAACTATGCGAATTGTCCTGATCTGTCTCTTCCTCGGTGTGGTCTGCATCCCCGGTTTCTGCGAATCCGACATCGACCAGTGGGAACAGTTCTCGCCGGCGGATCTTGCCCTCACCGACAACCCCCGTGAACCGGGGGCCCGGGCGATGTATCTTTTCTGCCGGGCCCGGGCGGACGAGGAGCGGATGGTGGTGCACGGAGCGATCAAGATCTTCAACGATGCCGGCCGGGACCTGGCCAATTTTGAGCTGCCGGACCTGGTGACCGGGATCCGGGCCCGGACGGTCCGGCCCGACGGTTCGGCAGTGGAACTCTCCAGCGACCAGATCATGGAGAAGATCCTCGTCCGCAAGCGGGGGCTCAAGCTGGACATGAAGGTCTTTGCCCTGCCGGACGTTGAAGCCGGCTCCATTGTCGAGTACCATCTATGAAATGCCGCCCGAACTTTACTACCGGGTCTACTTTGCCTGGCCGCTGCAGCGGGAGATCTTCTGCCGTGAGTCGTGGATCGAGTTCGACGCGGGAATGCTCAAGCCGTACAACAGGTCGATCATCGACACCTACGGGCAGGCGAGCATCCGCACCACGAATCTCGGGGACCGGATTCGGTACGGGGGCAGCAACATCCCGGCGATCCTGGACGAGGACTTCCCTCCGCCGGAATCGGAGCTCTCGGCGTTCTACCTGATGTACGTGGGCTTCCCCTTTATCCGGGGGGCCGGAGGGCTGAACACCACCAGCCGGGGCGGCAAGGAGTTGTTCATCGAGCTCTTCTGGAAACAGTACGGCGAAGACTACGCCGAATACTATTTCGACTTCATGGACGGGGGCAAAAAACTGCGGCGCTTGGCTGAGACAGTTCTGGCCGAGGACAGCCGGCCGGTGGAGCCGGAGCAAAAGATTTACGATTACGTGGCCAGGACGATCCGGAACGATTCCTTTGTCACCCGGTCCGAAGAGGACCGGATGAACGAAGTGAAGAAAAAAAGCAAGACCAGCAAAACGGTGAACAACGTGGTGCAGAAGGGCAGCGGGTCTTCCGGAGAGATCACCCTGCTCTGCGTGGCGCTGATGCGCGCCGCCGGTCTGGACGCCTATCCGGTGGTCGCCTGCGGACGGGACGGCCACTTCTTCAGGCGGACGGTGCTGGCCAACCAGTTCGGGGAGTTCCTGCTGGCCATCGAGAGTCCCGAGGGCCGGGTCTTCCTCGATCCGGCCACCCCCTATTGTCCTTATGGCCGCGTCGCCTGGCAGAAGCAGGGCGCCGACGCCATCCTCTTCCATCCCGGGGGAGGGGATTTCATCGAGACCGCGGAGCGCGAGGATGAGGTCAACCGGATCAGCCGCACCGTGGACGCCGCGTTTGAAGGCTCGATGCTCCGGGTCAGCCTGAAGATCGAGCTCGAAGGGAATCCGGACTTTATGCTGAAGAACGCGCTGGACGACGAATCGGATGAGGGCCTGCGGGACTATATCGAAGAAGTGCTGGCCGAGACTTTCGGCGAAGTGGAGCTGGAGGCCCACCAGATGCTCAACCTCCGGGAGCGCGGGCTGCCGCTGGCGATCACCGCCGAGTTCACGGTGCCGGAATACACCGCACAGACCCGGACGCGGCTGATGTTCAAGCCGGTGCTCTTTGGCCGGGAGCAGACAGCGTACTTCACCAGCAAGACGCGAACGATGCCGATCTTTTTCGACTACCCGGTGGCTTACGAGGACCAGGTGACCTTCCACCTTCCCCAGGGCTACCAGGTGGACCAGCTCCCCGAGCCGGTGGAGTTCGGCACCAGTGTCGGGGCCTACCAGCTGGCCCTGGAGCAGGAGCCCGGTCTGCTGGTCAGCCACCGCCTCTTCCACCGGAAGGGCACCCGGTTCCTGCCCCGGCACTACCCGGCGATCCGCAAGTTCTACGAAGTGGCCCGGACCGGCGACGACACCACCGCGGTGCTCAAGGCCGGGGAGTAGGAAATGAGGGATCGCTCACAGGCGGTTGCCCCCGTAAAAACAGCCGCTACTATTGATTCGAGGTGCCCCGTGCGAGCCGTATTCATCTGGTTTTGTCTGTTCTGCCTGCTCGCCGTCCCCGGAATCTGCGGTGTTGACATTGACGAGTGGGAGACGTTCGCTCCCGAGGACCTGGCTCTCACCGACAATCCCCACGAACAAGGGGCCCGGGCGATGTATCTCTTCCGCCGGGCCGATGTGGGCCAGACCAGAATTGTGGTCCACGGTGCGATCAAGATATTCAATGAAGCGGGCCGTGACCTGGCCAATGTGGAGCTCCCGGAGGAGGTGACCGGGATCAGGGCCCGGACGGTCCGGCCGGACGGGACCGCCGTGGAAATATCCAAAGATGACATCATGCGGAAGATCGTCACCCAGAAGCGGGGACGGCGGAATGAAGTGAAGGTCTTCGCCTTTCCCGATGTCGAACCCGGATCGATCCTGGAATACATCTACAAGACGCCGCCGATGGCCTATCTGCAGCTCGTCTTCGTCTGGACCATGCAGAAAGACGTTTTTTGCCGGGAGTCCTGGGTCGATTTCGATGAAGACCTGCTGAAGATCTACAACCGTTTTATCATCGACACCTTCAACCAGGCGGACATCAAGGCTGAACACAACAGGGGACGGATCCGCTACAGCGGGGTCAACATCCCGGCCACGCCGGATGAGGACTACCCCCCGCCGGGTTCGGAAGGATCCGCGTTCTTCTTCATGTATCTGGCCTTCCAGGATGTCAAGGGCAGCGGATCTCTGGACCTGGGCACCCGCGAGGGCAAGGACCGCTACGTGGAGATGTTCTGGGAGCAGTTCGGCAAAGAGACATCGGAGGAGTACTACGACTTCATCGGTGGCGGAAAAAAGGCCAGGCGCCTGGCCGAAACCATCCTCGCCGGGGACGACCGTCCGGTGGAACCGGCGCAGAAGATCTACGATCACGTGATGGCCAATTACCGCAACAAGTCCTTTACCACCCGCTCCGAAGAGGAGCGGATCGCCGAGGAGGTGAAGGGGAAGAGGGACAAGAAAAACTACTCGGTACGCAACGTGATAAACAACGGCTACGGCTACAACGATGAGATCACCCTGTTCTGTGTGGCGCTGCTCCGCGGGGCGGGCCTCGAAGCTTTCCCGGTGATCGCCTGCGGACGGGACGACAACTTTTTCAGAAAGCCTGTCCTGCTCAACCAGTTCGACGAATACCTGCTGGCGCTGGACCTGCCCGAGGGCCGTGTCTACCTCGACCCCGCCACCCCGTACTGCCCGTACGGCCACGTCTCCTGGGAGAAACAGGGTGTCACCGCCATGCTGTTCCGTCCCCAGGGCGGCCACGAGTTCATCCAGGTGCCGCTGATGGACAGTTCATCCAACCGGATCAAGCGGACCATTGACGCCTCCTTCGACGGATCGACGCTGCACGGCAGGATGAAGATCCAGAGCGAGGGGAACCCGGACTTCAACCTGAAGAACTGGCTGGATGACGAGTCGGACGAGGAGCGGCGGGAACACGTGCAGAACCTGCTGGAGGATTCGTTCGACGGGGTTGAGCTGGAGGCCCACGACATACAAAACCTTCGGGATTACAAGAAACCGGTGGTGATCACCGCCGAGTTCACGGTGCCGGAATTCACCGTCAGGACCCGGACGCGGCTGATGTTCAAACCGGTGATGTTCGGCCGGGAGGAGTCGGCATACTTTTCCGCCGAGAAACGGAAACTGCCGATATTTTTCGACTATCCGCTGGAAGTCGAGGAGCAGGCCACCTTTCATCTGCCCGAGGGGTATCAGGTGGACCAGCTGCCGGCACCAGTCCAGTTCACCAACGACCTCGGCACCTACCGGCTTACCCTGGAGCAGGGGGACGGCACACTGGTCAGCCGCCGACAGTTCATGCGGAAGGGAGCTTACTTCCAGCCCGGGCACTACCCGGTGATCAGGGAGTTCTACGCCGCGGCCAGGACCGGTGATGACACCACGGCGGTGCTCAAGGTCGAGGAGTAACCGATGAAGAAACGTTTTCTGATCCTGCTGGCCTGCTTCGTTCTTTCCGGTGGTCTCGCCGGGGCCGGCAACAGGCTGCCGGACTGGGCCGAGCCGCTGGCGGGTATCGACTGTTCGCACCATGACACCCGGAAGGTGGACGCGGTCTGTTTGCTGGATCAGACGCGTCTGGAAATCGATCCCTCGGGGAAACTGATACACACCGGACGTATTGCCTACCGGATCCTCACCACCGACGGGGTTGCCTGGGGAACGATGGTCCTCCCGCACAACAGCCGGTCAAAGATCCAAGAGGTCCGGGCGTGGGTGCGCTACCCCGACGGTCAAACCAGGGGCATCAAGGAGAAGGATACGCTGGACACCCAGTATATCGATTCGACCTTCTATTCCGACCTTCGCAAGCGGATTATTCCGTTGCCCGATGTCACCAAGGGGTCGGCTGTCTTTTTCGAGTGGGTGGTGGAACGGCAGGAGGCGTTCATGATGGAGGGGTGGTCGTTCCAGTCCTCCATTCCCGTGCTCTCCTCACAGATCTCCTTCGACCTGCCCCCCGGGGTTGACCTGGACTGGCAGGTCTTGAACATGCCGGACGATTTTCAGCCGCAGGTGACCGGGAGGCATTACGTCTTTTCCCGGAGCGGTCTCCCGGCACTGCCGTACGAGGAGTGGGCCCCGGACGGCAACGACCTCGTGGAACGGGTCGAGCTCCGTTTCCACAGCCTGGCCGGCGGCACCCCGGTTTTTGACAGTTGGGAGGCTGTGGCCCGGTGGTACTACGGTCTCACCCGGGAGAAGTGGAGCATCCCGCAGGAGGTCAAAAGCCTTGCCGCCGGGATTTGCGAGGGGGCGGAGGACGACGAGGAGAAGATCCGCCGGCTCTGCAACTGGGCGCAGTCAAAGATCCGCTACGTGGCCATCGCCATCGGCATCGGCGGGTATGTCCCCCACGATCCGGCCGAGGTCTGCCAGACCAAGTACGGCGACTGCAAGGACAAGTCGTTCGTACTGATGGGGCTGCTTCGTTCCCAGGGGATCGAGGCCTGGCCGGTGATCTGCCGCTCGGGCAGCCGGGGCAACATTCGCCAGAATTTTGCCTGGCCCGCCGCCTTTGACCACTGCATCGTGGCCTTCGGGATACCGGACGCCGGCATCCGTTTCTTCGATCCCACCAGCGAAACTGTGGGCTACCCCTGCCTGCCGCCGAACCTGGAAGGGGCGATGGGGCTGGTGGTGCGGAAAGGCGGTGGGGAACTGGTGCCGATGACCTCGGGGCTGGAGCCGGAGCTGGACGTCCGGGTGGATGCTGAGATCTGCCGCTCCGGCATTCTCAAGGCGCGGGTACGCGAGGTCTACAGCCTGGCGGCGCTGTGGGAGATCCGCAGCATCTACCGCACGCTCAGCGATGCGGACCGTGACCGGATGTGGGGGGAGTGGATTTCCCGCCGGATTCCCGACGCGACCATCGAGGAGCTGAACTGGACCAACCTCCACGAACCGGAAAAGGACCTGATCATCGAGTACACTCTCAAGGCCCCGGGCCTGGTCAAGCAGATGGGCGGGCTGACCATGCTCAATCCCTTCTTCATCCAGGATGTTCCCAAGCCGTCATTCACCGCGGCCGAGCGGTGTCTGCCCGTGGCACTGGAATCGCTGGCGGTCAGGGCCCGCCAGGAAGTTGGACTGAAACTCCCTCCGGGCCTGGTCCTGGAGGAGAGCATCGAGTCCTGCACCCTGAGCCATGACTTCGGGACGTTCACCACTTCCACCACCGAGGGGGAGGGGGTGCTGACCCTGCTCAAGGAATACACGGTGAACCACAGCACCGTGCCGGCCGCACGCTATGCCGAGGTGAAGGCATTTTTCGCTGCGGTGAACAATGTGGAACGGACCGAGATCCTCTTTGCCTCCAAACAGTGACGGGGCTTGTCTCCGTCCCGGCGGCAACCTTGCGCGGGTGCCGTAAAACCCCTAGAATCATCAGGCACACTCAACGGACCCACGCCGGAGAGACCCAAGTTGACCTCGAAGCCATCGCATCGCACAGCCGGCAGCCTGCTCTTCCAGCCCCTGCTGGTGGGCCTGGTCTGCGGGATGACCTGGGGCTGGCTGCAGGCCGCCCGACTGGCCCTGACCACCCGTCATGCAATGGGTCTCCGCCAGTGGAGCGACGTGCTCAGCTATGCCGGGCTGTCCCACGGCCTGCTCTGGATGCTCCACGGCCTGTTCTTCGGCGGAATCTGTGCCGTCCTGCTGCTGGCCCTCCCCGGCCTGCGCCGATCGGTTCGCGCCGGCGCTCTCGGCGTGGGGCTTTTCCTCGCCGGCGCCCTCACCCTCCAGGCCTGGTGCGTCACCGCGGAACACTTGCCCCAGGCCCAGGGTGTGCACCTCTCCTGGCTGGTCTGGATGGGTCTTTGCTGGGGCCTGCTGCTGGCCGCGGTTTACGGCATCTCCCACCTGGCGGCGCCGACACTGGTGGGCCGGCTGACAGCCACCCTGGGCCGCTGGGCCTTCTGGCCGGCGGTGCTGGCGCTGGTGGCGAGCGTGGGCATCCAGTGGGTCGAGCGCCCGCGGATCCTGCCCGAAACGGCGAAGTGGGAGGAAGCGGGCGACGCCGCCGCGCCGGAGGGGGACGCGCCGAACATCGTGCTGCTGGTGCTGGATACCCAGCGCATCGACCGTCTCGGCTGCTACGGCTGCCCGCGGCCCACCACGCCGCGCCTCGACCGTTTTGCCGGCGATGCCGTGGTCTACGACAACTATATTTCCACCGCGGTCTGGACCCTCCCCTCCCACGCGTCCATGTTCACCGGCCTGTTCCCCAGCGAGCACGGCTCCAGCTGGAACCACATCTGGCTCGATGAGCGGTTCACCACCATGGCCGAGATCCTGGCCGAAGCGGGCTACCAGAACTTTGGCCTGAGCAACAATGTGGTGGTTTCGCCGCACACCAACACGGCCCAGGGGTTCCACCGCTTCGTCATGCCCCAGGCCATCTCCAACGCCCGCGGGACCTACCTGGAGAAATTTCTCGACCGGGTGCTCTACCCGGCGGGCCGGGTGGGGAAGTGGCTGGGCCGGTTCACCGGGCAGGACCAGGGGGCCAAGTACACCAACCAGATCGCGGCCCGCTGGCTCAAGGGGCGGGACTCCAGCCGGCCCTTCTTCCTCTTTGTCAATTACCTCGAGCCCCACGACCCGTTCCGGCCCACCGACCCCTACCGCAAGCTGTTCGTCGAGCCGGGAGACATCAGCGATTCCCACCGCCTGAACTGGGACGCCATCGCCGAGTTCGCGATCATGAAGAGCGACCACTACTCGGCGGAAGAGCTGGAGATCCTCGGCGACACCTACGACGCCGAGACCCGGCTCACCGACGACCGGCTGGGCCAGCTGCTGGAGATCATCGCCGCGGAAACAGTCCTCGACGATACGCTGGTCATCATCACCTCCGACCATGGCGAGAACCTCGGCGACCACCACCTGCTGCGCCACGCCTGGTGCGTCTACGACACCCTGGCCCACCTCCCGCTGATCCTGCGCTATCCGGCCCGGATCGAGCCGGGCCGGGTGGCCGAGATCACCCAGACCGTTGACCTGCTGCCCACGGTGCTCGACGCGGTGCACGGCCGGCCGCCGGCCGCGGTGACCGGCGGGGCACGGTCGCTGCTCAGCCCGGTCGTGCTGCCGGAGACCGCCGCGGATGAGGTTGACGCGGGGCAGGACGAGCCGCTGTTCCCGGAACTGGCCGGACGGGCCGCGATCATCGAATACAACGCGCCGAACCGGTCCCATATCGACGCGGCCCAGCAGAAGCGGCTGCGCATGGACCGCACGCCCTTCGAGAGCACGATCTACGGCATCCGCCAGGGGCCCTGGAAGTACATCACCTACCGCGACGGCCGGCAGGAGCTGTTCAACGTTGTGCAGGACCGGGGCGAGACCGAAAACCTGGTGCAGGCCCACCCCGCCGTCGTGGAACGGCTGACCGCTGAGCTTCACCGCTGGCGCGCCGGCCTGGTCCCCTACCAGGCCTCGGGAGCCGATTCCGGCATGGAGGAGACCGACGAGGCGACCCTCAGCCGTCTCAGGGAACTGGGCTACCTGCAGTAGAACCCGCTTCCGGTCGCGCCGCCGCTCGCCGGCGGCACGATTCCTTTCGCTTCAATCCGTATTCAATATTTTTCGCTCTCTGTCCGCGTCAAGCAGGTCCGCGTGAATACCGGCGGCAACGATTGCTTCCCCGGCCTGGCCGTAGTGTCCGTCGCTGCGAGATCTGAAAAAAGAGACGATCTCATCGCCCTGTTCCAGATGCGGCAGAAAGTAGCTCAGGGCATCGAAGGTCAGTGGATGCCGGCCGCGGATCTTCCGGTAGAAGCCTTGGTACACCGTTTTTCCGTTTTTCGAATAGTTCATCATGTCCAGGGAGTTGGGGAAGAAAAGGATGATCGGGACCGCTCCGTTGTCTTCGGCGCGCCGGATGAACCGGAAAATAATCTGTTCGAGGATGGAGCGGGCGTCGGGATCCTCGTACAGGTCGAAGTAATCCATCCGTTTCTCGACGATCGAATCATAGTAGTACCCTACATAGTAGGGGAGGGCGGGAATCAGGCAGCAGGAGAATGGGAAGCCGGCATGACGGTTCAGGTTGTACCGGTCGTAGTAGCCGTACCAGTAGTCGCCCTTTCCAACGTTTCTGAGAAAATCCATATTGTCGAGCAGGGCCAGTTCATCCCCGGTCCTGATCGGATTGGGCACCAGAACCAGTCTGTCTTCTTGATCCAGGTCAAACCTGGGTTTTGTAAAATAGAGGTTCGAGCGCCTCATGTAAAAACCACGATACCTGTTGACGACCCTGGCAATATTCTCGGACATGATGCCCAGAAGCACATACGGGGTTTGGACCTTGCCGACATATCTTTTTTCGAATCTCAGGTATGCCTGGTCAGTCCCGTAACCGCCCACACCGAAATTCAGCACGGGGCGCCCGATTTTCTGTTCGAGCAGTCCGGCCCATGACCGGGCGATATCGGGATGACCCTTGGTGAAGCTGTCCCCAAACAGGCTGACAGCGGCTTTTTCGACGTTTTTCGGTTTTCCCCGGTATCCGTGTTTATTCGGGTATCTGGGCTCCCAGCCCAGGTCGTGGCTGAAGAGGCTGAGCATGGACGCCCTGGGTTCGTCCTGTTCCTCGTTGCGGGGCAGAAAAAAACTGAGCCGGTTGATCACCAGGAAAGAACAAAGTTCAACCATGATCAACAGGACGGCCAGGGTCAGAGTGATCATGATAACCGTCTGTTTTGTCTCACGCTTCATCTTGTCCGCGCCCATCCCGCTCCGTAACCGGCTTTTTATCCGTAATTCCAGTGAGGAGATAACCATGGCCGAGTTCAGTTGCCAGGCCCCCTTCCCCCTGGGTGAGGACACCACCGAATACCGCCTGCTGACCGCCGACCACGTGTCGGTGGAGACTTTTGGCGACCGCGAGATGGTTGTGGGGACTCACTCTGGACATCCGATGCCCGGGAACGCGGAGTCGCTGTGGTTAACGGCCGGCCGCGGCGGACCGCGGCCGGCGGGTGAGGATTATTTCGAGGGAGGCGGGGCGCAGCTGATGGTCAGGTCATACACCCCCTCATTTGCGGAATAGCCCTCCACCTGTACCACGTAGGTCCCCACGGTGAGGTCCATTTCCATGGTGGAGAGGAGGCCCGACGAACCGCCCAGGCAGTTGTCGTCATTGGATAAAATCTCGTTGCCGCAGCAAGCATCGTCATAGAGCCTGATGTAGGTGTCATAGTAGTCGGTGAACGTGCCGCAGGTGGTGATCGTGTAGAACCCCCCCTCCTGCACCTCGAACCGGTAGAAGTGGTCGCCGGACGCGTTGCCGCACCAGTTGGTGGCGCCGGTGGTGTCTCCGGTGACGTTGAGTACATCGCCGCACATCATGGGTCCGAGGTCCACGGTGTCGTCCTCGCACGAGCCGACGACTGGTTCGAAGCCGATGGTGAAGGCGTACTCGGAACCGCAGGGAATCCCTGTAAACACCGACGGACCGACCCACAGCCAGAAGTCGCCCGGCGAGACGAGGGCCTCGAGATAGGTTTCGGTGAGCGCCTCCGCGGTGATGCTGGTGAGGATGGTGTAGTCGATACAGTCCCCGGAACCGGTGTCGATGATGAACATCAGCAGCGGGAAGTCGGCGCAGCACGTCATGGAGAGCGTGCCGGTCTCCGCCGTTGACACCAGATACCAGTCGGTGTCGCGGTTGTCAAGGCCGGCGACCTGGTAGGTTCCTGACTCGCCGCAAATCACGTCACCGATATTTGCGCTGGAGAAGACCGGCGGGATGGAATTGCACCCTCCGTTGTACATGTCCTCGTATTCGTCGCCGCAAAGCGGTTCACCCTCGGGAATGCCGCCGGGGGGGCAGGTGGGGTCGCAAAACACTGGACAGTCCACCTCGAAGAGGTCCATGTAGTAGACACCGCAATCGCCGCCGTATCCGTCGATCACGATGTAGTAGGTGTTGCCGCCCGCGAGGAACAGCTGCTCGATCCTCGAGCGGAAGGCGATACTACAGTCGGCGTCGTCGTTGCAGGCGTATGGAGCGCCCGGCGTCCAGGCGTTTTCATATACATACACCTTCGTGTCGTACTCGGAGGTGCACAGATCGATGTCGACGCACATGTCTGCCGCCGGCATGAACGAGTACACCACGTCCGGCGAGGTGGAGCCAACGTACGGGCAGGCCTCGTCGTAGTCGTCGAAGCAGGCGCAGGTGCTGCCGGTGGCGCTGAACGGCAGCCCGTCCACCGGAATGGCGAGCTCGATGGTGTCGCCCTCGCACGGTTCATACGCGGTGACCACCACGTCGGCCATGCACGTGCTGCCGGACGGTGGGTAGGGCGGCTGATTGAATGGCGGATAGGTCACATCCTCGACCGCCAGATGGAACAGGTTGTCTCCCAGGAGCTGGTCGAATTCCGGAAGGATGAAACCCCAGTCGTAGACCATGCTGGACATCCACGGCAAGTTGGTGTACCCGGCCCGCCAGTTGGGGAAGTAGAGGCCGCTCCCCGTTGTGAGGTCCAGGTGTGCGGCGACAACGCGGCCGCCGGGCCGCCCCGCGGGCGGCGGCAGGAGGTTTGACAACGTTACGGAGAAGAACGTGCTGAGCGGCAGTTCGCCGGCGGTGGGCACGATCGTCAGCCCGCAGTCGATGGTTGGCGGGAAGACGCCGCCGGTGTCCACGGTCATCACGTACGGTGAGCCGCAGGGCACACCGTCGAACACGGACGGACCGACCCAGAGCCAGTACCAGCCGTTGCCCACGTCGGCGCTGAGCGTGACCTCCTCGTTGGCTTCGGCGGTGATGCTGGTGAGGATGGTGTACGAACTGCAGTCACCGGGTGCCGGCGCCTGGATGATGAACATCAGGACCGGGAAGTCGGCGCAGCACGTCATTGAAAGCGTACCCGCGCTGCCCATGCCGATTTCATACCAGTCGGTGTCGCGGTAGCTGGAGCCCTCAAACAGGTAGGTCCCTGACTCGCCGCAGATCACGTCACCATCGGCCGCGTAGGAGAAGACCGGCGTGATGGAATTGCAGCCGCCGTTGTACATGTCATCGTAGTCGTCGCCGCAAAGGGGCTCACCCTCGGGAATGCCGCCGGGGGGACAGGTGGCGTCGCAGAATGTCGGGCAGTCGACCTCGAAGAGGTCCATGTAATAGACACCGCAAGCGCCGCCGTATCCGTCGATCACGATGTAGTAGGTGTTGCCGCCCACGAGGAGCAGCTGTTCGATCCTCGATCGATAGAGGATACTGCAGTCGGCGTCGTCGTTGCAGGCGTACGGAGCGCCCGGCGTCCAGGCATTTTCATACACGTACACCTTCGTGTCGTACTCGGAGGTGCACAGATCGATGGTGACGCACATGTCTGCCGCCGGCATGAACGAGTACACCACGTCCGGAGAGGTGGAGCCAGCGAACGGGCAGGCCTCGTCGTAGTCGTCGACGAAGCCGCAGGTGTCGCCGCTGTCGAAATACGGCAGCGCGGCGATGGGAAGGGCGGTGGCGATGTCCTCACCACCCACGCGATCGGGATTGAGAATCTGCTTCCCGGGCGTGACCATGGGTTTGGCGGCAGCGGAACTGCTTGTGGTGATCCACGTGGTTTGCACTGGCGCTGCCACGTTGCTTGGCGTGTGGGTTTCGGCCCATGCGCCGGCAACGCCAATGGCCAGCATGAAAAGGATGATGACAAATCTCGTGCGGATCATGTTTTCACTCCTTTGGGATTGGGCGGTCCGGGAAAACGGTGGGGGCCCCGCTTTGCGGGCGCGTTCACCGGGGGTGCCAACAGCCTTGCGGCTACGGCTGGGGGGGCCTCGCGTCATTGAGTCCATCCGCTGACACCTTTTGTGCCGCGCGCCTGTCTCTCGACGGAGATGATGCGGCGTCGGCGTTTCACAGTAGGATTTGGATGCCAGACCATGTGCTCGGAGTGCTGATTCAGGCCGAGGGCGACAGGGAGCGGGGGACGGTGTCCTCCAGGATCGGCCACTTCCTGGAATCACCGCGCATGATGTGCAATTGTAGTGGGGGGCAGCCGCTGTTGCTCGGTCCGTTCCCGGACCTCTTCTCCGCGTACGAAAACTTGGATGCAAACACTAGATTATTAATAATAGGTAAAATCCTTCATATTGTCAACAGTAATATGTTTCCTCAATCATGGAAAAGGGGGGTGCCCCCTTGAACCGGGTCCATGGCCGCGGCTGGGGCTATGACGGCACCGTGCTCACCGCCATGGACCAGCTGGATTTCAACGGGTTCCACCCGCTTCCGGCCCGCGCCGGGTCGTGATATCATCCCGCTCCGTAACCGGCTTTTTACCTGAAATACCAGCGAGGAGAGAACCATGGCCGAGTTCAGTTACCAGGACCCCTTCCCCCTGGGTGAGGACACCACCGAATACCGCCTGCTGACCTCCGATCACGTGTCGGTGGAGACCTTTGGCGAGCGCGAGATGCTGGTGATCCAGCCCGAGGCGCTGACCCTGCTGGCCCGCCAGGCCATGCGCGACGTCTCCTTCTATCTGCGCCCGGCGCACCAGGAGAAGGTGGCTCAGATCCTCAAGGACCCCGAGGCGTCGGAGAACGACAAGTTCGTCGCTCGCACCATGCTGCAGAACGCGGTGGTCTCCGCCGAGGGGCAGCTGCCTTTCTGCCAGGACACCGGCACCGCCACGGTGGTGGCCAAGAAGGGCCAGAACATCTTCACCGGCGGCGATGACGCCGAGGCGCTCTCCCGGGGCATCTTCCAGACCTACACCGAGGAGAACCTGCGCTACTCCCAGACCGTGCCGCTGACCATGTACGAGGAGAAGAACTCCGGCTGCAACCTGCCGGCCCAGATCGACATCTACGCCACCGCCGGCGAGGCCTACAAGTTCCTCTTCGTGGCCAAGGGCGGCGGGTCGGGCAACAAGACCTACCTCTTCCAGCAGACCAAGGCACTGCTCAACCCGGGCAGCCTGGTCGCCTTCCTGGTGGAGAAGATGAAGACCCTGGGCACCGCGGCCTGCCCGCCCTACCACCTGGCCTTCGTGGTGGGCGGCACCAGCGCCGAGGGCTGCCTGAAGACCGTGAAACTGGCCTCCGCCGGCTACCTCGACCAGCTGCCCACCAGCGGCAACATGGGCGGGCGGGCGTTCCGCGACATCGAACTGGAAGAGATGATGCTCGACGAGGCACACAAGTGCGGCCTGGGCGCCCAGTTCGGCGGCAAGTACTTCGCCCACGACGTGCGGGTGATCCGCCTGCCGCGGCACGGCGCCTCCTGTCCGGTGGGCATGGGGGTCTCCTGCTCGGCGGACCGCAACATCAAGGCCAAAATCAACCGTGAAGGCATCTGGCTGGAGCAGATGGAGGAGAACCCGGCCCGCCTGCTGGAAGACGTTGGCGAGGCTGCGGCGGGTGAGGTGGTGCAGATCGACCTCAACCGGCCGATGGAGGAGATCCGGGCCGAGCTGAGCAAATACCCGGTGAAGACCCGTCTCTCGCTCTCCGGCACCATGGTGGTGGGCCGCGACATCGCCCACGCCAAGCTGAAGGAGCGGGTGGACAGCGGGGAAGGGCTGCCCGACTACTTCAAGAAACACCCGGTTTACTACGCCGGCCCGGCCAAGACCCCGCCGGGCATGGCCTCCGGTTCCTTCGGCCCCACCACCGCCGGACGAATGGACCCCTACGTGGATCTGTTCCAGTCCCAGGGCGGTTCGATGGTGATGATCGCCAAGGGCAACCGCACCCAGCAGGTGACCGACGCCTGCCAGAAGCACGGCGGCTTCTACCTCGGCTCCATCGGCGGCCCGGCGGCCATCCTGGCCCAGAACAGCATCAAAAAGGTTGAAGTGCTGGACTATCCCGAGCTGGGCATGGAGGCGATCTGGAAGATCGAGGTGGTCGACTTCCCGGCATTCATCCTGGTGGACGACAAGGGCAACGACTTCTTCAAGATGCTCTGAAAATACCGGGGGCACCCGGAATGGGTGTCCCCTTTTTTCGTGTTCGCTTGCGCTGTTGCCTAGTCCAGACCGTGCTTGGCCAGCCAGGAGCGGTAGGTGGTGGTGGTCACCCCCATCAGGGCGGCGGTGAGCGACGGCTGCTTCGGAATCCGTTCGGCCACGATGGAAAGCAGGTTCAGGCGCGCCTTCTCCAGGTGGTTCTCGCCGGCGGTCAGATCAGACCGCAGCCAGTCGGCGATGAGCGGTCGAACCGTGTCCCATTCCGGGGAGCGGGGAGAGAGCCCGGATTCGGCATCGGTCAGGACCCGGGAAATCTTGCGGCGGAAGGTGGTTTCCGGGATTCCGAGCATCCTGGCCCCGCGGCTGTGCACACCGCTGGTGGCGTTCCAGGCCTCCAGGACCAGATCCTCATCGAGCCACCGCCCCAGCGGCACCGCCCCGCGCCCGCCCCTGGCGGCGGCAAGCTGCACCTGCCGGTCGAGGGCGTTGGCCAGAGCGGCCCGCGCCGATTCCGCCGGCAGGGGGCTGCCGCTTCCGGAGGCCGCCGGCATGGCGGGCGGCGCTTCGTCTCCCGCAGCGATGGAGTCGGTCCCGGTCCGGCCCGCGGGGGCAGGCTGCTGCCTCTCCGGCACTGTCGACGGGGCCTCCGTGTCCGTCTCCATCCCCAGTGATCCCAGATCGATGTCCCCGCCCTCGGAGAGGATCACCGCCTTCATCACCCGGTTCTGGAGTTCCCTGACATTGCCGGGCCAGCCGTAGGCCAGCATCCCGGCTTCGGCCTCGCGGCTGAACCGGCGAACTCCCTTCTGGTACTGGACGGCATAGAGGTTGAGAAAGTGCTCGGCGAGATGAAGGATGTCGCCCGGCCGGTGGCGCAGCGCCGGCGACTCGATGCTGACCACATTGAGCCGGTGGTAGAGGTCCTCGCGAAACCGACCGGCCTCCACTTCACGGCGCAGGTCCCGGTTGGTGACAGCCACCAGACGCACATCGACCTCAACGGAGCGGGTTCCGCCCACCGTGGTGATCTGCTTCTCCTGGACAAAGCGGAGCAGCTTGCTCTGCACCTCCAGCGGGAGCTCGCCGATTTCGTCCAGCATCATCGTCCCCCCGTTCGCTTCGGCCAACCGTCCCCGGGCACTCTCCTGTGCTCCGGTGTACGCGCCCTTTTCCCGGCCGAACAGTTCGCTGTCGATGAGGCTGGAGGCGATGGCCCCGCAGTCCACCACCACGAACGGCTTTTCCCTCCGGTCACTCATCTCGTGAATGGTGCGGGTGAGCAGTTCCTTTCCGGTCCCGCTTTCCCCGGTGATCAGAACCGTGGCCTCGGTGGGCGCCACCCGGCGGACCATGGTGAGCACCGACTCCATTTCCGCGGAGCGGCTGACCAGCCGCGCCTGTCCCAGCGCACGACGCAGATCGCTCAGCTCCGCCCGGAGCAGCGATCGCTGCTCTTCCTGGCGGGAACGGTCCAGGGCGGCCAGCCGGGCGTGGTTCAGCGCCGCGGCCAGCTGGTCGGAGAGGGCCTTGAGAAACAGCAGGTCCGAGGGCTCGAGAGCCATGGCCACGTCACCGCCGTCGAGGTAGAGGCACCCGAGACGGGTGCCCTGGGAAACCAGCGGCACCGCCCAGCTAATCACCGACGCACCCTGTCCCGTGCCCTTTTCGGTCCACTCCACCGGCTGGGTGGCACTCAATGCCTTTTTGAGCAGCAGCTTCTGGGCCTTGTTCAGGTTCAGACTGTCTTTGGGATCTCCGGGTGCGGAACTGCTGATCCGCACGGCCACCGGACTGAGCTCGTTTTCACCGTTGAAGAGGAGCAAGGCCACCCGTTCCGGTTTAAACGCCGCCTTCAACCGCTCCACGGTCTGGATGGCCAGGTCATCCGGGTTGGGGTTGGCGGAGATGATCCCCACGGTGTCCCACAGCAACAGCATGTTGCGATAGTCTTTGGCCAGGTCTGCGGTGAAGATCCCGCTGAGCCGGTCGTGGCTGCCCGTTTCGTCGTTGTCGTCGTCCACCCCCCCGGTGACGATCCGTCCGCCGCCCGTCTTTTTTGCCACGTGCAGCGCCCGGTCGGCCTTGCGGAACAGTTCCATCGCCACCTCCCGAGCATCGTCATACGCGGCGGGGATGAACTCTGTCAGCCCGATGCTGAATCCCAGACGGACCGCTCCCCGGAAATAGGCCCCTTCGGTAAGCTTCGAGCGGAGGTTCCCGGCCACCAGGGTTCCGTTGTCGAGGCCGGTGTCAGGCAGGACCACGGGAAAGATCGCCCCGCCGTAGCGGTGGACCACGTCCGTGGTCCGGACCAACTCGGTGAGCCTGCCGGCGATCTCGCGAATCACCGCATCACCGGTTTTGCGGTCGAAATGCTCGTTCACCACATCGAAGTCGTCGGGATTGACCAGCAGCAGAGTGAACGGGCGCTTCCGGTTCACCGCCTGCTCCACAGCCTGCACCAGAAGATCCTCGAACCGCACACGGCCGGGAACCCCGCTCACCGGGTCGTCGATCATTGCCGACACCTGCTGCGCGTGGAGGGCGAGTGCTGCTCCCAGGGCGATGATCCAGTCCCTCCACCGGCCAAACTCCCGGGGAGAAGCCTTTTCATCCAGCAAGGTCCGGATCCCGGAATGGTCGCCGTCCTTTATCCGCAGGCCGATCCAGATACCGGGATGATCCACCGGCACGCCACCCTCCAAATCGGTGGTTCGCCGTGTGGGACACGGTTCACCATGTTCAGTGGGGTCCAGCCCGGGGATTGACCCAGGTGGCCGGACCCGGATCAGGAGACCTCCGTTGGTGGAACTGTCGATCTTCCACAGAAGCTGTTTCGGGTCGACCCCCGTGTAACCCTGTTCCCTCCGGTAGCGGTGGCTGAACTCCGCCGCCGCGTCGATGTCGACGAATTCGGCCACCGGGGGATCCTCACCGTCGTGGAGCAGGAGAGGTTCGCGGAGCCCGCCCGAGGAGGGTGGGAGATAGAGCGAGACGGTTGTTGCGCCCACGAAACTGCGGAGCAGTCGCACGCACGCCCGGAGGATGTCGGTGGACCTGAAATGAAGGGGCAGATCGCCCACGTTGCCTCCACTGCGGCCCGTCGAGAAAAAGGGCCGATCAAACGAGGACACCGTTGGCCGGCCTTCCTGCCGGCATCGGACCGCATCCGGTAGCGAAATGCGGGACAGCTTCTCCACCCTATCGGCTTCAACCGGTTGAAATTCAAGGGAAAGTTGACCTCCAATCCACCATTATTTCGGTGATCCACCGTTTTTTCGGTTGAAATTCCACCGGAATTTCCGCAACCAATTCAAGCCGTGGATCAGGAACCCACCAGCAAATACCTGAAAATAAAACGATTGTGGGACGCGCCGGGAACAGAACGATCTCGCGGGTACGGATCGTGCAGTAAACAGGACGTGCAATCAAAAACCGGAGGATTCGGAATAAGCTCCATTGGGGGAGGGTGAGTGCGCTTCATGAGAATCAATGTGGCACTGTTTGGAGGTCTGGGAATATTGATCCTGCTGGCCGCTTTTGCCGTAACCCGTGGGCTCCCGTCGACTGAACAGGACACGATCTATATCCTGATTTTCGGGGCGGCGGTTTTCGGGTTTGTGCTGTCCCAGAAGAAAAAGCTGGAGCGGAAGGAAGAATACAGCCGGATGCTCGAGGTCCAGGTGCGGGAACGAACAGAGGAACTGGCCGAGCGCAACAAGGAACTCGAAGTGTTGAACGAGAAGTTCCTCGATGCCAGTCTCACCGACCCGCTCACCGGCCTGTGGAACAGGCGCTACTTCTTCGAGCATATCGAGCAGGAAATTGGCGCCGTTCGGAGGCGCTTCGATCAGGCCTCGCGAACCGGCACCAAAGTCGACGATTCCGAACTGCTGTTCATGATGATCGACATCGATATCTTAAAGCAGGTCAATGACACCTATGGCCACGCCGCGGGCGACCGCGTGATCCTGGCCTTCCGCGACGTGATGAGAGAAACCTGCCGCGACTCGGACATCCTGATCCGATGGGGTGGTGATGAGTTCCTGCTGCTGGGGCGTGGTTCGGACCTGGGGAAGGCGCACAAACTTGCCGAGCGGCTCCGCTCCCGGATCATGGCCCACCCAGTGATGCTGGAGAACGGCCACACCGTGCAGGCCACCTGTTCCATCGGCTTCGCCTGCTTCCCCTTTCTCCGCTCACGGCCCCACCTCCATTCCTGGGGCAACGTGCTGCACCTTGCCGATACCGCTCTCTTCGTGGCCAAGAGAACCGGCCGCAACGCCTGGGTCGGTTTCCTGGGCGAGCAGCCCACCCTGGACGACGAGTCGGTGAGGAGCTGCGAAATCCTCTACGACAAGTTTCCGGAGAGTACGGTTCAGGGCGTTTGCACATCAATCCCCGGGGACACGGTGCTGATCTGGCCGGACAGTGAACAGACGAGGATGGACGACGAGATCCACAAGGTTTCCTGAATCCCGGCCCGCCACCCCGACTCCTTCAATCCGTAACCGTTCTCAGTCCAGCCCCCGTTTGGCCAGCAGCGGTTCGATGCTCGGCTCGGCCCCGCGAAACTTCCTGTAGAGCACCATGGCATCGTCGGACTTGCCTTTGGACAGGATGTTGGTCCTGAACGACTGGGCCGTCTTGCGGTCGAAGAGACTGGTCTCCCGGAAGGCCTGGAAGGCGTCGGCGTCCAGCACCTCGGCCCAGACGTAGCTGTAGTACCCCGCAGCGTACATGCTGGAGAAGATGTGCCGGAAGTAGGTGGTGCGGTAACGGGGGAGAATCTCCGGGATCAGGCCGATACGGTCCATGGAGGCCTTTTCGAACTTCAGCACATCGGGGGCCTTGGCCTTGTCCAGGGTGTGCCAGTCCATGTCGAGGTAGCAGGCGGCGAGGTACTCCACGGTCTTGAAGCCCTGGTTGAAGTTGCGGGCGCTCTCCAGCTTGGCCACCAGTTCCAGGGGAATCACGTCCCCGGTCTGGTAGTGTTTGGCGTAGATGGCCAGCACTTCCGGTTTGAAGGCCCAGTTTTCCATGATCTGGGAGGGCAGTTCCACAAAGTCGATGGCCACGTCGGTGCCCGAGAGTCCGTCGTAGGTGATGTCGGAGAGCAGGCCGTGCAGGGCATGGCCGAACTCGTGGAACAGGGTCAGCACCTCGTCGACGCTGATCAGCGACGGCGTGTCCGCGGTGGGCTTGGAGAAGTTGCCCACGTTGTAGATCACCGGGGTGATCATCTTCCCCTCACGGCGCGACTGCTTGCGGAAGGCGTTCATCCAGGCGCCGCCCCGCTTGCCCGCCCTGGGGTAGTAGTCGGTGAACAGGATGCCGATGTGCGAGCCGTCGGCATCCTTGACCTCGAAGACCTTGACGTCCTCGTGGTAGGTGGCGATGTCGGCCCGTTCGCTGAACTGCAGGCCATACAGTTTTGTCGCCACGGCAAAGACGCCGTCGATCACGTTTTCCAGCTTGAAGTAGGGGCGCAGTTCCTCTTCGTCCAGGTCATATTTTGCCTTGCGCAGCTTCTCGGCGTAGTACCACCAGTCCCAGGAGGCCAGCTGGAATTCGAAGCCGTCGGCCTGCACCAGTTTTTGCATCTCGGCCACTTCCTGCTTGGCCACCTTGATCGCCGGGGCCCAGATCTGGTCCAGCAGCTTGTAGACGTTTTCCGGTTTCTCGGCCATGTTCTCGTCAAGCTGGTAGTCGGCATAGGTGGGGAAGCCGAGCAGGCTGGCCTTCCTGAACCGCAGAACGGCAATTTTGGAGAGGATTTCCTTGTTGTCCCGGTCGTTGCCGTTGTTGCCCATCATCATCACCGCGGTGTAGATCTTTTCCCGCAGGTCGCGCCGCTGGGAATACTGGAGGAAGGGGATCCAGCTCGGCTTGTGCAGGGTGATGACCCACTTGCCCTTGTGGCCCCGTTCCCTGGCCGCCTCGGCCGCGGCGGCCACCACACCCTCGGGCAGTCCGGCCAGGTCCTCCTTCTCCAGCACCATCTCGAATGAGTTGGTTTCCTCGAGGAGGTTCTCGCCGAACTTGTTGGTCAGCACCGAGAGCTCCTCGTTGATCGCCCGCAGCTTCGTCTTGTCCTCGCCTTCGAGGTTCGCCCCGCCCCGGACGAAGTCGTTGTAGTACTTCTCCAGCAGCTTCTGCTGCTCCACGGTCAGCGGCAGGTCATCCTTTATCGCCTCCACCGCCTTGATCCGCTGGAACAGCGCCTGGTTCAGCTTGATGTCGTCCCGGTGCCGGGAGAGCAGCGGGGCCACCTCCTTGGCGATTGCCTGCATCTGGTCGTTGGTGTTGGCCGAGTTGAGGTTGTAAAAGGTTTTGGAGACCCGGTAGAGCAACGGCCCGCTCTCGTCCAGCGCCACGAGGGTGTTGCCGAAGGTGGGCGGCTCGGGGTTCGAGGCGATGGCCTCGATTTCAGCCGCATGATGCTCCATCCCGGCCTTGAAGGCGGGCATGAAATGCTCTTCCTCGATCAGCGGGAAAGGAGGCACGCCAAAGGGGGTATTCCAGTCCGACAGCAGGGGGTTTGTCTTCACGGTCGCCTCCTCGGCCGCCCCCAGGCTGATCCCTGAGGCCAGCAGCACGAGAATCAGAATCGCGGGCAGAAATCTGATGGTCATTTGTATTCTCCTGAAAAGCGTTTTTTCACCGAACCGGGATTCTATACGAAATCTGCGCCACCGTCATCAGTGGTCGGCCTAAATGAGGGACAGGTGCTATTTATCCGAACATTTTTCGCATGGACTGTTGAGGGACGATCATTCGAGTGTAACTGGTTGACCGCATATCGAAGAGAATTTGGTCTCGGGTGTTGACGGCTAATCGAGGGCCGGTGTGGGCGAGGGGAGTGGCGCCTCGGAGGGCGGGCCCTGGGCCGCGCTGTCCGCTTCCCGTTCCAGTATCCGCCTGGTGATGATCGGTACGGAAAGGATGATCCAGAAGGTCGGCTTGCCCGCCGCCTCCAGCGTGGCCGCGCCCAGGAAATAGAGCGGAATGATCAGGGTCATCGCCTCGGTCAGGCTCCAGAGGAAGGTGCCTTCCTTGTCCCTGAGCAGCCGCCGGCTGATCAGCAGATCCCTGATGCAGAGCCCCATCAGCAGGGCAAAAATCAGGAACCCGATGATGCCGGTTTCACCGATCAGCTCCACATACTGGTTGTGTGCCCGGTAGCCGACACCTCTGAGGTTCCGGGCCACGTATCCGCGGGATTCCGTTTTTGAGGTCAGGTAGGGGATGTTCCCCGGCCCCACGCCGAAAATCGGGTTCATGGCCACCAGTTTGGGCAGCATCAGGGTCAGGCCGATCCGGTTGCTGATCGACCGGTCCTCACTGAGGTTCAGCCCTTTCACTTCGGAGATGCTGCTGAACCGGTCCACCACCCGCTCGGTGGCCAGCACGCTGAGAACCAGCAGCAGCACGGCTCCCCCGATGGCGATACGCCGCCACCCGATCCGCTTTCTGTAGCGGATCAGATACACGATGGTGGCCAGAATAAACAGGATCATGCCGGTTCTGGAGAGGGTCTGGGAGAGCAGGAACAGGAACAGAAAGATAAAGAAAATGATCAGTCCCCGGTGCCAGGGACGGAGATCTTTCCACCAGAGCATGATGGCCAGTGTGAAAATGCAGAGCACCACCACCACGGCGTAGTTGTTCGGCTCCATGCCGTTCATCCCGCCGGCGCGGAAGGTCTGCGTCGCTTCCAGTCCCGACCCGTAATATCTCCCGGTGGTGAAGAGCTTGGAAGTGGTGAGCCGGGCGCCGATCATGGAGATCATCCCGCTGGCGGCCAGCAGAGCGATATAGCTCAGAAACATGAAGCCCAGCTGTTTCCTGTTGTCGATCAACTGGTAGATGAGGAAGAAGAGCAGGAAGTTGCCGATGAACTGGGGATACATGTGCATGGCGTAGGTCTTGTCCAGGGCCAGCAGTGCGCAGAGGGAGAACCAGATGCAGAACAGCAGGGCGACCCGGTTCTGGTCGTGGCGATGGAACGGGCCCCAGGTTTTCAGGACGAAGCGGTGCAGCAGCAGGCAGAGCAGGACCCAGAAGACCAGGGCGCGGTTGACGGTGAAAAAGGGAATGGTGCCCACCACGAAGGCGAACAGCCGTTTGATGGTCAGCAGCAGGATCGCGGTGATGATGCCCCAGGTGGGCCGGAAGAAGAACAGCAGCAGCACCCCGGCCGCCACGAAGGGCAGCAGGATCAGGGGAATGGAGATGGAAAAGACCGCGGCCAGGGCCAGGAAAACACCGACCAGCGCCAGGACCAGCCAGCCGGTGCCCTTCATGGTGCCGGCCGGTTCGCCCGTCAGGTTGGCCAAAGCGTTGTCTATCCGCTCCTGCACGATGGCCCTCCGCTCATGGCCGGAAGTGATTGCTTGCCAAGAGGTTGAATGTGTTGGTTTTCATATCGGAGCTATTATAGCAAATCTTTACCGGAAAGACCGCCTGCTTTTTTGCACCGGACCCATTTGACTCTTTTTGCTTCCTCCTGTTTTAATGCACTTTCCTGGCCCGCACGGCGGCCGCCCGGGACGGCGAACCAACCAACGAGGAGAAGACGATGAGTGTCGACATCAAACGTGAAGACCTGGAGAAATGGGCCGACTACCTGATCAACCACTCCATGGGCGGGGTGGGCCCGGGGGACGTGGTGATGGTCAAGGGTGAGCACGTCTGCTGGCCGCTGATGTCGATCCTGCAGGACAAGATCTTCGCCGCCGGGGCCATCGTGGATCTCAACCTGGTGGCGCCGGACAACGACCGGGGCAAGGTCTGGGGGGCCTCCATGGCCCGTCACGGCAGCCTGGAGCAGATCGCGCAGGTGCCGGAATGGCAGATGCAGCGCTACGAGGCGATGAACAAGTACATCGAGGTGCTGGGCGCCGAATCCCCCGAGCTGTTCGACAACCAGCCGGACGAGCTGGCCATGGCGGTGATGCGGGCCGACGAACCGACGAAGACGGTCCGGCTGCTCAAGCAGTGGGTGATCACCCTCTATCCCACCCAGGGCTTCGCCGACATGGAGGAGATGAGCCTCGCCGACTACACCGACGTGATCGTCTCCGCTTCCACCGTGGACCCCAAGCTGCTGGAGACCATCGAGGAGCCGATCCACCGGGCGATGACCGAGGCCGAAACCATCCGCCTGGTGACCCAGCACCCGGCCAGCGGCAAGAGCCTGGAGCTGTCGATGAACATCGGCGGGCGCAACGTGGTCATGTGCACCGGCCTGCGCAACTTCCCCGACGGCGAGGTCTTCACCAGCCCCGATGCCCGCACCGTGGAGGGCGAGGTCTACGTCGACATGCCGGTCTTCCAGGGCGGCACCACCATCCAGGGGATCTACCTGCGGTTCGAGAAGGGCGTGATCCAGGAATACTCGGCGGAGAAGGGGAGTGAGGCGCTGGCCAAGATCATCGAGACCGACGAGGGCTCCCACCGGCTGGGCGAGGTGGCCCTGGGGATGAACTCGGGGATCAAGGAGGTGCTGCGCCACCCGCTCTTCGTGGAGAAGGTGGGGGGGACGGCGCACATCGCCATCGGCTCCAGCTATCCCGAGGCCTACGTGGATGACCCGTCCTCGGACTCCGGAAAGAAGGAGTGCGACCAGCTCCACGCCCGGGGTCTGCTCAACCGCTCGGCCCAGCACGTGGACGTGGTCACCGACTTCCGGCCCGGCGGCACCGGCCGCGAGGTCTGGCTGGACAACACCCGGTTGTCTATCCGTGACGGCATCTGGGTGGTGGCCTGAGACATGGCCGGGGCCGGCGTCCGGACAACGCTGCTGCGCCGGCTGGCGGCCAGCCTGCTGCTCTGCGCCGTGGCCTGCACCACGGCGCCGGATCATGCCGCCCGCAACGGTGAAGACAGCGGTTTCATCACCGTCTCCGGCACCCGCTTCCTCATCCACGGCAGGCCGTACCGCTTTGCCGGCGTCAACTGCTGGTACGGGATGAACCTCGCCTCGCCGGGGCCGGGAGGGGACCGGGCGCGGCTGGACCGGGAACTGGACCTGCTGCGTGACCTGGGGGTGACCAACCTGCGGGTGATGGCCGGCTCGGAGGGCCCGGACAGCGAACCCTGGCGGGTGGTCCCCGCGCTTCAGCCCGCCCCCGGCGTGTATGACCCGCAGCTGCTTGACGGCCTCGACTACCTGCTGGCCGCGGCGGCCCGGCGGGATCTGCGCCTCGTCCTCTGTCTCAACAACTTCTGGCCCTGGACCGGCGGCATGGCCCAGTATGTGGCCTGGGACAGCGGCGAGGCCATACCCTATCCAGCGGGGCCGGAGGCGGACTGGGGCCGCTACCAGGCCTTTGCCGCCCGGTTCTATTCCAGCGCCGGGGCCCGCGAGGCCTTCCGGCAGCACATTGCCGCCATTGTCCAGCGGGTCAACATCCACACCGGCATGGCCTATTGCGACGACCCGGTGATCATGGCCTGGGAGCTGGCCAACGAGCCGCGGGGCATGGGCAACGCGGAGGCGTTCAATGCCTGGATCGACGAGACGGCGGCCTACGTGAAATCTCTCGATCCGCGCCACCTGGTGACCGCCGGCAGCGAAGGGGAGACGCCTCTGCCGCTGGTCAACGGTCTCGACTTCACTGCGAACCACGACGGGCCGGACATCGACTATGCCACGGTCCACATCTGGCCCCAGAACTGGGGCTGGTACGATCCGCTGCAGCCGGAGGCAACCTGGCCCGGCGCCGAATCGCGGTCGCTGGAGTACCTGGAGCAGCACACAATGCTGGCCGCGGAGCTGGGGAAACCGCTGGTGCTGGAGGAGTTCGGCCTGGCCCGGGACAACGGCAGCTTCGATCCCGCCTCGTCCACCGGCCGCCGGGACGCCTTTTTCGCCACCATGTTCGCTGTGCTGGAAGCCGGCGCCGCTACAGCCGGCCCGCTGGCCGGCTGCAACATCTGGGCCTGGGCCGGCGAGGGGCTTCCGGCCCGTCCCGGCGGCCACTGGCGGGCCGGGGACCCCTGGACCGGCGACCCGCCCCACGAGCGCCAGGGCTGGTACGGCGTGTACAGCACTGATGCCGCCACCCTGGCCTTGGTCCGCGGCGCAGCCCCGTTGCCGTCTCCCCGGGGCGCCCCCACCCCCACAATCGGCCATTGACCCGCGACCCATCCCCGCCTATAATTACAGCATTAATGCTATCTCATTGACGTCTAGGGAGTTACGATGAACATTCGGCTCCTGCTGGCCATTGTCATCATCTCCGTCGTGGCCATTCTGGGCTCGCGGATCATCAGCCGCGGGCGGCGTCTGCCCTTGGGGCTGAACCACCTGCTGATCAGCGGCACCGCCTACATCTTCCTCGGCATGGCCCTGGGACGGTCGGGTCTAGACGTCTTTGACCAGGCCACCCTGACCCAGCTGCAGCCGGCCCTTCTCTTTGCCCTGGCCTGGATCGGCTTTCTATTCGGCCTGCAGTTCGAGGTGCGGCAGCTGCGCGGTCTGCCGCGGTTCTATTTCTCCATCACCGCGGTGCAGGCTCTGATCACCTTCGTGGTGGTCACCGTGCCGGTCTACCTGCTGCTGGACTGGCACTACCCGTCGTCATCGCCACTCTTTCTGCTCTCCCAGGCCGTGATTCTCGGCAGCACCGCCTGCTGCTCGGCCCAGTCAGCGCTGGCCATTGCTGCCCAGTCGCGCGACCTGGCCAACCGCCCGCTGCTGCAGCTGCTGCGCTATATCTCCAGCGTCGACGGCCTGTTCGGGCTCTTCTTCTTCGCCCTGGCCGTCGGCGCCATGACCGGGGCGGCCGGCCCCGGCTCGCTGGCCGCGGCGGCCGTCCAGTGGCTCTTCGCCACCCTGTTGATGGCCGGTGCGCCGGCGCTGATCCTGGTGGTGCTCAGCCGCACCCGCCTGGTTCGCCAGGAATTCCCGCTCTTCCTGGTGGGGGCGGTGATGCTCTGCGCCGGCATGGCCCACACCATCCACCACACCCCGCTGATCTCGGGCATGATCTGCGGGGTGCTGGTGGCCAACTTCAGCCGGCACCGCCTCCGTGCCCTGGCGGTGGTGATGCCCTCGGAGAAGCCGATCTACATCATCCTGCTGCTGATCATCGGCGCCGGCTGGCGCCTCTCCCTCGGTTTCAGCATTGTGGTGCTGGCGGTCTATTTCATCCTGCGGCTGCTGGGCAAACTGGTGGGGGTCCGGGCGGCCACCCTCGTCTTCCGGCCCCAGTACCCGGTGCCCGGGCGGCTTGGCCTGGGCCTGGTCTCCGAGGGGGGGCTGGCCATCGCCATCATCGTCAGCTTCCGCCTGCTCCACGCATCGGCCATGACCGACGCCATGGTCACCATCATCATCTTCTCGGTGCTCATCGGCGAGCTGGTGGGGCCGCGGCTGATTCTCGACCTCTTCAGCAGGGAGGAGAGGGGATGACTCACCGCCTGCTCATCCTGCTCATCGCCACCGGCTGCATGCTGGCCGTGGGCCTCCAGGAACTGCCCGGCGGCGGGGCGCCGGCCCACTCGATCATGGTGCTCGGTTTCCTGCTCATCGCCGCCTACTGCATCGGCTACCTCGGCGAGAAGCTGTCGCTGCCCCGGATCACCGGCTACATCATCGCCGGCCTGGTCCTCGGCCCGCACTGCTTCGGCCTGATCGACCAGTACGCCATCGCCGACCTCGACTTCCTCAACAGCCTGGCCCTGGCCTTCATCGCCTTCTGCGCCGGCGGCGAACTGCAGCTGGAGAGCATCCGCAAGCGGATCAAATCGATCTCACTGATTCTGGTCGGCAACACCCTGGTGATCCTCATCGGGGTCACCGGGATGGTACTGGCTGCGGCACCCCTGGTCCCGTTCATGAAAGATCAGCCGTTCGGCGTCCGCCTGGCCATGGCCGCGATCATCGGTGTCATCTCCACGGCTCGTTCGCCATCATCGGTGATTGCGGTGATCAGCGAGACAAGGGCCCGGGGACCGTTCAGCAGGTACCGTGCTCTCGGTGACCATCGCCACCGACGTGATCGTGATTCTTCTTTTTGGAATCGTGATTTCTTTCAGCCACGCCCTGTTTGAACCAGGGGGCACGATGAGCCTTGGCTTGATCCTTAACCTGCTGGTGGAGATCGTGATCACACTCTCCCTCGGTTACCTGTTGGGCCGGGGGATCATCCTCCTGATCCGCAACCTCGGGGCGGAGCTGCCGATCATCATCGCCGCCACCGGCTTCCTGGTGATCAAGTCCTGCCACCTGTTCAGCGACTATCTCTACTCGATCCACGAGATCAGCCTGCACCTCGAGCCGCTGTTGATTTGCATGGCCGCCGGCTTCACCGTGCAGAACTTCTCCAGCAAGGGCGAGTCGTTCCTGGAGAGCATGGACCGGGTGTCGCTGCCGATCTACGTCGGCTTCTTCGCCGTCACCGGGGCGATGATCGACCTCGACATGCTGCGGGCCGGCTGGCTGCTGGGCCTGCTGGTCGTCGCCTCACGGGGGCTGATGGTATGGCTTGGATCCCTGGCCGGTAGCGGCGCTGCCGGAGATCCACCCCTGACCCGCAACCATCTATGGCTCGGCTTCATCACCCAGGCCGGGGTGAGCCTCGGCCTGGTGGCCGAAGTGGTTCGGCGGTTCCCCGAAGTCGGGCTCTACCTGCAGAGCATCCTCATCGCGGCGATCACCGTGAACCAGGTGATCGGGCCGGTACTGTTCAAATACTCCTTGCGCAAGACCGGAGAAGCCAACCGGTAGTGCACTGAGTTGTTGGATTTTTAACCGTGGAGTGCTAGATTAGCGGGCAGCGGAACCAGCGGGGAGATCCTCAGCCATGCGTATCAACGAAGTATTGAAGCGGGAAAACGTCCACGTTTTTCTCCGGCAGACCGGGAAAGAGGCCGTGCTGGGCGAACTGGTGGAACTGCTCCTCCACGGCTATCCCGAAGCCCGGCGGCACGAGACGCTGCGGGAGGTGCGGCTGCGAGAGGAGATCGGCTCCACCGGTATCGGTGCGGGGGTGGCCGTGCCCCACGCCAAGCCGGCCTTCTGCACCGAGCTGATGGCCTGTCTGGGGATCGCGGCGGAACCGGTGCCCTTCGACGCCATTGACGGTGAGCCGGTGCGCATCTTCATCCTGGTGCTCGGCCCGCGGGACCAGGCCGGGTTGCACCTGCGGTTCCTGGCCCGGGTGGCCCGGCTGCTCAAGAAGCGGGAGCGGCGGGAGGCGTTGCTGGCCTGCACCGACGCCGACCAGGCCTGGCAGGTGGTGGAGCGGTTCGAAGAGGGGCAGCTGGATGTGTGAGGGGGCCGGCCGGTGAAACTGGTGGTCATCATTCTGAACCGGGTGGAGTATCTCGAGGACCTGCTCACCGCCTTCCTGGAGATCGGGATCAGCGGCGCCACGGTGCTCAACTCGGTGGGGATGGGCCAGATCGTCTCCCGCAACATCCCCATCTTTGCCGGCCTCAGCGACGCTTTCCCGGGCAGCAGCCCCAGCAACCGCACCATTCTCGCCGTGGTGCAGGACCGCCAGGTGCAACGGATGGTCCGCATGGTGGAGGAGGTCTGCGGCAGCCTCGACGACCCGGGCAACGGCCTGATGGTCAGCCTGTCCCTCGATGAAGTCTTCGGTTTCCGTCGCACCACAGATTAGCCCACTCCAGGGGAGCCAAAAACAGCCCCGACAAGCATGGTCCTGACCATCATCCAGTTGCCAGTCTGCCCACGGCGGGGGGTCTCACGTCCGGTTCCACGGAGATCTGGCCGCGAAAGAAAAAAACAGCTTGCCAATTAGTATTATTAGTTCTATAATGTACCGTCGAAAGGGATCGGGCTCTGAGGCCCGGCCTGAACTTTCTCTCTCACCGGTCAATCAATGAGGAGTGTGAAGCCATGGGAATGAAGACTTTCAATCTGCTGGCCCTGTGTGTATTGGTCTTGTGCGGTTCCATCCTCCCGGTTGCCGCCATCGACCGCGATAGCTGGACCTGGGAGAATACGGGTGAGCTTGACGGTGCGCTGCGTATCTATGCGCTGGTCGAAGCCGGGGGCAGCCTCTTTGCCGGTTCCGGCCCCACCGGAAACGTCTATCGCAGCGATGACTTTGGCGCCAGCTGGACCAACACGGCCGACCTTGTGGATGCCAGCCAGGTCTACGGCTTGCTCGAGGGATCCGATGGCGCACTGTACGCCGGAACCAAGGGCCCGGACGGGACGGTGCAGGGCCGTGTCTTCCGCAGCACCGACGGCGGGGCCAGTTGGGCGGTCACCGCCGAGCTGGCCGGTGCGGACGTGGTCTTCGGGCTGACAGAGTTGGGCGGCGGCCCCATCCTCGCCGGGACCAGCCCGGCCGGGGACGTGTTTTGGACCATGGATGGCGGGGCCAGCTGGACCCTGTCCGGGGATCTGGCCGGCGCGGAGAACGTTTCGGTGCTGCTCGAGGCCTCCGACGGCACGGTTTTTGCCGGCACTTCGCCGGACGGCGACGTGTTCGCCTCCACTGACGGAGGGTTGAGCTGGAGCAACACCGGAGAACTTGCCGGTGCCGAAGAGGTCTATTCGCTGTTCCAGGATGATGGCGGATCTCTCTGGGCCGGCACCGGGCCCGAGGGTTGTTTGTATCGTTCGGACGACCTGGGCCTGAACTGGGACCTGGTGACCTGTTTTGACGACACGGATTTCATCATCGATCTGTACCAGCACACCGACGGCCTGCTCTATGCCGCCACCGGGCCCCTGGCCGACATCTTCCGCACGGCCGACGGCGGTGTGACCTGGACGCCGACATCGGACCTGGTGAACGCCACCCACGTCAACGCACTTCTCACGGGGTCGGACGGCGAGCTCTATGCCGCGACCGGATTCAACGGCAATGTCTACCGCAGCAGCGGTCCACCTACCATTTCCTGCACACTGGCCTGCACGCCCGACTCGGGCATGCTGCCCTTCAGCCCGCACATCGGTGTGACCATGTCCAACCTGACCTCCTCCCACCGCGTGATGGCCGGTCGTCTCGACCTGACCACGGCGGGCGGACAGGTGGTCAACTACTGGCGGCGCGGTTTTACGCTGATCAATCCGGGGCAGATGTTCACCATCAGCTGGATCCAGCCGATCCCGGCGCTCAGCACTGTTGTCGGTGATAATCACCTCACACTGACCGCCATCGACGTTTCACCGGCGCCGTACAACTTGCCGCCCTTCGTGACGTCGGGCGACCGGGCAACAGCCGGCTGCACGGTGGAGGGGATTGCGCCGTAGGCGGGTAACCGGCCATGAAACAAGAAAAGGGGGACAGGCACGGAGCTGCCAGTCCCCCTTTTTTCTTGCAACGGGTGACGGTCACCGTGTGCGTTATTCCGCTGACCAGCGGGGCACCCGTCCCGGGGTCCACGGCCCGCCGGCGGCCTCCAGCTCCGCTTCCAGTGCAACCAGGTCCACCTCGATCAACTGCTGCAGCTCGGCCAGCACCGGCTGGAACAGCTCCGCGGCAATGCGGTAGTTTTCCAGGTGCGTGCCGGTGGGCGCCGAACTGGAGGACCAGCCGCCCATGGCATTGTAGACCCGACCGGTGATGGAGGGCGGGGTGGGTTCGTTGCGCGAGGCCACGGTGCGGTCGCCGGAGAGCTTGACCCGCAGCGCTTCGAGGCGAAGCTCCAGGCCCCTGGCCCGGTCAATCAGTGCGCTGTCGGCCTGCGGAGTGTCCAGCACCGCCTGCTTGACATGGGCCAGGCGGTCCTCTGCTTCGCCCAGCGCGCGCACCGTGCCGAGCACCGCACGCTGCAGGTCACCGGTCTTCTTCTGGAAGGCCAGCACCGCTTCCCGGTCCTCGGCCGGCAGGGTGGCCATGTTCAGCGATTCGGTGCTGAAGGTCCGCGGTGCACCGATGGGGGTCAACCGGTCGTTGACCCTGAGGGCCAGCGATACGGTGTACTCGCCGGGAGCGGCCAGCGGGCCATCCGGCGGGTTGTCCCAGGGGCTGCCCGATCCCTGTGGTTCCAGCGAGGTGGGATTGAACGCCGGATAGCGCAGGTCCCAGACCGCCCGCTGCATGCCCGAGACGGCCGGGCTGGTGAACCGCCGCACCACGTTGCCGTCGATGTCGGTGATGGTGACCAGCACCACCGGGTCCTCCTCGCGGTCCTCGGCCCGCAGGTCGTCCCACGCCGGGTAGCTGACGGCCTGGCCGTCCTCCTCGGTCTGCTCCTCCGCCTCCTGCCGCTGCTCCTTCAGCGTTTTCGGGGCCTCCTTGAGGTAGAAGGTGAAGACGGCGCCGAAGGGCGGATTGGGTGCGGTGAAGTAGTCATCACCCTGGAAGGCCTTGCCGCGCAGGCCCAGACGGGCCTCCTCCATGAAGACCCAGGCCTTCTTCACCGGGAAGACGTAGCCGTCACTCTCCAGAAGATCCTCGGTCACCTCGCGCAGGGGCGAGTAGTCGTCGAGGATGTAGAAGCCGCGGCCGAAGGTGCCGAGCACCAGGTCGTTCTCCCGCCGCTGGATCTCCACGTCGCGGATGGCCACCACCGGCAGGCCGCCCATGAGCTGGACCCACTTCGTGCCGCCGTCGATGGTGAAGAAGAGACCGAACTCGGTGCCCACGAAGAGCAGTTCGGGCCGCACGTGGTCTTCCACCAGCATGTGGGCCTGGCCCCGCTCCGGCAGGTCGCCGGCCACCGATGTCCAGCTGGCGCCGCGGTCACTGCTCTTGATCACGTAGGGGGTGAAGTCACCCTGCTTGTGGTTGTCCAGCGTGGCGTAGACCGTGTCGGCGCCGTGCAGCGAGGGGGTGATGCCGGTGACGTAGGACATGTCCGGCACACCGGGGAAGCTCTCGATCCGGCGCCAGTTCTCGCCGCCGTCCTCGCTGACCTGGATCAGGCCCTCGTCGGTACCGGCATAGAGCAGGCCCTCCACCAGCGGTGATTCGGCCAGGCTGACGATGTTGCCGTAGTTGGAGGTGGAGTCGTTCTTGGCCACCGCGTCGATGCTCCAGACCTTGCCCATGATCGGAAGCGCATTGCGGTCGATCCGGCGGCTGAGGTCCGGGCTCACCGGCGTCCAGTTGTCGCCCCGGTCGTCACTGCGGAAGACACGCTGGGCGGCGTAGTAGAGCCGGGTGTTGGAATGCGGGCTGATGATCAGCGGCGAGCTCCAGTTCCAGCGCAGGGGATCTTCGCCCACCGCCGGCTGGGGCTGGATGTCGATGGCCTCGCCGCTCTTGCGGTCGTAGCGCACCAGCCCGCCGTACTGCCACTGGGAGTAGACGATGTCGGCGTTGGTCGGGTCGACCTGGGTCTTGAAGCCGTCGCCGAATACCGTGACGTAGCAGTCGGCGTTGGTGATGCCTCCAGCGCTGGTGTTGCGGGCCGGCAGGCCGAGGGTGGCGTTGTCCTGGGTGCCGCCGTAGACGTTGTAGAAGGGGAAGTCGTTGTCCGGGGTGGCCTTGTAGAACTGGGTTACCGGCAGGTTGGCCATGAAGCGCCAGTTGCCGCCGCGGTCCCAGCTCTCGTAGACCCCGCCGTCGTTGCCGTTGATCAGGTGGTCGCTGTTGTCGGGATCGACCCACAGCGCGTGGTCGTCCACGTGTTTGCGGTAGCCTCCCATACCATCGAATGAGGCACCACCGTCGTTGGTCACCTGCATCCAGGTGTCCACCGAGTAGACGCGGTCCACGTTGTTCGGGTCGGGGATGATCTCGTTGTAGTACTGGGCGCTGCCCGAGACGTAGTCGCAGCGCTTCTCCCACGAGGCGCCGGAGTTGGTGCTGCGGTAGAAGCCGCCGTCCTCGCCGGCCGCCTCGATGATGGCATAGACCACGTCCGGGTCGGCGGGGGCCACGGCCAGGCCGATGCGGCCCACGTCGCCGGAGGGCAGGCCCGACTCCAGTTTGTTCCAGTTTGCCCCGCCGTCCACGGTCTTGTAGAGCGCCGACTCCGGCCCGCCGTTTATCAGCGTCCAGGTGTGGCGCCGCCGCTGGTAGGACGAGGCGTACATCACGTCGGGGTTCCGCGGGTCGAAGACCACGTCGTTGACCCCGGTGTCCTCGCTGATCTCCAGCGACAGCTCCCAGGTTTCGCCTCCGTCACGGGTCACGTACAGGCCGCGGTCGCCACCGGCGGACCAGAGCGGGCCCTGGGCCGCCACAAAGACCACGTTGGAGTCCCGCGGGTCGACCATGATACGGCCGATGTGCTCCGAGTTCTCCAGCCCCACCCTGGTCCAACTGGCCCCGCAGTCGATGGACTTGTAGACCCCGTCGCCGTAGGAGACGCTGCGCTGGCTGTTGTTCTCTCCGCTGCCCACCCAGATGGTGCAGGGGTTGTTGGGATCGATGGCCACGCAGCCGATGGAATACGACCCCTCGCCGTCGAAGAGCGGGGTCCAGGTGGTTCCGGCGTTGACCGTCTTCCAGACGCCGCCCGAGGCGGCGGCCACATACCAGGTGGCCTTGTCTTCGGGGTGCACGGCGATGTCGGCGATGCGTCCCGAGGTGAGGGCCGGTCCGATACCGCGCAGGGCCAGGCCGCTGAAGGTCCCGGAGGAGAAAACGCTTTCTTCTTCCGGCGCCGCTGTGGGCTCCGGGTCCTTCTTCTTTGCCTGAAGCGGGATGGTAATGATCAGGGCCAGCATGATGGCCAGGAGAGCTGTTCTCTTCACCGGTCTGTCCTCCGAATGAAAAAACCCCGGCGCCGCGGATTGAGCAGCGGCGCCGGGGTGGTCTGAACATCTACGCGGAGAGCTTGTCCAGGACGCCGCAGGCCAGCTTCCAGAACTTGTCCACGGTGTCGATCTTGATCCGCTCATCGGGGGAGTGGGCCCCGGTGATGGTGGGACCGAAGGAGATCATGTCCATCCCCGGGTACTTCTCGCCGATGATGCCGCACTCCAGGCCGGCATGGATCGCCTTGATCTCCGGCTTTTTGCCGAACAGTTCCTCGTGGGTTTCGATCAACTTGGCCAGCACGGTGGAATTCATGTCGGGATTCCAGCCGGGATAGCCGTCGCCCTGGGTGGCGTCAGCCCCGCTGAGACGGGCGCCGTCGAGCACCAGGTCGGAGACATACATTTTCTGACTGGCAGCCGAACTGCGCTGGCTGGTGCTGATGGTGAACGTGTCGCCGTCCTCCTTGATCGAGGCCACGTTGGTCGAGGTCTCCACCAGGCCGGGGATTGCCCGGCTCATGGTGACCACACCGTGGGGCAGCACCTGGATCATGCTGGTGAGCCGGTTGGCCGCGTCATCGGTGAGCGGGGCGGGCAGGCCCGCGGCCTCCACGCCGGTCTTCGCCGCAAAGCTGAGCGCCGTTTCCAGATCACCGATTTCTTCCTTGAGCACTGCTTCCTGCTCGGCCACCGCCTTGGCCAGGTCAGCTTCCTTGCCCTGGGGCACCAGCACCGTGGACACCGATTCCCGGGGGATGGCGTTGCGCAGGTTGCCGCCGTTCCAGGAGACCAGCTTGAGGCCCAGTGAGGCGGCCGCAGGGGAGCGGAGGAAGCGGGTCATCATCTTCAGTGCGTTGCCCCGGCCCTCGTGGATGTCGAGGCCGGAGTGCCCGCCCTTGAGGCCGCTGACCTTCAGCTCGACGGCGCTCATGCCCGAGGCGGCCGCGTTGCGGTCAGCTTTGAAGGTGACGATGGTGTCCACACCGCCGGCGCAGCCGACGTAGAGGGTGCCGTCCTCTTCGGAGTCCATGTTGAGCATGATCCGGCCCTTGAGCCAGCCGGGCTGCAGTTCGTTGGCGCCGGTGAGGCCGGTCTCCTCGTCCACGGTGAAGATCATCTCCAGCGGGCCGTGGACCAGGTCCTTGTCTTCCAGAACGGCCAGGGCCGCGGCCACGCCGATGCCGTTGTCCGCACCGAGGGTGGTGCCGTCGGCGGTGATCCACTCGCCGTCGCGGACCATGGTGATCGGGTCGTTCTCGAAGTCGTGCACGGTGTCGGAATTCTTCTCGCAGACCATGTCGGTGTGGCCCTGCAGTACCACCGTGGGGGCATTCTCACGGCCCGGGGTGGCCGGCTTGCGGATCAGCACGTTGCCCGCCGCGTCCTGTTCGTGTTCCATGCCGAGTTTCTCGGCCACGCTGATCAGCCACGCCTGGGCCGCGGCCTCGTTCTTCGAGCCCCGGGGGATCTGGTTCAGTTGGTAGAGGTATCTCCAGACCGGTTCGGGCTTCAGTCCCTTGATTGCATCGTTCACGTTCTTCCAAGCCTCCCACGTGTATTGAAAACGAATCCGGGCCGTGGCCCGGAGCGGATTCTGAACCCTCGGCTGAGGGTGATTCGATAATTTCCCATCTCTGAAAGGGTTGTAATTCTATCAGGTGAGCGGGGAAGCGGCAAATTGCCATTCTTCTCCCTCATCCATGCTGACGCTTCATCTGTCCCCCGGGCCGCTTGACTGCAAAAATGCTTTTCACTACCATAGATTTTAATGAGGAGATCTGATGAATGACTCCCATCTCCAACGCGCCAGGGAGTTGTTCGACCAGGCGCTGGAAATCCCGCATAACGAACGTGATACATTTCTAAGGGAAGCCTGCGGCACGGACCGGGTTCTCGAGGAAGAGGTTCGCTCGCTGGTGGAGGCCCGCCTGAGAGCCGAAGCATTTCTGGGAAGTGGGCAGGCCGCGCGGATTTTCGCGGATATCCCCGCCTGGGGCCGGACCAGCGCCGGCAGCTCCTGCAGGTGATCGAGCCCGGGAACTCCCCCCCACCGAATAGAGTCCCGGGAAACGCTTTTCCCTAACCTTCATTGATCTTTATCCTGCAAAGACCTATCTTGAAAGATACAAGAATGTTGGATTGTCTGCTCAAAGCAGGCGGAGATACAACTGCAGGGAAACCATGAAGCACTTCATCGGACTGTTCATCATCGGCCTGCTCGTCAGTCCGGGTGCGGTCACCGGGACCGAGCTCGCAGGCAACCCCCTGGCCGCTTATCCATATTTCGAATATGTACGGGCGATCAATGCCGATGCAGCAGTCTATGCTGCCATCGATCCCACCAGGTACCCCCAGGTGGTCGGGGTCACAGCCCACCTCTACCTGGTGAGTGCCAGAACCGGGGCCCAGTGGGACAGCGATCCATCCCTGTCCGATGTACGCCCCAGAGGGCCGGACACCGTGTTCCTGGGCGGCTCCACCGTTCAGGAGAATACCTTCGAGCTCGCCTCAGGCGGAGAACTTGATGCCGACGCCGGCACGGGCCTGGGTCTGGGCTATGATGTGGTTCTCGACCTGGACCGGGACGGTCTCCTCGATTCTGGCGATCTGATCGACGGTCGCGGTGATGAGTCAGGCTTCTACGCGGTGCACGATCTGACCCAGACCGGCCCGCTGCCCACCGCTTCGACGACCTATTCCGGTGGGGCCTGGCTGGGGCAGAAAACCTGGTACCCCTCCGGCATCGCCGGCATGGGTCAACTGCCCCTGGTGGTGATCAGCCACGGCAACGGGCACGACTACACCTGGTACGATTACCTGCAGGAGCACCTGGCCTCCTATGGCTATGTGGTGATGAGCCATGAGAACAACACCCAGCCGGGCATCGAGACCGCCTCCACCACCACGCTGAACAACACCGACTATTTTCTCGGCCATCTCGACGTCATCGGCGGCGGAATTTTCGCGGGCCATATCGACGGCAGCCGGATCACCTGGATCGGCCACAGCCGGGGAGGGGAGGGCGTCTGCCGGGCCTACGACCGTTTGTATGACGATGACTATATACCCGACCACTACGAGCTCCATGACGTGGTCCTGGTGAGCAGCATTTCCCCCAACGACTACCTGGGCCGTCATCAATCCGATCCTCACCAGGTGATCTTCCATCTGCTGCAGGGCGCTGCCGACGGTGACAACACCGGTTGGCCCGACCGGGAAAGCGATGCCCCGTTCCATGTCTATGAAAGGGCCGGGGGAACGCGGCAGATGACCCATATCCACGGCGCCGACCACAACGATTTCAACTGCTGCGGCTGGAACGACTTCACCGGGCCGCCGGGAACGGAAATCGGCCGGGCCGAAGCCCAGCGAGTGGCCCGGGCCACCTACCTGGCACTGCTCAAACACCACATCGAGGGAAACCTGCCGGCCCTCGACTATCTCTGGCGGCAGTACGAGGCATTGAAACCAATTGGCGTCAATGCGGCCACGGTGGTGGAGCACGAGTACCGGGAGGGTCCGGGAGCGGGGGTGTTTGTCATCGACGATTTTCAGAGCGAACCATCACTGGACACCAGCAGCTCCGGCGGATCCGTCTCCATGACGGTGCTCAACGCCTGGGAAGGACAGCAGGACGACACCGACGGCACATTCACCTGGTCCACCAGCGACCCGATGAACGGCATGGCCCGGGGACGGACCGACGATCTGGCGGCGTGCCTGGTCTTTGACTGGGGCATCGGGGGAAGCCGGCAACTGGAGTTCGAACTGCTGCCGGCAGCAGAAAATCTGCTGTCCCGCGAATATCTCTCTTTCCGCGCGTGCCAGGGAACCCGTCATCCGGACACGGTTGTCGAACTGGGTGACCTTACCTTCACCGTAACCCTGCGCGACGGAAACGGCGCCAGCAGTTCCATCGGCATCGGCGCCTATGGCGGGGGCGTTGAAGAGCCGTACCAGCGCACCGGCTCGGGAACCGGCGCGGGGTGGCAGACCGAGTTCGAAACCATCCGTATCCGCCTCACTGATTTTCTGGCCAACGGCAGTGGTCTCGATCTTTCCCGGGTGGCGGCCCTGGTTTTCGAGTTCGGTACCCCTTTCGGCTCCAACCGGGGACGAATCGGCCTGGACGATCTGCAGTTCACCGGCATACAGGCTGAGGCGGATACCATCGCCGCCGAGTTCAGCTGTTCGCCTTCCAGCGGCACCGTGCCCTTCAGCACGGTGATGACCGCCACCCTGGACAACCTCTACACCGGCCAGACCCGGCAGATCGCCGGCCGGATCAATGTCTCCCTGGCCGGCGGCAGCTACTTCGGCGGTTGGCGCGCCGGGTTCACCAACGTCGCCGCCGGCGGCAGTTTCGGCTCAACATGGGCCCAGGCCATTCCGGCCCTGGGGTCGGTGATCGGCACCAACACCTTCGAACTGCTGGCCGAGGACGTGACCCCGGCGCCGTTCAATCAGCCGCCCTATCCGCCGGCTGGAGACCAGGTCACTGACACGTGCAGCCTGGTGGCGAACGCACCGTAAGCGGGGATCATCCCGCCCACGGCGCGGCGGCCGCAGTGCACGCGAGTTCTGATCCTCCTCACTTCACCGGGAACGCCGGTGGAACCAGTTCCGGCGGCGGAGACTGCTCCAGCTGCTCGAGGATCACCTCGATGGCTTTCTCCAGCTGCGGGTCACGGCCGGCCAGCAGATCCTCCGGGCGGTTCTCCACATGGATGTCGGGGAGCGCCCCGCGGTTCTCCACCACCCACTCGCCCCGCAGGTTGGCGAACCCCACGTTGGCCTGGGTCACCAGGCCGCCGTCGGTGAGCGGGATCATGTTGATGATGCCGATCAGCCCGCCCCAGGTGGGGACGCCGATCACCGTGCCCAGCCTCTTCTCCCTGAAGTGGTCGGTGAACACCTCGCCGTCCGAGCCGGTACCCTCGTCGCAGAGCACCACGATGGGGCCGGGGTGCACACCGTGGGGGTAGTGCATCGGCTCGAACTCCCGGGTCTTGCTGAGGTAGGTCAGGTGGCGTTCCAGCTTGTCGATGATGAACCAGGAGACAAAGCCGCCGCCATTGTCCCGCACGTCGATGATCAGCCCGTCACGGTACCGTTCGGCCCGGAAGCCCTGCTCGAACTGCTGCAGCCCCTCCTCGTCCATGTCGGTGAGGTGGATGTAGCCCACCCGGCCATCGGTTTTCTCCTTCACGGTCTGGTAGTTGCCTTCCACCCAGTGGTAGTAGCGGAGGTAGCCCTCGCCGTACATCGCTTCGATGGTCACCGTCCGGGTGCCCTCCCCGTCCGGGCTCTCGGCCACGGTCAGTTCCACTTCCCGCTGCACCTTGTCCTCCAGCAGGCGCCAGGGGTTGTCGCCGGCGGTGAGGTCCTGCCCGTCGATGGCCAGCAGCCACATGCCGTCGGTGACCCGGACCAGCGGTTCGGCCAGCGGGTTCCTCCCCTCCTCCAGCCAGCTGGGGCCGCTGAACACTTTTTCGATCCGCCAGCGGCCGGCTTCCGGGTCCGGCGCCAGGTCGGCGCCCAGCATACCCACCCGCACCCGGTCGTAGCCCGGTTCCCCGCTCCCGCCGCCGATGATGTACTCGTGGGAGGCGGTGAGCTCGCCCAGTAGGTGGCCGATGATGTAGTTCATGTCCCCCCGGGTGGCGACGTGGGGGATCAGCGGCGCGTATTTCTCCCGCAGGTGGGCCCAGTCGCGGCCGTGGATCTCCGGGTCGTAGAAGAAGTCGCGGATCTGCCGCCAGACCTCGTTGTAGATCTGGGGATACTCGGCAAAGACCTCCGCCTTCTGGCGCAGGCCGTCCCAGGGCAGGGCGCCGTCGCCCACCCGGGCCGCCTTGTCCGCATCCACCACGCCGGCGGTGCGGCCGCTCATGTAGCCGGCCTTTGTTCCGTCCCCCGACAACTGGTAATGTCCAATGCCGGGGAGGGTCAGCTCCAGTTCCTGGTCCTCGAACCCGAAACGCATCAGGTCCCAGTGGGTCACCCGCCGGGGGGTGAAAAACTCCTCGATCCCGGGGAAGCCGAAACTCTCCCGGGCGAGGAAGTGGAGGTGCGTGTCGCTGGCCTTCAGCGCCTTGTACGTACCTGCCTCCACCGGGACGGTATAGACCCGCTCCTCCAGGTCCACAAAGTCGACCCCCGTCGAAGCGCCCGTCCCGGCCGCCCCGTCCTCGTCCTCCGCCTCTTCTTCCAGTTCTGCCGCGGCGGAGAAGGGGAGCGGGGTCTGGTCACGGAGCGTCGCCGCCATGACCATGGTCTGGTTGACGTTGAGGTTGTTGTCCATGAAGGAGTCGAGGGCCGGTTGGAACCCGCGCTGGGAGAGAAAGTAGAGATAGTCCCCCCCGGTGCCGAAGGCCGGGCTGAAGTCGTCGAAGCGATCGTCGGTGACCCGCACCGACACCCCGGCGGCCGTGTCGTGGATGAAGATGGCGCCGTTGAGGTTGCGGTCCACCTTGACGTAGGCCACCAGCAGGCTGTCCGGCGACCAGCAGTAGTCGCTGACCTCCCAGAAGATCTCGTTGTCCTTGAGGGTCGTCCCGCGGTCGATGAGCTTGACCCCCGGCTGCCCCAGCTGGGCCCAGTGGAGGGTGAAGTCCTTGTCCTGGAAGAGCAGGCGGTTGCTGTCCGGAGACCAGGTCACGTGGTAGTAGAAGGTGCTGGAGCCGTTGGTGATCTGGGTCCATTCGGCCCCCGGTTCCGGTTCGGTGATGTAGAGTTCGTATTCCCCGGAGCGGTCGGAGTAGAAGGCCACCATCTTCCCGTCAGGGGAGGGTACCGGTGAGATCTCCCGCGACCCGGGGCTGCGGGTCAGGTTCACCGTCCGTTCCGTCTCCAGGTCCATGAGGTAGATGTCGCCCCGGGCTTCGGCAGCCACCAGGTTCCCCGTGCTGTCGAGGCCGATCACCTCCAGGAAGTCCTCCGGTGAATACCAGGCGTCGCGCACCTGCCAGCGGTCGCTGGGGATGGTGATCTCCAGTTTGCGAGATTCTCCGGCGGCGATATCGTAGACAAAAAGGTAGCCGGAGCAGCCATAGACGATGCGGTCTCCGCCCAGTGCGGGAAACTCCACGTCCCACTCCCCGTGTTCGGTGAGCCGGGTCATTGCGCTGCCCTCCGGAGAACAGCGGTAGAGGTTCATCCGCCCCTCTTCGCGGTCCGAGGCGAAATAGATCCCGCTGGCGTGCCACATGGGAAAGACGTCGTAGCCCGGCCAGTCGGTGATCCTGGCGAATTTCTTGTTCTCCAGGCCGGCGATCCAGATATCCTGCTGGGCCCCGCCGCGGTAGCCCTTCCAGTTCATGCGGTCCGAGGCCTGGCGGTTGAGGGCCATGCTTTTCCCGTCGGGTGAGTACCCGGCGTAGCGCACCTTGCCCAGCCCCAGGTTCACCGGGGCCCCGCCGTCCGCCGGCACGCTGTAGAGTTCGGTGTTCAGCGTCCGCCGGGAGCGGAAAATAACCGAGGCGCCGTCCGGCGTCCAGCCCAGCACCTCGTCGCCTGCGGGGTGCCAGGTGAGCCGCTGCGGCACGCCGCCGGCCGCTGGGATGACGTAGACATCCCGCCCCCCGTCGTAGCTGCCGGTGAAGGCGATCCATTCGCCGTCGGGCGAGAAACGGGCAAAGCGCTCCTCCCCGGGGTGGGTGGTGATCCGCACGGCGCTGCCGCCCTGGCGGCCCACTGTCCAGAGGTCGTCCTCGTAGGTGAACACCACCTGGCGGGCACTGATGTGCGGGTCGCGCATCAGCCGTCCTTCCGTGGCCGCTGCGGCCTGGGGGATGGCAAAGCAGAAGATCAGTATGGCGGCGAACAGAGCCGCGGCGCTGCCGGCGGACTGGCTTCTCATTCTGGCGCTCCTTCCACAATTCAGTTGGAGAATCTCAGTTGGTATCATGGTGGAACCTGACCGTATCAGGGATCTGCTGAATGATAGTTCCCAACGTTGTCGGAAACAAGAAGTTCCGTTTATGCGTCAACCCCGGTTTCCCGGCCCCGCCGTTTCCGCCCCATCCCCTTGTCCGATCCCCCTGGCACACATCTTGAACCGGGTGATTGGCTGATGAGACGGACATTGCGCGGTTCAAGGCTGGAGAGCCGGGAGGTGCTGGTGCCGCTGGACAACAGAGGGATGGAAGAGGAGCCGTTGCGCGAACGGGTACGGCGCCTCGGTCCGGACCAGCTGGACGAGGAGGAACTGCTGGCCCTGGTCCTTGGCGGCGGTGCGCCGCGGTCGGCGGCCCCGTCCACGGCCGGCTGGCTGCTCCGCGAGAGCGGCGGGCTCTCCGGCCTGGCCCGCATGGCCCCGGCCAGTTTTTTGCGGATGAAGCGTCTCGACCGGCGGTCCGGGGCCCGGCTCTGCGCCGCGCTGGAGTTCTCCCGGCGGCTCAGCGCCCTGGCCGGCAGGGATGAGGCCCGGGAGCCGATCACCGACCCGGCGGTGGCCGCGGCGCTGCTGCTGCCCCGCCTGGCCCACCGGCGGCGCGAGCACTTCGGCGTCCTGCTGCTGGACAGCCGCAACCGTCTCGAGCGCCAGTCGATCATCTCGGTGGGCAGTCTCAACGGCTCGCTGGTCCACCCCCGGGAGGTCTTTCGCGAAGCGCTGATCCACGCCGCCGCCTCGCTGATCCTCTTTCACAACCATCCCTCGGGCGATCCCACCCCCAGCCGGGAGGACGTGGCCATCACCGGCCGGCTGCTCTCCGCCGGTTCGCTGGTGGGTGTCGAGGTGCTGGACCACCTGGTGATCGGCCGGGGGAGATTCACCTCCCTGAAGGAGCAGGGGCTGATGTGAATTGCTTCACCGCCCGGGCCACCGGCGTCAGCAGCAGCGTGTTGCCCAGCACCGAACCGAGCACCATGGCGCCGGTGGCGGCCACGGCTCCGATGATGTCGAACAGTTCCACGGCAATGAACAGGGCCGCCACCGTAAACACCACCTGTAGAGTGGTGGACCAGGTGATGGGCGGCGTGCGCTGCGCCTTGACCATCACTGCTCGCTGGTAGGAGAAGTAGACCGACGCAGCTGGAATGAGCACCATAATCATCGTGGGCACAGCGGAAAAGTCAGCCAGTTCTTTGCTCAGCCCCGAGACTTTTTCGAACCACAGGCCGGAAAGGGGAGTGAAGGCCACCAGGCCCAGGGCGGCCGTGGCGGTGACGGCCAGGGTCACGGCGAAGCGGCGCACCGCCCGGTTGTGCTCGAACCGGTCCCCCAGCAGGGCGATGGCCGCCTCCATGAACGAGATCCCCACGGCGCGAAAAAGGAAGACCAGGGCGCCGATCACCGGCATCACCGCGAGAGACTCCAAAGACATGCGGCTCCGTCCGAGGAAAAAGCTGGTCATGGGATGGACGGTGAGGTAGATGGTGGAGGTGAGGGCCAGCGGGAAGTAGAAGGTCCAGATCTCGCGGTAGGTGATCGGATCTCCCTCGGGCGTCACCGTTGCGAGCTTGCCGACGATGTTGATGGCCATCAATCGGCTGGCCAGCGCCTCCATCACTACCCCGGCGGTGAGCGCCGCCGCGCCGACATAGGCGCCGGGCAATGCAAAGCCGAGGTAGAGGATCAGCGCAGTGGCGCTCATCGAGCCCAGCCGGATGACCGTGCCCAGGGCCACCTTGCGGGTCTGGCCGTCGCGGATCAGCAGCCCCTGGTAGAAGCGGCGGTAGCCGATGGCTGCCGGCCAGGGGAGGAGGATGAACAGGGCGTGTACCGTCAGCGTTGCCACGTCGTCAGGGACGGTCATCGCCCGGCGCACCAGGTGGTCCATGGCCGGCGACAGCAGTGCGGCGAGCATGAAGAAGGTAATGGCCGCGCTGAGGATGTAGGTGAAGGCGCGCAACCGGACGAAGGCCACCCTGTCTTTGGCCAGGGCGGTGGAAGCGCTCATGATCATGATCACCGGTGCTTCCACCAGGATGGCGATGGCCACGGCGATGCCCCAGGCGGCCAGGTTCGGTTCGGGGTTCGGCAGGCGGGCCACGACAGCCGCCAGGAACGGCGACTCCACGCCGATCATCAGCCAGGTCAGGGCCAGCGGGGCCCAGAAGACGAAGATTTTTCTTTGGATCAGCGTCTCCATCTCTTACGGGATCTCCTCCGGGGAGTCGGAGGCGGATTCCGCCAGCTGGTTCAGATACCTGGTAACGGCCAGGGTCGAGGAGAGCTTTCCAGCGGCCCGGCCCTTGAGATCCATGGCCGGCAGCGGGAGGTCATGGGTTCGGACCACGTCCTTCAGGTGTCCGCATTTCCCGCCCCGGGTGTTGCAGTAAGCCTCTTTGAGGAAGAAGCTTTTCTGAACGTTGCCCACATTTTCGTCCAGCAGGTCCAGGGCGCTCTTGTTCCAGGTGACCAGGATGTCGCCGGGGGTGATGAAGTTCATCCACCGCCTGGCAAATTCTTGCGGCACAACGTTTTTTTTCATGTCATCCCGGCAGAGACCCATGTGCTTCAGGTGGTCATCGGTGAGGGTTGAACCCTCCCGGGGAGTGACGAGCTGATCGAAAAGAGACCCGTCATCGATCCTCACCGCGGACCAGCGTACCAACTCGCGTTTCTTTCCGTTCCAGGGCACCGATTCCTCGTCCACGATGACCAGGTTCCGGAGGGGGCCCGCCAGCTCCCGGGGCAGCGAGCGGCGTTCCCTGTTACGGGACCTTGCGGTTCCAGGGCGGCCCGGCCCCGCGGGCCGGGAGCGCGCGCATTCGATCTGCCGGTCGATCATCGCCTCGAAGACGTGGATCAGCGATTGGAGGCCGGGGGTCTCTGGTTCGAGGAGCTGAAGGGCCTGGACGATGGCCTCGATGGTGGAGACGGACTCCGCGTTCGGTTCCTTGCGGATGCGGTAGCGGCTGGGGACCGTGGGGCTGAGACTGTATCGAGGCAGCTCTTTGAGCCAGGGATTGTTCTTGAACAGCTTGTTTACGTCTGACCAGGTTCCGTCCAGCACCACCAGTTCACGGGGTTTTTGATCCACGGGAACGTCGGCCAGATCCGTGGCCCCGGGGCCGGGGAAAAGGAGAGCGGAGTGCTCCAGCTGATCGAGTTCGAAGGTGAATCTGCTGTCTTTGTCCGGCCAGACAACCCTGAGTTCCGTGTTCCGCAGCCCCAGTGAAACGATGCGGGCGGTACCGATGGGGTGGGACCGTTCGCACTTGTGCTGGACGATGACGATTCGGGTCCTGTTGTCCACCGGGACGATTCCATCGCAGATACAGAAGTCTGCCGCCTTGAAGCAGGTGTAGCAGACGTCCCTGCCCGAAGGATGGGTGGCTTCTGGATTTGTTGCCGGTGTCTGGTTGCTCATGGAATCGGTCTAGCTCGTCCTGCCGGAAAGAGGCCCTGGTCAAAAGGAAGGCAGATGATACCACGGCTTATTCTACTGGAAGGATCCCGCGGCCACGGTCACTCCGTGGTTCCAGCCCACCGGGTAGGCCTGCAGGGAGATATTTTCGGCAACCACGCCGTCCCGATACTCGAAGATCCGGATCACTGAACCCACCGCGGGGTCGGGCCCGGCGCCCACCACGATCTCGTGCCGGTTGTCACCGTCCAGGTCGGTGCCCGAAGAGATATGCGCACCGAAGCGGGGCAGGGTGGGCGACCAGGCGATGAAACTGCAGCCGTCGAGCGGGATGACCGATCCACCGTCCACATTCCAGCCGCGGATGTGCGAGGCAAAGGCCACCGAAGGCCCTGGCGCGGTGAGCAGTTCGTCGATGCCGTCGCGGTCCACGTCTCCGGCGGCCACGTTGACCCCGTATTTCAAGGTGCCGTAGGCAAAAAAGCTGACCCCCGGGATCGGTGCGACCGTTTCGCCGTCCACTTTCCAGCCGCGGACGTGGGGCCCGAATACCGACCCCGGGCCGGCGCCGGTGACGATTTCATCGATGCTGTCGCCGTTCAGGTCGCCGCAGGCCACGTTCACCCCGTATTTCAGCGTGCCGTAGGCGAAGAAGTTGACCTCCGGGACAGGTGTGGCGGTGCCGCCGTCCACGTTCCAGCCCCGGACATGGGGGCCGAATACCGCCCCCGGGCCGGCGCCGGTGACGATCTCGTCATAGCCGTCGCCGTCCAGGTCTCCGGCGGCCACATTGACGCCGAACTTGCTGGTGCCGTAGGCCAGGAAGCTCACCCCGGGCAGGGGTGTACCGTCACTTTGCCATCCCCGCACGTGCGGCCCGTAAATCTCGCCCGGCCCGGCGCCGGTGATGATCGAATCGTTCTCCAGGTCGACGATTCGGCCGCAGCTCACGTTGACCCCCCAGGCATCCGCGCCATAAGCCGGGAACTGTGAGATGGGTGTGGCGTCCTGGACCGGAAGGAAGATGTTGACCAGCGGGGGATTCTCTTCCGAGGGGCCGGGGCCGGTGACCAGGCGGGGGCCCAGGTCGGGATTGAGATAGTGGCCGCCCATGTCCACCACCCCCGTGTCGGGCCGGCTGTCCGTCCGGGTCGACCCATCCACCATATCGCCATCCGGATCTCCCGTATCCACGCAGGGGCTGTCCATGGACTGCCCGGCGGCCACCTGGCTGAGGTAATGCGAGCCCGTGGGGCCCACGGCAAAGACCGGATCGTCCTCGATCATCCCCTCTCCCCGGTTCAGTGTTCCTGAGTAAATCAACGCACCGTCCTCACCTTCCTCGATACAGGAGTGATGGATGGTGAGAACAGGATCATAGCTGGGACTGTATCCCAGCAATATCTGGTTTTTGCTGCCGTTCCACCAGTTGTTCCAGAGGATACAGTTGGAGATCAGTGCTTCCCCGTCCCAGATGTGGATTCCCCCTCCGCCATACTCCGCCCCGCAAGCCTCGATGGTGCAGTTCCTGATCACCGCGGACCCGCCGTAGATGCAGATGCCGCCGCCGGTGCCGCCGGAGCCACAATCGACAATGTAATTGTTCAGAATGGTGGGTGTCGAATCGAGGGAAAAGATCGCTCCTCCCAGGCTTTGCGAATCGGCTGTTCCACACTGGATAAAGCGGTTACCGGTGATCAGCGGCGAGGAACCGCCCACGCAGGAGATGCCGCCTCCGCCGATAATTTCGGTTCCGCCGCCGCCGGCGACGAGGTTCTCCAGGAACAGGTTCTGGCGGATGGTGGGCGATGAGCCCCGGACGAGCACCGTCCCGCCCCAGGGGTTGCTGGAGGTGCAGTCGGTAATGGTGAAACCCTCGAGGACCGAGCCCGGGCCCTCCCCGGAGTCAAAGCTGAAGGCACGCCAGCCACGGTCGCCGCCCCAGGCGCAGTCGATGGTGCACTCGTCCGCACCGGTTTCGGAGCGCACGGTTATCGCCTTCCCGCGAAACGAAACCTCCCAGTTCCCGTCGCCTGCATAGTGACCCGGCGCCACCAGCACAGTGTCGCCATCCACGGCCGCATCGATTCCGGCCTGGATGGTGGGTTGGTCAGCGGGGACGCGGATAGTGGCGGCACTGAGGGGCAGGGATGCCAGCAGCAGGAGGATGAAAGCGAAAGCTGCCAGAGCAGATCGGATGTGGCCCATTGCTCAGCCTCATGGTTTGAGAGAACCGGGAGAGACTCCAGGACAACTATACGTCAATTGCAGGCATTGTCCATGAAATTACTACGCGTTGGCGGGCCCGGATGAAGGGACTCTTCATGCCGTGGCGGGTTGGCTGTCAGGCTACAGCCCTTCAATACGGGTCAGGGTGATCACCGGACCTGCGTTGCAAACCGTGAACCCCTCTTCAGGGATGACATATTCAAATCTGACCCATAATCCGTTCACCTTGAACCGGTCTTCCAGGTTGGTTGGTTCCAGGTGTCTCATAATGCCCTGCCCGGCTCCTTCGACGATCACCCAGCAGCCCAGATCACTGTATTCCACCATACCCACCTGGCCCCAGTTGTCATCGTCATTGTCACAGCCCTGTACCGTGCAGAGAACGAGGCAGATGAGCAATAGCCCGACAATTCGCAGAGTACCACTCATGGCAAATCTCCTCAGGCTTACAACTCCTCGATCCGCGTGAGAATGATTCCCTCACCCACCATGCAGGTGGAGGCCCACTCTTCGGGGATGACGAATTCAAACCTGACCCACAGCCCGTCCACCCGGAAACGGTCCTCCAGGTTGGCGACTTCATACATTTCGAGTCCATGAGGAAGGTTTTCGTTTTCCACCACGATGGTCCAGCATGTGCCGCCCACATCGGCGAAGTGCACGTACCCCACCCGGCCCCAGTCGTCATCGTCATTGCTGCAGCCCTGTACAGTGCAGAGGGCGAGGCAGAGGAGCAATAGACCGGCAGTTCGAAGAAATCCACTCATTGGCCGTCTCCACTGTTGTCGAGGGTGTTCCTTTTCCGTTTCTTAACGAAATTATACCTTTTTGACACCCTCCGCGCTGATCGACTACACTTTCCCTTCGAGTTTTTCCATGTTGACGTCAATCACCTTGACCATAACAACCGGACAGAGAGGGCAAGATCATGGATTGGGGAATGAAGAACCGTCTGAGCCGTATCCTTCGGCCCGAATCGGGCCGCACCGTCATGCTGGCCATCGACCACGGCTATTTCCAGGGGCCCACCAGCGGCCTCGAGCGGCCGGGTGAGACGGTGAAGGATTTGCTGCCCCACGCCGACTGCCTGATGATCGCCCGCGGGGCCCTGCGCAACTGCATCTCTCCCGAGTTGCCCCTGCCGGTGGTGATGCGTGCCTCGGGCGGCACCTCCGTGCTCACCGAACTCTCCAGAGAGGGCCGCTGCGTGGCCATCGACGACGCCATCCGGATGAACGTTTCGGGTCTGGCCCTCTCCATTTTTGTCGGTGCGGAAGGCGAGCGGCAGACCCTGCTCGACTTTTCCGAGCTGTGTGACGAGGGGGAGCGCTACGGTATCCCCATCCTGGCGGTGACCGCGGTGGGTCGCGACATGGTCCGCGACGCCCGCTACCTCGGCCTGGCCTCGCGTATCGCCGCCGAACTGGGGGCGCACGTGGTCAAGACCTATTACTGCGAGGGGTTCGAGAAGGTGGTCAACGGCTGCCCGGTGCCCATCGTCATCGCCGGCGGGAAGAAGATCCCCGAGCGGGACGCCCTGCAGATGGCCTACAACGCGATCAACGACGGGGCCCGCGGGGTGGACATGGGCCGCAACATCTTCCAGTCCGACTGCCCGGTGGGCATGATCCGTGCGGTGCGCTCCATCGTCCACGACAACAACTCGGTGGATCACGCGTTCAAACTGTACGAAATGCTCAAGAACGAGGGACAGGATTAGCCGATGAAGATGAAGGTCGCCGTCTACCACAACAATCACGACGTGCGCATCGAGGAGCGCGAGGTGCCGGCCATCGGTCCGGACGAACTGCTGCTGCGCATCGAGTCCAGCGGCCTCTGCGGCAGCGACGTGATGGAGTGGTATCGAGCGGCCAAGGCCCCGCTGGTGCTGGGCCACGAACTGACCGGCGTGGTGGAGCGGACCGGGGAGGCGGTGACGAAATACAAGGCCGGCGACCGGGTCTACGTCACCCACCACGTGCCCTGCAACAGTTGCCGCCACTGCCTGATGGGCCAGCACTCGGTCTGCCCAACTCTGCGCAGCACCAACATCGAGCCGGGCGGTTTCGCCCAGTACGCCCGCATCCCGGCGATCAACGTCGACCGCGGAATGGCCCTGCTGCCGGACCATGTCTCGTTCGACGAGGGCTCTTTTGTCGAGCCGCTGGCCTGCGTGGTGCGCGGACAGCGGCTGGGCGACTTCCGGCCCGGCCTCGATGTGCTGGTGATCGGCGCCGGGCTCTCCGGCCTGCTGCACATCCAGCTGGCCCAGGCCCGCGGCGCCACCCGGGTGGTGGCGGTGGACGTGGCCCCGGCCCGTCTGGAAGCCGCCGGCCGTTTTGGTGCCGATGCGGTGTTCGAAGCCGGCGAGGAAGATCTTCCGGCGAAACTGCGGGAAGTCTTTGGCGGCCACCTTGCCGACCGGGTGGCGGTCTGTGCCGGGGTGCCGTCGGCCTATGCCCAGGCCTGGCGGTGCGTGGAACCTGGAGGCACGGTGCTGATCTTTGCCCCGCCGCACCCCGAGTCCGAGGTGCCCTTCCCCCTCTGGGACCTTTGGAAGAACAACGTCAGCCTGATCCCCACCTATGCCGGGCCGCCGGTGGACACCGAGGAGGCCCTGGCCTGGATCCGTTCGAAAAAGCTCGACCTTGAGGGGATGATCACCCACCGCCTGCCCATGGACCAGGCCGCCGAAGGCTTCCGCCTGGCCGCCGGGGCCACCGACTGCCTCAAGGTGGTCATCCACCCCCACGCCTGATCGCCAAATCCGTGATTCCTGACTTCTCCGCCGTTGATCCGGGGAGTAATCTGCTTTATTCTGAATCGATAAACCTTGTTCCCCATCACAACGTAGAACCATGTATACGTGTTGCCCACCAGGTCGAGTCAGGGGAGGAGGATCATGAAGTGTGAAAAATGCGGTGAGAATTTTCCGTCCCGGTTCTATTTCCGGACCGATTCCGTCTGCAGCGGCTGTTTCGAACAACTGGGCCCTGCCGAGCGGAAAGAGGCGCTCCGCGCCGACACCGCGGTCCATGCCCTGACCACCACGGCTTTCGAGATCGACGGTTACCGGGTTGTGCGATCCCTGGGGGTTGTGCGCGGTATTGTGGTCCGTTCCCGTTCGCTCTTCGGCACCCTGGGCGCGGGGCTGCAGACCATCGTCGGTGGAAACATCACCCTGTTCACTGAACTGTGTGAGAAGACCCGTGCCGACGCCTTCGACATGATGGTGCGCCACGCCGAGCAGGCGGGAGGCAACGGGGTGATCGGCGTGCGCTACGACGCCACCGAACTGATGAGCAGCGTCTCCGAGGTGCTCTGCTACGGCACCGCCGTCATTATTGAACCGAAGTAAACACATCCTGAGGGAGGGACCGATGAAACGTCTGCTGCTTCCGGTGCTGCTTCTCCTCTTTTCGGCCCTGCCGGTCTGGGCGGCGGAGGAGGCGACCCAGCCGTACGAGCTTCTGGACATTATGGAGGACGAGCTGGAGCGCTCGATGAAGAACCTGGGGCAGGCGTCCGACGCCCCTCTCTACTACCTGCAGTATGCGGTAACCGGCTTGCGCAAACTGGAGCTGGAGGTGGAGGACGGGGGCCTTTTCGCCCCGCAGCTGGAGCGGCGCCGCTATCTCGACGTGGATCTGCGGGTGGGCAGCATGGAACTGGACAGCACCCATGAGATCCGCGGGTCGGGCGCCGGCGGCACCGTCTACCGCCGGCGGCGTGCCCCGTTCCCGCTGGAGGACGACCCGGAGGCGGCGCGGGCCGTGCTCTGGAGAGAGACCGAGACCAAGTATCAACAGGCCCAGGAGCGTTTCACCAGGGTGATCGCCGACAGCCAGGTTATGGTGGAGGAAGAGGACCAGTCCGACGACTTCTCGCCGGCCGAGGCGCAGAAATACACCGAGGAACTGGTGGAAACCGCGGTGGACCTGGAACAGTGGCAGGCTCTGCTGAAGAGGGTGGGGACCTACCTCGCCGGGGTCCCCTTTGTCCGCACTTCCGGCGCCGGGCTCACCGTGGAGGACATCTCCACCACCATGGCCAACAGCGAGGGCAGCCGGCTGGAATTCGGCAACCACTACCACCGTTTCTGGATCCGGATGCTGGGGATGGCTGATGACGGCATGGAGCTGCGTCGCGCTGAATACTATTCGGCCCGCAGCCTCGACGGCCTGCCCGGGGAAGAGGCGATCATGGCCGATGCCCGGCGCATGGTGGAGGAACTCGAAGCCCTGATCGACGCTCCGGTGGTGGAACCCTATATCGGTCCGGCCATTCTTCGGAACCGGGCCAGCGGAGTATTTTTTCACGAGATTTTCGGCCACCGCATCGAGGGGCACCGCCAGAAGAGCGAGCGGGAGGGCCAGACCTTCACCAAGAAGGTGGGAGAGCCGATTCTCCCCGAGTTCATCAACATCTACGACGATGCCACCATGGATACCTTCAATGGCCGGGACCTGCGTGGTTACTACCGTTTCGACGATGAGGGAACGGCGGCCCAGCGGGTCACCGTGGTGGAGAAGGGCGTGCTGCGCAGCTTCCTCACTACCCGCTCGCCCATCGCCAACTTCCCCCGCAGCAACGGTCACGCCCGGCGCCAGTTCGGCAGCGGGGTGGTGGCCCGCCAGGGAAACCTGATCATCAGCTCGGAGAAGAGTGTGCCCTACGACCAGCTGCGGCAACTGCTGATCGACGAGTGCAAGCGCCAGGGCAAGCCCTATGGCCTGGTGTTTGACGACATCTCCGGTGGTTTTACCAGTACCCGGCGGCGGGGCACCCAGTCGTTCAAGGTTCTGCCGCTGCTGGTCCACCGGGTCTATGCCGACGGCCGGCCCGACGAGGTTGTGCGCGGCGTGGACATTGTGGGTACCCCGCTGACCAGCTTCAGCAAGATCCTGATGGCCGGCGACGACGACGATGTGTTCAACGGCACCTGTGGCGCCGAGTCGGGGTCGGTGCCGGTCTCGGCCATCTCACCGAGCATCCTGGTGGCCGAGATCGAGGTGGAGAAGCGGAGCAAGGGCCAGGACAAGCCGCCGATCCTGCCGCCGCCGGCCCACGACCCGGGGAAGGAGGAAAGCCGATGAGAAATGGACTGACCATCTGTGGCGCGCTCCTGCTGCTGGCGGGCCTGGCCTGTCCGCCTCCCACCTTCGCCGGTGACGATCCGGTCTTCCGCGCCATGTCCGACGAGCTGGACCGTTCCATGGAGAGGCTGGTGATCGAGGGCATGGACCGGCCCTATTTCATCAGCTACCTGGTGCAGGACAACGACGCCGTCAGGATGGAGGCGCGTTACGGTGCACTGCTCAACCGCGAGGAGAGCCGCGAACGCTACCTTTACGTGGATCTGCGGGTGGGGGAGCCGGCCCTGGACAACTCCGGCTTCATCGGCGGCTGGCGCAGCATGGGCAATGCCCGCTCGCGGATTGCCGCCGAGGACGACTACCAGGCCCTGCGGCACCAGATCTGGCTGGCCACCGACAGCAGCTACAAGCTCGCCCTGGAGAATCTGGCCGGCAAGAAGTCCTACCTCCAGGCCCACCCGGTGCGCGAACCCCTCGACGACTTCAGTGCGGCCGAACCGCTGGTGGCGCTGGAGGAACCAGTGACCCTGGAGCGGGACCTCTCCGGCTGGGAAGGGCGGGTGGAGCTGGCAGCCAAAACCCTGGGTGAGTTCCCCTCGCTCCAGGACTGGAACGTGCGGCTCTACGCGGTGGCCCTCAACAAACGCTTTCTGAACAGCGAGGGCAGCCGGCACGTCAAGGGGAAGGTGATCACCGAATTCGAGATCAGCGCCACCACCCAGGCCGCCGACGGCCAGCGGCTCACCAATTTTCGGCAATACATGACCACGGGGGCAGACGAGCTGCCGGCGGGCGACCAGCTGGTGGCGCATGTGCGGCTGATGGCCGTTGAACTGCGGCGGATGGCCGAGGCTGAGCGTCTGGACAGCTACTCCGGCCCGGTGCTCTTTAGCCTCGATGCGGCGGCACAGTTCATCGCCCAGCTCTTTGCGGTGCAACTCTCGCCGCCGCGCAAGCCGTTGCTGGCCAACGAGTGGATGGCCCGGTCATTGCCCGAGGCGAAGCTGGCGGGGAAAGTAAACCGCCGTGTCTTCCCCGAGTTCGTCACCATCACCGATGATCCCACCCGGGAGACCTGGCTGAACGAGTTCCCGCCCGGTCGACGGGAGATCCGGCGCCTGGCCGGTCACCTGGCGGTGGATGACGAGGGTGTGGCCGCTCAGCCGGTGACCCTGGTGGAAAAGGGCCGGCTCACCGGCCTCCCCATGGGCCGCCAGCCCACCAGGGAGATCAAGCAGTCCAACGGCCATGTCTGGGCTTCGCCCATGCTCTGGCCCATGCCCACGGTGACCAATCTCATCGTGGAGACCTCTGAGCCGGCAACCGCCATGTGGGATGAGCTGCGGCAACTGGCCAGCGATTTTGGACTGGAGTATGGCCTGCTGGTCACCAGGCTCGACGACCCGCGTTTTTCCGGGGCATACCGCAGCACCTACATGCCGCCGGGAACCGCCGAGCAACTGCTCGCGCCGCCGGTGCTGGCCTACAAGGTCTATGTCGAGGGCGGCCGAATGGAGCCGGTGCGCGGCCTGGTCTTCGATGAGGTGTCGGTGCGCACCATGCGCGATGTGGGAATGCTGGGCGACGATCCACGCCTGACCAACCTGCGTCTTGCTACGCTTTCCAGCATGATCATGATTCCGGCGTCCATCGTCACCCCTTCGATTCTGGTGGAGGAGATGGACCTCAAGGAGGACAGTTCTCGGGATACCCTGCCGCTGAGCAGTAATCCGATGTTCGGGGAGTGAAGGTGTGGGGGTGAAGCCGCTGGTCAGGGGATGGATGCTGCGGGCGCTGCTCAAGCGGTTTCTGGCCTGGCGGCGGTTGCCCTGGCTGCTGGCCCTGCTGGCCATGCTGCTCTGTGCCCCGGCCCTGCAGCTGGGGTGGCAGATCGACGACCACTTCCACCGCGCTGCCATGACCAGGCCCGACCTGGCGTTTCTCGCCCGCTCGCCGGTGGGTCTCTTCGACTTCATCCGAGGCAGCGAGAACGTCCGCTGGTGGATTGCCGAGGGCTACGTCCCCTGGTTCACCAATCCCGACCTGAGTATCGGTTTCTTTCGACCACTCTCCAGCCTGACCCACTGGCTCGACTATCGGGCCTGGCCCGACGATCCGCGGCTGATGCACTTTCAGTCCCTGCTCTGGCTGGGGGCAGCGGTGCTGGCTGCCGGGTGGCTCTTTCGACGATTGTTCGCCACGGCCTGGGTTGCCGGGCTGGCCACCCTGCTCTTCGCTGTGGAGGACGCCCACGCCATGCCGGCGGTCTGGCTGGCTAATCGCAACGCCATGATCGGCCTCTTCTTCGGTCTGCTGGCCCTGCTGGCCCACCACCGCTGGCGCCGTGAGAAGTGGTGGGCCGGGGCGGTGCTGGCCCCGGCGGCGTTCCTGCTGGCCCTGCTGGCCAACGAGGGCGCCCTGGCCATCGGCGGTTACCTGCTGGCTCACGCCCTGTTCATCGATCAGGGGGCCTGGTGGCGGCGTCTGGGATCGCTGGTCCCCTGTGGCATCGTCGGGTTGGGCTGGGCCGTGGCCTACAGGGCGCTGGGCTATGGCGTCAGTGGCTCCGGGACATATGTCGACCCGGCATCCGACCCGCTGATCTTTCTCGGGCAGGCCGCCCGCAATGCGCCGGTCCTGCTTTTCGGCCAGCTTGGCTTCCCGGCCGATCTGGTCTACCTGATGCCGTCGGATGTGGGCCGGGCGGTCTGGCTGGCCGCCCTGGTGGTTCTGCTGATCGCCGTGGCTTTGCTGCTGCCGCTGCTCCGCCGGGACTGCCTGTCCCGGTTCTTCTTCACCGGCATGCTGCTGGCCGTCCCCCCGGTCTGCTCCACCACCGCCTCCACCAGGCTGCTCCATTTTGTGGGGATCGGAGGGATCGGACTGCTGGCGCTCTTCCTTTCCGGTGTGCTGTCAAGGGATCGCTGGGTGCCGCGCGGGCGGTGGTATGGCTATCCGGCCCGTGCGGTGGTGCTGCTGCTGATCATCGTCCACCTCGGCCTTTCACCCATTGTCCTTTCCCATACCGCCGCGCATGTCAGGCAGGCGGGGAAATTTCTCGGGGCAATGGAAGCGGCAAGCCTTTCGTTCCTCGGCCCGGAGATTGAACAGCAGGTTCTGGTGACGGTCAACACGCCCACCGTGGCCATCAACACCTATGGCTGGCTGATCCGGGTGCTCCACGGCGGTTCCTGGCCACTGCGCAGCCCGATCCTCGGCTCCGGAGTTCAGCCGCTGGAGATCCACCGCATTGATGAACGGACGCTGCTGTTCACGGCGGATGGAGGGTTTCTTTCACATCTTGGCGCCCCGGTTACCGGTGAGGATGCGCCCCCGTCCGTGGACGTCAGGAACATGTATCGCATGTTCGACCTGATCTACCGCGGCGACCAGCCGTTCACCGCGGGCCAGCGCATCGAGCTGGCCGACCTGAAGGTGGTGATCCGCCAGGTGACGTCGGACGGCCGCCCCGAGGCGGTGGCGTTCCGTTTCCACCGTCCACTGGAAGACCCGCTCTATTGCTGGCTGATGTGGGAGGATCAGGCCTTCATCCCCTTCACTCCGCCCGCGGTGGGGGAGAGCGTCAAGCTGCCGGCGGTGTCGGTGCCGTTTCCTGCAATTTGATTGTCGTTGCGTGCACAATATTGGGGTCACCCATATGGTGCATGACCCCCAAATTGTGCACCAAAAAAAGCCCGCCGTTGCCGGCGGGCTGGTGGTACTTGAAACTGTGGTGCGGCTCAGCGGCGGCCGCCGGCCACAATCACCCCGTATCCGGATTGGTAGGCGTCGAAGGAGAGCTCGGGGATTTCCCTCACCTCTCCTTCGCCGTCGTGGTTCCAGACCTTCACCGTTGAGGGGTGGTTTTCTCCCGGCCCCGGTCCGGTGATGATCTCGTCCATGCCGTCACCGTCCACGTCGGCCGCGGCCACCGTGGCGCCGAAGGAGGTCAGGTCGGTGTAGGCCATGAAGTTGACCTGGCTGATCGGGGTCAGTGTCCCGCCGTCGTAGTTCCAGGCCCGGATGTGCGAACCGAACACGGCGGCCGGCCCCGGGGCGGTGATGATCTCGTCGATGCCGTCACCGTCGATGTCGCCGCAGGCCACCCGCACACCGTAGTGACTGGTGGCGTAGGCCATGAAGCTGACCCCGGAAATGGGGGTGGCCGCGCCGCCGTCCACGTTGAAGGCGCGGACGTGGGGGCCGAAGACGGCGCCCGGTCCGGCGCCGGTGATGATCTCGTCCATCCCGTCACCGTCGATGTCGCCGGCGCAGACGTTGACGCCCCACTTCAGCGTGCCGTAGGCGAAGAAGTTGACGTCAGTCATCGGTGACCTCGTAGCGCCGTCGAATTCGAAGGCCCTGACGTGGGGACCGAAGACCGCGCCAGGCCCGGCGCCGGTGATGATCTCGTCAATGCCGTCACCATTGAGGTCGGCGCAGGCCACGTTGACTCCATATTTCGGTGTGCCGTAGGCCATGAAGCTGGTCCCGCCGCCCACCGGGGTGCCCTCGAAATCAAAGGCCCGCACGTGGGGGCCGAACACGGCGCCCGGTCCCGGGCCGGTGATGATCTCGCAAAGGCCGTCGCCGGTGATGTCGCCGCAGGCCACGTTGACCCCGAACTCCGCGACACCGTAAGCGGTGAACTCGGAAGAGGCCGTGCCGCCGGCGTCCGGGGCAAAGGTGCGCACCAGCGGGGTGTTGGCCGGCCCCGGTCCCGGGCCGGTGACGATATGGGCCGGCGCGGGCGGCTCGGCGGTGCCGATGACCCGCAGCGAGGGGTCGCCGAAGATGATCCAGGTGTTGAACATGTCCACGCCGCCGCCGCCGTACTCGTCCATCATCGAGCAGGAGCCGGCAAAGCAGAGGGCACCGTAGCTGTTGTAGCCCTGGTCGCAGACCAGGAAGTTGTAAGCGTCCTGGGCCTCCATGGGCGGGTCCCAGGACTGGTTGATCGAACTCATGTAGGCTCCCACCGCGCCGGAGGGCTGGCCGTCGCTGGTGGCCCGCAGCCAGGCTTCACCGAAGCAGGTGGGGCCGTCAAAGTCGCCGTTGACACAGGCCACGCTGAAGATGAAGGGCAGCATACCCTGGTTGTTCAGTGCGTTGACGTGGGAGTTGGAGAAGCCGCTGGAACCCCAGGAGGTGGTGGAACCGTGGCCGGTGTAGTTGATGATGCCGCGGCCCTCGTTGAGGGCGAAGCTGACCTGGGAGGAACTGGCCGAGGGGTCGTAGATGCGGTCCACCTCGCTGTAGCCGTTGGCCAGCAGCTCGTCACGGATATTGTCCATGTGGTCGTCGTCGTACTCGTTGTCGTCTCCCGGCCCCTGGTTCGAGGCCACGCCCATGCCTTTCCAGTACCAGTCGGCCACGGTGGAGCCGTCGGTCTCGTAGGCGATGGTCCGCTGGACCTGGGTGTCCACGTCGTCGGCCGAACCGGCGGAGAAGCGGCCGACCAGGATGTCGGGGTAGTTGTCCCCGCCGGCCAGTTTGGAGTACGAGGGATCCGAAGAACCGCCCGAGGCCCGCGGCGTATCCACCTGGCTGCCGTCGCCCACCAGCAGCACGAAGGCCAGGTCGCTGCTGTCGAAGACTGTCTGGATGTGGCTCTTGATCGATGCGTGGTCGTTGCCGATGGTGGAGACGCCCACCACGGTGGCGCTGATCCCCATGGCCGTCCTGTGCGCGGCCAGCGGCTGGACATTGGGGATCCAGGCGTCGTGACAGATGATCAGCAGGTCGCCCTCTTCATCGAGCGCGGTGTAATCGGTCTGCCGGTAGTTGATGAAGTGCGTGCGGTAGATGTCTTCGAAAGAGGCGCTGCGCTGCCGCTGAAATCCGGTGCGGTCCACGACGTTGACCGTGTCCGCTGCGCCGGGCAGGATCTCCACAGTCATCTCGCGGCAGACCCGCAGCAGGCCGAGGGCCGGGCTGTAGCGGAAGGGGTTCACCGTCAGGACAGCGCCGCGGACGTCGCGCAGGATATACGGTTCGCCCAGGCCGGCTTCATCCGCGGGGAAAAAGGCGGCGCTCTGGTAGACCTTTCCGAAGCTGTAGGGAACGGTGGCCGGGTCCACCGTGCGGAGGATGAAACCGCGGGAGGGGGCCACCCTGATCCCGCTCACCTCGTCCCACGTGCTCTCCAGCACGCGCACCGTCATCCGCCGGTCGTCGGGGATGATCAGGCTGCGCGACACGTCGGGCAGGGCCGGGGCGCCGGCGATTTTCATCAGACTTTCCTTGCCCAGTCTGATCTCGGACCAGGGTTCCCCGCCGATGTTGACGGTACGCTCGGTGAAGTCGGCGAAGCGGTAGTTGACCAGGATCCTGTCCGGTCCGTTCTCCAGCACCGTCACCGACACCGGGTCGGCGGCCTGCACGGCCAGGGCGGAGAAGGCCAAAAGGATGAGCAGAATGATGGCGGTCTTGAAGGTGTTCATCTTGTGCATTCTCTTTCGAAGATAATCGTTCTGTCGGAACTATTGTCTGGTTGTCGGTCGGCTCTGTATCTGGTGTGCTGTCTGAGGTCGGTCCCCTCCATTGTCGCGGCGTTGGTTCCGGTCTCCTGCAAGACCGATGCGGCCCCGATTGGATACCCCCCATACTTATCGGCCATTCCTCATGTAACCGATAGACTATCAGGAATTAAAATGAAAGCCAAGTTTAATGATGCGGAGCAGCGAAAAAGTTAGAAAACCTATGGGATTTATACTACACTACACCGTTTCCCCGGGCTTCAGTTGCAAAACGGACGAACCGTATTCAAGGTGGAACAGTGACCGGGCCGTGTCCGGATTGTGGCAATGATGTGCTGTTTTGAGGAATATTTTTAGCCTGACAGGTGGACATGGGTTGTTGACTGTCAGTGATCAACCTCTGCATGATTATTGCTTATAGTTATTATGTAAGGTAAGCGGGCAGCAGACCCGGCACAGGCAGGCATACTGGAAAATCAGTACAGGGATGATCCGGGAACGATCACCCGAAGGGGAGATTGGTCCGGCCATTTTCCCGGTGGTTACACGCGGGAAACCGCTGCTGGAAAGTGTGATTCATGTGGCTGAAGCGGATATTCGACATTCTGGTTTCCACGGCCATGATTCTCGTAGCCCTGCCCCTGCTGGTGATTGTCTCCGTGCTGATCAAGCTCGATTCCTCGGGGCCAGTTATCTATCGCGGAAAACGAATGGGCAAGGGCGGTGTTGTCTTTGACATTCTAAAGTTCAGATCAATGATTCCCGATGCACAAAAGGTCGGACCAGATGTGACCTACAAGCATGATACCAGGATCACCCGCTTGGGAAGGCTGCTTCGGAAAACCAAAGTAGATGAGCTGCCACAACTGTTCAACGTGCTGAGGGGTGAGATGAGTCTTGTGGGGCCGCGGGCCGAGGATCCGAAATACCGGCCGAGCTTCGAAGGCCGGTTCTGGCCCGTGCTCAGCCTGCCGCCGGGAATGACCGGGTTATCGTGGGTCAGAATGCACCGCTATCATGAGGAAAACATCGATCCGGGGGATGATCAGGAAAAGCACTACATCGAGGTATCGTTGCCCAGAAAGCTGGAGGTGGACCTCGAGTATGTGCAGACCCGCTCCTTCTGGCTGGACATCGAACTGATGCTGCGAACCCTGGTGGAGCTGATCAAGCGCCAACCGGAGCCGGTGGAGGATGAGGAGTGAGCGAGATCAAGCTGCGCAGATACGAACGAACCGACGGTGAACAGATCATTTCACTGGTCAACCTGGTCCAGGGGCACGTGCCCTTCACCATTGAACGGTGGCGCTGGGAATATCCGGAATGCCAGGGCGGCCCGGCCATGGTCTGGGTGGCGGAACACGAGGGGAAGGTCATCGGGCACAACGGGAAGCTGCGGTTCGACTGCTTTGTCGATGGTGAGAAGGAAGGGATCCTCCTCTGGGTCGACGCCATGGTGCACCCCGACTATCGCCGTCGAAATCTTCACGCGGAGTTGAGCGGCTGCATCCTCACAGAATTCAAGAACGGTGGTGTTCCGTTGTCCATCGTGTTTCCCAACGAACGTTCGTTCCGGCAACTGGTGAAGGACGAGTGGGTCAAGGTGGCCCAGACCCCCGATCTGGCTGTGAACCCTGGTGAGTTCCACAACCCGCCGGCTGCCGGGGCTGTGGACGTGAGACCCGTGGCCCGGTTCGGCGCTGAGATGGAGGGCCTGCTTGCCTCGTTGAGATCGACATTCCGTTTTGCCCTGATGCGGCATCCGGCCTATCTCAACTGGCGCTATGTCGACAAGCCTGACGACACCTATCTGCCCTTGCTTGCCCTTAAGGGAGGCCGGGTCTGCGGCTACATGGTTTACAAGCTGTTCGACAAGCCGGGTGAACCGAGACGTTCCCACATCGTCGATATCTGGACCGATCCGCAAGACCGCGGGGCGATGACCGCGCTGGTCCGTCACGCCCTGGCCCTGGCCGTGGAAGCGAATTCTGTGGAACTCTCCACCTGGATGTTCCCCCATGCACCGGTCTACCCGGTTCTCGAAGAGCACGGGTTCGTGTCCCGGCCGAGAGACCGTTATCTTTTTGCCAACGTTTCGAACCGCTGGGACTTCGGGGATGCCGTGGGGGATCCCGCGAACTGGTATCTGACGATGGGCGATTCCGACGTGTATTGAGGCGAGCCCCGGCAAGCCGGGTCGAAGCGTTCTGGATGGCGACAACCCTGGGGATTGGACGTAAACAATGGAAATCAATCAAAACAACATTTTCAGTTTCCGCAGCCTTTTCAGGCACCGCTTTTATTACTTCCTGATCCCGTTCCTGCTGCTGCTCAGCATGGTCCTGGCGGTCACTTTCATTCTCCCGGTGAAGTACGAGTCTTCGGTCACCATGCTGTCGGAGAAAGGGAACATCTCCGCTGACGTGGTCCAGGCCTGGAGCACCAACTTTGTCGACCAGCGGATGGACGAGCTGCAGCAGGTGATCATGAGCCGCAACACCCTCAAAGAGGTGATCGAACGGAACGGTCTGTACAAGAAGTTCCTCACCGATCACACCATGGATGAAGCCATCGCAAAGATGAAGGAGAACATCAGTTACTCCACCACCAAGACCGATATCGTCAACCCCGGCGGCGGCCGACCGGTGCAGTCGATCCTCACCTTTGTCATCACCTTCAAAAACGGTGACCCGGAGGTCGCCCGCACGGTGACCGGGGAGATGGCCCAGCTCTACATCGACCGCAATACGCTGGCCATGGAGCGGCAGTTCGACGACACCATGTCCTTCCTCGAGTCGGAGCACCGTCAGCTTGAAACGGCGATTACCACGCTGGAAGGGGAAATCGCGGCGTTCAAGAGTGAGCACGTGGACCAGATGCCCGAGTTGATGTCCACCACGCTGCAGGCCCTGGCCAAGCTGGAAACCGATATCGAGAACCAGGTCCTCTCGATCCAGAATCTGCGGGAACGGAAGCTGGAGCTGGAGGGAAGCCTGAAAAAAACCGACCCTTACGGTTCCATGGTCCAGTCCACCGGCGAGAAGGTGACGAGCCCCGAGGAAAGCCTCGATTCCCTCCGGTTCGAGTACATCTCCAAACGATCGTCCATGTCGGAAAAGCACCCGGACATCATTTCGCTGAAGAAACAGATCACGGAACTGGAGAAGGTGGTCTCCCGGAGGTCGGAAGCAAACGACCTGCGGAAACAGCTTCGGGTTCTCGAAACCCGCTCGGCTGAAATGAGCGGCGGGATGTCCGCCGATCATCCCGACGTGGTGGCGCTGAACAGTGAGATCGCGACACTCCGTGCGGCGCTGGACGGGTTGACGAACCAGATTTCCGCCGCTCAGGAGGATCAGGCGCGGGATCCGGACAACCCGGCCTATATCGAGCTGGAGACCCAGCTGGCCATCGTGAATCTCGATATCCAGGAGAGCATGAACAGCCTGGAGCAGATGAAGGGAAAACGAAATTCCTACTCCTATCGTGTCCGCTCGATGCCGGGGGTGGAAGAGCAATATCTTTCCCTGACCCGCAATTACGAAAGTCTGAAGAGTGAATACCAGGATGTCAGCAACAAGCTCACCGAAGCGAACAAGGCCAGGAGCCTGGAGTCGGAGCAGAAAGGGGAGCGGTTCACCATTCTTGAGCCGGCCAACTTGCCGAGCAAGCCGACGTCGCCGAATATCCCGGTCTATCTCACACTGGGCCTGGTGCTGAGCCTCCTGGTCGGCGTGGGGGCCGTCTATCTCGCGGAACTGACGGACACGACGATGAACACGGCCGTAGACCTGCGCCGGGCCACCGACCTGCCGGTGTTCATGTCGATCCCCTTCATGGAGAACCGGGAAAACCGGATGTGGCGGTTCTTCCGGAGAATCCTGATCATCACGGCGCTGGTCGCCGTGCTCGGTCTCGCCGCGCTGGTAGTCGGGTACTACCTGGTGAACTTCACCTAACGCTGGAATTTGCTGGCAGTGCGCCACGAAATATGCCTGTCACGTAGGGAGCATGATGACGATGGCCAGAATGGTCGAACTGGATGTGCAGAGACTGAACGAACACCGGGTCTTGGCCGACACCGAAAGCGGGCCGCTGCTCGACCGCTACAAACTGCTCAAGACCCAGATCCTGCAGAGCGAGCTGAAGCGCGACGCCCGGACTCTGATGATCACCAGCGCGGTGATGGGGGAAGGCAAGTCGACCACGTCGTTGAACCTGGCCGTGGCCTTCTCGCAGGAAATTGACCGTAAAGTCCTGCTGGTGGAGGCCGACCTGGCCCACCCGTCGTTTGGCAGGATTCTCGACCTCGATCCGGATTCCCCGGGCCTGGTGGACCATCTGCTGGACGGCCGGCCGCTGGAAGACCTGCTGATCCAGAGCAGTGTCAGCAACCTGATGATCCTGCCTGCCGGACGCAGCGTACCCAATTCGGGGGAGCTGCTGGGATCCCGGCAGATGAAAAAACTGGTCGATGATCTGAAAGGGCAGTTCCCCGACCGCTTCATCATCTTTGACACATCGCCGGTTATCGAGTCCGCCGATGCGCTGGTCTTCTCGGAACTGGTTGACGCCATCCTGCTGGTCGTCGCGGCGGGAGAGACGCCGGTGTCCCGGATTCGAAAGGCCCAGGAGATCCTGGAGAACAAGAACCTCATCGGCCTGATGCTGAACAAAGCCAGGCGGGAACCCGCCACCGGGAGAAAACGGCCCTGATCGGCCTGGCCCCGCAGGATTCGAATCACCATCAGCCTGTACAGTAATTAGAAGGAAGCACCACCAAGATGAGCCCTCGTTTATCCACACCTCTGAGAATTTTCAAAAACTTTGCGGTCCGCTTTGTGGGGCGGATTCTGAGCATCGTGATCAGCCTGGTGGTGATGGCCATGCTTGGCCGCTACCTGGGGGAAGCGGGGTATGGGGATTACGCGTTCTGGTACAACCTGATCTTCCTCATGCAGCTTTTCGGCGACCTCGGCCTGCAGGTCATCGTCACGCGTGAAATCGCCCGGGACCGTGAAAACGTCTCCACCTACTTCGGTGACGCGATCATTCTCAAGCTGATGCTCTCCGTGGTCTATATCTTCGGGGTGGGGCTTGCGGCATTTTTCCTCGTCCCCGAGGCCTCGGTGCCGGTGCTGCTGGTGGTCAGCGTGGCGGCGCTGTTCGGTTCGTCCCAGGACATTTCCATCTGGATCTTCCGCGGCATCGAGGCGATGGAGTTCGAGGCCCTGCTGATGATCCTGAGCCAGATCTTCTGGCTCGGCTGTGTCTGGCTCTTCATCCGCAACGATCTCGGCCTGGCCTGGATGGTTGCCGCCCAGATGATTGCCAACATCCTGCGGATGACCATCGGCATCTCCATCGTGCTGGCCAAGGGCATCAGGCCGTCCTTCCGCTTCCATTGGCCACGGTTCAAGCTTCTGCTCTTCGCGGCACTGCCGGTGGGGGTGACCCTGATGGTCTCGGTGCTGCACAGCTACACCAACATCGCCCTGCTCAAGTGGCTGGCCCGGCCCGAGGATATCTCGTCCTTCAACGTCGGGATGGTGGTGACCAGCGGTTTCCTTTTTCTCTCCATCACCCTGACCACCTCCTTCTTTCCCGTCTTTACGCGGTATGTGAAGGAGCAGGACCCGCGTCTGCCGTCGTTTTACGCCCAGATCTCGAAATACCTGGTGATCATTTCGGCTCCGGTCTCCATCGGCCTGGTCCTGCTCGCGCACCAGATCGTTGAACTGATGTTCAAGAGCGGGTTTACCGATTCCGTGCTCAGCCTGCAGATCCTCAGCGTCACGCTGATCTTCCGTTTCTTCAACCGCATGTACCGTTTCGTGTTCCCGGCCAGTGACGCCCAGTTGCGCAGCCTGCGGCACGAGATCGCGGGCATCGTGACCAACCTCGCCCTGGCCCTGGTGCTCATCCCGAAGTACCAGTTCATCGGCGCCTGCCTGGCTTTCGTTGCCGGCGAGAGCATGCTCTTCCTGCTCAACTACATCTTCATGTCCCGGCGCATCTCGCCGCTGCCGTTGATGAAGGTTTTGGGAAGGCCCATGCTGGCCAGCCTGGCCATGGGGGTGGTGGTCTGGTTTCTCCGGGAGGCGAACATCGCCATCGTGCTCATCGCGGCCGGCGTGACCTACGTCGCGTCGCTGTTTCTTTTTCGGGTCCTGTCGGTCAAGGAAATACAGTTCATCAAAGAGGTCGCCCGCATGGGCAAATCGATGAAGAAGAACAGGGGGCCGGAAGTGAATGGGTAGGTCCCCGAGCATCCTTACGGCGATCACCAGCAGCGCAGTGAACAGTGTGCTGCTGCTGCTGATTATTGCACTGGCCGTATCGGTCCTGCTGCTGTTGATCCGGTCCCGGTTCCGGATTCCGGGGAACCAGTTGCTGCTGGCCGGCCTGGCCATCTTCCTGCCGGTGATGAACCCGTCCAACCTGGGCGCCAAGGCCGGCAGCGGGGGGGGGAGTGTCCTCTCGGTGAACCTCAGCTGTGCCGACCTGCTGGTGGCCCCGGCGGTGCTCTACATCCTCTACCGTTTGATCAGCCGGGACAAACCGCTGCAGCTCCCGCTGATCGGCATCCTGGCCAGCTATTTCGTGATGGCCATCGTCTCGCTCTACGTGGGGAGCGTGAAGCTGGAACAGGAGTTTATCAAGGGTTCGCATTTTGTGGACATGGCAAAGGTCATGGCGGTGATGATCTACTTCTACGTGATCATCAATCTCCTCGATACGATGAAAGATCTGAAGGTGTTTCTCAGGGCCTGGGCCTACACCGCGCCGGTGATCGCGTTGATCGGTATCGCCGGGTCACTGCTCTTCCTTCTCTTCCATGTCAGCACCTTTGCCGCCGGGGGGTTCAGGGCCAGCAGCACCCTGGGGAACCCCAACCTGCTTTCGGGCTACGTGGTGCTCTCCATCTTCATCACGTCGTTGTACATGCAGTTGGGCGGGAAACGCCTGCACTGCAGCCTCTTTATCCTGATCCACCTGACGGCACTGACCCTCACTTCCTCCAAGGGCGGCATGCTGGCACTCTGTGCCGGCGGGGCAACATTCTTCCTGCTTACCCCCGAATACCGGCGCAAGATCGTGGCTGTCCTGGCGCTGGCCCTGCTGGTGATGGTGACGACCTATTTTGTCAGCGACCAGGCCCGTCCGATTTTCGACCGCTTCCTCTCCATCGGGGGGCCGGAGGAGAGTTCGTCCATCGGCAAGCGGGTGTCGCTCTGGACCGAGTCGCTGGAGGTCTGGGAGGAGAACATTCTGCTCGGGGTGGGGAAGGGCAACTCCCACGCCGCCGCCGATGGTGATTCCGAGCCCGTGGTGGGGAGGGGGAAGTGGAAGGACATCCTCACCGACGGGGTTGAGCGGGGCGGCGGGGTCAGCCACTCGATCTATGTTTCCATACTCTGTGAGAACGGTCTGATCGGGTTCATTCTCTTCATGGGGATCTTCCTCTATTTTATCATCACCCTGTTCAAAGAAATCTGGGTCGGCCAGCCGGGCAGCACCGAGGTCGCTGCCCGGGTTTTCCTGCTGGCGGCGCTTCTCGCCTCCCTGGCCCAGGGTACGGTGACCAACGTGGAGGACTTCAGGGGGCTGTGGGTCCTTCTGGCCCTGATCTGGGTGGTTTCCAAAAAGGTCATGCTCATTCATCCCCGGTCATCGAACCGGAGACCGGTTTCGGAGTCTTCGCCAAGGCTTCATCACAAGGAGGCGGCTCCCGCTTAGGAACTGACGAGCTGAGGTTGATCATGCTTAAACATCTCCGAACGACCATGAGCTGGATTCAGGCGAACTGGCTCGAAGTCCTGCTGCTGGACGTGGCGATCATCGCCATGGCCTGGGTCGGGGCTTTCTGGATACGATTCGACCTGGTCATCGCCCCCCAGTATGTACGGTGGATGCTCATGGCCCTGCCCGCGGTGATCCTGGTCCGGCTGACCTGCCTCTTTCTCTCCAGGGTCTACTGGGGCGCCATCCGCTTCGCCGGCGTGGTCGACCTGTGGCGCATCGTGGTGGGGATGACCCTGGGCACGGTGGTCCTGGGGGCCGGTTTCCTGATGTTCGGCATGTGGGGGTTCCCGAGGTCCATCCTGGTCATCGACTGGCTGCTGGCCCTGCTCGGTATCGGGGGCGTACGGCTCTATTCCCGGCTGATGGGCGAGAAACCGTGGGCCCGGGTCAACAGGATGAACCACACCGGTCGCCGGCTGCTGATCGTCGGCGGAGGCCGGAGCGGTGAGATCCTGATTCGCGGGCTGCAGCATCCCAGTCAGCAGCGATTTACCCCGGTGGGTGTGGTGGATGATGACAAGCATCTTTTGCGCACCCAGATTCACGGAGTCCCGGTCCTGGGAGGCGTGGAGGACATTCCCCACCTGGTCAAGGAAAAACGGATCAAGGAGATCGTCATCGCCATTCCATCGACCTCGGGCGAGATGCTCTCCCGCATCGTCGACCTCTGCATGGAAGCGGGGCGCAAGCCGAAGATCGCCCGGGACATGGGCACCCTGATCCACTCCCACGGCAGCAATGTCGCGATGCGGGATATCCAGGTCGAGGATCTGCTGCGCCGGGAACCGGTGGCCCTCAATGTGGAAGGTATCGCGAGCTTCATCAGGGGCAAGACCGTCCTGGTCACCGGAGCGGCCGGTTCCATCGGATCGGAGCTCTGCCGGCAGATCATCCGCTTCGCTCCCCAGCAGCTGATCATGTTCGACCAGCACGAGGAGGGGCTCTACTTCCTCGATATCGAGCTGAAAAAAAATATGGACAACGTGGCGCCGGACAGTGCTGTGGTCTGCCTGATCGGCGACATGACCAACCGCAAGACGGTTGAGCGGATGATCGAACAGTACCGTCCCCAGGTGCTTTTCCACGCGGCGGCCTACAAACACGTGCCGATGCTGGAGGCCAATCCGGAAGAAGCCGTTCGCAACAATGTCGGCGGCACGGTGATCCTGAGCAGCCTGGCCGCCAAGTATGGCGTAGAGCGCTTCGTGATGGTCTCCACGGACAAAGCCGTGATGCCCACCAGCATCATGGGTTTGACCAAGCGGCTCTGCGAACTGTTCGTCCTGGCCCTCAACGAGCGGACCGATACCCGGTTCATGACCACCCGTTTCGGAAATGTCCTGGGCAGCACCGGCAGCGTCGTGCCCGTGTTCAGGCGCCAGATTCAGGAAGGCGGGCCGGTGACGGTGACCCATCCGGACATGGTGCGTTATTTCATGACCATTCCCGAGGCGGTCCAGCTGGTGCTCCAGGCGAGCACCATGGGGGAGGGCGGCGAACTGTTCGTACTGAACATGGGCCAGGAGACCAAGATTGTCGAACTGGCGGAGCAGCTGATCCGGCTTTCCGGTCTGGAACCGTATGAGGATATCCAGATCACCTTCACCGGCCTGCGGCCCGGGGAAAAGATGTACGAGCAGTTGTGGGTCGAAGGGGAGATCCCGGTGCCCACCGACCATGACAAGATCTTCACCACCCACTCCCACGAGGATCTGTCGGTCGACCTGTTCAAAACGGTCAATGATATCCTGGATGCCGCTGAGCAGTCTGATCGTGGGGAGCTGATGCGCTGCGTGCTCAAGGTGGTGTCGGACTACCAGCCGGATCTCCACCAGGGGCTGTCGGCGGAGACGCCGTTCAAGCACCAGAGCAAGGTGCTCATCGCCGATGACGACCCGGAGCTCCTCACCCTGCTCACCAGGATCCTGGAGGATGACTACGGTGTGATCCCGGCCGACAACGGGGACCTGGCGCTGAAGCGTATCTTCGCCGAGCTGCCCGACCTGGTCATCCTCGACATCCTGATGCCGGGGCTGAACGGGCACGAGATCTGCGACCGGATCAAGAACCACCCGATCACCCGCAAGGTCCCGGTAATCATTCTCAGCGGAGTCCGGGAAGTCTCGAGCCGGGTTGCCGGGTACGAAGAGGGGGCGGACCTCTACTTGACCAAGCCGTTCCAGGTCGCCGAACTGGAAGCCGCCGTAAAGATGCTCCTCGACCAACCGGTGAAGAAGGAACAATCCACCGCCTGAGCGGCCGCGGTGAGGGAGCAATTGCCGATGGCAGGATTTGTCAAGTACTGGGGTCCCCCACTGGCCTGGGCCACCCTGATTTTTCTGCTCAGTTCCTCGAGCCTGAAGCACGCTCCCGCACTTGACCAGCCGCTGTCGGATAAGGCTGCTCATGCGGTCTTTTTCGGCATTCTGTCCCTGCTGCTCTTCCGCGCTTTTCACCGCGTGGCGGCATTCTCCTGGGGCCGGGCGGCTCTGCTGGCCGTGGTCATCACGTCGCTCTACGGTGCGCTGGATGAGTATCACCAGTCCTTTGTCCCCATGCGGTCACTGGAGCTGGCTGACTGGGTGGCTGACACCATGGGAGCGCTTGTGGTGATGGGGATTGTCGCAATCCGTTGCCGGCAGCGCGACACCCGCTTGGGAACTGATTAGTGGAGGCTGATGATGGAAAAACGTCGAGACACATTTCTCCCCTTTGCCCCGCCATCGCTGGGCGAGGAGGAGGTGGAGGCCGTGGCCGAAACGCTGCGGTCGGGCTGGATCACCACCGGCCCCAAAACAAAAGAATTTGAGAAGGCGTTCGCCGAGCGGTTCGGGGCGCCTGACGCCCTGGCACTCAACTCCTGCACCGCCGGCCTGCACATCAGCCTGGTGGCCCTGGGGATCGGCGCCGGCGACGAGGTCTGTGTCCCGGACATCACCTTCTGTTCCACCGCCAACGTGGTGGTCCACGCGGGGGCTGAACCGGTGCTGGTGGACGTGGAGCCGGACACGCTGAATATCGACCCGGACGCCCTGGAGCGTGTGATCACCACCCGTACCCGGGCGGTGATCGCCGTGCACCTTGCCGGGCATCCGGCGGAGCTGGACCGGCTGCGGGCCATTGCCGGCGACCGGGGGATCCACCTGGTGGAGGATGCGGCCCATGCGGTGGCCTCGTCGTATCGCGGCCGGGCCGTGGGTTCGTCGGAGAACCTGGCCGCGTTCAGCTTCTATGCCACCAAGAACCTGGCCACCGGGGAGGGTGGGATGCTCACCGGCCACCCGGACCTCATCGACCTGGCGCGTCCGCTGTCCCTTCACGGGATGAGCCGAGACGCCTGGAAGCGCTACGACAAGGCCGGCAGCTGGCGTTACAACGTGGCGGCCCCCGGATTCAAGTACAACATGACCGACATCCAGGCCGCACTGGGCCTCTGCCAGCTCGCGAAACTGGGCTCTTTCCAGCAGCATCGATCGATGCTGGCCGGGCTGTACGGGGAGGGCTTTTCGGGCTGCGACCTGCTCCAGATGCCGGCCTCCCGGCCGGAAGTCGAACACGCCTGGCACATCTACCTCGTGCGCCTGCGCACCGAGGCGCTGACCATCGACCGCGACCAGGTGATCGAGGAACTGCGGGAGGCCAACATCGGCACGTCGGTGCACTTCATCCCGCTGCACCTGCACAGCTACTACGCCGAGCGGTGCGGGGTGTCATCCGCGCAGCTGCCCGTGGCCTCCGCCGCATTCCCCCGGCTGCTCAGCCTGCCCATCCACCCGGGCATGACCCGCGGCGACGCGGAGCAGGTGGCCGCGACGCTGAGGGATATTCTGGAGCGCAACCGCCGGTGAGCGGGGCCCCGGGGGGCCCGTTACTGGATGAAAAGGCCGGCTCCGGAGGCTCCGTCGCCGTACTGATCGTGCACCCAGCCGTCCAGAGAGACCGTGCCGACCAGGGTCCGGAAGAGCCCGGTCCGGCGTGAGCGGATGGCCATGGTGGCCAGGCCGTCGCTGTTGGTCCGTCCGCTGCGCATCCTGGACTGGCCGTTGGGGTACATCATCTCCGCCGTGACCACTGCGTCGGCCACCGGCAGCCCGGCGGCATCCACCACCGTCACCTGGGCCAGGATGCTGTATAGCTGTTGCGCCTCGTTGAATACCGAACTCATTGTCGTTCCGGAGACGTGGAGCCGCTGCAGCGGCGGGTCGACGTACTCGTCAAAGCCCATGTCGGCGGTGGCCACCAGGTCGCCGTCGCCGTCCATGGGCCGCGGGTCCCCTTCCCGGTCCGCCGCGGGAGCCTCGTCATTGAAACCGCTGTCGATGCCGGGTGATGAGGCGGTCAGACCGAAATCGCCGCCCAGCTGGTCGAAAAACATCGGGTTTGCCGAGAGATTGCCCGGGCCGGGCACCACGCCGTCTTGCACCAGCGAGTAGCTGACGGTGGCATCGCCACCCGCCAGATCGGACCCGTTGTCCCAGAGGATGCTGTTGGTCACCGCAGCCGTGGCCCCTTCCGCCAGCATCAGCCCGCCCCCGGAACCCGTGGCTGAATTCCCGGCGATGGTGCTGTTGAGCAGCCAGGCCGAACCGCCGCTGACGCTGATCGCTCCGCCGGTGCCCTCGGCGGCATTCCCGGCCATCAGGCAGTTCGCCAGTTGGGCCAGCGATCCGGCCTCCGTGACCGCGATGCCGGCGCCATCTCCGCCCTGGGTGGCCAGGTTGCCGGTGACCATCACGCCGTCGAGGGTCGCGCTGCTCTCATCGGCGACGCGCAGGGCACCGCCCAGGGGCGCGAAGTTACCGCTGATCCGGCCCCCGGAGAAAACGGGTGCGGACGTCTCGTTGGCCATCACGCCGCCGCCGGAGGTGAACCCCTCGTTGTCCTCGATCAGGTTGCCGCGGAATTCCGGCCTGGACTGGTTGATCCACACCCCGCCGCCCAGGGCCGAACTGTTGTTGGTGATTTCATTGCTCAGCAGCGCCAGGTCGTTCATCTTGCGGATGTAGACCCCGCCGCCCATCCGGTCGCCGAGGTTGTTGGTGATCGTATTGCCCACCAGGATCACGCTGCAGTAGAGCTTGGTGGCGATGCCGCCGCCGTGGCGGAGACCGCGGTTCCCGTCGATCAGGTTGTCGGCCACCAGGGCGCTGGAATAGAGCCGCACGGCCACGCCGCCCCCGCCCACCGAGGTGTTGCCGGTGACCGAGTTGGAGCTGATTTCGCCATAGGTGTGGTCGTCGAAATAGACACCCCCGCCCGCCGAGGTGTAGGGGTCGTCGGTGAAGTTGTCCCGGACGTCATTTCCGGTGAAGATCACGTTCGAGGCGCCGGCATAGAACCCGCCGCCCCGCCTGACGGCGTTGTTGGCAGAGATCAGGTTGCCGGTGACCGTGGCCACGCTGCGCATGAGGTCGATGCCGCCGCCGGAATAGCCGGCCGAATTGCCGCTGATCACGTTGCCGGTGATCAGCACACCGGCGTCGGTGACCGCGATGCCGCCGCCGTTTTCAGCCAGCCCGTTGGTGATGGTGAAACCGTCGATAACGGCAGTCTCGCCTTCCCCCGGGGCGCGGGCGGCCGGAGGCGCGGAAATGGTGATAACCGAACCGGCCTGCCCACCGTCGATAATGGTGGCTTCAGGCCCGTCAGCGCTGGTCAGCAGGATGACTTTGCCCTGCAGGTCGACATTTTCCACATATGTGCCGGCGGCCACCAGGATGGTGTCGCCATCGGCCGCAGCCGTGACGGCGGCCTGGATGGTCGGCTGGTCCTGGGGCACCCCGATGGTGTCGGCCACGGCGGCCGGCGCCAGCAGCATGAGGAGCAGGGTCAGAATCGCACTGTATCGAGACATTGGTATTCTCCATTGATGTTCTGGTGAGAGAAGGGGGCCGCCGGTGAAGGGAGAACAACATCGCAGGCCCCTCTATTGCGACATCTAAGTATTGGGAATTACCGGGAATTGGTCAAGTTATTTAGCGGGGAAAAGAAGGGAAAGAGCAAGGGCGGAGCGCCCGGCACCGCTGGTGCGGCCGGAAAACTCCGCCCTCTCGACCTGGCTGGCCGGGCGCCGATCAGTCCATCAGCTGGTAGCTCCGGCGCCCGTACGTCCGTCCAATGGCGCCGCGGTAGTCGATATCGCTGGTGTACGGCCAGGACACGTCATCGTAGGAGACACCCGGGGTGTACACCTCGTTGGCCGACGGGCGGTAGCGGCCCATCATGGTCAGCGGATCGAAGGTGCCTTCATCGATCGCGGCCACATCGAAGCCCGGATCGATCTCCAGGCCCGCCGTTTCCCAGTCGGTGCCCGACTGGCTGCGGAAATCGGACAGCGAGTAGAACACGCCGCTGCTGCCCCACTGGAAGAACATCGGCATGAATCCCGCACCGTTGCGCCAGTAGATATTGCCGTTGTACTCCGTTCCCTCGGAGGCCAGCTCGCTGGAGCAGCATATCCGGTCATCGAGCGCGAAAAAGATATTGTTCCGCACCTGCTTGTGGATGCTGCCGTCCACCACGTTGGGACCGAAGGCGTAGTGTGCGATCCGTCCCTTGCGGGCGATGAAGGTGTTGTTGTAGATCTTCCACTGGGCTTCGGTGGATCCCTCGTCATGGGAGCCGAAAGGTGTTCCGGCGGACCAGACCGGGTAGCGGTCGTCGCGCCAGCTGCCCACACGGCCCGAGCGGTGGTAGCCGGTGGAGTCGATGATGTTGTGGTGGATGTAGACCTCACCGCCGGCCTCGTCGTGGGGCAGGATCGAGATGCCCAGCATGGTCTTGTGCAGCAGGTTGAAACCGATCTCCACGTCCCAGACGTTTCTCAGGACGTCGATGGCGTCGTCCCGGGTATTGTGAAACGTGTTGTGCATCACCCGGGTACCGCTGGAGCCTTCACGCACGCCGATGCCGTCCATGGTGTTGCTGATGGTGCAGTAACTGATGATGAACCCCGAGAGGTCGCCGTTGATCGCCATGGACTGGAACTCCGGATAGGCCTCGGCCACGTCCTGCCCCCCGCCCTTGACGTCGGTCCAGTAGACATAGTGCGGCATGCCGTTGTTGAATGTGCAGCGGGTGATGGTGCACTCCCGGGCACTGCGCACCAGCACACCGTAACGGCCGTGCTGAAAGGTGCAGTCCCGGATGATCAGGTTCCTGGTGTCGTCCCGCAGATCGATGGCGGTGGAGGCGTGGCGGAAGTCGATGCGGTCGAAGATCACGTGCTGCGCACCGCTGGCCATCACCAGCTGGCCGGACAGGAAAACGGCGATACGGTTCAGCCGCGGGTTGGGGTTCGCCGGCAGGGGCGGCATCGGGTTCCCGTTGTGATCGGTCTGGTCATTGGGATTCATCACCAGGCGGATATAGATGTGGCAGTCACCCCGCAGTTGCACCCCCGGTCCGATATAGAGCGGGTCCGTGCCGTTCAGCGGTCCAAAGTTCGTCGAGTCCATGTTTGCCGCGCTGGAGGACCTGGACCAGGTTTGCGTCGTCGTCCAGCAGCCAGGCGCCGGCATAACTGCCGTTGTAGGTGCGGGTGCTGCGGTAGAGTTTGAGGTAGCTGTCCACCAGCTCCCAGTCATTGTTTGGCGCCGTGCTGTATTGCGGCTCGGCGCCGTCGATCACGGCTTGCTCACCCGGATAGGACCTGATGGTGATCGGCGCTTCCTGCGTACCCTGCAGCATGACGATGATATCGCTTTCGTAGTAGACACCCCCCCTGAGATAGACTGTGTCCCCCGGCTGCAGGTCGCTCATCACGGCATGCTGGACAGAGTTCCAGGGATTGTTGAAGGTGCCGCTTCCGGTCTGGTCCGAACCCGTTGGTGACACGTAGAACTGTCCTGCTCCGGCGCACGGGCCGAGGACCAGGGTGAGCATGAGCACCAGCAATCCGGGCTTGTACTTCATCAATTCTCCTCTACCTCTTCCGTTGTTATGCACCAGCCCGCGGTCGTGCCGGTCAGGGTTTGGCCGCAGGAAGGCACTGGATACATAGATATAGAAGCAAGCGATGTACCACAGGTGAGGGACGGACATACATGCCTTCAACATGCTGTCAACAAAAGACAAAACGGATTTGCACGGGGCGGCAAGTCAATTCGGGCCGGGCGTGTGCGAATTCTGGGTGACGGAATTGTAATTCGGAGTCAAAACGGAAACTGGCGGTGGTGGTCAGGCCAGCCTGTTCAGCAGCCTGCGGTAGGCCTTGATCCCATACAGCGCCGGGGACCAGAACAGCATGGGCATCTTCATGCTGAACCGGTATCGAGCGGGCCCCGGACTGCCGTCCGGCTGTATCTGGCGGACGATGTGGATGTGGAAGAAAACCAGGATCACGATCAGTGTGAACTGCCTGACCATGGAGAAGCCGCACTTGAGAAACAGCTTTTGCGAGGGGATGTTGACCGGCTCGATGGCCACCTCGATGCGGGTGACTTCGGGCCGCGCCCTGAAGAACTCCACCGTGCGGTAGATCATCAACGTCCCGAGGCCGGACTTGCGAAACTCTTTCCTGGCCATTCCCCGGTGCAGGTAGGCCGTCCCCGTCTCGATCGGATCCTGTGCGCAGGAGAGGGCGTGGGGTTTTCTCTTCACCTTGCACCAGTGGTAGTAGACCGGCTCGCCGTCCCGGACAATGTAGTGACCGACCTGCCGCTGGTTGAGGAATTTCCGGAACCGCCTGACGGACCGGGCTCCGGGCCAGCGGCTGAGCGCCGGCAAGGCCTCGTCGTCGATGTCGCTGACGTTCAGATCCACCGCATCGGGGGTGATGGGCACCGTGTCCGATTCCAGATCGAATCGAAAGACCAGTTGTTTGCTGACGGCCGCCAAAGCGGACAGCAGCCGTAACACCAATGCCACGAGGCGGGGTCTGTCCTGTTCCATGTTCTTCCCGTTGCACTGAGCCGCGTCCCATTGACCCGCTACCTCTTCCAGTCTAGCCCAAAATCCGGGCCGGTTCCAGCGAGTGCCCCGGGGATACGCAGGTCAGCCCGGAAATTTTTACCGCTTGATGTTACAATCGGACCATAGTATTCAGAGTCGATGCCGTGCAGCCGTGGACCGTACAATTACGGATCGCGGCGGAAGTTCAGGAGGTCGTCAGGTGGGTGTGCTCGGTGGAAAAGCGTTGCTGCTGCTGAAGTTCGTCATCCGCCGGCTGGTCCTCGTCAACAGGCAATTCCGTTTCCGCTGGCCCGACCCCATCATTCGCGATGCCGCACTTCCTGAAGGCGTGGTGTTTGCCCAGGTGACCCACGAAAATGTCGGGCTCATTCGGGAGTGGAAGGGGGCCCTGCTCGAACGACGGTTTCGGGTTCTGCTGAACCGCAAGCACCTGGGGATCTACGCGCTTTCGGACAACAGGGTTGTGGGTTTCCTCTGGCTGGCGATCAACCTTGGTTCCACTCCCGCCTGCTTTCAGTATGATCTGATCGACGTTGGCGAGGCGATCTCGGCCAGGTCCGAAACACGTCCGGAATTCCGTCGAATGAGAATCGCGTTTCATGTGCACGCCGAGATGCTCGAACTGGTGCGCAGGATCCATGGCGGCCAGGTGACGAGGATCTGGGGGGTCACACCCACCAACAACCGGGAGATGCAGGATCTGGCCCACACCCTCAATTGTGTTCGCGTTCAGGAGCAGCAGGTGGTGGCTTTTCTCGGCCTGCTGTTCATCAACCGCATCTGGGATCTGGTGCCCGATACGACCCGGCGATCCGGCAGCGGCCGAATCGTGGTCCGCTGGCGTGTGCCGGACCTCCTCTACACGCCATGGGTCATTCGGTTGTGGCGGGGGCCCCGGGCGCGCGCACTCCGAAAATAGTTCCGTAGCGTTTCAGATTGAGTTGCTCCGCGAATGCCTGAACCTTGGTAATCGTGCTGCTCGACCTTCTCGTGTCATCGAGGCAGTCGCCGTCGAGAAAAAGCGTGGGGTAGCCGCTGTTTCGGATCTGGTGCTGGATACTCTCGCTGGCCAGGGGACAGTGGCCGAAGAAATGGGCAAAAAGGATGATGCCGTCCACCCGGTAGGTTTTCGCCATCTCCATGATGTAGGACATCCTGCTGTTGATGTGATTGATCGGCTGGACGATTCTCCGGGCGATGCTCTCGTAGGGCTGGTCCGGATCCAGTATCGGCCAGTGGATATGGTTCAGTTCTTCAGCGACGATGGCGCAGCCCATCTCACCTTCCAGGGCCTGGAAAATCGACGGGTCATTGTAGTCCCAGAGATAGAGCCAGAGGATCCTGTGCTTCTCTCCCAGGCTGAACAGCGGCGATTCGCCGGGTGCTAAGCGACGTGCCCGTTCGGCCAGTTCCTCATAATATGCTTTTGTGACCTCGACGAATTCGCGGCTGCCCCATCCCGTGGAATAGAGCATGGCCCGTTTCAGCAGTTCAGACCCAAGGGCCAGGGCCGGATTCCCGGCCCGCAGCTCTTCGGTCAGGATGTGGTAGCGGCGAGCCCGGTTGGTGTTCTCGATGATTTCGCGCAACTTATCCGGATCGTGCCGGACACCCAGTGTCTCCTCGATCCGGGTTACGGCCTGCCGGAGCTGGAGGGCCAAAAAATCGATCCCGGCCTGGTTGTCGAAGGTGAACGTGGGAAGGTCCAGGGTGCAGACCTGCCTCTCGGTGTCGATGCCGAACTGCTCGTGCGCGCGGTCGATAACCCGCAGCATGTGCTGACGGTAGTAGTCGCAGCTTCCGCTGGTATGGAAGATGAAATCGGGCCTGGGCGTCCGTTCGAGCCGTCCCAGCACCGACGAGAGTATGGTGCAGGTGGCCCGGTCCACACCCTCTTCTCTCGATGCGGTCAGCAGGTTTTCCTGCGCCATTTTCTGATCGATTGCCGCCAGAATGGGCAGGGCCAGGGGAACGATGTCGAAGAGATGGCAGATTTCGCTGGGGAAGAGGGTGCCGCTCCAGGCAACTTTCGGCCTCGACGGCCCTGTCCGTGCGGCGAGACCCAGCTGCTTCTTGAGCGACTCCTTGCGCCGTCTGTCGCTGGTGAGCGGCGGGCACAACCTCCGCCCGGTCTCCCGTGCCGCATCGCCGATCTCCATGCTTTCCCTGGCCAGCAGGGCTGCGCCGAGCGCACCCATCAGGTGCGAGACGGGCCTGAGTTGACCCGTTTCGTCGCGGTACTCCTGGAGCTCGGGGACGACCAGCAGTGGTGCCGAGTTTCCGGGAAGGTTCCTGCTTTTCTTCAGCAGGTGGTCCAGGCCCAGCCGGACACCGGAATTGAACGAGACACCGCCCTGGAACGATATCCTGCCGCGGTAGTCCCGCAGAGCGGGCATCACTGTGTTGTAGATCTGTTTGGCCTGGGCCCAGCAAATTGCTGCCGTCCGTTCGGGAAGGGTCAGCGATCCTTTTTTCTTCACATAGGAGGACTTGGTGAAAACCGTACAGGTCGACGAAAAAACTTCCAGCGGCATCGGTGATTCGTTGCTGAGGGAGGCGATATACCGCTCGATATACTTCCCGCCGATATCACCGAACTCCGAGACGCTCATCTGTTCCACCCGGGCTATTTCCTCCAGATACGCCCCGGTGCCGGCGGCGCAGAGCCCGCTCATCTGGAAATCGATCGGGCTGGATAGCCGGATGACCTTCGAGTCCTGGCCGCCCACATCGATGATCGCCTGAACGCCATCGGTATTGGAGGCTTCCTGCATTCCCCGCGAGTGGGCGCTGATTTCGCTGACCAGCCGGTCCAGGGGAACGGAAAAGGGAATGCCCTTGTGGACCTGGTTCCCGGTGGCGATGAAACAGTCGATCTTCACCCCGAACGTCCCGCTGCAGGAGGAGACGAACTCTTCGGTCCGCTCCACGATGAAGTTCGAGTTGCAGGGGTTCCTGCAGTCTCCACAGGATTGGATGCAGTGGTTGCCGGTGGTCCGTTCCGGACTGTCTTCCGCCTCGCTGACCGGGCAATAGCGGGAATCCAGTATCTTTCCGGCATTGTCGATCAACACCAGGACGAGACTCACCGCCCCCACATCCAGACCGAGGTAGGCTGGGGGCTTTTTGTCCGTGCATTGCTCGGCTGAAGTCATCATGCTACCCCTGATCGAGCCGGCTTGCGGGAGTGACCGGCCCGGGAGATGAGCGTTCCAGGGTGTGCAACTCGCGGATCAGGTCCAGCAGTTCGGATCTGGCCGTACGGAAAGTGGCCGGTGTGATGACCCGGTCGATGCGCTGGCCGCCGGGAGCCAGATCCATGAACGGGGCGAGAATCGACTGCAGGCGAGCGGCCATCTTTCGGCTCACTTCCGGGTGGCTCTTTTTCAGTTCGATCAGCAGGTTTTCGGCCAGCGTGCAGTAGCGCAGGTCGTTCACCCCTTCGCGCACCGCCTCCCACCAGTAGGTGGGCACCATCCCGTCCTTGCCGGGGTAGGCGATCACCGGGTCCTGGCCGTCCTCATCGGTGAAGGGCGTTCCCCGGGGGCGGAAATAGGTCCAGGCCGCCGCGCCGTCCAGACGGCTGTTGAAGAGGTAGAAGCCGAAGAGCAGCCGGCCATAGAATGGTGACTTGAAGGAGCCCAGCGGGAAGTAGTAACACTCGATCCAGTCATGTTTGGACTGCGGTGTTCGGCCGTCCCGTGTGCGGCCCCCGGCGACGTCATCCTGTAGCGTACCGATGTAATCGAACAGCTCCTGGTTACGTGACGAGGGCCGCTTTCCGGCGGGCGCGCTGCCCCGCGACCCCCTGTCCCTCCGCGTCCGCTCCTCGCGGTCTCCGCGCGGTGCCCCCTTTGCCGTGCTGCGCTCCTCGCGATCACCGCCGGCCCGGCCGATGGACTGCAGGCCCAGTCCGTAGTTTGCCCAGTCCAGAGGCTCGAAGGCCCCCGGCAGGCCGTAGTCGGCCAGGGTGGTGTAGAGGTCGCTGTCGCGCCGGGCCAGTTCCGTGGCCAGCGGGTAGGGCAGGGATGTGGTGACCCGCCCGCCCAGGGCATGGATTCTGGCGGACAGCTTCACATGATCGGCCATCCGGGACCAGGGTCGGCCGGTACGGCGCGACTTGGGCTGCGGCTCGTCCACCCCGTAGAAATACTGTTGCAGGTCTCCGGCATTCAGACCGGCCTCCGGCCTGGACCGCGGTTCGTCCATCTGGACCAGGTGCGTGAATCCCAGCTCCTGGAGCAGGCCCACGGCCTTGTCTCGCGCCTTTCCACTGAGCACCCCGGTGAGGCGGGTGGCGGTCATGCCGTGGGCCGCCTGGTCCCGCATGGCCTCTTCGAAGCGGGTGGCGGAGGGGGAGGCGAAGTCGTTGGCCACCCTCAGGATCTTGCCGTGGGGGGGGAGGGCGAAGGGCAGGACCTCCACCAGCAGCGGGATGGTGAGATCCAGCCCGGGGGTGTCGGCCGCGATGGTGACCGAGGCCTGGTAGCTGCCCGGTGCGAGTTCCGCCGGAACGGTCACCCTGAGCAGCAGGTATTTGACCTCTCCGGGACCCAGGGTCGCCGTGACCAGGTCACCGGACAGCTGCGAGGCCAGCCGGCCCGCGGTTGCCGTTGTGATCCGGCGGTCGAACTTCGGTTCGTCGGAAAGCAGGATGTCGGGGTAGGCGGAGCTGAGCGCGGCCAGCTGCCGTGACCCGAGCAGTGTGCCCATGTAGCGGTTGTTGCGGGGAAGCCCGCGGATGAGGTAGACCTCGACCAGTTCCAGGGTCTGGCCGCCGGGCCCCGTGGCGCTGCCGGCACGAGCGGTGATCGTCCGCAGCTCGGTGACGCCGTGGATCCCCACCACCGCCACGGTGGTGGTTTCCCCCGGCGCGGCGGCGGCACGGATCGTCTCCGGAAAGCCGGGGGCCGCGCTGGCGGAGAGTGGGCCGCCGGCGGGCAGGTCGATGGAAAAGGGCTCGACGGAGCGCAGGGTCAGCGTTTCGGCCCCTGCGGCCCAGGGGCACGAGACGAGCAGCAGCAGCGCCAGAACAGCGGGAAGAACCCGGTGGCCTGCTGAGGGCCGACTGTGGTGGTCTGTCCCGATCATCATCCGAGATCTCGTTAGAGATACCCGAGCCCCTTGAGCCGTTCCTCGATCAGCGCGGTGAACTCCGTTTCCTGACCGGTTCTGGTGGACTCGATGGCGGCAACCCATCCGTCGAGCTTGCCCTGCAGGTTTTCGGCCAATTGGGGCTGGGCATCCACGATGTTGTTCAACTCGCCCGGGTCTTCATTGAGATCGTAGAGTTCGTTATTGCCGTCCGAGCCCCAGATATATTTGTGGTCGCGGGTACGCAGGGCCCGCAGCTGGCGTTCGAAACGGGTGCGGTCGAAGTTGGGGAACAGCCTGGCGATGCGCCGGATGTTCGGCGCCAGTTCTTCGGAGATGGTGAACTGCAGGGGGTGCTCGGCGATCTGGTCCGGCAGCAGGCAGCGTCCCCGGATGTCTCCGGCCAGGCCGTTTCTCGAGGCGCCGGTGACGTCGAGGATGGTGGTGAACAGTTCGTTGCTCTGGACCAGTTCATCCGTCCGTACCCCGGCTTGGCCGGCGCTGGTGGGATACTTGATGACCAGCGGCACGTGGATCAGGGTGTCGTACAGACAGGTACCTGGTGCGCCATCATGCCGTAATCGCCGAGGTTCTCCCCGTGGTCCGAGGTAATGATCACCATCGTGTTGTCCATCGATGCGTAGTGGTCCACCACCTTGAGCAGCTCGCCGATCTTTTCGTCCATGTAGGCGATCTCGCCGTCGTAGCGGCCGGCCAGCAGCTCCAGGTCCTCTTCGCTCATTTTCTGTTCGCCGACGATGTAGCGGTGGGGGTCCTGGTTGACCTTCATCGCCGCTGCGGTGCGGTCACCGAGAAAGCGCCGGGTCTGCTCGTGCTCGTAGTGCGGGAGATGCGGATCGCCGAGCAGGGCGAAGAGGAAGAAGGGCTTGTCCTTGCGATACTGGCCCCGGAACCACTGGTCGATCCATTTCACGGTGCTGCGGCTCAGCCGGCCGTTGCGCACGGCGTAGAGCTTCTCGTAGGCCTTGACCGCCGTGGCTCCCAGCTTGGTCATCCGGGACAGCCGTTCCATGAACGGATTGCGCAGCCAGTAGGTGTCGTAGCCCCGGTCGAACCCGAAGTCCCGGGCCAGCCAGGCGTTGTTGGGAAAGCCCACGGTCTGGTAGCCTTCGTCACTCATCACCTGGCCGATGGGCCGCAGCTCGTCGCTGAGCAGCGGGTTGTCGAAGGTGGTGCCGTGCTGGGAGACATGAAGCCCGGTGAACATGGAGGCGTGGGATGGCAGGGTCCAGCAGGCGGTGGAAAAGCAGTTCTCGTACAGCACGCCCTTCTCAGCCAGCCCCTCCAGAGTAGGGGTTGTCGGACGGGAATACCCGTAACAGGACAGGTGGTCCTGTCTGGTGGCATCCATGGAAATGAACACGACATTCGGTCGGATGGTTGTAGGCATCGTCACTCCTGGTTCAATCAAACCATCGCAAAACCTGGTACGCTTCCGCGAAGGCCAGGCCCGCTTCCATTCCACGCTGGTGGGCCTTGATCTCGATGGCGCCCTCGGAATAGGGGTGGGGGAACTGCCGGGCTTCGTTGACGTAGCAACTGAAGGCTTTCTTCTTTATCTCGATGGTGCGGGTCACGTCGACATAGAAGTTGGCCCGGAAATTGTCCGCATGGAACTCAGCGTTGTTGATCACTTCGCAAGCCAGCACCCGGGTGCGGCGGATGACCGGACGGGCATAGAGCAGGGCCATCTCGTGGATCACCCGGTGGTCGCGATTGAGGTCCTGGCCGCTGTGGGTCAGGATCAGTTCCGGGTCGAGGCCCAGCGCTTCAAGTTCGCCGGTGATCTCCATGGTGCGGTAACTCTCGAACCGCTGCTCCTCCATCTCCAGGAAATGCACCTCGTGGATGCCCAGCACGGTGGCCGCCGCCTCGGTATGGGCCCGGTTGTCCACATCCTGCCCCTTGCGCTGGAAACGGGCGCAGGAGCCGATGACCAGCACCACCCGGTACCCCCGCTCCACAAGCAGCGGGATATATCCGCCGCAGCCCACCGATTCGTCGTCGCCATGGGCGACAAAAACAAGTGCCTGTCTGGTATTGGTCGCTGTTGTCACTCTTCTACTCCCCAATCATGAAACCCGTGCCATGTCGATGATGCTTTCCGATCGCTGGGCGAAGTCCCTGGTCAGGGGTACGGCCTTGGCGATGCTCAGCAGGCCGCGGGAGGCCGGGTTGAGCAGCAGTGTGCGGGCCAGCGGCCGGAGCACCACCCGCAGCTGCAGAAGCCGCTTGTCGTAGCCGGCGTACCGTTTGTAGCGGTCCAGGCCCTTGAGGTCGAGGATCGACTCGAACCCCCCCGAGACAAGCATAATATCATCCCGGCGGATCATCTCCCGGATCGCGGTGAACTGCAGCGCGTGATTGGCGTTGCTTTTCATCAGCGATGTTCGCGACATCTCGTAGAGCAGGTGGACGGTGCCGTCGGTGATGAAATAGATGAAGAAGGCGGCCAGCTGCCCCTCGACGAACGAGCCCCAGGCGCCGGCGCCGGGAGTGCTTTGGCCGGCGTCGCAGAACCGCCGCCACAGTTTCTCGTCCTGGAAGTGGGGGTCGGTCCGCTTCTGCCGGCCCAGCGTGTCATTGTTCAGTTCGAGGCCCTGGTCCCGCAGCAGGTCGAAGTCGATCTCCCGGACCTCGCAGTTCTTCAGACCCTTTCGCACGTAAGGGCGCTGCTTGATGTGCAGGCTGGGCAGGTCGTATTCCTTGTCCTCGACCACGTACAGCGCCCCGGCCTTGCCCCGGTCCCCCCGGGTGGTGGAGAACTTGAGCCCCAGTACCCGGTGCTCGCGGAAGATTTCGGCCAGCTCGTCCTGCAGGGCATCCTCGTCCTGATCGAGCATCAGGTCGGGGGGATACTGAGATAGACGCTGCGGCTGGCCTCGTACCAGTAACTGTTCCGCGAGCGGATGACTTTGTACCCCGCCTGGCGCAGGAACTCTGCCATGTGATCGGCGTTCACGATATCCTCTTCTCGCTCTCCGGGACCGGTGCCAGCCTGGCGTCCCAGTCCACATCCGGCCTGCTGCGGTGGAGCAGCTCCCGGTACCATGTATCAGTACCGGATGAAATAGCTTCGTTCGTCGAACTTTTCTTCCACCGTGGCGCGGGCCTGCCGCCCCAGCTTCCGGGCCAGATCCTCGTCCAGCAGGATCCGTTCGATGCCGTCGGCCAGGGGCACGGGGGACTTCACCGGCACCAGCAGCCCGTTGACCTCGTGCTCCACGGTTTCCCGGGTGCCACGCACATCGGTGCCCACCACCGGCTTGCCCATGGCGAAGGCCTCCATCACGTTGCGGGGTATCCCCTCGGCCCAGGTGGGCGAGACCAGCAGGTCCATGGTGCTGATCAGCTCGGGGATGTCGCTGCGGGTCCCCAGAAAGAGCAGCTTCCCCTCCAGGCCGAACTCCTTGATCAGGGCTTCGGGGTCGATCCCGCCCTTGGCCGGCGAGGCGGCGCCGATGGAGAGGAACGTCACCTTGTGGCCGCGGTCCTTGATCAGCATCCGCGCCGCTTCGAAATACTCGTGGAAGCCTTTCTCCACCACCAGCCGGCCTATCATTCCCGCCACTTTGTGATCCGGCGGGATGCCCAGCTCCTTCCTCTTGGCCGCCACCTGTTCCGCGGTGAACTTCTCCGGGTGGAAACGGCTGATGTCGATTCCGTTGCCCAGGAAGCGCAGTTTCTCCTCGGTGCAGATGCGGCGGTCCAGACAGGTCTGCAGGTCCTCGCGGTTCTGGCTCAGCACCAGCTGGCAGAAACGGGCGGCAAAGCGTTCGATCCAGACGTAGAAGGCCACGGCACTGGGCCGCATTTCGTCATGAAAATGAAAGCCGTGAATGGTGTAGAGGATCGCCGGCACTCCGGCGATCCGGGCGGCCATTCGGCCCAGCAGGCCCGGTTTGATGCAGTGGGTGTGAACGATGTGGAACCGTTCCTTCCGGAAATAGCGGACCAGCCTGATCAGCGTCATCAGGTCGCTCAGCGGCGTGATCCGGGAAGGGAAGGGGATCGCCTTGACGAAGAGGCCGTCCTCGTTGACGCAGTCCTCCTTGATGTATTCCCCCGGATTGCTGATGATCGAGGCGTCGTATCCCTGCTCCCTGAGATAGAGCATCTGGTTGCGCATGTGGATACGGATACCCAGATCGAAGTTGGTCAGATTGACGACTTTAACCTTCTCCATCGTACACCCTGTCCGCCAGCCCTCTTGCGTCAGTCTATGTAGCCGAGATTGCGCAGCCGTTCCTCGACCTGTTCCTTCTCTTCGGGATTGAGCTCGTGCGCATCACCGCTGCCGCTGTCAACCGGTTCGGTGAAGCGCACCGGTTTCCGTTCCATCACGCCCGGCAGGTAGGCCTCCTCCAGCACCCGGCCGTCCATGTCGGTGGGCACCGGCAGGTCCAGCAGGTGGCAGATGGTGGGCGCCAGGTCGATGATCCGGGCGGTGTCGATGACCTCCCCCTTCTTGAAGTCCGGCCCGTGGGCCAGGAAGAGGCCGCGCATGCTGTGGGTGCCGCTGTAGTGGGCCAGGATTTCGCTGGTGGTGTCCCTGCTCATCCCGATGCCGCCGAAGTCGGCGTAGCGGTCGTCGACCCACTGCACGAAGAGGTCGGGCACCAGCGGGTCCATCAGGTCGGCGCCAAGTTCGTCCTTGCGAATCACGTTGGCCACCATCGGCTGGCCGTCCAGCGGCTCCTTGAGCGTGTCCAGGGCGGCGATGATCTTGCGGACCACCTCCTCGGTACTGCTCGCCGGGTTTGACGCAACCCTGTTCCTCGCGGCCTTCCACATTGATGTAGATCTGCCCGAAACCGCCGAAGGGGAAGGCCACGCTCCGGGACCAGTCCACGGACGAACCGAGGAGCATGGCGCTGCTGACCTTGACCCGCTTTTTTTGCGGTATCAGCTTGCGGGCCAGGTTGCGCAGTTTCAGGCGATTGATCAGTTTCAGCACGTTTTCCGGGGTGAGCCCGAGGTTGAACAGCGTTCCCCGGATCGATCCGCTGACACTCTTTTTCAGATTGAGCAGGCCGTGCTTCATGAACAGGTTGTCGAGGTAGACATAGCGCCAGAAGGCGCAGGACCCGTGGTCCGACATCATCAGGATCGTGTCGTCATCGTTGAGTTTGGCCTTGATCTCGGCGATGGTCTGGTCCATCAGCTTGTAGTGGTCCAGCATCACGTTTCCGTACTTGGCCACACCCTCGGGGTCCTCCAGGGGGTACCCGGGGTCCTGGTGCCGGAAGAAGACATGGTTGAGGATATCCGTCCCGCGGAAGACCACCATGAAGAAGTCCCACTCGTTGACCTCCATCAGGTGCAGCACAGCTTTCTGCCGCTTCCGCTCCACGTTCTCCACCACCTCGAGATAGGAATCCTCCTCGCCGATGCGGAATTTCTGGCTCCGTTCGATTTCATAGTCGAACCGGGAGAGCAGTTTCTCCTTCAGCGATGCGGGGTAGGTGAACTCGCTCTCGCGGCTCGGCGTTTCCAGGCCGGTGACCAGGAAGCCGTTCACCTCGGAGGGCGGGTAGGTGCTGGGGATGTTCATCAGACCCACCTTCTTCCCGTTGCGGGAGAGCAGGTCGCCGATGGACTCGCCCTTGATGTGGGTCTTGTTGAAGGGTTCCATGCCAATGGCCCCCTTGCGGCGGATCCAGGAGAAGAGGCCGTGGTTGGACGGGTTCTTCCCGGTGAGGAATGAGGTCCACGCCGGCGTGGTGACCGGCGGAATGACCGATTCCAGTGTTCCCTTTACTCCCTCTGATATCAGTTTGGAGAACGTCGGCAGGTGACCTTCGGCAGCCCACCGGTCCACGAAATCATAGGTGGCACTGTCCAGGCCGATGACAAATATCCGTCCCATTGGCGGCGAGCACTCCTGTATTTGGTCGCTATTGGTTTTCGACGGGTACCGTGAGACCGTTCCGGTTTCCGGCCGTGAGACCTGGCAGCCCGGTTCCGTTCAGGTATTTACCGTCGCCCCGGACCAGTTCAGACGACGGTTCGATGGGCGGCAAGCGCGTCTGCGCCGTGCAGAATGGGAGAAGTAGTTCACATCACCTGAAAAGTCAAGGGACCACTACCACATCCCCGCTGTTGAGAAAAACGTTCATCTCCAGGTTTTTCCCCTTCTTGACATCGTTGTAGTCGAAGGAGATGGCTTGCTGCCCGCCGGCGGTGCTGCGGATGATCTTGATCTTGTCCGGGTTGGATATGGCCAGGTTGTCAAACCCGCCGGCCATGGCCAGCGCCTGCAGCACATTCACCGGCCGCTGGGCACCGAACTCCCCGGGGTTGTTGACCTTGCCGATGACGTAGACCTTGTAGCTGTTGGCCTCCTCCAGGATCACGATGATCTGGGTGTCCGGCAGGTATTCCCTGAGCCGCCGGGTGATCTCCGACCTGATCTGGGGAATGGTGTAGCCCATGGCCATCACGTCACCGGCCAGGGGGAAGGTGATGTAGCCGTCGGGTTGGACCACCACCTTCCGTGAATGATAGTCGTCCTTCCAGACCAGGATTTCCAGTTTGTCACCCGGGCCCACCCGGTAGAACCGTTCCCGTTCGGCCTTGCTTTCCCCCTGCTGGGCAAGGGCAAGACCAGGCACGAGAAATGCGATGCAGATCAAGATGGCAGTGAGTGAACGCACAGGTACTATCTCCTTGAATCCGATTGACAATTCGTGGCCAGGTCTTACCTGCTGCCCGCGGGGCGCCACCGGCCGGGTATGCGCTTCACCTCGTCGATCCGGAATGTGGCGCAAGAGCATTTATTATATTGAAATTACCGAAAGTCGCAAGTTCTCCGGGCCCTCCCATCCCCGGGAGAGGGTATCGATCTTTTCGAACTGTGCTACAATGGCGATGATCAGAAAACAGGAGAGATGGTGGTGGACAGCACCCCGCCTCTTCCACACCCTAGTCTTATTCCAGGTGTATTTTTCATCGTGATTTGTCGACGTTGGGGCACAATCCGGACTGCGGGGATATGCACGTCACCTGTGCCCGGTGGCAGCCTGTCCACCATAGCCCGGCCCACCGGGACGGCAGGCCTGATGGCCCTGCTGATGGTCCTCTTGTTGTTGCTCGGCCCGGCAACCGCGGTTCTGGCCGAGGATCTGGACGAGGGTGACGAAAAAGCGGATCGCGGTGCCCCCAAGCGGGTCCAGTCCATCGAACAGGCGATCAGGGGCAAGCGGCACCAGGGCCCCCTGTTCGTGAAGATGGCTCTTGCCCTGGAGCAGGTGGGCTACGATTCCAACCTGTTCAATGACGAGGAGGACGCAACCGGGGCGTTCAGCATGACCCTGGCCCCGCAACTCGAGGTGATGCTTCCGGTGGGGGCGCACCAGCTGTTTCAGGCATCGGGCAAGCTCGGCCTGGTGGCGTTCAGCGAATCACCACCGGGCAACTATATCAACGTCTATGGCGGTGTGAGATACGACCTCTACCGCAAACGGGTCCATTTTTCGCTGACCGACCACTTCGCACGGGACCGGCGGCGGTTCAACGTGGAGTTCAACCAGCGGATCCTGATGAACAGCAACGAAGCCAGCGCGGAGGTTGCCGTGCGCCTGGCCAACCGGCTGCACTCCGGTTTCAATTACCATCTGAACTCGGTGCGCTTCGACAGCGGGGCCGAACTGGAAGATCAGCCCGGGCTGTCACTGTCCGAGATCCTCGACCGCGACGAGCACAAGGCCGGCTGGCGGTCCCGCTACGGCATCTCGTCGAGATCCACCGCCACGCTGGACCTGGACTACACCGATTACCGGTTCAAGATGCCGGACAACATCCGCGAGTCATACGAGTGGTCCGCCTCCACCGGTATCGAGATCAACGAGCCGGCCGTAATTTCCGGTGTGGCGCAGATCGGCTACACGGTTTTCAGAGGCCGGGTGGTGGAGGACCAGGATTTCGACGGAGTGCTCTGGAACGCGGCCCTGACCTGGAAGATGAGCCAGAGGTTTCACCTGTTGCTGGAATCGAGACGGGACCGGGTTTTTTCTGCGTACACCGACAACCTGTATTTCCTGAATACGATCAACCAGCCCACCATCCGTATTCACCTGCAGGACCTGACCTGGCTCGGGCTGGGCTATGCCTGGTCCAACAGTCTCTACCCCGTGGAATCGATAGATGCCGGCACTGCGGAAGCCCCCAACTTCGTCGGCCGGGAGGACGAAATCACCGGCCCGGTGCTGACCCTCCGGCACCAGACGGGGAAGCAGGCGGGAAAGACCTACACCATGGGCATGGAAGCGCGCTACCTGACCCGTGAATCGAACGCGGTCAACAGCTACGAACGCTTCTTCGTCTTTTTCAGCTTTCAGGTGGAGCTGTAGCCGGGATTCAGTCCAGATACCCCAACGCCTTCAATCGCGCCTGGGTCGCGGCATCCAGTTTCTGGCTCTGTGCCGCGCCGGCTCCGGCAGCCGCGGCGGCGGCCAGTTCCTCGTCCAGCAGCCGGCCCAACTCGGCCACCCGTTCGGGGTGCATCTCCGACAGATCGAACTGTTCCGTCATGTCCTGATCCAGCTGGAACAGTTCCACCAGCGGCAGCCCGCGGACATTGCCCTCGGTGGCCCGGACCAGTTTCCAGCCGCCGGCGATCACCGATTGAAGCTCGGTGCCCCTGAACACCGTCTTGGCCGTGACCTGCTCCAGGGGCCAGGCCGCCGGTTCTTCGGTGCCCGTTTCAGGCGCTACCTCGCCCGGGTGTCCGGGAGCGGCATGGTCCAGGGCCGAGATCAGGTCAATGCCCTGGAAAGAGTCGGGAATGGAGAGGCCCACCTGACCGAGAATGGTGGCGGCCACGTCCACCTGCCGGGTCAGGTGGCCGATCTCTGAACCGGCCAGCTCATTGCCGGGAAGCTTGATGATCAGCGGGACCTGGACCAGCTCCTGGTAGAGTGTGCTGCCGTGGAACCAGCCCTGGTGGTCATACAGTTCCTCACCGTGGTCGGCGGTGAGCACGATCAGGGTGTTGTCGTAGATCCCCAGTTCGCGCATCCGCTGGAACAACGTTTCCAAACGCAGGTCGAGGAACGAGATCTCCCCGTCATAGAGCCGCGACACCTCTTCGGCGCGAGCGGGGCCAGGATCGGGCGTATCCACCAGGTTCAGTGCCTCGCCACTGTACGGATGGGCGAAGTAGGGATCGTGGGGTTCCATGTACTGGACGAAGAAAAAGGTGGGACGGCTGGCCGGCGCGGTCTCCAGGCCGGCCAGCAAATGCTCGTTGACCGTGTCCGCGTCCTGGTAGAACTCTTGCACCCGGCTCTTCCGGCCAAACAACTTTCGCACCCGTCGCATCAGCCAGTGGCCCAGCAGTTTGCTGGAGGACTCGTCGGCAAGAAAAAGAAACTCCGGTGCGAGGTAGGTGAACTCGTTGAATCCCTGGTTGAAGTTGAACGACTCGTTGACGTTGATGTTGTTGACATACCCCACCGTCCGGTATCCCTGCCCCCCCAGCGCTTCGGCCAGCGTGATCAGCTCGTCCGGCAGCTGGTCGTTCAGGCCGTTAGTCTTGTGCGAGGCCGGGTGCAGCGAGGTGAGCAGCGAGGCGGTGGCCGGCCGGGTCCAGGAGGATTGGGCGATGTTGAGGCGGAAGAGGACGCCGTCGCGGGCCAGCTCGTCCATGGCCGGGGTCTCATTGCCCCGGTAGCCATAGCAGGAGAGCCGGTCGGCACGCAGGGTGTCGATCATGATCAGCAGGATGTGCGGGGCCGGGGTCACCCCGTCGGCGGCGGTGGGGGCGGGCCCCTGCGGTTCGCTGATTTCAGCGGCCGGCCGGCCGATCATGGTGGCGGCGAACAGCGACAACAGGACCACGGCCATCAGCGCCGCAGTGCAGCGGGCCCGGGGAAGCAGCCGGAACGGTTTTATCCTGGTCAGCGCACGGACGGAGAAAAACAGAATGAAAAAGAGCAGGATCAGCGCGGCCAGCACCAGGAGGTTACCCCAATGGGGGAAGGGCGCGTTGAGCAGCAGGTCGCGGCCGACGCGCATCCGGCCCAGGATCGCCAGGCCTGGGGCAAGAACCAGTGCAAGAATCAACGCGTAGAGAGCGGCCCGTTCGCCGCCGGGCCGCTTGAAGACCTTCCGGCAGAGCCAGAGCAGCACGCCCATGGCCATGCCCGCCGGGGCCACCTGGATGGCATAGAGCATGGCGGCATAGAAGAGGATTCCTGGGGCCACCTCGCTCCAGCTGTTGAACCACAGCCAGCAGCATTCGGCCAGCGCCAGCAACAGGCCGGAGAGCAGGCCGGCACTGAGGCCGGTCATCAGGTAGGTTATGAAAGATGAAGCGGCCGTGGTTTTTTGCGGGGGCATGAAAAATATCTTCCATCAGGTTGAGGCCGCCTCGGCGGCACGGTTGCGCCAGAGATCCGGGTCAACCGCGCCGGCCATGGCCTCCACGTCCAGCCCTAAACCAAGAAACTCTTCTATCCGTCGGGCAGCGGTCATCGGGTCCTGCTGCACTTTCGTGTAATGCTGGTAGAGTACGTCAAAACAGGGTCGCTGGTCGAGGATTCGTTTCACCTCGGCCAGGTGCTTGTCGTAGACCTTGATCATCTGCTGGTCGTCAACGTCCGATGTTTCGCCGCGGCGCTCGAGCATCCGGGCCTGGGACGCCAGCACCTCCGAGTATTCGCGGTGCACGAACAAGACCTTGTAACGGTTGTCGTCGGGCAGGTGCGGGAGCAGGTAGGAGATCACCTTGATCACCTTGCCCCTGGCGGACTTGACCCACGACTTGTCATCGCTCTTGTCCAGCGCCTTGACCCGCTCGTATTCGAAATACCCCTTGGGGTTGTCGTCGTCGGCAGCCCGGATCCCGTCCTGCATCACGTCCAGCCCGCCGGCCTCGAGCATCTTCATGCTCATCGATGTGCCGGAGCGGGGCAGGCCGGAAATCACCACGATGGGCTCCCCGTGTTTCATCTTGTTCAGAAACTGTCGAAGCGCTGCAGACATTACGATCCCCCTTTGATATTTCGGCTCCGTCCCTAGGTCGCCTGGGCCTGGATGGCGGTGATCACCACGGTGTTGACGATGTCGGTCACCGTGCAGCCGCGGCTCAGGTCGTTGACCGGTTTGTTCAGCCCCTGGAGCACCGGTCCCACGGCCACGGCATTGGCCGACCGCTGCACCGCCTTGTAGGTGTTGTTGCCGGTGTTCAGGTCGGGGAAGATGAACACCGTGGCCCGTCCGGCCACGCTGCTCTCGGGCATCTTGGTCCGGGCCACGCCGGCATCCACCGCCGCGTCATACTGGATCGGGCCCTCGATGGCCAGGTCCGGGCGCAGCTCCCTGGCCCGGCGGGTGGCCTCGGTGACCATTTCCACATCTTCGCCGCTGCCCGATTTGCCGGTGGCGTAGGAGAGCATGGCCACCCGTGGGCTGACGCCGAAGGCGGCGGCGGTGTCGGCGCTGGAGACCGCGATCTGGGCCAGTTGCTCGGCGGTGGGGTTGGGGTTCACTGCGCAGTCGCCGTAGACCAGCACCCGGTCGGCCAGACACATGAAGAAGACGCTGGAGACCAGCGAGATGCCCGGCCTGGTCTTGATGAACTCGAAGGCCGGGCGCACGGTGTGGGCGGTGGTGTTGATCGAGCCGGAGACCATGCCGTCGGCGTGTCCCTTGTGCACCATCATCGTGCCGAAGTAGGTGGGGTCGATCATCGTGTCGCGGGCCTGCTGCTCGTTCACGCCCTTGTGCTTGCGCAGCTCGGCGTAGGTGCCGGCAAAATCCTCCTGCCACTCCGACTCGGCGGGGTTGATCAGGGTCGCCCCGTCGAGGTTCACCTGCAACTTCTCGGCCCGGTTCTGAATCTCGGTCACGTCCCCCAGCAGGGTCAGTTTGACCACCCCGCGGCGGAGCAGCGAGCCGGCGGCGCGCAGGATCCGTTCCTCGCAGCCCTCGGGCAGCACGATGTGCCGCGGGTCGGCGCCGGCCTTTTCCATCATCTTGTGCAGGAACAGCTTCGGCGTGATCTTGTCCTCGCGCAGGGCGGTGATGCCCGAACGGATCTGGCGGTGGTCCACATGCTCGTCAAAGATCACCTGGGAGGTCTCGATCTTGCGGTAGCTGTGGGGCGTGATCTCGGAGACCACCCGGTTAACGTTGATCGAGGTCTGGTAGGTGCCGGTTTCCACGGCCAGCACCGGGATATTCACTCCGCGCAGTCCCTTGATCAACTGGTCCATTGTTTCGGTGGGCTTGAATCCGCTGCTGAGCAGGATGCCGGCGATCTTCGGCATGCGGTTCGACAGCTGGGAGGCCATCAGGCCCAGCAGGATGTCCGCCCGGTCACCGGAACTGATCACCAGCGATCCGGGCCCCACCCGTTCCAGCAGGGCATCCAGCTGCATCGAGGCGATCTGGAAGCTGTAGACCAGGTTGTCGAGGTAGCGCTTGCCGTAGACCACTTCGGCCCCCAGCGCTTCGGCCACCTCGTCCATCCTCGGTTTGGCCAGGATGTCCTCTTCGGGGATGGCGCCCATGAAGGGAATGCCGGCGGTGGCAAACCGCTCGGTGAGTGTGGCCCGCACCTGGTCCAGCGTGCCGGCGTCCACCCGGTTGGCGATCACCCCCATCAGGTCGCAGCCCCGCTCGTCGAACTGCTCCTTGCTGATCAACGTATTGTCGAAGATGTCGCCGGCGGTCCGCTCGCGGCCGCTGACCACCAGCAGTACCGGGGCGCTGAGGTTGCGGGCGATGTCGGCGTTGACGTCGAACTCGAAGGCAGTGGTGGCGCCCTGGTAGTTGGTCCCCTCGATGAGCACGAAGTCGCGCTGGCTTTCGTAGTGCTTGTACTTGGTCAGGATCTCGTCCAGCATCTCGTCGTACTTGCCGGCGGTGATCATGTCCATGGCCCGGCGTTCGGGGACCCCGATCATCAGGTCGGGGTCGCAGTCGAGGCCGTAGACGTCGCAGATCAGGCGGACGCTGCGGTCGGTTTCCCCTTCGCCGTCGGTGCCGGCTCCGGCCGATGGGGCGGAAATAGCCCACCTTGCGGATCTCCCGCTCCAGAAAGGACATCAGTCCCAGCACGATGGCGCTTTTCCCCGCTCCGGCCCCGGTGGTGGTGAGATACAGATTCTTTGACATTTCAGGCCTCGATTAGCGCTTGGAAAACAATCATTAAAAAACCCTTTACACCATTGCCTCCGTACCCGGCAACCCCGAATCCCGGAAGAGCCGGAACCATAGCACGGTCCGATCCGGGGGTAAAGTGAATAATCGGATTTCTGCGGCAACAAATTGAGTCCCTTGCCGCTGCTTCATTGCATCCCATTTTCAGTCCGCCATATACTCATCACCGAGGTCCGTGGGCCGGACCCGCCGTACAGGAAACGCAGCCGGTGGGATCGGGGGCCGGAAACCGCGGCAGCAGGGAGTGGCCATGTCTCGTCAGCAGGAGAGGAGAATAGCGGAACGGCAGTGCTGGATGACGGCCCTGGCCCTCAGTGCACTGCTCCTCGCCGGGTCCCTCTGCGGGGCGGTGGAAATCCCCGAGGCGGCCCTCTTCATGCAGCGCTCCATCTCCCAGGCCCAGCTGGCCGGTGACCGGGTGCGGGCCGCCGGTGACCTCACGGCACTGGCCGAACTGTCCCCGCCGCTCTCCCGGGCGCTGCACCACCGGTTCCTCCGGGGTGTGTTGTACGAGGAGGCGGGGGAGCGGCTGGCGGCCCGGGAGGCGTACCAGGGCTACCTCGCCGAGGAGGGGGAGGAGGCCCTGCTCGCTCCCTATGCCCTGCAGCGCCTGGCCGCACTGTTGGAGCTGGACGGGGAGCCGGCCGCGGCGGCCGGGGCATTTGAACGGGCGGCCGTGTCCGGCGGTCCGGGCTGGCCATCCTACGGGGAAGCGATCCATGGCGCCGTGCGCTGTGCGTCGGCCGCCGGTGACTGCGGCGAGGCCGCCCGGCTCTGTAAACTGCTGCAGGGCAGGAAACACCGGAACCTGTCCCGCCGGGCCGGGGTTCTGCTGAGCCGCTGTCTCATCGATAGCGGCGAACGGGAAGCCGGGCGCTGGCGGCTCCAGATGCTGCTGGGCGAAGACCAGGGGGATGACCCGGCCCTGGAGGCGTACCAGCTGCTCTCCCGGCCGGAAACGAAAACGGGAGGAGCGGAGAAGACCACGTCGATGTTCGCCTCGCCCCGGGAAGAGGCGTGGTGCATGGGCAACGCGGCTTACCGCAACCGGCTGTTCGACGAGGCGGTGGACTGGCTGAGCCGCCTGATCAGCACCGGCGAGAGCAGCAATAGTTCCTACCAGGACAAGGCCACGTTTCTCATCGGCCGCTGCCGCCTCCTCGAGGGGGATTTCGCCTCGGCCCGCCAGTGGTTTCTGCTCGTCGGCGAGCAGTTCCCCAAGACCCTTTCCGGCCAGGACGGTCTCTACTTCGGGGCAGTGTGCCACCTGCGGGTAGGGAAGGACGAGGCCGCTCTGCAGGAGCTGAACAGGTTGGCGGTCGCCGACACCCGGCCTTCGGTGGCGACCAAGGCGGCGACCACCGCGGCCTGGCCGCTGAAAAAGGAGCGGGACGCCGCCGGCCTCGACCGCCTGGCCGTTCGGGCGGGCGAACTGGGCGGGGGCCCGGTCACCAGGGCCGGCATCCTGATGCACCTGGCCGATGTCCAGCGCCGCAGCGGAGAGATCCCCTCGGCCATGGCCACACTGCAGCGGGTGATCAACCTCACCGGCCGCGACCAGCCGGTCCATGCCGAGGCCGCCCTCTGGCTGGCCCGGCACCTGGCGGACGCCGGCCGGCTGCCCGAGGCCCTGCAGCAGTGCCTCCATGTCTCGCGGCTGGAGGTGCCCTCCCTCTTCCGCCGCCAGGCGCGGGTCATCGCCTCAAAGCTGGCCCGCTCGGCCTATGCCGACCAGGACCAGATCCTGATCCAGGGCGCCCGCAACCTGATGGAAGCCGACGACCACAGCGCCGCGCGGGAAGAACTGGAGAAGTTCCTGCTCACCTGTGGCTGGAGCTCCAAGCGGAGGGTGGTGCTCAACCTGCTCCAGGAACTCTACCGCCGGGAGGTCCCCTACAACATCCCCTACTGGGTCCGGGCGCTCCTGCCCGCCGACCTGGAGCAGGCGGCCAGCCGGGGCCGGGAGGGCGACGGGCTGCGGCGTGCGGCCGCCCTGCTGCGCATCGGCCTGTTCCGCGAGGCGGCGGATGAGCTGGAGGCGGGGGCGCGGTCGACACTGGACCGCTATGACCGTCAGTATTCAATCGCCCTCTGGGCGATGATGGGCGGCAACAACGCCCTCTCGGTGCGCGCCGTGGAGCGGCTCACCAGTTCGGTGCCGCCGGCGGCCGTGCAGGAGGCCCTGCCGCTGAACATCCGGCTGCTCCTCTTCCCCGGCCACTTCTACCCGCTGGTGGAACGGGAAGCGGAAAAGCGCGGTCTCGACCCGCTGCTGGTGCTCTCCGTGCTGCGCGAGGAGAGCCGGTTCGGCAGCGGCGTGCGGTCGGGCGCCGCGGCCCGGGGACTGATGCAGATCCTCCCCGAGACCGCTGCCGAAGTTTCCCGGCAGTACGGCATCGAGTACGCCGGCGCCGACGACCTCTACCGGCCTGAAGTCTCCATCGCCATCGGTACCGCCTACCTGGCCTCACTGGTGGAGCGCTACCAGGGCAATGTGGCCGCCGCCCTGTCGGCCTACAACGGGGGCGAGGCCAACGCCGACCGCTGGGTCGCCGGTGCCTCCGACCCCGGCGACCCGTTCGACTACATCCGCGAAGTGACCTTTCGCGAGTCCCGCAACTACGTGATCAAGGTGCTCTCCAGCTACGGGGCCTACCAGACCCTGGACACGAAACTTGTGGAGCACACCGGCGAGATCGTCGGTTCGTTCGTCGACTGGGATCTCTTCAGCGCTGACCTGCCCGCGGTGCACTGATCCCCCTGGAAGGAGCTGCCCCATGGGCCAGATGGAAATCGAAGTGAAATACATCCTCCCCGGGGGCGCCGTGGAGGCGGACCGTCTGGCCCGGCGGATCGCCGGGCTGGCCGGTGCCGGGGGAGGGGAGCCGCAAGCGGGCCCCCGGCATTTCGAGGACAACTACCTCCTCGACTACCCGGGCACTCCCATCCGCCGCCAGGGGTGCGGTTTCCGGCTGCGCCTGACCCCGCTGGCCGACACCCTTACCTGGAAGGGGCCGGCACGGCCCGACCCCCGGCTGAAGATTCGAGAGGAGATCGAGGTGGGCATCGCCGGGGGGCGGGCCCTGCTGACCATCCTCGAGCGGATCGGCCTGCGGGTCATTTTCCGCTATCAGAAGTTCAGGCAGGCCTTCCCGCTGGCCGGGGGGCTGACCGCGGTGATCGACGAGACGCCCTTCGGCTGGTTCACCGAACTGGAGGGCCCCCCGGAAGAGATCGAGCGGGTCAGCCACCTGCTGGAACTGGACCCGGCGAACCACGTCCGGGCCAGTTATGCGGGATATTTTGTCATGGAGCTCGAACGCCAGGGGCGGAAGGGGGAGACTGAGGTGCTGTTTCCTCCGCAGCGTCTGGAGAAGGAAGAGACGTGAGCACGGCGACCACGGCGATGATCCTCGCGGCCGGCCTGGGCACGCGGATGGACCCGCTGACCCGCCAGCGGGCCAAGCCGGCTCTGCGTCTCTTTGACCTGCCGCTGATCGCCTGGCCCATGGCCTTTCTGGCCCGCTGCGGGGTCAAGCGTCTGGTGGTCAATTTGCACCACCTTCCCGGCACCCTGGAGCCGGAGCTGGTCCGCTTTTCACGCCGGCTGGGGCTTCACCTGACCCTCTCCCGTGAAGAGGATGAAATCCTCGGCACCGGGGGCGGCCTCGGCGCGGCCGCTTCACAACTGCTGGAAGCCGGCCCATCAACCATGCTGCTGCTCAACGCCGACTCCCTCTTTTTCGGCGATCTGGCCGCGGCGGGCGAGGCGCACCGGGCCGGCGGGGCGGAAGCCTCGATGCTGCTCCAGCCGCCCCCGCCGGGGGGGCGCTATGGCCTGGTGCAGACGGACAGTGAGGGCCGGGTGGTCTCCATTGCCGGCAAGCCGGCGCCGCCGGCGCCGCCGGCCGCGGAGTGGATGTTCGTCGGCATCCACTTTTTCGAACCGGCTTTGCTGCGGCGGATTCCGGCGGGCCGGGCGGTGGATATCAACGCCGACGTCTACCGCGGGATGATCGGCGGGGGGGAGACGGTGCGGGGACTCCCGGTGAGCGGCTCCTGGCTCGATTTCGGCACGCCGCGGACCTTTCTGCGCAGTGCCCTGGCCCTGCTGGACGATGGCGCAGCGGGCGGCGATCTCTTTCCGCTGCCGCTGGAGCTGCCGGGCCGGTTCGATTCTGCCGCGCCGGCCTACCTGGGGCCTGATGCTCGCGTCTCTCCTGAAGCCCGGCTGCGACGGGCCGCGGTGGGTGGGGAGAGCGTGGTGGGGGACGGCTGCGCGCTCACCAGCAGCCTGCTGATGGAGGGCTGCCGGCTGGGCCGTGAGGTGCACCTCGAGGAGTGCCTGGTGGGTCCGGGCACGGTGCTGCCCCACCATTTCTCCGCCCGGGGGGAACTGCTCAGCCAGGCCGGGGCGGGCGGGATGCCGGAACGCCGGCCGCTGGGAGGGAGTGTGGGGTGACCGATATGCCATCCGACCTGTCACCACGGACCGTCCGAGGGCTGGCCCGTCTCGGCCGGCCGGCTGCCGGCTGGGCACGGCTGGCCGGAGATGCCTCGGTGCGGCGGTTCTACCGCCGGGCCGCGGCGTCCGGGTCCCCGCCGGAAATCCTGATGGACACCGGTGAGCCGTTTGTGGAGGGCCAGGACCCTTTCTGTCTCACCGCCCGTTTCCTGGAGCAGCATCGCCTGCCGGTGCCGGAGGTCCGGGCGGTGGACGGGGAGGCCGGCCTGGTGCTGCTGGAGGACCTGGGTGACCGCACCCTGGAGAGCTGCTTCCCCGAAGTGCGGAGGGAGCGTCTCTACGAGGCCGCGGTGGACCTGCTCTGCGACCTCCAGTCCCTCGACGCCGGGCAGCTTCCTCACCGGCTCCCGGCCCGCCGGCTCTTTTTCGACGAAAAGAAGCTCCTTTGGGAGCTGCACTTCTTTCACCGCAATTTCTTCGGCGGCCTGCTGGGCCTGACCCTGCCAACCGTGGAGGAGGACGCGCTGCAGGAGTTCTACCGGCACCTCTGCTCCCGGTTGGCCGGATTGCGGCCCCGGGTTTTTTGTCACCGCGACTACCACAGCCGCAACCTGATGGTCACCGGGGACCGGCTGGTGATGGTGGACTTCCAGGATGCCCGTCTGGGGCCGGAGACCTATGACCTGGTGTCACTGCTCAGGGACTGCTACGTGGAGCTGGGGGAGGAGTTGGAGCGCCGCCTGATCGGCCGCTATCTCCGGCAGCGGGACCCGGCGGCCGAGGGGGAGGAGTTCCAGCAGCGCTTCGAACTCACTGCCCTGCAGCGGGGGATCAAAGCCGCGGGAACGTTTTCCCACCAGGCGGCGGAGCGGGCCAACCGCCGCTACCTGGCCTCCATGCCCCTCACCGCCAGGCACCTCGGCCGGGCCTTTGGCGCCCTGTCCGAATACGCTGAACCCGGCCGGATCATCCTCTCCCGGCTGGCCACCCTCTGAAACGGCACGGTACAAAAAAAAGCCGGCCGCCAGTGGCGGCCGGGTGGGTCAGTGGCATGTTGCAAGGGAGGTTGGTGAGATGATTCCTCTTGCAGCCCGATGCACGTCCACTATCTATAGCAGGTTCCGTGCCACTTTGGTGATCAGCACCCACCAGGGCCTTACTATCGAAGAAAGTCGTTTGAAATGTGTGCGATGGGTTGCTCCGCGGGCTTCTGGATCAGTGGGGGCGGTCCGCTCGTGGTGCATGACCTTTTGACACGGCACCGGTCAGTGGTGCCGTTTTGGCACGACAGGACGTCATTCACCGTAGCCCAGCGCTCGTAGCTGCTCGCGAACCACCGGGTCCTGGAGGGGCAGGTCGCCGGCCGGGGGGACTTCGCTTCCCTCCTGCCAGGCCCGCAGCGTCTGGAGCATCTGCCGGGCCACGGCTTCCTCGCTGGCGTACAGGTTTTCCGTCTCTCCGGGGTCCAGCGCCAGGTGGAACAGCTCGGGGTCCCCGCCGGCCGAACTGATCAGGTGCCAATCTCCACTGATCACCGAGTATTGCTCCCCGGCCAGGAAGGGCCTGGGCGGCCGGGCAAAGGGCCGCCGCTGGCTGATCACCGCCTGCCGGGGTATGGTGCCGCCGGCCATCAACGGTTGCAGGGACTGTCCCTCGGTATCCGGCGGGGGCTCCATGCCCAGCAGGTGGAGCAGTGTCGGCATCAGGTCCAGCAGGCTCACCGGTCCCTGGTGCAGGGCGGCCCCGGTGGAAGCGGGCCCTTCCGGCGCCCTGATCAGCAGCGGGACGGCCAGCTGGTGGTGGTAGAGAAACTCACCGTGGTCAAAGGCGTAAGCCCGGCGCTGCAGCAGCTCGGCCATCGATTCGCCATGGTCGGCGGTGACGGCGATCAGTGAACGGTGGAACGAACCGTGGCGCCGCATGGCCGCCAGCAGTCGACCCAGGTTGTGGTCGGCCCAGCCGATTTCGGCATCGTAGGCCGCCACCGTCTTTTCCACCATCTCCTCAGTCACATCACCGGGCCGTCGGAGAAAGGCGAATTTCAGCGGCAGTTCCAGGGAGGGGACATTGAAGCGGTCCCGGTATTCCTTCGGCGCATGGTAGGGCGTGTGCGGGTCCCAGAGGTGGACCCAGAGAAAGAACGGTTTTTCGTCCCGGCCGGTCAGCCACTGGATCGCTTCGTCCACCACCTCGCCGGCATCCCGTTCCAGTTCCGGGCCTGAGTAGACCTGGAACCCCTGGTCGAGGCCGAACCGGGCGTGGACCGGGAAGGCGCCCACAAAGGCGGCGGTGGCGTATCCGCGGTCGGCCAGCAGTTCGGCCAACGTCACGGCGCTCTGCGGCAGGACCGCGCCGTTGTTCAGCACGCCGAGGCTTCGCGGGTGGCGGCCGGTGAGCAGGGCGGCGTGGGAGGGGGTGGTTGTGGGCATGGGGCAGAGGGCATCGAGAAAGAGGTGCCCCGAACGGGCCAGCCGGTCGAGGTGCGGGCTGGTGGGGCGCCGGCAGCCGTAACAGCCCAGGTGGTCGGCCCGCAGGGTGTCCACGGTGACCAGCAGGACCGGGGTGTCCGGGGCCGGGCCCTGCCGGCTGCAGCCGGAAAGCAGGCTTAAGATCGCCAGCACGAGGCCGGCGCCGCTGAATACTATCCTTTTCCCGAGGGACATTGGGGCCTCCACAGGTCGTCCGGCAACCTTAATGAGTCGTCGCGACAAAAGTCAAGGTGACTCCGCTGGCCCGGCCGGTTTACAATTCCCGGGTGGCCGGAGGTTCCGGCAGGTCACCGCGAGCGGGGGGATGGAGGAAGGATGGGCGGTAAGACAAAGAACAGCCGCAGGTGGCTCCTGGAAGATGAATCGACGCTTCCCCGCGGTGCGCAGTTGCTGCTTCACGTCTGCTGTGCGCCCTGCTCCGCGGGGTCGCTGCGCCGGCTTTGTGAACTCTTCCGGGTGACCATGTTTTTCGCCAACTCCAACATCCACCCCGCGGAGGAGTATCGCCGGCGGTTGGATGCCGCCCGCACCCTGGCCGGCAGCCTCGATGTCCCGCTGCTGGAGGCGGCCTATGAACCCCGCAGCTGGGCCGCCGCCGTGCGCGGGCAGGAAACCGCCCCCGAGGGCGGAGAGCGCTGTGCGTCCTGCATCAGCATGCGGCTGCGGGTGACTGCCCGCCACGCGGCGGACCAGCGGTTCCCCCTCTTCGCCACCACGCTGACCATCAGCCCGCGCAAGGACCCTGGGCTGGTCAACCCGGCCGGCCTGGCCGCCGCCGAGGAATTCGGTGTGCGGTTCCTGCGCTGCGACCTGAAGAAGAACGAGGGCTTCCTCGAATCGGTGCGGGTCAGCCGGGACCTCAACCTCTACCGCCAGCACTACTGCGGCTGCCGCTACAGCCTTCCCGCGGCTGAAAAAAATGCCCCTCCCGATGACGCGTAACGCCACCGGAAGGGGCTCCTCGAGCAGGCGGTGCTCGATATCGCCTGGTTAGTCCAGACCGAGGCGGGCCACGGTGGTTTTCTCCGCGGCGCCGCCCTTCTGCTCCTCGGTTATCATCATCGCCGGCCCGTCCAGGGGCGGCGGACCGTCACTGCTCTCCACGGCGATGGGCCCCAGGGCCACGCGGGCGCCGTAGCGGTTGTTCTCGCCGTAGGCCAGGATGTCCAGGCCGGCGATGGGCTCCAGGACCTCGCCGTCATAATTCCAGCCCAGCACCCGTGCCGTGAAGTCCACGTCCGGCCCCGGCCCGGTGACGATCTCGTCGATGCCGTCACCGTCGACGTCACCGCAGGCCACGACGACCCCGAAGCGGTACTCCTCACTCGTCTCGTAGGCGTTGAAGTTCACGCCGCTGATCGGGGTCAGCACGTCGCCGTCGTAGTTGAAGGCGCGGACGTGGGAGCCGAACAGTTCGCCCGGTCCCGGCCCGGTGATGATCTCGTCGATGCCGTCGCCGTCGATGTCGCCGCAGGCCACGTTGACCCCGAACTTCATGGTGTTGTAGGCCATGAAGCTGACTCCGGGGATCGACTCCAGTTGCGAACCGTCGTAGTTGAAGGCGCGGACGTGGGGACCGAACACGTCGCCCGGGCCCGCCCCGGTGATGATCTCGTCGATGCCGTCGCCGTCGATGTCGCCGCAGGCCACGTTGGCCCCGTACTTCAGGGTGCCGTAGGCGAAGAAGTTGATCGCCGGGTTCGGTTCGAAGAGGGTGGACCCGTCAAAGTCCCAGGCCCGGATGTGCGGGCCGAACACCGCGCCGGGGCCCGGCGAGGTGAGGATCTCGTCCACGTTGTCGCCGTCGATGTCGCCGGCGGCGCACTTGGCGCCGAACTTCAGCGTGCCGTAAGCAAAGAAGCTGTTGTGGATCGCCTGGCCCCGGTCGTCAAAGACCCGGATCTGCGGGCCGAACACCTCGCCCGGACCCGGTCCGGTGAGGATCTCGATCCGCCCGTCGCCGGTGACGTCGCCGGCGCTGACGTTGACGCCCCACTTGTTGACCCCGTAGGCCATGAATTCGAGGCCGTGGACCATTTCGCCGGTGGCCGGATCGAAGACACGGACCTTCGGCGCGTTGGCCGGGCCGGGGCCCGGGCCGGTGATGATCATCGCCGGGATCGGGCCAAAGGCCACGGTGGCCTGCTGAGTGATGGCCACCCCGCCGGCCACGGCGCTGACCTGGGCCTCGGTCACGTCGGTGGACGACTGCAGCTGCTGGCTGTAGGTCCCGTCGCCGTGGTCCACCACGGAGCCCAGCAGCGAGCCGGCCGTGGTTTCCAGAGTCACCACGAGGCCCGGCCCCACCAGCTCCAGGGATGAGTCGAGCGGAGTGACGGTGATCAGCGATACGCTGGCGCCGTCCGCCGGGATTTCCTCCGGGTTCGCCGTCACCGTGGTGGCTGTCCGGATCCACCGGCGGCGCGCCGGCCAGCACTTCCAGGAGTGCGCTGTCACTGAAGTGGCAGGCGATGGTGCCGTTGTCGTCGAGGGCCACCACCCGGATCTGGTAGATGCCGGGGCCTTCGAGTTGGCCGGCATTCACCACCCTGGTGCCCGCGGGGCTGTCCAGCAGGGTTGAACTGGAGTAGCAGCAGTTGTCCGGATCCCACTCGGCGCCGTTGGGGTTGGAGAAGGAGCCGCCGACCTTGCTCACCTCCAGGCCGGCCGAGGCAGCGCCCTCGAAACCAGAGACGTCCCAGGAGAGCTCGAAGAGCGGGCTGGAGAGGGAGACCAGGTCCGGGTTGAGCAGCGGCATGTCGGCCTCGCCGTCCCAGGGGACCACGGTGGCCGAGGCGACGTTGGAGTGCACGCTGTAGTTGTAGCTGGTGTCGTAGGCCATCACCACGAAGTAGTAGGTGGTGCCCACGGCCAGGCCGGTGACATCCTGGAGAACCGCTTCGGGATCGGGCACGTCGACCCGGTCGGGGAAAGTGACCCCGTTGGTGCCGTACTTCACCCGGTAGCCGGCCAGATCGTCGGCCAGGACCGTATCCCACTGCACCTGCAGGGTGCCGGCCCGGGCCTGGGACAGGGGGGCAAGCAGGAAAACCACGGTCAGGGCCGCGGACATGAACACGAGAAGATGACGATTAATACTGGTTGTGGACATCTTCGCACCGCCTTTCGTTCAGATGTCGTTCTGGCGCCACCGGGGGCGCCGCCTTTTTTATCCACCCCCCTTGCAGAGCAACGGCCGTACCAGGTTGCGGCAGTGGGCAACGGTGCGAAATCCAAGCATCTATCTCTAACTGAATAAAGGGGATAAAAGTATTAACAGGACGGGTTGGGGGAAATTTTGTGGGGGGCTGGGCGGTGGTTTCGCGACAAAAAATTGACGATCGTTACACGGTTGAACCCGGAATAGCCACCGGGTGATCCGGGAGTGACGCCGGGAAAGCAAAACGGCGCCGGCCTTGCGGCCGGCGCCGTTTTCAGTCTCGTTCGGGCTGGATGCTATTCGTCCATCGGTTCGAATTCCAGGCAGCCCTCTGCGTAGTCCTTGAGCAGGGTCTCGAGATTGTCGGTCATCCCCTCATCGGGGTCCACCTGGACGCATTCTTCCTCGTCCTCCCAGAAACCCTTCTTGCAATAGAGGTTAAGCAGGGCCAGAGCGTTGTTGCCGTTCTCCTGCTCCTGGAGTATCTTGCAGAACAGGCAGTTCATGCAGTTGATTTTACCGTTTCGGATGTGTGGAAATTTCTTCATCTGAATCAGCCACTCCTTACCAAACGAACATATCTCGATCAATGGACATTCTACTCCAATCTTCTGCCGATTTCATTAAAAAAATTGACCTTAGGCACGATTTTTGGTGAGAATCTGAAGAATACTCCCCTCGAGGCTCCGGTAGAGGTGAAACTCTTCCAAACTCGTTGAATTGCGCTCTTTAGCCGGTTTCTGCTACCCTGATGATGAAACAGCCGTCCATACCTGGTCCACGGCTGCACAACAGCTCGGAGCGGTTCGGACTATTGCGATTTCTGCCATGGTGAGGTCCACGTGAACGTGATTCTGGCCGGAGCGCTGTTCAAATGCGGGTTCACCTTTCTGCTGGCCTTTGCCCTGGCCCTCTACCTGGTGCCCCGGTTGCGGGACGCCGCCATCCGGATGAACATCGTCGACACCCCGGACGGCAAACTGAAGACCCAGCGCCGGCCGGTGCCCTACCTTGGCGGGCTGGGGGTCTACCTGGCCTTCCTGCTGGCCCTGGCGGTGACCTTTGAATTTGACCGGGAAGTGCTGGGTCTGATTCTGGCCGGGACCATCGTCCTGCTCCTCGGGCTGATCGACGATTTCCGGGCCCTGACCCCCGGGGTGAAGTTCATCGGCCAGATCCTGGCCGCCGGGGTGCTGATCAAGTGCGGCATCTACATCAAGCTGGTCTTTCTCCCGCTCTGGGCCTCGATACCCCTCACCGTGCTCTGGATCGTGGCAGTGACCAACGCCTTCAACATCATCGATATCATGGACGGGCTCTCCGGCGGGGTGGCCTTCTGCGCCAGCATCCCGCTGGTGGTGGTGGCTTTTGTCAACGGGCGGATGATGATCGCCATCGTCACCCTGGCCCTGGCCGGGGCGCTGCTCGGGTTCCTGCGCTTCAACTTCCATCCCTCGCAGATCTACCTCGGAGACACCGGCAGCATGTTCATCGGGCTGATGATGGCCTCCCTGACCATGCTCGGCAGCTATACCGGGTCCAATGTGCTGGCCGCCCTCGGCCCGGGCATCATCCTCGGCGTCCCCCTGTTCGACATGCTTTTCGTGATGTATGTCCGGTGGCGGCGCGGTGTGCCGGTGATCCTGGGCAGCCCGGACCACTTCGCCCTGCGGCTGCGCCAGTGGCGGCTGTCCACCACCCAGACCGTGCTGGTCAGTTACCTGGCCACCCTGGTCTTCGGGGCCGTGGCCCTGGGCATGATGCTCCTGCCGCTGGAGCCGGCAGCCGTCCTGCTGGGCTGCCTGGTGCTGGTACTGCTGGCCGCGGCGCTGTTGCTCAAACGGATCGACATGAAACTGTGAGCGAGATACGGAAAGGCTGCGACCGATGCTGACCACCATCGAGAAAATCGTCTTCTTGCAGAAAGCGCCGATTTTCGAGCAGATGACCAGCCGGCAGCTGAAGGTGCTCAGTGAAGTCACCGAGGAGGAGACCCTCGGTCCGGGCGAGGCGATCTTCGACGAGGGCAGCCATGGCGACCGGATGTACATCATCATCTCCGGCCGGGTGGAGATCCTCAAGTCGCTGGAGGAGAGCGGGGGCGGAGGGGCCACGGAGTCGCTGGCCATACTGGAGAAGCGCGAGATCTTCGGTGAGATGGCGATCCTCGACGACGAAACCCGTTCGGCCGCCGCGGTGGTCCGGGAGCCCACCCGCCTGCTCTCCATCCACAAGGACAACGTGCGGGAGCTGATTCACGACTACCCCGACATCGCCTTCGGCATTTTCAAGGTGCTCAGCAGCCGGATCCGCGAGGCCAACCGGCAGATCGAGCTGCTGCAGCGTGGCGACCAGCGCAAGGTGGTGATCACCGTGATCGACCCCCCGGACAGCCAGGCTTCCCACACCATGGTCACCTCGGCACTGGTGCTGGGCCGGCCCGAATCGTCCGAGATGCAGACCTACGACAAGTTCTCCATCCCCGACCAGAGCCAGGAGATCTCCCGCCGCCACGCCGAGCTGGTTTTCGAGCGGGGCAAGCTGTTCCTGCGCGATCTGGAGAGCCTCAACGGCACCTGGGTGGGCGGCCGCCGCCTGGCCCGGGAACCGGCGCCCCTGGAGGACGGTTCCACCTTCCGCCTGGGCAGCCGCACCGAACTCCGTGTCAACTGGCGCTGACGCCTGTCCCCCATTGACGCCTGAGCGAATTGACAGTTTTCCGGCCCAGGGGCTATACTTTTTCCACTTGCGCGAAACGATCAGAAGAGCAATTGGATACAGGTTTTTGACTTCTTCTTTTTCTCCAGCCCGCCCGGTTTCCGGTTCCCCGGCCGTATAGCGGAACCCGGCACCGGCGGGTTCAGGTGCCTGCTCTTGTCCGATCCTGACGATCTTGCAAAATTGTTGATCATCCAGGGGCGCAATATCCGCCTCCAGCAGGCCACCTGTCTCAACCGCCTGGTGGAGCCCGAGTACCCCGGGGCGCGCAAGGTGGAGGAGATGGACCGGGTGGTGGACCACCTGGCCCGGACCTTCGAGGACCGGTTCTTTTGCGCCCTGCTGGAGAGTGACTGCTCGGGCGATGAAACACGGCGCGACCGGTCGCTGCTCCACGTCTCCCGGCAGCTGGAGGACATCGGCGACCGGCTGGTGGAGCTGGCCCGGATCCGCCAGGACAACCGCATCCCCGTACTGGCCCCGGACGTCCTCGATCTGTGGCAGAACTCGATCAAGACGTTTACCGCGGCCCTGGAGGCCTTTTTCCAGGAAAGTATCCCCCTGGCCCGGGAGGCTTTCGAGATGGTGCTCAGCCTGGAGGACCTCTGCCAGGACCTGCTGCTGGGCTACCTGGACGGCGACAGTGATCGGGCCGGTCAGGAGTTCGGCAGCGAGGCGGCGGCCCGGGTGCTGGAAATCCAGTGCCTGCGTGGTGTGCTGCTGGCCCAGCTGCACATCGCCGAGAGCACCATCTACCGCGTCTCCGGCGAGCGCCTCAGTTTCAGCCAGTACATGCACCTCGAACGGCTGGCCAAGGAGGCCGGTGCGCGCACCGGCTGCTTCAGCTACAAGAACCTCTGGGGCGGGATCAGCGGCGCGGTGGTGGGCAAACTCGACCTGGGCGAGAAAGGGCAGTGGGTCTTCAAGGACGGGATCACCAAGAAGATCCTCCCCGAGGTGGAGAACCTGAAGAAGTGGAACGAGGTGCTGGAAGGCGTGGTGCCCCGGCTGGTGGCGGTGGGCGGCGAAGGCGGGGAGACCCAGTCCTTCCTCTCCGAGTTCGTCGACGGCGAACTGCTCTCCGACATCGTGCTCAATGGCACCTGGGAGGAGAAAGTCGAGGCCTTGCTTGCCCTGCACCGCACCCTGCGGCGGATCTGGGAGGCCACCCTGCAGGAGCGGCCGCCGGAGATCAGCTATGTCCGGCAGATCCGCGACCGGCTGCCCTCGGTGTTCAACCAGCACCCCCGCCTGCGGATGATCCGCCGCTCCAGCAATCCCTCCGCCGCCTCGGTCGGCGAACTGCTGGACCGCGCCGGCGAGGCCGAACCCTCGCTGGTGCCGCCCTTCGCGGTAATGCTGCACGGTGATTTCAACGCCAACAACATCATGTTCAACCGCAAGACCGGCGAGGTGCGGTTCATCGACATCCACCGTTCGCAGCACGGCGACCTGGTGCAGGACCTGGGGGTCTTCCTTGTCTCCGGGGTGCGCAACCCGCTGGCCCGGATGACCGTGCTGGACGACCTGAAAAATATGAACAAGATGACCAAACGCTTCGCCAGGGAGTTTGCCCTGGCCCATGGCGATACGCAGTTCGACCAGCGGCTGACCCTCAGCCGTGCCCGGTCCTTCATCACTTCCAGCCGGCTGATCAGCGATTTCGGTTTTGCCAAGGAACTGTACCTGGAGGGCCTGTATTACCTAGATAAATTTGCCGAAAGGGTGAAGCCGTGAAGATTGCCATTGCCGGTGTTATCGGAAAGTGGTCCACTGAACGACTGGCCGAATGTTTGCGCGCACGCGGCGCGGAGACCATGCTGTTCCAGGTCTGGGACTGCCTGCTGGATCTCGACGGCGGGACGGTCCGCTACCAGGGGAAGCCTGTTCAAGGCTTCGACGGAGTGGTGGTGAAGAAGATGGGTGAGTTGACCCACGAGAATTTCACCTACCGGTTGGGGGTGCTGCGCCAGCTGGAACGGAACGGGGCCCGCGTCTTTTCGCCCCCCGACCAGATCGCGGTGGTGGCCGACCGCCTGGAGGTGACCCGGACCCTGCGCTGGGCCGGCCTCCCCATGTCGCCCACGGTGGTCACCGAATCGGTGGACGAGGCCCTGGACGCGTTGTCCCGTTTCGGCAAGGGCGTGCTCAAGCCGATCTTCACCACCAAGGGGCGGGGCATGAAACTTCTGGATTCCGCAAACCGCGACGAAGCGGCGGCCGAGCTGGGCCGCTTCCGCGAAGCCGGCCTCGGGCCGTTCTACCTGCAGCAGTTCGTCGACGCCCGGGACGGACGGGACATCGGCATCTCGGTGCTCGACGGCAAAATCATCGGCACCTATTACCGCATCGCCGGGGAAGGTAACTGGATGACCACCATCCACTCCGGGGGCCGATACGAGGCCTGCGAATTGACACCTGAACTGGAAGAGATCGCCCTGCGCGCGGCCAATGCCTTCCGCCTCGACTTCACCGGAGTGGACGTGGTGCAGGCGCCGGACGGCAGCCTGATGCTCTACGAGGTGAGCGCCTTTGGCGGCTTCAAGGGCTGCCGGGTGGCCCTCGACCTCGACGCGGCTGATCTCTACGCCGAATATATCGTCCGGACACTGGCGTCCGCCTGAAGGAGAAGCGAATCATGGGAACCATCCAACGGGTCCTCGAGGAATACGATTCCGGGTTCAGCGCGGACCACCGGCTGCTGCTCGACCTGCACGGGGTGAAGATCCGGGTCAACACCGATTCGGACGAGGTGGCCGGGCTCCTGCGGGACTATTACGCCGACTACCTGGCGGCAGGCGGGCCGGAGGACGGAGGTGCAGACTGCTACCGCATCGACGCGCACCAGCGGTGGATCAAGGTCGACCAGGACGAACTGGCCATCTATGTGGAGCAGGGGAAGACCAAGCCCAAGGAAGCCTTCCTCGACGATCCCGATACGGGCCTGCGGTTGATGCTCAAGGTGCGCTCCGGGGTGCTGGCGCTGCTGGGCCGGCGGCACATCCGGGTCGCCGGCGACCTGGTGGGCTTCATCAACCAGCTGAACAACATCATCAATGCCGTGTTCATCATCGACCGCATGGACGCGGGCTACACCCTGTTCCACGCCTCGGCCCTGGCCCGCGGCGACCGGGGGATGATCGTCAGCGGCCGCTCCGGAGCGGGCAAGAGCTCGGCGGCCATCTGGACCCTGGAGCACGGCATCTCGATCATCAGCAACGACCGGCTGCTGGCCCGGCGGGCCCCCGGGGAGGGGACCGGCGCCATCCCCATGCTCGGCGTGCCCAAGAAGCCGCGGATCAATCCCGGCACCATTGTCGGCAACCCCAAACTGCACGGGATGATGACGCCAGCGGAGCTGGCCCGCTACCGGGCGATGCCGATGGAGGAACTGTGGCACGTCGAACACAAATACGACCTGCAGGTCAAGGCACTGTTCGGGCCGCAGGCCGAGCAGGCCACGGCCATGCTTCACGCCGCCTTCTTTATCGACTGGGAAGTGGGTGGCGGTGACTACCACTGTGATCTGTTGCCCGGTGAGCGCTACCCCGAGTTCTACCGGGCGGTGTTCAAGGACGGCGGCGTGTTCGACCTGAACAATCGTGAGACGAGCCTTAAACCGGAGCACGAAGCGGAATATCAGCGGGTGCTTGAAGGCATCCCTGTCTATCACGTGACCGGCGGTGTGTCCTTTGAATCGCTGGTGGAGAGCATTCTTCAGAGCGCCCGCGGGTAGACCCGTTCCGGCGTCAATACGAAACCTGTAACGAGGGGGGGAAAGAGATGAAGAAGAAGCTGTGGGATGACAGGATGTTGCCGCTGGGGTTGATCTGTCTGCTGGCCCTTTCCGCCGGCCCGGCCCTGGCCGGTGATTCGCCGGACTACCTGTACGCGGCGCGCAAGACCGTCGACCTCTACTCCATGCCCGCGGACACGGCCGATATCCTCACCTCGGTCCCCCTGGGCACGATCATGCTGGAGATGGAAGAGTCGCCCACCGGCTGGGTCCAGGTCCAGACCATGGACAGTACCGTGGGCTGGGTGGAGGCGGTGGAGGTTTCCGACGACGTTCCCACGCGCATCTTTGCCCAGCGTCCCACGGTGACGGTCCACTACTGTCCCACAATGGAATGCCCCGAGGTGGAGCGGGCCGGATTCGACACGGAGATCATGCAGGTGGACGAGGACGACGACTGGGTCCAGGTGGTGATGCCCAACGGCGTGGTGGGCTGGGTCGATGAAGATTTCGTCTCCGAGAAACCGCCCAAGCGCTACGTGGTGATGGTGCCCAGCGCCAACCTGCGTTCGTGCAACAGCGAGGAGTGCCCGCTGATCACCACCGTCACCGCCGGGACAACGCTGATCCGGATGGACAAGAGTGACGACTGGTACCAGGTGTGCACCACCAGCGGGGTCAGCGGCTGGATCTTCGAGGAACTGGTGCTCCGCGAGGACAAGGCGCAGCAGTTGCCGCCGTTGACGGTTCCGCCGGCCGGCAGCGCCGCGCCTGTGCCCACCGACGGATAACCACCAGCGGGCAGGGAGTGAACCATGGCCAGGCTCATTATCGTCAGCGGCCCCGGGGCGGGAACCGAGCACCTTCTCGAGGGCGGCAGGACCAGTATCGGCCGCGATCCGGCCAACACTATCGTGATCGGCGACAGTCTCGTGTCCAAGCGCCATGCCGAAATCATCCGCGACGAGGATGGCGGCTTGCGTATCGTTGACGTCGGTTCAAGCAACGGCACCCTGGTCAATGACCGGCAGGTGGTGGAGCACCGCTTGTCCCACAACGACGAGGTCCAGCTGGGCGAGAGCCTGCTGCGCTTCGAGAGTGAAGCGGCGCCGGCCGTTGACGATGGTGCGAAAACAGTCTTCATCGATGATGCGGCCACCCGCCTGTCGTTCCCCTCCGACGCCGTGGAGGCGGCCCGCTCCCCCCGGCCGCCCTCCGGCGGGGCGGAACCGGACAGCACCATCTACATCAGTGACGATGACGGGCCGGCCCAGGCCGCACCGTATCCGCCGGCGCCCGTTGCGGAGCCGGTCCCCAGGCTGCGGAAGAAACAGACCAATCTGCCGGTGATGCCGATCCTGCTCGCCTTTATCGCGGTGATGATCATCATCGGCTGTCTGCTGACCTGGAAGGTGGTGCAGCGGACCCGCGGGGAACAGGCCCCAACGGCAGCGGAAACTGAAACGGCCGCGGTCCCGGACGGCGGCGGCAGCGCCGCGGAGGACGGTGCCGGCTCCGTACCGCCCACCCTGGTGGAGGAGGAGAACCTGATAGCCGAACCGCTGGAGTCCACCGCGCCGGTGCGGACGGCGCCGGCGCCGGTGACCGGATCGCGGACCGGACAGGCCGCGGCCCCGCCCCGGACCACTGCGCCGCAAACCGTTGCGCCGCCGCCGGCGACCTCACCGCCCCCGTCCACCCGGGCCCCCGCGCCGCCACCCGCCAGGACCTCTACACCGCCGCCCACGCGGACCTACACGCCGCCGGCCCGCCCCCGTGAAGTGCCGCCGTCCACCGGCAGCCCCGCCGGCACCGCGACCACGGGCACCGGCGGTCCGGCCACCGCCGCGACGGCGCCACCGGCCACCACGGCGGCCACGCCAAAGGAGGTGGTGCCCGACGCCACCCACGGAGTGCTGCACGTGATCACCAAGCCGGTGGGGGCCACCATCTACATCAACGAGGAACTGGTGGGGAAATCGAACACCAAGAAACGGATGTCGGCGGGAAAATACATCATCCGCCTGGAGCACCAGGGGCAGTCGGTCACCGATGACGTGAAGGTCAAGGTTCAGCAGGTCAGCACCTTCTACCACGACTTTCTCCCTCCGCCGCCGGACGAGGACGAGGACGAGGACGACAAGGACGACGACGACGAGGACGAGGACGAAGACGACGAGGACGAAGACGAGGATGACGAGGACGACGAGGACGAGGACGACGAGGATGACGAGAAGAAGAAAAAGAAGGGTTTCAAGAAGAGACTCAAGGACATTTTTGGTTAGGCGGTTGACGGTGTCCCTCACGGCCCCGGCCCTGATCCTCCTTGCGCTTTCGGCCTGCACCGGCTCTCGTGTCGCGGCGACGGTGGCCCTGCCGGCCGCTGCCGCTGCCGAGGGCCTCCACCAGCCGGCCCGGCTGCTTCCGGCGCTGGTGATCGAGCATCCCGACTTTTCCATCATCGACGGGGTCTGTGTCGGTCCCGGCGGCGAGATCTTCGTGTCGGACAAGGGCATCCATGCCATCTTTGTCTTTGATGATTCGGGACGGTTCCTGCGGCGGTTCGGCCGGCTGGGTGATGGTGAGGGGCAGCTGCACGAGCCCACCGGCATCGCCTTTGACCGGGACGGCCGCCTGGTGGTGGTGGACCAGGGCAACGGCCGGGTCCAGATCTTCAACACCGCGGGGCAGTTTGTCCTCGCCTTCGGCAACAAAGGCCGCAGGCCGGGGGAGTTCACCGAGCCCCAGGGGGTGGCCCTGGACGGCGAGGGGCGCATCCTGGTCACCGATGCCACGGCCAACCGGGTCCAGGTGTTCGACAGCCAGGGGCGCTACCTGCACGGTTTTGGTTCCTCAGGCAAGGGGGACGGCGAGTTTGACGAGCCGGAATCCATCACCGTGGACGCCCGTGGCCGGATCCTGGTGGCCGACGAGGGGAACCACCGGGTCCAGGTGTTCGACGCGGACGGGATTTACCAGTTCAGCTTCGGTGCTGTTGGCCAGGGGCCGGGCCACTTCGTCAAGGACGTGGAGGGACTGGCCCTGGATGGTGCCGGGCTGGTGTTCGCTCTCGACGAGAGGGGGGGCAAGATCGAAATCTTCGATGGCGAGGGCCGGTCCCGGGGCAGCTTCGGCGGCGGCCCGGGAGGGGAGCCGGGACAGTTCAACAGCCCCGATGGCATGACGCTCAATGAGGAACAGGGCCTGCTGCTGGTGGCCGACCAGGGCAACCGCCGGGTCCAGGTGTTCCGTCTGGACGAGATTCGCCGGGCGGTGAGCGGTGCGGCCGACGCCGGGTAAGCGGGTCGGGCCACCCACCGCGGAAAGGAAATCAGGATGTTCGCTCCACTGAACAGCACAAAACACCGGGCGCGTCTGGCCGCCTGCTGGACCCTGGTTCTGCTCTTCGTTCTGCTGGCGGGCAGCGGCTGCGGCGAGAGCAAACTGGATGAATACACCACCACGCTGCGCAAGGATTTCGACGCCGACGAGCGTGAAGAGGCAGCGGAGAAGCTGGGGAAGCTGGGTGACCCGGCCGCCATCCCCGCCCTCCGTGCCGCCACCCGGGACCCGGACGACAAGGTGCGGGAGGCCGCGGCCGAAGCCCTGGGGCTGCTGGCCGACCCTGCCTCCGGCACTGACCTGGTTGCCCTGCTGCGCGACCCGGAGAAGAAGGTGCGCCGCGAGGCGGTCAAGGCCCTGGGGCTGATCGGGGACCCCCAGCGGGTGGGTGACCTGCTGCCCATGCTGGGGGACCGGTCCAGCGACATCCGGGAGGAGACCGCCGAGGCCCTGGGCCGCATCGGCTCCCCGCTGGCCCTGCCGGCGCTGCAGCGCCTGGCCGCCGAAGACAGCGATGGGGACGTACGGCGGGTGGCCCAGTTCGCCGTGCGGCGCATCGAGGATCAGGCCCCGTAGCTCAGAGCACCTTCACCGCCACGGCGGTGATGTCGTCGTGCTGCGGCGCTCCGGCGGCGAACCGCTGGACATCGCCGATCACCGCGTCGAGGATCTGCTTGGCGCTCATCCCGCCGGTGTCCATGCGCTCCAGCAGGCGCCGCAGGGCCCCGGTCTCGTAGAAGCGGCGTGAGGGGTCCTGGCTCTCCGGGATGCCGTCGGTGAGCAGCAGCAGGACGTCTCCGGCCTGGAGGTTGACGGTGCTCTCCTCGGTACTCCCCGTCGGGGAGGATGCCCAGCGGCAGTTTCGACCCCTCGGACTTCAGCGTCAGGATCTCACCCCCCGAACGTTTGAGCAGCGGTTCCACCAGGCCGGCGTTGGTGAAGGTCAACACCCGTGAGGCCAGATCCAGACGGGCAAAGCAGAGCGCGGTGAAGGTGGAGCGCGAGGTCTTGTTGTATACCGGCAGGTTGGCCGCGGCCACCACCTCTGCCGCCGAGCGGTTGCGCCGTGCCTCGGCCTGGATCACGCCGGTGGTCAGCACGGCGGTGAGCGCCGCGTCCATCGATTTTCCGGCCACGTCGGCCACGGCGATACCGAGAGCGGTGTGATCGTCGTCGAGCCAGATGAAATCGTAGAAATCACCTCCCACCGTGTTGGCCGGGATACAGGTGCCGTCGATATCGTAGCCCGCGGTCTGCGGCGGGGCCTGGGGCAGGATGGACGCCTGGGTGTCGCGGGCGGTCTGCAGCTCGCTGCGCAGGCCCAGCACCCGCACCCGGTGGCGGTAGGCCGCGGTGACCGCGACGGCCATGGTCAGCGCCAGCAGCGCGAGGAACCAGCCCCGCTGCCAGAAGGGCGGGGTGACGGTGATGTCCAGCGACGCCTCCACTTCGCTCCACACCCCATCGTTGTTGGAGGCGCGGACCCGCAGGGTGTAGCGGCCCGGGTCGAGGTTGGTGTAGCTGGCGTGCCGCCGGGTGCCGGCGTCGTTCCACTCGTCGTCCAGCCCCTCCAGACGGTAGGTATACCGGTTTTTCTCCGGCTGGCGGAAGTTCAGCGCCGAGAACTGGACGTGGATGTCGTTGTAGCGATGGGGCAGGGTCACCGCGGCCCGGGAGGAGAGGGGCCGCTGGTTGGCCAGATCGAGGCCCGGCACCGTGATCCGGGTCAGCACCACCGGCGGCGTGCTGCGGTTTTCGGCGATCTCTTCCGGGTGGAAGCTGGTGTAGCCGTTGATCCCGCCGAAGAACATCTCTCCGTCGGGGCTCTTCCAGGCCGAGGCGGAGTTGAACTCGTTGCTCTGCAGGCCGTCGCTCATGTCGTAGTTGCGAATCTCGAGAATTCCACCATCGCTGGAGTGCATGAAGCGGCAGATCCCATGGTTGGTGCTGATCCAGAAGCTGCCAACGTCGTCCTCCAGAATGGTGTAGATCACGTTGTTCGGCAGCCCGTCCCGCACGTAGTAGCGCCGGCATTTGCCGGTGGCCGGGTCGAAACGGTTGAGCCCCAGGCCGGTGCCCAGCCAGAGGATGCCGTCGGGCGTGGGGTGGATCGCCAGGATCCGGTCGTCGCTGACACTCTCCCGGTCCTGGGGGTCGTGTCGAAACCGGGTGAACGACCCGGTCGCCTCGTCGTAGCGGTTCAGCCCCCCGCCATTGGTTGCCACCCAGATGGTGCCGTCCCGGTCCTCGGCGATACAGTAGATGCCGTTGGAACTGAGGCTTGTCGGGTCGTCGTCGTCGCGCAGGAACCGGGTGAAGGTGCCCCTTTCGTGGTCCATCAGGTTCACCCCTCCGCCGCCGGTGCCGATCCAGAAACGGCCGCTCCGGTCCTCGTAGATGTACTGGACCACGTCGGAACTGATGCTGGCCGGGTCCTCGGGGTCGTGCTGGTAGTGAACGAAATCGTCGGTCTCCGGCCGGTAGCGGTCCAGCCCGTTGCCGGCGGTGCCGGCCCAGAGCGTGCCCTGGCTGTCCACCATGGCATACCAGACCGTGTTCAGGCTGAGGCTGCCTGGAACGTCCGGATCGAAGAGATGGCGGTGGTGCTTCCCGCTGCCGTCGACACGGGTCAGACCACCGTTGACCAGGCCGAGCCACAGGTTGCCCTCGGGGTCGCCGGTGATGGTGCGGACCACCAGGTGCTGGATGCTGTCCGGGTTTCCCTGGATGTGGGTGTGGTGGATGAACGGTTTCTTTTCCCGGTCGAAGATGTTCAACCCGGCCCCGTTGGTCCCGATCCAGATCAGCCCCGAGCGGTCCTCGATCATGGCCAGGATGAAATCGAGGCTCAGGCTGGCGGGATCCCCCGGAACGTAGGGGTAGTGGGACCAGGAAGCGTCCCCTTCTGCCAGGGTGCAGATCCCGGACAGCAGCGTCCCGACCCAGATCATCCCCCGGCTGTCGGTGAGCAAGGACGCGACGGGCTGCGTCGCCAGGTTTACGGCCTCTCCCGGGACGGAGGTCTGCCGGGTCACCCGGCCGGTGGCCGGGTCGATGCGGTTCAGACCCGCCCTGGTGCCGACCCAGATGTCACCGGACGGTCCTTCGCAGATGGCGAGCACAAAGGGGGAACTGAGCGTGGACGGATCCTCCGCAACGGAACCGTAGGTGGTTGCCGAGCCGCTGCGGGGATCGAGACGCGCCAGGCCGTTGTTGGTGCCGATCCACAGGTCGCCGCGGCTGTCCTCGAATATTTCTCGCACCGGGGCGGGTCTGCTGTCCGCCGTATCCCCGGATGCTTCCGAGTGATGGCTGAACGAATGGTCAGCGGGTTCGTAGCGGTCGAGGCCGGTCCTGGTGCCGGCCCAGATCCGGCCGGCGGAATCCCGGTGAACCGCCAGCACCACATCGTGGGACAGGCTCAGCGGGTCGCCGGCCGCGGCCCGGTGATGGGTGAAGCGGTCGGTGGAGCGGTCCAGACGGTCAAGCCCGGCCATGGTGGCCACCCAGATGCTCCCGTCCTCCCCCTCGCAGAGGCTGTTGACCATGTCGTGGCCCAGGGTTTCAGTGTCTTCCGGGTCGTGGCGGTACACGGTGAAGGTGTAGCCGTCGTAGCGGTTGAGCCCGTCTTCGGTGCCGAACCAGAGGAACCCGACGCTGTCCTGGAGGATGCAGCGGACGCTGCTCTGGGAGAGGCCGTGTTCCACGGAAAGACGCTGAAAGCCCACCTCATTGGGCGTTACCGGCGTGCCCCCTTCCGCGGGGATGCCGAGCAGGGCGAGGATCAGGAATCCTGTCACTGCGAGGAGCCGCAGGCGACAAAGCAACCTCCTCCGCACACCTGCCGCTGAAAGCGGATGGCTTCGGAGTGCCGCAAATGACAGCTGTTTCCACTCTGTTCCCTGTCGGTTCATACCTTAGTATACGCGGAAAGGACGGCCAAAGGTTTTGCGGCCGGCGCAGCGGGGGAGCGGGGGCAGGATTACTTGTTGCGGGCCTTGCGCAGGGTCTCCTCGGTGACCGCCACCACCTGGCGCATCTGCATCGGTTTGGCCAGCACCTTCTGCACGCCGGTGCCCTTGACCTTGGCCTCTTCCACCTGGGCCCCCCAGCCGGTCATTACGATCACCGGGATCGACTTGTCGGAAGCCTTGATCCTGCTGGCCACCTCCCAGCCCGAGATTCCGGGCATGCCGAGATCGGTGAACACCAGATCGTACTGGTGCTTGTTGAACAGCGCCATGCCGTCGATGCCGTCAACCGCCACGTCCACCTGGTGGCCCACCGAGAGGAGGATCTCACTCACCACTTCGCGGATATACTTGTCGTCGTCGATGACCAGGATGCGGCCCTTGTTGCAGCTCTCCCCGGGTTCCTCCCGCGGCGCCTCGGCCTTGGGTTTGCCGTTGGCCACCGGCAGGTAGATGGTGAACGTCGATCCATGGCCCTGCTCGCTCTCCACCATGATCTCACCCTCGTGGCGCTCGATGATTCCGCAGGAGATGCTCAGCCCCAGACCGCTGCCCCGTTTACCCTTGGTGGTGTAGAAGGGCTGGAAGACCTTTTCCCGCACGTCGGGCGGGATGCCGACGCCGTCGTCGCTCACCGAAGCAAAGACCCGGCCGCCGTGCATCCCGGTGCGCACCCTGATGGTGCCGCTCTCGCGAATGGCATCCACGGCATTGAAGATCAGGTTGGTCAGCACCTCGCGCAGTTCGTTGCCCCGTCCCAGCACGTGGCGGATGGTTCCGTAATCCTCCTGCACGCGGATCTCCACGTTGTCCACCTGGGCCTCGTCCTTCCAGCGGGACTTGGTGATGGCCAGGGTGTCGCGGACCAAGGTGTTGAGGTCCAGCAGCTCCACCTCACGCTCGCCGCTGATCCGGCTGAAGCGGAGGATACGGCTCACCGTGTCGGCCCCGTCCAGGGCGGCGCGCTCCACCACCCGCAGCCGTTTCTTGATCTCTTCCCATTCCTGGGGTTTCTTGTCGCCCCTGGTGATCAGCAGCTGGACGTGGCCGAGGATGGCGCTGAGCAGGTTGTTGAAGTCGTGGGCCACTCCGCAGGACATCTCGCCGAGGGTGTGCAGGTTGTTCATCTTCATCACCTGCATCTCCATCTCCTTCACGGCGGAGAGGTCGCGGATGCCGGCGGCGATGTAGCGGATCCGTTCCGGAGCCTTGCCCGGCCGGGGGGTGCGGCGGCCGGCGAAGGGCAGCAGCTTGAAGCTGACCTCGCAGGGGAAGCTGCGGCCGTCCCGGCGCTGGGCGGTGACGTCAGTGTAGGACAGCTCTTCACCCTCGGGCAGGGTCTTGATGCCTTCCAGCAGCTTGCCACCGTCCACGTCGGGAAAGATGTTCTGCAGGGTGGCGTTGACCAGGTTCTCCGGGTCGGCGCAGAGCATCTCCGCCGCCCGGTTGTTGGCCGCGGCCAGCAGACCGCTCTCGGCCCGGAAGAGCAGCAGCGGCTCCAGGGCCACCGCCACCAGGCCGGCGGGGTTGATCACCGCCCCATGCTGGTGCTGCTTGATGCGGGTCAGCGTGCCCTGGGAACAGACAAATTTCTGGTCCTTGCTGTAGACCCCGGTGCTCTGCAGGTCGAAGTGGAATTCGCTGCCGTTGCGGCTGTTCAGGGTCAGCGGGTAGCCGTGGGTGGCCCGTTTCCCGGTGCGCCGTTCGTTGAACATTCGGCCGGCCAGCGGGTTGCGGTTGATATCGACGATCCTCGAGTAGTGCTCACCCAGCAGCTCGTCCTGACTGTAGCCGAGCATGCGGCTCAGCTTCTCGTCGAGGTAGAGGATGCTGCCGGTGGGATTGACCACGTATGTGGTCTGCGGAAGTGAGAAGGCCGATGTACCGTCCGTAGCATTGCCGGCTGATTGTGCCCCGCGCATTCCACTCCCTTCCCTTCAACAAGGGCGGCCTGATTCTGTTGCATGTATATGAAAGGACCGGCTTCATCCTTCTATGGCGTGATGAGAACCTGATCCAAGTAGGGGTAAAAGGATACTAGCAGGTTACTGGCGAATATTCAAATGAGAAATGTGCCTTCCGGGAGATATTCTCTTGACTGAAAGTGGGTCGGGATGCATTGATTTTCGTATTATTTTCGTGTATGGTTTACTCCTGTGAATTCCGGGTTGCGGAGACATGGAATGCGGCAGATACTTCATGTGGACATGGATGCCTTCTTCGTATCGGTGGAGGAACTGCGCGACCCGTCCCTCATCGGGCTGCCGGTTGTGGTGGGCGGCTCGTCCGAGACCAGGGGCGTGGTGGCTGCCGCATCCTATGCAGCGCGAAAATTCGGCATCCACTCCGCCATGTCCATGGCCCGGGCGTCAAAGCTCTGCCCTTCACTGGTCCGGGTTTCCGGCCGGGGCAGCGACTACTCGGCGTATTCGCGTTCGGTCTTCGACATCTTTCGCCGCTACACGCCGTGGGTCCAGCAGACGTCCATCGACGAGGGCTATCTCGACCTCACCGGGTTCGAGTCGCTCTATGGCAACCTGGTGCCCGTCTGCGCCGGAATCCGCCAGGCGGTTTTCGACGAGCTGGGCCTGCACTGTTCACTGGGCCTCTCCACCGCGCGCATGGTCTCCAAGGTGGCCTCCGAGCTGGGCAAGCCGCGGGGGATGGTGGTGGTGCTGCCCGGCCAGGAGGCCGCGTTCCTCCGCCCGCTGGACGTTGGCCGGATCCCGGGGATCGGGCCGAAGATGCAGGAGCAGCTCCATCGTCTGGGCGTCCACACCGTGGGTGACCTGCAGCAGCTGGATGAACGGCTGCTGGAAGAAAAATTCGGTGTCCACGGCCCGGCCATGCTGCAGCGGGCCCTGGGGCAGGACCGCTCCGTGGTGCACCTGGAAAAACGGGCGCCCAAGTCCATCGGCGCCGAGACCACCTTCCCCGAAGATCTCACCAACCGCACGGAGGTGCGGGCCGCCCTCCGGCGGCTGGTGGAGAAGTCAGCCCGCCGGATGCGGGCCAAGGGGTACGGCTGCAGCTGTGTGACGGTGAAGCTCCGCTCGCACAAGTTTCAGACCACCACCGCCGCCTGTACCGTCGACGAGCCCACCTGGGTTGATCAGCGGCTGTTCGAAACGGCTGCCCGGCTGCTGGACAAACTGTGGGGCGGGCGCTTTCCGGTGCGGCTGGTGGGGGTACGTTTGACCCGGTTCAAGCCGATGGAGAGCTCCCAGCAGTGCCTCTTTGACGGCCCCGACCGTGCCGAACAACTGGTCACCGGGATCGACATGGTCCGCGACCGCTTCGGCTTCGATGCGGTGAGCACCGGGATGCAGTCCCGGAAGAAGCAGAAGGACTCGGAGAAATACTGGAGCGGGATCGGGTTCAAAAAAGATGAGGAGCCTTAGCCTCATCAGTTTTCCGGCGAGTTACAACAGGGAAGGCTGAGAGCCCGGCGGATATTCCCGTATCTCCTCCAGCCGGGGATGGCGGGCCGCCAGGGCGTCGGGCACCACCACCTTTTTCCCGCTGACCATGTTCAGTAACTCGAGACCATTGACCACCGCCTGGCCGAGGAAGTGGTTGTTGGTCACCACGAAGGTCTGTTTGGCCCGCCTGGCGATGTTCATGATCCTCTCGTGCCAGGAGACCAGCTCCCTGCGGTTGTAGAGGTAGTCGTAACGCTGGTTCCGGTCGGTGCCCTCGCGGAACCAGTTGTCGCGGTTGCGGCCGTGGAAGCGGACGTAGCCCACCTCGCCGGTGGCCTGGTCCGACCCCTCCAGCGAGTCGCCCACCAGCGGCTGGTCGATGCTGCACCAGCCGGTGTTGAGATCGGTGAAGAACTGCCCCGCGTTCCCCTCACCCCATGACCCGTGCCGCACTTCCACCACCGGGCGGTAGGCCTCGAAGTCGGTGGCGATGCTCTCCACCACCCTGCGGTTCGGTGGTGTGTCGCGGAACGACCAGGGGAACTGGACCAGCAGGGCGCCCAACCGGCCGGCATCGGTCAGCGGGTCGAGGGCGGCCCTGAAGCGGGCGGTTTCCTCCGGGCCGGCCTCAGCGGTGCGGTGGGTGAAACCCTGGAACAGCTTCATGGTGAAACGGAAGTCGGGCCAGCGCTGCACCGTGCTGGCCCACTGGCTGGTGGTCCGCGGTTCGGGGATCGAATAGAACGAGCTGTTGACCTCCACCATGGGGAAGTGCCGGGCGATGAAACCGAGCTTGTCCCTTGTCCCCCTGGGGTAGACCCGGCCCTCCCAGTCGGGGTAGGACCAGCCCGCGGTTCCCACCCGGACCCGATCTTCCGTCACCCGGCTCCTCTCCAGCTGTTCCACAGGACTCGCTCCTCATCGAAGGTCCGTTACAACTGTAGCCCGTCTTGATTCAACATGGCAATTCTGCTAGCGTCTTTTTCATGGGAAACATAGCGGGGATCAGCGATTTTCTCTCCTGGCTCCTCTCACGCCGCCACGACCCGCCCGGCTGGGATCAGCTGGTGCAGGACTTCGTGGACCGGGCCGGGGCGTGTCTGGCTGCTGGCCGGGCGGTCTGCCTGCTGGACCTGCCGGCCCGCGGAGAGGCGCGCGTGGTTGGCCCGCAGGTGGGCCGGGAAGAGGCGGGGCGGATACTGCAGGCCTGGCAGACCCCCGGTCCGGCCCGGCGGGAAGAGGGTCTGGAGGGCTGGCGGCTGGTCCACCGCGGGGGGATTTTCGCCTTGCTGCTCAAGGGCGGCCCGGTCCCGGGTGAGGACGACGGGGCCGAAACCTGGCTGCCGGTGGCCGGCCAGGCGCTGGAGGCGGTGGTGGAGACCGGCACCCTGGGCGAGACCATGGAGGCGGCGCGGATGGAAGTGCGCGGCCTGCTCCAGGGCAAGGAACGGGCGATGCAAAGCCAGAAGCTCGAGGCGGTGGGGCAGCTGGTGGTGGGGCTGACCCACGAGATCAACAACAAGCTCGGTCCGATTCTGATCTACACCCAGCTGGCCCAGATGGACCTGCCGGACGAGAAACTGGCCCAGCGGCTGGAGGTGATCGAGTCGAACACCATGGCGATCAAGGAGATCATCGAGTCCCTGGCCAACTTCGCCCACCCCCAGCAACCGTCCATGACCCGCTTCTCCATCAACCAGTCGCTGTTCAACACGGTGAAGATGCTCAAGTACCGCTTCGAGAGCGAGGGGGCCGAGTTCCGTTTCGAACTGGACGAGGAGAACCCGTCGGTCTATGCCGACCGGGGGCAACTGGAGCTCGTCTTCCTCAACCTGGCCAGCAATGCCCTGGATGCCCTCAAGGACCGGCAGGACGCGGAACTGCTGGTGGTCAGTTCGCTCGAGCAGGGCCAGGTGGTGGTGCGGTTCAGTGACAACGGCCCCGGCATCTCCGACGAGATGAAGGCCCGGCTGTTCGAACCGTTCTTCTCCACCAAGGAACTGGGGCACGGCACCGGCCTTGGACTGAGCTCGGCTTACGGGATCGTGCGTGCTCACGGCGGCGAGGTGCGGGTGGAAAACCGGGATGGCGGGACCGGAGTCACCTTCACCGTGGAACTGCCGATCATCACCCGGCCCGGGGAGGACGGGGAGGCGGTCCGCCCGGCGCTGATGCTGGACGCGGAACGGACCTGCCGCATCCTGCTGGTGGACGACGATCAGCAGACGCTGAACATGATCCAGGCCATCTTCTCCGGGGTGCCGCAACTGGAGTTCACCTCCGCCCCGGACGGGGTGATGGCCCGGCGGTTGCTGGACGAGACCCGCTTCGACCTGGTGCTCTGCGACCTGAAGATGCCCCGCCTGGGGGGGCAGGACCTCTACCATCTGCTGCGGCAGCGGGACCCGGAGGCCGCCGGGCGGATCATCTTTATGACCGGGGACCAGATCGGTCCGGACACCACCCGGTTCCTCAAGGAAACCGGTGTCTCCTGCCTGACCAAGCCTTTTGGTGTGGAGGAGATCTCCAGCAGCATCATCTCCGGTCTCGGCCTGGACCGCAGGGGAGAACCGTGATGGCCATGGACCCGGACAGCTGCGACCCGGCCGAACTGGCCCGGCTGGCCTGTCTCGATCTGGACCACGAGGAACGCGCCCTCTTTGCCGGGCAGCTGCGCCGGATGCTCCGGGCCTTCAGCCCGATCAGCGACCTGCCCACGGATGGCGTGGAACCCTTTGCCCACCCCGGCGACCCGCTGTTGACCATCCGGGAAGACCAGCCGGTCCCCGGGGGCCGCCACGGCAGCCACCTCTCCGTGCCCCGGCTCTTCGGGCCGCAGCCGGGAGGGGAGCGGTGAGCGGGGCGGCCGGCAGAGAGTTCCCCGAACTGTACCGGCTGGAAGCGGCGCGGGCCGCCGAGCTGGTGCGCCGCCGTGAAGTGACGGCGGCCGAGCTGGCCACCGCGGTGATCTCCCGCCTGGAGGAGACGGAGCCGGTCCTGGCCGCATATACCGGGCTCCGCCTGGAGCGGGCCATGGATGACGCCCGGGCGGTTGATGCGGCGCTGGCCCGCGGGGACGATGCCGGCCCGCTGGCCGGGGTGCCCCTGGCGGTGAAGGACAATATCTGCCTGGCCGGACTCCCCACCACCTGCGGTTCCCGGCACCTGGCCGGGTACCTGTCCGCCGGAGGACGCCACCGTGGTGCGGCGGCTCCGTTGTGCCGGGGCGGTGCTGTTGGGCAAGACCAACCTCGACGAGTTCGCCATGGGGTCGTCCACCGAGCACTCGGCCTTTGGCCCCACCCGCAACCCCTGGGACATCCGGTGCGTTCCCGGCGGCTCCAGCGGCGGCTCCGCCGCGGCGGTGGCTGCGGGCAGCGCCCTGGGGGCCCTGGGGTCCGACACCGGCGGTTCGGTGCGGCAGCCCGCCGCCTTCTGCGGCGTGGTGGGTCTCCGTCCCACCTACGGCACGGTATCCCGCTACGGGCTGGTCTCCCTCGCCTCGTCGCTGGATCAGGTGGGGCCCATTGCCCGCTCAGTGGCTGACTGCGCTCTGATTAACGGGGTGATCCGGGGACGGGACCCGCGGGACAGCAGCTCTGTTGACCTGCCTGACTCCGGCCCGGTGGAGCCGACCCACAGGGGGCTCGAGGGGATGCGACTGGGGGTTCTCCGACCACCGGCTGACGCGGGGCCGGCCCCCGAGGTGCAGCGGCTGTTCGGCGAGTCGCTGGAGCTGCTCCGCTCGCTGGGGGCGGAGCTGGAGCAGGTGGACCTGCCCCACCACCACCATGGCGTGGCGGTCTATGCCTTTAGCGCCGCGGCCGAGGCTGGTTCGAACCTCGGTCGCTACGACGGGGTGCGGTTCGGTGAGCGCCTGGGCGAGGAGTTGGGCCTGGAGGGCATGTATGTGAAGACCCGGTCGCGGGGCTTTGGCCCTGAGGTCAAGCGGCGGATCCTGCTGGGCACCCACGCCCTGCGCGCCGGGTATTACGAGGAGTGTTACCTGCAGGCGCAGAAGGCGCGCACGCTGATCCTCGGTGACTACCGCGAGGCATTCCGGACGGTGGACATGATATGCTGTCCCACCACCATGACACCGGCCTTCCGGCTGGAAGAGAGAACGGAGAACCCGCTGGAGATGTACCAGAGCGACGTGAACACCGTCTGCAGCAGTCTGGCCGGACTGCCCGCCATATCCGTACCCTGCGGCCTGGCCGGGGACCGGCTGCCGGTGGGGCTGCAGTTCACCGGGCCGGCACACGGCGAACCGGCCCTCTTTCGGGCAGCGCGGGCCTTCGAGGACGTTTCGGGATACCGCAATATGGCGGCAACCGTTGCCCGGGGCGGTGAGGTGTGATGATTTCACGGGGACGGACAATGGGGACGGTCCTGCTGCTGGCTCTGCTGGCCCTGCTCCCCGTGGCCGCCAGTGCCGACGGCGGCTGCGAACGTTCGCTGGAGATTGCCGAAGGGATCCGGGTCCGTGTGGAACAGGGAAACCGGATCGAACTGGAAGCCCTGCCCGAGCCGGGAGAGGGCTACTACCGCATCACCGAGCGGTTCACCGGCGAGCGGTCCAACTGGCAAGAGGTGCAGCTGCTCAACGGCACGCGGTCGCTGATCGAGGGGCGGTGGTACCGCATCCCCTTCGACCTCCTCTCCCCGCCATACCGCATGGCGGCGCTGCTGGCCGTCTTTCCCCACAACCGGGTGGAGGGCGGCCAGTTCATCCACCGGGTGGTCTGCAGCCGGTCGGGGGACGAGGGGGAGAGTTTCGGCGCCATCGCCCATTGGTACACCGGCGACAAGGACCGGGGACCGGACCTGGCCGCCCTGGTGGGTCAGGCCGAGTGGGACCTGCGGGTGGGCGAGGAGGTGGCCGTTCCGGTGGAGTGGCTGCTGCCCCAGCTGCGGGCCTGGGCCGAGGAGGAGGCGGTGCGGGACATCCCGCTGGAATACGGCCGGGACGAGCAGGGTGAATACGCCCTCTACCGGCTGAAGCAGGGTGAAGCGCTCTACTCCGCGGTGGTGATCCGCTTCACCGGTCTGATGCTGGCTGACGAGGTGAACGAGCTGGCCGCGCTGATCGCCAGGCGCAGCGGTATCGAGGACGTGACCGACATCCCCACCGGTTACGGGATCCGCATCCCGGTGGAGTATCTCTCCGACGACATGCTGCCCCCCGGGCACCCGGAGCGGGTGGCCTACCAGCTGAACCGCTTCCTCTCCAGCGGGTTCGAGAAGGGGGGCCGCGGGCTGAGCCTGGACGGGATCACGGTGATCCTCGACCCGGGGCACGGCGGCCGCGACCCGGGGGCCATCCACCACGGGGTGTGGGAGGATGAACATGTATACGACATCGCCTGCCGGATCAAAAAGGTGATCGAGACCCGCAGTTCCGGCCGGGTGGTCATGACGGTCAAGGACCGCAGCGGCGGGCACGCGCCCTCGGACCGGCGCCCGCTGGTTCGTGACGAGGACGAAGAGGTGACGGTGAGTCCGGCCTACCGGCTCACCGAATCGGGGGCCACCCGTGAGGGGGTCAACTTCCGCTGGGCGCTGGCCAACTACCACTTCATGGAACTGGTGTCCCAGGGCGCCGACGAGCACAGCGTGGTCTTCACCAGCCTCCACGCCGACGCGCTGCACCCCTCGCTCAGCGGGACGATGATCTACATCCTCGGGGCGCAGTATGGCAGTTCACGGGTTTCGCTTTCCGGCTCGCAGTACCGTGCCCGCAGCGAGGTGAGAGCGTATCCGAAAATCGACTACTACAAGTCGGTCCGCTCGCGCAGCGAGGGCCTCTCCCGCGGCCTGGCCGAAGAAGTGCTGGCCAGCTTCCGCCGCAACGACCTGCCGGTCCACGGCTACAAGCCGATCCGCAACCACCTGGTCCGCCAGCGGCGGTCCTACGCGCCGGCGGTGCTGCGCAACAACGTCATCCCGCTGAAGATGCTGATCGAGGTCTGCAACCTGCGCAACGAGGAGGACAGCCGGCGGATGACCGACCCGGCCTACCGCCAGGCCGTGGCCGAAGCCTACGTGGAAGCGCTGAGCACCTATTTCGACGGCAAGAACGGCAAGGGTAACGGGAGGGCTTCATGACCCGCGGCGCGGGACAAGGGACCGCCGGGGAGCGGCCCGCGGTCAGTCTGATCATCCCGGTGAACAACGAAGCGCAGACCCTGGCCGCGGTGGTGGCCGGGGCCCGTCCCCTGGTGGACCGCGTGCTGGTGGTGGACGACGGCTCCGACGACGGCAGTGCCGGGGTGGCCCGTGCCGCCGGCGCCGATGTGCTGGCCCACCCCCGGAGGCTGGGCAAGGGAGCGGCACTGCGCAGCGGGCTGGAGCAGCTGCTGCCTGACGCCACGGGATACCTGCTGTTCATGGACGGCGACGGGCAGCACGACCCGGCGGACATCCCGGCCATGCTCGCCCGGCTGGGCGACCGGCCGCGGCCCGACGTGGTGCTGGGCTGCCGGCTGCGGCCCGAAACCCGGGACGACATCCCCCGCCTGCGCTACACCACCAACCTCTTTGGCAAGTTCGTCCTCTCCCGGGTCACCGGTCTCGACGTGGGGGACAGCCAGACCGGGTTCCGCCTGATCCGCGCGGACCGCCTGCGGGAGATCGAGCTGGAGTCCACCGGGTTTGAAATCGAGACCGAGATCATGCTCAAGCTCAGCGCCCGCCACCTCCACCTGGTCAACGTGCCGGTTTCCATCAGTTACCATCCGGGTCGCAGCCACTACCGCACCGTGACCGACACCTACCGGGTCTGCATGGCCACCCTGCGCTACTGAGAAATCGACATCAAACGCTGCCAATTGAAAAAAGCCCTTGACATTTTATGAAACTATACTTACTTTATAGTTATATTCAGTGGTGGGATAATGGCCGTGGCTGTTTCATCAGCCTGCCCTCATCAAATTCGCTCCTGTGGAGTTCGCCATGTCACATATACAACGGCAGATCATCATATCCTTCTGCCTCCTGACGACCTTGGTCATTCCCCTGAATGCCGCCACCATCCACGTGCCGGCCGACCAGCCCGCCATCCAGGCCGGCATCGACGCGGCGGCCGCTGGAGACACGGTGCTGGTGGCGCCGGGCACGTACCAGGAGTATCTCAATTTCAACGGCAAGGCGATCACCCTTTCCAGCAGCGACGGCTATGCCCGCACGGTCATCGACGGATATAACGGGATGCCGGTGAGGTTCGAAAACGGCGAGGGCCCCGAATCGGTGCTGGAGGGGTTCACCGTCACCCGGGGCAGTATGGGAGGGATCGTTTGCGATCAGGCCTCGCCGATAATCCGCAACTGCCTGATCACCGAAAACCGGGCCGGTTTCTATCCAGCCAGCGGAATTTACTGCGAGGAGTCCTCGGCCGTGATCACCGGAAACATCATCTTCGATAACGAAGACCGGGCCGCGGTGTTGCTGCAGAACTGGGACGGCCTGTTTACCGGCAATACCGTTGCCCGCAACATCCCGCGGGGCGGCATCCAGCTCACCGGGTCCGGCGGCGAGGTCAGCGGCAACATGATGGTGGCGAATATCAGCAGCGACGGCGGGGGCGGGATACGGTTGGAGAATTCCTCCACCCTGGTGTCCAACAATCTCGTCGCTGACAACTCCATCACGAATTACGCGTTCGGCGGCGGTATCTATGTCCACTCGTCGCCCCTGGCCGTCCTGGTCAACAACACGATTTCCGGGAATTCCTCTGTCCAGGAGGGCGGCGGTATCTGCTGCTATCCGGAACCGCCCGCGATCAGAAACTGTATCGTTTACGGCAACACGCCCAACGAGATCGCCTCCGAACTGGGCGGGCCGGTCACCACCGTCACCTGGTGCGACGTGCAGGGCGGTTACGACGGCCTGGGCAACATCGACGAGATCCCGTTGTTTACCACCGGGCCGGGCGGCGAGTTCTATCTCGGCCAGGTGGCCGCCGGCCAGCCGGTGGACAGCCCCTGTGTCGATGCCGGGGCGATTGGCAGCAATGCCGTGTCCGGCAGCACCCGCACCGACCTGGCGCCGGACAGCGGGCGGGTGGACCTCGGCTGGCACACGCCGCTGGACACCACGGTTTCCGTGGACGCCCTGCCGGCCTCCCTCGAGTTCCGGGCCGTCCTCGGTGAAGGCCCGCCGGCGGACCAGGCCGTCCAGGTCTGGAACAGCGGGTGGGGGATGCTGCCGTGGTCGGTGACCAGTGATTCCGGCTGGCTCACCCTCTCTGCGGCATCGGGCACATCCTGGGGCGAGCTGGACACGGTGACCGTCAGTGTCGATCACAGCGGCCTGGGCGTGGGAGAGCACCAGGCGACGATCACCGTCAGTGCTCCCTCGACCAAGGGACCGCCGCTGGAGATCCCGGTGACCCTCATTGTCACCGCCGGCGTTCCGGGCTATTCACCGGCCGACTTCCGCTTCGATGCCGACCTGGGGGGGGCGCCACCACCGGTCCAGATACTCTCCATCTGGAACGCCGGCAGCGGCACAATGGACTGGTCGGTGACCAGTGATGCCGGCTGGCTGATCCTGGCCCCCGCATCGGGCCAGTCCACCGGTGAAATCGACGAAGTGACCGTATCTGTGAATACCACCGGTCTGCCGCCGGGATTCAGCGACGCGGTGATCACCCTCCACACACCGGACTCAACGCCGACGTCGGTGGAGATCCCGGTGCGCCTGGCCCTCTCTGCCGACGGTCTGGTCCGGGTGCCCCAGGACCAGCCCACCATCCAGGCCGGCATCGATGCCGCGCTCTTCGGCAACACGGTAATCGTGGCCGATGGCACCTGGAGCGGCGACGGCAACCGCGACCTCGACTTCGGCGGCAAATCACTGGTCCTCGAGTCGGAAAACGGCCCAGCCGCCTGCATCATCGAGTGTGACGGTTCGTATCTCGAACCGCACCGCGGCTTCTGGTTCCACAACGGCGAGGGGGCCGACTCTGTAGTCAGGGGGTTCCTCATCCGCAACGGCTATGCTTCCGATAATGGCACCGGAGATGGGGGCGGCATCCTCTGCCAATATTCCTCTCCCACCTTCGAGGACCTGGTGATCTCATTCTGTGTGGCCCCGGGCTCCGGTGGAGGAATATATGCCACCGGCTTATCCTCACTGATCAGCAACTGTGTCATCAGGGACTGTGTCGCCCAGTTCGGTTTCGGCGGCGGCGTCCGGGTCCATGACTGCGCCGGGCTGAAAATGCACAACTGCCTGGTCACCGGCTGTGTGGCTCTTGATGGTTATGGTTACGGCGGCGGGCTATACAGCACCGCATTCGGAATGGAAGTGGACGGCTGTACATTCACCGGCAACATGGCCGGGGAGTTGGCCGGCGGCGTCTACGCCCACTCCTTCGACGTGATCCGCAACTCGATCCTCTGGGACACGGACGGCTGGTATCCCAACCTGTTCTTCGAAACCACCGTCAGCTACAGTGACGTGTATGACATGGACGGGTACGTGGTTCCCGGTGTGGGTAACATCTTCGCCGATCCGCTCTTTGCCTCGGGGGCCGGGGGAGGGCACTACCTGAGCCAGGTGGCCGCCGGCCAGGCCTGGGACAGTCCCTGTGTCGATGCCGGCGACCCCGGCGCCTGGCTGATCGACGGCACCACCCGCACCGACGGGGTGAACGATGACGGCCGTCTGGACATGGGATACCACTATCCCGGCACGGGGTGGGAGACGGTTGACTGCCAGCTCTCCTGCCAGCCCGGCTCGGGCACCCTGCCCTTCCAGTCGCAGTTCTGGGTCACCCTGTCCAGCCCGCTGGCCGAGGCCCGCCGGGTGGCGGCCCACGTGGACGTGGTGACCGGCAACGGCGTCTCGTACACCAACTGGCGGGCCGGTTGGATGAACCTCGTTCCTGCCGAGGTCTTTGCCACCGGATGGAACCAGATGTTCCCGGCCCTGCCCGCCCTGGTCGGCGACAACCTCTTTACCCTGGTCGCCGCGGACGTGACCCCGCCGCCGTACAACCAGCCGCCCAACACCCCGTCGGGGGATTCGGACACGGCCAGTTGCACGGTGACCGGTGTGGCGCCCTGAATCCCGGGGCCTTCCGATTGACTCCCCCTGTCCGCCCTGATGTAATACAGGCTGCCCGGCGGGGGGGCGGCCGTCCGGACATGCAATCAGGCCAGTGAGGAGATGACCTTCAGCGCCGACATCAGTATCAGTTGCCAGGGCCTCGAGCCGGATGCCGGCCGGGGGAGAAACGTGCTCACCGTGGACGTGGAGGAGTGGTTCCACGTCTGTGGCGTGCCGGGTCTGGAGGGTCCGGAGCAGTGGGCCTCACTTTCGAGCCGGGTGGCGGCTGACGTGGACCGCCTGCTGGAACTGCTGGACAGATCCGGCGCCCGGGCCACCTTCTTCTTCCTCGGCTGGGTGGCCGAGACCCATCCCGGCCTGGCGGCCCGGGTGGCTGCGGCGGGTCACGAGATCGCCTGCCACGGCCACCTGCACCAGCCGGTGAATCTTCTTGACCCGGACCGGTTCCAGGAGGACCTGGCCCGCTCGCTGGCCACCCTGCGCGGCGAGACCGGGATTCCGGTGGGCGGTTACCGCGCGCCCATGTGGTCCCTGGGAATCGGCGCCACCCCCTGGGCCTTCGAGATTCTGGCCCGTCACGGCATCGGCTACGATTCCAGCCTCACCCGGGCCCCGGTGATCGGGGACCGGCGGCACCCGCAGGAGGCCTGCGAGCTCCTGTTGGAGGACGGCACCCGCCTGCGGGAGTTCCCGCCGCTGTCCGGCCGCCTCTGCGGGGTGGACGGTGTTTTTCTCGGCGGAGCCTGGCCGCTGCGGCTCTTCGGCCCGCGCCGGGCGTTGCGGGCGGCCCGTCGGCTCACTGCCCGCGGCCTGCCCGCTGTCTTTTTCCTCCACCCCTGGGAACTGGACCCCGACCCGCCGCGCTTCCCCATGCCCCCGGCCCAGTGCTTCGTGCACTATGCCGGACTGAAACGGGGCCGGGCCGCCTGGGAAACCCTGCTCAGCGAGCTGGACTTCGTCCCCCTCGGCAAAGTGGCGGGTGCCGGGTAAGGCCTTGTGATATCAGGGATTTCTTGACACTCTTCCGGGCTGAACCTACAATACGCCCGGAAGTGAAACAGAACATCCGGGGTGCCGTTGTCGGTTTCTCCCGGTGACGGTGGGCAGGTCCCGGGAGAGGTGATGAGGGCTTTTTTTTTCCCCGGCCAGATGTCCGAGCATCCGGACATGTGGTCGAACCTGGAGGCCCGGGTACCCAGGGCGGAGACGTGGCTGGCCAAAGCCGAGACAGCCTCCGGCCTGTCACTGTCCCACGCGGTGCGCGGCGGGAGTACCGAGGGTTTTGACGACCTCACCGCCCAGGTGGCGGTGCTGGCGGTCAACGCGGCCTATGCCGCCCACCTGCGGCGCTGCGGGGTGGAACCGGACGCCGTGGCCGGGCACAGCCTCGGCTGCTATTCGGCCCTCGAGGCCGCCGCGGTCCTGCGTTTCGAGGACGCGGTGGGCCTGGCGGTGAGGGTGCAGCGCCTGGCCGAGGAGGAGCTGTCCGGGTTTGACGGGGCCATGGGGGTGCTGATCGGTCACGCGCCCGAAACGGTGACCGGCGTGTGTGACACCGCCGGCGGCGGCCGGGCCCAGGTGGCCAATGTCAACACGTCGAGACAGGTGGTGATCTCCGGCCACGGTCCGGCGGTGGACGCGGTGCTCGCCGCCCTGTGCGAAGGGGCGATGCGGGCGGAACGGCTGCACACCAGGATCCCGTTCCACAGCCGCTGGATGCAGCCGGTGGTGGACCGGCTGCTGGCTGAGGTGGACCCGGCCCTGTTCAGCCGGCCGCGGCTGGCGGTCTACTCGCATCTCGACGGCAGCCTGGTGGACGGTGCGGCTGAGGCCCGGCGCTTGATCTGCACCCAGATCGCCCGTACGCTGTTCTGGCCCGTGGCCCTGGAAGCCATGAGGGCCGGCGGGTGCCGCCGGTTCGTCGAGGTGGGGCCGGGTGACGTGCTGAGCCGGATGACCCGTTGGGTCCTGCGCGACACCGCGGTGTTGACAACGGAAAAGGATTTCGAGGAACTGCTTGGGGGTCACACGCCCCCCGATAACGATTGATCATTGGCGGCCGGCGACTCGGCCCGAGAGGAGTGGATCCGACGATGAGCGAGGATGACAAGTCGCTTGCCCTGAGATTGAAGACGCTGATCATCACCCGGCTGAAGCTGGAGATCGAACCTGACGAGATCGAAAACCACCAGCCCCTGTTCGGCGAAGGGCTGGGCCTCGATTCCATCGATGCCCTGGAACTGGTGCTGGGTCTGGAGCAGGAGTTCGGGGTCAAGATCGAGGACGAGGAGGTGGGGGTCAAGGCCTTTGCCTCCATCGATGCCCTGGTCACCTTTGTCAGGGAGAAGGGCGTCCAGTCCGCATGAGCGCCACCGCCGCCAGCGGCAGCGGCAGCATGGACCGGGACCGTGACGGCGGCCTGGAGGAGATCCTGGCCGTCCTGCCGCACCGCAGTCCGTTCCTGATGGTCGACCGGGTGCTGGAACGACGTCAGGGTCACTCCTGCCTTGCGCTGAAAAGGGTCACTTTCGGCGATCCATGTATCGGTACCGGTGACGGCGCCGCCCCGCCGGGGTTGAACCCCTTTTTCCTGGTGGAGGCCATGTCGCAGACGGCGGCCCTGGCTGCCGCGCATCCGGCCGGCGGTGCACTGCCGCCGGGGGAGGGGCGCGCCGGCCGTCCGCTGGTCGGTTTTCTCGCCGCCATCAGGGATTTTCGCGCCCACCGGCGGGCGGTCCCCGGTGACACCCTGGAGATCCGCGCCGAGGTGCGGGGACGGTTCGGCGGGCTGGTGAAAGTGATGGCCACGGTGGATGTGGACGGCGAGCGGATCGGCGAGGCCGAACTGACGCTCGGCGTACCGCGGGAGGTGGACGGCTGATGAGCAACGATAGCAGAGCCCCCGGTTCCCGCCGGGTGGTGGTCACCGGGCTGGGAGCGGTCTCCGCGCTGGGCCCTGACGTTCGCTCCCTGCTCCGGGGTGTCCGCGAGGGGCGCTGCGGGATTCGTCCGGTGACCCTCTTCGACACGTCGCCGTTCCGCACACACACCGGTGGTGAGCTGGACGGCTTCGATGCCGCCGCCCACTTCACCCGCCGCGAGCGGCGGCGGATGTCCCGGGCCGACATGGCCGGACTGGTGGCCGCGGGGGAGGCGCTGGACAGCGCCCGGGTCGGAACGTCTCCGCTCCCCGACCCGGACCGGGTGGGGGTGATTCTGGGCGGCGGGGTGGGGGGGCTGTTCGACAGCGAAGCCTACTACCGTGTGGTGCTGGGCCACGGCTGGAAATCGGTGCCCGCCACCCGCGCCCTGGGCCATTTCCCCTGCGCCACCGCCGACCGCATCGCCGAACGGTACGACTTCGGCGGGCTGCGGACCACCGTGGTCACCGCCTGCTCGTCCAGCACGCTGGCCATCGGCCAGGCCTATGACGCCGTTCGTACGGGGGTGCTGGAGATGGCGGTCACCGGCGGCAGCGACACCCTGAGCCGGCTGACCTACAGCGGGTTCAACTCGCTGCGCTCGGTGGACCCCGATGCCTGCCGGCCCTTTGACGCCGGCCGCAAGGGGCTCTCCCTGGGCGAGGGGGCGGCGATCCTGGTCCTCGAGCCGCTGTCCCGGGCCATGGCGCGCGGCGCCGCGATCCACGGCGAACTGCTGGGCTGCGGCATGTCGTCCGACGCCCACCACATGACCGCGCCCCACCCGGAAGGGGAAGGGGCCGCGCTGGCCATGGAGCAGGCGATCCGCCAGGCCGGGCTGGACCCCGGCCAGGTGGACTACATCAATGCTCACGGCACCGGGACGCCGCACAACGATCTCGCCGAAACCAGGGCGATCCATCGCGCCTTCGGCGAACAGGGGAAAACGATTCCGGTGAGTTCATCCAAGTCGATGCTCGGCCACTGTCTCGGTTCCGCCGGCGCAATGGAAGCCCTGGTCTGCCTCCTCGCCCTGAAGGAACAGTTCTACCCGCCCACGGCCAACCTGGAACAGCCGGACCCGGAGTGCGAGCTGAACCACGTGCCGCTGGTCAGCCGGCCGGGGAACCCGGAGGTGGCCATATCCAACTCCTTCGCCTTTGGCGGCAACAACGGCTGCCTGGTCCTGAGAAGATACCATGAACGCTGAGACCGCCCCGGCCGAACGTGAAGTGGTGGTGACCGGCATGTCCGCCGTCTGCCCCATGGGAACCGGCGGCGCGGCGCTGCTCGACGGCCTCTGGTCGGGCCGGAACGCCTGGGTCCCGGTGCCGCGAGGGCCGTCGCCTGGACAGCGGGCCTCGTTGGCGGCCCTGGTGCACGAGTTCGAACCGCGGGCCCACATCCCGGTGATGAAGCTGCGCCGGATGGACAACTGCACACGGTTCTCGGTGGTGGCGGCCCAGCTGGCTTTCGAGGACGCCGGCCTGCTCGACGCGGACCTCACGACCTGCGGCATCGTCTTCGGTACCGGCACCGCCGGTTCCACCTCGGTGGCCGAATACCTCCAGGGCCTGCTGGTGGAAGCGGCGGAGGGGCAGTTCCCCATGCTCTTCCCCAATACGGTGCCCAACGCGCCGGCGGGCCAGGTGGCCATCCGTTTCGGCATCCGCGGGCCCAACGCCACGTTGAGCCAGCGGGAGAGCTCCGGCCTGCACGCCCTGGCCCGGGCCGCGGAGTTCATCCGCCTCGGCCGTTGCCACCGCGTCCTGGTGGTGGGGGTGGACGAGTATTCCACCGAGCTGCTGGCCTTCTACGACCGGATGAGGTTTCTCTCCCCGGGCCGCTCCGGCGGTGAGGAGTCGTGCCGCCCCTTCTCCGGCCGCCGCAACGGCTGGATGGTGGGGGAGGGGGCTTACGCCCTGGTGCTGGAATCGGCCGGTCACGCCGGCCGCCGGGGTGCCGCCCCGCTGGCCCGGGTGCTGGGCACCGGCTGGAGCGGCAGCCGCTGTTCCACCTACCGCTGGCCCGAGGAGCACGGCCCCTACGTCCGCTGTATGCGGGAGGCGCTGGCCGGCAGCGGTCTGGAGGCCGGTGCGGTGGGGGCGGTGATGGCCTCGGCCAACGGCAACCAGGTGCTGGACCGCATGGAGGCCCTGGCCCTGCAGGAGCTGTTCACCGCCGCCGGTGGCGCCATGCCACCGGTCACCGCGGTGAAGTCCCACCTCGGTGAATCGGGTGCCGCCGGCGTGGCTCAGGCCCTGGCTGTGCTGGGCGTGCTGGACCGCGGTTCGGTGCCCCCCACCACCGGCGGGGGCCCGGATGACGCCGGCGGTCCGGCGGTGAACCTGGTGACCGGGGAGGCACTGCCGCTGCCCCGGCCCCCGCAGGCGGTGCTGGTGAACAGCTTCGCCTCCGGCGGCAGCAACGTCAGCATGGTGCTCGCCAGGGCCTGAGCGGCGCGGCGGGCGGTGAGGAGACACAGGGTGGGAACCGAAAACAGTCCCCTGGGACGGCGCACCGCGGACGGCTGGTGGGAACTGCGGCTCCGCGTCCGTTTTTCCGAAGTCGACTCCTACGGAGTTGTCTGGCACGGGCGTTACCTCGCCTGGTTCGAGGAGGCGCGCAACGACCTGGCCCGGGGGTATGGCTTCACCCCCTCGGTGCTGGCCCGCAGCGGGTACCAACTGCCGGTGCGGGACGTCACCATGACCTTCAAATCGCCTGCCGGACTGGACGACGAGGTCCGGGTGGGCATCCGGTTCCGCCCCACCGCAACAGCGCTGCTCGAGTTCGAATACCGGGTGCTGGAAGCGGAAGAGGGGCGGCTGATGGTCACCGGCCGTACCCGGCAGGTGGTGACCCGGGCGGACAACGAACTGCTGCTCAGCTACCCCCGGCCGGTACGTGAAGCGCTGGACCGCCTGGTGGCGGACCAGGCACCACCGGGAGGAGCCGATGACCGGTGAAACCATCCGCCCGGTATGTCCCGCCTGTCGCGGCCCGCTGGCGGCGGGCGGCGGGGGGCCTCCCTCCTGCCCCTCCTGCAAGACGGTTTATTCCCGCATCCCCTCCGGCCACCTGCGGCTGCTGCCCGGTGATGCCGACGGGTTCCGGGACTGGTGGCTCGACGACGAGCGGAAGCGGGCCCGGTTCATGGGCCAGTATGTCGAGCGCGAGGAGGCGGGGGAACGGCGGCTGGCCCGGGAGTTCCTGCTTCCCCTGACCCGGCGGCTGTCCGCTGACCGGCCGCTGCGCCGTGTGCTCTCCGTGGGCTGCGGGTCGGGCGAGGACCTGGAGGTCCTGCGCGAGGCCGGTCTGGAGACCAGCGGCGTGGACAGCGGCGGGCGCACCCAGCGCTGGGGGGACAAGGAACGTTCCCCGGACCGCTATTTCATGGCCGACGCCCTGCGGCTGCCCTTTGACGACGGGGTCTTCGACCTGGCCTACTCCCTGGGGGTCATCGAGCACGTGGGCACGGTGGGAGACAGCCTGGAACTGGCCGGGGATGCCGGCGACCTGCGCCGGCGGTTCGCCCGTTCCGTGGCCCGGGTGGTCCGGCCCGGGGGCTGGATCTTCATCAGCTGTCCCAACCGCACCTTCCCCCTGGACTTCGCCCACGGTGCCGGCCGGTTCGGTTTCCGGCTCCACGGTCCGGGAGATTTTCTCCTTTCCTACGGGGACGTGAAGCGACTTTTCATCGACCATGCCGGCTGCCGCTCGATCCGGCCGCTCTCCATGCACGGCTATCTCGACCTGGCCCAGGCCGCCTCCGGCGGCGGTTTGATGATGCGGCTGGCCGCGCCGCTGTTCGGCCTTTACTTGCATGCATTGCCGCGGCCTCTTTATACTTCTCCGCTATACCCGGCCGTATTGGCCCTTATCGAACGCTGAACCGCCGGAGCAACGATGATCAAGCGAAACATCTGTGTTGTCACCTCACACGTGCCGATGGTTTTCGGCGGCCACCTGATCATCGCCCAGTCGCTGGTCAGCGCGCTGAAGGAAATGGGCTACAACTCGGATGTGATCTACACCCCGCAGAACCGTTTCGGGCGCCAGCTCTCGGCCTACCTGGCCAACCGGCTCACCGACGTGGGCCGCACCGGCGGCGACGAGGTGGTGGACCAGATCATCTCCCTGCGCTACCCCAGCTATGCGGTGAAGCACCCGCTGCACGTCTGCTGGCTGAACCACCGCATGCGCGAGTACTACGACCTGTGGGAGGACTTCCTCGGAGTGATCCCCACCGGCAAGGGCAAGCTCAAGGAACGGTTCCGCCGCCGGCTGATCCAGCGGCTGGACAACCACCTGCTGAAACGAAACGTGAAGAGCCTCTACGTGATTTCCGGCACGATCAAGAAACGGCTGGAGACCTGGGGGGGGATCCCTTCCCGGGTGCTGCTGCCGCCGCCGCCCCTGGGCCGGGACTACCACACCGAGGGCTACGAGAACTTCATCTTCACCGTCTCCCGCCTGCACAAACTGAAACGGATCAACCTGCTGCTCGACGCCTTCATGCTGGTGCGTGACACCGACGTAAAGTGCCTGATCGCCGGAGAAGGCGACGAATACAAGCGGCTGGCCAAGCGGATCAAGGACAACGACCTGGAAGGGCGGGCCATTCTTCTCGGCCGGGTGAGTGACCAGGAACTGGCCGACTACTACGCCCGCTGCCGGGCGGTCTTCTTCGGGCCGCGGAACGAGGACTTCGGCTTCGTGACCATCGAGGCGTTCCGCAGCCGCAAGTGCGTCATTACCTGCCGTGACAGCGGCGGCCCGCTGGACCTGGTGAAAGACGGCGTTTCGGGGTATGTCACCCGGCCCGACCCGGCGCAGATCGCCGAGCGCATCGACCAGCTGGTGGTCGAGCCCGGCCTGGCCGAAAGGATGGGCCAGGCGGGCTACGAGGCGAGCCTGCCGGTCACCTGGGAGAACGTGGTGCGCACACTGGTGAAAATATGATGATGCCCCGAGGGCGGCCGCCCCATCTGACAGTGGTGATCCCGGCCTACGACGAGGAGAAGCGGATCGGGCCGACCCTGGAACGGGTCCGCGGCTACCTGGAGAAGCGCTCCTATCCCTGGGAGATCGTGGTGGTCGACGACGGCAGCCGGGACCAGACGGCCCAGATATCCAGGGAGCTGCTCGCCGGCTGCGACCATCACGCGGTGATCGACCGCAAGTTCAACCGGGGCAAGGGCTACTCGGTGCGCCAGGGGATGCTGGCCGGAAATGGCCGCTTCCTGCTCTTTTCCGACGCCGACCTCTCCACGCCCATCGAGGAGGTGGAGCGCCTCCTGCCCCCCCTGGAGTCCGGGGCGGCCCAGGTGAGCATCGGCTCGCGGGCGCTGCGCGATTCGCGGGTGGAGGTGCACCAGCCCTGGTGGCGGGAGGCCATGGGCAAGAGCTTCAACCTCTTCGTGCGGCTGATCGCCCTGGGCGGTCTGTGCGACACCCAGTGCGGGTTCAAGTGCTTCACCCGTGAGGCGGCCAGATCGATCTTCAGCGTGGCCCGCATCGACGGTTTCGGGTTTGATGTGGAAGCTCTCTACCTGGCCCGCAAGTTCGGCTTCGCTGTGCAGGAGATCGCGGTGCGCTGGGTCAACTCGCCCGATTCGAGGGTCCACCCGCTCGCCGATTCATCGCGGATGCTGGCCGACCTGCTGCGTATCCGGTTTACCGATTTCCGCGGGGGATACCGTTCGGGGAACGGTCTGGACCGCCGGGGGCGGCAAGGCCCCTGATCAACTGGAAAGGGAGGATGGCACAATGCCCGGATGGAATCGTAACCTGCTGATCGCCCTGCTGGCGGCCGGCCTCTGGCTTGCCGGGTGCGGCAGTCCGCCCGCCGAAACAGTGGCGCAGTCCGGCCCGGTGCGGGGCGGGACCATGGTGGTGGCCTGGACCAATGACGCCGATCTGCTCAACCCGGTGGTCCAGCAGACGATGCTGGCCTCCCACGTGGACACGCTGATCTTTCCCAACCCCACCACCGAGGTGTTCGAGGATTGCCGCCTCACGGTGCAGCCTTTTCTGGCCGAAAGCTGGGTCCGCGGTGAGGACGGCCTGTCGCTGACCATGACCCTCAGGGACGATGTGGTGTGGGATGACGGCACTCCGGTGACCGCCGACGACGTGATCCTGACCCACCAGCTGATGGCCGACCCGGAGGCGGCCAGCCCGCGCTACAACCAGACCGAACGCATCGCCGGGGTGGACAAGGTGGATCCGCACACGGTGCGCTTCCGTTTCACCGAGCCATACGACCGGGAGACCCAGCTCTACCAGGCGTCCCAGGATCTGCTGCCGGCGCACCTCTACCGTGATGCCGACCGGAAGAACCTGCGCCGCCACCCGTTGGGCGAGCATCCGGTGGGCGCCGGTCCGTACCGTCTCGAACGCTGGGAGCGGAACCAGGAACTGGTGCTCTCGGCCAATCCCGACGTGACCCTCACCGATCCGCCCTATATCGAGCGGGTGGTCTTCCGCATCATCCCCGAGTACACCACCCGGCTCACCGAGCTGATCCTCGGGCGGGTGGACGTGATGGACGGAATCGAGGTGGAGGACGTGGCGCGTCTCCGGCGGGAAAACCCCGAGATCCGCATTCTGCCCCGCGGCTGGCGCTGGATGGATTATGTGGCCTGGAATAGCCGCGATCCGCTTTTTGCCGACCCGAAGGTGCGCCGGGCACTGACCATGTGCATCGACCGCGACCTGTTGATCGAGGTGCTGCTCACCGGCGGGGGCCAGAGTGTGGGACGGCCCGCTGTCGGCACCGTTTCGCCGGAACTCTGCGGGGCCTGCAACGAGGCCATCGAGCCGCTGCCCCACGACCCCAGGGCGGCTCTGGCCCTGCTCAACGACCTGGGCTGGAAGGACAGTGACGGCGATGGCGTGCTGGACAAGGACGGCACCCCGTTCAGCTTCACGCTCAAGACCAATGCCGGGAACCCGCGCCGCGAGCAGGCCTGCGTGCTGATCCAGTCCCAGCTCAAGGAGGTGGGAATCGATGCGCAGTTGGCGCTGCTGGAAGGCATGGTGCTCTTCGAGCAGATGCGGAACAAGGACTTCCAGGCCGCCCTGGGGGGCTGGTCGGCGGCCCTCTACGTCGATCCCCGGGCTTTCTGGCACAGCGGTGACGAGTATGTCTTCAACTTCACATCCTACAGCAATTCCGCGGTTGACGAGCTGATCGCCCGGGGGGAAGGGGAGACAGACATCGAGGCGGCCAACGCCATCTGGCACGAGTTGCAGGAACTGATCTACGAGGACCAGCCGTACACCTTCCTCTACTGGATCAATAACCTGATGGCGATCCACCAGCGGTTCGAAGGGGTGGAAGCCAATCTGCTCACTCCGTTCTACGGTCTGCAGCGCTGGTGGGAGAACCCTGACTGGGAGCGGGAACGGGACTATTGATGACGGGACCGACGGAGGACGGATGATCCGCTTCATCCTCAAGCGACTGCTCCACGCCGTGCCGATCCTGCTCGGTGTCTCGGTCCTCCTCTTCTTCGTCATGCACCTCGCCCCCGGTGACCCGTCCTACTACTACTTCACCACCGACAGTTCGCCGGAGACCCAGGGCCGCATGGCGGAAAACCTCGGGCTGGACCAGCCGCTGGGCGTCCAGTTCATCCGCTGGATCTCGGCTTTTGCCCGCTTCGACTTCCAGGTACTCGTTGATCCACAACCGGCCGGTGACCGGCCTGATCCTCGAGGCGCTGCCCCGCACGCTGGTCCTCTCCTCGGCGGCGCTGCTGCTGATGTTCGGCGGCGGCATCCTGCTCGGTGTCTTTTCCGCGGCCCGGCGCAACTCCCTGGCCGACCACGCGGTGAGCGTGGTCTCGCTCTTCTTTTACTCCATGCCCACTTTCTGGCTGGCGCTGATGCTGATCCTGCTCTTTTCCCTGCTGCTGCCGATCATGCCCGCCTCGGGCCTCAGTTCGCCCAATGCCGACCTGCTGCCGCCGCTGCAGCGGCTGCTGGACCGGCTGTGGCACCTGGCGCTTCCGGCGCTGACCCTCGGCCTCTCCGGTGCGGCGGGCATCGCCCGCTACGCCCGGGGCAGCCTGCTGGAGGTGGCCGGGCAGGACTACATCCGCACCGCCCGGGCCAAGGGGCTCTCCGAGCGCCAGGTGCTGTTCAAGCACTCGCTGCGCAACGGTCTGATCCCGGTGATCACCCTCTTCGGGCTCTCGCTGCCCTTCCTTTTTGGCGGGTCGGTGCTGGTGGAGTGGATCTTTGCCTGGCACGGCATGGGCTGGCTGATGGTCAGCGCCATCGGCCAGCGGGACTACCCGCTGGTCATCGGCTGCACTTTCTTCTACAGCCTGATGGTCATACTGGGCAACCTGGTGGCTGACCTGCTCTACCGTGCGGCCGATCCGCGGATCAGGAGGCAGCCATGAACGGCCCCTTTGCCCGCTTCAGGCAGAACCGGCTGGCCCTGGCCGGGCTGGCCCTGATCGTTTTTATGTATCTCGGCGCACTGCTGGCCCCGCTGCTGGCGCCCTACGCCCCCGGACCAGTCCCTCGACCTGATCGGCAACCGCAGCGCCGCTCCCTCGGCACGGCACATCCTGGGCACGGACCGTTATGCCCGCGACATCTTCAGCCGGCTGCTCTACGGCGCGCGGATCTCGCTCACCGTGGGGTTTGTGGCGGTGAGCATCTCCCTGGTCATCGGCACCCTGGTGGGCCTGCTGGCCGGCCAGCTGGGCGGCTGGGTGGACAGCATACTGATGCGCCTGGTGGACCTGCTGATTTCCTTCCCCCGGCTGGTGCTGCTGCTGGCGGTGGCCGCCTTCTTCAACCGCTCGATCCTGCTGATCATGGTGCTGCTGGGCCTCACCGGCTGGATGACCACCGCCCGGGTGATCCGCGGCGAGATCCTCGCCCTGCGCGAGCGGGAGTTCGTCCTCGCCGCCGGCGCCCTGGGCGCCTCGCCGGTGCGGGTGGCCTTGCGCCACCTGCTGCCAAACTGCCTGGCGCCGCTGGTGGTCACCGCCACCCTCGGCCTGGGCCAGGCCATCCTGGTGGAGGCCGGTCTGAGTTTCCTCGGCCTCGGCGTGCCGCCGCCCACCGCCAGCTGGGGCGCCATGGTCAACGAGGGGCGGCACCTGCTGCTGGAGGCCCCCTGGATCACCACTTTCCCCGGCCTGGCCATCGTCTTCGCCGTGCTCTGTTTCAACCTGGTGGGTGATGCTTTGCGGGACGCGTTCGACCCCCGTCTGGAAGGGGTGAAGGAGGGGTGAGCGGGGTGATAAACGTTCTCTGCTACGTTTCGGGGCACGGGTATGGGCACATCACCCGGACCATCGCCCTGATCCACGCCCTGGTGGACGCGCACCCGGAGATCGGCCTCTTCGTGCGCACCGCCGCTCCCCGCTGGCTGCTGGACGCCTGTGTCGCGCACCCGGTGGACCAGACCGACCTGGCCATCGACGCCGGGGTGCTGGAGCAGGGCCCCCTGCACCAGGATGCGGAGGGGACCCTGGCCCGCTGCGCGAGGATCATGGAGCAGCGGGACGAGATCATCGGGCGTGAGACCGCCTGGTGCTCGGACCGGAAGATTTCGGTGATCGTCAGCGACATCCCGCCCCTGGCCTCGGAGATCGGCGCCCGGGCCGGGATCCCGGTGGTGGCCATCGGCAACTTCTCCTGGGACTATATCTACCAACCCTGGGAGGAGGCTTTCCCGCAGCACGCCGGCCTGGTGCAGGCGATTCGAGAGGCGTATGACAAAACCAGCCTGTTGCTGCGCCTGCCGCTGGCCCACGTGATGGACGCCTTTCCCCGGCAGCGGGACATCCCCTTCATCGCCCGTGCCCGCAGCTGGCCGGCAGGGGAGGGTCGCCGGCGGCTGGGGATCCCCGGCGGCGAGTCACGGCCGCTGGTGCTGGTGTCCATGCGCATGGAGCACCGCCTGGCCCGGGCGGTGAACCGGCTGGTGGCCCACGGTGAGTTCGTGGTGGCCACCTTTGACCAGCGGGACCTGGAACCGGCGGAGAACCTGGTGCTGCTGCCCGCCGCGCTGCAGAGCCGTTTCCCCGACGTGCTGGCCACGGCCGATGCGCTGGTCTCCAAGCTGGGCTACAGTATGTGCGCCGAGGCCGTGGCCGGCCGCACGCCGGTGCTCTACGCCCCGCGCTTCGATTACCGCGAGCACGACGTGCTGGCCGCCGGCATCGGCCGCTACGTGCCGGCGCTTCCCATGCCCGTGGAGGATCACGGGGGCGAGACCTGGCCCGATCTGCTCCGCCGGTTGCTGGCCGCAGCCATGCCCCCGGCCCCGCCGGTGAACGGCGCCGACATCGCCGCCCGCTTCATTTGGGGACAGTTACCTGGGAAGAAAGGGTGACAGTCACCAATTTTCAACTAGGATTTACAAGGATTTCAGCTGATTTTCCACGGTGACAGTCACCTGTTTTGATGGAGGCGAGTGGATGGCTGGAAACAGGTGACTGTCACGGTCCTTTGAAGATAGTTAATTGTAAGATATACATATAAATGTATTTAAAACAATAGGTGGCTGTCACCTTTTTCTGAAACACTGCAACGGAACCTGCGTATTGTATTATGACATAGGTACAATCGTCCGGAGGCGGTAGCGATGACCGGCAAGCAGGGACAGGACAATGGCCTCATCTTCGACGCCCGGGGCCTGACCAAGGTCTACCACATGGGCGAGGTGCAGGTACACGCCCTGCGCGGGGTGGACCTGGAACTGCGCCAGTCGGAGTTCACCGTCCTGCTGGGCCCCTCCGGCAGCGGCAAGTCCACGCTGCTCAACATCCTGGGCGGCCTGGACACACCCACCGCGGGGCAGGTCTTCTACCGCGGCAAGGAGATCACCCTGGTGGGTGACGCCGAGCTGACCCAGTATCGCCGGCACCACGTGGGATTCGTATTCCAGTTCTACAACCTGATCCCCAGCCTCACCGCCCGGGAGAACGTGGCCCTGGTCACCGAGATCGTACCCGACCCCCTGGCCCCGGCCGAGGCCCTGGGGCTGGTGGGCCTGGGAGACCGGGTGGACCATTTCCCGTCCCAGCTTTCCGGTGGAGAACAGCAGCGGGTGGCCATCGCCCGGGCCATCGCGAAAAGGCCCGACGTCCTGCTCTGCGACGAGCCCACCGGCGCACTGGATGTCTCCACCGGCATCGTTGTTCTGGAGGCCATCGAAACGGTGAACAGGGAACTGGGCACCACCACCGCGGTGATCACCCACAACGCGGCCATCTCCGAGATGGCTGACACGGTGGTCCGGCTCTCCAACGGAAAGATCGCCTCGGTGGAACACAACACGACCAAGATCCATCCCCGGGAGCTTCACTGGTGATACCATGAAACCGCTGAACATCAAGCTGTTTCGCGACCTGTGGCAGATCAAGGGCCAGGCCCTGGCCATCAGTATGGTCATCGCAGCCGGGGTGGCGATGTATATCGCCTACATCAGCACCTTCCAGTCGCTGGACCTGACCCAGCAGACCTACTACGAGCGCTACCGTTTCGGCGACGTGTTCGCTTCACTGAAGCGGGCTCCGCTGAGGCTCCAGGACCGCATCGAGGAGATCCCCGGGGTGGCCCGGGTGGAGACCCGGGTGGTGGTGGGGGTGAACCTCGACGTGGAGGGATCCGAGGAACCGCTCACCGGCCGGCTGATCTCGATCCCCGAGCTGGACCGGGCCACGCTGAACGACATCTTCCTGCGCAAGGGCCGCTACATCGAACCCAACCGCCAGGACGAGGTGCTGGTCACCGAGGGCTTCGCCCTGGCCCACAACCTCGACCCGGGAGACACCGTGGCCGCGGTGATCAACGGCCGCCGGCGGGAGCTGGAGATCGTCGGTATCGCCCTCTCCCCGGAGTATGTCTACAACATCGCCCCCGGGGCGATGATGCCCGACGACAGCCGCTTCGGTATCTTCTGGATGGAGCAGAAAGCCCTTTCCACCGCTTTTGACATGGAGGGCGGGTTCAACGACGTTTCCCTGTCCCTGATGCCCGGGGCCCAGGAGGACGAGGTCATCGCCCGTCTGGACCGCCTGCTGGAACCGTACGGCGGGCTGGGCGCCTTGCCCCGCGCGCTCCAGGCGTCCCACTTCTATCTCGATGCGGAGCTGGCCGGCCTCAAGGGCGCGGGGCTGATGATCCCAGTGATCTTTCTCGCCGTGGCCGCCTTTCTGCTCAATGTGGTGCTGCTGCGCATCGTGGCGGTGCAGCGGCCGCAGATCGCCGCCCTGAAAGCGCTGGGCTACACCAACCTCGAGATCGGCCGGCACTACACCGGCTGGAGCCTGGTGGTCTCCCTGGTGGGCGGCGCCATCGGCGTGGCCAGCGGCGCCTGGCTCGGTTCAGCCATGACCACCCTCTATGGCGACTTTTTCCGCTTCCCGATCCTGCAGTACCGGCTGGATCCCGGTGTGCTGGTGGGGGCGCTGGTGGTCAGCGTGGTCGCCGCCGTGCTGGGCGCCTTCGGCTCGGTGAAACGGGCGGTGGTGCTGCCCCCGGCCGAAGCCATGCGCCCCGAGCCGCCGTCGGGCTACGGAGTGAGCTGGGTCGAACGGCTGGGCCTCAAGCGGTTTTTCAGCCAGCCGGTGCGGATGATCATGCGCAACATCCAGCGCCGTCCCTGGCGCACCATGGCCTCGGTGATCGGCATCTCTTTCGGTGCGGCGATGATGGTGGTGGGGATGTTCTGGATCGACGCCATGGACCTGATGATGGACGTACAGTACAACGTGGCCCAGCGCCAGGACATCACGGTAACATTTGTGGAGCCGGCCTCCTCACGTTCGCTGCACGAGATCGAGCGGATGCCCGGGGTGATCCATGCCGAGACTCTGCGCTCGGTGCCGGTGCGCCTGCGCTACGGCCACCGTTCCCGCATGGGCTCGATCACCGGCCTGGCCGCCGGGGCCCGCCTCAGCCGGGTGGTGAACACCGATTTCCGCCCGGTGACCATTCAGCCCCAGGGCCTGGTGCTCTCTTCGAAACTGGGCCAGATCCTCGGGGTGCGGGCCGGTGACGAGGTGATCGTGGAGGTGCTGGAGGGGCGGCGCCCCACCCGCACCGTGGTGGTCACCGAGCTGGTTGACGAGTTTCTCGGCACCTCGGCCTACATGGAGTCTTCGGCGCTCCATGCATTGTTGCGCGAGGGGCACAGCCTCTCCGGCGCCTTTATCCAGGTTGATCCACTTCATGCCGCCCAGCTTTACCGCCGGCTCAAAGCCGTGCCCTTTGTGGCCGGGGTGGCGCTCAAATCGGCGGCGGTGGACAGTTTCTACGACACCATCGGCGAGAGCCTGGGCATCATGATCTTCTTCAATGTTCTTTTTGCCGGGATCATTGCCTTTGGCGTGGTCTACAACGCGGCACGGATCTCGCTCTCCGAGCGGGGCCGCGAGCTGGCCAGCCTGCGGGTGATGGGCTTCACCCGGGGTGAGATCTCTTTTATCCTTCTTGGCGAGCTGGCCCTGGTGACCCTGGTTTCCCTGCCCATCGGCATGGCCCTGGGCTACTGGCTGTCGGCGCTGGTGGTCACCGCCTACGACACCGAGGTCTACCGCTTCCCGCTGGTGGTCTCGTCGAATACATACGCGTACGCCGCCCTCACCGTGGGCGCGGCGTCGCTGATCTCCGGCGCGGTGGTCAAACGCAAGCTCAATAATCTCGATCTCGTCGAAGTCCTCAAGACCAGGGAGTGAGTAATGAAACCGAAGCGCAAAACAGTCATCATCTGGTCCATCCTTATCCTGCTGGTGCTGCTGCTGGCCTGGGCCATGCGGCCCAAGCCGGTGGAAGCCGACTTCGCCACCATCCAACGCGGGTCGCTCCAGGTGACCATCGACGAGGAAGGGGAGACCCGGGTGCGCGACCGCTTCATGGTCTCGGCCCCCATGGCCGGCCGGGTGCTGCGTATCGAGCTGGAGCCCGGCGACCCGGTGGTGGGCGGCGAAACCGTTGTGGCCACCTTCAGGCCCTCCGACCCGGTGCTGCAGGATGCCCGGACCAGGGCCCAGAACGAAGCCCGGGTGGGGTCGGCCAAAGCCAGTCTGGGCACGGCCGAGGCCGAGGCGGAGCGGGCCAGGGCGGAACTGAACTTTGCCCTCAGCGAAGAGAAACGCTACCGCCGGCTGGCCGATGACGGGTTCATCTCAAGCGAGCGGCTGGAACGGGCGGAACTGGATGCACGGACCAGGGAGAAAGCCCTCTCTGCCGCCGAGTTCGCCGTCCGCTCTGCCGAGCAGGAACTGGCCGCGGCCCGGGCATCGCTGGTGGAAACCCCCAGGGCTGGTGACAAGCGAAACATCATCATCCGCGCCCCGGTGGACGGGGTGGTGCTGCAGCGCTTCCGCTGGAGCGAAGGGGTGGTGCCGGTGGGCGAGCCGCTGATCGAGATCGCCGACCCCGCCGACCTGGAGATCGTCTCCGACCTGCTCTCCTCCGATGCGGTGAAGGTGCGCCACGGCCAGAGGGTGCTCATCGAGCGCTGGGGCGGGGAGAAGGACCTGGAGGGTCTTGTCCGCCGGGTGGAACCATACGGTTTCACCAAGTACTCGGCCCTGGGCGTGGAGGAACAGCGGGTCAACGTCATCGTCGACTTTGCCGACCCCCGGGAAGCCTGGGCCGCCCTGGGCGACGGCTACCGCGTCGAGCTGCGCATCGTGACCCAGGAAGCCGACGACGTCCTGCTGCTGCCCACCAGCAGCCTTTTCCGGGTGGGGGAGGAGCAGGCGGTGTTCGCCGTGCGCGACGGCAAGGCCACCCTGACCACCGTGGAGATCGGCAAGCGCAACGGCCTCCACGGTGAACTGCTCTCCGGCCTCGAGGAGGGGGACACGGTGATCGTCCACCCCGGCGACGCCGTCGAGGACGGGGTCAAGGTGGCGGCGAGGTCATAGACGGATCGTCAATTCCGCCACACCGGATTGGCGCCGTGGGCGGCATCACCACCCATCATCGCGAGGAGCCCGAAGGGTGACGGCTTTGCCCAATGACAGGAGGCTTCCCTCGCAATGATAACTATCTGAAGAATAAATACCTGGATTGATCACCGGCAAGTGGTGTTATAATCTCCGCTCTAGCCGTGGTTGCCCATCTGTGACCGGTCTGCAGGGAATGGTTCCCGCCGCAGCCGGGCCCGGTATTTTATTTCACTGGAGTTTCCTCATGCGTAACAGCCTTGTCCTGCGGTTGGCCATTGGCCTGCTGCTCATTCCTGCCCTGGCCTGTCTGGTCATGGTCTTCGTCAATGAGAGCGGAGGCCGCAAGTCCGAGACTGTGGCCACCACCATCCCGGCGGTGCCGATGCTCGGTAAAAACCCCTCGCCCACGGAGATCGTCCAGTGGAAACAGGACCGCGAGGAGTTCAAGCGGCAGCGGGAGGAGTGGCTGGAGAGCTTGCACTTCGCGGCCCCGGGGACCGACTGGAAGGCCATCGAGAAGCAGAACCGGCGAAACAATATCGAGCAGCGGCAGGCGCTGGAAAAGGCACAGCGCCAGGCGGCCGCCCCGGTGCGCGGGGCCCAGTGGAACGAGGTGGGCAGCAACAACCAGGCCGGGCGAACCCGCTGGTCGGCCTGGAGTCCCGATGACGACACCCTCTACGTTGGTGCGGACAACGGCGGCGTCTGGAAGGGCGACATCAACGGCAGCAGCTGGCAGCCGATCAGCGACGACGTCGGCTACGGCGCCAACCAGGTCTATGTCACCCCGGGCAGCCCCAAGGTGCTGACCTACTGCGGCTACAACGGCGAGATCTACGTCAGCACCAACGAGGGCGGCAGCTGGAACGAGCCGGGCGGGTTCGAGAACGAGGACCTGTGGGAGATCATCCGCATCGTCCGCGACCAGGGCAGCCCCCGGACGCTCTACCTGATGGCCCGCGGTGCCCACGACACCTCGGGCAATGGATTCCACCTCTACCGCTCGGAAGACGGCGGGCTGAACTACAGCTATGTTTACGACGCCGGCGGCTGGCCCCGCTGCGACATCTGGATCGACCGGGTGGACCCGGGCCCGCTCTACCTGATGGTCGGCCCCACCATGTATGTCTCCAGCACCGGCGGTGACAGCTTCACCGAACTGGGCACCGCACCGGTGCAGGCGGCTTACGTGGTACTGGAAGGTTCCGAGGCCGGAGCGCCCACCTTCTACGCCGCCATGCGGACCAACAACGGCAGCTGGCGGATGTATCGCTCCACCGACGGCGGGATGAACTGGGAGGACCGGCACGCGATCAACGATTTCTGGGAGACGGTGGGGACCTCGATCACCGACCCCGACATCGTGCTCTTCGCCGGTGTCGAAGTCTGGCGTTCCACCGATGGCGGCTCCAACTTCGCCATCGTCAACGGCTGGGGCGAGTACTACGGTGACCCGGAGTTCAAACTGCACGCCGACAACCCCAGCATGCAGACCCACTGGATCGACGGCCAGGAGGTCTTCCTCCTCAACACCGACGGTGGGTCCTACAAGTCGTATGACGGCGTGGCCACGGTGCAGAACATCTCGCTTTCCGGCCTGGGCATCAGCCAGTACTACGACATCTTCACCAGCAGCACCGATCCCTACCTCATCGCCGCCGGCGCCCAGGACCAGGGCTACCAGGTGTCCAACCCGGACGAGGCAAGGGATCCCTTCCTCAACTTCGAACAGGTCATCAGCGGTGACTACGGCCACCTGACCTCCACCAATCGCGATCACAATTTCCTCTTCAGCGTCTATCCGGGGTTCATCCTGATCCAGGTCACCGAAGAGTTCCGGAACACCTGGGGGGCCGATTTCCCGTCCGGCGCCACTTACAACGCCTGGATGCCGCCGCTGCTGGCCGATCCGCTGGACGCCAGCAACTTCTACTTCTGCGCCGACCACCTCTGGTATTACGACCGCATCGGTGCCACCAGAGATTACGAAGCCATCGAGCTGCCCTACGATTTCGCCGCCGACGGTGGTGCCTTCGTCTCCGGGCTGGCCATCTCCCCGGCGGATCACAACCGCTGGTACGCGGTGGGCAACGCCGGCAACTTCTGGTACTCCTCCGACGCCGGTGAAAACTGGACCATGTCCGAAGACACCGGGCCGGGGAACTCCTACCTCTACGGCACCTCGATCATCGCTTCGCCCACCGACCCGCTCACCGCCTGGGCCGGGGGCAGCGGCTACAGCAACCCCGCGGTCTACCGCACGGTGGACGGCGGGGTGACCTGGGAGCCGATGGGGGAGGGGCTGCCGTCGACGCTGGTCTACATGCTGGCCTTCGACAACGAGCGGGACCAGAGGATCTTTGCCGCCACCGAGGCCGGGCCGTACGAATTCGACACCTACACCCGGACCTGGTCCAGCATTCTCGGCACCGAGGCGCCGATGACCACCTACTGGGCGGTGGAGGGCGTGCCCGAACTGGGGGTGGTCCGTTTCGGCACCTACGGCCGCGGCATTTGGGACTACACCCCCGAACCGCGAGTCAACGAGGGCATCCTCGCCGGTTCCGGCCCGGCCTACGACAACCCGCCGCGGGTCCACGTCTTTCCGCCGGAGGACGGCGCCGCGCCGGCCTACGCCTTCACCCGTACGGCGCGACCCATTACGGGGCCAACGTGGCCGCCGGCGACGTGGACGGCGACGGCTTTGACGAGGTGCTCACCGGCGCCGGCCCGGGCGACATCTTCGGCCCCCACGTCCGCGGGTTCACCGTGGCCGGGGCCCCGATCCCCGGCCTGAACTTCCTGGCCTACGGTACCAACAAATACGGTGTGAACGTGGCAGCCGGCGATATCGACGCCGACGGTTACGACGAGCTGATCACCGGCGCCGGTCCGGGTGCTGTCTTCGGCCCCCACGTGCGGGCCTTCGATTACGACGGCTCGGGGGGTATCACGCCGGTCTCCGGGGTGAGTTACTTTGCCTACGGGACGCTGAAATACGGTGTGAATGTGGCCGCCGGCGACCTCGACGGCGACGGCTATGACGAGATCGTCACCGGCGCCGGTCCGGGCGCCGTGTTCGGCCCCCACGTCCGCGGCTGGAACGTGGACGGCGGGCCGGTGTCATCCATGCCCGGGGTGAGCTACTTCGCCTACGGGACGCTGAAGTGGGGGGTCAACGTGGCCTGCGGTGACGTGGACGGCGACGGCATCGACGAGATCATCACCGCACCCGGCCCTTCGGGCTTCTTTGCGGCGCACGTCCGCGGCTGGAACGTGGACGGCGGGGCGGTCACCACTCTGCCCGGCTTCAACCTCTTTGCCTGGCCGGCCGAAGAAGCGCTTTTCGGCGCCAACGTGGCCTCGGGCACCGACCTGGACGGCAACGGCCGCGATGAGGTGGTGGTGGGCGCCGGTCCGGACCCCAACGCCGGGGCTGCGGTGCGCGTGTTCCGTTACAGCGGGTCGGAACTGCAGCAGGCCTTTGACCTGCTGGCCTTCCCCGAAGGCTGGACCCACGGCGCCACCGTGGCGGCCGGAAAATTCTGATGCCTCTGGTGGGCGGCGGCCGTCAGCCACCGTCGCCCGCCCCTCAAGGCAGCACTTCGAACTCGCACCACCCCTCGGACCAGCGTGGTCCGGGCCAGGCCTCACCGGCCCAGGCCTGGTAGCGGTACGTGCCGGGGGGGATGCCTCCCACCGGCTGTTCCAGCTGCTCCCAGGTCCTGCTTTCACCCGGCCCCAGCACCAGCGGGAAGGGACCCTTGAGCGGGGAAAGGTCCTGGATACCGGGAACCGGGTTCTCGGTCCAGACCTCCAGCACCAGCGCAGTCTGAGACGGATTGGAGACCGTGAGGTCAAAGACGAAGAGTCCGCCCGGCGGCACCTGGGGGGTGACGGCGCTGAGGCTGACCTGGGGTGCCGGCTGGATGGTGAACTCGCCGTCCAGCTCCGGGCCGGCGGAGGGGTGGGTGCAGAGCGGTTTCCCGCGCACCACCGTATTGGAGAAGCCCGGCCGGATGAGCGGCAGGTGGTCGGCGTCAAAGCCCATCACCGTTGTGCGGTCGTTGTATGGCGAGCGGTCCTCCAGGCGGATCAGGCTCTGCTCCTGGTTCAGGATGCCGATGGAGGCGTCGTCACTCCAGAGCGAGGGGCGGAGGTAGACCAGACGGAGCAGCCCCGTCCGGTTCCCCCCGATGGCGCAACTGAAGTCGAGGCGGTTGCCGAACCAGTGCGGCTGGCACTGGAACAGGGCCGGTTCCAGGTGCTCCAGCGGACCCGGGGCGCTGCACTGGTTCCCGTTGAGGGTGACCGTGAAATCCTCGGTCATCGAGCTTTCGCCATCCATCCTCAGGCTCCAGCGGTCCCAGACATAAATGACCTCCCGGTCATGGAGCCGGAGTTTGGGCTGGATGAACCAGGCCCGCGGGTCGTCGGGCACGGTGAAGGTGGCGCTGAAGGTCTGCATCTCCGGACTGACCAGGAGACCGCCGGCCACCACCCGGTCCTCCCAGACGTATTTGTCGAGGGTCTCCCGGCAGGGGATGCTGACCAGGATGTCCAGCAGCCCTTCGCCGGCCTCGGTGCGCAGGTCAGCTGAAAAGGTGTAGCTTTTTCCTGGTATGGCGGCCCCGGTGTTGTGGGGTACCTTGCCCTCGACGTACACCTGCCGGGCGCCGGAAGCGGCCAGTTCAAGAGTGTTGCCGCCGGCGATGCGGATCAGGCCGTCCTCCTCCCCGGTGAGCCGGTTCAGCGCCGTTTCGTCGCCGCGCACCGCGTACCAGTAGCCGCCGTTGTGTATGCCGCTGACCTCGTCCGACTCGTGGCAGCCGTCAAGCTCCGGGTTGTCGATCAGCTCGGTGGTGGCGCTGCCGATCAACTCCAGCCGGTATTCCTCGGCGAGCATCTGGTTGGTCCATTGCCACTGCTGGCCGTCCAGCACCTGCCGCGGGATGCTGAACCACTCCATCCCGCTGGCGGCCACCTGGAAATCCCCCGGCCGTTGGTAGGGCACACCGGCCTCCTCGGAATCGATGAAGGCGTGGGCCTCCGAATCCCAGAGCCGGATGCCCAGCTCATGGCTGCCGATGGTGACGATGTAGCTCCAGGCGTCCTGCCCGTAGTCTTTCCCGGTGCCCGGCACCAGGACAAATGTGCAGTTGTCGTCCCACATGCCGGCATGGAGGTTGAAGGCCACGGTGTTCCAGGCCTTTTCGTTGTGACCGTGCATGAACAGTCTGACCTGCGGGTTGGCGGAGAAGAAGTTCTGCCACCAGGTGATGTCGTTGTAAATCTTGTAGTCGTCCGCGGTCCAGGAGGTGGCGCGGAAGTTTCCCTGGCCGGTGGTCTCGTGGATCGCCTGGTGGGTCAGGATGACGGTGCTGTTGTGGTGGTAGGTGGCGGTCAGATACTCCAGCCAGTCCCGCTGGGTGTGGGACAGGTGGTAGAGCACGTTGGTCTGGCCCAGGCCGATGAAGAGCACCCCGTTGTGGAGAAAGGCGAAGCAGTTCTCGTTCATCCCGGCCACTGTCCGGCCCAGGCGCTCGTTGAGCATCGGGTTGCCGCTGGCGGGCATCCGGTCGTAGTTGCTCAGATCGTGGTTGCCGGTGATGAAGTACCAGGGGATCTCCTGCAGGTTGGCGCTGTGCCGGGCGATCTGACGCCAGACCTCGTCCACATCCAGCCACTCCTCCTGCAGCCGGTTGTCCGACACCCAGTCGCCCAGCGAGGCCACCACGAAATCGAGAGACGGCAGGTCGGGGTGCTCCATCCAGTCGCGGACCGTGGCGCTCTCGTGAAGCGGGACCGGGATGGACCGCCAGCCGTAGTGCTGGTCGGCCACGAGGGCGAAGTTGATTGTCCCTGAATCGTGATCCGTGCCGGAGAGCGGGGCTGCGGGTGTGGCTTCGGGGAAGGTGGTGACAAACAAGATCAGAGCACAGAAGAGGACAGTTTTCCGCATCCGCACCTCCTCCGGAGACGACAGACCGCGGCCGAGCGGGCGCGCTGCCGACCCTTCAGGTCAATGATAAATTGTTGGTCGTTAGAGACAGATTCAGCTGTCGGAACAACGGACAGCGCTCTGGTTACAATGTAGGCACCGGGGACCGGTTTTTCAAGACCCGGGCATAATTTATTCTGGATTGCGGATGGCACCGGCGTCCCCGGCCCGCCGTGATAGAATTCCGGTCGGCAGGGCAGTGGGAAAGGGCGGGCCTGAGACCGGAGGAGGATGGTGTGAAACTTGGATCTGCCACAGCGGCGACGGGGCTGCGGGCCTGGCTGCCGCTGTCCGTCCTGCTGCTCCTGTCCCTGGTCGCCGGCTGCTCCGGGGGAAATCAGCCCGGCAGTTCCTCACCGCTGACGGGGGAGTTGCCGCCGGTCCAGGCGGCCCCGGGCGGAGGAGCGGCCGGAGCCGCGATGGAGATCCGTCACGCTGCGCTGTTCACCGTGGCCTACCACCCCTGTGGCAAGGAGGTGGCGGTGCAGGTTCCCTGGCGCCCGCCGGAGGACCCGCTGTGCTACCTGCTGATACCCCGGGGCGGGGAGGTGCCCCGCCGCTTCGCCGGCCATCGTGTGGTGGAACTGCCGGTGCGCAGCGTGGTGGCCCTCTCCACCACCTACCTGGCCCACATGGAGAGTCTCGGACTGCTGGACACCCTGGTGGGCCTGGCCAATTTCGATCACGTCTGTTCGCCGGCCATGCGGCGGCGCATCGACCGGGGCGGGCTGGCCGAGGTGGGGGAGAACCAGGCGGTGAACGTGGAACTGCTGATCGACCTGGATCCCGACCTGGTGCTGGGCTACGGTATCGGGGTGGCCGAGGACGACAACCACCCGGCGCTGTTCGAAGCGGGGCTGGACGTGGTGCTGACCACCGAATTCCTGGAGTCCACCCCGCTGGCCCGGGCCGAGTGGTGCAAGTTCATCGCCCTCTTCTTTGACCGGGAAGCCGAGGCGGAAGCGCTGTTCCGCCGGATGGAACGGCGCTACCTGGAGCTGCAGGGCCTGGCCCGGGACGCCGGTTCCCGTCCCGCGGTGCTGCTCAATGCCGATTTCCAGGGGGTCTGGTACCTGCCCGGCGGCCGGTCCTACATGGCCACCCTGTTGCACGACGCCGGGGCGCGCTACATCTGGGATGACGATGACTCCTCCGCCACCCGCGCTTTCGACGCCGAGTCGGTGTTCGAGCGGGGGGCGCGGGCCGAGTTCTGGCTCAACCCGGGCCAGGCGCGATCCCTCGATGAACTGCTCTCCCTCGACCGACGCTACAATTATTTCGAAGCGGTGCAGCAGTGCCGGGTGTACAATTGCACCGCCCGGCTGGGGCCCGGGGGCGGCAATGACATCTGGGAGACCGGGGTGGCCAATCCCCACCTGGTGCTGGCCGACCTGGTGCGCATCTTCCACCCCGATCTGTTGCCGGACCATCAACTCATCTGGTACCATCGGTTGAATTGCCCCGAACAGGACTGACCCTTTCCGCTTGTTGCAGGTGAACAGTGACCGGCCCCGGTTCCATCAGCACGCCGTCTTCGTCCCGTCGCGGATGGCCGGTGATCGGCCTGCTCTTCGGTGCCTTGTGCGTGATCTTTGCCCTGGACCTGGCCCTGGGGTCGGTGCGCATCCCGCTGGGCGACATCATCTCCATCCTTTTCGGCGGCGGGGCGGAGAGGGAGAGCTGGGAAAAGATCGTCCTGGCCTACCGGCTGCCCCGGGCGCTCACTGCCCTGCTCGGCGGCGCCGGGCTGGCGGTGGCCGGCCTGCAGATGCAGACCCTGTTTCGCAACCCGCTGGCCGGTCCCTTTGTCCTGGGCATCAACGCCGGGGCCAGCCTCGGTGTGGCCGCGGCGGTGCTGACCGCCGGGGGACTGGCCGGGGCGGGGCTGATCTCCGGCCTGGGCCTCTTCGGCTCCCTGGGGGCGGTGGTCTCGGCCACCCTCGGTTCGGCGCTGGTTTTTGCCATGATCATGCTGGTCTCCCGCCGGGTGGAGAGCAACATGACGCTGCTGATCCTCGGTCTGATGTTCGGCCACACCGCCGGTGCGGCGGTGAGCGTACTGCTGCACTTCAGCGCCGCCGAGCAGATCCGGGTCTTCGTGGCCTGGACCTTCGGCAGCTTTGCCGGGGTGGGCTGGGAGCAGCTGAGGGTGCTGGCCCCGGCGGTGCTGCTGGGCCTGCTGGCCGCCTTCCTGCTGGTCAAGCCGCTGAACGCCCTGCTGCTGGGTGAGTCGTACGCCCGGAGCATGGGCCTGACGGTGAGCCGGGCCCGGCTGGCCGTGCTGGCCGGCACGTCGCTGCTGGCCGGCGCCATCACCGCCTTCTGCGGACCCATCGCCTTTCTGGGGGTGGCCGTGCCGCATCTCTGCCGCGGCCTGCTGGACACCTCGGACCACCGGCTGCTGGTGCCGGCGGTGACCCTGGCCGGCGGGACGCTGGCTCTCACCGCCGACCTGGTGGCCCAGTTGCCGGGCAGCCAGGCCGTGCTGCCGCTCAACGCCGTGACCTCCCTGATCGGCGCCCCGGTGATCATCTGGGTCATCCTTCAGCGGGCCAACCTGAGGTCGACGTTCGCCTCATGAGCAGACCGATCCTCCAGACCGAAGACCTCTCCATCGGCTACCAGCGGCCGAGGGGCGAGGCGTTCACCGTGGCCCGGGGGATTTCCGTCTCGCTGCGGGCCGGGGAGTGCGTCTGTCTGGTGGGACCCAACGGGGCGGGCAAGTCCACTCTGCTCAAGACCCTGGCCGGGATGCTCAAGCCCCTCAGCGGCCGGGTGCTGGCCGGCGGCGACGATGTCCACGGTCTGCGTCCGCTGGAGCTGGCCCGGCGGTTGAGCGTGGTGCTCACCGACCGGGTCCAGGCCGGGACGCTCACCGCCTATGCCCTGGTGGCCCTGGGCCGCTATCCTTACACCGGCTGGACCGGCAGGCTCACCGCCCACGACGAAGAACGGGTCCGCACCGCCATGTCGGCGGTGGGCGCCGCCGAGCTGGCTTCGCGCAGCGTGTTGGAGCTCTCTGACGGTGAGCGGCAGAAAGTGATGATCGCCCGGGCGCTGGCCCAGGACCCGAGCCTGATGATCCTCGATGAGCCCACCGCCTTTCTCGACCTGCCCCGCCGGGTGGAGGTGCTGCGCCTGCTGCGCAACCTGGCCCACCGCAAGTCGCGGGCGGTCCTGCTCTCGACCCATGACCTCGACCTGGCCCTGCGCACCGCGGACACCATCTGGGTGCTGGCCCGGGGCGGCGGTTTGAGCTGCGGCGTGCCCGAGGACCTGGTGCTGGACGGAGCGTTCGAGACGGCATTCCAGAGCGAGGGCGTGGTGTTCGACCGCGAGACGGGCAGCTTCCGGGTCAGCGGCGAGGCGCTGGCCACGGTGGCGGTCAACGGTCACGGTGCGGTGCGGCGCTGGACGGTGCGGGGCCTGGAACGGGCCGGCCTGCGGGCGGTCAGCGGGGAAGAGGCCGCATCGGCCGTGTTCCAGGTGGACGTTTCAGCGGTGGGGGACACGGTGGCCTGGCGGCTGACCCTCGACGGCGGCAAGGCCGCCGAAGGCCGCGGCGTGGAGGCGCTGCTGGCCGAGGTGCAGCAGGTCAGGTGGGCTGCCCCTCCTTCAGGAGCGCACTCATCGCCTTGAACCCCGGGTGGCTGGTGTCCCGGGCCCACTCGAAACCCACCGACTCGTGGTTGGTCAGCACTGCCCCGGCCTGCTGCATCCGTTCCAGGGCGTGGCGGCGATATTCCTCCCCGCGGCCGCTGATGCACTCCCAGCAGAGGTGCACCTGGTTCCCCGCCCGCAGCAGCTCGATCACCGTCTGCATCACACAGACGTGGGCCTCGATGCCGGCCACCACCACCTGCCGCTGCGCGGCGGGCAGTCCGGGTGATGTCTGCTCGAGGAGCTCGTTGAACCGTTCGTCGCCGCAGCAGCCGAAGGCGGTTTTGTCCAGGTAGTGGTGCTCGGTCTCCAACTGGTCAAAGACCGTGCGGACCTCGGGGTGGGTGGGCCCCAGGCCCCGGGGGTACTGCTCGGTGAGCAGCACCGGCACGCGGTAATGGTCGGCGAACCTGAGCAGCCGGCAGGTGGCCTGCACCACCAGCGATGGCCGGTGGATCATCTCCATCAGCTTGCCCTGCAGGTCGATGACCAGCACCACGCTGCGGCGGATGTCGAGAAGTTCGGACGGATGCATGATCCCTCCCCGCTGTTCAGGGGGGGATACCCACCACCGAGCAGACGGCGTTGGCCGAGTCTCCCGAAGCGGGATACGGCGGCTGGTTGTAAGGCGCCGGGGTGACGTCGAAGGCCCTGAGGGTGAACATGTTGGTGCCGATCAGCAGGGTGGTGGCGAGCCGCGGGCGCAGGTTTTGAGCCGGGACTCTTCTCATGGGATAATCCTCCGTCAACGATAAACCGGGCGGCTTTGCTGGTCAACAGGTTTAACAGGCGCTCTGGTTCATCCGGGACGTGGCAGGTCAAGCGCCGATGGGGAACAACCTTTTCGATCCAACCTCTTCCATGTAATATACAGCCTTCCGGCCGTGAAAACCACTCTCCGCGGGGATCGGCGGCGCGGCCTGGAGGTGCATCAAGGCTCAACTGGAGACTGTGGCGGTGAGCGCGAAAAAGAAAAAAATGAGCGAGCCCGACGCCACGGCGGACGATGCCGTGGAGGACCAGGACCTCGAACTGCTGGTGCCCGAGCTGGTGGAGGAGGATATGGAAGGGCGGGGGGGGGTGGTCCCCTACGACCCGGTTCGCCGCTACCTGGCGGAGATCTCCCGCTTCGATCCGCTCTCCCGCGAGGAGGAGCACCAGCTGGCCCTGCGCTACAGCGAAGAGGGGGACAAGGAAGCGGCCCGGATCCTGGTCAGCGCCAACCTCAAGCAGGTGGTGCGTCTGGCGTTCATGTTCAGCCGCTACTACCAGAATGTGATGGACCTGGTCCAGGAGGGCAATGTCGGCCTGATGCAGGCGGTGCAACGTTTCGACCCCTTCCGCGGTACCCGGCTCTCCACCTACGCCACCTTCTGGATCCGGGCCTACATGATCAAGTTCCTCACCGACAACTGGCGGCTGGTGCGGGTGGGGACCACCAACACGCGGCGCAAGCTGCTCTACAACCTGCAGAAGGAGAAGGCGCGGCTGGAGTCCATGGGCATCGGTTACGGCCCCAAGCTGCTGGCCGAGAAATTCGGCGCGTCGGAGCAGGACGTCCGCGACATCGAGGAGAGTCTCGGGTCATCGGACCTCTCCCTGGACCAGCCGCTGGGGTTCGACACCGACCGCAGCTTCGGCGATGTCCTGGCGGACGATGAAGAGCCGCTGGAGGACGTATTGGCCAACGAGGACTTCCTCCGGGTTTTTCGTGAAAAGGTCGCTGTCTTCGCTGAGCAACTTGAAGAGCGTGACCGGTATATCCTCGAAAACCGGTTGATCGCCGAGGAGCCGGTGACGCTGCAGCAGATCGGCGACCGCTTCGGTATCACCAGGGAGGGGAGCCGGCTGGTGGAGGGCAAGCTGCTGGATCGCCTGAAGGCCTTCGTCCGGGCGGAAATGGCAAACAGGGCCGGCCCGGACGCGCCGGTGGAGGAAGAGTGATGAGCGAGAAAAAGAAAATAGAGTACCGCGGCCCCGGGACGCCGCCAAAGGAGCTGGGTACCGTTACCCTGACGCCGGAGGGGATACTGGAGCTGCCCCAGCGGGTAATGAATACCTGCGTCCGGGAACGCACCGTCTGCCGCCTCTGGTTTGAGGAGCAGGCCCGGCACGTGGGGATCAAGTTGGGCGCCGAGGGCCGCAAGGACGCCGTGCCCATCGAGGTGGAGGGCGAGGGCCCGACACGCCGCGGCCGCATCGACCTCAACCGCATGCTGGCGGCCTACGGGGCGACGCTCCCCGGGGAGCCGGTGGAACTGCCGGTGCTCTGGAAGCAGGAACTCGATTTCTTCGAGGTCAGCCTCACCGGGGAGGCCGAGGCCATTGTCCCGATGAAGGATCTCGACCGCTCGAAGATCAAGAGCATCCTTGACGACTACGACCCGCTCTAACTGTCATTGCGAGGAGCCGTCGAAGACGGTGACGAAGCAATCTCATTGATTTGGAAAAACATCCGAGGAGATCGCCGCGTCGTCGGCTGCGCCGACTCCTCGCGATGACAGGAAGCGGGGCTGCACCTGCTCCCTGCAATGATGGAAGCGCAGTGGCTAGGTAACTGGTCCTTCCTGTAATATAATCACTTTTTTCATTGCCCCGGGGGCAAGGGAGGTCCGCGGTCAAATGCACGTGCTGGTTACAGGCGGAGCAGGCTTCATCGGGAGCCATGTGGCCGCATTTTACGCCGGGCAGGGCGAGCGGGTGACGGTCCTGGACAACCTCAGCCGGCAAAAGCTGCTGGGTAAATCCGAGGCCAATGCCCTCTGCAACTGGAACTATCTCGACGGGCTGGGGGGAGTCACCCTGGTCCGGGGGGATGTTTGCGACGCTGCCGCGCTGGACAAGGTATGCCCTGGTGTCGACCTGATCGTCCACGCCGCGGCCCAGACCGCGGTGACCACCTCCATCGTCCGCCCGGCTGAAGACTTCTCCTCCAACGCCATGGGCAGTTTCAGCCTGCTGGAGGCCGCGCGGCGCCACCAGGTGCCGGCGGTGATCTACTGTTCGACGAACAAGGTCTATGGCGACCGGGTGAACCGGGTCCCGGTGGTCGAGGGGGAGAGCCGCTACGCTTTCGGCGCGGAGCACGCTTGCGGTATCAGCGAGGACTTCGGGGTGGACCTCTGCGAGCACACCCCCTACGGCTGTTCCAAGCTCACCGGCGACCTCTACATGCAGGACTACGCGCACATCCACGGCATCCGCACCGGGGTCTTTCGCATGTCCTGCATCTACGGCGAACGCCAGATGGGCGTGGAGGACCAGGGCTGGCTGGCCTGGTTCACCATCGCCGCCTTGACCGGCCGGCCGATCACCCTTTTCGGTGACGGCAAGCAGGTGCGTGATGTGCTCTATGTCGGCGACCTTGTCCAACTGTTCAGCAGATTTGCTGAGTCCGACGAGCCCCACACCGTCTGCAACGCCGGCGGCGGGCCGGACAACACACTCTCCCTGCTCGAGTTGATCGGGCTGCTGGAGGAGCAGACCGGAAAGCGCAGTCCGGTGGCCTTCGCTCCCTGGCGGCCCTCGGACCAGAAAGTTTACATTTCCGATATCAGCAAGGCCGCGCGGACCTTTGACTGGGCGCCGGCCACCACACCCCGGGAAGGGGTGCGGCGGCTGGTCCGCTGGGTCGGTGAGAACCTCGACCTTTTCCATGACATCTGATGCCGCCGGCATCTCGACGGCGGCGCGCTCCAGGGGAAGAAGCACCGATGAAAGTTGGAGTGATCAGTGAAAGCCCGCTGTTGACCACCGGCTACGGAGTGCCCACCAGGCATCTCTGCCAGCGCTTCCACCAGAGCGGGATGGACGTGGCCTGCCTGGGAATCCACCAGGTGGCCTTCGGCTACCACGAGCACACGCTGCCCTACCGGGTCTGGCCCACCTGTCCCCACGACGAGAACGGGCTGGAGCTGATGGAGTATTTCCTGCGGGGAGAACAACCCGATGTGCTCCTGCTGCTCAACACGCTGCCGGTGTGCAACGAGTGGGCGGCGCTGTTGCGGCGCAAGTTCAAAGTGATGATCCCGGCGCTGGCCTATTTTTCCGCCGAGGGTGCGCCGCTCAGCCCGGACTGGTTCAACACCTTCCGCTTCGTGCAGAAATCGGTGGCCTGGACCGAGTTCACCCGGCAGTCGGCCATGGACGCCTACAACGTGAATACCGAGTCGGTTTACATGGGTGTGGACCACGAGGCGTTCCAGCCCTACGACGACGAGCGGCGCAAGACGCTGCGCCAGGCGGTGGGGTGGGACGACCGGTTCGTGGTGCTCTTCGTCGGGCGGAATATGTTTGCCAAGCAGCAGGACAAAATGGTGGAGGCGGCCTCCATCCTGCGCCAGGAGGGGCACGAAGACGTGCTGATCCACCTGCAGTGCAAACCGTTCGAGAGCTACAGCAACGGCGGGTGGGACCTGCCATCGCTCTGCCGTCAGTGGGACGTGCGGGAGATGATCTCCTTCCCGCCCGACATGCGCAACCAGGCCTATGCCACGCCCCACTCCCGTGACCCGAAGAGCGTCAATCTTTCCGGGGATGTGCTGGCCAACCTCGCCTCGCTCAGCCTGGCCGACCGCTACAACTGCGCCGACCTCTACATTCACCCCTCGATGGTGGAGGGCTTCAGCTTCCCCTGTGCCGAGGCCATGGCCTGCGGCGTTCCCATCGCCCACACCGACGACAACGGGGTGATGAACGAGGTGTGCGGCGAGGCCGGATACCGCATCCCCCGGGTGGCCGAGATGACCGTTTCCTGGGGCTCCCGCTACAGCGTTCTCTCGGCCCGGGATATCGCCGATACGATCATCCGCTTCCGCGACAAGCTGCGGGATAATCCGGAAGAACGGAAACGTCTCGGTGGTCTCGGCGTGAAGCAGTCGATGCGCTACAACTGGGACAAGACCGCTTCGTCGATCATGAAAATGCTGGAACAGACGGCCGCGATAAGGCTCTGATGCTTTATTGCCGCGCCGAGGAGGGAACCATGAGCCGTTCTCATCCCCTGTATGGTTTTTCAGCCATCATGCTGGTCCTGGGTCTCATTCTTGCCGGAGGCTGCGGCACGGAGAAGGAGTACGCCTCCGGCCTGGTGGGTGGCTATGACGAGGCCAAGGCCACCGGCACGGCGGCGGACATGCAGGCCATCGGCCGGGCCCTGGCCGCCTACCAGCTGGACAACGGCGACTTCCCCTCAGCCGCCGGAATCGACGCTCTCTGCGGGCAGTTGAGTCCGGACTACCTGCGCCTGGGGTCCACGGCGGACAAGTGGGGGAACCCGTTCAGCTACACCGTTCGCGGGGCCGGGTACCGCTTGGTGTCGAAAGGTGAGGACGGGCGAGAGGGCACCGAGGACGACCTGGTGCTGGAAGACGGCCGGCTGACCCAGACGCCGCCGGGATTCGGGCCAACCTTCTGAGCCGCGGGCCGAGGTGATCATGCACGTCACAGCAGCACGACAGTTTGTCGCCTGTGCCATTGTTCTTGCCCTGTGCGGTACCCTGGCGCTTTCCACCGCCTGCTACCGTCCCCCCGACTATGTGGTGGACACCATCATCGACTACATCGCTGCCGTCCAGGGGCAGGACATCGGCCGGCTCTACCAGCTGCGCAGCGGCCGCCAGCCGCCGCCGGGTATCCTTCCCGGCCTGCCCCACGTCCCCGCCATCTGGGAGGACCGGCCGTTCGAGCCGTCCGGCAACCTGGGCTTCGACCTGCTGCGCGAACGGGCCCAGGTGGCGTACCACCTCTACGAAAAGGGCCGCGAACGGGGCCGGCTTCGTCTATCACCCCTGGGCATCGTACTGATTAAAGGACTGGTCCTGGGACGGGGCGTGATGTACAACGTCGTCGAGCGTGTCGATCATCCGGACGGCCGGGTCAACGTCATTCTCCAGGTGGACCTGAACTACGAACAGATCAATTACCACCAGTTGCCCGACGGGACCATCGTCTACTTCATGGGGCACCCGCTGGGCGCCACCCACCCGGCAACGGTGGGAGTGCGGCTCAGGGGGGCGGTGAAGCTGCTTGACCGGCTGCGGGTGCGCGTTGACCTGGCTCCCGCCGGCCCGGCATCGGCCCACGGGTGGCAGGTGCTCAGCTTCACGCCGCAACCGGGCAGCGACGAGTACATCACGGTCACCGGGCAGATCGGCAACCGCAGCTGGCTGCGTGAGTGAGCGCAGCGCGTGATGGAAAGAGTGCCGTTGGGGGTTGCGGCGATCATACGATTCGTTGACACGGTCTGACCCCTGTATTATATTTTTTCCACAGCAATCGAGCCGTATCCATTGATGAGCATTGTGCCCTGGTAGTGGAGTTGTGATGGGTATCGATCAGGAATCCGGCAAACCTGAACATGACGTGGCATCCTACCTGCAGTCTCTCGACTGGTCCGAACGCGAGGAGCACTGGTGGAGTGTGCTGCGGCCTCTCGGTGTCGATCCCCAGGCGCTGGAACGGGTGGATGAGGAAGGCCGCCAGATCGACCAGTTGCCCCGCTGGGCCATCGAAATCAGGCAGCAGATTCGCGATTTCTCGCCCTGTCACTACAGTTTCCCCCATGCCCTGGAACTGCTGCTGGAGGGGGTGGGCAATGAAGCCCCCGACCCGAGTTTTCGCGGCTGCCGCAGTTTCAGCGACAGCCGGCGTGACGAGGCCCGGCACCAGGCAGGCATCCTGCAGAAGTGGTTCAGTGCCAAGGGGCGTGTCGATGCGCCCTCCTCCCGTGAAGAGCATTGCCCGGATGTCAATCCCCGGGAGATGCTGGCCACCCTCGGCAAGGCCAGTCCGGGCAAGCTGGAGCAGCTGAAAAAGCTGCTCGCGGTTCTGAGCCGCGAACGGAAAAAGGGCGGCGGGATGGAGCATTTCTCGCTCAACGGCTGGAAGCTCAAACAGCCGCTTCGCGAACCGCTGGTCTGCGACCAGGCCGGTTGCGGGGGCCTGGGCACGAAGGGCGGCGGCGCGCGGGTCTTCGAAAACAACCCGGTCTGCCATTTCAAGTATTTCCTCTACGTCAACTTCCACCTCACCGGCATCGGCACCGACGGGCGGAAGCTCGACGTGCTCTCGCGCCGCAGGATCGAGCGGGAGTACAAGAACCGGGTGAACCTTATCCGCCACTACATCAAGGCGCTGGACCAGTGGCTGGCCAACGAGGTTTTCGTCCGGGCCGTGCAGCACGGCGGCGAGAATGGCGAGCAGGTGCGCCTGGTCTATTCGCTGTTGGGCGGGGCCACTCCGGTCAAACGCTGGCTGGTCTTCTCGATCCGGGAGACGCTGGCCGTGTTCGGCGACTACTTCGACAAGCAGATCGTCCCGCTGTGGGAGATGTCCTGTGCGGCCCAGAGCCCGGCGGCTGCCGATTCCGCCCCCCACGACGCCCCGGGGCACGATGACGATTTCGTCGATGACGAGGATGACGAGTTCGAAGACGACCACTGACCCGGTCCTGCCTCCGCGGCGGGTGATTGGTAACTCGTGACCACTCTCACCATCAGCCTCTTTCAACTGGAGTATGGCCCGGGCGATTCCGCCGGCCGCCTCGAGCGCGTACGGGCCGCCGCCGCCGAAGCTGCGGCCCGCGGGTCCTCGCTGCTCCTGCTGCCCGAGCTCTGGTATTCGGGCTATGACCTGATCAACTCCGGGGCGCTGGCCGTGCCCATGGGCCAGGGGCACTTTGCCCTGGTCGCTCAACTGGCCCGGGAGCAGCGGCTGCACGTCTGCGGCAGCATGCTCTGCCGGGAGGATGACGGCACCGTTCGCAACCGCGCCGTGCTCCACGGACCGGACGGCGGCCTGATCGGCTGGTACGACAAGCTGCACCTCTTTCCCAAGCTGCGCGAGGATCGCTATTTTCGCGCCGGGGACCGCCTGCCGCTGTTCGATCTCCCCTGGGGGCGGACGGCCATGGCTGTCTGCTACGACCTGCGCTTCCCCGAACTGTTTCGCCGCTACGCGTTGACCGGCGACCCGCAGCTGGTGCTGGTGCCGTCGGCCTGGCCCGAACCGCGGCTGCAGTACTTCACCCTGATGACCCGGGCCCGGGCCTGCGAGAACCAGTGTTTTGTCGCCTCCTGCAACCGTGCCGGCAGGGGCGGGGGTGGTGAGCCGGCGTTCGGCAAGTCCCTGGCCGCCGATCCCTGGGGCGAGTTGCTGGCCGAAGCGGGCCGGGACGAGGAACTGCTCACCGTGGAGCTGCCCCTGGGACGGATCGACAAGGCCCGCGGCCAGCTGGACCTGCGCGGCGACCTGCGCCGCGATCTCTTTTATCCCGGCCCGGAGCCATCCCGTTGAGCCGCGGCGCCGCTACCACATTCCGTCTGGACGGTCTCTGCTTCACCCTGGCCGACGATCCGGTCACCGAAGACGCCCTGCGCCACTGGTTCCGCACCATGGCCGGAGCGGAGGCGGCCGAGGTGGGGCCGGTTCGTTTTCTCCGCCGCAGCCTCGATGCCCGCCGGAAAAACCGCCAGCAGTTCCTCTACTCCCTGCTGGTGGATCTGGGACCGGCGGCCCGGCACATTCTGGACCGGGAATTGGACGCCGCCGGACACCCCCGGCTGCAGGCGGCGGACCAGGCGGTGCAGGAGCAGGCCCTGCCGTTTTCCGGCACCGCTGCCCCGGCCCTGCACACCGCTCGCCCGGGGCCGGCGGCTGTGGTGGGCAGCGGTCCGGCCGGGCTTTTCGCCGCCCTGCGCCTGGCCGCGGCCGGAATTGCGGTGACCCTCTTCGAACGCGGGGACCCGGTTGAGGAGCGGGTTTCCAGAGTGGCCCGGTTCCGGGAAGGGGCCGAGCTTGACCCGGAGAGCAACATCCAGTTCGGCGAAGGGGGGGCGGGGACATTCTCCGACGGCAAGCTCTACAGCGGAACCAGCGACGGGCGCCGGCGACAGGTGCTGCGGGTGCTGGCCGACTTCGGGGCTCCACGGGACATTCTTTTCGAAGCCCGGCCCCACGTGGGCAGTGACCGGCTGCGCGGCGTGCTGCTGGAGTTTCGCCGCCGCCTGGTGGACCTGGGGTGTGATATCCGTTTTCGCACCCGGGTCACCGGCCTGCGCCTGGTGCCGGCGGAGGCATCCGGTGATGCAACCAGGAGTCTCGAAGGCCTGGAACTGGAGACCGGGGAGTTCTTTCCCTGCCGGCTGGCGGTGCTGGCCCTGGGGCACAGCGCCCGGGACAGCTTCCGCATGCTGGCTGCGGACGGCCTCGGCCTGCGATTCAAGTCCTTTGCCGCCGGATTTCGCGTGGAGCACCCCCAGGAACTGATCGACACCATCCAGTACGGTGCGGCAGGCCGGGTGGCCGGTTTGCCGCCGGCTGAGTACCGGGTGGCGGTGAAGACCGCGGCCGGCAACGGAGTGTACAGCTTCTGCATGTGCCCCGGCGGGGAAGTTGTGGCCGCCGCTTCCGGCGCCGGGCAGTCGGTGACCAACGGGATGAGCCTGCGGGCCCGCGCCGGCCAGTGGGCCAACAGCGGCATCGTCACCGGTATCGACACGGCGGCGGCGGGCTGCCCGGCCGGGGATGACCCGCTGGCCGGCCTGCGCTGGCAGGAGGATATGGAGCAGGCGGCCTGGCGCCTGGGCGGTGGGGGCGGCCTGGCGCCGGCCCAGCGGGTCACCTCGTTCCTCGAGGGCCGGCTGGATAGCCACCTGCCGAAGTCCAGCTACCGGCCCGGGCTGCAGGCCGCCCGCCTGGACCGCTGTTTCAGTGAGGAGATCACCTCCTCCCTCCGCGAGGGGCTGCGGCTCATCGACCGCCGGATGCGCGGTTTTGTCACCGGCGATGCACTGCTCATCGGCGTGGAGACCCGCACCTCCTCGCCCCTGCGGTTTCAGCGGGACGAACAGGGGCGGGCCGCTGGTATCAGCGGTCTCTACCCGGCGGGGGAGGGGGCGGGTCATGCCGGCGGGATCATCAGCTCGGCGGTGGACGGCCTGAAGATCGCCGAAAAGATCCTCGCACTGAAATAGGTGACTGTCACCTATTTCAGTCAGCCGCCGTACAGTGAAAAGCCCTCCTCGGTGGGAGGGCTTTTTTGCCGAAGCCCCGCTCCCCCGGGGTTGCCGGGGAAGCGGGGAGGGGTATCAGGTTAGAAGGTGAAGCGCAGGCCGAGTCGCCAGGACTGCGGGGTCTGGAGATATTTCGGCCGGCCAAAGGGGTTGCCGCCCGTGGCGTCGGGGTCGTCCCACTCCCAGACCGTGATCACCTTGTCGCTGTCCAGCAGGTTGAGCACGTCGAGGAACGCGCCGACGGCATAACGGTCGCCAAAGGGGAAGGTTTTCTCCAGGTGGAGATCGAACCAGTAGACGCTGGGCAGAGTGTAGGTGCCGCGGCCTTCGGGGAAGGCCATGTAGTCGTTGTAGCCGCCGCCGACATATCCTCTTCTGGAATAAGCCTGACCGGAGCTGTACTCGAAGGCCAGGCCGACGTCGATGTCCCACGGCGCCCGGTAGAGGCCGTTGAGTTTCACGTGGTGGCGGATGTCGTCGGGCAGGTAGCCATACCAGCCGGCGTCGTCGTAGATGTTGCCCAGGCCATACCAGGTGTCGTCCGGCGGCGCATTGGGATCGGCGTCCATGAAGACACCGATGGTGTCCGAGCTGCCGCCGCTGTCACCCCACTCGCCCTGGCCGGGGTTGGTGCCCTTTGACTCGCCCCAGGTGTAGGATCCGAAGATCATGAAGTTGTTCGACATGGCCTTGTGGTAGGTCAGTTCCACGCCCTGGTAGTCGCGCCGCTTCAGATCGGGGTTGGTCACCAGCCAGTCGCCCGACTCCAGAACCACGTCCTCGATCAGGTCGCGGGTCTTGCTGTCGATGTAGCGGAGGCCCAGAGCCTGGGTGTCGGTGAGCTTGCGCTCGTAACCGATGATGAACTTGTCCTGGTGGTGCGGTTTGAGGTTGGGATCAAAGCCGTCCAGCGGGAAGAGGGGCTCGCCCTCGTTGCCGCCCTGGGTGAAGTTGTAGTCCCAGGTGCCGTTCCAGGTGGTGCCGTCGATGTCGGTCCACTGGCCGGCGCCGTCCGGGTTCCAGAGGTAGTTGTGATAGGAACTGGTGGAGGATGAGTTCATCACCCAGCTGATGTTCAGTCCGGTGAAGTCGTAGAAGCGGCCCCAGAAGACCTTGGCCACGTTCACCGAGTCCTTGGTGATGTCCCACACCCCACCGATCCGCGGGGCGCTGGAGTTGATGTCGAAATACTCATCGCCAGCATTGTTCCGCATCGACATCTGCTCGTAGCGGTAGCCGAGGTTGAGGGTCACGTTTTCCGCAACGTCCCAGGTGTCCTGGATGAAGAACGTCGTGCCGTCGTTGTCGTTGGGGTCGCCGGCCTGCTGGAAGCGGACGTCGAGGCTCTCCGGAGCGCCTTCATAGTAGGTGTAGTCGTAGCCGTTGCCGGGCAGCAGCCAGACTTCGTACTTGTCGGCCTCCAGGTATTCGATACCGGCCTTCAGCGAGTGGTCGCCCCAGGCGTCATCGATATACTGGGTGAAGTGCAGCTTGTAGTCGGTACTGGGTGGTGTCGTAGCTGTAGGTGCTGGCGCCGCCCCAGCTCTGGCTGGTGCCGCGGTCGAAGTACTGGGCGTTTTCGGTGTCTCCGTACGGCAGGATCTGCCGGTCCACCGTGGTGCTGCCGAACTTCAACTCGATGAACGAGTCGGGGGTCAGGATGCCGCGGTAGATGGCCCCGAAGTGGTCGAGGTCCCGCTTGTCGCTGCGCTGGGATTCGGGAGCGGTGTCGAAGTCGTCGCGGTTGTCGCGGTCGAAGCGCTGGCCGATCCAGGAGGCGTTGATCGAGTGGTTTTCGGTAATCGACCAGGACGCCTTGAGGAACGGGGCGATGTTTGTATCATCCCGCTCATACGAGTATCCGTAGTTTGTCTGCTGACTGGGGTCTTTCCAGGTCTGGGTGAGATACTCGAGGGAACCGAAATACCACAGCTTGTCCTTGACGATGGGGCCGCCGATATTGAACACCGGGGTGAAGTATTCCTGCTCCACCGAGCCCACTTGCGAGCCGTCGACGTTGGTTTGCGGGTTGCCGTCGCTGGGAATCAGGTAGGAGGCGATCAGGCTGCCTTCGACGCTGTTGCCGCCGCTCTTGGTGATCACGTTGGCCACCAGGCCGGTGGCCCGGCCATACTCGGCGGCGAAGCCGTCGGTGAGGATCTGGATCTCCTCGATGGCGTCGTAGTTGATGTTGTGGCCGTAGCCGTTGGTCTCCGGGTCGCGGGCCGAGATGCCGTCGATGAGGAAGTTGTTCCCCACCTGGCCCTCACCGCGTGCGCTCGGGTTTCCGTCGCCCGAACCGCCGTACTGGGTGTCGGTGCGGCCCTGGACGCCGGGGACGAAGTTGAAGAGGTCCTGGTAGCTGCGGGTGGTGGGCAGGCGCTCCATGGCGTCCGACTCGAAGGAGGTCCCCACCTGGGTGGTGGTGACGTCGATCACCGGGGCCTGGGCCACAACGGTGATCTCGTCGGAAACCTGGGCCGGAGGCATCTCGATTTCGATGATGGTGTCGGTTCCGACAGAGACCCTGATTTCAGTCTGAATGACGGTCTGGAAACCGTCCATTTCGGACTTGATGGTGTAGCGGCCGGGAGGGATCTGGACGAAACGGTAGGTGCCGTCAGTGTCGGTGACGACCTTGCGAGTGCCCTGGAGGTTGTCAGATTCGATTACAACTGTTGCACCGGGAAGCGGAACCCCTTCGGCGTCCATGATCACGCCCTGGATGGTTCCCACCTCGGCTGCCATTGCTTCCTGAACGGGAAGCGCCCACATGAACAGGAGAATGAGCGCTGCTCCCAGAGCAGCGTGCATCGAGGTTCTCGCGAACTTCAGGTTGCTCATTCCGATCACTCCTCCTTTCGGCCGTAGCGGAGAAGCACTGACTTCGCCGTCAGCGGGCCGATCTGTTTTTATTTTTGTAGTTGTTTAGGTTGCTTTTTCCGCCGCGTCGTTCACCTGAGACGGTGCGGCCAGCCTTGCATTCACCTCCTTTCTCCTTTCCGGCCCCGGGGCCGGACCTTGACCGATACTCACGGCCGGTATGGTACCTGTGCAATCGCCTCTAAACCAGGGGTATCGGCAACAGGGCATGCCCTGTTAATGGCATCGGATCGGTTTTCCGAACCCCCTGGTCCGCGGGATGCGATTGTTCCGGTCATTGAAACCAGTCCAAACCAGTTGAGTTGCAATATTTCTGCCATGATTTATTGGATAATCTCTAGTGGTCCCTTTATACCAAATTAATGAAAAATTGACAAGTTATCCCCGGCCGGGCTGTGTCTGGCCTTTGGGGAAGATGATTTTCTATCCATTTTCTTGGAGACTGGTTCAAGATTTTGAACCGCTGTGCGGAAGGCTGGTTGCCCGGCGGAACGGCGTACCCTGCATATGATTGACATGGAAAGGGGTTGAAGGTATTCTGCCAAAGTTGCGCTGAAGCCGTTTTTATCCTTAGTTTTTTCCGGGGGAAAAAGGGAATACTGCCCGGATTCATCAGCCTGGTGGCCAGAATCATGGAGTGTGAACTGAAGAACCGAATGTGGATCAGAGTGATGCTCCCCGTGATGGTGGTTGCTGTCCTGCTGGTTACCGGGGTATCGGGCCCCGCGGCGCACGGTTCACCCACACTGCATCAGGCTGCGGCCGGCAGTGGTGATGCGCTGCCGGTGAACGGGGTGAGCGAAGACGAACCGCTGCGGTCGGCCCGTGATGGTGGAGCGGTGGACGGGGGAGGGGTTGTCCTGGCCACCGATACCCGCGCCACCGAGGGGGATACCCACCACCACGGGGAGTCCGGTCCCGCTGACGGTGCACACGCTGAAGACGAGGGGCACGGCGACGACCACGGACACCACGGGCCGGGCCTGGGCCGGCTGCTGCCGCTGTGGAGCGTAATTCCCTTTGCCGGGATCCTGCTCTCCATCGCCCTCTTTCCGCTGCTGGCGCCGAAGTTCTGGCACCATCACTTCCCGAAAATCTCCGCCGGCTGGGCGGTGCTCTTTGCCGTGCCCTTCCTCTTCGCTTTTGGCGGCGATGCGCTGTACGAGATTCTGCACATCTACTTCATCGACTACATCCCGTTCATCATCCTGCTCTGGGCGCTCTACACCGTCTCCGGCGGCATCCGGATCAAGGGCACCCTGCGCGGCACGCCGGCGGTGAACTGCCTGCTGCTGCTCATCGGCACGGCCATCGCCTCCTGGGTCGGCACCACCGGGGCGGCGATGCTGCTGATCAGGCCGCTGCTGCGGGCCAATCAGGACCGCCGGAACAAGGTCCACACCGTGGTCTTTTTCATCTTTCTGGTGGCCAACGTGGGCGGTTCGCTCACCCCCCTGGGGGACCCGCCGCTCTTTCTCGGTTTCCTGCACGGGGTGCCCTTCTTCTGGACGCTGAAGCTGCTGCCGGAGATGCTCTTCGTGGTGGCCTGCCTGATCACCATCTACTACGGCCTGGACAGCTACCACTACCGGCGGGAGGTCCGCGATGGCGGCGGCATCCCCGATGACGGTGAGCGGGAACCGATCGGCTTCGAGGGGCTGCACAACCTGGTGTTCCTTGGCGGCATTCTGGGCGGAGTGATCCTCAGCGGCTTCTGGCGGCCCGGCTCGTACACCCTGCTGGGCGTCCACATGGACATCCAGAACACCGTCCGCGACATCATGCTGGTCTGCATGGGGCTGCTCTCACTCTGGACCACGAAGAAGACGGTGCGCAAGGCCAACGAGTTCACCTGGTTTCCCATCACCGAGGTGGCCTACCTCTTTGCCGGCATCTTCATGTGCATCATCCCCGCCCTGGCCATTCTCAAGGCGGGCAGCGAGGGGGCGCTGGCCCCGATGCTGAGCCTGATCCGGGAGCCGGTGCACTATTTCTGGGTGGTGGGCTTACTCTCCAGTTTTCTCGACAACGCCCCCACCTACCTGACGTTCCTCAACTCGGCCCTGGGACAGTTCCATGCCGGGATGGCCGAACTTCCGGCAGTGACCGCGCTGATTCACGACGAGGAGATCTACCTCAAGGCCATCGCCACCGGCGCGGTCTTCATGGGGGCCAACACCTACATCGGCAATGCTCCCAATTTCATGGTCAAGTCCATCGCCGAGGAGTCGGGAGTGTCCATGCCGAGCTTCTTCGGCTACATGATCCGCTACTCGCTGATTATCCTGGTGCCGGTGTTCGTGTTGGTAACTGTTATCTTCTTTTAAAAATACTGTAACGTTTTCGGCTCTGATCCATCTAACTGTTGAGAGAGTGGTACGCTGAAGGTCCGGAACGGCCGGAAGGATGACCCGAAATGGATAACGGAACTGCGGAAAGAATTCCGGAAAAGAAGGGACGCAAGATGAGCGAAGTTCTGATCATCGTGCTTTTCCTGGTGGGCTGGTACGTGCTCAATGCCTTCATCCTGCCCTGGTGCGGTGTCTCAACGTGAATGAGCCGCAGTTGCGCGGTCGAGGATCGACCGGTCCAGGCGATGAGCGGGGACGAGGATGGCGCGGTGAGGCCGGAGCCGGATAAGAAACCCATCGGAGAATAGAGCTATGCCGATCTACGAGTACAAATGTCGTGAGTGTGAGCTCGTTTTCGAAGTGCTGAAGCGCTCCAGGCTGGCGGAAGATGAGCCGGAGCGGTGTCCGGGCTGCGGCGGGGAGGAAACGGACAAGCTCTATTCCTCCTTTGCCGGGATGGTGCCGGTGGCCGCCGGTGGCGGGTGCCCCAGCGCCGGGAGCAGCGGCTGCGGCGGAGGACAGGGAGGTTTTTCCTGAGGGTAGGACGACCCGGCGGTGCGCCGGGTGAATCCGAGCTGCGGAACCGATTGCAGATCCACAGGCCCCGGAACCGGGTTGGACCGGCCGGGGCCTCGTCTGGTACCGCCCCTGTTCAGGGCAGCTTTTTCCCCAGCTTCTCCTCCACCGCTTCGAGTTTGCGGCGGATGGCGCCGTCGGCGCCGTCCCGGTCGTCGATCTTGACCACCGTGGAGACCCGCGAGGAAAAGTCGCGCATCCTCAGGTGGCAGCGGCGGATCAGGTCGAAGACCTCGTCACAGGGGCCTTCAACCACCGTGCCCATGGGGTTTACCAGGTAGTCGAGGCCGCTCTCTTCCACCAGGCGCAGGATCTCGGCCACCGGCCCCGACATGCCACTGGCCCGGTCCACCGGAGCCACGCTGAATTCGGCTAGCATGATTGCATTCCTCCTCAGTACAACCCGCCGTCCACGGTGAGTACCTGGCCGGTGATGTAGGCCGCGTCGTCGGAGAGCAGGAAGAGCGCGGCGGCCGCGGCCTCGTCCACCGAGGCCATGCGGTTCATCGGGGTCATGGCCAGCAGCCGCTGGCGGGCCAGCTCGGGCAGGGTGGCGGTCATGTCCGTCTCCACCAGGCCCAGGGCGAGGCTGTTCACCCGCAGTCCCAGCTTGCCTACTTCCCGGGCCAGCGATTTGCCAAAGGCGATGGCGCCCGCTTTTGATGCCGCGTAGTTGGCCTGCCCCTCGGTGCCCATCAGGCCGCTGATCGAGGCGATGTTGAGGATCACCCCCGACTTGCGTTTCATCATCGAGACGATCACCGACTTGGTGAAGTTGAACACCCCCTTCAGATTGACATCCAGCACCCGGTCCCAGGTCTCCTCGTCCATCATGAACAGCGCCCGGTCGGAACGGATGCCGGCGTTGTTCACCAGGAAGTCCACCTTGTCGTCGAAGGCCGTACGGAATGATTTCACCGCCGCGGTGACCGCCGCGCTGTCCGAGGCGTCAACCCGGGACGAGAGCGCCCGCACTCCCAGGGACTCCATCCGGGTCACCAGGCTGGCCGCCTCGTCCTCCCTGCTGTGGTAGGTGAAGGCCACGTGGCAGCCCCGGGCGGCCAGGGCCAGGGCGATGGCCCGCCCGATGCCTCGCGAGGCGCCGCTGACGATTGCGGTCTTGTCCTTGAACATCGCTGTCTCGATTCCTCCCGTGCTGTTTCGCTGCTCCGCCGGCTGCCGATCCAGATGTATGGTATCACGCGACAGGCGGTCACCGGGGCGGCAGGGTGGAGTGGTAGATCTCGAAGTTGCCGTCCCGGTGGTCGTCCCACACCACGTGCAGCGTGCCGTCGGGCGCGGGGTAGATCGAGGCGTCCATGGAGACGGCGCCGTCCCGGGTGATCCGGGTGGTGGGCGACCAGCCTGCGGGGCCCCGGGTCTTGTGGAAGACCTCGAAGTTGCCCACCGCCGAATCGGTCCAGACCAGCAGCACCGGCCCGTCGCCGTCCTGGGCCACCGAGGGGTGCCTGATCTCGTAGGCCCGCACCCTCGGGTGGTGCCAGGTGACCCGTTCCTCGGCGCCGCGGTCGCGGCCCAGCAGGCGGTAGTAAATCTCCTGCTGCCCATGGCGGCTGTCCACCCAGACCAGGTGCGCGCCACCTCCGGCCGCCGGCCAGGCTGCGGGTTGACCGGCGGCAGTGCCCTCCGGGGTCAGCCGGGTCACCGGCCCCCACTCCCCGTGGGCCAGCCTGCGGTAGTAGATGCCCGGCGCTCCCCGGGGCGGGGTCATTTTCCAGACCAGGTGCAGCGAGCCGTCAGCGGCATCGGGAACCAGGCCGGGGAAGAAACAGCGGCCGCCGGCCGGTGTCTGGCCCACCGGTTGCGGGGCGCCGGGCGGGCCGGCGTCCAGGCGGTTGTGGAAGATCTCCCGGCGGTCCTCCAACTGCCCGGGGAAGGCGAGGTGCAAGCGGCCGGCGCTGTCGCTGCAGAAGGAGGCCTTGTAGGCCACCAGGTCCTCAGGAGAGATTCGGCGGTCGGGGCTCCAGCCCTCCGCGGTGAGCGAGCGGGTGTAGATACCCATGGTGCCGGTGCGTTCGTCGGTGTAGAGCAGTGAGAGATTCCCCTGCTGGTCGGCCAGCAGGTCGGGGGTGCGCGAGGTCCAGCCGTCGCGGGGAGAGAGGCGTTGGGGCGGCGACCACTGTCCTCCGCTGAGCACCGAGTGGTAGATTTCATAAATAATCCGGCCGCTCTTCTCATCATCCGGGCTGCCGGTTGCCGTGTCCCCCCGGGTGTAGTCGCTGGCGTCGAACCAGACCAGGTGCGGCCGGCCCTTGCCGTCGAAGGCCACGCTCCGGTCGTGGAGCGCAGCAGTGTGCGAGTTCCCCGGGGTGCGGGTGATCCGCCGGGGTTCGCTCCAGCGGTCACGGCCACCGGGCGGCAGGGGGAGCAGACCCTGGTTGTCCAGGCCCCGGGCAATCAGCTGGGCGAAGCGGAGGTGGCCCTGGGGGGACGGGTGGGGGTCGTCGGGAAGATAGAGCCGCGCCGGTTCCGGCTCGCCGGCCAGGGGCGTGAGCAGGTCGATCAGCGGGATCTCCAGCCGGCCGCAGGTCTCGGCCAGGGCAGCCCGGACCGGATCCTCTGCCGGGTCGGCGTCGATCAGTTGAAAGAGGGCCGGCAGCAGTACCACCACCAGGCGCCGGTGTTCCCCCGCATCGCCCACCACTTCCCGCGTCCTGAGCAGTACCCGTTCGAGGCGCTTCCGCTGATCAGCATCGGACCAGAGACGGTCGTATCGCCGGCGCTGGTCCTCCGCCTCGTCGGGGCGCGCACCGCCGAGGCGCAGCAACCGGTCCCAGCGCGTGCCCAGGAAGCGGTAGAAGTAGGAGTTGGCCCGCAGCCAGCCGCGGGGCGAGAAACCGCCGGCCGCAGCCAGGCCGGACTGCGGCATCTCCAGCTCTTCGTCCTGACCCCGGGCGAGGAACGGCTTTTCCATATCGTTGACGAAGAGGCAGAGCAGGACCAGCCGCGGGCGGTAGCGGTCGATGCTCAGTTCCACCAGCGCCGCCTGCTGTTCGAGGTTGTAGCCCGGGACGCCGAGGTTGAGCAGTCGCGGGCTCTTTCCGGGCCGGGCCAGGCCGGCGGCAGAAGTTTCCAGCAGCCTGGGAAAGGCCTGCTCCACGGCCACGCCGAATCCGGCGGTGAGCGAATCGCCCACCACGGCCACCCGCAGCTCTTTTGGCGAGAGCTGCTCGGGGAACGGGCGGTCGCGGAACCCGGCCTTGTTGGTGCGGAAGGGGACGCCGGCCACCTCGATCTCCAGTCCGGGGGCCAGGCTGTAGACCAGTGCCTGTTGCTCCGCCGGGACACAGCTCTCCCGCCAGTCCCAGCGCAGACCCATCAGCATGCTCTCGGCAATCCGGCAGGCGGCCTCACCGATGGCCGCGGCCGCGGCCATGGTGAGAACGAGCAGGAGCAGGGAGGGCCAGAGCCGCCGGGTTCGCCGTCCCTCATCGTTCTGTTTTCGCTTGCCGGTCATGACGCTCCGGGGGCCGGGTTCGAACGGTTGGAAAGACCGCCACCATCTTAGGGACGGCCCCGGGCAGTGTCAACGACCCGGGAATTGAAGTGCCGGATCAAGAAATAGTAGTATCGTTACCACTTCCGTGGAAGACAGTAGACGTTTTCCCAACGGTTTCTGGGGTAACACATAGATCAGCCGGGAGGTTGAGATGAGCTTTTCCGACGGCATCTTTGCCGAGATGACAGACACCGTGGTCCGCTGCGACCGCGAGGCCGCCACCGAACTGGCCCGCCGGGCCCTGGACCAGGGGGTGCCGCCGGTGCGGGCACTGGAGGAGGGGTTCGTCCCCGGGATCCGCCGGGTGGGGGACCTCTGGGAGGAAGGGGAGTATTTTCTCCCCGAACTGCTGGCTGCTGCCGAGGCGATGAAGGCGGCGATGACCATCCTCGAGCCGGCCCTGCGCGGCGAGGGCGGCCAGGCGCCGGAGAAACGCGGCACGGTGGTGATCGGCACCATCCAGGGCGACATCCACGACATCGGCAAGTCGCTGGTGGCGGCGATGCTCGCCGCCATGGGTTTTCATGTCATCGACCTCGGGCCCGATGTGGCCTACCACCGGTTCGTCGACACCGTGCGCGAGGAGAAGGCGGACCTGCTCTGCATGTCCGCCCTGCTGACCACGACCATGAGCGGTCATGGCGACGTGATCCGCATGCTCGAGGAGCAGGGTCTGCGCCAGGACGTGAAGGTCCTGGTGGGCGGTTCGCCGGTGGACCTGGCCTGGGCCGAGCGCATCGGCGCCGATGGCTACGCGCCCAATGCCATGGACGCGGTGCGGGCGGCGGAGAAGGTTCTGGGCCTGGAACAGGCGGGGCCGGGAGGCGCGTGATGGATATTCTCCAACATCTGGCCCAGCGCACCGTGCTCTTTGACGGCGGCCTGGGCTCGGCACTGATCGCCCGCGGCCTGCCCGTGGGATCGGGGCCCGAGCGCTGGAACCTCGAGCGGCCGGAAGAGGTGCGCGAGGTGCATCGGGCCTACTTCGAGGCCGGCGCAGAAGTGGTGCAGACCAACACTTTCGGCTGTAACCTGGTCAAGCTGGAAAGCGAGGGCCTGGGTGACCAGGAGGAAGAGATCAATGCGGCCGGGGCCGAGATGGCGGTGGCGATCCGGCCCCGCGACCGCTTCGTCTGCGGCGACATGGGGCCCACCGGCAAGCTGCTCAAGCCCCACGGCGAACTGGACCCGGCGGCCGTCGAGGACGCCTATGCCCGGCAGGCGCTGATGCTGTTGGGCGGCGGGGTGGACTTCCTGGCCGTGGAGACCATCTTTCAGCTGGCCGAAGCCGAGGCGGCGCTCCGCGGCATCCGCCAGGTGAGTGACGGGCCGGTGCTGGTCTCGCTGACCTTTGAACGGAAAAAGCGTGGATTCTTCACCATCATGGGCGAGACGCCGGCCATGGTGGCCGAGACCCTGGGCGAACTGGGCGTCGACGTCCTCGGCGCCAACTGCACCCTCACCACGGGGGACATGGTGGCGCTGGCCGAGGAGTTCCGGCAGGTCACCCGTCTTCCCCTGGTGATGCAGCCCAATGCCGGCCAGCCCCGGGCGTCCGCTGACGGCGGGCCGCCGACCTACGAATTCGACCGGAACGATTTTCTGGAGAACATGATGCGCATGGCCGACATCGGGATCAACGGCCTGGGCGGGTGCTGCGGCACCGACCCGGGCCTGATCGCCGACCTGCGGCAGCGCCTGGATCAGCGGCAAGGAGGGGGGAGATGAAGGGGATCAGACCGACCGTGCGGCCCTTGAGCGAGGAAATGGTGGAGCGGGTCTACAGCGAGGCGCTGGACGTCCTGGCCCGCAAGGGCATCTTCGTGGAGAACGACGAGGCCCTCGAGCTTCTCGACGGGGCGGGGGCGCGGCCCGAGGGGAGCGGGCCGCAGAGCGGCGAGGCCAGCCGCGTGGTCCGCCTGCCCGGGGATCTGGTGGCCCGGGCCCTGGAGAGCGCCCCGAAACGGATCCGGGTCTACGATGCAGCCGGTGAGCTGGCCATGGACCTGGGGGAGGACCGGGTCCATTTCGACCCTGGTTCAGCGGCGATCAATATCCTCGACGGCGACAGCGGCCTCCAGCGGAAGCCGACGTCGCAGGACGCCCTCAACTTCTCCCGGCTGACCAATGCCCTGTCCCAGATGAATGCCCAGAGCACCGGGGTGGTACCGGCCGACGTCCCCGAGGGGCTGGCCGACCGCTACCGGCTCTATCTCGCCCTGCACGGATCGCGGAAACCGGTGGTCACCGGCACCTTCGAGGTGCAGGCCATGGCCCCGATGCTGGAGATGCTCACGGTGATCAGGGGCGGGGCGGATGCGCTGCGGGAGAAACCGCTGGCCATCTTTGACGCCTGCCCCTCGCCGCCGCTGCGCTGGAGCCGGCTGACCTGCCAGAGCCTTATCGACTGCGCCCGGGCCGGCGTGCCTTCGGAGATCGTCTCCATGCCCCTGTCCGGGGCCACCGCGCCGGTGACCCTGCTGGGCTCGGTGGTCCAGCACTGTGCCGAGGTGATCAGCGCCTATGTCATCGCCCACCTGGCCGCCCCCGGGGCACCGGTGGTCTACGGCGGCTCGCCGGCCATCTTCGACATGCGCAAGGGCACCACGCCCATGGGGGCCATCGAGACGATGATGATCGACTCGGCCAACGTCCAGGTGGGCAAGCGCCTGGGCCTGCCGACCCACGCCTACATGGCGCTCAGCGATTCCAAGACCCTCGATGCCCAGGCCGGGCTGGAGAGCGGCATGGGCGCCATGCTGGCCGCGCTGAGCGGGGTGAACATGGTCTCCGGACCGGGAATGCTCGACTACGAGAGCTGTCAGAGCCTGGAAAAACTGGTGCTGGACAACGAGATCTGCGGCATGGCCCAGCGCCTCATCGCCGGTCTCCAGCCGCGGGAGGAACAGCTGGCCGCCGACCTGATGGAGGAGTCGTTCACCGATCCCCGTTTCCTCTCCCGGCCCAGCACGCTCAAGTGGTTCCGCCAGGAGCAGTACATCCCCGGCAAGGTGATCGAACGTTCCACCCTCGGCGAGTGGGAGCAGGCGGGCCGCATGTCGCTGACCACCAGGGCCCGGGACGAGGTGGTCCGCATCCTCGCCGAAGAGGAGAAGAACGGCTACCGGCTGGACGAGGCAAAGAGCCGCGAGCTGACCAGGATCATCAGCAGCGAGGCAAAGGGGTTCGGCCTGGAGAAGCCGCCCGTCACTTTTTAGCCCGGGCACTTCTGGTAGTCTGAAGGCCGTGGCCATGTCCGCCGCGGTCTTGTTTTCATCAGACAAGCTGTTTCCAATAGCACGATTTTTTGTCACCACCAGTAACAAGGGGTCACCCTTGTTGTCCGCCACTGTTCTATCCCTCCTGTTTTCAAAGCTTGACCCGCCTCCTAATTCTGTCAACGCCTTGACATGTGAATCACATCTCTGTCATCCGGGGCCCAGAGAAACGATCAAGAAACTTGTCCGTGCCGCCGATAGGTAAATTGTGAATGTGACCGTAGTTGCTGTGGTTTACGGCGCCAGGTCAACGGTGATGAAGCATTTGGCACGAAGATTGCTCGAACGTCCATGGGAATGTACTGATCATAATCTTTGCTGAGGAAATTAGGGACATCGGAGGTGCATGAGATGTATTCGACCAAGTTGAGCCCCAGACATGAAAAAACCGGAGCAGCGCTTCTTGCGGTGCAAAGCCATCGCAAGCTGTGGTTTGGCCTTCTCTGTATCCTGACGGTCCTGTTCCTCTCTCTGCCTGCATTGGCGCAGGTGGATGTCCAGGTGACCTGGGACGCCAACACCGAACCGGACCTCGCCGGCTACAATGTCTGGTGGGGCACCGAGGCCGGCATCTATCCCAACTCCCAATCGGCCGGGACCGCCACCTCCGACATTATCTACGGGCTGAGCGAGGGGACCACGTACTACATTGCGGTGACCGCGTACGACCTGGCGGACAACGAGAGCGCCAAGTCCCAGTGGGCCAGCATCACCCCCGACCTGACACCGCCCGCCTTCTCCAACATCTCTGCCGGATCGATCACCGAAAACAGCGTGACCATCACCTGGAACACCGACGAACCGGCCACCTCTCGCGTGGAGTATGGTGAGAACCTTTCCTACGGCAGCCAGACCGCGCTCGACCCGGCGCTGGTGATCAGCCACAGTGTGGTGGTCAACGGCCTCGATGCCTGGACCACCTACCATTACCGGGTGAAGTCCAACGACGGCGCCGGCAACCAGGGGATCTCCGGTGACAACGTCTTCACCACCGACGACACCACCGACCCGGTGATCAGCGACATCCAGGTTATCGACATCGGTGACAACGGGGCCACCATCACCTGGACCACAGACGAGCCGGCCACCTCCCGGGTGGACTATGGCGAGACCGCCGCATACGGCAGCAACGTGCAGGACCCGACGCTGGTGACCAGCCACTCGATGTCCATCACCGGTCTCGAATCGAACACCACCTATCACTTCAGGGTGCGCAGCGTCGATGAGAACAGCAACCTGGCCCAGTCGGCCGACGACACCTTCCAGACCACCGACAGCGGTGCACCAGTGATCACCACTATCGTCGCCACCGGCATCACCGCGGACAGCGTGACCATCACCTGGACCACCGATGAGCCGGCGACCTCCTTGGTCCGCTACGGCGAGACGGCGTCCTACGGCAGCGATGCCAGCGTCGGCGGTATGACCACCAGCCACAGCGTGACCATCACGGGTCTCACCGATGACACCACTTATCACTACCAGGTGGAGAGCACCGATGCCTCGGACAACACCTCCACTTCCAGTGACCGGACCTTCGACACCCTCGACGAGACGGCGCCGGCGGCTCCCACCGGAGTGGATGTGGTTGTGGTGAGCTAGAACTGAACTTCAAGGAGTGGAAACAGCAAAGCGCCGGGAGGACAACCTCCCGGCGCTTTTTTTGCGTCAGTGCGTCAGGGACGTACATGAATATATGAATATTTCCTTGGAAATATTCATATATTCATGTACGTCCCTGAAAGAACTGAAAGAACGCGATACCTACTTCTCGTCTTTTTTCTCGTCCTCCTCGGGGGACGGGTTCAACTCGTCCAGGCGGTCCTGCACCAGACGGTTCACCGTTCCGGGGGGGAAGAGGCCGCTGCGGGACTGCCGGCCGGCAGCCACACCGGTGAGCACCTCGATCCCACGGTCGATGCTGTCCACGGCGAAGATACTGAACTGCCCCGTCTCCGCCGCTTTAACCACGTCCTTGCGGAGCATCAGGTCCTTGACGTTGCGCGTGGGGATCATCACGCCCTGTTCGCCGGTGAGGCCACGGGCGGCGCAGACGTCGAAGAACCCTTCGATCTTCTCGTTCACCCCGCCGATGGGCTGGATCTCGCCCAGCTGGTTCACCGAGCCGGTAACCGCGATCCCCTGAGCCAGGGGTACGCCGGAAAGGCTGGAGAGCAGGGCGTAGATCTCGGTGGAGGAGGCGCTGTCCCCGTCCACGCCGCTGTAAGACTGCTCGAAGCAGAGCGAGGCGGAGAGGGTCAGCGGCGCCTGCTGGGCAAAACGCCGGCGCAGGAACCCGCCGATGATCAGCACGCCCTTGTCGTGTGAACTGCCGCTGAGCTTGGCTTCCCGTTCGATATTGATCAGCCCGGCCCGGCCGAAGGATGTGGTGGCGGTGATGCGGGTGGGGCGACCGAAGCGGTGGTCGCCCATATCGAAGACCGAGAGCCCGTTGACCTGGCCCACCACCTTGCCGGCGGTGTCGATGATCAGCGTGCCCCGCTCGATATACTCCTGCATGTGGGTTTCCACCATGTTGTTCCGCTCGAGGCGCATCTGGATCGCCTGGTCCACGTGATCGCGGCTGGTCAGCTTGCTGCTGCCCGACCAGTAGTCGGCTTCTCGAACCACATCGGCGATTTCGCTGAACCGGGTGCTCAGCTTCTCCCGCCGGCCCGCCTCGCGCACGCCGTATTCCAGCAGACGGCCGGCGGCCTCGCTGGTCAGCGGCTTTAGTGACTCGTCGGCGCAGACCTTGCTGATCACCGAGAGAAACTTTTTGGCATTGCTTTTGTTCAGCTTGATCGTCGAGTCGAAGTCGACCTTGACCTTGAAGATCTGCTTGAAGTCCTCGTCCTGGCGGTAGAGCAGGTGGTAGAGGTGGCTCTCGCCGATCAGGATCACCTTGACGTTGAGGTCGATCGGTTCCGGCTTGATCGGCGAGGAGAGCAGGCCCAGCTGCGACTCCATGCTCTGGATCTCCAGCTGACGGTAGGTCAGGGCCCGTTTCAGTGTCTTCCAGACCTGGGTCTCGGTGAGGGCGTCGGTGGCGTTGAACACCAGGTAGCCGCCGTCGGCCTCCAGCAGGGAGCCGCCGCGGATGTTCATAAAGTCGGGCGGCGTGCTGCCGATGCCCTGCCGGGCGGACTGGATGTGGCCGAAGAGGTTCTTGAAGTTCGGCGTGGTCTCGATCACCACCGGGCAGCCCTCGCGGTTCGAGTTGTCGAGGACCACGTTGACTCCGTAGGCCCGGAACGCGTCGGTGGCGCCACCCCGTATGCCCAGCGGCATCCCGTCACCCTCGTCGTCGCCGTCATCCTCCTTGAAGACGTCGACGTTTTCGGCCACATTGTCCACCAGCTGCTTGAGGAAACCGTCGATCTTGGGGTTGGGGAACTTGACGCGGATTTCTTCGGCCATGTGCGCCGCCAGGTCGCGAATGGTCTCCTCTTCCAGCAGTTCCAACCGGGCCATCATCTCCTTGGACAGCCGGCGGTTCTCCCGCAGCATCCCGTCCAGCTCGGAACGCAGTTCCTGGTAGCGGGCAATCATCGGGTGGCCGGCAGCCGCTTCCGGGCCCTCGGCCTCGCGGATCTTCCCGGCGTACTCCTGGATCGTCATCTCCTTGTCATCCACCATGGGCAGCAGGTCCGGCCTGGAGACCGGCCCCATCTGCACCTGCCCCAGGGCAAACCCCTGCTCCCGGACGGCGGCGTCGAAGGTGGCGAACATCTTGTTCCCCTGTTCCTCATATTCGCGGCGGATCGAGTCCCGCTGCTGCTGGAAGTCGTCGCCCTCCAGCTCCAGGGGAACGCGGGCCCGGAGAAAGCGGATCATTTCGTCCACCACCCGTTTGAATTTCCGACCCTGGCCCCGGGGCAGGGTGATCAGCACCGGTGTGTTGGGATTGATGAAGTCGTTCACGTAACACCGGTCGAGAGGCAGCGGGCAGCGGGGTTTGATGTGGTCCAGCAGCAGTTCCACCGTGGTCATCTTGCCCGTGCCCGAGAGGCCGCAGACAAAGGCGTTGTACCCGGGTCGGAACAGCTCCATCCCCAGCCGCAGGGCTTCCACCGCCTTTTCCTGGCCCACGATGCCGGTGGCCGGCGCCACGTTGGTTGAGGTTTTGAAGCCGAGCCAGGAGGTGGGGCAGTTCCAGCGAAGCTTCTCCGGGGGAACCGTCTTCGGTGCGGAGGCCTGAACTGGGGTGGCGCTGGCTGGATTCCCTCTCTTGCTCATCTGGGTCCCTCCGGAAGATAGTGGTGGATCTGCTGGGTCGTGAGAAGAACGAAATGTACCAGAGCGGGAAAATGCTGTCAATTTTCCTCAAGACGAGATGTGGGATGTCCACCACCCGTGAGAAGACTTACGTGAAAGCCTGATGAGCGCACCAGGGAATTCAAAATGCACAAAAAATGACCATTAATGCGAATGCGATGGGTTTATAATACATAATGAACAGAAAAACAGCATCAATACGCATTATTGTGATTGACATGTCGCGTCAATGGAATTATTGTGTGGGTGGAGCGGGAAGACCGGTCCGGCGCCACTGCCGGATCAATACTGATACGGCGGGACCCGGGCCCGCACTCATCGAGGTGGCACATGACGACCGCGGAAATCCTGGCCCTGGCCAGGGAAGAGGACGTGAGATTCCTCCGCCTGCAGTTCACCGACATCATGGGCGCGATCAAGAACGTGGAGATCCCCCAGCGGCAGTTCGAAAAGGCGCTCACCGAGGGCGTGCTCTTTGACGGCTCTTCGATCCAGGGTTTCGCCCGCATCGAGGAATCGGACATGATCCTGATCCCCGAGCCGGCCACCTTCCGCATCTTTCCCGGACAGCATCGGAAGGACGAGGGAAAGCGCGCCCGGCTGATCTGCGATATCCGGCACCCCAACGGCGACGACTTCGAGGGCTGCCCGCGCAGTGCCCTGCGCCGGGTGGTGGACCGGGCGGCCAGGATGGGCTTTACCATGCAGGCCGGCCCCGAGGCCGAGTTCTTCCTCTTCCTCACCGACGAGCAGGGCAAGGCCACCACCACCACCCACGACGCCGCCGGCTACTTCGACCTCACACCGGTGGACAAGGGGGAGTGGGCCCGCCGCGACATCGTCACCGACCTCGAGTACATGGGCTTCGAGGTCGAGGCGGCGCACCACGAGGTGGCCCCGGGCCAGCACGAGATCGACTTCAAGCACGCCGACGCCCTGACCTGCGCCGACAACGTGGCCACCTTCCGTTTCATTGTCCGCCGGGTGGCCGAGCGCTACAAGCTGCACGCCACCTTCATGCCCAAGCCGATCTTCGGCATCAACGGTTCGGGGATGCACGTCCACCAGTCGTTGGAGAAGGACGGCGAGAACATCTTCCACGACCCGAAGGCCGAGTACGAACTGAGCGAGACGATGATGCAATACATCGGCGGGATCCTGAAGCACGCCAAGGGCTTCGTGGCGATCACCAACCCGCTGATCAACTCCTACAAACGGCTGGTGCCCGGATACGAGGCGCCCACATACATCGCCTGGTCCGAGCGCAACCGTTCACCCCTGGCCCGGGTGCCCGACCGCCGCGGCCCGGGCACCCGGGTGGAAGTCCGGGTTCCCGATCCCTCCTGCAACCCCTACCTCGCCCTGGCGGTGATGCTGGCCGCCGGTCTCGACGGCATCGAGAACAGGATCGACCCCGGCCCGCCGGTGAACAAGAACATCTACACCATGAGCCAGCGGGAAAAGCGGCGGCTGAAGATCGACGAGCTGCCCCCCGACCTCACCGGCGCCCTCGACTGCCTGGAGAAGGACAAGGTGATCGGCGCGGCGCTGGGCGGGCACATCCTCGAGCACTTCGTCAACGCCAAGCGCCAGGAGTGGGCCGCTTACCAGGCCCAGGTCCACCAGTGGGAGGTGGACTCCTACCTCTCGTATTACTAGGAGTAACGGCGGCGGGGCAGGGGCTCAGAACCGTCCCGCCGCCACGTTGACCCCGTGGGTGTAGACCGGGGGGAATGCATCGAGAGTGAAGTCCAGTGTCACCTGGCCGGCCTGGTAGTCGTACACCTTCACTGTGGAGCCGTTGGCCGGTCCGGGGCCGCTGCCGACAATGATTTCGCACCGGCCATCCGCGTCGAGGTCAGTGCCTGCCCAGACCCGGGCGCCGTAGCGCACCTCTGCAGCCGGCCAGGCAAAGAAACTGAGCCCCGGCAACTCGCTGATCGTCGAGCCATCGTAATTCCAGCCCCTGATGTGGCTGCCGAAAGCCGGTGAGGGTCCCGGGGCGGTGACAATCTCGTCCATCCCGTCACCGTCCACGTCACCGCAGCCCACCACCACGCCGTAGCGGGGTGTTCCATAGGCGAAGAAACTGACCGCCGGCATGGCTGCGGCTGTCCAGCCGTCCACGTTCCAGCCCCGCACGTGTGGTCCGAAGACTGCGCCCGGCCCGGCGCCGCTGACGATCTCGTCGAAGCCATCGCCGTCCAGGTCGCCGGCGGCCACGTTGACCCCCCACTTGAGTGTGCCGTAGGCGAAGAAGCTCACCCCGGGCAGTGGCACTACCTCCTGACCGCCGTCGAGTTCGAAGGCCCGGATATGGGGCCCGAACACCGCCCCCGGCCCGGCTCCGGTGAGGATCTCATCGAACCCGTCGTTGTCCACGTCACCGGCGGCCACGTTGACGCCGTATTTGTTGGTGCCGTAGGCCAGGAAACTCACCAGGGGGTTTGGTGTGCCATCGGACATGAAACCGCGTACATGGGGGCCAAAGACGGCACCCGGCCCGGGGCCGGTGATGATCTCCATGCCCGGCTCCCCGTCCAGTTCACCGCAGCTAATGTTGACGCCGTATTTTTGAATTGAATAGGACTCGAATTCGACCAGCGGCCTGGCGTCCTGGAGGGGGGCCAGGAGGTGAACCGTTGTGGGGTTGGACGGGTGCGGACCGAGGCCGGCGGCTATGAAAAGGCTGCCCGGCAGCGGACTGTCGGGATAGTGGTACCCCATGTCCACCTGGCCGTTGTCCGTCTCCAGGTCGGTACGGGTGCTGAACCGGTCCATACAGACCATGGCTTCGTAGATCTCGTAACAACTGTCCTGCGCCGGGCTGCTACCCGCATCCACACAGGGGCTGTCCGCGGCCTGGCCCGCGGCCGTCTGGCTCAGGTAATACTCCCCGGCCGGGCCGGTGGCAAACGACGGGTCAGCGTCGATATTCCCCTCGCCGGGCCAGCCGCCTTCCACCAGGGACCAGCTGATTTCCGGCTCGCCGAGGATCACCGGGTCGACGTTGTTCCAGAAGATACTGTCGGTTACCGTGCCCCTGCTGGCAAGGGCCTGCCGGCCGTTGCCGACGAAGGTGCAGTTGTGGATGCCGAAATCGGTGTAGCCGCTGTCGTAGATAACCGAACCATAGTCTGCGATGTTTCCCTGGAAGAGATTGTTACCGAGAAGAACCAGCGGTAAACCGTCACCTGGCGGCGCAGCGGCATCCGGTTCGGAGCAGGTGATGGCGCCCCCGATGCGGGCGCTGTTGCCGGTGAAGGTGTTGCCGGTCACCGTGGCCCCCACCATGCCATACACGAAGTAGATCGCGCCGCCGTTCTGGGTCGAGCTGTTGCCGATGAACTGGTTGCGCACGATGACCACGTCGGAAAAATGCCACCCGACGCACAACGCGCCCCCGCCATTGAGCTGGTGGTCGGAGATGCAGCGGTTGTTGATGAATGTGTTGCCGAGGATCACGGGGTTTGAGTTGTAGGTCATCAAACCGCCACCCAGGCTGGTTGACGTGTTGTCGCGGATTACGTTGTTCAGGATCATCGGCGAGGATTCGTCATACAGGCAGATGATCCCCGAGTCGGTGTGGTTCATGATGATGTTGTTCCTGATCGTCGGCGAGGTGTCGCTGCAGTAGATCCCCGTATCTTCCATCCCGCTGTTCTGGATGGTGAACCCGTCGAGGATCGAGTCCCGGCCCTCCTCTCCGACGAAATAGACACTTCCCTCGACAATCGTCGACTCCGGTCCTGCAAGGCTCCGCACCTCGACGGCCTTTCCCTGAAAAGCGAAAATCTCCCAGTAGAATCCGGGCCGGACGAGGATCGTGTCACCGTCCTCGGCCGCGTCGATCGCATCCTGGATCATCGTGTAGTCGTCGGGAACGTAGATCTCGTTGCCGGCGGCCGGAGCCGACATCAGCAGGCAAGCAACAATGATGACCGTTTGAGTGTAGAGGTTTCTGGCGATCATCGTTTCCCCCGCAGTCTCAAAACCTCCCCGCCGCCACGTTCACTCCGTGGGTGTAGACCGGCGGGAAGGCATCGAGGGTGAACTCGAGCTCAATGCTGTGCGTGGTACTGTCATAGACCCTGACCTGGCTGCCCATGGCCGGGTCGGGGCCGCCGCCCACCAGCAGCTCGTCCCGGCCGTTGCCGTCCAGGTCCACACCGGAGCAGACACGGGCTCCGCAAGCCGCTTCGCCCGCCGGCCAGGCAAAGAAATTTACATTGGGCAGGGCCACCGGTTCGCCGCCGTCCACGTCCCAGCCCCGGATGTGGCTGCCGAATAGTGACGAAGGGCCGGGTGCGGTGATGATCTCGTCGATCCCGTCGCCGTCCAGGTCGCCGGCGGCCACGTTGACCCCGAACCTGTTCGTGCCGTAGGCCAGGAAGCTGACCCAGGAGAGCGCCACGACGGCTCCGCCGTCCACGTTCCAGCCCCGGACGTGGGGCCCGAACACGGCGCCCGGGCCGGCGCCGGTGATGATCTCGTCGAAGCCGTCGCCATCGAAATCCCCGCAGGCCACGTTGACACCCCACTTGAGCGTGCCGTAGGCGAAGTAGCTGATCTCGGAGATGGCCTCGGCGTCTCCGCCGTCCACGTTCCAGCCCCGGACGTGGGGCCCGAACACGGCGCCCGGGCCGGCGCCGGTGACGATCTCGTCATAGCCGTCGCCGTCCAGGTCGCCGGCGGCCACGTTGACCCCGAACTTGTTCGTGCCGTAAGCCAGGAAGTTGACGCCGGGAACGGGTGTGCCGTCCGAACCGAACCCGCGTACGTGCGGGCCGTAGATCTCGCCCGCGCCGGCGCCGGTGATGATGGTCAGGCCTTCGTCGTCGGTGAGCTGTCCAGCGGTCACATTCGCCCCCCAGGACGGCGAGCCGTACGCCGAAAACTCCGAGACCGGATCGGCATCCGCGTGGGGCGGGAAGACCCGGATCAGCGGCGGGTTGGCCGCTGACGGCCCGGGAGCTGCGACCAGCCCGAGGATGTGACTGCTTGACGGATAGTGGTATCCCATGTCCACCTGGCCGTTGTCGATTGCGCCGTCGGTGCGGGTGGTCAGCTGGTCGAGGCAGGTGGTCCCCTCCACCGTCTCATAACAGATTTCACCCGCCGGGGCAGACCCCGAATCGATACAGGGGCTGTCGGCCGGTTGACCGGCTGCCAGGTGCCCCAGGTAGTAATCCCCCAAAGGGCCGCGGGTGAAGAGCGGGTCCGCGTCGATGTTCGTCGGGCCGCCGTATCCCCCTTCGATGTCGCTGTAGGTCACCGACGGGGTGCCCTGGATCTGTTCGCTGGTGTTGCCGTAGATGATGGAGTTGGTGATGGTCAACTGCCCCGATGAGCCCTGCCGGTAGATACCGAGGTCGTTGCCCGCAATGGTGCAGTTCACCACTCGAACGTCCTGGTTTTCGTGAAATATGGCGCTGCCGCTGTTACCCACGAAGAAGTTGTTGATGACCAGGATTTCACTACCACGACTGTTGGGGGGGGCGGCTGGGCGCGGGGGAGTACCTTCAGGTGCTGGCGGACGGTCCAGGTCCGTAGTCGCAATTCCGAACGAGATGCAGGCTCCTGCCCCGGAATTGTCGGTCATTACATTCCCGCTCACGGTGCCGTATGCCCCGAACGCCTCATTGTAGAACCAGATGGCACCGTAGTTGCCGCCGAAATTGCCGGTGAAGAGATTGTCAGTGATGTGGGCCGTGGCGCCAAAGGCCACCGTAATGCTGCCGCCGTGCATTTTGCATTCGTTTCCCGAAAAGGTGTTTCCGGTGATAAATGCTTCATTCTCAAGGGTACAATATATGGCCGATCCCAGGCGGCTGCTGTAATTTTCGATAAAGCGGTTCCCGCTGACCAGGCAGCTGGCAATGCAGGCCAGTCCGGCGCCATACTCGGAGTTGTTGCCGGTGATGCTGTTGCCGGTGATGGCCGGAGAGCCTACCGAGCAGTAGATGCCGCCGCCAGAATGCGATGACGTATTGCCATGAATTGTGTTGCTCTCGATGACCGGTGAGCACTCCTCGCAGCAGATGCCGCCGCCGTCACGATCGGCTTCGCAACCGGTGACCTGGTTTTGCCGGAACAACGGCAAGCCCCCGGTACAGTAAATGCCTCCACCCTCATCGCTGTGGCAGTCCTCGATGCTGTTCGCTTCGATGACCGGGGAGGCATTGAGGCAGTATATGCCGCCCCCGTCGGCGAGCTTGTAACCGTTCCGCACGGTGAATCCCCGGAGGATGGAATCCGGTCCTTCATCGTTGACGAACTGGAACCCGCGGTCCTGACCCTCGCAGTCGATGATGCAGGCCGTGAACCCGTGTTCCGATTCCACGGTGATCGCCTTGCCGCCGAAGTTGATGTTCCTGTTGCTGGAGCCAACGTAGACGCCGTTGGCCACCAGCACCGTGTCGCCGCTCACGGCGGCGTCGATACCGGCCTGGATCGTGGGCTGGTCGGCCGGGACGCGGATGGTGGCGGCAGTGGAGGATATGGCGGCGAGGCAGGAGAGCAGGACAAACAGAACCAGGCTTCTCGAGGACATGGGATCCTCCATGGGTATCCGGGATGACACACCGATCGTACAAATTATGACCCAATCCAGGTCATTGTCCATGAAAAAGTAAAGGCTCACCGAAATCGGGTAGCTTTTGACCCAGCCGGATCAGGTGGCCTGGACAGCCCTCTGTGCAGTCGGAAGCACCGATCCGCCCCGGAAGGGTGGAGGCGCCGGGGAGGCGGGCCACCCTGCGGGCCGTGGCGCACTTGCCGTCGGGGCCGACGGTGCAGCGGGGAAAAGCAGTAGCGAACTTAAGATCGAAATACTGCCCGCCTTAATGCACTGTTGGCCTCGACTCCTTGGGGACTGACAGGGTGCTACCCAAGACTCAGGCGCACTGATGGGAAGTGGATTCATGCCAGCCTTAATATCTGAATTGATGGCGGCGGGATGAATTCAGAACCGTCCCGCCGCGAGATTGATGCGGCGGATTGCCGTGAAGTATCAGAAGCCCACGGGCCGGGCCGCGGGGGCGGCATCCCGTTTCATTTCAAATCGAGCTGGACCTTGATCGCCTCGCCGATTTTCCGCATCTCTTCCAGCGAGATTTTTCCGGCGATACCGACCAGGCGTTTCTTGCTCACCGTGGTCAACTGGTCGGCCATGGCCTTGCCTTTGTTGTCGTTGAAGGTGACGTAGGCTTCACTGGGGTAGAGGCGCGCGGTATTGCTGGTCAGGGGGACCACCTGGACCCGGTTGAGGAATTTGTTTGCCGAGTCATTGCTGACGATCACCGCCGGCCGCCGCTTGCGGATCTCCCCACCGACAGAGGGATCGAAGTTTACCCACCAGACCTCACCCCTGGTCATTGGCGTCTCCAACGGTTGCTTCGGCCCACTCGAGGGCTTCGTCCTCCCGGTCCCGGTCCCCGGCCATCTCTTCGTACGCCGCATCGAGATTGACGTTGACCACGTGCGATCTCACCAGGTCTTCGATGAACTTGCTGATCTTCCTTCGGCCGATGTGGGTGTGCAGACCCCGGTAGACCTCTTCGTCAACCGTGATGGTCAATTTTTTCTGCATATGCGATCCTCCAATTCTCTACACGTATAATATACGTATAAAGTGGCCGCTGGTCAAGATCCGATTGAGAAGGAGGGAGACCTCGGCGATAAGAGGATCAGAACCGTCCCGCCGCCACGTTGACCCCGTAGGTGTAGACCGGCGGGAAGGCGTCGAAGGTGAAGTCCAGTGTCACGTCGTGAACGGCGGCGTGGTACGCCCTGACCTGGCTGCCCATGGCCGGGTCGGGGCCGCCACTCACCAGCAACTCGTCCCGGCCGTTGCCGTCCAGGTCCACACCGGAGCAGACACGGGCTCCGTAAGCCGCTTCGCCCGCCGGCCAGGCAAAGAAATTTACATTGGGCATGGCCACCGGTTCGCCGCCGTCCACGTCCCAGCCCCGGACGTGGCTGCCGAAAAGGGACGAGGGCCCTGGTGCGGTGATGATCTCGTCGATCCCGTCGCCGTCCAGGTCGCCGGCGGCCACGTTGACGCCGAACCTGTTCGTGCCGTAGGCCAGGAAGCTGACCCAGGAGAGCGCCTCGACTGCTCCGCCGTCCACATCCCAGCCCCGGACGTGGGGCCCGAACACGGCGCCCGGCCCGGCGCCGGTGATGATCTCGTCGAACCCGTCGCCATCGAAATCCCCGCAGGCCACGTTGACACCCCACTTGAGCGTGCCGTAGGCGAAGTAGCTGATCTCGGAGATAGCCTCGGCGTCTCCTCCGTCCACGTTCCACCCCCGGACGTGGGGCCCGAACACGGCGCCCGGCCCGGCGCCGGTGACGATCTCGTCATAGCCATCGCCGTCCAGGTCGCCGGCGGCCACGTTGACCCCGAACTTGTTCGTGCCGTAGGCCAGGAAGTTGACGCCGGGAACGGGTGTGCCGTCCGAACTGAACCCGCGCACGTGCGGGCCGTAGATCTCGCCCGCGCCGGCGCCGGTGATGATGGTCAGGCCTTCGTCGTCGGTGAGCTGGCCCGCCGCCACATTCGCCCCCCATGACGGCGAGCCGTACGCCGAAAACTCCGAGACCGGTTCGGCGTCGGTGTGGGGCGGGAAGACCCGGACCAGCGGCGGGTTGGCCGGTGACGGACCGGGAGTTGCGACCAGCCCGAGGATGTGACTGCTTGACGGATAGTGATACCCCATGTCCACCTGGCCGTTGTCGATTGCACCGTCGGTGCGGGTGGTCAGTTGGTCGAGGCAGGTGGTCCCCTCCACCGTCTCATAACAGAATTCACCCGCCGGGGCAGATCCCGAATCGATGCAGGGGCTGTCGGCCGGTTGACCGGCTGCCAGGTGCCCCAGGTAGTAATCCCCCAAAGGGCCGCGGGTGAAGAGCGGGTCCGCGTCGATGTTCGTCGGGCCGCCGTATCCCCCTTCGATGTCGCTGTAGGTCACCGACGGGGTGCCCTGGATCTGCTCGCTGGTGTTGCCGTAGATGATGGAGTTGGTGATGGTCAACTGCCCCGATGAGCCCTGCCGTTTCACGCCGGTGGTATTCTCTGTGATGGTGCAGTTCACCATCAGTACATCCATGTGATCGAGGAATATGGCGCTGCCGTTGTTCCCCGCGAGCAGGTTGCTGGTCACCAGGATTTCACCACCCCGGCCGCTGGACGGTCCGGCGGGGCAGGGGTCAGGACATTGAGGTACCGGCCGGTCCAGGGCCGTTATGGCAAGCCCGAAGGAGATGCAGGCTCCCGTCCCTGAATTGCCGGTCATTACATTCCCGCTCACGGTGCCGTATGCCCCGAACTCTTCGTCGTAGAACCATATGGCGCCGTAGTCACCGCCGGAATTGCCGGTAAAGGTGTTGTTCACGATATGGGCAGTGGCGCCGAAGGCCACGGAAATGCTGCCGCCGAACATGGAGCACTCGTTCTCCGCAAAGCTGTTCCCGGTGATAAGGGCTTCGTTCTCACCGGTACAATAGATGGCCGATCCCGTTATCTCACCGACGTTTCCGGCAAAGCTGTTCCCGCTGACCAGGCCGTCGCCAAAGCAGCAGAGCCCGCCCCCATGGTCGGTGCTGTTGCCGGTGATGCTATTGCCGGTTACGGTCATCGACCGTGCCCAGCAATAGATGCCGCCGCCAAAAGTCGATGACGAGTTTCCAACTATTGTGTTGTCCTCGATGACCGGCGAACTTTCCTCGCAGCAGATCCCGCCGCCGGCACGATCGGTCTGGCAACCGCTGATCGTGTTTTGCCGGATGACCGGTGAGCCCCCGGTGCAGTAGATTCCACCACCCTCATCCCCCGAGATGCAGTCTTCGATGCGGTTCGCTTCGATGACCGGCGAGGCATTGAGGCAGTATATGCCGCCCCCGTCGGCGAGCTTGTAACCGTTCCGCACGGTGAATCCCCGGAGGATGGAATCCGGTCCTTCATCGTTGACGAACTGGAACCCGCGGTCCTGACCCTCGCAGTCGATGATGCAGGCCGTGAACCCGTGTTCCGATTCCACGGTGATCGCCTTGCCGCCGAAGTTGATGTTCCGGTTGCCGGAGCCAACGTAGACGCCGTTGGCCACCAGCACCGTGTCGCCGCTCACGGCGGCGTCGATACCGGCCTGGATGGTGGGCTGGTCGGCCGGGACGCGGATGGTGGCGGCGGTGGAGGATATGGCGGCGAGGCAGGAGAGCAGGACAAACAGGACAAGGCTTCTCGAGGACATGGGATCCTCCATGGGTATTCGGGATGACACACCGATCGTACAAATTATGACCCAATCCAGGTCATTGTCCATGAAAAAGTAAAGGCTCACCGAAATCGGGTAGCTTTTGACCCAGCCGGATCAGGTGGCCTGGACAGCCCTCTGTGCAGTCGGAAGCACCGATCCGCCCCGGAAGGGTGGAGGCGCCGGGGAGGAGGGCCACCCGGCGGGCCGTGGCGCACTCACCGGCCGGATCTTTGTCGGTCAGCAGGATGTGGGCGAGCGAGGCATAGCGGTGGGCCAGAAGATAGTCCACGTGCCAGCGGAGTTTGAAGGGATGATCTCGGCTTCCGGCGATGCCCAGGTAGCGCTTGAGCCTGCCGGCCAGCGAGCGGGAGGCCCGGCCGGCGTAGGCATAGTACCCCGGTTCCAGCTTGTATTGGCCCCGGGCGCCAAACTTCACCAGGGCTGGACGGCTGAGCCGGACCACCAGCAGGTAGGCGCCGCATTGAATATGTTCTTGAACCATCCTGCCCGGCATTCTACACTGTCCGGGCCGTATCCGGTCCTCTCCGGAGCGGCCTGGAGCATTGAATAATGGCTGACGAACACGAAGCGCTGACCGTCTCGGCGGTGGGGCCGGACGGGGTGCGCCGCCGCCTGCCCCGCTGGCTCAAAGTGCGGGTGGGGAAGGGAGCGTCCTTTCGCAGGGTCGACGCCCTCTTGAAGGAGAACGGGCTGAACACGGTCTGCCGTTCGGCGCTCTGTCCCAACGTGGGCCGCTGCTTCGAGCGGGGCACCGCCACTTTCCTGATCCTCGGCAATACCTGCACCCGCAGTTGCCGTTTCTGTGCCGTGGGGGGCGGGAAGCCGGCGGCGCTGGACCCCGAGGAGCCGGCAAAGGTGGCGGCTGCGGTCCACAGTCTCGAACTGCGCCACGCGGTGATCACCTCGGTGACCCGGGACGACCTGGCCGACGGCGGGGCCGGGCATTTTGCCGCCACGGTCAAGGCCATCCGCTCCGCCTCCCCCACCTGCCGGATCGAGCTGCTGGTCCCCGACTTCGGCGGCAGCGCCCCGGCCCTGGAGACCGTCCTCGACTCTGGTCCCGACATCCTCAATCACAACATCGAGACCGTGCCCCGGCTCTACCCCCGGGTGCGGCCCGGCGCCGATTACCAGCGGTCTTTGGAACTGCTGGGCCGGGCCCGGCGCCGGTATGCCGAAGACGGGCGCGAGGGCCTGACCAAGTCGGGGGTCATGGTGGGCCTGGGGGAGACGATGACCGAATTGGAGCAGGTGATGTCCGAGGCCGCGGCTGCCGGCTGCCAGATGTTCACCATCGGGCAGTATCTCCAGCCGTCACGGGACCATCTGCCGGTGGTTTCCTTCTATCTTCCCACCGCATTCGAGCAGCTCAAGCGTTACGGCGGCTCCCTCGGGTTCAGCCACGTGGCCTCCGGACCACTGGTGCGCAGCTCCTACCTTGCCGATGAGCAGTTCGAGGGGCCAACGCCCCGGTCCGGGGACGGCAGCCGCTGATCTTTGACTTCCGTTACCGCATCATGTATTAATGCCGCTTCCACCGGCCCGGCGGACAAGGTCCGGGGCAGGAGAGAGGCTGGACAATGAGCCCGGAAGAATACAGAAAACAGCGTTCCATGGCCGAAATGCGGCAGGAGGGCCTGTCCGGCCTGATGGCCGTGCGGGTGGGGATGTTCCGTTTCACCCGCTGGGTGGTGAACAAGGCCAAGCTTGCCGACTACACCTTCAACGTCATCGTGGCCCTGGTCATCGGCCTGCTGGGCGGCTTCGGGGCGGTGGCCTTCCACTACCTGATCGGAGGCGTGCAGAAGATCTCCTGGGGATCCATGGAGCCGGTGCTCGATGACTTCATGGCCGTGCCCATCTGGGCCAAGATCCTCATCCCGGCAGCCGGCGGACTGATCATCGGACCGCTGGTCTACATGTTTGCCCGCGAGGCCAAGGGCCACGGTGTGCCCGAAGTGATGGAGGCGGTGGCCCGCAAGGGGGGCGTCATGCGGCCCCGGGTGGTGATGGCCAAGTTCATCGGCTCGGCGATCACCATCGGCACCGGAGGTTCGGCAGGCCGTGAAGGCCCCATCGTCCAGATCGGTGCGGCCATCGGTTCGGTGGTGGGGCAGTTTCTCCGGGTCTCGGCCGGCCGGATGAAGACCTATGTCGGCTGCGGAGCGGCGGCGGGGATCGCCGCCACTTTCAACGCCCCGCTGGCCGGAGCTCTGTTTGCCGTTGAAGTGATCCTCGGTGATTTCGCCATCCACCAGTTCAGCCCCATCGTCATCTCTTCGGTGATTGCCACCGTGGTCTCCCGACACTTCCTCGGCGACTTTCCCGCGTTCCGGCCGCCGGACTATGCCCTGGTCAGCCCCTGGGAGTTTTTCAGCTACCTGGCCCTGGGCATCGCCGCGGCGGTGGCCGGGCTGATCTTCATGAAGACCCTCTACTGGTTCGAGGACCGCTTCGAAGATGCGAAGTTCATCCCCGGCCCCCTGCGCCCGGCCATCGGCGGATTACTGGTGGGCTGTATCGCCATCTTCTATCCCCAGATCTACGGCTCGGGATACGGCAGCGTGGATCTGGCCCTGTCCGGCAACCTGGGCTGGATGCTGCTGGGCGCCCTGCTGGTGGCCAAGACCCTCGGCACCTCGCTGACCCTCGGCTCGGGCGGGTCAGGCGGTGTTTTTGCCCCCTCGCTTTTCCTCGGGGCGATGACCGGCGGCCTGGTGGGTACCGGCGCGCACCGCCTGTTCCCCGACCACACCGCCGAACCCGGAGCGTATGCCCTGGTGGGCATGGGAGCGGTGGTGGCGGCCACCACCCGGGCGCCGATCACCGCCATCCTGATCATCTTCGAGATGACCAGCGAGTATTCGATCATTCTGCCGCTGATGACCGCCTGCATCATCAGCACCCTGGCCAACAAGTGGATGAGCAAGGAGTCGATCTACACCATGAAACTCGCCCGGCGGGGTGTGGACATCTACCAGGGCCAGGAATTGAACGTGCTCAAGCCGCTCAGTGTCCGCGACGTGATGGAAGAGGACGTGGATATTTTCGAAAAGCACCTCCGCCTGCCGGCGATGATCGATCGCCTGACCCGCTCGCCGCACACCCGGTTCTACGTGGTGGACGACAAGCAGCGGCTCTGCGGCGCCATCTCTTCCCGTGACCTGCGGCAACTGGTGCGGGACGAGACCAGCCTCTCCGACCTCATCGTGGCCCAGGATCTAGCCAACCCCGATGTCCGCCCGGTGACCCCTGACGACAACCTCGACCTGGTGATGCGCCATTTCGGCCGGGCCTATGTCGATGAACTGCCGGTGGTGGAGTCGGCGGAATCGATGAGAATCATCGGCACGGTGCACCGGGCCCACGTGATCGAAATCTACAACCGGGCGATCTTCAAACGGGACCTGGCCGGCACTCTGAGCACCAACGTCGACTCCCTGGCCGCCGGTTCGGTGAAAATGGTGGAACTGGCCGAGGGCTATGCCCTGGCCGAGGTGGAGGCCCCGGGGGCTTTCGACGGCAAGACCATCGCCGAACTGAACGTGCGGGCCGCCTTCGGGGTGGAGATCCTGGTGATCAAGGCCCACGCATCGGGCCGGTCCGGCCGCGGGGCCCTGCTGAAGAAGGTCCCCAGCCCCAACATCCGCATCCACCGCGGCGACATCCTGCTGGTGGCTGGGGACCCCGGCCGTATCGACCGGCTGAGACGGCTCTAGCCGGAATCAGGGTCACTCCTCGATCAGCACCTGGATCTCGGTGAGGTAGTTCTTCGGGTTGCCTTTGAAGATCATGCCCGGGCCCTTGAGGTAGACCTCCCGGGAGGGCAGCTTCGTCCTGTAGCCCTTTTCGTTGATGTAGCCGAAGACCGTCTTGTAGGAATCACGCAGGGTCTCGTAGGGCCCCTTGTGGATCAGCGAGACACAGCGGCCGCCGGGCAGCTCGCGCACCGAGACCCCCTCGGCGTCCTTGCCCTTGCGCACCGGGATGCAGGGCTCGAAATCGGCGCCTTCTTCCTTGTATTCGCTGTCGTGGTAGAGGGTCATCGGCTTGCCGTTGGCGTTGCGGCCCATTTTGCGGCAGACCAGGCCCAGGCCCCGGCCCACTTCCTCGTATCGCCCGGTCATCCGGTGGCCGGCGATGAGGATCGTGTCCAGCTGCTTTTCCTCGATCTCGAACCCGTTCTGCTGGTCCATGACATTCTCCTTCTCTGACTCGATGATCGTGGCAATGGAGCTGGAGATCCCCTTGTAGCGCCGGATGGTCTGCTCAACCTCTTTCATCTTCCGTTCCAGCTCGAGGAGCATGTCCTGGGTGCTGCCGCACTCCTCGAACAGGGCGCGGATCTCGGCGATGGAGAAGTCGAACTCCCGCAGCGTTTTTATCCCCCGGGCCCGGTGGTAGTTCTCCTCGTCGTAGTAGCGGTAGCCCGAGGAGGGGTCCACCTGGGCCGGGACCAGGATGCCCTTCTCGTGGTAGAGCCGCAGCGTCTTCACCGAAAGGGCCGTGATCCTGGAAAACTCGCCGATGCTGAATCTCATAACTTGCTCTCACTGAGTAACATAGTTGAGGTTGGCCAACCTTCGAGGAAAAGTATAGGGTCTCCCCCTGGGGGAGAGTCAAGGCCGGAATCATAAAAATATGAACCGACCGGGAACAGTTTTTGAACTGCACTCATCTGTTGCCTTATACAGTGCCCGATCCTTATACTGTAAACAGAAGTGAGTCCGGCCAATCATCCGCAAGGATGTTCAGGTACTGCTGCCGGCTTCCCGGGGAGTGCCATGACGATCCATCCTCTGCTGCGGCATCCTGCCACCCGCATCATCCTTGTCCTCTATTTTGCCGCGGTTTCGGGCTTGTTGTCCTTCGCCGCCCAGAGCCCTGTTGCTTTGCATGGCGGTGAGCTCGCCCGGGAATCACTGGAGCGGACCGCCGTATTCTTTGCCGGGCACGAAGAACTGCAGCAACCTCGGGGTTCGATGTGGAAGCACTTCGTCAGCATCCGGGATTTCCTCGACCGGCGGACGGTGAACGGTGTTCTGCCCACCGCCGCCGACCGGGTGCGGGCCTGGAAGGAGAAAAATCTTCGGCAGGCCCTCTCGGCGGACAATCGGGGCTGGTTCTGCATCGGGCCGCGAAACATCTCGGGCCGGATCGTCGACCTCGATTTTCATCCGTCCAACCCGCAAAAGGTCTATGCGGCCTCTGCCGGGGGTGGATTGTGGATATCGAACGACGGTGGCGGCACCTGGCACACGACCACCGACGGTTTGCCCTCCCTGGCCATCGGTGCGGTGTGTGTCGTCCCCAGCAATCCCGACGTGGTGCTGGCAGCCACCGGCGAGGGGCTGCACTGGCGATACGTTATCTACGGTGCGGGGATCTGGAAGTCCACGGACAGCGGCAAGACCTGGGGGCCCACGAACCTGACGTACGAGGCCACCGACAATCACGGTTTCCATGTCATGGAGGCCAACCCGATCACCGGGACCGTGCTCGCCGGTGCCAATGACGGGCTGTGGCGTTCCACCGACGAGGGGGACACCTGGACCCGGGTCCTGTCCCAGTTCGACTGTTACGATGTGAAGTGGAAACCGGGCAGCGCGAATCGGGTGTACGCGACACGGGGCAACGCTGCATCGTCCAACGGTGTCATCGTTTCCACCGATGATGGTGTCGGCTGGACTCCTGCCGGAAGCGGTCAACCGCTGAGCTCCCGAGTCAGCAAGACGCGGATCGCGGTCACCCCGGCCGATCCTGACGTGATCTATGCCCACTACGGTGACAGCCAGACTTACGGCACTCTCGGGATCTACCGCAGTACTGACAGCGGTCTTAGCTGGTCGCCGCGAAACACCACCCTCAATATCTGCGGCGGGCAGGGCGGGTATGCGGTCACCATTGCGGTTGACCCCGACGACGTGAACCGGGTGATCGCCGGCGGTATCAATCTATATCAATCGTCGAGCGGCGGGACTGTCTTTGCCGAGACCGGTGGCGGAAACCCGCTGGGGGATGAGGACTCGGTGCACGTGGACCACCACGCCATTGCCTGGGAACCGGGCTCCATAAGTACCCTCTGGGTGGGCACGGACGGCGGCCCCTGGCGCTCGACGGACAACGGTGAAACGTGGAGCCCCCGGCGTGACGGCCTGGTTACGACGCAACATTACGACCTCTGCCTCGATCCGGGTGATCCGGGGTTCGCCATGGGCGGAGCTCAGGACAACGGCCTGCCCTGGACCGAGGAGGCAGACCGGTCCTGGTTCCCGTCCACCCTGGAGGCCGATGGTTGTGTCTGCATCGTCGAACCGCTCGATCCGGACACGATCTATTCCGAGTGGCAGTTCGGGGGACATATCCGGAGCACCGACCGGGGCTGGAGCTGGCAGCCGACGATGAGCGGGCTCAGCGGCAATTCAGTGCCCATCGCCCCGCTGGCCCTCGACCCGAACCAGCCCGGGCGCCTGTTTACCGCCACCAGCAATGGGATCTTCCGCACAACCAATGGCCAGGATTACTGGGTGCGCGTCGCCTCTCACCAGGCTTCCTGGATATCGATCAGCCCGGTGGACGGGGATGTGATCTGGACCGTGGACACCAACACCGCAGGGCCAGCTGTCCGAGTGACCTCTGACGGCGGCAGCAACTGGACGCCGGCAGCCCCTTACGGCTTCACGGTGGGAAATGAGACAAAGGTTCTTGCCCACCCCACCGATCCAGCCACGGCTTTCGTCATCTTTGCCGGGTATTCGGGAATCGTCCATGTGCTCCGCACCACCGATTTCGGTGCCACCTGGAAGGATGTGAGCGGTGATTTCCCCCCTGATCCGGCAAACACCATGGTGGTGGACCCGGAGGATCCCGATCACTGGTTTGTCGGGACCGACACCGGCGTCTGGTATTCGGTGAACAACGGCCTCAACTGGGTCCCGTTGGGATCGCGATTTCCAAATGTGGTGGTGTACGACCTCGAGATCCAGCCCCGGTCGCGAAAACTGGTGGCCATCACCTATGGCCGCGGCGCCTGGGAGACCAGTCTGCTTGAACCGGGCAGCCATGGTGAACGGACATCAGCCCGTCACGATCAGCTGATGCTTGATCCGCCAATTCTTGATCCATCCGGCGACAGGGTGAGGTTCCGTTTCGCCTCCCGGGCGGCAGGAAGAGTGACCCTCCATGTCTACGACAGCCGGGGCCGGCTGGTCGAACAAATTGCTGATCTCTCCAGCGCTGATGGAATTATCCGGACCGCGCAGTGGGACAGCAGTGAAATCCCCTCGGGGACGTACTTTGTCCTGCTGCGCAGCGGTTTCGGATGCCTGTCACGCCATGTGGCGGTGAGGCACGGTCGGACAGGTCTTGTGCTGCAACCCCGGATCTCCCACTAAAAAGTAAAACGGCCGCCCGAAGGCGGCCGGATCAAGGAGTCATTCTTCCAGTTCAGGGCACTGTGGTTACAGTGGGATTCGGTTGGAGGGATTTGGGTTTTACGGTCCTGAACGTTTGTCGGGACCGCGCTGGCCGGGGCGGCGATGGAGTCTGCCGCCCCGGCCTCACAGGGTCAGTTGGCGCGTTCGATGGTGATCAGGGCCACCGGATTGTTCCAGTCCTTGGCCGAGGCTTCCAGGTCGGCGATGCCGTGGATGCCGCTGTGCACCAGCACGAAACCTTCAGAGCCTTCGGTCACACGGACACCGGGGCTGCCGCAGGGCGGACCGGGAATGTGCTCGCAGGACTCGGTGTTCGCCTCGCTGCCGGCGTCATAGGCCCGGGCCGTGGTGGTCATGCGGTAGGGGCGATGGCCCCGAATTTCCACACTGGCGCCGTCCACGCCGAGGAAGGCGTCGTTGGTGCTGACCAGCATACCGACCACGCTGATCAGACTCTGCTGGTGGGAAATGCTGACTTCCACGGTGATCGATTCGCCGGGAAAGACCATACCGTCGGCGGCCATCACGTCCCGGACGCCGGTGGTGCCTTCCAGCAGATCGGCCAGCGGTCCAAACATGCCGTCTTCGGCCAGCATGGCCAGCTCATCGCTGGCCGGCTCGCCCAGCGTGAACACGGAAGCGCGCTTGTCGTGCGAGACCACCAGCGGCGGGCTGAAGATCTGATCGCTGGTGATGTTGGTGATGGTCACCGCAGCACGGAAAGCGGGGCTGATCTGCGCCGAAACGTCGACGGACGTGCCGAGGCTGAAAATGAGGGCCGCAGCGGCCAGGCCGAAAACCATTTTGCTCTTGAGGGTGCTCTTCATTGTTCCTTCTCCTTGTCACTGTTGCTGTTGTTGAAGCGGTTCGTTCTTGTGTTCGTATCCTCGGCGTCCCTGTCGCTCCGCCGGTGTCGCTATCTCTATGCACTTGCAATGGAATCTGTGACAGAGTATGCTCAAAAAAATCGTAACTGCTTTGTTTTCTTGATCCATGCTCGGGATATGGCTGGACGGCGTGTCACATATCCGGGGCAAACCGTCTATATACAGGTGAGGATCGAAGGATGGTGGCTGTGCCCACCACAGAGAGTCCGGCTGGAGCCAGCGGCGGAAGCGCCCCCGGTGGGGGAGGGCTGTCTGCGGCGGTGCTCGAGGCTGTACGGCGGCGGGAACCCGACGCCCTGGGTGAGCTTTACGATGCCTGCTTCGGGCGGGTCTATTCGCTGGCCCAGCGGCTCACCGGATCCCGGGAGCAGGCCGAGGACGTGACCCAGGAGGTGTTCCTCAAGGTGTACAACGCCGCCGAACAGCTCGACCCGTCCCGCGACCCGGCGCCCTGGCTGGCCACCATCACCTGGAACGCCTGCCGGGAGCACTGGCGCTCACGGGGCCACAAGCAGGAGCGGCAGACCGCCACCATCAACGGCGATGACGGGATGCGCGATAAGCTGGTCAACGGCAAGCGCTCTCCGGAGCGGCGGGTGATGAACGGTGAACGGAAGGCGCTGGTTGAGCAAGCCCTCCGCCGGCTGCCGGAGGAGATGCGGGCAGTGGTGCTGCTCCACGATTTCGAGGGGCTGAGTCACGCCGAGGTGGCCGAAACCACCGGCGAGAGCCACGCCGCGGTGAGAAAGCGTTATTCCCGGGCCCTGTCCCGGCTGCACGATGAACTGAAGGATCAGTTGGAATGATCGACGAACCGATGATTTTGACGCCTGAACAGGAGCGCGTGCGGGAAGTCCTGCGCGGCCTGGGTCAGGTCCCGGCCGACCCCGCTTTCCGTGAGCGGCTGAAGCGGGAGTTCGTCTCCGGGGAGATCGCCGGTCAAAAGGTGCTCCAGCTGGACACCCGCCCCGGCGTCCTCGGCTGGTTCGGCCGGGCCTTCCTGCCCCTGGCTGCGGCGGTGGCGGCAGTGGTGGTCTTTTTCCTCCTGACCCCTGGCCCGGTGTGGAAGTTCAAGGCCATCACCGGACAGGGCCTGGTGGCGGTGAACGGGGTCAAGGCGGACGCTTCCGACATTGAAACCCTGGCCCGGCTGATCAAGCCCGGGGCGCGGATCAGCGTCCCCGAGGGCGTGACCCTCGACCTGATTGCCGGCGACATCCTGCTGCTGGAAGTGAACGGCGGCGAGGCCACGGTGCCGCAGAATCCGGGCCGGAGGCACCGCGGGGAACTGACCAGCGAGGTGTCCATCGGCGAACTGCGCTTCAAGACCGGTCCGGGGTTCACCGGCCGACGGTTCAACGTGCGCACTCCGGACGGGCTGGTGGAGATCACCGGCACCGTAATCTCCGTCGTGCGTATGCCCGACCTGACCTGTGTCTGCGTCTACGAGGGCCAGGCGAACATCGGGCGGGACGCCGAGCACATGGATCTTATTCCCGCCGGGCAGCGCAAGGTGATGTTCTCCGATGGCCGGCCCCCGATGATCTCCCCGTCGATGCCTGAGCACATCCAGGGTCTCGAAGACTTTCTCGAGCGCAACCAGGACGCCTTCCAGTAACGATCCCCTGAAAGCCAGGGCCTAGGGCAGAGCGACGGTCAGCGTACAACTGGCTGTTGCCGCGTCACCCGAGGGCGGGTAGGGCGGCTGATTCCAGGGGGCCGGCGTCACGTCCATGGCCGAGAGAGTGAAGATGTTGACCCCGTCGAGAGTACCCAGCGCCGGGATGTTCTGCTCCCAGCCGGCCTGGAAGTGGCCGCCGGCGGCGATGTTGGTCCAGCCGGCGCGCCAGTTGGCGTATGACGCTCCGCCGGCCAGCACCACGTCGATGCGGGCGGCGGCCCGGCGGGTCTGCTCCACGTAGAAGTTGTCGATTCGTGCGGCCATGGTTGCGACAAAGGGCGCTGTGCCCGCCGGCGGCGTGCAGGTCAGCTGGGCGCCCAGCGTCTCCACCGTGGGGTCGATGCCGGTGTGGACCAGTGTGGGGTCGCCGTAGAGGTTGAAGTTGTACATGTTCTGGAATTCGTAGTAGTGGTCCCAGCCCACGGTGGTGTGGCAGAGGAACTTCGAGTCGTAGAGCGCGTTGCCCACCCGGTTCGGGTCGCTGGGCCCGGCGTGGAGCAGCCGGTTGAACTCGCAGATCAGCGACTCTGACCCGCCGCCGTAGGTCAGCCAGTTCAGGCTCACCGCCGCGCCCCGGGTGGCGCTGATCACGCCGGCGGAACCGCCGAACCCCGGCTTGCAGAGCAGGTGGATGCCCAGGTTGCCCAGGCCGGTGACCTCAGGGTAGCCCACGCTGCAGGAGACGGCGTAGACGATGGCCGGGTGGTCGTCGTCGATGTTCGAGTCGTCGAGAAAAAAGGCCACGCTGTCCAGTTCGTCCGGGTCACTGCTTTCAGGCACGCCGTCCCCGTCGTCCGAACTCCAGACGGTGCGGGAGACTCCGGAAACCCACCCGTGGCAGGCCCAGTTCACCACCGAGAATTCTCCCTCCCGCCAGGCATCGGATACCGCTGCTTCGCTGATCGCCGGCCAGGGGTAGCGGGACGGCGCCAGCCCAGCCTGTTCGCTCATATGGGTGCAATTCCAGCCGCTCATTGCCTGGTCTTCGATGATGGTCATGCAGTCGCCGCCATCGGAGACCGGCTCACCGGAGTGGTCCTCGTTACCGTAGAACATGATCGTGGCCAGGTTCAGTGCGTTGCGCTTCCAGTCACCGGTGTCCTGCTCGAAGGCCACCAGCTTGTCCAGGGCGTAGGTGATCCAGAAATTGTAGTTGTGGGGAATGCGGCCCACGATCACATCAGCCAGAAAGTCTGGCATGTCCTGGGTGTATTCGCCGTGGTAGCCGTCACCGTCCGAGTCCCAGGACACATCGTCGTCCCAGGACAGGTCGGCGTAGTAATAGTCGGTGGGCACCGCACCGCCCGGGTTGCCGGGGTCGGGCCAGTTGTTGGTGTGGTTGTTCGGGTTGGGGAAGCAGTAGCGCATGGGCACGGTGACCACATCGCCAACCAGCAGTACATAGCGGATCCCCAGCGGTCCGTAGCTGTCGCGGAGATAGTTGCGGATCTGTTCGGCCAGGTCCACCCCGGGCTGGCCGGTGATCGCCGGGTCGGTGATCAACACGATTTTCACCTCGAAACCCAGCGAGCGCTTCCAGTCCAGGTAGTTCGAGTTGGTGATCCCGTTGACATTGCCTGCGTCGGTAATGATCAGGACGTCGCAACCGGGGAGGGTGATGTCGCGGTCTCCCCCGGTTACCGAGTAGAGCGGCGCCATCTGGTTGTAGTTGACGAACAGCCGCCGAGCCTGCTGGTCAGCCGCGGTATCCGCGAGCAGCGATTCCGTGTGCCGCTGTTCCGCGCTGTCCGGCGCGGGCAGCCGGTAGCGGACGGTGACCCGGGCCGATTCACAGAACGTCAGCCGCCCGGATTGGGGATGCCAGGTAAAGGGGTGGAAGGCCACGCTGGCATAGGCGTATTTGCGCAGGGTGCCGGAGCCGGCCAGCTGCGCCGTCGCGGCGGGAAACGGACGGTTCGACGAGTAGGCGGCGTCACGGGTGGCCTGCCACTCGGCCTGTAATTCCCTGGCTTGAGGGGAGCGACCGAAAGACCCGTCGAGCAGCCGGATGGGCGGCGCGGGCGCGATATGCCGGGCCCCGGGGATCTCACGGGTTCCGAGGGGTTGCGCTTCCACGGAGATGGCCCGGGCCCCCGGCGGCAGGGCCACCAGCAGGCTGCGCACCGGCAGCGCCGGCTCCCCGGGTTTGGCCCGGTACCCGCAGTTTGCCATGGTGACCTTCGTACCGTGGGCTGTTTCCGCCAGTTCGTAATCGTCGGAGCGAACCTCGAAAGTCAATTCGCCCAGTGATGCGAACCCGCCTTCGGCGGCCATGGTCGATACCGCCGGGGGTGCCAACAGGGCCAGAATCGCTAGAGCCAGGGGAATTCGGTAGAGATGACGCATGGCGAGGCACTCCTGGTGTTGGGACGTGCAGAATCGGGAATCCGGGCATCCGTGGGAGGTGCACTCCGGCCGATCCGGAAACTCCGCATTTTAAACATAGTCAACGAGACTCACCGCGTCAATGCCGGGGGGCCGTTGAGCAGGTTACGGGCTTCGAGATACTTCCACAGCTGGTGGGCCACCACCATGTTGCCCAGTGGCGAATAGTGCCCGCCGGGCCCCAGGAAATCTCGCGGCGGGTGGGTCCGGCCGGCGCGGGCGAAGGCGTCCATCACGTCGATGTACTCGATCTCCTGACGATCAAGATGTTCCATCAGGGGGGTGTAGGATTTGCTCTGGTCCGTGCGGTAATTTCTGATGTCGTCGCCATGGGGGAAGATGACGGCGACCGGTTTCGATCCGTTGTTGATGACGGCCGTGGAAAATCGTTCGAACAGCCTGGCCGTGACCTGGAACGCCTCTGAACGGGGATTGAACCGGTCGTCCAGCATGACCGAGTCGGCTGCCCGGTTCTCCCGCAGGTTCCGGCGCAGGATTTTGAGCAGCCGAACCGAGGGCAACACGTCGAAGCGGCCTTCGCGGTAGTCCATCAGGTAGTGCTGGTCGTGCTTCCCCAGGAGTGCGATGACCTCGCTTTCCCGGTCCAGCAACTGACGGTAGTGGTCTGGTGTGGGCAGGGGATTGGGCAGGAGTTCCAGCGAACCCCCGGCAAGCAGAAATCTCGGTTTTGCCGCCGGAAGTCCATCCCGGTAGAGAAAGGGACGGTAGACGTTGACGTGTCTTCTCAGGTTTTCCGTCATGAACCCCATCAGGACGATCCGTGGATTGAAATGCTTTCCCTCCTCCTCGTAGCGCAGCAGTGCCTGGTCGAGGGCGAACCCCGGCACGCCAAAGTTGAGTACTTCCACTTGCGGGGCAAAACGGCTCAAACTCTCCGTCCAGCTGTCCTTCCCGTTCACTTCGGCCCCGAAAGTGAACGAATCGCCGAAGGCCAGGATGCGAACCCTGTCCCGGTCAGGGTTCAGGGGGTAGGTCCGCGCGCCCCGCAGCCCCTGCTCGTTGATGGTGATGGTGTATGAAAACCTGGCAGGATCAACGTCGATCTTTTTCCTCGTTCCCGGTTTGTTGGTCCAACCCAGCGTGGAGCTCAGGGTCCGCTGACCGGCCTTGTCGTCGATCAGCCTCTGGACCAGGCGGCGGTTCCTCTCGGTGAGCTCGAAACGCACCGGTTCGTAGCGGATGCCCTTCAGCTTGTCCAGCAGTTCCAACCCCGAGAAGGCGACCAGTTCAACCGCGAACCAGACCAGTGAGCAGAGTGCCAGCCAGAAAACAGCCCGGCGGAAGTTGATGCCCAGTGTGCCCATATCAACCGCGGTCCATCGGCCGGCGGTGGGATGAACGGAGCCGCTTGACGTGGCGCCAGTGCGCGCCGTCCTTATCGAAGCGGCGGGCCAGCTCAAAGAGCTGCGGCGAGTAGTTGATCCCCAGGCCGGGTACGATCCAGTGGGGCCGGCTGCTCACCCGTTGGAGGATCCCCTCTTCGAAGCCGTCGCGCACGGCCGGTGAGATGTAGTGGGTGGGGGAGAGCAGGTCGTTCCCGGGGTCGATGGCCCCATCGGCGATGGCCCGGCGCTGCAGCTCGGTGCCGGGCAGCACCCGCATGGCCAGCGCGGCCAGCACGGCGGTGGGGTCCAGACGGTCGGCCAGGGCAAAGGTTTCTTCCACGGTTTCCCAGGTTTCCCCGGGGCCGCCGAAGATGAAGTTGAAGCAGAAGGGCAGGCCCATCCGGTGGCAGAGTTCGGCTGCCTTTTCCAGGTGCTGCAGCTCCATGTCCTTGCCGTACGATTCCAGCATCGACGCCGAGCCGGCGTCGGGGGTGAACTCCAGCCCCAGCACCCCGGAGTCGATCATCAGCCCCAGCAGTTCCTCGTCCACGGCCAGGGGGTTGAGATAGGTCTCCCAGCGGACGTTCAACTTGCGACGGACCATCTCGCGGCAGACCTCCTTGGCATGGTCCAGGGGCAGGTTGAAGATGTTGTCCACAAAGGTGAAGCGCTCGGCGCCCCAGCGGCCCCTGGCCTGCTCCATCTCGTCAACCACCGAGGCCGGCGAACGGAGCCGGAACGACCGCCCTTCCAGCAGGGGGTAGACGCAGTAGGTGCAATGGAGCGGGCAGCCGCGCTTGGTCTGGATGTTGAAACTGGCCCCGGCTTTGAGATAGCCGGGAATGTCCAGCAGGTCCCGGGCCTCTGGGGAGACCTGGCCCGGCCAGCCCTGCTCGGGCCACCCGGCGGGGGCCGAAATGATTTCCGAAGGCACCCGGTTGATGGCGCCGCCGGGATCACGGAAGACCGCGCCGGGTATGGATTCCGGTGAGCGGCCCCCCAGCAGCACCTCCTCCACCAGCCGCACCGCGGAGGCCTCGCCCTCGCCGGCCAGGCCGAGATCCAGCCCCAGGTAGTCCAGTGCCGGTTCGGGGCAGACGGTGAAGCCGGACCCGCCGATGAACAGCCGGGCATCACTCTGCTCTCTCAGGGCGTGAATGAAGTCGCCGATCTCCGGCAGATAGCAGACCGGGCCGGGCCAGCTGGTATTGTCCAGGTTGCGCATGGAGAGGCCGACGATGGCGGGGCGGAGGCCGGCCACCAGCCCTGCCGCTTCGTGCCGGTCAGCGGTACCGCACATGGCGAGGTCCACCACCTTGACCTGGTGCCCGGCGCGGAGCAGGGCGGTGGCGGCGCAGGCCAGCCCGATGGGGATCACCGGGCTGGGCAGCCGCTCCCGGTTGAGCGAGACAAGGACGATATCGGCCTTTCCCCCGCTCACGATTCACTCCTTTCGGCGATGAACGCTTGGTGGATCGCTTTGCTGAAGGAGATGTTCTGGCTCAGGTAGTAGGTGAAGTTGAGTTTCGAATCCTTGAGCCGCTGACGTATCTTCTCCTCGCTGTGAACCTCCAGCATGGTCCGCTGGTAACCTTCCAGCAGCGCCTCGGGTGTCATCCCCTCCGGCTTGTAGACCACGTGCTGGGTGTCGAACTCCTCCCAGCGGTGGTGCAGGACACGGCCCTGCTCCTCCATCCGCTGCGCCAGCCGGGTGCCGGGGAAGGGGGTGAGGATGCCGCAGAGCACGGCGTCCAGCTGCGCGGCCATGGCGAACTCGAGGAAACGATCGAAGCAGCCCTCACCCTCACCGTCGAGGCCGAAGATGAACGACCCCTGGACGCCGAGGCCGGCGTCGTGGATTTTTCTCACCACCTCAAGATACTCCTCCACGCGGTTGAAGCGCTTTGACGAGTCGTTGAGCAGTTGCTGGTCCAGCGACTCGAAGCCGAGGAAAAGGCCCAGGCAGCCGCTGCCGGCACAGGCCTCAAGCAGGTCCGGGCGGTTGGCGATGGCCAGCGAGGACTGCCCCCACCAGCGGATGTCGAACTCCTTGAGCAGGCCGAACACGTCGAAGGCGTGGCTGCGGTGCCCGATGATGTTGTCGTCCACCACGAAGAGGTAGCTGCGGCTGAAGGCCTGCAGTTCGGTGCGCAGGGTATCCAGCGGCCGGCGGCGAAAGGTGTTGCCGTAGTAGGCGGTGACCGTGCAGAACTCGCAGTCGTGGGGGCAGCCGCGGGTGGTCTGCAGCAGGCTTTTCATAAAGTAGGGTTTTTGCTCCACCAGTTCCTGGCGCAGGGGCGGGACCACGCGCAGGTCCACCAGCTCCGGGTGGCGGTAGACCCCCCTCATCTCGCCCTGCTTGAAGTCGCGCAGCACGCGGGGCAGGATCCCCTCCGCCTCGCCCACCACCACCGCGTCGGCGTGCTCCAGCGCCTCCCCGGGCAGGGCCGAGGCATGGATGCCGCCCAGCAGCACCGGGACTCCCCGCTGCCGGTAGCGGTCGGCGATGGCATAGGCCCGCGGGGCCAGCGGGGTGAGGGTGGTGATGCAGACCAGGTCGGGATTGTCGTCGAGGTCCAGCGGCTCCACCGCCTCGTCGGTCACCGAGACCTCCCAGCCGTCCTCCCCGGTGGGGAAGAGCGAGGCCAGGGTGTAGATGCCGAGCACCGGAAACTTCAGGCGCAGCCGGTCCTGGAGGCTGCCCTCCGGCCAGCAGGGATTGATCAGTTTGGCCCGGCGCCGCGCTCCGCTCATTCCCGGTCCCCGTTTCCCCAGTAGGGATAGAAGTTGAACCACTGGTCAGGGTACTCGCCGATCCATCCCTCGAACACCCGGGCCAGCGCCTGAATGGTCTGCCGGGCGCACTCCTCGTCATTGATCCGCCCGGGGAGCGGCATCAGCGGGTCGGAAGTCACCGATTCGTAGCGGCCCTCGCCGTCCATCATGATCGCGCAGGGGACGATGGGCGTATTGGTGAAGCGGGAGACCAGGGCCGGGGAGCGCATCATCGGAGTCCGGCGGCCGAAGAACTCCACTTCGATGCGGTCGCGGCCGTGACAGCGGTCGGCCAGCAGGGCCACCACCTCGTTCCGGGCCAAAACGTCGCGGACCTTGAACAGGGTGCCCAGGTCCTGTCCCACGTAGAGTGTCCGCACCCCGCGGTGGGTCCGCTTGCTCAACCGCATCTCCTCCACCTCGGGATCATCCTCGGCTATGGCCAGCGCATTGATCGGGTAGCCGTAGCGGCTGAAGGTGATGCCCCCCAGCTCCCAGTTGCCCAGGTGGGCGGCGGCCAGGATCAGCCCTTTGCCATCGTCCAGCAGCTCGAGGCACTGCTCCAGGCCCGAAATCCGGGAGAAGAGGAAGTCCATGGGCACTTCGGGCCGGTTGCTGTAGCGCAGGTAATCGGCCACACAGCGGCCATAGTTGCGGAAGGTCTGCCGGGCCAAGCGGTTCCGCTCCCGCCGGCCGATGCCCGGCTTGACCACCTCCAGGTTGGCGCGGATGGCCTCCCGCGGCCCTTTCAAGCTGTACGCGGCCCAGAGCATCACCAGGTCCACGCAACGGTAGAGCAGGGCGCGGGGAGCCACGCTGCAGATCCACTCGGCAACGGTGAAAACCTTGCCGGTATTCAGTGAGTGGTCCACCCACCCGGTTTTTGCTTCGTCCATCTACTCACCTCGGCAGTCCGCTACTGTCCTGGCAAACGGCCGGACCCGGCGCCCGATGGAAAACCATCGGGGCAGACTCTTCTTACGGACGTCTATTATATATGGATTCGGTGGTGAGATGGATCAGCCGTCGGCTTCCAGCAGGATGGTGAACTCGGTGCCGTCCAACACCTCGCTGTTGATGCTGATCCGGCCTCCGTGGTCCTCGACGATCTTGCGGGTGATGGGCAGCCCCATCCCCATCCCCTGGGGCTTTGAGGTGAGCAGGTTGCCACCTTGCTCGAAACGCTGGAACAGGCGTTCGTGGTCCGCCGGCGGAATGCCCGGTCCCCGGTCGCGGATGGTGATGCGCACCACCGGGTAGCGCATGTCGTGGTTGCCCTGGTGGATGGTCTCAGCCGCCAGCTGGATATCGGTGTCCGTGGGGGAGAACCTGGAGGCATTTTCCAGCAGGTTGGTGAACACCGTGAACAACCGCTGGGAATCGCCCAGTACCGGCAGCACCGGCTTGCGCAGGCGGATGATGAGTTTCTGGCTCTTGGCCCGCAGCCGGGCCTTCAGCTCCCGGGCCACCTTGACCACCAGCTCGCCCAGCTCGACCTTCTCCTGCTTCGGCCTCTGCGTCTCCGATTCCAGCTCGGTGTAGTAGAGCACCCGGGTGGTCATCTGGTGCAGTTTCTCCGCCTCGCTCTTGATGATATCGAGGAACTCCTGCCGGGTTTCCGCCGGCTCGTCGGCGAAGGAGCGCAGTAACTCGGTGTAGGAGACGATGGAGGTCAGCGGCGTTTTCATCTCGTGGGAGACCGAGGAGAGGAAGCGGTCCTTGGCGGTGTCCGCCTCCTTGAGCATGCTCAGCGCGTCGCTCAGCTCCCGGGTCCGCTCAGACACCTTGCGGGCCAGCGAGGCCCTTTCGGTTTTCAGCTCCTCGTAGAGAAAGGCGTTTTCGATGCCCGCCGCCGCCTGGTGGGTCAGCACGGTGAGAAACCGCAGGTGCTGGCTGTCGAAGGTCACTGAAGGGTCGGTGCTGTAAACGCAGATCATCCCCCGCGGTTTCTTTCCCGATACCAGGGGAGCGCTCATCATCGAGACGATGTCGCGGCACGATTCCTGGACTTCGCCGAGAAAGAGGTCCTGGTGGATGTCGGAAAAGACCAGCGGCTCCCGGCGCATGGCCAGCTGATAGGCCGCACTGCCGGTGCCGGGAATGAAGATGGAGTTGAGCGGGTCGCGCTCCAACCCGTGGAGCGATTGTTCTTCCAACTTTGTCGACGAACTGTCGAACAGCAGCAGCGAGCCCTGGCTGCCGCCGGAGCTGTTTACCGCCTGCTTCAGCATCTCCTTCAGCATCTCGTCAAGGTCGAGCGATGAATTGATGATACCGCCGATGTCGCTGAGCGTCACCAGCTCGTTGACCCGCTGGGCCAGCAGGCTCTGGGTCTCCACCAGGACGTGGTACTTGTTCGGAGAGCACGATGTTCGAGCGGACCGATTCCTGGAGCTGTTCCTCTATCTTCAGGCCGCTCCGCCGGGTTTCGGCGCGGGTGACCAGGTTCTCCGTGGACTCCAGGTCATCGGTGTTGTAGATGTCGCCGGTGAGGCTCATCGAGGCGGTCTGGTCGCTGTCCTCATTGTTCTCGCCCAGCCGCGGCAGCGGTTTCAAACTGGTGGCGGCCGCCGGGGGCGTGTCGTCAGCCTGGTCGTCGCCGGTCTCCGCCCCCCGCCGGGGCGCGGTGGCCGGATCGACAACGTAGCGCGAGAGCTGGCGCTCGATGTCCCCGGCAATCCGGTCGGTGTTGAATGCGTCGCCCATCGAGCCGAAGCGCTCCCTGAAAGAGAGGAGCATCGCCTTGATCACCTCGACGAAACTCTCCATCACGCCCACGCCGGTGGTGGCCACGGTGAGCTGGTGGGGTGCGCCCCGCTGGTTGAGTGCCTCCTCCATCTCTTGGGGGGTGGAGAGGGGATGGAGATCCTGCTTGTTGAACTGCAGCACCAGGGGCATGGTCATGTAGCTCAGGCCGTTGGCCTCCAGGTTCTCCTTGAGGTCCTTGATGCTCTTACGGTTCTCTTTGGCCATTTTCTTTTGGGAATCGGCCACGAAAACCACGGCATCGGCACCGGCCAGCACCACCCGCCGGGTGGCGCTGTACTGCACCTGGCCGGGAACGGTGTAGAGCTTCACCTTCAGGGTATGACCGAGAACGTTGGCCACGGTGAGGGGCAACAGGTCGAAGAACAGTGTCCGGTCCTGGGCCGTGTTCATCGAGATCATCGGCTGGGAATTGTTCGGATCGGTGAGCCGGTGGATGGTCTGCAGTGACGTGGTTTTTCCACCCAGCGGGGGGCCATAATAGACCACCTTGGCATTGATGATTTTTTCGGAATGGTTGATCTGGACCATGATTCCGTCGGTATCCCTTTATGGCACAATGGGTTGTTCCGGTTTCACATTGGGTCAACCGTCATATCGGCAAGACCGGTCAGACACTGAACAGCTTTCCCTGCCAGCTGTCCCTGTTTTCCATGGTGCGGTTGATGTCGTTGAGGATGGATGACTTGCGATTGATCCAGGCCGGCGCCACCAACAGGGCCTCGGGGCAGTCGGCCTGCAGGCGGTGGATCACCGTTGCCGGAGGGAGGATCTCCAGCAGGTCACAGACCTGCTCCACGTACTGGCGGGGGCCCATCAGCGGCACCCGTCCCTGGTAGTAGCGCCGTTCCAGCACGGTATCCCGCACCACATGGAGCAGGTGCAGTTTCACTCCCTGCACCTTCAGCCGGGTGAGGAAGCGGGCACTGGCCATCATTTCACGCGGCCCTTCCCCGGGAAGTCCGAGAATCAGGTGGGCCACCACCTCGATGCCGGCCGCGCGGCAACGGGTGACCGCCTCTTCGAACTCGGCGGCGCTGTGGCCGCGGTTGATCGCCGACAGGGTCCGGTCGCTGGCCGTCTGCAGCCCCAGTTCGAGCCACAGGGGGTGCCGCCGGCTGAGGTCGGCCAGGCAGTCGAGCACCGGGCCGGGCAGGCAGTCGGGCCGGGTTCCGATGGCCAGCCCCACCACGCCGGGGCAGGCGAGCGCCTCCTCGTAGAGCGCCCGCAACTGGTCGGGGAGGCCGTGGGTGTTGCTGAACGACTGGAAGTAGGCGATATACCGCTCGGCCTTGCGGCGTCCGGCGGCGATCCCCTCGGCGATCTGCCGGCGCACCGGAAGGCGCGCCCGGCCGGGGCTGAAACTCGAGTTGTTGCAGTAGATGCAGCCGCCAGTGCCGGTGGTGCCGTCACGGTTGGGACAGCTGAACCCGGCGTCCACCGGCACCTTGAAAACCGGGCCGCCGAAACGTTGGCGCAGATATGGGCCGAGGGCGCGGTAGCGCCGGTCGCCGGGGAAGGGCAGCATAGCCGGGATTGGTTTTGCCATCCGTGGTGGTCCGGGTTCGGCCGCCGGGGCGGCCAGATTGAAGCGCAGCAAGATGGTCCCCTGGAGGGTAACGGCGGCTCGCCCGGCCCGTCAACCCGCAGGGGGTCATGCAGCGGCTCGATGTGGTATATTCTCTTGATTTTTCCGGAGGGTAATGTCATGCCGGCCAAACCTGAGGCGTTCACCCGCGGCGGACAGCGCTGGACGAGGATGCGCTTCAAAGGCAACAAGGTTTACGTCCAGGTGGACGACCAGGGCCGCCCGCAGGAGGAGAACGGGCGGGTCAGGATCTGCTACCGCCATGATGACGGCCGCGAATACCAGGCCTCGGCGTCGAAGATCCGGGACCTGGACGACGAGACCGTCGATGACGGTGACCAGCGCCGGGCATCTGCCGCAGTCCCGGTGGAGGCCTCCGCGCCGGCCGCCGACCCGGTCCTGGAGGATCTCGAGGCGATCGTGGTTTATACTGACGGCGCCTGCAGCGGCAACCCGGGGCCGGCGGGCATCGGCGCCCTGCTCCGCTTCCAGGGCCGCGAACGGGAGATTTCGGAGAGCATCGGCCAGGCCACCAACAACATTGCCGAGCTGAAAGCGGTTCAGGCGGCGCTCCGGGCGATCCGCAACCGGGACCTTCCGGTCATCCTCTACACCGACAGCGAGTATGTCCGCGGGCTGCTGGCCCACGGCTGGAAGGCGAAGAAGAACACCGAGCTGGTGAACGAGATCCGGGCTCTGGCCCGCCACTTCCGGCAGCTGACCATCCGCTGGGTGGAGGGCCACGCCGGCAACGAGGACAACGAGCGGGTGGACCGGCTGGCCCGCCAGGGGTTGCGCAAGGCCAGGGGGGGAGGCCGCTGAATGGAGAACCGGTCTTCAGCGCCGGGTCCGGCTTTTCTCCGGCTGGCCGGCACCGCTGATGCCAAGGTCCGGCTGGAAGCGGCCCGGGCCATGTCCCGCAACTGTGTGCTCTGCCCGCGGCGTTGCGAGGTGGACCGCAGCGCCGGGTCGCGGGGGTTCTGCAACGTCGGTCCGCTGGCGGTGGTGGCCCGCAGCCTGCCCCACTTCGGCGAGGAGCCGCCGATCAGCGGCAGTTCCGGGGCGGGGATCATCTTTCTCGAAGGCTGTACCCTGCGCTGCGGCTACTGCCAGAATCACCAGATCAGCCGTGGCGGGTCGGGCCCCGGGCTGGAGCCGGACCAGCTGGCGGGGGTGATGCTCGACCTGCAGGCCGCCGGGTGCCACAATATCGAATGGGCGTCACCCACCCAGTCGGTGCCGGCGTTGGTGGAGGCCCTGCTGCTGGCTGCCGCCCGGGGGCTGCACCTGCCGGTGGTCTACAATAGTGGCGGCTTTGATTCACCGGAGGCGCTGGCCCTCCTCGACGGCCTGGTGGATGTCTACCTGCCGGACATGAAGTACTCCACGGCAGAGACGGCCCTGCGGCTCTCCGGACGCAGCGATTACGTGGAGGCCAACCGCCTGGCCGTGGCCGAGATGTTCCGCCAGACGGGACCGCCGATGATGGACCGGCGGGGACTGATCAGCCGGGGGACCATTGTCCGCCACCTGGTGCTGCCCGGGCTGCTGGACGAAACCTACGACGTGCTGGCCTGGCTGGCCGAGGAGGTATCGCTGGCGGCGGGATTGAGTATCATGTCCCAGTACGTCCCGCTGGGTGGGCGGGACGGCAGCGCGGGGGGGAGGGTACGGGCAACGGCTCGGCCGGGCCGGACCGGAGGTTGACCCCCGACGAATACAGGACATGTCTGCAGTGGGCGGAGCGTCTCGGTTTCGAGATGATCTGGGCCCAGTCGATGCCCGACCCCGGCGAGATGGATCACTACCTGCCGGATTTCAGCCGGGAGGAACCCTTCGGGTTTTTCCCCGAGGAGTCAATATCAGGGAGAGAATGACGGGATGAACCAAACAGAGATCAGGTCAACGAGACGTTGGGGCAGGTATGGCGGGGTGCGGATGCTGTTCACCGTATCCCTGATCACATGGGCGCTGAGCATCGGCGCCGTGACGGCCCAGGAAACCCCCTTTGAATCGCAAAATCCCTTCGAGACATCAGGAGAGCGCCCGATCCGCCTTTTTGGTGAAAACGGACCTCCTGCCCCGTACCCCCCGGCGGGAGCCGGCGACACCGTTCTCTGGAGCGGGGTGGCGGAGAACCGGGAGAGTCCCGTTGACGGCCTCGACGCCGGTGACTTCACCTGTGAGGTGGACGGAAAAAAGCGGGAGATCTCCTGGTTTTCCCGGCGCCCGGCGGGAGGAACCGCCGAGGGGACCGCCGGCAAGGAGGAAGGTTTTTCCGCCCCGGGCTGGTATGTGGCGCTCTTCGACCTGACCATCGCCGATCCCCTGATGATGAAAGAGGCCGGGGATAAGCTGATGGAGGCCATCGGGGCCCGTCTGGACCAGGACGAGCAGGTGGCGGTGGTCTTCTTCGACGGGCGGGTCAATGTTGTCGCGCCGTTCACCCGCGACCCGGCCGTGATTCGGGCCGCCCTGGAACAGCTCCCCGATCACTCGGTCTACAGCGTCCACGATTTTTTCGGCAGGCGGGTCAAGGTCTCTGCCCGGGGCGATACCAAAATCACCTCCACCCTCGACAAGTCGGATGACACGGCCCAGCACAACTTTGCCGCCTACCGCTTTTTCACCGAGCTCCGCCGTCTGGCCCTGGAACTGGGCAAGGCTCCGGGACGAAAACAGGTGATGCTGTTTTCCGGCGGGTTCAACCGCAAGTGGCTGGCCAAGGAAGACGTGGCCTACCTGAGGATGGTGGATGCCATGTGCCGGGCCACGGCCGTTGTCTACACCTACAACGCGGTGAGTGAGGCCTACCTCGACCGTATCCTCGAGGAGGAGGGGATCCGCCGCAAGAAGGTGGAAAAGGCCGGCGGCACTGAATTGAGATACGCCGACAAGTTCCTGGTGGAGCTGGCAGAATCCACCGGCGCGCTCTCCTGGGCCGCGGATGAGAAAGATGGAACGGAGGAGATCGTCCAGACCCTGTTCCGTGACGGGCGGCACCACTACCTGCTCGGCTTTACGCGGGGGACCGGGACGCGGACCGGTGGCTTTCTCCCCTGCCAGGCGCGGGCTGACGGGGCGGCGGAGGTTCGCGGCCCGCTCGGTTTCTACGACAACTGACGATCCGTCGGATGGTCCTTTCCCATGGCTTCTGACCGCGGACAGCCCCTGCTCTTTATCGTTGCCACCGTCCTGGTGGCGATCTGTCTGGGGGCGGCGGTGCGGGTGGTCTCCGCGGACGGTGCGCACCAAACGCCGGAACCCGCCGTCACCGGGGACGACCTGCTGCTCGACTTCACCGGCCGGGCTGTTTCGGCCGCGGTTCCCTGGCACGTGGCGGGGAGCACGGACAGTGTGCGGCACACCGCCCGGGGGTTGCTGGTCGTTTCCAGCACCGCCGACGACCCGCCACGGCTGGTCCTCGAGCTGGGTGCCCCAAAGGAGAGCTTCAGTACCCTGGAAGTGACCATGGCGCTGAACAAGGGGGCCAGCGGAAGCGTCTGGGGCAGCCGCTATGCCGGCGAAAGACCGCCCGCGGACCAGCACTGGAGTTTTCCGCTGGAACCGGGCCAGGGCGTCCGGACCTACAGGGTGAACCTCGAGGCCGGGCAGCTCCGGGGCGCGCCACTCCACTCGTTGAACATCCAGTTGACCGACGCACCGGTGCGGGCGGTGGTGCGTCAGGTCCGGCTGCTGCGGACCGCCGGCTGGAGGAGTTACATCAGGTGCCGATCGGGCCTGGAGAGCACGGTGGTGCTGGGCGGCATCGGGGTGTCCGCGGTAGTGGCCCCGGAATCCGGAGGGCTGACCCTGGACGTCGACCTGCCGGCCCACCGTCCGCTCCTGCAGTTGGCAACCGCCATTCACCCGATGCAGAAGATGCTCGGGCGGCCGGGTACCGGGTTCCGGGCCCGGCTGGTGCCGCTGGACGGGCCGGATGCCGGTGAGGAGCACGCCGAGGTGGTATTCCAGCGGCAGGTGGATCCCACCGACCCGGATCAGCGGCGATGGTTCTTTGACCAGGCCGACCTCTCGGCGTGGGCCGGCCGCCGGGTGCGGCTCGTCCTGGACGCTTTGACCTGGCGCCGTGAGGGCGAGGGCCCTGAACGCCTGCTCCCCGGTCGTCCGCAGTGGGCCATGCCGCTCTGGGGGCCGGTGATGATTTCGGGTGGCGCCGCGGACGGCGCTCCACCGTCCACCGGGATGGTGCTGGTGCTGCTGGACGGGGTGGGGCAGAGCGAACTGGGGTGCTATGGCGACCCCGGAGGGTTCCCCGCGGTGAGCCGCTACCTAGGCGGGGCGGCCAATCTGCGATCCGCCTACCTCGTGGAATATGGCCGCCACCGTTTCTTCCAGACTCTGTTCGGGGCCGATTATTTCACCCCGGGCCAGAGCCTGGTGACGCAGCTCCGCGGCCGGGGGGTCCGGACGGCGGCTTTTTACAGCGGCGGCACGGCCGAGCAACTGCTGCGCGACGAGCGCCTGCAGGCGGGGTTCCAGCTGATCGGCCGCAGTGAATTCGAACTCGGTCTGCCGCCCGCCGCGGGAGATGAGTGGTCAGCGTCGAACCCGCTGTTTGCTCTTCCCGGACCTCTCAGCTGGCTGCGGCAGTTGGGCCGCGAACCATTCTTCCTGGTGGTCCACCTCGGTGCCGGCGGGTCGAAGGTCTCGGCCCGGGCGGATCGCCTGGCCGCCATCGACGGTGCCATCGGCCGGCTGGCCGCCCTGTTGGACGCCCAGGGCCGCCTCCACGACACGGTGATCTGTCTGGCCGGCCTCCGCGGTCCGGTGCGGGAGGCGCGGGTCGACCGGGGCTGCCGGTTGTGGGATGAATCGGCGCTGATTCCGTTGCTGGTCAGTGCACCCGGCGGTCTGCCCGGGGCGCCGGGCCGGGACCGGATCTTCCGTTCCATCGACATCCTGCCCACCCTGTGCGGTCTGGCCGGGTTGGAGATGGATACCGGCAACGGGGCCGGCCTTTCCCTTGCCCCCTGGTTGCGCGGCGAGGAGGCCGGAGCGTGGCCCGTGGATGAGGTCTATATCTCTCAGCGCCGGGAGGGCCGCCGCTACCTCGGGCTGCGGCGCGGGCCGATCAAACTGATCTGGCGAGTGGAGCCGCTGGCCCAGGCGGCCTGCTACGATCTGGACGCCGACCCCGGTGAACGGGTGGACATCTCGCCGTCCGGCCTGTTCAATCAGCCGCTGTTCAGCGCTGACCCGCTGGGGCCGCAGCTCTACACCCAGATGGTCCGCCGGCTGGAAGCGCACTTCGGCCCCAGACCATGAACGATTCCGGGAAACAGCCCGGCGATGGGACAGGCGGCAGGCAGACGCGGCTGGCCGTGAGCCGGGAGAAGGTCCGCCGGGACCTGGCCCGTCTGCTGGGAGACCAGCGGGCCGATCGACTGCTGGAGCACCGGAACCTCCCCCCCGGTGATGCACCGGAGTTGCTGGGTGACCGCCGCCTCTCGGACGAAACGCTCCGCTTCCTCTTCAGCCTGCCGGGCTGGAACACCGACTATCCGGTGAAGGCGGCCATGTCCCTGCATCCGCGCTGCCCGCTGTCTCTGCTGCGGATCCTGATCAACTCGCTGCGGCTGGCCGACCTGGTCCAGGTGATGACCAGCCGGGATATCCCCCGTGCCGGGAGCCGGATGGCCGCGGACCTGTTTGGCAAACGGCTACCCGAAACGGCCCTGGGCCGCAAGATTCAGCTTTCGCGCACCGGCGGCCGTCTGGTGCATGAGCAACTGCTGCGGGACCCCGACCCCCGGGTGCTGGCGTTTCTGCTGGACGGGCCGCTGCTCACCGAGGGGGACCTGGTGAAACTGCTCCGCGACCCGAAAACCACCGCGGAAAAAGTCGGGCTGGTGGCCGGGTCGGAACGCTGGAGACCCCGCTACCAGATACGTCTGGAACTGGCCCGGCACCGGTTCACCGGGGAGGAGGAGCGGAGCGGGGCGGCTTCGGGTCTCCTGATCCAGGACCTTCAGGCTCTGCTGGACGACCGAAACCTCTCCCCTGAGACCCAACGATTGCTATATACTATTTTGCGCGACCGAATCGAGGACCAGTCCGACGAGGAGCAATTGGCCCTGGCCCGCAGCAGGCCGGGGCGGCATACGGTGAATCTGCTGCTGGGTGGTTGCCGGGAGGCGGTGATTCTGGAACTGCTGCAGCGCAGGCAGCTGGAGCCGGCCCAGTGTCAGGCGCTGGCCAACGACCCGCACTGTCCGGCTGCTGTTCTCGAAACACTGGCCCGCATGGAGGATATCCCTGGGGTGGTCAAGAGGATTCCTGACAATTCCGATAAGTAAGCACAGTGATCATAACGTACATCGGGAACGGCGACACCGGTCAATGGAGGATCTGCTTCGATGAGTGGGAATGAAACGAACTACAGCGAACGCCGCAAGCACCCCCGCGTGGAGATGATGCATAGCGTGGGCGGCGAAGTTCAGGCCGTGGTTGCCTCCTCGATCATCAATCTCAGTGTCAGCGGCACGTTGGTGGAGCTGCCCTGCCGCCTCAATCCCGGTGGCCTGTATGAGATCAATGTGAGTTTTGCCGACCGTGTGATCAGTACCGGTGGCCCAGGTGATCCGCAGCTACGTGCACTCGGTGGGTCATACCGAGAGCGGTACGTCCACTCTGCTCTACCGGGCCGGCCTGGTCTTCAACAAGCTGGACGACGAGGACCGGGACTTTCTCGAAAAATTCATCGCCCAGAACCTGGAGGGTGAGGAAGGTTTCGAGATCCCCTGATTATTCGGGCGAGCCTTTCAGCTCAGGACCCCGTTCATGCAGCGCCTGCTCAAGCGGATCTCTCATCTTTGCTGGACCCGCCCTGCCGCGGTGCTCTGCGGTGTCGCCCTGACCACTCTTGTCCTGGCCGTGGCCGCCCTGGTTTCCCTGCGGCTGGACACCGACATCGCCCAGCTGATGCCCGAGCGTTCCCGGGCCTCCCTCGACCTCCAGGCCTGCCTCGATGCCTTCGGGGCCGATGACCGGCTGCTCATCGCCCTCGGTCCGGTAAGCGACCAGGTGTCGGGCGATTCTTCCGAGCTGCTCTATGCCCTGGCCGACGAGGTGGTGGCGGAGCTGTCCGGGTCCGGCTGCTTTCACCAGGTGGATTGCGGTCCGGGTCCCGACTTCACCACCCAGTTCGCCGGCCACTTCCTGCCCCACGTCTTCCAGATTCTGCCGCCGGAGAGTTCCCGTCACCTGCTTCCCGGGCTGGCCCCCGGGGAAGTCAGGCGGGCGGTGCACCGGGCCCGGCTCAGGCTGACGGGCGGGTCACCGGAGATGCTCAAGCAACTGGTGCGGGTGGACCCGCTGGACTTCGCCTCCCGGCTGGATGACCTGCGCCGGGAGCAGCCCCGGGAGCGGGCCGAGCTGGGCCCGGGCAGCATGGATCTGGAGTCGGGGGACGGCTACCTGCTCTCCGGGGACCGCCGCCGGGTGCTGATCGTCGGCTATCCCACGGGCCGGGCACTGGACACGGGCTTTGCCCGCCGGCTGCTGGATACCACGAAAGCGGCCGTGGAACGCTGCCGCACTGAGCTGGCCGCCGAGGAAGAGATTCCCGCGCTGGCGCAGCTCCCCGCGGAATACGGCGGCGGGTATCTCTTTGCTCTCGAGGATGAGGCGAACACCAAAAAGGACGTCAAGATCACCCTGGTGGGATCGCTTCTCGCCCTGCTGATCCTGATGTCCTACGCCTACCGGCGGCCCCGGCTGGTGCTGATCATCGGCCTGCCGCTGTTCACCGGCGGCGTCTGGACCCTCGGGCTCACCGGTCTGTTCCTCGGACGGCTGAACATGATCTCCCTCGGCTTCGGGGCGATCCTCTTCGGCCTGGGCATGGACTTCAGCATCCACCTGCTGAACCGGCTCCTCGATCTCCTCGAGGAGGGGAAAGCACCGGCCGAGGCCCTGGACTGCGGTCTGGCCGAGACCGGGACGGCGATCCTCGGCAGCGGCCTGACCACCTCGGCGGCCTTCTTCTCCCTGGTGGTCTGCGGCCTGCCCGGCCTCAAGGAACTGGGCATCATCACCGGTCTCGGCGTGCTGGCCACCATGATCGCCGTGCTCTTTACCCTGCCCGCAGTGATCGCCCTGGTCTGCCGCCGGCACGGCGGCAGCAGTCTGCCCGACAGCTGGTTCCCCCGCCGCCGGCCGACCTTTGGCGCCCCGCTGCTGGCCCGGCTGGTCACCGGCCACCCTGGAAAAACCCTCGTCGTTGCGTCGGCCCTGACCGTCCTGCTCTTCCTGCTCCCCGGCGGCCCGCTCCGCTTCGACCTCGACCTGCACAACCTTCGGCCCGCCGGCTCCGAGGCAGCGGCTGGCCAGGAGCATTTCGAGCAGTCATTCGGCCGGGGCCTGGGCGAGCCGCTGATGGTGATGCTGGAAGGGCCGGATGCCGATTCCCTCCTCGCCACCGCGGAGGACGTGATCACCGTGCTGGGGAACATCGAGGGAACGCTGCGCCCCAGCATGGTGGAGAGCGCCACCGACTGGCTGCCCTCGCTGCGCAGGCAGGATCAGAATCTCAAGATACTGGAGGGCATCGATCTCGCGGCCACGGCAACAGCACTGGCCGCTGCCGGCGAAACCCACGGGTTCGCCCCGGATGCTTTTGCCCCGTTCCAGCGCTCTCTGGACCACCTGATCCGGGGGGATCCGGAGTGGCTCAGGCCCGGACTGTTGGCGCCGGCGCTGGAGGAGATGCTGGCCCTGCGCTACCTGCGGCCGGCAGCGGAAGGGCAGGGGCTGGCCCTGGCCTTCTACCTCTTCCCCGGCGAGCACCGCTGGAACGACGATGAGCTGCTGCAGCTGCGCCGCACGGTGGACCTGGCCGCCGTGGGAGTGAAGGTACCGCGTCTCGCTTCGCTCTCCCTGCTGATGGCCGAGTTCAAGACCACCGTGGGGCAGCGATTCACCGAGGCCCTGGGGCTCTCGCTGCTGCTGGTGGTGGTCATTCTCCTGCTGCAGTTCCGCCGGCCGCTGCGCGTGCTGCTCACCCTGGTGCCGCTCGGTGCGGCCCTGCTCTGGACCGCTGGCCTGCTCCGTCTCGGCGGCGCGCCGGTGCAGTTCATCGGCGCCATGGCCATCCCGCTGATTGTCGGTATCGGCATCGACGACGGCATCCACATGGTCAACCGTCTGCGCTCCCTGGTCCCCGGTGAAGACCTCGCCCCGGCGGTGGCCGCCATGGGCCGCTCGGTGATCCTCACCACCCTGACCACCGTGGCCGGTTTCGGCTCGCTGGCCCTGGCCGAGATGCCGGGACTGGCCGGCCTGGGCCGTATCGCCGTCATCGGCGTCCTGTTCTGCCTCGCCGCCACCCTGCTTCTGCTGCCGGCCCTGGTGGCGCTCAAGCGGAAGTTTTCCTGATCATCGCGCTGAACGTCCCTCCCTTTTGCTCATGAATTTTCCGGTTTTTGCCGATTACTAAAAATAATGCAGTAAGAACGCGGCACGACTGTTGTTGTCAGGCTGGATCGGAGCACCGGGGAGGAATTGGCTGGTATGAGCTGGGACGGCACATGTTGGTCGGGTTCGCTGGGCGATGGCCTGTACCCGCCGATGATCATCAGCCGAATCTACCTCGATCAGATGACCGGCGATCTGCGTTTGAGCACACTCTCTTCCTACTACATCCTTCACTTCGAACAGGGAAGCCTGGTGGACTGCACCTCGGGCAATCCGGCGGCGGACACCCCCCCCCGGCAGGCGGTCAGCGATCTGTTCAACTGGGACGATGGCTGGTATTCATTCACGGAGTCCCCTGCGGGCCAGACGGCTGAGACGTCAAACTGTCGTGCCACGGCGGAGATAATCCTCGACGGGGTGAGGGAGATAGAAAACCTCACACTGGTGGAGCAGGCGTTGGGACATGCCGCAGGTCTGGTCTCGCCGGTGGAGACACCGCCGGATATCACCATCTTTGATTTTTCCATGGTGGAGGGCTTTCTGCTCTCGCGGCTGGAGGGTTCCAGTTCGGTGCAGGATCTCTGCCTGGTCAGTCCGGTCACCAGGCCGGAGACCCTCCTTGGCCTCTACGTCCTGCTCTGTACCGGAATGGTGGAAACCACGGCTCTTCCGCCTCCGCAGGATGGGGCGGCAATCCCCGGTCCCTCGGAGGAGCGGTCCCCGGAACCGATCGCTCCCCAGTTGTTGATGCCGTCCGCTCCCGCAATTGAGATGAAGAGCATCCCTGAAAAGCAGACGCTGGGCGTTCCCTCAAACAGAAACTGGCGGGATGAAGCTGCCGCGGTTTACGGGAAAGCGCTGCCCGAGAGGGAATCGAGTGGCGTCCTGAAAGGAAGTGAGCCGGAGGGACCAGAGGACATGGCCCGGTATCACTTCGAACAAGGGCTCGAACATTTCACCAGAGAGGATTTCCACAGTGCGGTCCAGCTGTTCCGGCTGGCGGTCAAGATCGACGACCAGAAGGCCGAGTATCACCGGCACCTGGCGCTGGCCCTTTCCCGCAATCCGCTGTGGAGCCGGCGGGCCGAAGAGGCATTGCGGCGGGCGGTGGAACTGGAGCCGAAACATGCCGAGACCCACTACTTCCTCGGGCGGATCTACCTCGACTCGGGGATGCCGGCACGGGCGGTCGAACACTTTGAGAGGTCACTGCAGATCGACCCTGAACTGGAACCGGCGCGGCTGGAGCTGCTGGTGATGAAAGATCCGGCTCCGGAAAAGAAGAGGGAGCCGGTGCCCGTTTCCCTGTTCGACGGGAAGTAGAAGGAAAAAAGGGGCCGGCCGCTGTTCACGGCACGGCCCCTGGACTGTTTGACGACTACTCTTCTGCTTCCTGGTCGGCGGTGACGCTGACCATGATCTCGCGCTGTTCGCCGTCCTCGCTTTCGATCACCTGGACATCAACCCCTTCGGCGCCCTGTTCCACCAGCGACTGCCGGATCATCTGCTCGATCTCGGCCGCGCTCATCCCTTCGCAGTCGATACGCACTTCCAGCTCGCCGGTGAGGCGATTGAAAATGGTCCCGGAACTGCTCTCGGTCACCGGGGTGATGGTGGTCTCGGCGGCGGCTAAAACCGGGTATTCCGCGGTGAGAGCGGACAGCACCGCGCCCGGCGCGCCCGGGTCTTCGGTGAACAGCAGGAGATCGATCAACAGCGGGCCCCCATCAGGACTCATGCGGATGCTGTTGTTCCAGCTCTCGATCCCGTAGGACGGATCGTTGAGGATGGCGGCAAAATCGAGTGTCTGCAGTTCCCCGGCGGGCTCGGTCAGTTCAAAGGTCAGCCGGGCGCCGATCTCGGCGGTCTGCGAGAAGGGGACGGCAAAGAAGGCGATGAGAATGATGAAGCTGCAGGCACCGATCAGTGCCGGTTTCCTGGTCCACCCGGCGGTGGTCTTGTGGTTCTGTCTCATGTCGTGCTCCCGTTGGTGTCCGGTGAGAATCATGCGTTCCGTTTCGTCCCAGCCGGGAACGGTGGTCTGCGCGGCGCGGAAGGCCTCCACGGCCCTGCCGTAGCGCTGTCCTGCCTCGCCCGCCCGCTGCTGCCGGTTCGTCTCCGGATCAGCGGTGTGCTTTTTCAGCGGCTTCCAGTCTCGTTCTGTAGTCATGGCCGTTCACCTGTCTGGCGCGGGGAGCCCCCGGCCGGGGCCGGTCTCCCGAATAGAGGGTCTGGAGTTCCCTTCGGGCTCTGGAAACGCGTGTCTTGGCGGCGGTGACGGAGATCCGCTGGATCTCGGCGATCTCTCCGATGGAGTATCCCTCCACCTCGAAGAGCACCACCGCTTCCCGTTTGGCGGGCGTCAGCCGCTGGAGACACTGGCGCAGGCGGATGGCCCGGTCCGGGTCGGGTGGATCCACGGCGGATTCACCTGCGGAGGGGCTGTTTGTCGATCGTCCGGGCCGGGGGGACAGGCCGATCAGCTGCCGCAGCCGCTGGCGCCGGCACTGGCTTCGATGCTCGTTGACGACGATCGACGAGAGCCATTGCCGGAAGCGGCGGCGGTTCCTGAGGCTGTCCAGCTTCACCAGCGCCTTGAGAATCGCCTGCTGGTAGAGGTCCTGCCCGTCGTCGTCGGAACGGCAGAGACGGTTGCAGAACCGTGCCAGATACTCGTGGTGCGGCTTCAGCAGTTCTGCGAAAGCCGCCCGCTGTTCAGTTGTCAGTTGCCTGGTCATGCGTCGCATCCGGATTCCAAATGAACATATCCGCGGTGTTCACCCTTATAAGACGAACGGGGGACCTGTTTGGTGGCACACTATTTTACCGGGAATCGAACCACTGGGGCACGTCGGCGTGCCGCGGGCGGCGGCCGTAGAAAAGGTTGTCCAGCCGGTGGGCCAGCCGGCGGGCCAGGGGGTTGGCGGCGCAGGCCTGGCGGACCAGGTTGTGGTAGAGGGTGGCCGGCTTGGCATAGGGGCAGACAGCGATACAGAGTCCGCAGTCGGTGCCCGCCCGGAGCCAGTAGCGGTAGCACTCCTCCTGGCTCGACTGCCACTTCAGCAGGCCGCGAACCTCCACGCGGTCGCCGTGGGGGATGGCCCGGCCCGGGCAGCAGTCAGCGCATTTGAGGCAGATGCGGCAGAAATCCTGTGCTCCAAAGGGCCGCGGTTCGTCGGGCACCAGCGGCAGGTCGGTGGTCACCGCGGCCAGGCGGACCCGCGGGCCGTGGGTCGGGGTGAGCAGCAGCCCCAGCCGCCCGATCTCGCCCAGGCCGGCATCCACCGCCGCCGCGGTGGCCAGCACCCGGTAGTTGCCGTCCACGTGGGCCCGGGCCGGATAGCCCAGACGGGAGCAGTATCCGGCCAGCGTGGCGGCGATCATGGTGCCGCGGAGATACTGGGTGGCGCTCTCGGCGATGGCCGGCATCATCGGGGCGTTGCGGATCAGCTCCGGATCCATCTCCACGGTGAAGACGATGACGAAGCGGTGGTGCAGGGTCACCGGTTCGCCCCAGGCGCCCTGGCCGCGGCCCACGTGGGAGTAAAGGTGGTGCTCCTTGAGTGGGGTGATCCCCACCTCCAGTGCGCCGAGGTGGCGGGCAAAGGCCTTGATCCGCCGGGTGGCTTCCGCGGCGGCGATCTCCAGCGGTTCGGCCCGGCGGGGGGTGGTGATGTCACCCAGGTGGTTAATCTCCTCGATATAGTCGAAGAGCGCTTCGAAATATGCGCCGTCTTTTTCGGTGTAGAAGCGGCCTCCCGGCTCCCCCAGCCTGGGTAACTGGCGCAGTTCCCCGTCCACTTCGGCCAGGTCGGGCCGCAGCCTTTGGTAGAACTCCTCGAACTGGGGTGTGCCCTGCTTCAGCCGGGCCCTGGCGAACATGATTTCCCGCTCGTCCAGGCGGCGGGCTTTCTGTGCGTCCACCTCGGGGATGGTGTTCTCGCCCATGGGGTAGAGCATCAGCAGCGCGGCCAGGGCCGCCGCGGCCATCAGGCCCACCGCCGCGGGAATGGACCACTGGGGATAGCGCAGGCCCAGACCGAACCAGGCGGCGAGGAAGACCAGGCCGCAGGTGATGGCCACCGCGGCCGCCCGGTTTTCCCGCTCGCGGACGCTGACCAGACCGAAGCCGAGAAGAAACAGGCCGGTGAGGCTTCCGGTGATGATGAACAGCGTGGACATGGGCCAAGCGTAATCCCTCACCCCGCGGTGCGCAAGTGGCGTGTGTCGAGGTGACCGTCACCTGATTATGCGCCGGCCAGTTGCCGCAGCAGCGCGAGGTTCCGGCGGTCCTCCTCCAGCTCCGGGCCCTTGCGGGTCTCCAGCACCTTGGGGATATCCTTCAGCCGCTGGTCCCGCATCAGGCTGCGGAAGGCCTCCCGCCCCAGGGCCCCGTCGCCGATCTGGTCATGGCGGTCCACCCGGGAGCCGAGGTCCTTCTTGCTGTCGTTGACGTGGATCGCGTGCAAACGGTCAAACCCCACCAGCTGCTCAAACTCGCCCATGGTCTTTTCGTAGGCCTCGGGGGTGCGCAGGTCATACCCGGCGGCAAAGATGTGGCAGGTGTCGAGACAGACCCCGAGGCGCTCCGGCTGCTCCACCTGCTCGAGGATCGCGGCCAGGTGCTCGAAACGGAAACCGAGGCTGGTGCCCTGGCCGGCGGTGGTCTCGATGAGGATCTTCGCTTCCATGTCCGGGTGCCGGCGGTGGACGGCATCCAGGGATTCGGCAACCCGGGCCAGGCCGGCGGCCTCGCCGTCCCCCTTGTGCGCCCCGGGGTGGGACACCAGGAAGGGCAGGCCCAGCTGTTCGGCGCGCTCCAGCTCGTCGCCCATGGCGGCGATGGATTTCTCCAGCAGGCGCGGGTCGGGAGAGGCGAGGTTGATCAGGTAGCTGTCGTGGGCCAGGACCACCCCCAGGCCGCTCTCCTCCCGGGCGGTGCGGAACTGCTCCACCGCCTCGTCGGCCAGCGGTTTCGCTTTCCACTGGCTGGCGTTCTTGGTGAAGATCTGCAGGGCGCGGCAGTCCACCTGGAGGGCCCGCTGGATGGCGAGGTGCAGGCCGCCGCTGATCGACATGTGGGCGCCCAGATAGGGCTGCTGCTGGTTGTCGGCGGTCATCGGGATCCCCTGGAAAAGTGAACGGTGAACACCGATTATATGCCCCCGCCGGCTTGCTGTCACCGGAGTTTCATTGTCCGCATCCGGGCCGCGTGTTAAAATTTGTACAGGTGAGATGAGACCAGCCCCCAGGAGAAGACCCGATGACGCCACGCCCCTCCCATCTGCGGCAGACGGCCGTGCTGCTCCTGCTGGTGATCTTCTTCCTCGTTCCCGCCCTGGTCCGCGCATCGCCTCCCCCTGACGAGTTCCCCCCCGGCAAGGACAAGGGCCCGGTGTATGGCCACCCGGACGACGGGCCGGTGCCCGGCGCTCCCATGGTGGTGGTGCGGCGGATCGAGAAGGTGGTGATCACCGGCAACAAGCGCACCGTGGAACGGGTGATCCGCCGGGAACTGCTGCTGGAGGAGGGGGATGTCTTCGACGAGGTGCCGGCGAACATCTCGCGGCTCAAACTGTTGCGCCTCGGCTTTTTCCGCCGGGTGCGGATGTCGCTGAGCAGGGGCGCCGACAGGGATTGGGTCATCTGGCACATCAGGGTGGAGGAACGGCCAACGCTGCTGCTCACCGCCGGCTCCCGGGGGTTCGTGGGCCTCAGCGGCGCCGATCTCGGTTTTGGCGTGGGAGACATCAACTTTGGCGGCCGCGGGCAGACGGCCCTGGCCGGGTTCAAGCTGCGGCGGGACCACCAGGTGGCCTCCCTGGGCTGGAGCGACCCCCACTTCCTGGGGTCGGACGTCATTGCCGGGATCCGGTCGGACTTCTTTCACACGGAGGAGAGGGTCAATGGACCGGACGGAGACGGATCGGTTCTAGAGGCCGAGGGATTCTCGGTTGCGCCCTTTGTCGGGATGCGCACCCGCTGGTATTCGCAGCTGGTGGCCGGTCTCAAATATTCCAGTGTGGACCAGGAATACCTGGCGGATGGCCTGCCGGCTTACCAGCCGCCGCCTTTCGAGCCGGACGCCCGGATTTTCGCCTTCGGCCTGGTCTACAACTGGAGCCGCAAGAATGACCTTTTCCTGCCCAGCGAGGGGATGGAACTGACCGTCTCCTTCGAGAACGCGTTCCAGGCCCTGGGCGGCAACTACGCCTACCGCAAACTGACCCTCGACGGCAGCGGCGTTTTCCCGGTGGCGCCGCGGCAACTGGCCCAGGTTCGCCTGTTCGGCGGGGTCATTGGCGGTGATGCGCCGTTCTTCGAGCAGTTCAACGTGGCCGACCTGGTGCGCGGCATCCACAACCACCATGACCAGTGGCAGGACTCGGGCCTGGCCTTCCAGCTGGAGTACAAGTTCATTTTCCCCCGCAGCCGGTTCTCCTTCATCGACCAGTGGGAACTGCTGGGATTCGTTGACGGGGGGAACGCCTTTCCCAGGGACGACGTGCGTCTGGGGGACCTGGTGTACTCCTGCGGTCTGGGAGCGCGTTTCGACACCGGAATCGGCATCGTCAGCCTGGTGGGGGCGGTTTACACCACCCACGACCACAACCACTGGTAATCGGCAACTGGAGCGGGCCGGGGTGGGTGCCCCGGCCCGGGTAACTGATGACTCAGCGCAGACAGCAACAGCGAGCCGTTCCGCCGTCCGGATGCCGCGGACTGTTCTGCCTGCTGGTCTTTCTCCTGCTCCAGGGCGCTGTGGGCGCACCGGCACTGCTGGCCGGCGACCCGCCGCCGGGGGAGGCGATCTGCCGCCCCTATGCCGAAGAGGATCTGCTGATGCTGGACCTGGAGGTGGTCACCCTGTTCAGCGACGAGGTTCGCGAAACCCTGGTCAGCGGGTTCACCAGCACCGTGGCCACCCGCCTGATGCTGGTTGAGGCGGAGAGCGGGCGGCTGGTGGCTGAGAATCGTTTCAGCCGGGAGATCCGTTTCGACGTCTGGGACGAGACCTACCTGATCACCACCTACTCCGACCAGGGCACCGGCCGGCACCTGGCCGGCACGCTGGACGAGGTGGAGGAATACTGTCGCCGGCTCACCGAGTTTCGCTTCTGCCCGCTGGAGCGGCTGGAGCAGGACACGTCGTACCTGATCACCATGGAGGTGCTGCTGGTCCCCATCTCCCAGGACCAGCTGGAACAGACCAAGCGCTGGGTGGAGGAGTCCGGTTCGGCCGGGGAGAACGACCGGCAGGGCGGGCGGAGCATCTTTTTCGGTTCGATGATGAACATCTTCATCGGACGCTCCACCGGGGTGGACGAGGACCGTTTCACCTTTGTCACCGCGCCCTTCCGGGCGGCCGACGTGGAGTGGACCGGGGAGGAGGTGGACGGCGATGAGTAAGATCGGCCTGCGTATCGTCAGCGCCCTGCTGGTGGTCTCGGTGATCCCGCTGGTCTTTGCCGTGCTGACCTTCCGCTGGACGGTGGCGCAGACGCTGGAACTGGGCCTGAGCCCCGAGGTGGAAGCGGTGCTGGAGACCGCCACCGCCTTTCCCCGGAGGATTTACGAGGCGCAGTCGGCGCGGCTGGCGCTGCTCAACAGGCTGCTGGAACAGCACCTCGCCGGGCTGCCCGCGCCGCCGGCGGAGGGGCAGGCGGCGGACGACCTGAGCAGCCTGATCCGCGGTCTCGATGTCCGGCCCGCACCGGCCCTGGTGGGTCTGCGGCAGGGCAGCAGCTGGCAGGTTGCCGGCGGGGAGGCGGAGGCACCGCCGGTGGTCTGCGACACGTTCCGCCGCAAGCTGGAGCAGGCCGAACCGGGCGAACCGTTTCTGTTCAGCGTGGGGCCCGGCGTTTCATTCATGGGGCTTATCGGACCGGAAGGGGGGGAGCGGGGCCGGGTGGCGGCAGCCATATCGGTGCGGGCCGACCTGCGGCTGGAGGCTGAGACGCTGCAGGGCACGCTGATCACCTACCGCCACCTCAACTACCTGGTGACCCGTCTGAAATCGCGCATCACCCTCTTTTTCGTGGTGGTGATGTCGCTGGTGATCCTGGGCAGCCTGGCTGCCGGCATCGCCATCTCCCGCGGGATCACCCGGCGGCTGGCCGCCCTGGCCGGCGCCACCCGCCAGGTGGCGGTGGGGGACTACGATCTTCACCTGCCCCCCGGGGGGCATGACGAACTGGGGCGGCTGATCGACTCCTTCCGCGGGATGGCCGGCGAGCTGCAACAGAGCCGGGAACGGATCATATATCTGGAGAAGATGGCGCTGTGGAAAGACATGGCCCGCAAGCTGGCCCACGAGATCAAGAACCCCCTCTCGCCGATCCAGATGGGTATCCAGGAGCTGCGTGACCGCTACGCCGCGGTGGCCGCCGGCGAGGCGGGGGAGGGCGGACAGGCCGAGTTCGCCGCCCTGCTGGAGGAGAGCGCGGAGATGGTGCTGGAAGAGACCGGGAGGCTGAAGCGGATGGTCCAGGCCTTCTCCTCTTTTGCCCGGCTTCCGGACCCGGTCCCCGAGGCCCTGGACCTCAACGAAGCGGTGCACCGCTTCTTCGAGCGTCACCCCGAGTACGGAGAGCAGCTGGAGATCTCCTTCGGCCTGGCCCAGGGGCTGCCACCGGCCTGGTTCGACCCGGACCAGCTGGTGGGCATCCTGCGCAACCTGGCCGACAATGCGGTGCAGCTGGAACGGCCCGGCCTGGGCCTGCGGGTGGAAAGCTCCAGCCCCGGTGCGGGATGGCTGCAGCTGACCGTCGCCGACAACGGGCCCGGTATCCGCCAGGGGGAGAAACAGCGGGTTTTTGAACCATCGTTCAGCGGCCGTCCCGACGGTATGGGCCTCGGCCTGGCCATCGTCAAGAAAAGCGTCCTCGACCAGGGCGGCTGGATCAGCGTCGAGGACGCCCAGCCGCAGGGCGCGCGGTTCGTGATCCGGATCCCTGCCGCGAAGGCAACAAAGGAGAGGGACGTCTGATGGGCGACAAGGAAGTGAACGGCGTTATCCTGGTGGCCGATGACGAGCGGAACATCCGCCGGACCCTCTCCCTGGTGCTGGGCGGGGCGGGATACCAGGTGCTGGAGGCGGAGAACGGGCAGGAGGCGGTGGAGCAGGCCGCCGGCCGGGCCTGCGACCTGGTGCTCCTCGACCTGAAGATGCCGGTGCTCACCGGTCTGGAGGCGCTGGAACTGCTGAAGAAGGACGAGCCGCAGTTGCCGGTGGTGGTCATCTCCGGCCAGGCCACCTTCTCCGACGCGGTGCGGGCCACCCGGATGGGGGCCTACGACTTCATTGAAAAGCCGCTGGAAAAGGAGCGGGTGCTGCACTCGGTCCGCCTGGCCCTGGAGTCGAGCCGGCTGCGCCGGGAGAACATCGACCTGCGGGCCCAGCTGGGCGAGCCGGCGCGGATGGTGGGCAGTTCGCCGGTGATCGAGGCGCTGCGCGAGGCCATCGGACGGGCCGCGCCGAGCCGCGGACGGATCCTCATCGTCGGGGAGAGCGGCACCGGCAAGGAACTGGTGGCCCGGGCGATCCACGAACAGAGCCCGCTCCGCGACGGCCCCTTCATCAAGGTCAACTGCGCGGCCATTCCCACCGAGCTGATCGAGAGCGAACTGTTCGGCGCGGAGAGGGGCGCCTTCACCGGGGCCGAGCGTCTCAAGCTGGGCAAGTTCGAACTGGCCCACGGCGGCACGCTCTTTCTCGACGAGATCGGCGACATGGGCCTCTCGGCCCAGGCCAAGGTGCTGCGCATCCTGCAGACCGGCGAGCTGACCCGCCTGGGCAGCAATGACCCGGTGAGCGTCGAGGTGCGGGTGGTGGCGGCGACGAACAAGAACCTCGAGGAGGAAATTCGCACCGGCGGCTTTCGCGAGGACCTCTTCTACCGCATCAACGTGGTGCCGCTGGTGGTGCCGCCGCTGCGGCAGCGCAAGGAGGACATCCCCGAGCTGACCGAACACTTCATCGGCATCTTCTGCCGCGAGAACGGTTTTCCCACCATGACCCTGCAGCCCGAGGCCCTGGAGCTGCTCCTCGACTATCACTGGCCGGGAAACGTGCGCGAGCTGCGCAACGTGATCGAACGGCTGGTGATCATGGTCCGTGAGCCGCTGATCAGGGCCTTCCACGTCCGGCGGCACCTCACCGCCCTGTTCAGCGGACGCCCCGGCGATGACAGCGACTCGCGCCGGCTCTCGTCCCTGCTGGGCAAGATGAGCCTCAAGGAATTCCGCGAGGAGCAGGAGCGGGCATTCATCATCGCCGCCCTGGACGAGACCGGCTGGAACGTCTCCCGCGCCGCCGCCCTCCTGGGTCTCGAACGCACCAACCTGCACAAAAAGATCTCCGGTTACGGCTTAAAAAAGTAGGCCATTTTGACACCGGGGACGTACATGAATTTATGACTAACTGAGAAGTCATTGAGGGGGGCTGAGTTACGCTTTCCGGTTTGAGGGCGTGACTCACAAATATTTCTCCATGCCGGCACGCATTTCGTTGTATTAGTTATGTTTTTTACATTTGTCCCCGGATTTTTTGAAGAATGTGTGGTGCCGGGGGTAGTAACAGATGAGGAACGACATCGAAAACCCAAACCACTTGATCGGGGAGGAGCGAGGATGAGGAAGAGGTACAGACGGCACATCGAGAAACCGGCCGGGACCGGCACTGAAACAGACTCCACGAGCAGTGCTTTTCACGCTCGCTCTGCTGGCCGCTCTCCTGGTAATTCTTTTGCCGACCAGCGGTTGCAGCTATGCAGAGGACAAGGTCGAACAGGATGGCGATGAACTGGTCCTGCGATCCTACAAGGTTGATCCGCAATACGGAGAGGAACTGAAAAGCATCCTCACCGATATGCTGAAACGGGGAGGGGACACCCCATCCATGGGGTCGGTGAGGGTACCACGGGACGGTCTGGTGGTGGTCACCGCCCCGGCATCGATCCATGCGGGTATCGAGGAGATCATCTCCGCCCTGGGCAGCACATCTCCGACACCTCCTCCAACTATTCGTATCACCTACTGGGCGGTGCAGGGCAAAGTGGCCGCCGAGATGGCCTGGCCGGCCAGCCTTGACCAACTGCAGGAGGCGCTCGAAGCCATCGCCCAGGTTGATGGCCCGTTGACCTTCACGCTCCAGGAAAAAATTGCACTCAATTCGCTCAGCGGCTCCCACGCCAGCACCGATGGGCCGTATTTTGGTATTCAGCAGAAGGCCACATCGCGAAACGGGGTGGTCCACGCTGATCTGAATATCGAGAAAGGTCCGGCAATGCGGGTCAGGACCAGCGTTAGGCTCGAGCCAGGCCAGCTGATGGTTCTGGAGCAGGCCGGCTTCACCACCATGGTACAGGGGGCCCCCGAAATGGCCCGGAGCAGCACCTATATCATCTTGCAGGCCGAGGTGGTTTCCTCTGACGGCCGCTAGAGATGGGAGAACCGGCGCAGACACCACTGGGCAGGGAGGCGCTCGAGCGGCTTTATTGCCGTCTCGAGAAGCCCCTGTACAACGTGGTGTATCGCTGGGTCTGGAACGAGGAGGACGCCAGGGATCTGGTGCAGGAAGCCTTTGTCCGCCTGTGGCGGATGAGGCGGCGGGTGCGGGTGGAGACGGTGGAGCCGCTGGTCTACCGCATCGCGATCAATCTGGCCGCGAACCGGCGCCGTTCGCGAAAACTGTGGCGTTGGGCCTCGCTGAAAGCGGTCAGCGCCCGTGCCGCCGGGACGGTGGATGGCCTGCGGGCGCTGGAGTCCGCTGAACGCGAGGACGTCGTGCGCGGGGCGGTGAATGCCCTGCCCGAGCGGCTCAAGCGCGTCGTGCTGATGAGCGAGTTCAGCGGGATGACCTACGAACAGATCGGCCGGGCGCTGGGGATTCCGGCGGGCACCGTGGGGTCGCGCCGCCACCAGGCCCTGAAGCAGCTGCGCCAGGCGCTCGGCCCGCTGATCGATAAAGGGGCACTGGAGAGAGGTAAATAATGAACGGAAGGGCCAGTGGACTTTTTCCTGAGCTGACGCCGGCCCCGGGGGGCCTGCAGGCGCTGAGGCGGCGCCTGGACGAGGAGCCGGCCCGCCGGCACCGCCGGGTGCGCCGGCACGTCCTGGCCGCCTCGTTGGCCACGACGACGGTTGCCTGTGTGGTGGTCCTCCTGCTGGCCATGCCCGTCCCGGGGACCGTTTCCAGCGTCGCGGCCCTGCGCATCGACGCCGACCTCAACCCCGCTCTGATCCGGCTGGGTGTGGCCGAACCGGCGGCTGAGCCGGTGACCGTCCCCCGGGATCACCGGACCAGTGTGGCCGTGGAGCGGGTGGATGTGGACAACCCGAAGGTCGTTTTCTACCGGGTCTCCGTCCTGCCGGCATCCTAGAGTCAATACGGACCACGAAACAAAGGGACCGGCGAGAGCCGGTCCCTTTGTAGTGTTGTCTCACTTGCGGGAGGTTTATTCCCCCTTCTCGAAGATGGCCATGTCCACATCGCCGTCAAGGACATATTCGCTGAAGGTGACGCTCATGTAGTCCTCACCCTCGAGGCTGATGGTGACCAGCGCCGGGCCCGGGATGCCGTCATAGTCGGCCCACTCCCGCACCACCTCGGTCAGCTCGCCGGGCCCTGACATGGTCTCGCCCACAAAGCGGCGGCCAATGACCCGGCCGTTCTCCGCGGAGAGGTAGACTGTGGTGCTGCGCTCGAAGCGGTCACCGATCACCACCCGGTGGGCGGCGGTCCCTTCGAAATCCACGTCGTCGACGTACTGGAAGGTCCAGTCCCCGCTGTCCACCCCGCGCAGGATGTGGTCCATGTCACGGGCAAACTCCTTGGTGAAGTCCTCTGCCGCCGCCGGCTGTTTCTGGCCCCCCATCTCCTGCCAGCCCTCGGTGCCGTCGAATACGCGGATCATCGACCCGAAGGGCAGGGTCAGCTTGGACCAGCTCTTGTCAGGGAACACGGTCCAGGACTCGGCGGAGATGCCCATCTCGCCCTGGGGCGTGGAGACGGTGATGTCCGATTTGGAGAAGACGTTCTTCGCCGCCAGCATCTTTTCGCCGCCGTGGGCCTGCGCCGCCGCCTTCATCAGTTCGGTGCCCCGGGCCAGCGACTCGGGGGTCGCCTCGGGGATCTCCTCGGAGGCCGGCGGGTCGGGGATGGTGATGTCCACCACCTGCACTTCGCCGTACCCGGAGAGCGGTTTGTCGAATTTCTCCGGGTCGCCCACCACCATCAGCACCATCTTCTCGGGGTGCCAGTATTCCCGGGCCACGCGGTTGACGTCGGCCACGGTCACGCCCTCGATGCTGGTTTTGTACTTCATCAGGAAGTCGGACGGGTAGCCGTAGTAGTCGTAGGTCAGCAGGCGGTTGATCACCTCACCGGTGGAGTCGAAGTTGAAGACAAAGGAATTGAGGATGGCCTGCCGGGCCTGGTTCACCTCGTCCTGGGTCACGCCGCCCTCGATCAGCTTGGCCAGCTCGCTCTTCAGCAGGTCGATGGTGTAGCCGGTGTTCTCCAGGCTGGTGAAAGTGTAGATCTGCGCGTCGCCGGGATAGCCGTAGTTGGCGCTCACCCCGCCGCTGACCCCGTAGGTCAACCCTTCGGCGGTGCGCACGGCGCGCATCAGCCGGCTGGTGAACCCCGAGGTGCCGAAGATCTCGTTCATCACCTGGATGGCGAAATAGTCGGGGTTGTCCCGGGTGGTGCCCAGGTGACCCATGGCGATGTAGCTCTGGTTGAGGTCGGTCTTCTCCACCAGGTTCACCGACGCCGTCACTTCGGGGATCGCGGGGTAGGCGGGGAACTCCGGCGCGCCGGCTTCCCAGCCGGCAAAGGCCTGCTCCACCTGGGCGGTGATGGTCTCCGGGTCGATGTCGCCCCAGACGGCGAGGATGCAGTTCTCGGGGTGGAACCAGGTGCCGTGGAACGCCACCATGTCATCCCGGGTGATGCCGGCCAGGTGCTCGTATTCCATGTTCCGGGCGTAGACGCTGTCCGGCCCGTAAATCTTGCGGTAAAACTCGCGGTTGAGGATGCCATTGGGATCGTCGTTGCGCCGCGAGATGCCGCTCTTGGCCTCGATCATCGTCAGGTCGATCTTGTCCTGGGGGAAGGCCGGGTTGCGGATCACGTCGGCGAAGATCCCCAGCACCTGCTCGAAGTTCTCGGTGAGGCAGTTCAGGGTGGCGAAACCCGAATCGTCGCCGATGCCGATTTCCACCCGTGCGGCGATCCCTTCCAGCAGGTCGTCCAGCTCGTCTCCGGGATGGTCCGCGGTGCCGCCGGTGCGCATCACGCTGCCGGTGATCCCGGCCAGGCCCACCTTGTCCGCCGGGTCGAGGAAACCGCCGGTGCGGATGATCATCCGCGCGTTGACCAGCGGCAGGTCGTTGTCCGGCAGGTAGTAGAGTTTCATCCCGTTGGCCAGCACGGTCTGCTGCACCTCGGGGACCGTCAGTTCGCGCAGATCGGGATAGGTCAGTTTTTCATGCGGGCGTTTCTTGTCGCAGAACGCCGGCCCGGCCAGCACCGCGGATATGACGAATGCCGCGGCCAGGACGAGCGTAAGCAAGCTCGTGGCGTGATTTCTTCTCATCTGGAGTTCCTCTCTTGTCTTCTTCATGGCCATGCTGTTGCCCTACAGTCACCAGTGCCTACTGCTCGAGGTCGGCCAGCGATTCCTGCGCTCCCACCGAGAGATTGGTGCGGGTGAAGACCTCATTGGCCACCCGCTGGATGTCCGCGCCGGTCACCGCCTCGATCCTCTCCACCTCCTGGAACATGGTGCGCCAGTCGCCGGTCATGGTGTGGTAGAAGGCCAACTGGTTGGCCATGCCGGTGTTCGAGTCCAGACCGCGGATGAAATCGGCCTTGGCCCTGGTCTTCAGCTTGGTCAGCTCCTGTTCGGAGACCGGTTCGTTCTTCAGCTTGTCGATCTCTTCCCAGATGGCCTGCTCCACTTCGGCGTTGGTATGGCCCTTGGAGGGAACGCCGATGAAGAGGAAGAGCCCGGGATACTTGGACCCCGGCAGGCCGGTGAGGGTCATCGCGGCGATGGCGATCTGCTTTTCCTTGACCAGGCTCTTGTGCAGCCGTGAGCTGCGGCCTGCGCCCATGACGTCGGAAATGGCGTCATACACCGCCCGTTCGGGGTGGTTGAACCCCGGCTTGTGGAAGCCCATGATCAGCAGCGGCTGGGCTTCCTCGTAGGTTACCACCCGCCGCTCGGCGTTCTGCTGCGGTTCCACGGTGGTCACCGGCGAGGGCTTGGGCCCCCGGGGGATGGCGCCAAAATACTTCTCGATCACCGGGAAGGCTTCGTCAGGGTAGACGTCCCCGGCCACCGCCACAACCATGTTGCTCGGGTTGTAGTATTTGCGGAAGAAATTCTCGCACTTTGTCCGGTCCATGTTCTGGACATCGGACATGTGGCCCACCACCGGCACGCCGTAGGGGTGAGCCTTGTAAGCCACCGCCAGGTATTCTTCCAGCAGCCGGCCGATGGGGTTCGAGTCGGTGCGCATCCGCCGCTCTTCGGCCACCACCTGGACCTCGGCGTAAAACTCACGGAACACCGGATCGATGAAGCGGTCCGACTCGAGCACCGCCCAGAGCTCCAGGCGGTTCGACGGCAGGCTGTAGTAGTAGGTCGTGGTGTCGTAGCCGGTCCCGGCGTTGAGCCCCTGCACCCCTTCGCGGTTCAGGATCTCGTCCATCTCGTTGCTGATCACGTATTGCCGGGCTTCGTCCTTGGCCTCCTCCAGCACCTTCTCCAGTTCGGCCAGTTTTTCGGGCGACGCCAGTTCACCCTTCATGCGCTCGGCCATGATCGCGGCAAAGGCCTGGTCCTCGGCGGCCATGGCCTCGGCCTCCGCCTTGCGGTCCCGGCCCCCCACGGTGCCGGTGCCCTTGAAGGCCATGTGCTCCAGGATGTGGGCCAGGCCGGTGATGCCGTGGACCTCGTCCGAGGCGCCCACGTTGGCCTGGGTGACGAAGGAGATCACCGGTGCGTCGTGGTTCTCATAGATGATCACCTTCAGGCCGTTGGACAGCGTTTTCTCGTGGATCCGGGTCTGCACATCCTCGAACCCGTCACCGGCGAATACGGCCGGCGCGACGAGGATCGCAAGGGCTGCCAGCAGCGGCAGCAGCTTTCCTGCTCTTTTCATTTGACTCCTCCAGTTGATGGCTGGGCCGGGGACCGGCGGTCTCCGGCAAAATAAAACTGTGTTTCACTCTTCCATGGATATCTCGTCGGGCAGCTCGTTGACGTCGTCTTCCTGCCAGGGGAAGAACGCGGCAAGCTTTTCGCCCGCGCTGGCGATCCCGGCCACAATGCCGCCGGCAAAGTCGTTGCGGCAAAAATACCCGGCCATTTCCCGGGAGGTCTCCTCCCAGAAGCCATCGGGCACTTTCTCGTTTATGCCCTGGTCGCCGATGATGGCGAACCGCTTCTTTTTCAGGCCGAGAAAAATGAGCACCCCGTTCCGTGCCTCGGTCCGGTGCATCCCCAGTCGCCTGAAAACCACCACCGCCGCCCGGTAGGGGTTGCGTCCGGCCTTCCGCGCCAGGTGAACCCGGATCTCGCCGGAGGTGATCTTTTCCGCGGCGGCCACGGCATCGACGATCCGGCGTTGTTCCTCGACGGTGAGGAAGGTCATCGGATCATTGCCCCGCTTCACCGGCGCTTGCGGCTCTCTCTGCTCTTCCCCCATACTATCTTTTTCCATTTCGATCCAGTCCTATGATTCCTACCAGCTTCCCGTGGCCCCGCCCCCGCCAAAACTGCCGCCGCCTGGCGAGAACCCTCCTCCTCCGCCACCTCCGCCGGACCATCCGCCCCCGCTGCCGGTGTAGCTGCCGCGGCCGCCGCCGAGAATGAGAAACCACATCAGGGCCGACCGGCCGCGCCGGCCGCCGAAGATGAAAATGAGGATGAAGATCAGCGGGATGATCAGCCCGCCGAATCCCTTCTTGCTGCGTTGGCTTTGGCTGTTGCCACCGGCCGGGGCGCTGTATTCACCCTCGATGGCCCGCATGGCCGCCGACATCCCCGCCGCGATCCCGCCGGGAAAATCACCCTGGCGGAAGCGCGGGGTGACCTCGTTGTTGATGATCCGGATGGCCAGCGCATCGGGCAGGGCGCCTTCCAGCCCATAGCCCACCTCGAAGCGGACTTTCCGCTCCTTGACGAAGACCACCAGGATCAGCCCGTTGTCATTGTTCCGGCTGCCCACCTTCCATTTTTCGGCCAGACGGATGGAGACGTCCTCAGGCACGCCGCCCTCGGTGCTCTCGAACGTCGCCACCAGCAACTGGTTGGTGGTGCGCCGCTCGAAATCGGCCAGGGTCCGCTCCAACTCGGCCCGCTGGGCCGGAGTGAGCAGGCCGGCGTAGTCGTTGACCCGCGCCGCCGGGCGGTCGGGATAGACGAGGTCGGCGGTCAGCAGCGGCGCCGGAGCTGCCAGGGACAGCAGGAGCGTCAGCACCGCCACCGCCCTGAACAGCCCCCAACCTGCACCGCTGATTGCGGAGTTCATCAGAACTGGACCTCCGGAGCCTGGTCAGCGCCGGCCGCCGCCTCAAAGTAGGGGATCTGGCTGAAACCGGACATGGAGGCCACCACCGATGCCGGGAACTTGCGAATCGTGGTGTTGTAGGACTGGGCCACCTCGTTGAACCGGCGGCGCTCCTGGGTGATCCGGTTCTCCGTCCCTTCCAGCTGCACCTGGAGTTCGAGGAAATTCTGGTTGGCCTTCAGTTCGGGATACCTCTCCACCACCACCATCAGCCGGCCCAGCGCGGCGCCCAGGCCGTCCTGTGCCGACTGGAACTGGGCCAGCGCGGCCGGATTGCCCATCAGTTTCGACGGGTCCACCTGGATCGACGAGGCCTTGGACCGCGCTTCGGTCACCTCGGTGAAGGTCTCCTGTTCGTGCTCGGCGTAGCCCTTCACCGTGGCCACCAGGTTGGGGATCAGGTCGAGACGCCGCTGGTAGACGTTCTCCACCTGGGACCACTGGGACTTTACCGACTCTTCGGATTCCACCAGACCGTTGCGGACGCCGACAAACCACATGAAGACGGCGCCGACGATGGCCAGCAGAACCAGCACCACGACACCGCACCCGATCATTCCCTTACTCATCGATAGTATTCCTTTCATCTGTGCCGCCAACCCTGGCGGCGCCGCCACGGCGGCCGGTGATCATAATGGACGTGGTATTCGGACCCGGTGCTAGCCGGGAACAAGGCTGTCATTGTAATATTACGAGCCTGTGGTGGGCAATTGTTTCACCGGGGTTTTTATCATATCGGAACCGGCGGAGGATATCATGGAACTGAATATCCCGGGAGTGGACCGGAAAGGGAACGCTCCCCGGGTGGTGGGCGGCCTGGAAAGCCTGTTCGGCGATGCGGGACTGCTCTCGTCCCTGGAGGGCAAGGCCCTGGGCCTGCTGGCCAACCAGGCCTCGGTGGACCGCCGGCTCAACGGCGCCGCCGCGCTGTTCATTGCCGACCGCGGCCTGGACCTCCAGGCCCTGTTCGGGCCCCAGCACGGAGCCCGGGGCGAGAAACAGGACAACATGGTGGAGTCCGACGACTACATCGACCCGGCGTGCGGTCTCACCGTGTACAGCCTCTACGGGGAGCACCGCAAACCCACCGCGGAGATGCTGGCCGGCCTCGATGTCCTGGTGGTGGACCTGCAGGACGTGGGCACCCGGGTCTACACCTTCATGAGCACCCTGGCCCTGGCCATGCAGGCCTGCCGGGAGACCGGCACCAGGGTGGTGGTGCTGGACCGCCCGAACCCGGTGGGCGGCGAGGTGGTGGAGGGGCCGATGCTCGACCCCGGGTTCGTCTCCTTTGTGGGGCTCTGCCCGGTGCCGCTGCGCCACGGCCTGACCATCGGCGAGCTGGCCCGGCTCTACAACGACCACTTCGGCATCGGCTGTGCCCTGGATGTGATCGCTGCCGAGGGCTGGCGGCGGGAGATGCTTTTCCCCGACACCGGCCTGCCCTGGGTCATGCCCTCTCCGAACATGCCCGCCTGGGATACCGCCCTGGTCTACCCGGGCACGGTGCTGGTGGAGGGGACCACGCTCTCCGAGGGGCGGGGCACCACGAGGCCGTTCCACCTGGTGGGCGCTCCGCTGCTGGACCCGGTGAAACTGGCCGGTGCGCTGGCGGAGGAGGGGCTGGAGGGCGTGATCTTCAGGCCGGCCAGCTTTGAGCCCACCTTCCAGAAATGGGCCGGTCAGATGTGCGGCGGTGTGGAACTGCACGTCACCGACCCCTGGGCCTTCCGGCCGGTATCCGCTGCGGTGGCCCTGCTGGCTGCCGTCCGGGACCAGCGGGCCGACCAGCTGGGCTGGCGGGAGCCGCCCTACGAGTACGAGACGGAGAAGATGCCCATCGACATCCTTTACGGTTCACCGGAACTGCGCCGGCACCTGGGGGAGGGGGGCGGCTGGCGGGACCTGGCCGCCGGCTGGCAGGAGGGCGAGGACGCCTTTCGCGAACTTCGCCGGTCATATCTGCTGTATCACTGAATGAGGTAAGACCTTGACCCACCAGTTGACCCGGCGCGCCGTCGATGCCGCCCGCAGCGCCTGCGGTAATGCCCGGCCCTCCATCTGGTTTTCCGGCGGGGCGGATCCGGCCCTGCTGGACGCCCTGCCCGGCCTGGTGTCGGAACTTCCCGTCCGCCCGGTGCTGGTTGGCCGGACGGAACGGATCCGGGGCCTGGCCCGCCAGCGGGGCGTCGACCTGGACCTGGTGCAGATCGACGGCCCGGAGATGTCGGAGGACCTGCCGGTCTTCGCCACCCGTCTGTTGGAGATGCGGCGCCGCAAGGGGCTCACCCCGCCGGCGGCGCAGCGCCTGGTGGGCGACCCCCTCGGCTTTTCGCTGATGGCCCTGCGCACCGGGCGGGCCGACGGTCTGCTCTGCACGGCGGGGATCGAACTGCCGGCCACTCTGCGGACCATCCTCCGGGTGATCGGCACTGCGGGGGCGGCGGAGCGCGCCTGCGGGCTGACCCTGGTCTCCGGCGGCGGTCGCCTGCTGCTGGCCGCCGACACCGTGCTGCACACCGAACCGGACGCCGAACAGCTGGTGCGGATCGCGCTGCTGGCCGCCGGGGCCGCGCCGGCCCTCGGTGTGGAGCCGCGGGTGGCGCTGCTTTCGGCCTCGGACTACGGGAGCCTTCCCGGGCCGGGGGCGGAGCGGGTCAGGCAGGCGGCGGAAATGCTGAAGACCAGGCGGCCCGACTTGGAGACCGATGGTGAGATGCTGCCGGCCAGCGCCCTCGACCCCGCCCGGGTAGAGGCCCTGCACCCCCACTCCCGGACCCGCGGTGCGGCTGCCGTGCTGGTGTTTCCCGACCTGCAGTCGGCCCGGCTCTCTGTCCAGCTGGCCCGCCACGCCGGCGGCGCCGAGACCTCCGCATCCTTCCTCGCCGGGCTGGAGAAGCCGGTGAACTTTCTGCCCCTGCGGCCCTCCGCCGACGACGTACTCTTCCTCACCGCCATGACTATCCTTGCCGCAATGTCGTGGAATAGGTGACTGTCACCTCTTCGGGTGGGAATCCAGTAGGGGGCCGAAGCGCTGGTGGCTCGATTTGCGGTCCCGGCGGGCCTTGTAGGCCCAGTAGGGGCGGTTGCCCAGGGCGAAGAGGCGGCGGAAGGGCCATGATTCCATCAGCATCACCAGCGGTTTCCAGGCCAGGGCGGCGATGATCGGCCGCGGTACGCCCTGGTTGACCATCAGGAAGAGCATGTTGACCCAGCTCAGGCCGCGGTGGTGGTCCTCCTTGTGGTAGGAGTCCTCGCCGCCCCCGATGATGCCGTCGGCCAGGGCCTTGCGGTAGAGCTCGGTGCCGGGGAAGAAGGTCAGCGAGAAGAGCTGGAGCACGAAGGGCCGGGGCATCCGCAGTACGGCGCGGAGGGTCTCCAGCACCGCCGGTGTCTCCTCGTAGGGGTTTTCCAGGATCACGTCGTAGGCCGGAATAACGTCCTCCGGGAGGTGCCGGTGGATCAGGGTCGCGCAGTGCACCAGTTTGTCGGCGGAGAAATACTTCCGCCGGTAGAGCTCGTTGGTCGAGCCGGCCGCCGACTGGATCCCCACTTCAACCCGCCGCAGGCCGGCATCCACCAGCAGTTTCAGCTTCTCCTCCTTCACCGACTGGACGCTGAGCAGGCAGAAGAAAGGGAAGTTGACGGCGTCCTTGTAACGCCGGCTGAACTCGGCCAGTTCCTCCAGGGAACCGTAGATGAAACAGTCGTCGGCGAAATTGATCCGGTTGAATTGCGGGAACCGCCGGCGCATCCACTCCAGCTCCCCCATCAGGTGGTCCACGCTGCGGCGGCGCACCGACTTCTGCTTCGAGTAGAGCTCCAGCAGCGCGTTGTTGATGCAGAAAGAGCAGTGGTAGGGGCAGCCGCGGGTCCACATGGTTTCATAGACCACGTGGTCCGGGCCGATGAAATTAACCCGGCCGCGGGACATCTCGGTGAGCAGTTCCTCACTCAACGGCACCACGCTGTCGCCAACCAGCACGAACTGGTCCGGCAGGTGGTAATCGGGGTAGGGGAGCGTGTCCAGGTCCTGGATCAGCGGCCGGGGCGGGTTGCTGACCAGGCTGCCGTTAGCTGTATACGCTATGTTCGGCATGCCGGCAATGTCCGTTCCTGCGTTCAGGGCATCGGCCAACTCGAGGACCGCACCCTCGCCTTCTCCCACGCAGACGAAATCGGCCACCCCGGCGCACTCGCCGGGGGCGATGGTGGGGTGCACCCCGCCCCAGACCGCCGGTATCCGGTTTTTTCTCGCACGGCGCGGGTCAGTTCGGAGATCTTGGGGAAGTAGTTGGTCATCAGCGAGTAGCCCACCAGCCGGCTGTCGCCGCACAGCTCGGCCACCTGGTCCACCACCCGCTCGTTGTAGGTGCCGGCGAAATCGACGCCCTGTTCCATCACGGCGGCCAGGTCGGGCAGGAAGATCAGGCGGACCTGGTGGCCCCCTTGCCGCAGATAGGCCGAGATGCTGCGGATGGAGAGGGCTGTGATGTCGAGATAGGGCGCGATCAGGGTGATATTCATCAGGGGCATCCCCGGGCTGTTGCTGGCAACTGGTTGCCGCCCGTTGGCGGCACACGATTATAGGGGTATGGGTGAAAGGGGATCAACAGGGTAGAGAGGCAAAAAAAGTGGGGAGGTTGCCCTCCCCGAATATCTAATCAGAAGGTTTGGTAATCCTGGGCCCGCCGCCGGGATCGCAGTTTCCTTACCCGTCTCCCTAAAAAACGGTTCGGAATGCCGCCACTCGCGAAATGCACGGCCAACGAAACCACGGTAAGCCCGCCCGAAAATATACGCAATAATCCTGCCACAGGCAACCCCCTTGCTTCGTTCAGCCTAATCCGTTTAAATTGTATGGTTTTCTGAATGGTCTGCCACATACACGAATGACGCCATAAATCCAAAAAGTTGAATTTTCTTCATGATTTTGGAGTTTTGAGCTCCAGGGAGGAACCCGTGATGAACAGCGAAAAGATGGTCCGCAGCCGGATCCTGATGGTTGCCATATGCTGCTCTGCCGTCCTGATCACTGATCCCGCTGCGGTCTGGCCGGCCGACGATCCGGCGCTGGTCACCTCCACCGCGGAGCAGCGGGAGGAGTTGGCCCTCACCGTGTACAACCAGGGCTTCGGGCTGGTGAGCGACGTTCGCCGGGTGGACCTTCCCCGAGGTTCGTTCCAGATGCGCTGGGCCGACGTAGCGCAGCAGCTGGACCCGGACTCGGTGGCCCTGGTCCAGCCGGGAGGGGCGGAGGGGCTGACCGTGTTGGAGCAGTTCTACGACGACGACCTTGTGGCGCCGGCCCGCCTGATGGAGTTTTACGTCGGCCGGGAGATCACCCTGGTGCAGGAGGACCGGGACCTGCGGGAGAAACGGATCACGGCGCGGCTGCTCAGCACGTCCGGCCCCACCGTGGAGGTGGACGGCGCGGTGGTGCTGGGACATCCGGGCCGGGTGGAGCTGCCGGAACTGCCGCCGGGACTGCTGCTCCGGCCGGCCCTGGGCTGGCTGGCCCACAGCGGGGAAGCGGCCGGTCCGACGCTGCTGGAGGCCCGCTATCTCACCGGGGGGATCGGTTGGACCGCCGTCTACCGGTTGGGGCTGAACCGGGACGAGGATGCGGCCGATCTTGCCGGCTGGGTGTCGGTGGAGAACCGCAGCGGCACCGACTTCCCGGGTGCCCTCCTGCGGCTGGTGGCCGGCGACGTGAACCGCATTGCCCCCGCGGCCCGGCACGACTCCCGGGCAAAGATACTTCGGGCCCCGGCGGCGGAGATGGACTATGCCGCTGAAGCGGGCGCCGGTTTCGGCGAGGAGGCGCTCTCGGGGTATCATCTGTACACTCTGGAGCGGCCGGCCGCTGTGCTGGACAACCGGACCACCCGTATCGCCCTTGCCGAGGCGTCCGGTGTGCCGGTGACTCGGCAGCTGGTGTTGCGCGGGAATCCCGCCCACTCACGCAACCGGTACGGGGAGCCGCAGCAGGAGCCGGTGGCCGTGGTGTTGCGACTGGGCAACAGCGAGAAAAACGGGCTGGGGCGGCCCCTGCCCGCCGGGGTCTGGCAGGTGTTCAAGGAGGACGCCTCCGGCACGCAGCTCTTTATCGGTGAGAATCGCATCGGCCACTCGGCGCGGGGAACCGAAGTGGTGATCGGAGTGGGCCACAGCTTCGACGTCACCGCCGAGCGGGTGCAGACCGACTACCGCAAGCTGAGCAATGTGCGCTGGGACGTGGAGACGGCCTGGCGGATCACCCTGCGCAACGGCAGCGCCCGCGGCGTGGAGGTGCTGGTGCGCGAACCGGTGCAGGGTCAGTGGGAGCTCCGCAGCGCCAGCCAGGAGCACACCCGGGTGGACGCGACCACGCTGGGGTTCGAGGTGCCGGTGGCCGCCGGGTCTTCCACGGTGCTGGAATACCGCGTGGCGATCGACTGGTAGGAATCCTCGCCACAGGTCAGGGGGCCGGCGGGGCAAGGGGAGACGCGATGGAAGCGAAGTCCGGATACGTGCTCGGGGTCAACTTCAGCCACGACCGCTCGGCCTGTCTGCTGCGGGACGGCGAGATCGTCACCGCGGTGGCCGAGGAGCGCCTGGACCGCATCAAGCGTTCCGAGGGGTGCCTCTACGTGCGGGGCCGCAAGGGCGGCCGGACCATGCCCAACTTCGCCATCGCGTACTGCCTCGATGCCGCCGGCATCGGCATTGACGACCTCGACCTGCTGGTCATCGACCACGCCCTGACCCCGGTGGACCTTCCGTTCCTGCGGCGGATGATCCCGATGAAGGACAAGCAGCGCATCCGTGCGCTGCCCCACCCCTCGCACCACCTGGCCCACGCGGCCACCGTCTACCACACCTCGGGCTTTGACGAAGCGGCGGTGCTGGTGGCCGACGCCTTCGGCAGCACCACCCGGGCCGGAGTGGAGTGCGAGACCGGGTTCAGCGCCCGGGGACCGGTGATCGAGCCGGTGTTCCGGAACTTCCAGACCAACCAGCGGGCGCAGTTCCTCTGCCTCACCGGCATGTACCGGCTGGTGACCCAGATCCTCGGCTTTGTGGTCCCGGATCAGCCCGACCAGCGGGCGCTGGCCCTGGACGATGCGGGCAAGACCATGGGGCTGGCAGCCCACGGGGCGGCCCGTGATGACTGGCCGCCCTTTATCAGGTTTCCCAACCGGGGGAAGGCCGACGGCTCTCCGGTGATGATGGACTTTTCCGGTGTGCTGGACTGGCTGGAGCAGCAGGAACTGATCTCCTTCAACCGGGACCAGCGGACGGGGCGGATGATCCTCGACATCGCCATCCGCGAACACGATGAACCACTCACCGGCCTGCACCGCGACCTGGCCACCCGGGTGCAGGAGGAGTTCACCACGGCGATGATCGCCATCGTCCGGGAACTGCACCGGATCACCGGCCAGCCCCGGCTCTGCCTCTCCGGCGGAGCGGCGCTGAACTCGGTGGCCAACACCCGGATCGTCGATGAGACACCCTTTGAAGAGGTGTTCATCTTTCCCGCCGGCACCGACGACGGCAACGCCTTGGGCTGCGCCTACCAGGGCCACTACCAGATGCTGGACCAGCCCTGGTCGCCGCGGCCGCTGGCCTCGCCGTTCCTCGGGATCGAATACGGCGAGGAGCAGTGCCGCCAGGCCGCCGCCGGTCTCGGACTGCTGCCGAAGAAAGCGGGCAGCGACGAGGAGATCGTGGAGTGGGCCGCCGGGGCGCTGGACGCGGGAAAGGTGGTGGGCTGGTTCCAGGGCGGCAGCGAGATCGGCCCGCGGGCACTGGGCCACCGCAGCCTGCTGGCCGACCCGCGACGGCCGGAATCGGTGGAGTCGCTGAACAGGGCGATCAAGTTCCGCGAGCCGTTCCGTCCCTACGCCCCCAGCGTGATCGAGGAACGGCAGGCCGAGTTCTTCCAGCTGGACCGGCCCAGCCCCTACATGTTGCTGGTGGCGCCGGTTCGCCCTGAAAAGCGGGCGGCCATTCCGGCGGTGACCCATGTGGACGGGACAGCCCGGGTTCAGACGGTGAGCCGCGCCGGCGACCCGCTCTACCACCGCCTCATCGAGCGTTTCGGGGAGCTGAGCGGCATACCGCTGCTGCTAAACACCTCGATGAACCGTGCGGGTGAGCCGATGGTGGAGTCGCCGGTGGACGCGGCGCGCCTGTTCAGGGGCACCAAGCTGGATGCGATGGTGCTGGGCCGATTCTATTTCGAGAAATGAACCGCAGATTTCACAATAATTCCAGGAGAGGGTGAGCCGCAGAATGTCCGACATACAGAAAATCATCGTGGCCCTGAACAGCATCAAGGTGGGGGATCTTGACCTGATCAAGGAAAAACTGACCGAGATCCGTGGCGACCTCCTGACCGCCGGCCTTGATGACCAGGCCGGAATCCTCGAAATGGCCCTCGACGCCCTGGCCGGCGGGCGCATACCGGAGTTTCGCAAGTTGATGGCCCGGGCCACCGCTGAACTGGGGCACTGCAAGGGGCGGCGCGGTCCCAGGGGCGATTGAGTGGACAGTTCAAGTCCCGAATCTCACGAATGTAAACCCCCTTGGTAGGCAATCAAGTGCCGACAGTGGGAAAAGATATTCTCCTCCCATTGGACTCTCCTGAAAGCTGCCATTTCTTAACACTGTTAACTCTTTGAGGCTCTATTAAATCTCATTATTTCTCCCCTTGGGGTTTTACGCTTGCAGTGGCACAGCAATTGCTTTATAAAATCAACAAGTTGTTGTGTTTTTGCGCTTTCTGAGGAATGAGCCCGAGTTTCTTTAATGGCTTCATTTCACGGCCTCCCGTGGCCCCCGGCCCTTGAGAACCCCGGTTTAGACCATTCACCTGATCTGCGCGCTTGTTTTACTAACTCCAAACCAAAGGAGAACCAGCCATGGGAATTCATCGGTCACTCCGGATGGTCGCCGTCGCCTGCATCGTCATGCTGGCCTGGGCGCCACTGGGAGCCTGGCAGGGTGTTGCCCGGGAGGGTACGCCCCTGCCGTCGAACACCACGCATCTGGCGGTTCAGCTGACCACGCAGCAGCCGGTCAGCCCCACCCCGGGGATTCCCGAACGGGTCTACCCGGTGGACGCCTACAACCAGGGGAGCGACATCTGGCTCGCCATCCCGTCATCGGTTGCCGGCACGGACTTCGCCGGAGCCACGGTGCGGGTCTGCATCACGCCCCACCGGACCGTGCTGGACGGCTGGACGGACGGCGCCGGGATCAAGGACTGCAGCGGCGGTTTCGAGACGGTGATGCTGCAGGCGGGGAGTTCGGCGGACAACTACGTGCTGGGCTGGAGCGGAGCCTGCACCCTCGGCCGCTACGATGTGATCGTCGACTTCGAACCCTTTGGTGTCTACAACCTCGGCCGGGACATGATCGACCACGCCGGAATCGGCGGCTTCCAGGTGCTGGACAGCCGGGCCATCGACTACGTGCTGATCAGCCCCGATCGTGGGTGCGCCCGGATCATCGGCAACCAGTCCTACGTGGGCGGGCTCTACGAGCCGACCGAGGAGTTCGTACTCAACAGCTGGAACAACGGGATCAACGGGATTCCCGAGTACGGCGGCGGCGACGACGTGTTCGAGGGCATCCTTGCCGCCACCTGGTCCACCACGGTGGGCGGCAGCGTGGGCCGCATCGATTCGAGCACCGGTCTTTACGTGGCCGGGGGCTTCACCGGTGAAGGCGACGTCACGGCCTTCGCTTTCGGCGGCTGGACCGACACGGCATATGTCATGAGCACCACCCCCTCCTGGGTGCCGTAAAAAATCGTCCCTCCGGGCTTTGCTTCAAGGAGAGAAACACGATGAAACATCTCAAGCCCCTGAACAAGCGGGCGATGAAACTGAGCGGCGACGAGGATCGCCCCGACGTCTTCGGCTACGCCTGCAGCATCTGCTGCACGGCCTGGGCCCCGGGCTGGGAGGTGGGCGACGATCCGTATCCCGTCGACCCCTGCCCCTGGATGAGCGACCTGTCGCTCTGCTGGGTCACCTGCTACTGGACCGGCCAGGTGGCCGACGACACGGCGGAACCCAACTGGCTCGACGACTGTTCCCTGGTCTCCGAAGACTGGGTCCGTATCTGCGTGGTCCCCGACTGATCACAGCGGCATATCCTGGAGGAAATCGATGCAATCACGAAAAAGTTTCAGGATCCCGCGGGTCAGGGGACGATTCCCCGCCGTGTGGCTCTGCGCGTGCCTGCTGCTCACCCTGGCGGCGGCACCCGCTCTTGCGGGACAGCGCACCATCTTCGCCGGGGGCAACCACATCATGGTCATCGACGAGGCGACCATGAACGTGTTGGGCCAGATCCCGGTGCAGAAACATATCCACCAGCTGGTGGTGGACCAGGCCCGCGAACGGCTTTACGCCGCGCACAGCGGCGGGGTGGAGATCTTCAACGCCCGGTCTTACGCCTCGCTGGGCTTCTTTGCTGAGGACCCGGCCCGGCGGCTGGAGCTGAGCGCCGACGGCAATACGCTCTACGCCCTGACCCACCCGATCCTGGTCAACGCCGACGGGCAGAAGCACGCCGGTGAATACGCGATCCAGATCATCGACCTGGTGCAGAGCAAGGTCAGCGGCTCGGTGAACCTGGGCTACGATATCTTTGACGCGGTGGTGGACCCGGTCAACGGCAAGGTGTTCGCCATGAAACGGTTCGACCGTTCGCTTTCCGTGCACAGCCTGGCCGAGGGCAAGCGGGTGGCCACGGTGAACGTGGCTTCGAACTTCGACCCGATGAAGGTCAACCTGCTGCACTTCATGTCCTCGAGCCCCGACGGGCAGCACCTCTACGTGCCGCAGCACGGGGCATCGGCCTGTGTCTTCGACGTGGATACCCAGTCCGGCGCGTCGCGGCCCATCGACCTCGGCGGCGAGTATTTCATCCGCGACTCCCAGGTCTCGCCCGACGGGCGGAGCCTCTTCCTGCTCACTGCCGACCAGGTGATGGTGGTGGACACGGTGGGTCGGAGGGTGGCGGCCTCCGCGCCGCTGGAGGAGGTCTACATCGGCCTCGACCTCAGTGCCGACGGCTCCCGGGCCTACCTCAGCAACCCGCTGCACGGGGACGGCAGCGCCGGCAACCTGCTGGTGCTCGACGCCCGCTCACTCAAGGAGAGGGGGATGGTGGCGACCCCCGGCTTGTCCCTGTTCACGGCAGCTGCCTTCGAGCGTGACTGAAGTTAGGAAGGAAAGAAGATCATGAGCACTTGTTCCAAACGATTTCTGACCGTCCTGCTCACGCTGTGGGCGGTGGGGGCGCTCTGCGTCGTCCCGGCCCAGGCCGGGTTCGAAAAGATCGTTCTCGACGGCGGCGTGAACGGACCGAAGTCCATCCAGGTGGTGGACCTTGACGGGGTCAACGGCCTCGACATACTGGCGGTCCACGCCTTTGACGACCGGGTGGTGTGGTATGAGAACCTCGGCAACGAGGTCTACTCCATGCACAGCATCGGCACGATGAGCAACCCCTCGTCGGTGGCCGCGGGCGACCTGAACAACGACGGGTCTCTCGACCTGGTGGTGACCAGTTTCTCCGTCGGTCCCGAAAACTGGTATGTCTCCTACTACCTCAACGACGGCAGCGAGAACTTCACCCAGCACACCGTAGACAGCACCATGATGGGCGCCGAGGAAGTGGTGCTGGCCCATCTCGACAGCGGCACCAGTCTCGATATCGCGGTGGTGGGCTACGAGTCGGACACCGTTGCCTGGTACAAGAACGACGGCGCGGCAACGCCGAGTTTCACCCGGCAGATCATCGCCAGCGACAAGGTCCAGTCCGAGTCGATCGACGCTGCGGACCTCGACGGCGACGGTGACATCGACCTGGTGACCTCCGCCTTCCTGGACAACGAGATCCTCTGGTGGGAAAACTCCGGCGGCGCTTCGCCGACCTTCACCGAGCACGTGGCCTCGGGCCTGGTCAACGGCCCCAAGGACGTGGGTTTCGCCAATGTCGACGGCGACGGCGACCTGGACATCGTGGCCGTCTCCTTTTTCGATGACGAGGTGGTCTGGCTGGAGAACAACGGCCTCGAAACCTTCACCACCATCGTGGCCGGCGCCACGGCGCTCGGCCCGGTGGCCGTGGACGCCGCCGACCGCAACGGCGACACCTTCGTCGACCTGGTGGTGTGCTGTTTCGACGGCGACGAGGTTGATTCATTCACCAACGACGGCCTGGAGAACTTCACCATGACCGTCGTCGACCCCGCCCTGGGCGGCGCCGAGTCACCGGTGGTGGTGGACCTGGACCAGGACGGCGAGGCCGACCTGGTGGCCGCAGGCTTCTTCGACGACAACATCGTCTGGTATGTCAACCAGGCGATCTTCTACGACGGGTTCACACTGGACGACACCGCCGGCGGCAACGGCGACGGCAACCCCGACCCGGGCGAGACCATCACCCTGGTGGTGGATATCCGCAACGAGGGGGATGGCACCCTCACCGGCGTCTCTGGCCAGCTGGACTCCAACCAGCCCGGCTACCTGACCTGGATCGACGACACCGCCAGCTATCCCGACATCCCGCCGGCAAGCAGCGCCTCGAGCAACTCACCGCACTTCAAGTTCACCCTGTCCCAGTCCACCCCCTGTGGCCAGGCCATCAGCTTCTCCTTTGACATGTTCTCCGACCAGGACAACGGCGGTGACGGCTTTGGCATGGGTATCGGCGGGATCGTCGATGACATGGAGAGCGGCGAAGGCGCCTGGACCCATTACGCCGACATCGGCGTCGACGATTGGGCCATTGTGACCGTGGCCGAGGCGCACAGCCCGACCAGTGCCTGGTATGCCAGCGATGCCCCCGTCGACACCGACAAGAGCCTGATCTCCCCACCGGTGAACATCGCCGGCACCGGGGAATTCCGCTTCTGGCATACCTACAGCTACGAGAACTACTACGACGGCTGCATTATCGAGATCTCCACCGACGGCGGCTCCAGCTGGGCCGATATCGGCGGTCTGATCACTTCGGGCAACGGTTACAACAACACACTGAGTGGCGGTAATCCGCTGGGTGCCGTTGAGGCGTGGTCTGGTGGCAACATCGGTGCCATGGAAGAAGTTGTTGTGGACCTCTCAAGCTACAATGGAGAGACGGTGAACATCCGCTTCCACATGGGGTGCGACTACTCCATTGGCAGCACGGGCTGGTATATCGACGATGTGACCCTCGATGACTGCCAGGTCTACCAGGGCTCCACCATGGACTGCGACTACACCATCACCCCGCTGAGCGGCACCGTGCCGTTCCTGACGGTGCACCGCATCACCCTGTTCAACAACCTGGCCGGCGGCGCGGTCTACACGCGGCGGATCTCCGGGCGGATCGCGGTGACCATCGCCAACGGCACCACCTACAACCCCTGGCGTGCCGGTTACACCAATATCGCGCCGTCCAGCACTTACTACAACCAGTTCCCGGTGAACTTCCCCGGGCTGCCCACGGTGCTGGGGGACAACACCTTCGTCCTCAATGCCATGGACGTCACACCGGTGCCCTACAACCAGCCGCCCTATCCGCCGTCCGGCGATACGTGCACCACCACCAACGTGGTCAATGCGCACGCGCCCTAGAAGCCGGCGGTAACTTCGGTACACACCAGGCCCCCGGGAGCGATCCCGGGGGCCTTTTTACATGCGTTCAATCCCAGTGGCAGAGCATGGAATGAGCGATAGGGCACCACCGCCTGGCCGGACGCATTGGCGATGTTATGTAAAGCTTTGAAAAAAATAGGACTATTTTTACTGTTGATACGACTCCGACTTGCACAAGAACGACAATTGCTTTATATATAATCAACAAGTTGTTGGTTTTTTGGCGCTTTTTGAGGAATGAGCCCGAGTTTCTTTAATGGCTTCATTTCACGGCCTCCCGCGGCCCCCGGCCTTTGAGACTCAAGGTATTCACCATTCACCTGATCTGCGCACCTGTTCTGCTAACTCCAAACCAAAGGAGAACCAGCCATGGGAATTCATCGGTCACTCCGGATGGTCGCCGTCGCCTGCATCGTCATGCTGGCCTGGGCGCCACTGGGAGCCTGGCAGGGTGTTGCCCGGGAGGGTACGCCCCTGCCGTCGAACACCACGCATCTGGCGGTTCAGCTGACCACGCAGCAGCCGGTCAGCCCCACCCCGGGGATTCCCGAACGGGTCTACCCGGTGGACGCCTACAACCAGGGGAGCGACATCTGGCTCGCCATCCCGTCATCGGTTGCCGGCACGGACTTCGCCGGAGCCACGGTGCGGGTCTGCATCACGCCCCACCGGACCGTGCTGGACGGCTGGACGGACGGCGCCGGGATCAAGGACTGCAGCGACGGTTTCGAGACGGTGATGCTGCAGGCGGGGAGTTCGGCGGACAACTACGTGCTGGGCTGGAGCGGAGCCTGCACCCTCGGCCGCTACGATGTGATCGTCGACTTCGAACCCTTTGGTGTCTACAACCTCGGCCGGGACATGATCGACCACGCCGGAATCGGCGGCTTCCAGGTGCTGGACAGCCGGGCCATCGACTACGTGCTGATCAGCCCCGATCGTGGGTGCGCCCGGATCATCGGCAACCAGTCTTACGTGGGCGGGCTCTACGAGCCGACCGAAGAGTTGGTACTCAACAGCTGGAACAACGGGATCAACGGGATTCCCGAGTACGGCGGCGGCGACGACGTGTTCGAGGGCATCCTTGCCGCCACCTGGTCCACCACGGTGGGCGGCAGCGTGGGCCGCATCGATTCGAGCACCGGTCTGTACGTGGCCGGGGGCTTCACCGGTGAAGGCGACGTCACGGCCTTCGCTTTCGGCGGCTGGACCGACACGGCATATGTCATGAGCACCACCCCCTCCTGGGTGCCGTAAAAAATCGTCCCTCCGGGCTTTGCTTCAAGGAGAGAAACACGATGAAACATCTCAAGCCCCTGAACAAGCGGGCGATGAAACTGAGCGGCGACGAGGATCGCCCCGACGTCTTCGGCTACGCCTGCAGCATCTGCTGCACGGCCTGGGCCCCGGGCTGGGAGGTCGGGGAGTCGGGGAACGTGGACCCCTGCCCCTGGATGAGCGACCTGTCGCTCTGCTGGGTCACCTGCTACTGGACCGGCCAGGTGGCCGACGACACGGCGGAACCCGACTGGCTCGACGACTGTTCCCTGGTCTCCGAAGACTGGGTCCGTATCTGCGTGGTCCCCGACTGATCACAGCGGCATATCCTGGAGGAAATCGATGCAATCACGAAAAAGTTTCAGGATCCCGCGGGTCAGGGGACGATTCCCCGCCGTGTGGCTCTGCGCGTGCCTGCTGCTCACCCTGGCGGCGGCACCCGCTCTTGCGGGACAGCGCACCATCTTCGCCGGGGGCAACCACATCATGGTCATCGACGAGGCAACCATGAACGTGTTGGGCCAGATCCCGGTGCAGAAACATATCCACCAGCTGGTGGTGGACCAGGCCCGCGAACGGCTTTACGCCGCGCACAGCGGCGGGGTGGAGATCTTCAACGCCCGGTCTTACGCCTCGCTGGGCTTCTTTGCCGAGGACCCGGCCCGGCGGCTGGAGCTGAGCGCCGACGGCAATACGCTCTACGCCCTGACCCACCCGATCCTGGTCAACGCCGACGGGCAGAAGCACGCCGGTGAATACGCGATCCAGATCATCGACCTGGTGCAGAGCAAGGTCAGCGGCTCGGTGAACCTGGGCTACGATATCTTTGACGCGGTGGTGGACCCGGTCAACGGCAAGGTGTTCGCCATGAAACGGTTCGACCGTTCGCTTTCCGTGCACAGCCTGGCCGAGGGCAAGCGGGTGGCCACGGTGAACGTGGCTTCGAACTTCGACCCGATGAAGGTCAACCTGCTGCACTTCATGTCCTCGAGCCCCGACGGGCAGCACCTCTACGTGCCGCAGCACGGGGCATCGGCCTGTGTCTTCGACGTGGATACCCAGTCCGGCGCGTCGCGGCCCATCGACCTCGGCGGCGAGTATTTCATCCGCGACTCCCAGGTCTCGCCCGACGGGCGGAGCCTCTTCCTGCTCACTGCCGACCAGGTGATGGTGGTGGACACGGTGGGTCGGAGGGTGGCGGCCTCCGCGCCGCTGGAGGAGGTCTACATCGGCCTCGACCTCAGTGCCGACGGCTCCCGGGCCTACCTCAGCAACCCGCTGCACGGGGACGGCAGCGCCGGCAACCTGCTGGTGCTCGACGCCCGCTCACTCAAGGAGAGGGGGATGGTGGCGACCCCCGGCTTGTCCCTGTTCACGGCAGCTGCCTTCGAGCGTGACTGAAGTTAGGAAGGAAAGAAGATCATGAGCACTTGTTCCAAACGATTTCTGACCGTCCTGCTCACGCTGTGGGCGGTGGGGGCGCTCTGCGTCGTCCCGGCCCAGGCCGGGTTCGAAAAGATCGTTCTCGACGGCGGCGTGAACGGACCGAAGTCCATCCAGGTGGTGGACCTTGACGGGGTCAACGGCCTCGACATGGTGGCGGTCCACACCTTTGACGACCGGGTGGTGTGGTACGAGAATAGCGGAACCGAGTTTTTTACCATGCATGTGATCGGCACGATGAGCAACCCCTCGTCGGTGGCCGTGGGTGACCTGAACAACGACGGGTCTCTCGACCTGGTGGTGACCAGTTTCTACGCCGGTTCCGAAAACTGGTATATCTCCTACTACCTCAACGACGGCAGCGAGAACTTCACCCAGCACACTATCGACACCATCCTCGACGGCGCGGAAGAAGTGGTGCTGGCCCATCTCGACAGCGGCACCAGCCTCGATATCGCGGTGGTGGGCTACGAAGCGGATGCCGTGGCCTGGTATGAGAGCGACGGTGCGGCAACGCCGAACTTCACCCGCCAGATCATCGCCACCGACAAGGTGCACTCCGAGTCCATCGACGCCGCGGACCTCGACGGCGACGGTGACATCGACCTGGTGACTTCCGCTTTCTACGACAACGAGATCCTCTGGTGGGAAAACTCCGGCGGCGCTTCGCCGACCTTCACCGAACACGTGGCCTCGGGCCTGGTCAGCGGCCCCAAGGACGTGGGTTTCGCCAATGTCGACGGCGACGGCGACCTGGACATCGTGGCCGTCTCCTTTTTCGATGACGAGGTGGTCTGGTTGGAGAACAACGGCCTCGAAACCTTCACCACCATCGTGGCCGGCGCCACGGCGCGCGGCCCGGTGGCCGTGCACGCCGCCGACCGCAACGGCGACACCTTCATCGACCTGGTGGTGGGCTGCTTCGACGGCGACGAGGTAGATTCATTCACCAACGACGGCCTGGAGAACTTCACCATGGCCGTCGTCGACCCCGCCCTGGGCGGTGCCGAGTCGCCGGTGGTGGTGGACCTGGACCAGGACGGCGAGACCGACCTGGTGGCCGCCGGCTTCTATGACGACAACATCGTCTGGTATGTCAACAAGTCCATCTTCTTTGACGGCTACACCTTCGACGACACCGCCGGCGGCAACGGCGACGGCAACCCCGACCCGGGCGAGACCATCACCCTGGTGCTGGACATCCGCAACGAGGGGGATGGCACCCTCACCGGCGTCTCTGGCCAGCTGGACTCCAACCTGCCCGGCTACCTGACCTGGATCCACGACACCGCCAGCTATCCCGACATCCCGGCGGCGAGCAGCGCCTCGAGCAACTCACCGCACTTCAAGTTCAGCCTGGCCCAGGACACCCCCTGTGGCCAGGGGATCACCTTCACCTTTGACATGTTCTCCGACCAGGACAACGGCGGCTCCGGTTTCGGCATGACCGTGGGCGGGATCATCGACGACATGGAAAGCGGCGAAGGCGACTGGACCCACTATGCGTACGCCGGAACCGACGACTGGGCCATCGTGACCCTGGCCCAGGCCCACAGTCCGACCCAGGCCTGGTACGGTTCTGATGTCGGTGAGATCACGGACAAAAGTCTGGTGACCTCAACGGTGAACGTCACCGGATCCGCGCTGTTCAGCTTCTGGCAGACCTACAATTTCGAAGGCGGCTGGGACGGCGGCGTGATCGAAATCTCCACCGATGGCGGGACAAACTGGGCCGACATCGGCGGCCTGGTCACTTCGGGCAACGGCTACAACTCCACGCTGAACACCGGCTACAACAACCCGCTGGAAGGCCGTGACGCCTGGTCCGGCGGCACCATCGGCACCATGGAAGAAGTCGTTGTGGATCTCACCACCTATCTGGGCGAGACGGCGAACATCCGCTTCCGCATCGGTTGTGACAGCATCCAGGGCGATGTGGGCTGGTATATCGACGACGTGACCCTCGATGACTGCCAGGTCTACCAGGGCTCCACCATGGACTGCGACTACACCATCACGCCGCTGAGCGGCACCGTGCCGTTCCTGACGGTGCACCGCATCACCCTGTTCAACAACCTGGCCGGCAGCGCGGTCTACACGCGGCGGATCTCCGGGCGGATCGCGGTGACCATCGCCAACGGCACCACCTACAACCCCTGGCGTGCCGGTTACACCAATATCGCGCCGTCCAGCACTTACTACAACCAGTTCCCGGTGAACTTCCCCGGGCTGCCAACGGTGCTGGGGGACAACACCTTCGTCCTCAATGCCATGGACGTCACACCGGTGCCCTACAACCAGCCGCCCTATCCGCCGTCCGGCGATACGTGCACCACCACCAACGTGGTCAATGCGCACGCGCCTTAGAAGCCGGCGGTAACTTCGGTACACACCAGGCCCCCGGGAGCGATCCCGGGGGCCTTTTTACATGCGTTCAATCCCAGTGGCAGAGCATGGAATGAGTATTTTCGGTCAGGTCTGGACATCTATCCTGCATTCCGGTGACGTTGGAGCCCTTCGCGACCGGAGCCGGATGCAGGATAGATATCCAGACGCTGCAGCTACTCCTCCGGGTTCACCTGGACCAGCTGGATGTCGGTGTCGGCCAGCAGGCGCTGCATGATCTCGATCTTGTAGGGCTTGATGTAGTGGATGCGGTTGATTCCAACATTGATCAACACCTTGCCGCAGTGGTAGCAGGGGGAGTGGGTGATGTAGATGTCGGCCCCGCGGATGGCGGTGCCGTTGGAAGCCGCCTGGGCTATGGCGTTGATCTCGGAGTGGATGGTGCGGAAGCAGTTCTCCTCCTCGGCGCCGTCCGGGTCCGTGGAGTGGTAGATCAGGCAGCCCACGTCGTCACAGTGGGGCTGGCCGGAGGGTGAGCCGTTGTATCCGGTGGCCAGTATCGAGCGGTTCCTGACCAGTACCGATCCCACCGCGGCCCGGGGACAGGTGGACCGTTCGGCCACCTGAAGGGCGATTCTCATGAAGTAGCGATCCCAGTCCAGTCTCCCTCGGCTCACGTCGTCATCCCTCCATGTCTGGATAGCCGGTTCGATTTCAGTGCAGGGTCCCGGCGGTGTCGCTCCACTGGTTGCCGATGCGGTCCACCACCTCCTGCAGTGCGTCCGGCAGATTTTCAGCTCGCGCCTTCATTGTATCAGCGCTGTTTTCTTCTATCCAATCCGCGGCCGCGGTCATCAGCTGGAACTGGGAACGGGTGGAGGCCCGGCGCACCAGGTCCTCGTCGCCCGGTTTACGCCCCCGCACCAGTGTGGCCAGCGCGCCGGCCATCCGGCCGGTGAGCGGGACCAGGACCTCCATCCGCGGGTCCTCGAAGCGGAAATCCCAGCCGAACCCGGCGGTGGACCGGCGCACCAGGCCGTCGGCCATGGCCTTGCGGAAGATGGGGGTGAACTCATTGTAGAGGGTCAGCCGGGAGCCCACCGAGATGGCGGTGCGCAGGAACGGGGCCTCCTGCTCGATAATCTCCAGGTTCTCCCGCAGCTCTTCCAGGCGGCACCAGGGGTGCAGCAGGATCAGCCCGTGGCCGCGGTAGCCTTCCACCGCCTGCGGGCCGAATCTCTGATGCAGGCCGCGCAGGATGCGGCAGGCCTCGATGTTCTCCTCCACCGTGGCCCCCTTGTTGAAGATGTCCAGGTGGCGCTGGACAAAGCTCTCGAACCCCAGCTGCATGATCTGCATCCTGCCCCCGGTGGCCGAGAGGCGGGTGATGCACCGCTCCAGAAGTTCCCGGTGACGAACCAGCAGCGCCGGTGTGGAGCGGATATAGAGCCGGGCCGGAGCGACCCCCTGGTCAATTGCCTTGTTCACCAGCGGCTCGAGAAAGCGGAAGGGGTTTTCGCTCTGGATGTAGACGTCACTGGTCTTCCACTGTTCTCTCAGGTGAAGCGCCTGTTCCAGCACCAGGTCCACCGTTTCGTCCACCGGCAGGAGGCGGGTCTCCTGGTTGCGGAAGACGCAGAAACTGCAGCCCCGGGACCCCGTCTCGATCTGTCGGGTCAACGCCTGCCGGGCCCGGGGAAGCAAGCTGGGATCGTTCAGCACCGGGTGCGGGGGCAGGTTCCGGAACAGTTCGTTCTGTGCCGCGGGGCGGGCATAGTGGCACCCGAACTCGGGTACCACCGCGGGGAGCTTCAGCGAGACACCACGGCTCCTGCCGGGGCCGACATAGGTCCAACGGAACTCCGGGCGATAGGGCAGGATCTCGGCACGCACATCCCACACACCGTCAATTCCGCTGTGGTCCACCTTGCCCCCGGGCACTCTGTGGAACAGACCGGGGACCTGGTCCAGCGTCCCCTTGCCGCACAGGGCACTGACCAGGGCCAGGATCGCCCGTCTCCCCGGCCCCACCACGGCGTATTCCGCCGGGCTGTGCAGAAAGAGGGTCAGGGCATTCACACCGCCCAGCAGCATCGGCGTCTTCCCCAGCTCACCCTTGATCCGCCGCACCGCCTGCAGCGGGAAGATCGACTCCAGGGCCACCAGGTCGAGTTGTTTTTCCCGGGCAATGGACGGGATACGCTCCGCCTCGGCGATATTGACGAGGTAGGGGTGGCACTCCACCCCGGCATCGCGCAAGTCGTTGACAAATAGGCACATGCCGAGGTGAGGCGGTGTGTCCGGGTAGAGAAGTTCGCAGGCGAAAAGCCCGATTTTGAGCGGCATCTGGATCTCCGCTGAGCAGCACTGAAATCGGACCGGGGGACCGGCCGCGGGCGGTGCAGAGTATAGCACATCGTAACCGGGGGAGAGCGGAGGTCATGCTGGGGAGCAATGATCGCCAAATTCCGGATCAATTTGTTGGGCATCGAAAAGATAAGTTTTTGTCTTAAAACATGTTCGACAGCCTCTCGCGCAATCGCAGAAATAAAGTAATTGTTGATTCTCCAGGAGAATTGCCTTGCTCGACAGGATACCGGGGGCTATAATACCGAGGCATATGTGTGTTCAGTTTCATGATGATCTGTGGTTTGAGCTGCAGGTATTTCTTTTCGAGTTGCAGCCATGAGAGCGCTTGTCCCCGGAGAGTTCCAGCAATACCGGGTGGTGACGCTGATGTGTCGGTTTATCCGGCGCAACCGCGGCACTTTGGTGTCTGGTTCCCGGTCCTGGGCAAGCACATTGCCGCATGGCGTCAGGAGGAGGTGCCAGGGATGAAGGAACGGATCTGTTTGCTGAGCCGGATGGCCCCGATACTGGGAGTCATTCTGGCGGCGGCCGTACTTGCTTTCGGGCCATTGGCCGTGGAGTGTCCCGCGGAGGGCTTCGGGGCCTCGACCGCGCCCACCGTGGCGTTGAGCACCCAGGCGCCGGTGGCGCCGCTGCCCAACGCGCCCGACTGGGTATATTACGTCGACGGCTTCGCCCCGGGACAGGATGTCTGGGTTGCCGTGCCGTCGGTGGCCAACGGGCACGATCTCTCCGGGTCGACGGCCCGGGTCTACATCATGCCCCACCGCGCACCGGAGTCATGGACCAACGGGTCCCGGCTGCTCGACATCAGCGGCGGGTATGAGATGATCACCATCCAGCCGGGGAAGCCGTTCGACAACTACCTGATGATCTGGTCCGGCCCTTCGCGCGTGGGGACCTACGACATCATCCTCGACCTCGAGCCCTACGGCACCTTTCAGCGTGACACCGACCTGGTGGACCACGGCGGCAAGACCGGCATCCCCGGTTTCGCCATTCTCGGCGCGGGCAGTGTCGACTACCTGATGATCACTCCTGACACGGGGTTCATGGGCAAAGTCTGCACGCGGATCTTCGGCGTGGGCCCCTATCCCGGCGCCCTGCCCGAAGGCGTCGAGTTTTTCGTGGCCACCGGCTGGAACAACGGTGCCAACGGCACACCCGAGAGCGGCGGCGGCGACGACGTGAACCTGGGGCCGGTGAGTGCCGAATGGTCGACCACCTTGGCCCAGGAGGTGGGCCGGATCAACGAACTCAACGGCGTCTACTCCACCGGCGAGATTACCGGCGACGGCGACGTGATGGCCACCTATCCCGGTGCCACCGGAGACAGCGTGCCCATTAACACCACCGCTCCCACGTGGGTCAGGGACTGAGCGGAGCGATCCGCCGCGGCGCAGGAGAGAAGGGACCGCAATGACCGAACCGGGTGGCAGCGAAAAGGAACTGGCTTTGCGGGAGGTTCACGTCTTCCGCGAGCGGGAGCGCGATTTTCTGCTCTCGGTGCCCAACTGCGCCTTCTGGAACGTGGGTGACACGGCCGCGGCCATGGTCCGCCAGATTTCCCGGGAAAAGAAGAAGTCGAACAGCTGGACGCGCACGGCGCTTCAGGACCGGTTCGGCGACGAGTACGGCCGGGAAGAGGTTGGCGAGATCGTGGACGAGCTGGCCGGTGTCGGTCTGCTCTACGAGAAGGCCGACGGCTCCACAGCTCCCGAGGCGGCTCCGGACCGCTTTCCCCGCTCGCCGCTGCAGATCGGTTCGCTGGTCTGCCACGTGGCCCACGACTGCAACCTCAACTGCTCCTACTGCTACGGTGGCGGCGGTTCCTACGGCGGCAAAACCGAGTTGATGACCGAGGAGATGGGGCTGCGCTACGTCGAGATGCTCTTTGCCAACTCCGGCCAGCTGGACAGCGTCCACATGACCTTTTTCGGCGGCGAGCCGCTGATGAACATGCCCGTGGTTCGAGCGGCAGTGGCCCGCGGCGAGGAGCTGGCCAAGGAGACCGGCAAGAAGATCACCTTCAGCCTGACCACCAACGGCACCCTGGTTACCCCGGAAATTGCCGGCTACCTGGACGAGCACCGTATCGGCGTCTCGCTCAGTCTCGACGGTCCGCCGGAGATCAACGACGCGGTGCGCGTGTTCAAGGACAGCGACGAGAGCACCTACGAAGCGGTTCGCAAGGTGATGTCCATGTTCCAGAAGGGCCGGCCGCTGGGCACCCGGGTCACCCTGACCCGCAAGTCGCTCGATGTGACCGGCATCGTGGACCACCTGCTGAAGATGGGCTTTTTCGAGGTCGGTGTCACCCCGGTGAACTGCGGTGACCCGGAGCTGGACTTCGACAAGGACGATCTCGAACGGTTCCACGAGGAGTGCTGTGCCATCGGTGATCTCTATCTCGAGCGGGCGAAGGCCGGAGGCTACTACGGTTTCTCCAACCTCTCCAACGTGCTGCGGCAGCTGCACACCGGCGAGGACAAGGCCTATCCCTGCGGAGCCGGTATCCAGCTTTACGCCGGCGACCCCTCGGGAGAACTCTTCATGTGCCACCGGCTGGTGGGTAACGAGAAGTACCGCGTGGGCGACGTGGATCAGGGTATCGATCACGACCGGCAGGCCGAGTTCCTGCGCCAGGTCAACCTGGAAAACAAGGAGGGCTGCAGCGGTTGCTGGGCCCGTTACATCTGCAGCGGCGGCTGCTACTACATCTCGGAACTGCACTACGGGGACCCGTCCCGCACTCACCACCTCTACTGCAGGTTTCTGCGCAAGTGGTACCAGGACGGCATCGGTCTCTACGCCGAGATCATGGAGAGCTGCCCGGAGTTTATCGCCAAGGTTCTCGAACCCCGCATCGTCTGCTGAAAAAAATGCGCGGCGCCGGGTCTCGACAGATCAGATGTTCAGCTGCTCACGGTGGGAGAGCCGGGAGCGGCACTGGACGGGAGGACCAAGATGAAGCACCTCAGACCAATGAATCGCAGAGCCAGGCAGGCTTCAGGCCTGGACGGACCGGATGTCTACGGGTATGCCTGCACCGACTGCTGCACCGCCTGGGCACCGGGGTGGGAGACCGGCCAGTCGGGCAGCGTGGACCCCTGTCCCTGGGCCAGTGACCTCTACCTCTGCTGGGTGACCTGTTACTGGACAGGCCAGGTGGCGGACGACTACTGGGAGCCCAACTGGCTCGACGCCTGCGGACAGCTTGCCGAAGACTGGTACCGCATCTGCGTCGTGCCCGACAACTAGGGATCAGCTGCTGTTTGGGTGGTTGCGCCGGCACGGCCGGTGCGGAGTGCGACCCCACTTTCGGGAGGACATCATGCTTACGAAAATATGGAATAGATCCCTGGCCGGTGCGGGTATCCTGGCTTTGCTTTTCGCCTGTGTTCTGCTGGCCGGGCCCGCGGCCCACGCCGGCAGCAATTATGTGCTCACTGCTTCCAACGACCTGCTGGTGGTGGACGCCGACCAGCAGCGGCTGGCGGGTGAAGTGCCCCTGGGCCGTTTTGTCAAGGACATCGCGGTGGCCCCCGGCGGCCGTTTTGCCTACGTGGCCCACAGCGGCGGCGTGGACGTTGTGGACCTGGGCAGCCTGCAGGTTGTGGCCCACCCGGTGACCATGCCCGCCCGTTTTCTCCGCCTCTCCGCTGACGGCACGCGGCTCTATGCGCTGACCTATGGCAGCAAGAAGATGCGCGCTTCCGGCGAGGTCCCCGAGGGCTACTTCCTCCAGGTGGTGGACCTGACCGGCAAGCAGCCGCAGGTGATCCAGCGCATGGACCTGGGCGCTGGCGCCTTCGATTTCATTGTTTCACCGGGCAGCGGCACCATCCACGTGCTCAACCTTTCAGCCCGGACCCTGGCCCAGCGGGCGCTGACCGACGGGACGCTGATGAAATCGGTCACCATGCCGGGAAGCACTCCGGACACCGCCCGCGCCGGTGAACAGGGCGTGCTCTTCCGGCTCACCACCTCGGCGGACGGCAGCAAGATCTACATTCCCGAGATGCGCGAAGAATGCGGTCTGTGGGAGGTCGACGCGGCCAGCGGCGCCACCCGCTGGGTGTCCCTGGGCTTTGAGGCCTATCCCCGGGCGATGGTTGTATCGCCTGACGGCGCGTATCTTCACGTCTCTTCGGTGAAGGGGATCTTCTCCGTGGATATGAAGACCCTCACCGTGAGCCGCTATGCCGAGTGCAAGGAGGTCCACCAGGGCATCGGCGTCAGCAGCGACGGGACCCAGCTCTACTGCACCGTCCCGGATCTGGAGGGCAGTGGCGCACTGGACATCTTCGACTCGACCACCCTGGAGCGGGTGGCCCGCGTTATGATTCCCGGGCACTCGCCCTTCGTGGTGGCGTCGGCCAGGTAAGAGCCGGCTGCATTCTCCCGGCCCGCCCGTTCCCCGGCCCGGCCGCGGAGCGGGCGGTGATGCTGCGTGGAGATGACGATGAACGTCATAACCGGCATGCCCGGCCGCTGTACAGCAGTCCTCTGCCTGCTGTTCATGCTCCTTGCCCCGACGGGTACCATCCGGGCCGGTGATCAGACTTCCACGGCCGCCCCCGCGGCCCGGACCGGGGAAGGTCCGCCCACGCGGGTCATCGTCGGCGGCTGGTACGATCTGTTCGTTGTTGACGTCGATGCGGGCCGCGTGGATGCGGTGGTCAACATCGACGAGACGGCCAACGACGTCGCCGTCACCGCCGACGGCCGGCTGGCGCTGGCGGCCACCGATGCCGGACTGGTCCGGGCCGACCTGGCCACCGGCAAACGGTCGGGGCTGGACGACTGGGGCATGCTCTGCTCGGTGGAGTTGTCGGACGATGACAGCATCCTGGCGGCGCTGACCTGTCCCGGCCACACGCCATTCCGCAAGTCGAAGCACACCATCCGCCTCGAGGACCTGCCCGGGAAACGGACTCTCGGCACCCTGGAGTTCAGCACCAACGCCCACGACATCTTCCTCTCTCCCGACGGCAGCCTGCTGTTCGCCTCGAACAAGATCGGGCGCAACATCGGCTGGGCGTCTACGGAAGATCCAGCCCGGGCCGCACTCCAGGTGCTGCGGCTGGGCGACGAGGGCGACGACCTCCGCCGGATGACCCGGGTGGCCACCCTGGTGCCGCTGGAGGGCCCCGGCGGCCGCCGGCAGCTGGTTGGTGTGGAGACCCCGGGGGACGACACGCCGATGATCCTCTGGCTGGCAACCTTCCCCCGGCACGGGGCTGCGGGAGAACCGCGGGTGGAACGGCTGAGCACTTCCCGCAGCGGCAGCGCCCAGGGGGCGGCGGTGAGCCCCGGCGGGTCGACACTGTTCGTCAACTGCCGCCGCCACCTGATGGTCTACGATCTTGCCGGCCGCAAGGAAACGGCATGGGTGGAATTGCCCGAGGAGCACCGTTGGCTCACCCTGGATCATGAAGGCCGGCGGGTTTTCCTTACCTGCACTCCGGAAGAGGGAGAAGGGTACCTGACCGAGGTGTCGTTGCACGGGTCAGAGTGGAAGGTCTCCCGGCGGATCGCCATGCCCGACTCGGTGAACGTGATCACCACCATGCCGGCGGTTCGGTGACCCGATGGAGTGGGTGCTGTTCATCGCTCCATCCGCCCTGGAGGGCGCCCTCGGCGGGCTGGAGGCCGGTGGTTTCCCCGGTGAAACGGTCTGGCGGGTGACGCCGGCGGCCGGGACACCGGAGCAGTGGTTCGGCGATGCGGCAGCGGGCCACGGCGGTGACCGGATAGAGAGGATCTACTGGGGCAGCGAGTTTTGTGAAACGCTGATCCCCGGCGTTCGATCCACCGCCCGGCTGGCCGAAGGGGTTCGCGGGCAGGGGATGGACTGGACGCTGGTCACGCCCTATGTCACTGACCGCGGCCTGGATCGCATCGGCCGGCTGTTGGAAGAGTTGCCCCCGGAGCTCCACCCTGACGAGGTGGTGGTCAACGACTGGGGAGTGCTGCGCCGGCTGCGCCGGGAGCATGAGCAGATCCGGCCGGTGCTGGGCCGGCTGATGAACAAGATGATTCGCGACCCGCGGGTGGCGACGCAGTTCGACGATCCGCGGGCCCCGAAGGAGGCGGTGGACGCCCTGCGGGGGTTCAGCATCTCCGCCGGCAGCTACCGGTCGTTTCTGGCTGACAACAACGTGGGGCGGGTGGAAGTGGACAACCCGCTCCAGGGGCTGGCCGTGGATTTTTCCGCCCAGGGCATGCCGGCGAGCATCTACCTGCCCTTCGGCTATGTGACCACCGGGCGGATCTGCCTCCCCGGTTCCCTCGGCCTGCCGCCGGGGGAGAAGTTTTCGCACCTCGGCCGCTGCGGCCGGGAGTGCGGCGGGACTGTTCTGGAATTGAAGAACACCAGGTCCCCTTTCGAATCGGACCGGGACCTGACGCTCTACCAGCGCGGGAACACCATCTTCTATTTCCAGCCGCCCCGGAAGGTGGCGGCGGGGCTGGAAGCGGCCGCAGATTGCGGGGTGGACCGGATTGTCTGGCAGCCTGAACTGCCGTTTTAGGAAGTGAAGGATCGTGGAGTGAAGATCACCGCCCCATTGTCCAGGTTGGACGAAGTGGAGATGCTGGTCGGTTCCGGCGCCGACGAGCTCTACTGCGGGTTGGTGCCCGAGCGCTGGATGAAGCGCTTCACCCGCGCGTTGTGGCTCAACCGGCGTGACCCGCGGTCGGCCAACTTCACCAGCGAGGATGAGCTGGCCCGGGCGGTGGAACTGGCCCACGGTATGGGGGCCAGGGTCTTCCTGACCCTCAACGCGCCGTTCTTCACCGCGGACCAGCAGGAGCTGGTGTTGGAGCTGGCCCAGTGGGCGGCGCGGGAAGCGGGGCTGGACGCCCTGATCGTCGCCGACCTCGGACTGCTGGCGGCCCTGGCCGGGCAACTGCCGGAAGGCACCGGGCTGCACACCAGCACCGTGGGCAATGCCAGCAACCGCGAGGCCGTGGAGCACTGGGCCGATCTCGGCGTGGAGCGGGTGATCCTCCCCCGCCACCTGAGCATCGAGGAGATCGGCGAGCTGGTGCGGACGGTGGGTCACCGGGTGGAACTTGAGGCGTTCGTGCTCAACGACACCTGCGTCTACGAGGAGGGTTTCTGCCACACCATGCACGGTGTCGACCGCCTGGGGGCCTTCTGTGTCACACCCTGGGAATACGAGATTCACCCGGCGGGTGGGGTGGAGCTCTCCGCCGATGACCGGCAGGCCTGGACACGGCACCTCGAGGACCACGCCACCTGGCTCTGGTACTGCAACAGTTGCGGCTGCACCATGACGGAGAAGGGGCTGCCCCTGGGACCGTGCGGCCTCTGCGCCATCAAGGCTCTGGACGAAGCCGGTGTGACCTCGGTGAAGATTGTCGGCCGCGAGGCGTCGGGGATGCGCAAGCTGCGCAGCGTCCAGCTGGTCAAACGGGTCCTGGAGCGGGTGGAGGCCGGCGCATCCGAGGCGGATGCGGCGGAGTGGGCCCGGGAGATCCGGGACGCCGCGGAACACTGCCGGGCGCGCTACATGTGCTACTACCGGGAGTGCGCACCCACCGGGGGGACAGTGGCGGTGGGGCCGCCGGCCGGCAGCGGCCCGGGGGAGGGGCGATGAGTCAGGAAAAGGCAGCAGCGAGAGACGCGGCGGAACCCGGTCAGACACGGGTCAGCCGGATCTTCTCCTTTATCCGCCCCTACCGGGGCCGGATCGGCCTGCTGATTGTGATCATGGTCCTCTCCGCCGGCCTGGCCAACATCTACCCCTTCTTCGTCAAGTACCTGGTGGACGAGGTCTTTATCCAGCAGAACCTCCACTGGCTGCAATACATCGTCGGCGGGCTGGCCGTGATGGCGCTGTTCCAGTTCGGTGTCACCTTTCTCAACGGCTATCTCTACACCTGGCTCACCGCGCGGATCCTCCTCGACATGAGGCTCCACCTCTACGACCACATCCACCGTCTCTCGATGAAGTTTTTCAAGGAGACCAAGGTGGGGGACATCATCTCGCGGCTGAACAGCGACATGGCCCAGGTGCAGTCCATCGCCATGGAATCGCTGATGACCTTTCTCGGCACGGTGATGACCATCACCGTGGTCTCGGTGATCATGATCTTCTTCAACTGGAGGCTGTTCCTGATCAGCTGCATCGCGGTTCCCGGGATCATCCTGCTGCTCCGCTGGTTCCAGCCCCGGCTGCACCGCCTGGCCCGGAAGATCCGCGACCAGAACGCCGAGATCACCAGCTTCGTCCTCGAGGCCTTCCGCGGTTCGAAAACGGTGAAGGTCACCGGTTCACGGCACAACGAGACACGCCGCTTTCTCCGCGAGAACAAGGGCTTGATCAACAAGGTGATCCGATTCCAGATCATGTCCGGGTTCTCCTCCGGGCTCAGCGCGCTGATGATCACCGCCAGTTCGGCGGCGGTGCTCTGGTTTGGCGGGCGGATGATGATTGCCGGGCAGATGAGCGCCGGCGATTTGATGGCCTTCGAACTGTTCCAGATCCGGCTCTTTGGCCCGGTGCGCTCGCTGGTCTCCCTGTTCCTCAAGCTGCAGAAGGCGCGGGCTTCCGTCGACCGGGTCTTCGAATTTCTCGACATTGCCCCCGATGACGGTGACCGTCCGGGGGCGCTACGGCTGCCCGAGGTGCGGGGCGAGGTGGCTTTCGAGGGAGTGAGTTTTGCTTACGAGCCGGGAAAGCCGGTGCTCAGCGAGGTCAGCTTCCGCGTGTCCCCCGGGTCCAGCCTGGCCATCGTCGGGCCCAGCGGCGTGGGCAAGACCACCGTCGCCGACCTGCTGTTCCGGCTCTACCGCCCGGACAGCGGGCGGGTCACCGTGGACGGGCACGACCTGGCGGGAGTGAAACTGCGCACCCTGCTGCGCAGCATGGCCCTGGTGCCCCAGGACTCCTTCCTGTTCAACGGCACGGTGACCGAAAACATCCGCTACGGCGCACCGGTCTGCGGAGAGGATGAGGTGCGCCGGGCCGCCGAACTTGCCAACATCAACGAGTTGATCGAGAAGCTGCCCCGAGGATACGACACGGTGGTGGGTGAACGGGGGCTGCGGTTTTCCGGCGGCCAGGCCCAGCGCATAGCCCTGGCCCGGGCGTTCCTGCGCCGTCCGCGAATCCTGGTGCTCGACGAGGCCACCGCCGCGCTGGACTGGTTTTCGGACCAGCAGGTTCACCTGGCCCTGAAGGAGTTGATGCGCGGCCGGACCACCATCCTCATCACGCACAAGATGTTCATGGTCCAGGAGATGGACAATATCCTGGTGCTCGACGGGAACCGGGTGGTCCAGGAGGGGCGCCACGACCGGTTGATGGGTGAGCAGGGGCTCTACCGCGAGCTCTACCGCCAGGTGCAGGGTGATGAAACGGAGCACCAGGTGGTGCTCTCCCCGGCCGGACCGCCTGACCGGGTGAAGCGGTGATCGCCGGGGCGGCTCCCGCCCGGGCCCGGTTCACCGGCCGCGGGGTGGCGGTGGGCCTGGTGGATTCGGGGGTCAACGGGAGCCACCCCCACGTGGGAGGTCGTCTGGAGCGGTCGGTGACCGTGCTGGAGGGCCAGGGCGGGCGTCCGCTGGTGGCCGACGACCTGAAAGGGGACGCGGCGGGGCACGGCACGGCCTGCGCCGGTGTCATCATCCAGGGGGCGCCGGATGTCCGGCTCTACTCGCTGCGGGTCCTCGACCGGCAGCTGCAGACCACGCACCGCCGGGTGGCCGAGGCGATCCGCTGGTGCACCAGAGAGGGAATGGACGTGATCAACCTCAGCCTGGGCACCACCCGGGCCGAGGCGCTGGAGATACTGGAGACGGCGTGCCGCGAGGCGGTGGAGGCCGGCTGCATCCTGGTGGCCGCCGCCGGGCCGGAGCGCGAACGCAGCTACCCCGCCGGTTTCAGCGGGCTGGTGCTGGGGGTGGACGAGGATCCGCAATGCGGGGAGTGGCAGTGCCGCGTGCGGCCCGGGGCGAAAATCCCCGTGGTGGCCTGCGGACGGCCCCGGGACGTGGAGCGGGCCGACCTGCTGCGGAATTTCCGCGGGTCGAGTTTTGCCGCCGCCCGGGTCAGCGCCATGGCGGCGCGGCTGCGCGAGGAGCGTCCGGGCCTCGACACCGGCGGGCTGCTGGAGGCGCTGGCCCGGGAGGAGATATCCACGACGACCACCAGGGTCGTCTCCTCGCAAGGACAGGCGAGGGGAGGGAAAGGTCAGGGAGATGATTCGCCGCCGGCCATGAACCGGTGACGGTTGATTCCATACCGACTGATGGATTGTTTTTATGGTTCAAGACGGATCTGGTATTTGATGCTTGGATGTGTAACAGAGGGGAAAGGAGGCCTGACATGAGGCGAATGGAAACCGTGGGCGGTCTGGCGATCTTGCTGGCCGCGATGATCACCTGTTTGCCCCTGGCGGCGGACGAGATCGAGTTCGGGGAGCGCACACTGGATGCCAGCCTGGACGGACCCCGTCATGCACAGGTGGTGGACCTGGATGGCGACGGGGACAACGACGTGGTGGCCTGCGGCTACGAGGACGGGGACATCTTCTGGTATGAGAACAACGGTCTGGGTTCGTTCAGCCGCCAGGTGGTGGTGCAGGACAACCTCTATGGTGTGAACCACTTGACGGTGGCCGACCTGGACGGCGACGGTGACATGGACGTGGTCGCCGTCTCCTTCAGCCTGGACGTGCTGGCCTGGTGGGAGAACGACGGCAACGAGAACTTCTCGCGGGCCAACATCGCCACCGGGTTCGTCGATGCCAGTTGTTGCTTCGTCATCGATCTCGACGACGACGGCGACATGGACATTCTCGCCTCCGCTTTCTACCAGGACAAGATCTCCTGGTTCGAGAACAACGGCAGCGAGAGTTTCACCATGAACAACACGTTTACCTCCGGGCTGGACGGGGCCCAGTGGGTCTGGGCCGGTGACGTGGACGACGACGGCGACCAGGACGTGGCCGGCCTCTCCTTCCACGACGGCAACGTGATCTGGTGGGAGAACAACGGCAGCGAGAGCTTCTCCTCGCACCAGATTTCCGGCAACCACGAGGGCGCGACGTCCATCGTGGGATTGGACCTGGACGACGATGGCGACATGGACTTCGTCACCACCGCCATGGACGACAACCGGCTCACCTGGTGGGAGAACAACGGTTCGGAGAGCTTCACCCAGAACAATATCGACAACAGCCTGACCGGTGCGCTGCACGCCACGGTGGCTGACCTGGACAACGACGGCGACAAGGACATCACCGCCACCGCCTTCAACGGCTCGCAGATGTACCTGGTACGACAACAACGGCTCCGAGACCTTCACCCGCCGGGTGGTCACCGATACCGCCAGCCGCCCCTTCGGCACGGCTGCCGGCGACCTCGACGGTGACATGGATATGGACCTGGTGCTCTGTGACTTCGAAGGCGACACCGTGCTCTGGTTCGAGAGCGGCGGCGGCAGCGGCGGCACTTTCTACCTCGTTGCCGGCCCGGGACCCGGACCGGCCAACGACCCGCGGGTCAAGGGTTTCTTTGCCAACGGCAACGAGAACGGCATCACCGACTTCCTGGCTTACGGCGCCACGGGCTACGGCGTGAACGTGACCTGCGGTGACTTGGACGGGGACGGCAACCACGAGATTGTCACCGGCGCCGGACCCGGCGCGGTATACGGGCCGCACGTCAGGGCCTTCGAGTGGGACGGCACGCCGGTAAGCGGCCTCAACTTCATCTCCTACGGCACGCTGAAATACGGCGTGAACGTGGCTTGTGGCGACATCGACGGTGACGGCAACGACGAAATCATCACCGGCGCCGGTCCGGGAGCGGTCTTCGGCCCGCACGTCAGGGGCTGGAACGTCGATGGCGGCACCGCCACCGCGATCTCCGCCATCAGTTATTTTGCCTACGGCACATTGAAGTGGGGCGTCAACGTGGCCTGCGGCGACATCGACGGTGACGGCATGGCCGAGATCATCACCGGCGCCGGTCCGGGCGAGATCTTCGGTCCCCAGGTGCGCGGCTGGAATTACGACGGCTCCACGATTTCGGCGATGAGCCAGGTCAATTTCTTCGCTTACAACACTCAGCGCTGGGGGGTCAACGTGGGCGCCGGCGACATCGACGGCGACGGCTACGACGAAATCGTCACCGGCGCCGGGCCCGGCGACCAGGCCGGCCCGCATGTCAGGGCGTTCAATTGCGATGGCGGGAGCACCACGGCGATCTCGGCGGTCAACTTCATGGCTTACGGTGATCATGGCTGGAAGTATGGCGCCAGGGTGTCCTGTGTCGACTTTGACGGGGATGGCTACGGTGAGATTCTCACCGGTCCGGGCCCCGGTCCCATGACCCAGGCCCTGGTCCGCGGCTGGAACTATGACGGCATGGTGCTGGAGCAGATCACCGGCACGGACTTCTTCGCCTTTGACGAAGCGTCGTATTTCTACGGGGTGAATGTATTCGGCGGGGTTCCCCAATAACCGGGGAACCGGACGGCTAAAACCTTCCGGCGGCGCCCCACCGGGTGCCGCCGGATTCGAATGTCAGCCTCACGGGAGCGGGCCGGCCTGGTTTTCACCGGCCGGTTCGCTTCCCCCCTCTGTATTTTCGAACAGGTTCTGCATCTCCTCGATGGCCGTCAGGCTCCGGCCGCGGGCGAAGTATCCCAGGCGGCTGCGGACCAGCAGGTCCCGTTCCCCCCCGGCGTCCACTTCCACGCCCCGCCACAACCCGTCCTTTTCCTGGCGGGTGGAGATATAGCCCAGGTAGTACTGGTTCCGCTGCTCCTCCTCCATACTGACCAGCGCATCCTTGATGTGGTCGGCGCGGAAACTCACGTCAAAGGGGAAATACCGCCCGCCGGAAGCCAGGGTCAGGGTGTCCAGCAGCGACTCGCTGAACCGCCGTTCCATGAACTGGTTCCGTGCTTCGGCCCGCTTGAGGTCCTTGCTGCGGTAGAAGCCGCCCAGGCCGATGAGGCGCATGGCCTTCTCGAAAGTGGAGGGGTCGCGGGTCAGGTTGTAGAACTGGTTGTCGGAAAGCGGGGGAGTGGTGTTGATACCGATGGCGTAGAGCGTGATGCCGCCGCGCTGGAGTTGATCGGCCAGACCGCGGTTGCTGATCGCCGCGGAAACGTCCTTGCCGTCGGAGAGGAGAACCAGGACCTTGCGGTCGCCCTCCAGCTGTTCCAGCTCGGCGGCACAGGCCGAAATCGCCTCCATCATCCGGTCGGCCCTGCTGGCGGAGGCGGCGTCGGGGGCGGGCAGCGACTTGACCGCGCTGACCAGCAACCCCCGCTGCCCGGTCAGCTCCTGCTGGACCAGGGTTTTCACCTGGTACCCGGCGATGAACGCCCGGTCGCCCCGCGGCAGGTGGTCCGTGAGGTAGGCCACGGTCCCATCCTTGAGCTTCTGCAGGGCCTGGGGCGGATCGATGCCCAGGTCGAACAGGAACGCCGTCACCAGGTCCTGCCGCTCCTTCTGCTCGAAGTGGCTGATCTCCTGTTCCACGCCGTCCTCCAGCAACCGGAACTGGTCCCGGGTCATGCCGCTGACGTAGTCGCCGGTCTGCGGATCGGCCACGGTGACATACATCTGCTGCAGCTCCACCTCCAGCGAGAGGAAGTTTTTCGGCCGGGCCAGCATCAACCGGTCCTCACCCCACTTCTCGCCGGGGTAGTGGGCGCGCACCGCCACCTGGTAGTCGGTGGCCGCCGGGTAGGCACGCCAGAGGCAGCGATAGGGCGGGGCGAGGTCGCGGATCAGGTGTTCGCCGTCGACGTAGAAATCGATCCAGTCCGCCTCCTCGCCATTGGGGCCGAGAGTCGGCACCGCCTCCAGGTGTTTCACGGCAAAGATGTTGTCCTGCTCGGTGGGCGAGGTGATCACCACTTCCCGCAGCGTGTCCGATGCACCGGCGCCGGCCTGCAGGTCCGGTCCCTCCAGGCGGGTGAGCAGCCGCAGCGGTACGGTTTCGCCGCTGGCGCGGTCCACCAGTGGAGCATCCAGTTCGGTGATGGCCATTTTGACGCCGAGGAGACAGGTCTGGTGGGCGCCGGGGAGAATCACCTCCACCTCCACCTGGTATTCGCCCGGGCTGAGGAGATCCGGCGGAACGGTGGCCGAGACTTTCCACTCCCGTTCCGCCGAGTCCACCGGCCGGGCCAGCTCGTCCAGCTGGTTGCCCGGCAGGGTCAGGACCGTTTTCCCGGAGCGCTTGAAGCGGTAGGTGGTGAGAAACGGCCGTTCGGTCAGTTCACGGAACGAGGCTTCCACCCGGCGCGGGTCGGCCAGGCGCTCCGACCCCCCCCCGGCCCGTTCCGCTTCCGCTGGCAGGTAGACGTGGAAGAGCATGGTTGGACCGGTCTCGGGCAGCAGGGGCACGGTGCCGTCCGGCGGCAGGGGTGTCAACTGCCGGCCGCGGTGACAGAAGGGGGAAGGCATGGGACGCCGGGTGAGGGGGTAGGGCTCGAGACCGTTCCCCAGCAGCAGGCTGCTGGCGGACAGCTGGTCCAGGCCCAGGTCGGGCACCCTGAAACTCAACTGGTGCCAGCCCTGCTTCGATGTGGCCCGGTCCGAGGCGATGAGATAGAGCTGGTAGTCGCCGGGGGCCAGGTTGAAGACCCGCCGCAGGGTCCACGGCTGGTCCTCCGGGTTCACCGTCTCGCTGAGCACCATCGTCTCGTTGGAAGCGGAGCGCAGGGCCCGGATGTGGAAGCGGTCCGCCACGTCCCCGTCCGGTCCCACCACCAGGCCGCGGAGTCTGAGGTTGTCGGCACCCTGGTTCTGCTTCACGCGAAAGACGGCATGCCCCTGGCCCCGTGTCACATAGAGGTTGCAGTTGAGCCAGATGCTGTTCTTCCCCTGTTCGCCGCGGAAGCAGGACACCTGCGGCCTGATCTGGACGTCCATGTCTCCAGGACCCAGACCGTAGCGGAGGTATTCCCTCACCGATGCCACCAGTTCGATCTCGTCCACCAGGTCCATCGGGCGGCCGTCCAGGGGCCGGCCGCCCGGCTGGTAGAAGATATCCGGCCAGAGGATGGTCTTGCGCCGCAGTTCCGGGACGATTTCACCAAAGAACCGGGCATCGTCCACCAGGTCGGGAACCCCGTCGTCATTCTTGTCCGCGAACTGGAGGGTCAGCGATTCGGCCAGGGGCAAGAGCATGCTGCTCCTGCTGTAAATCCACTCGAACGTCGGAGCGAAGCGCGCCGAGGCCAGGGCCTCCGCGTTCAGCCCCGGCTTGAAGGTATCCCGTAGACCGCCGTCGGGTTGCCCGAGCAGCGTGTAGACCCGTCCCATGTCGGTGAGGTCGCCGGGAACCGCCACCCCTTCGTCGCTCCCCTCGTCCTGGTCACCCGTATCTCCGGCCAGCCGGCAGCTGAACAGCTCGCGCGCCCGCTGTTTTCGTCCCAGATAGGCATACTTGAACTCGTTGTGCACCGTGTCCGGGGTGGGGTCCCGGCGGGCCCAGAACACACCTTGAAAGTAGCCGCGGTCATCGGGGTAGGTACAGGGACTGGTAGAGTTGCCACTCTTCGGGAAGTGGCAGGTCCGCGGCCACCTCATGGAGCCAGTTGCCGGTGATCAGGGCGAAATCGGTACCGTCACCCTCGAATTCCAGCTCGGATGCCGCCGGAGAGACACCGCCAGTGGGAGAGGAAAGAAGGACAGCCAGGACGAGCAGGAGCAGTAACGTGCCGTTTGTGGACCGCGGAATGTGGGATATCATTCAAGTTGCCTGGATACACCCGGGGCCGGGGCCCGACAAGGTGAGGTTTACAAAGTTAGACGCCCTCGAGGCTGTAGCAGCGGGATCACGTCAGATTATACCACAGGGCCCCGTCCGTTCCGGGATGCCGTGCGGGTGGGTTGACAGACGGAAGCTGAACTGTTTTTCTCAGCGGATATTGACAAATGGGCGGAATTCGCTTAAATTCTACCAACAAGTTTTATACGGTTTGGCGGAGTGCTTCCTTCCACCACCGTAAACTCGCGGATGACAGTTTCGTTTCCATAGGTGAAAAGTACACTGGATTGGGTGCGTTTACGGAGATAGGTTTCCGTTGGGCATTTCTTGGGTATCGATTCACATCAATCAAGGGGAGATCTGATGAAAAAACTGGCTGTTCTTCTGGTCCTCGGTTTCCTTCTGGCGGGCGCGAATGCCATGGCCCAGGAATATGATCTGGAACTGATTGTCTTCAATATGCCCATGGACACCGTCACCATCGGGGAGCGGGCGTTTGTCAACACCGTGATATTCAACCCGGCGCCCTATGGCTCGGGCATTTTCCTCTCCGGTATCGGGTACATGACCATCGACACGCCGTGGGGCTCCACCATTAGCCGCGGCCCGATCACGATCAACAACGTGACCCCGTCCACCACCCGCCGCAAGAATTGGGGCATCCCGGTTGGCCCGGCCACTCCGCTGGGCGTGTATGACGTCACCGGCTGGATCGAAATGGACGGCGAGATTGTGGACATCAAGTACGAGAGCATCGAAGTGGTAGCGCCCTAGCTGCCGTTTCTGATGAGAGCCAGGGAGAGGCCCCGCTGGTCCACGTGGCCGCGGGGCTTCTACCATGTACGGCGCACCAACGGGTGGAGTCCGGCAGGTGGTGGGGCAGGCGGCCGGAGAGGTATCAGTTTCGGCTGTCGCTGCGGCGGACGTAGGTCAGGATCATCACCAGGCCCGTGGCCACCACGAACAGCGGCCAGAGCCGGCCCAGGGTTTCGAAACGGATCAGATTGAAGTTCACCAGCAGAAACGCGAACCCGATGAGGATCAGGCTGATGCCCCAGACCGGCGATTCGACGGCCGGTGCGGCGCCGGGACCGGCCGCGGGTTCAGCCTGCTGCGGCGGTACTTCGTCACCGGTGGTGCCGGTGAGCATGGGCACCAGGGCCGTGGAGGTTTCGGAGTCCTGCCAGCCTCGCGCCGTCTTGTACGCATCGTAAATCTGGTAAAAGTAGATGAAGGCCGCGATCACGCCGAACAGCCCCTCCATGGGGTGCGACTTCTGGGCCAGAATGATGCAGCTGATAAAGAGCAGCAGAAAGGTCAGGGCCTTGGCGAACTGGTTGTTGTAGATCTGGCCGGTGAAGGGGATGAAAATCGAGAGCAGGGCCGCCGTTGCGGGCCGCTTGCCCTTGCCGGACGATTGGGCAGCGGATTCCGGCTGCGGTGGCCGGTAATACTCGCTCCGGGGCAGCTCGATCTTCGGGATCGCACCGGCGGCGGTTTTTCCCTCACCCGCACCTTCCTTCTCCTCCAGACAGCTTTCGCAGTAGAAAACCCGGTCCCGTTCCCGGGTGCAGGTCTCGCACAGCGGGTGGCCGCACATGGCGCACGCGCCGATCGCTTCTTCTTCAGCATGGTAATGGCAACGCATGTTTCCCTTGCCCCCGGGTGCCCGGGCCTGTTCAGGCTCCGATCAGGCCCAAGGCCCTGATGATTTCGGTGACCAGATAGACGGAGCGATTTCCCTCCGTATCTTCGCTGTCTTTGCCCGTCCGGTCGCCGGCCTCCCGGACCACGTCGATCCGGGATTCCATCTCCCGTTTCAGATCGTTGAGCTCCTCGCCCCAGTCAGAGGCCAGTTCCAATGCCCTTGCGCTCTGGTGGCTGATCAGCGTTCGGCAGCCACTGATCGAATCCTGGAAGTCGGGATTGAACCAGGTGAGGTTGGCGGTAATGAACACCGCCAGGATCACGGCTGCCGCCGCATTGGAGAAGATCCAGTGCCCGCCGGCTCGGTTGCCGGCACCGCTGGCACGTTCCGCGGACCTGGATGCCGACCGCTCACGTTGCGGGATGGCGGCAAGGCGCATCTGGAGACCGGGCGGCATGGACGGCTGCGGAGCGCTTTCCAGCTGCATCCTGTTCAGCTCCATGATCTCCAGCAGTTCGGCGCAGTCGGGACAGCGGTCCAGGTGGGCCCGCAACCGCTCCGACCGTTGCGCATCGAGGCTGCCCTCGATCTGATCGCTGAACAATTTTTCTGCGCTCTTGCAGTTCATGGTCTCACGTCTCAGATACCGTCACCGGCCGGGGCCGCGGCGGTACGTTTGCGGACGGCTTTGCGGAACCAGCCGCCACTGACCGAGGCGACCTTCTCCAGCGAGCGGTCTTCACCGCGGATGAACCGGGCCAGCTCCAGGCGGCCGCGGTTGAGCCGGGACTTCACCGTTCCCTCGGGAAGGTCCATGGCCTCGGATATCTCCTGGTAGGTCAATCCCTGCAAGTCACGCAGGATGACCACCGCTTTGAGGTCCGACGGGATCTGTTCCAGTGCGCGGAGCAGGATCGCCCGCCGTTCCCTGTTGAACGTCTTCTGGTAGGGGTTGGAGCGCGTACAGGCCACGTTGGTTATCTTCTCCCAGTTTCCATGCACCAGCAGCCGTTCCCGGCGGCGCTTGCGGTAGTGGTCGACGCACATGTTTTTCGAGACCCGAATCAGCCAGGGGAGGAATGCGGCTTCCAGGTCGAAGGTGCCGAGGGAACGGTAGATCTTGAGAAAGATATCCTGGGTCAGATCCTCGGCCTCCTCGTGGCGTCCGGTGAACTGGTAGGCCACGTTGTAGACTCGTCTGCTGTATCTGGTTACCAGTTCTTCCCAGGCAGAGGACTCGCCGTCGAGGCACTTGCTGACCAGCTGGCCGTCACTGTTCTCCGGAGTGGCTCCGGGCTGTTTTTTCGTTTCCGCCGGCTGGGACATCACACCGCGCTCCTTGTGTGGTTGTGGTTCTCGGCCTGAAATCAATCCGCTCGGGTTTTTCCCGTGCCAGCACGGCCAGCCCGGGCCGGGGAGGCCCTGGCCTCCTTCTCTCACCTCTGCAATACGGTTGCGGGCCGAAAAAGTTCGGTATTCCCTCAGTTCTCGGCAGCCGTTTGCCTCCAGAATTCCCGGACCGAGTCCAGCTTGTCCGAGAATCGATCCTGGGTCTGGTGGGGGACCAGTACCGCGGCCCGGTTCACCGTGCCCAGCAGGACCGGACTGAGCCGGGACTGGGCCAGCAGCGGGCTGTTCACCGGCAGGAGAGCGGTGAGCAGGATCAGGACATAAAAAAGAAGGACCACCGCGGCCCCGAAACCCACACCGCCGCCCACGGCCTTGTCCAGCCACCTCAGGCCTGTCTTGCGCAGCAGCCGGGAGACGAGGAAGCCCAGCAGCAGGAATACGATCCAGGTGATCAGGAAGACCAGGACAAACCCGATGGAATTTCTGAGCGACTGCCCGCTGACCAGCCGTTCCAGGAGGCGCGCCGCCGGCTGGTGCAGGCTGGCGGCAAGGATGATCCCGCAGATCAGGCCGAGGGCGGCCAGCAGAATCCGGGAGATGCCCTTGATCACGCCGAGGGTTGCTCCGGCAAGGGTGACGGCAAGGATCAGCAGGTCGATGACATTCATCCAGATTTCTCCTCGAGGGATGAGATACACCTGCAGTGTAATCAACAGGGCCGGCTGCTGTCAAAATCAGTGGAGACCGGCCCCGGGGTGCCCTTGAAGTGTTTTGCCTGTCTTGACTTGTGCATGAAAACGAGTTTAATATGATTTCAAGCTATCCCGATACTACGTATAGGCGTTATTCTTCTCCTCGCCAATGTGCGGGGAAACGGAGTCTTGTATAGGGGCATCCAATTCCATGGGAGGATTTGGAATGAGATTGTGGATGACGAAGTGGCGGCGAATCGTATCGATGGTGCTTCTGATGGTGGTGCCGACCTGTCTCGGTGTTCCAGGTGCCTGGGCCCAGTCGGCGGATTTGGGAACGCTGCTTGGTGTTATCACAAATGAGGACGGAAGCGTTGTGATATCCAGAGCGGTGGTCCAGTTGCGCAATACGGTCACCGGCAAGGTCGTCAAAAGCGGATTCTCCGATGATCTGGGTATGTACGTTACTCGTGGAGTCCCCTTCGGCACTTACGATGTGGCCGTTGAAACCGAGAAGGGTTTCTATCTCACTCCTGACCAACTCGTGATCCATGAAACAGTACCCCAGGTTCTCTCCCTGGCGATCGGAGAAGATGATGTTGCCGCAGCCGCTTTGAAGTCGGCGGCCTGGTGGAAGACCCCCGTGGGAATCGTCGTTATTTCAGTGGCTGTTGTAGCCACCGGCCTGGTGGTTGCCAACCAGTTCGACGATGATGAAGCGACGCCGGAGAGTCCGATCAACCCGTAACAGCACCCGATACCGGTTTCCGTGTTGGAACCAGGCAACCAACCCTGATGCTGAACTTGCAGACCGCCAGACCAGGCCCGGAAACCCGGCCGCCTGGTCACGCGGTCGCATCTGTACACCTGAACGGAGGCGTCTTGCCTGTTCGCAGGTCCGATCTCTTCTTTCGACGTCTCAGAGCGCGAGCCCGGGTTGGTCTGGCCACCGTTGTCCTGTTCCTGCTCCTGCCCCTGATCGTTCCCCAGCCATTCTGTCTCCTGGCCGAGGAGGATCTCTCTCCCATCGACAAAGCCATTGAAGATTTGGGGAACTGGGGCCCGCTGGTACTGGAAGCCCCGCATCGCTTTGAGAAATCTGGGGTACGACAACAACCTGTTCCACGAGTCCGAAGAGCCCCAGGGGTCGTTTACCGCCACCCTGAACCCGGGGGTGGACCTCCTGCTTCCCATCGGCAAGCGGAACCTGCTGCGGTTGATCGAGGATCTCGACCTTGTCTACTATGCGAAGGACCCGCCCGGGTTCTATATGAACAATGATGCTTCCCTGCTCTACGATCTCTACCTCAACCGGGTGCACCTTGCGCTGGGTGACCAGTACGTCACCCGCTACCAGCGGCAAAACGACGAACTCGACGCCCGGGTCCGGCGGAACAACAACCTGCTCTTCGGGGATCTGCTGGTGGATGTCTCACCTCGCGTGCAACTGGGTCTGACCCACGAGAGCGACAAGATCGAATACGATGACAATTCGATCCAGGATCCGGACATTCCGGACACTCCGGACAGCGTGGCCAATATCCTCGACCGCACCGAACGGGTGAACGGCGTCCTCCTGCGCTATGACGCTCTGCCCCGGACGGCTTTTTCGCTCAGGGTCAGGCACACCGACTACGATTTCGTGGATCCCGACAGCACCAGACAGTCGTCCGAGATGCGGTATCTAATGGGGGCCGAGTTCGACCCCAGCGGAATCCTCAACGGGGAACTGGAACTGGGATATTCGAAATTTACCGCCCCCCGGGCAGAGGCGCAGGATTTCGACGGTCTGGTGGGGAATGTCAATGTTACCTGGAAAACAAAGCCGTGGCTTCATTTCCGGGTCACCGGCGTGCGGGATCGCCTGTTTTCCACCTATGCCTCGAACCTCTACTTCCTCCGCCGGTCGCTGGAGGGCCGCTTCTCCCTGCGCATCGGGGGGCTGGGATGGCTCGACCTGGGATACGGGTGGGGCAGCAATGAGTACCCGGTGGAGGATGTGAATATCGGCACCGCCGAGGATTCGGATCTTGTCAGACGCGACGATCAGTTCAGAAACCCCATCGTCGGGTTCAGGTACCACCCTCGAGAGGGGATGGTGGTGGGCCTGGAGGCCAAATACCGCAGCCGGGATTCGAACTATGCCAGTGAGTATGATCGGCTCTTTGTCGCCGTTTCGGTATCGCTCTCGCGGTAACCGGTTCCGCTGGTGAATGCAGCGGGTTGAAATTCACCGTGGAAAGAGTACTATTGTCCGGATATTTTCCTGAACTATTGCCAGTTGAAGCCTTTGACCGTGGTGGGGCTGATCCACGGGGGATCAATCCCCGCTCGACCGGTCGCGAACGGATATGGGGATGGAGGCGATTTTGAGAAGACAGAATTATCGACTTCTTTCAGTGGCCCTGATCGCATTGTCGCTGGCGCTCTGCTGGCCGGCAGCCGGTGCCGTGCCGGCCGATCTTGATTCGCCTCGGGAAGCAGGCCGGGTGTCGGCGGGGGAAGGGGAGGTCTACCGCGTACAGGTGGCCGCCTACTTCTCCTCCCGGCGGGCCAGGAAGGCGAAAAAAAGCATCGAGGGCGACGAGCAGTTCAAGGGCCAGAAGATCGCCATTCAGTTCAGCGCGAAAACCGGCGTCTACCGGGTGGAGGTGGGCGAGTTCAACACCCGGGACGCCGCCGAGGAACTGAAGAGGCAATTTGTGAAATCAGGGTTTGAGGACGCTGAAGTCATGGTGGACCGCCTCTATCCAGTCTCGTCGAACAGCGCCCCCGACCCGTCGCCCGGACCGGCCGCCGTGGCGGTCCCGGAGAAGGCAGCGGCTCCGACGAAATGGAGCGCCGGTGACCTGGACGGAAAATCGGTCATCGGCCATGCGTCCAGCTCCGCCCAGCGCAGCGACTACATTATCGGCCCCGAGGATCTGCTGGAGATCTCGGTTTTTGAACTGGAAGGTTTGAACAAGACCGTGCGGGTCTCGGAAGAGGGGATGATCAACCTGCCGCTGCTCGGCGAGGTCCGGGCCGAGGGGCAGACCCGCCGCGGGCTGGAGGAGGTCGTCCGCAATCTCCTCGAAGTGAAATATATCAACAACCCCCAGGTCTCCGTATTCATCAGGGAATTCAGAAGCCGCAGTGTGTCGGTGATCGGCTCGGTGCGCCGGCCGGGAACCTACAAGCTTCTCGGCACCAGGACCTTGATCCACATGATCTCCGAGTCGGGCGGCTTGACCGACAACGCCGGTCCGGTGCTCTACGTCATCCGGGTGAGCCCCGAAGGGGAGTCGCAGCGGATCACGGTGGACCTTGATCAACTGATGGTTCAGGGGCAGCCGGAACTGAATCTGCTGGTGCAGTCGGGTGACGTGATCAACATTCCCGCGGATCCGCAGATGTCGGTCTATATCTATGGGGCTGTCCGCACGCCGGGGGAGTTGTCCTTCGCCAAATCGGAAGCGATCTCGCTGCTGCAGGCGATCACCAAGGCGGGCGGGCTCACCGACCGGGCCGCGGCGGACAAGGTCCGCATCAAGCGCGTGAACGATCGCGGTGTCGAGGAGCAGATCGACGTCAACCTCAAAAAGATCCTCAAGGGCAAGCAGGAAGACTCGCTGCTCCAGGACAAGGACGTTGTGGTGGTGCCGGAGACTATTTTCTAGGGCCGCCGCACGGGGGAGAGGAATGACCGAAGAGGAAAACACCGGACAGGAGTTCAACCTCCGCGACTACTACTATGTCCTGATGAAGCGCAAACGACTGGTCATCCTGCTGACCGTGCTCGGGGTTCTGCTGACCATCATCCACACCTTTATCCAGACGCCGCAGGTACAAGGCCACCACCTCGGTGCTCATCGAGCGGGAGTCGTCGGTGAGCAACATGGCCATCGGCACCGAGGTGTTTTTCCAGCGCTATGACTACTACACTTTCTTCAATACGCAGTACCAGCTGATCACGAGCAAAACCGTGGCCAATCGGGTGGTGGACCTGCTGGAGCTCACCAACTCCCCGCTGTTCCGCCCCGAGGACGAGGAGGGTGAAGAGCCCCCTGATCCGGAAATCCTGCGTGAGCAGATTGCGGCGAAGCTGATGAAAATCGTCGAAATCAATCCGGTGAAGGACAGCAACATCGTGGAAGTCTCCATGCTTTCCACCGACCGGGAGATGGCCGCGCGGCTGGCCAATGCCGTGGCCCAGGCCTACATTTCCTTCAGCCTCGAGGCCCGGTATTCGGCCTCCGAGCAGGCCCGGAATTTTCTCTCCTCCCAGGTGGAGGGCCTGCAGCGTGAACTGGAGGAGAACCAGAAACAGCTGCAGGAATACGGCAAGGCCACCGACATCATCGGGACGGCGGAAGGGCAGGACATCACCAGCCAGAGGCTGGTGGAGCTGAACCAGTCGTTCACCCGGGCGCAGACCGACCGCATCCGTCTGCAGACCAAGTACGAAAGGATGAAGGACGCCTCCCCGGAATCGATTCCTGAAGTTCAGACCAACCAGCTGGTAACCCAGCTCAAGCGGGAGATGACCGAACTGGAAGGCGAGTACGCCAAGAACTCTAAGAAATACAAGGATGCCATGCCCGAGCAGGTCCGCCTGCGGTCGGAGATCGAGAAGGCCGGCCAGCGGATAACCACCAAGGCCAACGAGATCTACCGCGAGGCCCTGAGGGCGGCACGGACCGAATACGAACGCGCCAGCCAGAACGAGAGATCTCTCAAGGAGATGTTCGAGGACCAGAAGCGGACGGCTCTGGACCGCAATCTCAGCGGCATCCAGTACGATTCCCTGGCCATGGAAGTCAAGAGCAAGTCCCAGTTGCTGCAGTCGCTGCTCCAGCGTCAGTCCGAAGCCAGCGTGACCGCGCAGCTGCAGGGCATCGGCAGCAGCAATATCCGGATCGTCGATCCGGCCGAGGTGCCGAAAATTGTCTTCAAACCGAAGAAGCGGCGCAACCTGGCCCTGGGATTCGTGCTGAGCCTGATGCTCGGAGTGGGGGTGGCTTTTCTCCTCGAGTTCCTCGACCGGACCATCAAGTCCAGCGAGGAGGTGACCAGGCTGTTCGACCTCCCGACCCTCGGCGCCATCCCCACCCTGGCCGCCAGCCTCGAAAAAGAAAACGGGCAGAGGCCGCGCAAAAAGAGCAAGGCCAAGACGCCTTCCATGGCAAAGGACGCGGTGGATCCGATCTATTCCATCTGCTACCGGGACAGCAAGTCGCTGGTGGCCGAGGCCTACCGTTCGGTCCGGACATCACTGCTGCTCAGCGGTGCCGGCGAGCCGCCGCGGACGGTGGTGGTGAGCAGCGCTTCGCCCGGCGAAGGGAAGACGGCCACGTCGGTGAACATCGCCATCACCCTGGCCCAGCTGGGGCGCCGGGTGCTGCTGGTGGACACCGATCTGCGCCGCCCGAAAATCCACAAGGTGTTCCTGGCCGAAGGCCAGAAGGGCGGAATGAGCCACTACCTGGCCGGGATCATCAACTTCGAGGATCTGCTGGTGCAGCCCCAGGGCAAAGTGCCCGGGCTTTCCTTCATCACCTCAGGTCCGGTGCCGCCCGACCCGAGCGAACTGATCAGTTCGGTCCGCTTCGACGAGTTCGTGGAGCGGATGTATCGTGAGCACGCGGTGGACCACATCATCTTCGACTCCCCCCCGATCCTCTCGGTGACCGACCCGGTGATTCTCGGGGTCAAGGCGGACGGCCTGGTGCTGGTGATCCACGGCGGGGTGACCGAACGTGACACCCTGCTGGCGGCCAAGGAACGCCTGGACAGCGCGGGCGTCCGCATTCTCGGCGTGGTGACCAACAATCTGGACATGACCCGCCACGGCTACTACTATTACTATCCGTATTACCGCTACCAGGGCCGTTACAAGGAGCGGACAGAATTCAAATTCGGTCGAAAGGGCGATCAGGACGGCGACCCCGCTTCCCTGGCCTGACCTGCCGCTTGCCGACACCGCTGCGGGACCTGGCCCGGACCCCGGGAGTGTGCCCGCGGCACAGCGGATAACGAGGTATCACAACCGTGTCAAGAAAACGTAAGAAGACCTGGCCGTCGCCCGAGGGCGGCAGTGACCGGCCGCGCGAGCCACACCACGCGGTAAAGGCCTACGAGAATCTCGACTTCCTCCACAGCCCCGACGGCCGGGTGATCCGGATGATCGCCGAATACCAGGAGCCGTTGCGGCGCTTCCGCCGCAACCGGATCAAGGACACCATCGTCATCTTCGGATCGGCCCGGGCCAAGCCCGTGGACCAGGAGGAGCGGGACGCCCGGGGCGGGAGCCGCCAGCTGGACCGCTACTACGAGGATGCCCGCCGGCTGACCTATCTGCTGACCAAGTGGTCCAAGGGCCTGGAAGGCGGATCGCGCCGGTTCACTGTCTGTTCCGGCGGCGGGCCGGGGATCATGGAGGCCGCCAACCGGGGGGCCAGCGAAGCCAGCGGCGAAACCATCGGCCTGGGCATCAGTATTCCCTTCGAGCAGTCTTCGAACCCCTACATCTCACATGAACTCAATTTCGAGTTCCACTACTTCTTCATCCGCAAGTTCTGGTTCGTCTACCTGGCCAAGGCCTTCGTGGTCTTCCCCGGCGGGTTCGGCACCATGGACGAGCTGTTCGAGATCCTGACCCTGGTCCAGACCAGGAAGGTGACCAAGGACCTGCCCATCGTGCTCTATGGCTCCGAATACTGGAACGAAGTGATCAATATCGACGCCATGGCCCGCTACGGCACCATCAGTCCTGAGGACCGGGACCTGATCACGGTGCTGGACGATCCGCAGGAAACTTTCGACTTTCTCAGCAAGGAGCTGGATCGGATCTATCTCAAAGGCAAGGGCAAGTCCGGCGGCCACTGGTAGCAGCAGTGGCGGCGAACCGTCCGCGCTATTTCAAGTGGAGGAGTCATGTGTCGAGTGATTCTGGTCGCTGGCCTCTGTATCGCGGTTTTCGGTGCTCTGCTCACTGCCGGTGACGACCTCTGCACCGGGTTTCCGGTGGACCTTTCCGCACCGGGGGCCGGTTTCCCCTACACACCAACGCTGGCCGACCTGGACGGGAACGGGGCCCGCGAAATCCTGCTCACCGGGGGGCACACCTTCGCCCTTGCCGGGGACGGGTCGTTCCTTCCCGGCTGGCCCACCAGCGAGATGGTGAACATGGGTTACGGCACCAACGGCAACATGCCCGGGCCGTCGGCCGCCGACCTGGAGAACAACGGCACCGTCGAGATCCTCTGGACCGAGCGTGACTGGTATGCCGGCAGTTCCCGCATGTGGTGCTTCAACGGCAAGCGGCTGAACGGCGAGGACCTGCCCGGTTTCCCACAGGAGGCTATCGATGATTCCTCCAACGCCCTGGACACCTCCTTCGTCCTGGGGGACACCGACGGCGACGGCGACCTCGAAGCCTGGGGCGCCCACACGCTGGGCAACGACTTCATCCACTACCGCATCTCGGCCTTCGACCACCTGGGAAACCGTCTGTTCACCACCGATCTCGACACCGAGGAGAACATTCTTTCCCTCTTCTTCGGAGATCTCGATGGCGATGGGGCGGAGGAGATGTTCGCCGTCTCCTGGCTTGATACTGCATACCGCCTCCACGTTTTTCAGTCAGATGGCAGCGCGGCCGCCGGGTACCCGGTGGACCTGCTGGATACCACCTTTACGCAGATGCTCGGTCCGCCGGTACCCGTCGACCTCGACACTGACGGGGACCTGGAGATCATGCTCGGTATCTGGAGCGGCGGGTCGGGCTCATTGGTCCCGGCGTATCATCACGACGGGAGCGACGTTGCGGGATTTCCGATCCCCATCGCCACCAGCAGCCAGTTGTTCAACATCGGGCTGGGCGACATCACCGGTGACGGTGTGCCCGAACTGCTGGCCACCGACAACCACCTGGCCGGCAACTACCGTCTGCATGCCGTGGACATCGCTACCGAAGAATACCTGCCGGGGTGGCCTTACGAGATGCCGGCATGGCCCAAGGGGATACCCGCAGTGGCCGACGTGGACGGCGACGGGGTACAGGACGTCTGCATCACCACCGACGGCGGGAAACTGCACGCGGTGAAGAGCGACGGCACCGCGGTGGCGGGATATCCCAAGAGCATGACCACAGCCTCCATTTCCGGGGTTGCCGCCGGCGACATCGACGGCGACGGCCTCTTCGAGCTGGTGGCCGCCACCTGGGACGGTCTGGTCTATGCCTGGAACACCACCGGTCCGGCGCTGCCCGGCCGGGCTGACTGGCCGATGCGCGGGGTCAATCCCCGCAACACCGGGGTTTACGGTTCGGCCGGCGGGGCAGCCTCCGGGGTGCTGATGATCACCGGGCCCGGTCCGGGGGAGAGCAACCCGCCGGAGGTCCGCACCTTTGCTCCCGGGTCCGGTTCCTCGCCGCTCAGTTCGTGGCGCGCCTACGGGGTGGACGCCTACGGGGTGAACGTGGGTGCCGGCGACCTGGATGGCAACGGGATCGGCGAACTGCTCACCGGCGCCGGGCCGGGAGCGGTTTTCGGCCCCCACGTGCGGGGATTCAACGCGTCCGGCGCACCGGTGCCGGGGGTCAACTTTCTGGCGTATGGCACCAACAAGTACGGGGTCAACGTCGCCTGCGGCGACCTCGACAACGACGGTATGGACGAGATCATCACCGGCGCCGGCCCGGGTGCCGTGTTCGGGCCGCACGTCCGCGGGTGGAACGTGGACGGCGGGACGGCCTCCAGTATGGCCGGTGTCAACTACTTTGCTTACGGCACCCCGAAGTGGGGAGTGAACGTTGCCTGTGGCGACCTCGATGGTGACGGGTACGACGAGATCGTCACCGGGGCCGGACCGGGGGCGGTGTACGGACCCCACGTCCGGGGCTGGAACGTGGACGGGGGAACGGCCGCGCCGCTGGCCGGGGTCAGTTTCTTTGCTTACGGCACCCTGAAATTCGGGGTCAACGTCTGCTGCGGCGACCTGGACGGTGACGGCATCGACGAGATCGTCACCGGCGCCGGGCCGGGGCAGATCTTCGGCGCCCACGTGCGGGCCTTCTCCTGGGACGGGGCCGCGGTCTCCCCGGTGCCGGGGGTCAGCTTCTTTGCTTACAGCGATGCCCGTTTCGGGGCGGAGATTGGGGCCGTGGACCTCGACGAGGACGGAATGGCCGAGATCCTGACCATGCCCGGGCCCGATCCGTCCATGGAGGCCTGGCTCAGGGGCTGGAATGTGGACGGCGGTCCGGTGGAGGCGATTCCCGGGATAGATTTCGACGCCTACGTCGACATGGGGACTCAGCACGGCGGAACCGTTACCGGCGGCCTGTTCTGAGTTGATGGTTCAGGGGCGCAGCATGGGGTCGAGGCGGTAGGCTTTTTCCAGGAACTGCCGTCCCCGCTGTTCCTCGCCGTTCCGGATGTAGGCCGTGCCGAGGTTGAGGTAGGCCGGCGCAAACCCGGGGGCCAGATCCACGGCTCGGCGGAAGGCCCGGATCGCCTCCTCCGTCCGCCCCAGCTTGCCCAGCGCCGCCCCCATGGCCACCCAGCTGTCCGGGTTCCCCTCCACCGCGGCAACCGACTGCCGCAGCCGTTTCAGCGCCTCGTCGTAGCGCCCACGGGAGAACTCCACCTTGCCCCAGTCGGCCAGGGCCTGGGCCTTGCGCTGCAGCGCGTCGGCGGATTCCGGGACGATGGCCAGGGTCCGGTTGTAGTTTTCCACCGCCGCGGCGTACTCCCCCCGCAGGTACGCGGCATCCCCCAGACCGGTCCAGGCCTGGGTGTATTCGGGGTAGATGCGCACCGCCTCCTCCAGGTGCCCGGCGGCCTGTTCTATCATCTCCACCCGAAGAGCGGCATTTTCCGGTCTGGACGATTCGATCAACATCTCGCAGCCCAGGGCGTTCTGCAGTTTGGCGCTGCGCGCCGACACGTTGATGTCGGTGGAGAAGAGGGTGAAGTTGTCCTTCCAGGCCTGCTCCCGGTGCAGGGCCTTCAGGCTGAAAGGGATGATGACCAGCAGGGCCAGCAGCAGGGCGGCGCTGACCGGCGCCATCCGGCGGCCCCCGACCCGGACCAGGGCCAGGGCGGTGGCAATGCAGAAGGCCAGCGAGGGCATGTAGAGGAAACGCTCGGCCATATTTGTCCCCACGGTGAAGGGGATGTTGGAGACGATGAAGAGGGTCAGCAGGTAAAAGAGCGCCAGGAAGGAGATGCGGCAGCGCGACCTGAACGTCCAGACGGCCCAGCCCAGGGCCCCGAGATGGAGAGCCAGGCTGGCGATCACCGACCAGTGGGCCCACGACATCAGCGGGATGGTTTTCGGGTAGTAGTCGTGGGTCAGCGGGTGGGGGAAGACCAGCAGCAGCAGGTAGCGGCCCAGGGTGTGGGTGATGGTGGCGTATTTTTGCGCCACGGTCATCCCCAGGAACGGGTTGTTGAGGATACTCTCCGCCGCACCGGGGGAGCCGGAGCCGAACCCCAGGACGGCAAAGCGGACGGCCAGGTAGAGGCCGGCGGTGGCGCCCAGCCAGGGGACCAGCTTCCGCAGCATCGCCGCCGGCGGCCACTGGGGTCGGAAAAAGTAGATGGCCAGGGGGATCACCACGAGGAAGGCGAAGGCGTTCTCCTTGGCCAGGATGGCCAGGAAGAGCAGCGCCGAGCCCACTGCGGCGGGCCATACCTTGCTCCGTCGGCCGGCCTCGAGGAACAGCAGCAGGGCGGCCAGGGCCAGAAAGAGCGCCAGCAGTTCGTCGCGTCCCTTGATGTTGGCCACCGCCTCGCTATGCACCGGGTGGGCGAGGAAGATCAGTGCCGCCAGCAGTGAAACCAGCCGGGCCCAGTGGGGGGCCGAATTCTCCGGAGCGGTGAACAGGCTGAGCAGCAGGAGATAGATCAGCGCTCCGGTGAGGGCGTAGAGCAGGATGTTCACCAGGTGGTTCACCGCCGGGTTTTCCCCGAACAGCGCGTGCTCCACGGCGAAGGTGACCAGCGACAGGGGGCGGTAACGGCCGCCGGGCAGCAGTTCCACGCCCTCGCCGAAATAGCCGTGCCAGGTGTCGGTGGTCAGGATGGGAACGATGCCGGCAAAGCCCTGGTTGGTGAAGCGGTTGCCGGCAATGGCCATGTCATCGTCCAGGGCAAAGCCGTGGAACAGGGTGGGAGCGTAGAGCGCCAGCCCGAAAATGAAAATGATCAGCAGGTGCGATCTCTCGGTTTTGTGAACTGCGCTGATCACCTGGTCCATCCTGGAGCGGCGGGAAACAACGGCAGGCCGCGGACCGGGCCGGCCGCACTTCCGGGTGCGAGAGGAATCCATGGTAGGGGATTGGCCGCTGGAGAGTCAACCGGGACAGGTGTCAGGGCCTGGTTCAGAGGTGAAATCCAGCCGGTCTGTTTCTAGCGGGCCAGGGCCTCGAAATCCGCGGCCCGCTCCTGGTCGCCCATGGTGCGGTAGAGCTCGGCCAGGCCGCGGCAGATCCCCTTGGTGCGCGGGTGTTCGGGGCCGAAGACCTTTTCCATGCCCTGGAGCGCCGCCAGCAGTTCGCTCTCCGCGGCGTCCAGGGCTCCCACATTGAACAGGGTCCGGCCGTAGGTGGCCCGGGCGGCCCAGAGCAGCCAGTGCTCGTCGCCCAGAACGGTGCTGGCGGTGAGCACCGCCTGTTCGAGGTAGGGCAGCGCTTCCTCGGGCCGGTCCATCAGGCCCAGCTGCAGCCCCATGTTGTTCAGGCCGACAATCATTTTCAGGCTCTGTTCTCCGTGGACCCGGCGCCTCGATTCCAGCGACCGGCTGAACATCTCCAGGGCCTTCTCGTGCTCCTCCAGCTCCTGGTAGATGAAGGCCAGGTTGTTCAGGGCGCTGGTGGTGCTGGGGTGGTCTTCACCCAGTTCCACCCGGTAATACTCGTAGGCCTCCTCGAGGTACCGGCGGCCTTCCTGGTGCTCCCCCAGGACCCGCAGGACGTTGCCCAGGGCGACCACCGTGGCCATGGTGTCCTCGTGGCGCGGGCCGAGCACCTGGCGGGAGAGGTCCAGGCACTGGCTGAAGAGCCGCCGGGCCTCCTCGTCATCCTCTCCCCGCTCCCAGATCGCCGCCGCCAGGTCGTGCAGGGCGCCGATGACCACCGGGTCCTCGGGGGAGAAGTGCGCGGTGGCGTAGTCATAGGCTTCACGGGCCGCTGTTTCGGCCTGCTCCAGCTCCCCCTGGGCGATGCGCAGGTTGGCCAGGTTGCGCAGGCAGGAGACCCGGGTCTCGGGTGGAAAATCGTCGATATCCTTGGCGAGCTCCAGCGCCCGCAGCAGGTGCGGCTCGGACTGGTCATACTGGCCGAGGCCGTAGAAGGTGGATCCCAGGTGGTTGTGGGCGATGGCAGCCACTTCCGGCTGGTCGCCCAGAGTGCGGTCCAGGGTTTCCGAAGCTTTGGCCAGAACATCCACCACCTTGACCTCCGGACCTTCCACCCAGGGATCCGGGGCCTGGACCATTTCGGCGAGATAGCTGTTGAGCAACCGGGCCTTCTCCGCCTCGGTTTCGGCCCGCTGCCGTGCCCGGGTGGCCGTGTTCCAGCCGGCGAGGGAGATCACCAGGCCGGCCACCAGGAAGGCCGCGGCCAGTCCGGCGCCGGTGACCAGGGCACGGTTGCGCCGGGCGAACTTGCGGAACTGGTAGACCACGCTGGGGGACCGGGCGCTGATCGGCTCGTTGCCCAGAAAGCGGCGCAGGTCGGCGGCCAGCTCGGCGGTGGAGGCGTAGCGGCGCTGCTTGTCCTTTTCCAGGCACTTGCCGATGATGATCTCCAGGTCGGCGGGAAAGAAGGTGCCGCTGGCGCCCAGCGAGCTGGGTTCCTCCTGCTCGATGATCCGCGCCGCCTCGGTGATGCTTTTCCCTTCGAGTTTCTGCGGCAGGCGCCCGGTGAGCAACTGGTAACCCAGCACACCCAGGGCATAGATGTCCAGGCGGATATCCAGGTCCTCCGGCCGGCCGCGCACCTGCTCCGGGCTCATGTAGGAGAGCGTGCCGATCAGTTGCCCGATGTCGGTCCTCATGGTGGTGGCCTGCAGGTCGGAGTCGGTGATTCGGGCCACACCGAAATCGAGCACCTTGGGGCGTCCGTTTTCGTCCACCAGGATGTTGGCCGGCTTGAGGTCGCGGTGGATCACGCCGTTCTGGTGGGCGTGGTGCACCGCATCGCAGATCAGGATCAGCAGTTCGATCCGCTCGGCAATGCGCAGTTTGTGCTCTTCGGCATGGCGGGTCAGCGGCCGGCCACCCACCAGCTCCATCACCAGGTAGGGCTGGGACCCGGCGTCGGTCTTTGTGGTGGACGCTTCGTAGATCTGGGCAATGCCCTGGTGGTGCAGGCGGCCCAGCACCTCGGCTTCCAGCTCGAAGCGTCTGATCAGGGACGGGGAGAGCGTGCCGGCTCTGATCAGCTTCAGCGCCACCTGCCGTTTCGGCTGTTCCTGCTCGGCGCGGTAGACCACGCCCATGCCCCCGGCGGCGATGACCTCGATGATCCGGTATTGGCCGATGGTTTTACCGACCCAGCTGTCATGGTCCGGACCGCTGTCCAGTGCCGGGCCTTCGAGGAAGCTGCCGGCCCCGGCATCGGCCCGGAGCAGGGAGGTCAACTCGTGATACAGCTCATCGTCCCCGCCGCACTCGCTGGTCAGGAAGGCCTCCCGTTCGCCGGCCGGCAGTTCCAGCGCCTGCTCGAAAAGCTCCCGGCACCGGTCAAACCGGCCGTTGTCGGTCATTATCGCTCTCCTCCCTGCTCCAGCTCGCGGAAGAGCCAGGCGCGGGCGAAGTTCCAGCGCCGGCGCACCGTCCGTTCGGACATCCCGGTCAACTCGGCGATTTCCCCCTCGGTGAGGCCGGCAAAAAACTTCAGCTCGACGATCCGGCGGTCCTCGGGGGACCTGGCGTCGAGCTTGTTCAGGGCTTCGTCCAGACCGAGGAGGTCAACATCCGGCCCGGGGCTGGCCATGCCCTCGTCGAGGGTCACCCGCAGCAGCTGGCCATCCCTTTTCTGCCGGTTCCGACCCCGGGCGTGGTCCACCAGCACCCGCCTGATCTGCCGGGCGGCCACCCGGAAGAAGTGGGTGCGGCCCTGCCAGTCCACCGACTGCTGTTCGATCAGACGCACGTAGGCTTCATGGACCAGGGCGGTGGGCTGCAGGGTGTGGCCCCGCCGTTCCTTCCTCAACTGGTAGGCGGCCAGGGCGCGCAGTTCCTTGTAGACCAGCTCCATCAGCTGTTCCAGCGCCTGCTCGTCACCGAGACCGGTGGCTTCCAGGAGCCGGGCCATATTCTGTTCACTGTAGTCGCCCAATACTGCCTCTTGGGATGGCGGAGGGTCCACTCTTTCCTCAACCTTAGCAAGAGTTTCCCGGCAATTCAAGAGGTGCCGCATCCCTGAATAATCATTTTTCATGGACAATAGAACATGATGTAATATCAGGCTGCTGTCTGTCCTTCTGAAATGCTCGGAGGTGACGCAATGCGTGTGCCCGAACGGCAAACCGGATTCCTCGGCCTTTTCGTTGTTCTCTCGATCCTTTACTGCCCCTTGCTCGGCGCCGCTATGATCCATGTACCCGGTGACCAGCCCACCATCCAGGAGGGGATCGATGCCGCCCAGAACGGCGACACGGTGCTGGTGGCTGCCGGGACCTGGGTGGAAAACATCAACTTCCAGGGCAAGTCGATCTCCGTGACCAGTGAATCCGGTCCGGCGGTTACCACCATCGAATCAGGTGCATTCAGAAGCGTGGTCACCTTTGCCGGCGGCGAAACCCTGGACGCCCTGCTCGAGGGGTTCACCATCACCGGAGGAAGCGGGACGGAAATCAACGGGGACGTGTTCGGCGGCGGGATCCTCTGCCGTCTGGCCAGCTCGCCGACGATATCGGGGAACATCATTTTCTCCAACAGCACCTTGGACGGCGGCGGTGGCATCGCCTGCATCGAGCAGTCCGCCCCCCTGATCGCCGGGAACACGATCCGTTTGAATGATGCTATTTACAACGGCGGCGGGATCGTCTGTCGGGACTCCTCCCCGGTGATCAGCGACAATACCATCAGCCGTAACAGCTGCTTCTTCGGCGGCGGTGTACCTATCTACGGCCTGTCATCCCAGCCACAGGTGACCGGCAATACGATCAGTTACAACGAGGCGGAGTATGTCGGGGCCGGCGTCATCTGCAGCCAATATTCATCGCCCACCCTGGCCAACAACATCATCCAGGGAAATATATCCCAGGGGGAAGGCGGAGGCATCAATTGCAACAGCTGGAGTACACCCCTGATCACCGGCAACCTGATCACCGGGAACCGGGCCGGTTTCGGCCCGAATTTCGGCGGGGCGGGGATCGTGGTCTGGCTAGAGGCGTTTGCCACCATTACCAACAACACGGTCACCAACAACGTTTCGGGACATGAAGGCGGCGGGATCTGGATTACCGACTCCGGCTACGCATCGATCTCGGGAAACATCATCACCGGTAACAGCGCCGTATACAGCAGGGGCGGCGGGATATGCTTCTCCGTTCCCGAGACATTCGATTCCGCACTGGCCCCGGTTCAGGACGGCGCCGTCCCAACGGACGAGGTGCCGTTGATGGCTGTTGAATACGGTCCCTCTGTTGGGTCCGGCCATCGTTGGGAAACCGGTGAGGATTCACGCGGCGGGATCCGGGAGGTGGTCAACAATCTCGTGCTGGGCAATGTCGGCAGCTATGGCGGCGGTATTCACCGCAGCAATGCCGGCACGGTGCCGCTGATCAACAACACGATCATTGGCAACACATCGGGAGGCGGTATTGACGGGGAAACGGGACCGACGATCCGCAACAACATCGTTCGCGGCAATTTTCCGACACAGATCGACACGGGGATCGTGGCCACCTACTGCAATGTCGAGGGCGGCTGGCCGGGAACGGGGAACATCGATGCCGACCCGCTCTTTGTCACCGGGTCGCAAGGGGAGTTTTATTTGAGCCAGATCGCCGCCGGCCAGGACGAGGACAGCCCCTGCGTGGATGCGGGACGCCCGGACAGCGGGATGATCATCGGCACCACGCGTACGGATGGTGTCCAGGACGGCGGGGTGGTGGACATGGGATTTCACTATCCGCTGACCGATGGCGTCTACATCTGCTACGAGCCGTCATCGCTCAACCTGCACGCGGAGTTGCCATCCGGAACCTCGGCAATCCGGGATCTCTCCATCTGGTCCTGCGGCAATGAGCTGCTGGAGTGGTCGGTGAGCAGCGAGGCGGAGTGGCTGACCCTCGACCCGCGCTCGGGATACTCGGAAGGCGAGGTGGATCTGGTGACGGTGGGTGTGGACGTGGATGCCGTCGCCCCCGGCAGCTATGAGACCGCTATCCGTATCCTGGGCATCGGGGCCGAGAACTCGCCGCAATGGGTGCCGGTTTCACTGAATGTCTCCTACCTGGGCAATATCCGGATGATCGTGGGGCCCGGTCCCGCCCCGGACAACCAGCCCCTGGTCCGGGTTTTCCGGCCCTATGGTGAAACCCACCTGTACGAATTCAACGCATACGGTCCGCCTCACTTCGGTGTCAACGTCAGCACCGGTGACGTGGATGGCGATTTCGGCTCCGACATTCTCACCGGCGCCGGGCCGGGCGCGGTCTTCGGCCCCCACGTGCGGGGCTTCCATGAGGACGGTACCCCCATGCCCGGGTTGAGCTTTCTCGCCTATGGCACCAACAAGTACGGGGTCAACGTGGCCGCCGGCGACCTGGACGGCGACGCGGTGGAGGAGATCATCACCGGTGCCGGTCCGGGTGCTGTCTTCGGCCCCCACGTGCGGGCGTTCTCCTATGACGGTTCAGCGGTGGCGCCTGTCCCCGGGGTCAGCTTCTTTGCCTACGGCACGCAGAAGTGGGGCGTGAACGTGGCAGCAGGGGACATCGACGGCGACGGGATGGACGAAATTGTCACCGGTGCCGGTCCGGGTGCCGTGTTCGGCTCCCACGTGCGCGGCTGGAACGTGGACGGTGGTGTCGCGGCCGCCATCCCCGGGGTCAGCTTCTTCGCCTACGGCACTCCGCGCTACGGGGTCGAGGTGGCCTGCGGGGACGTGGACGGCGACGGGACTGCCGAGATCATCACCGCCCCGGGCCCTTCGCCCGCCTTTGGCGCTCATGTCCGCGGCTGGAAATACAACGGTGTCTCGACCAGTGAGATGACCTACCTCAATTTCTTTGCCTGGCCTCCTGAAGAGGCTCGATACGGGGCAAAAGTCTGGGCGGCCACCGAACTTACTTCCGGTGCCCGCGACAATATCGTCGTGGGCCCGGGCCCGGACCCGTCAATGCCGGCCACGGTGCGGGTCTACAGCTACCTGGTCACCTATGTTTCGCTCGATGTCTCCCTGGACGCCTTCGATCCGGACGTGACCCACGGAGCCAATGTCGCCGCAGGTGTCTTCTCCCCCGAAAACTAGCGACAGCCGAAATTGGGGAGAATCGCAATGACAGAAACTGGCACGCCTGACTAGAGCACTATCTCGGGCGGGTCTGGCGCCAGACCTTGAACAGGCCCAGGCCGTTGCGCATGGCGATGCGGGGCACCTTGGACATTTTGAAGACCACGGTGGACCCGGCGGTGCGCAGGCGGTGCTGGATGGGGAACTCCATGATGACCAGACCGGCGTTGGTGGCCCGGCCCACAAACTCCCACCAGAACCCCTCGGTTAGCAGGCCCAGGTCGGGGAGCAGCCGCTCCAGGGCGGGCCTCTTGATCAGCAGGTAGGGGCAGCTGGGGTCGTGGATCGAGTGGGAGAAGAGGGTCTTGTGCAGCAGCTTGAACGACCCGGACATGATTTTCCGGGTGATGGAGTCCTGGCGGTTGGTGCGCCAGCCGATGCCGATGTCGAACTCGTCCTTCCGTTCCCAGAACTGCCAGAAATCGGACGGGGCGCACTGCCCGTCGGAGTCGACCGGGAGGACGTAGGGTGCGGTGGAGTGGCGGAAGGCGTCCACCACCGCGCCGGCATAGCCCCGCCGGCGGTCCACCATGTCGAGGAGTATGGGCAGTTCTTTCTCGAGGCGGGTCAACACCTCCTTGGTATTGTCCCGGCTGCCGTCCTCGCAGACGATGAACTGGATGTTCAGCCGTGGTGACAGTTCGTCGTACCATTCCCGGAGGGTCGACTCGATGCTCTCACCTTCATTGTGCACCGGCATGATGATCTGAAGATCGAAGTTCCCCTGCTCGGACATCGGCGCCACTCCCCGTACAGATACAACCGCTCCTCTCCGGCCAGCGGGGGAGCGGCAGTGGTCATTGTCTGAAAACGGTTGTAAGGATAGTGGTTTTACACTTGGGAGTCAAAGCGTCCGGCCGGCGCCCGGAACTCCGGCAGACCCAGGGGTAGCCATACCGTACGACACAGCATTCACCTGCCGCCATGCCCCTCGCATCCAGAGGTATGATTTGGGGCCTATGCCGTATGTCCCCTTGCTTGCCCGCATTGGCGGGTTTCTATATCATGACAGGAAATAACTTGATCTGCAGAACCCGTTTGCTTGACCATACGGACAGTTGAATTCCGCCCCTGCACCAGGTACGAACAGGTCCGGTAGCCCGGTAACCAGGACTCTGAGGAGGACTGGAATAGTGAACGACGAAGATAAAGCCGCTTCCGGCAAAGGGAAATGGTGGACCTGGGTCTGCCGCATCATCATTGTCCTCCTGGGCATCGAAGTGGGATGGCTGATCGTCGCCCACCTGTTCCTCAACACGCCGCTGGGGCCGTGGGCCATCAACCGCAAGCCGGAGAAGTGGTCGGTGACCTGGGAACGCGTCCTGACGCCCTATCCGGCCAAGGTCTATGTCAAGGGGTTCACCCTGAACCAGAAGACTCCCAAGATGGGGGTGACCATCACCGCGGACAAGGTCAATGCCCGGATCGGGATCCTGCCGTTTTTCATGAAAACCCTGCGGGCCACCGGCGTGGACGTTCATGGGATATCAGTGGTGCTGGACCGCAGTGCCGGGTCCGGCCTGCCACCGTCCACCAAGACGAAACCGGGGTTCAAGATCAAGCTGCTGGGCATCACGGTCAACGATCTCAAGGAGTTCCGTTTCGACCAGATGTCGATGGTGGAAGGCGAGGCCGTGGTCTCCGGAGACTTCGAGATACAGGTCCGCTCCCACATGGTGGTCCGCGACGCCGACCTGCGCTGGAACGATGCCAGAATATACCTGGAAGAAGAAACCCTTGCCGAAGCGCTGGACCTCGGGTTCCGCGGCGGGTTCTCGCCGTTCAATCCCAAGGTCGAGAAGGGGCTGGCCATGCTGGCCCATCTCAGTGGCGACATCGACGTCAACGGCCACGTGGGCAGCCTGGTGCCGTTGAAGGTCTTCTTCGCGGGCACGAAGTGGATCGAGAAGCTGGATGGAGAGGGTGATGCGGCGGTGGCGTTGAAGGTCGCGGACGGTCTGCTGCAGCCGGGAACGGTCATCGATGTCGATGCCCACGAACTGCTCCTCGATTTCATGGGCTTCCGGGCCACCGGAGTTGGGCGTGTGGACGGCCAGGTCGACACGGGAGAAGAAACTCGCGAGGCATTCATCACCGTCAAATTCGATGATTTCCAGTTCGGGCGCCGGACCGAGGAGCAGCCGATGGCCCGGGGCACCGGTCTGGTTCTGGCGACCCGCAGCGAAGGCATAGACGCCGCGGCGATGCTCAGCGGCATGAACATCACCCTCGACCTTCCGGAAGCCAATGTTCCCGACATTTCCTTTCTGGGCCGGGCGCTTCCCCAGGGCATGGGAATTTCCGTCACCGGCGGTCTGGCCAAACTGGCAGTGCACATGGAGGCTTTTGCCGGCAAGGAGGAGGCAGAGGGGACCATCAAGATCAAGGGAGAAGATCTTTCGGGGAGCTTCCAGGACTTCGATTTCCAGACCGACCTCGATTTCACCACCCGTATTTCGGGGAGTGACTGGGATAATTTTGAAGTGCGGCTGGAGGGTAGCGAACTGAAGCTGCTGGACGGAGTGTTCAACCACCCGGAGATCGAGGTGGCCCGGGGGTGGTGGATGACCCTTGATGTGCCCGAGGGCCGGGCCAACTTCGCCGTGCCGCTGGAGGCCGAGGCCGAAGTGGATCTCTCCATGCGTGACACCCGGGTCATCGTGGCGATGTTCGCCGAGATGAAGAGCTGGGTCAAACACATCGATGGCCTGCTGACGGTGGAGGACGTGGTGGGGCACACCAGCGCCACCCTTTCCGACAAGCATGTGTCGCTCCGCGAGCTTTCCCTGAAGGGCGACAAGCTTGAAGCCCTGGGCGAACTGGAACTGGGCCAGCAGGGAGAGCGGAGCGGTATCATCTGGGTCCGCTACAAGATCCTCAAACTCGCCCTGGAGCGGATCGGCGACCAGCGGGAGTGGAAGATGATCAACGCCCGGGAGTGGTACGACGAGAAACGGTCGGTCAACTGGGTCTCCGCCGAAGGCGAGGCGCTGGTTCCCGAGGCCGAGCCTGCCCCGGAGGAATAGGGTACAACCCGGGAGGTGTTCCCAGACCCCGGGCAGCCTGTTCCAACTCTCAGGTGCCGGTGCGGACGTCCAGGCGGCAGCGCATCCGCTCGCCGCTTGCGGCGGCGGCCGGTACCGGCTCCGTGACCTCGATGCGCCCGGAATCTACGCCGGCCGTGTCAACCAGGTAAGAGCGTACCGCCTGGCCCCGGGCCTCACCCAGGGCCCGCAAGGCATCCTGATCCACCACCTGTGAAGCCACCAGTGCGGCTCGGAGGTCTCGCCGGTAAGCCTCTTCGTCGAGCCGGGGTTCGACGGCTGCCTCGCCCTGGGTCAGGTGGGGCGCCCGCAGCGCCGCCAGTTCCTCGTCGGTGTGGCCCTCCCTGAAAAGCGATTCCAGCAGTTCCAGGGTTTCCGGCCGCTCTGCCAGCAGCGCGTTGAACTTCGCCTCCCGCAGCGGGACCGGGTCCGATTCACCATCCCAGACACCTTCCACCAGCAGGATCAGCGAGGGGCGCTGTTCCAGCCCCGAGGCCAGGATCTTCAGCCGGTCAATGGCCGCGACATCGAGCCGGCTGCCGCCGGCCTCGAACTCGACGAAACCGAGGTCCTCCTCTCCTGACCCGCCTCCGAGTTTGCCCAGCAGGCTGAACGGGGCACTGACGATATTGCCGATGATCGTTTTTGTGGCCTGGCCCACAGCCGAGCCGATGCCGAAGCCCGGATCGTCCAGACTGCCGCTGACCGGGACCTCGAGGGTGATCAGACCTTCGCTGTCGGTGAGCAGGGAGACTCCCAGAGCGATGGGCAGGTCCAATTTGCCCTGGCCTTCGACTTTCTCCCCCAGCGTGAGGTTTTTGGTCACCACCTGGTTGTCGCCTTCGAGGTTCGCGTCAGTGATCCGGTAGTCCAGGTCGAGGTCGGCGCGCCCCATGTCGAGGGGGTAGCCGATGAAGAGAACCGACATCGGCGACATGGGCGGCAGGTTGGTCCGCCGGACGTCGATGGAGATGTCGGTGGCCCGGGTCGGGTCGAAGAGGTCCATCTCTCCCTTGAGCTCCACCGCTCCACCCGATTCCACCGAGCCCTCGATCTCCAGGCTGGCCCTGCTCCCGGCGGTGGAGGATACCCCCGTTACCCGTCCGTTCACCGCCTGGAGCGCGAGAGTGAACGGCGGGGTCAGGGTGCGGTCGGTATACGCTGCGGTGCAGTCGTGCAGGTTGATCTCCGCGATCTCGATCGGGGGCATCTCATCGGAGCCTGGGGCCTGATCTGTCGTCTGTGCCCCGGCCTCCTGTCCCCCGGTCTGTTCTGCCAGGGCGGCCACCAACTCCAGCAGGTTGACCCTGCCGTCCTCCAATATCAGGCCATCGATCCTGGCGCCATGGATATCGACGGTGTCCACCGCCAGGGAGATCGGCCCGTAAGCAGCTTCCATGCCTCCGGCCTTCACCAGGTCCCACCGTGTGAGCCGGGAGCCGGCCGCGGTCTCCTCGAGCCCGAACTGCTCTACCGCCAGTTGGCCGGTCACCTGGGCCAGCGGTCCCTCCCCGCCGGGGGAGAGGATGCCCTTGACGGAGGAAGACATGGTTCCCGAAAGAAGCCGGACCGGAGCGAACCGGGCGACGTAGGGCTGGGCGCGGGAGATGTCGAGATCGTTGACGTTCACCTGGGCCTCAAGGTGCAGCGGCTCCATCTGGAAGAAGCCCTCGGCGTCGGTGGGCGATTCACCGAACAGCTGGACCGAGCCTGACAAACCCCATTCCCTTTCAGGTTCGGTGATCACGTCGGTGAGCACCAGGTTGGCCTCCTCCACCCACAACTCCACCGGCGGATCGAATGTGCGATCCTCATAGCGGGCGCTGGAAGAGATGATCTCGAAACGGTCGACGGAAGCGACCCAGGCTGCGGCTTCGGATACATCCTTGTAGACCTTTTTCACGTGTACACGGGTATCCTCGGGAATCAGCGACTGCCACGCGGGGGTACCGTCGGCCCCGAGCCAGCCCAGGGCCTTGGCCCCATCGACGGTTACCACCGCAGCCCCCACCCGGCCATCGGGCCAGAGGAAGTGGCCACCGGCAACGACGAGGGACGGCATCTCGAGGACATCGACCTCGGAATCACGGAGCTTTATCGCCAGTTCTTGCACCCGGCTGTCAAAATCAGTCACCGTGACGTGCAGGCCGTCAGCCTCTAGATGGGCTGAGTAGCTCAACTCCCCGGAGGCGGTTCCCGACACCACATCGAATTCGAACTTTTCCCGAATCGCTTCCCAGGGGTGGGCGAGAGAGATCCCTTCCAGGGCCGCCGTGCCGTTGATGCCGAACGGTTCCACCACCAGTTCGCCGGTCACGCGCAGCGTCCCCCCGCGCTCCAGGCTGATATTGAGTTCGTTGGTCCCCTTCCGGTTCGGGAGCGTGCTGATGTGGTGGAGTTCGAGTTTACCGGGGCCAATTTTTTCCAAAACCGGTTCTTCCTGAGCCAGATCCTGGTATTCGGCCCTGATATCCTGGACCAGGATCTTGTACAGCAGCGCCCGGGGCAGGCCTCCCTCTTCTTCGTCCTTTTCAGGGGCCCGTTCCTCGATGTCCTCCAGCAGTTGGAGGATATTGAACGTGCCGTCCTCAAACCGGCGCAGCGCCACAAAGGGACTGGTGACCCGCAGTTCCTTCAGTGTCGCAGCCCAGCGGAAGATGCTGGAGAGCTGGGCGTTGGCGTAGAATTCCTCGAAGGAGACCATGGTCGAGTTCGGCCGGTCCGGCATGGAAAAGCCGCGAACGGTGAAGGTTAGGGCAAATGGGTTGCAGCGCACCTTTCCCACTGTCACCTCACGGCCCGTCAAATCGAAGACGGTGTCGACGATAAGTTTTTTTGCCACAGCCGGTACCACCAGGAACCCGGCAATGGTATAGATCAGGAACGCTGCCACGGCAGCACTCCGCAGGCTCACCAGCTTCCAGGCCTTGAACCACTTGACCAGTCTGTCCATAATTGTCCCCTCGGTTGAATCCGATATTCACATACTATCAAACCGGTCGAACCAGGGACAATAAATGGCATGAACATTCTCATCGAGGCCTGTGTCAATTCGGTGGAGTCGGCCGTGGAGGCCCGGCACGGCGGCGTCCACCGGGTGGAACTCTGTGACAACCTCTATGACGGGGGCACCACGCCCAGCCTCGGCGCCGTTCGCGCCGCACGCGGGAAATTGCCCGTCATCGGCCTCAATGTCATGATCCGGCCGCGGGGAGGGGACTTCTGTTACTCCCTCCTCGAACTGGAGATCATGAAAGCCGACCTGCTGGCCGCGGGGGAGGCGGGCGCCGACGGGGTGGTGTTCGGCATCCTCGACCGGCAGGGCGCCGTCCAGGAGCAGCAGTGCCGGGAACTGGTGGAGCTGGCCCGGCCGATGAGCGTCACCTTCCACCGCGCCTTTGACATGACCTTCGATCCCTTTGCCGCGCTGGAAACCCTCATCGGGCTTGGTGTCGACCGTATCCTGACCTCCGGCCAGCGGGCTTCAGCCCATGACGGAGCGAAACTGCTGGCCGAACTGGTGCAGCTGGCCGGCGACCGGATCGTCATCATGCCCGGTGTGGGAATCGACGAGACCAACATCTCCCCGCTCATCGAGGCCACCGGCGCTACGGAATACCACGTGCTGGCCGAGAAAAGGCTGCCCAGCCCGATGGTCTTCCGCAACGAAGAGGCTTTCATGGGATCGGATCCCCAGGTCTCCGAGTACGAGCGTCTCATCACCGACCGGGAGCGTATCCGGGCCATCTGTGACGCCGCGGCCGGAGGACGCCCCTGATGCGGATCGGGATCGGCGGGCTCAGTTGCGAGTGTTCCACCTTTTCCCCGCTGGCCACTGATGAGCATGACTTCACGGTCCTCGCCGGTGACGAGCTGCTCAAGCAGTACGGGTTCCTCGCTGATTTCCCCGATCTGCAGTTTATTCCCCTGTTGCGGGCCAGGGCCCTCCCCGGCGGCCGCATCGATCGATGTTTTTACGACGATTTCCTCCACGACCTGCTGGGCGAGGTTCACCGGCAGGAACCGCTGGACGGCCTCCTGCTGCCGATGCACGGCGCGGCCAGCGTCTTCGGACTGGAGGACGCCGAGGCGCACTTCTTCACCTCGATCCGGCAGGCGGTGGGACCCGGCTGTCTCATCTCGGCCAGCTACGACCTGCACGGGAATCTCTCCCCCGGGGCGCTGGCCAACCTCGACCTGCTCACCGCCTACCGCACCGCGCCCCATGACGACTGGTACGAGACCGTCCAGCGGGCCTGCCGGTTGCTGGTGCAGTGCCTGGATCGCAGGGAGACGCCGGTGAAAGCCCACATCCCTGTCCCGATCCTCCTGCCCGGGGAGATGACCGGCACCGGCTGGGAGCCGGCGGCCGGCCTCTACCGTATGATCCCCCAGGTCATCGAACAGTTCGGCCTCCTCGACGCCTCGATCCTGGTGGGCTACCCCTGGGCCGACGAGCCCCGGGCTTCCGCATCGGTAGTGACCCTCGGGGCAGATCCTGGACAGGTGCGCCGGGCGGCACAGGCCCTGGCCCAGCGGTTCTGGGACCTGCGCCGCGAGTTCAGGTTCGGGGTCTTCGCCGGGCCGGTGGACCGGTGCATCGCAAAAGCCCTGGCCGAACCCGGGGCCCCGGTATTTATCAGTGACTCGGGGGACAACCCCACCGCCGGCGGGGCAGGGGATATCCCCTATGCCCTGGGGCGAATGCTGGAGCTGGGTATCGACGACGTGCTCTATGCCGGCATCGCCGACCCGGCGGCGGTGGCCGCCAGTGAACAGGCCGGTCAGGGGGAACTGGTGGCGCTGGAACTGGGCGGCAAGCTGGACCCGGTGAACGGTTCACCACTGCAGGTCACCGGCCGGGTGGTCAGCCTCCACGACACCGTTCTTCAGCCATCCGGCCGGGAGAACAGGATGGCGCTGGTGCAGTGCGGGGGTGTGCGGGTGATCATCACCGAACAGAGGACCCCGTTCCACCACCGCGAGCAGTTCCTGGAACTGAACCTCGACCCCGAAGCATTCAAGATCGTGATGGTGAAAATCGGCTACCTGGTGCCCGAGCTGCAGGCGATGGCTGCACTGTCCCTCCTTGCCCTGACCCCCGGCGCGGTGGACCAGAACTTCACCGGCCTGCCTTTCCGCAGGCTCAAGCGCCCGCTCTACCCCTTTGACCCGGACATGGAATGGATGGGGACAGCTACCTGATGAAATAAGCGGCTGGATATCAAGCGGTTAGCAATTCAAGGGACAGCTACCACCAAGGATCTGAAACGTGTCGACACTGGACTGGACCATCGTCATCGGCTACCTCTTCCTGGCCCTCGGCCTGGGGCTCTACCACATGCGCGCGGCCACCAGGGGGATGGAGAACTACTTCCTTTCCGGCCGCAAGGCCTCCTGGTGGCTGCTGGGTACCAGCATGGCCGCCACCTCCTTTGCCGCCGACACACCGCTGGCGGTGAGCGGCTTCATCATCAAGAGCGGCATCTCCTGGAACTGGTACTGGTGGTCTTCGGCCATGGCCGGCATGGTGGCGCTCTACTTCTTCTCCCGCCTCTGGCGGCGCAGCCGACTGCTCACCGACGCCGAGTTCATCGAACTGCGCTACAGCGGCCGGCCGGCCCGCATCCTCCGGGCCTACCTCTCGATCCACTCCGGGGTGCTCTGCAACTGCATCGTCATCGGCTGGGTCAACCTGGCGATGGTCAAGGTACTGGCCAACACCATCGAGATCGATGAAACGGTGGCGCTTTACTTCTGTTTCGGCTTCAGCCTGGTCTACACCATGATGGCGGGGCTGCGGGGCGTGATGGCCACCGACTTCATCCAGTTTTTCATCGCCATGTTCGGCAGCATCTATCTTGCCGTGGTGGCGGTGCAGGGCGTGGGCGGCCTGAGTCAGTTGCACACCAGGCTGATCGAAGTCCACGGCGCCGCACGGGCCGCGGAGATCACCGCCTTCTTCCCCGGCTCCGGCTCCCAGCTCTTCGTGCCGGTGATGGCTTTCATTTTCTTCCAGTGGTGGGCGGCGGCCAACCCGGCCGGCGGGGGAGGGAGCACCGGCCACCTGGTGCAGCGGATGCTCAGCGCCAAAAACGAGAAGCACGCCTTCTTCGGCGTGCTGTGGTACAACATCGCCCAGTACTGTCTCCGCTCCTGGCCCTGGATCATGGCCGGTCTCTGCGCGGCCATCCTCTACCCGGCCATCGAAGACCCCGAGATCGGCTACATTCTGCTGATGAACCGCTTCCTGCCCTCGGGCATGCTGGGCCTGGTGGTGGCCTCCTTTTTCGCCGCCTACATGTCCACCATCGACACCCACCTCAACTGGGGCGCCTCCTACCTGGTCAACGACATCTACAAGCGCTTCATCAGACCCGACGCCACGCCCCGGCAGTGCATCGTTGCCGCCATGGTGATGACCGTGGCCCTGGCCATTCTCGGCATGCTGGTGACCACGGTGATGTCCTCCATCCGCGACGGCTGGTACATCATCACCTCCATCGGCGGGGGCGTGTCGATCATCTACGTCCTGCGCTGGTACTGGTGGCGGATCAACGCCTGGACCGAGATCGCGGCGATGATCTCGGCCCTGGCCTGCACCATCTACTTCAGGATGGGGCTGGGCTACGACTACCCCCAGGTGCTCTTCTGGGTGGTGCCGATCAGTGTCGCTTTTGCCCTGGTCGCCACTTTCCTCACCCGGCCAGTGGACCGGGAACACCTCATCGCCTTCTACCGCAAGATCAGGCCCGGCGGCCGGCTCTGGCGGCCCATCGCCCGTATGGTCCCCGGCGCCGACAAAGACCCCGGCCCGAAAAAAGCGCTCCCCGCCTTTGTCCTCTCCATCATCGCCATCTACTGCGCCCTCTTCGGCGTGGGCAAGCTGCTGCTGGGACCTCAGTGGCTGGGAGGGTTGCTGCTCGCAGTATGTGTCATCTGCGCCGCGCTGGTCTGGCGCCATGTGGCCGGGCTGAAGTGGGGGGAGGGGACAGCGTAAGGGGGATTTCGGTCATTTCAATTGTATTGTGGGGAAGTTACGAGTTCGATTATACTTAACACCATGAACCGCAACGATATTATCGATCGTTTAAAGGCCCGAGTGCCGGATCTCCGCAAGCGATTCGGAGTGAATCGGATAGGTCTCTTCGGATCAGCCCTGACAGACACGTTTTCAGATCAAAGCGATATCGACCTCATCGTCGAGTTCGAGCGCCCCATCGGTTTCGCATTCTTCGATCTCGTAGAATATCTTGAAGATATTCTCGGAAGAAGGGTAGATATCCTTACCCCCGATGGGGTCGGTTCGATCCGTATCCCGGAGATCGCTGAATCTATCAGGAAGAGTACCGTTTATGTCTGAACGAGCGCCAGAAACTCTGCTGCAGGACATACTCGAGGCTATCCGGCGGGTTGGTGAATACTCCAAGGGATTGGAGTATGACCAGTTCGTTGCCGACACAAGGACCCAGGATGCCGTCATCCGCAATCTCGAAATCATCGGCGAAGCTACAAAAAAGATCCCGGATGAAGTGAAGGCCCGTCTTGTGGAAATACCCTGGCACCGGATAGCGGGCACCCGGGACCGACTGATTCACGACTACTTCGGCGTAAACCTGGAAATCGTCTGGAACATCATCCAGGAAGAACTGCCTGCCCTGTCCCCCCGACTCAAGAGTTTTCTCGAGTCCGAATAACTCACTGATCAGGGGCTGGGGATGCGAATTGTGCATCGACTGAACAACGGCCCCTCTTCCCGAGGGGCTTTTGCTTTTTCTATTACCAGTTGTTGGTCTGGCGATATGCGGCCGGGCTCAAGTGGGGTGAGGCTCGAAACCGGCTCACTTCACGGCAGCTCGGTGGAATAGATACTGCCGCCGGCCATGCCGGCATGGATGCTCCCCGGGCTGCTTCCCTCGATGGCCAGGCACCGGACATCGGTGATCGGCAGATCGTGGTTCATCGCCGCCCAGGTCGTCCCCCCGTCGCTGCTGCGGAACACGCCGTGGAAGGCGCCGGCAAAGACCTGGCCGTCGCGGGACGAGACCACCACGGCATTAACCTCATCGTCCTCCAGGCCGCTGGTCACCCGGCTCCAGCTGCCGCCGCCGTCCGTGCTGCGATAGAGGCCCTTTTCCGTGGCGGCGAACATGCGCGCCGGGGTCGTGGGGTCGATGGCCAACTGCTTGATCTCGTCATCGGGCAGCCCGGATCCGATCTTGCTCCAGCTCTCCCCGCCATTGGTGGTGCGGTAGAGGCCGTTCTTCTCCACCAGCGCAATAACGGTGCCCGATTGGTCAGACCAGAGCATGCTCACCGCCGCGATGGGCAGGCCGGTGCCGGACGGGAGCCACTTCTTGCCGTCATTGGTGGTCTTGAACACCGCCGTTCCCGGGTCCCGGTTGGACCGGGAGCCGGCATAGAAGGTCTTCGGGTCGGCCGGGTCCTGAACCACGCTGTTGAACTGGACCGTGGACATTTTGCCCTGCATCATCGCTTTCATGCCGGGCTGCTTGACCTCGAACTCGGTCCAACTTGATCCCCCATCCCTGGAGCGCCAGAAACCGGAGCCGTCGAAACCATACACCGTGCCGGCTGCGGTGCGGTCGAAGAAGATACTGTTTGCTCCCGGCGACCAGCGGTCAGCGAATGGAGGTTTGATCTTTGTCCACCCACCCGACCCATCCCGGCGAAACAGGCCCACCCCCATCTGGGCAAAGGTTAGTCCAGGCTGACGCGGTGAAGCATAGATCTGTTTGGACCAGCCGCCGGTAAAACCCTCATTGGAGGCTATCCAGTGTGCGCCGCCGTCCGTGCTGCGGAAGAAACCGTTTCCGGGACAACCGGCATAGAGCGTGCCGGGACGCTGCGGATCAAAGACCAGGTCGTGGCAGAAGTAGCCTTCAATGGTGCGGACCACCCTGGTCCATTTCACACCACCGTCCGTGCTCTTCATCAGCCCTTCTTCGGTAGCGGCAAACAGCACCTTGCTGTCCCTCGGGTCCATCACCAGCCGGAACAGTTCACTGGTCCCCTGCAGCTCCAGTCCCAGCCTGCTCCAGGTGTCACCCGAGTTTGTGCTCTTGTACAGCTCACCGAAACTGACGACAGCGTAGATGGTGGATGGTGACGAGTGATCCACCAGCAGTGACTTGATGCTCTTGGCCGGCAGTCCATCCCCGGTCTGGGTCCAGGTTTTTCCGCCGTCCTCGCTGCGGCTGAAGTGCTTCTCCGATCCCCTCCCTCCGGCAAAGACGATCTGCGGATTCTCCGGGTGGATGGCGAAGGTGTAGACATCCTGACCATCTACACGGAATTCGGTCCAGCTCTTCCCCCCGTCGCTGCTGCGGTAGTGCAGGTTGGTGGTGGGAAGGAAGATGACCTCCGGCTGGGACGGAGCAATAACCAACTGGCGGTCCAGCGACCTGATCGGCACCACCTTCCAGCTCTTTCCCCGGTCCGTGGATTGCCAGAGCCCCGGCCCGCCCGATTTTTTCACCCCCGCCCAGACGATGGAGGGGTTTGCCCGGTCCACCTCAACCCAGAACACTTTTCGACTGGTCAACTCATCGCCCGGCAGGGTCCAGGTGAGGCCCCGGTCATCACTGCGCCACACGCCGGCATAGGAAGTGGCGATGTAGATGGTATCAGGCCGGGCCGGGTCGATGGCCACGCAGTTTATCTGGCCGCAGAACGGCCCCTCGCTCCGCCAACCGGCCTGGGTGATGCCACCGACCGTGAGCAGGATAAGAACAGACACAAACACGGTCTTCACTCGAAATGAATTCATGGGAGATCCTCCCGTTGAGTGTGTGACGTAGTTTGGCAATAGTCGGTTGCCAAAGCGACTGAATAAGTATTGTAGTTCAATATAGACGATGCCAGGCAAGGGAGAAGTCTGACTCGACTCGGTGGGGGCAGTGCGCCCTTTCCAACGTGAGACCCCATCGGTAGCCGTCAGTCTGGCAGCAGGTGCCCAACTCCATCACGCGAGGCACATCCGGCTGAATACTTGTCTTTCATTCCTCAAGCCGATCGCTATGCTCGTTACGAAAAATATATTCTAAATAGCCTTGACTTTATCTGTGCAGGCCATATCTATTCATGCACCGGCATTCCACAAATGCTTTTTGCTGCCTCTGGGGGATAAGGAGGTGAGCCATGAAATGGGCCGTGCTTTCGCTTCTGCTGCTGTGCTGCCCCGCAGTGGTCTGGGCCGATGACATCCACGTCCCCATCGACCAGCCCACCATCCAGGCCGGAATCGACGCGGCCGTGGACGGGGATAGTGTCATCGTTCTCGACGGTACGTACACCGGTGAGGGCAACAAGAACCTCGACTTTTACGGCAAGGCGATCACGGTCCGCTCCCTGACCAATCCGTGGGATTGCTGGATCGACTGCGAAGGAGAGGGCCGCGCCTTTGTATTTCAGCACAATGAAGGACCCGACTCGGTGGTTTCCGGTTTCACCATCGCCAACGGGAGGGCCCCCGACACCCCCGGCGACTATGGCGGCGGCGGGATTCGGAGTGAATACGCCTCTCCCACCATTCGCGGCAACACTTTCCAGGACTGTCAGGGGGGATTGGGTGGCGGCGACGCCATCCTTTGTTATGACGGCAATCCAGTAATTTCCCGCAATGTGATCCGTTCAAACGGCCAGGACGAAAACGATGAAGCGGTGTTGTTGCGATGGAGCGTCGCACTGGTGGAAGGGAACCGTATCGAGCAAAACTTCGGAAGCGGTATTGAACTGGACTTCGACTATTTCACTGGCAGCGATGCACCTACACTGACTGGAAACACGATTTGTGAAAACGGCGGGGACGGGATCAGGGTCGTAGGCGATTACAACGGTGTTCAGTCCAAACTGGTCTATAACGAGATCTGCCTCAACGGGGGCAGCGGAATACTGCTACGGGGCGATTCGAGACCGACCATCTCGTGGAACCGGATCCATGACAATGGAAACGGCGGCATCCTCGTGGACGGCGGTGAATCCGGAGGAACCATCAGCCACAACTACATCGCCGCAAACGAAGCCGACGAGGGCGGTGGAATTTACATCGACGGCTACTGCGAGTTCACCATCAGCAGTAACCTGATCGTTGACAACCGGGCCCAACTCCTCGGCGGCGGGATATACGCTCTGGCCTTTAACACGCTGATCAGGGGCAATACCATTGTCGGGAACAGCGCCCTCCAGGACGCAGCCGGTATCTGGTGCATTGGCCGGGACAACACCACGATCATCGACAGCATCATCTGGGACAACACCTGCCCCACCGGCATCCAGGTTTACGGTGCCGAGGAGTGGTATGAACCGACGCTCAATATCAGCTACTGCAACATCGACGGGGGAGCGGCGGCCATAGAGGTGGAGCCGGGCTGCACGTATAACCTGGGGGCGGGCCTGATCGACGCCGATCCGCTCTTTGTCACCGGCCCGGCAGGCGATCTCCAGACCGGCAGCTATTACCTTTCGCAAGTGATCGCCGGACAGTCCGTCGACAGTCCGTGCGTGGATTCAGGCGACCCGACGGTCGATCCGGCCTGGGGCACCACCCGTACGGACCTGGTGTTCGACCAGCAACGGGCGGACATGGGTTTTCACCGCTCCGGCCCCTGCCGGCTGGTTACGGGACCGGGGCCATCAGTGAGCAATCCGCCCCTGGTCCGCATCTTTTACCCCCTGGACAGTGTCCACCTGGCCGAGTTCAGCGCCTATGGAGCGTCGGCTTACGGCGTCAACGTCAGTTGCGGTGACGTCGATGGCGACGGCGTGGACGAGATCATCACCGGCGCCGGCCCCGGGGCGATCTATGGCCCGCACGTACGCTGCTTCGGGAAGAGTGAATCCGGCAACTTCCTGCCCTTGGTGGATTTTCTTGCGTACGGAACGCTCAAATTCGGAGTGAACGTGGCCGCCGGCGACATCGACGGTGACGGCGCCGACGAATTTATCACCGGCGCCGGTCCCGGTGCGGTTTTTGGCCCCCACGTGCGAGCTTTCAATTTTGTCGATCCGGATGATGTGATGCCGGTTCCCCGGGTGAGCTATTTCGCCTACGGCACGCCCAAGTGGGGGGTGAACGTCTCGGCGGGTGACATCGACGGCGACGGCTATGACGAGATCGTCACTGGAGCAGGCCCCGGGGCTGTCTATGGGCCACACGTCAGGGGATGGAACGTGGACGGGGGACCGGCAACGTCCATGCCCGGCTGCAGCTTTTTTGCTTACGGCACCCTGAAATATGGTGTGAACGTCACCTGCGGCGATGTGGATGGGGACGGCATTGACGAGATCGTCACCGGCCCAGGACCCTCCTCCTTTTTCGGGGCCCACGTGCGGGCCTTTGACATGAATGGCACACCACTGCCCGGATTGAGCTTTTTTGCCTGGGATTCAGCTATTGCCCGATATGGCGCCAAGGTTTTTGCCGGTGCCGACCTGGACGGAGACGGCCGGGACGAGATCATGGTGGGCTGCGGGCCGGATCCAGACCCGGATGTGGGCACACCGGTCAAGGTCTATCGCTACACGGGATCAGGGGAGGCCGAGTGGTTCTCGCTGGAAGCTTTCCCAGGCATGACCCACGGAACCACTGTGGCAGCGGGGAGGTTCTGAACGGAGATATCCCGCTGATGAACCGCTTCCTGCCCCGGGCGTCCTCGGCCTGGTGGAAAACTGTATTGCCGCGAACAACAGCAAGCCCAGCTATGGGGGTGGGATCTCGATCCTGCCGGACAACACATCGGGCGGTACCACCGATTGTGACATCATTATTCCCGGCCTTGGGTCGGTGCTGGGGGACAACACCTTCAGCCTGGTGGCCGAGGACGTGACCCCGGCGCCATACAATCAGCCGCCCTATGCGCCGGCCGGGGATACGGATTCGGCGCAGTGCGTGGTGACGGCTGCGGCACCTTGACGCCAGGCCCCCAGGTTCCTATATTTAAAACAAATTGTCTGCTGAGAGCGACGTCCGATCAAATCTTAATCTTTCCGACTGCTGGGCCCGGATATTTCCGCAGGATGTCAATCGTCAAGGTATTTCCTGAACAGGAGGTAAATGAAGACATATAAGAAACCATCAATTACCTCTGAAAGTTCTTCGAAACCAACGCGCTGGCCTGCGGAAAAACACCGACCCCCCGCTGGGATCACATCATTTTGCCGATGGCTATGACACATTCACCGGTCATCTCGGAGTGGGTTTCAGCACGCAGGAGTCGGTTACCGGCCAGGCCGGTATCGGATTCGGGCCCGGGAGCACCAGTATGGCCTACGGCTATTTCGGCATGTGCACCAACTGGGTCACCCTCGCGTCCTGATCACTGCATTCACTGATGGTGGACGGCAGACACAACGGGATCTTCAGGAAGGGGATACAATGAAGAAATACCGGAAACCGGCCATTACGTCGGACAAGTTCTTCGAAACCAGTGCGCTGGCCTGCGGGAAAACGGCGACCCCTCCATCAGGTTCACATCATTTTGCCGGTGGATATGACACCTTCACCGGTCATCTCGGGGTTGGTTTCGGTACCCAGGAATCCATTACAGGACAGGGTGGCGTTGGGCTCGGGGCTGGAGGGACCAGCTCGAGTTACTGGATAGGAGGTCTGTGCACCAACTGGGTTTCCCTCGCCTCCTGATCGAATACCGACAGCGTCACCGCAATGAGCCGTTCAGTCCAGCGAACGATACTCGCCCAGCTGGCCCACCCGCTGGGCGACCGGAATCCCTCTTTCTGTAACCGGGAGAATATCCCACTGGCCGGCGGGTATCTGCGTGCGGCGACCAGGGCACGTGGAGGACTCTCTGCCGAAGATATCTCGATTCTCGATCCGATATTAGCCGAGCACGCCGGCGATGCGTATTTGATCAATGTCCTGGTTGAACGCCGGCCCGATGTTCTCGCCCTTTCCCTCTACCCCTGGAACCTGGTGCGCAGTGTCCGTCTGGCTCGGGAACTCCATGCCCGGCTTCCCGGATTGACGGTGGTGGCCGGCGGGCCGGAGGTCAACGAGGTTAGCCTGCCGCTGCTGTTCGACCGTGGTGCGGTGGACTTCGCTGTTCCGGGTGAGGGCGAAGTCACCTTTCCGGATCTCCTTGCGGCGCTGGCTGACGGGCGGGACCCGGCCACTGTTGCCGGTCTGGCCCTGAGACGGAACGGGGCGATCGTCCACACACCGCCCCGCCCGACGCTGAGCGATCTGGACCAGATCCCCTCGCCCTATCTGGAGGGTGACATCGACCCAAATGCCTGGCGTCAGGCACATGTGATTCTGGAGCGGGGGTGCGCCCACGCCTGCAAGTACTGCCACTGGTGGCCCGATTCCCGGTCAAAGGGCGCTTTCTCCATCAAGCGTCTGGAAGAGGAGCTTGAACTGCTTCACTCATCGGCGGTGGAGGAGGTGATCTTTCTCGATGCCGCGTTGAACGCCAGCCCCCGGTTCGATGAGATATGCACCGTGCTGCAGCGGGTCAATGCCGACGGGAAGCTCAATATCAACGCGCAGATTCTCTTTGATCGCCTGGACCGCACCCAGGCGGAAAAGCTCGCTGCCGCGGGCATCCGCCGCATCGAACTGGGCCTGCAGACAGCGGACGCCGAAGTGCTGATGAACAACAACCGGCCCCTGGAGGTGGACCGGTTCATGGAAGCCGTGCGGGCTCTGGACGGCCTGCCGATCAGTCCCCAGATCGATCTGTTCACCGGCCTCCCTGGAGATACTCCGGGATCGATCATTGCCACGGCCGGCTGGATCCGGAAGAACCTGATCCCCCATCTCTTCGCGCAGAAAAAAGCGGCCAACCTGATGATGTTCATCCTCTCCGTGGGCTCACCCACCCAGCTTCGTCACGAGGCCGAGGCTCTGGGGCTCCGTTTCCAGCCTGAACCGCCGTACCGGGTGCTGAGCACGGCCAACCTCGATTTCAAGGCCATCCGCTCGATGCGCATGGAGTTTTCGTGGTTGCTGGGGCTGGCCAAACACCCGCTGGATGAATTTGACCGCCCGCACTATTCGGTCAATCTGTTCCATCCCGAGCTGGCATCCTGGTCGGCTCCCACACCAGGGAGGAATGTCGCGAAGGGTGACTCAGCGTCAGGGAGTTCGGATTGTCTGATCGATGCCGTCCGGATCGACTGCCGGGGGACGGCTTCCGGACCCGGCCACCCGTTCTCTGCCAAGGCGCTGGCCTCCCGACTGGCACAGGTGGTGCAGGTCTGGTTCCGGGTTGACGATCCTTCTTCCTGCCGGCAGCACATGTCCCAGACACTGGAAACCCTCTCCTCTCCGAACCGCCACGGCATCTGGGACCTGGTCCTGGAAACGGACCGGGAGTTCGACCCGGATCTTGTCGACCAACTCCTCGCTGCGGTTCGAACCGAGGTGAGCGTTGTGGACTGGGACTGCTACTTCATCAATCCGGAGGAGGGGCCGGGCCACGCCAGGGTTTCGGTGCGCCCTTTCATCATTGTGCCCCTCGGCGCCGTTTCACCCCGCTGGCTCGAAATCGTGGCGCCACGCTTCCCGGTGGTGCATGCCGTCACCGTGGGCCCGGACAATCTCGAAGAGGTGCTGGACCGGGTGAGCCGCCTGCCGGGGGAGGGGATGCTGGCCGAAGTCGCCCGGGATGCCGGGTACTGCAGCGGTTCGGCCCCTGCTGGGCGGGATGCTCTCACTGGACAAGCGTGTGCTGGCTTTCCGCAACGCGGCCCTCCAGACACTGTTCGACAGGGAACGGCTGCACAAGCCGTTCATGAACAGCATGCTCAATCCGCGGATCCCGTACCGCGACCGGACCGTATTCCGGGCGGGACCGGACGGGAGTATCGGGGAGCGGAAGATCACAGTGGAACAGGTGCTCCGGGACGCAGACAGCCTGGTCAGGGCCATCGGTATTCAGCAGGGCACAAATCGTCCCCGGATATGAGGATCGGGGGTATATGAGGGAGTAAAAGCCTGGTGCCGAAGGGGGGATTCGAGACCGAGGCGCTATCCACGAAGAAGAGCGCAAACATTCTCTCCAGCCGTTTCGGTGGACGCCGACACCATTCGTGCTCCCAACGGCCAACCCACCATCCCGGCCGGATCGATTCGGCCGTGGCGCTGTGCACAGTACGGAAAATATCTTGCCGTTAAGGGAGGCGGGTAGTAGACTAATATCAGTATTCATAGGCACTCATCTGCTGATCGGTCCGAGCCGATCAATCAGCCGCGCCATTATCTAAATATGAAGGAAAGTGAAATGAGCACTTCCTGTTTCATCTGCTCTGTCATTCTGGTGCTCTGCTGTCTTTCCGCGGCGACCACTGAAGCACAGTTGTTCAATCCCAGCTTGGAATACGCTGCCGGCAACTATCCCTGTTCGATCGCCATCGGTGATCTGGACGGCGACAGCTTCCCGGACCTGGCCACGGCAATCAGTGATGACGACAATGTAGCGGTGCTGTTCGGCAATGGCGACGGCACCTTTCAGCCTGCCGTATCATCTCGAGATCGGAAGCTCTCCATATGCTGTTGCCCTCGATGACCTGGATGGCGACGCCGACCTCGACCTGGTTGTGGCGAATCATGGGGATGACAATGTCACGGTGCTGCTGGGCATTGGGGACGGCACTTTCCTGGAACCCAAAAGTTACGGAATCGGGACCTCTCCCCATTCGGTCGCCATCGGTGATCTGAATGGTGACAGCTTTCCGGACCTGATCACGGTTAATTGTGATAGCGACAATGTTTCGGTGCTGCTGGGAACTGGGATCGGCACTTTTCACGCCCGCCACGGATTACGAGACTGGTGACGGGCCCACGTCGGTTGCCATTGGTGACCTGGATGGCGATGCGGTGCCCGATCTTGCCCTGGCGAACAACTACGGAGACGACCTCTCGCTGCTTGTGGGCAATGGGGACGGATCTTTCCAGGCCAAAGTCGATTTTGAGGATATTTACCAGCCGTATTCGGTAGCCATCGACGACTTGAACGGGGATGGCAACCTCGACCTGGCCGTGGCGAATCATCATGGAGGTCACAACCTGTGGGTGTTGCTCGGAAACGGTGACGGTACATTTGAGACCTTCATGATTTACACGGCCTGCTACGCCTCTTATTCAATCGCCATCGGTGATCTCACTGGTGACGGGCATCCGGATCTGGCTGTAGCCAGCATTGGGTTCAGCACGATTGAGGTGCTGATGGGCAACGGGGACGGCACCTTTCAACCTGCCATGCATCATGGGACCGGTGACTATCCTTATTCGGTCGCCATCGGCGACCTGGATGGGGACAGTAAACCGGATCTGGCCGTGGCGAATTACATCGGGGACAATGTCTCCGTGTTGATCAATACTGGGGTGCCGGCATGGGAGACAGTATCGGCGGGTCTTGCCTGTCTACCGTCTACGGGCGCGCTTCCGTTCACCACCCGGATGTACGTGTTCCTGTCCAACATCCACCCTCAAAACAGACGACGAGTGGCGGCGACGATGAACATCACCCTCGGCGGAGGTGGGCATATCGCCAACTGGCGGTCTGGATATACCAACATAGATGAAGAGGACACGTACAGCATATCCTGGATCCAGACGATCCCGGATATCGGCAAACTGGTCGGAGACAACATCTTCACTCTGGTGGCCGCGGACGTGACACCGGCGCCATACAACCAGCCGCCCTATCCGCCCGCGGGTTTCACCGACTCCCGCTTCTGCACGGTGACGGGTATCGCGCCCTAATCGCTACCACAGCACCGGCTCAGGGAACTACTCGAGCCGGTGTTGCTTTGTACAGTGCATTGACCACGCCCGCCGTGGTGGAAGAGGTGGTGGACGTTCAAGAGCTAAACGTAACCCAATTACCGCACAGGCCAAAGTAGAAATAAGAAATCGATGTTCCACCACCCGGCCCCACACCAACCGATCCACTGACAGATTCTGACCCACCAAAACCACTGCCCAAATGACCGGTGAATGTGTCGTAGGCTTGGGTGAAATGATATGAGCCTGGAGGCGGATCAGTTGTTTTACCGCAAGCCAAAGCTGAGGTTTCGAATGATTTCGTAGAGTGGATGCTAGGGCTTCATGTACTTGGATTTGGTCATGGTTCCTCCCCACGAACTTAGGTTGGAGACGTTGCCACCAGTTAAGTGCATTGTCCATGAAATCAAATAGTAACCTGAATATAGGGTCTATTGAGGCGAGCCGCAATCATCGGTGGGGGAGAGATGGTGGTCGTCCATGGGGTGGTCATAAAAAAGCCCCTCTTTCGAGGGGATTTTTCATGTACTGATTGCTGGTGCCGAAGGGGGGATTCGAACCCCCACACCCTTGCGGGCACTGGACCCTGAACCCAGCGCGTCTGCCAATTCCGCCACTTCGGCACAAAAGGGAGCCAAGATATAACACTTTGGTTCGATTGTTGTCAACATTGGGCGGGCCGGGGTATCTGCCCGGTCCGCCCATCGTTGTATAATGGGGGTGACCCGGCGCTTACTGCGCCGGATATCCCGATGGAGACCACGGTTCATGCGCTTCAGGTCACTGACCCGGATGCCCGGCTTTTTCATCCTCCTGGCGGCCTTTCTCGCGCTTGCCGGCCCCTGGCGCGCCATGGGCCAGGAGCAGCCCCGGGCGGTGGGGGAGACCTTCGAGATGGCCATCGAGGCCCGTCTGGTCCAGGTCTACGCCACGGTCACCGGGGCGCGGGACAAGGCGATCGATGACCTGACCCGGGATGATTTCCTGGTGCTGGAGAACGGGGAACCCCAGGAGATCGTTCACTTCGCCCACGAGCAGACCCCCCTCTCCATCATCCTGCTGGTGGACAGCAGCGAGAGCATGATGGGCCGCATCGACGAGGCCCGCCGTGGGCTGGCCGATTTCATCGGCTCGGTGCGTCCCATCGACCAGGTGATGCTGGTGGAGTTCGACCACGAGGCCCGCACGCTCAGCGCCTTCACCAGCGACAAGGGCAAGCTGAAAAAGGCGCTGGAGACGCTGCGGCCGGACGGCTCCACCGCGCTCTATGACGCGCTGGCCCTCTCCATCGACCAGCTGGCCGCCCGGGCCCATGGCCGGGTGGTGGTGCTCCTTTCCGACGGGATGGACGCCAGCTTCACCGGCGGCAGCGAGAAGACCTTCGAGCAGGTGCTCCGTCAGGCCCACGAGGCGGACACCCGACTGTTCACCATCGGGCTGGGGGTCAGCGTCGACCGTGCCGAACTGGAGCGGCTGGCCGCCGAAACCGGGGGCGAGGCTTACTTCTCCATGCAGCCCGGCGAACTGTCCGGTGTCTACCGGGAGATCGGACGCGAGCTGCACAACCAGTATCTCCTTTCCTACCAGCCCAAAGACTTTGTGGCCGACGGCAAATGGCGGAACATCGAGGTCCGGGTCCGCCGGTCAGGATTGGCAGTGATCGCCCGAAAAGGGTATTATGCGCTGGCGGTTCCCTGATTCCCGAGTTCCCGGGAGAATTTCGGGTAAACAACGGGGATTGGCCCGTTTTGGGGGCCCGGGGAAAACAGAGCTTCTTTTCAACAATAGTTGTGTCGATACAGTGATTGGCGGTGTTTTTGGAATGCCGCCTGCCCGAACGAGAATTGTTCTCCAGCGGCAGTGGGGATTTCTGCGTATTGGGGAGAGTTATGCCACAGCTGTCTGGTTCGGAGAAGAGTGTGGATAAGGAAACCGGATCGAACACCCTTCTTTTCGTGGATGACGAGGTTTTGATCCTCGACTTCCTGGTGGATGCCTTTTCCGGGGATTACCATGTGCTCTGTGCCAGAAGCGGCGTGGAAGCATTGCGGATCCTCGGGGAGCAGCCGGTGGCGGTGATCATCACCGACCAGCGGATGGCCGGGATGTCCGGTGTTGAACTGCTCTCCATCGTCCAGGAGAAGTTCCCCGAGACGGTTCGCCTGTTGATGACCGCCCACCGGGATGTGGAGGACGTGATCGAGGCGGTGAACCGCGGGCACATCTACCAGTTCCTGCACAAGCCGCTGAAGGACGTGGAGTTGCGCCAGGTTCTGGACCAGGCCATCCGCTACCGCCGCCTTTCCCAGGAGAACAGCCTGCTGGCCGACGAGCTGATGCGGGTCAACCGGCAGCTGGAGGGGAAACTCGAGCACGGTTCGATGCAGCTGGCCAGCAAGAACCGCCAGCTGGAGACGCATCTCCGGCAGACCGAGCGGCTGGCCCAGTTCAGCCACCGGATCAACCTGCTGAGCTACAACCGGCTCTTCGGCGTGCTTCACGAGGAACTGCCCATCCTGCTGGACATCGATCTCTTCTCGCTCTTTGAGGTCAAGAGACGGCCGCTGGAGGGGACGGAGGAGGAGCAGGGCGTTGCCGTCTGCCGGATCCACAACCACCCGATGGGGATCGATGACCTGGAGCACCCGTTGCGGGAGGTGAAACCCGGGCTGATGCGGGACGTGATCGACGGCAAGCAGCCGATCATGGTGGAAAGCTTCAGCCGGTCCAACTACCACCGGGGATGGGTGCGGCCCAAGTATCGTGGCGACTCGTGCTGTACGGTGCCGCTGATGATCGACGGCAACCTGATCGGCGTGCTCAACCTCTCAGGCCGCGAGGACCAGCTGTTCAACGACGAATCGCTGGCCCTGTTCAATCACGTCGGCGAGAACCTGGCCAGCGCCCTGAGCAACTGCGCCCTGCACCTCAAGACCCAGCAGCTGGCGATCACCGACGGCCTGACCAGGCTCTACAACATCGGTCATTTCCTCGAGCGGATGGAGGAAGAGATTTCCCGCGCCCGGCGGTTCTCGGCGCCGCTCTCCTGCATCATGATCGACCTCGACCACTTCAAGCAGATCAACGACCAGTACGGCCACGACGAGGGCAACCAGGTGCTCAAGCGGGTGGCCCGGATCCTGCTGGCCAGCAAACGCAAGATCGACCTTCTCGGCCGTTTCGGCGGTGAGGAGTTCATCGTCACCCTTCCCGAAACCGGCCGGATCGGCGCCCTCGAGGTGGCCCGCCGGATGCTGGAGAACATCAAGGCTCACAAGTTCCTCTGCCGCGGAAAACACGTTCCGATCACCGCCAGCTTCGGCGTGGCCACCATGAACGGCAAGGCAATCAACCGCGACACCCTGATCCGTTACGCCGACATGGCCCTCTACCGGGCCAAGGACGAGGGACGTGACCGGATCGTCTACCAGCCCCCGCCTCCGGGCATGTAACCGGCGGGGGGGGCATCGCGCTTGCCAATGCGCTGTGGTTGTGCTAAGTAAGTGCGGCACTTTACGTTATCCACTTCTCAACAGGACGGACCATGCCGAATATCGTGGTAATCGGAACCCAGTGGGGAGATGAGGGCAAGGGGAAGATCGTCGACCTGCTGGCCAATCATTTCCAGATCATCGCTCGCTTCCAGGGCGGTCACAACGCCGGCCACACAGTGGTTCATGATGGCAAAACCCACTTCCTGCACCTGATTCCCTCGGGCATGGTCCGCGGCAACCTGCTCTGTGTCATCGGCAACGGGGTGGTGGTGGACCCGGCAGCCCTGCTCAGCGAGATCGAGCGGCTGAAAAAGTCCGGGATCGACGTGGGGAACAACCTCAAGATCAGCGAGCGCTGCCAGGTGATCTTCCCCTACCACGGGGCCAAGGACTCGGTGAGCGAGGACGCCGCCGGGGACAAGGTGAAGATCGGCACCACCCGCCGGGGGATCGGGCCGACCTACGAGGGCAAGGCGGCCAGGACCGGTATCCGCATGGTGGACCTGCTGGAAGAGGATGTGCTGCGCGACCTGGTGGGGCGCAACGTGGAGCGCAACAACCGGATCATGTCCTGCCTCTATCCCGGACAGGCTGATATACTTGACGCGAAGAAAGTCTTCGAGGAGTACCGCGGGATGGCGCAGAAACTCGAGAAGTACATCTGCGACACTTCGCTCTTCCTCCATGACCGGATGGCCGCCGGCGAATCGGTGCTCTTCGAGGGTGCCCAGGGCACCCAGCTTGATGTTGATCACGGCACCTTCCCCTTTGTCACCTCGTCCAACACGGTGGCCTCCGGGGTCGGTTCGGGCTGCGGCGTGGGACCCACCAGGATCGACGGGGTGATGGGGGTGATCAAGGCCTACAGCACCCGGGTGGGCGAGGGGCCGTTCCCCACCGAGCAGGATAACGAGGACGGGGCGCTGATCCGCGAGCGGGGCGGTGAGTTCGGCACCACCACCGGCCGGCCCCGGCGCTGCGGCTGGTTCGACGTGGTGGTGGGGCGCTACGCCGCCCGGGTCAACGGCCTGGACGTGCTGGCGGTGACCATGCTCGACGTGCTCGACGAGTTCGAGGAGATCCCGGTCTGCACCGGCTACCGCTACCAGGGCAAGATGATCGCGGATTTTCCGGCCTCCCGCCGGGCCCAGGCCGAGGTGGAGCCCGTCTGGGAGCGCCTGCCGGGCTGGAACAGCAGCACCCGCGGCATCTCGACCTACGGGGATTTGCCCCAGGCGGCCAGGGACTATCTCGATTTTATTGCCGAGCAGCTGGGCTGCCCGGTGGGGCTGGCCTCCACCGGACCGGAACGGAACTCCACGGCCCGGGTTCCCGGCACGGTTCTGGACAACTGGTTCGGTAAACTATAATTGGTTGACAGCACTGAAAAACGGCCCTTATAATGTGCGCTCTTTCTGGGAGGGCCGTTAACTCAGTTGGTAGAGTATCTGCCTTTTAAGCAGAGAGTCGCTGGTTCGAGTCCAGCACGGCTCACCAACCTCACCGGCCGTTCCGGTGAGTGAAAAATTTACACCTGCGACCCCATCGTCTAGTCAGGTCAGGACACCGGCCTTTCACGCCGGCAGCACGGGTTCAAATCCCGTTGGGGTCGCCATTTTTTTGTACGCGTGCCGGGAACCGGAATCCCGGTTCCCGTTTCGCTGTTGTGGATAGCTGTCCCTGGTCGGCGGTGGCAACGTTCAGGGTATTTGCGCGTAGATGATGACGCTGGACTCAGCCCCGTAGCCGGATGCCGGGAATGGCGGCTGGTTCCAGGGGGCCGGGGTCACATCCTCGACGACCAGTGTGAACATGTTCTTCCCGATCAGTGATCCCAGGGGCGGGATCCTGTAATGCCAGGACGTTGTGGTGTGGCCGCCGCCGACGATGTTCTGATATCCGGCTTTCCAGTTGTCAATCTTGTACCCCTTGGCCAGCTGCACCTCGATCCGGGCCGCCACCCGCCGCGTTTGATCGGGAACCCTGTTCAACAGACTCACCGACATGCTGGTCATAAAAGGTACGGTGCCCGAGGTGGGCACGCAGGAATATTCGCTAAACAGGGTTACCGGCAACCCACGATTGATCAGCACCGCAATATTATCTTCACCGAAACTTGCGGCCGCCAGATCCTGGCTGCCGTCGCCGTCCAGGTCACCAATGGCGACGGATTTCCCCTGTCCAGAGGTATCGACCCAGAGAGGCGGCAGGAACGTCCCATTGCCGTTGCCCAAAAGCACCGCAGTGGTGCCAGGATTTGAGTAGCCCTGGCCGGTGGTGACCAGATCCGGGATGCCGTCTCCATCCAGGTCTCCGATGGCCACCGACTCAGGCCAGCCGCTATATCCGTAACTGATGGCCTCCTGGAGAGTGCCGTCGCCGTTGCCCAGCAGTACCGATACACTGACGATATTCCCATCAACGGACGTTGCCAGATCCGGAAAGCCGTCTCCATTCAGGTCGCCAATGGCGACATCATTATATCCATCATCCCCGACTGAGTAGGCGACGGCGGCCTGGAAGGTGGCGTCTCCGTTGCCCAGCAGGACGAATACTCTCTCATCGTCATCAACCCAGTAAGACCCCACCACAAGGTCCGGGGCGCTGTCCTGATCGAGGTCGCCGATGGCGATTGAAGTACAAGCGACATCAAGCACCTGCCCCGTACCGAGTTGGAAAGTGCCGTCGCCATTGCCAATCAGCACAAAAACGCTTTTGCTGTCATACGTGCATACGGCAATGTCCGTGTCACCGTCGCCGTCCAGGTCGCCGGTGACGACGTCGCTTGCGCCACCGACCCAGTAGTTGACGCATGCCTGGAAGGTGCCGTCACCGTTGCCCAGCAGCACCGAAACATCTTCACTGCCGGGATTAGCCGTTACCAGGTCTGGAACCCCATCGCCGTTCAGCTCATCAACCGCAATCGCATTCGGAAACTCACCAGTCCCGTAATCCACTGCAGCCTGAAACGTGCCGTCACCGTTGCCCAGCAGCACCGAGACATTGTCAATCCAGCCAACACAGGTCGCTGCGAGGTCCGGGTGGCCGTCGCCGTTCAGATCGGCGATGGCCACGTCAGTGGGACGTTCAACGATTACGTCATACTCCACGGCTGGTTCGAACAGCTGAGCTTCCGCAGTCGCTGAGGGATAGATGCAGAGCGCTACCAGCAGTGCGATGATGACAAGACTGATGTTTCGGTTTCTCATGATTTATCTCCAAAATGACTATTCGTATGAATACAGCGGCACATCTTTCCTGTTCAGCGGCAATGCTCAGGGCCGTACCGCGATGATGGTGCAGCCATTGATATCCCTGTAGCCGGATACCGGGTATGGCGGCTGGTTCCAGGGGGCCGGGGTCACATCCTCGGCAACCAGGGTGAATCGGTTGCGCCCGATCAGTGATCCCAGGGCCGGAATGGTCTGATCCCAGGTCCACCTGGTCTCAGCGTCGCCGACGATGTTTGTATATCCGGACCTCCAGTTGGCGATGAATTCCCCATTGGCCAGGTTAAAATGAATCCTGGTCGCCACACGGCGGGTTTGATCGGAAACCCTGTTCAACAGGGTCATTGACATGCGGGTGTCAAAGGGCATGGTGCCGTGCATCGGCACGCAGGAGAAATCGGTGATAAACAGCGTAATGCCAGGCTCCCGCCTGTTGATCAGCACCGAAATACGAGGGTCCTGGACATTTGTCACCACCGCATCCGGGCCGCCGTCGTTGTTCAGGTCACCCACGGTTGCAGATCCCACCCTTAAACCGGTTTCATGATAGATTGGCGGCAGAAAAGTCCCGTCACCGTCCCCCAGCATCACCGAAACGGTGTTGCCATAGAAATGATCCACACCATACCGGTTGGCCGTGACGAGATCCGGAATGGAGTCCCCATCATGGTCCGCGATGGCCACTGAATACGGATAGCCCACAACGTCGTAGGTCGTGGGTTCCTGGAACGTGCCGTCCCCGTTGCCCAGGGATACGAGGACGCATTCATTGACGCTGTTGGCGGTGACCAGATCCGGAATGCCGTCGCCATTCAGGTCGTCAGTGGCGATTGAAGCTATGCCGTAAACAACCGAGTAGATAATTGCACTCCGGAAGGTGGCATCGCCGTTACCCAGCAAAATCCTGACCTGGCCCAGATATGAACTCACCGCCAGGTCCGCATGGCCATCACCGTCAAAGTCGTTCCATGACGATTCTGCTGGGGCTGTCCATCGTCCAGTAATTCACCGCGGCCTGGAAGGTGCCGTCCCCGTTGCCCAGCAGCACTGAGATATTGTTGTGCCCCTCATTGACCACGGCCAGATCCGGGATACTATCACCGTCCAGGTCACCGATGGCCACATCCTTGGGATAGTCACCGACTCTGTAGCGGACTTCGGTCTGGAAGGTGCCGTCTCCGTTGCCCAGCCAGACCGAGATCTTGTCACTGAGTTTATTCACTATGATAAGGTCCGGAATGCCATCACCGTTCAGATCACCCACCGCAACCTTTTCGGGTTGAAGCCCAGCAGAATACTCCATGGCAGTCTGGAAGGTGCCGTCTCCGTTGCCTAACAGCACCGAAATACGGGAGGTGTAAAAACCACTGGCGAAGATAAGATCCTGGGCGCCATCGCCATCCAGATCAGCGATGACCGCGGGCCGGACAATTTCCTCGATCTCATAGTCCACTCTTGGTTCGTACAGCTCTGCTTTCGTCGTCGCTGAAGGACAAATACAAAGCGTAACCAGGGCGATGCTGAAAAGACTGATGATTCGGTAGTTCATCTTTCATCTCCAAAATGAATATTTGTATGAAAACAGAGGACTATTGTTCGTATTCCTAACGGTCTTATCGGCATGCGGGCCGTACGGGATAAAATATGTTTCCTGAATGACAATCAAGCCCCAAAACAGTTGTTCGCCAGCACTTGAATATGTGATCCGCAGAAACTATATTGAAAAACATACGTGGCGCATCAATGCCATAACATTGGGCAACTCACTAAAAACTTTAAGCAGGTCTCATGGGGGGATTCCAGATGAGGAAAAGTGTACTTTTCATTGCAGGGTTGTTTGTGCTTGGCATCATGACGGGGCCGGTGCTCGCCTGGTACCCGTCCACGGAAACGGTGGAGCTGGGGACGGCCACCTGGTGAGGGTATTGCCCAAGGGCTGCTTCAGGGATTGAAGCGAACAGAGGCTGGTTCGACTCGAATGAATTTGTTTCCCTCGCCTATTTCGCCAGTTCGGGAGATCTGGGAAACGACGACGCTACTGCACGTATCGGCTACTACTCCGTATCCGCCTACCCCACCCTGGTCTGGCACGGCACCGTCCAGTTTTCAGGGGCCAGCGTGGATGACGCCACCGGTATGCCCTATCGGGCCAGAATCCTGAGCCAGATGGGCAGACCGTCCGCCTTCAAAATCACCGTCAACTCCGTCAGCCTGACGGCGCCCACCGGCTCCATCGATCTCGACATCGAGGTGATGGAGGGCGGGGTGGACATCAGCAACATGTTCCTGCGGATCGCCATCACCGAGGACGCTGTCACTTCCGGCGCGGAGGATTTCGACGATGTCACCCGCGGCATGGTGGACGACGTGGCCGTCACGGTGAGCAGTCTGGGAGAGATCCAGAACGTGGTTCGCAGCTTCCCCTTCGATGCGGGCTGGGTTGCGGGAAATACCGAAGTCATCGCCTTTCTCCAGGACGACACCGACAAGAGGATTCATGCCGCCGCGTCCTCCCTGCCCAAGCCGGACTACAGCCTGGGGTTTTACTACCTCGGTGAACGCCAGCAGATCGGACCGGCGAAAGGGGAACACCACTTCGATAATTTTGCCGTCTTCAACATGGGGGAGATGACCGATACCTTCACCGTCGACCTGACCGGTCACATCCCCGATGACTGGGTGGTGGAGATCTGTGACGATGTGGACTGCTACGGCTCGACTTACTCCCAGCAGCTGGCTCCCGGCGAATCGATGGAGCTGCACATCAAGGTCGAGCCTGGATCGAGCGGGTACGCGGCGATCTCGGTGGATATGAGCCAGGCCAGCCTGATGCACAAGTTCCCCCGCAACATCGACTACATCTACAACACGGATGACCTGGATGTGCTGCTGGTGGACGATGACGGCGGGGAGACATACGAGGACTATTTCATCGATGCGCTGGAGCAGAGCGGATACACTTTCGGCTTACTGAAGCGCCTGGAGGGCGGTTTGCCGGCCGGCGCCATCGACAACTTCCCGATGGTCGTCTGGAACGTCGGCTGGTCCTTCCCGACCCTCGATGCGCAGGACCGGGAGTCGTTGGGCGCCTTCCTCGACGCCGGCGGCTCGCTGTTCATCAGCGGCCAGGACATCGGTTACGATCTGAACGACCAGGGTGCGGAAGCCTACCAGTGGTACCAGGACTATCTCCACGCGATCTACGTCTCGGACGACACCAACGATTACACGCTCGACGGCGTGGCCGGCGACCCGGTCTCCGGCGGAATCGACCTCGTCATCCAGGGCGGGGATGGTGCGGACAACCAGGAATATCCCAGCGATATCGATCCGGCGGATGGATCCACGGCGGTCATCTGGAGTTACGATGCGGACCGCAATGGCGCGGTGCGTGCCGACACCGGAACACACCGGGTGATCTACCTCGCCTTCGGTTTCGAGGGGATCGACAACGCCGACGACCGTCGTGCCGTCATGCAGAGCAGTATCACCTGGCTCGATCCCGAGAGCGAATCTGCGTCCAAACGTCTGCTGACCGGTCCCGGGCCCGGGTTCGACAACCCGCCGCAGGTCAGGGTGTTTCCCCCGGAGCAGGATGCGGCGGCACTCTACGATTTCCCCGCGTACGGAGCCTCCAGTTACGGGGTAAACGTGGCCTGCGGCAATGTCACCGGCAGCGGGCTGGATACGATCATCACCGGCGCCGGCCCGGGGGACATCTACGGCCCCCATGTCCGGGGCTTCTCCGTCGACGGCACGCCGCTGTCCGCGCTCAATTTCCTGGCCTACGGCACGAACAAGTATGGCGTCAACGTGGCGGCGGGTGATATCGACGCCGACGGGTACGACGAGATCATCACCGGTGCCGGTCCGGGCGCCGTTTTCGGCCCCCACGTCCGCGGCTGGGACCATGACGGCGGGTCGGGAGTCACCTCGATCGGAGGGGTGAACTACTTCGCCTACGGTACGCCGAAGTGGGGGGTCAATGTGGCGTGCGGTGACATCGACGGTGACGGCTACGACGAGATCGTCACCGGTGCCGGACCCGGCGCGGTGTACGGCCCGCACGTCCGCGGCTGGAACGTGGACGGCGGCACCGCCGCCTCGATCCCCGCGGTGAGCTTCTTCGGCTACGGCACGCTGAAGTACGGCGTGAACGTCACCTGCGGCGACCTGGACGGCGACGGCATCGACGAGATCGTCACCGGCGCGGGGCCGGGAGCGGTTTTCGGCCCCCACGTTCGCGGCTGGAACTATGACGGCGGCACGGTGGTGTCGATGACCGGGATCAACTTCTTCGCCTGGGACCCGGACGATGCGCGTTTCGGGGCCAGGGTTTTCGCCGGCGCCGATCTGAACAACGACGGCACGGGATGAGCTGGTTGTGGGGTGCGGACCCGATCCCGATCTGGGCACACCGGTCAAGGTCTATCTCTATGACGGAGCAGTTTTGACCGATTGGTTCTCCCTGACCGCCTACACGGACCTGACCCACGGGACCAGTGTCTCGGCTGGAGGGTTCTAGAAGCGGTTCCAGGATCAAGTGGCAGTGCGGGAGTCAGCCCGGGAACAGCCTTCCCGGGCGCTCCCGGCCGTTGCGGGTGTCGATGCCCATACGGTTTGCCCGGGCAACTCCAGTTCTTTCAGCCATTCCTCGATCTGGTTCCAACCGGGAACCACGTGGGTCGCATTTTATTTCGGATTCAGAACCTGCCCGCCGCCACGTTGGTTCCATGGGTCATCTCGGGGAATGCCTCCAGTGAGATCCACTGGGTCACCGCTATCCCATCGTAGGTAAAGACCTTCACCTCGGTATCGGCCGTGGGATCAGGACCACGGCCGGCCACAAGCTCATCTCGGCCATTACCGTTCAGGTCGGCTCCGGCGAAGACATTGACCCCGTAGCTCTGTGATCCGGTCAGCCAGGCGAAGAAGCTGAAACCGGGCAGGGGGGTGACGGAGGTGTCGTCAAAGTCCCAGCCGCGGACGTGGGGGCCGAAGACCGCCCCCGGACCGGCACCGGTGACGATCTCGTCGATGCCGTCGCCGTCCACGTCGCCACAGCTGACGTTGACGCCATACTTCAGGGTGCCGTAGGCAAAGAAGCTGACACCGGTGATCGACGAGACTGTCGGGTTGCCGTCGACGTTCCAGCCGCGGACGTGGGGGCCGTACACTGCTCCGGGGCCAGCTCCCGAGACGATCTCGTCAAAGCCGTCACCATCGATATCACCGGCTGAAACATTCACGCCCCATTTGGGCGTGCCGTAGGCAAAGTAGCTGACCCCCGGGTATGGCGCAACTCCCGAAGTGCCGTTGAAGGTCCATGCACGGACGTGGGGACCGAATACCGCACCCGGGCCGGCACCGGTGATGATCTCGTCGGTTCCGTCGCCGTCCAGGTCGCCGGCGGTCACGTTCGCACCGTATTTGTTCGTGCCGTAGGCGAGGAAACTGAGGCCGGGTATGGTGCTGCCATCCTTGTTGAAACCCCTCACATGGGGGCCATAGATGTCGCCAGGTCCGGGCCCGGTGAGGATCTCGTCGAGCCGGTCGCCGTCAATGTCACCACAACTTACGTTGACCCCGTAATGATCCGGCCCATACGCCTGGAACTGGTATTCATGCGCTGCATGGTGCTCTGTGGGGAACACCCGCACGTGGGGAGGATTATCGTATGCCGGACCGGTGCAGGTTACGAGAAAATATACTGGAAGGGGATAATGGGACCCCATATCCACAACCCCGGCATCCTCAACGAAATCGGTGCGCGTTGTTCCCTCCACCATGTCGCTCAGCGGATCACCCGTATCGATGCACGGACTGTTTTCGGCCTGACCTGCAGCGAGATGGCTCAGGCAGTACTCCCCCAAAGGACCGCTGACGAACAGCGGGTCGATATCGATGTTGCCTTCTCCGGACCAGCCGTTCTGGATGTCGGAAAAGGTGACAACCCCCGTTCCGCCGGAGGCAAACCTCAACTGGTCCCAGGCGTTGCCCCAGACTATCGAGTTTTCAATCAATACCGTCGAGTTGGAGCTGTAGATCCCGCCAGTGTTGGTGTTCGTGTTGTTCGACGCGACGGTGCAGTTGGTCATGGCCAGTGTGGAGGTAAAATAACAGGCGATTCCACCGCCGCTCCTGTCGGAGAAATTCCCCGCGATCACATTGTTGAGGACGGTCAGTGAACTGCTGAAATCACAGAAGATGCCGCCACCGTTATTCTCCGCCGTGTTTCCCGAAATGGTGTTATTGCGTATGGTCGCTTCAGACTCCCTGCAGGAGATACCTCCACCCCAGTTTGCCGAATTGGCCGTAATCGTGTTCCCGTCGATCACTGCCGAGGAGTTGAAACAGCAGATTCCACCGCCATAAAAGTCACAACTATTTCCGGTAATGAGATTGTCTTTGATGGTGGGGGAGGCCTGGTTACAGAAGATGGCGCCCCCGTGAGTCGAGGGTCCGGCTTCACCGTTCCGAATCGTGAATCCCTGGACCACCGATTTTTCATCTTCGCCACTGTGGAAGTAGAACCCTCTGTGTTCGGCAGCCACACTTCCCTGGCAATCGACGATGCAGTTGGCCGCACCATTTTCAGACCGGACCTTGATCGCCTTTCCGTGGAAGTCGATGTCCCGGTTGCCTTCACCGCTGTAAGTGCCATCAGCCACCAGCACCGTGTCGCCGTCCAGGGCGGCGTCGATGCCGGCCTGGATGGTGGGCTGGTCAGCCGGGACATGGATGGTGGCGGCAGGGAGGGGAAGGGACAGAAAGAGGCCCAGGGCGATGAACAGCGTTGTGGGGAATCTCATGAAATCCGCCTTTCATCAGAAGCGGCCCGCCGTTACGTTCGCCCCGTAGGTCCACCCGTCGGGGAAGGCCTGCAGCGAGAACCAGAGCGTGGTCTGGGACCCGTCATAGGTGTAGACCTTGAGCAGTGTGTTGACTGCCGGGTCCGGGCCGGCGCCCACCACGATCTCGTCCCGGCCGTTGCCGTTCAGGTCGGCTCCGGACGAGATGCTGCTGCCGTAGCGGACCTCATCCGGCGGCCAGGCAAAGAAGTTCACCCCGGGCATGTCGGTGATCGTCAACCCGTCATGGTTCCACCCGCGAATGTGGGTCCCGAAGGCCGGGGACGGTCCCGGCGCGGTGACGATCTCGTCCACGCCGTCGCCATCAATGTCGCCGCAGCTGACCCGCACACCGTAGCGCGGGGTGTTGTAAGCGAAATAGCTGATCCCGGGGATTGACACGGCCGTTCCACCATCCACGTTCCAGCCCCGCACATGGGCGCCGTAGATCGGTCCGGGCCCCGCGCCGGTTATGATCTCGTCGAAGCCATCGCCGTCGATGTCGCCGGCCGCCACGTTGACGCCCCACTGCGGCGCGCCGTAGGCGAAGAAATTGACGCCGGCCACCGGTGACACGGCACCGGTGACATCGTAGTTCCACCCCCGCACATGCGGGCCGAAGACAGCGCCCGGCCCGGCGCCGGTGATGACCTCGTCGAACCCGTCACCGTCGATGTCGCCGCCGGCCACGTTAACGCCGAACTTGTTGGAGCTGTAGGCCAGAAAGCTCAAGCCGGGGAGGGGGGTGCCGTCCACGGCGAAGCCCCGCACGTGGGGGCCGAACACGTCGCCCGGTCCGGCACCGGTGAGGATCTCGTCCCTGAGATCTCCGTCCACATTGGCGCAGCTGAGGTTTACCCCGTGGTGCGGGGGATCATAGGCCTGGAAGGCATAGGTCCGGATCGCCCCTTCCTCCGGGGGAAAGACCCGGACCCGGGGCGGGTTGGCCGGTCCCGGCCCCAGTCCGGCAATGATAAATGGCAGGGTGGCGATCTCGCCGAGGGGGTAGTGATAGCCCATGTCCGCAACGCCTTCGTCAACACCTTCGTCGGTGCGGGTGGTCCCGTCCACGATCCCCGCCGAGGGGTCTCCGGCATCGACGCAGGGGCTGGTTGCCGGCTGACCGGCCACGGTGTGGCTGAGGTAGAAGTCCCCCGCAAGACCGCTGGCGAAGAGCGGATCGGCGTCGATCATGCCGTCCCACCAGTTGAGAATGCATCCGGAGTCAACGGCCACGCCGGCCTGTCCGCCCGCAACATTGCTGTACTTGATGGTCAGCCGGCTGATGGCACCGTCATCATCGCTGACAAAGATCTCATTGCCATCTGGTGCGCTGTTGCCCCAGAAGATGGAGTTGACCACACGAAAATGGGCCTGGGTGAAGGTGTACAGACCGCCGCCCTTTTGGGTGGCAACGTTCCCGGCAACGGTGGTATTCCAGAACCAGGGATCCGCGTCTCTGCCGGCGATACCGCCTCCTCTTCCGGCGCTGTTGCCGATCACCAGGTTATTGATATATGAATTGGTGGAGTCGGGTCCGGCACAGATGCCGCCCCCCCGGTCGGCCGAGTTGCCGATGATCGTATTGTTTGAGATGGCAGTGGAGTGGCAGACATAGGTGTAGATGCCGCCCCCGTCACGGGTTGCCACATTGTCCGAGATCAGGTTTCCGGTGATCTGCCCGTTGTCGTCCCGGACATAAATGCCCCCGCCGTTATAGCCCTGATTTCCGGTGATGGTGTTGTTCGAGATGACTGTTGCATATCCACTGCACGCGATTCCGCCGCCGGCACCCTCATTGGAGTTCCCGGTGATGATGTTGTTGGTGATCGTGTTTCGACTGTTGGCATCGATGCCGGGACCTTCCGTATTGTCACTGATCGTGTTCCCGGTGATCAGGAGGCTGCCGCCGCAATAGAGCCCGCAACCGATATTGTTCTGGATCAGGTTGTCGGCGATCTGTCCGGCCGGCGCCGAGCAATAGAGCCCACCGCGTTTGCTGCCGGTCGTGTACAGCGATGCATTCTCGATGAAACTGCAATCGGTGAAATCCATCGATTGTGATGAATAGCAGTATGCGCCGGCGCCCCAGACCCCCGCCGTGTTAGATTGGAAGAGGCAATCCCGGACCACCACCACCGCACAGTCTGCACAATACAGCCCGCCCCCGTGGTTGTCGGCGTTGTTTCCGGTGAAGGTGGTTCCGGTGATGGTCGGCGAGGAACTGGCAAAAAATGCTATACCTCCCCCGTATCCCTCATAGGGATAGTGCTCGGTGTTGTCGTTGTTGGAGATGGTGCAGTTGGTGATCGTCGGCGAGGAATCGAGGCCGTAGATGCCGCCACCGTTGTAGTCGGAGAGGCAGCCGTCGACAACGCAGCCGGTAATCTCGGCGGTCGAGTTCTCGAGATAGATGCCGCCGCCCTGGTCCGTGCCCCGGCAATTGCTTACGACCATGTTGCGGATAGTGGGGGAGGACTCGAAGCAGTGGATGGCCCCACCCTGACTGTGAAGCCCGTTGGCGATGGTGAAACCCTGCAGCACTGCTGTCTGGTCTTCGCTCGACTGGAAGATAAACGCCCGCCCGTCGTTCTGACAGTCGAGGATGCAGGCCGCCGGCCCATTCTCCGATTCTACGGTGATTGACTTGCCGAGGAAGTCGAGGTCCTTGTTCCAGAACCCGGTCCATGTGCCGTCGGCCACCCGCACCGTGTCACCGTTGACAGCGGCCTCCATGGCGTGACGAATGGTGGGCTGGTCGGCAGGGACATGAATCACTGCGGCCGCTGCGCCAAAGGAGCAGCCGAGCAATGCGGTGAGCACAATGGCCATCTGCTGCTTCATCATCCTGGGCGTCTCCTCAGGGGGAATCGGCCTCAATCCAGCAGTTGACTTCTTTGCTGTCACCGGATGCCGGATATGGCGGTTGGTTGTACGGGGCGGGGGTCACGTCCACGGCCAACAGCTTGAAGCTGTTGCTGCCGATGAGGGCCGGGCTTTGGGGAATCAGCTGGTTCCAGGTGGTGGTGTGCAGCCCCCCGGCAGTTATATTGGTGTAGCCCGATCGCCAGTTGCTGATGGTCTGGCCCCCGGCGGTCTCGATGTCGATGCGTCCGGCGACCCGTCGCGTCTGGACGGCGGAGCGGTTGTGCAGGATCACCGAGAACTGAATGATAAACGGCAGGGTGCCGGAATCGGGTGCGCAGGTGAAGGACGCGTCAACCGTGTGAGTGAGCGGGTAGTGGAATCCCATGTCGGGTGTGCCATCATCCTGCACGCCATCAGTGCGGGTGGTGCCCGTGGGAGGCGATCCGGCCGGGTTGCCGGTATCGACGCAGGGGCTGTCGGCCGGCTGGCCGGCCGACACCTGGGCCAGGTAGTGGCTGCCTTCCGGGCCGGTGGCAAACAGCGGGTCGTCCTCGATGGCCCCGGCCCCCCAGGTGAGCGTGCCGCCGGAGCCGAGAGGGATGCCGGCCTCGCCGCCCTGCACCGTGGAATAGGAGATCAGCAGGTCCGAGCTATAACTGCTGTATGACAGTTGCGGCCCGCTGGGCGCCGTGTTACCCCAGGCGATGGAATCGGTGAGCGAGCAGGCTCCGGCGATGTCGAAACAGATACCGCCCCCCTGGATCCCCGCCGTGTTGCCGACGATGGTCATGGCGGCAAGGTCGAGGGGAGAACTCGTCCACAACCCACCGCCATCCTCACCGGCTTCGTTGCCCACCAGCAGGTTTTGCGATACGTCGCCGTTCCAGAAGCGGAGGAATAGACCGCCGCCATGGCGATCGGCGCTGTTATTCTCGAACCGGTTGTTGGTCAGGGCACAGTTGTCGGTGTCGTAGGCCATCAGCCCGCCGCCATGGCGGAGGGTGCTGTTGCCGCTGATGGTGTTGCCGGAGACCACGGTGCCGTCGCCGTAGCGGAGGAAGATACCGCCGCCGTCCTGGTCCACGAGGTCCGGCTCCACCACCGCATTGCCGGTTATCGAGTTGTCAACGATTTCTGCGGTGCCCTCGACATAGACCCCGCCGCCGCGAAACGCTGCCTGGTTCCCGTAGATGGTATTCTCGCGGATCGTTACCGTGGAGAATTCCATCGCGATCCCCCCGCCCTTCCAGGCCGAAAAGTTGTCATTGATGGTGTTGTGCTCGATCACCACCGTGCAGCCCGTATGGGCATTGACCGCCCCGCCGCCGAAGGAAAATGCTTCTGTGCTGAGCGCCGTATTGTGACTCAGGGTGTTTCCGGTGATCAGGACTGTGCTGGCGGCGCAGTGAATGGCCCCGCCTTCGAAGTCGGCCGTATTCCAGGTAATCGTGTTCTCCTCGATCAACGGTGAAGCATTCTCGATGTAGATCGCCCCGCCAAAACTGGCAGCGGCCAGGTTGTTGGTCAGTGTGTTGCCAATGATCAGCGGCTCGGCGCCGTCGACACAGTGAATCGCCCCGCCGCCCCCGGTATCGGCCGTGCAGTCCAGGATCACGCAGCCGGTGATCGTCGGAGAAGCGCCCGAACAGCGGATGCCGCCACCGCTGTAGCGATTGCCGTTCTGGATGGTGAAGCCCCGGACCACGGATTCGGATCCCTCACCCCCGGCGAAGGTGAAACCGCGGCCCAGGCCTTCGCAGTCGATGATACAGGCCGCCGGCCCGTTCTCAGATTCGACGGTGATGGCCTTGCCGAGGAAATCGAGTTCCTTGTTGCCGTAGCCGGTCCAGACACCGTCGGCCACCAGCACGATGTCGCCGTCGACGGCCGCATCGATGCCGGCCTGGATCGTTGGCTGGTCGCCTGGGATGTGGAAGGTGGCGGCTGAGAGGGGCAGGGTCAGAAAGAGTACAAGCCATATGAAGGGTGCTGAAGAGATCTTCATGGTATCCCCCTGGCTATTGCATTGGATCGGCAGACATGGCGTGCTTCGGATGCACCCATTATTATTCTTAAAGTAATAATACTAACAAGGGGGTGTGAAAGTCCATGAAAAAGAACATTGACTCAGGCTTTGCTGGGGCCTGGATGCGACCTTCGTCTCAGAACCTTCCCGCCGCAATTTCCGTTCCGTATAGCTGATCGGTTGCATAGCCGTCATAGAGAAACCACAGGGTCATATCTCCATCACGATAGCTGTAGATATAGATCTGCTGGTTCGCTTCGGGGTCCGGTCCCGGACCCGCCAGCAGGTCGTCACGGCCGTCCCCATCCAGGTCGGTGCCGGAATAGACATTGGCCCCGAAATGCCAGAAATAGGCCAGGGCCAGCGGGAAACTGAAGTTCGGCAACTCGGTGACCGCGGTTCCGTCGTAGTTCCATCCCTTGACCCACGGTATGACCAGGGGGTCGGGTCCGGGGCCGGTGACCAGTTCGGCCATCCCGTCGCCATCCAGGTCACCACAGGCCACATTGACTCCGTGTTTTGCAGTCTCAAAGGCGAAGAAACTGAGGTTGGGAATGGCGGTGACTGAGCCCCCGTCCACGTTCCAACCACGGACGTGGGGACCGAAGTGTGCCCCCGGCCCGGCGCCGGTGATGATTTCGTCATAGCCGTCGCCGTCGATGTCGCCGCAGCAGACATTGACACCCCATTTCGGCGTGCCGTAGGCGAAATAGCTCACTCCGGGCACGGCCGTGACCGCCGGTCCGCCGTCATAGTCGAATGCCCGGACGTGCGAGCCAAAGACCGCGCCCGGTCCGGCGCCGGTGACGATCTCGTCGAAGCCGTCATTGTCGATGTCGCCGGCGGCCACGTTGACGCCATATTTCAGTGTGCCGTAGGCAAAGAAGCTAAGGCCGGGCAGGGGAGTGCCGTCCACGGTGAACCCGCGGACGTGGGGGCCGTATACCGCACCGGGACCCGGGCCGGTGAGGATTTCGTCGAAACGGTCCCCGGCGAGGTTGCCGCAGGCCAGGTTCACGCCATACCCGGTGGCGCCGTAAGCCGTGAACTCATACTGCAGGACCGGCACGATGAGCAGATCGACCGAATAGACCTTCACCAGCGGCGGGTTGGCCGGCCCGGCTCCCGGAGCGGCCACCACCCAGGGGTTCCCTGTGGGGTAGTGATACCCCAGGTCAATGATGTTGCTGTCGGGTACGGAGTCGGTACGGGTGGTGCCGTGGTGAAGTTCGGAGGCCGGATTTCCGGCATCGGCACAGGGGCTTTCCGCTGCCTGTCCGGCGGCAACCTGGCTCAGGTACCAGGGACCCTGGGGGCCGTCGACGAACAGGGGGTCGGCATTGATCAGACCGGGGCCGTATTCAACGAGTGCTCCGGGTTCCGCGTAGAGCTTGTCGATGTCCGACCAGGAGAGGTTTGCCGAGCCTCCCAGGTAGAGGTCCTCACCCACCCCGTCGGATTCGTTGCCCCAGATAACCGAGTTGGAGACCACGATGTTCGCCGCATGAATTCCAGCGGCCAGGAATCCGGCCCAGTTGTCGGTAACGGTGCACCCATCTACCGTTGCCCCGCCAATCTCCAGGCCGCCGCCCGTATCGAAGGCGGTGTTGCCATTCACCAGGTTGTCCCGGAACAGCACACCGCCCCTCAGCCAGGCGCCGCCGCCGGTATTCGCGAGGTTGCCGAGAAAGCGGTTGCCGGCCACCAGACCACTGCCGTTGTAGTAGAGCGCTCCGCCTCCATATCCGATGATCGAATAGTCGGCAGAATTATTGATGAGGATGTTGTCGAGGATCGTGGGGGAACAGTTCTGCACCTTGATGGCGCCGCCGCTGTCGGATATGCAGTGACAGTTCTTGATGGTGAAGCCCTGCATGACGGCGTCGGGCCCCTCGTCGTTCTCGAAGACAAAACCCCGGTAGCCCTGGCAGTCGATGATGCACGCTGCAGCCCCGCCGGCAGATCTCACGGTGATCGCCTTGCCGTTGAAGGTGACCTCCCGGTTCCCACCCCCGGTGTAGGACCCGTCGGCCACCAGCACCGTGTCGCCGTCAACTGCGGCATCGATCCCGGCCTGGATCGTGGGCTGGTCGTCAGGGACGTGGATAGTGGCGGCAGGGGCGGAGAGGGGGGCAAGCAGCGTTAAGCAGATAATAAGGCCGCAGGAGAGTGGGACAGGATGCTTCACGTGGCCTCCCATGCATTTCGAACTGCGCTCTATCCCCTGTCGTGCGCGAAAGGGCTCTGCACGGGGTTATTATCCATGAAAAAGTCATCAAAAGGGAATTGTGCCGTCCAAACATCAGCTGATTGACTTGCGGTTCAATGATCGATACTCTTGGCGTGAAAGGCGTAAGTCTAATGTAGGCAACGAAATATATGGTTTTTGTTGTCTATGGTGGTCTGGGCTTTGCTCAAGGTTACTTCTGTCGCGGGATACGACCGAAAGGAGTGAATCATGTCGCAGGAGAAGGACGGATGCGTCAAACCGGCCAGGGGGCCGATTGTGCAGGCCGGAGAGGAAGACGAATCAGGCGCCAACACTGAACGGAAGGGGGGAGAGCGTATGCAGGCACGGGTAGGACAGGAAGCTCCGGATTTCGAGGCCAACGCCTATGTGGCCGGAGAAGGGTTCAAGACGGTAAGGCTTTCCAGTTTCAAGGGTAAATGGATCGTGCTCTGCTTCTATCCCGGTGATTTTACCTTTGTCTGACCCACCGAGTTGGCGGCGGTCGCCGCCCGTTATGAAGAGTTGAAGGGATTGGGGGTTGAAGTGCTGGCCATGAGCACCGACAGCCGATTCGTGCACCAGATCTGGCAGCGCGAGGAACTGGTAAAAATGGTTGAGGGTGGGGTTCCTTTCCCCATGCTCTCCGATGCCGGTGGCTTGATCGGCAAGCTGTATGGCGTTTATGACGAATCCGCCGGTGTGGATATTCGAGGCCGGTTCATCATCGATCCCGATTTCGTTCTCCGGGCGATGGAGGTGCTGACCCCCGAGGTCGGCCGCAGCCCCGAGGAACTGACTCGCCAGGTCAAGGCGTTCCAGCACGTCGCGGCCACCGGCGAAGTGACCCCCTCCGGGTGGCAGCCCGGGGACACAACCCTCACCCCGGGTCCCGACCTGGTTGGCAAGGTCTGGGAGGTCTGGAAAGTCTGAATCTGTCGTCGGGATCATCCCTGCCCGGAACGCGGTTCGACCCCTGTTCCGGGCATTTTCATAACGGTTGTCTCCCTTTAATGGTTGTGAGATGATCGGCCATCTGAAAATGGTTTGCTGCACGCACTTTTATCAAGATGCACACGTCTGGAGGAAGTATCAAATGATCACGGTTCTGCGCACTCTGCTCGTCTGCCTCATCCTCGTTTCACTGCCCGTGCTGGGAATCGCCTGCGGTGGTTCGGACTCCGCCGAAACTGCCGCCGGAGAGACCGCGGATGTCGCCACGCCGGGCAGCCCGGACGCCACAGAGGAGAAAAAAGCTGAATCCTCGGATGATTCATTGAGTTCGCCGGAAGCCGCCATGATGGTGGCAAAATACAAAGAAATGGCGGCCAGTGAAGGCATCTACTTTGGCGAGGTGCCCGAGGGCTTCCCGCTCGACTTCATCCCCCTGCACCCTGACGGCAAGATCGACAAGTCTTCCACGGGCGGTGGTGATTTCACCCTGCTGCAGAACGTGCCTGCGGAAAAGGACACCGTCTTCGCCTGGTTCAAAGATTTTTATAGCGACATGGGCTGGACCGTTGGCGATCCCTTCACCATGGGCAATCGGACCATGACCGGCATCGATGGGAACAGTGGAGAGGTCTCCATGACCATGATTACCCAGGATGACGGATCGACATTCGTTGCCCTGGTGCTGAGCCCGAGGTAGCGATCCCGCGGAGATCATGAGCCATCGAACGGACAGGGGGCGCCGGCCCCGCCGGCTGGTCAACATCGTCCTGCTGCTGGCCAGCCTGGCCTGTTGCCTCCTGGCCCTCGAACTGTTCTGCCGGCTTGGCCCGGCCGACTCCGGTGAGGTCAAGCTCAACGATCCCCACCGCCATGTGAAGACCATCGGCCGGCCCAGGCGGTTCGCCCCCCTGCACACGTATCGCGAGCGGGTCCCCCTGGAATATGACCACCAGGGATACTATGCCCCTTCAAAGGGCCTGGTCAGCTTCCACTCCAACCAGTTCGGCGCCCGCTGGACCGCGCCGGAAGAACAACCGCTGGCCGAGCAACCCGTCCTTGTTCTCGGCGATTCCTTCACCTATGGCCACGGCCTGCGCTACGAGGACGCTTTTATTTTCCGCCTGCAGCAGTTGCTGGTAGAGGAGGGGGCCGGTGTCAGTTTCATCAACTTCTCCCACCGTGGCGCCAATGCCAAACAGGTTTTGAGGAACTACGAAGACGTGCGGACACGGGCCCCGCACCAGGAGGTGCTCTACGGTCTGAACATCAACGACCTGGTCTGGTTCCCGGCCAGCCACTTTGTCGTTGGCCCGGACGCCCTGACCGGTCTCGCCGAGCACTGGAAGGGCTACGCCTTCATCTCGGGCCGGGTCCACCGCTGGCTGATCCGCCGTCAGCGGATCCGGCAGCTCCTCTCACCCTCCTCACTGGAGAGCGATGCCTTTGCCGCCAATATGGATGCACTGGTGCGGCTGAACCGGGCGGCATCGGCCCACGGTACGCCGCTCCGCGTGGCTCTCCTGCCCATCATGGTGGATCTGCAACAGGGGACCCTCCACCCGCTCTACGACGGAATCCGGGAACGGGTGGAAGCCGCAGGGATTGAATGCATCGACCTCACCCGCTGCCTTGACGGACGTGCGGACCGCGACCTCTGGGTCCTGCCCTTTGACCAGCATCCCAATGCCGTGGCCAACCAGGTCTTTGCCCGGGAGCTGTTGGAACAGTACCCGGTGAACTCAGGGTGTGAGCCCGGTCACCTGGCAGCTGTCGGTGGCTGAGTCCCCTGACGGAGGGTATGGCGGTTGGTTGTATGGTGCCGCGGTCACGTCCTCCACCACCAGGGTGAATATATTGTGTCCGGTCAGTGAGCCGAGGGCCGGGATGGTCCGGGCCCAGGAATGATCAGTCGCCTCCGGTCACCAGGTTGGCGTTGGCGGCCCGCCAGTTGCCGTAGGTCAGGCCTCCGGCCAGCTGGACATTGATCCGGGCGGCCATGGTGCGGGTGGGGCCGGCGTAGCGGTTGGCCATTCCGGCGGTGATCACAGTCTGGAAGGGCAGGGCGCCAGATTCCGGGACGCAGGTCAGGGATGCTGCCGCCGACGACCAGCCGTAATGGAATCCCATGTCGGCCTGGCCGGCTGTCGTCCACCCTATCGGTGCGGGTGGTCAGGTCGGCAAGGCTGACCGGACCGTAAGGGGTCTCGTAACCGATGTTTGCCGCGGCGTCGTTTCCCGCATCGACACAGGGGCTCTGTCCGGGCTGCCCGGCGGCGGTCTGGCTCAGGTAAAAGTCGCCGGCGGAACCGGACACGAAAAGCGGGTCACTCTCCAGCATCCCGTCGCCCCAGATTACCTCGCATTGGGTGCAGACGTCGATGGCCGCCAGGCCGCCCTCCAGGGTGCTGTGGCCGATCTGCAGGATGGGCGGGTTGTAGTGCGACACGTTGTATTCCATCCTGATCTCGTATCCACCGGGAGCGCTGTTGCCCCAGATAACGTTGTCGGCGAAGGTGATCACCGAGTCGGAGAAGTAGCTGTCGAGAATCAGGATGCCGCCCGTGTTCTGGCCCGATATGTTCCCGGTGATGGTGTTGCAGATCACCGTTGACTCGGAGTGTTGGAACTGCAAGCCGCCGCAGTCACCGGCGGCGATGTTGCCGGCCACCAGGTTGTTGATCATCAGCCCGCCGTCACCGATCATATCCGAACCAAAAGCCATCCCCCCCACGTCACCGTCGGTCTGGTTGTCGAGTACCACGTTGTTGGCGGCCAGGACCTCACGCCCGGTGGCCGTCATCCCGCCGACCCAGGTGACCGAACTGTTGTTGGCCACGAGGTTGTCGATGACGATGGCGTTGCCGCTGGAGACCGCCATTCCGCCCACCGTGCCCGCCGACTGGTTGCCGGTGATCGTATTCCCGGTGACCACCGCCTGGTCGCCGCGGCACTGGACACCGCCGGCGGCCACGATGGCGCTGTTTCCGGAGACCAGATTGTCGATGATTTCCACCATCGATGAGGGGGCGCCATAGATGCCGCCGCCATATTCGGCCTGGTTCTTCTCGATGCGGTTCTCGATGATCAGCGGGTTCACCGTGCTGAAACAGGCGATTCCCCCGCCGTAATCAGATGTATTGCCGGTGATCAGGTTGCCCCGGATGGTCGGGTCCGCGCCGCCGGAGACCATGATCCCTCCGCCATACTGGCCGAACTCGTCGAGGTAGCCGTTCCTGATGGTGAAGCCCTCGAGCAGCGCATCGCGGGTCTCGTTTTCGTGGAAGAAGAAACCGCGGTGCTGTTCGGACGGACTCCCCTGGCAGTCGACGATGCAGTCATCCGGTCCGTGCTCCGAGCGGACAATAATCGCCTTACCGCGGAATTCGATGTCCCGGTTGCCTGCACCGGTGTAGATACCGTCAGCCACCAATACCGTGTCGCCGTTCACGGCAGTGTCGATCCCGGCCTGGATCGTGGTTTGGTCCGCTGGAACATGGATCACGGCAGCGGTGGAATGTGCAGCTGATGCGAGCAGGAAGACGGCGCTGGCCAGCAGGATGATGTTTTTCATGACCCCTCCCAGGATGAGTCCGGCACGGACGGCGATATGCATGAAGACATGTATGGCAATAATCGCTATTGAGTTATTGTACATGAAAAGTATACATGCATAAGGAAAACACGGGGGGGGTATCTGTGATCAGGGAGCGATCCCGGTCACCTGGCAGCTGTCGGTGGCTGAGTCCCCTGACGGGGGGTAGGGCGGCTGGTTGTATGGCGCCGCGGTCACGTCCTCCACCATCAGGGTGAAAATATTGAGTCCGGTCAGTGAGCCGAGGGCCGGGATGGTCTGGGCCCAGGAACTGATCAGGTCGGCCTCCGGTGCCAGGTTGGCATGGCCGGCCCGCCAGTTGCCGTAGCTCTGTCCTCCGGCCAGCTGGACGTTGATCCGGGCGGCCATGGTGCGGGTGAAGCCGGCGTAGCGGTTGGCCATTCCAGCGGTGATCAGAGTCTGGAAGGGCAGGGTGCCCGATTCCGGCAGGCAGGTCAGGGATGCTGCAGCCGACGTCCAGCCGTAGTGGAACCCCATGTCGGCCTGGCCCGTATCGTTCACCCGGTCGGTGCGGGTGGTGCAGCGGCCGATACGGGGGACGCTTGCTGCCACCGGTGGACAGGTCTCTTCCGCCAGGTTGCTGCCGGCATCGAGACAGGGGCTGTCGGCCAGCTGTCCGGCTGCCCGTTGGCTGAGATAGAACGGACCGTCCGGGCCGCTGAGGAAAAGCGGGTTGGCGTCGATGTTGCCGTTGGTCAGCGTGCCGGCCTCGATGTTGTTGAACCGGGTGTACCAGTCCCTGCCCTGCCAGACCTGGCTGTGGAGGTACGGCTGGTCGGGGGCGTTGTTGCGGATGATGTTGTTGGTCAGCGCCGGCTTGGAGAGGAAGCAGAGGATGGCTGCCGTCTCCTCGTAGGGGTACTCCTGGTTGTGCACCGGGTTGCCGGAGATGGTGTTGCTGATCAGCCGGGGGTAGGAGTAGGCGCAGTAGATGGCCGAGGCGTTGACCAGCACATGGTTGTCGGTGAAAAGACTGTTGTAGATCACCGGTGAAGCGTCGTAGAGATACACGGCGCCGCCGTATTCGGCGAGGTTGCTGCTGAAGACGCAGCCGGCAATGGTCAGCCTGGAAAACCCGATGGCCGAGACCGCCCCGCCGCCGAACTCGTAGTCTTCCAGTGTGGCGTCCACCGCCTTGCCGTATTCGATGCGGCAGTATTCCAGCCGGCTGCCCGGGTTGGTGGCCGCCGTGCCGTGGAAGCGGATACCGTTCCAGCAGCCGGTGAGCGTGCGGTCCAGGTTGAAATCCGCCGGCCGGTCGGTGGTGAAGGTGATCATCGACCGGGGTGAGCCCACGGCAATGAGTGTCCCCTGGACCGCGAGGCGGTGGAATCCTTCGAACTCCACCCGGGTGCCGGGGGTGACAGTCAGGGTCACCCCGTCATCCACGGTGACGTCGCCCACCACCCGCACCAGGTCGGCGTTCCAGGTGGTGTTCACCGCTACCGGGCCGGAGACGACCATCTCGTCACGCCGCGGGATGGTCAGGGGTAGCGGTGGTTCCTTGCTGTCCGGCCTGGCGGCACGATTGTCCCGGGTAAAGGTCTGGCAGCCGTACCCGGCGGCCGGCGATCCGGGGGCCAGGCTGTAGTCGCCGTTCGCCGGGTCGGCCAGCTGGGGGTCGGTGCCCACCACGTTGTTCCAGGGGGCCGAACCGGCCCCGTCCCATGGCTGGGGGGCGAATCAGCCGTAGTCGCAGAGCAGGCCGTAGTGCCGCAGGGCGTTGCTGTTGACCGCCGGGTCGGAGAACCAGGTCCAGTTGTGGTGCACATCCGGGCCGTTGATCCACCCCGGCAGCTCACTCATGGCAACGGCCAGGCCGGTGGGCAGCCAGTCGTTGGCCGAGCCGTTGAGGTAGTGCACATCGGGACCCGTGTCCAGCGGATCGACCACGATGTTGTGGTCCAGTTCGATGTTCCGTGCGCTGGAGAGCAGCCGCACCGCGTAGTCGTGGGGCTGGTAGAAAGTGACGTTGCGCACGAAGCCGGCCGGCCAGTGGTCGGTGGAGCTGTCCTGATAGCCGCGGTAGCGGATATTGCCGCCCAGGATCACACAGTCGTCGATGTCCAGCCGGTTGCTGCAGTAGGAGATGCAGACCTCCGCCCCCTGCAGGTCGAGGATCGCCCCGTTACCCACGATCCGCACGTCCTCGCCGCCCGGCTAGAAACTGGGCGGTGATGCGGTTGAAGGTCCCGCCGATGAGCAGCCCGCCGGTATAGGTCACCCCGGTTTCCAGCACGATGTAGCGGTCGTAGCCCATGGCCGGAGACGCGGCGTCATGCATCTCTTTCAGCGTGGTGGCGAAGAGCGGCTGGCACAGGGCCAGGGCGAGGATGAAGGGGAGAATTGTGCGCATCGAACATCCAGTGCGGTTTAAGGACAGAACACACCCTCAATATAGGGTGTTTCGGTCGGGATGGCAAACAGGGGAGCTCAGGGGGAAATGGCCGCCACCGCGGCATTGCTCCCGTGGGTCCAGTCCCCGGGATAGGCCTCGAGGGAGAAGAGCAGGGAGAGATTCCCTTCCTGGTAGCTGTAGACCTTGACCGTCGATCCCATCCGGGGATCGGGCCCGGGGCAGACCACGAACTCGTCCCGGCCGTCACCGTTCAGGTCGGTGCAGGGGCCGACCCGGGCTCCAAAGCGTGCTTCAGCCGGGTCCCAGGCGAAGAAACCGAACCCGTCCAGTTCGCCCACCGCGAGACCGTCGAAGTTCCAGCCCCGGATGTGCGCGCCGAATGCCGGGGATGGTCCGGGTGCGGTGACCATCTCGTCGATCCCGTCACCGTCCACATCGCAGCAGGTGACATTGAGCCCGTATCTTGGTGTGTTGTAGGCGAAGAAACTCACCGCCGGGATGGCCGCGGCGGTTGCGCCGTCCACGTTCCAGCCCCGGACGTGCGCTCCGTAGATCGGGCCCGGACCGGCGCCGGTGACGATCTCGTCAAAGCCGTCGCCGTCGATATCGCCGGCGCTGACCTTAACCCCCCATTTGGGTGTGCCGTAGGCGAAGTAGCTGACCCCGGGCACTGCGGAAACAGTGGTATCTGGTGTAGGAGAAAGCACGGACGTGCGGGCCGAACACCGCCCCGGGGCCCGCGCCGGTGATGATCTCGTCCTTGCCGTCGCCATCGAGGTCGCCGGCCGCCACGTTGACCCCCCACTTGTTGGTGCCGTAGGCCAGGAAGTTGAGGCCGTCCACGGGCTCGCCGTCGATGGTAAAGCCGCGCACATGGGGGCCGTAGATGGCTCCGGGGCCGGCGCCGGTGAGCAGTTCGCTCCCCGGGTACCGTCCACGTCGCCGGTGGCCACGTTGACCCCGAAATTCGACGCGCCGTAGGCTGCGAACTCGAGGGTGTGTGCGGCATCCTGCACTGCAGGGAAGACACGGACCAGGGGCGGGTTGTCCTCGGCCGGGCCCGGCCCGGTGATAATCATCGCGCTGCCCAGACCCGGGTAGTGAAACCCCATGTCCACCATGCCGACGATCGGTCACCCGGTCGGTGCGGGTGGACAACGTGGAGAGGGAGACCAGCCCGTCGGGGGTGTCGAAGCTGATGTCGGCGGCAGGTTCGCTTCCCGTGTCCACGCAGGGGCTCTCCTCGGCTTGCCCGGCTGCAAGCTGGCTCAGGTAGTGGTCGCCGTCGGGCCCGGTTGTAAAGAGAGGGTCGGCGTCGATCATGCCGTCGCCCCAGGTCAGATTGCACTGGGGGCAGACATCAACGGCGTCGATTCCGCCCATGATATCGGAGTGACCGATCTCCATGTAGGGCGGGCCCCAGGTATCGCTGACTTCCAGCTTGATCTTGTACCCCTCTGGGGCAGATGTTGTCCCAGACGATGTTGTTGACGAACTCCAGGGGCCGGTCGTCATAGTTGCTGCCGTGGACCATCACCCCGCCCACTTCCTGGCCTTCGTTCCCGATGAAGGTGTTGTTCGTCACCGTGGCCCAGGCCAGGCTGAACCAGGCCCCACCGACAGGCGCCCGCGGCCCGGTTGCGGGCGACCACGTTGTTGATGAACACGCCGTAGTCCACCGGGTAGGTGGAAAAGGAGACCCCGCCGAGGAAGCCCTGGTCTCGTTGTCCACGATCACGTTGTCGGCCACCAGACTGGTTCTCGCCGCCCACCGCCATGCCGCCTACCCACCGTCTACGGACTGGTTGCCGGCGATCAGGTTGCCGATGATCGAGGCCCCCGGTTCGGCCAGCACATGAAGCCCGCCGACCGCCGTCCACGGCATCGTTGTTGGTGATCGTGTTGTCGGTGATGAACGGGGCGGCTGAACTCGGATCCGGATACCCCCGCCGGAGTATGAGGCGCTGTTCCCGCTGATCACGTTGTCCATGATGACTGGAACACGTCGGCGCCACCGTAGATCCCGCCGCCCGCGAAGCGCCTGATTGCCTACGATCCGGTTCCCTGTGATCAGCGGGCCTGCATTGCCGTAAAGGGAGATGCCGCCGCCGCTGCTTCACCGAAGTTACCGGTGATGATGTTGTTGCGGATAGTTGGGCTGGCGTGGTTTTGAACTGGCGATGCCACCGCCGTAGTTGGCGTCCGGGCTGTTGTAGCCGTTTCTGATGGTGAAGCCTTCCAATACGGATCCCCGGCTCTCGCGCTCGTGGAAGAAGAAGCCCGCGGTGGGGATCCGCCTCGCTGCCCTGGCAGTCGATGATGCAGCTTTCCGGGCCGTTCTCCGAGCGGACGGTGATTGCCTTGCCGAGGAAGTCGATGTCCCGGTTGCCCTCACCGGTGTAGATCCCGTCGGCCACCAGCACCACGTCCTCGAGTCTGGCGGCATCGATGCCGGCCTGGATGGTGGGCTGGTCGCCGGGGACATGGATGATGTCGGCGTGCAAAACAACAGATAAAACGAGAAGGATAAGAAATGTGATCGGAACAAGTGCCTTGTCGCATCATCGTCTCTCCTATCTCATCCACCCGGCGGTGGCGTTGCTGCCGTGACTCCAGCCGGCGGGGAAGGTGTCAAAACTGAGAATCTGTTCTATGTCATCATCGACATAACGGTAGATTCCTGCCGGTGAGCCACATGTCCGGGTCGGGGCCGGCGGTGACCAGGAACTCGTCGCGGCCGTCGAAGTCGAGGTCGGCGGCTTTGCCCACCCGTGCTCCGTAGCGCGCTTCCGCCGGGTCCCAGGCAAAGAAACTGAAATTGGGCATGGCGGTGGTCTCCTGGCCGTCCCAGCGCCAGCCGCGGATGTGGGCGCCGAACTGGCTCGAGGGACCGGGAGAGGTGATCATCTCGTCCACCCCGTCGCCGTTGACGTCGGCGCAGCAGACGTTGACCCCGTATTTCCAGGTGCCGTAGGCCATGAAGCCCATGTTGTGGATCACTTCGGCCGTGCCCCCGTCCACATTCCAGCCCCGGACGTGGGGGCCGAATACAGCACCCGGGCCGGGACCGGTGACGATCTCGTCGAAACCGTCGCCGTCGATGTCGCCGGCGGTGAGGTTGACGCCCCACTTCAGCGTGGAGTAGGCGAAGAAGTTGACGCCGGAAAGCGAGGAGACGCCGCTGCCGGGTGTGTAGGAGAAGGCCCGGACGTGGGGGCCGAACACATCGCCCGGTCCGGCGCCGGTGATGATCTCGTCTCTGCCATTGCCGTCCAGGTCACCCAGTGCCACGTTGACACCGAATTTGAGTGTGCCGTAGGCCATGAAGTTGAGGTCCTGGATCGGGGTGCTGTCCGATTCGAAGCCCCGCACGTGGGGGCCGTAGATGTCGCCCGGTCCGGGGCCGGTGATGATCTCCAGGGCCAGGTCGCCGTCCGGGTCGCCGCAGGCCACGTTTACTCCGTAACTCGATGCGCCGTACGCCGCAAACTCCCGGATGGGCAGTGGGATGTCTCCCTGGGACATGACCCGGACCAGCGGCGGATTCAGTTCCGAGGGCCCGGGGCCGGCCACGATGCCCAGGGCCGGGTAGTGGTAGCCGATATCAATGGTGCCGGTATCCGGGTAACCGTCGGTGCGGGTGACGCCCAGCGGGACCTCGGTGGCCGGGTCGCCGGCATCGACACAGGGGCTGTCCACGGGCTGGCCGGCAGCCTCCTGGCCCAGGTAATACCCGCCCTGCGGCCCATTGACAAAGAGCGGGTCGGCGCTGATCATGCCCGGCCCCCAGGTGTAGGACGCATCGTCCTCCACCTGGATCGCCGATTCGCCGTTGATCAGGTTGGAGTAACGGATGTCGAGAGTCTGGTTGTTGTCGATAAGGATGTGTCCGGTGATGATGCAGTTGGTGACCCGGAGATGGTCGCTGTACCGAGGATTCGATGTTGGTGATGATATTGCCGTCAAGAATCAGGTCGCCGCTGCCCCGCATCGACATGAGGTCGCTGCAGCTCAGCGTGTCATTGATGAAAATGTTGTTGCGCACGGTGCCGGAGCAGGTCCAGAGCCCGTCACCGTAGTGGGCACTGTTACCGATGAAGACGTTCCCCTCGACCAGCCTTCCATACTTCACTCCGCCGCCGTAGCCCTCACCCTGCCCACCCCCTGCGCGGTTGCTCTCGATGAGATTACCGATGATCATGCAGTCGCCGCGCGCAAGAATGCCCCCACCATCGGAATCCGAATATCGTTGAGTGGTTGAGTTGTCGTAGATCCAGTTGTCTGCGATCAGTGGCGATCCACCATAGGTGTCAATGCCCCCACCCGATCCCCAGGCTCCGTTCCTGGAGATGGTGTTATTGAAGATTTTCGGTGATCCCCCGAAATTTTTTATTCCGGCTCCGGACACGAGAACATCTACCCAATATTCCCCCCAGCCGTTGAGGGAAATGATATTGCCGGTAATGGTTGGAGAGGAGTCCTCACAGTAGATCCCTCCGCCCACGGCGTTGGTGATAGTGAATCCCCCGATGAATGCACTGGGGCCTTCACCATTGGCAAAGGTCACCGCCCTTTCCTCATGGAAACTCCCGTCTATCATTGTCAGTACAGGTCCGGCTGAACTGCGGACGACGATGTTCTTCCCCAGAAAACTGATGGGGTCATAATAGGTGCCGGGGCCCACCATTACCGTGTCACCGTCCACCGCCGCGTCGATGCCGGCCTGGATCGTGGGCTGGTCGCCGGGAACGTGGATGGTGGCGGCGGGGAGCTGAACCGCCGGAATGAGGAGGATGAGTATCCAGACGATGATCAGCAGCCGGGCCATGGCGTTCTCCGTAGTTTTCATGCAGTGATGAGACGGAGCACTGACGCAATTCTACCGCATTTGTGATTGTCCATGAAAAATAATGCAGGTGCCGGAATTACCCGTGCACGTAATCCCCGATGTGGCGGATGCGGTCCAGTTCGTCCGCGGTGAGCGGGCCCTGGTTGAGGGCCTGGAGCCCCTGGTCCATCTCCTCCTCGCTGCGCGGGCCGGCCAGGCAGACATCCACTGCGGGGTGGCTGAGGACAAAGCGGTAACACTCGGCGGCGGTGAGGGCGGTTGCGCCGGGCGGCATCTTTCGCTGCTTGAGCAGCCGGCCCCAGCGGGTGGCGGTGTAGGTGACGATGCCCGGGGGCCGGTCGGGGAGACCGTCGAAGATCTCGCTTTCCGCGCCACGGTGGGCGGCGCTGTAGCGGATCATCTGTACGTCGAAGGGCGAGTCGGGGTCGCGGGCGGTTGCGCCGTGGAACTGCCGGTTGTGGCCGGTGAAACCGAGGAAGCGGACCTTGCCCTCTTCCTTCAGCTTTTGTGCCATGTCGAGCAGCCGGGCGGGCGGCATGCGGTTGAACCAGCCGAGAAAAAGGAGTTCCGCCTGTTCGATGCCCAGGGTGCGGAGTGCACTCTCCACCGAGCGGTTGAGCCACAGGCCCAGGTGGTCGTAACTCTGGATGGCCACCACCAGGTTGTCCCGCTGTGATGTGAGCAGGGGGCGCAGGGCGTCACGCATGCCCGGTTTGCGGGTTTCCCAGTAGAAGAAGTTGATCCCGTAGTCGTTAAAGGCGCGCTCCACCGCTTTTTGCGGCGCTTTGTATCCCCCGGCCAGACCGATCCGGCTGACGGCCAGCCCGGTCCGGCCGAGGGTTGTTTTCAACTGGAAGGTCGAATCCGAAATACACCTACTCCTGGCTGGCAGGGGCCTTGTCCATGTCTTCCTTGATCTTCTCGATCCGTTCCACATACTGGGTGTTTTTGCCGCCGCTCATCTCCAGGGCCTGCTGTTCGGTCTCCAGGGCCAGCTGGTGGTCGCCCATCATCCACTGGACCATGCTCATGGTGTCCAGCAGGTTGTCGTCCGCCGGGTCGATCTCGGTTGCACGCTGGATCGCCTGGAGCGCGCTGTCGAGGTTTTTCTCCTGCAGGGCCCAGAACCAGGCGTAGCCGTTCAGCGTGGGGGCGTCATCGGCCATGAACGGCGCGATGTAGTCCTCACCGTAGACCGCCAGTGCCTTCTCGTCCAGGCCGGCCTTGATATAGAGCCGGGCCAGCTCGGGATTGATGTGGGAATCAGGTTCGAATGTCTCCAGCGATGTGAGGTGGTCGGCCAGTTCAACAGCCCGTTCGGTATTGTATCCGGTCTGGGTGCTGGCGCTGATGTAGGTGCTGAGCAGCGGGATCTCGTCGGGATACTGTTCAATGAGCATCTCGGCCACGCCGAAGCCCCCTTCGCGGGTGGCGTCCCGGCTCATCTCGCGCCGCAGGAGATCGAACGCCGTGCCCCGCAGGCTGCTCTCCGGGTAGTCGGCCAGCGTTTCCGGGATCCGTTCCGGCTTCTCGTAGAGCTGCATGAACCGGGCGAACTCCAGGGCGTTGATCTCTTCGTGGTTGTCGCCCAGGGGCAGGGTGAGGGCCGCCGTCTCATCCGCCCGCTGGACCAGGGTTCGGACAAAAGGCGCCATGTCGTCATAGCTGTAGTTGCCCTTGTGCTTGCGGGCCAGCCGGGCCACGGTGGCCAAATCTTCCGGGTTCTCGGCAAAGGCCCGGCGCAGGGCCAGCAGGGTGTACTCTCCGGTGTAGGCCTGCTCCAGCCTGGTGCGGTATTCGGCCGCTGGCGGGCCGTATCCCACCAACCGGTCGATCTCCTCGCCCTGGTCATTGAGCACCAGCACCGCGGGGGTGCCGCGGATCTTGAACTTCTCGAAGAGCGTCTTGCCCAGATCCTCGGTGGAGTCGGCGTGGACCAGGACAAAGGTGCTGCTGAGGTATTCGGCGAACTCGCTGTTGTTGAAAAATTGCTGATCCAGCAATTTGCAGGGGCCTCACGTGGGTGAATAGAAGTCGATGAGGATCAGCTTGTTCTCGGCCCGGGCCTGCTCCTGTGCCGCCTCGAAGGTTTCCCCTTCGAACCAGAACGGCGCCTGCTGGCAACCCGCGGCGGTGAGCAGCATCAGGATTGAAAGTAGTGTGAGGCCTTTTCGCATGGTACGGATGCTCCTTTTTGATGTTCTATTCATTTCCCTGCGTAATTTTTGTCATTGCTTCGCTGGCAATGACGGTGCGGGGCAAGGTCGACTCTCCTCGCTTTTAAAATTGCCAGCTGTTCCTCTTGCGGAACAGATGCAACAAACGGTGACCCCATTCTGTTGCACACCCCTTCTATAACGAGATCACTCCCCCTGAAGTTTGCCTGTTTCGGGCCGGATCTCGAAAAGGTAGCCGTAGCCGTCAACCGACCGGGCGGTGAATTTCAACAGTTCGGGGTGCGTCTGGTCCGGGCGGCCCTGGCGGAACCAGCCGGCATTGGCGTAGAGCGCGGCCTGCTCCAGCGAAGAGGGATCCCTGGTGACCAGCAGCCACCGGGCCCCGGTCTTTCTGGCGTAGGTCACGGTCTGGGCCAGCGAATCGTTGGGCAGGTAGCGGAAGGTGCCGCCCAGGTAGCAGGCGAACCGCGGCACCACGCTGATCACCGGGTCGCCCGGCGAAGTGTGGTCGCGGAACTCAACCAGCGGCGCCGACGACTGGGAAATCCAGGGATGGGCGGCCGCCTCGTGGTAGAGCTGCGGGGTGGCGAAGAGCCCGCCGATGAGGATGACGGCGAGGATCCCCTCGCGCAGGCCCTTGATGCCCGGTTTTTCGCCGAGCATGCCGATGAAGGCGTAAAGCTCGGTGAAGATCTGCAGGATCACCAGGGGGAAGATCACCAGCAGGTAGCGCTCCACCAGGCCGGTGACCAGGGAGAGCGAGAGGATGTAGAAAAGGATCAGCAGCGGCAGCATGGCCCGGGCGAAGAACGGCTTGGGGCGGTCGCGCCCCAGCAGGGCCAGCACGGCGGTGACCAGGAAGAGCCCGACCACGAACATGCCGGTGATGTTGCTCAGGAAGCCGAGATTGGCCAGCAGGCGGATCCCGGTCTGCTGGGGCAGGCGCAGTTCGGGGATGGCCGCTTCGGTGGTGCTGCTGTCCTCGACCAGCAGCACGTAGGAATACATTTCGGAGCCGTCCGGGATCAGTTTCATCCAGGCCCGCCGCCGGTTGTAGAGCGTGTCGTAGTCCGGCGCCTCGTAAGCCCGGATCTCCCGCACCTCCCGGGCCACCTCCTCGTCCGGGGCGATGACCGAGTATTGGCCCATGCGGAAGCGCTGCTCGGTGGGCAGGTGGCCGGTCTGGGCTTGTACCACCAGCAGGTAGGGCGCCACCAGGATGGCGGCCCCGGCCAGGACCAGCATCGCGCGCAGCAGCACCTCTTTCAGCCTGTCCCGCATGGTGGCCAGCCCGTGGGCCAGGGTGAAGAGGACGAAGAAGACCACCAGCACCAGGCCGATCTGGCGCGAGAGATAGGCCAGACCGGTGGCCAGGCCGAGCAGCAGGCAGGTGAGCCGCCAGCGGTCAGGGCTGTTCAGCAGCCGCAGCCAGAGCAGCATGGCCGCGAGCGTGGCGGCGATGAACAGCGGCTCGGTGAGCGGGGTCAGGGCCATGGAGAGATAGTGGTAGTTGAGCTGGATCAGCAGCACGGCGCAGAGGGCCACCGCCCGGTGGCTCATCTTGCGCAGGAAATAGAAACCGAGCACGGAGGACAACATCATGAACAGGGTGCTCAGCAGCCGCGCCGTCACCAGCGCGTCGCCGGTGAACAGTTTGCCGATGGCGATGAGCAGCGGGAAGAGCGGGGGCAGCACCAGGCCCACGTCCACGTGGCCCCACGAGGGGAGGTAGGTGAGCCAGTTGGAGAACATGTTTGCGCCCATACTGATGTAGGCCGCCGAGTCGGGCAGGACATTCTCCGGGCCGTTGGTCAGATACCAGGTGGCCGGGTTGAGCAGGAGCAGAATGACAATGCAGATCAGATCGGCCTTGGTCTCCTTGGTGAGCTTTGCCATTACGGGCTCCTTTCCTCCAGGGCGGCGAGCCTGGCCCGCGCCTCGATGTGGTTCGGGTCGGTTTCAAGGATCATCCGGTATTCCATGGCCGCCTCCGCAGGCCAGCCCTGACGCTCCAGCAGGGCGGCCACCCGCATCCTGATCTCCACCGCCCCGGTCTCTGTTTTCAGGTAGCGGCGGAAATGGATGATCGCCCGGTCGCAGGCCCCCCGTTTTTGGTACTGCACCGCGCAGTTGTGGTTGGCCCAGGGGTCATCGGGGTCGATGGACAGCGCTTTCTCCCAGTGGGCCACGGCCGATTCCAGATCCCCCTGGTGGAAGCGGATTCCTCCGAGATTGGTGTGGGCCCTGGAATAGTCGGGGTCGATGCGCAGCACTTCCTCCAGGCTGCGTGCCGCCTCATCCATCCGGCCGCCGCGGAGCAGGGCGGTGCCGAGGTTGTAGAGGCCGTCGGCGTTCTGTGGATCGAGGCGCAGCGCCTCGCCGGCGTGGTGCAGCGCCAGGCCCACCTGGTTGCGGTCGATGTGGAGCGCGCTGAGATTGTTGTGCGGCCGCACCTTCCGGGGAGATTTCTTCACCACGTCGGTCCAGAGTGACAGCGGGTCGGCCCAGACGCTGTTGCGCTGCCAGGTCCAGGCCGAGAGGAGCAGGGTGAGCAGTGCGAGCAGTACCAGAGCGATCTTCGGCTGCCGGACCAGCGGCCAGGCCAGGGCCAGCAGGGCCAGGGGGATGAACATGGTGGGCAGGTAGGCCCGGTGCTCGAACATCAGCTCCAGGGCGATCACCGACGACTCGATGGCCAGGTTGCCCAGGAACCAGAGGATGGCGAAGGAGAGCAGCCGGCGGCGGCGGGCGAGGGCCAGGCCCGCGGCCAGCAGGCCGGCCAGCGCCAGCAGCGCGGGCAGGGTGGATGCCGGGTCGACCAGCGAGCGGGAGACCTGCACCTGGTGGTCCAGGTTCAGCCGGCCGGGAAGGGGCAGGGCGAAGAGCCCGAGATAGTCCAGCACCACCCGGGGCTGGGTCAGCAGCCGCTGGGTCATGGTGTAGTCACGGAACTCGTAGCTGTCCAGCACCCGCTGCACCGGGCTGGCGCCGAGGTAGATGAAGCCGAGAAGCAGCGCCACGGCCAGCAGGCCGGCGATCCAGGGCAGGGCCCGCTTCAGCCAGCCGCGGTCCAAGTCCTGGATGAAGAAATACTCGTAGAGCAGGATCATCAGCGGCAGGGTGGCGGCGATCTCCTTGGTGCCGCAGGCCAGCAGGCCGGCAGCGAGGGAGCCAACGAAACAGGGCCAGCCGGGCAGGCCCTCCTCGGTGCGGCGCCGGCCGTGGAGGTAGAGCAGCATGGCCAGCAGGTAGAACATGGAGGCCATGCTGTTCATCCGCTGGACGGTGTAGGTCACCGACTGGGTCTGCAGCGGGTTGACGAACCAGAGCAGGGCGGCAAAGAGGGCCAGCAGGTCGGGGCGGCGGAAGCGGCCCAGGAACAGCGGCAGGGCCAGGGTCCCGCGGATCAGCAGGAAGAGCAGGAAGCCGGCGAGGATGTGCACCGCAATGTTCACCAGGTGGTAGCCGGGCAGCCGGTAGCCGTGGGCCATGTAGTTGAGGGCGAAGCTGGCGTAGGCCAGCGGCCGGTGGGGGGCCGGGCTCTCCCGGGTGGCGGCGGCCAGGGTGGCCGGGGAGATCGAGGTCCAGCGGATGCCGGTGTTGTCCCGGATGCTCGCCTCGTCGTCGAAAACGAAAGGCACCTGCAGCGTGTTGGAGTAGAGCAGGGCGCCCAGGACGGCGAAGAGCAGCAATACCGCCCAGGCCGGCAGGATCAGCTGTCTGGCTGGGTCTGCCGGCGCGGGTTTCCTCCCGGCTCCCTTCTTCTTTTTTTTCTTCACCTTGTCAGCACCGGTCCGTGCAGGGTTTTGTCCGCCTGATTCCGGCGGCACGGATAGCGTAGCGATACGTACAATACCTGTCAAACCTTCGCAAAGGGTATCCGGATCCCATCCCTTGACAGACCGCTTCCTGCCGGACAGAGTATCAGGCATCAACAGTGCCGCCGGATTGAGCGGCGGAGTCACCAGGACCAGACATATCGGGCAAGGGATTGATCGAATCACAGCCAGCACGGCGTCTGTCAACCGGTAGGATTTTCCTCGTTTTTCTGCGCCTGGGCCTCACCTCCTTCGGCGGCCCGGTGGCCCACCTGGGGTATTTCCGCGAGGAGTTCGTGGTGCGCCGCAAACTGCTGGAGGAGGACACCTACGCCGACCTGGTGGCCCTGTGCCAGTTTCTTCCCGGCCCGGCCAGCAGCCAGGTGGGGATGGGGATCGGCCTTTCCCAGGCGGGGATCCGCGGGGCGCTGGCCGCCTGGACCGGGTTCACCCTGCCCTCGGCCCTGGCCCTGGTGCTGTTTGCGCTGGGCCTCGGGGTCCTGGACGAGTCCGTTGTCCACTCGGGTTGGCTGCACGGGCTCAAGGTGGCAGCGGTGGCCGTGGTGGCCCTTGCCGTCTGGGGCATGGCGCGGTCTCTCTGCCCCGACCGGATGCGCGGCAGCCTGGCCGTGGTTGCCGCCGGAATCGTTCTCTTCTTCCCGGGGGTCTGGGGCCAGGTGGCGGCCATCCTCTTCGGCGGTCTGTGCGGCCGGCTGCTGCTACAAGTCGACTCACCGGGGTCCCGCTCATCCCTCTCCTCCTCGGTGGGCAGAGGGACGGCGCTGGTCAGTCTCACGCTGTTTTCGGCGCTTCTCTTCGGTCTGCCCGTTGCCGCCCGGTTGGTCCCGCACCACGCCCTGGCCCTGGTGGACAGCTTCTACCGCTCCGGCGCACTGGTCTTCGGCGGAGGCCACGTGGTGTTGCCCCTGCTCCAGGCGGAGGTGGTCACACCCGGTTGGGTCAGTGCTGACCTTTTTCTCGCCGGTTACGGCGCGGCCCAGGCTGTCCCGGGGCCCCTGTTCACCTTTTCCGCCTACCTCGGCGCGGTTATGTCACCGGCGCCGGGGGGGTGGTCCGGTGCGGCCATCTGCCTGGTGGCGGTCTTCCTCCCCTCGTTCCTGCTGGTGGTGGGTGTGCTGCCCTTCTGGGACGTGCTGCGGAGCAAAACCTGGGTCCGTTCGGCCCTTGGCGGCGTGAATGCCGCTGTGGTGGGGCTGCTGCTGGCGGCGTTCTACCACCCGGTCTGGACCAGCGGGATCCTCTCCGCCGCGGATTTCGTGCTCGCCCTGTTCGCCCTGGGTCTGCTCACCCTCTGGAAAGCGCCCCCCTGGCTGGTGGTGCTGCTCAGCGGCGTGGGCGGATGGCTCGTCTCGCTGATCTGACCCGAAACAATTTGCTCCGGTTGACCACAAATGGAGTGGAGTGGGATGGCATCTCACACGCGCCCGGCCGCTGACCAGAAGTGGTCTCACAACCTCATCCGAGGTTCTGAAACCACTTTTACTGGACGTAGCCCAGGGCTTCGAGACGTTTGAGGTTGTCCTGGTCCGGGGGGTCGGCCCGGGGGCCGGCCCCCTCCCGCCAGCTGGTCAGCAGGCCGAGCAGTTTCCGGGCCCGTTCAGTCTCCTGAGCGGCCAGGTTGTTTCGCTCCATGGGGTCCTGCTCCAGGTTGTAGAGCTCCACCTGCCGCCGCCAGTGGGTGACCACCAGTTTCCAGGGATACTCCACAACCATGGTGGCCTTGGGGATGTTCTGATACCCGTCCGGGAACTGTTCTTCCACGGTCCACGGGCGGCTGGCCTCGGCAAAGGCCGCCCGCCCCGCGCTGCCGGTCTGCGGTGACAGGTCCCCCCCCGCGGTTCCCTCCGCCGGCGGGATACCGGCCGCCGCCAGCAGCGTGGGGAAGAGATCGAGGGTCTGCACGGTTTCCCGGACCGTCCCCTTCTCCCTCCTGTCCCCCGGGAAACGGATGAGCAGCGGCACCCTGATGCTCGGCTGGTAGACGTAGTTCCCGTGGTAGAACTTCAGCCGGCGCTCGGTGAGATGCTCGCCGTGGTCGGCGGTGATGGCCACCAGCGTGGTCTCCTTAAACTCCGGCCTGTCCAGTCGATCCAGCAGCGGGCCCAGACCGTGGTCGAGGTAGGCGATCTCGCCGTCGTAGAGGTCCACCAGGCGCCGCAGGTCGGCCCGGGTGGGGGAGACCCTGTTCTGCCACAGCTGTTCCAGGTAGGCCATGCTGCCGTCGGCCGGTCCCTGGTACCCCTCGCCGTAGATGGTGTCGAACGGCGCCGGCGGGTCATAGGGGAAGTGGGGGTCGAAGTAGTGGACCCAGAGGAAGTAGGGGCCCTCGCTGTTCCGGTCCAGCCACTGCAGGGCGGCGGCGGTGGTGGCCTCGGCCCGGCGCTGGTCCTGGTCTGCCGCCGCGAGGCCGAACTCCTCGTCGTAGATCTCGAAACCCCGGGCCAGACCCATCCCGGAGGCCAGTGCCGAGCAGCTGACAAAGGCAGCCGTGCGGTAGCCGTTTCTGGAGAGCAGTTCGGCGAGGGTGGGGATGTGGGGAGCCAGGGGGAAGCTGTTGCGGGGCAGGCCCAGGTTCTGGGGGTGCCGGCCGGTCATCATCGACGCGTGGGAGGCCAGGGTGGTGTTGATGGTGGAATAGGCGTTGTCGAAGCGCAGTGCGCTTCCGGCAAATGTGTCGATGTTCGGCGTGCGTGCCCGTGCATAGCCGTAGCACCCCAGGTGATCCGCACGCAGCGTGTCGAGGGTGATCAGGACGATACTGGTCTGCCGGCCCTCCGGGGTGGAGCAGCCCGCGGTCGCCAGCAGGGCGAGGGCGACCAGCAGGATGGCCGGGTGCCTGAAACTCCAGCGGCCGGGCTTCATGGCCTTCCACTCTCCACGGCGGCCGGTTCCGCCGCGGCCGGCGGTCCCGCCGCCGCCAGATCCTCCTCGTCAAGCACCACCCGCACATTTTCGAGATAAGGGACCAGGGAGCGGCCGTCGATCTCCGCCGGGGCCGGAATGCCGGCCAGCTCAGCCAGCGTGGGCGCCAGATCCACGGTGTTCACCCGATCGTGCACCCGGCCCGCCGGCACGCCGGGGCCGAAAACGATGAGCGGTACGTGGGTATCGTAGCGATACGGGGTGCCGTGGGTGGTGGCCGAGGAGCGGGTGGTGTTGTGAAATGGCTCGTACTGGACCATCAGGTCAGGGCTGCGGTCCTCGTGGTAGTTGTTGCGGAAATAGGTGAAATACGGGTCATCGGGAAACGACCCGCCGAGCAGGTCGCTGCGGGTCCAGACCTTTTCCACGGCGGGGCAGTCGGTGAGCAGCGTCGCCAGTGTCAGCTCCAGTTCCTCACGTGCCACACCCGATCCCTCCACCGCTGCCGGGTTGAAGCGGGGCCCGGGAAGGAACCAGTCCTGGTCACCATACTGCTGGTCCAGTAGCCGGTCCGCCTGCTGGAAGCAGAGCACGCTCTCGGCGGTGAGCCGGGAGCCCGGTTCGCCCTGTTCCGCGAGCAGTTCGGGCACCGGCGCCACACCGTGGTCCGAGGACATACCGATGACCGTGTGTTCCAGACCCACCTTCTGGTCGATGAACTCCAGCAGGCCTCCCAGATACCCGTCGAGGCGCATCATGGTGTCCAGCGCCTCCCGGCTGTTCGGCCCGTAGTCATGACCCACCCAGTCCAGAACGGAAAAGGAGAGGATCAGCAGATCCGGGTGCCTGTCAGCCCCCAGTTCTTCTGCTTCGATGATCCGGCGGCCAAAAAGGGCCAGCAGCTCATCCCCCCAGGGGGAGTAGCTGGCGCCCCGGAAGAAATAGCGGTCGGGCACCGGTGAGGCCACTCCGAACACATGGGGGAAAACCGGGTGGAGCGGCCCGAAATCGATATTGGCGATGCCGGCAGCCTCCAGCGCTTCCGGGTCCACCGTCAGCGGTTCCCACGCTTCCCCGAAGTGCTGTTCGAGATGGCCCTGGTCATTGAAGTCATCCACCCAGGCCGGTTCCCCCTCCGGATAGTAGTAGTCGCTGCTGGTGAAGCTGCCGTCCTCCTTGTCGCACCAGAAAACGCCGTCCGCCTCCCGTCCGCCCATCAGCACGGCTGCCCGGTCCTTGCCGCTGGCTGCGAAAACCCTGGATTTTGCGTCGGCCGCCTTGAGCCAGTCACCCAGAGACGGGGAGAGCATGTGCAGGGGAGAGGTGTCAAGTTCCGGGTCGTCCACAGCGTAGATCCGCTCACCGGTCTCGTGGTCATACCAGTAGTTGTCCACGATGCCGTGGCGGCCGGGAAAGCAACCGGTGGAAAGGGTGGCGTGGCCCACGGCGGTGGTGGTTCTGGCGTGAAAGTGGTGTGCTTCGGTGAAATTCGCGCCCCGGTCGATGATCGTGCGGAAGCCCTTGTCTAGCAGGGGCGAGAACCGTTGAAGCAGGTCGGTAGTGCACTGGTCCACCACCAGGAAGAGAACCAGTTGCACAGCTCCCGGTTCCAGTTCGACCACGGCCTCGGTTTCGGCCGGTGGCGGTTCGGGGGCACCACAGGATACCAGAATCAGCAGGACGGTCATGATCAGTGCGGCCAGTGCTCTCTTCGGCATGCGTGGTTCCTCCTGCTGAACAGCGTAGCCCAGGGGCCGGGTGTTGGCAAGGGAATGAATATGCAAGAGGTGGCTGTCACTGGTTTATTGCGGCCGTTCTGCCAAATCTGAGCTGATGGAAAATAGGTGGCTGTCACCTCTTTCCGAAATACTCGGCGAGCTCGCGGCAGGTGTGGGAGCGGTCCGGGGTGCAGGCCAGGTCCCGGGGGGGGCCCTGGGCCACCAGGCGTCCGCCGGCGTCACCGCCCTCGGGGCCGAGGTCGATGACGTGGTCGGCCCGGGCGATGAGGTCGAGGTTGTGCTCGATCACCACCACCGTGTTGCCGGCGTCGGCCAGCCGTTCCAGCACCGTGGCCAGCCGGGCCACGTCACCGGCGTGGAGGCCGGTGGTGGGTTCCTCGAGGAGGTAGAGGGTGTCGCCGCCATCGGTCCCGGCGGCGGCCAGTTCGGCGGCCAGCTTGATCCGCTGGGCTTCGCCGCCGGAGAGGGTGGGGCTGGGCTGGCCCAGGGGCAGGTAGCCGAGGCCGATCTCCTCCAGCAGGGTCAGCGGCCGGTGGATGGCCGAAACCTCGGAGAAGAGTTCACGGGCCTCGGCAACGGTCATCTCCAGCACCCCGGCGATGCTCCGCCCCCGGAAGCGGACCTCCAGCGTCTCGGGCTCGAAGCGGCGGCCGGCGCAGACGGTGCAGGGGACAAAGACGTCGGGCAGGAAGCTCATCGCCGCCCGGAGGCGGCCCTGGCCTTCGCAGTTGGGGCAGCGGCCCTGTTTGACGTTGAAGGAGAACCGCCCGGGGCCGTATCCACGCAGGCGGGATTCGGGCAGGCCGGCAAAGAGCCGGCGGATGCGGTCGTAGAAACCGACGTAGGTGGCGGGCACCGAACGGGGGGTGCGGCCGATGGGCGACTGGTCCACCTCCACCGCCCGGGAGACCAGTTGCGCCCCCTCCACGGAGCGGCAGCGGCCCACCGGCGTCGCGGATGTGCGGCGGCGGCTGCGGGACAGGAGCTGGCGCACATTGCGGTGCAGCACGTCACGAACCAGGGTGCTCTTGCCCGAGCCGGAGACACCGGTGACGCAGCTGAAGATCCCGGTGGGGATGACCACGTCGATGTCCTTGAGGTTGTGTTCGGACGCGCCGGTGATCCGGATCCCGCCGGAAGGTGTCCTCACGGTTCTGGCGGCGGCGGCGCGGCGGGCGCGTTTCCCCTGGCGCAGCCAGCGGCCGGTGACCGAGCGCCTGTCCCGGGCGATCTCCGCCGGACGGCCCACGGCCACCAGTTCGCCGCCCCCGGATCCGGCGCCGGGGCCGAGGTCGATCACGTGGTCGGCGCTGCGGATGGTCATCTCGTCGTGCTCCACCACCACCACCGTGTTGCCCTTGCGCCGCAGTTTTTTCAACGTGGCCACCAGCCGCCGGTTGTCCCGGGGGTGCAGGCCGATGGTCGGTTCGTCAAGCACGTAGAGCACGCCGCGGAGGTTGGAGCCCAGCTGGGCGGCCAGGCGGATCCGCTGGGCCTCGCCGGTGGAGAGGGTGTCCGCCGCGCGGTCCAGTCCGAGGTAGTCGAGGCCCACCTCGCGGAGGAAGGCCAGGCGGGACGCGGTTTCGGCGATGATCACCCGGGCCACCCGCAGCTGTCGTTGATCCAGCCCCAGTCCGCCGGCCAGTGCCTCTCCGGCCCGCACCACGTTGAGGGCGGTGAGGTCGGCGATGGAGAGATCGCCCACCTTGACCGCCAGGGCGGCCGGGTTGAGCCGTTTGCCGTTGCAGACCGGACATGGTTCAGCCGTGACCGGTCTCTTCGGCCGTCCATTCTCCTCCTCGTCCGGAGCGCCCGCTATCCCGCTGCCCCTGCACTGCGGGCAGTGCCCCAGCGGGCTGTGGAAGGAGAACATCCGCGGGTCGGGTTCGGGAAACCCGCTGCCGCAGCCCGGACAGCTGCGCCGGGTGCTGAACAGTTCGCCGGGCCCCGGCCGGCCGGCCGCGCTGACCAGCAGCAGGCCGTCGCCAACCTGCAGGGCCAGGTCCACCGCCTCGCGCAGCCCGGAGCTCACCCGCCGGCCCGAGGCGGGGAGACTGAACCGGCCCACCAGCGTTTCGATGTCATGTTCTTTGAAACGCGCCAGGTCGGGGAACTTCCGCGAGGCGACCGTCTCGCCATCCACCCGCAGGGTCTCGAACCCTTTGCGCGCGGCCCAGCGGGCCAACTCCCGGTGAAAGCCCTTGCGCGAGCGGACCAGCGGCGCGTGGATCAATATGGCCTGACCGCGGTATTCCCGGGCCACGGCGGCCGCCACCGACGTGCGCTGGCGGGCGCCGATGGCAATGCCGCAGTCGGGGCAGTGCTGGAGACCCACCCGGGTGAAGAGCAGCCGCAGGTAGGGATAGATCTCGGTCAGGGTGGCCACGGTGGAGCGGCGGCTGCCGCGGCTGGTGCGCTGTTCGATGGCCACGGTGGGCGGGATGCCGCTGATGCGGTCCACGTCGGGCCGGGTGAGCGGGCGGACGTATTGCCGGACATAGGTGGAGAGCGAATCGAGGTAGCGGCGCTGGCCTTCGGCAAAAAGCACGTCAAAGGCGAGGCTCGACTTGCCCGAACCGGAGACGCCGGTCACCGCCACCAGGCGGTTCAGCGGCACCTCCACCCGGATGTTGCGGAGGTTGTGCTGGCGGGCGCCCTGGATCACCACCGCCCTGCCGTTGTCCGGGGCGGTGCGCAGTGCGCGTTTTTTTGTCCTGGCCGGGGAAACGGGCGCGGGATATGCCGGGGCCGGAGGTTCGGCAACTGAAAACAGCTCCAGGTGGCGGGCCAGGTAGCGTCCGGTGTGCGAACCGGGGTCGGCGGCCACTTCCTCCGGCGTCCCCTGGGCCACCACCCGGCCGCCCAGTTCGCCCCCCTCCGGGCCGAGGTCGATCACCCGGTCGGCGGCGGCGATCACGTCGAGGTGGTGCTCGATCACCACCAGGCCGTGGCCGGCGTCCAGCAACGGCTCCCAGGCCCGCAGCAGCTGGGCCACGTCGGCAGGGTGCAGGCCGGTGGTGGGCTCGTCAAAGAGGAACAGCGCCGGCTTGTCGGCGGGCCGGACCCCCGGGCCCATCCGGCCGGCCAGCTTGACCCGCTGGGCCTCACCCCCGGAAAGGGTGCTCAGCGGCTGGCCCAGGCGCAGGTAGCCCAGGCCCACGGTGACCAGCGGCTTCAGCGCCTGGAGGACCTTGCCGCCGAAGAAGGCCGAGGCTTCGGAGGCGGTCATCTCCAGCACCTCGGCGATGTTGCGGCCTCGCAGCCGCACCTCCAGCACCTCGTCCTTGTAGCGGCTGCCGCCGCACTCGGGGCAGGGGAGGTAGATGTCGGAGAGAAACTGCATCTCCACCTTCTCGTGGCCGCTGCCGCTGCAGGTGGGACAGCGGCCGTCATCGACGTTGAAGGAAAAGGTCCCGGCGTTGAACCCGCGCCGCTCGGCCAGTTCGGTGGCGGCGAACTGGGCCCTGATGGGGGCGAAGGCCTTGAGGTAGGTGGCGGCATTGGCCCGGGGACTGGACCCCACCGGCGCCTGGTCCACCAGTACCACGTCGGAGAGACGCTCCGCGCCGCGGATGCCTCTGCAGCGCCCCGGGGGGGCGTGGGGCCGTTGGGGTTTGCCCAGCGCGCGGCGCAGGTTGCGGTAGAGCACCTCCTCCACCAGGGTGCTCTTGCCCGAACCGGAGACCCCGGTTACGCAGGTGAGCAGACCGAAGTCGATGCGGACGTCCACCCCCTTGAGGTTGTGCTCGGCGGCGCCCAGCAGACGCACGTTCCGCCCCCGCCTGGACCGGCGCCGTCCGGCCGGCGGTCTGATCCGCTCGATGCCGGCCAGGTAGCGGCCGGTTCTCGATTCGGCGCAGGCCGCAAGTTCCGCCGCCGGGCCCTGGTAGACCACCCGGCCCCCCTCTTCGCCCGCGCCGGGTCCCAGGTCCACCGCGTGGTCCGCCGCCCGCATCATCTCCGGGTCGTGCTCCACCACCACCACGGTGTTGCCCGCGTCACGCAGCCCCTGGAGCACCTCCACCAGCCGGCCCACGTCCCGGGGGTGCAGGCCGATGCTCGGTTCGTCCAGCACGAATAGCGTGTTGACCAGCGCCGTGCCCAGGGCGGTGGTCAGGCCGATCCGCTCCACCTCGCCGCCGGAGAGGGTGCGGGACTGCCGGGCGAGGGTGATGTAGCCCAGGCCCACCCGGCAGAGGTAGTCGAGGCGGTTGCGTACCTCGTCGAGGATCATCCTCGTGGCCGGGTCGTCGGCAAGCTCGGTTTCGATGTGCCGCAGCCAGCCGAGGGAGCCGTCCACCGGCAGGGCGTTGAAATCGGACAGGGTCAGGCCGCCCAGCCGGTAGAGCAGGGCCTCGGGCTGCAGCCGGGAGCCGCCGCAGGCGCTGCAGGTGCGGTAGCGCCGGTAGCGGGAGAGCTTCACCCGCACGTGCATCTTGTACGACTTGGTCTCCAGCCATTCAAAATACCCGGCCACACCGGGGAAGTCGTCGGTGCCCTCCCAGATCAGACGGCGCGCCTCCCGGTCCAGCTTTCTCCAGGGCACGTCCAACGGGATGCCCCGGCGGCGGCAGAAGGCGGCCAGCTCCTGCTGGGCCTCGATGAAGGAGCCGGTGGCCCACGGTTTCACCGGGCCCTGGGCAATGGTCTTGTCCCGGTCGGGGACCACCAGCTCGGGGTCGATTTCGATGATCCGGCCGAACCCCTTGCACCGGGGGCAGGCGCCCACCGGGTCGTTGAAGGAGAAGAGGTTGGGAGAGGGCGGATCGTAGGCGATGTCGCAACTTGCGCAGTGGCGGCCGGTGGAGAAGTGCCGCCGCCGATTCTCCCCGGGGAGGAAGACCAGAGCCTTGCCGCGGCCCAGGTCGAGCGCAGCCTCCAGCGAGCCGGTGATCCGTCCGCTCTCCGCCGGGTCGATGACCAGCCGGTCCAGCACCACCTCGATCAGTTTGCCGCGCCGCCGCTGGGGAATCCCCTCGAGACCCGCCACCTCCCCGCCGGCGATCACCCGCAGCAGACCCTGGCTCTCCAGGGCCCGGCGCACGTCCGCGGCCGGCAGCCGGCGGGGCACGCTGAGCGGCATGGCCACCACTGCCTTGCGGCCCGGCCAGGCCTCCAGCAGTTCCCGGCAGATCGATTCCGGCGTGTCGGGGTGCACCGGTTCGCCGCAGCCCCGGCAATGCAGGGTGGCGGTGCGGGCAAAGAGCAGCTTCAGGTGGTCCTGCAGTTCGGTCATCGTGCCCACGGTTGAGCGCGAACTCTTCAGCGGATCGGTGCCCTGGATGGCGATGGCCGGGGGGATGCTGATGATACGCCGCACGTCCGGCGGGTTCATCCGGTCGAGGAACTGCCGGGCGTAGGGGGAAAAGGTCTCCACGTAGCGTCGCTGGCCTTCGGCGTAGAGCGTATCGAAAGCCAGCGAGGATTTGCCCGAGCCGCTGACTCCGGAGATCACGGTGATCTGCTGCAGCGGCAGGTCGATGTCCACACCCCTGAGGTTGTGCTGCCTGGCCCCCCGGACCCGGATCACCTCCCGCTTTGCCCGGATCTTTCCTGCTTTCCCGTCCGCCGGTTTCATGGTGCTGCTCCGTATGTTCCTGCCTGCCACCGGCCCCGGATGGTGGGTGGCGCCGGAAGCGAAGAGCATAGCAGGATTTTCGGGACAAGCACATCGAAACAGCGTCCCGTAAGCTCCGGCCGGGGCCTCTTCTCCGGCGCTCAGCCCGGCCGATTTGTGACCGCCCCCATGGTTGACCCGGCCACTTTTGCCGTGCTAGACTTCATCCCCTAATTCCTACATAGATAAGAGGCTTACGCACTGCCGCAGGGCAGGCGGCCAACATCCGGTGAATCCGTGAAGAGAAACGAACAGTTCAAGGCCAGGCGGGGGTATCTCGTCCTCATCGGCGGTGCCGAGGACCGTACCGGCCAGAAGGAAATACTCCGCCGCACCGTCGAGCTCAACGGTGCGAGCATAGTTTCCGTAATCCCCAGTGCCAGCCGCCACCCGGTGGAACTGGCCCGGCAGTATCGTCGGGCCTTTCGTGCACTGGGCGTCAGCCGGGTGCACACCCTCGACATCCGCAGCCGTGTCGAAGCCGACCTGAACCGTCATGCCGAGCGGATCGCCGAGTCGGACCTGATCTTCTTCACCGGCGGCGACCAGGTTCGTCTGGTGCGCCTGCTGGGAAACAGCCGGGTGATCGAAGAGGCCCGGCAGCGGTTGCGCCAGGGCGCCACGGTGGCCGGGAGCAGCGCCGGAGCCGCCGCGGCCAGCGACCCCATGCTCTACGACGGCCAGCTCAAGGGACTGCACAAGGGCCGCGTGCGGCACAGCCACGGGTTCGGCTTCATCAGGGGCATCACCATCGATACCCATTTCATCCAGCGCAACCGTATCGGCCGCCTGGCCCAGTTTCTGGTCAGCAGCCGCAACGACCGCGGTATCGGGCTCAGCGAGGATACGGCACTGATCATCGGGCCGGGGGGCATCGGTGAAGTGGTGGGCCGCGGCACGGTGATCATCCTCAACTCCGAGGGGCTCCGCTACAGCAATTACAAGGAGAGTGAACTGGATACGCCCATCTCCCTGCATGGGCTCATGCTGGGCTTTCTCTCGTCCGGCATCCGGTTCAACATCCGGCGGTGGTCCGTTGTGAAATCGTGAGAAACGGGAAAGGAGAGTCCTGATGCAAGATTTCACGGTGCACTCATTCCAGAATTTCATTGGCCCGAATTTCTATCTCGACCGGCAGGCGCTGGTGATCAACCTGCTGCTGGCCCCGGCAGGTCCCGAGGTGGATTTTTACCGCGATGCGGTGCTGGAAAAGTTCCCCACGCTGGAGCAACGGTACCCGGACCGGGTGGCCGAGCTCTACGCGCAGGTCCTGATCCAGGTGATGAAGATGGACATCGACCTGTTCATCAGCAAGTACGCGGTGCACGGCGACGGGGACGACGTCCTGGTGGCGGTGGAGTATCTGGATAACCTGATTGCCCGGAACTGCGCCGAGTTCGTCTCCCACTGGTTCCGCGCGCTGAACGACGAGGCGTCCTTTGATTTCGACGGCGGCTTCGTCAAGCTGCAGCAAGAGTTCGACGCCACCGTCTTTGGCGGCCCCACCATCTACTCCCTGATCGAAGCGGGTCTGAAGCGCGACATACCGGTGCTCTACCTCTACGAGGAAAACGTCTTCATGTGGGGCTACGGCAAGCGGCATGTCCGCGGGCGGTCCACCACTTTCCACACCGACTCGATCAAGGACACCGAGTTCACCACCTATAAGGACATGGTCAAGGACTTCCTGCTGATGTGCGGGTTCCCCACACCCAGCGGCCGCAACACCTTCACCGCCGATGACGCGGTGGCCGAAGCCCACGTGCAGGGCTACCCGGTGGTGGTCAAGCCGCTGGCCGGGCACAAGGGGCAGGGGGTGACCACCGGGATCAAGTCCGACGCCGAAGTGCGCACGGCGTTCGGCAAGATCCTCGAGTCGTGCCGCGAGGAGGGGGTTTCTTTTGACGGGGCCATCGTGGAGAAGGAGATCTACGGCACCGACCACCGCCTGCTCACGGTCAACGGCAAATTTGTCGCGGCCCTGGAACGGGTGCCGGCCTATGTGGACGGGGACGGGAAGAACAGCATCAGCGACTTGATCGCCATGGAGAACGACACCGTGGTCCGCCTGGACAACGCCCGTTCGCCGCTGTGCAAGATCAACATCGACGACGATCTGCGGGAATTCCTCCAGCTGCAGGACCTGTCCCTGGACGTGGTGCCGGAGAAGGGCCAGCGGATCTATCTGCGGCGGGTGGCCAACATCTCGGCCGGCGGTGTCTCGATCAACGTCACCGACAGGATGCACCCGAAAAACGTGAAGATGGTGGAGGACATCGCCAAGTTTATCGAGGTGGGGATTCTCGGCATCGACGTGCTGGCCGAGGACATCTCCAAGCCGTGGGACGAGGGGAGTTTCGGCATCATCGAGATCAACGCCGGGCCCGGCGTGTTCATGCACCTGGCCCCGGCCATCGGCGAGTCGATCGACGTGCCGGGCAAGGTGATGGAGGGCCACTTCCCGCCGCCGGCCCGGGGGCGGGTGCCGATCATCGCCGGCAACCGGATCGACAGCGGGTTGGCCGGCGAGATCCACAGGATGCTGGACGGCATACGGCCGGGTCTGGAGTTCGGCGCCCTCACCGCCGACGGCATCCACTTCAACGGCGAGTATTTCCACAACAACAAGCACCACGACGACAACGCCAAGCTGCTGCTGCGCAACCCGAAGCTCGACGCGGCGCTGTTCAGCCACACCGCGGACCAGATCGACGACTACGGGATGGTGCACCAGGGCGCCGACCTGGTGATCCTGGAAGAGCCGGAAGGCCCGGAGTCGATAGTGCGGCGCGACCTGCTGCCCGGCGGCTGGCTGGTTGAGGCCGGGGAGGGCCGGGCGGTGATGACCCGGGACGGCGAGGAGGTGGGCCGACTCTCCTTCGATGAAGCCGGCGGCCGGGACGCGGCGCTGCTCGACCTGGTGGGCCGGGTGTCCGCTGAACTGCTCTCGAAATACGAATGAAGCGGGGAGCCGGACCATACCCCGCGCGGAGGGAAGAGGATGATTCTGTTCAAGGGATGTGATCTTTACTCACCCGAACCCCGGGGTGTGAAGGATGTGCTGGTGGCCGGGGGGCGGGTGGTGGCCGTGGCGGACACCATCGGCGAACCGGCCGGGGTGGAGGTGGAAGTGATCTCCGCCGGCGGGCTGAAAATGGTCCCCGGTTTTGTCGACGGGCATGTGCACACCGCCGGCGCCGGCGGCGAAGGCGGGCCGGCCACCCGCACGCCGGAGATGCCGCTCTCCTACCTGCTGGAGGCCGGGGTCACCACGGTGATCGGCTGCCTGGGCACCGACGGACTGACCCGTTCGGTGGAGAGCGTGCTGATGAAGACCAAGGCGCTCAGGGCCGAGGGGGTCTCCGCGTTCATGCTCACCGGGGCCTACCAGGTCCCCACCCCCACCATCCTTGGTGACGTGGGCAAGGACATCGCCATGATCGACGAGGTGATCGGGGCGGGGGAGATCGCCGTCTCCGACCACCGCAGTTCCGGGCCCACGGTGGACGAGCTGATCAAACTGGTGGCCCACGCCCGGGTGGGCGGCATGCTGGGCGGCAAGGGCGGCATCGTCAACTTCCACATGGGCGACGCCAAAAACCCCTTCCAGATCCTCCACGACGTGGTCTCGCGCAGTGAACTTAAATACACCCAGTTCCTGCCCACCCACTGCAACCGCAACGACTACATCTTCGAGGACACCAAGACGTACGGCAAGACCGGCTACGTCGATATCACCGCCAGCTCCTGGCCCTTCTTCCCCGAATACGAGACCAAACCGTCCAAGGCCATTGTCCAGCTGCTGGCCGCCGGTGTCCCGCTGGAGCACATCACCATGACCTCCGACGGCTGCGGGTCGCTGCCCGACTTCGACGAGCAGGGAAACCTGGTCAAGCTGGAGATGGGCAAGCCCAAGTCAGTGCTCGACGAGCTGCGCGACACGGTGCTGGAGGAGAAACTCGGGCTGGACCAGGCGGTGCAGGTGGTGAGCACCAACCCGGCGAGGGTCTTCAAGCTGCCGGGCAAGGGCGTGGTGGCCCCCGGCGCCGACGCCGACCTGCTGCTGCTGGACGGGGAGTTCCGGGTCCACCACATGGTGGCCCGGGGTGCGATGATGGTGCGGGACGCGGTTGCGCTGACCAGGGGCAGCTACGAAGTCTGAGCCGGAAGGAGAGACAGGTGAACGAGGACCAGCCCCAGTGCCATCTCGAGGAGGGGCCGCTCCGGGCGCTGGGCATCAAGGTCCTCGCCGGGCCCAACTATTTCAGCGCCGGGCCGGTGGTGGCCCTGCGCCTCGACCTGGGCGCCTTTGACGAAGTCTTCACCGCTGATATCCCCGGCTTTGCCGAGCGGTTGCGCAGACTGCTCCCTTCGCTGCAGAGCCACCACTGCTCGGTGGGCCAGCCGGGCGGGTTCCTCCTGCGGGTCAGCGAAGGGACCCTGCTGGGCCACGTCACCGAACACGTGGCCATCGAACTGCAGACCCTGGCCGGGATGGACGTGAGTTACGGCAAGACGCGCAGCACGGCCACCCAGGGGGTGTACAATGTCATCTTCCGGTTCCTCGACGAGGAGGTGGGCCTTTACACCGCCCGCGCCGCGCTGAACCTGGTCAACTCCATCCTGGAGAAACGCCCCTTTGATCCGGCAGCGGTGATCGGCGACCTGGTGCGCATCCGCGAGGACCGCCTGCTGGGCCCCAGTACCCGGGCGGTGGTGGACCGGGCCGAGCAGCGGGGCATCCCCTGGTACCGGCTGGACCGCTACAACCTGGTGCAGCTGGGCACCGGCAAATACCAGAAGCGGGTCCGGGCCACCGTCACCTCGGACACCAGCCTGCTGGCGGTGGAAACCGCGGACGACAAGTATCTGACCAACAGCATGCTCGCCGATGCCGGCGTTCCGGTGCCCCCCACGGTGCTGGCCACCGCCGCCGCCGCAGTGGAGGCCTTCCGCAAGCAGCATCGAACGCCGCTGGTGGTCAAACCGTGCGCCGGGCACCTGGGTCAGGGAATCACCCTGGGGACGTCGACGCCTCAGGCCGTGGAGGAGGCCGTGGCCCGGGCCCTGCAGTTCGACGACTCGATCATCGCCCAGCCGCAGGTGCCCGGGGAGAGCTACCGCCTGCTGGTGATCAACGGGCAGTGCGTGGCGGCGGCCCGGCTGGTCCCGCCAATGGTCACCGGTGACGGGCGGCAGACGGTGGAGCAGCTGGTGGCCGGGCTGAACAGCGACCCGGCGCGCGGGGTGGGCGACAAATCGAAGCTGAGCCTGGTGGAACCGGACGAGGAGACCGAACGGATTCTCCATCTGGGCGGCCTGACCATGGGCTCGGTGCTGCCCGCCGGCCAATCGTTGGCTCTCACCATCTCGGGTAACCTGCGCCTGGGCGGGGCGAGCCACGATATCACCGACCAGGTCCACCCGATGAACCGCATGCTCGCCGAGCGGGCGGCGCGGGCCCTGGGGCTGGACGTGGCCGGTGTGGACGTGGTGGCCCCGTCGCTGGAGCAGTCGATCCTCGACAACGGCGGGGTGGTGATCGAGGTGGGGGCGGCGCCCGACTTCCGCCTGCACCTCAACCCGCTGTCCGGCCGTCCGCGCGATGTGGCCGTCCCCTTCGTGGAGATGCTCTTCCCCGACGGCGGCCACGGCCGGGTGCCGGTGGTGGCGGTCACCGGCACCGATGGCAAGACCACCACCGTGGACATCCTGCACCACTGCCTCGCCAGCACCGGCTACCGGGTGGGCCGGGCCACCTCCCGGGGGCTGATGGTGGGCGAGGAGGTGCTGATCCGGGGCGAGATGACCGGCTTCGAGAGCGCGGCGATGACCCTGCGCGACCCGACCATCGACTGCGCCCTGCTGGAAGTGCCGGTGGAGACGATTCTCGACCGCGGCCTGGGCTACCAGTTTGCCGACATCGCCGTGGTGCTCAATCTGCGTGACGAGGGGCTGCTCTACGACGAGGCCGCGATCATGGAGGACATCGCCTACGCCCACTCGGTGGTTGCCGAACAGGTCTACGAGGACGGGCACACCGTGCTCAACGCCGATGACCAGCTGGTCCTCGAGATGGGGGAACGTCTCTACAGCACACCGGTGCTCTTTTCGCGGGATCCGGGTAACCCGGCGGTGGTTGAGCTGGCCGCGGCCGGCGGCCGGGTGGTGACGGTGGAGGATGGACAGGTGGTGGTCATCGACCGGGGTGAACGGACCCAACTGACCGCGCTGGAAGCCATCCCCCTGCTGGCCGGCGAGGACGGTACTCTGAACCTGGACAACGTGCTGGCCGCGTCAGCGGTCCTCTACTGTTTCGGCGCCTCCGTGGAGCGGATCACCGAAACCCTGCTGGGGTTCAGAAAGTAAAAATGGGGACGGTAAACGTCCCCATTTTTTACACCCGGCCGAAGAGCTGCAGCAGCCGCAGCTTGAACACCACCCAGATCGATTCCCAGATGATCGATTTGGAGATCTTCGACTGCCCTTCACGCCGTTCCTGGAAGATGATGGGGATCTCACCGAGACGGAACCCCTTTCTCCAGGCCAGAAAGCTCATCTCGATCAGGAAGACGTAGCCGTTGGAGCGGATCCCTGCCAGGTCGATGGCCTCCAGCACCTCGCGGCGGTAGCAGCGGTAGCCGCTGGTGATGTCTTTCAGCGGCAGCCCGGTGACCAGACGGGCATAGAGGTTGGCCCAGGTGCTGAGGATCAACCGCCGCAGGGGCCAGTCCAGCACCCGTACACCGCCGATATAGCGGGATCCCTGGACCACGTCGAAGCGGCCGGCGGCTTCGATCATCCTGGGGATCTCCCGCGGGTCGTGGGAGAAATCGGCGTCCATGCCGATGATGGTCTGGTAGCCCCGCTCCAGGGCGAAGTTGAACCCGGCAACGTAGGCCGTTCCCAGCCCCCGCTGGTTCTTGCGCCGGATCAGGTGCAGCCGGCTGGCCTCGGCGATCCTGGCTTCCACAACCTCCCAGGTGCGGTCCGGGGAATCGTCGTCCACCACCAGCAGGTCCACCTCGGGTGCGTGGACGAAGATCGCATCGATCATCCGACCGATGTTCTCCCGCTCTTCGTAGGTTGGAATGACCACCAGGGTGCTGTTCTGCATGGTTGTACCGGGTTGGGGGGGATACGATGCCCTCACGGTGGGATTGTAGTCCATATCGGGGAAGTCCACAAAGCTCCGGAAGCGGGAGGGGATGGCCGGTTCGGTCTTCACTCCTCGACGTAGCCCAGGTCTTTCAGTTTCCGCGCGGTTTCCTCGTCAGCCGGTTGGGGGGGGCGATCCGCCCAGCGGGCGGCCATGGCGGCCATATGGGTGTGCGGGGCCATGTATCGGCGGGAGAGTTCTTCGGCGAACAGGGGCTGTTCGTCCCGCAGGTCGACTTTTTCCAGCGGGTCGCGGTGCAGGTCGTGGAGGCCGGTGAGCCGGCCTTCGGCGTCGAAGGTGGCCTTCATGCCGTCCACCAGCCAGGCCCGGCGGCCATCCTCGCCGCGGGTGAAGAGCAGGGGCGCGGGGATGTCATTTGCCTTGCCGCCGGGGGTGGGAGACTGGCGGAGCAGCGGTGAGAGATCGCGGCCCTGGAAACCATCCGGTGCGTCGATGCCGAGCAGGGCGAGGATGGTGGGCGCCACGTCGAGCAGGGTGGCCGGACGGTGCAGCACGCCGGCGGCCACCCCCGGGCCGGCCAGGATCAGCGGCACGCGGTTCACCGGTTCACCCAGGGAGAGGGTGTGGCCGAAGTAGCAGTCCTTCTCGCCCAGCGCTTCACCGTGGTCGGCGGTGACCGCCACCAGGGTGCTCTGCTCCAGGCCCAGGGCGCGGAGCAGGTGGATGACCTCACCGATGCAGCGGTCGGTGTAGCGCACCTCACCGGCATAGTCGTCCCGCACCGCTGACGCCGCCGCCGGCGGGAGGGGCTGCCGGCGGTGGTGGAGGTCGAGAAACTGTTCGATGGTGCGGGGGCGATCCAGGTGACGGTTCCGGGGTGTGCGGTAGGGGGGCGGGGGAGCGTACTGCTGGTGGGGGTCCATGTAGTGCAGCCAGAGCATGAACGGCCGGTCCCGGTTGCGGCGCAGCCAGCGGGCGGCTGCCCGGGATGTGTCTCCGGCCTGCAGCGGCAGGAAGCCGGAGGGGGTGGCGGCCGACGGCCGCCGACCGGTTTTGTAGAGTGGGAGATACTGGTCAAAGCCCTGCTCCAGGTTCCAGCCGGTCCCCACCACCCAGCTGCTGACCATGGCCGCGGTGGCCATGCCGGAGTGGCGGCAGGCCCGGGCCAGGGTGGGCAGCTCCCCGCCGATGGCTATGCCGTTGCCGAAACCGCCGTGGCCCTCGGGCGGCAGCGAGGTGAGCAGCGAGGCGTGGGCCGGCAGGGTGGTGTTGGCCGGGGTGACCACGTGCGGGATCAGGGTGCCGTGGCGGGCGAGGTCGTCGAGGTGCGGGGAGATCTGCGCCGGGTGGCCGCAGGTGGAGAGGTGATCGGTACGCAGGGTGTCCACGGTGATCAGCAGCAGGCTGGTTGCCGGGGCGGCCTGTTCCGTGCGAGGAGCTGTTTCGGGGCCGCCGCAACCGGCGACGGAGCAGAGCAGGGCGGCAAAGAGCAGGACGGCACACGGCAGGCCGGCAACCGCGGTGCGGTCACTGCTCCCCCCACCGCCGGTCACGGCCGGAAGTCCCAGGTGACGGGGATGCGGTCCAGCTCCACGCCGGTGGCCCCGTCGATCATCCGGATCACCCCGATATGCTCGTATCCCGCGGGAGCCACCGCGGGCGCGCCGTTCAGCCGGTAGTCCAGCCGGGTCTGGATCCCGGGGTAGAGCGAGAAGGTGTCGTTGCCGTCCCGCTGGACGGTCACCGGAACCGTCTCCTTCCAGATGTACTCCTCGCGAAGCTCGAACTCCCAGCCGGTGCCCCGGGCCGAGTCGGCAAAGCCGCCGGCCAGCTGCAGGGTGAACTCGGTGGAGCCGGCCCGGCCGGGGTCGGGGTTGTTGAAGGTTGCGGTCCAGAAGGGGAAGGTCAGGCCGCCGCGGAGCAGGGCCCGCCCGTCCTGGTCCAGGACATTGGCCGCCAGGTCGGTGAACCGGCCGAACTGCCCCGGGGGCAGGGTCAGCCGGAAGCGGACCGCGGCCAGGTCGGCGTTGAGCTTGAAACTGTGCTCGTAGGTGTCCGAATCCGTCTCCACGCGGTGGGTGCGGGCGAATCCTTCCACCACCCCTTCGGCCCTGCCGCTGAACGGCAGGTCGAGGCCGCAGCCCAGGCGGAAACTGCCGGAGGGATCTTCGCCCGCCTCGTGGTCCGGGTGCCAGGGGAGAGGTGTGCCGGTGGTGAAGCCGGCGAAGGTGACGGTGAGGTCGCAGTCCGAGGCCTCAACGGCCCGGAAGTTGGTCACCAGGTCCAGTTCCCAGGTGCCGGGGGTCAGGTCAGCGCCGCTGAGGAACCAGGTGGCGTCGCGGCGGTCGGTCTCGCTGTTCAGCCAGGCCGAGCGCCAGATACGGTATCCCTGCTGGTTGTAGGCCTGGATGCGAACGTTGCCGTAGGCCCCATCCGGGATGGCGGCCTCCACCCGCATGGCGGCGGCCCCGGAGGGCACCCGGACGAAGTGGCGCTGCACCTCGCCGGCCCGGCGGCCGCTCTGCCCCAGCCGCAGGGTGTAGCCGTTGGCCGGGCCGGCGGTGAGCGGCGTGATCACCGAGACCACCATGGTGAACTCCTCGGCCTGGCGGCCGGCGCCTTTGGGGAAGGCCTTGACTTCGGCGCTGTGCAGGCCCGGCCCGCTGAGTTTGGCCGGGTCGATGCGCAGGGTCACCGTGGCCTCGCCCTCGCCGCGGATGTAGACCGAGCTTTTGTCCGGGCGCAGCCAGTCGGCGCTGGAGACGAGGTTGAAGGCGCGGTAGAACTGGTGGCGCTGGTCGGCGGTGGCCGATTCGGGGAAGACGGGGTGGACCCGGAACTGCTGCTGGCTGGCGGTGGAGGGGAGGGCGGTGCCGTAGCGCCAATACCCGGCGCCCCCCGTCTCGTCACCGTAGACCGGGGAAAAGGTTTCTATGCGATATCCCAGCAGCGTGCGGTCCTCATCCCCCTCGATCATCCGCTGCAGAGCCGTCCAGGAGTTGCCCACGTTGACCACTCCGGCCCCCTGGTCCAGACGGGTGTAACCGGGGAGGGGCACGGCGCCGGCTTTCAGCGCCCGGGCCAGCAGGGCCCCCTTCAGCGGCCGGTCGGTCCAGGTCTGTGCGGCGGCGCCGGCCAGCAGCAGGGCGGCACCGGCGGCCTGGGGCGTGGCCATGGAGGTGCCGGTGTAACGGTCGTGGGTCTCGAAGGGCGGCACCGTGGAGCATGAGGTGCCCGGGGCGATAACGTCGGGTTTGTCCACCAGGCCGCCGCGGGAGGAGTAGGAGGAGACCTGGTCGGTGGGGATGGCGGCCCCGAAGGCGTCCCGGGCGGTGGAGCGGTTGAGCAGCGCCCCCACGGTGAACAGGCCGGGGCCGCCGGCCGGTGCGCCCACCGAGTTGATGCCGGGGCCGGAGTTGCCCATGCTGGTCAACAGCAGCACCAGGTCCTCGTGGTCGGCCATGATCTCGCCCAGCACCTGGTCGGCGTCATTGCGGGCCACCGGGTCGCTGCCCACCCCGTAACTGAGATTGAAGATCACCGGCACGTCGTGCTCTGTGGCGTAGTCCACGCCAAAGAGGAGGGCCTTCTTGAAACTGTCGGTGGTGGAGGCGCCGCCGGAGAGGGTGTTGTTGCCGATCTTGAGGCTGATCACCCGGGCGCCGGGGGCGATGCCATTGTAGCCCTCCTGGCCGTTGAGCATGTAGCCGGCGGCGATGCCGGCCACATGGGAGCCGTGGGCCCCGTCGTCAAAGTGGATGCAGACCCGGTCCTCGTCGGGATAGATGTTCAGCGCCAGGGTCAACAGGTTGCGCGATGTCTCCGGGTCCCGGCCCCGAAGCTGAAACGAGTCGAAGTTGACGTGGTAGTCGCGGACCACCTTCTCGTCGTCCATCCGGCCGTCCCCGTCGGTGTCCACCACGGCGGCCCAGTGGGGCTCCGCTCCCTCTTCGCCCGCCGTCTCGAAGGCCAGCACGGCGAACACGTCGGTGGTGTCGCCGTTGTTGTTCAGGTCGGGAACCGAGGAGTTGACCGAGTCCTGCTCCTCCAGCCAGCCGAGCAGCCAGTCTCCCTCTTCCAGGGGCTGCTGCGGCAGGGTTTCCACCCCCCAGACCCGGCGTCCGGACCCCTCCACGGTGAGGTAGCGGTCACCGCCCTCAACTCCGCTGCTGTTGTCTTCGAAGACGGCCGGTTCCAGCTTCACATCCCCCTGACCGGTGAAGTCCCGCACATCCACCACCTTCACCGTTCCATCAGGGATCATGGTGAGACCGGGGATGCTCATATCCACGCCGGTGTCCATGACCGCCAGCACTGCCCCCCGCCCATCGAACCCGGGGTTGGCGGCAATGAAATCCGCGGCCCCGATGGCGGTGGTGGAAAGAAACTCCCAACCGGGCCAGCCATCGACTTCGTCCGTTTCGGCTGCTGGAGCGGCGGGCGGGAGGATGGCGGTGAGAAGGAGCAGGGCGGCCAGGGGCGGCAGCCAGGCCAGGCTGGGGCGTCGGTGGATGGACGACATCGGCATCGGTGAAACTCCTCTCGGTATGATTGATGAGTTCGGTTTTTTTGACCGGGATGATTCTATCGCCGGCCGCGCAAAAGGCGCAACCGGGCCCGTAGTGGCAAATAGCTCTTGAACTGGCGTCCGAATCGTCCGACAATTAGTGTATTCTACAGTTTCTCGCTCTCTTATGGCATTCCTCTTGACCGGGGGTACTGGTCCCATGGAACCGAACGCAGTCATACTGGTGGTGGATGACGACCCGGTCATCCGCGACTATCTGAGTTCCCTGCTCAGTTCAGCCGGCTACCTGGTGGTCACGGCCACTAACGGGGTGGAGGCCCTGGAGCGGCTGGCCGGTTTTTCCGTGGATCTGGTGATCACCGACCTGAAGATGCCCAGCATGGACGGCTATGAGTTCTGCCGCCGGTTGAGCGAGGACCCGCGGTACAGCAACATTCCCGTGGTGATCATCAGTGGCCAGTCCGAACGATCGGACAGGGTCCGCGGTCTGGAACTGGGTGCGCTGGACTTTCTGATCAAGCCGTTTCACATGACCGAGGTCATGGCCAAGGTCCGCAACTGGGTCAACTATCACCAGCTGAGCGAGAAGTGGCTCCATGCCATGGAGGATCTCGGCTCGGTAACCGACTACTCCCGGGGCATCCTCAAGGAGTTCGATCCGCAGACCTTTGGCACGGCGCGCTGGCTGCAGCGGATGTTCACTCACATCGAGCAGTCGGCCCCGCGGCACGACGAGATCCCGCAGTTCCTGATGCTGGTGGAGCGCAACGGCGGCCAGGGCTGCCGGGTACGGCTCATCGCCCGGGAGACCGATGACGCCACCATCGAGGGACTGGGCGAGTGGGTGGAGCTGGGAGCCAGCGCGCTGGACAGCGACGTCTACTGGCGCAACGACCCGATCCGGGCCGTGGATTTCGAGAGCTCGACGGACGATCATGACGCCATCCCCTTTGTCCAGTTGAGCCGCAACACCGTGTCCTTGCGTAATTTTGTCTCGGTCTGTTCCAGCGGGGCGCTGCTTCTGCTGGGCATCAACTATCCGGGCAAGGTGGCCGAGGAATACGGTTACATCCTCAAGGCCGCGCTGCTGCACCACGACTTTTTCCGCACCATCGCCGCCCGCGGGCGCGAGGTGGAGGATGCCTTCCACTACACAGTGGGGGCCCTGGCCCGGGCCTCGGCGGCCAACGATGTGGAGACCGGCAACCACCTGATGCGGGTCAACGAGTACCTCGGCCCTGCTGGCCGCCACCATGGGCCTGTCCGAAGAGCTGGTGAGCGAGTTGCGCCACTTCGCCCAGATGCACGATGTGGGCAAGATCCAGATCAGTGCTGACATCCTGCTGAAGAAGGGCAAGCTGACCCGGGATGAGTGGGAGGAGATGAAGCGCCACACCATCTACGGCGTGGAAATCCTCGGGGACTCGCCGCGGCTGGATGTGGCCCGGCAGATCGCCCTCAGCCACCACGAGTGCTGGGACGGGTCGGGTTACCCCCAGGGTCTGAAGGAGGATGAGATCCCCCTGGCGGCACGGGTGGTCAAACTGGCCGATGCTTACGATGCCCTGCGCAGCCGCCGGGTTTACAAACCGGTGCTCTCCGGGGAGGAGGCCTACGGCATTATCGTCAACGGTGACGACAGCCGGGCCCGGCCCGAGGAGTTCGACCCCGCCGTTCTCGCCGCCTTCCGCTCCTGCGCCAGCGAGATGGACGCCATCTTCCGCCGCCTCTCCGATACCAGCGACTGACGGGACATTCAGTCAATCGAAGGACAGCAGTGGCACCTGGTCCTCTTTTTCGCCTCATTTTCTGCTTTTCTGTATAATCGGCGTAACGATCTCTCGGAGGTGTTGATGTCCCGTCTGTTTGGCGCCGCAGCGTTTCTCATTCCCCTGGTGGTCTACTGGCTGACCGCCGCGCCGGGTATGACGCTGATCGACAGCGGCGAGCTGGCCCTCAGCGCATGGAACCCGGGCGTGGCGCATCCCCCGGGGTTCCCGCTCTACGTGCTGGTGGGATTTCTCTTTGCCCGCCTGCCCCTGGCCGAACCGGCCCGCAACCTGAACCTCTTTTCGGCCCTCTGCGGCGCGGCCGCCTGCTGGCTGGTCTGGCTGGCGGCGCGGGTGGTCATCCGGCGCGAGCGGGACTGGACCGTGGAGCTGGCCGCCCTCTGCGCCGCACTGACTTTCGGGTTCACCTTTGTTCTCTGGGGTTTTACCTCCTTCACCGAGGTCTACACCCTGAGCCTGGCCCTGCTGGCCGCGGCCGTTTTCTTCCTGCTCCGGGCCATGGAGGCCGACATCCCACCGCCGCGGCTGCTGCTCTGGGCGGCGTTCTTCTGGGCCCTGGCCCTGGCCGTCCATCTGGGCACCGTGGCGCTCACCGCACCGGCATTCCTCTTTGCCGCGCTCACCGCCGGCCGGGGGGAGTTCTCGTGGTCCGCAACCCTGGGCAACTGGCGGCGGCTGGTGGTGCCCGCGGCGCTGGTGGTGGCCGTGGCCGGCCTGCTCTATTCCACCATCGCCCTGCTGGCCTGGCTGGGACCGCAGTTCAACTGGGGCGACGCCACCAGCCTCTCCCGCTTCCTGCGCCACGTCAGCGGCAAGCAATACCAGGGGAACCTCTTCTCCTCCACCGCCGCGGTGGTCTGGGCCGAGCTGCTGCGCATCGGCCGGCACACGTTCTTCCAGGGCACCCCACTGGCCCTCCTCGCCGCTCTCTGGGGCATGGTGGTGTTGCGCCGGCCCCGCGGCCGCCGACTGCTGGTCACGTTGCTCCTGCTGATCCTGTTCAACGTTTTTTATGCGCTGGCCTACGAAATCAACGAGGACAAGGAAGCCTATTACATGGTGACCTTCTTTGCCGGGGCCCTGCTGATGGCCGCGGGGGCCGGCGACCTGCTGCAGCGGGCACGGCCGCGGCGCCTGCTGGCGGGTCTTGCCGCCGGGCTGGTCCTGCTGCCGGCGGCGGTGCTCTGGATGCACTGGGACGAATGCGACCGCAGCGCTGACCACCGGGCGCAGATGCTGGTCCGGGAGATCTGTGACCCGCTGCCCCGGGGAGCGCTGCTGCTGACCCGGGAGTGGCAGTTCTACTCCCCCTGGCTTTACTACCACCACGTTCTCGGCTACCGCCCGGACCTGCGGGTGGTGGACGTCAACCTGGTCCGCCGCTCGTGGTATATGGACTATCTGGAGCGCCGGGTCCCAGGCCTCATGGCCGCCGCGGAGCCGCAGAAACTCGCCTTCCTCCGGCAGCTGGCCCTGTTCGAGGAGGACCGGCCCTATGACCCGGGAACCATCCAGCAGACGTTCGTCGCCTTTTTCAACGGTTTGATCACCGCCGCCGGCGACGAGGGGGCGCCGGTGCACATCATCATTCCCATGGAGAGCGGCGTGGGCGCCGGCTGGACCCCGGTGCCCCACGGGCTGACCTTCCGGCTGCTGCCGCCGGGGAACCCGCGGCCGGCGCCGGCTGATATCGCCATCCGTGAGCGGGAGCGGTGGGTCTTTGGCCGGGACGACCTGGCCGGACGCAAAGTGCGGTGGCTGCACGGCGAGATGCTCTACTGGGCCGGCCGGCACTGTGCCGACCGGGGGGAAGCGGTCCGGGCCCGGCAGTTCGTGGAGCGGGCGGACGCCGTCCACCCTCCGGGGACGCCCTATCCCGGACACTAGGTCGCGGGTGTGCTGCAGACAGAGGGAGGATGCATGGAGCGAAAGACCAGAACCGTCCTGGCCATCACCCTGGCACTGGGTATCCTGTCCGGTGCCTGCGGCAACGGGGGAGATACGGCGGGGAGCCGGCGGCCCGGGGCCGTGACGCCTATGGCGAATTCATCGCTTACGGCACCGAGCGCAAGGCGATCATCTCCGGTGACTGGAAATATATCGTGGGGCTGGCAGACGGGCTCGAAGAACTGTACCATCTGGGGCAGGATCCCATGGAGCAGGTAAACCTGGCGGCCAGGGAAAAAGGCCGGGTAGCCGACATGCGCCGCCGCCTGCAACAGCACCTGGAAGCCTGTGCCGGCCGGCGGCAGTGGTCCGGTGAGCGGCTGGCCCTCCAGGGAAGAATGGTCGAAGAGCTTCAGGCCCTCGGGTGTGTGGAGTGAGGCCGGGAGGACGGAAGATGGCGAAAAGCGTTTCCTGGAAGCAGTTCAAGGAGCAGTGCTGGTGGGACGACGAGACCGGTTTCCGTCTCGACTACAGCCGGATGGGGTTTTCCGAGGGATACATCTCCAGGATGGAACCGGCCATCTACACCGCCATCCAGCAGATGACGGCGCTGGAAAGCGGTGCTGTGGCCAACCCCGACGAGAAGCGGATGGTGGGCCACTACTGGCTGCGGGCGCCGGATCTGGCCCCGAGCCCGGCCATCACCAGGGAGATCCGCTCCACCGTGGCGCAGATCCGCCAGTTCGCCGCGCACGTTCATGCCGGCGACCTGGCCCCGGAGCGTGGCGGCAGGTTTACCCGGCTGCTGCTGGTGGGGATCGGCGGATCGGCCCTCGGCCCGCAACTGGTGGACGATGCCCTTGCCGGCGCCGATGACCCGCTTCGCGCCCACTTCTTCGACAACACCGATCCCGACGGAATGGACCGGGAGCTGAACCTCATCGGCAACGACCTGCAGCGCACGCTGGTGGTGGTGGTCTCCAAGTCGGGCTCCACCCCCGAGACGCGCAACGGCATGCTGGAGACCATGGCCGCGTACGGCAGGGCCGGGCTGAACTTCGGGGCCCACGCGGCGGCGGTCACCGGCCAGGGCAGCAAACTGGCCGACTTTGCCGCGGAGAACTCCTTTCTCAGCATCTTTCCCATGTGGGACTGGGTGGGGGGGAGGACCTCGGTGATGTCCGCGGTGGGGCTGCTGCCGGCGGCGCTCCAGGGCTTCCCTGTGGAGCGGCTGCTGGCCGGCGCCCGCCGGATGGACGCGCTGACCCGCTCGCAGGAGGTGCGGCTGAACCCGGCGCTGCTGCTGGCCCTGGCCTGGCACCATGCCGGCGAAGGACGGGGGCTGAAGGACATGGTGGTCATCCCCTACAAGGACCGCCTGGCCCTGTTCAGCCGCTACCTGCAGCAACTGGTGATGGAGTCCCTGGGCAAGGAGCAGAACCTGGAGGGCAAAGTGGTCCACCAGGGGATCGCTGTCTACGGCAACAAGGGCTCCACCGACCAGCACGCATACGTGCAGCAGCTGCGGGACGGCATCCACAATTTTTTCCTTACCTTCATCCATGTGCTTCGGCAGCGTGATGGCGGTTCGCTGGACGTGGAGGACGACATTACCTGCGGCGACTACCTCTCCGGCTTTCTCCTCGGGACGCGCCAGGCGCTGACCGAGAGCGGGCGGGCCACGATGACCATCACCCTGCCCGCGGTCACCCCGGAATCGCTGGGCTCGCTGATTGCCCTCTTCGAGCGAACGGTGGGCTTCTACGCTTCGATGGTGGGGATCAACGCTTACAACCAGCCGGGAGTTGAAGCGGGGAAAAAGGCCGCCCAGAGCATATTGGACCTCCAGCTGGCCCTGGCGGTGGTCTTGCGCGAGAACCGGGGCCGCTGGCTCTCGGTGGCGGAACTGGCCCGCGAGACACTCTCCGGCAGCAGTCCGGAGACGGTGTTTCACATCGTCGAGTCACTGGCGGCCAACGGCCGTTACGGCGTCCGCGCCGAGCGGGGACCCACCCCGTTCCAGAACCGCTACCGCATCGATTGAGGTCGCCGGCAGCAGGGAGAGGGCAGGTGGAATACCAGCGGGCAGCCGAGGCTATCAGGACGGCGAAACGAGCGGTGGGGTTCACCGGGGCGGGCATCTCGGTGGAGAGCGGTATCCCGCCTTTCCGCGGTGCAGGTGGGCTCTGGAACCGCTACGACCCGGCCCTGCTGCAGCTGGATCATTTCCTCTCCAGCCCCGACACGTCCTGGAAGGTGATCCGCGAGATCTTTTACGACTTTTTCGGTTCCGCCGTGCCCAACGCGGCGCACCGCGGCCTGGCCCAGCTGGAGCGGCTGGGACTGCTCCAGGGAGTGATCACCCAGAACATCGACAACCTGCACCAGGATGCGGGCAGCCGGACCGTGCACGAGTTCCACGGCACCGCCGGCCGGATGGTCTGCCTGGCCTGCCGCGTGAAACGGCCCTCGGGCGAGGTGGACCTGCAGCGGCTGCCGCCCACCTGTCCCGACTGCGGGGGCCTGCTCAAACCCGACTTCATCTTCTTTGGCGAAGGGATCCCGGAGGAGGTGAGCGCGGCGGCGTTTCACGAGACCGAGCTGTCCGACCTCTTTATCCTGGTGGGCACCACCGGCGGGGTGATGCCGGCCTGCCTGATCCCCAGCCTGGCCAAGCAGAACGGGGCAACGATCATTGAGATCAATGTGCAGCCCTCGAACTACATTACGCGCGGTGTCACCGACATCTTTCTCCAGGACAAGGCCACCGCGGCGATGAACAAGCTGTTTGAGGCGCTTGATCTGCCTCCCCCGTAAGCGTCAGTCGTCCCGCGGGGAGACGTCCCGCTGGCCGTTGCCGTAGATGCCGGTCGCGGCGGTGATCCGTCCCTCCCCGTCACGCTCGATCTGCAGCACGAACTCGTCCACCCCCTCGAAGACAAACTGGTCGTCGCCCAGGGCGATCAGCTCCCGCTGCGGCATCTCGCCCCGCTTGTAGAGCAGTGTACCGCCTTCGACGAAGATCTTCCGGTCGCCGTAGCTGCCGGCATACTCGGCCAGCGCTTCGGCGTCCAGCACCACCGGGTCCACCCGGGCCGTGAGGATCCGTCCGGCCTGCTTCAGTTCTGCTGCCCGTTGGGGGGTCTCCGCTTTTTCGGCCAGGCGCTTGAGCGCCTCGATGTGCGCGGTGTCCAGGGCCTTGTCCGCCGGCACCGCGATGTCCGGCTCCACACCGCTGCCCTCCCAGTTGGTCCCGGTGATCGGGTTCACCGCCCGGCCAAAGGGCAGGGACATGGAGATTCCGATTTCGGGGAAACTGACAAAATTCACCGGATGGGCACCGCCACCGGTGGTCTCGCCCACCAGGGTGCCCCGTTTCAACGACTTCATGTTGTAACTGAACTCCTCGGCCCCGGAAAAGGTGTAGCTCGAGGTCAGGACATAGAGGTCCACGCCGGTCATCCGCGGGCCCTGCACATGGGCGGCGGTCCAGAACTGGTTGGTGGTGTCCGACTCCCTGATATAGAAGCTGTTCAGGTGGGTCGGCTGATCCACAAAGTAGCTGGTGATCAGCTGGATCAGTGAGGGGTCGCCGCCGCCGTTGCCCCGCAGATCAAAGATGACCGCGTCGCAGTGGGCCAGAAAATTCATTGCCGCCACGGCCGTGGGGCCGGAGATCTCGGCGCCGGTGAAGCTGTTCAGCCGCAGGTAGCCCACGTTGCCCTCGAGGATCTCGATCTTCTGGAAATCAAAGTTGCGGCGCCGCTGACTGTCCAGTTGCTGCTGCAACTGGCGCTCCTCCTCGGCAGTCTCCGGCTCTCCGGGCCCGCCCTCCCCGGGCAGCCCGGTGTACATCACCGCCAGGTGCCGGTCGTGGCTGATGTCCCGCAGGTCCTCGGTGAGGGTGGCGCAGAATCGCGGACCGTTGTCCATGCCGTCATAGGCCCCGCTCTCCAGCCGTTGCCGGATGCGGGCGGCCATCTTCTCGGCGGTGTCGAGGAAGACGTAGGTCTTGAGCAGGGCGGCGGAGACCTCGTCCACCGCCGCGGCCCGCTGGTCGGCGCTGATGGGCGCCTGGCCCTGCACCCGCATCATCACCTGGGCCGTGGTCAGCTGGGGCAGTCCCAGGACCAGGATCAGTACCAGGGCCGGCCAGCGGCCGGCAATAAGACAGCTCTTCCAGTTCTTTTCAATCGGGTTCATGGTCAGCTCCCTCTGTTCGGAAATCCGCCGGCTCAGGCATCTGCCGGATCAGCTGGGGACACACCCCGCAATTCATCATTCTCTAGTTTCATAACGTCCGGGCCGGCTGAGGGTTCCCCGCTAATTAATACGATTCGCATTATATTTGAAAATGTCCCTCGCCGACAGTGCGGGTCGCGGGTCATGGCGCCAGGTCGGACCGCAGGTAGACCGCCAGGGTGTAGGTGATGGACGGGTGCTGGTGGGAGAAGAGCATCTGGAAACGATACCCGCTCTGGAACCGCTGGTGGGCGAAGAGCCTCCGGTCGGCCATGGTGCCCGGTTCCAGCCGTCCGGGGTCGATGGGCCGGGGCAGGCCGCGGGGGCCCACCATGGTGATCACCACCGCTTCCGGACGCTGGTCGAGGATGTGGGCCGGGTCGTATTCCTTGTGCAGGAAGCCGCCGGGGCTGTGGGCGATCACCCGGTCAGTGAGCCCGCTGATGTCCAGCACCCGCAGTCCGGGGTTGAGGAAGCCCACCAGCCCGATATCCATCAGGGCCACCGTTCCCCCGGCGGGAACCGGGCCTGACCCCCCCAGCCAGCGGGCCAGGGCCAGGTGCCCCTCGCGGTAACCGGCCTCGCGCACCGCCAGGCGCCGGCGGAGTTCCGAGCGCGGCTGCCAGGCCTGGAGCTGGCCGGCCAGCAGCAGGCCGGTGGCCAGGTAGACGGCCCAGGTGCGCACCGCCCATGCCTGGTGATTGCGGAAGAGCAGAGCCAGCAGGGCCAGGGCACCCAGTGATTCCACGGCGGCCATGGCCGGGATGGTGGGAGCCACCAGCCGGAATCCGGGCATCCAGTCCGAGCCGGTGAAGATAAAGGAGGCCAGGTGGACCAGCACCAGCGCCGCGGCCGGCCAGAGCGGGGCGGAGCGCCGTCCGGCCCGCAGCAGAGCGGCGAGGCCTGCGGCCAGCGGCACGAGGAACAGACCATAGCGGCCGAAAAAACTGGCCAGGTAGGCGGACCAGGACTGGCCGGCAAACCCGCCCAGTTTGGCGTAATAGGTGTTGGGCAGCAGCTGGCCGTCGAAGTAGAAGTAGCGGAAGAGGGACCAGAGCGCGGCCGCGGCCAGCACTGCGGCCAGGGTGATCAGCGGCTGGCGCAGGCGGCGGCGAGAAGCCGCCAGGCCGGCCAGCAGCGCACCGGCAGCCGCGGCACCGGCCAGCAGCGCACCCTCCGGCCGGGTCAGCGCGGCCAGGGCCAGCAGCACGGCCGAGCCGCGCCACCGGCCGCTGCGCCACTCCACGGCCAATGCCCAGAGGCCGCAGGTCAGCAGGGCGGCCAGCAGGGTGGTCTCCAGGCCGGTCATGGCCGCCGCGGCCAGCGGAGTGGATCCGGCAGCCAGGGCCACCGGCAAGAGGGCCAGCCAGCGGGCGGCGGACCCCCACTCCGGCCAGGCGCGCAGGGTTTCCCGGGCCAGCCCGTGCAGGCCGGCCAGCGCGGCCAGGCCGCAGAGGAGACCCACGCTCTTTCCAGCGGCCAGCGCTGCCGCCAGCGTCCATCCGGTCAGGGAGAGGACCAGGGAGAAGAGCAGCACCTGCAGCGGGTTGCTGAACCCCTCGACATATTCGCCGGGATTGTAGGTCAGGCCGTTTCCGTGGGCCAGATTCCAGCTGTAGCGGAAGGAGATGAACGCGTCGTCGTTGATCACCCGGCCCAGGGAGAGCGCGTGCGCGGTGTAGAGCAGCAGGATCAGTCCGAAGAGGACCCAGACGGCGCTGGTCATCCTCATCTCCCCAGGCACTGGTTGGGAAAAAGCCGGAGGCGATGGCTTCTCCGCTGTCGCCGCAGGGCGTGCTGCAGCTGGATTCTTCCCCTGGCCAGCTTTTTTCTTCGCCTTTCCACGGGCCATCAGCGGGCGCTCCCGTCACTGTTTTCCAGAATCCTCAGCCGGTTCCGTATCTCTGTCGCCTGGGCCGGCGGCAGGCTGAAACGTTCCAACATCCCCCGGTAGAGCGTCGCGCTCTCCTGCCATCGCCCGGTCTGGGCCTTGAGGTCGGCCAGGGCGATGTGAAAGCGCAGCTCTCCGGGATCGGCGGCCAGGGCGGCGGCGAGGTGGAGTTCCGCCTCGCCGGGGTTTTGCCGGCGGTACAGGTCAAAGAGCCCCCGGTAGTAGCGCCACAGTGGATGGCCGGGGAACAGTTTTTCGGCCCGGGCCAGCCGGGCCAGGAATTCCTCGTCCGTGGCCCCGGTGAGGGAGGCCTGCAGCAGGCTGTCGTGGATCTGGCTGTCGCCGGCATCGAAGGAGACCGCCTGTTCCAGCCAGGTGGAGGCCTCCACGAAATTCTGCCGGGCGATGTGCAGCAGGCCAAGATTGTAGCAGGGCAGTGCGCTGTTCCGCGGGGCTGACGACCATCGGGGGCCGGCCGCCGCCTCCAGGGCGCGTTGCAGATGCGCCTCCGCCTCCTGGAAGCGGCCGGTGAGACGGTAGAGTTCTCCGATATTGTTCAGCGCCACGGGGTCGTCGGGCAGGATCTCCAGCGAGTGGAGCAGCAGGTGCTCGGCCTCCCCCAGGTCCCCCTCGTCCATCCGGATCGAAGCGGCCCGGAGGGTGAGCACCACGCTGTCTGGCTGTCGTTCGACGTCGGTGAGAAACAGCGTCCGGTTGTCGCGCCACTGGGGCCCGCGGGACATGGCGGTGACCGCTGAAGCGGTCAGCCACAGCGCGGCCAGGCCCAGGGCGTGGACCCGCCGGCGGCCTTCAGGACGGGTCGTCCGGTTCTCACCGGCCGTTGTCCGGGGACGGCGCAGCAGCCAGGCCGCGGCAACGGCCAGGGCAAAGCTGGGGGTGAAGAGCAGCCGCTCGCCGAAGATGGTGCCGATGGCCAGGGGGATGTTCGAGGTGAGCAGCGCCGTGCAGTAGAAAAAGGCCACGGCAAAGAAGAGCGGCCGGCAGCGGCGCCAGGCCAGCAACCCGCCGGTGATCAAGGCGGCGTGACCGGCCAGGGCCAGCAGGAACAGCGGGTCGTAGCAGTGGCGGACCAGGCTGATCGCCTCGAAGGAGTAGTCGCTGCAGAGCCGGAAGGGGAAGAGGATCAGCAGCAGCTGGTAGAAGAGCAGTTTCAGGCCGGTGATCACCCGGATCACGGTATCGGCGTAAGCCAAAGGGTTCACCGGGTAGTAGACGGTTGCCGGGCCCGCCGAGGCACCTTTGCCGAGGGCGGAGAAGCGCAGCAGCAGGTAGGCCGCCGCGGGCAGGAGATACCAGACAGATGATCTCAGGGCGCCGGTGACCAGCGCCCGGACAGGTTTTTCGTTGCCCCGGTTCACGGCCAGGTCCCAGAGAACCAGCACCGGCAACCAGGCCAGGGCACTCTCCTTGCTGGCCGCGGCGCAGAAGAAACAGGCCAGGGCCAGGGGGAGCCCCACGGCCCGGCCGAAGTTGAGCAGACGGTAGTCCCGGGCGTGGAGCCAGAGAACAGTGATTCCGAAGAGGAAGGCCAGCAGTTCGGCGCGGCCAACCACGTTGGCCACGGCCTCGCTGTGCACCGCGTGGAGGGCGAAAAACAGCGAGCCCCAGAGCGCTCCGGTCCCGCAGCCGGTGAGCCGCCGCAGCAGCCGGTAGACCGGCGGCAGGCAGAGAGCGTAGAGCAGCAGGTTCACCAGGTGGTAGCCGAAGGGGGCCGTCCCGTGGAGCGCATACTGCAGGCCGAAGGTGAGCATGGTCAGCGGCCGGTAGAGCTGGTCGCCGTAGCCTTGCTGTCCGGCCCACCAGCCGGAGGCCCAGTAGCGGGAGAGGGGGGTAAGGCTGCGGACCAGGGGGTTGTCGCCGATGATCGCTTCATCGTCGAGGGTCAGGCCGTTGGGCAGGGTGTTGGCGAAGAGCAGGAACGCGGCACCGGAGAGGATCAGGATGGTGGCCCACCCGGGGAGGCCTCCGGCGCTGTTCCTGGTGTTGCCGTTGATCATGCCTCCAGCAACCCCTCGTCGAGCATCATCCGCACCAGCCGCTCCCCCAGACCATGGTCCGGCGGATCCACCGGTCCCGCCGCTTCCACTGCCTCCTCCCAGGCGCGCACCCCGTCGCACTGATCGATGATCGCCATGGCCAGGTCGGACAGGGGCCGGCAGTGATACCCGTCCCCCGTGGCTGCCCTCCACCGCGGTCCGGCAGCGACAAAGCTGAGCGGGCTGGACGGTTCCTTGCCCTCCACCGGAACCGCCGGGTCAAAGGCCTGGAGGCGGAGCCTGGTCAGCCCCGGGGGCGGCCGGAGCACCAGCCCCGGTTTGAGAACTGTACCCCGCGGTGCCTGCGCCGACGGGGGAGCAGGCGGGTCGCCGTGATAGTGCGCCAGGTAGAGGAAATCGTGAACCGCGGTGCCCGGGGTAAGACAGGGGCCCATGGCCGCCCCGGCCTCGCGAACCAGCCGCCAGCGCTGCTCCTCCCACGGTTCCTCCGACGGGAGGTCGCCGTCGCCAGGGTCGCGGCCGAAACCCGGCGCCGCCCCGGGCACGGGGGCGGTGGCATCGTTGTAGAGATCCGGGGAACTGCCGCCATAGGCCGGGCCCCGGCGGCCCGACCGCACCACCCGGCAGGAGAAGGAGAACCCGGGGACGGAAACCAGTGCCCGGTTCCCGGCAAAAAAGCCGCTCAGCGGCTGGGCCACCGCCGTCCCGCCGGCCTCTTCGTCCAGCCGGCAGTGCAGGTGGACGCCGATGCCTGCCGGCGGAGCACACTTCACCGACCGGCGGGCCTGCTCCAGTATGTCGTCGCTCTGCCCCAGGGCTTCCGGTCCAACCAGCAGCTGCAGCTTCACACAGCCTCCTTCGGCCAGGCGGCGGCAGTGTGCATCGTCGGGAAGAGCTGACCGGCCCAGGGTGGCAAACCAGGATGTCGGGGAAGCTTCCCTGCCCAGCCGGGCGGCCACGGCTTCGGCGGTGGGGCTGTCCAGCGCGCCGGTGAGCAAAAAATGACGGACGTGGTGCCGGGAGGAGAGGGTGATGATCTGCTCGGCCGACCTGCTGGATGCGCGCACCGGCAGCACCGGGTGCGGGCTGAGGTAGCGGTCCAGCTGGAGCCCGCCATAGGAGGGCCCGGGCAGTTCCTCGGGGGACAGCACCCGGCGGGCCGACAGCACAGGCGGGCCGTCCGGATCGCCCTCCTGCAGACCGGGCACCTCGTCCAGCGGACCGGTTTCCATGGCCCGGGCCAGCCGCAGCACCGGCTCCTCAAGCCGGCCGCTGATCATCACGTCGATGGCATCACCCCAGCCGGTCTCCGCAACCGGCCGGCCGAGCAGCTCCTCCGACATCCACCCGGCCATGGCCGTCCGGACCCCGGGCAACTGCCGGCGCACCTGGCGCAGCAGGGTCAGGGCAGGCAGAAGCTGACTCTGGTAGTCGGCCAGCACCACCAGCAGTCCGGGTGGATCCCCGGCGATGGAGGGAATAAACGCCTCCTGGAAGATCGTGGCCAGCAGCCGTTCTTCGCCGCCGGCCGGCTCTTCCGCCGGTCCATTGGGCACCCGGTCGCCCCCTGCCGAACGGTGGCCGTGCATCCTGAACCAGCAGGGGGACCAGGCCAGGGAAACCGCTCTCAGCGCTTCCTCGATCACCCGTATCGCCGAGCGGTACTCCTCCAGCCGGTAGAAGCGGGCCGGGTCGCGCATGGTCCGCTGCGCCTCCCCGACCAGTGCGGCCAGGGCCGGCAACCGGAGCGAGGCACCCACCAGCGATTCATGGAACAGCGCGGTTTCGCCGTCAATCCGCTCGCTTTGCTCGATCTCCTCGATGCGCCGCTGCGCCTCCCGGCCAGTGCGCTCGAGCCACGCCGGCTCGATCAGGCGGGTGATGGTCTCCAGGTTGAGGTCCCGTTGCCGGCAGTCCACGCCCTCCGCCTCAAAAAAGCCGGTGAGGGCGGCGATGTTCAGCGGCGGCATGAACGGTTGCCGCCAGGGCGGATAGATCAGCAGGGTATTCATTCAGACCTTCTGCAGTGGATTGCCGGTTTCCGTTGGTAAGTATAGCCCGTTCCGCCGAAGCGGACCAAGGGCCCCGGGACGATCCGCGGATTGACGCCCGGGGTCCCATTGCCTATGCTTTCACCGAGGTGTTGAACAGATCATGGCCCTGGACCTTGCCAGCCTGCGGCCAGGGATGGCTTCTCTGCTCGGCCTGCCCCTGGACCGCAACTCGTCGTTCATGCGCGGGCCCGCCGAAGCGCCGGCCCGAATCAGGCAACTGCTGCACTGCGGGTCGAGCAACTATTGCTGCGAGAACGGTCTGGATCTGAGTGCATCGTCCGGCTGGCTCGACCTGGGCGACATCTGGCTGGAGGGCTGCGACGATCCCTTCATCCCCATCGCGGATGCCGCTTCACAAATCGTCGACACCGGGGCCCGGCTGGTGGCCCTGGGCGGCGACCACTCGGTGACCCTGCCGCTGCTCCGCGCCCATGCCGCAAAGCACACCGCCCTCAATGTCCTGCACCTCGACGCCCACGCCGACATGTATGACCAGCTGGAGGGGAACCGATACTCCCACGCCTGTCCGATGCTGCGGGCCCTGGAGGAGGGACTGGTGGGCCGGCTGGTGCAGGCCGGCATCCGCACCCTGCGCCCGGTGGACCGTGAGCGCATCTCCCGCCATGGCGTGGAGGTGATGGAGATGCGGCACTGGGAACGGGGCTGGCGGCCGTCGTTTGACGGGCCGGTCTACCTCAGCCTCGACCTCGACTGCCTCGACCCGGCCTTTGCCCCCGGTGTCTCGCACCACGAGCCGGGCGGCTTCGCCACCCGCGACGTCATCCGGATGATCCAGCAACTGGACCAGCCGTTGCTGGGCGCCGACCTGGTGGAGTTCAACCCCCGCCGGGATCCCGACGGAGTGACCGCCATGGTGGCGGTGAAGCTGCTCAAGGAAATCCTGGGGAAGATGATAGAAGAAGAGGGACGGTAACGTCCGTCTTCTTCTGTCATCGCGAGGAGTCGGCGAAGCCGACGACGTGGCGATCTCGTGCGAGCCGAGAAAAAGGGGACAGCCGTTCGACTGTCCCCTTGAGATTGCTTCGTCGCCCTTCAGGCTCCTCGCAATGACAGGAATACTTACTCCTCGAGCGGCGGGCCCAGCACTTCGGCCATGGCCTGGTCATCGATCTGGCGCCCTTCGGCGATGATCTGGCGATACTTGACGAAGTCGATGGTGTCCTTGCCGGTGATCTTCTTGGTGTTGAAGGCGTGGAACCCGAGGAAGGCCTCGGTGGACATGTTGGCCGCCAGCCAGTGGCGGTTGGGCAGCTTGCTCTGGTCCCAGAAGAACTTCTTCTTGGCCCGGATGCCGTCGATGGACTTGATCAGGCAGCCGGGGAAGAGGTTGGTGAAGCGCCAGATGATCCGGTCCACTTCCTTGTCCAGCAGTTCGAAGTCGGTGGCGCCGCTCTTCAGGATCTCCTTGGCCGCGGCCGCCTCTTCGCCGCGCTTCATCTCGCCGTAGACGATCTCGCCGTCGTCGATGTAGCGGTCGGTGATCACCAGCGGGTTGCGCACGAACTGGCCGTCGACCTTGAGCACCGGCACGGCCTTGGTGATCAGCCCCTTGACCTTCATCTTGTAGGAGCTCCACATCTCGCAGGAGATGCAGTTCCACATGGCGTCCTCGATGGACAGCATCCAGGGCAGGAAATCGGTGGAGCCGCCGTCGGGGGCCGAGCCGTGCTTGGGGCCGGCCTGGCCGAAGATCGCCAGGTCGGAGGAGACGGCCAGGTCGCAGGCCATGCCGATCTCCTGTCCGCCGGCCACCCGCATCCCGTTGACCCGGCAGATGGTCGGTTTCTTGCAGTTGAGGATCGCGTCCACCATGCCGTTGAACAGGTCCATGTACTCGCCGTACTCGTTGGGCCGCTTGCTGTAGTACTCGGCGTACTCCTTGGTGTTGCCGCCGGTGCAGAAGGAGCGGTCGCCCACCGCGGTGAAGACGACGGCCACCACCGACCGGTCGCTGGAGGCGGCCTGGAAGCCGGCGATCACCCCCTTGACCATCTCGGTGGTGTAGGAGTTGTACTGTCGGGGGTTGTTGAGGGTCACCCAGGCGGTATACAGCCCGTCCACCGGGTTGCCCGCCTTGTCCAGCACCGGCCTTTTCTCGTAGATGGTGCATGGCGCCTCGGTGCCCCAGTGTTCGGGGCCGAAAAGCGCGTGGTCCTTGATCTCGTTGTCCCGCGGGAGCCATTCGAGGGTCATCGGCGTTCCTCCAAAGGTGTCCACACCGTCCGGGAACCGGATCACCGGCTGCCGCGGTCCGGCGATGGATGGAATGAGGGATGCGTGTGCGTGCGTGCCGTATTGGATTGGCGTGCGTATATACTGCGCTGAAAGTATGCTGGCATCGCTGGTTTTTGTCAAACCGGTCCACTTTGACAACCACCGGGGAATGGAAGCAGAATGCTCCGGGAGGACCCATGGTGACACTTCCACAATCCGGGGCAGGGGCAGGGAGCGACGGCCGCACCGCTGCGCCTGCGGGAAACCGCCGCCGCCTGCTCTACCTGCTGCTCTGCATGGCGCTGCTGCTGGCCACCCGGGCCGGCCACCTCACCGGGCCGGTGGACGAGCCCCACTCCTGGAGGCAGTGCGACACCGCGTTCTACGCTCTCGATTTTCACCGGGAGGGGATCGACCTCTTCCACCCCGCGGTCTGCTGGATGGGCGGTCACAAGACCCTGGCCCTGGAGTTCCCGCTGCCCGAGGCGTTGATGGCCCTGGCTTACGGCCTCTTCGGCTGCCACCTGGTGGTGGCCCGGCTGGTGACCCTGCTCTTCTTCTGCGGGGCGGCGGCCTACCTCTTCCTGCTGGTCCGGCGGCTGTTCGGCGAACGGGCCGCCTGGCCGGCCCTGGCCGTCTACCTGGTGCTGCCCCTGGGCCAGTTCTACTCCCGGGCCCTGCACGTCGATTTCAGCGCCGTCTTCTTCGCCCACGCCATGACCTGGCACCTGCTGCGGGGCTACGAACGCCACTCCGTGGCCCACAACCTGGCCGGCCTCCTCTTCGGGGTGCTGGCCTTCCTCGTCAAGGCGCCCTATGCCTTCTACTTCGCCCTGCCGCTGGCCGCGGTGATGGTATCGCGGTTCAACCGCCGGGCCTTTGCCTGGTTCCTGGTCTGCCTTGCCGTACCCACGGCGGTTTTTCTTCTCTGGCAGGTCCACGCCGGCGCGGTGAACAACGCAGCGCCGGACTGGGATTACCTCCCCGGATATTTCAAGTTCGTCGGCATGGGGCAGTGGTATTTCGGGGCCCTGGCCCTGCGCTTCCAGCCCCAGCTCTGGGGCATCGTGCTGAGTCGCCTGTTCCACGACGTGGCCTCCGCCGCCGGTGCCCTGCTGCTGCTGGTGGGTGTTCTCTCCGCTGCCGGGAGACGGGCCGTCCCGCAAGCCGGCGGCCGGCTCTTTCTCTGCTGCTGGCTGGCCGGGCTGGCCGGATACCTGCTGATCTTCTTCAACCTCAACCAGATCCACGACTACTACCAGATCCCCTTTCTCGCCCCGGCGGCCCTGCTCATCGCCCTGGGCGTGCAGCAGATCCGGGACCTTGTGGCCCGGCACCTGCCGGGCATGGCTCCGGCGGCGGTCCCGCTGCTGCTGGCCATCCTGGCCCTCGGCGCCTTCTGGACCGCCGAGACACGCTACTACTACATCGATCACCTGCGGGTGGAGGCAGGGCAGGTGATTGCCGCCGGCACCCCCGAGGGAGCGCTGGTCATCGTCGCCGCCGAGATGCCGGACACCGACTGCCGGGACCCGAGGATCCTGTATCGCGCCGGGCGCTGCGGCTGGTCGGTGCACCTGCCGCAGCTCACCCCGGATCTGATCGGTCGGCTGCGCGCCGAAGGCGCCGACTATCTGGCCCTGGTGGCGCCGGCCACCGATGACATCGAGGCCGTGTTCGGCTACCCCGCCGAGACCGTCCCGCTCTTCACCCCCCCCTGGAAGGTGCTGGTCTGCAGGTTGTGAAGCAGGGCCGGGCTGATCCACCATCGACCGTGATATACTGTTGGTCTGATTCGCTTCGTGACTCTATTCATCCATTCCGGGACTGCTGCCATGGCACGTGTGACAGTCATCCCACCAGTTCCTGGTACGTTCGCACTTGGACCAGTCTGTACGCCCGCCGTATTCCATACCTATCTTGCTGGAGGTCATCATGTATTCCCGAACAGCCGTTTTCTGTACCGTCATCCTGCTGGCCGCCGTCCTGCCCCTGGCCGCTGATGTCCCGCTGCAGCGCCAGACTACCCAGGACCTGGGTCAGCCGGTGCAGGTCACCGCCGACGTGCGGCACCAGGTGACCACCGCGCCGCCGACCCTCGCCCCGCTGAAGCGCTCGGCCTCGAAGCGGGCGCCGCTGACCCGCCCGGGGGGGCCGGGGGAGCTGCTGGACAGCATCGACCGTACGGTTTTCGTACCCGCGGGGGAGGACTACTGCCTGCGTTACAACGCGCGCCTGGGCCGGCTGGAGGAGGTGATGGTGCCCTACACCCTCACCGATGCCGCCTGGCAGGCGGTGGGGACGGCGCCCAACTGGCTGCAGGACGACCTGGAGGACAAGTTCCGCCAGCTGGATGCCGAGCACCAGGAGATGTACGCCAACCTGATCATCGACCTCACCGACCCGCTGATCGTCGACGAGGTGGCCTTCCAGGTGGCCCACCTCTCGCGCACCCTGCTGCAGAACGCCACCGTGGTGCCGGAGACCCTGAAGGTCAACGCCGAACTGATGTATGTCATCGACCAGGACCTGCAGTACGTGGAGATCGTCGACTACGACGACGGGGCGGGCAATTTCTATTCCACCACCCGCTACCAGTATCTGGACAACGGCACGCCGGTGGCCGTGGACCTGCCCAGTGACATCTACTACTGGTATGTGGTGATGCCCAAGGTCTCGGACGAACGGCCGCTGAGCAACGAGTCGGTCTACAACATGTTCTGGCGGGAATACCTCTACTACGAGAACGACGACGGGTATCCGAACCTGCAGGAGGTGATGGCGCCGATCCAGTACCTGTGGGACGGAGAGACCCGCGGGTATGCGGTGGGCGACCCGTTCAGCCCGGACCTGCTGGCCGTGATCTGCGTGGCTCTCTGGAGCGGGAAAACCATTGACGCGGGGGCCTCGGGCGACCGGCCGATCCAGCCCAACATCATCGCCCACGGGCACAACGGCAACTGCGGGGAGAGACAGGATCTCCTCTGCGCAGCGGGCCGCACCTGCCTGATGCCCTATATCTGCACCATGGACGTGCTCGAGGACCATGTCTGGTGCGAGATGTGGTGGGACTACGTCTGGCGGCCGACCCAGAACGACCCCAACATCCATTTTGACCGCCCCTACTGCAGTTACGAACGGGACAGCGGCGGTTCCAAGGACTGCTCCTGTATCTGGGACTGGCGCAACGACGGCTTTACCTACGACGCCATCGCCACCTACTCCAACACCTGCACCCTCACCGTGACCATCACCGACCCGGGGGGATTGCCGGTGGACAACGCCTCGGTGGTCATCGCCAGCGAGGGCTGGTCCACCACGACCATCTACCGCGGCACCTGGGGCGAGACCGACCGCAACGGCCAGATCACCTTTACCCTCGGTGATCTGCAGGACTACTACATCCAGGTGATGACCGACCTGGGCAGCTATCCCGCCTCGGGCTATGCCTCGATCATCACCGGCAGCGTGGCTGACCAGGCCTATTTCTGGGAATGGACCACCCCGGACCCGATGCCCGCCCTCGAACTGGAAGAGGAGACGCCGCCGGGGGATGAAGGGCCGTTCACCCTGGAGATCACCTATGACCTGCCCTGCGACATCAACAACGGCCGGGACTACTACGCCACCCTGGCCGGCTGGTATGCCGAACGGTTGAGCGAGGGCCGGCTCGATTTCTTTGTGGCTGACGAGGAGAACTTCCAGGCCTACATGGCCGATGGCGCCTGCTGCGGCTACTTCGTCTCCGACGCCATTTTCAACTATGAGACCCTCGACGTCTCCGGCGAGGAGGATTTTTACATCGTCTTCAGCGGTGCCCGGAACCACGGCCTGCGGGTGATGGCCGATCTGACCGTCAACCTGTGGAAGAACTACGATCCCGAACTGCAGGCCGCGGAGATGGTCACCGGCCCGGGGCACGGCCCGGACAACCCGACCCTGGCCCGGGTTTTCGACCACGCGTCGCCCGGTACGGTGCAGGCGGAGTGGAACTGTTACGGCGTGCAGAAATACGGGGTCAATGTGGCCTGCGGCGACATTGCCGGGGACCTGCAGGACGAACTGATCAGCGGTGCCGGACCAGGGGCGGTGTTCGGGCCCCACGTCCGCGCGTTCGATGCCCAGGGCACACCGCTGCCCGGGGTCAGCTTCATGGCTTACGGCACGCTGAAATACGGGGTCAACGTCAGCGCCGGTGACATCGACGGTGACGGCTACGACGAGATCATCAGCGGCGCCGGGCCGGGGGCGGTGTTTGGTCCCCACGTGCGGGGCTGGAATGTGGACAACGGAGAGGCCGGGCCCATGGGCGGAGTGAGCTACTTCGCCTACGGCACGCTGAAATACGGGGTCAATGTGGCCTGCGGCGACATCGACGGCGACGGCTACGACGAGATCGTCACCGGCGCCGGGCCGGGGGCGGTGTTCGGCCCCCACGTGCGGGGCTGGAACGTGGACGGGTCCACCGCTGCGTCCATCCCGGGGGTGAGCTACTTTGCTTACGGCACGCTGAAATACGGGGTCAACGTGGCCTGCGGCGACCTGGACGGCGACGGGATGGACGAGATTGTCACCGGCCCCGGACCCGGCGCCATCTTCGGCACCCACATCCGCGGCTGGAACTGCGACGGCGGTGCGGTGCAGGCCATACCCGCGGTGAGCTTCAACGCTTACCAGGGTATGGTTTACGGGGCCGCGGTGGGGCTGGCCGACGTGGACGGCGACGGCTTCGACGAGATCCTCACCATGCCGGGGCCCGGTGAGGACAATCCGGCCGAGCTCAAGGTGTGGCAGGTGGACAACGGGCCGGTGAGTCTGGATGTGGCCTTCGAGGCCTATGCAGGGATGGGGCTGGGATATGGAGGAAGGGTGGCCGGCGGTCATTTGATCCGCTGATGCCGTCACGGCCGGTGGAATAGCGATCGGATAGGAACAGCCGAAGGAGCATGTCAATGGTTTCGCCGCTGGTCCTGCTTTCGCAAGTCGTGGTGATTCTCGTCCTCTGCGTGCTGGGCGGTTTTGTCTTCCGGCACCGCGGCCGCACCCGCCCCGGGCAGCTGCTGGCCCTGCTCTGTTTTCTCTGTGCCGGCTGGATTGCCGCCATACTGGCCGGTGATGTCTTTCCCCGGACCATGCTGCCGGGGTTTCCGCTCCTCTCGCGCAACGTGGGAAAGGTATTCGCTTCGTTCACCATGGCCGCGTTAATCGGCTTTGCCTGGCAGTATCCCACGCGGGCCCCGTCGGTGAAACGGTGGCACTGCTGGCTGGTGTTTCTGCTGTCGCTCTTTTTCGCCGCCGGCTCCTTCACCCGGTGGGATGCCCGCATCGGCGGTCAACAGCAGCTGCAATACGGCCCGCTGCATTACTGTTTTGTCTGCTACGTGGTCCTCTCCGGGATCTATGCCCTCGGCTTCCTGGTCCTCCGCCGCCAACGGTCCGATTCACCACTGCTCCGCCTGCAGATTGCCTGGGTAAGCGTGGGCATCGGCATCTCCTACGTCGTGGCCGTGGTCTGCGTACTTCTCCTCCCGGCCCTCTGGGGCGTGCACGGCTACCAGCTCCTGGGCACCCTGGCCCCGGCTATCGGTTTTCTTTTCGTGACCTACGCAATCGTCAAGTACCGGGCGATGGAGATCGAGGTGGTTTTGAACCGGACCCTGGTCTGGCTGCTGACGGGCGTGCTCATATTCGCTGCCAACTGGGGCATCGCCTCCCTCATCGGCGGCTGGATCCGTGGTCTCAACAACTGGCAGCTGGCGCTGATCGGCACCCTGCTCTTCTATCCGCTCTTCTTTATCACCCGCAAGGTCCAGCCGACGATCAACCGCCTGCTGCAGCGGGAATACCACGCCATGGGCGAGGCGGTGGACGGGCTGATGGCCGAGGCCGGGGAACTGACCGATGTGCGCACACTGTGCCGCTTCATCATCCAGCGGACCTGCCAGGTGCTCCGCGTGCCCCACGTGGCGCTGTTGCTCTGCGACGAGCGACTGGAGCGCTGCCTGCTGATCGACCGGGAACACGAGGAGCAGACCCCCCTGACCCCCGGCGACCCCTTCCTCGTCTGGCTGGCGGAGAACGCAGTCACCCTGGAACGGGAGCAGGTGGAGTTGCGGCAGCGGCACGAGGCCATCCGCCCGCTGGCCGACGCCTATTTCCAGCTGGTGGCCGCCGAGGCCTGCCTCACGCTGGTCCACGGGGGCAAGCTGGTGGGCACGCTAAACCTCGGACGGCGGTCGGGGAAACGCGGGCACCTGACCAAGCGTGAGCTGGGTTTGCTGGTCAGGTTCCGTGCGGCCATCACCCTGGCCCTGGAAAATGCCCGGATGCACGAGTCGGAGCTGTCGCTGAAGGAGGAAAAGGTCAAGGCGGAATTCTTCGCCCGGGAGCTGCAGGAGGCGCACCAGATGCAGGCGGCCCTGCTGCCCCGTGACGCGCCCCGGGTGGCCGGCCTGGAGGCCGCGGGGGACTGCCGGCCGGCCCAGGACGTGGGCGGGGATTTTTTCGATTACCTGCCGTCGGGGGACGGCCGGGTGTCGGTGATTCTCGGAGACGTGTCGGGCAAGGGGCTGCGCAGTGCGATGCACGCAGTGCTGAGCAGCGGCCTGCTGCGAACCCAGGTCCGGGTGGGGGGGACGCCGGGCGAGGTGCTGGACGAGGTGGACCGGGAACTCTTCCACCTCACCGAGCGCAATATCTTCACCGCCCTTGTCTTTGCAGCCATCGACAGCCGGCAGCGGAAGCTGGTGCTGGTCAACGCTGGCCTGCCCCAGCCCCTGCTGCGCCGGGGAGGGGAGGTGCGGCTGCTGACCCTCGGGGGACTGCCGCTGGGGGTCATGCCGCGGGCGCAGCGGCAAACGGTGACGGCGAAGCTGGAGACTGACGATCTGTTGCTGTTCTACAGCGACGGGATCACCGAGGCGAGCAACCTTGCGGGGGAGATGTATAGCCAGGAGCGGCTGCAGGCCCTGGTGGCGGGGGTGGCTCCGGATACACCGGCAGCGGCGGTGAACCGCCTGATCTGGGAAGATGTGGACCGCTTTGTCGGAGGTGCGGAACCGTTCGACGACATGACTCTGGTGGTGGTTCGGATCACGGATCGCTGAACAGCGGACAGTTCAGCGACCGGGCCCCGGTCTATTCCGCTGTCAGGGCGTGGTCACTGAAGAGGTAGACCGTTCGACTGCCCACCTGTTTCTGGTATGTGGGTTCCTGGCCCAGGGTCTGCTGCACATCTTCCAGAAATCCCTCTTCCACCAGCACCAGCCGCGGTGGAGAACCGTCCCAGAAACGCCGCAGGTCCGACAGGCCTTCGATGACCCGGATGTTCTGTGCACCATAGTACGAGTATTCGGCCCGCCAGGCCCAGAGCCCGTAGGAGACGATGTCGGTCCCCGTGGACGCCTCGGCCTTGAGGATGGTGCCCACGGGCCGGGCGGACTTGTACTGGTTGCCGATGGGCAGCAGCCAGATCCCGGCGATGAGATAGATGGTGACCGCCGTGGCGGCCAGCGCCGCGGGGGCCAGGGCCCGCAGTCGGCGGCTGATGATGATCCCGGTCCAGATGGCGGCGCTGCCGGCCAGCAGCGCCGCCGCGGTGGCCAGGGCAAGAGACAGGTATTGCGGGTAACGGGATGGAACCGCGACGATCAGCGCCAGGCCCGCGGCGGCAAAGATCACGGCCAGCAGGCCGTGGATCGAGAGGCCGGCGATCCTCAAACGGTCAGACAGCCGGCCGGTGGCCAGCCGGTGGATGACGTCTGCAGCGAGGATGGCCACCGCCGGAGCGATGGGCAGGACGTACGGCGACCGCTTGCTGTCGGAGAGGGAGAAGAAGAGGATGATGCCGATGATCCAGGCCCAGGAGAGTTTTCTCAGCAGCCGCTGATCATCGTCCCTGCCGGGCAGAAAGGCCGCCAGGGGGACGAACCAGGACCAGGGCGCGAAATCCTGCCAGAAATAGCCCAAATAGTAGTGCCAGGGCCGCTGGTGGTCCCAGGCGGCGACGAACCGGCTGAAATTCTGGCGGATGAGCACTTCGTTGATCACGTCGAAGTGCCCGCCGGCCAGGAGCACGCAGTACCACGACCCGCCCACCGCCGCGAACAGCAGAACCCCGGGCCACATCCTGATGTTGAACAGCAGCCGCGGGCGGCGGGTGGCCAGCGCATAGAGGGTAAAGGCCACTGCGGGGAGGACCAGGGCCACCGGGCCCTTGGCCAGGAACCCGAGACCGGCGGCCAGGCCCGCCCAGAGCCAGCCGCGGTACTGGGGCATGCCGTGGTCCGCCATGCGGCTCAAAGGCAGCAGCGTGCCCACGGTGGAGGCCAGCACCAGAATGTCCATCTGTATGGAGCGGGCGCACCAGAAGACGATATACATGGTGCCCAGCAATAGGCCGGAGATCAGGGCCCGGTTTCTCCCGGCGTAGGGCAGGACGAGATAACAGGTCAGGATGATGCCCAGCAGGGCCGCAGCCACCGAGGGGAGCCGCAGGGTGAACTCGTTGACGTTGCCGGTGACCCTGGAGGCGGCCAGGGCCATCCAATAGTAGAGAATCGGCTTTTCGGCGAAGACAGTGCCGTTCACCGTGGGGATCAGCCAGTCCCCGCGCTCGGACATCTCCACCACGGCCCGACCGTAGATCGGCTCGTTGGGGTTCCAGAGGTCCCGGGATCCGAGAGCGGCGGTGAACAGGACTACGGCCCCGCAGACGAGGATTGCCAGATCCCGGACGCTCATTCGAAAGGCTGGATTAAGCTCAGTCGTCGTCCTCGCCATCGTCGTCCTCGCCATCGTCGTCTTCACCATCGTTCGTCCTCGGTGCCCGAATCGAGCAGTGTGCCATCCGGGGCGATGGTGATCTCGATTTCCTTCCCGTCTACCTTCCACTCTGCCTCGTAGAAAACTTTGTCCGGAAAAGTGATCTCCTCGATCTCCCGGACCTCGTGTGTTCCGGCCTCCTTGAGGATGGTGGCTTTCACTGCCGCGGGAACCTGGTCCAGAGTGACACTCCGTTCCTTTCCCTTCGCCGGCGCATCGCCCGCCGAAGCCTGGAGCGGTGACGATGAGCAGACCGAGCACCAGAACTCCAACCACGGCAAAAAACAGGACACGTGGGCTGTTCATCGAAACGACCTCCCTGGAATTCAAAGCATTTAACCGGTATCCGAAATGAGAGTCTTCAATTGCTGACAGTATACCAAATGAAACCCCTTTTTGACGTTTCAACGCTCGGGACCCAGGTCGAGGTAGTTGTCCATCCGGCCGCCCAGCAGGCCGCTCGCCAGATGGTAGAGAGCGAAGAGTTCGAGGCCGAAGGGGAGGTAGCCGCCGTAGCCGAGGAGCGGCATCTCGAAGACATGGGCAAAATCGACGAAGGGCACGGTGTAAACCCAGCGGGGAAAGGCCCAGTAGTTCCAGAGTTCCCAGAAGAAGCCGCAGACCAGCGCACCCAGCGCCAGGGAGAGGTGGGGTGCCCGGTTGCCCCGGGCCGCGGCCTGCTCGAGAGTGCGGTGGCCCAGCAGCCCGTTGAGCGCTGCGGTGACCAGGTAGGGCGCCACCCAGACAAAGGGGAAGAAGTAGCGGGGGAGGGCCAGGGTCAGGGAGAGGAGCAGGGCGCCGGCCAGCAGCATCAGCAGACGGCGGGCCGTGGTGTCCGGCAGCGGTCTGCCGTTGGAGAAACGGCGGACAAAGGCGAAACCGGAGAACCACTCTGCGGTGACGAAGACGGCGGGGATGACGGTGGAAAAGCTGACCGAGGCCAGAACGGCATACTCCAGGTCGCTGAACAGTTCCCGTCCCTGGTAGTGCCAGTTCTGCGTGCGCCAGTTGATCAGTTCGAAGAGCCACCAGGCCGGGGCGGAGACGAGGAACAGGCCGGCGAAGCGCCGCGGGCCGCGCAGCAGCAGGGAGTCGCCGCTCCGCCGGGCACTGAGAGCGTCCACCACGAGAATGTAGCCGAGCCAGAGGGGAAAGAAGAGAATGTGCGTGCGCGGGCCGTCCATTCCCCAGTTCAGCGGCCAGCAGACCGCCAGCAGCAGCAGACCGGCCCAGCCATGGAGCGGCCACCGTCGGCGGTTCATCGCTCGCTCTCCGGTGGAGCGTCGGCAGCCGCCGCAGCGGCGGGCTGACCGTCCCGCTTGAGCCACTGGTCGAACCAGTCGAGGATCGAGGCGAGCCAGAACTGCTGGTCCGCCGGTTTGAGGATCCAGTGCCCCTCGGCGGGGAAGCGGATCATTTTCGAGGGTACGCCGCGGCGCTGGAGCGCGCTGAACATCGCCTCGCCGCCGGAGATGTGGACCCGCCAGTCCAGGTCGCCGTGGGTGATCAGGTGCGGCGTGGAGAACTTTTCGGCATAGCGGATCGGGGACCAGCGGTCGGCCTGTTCCGGGTCGGCCCAGGGCGGGCCGCCCGATTCCCACTCCGGAAACCAGAGTTCTTCGGTGCAGCCCCAGGATACCCACTGGTCCGCTTCCCCGGCATGGGAAACCAGCACGCTCCACATCCCGTCCTCGTTGTGCCCCTGGAACCAGTTGCAGAGGAATCCGCCGAAGGAGCCGCCCCAGGCCCCGACCCTGTCGGGGTCGATGAAGGGGTATTGCCGGAGCACGTGGCGCACACCCAGGCGGATGTCTTCCACCACCCGGCCGTCCCAGTCGCCGTTGATCTGGTCGGTGAATTCCTGGCCGTATCCGGTGGAGCCCCGGGGGTTGCAGAAGAAGACCGCGTACCCGGCGCCGGCGAAAATGGCGAACTCGTGGCGGAAGGCGTAGCCGAACATTTGCTGCGGGCCGCCGTGGAGCCGCACCAGCAGCGGGTAGCGCTTTTGCGGATCGAAGCCCACGGGCCGGGCGAGAAAACCGTGCACCGGCGTGCCATCGGCGCCGGGGTAGAAGAACGATTCGGCATCGGGGATGTAGCGGGTGAGGTAGAGCTCGGCGTTGGTACTGGTGAGCTGATGCGGATCGCCTTTGAGCTGCGGCAGGTCTGCGGCTTTTTTGTCCGGGCGGGTGGCGGCGCGGACCAGCTCGTAGTAGCGGGTCATGGTCCGGTGGCGGTAGACCAGGAAGGAGCGGTCCGGGGCCTGCTGCACATCCAGGTGATACCCATGACCTGCTCCGCCGTCGCCACCGAGCACCAGTCGGACCTCGCCGCCCCCCACCCCCACGCCGAAGAGGTTGATGTCGCCCTGCTGTTCGGCCTCGAAGAGGATCGCCTCGCCGCTGCGGTCCCAGAAGAGGCGGCCGACGCTGTAGTCGAAACCGGCGGTGAGGGTGCGGGTTTCTCGCGTTTCCAGGTCCATCACCACCAGGTCGTACTGGTCGGACTCGTACCCGGGGCGGGCGGTGGCCCGCCAGGCCAGGAGCCGGCCGTCAGGGGAGAGGCGGGGCAGGGTGTCGGCCGCCGGGCTGGTGGTGATCTGCTGCACCGCGCCGCCGGCCACCGGGACACGCCAGATGTTCATGTCATAGGAGAGCGCACGGTTGTCGTCCTGGTTGCCCGCAAAGTAGAGCCAGGACCCGTCAGGGGAAAAGTCGAATTCCCGGCCGGCCGAGGCCAGCCAGTGGGTCAGGGCATCGTACTGCAGGTCCGGGGTGAGGTCCACCGCAGGGCCGCCGTCGGTGGAAACCAGGAAGAGGTGTGCCGCCTTGCCGTCCTCGTAGCGGTTCCAGTGGCGGTACAAAAGGGTGTGGTGCACTCTGGCGGTGACCTGGCGATCCTGCTTCTCCCGGTCCCGCTCAGCGGTGCAGGGGAGGTCGGGGCAGTCGGGGTAGACCCGGGCGGTGAAGAGCAGCGAGGTCCCATTGGGCGCCCACCAGAGATTGCCTGTCCCGCCATGGACGTCGGTGATCCGCTTCGCTTCGCCGCCCGCCAGCGGCAACAGGTGCACCTGGGGTTTGCCGCCATGGCGCGTGGAGAGGAAGGCCAGGGTTTTGCCGTCCGGCGACCAGCGGGGCGATTTGTCCGACCCGTGGTGGTGGGTCAGCTGCCGCGCTTCGCCGCCGGCGGCGGGCACCAGCCAGATGTCGGCGTTCTTGCGGTTCTCCGCCACGTCGGTGGTGGTGACCACGTAGGCCACCATGGTTCCATCGGGGGAGAGCTGCGGGTCGGAAACCGCTTTCAGCTGGTGGATGTCGGCGGGCGTGTAGGGACGTTCTCCGGCGCTGGCCGTTCCCGGGCGCGCCGAGCAGAGCCCGGCGGCCATGATCAGGGTAAGCAGTGTCATGGTCTGTCTGAGGGACTTCACGTCAATTCTCCCGGGTTTGGCCATTCATCTGGATATCATCAATGTTTCCATTGTCATACGTGGGCCTGTCTGAAAATCCATCTTATGTCCAACGGCAGAGGCGGTCAAGAATCGGCACGCGGTGATATACTTCCATACCATCATGTGGATGCGAAGAAAAAAGAAGGACCAGCCCGCGGTCAACATGCTCGACCTGACCCCGGTGCGGCAGCTGGAATCGGAAACCGGGCCGGACGGGCGGGTGACGCTGCTCAAACCGCGGTTCACCAACCGGCTGCTGGTCAAATACCTGATGCCCCGGTTTTCCCGTCCCAATTTTCAGGTCACCCTCGACGAATTCGGCAGCCACGTCTGGAACCGCATCGACGGTTCAGCCACCGTGCGCGACATCGGCGGGAGCCTCCGCGAGGCTTTTGGTGAGGAGGTGGAGCCGGTGTACCAGCGCCTGGGCCTTTTTTTCAGACAGCTTGCGGCCAACCGGTTCATCCAGTTCACCGGCTGGCCAGGTACGGACGGCACACCGCTGGAATGAAATTCAGCGATCTGCCGCTGAACCTTGTTTTTTTTCCCGCCGCACCCAATATTAAAAGCAACAGCCGTTTCCCCTGATTTGAACGGCCGGGCTGCGGTCCGGTGCGCAGCGAAAAAGGAGAGAGCGTGATGCACACCTATTTTCTGGCAACAAAGCTGTCCCCCGAGAGCGCCGTGAACGCCGAAGCGATCAAGGACAATGGCAAGAAGTGGCTTGATTCGGTAAAGCGGAACTGCCCGGGGGTGAAGTGGCTCGACCATTACGCGCTGTTCGGTCAATACGACTTCATCAGCATCTACCAGGCGCCGGACGTGGACACCGCGGCCAAGGTCTCGGTGATCAGCATGTCCCTGGGCGCCCAGAAGGCTGAGAGCTGGCCGGCCATTCCCTACGCCGACTTTATCAAGATGCTCGACGCCATCGAGTAGTGGGTGACGCCAGGCTCAGCGCCGGGCCGCGGGTGTTTCGCCGCGGGCCAGCCTGAACAGCGCTTCCCAGCAGAGGTCCTCCACATCCCGCCCGTCGGAGAGGTGCGTGCCGCTGCGCTGGTCCAGGGCGGCGGTGTAGGCTGCCCTGGCCTGTCCGGTGTTTCCCTGCCGTTCCAGTGCCTGCCCCCGGGCGTAGTGGGCCACTGCCCGGGGTGCCGCCTGGTCCCCGTCAGCCGGGCCGGGGCAGGCCGCGAGGATCATTTCAGCAAGCTCCAGCACCAGCGGCGGGTTCTCTCCGCTTTCGGACAAGGCGGCCAGCAGCAGGGCGCGGGTCACCTCGGTCCGCTGTTCGGGGTAGCTGCGCAACAGCCGTTCCAGGTGGCGCAGCGAGGAAGCGCCATCCCCCTCGCTCTGCTTCAGCGCGGCCAGGGCCCACAGCGCCTCCACCGCGTGGGGACTGGTGGGGTAGCGGGTGAGGAGCTGCTCCTGCAGCAGGCGTTCGGCCTCGGAGCGGAAACCGTAGTCGCTGAGGGCGCCGCAGAGGACCAGGAAGGCCTGGTCGGGTTCGTCCATCCCCGTCAGTTCGGTGCAGCTCTGCTCCAGCAGTCCGGCCGCATCTCCGGGGCGCTCCAGGCGGCGCAGGGCGGCGTAGGAACCGGCGGCCAGACGGGCGGTGTTTTCACCGCTGAGGGAAGCGCTGTCCAGGGCGGACCAGCTGTCCAGGGCGTCTGCGGGACGTGCCTGACGCAGGTGGTCTTCGCCGGCCTGAATGGTGCCGCTCACGGTCAGGCCCTGGTGGAACAGCAGGTCTCCGGTTGCGGGGTCGATCACCTGCAGCGCACCGTCGCCGCTGATCCAGGCCAGGCGGCCGCCGTCGGGGCATGCTGCGGCGAGGCGGTCCCGCTGGTTCTCCGAGACCACGCGGTTGCCGCTGCCATCCGGGGCGACACTGATCACGGTGCCGGTGTTGTCGTCGTCCGGCAGACCAAGGTAGTAGGCCAGCTTCGAGCCGTCGGCGCTCCAGGCCAGGGGCAGGGCCAGGCCGGGGAGGCTGACCTCAGTCTCTTCACCGGCCTCGGAGGTGACGCGAACTTCCAGCAACAGGTCGTCGTTCCCGTCGCGGATTCCGGAACTGGCGGCATAGGCCAGGCGCTTGCCGTCCGGGCTGTAGACCGGCGCCAGGCCGAACAGATCGTGCGCGATGGGGTGGGCTTCAGCGCTGTCCGGCCGCATGAGGAGCAGGGTTGCGAAGTCGTCCTCCTCCTCGACGGCTCCCTGCGCTGTGCGGGCGGACCACCTCGAACCGCGAGGGGGGGTGTCTTCCACGATGATGGCCAGGGTGTCGGCGGTGGGTGACCAGGTGAGGGAGGGCTGCGTTTCAGCGGTGCCGCTGCCGGCGGGCCAGAGTTCGAGAGGATTTGGCCGTTGCTCCCCATTGTGGTGGAAGACGGCAATTCTCGTTCCAGCGGCGGCACTTCCCGGCACGGCCACGGCCAGCTGGGAACCATCGCGGCAGCCGCTGATCACCATCCACTCTCCTGCGGTGGAGGCGAATCTCGATCGGGAGCCGCTGGCCGGATCGATGCGCACCAGACGGTAGACCTCATCCTGGCCAAGATCCTGGGCGGCCAGGGTGCCGTCGGCCAGGGGGATGAAGGCTTCGGTGGCGGAAAAGTACCCTCCCCGGGCGCCGGTGTAGTGAATCAGGCCCACCTCGGTCGCAATGCCGGAGTTGATGTCGATGCCCATGATCGCCGCCGGGCGGCGTTCATCCTCCTCCCCGCCGGTGGTGCGGGCGCAGAAGAGTGTCCTGCCATGGGGAGCCCAGCGCGGCGCCAGCAGGTGGGGCAGGGCGGACGACTGTTCGACGGTGAGCAGTTTTCTCGTCGTGCCGCTTTCCGGCTCCACCAGCCAGAGTTCACTGCGGTCGCCGTCCTCGTTGCCGATGCACACCGCCAGCCGGTTTCCATCGGGTGACCAGGCCGCCAGGCTGGTGCTGCGGTTGAGCAGGCTGAAGTGACAGCCGGAGAGGATTAGCAGCGCCACGGCTGACAGTGCGAGGGCGGTCAGCGGCCGGCGTGGGGGTCTCTTTCTATTCATGTTTCGCGAGCTCCTTGGCAACCTGGTCGGCGAGGAGCAGCGTCTCGTCGGCCAGCGGGTGGTCCGGATAGAAAAGCACTACCTTATTCAACACTTCGGCCGCTTCAGCCGGACGGTCCAGCGGGCCGTGGAGCAGGAGGCCCAGGTCGATGAGCAGTCGTGGTATGGCTGCGGATCCCGGGTGGGCCTGGATGGCGTCCAGCAGGGCAGCGCCGGCAGCCGCATGGTTTCCCAGCGACTGTTCCAATTCCACCAGGCGCAGGCGAGCGTCCAGGCTGCTTTCAGGGTCGGTTCGGTCGTCAATAATAATATTCAGCAGTTTCCGTGCCTGCTCGGAGGCGGTTACTCCGTCCCTGACACGGTGCAGAAGTGTGTCAACCTTCTCCAGTGCGGCCTCGGGGTGCCGGCGCACATCCTCCTGGTCGAGGGTGCCAGCTGGGCCGGTGGTGGAGCGGGTGATGAGCAGGATGGCCAGGGCGGCGACCATCAGGAACAGGAGAAGGGCTGCGATGCGATTCATGGTTTTTGCCTCAGAGGTCCAGCGGGCGTTGAGTATCTCCGCGGCGACGGGTCTGTTTGAACCGGCGCAGGTCTTCGGGGATGTTCCGTCGGCGGTCGAAAAGCGTTCCGTCGAGCAGGGACGGTGCCGGCCTCTCCTCGCCGGTCAATGCGGCACCGTACACGGCGGAGCCGGCTGGGGCGTGCGCCGGCCCCGGCCGCCAGAACTCCAGTGCGGTCTGCAGGCCCACCACCAGCAGCGCGGTGGCCGCGGCGGTGAGCAGGGTCCGGGTCAGCAGGCCCACTCGACGGATCGGGATCACCGGGGCCGCGGCCACTTTTCTCGACGATTCGGCCGCCCGGGCCATCACCGTGGTGTGAAACCCCGCCCCGGGCTCGACGTCCGCATGGGTGCGGAGCAGGCGCAGCGATTCGAAGAGTTCGCTCTCCTCCTCGAGACAGCGGTCGCAGCCGGCCAGGTGGGCGTGGACCGCACGTTGCTCGTCGCGGTGCAGGTCTCCGAGCACCGCGGCGGCCAGAAGTTCGCTTGCCTCGTTGCAGTTCATGATCTTACTCCTCGATGTTCTTTCCCAGCAGCCCGCATTCTTTGAGCCGGCGGCGAAGCAGGGCCAGCCCCTTGTGCATTCTCACCCGTGCCGCGCCTTCGCTGCAGCCCACCACTGAGGCGATCTCCGCGTAGGTCAACTCCCGTTGGGAGCGCAGGACCAGCACCGGACGATACGTCTCGGGCAGGGTGTCGATCTCCTGCTGGACGCGCCGGGTGAGATCGCTGTGGATCGCCGCCATTTCCGGGGTCACTTCCGGCCGGTCCTGGCAGGGTTGTTCCGTTTCGTCCATAGCGGTTGTCCGGCTGCTGATCCAGGACCGGCGGGCATCCACAAACAGGCGGTAGGCGATGGTGTAGAGCCAGGTGGTGAAGCGGCCAACCGGGCGGTAGCGTTCGCATGATTCGTAAACCCGGAGGAACGTTTCCTGGGCCAGGTCCTCGGCCGTGTCCCTGCTCCCGCTGAGCCGGGTGAGAAAGCCAACCAGCCCGCGCTGGTGGCGCAGGACGATGGCCGAAAGCGCCTCCATGTCCCCGCCGCTCATCCGGCTCATCAACTGGTTGTCTGACGCGGCCATTGATCACCCTCTGCTGTTGTTCACAGGGTACACGATTGGCAATGCCGCTGCGTTACGAATTTTTTGAGGGACAGGTGCTGTCTACATGAGCATAGTTGTCGGGAGATCACGGGCCGGGATGGGAAAGGGTGACAGGAATGCTTGTGCAGACAGCACCTGTCCCTCATTTAAATCGTTGTCTTTCAAAGTTTAAGCTGGATCGGGGGCGGGCGGGATGCCCGCCCCCGGGGGGCTCAGGTCAGCCGGCGAGTTCGTTGAAGTAGTGGGCCGAGGCCTCGATGCCGGTGAAGAAGTTGGGCAGGTGGAGCTTTTCGTTGGGGGCGTGAAGGTTTTCGTCGGGGACGCCAAAACCCATCAGCACCGTGGGGGCGCCGAGGATCTTCTGGAAGTCGGCGACGATGGGGATCGAACCGCCCTCACGGGTGGTGAGCACCTTTTTGCCGAAAGCCTTTTTCAGTGCCCGCATGGCCGCCTGGGTGGCCGGATTGTCCAGCGGGGTCATTGCAGGGTCTCCGCCGTGGAGGTCCAGCACCTCGATGCGCACCGAGCGCGGGGCGAGCTTTTTCACATGCTGAGTGAACAGCCGGGCGATCTTCTTCGGGTCCTGGTTGGGCACCAGCCGCATACTGATCTTGGCCATCGCTTTCGAGGCGATCACCGTTTTGGCCCCCTTGCCCTCATAGCCGCCGGAGATGCCGTTGACGTCGAGGGTGGGGCGGGCCGACTGCCGCTCGGCGGCGGTGTAGCCCTGCTCGCCGGCCAGTTCCCGCACGTCCAGCTGCCGCTTGAACGAGGTGTCGGTCACCCGGAGGGCGGCGTACGCCTTCCGCTCGGCGGCGGTAAGCTTGATCACGTCGTCGTAGAAGCCGGGGATGGCCACCCGGCCCCGGGCATCGGTCAGCCGGGCCACGATATCGCACAGCACGTTGATCGGGTTGGCCGCGATGCCGCCAAAAGTGCCGGAGTGCAGGTCGCTGTTCGGGCCGGTGATGCGCAGCTCCATGAAAGACAGGCCGCGGAGACCATAGCAGATGGACGGCTTGCCGTAGTCGAACATCGGTGTGTCGGAGACCACCACCGAGTCGGCCTTGAGCAGGTTGCGGTGCTTCTTCATCAGCGGCACGAGATTGGGACTGCCGATCTCCTCCTCGCCCTCGAAGATGAACTTCACGTTCACCGGCAGCTTGCCGTTGACCTTGAGGTGCGCCTCCACCGCCAGCAGGTGGATGAAGAGCTGGCCCTTGTCGTCCGCGGCACCCCGGGCGTAGAGGTCCTTGGCCCCCTTGACCTTGTTCGAGGGGCGGACGTCGGGCTCGAAGGGCGGCGTTTTCCAGAGATTCAGCGGGTCCACCGGCTGGACGTCGTAGTGCCCGTAGACCAGCACGGTGGGCTGGTCCTTGCCCGCCTTGCACCACTCGCCATAGACCGCCGGGTGGCCGCCGGTGGCCATCACCTTCACCCCGAAGAGGCCGGCCTTCTTCATCCGCGCGGCGAGGTGTTTCGCCGCCGTCTTCATGTCCTTCCTGTGTTCCTTCTCCGAGGAGATGCTGGGGATCTTGAGCAGTTCCACCAGTTCAGCGAGATATTCCCCCTGGTGGGAACGAACGTATTCCAGAACCTTGTCCATGGCTGCCCTCCGCTGTTTCTCTAGTCAAGTTCGTAGTGCGGGTCGATGTCCACCGGCACGTCGTTCAACCGGGCCAGGGCCGCCTCGACGGTTGGCGGCACACTGCCGTATGTTTTCATGAATGCCGCGGCGCCTTCGTAGTCGCCTTCCGCCTGCAGGGTCAGCAGGGCGGTGGCCAGCTTGCTGAAACCATCGGCCACCGTCTCCTGGTTGACGCCAAACCGTCCGCTGGCCTCGTCAAAATAGTACCCCCCGTGCTCCAGCATGAAGTTGAGGATCATGATGTTCGCCTTGCCGTGGGCTGCCCCCACGCCAAAGCGGATGGAGCGGAAGATGCCGCCGAGAAAGGTGATATAGGCTTTCTCGGCCCGCTCCGCGGCCAGTTCGCCCTGGTCCACCAGGTACTGGATGTTGTAGACACCCAGCGTGTCGGCCTTGGCTTCCTCCATCCCGGAGTACAGTTCCTTGAACTCCTTGGCCACAGTGGTCTGCCGGCCCTCGATGGTCAGGTTTCCCGGCCCGAGACCGTGGGAGACCTCGTGCAGCAGGGTGTGGTTGAAGAAGGCCTCGAAGTCGGTCTGCTCGGCCAGCCCCTCCTCAAGCACCACCCTGGCGATGGGGATGTAGATTTTTTCGTACTTCGCCTGCAGCACGTTCTTCAGCATCACCTTTTTCGAGCCCTTGGCCTCCCGCACCCGCTCGTCGTTGGGCAGGTTGAAGGCCAGGGTCTGCACCCCGGCGCGGGTGTCGCCGGCGCTGATCGCCACGTCCACCACCGAGATGGGTGACTCGGTGCCGCGGTTGAAGTTTTTATACTCGTCGGGGATCGGCAGGTTGCGCTCCATGGCCGGCAGGTGCCCCTTGATCGAGTCCAGACGGGCGCTCTCCACCGGGTCGCGGAGGCAGATAAAGGCCTCGAAGGCCGCCTTGAAGTTGAAGAGGTTGTCCTCGTAGACCTCGTAGGGCCCGATGGTGACGTCGATCAGGTTGTCGCTGATGTCCATCCAGTCCATGTCGCTCTGGTAGTAGTCGTTGGACAGGAATGCGTCGGCGCGGCTGATCAGAAAAGTGCGCAAGGAGTCGTTGTCGGTAAGCTCTGCTGCCCGGCGCAGGTGGGCGGCGGCCTTTTCCAGCTCGGGGCGGTAGAACTCCGAGTAGGGGATGGCCTGCAGGGCACCGTTCTCGCGGCGAATCACGGTGAAGGTGTTCTCCAGCGCGTCGCGGTCCTCGGGGTGCCCGGTGATCCAGTCCTCGAACTCCTCCCTGGTCATGTCTTCGGGATAGAAGTTTGCCCCCTTGGGCTTTGCGGCGTCGCCGATAAACGGGGTATCCTCCTCCAGGCGGTCGAAGGGGCCGTAGTTGATGCGGAAAAAGTCGCGCAGCACAGCGTTATCCGGTCCGCTGCCCGCCGCCAGCTTGTCGCGGATTTCAGCGTTGCGGCTGTAGACCTGACCGAAGAAGATCCCGTCGATCACCTTGGCTGCAGCCACCAGCTCGTCCAGCACGGCACGCTGGTTTTCGTCCAGCAGGTCCAGGTTGCATTCCATGTCATGGCGGGCGTACTTGGCCAGTTGCTGGCGGGCATAATCCACCTTGGCCAGCGGTTCCGGGCCCGGGGACGCGTCCTGCTCCCGGGGCCCGGAACAACCGGCGGCCAGGGCCAGGCCGGCCAGGCTGAGGAAGAGCAGCACGAGCTGCAGTGTGGGGATACGCATGGAAACTCCTCCTGATGATCGGTGCCGGGCGGCAACCAGAGGTGGCCGCGCTGATCCGGCGGGGTATGGGTAAAGCCTCACCGTAGCTGTTGACGACAGAAACGGTATTATAGGGTATATCGTTCGATGAGCGAAGCGGGCGCAGATCCCCGGCGGTGTGAAGAAAGGTGTCCTTTGCAGAGGACGATCCGTGGTGCCTCCGCGGGGGTTCCCCTGGCTATTGCGTCTGTTTTCTTCAATCCCGGAGCCTGGGCTTCAGGCGGCACGGTGTTTGCTTTACAGGTGGGTGGTTACCGTCTTTCATGGCCATGCAGGTCCGTGATATTGATAGAGTCAAGAGGAGGAACAGCCGATGAACGGTCAGCAGCGACAGAGGTGGATGATGCGGGTGGCGGGAATGGCAATGGTCGTGCTGGCCGCCGGTCTCTGCGGAGGAACAGCCGTTGCCGGACTCGAGTCGGGGCCGGGGGTCTGGTTCGACGCCGGCTTTGGCTGGGGCACCATGGGGGATTCGATGTATTCCAGCGCCCGCTGGCGTGACGGGGCGCTGGTCAACGTGGAGGAATACTGGGATCTGCGGTTCAGCGGGGGAGCCGGCCCGGCCTTCGGTGCGGCGTTGTTCTACCGCTTCAACCCCTGGCTGAGCCTCGAGCTGGAGGGCCGGGGCCTCTACTCCTACCCCAGCATCAGTACCGAGTACAACATTTACTGGGACTGGGACGACGGCCGGTCACTCTGGAACGCCTACCGCGGCTACCGCTACGAAAACCCGCGGATGCGGTCCCTGGTGGGCAGCCTCAACCTGGTGACCCACCTCACCGACCACGGGCCGCTGCGGCCGTATCTCAGCTTCGGCTTCTCGGCCTTTGACACGCAGATCCGGGGGAGTTACGACACGGCTTACGCCTACACCTACTCCAGCGGCGACTACCAGTATCTCGACTTCGAATACCCGGTGATCGATTTCGGGGCCGACACCAGTTCGGTGGGCTTCAACGCCGGAGTGGGCGGAGACATCCAGATCAACCGCCGGATGGCGGTCACCTTCATGGTCAAATACTACTACTCGGAGAGGAAGGACGTGAACCTGCGGGTGGTGGGGGGTGTCTATCCCGAACTGGACAACTTCGTCATGAGGGTGGATCCCTCGTTCTGGATCACCACCGGCGGGATCAAGTTCATGTTCTGACGGCGGGAGCCGCTACTGCTCTTCCTCGGGGACGACGATCAGACGGTATCCCGGGATCTTCACCTCTTCCACCTTGCAGCTGGTGCTGTCACTGCTCTCGGGGACGCGTTTGTTCTTGCGGCACCCCTGGAACGCCGCCCCGGCGTTGGTGCCGACCTCCAGGCTCCAGCAGGAATAGGGGCCCATGTGGGAGACCAGGAACAGTTTCAGGTCCTCTTTGCCGTCCGCAGCCTGTTTTTCGCTGTTGCTCATGACCAGATAATACCTCTCGGGAAATGATGAGCGCCCCGGTGCCCGCAGGACCGGGGCCGCCGGTCAGCTGTTGTCTGCCTTGGCCTGCTTGTCCCGGTAGTTCTCGATGGCCGCCTTGAGCGCGTCCTCAGCCAGCACCGAGCAGTGCAGTTTCACCGGAGGCAGTCCGTCCAGGGCTTCAGCCACCGCCTTGTTGGAGATGGTCAACGCCTCGTCGACAGTTTTGCCCACCACCATTTCGGTGAGGATCGAGCTGGTGGCGATGGCTGCCCCGCAGCCGAAGGTTTTGAATTTGGCGGCGGTGATCACGTCGTTCTCGATCCGGATGGACAGTTTCATCACGTCGCCGCAGGCCGGGTTGCCCACGGTACCGATGCCGTCGGCGTTCTCAATGATCCCCACGTTGCGGGGGTTTTCGTAGTGGTCAACTACCTTGTCGCTGTATTCCATGATTCCTTCTCTACTTTATACAGGTGTGTTGCAATTCAGTTCCGGGCGCCGAATGTCAGTCGGCCAGTGGTGACATGGCCCGCAGCCGGGTCAGGGCGGCGCTCAGTTCCTCGACCAGCCGGTCCACCTGCGCCTCGGTGTTGCTGTGGCCGAGACCGAACCGGATGGAGCAGTGGGCCATCACCTCCTCGATTCCAGTGGCCATCAGCACGTAGGATGCCTGCAGCGACTCCGAGGTGCATGCCGAACCGGAAGAAAGGGCGAACCCCTTGAGGGCCATCATGATCGACTCGCCCTCGACGTGGTCGAAACTCAGGTTCAGGTTGCCGGGCAGCCGTTTCTCCGGGTGGCCGTTGAGATGCACACCATCGACCTTCCCGATTATCCCCTTGTGCAGCCTGTCGCGCAAGGCGGAAAGACGTCTACCTTCTTCGTCCATCTCTTCGCCGGCCAGCCGGCAGGCCGCACCGAGACCGACGATCCCCGGCACGTTTTCCGTGCCCGAGCGCAGTCTTCGCTCCTGCCCTCCGCCATGGGTCAGGGGGACCAGGCGGTTCTTGCCCCGGAGGTAGAGTGCGCCCACACCCTTGGGCCCATACATCTTGTGGCCGGAAAGCGAGAGCAGGTCGGCGTTGATCTCGTCGACGTTGATCGGGATCTTGCCCACCGCCTGGACCGCGTCGGTGTGGAAGAGGATGCCCTGCTCCCTGGTGATTGCACCGATCTCGGCGACGGGCATGATGGTGCCCACTTCGCTGTTCGCCGCCTGGATGCTGACCAGGATGGTCTCGGGGCGGATCGCCGCCTTCACCGCTGCCGGATCAACCATGCCAAAATTGTCCACCGGCAGAACGGTCACCTCGAAATCAGACTTCTCCAGAAAGGAGCAGGGATCGAGAATGGCCTTGTGCTCCACGACACTGGTGATGATGTGGTTGCCTTTTTTCCGCAACCGCTGCGCAATACCTTTCACCGCCAGATTGTCCGATTCTGTGGCGCCGCTGGTGAAGATGATTTCCCTGGGCTCGGCCCCGATCAACTGTGCCACTTCACCGCGCGCTTTTTCTACCGCTTTGCGGGCATACCGGCCCACCCGGTGGGTGGAGCTGGACGCATTGCCGAAGTGCTCGGTGAGAAAGGGCATCATCTCCTCGAGTACCCGCGGGTCAAGGGGTGTGGTGGCGTGGTGGTCCATGTAAACCATATCCATGATCAATTCCTCTGCATCCGCCGCAAACCTTCCGGACCCCCTGGTGCGGAAGATTGCCGGCAGAACAAAAGCCTGCCGGGGGCGATCCCGCCAGGCTCGATGCTCACCATGTATCATGCCGATAATCGACCAATATTATGGGAGATAGGACGGTTGGTGTCAAGTGGCGTTGCAATTGAGATCATTGATATTACACTATGCAGACCTGAGTCGGCTGCCCGACGGCGGCCTGGACATGTCAAGGAGACAAAACTATGAGCTTTATGGCCAAAGCGGATCCCGACATTTACCAGCTCCACCTCCAGGAACTGGAGCGCCAGCGCTACGGGCTGGAACTGATTCCCTCCGAAAATTTCACCAGCCTCGCCGTGCTGGAGGCGTTGGGCGGGGTGATGTCGAACAAGTACTCGGAAGGCTACCCGCACAAGCGCTATTACGGCGGCAACGAGTTCATCGACCAGGCCGAGGAACTGGCCATCGAGCGGGCCAAATCGCTCTTCGGCGCCGAGCACGCCAATGTGCAGCCGTACTCCGGCTCGCCGGCCAACATCGCCTGCTACGTGGCGCTGCTGGAGTTCGGTGACACGGTGCTCGGTCTCAACCTGGCCCACGGCGGCCACCTGACCCACGGCCATCCGGTGAATTTTTCGGGCAAGGCTTACAATTTCGTGCAGTATGGCGTGGATCCCGAAAAGCACCTCATCGACTACGACGCCATGCGCGAGCTGGCCCACAAGCACAAGCCGAAAATTATCCTCTCCGGCGCCACGGCCTATCCGCGGATCATCGATTTTGCCCGGATCCAGGAGATCGCCGACGAGGTGAATGCCATCACCATGGCTGACATCTCGCACATCTCCGGTCTGATCGTGGGTGGTGTCCATCCCTCGCCGCTGCCTTTCACCGACGTGGTCTCCAGCACCACGCACAAAACCCTGCGCGGCCCGCGGGGGGCGATCATCCTCTGCAAGGAGAAATACGCCCAGGACATCGACAAGGCTGTGTTTCCCGGCCTGCAGGGCGGCCCCCACGACCACGTCAACGCGGCCAAGGCGGTGGCCTTCCGCGAGGCGGCCAGGCCGGAGTTCAAGGAGTATGCCGCGCGGATCGTGGAAAACGCCAAAGCCCTGGCCGACGAACTGCTGGTGCAGGGGTTCACCCTGGTCTCCGGGGGCACCGACAACCACCTGGTGCTCATCGACCTCACCGACAAGGAGATCCCGGGCAAGTTCGCCGAGAAGGCGCTGGACAAGGCGGCGATCACCACCAACAAGAACATGGTGCCCTTCGACACCCGGTCACCGTTCAACCCCAGCGGTATCCGCCTGGGCACCCCGGCGCTGACCACCCGGGGCATGGGGCCGGACGAGATGAAGCTCACCGCGCGGTTCATTGCCCGGGTGCTGGCGGACCGCAAGAACCCGGAAAACCTGGCCCAGGTGCGCGCTGAAGTGCGCGAACTCTGCCAGCAGTTCCCCCTCTATCCGGAATTGGGGTGATCAGCGCTCGTCGGTGACCGGAATTCCTGTCTGCCGGCCGGCCGGCCGGGCAGGGGCAGCCTTTTCTTGCCAAAGCGGATCTTATTCATATATATTTAGGGGTATATGGTGCGCCTCCAGGGGAGGCGTGTCCGTCCGGGACCGGAGGATCCTTCCACCGGTGGCCGGCTCCTGATCCCCTGAAGTGCGATCCGGGGGGCTTTGGGGAGCCCCTCAATCCTGTGCCCACAATCTGGAGGAACGACACATGAGGAGAGTTTTTGCACTCCTGCTGGTTGCCGTCGTGTTCTGCGCTCTTGCCGGAACCGCCACGGCCGGTGTTTTACACGACGGGCTGGCCAAGGATCTGGCCAACCGGCCTGACACTGAATTCTATAAAGTTATCGTGAGACTGGCCGACCGGGCCGACGTGGTCTCACTCAACGCCCAGCTGAAGCGCGAGGGGGCGACCCTGGCCCTGCGCCACCAGTACGTGGTGGAAGCGCTGCAGACCGTGGCCCAGGACAGCCAGCCGCGGTTGACCGACTATCTGCAAAAGCAGGTGCTCAGCGGCGAAGTGCGCGACTTCAGGACTTTCTGGATCGAAAACCTCGTCGGTGTGGAAGCCACGGTGGGCGAGATCAAGAAGATCGCCCAGCGCCCCGAGGTGGAACTGGTCTACATCGACTACATCATCGAGACCATCGCCCCGGTGGAGAACCCCAAGGTCGGTCCCACCGAACCACGCAAGGAAGGGCAGGCCGTCCGGGCCATCGAGCCGGGTATTGCCGCGATCAAGGCTCCCGAAGCCTGGGCCCTGGGTTACACCGGTCTGGGCCGGGTGATCGCCAACATGGACACCGGCGTGGACGGCAACCACGAAGCGCTGGCCTCCCGCTGGCGCGGTCTCACCGAGCCGGCCGCCGAGTGCTGGTTCGACCCGGTGACCTCCACCACCTTCCCCTTCGACTCCGGTTCCCACGGCACGCACACCATGGGCACCATCGCCGGCTACACCGCGGCTAACGAGATCGGCGTGGCCAAGGATGCCCAGTGGATCTCCGCCGGGGTCATCGACCGCGTGGACATCCCCACCACCATGACCGACGCCGTGGCGGCCTTCCAGTGGTTCGCCGACCCGGACGGCAACCCGGGCACCGTTGACGACGTGGCCGACGCGGTGGGCAACTCCTGGGGCATCAGCCCGATCTACCACGGGTCGTACATCACCGGCCCCTGCGACGTGACGTTCTGGACCGCCATCGACAACTGCGAGGCGGCCGGATGCGCGGTGATCTTCTCCGCCGGCAACGAGGGGCCCACCGTGGCTTCCCTGCGCACACCCGGCGACCGGGCAGATTCTCCGTACAACGCGTTCTCCGTGGGATCGGTGGACGCCACCAACTACAGCTTCCCCTATCCCATCTCCAGTTTCTCCAGCCTCGGACCCGGCTGTAACGACGAGATCAAGCCCGAAGTGGTGGCCCCGGGGACCGACGTCCGCAGCTCGGTGCCGGGTAACAGCTATTCCAGTTTCAGCGGCACGTCCATGGCTTCGCCCCACGTCACCGGATCGGTGGCCGTTCTGCGGCAGGTGGACCCCAACCTCGACGTGGACACGATCAAGGACATCCTGCTCACCACCGCCGTGGACCTGGGCCCCGTGGGCGAGGAAAACACCTTCGGCATGGGGATCATCGACCTTGAGCAGGCGGTGATCTACGCTTCCCAGGGCTTCGGCACGGTGCAGGGCAATGTGTCCGACTCCGGCTCATCGGCCCCGATCCCGGCCCGGGTGGAAGAACTGAGCAGCGGCCGTATCGTCTATGCCAACGAGGTCACCGGCGACTACAGCATGTCCGCCGCCGGCGACCAGAGCTATACCTTTGAAGCCACCTATTTCGGCTACCTGCCCCAGCAGCAGATGGCCTACGTGCCGGTGGACGGCACGGTGACCGTGGACTTCAGCCTCGACCCGGCCCCCGCCGGCATTCTCCAGGGGACGGTGACCGACCTGGAAGGCACGCCCATCGACGGCGCCGTGATCTCGGTGCTCGGCACACCGCTGGCCCCGGAGACCACCAACGCCTCCGGGTTCTACCAGTTCACCACCATTCCCGGCGGTTCGACCTACTCCATCCATGTGGCCGCCATCGGTTACGGCGAGGATATGGCCAGCGTTTTTGTCCCGGTGGGCGACACGGTGGTGCAGGACTTCTCGCTCACCCCGGCCGAAGCTTTCGAGATCAGCGACGGCAATTTCATCGGCAGCGGCGAGTGGGAGTGGGGCGAGGCCACGGCCGGCCCCTCCGCGGCGCACTCGGGGCTCAAGCTCTGGGGCACCGACCTCGATTCCACCTACGACAACAGTGCGGTCTACACCCTGGACAGCCGCGAATACTCGTTCAACGATCCGAGCGCGGCCCTCGGTTTCTACCACTGGCGCTCCATCGAGACCGGTTACGACGGCGGCAATGTGAAAATCTCCACCGACGGCGGCGGCAGCTGGACCCTGCTGCTCCCCGACGGCGGCTACCCCGATGACAGCATCACCGGTCTGGGTGAGCCCGGTTTCACCGGCAGCGGCGAGTGGGAGCTGGTGACCTTCGACTGCAGCGCCTATCTCGGCCAGACGGCGATCTTCCGCTGGACCTTCGGCACCGACAGTTCGGTGGCCTACGACGGCTGGTATATCGACGATGTCATCGTCTGGGGCGCGTCCAGCGAACTGCTGCTTCCCGACATGGTGCTGTCGGCCAGTGAGATCCACCTCTACGCCGACCCCGGCGGTACGGCCAGCGAGACGCTGACCTTCACCAACAACGGTGACGGCTACCTCAACTTCTCCATCGCCGCCTTGGTGGATTCCGGCGCGGCCAGCGGTTCCGGAGGCCCGGATACCTACGGCTACAGCTGGCGGGACAGCGACGAGGCGGGCGGCCCGGCCTACGGCTGGATCGACATCACCGGCATCGGCACCCAGATCCTCGGTCTGGGCGACGACACCAATGTCGGGCCTTACGACATCGGGTTTACCTTCAACTACTACGGTGCGGCATACACCCAGTTCAATTTCTGCACCAACGGCTGGATCAGCTTCACCTCGACGCTGAGTTCCTACAGCAACACCGGCATTCCCAGCACCAGCGCGCCGCTGAACATGCTCGCCCTGTTCTGGGATGACCTCAACTTCAACGACGGGGGTACGGCGTACTACTACAGCGACGGCAGCCAGCTGATCGTCTCCTGGATCGACGTGGCGCACTACAGCTCCGGCGGTCCCTACACCTGCCAGGTGATCCTGAACAGCGACGGCAGCATGGTCTTCCAGTACGACACCATGGCCGCTCCGCTGGACAGCGCGACGATCGGTATCCAGAACGGCGACGGCACCGATGGCCTGCAGGTGGCTTACAACCAGGCGTACATGCACGACAGCCTGGCCATCGAGTTCGGCACCGGATGGCTGAGCACCGACCCAACCGGCGGGCAGGTGCCCGCGCTCGGTTCCTTGCCGGTGAGCGTCATCGGTGATGCGGCAGACCTGGACGCCGGCGACTACACCGGTTCGTTGACCATCAACAGCAACGACCCGGTGACACCGACGGTGGTCATTCCGGTGACTCTCCACGTCGGTGCCACGGTGGGCACGGTGGGTGCGAGCCTCGACTGCCTGCCCTCCTCGGGCGTGTTGCCCTTCGTCGCACAGTTCACTGCGGGGATGACCAACCTGACCAGCGAAAACCGGCGTGCCGCGGGAAACATCGAGGTGGTTATCGCCAGTGGCAGGGCGTACAAGAACTGGCGTGCCGGTTGGACCAACCTCTCGCCGAGTGAGGATTTTGTCCTCAGCTGGAACCAGACGTTCCCGGCGCTGAGCACCCTGGTGGGTGACAACGTCTTCAGCATGCTGGTGGCCGACGTCACGCCGGCTCCGTATAACCAGCCGCCCTATGCGCCGGACGGCGACACGGCCACGGCGGGTTGCACGGTGTCGGGTCTGGCGCCGTAAGCCATTCAACCATAAACAGATAGGGCGAGGCCACGGGGCCTCGCCCTATTTTTGTCCACCGGGTACAAAATAAACCCCCTAGTGGGGTAGGGGGCAGTTTCGCGGGTGTATTTAAAACGTTGGGTCGGATCCGACCTCGCTGTTTGCTTACTTTATGTTACGGACTCTCTAGACGTCCTGGTATCCGTCGGCCTGAACTTTCGGTTGCTTACTTCTTCTTGGTAGCTTTCTTCTTGGTGGCCTTCTTCTTGGTGGCCTTCTTCTTGGTGGCCTTCTTCTTGGTGGCCTTCTTCTTGGTGGCCTTCTTCTTGGTGGCCTTCTTCTTGGTGGCCTTCTTCTTGGTGGCCTTCTTCTTGGTGGCTTTCTTCTTGGTGGCCTTCTTCTTGGTGGCCTTCTTCTTGGTGGCCTTCTTCTTGGTGGCCTTCTTCTTGGTAGCCTTCTTCTTGGTGGCCTTCTTCACAACCTTCTTTTTGGTGGCCTTCTTCTTGGTAGCCTTCTTCTTGGTGGCCTTCTTCTTTGTGGCCATGCTTACCCTCCTTGGATGTTAAAGAGCCCGCGAACTATTCCTGTTTCAATTACACTAATTAAAAATCATTGTCAACCGCAAAACCAAGTGCTGGCCTGCGTTTCAGCGGAATGCAAAAGCGTCACCATCAAAGGCGCCGGAAACACGAACGCTTGAAACCCGCGCCAGTAAAAGGTTTCAGGCGAGCGTTGTGTGCGGCGTGCTGCGCTTGCCTGACGTCGGCGGAAAAAATAAATTAAACGGGGTGTCTAATATTTGCAACGACGAAGGTCGTTCCACTCATCGAACGACGTATGCAAATCGCTGCGCTCACCGTTCATCGACGGCTCCGTGCGCTTCGTGCGAAGATGATGCCCGGTGCAGGTCGAAGTGGTGTGCCGCACGCTATCCCGTCGGTGCGTGATGTGAGTGATCGCTGCAAACCCTCGTCAGTAGCAGGATTGCGGCGGGAGGTGCGGTTCTCGGCCAGGCGTCTTTGCCGGTCGGCAAGAACGGCTTTGTGTCGCTGGCGGTCTTGAACCGTGCGAAGTCGTGAAATGAAACTGCCTGCACAGCGTCACACCGTGCAAGCAAAACAGATCCCGGAAAAAGTGCAAACAAAAAATGGGTAGGCTTGTGCGCGGGTTGTGCCGCGCTACCATCGCAGCGTTGTCACTGCGGGACTGGCCGCTGCAATCTGATGGTGAAGTTGAACTGGTGGAGCGGGCCATAGAGGAGAGAAGCGCTGTTGCAGGTGCCGCAAACCCACGTCAGACGAGGGGTTGCGGGCAGTGGGCTTATGCCCTGTCGTTGCGCACGCCTGCTATTTGACCGCGGAGATGTAGCTGATCCAGCAGATGTCGGCGGTGCCCCGTTTCGTTTTGCGGTAGACGTCGTTGCCCTCGCCGTCCTCGTCGGTGCCTTCCCAATAGACATCGACTTTCCTGAACCCGGCATCGACCAGCGACTCCCGCAGTTCGGGGATGGTCCACAATCGCCAGTCGTAAGTGTACGCTTTCCGCAGTTCGCTGCCGTCGCGAAAACGGAAGTGGATGTGGCAGAGGATCTCGGCGTTGATCGGGTTGTAGCGCTCCTGGTCCCAGACGTAGGTGAACCCGTCCTCCTTGCGTTCTTCCTCCAGTTCCTGGATCGCTTCCGGTCCGCCGTAAAGATCGAGGATGAAACAGCCCTCGTCCTTGAGGCCGCGGTGGACCATGCGAAAGTAGTCGGTGAGCAGGCGGCGGTCCTTGAACACGCAGTAGGAGAAGTTGAATGCCGCGGCGACGTCCACACACGGCGGCCTGACCTTCAGCACGTCACCTTCGATCAGTCTCACCCGGCCGGGGTCCGGGAGTGCCGCGAGATTGTTCCGCCGGCCCCAGTCCAGCGTCCGGCGGTCCATGTCGATTCCCACGGCCGTGTTGCGGTGGCTGAGGCCTGCCCAGCGGCAGGAGAGCAGGGCCGTGCCGCAGAAATCCTCGCGCAATGAAGAGGGCAGGCGCCCGAAGTTGGAGCGATAGACGCGGCGGAGAAACTCGACGCCGCTGTCAACATCCTGGACCGACTCCTGGTAAAGGATGAACGGGTCGGCGGTTCTGGCGGTCAGGGTTTTCCTTTTCTTCGTCATGCGGCTGGTGGTCCTCGTGGTTTCGTCGGTCGATTGTCAGATGCTGCTGTCAGCGTAGCACCGTTTCGGTGGCCACGGCGGGGCGGGCAAGCGCCCGGGTGATCGGGTAGTCTCCCACCCCGGGGGTGGGGTAGGGTGAATGTTCCCAGAAGAAGTTCAGCCGGGCACCGAGGTCCTCGAGGAATTCCGGGTCCTCCGCGGCCCGCCGGCGAAAGGCTTCGGCCACTTCAGGGTCGTCCATCATCTCCCGCGCCCGGTTGGCCAGCACCCAGCTCTCCCGAACCTTGCCATCGGTGGTGATGCCGTTCATCCGGTTCCAGGCCAGCAGGCCGTCACTGCTCTGTGGTTCGAGGAGCAGAGCGATGATCTCGCTGCACGGCTGGGCCAGCGGAATGATGTAGGTGCCGGCGGAATATTCAACCTGCGCGCGGCGCACCGGGCTCAACGACGGGGTGGCCCGCAGGTGTCCCTGGTACGGGTGTCGGGTTAAAGGTCAGCTCGTCGATGTGGTAGATCTCCACCTGCGCTTCGAACGGCTCCAGCGCTCGCATCACCTGCGCGCCGTGCAGCAGCAGGTGGTCCACCACCTGCCGGCGATACTCTGCGGGAACGATGTACGCCGCGGGGCGAATGACCGAGCTGGTGACCTCCATCCGGTCGCTGAGCGGCACGGTGTAGTCCCGGGGCGTGCCGCTGTAGCTGATGCACTGCAGGCCGGTGCGCGGGTCGGTTTCCACTTCCAGTTCATAGGTCTCGAGGGTGATCTCCTTCTGCGACGGCCGCGATTCCATGGCCAGGGCCACCAGGTCGGCGGGATCCATGGTGGCGCCGCGCCGGGTAAGTTGCGCTTCGGCCTGTTCCACCGCCTGCACCACCTCCGATCCGCGGTCCGCCACGTCCTGCAGCACGTTGCGCAGGTAGTGGTAGGCGGCGTTGACCCGGGTACGGAAGTCCTTGTGGGCGTGGGCCTCGGCCAGCAGCGCCAGCCGGCCGCGAGTGGCGACATACGATGTGCAGAGGCGGGGGAAGGGCGGCCAGATGGTGTAGCCTTTTTCCGGGTTCAGCTTGTCCACCGAACCGTAGACCTGGATCGGGTAGCCGGCGTCGCGCATCAACGGTGTGATCCGCTGGATGATCCCGGCCACACTCTGTTCCAGCGAGGCGGGCATCAGCGGGTGGCGGTCATAGAGATAGGTCAGCGCGTAGCGGTGGTCCCACCCGTCGGTGGTGTGCATGTCGATGGTCAGGTGGGGCAACCAGCGGTTGAAGAGGTTGCCCACCCAGGCCTGGGCTTCCGGCGTGTCGAGTTTCATGAAGTCCCGGTTGAGGTCGAAGCCCAGCGCGGTGGCCCGGTGGCCCATGCCGCCCGCGGGGCCGTTCTGGTTCAGCCGGTTCCAGACGCTGGTCCGTTCGATGACCGTCAGCGTTGAAAATCGGAACGACCAGCAGGGTGATCCGGTCCAGCAGCCCTTCGAGACCGCCCTGCGCCAGGTCGCGCATCAGCATCAGCGACGCTTCCTTGCCGCAGATCTCGCCGGAGTGAATGGCGTTGGAGACCAGCACCACCGGCTTGTTTCCGCTGTGGGCCAGTGCGGGCGTGAACCGTCCGTCGCTGCTCAGGATCACGACGTAGAGCGCGCGGCCCTGGGCGGTCTCGCCGAACTGCTCCATTCTGATCAGCGGTGAGCGGCGCTGCAGCTGACGAATGAACTCGAAGGTCTGTTCATACGAGCCGGTTTCACGGAACATGGTTTCTTCGGCGTGCGTCCGGAGCGGCGGCTCGTCAGCGGTCAATGCCCCGGCAACGGTCAGCAGGAGAACCAGGACCAGAGCATGAGGCCGGGCACGGCCCATTACCGTTGTCGCCGATGGCTGGTGCATGTGGGTATCCTTACTGGTTATGGCGTTACATCATGGCGGAAGTGATAATGCCAACAAGTTCCTCTTCCGTCAACGGCACCGGGTTGGCTTTCATGCTGCTGGCCTGGCGGGCCGCGGCGGCCAGCGGGACCAGGTCGCCGGTCCCCAGGCCGAACGTCGGTGAGCCGCGGGATCTCCATCCGGCTGCAGACATCTCTGATCCAGGCGGCGGTCGCCAGCCACCGTCTCCTGTACGGTCGCCCGGCGTGCGGCCCAGCAGGCAGGAGCAGGCATCGGCCCAGACGCTCGACGGACGGGCTCGCCGGGTCGCGTTCTGCCAGGGCGCGGAGATTGGTCTCCAGGGTCGGCGGCAGCAGCCGGGCGCAGGCCACTCCGTGGGGCACCGGGATCCGGCCGCCCAGAGGCCCGGCGATGCCGTGGGCCGCGCCCAGGCCGGCGTGGGCCAGGGTGATCCCGCTGAGCAGTGCGGCCCGGGCCATCTCTTCCCGTGCCTCGAGGTCGTCCCCGGCGGAACAGGCGCGGTCGCAGCCAATGGCCCACCAGTTCGATGCCCTCCAGGGCCAGGGCAATGGTCAGCCGGCCGGCCCGCCGCGAGATGCAGGACTCCATCAGCTGGGTCAACGCGTCGAGGCCGGTGCTGGCGGTGACGCAGGGGGAGAGGCCCACGGCCAGCCGGGGGTCCACCAGCACCGCCCGGGGCAGCAGGTGGACGCTGCGCATGCTGGCCTTGATCTTTCGCTCGGGGCAGGCCAGCACCGCGTTGCGGGTCACCTCCGAGCCGGTGCCGGCTGTGGTGGGCAGTGCGATCATCGGCACGGCCGGGCGGGCCAGCGGCTCTCCGTCGCCCACCAGTTCCATGTAGCGACGGGCCGCGCCTCCGTTGCCCAGCAATCCGGCCACCGCCTTGGCCGCGTCGAGAACGCTGCCCCCGCCGGCGCCAACCACAAGGTCACAGCCGGCGGCCCGGGCCTCCGTGGTCAGCCGGTCCACGGTGTCGATATCCGGTTCGCCGTCCAGCCGCCGGACCTCGACCTCCACGCCGCTGGCGGCCAGGCTGACCTCCAGCCGCCCCAGCGCGCCGTTGTCGGCCAGTGCCCGCCGGCCGCTGAGCAGCAGGGCCCTGTTGCCGAAGCCGGCAGCGAGTTTCACCCAGCCGGTCCGCCGATCCGGAACCGATGATGATCAGTCCCGGAATGGTAAACTCGAACGGAGGGCGGATCATCACCACTCACCATCTCCGGGGAAAATGCTGAAATGTTTCACCCCCTGGCGGGGGGCGGCCATCATGTTGACCACCGTCTCGCGCCAGCGGAGGTAGTGTTCCGTCTGCTGGTGGGCGGCAAAATCTTCCTTCTGGCGGTACACTTCATAGAGGAAGAAGCGGTTGGTGTCCTCTTCCGAGCGCAGAATGTCGAAACGGAGATTTCCCGGTTCGTCGCGGGTGTTCCCGGCGTTGTCCAGGGTGGCTGCGGTGAACTGGTCGGTCATCCCGGACTTCACCTGAACGGTGACACAGACCACATACATCGTCTATCCTCCTTAATCCTTGTTGGTCGGGCAGGTCATACGTTTATATATGACCGGCGGTGGGGGATCAACCGCGGACCCGCCGACCGGGCCGGCGGTTTGGCGGCGGCACCGACCGTGGTATCATGGCCGGACTCGTTCTCGGAGCCTCCAATGAAGATCCCAAAACTCCAGCCGGCGCTGGTCTGCGGTACCTTTTTCTTTATGGTCGGATCGGCGGCTTTTTTTCGCCTGACCAACTATGACATCTGGTGGCACCTGGCCACGGGCCGGCTGATCGCCGGCGGGGGAGGCATACCGCACAGCGACCCGTTCTCCTTCACCGCCCCGGGCGTGGAGTGGATTGACCACGAGTGGCTTTTTCAGCTGCTGATGTTCGGGATCCACTCGCTGGCCGGGCCCACGGGGCTGGTGCTGGCCAAGACGGTGCTGATCCTGGCCACGGCGGCGGTGGTCTTCCGTTTCGTCCGCCGCGAGACCGGTCTGCCGCCCGCCGCCGCCGCTCTGCTGCTGTTGCCCTTTGTCCTTGCCGGGCGGGACCGCTTCATCGTCCGCCCGGAGCTGTTCACCCTGCTCTTCTCCGCCCTGCTGCTGGACGCCCTCTTCCGCTCGCGCTCCCGGCGGGCCACCGTGGGGGATCTCTGGTGGATCCCCTTCCTCTTTGTCGCCTGGGCCAACATCCATGGCGGAATGATCGTCGGGCTGGTGCTGCTGAGCCTCTTTCTCCTCGGCCGTCTTATGCCCTGGATCTGGCGCGTGGGCGCGGCGGCGCCGCCGGAGCAGACGCGCAACCTGCCTTCCAGCGCCACGATACTGATCCTCCTCGCCGCCTCCACCGCCGCCGGGCTGGTCAACCCTTTTCTCCACCAGGTGTACACCGTGCCTTTCAAGCTGACCGCGTTGATCCAGGCCGGTGTTTTTCATAACCTGGAGTGGATCCGGCCCCCCTGGCCCGAGACCTGGCTCTACCACCTGGCGCTGCTGGCCAGCCTGCTGATCATCGGCATGCGGCTGCGCAAACCGGACTGGGTCTCCATCTTTCCCTTGCTCTTCCTGATTGCCATTTCCTGGCAATACGTGCGCAATATCGCGCTCTTCGGCATGCTGGCCCCGCTGCTGCTGGTGCGGGTCTGGGGGGTGAGGCCGGCGGAGAGGGCCGACAGGGATTCGCTGACCATCTCGCATCTGCTGTTCGGACGGGGGCCGGTGCCGCTGGCGGCGGCGCTCCTCTTCTTCCTCCTCGGCCTCTTCCTGCTCACCGGGAACTACCGCTTCACCTCGGGCTGCGGCGTCGACCCGCTGCGCGTCCCGCAGCAGGCGGTGGATTTTGTTCAGCAGGAACAGCCGCCGGGGAATCTGTTCAACGCCTACGTTTTCGGGGGGTATATCTCCTGGCGCCTCTACCCGGAGACGAAGATCTTCATCGACGGCCGCAACGAGGTCTTTGCCCAGCTGGGGCGGGAGGTGGGCCAGGCCAGGGAGGACAGTCGGAAGTGGACCGAGCTGCTGGAGCGCTATGCCATCGGCTATGCCCTGCTGGAATACAGCCCAGAGCTGGAACAGACCCTGATCATGGATCCCGGGGGCGGCGCACCGCGGGAGGTCTACCGTCCCTCTTCCTACAACAAATTCCCGCGCAGCCGCTGGGCGCTGGTCTTCTGGGACGACACAGCGATGGTCTTTGTCCGGCGCACCGCCGAGACCGGCCAGCTGATCGAGGCTCGCGAGTACCGCCACGTCTACCCTGAGAACGTCGCCTGCCAGCTGGAGTTGATCGCCGCCGGCATTGCCGACTCAGGACGGTGCCGGTTGGAGCTGCAACGGAAGCTGGCCGCCGACCCCGGCTGCCGGCGGGCCCGCGATCTGCTCGACGCGCTGGGCCCCGCCCCGCCCGCGGCTGTTGCTCACTGATTTCCGCTGAGCTGACGATGACGGCCGGTTCAGCCCCGCGCCTGCAGGCGCTCGCCCTCACTCCTCCCCATCCAGGAGTTGCCGGACCACCGGCGGGACAAAGATGCCGCCGAGATCTTCGCAGCGCAGCGCCTCCAGCAGCGCGGCGCACTTCTCCCCGGCGGGTGCCGCCCGGTCGAGGAGGATCAGCCGGCGACCGCGGAGCACGCAGGCCCCGCTGCGCACCGTCAGTTCCTGGTCCCGCGGGGTCAGCGGCGCGGTTCGGATCTCGAAGCCCAGGCGCCGGGCGAGATCCAGCAGCATCTGGAGCAGCGCCGCGTCATCCATTGTCCGGTCCTCCACCCTGGATGCGGAAAAAAGCTTTCACCTCAGACAGTTCGGTGACCGTGGGGAACGCGGGGAGGCTGTCGAGGAAGATCTTGCCGTAGCGCTTGCGGGTTATCCGGTTGTCCAGCACGGCCAGCAGACCGTAGTCGAGGGTGGAGCGGATCAGCCGGCCCAGCCCCTGCTTGAGCTCGATCACCGCGCCGGGCACCTGGTAGCCGAAGAAGGGGTTTTCGCCGGCCTCCGCGATGCGGGCCATCCGGGCCTGGACCAGCGGTTCGGTGGGCACTTCGAAGGGCAGGCGGTCCACCACCACCGCCGAGAGCGCCTCGCCGCGGACGTCCACTCCCTGCCAGAACCCCCTGGTGGCCAGCAGTACGGCGTTGCCCGCGGCGCGGAACTCGTCGATCAGTGCGCGCTTGGGCATCTGCCCCTGGCTGAGCAGCGGGTACGGCACCCGTCCCTCGAGCAGGGTGCGGGCACGGTGCATGTTGCGGTAGCTGGTGAAGAGGAGAAAGGCGCGGCCGCCGGTGATGGTGAGGATCTCGGCCATCCGCTCCGCGGCCCGCTCGATGAACTCGGGATTCGACGGTTCGGGCAGGTCGGTGGGGAGGTAGAGCACGGCCTGTTCCTCGTAGAGGAAGGGCGAGGTGACCTGCCGCTCGCGGCAGTCCCCGGCGCCAAGCCGGCGGCGGATAAACCCCAGGTCGCCGCTCACGGCCAGGGTGGCCGAGGTGAGGATCGCGGAATCGATGCGGCCGAACAGTCCCTGCTCCAGCAGCGGCGCAACCTCGATGGGCGAGGCGCGCAGCGTCCCGCCGCGGGCGCCGCGCAACTCGCACCAGTAGACGTAATCGGGGTTCTCCATCTTCAGGATCAGCCCCAGTTCTTCACGCAGCAGCAGGGCGCGGCGGGCCAGGGCCTGGGCGTCCTCGGCGGGGATGGCCCCGTCGGCGGCGGCCCGGACCAGTGCGTCCCGCAACTCCTCCAGCACTGCGGCCAGGGCGGACCCGCGTTCCAGGACTCCGCTCTCCGCCAGCCGGCCGGCGTCGAGGACCAGGCGGTTCTCCCGGGTCGCCGCTCCGGGATGCAGGCGGTGCAACGCGGCGAAAAAGAGGTCCGCCTCGGTGGCCAGCTGCTGCAGCTGCTGTACGGCGGTGGCCGCCGCCTCAGCGGCATGTCCGGCGGACAGTAACCGGGAGGCGTCGCCGGCCAGGTCGTCCAGGCGCCGGCGGGACACCACGGTGCCGAAGTGGGCGCAGGCCACGTCCTCCACCAGGTGGGCCTCGTCAAAGACCAGCACACGGTAGGGCGGGAGGATCTGGCCGAACCCGCCGTCGCGCACCGCCATGTCGGAGAAGAGCAGGTGGTGGTTCACCACCACCAGGTCGGCATCCTGGGCCCGCTGGCGGGCCAGGGTGACAAAGCAGTCGCCGAACTCTGTGCAGTCCGACCCGAGGCATGTCTCCCGCCGGGCGGAGAGGGCGGCCAGCAGCGGGGAGCTCTCTTCCAGCCCCTGCAGTTCGCCGAAGTCGCCGAACTCGCTCTCCTCGCACCAGCGCTGGAGGCTGTCCAGCAGCGGCCCGTCCGCCGCGCCGGGAAAGAGGGTGGGCTGGGTCCGGGCCTGGGCCAGCCGGTGGCGGCAGAGGTAGTTGGCCCGGCCCTTGAGGTAACAGTAACTGAAGTCGGCGGGATGGCTCTCGGCGAGGAAGGGCAGGTCGCGGAAAAAGAGCTGCTCCTGGAGGTGTTTGGTGCCGGTGGAGATCACCGCCGACACTCCGGCCTCGACGATGGCGGCGAGGTAGGCCAGGGTTTTGCCGGTGCCGGTGCCCGCCTCCACCACCAGGTGTTCGCCGTCGGTGATCGCCGCCAGCACCGCCTCGGCCATCTCCTTCTGTCCCGGGCGGAACTCGTACCCTCCGAGCTCGCGGGAGAGGATGCCGCCGGGGTCGAAAAAGTCGCTCAGACCGTTGTCCGGCGTCGGGCCGTGGCTCATGGTTGCGGGGGCTTCTCGATCAGGTCCAGACGACGCTGGTGGCGGTCACCGCCAAAGGCGGCGTCCAACCAGATGCTGACCATGTCCAGGGCCACTTCGCTGCCCAGCACCCGGCCGCCCAGAACCAGCAGGTTGGCGTCGTTGTGCTCCCGGCTCATCCGGGCGGTGAAGGCGTCGTGGCACAGGGCGGCCCGGACCCCGGGAATGCGGTTGGCGGCGATGGACATGCCGATGCCGGTACCGCAGATCAGGATACCGCGGGCGTGATCGCCGGAGGCTATGGCCGTGGCGATCCTGAACGCGTAGTCGGGGTAGTCCACCGAAGTCTCGTCGTAGCAGCCCAGGTCCACCGCTTCGTAGCCGAGGGAGGCGAGGTGTTCCCGCACCGTCTCCTTGAGTTGGAAACCGCCATGGTCGCTGGCGATGGGGATGACTTCTCCTCGGACGGCGGGTTGGGGCATCTTCCGGGTCTCCTCACTGCAGTGGAGCGGGCGCTCAGCGGCGGCCCAGCTCACGGGGATAGGGGCTGTACAGCCGTTCGTACTCGTCGAGAGCGTACTTGTCTGTCATTCCGGCGATGTGGTCGGCCACCAGGCGGACAAAGGCCGGGCTGTTGTGATAGTTGCGGCGGATCTCCTCGTTCACTTCCTCGAGGCCGAAATCCCGCAGGTAGGGCCGGCCGATCATGTCGCGGTAGCGGAGCAGGACATAGCTGTCCAGCTGCCGCGGGTTGGTGTAGTAGGAGCGGAACAGGGCGGTGACGAAGTGCCGGGCCCTGCCGTCCGAGCGGTTGACGTAAAAACTGTTGATGATGTAGCGGTAGATGAATTCCTTGAGATTGTCGAACAGGATGCGGCCCCGGTGGTCGAAGTCCACCGCGCCGGCGGGCAGCCGGTCCAGTTTCCGGCGCAGGTCCTGCTGCTTCCCCAGACCCTGTTCCTCGCTCCAGCTGTTCAGCCGGTCCCAGGAGGCGAGGATCACGTTGGTCACCAGCAGGTGGATCAGCCCGCGGATCAGGGTGTTCTGCCGGCGGTAGCGCTGGCCCATGGCACTGTAACTGGTGCCCAGCCGGCCGATCACCTCGCGGGAGATCTTCAGCCGCTCCACCGCCCCGAAATCGACCTCGCCGGCCCGCAGGCCGTCCTCCAGGTCATGGGCCTGCTGGGCGATTTCGTCGGCCAGGGCCACCACCTGTGCTTCGAAGTGCGGGACCCGCCCGCGCTCGATCCCCTCCCAGCGGAACTCGGGGTACTCGATGTCGCCGCCGCTGCGGGTGTGCTTGAAGATGCCCTCCCGGGTCGGGTTGGTCAGGTTGATCCCGGCGTGGGAATAGCGGGTTTCGATCAGGTCCACCACCCTGATGCTCTGGAAGTTGTGCTTGAACCCTCCGGCATTTTTCAGCAGGTCCGCCTCGGTGTTGTCCACCTCCACCTGGCCGGAGAGGATCTCGTTGAGGATGTTCTCCCCGCTGTGGCCGAAGGGTGTGTGGCCCAGGTCATGTCCCAGGGCGATGGCTTCGGTGAGATCCTCGTTGAGGTTCAACGCCCGGGCCATGGTGCGGCTGATCTGGGCCACCTCCAGGGTGTGGGTCAGCCGGTTGCGGAAGTGGTCGCCCTCGAAGGGGATGAAGACCTGGGTCTTGTGCTGCAGGCGGCGGAAGGCCCGGGAATGGATGATCCGGTCCCGGTCCCGCTGGAATTCGGTGCGGTAGACGAAGTCCCGTTTCTCTTCGTCCACCGGGTGGGTTCGCCCGGCCCAGGCACTGCGCATGGCATAGGGCGCCAGCCGCCGGTCCTCAGCCTGCTCCAGCCACTGTTTATCGATGACCAGCTGTGTGTCCATGGGAAAATAGTACCCCAACCGGCTGCCGGGTTACAACTTGCCTGCGGGTTTGACCCGGTCGTTGCCCCGCGGATATCATGATTCCCGTTCGCCGCCCGGGTTTTCCGGCAGCGGTTTTCTGGAAACGAGGTTGTCATGGACGAGAAGATTCTCAGGGTCGGGCACAGTCCCGACGCTGATGATGCGTTTATGTTTTACGCCCTGGCCTGCGGAGCCGTATCCCTCGATGGGTATCAAATCGAGCACGTGATGGAAGACATCGAGAGCCTCAACCACCGGGCAATGACCGGCGAACTGGAGGTGACCGCCGTGTCGGCCCACGCCTTCCCGCTGCTGGCCGACCGCTACTGGATCATGGCTTCAGGCGCTTCCATGGGCGAGGGATACGGACCGGTGGTGGTATCCCGCGAGCCGCGCTCCATCGAAGACCTTGGCGGGCTGAAGGTGGCCACCCCGGGCCGGTTGACCACTGCCCGGCTGCTCAGTGACATCTGGCTCGAGGGCGCGGTGGCCGTGGACATGGATTTCGACCGGATCATCGACGCGGTGCTTTCCGGCGAGGTGGACGCCGGAGTGCTGATTCACGAGGGACAACTGACGTACGCCGGTCAGGGATTGCGCAAGGTGGTGGATTTCGGCGAGAAGTGGGAGAAGGAAACCGGGCTGCCGTTGCCGCTGGGCCTCGATCTGGTGCGCAAGGACCTGGGCCGCGAAATGGCGGGCAGGATTTCAGCGGCGATCAAGGCCTCGATCAAGCACGGCTACGAGAACCAGGACCAGTCGATCCCTTACGCCCTGCAGTTCGGCCGGGGCCTGGACCACGAGACCGGCACCCGGTTCGTTAAAATGTATGTCAGCCAGCTGACCATCGACATGGGGCCGCAGGGAAAGAAGGGCCTGGAAACCCTTTTCCGCCTGGGCCATGAACGGGGGATCATCGAGACCATTCCCGAGATCGAACTGGTCTAGGACACGCCGGCCCGGCTCCCGGCGGTGAAAGTGGGCAATGAACAGCATCTGGGTTGCACTGATCGGGATTGTCTGGCTTCTGCTGGCCTACCACCTCTATGGCCGGTTCATCGAGCGCCGGCTGACCCGGGCCGACCCCCAGCGCCCCACCCCGGCCCACGCGAAATTTGACGGGGTGGATTACCAGCCCACCCGGCCGATGATCCTCTTTGGACACCATTTCGCTTCCATCGCCGGGGCGGGCCCCATTGTCGGCCCGGTGGTGGCGGCCATGGCCTTCGGCTGGGTCGCCGGCGCCATCTGGATCCTGGTGGGAGTGGTTTTCATCGGCGCGGTGCACGACTACATGGCGCTGACGGTGAGCATCCACCACGACGGACGGAGCATCTCCGACACCTCCCGCGAACTGGTGGGCCGCCGTTCCTGGCTCCTCTTCCAGGTTTTTGTCTGGATCGCCCTGGTGCTGGTGATCGCCGTCTTCATCGACGTGGCGGTCCGCTCCTTCGTTGCCAACCCGCAGATCGTTTTTCCCGCGCTGGCCCTGCTGCCCATCGCCGTGCTCTTCGGCCTGGTCAACTACCGCTGGAAGGTGCCGCTGGTCCTGAGCACCGTGGGCTGTCTGGGGCTCTTCGCCCTCTCCATTGCCGCCGGGGCCTGGCTGCCGATCACCCTCCCCGGCGATCCGCAAACGGTGTTCCGCCTCTGGTTCTTCCTCCTCGCCCTGTACGGCTGGGCCGCCTCGGTGCTCCCGGTCTGGATCCTGCTCCAGCCGCGGGACTACATCGCCAACTGGGTGCTGTTGATCGGCATCAGCCTCGGGGCCCTGGGTCTGTTCGTCACCGGCTATCCGATCACCGCCCCGGCTTTCACCGGGCTGGTCAGCGCGGACCACGGCCCGATCTTTCCCATGCTCTTCGTGCTCATCGCCTGCGGAGCGGTTTCCGGGTTCCATTCCCTGGTGGCCAGCGGCACCACCTCCAAGCAACTGGACCGGGAGAGCCACGCCCGGCTGATCGGGTTCGGCGGGATGATCCTCGAGGGTGGGGTGGCCCTGCTGGCCCTGCTGGCGGTCACTGCCGGACTCTACTGGCAGGGCACCGCCCCGCCGGGCAGCGAGGGGTTGGTGCTGCAGAACATCGAGGGCGGTCCGGTAATCGCTTTCGGCGCCGGTTTCGGCCGTTTTGTCGCTCCCTTTTTCGGGCTGACCTTCGGCCTGATGCTGGGGGTGACCATGCTCAACACCTTTGTGATGACCACGCTGGACACCTCCACACGGTTGACCCGTTTTGTTACCTCCGAACTGCTGGGCAGCGTTCACCCGCTGTTCCGCAACCGCTACCTCGCCTCGGCCCTGGCCGTGATTCCGGCTTTCGTTCTCGGTATCTCCGGCGGTTGGAAACTGCTCTGGCCGCTCTTTGCCTCCTCGAACCAGATGATCGCCGCGCTGGCCCTCTTCGTGGCCACGGCCTGGCTGGTGGGCCGGGGCCGGCCCTCGGTCTACACTCTGGTGCCGGCGCTGTTCATGCTGGCCACCAGCGTCAGTGCCTTTGGCTGGCAGGCCTGGCGGCACTTCTTCAGGGATGGCGGCAACCCGCTGCTGGGGCTGCTCTGCCTGATGCTGCTCCTGCTGGCCCTGGTGGTCTCCGTTGACGCCCTGCGGGCCACCCGGCGCGTTGATTCCCGGCGCGCCGCTGGTGACCACCGGAGCCGGGTGCGTCCGGCCGGTGCAGGGTAATGAGAGGACCCGGGAAACAGAGGCTTGCCGTCAATCTGCTGCTGGCACTGGGGGCCCTGCTGGCGGCCGCGGGCCTGGGTGAGCTGGGCCTGCGGCTGTGCAAGCCCCGCCAGGTGATGATCCAGCGCCAGCCGGCCATCTACCTGCGAGACGAACTGCTGGGCAGCCGTTATGTGCCCGGGGCCAGCGGCCTGATGCACCGCTGCTTCGAGATCGACAACGTGGTGCGGACCAACTCCCTCGGCTTCCACGATGTGGAACACCCGTGCGCACCGGGCGTGCTGCAGGTGGCGGCCATCGGTGATTCGTTCACCGCCGCCTTCGAGGTTCCGCGGGAGAAAGGCTGGACCGCGCTGCTCCAGCAGCAATTGCGAGACGCGGGATTTCCGGGGGCCGAGGTGGTCAACCTGGGCCAGGACCACTCGGGCACCGATGTCCACCTGGAGATTCTCAGACATTACCTCGACGGGCACCGGCCGGCGGTGGTGGTGCTCGCCTTCTACGAGAACGACGTTGACGACATCCAGCGCGGCGGATACTTTCGTGAGACCGTCGACGGCCGCTACGTGATGGTCTACGGCTCCGTCGAACAGCGGGAAGCGATCCTCGCCCGGATCGGGGAACAGGCCCCCGGGCCGGCGACGATCTGGATCTGCGACCATATCTACACCTGCCGGCTGGTGCGCCGGCTGTTCACCGGCGAGGACGACCTCTACTTCAACAACATCGTCGGGATAAAAGGGCTGGGCCGGCCGCAGGGCGCGACGCGGGAGATGAGCGAGCTCATGCGTGATCTGCTGCAGCTGGCGCAGGCGAAGGGGTTCATGGTCGTGGTGGCCCCGGTGCCGCCGCTGCTAAGCCCCCGGGGCTCGGTCTGGCGCTTGCGCCACAGCACCGGGAAAGAGCTGTTTCGGGCTCTCAACGTGGTCAACGTTTTTCCGGTCATGGAGCGGATCCTGGACGAAGACGGCCGGGTTTTCGACGAGATGTACTGGGAACTGGACGCCCACTTCAACGAGTATGGCAACGAGGTTTTCGCCCGGGTGGTTTTCGAGGCGCTGAAACCGCGCCTGGAGGCGAAAGGGAGGAGCAGTGATGGAGGAGATGACCGGAACGGTTGACCTGCGCAGCGACACGGTGACCCGGCCGGGTCCCGGGATGCGACAGGCCATTGCCGGGGCCGAGGTGGGCGACGATGTCTTTGGCGACGATCCCACGGTGCTCGCCCTGCAGGCCAAGGTGGCCGGCATCCTGGGCAAGGAGGCCGCGCTCTTCGTGCCCAGCGGGACAATGAGCAATGGCATTGCGGTGAAGGTGCACACCCGGCCCGGGGACGAGATGATCGTGGAGAGCGGCTGCCATCAGTTCAATTTCGAAACCGGTTCCGCCGCTGTCCTCTCCGGTGTGCAGGTCTACGCCATCCCCGGGGTCCGCGGGGTGATCTCCGCCGATCAGGTGGAAGCGGCGGTGCGGCCCATCGACGACCACTTCGCGCGCAGCCGGCTGGTCTGCCTGGAGAACACCTGCAACGTGGCCGGGGGGACGCTCTTTCCCCTGGACGAGATGGAGCGGATACGCGAGGTGGCCCGGCGCCACGACCTGAGGATGCACCTCGACGGGGCGCGGCTGTGGAACGCGTCGGTGGCCGAGGGCATCGAGCCGGCCCGCTACGCGGAGATGTTCGACACGGTGTCGGTCTGTCTGTCCAAGGGGCTGGGAGCGCCCGTGGGATCGCTGCTGGCCGGGCCAGCTGATCTGATGATCGAGGCGCACCGGGTACGCAAAATGCTCGGCGGCGGCATGCGCCAGGCCGGTGTGTTGGCCGCTGCCGGTTTGTACGCCATCGAGCACCACTGGCAGCGGATGGCCGAGGACCACCGGTTGGCCCGCATGCTGGCCGAAACCCTCCACCGGCTGCCGGGAGTGGAGGTGGACCTGGAAGCGGTGCGGACCAACATCGTGATGGGCCGGTTGTGCCGCGAGGGCTGGACCACCGAGCGGTTCACCGGCGAGTTGGGAGCGTTGGGGGTGCGGATCACCCGGTTCGGTGCCGACCGCTTCCGCCTGGTGACCCATCTCGACGTACAGGAAGAAGCCGCCCGGAGGGCGGCTTCTGTTTTCGAGCGTCTTCTTGGCTGAACCGGCCGTTCAGATCTTGAACGGGAACTTGGTGGAGGAGAGGTAGGCCCGGGCCTCCTTGCCGCTGCCGCAGCGGATGCTGAAGGGTGCGTCGGTCTTGAACTGCAGGCTCGAGTCCTTGCCGATGGTGTGGGTCTTACCGTCCACCTTCACCTCCACGTTCCCTTCGATCCCGCGGACAAAGATCTCGCCCTCGGGTATGGAGTTCTCGTGGACCTCGCCTTCGGGCCGGATGGCCAGCACGCCGACGTAGAGATTCTGCCGGGCGATCATCCGGGTGAAGGTCTGGAAGTTCCACCCCTCCTTTTCGGACATGTAGGAGACACCCTCATCCTTGTTTGCAAAGGAGACCTTCTCCTTGGCTTCGTCTTCGATCTCCAGCAGGAACTCGAGGTTTTTGCCCATGGCCTCGGCCATCCGGAGCAGGGGGATGAGGGAGTATTCCACCTTCTGGTTCTCATACTTCCAGATGGTGCTGAGGGGAATGCCGGAGAGCTTGGACAGCCGTTCCAGCGTCAGGCTCTTTTCCTTCCTCGTCTTTTTCAGCTTGTCGCCGATCTGAGAATGGAGGGTGGTCATGGTCTTCTCACTCATCATGATGTTTTCCCCTTTACGAAACAAGAGTTGATGTGGTGGAAAATCGTCTCTTTTGTTGTTAGATGTAACGTTCTGAAAAACAACCCGTGGGACTTCCCTCTGTTTCCCAACGGTGTAATAGAGGGTAAACCCTTTATTCGGCTTGTCTTTGCTTCTATCCACCGGGTCACCATCGATTCCAGCTTGACCCAGCCCGTTCACCATACTGTAAATTTCCGCTTATTGCAAGTTCATAATTAATATACTCAAAACTGACTGTAGGTATTGATAGGAATGATCGATTGTTGGGGAGGGAAGGTCTTCGGAATATTTGTTGAAAGGAAAACGAGACCTCCCCAGGATGATTTGTAATGCTACAGGTTTTTTTCAATATCGAGCAGTCACCTATCGCGTTGAACCGCCGTTGTGGTTCTGTTAAGGTTTCCCGAACAGCGATTCACCGGCAACCCCGGAATCGGCGGGTGCTTCCGGTGACGGCAGGAGCCGATGGTGACTCCAAAAGATGTACCCACCAACCCTGGGAATCGATCCACCGGCAGGCATCTGGCCGCCGGGCTGGTCGGGGGGCTGTATGCCGCCCTGCTGCTCTCCCTCATCGACTGGTGGCTGATGCTCCGGCAGGGCAGCCGGGGCGGCGACATCGAATCCGTGGCTGCTCTCTGCTACGCGTTTCTGCTGCTCGGATCGACCGGCGCCACCGCCGGCGCCTGTTTTGCCCTGGGGGTGGTGGTGTGGAAACGGCTGTTCCACCGGTCTCATGCCGGTTTGGCCCGGAAGTTTGTCCGGACCGGCCGTGGGGCCTTCCTGCTCTGTTTCGTCCTGGGGGGAGGGTTGCTGATCGTCCTGGGCTGGATGCCCCACTGGCGCCGCACCGGGATTTCGCCGCCCTGGTCCACCGGTCTGGGGGTTGCCTTCCTGCTGGCGTTGCTGGTTCTGGGGATTGCCCGGCGGCTGGCGCTCCGACGCTGGGGCGGCGTGTCATCGCGTGCCAGGGACCGGATGACCACATCTTCCTTGATCATCCTGGCCCTTCTGCTGGCTGGCGCCGTGGCCGGCTGGGGTCGGGCCGGGGAACGTCGTGACCGTCCGGGATCCCGGTGGACCGCACCACAGATTGCCGCGGTGAACCGGGCGGACTCCGGGGGCAGGGAAGTGCCGGCGGGCAGCCCGCCGGTGGTGCTGCTGCTGCTGGATACCCTGCGCTGGGATGCGCTTTCCTGCTACGGCAACGGTGACCTCCTCACCCCACACCTCGACCGTTTCTGCCGGGAGTCGCTGCAGTTCGAGGTGGCCCGGGCCCAGGCCTCGTGGACCAAACCCTCCATCGCCACCCTGCTCACCTCGACCCATCCCAGCCGGCACGGGGCCCGGGGCCGGGCCGACCGGATCAGTCCTGCGGTTCCTTCGCTGGCCGGCCTGTTCCGCCGTGCCGGATATCGTACCGGCGCCGTGGTGGCCAACGGGAACCTCTCCCCGGCATTCGGTTTTTCCCGGGGGTTTGACCACTATCGCTACCTGCGCCCCCGGATCGCCCTGGGTGCTGGAGGGCGGGCGCTGGGCCTCGGTTCCTACCGTATCGCCTCGGCGGTCCGGCAGCGGGCGGCCCGGGGCCGCCGGGATCACCGTCATTTCAAACGGGACGCCGCCGAAGTCAACGTGGCGGTGCTGAATTGGCTCGTGGGGCTGACTTCTGAAGAACGCCGGGGGTTCTTCCTCTTTGTCAACTACGTCGACCCGCACGATCCCTACTTCCACCACCCGTACGACGGCCGGGCCCTCGGGGCGGTGGACGGCAAGTCCCCGTCTCCCCGGGTGCGGGACGAAATGGCGGCGCTTTATGACGGTGAGGTGGCCTTTCTGGACCATCACCTGGGGCGGCTTTTTGCACACCTGCGCCGGCTGGGTCTGTACCAGGAATCGCTGATCGTGATCACGTCGGACCACGGGGAGGAGTTCCTGGACCACGGAGGCTGGTGGCACGGGTTGACCCTCTTCGAGGAGCAGGTTCGTGTGCCACTGCTGGTCCGGTTGCCCGGCGGAGCGGCCGGCGGCAGACGCGCCACCGGCGAGGCCGGACTGATCGACGTGGCTCCGGGATTGCTGGAACTGGCCGGCCTGGGCCACCGCACGCCCGAGGCGATGACCGGGCAGAGTATGGCCCGCTTGATGCCCGGCGGGGACACGGCCGGAGAGCCGGCTCCGAGACTGTTTTACGCCGACGAAACGCTGGACGGAAACATACTGGCCAGCCTCACCGAAGGGCGCTGGAAATACGTGCGGGCCAATCTTGACAACCCCAGGGGGCTGCCGCGGGAAGCGCTGTACGACGTGGCGGAGGATCCCGGAGAGGAGGTCAATCTGGCCGGTCGGCACCCCGAACTGGCCGCGGCCATGTCAGCCAGGCTGGACCGGCTCCATACCCCCGGCGGGGGCGAGGCGAAGACTCTGCCGCCGGCGGCGCTGGACGAGGAGACGGCCGAACATCTCCGGGCCCTGGGTTACCTCCACTGAGGGCCGGTTCCGGCGGCACAGCAGACTCTTGACAGAGATTGCCGGCGGGGCTATATTTGGCCACCCTTCACGGGGAGCCCTATGGATGGCGGTTTAGCTCAGGTGGTTAGAGCACACGGCTCATATCCGTGGTGTCCGGGGTTCGACTCCCTGAACCGCCACCATTTCTACCAGCAGTGTCGACAACCGGTTTCTTTCCGGCGAGGCTCCCATGGCACGCTCCGTCTTCCAAGCCACGATTCTCGAGCACCACATGCTGTGCGAAGGGGACGGAGTGGTGGCCGCCCTTTCCGGCGGCCCTGACTCCATCGCGCTGCTCCGCCTGCTGCTGGACGCGGCTGTCAAAATGCGCCTGCGGATTCACGGAGCGCACTTCAACCACTGGCCTGCGGGGCGCGGAAGCTGACGGGGACGAGGCCTTTGTCCGCCAACAGTGCCGGCGTCTGGGTGTGCCCTGCACCACGGCCAGGGCCGGAAGCCCCGCCGGACAAAGGGGAAAACGTGGAGCAATGGGCGCGGGAGGCCCGCTACCGGTTTCTGGAGGAGGTCCGTTCGACCCTCGGTTTCCGCAGGATCGCCCTGGGACACAACAGGGACGATCTGGCCGAGACGTTTCTGATGCGCCTGCTCAGGGGCAGCGGGCTCAGCGGCCTGGCCTGTCTCCGCCCGGTGCGCGAGGACGGCGTGATCCGGCCGATGCTCGGCCTCCCCCGGGCCGAGGTGCTGGCTTTCCTCGAGGATATTGAACAGCCGTATCGCGTCGATTCCAGCAACCGGGACCCGGACCGGCTGCGCAACCGCGTGCGGCACGAACTCCTGCCACTGCTGGAGCGTAAATACAATCCCCGGATCCGTGAGCGGCTGGCCGACACCGCCGGACTGCTGCTGGGCGACGAGGACCAGCTGGAACTGGCGGCGGAGGGGGAGCTGGACCGTCTGGTCGAGGATCCGGAGCGGGTCGGCCCGGTGGAACTGTCCGGCAGCCGGCTGCTGGAACTGCCGGCCGCGCTGGCCCGCCGGGTTGTGCGCGGGGCGTTGCGGCGGAGTGCGGGCCACCTGCGGAGTATTGACCGGGGGCACGTGGAAGCCGTGCTCCGCCTGGCCGCGGCCGCGGCCAGCGGAGAGAAGAGCATCGACCTTCCGGGGGATATCCTGGTGCGGGTATCCTACGGCCGGCTGATCATCGACGCAGGCCCCGGGGGGCACGATTTCGGGCAGTGGTGCCGGACGTTGGCGATCCCAGGCCGGACACGACTGGAGGAATGCGGCCTCACCGCGGTGGTCACCCTGGGACCGGGGCCGCAGGCTCCGGAGGATCGGGATCTGGAGTGGCCGGATGTCCGTACCACGGTGCTGCTGAACGGTGCCGTTGCGCAAGAGGCATGTCTGGTCATGCGCTCCTGTCGGCCCGGTGACCGTTATTGTCCGGCGGGAGCGCCGGGCAGCCGCAAGATCAGCCGGATGCTGATCGACGACCAGGTGCCGCGCCACCGCCGGCCTATGACGCCGCTGCTGGCTGTGGGAGAGGAGCCGATCTGGCTCCCCGGACACCGCCCGGCGGCCCGCTGGGGTTGGCGGGATGGAAGCGGCGCGCCCTGTCTTCGTCTGGTACCTGTGTCCCGCCGGAACCGGCCGGCCTCGAAGGTAAGGCCGTCATCGGAACGGTCTGCGGGAAAAATGGTTTCCAGAAAAAGAAAAGGGGCTGATCGTTTTACAAAGACGTAGTTCTAATTTATAATGTATTCAATGTTTAAACAGTTTATGATCCGCTTTTCGTTTCGGGTCATGGAGGCTTCATGGTGTCGTCAACGCATATCCGGCAACTGACCCTGTGGTTGGTAATAATTGTCATCGCTATCATGCTCTGGCAGGTGCTGAAAAGCACCCAGCAGACCGAAGAAGAGATTATTTTCAGTGATTTCATCGAAATGGTGAAGACCGGAGAGGTCCGCGAGGTCCGGATCACCGGCCAGAAGGTCGAAGGGAAATACACCACGCCCCGGGACGGCGGGTTCGACACCTTCCACACCTTCTCGCCCAAGTATGACGGGCTGGTGGATTTTCTGCGGGAAAACGAAGTCAGGATCGAGGCCAAAGAGGAGAAGGAGAGCGCCTTCCTGCTGGTCCTGGTCCAGTGGGGGCCGATGATTATCCTCATCGGTATCTGGATCTTCTTCATGCGCCAGATGCAGAGTGGCGGCAACAAGGCTCTCTCCTTTGGCAAGAGCAAGGCCAAACTCCTCTCCAGTCAGCAGAAAAAAGTGACCTTCGCTGATGTGGCCGGAGTGGACGAGGCCAAGAACGAGCTGCAGGAGATCATCGAGTTCCTCAAGGAGCCGCAGAAATTTCAGAAGCTGGGCGGTCGGATCCCCAAGGGCGTACTGCTCACCGGCGCCCCCGGTACCGGCAAGACCTTGATGGCCCGGGCCATCGCCGGCGAGGCCAATGTGCCCTTTTTCTCGATCAGCGGCAGCGACTTCGTCGAGATGTTCGTCGGCGTGGGCGCCTCGCGGGTCCGCGACCTTTTCGAGCAGGGAAAGAAGAATGCCCCCTGCCTGATCTTCATCGATGAAATCGATGCGGTGGGCCGCCACCGCGGTGCCGGGATGGGCGGCGGTCACGACGAGCGTGAACAGACCCTGAACCAGTTGCTGGTGGAGATGGACGGGTTCGAGTCCAGCGAGGGGGTAATCCTCATTGCGGCTACCAACCGGCCCGACGTGCTCGACCCGGCGCTGATGCGGCCGGGCCGGTTCGACCGGATGGTGGTGGTGGACCGCCCCGACGTCAAGGGCCGGGAGGGGATCCTCAAGGTTCACACGAGGAAGATCCCCCTGGCTGAAAACGTGGAGCTGGACGTGCTGGCCCGGGGAACCCCGGGTTTCTCAGGTGCCGATCTGGAGAACCTGGTCAACGAGGCGGCGCTGCTTGCCGCTCGTCTGGACCGCCCGGCGGTTGAAATGGACGACTTTGAGAAAGCCAAGGACAAAGTGCTGATGGGCACCGAGCGGAAGAGCCTGGTGATCAGCGAGGAGGAGAAGAAAAACACCGCCTATCACGAGGCGGGGCACACCCTGGTGGCCGTCTTCCTCGTCGAGTCGGACCCGATCCACAAGGTGACCATCATTCCGCGGGGCCGGGCCCTGGGAGCCACCCAGCAGTTGCCGCTGGATGACCGGCACACCTACACCAAGCAGTACCTGGAGAACCGCATCTCCATCCTGATGGGCGGACGGGTGTCGGAGGAGATGTTCCTCGACCACGTGACCACCGGGGCCGGCGATGATCTGAACCGGGCCACCGATCTGGCCCACAAGATGGTCTGTGAACTGGGGATGAGTGACGCTGGGGCCGCTGACCTTCGGTCGCAAGGACGAGGAGATCTTTCTTGGCCGGGACTTTGTGCAGTCGAAAAACTTCAGTGAGTCCACGGCAAAGAAAATCGACGAGGAGATGCACGAGATCGTCTCCCGAAACTACAAGAAGGCCTGGGAGTTGCTCGAACAGCACAAGGATGCGCTGGTCCGGGTGGCTGAAGCTTTGTTGGTCAAAGAGGTCCTCGACGGAGCTGAGGTTGCAGCCCTGGTCGAGGGCAAGACGTTGGAAGACCTGGTCTTTTCGGAAGAAGGCGGGAGCCGGGCCGACGCCGGCGCCGGCGGGGACAGTTCGACGGTTGCGGCGGAGGATGAAGACAGCGCACCGGAGACGATTGACCCCGACAGCACGGGCGAGGTTTCCGCGGACGAGCCGGAGCGGCCGGACAGCGATCCGAAATCCTAACCCCCACGCGAGTTCACCTGCCCGATGTTTTCGGGTTGATCGAGAGGGCGGGCTGTACCTGCCCTTCACTGCCAGGTCTGCGCCAGGAGTCCGCGGATGACCGGAGCCATACAGGTGAGAACGGAAGAGGGACGCGCCACTGCGGCCCGTCCCTCCTTCCCGCTGGACTGGGGTGGGCGCAGGTTGGATTCGGGCCGGCGCACCCTGGTGATGGGGGTGCTCAATGTCACCCCCGATTCGTTCTATGACGGCGGTCGCTATTTCGCTCCCGGAGCGGCGGTGAACTATGGGCTGGATATGCTGGCCGCCGGGGCCGATATGGTTGATGTGGGAGGGGAGTCCACCCGGCCGGGATCCGACCCGGTGGACGCCGCCGAAGAGGCGGACCGGGTGCTGCCGGTGATCCGGGAACTCCACCGCCGCGAGCCGGAGGCGCTGATTTCCATTGACACCAGCAAGGCCGCGGTGGCCGCCGCGGCTCTGGAGGCCGGCGCCTCGGTGGTCAACGATATCAGCGGTTTGACCTTCGATCCGCAGATGGGCGAAACCGCGGCCCGTTTCCAGGCCGGTCTGGTGCTGATGCACATACAGAACCGGCCGGTGGACATGCAGCAGAAACCGCAGTACGGCGATGTGCTGGAGGAGGTCTACCGCTTCCTCGAAACGTCGCTCTCCCGGGCGCTGGCGGCCGGTGTGGCGGTTGAAAAGATCGCCGTGGACCCTGGTATCGGGTTTGGCAAGACGCCGGCCCACAATCTGGCCCTGCTGGACCGGCTGAGCAGGTTGCACCGACTGGAGCGGCCGGTGCTGGTGGGGCTCTCGCGCAAGAGTTTTATCGGCACGGTCCTCGGGGGGGAGCCCGGGGAACGACTGTCGGGCAGCCTCGGAGCGGCAGTGGCCGCCGCCCTGCGGGGCGCGCACATCCTCCGGGTGCACGATGTGGAGGCGTCAGTGGGCGCCCTCCGGATGGCTGATGCCATTGCGGCCGGCGCACGATGGAGCGCAGGGGAACGATGATCGAATTCTTCAGACAGTTTCAGCTGTTCGGCACCTTCACCGTGATCGACGCGGCGGAGATCCTGCTGGTGGCCGTGCTGATCTACCAGCTCTTCCTGCTGGTCCGCGGCACCCGGGCGATGCAGATCGCTTTCGGCATCTTCTTCCTCTCGCTGGCGTTCTACCTGGCCCAGATCTTCAAGCTGCGCACCGTGCACTACATGCTCGACTACCTCTTCGCCAACATCGTGATCATCGTGGTGATCCTTTTCCAGAGCGAGATCCGCAAGGTGCTGGCCAACTTCGGGCGCAACCCGCTCTTCCGCCGTTTTTACACCGATTCGCTGGAGGAGACCTTTGCCGAGATCGTGCTCGCTGCCACCACGCTGTCGGCGGGCAGGACCGGTGCGCTGATCGTCATCGAACGGGAGACCGGCCTCCGGGACTATATCGAGAAGGGCGTCAAGCTGGACGCCATGTTCTCCTATGAACTGCTGGTGTCGATCTTCAATACGACCTCGCCGCTGCACGACGGTGCGGTGGTGGTCCAGGGCCGCCGCATCGCGGCGGCGCGCGTCTTCCTGCCACTGACCCAGCGGCTGCTCTCCGACGAGCGCTTCGGGTCGCGGCACCGGGCCGCTCTGGGGATCACCGAGGTGACCGACGCCGTGGCGGTGGTGGTGTCGGAGGAGACCGGAGGTGTGTCGGTGGCGCGGGACGGCAAGATCACCGAGGAACTGGGCAAGGAAGAGTTGCGCCGGCTGCTGCTCAACCTGTTCAAGGGGATCACTTCGGCCGACAAGCGCGGCAAGGGAGACGAACCGGCTCGCAAGGTGACGCCGAGAAAGAAGGAGAGCGCTCCGGCTGAATAGAGCAACCGGAGACGGAAGGACATGCTGAGATTCAATCTCTTTCGCAACACGGGGCTCAAGCTGATCTCGGTATTGCTGGCCGGCCTGCTCTGGCTCTTTGTGGAGAACGAGAAAACAGGTCTGAAGAGCGTCGAGGTGACCTTGGAATACACCAACACTCCGGAGACTCTGGTGCTGATGCCCGAAAGCCGCGAAACCATCACCGCGGTGATCCGTGGCCCCGAGGGGCTGTTGCCGCGACTGCGCGAGGGGAGCCTCACCGCCCAGGTGGACCTGCGGGCGGAGACCTACGGTGAAATCCGCTGGCTGTTGACCCCGGAAGATGTGATCGTACCTTACTGGGCCGAGGTGGAGCGGGTGGAACCCCAGCAGTTCATCTTCAACCTCGACCGCAAGGCTTCAAAAGTGATACCGGTGTTGCCCAAGATGTCGGGTAGCGTGGCCCCCGGATATGTCTTTAAGGACTATGTGGTCAACCCGTCGAAGGTGACCATCGCCGGGCCGGAATCGATCATCGAAGGGGTGCGGGAGATCTGGACCGACCCGCTGGTCATTGACGGGAGGACCGATTCGTTCCAGCAGACCGTGGAACTCCGGGCGACCAAGCCGGGCATCATCATCGAGTCGGTGGAGGAGCATATCGTTCAAGTGGTGATCGTTCCGGAGATGGTGGAGCGCTACTACGAGGGTGTGCCGGTGGTGGCCGTGAACCAGCAGCACGTGCTGGAGTTGGGGCAGGACAGTGTGGAGGTCTGGCTGGACGGCCCGCGCCTGCTGCTGGACAAGATCGCGGCCGATCGGCTCTCCGCCGTTCTCGATGTGAGCGGTCTGATACCGCGTGCCGAAGGATACGAACTGGCACCCACCATCCGGTTCACTCCGCCGCTGGCCGAGCGGGATCAGATCGAAGTGGCCTTCTATCCGCCGGGGGTGCGAGTCAGGTTGCTGGACCGGGCCAGCGGGAACGGGTCCCCCACCACGGGTTGACGCCGGGGAAAAACCGTGGAATTCTGTGTATTACCTGTTGAGCTTGACGGCCTCGGAGCCGATTCGAATATCGTGAGCGAAAAAATAGAAGTCCGGAAGGGAAGCGGCGTGAGGAAACTGTTTGGAACAGATGGTATCCGGGGTAAAGCCGGCGAGCCGCCCCTGGACGAGGAGACGGTTACGAAGCTCGGGTTGGCCCTGGGTCGTAAATTCTCCGAATCCATGGAGGGGCCCGGTCTGCTCATCGGCCGGGATACCCGGGAGTCCGGCAACTGGATCGAGGAATCCCTTTCCCGGGGGTTCAGGGCTGCCGGGGGCAGGGTCTCGCTGGCCGGTGTGATCCCCACTCCCGCCGTGGCCGGCCTGGTCCGCACCCAGGGTTTCCAGGGGGGGGTGGTGATCTCAGCATCCCACAATCCGTTCCATGACAACGGCATCAAGGTCTTTTCCTCCAGCGGGTTCAAATTGCCCGACCAGGAGGAAGCGGACCTCGAGCGGCTGCTGGCCCAGGGCGGGGCGCTCCCTTCCTTCGGAGCCGGCACCAACGGCACCGGTCACGAGGAGGAATACCGCCGCCTCTATCTCGACTCCCTGCGCGAAGCGCTGATCGATGACGTTTCATTCGATAAGATTCACGTGGTGGTGGATTGCGCCAACGGGGCCGCTTCGGGGCTGGCCGCCGAACTGTACCGCTCTCTCGGCGCCAGGGTCAGTTCCCTGTCCGATACCCCCAATGGCGTCAACATCAACCTCGACTGCGGCTCGCTCCATCCGGAGCACCTGGCCCGGCGGGTAGTGGAGGAAGAGGCCGACCTGGGCATCGCCTTTGACGGCGATGCAGACCGGGCGATCTTTGTCGACGGCGAAGGCCGGCTGGTGGACGGTGACCACGTGCTCTTCCTTTGCAGCGTTCACCTGAGGAACCGGGGCATTCTCAAGGATTCGCACATCATCACCACGGTGATGGCCAATATCGGCCTGCAACTGGCCCTGGACCGCGAGCAGATCACCATGGAGCGGACCCAGGTGGGGGACAAGTATGTCCTGGAACGGATGGTGGAGACCGATGCCATGCTGGGCGGTGAGCAGTCGGGGCACATTATCTTTCTGCACCGGGCCACCACCGGGGACGGCATGCTCACCGGGCTGAAGGTGATCGAGGTGATGGCCGCCACCGGGAAGAGCCTGGCCGAGCTGACCCACCCGGTAATCAAGTATCCCCAGATCCTGCTCAACCTCGAAGTGGCGAAAAAACCGCCCATCGAGGAACTGCCAGAGGTGATCGAGACCATCGCCGCTGTGGAATCCGAACTGGCCGGCAAGGGCCGGGTGGTGGTCCGCTATTCCGGCACCGAGAACCTGGCCCGGGTAATGGTGGAGGGGCCGGACCAGGAGTCGATCGAGCGGCAGGCCCAGTCCATTGTCGAAGCCCTGAAGAGCAGTATCGGTTAGCCCGGACATGCCACAGGATTCCCGCCACGAATAAAATTCCATCCGTTTTCGTATCCCGAACCGTATAACCGGTATGGACAGTCACGGACCGGGCCGGTCTGCGGCCGCTGTGTTACAATGTGGTCCATCAACGCCAGTATTGGCAACCCGCCATACAATTGAAAGGAGCGCAGGCCATGCAATGGGACAACACACCGGGAGGCGCCGGGCCGGGCAGGGAATTCACCCCTGACGACCTGCTGCAGTACATGCGTAAATTCAAACCCTCGTCGGGAAAGGCCGCACCGGTGATCTTCACCGTGCTGGGCATCTTCCTGGTGCTCTGGCTGGCCACCGGGATCTACATCGTCGGCGCGGACGAGGAGGGCGTGGTGCGGCGTTTCGGCAAGGTGGTGCGCACCACCGGCCCCGGCCCCCACTACCACCTGCCCGCACCGATGGAGAGTGTGCTCAAGCCGAAGGTGACCAAGGTCTTTCGTACCGAGATCGGTTTCCGCACCATCAGCCAGGGGCCGCCGGCAAAGTACGAATCGATCGTCAAGGAGGCCCGGATGCTCACCGGTGACGAAAACATCATCGTCATCTGGTTCGCCGTGCAGTTCAAGATCAACGATTCGATGAAATATCTGTTCAACGTGCGCGACGTGGAGAAAACACTTCGTGCATCGGCCGAGGCGGCGATGCGCGAGGTGATCGGCAGCAACGACATCGATACCGCTCTGACCACCGGCAAGGCCGAGGTGGAGAACGAGTCCCAGATACTGCTGCAGGAGATCATGGACAGCTACAATTCGGGGATCGTCATCGAGCAGGTCAAGCTGCAGACTGTTGAGGCCCCCTCGCAGGTCATCCCGGCATTCAAGGACGTGGCCAGTGCCCGGGAGGACCGGGTGAAGCTGATCAACCAGTCCGAGGGCTACCGCAACGACATCCTGCCCAAGGCCCAGGGCGAGGCGGCACAGATGGTGGCCCAGTCCGAGGCTTACGCCGCGGCCCGGGTGAGCCGGGCCCAGGGCGACGCCCAGCGGTTCAACCAGGTGGTGACGGAGTATCTGAAGGCCCGGGACGTGACCCGCGACCGGCTCTATATCGAGGCGATGGAAGAGGTGGTTGGCAAGGCCGACCGGATCATTCTCGATTCCAAGGCCGCCGGCGGCCTGCTGCCCTTCCTCCCCCTGGGACGGCAGGGAACAGCAACTCCGCCGGCCACGACTTCCGGGCAGTGATCAGTTTTTCGCGGCCCGCGCCCATCCTGCGGCGGGGCCTTCGCCATGGAGCGTAAGAAAATGAACAAGATCCTGTTGACTCATACTGATCCTCCTCGCCGCGGCGCTCATCGTCATCGGCGGGACCGTTTTCACGGTGGACCAGACCCAGAGCGCGGTGGTGCTGCAGTTGGGAAAACCGGTGATGGTCCACGACACCCCCGGCCTGAAATTCAAGATCCCCTTTGCCCAGCAGGTGACCTTCTTCGACAACCGGCTGCTCGACTACGACGCCGCCCCGGAGGAGATCGTCACCAAGGACAAGAAGACCCTGGTGGTGGACAACTTCGCCAAGTGGCGTATTGTGGACCCTTTGAAGTTCTACCAGGCCCTGCGCAGCGAACGCCAGGCCCAGAGCCGTCTCGACGACATCATCTTCGCCGAGGTGCGCGTCTCCCTGGGAACGCACACCCTGGAAGAGATCGTCAACGAGCTGCGCTCGGAGCTGATGCAGAACATCACCGCCCGCTGCAACGAGGCGGCCAAGGCCGACTACGGTATCGAGATTCGTGACGTGCGGATCAAGCGGGCCGACCTGCCGCCGGAGAACGAGCGGGCGGTCTATGCCCGGATGACCGCCGAACGTGAGCGGGAGGCCAAGCGCTACCGCTCGGAGGGCGAAGAGGAAGCGCAGAAGATCCGCGCCACCGCGGAAAAGGAGCGCACGATCATCCTCGCCGAGGCGTACCGCCAGTCCGAGGAACTGCGGGGTGACGGCGACGCCCAGGCGACCGCCATCTACGCCGCGGCCTACGGCCGGGACGAGGAGTTCTACCGCTTCACCCGCAGCCTGGAGGCCTACAAGCGGTCGATCAAGGCCGGCACCACCCTGGTGCTGACGCCTGACTCGGAGTTTTTGCGTTATCTGAGGAAAAGCCGCTAGGCTGGACGGGACAATCAGACGTTCGTCAGGAGGCCGGGCCTGTCAGGGGCCGGCCTCTTCTTTTACCAGGACGTGGTTGGCATGGGCATACCCGGCAGGGCTGCCGGCGTCGTGCAGCTCGCCGCCAATGAGCACGCCGGTCATGCCGTGGCGGCGGATGATCTCCTGCAGCACCGGCACGTCGTCCAGCTCTCCCTCGCCCTTCTGCTCACGCCGCTGCCGGGCCAGGTAGTAGAAGAAGTGCTCGCCAAAAACATGCCGGGGGGCGCTGCGGTAAGGCGAGTGTGCGCCGGCAAGGGGAAATCTCCCCTCGCCCTTGTCCTGCAACTCCTCGATCCTGAAGCAGCGGCCCGGCCGGTCATCCCCCCCGTCAACCGGTTCACACCGCACACCGCCGCAATTGTCCAGCAGAGGCGCCTGTTCCGCCGTCACCCGGGAGAGGGCGATGGTGTCCAGACCATGGGTTGCCCGGGCTTCGATCAGCCGTGAGGTCACCGGAACCGGGTCGGTGAACAGGTTGTCCGGCAGCAGCAGGGCAAAGGAGTCGCCGTCGACGAAGTCCCGCGCCTGCCAGATGGCGTCTCCGAGGCCCAGGGGCACCTGCTGTTCGAGAAAGATGAACCGGGCCTCCTCACGCATCAGCGCCAGTTCGGCCAGGGCCTGGGACGCCCTCTGGTCGGTGGGAGAAACACGGTCCAGCGGCCGGTGCAGGAAATATTCGGCGATGGCCCTTTTACCCGGTGCGCTGATCACGCAGAGTTCACGGATTCCCGAGTTGAAGGCTTCGGCCACCGCGTAGTGGATCATCGGGATGCCGGCCACCGGCAGCATTTCCTTGGGCACGGCCAGGGTGGCGGGAAGCATTCGTGTGCCCAGCCCTCCGGCCGGGATAACCGCCTTGTCTATCCCTGTCGGCACCATAATTCCCCCCGGTGCGGAATAACCACTGGTTTCCACTGGTCAGCAGAGCATAAAATAGGTGTCAGCGGAGGTCAAATGCGCATCACGCTCGATGAACTGGACCGCCGAATCGAGACGGCGCGGAGACTGATCGATTCCTGCCGTCTCTGCCCCCGGGAGTGCGGGGCCTCGCGGACCCGGGGGGAGACCGGGCACTGCGGCGTGACCGCCGACCTGCTGGTCTCCAGCATCGGCGCCCACTTCGGCGAGGAGCCGGAGCTGGTGGGCCGCGGCGGGTCAGGAACCATCTTCCTCTCCGGCTGCAATCTCCTCTGCACCTTCTGCCAGAACTACGACACCAGCCACCACCGGCGGGGCGAGCACTACTCGGTCCCCCAGCTGGCCGCAGCCATGCTGGCCCTCCAGCAGCAGGGCTGTCACAACGTCAACATCGTCACCCCCACCCACTACGTCACCCCGCTGCTGGAGGCGATGAAGCTGGCGGTAGAGAACGGCTTGGCCGTCCCCCTGGTTTACAACTGCGGGGGTTACGAGTCGCTGGAGACGCTGCGGCTGCTGGACGGGGTGGTGGACATCTACATGCCGGACATCAAGTTCGCCTCGGCCGCGGTGGGCCGCGACTACTGCGGCGTGCCCGACTACCCGGAGCGGGCCCGGGCGGCGCTGGTCGAGATGCACCGCCAAGTGGGCGTGCTGACCACCGGGGAGGGGGGAGTGGCGGTGCGCGGCGTGCTGATCCGCCACCTGGTGCTGCCCGGCGGCCTGGCCGGCAGCGAAAAAGTATTCGCCTTCATCGCCCGGGAGCTGTCACCCGACAGCTATGTCAACGTGATGGCCCAGTACAGGCCCTGCTTTGACGCGGTGAGCGACCCGCGACTGGGCCGTTCCCTCACCGCAGACGAATTCCAGGCGGCGTTGGCCGCCGCCCGCCATGCCGGCCTGCACCGCGGTTTCTGATGTCCCCGGCGGAGCTGGCCTCCGCCTTCATTTCCATTGGCAGGACATGAAACCTGAAAACCCTGATCACCCCCGATTCGCCGTTGACTGCATGTTGGGTAAACTGGCCCGCTGGCTGCGGGTGTTGGGCTTCGATGCCACCTACTACCACAACATCGAGGACCTTGCATTGCTTGATCAGGCGCGAGCCGAGGGCCGGCTGGTGCTGACCAGGGACCGGAGTATGGCGGCGTCGGCAGGGCAGGGGCAGATCTTGCTGGTGGTGGACGAACAGCTGGAGGGGCAACTGCGCCAGGTGATCGGCGACCTCGAGCTCCGTCTCCGCCGTGAGCAACTGTTCAGCCGCTGTATCGAGTGCGGCGGCCCCATCGAACCTTTGCCTGCCGAGAAGGCGAGGGGACGGGTTCCCGACTATGTGCAGGCCACCCAGAGCGAATTTTCCAGCTGCCCCAACTGCAGCAAGATCTACTGGAGCTCGACCCATGTCAGCGCCATGCTGGACCGCCTGGAAGCGATGGGGATCAGGGTCAAGTAGGAGATCATCCCTGTTCCGCACCGGCCCGCAATCTGTCCTCAATAGGGGATAGTACACGCCAGTTCACTGGATCCTCCCTGGACCTCCCCCCCCATTCTGTCCCAGTAACATATTGGTAATTCAACTGTTTCCATCACATGTGGATTTCATGCTCTTCACGATGGCACGGGAGTTGCTCTCTAGGGTGGTGTGCGTCGCCAGGCGATACACACCCCAACTGAAACCGGGCCCGCCAGAGCGGGCTTCACCAGCGGAAGGCCGGGGCAGGAGATGACGGCCGGACGCATAGCCAGGGAGGACAGACCATGACTTCCACAAAACCGAGACAATGGGTGGTGCGAATGCTGCTGGCCGCCGGGGTCCTTCTGGCCCTGGTGGCGGCGGCCCCCGAAGCGCAGGCCGGTTTCCAGTTGTCCATCGGCACCGGAGGGTTTTACTTCTCCGTGGGCCACAACGACTACTACCCCTATTACAGCCAGCCGGCCCACTACGGCGGGTACGCCGCCACCTCGTTCAGTTTTTACAACACGCTGGGTGACTACGGCTACTGGCAGTATCTCCCCGAGATGGGGATGCAGGTCTGGATCCCGTATGTGGAGTATGGCTGGCGGCCTTACACCTACGGCCACTGGACCTATTCGTCCTACGGCTGGACCTGGGTGGCCTACGAACCATGGGGCTGGATCCCGCACCACTACGGGAACTGGACCTATGTGGACCACTACGGCTGGGCCTGGGTCCCCGGGTATACCTGGAGGCCGCACTGCGTGCAGTTCGCCGTCTGCAACGGCTACATCGGCTGGGCCCCCATGGCTCCGCCCTGGTACCGCTACCACAGCAACCGCGGCTACCGCTATCACGGCGACCGGGGCTGGTACTCCGGCTGGCGCCACGGGCACCAGCGTCACGAGTACAGCGGTATCGACTACAGCACCTATGTCTTCGTGGACAACCGGAACTTTTACGGCACCGCTATCCAGCAGCACGCCCTGCTCCCCGGGAGCGGAGCGGAGATGTTCCGGGCAGGCCAGGTGATGCCGCTGGGTGAGACCCTCGACCTGGACTATGTCCGGCGGGTCTCCAGGCAATCGATCACGCCGGTGGCCCTGGACCGCCAGGTGTACAAGGTCAATGGCAGCGAGGTGGTGCACTACCAGCCCCGCGGCCAGGAAGACCTGGTGCGCGACGCGGCCCTGCCCACGGTGAACAGGGTTCTGGCCCCCGGATTCCAGAAGCACGGCGTCAGTTTCAAGGGCTCGTCGGCCAGGAGCGCCGGTTCGGTGAACAGCATGTTCCAGCAGGGCAACGTGACGCCGAGGACCACGACCTTCAAACAGTCTGCGGTTTCCAGGGGAATGGCCAACGACGAGTATTACCAGAAGCAGAAGCGCACCCTTGACAACCTGTCCCGTTCACGGGCGTCGAACTCCGGGGCTGCCGACACGGCTTCCCCGAAGGGCCGGCAGTCGTCAAAGAGCGTGGAACGTTCCTCGCCGGCCGGAACAACCCCGGTGGCCACCGCAGCCAATGGACGGAGCAGCGGCTACAAGCCGCGCAGTGGTGCACAAGCCGGCAGCCAGGGGTCATCGTCCCCGGGCAAGAGCCGGTCGATCAGCCGCGGCGCGTCAACTTCGGGCAGGAACCAGTCGGTGAGCAGGGGCGGGTCGTCCCCGGGCCGGAGCCGCACGGTGACTAAGGGATCGGCGTCATCCACCAGCCGCAACCGGTCGGTGAGCAAGCCCCCGGCGTCCACCAGGACCGCGCCCGTGCCGCCGCGCAAGCCGTCGAAGCCTGCCGGATCGGCGTCATCCACCAGCCGCAACCGGTCGGTGAGCAAGCCCCCGGCGTCCACCAGGACCGCGCCCGTGCCGCCGCGCAAGCCCTCGAAACCGGCCCGTACGTCCGGCAGTTCCCGCGCTTCCCGCAGCAAGCCGGCCGGAAAGGCTGCCGGAAAGCCCTCGGGCAAACCCTCTGCCGGGGAGAAGTCGGCGGACAAGGGCAAGTCCGGAAAGCGTAACTGAATCAGAACCCATCCCGCGGGGGGAAGCATATCCCCCTTTTCCCCCCCGCGCCTTTTTTATCCCGGCCAGCTGTGACGTCTCCGGGCGGGGAACTTTCCGGGTGCCGGCAACGTTGAATCATCAGGAAACAGTCGTGATCCATTGATTCATACCTGCCGCGAGGCGGAAAGAACAAGGAGGGTTCCGTATGGAGACCCGCAGCAACGAACTTCGTTTCAGGCCGGCGGCACTATGCTCGCTGGCGTTTTCAATTCTGATGGTACTGGGCCTGGCCGCGGGGCCGCTGTTCGGTGCCGTGGGTGATATCGGCGACTCAAAGGTGATCCAGGTGTCAATGGACGGCTGGTCGCCGGGTGAACCGCTGGAAATCAACAACCTTGCCGGAAAAATGGAACTCTCCGGCGGTGGAGAGCCTTCGTTGAGGGTCACCATTCACGCTGAGGCCAGCGGCGGCCTGTCGGTGAGTGAGATCCTTGAGCTGGTGGACGTGCGGGCGAAGAAGGTTGCCAACGGTTTTGCGGTCACCACGGTGCTGCCGCTGGACCGGTTCACCACCTATGCCTATCCCGGGAACGCGGTCGGCGGGGACGGAGGGGGCGGAGGGTTCTTCGCATCGTGGTTCGACGGTTCCAGCAGCTCCAACGGAACTTTCGACGGGAAGAAGGTCAAGGTGATCACCAAGTCCGGTTCGGGATCACTGACCGTCTGGGCTGATTACCTGCTGGTGGTGCCGTCGGGCCGCGAAGTGACCATGAACAACTTTGTCGGTGTGCTCAAGGTCCATGACGCGGACGGCACCTTCTCGCTGGACACCGCCAGCGGCGACGTGACGGCTTCTGACGTACGGGGAGCGCTGCTGGTTGATACCGGCAGCGGCGACGTCGGGGTGAGCGGATTCTCCGGGACCCGGCTGACCATCGACACCGGTTCGGGTGACATCTCGGTGGCCGAGGTCGCAGCGGACAAACTCGTTGCCGACACCGGCAGCGGTGACGTGGATGTTGACTGCGACCTGGTCAACTGCCGCAGGATGGTGGTGGATACCGGCAGTGGCGATGTGGTGATCAGCCTGCCGGCGGCGGCGCCTTTCTCGCTGCGTGCCGACACCGGCAGTGGCGATGTGAGCGGCAACCTGGATGGCGCGCACGCGGTGATGGATGACGACGAACTGGTGGGATTTGATCGGGGTACTGGTGGCACCACGATCCTGGTGGATACGGGCAGCGGTGATGTGACGGTCAGGAACCGTTGAGGATCCGTACACCATAGTGCCGGGTCGATACCTTGTTTCAAATCGGGAGACGCCCCTGGAGGCTGGACAGCCTTCCCCTCGGCCGGTGCTGACCCCTGCTATTTCCCCTCGATCTCGCCGGTCAGCGGCACGAACCTTACGGCGCAGATGTTCTGCCTGGTCAGCCCCGATGCGGTTTTGGTCACCAGGGTCAGTTCCTGCACCGTGCCCGTGGGGCCAAGGGGCATGATCAGCCGGCCGCCGGTCTTCAGCTGTTCCAGCAGCGGCGGCGGGATGCGGCCTGCCCGGGCAGTGACCATCACCGCGTCAAAAGGCGCCGCCTCAGGCCACCCCTGGTAGCCGTCTCCACAGCGGGTGTGAATGTTGCGGTAGCCCAGGGCTTCCAATGTGCTCTTCGCCCGCTGGGCCAGTTCGGGGATAATCTCCACGGTGTGGACGCTTTTGGCCAGGCCGGCCAGTACGGCGGCCTGGTAGCCCGAACCGGTACCGATCTCCAATACCCGGTGGTCGGGCGATATCCCCAGGCTCTGGGTCATCAACGCCACGATATAGGGCTGGGAGATGGTCTGGCCGCAGCCGATGGGCAGCGGTGTGTCATCGTAGGCCTGGGGGCTGTGCCGGGGCAGGAAGAGGTGCCGCGGTACGCGGCCCATGACGTCCAGCACCCTGGCGTCGGTGATGTCCCGGGCGCGGAGTTGCCGCCCCACCAGGGTTCGGCGAGCCGCGGCGGCTTGAGCCTTGGTCCAGCCCTCCTCCTGCTGCGGCTGGTGCATCCGTCCCGCAGGGTCGTCGGCGGAGGGCGGTTCGGGGCAGGCGGGCAGCATCAGTGACGCGGCCAGGGCCAGGGTTGCCGGCAGGGCGAGACGGAGGAAAAGGTTCCGCGGGTTGTGATGCCGGCGGTGGGTGATCCGTTCCATGGGCCGTCCTCTCCGCGATCTGAAAACGATTCCTGCCGGATTGCCCGGGGCGATCCTTCGGTTACAATATATGAATTGAATTCAACCGCTGTCAACGAGCTGTTGCTGCAAGGAGTGAACATGGAACAGAACAACCAGCAGAAGCGCCAAGAGGTAGTCGCCATGGCGGCCGCGGGCCGGAGCCTGGCCGGCGCCGACCTCAGGGGAATCGACCTCTCCGGCGCCGACCTCTCCGGGTGTGATTTTCGCGGCGCCGATCTCACCGGAGCCAACCTCTGCGGCGCGAACCTCGCCGGAGCCGACTTCAGTGAAGCATGTCTGGAGAGGGCTGACCTTACGTCGGCCAGCTGCCGCGGGGTGATGATGCTGTTGGCCGTGCTGGGTCTGGCCGACCTCTCCGGCGCCGATTTCTCAGAGGCCGACCTGCGCCGGGCCAACCTGGTGGGTGCCCTGGGTCGGGAAACCGACTTCACCGGCGCCAGGTTTTACTATTCGAGGCCCGGTAATGCCGATTTCGGCGGAGCCAACTTCGGCGGCGCCGACCTGACCCGGGCCGTGCTGCGGCGCGCCGTGCTGCGGGGGGCCAGGCTCGAGGGCGCCAACCTCGCGTCAGCGGTGCTGGAACACGCCGACCTCCGGGAGACGGCTCTGGAAGGGAAGGTCTGATCATGAATGTCAAACAATTCGTCATCGATGAGTACGAATCGAACTGCTTCGTGGTCAGTTGCCCGGAGACCGGAGAGGCTCTGGTGGTTGACCCGGGCAAGGACCAGGAAGATGTCCTGCAGTGCCTTGCTGAACAGGGGCTGACGGTTCGCTACATCTTCATCACCCACGCACACTACGACCACGTGGGCGGGGTGGAAACCATCCTTCAGCGGTTCGGCGGCGAGGTCCTGTCCGGCGACGGGGAAACTGGTGGCGCACAAGGCCGGCGGGTTGCGGACGGGGAGGAAATCACCCTCGGAAATCTGAAGGGGACCTGTCTTCACGTCCCGGGCCACACCGCGGACTCCTTTTGCCTGCAGCTGGGTCCGGCGGTGTTCACCGGGGACGCGCTTTTTGCCGGCTCCATCGGCGGCACGCCGTCGGTGGAAGAGAAAGAGCGCCTGATGCAGGGGCTCCGGGAGAAGGTCTTCTCGCTCGGCGGTGAGACGCTGCTCTACACGGGCCACGGGCCGCGGAGCAGCGTGCGGATCGAGTCCACGGCCAGTCCCTTTTTTGCCCCGGAGCTCCGGTCCGGCGTCTGATGCGGCGAGAGGGATGTTCGGCCAGCCGGGCGGTTCCAGGGAAGAGTGCCGCACTCCGGCCCTTATGCTGGGTGATGAAATAAGGGGTAGCGATCGATCGTGTTGTGCATGATCAACTCCGATCGCCCCGGGGCCTGAGCCGCGGGGCTGGGGATCGTTGGAACCGAAGCACGGCACCTCATCCCTGGAACCAGTGGAACGATGATATCCGGTGCAATCCGTGTTCCAACCGGCAGTCCCGCTGTGGGGAAACCCACAACCGCTTTCCCGACAACTGTTTCACCTCTCTGCCAATCATACTCCAACAGGGGTGCGGGCCTACTCCCGGGATCATCTGCCCGGTTTCTGTTTCGTCTCCGTAACCGGGAGGGGATTCGTTGACGGGAATGTGGCCGATCCAGGCGGAGAAGGAAGGGGTTGTTGTGCAGCCGCCGAGAGCAGCTTCAGGCGTACAAAAGAAAAGGCCGGGAACGTGTCCAGACCTTTAAGGCAGAGAGAAAAGGGATTTAAACTTATAAGCGGCCCTCATGATGCTGAAATAACTGCCGCGCTCCGATCACCGTGAGTTGGGTGATGAAAAAGGGGTAGCGATCGATTGTGTTGTGCATGTCCAACCCTCGAACTTTCCCCATGGCCGCATTTATGGGGATTCGGGATCGTTGGCAACCGAAGCGCGGCTGACCTATTCAGTTCATGATCGGGATGAGGATGATTTCCGCCACCCCGATCGACTCTTCACTAGAGCAATCGATGTGCCAAGTATCGGCCTTCATCAGAGGCAATCGATAAATCCAATGGAATCAAATTTTAGATAAGGCATGATCACGACTGATGCTGCTCATCAGCCATGAACTGGCCTGGTTGGCTTTCTGAAAATGTTGCACTATTGTAACTCTCCGGTTCAGAGCGCCGAATGGTTGACAGCAGTGAACCGTCACCGGTGATCGCCGGCCTTTTCCTCCCCGGGTCGGAGGTCCGATAAAAAAGGCGCACCCCTTCCAGGACGCCCCTTCTCAATACTTCAAGAATTCATCAATATGGATTGCTTAATATATTGAATTGATTATATATATAATATAATTAATAAAATATCATATAAAATATAATTGGTATTGACATTTGATATTAGATGTAATATAAAATGTGTCATCTTAGTAATTAGCAGTCCAACTCTTCCATTCTTTACAGAGAACATGAAATTACGTTTTGCCGCATTGGCGCAGGGTCAACTTCGCAGGGAACCCCTTTCGGAGAGTCTTCGGGCCCAGGGCAGCAGGCTTGTTTCCAGGCTCTGGGAACTGGCCCACCGGGACCCGTCGATCAATGTCGAACGGTGGGACCGCCGTGAGAAACGTCTTTTCGACAGGTGTTTCAAACGGTTTGGCAAAAACTTTACCCTCGACCTGGTACATCAGGCACGGCTTGAGGGGATCAGCAGTTCTGAGAGCGCAGAGAGTATCGCCAGCCAGTTCAAGGTCTTTTTCGAAGAACTGGGAGAGAGCGTCTGGGTTCAGATTACCTTGGGTGACGACCGGCGGGGCACCGGGTTCCTCCACGCCACGCCGAAAAACCTGGCCACCGGCCTCCGGTGGGGTGACGAGATCGAATTCGCCGGCGGTACGGAAACCCGCCGGCCGCGGTTCACGCGCAGCACAGGCCAGCGGGTGAAAGACTGCGATTGTCCATTCTGCCAGCCCTCATGGCACTGAGATGACACTGAACCGGAAAGCAGGCCGCCCCGGCAGGCCGGCAACCCCGGACGAGTTCCGGGTGCGGGTCACTTCCGTGTCCCTCTACGGGCCCGATTCCCGGCGCCTGGAAGATTTCCTCCGCATGGTCAACCTGATCAACAGCAAACGCGGCCTGCCCAAGGCTTCGAGGAGCGACGTGATCCGCCGGGCCATCCGTCTGCTCAAGGACGAGGAGGCCGAACTCTACGCCTTGCAAATTGCCGGCTATTTCGACAGCGACACCGGTAAATAGGGGATGACTGCCCCCTTTTTCGCACTTTTGTCTTCTAATCGTGACGCTTGATCACCGCGTGGCGTTACGGTTATCGGCCTTCCCGTCACTGCTGAATCCGGTCACCACATCCTCTGGAACTGGCTGCCACCACTCGTTTTTTCTTGTAAAAACAATAGAATCAATTCAATAAGTGATGATTTGCGGAGGGCTGCCGCTGGGCGCGGTCCAGAATTTTCGATGATCGACTCCCTGGGGCGACGGTTGGCACGTGAATTGAAGTCTATATGGGTGTTTTGAGGCCGGCATATTGAGAAAGGCGCTGTAAGTAATTGAAAAAAAAGACAAAGAGAAACCAACCCGGATTTGCTGCCTGCCTGGTCGTGTCCACGGCCGAGGACAGGAGTTCGCTGGTGGGTACACCGCTCGGGCAGGTATCTCCGCGCCGGATCGGGCCGGTACACTGTAAGAGGATAGTGGTGGACGGTAAGGGGATCGAACCCTCGACCTCAGCGTTGCGAACGCTGCGCTCTCCCAACTGAGCTAACCGCCCACATGTTTGGAAAGGATCGCTGGCGGAACGAAAGCATCGCCCGTCCGGGCGGCCTGATGTAAAGGCTGCCGGGAGTTCAGCGGGGACGGATGATATCCGATCTCCCTGACACTGTCAACGGGCGGATATGGCCGGGACCCGGAAGGGCGAGAGGGGGAACAGGACGCCCGGGGGAATGGCCGGATGAAACGCTGAGCGACGTGGGGCCGCATAAGAATAACGAGGTGAATGCCATGGCCGCGAACGGAAGAAAACAGCAAATGCGAAGCCGCAGTGTCGGTTCGTCCTGTTCCCCCTCCCGCCTCGCCATCACCGGAACCGACGGCGGCAGCATTGCCGACTCCGGTCCCGAACTCGAGGTGCTGGAGCTGCCGGACGTTCCCAAAGTTCCGGTGGTGTCGGGGAAGTCAAAACTGCGCAAGTCACGGACTGCCGGTTCCCGGCGGAAACGCCAGGGGGAGCTGCACAGTTCCTCGGCACTGGAGAGCTATCTCGCCGAGGTGAGCCGGGTGGACCTGCTCACCCGTGACGATGAGGTCTGTCTGGCCCGACGAATACTGGCCGGCCGTCTGGAGCCAGCCGTCCTGCTGTCGAAAATCCCCTACACGGTGTCCTCGTTCCTTGCCCGGCGGGACCGTCTGCTGGAAACCGGCAGCCAGAAGAAGGACTTCCATGCCCTGGTATCGCCCTCCGGTTTCCGTACCGGGCGCAACACATCGGCCAAACAGTCCTACGACCGGATGCTCAAGACATTCCTCGACCGTGCCGCCGATGTGGAGAAACTGCACCAGTCGGCGCAGCGTGCCCGCAATCGCAAGAACGCGGCGGGCCTGCGCCGGGCTGAAATTCTGCAGAAAAAGATCAGCCTCCTGTTCGAGAAACTGGAACTCGATTTACGATTCTATGAGCGGGTGCGGCAGGAACTGCAGAGCCTTGTGGACGAGGACGCCTCGGGCGACCGCCAGCTGGTGAAGAAAGCCGGGGTTTCGAGGCGCGAGTTGCAGAAGATTCTCCTCACTCTCAAGACACTGGACCTGGAAGCGGACGATGCGCGGCGGCGGATGATGGAGGCCAACCTCAGGCTGGTGATCAGCGTGGCGCGGAAAATTGCCGGAAACGGCCCCCACCTGATGGACCTGATTCAGGAGGGGAACATCGGTTTGATGCGGGCAGTGAACAAGTTCGACTACCGTCTCGGGTTCCGGTTCTCCACCTATGCCACCTGGTGGATCCGTCAGGCGGTGAACCGGTCGCTGGTGGACTGCCAGCGGACGATCAAACTGCCGATCCACCTGCACGAATCGATGAACAAGGTGATCAGGGCCATGCGGCAGTTCAAGCAGGATCAGGGACGTGAGCCGCAACCCGAGGAACTGGCCGAACTGGTGCAGCTGAACCCGGCAAAGGTCCGGCTGATCCTGGAGAACACCCGCTCCACCGTTTCCATGGACAGCACCATCGGGGAAGAGGAGAAGACGCTCAAGGAGTTCATCCAGGATGAGCGGGCGCACCAGGACCCCGAGGCGTCGGTTTTTGCATCACAGTTGAAGCGGGAGGCCGAGACCGTTCTGAACACCCTGAGCCTCGACGAGCAGACCATTCTCCGGATGCGTTTCGGGATGAACGGTGAAGGGATGGAACACACCCTGGACCAGGTGGGGCGGCAGTTCAAGATCACCCGCGAGCGCACGCGGCAGATCGAGGCCCGTGCCCTGCGCAAGTTGCGCCACCGCTCGCGAAGTTCGGAGTTCGCCAGGTTCCTGGCCGGCTGACCGGCCGGGGGTCAGGCCAGCGACAGCATCCGGTCCAGGGCCACCAGTGCATCCCGACTGATCTCTTCGGGAACGGTGACCGGGGTGAAGTCTTCCGGTCTCTCCAGTGCCCAGCACAGGTTCTGCGGGTTAATCCGGTACATGTTCGGACAGAGGGACCGGGCCAGCGGGATCACCGTCTTCATTCCTTCGGCTTCCCGGGCCAGTCGCTCCACCAGGTTGAACTCGGTGCCCACGGCGATGGTGCTCCCCGGTTCTGCCTGCTCCACGAAATTGATGATGAAACTGGTGGAACCGTTGGCATCGGCAGCCGCCACCACTTCCCGGGGGCATTCGGGGTGGACCACCACCTGAATGCCGGGGTGCTCCGACCGCAGTTTCGAGATCTGGTCAGTGGTAAACCAGGTGTGTACGTGGCAATACCCATCCCACAATATCACCCTGGCCTGCCGTACGGCCTGGGGAGTGTTGCCGCCCAGCGGCTGGCCCTTGCGCCAGAGAATGATCTGCTCCTCGGGTATCTGGCGGGTCACCGCTGTGTTCCGTCCCAGATGCTGGTCAGGGAAGAAGAAGACCCGCTTCGCCTGCTCCATGGCCCAGTCAAAGGCCCGCCCGGCGTTGGACGACGTGCAGATGGTGCCCTGGTTGCGGCCGCAGAACGCCTTCAGTTCGGCGCTGCTGTTGATGTAGGTCACCGGTGTGGCCTGGCCTGACATTTCTCCCAGAACCTGACCCAGTTCATCCCAGGCCTCCTGCACCTCAACGTGGTCGGCCATGTCGGCCAGCGGGCAGCCGGCGCGGGCGTCGGGGTGGATCACGCTCTGTCCCGGAGCGGCCAGAACGGCCGCGCTTTCCGCCATGAACCGGACCCCGCAGAAGACGACCCACCTGGCACTGGTCTCCTGCTGGGCGGACCGGGCCAGCTCGAAGGAATCCCCCTTGCGGTTGCTCAGTTCCACGATTTCCTGGCGCTGGTAGTGATGGGCCAGCAGGAGCAGGCTGGATCCGTGCCGGCCCACGGCCTGGCGGCACCGCTCCACGGCCTGCTCGTCGGACAACTCCGCATACGCATCGGGCAGCAGGTTGCTGAAGACCGCTTCGTTCAACTTATTCCTCCCCGCCGCCGCTCCCCGGGTTGATCCGGTGGAGATCCTGCGGCTTGAAAATTCCCTTTTCAGTGATGATCCCGGCCACCAGGCGGTTCGGGGTAACGTCGAAGGAGGGATTGGCAGCCCGGGTGCCCGGCGGCGTGATCCGCACCCCGCGCTCCTCGCCGTCTTCGGTGAGCCCTTCGATGATGCGGACCTCATCCTCCCCGCGCTCCTCTATGGGGATCTGGCCGCCATCGGGGCATTGGAAATCGATGGTGGAGGTGGGAGCGGCCACATAGAAGGGGATGCCGTTCTCGGCGGCCAGCACGGCGCTGCTGTAAGTGCCGATCTTGTTTGCCACGTCCCCGTTGGCGGCGATGCGGTCTGAACCGACGATCACAATGTCGATCAGGCCGCTCTTCATCATGTGGCCGGTGGCGCCGTCAACGATTACCCGGTGGTCGATGCCCTCCTCCTCCAGTTCCCAGGCGGTGAGCTTGGTCCCCTGGCTTCGCGGCCGCGTCTCGTCGGCCCAGACGAAGATATTCATACCCTGCCGCTTGGCCTTATAAATGGGAGAGAGGGCTGATCCCCAGTCCACAAAGGCCAGCCAGCCGGCATTGCAGTGGGTGCTCACCCGGCAGCCATCCTTCAGCAGGCCGGCACCCAGTTCGCCGATCCGCTCGCAGGCGGCGGCATCCTCGTCGGCCACCGCCCGGGCCGCGGCCACGGCCGCCTTACGCCTGGCGGGAATCTCCTTTTCCGCCTCCGCAGCCTCCATCACCCGCTGGATACCGTAGAACAGGTTCTGCGCGGTGGGCCGAGTGCCGCCGATGACCCCCGCCCCTTCCTCCATCGCTTCCCGGAAGCCATGCTCCGGTGCTGAGAGGGCGCATTGGGCCATGCCGTAAGCTCCTGTGGCGCCGATGGCACCGGCGCCCCTGACCTTCATCACGCTGATCGCCCGGGCCGTCTGCCGGTACCCCTCAAGATCGATGATTTCAAACCGGTGGGGCAGGAGGGTCTGGTCGATCATCCGCACCACCCCGTCATCTCCCATCCACACCGTTCGATAATGCTTCCCCTGGACGATCATTGGTCTATGCACCTCCTTGCGGGCCGGGACGATCACCTTACCGGGGGCCGGCCGCATCAGAGCGGCGGGCCCTCCCCGGACCTCATCCGGGATGCTTCAAGCGAGGCGAAATTATAGTTCACCGTCTGTTGAGGTTCAACAAATACGTCAACGCCCCCCGGCGGCATGTTAAGAAAACTTGTATTCGATAGTTGCCATTGTGGATATTGTTTTCTGCTTGCAAATATACCATCGATACCTTATATTATTAATGTTATTCGCAATGTCGGGAAGGGGAGGGATCAGGCCGCCCGTCCTTCAGCTCACCATTTCATCAGAGTCCACTGCGAGCTGTTCCCCAGGTGGACGTTGGCCAGATTCAGATTACGAATACGTGTTCCCTGTGGGAACTCTGTTTAGTGGAATTGATGGATGTTCCTCCTGCCATCCCGGTGAATCGGCTTCGTGACTCCGCTCCCGGTGTGGGCCGGATTCTGGCCGGTGAGATCGGCAAGTCTGGCGATGAAGCCGTGATGATACTCCTCCGCTTCCTCTCCGCCGAGGGTGAAAATCACGTTGTCCGCAATCACGCGTTCGACGCGTTGCGGGCTCTGGGTGACGCGGGCCTCGATCCGATCCTCGCTTACCTCGGTGAGTTTGACCAATACGACGATGCCACGCAGGTTTACATCGCCAAGGGTTTGATCCGACTGGCCGGGGAAATCGATGCCAGGCGGGCGGAACCGGAACTGATCCGGATGATCCACCGCCTGATCCGGGCCCAGGAGCAGGGAACCATTGGCCGCTCCTGGTACTTCATTCAACAGATAAAAATGGAAATCCACGCGGTGTTGGCATCCCTGGGCTGCCGGTCCGTTCTGGACGACCTGATGTCTCTTCTCGGTTCCGGCGATGAACTTGTCTTTCCGGTGGTGATCCAGTCGGTGGGTCTGATCGGCGATCGAAGGGCCCTCAGACCGCTGATCCGGTTGCATGCCCTGGAGGGGGAGGAGACCTGGCTGGCCACTGAAATTCGCAAGGCCTTCCGCAAGATCGTTCGCCGCGAGGATATGGACCTTACTGAACTGCGCCGGATGTCGACCCTCACTCCGCCCCAGAGGACCTCTCTCAATCAACTGCTGGAGAGGCGGAAGCGCAACGGCCGGTCCTGAACCGGGCAGCGGCGGTTCAAACCCCTTTTTCACGCATCCACTCGCCTCTGTCATCCCCGGGTTCGCCATGTGGGAAGCCCTGTGCTGGGAGCATTTTGGGGCTTATTGCGAATTGACATTCCTCTTGCGATGTACTATATTCAGCGGAATCGGACTGGTCCGGATGTGTTGTGTGGTTTTCTTCCAGAACCCACAGTCATGCAGCGATCATTTCAATAATTTCAGGTCAGACCAATACATGCGACGCAAGTGCGGCTCTCCGTGTTAGGTAAGAGCGGTTTACCTGTGGCGGTAAGTGGTTAGCAGGACGTAATTTTATGCGCAGTACGCCAGGGTGGCTCTCCAGATCTTTTTTCCGGTTCTTCCTCATACTCATTCTCGGCACCATTGTGGTGAACACCGTTCCCTGTCCCGCCGCTTCCTCCGGGCCTGAGCCGCTGACCCGGCAGGTCAATGGCCGGACCGTGGTGCAGCACCCCTCCGCGGGGGGTGGCCCCGGAATCTGGTCCGATGACCGGGGCTACCGTGCGGTGAATTGGAAGGACCGGTCCTGGTGCGCCCGTATTCCAGTTGAAGGCGTACCGGTTGCCGGGCGGCTGGACAGCGTCTGGCAGACCAGTGGGCCTTTTGCCGCCGATATCAATCAGATCCTGGTTTCCCACAGCAATCCCAATATCGTTTATGCCGCGGTGGCCTGTGGCGGCGAACCGTTCCTCGGTGGCGTGTTTCGCAGCACCAACGGTGGTCAGGACTGGATCCGTCTGGACCCGGAGACCCATCTGGGGCCGGTCTACTGCCTGGCGATGAACCCGGACAATTCCAATGAACTTTTTGCCTCGTCGGAACTGGGCCTCTTCCGCTCCAGTAACGGCGGCAGCAACTGGAGCCTGATTGAGCCGGTGAGCGGGTCGTTTCCCCGCTCCCTGCGGGTGGCGTACAACCCTGCTGACGGTGACGAATTGATCGCCCACTACTCCTGTGAACCGCCGCCGGATTCGCAGCTCTACCGCTCCACTGACGGCGGCGACAGCTTCGAATCCATCGATGCCGGGTTGCCGCAGGAACTGCCGGTCACCGATATCTGTTTTGACCCGCAGGTCGGTACCAGGGTTTTCATCTCCATGGGCTCCAACTTCGGTGAGACGGGCTTCTTTTGCAGCGAGGACAGCGGTGCCCACTGGCTGAATCTCACCAACGGTCTGGACAACATGCCGGCGAACGCCATCGAAGTGGTATACAGCGGCAGTTCCTGTCTGGTGATGGTGACCACCGGCCGAAATTTCGCCAGCCAGAATGGCGGTCTGTACCGTCGCAGCCATCCCTCCGGCGAGTGGTTCAGGGTTGCGCCGGACCAGGTCAAGGATGCCGGGTTCCTCGAGGTCCGGTGCGACGAACTGTTTCCCGGGCTGATCCTGTTGGGCTCCCAGGGCCAGGGCATTCTGAAGAGCTCTGACAACGGTCTCAACTGGTCTCCGGCCAATGACGGCCTGTCGGGTGAGGTGGTGAGCAGCATCGCCATCCGGCAGGATGGGCTGGCCCTGCATGCGGGCTGCGAGGGTATGGGCTTTTTCACCTCCCGGGACGAAGGCGGGTCCTGGGTTGCCAGTTCGGACGGGATCAACATGGTCAAGGTCACCGATGTGGCGGTGGATGGCCTTGATCCGGACCGGATCGTGGTCTCCTTCACCAGCCTGAACAGCGGCGGCATCTTTATCACCGAGGATGGCGGTTCCTCGTGGTTTGCAGCACCGAACCTGGTGGACCAGCGGGCCCAGTCAGTGGCACTGGAAGCGGGCGGCGGGCAGGTTATCTACGCCGCCATGGAAGGTCCGGTAACCACGGAAACACCGGAAGGCATTTACAAGAGCACCGATGGCGGCCAGACCTGGGCCTGCACCGGACCCGATGGCCCGACCTACTTCAACAACCTGTTGTACAAGGTGGTTGTGGAAGAGGAGACCGGCACCGTGCTGGCCGCTGGCCGCGGGTATGTCTCCACCCTGCCAGCACGGGTTTTTCGCAGCACCGATGGCGGCGGCAACTGGGTCCGGGTGCATCAGGGGCACAACTACAGCGTGGCGATGGATATAGCCTTTTCGCCTCTGTACGGCGCTGTGGCCTATGCGGCGGTGGACCATACCGGCGGGATAAACGGGAGGGGCGGCGTCCTGAAGACCACCGATGGCGGCGCTTCGTGGTCCAGCAGGGACAACGGTTTTCCCGGCGGTCCGAGGAACTGCCGCACCGTTGCGGTGGATCCCGGCGATTCCTCCATCGCCTATGCCACGCTTTACAACCACGGGGTGTACAAGACCACCGATGGTGCTGACAGCTGGCAGATGACCGATTTCCCCCAGGGACAGTCCCACTCGGTATTTACCGACCCTTTGTCCGACAGCATTGTCTACGTCTGCAGCGGCGGGTTCCCGGTTCTGCGGAGCAAGGACGGTGGCGTGGAATATGAGGACTACGCCGCTGGATACCCGGAAAACAGCGTGTACCGCTTCGGGTATGACAAGAGGATCTGGCAGCCTCGCCTCTATGCCTGCGGCACCCAGGGGCTCTACCGGCGGGATCTCGATCCCCTGGGACTGCCGGACACCCTGAATCTGGCCCTCGCCTGCACTCCCGAGCTCCTGACCCTTCCCGATACGGCCCTACTGGACCTCAGCCTGACCAACAGCTGCCACCTCAGCCGCTCCTACGGCCTGACCATCGACGTGGTGCTCCCCGGCGGCGCCACTTACCTGGCATACCGCCGGGGAAGCGTGGTGCTGGCCCCGGGCCAACTGTTCAGCGCCGTTGCGCCCATCGATTTCCCGCAGTTCGGGACCCTGGTGGGGGTGACCACCTTTTTCCTCACCGGTACGGATACGACGCCCCCGCCGTCAAACGGCGGGCTTCCCAGCGGGTACAGCGACGTCAGTTCCTGCCAGGTCACAGCTTCCATGCCCTGACTTTTACCCGATTGTCCGTCCGTTCACCGGCTGGTTTCTTGACATGACTTCCCTCAAAAATTATGATCTGTTTTTCGTGTTCTGTCCGGCCCGCCAGTGCACCGGCCAGCAGCGGCCCCCGGTTTCCCAGCCGGACCGCGGCCGGTTCGTGACTGCCAGGTCCGACCCCGGTTCCGGCAGTGCCCTCGAGCAGTCGAGTTGCCGTATACAATTGTTTTTGGAAGCGCTCCGCGGAGCGGATTCCCGGGAGGACTGAAGATGTATGGTGCGATGAAGGATTTTTTGACCAAGGAACTGCAGGACATCAAGGATGCCGGTCTCTACAAGAACGAGCGGATCATCGCTTCTTCACAGTCATCCGAGATTACCTTGCAGGACGGCAGCAAGGTGCTCAACTTCTGCGCCAACAACTATCTTGGTTTGGCCAATAACGCTGAGATCGTCGAGGCGGCCAAGGCGACTCTGGACAAATATGCGTTCGGGATGTCATCGGTGCGCTTCATCTGCGGCACCCTCGACATTCACAAGGAGCTCGAGCGTCTGATTGCCAAATTCCTCGGCAAGGACGACTGCATCCTCTACGCCGCCTGCTTCGATGCCAACGGCGGTGTGTTCGAGCCGTTCCTGGACAAGGACTGCGCCATCATCTCCGACGCCCTGAACCACGCCTCGATCATTGATGGCGTCCGGCTCTGCAAAGCGGATCGTTACCGTTACAACCATGCTGACATGGACGACCTCGAGCGCTGTCTCAAGGAGTCCCAGAGCAACAAATTCCGCATGGTGGCCACCGACGGCGTGTTCTCCATGGACGGTGACATCGCCAAACTGGACCAGATCACCGCGCTGTGTGAGAAATACGATGCCATGCTCATGGTGGATGACTGCCACGCTACCGGTTTCGTGGGCCAGACCGGCCGTGGGTCCGGCGAGCACCGCGGCGTGCTGGACAAGGTGGACATCATCACCTCCACCCTGGGCAAGGCGCTGGGCGGCGCTTCCGGCGGCTTTACCGCCGGACACCAGGAGATGATCGACCTGCTGCGGCAGCGTTCCCGTCCCTATCTCTTCTCCAACACCGTACCGCCGGTGGTGGTCGGCGCTTCGCTCAAGGTTTTCCAGATGCTTTCCGCCACCACCGAGCTGCGGGACAAGCTGGAAGAGAACACGATGTATTTCCGCAAGGGGATGACCGAGGCCGGCTTCGACATTCCCGAGGGCGTTCACGCCATCGTGCCGATCATGCTCGGCAAGTTCGAGAATGATGCCAAGCTGTCCCAGGATATGGCCAAAGACCTGCTGGAGGAAGGGATTTACGTCATCGGCTTCTACTATCCGGTGGTGCCCAAGGGCCAGTCGCGCATCCGGGTGCAGATTTCGGCCGGCCACAACCGGGAGCAGCTGGACAAGGCCATTGCGGCGTTCACCAAGATCGGCAAGAAACACGGTGTGGTGGCCTGACCAGGCGTGGGATAACTCTTGACAGGCACGGGGGCCTTTCGTATACTCCCGTTGCTTCCAGTGGCCCCGACCGATTTTGGCCGTCGCGGCAGACGCACGGAGGGCCGACGGGCGGTTAGCTCAGCTGGTTAGAGCACCTGCCTTACACGCAGGGGGTCGCAGGTTCGACTCCTGTACCGCCCACCAGCCCCAAACGGGTTCGAGGGCGGAGGGCAAGCAACAGATCAAGGTAAATATGCGGGGGCGTAGTTCAGCTGGTTAGAATGCCGGCCTGTCACGCCGGAGGTCGCGAGTTCGAATCTCGTCGCTCCCGCCAGCATAGATAGCGGCCGGGTTTATCCCGGCCGCTTTTTTTCGCCCCAACGTCACTATCCCCCATGAACAAGCCCCTGACTCTCCATGCTAGAATTAAGAGAATGGTAATTAACCTGGAGATACTCCATGCGCCGGCGGCAGTATACGGTGATCCTGTTGATGGCGGCCCTCTCCGTGGTGGCCGCCGCCTCTGCTCCCCTTGCCGCGGAAAAAGATTCCACCGCCCTGCACAGTGCGGTAAAACGGCGGGATCACCAGCGGCTGATGCTCCTTTTGCGTAAGGGGCTGGAGCCGGACACCCGTGATGCTCTTGGACGGACACCGCTGCATGTGGCTGCCGGGGCCGATCGGGGCCGGGAGGCCGCTACCCTGATCGAACACGGTGCTGACCCGGGCCTTGAGGACCCTGAAGGCCGGGTGCCGCTGCACTATGCCGCCACCAACGGCAACACCGCTTTGATCCGCCTCCTGCTGAAGAAGGAGGCGGTCATCGAAGCCCTGGACCACGAAGGCCGGACACCACTCCATTATGCGGCCTCCAATGGCGGCAAGGCTGCAGTAAGGGAACTCCTGGAACAGGGGGCGGCACTGGAGGCTCGGAGCCACAAGGGAGTCACACCCCTGCACTTCGCGGCCACCGAGGGCCACCGCCAGGTGGTTCGTTTCCTGGCCGTGAATGGCGGCGACGTGATGTCCCGGTCGAATGACGGATACACGCCGCTCCATTCCGCCGCGCTCAACGGCCATGCCGGGATCATTTTCCTGCTGGTGGAGAAGGGGGCCGAGGTGGATGCGGTGGAGGCTCTGGGCGAAACCCCCCTGCGTATCGCGGCCGCCCATGGGAAATTGCTGGCTGTTCGCATGCTGGTGGAACGTGGAGCCGACGTGGGAGCCCGGGACGGGTATGGGCTCACCCCGCTGCACTGGGCCGCCATCGGCGGCCACACCGATGTGGCCCGTTTTCTCATCGAAGAGGGGGCCGATACCGACGACCGGGAGAACCGGCACGACGCCACACCGCTGGAACTGGCACGGCAGAAGGGCCACCTGGACCTGGTGCGGTTTCTCGAGGCTGAACCGTCCGGATCGATCACTCCTTGACTCCCCTGTGGGCCCTGCCTAGAATCATCCGGTCACGTCACTCGACTTCCAATTGCCGGGCAACAGCGGAGGAACCGATGCGTATCTACAGTGCCAGGGAGATGGCCGAGGCGGACCGGATCACCATCGAAGAATACGGCATCCCCGGTGCGGTGCTGATGGAGAACGCCGGTTCCCAGACCGTGGACGCCATGGAGGAACGCTACGGCGACGCCCTCTACGACGACGAATCGGCGGTGCTGGTTGTCTGCGGCAAGGGGAACAACGGGGGGGACGGCTTTGTCATCGCCCGCCACCTGCTGAACCGTGGCACGGCCCGCCTGGATGTGGTACTGCTGGCCGGCAGCGGCGGTCTCACCGGCGACGCCAGGCTGAACCACGACGTGTTCTGCAAGATGGACGGCACGGTTTGCGAGGCCGCCGACTGGGAGGCCTTCGAGCGGTTGTTGGAAGATGGGCTGATCCTGCCGCCCGACGAATACACGGTGGTGGTGGACGCCATTTTCGGCACCGGGTTGACCTCGGCGGTGCGCGGCCACTATGCCCAGGTGATCAACGAGATCAACGAGGGCGCCGCCCCGGTGGTGGCGGTGGATATCCCTTCGGGCCTCTCGGCCGATACGCCGAACCCGCCGGGCGAAGCGATAATGGCCGACCTGACCGTCACCTTCGGCGCGCCCAAGTACCCGCACCTGCTGCCTCCGGGAGACCTGCTGTGCGGTGACCTGGCGGTGGCCGACATCAGCATCCCCGAGGCGGCCATGGAGCGGGCCGGCGGCGGGCCCTTCGTGGTCACCGACGAGCTGGCCGGCTTCCTGCTGCCCGACCCCCGGGAGCGCACCGGCCACAAGGGCGACTACGGCCACGTTCTGCTGGTTGGCGGGTCGGTGGGCAAGACCGGCGCGGCGGTGTTGGGCGCCGAGGCGGCCTACCGCAGCGGCGCCGGGCTGGTCACCGTGGCCACCCCGGCCGACTGCCTGCCGGTGGTGGCCGGCTCGAGCCTGGAGTTGATGACCGAGCCGCTGGCCCAGACCCAGGCCGGTACGCTCTCCCCCGAAGCGCTGGCCCGGGCAGTGGAACTGGCTGCTGAGCGCGATGTGCTGGCCCTGGGCCCGGGCATCTCCGCCGACCCGCCCACCGGCGAGTTTGTGCGCAGCATCTTCACCGCCTCTGAGTTGTCGGGCACCCCGCTGGTCATCGATGCCGACGGTCTCAATGCTTTTGCCGGCGACCCCGGTGCCCTCGACGCCACCGGCCGGGAGGCCCCGGTGATCATCACCCCCCACCCGGGGGAGCTGGCCCGCCTGCTGGGCATTTCCACCGACGAACTGCTGGAGGACCGCATCGGCCCGGTGACCGCCTTTGCCGCCGCCCGCAACCTGATCGTGGTGCTCAAGGGCTACCGCTCGCTCACCGTGGCCCCCGAAGGGGATGTGTGGGTCAACCTCACCGGCAACCCGGGGATGGCCTCCGGCGGTTCGGGCGACATACTCACCGGCATCATCGCCGCCCTGCTGGCCCAGCGCCTTGATCCGGTGGACGCGGCGATCCTCGGTGTCCACGTCCACGGGCTGGCCGGCGACATGGTGGCCGAGGACGTGGGAGAGATGTCGCTGATGGCCGGCGACCTGCTGGAATACCTGCCCGATGCCTTCCTGGTCTGCGGCGGCGAGGAGGTCGAGTTCGAAGATGACGGCGAGTGACATCCAGTCGGTGGAAACCACCGGCCCGGAGGAGACCTTCGGCGTGGCCGAAGATCTGGGGCGGCAGCTGGCCGCCGGACAGGCGGATGGTTCACCGGTACTGCTGATCCTGCTCAGCGGCGACCTGGGGGCGGGCAAGACCGTCTTTGCCAAGGGATTGGCCGCGGGCCTCGGGGTGGAGGACGTCAATGACGTGGTCAGCCCCACCTTCACCCTGGTCAACGAGCACCCGCTGCCCCAAGGCCGAGTTTTCCATCACGTCGACCTCTACCGCATCGAGAACCCGGACGAGTGCGAGGGGATCGGCCTGCGCGAGATCCTCTCCCGTGACGACGGCGGGGTCTGTGCGGTGGAGTGGGCGGAGAAGGTGGACGGCTCGGCCTGGGACCTCACCCGGCACCCCTGGTGGTTCCGGGTCACCATCCATGACCGGGGCGAGGACCGCCGCCTGATCATCGTGGAAGCGGGGGAGAGCCTGGAGTTCACCCCGGACGATCCTGCTCAGGAATCGATGCGGTAGTTCGGCGCTTCCTTGGTGATGATCACGTCGTGGGCGTGGCTTTCGCGGAGGCCGGCGCCGGTGATGCGGATGAACTGCGCTTCGGTCTGCAGTTTGGGGATGGAGGGACAGCCGCAGTAGCCCATGCCCGAGCGCAGGCCGCCCATCAGCTGGTCCACCACGCCGGAGAGCGAGCCCTTGTAGGGCACCCGGCCTTCGATCCCCTCGGGCACCAGCTTGCCCCGGTCCTCCTCCTCGTCCTGGAAGTAGCGGTCGCTGCTCCCTTCGGCCATGGCGCCAATCGAGCCCATGCCGCGGTAGCTCTTGAAGCTGCGCCCCTGGTAGAGGATCATCTCGCCCGGGCTCTCGTCGGTGCCGGCGAAGAGGCTGCCGATCATCACCGAGTCGGCGCCGGCGGCCAGGGCCTTGGCCACATCGCCGGAGAACTTGATCCCGCCGTCGGCGATCACCGGGACATTGGCCGGCCGGGCCACCGAGACCGCGGCGGCGATGGCGGTGATCTGGGGCACCCCGGCGCCGGAGACGATGCGGGTGGTGCAGATCGAGCCGGGCCCCACGCCCACCTTCACCGCGTCGACCCCGCAGTCGATGAGGTCCTTGGTGCCGTCGGCGGTGGCCACGTTGCCGGCCACGAGCTGCAGGTCGGGGTAGGCGCCGCGCAGCTCGCGGACCATGTTCATCACCCCGGCGGAGTGGCCGTGGGCCGAGTCGATCACCAGCACGTCGACGCCGGCCTTGACCAGGGCGGCGGCACGGTCCGGGGTGTCGCGGCCCACGCCCACGGCGGCGCCGACCCGCAGGCGGCCCAGGTCGTCCTTGCAGGCGTTGGGGTAGCTGCGCTTCTTCTCGATGTCCTTGACCGTGATCAGCCCCTTGAGGTTGTAGTCGTCGTCCACCACCAGCAGTTTCTCGATCTTGTGCTCGTGGAGGATGGTGTTGGCCTGCTCCAGGGTGGTGCCCACCGGCACGGTGACCAGGTTTTCTTTGGTCATCACTTCGGAGATCCGCAGGTCGGTGCGTTTCTCGAAGCGCAGGTCGCGGTTGGTCAGGATGCCCACCAGCCTGGTGCCCTCGACGATGGGCACGCCGGAGATGCGGAAGTGGCGCATCAGCTCCAGCGCTTCGTGGATCTTGTTTTCGGGGCTCATGGTGATCGGGTTGACGATCATCCCGCTTTCCGAGCGCTTGACCTTGTCCACCTCGGCGGCCTGCTGTTCGATGCTCAGGTTCTTGTGGATGAAGCCCAGGCCGCCCTTGCGGGCCAGGGCGATGGCCATCGACCCTCGGTGACCGTGTCCATGGCCGCGGTGACGATGGGGATGTTGAGGCTGATCCCGGTGGTCAGCCGGGTGGTGGTCTCCGCGTCACGGGGCAGAAAGTCGGACTTGCGGGGGACGAGCAGCACGTCGTCAAAGGTCAGCCCGATTTCGGGGGTCTGGTCTAGCATCTGCCGGTCCTCCTCTCCAGCGGCGTCAGGCGCCGCAACACTTCTTGTATTTCTTGCCGCTGCCGCAGGGGCAGGGCGAGTTTCTCCCGACCTTGGCTTCGCTGCGCACCAGCGGTTTCTTCTTCCGCGCCTCGCCCTCCTTGGGCGGGGCGCTGTAGCTCAGCTGGCGCCGGGCCTGCTCCCGCTGACGGGCCTGTTCCTCAACCGCCTTGGGGTCGAGGTGGAAGAGGTAGCGGATGATGTCATCCTCCAGCCGCTCCTTCATCGAGCCGAACATCTCGAAGCTCTCCCGCTTGTACTCGGTGAGCGGGTCGCGCTGGCCGTAGCCGCGGAGACCGATACCCTCCTTGAGGTGGTCCATGGCGTAGAGGTGGTCCTTCCACCGCTTGTCCACCACCTGGAGGGTGATCATCCGCTCGTGGAGCCGCATCATCTCCGGGCCGAAGGCCTTTTCCTTCTCCGCGTAATTCGCCCAGCACTTCTCCCAGACCAGATCCTTAAGCTCCTGGGGCCCGTGCTGGTCAAGGACGATGCCGGCCTCCACCGGGTTGAAGTTCAGCTTCAGGCGCAAGTCGCGCTTAAGCCCGTCCAGATCCCACTCTCCGGGCTGGTCCTCGGACGTGTACTCGTCCACCAGGTAGCTCACCAGGTCTTTGGCGATGTCCTGGATGTATTCGGTCTGCTCCTTGCCCTCGAGGATGTTTCGCCGCAGGCCGTAGATCTCGGTGCGCTGGGCGTTGTTCACGTCGTCGTATTCCAGCAGGTGCTTGCGGATGTCGAAGTTGTGGCCCTCCACCTGCTTCTGGGCCCGCTCGATGGCCTTGGTGACCATGTTGTGCTCGATGGGCACGCCCTCGTCCATGCCCAGCTTGTCCATCATCCCCGAGACCCGCTCCGAAGCGAAGATCCGCATCAGGTCGTCTTCGAGGCGAGAGGTAGAAGCGGGATGAGCCGGGGTCGCCCTGGCGGCCGGCGCGGCCGCGCAGCTGGTTGTCGATGCGCCGGGCCTCGTGGCGCTCGGTGCCCAGGATGTGCAGGCCGCCCGCGGTCGAGCACCTCCTGCTTCTCGGCGGCGCACTGCGGCGGTGAACTTTTCCACCTCCCGCTGGTAGGCTTCGGGGTTCTCCTCGGGGTCGAAGCGCTCCCGTGGCCCGTCCTCGGGGTTGCCGCCGAGCAGGATGTCGGTGCCGCGGCCGGCCATGTTGGTGGCGATGGTCACCGCGCCCTGCGGCCGGCCTGGGCCACGATCTCCGCCTCCTTGTCGTGGTGCTTGGCGTTGAGCACGTTGTGCTTGACACCCCGGCGCTTGAGCAGCGGCGGAGAGCTTCTCGGACTTCTCGACCGAGATGGTGCCCACCAGCACCGGCTGGCCGCCGCTTGCAGTTCCTTGATCTCCTCGACCACGCGCTTGAACTTCTCCTTCTCCGTGCGGTAGATCACGTCCGGGTGTTCGATGCGGATCAGCGGCCTGTTGGTTGGGATCACCACCACTTCGAGCTTGTAGATCTTGTCGAACTCCTCCGCCTCGGTCTCGGCGGTGCCGGTCATGCCGGCGAGCTTGTCGTACATCCGGAAGTAGTTCTGGAAGGTGATGGTGGCCAGGGTCTGGTTTTCCTTCTCGATCTTGACCTTTTCCTTGGCCTCCACCGCCTGGTGCAGCCCGTCGGACCAGCGGCGCCCGGGCATCATGCGGCCGGTGAACTCGTCGACGATCACCACCTGGCCTTCCTTGACCACGTAGTTCACGTCCCGCTTGTAGAGGGTGTGGGCCCGCAGGGCCTGGTTCACGTGGTGCAGCGACTCGATGTTCGCGGGGTCGTAGAGGTTGTCCGACGCCCAGGCTCTTCTCCGCTCTTTCCACGCCCGTCGTCGGTGAGCATGGCCAGTGGTGCTTTCTCGTCCACCGTGTAGTCGACGTCCTGCTTCAGCGCGCGGGATCACCTGGTCGATGCGCGTAGTACAGGTCCACCGACTCTTCCGCGGGGCCGGAGATGATCAGCGGCGTGCGCGCCTCGTCGATGAGGATCGAGTCCACCTCGTCGACGATGGCGAAGTTGTGCCCCTTGTGCTGGACGAAGTGCTCGACGGTCGAACTTCATGTTGTCCCGCAGGTAGTCGAAGCCGAACTCGTTGTTCGTGCCGTAGGTGATGTCGCTGCCGTAGGCCTCCTGCCGCTGCTCGTCGTCCATGTCGTGCTGGATCACGCCCACCGAGAGCCCGAGGAAGTGGTAGATCTTGCCCATCCACTCGGCGTCGCGGCTGGCCAGGTAGTCGTTGACCGTGACCACGTGGACACCCTTGCCGGAGAGGGCGTTGAGGTAGCCGGGCAGGGTGGCGACCAGGGTCTTGCCCTCGCCGGTCTTCATCTCGGCGATCTTGCCCTGCGTGCAGCACCATGCCGCCGATCAGCTGCACGTCGAAGTGGCGCATGTTGAGCACGCGCCTGCCCGCCTCGCGGACCACGGCGAAGGCCTCGAAGAGCAGGTCGTCCAGCGGCTCGCCATTCTCCACCCGGTACGGAACTCGGCGGTCTTGCCGATCAACTGATCGTCGGTGAGCGCGGAGATCTCCGGTTCCAGCGCGTTGATCGCCTGCACCATCGGCTCCATGCGCTTCATGTCGCGCTCGTGCTTGGTGCCCATGAACTTGGTCAGGACCGAGTTGATAATCGACACGGGATGAATTCCTCCGGTGGATATCTTGCGAAGAGGAGAATCCTCAATTATTTCAACATTTTATGAATCCGATAATTTATCACCGGTGCCTTGGGCTGTCAAGCGCCGGTGCTGCGGGTTATGGGCCTTGGGCGAGGACGCCGGTGATAGTGCAGACATCGCCGGTGCTGTGGCCGGCCGGGGGGCAGGGTGGCTGGTTGAAGGGGGCCGGAGTGACGTCCTGCGCGGTCAAACTGAAACTGCTGGTGCCGGCCTGTGCGAACCCATGGCACTACTCCCGTCAGTGGTGGGTGACAGCACCACGATCAGCGACCGGACAGCATCCGAAAATCAGTCCTAACAGGAATAACGATTGTATTTCGAAATACAGGAGATTGCCCGAAAAGAATCAAGATGTTTCTACGGGAGAATCCACCACCGGCCAGATGGTGGGATCGGGCACGCAGTGCAGTTCGGAGAAGTAGACGCTCTGCAGCAGCTGGGAGGCGTTGAGGAAAAGCTGGGTGTTGAAGCCGGGATCCCGGGCAAAGTTGAGCACGTTGCGCATCAGGCGGGGCAGCGCCCCGGCCGGGGTCAGGGCGACTTCGGATGTTTTTTTGTCGCGGACGAGGAAGAAGATCTTCTCCACCGCTACGCCGCGGTTGGCGCCGCCGGTGGCAAAGAGCCCCCAGAAGGGGGTGCCGAAGGCCTGGAACCGGCCGTCCACGGGCAGGATCACGCTCAGTTCGTCGGTGAGGTGGATGGAGTCGACCTTGGCCATCTCGGAGATCTCGGATTTGCCCGACTCGGTCACCCCGGTGAAGACGTATCCCTTCTCGTTGCGCACCAACGAGGCAGCGTGGAGAAAGACCCCACCCAGTTTTACCGTGCAGATGGTGTAGAAGATCCGGTAGATGGCGTCGAAGCTGTAGATGTTGGGCAGCATCCGGGCGTGGGCCCGGCCTTCCTCCCACTCCAGGTCCACGGTGAATTCCAACCGTCCGTAGCGGATGATCCCACCGTTGAATGAGACTTCGGGAATGCCGGGCTCCAGGCCGGCCATATGTGCGGAGACCACTCCGTTCAACTCGTCCACCAGGTCCACACGGAACTCCACCGCCGGGGAGGAGTTGGTGACCACGAAGGCACCATAGCGCTCGAGCACGTCCTCGATGATGTCATCGCGGTTGAATTCGAAACGGCAGGCGATGCCACCAACCTCGAGGGTGATCTGCTGCACGGAAGTATCCCTCCTGATGCGGTTCTGCCATTGAGACGGGGATGGCCGCGGAATACCGGCCCGGGAGAGCGCGGATCGTCAGTCGAGGATGAACCACTTGGGGTTCATCCGCTTCCCGTCTACCTGCACCTCGTAGTGCAGATGCGGGCCGGTGCTCCGGCCGGAGTTGCCCACGTAGGCGATCACGTCACCGCGTTTCACGGTCTGGCCCTGGCGGACGTTGTACTCCTTGAGGTGACCGAAGATGGTTTTGAACCCATCGCCATGGCTGACTTCGAGGATCTTGCCGCCGCGCCGGTCTTTGTAGACCCTGGTCACCTTGCCGTCGGCCGGCGAGATGATCTCGGTGCCCGGCAGGGCCGAGATGTCGATGCCGTGGTGGAAGGCCTTTTTCCTGGTGAACGGGTCGACTCGCCAGCCAAAGGAACTGGAGTAGAACCCGACGCCCGGCTCCACGGGCCGGATGGACGGGGTGTGGGCCAGCGTGTCCTCCTGGTCCTCGTAGTGCGATTCCAGGTTCTTGAGGCTCTCCTCGATGTTGTTGGACTGCTGATCGAGCTCAGCCATCTCGCTGCGGAGGGTTGCCGATTCACCGCCCGGAAGCTGGGTATCTCCATGGGGTACGAACTCGCTGGAGTTCTCGCCATCGGGGATGTCTCCCACGCCCTCTTCCAGATTCTGTCTGGACGTGAAGTTGTTCCGGATTCCGGCGATCACGGAGAGCTTGGTGGTGGTGGCCTCCAGGGAAACCAGTCGCTCCCGCATTTTTTGCGCGGCGATTTCCACCCTGGCGTTTTCCACTCGCAGTGCCTGGTTCTCTTCCTCAACGCTGGACAGTCCAGCCAGCTGGTAGCGCAGTTTGAAGTTCTCCACCAGTGAGTAACCGGAAAAAAGGACCACTGCTATGGCGACAACAGCGCTGCCGATGAGTAGCCGCTGGGAGACGTTGAATTTTTTGAAAACGTGCCTGGCGCCGGGAATGACGATCAGCGTTATCTGCTTATGCAGCATGTAGTGCATCTCCCCACGAGGACGAACTCAACCATCCCCGTTGTATGAAAGGCTACAACTTATTGAAAAAAATGCCGGTAAGGCAACAAACCGGCGTTTCATCCATTGCACATCGTTTGAACACAATCGACGAATTCTTAACCGAAAGAGCCCCGTTTGTCAAGGAAACCTGACCCACCTGTGACATTGAAAATAGTTATCATAACGAATGTCATGTTGGGAGTTTCGTCAAAAAATCAACATGCAGGTGTTGACATGTCACTTCCATGACTCGTCTGTTGCACCGTACAATCTGCCGCCCCGGGTTTCCGGGAACTGTGCCAGCGGTTACAATGCCCGGCGCGGCTCTCGCCGCTTGAAACAGCGGGCCGCAAAGAAACGGAGAAGACGATGGATGCACACCTGGGACAACTGGCCGCCCTGGCCACGGCCATCTGCTGGACCGTCACCGCCATGGCCTTCGAGTCGGCGGGCAAGCGGGTGGGTTCGCTGCCGGTGAACCTGTTGCGGCTGCTGATGGCCATCGTCTTTCTCAGCCTCTACTCGCTGGTGATGCGCGGTCGGCTGTTTCCCACCGATGCTTCGGCGCACGCCTGGCTCTGGCTCTCGGTTTCCGGAATCATCGGCTTCCTGCTGGGCGATCTCTTCCTCTTCCGTGCCTTCGTGGTCATCGGCGCGCGGATTTCCATGCTGATCATGTCTGCCGTGCCGCCGATCACGGCACTGCTGGGCTGGCTGTTGCTGGACGAACGGCTCAGTAGCACCAACCTGGTGGGCATGGGCCTGACCATGGCCGGAATTATCTGGGTTGTGCTGGAGCGGGGGAGGGGCGAAGCCGGCACGGCCGGGGAGTCCCGGGGATCCCGTCCGCTGGCCGGCATTCTGATGGCCTTCGGCGGCGCCTTGGGGCAGGCGGTGGGCCTGGTGCTGAGCAAGTACGGCATGGGCGACTACGATGCTTTCGCCGCTACCCAGATACGGATTATCGCCGGCGCCATCGGTTTTGTTCTTCTTTTCTTCATCCGTCCCACCTGGCGCAGGGTGGGGACGGCGCTCCGTGACCGCCCGGCCATGGGGCGTATTACCCTCGGTGCCTTTTTCGGACCGTTCCTCGGCGTATCGTTATCGCTGCTGGCGGTGCAGTACACCGAGTCGGGCGTGGCGGCGACGATCATGTCCATCGTACCGGTGCTGATCATTGTCCCGGCGATCATCGTCTTCAAGGAGCGGCCCACGGTGCGGGAGGTGGTGGGGGCTATCGTGGCGGTGGCCGGCGTGGCGGTGATGTTCCTCTGAGGATCACCGCCGCCACGCCGTCCGGGTCTGCTACATCGTGTCGATGATGGCGTTGAAGGTACGGCTGGGCCGCATGGCCTCCTCGGCCTTGGCCGGGTCGGGGAAGTAGTAGCCGCCGATGTCCACCGGCTCGCCCTGGGCGGCCAGCAGTTCCTCCGTGATCAGGCCTTCCCTGGCCTCCATCTCCGCCGCCGCCGCCCCGAAGCGCAACTGCATCTCGAAGTCCTTCTTCTGTTTGGCCAGGGCCTGGGCCCAGTAGAGCGCCAGGTAGAAGGAACTGCCGCGGTTGTCGATCTCGTTGACCTTGCGCGAGGGGAGCCTGCCGTTCTCCAGATACATGGAGATCGCCTTGTCCAGAGTCTTGGCCAGGATAGCCGCTTTTACGTTGCCGGTGTTCTCGGCCACCAGTTCCAGGGAGGGGACCAGCGCACAGTATTCACCGAGAGAGTCCCACCGCAGGTGACCCTCCTTGAGGAACTGCTGGACGTGTTTGGGTGCCGAGCCGCCGGCGCCGGTCTCGAACAGCCCGCCGCCGTTCATCAGCGGCACGATGGAGAGCATCCGGGCGCTGGTGCCCAGCTCGAGGATGGGGAAGAGGTCGGTGAGGTAGTCACGAAGAACATTGCCGGTCACCGCGATGGTGTCCTCGCCCTTGCGCACGCGCTCGAGGGTGAACCGCATGGCGTCGTCAGGCGCCATGATCCGGATATCAAGACCTTCAGTGTCGTGATCCGGCAGGTACTGCCGCACTTTGGCGATGATCTCCCGGTCGTGGCCCCGTTTCTCGTTGAGCCAGAAGACGGCCGGCGACCCGGTGGCTCTCGCCCTGGTCACACCCAGCTTGACCCAGTTGCTGATCGCATCGTCCTTGGCCTGGCACATGCGGAAGATGTCGCCCGGCTCCACGATCTGCTCCAGCAGGGTGGCCCCTTCCCCGTCCACCACCCGGATCGTGCCCGCGGCCGGCGCCTCGAAGGTCTTGTCGTGCGACCCGTACTCCTCGGCTTTCTGGGCCATCAGGCCGACATTGGAGACGGCCCCCATGGTGGCCGGGTCGAACTGGCCTTTTTCCTTGGCGTCCTCGAGAATGACCCCGTAGATGGTGGCGTAGCAGCGGTCGGGCACCATGGCGATACAGTCCTGCAGCTGGTCGTCCTTGTTCCACATCCTGCCGCCGTCGCGCACCACGTTGGGCATGGAGGCGTCGACGATCACGTTGTTCGGCACGTGCAGGTTGGTGATGCCCTTGCGTGAATCGACCATGGCCAGCGCCGGGCGGGACGCGTACACCGCCTCGATGTCCGCTTCCACTTCGGCCTTTTTGTCGGCAGGGAGCTTGTCGAGTTTTTCCAGCACATCGGCCAGGCCATTGTTGACGTTGGCCCCGATTTCATCGAGCAGGCCGGCGTGTTTTTCCAGCGCTTCCCTGTAGAAGACCGAGACGCAGTGGCCGAACATGATCGGATCGGAGATCTTCATCATCGTCGCCTTGAGGTGCAGGGAGAGCAGCACGCCGTCCTTGTTGGCCTCTTCGATCTGCCGGGCGTAAAAGCGGCGCAGGGCGGCCACGTTCATCACCGAGCTGTCGATGACCTCGCCTTCCAGCAGCGGCAGGCCCTCCTTCAGCACGCTGGCCGCTCCATCGGCGGCAACGAACTCGATATTCACCGAGCAGGCCTTGTCCAGCGTCACCGATTTCTCGCTGTCAAAGAAGTCCTTCTCGCTCATGTGGGCCACCCGGGTTTTCGATCCAGTCTCCGGCCAGTCCTTCATCATCCTGTGCGGGTTCTTCTGCGCGAACTTCTTCACCGATTTCGCCGCCCGCCGGTCGGCGTTGCCCTCGCGGAGCACCGGATTCACCGCCGAGCCGAGCACCTTGGCGAAGCGGGCCTGCAGCGCCTTCTCCTCGTCGCTTTTCGCTTCTTCAGGGTAGTCCGGGATGTCGTAGCCCTTGTCCTGCAGTTCCTTGATCGCGCTCTGCAACTGGGGGATGGATGCGCTGATGTTGGGCAGCTTGATGATGTTGGCCTCCGGGGTCTTGGCCAGGTCGCCCAGCTGCTGCAAACAATCGGGTATTTTCTGCGCTTCGGTGAGCTTGTCGGGGAAATTGGCAATGATCCGCCCCACGAGAGAGATGTCGCTGGTCTCCACCTCGATGCCCGAACCCCTGGTAAAGGCCTGCACGATGGGAAGCAGGGAGTAGGATGCCAGTGCCGGCGCTTCATCGATCTTGGTCCAGGTGATGTTCATCGTCATGTTCTGTCCTCGTAGCAAAAGTGAGTTGTTTTTATGTATGTATAGCCGTCGATCCTGGCTCGATCGATGAAGGAGGTCCGCTACGGAAAGTGCCCTTCTCGGCAAGCGGAAGCAGCTGCAAAAACAGAAGAATAGGGGATAGGTCAACGTGCGTCAAGCGCTGCGCGACGCTTTCTCCAGCGCCCGGCGCAGCTTGCGGTTCCCGGCCAGCAGGCGCACGAACCCGCTCTCCTGTGGACGGCCCTTGGCCCGGATCAGCTCCACCAGGTCCTTCCTTTCCCCGGCGGGCCACTTCTCCAGGCCGGGGATCAGCGAGAACATCGGCGCCAGCCGCCGGAACCAGAGACGTTCCATGGCCGGCCACTTGTCACGGCCCCGGACGCCAAGCCCGGCGGCCAGCTGGTCCGCCGACCCGGCCAGCGCCTTCTCCCGGTCGCCGCCGAACCGTTCACCGATCAGCCGGGTGGTGGCCAGGCTCAGCCCGGTGAGCGGGAACGGGTCACGGATCTTCTCCGGGTCGCCCTTCATGGTGTAGTACATGTCGCTCACCGCCAGCTTCTTCAGCGTGGCGATGGGGGTGCGGTAGCCCGGTCTGCGCCTGATCTTCTTCAGCTCTGCCTCGCCGAGGGTCCGGTACGTCCGGGTTTTCGGAGATGAACCCCAGCTTGCGGTAGAACCAGAAGGAGCCGGACTGCAGGCCCTCGTCGTTCTCGTAGCCCACCTGGTAGCGTTCCATGCGGAACCGGGTGCAGCCGAAGTGCTGGTGGAAGACCCGCAGATACTGGGAGAAGATGTAGGCCGCCTCGCCGCCGCGCCAGGTGTCGAAGATGTTGATCGCGATCTCGCACTGGTCAAAGAGGATCGCCCCCACGCCGTAGCCGATGACGTAGCCGTTCTTGATGATCAGCGCGGCGTAGTCGCTCTCCACGGGCAGCCGGTAGTCCGGCTTCATGCCGAAGAGCACCAGCTGGTAGCCGCGGTTGCAGCGGGCCACGATCACCTCGTCCGGGGAGGCGTATTCCACGGGGTAGAGGCCCCGGTGACGGACGGCCAGGGCGCAGCGGATGGTTTTGATCAGCTGCCGGGCGGTCCGCGGCGAGGCGAGGCTGATCCGGTCCAGCGGCCGCTTCACCTCCCGGTTGAAGTTCTCCATCTTTCGCAGCAGCGGGCCCTCATGAAAGTAAGGAACGCCGCCGCTGACTTTTGCATGGGTCCGGCAGGCCGGCGAGTCGCCCAGCTGCCAGGCCACCGGCAGTTCCAGGGCGTCGTAGAGCTGCCGCTTGACCAGGTAGGGCACCTTCAGGCGGTCCAGCCGGGCCAGCAGCCACTGCAGCGCGCTTTGTCCATCCTGTCCCCGGGCCAGGTCGACCCACTCCTCGGTTGAGACCGGGGCCAGGTCGAGACCGTCGCTTTCCGCCCAGGAGGCCAGCAGCGGCAGCAGGGCGTCGAGCTTTTCGGTGTCCTCGAACTCCTCCCACTGGATCTCCAGCTTCGGGCCATACCACTTCACCAGCTCGGCCACGGTGGTGTGGTCATACTGGTAACTCACCGCTGTTTCGGGGAGCGCTTCCTCGTCAAGTGCTTCCGCGGCATCCGGATCTTCTTCCCTGAGCCGCAGCACCCGCTGCCCGAAGCGGTCGCACTCCCGGCGGGTGATGCGGAACACCTCCCTGTCGTCGGGGTAGACACGGATAAAGAGCAACGCCTCGTGATACTCCAGCAGCAGTTCGGGGTCGAGAATCTCCGTCCCCGAGAGCTGCTGCAGCAGGGCCAGCTTCCACTGTCGCGGCTCTTCACCAAACTGGTTGCGCAGCTGGACCAGCAATCTGATCTGCTTGCCGAGGGATACTGGGAGACGCGGGATGGTGTTCTGTTTGGTCATGGTTATCCTCGTATTTCGGTTGTGGGGCTTCATAGTAGGAGAGATTGTCGGGGATTTCCAGTGGCGGACCGCGATAATCGAGGTGCCGGCACCCTTTTTTAAGCTGTCACCGGCCTAGCCAGAGCTTGCGGTCCAGCACCCGGTACCGGATCGCCTCGGCCACGTGCTCGGCCGCAACCCCCTTCGACCCCGCCAGGTCGGCCAGGGTGCGGCCCAGCTTCAGCACCCTGGCCCGGCTGCGGGCGCTCAGACCCAGCTGCTTCATCGCCCGGCGCAGCAGCGCAGCGGCATCGGCGGGCAGGGCACAGACCGTTTCCAGTTCACGGGGTGACAATCCGGCATTGGTGGCCGCCCGGCCGTAGCGCTCGGCCTGCACCGCCCGGGCCGAGGCCACCCGTGCGGCCATCGCTTGCGACCCTTCGCCCCGCTCCACCGATTCAAGGTCCTCCAGCTTCACCGCCGGCACCTCCACCTGGATGTCGATGCGGTCGAGGAGCGGGCCTGAAATCCGCGAGAGGTAGCGCTGGATCTGTGGTGCGGAGCAACTGCACTCCCGCCGGGAATCACCCAGGAAACCGCAGGGGCAGGGGTTCATGGCTGCGGCCAGCATGAAGTCGGCGGGGAAGCGGGCGGTGCGGTTGCTTCGGGTGACGTGGATCACCCGCGATTCCAGCGGCTGGCGCAGCACTTCCAGCACGTGGCGGCGGAACTCGGGCAGTTCGTCGAGGAAGAGGATGCCGTTGTGGGCCAGGGTGGCTTCGCCTGGTGTGGGGACCTGGCCCCCGCCGATCAGGCCCGGGGCAGTGATGGTGTGGTGGGGCGAGCGGAAGGGCCTCTGCCGCACCAGCCCGTGACCGTTGTGCGGCAGACCCGCCGCGCTGTAGATACAGCAGGACTCCAGCGCCTCGTCACCGGTCATCGCCGGCAGGATGGTGCGGATCCGGCCGGCCAGCATGGTCTTGCCCGACCCTGGCGGACCGATGAGCAGCAGGTTGTGACCCCCGGCCACCGCCGCCTCGATGGCCCGCTTGGCCTGTTCCTGGCCCTTGACGTCGGCGAAGTCCTCGTCCTCCCTGGTGGAATGTGTATTTCCCACTGCTACGATACCAGGAGGGCCACCGGGAAGGGGGGAGGGCTCCACCTGACCCCGCAGGATGGCCACGGCCTCGTCCAGCGAGTCCACCGGCAGGACGTTCAGGCCGTCAACCAGCCCCACTTCCCGGGCATTCTCATGGGGCAGCATCAGGCCGAGGCCCAGACGGCGGGCCAGCAGAGCCGCCGGCAGGGCCCCGCGCACCGAGCGCAGGGTGCCGTCGAGGCTCAGCTCACCCATGGCGAGAAGCTTGCCCATGCTGCCCGGAGGCACCACGTCCGAAGCGGTGAGCACCCCCAGCGCGATGGGCAGGTCCAGGGCGCTACCCTCCTTGCGCAGGTCGGCCGGGGCCATGTTGATCACCAGCTTCTGCCGGGGGAATTCAAAGCCGGAGTTGATGATCGCCGACTTGACCCTCAGCTGGCTCTCGCGCACCGCGGCATCGGGCAGACCGGCGATATGGACTCCGGGGATCCCGCGGAGCAGGTCAACCTCCACCTGGACCCTGAGCGCTTCCACTCCCAGAAGGCTGGCTGTGACGACACGTGCGAGCATGGATGACCTGAAGCCGCTTTTGCAGCGCATCAATGAACTTCTGTTTTGATACAGAAGTGAATACGGCAGCAAGATCTGTTCCACGCCGAAGCAGTGCAAAAGAGATTGTGGTCAGGAGCGAGAGTGGTGATCGTCGGGTTTGTAGTGCCAACTGCCGGATTCATGCTGTTACGGGAAGTTGTCGAGCGATTGAAGAAATGACAGTCCGGGCAGCTAGCCGAAGAGCGGGTTTGCCCTGGGATAGTCGGGTGGACCATCACCGTGGGCATTGTTCGCCCGCAGCGCTTTGGTCACCGTATCCCTGACCCCTTCGGAGTCCAGCGGCTTGGGCAGGACCCAGGGGCTGATCGAAGAGAGGAAATCGACAACCGCCCGGTTGTTCAGATCGCCGGTGGTGAAGACCACTCGCCCCTCCATGTCGGGGCGCTCGGAAATGATGGAGTGGTAGAGTTCCATGCCGTTCATTCCCGGCATTCGTATGTCGGTGATCACCAGATCGTAGGCCGTTGAGCGAACCTTGCGGCAGGCCTCTTCGCCATTGGAGGCGGTGTCCAGCCGGTGGCCGAGGTCGGCCAGGACATCGAGGAAGAGATCGATGATCATCGGCTCATCATCCACCACCAGGATGTTGGATACCCCTGAGTTGTTGAGGATGCGGTCCGCGTCTTCCGCCGGGTCCTCGCCGACAAATACCTCCTGATTCTCGAGGATCGGGAGTTCCACGACAAATGTCGTGCCTTCGCCCCTTCGGCTGCGGCAACTGATCTGTCCTCCGTGCTCCCGCACGATGCCGTAGGTCACCGAAAGGCCCAGGCCCGTTCCCCCTCCCTGCTCCCTGGTGGTGAAGAAGGGGTCGAAGATCCGCTTCCGCGTCGCCTCTTCCATTCCCTCGCCATTGTCGGTAACCGCGATGCGGATCATTCCGTCCTCGTGTGACGTGTGGACCACCAGGCACCCGGGACGATCCGGCAGTACCGTCATCGCCTGGCGGGCATTGTTGAACAGGTTGAGAAAGACCTGCTGCATCCGGTGGAAATCGAGCATGGTTCGGGGGACCTCGGGACTCAGTTCACGTACCAGTTCGATCTGGTTCTCCTCAAACCTGTCCTTCAACAGCTCGAGGGTTTTTTCGAGGATACCGTTGACGCCGAGATATGTTCGTTCGGGCTGGTAGCCCCTGACAAATGAAAGCAGGTTCTGCACGATCTTCTGGCAGCGAATGGCTGAATCGTGAATTTTTCCCAACTCGCGGATCATCGGGCTGTTGGCGTTGCGGACCATGAGCAGTTGCGAGAAACCGAGGACGACGCTCAGGGGGTTGTTCAGTTCGTGGGTCACACCGGAGATGGCCTCACCGATGGCGGACAGTTTCTCCGCCTGCAGCAACTTTGACTGGGCCGCCTTCAGTTCGGTGACATCACGGCCCAGCCAGACGGTACCATCGAGGTCGTTCTGCTCGTTGCGCAGGATCGACATGTTCAGTTCCAGTTTGACTTCGGAACCGCCCTTTCTGGACAGGCTGGCGGAATATCGCGTGATTTCTTTCATCTCGAGAATCCGGTCCACCAGACCGCTGTCCCTCTCTTCTTCGAAAAGAACCCGGAACGACTTGCCCAGCAAGTCGCTCTTGCTGTGGCCGGCAAGCCGTTCGGCGCTGTGGTTGAACTCTGTGATCAGGCCTTCGTTGTCCGTGGTGAGGATGAAGTCCGGGGAATGGTTCAGCACACGTTCCAGCTTGCGGATGGTGAGGTGGCGGCCGCGCGACTCCTTGATCACCTGTCGGTGGAGCATCGCATTTTTGAAGGCGTTTGCCGACGCCCGGGCCACGGCAGTGCAGAACTTGATCTCCCTGGCGCTGAACTGCTGGTTGTCCCGGGCCGTCTTGAGACAGAGCGTACCCAGCAGATCGTCCCCGAAGGTCAGCGGGATTACGAGAATGGATTGGAAGTTCAGGTCCTTGAGGATCTCCCTGACCTCGGCCATCAGCGGATCGCTGATCACATTCTGGACCACCACGGGATTCCGGGTCCGGATGGCTTCGCGGATTTCGGGATATTTATCGAGGTCGATCTCCAGCATGTAGACATCGGGGTCGTCGTGGGAAGACATGACCAGGCATTTCCTGGTGGTTTCGTCGAGGAAGAGAAGGGAGCACCGGACCGCCGGAACGATTTTGGTAATCTGGCGCACGATGCCGTGGGTCACCTCCCGCAGGTCCAGGGAGGACGTGATGGTTTCCAGAATGTTCAGCAGGGCGGAGAGTTCACGAACCTCCTGTTGCTCCACTTCCGATTGTCGCCTGGAACGATGAATCGTTTCGGCCAAATAGTCATAGTACATCCCCACGGTGCAGAGAAACAGAATCTGGAGCACCAGGTTGTACTGCGACGAGCCGGCCACTCCGGTTTCCAGAACCAGCCATGAATGCAGGGCGCCCACGGCCAGGGCGCCGGCCAGCATGTGGGATCTGTAGTAGGTGAGCACGGCGACAAGGGCCATGAGAAAGTAAGAGATGAGGATGGCTTTGCCTACCGCGCCTCCCAGGAGAAGGATTCCGGTGACGATGAACACGATATCGACGGCGCCCACCGCCAGGTCGAAATGCGAGGCGCCCACCACTGGCAGGGGGGCCGCCAGCAGCAGAATATTGGAGAGGGCAAAGACCACCAGGAGCAGGACCGCGGCCGGACCCGCGCTCTCCACACCGGCGTCGAAGACCAGGCCGCCAAACGCCACGATCAGCGCGCCCCGAAGAAGAAATATATTGCGCTGCCTGGCGATAGCTGTCGAGGTCACTGTTGAACTGAGTGGCACCATTTCAGCACGGTCACTTTCGATGGGGCAGAACCAATCGGTCCCCGGGATCAGGGCGGGGACCGGGCACTGCTAAACCATTGAATTCATGTATCCCCAGTTTCTTATCGAACAACGACCGGGAGTTCTGTAACCCTGATTCGGGAATTCGAAGCACTTCCCGACCGGGGAAATGGTCGAGAAGGGAGAGGTTGGAGACCATGCGGGAGGATGCTGGGAAATAGCTGAACACTATGTGAAAAAAAGACTATACTTTTTTCAGCAAACATGCTACAGTGCTCCCACGTTTTCGGACATGTCGACACGATAGTGAAAGGGCGGTCTTGAGATCGCCCTTTTTCTAGTTGTCGATAGGGGTCGAAAACCTGGGGCCGCTGCGGCGGCCGGGGCGGCACCCCTTTCAGACTGCCGGCCCGGTAAAGCTGTCGTGGCGGCTACTGTTGCTACTATGGGGCCTCAAGGTTTGAATGCTCAGAAAGGATGCGGAGACGGAAGATTAGAAGAAGAGGGCGCCGGAGGTCGATAGCACCGGCCGGTGTCGTTAAGTGAACATCAGCCCCACAGGGGGCCCTCCGAGCATTCAGCCAAAGCTTGCTGAGCCGTGAGGACGAATTGAGAGAAAGACAATGAGTAAGAATATCTACGTTGGCAACCTGTCCTTTGATTCCACTGAGAGTTCTGTCCGCCAGGCGTTTGAAGAGTTTGGCACCGTGGACGAAGTCAAGCTGATCACCGACCGCGACACCGGCCGGCCCCGCGGCTTTGGTTTTGTCGTGATGTCTTCGGGCGGCGACGAGGCCATCCAGGCCCTCGACGGCAAAGAGCTCGACGGCCGGAATCTGAAGGTTAATGAGGCTCGGCCTCGCGAGGAGCGTCGCCCCCGGTGGTAGACCTTCCCTAGTTGCCTGATAAAAATGGGATGAAGCTTCAGGGTTTCATCCCGTTTTTTTGTACGGCGGAGGAGGGGATTGTTCAGGCCGGTAAATCGATCCAGGGTTCCAGCAGTCTTTCCACTTCCCTGGCCACGGCGTTCAAGCCGGGGAGGGGGCCATCGGACGCGGTGAGCGAGGTGACGGTGACCAGGAACCGGCCGCTGTGGAATTCCAGGTAATAGCCGTAGCTTTGCCCGCCATCGCCAATATGGATGGCTGCGCCGCCTTCGCCGGCCCGGCGCTGGTAGATGCAGCCGGCCGCGGCGGTGTCCGACATTTCGAAGAGTTCCAGCATCAGCCGGCGTTGTTCTCCGTTGGCGTATTCCCTGGCCCTGACCTGCCGGAACCCGCACTCGATCCAGGTCGCTGCTCCACCGTTGATGTAGAGATAGAGATCATCCTCGACGTAGTGCTGCGGGTCCCCGTCCGCCCGCCAGCCGGCAGCCTGATCAGGAAGTAGCGGAAGACCGGCCGAATGATCAGCGGGCGGCGTGCAGTGGACCAGCAGGCCTGCCGATGCCAGCACCGTCAGCAGCAGGGTGAAAACCGTCATCCGCATATCCGCATGTTCCTTCGGGTGGCGCTTCAGACCGCCGCCTCGTGGACGGCCACCTGCTGCAGGTCAAGTTGACCCAGACCGTGACGCCGGGCTTTATCGATCATGATGATGCCGGCCGGGTCGAGACCCCACAGCGAGGCGCAGTACGCATCCACCGCCACCCGGTCGGTGCCAGCCACCACCTTGTGCGGCCGGTGCAGTTCCCCGGGGCCGAAGGGGCCGTTGGTGATGATGAATTCCGTGGCGTCCACCACGCAGAGTGCCGGGTGGATGACGGTGTTCAGATCGGCGATGCACTGGTCCAGGTGCCCGATGTCGTCGTTCTTGAAGTCGCCGGTGTGGAAAGTCCGGTTCGTTTTTGGTGAACTGAGCCCCATCATGTTCTTCAGCGCACCGGTGAACCGGTTTCCCGCGTGGTCCTTGGTGATCGGCAGGGTGATCAGCACGTCGTATTCAAAGAACAGCTCCATCACCCGGGCTTTCTTGAGTATTTCGCCCCGGGGAACGGACACCTCCCGGAACAGCGACTCATCAGCGCGGTCGACGATCCTCAACTGTGCCCCGGCCTGCTCCAGTGCCTGATCCAGACCGGTGGATTTCCAGCTGGACTGGGGGAGCCAGCTGAGACAGGCCACCTCAGCGGCCCCGGCCTCGCGGCACATGGTCACCACGGCCCGCACGATCTCCGGTTTGGTGAACGTTCCGGGGTTGCTCCGCTGGGCATTGGGCAGCAGGCAGACCTTCGAACCGCGGGGCACGAAACGATCCATCCCGCCCAGCAGGCGCATGGCCTCCACGGCCTGGGCCCGGGGGTTCCCACCCCGCACCACGGCAATGTCCGGAGGTGTCACCTTGGCTTCTTTGGCCTGCGGGTCAGCCGGCTTCTCTTCAGCTGTCGGCGGCTGGGTACTGCCTAGGGCCAGGTCAGCAAGCACCCGGCCGCCCACCAGCGACGCGGCGCAGATGCCGGTTCCCCGGCGGAGAAAGGAGCGACGGGAAATGTTTCGCTTCACGGTGGGTTCCTCCCTGGTGTAAAGATGGCTGAGCGCATTATCCACCAAGCGCTCCGATCGTTCAAACACCCGCGAGACGGTTGCTGTCGCGCCGTCGACTATCCCGGTATTCTTGACCTTGCCGGGGGTGATCACTATCCTTGGATCGACCGCCTGCCGGCCGGGGCTGCCGGGAATTCACCAGGAAACTCCACCAGGAGTGCAGCAGCAGATGATGAACTTTCGCCGTCCGTTTCCCGGCTTGCCGCTCCGGGTTTCCGCTGTTCTTGCCGCCACTGTTCTCGTGCTGCTCCTTGCCGCGGCCTGGGGCTGTGGTCGGGAAAAGGGGGGCGAGCGCTGGAACCTGGTGCTGATCACCCTCGACACCTTGCGGGCCGACCATCTCGGCTGTTACGGCTACATCCGCGCCCGGACGCCGAACATTGACGGCTTTGCCAACGAGGCGCTTCGTTACCAGTGTGCCTACTCGGTGATCAACACCACCCTCGCCTCGCACGCCGCGATGATGACCGGGCGCTACCCGCAGGGCCTGGGGATCCCGCGCAACAGTTTTCCCCTGGCCCGGGACATCCCGACCCTGGCCGAGCTGCTTCGGGATGAGGGCTATACCACGGCGGCCTTTGTCAGCGCGTCTTCCCTGCACTCCTCCATGGGCCTGGCCCGGGGGTTCGAGACCTATGACGAGGATTTTGGCATCCTGCACCTGAACCAGGAGCAGCGCCGCGCCGAGAGCACCACCACCGCCGCTGGCCGCTGGCTCGGCGAGAATGGCGCCGGAAAGCCTTTCTTCCTCTGGGTCCACTACTTCGATCCCCACTATCCCTATGCGCCGCCCCCGCCCTTCGACACCATCTACGGGTCGGACTACCAGGGCCCGGCCGACGGCAGCATGGAGTATCTGGCCACCTTGCGCTTGCCGCAAGCCCGGCCGACACCCGAGGACCTCCAGCAGATGGTCGACCTCTACGACGGGGAGATCGCCTACCTCGACCACTGGCTGGGGAAGCTGATCGAGAGGCTGGAGGCGCCGGGCATCGGCGAACGGACCCTGGTGGTGATCACCGCGGACCACGGGGAGCAGCTGCTGGAGTGCGAGGTGCTGTTCAATCACGGGCTCTACCTCTACCAGCCGAGCGTGGCCGTCCCGCTGCTGATCCGTTTTCCCGAGCCGCTGAAGGTCACGCCGGCGGCGGCCAGCACGGTGCAGACGCTGGATATCCTCCCCACCATGCTGGCCGCCGCCGGCGTGACCTCTCCGCCGGATAGCGGCGGCCGGAGCCTTATCCCACTCCCGGGCTGCCGGGAACCGGCGGCAGGGCAGGAGGGGCCGCGGCCGGCCTTCGCCGAGGCCAGCCGGCCCTGGCACGTGGAACGGGGCCATCCGGACGAGTATCAGAACCTGCGCAAGGCGGCCATGGTGGTCAGCTACCCCTGGAAGCTGGTGGAGACGCCGTATCTCCACCAGGTTGAGCTGTACAACCTGGACCAGGACCCCGGGGAGCGGAACAATGTGGCCGGGGGGAACCCGGAGCTGGCCGCCGACCTGCGCCGCCTGATCAGCGGCTGGAGGGACGGGGCGCAGGACGGTTCTGCCCGGCCGGACGACGAGAATCTGCGCCGGCTGGAAGCGCTGGGCTACGTGGAAGGCTCGCCGGACTCACCCTGACCCCATCCGGTCGGATTCCGGTCACTCGACATACCCGAGAACCCGCAGCCGTTCCCTGGTTGCCGGGCTGAACTCGGGAACCGCGGACCGTTCGCCGGCCGACGGCAGTTCCTCGAGAAGCGCCTCCATCCCGCCGCGCAACGCCTGCCCCACCTCCGGCATCGATTCGATCAGGTTGTCATACTCTCCGGGGTCGCTGGACAGGTGGTAGAGTTCGCTGATCTGGTCCGAGCCGACGATGAGCTTGTAATCGCCCCGGATCAAGCTGCGCAGGCTGCGGCGGTAGCGGTCGAGGACCGAGAGGTCGCGGTCCCGCTGACGGAAGGCGCCCAGGGCCTGCTGCGGATACCCGTACTCGGAGAGGAGCGGCCGGTCCCGGTCAATCCGCTCCCACTGTTCGGGAAGCAGGGGAATGGCGTGGCCCGGTTCTCCTTCCGATTCCAGGCCGCAGGCCTGCACAAGGGTGGGGAAGATGTCGCTGATCACCACCGGTGCGTCGCAGGTCGCCCCGGCCGGGAACAGCTCGCGGTGGACCATGATCAGCGGGATGTGCAGCGTGGTGTTGTAGAGTGAAAAGACATGGTCCACCAGGCCGTGTTCGCCGAGATTCTCCCCGTGGTCCGAAGTGACCACCAGCACCGTGTTGTCCATCATCCCCTCACGCTCCAGCAGGCCGGCCACGTCTTCCATCGCTTCGTCGAGGCGGCGCAGCTCGGCGTCGTAGAGCGAGCTGAGCAGGCGGAAGGCCAGTGCGTCGTAGACGATCCGGCCCAGGAAGTAGTCGGTCCACCGCTGGGGCAGTGCCCTCGCCGCGGCCAGTTCCCTCTCCTCCAGCATCAGCAGGGCCTGGCGGTCAGGGGGGCGGTACGGGGCATGGGTGTCGAGGTAGTTGATGAACAGGAATAGCGGCTTCTCCCGGTTCCGCTCCTGCTTCCACCAGCGCCGCAGCTCGTAGTTCACCCGGTGGGGGTAGCTGTCTCCCCAGCGGGTTATCTTTTTCGTTCGCTCCATTTTCCAGACCTCGTGAAAGGTCTGGAACCCCTGGGAAAGGTTGGTGGAACTGCCCACCAGGGGGTTGGCGGAGAAGGCCACGGTCTGGTAGCCCTGTGCGGCGAAGCGTTCGGCCAGTGTCAGGCAGCTGTCTTCCAGGTAGAGGTGTTCCTGGGTCGCCCCGTGGGAGAAGGGATAGAGGCCGGTGAACATGCTGGCGTGGGACGGAAGAGTCCAGCAGGACGTGGAATAGGCCCGGGTGAACCGGACGCCCTGTCCGGCCAGCCGGTCGAGGAAGGGCGTCGTCTCCCGCTGATAGCCGTAGCTGCCGAACCGGTCGGCTCGCGAGGTGTCCAGAACCACCAGCACCACGCTGGGCGGCAGCTCCTGCCGGGGTGAGCACTGGAGCAGGCCCAGGACCGCTGCTCCGGCAACAGCCAGCAAGATGGTAAGCGATGCGGTTCTGTTCATCCCTTCACCTCAGCCTCGTTCAATAGCCGGACCGCAGAAATTCGGGAGAGAAGGGGACGCGGGGTTCCACATTGAAGGAGCAAAAGCGGACGCCGGTGAACTCGACCCGCTCCGGGCGGGCGTTGAGCATCCCGGGAAAAGTTATGGTCAGCGCCACCCGGCCGGCGTTGCCGGGCAGGAAAGCGCGGAACGATCCGCCTTCCGGCGTGGTGCGGAGACGCTCCATACCGTTGCCGTGCGCCCTCGGCCTGTCCTGCAGGATCCCGTTGACCCGGACCTTCATCTCCGGGACGGAGAAGCGCCGCAGCAGGCCGGGCCGGTACTCGAAGCGGCAGTTCATCTCCACAAAGCCCCGGCCCGTTCCCTCGGGCACGGGCCACTCCACCGTGAACCCGTTTTCCGCCGATGCGGCGATCAGGCCCTCCACGGTTCCGGTCACTGCCACCGGATCCGCCGCACTCTCCCGCTTTTCGTAGACGATGCTGGTCCCGAAACTGTGAATCGGCCGGTAGTGCCGCAGAATGTAATCGAGCAGCGGGTGCAGGTCCTCGGCCACCGCCGAAAAGAAGACGTTGTTGCAGTCGATGACCGCGTAGCGGGCATCCAGCTGAGCCAGGGTGTCGGCCAGCCGAGCCTGCCGCGACGGCATGCTCAGCCAGCAGTTGTCGTCGTGGGCCAGCAGCAGGGGCTGGCCGGCCCGGTACGCCTCGAATCCGTGCAGGGGGAAGATAATGCGCTCGCCTGGATGGCGATCGCAGAATTGACGGACCTGCTGCACCATCCTGTCGGTTGCCGGCATGACGTGCACCCCGCCAGCCCATTCCGGCGCGGGCCAGCTCCGGCTGAAGTGCTCACGGTTGATGTTGTTTCCGGCGGTCCTGGCCCGGGTGGAATCGAAGGTGGTGATCCCCGAGGCGACCAGCAGGCAGAGCAGCACGCGATGCCAGTGCAAGCGCGCGCGCTGCTGGAACAGCCAGCCCATCAGCACCATGAACGGGGGGAGCACGTAGACCAGGTGATCGAAGGACGTGCGGACATAGTCCGAGGTCCAGAGCAGGGCGGCGTAGGTGGTGACCGCGGGAATCCAGATCGGGGCCGGCTCCCGCATGTTGCGGGAAGAACGGAGCACCGCGGTCCAGACCGCGGTGATCAGTACCAGGGCCAAAGGAAGGTAGTGGAACAGGGCTCGTGGATCGGCGGCGATTTCGGCGGGGCCGGGAAAGGGCAGGCCGAAAATCCAGACCTGGTTTGACGAGACATAAGCGGCGTGGGCCAGGTAGGCGGAACCCCAGACGGTGCCGGCGGTGAGCAGGGCCAGCATCAGGCCGGCGCAGGCGGCGCCCATCAGGTAGCGGAGTAGCGCGCCCTTGCGCAGGGACGGTGAAAGGGCGCAGAGGTCGAACAGGGCCAGCACGAGCGCTGACGGTACAAGGTAGATCCCGATATCCAGCGAGTAGAAGAAGGCGAAGAGGATCATCGGGAATACGGCGAGCCGGATCCGGCCGGCAAAGCGTGTGCCGATGGACCGGGCCCAGACGGCGAGAAAGAACAGGCCCAGGACGGATCGTGTCGATCCGCAGTGAAAGAGGTGGCCCACCGACCAGCAGGCCGCGGCAATGATGGTGAACAGCCGCCCCGGCCAGGCCAGGCCAAAGAGCCGGACTGATCCCAGCAGCATGGCCATCGACACCAGCGGGCTGGCGACGTAGAGGAAGAACTTCACCGAGAGCAGCGTCGCACCGCCGGTGAGCAGGGCGCAGAACGATTGGAAATAGTGATAGAGAGGGCCGTACCAGGGCAGGAAGTCCCGGTACGGGACCTGCCCGTCAAAGATGCGGACGGTGGCCATCAGCAGCGCCGTGTGGTGCAGGCGGTCGTAGCCGTGCCACAGGCCGGGGATGGGGAAGAGCACGGACCAGAGCACCACGAAATAGAGGCCCAGGGCGATCAGGTCCGCGTTGTGGAGCAGGCGTGGGCGCTGTGCCGCGAGATCAGTCATCTACCCACCAGTCTATTCCGGCTCGGTCGCTGCCGCCGGCTTTGCGGAAATCCGGCATGCTGAAATCAGGACAACCTGGAGAGCATACGTGAAAGCGGATTTATTGCCAACCGTTGACACCCGTGGGGGCCGGAACTATCCTTTTCCCGCCCTGGTTTCCCGCGGGCCTGGAGGATCGAATGCGAGAACTGATGACATCGCTGGCCGTGCTCGGCGTCGCTACGGTGCTCATCTATCTCCTGCTGGTTGCCGGCGGCGGTGATGTGGTTACCGTCGAGTCGGCCGGCGGCCCCTGGAACCTGATCCTCCTCACCCTGGACACGCTCCGCGCTGACCACCTCGGCTGCTACGGGTATTTCCGGGAAACCTCACCTGCCATCGACCGCCTTGCCGGTGAGTCCGCAGTCTTTGACAACGCCATCATCCCTTCACCCTTTACCGCGCCCTCCCACGCCACCATGCTCACCGGCCTCTATCCCGCAGGGCACGGGGTGCTGACCAACGGCTACCGGCTGGTCAGCGCCAACCGCTCGTTGGCCGAGGTGCTGCGGGACAGCGGATACCGCACCGCCGGCTTTGTCGCCGCCCGGCGGGTGCTGGGTCGGCGGTTCGGCTTCGGCCAGGGTTTCGAGGTTTTCGAGGAAGGGGAGGCGGACCAGCGGCGGGCCGCCGAGGTCAACCGGGAGGTCACGGCCTGGCTCGAGACCCTCGGCGACGGGGAGCGTTTTTTTGCCTGGATCCACTACTACGACATCCACTGCGACTACCAGGCGCCCGAGCCCTGGTTCGAGCTGTTCTGCCCCGGCTACGGCGGGGATATCGACCCGCACGGCAAGTGCGGCAAGTCGTATTACAACAGTGCCGAGCTGGACGACGAGGACCTGGATTACGTCCGCTCGCTCTACGACGGTGAGATCCGCTACGTCGACGAGCAGATCTCCGGGCTGCTGGACCGGCTGGCGGAAACCGGGCTGCTCCACCGGACGATCATCGTCATCACCTCCGACCATGGCGAGTCTCTGGGCGAGCGGGGCCTCGTGGGCCACAACCTCTGCCTCTACGACTACGAGATCCGCGTGCCGTTGATCATCCGCCACCCGGGGCTCGCCGCGGCCCCGTCCCGGATCGGGAACCTGGTGTCCACTGCTTCGCTGATGCCGAGCCTGCTCGAACTGCTGGGCATCGCCCACCACGGGGATCTGGATGAGACCAGTTTCGCCGGCCTGCTCCACGGCCGTCCCCGGCGCCCCTCGTTTGGATTTTCCCACACCGCTCCCGAAGGCCAGGCCGCCCAGCTCTTCAGCATCCGCACCCGGGACCGCAAGCTGATCCTCAACCCGGACGGCCGGCAGGAATTCTACTCGCTGAATAACGGCGTGGAGCAGGACCCGCCGGCAGGTGACCGGGATCAATCGGCGGAGCAACTCCGAAATGCGCTCAGCCGGTGGATCCTCCACCGGGAAGAGCGTGCGTCGGGCAAGGGCCAGGCGGTCAGTGACGAGGTGAAGCAGCAGTTGAAGGCACTGGGCTACGTCAACCAGTAGGTCAGGGCGGTCTGCAGTCCGCAGCCCCGAGGCGACCACCCTCATCCCCCACCAAAGCCCGTCTGGCGGAAAAAATTATCGCTAACCACTGAAAGTATACTAAAATAATAGGGTATAAGTGGTCACGACCATGATTTTCGGTCAGGTGACGTAGTGCGGCCTCGCTGACTGGCGAAACAGTCTGACGCCGGAGCGCAGCAGGAGAAAGTGGAAAGGTGACCCGATGAAATTGCGCGTGTTTCTGATAGACGACGATCAGAGGATCAGGGATCTGGTGCAGGATGTTGTGGAGGAGCGGGGGCACAAGGTGTATGCCTTTACCGAGCCGTTCCGCTGCCCGATCCTGCTCAACGAGAAGTGTGACTGCCCCGATGGCTGGCAGTGCGGTGACCTGTTCATCACCGATCTGGAGATGCCGGGGATGAGCGGCCTCGATTTTATCGCCAACCAGGTCCGTTTCGGCTGCCGGGGGCTGACGGAAAACACCGCGGTGATGTCCGGGGGCTGGACCGACGGCGAACTGGCCCGGGCCAGGGAGCTGGGCTGCCGGACGTTTCACAAACCGTTCGATCTGGAAGAATTCATCTCCTGGATCGAGGCGTGCGAACGGCGGGCCAATCCCGCCCGGGGGCTGACCGCCATGTGCGTCGACCGGCAGGCCGCACAGTCGTAGGTCAAAGGGGAGCTACTCGTAGCCCAGCGCTTCCACCGGCACCAGCCGGGAGGCCTTCATCGCCGGCCAGAGGCCGAAGGTCAGCCCGACGGTGGTGCAGAAGAGCAGGCCGCGCACCGCCCAGGGCAGGGGGATGTTCACCGGGAACTCGGTGAACAGGGTGACGATGTTGCCCAGGCCGAAGCCCAGGGCCACCCCGGCGATGCCGCCGAGGTTGCAGAGGATCACCGCCTCGAGCAGAAACTGCCAGAGGATCTGGCGCCGCTTGGCCCCCAGGGCCTTGCGGATGCCGATCTCCCGCGTCCGTTCGGTGACCGAGACGAGCATGATGTTCATGATGCCGATCCCGGCCACCACCAGGGCGATGATGCCGATGACAAAGGCCCCGGCCTTGACCCCGGCGGTGGCGTCGTTGAACTGCCGGATATTGCTGTCGTTGGTGAAGATGGTGAAATCGTCCTCGTCCCGCGGGTCCACGCCGCGGTCCATGCGCAGCACCGCCCGGGTCTCCTCGATGGCGTCCTGCAGCTGTTCCGGGGACCGGGCCCGGACGGTCATGTTCACCGACCGCGCGTTCCCCCGGGCGTCCCGCATGCCGTATATCTTTTGGAAGCTGGTCACCGGCATCAGCACGTAGTTGTCGAAGCCGCCGCCCATGGCCGACTTCTTCTCCTCGAAAACCCCGACCACGGTGAACTTGTGGCCGTCGACCTTGATCGTCTTGTCCACCGGATCGGTGAAGGGGAAGAGCTCGTTGGCGATCTCGAAGCCGATCACCGCCACCCGGCGGCCCACCTCGACGTCTTCGTTGCTGATGTTGCGTCCCAGCTCCACGAGGTGGGTGTTGTTCGGGGGATACTCGGGGGTGCCCCCGCAGACGGTCATGAACGGTTCGGTGGACTTGTCGTTGTATTTGACGGTCACCTGGCCGATCTGCCACAGTTCGGCGCCCACCAGGTCGACGCTGGCCACGTTCTCGCGCACCGCATCGCAGTTGGCCACGGTTACCGGTGCTGCGTCGCAGGATCGCGGCCCAGTCCACGTCGTTGTTGAAATTGCCGGCGGGCCACTTCTGTACCTGGAAAGTGGTGGTGCCCAGCACGCTCATCTCCTGCTCCATGGTGTTCTGGATCACCGAGATGCCGGTCATCACCGCGATGATCGAAGCCACGCCGGCGATGATGCCCACCAGGGTCAGGGAGGAGCGCAGCTTGTGCGCGCGGATGGCGGAGAGGGCCATTCTGAGGGCTTCGATCCACTGCACGGTTCAGATCTCCTTTGCGCAGCCCGGACGGCTATTCATAGCGCAGGGCCTCCAGCGGCTTCATCCGCGACGCCTTGAGCGCCGGGATCAGGCCGGAGACCAGACCCACCAGCAGGGAAACGGCGATGGCCACCAGCACGATTCCCACGGAAATGCTGGCCGGCATCACCAGCCGGTCGATGAGGGCGGTGGCCCCGTAGGCCAGCACCAGCCCAACCAGGCAGCCGGCGAGGCAGATGGCCGAGCTTTCGATGAGAAACTGGGACAGAATCGCCCGCCGTTTGGCGCCGATGGCCTTGCGGATGCCGATCTCCCTGGTCCGTTCGGTGACCGAGACGAACATGATGTTGGTCACCCCGATGCCGCCCACAAAGAGCGAGATGCCGGTGATCAGCATGCCGATCAGCACCACTACCCCCATCACGTTGTTGAACATCGCCACCAGGGCGTCCATCTTGTTGATCGCGAAGTTGTCGTCCTCGGTGGGGCGCAGGCGGCGGATCTTGCGCATCTCGCCGATCACCTCGAACTCGAAGTCTTCCAGCGCCTCTCCGGGGGGGGCTTTGACCGCGATGTCGAGGTTGCGGTTGGCCATGCCGAAGCAGCAGGCGAAGGTGGTGATCGGCACCTGAATCTGGCTGTCGAAGTCCGGGCCGCCGAAGACGCCGGCGCTGCCCTGTTTCTCCATCACCCCCACCACCCGGTAGTTGTGCCGGCCCACCTTGACCGTCTTGTTCAACGGGTCACTGTTTTCGAAGAGCTTTTCGTGGATCGTGCTGCCAATGACGCAGACCCGTTTCTTGTAGTTTACGTCGTAGGCGCTGAGGAAGCGGCCGAATTCGGGCACCGCGCTGGAGACCAGCATCTGTTTGTGGGTCGTGCCGATCACATCCACGTTGTCCATGGTGCTGGAGAGATACTTCATCGCCCGCCGGGTGCTGGCGGTGGGGTTCACCGCAACGGCGCTGTGCAGCGCCCGGTCCAGCTTGGTCGGAATCCTTGAGGTCGACGTTGGGCCGGTTGCGAAAGTCGAAGAAGCGGCCGGTGTGGACCCAGGGCGTCCGCGAGATGTAGAGCACGTCCGAGCCGAGAACCGAGACGCTCTCCTTGAACGAGTTGGAAAGGCCATTGGCCGCGGTCATGGTGGTCACCACGCCGACGATGCCGATGATGATGCCGAGGGTCGTGAGGATGCCGCGGGACTTGTTGGCCCGCACCGCTCCGAAGGCGATCCTCATCGACTCGGCGATTTCGTGGACTATCCTCACATCACGACCTGCATCAGCGGCTCACGGAGTACCGCGGAGTCATCCTCGATCAGCCCGTCACGCAACTTGATCACCCGCTCGGTGTGCCGGGCCATGGCTTCTTCGTGGGTCACCAGCAGGATGGTGTTCCCCTGCCGGTGCAGCCGGTTGAAGATGCCCATGATCTCCTCGCCGGTGACGCTGTCCAGGTTTCCGGTGGGCTCGTCGGCGAGGATCATCGAGGGCTTGTTGACCAGGGCCCGGGCAATGGCCACCCGCTGGCGCTCGCCGCCCGACAGCTCGCTGGGCTTGTGGTGCATCCTGGCGCTCAGGCCCACCGCCTCGATGGCCTCCTGCACCAGCTGTTTCCGCTTTCCGCGGGCCATTCCACCGTAGATCAGCGGCAGCTCGACGTTGTAGAAGACGTCGGTGCGCGGGATCAGGTTGAAGGTCTGGAAGACGAAACCGATCATCCGGTTACGGATTTCGGCCAGCTGATCTTCCTTGAGCGTGCTCACGTCCACGCCATCCAGGAGGTAGCTGCCCGAGGTGGGCGTGTCGAGACAGCCGAGGAGATTCATCATCGTCGACTTGCCGGAGCCGGAAGGCCCCATGATCGCCACGTATTCATTCTTGTCAATGTCAAAGTTGACCCCTTTCAGGGCCGGCACTTCCACACTGCCCATGCGGTAGGTCTTGACCAGTTGATTCACTTGTACGGTCATTGCTGCCTCGCTCATTCCCCGGCGGTTTCCTCGCCGGCTGGCGCATCCTTCTCACTCACCGTCACTTCGGCCCCGTGCTGCAGGTCGCGGCTGATCATGCGGTAGCTGCCGGTGACCACCTGCTCGCCCTCTTCGAGGCCTTTGACGATTTCGATGTGGGTGTCGCTCTGGATCCCGGTCTGTACCTGTCGTGCTTCAACCTTGCCGTCACTGAAGACCCAGACGATCTCCACGAAGCCGTCCTTGTCCGGTGTCCACGGCTCCTCTTCGATCTCCGCTCCATCTGCGCCTCCGGCCGGCGCCGCGGATTGCAGCTGCTCCGGGGTTCGCACCGCCACACACTGGATCGGCACGCCCAGCGCCTCCTCCCGAGTCTCGGTGATGATGTCGCAGGAGCAGGTCATACCCGGACGCAGCTCGGTGACCGGGTCGATCACGGTGATCTTCACCTCGAACTCGGTCCGCTGGTCGGTGGTGCCCTGGCCGGAGACCTTGGCGCTGTTGGCGATCTCGGTCACCACGCCTTTGGCCTCGTTGTCGGGCAGGGCGTCCACTTCGATTGTCGACTCGTCGGACAGTGATACGGAGACGATGTCGTTCTCGTCCACGTCCACCAGTGCTTCCATCCCCGAGAGGTTGGAGAGGACCATGATCACATCGGACTGGAACTGGGAGCCCACGGCGATTTCACCGATCTCCTTGTTCAGCTTGCTGATGGTTCCGGCCATGGGGGAATAGATCCTGGTCTTGGAGAGGTCGTCGGTGCTCTGTTTCAACGCCGCCCGCACCTGTTCCACCTGGTTCAGGGCCGACTGGTAGCGCGCCTTGTCCGCCTGGTAGGCCGCCTCGGCCGCGTCAAGCTGGGCCTGGGTTTCCAGCTGCTGGTCGAAGAGCTCCCGGATCCTGGCCAGGTCCTTCTCCGCCTTGGTCAGGTTCTCCAGGGTGACCCTGGAGTTGGACTGGGCCATTCGCAGGTTGGCCTCGCTGCTCTCCACCGCCGCCGAGTGCCGTTCGCGGTCCAGTTCCAGCAGCAACTGGCCCTTTTCCACCTGTTGACCCTCTTCCACTTCCAGGCGGATGATCTTGCCGCTGACGTCTGCGCTGATGTTGACCTGGGTCTCGGGCTGGATCCGGCCGGTGGCGGTGACCGTTTCGATGATGGCCATCCGCTCGGCGGGGGCGGTTTCCACCTCCAGACCGGCCTCCTCGGTCTTGAAGAATTTGAGGTAGCTGCCAACACCGGCAGCTGCGACAATCAGAACGATGGCGATAATGAGCAATCTCTTCCTGGTCATGAAGGCTCCTTTCTGCTAATCCCGTCTCCAGACTATACGGAATTCCGGCAGGTGCGGTTCGACGCTTATCATCATGAATTTCAGGGGGATGGGGTTGGCCCGGGGCGGGGGAGAGGGGGGGGTGACAAAAAAAGCCGGCCCCCGCTGGAGGCCGGCCCCTGGTGGCTCATCTTCGAGCCAGCGATATCGTCAACGGTCGTTATTCAGCATAGGCCACGGAAGTGGCGAAAAAGGTGATCTCCAGCTTTGTTTCGGTCTTTTCACCTTTCTTGCCGTCCACCGGGCTGGCGCAGGTGGCCTCGCCTTCCTTCAGTTCGCCCTTCTCGGCGCAGTAATCCATTTTCTTCGCCACGGCGAATCCGGTGAGGGTCACAGCCTTGCCGGCCGCATCGGTGTTGAATTTGTAGGCGTCGTCCTTGGCCCGCACCAGCGCGTTGAGGTCGCCTTCCTTCCACTCGCCTTCGGAGATCCACATCTTGCAGCCGCTCTTGCAGGCGCCGATGATGGTGCCGGTAACCACGACCTCTTTCTTCTGGAAGGTGTCGATGCCGGCGGCCAGTTCGGAAAGGGTCAGCGGGTTGTCCGCGGTGCCCTTGTCGGGGCCGGCGGTGGCCACGCCCAGCGAGAGGAAAAGGACCAGGGAAAGGACGAACAGTTTAGCAGTCAGTTTCATTTGCAGAGCCTCCTTTAAAAAAGATCATTAAATTATACCAGAATCAAGCACTTTCTCTCCAGCGCCTGCGGATGGCCGCCTGCGGCCCTTCACCAGCGCACTCTCTTTCGAACCCTGAAATACATATAGATGCCGGTGACCGCCAGCACGGCCAGGGCCCCGCCCAGCAGGTCGTAGAAGATACGGCCCCAGAAACCGCCGAAAAATTCGCCATTGTGCAGGTCGATCACCACCCACATCACCGGCACGCTGTGGGCCTCCTCGGGGAAGAGGTCGGCAATGCCCTGGGCCCGGCGGACATCGTCGATCCGCTCCTGATACTTGTCGGGCAGGATGCTGGTGGGGATGCGGCCGTTGCTGAGAAAATCGAAGTCGTGATGGTGATTGTAGAGGATGCCGGTGAGCGCAATGATCAGCAGCAGGGTGCTGGTGATCAGGCTTACCAGCTTGAAGTAGCCAAAGGAGAAGATGTGAACCTTGCGCCAGTACTTCATTTTCCCAGGAACACCCCGTCTCGGGCCGCCGCCGGCCGGTTAAGCCTCAAGAGGATAGAGGAAACAGAGCCTGCTTGTCAAAGCATTGAATCCGCGCGTAACAGACCCCCGCGCCGACCGCCAGTCGGCGGCACAGGGGTATTTACGGCAGGTTTTCCGGGGGGATCTAGAAAATTCGGCACTAGGTCCGGTCAGCCTCTTCGCGGGCCTCGTTGCGGCCGAAGGCGGCGGCCTCCTCCAGCACCTGGTCCAGCTTGCCCTTCATCCGGACAATGACCAGCTCATCACTCTCGTTGACCACCACCAGCATCTCGCGAACCTGGCCCTTTTTGCGCTTGAGCAGGATCAGGACGTCCTCGTCACCCTCCTTGAGGTTCATCATCGGTTCCCAGCTGGCCATGGTGATCTGACCCAGCTCCATCTCGCCCGGATCATCGGGCCGGCTCTCCACCTGGTAGACGCCCACCTGGATTTTGGTCAGCCCCTTGAGCACTTTCAGCTCCTGGTCGTCCTCGTCCAGGGCCATGCGGGCCACGGCCAGACCGACCCGGCCGAGGGTCAGCCCCACTTCCCGGGTATAGGTGGTGCCGGTGGACTGGGAGATGTCGCGGCGGATCCCCTCGGGGCCGCGCAGGGTACAGGCCGGCGCCGCCAGCAGAATGACCAGCAGCGCGGCGGGATAAAGGCGAAGCAGATTTCGCATGATGGCTCCTCGGTTTTCGAACGGTCACCAGTGTCCCTTCGAAAGATATAACGCGGCAGGAGCCGGGATGGTTACATGATCAAAGCGGTTTTTTACCAGCTGATTCGTGGCGCACTGCCAGTGATGCTCAGGGCGAGGTCAGTCAGCTGTTCATTTGGCCTGGATCTCGAGTTTCAGGGTCACCGGTGAGAAGGCGTTGCTCGGGTTGCTGATCCGCAGAAGATAGCTGCCGGGGGTGCTGATTGTCAGATCGGATTTCACACCGGGCCGCGCAATATTCGTATCGGAGAAGTCGACCACGCTCCCCGGTTCGAGATGTATTGTTCCATCCCGCCCGATGACCTCGATATCGAACATCGTTCCCACGTCGATCTTGGAATTCGTGAAGACATGTCGAATCTTCAGCACTGAATGTACCTTTGCGCTGTGAGTCGGGAGGTCCTGCGTGGCCGAACGGGTCTGCACGTCAGTGGAGGGGACCATCACCTCCGGCCCGAGAACGGTCACCGGCGAATCGGGCCTGGCGGGCCAGAAGATCGCCACCAGCAGCAACGCGCATGCCGCTGCCGGCACCATGACCGGGACCCGGGTCTCCCAGATCCAGGAAAGGCGCTCCAGAAAGGGCTTGGCCGGTGGTCGGCCGACGCGGAAACCGAGAGCCCCGGCCACCTGGAGACGGTCCTCCTCCCGGGCGGCCAGATAGGCGGCATCCTCGGCCATCGGACTCTCGGCTTCGTCCAGTTGCTCGATCAGCCGGGCGCAGTCCGGGCAACGGCCCAGGTGGGCCGCCACGGAAGTGGCAGTAGCGGCGGAGAGTTCGTCCTCGCGAAAGGATACCAGTGCTTCAGCCGGCGGGCACTCCAGGTGCTGGTCGAGGACTTTGCGGCATTCACGGGCTGCTGCGTCGGTCGGGTGTTCGTTCATTGTTTTGCTCTGGAAAAGAACGCATCCAGCTCTTTCTCGCTGGCGGCGTTGTTGTTCACCAGAATCTCCCTGATCGCTTTTCGTGCCTTTTTGAGGCAATAGCGTACCGTGGTTATTTTTACATCCAGCTGACGGGCGATCTCCTCATCGGTCAGCTTTTCAAAATAGGCCATCTCGAAAATGCCCCGCTCCGGCTGGGGCAGAGGTACCTTTTGTCCTTCCAGCCGGCTGGACACCAGTTCCTCCTCCTGGCCCGGGCCGTTGGACAGCCGGTCAGCAGGAATACCATCCAGATCCTGGTATTTCCACCGCATGGTCAGCCGCATCTTATCGATCAGCAGGTTGCGGAACGTGCGGAAGAGAAAGCGGCTCGCATCGCCGTCGGTTCCGAAGTTCCTGTCTGAACCGAGCAGTTTCACAAACGCCTCCTGTATCGCGTCACGGGCCAGGCTGCGGTCGCTGAGCGAGCGGAGTGCTATTCGGTGGAGCGTGTTGAAGTGCTCTTCGTAAAGCGACTCCACTCTCTGCTTCCATACAGGATAACGTTCCATGGTCCGAAATTGGGAAAATCGGGTGAAAGAGCGGGTCACCCGGGGTTGTGTTTTTGAATTCGTCTGAACTGCTGCCTCGAACCGAACTGTGATTTACCCTATCTTAACAGTTTTCTTTAGCCAATTGAATCAGGGAGCGTCTCGGCGGCCTGGGGCAGGCCGGCGGGTTGTGAGGAGTGGTTGATTCTGCTACCGTTCTGGCCCAGGATCATGGGAAAACGGATCATCATTGTAACCCTGGCGGCGATTGTGCTCTTCGCGGTTGTTCTGCGTATCGGCCTTCAGCGGGAAGAGCTGTTTTATCCGGACTCCTGCATCTATCTCTCCATGGCCGAGAACATGAAGCAGGGGGTCTTTTCCCGCTCCCTCTTTCCCGTAGTCGCCCTGCACCAGCCGCTCTATTCGCTGCTCACCGCGGCCATCTCCCTGACCGGTCCTGCGGTGGAAACGGCAGGCTTGGCGGTGTCGGTGATTTCCGGCCTGGTCCTGGTCCTGGTGCTCTTTTTTACCGGCCGGCGGTTGGCCGGAGAGGGGGCCGGGCTCAGCGCCGCCCTGCTGGCGGCCAGCGACCCGGCACTGGTGAAATACTCCACCGAACTGCTCACCGAATCGTTGTTCCTCTGCCTGTTTTACCTCGTCGTTCTGCTGGTGCTTCGCGCCGGTGACGCCAGGCGCTACCCGCTCGCGGCGGGGTGCGGAGCGCTGGCGGCTGCGGCCTTCGGCGCCCGTTTCATCGGCCTGGCGGCTTTGCCCGCCGCGTTCTGCTGGGTGGTGCTGCTCTGGTTGCGCAGGAGGCCGGCCGAGAAGGGGCTGCGGTTCCGCCGGGCCATGGCAGCCGGACTGCTGGTGCTCCTCGGATTCGCGCTGGCCGCTTCGCCGGTGCTGCTGCGCAACCGGGTGGTGCGGGGGCAGTGGAGCCTCACCGGGTTCGCTGAGAGGGCCGTTTCCCAAGCGGCTGAGACCGGCGGCGAGCAGGGTCGGGGCGGCACGGCTGGCATGTTGCGGGCCCTGCTGGAGCAGTACCGGGGCATGAGGGCGGACAATGCGGTGGACCTCAGCCTGGGGGGGTATCTGGCCGAATTCTGGCGGGTGTTCCGCGAAACCGTTCCGCCGGCCTGGCCGCTGCTGGCCCTGGCCGGCGTCGTGGTGCTGGTGTTCACCCGCGGGGTCGCCGGGCTCTTTCCCGCCGGCTACCTGATCAGCTGGCTGGTGCTCCCCATGGGCATCACCTTCGTGGCCCAGTCGGCGTCGGGCAGCGATGAAATCTCTCGCTACCTGACGCCGGTGCTGCCGGCGCTGCTCCTGCTGGCGGCCATCGGTCTCGGTGTCCTGGCCGGCTGGGCGGCCGGGTTCTGTAAACGTCAGCGGAGGGTGGCCGGCCTGGTCCGGCTGGCCGCACCGCTGGGCGCCGGTCTCGTCCTGGCCCTGCTGCTGAACAGCGGCCCGCTGAAGGCGATGGCCGCCGAACGCGAAACTCAGGCCGACAGCACGTCATGGGTCACCGGCGCCCGGGAGGTGTCCGAATTCATCAGGGAATGGGCCGCCGGCGCGGACATGGGCAAACCTACGCTGACGGACCGCAAACCGTTCGTGGCCTATTTCTCCGGGTGCTGGTGGCGTCCCCTGAGCGACAGCCGACCCAGACGCCTGCTGCTCAACTGCTACCGCACGAAAACCGACCTGGTGGTGGTGGACAGCGTTGCCGTGGCCCTCTACCTGCCACAACTGGCCCCGCTGGTCTGCGGTGACCATGTCCCGCCCGGATTCCGGCTGATCTACCACCGGGTTTGGCCCGAGCAGGAGCGGGCGGTGGCCGTATACCAGGTGCTGCGCAGCCACCGGGAGGGTCGCGAGGGGATGGAACGGCGGGATGGGCTGGCCCAGCTGCCCGACGATACCGCCCGGCAGCACGCTCTCACCGGCCGCCGGCTCTACGCCGAAGGGCAAGTCCACCTGGCCGGTCTGCACCTCCAGCGGGCAGTGGAGCTGCAACCCGATTTTGCCGAGGCCTGGTATCAACTGGGGGCGGTCTATTTCCTGAAAAGTCTGTACTTGCTGCCGGAACAGCGGCACCTCGGGGTGTTCCACAAGGCGATCCGCTGTTACGGTGAGGCGGCCAGACTCTCACCCCGGCTGGCCACCATGGCCCGCAAGGAGGTGGCCACTTTGGAGCGCAACCTGCCCCCGGGGCCTCTCTCCCAGGTCTATACGAGACTGGGCCGGCTGTATCTGCGGCTGGACCAGGTGCGGGAGGCCCGTTCCGCCTTCAACCACGCCCTCTCCATCGACCCGCAGAACCAGGGGGCCCGGGACGAGCTCCGCTCGCTCACCGAGGCCGGTTCCGTGGAGCTGCCCGGGCAAACCTGATATACTTTCCGTTCCATCGGTCTGATCTGTCCCAGGCTGGCCCGCGGCATGTTCCGCCGGCGCTGGCCGGGCTTTTCGATCTGTTTCCGGCGGGCCGGTTGGCCTCGCCGCACCATGAAATAAAGAGGAGGGTCTGGAATCGTGGCCAAGTCCGATAACACCGCGTACCGGTTGACCGGTGAACTGTTTCTTCGGCTGCGGGTCGGCCTGCTGGCCGGTCTGGCCGCAGGGGCCCTGGTGGGCATGGCGGAGGGCCTCTGGCTGCTCATCTTCAATTGGGGATCGATCAACCCCGGTGTCCTGCTTTACGGGGCGGTGCTCTACTCGCTGATCGGGGCCGGAATGGGTCTCGGTCTCGGTCTGGTGCTGGGCATCCTCAGTATGGTGCTGAAGAAAACCGGCGAAGCCGCCGGGATTTACGGGCTGATTTTCGCGGTGGTTTTTGCCCTGAACGGCCTGGTGATCTTCCGCTTTCGGATTTTCCGTGACGTGATGCACGAACAGCCGATACCGCTGTTGATCAATCTGGCCCTGCTGGCGGTGTTCGTCCTGCTCTTCCTTGTTTTCGCCTTCGTGCTCCGCCTGCTGGTCAAGAACACGCCGCTCAAGGGGCTGGCCAAAGTGGTGGGTACCTTGCTCATCGTGGGCAGCTTCTTCTTCGTCCTCTTCCTGGTCCAGCTGGCCGGGACGTATGTGCACAGGGTCAAGGGGCCGGCCCTGATCAGCGCCCCCGGCGAAGAAAAAGCGGTCCAGGGGCCGAGCGTGCTGCTGCTGATGATCGACACCCTGCGTGCCGACCGGCTCTCCTGTTACGGATATGAGGGGAACGAGACACCGGTGATCGACGGGCTGGCCGGCGACGGCATCCTCTTCCAGAACCAGATCGCCCAGTCCTCCTGGACGCGTCCGGCAGTGGCCTCCATACTCACCTCGCTCTATCCCTCGTCGCACAAGACCTACCTCAAGCCGGACATGCTGCCCGACGAGGTGGTCACCCTGCCCGAGGCGCTGAAGGAGCAGGGCTACAGGACCATCGGTTTTGCGGACAACATCAACGTCACCGAGGCGTTCAACTTCCAGCAGGGGTTCGACCGGTTCGTCTACCTCGCCCCCGACTACTTCTTCCTCGCTGACGAGTCCTCATCCCAGCTGGCCTACTACAGCGTGCTGCGGCTGATCCGCGAGCGGTTCCTCTCGAGGAAGAAATATGTCCAGCACTACTACCAGGACGCCGACGTGGTCAACCAGAGCGTGATCCAGGCGCTGGAGGGGCTGGACAGTTCCTCGCCGGCTTTTATCTTTGCCCACTACATGGATCCCCACGATCCCTATTTCACCCACCCCTATGACGGATATGGCGTGGCCCGGGTCAGCATGCCTCACCCGCCGGCCGAGATGGCCGAGGAGCTCTCGCAACTGTACGACGGCGAGGTCAGCTTTCTCGACGAACGTCTGGGCCAGCTCTTTGACCGGATGCGCGAACTGGGGATCTACGACGACTGGACCATCGTGCTCACCGCCGACCATGGCGAGGAGTTTTATGAACACCAGGGCTGGTGGCACGGCCTCACCCTCTACCAGGAGCAGGTGAACGTCCCGCTGATCATCAAGCTTCCCGGTTCCCAATTCGCCGGGCTGCGGGTCCCCGGCCTGGTGCGGCAGATCGACATCTGTCCCACCGTCCTGGCCCTGGCCGGCGGCAGCCACGACGACTTCCAGGGCATCGACCTGATGCCGGCGGTGGCCGGTCTGGTCACCCCGCCCGTTGTGGAAGGTGAGGGCGAGGCGGAGGAGGTTCCGCAGGGCGGAACCGACAACGTGGTCTGGCAGCTGGACTCGGTCTTCTCCGAGGAGGACCACGAGGGTAACGTGATTCACGCGCTGATCGCCGGCAAGTGGAAACTGATTCGGGCCAACGAGGGCAATCCCCGCGGCCTGCCGGTCCTCGCCCTCTACAACCTCGAGGACGATCCCGGGGAGACCACCAACCTGGCTGACGGCAACACCGAGCTGGTGGCCGAGCTGGACAGGCAGCTGGAGGAGCGGCTCACCGTCGCTCTGGAATCGGCTGTCCAGCGGGTTGAAGGGGACGAGATGGACGAGGCCACTCGCAGCCGTCTCGAGGCCCTCGGCTACCTGGAGGAGTAATTTCCCCTGAGGTTCCATGTCCGTACCGGCTGCCAGAACGCTGATCATCGGTCTGGACGGGGGGACGTGGGACCTGATTCGCCCCTTCCAGGAGGCCGGCCACCTGCCGAACCTCGCCCGGCTGATGCGCCAGGGCGCCTGGGGCCCCCTGCGGTCGACCATCCCGCCGATGACCTTTCCCGCCTGGTCCACCTTCATGACCGGGACCAACCCGGGCAAGCACGGCATCTTCGACTTCACCGTCCACCAGCCGGGGCGCTACGCCGTCCGGTACACCAATGCCACCTGGCGCCGGCAGCCCACCATCTGGTCCATCCTCTCCGGGCACGGCCTGCGGGTGGGCGCCATGGGATTTCCCACCACCTACCCGCCCGAGCCGGTGAACGGGTTCATGATTAGCGGGTTTGACGCACCGGTAACCACCGGCATCGATTCCTCCTTCGTCTACCCCCGCTCGCTGTACCACGAACTGCGGCGAAAAATCGGGCCCTACGCCATCACTGAGTTCCAGGAGATCGACATCGGCCCGGGATGGCACCGCGCGGCACTGGAGGGGCTCTTCTCGGCCCTGGGGCGCAAGATGGAGTACGCCCGCTACCTGCTGGAGCAGAAGGGGCCCTGGGACGTCTTCGGCGTCCTCTTCGGCGAGTCGGACACCGCGGCCCACCACTTCTGGCTCTTCCACGACAAGCTCTCGCCGCGGCACGACCCGCGGACCGGAGTGGAGTTCCGCGATGCCCTGCTCCGGGTATACCAGGCCCTGGACGCGGCGGTGGGGGAGCTGGTGGAGCGGGCCGGCGAGGGGGCCCGGGTGATGATCCTCTCCGACCACGGCTTTGGCGGCGCCGGGCTGAAGACGCTGCACATTAATCGCTGGCTCTGGAGCGAGGGGCTGCTGGAGTTCGTGCCGCGCCGCGGGGATTCGCTGGTCAACCGTCTCAAGAGCTGGGGCATGCGGCGGGTGCCGACGGCGCTGCAGGAACAGCTCTTCCGCCGTTTTTCAGGGCGCATCGCCTCGCGGATCGAGTCGGCCTCGCGCTACGGCTCGATCCATTGGCCGGGCACCCGGGCCTACTCCGACGAGCTGAACTACTTCCCCTCCATCTGGATCAACCGCAAGGGCCGAGAGCCCGACGGCACCGTGTCCACCGCCGAGGAATACCGTTCCACCGTGCGGCTGATCCAGGAGCGCCTGGCCGGGTTGACCGACCCGGAGACCGGTGAGCCGGTGGTGGCCCGGGCCTGGCACCGCGATGAGCTCTACCACGGGCCATATGTCGAGCGGGCCCCGGACCTGGTGCTGGAGCTGAACCTCGACCGGGGGTATTCGTACAGCTGCCTGCCCACACCGGCAGCGGGGGACAGCCCGATCATCGCCAGGATTCCCCTGGAGGACCGGCTGGGGGCCAAGGGCAAGGGGATGAACGGGACCCACCGCCGCCACGGCATCCTGCTGCTCAGCGGCGAGGGCTGCCGTTCCGGGCTGGTGCAGGGGGCGGGGCTGGAGGATTTGGCGCCCACCCTGCTCCACCTGCTGGGTCTCGCGGTGCCGGCCGGGATGGACGGCCGGGTGCTGACGGAGGCGCTCTCCCCGGTCTGGCTGCGTGAGCAGCCGGTGCCCAGGTCGAGGGGGCAGGTTGACCGCGTGGTTCGAGGCCTTGAAAGGGAACCTTTGCGGTTCACGCCTGAGGAAGAGGAACTGCTCCGCCGGCGCCTGCAGGGGCTGGGATACCTGGAAAAAGATGACTGAGCCTCGCCGTTACCGCATCGCCATGGTGGCCGCCTGCCCCTTTCCCACCTGTCAGGGATCGCAGGTGCTGGTCAGGCAGACCGCCGAGTCCCTGGCCCGGCGCGGGCACCAGGTGCATCTGATCTGCTACCATTTTGGCGAGGAGATTCCGCTGCAAACATCGGAGCAGCTGGTGCTGCACCGCATCGCCTACCCTTCGATCTACCGCAAGTACCGGGCCGGGCCCTCGATCCAGAAGCCGCTGCTCGACGCGTTGATGGTCCGCTTGCTGCTCAAGGTGACCCGCCGTCACCGCATCCAGGTGGTCCACGCCCACAACTACGAAGCGCTGCTGGTGGGGCTCAGCTCCAGGCTGTTCAGCCGCACCCCGGTGGTTTTTCACTCGCACAACGCCATCAGCGACGAGTTGAGTTCCTTTTTTCGCTCCACCCGGGCCAGGCGGCTGGCCGACCGGGTGGGCGGGCTGATCGACGGCAGCATGCCCCGGCGGGCCGACCACGTGATCGCCATCAACGACGAACTGGAGCGCTTCTTTCTAGACCATGGAGTGGGGGAGGGGCGGATCTCCTGCCTGCCCCCGGGGATCGCACTGGAGGAGTGGTCGGAAAGGCCCCTGGCCGACGGATCGCCGGAATCGGCCGCCCTGGAGGCGCTGGACCGCTGGCTGGGGGAGCAGGAATCGGTCGCTCTCTATGCCGGCAATCTCGATGACTACCAGAACCTGCCGCTGATGTTCCGTGCCTTTGTCCGGGTGCGTGCGCAACTGCCCCAGGCGAGGCTGGTGGTGGTCAGTCGCTCCGACCCCCGACCGTACCAGGGAACTGACCGCCGAACTGGGCCTGGCCGATGTTGTTCTGTTCGTCGATCACACCAGCTTTCAGCTGGCCCGCCAGGTCTTCCGCCGCTGCCGGGTGGCCTTGCTGCCCCGGATCTCATGGTGCGGTTTCCCGATCAAGCTGCTCAACTACATGGCCGCCGGCCTGCCGGTAGTGGCCAGCCAGGGCAGCGCCAAGATCGTCTACCACGGTGAATCGGGCCTGGTGGTGCCGGATGGCGACGAGGAGGGTTTTGCCGCAGCCGTGACCCGGCTGCTGTCCGAGCCTGACACCGCCAGGGCCATGGGCCATGCCGGACGGCAGCGCGTGGAAGCGGAACATGGCTGGGATACGCACACCCACCGGCTGGAAGAGATTTACGCCTCCCTGGTCTGAATGCAACAGAATGGGGCCCCTTCTGTTGCACGCCCTGGACTCTCACCCCTCATGGCGCGTAGGTCGTCACCACCTGCAGGCTGGTGTCCGTATCACCCGCCGGCGCGTACGGCGGAAAGTTGTATGGCGGCGGTGTCACGTCCTCGGCCACCAGGCGAAAGCGATTCTCGCCGATCACCGTGGCCAGGGCCGGGATGTTCTGCATCCAGCTGGTGGTATAGTTCTCACCGGGGGAGAGGTTGGTATAGCCGGCTCGCCAATTCGGGAAGTAGGACTTGTTGGCCAGGACCACGTCGATGCGCGCCGCCATCCGCCGGGTCTGCTCGCTGTGGTTGTTTACCAGGGAGATCGACATCAGGGTGCTGAAGGGCACTGTTCCAACCGAAGGCACCGAGGTGATCGTGGCCGAGATCGTGGGGGGCAGGGCGTGGCACAGTTCCAGGTGGCTCGGTTCCATGCCCCAGTTTTCCATGAACGGGTTCTCAGCGGGCGGCGAGATGGCGGTAGAGGTCATGGTGTAGCCGCCGCCGGGCGGGTACTGGTCCGAGGTGATCAGCGTCTCGCTGCTGAACAGGTAGCAGTTTCTCACCATGCCGTCTCTGTCGGTGTGTGCCACGAACGCCTGCACACTGGACGAACCGAAGCTGGTCGTGGACCCGGCAGCGGCAAAGCCGTCCTCGTGGACCACCAGGGCTTCGAAATTGTCTTCGCCGCCACTACCGATCCGGTGGGCCCAGAGTGCTTGCCCCTCACTGTCGAAACGGCAGAGTAGGGCGTCATTTGTCGCTCCCCGTACCTGACTGATCCTCCCGCATCCCACCACATCGCCGTCCCCGGTCGGCTTCAGGTCGTAAAGACTTTCGTAGTTCGATGTCTCCGCTGTGCGGAACCACTGGCGGGTGCCGTTGCCGGCCAGCTTGACCAGCAGGATGTCGGTGTCGCCGTAGCTGTTGGTGTGACCGCCGAGCAGCAGGTCGCCACCCGACAGTTCAACTATGCCGTAAAACCTGTCGACACCGGCGCTCCCCGACTGAGAGCACCAGGTGAAGCTGCCGTCATCCTCCATGCGAACGGCGATGGCATCCTGGTCGCCACCGTCCGGGTTGGAGTAGCCGGCAATCACCGATCCTCCGCCGCTGAGCGCTATGCCCCGGAGGCCCACTTCGTTCTGCGCTGTACCCAGCGTCCGCACGGACGGCACGGTGCCGGCGGATGTCAACTCCACCGCCAGCAGGTCGAACAGCCCTTCACCGTAGCTGTCGGTGTTGCCCACAGCCAGGTAGTTCCCGTCGGATTTCCGGTGGATCGACCAGAGCCGGTCGAACTGGGTGCCGCCGGTGACCGAGGTCCAGAGCACGGCGCCGCCGGAGTCGAAGCGCATCATCAGCGCATCATCCAGGCCGGCGCCGTAGGTGCTCGTGTATCCCACCACAATGCATCCGCCGTCGTCGGTGACCAGCAGGTCACGGGGGATTTCATCGTACATGCCGCCGGCTTCCCTGGCCCATTCCAGATCGCCCAGGGCGTCGTATTTGAGCAGCAGCACATCGGTGTTGTAGATACCCACCCAGGACTGGGTGGCCACGAGGTAGCCCTGGTCAGGGGTTTGCCCTATGGCATCGGCCCAGTCCGGGTCGTCGCGGCCGCTGGCCACCAGCCAGTATTCGGGGTCCAGGGGTTCATAATCGCATAGGGAATCCCAGTAGAAATACGGATTGACGGCGGTGGTGGTGTAAGCCTGTTCGCCCAGGGTCACCGGGGAGACAGCGAGGGTCACCGCGGACCAGGCCGGCGTTTGCAGCGGTGAGTAGGTGTCCCAGGTGCGGATGTGGGGGCACCCCGGAACCTGACCGTTGGCGTCCACCGCCGCCAGTATCGTATCCTGTTCGCCCGTGCCGAAGGGGGTCCTGGTGCCGGCCAGCAGATAGCCCCCGCCAGGCCGGTTGTGTACCTGGCCGGCACGCTCGAAGCCGTCATCCCCCAGGATACGGACCCACTGCAGACCGCCCACGTCGTCGAAGTCGATCAGCAGGACGTCCTCTAACACGCCGCCGTCGTCACTATCGCCGCACACCATGAATCCGCCCCCCTCTCGAAGGGCCAGGGTTTCTCCGCTCTCATCCACGCCCGCGTCGCCCAGGGAGCGGGCCCAGTAGAGCGTTCCATTGGCGCCGAACCGGGCCACCAGGACATCCTTGGTGCCGGAGGGGTCGTAGTCCTGGGTGGCACCGGAGGCGAAAAAATCACCATTTGGTGCTTCCACGGCATCGAACAGATAGGAGTAGCCGACATCATCCCCCACCACCGTGGTCCAGGAGACCGTGGTTGTGTCGGCGAACTTGATCAGCAGGCCCTGGGCGTGTGTGGCGAAACTGCTCGACCAGCCGGTGGCGATGAAGCCGCCATCACTGGTGGCGCTGAAGGACCGGAGGATATCGTTGCTCGAGTCGCCGACGACGGTGGTCTGGATCAAATCACCGGTGAAGTCGAACTCCAGCAGCAACACATCGACACTGCCCGGTCCGTATCCGGATCCGTGCGCACCGACGGCCAGGGTGTCGTCGGTGGTGAGGCAGATGCCCGCAGGGTAGATGGCGGCAGAGCTGCCGGCAAGACGGGTCCACTGGATCGTGCCGTTGGTGTTGTATCTCACCAGCAGAACCCGTGGTTCTTCTTCACCCAGGACTTCGGTCTTGCCCACCGCCACGAAGGTCCCGTCGGGCAGCTCACAGACGGCTGTGTAAAAGTCGTTCCCCCCGAGGTTCAGAGCGGAGGCCCAGACCAGGTCCCCCTCGGCATCGTGTCTCATCAGGTGGGCATCAAAGAAATTTCCGGCGGAATTCCAACTGTATCCGGCCACCACCGAGCCGCCGTCAGCGGTCACGATCATATCCATCGCGTAATCGTAGTCGGGGCCTCCTCCATAGTCGAGGAACAGGTGGTCCCCATCGGCCCGGCTTTTTCCATGGAGGCCAGCTGCATATTCCGCGGTGACGTCTCTGGACTGAACGTCCACGTGGTGAACCGCTGTCTCCACATCCACGGATCGTGTCTGGAAATCTGCTGCGGAAACCGCGGCAGGAGCGGTAACGGCCAAAAGGGCAGTGAGGAAAACAGACAGAACGATGATGTGTTTCCGGATCATGGTGGGCAAGCTCCTGTGGAAGAAGATTGGTTGGGATCTATTCAAATTTTCCTCGGAGGGTCGACGGGAAAACGAGACGAGAAAAAACCTATGAGGAAAATGTAAGTTCTGACGTGGGCTTTGTCAAGGCGAGGAGATGAAACAGGTTTTTGCATGCAACAAAAGGTGCCTGCCCCATTCTGTTGCGTTTTCAGCAGGAGTGGTGGACCGTGGTGAAGGGGATGACCAGCGGGAAGCGGTCGGACAGTTCCTCCACCAGGCGGTGCTGTTCACCAGGGGCGGTGAGGGCAATGACAGCCCCGCCGCCGCCTGAGCCGGTGAGCTTGGCCCCCAGGACGCCTTTCTGCCGGCGCAGCAGGGCAGTGGCCCGGTCGAGTTCAGGCGTGGAGACACCCAGTTGAGCCAGCAGCTCGTGGTTGCGGTTCATCAGCTCGCCGGTTTTGGCCAGGTTGCCGGAGACCAGAAGGCTGCTCGCCTCTTCCGCAATCCGGCCGATTTCATTGAGCAATCCCTTGACCAGCCGTTCGTCCAGGACCAGGTTCTGGCGCACCCTGCGCACCTGCTCCAGGGTGGAGGCTCCAGGTTCGACGATACCGATCAGGCCCGACGGCGGGGTGGGGATGCGGAGGGGCAGGATTTCCCGCGGGGGCCCCTTGCGAAACCGGAGCACGCCATCGGCCAGCACGGTGGCGGCGTCCATGCCGCTGGGGTTGCCGTGAAAGATCGATTCCAGCTGCTGCACGTCGTCGAAGAGCGTGCTCTCGCTGTCGCTCTCCTCATGTCCGGCATGGCGGCGCAGGGCCTTGCAGACCCCGGCGGAGAATGCCGCCGAAGAACCGAGACCCATACCCACCGGCAGGTCCGACTCCACCTCCAGGGCGATGGGCTCCTGTTCCAGGTTGTAGATCGAGAGGCCCTGCTGCACCGCCCGGGAGAAGAGATCGAAGCTCGACTCCGGTTCGGTCTCGCCGAAATACTGCTTGAACCGCGGGCGGACCAGCCGCGGCCCCCGGGGATCGTGGCTCACCCGGATGCGCATTCCGATGTCGATGGGGGCGGCGATGCCGGGATGGCCGTAAACCGTGGCGTGCTCGCCAAAGAGAATCAGCTTCCCCGGAGCCGGTACCTCGAAGGGCAGGTTGGCCTGATTTCTGTTCATTGGGCGTTTACGATTCGTGCCATCCCTTGGCGGAGAGCCAGCGGAACAGTTCCCCGGTGTAGACCCGGGGCGCCCGCTTCAAGGCAGCGAGGTCTCCGGCCCCGGTGAGCACCATGGCGTTTTTCAACTCACGAATCACCCGGTCCACATACTGGTCCGCGCCGTGGACGCCCCCTTCGCGGTAGGCGAGGAACACCGAGCGGGCAAAACCGACCAGGTCGGCGCCGGCGGCGATGGCCCGTGCGGCGTCGAGACCGGTGATGATCCCCCCGGCGCCGATGATGCAGGTGCCGGGACGGCAGGTCCTGCGGGCGGCGATGATGCTGAAAGCGGTGGGAATGCCCCAGTCGGCAAAGGTACCGGCGATCTGCCTCGAGGAGTCGTCAACTTCGCGGTGCATCTCCACCTTGGTCCAGGAGGTGCCCCCGGCCCCGGCCACATCGATGCAGGTGACCCCGGCCCGGTCGAGCATGGCCAGGGTCTCAGGGCTCATTCCTGCGCCGGTCTCCTTGACCAGTACCCTGCCGGGGATGCGTTTGACCAGCTTTTCCAGAGCGTTGAGGATTCCGCCGAAGTTGCAGTCCCCCTCGGGCTGCACCAGCTCCTGGGCCGGGTTGAGGTGGATGCAGATGGCGTCGGCCTCGATCTGTTCCTTGAGCCCGGCGATGGCGGCGGTATCGTATTCCAGCAACTGGGCCCCGCCGATGTTGCCCAGCAGTACCGACTCGGGGATGTGACTGCGCACGGCGAAGTCGGTGAGCGCCTCGGGGTGGTCGAGGATCACCCGCTGGCTGCCCACCCCGAACCCGATGCCATGCTCGGCGGCCACGGTGGCCAGATCACGATTCATCGCCCCGGCCAGCTCGGTGCCGCCGGACATGCTGGTGATCAGCAGCGGGGCCCTGAGCTTCCGCCCGAAGAACTCCACCGATGTGTCCACACTGTCCAGGTCGATTTCGGGCAGGGCCTGGTGGAACAGCCGCACGTGCTCCAGCAGGGTGGTGGACGCGTGGGCCACCGGTTCCTCGGCCACGATCCGCAGGTGATCGGCCTTTCTCGTCCTGATTTGATGGTCCCTGGCCATGTCTCCTCGACTGAAAAGTTATATCCGAAAGATGTTAGAACATTTTTCCAGTCTGTCAAGGAATTCCTGTGCTGCCGAGCCTGTCCGGCAACCTGTCCGGGCCCCACTCGTCCCCGTCGGCCACCGAAGAAAACTTGACCCCGTATAAGGAAAGACCTACACTTTCCAAAATGGAGGGCGAGCCATGAACACTCTTCTGCGCCACCTTCTCCCTTTCGTTATCGTTGCGGTACTACTTACATTCTGTTCCGGTTTGTCGGCCCTGGCCCACCCCTGGCTCTTCGAGGCGAGGATGGACTTTTTTGCCAACGATGAACCGGGAGGCATCGCCCATGGCGATTTCGATGCCGATGGTGCCGTCGATCTGGCGGTGACCAATTACGGATTGGAAACGATCACGATTTTCTTGGGCAAGGGGGACGGCACCTTCGATGAGCTGGGAGTATACGTCGTGGGGCACGAACCCTCATCGCTGGCCGCCGGGGACCTGAACGGCGACGGCCGGCCGGACCTTGCGGTATCCATGACATCTCCAGGATCGGTGCATGTTCTGCTGGGCAATGGTGACGGCACCTTCCAGGATGCCGTGCCCTACGGGACCGCTTCCGGCACGTATTGCGTGGTCATCGCCCACCTGGACTCCGATACGATTCCCGATCTGGTCACATCCAATTTTTACGAGGACTCTGTTTCCGTCTTTCTGGGCAACGGGGATGGAACATTCGAACATCTGGGAGACCAAGGCGCCGGTGACGGTCCCGCGTGGGTGGCCGTGGACGATTTTGACGGTGACGGGGATTCCGATCTGGTTACGGCCAATGCCTTTGCCCACACTGTCCGCATTCTCCTGGGAAACGGAGACGGCAGTTTCCAGGCCGGCGCGGCCTACCAGGCTGGAAGCGACCCGAGGTCGGTGGCTGTGGGCCTGTTCAACGATGACAGCCACCCGGACCTGGTGGCGGCCAATCACCAGTCGGACTATCTCTCGCTGTTTCTGGGCAACGGTGATGGTACGTTCCAGCAGGCAATACAGATCGATTCCCACTTCAACATCCGTTCCCTCTCCGTTTCCGACCTTGATGAGGATGGTCATCAGGACCTGGTGACGGCAAATGTTGGAGACGATACGATCTCGGTGATGGCCGGCAACGGAAACGGCACTTTCGACGCGGCTGTGGACTACCGTACCGCCGAAGCCCCGTTGGACGTTGCGGTCGTGGACCTGGACGGTGACGGAATGTCCGATCTCAGTGTGGTGAACTTCTGGAGTGACAACATCTCGACATTCAGGGGTAACGGGGACGCCACCTTTGTTGTGCCGTTCTCCATCGAGGTCCATGAACATCCCTGGTCGGTGGCCGCTGCAGATTTCAACGGCGACTCCATCCTCGACCTGGTGTCCGGCTCCGGGGTAGAGAGTTTGATCTCAGGTCCTGCTGGGATACGGTGACGGCACCTTCCAGACTCCCGTGGACTATTCCGTGGGCGAAGAGCCGCAATCGATCGCCGTACGTGATCTGAACGGTGACGGCGCCCCTGATCTGGTCACCGCCAACTACGACTCTGACGACCTGTCGGTGCTGCTGGGCAATGGTGACGGAACATTCCAGTCCGCGGTGGCGTACCAGGTCGGTAACGGTCCCGAATCGGTGGCCGCCGGCGACCTGGATGGTGACGGCATTCCCGACCTGATGGCGGCCAACAAGTACACCGACGATGTATCGGTGCTGCGGGGCAATGGTGACGGCACGTTTCAGGCCGCGGCATCGTTTCCAGCCGGTGATTCGCCAGGCGGAATGGCCGCCGGCGACCTGGACGGCGACGGGGCTCTCGACCTGGGCGTGGCCACGATGGATGGCCTCGCCGTGCTTGCGGGGAATGGTGGGGGGGCATTTGGGAACCCCGTGTTCTACCCGGCAGGCCCGGACCCCTCCGCCGTGGTCATCGGCGATTTTGATGAGAACGGCATCCCGGACCTGGCGGTGACCAACTACGAGAGCGACTATATTTCAATGTTTCTGGGTGTCGGTGACGGCACCTTTCAGGCCGCCATGAACCACGCGGTGGGCGACAAGCCCTATGCCATTGTCGCCGGCGATCTGGACGGGGACTTTCACCTCGACCTGGCGGTGGGGAACATCATCAGCAACAATGTCGCCGTCCTGCCGGGCCACGGTGACGGCACCTTCGGCGACGTCTTGTTCTACGGTGCCGGATCCGGTCCTCCGACCCTCGCCATCGGAGACTTTGACCGGGATCGCCACCTCGACCTGGTTTCACCATCCACCGCCGACAGTCACCTTGAGCTGCTCTTCAACACCACCGGCCTGGTCAAGGGCACCATCTGTGCCGGCCTGGACTGCACACCGTCCTGGGGCACACTGCCGTTCCCCGTCACCATGTCGGTGAGGGTGGACAACCTCTATCCCGGGCAGACCCGGCAGTTCGACGCCCGGATCCACGCCACCCTGGCCAGCGGCCAGTCCATTTACAGCTGGAAGGAGGGGTACCTGAACATCGCCGGCGGCTCCAGCCACACCGTATCCTGGACCCAGGGCTTTCCGCTGCACGACTCCCTGGTGGGCGAAAACCTCTTCATTCTGGGGACCGAGGATGTCACCCCCACACCCTTCAACCAGCCACCCTACCCGCCGGCCGGGGACAAGTGGGGGGATGACTGCACGGTGACCGGCATGGCCCCATGAACCGGCGATTGACTGCATGTCGGCGGTGACATATCCTTCAGTTGCTGTTTTTCCACTCGATCTACAACGGGATCAGATTGTTACGGATCGCGAAGGAGGACCATGACGCTCAAGTCATTTCTCGGCCTGGTGGATGAACGTTCCCTGCTGACAAGGGTCTCCCGGCCGGTGGATGTGCGTTACGAGCTGGCCGCGGTGGCCGGCCGTCTGGGTGAGAAACCGGTTCTGTTCAGCCAGGTAAAAGGCCATGACATGCCGGTGGCGGCCAATGTCTGTGCCAGCCGGGAACTGGTCTGTCTGGGCCTGGGTGTCTCCGCCGGCAACCTGGTGCCGCGGATGATCGAGGCCATCGACCACCCCCGGGAGCCGGAGGTGGTGCAGGCCGAGGGATACGAGGAGCGTGCGGCAGACCTCTCGGCGCTGCCGATCCTGACCTACTACCCGCGGGACGGGGGCCCCTATATCGCCTCCGGCATCATTTTCTGCCAGGACCGGGAACTGGGTCTCAACGCCTCCTACCACCGGGCCATGGTCATCGGCGAGGACCGGCTGGCGCTGCGGATCCTGCCCCGCCACCTGCACCAGTACATGGAGCGGGGCCTCACCGAGTTCGCCTTCTGCATCGGCAACACCATCCCGGTGCTGGTGGGTGCGGCCATGTCGGTGGAACTGGACAAGAGTGAGCTGGCCATTGCCAACGCCCTGCAGCACACGGAGGCGGTGAAACTGGAGGGCCATCTGATCCCGCAGAGCGAGCTGGTGCTGATCTGCGAGTTCACCGGTGAGCAGGCTGACGAGGGGCCGTTCCTCGACCTCACCGAGACCTTTGACATCGTGCGCAAGCAGCCGGTGGCCCGGGTGAAAAAGGTGTTCGCCCGGCCCGATTCGGTCTATCATGCCCTGCTCCCCGGCGGTCCGGAGCACAAGATCCTGATGGGCATGCCGCGGGAGCCGACCATTTTCAGGGAGGTGTCCCGGTATTGTGACTGCCTGGATGTCCGGATCACGCCTGGTGGCTGCTCCTGGCTCCACGCCGCGGTGAAAATCCGCAAGCAGGACGGTCTTGACGGCAGGCGGGCCATCGAGGCCGCCTTTGCCGGGCACAGTTCCATGAAGCATGTCTTCGTGGTGGACGAGGACATTGACATCGACGATCCGCATGCTCTGGAGTGGGCTCTGGCCACCCGTTTCCAGGGGGACCGGGACCTGGTGGTGCGGCCCGGGGAAAAGGGCTCCTCGCTGGACCCGTCGGCCGATCCGGAGACCCGGGAGACCACCAAACTCGGTTTTGACCTGACCATCCCCGCCGGGGGGGCGCCGGAGAAGTTCCTGCGTCCCGAGCCCCCGGTGAAAGTGGACCTCGAGGACTACCTGGAGAACTGACCGAACCATGGAACTGAGCAGGGAACAGCAGCGGCTGCTGGACGGCGAGCAGGGAGAGGTGACCTCCCGCCTGATGCGCCTGCTGGTCAGCCTGGGTGAGATCTTCGGGGCCCGGCGGATGGTGGATGTGGGCTCGACCCAGGTGTCCGGCGTGTCGTACAAATCGATCGGCGAGCCGGGGCTGGAGTTCCTTGAGGACCTGGCCCGGGAGGGCGTGCAGGTGAGAGTGCCCACCAGCCTCAACCCGGCCGGCATGGACCTCCAGGGCTGGCGGGAACTGGGTATCCCCGAAGCCTTTGCCGTGAAACAGCAGCGGATCATGGCCGCCTTTGGCGCCATGGGGATCACCGCGCCGCCCACCTGCACCCCCTACCTCATCGGCAGCGTCCCCCAACCCGGCGAGCACGTGGCCTGGGCCGAGAGCTCGGCGGTGATCTTTGTCAACTCGGTGCTGGGGGCGCGGACCAACCGCGAGGGCGGCCCGTCGGCCCTGGCCGCGGCGGTCTGCGGCTGCACCCCCTGCTACGGCCTGCACCTCGACGAAAACCGGCGGCCCACGGTGCTGGTGGAGGTGGACGCCCGTCTCGAATCCAACGCCGACTACGGCGCCCTGGGCTACTGCCTGGGCCGCAAGGTGCGCGGGGCCATCCCCTTCATCACCGGGATCGAAGCGGCCGGCAGGGACAACCTCAAGTCGTTCGGCGCGGCCATGGCGGCCAGCGGAGCGGTGGCCCTGTACCACGCTCGGGGGGTGACTCCCGAGGCGCCGGAGATGCCCACCGCCGGCCTGGAGCGGATCAAGGTGGGGCAGGGCGAGCTGGACACGCTGGCCGCCGGTCTCGATGCCGGGGAGACCCCCGACCTGGTGGTCACCGGCTGTCCCCACGCCTCGCTGGAGGAGGTGGCCGCGGTGGCCGGGCAGGTCCGCGGACGGACGCTCCGTGTGCCGGTCTGGGTCTGCACCTCCCGGGTGATCAAGGAGCGGGCGGAGAGCGAGGGCTACCTGGCCCGGATCGAGGCCGCCGGCGGACGTATCGTGGCCGACACCTGTATGGTGGTCTCACCGCTGGAGGAGCTGGACTACGGGGTCACCTCGGTGGACTCGGGCAAGGCAGCCAACTACCTCCCCGGGTTCTGCCGGCAGAAGGTGAACTTCCGCGACCTTCACGACATCATCGAGGAGGTGCTGGAATGAAGGGCCGGACCATCATGACCGGCAGGGCTGAAGGCCGGGCGCTGGTTTCGCGGACGCCGATCAGTTTCTACGGCGGGGTTGACGCCAAAACCGGGATGATCATCGAGCAGGGGCACGAACTGGAGGGGCAGTGTCTCAGCGGCACGATCCTCGTCTTCCCCTGCGGCAAGGGCTCCACCGTGGGCTCCTACGTGATCTACGGCCTGCAGAAGAACGGCGTGGCCCCGCTGGCCATCGTCAACGAGGAGACGGAGACCATCATCGCCACCGGCGCCATCCTCGCCGGGATTCCCTGTGTGGACGGGGTCGACATCAGCGGCATCAGCAGCGGCGACAGACTGCGGGTGGACGGCGCCGCCGGCCTGGTGGAAAAGGACTGAACCGGAGATGGGACAGCAACTGGTTTTCGTCAAGCTGGGCGGGTCGCTGATCACCGACAAGACGAAGCCGTACACCGCCAGGCCTGAAGTGATCGCCCGGGCGGCGTCCGAGATTCACCGGGCGCGGAACAAGGCCGGTCTGGCCCTGCTGGTGGGCCACGGCGGCGGCAGCTTCCCCCATGTCAGCGCCGCAAAGTACCGGATTCACAAGGGAGCCTCCGATGCCCGGGGCTGGGAGGGTTTTGCCAGGGTGCAGGCCGATGCGGCGCGACTGAACCGCATGGTTGTTTCGGCGCTGCTGGAAGCCGGGGAACCGGCCATCTCCGTCCAGCCTTCGGCGGCCTGCCTGGCCCGGGACCGCCGTCTGGAGCGCTGGGATGGCCAGGCGCTGGAGCAGTGCCTGGCCCGGGGCCTGGTGCCGGTACCTTACGGCGATGTCTGTTTTGACGAGGCCCGGGGCTGCTGCATCCTCTCCACCGAGGAGATCTTCCGCTTTCTCGCTCCGCGGCTCCGACCTGCGCGGATCATCATGGCCGGCAAGACCGACGGCGTGCTGGACGAGGAGGGGAACACCGTCCCCGAGCTCACCCCCGCGGACCTCGGTCGAATGAAGAGTGCACTCTCCGCCTCGGACGGCGTGGCCGACGTCACCGGCGGCATGGTGCACAAGGTGGAGAGGGCCCTGGAGACCGGTGTGGCCACCCTGATCATCAACGGCCTGCGGCCCGGGGAACTGGAGAAGGCCCTCCTCGGCCGCCCGGTGGCCGGCACGCTGGTCACCCGCGGCTGACAGCGCAGGATCACTGCGGCCGCAACTCCTCGATGACCGACGCGTCCACCCAGTAGACGTCCGAGTTTCCGTTGCGCGGCTGGCCGTGACTCTGCAGGAACTCCTTGTAGCTCCGGCCGCCGTCCGTGGAGTCCTTTTCCGTCCCCCGGTTGGAGGCGAAGAAGAGATACCTGCCGTCGGGGGACAGGCTGGCCGAAACCACCCGGTTCCCCGGGGTGTTGAACTTCTCACCCATGTTCAGCGGACCGGTCCAGCTGTCGTCCTCGGCGCGGAACGAGATGTAGTAGTCGGCCAGCCCGATGGCGTCCTCCCGGCCGGCCATGCCGTAGATGAGGAAACGCTCGTCCGGATCGATGAAGGCGTTGAACTGGGTGTCTCCGGCGTTCACTTCGGCCGGCAGGGCCACCGCCGCCAGATACGCCCCGTCCACCATCCTGGAGCGGAAGATCAGGTTCCGCGTCTTCCCCTCTTCTTCCACATCGCGGGTGAAGTAGATATTTCCCTCCCTGGTGGTGGAGGGGAAGAACTCCGCCGCCTCGCTGTTCACCGGCGGTCCGAGGTTGTAGGGTTCGCTCCAGCCGTCGGCGGTGCGGTCCATGGCCCAGATGTCCTGGTCGTGCCACCCGGGTGTCGGTTCGGTGCCGTCTCCGGGCCGGGTGGAGAGGAAGAGAAACCGTGAGCCGTCCGGTGTGATGTGCGGTTCGAGGTCGTAGATCGCCGGGTGGCTGGAAAAGCCGGCGATCTCCGGCTCGGTCCACCTGCCGTCCACCTGGCGGCTGACCACCAGCGCCACCTGGTTGCGGGCCATCAGGCCGAAGTAGAGCTCCTTGCCGTCCGGAGTGATGACCACGTCCCGTTCGTAGAGACCGGTGGAGAGGATCCCCGGGGCAAAGAGCTGCGGTTCCAGGCCCGGGGGCTCCTGCCCCAGGTAGTCCCCCTCCAGAACGGGGAAGGCCGTGGGACAGCATGCGCTGTCCGCGTTGACGGCGTCCTCCGAGGCCGGGGGTGAACCGCAGTGCCATGCTGAAAGCCCGAGCACCAGGATCAGGGAAACAGTGCGGTAAATCCGTGCATTCATGATGACCTCTAAGCGTTGTGGAGATCGTTGCTGATGGACAAACGCGTACGGCCCCGCGCCGCACGTTTCTTGCTAGCAACTATACAACGGGTTGGCCGGGCGTGCCCTTTTTGTCAGCCGATAAAGATGCCGATGGCCATCAGAATCGGCGTGGCAATCACAATGATCACGTTGCGGCCCAGGAAGGGCACCAGCTCGGGTATGGATGTGGCGTACCTGGCCGCGCCTCGAGCCGTTGGGATGGCGAGGAGCAGTGTGCCCAGACCCAGCAGGGCGAAGGGTGGAAGTTGCCGGAGGACCACACCGAGGACGATGGAGAGATAGGCCAGGGCGAGGAACGTGATGTAGACCCGGACCGCGGCCGGGACGCCCCAGGCGATGGGCAGGTGGTGCCGGCCCACTTCACGATCGGCATCTACATCGGGGAACTGGTTGATCAGCAACAGGTTGCTGACCAGGAAAAAGGGGACCAGCGAGGCGATGAATGAGGGCCAGTTGTAAGTCCCGGTGAGGGCGAAGTGTGTGCCCATCACCATCAGCGGCCCGAAGCCGAGACCCGGGGCGATGAGGCAGATCAGGGGGCTGCGGGTGATCCAGCGGGTGTAGAGGACGATGACCAGCAGGCCCAGCAGACCGAGGGGAATGATCCCCCAGCCGCGGAGGATGGTGAAATAGACGCCCACCGATACGGTGAACAAAGCCGAGGCCACCCCGGTGAGCAGGGCCACGTGGGCCTGCCCCGGGTTGCCGGGCAGGGCGCCGCTGCCGCCGCTGAACGGCGTGCGCTCGGTCTTCATGTCGAGGCCGGTGCGAAAGTCGTCGAACTCGTTCAGGGCGTTTACGCTGATGTGTGCCGCCACGGCACCGGCGAGGGCCATAATCACCGGCAGCGGTGAGATGGAGGCGCCGCTCCAGACCGCGGTGGCCACGCCCGCCAGCACGCAGGCCGGGGTGAGGATCAGAAAAGGCAGGCGCATCGGCCCGAACAGGGGGCTGGGAGCGGCGTCGGTCATCGGCGGCCTCCGGATTGATGTATCAAACGTATCTTTCGTTCGCCACGTCAGATGATAACAAAAATGGTGACCGTCACCTATTTCCTCAGCATGTCACCGGTGGCGAGGAAGTGGTTCAGCGCCTTCTCGTCTACAGCCACCATGGCGGCGAAGGCGTCCCGGGAAACACCGGCCAGCTCTCCGCCGTCGATGGCGGTGACCACCTGGCGCCACCGGGCTGTGGTGCCGCCGGAGCCGTCGTCCTCCAGCCGGATGGTGTAGCGGATGACCCGGCGGCGGTTCATCCGGACGAATTCGATCTCGACCGGCGGCTGGTGACGGCTGATCAACCAGATGTCCCGCTCGCCGCTCTGCGGGTCGGTGGTGGCGAACAGGCAGTCCTGCTCCGCCAGCCCGGACCGGGTGTGAATCATGCCGCACACCCAGCCCTCCAGCCACTCGCCCTCCCGCACCGGGCAGAGCAGGGGAAACACCACTGCCGGCGGGGCCGCGAGATTCTGCAGCGCTTCAAGTTCCACCCGGGCCGCTTTCACCGGTTCATACATCACTCTCCTCCTGACCTGTCTGATGGCTCCTCAAAGAGCCCCTCGATGCGGATCTAACTCTATACAGGGATTGCCGTATCCGGATCAAGTCATTTGCCGGTGAACAGAAATGGAGTTGAGCCGTTCCATCTGCTGATGTACTGTTAGCGATTCCCGTGGGGGACCGTGGAGCGACCCGACCGATGACCAGCCCCTTTGCCAGACCGCACAAGGATGACCTCCGGGCCATGCTGCGCCTGGCCCTGCCGGTGGTGATCAGCCAGTTGGGGATGATGCTGATGGGAGTGGTGGACACGGTGATGGTGGGCCACTACTCGGCCACCGATCTGGCCGCGGTGGCCCTGGGCAACCTCTACTTCGTCTCGGTCTACGCCTTCGGCCTCGGTGTGCTGATGTCCCTCGACCCGCTGGTTTCCCAGGCGGTGGGCAGCGGTGACCGCACAGCGGTGGTGCGGGCGGTGCAGCGGGGACTGCTGATCGCTTTCGGGCTCAGCGTTCCGCTCACCGCTGCCCTCTGGCCCGGGGAGCTGGTTTTCATTTTCCTCCGCCAGCCGGAGGAGATCATCCCTGTGGCCGCGTCCTACGCCCGGATCTGCATCCCCGGGCTGCTGCCGTTTCTCGCCTTTATCGTGCTCAAGCAGACCCTGCAGGCGATGCAGAAGGTGCGGCCGGTGGTGCTGGTGATCTTTGCCGCCAACCTGCTCAACGTTCTGCTCAACTGGCTGCTGATCTTTGGCGGGATGGGCCTGGAGCCCATGGGTGCGCTGGGTTCGGCCTGGGCCTCCACCGCCAGCCGCTGGTTTCTGGCCCTGAGCCTCTTTTTCCTGGCCCGGGACCAGCTGGGCCCCCTTCTCCGGCGTCTCGACCCGGTGGTGCTGCAGACCCGGCCGCTGTGGCGGATGTTTGTCCTCGGTGTGCCCATCGGGATCCAGCACTGCATCGAGTTCGGCGCCTTTGCTACCATCGCCCTCTTCATGGGCTGGATGGGGGCCGTGCCCCTGGCCGCTCACCAGGTGGCGCTCTACCTCGCCGCGCTGTCGTTCATGGTCCCGCTGGGGGTATCGGCGGCCGCCGCGGTTCACGTGGGCAACGCCATCGGCCGGAGAGACCAGGCCGGGGCCCGGAGAGCCGCTTCTGCCGCCCTGATCTGCGGCGGTGGCTTCATGGTCTTCACCGCGGTGATTTTCCTCACCATCCCCGGCCCGCTGGCTTCTGTCTTCACGAATTCAGGAGAGGTGGTTGCCGTGGCCCTGGTGCTGATCCCCATTGCCGGGTTCTTTCAGATTTTCGATGGGCTGCAGGTGGTGGCCGGCGGCATTCTCCGCGGCATGGGGGATACCCGCGCGCCGATGGTGCTCAATGTCCTCGGTTTCTGGCTTGCCGGCGTCCCGGTGAGCCTCTGGCTGGGTTTCAAGCTGAATATGGGCCCGCCCGGGCTGTGGTACGGCTTCGTGGCCGGCCTGGGGGCTGTGGCCGTTCTGTTGTTGATCCGGGTTTCCTCGAAGCTGAGGCAGCCGGTGGCCCGGCTGCTCATCGACTGACGCCACCCGGGTCATCTGTCCGGATTGCAATCATTCGGCCCGGACGCCGGCGATATTGCCCCCGTAGGTCATCCAGTCATTGTAGGCAAGGAAGCTGTGGTCGGCGATATAATCGACCCTGCTCTCCCGGACTTTATACGAATGGAGATAGGCCTTTGCCTCAGGGTCCGGGCCCTGCAGGGTAAGGATTTCATCCACGCCGTCCTGGTCCGCATCCCCGGCCGAGACTTTGGCGCCATACCAGGTGCCATAGTAAGGAAAGGCGATGAAATTGACGTTGCCCATCAGGGTCAGGTTGCCACCGTCAAAGTTCCACCCCCGGATGTGACCGGAGAACGAGGGCCCCGGGCCCGGGGCGGTGAGGATCTCGTCGATCCCGTCGCCGTCGATATCGCCGGCCGCCACTTCCACCCCGAAACGGGGTGTGTTGTAGGCGAAGAAGTTGACCCCCGGGATCGGGGTGGTGCTGCCGCCGTCGTCGTGGTTCCAGCCCCGCACGTGGGCGCCGAACACCGGCCCGGGCCCGGCCCCGGTGATGATCTCATCGAAACCGTCGCCGTCGATATCGCCGGTGGCCACTTTCACCCCGAATCGGGGCGTGTTGTAGGCGAAGAAGTTGACCCCCGGGATGGGGAGAACGGTGCCGCTGCCGTCATGGTTCCAGCCCCGCACGTGGGCGCCGAACACCGGACCGGGTCCGGCGCCGGTGATGATCTCATCCTTCCCGTCGCCGTCGATGTCGCCGGCCGCCACGTTGACCCCGTGGCGGTGCGTGCCGTAGGCCATGAAACTGCCCCCGGTCACGGGGGTGCCGCTCATCGACCAGCAGCGGACGTGGGGGCCGAAGATCTGGCCCGGGCCAGGCCCGGTGATCACTTCGGATGCTCCATCACCATGGAGGTCTCCGCAGGCCACGTTGACGCCATAACCCGGGACGCCGTAGGCCAGCCACTGGGCTGCGGGGGTGCGGACCAGCGGCGGGTTGTACCTGCCGGGGCCGGGGCCGGTGACCATGTTGACCATTCCCTCATCCGCTTCCCATGGATAAACGAATATGGTGCGCACGGCGGGGGTGTTGTCGATCCGTCCCTCGAGATCCCGGGTCCGGACGGAGAAGGTATGGGCTCCTTCGGTGAGGCCCTGGAGCACGGCATGCTGGACGGTGCTGAACGGGCTCCAGCTATCCGAGTCGACCTTCCAGGAGTATTGCAGTCCTTCGGCGGAGCCATGATGGTTGCGACCCGAAAACGCGAAAGTGAACATGGGTGAATCCACACCCCACTCCGGACCGGACGTGATCGTGGTGTCCGGATCGCGCACGGTGACGAAGTGGTGCCAGCCCATGTCGGCGACGCCGGTATCGTCCAGGCCGTCGGTGCGGGTGCTGCCGATGACCCGGGCGTCGGAAAAGTCGCCCGAGTCGACACAGGGGCTCTGCACGGCCTGCCCGGACGTGAACTGGCTCAGGTAGTGGTCGCCGCCCGGCCCGGCGGCGAACTCGGGATCGCCGGTGATCATCCCCTCCCCCCAGATGAATGTCACGTCATCGTCCACTACGCAGGAGCCCGTACCGCCCTCCACGTCGCAGTGGCTGAATTTGATTGTGCACGGATAGGAGCTGGTGTAATTGCAGACGTAGAGTTCCGGGCCTTGCCATCCCGCCTCGTCATTCCAGAGTATCGAATTGACAATGACCAGGCTGTCCGCCTGCCCGGGGGATGGACCGTGAAATGACCTGTTGAAGTAGATCCCGCCGCCCTCGCCGGCGCTGTTCCCGTAGAATGTACTGCTGTTGATGGTGTGATTGCCGCCCCACTCGAAGGCGATCCCGCCGCCGCTCCCGGCATGGTTCTGCACAAAGATGTTGTTCACCAGGAAGGAGCTTCCACCGATCAAGTAAATTCCGCCGCCCAGGTCCGCGTCGTTCCAGCGAAATACGTTTTTCGAAATCTCCCCCGGCTTGCTACTGAAACAGCAGATAGCACCGCCACGGCTGGGGGCTTCCATGTACCCTCCGGCTTCATTGCCGATGAAGGTGTTCTCCACGATGGTGGGGATAGAATCATTTCCACAGAAGATTCCGCCGCCCCCATAACCGTAAGTCGTACTGCCAGTGACATTGTGTGAGATGGTGTTCAGGGCGATGCGTGGACTGCTGCCTTCGCTGCAATAGATGCCTCCACCGTCGTGAGCCCGGTTCCCGGTGATGATGTTGCCCACGATGGTGGGGGAGGCGCCGTTACCACAAACGATCGCTCCACCCACAGTGGCCCGGTTGCCGGTGAGAATGTTGTAGGCGATTCGCGGTGAACTGTTTTGACAGAGGATGGCGCCGCCGCCAAAAGTAGTCCCGTAGCCATTGCGGATAGTGAACCCCTGCACAACCGATTTCTCGGACTCCCCACTTTGAAAGATGAACCCGCGGTGAGCGGTGGGACTGTCGACACGGCCGCAATCGATGATGCAGAAGTGGGTCTCGCCAGCCGACTTGACGGTGATCGCCTTGCCGTGGAAATCGATATCCCTGTTGCCGTCACCTGTGTACAGACCGTTGGCCACCAGCACCGTGTCGCCGTCAGCGGCGGCGTCGATCCCCGCCTGGATCGTGGGCTGGTCGGCCGGCACATGGATCGCGGCCGCCATGACCGATGCCGCCGGTATGGTGATGAGGATGAAGAAAACGAGAGCGAGTGCGGTGGAAAGCGGTGCGCGGTTGTGGGGATTCGATGCCGATTGACCGATCATGATGGCCTCCATGGCATTTGGTCGATATGAAGAAGTTGGTTTCTTATAAGATCATAGGTGAATATAGGTCAATCAATCCTGATTTTCCACAAGAATACAGGACGGATCAGGACGACCCGCCTCGTCCGGGACCCTGGCCGTGACGCGTTCGGCCCTGGCCACCCTGCCAGTGGCCCTGGTTGTTCCATAGCGGAATCTGGTGCAGGGACCGGAGGCGCACCATCAGTCCCCGGGACGTGTTGAGGACCTTGTGGGCCTTGCCGGGCCCCTCATCTCCGACAAAGTACTTGACCTTCAGCTGGTCCCCCGGCTCGACGGAGAATCCGATGTCATCCATCGCTTGCGGCGGGGCGAGGAGAATGGTCACCGGGTGATCTTTGTCACCTTTCGGGGCGAGGCTTACCTGCACCACTTCGATACCGCCCTCACCGGCAATGCGGCTGACCGTCAGCACTTCGCCCTCCACGGTCTTCAGCGAGGAGCGGGGGGCAGGCCCGTCCGACCCCTCTGCCGAGACGGCCAGGCCCAGCAGCAGGCCGCAGCAGAGAAGGAGCAGACTGTAGTGGCGGAACAGCCTCACAGGACGTCTCCTCCCAACCAGAGCCGGCCCGGCGTGTGGCGGCCCACGGAGATCCCGATGGCCAGCGAGACGTCCGGCGACGCGTTCCCCAGGCCCACCAGCACCCGGCCATACCAGCGGTAGCGGCCGGTGGTCCGCACGGATGCGCCGAAGTTGAACACCTCGCCCGTGTCCTCCACGGCTTCCTGTGCCGCGCTGATCCAGCCGGCAAGTATCACCCGGTCGGAGGCCAGCGGGTCGCTCTCCATCCCCACGTTGAGATCCAGCACGTCGTTCAGTTCGCCCCACGAGGGATCGCCCAGCCAGTTCCAGCCGATCCGGCCGTAGAGTGTGGATGACCAGAAGCGGTAGCCGCTCCAGAAACCGATCCGGTAGTCGGTCTCACCGGTGCCCATGCCATTGTCGGCGTCGGCTGTGGGGAGTTTAACTTCCAGTTCGGCATCCAGGCGAAAAACTTTCACGCCGCCGCCCACCAGGCGCCGGGAGAGGGCTACGAGGATGTCCCCGATACCGTTGGCCGTTTCGTCATAATGTGAAATATCGCCTTCACCCCCGTCGCCACCTCCGCCTCCGCCTCCGCCACCACCGCCACCACCGCCACCACCGCCACCGCCACCGCCGCCGTCACCACCGCCACCACCACTGCCACCACCACTGCCGCCACGCCGCCTTCTCTCGTTCTCCCCGCCCACCGGCATGGTTCCGGCGCCGGTGCGTACCACGCTGTAGGACGTGTCCATCACCAGGTAGGGCAGATTGACCCTCAGCTGCCAGGCATCGCCGAGAATGTACTGCAGGTTCGCGGCCCAGGTGTCCACCTTGTCGTCGGTGCCGTAGTCGCCGGTGGTCCAGGAGGTGATCAGGGTCCATTCGCCCACCGGTTCGGCCACTGCCGCGGTGGAGGTGAGCAGTGCGAGGGCGAGGAGCAGGGCCTGGACGAATCGGCAACAGCCGGCAGTTCTGTTCCACCTCATGGATCAGCCTTTCATCCCGTATTTCGAGATCTTGTAGCGCAGGGCCCGTTCCGATATCCCCAGCTTGCGGGCGGCGCGGGACTGCACGCCGCTGGCCGCGGCCAATGCCTCGGTGATGGCCGATTTCTCCATCGCCGCTACCCGGCCGGGCAGCGAGTCGTTCTCTTCGTCCTGCGGGGCGCCGTTCTCGTGGCGCGATCCCAGCACCGCCGGGGGAAGGTCGCCGGCGGTGATCTGGTTCCTGCGGGCCAGCACCATGCCTCGTTGCACGGCGTTCTCCAGCTCGCGGACATTGCCCGGGAAATCGTAGGCGATCAGCAGGTCCATGGCCTCCCGGGAGATCGACGCGGCGGTGCCGTCTTCGCCGTGCTTGGACAGGAAGTGATCCACCAGCAGCGGAATGTCCGATTTGCGATTGCGCAGCGGCGGGATTTCAATATTCACCACGGCCAGCCGGTAGAAAAGGTCATCCCTGAAGTCGCCCTTTTCGATGGCCTCCGGCAGGTTGCGGTGGGTGGCGGCGATAACCCGCACATCCACCGGCACGGTGGTGTTGGATCCCACGCGCTCCAGGGATCTCTCCTGGAGCACCCGCAGCAGCTTGACCTGGACCTCTGCCGGCAGGTCCCCGATCTCGTCGAGGAAAATGGTGCCGCCGGAAGCAACCTCGAACCGCCCCTGCCGCTCGCGATCGGCCCCGGTGAACGCCCCCTTCTCGTGCCCGAAGAGCTCGCTCTCCAGCAACTGGCTGGAGAGGGCGCTGGCATTCACGGCCACGAACGGGCCGCCGGCCCGGGGGCCGGCCCCGTGAATCGCCCGGGCCACCAGTTCCTTTCCCGTGCCGCTTTCCCCCTGCACCAGCACCGAGACATCGGAGCGGGACACCCGGGAGATGAGGGAGAGCACCTCGCTCATCACCCCGCCGGCGGTGACGATGCCGGGCACCGACTCGAACCTGGCCAGCCGCGCCTTGAGGTCAATGTTTTCCCGGTGCAGCCGGCGTGCATCCAGCAACCGTCGCACCAGGTGTTCCACCTCGTCCAGGTCCAGAGGTTTGAGCAGGTAGTCCGCCGCCCCCTGTTTGAGACAGGCCACCGCATCCTCCACCGTACCAAAGGCGGTGGCCAGGATCACGGCCACTTCGGGGTTGACCCGCTGGATTTCCTCCAGCAGATGGGTCCCGTCCATCCGCGGCATTCGGATGTCGCTGATACAGAGGTCCGGTGCCTGCCGCACCACGGCATCCAGTGCCTCCCGGCCGTCGCCGGCCTCGGTCACTTTGGCGCCGAGGTCGCGGAGAAAGCCTGCAAGTTCTTCGCGCTGGGAGCGGTCGTCGTCCACCACCAGAATGCGGGCATCGAGGTTCATACTGTTTCTCCGTCGCCGCCGGCGGGCAGCTTCAACCGGGCCAGCGCACCGCCATTTTTCCTGCTGCGCAGGGTCGCCGAACCGCCGTGTTCTTCAGCCACCCGCCGGACCAGGGCCAGACCCAGGCCAACACCGCCGGCCTGGTTGGTGACAAAGGCGTCAAACAGCTGCTCCGCCGTGGCGTCATCCACCCCGGGGCCTTCATCCGACACGCCCACCTGGACGAACCCGTTCGCTGCCGTGGTCTCCACTCGAACCTCGCCGCCGGCCGGGCTGGCCTGGATCGCGTTGCGCACCAGGTTGATCAGCGAACGGCGGATCGACTCCGGGTCCACCGGGGCCGGACAGGGGGGGCCGGACAGGGTGAGGCGCACGCCGGTGGATTCGGCCTCGTCGGTGAGCAGCTCCACCACCTCACCGGAGATGACCCGGAGATCGGTCTGTTTCCTGGACCGGCCCACCGGGCTGGCCAGTTCGAGGAATTCGCGAAGAATCGCTTCCAGCCGTCCTATCTCGCCGCGGACCTTGGCCGCAAAACGACCCACATCGTCCTGCGGTGGGTGAGTCCGTCCGATACGCTGTGCGGCGAGGCTGATGGCGTTGAGCGGCGACCGCACCTCGTGAGCCAGGCCGGCGGTGAGGGCGCCGGCGGCCGCCAGCCGCTCACTGCGCCTCCGTGCCGTCTCCACCTCGGCCAGACGCCGGGCCGCCGCTTCACGCTCCACGGCGCGACTTCTGGTGAGCAGGGCGATGAAGACCAGGGCCAGACTGAACACGGAGAGCACGATGCCCACCATGGCCGTCCGGCGCACCGCGGATGCCGAAGCCGCGGCCAGGGGCCGCCCGTCCATCCCCACCCGCAGCGATGCCTGAAAACCGGCCGGTGCGCTCACCGGTACCACCACCTCGTACACTTCGCGGCCGCGCACCGTGCGACGGCCGTCACCTGCGTCCAGTCCCGGCGGGATCGGTTCGCCATCCCAGCTGGCCTCCAGCGGCTCCCCACCCGGGGAGACGGTGTAGCCGAGGTAGAGCACGCCTCCGGACCCGGCCAGCCGTTGGAGCAGGTTGGCCGCGCCGATGGTGCCGGAGAAGGCGAGGTTTGACCGTGCGTGCACCCTGACGATTACAGCGCCGCCGTCGACTGTCCGCACCACAGCAGCGATGTGTTCCACGCCGTCTTCCATCTGTGGCCCGAGGATCATCTCGTCGGCCTTTCCCTCGATCACTTCAACCGCCTGCCGGCGCAGCGCATCGGGAACCGGTGCTCCCACGGATACGCTCTGGCTGCCCGCCCGGTCGAGGTGGACGATGGAGTCGAGGTCGTTCTGTTCTGCCAGGGCACCGGCTGCAGCAGCGGTGAGGCCGCCGGATTGCTGCAGGACGGCGAGAATCCGTGTGTTTTCAAGAACCTTGGCCGTGGAGGTCTCCTCGATCTCCCGGGCCGCGGTGGAAGCCGCTTCGAGGCCCGGACCGAGGGTGCGGGCGAGGAGAGTGGCCTGGGCGGCCAGCACCTCGGCGGTTTCCCGCCGCTGGTTACGCCCTTCGTGGATCGCCCATGCGGCCAGTGCCATGGCGAGCACCAGCAGCGGAATCATGGTCGTCAGTGTTCGGAGCCTTCTCAACATGCGCCTATTTTACGCCGTAAAGCCCCGTTTAGCGACCGCCTCCGCAACTTCCGCCGCCGCCACCGCCGCCGCCGCGGGAGCCGCCATTGCCGCCTCGTTGACCGCTGCCGCTGCCGGTCCCGGGGCATTTCGGGTTCTGGATGCCGTCTCCGGGTATTCCGCCGCAGGAGCCATCCCGGGTACGGGTCCTGGTCCACTGCTGGTTCATCTCACCGGTCCCGTTGCGGAACTTATACGAGGCACCGGTACGCCGGACTCTCATCCCCCGGGCCAGGGGAATACCGTCTTTCTCCATTCCGTCCAGCAGGTCGAGGCGCACCTGGTCACCGTCCAGCACCAGGCCGCGGCAGGTGCCGGCCTCGCCCAACCGGACCTGCATCCGCTGGCCTCCGGTGGTGAGGATGGTCAACTGGTCGAACCCCTGGGCGTCGGTCAATTCCACGACCCTGCCCTGGATGCTGGGCGCCTGACTGTCACCCGCCATGGCGGTCGCCGCGCAGATGGCAAGTGTCAGGATCCACAATGCTGCGGTTCTCGTTTTCATCTGCTCCCTCCCTCACCGGTTTTTGTGTAAAAAAATGGCGGTCATGCATCACCATCACACGACCGCCATTCGGTTCCTGCTCGTCCCCTCAGTTAGCGGAGAGCGAGCGCAAAGTCCTGAACCAGGGTCTCACCCTCGGCGACGGTCACCGGAGTCAGTTCGGTGGGCAGGTAGCCGCAGGCGCAGGCGCGCATCAGGTAGTCAGCGGCATCGAGGTTTTCAATGACATAGACGCCGTTGGCATCGGTCTCGACCCGGGTGGCCATTCCCGCGCCGCCGCCGTGGTAACCGCCGCCAAAACCACCGCCACCGCCGCTGCCGGATCCGCCGCCGCTGCCCCAGCCGTGGTCGCCGCCGTGGAACTGCGAGCCGCCGCCGCCGCTGCAGCCGTCCGCCGGGCGGATGGTCACGAAGGCTCCTTCGATGGGCAGACCGGTGTCCGCGTCGGTCACCGTGCCGGTGACCGTGGCTGTCTGGGCCATGGCGGTGGCGCCGGTCAGGGCCACGGCCGCCACAAAGATGAGGGCAGTCTTGATCAGCGATGATTTCGTGAGTTTGAACATCTTCTCTCCTTTTAGCAGTTCACATGAATCCTTAAAATGATGAAAACCTTCTGATTGAGGCCCGATTCAAATCCTCCTTTCCCCCTGGTTTCAAACCGTGGTGGTATGGGCAACCCGTCAAATCGATCTCTGCAGTTGGTGTCGAGCCATTCGTGATGACCGTGACACCAGATTCATGGAGCAAGAACCGTACCAGACGAAAACAAAGGACTTACGGGCGGGAATTCGACATTTCGGGCGGATGGCCGGGCCCCGGTTCGACGAAATTGTCGAACCGGGGCTGGGGAGAAGCTCAGTTCCAGAAGGGCAGCGGAATCACTTCCTCGACGGAGGCCTTGTAGTCCTCCTCGTCATCGTCGTCCCCGGTACGCTTCGATTTGTCCTTCGGTTCGAATTTCACGCGGCAGACATAGACCCCGATCTCCAGCCCGCTGGCAGTGGTTGTGGCAGCCTTGTCCGAGTATTTGTCGCTTTCCTTCTCCTCCTCGGTCAGGTTCTCCGGATCGGATCTCAGGGGCCAGAACTCCCAGGGATACTCGATCAGGTGCCGGCCCAAAGCTACCGTGGCCGAACCCGAGAATCCGACCACTGACATCTCCATTCTTCCTTCCCTGCGCACAATAATGACGATGCCGGCGTCCTCCTTCGCCGGTATCCAGGGGCAGAGATCCCACGGGCCCTCCTTGTCCTTCAGGAAGTAGGTGCCGGGGATCGACGGCGGGTGCTTTTTGTCGAACTGTTTTTTCTTCCTGGCCTCATCGCAGGTCTTCTGATATAGCTCCGGGTTCCAGTCTTCGAAGTTCGGCGGGAATACATCACCGCCGAAGCAGCTTCTCACCGTCCGGTCGAAATCGCGGTAACAGAGATAGAAGGGCACCACCGGCGGCCCGGATGCCGGAGAGAAGGGCTGGCAACCGAAGAGGTTGGCCACCGTGCACTCCACCAGGTAGTTTGCGCGCTGGCTGCCCAGCAGGATCACGCTCTCCTCGGGATTCCGCGGCAGGATTTCCCGGTCAAAGGTTCTGGTCGCCCGGTCACGGTCTTTGTCGAATTCGCAGCCTTCCTGGCAGGGCTGGTTCCAGGTGTAGTGGAACGGGATGAATCGCGTGTGCACTGACGGTCGATACTGGCCCATGTCACTGGTGGAGGAGAGGCGCCCGGTGAACATCGACGCCACCTCGGCATCGCGCCGGGACACCGAGCGGTGGGCCGGCACGTGGGGCAGGTCCCGGTGGGCCTGCTGGTATTCGCCCAGATAGATGGTGACCCACCTCGATTTTCCAAAGGCCAGCCACAGTTTGGACTCCCGGGAGCCGAAGAGGGCACCGGGTAGGATGGAGGGATCGAAGAGCCCCTTTTCGATGTCACTCTTCTTCTTGACCAGAATCCAGCGGCAGATGTTGCTGAGAACCTTGAGGGAAGGGTTGCTTATTTCGTTGGTCAGGAGGGCGCCGATGGTATGCCGGTGGACTTTGCATGCCTTGGCCAGTTCCTTCCTGAACCCGTGTGTATCGAGGCCGTAAAGCTTCAGGAATTGTTTCAGCCTCAGTTCGATCTGCATCGTTCCGCCCTCCCCGAATAAATCACTGATGCCCGGTGATGACTACCGGATCTGCTGTCTGCTGGTGCCGGCCCATGGTTGAAATCGGGCCCGACTCCAATTTTTTTTGGTTTTTTTTACCTCCTGCGATTTGTCAGTCCCCAAGACTTTTAAAGAATGTTCATAAATTGACACTGTCAAATATCCCGATTGTCCACAACAATCCCGGATATGTCGGCTGTGCGGAAGCATTTGGCTTCCCGATGGCGCATCCTCCGCTCCATCATAGTCCATTCGATTGTGAAATGTCCATAATAAATTACATTGTATTTGAATTATTATGGATAATTAAAACTGACATGAAACCATATATATGTATACTGAGATTCTACACGACTGTACAATAAAAATCGGCAAAAGTGCAGAAAATTGCTGTTTTAATTCAAATATGAGGCTCTTGACGTAATTGATTTGAGGTATTAGGTTCAATATATCTCGTTTGTGTGTGTTGAATTTCTTTTTTAATCTTCTGTGGCTAATGATGAAAAGTGACAGCTTAAGACAACATATCTTACTTGTTCAGATTTTGCTCGATAGGATAGAAAAAGTGTACATATCGGAATTTCAGGTGTCAAGCGTCATGGAGTTTAACCGGAGGGCGGTGCGCAACCGGGCACCGGTCATTGGGAGGTGAATAGAGATGATCTGCGCAGATTCCATGCATTTGCTCCTGGAGACAGCAGGCTCGGGAAGCCTGTCGGTTCCACGGCCAGGTGCTTCCACAAGAGGCCCGGAGGATCCCGCCAGACCCCTGTGGCTCGAAATCCCTCCTGGCGTGAGCTATCTGACTATGGAGAAGGACGGATACCCCCGTTTGGACCAGGATCCACCGGAAGGAGCCAGCGGCTTCGTGCTGCTCGAACCGATCAGCTGGGACCAGGGCGACCGAGTGCTTGCAATCAATATGCGGCCAAAATCGCTGCGCGTCAACGGGAAAATTGCACCCCCCGTGATTTTACTGAAAGCGGGTGACGAGCTGCTCTTCAGCCCGGCCAGCGGATATGTGGCGCACGTGGCGGTGTTCAACAGCGGGGCCGTTGGCACTCTGTCGGATGAGGAGACGGAAGTGAGGTGCGCGATCTGTTTGAACACGTTCGAGATGGGGGCCCGGGTCTATGTGTGCCCTGGTTGTAAAAAGCCATTTCACCTCGATTCAGAAGATCAGCCGGAGGAGACCCGGCTGGTCTGTGCCCGTCCGGGCAACAGGTGTCCCATCTGCCGGACGCCGATGAATTTTGAGGCTGGCTACACCGAGGTCCCGGAGTGCTTCCGGGGGCACTGATCAGCTGAAGCATGGGGGAGAGGACAGTGGCGGATCTCTACTTCGAGATTGAGCATGGCGGGAATCATGATTCCACAATTCGCGCGCCCCGGGAGTCCCGCCTGCCGGATTTCATTGGTGCGCCGGATGGCGCCGGGAAGAAGCTCGGTGGGCTGCGGGTGGTCATTGCCGGATGTGGCAGCGTGGGGCAGGCCGTTGCCATTCACTGCGCCCGGTTGCAGGTGCGTGAAATCAGTCTGGTGGACAGCAAGCCGCTGAAGTCCTCGAGCATGCTGACCCACGGCTGGGCTTTCCCCGAGGACCTCGGGCAGCCCAAAGCAACGGTTATCGGACGCCTGGTGAAGCAGATCTCCCCGGGCACCCGGGTCCGGGTGTATGACGGCCGGGTCGGTGAACTGGGTCTCCGTGCATTCGCATCCGCCGACCTGGCCGTGCTCTGCACCGACAACCTGCTGGCCGAAGTGGAGGTGGGCCGCTGTTGCCGGTTGCTGGGTGTCCCGGTTTTTCAGGGTTCTCTACATGGGGCCAGCATGACTGTGCAGGTTCGGGCCTGGAGCAATACGGCGGACGGGCCGTGCCCGGCCTGCAGCTATACCTCGGCCGAATTCGAAGCGCTGAACAGCGAGACCGAATTCAGCTGCGAGGGGGGATTCGGGGGCCGGGGAGCGCCGCGGATCAGCGGTCCGGTGACGGCCAGCACCTCCTTTCTCTGTGCGCTCAGTGCGGATATGACCATGGTGCAGCTGGTTCGCCACTGGTTGGGACTGGGCCTGCCGGTTCTCGATTCGATCCTGGAATGGAACGGCTTCACCCACCGCAGTACCGTCAACCCGCTGCAGCGGAAAGCCGGCTGCGGGGGAGAGCACACGGTGTGCCGCCGTGTGCCGTCAAACCACGCCATCGGTGAATCATCAATCCGTCAACTGCTCATCGCCGGCGGGGCTGCAACAAAAAAGAACCACGCCGGCATGTCCCTTCAGCTGGACGACCTTCTGTTCTGTGAGCGGGCATCGTGCGGTTGTCCGCCGTCACAGCAGTCCGGGAGGTTTTACAGCTGCGGTGCGGGAGGGGGCCGGGCTGGCGAGGTCTGCAGCACCTGCGGGCAGAAGCCCGTGCCGAGCCCTTTTCATTGTTACGAGATGGTTCCCCTGGCTGAGCTGAAGGCGTGCATGGATCAGCCGCTTTCAGAGCTGGGGGCGGGAAACGCCGGCTGGGCCAGGCTCCGTGATCCGGAAGGGAGTGTGTTGATCGGTATCTGAGGTACGGACGCTCATCCGGGGGGAAGCGGGTGAGGTAGAGGGCGATATCAGGGGTGGCGGCTAGGAGGACGGGACCATGACAGGGAAAGATCAGCAGAATCACACCATACCGGCCGGCGGCCTGGCGGCGCTGGACCAGGTGCAGCTCAACCCGGCACTGGAGCATCTCTTTCGCAAGGCGGCCGCCGATTGCGGCGGACCAAACGAGTGGAAAAACAGGAAGCTCTTCGAAGCTCGGGAACTGCTGGCGCTGAGCCAGATCGCGCCGCGGTTCAAGGTCATCGAACTCGATCTGCGTGAGTCATTTCGCGCCCTGGCCTTTCTCTCCACACCGGTGCCGCTCCGGCCGGACGAGAATGGCCAGCTGCGCACCGCCTCGTACGCCATGCTGGGGATCACCTACCGGGAGGCCGCGGTGATCGAGCCCCAACCAGGGTTCAACTATGTGCAGATCTTGCAACCCGAAAATCTTTTTCATCCAAATATTGCCTGCGAAGCTGGCGGGCAGGTGCTGTGTCTGGGCGTTTCCATGCCTGCGGGGCTGAGGATCAAGGAGCTTATCTTGTTGACATATGGGGCTTTGTCGATGCAGCTGGTGATGGTGGACCCCGCGGATCATGCGGGAGTCCTCAATATCGAGGCGGCCCGGTGGTGGCAGGTGCCGGCCAACCTGGCCCGGGCCCCCCTGACCCGCGAGGCTTTTCTGGCCGGCGGGGACGGGTATCTGGCAAAGGTTCAGGAGCAGAAGGCATAGGAACATGAGCAATTCCGTTTCCCTGTGGTTTTCATCCGGGCAGTGGGAGAGCGATCTGACCGCGGCCGGCTTTTCCCGTGGACGCGGCCAGCGCTGCTACTCGCTGGCCGGGGTGAGGTTCAGTATGGATGCCGACTGGCCGGTCCTGTGGTCCGGCTCCGGAGAGGAACCTGCTGATCCGCTGACCGGTCAGTTGGCCAGTCCGGGTCTCTGGAAGTGGGTGGTGGAGCAGGGGAAAGCACGGCAGGTTTTCGAGATTCCGCCGGCGGCGTTCAACGGAACGGGCCCTGTGGATGACAGCGGTGAAGAGTGTTCACTGTTCCGGTCGGTCATTGACTGGGCCATGGCCACCCGCCATGGCCGTTGCCCTGACGGCTGGTCCTCACCGCCCGAGGAGGAGGTGGCCGCGGCCATCCCGACGTCGGGTTTGACCCTCCAGCATGGAGCGTTTCTTTGCCAGGGCCGGCTGGAGCATGACCCGGGGCGGCTGGCCCTGAGCATCCCCATCGTCCACGAGATTCCGGCGGACCTGTCGCCGGAGCGTCATTCCTGGCTGCGCTGCCTGCTGGGAGATGCGCAAAACCGGTGGAGACTGGTCCGGGTGGGGTTTGACCAGGAACGGTCCGGAATGTCGGTCAGCGCGGGAATCGATCTCACCGGCGTACCGCGGCCCATGCTGGAACCGCTGGTGAGCATCGCCCTGCCGGCCCTGCGCGGGGTGGCTGAATGGGTGGTCTGCTCAACGGTTTTTCTGACCAGGTCTTCCAACGGGTGCCGGGCCCTGGCGGCAGGCGCCGTGCGGTCCGACACCCATCCATGACGGCTGAGAGGAGGTGAACGAGATGAAGGAAATGACTTCGGTAACCGGTGGAGGGTCCGGGGCTGTGGGGACACTGGACCTCCTGGCCACGGACATCACCAACACGATGCAGATTCAGGCCCTGGGCATCCAGTCCGGGGCGCCGGTGTCGGCGGTTGCGCGCTCACTGGCGGCCACCATGAATCTGCCATCCGGTGTGCCCTGGGCCATTCGGGATGATCGCACCAGCGCGTTTCTCGATGACGCCCGGACCATTGGCGAGCAGGTCACACCGGACAGCAGTGTGACGGTTGTCCCTCGGACGCACCTCGGCTGAGGGGGCGGAGAGCCGCCCGGCGGGCACGGGGGATTGGTCCTTGTGCCTGCCGGGTGGGCTTGAAGCATTCGAGCCGCGTCGGCCAGGGGAGTGGGGAGGAGAACCATGGAGAAAGAAAGCAGGGAAGGAGTTGAGTGCCGGTCCCTGACGGCCCCGCTGTCATACCGCTTTGACGTGGCCCTCAGACTGGAGCAGGGGGGTAATCCGCTGCTTCTGGAGCCAATCACGGAGTCTGACCGGCTGGACCTCTACTCTGAGGTCTGGCTGGAGCAGATGCGCCGGGGTCAACCGGGACTGGCGCTTGAAGATCTGCTGCTGCGCATGCTTCCGGCGGGCCTGCGGCAGGAGGGTAACAGGTGTGAGGGACTGCTGGTGGAAGCCACCGCCCCCGACGGCGAAACAGTGAGCCGCCGCTTCGGTCTCCATGCCCTGGCCCCGGTGGCCGCTCGCGGAGCGGCCCGGTTGCTCCAGACGGGAGGGCTCCAGCCGAACCAGGACTACTACTACGAGATCGTTGCCCGGCCGGCCGGGACTGCGGGCCCCGATGCTGCGGAACCGTCACCGGACGTGGGGGGGAGTTTCACCATCCAGCACGTGCCGCTGGACTACCTGGAGTATCCCCTGCCGCCCCTGCTGGCCCAGGCCGATGCGGTGGGGCCGGTTGGGGGCTGGAGCCCGGTCTTCTACAGCCACGACCTGTTCATCCGCGCCGATGGCTTCTCCCGCCGTGGGGCGGCGAGCGACCCGCCGGAAGAGTCCGGTGCGGTGATCCTGGGGATTCCCTGCTCCTGCCCGGAAACGGGCGAGTTCTTCATCGTGGCCACCGACGTTCTGGAAATGGAGGACACCGCTCAAAGCACCTACTCGCTCTCCCTGTCAGGCCGGTCATGGGGCCGCATTCAGGCCGCGGTGAAAACCCGGCAGGCCCAGCCGGGCGGGAGTCAGAAGCGGATCACCGGGCTTTGCCACGGCCACAACTTCTACCCCTGCATGCTGCAGGGCAAGGACTGCCGGGACTGCGAAAAGCTGGAGACCTGCTCGGCCACCAGCGTGTTCGTCTCCGACCAGGACCAGATGTGGACCCGGGGGGTTTTTTTCCGGCAGCCCTGGTGCTTCAGCCACGTGTTCGGGATTGATACCCGTGGCGCGCATGTTCACGGACTGTTCGGTTTTCAGGGGGGAAGGATGGTCCAACGTGGGTTCCACCTGTTGCCGGAGATTCCCGCATCGTTGAGCGGGGGAGGGCCGGATCCGGTCGGTGAAGACCAAAGGGAGGATTAGAGGAATGTCGATCACGGGCAATGACAAACCAGGGAAGATCGAGCACATGCTGGCCGACAGTGATCTCCCCTTCGCTCACCGCAAAATGATGCTCAAACAGCTGATCAAGCACAGCAGCGAGGAGACGGATTCCATACTGGAGTCGATCCTCAACGGTGGTGAGAACAACAAACTGGACAAGACCCTGGCCCGCAAGGTCAAGTCGTACAACGAGAAGCTCAAGGCGCTGGAGGAGGGCCCGGTGCGGCCGGGCACCTTTCTTGGCTCCCGCCCGCACAGTAGTGGTGCGGTGACCCGTGTGCAGGTGAGGCTGGAGGACGGCACGACGGTGTTTCCGCTGCTGCCCCGCCCCCGTCTGCTGCGGGAACTGCGGCGGGGGGACTCCGTGGTGCTGGACGGTCAGGCCCAGGCCGTCATCTCCCGTGAACCCGCCGCTGAGTGGTCGGGGGAGGTGGCGACCTACGAACGGCGGATCGGTCCGGAGCATGTGGAGATTTCCGTCCGCGGGGACGAGCGCCATGTCTTCGACGCCTCCCACGGGGTCATCGATCTGCTGAACCGGGAGAGTGTGGAGCCGGGCCGCCGGTTGCTGATCTGCCAGCGGCGGAAGTTCGTCATGGGGGTCGTGCCCGAGGAGGAGGGGCGGGTCCACTACCGCTATCTCGACCGGATGGCGGTGCCCGATGTGGTGGCGGAGCGGGACCTGGGAGATCCCCCGGCCTACCTCGACGAACTGATGAGTCATCTGCGGATGGAGATGACCAGGCCCGATCTGCGCCGCCGCTACGGTCTGCGCCGCTGCGCGATGAAGCTGCTGGCCGGGATCAGCGGTTCGGGCAAGAGCTACTCGCTGCTGGCCCTGTGGAATGCGATGTACCAGCTGATGGCCGAAGTGACCGGAGTGCAGGTGGAGGATCTGCCGTCCCGGGTGATGCGCTTTCGGCCGGCCCAGCTGCTCAGCCACTGGTTCGGGGACAGTGACAGGAATATCGACCGCTTTTTCGGTGAGGTGCACCGGCTGGCCGACGAAAAATTTGCCGGCCCCGGGGGCAAGGTCTATGAACTGCCGGTGCTGGTGATCCTCGAGGAAGTGGATGGGATGAGCCGTGCCCGGGGGGGTGACGACATCTATGACCGGATCATGTCCACCCTGCTGGAACTGCTTGACCCCACACGCCAGGCGCTCAGCGACCGCATGATCATCTTGGTGGGCACCACCAACGTGCCGGAGCAGATCGATCCGGCCTTCCTGCGCCGGATCGGGGGGACCATCGAAACCTTTGGCCATCTCAATCGGAGGAATTTCAGGGAGGTGCTGCGCAAGCGGCTGCAGCGGATACCCCTGGCTGCCCGGGACGGAATGGGCGATGACGATCTGCTGCAGGGGATGGTCAACGAACTGACCTCCTGGCTTTTCAGTTCCAACGGAGAGGACCACGGCCAGGTGGAGATTTCTCTGGTGGGCTCCGCCGAGCCGCTGGTCCACCGCCGCAGGGACTTTCTCACCGCCGGCATGGTGGACCGGGCCGTACAGCAGGTGGCCGATCTGGCCTGCACGGAAGAGGATGCCGGCAGCGCCAACCCCGGCCTGACCCCGGCGATGCTGAAAAAGGCGCTGGACCGCCAGGTGCGGGCCATTGTGGACCTGCTCAGCCCGGGGAATGTGGGCAACTATCTGCAGTTGCCCGATGGGGTGCGGGTCCAGGGCATCAGGGTCATCGAGCGGCCGGTGATCCATTCTTTTGAGCTGGTGCGGGCGAGCTGATCCGGAATCGCCGTCCGGACGGGGAAAGATCGAGGAGGAGAGGCAGATGGCCGACGAACGGAGGAGACCGAAAAGAGAGGAGACCGGGCCAGGTCCCGGTGGCCTCGGTGATGTGTTTGCCGGACCCGAAACGGGCGGGGCGGTAACGGTTTGCCATGGACCGTACAGCGAGGATCTGCCGGTGGGCAACATGAGTGTGGGTGAGGTCCGGCGCCGGTTCTCGGACCGCCTGGACATCGACCCCCAGAGCCAGGCGGTGATCGACGGCAACGAGGTGGACGACAGCACCGTGCTGCGCGGCGGCCAACTGCTGGCCTTTATCCGGCAGGCTGGTGAAAAGGGCGGGAGGAGACGGTCCCACGGGGGAGGATCGCCATGTTGAGCAAGCTGGCCGCAAGGCGGGCGGAGGCGCGGTCCGCTTCGCGCCGGCAGACGGTGCACCAGGTGACCATCAAGGGTGAGCTGGTCTCCACGGCCACCCCGGAGGGGCAGCCGGTCTGCATGAAACTGAAGGACCTGCTGGGGCTGATCTCGACCCACGGGGATCGATCGCTGGAGACCGGAGGCCTGTTGCCCGACGGGGTCAAGCTGGTCCGGTCCCGGGGGCCGGTGACCGTCTGGACCTACCAGCGGCCACCCCAGGTGCACAACCTGAGGTGGATCGCCGCCGACTCTCCCGTGCCGTTCGGAAAGGGCAGCACCTACCGCTCGGTGCGTATCGCGCTGCCCTACCTGGTGGTGCTGGCCGTGTTTATCACCGGGAGGAACAACCGTCTGCAGCTGTCGCAATACAACGAGTGCTTTTTCCGCAACGAACCTCTGAAGAGTGTTGAGGACCAGCTGTTCTACCCGGCACTGCTCAACTGTTCGAAGTTCAACCCGCAGGAGGGGCACCCGCTTTCCTGGATCTGCACCGCAAATATGGACCTCAGGCGTCTGGGCCGGCTCCCGGACGAGAACGAACGGATGCGGGGCAGTATGAATGCTCTGCTGCACTGCCTGCTGGAAACCGGTTACAACCATTCCAGCGAACACCACGAGGAGACAAGCTGGTTCACCGAGTCCGCCACGGTGGACCCGCGGGTCGCCACCGTCGAGAGGTGGGAGCAGGCCACCGCCAAAGACAGTCTTTTCGTCCTTGACGTCCCCTGGCTCAAAACCGGCAGGAGCCTGGGGCAGGTGATCGAAAGGATATTCGACAATGCCGGCAGTTCCCGCGGACGGCTGGCCACTTCCAATGACCTGATGCGGCTGATGGCCAACAACAGCGAGCGGCTGCCGGCGAAGGAAGAAGCGCAGGGGGTATTTATCGATGAACTGTTCTGAGGACAGACTGCTCACGCCGATCTACCTGCGGACGAGCGAGGAGATGCACTGGCCGGAGGACACGGTGTTTTACATGCTCACCGGCAGCGGTCTCTTTCTCTGCCGCAACAACGAGCACTTCCGCAGCTGTGTTCCGGCCCGCGGCTGGCCCGGGGAACTGCCCGGTCAGGAAAAGTTCCTCGATCTGCACTATCCCCGGCTGCCCCGGCGGCTGCTGGAACGGGCGGTGGGCTTTTTCGAAGCGGTGGGGCGCAAACACGATGCGGAAGCGGCACTGCTCCTGGCCTGGGACAGCGAGCGCGAGGTTTACCGCCTGGTGATTCCCCGGCAGCGTTGTACCGTGTACCTCAACTGGCAGGGGGACACCTCGCCCCAGGGCGTGCACTACGACCTTCCGGAACGCGTGCCCGAGACCTGGATCATTGTTGGCGACATCCACAGCCACGTCGATTTTTCGGCATACTCCTCGGCCACCGACCAGCACGACGAGCACTACCGCACTGGTCTGCACATCGTGGTGGGCCGCATCTACGACGAGCCGCCCCAGTTTCATGTGGAAGCCACGGTGGACGGTATGCGCTTTCCCGTCCAGCCGGAGGATATTTTCGAGGGCTACGATTCCCGGAGAAGCGATTTCCCCGAGCAGTGGTTCGACTGGCTGAAGATCGAACTCGGTTCCGCTTTCACATACTCGGACAGCAGCAAATGGAGTTCCGGCACTGGTTCCTCCGGCTGCAGCGGCCATGGCCACACGGCCTGTTCACCGATGCCGGCCCCCCGGGGCGGTACCACCGGTTATTCGGTCGCTCCGCTGGAAACGTATCGCAGTTCGGGAAACGGCGGGAAAAAGAAGGGCGGTGGCCGCAACCGTGACGGCCGGGGGAAACGTCGATGAGCGGGGTCGGGAGGGAACAGGTGGTTCTGATGCCCGCTCTGGCCGACCACACGGCGGTCAAAATCATCGGTCTGGGCGGAGTGGGCGGCATCGTGGCCCGCTACCTGTCCATCTTCCTCGCCTCGCTGGACCGCGACCTGCGGCTGGTGCTCATCGACGGCGACGAGTTCGAGCCGTCCAATGCCACACGGATGCTGTTCTCCGATCACGGCAACAAGGCCGCGGTCACTCGCGCCGAACTCCGGGAACGCTTTGCCGACACGTCCCTCATGCTGACTGCCGTGGAGCAGTATGTGAAGCCGGACAACATTCACCGCCTGATTCAGAATGATGACGTGGTCATCCTGGCCGTGGACAACCACGCCACGCGAAAGCTGGTCAGCGAGCACTGCCGGAGCCAGTTGAACGACGTGTGCCTGATCTCGGGGGGGAATGACGGCGTGGGCCCCGACGGGTCGGGTTCCCGGCGGCGGGGCACATACGGCAACTGCCAGATTTATTTGCGCCGGGGCGGCCGGGATCTATGTCCCCCGATCACCCGGTATCATCCCGAGATCCGGGAACCGGCGGATCACAGCCCCGCCGAGGAGAACTGCACCGAACTGATCAAGTCGGTGCCGCAGATCCTGTTCGCTAACCTGGCCGCGGCATCGGCCATCCTCAACGCCTTCTGGCTCCATTGCTGCTCCGCGCTGCACTACAGCGAACTCAGCTTCGACATTGCCGATGGTCTGATGCGGCCCATGCCCCTGCCGGCCCCTCTCGTCATCGCGAGGAGCCCGAAGGGTGAAGCGGCGCTCTCTTCGGATGTCTTTCCGGTTCAATGAGATTGCTTCGTCGCCGTCTTCGACGGCTCCTCGCAATGACAGCGAGAGAACGAATGTTTCTTCCGCTGACTTCCCGTGGCCCCCGAGGGGCGGGGACTCGCAATGAGCTGCGCAGGGTGTCAGCCGTCGAGGAGGATACTTGAGCAGGTGAGCCCCGATTCGGCCTTGAGCAGCTCGGAGATGTCCACCGTCTTCACCTGGAAACCTGCCGCGCGGACTGCGGAGATGGTCCGCCCGAACTCCCGGTGGAGGCAGACAAAGCGGCCGGCCCGGAGGGCGTTGGCCGCCTCGGCTTCGTCGTCATCCACTGGAATGACGGTGAAACCGGCGAAGGGGCCGGGGTCGAAAAGGCCCTGGCGGGCCAGCAGGGTCTGGTCGTCCAGAGCGGAGACCGCCGACTTGAGGTGCAGGCAGCCTTTCATGGTCACCGGGACCACCGTGTAGCCGTGGGGCGACAGCAGGCGGGACAACTGGTCGATCCCGTCCTGGTTGGTGCGCGCGGAGAGGCCGACATAGAGGGTCCGGCCCACACGGAGCACGTCGCCGCCTTCCAGGGTGCCCGGCTCCACGATCCGTTCCAGCGGTCGGTAACCGGCCAGCACCGGCTCAATACCGGCCACCTCACCGCGCCGGGACAGGACGCCCGGCCGGGCAAGCACGGCCAGTTCATCCACCACCACTGCCGTGTCCTCGATGAACGTGCAGTCGGGGTGCGCAATGTTGACATCGGTTTCCAGCACCTGGTACCCGCAATCCTCGAGCATCCGGCGGTAGCCGGCATGCTGGGCCCGTGCCAGTTCGAGGTTGATCGGCTCCCGTCGGCGGAAGCTCAGCTCGCAGCGGTTGATCCGGGGTGAGACCACGTGGGTCAGGGCAATATTCATGGGGTATCTCCGGAACCTTCGCCGGCCTCCCGTTTCAATTCCAGCTCCTGCCAGCGGTCGTAGACCGCAGCCAGTTCCGTCTCCAGCTCAGCCAGCCGGGCGGTGTCCCGGGCAATCTCTCCGGCCGGGGAGCGGTAGTAGTCCTGCTCCTCCATCCGGGTAAAGAGCCCCTGCTGCTCCCGCTCCAGCTTCTCGATCCGATCGGGCAGGGCGTCCAGCTCCCGCTGGTCCTTGTAGCCCAGCTTGCCCGGCTTTGTCTTGCGTGGCGGGCGGGGGTGTGCGGCTTTTTTGGCCGCGGCGGCGGGTGCCGCGGCGGCGGGTGGCCGCTGGCGCAGCCAGTCGTCATACCCGCCCACGTATTCGGTCACCCGGCCCTGGCCTTCAAAGACCATGGTGCTGGTCACCACGTTGTTCAGAAACGTCCGGTCGTGGCTCACCAGCAGCAGTGTGCCGCTGTACTCCATGAGCAGCTCCTCCAGCAGTTCGAGGGTCTCCAGGTCGAGGTCATTGGTCGGCTCGTCCAGCACCAGTACGTTGGAGGGACGGGCCAGGAGCCGGGCCAGGAGCAGACGGCTCCGTTCGCCGCCGGAGAGGGCATTCACCGGAGTGTTGGCCCGTTCGGGAGAGAAGAGAAAGCGTTGCAGGTAGCCCATCACCTGGTGCTGCCGGCCGCCGAGGGTGAATACATCGGCGCCACCGGCGATATTGTCCTTCACCGAGCGGTTTTCTTCCAACTGCTCCCGCAACTGGTCGAACCGGGACACTTCGAGATTCACCCCGTGCCGGACATGGCCCTGATCCGGGGGCAGCAGGCCCAGCAGCAGGCCGAGCAGGGTGGTTTTGCCCGAGCCGTTGGGCCCGATCAGCCCCACCCGGTCACCGCGCATCACGAGGGTGGAAAAATCGTGCACCACCGGATTGCCGTCCCAGGCGTAGGAGATTCCCCGGGCCTCGAAGACCAGCTTACCGGTGCGCTGCGCCTCTTCCACCAGCATATCCACCGTACCGGTCTGTTCCCGGCGGGCTTCCCGCTGAGCGCGCATCGTCTCCAGGGCGCGGACCCGCCCCTCGTCCCGTGTCCGGCGGGCCTTTATGCCCTTGCGGATCCACTGTTCCTCTCTGGCCAGGCGCCGGTCGAACTCGGCGTTACGGCCCTCTTCGGCCTCCAGATCCTCGGCCCGGCGTTTGAGGAAGGTACTGTAATCGCAGTTCCAGTCGTGGATTGTCCCCCGGTCCAGTTCCACCACCCGGGTGGCCAGCCGGCTGAGAAAGGCGCGGTCGTGGCTGACGAAGAGCAGCGCGGATGTCGAATCGGCCAGGAACTGCTCCAGCCAGGTGATGGTGGCCAGGTCGAGGTGGTTGGTGGGCTCGTCCAGCAGCAGCAGGTCCGGTTCGCTCACCAGGGCCCGGGCCAGCAGCGCCCTGCGGGTCAGACCGGCGGAGAGGCTGGAGCAGGGGGCGTCGGGGTCGAGGCTCATTCTGGAGATCACCCGGTCCGCCTTTTGCCGGACCTGCCAGCCGTCTTCGCTGTCCAGTTGCTGTTGCACCTCGGCCAGGCGGTCCATGGCTCCGCCGCCCGACTCCAGTTCGCTGCTCAAGCGGCGATACTCGGCGAGCAGTTCGCCCGTCGGTCCGAGGCCGGTGGTGACCAGGTCGTGGAGCGTTCCTTCGAGGCTCAGTGGCACGTCCTGGGCCAACAGGGCCGTGGTCAGGCCCTGGCGGCGGGCCACCGCACCGCCATCGGGCTTCAACTGGCCGTCAATGAGCCTCATCAGGCTGGTTTTTCCGGCACCGTTGCGGCCCAGCAGGCAGACCCGTTCCCCCTCGCTGATCCGCAGGTTGGCTCCCTCGAGCAGCCGCGGACCGCCAAAGGCGAGATCCACGTTCTGGAGACTGGTCAGCCACATGGGTCTGGTTGAACGCTCGGTATCGGGTCAGTCCCTGGTCAGGTGGCGATACTTGATCCGGTGCGGTTGGTCGGCCGCCTCGCCCAGGCGCCGCCGGCGGTCCGCCTCGTACTGGGTGTAGTTGCCGTCAAAATAGACCACCTGGGAATCTCCCTCGAAGGCCAGGATGTGGGTGGCGATGCGGTCGAGGAACCAGCGGTCGTGGCTGATCACCACCGCGCAGCCGGCAAAGCTCTCCAGCGCGTTCTCCAGGGCGCGGATGGTGTTCACGTCGAGGTCATTGGTCGGCTCATCCAGCAGCAGCACATTGGCCTCCTCCTTGAGCATCCGCGCCAGGTGCACCCGGTTTCGCTCGCCGCCGGAGAGGGTGCCCACCGGCTTCTGCTGGTCGGTGCCGCTGAAGTTGAACCGTGACACATAGGCCCTGGAATTGACCTCCCGGCTGCCCAGCCGGATCAGGTCCAGACCGTCGCTGATCACTTCCCAGATCGACTTTTGCGGGTCGAGCACGTCGCGGCTCTGCTCCACGTAGGCCAGTTTCACCGTGTCGCCCAGGCGGAAATCACCGGCGTCCGGCTGTTCTTCGCCGGTGATCATGCGGAAGAGGGTGGTCTTGCCCGCGCCGTTGGGTCCGATGACCCCCACGATGCCGCCGGGGGGCAGGGAGAAGGAGAGGTCGTCCATCAGCAGCCGGTCGTCGTAGCCCTTGCGCACGTTCTCGGCCTCAACCACCACCTTGCCCAGGCGGGGACCGGGGGGGACGTACAGCTCCATGTCGTCATCATGCTTCTGGTGGTCCTGGCTGAGCAAGTTCTCGTACGACTTGATCCTGGCCTTGGATTTGTCGTGGCGGCCCTTGGGGCTCATGCGGATCCACTCCAGTTCCCGCTGCAGGGTCCGCTGGCGTTTGCTCTCGGTCTTCTCCTCCATGGCCAGCCGGCCCTTCTTCTGCTCCAGCCAGGAGGAGTAATTGCCCTTCCAGGGGATGCCGTGGCCCCGGTCCAGCTCCAGGATCCAGCCGGCCACGTTGTCGAGGAAGTAGCGGTCGTGGGTCACCGCGATCACCGTGCCCTCGTAACGCTGCAGGTGCTGCTCGAGCCAGCCGATGCTCTCCGCGTCGAGGTGGTTGGTCGGCTCGTCGAGGAGCAGGATGTCCGGTTTCTGGAGCAGCAGGCGGCAGAGCGCCACCCGCCGCCGTTCACCACCGGAGAGGACACTGATTATTGTTTCCGGGGGCGGACAGCGCAGGGCGTCCATGGCCATCTCCAGCCGCGAATCGAGGTCCCAGGCGTCGAGGGCGTCGATCTTCTCCTGCACCGTCCCCTGGCGGGCGATCAGCTGGTCCATTTCCTCGGCCGTCATCTCTTCGCCGAATTTCTCGTTGATCGCCTCATACTCCCGGGTCAGGTCGATGGCTTCCTGGGCCCCCTCCTCGACGATCTGCCGCACGGTGCGGTTCTCGTCCACCAGCGGCTCTTGTTCCAGGAAGCCTATGGTGTGGCCCGGCGTCACTGCGGTCTCGCCGTCAAACTCGGTGTCCACCCCGGCCAGGATCTTGAGCAGCGAACTCTTGCCCGAGCCGTTGAGGCCCAGGACGCCGATCTTGGCCCCGTAAAAGTAGGAGAGCGAGATATCTTTCAGCACCTGCTTTTTGCCGTGAAACTTGCTCACCCCATACATCGAGTAGATGATTTTGTTCGGTTCGTCGCTCATTGGTGTTTCCTGATAGTAGGTGGTGAAAAAGCTTTCAGACGATTGCCAGGGGCCTTCTTATACCCTGTTTCGCCGCATGGATACCAGTGGCTGGCGGATGGCGGAAGCCCGGTGTGCAGTTCGGGTGTCGGGTGGGGGACGCCGGCCGGCAGTCAGTTGCCCTTGCCGGTCTCCCGTTTGAGGATCCGGTTGGAGATCCGGAAGTGGGAACCGCTCCAGGCCGCCTTGCCGTCACGGACCACGATCACCTGGGGTGAGTGGTGCTCAACGCCAAGACGCCCGGCCACCTCTTGGGCAAGATCTTTCCCTTCAACGGAATCCAACTGGTAGACCGCGACCTCCGGGTGCTCGGTGGCAAACTCGCGCACCTGCCGTTCAGCCTTGGTACAGATCCAGCAGCGGCTACTGTGCTTGTAGATCACCGACAGCTCGGCGTCGAGGGCCTCGTCCAGTGTTTCTTCGTTGACCAGCGGTTTCAACGGCATCACGGGGCTCCTCCTTTCGGTTGCACGGCGGCGGGGGGGGGAGGGTTCTCCGGGATCCGCGCCGCACTGGATCAGGCCTCGGTGATGGTCACCGAGGTCAAGGTATCGTTCTGCTGGATTGCGTCAACCACATCCTCGCCGCTGGTCACCTTGCCGAAGACCTTGTGGTGGCCGTCGAGGTGCGGCTGAGGCGAGTGGGTGATGAAGAACTGGCTGCCGTTGGTGTTCGGTCCGGCGTTGGCCATGGAGATCACGCACCTTTCGTGCTTCAGGTCTCCGGGGCCGAACTCGTCATTGAAGCGGTAGCCGGGGCCACCTCGGCCGGTGCCGGTGGGGTCGCCGCCCTGAACCATGAAGTTGGCGATCACCCGGTGAAAGACCAGGTTGTCATAGAACCCCTCACGGGCCAGAAAGACAAAGTTGTTCACCGCGGTGGGTGCCGCTTTGGGGTCCAGAGCCAGCTGGATCGTGCCCCGACTGGTTTCCATAGTTGCCTGATAGGTCTTGTCGGCATCGATCTGCATTGCCGGTGGATTGCTCCACTGCTTGGGAGGCATGGGTTTTCCCTTTCCGTTCGTTGACTATTACACTTTGTGACTGAGAGCGCGGATATTGTAGCACACCGTTTTTCATTCAGGGAATCCCGGCGCGCACATTTCGGGACCTGACCCCGAAAATGTGCACATGTCGTCCCCTGGCCTGGGGGTACGGAAAAAAGCCCGAACCGTTCCGATGATCCGGGGCATTTTGAACTGCAGGGCCGGCGGTGATTGCTCACCGCCGGCCATTGTTGATCAATAGTCGGATTCGGGCAGGCCCATTCCGGAGCGGTCGGGCCATGCGGGAACCGGGGCCGCCTTGAAAGCGCCGGTCTTCGCTTCCTCGATCATCTGTTCGATGGCCCGGTCCAGCTGCGGGTCACCGCCGTCCACCATCAGGGCCGGGTCATCCAGCACCTCGATGTCTGGATCCACGCCGTGGCCCTCGATGCCCCAGGTGCCGTCAATGTCGTAGAAGGCGAAGGACGGGGTGGTCACGCCGGCGCCGTCCAGCAGCGGCGGGCCGCCGCCGATGCCCACCAGACCGCCCCAGGTGCGGGTGCCGATCAGCTTGCCCAGTTTGTTGTGCTTGAAGAGGTAGGGAAAGTGGTCCCCGCCCGATCCGGCCAGGCCGTTGATCAGCATGCACTTGGGACCGTGGTGCGCGTCCTGGGGCCAGACCACCTGGCCCTTGAGGTCACGGACCGACCAGTAGTTGGTGATCGGCCGGTTGAGCAGTTCGATGAAGCGGGTGGGCACCTGGCCGCCGCCGTTCCAGCGTTCGTCGATGATCAACGCTTCCTTCTCGATCTGGCCCACGAACTGGCGCACCAGTTCACTCTGGCCCTGGATGCCGGTATTGGGCACGTAGATATAGCCCACCTTGCCGCCCGATTTGCGGTCCACATACTGCCGGTTGGCTTCCACCCAGGCCCGGTAGCGCAGGTCGCCGTCGTTGCCCAGCAGCTCAACCAGCACCTGGCGGTCATTTTCACCGCTATTCGGCTCTTCGCTCACCGTCAGACGCACGGTCTGCCCGGCCTTGCCCACAAAGGAGGCCCAGGGGTCGCGATTCGTGTCCACCGGAACGCCGTTAACCGCCAGCAGGTAGTCACCGACCTTGACGTCCACTCCGGGCTGGCTCAGCGGGCCGCGGGCATCCACGTCCCAGGGGCCGCCCTCGAGAATCAGCGAGATGCGGTAAGCGCCGTCGTTCAACTCGAAGTCACAGCCCAGCATGCCGGTGGGCAGTTGGGGCGGGTTCTCGTTGTCACCGCCGAAGTAGTAGGTGTGGCCAACGTTCAGCTCGGCGATCAGTTCGCGGAGAATGAAGCCCACGTCCTCGCGGGAGGTGCACTCCTCGATGAGCGGGGCATACTGCTCACGGACGGCTTCCCAGTTCAGGCCGTGCATGTTGGGGTCGTAGAAGAAATCGCGCTCGCGGCGCCAGACTTCGTTGAAGATCTGCCGCCACTCCTCGCGGGGGTTCACCGTGGCCAGCATGCCGCCGGTGGGAACCATCTCCTCCAGCTTCTGGTCCGCAGCGGCGTTGATGATCGCCATCGCCCCGCCCTCGTTGACCACCAGCAGCTTCTTGCCGTCGGCGGAAATGTCCACCAGGTTGACCCCGCCGGCCACCGTTTTGACCTTCTCCTTCTCGTCGTCGAAGTCGAAGAGGTGGATGGTGGGTGGCCCCTGGGTCCCGGGAGCCGGGGCCTTGGCAAAGATCAGCTTGTTTCCGTCGTTGACACAGAGGCCGAAGAAGGCGCCCTTGTCCATGGGCAGGGCGATGGCCCGCTGTTCGAACCCCTCGAGGTCTATTTTCAAGGGGTCTTCTTCCTCTTCCTCAGCTTCGCCATCCTTGTCCTTGTCTTCGCCCTCGTCTCCGTCCTTGGCCTCTCCGTCCTCCTTCTCATCGCCGTTTTCGTCCTTCTCCTCCTCGATCTCCTCGTCGTCGCTCTTCGGGGCCAGCGGGTTTTCCACGTCGGCGTTCAGCGGCACGGCGTAGAGCCGGTCGGTGGCGGTGTAGACCCAGGTGGTGTCCACGTCGGAGTAAATCGGACTGCTGAAGTCACGATTGCTGGCGAAAAAGAGAAACTTGCCTTCACGGTCGAAAGTGGGCCAGGTGATGCCGAACATCGTGTCGGTCACCTGGTGCTTTTTACCGGCGGCCATCTCGTAGAGGAAGATCTGGTTCGGACCGCGAAGGCTGGTGCCGCGGGCCCAGGCCAGCCAGTTGGAGTCGTGGGACCAGCTGAGGCTGGTTGCTCCCGGGCCCAGCTGTTCCTCGATCACCTTCGCTTCCTTTGATTCAACATTGTAGAGATAGAGTTTGCCGCTTTTTTCCCAGAAGGCGATCCACTCGCTGTCCGGGGACCAGTTGGCCGCGAAGTAGTAGGAGGGCGGCAGGTCGGTGACCCTTTCCGCTTCAGCCGGAGCTGTCGGCGGCACTGATGTAGAGCTGGTATTCACCGGTCCCGTCGGAGAACCAGGCGATCCACTTCTTGTCCGGGCTGAACGTCGGATAGCGCTCGGCGGCACCGCTGGTGCGGGTGAAGTTCACCGGCGAGCCGTTTTTGGCCGGCAAAGTCCAGACGTCGCCCCGGGCGCCCACGGCAACCCGTTTGCCGGTGGGGGAGAGGGAGCGGCTGAACAGCGATTCGGAGGCGTCCTTTATCTGGGGACGGATCTGGGGACGGGCGCCGGGGATGGTGACCTGCACCGCAGTGCTGCCGCCACCGGCCAGGTCGAGCAGGCGCAGCTCGGCGCCCAGCTGGTAGACAATCTGGTTCGGGCCGATGGAAGGCCATTTCACGTCATAGGAGGCGTGGTCGGTCACCTGGGTGCGTGTGCCGTTCTTCGTATCGTAGGACCAGATGTTCAGCCGGTGTTCCGGGCCGTTGTCCGAGAGGTAGTAGAGGGTATCGCCGTGCCACATGGGGTAGGTGTCGGTACCTTCCCAGTCGGTGATCTTTTTGGAAGTGTTCTTCTTCAGGTTAATCAGCCAGATATCGGTGGCCATCCCGCCGCGGTAGCGTTTCCAGTTGCGGAAGTCCCGGGAGTGGGGGGTGTAGGCCAGCCACTTGCCGTCGTCGCTCACCGCGCCGTTGGCGCCGTAGGGCACCGGCATCTTTTCCGGCAGGCCGCCGTCCGCCGCCACCGTGAACAGCTCCCTGGTGCGGGGGTTGAGGCCGATACCGCCGGCGTAAAAGATCAGTTCACCGTCCGGGGTCCAGTCGCAGAGCGTCTCGCCGGTGGGGTGGTGGGTCACCCGGAACGGTTCGCCGCCGGCCACCGGGATGGTGTAGAGGTCCTGGCCACCGTCGTAGTTGCCCATGAAGGCGATGGTCTTGCCGTCGGGACTGAACTTGGGGAATACCTCGCCCCCGGGCGGGCTGGCCAACGGCACGGCCGTGCCGCCGGTGACCGGGACCAGCCAGAGGTCATTGGAGTAGCGGAAGACGATATGCGAGTCACTGACATCAGGGAAGCGGATCATTCCGGTGTCCGATGTTCCCGCCCAGGCCGTTGCCCCGGCCAGGGCCAGGATGGTGATCAGCAGGGGTATCCCTGTCCAGAACCGTTTTCCGCTCATCTGACGCTCTCCTTTGTTTGATGGCTCCCCGGCCCGATGGCGCCGCAACCCTGCGCCGCCACAGTTATGGGGGATCGTCACTCCCCAACCGCCGGCCGGCGGCCGGGAGTCGATTCGTAACATGAGTGAACATACACCGGAGTTCCGCACCCCAGGCTCCAGGCCGGAAGTCCGCTCTCACCCCGGTATTTCCCTTCTATAACGCAGAAGGAAGCTCCAGGTTCCATTAATGATGGAACGTGTTTGTCTACTATATCAGCAGTTTACCCTGTGGGGATAGTGAAGCGGGGTTGGTTCAGGTCATGGTCTATTGCTCCTCGCACCGGTCGCGTAACGCTCCGACGTCGCTCGGATGCAACAAAGCATGATCTGAACTCAATTTTTGGAGTATTTACCAGGGGTTGAGGAAGACCTGGGTGAGGTGGTAAATGTTGCCATCCTTCCAGATACCCACGCCGGTCTCGCGGAATTCGGAAGTGAGGATGTTGGCCCGGTGCCCGTCGCTCTTCATCCAGCCGTCGATGGCCGTCTCCACCGGGTCGCTGAAGTTGATGTTCTTGGCGATGTTCTCCGCCACCAGGGCGAAGCGGATTCCTTCGGCGCGTAGCCGGTCGGCCACGTCGTTGCCGGCGGGATCAGAGTGGCCGAAAAATCCGAAACGGTTCATCCGGAAGCTGAATCCCCGTGAAATCCGGTTGAGGTCCTCGTTGGGCTCCAGGGGATCGAGGGCGTGAAACAGGCGGATGGCATTGATCTCTTCCAGCAGCCGCTGCTCCATGCCGGCCACCTCCTCAGACTGGGGTCCCCCTCCCGCCGGCCGGGTAATGGTGACCGCTTCGGCGGAGCGGCTGCTCAACTGGCTGTGGCTTCCCCCGGCCGACACGGGCGGGCCGGCCAGGAACAGCGCTGCCAGGATCAGCATCGCTGCGGCCGAAACCATTCGGATCGGTTGTGCTCTATCGATCATCGATCCCTCCCAGTGACATTCCCTCTCTAATTTTGCCACAGGTGAGCGAATCCAGCTGACCGAAGTACAAAAAAAGGCCGCCGGAAGTTCCGGCGGCCGGCTGTCGGTTCCCGCTTCCCGGGATTATTTCTGCTTCAACAGGACGTTGCCGCTGAAGGTGTTGATCTCTATCTTTCCGCCGCTCGACCCGGCCGGCGCATCCCAGTGCACGGTGCCCTTGCTGTACTCGTCGGAGATGCCCTTCAGCCCGAACTCGTTGTTGATCTTGCCGCTGAAGGTATCCACCGAGAGCTCGGCGGCCAGGCTGCTCAGCAGGAAGACAACGTCTCCGCTGTGGGAATCCACCTCCACCCACACATTGCTGTCCAGGTCGATGTCGAACTGCAGGTTGCCGGAAACGGTTTCCGCGGTGAGGTTGCTGAACGTGCCGCCCTCCACCAGGAAGTCTCCGCTCACCGTGTTTCCGGACAGCCGGCCGCTGACACCGCGGAGGCGGATGTCGCCGCTGACACTGTCCACCTCTGTAATCGCCGACTGGCATTCCAGGCTGATCTCGCCGCTCACCGTGGAGACCTCGGCCTCGCCGGAACCGCAGACCGCGGTGATGTCGCCGCTTACCGCCGCCAGTTCGATGTCACCGTCAAAATCGTTGAGTTCGATGTTGGCGCTAACCGTGGAGACATCAAGCGTGCAGTTGCTGGGCACGCTGATCACCAGGTGCGTCGGCTTGACGTTCCGCGATTGCTTGGGCAGCACCACTTCGATCTCCATCCGCGACGAGTCGCCGCTGATCCGCAGCTCTTCGGTGCCCTTGCCCAGGGTGCCGCTGACCTTGACCTCGTTGCTGCCCCAGCCGGTGATCTTAACCGAACCACTGATGTTGGAGACCGAGAGGGTCGCTGAACTGTCCAGCGTCCGGGTCTCGTTGATTTCGGTCTGCGCCGCCAGGGGGGCGGCCATCAGCACCAGGATCACGCTCAGAGCCGCCGGGATCATCCACTTCATTCTGTTCATCGTTTCATCTCCTTTATTTGCCAACATCATCTCGGTTATAAATGCTGTCATCTCAAATCGGTTTTATATCAACGGGTCACGACTCGCTGGCCATGCGGATCGCCCTTCCCTGGAGGGCCATCTTTGCCCGGTAGGCCGAGGTGAGCAATCGGGTAAGGCCCGGTTCGTCCGGCGAGGCCACCCAGGCCGCCCGCGCTTCGGCGATGGCCCGGTCCACCACAGGCATGCTCTGCTGGAGCATATGACTCACCGGGCCGCTGTGGCCGTTGTATGATGCCAGTTCCTGCTCTCCCTGCTGGCACTCGGCCTCCAGGGCCAGCAGCACCGCATCGGTTTCCGGATAGTTCACCGCTCCGGCCGGCACACCGGTACGGGAAACGTCTTCCCCGGCAGGGACCAGCGGTTTGGTGTTGAACGACGATATGCAGAGCACACCCACCACGGCCGCGGTGGCCAGGGCGGTGGGCCAGGACCAGCTAAAGAAGCCGAGGCGCCGCAGCAGCCTGGCGCCGTAGCTCTCCACTGCCGCCTTCTTGGGCCGGGTCGCTTCGGCGATGGCCGGCCAGAGGTCCCGGGGCGGCTCGATGACCCGGGGCAGGGCAGCGGCCCCCTCTAGAACCTGCTTCAGCCCCTCCAGCTCGCGGCGGCAGGTCACGCACTGCCGGACGTGATTTTGCAGGTCCGTCACCATCGGGGCCTCCAGTACGCCGTCGATATAGTCGTTCAGGAGTTCAGCTGCACTATCGTGTTTCATGGCTTTACCTCCCGGACAGTTGTTTCCATTGCCGTGCGGAGCAGTTTCCGCGCCCGGTGCAGCTGGGCTTTGATAGTTCCCTCGGCCAGACCGGTGAGCGCCGCGATTTCACGGTGCCGGAACCCCTCCACGTCGTGGAGCACGAACGCGGTCCTGGCCCCGTGGGGCAGACGGGCCATCGCCCGTTCGAGATCCAGGGCCCGGTCCGGTTCGGTGCTGCTGGTGCCGCCGGCCCCGGCCTGCAGCAGGCTGTTGCCGTCCGCGGCCAGCCACTTCGACTCCCTTTTTCTGCTGCGCCGGTCCTCCAGCACCATATTCACCGTCAGCCGGCGGAGCCAGGCAGCAAAGGGGCCCTCGGCCCTGAACGAGTCGAGCTTGCGCCAGACCTTGACAAAGACGTCCTGGGTCAGCGATTCGGCCAGCGCCGGATCTCCGGTGATACGGAGACAGAGGGCGTATACCCGGCCGGCGTGCATCTTGTAGAGCGCTTCGAATGACCGGCTGTCGCCGCACCGGGCTCTGTTTACCAGTTCATTCACCGCCGGGTCCGCATCGTCGGCCAGCATTCTGTTCTCCGTTGCCGTGCCCAGGTCCATCAGGATCTCCCCGAAAATTTCCGTATTCACACTACTGACGGCAAAAAGGGGCAGAGGGTTTGAATCGATGAGTGCTTTTTATGATTTTTCCGGTCTGACGGGGGATTGTCAACCGGGGTGGGGTCTATTGTTCTGTCATTGCGAGCCGCTGACCTGCGGGCACCTCAGGTCAGCGGCTCGCAATGACAATACGGGGTTTTACAGGTGGCTCAGCGCCGGCTTGCCAATGGGGTACACATTGAAGCCGATGCGGAAAAGCTCTTTATGGTCGAGGATGTTTCGCCCGTCAAAGACAAAGGCCGGTTTTTCCATCGCCGCATATATCTTCTCGTAATCCAGTGTCTTGTAGAGCTTCCACTCGGTGATCACGGCGATGGCGTGCGCCCCCGCAGCGGCCTTGTAGGGATCTGGCTCCAGCTCCACCCGGTCAATCACGTCCTCCAGGTCGATCCTGGCATTTTTAAGCGCCTGGGGATCGGTGATCACCACGCGGGCATGTTCCTCCAGCAGTTTGCGGGTGATGTAGATCGCCGGTGACTCACGGGTGTCGCCGGTGTCGGCTTTGAATGCGAATCCGAAGAGGGCCACTCTCTTTCCGGCGATGGTGTTGAACATGGCGTGACCCATGTTCTCCACGAACCGCGCCTCCTGCCATTCGTTGATCTTGACCACGTTTTCCCAGTAGTTGGCCACCTCATCCAGACCGTAGTGCTCGCAGATGTAGACCAGGTTGAGGATGTCCTTCTTGAAGCAGGAACCGCCGAACCCCACGCTGGCGTTGAGGAACTTGGGGTTGATCCGCGAGTCGGTGCCGATGGCGTGGGCCACCCGCGAGACGTCGGCGCCGGTTTTCTCGCAAAGGGCCGAGATGCTGTTGATCGAGGAGATCCGCTGGGCCAGGAAGGCGTTGGCCACCAGCTTGGACAGTTCGGCGCTCCAGACATCACAGGTCAGGATCCGCTCCCGGGGCACCCAGTTGGCGTAGATATCCACCACCGACTGCCGGGCCTTGATCCCCTGCTCGGTCTCCCGCGAACCGATGAGCACCCGGTCGGGGGCCTCCAGGTCGGCCACCGCCGTTCCCTCGGCCAGAAACTCGGGATTGGAGAGCACGTCGAAGTGCAGACCCTTGTCGTTGGTGTGCAGGATCCGCTCCATGGCCTTGGCCGTGCGGACCGGCAGGGTGCTTTTCTCGATGATGATCTTGTCTGAAGTGGACGCGCTGAGGATGTCCCGGGCCGTCTTTTCCCAGTACTGCAGGTCGGCAGTCTTGCCCGCACCCCGGCCGTAGGTCTTGGTTGGGGTATTGACCGAGACAAAGATGATCTCCGCGTCCTCGATGTTCCTGGTGATCTCAGTGGTAAAAAAGAGGTTGCGCCCCCTGGCGATTTTCACCACCTCGAGCAGGCCCGGTTCGTAGATCGGCAGCTCGTCGCTCTGCCACTCCTCGATCCGCACCGGGTTGATGTCGGCCACGGTGACTTTGTACTGCGGGCACTTGGCTGCGATCATCGCCATGGTGGGACCGCCAACATACCCGGCGCCGATGCAGAGGATGTGCTTTTCAAACTGTTCAGAGGCCATGCTCTTCTGTGCTCCTGCTCGATATGATTGTCTGTATGGCTCGATGCACCCCCACGTGCATGAAGGTTCACTTTCTTTTCGCCCCAGCGGCTCCGGATCTTGAGCCGCAGCCTGGCGAAAAGAAGCATTCTATTAATGTTGGCCGGAATTCACAAGCTCCGGAAGGGCCGGGCGCACCTTGATCACGGTTTCCTTGCGGATGTGGACCGTGCCCCGCTTGTGGCCCCGGGCCTTGGATACGAAGCGGGCGCGGGTACAGGAGACCGGGGTGACTCCGCCATTCCGGGCCTTGCTGTGCCAGGCGGCGATGGCTGCCGCCATCTTCAGCGTTTCGCGGTCCGGCTCTTCACCCTCCCGGGCGCGGAGCAGCACGTGGCTGCCCGACATGCCGCGAACATGGAACCACCAGTCGTTGGGCCGGGCCAGCTTTATGCTCAGCCGGTCGTTGGCCGCGTCGGTGCGGCCGGCCAGCACCACCCAGCCATGGGGCAGGTCGTAACGGCGGATGTCGTCGGCCAGGTTGTCGTCATCTTCAATGGGCGGTTTCCCGGGCACGTCGGGTCTCCTCATGGATCAGGAATTCTGCTGGGTCAGAGATATCATACTGAAGATTCACGAAATCGTGAACTGAACGGCAATCGTCACCCGGAGAAATCTTGACTCCCGAATAAGATGCCACTATTCTCTGATATCCCTCTGGACATTTAGAGGTATGAATCGCTGCATAGAATTTGGGCGGGCCGTTCCGGCCGCTCTGGAAGGAGATTGACATGAATCGTTTGAAGATCATTGCCATGGCGCTGGCGGTCATCATGATGATCGCCGGATTCGCCGAAGCCCGCGGGCAGAGCGCTGAAGATCCGAGCCAGGCCAGCCCGGCTTCCCCGGCGGCGGCAAGCCTGAGCGACTACGAGAAGAACTCCCTTCTGCTGATGCGCCAGGAGGAAAAACTGGCCCGTGACGTGTATCTGACTCTGGGCGAGAAGTACAACCTGCCGGTATTCAACAACATCCCCCAGGCCGAACAACGCCACATGGACCAGTTGGGACAGTTGCTGGAGAAATACGGCATGGACGATCCAGTTGCGGGGCTGGCGCGGGGAAAGTTTAACAGCGGCGAGATGCAGAGCCTCTATAACAAGTTGGTGGCCCAGGGCAGCAAGAGTCTCGCGGATGCTCTGCAGGCAGGTGCCACCATCGAAGACATGGACATTCACGATCTGGAGCAGGCCCTGGCCGGGGGCGTGGACAACCGGGACATGGTGCGGGTGTACCGCAACCTGGCCAAGGGTTCACGCAACCACATGCGGGCCTTCACCTCGCAGTTGAAGGCCCATGATGCGGTATACAAGGCCCAGTATATTTCCCAGGCTGATCTGGAGGCGATTATGAACTCCGACTGGGAACGCGGCCCGGCTGACGGCCAGGGGCATGGCAGGCAGGGGCGTGGCGGCAAAGGCCGGGGACAGGGGCGCGGCCAGGGGGGGGGCCATGGCCAGGGCGGAGCTCCGGCGGATTCCGGCCAATCTGCTGATTCGGACAAGCCCTGATATTGCAGTGGAATAAGTTCCCGCTCTCCCATTGCTCCTTGCATCGGGCACCACGCGGGAACTATAGTAAATACACAAGAAGTTGATTTTGCCCGGGAGCGTTGCGGCGGTTCCCGGGTTCTATTTCTTCATTCATCCATAACCGCTCGTTCTCCCCGCCACCGGTCGATATTCTCCCACTCGACACAGGGCAGTACCGTCATCGGACAGGGGAATTGGTAACAACCGCCGAGGAGGCTCCTGAACATGCGCTCTTATTTGATGCTGCTCACCGTTCTGCTACTGGTTTCGATCATTGCTGGCCCCGCCATGCCCGTCCTTGCCGCGCCCGAAGCGCTGATCATGGTGGAGGCGGAGAGTGATTCAGCGGTGGAGGCGCTGGAGAGCGCCGGGGCCCCGGTCTGGTCCAGCGTGGGCCCGTACATCCTGGCCGGCGCCGACAGCCGGCTGGAGGCCGAACTCCGCGCCACGGGCGCCTGGGTGGTGGACCGGCATCCCTGGTCCGACGGCTCCTCCTATTACTGGGTGCACAGCGACCCTGCCGCACAGGTTGACCTGGCCCGGTACCCGGGCGTGGAAGTGCTGCACCAGGAACCGGGGCTGGCCCTGGTCAAGGCCAGCGCAATGGCAGCCGAACCGCTGGCGCGTTCACGGTTCGACCTGGTGCACGTGGATCGCACCCGCAAGACCCTGGATGTGGTGGCTCCGGCCGCAGAGCGGACCGGGGACCGCGAGTTCGGCGGCGACATCGACACCATGGTGGCCGGAATCATGCAGTTCAACTACAGCGGCGTGGTCCAGACCCTGCAGAACTTTGGTACCCGCTACACCTACACCACCGGCGTGGACGATGCCGCGGACTGGATGTTCACCAGGCTCCAGGGCTACGGTTATGACGTGGAGCGGCACTACTTCGACATCGGCGCCTACTCCAAGCAGAACATCATCGCCACCAGGACAGGTCTGGTCTACCCCGACGAGGTGGTGCTGATCTGCGGCCACTACGACTCCACCTCGGACGACCCCGAAAACCTGGCCCCCGGCGCCGATGACAATGGCAGCGGCACGGCCGCCGTGCTGGAAGCGGCCCGGGTGATGGCCGGCTACGAGTTCGAACGGACGGTGGTCTTCGCCACCTTTGCCGGCGAGGAGCAGGGGCTTTACGGCAGCGGGGCCTATGCCGCGGACCTGGCCGCGGCCGGTACGAACGTGGTCGGCTGCTACAACTACGACATGATCGCCTGGTCGGGCTCCGACACCGCACCGCCCGACCTGATCCTCTACACCAATGGCGGCGCGTCCACCGACCTGGCCAACCGGGTCCGCGACGCGGCCCTCCACTACGTCCCCACCGGGGTGGAGCCGGTGGTGGTCCCCGAGGCGATGACCGCCAGCGACCACGCCTCCTTCTGGAGCCAGGGCTACCCGGCCATCTGCGGCATCGAGGCCGAAGCCTGGAGCAGCGATTTCAATCCCTATTACCACACCACCAACGACACGGTGGCCAACTGCGACATGGCGTACGCCACCGCCTGCACCAAAGCCGCGGTGGCCGCGGTGGCCGAGCACGCCTCGCCGCTGGTGGTGGACGGCCCGTATCTCGCACTCCACGACATGGTGGTGGACGACGACATGAGCGGCGCCAGCTTCGGAAACGGCAACGGCACAGTGGAGCCGGGCGAGATCGTCGAACTGACCCTGACCCTGCGCAACGTGGGTACCGAGGACGCGGTGGCGGTCAGCGGCACCCTGTCCACCACCTCTTCATACGCTGCGGTGAGCACGGCAACCCAGAGCTACGGCACTATCCTTTCGGACAACGGCACCGGCACGTCGGCCGGCCCCTACGTCTTCAGCGTCACCATGGACCTGCCCGACGGATACGAGATCCCCTTTGTCCTGGCGGTGACCGAAGCCCCGGCGACCATCGGCTTCGACATCGCGGCCGCCGCGCCGGCGCTGGCCTACGCCGGACGAAGCGTGGACGATTCGGCCGGCGACGGTGACGGCATCGTCGATCCGGGGGAGACCGTCCTGCTGCAGATCGACCTGCGCAACGAAGGCTCGGTGGGGGCCACCGGGGTGGGCGGCACGCTGAGCACGTCCAACCCCCAGGTCACCGTGACCGACAACACGGCGGACTGGCCCGACATCTCCAGCGGCGCCAGCCAGGCGTCCCTGGCCCCGCACTTCACGGTGAGCTTCGGCGGCGGCCTCTCCTACGGTGAAACGGTGAGCTTCGACCTGGACACCGTAGCCGCCGAGGGCACGGGCAGCGTGACCTTCGACCTGGTGGTGGGCCAGGCCGTGCTCTTCTTCGACGACATGGAGGGGGGCGAGAACGGCTGGACCCACTACGAGGTGGCGGCCCAGGACGACTGGATGCTCGGCTACCCCGGCCCCAACGGCAACGACCCGGACGCGCCCTGGTCGGGCATGAACCACTGGGGCAACGACCTGGCCCCCGACGGCTGGAACGGCGATTACTACGCCAACGTGCACAACTACCTCCAGTCGCCGGCCATCGACTGCAGCGGGTATGCCGGGGTGACCCTCAACTACATGCGCTGGCTCACTGTCGAGGACGCAATCTTCGACCAGGCCACCATCTATGTCAACGGCACCCAGGTCTGGCAGAACGCCGTGGGCGCCGACCACCTGGACAGCGAGTGGACGGTGCACGAGATCGACATCTCGGCCATTGCCGACGACAACCCGGCGGTGGTGGTGGAGTTCCACATGGAGAGCGACGGCGGGGTGGAGTTCGGCGGCTGGAACATCGACGACTTGAGCCTGCTGGCCTTCGACCAGGGCGGCGGTCCGGTGGCCACCGTGGCCGCCACGCTGACCTGCGATCCCTCGGCGGGCACGGTACCTTTCGGCACGGCCATGTCCATCACCCTGGGCAATCTCTACGGCGGGTTCACCCGGACCATCTCCGGCCACATCGACATCACCGTGGCCGGGGGGAGTTACTTCCCCAACTGGCGCGCCGGGTACACCAACGTGGCTCCGGGGGGTAGTTACACCGCCAGCTGGGTGACCACCATCCCGGCCCTGGGGTCGGTGATCGGCGACAACTACTTCGAACTGGTGGTGGAGGACGTGACCGCAGCGCCGTACAACCAGCCGCCCTATCCCGCGTCGGGCGATACCGACATGGACGGTTGCACGGTGACCGGTATCGCGCCGTAAGAACCGATGAAACTAATAACCGCCTGACTGCTGGAGCATCCGGCAGCAGGCGGTTTTTTCTGAGGCCGGTGGTTGTACCCGGTGGGGGATCAGCCCTCCCCGCGCTTCCAGCCCTCGGCAAAGGCTTCGAGATTGAGGATGTCGGTGCCCCGGGGCACGTTCTCCACGATGGTCTTCTCCAGGCTCGTGCGGTCCACCAGCCCGGAGATGGCGCCGAGAAAACCGAGCACCACCATGTTGGTGACGATGCGCCGGCCCAGGTCCTGGGCAGCGATGCGGGTGGCCGGAATGGCGTGGACCGTGCCCTGAAAGTCATCGGGAAGCTGTACCAGGTCTTGCTCCACGATCAGGATTCCCCCCGGTTTGACGTCGTGAAGAAAGGCGTCGCAGGAGTCCTGGCTGAGGAGCATCAGGATGTCGAAACGGTCGGGTTCGATGTCATGGATCCCGCCGTCGCTCACCGTGACGTCGCTGGTGCAGAGCCCGCCGCGGGCCGAGCTGCCGTAGGCCTGGTTCTGCAGGGCGCTCTTGCCGTCGAGGATGGCTGCCGCGCCGAAGATCTCCCCCGATTTGACGATGCCCTGGCCGCCGAAGCCGGCGAAGCGGACGGTCTTTTCGGTGCTCATCGTTCGTCCTCCTCGGCCAGGGCCGCGGAGCTCACCTGCTCCACCTGCCGGTAGAGCCGCTGGCAGAACTCGGGCGCTTCACGCTGTTTCAGCCGCCCCACCACGATTTTGTCCTCCAGCTCTTCCTCGGTCATTTTCTTCGCCCTGGACAGCCGTACCGAGCGTGCCTTGTAGTCGGCGAGGAAGTCGGCGGCGTTCCGCTTGCCCACCGCCTTGCCGTAGGAGGTGGTGCACTGGCCGACCACCTCGACAAAGGAGAAGCCGGGGTGCTCCAGCGCTTCCTTGAACGAGCGGACCAGGTCCAGCACGTGCCAGGTGGTCCAGCGGGCGACATAGGACGCGCCGGCGGCGGCCACCAGGTCGGCCACGTCGAACCGGTTTTCCACATTGCCGTGGGGTGTGGTGGTGGTGCGTATGCCGGGGGGCGTGGTGGGGGCCACCTGCCCGCCGGTCATGCCGTAGATCGAGTTGTTGACCATCAGCACCGTGAGGTCCACATTGCGCCGGGCGGCGTGGATCAGGTGGTTGCCGCCGATGCCCGAGATGTCGCCGTCGCCGGCGATCACCACCACCTTCATCTGCGGCGACATCACCCGCACCCCGGTGGCAAAGGCGATGGCCCGGCCGTGGGTGGTGTGCAGGGTGTCGGCGAGAAAGTAGGGGCTGGGGATCCAGGAAGAGCAGCCGATGCCGGTGACCATCACCATCTCGTGCGGGTCATACTCCAGTTCGTCCACCGCCTTGCAGAAGCAGTTGAGCACCGTGCCGCCGCCGCAGCCGGTGCAGAAGATGGTGGGCAGGATTCCGGGCCGCACGTAACGGTGCAGCGGGTTGCGCACCACGGCCGCTGTGCTGTTCGATTCTGTCGCGCTCATGACATGTGCTCCATAAGTGCGGTGTGGATCTCGTCCACGGTGTGCACCACCCCGCCGATCTTGGACAGGCTGCGCACCGGGCAGCCGGCGAACCGTTCCAGCTCGCGGGAGAGCTGGCCCAGGTTCATTTCGGGCACCAGCACCAGGTCGACATCGGCCAGCAGCTGGGTGATCGCCGGGCCGGGGAAGGGCCAGACATTGACCAGCCGGATGAACCCGGCCGGATGGCCGGCGGCCCGGGCCCTTTCCACGGCACCAAGGGCCGGCCGGGCGGTGGCGCCGAGGGAGACCACCGCCACCCGGGCGCCGTCCATCTGCCGCACGTCGAGGCGGGTCAATTCCCCGCGGGCCGAGGTGAGCTTCTCGTTGAGGCGCAGCACCAGTTCCTCGTGCACCTCCCTGGTGCTCACGTCGCGGATGCCGTCCGCCTTGTGTGTCGAGCCGGTGATGTGCACGTTCAGGCGGTCGCCGATCTGGGCCATGGGCGGCACCAGGGTTCCGCCGAAGGCCAGGTCGCCCTCTCTGGCCCGGGGCCGCGGGGCGATGTCCGCGTCGGTGTAGTCGGGGTAGGTCAGCGGCTCGCGGATGTGGCCCACCGCGCCGTCCATCAAAACGATCACCGGGGTGCGGTATTGTTCAGAAAGGGCGAAGCTGTCGCGCACCAGGTCGAAGCACTCCTGCACCGACCAGGGGCAGACGGCGATGATCTCGTGGTCCCCGTGGGTGCCCCAGCGGGCCTGCATGATGTCGCCCTGGGCCGGCTTGGTGGCCTGGCCGGTGGAGGGGCCCGAGCGCTGCACGTCCACCACCACGCAGGGTGTCTCGGTCATCACCGCGTAGCCCACGGCCTCCTGCATCAACGAGAAACCGGGCCCGCTGGTGGCGGTCATGGAGCGTGCACCGCACCAGGCCGCGCCGACGATGCCGGAGATACTGGCGATCTCGTCCTCGAACTGCACGTAGTAGCCGCCCACCCGGGGCAGTTCCCGGGCCATTACCTCGGCGATCTCCGAGGCCGGGGTGATGGGGTAGCCGCCGAAAAAGCTGCAGCCGGAGAAGACGGCGCCCAGGGCCGCGGCCTCGTCACCCATGACGAATTCGGTGCGGCCGGCGAAACGACTCAGATACTGCTCGCGCACGCTCATGACGCACCTCCTTCTCCCTGGTCTTCCAGCACGGCGATGGCCAGTTGCGGGCAGCCCAGTTCGCAGAGCGTGCAGCCGGTGCAGGCCCCGGGCTCTTCCGGCACGGCCGGAAAGACCCCCCGCCGGCTCAGCTCCGGGCTGAGACGGAAGACCGCCGGTTTGCAGAAGAAGATGCAGACGCCGCAGCCGTCACACAGCTCGGCGTCAACGTGCACCTGGTAGTGCCGCTTCATTTTCTCGGTTTTCTCCGTGGTCATGGTGTCCGTTCTGTTTCAGCGATGCGGGTTTCCCTAATCAACGACGGAATCGCTGGCCCCTTTTTAGCTGACCGGGCCTTGTTCGTCAAGGGACGGCGCCGGCAGCGCCAGGCGGTTCAGGGTCGGTGGTTGCCTGACGGGCCCGGTTCAGGTGATGATAGTGACACCGGAGAGGAACATTCCAGGGACGGAGAAACAGGGGAGGGGAACGGCATGAAATCGATCTATCTCTGCGGTCCGATCATGGACGAGCACCAGGGCGAGGCCCGCAGGTGGCGGGAGACTGCCAAAGCTGATCTGGGCGATGCGTTCAGGCTGCTCGACCCCATGCGGCGGAATTTCAGGGACCGGGAGGTGGACTCGGCCAACGAGATCGTCGAGTTCGACCTCCAGGACATCCGCGACGCCGAGATCATCCTGGTCAACTACGGCAAACCGAGCATCGGCACCTGCGATGGAGGTCTTCTACGCCAGCCACGACCAGAAGAAGTTCGTGGTGGCCTTCTCGCCCTTCGGCTTCCAGGACTGCTCGCCCTGGATGGTCCGTTACTGCACCAAGATCCTCCCCTCGCTGGAGGAGGCCTGCGACTACATCCGCCGGCATTTCGGCGAAAATCCCGGAGAGGTTCCGTGACAAGGGCGCAACCGGTCAGCATCACCGATACATCAGAACCGGAGCACCAGCCAGATCACCGGAACATGGAGCAAGGCCAGCATTCCGAACCGGATGGCGGTGCTGCGCCAGGCCGTTCGGGCGAGGAAGGCGAAATATCCGCCTTTGACCAGCGTGTTGCTCATCATCGCCACCAGGATGGCCATGACGGTCATGGGAATCTGGCCCTCCGGACGCACGACCCGGACCAGGGAGAGGATGTAGGGGTCGATGTCGGTCACGCCGACAATCGCGGAGAGACCGAGCAGGCCGGCATTGCCGAAGTTCTGCTCGATAAGTACGGTGGCGACGGAGAGCGCCACGAACACGAGGGCGAAGAGCAGGGCCGGCCTGATCTCGAAGGGGTTTTGCAGGTTGTTGATCTGCTCCGTGTCGGCGGGTTTACCCCCCTTCCCGGACCAGAAGGAGAGCAGGGCGCCGGCCAGGGCGAGAACCGCCAACGGCCACCAGAGGAATGGCACCACGCTGCGGTTGATGATCCAGACCAATACCAGGACCCGGAGATACATCACGCTGCTGGCCAGCAGGGCTGCCTGAAGGGCGTTGTTCGCCCGATTTTCATCATGCTGGACCAGCCGGCCCATGGCGATGGCTACTGCGGTGCTGGAGACCACGCCCCCGAGCAAGCCGGCGAGCCACAGCCCATAGCGGGCGCCGAACTTTTTCACCAGGAAGTAACCGACGAACCCCACGGTGGAAACAAGGATTACGATCTGCCAGATCCGTGCGGGATTAAGCTGGAACCTGGTGAAGGACTCGTTGGGCAGGGCGGGGAGAATGATCACGGTGACGATGAGGAATTTGAGAACAGCGAGGAACTCCGCCTTGTCCAGCCGTTCGACAAACCGCTCCAGCCCCGCCTTTTCGGTGAGGAGCAGCGTGTTGACCACCGCCAGTGTCACCGGCACCCAGATGTCGGTGATCAGGGCCAGGGCGCCGGTGATGTAGGTCAGTGCGGCGGCGATTTCACTGGTCCAGCCGGCCTGCCCCTCCCTGATCCGGGCCATGTAGCCGGCCACGGCCAGGGCGGTCACGGTGAGCAGGCCCAGGGGCAGGGCTGAGGGGATACCGGACTGGTGGAGCCAGGCACAGCCGAATCCGAACAGGCTGATGATGGTGTAGGTGCGTACGCCGATCAGGATACGCCTGTTGTCCCGCAGCTTGACACTTTCGCGTTCGAGACCAACCAGCAGGCCGAGACCCAGCGCCACGAGAAAGCGGAGCTCAAATGTCCATTCGAGGTTTCCCATCGCAATACCTTTCCGGCTGGCGGCGTCTGACGGGACGGCAACCTTTGCTTATTGTAACAGCAACCGCGGACGGGAAAAATAGAACGTTTGCTGCGTTCCTGTTTTCGGATGTAACATGGCGAGTGTGATCGATTCACGTGCCCTGATAACGATGCCATCACTGTTGCCGGGAGAATTCCGTCGATGGCCGTCCACCTCACCGCCTGCCCGAGAAATTGCTACAGCACCTGCGCCATGAAGGTGACGGTGGAGGAGGGGCGGCTCACCGCGGTGGAGCCCCACCCGGGCAACCGGGCCACGGCCGAAGGCCCATGCCTCAAGGGGCTGAGCTACGTGGAGCGGCAGCACAGCCCCGACAGGCTGCTCCACCCCCTGCGGCGGCAGCCTGACGGTTCATTGGTGCAGGTGGGCTGGGACGAGGCGCTGGACGCGGTGGCCCGGCAGCTGCGATCGGTGCTCGAGACCTACGGTCCCCGGGCGGTCCTGCACTACGCCGGCAGCGGCACCAAGGGTCTGCTCAACGAGTGCAGTCTCGCCTTCTGGCGCCGTTTCGGCGGCTGCACCACCACCTACGGCGACCTCTGCTGGCCGGCGGGGCTGGAAGCCGCCCGGCTGACCCTCGGCGAGAACATCCACAACGCCCCCTGGGATCTGGCCAATGCCCGGCTCATCGTGCTCTGGGGCAAGAACCCGGCGGAGACCAATATCCACCAGCAGATCTTCATCAACCAGGCGCTGGATGAAGGCGCCCGGCTGGTGGTGGTCGACCCGCGGCGCACCGAGAGCGCCGAACGGGCCCAATTGCTCATCCAGCCCAAACCGGGCACCGACGGCTTCCTCGCCCTGGCCGTGGCCAAACTGCTGGTGGAAAGGGGAGGGGTGGACGAAGAGTTCGTCCACCGGCACGTCCTCGGATTCGACCGCTTCGCTGCCATGGTGCGGGAGATCGATCTCGAAGAAGTGGTCCGAACCTGCGGGGTGCCGGTGCCGGCCATGGAGACGCTGGCCGGCCTGTTCGCCCGTGTCCATCCGGCAACCATCTGCGCCGGCTACGGCATGCAGCGCTACACCAACAGCGGCCAGACCATGCGGGCGCTGCTTTCGCTGCCGGTGATCACCGGCAACATCGGCAAGCCGGGCGGGGGATGGGTCTACGCCAACCTGCAGACCCATGTATTCGGCGGCCCCCGGGACCCGGTGGCCTGTTTTCCGCCGGAAACGGACGACGGCCCGTTGAGGGTCTCGGTCTCCACTGCCCGGCTGGGCCGGGACATGCTCGAGCAGCGCGACCCGCCGCTGAAACTGGCCTGGGTGGAGCGGGGCAACCCCCTGGCCCAGAACCCGGAGACAGGCAAGGTGCGCGAAGCCTTTCGGGCCCTCGATTTCCGGGTGGTGGTGGACCAGTTCCTCACCGACACCGCCCGTGAGGCCGATCTGGTGCTGCCGGCCAAAACCATGTTCGAGCAGACCGATGTCATCGGCGCATACTGGCACCACTATCTCCAGCTGCGGCCGGGAATTATCGACCTGCCCGGTGAGGTGCGGCCGGAGACGGAGATCTTCCGCGACCTGGCCCGCCGGCTTGGTATGGACGGACCGGGGCCGGGAGGAAAAGACCTGGACCAGGAGATCCCCGGGCCAGGTGACCGTGAAGTTCGGGCCTGGCTGGAGAAGCGGCTTGATCCCCTCGGGCTTTCCCTGACCGATTTTGACGACGGACCGGTGTTGGCGCCCGGCTCAGTGGAAGTGGCTTTCAGTGACGGCGTGTTCCCCACGCCATCGGGAAAGATCGAACTCTACTCTGAAGAGGCCGTGAGTCGCTGGGGTGTGGACCCACTGCCGCGCTGTTCCCTGCCCTTGGAGACGGCGTCCCGCCCGCAGAGTAATCAAGAGACGCCGCTCCAACTGCTCACCCCGAACACGAAGAACCGCATCCACTCACAGTTCGGCAACCTGGAGCTGATCAAGGCCCGGGAGCCCGGGCCTGAGCTGCAGATCCATCCCGACGATGCCGCGGCCCGGTCCATTGGTCCCGGCGACCGGGTGCGGGTGTTCAACGAGCGGGGCGACTTTAACCTGCCCGCGCGAGTGGACGCCGGCATCCGCCGGGGCTGTGTGGCTGTGCCCAACGGCTGGTGGGGCGAGGAAGGCGGTCCGGTGAACCTCACCTCCATGGGGCGCGAGACCGACATGGCCCACGGCGCGGCCTTTCACGACAACCTGGTGCAGGTGGTTCGGGAAACGAAAGCAGGGAAGGGACGGCGATGAGCGGCCAGGGCGCATTCGTCATCGATCTCAATCGCTGCACCGGCTGCCGGGCCTGCGAACTGGCCTGTGTGATCGCCAACCAGCTGCCGGCGGACAGCACCTGGCGCGGAGTCCGCAAGTTCAACGAAATGCATATCCCCGGGGTGGAGTCCTTTCACCTCTCCCTGGCCTGCAACCACTGCTCAAAGGCTCCCTGCATGGAGCAGTGCCCGGCCCGGGCCTACCACCGTGACCCGCAGACCGGCGCGGTGCTGATCGACGACATGAAATGTATCGGCTGCGGCTACTGTGCCTGGGTCTGTCCCTGGGATGCTCCCCGAATGGACGAAAAACGGGGTGTGATGACCAAGTGCACCTTCTGCCATGAACGGCTGGAGCAGGGGAGGGAGCCGGCCTGTGTCATTGGCTGTCCCACCGCCGCCCTGGGCTGGACCGAGCGAGAAGAGGGGCAGCCACTGCCACAGGTCCCTGGATTTGCCGATGCCGACACCGGTCCCGCCGTGCACCTGGTGCCTCTCCTCGATACTCGCCGGCTGCCCGAGATAGCCGAACCGCCGGCCATGCCTCCATGGCGGGAGGCTTTTCAGCGGCTGGCACCCCGTATCACTCTGGCGGCGGAGTGGCCCCTGGCGCTGTTCACCTTCCTGCTGTCGCTGTTGGCCGGGTTTTTTGCCGCAGCGCAACTCGGCGCCCCGGCCCTGGACTGGCGGCTCTTCGCCGGCATCGGCCTGATTGGTTTGCTGTTCAGCACGGCCCACCTGGGGCGCAAGGGACGGGCCTGGCGAGCCGGCCTGCACGCCGATGCCTCGTGGCTCAGCCGGGAAGTGCTGCTCTATGGTGGTTTCCTTGCCTCGGGGACTGCGGCGCTGTGCACCTGGAGCGGTTTGTCCTGGCTGGGCTGGATCGCGGCCCCACTGGGCCTCGGTGCCGCCCTGGCCGGAGACATGGTCTACCGCGTGGCCCGGGGGCGGGGCTCGGGGCCGCTGCACAGCGCACTGATCCTGCCCACGGCGCTGCTGATCACCGCCGCCTGGGGCGGGGCCTTGCGCGCGGCGCTGATCATCTCCACGCTGAAGATGGCCCTCTACGTGGCGCGCAAGGTGTCGCGGCGGCGCCAGGGTCTCGACGTGCGGCCAATGGCCACCCTGCTGCGTATCACGCTGCTGTCGTCCGGGACTGTCTGGCTGGCCCTTGAACCGGGGCCGTCTCCTGTGGCCGCGCTGCTGCTCATTGCCGCATCGGAGTTGGTGGACCGCCTCGAATACTACGACGAACTGGAGATCCCCACTCCTGCCTCGCTGATGCTCGATGGCCTGGAAGCAAGAGCGCTGCAATAGAGCGGGTCCGGCGTTGATCCTTTACAACTCCATGGTCAAATGCGGCGGCGACGACAGGCGCTCAGCCGTCCAGCAGCCCTTTCCCGGTGGCCCAGGCGGTGAAGCCGTCCTCCAGCTGTTCGAAGGAGTCGATGACGTAGAGCAGCGGCTGCATGTGCCAGACGTCGTATTCCTGCTCGGCAATGACCTCGGGGACAAAGGGCTGTTTCTTCACCTGGTCGGTGAGGCTGTGTTGCACCTCGGCAAAGGAGGAGAGGATGCCGTTGCCGTAGATCCGCATCCCGTCAGCTGTGCCGATCAGGCCGAACTCCACGGTGAACCAGTAGATCCGCTCCAGCCGCCGGCGGTCATCGCCCCGGGCGGCCATGGCCGCCTGGCCCATCTTCTGATAGAAGTCGGCGAACACCGGGTTGGTGATCATCGGCATATGGCCGAATACGTCGTGGAACATGTCCGGGGCCGGGGTGTAGTCCAGTTCCTTCCGTGAGCGGATATAGTCGGTGGAAGGGAAGACGCGGTCGGCCAGCTGGGAGAAAAACTCCTCCTCGTGGAGCAGGCCGGGGGTCCGGGAGACCCGCCAGTTCACCGCCTTTTCCAGGCTGCGGCTGGAGTCGGCGAGGCTGGGAATGCGGTCATCGGGGAAGGCCATGATTTTCAGGCCGTCCATATACTCCTGGCAGCCACGCCCCACCAGCAGTTCCTGCTGCCGGGCGAAAAGGGTCTTCCAGATGTCGTGTTCGTCGTCTGTATAATCGGGGTACGGGATCTGGTCGCCAACCGGAGGCGGCCCGTCCAGTTTTACCGGGATACAGCGTGGGTCGAGAGCGTCGTCGGACGCCTTGTCGAATGCCGAGCGCAGTTCGCCCGTTTCTTCTGTCTTGTTTTTCATTTGATCCTCCTCAGGGTCCTTCGGGACGTCCCAGCTCGAACATGCTGCCGGCGGTGACGTGGGTGTAGTAGTCGGCCCCGCAGCGGCCCACCTGGTCGAGCTTCACCGGGTCGGGCATGCCGTCGGTGAGCACGGCGTCGTCAACGTGAATGTGGACGATCTCGCCGATGATGTAACTGGAGGCCAGCGCCCCCTGGCCATGCTCCACCACCTGGAAGAGACGGCACTCCATGGCCACCGGGCTTTCCTCCACCCGTGGCGCGGCAACCACCCGGCTGGTGGCCCGGTGCAGACCGGCCTGGTCGAACTCGTCCACTCCACGGGCGTAGGTCCAGGATGACTGGTTGACCTTTTCCGCCATGGGCCGGGTGACGACGTTGATCACGTATTCCTTTGTCTCGCGGATATTGAGCAGGGAGTCCTTCGCTTTGCCGTGACGGTCGTTCAGGGGGCAGAAGACCGCTGAAGGCGGATTGGCCCCGCCAAGGCTGAAGAAACTGAAGGGGGCGAGATTTCCCAGGCCGTTGCTGTCCAGCGAACTGACCAGGGCGATGGGCCGCGGGGCCACCAGCCGGTTGAGCAGCAGGTAACGGTCGCGGATCTCGAGGTCTTTCATCGGGTATTCGGTCATCGCTCACTCCGCCCAGGACTTGTAGTAGTCCCGGTCCTCGATCTCCAGCGCCGCCTTGGCCACCTGGAGCGGCTTGAAGGTGTCCACCATCAGGGCCAGTTCCTCGGTTCTTTTTTTGCCCATGCTCCCTTCGTAGCGGCCGGGGTGCGGGCCGTGGGGCATGCCGTCGGGATGCAGGGTGATCGAGCCGTGCTCGATGCCCTTGCGGCTCATGAAGTTCTTGCTCAGGTAGTAGAGCACCTCGTCGGTCATCACGTTGGAGTGGGCGTAGGGCGCCGGGATCGACTCGGGGTGGAAGTCATAGGGCCGCGGGACAAAGGCGCAGACCACGAAACCGTCACCCTGGAAGGTCTGGTGCACCGGCGGCGGCTGGTGGATCATCCCCACGATCGGTTCGAAGTCGTGGATGTTGAAGGCCCAGGGGTAGTAGTACCCGTCCCAGCCGACCACGTCGAAGGGGTGGTGGTCGAGCAGTGACTCGGTGAGGCCGCCGCGCTGCTTGACCACCATCCGGAACTCGCCCGTCTCGTCATGGGTCTGCAGCTCTTCCGGCCGGCGGATGTCCCGCTCGCTGAACGGCGCCCCCTCCACCAGTTGGCCATACTCGTTGCGGTACCGCGCGGGGGTGCGGACGTAGCCGCGGCTCTCGGTGATGAAAAAGGTCTGCGGGACGTCATCAAGCTTGAAGCGGTGCAGAATGCCGCGGTGGATCAACAGGTGGTCGCCCTCGCGGTAGGGCAGGTCGCCGAACTGGGACTGCAGGACGCCGCTGCCCTCGGTGACGTAGACGATTTCGTCGGCCAGGCCGTTGCGGTAGAAGTGCTCGTCCTGGCGGTCCGGGCTGACGTGCTGCAGGGCCACGTCGCTGTTGAAGAGCAGCGCGGTGCGGTCCAGGGTGGGGCTGCCGCCGCGCGGGAGGCGGCCGCTGCGGAAGTGGCGCAGCCGCAGGGCCGGGTCGGGGTCGGCTTCCCAGACCACCGGGCCCAGGTGGCGCACCGCGATCACCGAGGTGGGCGGGCGGAGATGGTAGAGCAGCGAGGCCGGGCCGGTGAAGCCCTTGTTGCCCATCAGCTGTTCCTGGTGGATTCCGCCGTCCGCCTTGCGGAGTGCGGTGTGCCGCTTGGGCGGCAGCATGCCCAGCCGGTGATACCACGGCATGGTCAGTTCTCCTCTGCAGATGGTGCCACGATGCTGTTGGTCAGGGTGCCCAGAAGGTCGATCTCCAGTTCCACCACGTCCCCCGCGGTGAGCCAGCCGTCCACCGTGTCCGGGCCCAGCTCGAGGATGCAACCGGTGCCCACGGTGCCGCTGCCGATGACGTCACCCGGATAGAGGGTGACATTGCTGCTGGCCCGTTCGATCATCTCGCCGAAGGAGTAGTGGATGTCCTTCCAGTTGCCGCGGGAATAGACCCGGCCGTTGACCCGGGCGGTCATGCCCAGGTCGAACCCCTTGCCCGAACGGAACGGTTCCAGCTCGTCCGGGGTGACCAGCAGCGGGCCGATGCTGGTGGCAAAGTCCTTGCCCTTGGCCGGGCCCAGTCCCACCTTCATCTCCTCGCGCTGGGCGTCGCGCAGCGACCAGTCGTTCATCACCATGTAGCCGGTGATGTGGCGCTCCGCCTCGCTGGCCCGGATGTCGCGGCCCGGTGTGCCGATCACCGCGGCCACCTCCAGCTCGTAGTCCAGCCACTGGCCGCCGGCGGGGAAGGGCAGTGGATCGCCGTGGCCCAGCATCGCCGTGTGGTTGCTGAAGTAGAAGACAGGGAAGTGGTACCACTCGGGGATCATCTCCAGGCCCCTGCGGCCGCGAGCCGTCTTGACGTGGGCCTCGAAGGCGTAGAAGTCGCGCAGGCTGGCCGCGGGAAGCACCGGCGGCAGAAAGCGGAGGCCGCCGGGGTCGAGGGCCGAGTCGGCCCGGAACAGTTGCGGGCCCGACATTGCGCATCCGGGTGGTGAACCCCTCCAGCAGCGGCAGCGCGGCCGGGTCGATGGGACCGGAGAGCCGGGTGGCTCCCTCGTGATCCGGGCCTGCCGGCATGGTGGCCAGGGGATAGACAAGGCCTTCGTGCATCACTCCGGCCCGCGCGCCCCCTCCGTCCAGCTTTTCGTAGTTGCAGTATCTCATGATCAGAGGGTACCCCGCAGGGCCTGCTCCCGCTCGATGGACTCGAACAGGGCCTTGAAGTTGCCCTTGCCGAAACCCCGCGCGCCGCGGCGCTGGAGGATCTCGTAGAACAGCGTGGGCCGGTCCTCCACCGGGGTGGTGAAGATCTGCAGCAGGTAGCCTTGGTCGTCGCGGTCCACCAGGATGCCCAGTTCCCGCAGGTCGTCGATGTTTTCCTCGATTTCTCCCACCCGCTGGGGAAGCGTTTCGTAGTACTCATCCGGAACATGGAGGAAATCCACGCCGTTTTCCCGCAACTGGCGCACGGTGGCGACCACGTCCCGGGTGTGCAGAGCCAGGTGCTGGATACCGGGACCGTTGTAGAAATCGATGTATTCCTGGATCTGGCTCACCTTGCGCCCCATGGCCGGTTCGTTGATCGGGAACTTGATCGTCATGTCTTTGCTGGCCATCACCACGCTCTGCAGGGCGGTGAATTCGGTGGAGATGTCCTTGTCGTCGAAGGAGATGTAGCGGTGGAAGCCGAGCACCTTTTCGTAGTAGTCGGCCCAGTGGTTCATGCGGTCCAGTTCAACGTTGCCCACGATGTGGTCGATAAAGTGCAGTCCGGTGGATGGCTGTTCGATCAGGCTCTCCTCATACCCGGGCAGAAATGGCCCCTGGTAATCCATGAGGGTGAGGAAGGAATGAATGGTGTCGCCGTAAGTCCGGATGGCAGCGCGACGTACCGTGCCCCGTTCGTCGGTTATGTCGAAAGGCTCGCTATGCGGGATCGCTCCCCGGCTGACCGCTTCCGCGTACGCCGCATCGACGTCCTGCACCTCAAAGGCGATGTCACAGGCGCCGTCGCCGTGCTTGCTCAGATGTTTGGCGATCCAACTGCCCGAGCCGTAGGGGGTGGTGAGCACCAGTCGGGCCTTCCCCTGCTCCAGAACATATGAGGCCTCCTTGCGGTTACCTGTTTCCAGGCCGCTGTAAGCGGTGCGGGTGAACCCGAAAGCACGGCGGTAAAAGAATGCCGCCTGCTTGGCGTTGCCCACCAGATACGCCACGTGGTGGATCCGTTTCAGGCCCAGGTCATTGTTGGACATGACATGCTCTCCATTGGGATGGGACAGGGCCGGCGGCCCGCTACAGGGCGTCGATCTTGGCCGCCACGATGAAGTCGTTCTCGCTGAGGCCGCCGATGGCGTGGGTGAACAGTTCGAGGTCCACCGTGTTCCACGATATGGCGATGTTGGGGTGGTGCCCCTCCTCCTCGGCCACGTCGGCGACCTTGTTGACAAAAGCCATGGCCTCGACAAAGTCCCTGAACTGGTAGTTGCGGGTCAGCCGGTGCACCCCTTCCCGGCTGAGGGCCCACTCCGGGATCAGCGGGGTGAACCCGTCCTCCTGGCTGTCGGTGAGTACCCGGCACACCGCCTTCGCAGGGGACGCACTTCTTGTCGATCAAACAATTGCTCTTTTCGTTCATTGCTGCACCGTTCATGTTTTCGCCCCGCGGTGTCATCCCCCCCCAGGGAGGCGACACCCGGGCCGGGTTGGTTTTCATTGCATAAATATCTAAGCGGGAGCTAACCATTTCACCATGCCGGACCGTTCAATTTCAAGGGTTTGACTTACTGTTTTTATGGATCATGCCCGGATCGGACGGCGTGGATGGATTTGCCCTAACTGCAACCTGTTATTTTTTAAAGAGATAGATCGAAAGTTGGCGGTTTTTTGAGAGAAGGAAATGTATTCGTGCCCAGCCGGGCAGAACGGTATGTAAGGAAACCCGGGCACTCCGGGGGGCGTGAACAGCCCCCTGAGTGCCCGGGGTGGATGGTTCCTGGTCAGATCACTGTCCGGTGACCGTGCAACTGTCGGTCGCCTCCGGGCCGCCAGCCACATCCATCGCGGTCAGCAGTCCGGTGGTGTCACCCACCAGGCCGGGCCAGGGCCCCATGTAGTAGCTCCAACAGTTGTAGTAGGTCTCGCCGCCGCCAAGAGTAACGTTCCCGCTGCGCCAGCCGTTGATCACTCCGCCGCCCGCCAGGGTCACGTCGATCTCCCCGTGGAAAGTGCGTGAATCCATGGTCAGATTTTCCAGACCCGCGCAGATCTCCACTGTGAACGGCAATACGCCGCTGTCCGGCAGGCAGGTGAGCATTGCCGCCACGGTGGGCGGTTCCCCCCCCCGCTGTAGAGTTCGATGAACCGGCCTGAGGTGCCGGGGTTTTCGTTCTCGATCAGCGCCCCGGTGGTGGCATCCATCTCCCAGACACCGTCACCGGCGGTGCAGAGGATGTTCCCGTTGCCCAGCCGGTAGACACCGCGGCCGCCGTTGAAGAAGAACTGGGTGTGCAGCGTCCCGTCCAGGTCGAAATCGGTGATCCAGTCGGCGCTGAAGGACGCGTTCAGGTAGTCGCCCGGAGCAACGCTGTCGACCTGGACCTGCTCCGGGAAGTTGACGGCGAAGATCTCGCCGACCAGCGCACCCGCCGCGTCGTAGAGCCTCACGTTGTCGGTGGTGCCCTGGATGTCGGTCAGCAGTGAGCTGCCATCGTCGAGGAACAGGATGTCGAAGGGATCTGAGCCGTCGGCGATGAAGTCGGCAAGACGGCTGTGCGGGCCGTCGAACTCGGCCACGTAATCGTCCCCGCTGGTGACGAAGAGGTGACCGTCGCGGAAATCAATTCCCCTGATGTTGTTCAGCCCGTCAGTGGCGTCGGCATAGGTCAGGAGGTGGTTGCCGGCCGTGTCGAAGACATTGACCGAATCGTTGAGCTGGTCCGAAACATAGATGTTGCCGTCCGGCCCCTGCACCGCATTGATCGGGGTGGAGAACCCGGTGAACCCGGAGATGATGTCCCCCATGTACGTCCCATCGAACGGGTCGTATATACCAACAACGTCATTGGTGGAATCGGGGATCATCAGGAATTCAGTGGGCAGGCCGTCCATAGCGATCTGTTGTCCGGACTTGGTTGCACTGGTGGGCTCCAGTCCCTGCTCCTCGAGGAAATCATCCCCGGCCATCACGGCTGGAACTAACATCAGACAGCAGACGGCGATGAGAAAAGTCACTCCATGCCTCATCTGGCACCTCCCTGGCCTCGCGGGCCAAAACTGGGTTGAAAAGAAAGGGTAGTGGATAACGCAGCCTGTGTGCAGGCGTTCTGTGGTTAATATACGTCTTGTTGCCCGATAAGGCAATGAAAATAATTAATGTCTCAAGCGGAGATGTCGGGTGGGGCCTGCTGCTGTGGGTTGAGGCCGCGGCTGACCGCTTCGGCCTCGATGAAGACACGCTTGACGCGGGGGTGGGCTTTCTTGATCCGCCGGTCCAGGCCGGCGATGGCCTGCTCCACCTCACCCGCGGTGGCGCTGTCGCGGAAATCGACATTGATATTGACCAGGATGAACTCCGGCCCCACGTGCATGGTCAGCACCTCGCTGACCTGTTCGATAAGCGGGTTTTCCCGGGCGAGACTGCGGATGTTTTCCACCACCTCGGGTCGGGCGCTCTCACCGATCAACAGGCTTTTTGTCTCCCAGGCCAGCCAGGCCGCGGTGGCGCCGAGGATCAGGCCGATGACCACCGAGGCCGCCCCGTCCCAGCGGTAGTCGCCGGTGAGCTGGGCGGCGAGGATGCCGGCAAAGGCCGCCACCAACCCGAGCATCGCCGCCGAGTCCTCGAAGAGCACCACGAAGATCGAAGGGTCCTTGCCGCGGTGCACCGCCTCGATGATCCCCCGCTCGCCCCGTTGCCGCTCGAACTCCCGGAAGGCGAAGATCCAGGCCGCGCCCTCGAAGATCATCGAGAGGCCGAGGACGATGTAGTTGATCATCGGGTTGGCCACGACCTTGGGGTGCCGGATGTGGTGCACGCCCTCGTAGAGCGACACTCCGGCGCCCACGGCAAAGATCAGGATGGCCACCACGAAGCTCCAGAAGTAGATCTCCTTGCCGTAGCCGAAGGGGAACTGCGGATTCGGAGAGCGTTTGCTGCGGCGCAGGCCGTAGAGCAGCAGCACCTGGTTGCCGGTGTCCACCAGTGAGTGAATGCCCTCGGAGAGCATGGCCGAGCTGTGGGTGATGGTGGCGGCGCCGAACTTGGTGATGGCGATGAGGCTGTTGCCGACCAGTGCGGCGTAGATCACTTTTTTGGACGATGAGGCCATGGATTTTCCAGCTCTCCCCTGTTCTGCGGTTTGGTCAATAATGCCACGAAACCGCCCGGCGGCCAACCCGGTTTCCGGGTCACCGTCTACGCTTTGTCTTTCGTGGCTTTGCCGGAACAGCGTCCAGGGTCAGCCGGTTGCGGCCTCGCCGCTTGGCCCGCAGCAGCGCCTGGTCGGCGGCTTTGACCACCTCCTGGGCGGTGTGGTGCTCCTCCCGCCGCTGGGCGGCGCCGATACTGATCCGCACCCGCACGTTCTTCTTCTTTCCCCGCGGGGGCCGCGGCCGCACCGGCGGTTTCCGCGGGCGGCCCCGGCCGCGGACGGTGAAGGCGGCGCCGGCCACCTTGCGGCGCAGGTGTTCGAGGTGCGGGGCCGTCTCTTCCAGATCTTTGCCGGGAAAGAGCAGGGTGAACTCTTCACCGCCATAGCGGAAGGCCCTGCCCCCGCCGCCCACCGCGGCCAGGCTGCCCGCCACCATGCGCAGCACCTGGTCACCCACGTGGTGGCCGTGACGATCGTTGAATTTCTTGAAGTGGTCGATATCCACCATCGCTGCGGTAAAGCGGCCGCCGATCTGGTTCAGGGCTTCATTGAGCGCCCGTCGTGTCGGCAGGCCGGTCAGTTCATCACGAAAGGCCATGGAATAGGAGGTGTTGACCACGGCCACCACCAGAATCAGGCCGGCGGCGGAGAAGAGCAGGGTGGCCGGCGAACCGCTCTGCGCTGTCAGGGCGAAGCAGGCGGTGAGCAGCGACCAGAACAGACCGGCGCTCAGCGGTCCGGGACGGCTCACCGCCCGGCCGGCCAGCAGCAGCACCGCCAGGGCGGCTGCCACCAGGGCGAGGTGCGGGACACCGCCGGTGTCCGGGGGAAACCCGGGAATGGAGACCTGGAGGAAGCGGACCGATTGATGCAGTGTGCGGTGGATGACCAGGGCCACCAGGGCCGGCTGCACCAGCACCGCCGCCAGGCGCCACACGCCGCGGGCGGTGAAGAACCCCCGCTCGTTGAGCAGCGAAATCACGAGGAAGTTCAGCGGCAGCAGGATGGCCACTGCGCTGAAGACGAACGGCCCGGCACCTGGATCGCCGGCGGCGTCAGGACCGTAGCGCCGCAGCGATTCCTCAGCCAGGGCGAGCACCAGCAGGGACAGCACCGGGCGGAGACGGTTGAACCGCCAGCCGAGGAGCAGTCCTGCGCCCAGCACAACCAGGGGAAGCACCTCGGCAGCGGCGGTGAGCAGCTGGGGCAGGGGGCGTTGGGCCAGGATCAGTGCCGCGCCAAAAATCAAACCGCCGGGAAGTATGGCGGAGAGAAATGCCCGTGGACGCACCCGGCCTACCTCCCGTCGCCGGTTGGCGGTTCTCCGGCAAGCCGGAGGTCGAAGAGGTGGCAGCCATGGGCCGGCAGGTCGAGGTACAGGCCGCGGACCACCAGGTCATCACCCTCGCGGCTGTAGGACGCCTGACCCAGCAAGTCGTCGAAGTGCCAGGTCATCCCGCCCAGGCCGGGGAGGTTCAGCGGCAGGAAGCACTGGGCCGGTTCACCGGAAAGATTGGCCACCACCACCCGGCGGTGGCCGCGAAAGACCCAGCGGTGGGCGATGATGTTGCGGAAGGAGGGATTGCCGAACCACTCCTCCTGGGGCTCCAGCGGGGCCCACTGGCCGAGGTGAAACACCGGGTGACGCAGGGCCTGGATCAGGCGGTGGTAGAAACCGGCCAGTTCGGCATCGGGCGGTTCCGACGGGCGGCGGCCCAGCTGTACCGGCACCTGCAGCCGGTTGCCCTCCAGTTGACCGTCGTGGAACAGCCGCATGCCGGGCAGGGTCATACCCACCACCGCGGCGGGCCGCAGCCGCTCACAGCCGAAGGCGGTAACTGCCCGTTCCTCGTCGTGATTCTCGATAAAACGGGTCAGGCGGTTCTGGAACTCCACCGCTCTGGTGAGCCGCTGCCGGGTGGCCCGGGGGTCGCCCCCCACCAGCAGGTCGTAGAGCCGTTTGTCATAGGTGTAGTCGAAACCCTGCTGCTGCAATTCACCTTCCATGTCCCAGTAGACCTCGCCGATGGTCAGGAATTCCGGGTGCAGTTTCTTGACCCTGGCGATGGCCCGCGGCCAGAACTGCGCTTCCGGCGGTTCGAAGTGGCCGCCCCAGGTACGGAGGAAGATGCTGCGCGTGGGCAGCATGGCCATGTCGCAGCGCACCCCGTCACAGCGGCCGGCGATCTCCATCAGGCAGCGCTCCATGGCCTCCCGGGTCTCGGACCGGCGGTAGTCCAGCTGCACCGTGTCGGTCCAGCCGGGGAAGTTCGGGTCGCGGCCGTGGGCGAACACCCGTTCCCGTCCGTTGTCCCGGTGCAGGAAGTAGTTGTCCGGTGCCTTGAGCAACTGGTCCCGGTCGCCCTGCATCAGCCGCTGGGGCTGCTCATCGATCCAGCTGTGATCAGCCGCCAGGTGGTTGGGGACGAAGTCGAGGATCAACCGGATGCCGAGCCGGGCCAGTTGCCGGCGCAGTGCCTGCAGTTCGCCGTCGCCGCCCAGGGCCGTGTCGGTGCGGTAGTCGGCCACCGCATAGGGCGACCCCACCACATCCTGGTCATGGTAGTCGGGAAGCAGCTCGGCGAACCGGGCTTTCAACTGGGGGTGGCTGCGGGCGCGCCGCCGGCTCCAGCGGCTGCGCTGCCAGACGCCCATCAGCCAGACGCCATCAAAGCCGTACCCGGCGATGCGGTCCAGCTCCTGCTGCGGCACCGTGCCCAGGGTCACCGGCTGCCCGTGCGTGCGGCTCAGGTCGCGGAGCCAGGTCCAGGTGTTGATCTCGTACACCGCCGGGTGGGCCGGCCAGGGCCCGGCGGGAGCGGTGCCCGCCGCCTCCACTTTGCGCAGCAGGCGTCCCAGCTGTTTTGTTGTCGCTGTATCACGGTGGGTCACGGTGCCTGGTCCCCGAGCCGAAAGCAGCGGCCTCCATGGCCGCCGGCGGTTCCTGGCCGAAGAGTATACACGATTCCGCCACCCGGACACAGGACACGGGGGCTCTCACGGCGCTTGAGGCGAATGCGGGAGAGGTTTCAAACCGGTCACGGTGCACCTGTCGGTATCGGTATCACCGGAAGGTGGATACGGGGGGTGGTTGTACGGGGCGGGTGTGACGTCTTCCACGACCAATGTGAATATATTGGTGCCCACCACCGGAGCCAGATCGGGGATCGTCTGCTGCCAGGCCGTGGAGTAGGTGGACCCGGCAGAGAGGTTGGTATACCCCGATCGCCAATTGGGGTAGAACGAGCCGTTGCCCAACTGCACGCTGATCCGGGCAGCTGCGCGGCGGGATTGACCAAGATACCGATTGGTCAAATAGACCGTATGTGTCGTGGTGAAGGGGATGGTGCCGCTGAGCGGCGCAATGGTGTAGATGCAGTTCGTCGTGACAGTATCGAGGTTGAAGAAGTATGCCGATCCCGCTTCATCCCCCCCCTCATGGTCATCCCTGGGCGCTCCCACAATCGCCGTGTTGCCGTCGATGCCCAGTGCTGTACCGAAGCCATCGTCCGCCGCCGCGTCGGACGCACTCAGTTTGGCCTGCTGGAACCAGGTCCCGCGTTGAAGTGAAAACACGTATGTCGAACCGGAGTTCACGCCGCCGGCATGATCGTCGCCCGCTGCCCCGATCAGGGCAGTGCCGTCCTGAATCGATACCGAGTAGCCGAAGTTGTCTTCCTCCGCCGGATCCCATGCGGTCAGTTTGATCTGCTCGGTCCAGGTTTCTCCAGAGCGCACGAACACGTATGCCGACCCGGCATCGGAAAAGCCGCCGTGGTCGTCGCTGCTGGCGCCGATCACGGCCATGTCGCCACGAAGGGCCACCGCGAAGCCGAACCGGTCATCCTCGGCGGCGTCCGAGGCGGTCAGTTTGGCTTGTTCGGTCCAGACGCCGTCCGCACGGGTAAATACATATGCCGAGCCCGCATACGCCATTCCTTCCCGGTCTTCCTTGTATGCTCCGACCAGCGCCGTATCGCCATCGATGGCGACGGAGTAACCAAAGAAGTCGTCCGGCCCCGCGTCCGAGGCGGTCAGTTTAGCTTGCCTGGTCCACTTGTCCCCGGAGCGAGTAAAGACAAAGACCGATCCGGATTCGGTCAGATCATAGTAGTCATCCCCGCATGCCCCGATCACGATGGTGTCGTCATCGATGGCCACTGAGCAACCGAAAAAGTCGTCATACTGTCCCTGGAAATCGGACAGTTTCGATTTTTCGGTCCAGACGCCATCGGAGCGACCGAAGACGAATGCCGAGCCCACCTTTTCTTCGCCCGAGACCATGCCCCAGCAGGCTCCGACTACTGCCGTGTCGCCCTGGAGGTCAACGGCGCAGCCGAAGAGTTCGAATGAGGTCGCACCCGAAGCGGTCAGTTTGGCCTCTTCCGTCCAGGATTCACCGGCGTCCTTGAAGATGTACGCCGACCCCGCTCGTATGCGACCCGCATGATCGTCATCCACGGACCCGACAATGGCCAGACCATTGTCGATGGCCACCGAGTAGCCGAACCGGTCTCCCGCGGCACTGTCCGACGCGGTAATCTTATACAACTCCGTATCACCGTAGTCACAGGCATCACCTGCACCGTCTCCGTCCTCGTCGGCCTGGTCGGGGTTGTTCACCGTCGGGCAGTTGTCCATATCCCCGCAAAGGCCGTCCCCATCGACGTCGTTCTCAGGATCATCCGGGCATGTATCGCAGGCATCGCCGATACCATCTTCGTCGGCATCTTCCTGGTTCGGATTGGAAATGCCGGGACAGTTGTCACAGGCATCCCCCACATCGTCATCGTCCACGTCTGACTGGTCCGGATTGAACTCGTCAGGACAGTTGTCCACATCGGCACAGAAACCGTCGGCATCGACGTCGTCCCCCGGATCATCCGGGCAATCGTCACACGCATCCCCGATCCCGTCGCTGTCCGCATCCTCCTGGTTCGGGTTGGGCAACGCGGGACAGTTATCGCAGGTATCACCCAACTCGTCTTCATCGGTGTCCGCCTGGCCGGGGTTATGGTCAAACGGACAGTTGTCGAATTCGTCCAGGACACCGTCCCCGTCATCATCGGGATTGCACCCCAGATCGAAAATGTAGACTGAGCCGGCGTCTAACAGGTCGGAGTGGTTGTCACCCTCTGCTCCGATCAGTGCAAGGTCGCCATCCAGGGCGGCTGCTCGTCCGAAGTAATCGCCCAACGCCGTATCGGAGGCAACCAGGATATGCTGCTCGGACCAGTTCTGGCCGGAACGGCAATAGATATACGCCGAACCGGAATAGATGCCGCTGCCATTGTCCTTATGTGCGGCCCCGATCAGCGCCACATTGTCCTCAAGGGCAAGTGAGGAACCGAAACGATCCTCCTCCGCACTATCCGATGCGGTGAGTTTGGCTTGTTCGGACCACCCCCTGGCTGATTGGAAGAAGACATACGCCGAGCCGGCATTGGTGCCGCCGGCGTGGTCATCGAGAGTGGCCCCGATCAATGCGGTATCGGCGTGGAGAGCGATGCGGCCGCCAAAAGCGTCACCGGCCGACGCGTCCGAGGCGGTCAACATGGACTGCTCGGTCCACTCGTCGCCGCTGCGGGTGAAGACGTAGGCTGCGCCTGCCCCCACATGACCCTGGTGGTCCCTCCCCGAAGCGCTGATCACCATCGTCTCTTCATCGAGAGCAATCGCGTGGCCAAAGTGATCACCGGGCAGGCCATCGGACGCGATCAGCTTCGTCTGCTCTATCCAGTCTTCGCCTGTACGGACGAAAACATAGGCCGAGCCTGCATCGTTTTCGTTTGGCAGATCGTCTCCGGATGCCCCGACGACGATCATCTCTCCCTCAATCGCTACTGAGCCGCCAAAATAATCACCAGCCGATGCATCGGAAGCGGTCAGTTTGGCTTGCTCTGTCCAAACCCCGTTCGTACGGACAAAGACATAGGCCGCGCCGGCATCGCTCTCGCCCGAGTGGTTGTTCCCCGAGGCCCCGATCACCACAGTGTCGCCGTCAATGGCCACCGAACTGCTGAAGTAGTCAGACGCCCACGCGTCGGAAGCGGTCAGTTTGGCCTGCTGGGTCCAATCACCGACTGCACGAACAAAGATGCAGGCCGAGCCGCTGTGATCAGCTCCGTCAGCCCCGACAATTGCCGTGTTGCCGTCAACGGCAACCGAGCGGCCAAAGTTGTCGTTTGCCATGGCATCCGCGGCGATTAATCCCGTCAATTCCTCCGGATTACATTGCGCAGATACGGGCACTCCAGTCCACGGGGTCAAGAGCCACAAACTCGAACAGGTGAACAGTGCGACCGCCCGGAAAAACCGCTTGTCCATCAATGTCATCGTTTGACTCCCGCGTTCTGGACTGGTGAATGTATCTCTAGCGTCAGTAAAAATGGGTATTGTCCATGAAAATGGCTGTGCAGCTGTCGGTTGCCACCAGAAAAACAAACATGTTCTTTTTACAACGTGGTTCTTTTATTCAAGGAAGTCAAGTGGCGTCCGGCTGGGATTATTCAGGAAGGATCCCCAGCGCGACAAAGATCTTCCGGGTCAACTCCACCCGGGGGCCCCAGATTTCCTGGTAGCTGTCCGCTTCGAGGTTCAGCGCGAAGGTGAAGGTCCGCTCACCCCGTTCCACCCAGCCCACCAGCCAGCCGATGCGCCGGCCGTTGTCCAGTTCCCCGCCGCCGGTCTTGCCGCGAAAGACGTAGCCGTCGCCTTTCTCCCGCTCGATGATCCCTTCCACGATGGCCGTGGACCGTTCGGAATAGCCCATCCGCCGGTCTTTCAGCCGCCGCAGGAATTCCACCTGTTCGGCGGCGGCGATCTGCAGGGTGGAGGAGAGCCAGAACTGGTCGATGCCGCCGGAGATGTCCTGGTTGCCGTAGTTGATCCGCCCCAGGTGCTTTTTCATCCGCTCGGTCCTGATGCGGCGGGCCACTTCCTGGAAATACCAGACCACCGAGTTGGTCATCGCCGAGCGCAGGTCGTGATCCCGGGGCCACTCACCGAGGATCGGTCCGCTCCACCAGTCCTGTTTGGGGTCCTGCTCCGGGTCCCAGGGAATCACGTGATCAGCGTCGGCCAGCACGCCCAGTTCCAGGGCGATGAGGCTGTTGGGGATCTTGAAGGTGGAACAGGGGGGGAAGCGGGTGGCCCCGCGCAGGGGGTTGTGGCGCAGATAGACGCCGCCGGCCGAATCGTGGATCACGATGCAGCCCTCGTATCCCTCGAACAGCTGGTCAACGATGATCTGTGCTTCCCGGCTGCTGAAGTCCAGCGGCTCCGGCTCGGCGGATGAACACGGGCAGCCACGCTGCGCTGAGCAGACAGAGCACGATTCCGGCAACCGGGTTACGGTTCTTCATTCTCTTCCCCCGTGGCATCAGCGCGGATCCACGACCCGGCCCATGAAGAGGATTTCGTTGTCCGGCCCCATGATCATGTAGATGAACGGGTGGTCGGCCCGGAACAGTTCGGGCGGCATCGGCATTGAAGTGGTGGCGATCATGCCGGCGGTGGCCGCCGCGGCCTCGGTGCCCTCCTCGTTGACCTCCACGAAGGCCTGGTGGATCACCGCCGAGAGGAAAAGCCTCTTTTGCGGGTCCATGCCCGAGAAGTCGGCGCTCGGTTTGAACGCCTCCTTCATCCCCAGGGCGGCCAGCGCCTGGTTCAGCTGGAACTTTGTCTCCACCCGGAAGCGGGGCAGCAGCAGGTCCACTTCCTGCCGGCGCATGTTGGCCAGCCAGTCATTCAACAGATCGACCTCCAGACGGCGTTCCAGGGCCGGGAGCCCTCCGGCCTTTTCGGGGAGCAGGACCACCATGGAGAGCCCGCCCTTGCCGTAGGACATCCGCAGCAGCTGCAGCCCGTCGGCTTTCCCGTACTGGAAATACTCCTTGATCCGCATCAGCGGCACGTCCACCTCGGAACCGGAGGCCAGAGTGAAGGGCAGGTCGCTGGTCCGTTTCTCGTCGAAAGGTTCCTTCCATCGGCCCTTGAAGTAGATGGCATTGGTCAGCACCAGCCGGGTGTTGCTGTTCAGCACCCCCGGCTGGATCAGATCCTTGATCCGGTCCTCGGTCTGTTCCTCCACCCAGCGGTTGATGGTCTGGCGGGACTGCTCGGTGGCCCCGACAAAGTCGAGGGGCCGCAGTTCGGCCTCATAGTTGGCCTGCACCGTGTCGATGAACGGCCTGGCGAACTCGAAGCCCTGCTGGGGCCAGAGGGCGTTGGCTGTTCGCAGCTTGACCCCGCTCTCCTCGCGGGCCCGTTCCAGGTTTGCCACCAGCTCGGCAAACGCCGGGTGGAGCTGTTGCTGACCGAGGGTGAAGCCCAGTGCCCGGGCCATCTCTTTTTCCGTGTCCCCCCGGGCTCCGGCCCAGGTCATGGCCAGGGCGGTGGAGATGCTGTGCGGAGAGAAGAAGATGTTCCCCTCTTCCTGACCCAGCTGGCGGTACAGCCTCAAGGCAAAGTCGGTGTTGTCGCGGGCCAGTTGCATTGCGGCTCCCTCCATCGGGCCGGCGCTTCCGGCAACCGGCCGGGGTGTGCAACAGAGCCCCAGGCAGGCCATCAGGGCCGTCATCAGTACCATCGTGCTTTTTCTGGTCATGATCATCCTCCCCTTCAGGGATGGCCGTTCACCGGTTGTCGGTCCAGATCTCTCACTCCATGATACGGGATTCCGCGCCGGCCTGTCAGTTCAGGCCTTCCCGGGACAGCGGCACCAGTTTCGCCGACTTCAGCAGCAGGTCAAATGGCTGGTGGGCCGGGTTGGCCTGCACCAGACAGTTTATCCGGTAATGGGCCGCTCTGCCCACCGCCACGGGGATCCCCTCCAGGGTCTCCGCTCCCCGGAGATCATCGATGTTGATCAGTTCCACTCCGGCCAGTTCCAGGGAGAGGGACAGGGGCACGTCCCCGTTGGCCACGCTGCCTGTGTGAGCCAGCTCGAGCACCAGCTGCCAGTCCCCCCGGGGGATCCGGGTCAGCCAGCGGAAGTGGACCCGTTCCCTGAAACGCAGTCCCTGTCCTTCCCTGGTCATCTTCACCGGCCGGTTGAGGGTGGAGGGGAAGGCGTTGCGGCCGTGCAGCAGCAGGACATCTCCCGGACCTGGTTCCACCAGGATGCCGTCCAGGGGGGCGACATCCTTTTCCTGTCCCTGCAGCGCATCCAGACGGTAGAGGACGTCGCGGTTCTTGTAGCGGGTGACCGGTTCCAGGCCGTCCAGCCGGCTTAGCCGGTCGAGGATCAGCTGGTTGGTTTTCATCGTGCTCCAGTTGCGGTGCAGCAGGACGGTGTTGACCCCGCAGTTGATCATGTGGTCCAGGAAGGCCGGACCCAGGCCATGGGGCAGGGTCTGATCGCTCACCCGGTACATCCACTCGGTCACCGGCGGAATGATGCCCGACCGGCCGATGGCCAGCGGGTGAAAGTGAAAGGTCGAGCAGTACATCGGGAGATACTGGTGATGTTTGGCGTGGGTGGGCAGCTCGAGCAGCACAGTGCCCTCCGGCATCGCGGCGATGTCGCGGTAGGATGGGGACATGGACGAGGGCAGGGGCAGCGGCTTGGCCGGCAGCTGCAAGCTCACCGCCTCCATGAGGACGAGGAGCGCGAGCAGCAACGCGGCGGACCAGGCGCGGGCATTGGTTTTACCGGCCAGGATCCTCTGCAGGCCCAGGCCGGCCAGCAGCGCGCCCGAGAAGTGGAAGAGCAGCACCAGCCGGGCGGGGACCCGCAGGCCCTGGACTCCCGGCACCCAGTGGTAGAGCAGGGCATAGGGCAGGGGGATCAGTCTTCGGCCCTCACCGGTGTCCAGAAAGAAGCCGGGCCCCAGAGAGAATATCAGTGCTGCCCCGGCGGTGAGCAGGAGCAGGATCCAGGTGCGGCGGTGCGGTCGCAGTGCCGGCCCGGCCCGCACCACGGCGCAGAGCCCGCAGGCCAGCAAGAGGGTGAAAACGAGGCCCGGGTAGAGTTGGTGTTCCCCGGCACGGACCTCGGTCGACGGCTCCGGCGGCAGCAGTCTGAACAGACTGCGGTGCAGCAGGGTGTAGTGGGAGGGGTGAAGAAAATCTCCCGGCCTGGCCGAGAACTTGATGTTCTCACCCGTGGACCGCACCAGATCATAGTGCCGGCTGACCTCGAAATAGGTCGGCACAAAGGGCGCCAGCGCCGTGGCAATGACCAGACCGGCGCAGAGCAGCCCCGCGGCTTTGCGCCGGCCGTCTTTCATGCCGAAGCTGAAAGCGGCCACCGTGCCGCAGGTGAGCAGCGTCCAGATCAGGGCCTGGTAAAAACTGCAGAGCACCTGGAGCACCGAAAAAAGAGTGAACAGGGTCAAAGGGCGCCAGCGGGTCCGCCCGGCGCGCAGGAAGCTGAGCAGGAAGTAGAAACAGAAGGGCAGCCACTGGGTGGAGAGGATGTGCAGGTGCTTGATCTGGGCCGTGCGGTAGGGGAAGAAGGCGAAGAGGATGCCCGCGGCCAGCGACGCCGGTCGCGAGAGGCCGAGGCTGCGGGCGCAGAACCAGACGCCCCAGCCGCTGAGGGTCAGGCTGAGCGCCAGCAGCAGGTTGTAACTGAGCACCGGGTTGCCGGTGAGCCGGTAGAGCGGTATGAAGAAGAGTGCCTGGGAGAAGAGGTGGTCGGCAAAGGCCAGCGAGTTCTTTTCCGGGTGGCAGATGTTGGCATCGAAATAGGACGGCGCCGCACCGGAGAACCAGTGGTCGTTCCAGCAGAGCGTCCAGAGCTCCAGCAGCGGGTCTCCATCGCCGCCGATGATCTCGTTGCCGCCGGTCAGGGGGAGAGGCCACAGAAAGACCAGGGCGAGGGCAAAGAGCATCGCGCCAACACCGAGGTGCACCAGGCTCCTTTTCAGCACCTCCCGCATCGATCCGGCTCCCCGGTTCGTCGCGCTTCCTACCGTCCCGGGCCTACCGCCTCGAGCAGCGCCTCGTTGGTCGGGTACTGATCCATCAGCTGCAGCATCTTCTCCATGGCGTCCCGCGGCTGCATCTCGATGAGAATCCGGCGAAGTTTGTTGATCCGCTGTCCTTCCTCGGGGCCAAAGAGTCGCTCTTCCTTGCGTGTGCCGCTGGCCGGGATGTTGATCGCGGGGAAGATCCGCTCTTCGGCCAGCTTGCGGTCCAGGATGATCTCGCTGTTGCCGGTCCCCTTGAACTCTTCGAAGATCAGGGTGTCCATCCGCGAGCCGGTGTCCACCAGCGCCGTGGCCAGGATGGTCACCGATCCGCCGTTTTCGATGTTGCGGGCCATACCGAAGAAACGGCGCGGGATCTCCATCGCCCCGGCGCCCAGACCGCCGGACATGGTCCGCCCGGTGTTGGTGCTCTTCAGGTTGTAGGCCCGGCCCATGCGGGTCAGGCTGTCCACCAGTATCGCCACATCCTTGCCGCACTCCAGCTCGGTGCGCGCGTGGGCCTGAGTCAGCTCCACCAGCTCCACCTGCTGTTCCACGCTCTGGTCGCTGGAACTGGCCAGCACGTCGGCATACTCCACCGCGCGGCGGAACCAGGTCACCTCTTCGGGCCGCTCATCCACCAGCAGGACGATGATCCGGGTGCTGGGGTCGTGGGCGTGGATGGCGTTGGCCAGCTTCTCGAGGATCATCGTCTTGCCCGCCTTGGGCGGGGAAACGATCAGTCCCCTGGTACCCTTGCCGATGGGGGCCACCATGTCGATGACCCGCATGGTGATGTCACCGCCGGCCGCCAGGTGAAACCGTTCCTCGGGATCGAGGGCGGTGAGTTCGGTGTAAGGCCGGCGTTTGCGGAAGTCCTCCGGCGGCTGCCCGCAGACAGTCTCCACCGAGAACAGTTCGAGACCCCGTTTGCCCTTGCGCGCCTCGCCGGTGATCGCCGCGCCGGTGACCAGCCCGTAATTCTTGATCATCGAGGGGTGGACGCTGGCATCGCCGGGGCCGGGCCGGAACGATTTGGCCGGGTCGCGCAGGATGCCGAACCCCTTGGGGTTGATTTTCAGGATGCCGCTTGCTTTCTCCGGCATGGCGGTGTTTCCTCCTCGGGAAGGTTCTCTGCGCCGTGAACGGTTGCTGTTCCGGCGGGCCCGGTCGCTTTTCTTGTTGTTGTGCATCGATATCCCTATACGTTGAAACGGATGCTCAGGATGTCGCCATCCTGAACCGGATACGTTTTTCCTTCCAGGCGGAAGCGGCCCTTTTCCCTGACCACCTTTTCCGAGCCGCTCTCCATCAGGTCGTCATAGGAGAAGCACTCGGCGCGGATAAAGCCGCGGGCCAGGTCGCTGTGGATCACCGCGGCGGCCTCCAGGGCCGTTTGCCCGCGGATGATGTTCCAGGCCCGCACTTCATCCTCACCGACGGTGAAGAAACTGATATTGCCCACCGTCTCGTAGGCCAGCCGGGTCAGCCGGGCCCGGGCCGACTCGCTGATCCCCAGGTCCTCCATGAAGGCCGCAGCCTCCTCCTGGTCCATGCGGGCCAGTTCCATCTCGAAGTTGCCGGCGAATTCGATCACCGTGTGGTGCTCCCGGAGGTGCTCCACCAGGCTGTTGTTCTTGCCGTAGGTCTCCTCGTCGGCGTTGAGGATCACGATCAGCGGCTTTTGCGAGAGGAACTGGAACCCGCGCACCGCCCGCGCCTCTTCGGCGGTCATTTCCATCCGGCGCAGGGGCAGGCCGCCCTCCAACTGCTCCATCATCCGCCGCAGCACCTGCTCCTCGACCTTGGCCTCGTTGTCCTGCAGGCCCCGCTTCTTGCCCCACGCGATCCGCTCCAGCCGCTTCTCGGCCACGATCATGTCGGAGATGATCAGCTCGTCCTCGATCTCGGCCACGTCCTGCACCGGGGTTGGCGGGTCTTCCAGTGCGTCGACGAACCGGCGGACCACCAGGGCCAGAGCGTCGGCGTTGCGCACCATGGTCATGGCCTCTCCGGAGAAGAGGCCCTCCCGGGCCGAGCCCTCGCTGAGACCGGCGAAGTCCACCAGCTCCACCGTGGCCCGGACGGTCTTCTTTGGCTTGTAGAGGGCGCTCAACCGCTCCACCCGGCCGTCCTCCACGTCCACCATTGCCAGGTTCGGTTCGCCCCTGGTGTTGGCGAAGCTGGTCACTTCGGCCTCGGAACGGGAAAGGGCGTTGAAGATGGTGGTCTTGCCGGAGTTCGGCAGACCGATCAGTCCGATTTTCATGTTGCGGTCTCGTCCAGATGGTCCGGACCACGGGTGCAGTACAACGGCGGCCGAAGGCCGCCCGCCGCGGAGCCGGGACCGGGATGTTTTCGATTCAGGGAGCCTCGGTCTACCGGAGGTCACTCGACATAGATGGTCAGCATGTCTCCGGGGTAAATGCGCACCGATGGGAGCTCGTTCCAGCGGCAGATGGAACGGACCGAGGTTTTGTATCTCTTGGCGATGGCGGAGAGGGTATCCCCCCGCCGGACCCTGTAGGCCACCCTCTGGCTGCCGCCGGAGGAACCGCCGCCCGATGACCGCTGGCCGCAGTGGATGGTCAGCCGCTGGCCAGGGTGGATCAGGCTTCTTTCCGAAATCTTGTTCCAGCGGGCGATGCTGGAGCTGGTCGTGCCATACCTGGCGGCGATCTTGTTCAGGCTGTCGCCCCGCCGCACCCGGTAGGTGATCCGCTTTCCCGGTTCGTAATCAGCGGCCCTGCTGCCGCCGGAGGCCCCCTGGCCGGTCCAGGACGGCGCATTGGGCCCGGTGGGGATCAGCAGTGTCTGGTTCAGGCTGAGCACGCTCCTGGAGTTGATGCCGTTCATCTGGCAGATGGCGGTCACCGTGGTGCGATACTTGCGGGCCAGGTCGTAGAGCGTGTCCCCCCGGCGCACGCTGTGGATCTTGGGCACCACCCGCTGATCGGCGGGGATTTTGGCAAAGGCGGTGTCGAACGCCGCGGCCCGGCCGTGGGGGATTTTCAGTTCGTAAGGCACCCGGTTGGGCGGGGTGGTTCCATACTTCAGGTCGAGGTTGAGGTCACGGATGGTGCGCAGGTCGGTGCCGGCGCAGAGCGCCACCTTGTCCAGGTCGACCCAGCTGTCCACGGTCACCTTGTCATAGAGCATCGGCTCCGCCGGCGTGATGTGAAAGCCGTACCGTTCGGGGTCGCGGAGGATGATCACCGCGGCCATGATGGCCGGCACATAGTTCCGTGTTTCGCGCACCAGGTGGCGGGAACTGGATATCTTCCAGAAGTCCCGGGTGCCGGAACGGCGGATCGCCCGCTCCACCCGGCCCTGGCCGGCGTTGTATGCCGCCATGGCCAGTTTCCAGTCGCCCAGGTCCTGGTAGAGGTCCTTGAGGTGCCGGGCCGCGGCGCGGGTGGCCTTTTCCGGATCTCCCCGTTCGTCCTGCCAGCTGTCGATGCGCAGGTCGTAGAGCCGGGCCGTCCCCTTCATGAACTGCCACATCCCGTAAGCCTTGGCCCGGGAGAGGGCCTTGGTCTTGTAGCCGCTCTCCACCAGGGCCATGGCGGCCAGCTCGGTGGGAACCCCTGTTTCGGTGAAGATCTCGCGGATCATGTCGATCCAGGCGCCGCGGCGGACCATCGAATCCTGGAAGAACTTGCGGTCCTGGTTCTGGTAACGCTGGATGAAATAGCGCACGCGGCTGTTGGTCTCCACCGGCAGGTCCTGGACCGCGGCGCGGCGGGATTCCTCCACCACCGGCGGTTCCTCCGGTTCACCGTCACCGGGAAGTTCTCCGGCGTCGAGGTCGGCCAGGCCGTCCACCGGTGCCGGCTCGCTCTCCTCCACCCACTTTTCCTCCTCCTCCATGTGCAGGACCACCGTTTCCTTCAGCGGGGTGACCCGGGAGTAGAGGTCGTCGAAGGCCGCGGCCAGCCGCTGGTCATCCCGCATCATGTCGGAGTGACCGGCGTAGACGCTGAGGGCCAGGGCGAACTGGGCTTCGGCCCGTTCCCAGTCCTCGTCGATATAGGCCTGGCAGCCATCGCGGTAGTGCTGTTCGGCCCGGGAGATGATCTGGTCCACCAGGGCGTTGACCGTCGGCTCCGGATCTTCGTAGGTCACCGTGGCGTATCCCCGCTCCGGGGTCGTTGCCGGCGGGGACGGCTGGTGCCGGGCACTGCAGGAGGAGAGCAGGGGGACAACGATCAGGAGGGCGCAGAGCAGGGCCGTCAGACCGCTGCCGCCAATACCGACCGTTGCTGGAGATTGTCGTACGCGGGAGGGTGAATCAAACTCGCGCATTATCTATCTGGTCCTTCCTGGAGTACGTCGTCCGTTGTGTATGAAACACGTCCACTGCGGCCACTGCTCACCGTGCCGCCGTTCTGTTCCGCTGCCATTCAGGTTACCGTACAGCCGTTCGGCAACATGATGGCTTTTCTGGAGGGGGGGATTGACTTCCGGGGGTGGAACAGGCACCGAAAGCCTTTATTGTTGTTATTGTGCGGGAAAAGTAGCACAGCCACTGTATAACGTCAAGACGATTCCGGGCCATTGAGTGTCATCGCGAGGAGCAGGCGCAGCCTGCGACGTGGCGATCTCCCTACGGCAAGTATGAAAGATGCTGATACGGGTTCCCCAGGGCGATCCGTGCCCCGGCCAGATAGCCGCCCTCTTCGAAGACCAGGAAACTCTTGCCCGTCACGAGTGCCAGTTCATTGCCGTCATAGTTCCAGGTCTTGACGTATGCCGGGTTGTCGGGATGGGGACCGGGAGCGGTGAGGATCTCGGCCACCCGGTCGTTGTCGACATCGCCGCAGGCCACGATACAGCCCTTGGAGTGAGGAAAACTGGAGTAGGCGATGAAATTCACCCCGGGGATCGGTTCCAGCACCTCGCCATCATAGTTCCACCCCCTGACGTGGGAGCTGAACTGAGTGCTGGGCCCCGGCCCGGTGACGATTTCCGCGATCCCGTCGCCGTCGATATCCCCACTGGCCACGTTGACTCCCCAGCGGAGGGTGCCATAGGCGAAGTAGCTCACCGCCGGGATCGGCACCGCAGAACCCCCGTCCACGTCCCAGCCCCGGACATGCGGTCCGAAAACGTCTCCGGGCCCGGCCCCGGTGATGATCTCATCGCTGTTGTCACCGTCGATATCGCCACAGACCACATTGACCCCCCAGCGGTTGGTGCCGTAGGCGAGGAAACTGACCCCGGGGAGCGGTGCGACAGAATCATCTCCATCCCATTGCCACCCCCGCACATGGGGCCCGTACACCGCACCCGGCCCGGCGCCGGTAACGATCTCATCAACACCATCACCATCAAGGTCGCCGCAGGCAACATTCACGCCGTATCGGGGTGTGGCATAGGCCTGGAACGAGGCAAGCCTTTTCCCCACTTCATCGAGCAGCAGGACACGGGCGGGATGATACGGCCCCGGCCCCGGGCCGGTCACGATCTCGTCATACCCATCGCCGTCAAGGTCACCCCCGGCGGTAACGAGGCCATAACCATCAACTAGGTACGGCAAGAACCTACCCGTCCATCCGTCATGATCAAACGGGTCATATAATCTCAGTTCCGGAGGATTGGTTGCATAGAGGCCAGGTGAGGCAAGAATCCTCGGCGGATTGAACAAAGCGCCGTCGGAGAGAATCACGTAGATTTCGCCGGCGCTGATTGCCCAGGCATCGTCCTCCCGATCTGCATTTGGCGCACTGACTATCAGGTCGATCAACCCGTCTTCATTGACGTCCGTCATCTCGCTCAGTAAATGCATGCTGTCTGAAGGAAAAGAGCCGAGTGCCTTCATACTGGGGCTATTCGCGGACAAATCAACGGCCATATGGGAAGCGTAGTCGGGTGAGCCAGGAATTACGTATGCCACACCCTCATCTTGAAATCGCTCTCGGCATCTATAGCCGGCAATTACGAGTTCCTCGCACCCGTCACCATCCATGTCGCCTGCTTCCATATAAGTGCCAAGGTACGCTTCCTCGACTTCGCCGATGATCTCCAGGTCCGCCTCCTCCGTTTCAAGGTCTAGGTAGAAATTAGCTGGAAAATCAGCACGGCCGAAAACCACGTATACAACCCCTCGGTTTTCCGGCGTGGTTTCCCGCCAAGGCGAATTGAAACAAATATCATCGGTTCCGTCACCGTTCAGGTCGCAGACGGCAACCTCGTATCCGGTTCGAGAATAGTAGTGCGGACCCTTGATTTCGATGTCCGCCTGATCAATCGCCAAGTCAATCACGTGCTCATTGGGGAAACTGTCTGAGCCATATACGACGTAGACGCGGCCGCAATCCTCCTCACCCACGGCGAATCCCGCCCCTGTGACGATGTCGTCGATGCCATCCCCGTTCACGTCCCCGGCCGTGACTCTGAGGCCCAATTGATCGGCGTATTCCACCCCGAAAATGGTGATGTCCGCGGGGGTCTGGAATATGTCGATGACAACGGGTGGATCGAAGGACTCTCTCCCGAACACCACGTGGACAGCTCCGGTGGGTGTTCCGGAATGATTCCGGCCGAGGTATTCACCGATGAGAACGTCCGAAATGCCGTCGTTGTTTATGTCACCAGAAGAGATATCTTGTCCGAAATAGAAGCTGGAGGGGCCGCCGTCCTCATGCTTTATCAGAACATCCGGTGGATCGTCAGGTAATTGCAGGGTAGTCCCTTTTACCCACTTTTCTGAACCAAAATAGCAGAACACGCAGTCATTACTGTCAAAGGAACTGAAAAAATCTTGCGTGTTGTCGCCGTTGAAATCGACGGTTAGTAAGGTGTGCCCCGGATAGATGGCGGAGTTCCCTGTTGATCCACCCAGAATAGTAACTTCTGGAATATCTGATAATAAGTCAATGAGAGTATTGAAAAGTGATAGATCGGGATCGAGGAATATCGATATTTTACCGGTTCCTCCTGGGGAGCAAACGATGAAATCCCCTGTACCGCTTTGATCTAAGTCAAACCTTGAGAGGTAATTTATATAGTCATGCCGGCCCTCGCCTAATATTCGAAGGTCACCATTGATTTCACCCATGTCGTAAATGGTCTGTCCACAAAGATTAGCTGGGTGGAGAATTAGAAGGGGAAAAAGGAGGAGATGAAGAATACACAACAGCTTAGTTATGAGGCGCATCGTATGCAACCGTTGATATTCCTGCCAGTCAGCCATTTGCAGCATCTTCATCTCCCCAACGTTTAGTTCATTTCCGAGCTACTCAACCGGCCTAATCATTACCGCATCGGAGATGAGTAGAGAGGATGGGTTGTAAAGCTCTGTCTGATCATGAGCAGAGCTAAGCTTAATCACGATGCTTTTCAAAGCCGGCTCCTGCAGCATAACTTCAATGGTTCCGATTGAAACAAAACCTTCATCATCCGCTGCAGAGGAGTAGGTCGCTGAATCTGTTTGATCGATTACCGTGGTGATTAGCGGTTCGCCGAGATCCGCTTCGCCTGCCGGGCCCTCGAGATAGTCAGTGACAAAGACATCGTATCGAGCCGCGGCTGTGGCTTGCCTGGATGGAGGAAAGTGGGCCAACACTTCAAGCACCTCACTCTCTCCAGTGCTGAATGTATAATAGACACACGCCTCAGGATCTGAGATGGCTACCGCGTCCACGGTACCATTATATCCCGCGCTTTCGTAGGTCTGCCATCCGCTGCCGTAGCGCTCGTAGTGATCGCCGAGATACACCGAATCTGCTGTGCTTTCGCGGCTGGAAGAACTTTGTTCACCACCATCAATGTCGCCGTTGTCCACCTTGCGGTCGATCCAGAGTTTGAACACCATCAGGGCTTTGTTTGGCACGGTCAGGTAATCCTGGATACCGCTTTTTGGCCAATCACCGCCGATCCTCAATGCCCCTCCAAATACTAGCAGTCGCTTGATGGAGTAATGCATGGAGTCGGAGCCCTCAGAAAACGACCAATCCTGAATGTATGGCCAATTGCATACCGATGGTTTCGGCGGGCAATGAACCAGTTGTATCCCCTTGATGTTGCCGCTGCCCAACATGCGGAACTCTTTGGTGTTGTAGATGTTGAGGAACAAGCTCTTCTCCTTGTCTTCAAACTCCAGTGGGCATTGGCCTGGAAAGTCGGAGCAGGAGAAATCCAATTCGCAGATTTCGAGTTCGTCTGTACTCCTCCAGTTCCTCGATCTCACCTATTGACTTCGCTGCCGGAGTCCCAGTGGCCCCGATTTTCGCTAGATCGACGGTCGTCACCGTCAGGTCATCGTTGTTCAAAACCGTGAAACATACGGAGTCTCCCGGGCTGTTGCTGTCGCCGGTATCCCCGAAACGCTCCACACGAATTCCTGTTTCTGGTGTTACTCCTTCATAAAGGACCTCTATGTTGGTAATCGGCCGCCATCCTGAGAGGTGAAGCTCCCGGAAGATATTGGTATAGCTCAGCCCATACTGAGGATCGGTTTCGAACAGAGGGAGTATGTGGCTGTCGAAGAAGTTGTCATCAATGACTCTAAAGATATTGGAAATCGAAGGCATGAAACCCCAGGCAAGGGCCACCCAGGCGGCTTCGTTCACTATTTGGATCTGGAAATCGTTATAGTTTCCAGTACCCCACAGATTATCCCAGTTGGAACAACCGGAGGTTTGCCACACATCCAGGATGCAGTCTTTCAAGGGTACTTGACCAATGAGCCTTGCCATGTTCTTGTCCCGAGCCATTGCCCGTCTGAAATTTTGAGCTTGTTCCGACCTGTTGAACCTATTGAAACCCTGTGCGATTCTGCTCTCGAAACCGCCTATATCACAGTTCATAACCCCATATTTTGAGGCGCCAAACAGCGGTTCGTTGAAGTTGCCGGAGAGGATCTCATCTTCGATATGGGTTGGATTGCTTCCATCACCAAAAGGGAAAACCGCATCGATCTCACCTAACTTGTCCTGCATGTCTTTCAGAAACAGCACATTTGCGGCCACTTGAGGAATTGCCGGTGCGAGATGGTTGATGCTGTAGGTCAATCTTCCACCAATGGCTACATATTTTGAAAGGCGGTTCGATGTCTGGTCGAGGTGGTTGGCATCGTACCTGGAGTAGAAGGCATTGTCGCATTCCATTCCTTTCAGGCCGGCAACGGTATCGTTGCTGACGTTGCCATAGGCGTCTCCGATATACAACCTCTCTTTAGCGAGCAAGTCCGCATCTCCGATATTGCTGTCAACCAACAGTGTGGGGAAGTTGTATTTCAACTTGTCTGACGAACCAGAGAAATCATCGATCCTCTGGCCGAACAAGGTTGTGCCGCCGGGAAGATGAAGAGCATTGTCTCGTTTGGCGAAATACATTTGCTCCCAAATTTGTCCGGCATGGGGCGGATCATCAACGGGGCTGTAGTTGGTCATTTCCAGGTCCAGGGTAGTGTACTGGTTCATGCTTGTGCCGGTGGGGTTGTGGAAAGAGGCCAGCCAGGGCTGCTCATAGACCAGCGTGCCGACGTGGATTGAATTGAACAGATTAACCACTCCCTGCATCCAGGTCTGGTTGTCCACGCCGGTATACGGCTCCTGGGTATAGCGCAAGCCGTAGCCGCTAGCGTGATTGTTAAAAGTGTTCGAGACTAGCTGTGGGCTTCCCGAAACATTGATGACTTCGCCGTTGTAGAAGCCGCCGCCGAATTGCCAGTCATGGTCGGGATGACTTGATGGGAGTGTGGGGCGAGTGAAGTATTGCGGGAAAAATTCGACCTGGTATCTATTCGCTGCTTCGCGGAACGTCGATTTTTCACGCCAGGAGGTGTTGTCGCCGCGGAACAGGATAAAACTGAAGGGAGTTTCGTTGAGGTTGTTCAGCGTATTTTCAGGCAGAATCCCAAGGTTGAACTCAACATAGTAGAGTCCAGTATAGGGTGCGTCAGGCTGGAGCACCCGGTATCCGAAGTGCGAGACGGCAACGGTGTCAGCCGACAGATCATCCCCGAAGGAGATGCCGCGGAGGTACGTTGAATCGTCGATGGAGAGAGCGCTGAAGGGATACGAAGACATCATCGTGCCTTCGGTGTGCAGACTGAAAAAATCATCATTTGCGCTGTCGGGGTAGGCATGGTACTTGCTGGTCTGCCTCGGCCTCACATCGACGGGGCCGGCATTGCGGAAGGGAAGGATCTGGACGCAATCCCCGATAATCTCTGATTGACCCATGTCATCCCACCAGGTGAGTTTCTGGTCAGTCTGGTGATAATCGATGGGCAGGGCGAAGCCCAGATCGAGGGCACGGGCCGGCAGGTCGTTTGATGGATTCAAATCAAGATTCTTGATCACGCCGTCGATCAGCAGGTATCCGCCGCCAGTGGTTTGGATGGTATTGACGCTCGCCTTCATCTGGAGATTGGGCAAAACAGGGGTGCCGCCAAGTTCCTGAAGGAAGTCAAAATCCGTGTCATCTTCAGTCAGAAGGTCATCGGTTTTGACATGGACGATAGGCGGTGCCTTGTAGAAGGCGAAATTGTCGAAATAGACCGCGTTGTCCACGCCGGTGTTGGGCAGGTACCCCTCGACGATGACTCCGACCCTGACGTATGTTGCATCGAGCGGCCGGTAGGAGCGGATTCCGCAGGAAAGGAACTCATCAAGTCCCGGGTCATCCGATGAGGCCAGTCCCGTCGACTCCCACAGCAGGGCTTGAGTGTAACCAACGGCGGGCAAATCCCCAGGGGGAGAGGGGGTGAACGGAACGGATGTTGGTGCTTCAGAGCCTGTAAACCAGTCGATCCTGGAAATGATCTTGTGTTCGCCATGCTCATCGAGCGTACCATCCGGGTGATCTTTGGAGCGGAAACCGCAGGCGGTGGCCAGGTCGAAGGAAAAGCAGAATAGATCATGGGTCGTGGGATTGGGGTAGAGGCCAAGCTGGCTGAGATGGATGTCCTGGTAGATGCCGATGAAGAAAGGGCCAGTGTCATCCTCTGGCAACACGAGTTTTGCGACGGTCGTTGATCCGGAAGTTAGCGTCAAATCGGCGCAGGTGATGTCAGGATCCACAAGAATATCGGTATCGATTGTCCAGACTTCTTCATTCAATAAACAGGAAGTGCAATCCGAATCGAAATCACTGCAATCGAGCAAATTCCCGTGTGTGTCCAGGTTTCCAGGCAGCCCGGTTGTTGGATCGACTGTGTAATCCCGTATATAGAACCCGCCGCTTCCCGGAATGCAGAAGTCCGGCTCCATGATGCCGATTTTCAGGTCCGTGACTCGCCCATTGGCGATGGTGAGTTCGAGGCCGTCGTCCGTCTCATGCCCATGGACGAGTGCTTTTGAACCGAGGGTAAAGGTCGGCAAGCTGACCATTATCATTAACAGGATGAATCGCGAGGCCTCGAACAAGTTGGCTGGCCTTGTGTTCATTCGTACTCTCCTTGTGGGGGCTGACAATTCGAGGGCGTTCCTTCCACGACCGGATAGAAGCGTGGGGGCGCGCGGTTGTTGGGGGAAAGATTTTGGTGAGGTCCCGACCCCTGAGGCCTCAGGTGCAGGACGGACGGACGGACGGACGGATCTTATCTCTCCTTGATTCGGGTAAGAGGCGAGACTCGGCTGAGAACAAAGTTGTCATTAGCGTCATAATGAATATACAAGAAAGCATAGAAATGTGTGTTGTGGTTGTCAAGCGAATATTGAGGGTAACGGGGAAAATCTTTCGTTATGTGTCTGGGTTTTATTTTGAACCAGGAAGCGCTTAGTGCGTTTGATCCTGGCGAAGCGGGTGCATTTTTTTACCAGCTTGCATTTGGAATTGATCTGAGCGATTCTGTGGCGCATATATTCAAACCGGGGAGGGAGTTCAATGAATCGGACCGTCTGTCTGCTGGCGCTGGTTGCGCTGGCTGTTGTCATCGTCTTGCCGGTGGAAGCCGGCGTTGAGCGCCGGGAGGAGGGGAACCTGGTGATCGAGGGGATACCGGAGATCCCCCAGCGGATCATCGACCGGATGTTCCAGTACCAGAGCACCCGCGAAGCCTCGTTCCAGGACTGGAATCATGACGGGGGGATGCTGATCTCCACCCGGTTCGGGGAGACGGCACAGATCCACCAGCTGGCCGGCCCCGGGGCCGCCCGGCGGCAGATCACGTTCTTCGACGAGCCGGTGCGCGGCGCCGCGGTCTGTCCCGATTCCGCAAGAAACGGTTTTATCTTCTCCAAGGACGTGGGCGGCGCCGAGTCGTACCAGATCTTCTGGTTTGACCTGGAGACCGGGCAGTACGCCCTGATCACCGATGGAGAGTCGAAGAACGGCAGCCCCCTCTGGTCGAACAAGGGGGACCGGTTCGCTTTTTACACCACAAAGCGCAACGGCCGGGACTGGGACCTCCACCTGGCCGCGGTGGACAAGCCCGGTGAGTCGAAACCGATCCTGGAGCTGGGCGGATTCTGGTTCCCGGTGGACTGGTCGCCTGATGACAGGCAGCTGCTGGCCCTGAGCTATGTGTCGGCCAACGAGTCGACCTACCACGTCATCGATCTGGAGAGCGGCCGGATCACCCAGCTCAACCCCAGCGACCAGCAGATATCGTATGGCGGTGCCCTCTGGTCAAAGGACGGCAGGGGGATCTACCTCACCTCCGACCAGGGCGGCGAGTTCAGCCGGCTGCAGTATTACGACCTGGCAACAAAGACCTTCACCGTGCTCACCGCGGATCTCAACTGGAATGTCGGCGGTATGGATCTCTCGGAAAAGGGTGACCTGCTGGCCTTCACCGCCAACGAGGACGGCATCAGCCGGGCCTACCTGATGGATACCGCCGCCGGGACCTACCAGCCGATCCCCGGGATCCCGGTGGGGCAGGTGGGCGGGTTCCTCTTCCACCCCGACGGCAAGCGGCTGGCCATGTCGATAGAGACCGCCCGGTCCACCACCGACGTCTACACTCTCGAACTGCAGTCGAAGGAACTGGTGCGCTGGACCTTCAGCGAGGTGGGCGGACTGAACACCGACGGCTTCGTCGACCCGCAGCTGGTGCACTTCGACACCTTCGACAAGGTGGACGGCAAGCCGCGGCAGATCTCGGCTTTCTACTACCAGCCATCCGGGAAGGGACCGCACCCGGTGGCGATCAATTTCCATGGCGGGCCCGAATCCCAGTACCGGCCCGGCTTCTCGCCGCTGGTGCAGTACTTCGTCAACGAGCTGGGCATCGCCGTGCTGGCGCCCAACGTCCGCGGGTCGTCCGGCTACGGCAAGAGTTTCCTGCTGCTGGACAACGGCTTCAAACGGGAGGACTCGGTGAAGGACGCCGGCGCCCTGCTGGACTGGATCGCTGCGCGGCCCGAGCTGGACGCCGGGCGGGTGGCGGTGTTCGGCGGTTCCTACGGCGGCTACATGGTGCTGGCCGCCATGACCCACTACAACGACCGGCTCAAGGCCGGCATCGACGTGGTGGGGATCAGCAATTTCGTCACCTTCCTCGAGAACACCAAGGACTACCGCCGGGACCTGCGCCGGGTGGAGTATGGCGACGAGCGCGAACCGGCCATGCGCGAGCACCTGCAGAAGATTTCGCCGCTGACCCACGTGAAGAAGATCACCAAGCCGATGCTGGTGGTCCAGGGTCTCAACGACCCGCGGGTGCCGGTGGGCGAGGCGGAGCAGATCGTCGCGGCGATCAGGGAGAATGGCGGCACGGCCTGGTACCTGCTGGCCAACGACGAGGGCCACGGGTTCCGCAAGAAGAGCAACCGTGATTTCTACTACTGGTCGATGGTCCTGTTCATCGAAGAGCACCTGCTGAAGTAGTTCAGTGGGGTAAGGAGTGTGAGTGATGCCGAATCTGATCCGGCGGTCCCCGGCGGCCGCCCTGCTGGTCCTGTTGGCCCTCTGTTCTCCGGCGGCCCTTGCCGGCGGCGATGAGGGGCTCTTTTTCTGGGAGGTTCGCTCGGACAAGGCCACGGTCTACCTCCTCGGTTCGATGCACGCGGCCACCGCGGACCTCTATCCTTTGGACCGGGCGATCCGGAAGGCCTGGCAGCGGTCTCCGGCCCTGGTGGTTGAAGTCAATCTCGATGCCGTGGACATGAACGAGCTGCAGATGAACCTGCTCACCCGCGGGATGTATGAACAGGGCAAGACGCTGAAGGACTCGGTCTCCGGGGAGACCTGGGAGCTGTTCGAGGGGTATCTGGAATCGAGGGGGCTTACCGCGGCCGGGTTCGGGTCGATGAAACCGTGGTTCCTCTCCATGGTGCTCACCGTAACCGAGATGACCCGGTCCGGCTACCAGGAGCAGTATGGCATCGACCGGCACTTCCTCGACCTGGCCGCCGAAGAGGGCAAGAAGGTCCACGAGCTGGAGAGCGGCGATTTCCAGCTGGAACTGCTCTCCGGTTTCGACGACCGGATGCAGGAGCTCTTCCTGGTCACCACCCTCAAGGAGATCGAGGATTTCGACGCCCACATGAAGGAAATGGTTACCGCCTGGACCTCGGGCGATATCGCCTCCATGGACCGGCTGATCACCAAGAGCTCCCGGGAGGACAAACGGCTGGAAGCGGTGATGGAAAAACTGATCTACCAGCGCAACGAGACCATGACCGGCAAGATCGTCGAATACCTCAGGGACGGCAAGAGCTGTTTCGTGGTGGTCGGGGCGGCGCACCTGGTGGGCCGGAGGGGGATTGTGGAACTGCTGCGCGGCATGGACAGTTCCACCTGGAAGGTCACCCGGGTGGCGCCCGCCGGCAGGGGAGAGCCGGAAGCGGTTCCGCAGCATGAGCCGGTGGCCGTGCCCTCCCGTTGACGGTCTCCAACGATCCACCGTCAACCGGTGATGGTCTCAGTTTCGCCGAGATAGCGGACCAGGCCGCCCCAGCGGTTGTCCGGCCGGAACCCCCGGGGGATGAAGAAACTGCGGTGGGAGAAGTGGGTCCGCACCACAGCCGTGCCCAGCTGGGCCATGCGGGTGCAGAAGTCCTCCAGCAGGGCTGAACGGATGCCGCGGCGGCGCAGTGAGGCCATCACGGTGATCCCCTCCAGCTGCACCAGGCCGTCCTCCTCCACGCGATACCGTATCCCCCCCGCGATCCGGTCGTCACCGTCCAGCACCAGCAGGTGGCGGTCCAGCTCCGAGAGCTTGATCGGCAGCCCGCGTTTGAGGAACAGCCGGTAGAGCCGGCCGATCTCGCCGGGGCCCAGGGGCTCGCGCACGGCATAGGACACACCGTGCCGGTCGGTGATGTGCGAACTGACCACCAGTTGCTGATCACCGCCCACTTCGATGAGTTCCAGCGGCTGGTCCTGCCTGAGCAGCGGGAAGACCAGCCGGCTGAAGACCAGCCGGTCGTCGTCGTTCTCCAGGGCCGCCTTCAACTCGGAGAGTTCCAGCAGCTGGGTGGGGTGCGCTCCGGGATGGTGGAACATCGCTTCCAGCAGGACGCGGAACGCGTCCCGCAGACCGGGGGCGGCCTGCCGGAAATAGGTTTCGAGGAAGAGGGTGTAGCGGGCGATCTCGCCGTGCCGCCGCAGCCGGTAGTGACGGTGCATCTGGCCGGCCATCTGCTCCCGGGCGCCGGGAGTGACGCCGGGGTTCTGGGTCTCCCACTGCAGGTAGCGCTGGATGGCGCAGCGCAGGGCCAGCGGCTGGTGATAGGCGCTCTTCAGCCGTTCCCGCTGCGCCCGCAGCCTTTGGACAATGCCCTCGTGGTCCCCGGGCGCCCGGTGCCGGGCCAGGTCGTTCTCCAGTTCCCCGAGAAATGCCGAGGCCTCTTCCACGCCCAGGGCCTCGATGCAGGATTCGAAGATCCAGCCCGGGTCCAGTTCGGCCCCGCACCAGGGGTAGTGGTGCGCCGTCTGCCGGTAGAACCAGCGGATCATCGGCGCCACCAGGGAGAGTGGACCGTCGTAGGGTTTCCAGCCGGCCAGGGAGAGGATCTGCCCGCCCTCGCGCCAGTCGTCCCGCGGCACCACCACGTTGCGCGGGCTCACGGTTCCCGGGACGATCTGGCGGCTGCTGTTGTTCCAGCCGGTGAAGAAGGTGGCCATGGCCCTGATGAACAGCGGCTCCCAGGACCTGCTCTCTCCCCGGGAGGCGTCGGCCCGGCCCTCGGCCAGTTCGTGGATCGAGTTCCAGACCGTCTGTCCGCCCACGAAGGCCACGGAGAGCGCGCCCAGCGCCGGGCGGCAGCAGCCGAAGTGCGGCACCACCGGCACGCCGTGGGGATGGCCGTAGATGGCGATCAGCCAGAGGTTGGTCTGCCGCACCCGCGCCTGGTCGAAGTCGGGCCTGGCGCTGAGCAGCAGGTCGTAATGCCGGCCGCCATCGGTGTTGACGCTGATCCGGTAGAGCCGCCGGGCGCCGCCGGCGCTGACCCGGGTGATCCAGATCCCGTCCCGGGGCACCTGGCCGATGTCGAAGCTGCTCTGCTGGGAGAAGGCCAGCATGATCGATTCCCTGAGGAAACTGGTGCCCACGAGGATCTTTTTCAGATGGTCGATCTCCTCCTCCGGGAGACCTTCCTGAAAGATGATCTTGCCCTCCCACTGCTCGGGACGGCCATCGCCTTCCGCCGCCAGGTGGGTCTCGAACCAGTCACCCAGCTCGCCGAAGATTTCTTCTGCCGCCGCCGCCAGCTCGGGATCGTCACGGTGCATGGCCCAGCTCACCAGCTCGGCGCGGACCGCACCGTAGTAGCGGGTGTTCTGCCGCACGAAGCGGGCCAGCAAGTGGAATACATCGGTGAACTGGCGGCGCACCGCCTGGCTGGCCGGCCAGGAGAGCCGCGTGCGGTAGGCGTAGAGCCGTTGCCGCAGGGCGTCCAGCCGCCGGGTGCCAAAGCCGCTGGCCGCGATGGCCGCCATACTCTCCTCGTTGAGGAAGGGCCGTCCCGATTCGAGAAAACTGGGCAGCAGTTGGCTGTAGTCCACCAGCGGTTCGTCCAGCAGCAATACCTTGTAGGCCTCGCAGCGCACCTCGTCGTCGGGGTGGCGGGCCAGGGCCTCCAGCCGCCGGCGGATCACCCGGGCCGTGCGGTAGCCCACCGTGCGCAGTTCACTCTCCAGCCGGCGCAGCGCGGCCAGTGCCTGCGGGCTGGAAGAGAAGAGCGCGGCGGCGCAGAGCGACGAGGCCCGGGCCAGTTCGCCGCTCCCCTCGGATGCTTCGGCATCTCCGTTCCCGGCAGGGTTCTCCCGGCCGGCGGGCAGGAAGACCTGTTCGGCCACCCCGTGGAGCGCGCGGTCCCAGCTCTCGCGGCAGGGGGCAAAGGCAGACAGTGAGGGGTTGGCGGCCCAGAGCTGGGGCTGGTGGGCGAAGAGGCCCAGGTCGATCTGATCCCCATTGACGGCATAGGCCAGATCACCCACCTGGACCAGGCCATTGCCGGGTTCGGCGGCCAGCGGGAGGAACGCCGACGTCCGCCGGTTGAGCAGTCCGCCGCTGGTGCTGACGATGTCGGTGAGCAGGATGCCCAGGTCGCGGTAGAACCAGCGGGGGATGCGGACGGTGTAGCGGTCCAGCTGCAGCTCGGCAAAGTCCTGCTCGTAGAGACTGTCGATCAGCCCGCTGAAGCCGGCCTCGATCACCTTGCGGCGGTAGGAGCCCTTGGGTGTCAGTTCCTGCCGGTCGGCCTCGAAATCGCGGTGCAGCACGGCGAAGTTCACCACCCGCTGGTACGGGGCCAGCTTGAGGTTGGCCGCGGCCACGATCTGGTGGAAGTACTCGACGATCTCGTCCTCGGAGGGCAGGCCGGCGATCACCGGGTCCTCCCGGTCGGGGACGATGAGCAGCACGTTGTAGGTCCGGCCGTCGCCCACCAGGAAGGTCCGCTTGATCCCCGGCACCTCGGCGAACTGCTGTTCGGTCTGCCGCGGGGCCACCGTCTGTCCACGGCTGTTCTTGTAGATGTCCTTGATCCGGTCGACGATCTCGTAGTAACCGCTGGGCCGGACCTGGAAGACGTCGCCGGTGGGCAGCCAGTATTCCTCGCCGGCCTGCGGTTCGGGGTCGTCGAGGTAGCGGGCGATGTACTCGCCGGCCAGCTGCAGTTCGCCGCCCTCGCCCAGCCGGGTCTTCACGCCGGGGAGGGGAATGCCCACCGTGTCGTCCTCGTAGGCCCCGGGCGGGGTCATGGTGATGCCGCCGGTGGCTTCGGTCATCCCGAACCCGCAGCAGAGCTCCACCCCGGCGTCCTGGAAGAAGTGGAAGACCTGCGGGTCGAGGTAGCCGGCGGCGGAGAGGCCCCAGCGCAGGCGGCCGCCCACCGTGGAGCGCAGGGCCGCGGCTTTGGCCTCGGGGCTGCGGTCTTCGCCCAGCAGCGCCAGGCACCGCTCGTGAAGCTGGGCCCAGCGGCGGGGGATGCTGATCAGCCCGGTGGGGTTCCAGCTGCTCATCCCGGCGGCCAGGGTCTGGATCGAGGGGTTCCGGGCAAAGACATAGGTCCCGCCCCAGAAGAGCATGCCCATCATCTCCAGGTAGCGGCCAAAGGTGTGGTAGAGCGGCAGGTAGCTGATCAGCCGCTCCTCCTCGCCCACGTCGGGCAGGGCCGCGGCCCGGGCAAAGCGTTTGGAGATCAGGTTGTAGGCGGTGAACAGCACACCCTTGGGCATCCCGGTGCTGCCCGAGGTGAACATGGCGGTGGCCGGCTCGTCCAGCCCCGGGGCGGTATGGCCCCGGAGGATTTCGGCCACCCGCGCGGCGCCCAGCCTGGTGGCCGCCTCCACCAGGCGGACGTCGTCCGGCCCGCCGGCACTGCAGCGGGGGTCCAGCTGCAGGATGCGAAACGGCTTCTTCGTCGAGCCGCGAACCGTCTCCAGCCGCGCCTGCAGCTCGGCGGAGTCGGTGACCGCGGTGTCGATGCCGATGCGGTCGAAGATCCAGGTCAGCACGTCGGCGGGGAAGTGGGGGCTCAGCGGCGAGACGAACAGGCCGTAGGTCAGGCAGGCCAGGTCGCAGCAGGCGGCGTCAAAGCCGTTGGCCCCGGTGAGGATGGCCACCCGCGGCGGTTCGTCCCGCCCCTCCAGCAGTGCCGCGGCCAGGTTGCGCAGCCGGCGGGTGGTTCCGGCGTAGGTCCAGCCCTGCTCCGCCTGGCGGCCCAGCTCGTGGAACAGGATCCGCTGCGGGTGGGCCGCCACCCGCTGCTCCAGCATGGTCTCCAGGGTGTAGCCTGAGAGCCGTATGGCCCGGAAAGCGGTTTCGGCCCAGCGCTCCCGTTCCTCCCGGCCAGGGAGGCTCTTCAGCCAGGGGGATCTGCGGGTCCAGTCGAGGTAGCGGTGCCAGAGCTCCGCTTCGCCCCGCTGGCCCTCGGGGCCGTCCAGCATTTCCTCGGCTGCCCGGAGCAGGGCCGGGCCGTTCTCCGGCGTGCTGGAGGCCTCGCAGGCCTCCACCATTCCGAGCAGCGCTTCACTGGTCAAGTGGTCCGCTCCGTTGGTGGTTCAGACGTTTACTGGCCCTTGAGCACCCGGTTGATCTCTTCCTGGGACGCCTGGTAGTCGGTCTTGCGGGTGAGGAAGATGATCGCCCCGACGATGTTCAGCGTGATCGACACGAAATACCACATCAGGGAAGCGAGGATGGTCTTCGGTCCCACCCAGACACCGGAGGAGCGCAGGAACCCGGCAAAGGCGCCTTCACGCAGTCCGATGCCGGCAATGGAAGCCGGAATCATGGTGGCGATCTGGGTCAGCGGCCCGACGGTCATCACGCTGCCCAGGGAAAGGCCCTTGCGGATGAATGTCTCATCGCTGACCGCGTCCTGCAGTTCCACGCCCGAGGCCACCAGCCGCGACTCCTCATCCGGGGTGATAAAAATCTGGGCCATCCCGGTGGAGTCACCCGCTTCGTTCTTCTCCTCCATGAACTCCACGTGCATCCCGGCCAGCGTACCTTTCACATCGTCGCTCAGCTCCACCGCGGCCAGCCGGCCCTCCGGGCCCCTGGGCAGGTTCAAGGCCTGGCCGTTGGTGTAGAAGGTGGCGAAAAGCGAGGCGTAAACCAGGATGCCGAAGAAGACCGAGGCGAAGAGGGCGCCCTTGTTCCGGCGGTAGCGGTTGAAGGCTTCCACCGCGTTGTTGATGATGCCCTCGATCTTGCCCTTGGCCGGCAGGGGGAATTTGAGGATCAGCTGCAGCAGCGTCGGCTTCACCACCAGCACCGTGGTCACCAGCAGCAGGAAGCCGAAGAGGCCGAAAACGGCCACCAGAAATTTCATCGGCAGTGTGATGACAAAGAGGGAGAAGATCACCATCAGCGACAGGGCGAGGATGGTGAGGAACTTCTCCACCACCACCACCGAGACGCTCTCGGTGGGTTTCTTGGTGTAGCGGGCGATGTCATAGGCCTTGTAGGCTTCGAGGCCCACCCCGGTGGGGGTGAAGGTGCCGAGAAAGCGCCCCACCAGGTAGGTTTTGGTCAGGTGGCCGCCGGGGACGTTGAGGTTCTGCGGCGTGAGCAGTACCCGCCAGCGCATGATGGAAAAGAAGATGGCGGCTGCCTGGGTCAGCAGCGATGCGCCCCACCAGGCGGGGCTGGAGGTCTTCAGCGCAGTGGTGATGTCGGACATATTGATCTGGAACTTCTTGAAGATCAGGAAGAGGATGATGGCGGTGACCGCCACCTTTACGACGTTGACAATGATTTTTTTCATCTGTTGTGCATTCCTTTATTCAGTACCTGCCCCCAAAAATGCTCCATCCGATCCGGCACGCGGCCGGCCCCCGGGACATGTGGGTTGAGATCCGGCCGGGGGGAGGGGCGGTTCCCGACGGGAAACCGAAAATAGCAAAAGGGTGTTGACCTGTCAAATATGGGGACAGCTACCATCTCCATCAAATTGCTGACTCACAACGAGATGAAAATGGCCGGGACAGTTACCTGATCCAGCGGCCGTGCCGCGGCCGTAGTGTTGTGCAGGCGAAGGGGAGGGAGGTAACTGTCCCGCTCCCTGGCAACCTCAACAATTCGGAGAGGATGGGGAGAGAGGTAGCTGTCCCCGTTCCCGGTGACCATTCCGTGACACACCGTGACTTTTCTATGACACAAGTAGGGATTGTGGGCTTTAATATGGGCGGGTGCCGTACGGCTCCGCGATTCTCACGGGGAACCGGCCGCACCGAACCGGAGGAAAACCACGGATGATGAATGGAAGAGAAAGAATGATCGCCGCCTGCCGGGGTGAGGCTGTGGACCGGCCGCCGGTCTGGCTCATGCGGCAGGCTGGACGGCACCTGCCGGAATACAACGAGCTTCGTGGTGCACACAGCTTCTGGGAGATGGTGCGCACACCGGAGCTGGCCGCGGAGGTCACCCTGCAGCCGGTGCGCCGTTACGGGATGGATGCGGCAGTGGTGTTCAGCGACATCCTGATCGTCCTCGAGGCCATGGGCGCCGAGGTGCGCTTTGAAACCGGGGGGCCGGTGCTCGCCGAACCGGTACGTTCACGTCAGGCCCTGGACCGCCTGCGGCCGGTGGACGCTGAATCGGCTTTTGACTATCTGGACCAGGCTCTGCGCATCCTCTGCCGTGAGCTGCATCCCGAAACCGCGGTGATCGGTTTTGCCGGGGCGCCGTTTACCCTGGCCGCCTACCTGGTGGAGGGACGGTCGAGCAGGGACGTGCGCAACCTCAAGGCGCTGGCATACAACGACCCGCAGCTGGCCCGGGACGTCCTGACCCGCCTTGCTGAAGTGGTGAGCGACCTGCTGCTGCTGCAGGTGCGGGCCGGAGCCGACGTGGTCCAGCTTTTCGACACCTGGGCCGGCTATCTCTCACCCGAGGATTACGAGACGCTGTCCCTGCCCTACAACCGGATGATCGTGGCCCGTCTGCAGCAGGCCGGGGTGCCGGTCATCCTCTACCTGCGCAACGCCGCCGGCCACCTGGAGGCGGCAGCCACCACCGGGTGCCAGGTCATTTCCGTGGACTCCAGCCTCCGTCTGGCCGATGCCCGCCGGAGACTTCCCGCGTCGGTGGGTCTGCAGGGCAACCTCGACCCGGCGGAACTGCTGGGGCCCCCGGAACGGATCCGTCAACGGGTCCGCTCACTGATCGAGGATGCGGCCGGCGGCGGCTATGTGGTCAACCTCGGACAGGGAGTCACGCCGGACGTGCCCATCGCCGGAGTGGAGGCACTGGTCTCGGCGGTGAAGGAGGGGGTTGGATGTCCGGTGCTGAACTGAAGAGCGTCGATCCCCGGTTGCGGGAAAAATACGACGTGCGCGGGCCGCGCTACACCAGCTATCCGGCGGCCCCCCATTTCCATGAGATCGACATCGCGGCTCTCGGTGCCCGCTGGCGGGCGAGGCAGGACCTCGATCCGGACCCCGGACTGTCCCTCTATCTCCACATCCCGTTCTGCAACCAGCGCTGTCTCTTCTGCGGCTGCCACACCCTGGGCCGGCGCAGCGTGGAAACCGTTCGCTCCTATCTCGACGCGTTGATCAGCGAGATGTCCCTGGCGGCGGAAGCGGCCGGTGCCCACCGGCCGGTGCGCCAGGTGGCCCTGGGTGGCGGGACGCCGAACTTCATGACCGTGGAACAGACCCGCCAGCTGCTCAACGCCCTGACGTCCACCTGGTCGGTGGACCGGGGCGCCGAACTCTCGGTGGAAGTGGATCCCCGCACTGCCACCCTGAACAAACTGGACGTTTTTCTCGATCACGGGTTCAACCGTTTCTCCCTCGGCGTGGAGGACTTTGCCGCCCCGGTGCTCCAGGCGGTGAACCGCGACCAGGAACTGATCCAGGTGGAGGAGGTGGTGCGCTACCTCCGCAGCCGGGGCTGCCAGGCGATCAACTTCGACCTGATCTACGGCCTGCCGCGGCAGACTCTCGAATCGGCTGAGCAGACCACCCGGCGGACCCTGGCCCTCCGCCCGTCCCGGATCGCACTCTACAGCTATGCGCACGTGCCCTGGATTCACCCGCACCAGCGGGTTCTGGAGAAGCGGGCTCTTCCCGACGCCGAGATGAAGAGCCGCATTTTCATGCGGATGTCCGAAAGCTTTCTGGAGGCGGGCTACCTCCAGGTGGGGATGGACCATTTCGCCCTGCCGGGGGATGAGCTGGTGACGGCCCTGGAGCAGCGGACGCTGCGCCGGACCTTCATGGGCTACACCACCGGGCGGGGCCTGGACGTGGTGGGCCTGGGCCTTTCGGCCATCTCCGGGGTGGGGTCGACCTATTCCCAGAACGCCAAGGGAATGGATTCCTACCTGGAGCAGGTGACCGCCGGCCGGCTGCCGGTGGAGCGGGGCTACCTGCTGGACCGGGACGACGAGATCCGGCGCGAGCTGCTGCTGGAGCTGTTCTGCACCTTTCACGCCGACCTGGAAGCCCTTTCCCGGCGGTTCGGCATCGAGGCCGCGGACTATTTCGCCGAGGATTTCCAGCGTCTTGCTCCGTTGGGCGATGACGGGCTGGTGGCCTGGGACAGCGAGGCGATCCGGGTCAGCGAAGCCGGTCAATTCTTCATCCGCAACATCTGCATGGTCTTCGACCGCCACCTGGAGAGCGGTGCGGCCCGGCAGACATATTCAAGGACGGTCTGATGCAAGTGGCAGCCCTAGATCAGCCCATCGGAGTGGCCCTGCTCAACATGGGCGGTCCGGCCACGGTGGACGAGATCCGTCCCTTCCTCACCCGGCTCTTCTCCGATGCGGTGATGCTGCCGCTGCCCGCGCCGCTGCGCCAGCTGCTGGCCCGGTTCATTGCCTGGCGCCGCTCGCCCAGGGTGGCCGGGCGCTACCAGGCCATCGGCGGCGGCAGTCCGGTGGGGCCGCAGACGGCCAGGCAGGTCGCGGCGCTCCAGCAGCGGCTGGGGGATGGCTTTGCGGTGCGCCACGTCTTCCGCTACAGCGATCCCGGCCCCGCTGCGGTGCTGCACCAGTTGATCAGCAAGGGGGTCACCCGGCTGGTGGCTCTGCCGGCCTATCCCCAGTGGTCCTCCACCACTTCCGGTTCATCGGTGGAGCACCTGGGCCGCGCTGCCCGCCGGCTGGGGGTGGAGTGGCTGGAGACCCCGCCCTATCCGGTGGGGGAGGGTTTTGTCAAATCGCTGGCCGCGGGCATCCGGCCTCTACTGGACGGTGCGGACCACCTGTTGTTCACCGCCCACGGTTTGCCCCGCCGGGTGGTGGAGCGGGGTGACCCGTATGTGGCGCAGGTGGAACAGACGGTTGCGGCGCTGGGTCGCCAGGTTCCGCATAACGTGCCCCGGTCGCTGGCCTACCAGAGCCGGCTGGGCCCGGTGGAGTGGGTGGGGCCGCACATCGATGATGAAATCAGGAGGCTTGCCGAAGCCGGGGTGCGCCGGCTGGTGGCGGCCCCGGTGACCTTTGCCTGCGAGAACCTGGAGACCATGTGGGACCTCGACCGCGAGATGGCGGAACTGGCCGGGCAGTGCGGCATTGTGGACTACCGGCGGGCACCGGCGCCCGGCACGGATCCGTTTTTTATCGAGCAGCTGGCGCAGCTGGTCCTCGACCGGAGCCGGGGGGCCGGCTGGCTCCCCGGATCGGGAACCGTGGAGATAGACGATGAAGCATGACCTGATCATAGTGGGCGGCGGCATGGCCGGGCTCTCCTGTGCCTGGCGTCTGGCTGCGGCCGGAATGCGGCCGCTGCTGCTGGAGGCGGCGCCCGAGGCCGGCGGAAACGTGCGCAGCGAGACGGTGGACGGGTTTCTGCTGGAGCGCGGGCCGCACACCTTCCTCTCCTCGGCGGAGCAGATTTTCGACCTGGCGGTGCAGGCCGGCCTGGAGGACCAGCTGGTCCAGTCACGCCCCAGCGCATCGGCCCGGTTCATCGTTCGTGGCGGCCGGTTGCACCGGGCGCCGGACGGCCCGGGCAGCTTTTTCTCCACCCGGCTGCTCAGCTGGCGCTCCAAACTTCGTCTGGCCGCCGAACCGCTGTGTACCGGACGGGGGCATCCTGACGATTCGGCACTGAATTTCTTTGAACGCCGTTTCGGGGCCGAGGCGGCACGGGTGATCGCCGGGGCCTTTGTCTCGGGCGTCTATGCCGGCGACCCGGCGACGCTTTCCGCACCGGCGGCGTTCCCGCTGTTCTGGGGCTTTGAGCAGGAGACGGGGAGCATGATCCGTGGCGCCTTCAGACTTCAACGGCAGAGAAAAGCAGCCCGGGAAGCCCTGGGCGAGGCAGCCCCCCCGCGCCGCAACGGCCTGTGGTCCTTCCGTAACGGCCTGGGGCAGTTCAGCGGATCGCTGGCGGCAAAATTTGGTACGCAGTTTCGGGCCGGCAGCCCGGTGCTGCAGCTGGGTGAGGATGCCGGGGGATTTCGTGTTGCCGGAGACTGGGGCACACATCACGCGCCGCAGCTGGTGCTGGCCGTGCCGCCCCACGAGGCGGCGAAGCTGCTGGCCGGACTGGATCACGAACTGGCGGCCCTGCTTCAGGGAATCCCCATGTCGCCGGTGGCGGTGGTCTCTCTCGGTTTTCGGGAACGGCTGACCTCCCTGCCCGACGGGTTCGGCTTTCTCGCCCCGCGGGGCGAGGGGGTTCGTTCGCTGGGGGTCCTCTTCCCCTCCCGGGTTTTCGAGGGCCGCGCTCCCCAAGGCGGGGACCTGCTCACCGGCTACCTCGGTGGAATGCTCGATTCCGGGACGCTGGAACTGGACGACGAGGCGCTCAGCGAACTGATGCGTAGCGACCTGGCCCGGCTCACCGGATCCCGGCCCGAACCGTGCATGGTCCGCGTGGCCCGGCACCGGTCGGCCATTCCCCAGCTGGTGATCGGGCACCTGGAGCGGATGGCTGATGTCAGGCGTCGCCTGGAGCGTCTGCCCGGCCTGCACCTGGCCGGCAACTACCTGCGGGGGGTGGGGATAAAGGACGCGGTGGCCTCAGGGCTGGACGCGGCGGAAACCATACTCCGCCGGAACCGGACCGGCCGCCGGGTGGAGGCCGTGGCATGAACGAACCTGCGACCCGGGCAGCGATACCCCTGGCCGTTGTGGGCTGCGACTTCCGCGTCGCCTCGTCCCGCTACCGCTCCCGGCTGGTGCTCACCGAGGAGGAGGCGCTGGGAATGGCGCTGGACCTGTCTCGCACCGCCGCCGCCGACGGCTTTGCCGACCTGGCCACCTGCAACCGCAACGAGTGGATCGTCACCGGTCCGGACCCGGCCTGGGCGGTTCAGCTGCTCCGGGGCCGGATGGTGAAGCGGCTGCCCCGCGGAGTGGTCCGCCGGGTGGAGCCCTATCTCTACCAGGGCCGGGAAGCGGCACTGCACCTCTTCCGGGTGGCGGTGGGCCGCGAGTCGCTGGTGGTGGGGGAGAGGCAGATCGCCGGTCAGTTTTTCGGCGCCCTGGAGTCGGCCCGGGAGCGCGGCACATCTTCCCGCACGCTCAACGGCCTGGGCTCCATCGCCGGCCGCCTGGTGCACATCGCCGACCGGCGCTGCTGCCTGGGGGACCGGGCCCGGGGAATCCACGGCCTGGCCCTGAGCTACCTCCGGCAGCGCTTTGACGAGGATCAGCGGTGCCGGGTGGTGGTGGCCGGGCTGGGCGCCATCGGCAAACTGGTCCGGGGCCTGCTGGAGCAGGACCCGCGGTTTGAAGTCCTGACCTGCAACCGCACCGTCCCCCAGCCGAACAACGGCAATGTGCTGCCGCTGGACCAGCTGCCCCGGTTGCTGGACGACGCGGATGCAATGGTGGTCTGCACCGGTGCTCCCGGCCCGGTGGTGCGCGAAGATATGCTGGCTCCGCGGCCGCCCGAGCGACCGCTGCAGCTGCTCGACCTTGGTGTTCCCGAGCAGGTGGAGCGCAGCCTGCCGGAAGGGGTGACCCGGGCCGGTCTGGACGAACTGACCGCCGAAGCAGGCGCCGGAGTCAACTGTGCCGTGGAATCGGAAGCCGACCAGCTGGTGCTGCGCGCGGCCAGCGAGTTCGCCCGGTTTTGCGGCGAGCCGGAATATGCCGAGATCCTCTCCGTCGTGCAGGAACACCACGAGCAGGTGCTGCACGAGGAGATCCCCCACCTGGTGGCCGGCCGTCTGGGCTACCTCAGCGATGACGACCGGGCACGGGTCGAGGCCGACCTGGACGGCATCCTGCACCACCACACCAGCACGCTGTTCAAGCAGATCCGCACGCGGTGCGGCAGACGGACAGATGAAGAGCAGTAAAACGGTGACTGTCACCGGGTGATTTCCGCTCTCGCGGTCAGCGGCTATTTGTGAAAAAATAGGTGACTGTCACCGCTTTCAAACAGTGCCAGGCACCTGTATCGAGGCGCATCCATGGAACACGGGCGCGGGTATCACATTCTGTTCGGGGTCACGCTCCTCGCCCTGCTGGCCCTCGGCAGCTGGTGGACGGTTTTTTTCATGCGGTCGGTGGAGATGGAGACGATGTCCGCCATGGAAAAGCTGCGCCACCGTGCCGAACTGACGGCTGTGCACCTGGGTGCTGCCGGCGCCCAACCGAAAACCGGGCCGGTGAGTGGCGAAGTGGAGCTGGAGGTGATCCGGCTGCCGAACCGGGACGAGGGCGACATGTCCGTCACCACCCTTCCCGGTCACCCCGGGTATGCCGTGCGCCCATCCCGGATGGCGGTGAGCCGGATCGAGGAACGGAATCGACGGCGTCGCAAAATGGTCACCGGCGAGGGCGTCCTGCTCTTCTCGCTGCTGGCCATCTGCACCGTGATGCTCTACCGCCAGGTGCGGCAGCAGCGGCTGCAGATGAACCGCATGGAAAACTTTATCGCCGCGGTGAGCCACGAGATGAAGACGCCGCTCACCGGGATCAAGTCGATGCTCCAGACCTTTGTCGAGGGGCGGGTTCCGGATGACCAGCGGAACAGGCTCTTTGCCATGGGCCTCAAGGAGGCCGAACGCCTGGAGCACACCATCGAGAATGTCCTGCTCACCGGCCGGCTGCGGGCGGCGCAGCTGGAGACCCAGGTGGAGCTTGTTTCGCTGCGCACGGTGCTGGATCGTTTCGTGGTCCACCGGAGGAGGACGCTGGCCGACCGGCCCGAATCGCTGGGCCTGGACTGGGACGCGGAAGGGGAGCTGCACGTGGAGGCCGACAGCTCCGCCCTGCGGCTGATCCTGGACAACCTCACCGACAACGCCTATAAGTATGGCGGCCCCCAGCCGGTGGTGACCATCCGTGTCCGCCGGGAGGCGGGACAGGCTCTGGTGGCGGTGGAAGACCGGGGGATCGGTTTCCCCCCGAGAAGGCGGAGCAGTTGTTCACCCCGTTCCAGCGCACGTCCGAGGCGGTGGATGCGGTGCAGCACGGAACGGGCCTCGGGTTGTCCATCGCCCGCACACTGGCCCGCCGGATGGGCGGGCAACTGACCGCGGAAAGCGACGGGCCGGGTACAGGCAGCCGTTTCACACTGCGGTTGAAGGAGGCACAGGTATCGTGAGCGTCAAGGTTCTGCTGGTGGAAGACGAGGAACTGGTGGGCACCATGGTGCGGATGAACCTGGAGGGCGAGGGCTTCCAGGTCTCCTGGGTCCGTGACGGGGAGGATGGCCTGGCTGCCGGAATGCGCGAGCAGTTCGACCTGATCCTGCTGGACATCGCCCTGCCCGGGAGAAATGGTCTGGAGCTGCTGGCCGACCTGCGGGGCGCCGGGGTTTCCACACCGGTGCTGATGCTCACCGCCCGCACCGAGGTCAAGGTCAAGGTGGAGGCGCTGGACCGCGGTGCCGACGACTACCTGGCCAAGCCGTTCGACGTCTCCGAACTCCTGGCCCGGGTCCGCGCCCTGGTGCGGCGCTCCCAGTCCGAGCGGGAACTGCCCTCGGATCGCATCATCCGTTTCGGCGAACAGTACGAGATCAACCTCGACACCCGCGAAGCCCGGACCAACGAGGGGCTGGTGACCCTCTCCGAAAAGGAAGCGGCGCTGATGCGGATGCTGGTCAGTTTCCAGGGCCAGCCTCTCCCGCGGGCCGACATGATCGAAGAGGTCTGGGGGATGGACAAGTTTCCCACCGGCCGCACCGTGGACAACTTCATCCTCCGCCTGCGCCGCTGGTTCGAGGTGGAGCCGGAACGGCCGCGCCACATCCTCACCGTCCGCGGTGTGGGCTACCGTTTTGTCCCCTGAGCTGCGGTTTTCGCCCTGCCACGGCCCTGCGGCAGCACCTTCAGCAACTGGACGGTCTTCGGCGACTTCCCCCCTGGCCGTTCGCGGTGCACCAGCTTCAGCTGGTCCCGCGGCAGTTCGCCCCGGAACTGCAGCCGCGAATCCCAGCGCTTCTGCGGCGGCATACTCAGGTCGGGCCCGTCGTAGTCGGCGATGTATCCGATCCCCTGGCTTCTGATGTAGTCGATCACCGGCAACTGCTCCTTGAGCCGCAGGGCATAGGCCTGGTCATTGACCAGGCCGTCGAGGTTCACCACGGAGAGGCCGGAGAAAAAGGCGAGCTGGCCGGCGTTCCACGACCCCACCACCGCGTCCGGCGGCAGTTCCGCTGCCATCCAGCGGGCCATGCGGAATCGGCGCTGGTAGAGGTTGTTCGGGTCGGGCAGTTCGGTCATCCGGTCCACCGCGGTCCAGACGGCCAGGCCGCAGACTGCGGCCAGCAGCAGTATCCCCAGCGGGGCCAGTTTCTCCGGCAACAGGGCCGCCAACCGGCCCAGGGCCACCGAGGCGCCGATGAGCACCATCACCATCAGCGGGGCGTAGTACCAGCCGAGGCCCGCGAAACGGCCGATGGAAGCGGCCATGATCACCATGTGCAGCAAACCGGCCAGGGCCACCAGCCCCAGCCGCCAGCGCCAGCGGGCGGCCAGCAGACAGCAGCAGAGGGCGGCGAGGCAGGCCCAGCGCTGCTTGAAGGCTTTCTGCCGGGGAAACAGCGTCTCCAGAGGGGCCGAGACCATCCGCGAGGCGCTGTTGGCCGCCTTGCGGAACCAGGTGGTGAACGTCTTTTCCGCGTGCACCGGGCCGAGGTAGTCCGGGCCCAGTTCCTGCTGCTGATAGATGGTCTTCACCCGGCCCGACACCGGCAGGTGGTGGTCGAAGCTCACCAGGTTCCAGCCGAGGTAGGCGGCGAGGATCAGCAGCAGCGGCAGGCCCAGTCGAAGCAGATCCTTCCCGCGGCGGGGCCGGGCGGCCAGCAGGCCGGCCCCGGCAAAGACGATGGCGTCCAGGCGGCAGAGCACCAGCAGGCCGCCCAGCAGCGACAGACGCAGCGGTGGCACCTTGTCACGGAGCAGCTGGTCCAGAAAGACGGTGAAGACCAGCAGGTAGAGGCTGGTCTCCATGGCCGAGAGGAACGGTTTCCAGGTGGAGAGCATCCAGATCCAGCCCACCAGCAGGGGCAGGGCCACCCGGCGGCCGCCCAACCGTGAACCGATGCGGTAGAGCATGACGGTGCTCCCCAGGTTGAGCAGGGCACAGAGGCCCAGCGAGGCACGGAGAAAGAGCACCGGTTCGCGCACCAGCGCGGCCAGGGGGACCATGCAGAAGAGCCACAGCGGCTGGAACCCGTTGGTGCGGTGGATGCCGTCAAAAGTGAAGCCCTCACCCATCCCCACGTTCCAGGCCACCTGCAGGTAGAGGTAGGTGTCATCGATGGTGAAGTTGTCGATCAGGCGCGGCAGGTCGATGACGCAGGCTCCGAACTGCAAAACGGCCAGGATGACCAGAGCCGCGGCCAGCGGCCAGTGGGCTCGGAGTTGGGTGGCCGGCGACGACATGGTGACCGTAAAGATAAGAAGTGTCGGGAATTCAGGGTGAAGCGTCATCGTAAGCGCCGCCCCGTGCCTTGTCAACAAACAGCAGGTGATCTACCCTTGCTGAGAGGAACAGGCATGCGCACTCATCCACTATTCATTGCCGCCGCTCTGCTGGTGCTGCTTTCCCTGTCCGGCTGCGCCGAAACGGAAACCTATGGGCCGGCGCCACAGGAGCCGCCTGACCAGAGCGCTCAGGTGCCGCCGGCAGAGGGGCGCTGGCACCGGGTCTCCGGCTTTCAGGATACGCCGCCCGACCAGGCGCAGGAGGAGGAGTTGGCCCGTCTGGAGGCCATCGGCTATGTCACCGGGTCTCGTGCAGCAGGCGGGACCGGCGTCACCATCCACGATCCGGGCCTGGCCGGCCGGGGATACAACCTCTACACCTCGGGTCACGGTCCCGAGGCGCTGCTCATCGACATGAACGGCCGGGAACTGCACCGCTGGCGATATCCGTATCACAAGATCTGGGGAGCGGACCAGGAGTCGGCTTCGGCAAAGAAAAAGGGTCGAGGGCCCGGACCAGGACCCGACGTGGCGTACTGGCGCAATGCCCGTCTTCTCCCCAACGGTGATCTGCTGGCCATCTTCGAGGGGCGGGGCCTGATCAAGCTGGACAAGGATTCCAACCTGCTCTGGGCCAGCCGCTGTGGCGCCCACCACGACCTGGACCTGCTGGACAATGGCGACATCCTGGTGCTGACCCGTGAAGCCCGAACCAATCCGCTGGTCAGCGAGGACCAACTGATCCTCGAGGACTTTATCGCCACCATCGGTGCGGGGGGTGAGATGAAGCACCGTATTTCACTGCTGGAGTGCTTTGCCCGTGCGCCGCGCTATGAAGACATCTGGCGTGCCTCGGAAAACGAGACCGGCGACATCTTCCACACCAATACCCTCTTCCTGCTGCGCGATCCACCGGCCGGTGCACTGCCCGCCTTTACAGCCGGCCGGGTACTCACGTCGATGAAGTGCCTCAACGCACTGGCCGTGGTGGACCTCGAACAGGAAAAGGTGGTCTGGGCCAGAACCGGCCGCTTCAAGGCCCAGCACGACCCCCGGCTGCTGGCCAACGGCAACCTGTTGCTCTTCGACAACCTGGGCGTTCCCGGCCGCTCACGGGTCCTGGAATTCGACCTGGAGACCTGGAGGCCTGTCTGGTCTTACCGCGGCACCGCCGAGCACCCGTTCTTCAGTGAAACCTGCGGCACCTGCCAGCGGCTGGACAACGGCAACACCCTGGTCACCGAATCGGACGGCGGCCGGGCCTTCGAGGTAACCCCCGGCGGCGAGATCGTTTGGCAGTTCTGGAATCCCCACCGTGCCGGCGACAGGGGCCAGTTCATCGCCAGCCTCTTCACCGTCAGGCGGCTCGATTCCGACTTTCCCGTCCACTGGGCATCCGGCGGCCCTCCTTGACGGCGGAGGGGCCTCATGTTAGAAATCTCTCCTGAGTTGAACGATCATTAATCATTAGCATTTTCTACTGTTTCCGCAGTGAACCCCCGCGGGCGGTCCGGTGCGGTACCGGCCGGGAATCGGCGGACGATTGACATTGAGGAGGAGGGGCATGTCCAGGAATCAGGTGGCGGGACGGCGTTCGGTGTTGTCCGGGAGACCTTGGAGAGCCGGTCTGTGGCGGCTGGGTGTGGCACTGGTGGCGGCCGTCATGCTGCTGGCCCCGGCGGCCTGCCGTAAAGCGCGGAGCAATATGGATGTTCGTCCGGAAGCCCGGCAGCTCCACGGAACCATTCCAGCCAGCGGTCCCCTGGAAGTGACCTACATCTGGAACGTCAGCGAGGACTTTGTCCCGGTGGACCAGGACTTTGCGGTTTTCGTCCATTTCTGGGGTGAGGATGACGAACTGTACTGGCAGGACGACCACCGTCCCCCGGTGCCCACCAGCCGCTGGCAACCGGGGCAGACCATCGAATACACCCGGATCCACTTCCTGCCCCGCAATATCCCGCAGGATGAAATGACCCTGACCCTGGGCCTCTACGACGTCGACGGGACGGGGGAGAAGGTGCGGCTGGAGGGACGCCAGACCCACAGCCTGGAGTACGAGGTGTGCCGTTTCGAGGTCATCCCCCCGGACCAGCTCCCCGAGATCGTTTACGAGGACGGGTGGTACAACCGCGAGTTTGTTCCCGGTCAACCAGATGGCGCTGTGTGGCGCTGGAGCCGCCAGGAGGCATTCTGCAAACTGGAAAACCCCCGCCGGCCGGCGGCCCTCTACCTCGAGGCGCAGGCCCCCGTGGATCTGCTGGAAACAGCCCAGCTGGTGACCATCGAGATCGCTGGTGAACAGTTGACCTCGTTCGAGGTCAGCGGTACCGAGCGGTTCCTCAGGAAGTTCCCCATACCGGATCATCTCCTGCGTGACCAGCAGTTTCTGCCGATGACCCTCAGGGTGGGGGAATCGGTGGTGCCCAGCGAACTCATCGGCTCCGGTGACGAGCGCGAGCTTGGACTGAAAGTCTACAACCTGTCGCTCTTCTGACCGGCACGCCAGCAGAGGCGGCGGCCGGTGTTCCATCTCCAACCGGGGCGGACCGATGCTCGTTCGGCTCACAGTAGACAACCTGGCGATCATCAGCGAGGCCGATGTGCGCTTCGCCCCGGGGCTGAACGTGATCACCGGTGAGACCGGCGCCGGCAAGTCGATCCTGATGAATGCCCTGGGCTTGCTCACCGGCGGCCGGGCTCACCGTGACCTGATCCGCACCGGTGAGGGGTCACTGCAGGTGGAGGGGCGGTTCCAGGCCGACAGTTCTCCGGAACTGGGCCCGGAACTGCAGGCGCTGGGACTGGCTGAAAACGATGGCCTGCTGGAGATCCAGCGGTCGTACACCGCGGCGGGTCGGGGCCGCATACGGGTCGGCGGCCGTCCATGTCCGGCCAGTGCCTTGCGGCGGATCGGCCGCATCCTGGTTGAGATCCTCGGCCAGCATGACCACCGGTTGCTGCTGGATGTCGATGCGCACCGCGGCCTGCTGGACGAGTTCGGCGGGCACGGCGACCTGCTGGACAGCTGTGCCGCCGCCCACCAGGAACTGGAGTCGGTGACGGCGCGGCTGCGGTCGCGGCGAATGGACCAGCAGGAGAAAGCCCGGCGGATCGACTCCCTCACTTTCCAGATCGGCGAGATCGAAGCGCTGCGGCCGCTGCCCAACGAGGACGTGGCCCTGCGTGAAGAAAAGAGGATCCTGGCCCATGCCGAAGAGCTCAGCCAGCTCTCCCGCGAATCCCACGCCATCCTCGATAACGAGGAGTCCGGGATGCTGGCCGGGCTGGTGCGGGTGGAGCGGAACCTGCAGCGGCTGGCCGAGATCGACGAAGGGACCAGCGCCCTGGCCGGGCAGTGTTCGGCCCAGCGCCTGGAACTGGAGGACCTGGCGGCTACCCTCGGCGACTACGCCCGGGAGAGCGAGTTCGACCCCAACCGGTTGGCCGAGGTGGAGGAACGGCTCTACCAACTGGAGGGGGTGAAGAAAAAATACGGGCCGGAGCTGACCGACGTGTTGGCGTTCCTCGACACAGCCCGTGATGAACTGGCCTCGCTGCTGCGCCAGGAGGAAGAGGGCGCCGGGCTGGAAGAGCTGCTGGCCGAGGTCGCCGGGAGGTTTGCCGGCCAGGCAGCCAGGTTGAGCGCCGCACGCACCCGGCAGGCCAGGCGTCTGGAAGAGTCGATGCAGCAGGAACTGGCCGGGCTGGCCATGGAAAAGGCTGTCTTTCGGGTGCGGATGTGGCAGGATGAGGAGGTGGCATCGCCGGTGGTGCTGGGCGGCCGGGCGGTGGGCTACGACCGGGGCGGGGTGGACCATGCGGAGTTTCTCATCTCCACCAACCCCGGTGAGGAGCCGCGGCCCCTGGCCCGCGTCGCCTCCGGCGGCGAACTGTCCCGGATCATGCTCGCCCTGCGCAACGTGGCCCGCCCGGAGGCCAGTTCAGGCCGGGTGCTGGTCTTCGACGAGGTTGATGCCGGTATCGGTGGCCGGGTGGCGCGGGTGGTGGGGCAGAAGCTGAAGGCCATTGCCGGGAAGGACCAGGTGATCTGCATCACCCACCTGCCGCAGATCTGCGCCGTGGCCGACCACCACCTGGCGGTGCGCAAGTTTGAAAGGTCCGGCCGCACGGTGGTGCAGGTGGAACCGCTGGAGGGCCGGGCGCGTCTCGAGGAGATTGCCCGGATGCTCGGCGGCGAGGAAACCCCGTCGGCGGAAGTGCTTGAATCGGCCCAGCGGCTGATGGAGGGTTGACAACGTGGAGATATCCCGATGAAGAAGAAAATCGCCGTCTATGCCGGCACCTTTGATCCCCTGACCCTCGGCCACCTCGATATCATCCAGCGCAGCCGGCTGATCTTCGACGAGATGGTGGTGGCCCTGCTGAGCAACCCGGGCAAGGAACCGTTGTTCTCCGTGGAGGAGCGCCGTTCGATGATCGCCGAGTCGTGCGCCACCATGCCCAACGTCCGGGTGGAGGCCTTTGACGGCCTGCTGGTGGATTTTGCCCGTCAGATGGGGGCCGGGGTGATCATCCGCGGCATTCGCGCGGTGAGCGACTACGAGTACGAATTGCAGATGGCCCTGATGAACCGCAAGCTGGATGAAACCATCGAGACCATTTTCATGCTGCCGGGAGAGATGTACAACTTTGTCAGTTCCCGGCTGGTCAAGGAGGTGGCATCCCTGGGCGGCAGCGTGGAGGGCTTGATGCCGCCGCACATCGAGAAGCTGCTTCTCGAGCGGATTCCCGCCTGGAAGGAGAAGAGTTCGCGCCAGGACGACCTGCTGTGATCTGAACCGGGGAGACCGACCATGGGGTCAGCACTGCCGGACAGCCTGCCCTTCGGATCGGGGAAGATGCCGTTCACTGCCGACCCCCGGTATCACTGGCAGGAGCTGCGGCCCCTGGCCGAAGCGCCGGGCATGGTTTCCGGCGATCCCGATCTCCTGGTCCGCCGGGCGCTGGATGCTCCGCTGGGCTCCATGCCGGTGGAACAGCTGGAGCAGGTGACCGGGCGGGTGGCCATTGTGGTCCCCGACGCAACACGCGCTGCCGCTGTTGATCAGATCCTTCCGCCGCTGCTGCAACGGCTGCTGGCCGCCGGCGCCGATTCTGGACAGGTCACCATCCTCTTTGCCACCGGCATCCACCGCCCGGTCACTGCCGCCGAACAGGCGGCGATCCTCGGCGCGGAGATCGCGGGCCGCTACCGTCTGGTGAACCATGTTTCGGATCACCGGGGAGACTTTGTCACCGTGGGCAGTTCATCTGCCGGCACGGCCATCCGTCTGAACCGGCTGCTGGTGGAGTCCGACCTGAAAATTCTGCTGGGTGCGGTGGGTCTGCACTATTTCGCCGGATTCACCGGAGGCCGCAAGGCGGTGCTTCCGGGCCTGGCCCACCGCGATACCATCTTTGCCAACCACCTCAAGGTGCTGGGCGGGGACGAGGGGCTGCGCCACCCCGGGGTGGGGCCGGCGCGGCTGGACGGCAACCCGGTGCACCGGGAAATGGAGGAGGCGGCGCAACTGGCGGGGATCGACTTCATCGTCAACACCATCCTCGATGACCAGGGCCGGGTGGCCGAAGTCTTTGCCGGCCACTGGCAGGAAGCGCACCGGGCGGCCTGCGAGCGGGTGCGGCTCACCCGCACGGTGGCCATCGATGCCAGACGGCCCCTGGTTGTGGCTTCGGCCGGCGGCCACCCCAAGGACATCAATATGATCCAGGCCCACAAGGCGATGGAATACTCGGTCGCGGCACTGGAGGAGGGCGGGGTGCTGCTGCTGGCCGCCGCCTGTGGCGAGGGGCCGGGTCATCCCGATTTTTTCCCCTGGTTCGCCCTGCGGCATGACGTGGAGCAGATGGCTTCGAGGCTGCGGGAGAACTACCAGGTCTATGGCCAGACGGCCCTGGCCCTCACCGCCAAGGCCCGCCGCTTCCGGGTGGGACTGGTCAGCGGGATGCCCGCGGAGACGGTGGAAGCCATGGGGATGACACCGCTGGTTTCGCTGGACCAGGGGCTCCGCTGGGCCAGCGGTTTTCTCCCCGATGGCTCGCCGGCCTGGGTCATCCCCCATGCCGGAGCGGTCCTTCCGGTGGTGGGGCAGAAGGAAATGGAGGCCTGACGCGATGTGCGGAATCTGCGGCATCATCTCCCGCCGGGTCACCGAAGAGGAAGCCCGGCAGGTGGTCCCGGGCATGGTGAAAATGCTCCGGCACCGCGGCCCGGATGAGGAGGGCTTCAAGTTCTTTCCCGGCGCCGCCCTGGGCCACTCCCGGCTGAGCATCATCGACCTCTCCACCGGCCAGCAGCCGCTGTCCAACGAGGACGGCACCATCTGGGTGGTCTTCAATGGCGAGATCTTCAACTACATCGAACTCCGGGAGGAGCTGGTGGGGAAGGGGCACACCTTCCGCACCAGCTCGGACACCGAGGTGCTGGTGCACCTCTACGAGGAGGAAGGCGACGACTTCCTCCAGAAGCTCAACGGACAGTTCGCCATCGCGCTCTGGGACGCTCCCCGGCAGCGGATGCTGCTGGCCCGGGACCGCTTCGGCATCTGCCCCCTCTTCACCTGCCGTCACGGCGGCCGGCTCTATTTCGCTTCGGAGATCAAGGCATTTCTGGCCATCCCCGGCCTCTCGCTGAACATCGACCCCCAGGCGCTGGACCAGGTCTTCACCCTCTGGACCGTGTTGCCGCGCAAGACCATCTTCAGCGAGGTGCGCACCCTGCCCGCCGGCCACCTGCTGGTGGTGCGCCAGGGGCGGCGTGAGCTGAAGCGTTACTGGGACCTCCGCTTCCCCGGTCGTGACGACTTCGCCGACCTTTCACTGGACGAGGTCAGCGGGACGATCCACGAGATGGTCAAGGACGCGGTGCGCATCCGGCTGCGGGCCGACGTGCCGGTGGGCGGCTACCTCAGCGGCGGCCTCGACTCGTCGATCATCGCGTCCTCGGTGCGCCACTTCACCGACACGCCGCTGGAGACGTTTTCCATCGCTTTTTCCGACCCCCGGTATGACGAGTCGCCATACCAGGAGCAGGTGGCCGCGCACCTCGGCACCAGGCACAACGTGGTGCGCATCGCTTACGACGACGTGGGGCGGAGTTTCCCCCGGGTGATCTGGCACGGTGAAAAACCGGTGCTCCGCGCTGCCCCGGCGCCGATGTTCCTGCTCTCCCGTCTGGTGCGCCAGCGGGACTTCAAGGTGGTGCTCACCGGGGAAGGGGCGGACGAGCTGTTCGCCGGCTACGACATCTTCAAGGAGAGCAAGGTGCGACGTTTCTGGGCCCGGCAGCCCGACTCGGCCTGGCGCTACCTGCTGCTGCAGCGGCTCTATCCCCATGCGCAGATCGACCTGAAAAAGGGCGGGGGGATGTTCGTCGCCTTCTACCGTCGCGGCCTCGAGGAGACCGGCGACTTCGGCTACTCCCACCGGACCACCTGGAACAACACTGCCGCGATCAAGATGTTTCTCAATGCCGACCTGCGGGACGAGCTTGATGGCTACGACTGCACCGAAGAGATCGAGTACTCGCTGCCCGCCGATTTCCGGCGCTGGCACCCGCTGAACCAGGCGCAGTACCTGGAGTGCCGCTTGCTGCTCTCCGAGTATCTGCTGAACAGCCAGGGCGAACGGATGGCCATGGCCCATTCGGTGGAGGGCCGCTTCCCCTTCCTCGACCACCGGCTGGCCGAGTATGCCGCCACCATCCCCCCCAGGCTGAAGATCCGCGGCCTCAACGAGAAATACGCATTGAAAAAAGCCTTTGTCGGCCTGCTCCCCGAGGAGATCACCGCGCGGAACAAGCAGCCCTACGGCGCGCCGAACAAGGAGAGTTTCTTCACCGACCCGCTGCCCGGCTACCTGGAAGAGGACCTCTCGCCGGAAGCGGTGAAGCGGGCCGGGCTCTTCGAGCCGGCGGCGGTGGAACGGCTGCTGAAGAAGTGCTCGGTGGGCAAGGCCGCCGGCTTTCGCGACAACGCGGCCTTCCTCGGCATCCTCTCCACCCAGATCCTCCACCGGCTCTTCGTGGAGCGGAAGTTCGAGGATATCTGAGATTTTCAGCTTGGCCTTTCATCCATAATCGTCTAAAATCATGCACGATATCCCATTGTAGACAATACACTGATATTCCAGACAACCTTCAAGGAGGAAAAATGCCTTCACTACGTCTGTTTGGTGTTGTGCTCCTGCTTCTAGCTTTGCCTTTCACCGTGGCTCTGGCCGAAGAGAATGACCCCGGGAAATACGAGGAGGCAAGAACGGTCTTCGTCAATGCCGGTGAGAGCGGCCACTACTTTGACAACTGCTACGGCTATGCCCTCTTTCCCACCATCGGCAAGGGCGGCATGGGGATCGGCGGCGCCCACGGCGAGGGCCGGGTCTATGTCGGTGGCAAGCATGTGGGGAATACCAAGATGAGCCAACTGAGCATCGGCTTCCAGTTCGGCGGCCAGGCTTACAGCCAGATCATCTTTTTCGAGGACAAGAGGGCTTTCGACGAGTTTACCAGCGGTAATTTTGAGTTCGGCGCCCAGGCCACAGCGGTGGCCATTACGGCCGGCGCCTCGGCCACGTCCTCCACGGCGGGCGGCGCTTCCGCCGGCGCCAGCGGTGGAAAGAACGATGCCACCACCACCGGCAATTACCACAAGGGGATGGCGGTCTTCACCGTGGCCAAGGGCGGCCTGATGTACGAGGCGACCATCGGCGGGCAGAAGTTCAAATACAAGGCAAAATAGCTCTTATATTTTGAGTTTTTTGCTCCACGAGAACAGCGAGTTGATCTCTTCGGTGTCCAGCAGAAACGTTTCAACAACCGTCAAGGAGAAAAAATGCGTCTATTCATTCGTCTTTCGGTGATCTTCCTGGTTTTGGCATTGCCCTTCACCGTGGTCCTGGCCGAAGATGACGACCCCGGGAAGTATGAGGAGACAAAAACGATCTTCATCAATGCCGGGCAGAGCGGTACTTTCTTCGAAAACTGTTATGGCTATGCCCTGTTTCCCACAATCGGTAAGGGCGGTTTGATTGTTGGAGGTGCCCATGGCAAGGGCCGGGTCTATGTGGATGGCAAACATGTCGGAGACACCACGATGGACCAGATGACGATTGGTCTTCAGGCCGGCGGAGAGGCGTTCAGCCAGATCATCTTCTTCCAGGACAAGCGTGCTTTCGACGAGTTCGCCAGCGGCAGTTTCGAGTTCGGTGCCCAGGCCAAGGCGGTGGCCATCACCTCCGGCGCTGCGGCCGGATCCTCGACAGGCGGCGGAGGAACCGCCGGGGCCAGCGGCGGAAAGAATGATGCGGTCACCGCCGGCGACTATCACAAGGGTATGGCTATCTTCACCGTGGCCAAGGGCGGGCTGCTCTTTGAAGCCAGTATCGGTGGGCAGCAGTTTACATATACCGCCAAGTAGTATCGCCTCTGTTCCCGCTGGGGACGACGGTTATATCGTTTCCAGCGGGGGCCGCGCCAGGCTCGAGTATCGGGTCGCCACTTTCTGAATGATTCTCTTGGTCATAGATCCCGGTGCCCCAATGTGAGGTGACCAGGTGCCTCTGCTCGTATCCGTGGTTGTGCCCTTCCTTAACGAGCTTGAAAACGTGGAGCCGCTGGTGCGGCAGGTGGGCGAGGTCTTTGCCGGTCTTCCGGACTGGGACCATGAACTGATCCTGGTGGACGATGGCAGCAGTGACGGCACCGGTGACCGGATCAGGGAGTTGGCCGAGGCCGAGCCCGCGGTCCGGCCGCTGATTTTCGACCGTAACTACGGCCAGTCGGCGGCCCTGGTGGCCGGCATGAGGCTGGCCGCGGGCGAACGGATCCTGACGCTCGACGGCGACCTGCAGAATGATCCCCGGGACTTTCCGGCGGTGCTGGCCAAACTGGAGACCCACGACGCCGTGTTCGGCTACCGGGCCGGCCGGCAGGACCGCTGGCTGCGCAGGTCCTCCAGCCGGGTGGCCAACATGGTGCGGAACTGGGTGCTGCGGGACGGTGTGCGCGACAGCGGCTGCGGCCTCAAGGGGTTCCGCCGCAGCGTGATACCGCACCTGGTCTCCTTCAACGGCGCCCACCGTTTCCTTGCCGTGACCGTGCGTATGGCCGGGTTGACCATCGCCGAGGTTCCGGCCCGCCACCACCCGCGGCGCCACGGTGCCTCCAAATACGGGGTGCACAACCGGCTCTGGCGCAGCCTCCGTGATCTGGCTGGGGTGCGCTGGCTCCGTGCGCGGTATGTCAACCCAAAAAACAGGGGGAGTGACCGGTGAAGGACAAGAACCACGAAGTGCCGCTGCTCGATCCCGAGGAGTTCCGCCGGCAGGCCCACCAGGTGGCCGACTGGATGGCCGACTACCTGCGGGATGTGAAGGACCTTCCGGTGGTGCCGTCCACCGAACCGGGGTCGATCCGGGCCTCGCTGCCCGCCGATCCGCCGGAAGCGGGGGAGCCCTTCCAGGCGCTGTTCGACGACTTTCGCAACCTGGTGGTTCCGGGAATGACCCACTGGAACCATCCCGGCTGGTTCGCCTACTTTCCGGCCAACACCAGTCCGCCCTCGATCCTGGCCGAGATGCTCACCGCCGCCCTGGGCGCCCAGTGCATGTCCTGGCAGACATCGCCGGCGGCCACCGAGCTGGAGCAGGTGGTGATGGGCTGGCTGGGGAAGATGCTCGGTCTGCCCGAAGGCTTCAGCGGTGTGATCCAGGACACCGCATCCACCGCCACCCTGGTGGCCCTGCTCACCGCCCGGGAACGGGCCACCGGTTACGACTTCAACACCGACGGCGCAGCGGCCCCCGGTGCGCGGCGGCTCACCGTCTACGCCTCCACCGAGGCCCACTCCTCGGTGGACAAGGCGGTCAAGCTTGCCGGCCTGGGGCTGGCCCGCTATCGCCGCATCGCGGTGGACCGGAACTTCGCCCTCGACCCGGTGGCCCTGGAAAAGGCCATGGTCCGTGACGTGGACGAGGGACTGATCCCCTGTGCCGTGGTGGGGGTCACCGGCACCACATCTTCGACGGCCATCGATCCGCTGCGCAAGATCGGTGAACTCTGCCGGCGGTTCGGGGCCTGGTTCCATGTCGATGCGGCCTACGCCGGCTCGGCAGCGATCCTCCCCGAGCGGCGGGCGATCCTCGATGGCGTTGAACTGGCCGACTCCTTTGTCTTCAATCCCCACAAGTGGCTGTTCACCAACTTCGACTGCTCGGCCTATTTTGTCCGCGACCGGGATGCGCTGCTGCGCACGTTTTCCATGACCCCCGAATACCTGAAGACGGCCCATGACGATGAGGTGGTCAATTTTCGTGACTGGGGCATCCAGCTGGGCCGGAGATTCAGGGCGCTGAAACTCTGGTTTGTCATCCGCAGTTTCGGTGTGCAAGGGTTGCGGGAGAAGCTGCGCGGGCACATCGCCCTGGCCGAGAGTTTCGCCCGGCGGGTGGAGCAGCACCCGGAGTTCGAACTGCTGGCCCCGGCCCCCTTCGGCCTGGTCTGTTTCCGCCACCGGCCCCCGGGTATGGCTGCGGACGATCCCCGGCTGGACCGGCTCAACCAGGGACTGCTGGAAGAGGTCAATGCCGACGGCCGCGTCCATCTGACCCACACCACTCTGGGCGGCCGGTACACCATCCGCCTCTCGGTGGGGCAGTTGAACAGTTCGGCCAGGGAAGTGGATCTGGCCTGGAAGCTGTTCAGCGAGGCGGTGGAAAAGAAATAGTTCCGTCGATCAAGGGGCTGGTCTGTGTCTCTTCGGTCAACTACTCTTCAACGCCGAATTCCTTGCGCAGTGCCCGGTATCGTTCAACCAGTTCCAGCTCGTGACGGATCTCATCATCGTACAGCTCTTCGAGGACCGCCCTGGTCCGTTCGTCATCGCAGAGATCGAGCGCCTCCTTGTACATGGTCTGCGCCCTTCGCTCATCTTCCACCGCCTGCTTGAACAGGGTGAACAGTTTCGAAACTCTGTCGGGTATCGGATTTTCCATCAGTTTGACCTCCCTGCTTGTCCGGTTCCCGGCTAAAAAATGGCCCGAACTCATTTATCCGACCAGGCCGCCAGTTCGTTGCCACCGGGGTCGTTTCGTGAAAGCGTCTCCCGCCTGGGATCTCGAAAATCGGGCGGACGATCACTCCTCCGAGTTATCTGTTGCAACTTGTGCTCCTGAATAGTTTAGTCTAAAAAGGTCTGTGCATGTATATCAACATGCACTGGCGGGCAGGGATTTTCCCGGCAGGATAAAAGTCGCTGGAACCGAACGGTTATCAGGTGTAAATTGATGTTGGCGGTTGACTTTCTCCCGGCTGGAGACCTATAATCTATTTAGGAAAACAAAGGTATTAGAATGAGCAGATTACATTTGATCGGGGCCCTGCTTGCCTCGGTGTTGCTGATCCTGGTGTCGGTTGCCGGGCAAGCGTCGGTGCGTCACCTCGTGGTGGAGGAAAACATCCACCGGGTGACGGAGGAGTTCATCCGCCAGGGAATCGAAAAGGCCAACCAGCAGGGTGACAGCCTGGTGATCATCCAGCTGGAAACTCCTGGTGGCCTGCTCCCCGAGACCGAGCACATCGTCCAGGCGATCATGGGCTCCGAAGTGCCGGTGGTGGTCTTTGTCGGTCCCACCGGGGCGTCGGCTCTCTCCGCCGGTTTCTTCATCACGCTCTCCGCTGATTTCGCCATCATGGCTCCCGGCACCACCATCGGTGCGGCCCACCCGGTCCTCCAGGGGCAGGAAGAGGTGGGCGAGGTGATGCAGGACAAAATGACCAACTCCGCCGCGGCCCAGATCAGGGGTATCGCCGAGCAGCGGGGACGCAATGTGGAGCTGGCCGAGAAGGGGGTCACCGAGAGCCTCTCCTTCACCGACCAGGAGGCGCTGGAGCAGGGCCTGATCGACTACATCTGTCATGACCTGGATGAGATCCTGGCCACTCTGCAGGATGCCGAAGTGACGCGGGCCCCGGACCGGGTGATCTCCATCGATCTCACCGGCCAGACGGTGGTCCGCGAGGAGATGAACTTCCGCCAGCGGCTGCTCAGCATCGTGGCCAACCCCAACATCGCATTCATCCTGATGGGCCTGGGCATGCTGGGCCTCTATGTCGAGTTTTCCCACCCCGGGATGATCCTGCCCGGGGTCTTCGGGCTGATCTGCCTGGTGCTCGCCTTTTTCGGGCTGTCGATCCTGCCGGTGAACTACGTCGGCGCTGCGCTGATCGTCCTGGGTATCGTGTTATTGGTTGCGGAGGTCAAAGTGGTCAGTTACGGCATGTTGTCGCTGGGCGGGGTGACCTCGCTCCTGGTGGGCTCGATGATGCTCATCGACGGCCCGATCCCGGCCATGCGCATCGGTCTGGGCGTGGCCCTGCCGGTGGTGCTGGCCATCGTTTTCATCGTCGCCTTCCTGCTGCGGCTGGTCATGGCCAGCCACCGTCGCCAGGTGGCCACCGGTATCGAAGGCCTGGTGGGGGAGGGGGGCGTGGTTCGCCTGGCCCTCGATCCCCGGGGCAAGGTGGCGGTCCACGGCGAGTTATGGGATGCGGTGAGCGATGTGACTCTCGCTCCCGGGGACGAGGTGGAGGTTACTGCCGTGCAGGGTATGCTGCTTCATGTCCGCCGCCGGCACGGAACGCACTGAACTCCCGGCGGCCCGGGACAACACCGGAAGCTTTACATTCATCGGAGGGATGACTCCCATGCAATTCTCACTGATCTTCGTAGTTGTCGTTGTGCTCTGGCTCTTCTCCTGCATCAAGATCCTGCGGGAATACGAGCGGGGCGTGATCTTTCGCCTCGGCCGGATGCTGCACCAGGCCAAGGGGCCGGGGATCATTTTCGTCTTTACGCCCTTTGACCGCATGGTGCGGGTGGGACTGCGCACCGTGGTGCTCGACGTGCCGCCCCAGGACATCATCACCCGGGACAACGTCTCGGTGAAGGTCAACGCGGTCCTCTACTTCCGGGTCCTGGAACCGAACAAGGCGGTGGTGGAGGTGGAGAACTACATGTACGCCACCTCCCAGCTGGCCCAGACCACCCTGCGCAGCGTTCTCGGCCAGGCCGAGCTGGACGAACTGCTCAGCGACCGGGAAAAGCTCAACGTCAAGCTGCAGAGCATCCTCGACGAGCACACCGACCCCTGGGGGATCAAGGTCTCCAACGTGGAGGTGAAACACGTCGACCTGCCGGTGGAGATGCAGCGGGCGATGGCCAAGCAGGCCGAGGCCGAGCGCGAGAAGCGGGCCAAGATCATCCACGCCGACGGTGAGTTCCAGGCGTCGGGCAAGTTGGCCGATGCGGCGGAGGTGGTGGGACGGCACCCGATAGCCCTCCAACTCCGATACCTGCAAACACTGAACGAAATATCCGTGGAAAAGAACTCCACCATCATCTTCCCCCTGCCGATTGATATATTGGAGTACTTTACCAGGCAGGCGAAGTCTGCCCGGAAAGAAGAATAACGAAAAATCGGCCCGGCCGACGGAGAGCAGGAGCACGTGAGCGACCAGTTCGAGATCAGGAACCTGATGAGAGAACGGATTCTCATCGTCGAAGCCCACCAGGAGACCGCCAGGGTTTTGGAAGAGGCCCTGGATGGCAAGGGCTTTCACGTGCAGCTGGCCAGCGGGGTGATCCAGGGTCGCCGGATCCTCGATTCCGAGCCGGTGGACGTGGTGATCACCGATGTCAGCCACCCGGATTGCGGTGGCGGCGACTTTCTCCGTTCCATCGGCGACTCGCCGCTGGTCTCGATCATCGCCACCGGTGAAGCCACTGTGCGCGAGGCGGTGGAGGCGATGCGCGACGGCGCGTTCCACTACCTGCCCCGGCCGGTGGACGGCGAGGAGTTTCTCCACGTGCTGGAAAAGTGTCTGGCCCACCGCAGGCTTTCCCACGAGAATCTCGCTCTGCGGCGCGAGGCCACCCTGTTCAAGATCATCAAGAGCGTTTCGGTGACCCTCGACCTGCAGCGGCTGATCCAGCTGGTTATGGACTCCTCCATGGAGCTCTCCGGCGGCACCAGCGGCTCGCTGCTGCTGCTGAACAAGGATTCCAGGTCGCTGACCTACCACGCGCTCCGTGGAGTGGAGAAGACCGTGGAGACCGACGGCCGTTTCGGTTTCAGCGAGAATTACCTGCTCAGCCTGATCCGCAGCGGGAAATCGGTGCTCGATGCCGGCACCGGCACCCCGCTCCCTGAGCTGGGCGGCCGTTCTGTTCGCTCGGCGCTGATCTGCCCGGTGGTCTCGGAGCCCCGGCCCCTGGGCTTGATCATGTCCATCCGCGACGAGCGCACCGGCAAGGGGTTCTCCGACGTGGATGTGCGGATGCTGAGCACCTTCAGCAGCGAGATCGCCGAGTCGCTGCACAATGCCAAGGTGCTGAAAAAGACCCGGGAACTGACGGTGAAGGACGATCTCACCGACGCGTACAACCGGAGGTTCTTCGAAACCTACCTCGAGGAAGAGCTGAAACGGGCCCGGCGTTTTGGCAGCCCGTTGTCGTTGATCTTCATGGACGTGGACAACCTCAAGGACGTCAACAACCGCTTCGGCCACCTGATGGGGTCCCACGTGCTCAAGGTGATCACCCACCGGGTGATCATGACCATCCGCGGGATCGACAAGGTTATCCGCTACGGTGGAGACGAGTTCTGCATCCTGCTCCCCGAGACCGACACCCGGGGCGCGCAGGTGGTGGCCGAGCGGATTCGCGAGACCATCGCCCGCGAACCGATCGTTTTCGATCAGCAACACGAGGTCACGCTCACCAGCAGTTTCGGCATCGCCTCCTTTCCCCAGCACGCCGGCAACGCGGAGCAGCTGCTCCGCCAGGCCGACCGGGCCCTGTTCGGGATCAAAAACCGGGACAAGAACGGGGTGGGGGTGGCGACCACGGAAAGCGAGATCTCCCCCTTCAACAAGAAGAGTCGCCGCAACTGAGCCTTTCCACCTGTGCAGATCGCCTGACCATTGTCATGCTGGCCCTCCTGCTTGTGCCGGCCTGCGGGGCGCCGCGCGCTGCGCCGCCCGCGTCCGGTTCCCCGTCCGCCGTGCCCGCGGCACCCGTCACGCCGGCCCCGACGCGGGAACGGCCGCAGGTGGTGTTCTTTGACAGTGGTGAGTACGCCGCTGCTGCCGTGGACGGTCTGGCCGGCACCGCGGCCTGCGCCGAGTGTCACGAGGCCGAATACGACCACTGGCGGCGCACGCCCCACGCCCGGGCCATGGCCGATGCCGCCGGTCCCCGCGGCACGGCGGAGGTGAGTTGCCTGCGCTGCCACGCCTCCCTGGTGGTTGTCCCGAAAGAGGCTGCCGAACGGCTGAGCCTGGATCTCCAGGGTGTGGGGTGCGAGTCCTGCCACGGCCCTGGCCTGGCACACGCCGGGGATCCCGAATCGGTGGGCCTGATCTCCGGTGTGCGGGACGGCTGTGCGGAGTGCAACTTCCGCAGCCTGTGCCAGGTGTGCCACAATACCGAGGGTGATCCCGATTTCAAGTACTTTGCCGCCTACCGCCGGGCGGGTCATTCCCAGATGGACGAGGATGACGACGGCGGGGATATCCCGCTGGAGGGGACCGGCGGCCCGGCGTGCAGACGCGGCGCGAACCAATGAACCAGATTCTCATCTCGAACCGTCTCCCCTGGGGTCTGGCCCTGCTCAGTGGTCTGCTGCTGTTCTGCGCCTTCCCCCCTCTGGGCTGGTGGCCCCTGGGTTGGGTGGCGCTGGCTCCGCTGATGGTGGCCGCGGCCCGCTCCGGCCCCTGGTCCGCGGCATTGATGGGGCTGGCCGCCGGCGCCCTGTTCAATTTCCTGTCTCTGCCCTGGCTGATCACGGTGATGAAGACCTATGGCGGGCTGAACATGGTGGTCAGCCTGCTGCTCTTTATCCTGCTGGTGCTCTGCCTCTCGCTCTTCACCTCGGCCTTTGCTCTCACCGTGTCCCTTCTCTGCCGGGAAGGAGGCCCCAATGCCGTGCTCCTCGCCCCGGTCATCTGGGTGGGGAGCGAACTGCTCCGCGGTGTGCTGATGGTCACCGGCTTCCCCTGGAACCTGCTGGCCTATTCCCAGGCCGCGGTGCCCTGGGCGATCCAGCCGGCGTCGCTGGTGGGCGCCTACGGCCTCTCCCTGATCCTGGCCCTCGGCTCGGCGCTGCTGGCCCGGGGAGCCCTGGGGGCGGCTGATGCCGGCCGGACCGAAGGACGAAAACCACTTCCCGGCTGGGCCTGGCCCACGGTGGCTCTGGCCCTGGTGCTGCTGGTTCTGGCGGCCGGCCGGGCGCGGATCTCCACGCTGGACGACCGGGTGAACGGCGGCCGGCAGGGCGTGCGCATGGAGGCGGCCCTGGTCCAGTGCAACGTGAGCCAGGAGATGAAGATGTCGGCCCGCGACCGGGTGGGCATCGCCGATGTGCTCTTTCGCATGACCCGGGAGGCCGCCGCCGGCCGAGAACTGGATCTGGTGATCTGGCCCGAGTCTTCGATCCCCTTTCTCCGCTTTCGCAACGAGCCGGTGCTGCGGGCCGAGATCCAGAGCCTGGCCCGGGAACTGGACACACCGATCCTTTTCGGTTCCGTGGACAGCCCGGCCGGTCTGGGCGAGACCTACCAGCCGGGGGGGCGGGGGAGAGGAGCGTACACCAATGCCGCCATGCTGGTGGACCGCCGGGGGGTGCTGGCCTGGAAATACGACAAGATCCACCTCGTTCCCTTCGGCGAGTATGTGCCGGCCAAGCGGCTGCTCTTCTTTGCCGGTAAACTGGTGTCCGAGGTGGCGGACTTTACCCCCGGGGAGTCCTATGCTATAACCCGCCTCGGAACAGCGGACGGGGGGTGTCTGATCTGTTACGAGATCATCTTCCCCGAGCTGGCGCGAGGGTTCGTGCGGCAGGGGGCGGATCTGCTGGTGAACATCACCAACGACGCCTGGTTTGGCGATTCGGCCGCACCGCGGCAGCATTTCAACGCTGCCGTGTTCCGGGCGGTGGAAAACGGCCGGCCCGTGTTACGCTGTGCCAATACCGGAATCTCCGGTGTGATCGACCCGCTGGGGCGGGTGCGGCAACAGACCCGGCTCAACGAACGGTCTATCGTTCCGGTGTCGCTGACCGTGGCGCCGCTGGATACCTTTTACACTCGCCACGGCGAAGTGACCTCCTGGGGCTGCCTGGGGCTCTGGGCGCTCACCCTCACCGCCTGCCTGGTCCGGCGCCGCCGGCCTGCCGGCGGGCGAGGCACGCCAAAGGCAAAGGAAGGGATGGGGTCATGAGAGACGACCTGCACAAACTGTACACCGACCTCAAGGAGCGGATCACCCGGCTCAGGGGGTATCTTTGATGTAGATGCCAAGCGCGAGGAGTTGGCCCGCATCGAGCTCCAGATCGCCAAGCCGGATTTCTGGGACGACCCCCAGGCCACCCAGTCGGTGCTGAAGAATCGTCACGCGCTGGACGCCTCGGTAAAGCAGGTCGAGGCGTTCATTGAGCGCGAGGAGGAGATGACCGTCCTCGCCGACCTGGACAGCGAGGGCGAGGATGTGGATGCCGACCTGGAGAGCGGCCTGAACTCGCTGGCCGCCAGCCTGGACAAGGTGGAGATGGCTCTGATGCTCGATGGCGAGACCGATGCCAACAACGCCATCGTGGCCATCAACTCCGGGGCCGGAGGCACCGAGAGCCAGGACTGGGCCGAGATGCTCCACCGCATGTATCTCCGCTGGGCCGACCAGATGGGCTTTGCCACCAAGGCCCTGGACCACCAGCCGGGGGAAGAGGCGGGGATCAAGAGCGCCACCTTCATGATCAACGGCCAGTTCGCTTACGGCTACATGAGGGCCGAAGTGGGCGTGCACCGCCTGGTGCGTATATCGCCTTTTGACGCCAACAAGCGGCGTCACACCTCCTTCGCCTCGGTTTTCGTCTACCCCGAAGTGGACGACGACGTGGATGTCGAGATCGACGAGAAGGATCTGCGTATCGACACCTACCGCTCCAGCGGCGCCGGCGGACAGCACGTCAACGTCACCGACTCGGCGGTGCGGATCACCCACCTGCCGACAAACATCGTGGTGCAGTGCCAGAACGAGCGCAGCCAGCACCGCAACCGGGACATGGCGATGAAGGTGCTGCGGGCCCGGCTCTACGAACACGAGATGGCCGAGCGGCTCAAGGAGCGGGAGGAGGCAGCATCGACCAAGATGGAGATCGGCTTCGGCAGCCAGATCCGCTCCTACGTGCTGCACCCCTACCAGATGATCAAGGACCACCGGACGAACGTTGAAGTGGGGAACGTGAACAAGGTGCTGGACGGCGACCTCAACCAGTTCATCCGCACCTTCCTGCTGAGCCGCAAGAAGGACTAGGGGGCAGGTTTGGCTTTTCTGGGCATCGACATCGGCGGCACCAAGACCGCGGTCTGCGTCGGCACCGCCGGGGGGCACATTCTCGCCTCGCGGCGCATGCCCAGCCTCTCCGGGGACTACCTCGACGACTACTTCAGGGAACTGGCCGACCTCTGCCGGCTGATTCTCTCCGCGGCCGAGCTGGACGAGGGCAACCCGCTCACCGCGGTGGGTGTTTCGGCCCCCGGCCCGCTGGACTGCACCCGGGGCGTGCTGCTCGCCCCGCCCAACAACCCCGGTTGGACCGAGGTGCCGGTGGTGGAGCGGCTGGCTCCGCTCTTTGATGTGCCGTTGTTCATCAACAACGACGCCAATGCCTGCGCCCTTGCCGAACTCTACTACGGGGAGCACAAAAGCGCCCGCGACCTGATCTACCTCACCGCCAGCACCGGTATGGGCGCGGGGGTCATCGTCAACGGCAGGCTGCTCCAGGGGGTCACCGACAACGGCGGCGAGGTGGGGCACCAGGTGCTCGACCCCCAGGGGCCGCCCTGCCCCTGCGGCAAGCGCGGTTGCTGGGAAGTCTATGTGGGCGGCAAGAGTGTGGCCGACCGGGTGCGCACCGAGATCCTGGACAAGGGAATCGAGACCGCTATCGTTCAGGAAGCCGGCGGCAACCCCTACCAGATCGATCACCGGGCCATCGCCGCCGCGGCCCGGGCCGGCGACGCCTACGCCCTGCGGCAGTGGGACACCTTCACCGAGCGTCTGGCCCAGGGAGTGGGCAACCTGATCCAGGTCTTCAACCCCGAAGTGATCGTCCTCGGCACCATGGCCGTCAACGAGGGCGACTTCCTGATGGACCCCCTGCGGGCCAAGCTGCCGAAATACGCCTGGAAATGGCCCCTGGAGGCCTGCACCATAGTGCCCAGTTCACTTGGTTCGCGGGTCGGCGATCTCTCCGCCCTGGCCGTGGCCCGCGCCGGGCTGGAAAATCTCACCTAGAAGTATCCCAGGATCCGTTTCTGGTCCTGCCAGGGCAGGGCGAGGATGGAGACCTCCCGCGGGGAACAGGAGCGGCTCGGTTCGGTGCCCTCGCGAAAGGCTTCGAGGATGATGTCGGTGCAGCCCGAGCCGGCAGTGGCCCTGAGGCCGGTATTGCGTTCGATGGGGACGAAGACGACACCGGGGGGAACTTCGAAGCGGCTGCCCTCGGCGGTTTCCGGGTCGATGACAGTTTCGAGAAACTGGGTCCAGATGGGCAGGGCGGCCACCGCGCCGGACATCTTGTTGCCCAGGCTCTCGCTGCTCTTGTCGGAATAGCCGACCCAGACACCCACGGTCAGTTCGGGTGTGAAGCCCACAAACCAGGCATTGGTGTACTCGTCGGTGGTGCCGGTCTTGCCTCCCTTGGCCCCGGGGACCCGGTTTTTGGCGGCCTTCCCGGTGCCCCGTTCGATAACCCCCTCCAGGGCCGCGGTGACCAGGTAGGCGCTGACCGGGTTGAGCACCTCCCAGGATGTGGGGTGGAACTCCTGATCCACATTGCCGCCGGCGTCGTCGATCTGGGTGATGAAATACGGTTCCACCGCCACTCCCAGATTGGGGAACACGGCGTAGACCGAGGTGATCTCGATCAGGCTGACCTCGGCCGAGCCGAGGGCCACCGAAAGATACGGCGGCACCGGGCTGGTGAACCCCAGCCGCTTGGCGTAGCTGGCCAGGACGTCCGGACCCAGTTTCTGGTTCAGCTTCACCGAGGCGACATTGATCGAGTCCTCGATGGTCTTGCGCAGGGTGACCAGCCCGTTATACGACCTGTAATAGTTCTCCGGCCGGTAGATCGCACCGCTCCAGGGGTCAGGGAACTCGGTGGGTTCGTCGAAGATGGTGTCGGTGAGCGAGAAGCCGTTGTCCACCGCCGCGGCCAGCAGGATCGGTTTGAAAGCCGATCCGGGCTGGCGCTGGGCCTGCACCGCGCAGTTGAAGGCGCTGCGTTCGAAACTGTAGCCGCCCACCATGGCCCGCACCTGGCCGGTGGAGTTGTCGATGGCCACCAGCGCCGCTTCCGGGCTGGGCTCCTGTTCCAGTTCCAGCTCCACGGTGGCGTTCTCGGCGTCGAGGGACAGGATGCGGAAGAGGGTCACGTCACCCGGCTTGAACACTTTGGAGATGCTGCGCCTGGTCCATTGGATGGCCTTCCCGCCGGCCTCGCCCTGGTAGGGCCCCACCCGCACAGTGGCCGAATCGCCCTCCACCTTGAGCACCACCCCCTCGTAGACATCACCCTCTTCGATGCCGAAGCGCCAACCGGGCGAGTCGTATAGTTCGGGGCTTTCCAGCTCCAGATTGAAGGTGTTCTTCTCGATTTCGCGAAACCCGCGTCGGATCCGCGAGAGTTGCAGCAGTCCGTCACGAACGGCGTCGTTGGCCGCTTCCTGCATCCGGGAATCGATGGTGGTGTGCACCTGGAGGCCCCGCTCGAGGTAGCTGCCGCCGTATTGTCGTTTGAGATACTTGCGAATCTCCTCGGTGAAGTGGGGGGCCCGGCGGGCGGTGGAGTCGAGGACTTTCAGCTCCAACGGGCAGGCCTTCTGCGCCTCGCACTCATTCTCGTCGATCATCCCCTCCTCCCTCATCCGGTCCAGCACCCAGTTTCTGCGCCGCAGGGCCCGGTCGGGGTTCTTGATCGGTGAATAGGAGGACGGCCGGCGGGGGATGCCCACCAGCAGGGCCGCCTCGTGGCGCTCCAGTTCAGCCGCCGGTTTGCTGAAATAGTATCGCGAGGCCATCTCGATGCCATAGACCGCGTGGTCGAAGCAGACCTGGTTGCAGTAGAGCCCCATGATCTCGTCCTTGGTGTAGTTCAGCTCGATGCGGATGGCCAGCACCGCTTCCTTGATCTTGCGCTCGAAACTCTTCTCCGGGGTGAGGAAAAGCAGCTTGGCCAGCTGCTGGGTCAGGGTGGACCCCCCCTCGGCCAGCCGCTGGTGGCGAATATCACTGATCACGGCCCGGGCGATGCCGATGGGGTCGATGCCGGTGTGCTGGTAAAAGTGTGAGTCTTCGGCGGCCACCACCGCGTCCTTGACCACCTGGGGGATGTCTCCCGCCTCGATGATCACCCGTTTTTCAGAGGCGAAGCGGGCCAGGGTCACCCCGTCAGAGGAGAGCACGGCGGTGGTCAGGCTGGGGGTGTAGTCCTCCAGCTCGTAGATCGAGGGCACGTCGAGGATCCGCGAGACGAAAAGCCCGGCACCCACGCCCACCGTCACCGCGGCGAGGATCAGCAGGGGGATGACCAGCCGGCGCAGCAGGCCCCTGGAGAGGCCCTTGCCCCCCGGGGGCCCGGGAGAATTCTTTTTGGTGCTGTTGGTGATGGTCATCGCGTCTCGCTTCCGGGCCCCGGCCGGTGTCATGCTGTGCGGGGGTGAATCAACCAGCAATGATAACAGAGGGCCGGTGGAGGGGTCAAAAACCGGACGGATCTGGGCCGGGCCCAATTTGACTTCGGGCGTCCGGCTCACTTAACATTACTTAACGTCTGAAGCCATCTATACACGATTCTCGGCCGGGTTCGTCAGTTCGATGCACGACTTTCTGACCAGCAGCCGGCCGGCGCAGGAAAGGACACCAGCATGTATCAGGACGCGGGCTCGGGTGCGGCGGCGCCGAAAAAGGGCGGCTGCCTCAAGTGGGGGGGCATCGGTTGCGCGGTGCTGCTGATCATCGTCATCATCGCTCTTGGTATCGCATACTCCAAGCGCGGCGCCATCATGGAGTGGTTCGGCGACAAGATGAAGCAGGCGCTGCTCCAGGCCCTGCCTGAGGACTTCCCCGAAGCTGAGGCGCTGGATACCATCGACGCCTTCTGGACGGCGATCAAGGAGGACAGGCTCCAGCCGTCAGACATGCAGGAACTGCAGGCCAAGATCCAGGCCGCCCAGGCCGATGGCGACTTCTCCGAGGAGGAGGCGATTGAACTGATCCGGTTCATGCGGGAGAAGGTGGGCCTCGACACCAAGGATGACCCGTATGGCGAGGAGGACCAGCAATACGAGGAAGAGGGCTGGGAGGAGGACGTCCCGGCCGACAGCGCGGAGGAAGCGGCCGGGGACGCCACCGAGCTCTGATCCCCGGCAGTGCGATACGATCGAGGTGAACCGGGATTCCGGGGGTGAGCGCCAGACCCCCGAGAATCCCGTTTTCTTTCCCGGGGTGGATGCAGGATGGCCGACGAGTTCAAACTGGTCAGCGACTTCGAGCCCCGGGGGGACCAGCCGGAGGCGGTGCGCCAGCTGGTGGCCGGCCTGAAAGCCGGCGAGCGGGAGCAGGTGCTGCTGGGGGTTACCGGTTCGGGCAAGACATACAGCATGGCCCTGGTGATCGAGGAACTGAACCGCCCGGCGCTGGTCTTTGCGCACAACAAGACCCTGGCGGCCCAGCTCTACCAGGAGTTCAAGTCCTTTTTCCCCCATAATGCGGTGGAGTATTTCGTCAGTTACTACGACTACTACCAGCCGGAAGCCTACATCCCCACCACCGACACCTACATCGAAAAAGAGACCCAGATCAACGAGGAGATCGACCGGATGCGCCTCTCCGCCACCCGGTCGCTCTTCGAGCGGCGCGACGTGATCATCGTGGCCAGCGTCTCCTGCATTTACGGTATCGGCGCTCCCGAGGAATACTTCTCCCAGACCGTGATCCTCGAACAGGGGGAGAGGATTTCGCGGGAGAAGCTGCTGCGGCAGTTGGTGGACATCCAGTACAGCCGCAACGACCTCGATTTCCGGCGGGGCACCTTCCGCGTCCGCGGGGACGTGGTGGAGGTCTATCCCTCGTACGAGGAGATGGGGGTGCGCATCGAGCTGTTCGGCGACGAGGTGGACCGGATCAGCATCATCGATCCGCTGCGCGGCACCGTGGTGCGGGAGAAGCGCTTCATCCGCATCTTTGCCAAGAGCCACTACGTCACCACCCGGCAGAATGTCCTGCGCGCGGTGGAGACCATCGCCGAGGAGCTGGGCCCGCGGCTGGAGCAGCTGCAGGGGGAGGGGAAGCTGCTGGAAGCCCAGCGGCTGGAACAGCGCACCCGTTACGACCTGGAGATGCTGCGGGAGATGAACTTCTGCCAGGGCATCGAGAACTACTCCCGGCATCTCAGCGGCCGCAAGGAGGGCGAACCACCCTACACCCTGCTGGACTACCTGCCGGAGAACGCGCTGCTCATCGTCGATGAGAGCCATGTCAGCCTGCCCCAGGTGCGGGGGATGTATGGCGGTGACCGCTCGCGCAAGTCGAACCTGGTGCACTACGGTTTCCGTCTGCCCTCGGCCCTGGACAACCGGCCGCTGAGCTTCGAGGAGTTCACCGCCCGCCAACCCCAGACCCTCTATGTCTCGGCCACCCCGGCGGACTACGAGTTGCAGCGCACCGGCGGGGTGGTGGTGGAGCAGATCATCCGCCCCACCGGTCTGATGGACCCCGAGATCGTCGTGCGGCCGGCCCGGGGCCAGGTGGATGACCTCTACGCCGAGATCGTCAAACGGGTGGCAAAGAGACACCGGGTGCTGGTCACCACCCTGACCAAGCGGATGGCCGAGGACCTCACCGACTATTTCGAAGAGTTGGGCGTGCGGGTCCGCTACCTTCATGCCGACGTGGAGACCCTGGAGCGGGTGAAGCTGCTGCGCGAGCTGCGGCAGGGCGAGTTCGACGTGCTGGTGGGGATCAATCTGCTGCGCGAGGGTCTCGACCTGCCGGAGGTCTCGCTGGTGGCGGTTCTGGACGCCGACAAGGAGGGCTTTCTGCGCTCCGGCGGCTCGCTGATCCAGATCGCCGGCCGGGCCGCCCGCAATGTGGAGGGACTGGTGATTTTCTATGCCGACCAGGTGACCCGGTCCATGCGCCGGGCCATGGACGAGACCGAACGCCGCCGCCGGCGTCAGATGGAATACAATGTGGCCCACGGGATCACGCCCCAGTCGATCATCAAGTCCATCGACACGGTGCTGGGCAGTGTCTACGAAGCAGACTATGCCGCCGTGCCGGAGGTCCCGGACCGCCGCAGGGCGCAGGGGGACGGGGCCGCCGGCGATCTGCCCCAGTACCCTGGATGAAAAGAGCCGTCAGGAGCTCACCGGGCAGCTGGAGCGGGAGATGATGCAGGCCGCCGCCGACCTGCAGTTCGAGAAAGCAGCGGAGATCCGGGACCGGATCAAGGCGCTCCGGGAGAGCGCCCTTTTTACCTGAGAGGCTGGAACGAGGTGAATGGCGAAGACTACGTTCTTGGGGAACTGCAGCAGGCGCTGGGCTACCACTTCCGCGACCGCCATCTTCTGGAACGGGCCCTGACCCACTCCTCCTGGCGCCACGAGGCCCGGTCCCAGGGCGCGGAGGACCCGCTGGACAACGAGCCGCTGGAGTTTCTCGGCGATGCCCTGCTGGGCCTGGCCGTGGCCCGGGCGCTGTTCCGGCTGAATCCCGAAGCGGAGGAGGGGTTCCTCACCCGGGCCCGCTCCACCCTGGTCTCCACCGGGACCCTGGCCGAGGTGGCGCGGGAGATCTCCCTGGGCCGCTGCCTCCGGCTGGGCCGGGGCGAGGCGGCCAGTGGCGGGGAGGGCAAGGAGACGATCCTGGAGAACACCCTGGAAGCCCTGCTGGCCGGGGTGCTGCTGGACGGCGGCGTGGCGGCGGCCGAGGCGGTGGTGTTGCGGCTCTTTGGCGAGCGTATGGAACGGCTGCGGCCCGGAGCGGACCTGACCCGTGACGACAAGTCGCGGCTCCAGGAACTGATCCAGTCCCGGGGACTGCCGCCGCCGGTCTACCAGATTCGGAGGGAGACCGGCCTGGACCATCAGAAGCGGTTCCTCGTGGCGGTCTGTCTGGAAGGAGTGGACCTGGCCCTGGCCGATGGGGGAAGCAAGAAGGAGGCTCAGCAGGCCGCGGCCCAGGCGGCCCTGGAGCGCTTCGCCCCCGGAGGGGTTCCGGACGAGGAGGCCCTGGCCCGGCTGAGCGGTCGGGCGGGGGAGGATGACGTCGAGTGAACGGGGAAACGGTGAAGTGGGTTGTGGGCCTGATCGCGGCGCCGGACTTCGACCCCGGGGAGCTGGTGGAACCGCTGGCCCTGATCATCGGCCCCGAGGAGCGGCGGTTCGGGCCCTGGCCCTTCAGCCAGACCGACTACTACCAGCCGGAAATGGGACCGGGGTTGGTTCGCTACTGGCTATCGGCCACAGGGCAGGGCGACGCCTGCGATCTGGCCCGGATCAAAAGGGAATGCTCCCTGCTGGAAGACCGTTTCCGCCGTCCCGCTGCGGACGGGGGCGGGCGGCGGGTAAACATCGATCCCGGGTACCTCACCGCGGCCAAGTTCGTGCTCGCCTCGCACAAGAATTTCTCCCACCGCCTGGCGGTGGGGCAGGGGGTATTTGCCGAGCTGACCCTCTGTTTTTCGCGCACGGGGATGGTCTTTCACAACTGGACCTACCCTGACTTCCGCCGCGGCGTCTACGACGAGGCCCTGAGGACCATCCGGGCTGATTTCATGGCCCAGGTTCCGCCGGTGGAGGGCGGGTGAGACCCGCACGCTCGTGTTGACTACCCCTCAAGGGTAGAATATGATCTTCCAGAGGGTTAGAGGCCCGGACTACCCACGTTTCGTGAGAAGCCCGGGCCGATTCATATGGGGCCTCATGGTTGAAGATACCGGCCAGTCTGTTGAGGTGGTCATCGCCAACCAGTTCGAGATGATCGAGCTGGTGCAGTCGGTTCTCGATGATTTGACCGAGCTGGTGGATTTTGACGAGGAGACGGTTCACTGGATGGGAATGGCGTTGCGCGAAGCGCTGAACAACGCCATCAAACATGGGAACAAGCTTGATCCGGGGAAGCATGTCCGGGTCACCTTCGACCTGTTGCCCGAGACGCTGGAGATCAAAGTCCTGGACGAAGGGGACGGTTTTGACGTCGCCAGTCTGCCCGATCCCACCGAGCCGGCCAACCTGCTGAAACCGAGCGGACGCGGAATCTTCTACATGAGAAAGTTCATGGATCGGTTAGAATTCAAGACAGAGAAGAATAAGGGCACTGAAGTTCACCTGGTCAAGAAGCGTCCAGACGCCGGGGACTGACACACCCGCGGCGGCAGATGGTTTTACTATGGCGCGGCCGTGCCGGGCCGGAGAAGAGGAGAAGAGCTGATGAAGACCAGCATCCGGACAACAGGGGATGTGGCGATTCTGGATCTCAAGGGGAAGATCACCATTGGTGAAGGCGACGTGGCGCTCCGCGAGAATATAGAGCAGCTGCTCGAGGAGGGAAAGAAGAAGATCATCCTCAACCTGGCCAAAGTCAACTACATGGACAGCTCCGGCGTTGGCGAGCTGGTGGGAACCTTCACCACGGTGAACAACCGCGGCGGGAAGATGAAGTTGCTAAACCTGACCGAAAAAATCCAGGACCTGCTCCAGATCACTCAACTGCTCACCGTGTTCGAGTGTTTCAGCGACGAGGCGGAGGCGGTGGCCAGCTTCTCCTGATATCGTCATTATTGTACTCATTCGCGAAAAAAGGGACACTCGACTTGTTTGAGTGTCCCTTTTGCATGCATATCGAAACCGGTGTCCGCCCCTGGTCCTCACGGATTGAGCCGCAGGTCGCAGCGCCCGTCCAGTACGCGGCATTCCAGAGAAGCCGTGGCCCTGTCGCGAAAGGTCATGGTCAGGGTGATCAGCCCGCCGCCGGCCGCCCCGGTTTCCTGCACTTCAGCCCGGTCAACGGTCCGGCCCTCGAACCAGCTGCTGTGATCCTCCGCTGAGTAGCCGTCATCCAGGTCATCCCCGATCTCGCAGGCCGGGAAGCGGTCGACACCGCAGTAGCTCCCGTCGATAAAGATGCGAAACCACCCCTCACCGCCGGCGTCCTCCACCCAGAGCAGGATCGTGTTGCCGTCCGACACGTCCACCACGGCCGTGGCCTCGCCGAACTCGATTCCGGCCAGCCCGTCCAACGGGCCCTGGTGGTGCTGAAAGATTCGTTCCATTGGCTGTCCCTTTTCACGCTACCGCTGTTGCTCATCCACCTCGTCAAAATAGTCGCCGTCCACCAGGATCTCACGGGCCTTGCTGCCCTCGTGGGGGCCGACGATGCCGTCCATCTCCATGTAGTCGATGAGCCGGGCCGCGCGGCTGTAGCCAATTTTCAGCCGCCGCTGGAGGTGGGAGATGGAGGCCTGGCCCGACTTGACCACGATGCGCACCGCCTCGTCGTAGAGCGGGTCCTGGTCGTTATCCCCGCTGCTGCCCAGTCCGCCGCCCAGGGGATCCTCCTCCGCTTCGAGGTCCAGTTCGTAGCTGGGCCGGGCCTGTGCGCGGAGGAAATCAACCAGCCGCGTGGTTTCCTGTTCGGTGATGTAGGCGCCGTGGATTCGCACCAGGCGCGAACTGCCCGGCGGCAGGAACAGCATGTCGCCGTCGCCCAGCAGCTTCTCGGCGCCGCCGGTGTCGATGATCGTGCGCGAGTCGATGCGCGAGGAAACCCGGAAAGAGATCCGCGCCGGCAGGTTGGCCTTGATCAGTCCGGTGATTACGTCCACCGAGGGGCGCTGGGTGGCCACCACCAGGTGGATCCCCACCGCCCGGGCCATGTGGGCCAGCCGGGCGATGCACAACTCCACTTCCGACGTGTTGCCGACCATCATCAGGTCAGCCAGCTCGTCGATCACCACCACGATGTAGGGCAGCGGTTTGTCTTCCTTCCGCTCCACGGTGAGTTTCTCGGTGGCGCCGTCCTCGTCGGCTTCGGGCTTCGGCGCGGCCGGTTTCTTCGGACCCGCCTCCGCTTCCTGACGCAGCACCTTGTTGTACTGCTCGATGTTGCGCACGCCGTACGAGGCCAGCTGGGTGTAGCGGTTCTCCATCTCGGTCACTGCCCATTTCAGGGCGCTGGCCGCCAGCTTGGGGTCGGTGACCACCGGAGTCAGCAGGTGGGGGATGTCCTCGTAGATCCCCAGCTCCAGCCGCTTGGGATCGATGAGCACAAAACGGACCTCACTGGGAGTGGAGCGGTGGAGGATGCTGGAGATCATCACGTTCAGGCCCACACTCTTGCCCATCCCGGTGGCCCCGGCGATGAGCATGTGGGGCATGGAGGCCAGGTCGGAGGTGTAGATCTTGCCGTCGATGGTCTTGCCCAGGGCCAGGGGCAGCCGCGAGGTGGTTCCGCGGTAGCTGTCGGAATCGAGGATCTCACGCACGGCGATGATCTCGCGGTTGAGGTTGGGCACCTCGAGGCCGATGGTGGAGCGTCCGGCCATGCGGTCGATGCGGATCGACTCGGCCCGCAGGGCGAGGCAGAGATCGTCGCTCAGCGAGACGACGCGGCTGTACTTGACCCCGGGGTCCGGACGGAACTCGAAGGTGGTGACCACCGGCCCGGGATGGATGCGCACCACATTGCCGCCGACGCCGAACTCCTCCAGTTTCTCCACCAGGATCTTCGACTTGCGCACCAGCTCGTCTTCGTCCACCCCGGCGTCAGGCAGCGGCATGTTGAGCAGGTCAAGGGGCGGTGTCTTGAATTCCTCCTCGCTCTCCTTCTTTTTGGGAGGCCTCCGAGGTGGTTTGGGCTTCGGTTTGTCGGGGGGCTCCACCGCCGGCCGGGGCGGGGGAGTGAGAACCGGCGGCTCGGCCGGCGGCATGGGTGTTTTAAGGGCCGGGATGTTCAGCGGTTCCGGCGCCGCGGGTGCCGGGCGGGTTCCGCGGTGGATCTGCGGCGACTTCTTATTTCGGGATGTCGGGTGGACCGGACTCCTCCCGGTCCTTGCCGCGGCTCCGGGCGGGGCGCTCCTTCTTTTTCTGCGCTCTCTCCTCCAGGCGCTGCCGGGCATGCTCCCGCACCGTTGCCCACAGTCCGGCGCACCATTCGGCGAACCCGCGGAACCAGCCTGCCACCCGGGAAAAAACCGCGCCGGCCAGGCCGCCGGGGGTGAAGCTGGAGATCATCATCACGCCCACCAGCAGGGCGGCAATGAGCACCACCCAGCTGCCCACGGTGTTTACCAGCCCGGCAAGGAAACCGGCCAGCAGGCTGCCGATCCAGCCGCCGGGCATGATCTCTGCGCCGCCCATGGCCAGGGGGTGGATGAAGATCAACTGGAGCAGGGCGGTGAAGGCCACGGTGATCAGCACCATACCGGCCAGCCGGACCAGGCGTGAGTCAAAAGTCCGGTCCCGGGCAATGATCAAGGCCAGCGAGAGCAGCAGCAGGCCCAGCAGAAACGAACTCATCCCGGCGAACTGCAGCAGGGCCTCGGAGATGGTGGCCCCCACCAGACCGAACCAGTTCTGGGGATCGGGTCCGTCGGGGTTGAAGAACCAGGACCGGTCCGCGGCGTTGTAGGAAGCCAGGCTGGTCAGCACCGCCACCGACAGGACCACGAAGAGAATGGAGAGGTAGTGGCGGGAGCGGCGCGGTGCGGCATCTTTGGCCCCGGTCTTTCCCTTTTTCTTTTTCTTCGGCATCGTTCCCTCGTGCGTCGTCCGTTTACTCGGCCAGCGGGGCCAGTTCCCGGGCCAGGGCGGTGAACTCCTCCAGGTCGAGGGTTTCACCCCGGCGGTCCCGGGCCAGGTCCAGCTTGAGGAACAGGGCGGTCAATGTCTTGTCCTTACCGGCGAACCGGCGGTCGGCCCGGAGGTTGTTGAACAGTGTTTTGCGCCGGCTGCGAAAGGCGGCTGAGACCACCTCCAGCAGCCAGCGGCGCTGTTCACCGGACATCGACCGCCCTTCCCGCGGGCTGAGACGGATCACCGTGGCATCGACGTTGGGCTTCGGCCTGAAGGCGTCCCGGCCAACATCGAGCAGCGGTGTCACCGAGCAGTCCAACTGCACCACCAGGCTGAGGAAACCGTACGCCGCGGAGGACGGACGGGCCGTCATGCGCTGGGCCACCTCCCGCTGGACCATGAAGGTCATATCCTGCACCAGCGGCAGGTGGTCCATCCAGCGCCGGACCAGCGGCACTGAAATGTTGAACGGCAGGTTCCCGGCCAACCGGAGTTTCTGTCCGCCTTCCGGCTGGAGGCCCAGCAGGTCCAGAACCTCTTGCGGCCCCACCTCCAGGGCGTCCGCCTCCAGAACCCTCAGGCTGGGGAAGCGCCGGCCCAGACCCTCGCGCAGGATCGAGGCCAGCAGGGGGTCGATTTCCACCGCTACAATCTGGGCCGATCGGCCGGCCAGCTGCTCGGTGAGCACTCCCTCTCCCGGGCCGATTTCCAGGAACAGGTCACCGGGCCGGGGGCCGATGGCCGAAACGATGCGCTCCGCCGCCGCTCGGTCACGGAGGAAGTTCTGTCCCCAGCGACGACGGGACGGGCCGTAGTGATACCTGCCCGCAACCTGCTTCATGCCTGTTCTGTTCCAAAATTGTTGATACAATACGGCTTATTGTAGGGGAAGAGGCGGCTGAAATCAACGGCCGCCCGCGGGCCGGGCAGCATCCATTGACAAGCCAAAATGGGCGTCGATAGAATCGGGCCCTGTTGAATGGAACCCATGACATCCACGGCCAGCCAGCTCCAGTGCGTCCAGATCGCCGGGGCGGTGGAGGACCGGTGAGCCGATGAACGACAGCAGGCAGGAGATCATCGTGGTGGGCGGGGGAGTGAGCGGCCTCTCCGCCGCCTGGTATCTCAGCCGGCTGTTGCCGCCGGGCGAGGTCCGGCTGCGGCTGGTGGAAGCCGACCGGTCCCTGGGCGGTCTGGCCGGATCGATGCCCCTGGGGGACCTCGAGGTGGACCGCTTTTACCACTTCGTGCTCAAGCCGGACCGCCACTACATGGAGCTGCTGGACGAACTGGGTCTGGGCAGCCGCCTGACCTGGCGCACTTCACGGATGGCCTTCTTTCACCAGGGCCGGCTGGTACCCTTCGGCACCCCGCTGAGCCTGCTGCTTTTCCCCGGCATGGGACTGGCCCACAAGCTGGCCTACGGGTATCAGGTCTTCCGCTCCAACCTGCGGCGGGACTGGCGTGACCTGGAGGGGCAGTCGGCTGTTGGCTGGCTCAAGCGGAACTTCGGCCAGCGGGGATATGCCGCCTGGTGGCGCCAGCTGATGGAGATGAAGTTTCGCGAGCACACCCCGGATGTTTCGGCAGCCTGGGTCTGGGCGCGGATCCGGCGCAACGCCCGGTCGCGGCACCGCCTGCTCACCGAACGGGCCGGCTACCTGGAAGGCGGCACCTCGGTCTTCATCAGGGCCCTGGAGCGGCAGTTGAAGGAGCGCGGGGTGGAGATCCTCACCGGCCGGCCGGTGGAGAGCCTGCTTCTGGATGCCGGCGGCGGCGGTGTGCGGGGCGTGCGGGCGGGCGGGCAGGAGCTGCCGGCCTCGAAGGTTGTTTTCGCCGCACCGCTGGTGAATCTGGCCGGTCTGCTGGATGGGCCGGTCCCGGCGGACTACGGCAACCGTCTGGGCCAGCTGAAGAACATCGGCTGCACCTGCACCCTGATCCGGCTGGACCGCCGGCTCACCGACAGTTTCTGGGTCAACTTCTCCGACCAGCGGGTGCCCCACGCCGGGATCATCGAGTGGACCAACCTCTGCCGCGAGGAGCGGTTCGGCAACTCCTCGCTGATCTACATCCCGGAATACGGGGAATTTGCCGCCGGGGATCCGGCTGCCGACCCCGAAGCTCAGCTCCGGCGGTACCTGCCGGTATTTTCGGCCATCAACCCCGGCTTCCGCCACACCTGGGTCACGGACCTGGCCGTGGCCGGTTCACCCCACGCCCAGCCGATCTGCGGCCGTCACTTCACCCGCTCACTGCCGCCGGTGCGCACGCCGATTCCCGGCCTGTGGGCTGCCGACTCCACTCACATTTTGCCCGACGACCGCACCATCTCGGCCAGCCTCAGCCTGGGACGGCTCATCGCCCGCGACGTGGCTGAGCAGTTCCCGGGCCGCGGCCGGTGGAGCGAGCAACTGCTCTGGTCCCCCGAAGGCTTCTAGCAGAGGTGTCTGTCACCTCTTGAGCAGCAGCTGCGGCAGAGCGGAGAGGGCGCCGGCGCCCACAGCGGTGAGGGCCAGCTGTTTGAGCAGGAAGAGGCGGATCGCGCCCGGCACCCCGAATATCCGTGCGGCGTGAGCCACGAAGCGCCGCCAGAGCATCAGCAGCAGCAGCTGCTGCAGGACCAAAGCCGCCGCCATGGGCAGGGGCCGGAAGGGCAGGGCGGCGACGATCAGCCAGCCGAGGCCGCTCAGAGCGATGGAGAGCGGCATGAGAGCCCGGTCATACCCGCCGTCGCTTCTCCATTGTCGAGGAGTCCGGGAACGGATCAGGGCGAATACCCGGCTTTTGACGTAGTAGTTGCGCCAGAATTTTCGCAGGCCGAACCGGCTGTTGTGGCTCATCCGCGCCGCTGACGCCAGCAGGGTCGCCCGGCCCGCGGCCCGCAGGCGGTAGCCCAGGCCGAGATCCTCCACGGTGGCCCCGCCCAGGGTCTGGTCGAAGCCGCCCACCGCCTCGAGGGCCGACCGGCGGACCAGAGCGCACTGTGAGCCGAAATTGGTCGGTGATCCGTCGCCGGCTTCCAGGTAGGTGAAGGCCGAGAAGCAGGTGGTGAAGTGGGAGAGCCACCCGCCGGCGAGGTTGCGTTCCCGATACACGCCCACCGCCGCGGCGGGGCCTGCCCCGCCAAGTGTGTGTACGAGCCGGGGCAGGGTATCCGGTTCCAGCACCACGTCGCTGTCGGTGAACAGCAGCAGCTCGCTGCCGGCTTCCGCCGTTCCCAGGTTTCTGGCTGCTGCCGCGCCGCGGCCCTCGGGCTGCCGCAGGAGACGGCAGTTACCCCCGTCGGCGATGAACCCCTCCACCTCCCGGGCTGTACGGTCGGTGCTGCCGTCATCCACCACGATGATTTCGGCCAGCAGCGCCCGGCTGGCGTGCAGCGAGTCCAGGGTGGCCCGAATGGTGGCGGCGCCGTTGCGCACCGGTATGATCACTGTCACCTGGGGCCGGCCTTCGGCGGCCGCTTCCCGAATCCCGCTGCCCGGTGTGCTGCTCTGGTCGGTGGACTGTCCCATGGCGCAATGGTATACCAGCCGCGGCCGGGTTGGCCAGATGGGCGTTCCGCCGGGTGGTTTCTTTGATTGCGGGGAAAAAAGGTGGCGGGAGGAGGTCAGGCCGGCCTCCTCCCGCTCTCACACAATACCTTTCGGCATTTCCCGGACCCGTTTCGGGCGAATGTACCAAGTCCGCCCCGAGGCCGGGCATCCGGTTACCAGTGGATGAGGGGTAAACATCCCCGGTTCCCGGGTTTGTTGTGTCAACCCGGGAACCAGCAAGGAAGCAACCAGTGACCGGTGTATCTCACAACGTTTGTTGCCCCGGATATATCGCAATCTCCATGCCAGCGGCCGCAGCAGATTCTGATGGCCACAAGTTGTTTGTATGCAGCAGATAAAAAATCAGCTGCTCTGGCCCGGGTTCCGCGGCGCTGCTCGGGAGATTACAATAGTGAAACTCAGAGTGTCCAAAATGGTAACTCTCGTTGATACCTGGATTGACTCCCCATCGGGGCGGCCCTATAATTTTTCGGCTTCGGTCCGTTTTTGATGACAAACAATGTCAAAATGGCATGGGCCGGAATGCCGCCTGGAAGGACGGGCCAGGGTGTCAACAGGCGTAACCTTTGTTATTGCAGCAATATAAAGTCCGTCAGGTGCCGGTTGAAATCCTGGCATCGGTTTTGCTATTTCCAGTAAAGTTCACCCGGGATTGTGCCAGGATGGCGGCCGGCCCGCTGCCGGCGGCCAGTGTCAAAATACCAGCGGGGAGGTCATGGGCCCGAAAATGGACGTTCGAGAAATCAACGAGAAAGTCAAGGAAGAGAGCGCCTTTGTGGAGTCGGTGTTCAACGAGGTGCGCAAGGTCATCGTCGGCCAGGAGTACATGCTGGAGCGGATGCTGATCGGGATGCTCAGCGGTGGCCACATGCTGCTGGAGGGGGTGCCCGGCCTGGCCAAGACCCTGTCCGTCAGCACCTTTGCCCGCATCGTGGATACCGGGTTCAAGCGGATCCAGTTCACTCCGGACCTGCTGCCCGCCGACCTCATCGGCACCATGATCTACAACCAGAAGGACGGGACCTTCACCCCCAAGAAGGGCCCGATCTTCTCCAACATCGTGCTGGCCGACGAGATCAACCGCGCGCCGGCCAAGGTGCAGAGCGCGCTGCTGGAGGCGATGCAGGAGCGGCAGGTCACCATCGGCGACACCACCTGGCCACTGGCCGAGCCGTTCCTGGTGCTGGCCACCCAGAACCCCATCGAGCAGGAGGGGACCTACCCCCTGCCCGAGGCCCAGGTGGACCGCTTCATGCTCAAGCTGAAGATCGACTACCCGGGCAAGCGCGAGGAGCGGCTGATCCTCGACCGGATGACCGGCCTGGAACTCCCGTCGGTGAACGTTGTGGTCAGCCCGGAGGACATCGTCCGCACCCGGCAGACGGTGCACTCGATCTACATGGACGACCGGATCAAGGACTACATCGTCGACCTGATCTTCGCCACCCGTGCGCCGGCCGACTACGGGCTCTCCGCGGAGCGGCTGATCCAGTACGGCGCTTCGCCCCGGGCCACCATCTACCTCACCCTGGCCTCCCGGGCCCACGCCTTTATCAAGGGGCGGGGCTACGTGACACCGGAGGACGTCAAGGCCGTGGGGCCCGATGTCCTGCGCCACCGGATCATCCTGACCTACGAGGCCGAGGCCGAGGAGATCACCACCGACCACATCGTGGGCCAGGTGCTCGACCGGTGGAAGTGCCCTGAGCGGCAGCCGGACGTCCCCCCAGACCCTCCAGCGGAGCGCGAGATGTTCTTCCGACGTCGCCAGAAGAAGCAAGCCCGGACCGCCAGTGGTCCCGCCGCCGGCCAGTTGCCCGCCGAGGTCCTGAAAAAGGTCCGCCGGGTGGAGCTGAAGACCCGCCGCCTGGTCAACGAAAGCATGGCCGGTGAATACCACAGCGTGTTCAAGGGGCGGGGCATGGCCTTTGCCGAGGTGCGCGAATACCAGGCCGGGGACGACGTGCGCATCATCGACTGGAACGTCACCTCGCGGATGGGCCACCCCTACGTCAAGGTCTTCGATGAAGAACGCGAGCTGACGGTGATGCTGCTGGTGGATGCCAGTTCCTCGGGGGAGTTCGGCACCCAGGCGCAGCTCAAGCGCGAGATCGCGGCGGAGATCTCGGCACTGCTCGCCTTTTCGGCGATCAAGAACAACGACCGGGTGGGCCTGGTCATCTTCACCGACCGGGTGGAGAAGTTCATTCCCCCCAAAAAGGGCCGGGACCACGTGCTGCGGGTGATCAGGGAACTGCTCTGCTTCTCGCCCGCCAGCCAGGGCACCGACATCGCCGCCGCCCTGGAATACCTGAACCGGGTGCTGCGCAAGAAGAGCGTGGTGTTCCTCCTCTCCGACTTCATGGCCATGGAGTTCGACCGGCCGATGCGGCTGACCAACAAACGCCACGACCTGGTGGCCATGTCGATCTCCGACCCCCGGGAGGTGGAGATGCCCAATGTGGGCCTGATCGAGCTGGAGGATGCCGAAACCGGCCGGCGAACCCTGGTGGACACTGCCGATGCGGGATTCCGCCGCCGCTACGGGGAGATTGCAGAAGGGCGCCGGGCGGATCTCAAGCGGCGGCTGGGGGCGATGGACGTGGACCACGTGGACATCCGCACCGACGAACCGTACGACAAGCCGCTGATGCATTTTTTCCGCCGGCGGACACGGAAGATGCACTGACTGGAGGACGATGCAGATGCCCGGGCGCCACACAGCGATGGCCGGCAGGGGATGGCCGGGGGCCATGAGCAGGGCCATGGTTCTGGCGCTGGTGTGCCTGCTCTGTGCCGCGGGCGCGCCGCTGGCCGCACAGGAGAGCCCCGGGGGGGCCACCCTCAGCGGCACCGTCCAGCAGGGCCAGTGGACGGTGGGCGACCGCATCGGTTTCACCCTGGTGCTGGTGCACCCGCCGGGTCTCGTGGCGTCGCTGCCCGAAGTGGACAGCGAGCTGGGCCCCTTCCTGGTGCGCGACTTCGAGGATGGGGGCAGCCGCACCCTCGATGACGGCCGGCTGGAGCAGACCTGGCATTTCTGGCTCACCGCCTGGGAAACCGGCGACCTGGAAATCCCCCCGGTAACCGTGGCGCTCAGCGGTGGAACCGGGGGCGTGGAGAAGGTGAGTTCGGCGGCGGTGGCCGTGACCGTCCTCTCGGTGATCGAGGGCGAGGTGGAGGACATCGCCGACCTGCGCCCGCCGGGTGAGGTCCCGTACAGTTTTGTTCCGCTGGCCATCTGGAGCGTTGCCGGTCTGGCCGCCCTGGCTGTCCTGCTCTGGCTCCGGGTCTGGTGGATCCGCCGCCGCCGGCAGGGCGCCCTGCGTGACGAGGCCAGCCGATTGCCCCCGCGCCAGCTGGCGATCCGGGAGCTGCAGCGGCTCACCGCATCCGACCTGTTGAAGCATGACCGCTACAAGGATTTCTACATCGCCATCTCGGAGATCATCGACCGGCTGCTGCACGGCGCCCTGGGGGTTCCCACCGTGGAGCGCACGTCCGGGGAGATCATGCGCGACCTGCGTGAGCGGGCCGCGGGCACGCCGCTGGTGCCGGCCGCCGGCGAGTTTTTCGAGGCCTGCGACATGGTGAAGTTTTCCCGCCACATTCCCGGTGACGCCGAGAACAGCAGCATCATTGCTCTGGCCTACCAGCTGGTGGATCTGGCGGCGCCGGAAACCACCGGTCCGGCGCCCGGTGCGGGGGAGGTGAGCTAATGGAGAGCCAGTTCTACCGCTTCGTTTTCCCCGAGTTCCTCGCTGCCGGCGGTCTGTTGCTGGTTCTGCTGGGCTGGTGGCGCTGGTCCGGCCTCTTTCGCCGCAGCCGCGGCAACCTGCGCATCTCCAGCCTCGGGGTGGCGGCCAGTATCCGCCCCTCCGCCGCGGTGCGCCTGGTCCGCCTGGTGGACATCCTCCGCCTGGTGGCCCTGGGGCTGATGGTGGTGGCCTTTGCCCGGCCCCAGGCCGGTGAACGCTACGAGGAACTGCTCACCGAGGGCATCGATATCATTATCGCCCTCGACGTCTCCGGCTCCATGGCCGCGGTGGACTTCCGGCCCAAGACCAGGCTGGACGTGGCCAAGGAGGTCACCGCCGAGTTCATCGAGGGCCGGCAGACCGACCGCCTGGGCATGGTGGTCTACGCCGGGAAGAGTTTCACCCGCTGCCCGCTGACCCTCGACTACGGGGTGCTGCTCGATTTTCTCGAGGAGGTGGAGCTGGGCACGGTGAAGGAGGACGGCACCGCCATCGGCAACGCCCTGGTCACCGCCATCAACCGGCTGCGGGACGCCAGGGGGGAGAGCCGGGTGATCATCCTGCTCACCGACGGGATCAACAACGCCGGCCAGATCGATCCGCTCACCGCCGCCGACCTGGCCAAGGCGATGGACATCAAGATCTACACCATCGGCGCCGGCAAGGACGGGCAGCCCTACTTCCTGGTGGATGACCCGATATTCGGCCAGCGCTACGTGCCGGGGGGCGAGCCGCTGATCCTCGACGAGGAGACGCTGGGCGAGGTGGCCCGGCGCACCGGCGGGCTCTACTTCCGGGCCAAGGACCCCGAGTCGCTGAGCCGCATCTTCGCCCGCATCGGCGAGATGGAGACCACCGGGGTGAAAACGAAACAGTACAGCCTGTTCACCGAGCTGGGACCGTGGTTCCTGCTGGGTGCGCTGGGGCTGCTGGTGCTGGCCACGCTGCTCTCCGGCACCAGGTTCCAGGTGGTGCCGTGATGAGATTCGGATCCCCGGAATATCTCCATCTGCTCTGGCTGATCCCGCTGCTGGCCGGGTTTTTCGTCCTGGTGCGGCACCGGCGGAAGGTTCGCCTGGAGCGCTTTGCCGGCCACCAGCTGCTGGGCCGTCTGGTCCGCTCCGCCGGCGGCGAGCGCACGGTGATCCGCCACGTCCTCTTTCTCCTGGCCCTGACCTTTCTGATCCTCGCCGCGGCGCGTCCCATGTGGGGCATCCGGGTCAACGAGGTGGCCCGCCGCGGGGTGGACGTGATTATCGCCATGGACACCTCGTTGAGCATGGACGCCGAGGACGTCAAGCCCAGCCGGCTGCGCAAGGCCAAGCTGGAGATGACCGGGCTGGTGGACCGGCTGCGCGGGGACCGGGTGGGCCTGGTGGCCTTTGCCGGCTCAGCCTTTGTCCAGTGCCCGCTGACCCTCGATCACTCGGCGGCAAAAATGTTCCTCGACATCATGGACACCGGCCTGATCCCCCGGCCGGGCACGGCCATCGCCAGGGCCATCACCACCTCCATGGAGGCCTTCCGCAGCCGGGAACGCAAATACAAGGTGCTGGTGCTGCTCACCGACGGCGAGGACCACGAGGCCGACCCGGTGGCCGCGGCCCGGGCCGCGGCCGAGGAAGGGGTGGTGATCCACACCGTGGGCATCGGTTCTCCGGCGGGCGAGCCGATCCCCATGCGGGACGAGCAGGGCCGGATCAGCGGCTACAAGAAGGACCGCAGCGGCGAGGTGGTCACTTCGCGTCTGGACGAGGAGACCCTGCGCGCCATCGCCCGGGCCACCGGCGGGATCTATGTTCGGGCCACCCAGGGCGAGGTGGAGCTGGACACCCTGGTGGCCGAGATCTCGGGTATGGAGAAACGGGAGCTGCAGTCGCGGATGCACACCGGGCTGGAGGAGCGTTTCCAGTATCCGCTGGCACTGGCTTTGCTGCTGCTGGTGGCCTGGCTGGCCATCCCCGACCTGGGGCGCCGGAGCCGCAGCCGCAAGGAGGATGGCAAATGATCCGTATCTCCCCGACCAGGTGCATCACGTTCGGCGCCCTGCTGGCCGCTGTTTTCCTGCTCTGTGCCGCGCCACTGGTGGCCGGGCAGAACGAGGTGCGCAAGATCAACCGGCAGGGGAACCAGCTGTACACCGAGGACCAGTGGGCCGATGCCCTGGACCGCTACACCGCGGCCGGTGAGATCGACCCGGAGAACCCGGTGCTGCACTACAACCTGGGCAACGCCCTGTTCCGGCTGAACGACCTGGACAAGGCCGAGACCCACTATCGCGTGGCCGCGGCGGCCGAGGACCCGGAGCTGGCCCGGCGGGCCCGTTTCAACCTCGGCAACACCGAGTTTCGCCGGGCCGAGACCCTGGAGGGCGCAGGGGACTGGCAGGGGCGTAACCAGTCCCTGACCCGCTCCATCGATCACTGGCGGTCGGTTCTGGATGCCGAACCGGACAACCGGGACGCCAAGCTCAACCTGGAACTGGCCCGCCGGAAGCTGCTCGAAGAACCACCGGAAAACAGCAGCAGCAACAGCAGGACCAACAGGACCAGCAGGAAGAAGAGCAGGACCAGGAGCAGGAGCAGGACCAGCAGGAGCAACAGCAGCAGGATCAGCAGGACCAGGAAGGGCAGGGCGGAGAGGAGCAGCAGGAGGAGCAGGAGGAAGAGGATCAGCAGCAGGAAGAACAAAAGGATCAGGACGAGCAGCAGGAAGATCAGCAACAGCAGGATCAGGAACAGCAGCAGGAACAGCAACAAGAGGAGCAGCAGGATCAGGAGCAGCAGGATCAGGAGCAACAATTAGAGGAGATGCGCATCTCCCCCGAGGAGGCCCAGCGGATCCTCGACGCGTTGCGTGACGAGGAACTGGAGGAGCAGCGGCGGCAGATGGCCGAGCGCAAGGGCAAGGGCGGCTCAGCGGAGCGCGACTGGTAGAGTAGAATGCCCTTGCGAGGGGAAGCAGTTGGACCTGTCATTGCGAGGAGCCGCAGGCGACGAAGCAATCTCAAAGGCGCCGATATTGATGTAAGGAGATTGCTTCGCTACGCTCGCAATGACAGGAGAGAAGGTTGGAACGGTGACAAGGGTATTGCAGATCGGGGTGGCACTGCTGGCGCTGCTGGCGCTCGTCTCCGTGGTCTGTCCGGCCGCTGATGACGGGATAACGGTGCGGGCCGAAGTGGATTCTCCCAAGGTGGGGCTGGACGACCAGTTCTCCTTCATCATCACCATTGACGGTGCGGCCCGCGGGGTGGAGGTGGCTCCGCTTCCCCGGTTGGAGGGGCTGTCGGTGCTTTCCGGGCCCAATGTGGGGCAGCAGAGCAGTTTCAGCATGGTGGGGGGCGGCTTCCAGCAGAAGACCGTCCTGACCCACACCTACCGCCTGCTGCCCGAGAAGACCGGCACCTTCACCATCCCCTCGGTCACCGTGACCTACGACGGCAAGACCTGGCAGACCGGCGACGTCACCGTCGAGGTGGTCCAGGAATCGCAGCAGCGGGCCCGTCGGCCCTCCTCGCCCTTTGACCGCCGGCCCCAGACCCGCTCCCGATCCGGGCAGCCCTCGCGCAAGATATTTGTCGAGGCGCTGACCCCCAAGCAGCGGCTCTACCAGGGTGAAGCCCTGCCGCTGGAGTTCCGGATTTTCACCCAGTTCGATGTGGCCCGGTTCGGATTTCGCAAGGACCCGCGCTTCGAGGGGTTCTGGGTGGAGAAGGTGGAGGGGGAGCCCCGGATGGAGAACACCACGGTGAAAGGCGAGCAGTTCGGGGTCTTCCCCGCATATCGCTACGTGCTCTATCCCACGGCCCCCGGGGACTACACCATCGATTCCCAGACCCTGGGCATCAATGTCATCTCTTCCGACCGCTTTTCCTTCTTCGACCGCCAGGAGCAGGTCTTCCGCCGCACCGAACCGGTGCAGCTGGAGGTGCTCCCCCTGCCGCCCGACCCGCCGGAGGAGTTTGGCGGGGCCGTGGGTTCCTATCGCTTCACCGTGGAACTGGGCAGTGAGCAGGCGGCCACCGGTGACGCGGTGACCCTGCGCTTCACCGTCGCCGGCCGCGGGAACCTTCGCGGGCTCAGCCCGCCGGCCCTGCCACCCTTGCCCGACTTCCGGGTCTACGACCCGGAGACCCGGGACGACCTGCGGCTCACCCCCGAGGGCATCAGGGGCGAGCGGAGCTGGGAATACGTGATCGTCCCCCGGGCCCCGGGACGCCAGACCGTGCCGCCGGTGACCTTCTGTTACTTTTCACCGGCCGACGGCCAGTATCGCAAGGTGACCAGCGAAGAGCTGACCCTGGACGTTACCCGGGGAGAATCGTTCGAGACGGACGAATTGCAGTCCGGGCCGGTGGACGGGCCCGAGGCGGTGGCCCGGAAAGACGTGGAACTGGTGGAGGAGGATATCCGCTTTATCCGTGCCGTGCCTGAACGTCTCGAGGACCAGGCCGCACACCGGCACCGGGCATCCTGGTTCCTGGTGCTGCTGCTCCTGCCGCCGCTGATCAACCTGGCGGCGCTGGTGCTGGTCCGGGTGCGCCGGCGATCCCCGGCAGCCCTGGCCGCGCTGCGGCGGCGCCGGGCCCTGCGCACGGCCCTGGCCCGTATCGCCACTGCGCGGAAAGCGGCCCGCTCCGGAGATGCCGCGGCTTTTTACAGCGGTCTTGACGAGTCTCTGAAAGGGTTTGTTGCCGACAAGTTCGACCGGCCGGGTACCGCCGGTCTGACCCTCGAAGGGATCAGGAGGGTGCTGGAAGAGAGGGACGTGCCGCAGGAGCTGGCCGAAAGGCTGGGTGAGATCCTGGAAAACTGTGATTTTATTCAGTACGCCCCGGCCGATAGCGCCTCGGGGGATGAGATGAAGGACCTGGCCTCCCGGGCGCGGGAGCTGCTCAAAGAGCTGGAGCGAAAACTGTGATGACCCGTCGTCTCCCCAATCCGCTGATGTTGCTTGCGTTCTTCGCGGCCCTGCTCGTGTTCGCTGCCGGTGCGGCGGCGAATGCCGGCGTGCTGGAGGGGACCATGTCCCGGGGAAACGCGCTGTACGAAAGCGGGGATTACAGCGGTGCCGTGGCCGAGTATGAGAAGGTATTGCGTTACGGGATGCGCAACGGTGCGGTGCACTACAATCTGGCCAACGCCTGGTTCAAACTCCATCGCCCCGGGCCGGCGATCCTGAACTACGAGCGGGCCCTGCGCCTGGATCCCGGCGACGTCGATGCCGCCCGCAACCTGGCCTACGTCCGCAGCCGGATCATCGACCGGGTGGATGAGGACCAGGAGAACATCTACCTGCGGTTGCTCAAGCGTTTCCGCGATGCCCTGACCCCGGACCAGGCCGCATTCATCTTTCTCGCCGCCTGGCTGGTCTTCTCCGGGGCCCTGCTGGTGCGCATCCTGGGCAACGGCGCCCACCGCGGCAGCGCCCGGGGCCGGCTGGTCTTTTACACGGCCCTGGCCGCGCTGCTGGTGATGGCCGCCGCCGGGATGCAGTACCACCCTCCACTGGCGCCACCTCACCTCCACCGACACCGCCATCGTGATGGTGGAGAAGGTGGATGTCACCAGCGCTCCGGGGACCGATTCCAAACTGGTCACCCTGGTTCACGAGGGCCTGGCACTAAAGATCGTCGAGGAGCGCGACGGCTGGCTGCGGGTCACCATCCCCGGTGTGGGCCTGGGCGGATGGGTGCCCGAAGCCCAGGTGGAACGGATCTGAGCAACATTATTTTTTCAGTGGTCGTAGCTGTCCAATCACCGCGCATAAACAGCCCAACAATAAGCCAACGATAATCAGTATCAGCGTAAAAGGCTTATATCCTATGAAACCGTATCGTATTGACCAGCATGAAAGGAAAAATAGAGCAATCGCACCAGTCATCAGCACAAGCCTCGCCAGCGAAGGCGGTGTTTTCGTTACAATTAAAAAGCTGCCCAGAAAGCTCACTAAACCTGCGATGGCCCACAAGCCAAGATAGAGTCGCCTGGGTTTCATAAACGAAGCATCAATATTTTCTGTCCTGCTTGAGGCGATATAGGAAGCGATATCAGCAACGGGTGCAACCCAGATTCCGTTTTCCGGGTTGTTGAGATATTCACATAGAGCTTTCAGTGTCTCTGTGCGCACGGCTCGATTATTTTCATCGCCTACCTCATGTCCCGTCAGTATCAACCAATATCCATTTTCCAGAGCAGAGTCAATCATTGCCTTGACTTGATAAAAGTCCAAACCGTCCAAATTTCTACCCATAAGGTCATGACAATCACAATAGTCAGGATTATTATTAAATTCATTCATATAGCTCCGGCCCGTCAGAAACTTCTGTGCGACAAGAGGGACATAGGATCCGTGCATTCTTCCCTTGACCGACATAGTTGTGCCCGCACGGGTAGGCAAATGAAACAGGCCTGACTCCAAGCATCGACTCAATTGCCAGGTTTGCGGCATCCAGTTCGTTTGCCATTCGTTCAAGAGTGTAACCCTCCAATGTCCTGCCCACTCTGGTGGCAGGATACCTGCAGGGGTGTGTCAAGCTATGGTTTCCAATTTCATGACCGGAGATGACGGCGGCTTGCCAACCGGAAAGCCGCTCTTTGACTTTTTTGGGAAGCACATAAAAAGTCGCCTTGATGCCATACTGATCCAGCAAAGGAATTCCCACATCCACCTGACTTTCTCTGGCGTCATCGAAAGTCAGGCTCACTGCTGCCTGGCAACCTTCGGGCCAGAGGAAACTATGGGCAAACAGGGTGTTGGTCCCAAGGCAGGAAGAGATTAGTGCCAGAGCCAAAAATAAGAATCCGGACCTCCGATTTTCAGCTAGCATACTCATGAATCCTTCTGCTGACTCACACTTTGAATGCTTTCATCAATATTGCATACTACAGGCGAAGCCCTGACCTGCAAAAGCAGCCATACCGAATATCTCTCACAGGGCTATTCTGTAGCATCGGTAATGGAAAGCGTTTTCTTGATGCGAAAGTTGCAGGGGGCAGAAAGGTGTCATCACAGACTGGGAAAGGGAGGGTCGGAGGGGGGAGGAGTTGCTCGGACGTTTACGTTCAGTGCGTTCCACCCGGGCTGCCGGGTCAAGGCCGCCCGGATGGAACGCATCTGACAGGTCAGGGTGTCAGGCCGGTCACGCTGCAGCTGGCCGAGTCGCTTTGCCCGGACGCCGGGTAGGGCGGCTGGTTGAAGGGGGCCGGTGTGACATCCACACTGACAAAGGTGAAGGTGCTCTCACCCACCATCAGCGGGCTGGCCGGGAGGACGTTGAGCCAACTGGTGATCAGGCTCTCGCCGGGGTCAAGATTGGAACTGCCGGCTCGCCAACTGGTGATGCTGTTGCCGCCGGGCATGTCCACGTTCAGGCGGCCGGCCACCCGCCTGGCAAATCCGGTGTAAATGTTGCTCAGGGTGGTGGTAAACCGCACCTTAAGGGGCAGCGTGCCGGCGGCCGGCTGACAGGCCAGGTCGCAGGCCACGGTGGATGTGCTCTCGGACTCCCCAGCCGGCGATGCGGGCCAGCATCCACCAGAAGGCCCTTCCCTTGAGATTGCAGTTCAACGGCTCTGGAGTGTGCGCAGTCGCAATCGTAGCAGAGCGGGCTGCCGGGGTTGTCGGCGCACCACTCGTCGGCCCAGTTTCCGCCGTCTGTAATCGCAGCTGTCGGTGGCAAAAGGTCGCAGGAAGTAGTTCCCGTCCGGGTCGTAGCTCTCGATGTCGGCAAAGTCGAAGAGCACCTTATCGTTGGCGAGGCAGAAATCGCGGATCTGGTTGTTCCGCTGAAAGAGGTTGCCCTCTTCGCCGGTGCCGTCGAGATGGCCGGTCATGTAAACGAAGGTCACATCCGGGTATTCGGCTTCCAGCTGCATCCATCTGGCCGAGGTAGATGTCGATATATGCTTCGTGCTGGCGTCGCTGACCTGGCCGCACCAGGACCAGATGACCACATTGCGGTCGCTTCCCTCGCCGTCCAGATAGTCCCTCGTGTCATCGGCCCAATCTGGGTCATCCCAGAGATCGCCAGGCGGGCATCGTATCGTCTAAGGAGAGCACTCCCGGGCTCCACGGCCCCGTCGTTATTGAAATCGTAGAGTCCTCCGTGGGTCGGATCGTCCATCAACACCTGCATTCCGGTGATGGGCTGGCTTCCGTGTGACGTGTGTCCATAGCAGATACGAAGCTGGTCCTTTGCCGCCACAATCCATTCTTCGGGAATGTCTTCGAGGACGGTGCAGGTGTGGTCACTGATGATCGGCATCGCCCGATCGGCCGAGGCGGTTTCCGGGACGGCCGCGAGGAGGCCGAGGGTCAGAACGATGCTGGAAATTATGATGGATCTTGTAATGCGCACGGATAGTCCTCCGATACAATCTTCCCCGGCAAGGGTGGAGTCTTTCGATCGGCTGGTCAAAGCGGATCGCATGGAAAGCCGGGATGCGGGATCTGAGGGACCACTGCCCGCCGGCTGCTGATTAAGAATTTACCATACCATTTCTGCCATTAGTTATCAATCTGAAAATCAAGAAAACAAATACCTTACATTGTTATCCCTGGAATGTTTCGGGATTCTGGTCAACGGTATTGACAGAAACCGGGTGGGGAAAGTCACATGGCTTCCATTCATTCGGCCGGGCCGGGCCTCCAGGAGAGCAGAATCTTCTCCCAGGGAAATCCGAGGCGTCGCGTGCGCCGGCGCCAGCGGGACAGGGCGGCCAGCGGCCTTATATACGGGGGCTGGGGTGGCGGCAGGCTGGCATAGTGGGTGTAGAAGTTGATCCGCGATACCCGGGCGATCTCCTCGCGGGTCAACCGGCCGGTGCGGTCGGCGGAGAAGAAGTCGCAGCGGCCCCACTCCTCGAGGGTGGCCGGCAGGGACAGGCCTTCCTCACCCATTTCGGCGGTCAGTCTGGACCCGGGGTAGGGGGTGTAGAAAAAGATCCGGGTGAAGGCGTGGGGGTGGGCCTCACCGATGCTGAAGACCATCTCTTCGGTGGCCCGGCGGTCTTCCGGCTGTCTCACCGGGCAGTCCGGTGATGAAGCCGTAGGCCGGCTTGACGCCGTAGCGGTACAGCCGGCGGGCCGACTGGAGGATCTGGTCGGCGGTGAGATTCTTGTCAATGCTGGCCAGCAGGCGGTCCGAACCGGATTCGGCGCCCACCACCATCTGGTCCAGGCCGCTGCGAACCAGCAGGATCAGCAGTTCTTCATCCATGTCAGCCAGCTGGCCGGCGCGGAAGGTCGCCGACCAGCGGACCGGTGTGCGAAGAGTGAGCAGGCCCTCGGCAATGGTCCGGGCCCGTTGCGGCTTGAGATAGAACATGTCGTCGAGGAAGGCCACCCGTTCGATGTGGTAGCGGGGCACCAGTTCTCCCAGCTCCTCGGTTACCCGCTGCGGCGTGAAGGCCCGCCAGCGGTGGTGATACACCGCCGGGTCGCTGCAGAAGGCGCAGTTGAAGGGACAGCCCTGGGAGGTGATGTAGTCGAGCGTGCGGGAGCGGCGGGGCTGAAAGTAGTGCTCCAGGGTCAGCAACCGGTAGTCCAGTGCCGGCGGTTCGGCGGGCAGCCGGACGTCGGTTGAAGATATCCCGCCACCCGGGGTCCGGCGGGTCAGTCCGGGCACCCCCGCTGGATCGGCGCCCGATGCGAGGCAGGACGCCAGCTCGGTGGCGGCCTCTTCGCCGGGGCCGCGGATCACGTAGTCCACCGCCGGCTCGGTGAGACACTGCTCGGGCAGCAGCGAGGGGTGCCAGCCCCCCCAGGTCACCGGCAGATCGGGGGCCAGCGACTTCACCTGCCGGGAGAAACGGATGGCGTCGAGAATCGGCTTGCCGCTGAGCACCCCCAGGCCAACCATCAGCGCTCCGTCCAGCAGCCGGGACAGCTCGCGGTCTCCCGGTGGCGCCACCCGTCCGTCCAGCAGTTCAACCTTGAATCCCGCCCGCTGCAGCGCGGTGCCCACGGCCAGGATGCCCAGCGGCATCTGGTAGTGGGGAGCCTTCGGGTTGTAGAGCACCACCGTGCCCCGTCCCGGGTCACTCTGTGTCGCTGTTTCCGTCATACACGTCCTTGAGGTAGTAAAAGTCGCCGGTGGAGGTCAGGGTAAACCCCTTCAGGCCCCGGCGCAGGACCGCGGAGTTCTTCTTGTACCACAGGCTGATGTAGGGCAGGTCCCGGGCGATCAGGCGCTGGGCTTCGGCGTACAGGGGGTAGCGTTCCTCCTCCAGCGGCGAGCGCAGTCCGGCCTCCAGCAGCCGGTCCACTTCCGGGTTGCCGTATTTCCCGCGGTTCAGGCCGGCCGGGGGAGTCAGGGCGGAGTGGAACCGGGTGCGCAGGATGTCCGGGTCCAGCAGGCCGATGCCGGTCCAGTTGAGCGAGTAGATCTGGAAAAAGCCCTTGCGGATATCCTCGTAAAATGTGCCCCACTCCAGTTGCCGGATGTTCAGTTCGATCCCCACCTGCCGCAGATACTCTTTGAGAATCGCCGATTTTTGCCGCGAGACATCGCTGGTCGACCCCTTGAACTCCAGACTGAACCTCGGGGCCGGGCCGTCCGGGCCATCGGGGTCGGGGAAGCCGGCACGGTCCAGCAGCTCCATGGCGGCAGGGGGGTCGAAGGGCGGCCGGGGCAGGTCGGGCACCCAGGCCCAGGACATGGGCGGGATCAGCCCGGTGGCCGGGACGGAGGTTCCCCGGGCCCAGTCATTGACCATCTCGTCGATGTTGATCGCCATGGCGATGGCCCGGCGGACCCGGCGGTCGGAGAGCAGCGGGTCGGTGAGGTTGAAGCCGATGTAGGCATAGGTGCAGCCGGGGGTTTCCAGCACCTGGAAATCGGGGTTGCCGCGAAACTGCTGGAGAATGTCGGGGTTGAGGTCGTTGATTACCATCTGGACGCTGCCCTTGCGCAGCTCGAGCATGCGCACGGTGACCTGGGGCACGATCTTGAAGCGGATCACCTCCATCCTGGCCGGCCCGAGATAGTAGCGGTCATTCCGCTGAAACTGCACGAAGCGGTCCGGCCGGTGCTCGTCCAGCCGGTAGGGCCCGGTGCCCGGCAGATCCTCACCGGGGTCCCGGCCGCTCTCCGCCGGCACGATACCCACCGCGAGGTTGAAGAGCAGCGGGGCAAAGGGTTGGCCCAGATGGATCACCACGGTGAGCCGGTCCGGCGTCTCCACCCGTACCACGTGGCGGAAATCCTCCCTGCGGTAGGTGGGGAAGTCGGGGGAGAGGATGGTCTCCAGGGTCTGGCGGACGTCTTCCGAACCGAAGCTGCTCCCGTCGTGGAAGGTGACCCCGTCCCGCAGGTGAAAGATGTAGGTCAGGGGATCGGGAATCTCCCAGGACCGGGCCAGTGCCGGTTGGATGGACCCGTCCTCCCCCACCCGGATCAGGCCGTCGAAGAGCAGGTCGTTGACCCGTGAAGTGGCCTGGTCTCCGCCCCGCCGGGGGTCGATGGGGCCGGGACCGGCCTCCACCGCCACCACCAGGGGGGGCGGGCCGGTCTCCTCGGGGGAAGTCCCGCAGGACCAGCAGAATACCAGCGCGGCCAGCACCAGGCCCGCGGCAATCCTGCGTCGCGTATTGAGATCGATGGTCATCAGATTCCTTTCCCCGGGGCGGCCCTATTGTATGCCAAGGGAGGAGGACTGTCATTCCAGCCGCCGGAACGGAAGACCATGGTATAATCGGCTGGAGTTTCCGTCATCCATCATCAATTCCGTTCCTCTATCCGGCCCTGATGGACATGTTCCGCCAATATCGACTTCCGGTGCGCGCGGCGATGGCCGCACTGCTCCTGGCCTGCTGCAGTGCGGCCGTAGCGGCAGCGGCCACCGATGACGCGGCGCTCCTGCGTATCCGCGGGGAGATCGAGGACGTGGAGTCGAGAATCCGCGGCCTGGAGGGGGAGCGGGCCGGTTTCCTGCTGGAGGTGGAGCGTCTTGACCTGCAGCTGGAGCGGCAGCGCCGCCACCTGGACCGGCTGGAGCGGGAAGGGGTGCTGAACCGCCGGGAGCTGGAGCGGATCAGGGATGAGCAAGTCGTGCTGGAGGAGAAACTGGGCCGGGACCGGGAGGAGCTGGCCCGGCGCATGGCGGGCCTCTACCGCATGGGGCGGATGAACTACCTGCGCCTCTTTCTCTCCGCCGACTCCGCCGAGGTGATGCGCGAACGCCTGCGCTACCTCTCCTATCTCGCCGGCCGGGACAGCCGCCTGATCCAGTCCTGTGTCTCCATCCTCGACCTGCTGGAACAGCGGCGGGTCGAACTGCACGAGCACGAGTCCCGGCTGGAACAGATCACCGAGGAGGAGCAGCGCCGGCAATCGGCGACCCTCCGCCTGCGGCGGGACAAGTCGAGACTGCTGGGTCAGCTGGAGGCCCGGATCGAGATCCACCAGCAGATCGCCGCGGACCTGGAGCAGTCCGCCGCGGCCCTGGAAGCCCTCGTCGGTTCGCTGGACGGCAACGAGGCCTCTGCGGCGGACAGGGCCAACCTGCTGCCGGGGCTGGACAAGCACCGGGGGCTGCTCCCCTGGCCGGCCCAGGGGACCGTGGCCCGGCGGTTCGGCCGCCAGCGGCACCCCCGTTTCGGCACCACCACCATCAGCAACGGCATCCAGCTCGACATTCCCGAGGGGTCAGCCGCCACCGCGGTCTACTTCGGCACGGTGGTCTACAACGACTGGCTGCACGGCTACGGCAACCTGGTGATCGTCAGCCACGGAGGTGAGTCCTACTCGCTGTACGCGCACCTGATCTCCAGCACCGTGGCGCTGGGGGAGTGGCTGAACAAGGGGGATCTGCTGGGCTACAGCGGCGCCTCCGGCTCCCTCACCGGCCCGGCGCTCTATTTCGAACTGCGCATCGGCGGCGAGCCGGTGGACCCGCTCAGGTGGCTCGAACGGCGGTGACAATGAGGTTCTCCTTGTGAGACGGCCGGGGCGGGAGTACAATAGAAAGGACGATTGGTTGTCCACCGGCCGGTGCCCCCGGGGTGCCGGCCTTTGCCCCGCGAGGGCTCGAGGTCGAGACAGATGAGAAAGCTGGACCGGATTCTTTTTGGAACCATCGCCGCGGTAATGATCGCTTTCATTCTCGGCGGCGTGCTGGTGACCAAGGCTTCACCGCGAGGTGACATATACGAGTATCTGACCAATTTCCGGGAAGTGCTGCACCTGGTCAACTCCAGTTACGTGGACGAGGTGGAGATGGAGCGGCTGATGACCGGTGCGTTCAAGGGCATGATGGAATCCCTCGATTCCTCGTCGGTCTATCTCGACCCGGCCCAGCACACCCGTTACCGTCAGGGACTTTCCGTGTCCCCGGATAGACTGGGGCTCACCGTCTCCAAGCGCTACACCTACGGAGTGATCGTTTCCGTGGCCCCGGACAGCCCGGCGGCCCGGGGCGGCCTGCGGGCCGGTGACCTGATCCGCTCCATCGACGGCAAGGTCCTGCGGGAGATGAACCGGCTGGAAGTGGAGGAAGCCCTGCAGGGTGAGGTGGGCAGCGAGGTGCTGCTCTCGGTGATCTACCAGCAGAGCGCGGAGCGGGATGAAGTGACCCTGGTGCGCAGCCCGGTCCAGCCCTCGCCGCCGGAACTGGTGCGGCTGCCGGGCGGGATCGCTTATCTCCGGCTCCACGACCTGGTCCCCGAATCGGGTGCCCGCACGGCACGCCTGCTCTCCGAGGCCGCTGCTGCTCCGGAAGGCGTCCCCGGGGCGTTGATCATCGACCTGCGCAACAATCCGGGTCGGCTGCTGGACGAGGCGGTGAGCGTTGCCGACCTCTTCCTTTCCACGGGTACCATCGTCACTCTGGAGGGGCAGGACGGCGTGGGTGAGCGCCGCGAAGCCGGCCCCGAGACCACGCGCTACCAGGGCCGCCTGGCGGTGCTGGTGGATCGGGGCACGGCCAACGGAGCCGAGGTGCTGGCCGCGGCGCTGCAGCAGAACCAGCGGGCCACGGTGGTGGGGGAGCAGTCGTTTGGCCAGGGGTCGGTGCAGCAGCTGATCCCGCTCTCCAACGGCGGCGCGCTGCTGCTGTCCGTGGCGCAGTTCTACTCTCCGGACGGCACGGCCATCCCCGAGGAGGGCGTGGTGCCTGACGAGGAACTGGAGCTGGACCCTGACCAGGGTGCGGCCGAACCACGGTCGGGGATCACGGCCGAGCAGCTGGCCGCGGACCATTTTGTCCAGCGTGCGCTGGAACTGCTCCAGGCCGGGAACGAGGAACCGGGTGACCCGGCAGAGAGCGAAGCCGCCGCCTGAACCACAAGCACAGGTCTTTCGAACCCGCCGGTGTCCGCCGGCGGAAATCAGGCTTACCCCATATGACACGTCGGCCGTCCAAAAAGGTGCGAACCCGCAGAAGACGGGTCTATCTCGCACTGTGCGGCACGCTGGCGTCGGTCCTTGTTCTGCTTCTCCTGCTGGAGCAGTTCCGCTCGTCCCCTGATCTGCCCGATGTCCCGGTGGAGACAGTGGCCGAGAGCCCCGCCGTGCCGGAAGAGAAGCCCTCGGCACCGCAGGTGAAACCGCAGGAGAAGCGAAGCTCCGCCCCACCGAAGGATCCCGCCCCACCCGTGGCGCAGCCGCCGGCTGCCGCTCCGCCCGCGGCACGGGTGGCGATCATCATCGATGACGTGGGCTATGACAGTGATCTGGACGCGCTGGCCGTGGGGATCCCCTTCCCGCTCACCTTTTCGGTTCTTCCCGGCCTGGACAGTTCGGCCGCATCGGCGGTCCGCCTGGGCGCCGCGGGATGCGAGATCATGCTCCACCTGCCGATGGAACCCGAAAACTATCCGGAAAAGAATCCGGGGCCCGGGGCCCTGTTCACCTTCATGACCCACGATGAAATCCGCAATACCATTCGCGAGGACATCCTTTCGGTTCCGGGCGCCAGCGGCGTAAACAATCATATGGGGTCGCTGTTCACCTTGCGCGAGGATCTGCTGAAGGTGGTGCTCGAGGAACTGCGGGGCAAGGGCCTCTATTTCGTCGACTCGCGCACGGTCACCGGAACCGCCGCCCAGAAGGTGGCCCGCCGGCTGGGCGTGCCGACGGCCCGGCGAGCGGTCTTCCTCGACAACGTCGAGGATCGGGCGGCCATTGCGGCCCAGCTGGAGCAACTGTTCCAGGTGGCCGCCCGTGATCACACGGCCATCGGTATCGGTCACTACCGCGAGAACACGCTTCTGGTCCTCGCCGCCGAAGTGCCCCGGCTCAGGAAACAGTATCCCGGAGTGGAACTGGTCCATGCCTCCAGTGTGGTCAAATAACTACTCTTTGTGGAAATTGATTCCCTCATCCATGAATCGCTGCTCAAGGGTTTCGGGGCGGATTGACTCTTCCAGACTCACATGGTATAAACGACTTCAATCATTGATCATCTAAAGCAAGTCGTTTAACGATAACAATAATATTGAGCTGACCATGTCAGCCACAGCCGGATCTGACTCTCTCCGGCCGGATTGCCGTAGCTATTCCCGTTCCGTTTCGGGACGTGATTGTGAAAATAATTACTCACCTTTTCTGTGACTGAGCCGAAATAATAGAAGAGACAGGGAAAGTAGTTTCCCTTTTTATCGCCAGTTAGTGGCGATCTTCAGTTCAGGGGGCAGGCAACAGTGGCTTCCACAGACAATCGCCAGGAATCCAACAGTCTGATCGGCAACCGGGGAAAGGCAGACAAGACTGCCAACGCCACCGCTGCTGCGATGGCTTTGGGCGGGGGGGACGATCCGCGAGAGCTGCGGACACAGGTTGAGCATCTGACCACCGAACTGGAAGATCTTCAGGCCAGCCACCATGCTCTGGCCGAGGCCAATGAGAAACTCAAGTCTCTCGACAAGCTGAAGTCCAATTTTCTTGCCGTGGCTTCCCACGAGCTACGGACCCCGATTTCCATAATCAAGGGCTACAACCGGATGCTGCTGGACGAGGCTTGTGGCCCGATCAGCGATGACCAGCGCCAGCTGCTCAACGAGTGCAAGGATGGTTGCGAGCGGATGATCAGAATGATCGATTCCATGCTCGACCTCTCCAAAATAGAATCGGGCCGGATGGAGATGAACCTGCGCTATGGCGACCTGGGTCTGGTGGTCAGGGCGATAGTCCGGCAGATGGGCACCATCTCCGGACGACAGGATGTACGGCTGGAGAGCGATCTTGCTCCGGGCCTTCCCCAAACGCTCTTCGATCCCGAGAAGATTGATCAGGTGCTGATGAATCTGTTGGAGAACGCCATCAAATACACTCCGGCCGGCGGCAGAGTGAACGTTCGGGTCCAGAGCCGCGAAGGGAGCCCCGACGATTCATCCCTGCTGGAGGTGGTGGTTTCCGACACCGGAATGGGCATCCAGCCCGAGGACCAGGACAAGATCTTCATGGCCTACCGGCAGGCCACCGATGCCAGCCGGTTGATGAAGGGCACCGGGCTGGGGCTGGCCATCGCCAAGAGGATCGTACAGGCTCACGGCGGGGATATCTGGGTCAGCAGCGAGGTGGGCCGTGGAAGCGATTTTCATTTTACACTGCCGGTGAAACGGGTGAGAGGATAGCGGAGCCCATGGCTGAAATTGACAATGGAAACAGGGAAGTGGCCATCCTCGTGGTGGACGACGAGGAATCGATCCGCAAGTATCTTCAGCGTCTGCTCAGTCTGAAGGGCTATATCGTCCACGAGGTGAACAGCGGGTCGGCCGCCATCGATTTCCTCAGGAACCGCGGGTTCCCCACGGTGATTTTCCTCGACATCATGATGCCGGAAATGGACGGCATGGAGACCCTTCGGGAAATCAAGGGGATGAACGAGAACGTCCCGGTGATCATGCTCACCTGTATGGGGCAGACGTCGACCATTGTGGAGGCGATGCAGCTGGGCGCCACCGACTATCTGGTCAAGACCTGCGAGCCTGAGGAACTGGACATTTCCATCACCAAGGCCCTGGAGAAAGGGAACCTGCTCAAGGAAGTGGAGGATCTGAAGAAGCGTCTTACCGATGGCACCAAGGAGGAGACCTTCATCAGTGTCAGCGAGAAGATGGATCGGGTGAAGGAGATCGCCACCCAGGTGGCCGACACCGACGTCACCGTGCTGGTCCACGGCGAGAGCGGGGTGGGCAAGGAGGTGGTGGCCCGTTTTCTGCACCGCAAATCCCGGCGGAGCAAGAAACCGTTCATCAAGGTCAACTGCGCGGCATTGCCCACCGAGCTGCTGGAAAGCGAGCTGTTCGGCTACGAGAAGGGGGCATTTACCGGAGCGGTGAAATTGAAGCCGGGCAAGTTCGAGTTCGCCAACAAGGGCACCATCTTCCTCGACGAGATCGGGGAGATGAGCCTGGCTATTCAGGCCAAGCTGCTGCAGGTGCTGCAGGACGGAGAGTTTTCCAGGCTTGGCGGCAAGGACGACGTGAACGTGGATGTCCGGGTGATCGCCGCCACCAACAAGGACCTGGAGCAGGAGGTTCGCGAGCGTCGCTTTCGTGAAGACCTGTTCTACCGTCTCAACGTGGTCAACATTCACATTCCTCCGGTCCGCGAGCGGCCGGAAGAGATTCCGGTTCTGGCCAAGTTCTTTTTCCAGAAATACAAGCGGAAATACAACAAGAATGTACCCGATCTCTCCGAGGACCTGCTGGGGCAGTTCAAATCCTACAAGTGGCAGGGCAACGTCCGGGAGCTGGAGAACATGATCAAGAGGGTTATCGTTCTCGGTGAAGAGAGTTTTGTCCTGCGCGAGATGGAGCAGACGACGGGTGATCAGGATGATGACGAGCTCCTCGACCTGGAGCAGATGGGCAACGATGATATCCTGCCGCTGAAACAGATCAGCAAGCGGGCCTCGATGAACGCCGAGAAAAAGGTGATCCGCAAGGTACTCAACCAGACCAACTGGAATCGAAAGAAGACGGCCAAGATTTTGCAGATCAGCTACAAGGCCCTGCTTTACAAAATCAAGGAGAGCCAGATCGAGAACCGCTGAGAACCTGACGACCAACCGGCATTCTCTCTCCGCCGGGTGAAATACTTTACACAGTTATACGAAATCTCTGTCCATCTCCCGGTGCGGGAGAACTCTGCTCTACCGGTTTGCCCCTCCGGTTTACGTATCCGGGGTGGTTCGTCGTCTCTGCTTTGTCCATGTATCCGGGGGCTTCCGTTCAGAAGTGGTGATCACCTGACGGCGGTAAATGTTTCGCTAACATACAGTAAATAAATGGAATAATGCGAATTTTGATGTATCTTCCCCCGGAGAGGGGGAAGAGAGCTGGAATCGCGGGCCGGACGGCTCGTGTTAGTGGCATTGATATTGCTTTCTTGTTTGACAGACTGAAATGGAAGGAGACCGTATCCGCGGTTTCAATACCGGGTTTCTGCCATGTGCGCCAGGTCGGCCAGGAAAGATAAGGTGAAGATCCTCATCGTTGATGATGATGCCGCGTTCTGCCGCTATCTGCACAACATCCTTTCCCGATTCAATCATTCCGTGCATATCGCTCGCAGCGGCGAGGAGGCATTGGAGTGCCTCGACGAGGTGAAGCCTGACCTGGCAGTCCTCGACCTGGTTCTTCCCGACATCAACGGTCTCGAAGTGCTGTCCCGGATCAGGCAGCGGTCAAACAAGATACCGGTGATCATGCTCACCGGTTACGGACAGACCAGCACCGTGGTGATGGCGATGAAGCTGGGGGCCAAGGATTTTCTGACCAAACCCTTCTACCCGGCCGAACTGGAGGCCTCCATTGAGAAGGTGCTCAAGGGCGCCCAGGTGCAGACCACCAGCCATGATCTCCCGCGGAAGTTTGGTCCGGAAAAGGAGAATTTCGACTTTATCTTTGGCAACAGCCAGAAGATGAAGGACGTCAAGTCGATCATCGAACAGGTGGCGGATACCGACATCACCGTGCTCCTGCGCGGGGGGAGCGGAACCGGCAAGGATCTGGCTGCCCGGATGATCTACGCCATCTCCGGACGGCGCGACCGCCCCTATGTCAAGGTCAACTGTGCCGCCCTGCCCGAGGAACTGCTGGAGAGCGAACTGTTCGGTTACGAGAAGGGGGCGTTCACCGGGGCCCAGCGGCGGAAACCGGGAAAGTTCGAGTTCGCCAACAGCGGTACGGTGCTGCTCGATGAAATCAGTGAGATGAAGCCGTCGTTGCAGGCCAAACTGCTGCAGGTGCTTCAGGACGGGCACTTTACCCCGTTGGGCGGGGCCGGGGAGATCAAGGTGGATGTGCGGATCATTGCCGCCACCAACCGCAACCTGGAACGCCGGGTGAAGGACGGCCGGTTTCGCGAAGACCTCTTCTACCGGCTCAACGTGGTCACCATTCACCTGCCGAACCTCTGCGAACGGCGCGAGGAGATCCCGCAACTGATCGATTTCTTCCTCGACAAATATGCCAAGCAGTATGAGAAGCCTCCACGGAGCTTCCGTGACTCGACGCTCCGTTTTTTCACCCGCTACCACTGGCCGGGAAACGTTCGCGAGCTGGAGAACCTCTGCAAACGGTTTGTCATCCTGGACAACGAGTCGGCCATCTGTGCCGGGATGAAGATGCCGGCCGGTGATTCCCGGGGGGAAGGTCTGCAAGGTTCAGGGGGTGAGGACGAGATCACGCCGCTGAAGGAAGTGGGCAAGGAGGCGGCCCGGAATGCGGAAACGGAGCTGATCCGCCACGTGCTGGACCGGACCCGCTGGAACCGGCGGGAAACGTCGCGGATCCTGCAGATCAGTTACAAGGCACTGCTCTACAAGATCAAGTCCAGCGGACTGGACAAGACCAATCAGCCATGAACAGGGAATCAACAACCGGCTGCCGTGAGGGTGCGGCAGCTCGAATCCTCAACGAGCTCCATCGCAGTATCAGCCGATAAGCGCAATCGACAATGTTCATCAACGATACCACCAAAGCCCTCGCCGCGGACTCCTTCCACTATCTCTGCGACCTGGAGATCAAGAAGGCCCAGCGCTACCAGTATTTCATCTCGGTGCTCTTTATCCAGTTCGACGCGCCGGACGAGCCGCCCGAGGGCGCCCCGCGGATTGGCAACCCCACCCTCGAAACCCTGGGCAAGATCCTGCGCGATGAGATTCGGGAGTGCGACCTGTTGGCCCGCCTGGGGGACAATCGTCTCTGCGTGCTCCTGCCGTTCACCGACGGGACCAGTTCCCTGGGCGTGGCCGAGCGTCTGCGCAGCCGGGTGGAGAATCACAGCTTCAGCGATGGGGAGGGCCAGCAGAAGACGGTGAGCGTCAGTGTGGCCTGCTACCCGACCAATGCCAGCGATTCCGCCTCGCTCCTCATCCGTGCTGACGAGACGCTGCTGCGCGTCCTCGAGGTGGGGGGCAACCGGGTGGCCAACGCCGAGTGACCCCCGATCAATCCGCCTGTTCGCCGGACCCGCGGTGCACCGACCACCTGGGTGAAGTGATCTTGTGGTTCTTGATCTTGTAGTTGATCACCCGGCGGCTGATGCCCAGCAGGGCCGCGGCGTCCTTCTGCACCCAGTTACTCATCTTCAGCGCCTCGACGAGCAGGGTTCGCTCCACTTCCTCGAGACTGATCCCGGCCGGGGGAATTCTGATGGACAGTGAACTGCGCCCCATCTCCTCGTCCACAAAGCCGCCGAGACTGATCTGGTCCATGCGGATCTGCGAACCCTCCAGCATCAGCACCGCCCGCTCGACGGTATTCTCCAGCTCGCGGATGTTTCCCGGCCAGTTGTAGCGCACGAAGGAGCGGAGCACCGCGGGGTGGAAGCCCTTGACCTTCTTGTTGAAATCCCGGCAGAAACGCCGGAGGAAGAACTGGCTCAGCGCTTCGATGTCGTCTTTGCGCTCGCGCAGCGGCGGCAGGTGGACCGAGACCACGTTGAGCCGGTAGTAGAGGTCCTCGCGAAACGTCCCCTCCTCGATCTGCTTCACCAGGTCGCGGTTGGTGGCCGCCACCACCCGGACGTCCACCCGGATGGTCCTCGTACCGCCCAGGCGCTCGAACTCGTGCTCCTGGAGGACGCGCAGCACCTTGGCCTGGGTGTTCGGCGACATGTCGCCAACCTCGTCGAGGAAGATGGTGCCGCCGTCGGCCTGCTCGAAGCGCCCGATCCGCTGTTTGTCAGCGCCGGTGAAGGCGCCTCTCTCGTGGCCGAACAGTTCGCTCTCCAGCAGGTTTTCCTGCAGCGCGGCGCAGTTGACCTTGACCAGGGTGTTGCGGCGGCGCGGGCTGTTGTTGTGAATCGCCCCGACGATGATCTCCTTGCCGGTGCCGGTCTCGCCGGTGACCAGCACGGTGGCGTTGCTCCCGGCCACCTTTTTGACGATCTCGATCACCTTGAGGAACGGCTTGCTCTGCCCCACGATATCCTCGAAGCGGTAGATCAGCTTTTCCCGGTGCCGCAGGTAGTCCACGGCATTGGTGATCCGCTTGTAATCGAGCGCTTTCTGGACCTTCAGTTCCAGTTCCGAGAGGTTGAACGGCTTCTGGATGTAGTCCGCCGCACCGGAGCGCATCGACTCCACCGCGGCGTCCACCGAGCCGTAGGCCGTGATGATCACCACCACCGTGCTCTTGTTCACCTCCAGTGCGGTGCGCAGCACCTCCATACCGGTCACTCCGGGCATCTCCACATCGGTGATCACCACGTTGAAAAACTCGTCGCGGATGCGGGTCAGCGCCTCGGCGCCGTCACGGGCTTCCATCACTTCGTGACCCTGCCCGCGAAAGAGCATGGCGATTCCGGTTCTCAGGGTGTCATTGTCCTCGGCGATGAGTAGTTTCATCAATTCTTCCTCTGCCGGTCAGGTTAGCTCGGCGGTCGGCGGGGGGCCTGCGGGGAGCACCACGCTGAACGAGGCGCCCTCGCCCATGCGGCTCTCCACGTCGATCCGCCCACCGTGGGCATCAACGATTTTCTGGGCCACCGACAATCCGATGCCGGAGCCGTTCTTCTTGGTGGTGAAAAATGGATAGAAAATCCGTTCCAGGGAGTCGGGGTCCACCCCCGGCCCGCGGTCGGCGATGGTCACCACCACCGGCGTTCCGTGTTCCGTCCCCGCGTCCGGCTCCTCGCCGGCCTGGCGCGGTTCTTCCGCTCGCGCTTCACCGCCGCTGACCCGGACGGTCACCGGGCCGACATTGCCCGACGCCTCGAGGGCGTTGCGAACGATGATCTCGAACACCTGTTTCATCTGGTTCTGGTCCAGCAGCACCCGGGGGCCGGGTCCACCGTTCTCGATCTGCACGGCCTGTGCTTCGGCCTCCGTTCCCAGCAGGACCTGGTCCACCGACTCTCTGAGCAGTGACAGCAGGTCGGTTTCCCGCAGGTTCACCGGCACCGAGCGGACATACTCCAGGCATTCGGTCACCGTGCTGTTCATGCTGGTCAGCTCGTCATTGATCCGCCGGAAGAAGTCACTCATCTCTTCCGATTCATTCTGCTCCACGATCCGCCGGCGGATCAGGTCAATCATCACGTTGATGGCCGCGATGGGATTGCGGATCTGGTGCGCCAGCCGGGATGCCATGTGCCCCAGTGCTTCCATCCGTCTGCGCAGCCGGTCCTGCTCGGCCAGCTGTTCGATGCGCGTCAGGTCCTTGAAGGTCAGTGAAACCCCCAGCGGGTCTCCGGACGGGGTCCTGATGAAGGTCATGGAGTAGCCGACGGTTTTCCGTTCACCATTGCCGTGGAGCGACATCTCCGCCCGGGAGGGGAGGGTGGGCCTCTGAAAAGCGCCCTGGATCAGTTCCACCAGGCGCGGATGCTTGCCCAGCGCCTGTTCCAGGTTCTGCGAGCCGGTGGCCGGCAGCGCCGGCAGATCGAGGATCCTGCGGGCCCGGCGGTTGATCACCCGGACCTGCAGCGAACGGTCCACGGCAATCAGCCCGGCGGAGAGGCTCTCCATCAGACCGGTGATGAATTCCCGGTCGGTTTCCGTGTTCAAATTTGTCATCGCACTCCCCGCGCCGATTCCACCTGGATTCTCACACTGTATAGTCGGCAGGGACCTCCGCATCTGAAGCCCACCAGATACGATTCTGTAACATCCTCTTCCTGGCGACTGTTCTTCCCCTGGGACTGGAGGTCAGGAAATTGTTATACTAGCGTTGATATGTTGTGCCGGAAGCTGCTGAAGTACAGCTTCGCGTGTGCCGAAGAGTGATAGTGACCAACAGCGAGATTCCCTCAAGCAGTAACAGGGATGGTTCGAATCCGCCGGCGACACGGCGGAGCAGCACGACTGCAGGGGAGGTGGTCCGATGGATACAGAAAATAATTTTTTCCGGCCTGACGGCCTGACGTATGCCGGGCTGGTGGCATTGGCATTCTCGATGCTGTTGCTCCTGCCGGGGCTCGTCCATGGTCAGGAGGCCTCGAACGAGGTATACATCGTCGGGGAACAGGATGTGATCTCGATTTCGGTCTGGGGCCAGGATGCACTCTCGGTGACCGTTCCGGTGAGACCCGACGGTCGGATTTCCATGCCGCTGGTGGGGGAGATCGTGGCTGCCGGACGGTCTTCAGAACAGATACGGAAGGCAATCGAGGAACTTTTGCCGCAGTATTTCACTACCCGGCAGACGGTGAACGTCCTCGTCACCGAAATCAACAGCCGACGGATCTATGTCCTGGGTCAGGTGCAGGCTTCGGGCGTGTTCGACATGCCGAGTTCACTGACCATACTCCAGGCTATTGCCATGGCCGGCGGTGTGACCGAATTCGCCGACCGTGACGGAGTCACCGTGATCAGGCACCTGCCCAACGGCATCGAGCAGCGGATCAGTTTCGATTACAAGAAGGCCGTATCGAACAAGGTCGCCGGGCTCGATTTCTTCCTCGAGCCCGGGGACATCGTGGTGGTCCCGTGAGGCTCGGGACGGGGGTCTGGGAGTTGTTTGCAATGGCTGGACGGCGAATTTCGCAGAGCCTGGTGATACCGGCACTGGTGGTGCTGGCGGGGTTGGTGTCGCTTCCCCTGAGGGCGGAGATGGTCTACCGTTTTGAACCGTCGCTGGAACTTGCCCTGATCCATGACGGGAATGTTTTCAACTCCTGCTTCCGAGGAGCAACTTTCGGACCAACTGGCCCGTCTTGCGGGCCGATCCTGCCGCTGCTGGGGGAGAGCGAGCGAACGACGTGGAGCCTCACCTACGCTCCGGAAGCAGAGTTCTACCGCACCTACTCCGACCTGGACCGGCTGAATCACCGGGCCGGACTGGCCTTCAACAGAACCATCAGCCAGCGGAGCAGCTGGGAGGTTGGGGGGGACTATCTCGACACATCGGATCCGCACAACGAACTGCTGGAAAACGATATCGTCATCACCCGGAGCAGCCAGCAGGTACTGTCCGCCAACACCGTTTACTCCGTCGGGGTGAGCCGCCGGGTCGATCTGTCCTTTCGCTACGATTATCGGGACCTGGAATACGAGGACTCGAGCATCGCCGGCATACACCAGCCACATGGCCGGAATATCGGCCGATCTGACCACCGGTCCCAGGACGGCCGTGGCTCTCGATTACGTCTACCAGTATTTCCTCTATCCTGACCGCGGCGATTACGGGATCCAGAATCTGCTGGCCCGGTTCACCGCCCGCCCGTCGGAGCAGACCACCCTGACCCTGGCCGGCGGTGTGTTCTTCCAGGATTACCGGGCGGAGGATGCCGGGGGCGGAGACGATCCGGATGGACGCCAGCGATACCGGTTTTATCGGCGGTATCGAGTGGGGGCGGCAGGGCCGGCGGTTTGCTTTCGACGCCGGGCTGACCCGCAGGGTGCGGGCCAGCGGCGGGATCGGCCAGAGTGTGCTCTCCCATGCGCTCCGTCTCTCGCTGTCCGGGGACGCTGAGCCGGAACACCACGATCAGCCTCAGCGGCCTGTATCAGCGCAATGAACCGACGGTGTCCACGGAGGAGGGAGACGTGGACATGCTGCGCGCGTCGCTGGATTTCGACTACGCGGTGGCCCGCCATGTCGGGCTGCGGTTTTTTGCCGATTACATCGACCAGCAGTGGGAAGCGACGACACGGCGCGATCAGAGTTACCCGCGGGTGGGGGTGAGCGTGGTCCTCACCACCGCCGTGGCGCGTGACGAGGCATCAACCGTGAATTGACCCCGGTTTCGCCGGGATAGCAGTGGAGCGGGAAGAGACAGCCGATGAGCAAGGAGATGAACATCAGATATCTATCTGGAGGTGGCCTTGCGGCGGAAGTGGCTTCTGATCGTGCCGCTGATCCTCTGCACACTGGTCTCCCTGCTGCTGGTTCGCACCATGCCCAGATTTTACCGAAGCTCGAGCCTGATCCTGGTTCACCCCAGCGAACTCTCTCGCGATTTCGTCCGCGGCATGGTGGACTACGATGTGCGCCGGGACCTGCAGAACATCGAGGAGCAGATTTACAGCCGCAATTGGATGGAGCGTGTGGTCCGCAAACTGGAGCTGGTGCCGGAAGGGGCGGAAGGCCAGGAATTCGATTCGCTGGTGGGCCGGATGCTCAACCGGGTGGACGTGGATACGAGGGGACGCACCTCGTTCACCATCTCCTACTCGGGCAAGGACCCGCAAACGGTATACACGGTGGTTCAAGGGTTGACCGACATGTTCATCGAGGAGAACGTGGCCCAGACGGCAAAGGCTGATGCGGATGCTGCCTTCTACCTCGATGAGGAGATCCGGACTGTGGAGCAGGAGTTGAGCACCAAGGAAGCGAACCTCGCCGCTTACAAGCAGCGGCACATGGGCGAACTCCCCGAACAGATCGAACCGAACCAGCGGATGCTCGAGCGGCTGCAGATGCAGCAGCAGTTGAACGGTGAGAACCTGCGTGACGCCAGGAACCGGCAACTGATTCTGGAGAGCCAGATGATGGGCCTCGGCGAAGCGGGGCAGGGGGTGGGAGATCCCTTGATCGATGATCTGCTGCAGGCCCGGCAGGAACTGGAGGACCTGAAGCAACGGTATACCGACAATCATCCGGACGTGATCAATGCCCAGGCGCGGATCACGATGCTGGAGACAGCAGATGGAGAACCGGGCTGCGCCAGCCGCTGAGCGGCGATGCCGCCGACGGGGACCAGTCATTGTCCCAGGTGAGCAGTTACAACCTCGCCCTGCGCAGCGAGCTGGACAACGTCAAACTGACCATCCAGCGTCTCGAGGAGGAGGAACTCCGGTTGCGTCAGGAGATCGAACGAATCGAAGGCCGTGTGGAGGCGGCATTCGACCGGCAGCAGGAACTGACCCAACTGACCCGGGACTATGAAAACCTCGAGGAGTATTACCGGACCCTGCTCGACCGGAAACTGAACACCAGACTCTCCAGCAAGGTGCTGCGGACCCACAGTGCCAACCAGTACGAGGTTCTCGATCCGCCCCGGGTGCCCCGGCATCCCTATGATCCGGATCCGATCCGGATCATCCTCCTCGGGATCGGTTGCGGCCTGGCTGTGGGCGTGCTTGCTGATCGCCGGGCTGGAAATCAGCGAACGACGCATTCTTCAGTTCCGAGTCCTGGAGGAGAGCATGCAGGTTCCGGTGCTGGCCACGATCCCGTTGCTCCATGATCAGGCCGCACATAGGACGGAGGAAAAAAAGAAATCGGTTTATCATCTCCGCGGTTTGCCTGACCGTGCTGGCGTTGTGTTGCGTCAATCTGTTCGTGGTGGATCTGGTGAGTATGTTAAGGGATTTCCTCAACACCGTTATTCAATGATCGTGGAGCCGGACGATGTACAGGAAATTTTTCAGGCTGCAGGAAAAGCCGTTCAATCTCACACCGGACCCGCGGTATCTGTATCTGAACTCCAACCACCGCGAAGTTCTGGCCAGCCTGAAATACGGCATCGTCGAAAAACGCGGCTTCATCGTCATCACCGGAGAAGTGGGGACGGGAAAGACGACGCATCTGTTCAATTTCCTCGAACAGCTCGGGGACAAAACGGTTTCGGCGTTCATCTTCAACCCGATCCTGACCCGGAAGGAGTTTTTTCAGTATATTTTCGAGGAATTCAACCTGCCCTGCGGTGCGGAAACCAAGACTGAGTTCCTGGTTGGACTGAACAAATTTTTGCTGGAGAAGGCGGAATTGGGGATCACCACGGTGCTGGTGATCGACGAGGCGCAAAATTTGAGCCCGGAGATCCTGGAGGAGGTCCGTTTGCTGTCAAACCTGGAGACCACCAGGGACAAATTGCTGCAGATCGTCCTGGTGGGGCAGCCGGAACTGGATGAAAAACTCCAGTCGTCATCACTGAGGCAGTTGAGACAGCGGATCTCCATTCGTTGCCGGATCCTGCCCCTTGGCCCCGGGGACACCCGGAACTATATTCGTCACCGGCTGAAGGTGGCCGGGTACACCGGGGAGAGGGAGATATTCGATCCGTGAGGTGGTGGATCTCATCGCCCGACTTTCGTCGGGCATCCCCCGGGTGGTGAACAATATCTGCGACAACGTGTTGATCTCCTGTTATGCCCTGGGCCGGACGGTTGCTGATCGGGATATCGTGCTCGAGGTTGCCGAGGATCTCGATCTCGATACGCGGGGCGAGCGGATTCGTTGATCCGGCGGATGCGGTGAGATTCCGGAGACGGAGAATTGATCCGTGGTTCCGGAGATCCCGGAGAGACATTGAGCTCCCGGTAGCCGGAGATGATCCCGGACCGGCATCCGTCCCCGAGACCAGTCGATTGTTCAAACCCGGGGGGAGGCGGAGTCCACCGAATCCGGGCTGTCGCCGCCAAACAGCTGGGATCGTTCGATGAGGTTCTTTCAGGGCTTCATCGATCGCCTGAAACTGGAGAACGAGTAAACAGTGCTGCCGCTGCCGTTTGCGGTATTGACCACCGGAGAGTGCAATCGGGATGAGCAAGATACATGAAGCGCTGAAGAGGGCTGCCGGCACGTCAGACGAGGCGACGAGCGAAGTCCCTTCCCACACCGCCGGACCCGGCAGCGAAGATTCCACCGGTAGGCGGACAAAGGGCATCGGATACCCCGGCCGGCACACTCGAGATCTCCACCAGGATGAGGTCGAATCGCCGGCCCTGCGGTTCGACATGATCGGGCTCACCAGGTGGAGGCGCACAACTTCCTGGTAGCCGAACATGCACCAAAATCCATGGCCGCGGAACAGTTCCGAACTCTGCGAACCCGGATTCAGCGCATCTCCAGCGGTTCACCGCGCAAGCTCCTTCTGGTGACCAGTCCCGGCCCCGGGGAAGGAAAAACCCTGGTCAGCGTCGAATCTGGCGATGAGCCTGGCCCAGGAGGTGGATTCCAGGGTCCTGCTGGTGGGTTGTGACCTTCGTCGCCCCAGCTTCCACCGGTTACTTGGAATGCCGGACGATCGAGCAGCCAGGTCTGACCGAATATCTCAAGGGTCAGTGTCTCACTGGAGAAGGCCATCTGGCGGTTTGGCGGGACCAGCCTCCATGTTCTACTCGCCGGTTCGGTGCCCGAAAATCCCAGTGAACTGCTCGGCTCCCGGCGAATGGCAAGGACCCTTGACTATCTCGCCGGGCAATTCGACCAGGTTGTGCTTGACGCTCCGCCGCTGAACCCGGTGGCTGATCCCGCCATCCTGGTCCCGCTGGTCGATGGTGTTCTGATGGTTGTTCGTTACGGTCAGACCGGCCGTGCGAGCCTGAGCAGAGCACTGGAGATCATTCCCGAGGACAAAACCCTGGGCATGGTATTCAACGCCGCCGATATGCGGTTTTCCGGGTATTACTACTCCTACGAGTATTCGGACGAGCAATCGGAGTGATGATGCCCGGTGGGGATGAGACTGCTGCAGCCAAACCAGGGGAATGGCACGATGAGTCGGTTCGCTGAAAATCGGGTCCTGGTCAGGCAGACCATCATGGTCTCCCTGGAAGCGGTGCTCCTTTTCAGTTCCATTTTCTTCGCCCGGGTCGCCAACGACAACTGGAGCTTCGAGCAGGCCCTGACGGTGAGCTACATCTTCAAGTGCCTGCTGGTCACCTCGATCCTCACCATCTGTTTCTACTACAACGGGCTCTACGACCTGGCCCAGGTGATCAAGGATCCGATCTCTTCGATCATCCGGTTTCTGCGGGCCTTCGGGACCGGGGCGATACTGCTCGCCATCGCCTACTGGCTCGTACCGTCACTGGCCATCGAGCGCGACATCGTGCTGACCTTCCTCGTTGTCCAGCTGGCGTTGTTCACCGTGTTGCGCATCGGTTTTTTCCGCTGGGCGATCACTTCTCCGATCTTTGCCCGGCGGATCCTCGTGGTGGGCACCGATCAGATGGCGATGAAGATCGCCAGGGAAATCGTGCAGCGGGTCGAGACCGGATATACAGCTGCAGGGGTTCGCCCACGAGAGCCAGGAGATGATGGGGCAGGAGGTGATGGGATTTCCGGTGGTCTGCTCCTATGAGCAGATCCACGATTACTGCAACGAGAACCAGGTGGGCATCATCGTGGTGGCGCTCTCCGACCGGCGTGCCCAACTGCCCCTGTGGCAGCTGCTGGAGTGCAAGATGAGGGGCGTGGCCATCGAGGAGGTGACCGCTTTTTACGAGAAGATGACCGGGCAGATCATGGTCGAGGACATCAAGCCCAGTTCGATCATCTTTTCCGAAGGATATCGTATTTCCAGGGTCCAGCTGACGATCAAAAGGCTGCTGGACATCGCCCTCTCGTTGATTGGGCTGATTCTGGCTGCCCCCATCCTTGCCGTGGCGGCGGTGTTGATCCGATTGAACTCCCGCGGCGGCGTATTCTATTTCCAGGAACGGGTGGGGCAACACGGCAAACCTTTCACCCTGATCAAGCTGCGGACGATGATTAGCGATGCCGAAAAGGAGACCGGGCCGGTGTGGACCACGTCCAACGACCCGCGGGTGGACCGGTTGGGTAAAGTTCTCCGGTTGACCCGGGTGGACGAAATTCCGCAAATGTGGAACGTGTTGCGCGGGGACATGAGCTTTGTCGGCCCGCGACCGGAGCGCCAGTTTTTCATCCGGGAACTCCAGGAGGAAATCCCTTTCTACATTCAGCGCCTGGCGGTGAAGCCGGGACTCACCGGCTGGGCCCAGGTCCGGTTCCATTATGCCGCCAGCAAGGAACAGACGCTGATCAAGCTGCAGCACGATCTCTACTACATCAAGCACCTCTCGGTGGTGCTCGACCTGATCATCGTTCTGGATACCATCCGGGTGGTGATCCTGGGCAAGGGGCAATAGCGGCCGCAGGTGGTGGTGCAGGATGGCCAGGAATGAAAGACACAGCAGGATGAGCGGCTGAACCGGCCAACGGACTTACCGTCGACGTGGAGGAGTATTTCCAGGTCTCGAATTTCGACCGGGTGATCTCCCGGGAGGATCCTGGGACGGCCTTCCTTCCCGGGTCTGCGACTCGATGTTCCGGATCCTGGACGAGATGGAGCGCGACGGTGTCCGCGCCACCTTTTTCATCCTCGGCTGGGTGGCCAGCCGGCACCCGGAACTGGTTCGCCGGATTCACGATGCGGGTCACGAGGTGGCCTCCCACGGCACCGGACACCGGACGGTCTACGACCTCACCGCCGACCAGTTTCGCCAGGACGTCACCGAGGCGAAACAGATCCTGGAGGATATCATCGGCGAGCCGGTGATCGGCTACCGGGCGCCCAGCTATTCGATTACACGCCGCAGCTGGTGGGCCCTGGAGATCCTGGCCGAGACGGGATACCGCTACGATTCCAGCATCTTTCCCATCCGGCACTACCGCTACGGGATCCCGGGGTATGAGCGTTTTCCGCACCGGATCGACCTGGGGAACGGCGCGGGCATCTGGGAGTTTCCCTTGACCACCGTTTCATTGCTCGGCTTCAATTTTCCCATTGCCGGCGGGGCCTATCTCCGGTTCCTGCCGGCGTGGCTGGTTCGCTCCGGTCTGCGGTGGGTCAACCAGACGGGAAGGAAAGCCGGCGGTGATCTATTTTCATCCCTGGGAGATCGACGACGGCCAGCCGCGGCAGAAGGTGAGCTGGCCGATACGGATAAACCACTACTACAATCTGTCCCGCATGCTGGGCAAACTGCAGAAGATCTGGCGCAGCGGCCGCTACCTGCCACTGCGGGAGATTCTGGAACAGTCATACGGACTGGAGTGAACGGCCGGGGCCGGACCTGGACGAGAAGGGGAGAAGCTGAACGATGGCTGAAGACGTGCGGTTGACCTTGCGGACATTACATCATGGACAACTTTCTGATGTCGGAGGACGATACTGCCCTGGAAGACGGGCAATCGCTGCTCGATACCGGGGTGATCGACTCCACCGGTGTTCTGGAATTGATTCAGTATCTCGAGGAGACGTTCGGGTTCGCGGTGGATGATGAGGAACTGATTCCCGAGAACCTCGACTCGGTGGACAACCTGGTGGCCTTCGTCGGCCGCAAGCAGCAGGTGGCGTGATCACTGGAGAGCAGAGACCATGACGCTGATCGATCAATTCCCGGCGCGGTGGGCCCGCGAGACCCCGGCGGCCACGGCTGCCGTGCACCTCGACACCGAGCTGAGCTACGCGGAACTGGAGGAGAACACGGCGCGAACGGCCGGGCTGCTCCGTGCCTGCGGTGTGGCTCCGGGCGACCGGGTGGCGGTGATCCTCGACAACGGTCTGGACTATCTTTGCGCCTTCTTCGGCATTCTGCGGGCCGGTGCGGTGGTGGTGGGCATCAACCCGGCCAACACGCCCCGTGAGATCACCTATGTTTTCGGTCACTGCGGCGTCTCGGCGGTCATTGCCCAGCCCAGGAACCTGGCGGCGCTGAAAAAGGTCCTGCCGGCGGTTCCCGCGGTGGACAACCTGTTCCTCAGCGGTTCCCCGGCAGCGGGAGCGGAACAGGGGCTCCCCGAGGGTGTCTCCTGCCGCTGGCTGCGGCAGCCGCCTGAATCAGGCGGTGCCCCTCGAGGTTTCCCCTCACCGCAGCGATACGGAACTGGCGACGATCATCTACACCTCGGGAACCACCGGGAAACCGAAAGGGGTCATGCTGACCCACCGCAACCTCGCCGCCAACACGGCCTCCATCGTCGACTATCTGGGTCTGACCGCCGGGGACAGCGTGATGGTGGTGCTGCCCTTCTACTATTCCTACGGCCTCTCCCTGCTGCTGACCCACACCGCGGTTGGCGGCCGGCTGGTGATCGACAACCGCTTCGCCTATCCGAACAAGGTCCTCGAGACCATGGAGCAGCAGCAGGTGACCGGGTTCGCCGGGGTCCCCTCCACCTTTGCCATCCTGGTCCACAAGTCGTCCAT
>CAWIIB010000010.1:0-21939 GCA_963836075.1 uncultured Acidobacteriota bacterium
ACGGACAACTCTCTGAGAAGTTTCCTTCTTTATGGTCGAATCTCGAACAGATAGCCGTATCCGTCCTTCGAGCGGGCGGCGAAGCGCAGCAGGTCGGGGTGCGACTGGTCCGGCCGGGCCCGCAGGAACCAGCCGGCATTGGCCAGAGGGCCGCCTCGTCCAGCGATGCCGGGTCACGGGTGATCAGCAGCCAGCTGACCCCGGTCTTCCTGGCATAGCTCACGGTCTGCTCCAGCGAGTCGTTGGGCAGGGAGCGGAAGCTGCCCCCCGCATACCAGGCGAACTGCGGCACCACGCTGATCACCGGGTCGCCCGGTGAGGTGATCTCCCGGAACTCGGACAGCGGCGCCGAAGCCTCGGAGAGCCAGGGCCGGGAGAGCATCTCGTGGTAGAGCTGCGGTGTGGCCACCAGACCGCCGGCCAGGATTACGGCCAGGATCCCCTCGCGCAGACCCTGATCCCCGGTTTTTCGCCGACCATGCCGATAAAGGCGTAGAGCTCGGTGAAGATCTGCAGGATCACCAGGGGGAAGACCACCAGCAGGTAGCGCTCCACCAGGCCGGTGAGCCAGGGAGAGCGAGAGCAGGTAGAAGATGATCAACAGCGGCAGCATGGCCCGGGCGAAAAAGGGCTGGGGCCGGTTGCGGCCCAGCAGGGAGAGCACGGCGGTGACCAGGAAGAGCCAGGCGATCGGCTTGCCGACGATGTTGGCGAGGTATGCCGAAATTGGCCCAGAGCCGGATCGGCGGTTTGCTTGGGGCAGGTGCAGCGACTCGGGGATGCGCCTGGTCGGGCGGCTGTCCGTGTCTCTGTCCTCCAGCAGGACACGTAGGATACATCTCGGAGCCGTCCGGGATCAGCTTCATCCAGAGCCCGCCTCCGGTTGTAGAGCGTGTCGTAGTCCGGCGCCTCGTAGCCCGGATCTCCCGCACCTCTTCGGCCACCTCTGCGTCCGGGGCGATAACCTCGTACTCGGCCCATGCGGAACCGCTGCTCGGTGGGCAGTGCCCGGTCTGGGCCTGGACCACCAGCAGGTAGGGCAGCCACCAGCATGGCGGCTCCGGCCAGGACCAGCAGGCTGCGCAGCAGTGCCTCCTTCAGCCGGTCGCGCATCGTGGCCAGCCCGTGGGCCAGGGTGAAGAGGACGAAATAGACCACCAGCACCAGGCCGATCTGCCGTGAGAGTAGGCCAGGCCGGTGGCGATCCCCAGCAGCAGGCAGGTGAGCCTCCAGCGATCGGGACTGGTTCAGCAGCCGCTGCCAGAGGAGCAGGGCGGTCAGGTGGAGGCGATGAACAGCGGTTCGGTGAGCGGGGTCAGCGCCATGGAGAGGTAGTGGTAGTTGAGCTGGATCAGCAGCACGGCGCAGACGGCCACCGCCCGGTGGCTCATGTTGCGCAGGAAGTAGAAGCCGAGCACGCTGGAGCCGAGCATGAACAGGGTGGCTCAGCAGCCGTGCCGCCACCAGCGCGTCGCCGGTGAACAGCTTGAACAGGCCGATGAGCAGCGGGAAAGCGGGGGCAGCACCAGGCCCACGTCCACGTGGCCCCAGGAGGGGAGGTAGAAGAGCCCGTTCGTGGAAGAATGTTGGCTGCCCATGGCGATGTAGGCCGCCGAGTCGGGAAAGACGTTTTCCGGGCCGTTGGTGAGATACCAGGTGGCCGGGTTGAGCAGGAGCAGGATGACAATGCAGATCAGATCGGCCTTGTTTCCCTTGGTGAGCTTCGCCATTACCGACTCCTTTCCTCCAGTGCGGCGAGCCTGGTCCGCGCCTCGCCGTGGTTCCGGTCCTGTTCGAGGATCTTCCGGTATTCATCGGCCGCTTCCCGGGCCAGCCCTGCCGTTCCAGCAGGGCGGCCACCCGCAGCCGGGTATCCATCGCATCGGTTTCCTGGTCCAGGTAGCGGCGGAAGTGGATGATCGCCCGGTCGTATTCCCCCCGCTTCTCGTATTGCACCGCCGAGTTGTGGTTGGCCAGGGCATCGTCCGGGATCGATAGCCAGCGCCTTCTCCCAGTGGGCCAGGGCCAGGTCCACCTTCCCCTGGTGGAACGGATCCCGCCGAGGTTGGTGTGGGCCCTGGCATATGTCGGGGTCGATGCGCAGGGCTTCCTCCAGGCTGCGCGCCGCCTCCTCCATCCGCCCTCGCGGAGCAGGGCCGTGCCGAGATTGTAGTGGGCGTCGGCGTTTTCCGGATCGAGCCGGACGCGCCCGGCCGGCGTGACGCAGGGCCTCGCGCACCTGGTTGCGGTCGATATAGAGCGCGCTGAGGTTGTTGTGCGGCCGCACCTTGTTCGGTGACTTCCGGGCCGCGTCCGTGCCAGAGGGTCAGCGGGTCGGCCCAGACGGTATTGCGCTGCCAGGTCCAGACGGAGAAGAGCAGGGTGATCACGGTGAGGGCGGTCACCGCGATTTTCGGCTGTTGAACAGCGGCCAGGCCAGGGCCAGCAGGGCCAGGGGGATGAACATGGTGGGCAGGTAGGCCCGGTGTTCGAACATCAGTTCCAGGGCGATCACCGAGGACTCGATGGCCAGGTTGCCCAGGAACCAGAGGATGGCAAAGGCCAGCAGCCGCCGTCGGCGGGCCAGGGTGAGGGCGGCGACCAGCAGGCCGGCCACCGCCAGCAGCGCGGGCAGGGTGGCGGCCGGATCGAGGATGGAGCGGGAGACCGCCACCTGGTGGTCGAGGTTCAGCCGGCCGGGGAGGGGCAGGGCAAAGAGCCCGAGGTAGTCCAGCACCACCCGCGGCTGGGTCAGCAGCCGCTGGGTCATGGTGAAGTCGCGGAACTCGTAGCTGTCCAGCACCCGCTCCACCGGGCTGGTCCCGAGGAAGAGCAGACCCGATGACAATGGAGACGGCCAGCAGACCGGCGATCCAGGGCAGGGCTCGTCTGCAGCCAGCCGCGGTCCAGGTCCTGGAGAAAGAAATACTCGTAGAGCAGGATCATCAGCGGCAGGGTGGCGGCGATCTCCTTGGTCCCGCAGGCCAGGAGGCCGGCTGCCGCGCAACCGGCGAAGACAGGGCCAGCCCGGGAGCCCCTCCTCCACCCGTCGCCGGCCGTGGAGGTAGAGCAGCATGGCCAGGAGGTAGAACATGGCGGCCATGCTGTTCATCCGCTGGACCACGTAGGTCACCGACTGGGTTTGCAGCGGGTTGGCAAACCAGAGCAGGGCGGCAAACAGGGCCAGCAGGTCGGGGCGGCGGAACCGCCCGTGAAACAGCGGCAGGGCCAGGGTCCCGCGGATCAGCAGGAAGAGGAAGAACCGGCGAGGATGTGGACCGCCGTGTTCACCAGGTGATACCCGGGAAGCCGGTAGCCGTGGGCCATGTAGTTTAGGGCGAAACTGGCGTAGGCCAGCGGCCGGTGGGGGGCCGGGCTCTCCCGGGAGGCGGCGACCAGGTTGGCCACCGAGATCGACGTCCAGCGGATGCTCTTGTTGTCCCGGATGCTCGCCTCGTCGTCGAAGACAAAGGGCACCTGCAGGGTGTTGGCGTAGAGCAGGGAGCCGAGGATGACGAAGAGCAGCAGCGCCGCCCAGGACGGGATCGCCAGCGGCCTGGTCGGGCGTGCGGCGGCGGGCTTTCTCCCGCTTCCCTTCTTCTTTTTTTTCTTCACGTTGTCTGCACCGGTGGATGGCAGGGTTTGGGATCGCCGGATTTCCGGCGGCACGAATAGCGTATCGATCCGGTCTGTACCCTGTCAAACCTTCGAATGGGGTCTCCAGCTCCCTGTTTCTTGACACACCGGTCCCTGCCGGGCAAAGTATCGGAACCAGGATTGCCGCCTGATTGAACGGCGGGCTTCACCTGCACCTGAGATATCGGGACAACGGGATGATCGAAACGCTGCCAGCACCGGTTTGTCGGCCGGAAGGCTCTTCCTCGTCTTTCTGCGCCTGGGGCTCACCTCGTTCGGCGGGCCGGTGGCCCACCTGGGATACTTCCGCGAGGAGTTCGTGGCGCGCCGCAAGCTGCTCGAAGAGGATTCCTACGCCGACCTGGTGGCCCTGTGCCAGTTTCTTCCCGGCCCGGCCAGCAGCCAGGTGGGAATGGGCATCGGTCTCTCCCAGGCCGGCATCCGCGGGGCGCTGGCCGCCTGGACCGGGTTCACCCTGCCCTCGGCCGCGGCCCTGGTGCTGTTCGCGCTGGGGCTCGGGGTGCTGGACGAGTCGGTGGTCCACTCGGGCTGGCTGCACGGGCTCAAGGTGGCGGCGGTGGCCGTCGTGGCCCTCGCCGTCTGGGGCATGGCGCGGTCCCTTTGCCCCGACCGGATGCGCGGCAGCCTGGCCGTGGTTGCCGCCGGGATCGTCCTCTTCTTCCCGGGGGTCTGGGGCCAGGTGGCCGCCATCCTGGTCGGCGGGCTGTGCGGCCGGGCTGCTGCTCGATATCGATTCCCCGCAATCCCCATCGTCCCTCTCCGCCTCGGTGGGCCGGGGGACGGCGCTGGCCAGCCTGGCACTCTTCTCTTTGCTCCTCTTCGGGCTGCCCGTTGCCGCCCGGGTCGGTCCCGCACCACGCCCTGGCCCTGGTCGACAGCTTTTACCGCTCCGGGGCGCTGGTTTTCGGCGGCGGCCATGTGGTGCTGCCCCTGCTCCAGGCCAGGTGGTCCGCCCGGTTGGGTCAGCGGCGACCTCTTCCTCGCCGGCTACGGTGCGGCGCAGGCCGTCCCCGGGCCCCTGTTCACCTTTTCCGCCTATCTCGGCGCGGTGATGACTCCGGCACCAGGGCGGCTGGCCTGGTGCGGCGATCTGCCTGGTCGCGGTCTTCCTGCCCGTCGTTCCTGCTGGTGGTGGGGGTGCTGCCGTTCTGGGACGTGCTGCGGGCCAAGACCCGGGTCCGCTCCGCGCTGGGGGGCGTGAATGCCGCGGTGGTGGGGCTGCTGCTGGCGGCGTTCTACCACCCGGTCTGGACCAGCGGGATCCTTTCCGCCGCCGATTTCGTCCTCGCCCTGTTTGCCCTCGGCCTGCTCACGCTCTGGAAGACGCCGCCCTGGCTGGTGGTGCTGCTCAGCGGAGTGGGCGGGTGGCTTGTCTCGCTGATCTGATCCGTAACAGATCGCTCCGCAATACATCGCTCCGGCTGCCGGCGTTCCGGTTCGCCTGGAGCGGCTTCTACCCCAGCACTGCAGTGGCGGACTGACTTTGGCTGGGGGCACTACTGCACGTAGCCCAGGGCCTCGAGGCGCTCGAGATTCTCCTGGTCGGGAGACGCGGCCCGGGGGCCGGCTCCTTCCCGCCAGTGTCCCATCAAGCGGTGCATCTCCTGTGCCCGCCCGGTCTCCCGGGCAGCAAGGTTTGTGCGCTCGGCCGGGTCCTGCTCCAGGTTGTACAGCTCCACCTGTCTGCGCCAGGGAGTGACCACAAGCTTCCAGGGATACTGGAGCACCATGGTGGACTTGGACAGGTTCCGGTACTGGCCGGGATTCCGGTCTTCCACGCTCCACGGTCTGCTGGCTTCGGCAAAGGCGAGCCGTGGAGCCGGGGACATGGAGAGATCGTGCCCCTCAGACTCTCCGCCTGGGGGGATCCCGGCTGCCGCCAGCAGCGTGGGGAAGAGGTCGAGAGTCTGCACGGTTTCGAATACTGTGCCAGCCTGTTTTCCTGCACCCGGAAAGCGGATGATCAGCGGCACCCTGATGCTCGGCTGGTAGACGTAATTCCCGTGGTAGAACTTGAGCCGCCGCTCGGTGAGATGCTCGCCGTGATCGGCAGTGATGGTCACCAGGGCATCCTGCAGTTACGTGCTCTTCAATTCATCCAGCAATGGGCCGAGACTGTGGTCGAGGTAGGCGATTTCGCCGTCGTAGAGGTCCACCAGGCGTCGCAGATCGGCCCGGGTGGGTTGATCTCGTTCTGCCACAGTCGTTCCAGGTAGGCCATGCTGCCGTCGGCCGGCCCCTGGTAGGCGCTGCCGTATATCGTGTCGAACGGAGCCGGCGGGTCGTAGGGAAAATGGGGGTCGAAGTAGTGGACCCAGAGGAAGAAGGGGCTGTCGCTATTCTTGCGCAACCAGTTGAGGGCGGCTGCCGTGGTGGCTTCGGCCCGGCGCTGGTCCTGGTCGGCAGCCGAGATGCCGAATTCCTCGTCGTAGCGGTCGAAGCCCCGGGCCAGGCCCATGTCTGAGGCAAGGGCCGAGCAGCTGACAAAGGCCGCAGTCCGGTAGCCACGGCTGGCCAGCAATTCGGCCAGCGTGGGGATACCGGCGGCCAGGGGAAAACTGTTGCGGGGGATGCCCAGACTCTGGGGATGCCGGCCGGTCATCATCGCCGCGTGGGAGGCCAGGGTGGTATTGATGGTGGAGTAGGCGTTGTCGTAGCGCTGTGCATCAGCGGCAAAGGCGTCGATGTTCGGTGTGCGGGCCAGCGTATAGCCGTAGCAGCCCAGGTGATCCGCTCGCAGCGTGTCAAGGGTGATCAGGACGATGCTGGTCTGCTCAATCTGCCGGGGAGCTGCACCCCACGGCCAGCAGGATTGCCACCCCGGTCAGCAGCAGGGACAGGTCGCGGGGATCCTTTGCCACGCTTCATGGCGCTCCATGATCGGCGCCGGCTTCGGCTGAATCCACCGCTGCCGCCGGCTCCGGACCACCGGGTCCAGCGCCACCAGTTCCTCCTCGTCCAGCACCATCCGCACATTTTCGAGATCGCGGACCAGGGAGCGGCCGTCGATCTCCGCCGGGCCGGGTATGCCGGCCAGTTCGGCCAGTGTTGGCGCCAGGTCCACACTGTTCACCCGGTCGTGCACACGTCCCGCCGGGATGCCGGGGCCGAGCAGAATCAGCGGCACGTGGGTGTCGTAGCGGTGCGGCGTGCCGTGGGTGGTGGCCGATCCGCGGGTCAGTTGTAACGCTTCGAACTGCACGAGGAAGTCGGGGCTGCGGCCGGCGTGGAAATTGTTGTGGTAGAAGGGAAATTCGGATCATCGGGGAACGAACCGCCGAGCAGGTCGCCCCGGGTCCAGATACGTTCCACCGCGGGGCATTCGCCAGGATTTCGCCACTGTCCGTTCCAGTTTTTCGCGGGGGACGCCGGAGGCTCCACGGCCGCCGGATTGAGGAAGGGGCCGGGGAGGAACCAGTCCTGGTCACCGAACCGTTCATCGAGCTGCCGGCCGGTTTGGTGAAAGCAGAGCACGCCTTCGGCGGTGAGCCTTGAACCGGGTTGGCCAATGCTCCTGGCGATACTCGGGTACCGGCGCCACGCCATGGTCCCCGGTGAAAGGCGATCAGCAGGTGATGCTTCCCAACCTTATGGGTGACGATGAAGCGAACAGCGGCCGAGATAGGTGTCGAGGCGCATCAGGGTGTCGAGCACTTCGCGGCTGTTGGGCCGTAGTCGTGACCAACCCAGTCGAGGGCCGAAAAGGAGAGGAAGAGGAGGTCGGTGGATCTGTCCATCCCCAGCTCTTCGGCTTCGATAAGCCTGGCGCCGAAAGGGCCAAAGCAGTTCGTCATCCCAGGGAGACTCGACGGCGCCTCGTAGAACCAGCGTTCCGGTGCTGGGGAGGAACGCCGAAGACGTGGGGGAACCCGGTGTGCAGCGGGCCGAAATCGGTGATCTCGATCTCGGCGGCGGCCAGCTGCTCCTCGGGAGACCGGCAGCGGCTCCCAGGCCTCGCGGAAGTGCCGGAGGAGGGGCCGATGGTCGTTGAACTCGTCGACCCAGGCCGGCCCCCCATCCGGATAGTAGTAGTCGGAACTGATGAAGTGCCGGTCTTCTTGTGATACCAGAACGCGCCGTCGGCGTCGTGACCGCCCATGGTGATCGCCGCACGGTCCTTGCCGCTGGCCGCGAACACCCTCGATCGCGAATCGGCGGACTTCAGCCAGTCGCCAAGCGCAGGGGAGAGCATGCGGCGCGGCGAGTAGTCGTATTCGTCGTCGTCAACTGCGTAAATTCGATCGCCGGTGTCCTTTTCATACCAGTCATTGCCAATGATGCCGTGCCGGCCGGGGAAGCAGCCGGTGGCCAGGGTGGCGTGGCCCACCGCGGTGGAGGTGACGCATGAAAGTGGTGTGCCTCGGAGAACCACGCACCATGGCGGATCAACACGTGGAGGCCGCCTCTGAAGAGGGGCGCGAACGGTCCAGGTATTCCGCGGCGCACTGGTCACCACCAGCACAAGAATCAGGCGCACGCCCCGGTTCCCGTTCCGCCGCTGTTTCAGTCTCGGCCGGCGGCGGTCTGGGGATCCACAGGAGATCAGTGTCAGCAATATGGCCAGGATCAGTGCGGGTAGTGCTCTCTTCTGCATTTGTGTTCCTCCTGTGGAAAGCGTAGCCCAGGGGATGGAGATTGGCAAGGGACGGATGCAACAGAATGGGGTCAGGCACCTATTAATCGGTTCCGATAAGCTTCCTGTGTTCGGAAATGTGGTTCCGCCACCTAAAAGAGGTGTAAAAATAGGTGACTGTCGCTCATCTATTTTGGCCGTTTTGCTATAGCTGAGTTGATGAAAATGGGTGACTGTCACCGCATCATCCAAAATATTCGGCCAGTTCGCGGCAGGTGTGGGAGCGGTCAGGGGTGGCGGCCAGTTCGCGGGGCTGCCCTGGGCCACCAGGCGTCCCCCGGCGTCGCCGCCCTCGGGGCCGAGGTCGATCAGGTGGTCGGCCCGGGCAATGAGGTCGAGGTTGTGCTCGATCACCACCACCGTGTTGCCGGCGTCGGCCAGCCGCTCCAGCACGGTGGCCAGCCGCGCCACGTCGCCGGCATGAAGGCCGGTGGTGGGCTCCTCGAGGATGTAGAGGGTGTCGCCGCCCTCGGCCCCGGCGGCGGCCAGTTCCGCCGCCAGTTTGATCCGCTGGGCCTCGCCGCCGGAAAGGGTGGGGCTGGGTTGCCCAGGGGCAGGTAGCCAGGCCGATCTCCTCCAGCAGGGCCAGGGGCCTGCGGATGGCCGAGACTTCGGAGAAGAGTTCGTGGGCCTCGGCCACGGTCATCTCCAGCACACCGGCGATACTCCGTCCCCTGAAGCGGACTTCCAGCGTTTCGGGTTCGAAGCGGCGGCCGCCGCAGACGGTGCAGGGAACGAAGACGTCGGGCAGGAAGCTCATCGCCGCCCGTGAGCCGGCCCTGCCCCTCGCAGTTGGGGCAACGGCCCTGCTTCACATTGAAGGAGAAGCGGCCGGGGCCGTATCCGCGGAGCCGCGATTCGGGCAGGTCGGCGAAGAGCCGGCGGATCCGGTCGTAGAAGCCGACGTAGGTGGCCGGCACCGAACGGGGTGTACGGCCGATGGGTGACTGGTCGACCTCCACCGCCCGGGAGACCAGCTCGCGCGCCTTCGATGGATAGGCAGCGGCCGGGCGCCACCGGCCCGGGGTGCCGGCGGCGTCGGGCGTGGTCAGAGGCGCTCCGGCGGCCGCGCGGGAGAGTGTCCGGCGCATGTTCCGGTAGAGCACGTCGCGCACCAGGGTGCTCTTGCCCGAACCGGAGACACCGGTGACGCAGGTCAAAACCCCGGTGGGGATCTCGTGTCGATGTCCTTGAGGTTGTGTTCCGCGGCGCCGTGTATCCGTATCTCGCCGCTCTGGTGTGCGCGGTGTCCGGCGGCGGCGGCGCGGCGGGCCGTTTCCCCTGGCTCAGCCAGCGGCCGGTGACCGAACGCGGTTCCTGGCGATCTCCGCCGGGCGTCCGACGGCGACCAGCTCGCCGCCGCCGGAACCAGCCCCCGGACCCAGGTCGATGACATGGTCGGCGCTGCGGATGGTCATCCTCGTCGTGCTCAACCACCACCACCGTGTTTCCCTTGCGCCGCAACTTCTTCAGCGTGCGCACCAGCCGGCGGTTGTCCCGGGGGTGCAGGCCGATGGTGGGCTCGTCGAGCACATAGAGCACGCCGCGGAGATTTGATCCCAGCTGGGCGGCGAGGCGGATTCGTTGGGCCTCGCCGGTGGAGAGGGTGTCCGCCGAGCGGTCCAGGCTGAGGTAATCCAGCCCCACCTCGCGGAGGAAGGCCAGCCTCGACGCGGTCTCGGTCATGATCACCCGGGCCACCCGCGTTGCCGCTGTCCAGCTCCAGGCCCGTGGCCAGCGTCTCTTCGGCGCGAACAACGGCCTGGGCGGTGAGGTCGGCGATGGAGAGGCCGCCAACCCGCACCGCCAGGGCTGCCGGGTTTAGCCGCTTTCCCCCGCAGGCCGGACAGGGCTCCGGCCGCAACGGTTCGGCGGGGCGTCCGTGTTCCGCTTCATCCGGCGCACCGGTCGATCCCGCTGCCCCGGCATACCGGGCAATGTCCCAGCGGGCTGTGAAAGGAGAACTCCGCGGGTCCGGCTCCGAAACCCGCTGGCGCAGCCGGGACAGTTGCGCCGCGTGCTGAACAGTTCGCCGGGCCGGGGTGACCGTCCTCGGTGACCTGCAGCAGGCCGTCACCCACCTGCAGGCCAGGTCCACCGCATCGCGCAGTTCATGTCCCACCTGCCGTCCGGAGGCTGGGAGCTTGAACTCGCCCACCAGCGCTTCGATGTCGTGCTCCTTGAACCGGGCCAGGTCGGGGAAGCTCCGCGAGGAGACCGCTTCACCGTCCACTCGCAGCGTCTCCAGCCCCTTGCGTGCGGCCCAGCGGGCCACCTCGCGGTGAAAGCCCTTGCGCGAGCGGACCAGCGGGGCGTGAATGAGAACATTGCGGCCCCGGTATTCCCGGGCCACGGCGGCGGCCACCGAGGTACGCTGGCGGGCACCGATTTGAATGTTGCAGCCGGGACAGAGCTGGGTCCCCACCCTGGTGAAGAGCAGCCGCAGGTAATGGTAGATCTCGGTGAGCGTGGCCACGGTGGAACGGCGGCTGCCACGGCTGGAGCGCTGTTCAATGGCCACGGTGGGGGGCATGCCGCTGAACCGGTCCACGTCGGGGCGGGTGAGCGGTGTGCGATGTACTGCCGGACATAGGTGGAGAGCGAGTCAAGGTAACGGCGCTGCCCTTCGGCGAACAGAACGTCAAAGGCCAGGCTCGACTTGCCCGACCCGGATACTCCGGTCACTGCCACCAGCCGGTTCAGCGGCACTTCCACGCGAATATCGCGGAGGTTGTGCTGCCGGGCGCCCTCGATGACCACGGCCGCGCCGTTGACCGGTGCGGTGCGCAGCCCATGCCCTTTTTTCGCGGTGCGGCGCGGGAACAGTGTAGGGCGGGATGGCGGTTCAGCCGCTTTTCCGGCCGGTGCGGGCCGTGAGCACAGTTCCAGGTGGCGGCCAGGAACCGTCCGGTGTGGGACTCGGGGCAGGCGGCCACCTCCTCCGGGGTGCCCTGCGCCACCAGCTCGGCCACCCACTTCGCCCCCTTCCGGGCCGAGGTCGATCACCCGGTCGGCGGCCGCGATCACGTCGAGGTTGTGTTCGATGACCACCAACCGTGTCCCGGCGTCCAGCAGCGGCTCGCAGGCCTGAGCAGCTGCGGCCACGTCGGCCGGGTGTAGCCCGGTGGTGGGTTCGTCGAGGAGGAACAGTGGGCGCGTCACCGGCGGGGCGGGCCCCCGGCCCATCCGGCCGGCCAGCTTGAGCCGCTGGGCCTCGCCGCCGGAGAGCGTGCTCAGCGGGCTGGCCCAGCCGCAGGTAGCCCAAGCCCACGGTCGACCAGCGGCGCCAGCGCGCTGCGACGCCCTTGCCGCCGAAGAACACGGAGCCTCGGACGACGGTCATCTCCAGCACGTCGGCGATGCTTCGCCCCGTAGCCGCACCTCCAGCACCTCGCCTTGAAGCGCTGCCGCCGCACTCGGGGCAGGGGACGTAGACGTCGGCGAGGAACTGCATCTCCACCTGTTCGAGCCGCTGCCCCGGCAGGTCGTCGCAACGGCCGCCGGCCACGTTGAAGGAGAAGTGCCGGCAGTGAAGCCGCGCCGCTCGGCCAGTTCGGTGGCGGCGAACAGCTTGCGGATCGGCGTCAAAGGCCTTGACGTAGGTGGCGGGGTTGGACCGCGGGGTGGGCCCACGGGCGACTGGTCCACCAGCACGACCTCGGCGACGCGGTCCGCGCCGCCGAGCCGCGGTGGCGGCCCGGCGCGCCCTCGGGCGTCGGCTCGCCGAGTTCGCGCGCAGGTCGCGGTAGAGCACCTCCTCGACCAGGGTGCGACTTGCCCGAGCCGGAGACCCCGGTGACGCAGGTCAGCAGCGCCGAGGGCGATCGGACGTCCATGCCCTTGAGGTTGTGCTCGGCCGCGCCCCGCGGATCCGATCAGCGCCCGCGCTTCGGCCGGCGCCGCCTGCCGCGGCGGGGCTGATCCGCTCGGCGCCCGCCAGGTAGCGGCCGGTCAGCGATCGGCGCAGGCCGGCAGCGCCGGCGGGGGCCCTGGTAGACCACCCGGCCGCCCTGCTCGCCCGGCGCCGGGCCCGAGGTCGATCAGCGTGGTCCGCGGCCGCGGATGATCTCCGGGTCGTGCTCGACCACCACCACGGTGTTGCCCGCGTCGCGCAGCCGGTGCAGGATGTCGCACCAGCCGGTCGCTGTCCCGGGGGTGCAGGCCGATGGAGGGCTCGTCGAGCACGTAGAGGGTGTTGACCAGCGCGGTGCCCAGGGCGGTGGTCAGGTCGACCCGCTGGACCTCGCCGCCGGAGAGGGTGCGGGACTGGCGGTCGAGGGTCAGGTAGCCCAGGCCCACCTCGGCAGAGGTAGTCGCAGCCGGCCGCGCATCTCGTCGAGGATCATCCGCGTGGCCTGGTCGCCTCGGCAGTCCGCCTGCGAGGTGTCGCAGCCAGCCAGGGCGCCGTCGACCGGCAGGGCGTATGAAGTCGGCCAGGGTCAGGCCGCCGAGCCGGTAGAGCAGGGCTTCGGGCTCGAGCCGCGACCCGCCGCAGGCGGAGCAGGTGCGGTAGCGCGGTAGCGGGAGAGCAACACCCGCACGTGCATCTTGTAGGACTTGGTTTCCAGCCAGTCGAAAATACCCGGCCACGCCGAAGAAATCGTCGGTCGCCGTCCAGATCAGCACGGCGCTGCTTCTCGGGTCCAGCTTGCGCCAGGGCAATTCGGCGGGATGCCCTGCGCGGCGGCAGAAGGCGGTCAGTTCCTGACTGGCGCTCGGTGAAGGAGCCGGTGATCCACGGTTTCACCGGCCCCTGGCTGATGGTCTGCCCGGGTCGGGGATGACCAGCTCGAGATCGATTTCGATGATCCGGCCGAACCCCTTGCACGGTCGGGCAGGCGCCCACCGGGGCAGTTGAAGGAGAAGAGGTTCGGCGATGGCGGATCGGTAGGCGATATCGCAGCGGGCGCAGTGGCAGGCCGGCTGAGAAGTGCGATGCGCCGTTCCTCGTCGGGCAGGAAGACCAGGCCCGGCCGCGGCCCAGGTCGAGGGCCGTGCTCCAGGGAGCCGGCGATCCGCGGCCGGTCCGCGGGTCGAGACCAGACGGTCAAGCACCACCTCGGCGACCTTGCTCCGCCGCTGTTCGGGGATCCGGTCGAGATCCACCACCTGTCCGCCCCATGACCCGCAGCAGGCCCTGAGCTCTCCAGGGCCCGGCGCACGTCCCCGGCCGGAAGTCTGCGGGGCACGCGGAGCGGCATGGCCACCACTGCTTTCCGGCCCCGGGCGCTCGTCCAGCAGGCCTCCGGATCGATCTCCGGCGTGTCGGGGTGCACCGGCTCGCCGCAGTACCGGCAGTGCAGGCGTGGCCGTGCGGGCAAAGAGCAGCTTGAGGTGGTCGGTGCAGCTCGGTCATGGTCCCCACGGTTGAGCGCGAGCTCTGCACCGGGTCGGTGCTCTGTCGATGGCGATGGCCGGGGGAATGCCCGTCGATACGCCGCACGTCCGGCGGGTCCATGCGGTCGAGGAACTGCCGGGCGTAGGGGGAGAAGGTCTCCACGTAGCGCCGCTGGCCTTCGGCGTAGAGGGTGTCGAAGGCCAGGGAGGACTTGCCCGAGCCGCTGACGCCGGAGATCACGGTGATGCTGCTTCAGCGGCAGGTCGATATCCACACCCTTGAGGTTGTGCTGCCGGGCGCCCCGGACGCGGATCACCCCCCGTCCCTTGTTCACTTTCCCTGACTTTTTCTTCACCGGTTTCATGGCCTGCATTCCGCTGGTGACTCCCCGGTGACCGCCGGGGTTCCGTATCGCTTTTCGAAGTGAAAGAGCATAGCAGGATTTCCTGGCGGCGCACACCTGAACCGCTGGGTCACGGCCCGGTGTGGATGGCCCGTCACTCCTCGATCCGGGCGTCCCGGGCGGTCACGAATGCGGTTGACCGCAGCACTTTCCCCATGCTAGACTTCGTCCCCTAATTCATACATAAGTAGTGGCTTACGCACTGTTGCAGGGCAGGCGGCCAACATTCGGTGAATCAGTGAAGCAAGATCGGAAAAGACAAGGGGGAGGCGGGGGTATCTCGTCCTCGTCGGCGGCGCCGAGGACCGGACCGGAAGGAAAGAGATCCTCAGGCGGACCATGGAGCTCAATGGTGCGGAGACGGTGTCAGTCATCCCCAGTGCCAGCCGCCACCCGGTGGAACTGGTCCAGCAGTATCGCCGGGCCTTTCGTGCCCTGGGGGTCGCGCAAGGTCCACGCCCTCGATATCCGCAGCCGTGTCGAGGCCGACCGCAATCGACACGCTGTGCGGATCAGCGAATCGGACCTCATCTTCTTCACCGGCGGCGACCAGGTGCGCCTGGTGCGCCTGCTGGGAAACAGCCGGGTGATCGAGGAGACGCGGCAGAGATTGCGCCAGGGCGCCACGGTGGCCGGGAGCAGCGCCGGGGCCGCCGCGGCCAGCGATCCGATGCTCTACGACGGCCAATTGAAGGGCCTGCACAAGGGACGGGTGCGGCATCACCGGGGGTTCGGTTTTATCCGGGGGATCACCATCGACACCCACTTTGTCCAGCGCAATCGCATCAGCCGGCTGGCGCAGTTCCTGGTCAGCAGCCGCAACGACCGCGGCATCGGCCTCAGCGAGGACACCGCCCTGATCATCGGCCCGGGGGGTATCGGTGAAGTGGTGGGCCGCGGTACGGTGATCGTTCTCAATTCCCAGGACCTGCGCTTCAATAATTTCAAGGAAACCGAACTGGATACGCCCATCTCAATGGCAGGACTCCAGCTCGGCTTTCTCTCGGCCGGCATTCGATTCAACACCAGACGATGGTCCGTTGTGAAATCGTGAGGAACGGAAAAGGAGATTTCTGATGCAGGATTTCACGGTGCACTCATTCCAGAATTTTATCGGCCCCAATGCCTTCCTCGACCGGCAGGCGCTGGTGTTCAATCTCCTGCTCGACCCGGAAGGGCCCGAGGTGGACTTTTACCGTGAAGCGGTGCTGGAGAAGTTTCCCGTCCTGGAAGCACAGTATCCCGATCGCGTGGCCGAACTGTATGCCCGGGTCCTGGTCCAGGTGATGAAGATGGACATCGATCTCTTCATCAACAACTACGCGGTGCACGGTGACGGCGGGGACGTCATGGTGGCGGTGGAATACCTGGACAACCTGATCGCCCGGAACTGCGCCGAGTTCGTCGCCGACTGGTTCCGGTCACTGAACGACAAGAGCTCGTTCGATTTCGATGCGGGTTTCCAGGAGCTGCAGGAAGAGTTCGACGCCACCGTCTTTGGCGGGCCGACGATCTATTCCCTGATCGAGGCCGGATTGAAACGGGGCATCCCGGTGCTCTACCTCTACGAGGAAAACGTCTTCATGTGGGGGTATGGTAAACGGCAGGTCCGCGGCCGGTCCACCACCTTTCACACCGACTGGATCAAGGACACCGAGTTCACCACCTTCAAGGACATGGTCAAGGACTTCCTGCTGATGTGCGGGTTCCCCACGCCCAGCGGCCGCAACACCTTCACCGCCGATGACGCGGTGGCCGAGGCCCACGTGCAGGGCTACCCGGTGGTGGTCAAACCGCTGGCCGGGCACAAGGGCCAGGGGGTGACCACCGAGATCAAGTCCGACGGCGAGGTCCGCGCCGCTTTCGGCAAGATCGTCGAGTCGTGCCGCGAGGAGGGTGTCTCCTTCGACGGGGCCATCGTGGAAAAGCAGATCTACGGCACCGACCACCGGCTGCTCACGGTCAACGGCAAGTTCGTCGCGGCCCTGGAGCGGGTGCCGGCCTACGTCGACGGGGACGGCACGAAATCGATCGAGTGAACTGATCGCCGCGGAGAACGATACCGTGGTCCGACTGGACAACGCCCGCTCGCCGCTGTGCAAGATCAAGATCGACGACGACCTGAGGGAATATCTCCACCTGCAGGATCTGTCGCTCGATTCGGTGCCCGGGAAGGGCGAGCGGGTTTTCCTGCGGCGGGTGGCCAATATTTCTGCCGGCGGCGTGTCGATCAACGTCACCGACAAGATGCATCCGAAAAATGTGAAGATGGTGGAGGACATCGCCAAGTATCTCCAGGTGGGAATCCTGGGGATCGACGTGCTGGCCGAAGACATCGCCAAGCCGTGGGACGAGGGGAGTTTCGGCATCATCGAGATCAACGCCGGCCCCGGCGTCTTCATGCACCTGGCCCCGGCCATCGGCGAGTCCATCGACGTCCCCGGCAAGGTGATGGAGGCCCACTTCCCGGCGCCGGGCCACGGCCGGGTGCCGATCATCGCCGGAAACTGCATTGTCAACCGAACTGGCCGCCGGGATACACAAGATCTCGAAGGCTTGCGGCCGGGCATCGAGTTCGGCAGCCTCACCGCCGAAGGCATCCACTTCAACGGCGAATATTTCCACAAGAACAAGCATCACGATGACAACGTCAAGCTGCTGCTGCGCAATCCGAAGCTCGAGCGCGGCCCTGTTCAGCCACACCGCGGACCAGATCGACGACTACGGGATGGTGCACCAGGGCGCCGACCTGGTGATCCTCGACGATCCCCAGGGATCGGAAGCGATCCTGCCCCGTGACCGGCTGCCTGGCGGCTGGCTGATCGAGACCGGGGATGGCCGGGCGGTGATGACCCGGGACGGGGTTGAAGTGGCCAGCCTCTCCATCGAGGAGGCCGGCGGCAAGGATGCGGCCCTGCTGGACCTGGTGGGCCGGGTGGCCGCGGAGATGCTGGAGAAATACGACTGACCCGCGGTGATTCCCGCGAGCGGAGGGGCGACGGATGATTCTGTTCAAGGAATGCGATCTTTACGCCCCGGAGCACCTGGGCGTCAAGGACGTGCTGGTGGCCGGGGGCCGGGTGGTGGCCATGGCCGACAGCATCGGCGAACCGGCCGGGGTGGAGGTGGAGGTGATCTCCGCCCGCGGGCTGAAAATGGTTCCCGGGTTCGTTGACGGCCATGTCCATATCGCCGGCGCCGGCGGCGAGGGCGGGCCGGCCACCCGGACGCCGGAGATGCCGCTGTCCTACCTGCTGGAGGCCGGGGTCACCACGGTGATCGGCTGCCTGGGCACCGACGGGCTGACCCGCTCGGTGGAGAGCGTGCTGATGAAGACCAAGGCCCTGCGGGCCGAAGGGGTCTCCGCCTGGATGCTCACCGGGGCCTACCAGGTGCCCACGCCCACCATTCTCGGCGACGTGGGCAAGGACATCGCCATGATCGAAGAGGTGATCGGCGCCGGGGAAATCGCCATCTCCGACCACCGCAGCTCGGGGCCCACGGTGGACGAACTGATCAAACTGGTGGCCCACGCCCGGGTGGGCGGCATGCTGGGCGGCAAGGGCGGCATCGTCAACTTCCACATGGGCGACGCCAAAAATCCCTTCCAGATCCTCCACGATGTGGTGGCGCGCAGCGAACTGAAATACACCCAGTTCCTGCCCACCCACTGCAACCGCAACGACTACATCTTCGAGGACACCAAGACCTACGGCAAGACAGGCTATGTGGACATCACCGCCAGTTCCTGGCCCTTCTTTCCCGAGTACGAGACCAAGCCCTCCAAGGCCATCGTCCAGCTGCTGGCCGCCGGCGTTCCGCTGGAGCACATCACCATGACCTCGGACGGCTGCGGCTCACTGCCCGATTTCGACGAGCAGGGCAACCTGGTCAAGCTGGAGATGGGCAAACCGAAGTCGGTGCTCGACGAACTGCGGGACACGGTGCTCGAGGAAAAGCTGGAGCTGGACAAGGCGGTCCAGGTGGTGAGCAGCAACCCGGCGAGGATCTTCAAGCTGCCGGGCAAGGGCGTGGTTGCCCCCGGCGCCGATGCCGACCTGGTGCTGCTGGACGGGGAGTTCCGTGTCCACCACATGGTGGCCCGTGGCCAGCTGATGGTGCGCGAGGCCGTTCCGTTGAAAAAGGGCAGCTACGAAGTCTGATCCCAAAGGAGCACAGGTGAAAGAGGACCAGCCCCAGTGCCGCCTCGAAGAGGGCCCGCTCAAGGCCCTCGGCATCAAGGTGCTCCAGGGGCCCAACTACTTCAGCGCCGGGCCGGTGATCGCCCTGCGTCTGGACCTGGGCGCGTACGACGAAGTCTTCACCAACGACATCCCCGGGTTTGGCGAGCGGCTCCGCACACTGCTCCCTTCGCTGCAGAGCCACCACTGCTCGGTGGGGCAGCCGGGCGGGTTTCTGTTGCGGGTCTCCGAGGGAACGCTGCTGGGCCATGTCACCGAGCACGTGGCCATCGAGCTGCAGACCCTGGCCGGGATGGACGCGGGGTACGGCAAGACACGCAGCACCGCCACCCAGGGGGTCTACAACGTCATTTTCCGCTTTCTCGACGAGGAGGTGGGGCTCTACACCGCCCGTGCGGCGCTCAACCTGGTCAATGCCCTGCTCGAGGAGTGTCCGTTCGAGGTCGGGCCGGTGGTCGGTGACCTGGTGCGCATCCGCGAGGACCGGATGTTCGGCCCCAGCACCGGGGCCGTGGTGGAGCGAGGCCGAGGAACGGAATATCCCATGGTACCGGTTGGACCGCTACAATCTGGTTCAGCTGGGGACCGGCAAGTACCAGAAACGGATCCGGGCCACCGTCACGTCGGACACCAGCCTGCTGGCCGTGGAAACCGCTGACGACAAATACCTGACCAACAGCATGCTCGCCGACGCCGGCGTCCCGGTTCCGCCCACGGTGCGGGCATCGCACGCCGCCCCCGTGGAAGCCTTTCGCCGGGAACAGGATCTGCCGTTGGTGGTCAAGCCGTGCACCGGACACCTGGGGCGGGGCATCACCCTCGGCCCCGCCACGGCCGAAGCGGTTGAAGAGGCCGTGGCCCGGGCCCTGCAGTTCGACGACTCGGTGATCGCCCAACCGCTGGTGGCGGGGGAGAGCTTCAGGCTGCTGGTGATCGACGGCCGGTTCGTGGCCGCGGCCCGGCTGGTCCCCCCGGTGGTCACCGGAGACGGACGGCAGACGGTGCAGCAGCTCGTGGCCGGCCTGAACAACGATCCGGACCGCGGGGTGGGCGACAAATCAAAGCTGAGCCTGGTGGAACTTGACGAGGAGACCGGGCGGATCCTGGAACTGAACGGACTCACCGCGACGTCGGTGTTGCCTGCCGGTCAGATCGCTGGCCCTCAAGGTTTCGGGCAACCTGCGTCTGGGCGGGGCCAGCCACGATGTCACCGACGGAGGTCCACCCGATGAACCGCCTGCTGGTGGAACGGGCGGCCCGGGCCCTGGGGCTGGACGCCGCCGGCGTGGACGTGGTGGCCCCTCTCTGGCCGAGTCGATGCTCGACACCGGTGGCGTGGTCATCGAGGTGGGGGCGGCCCCCGACTTCCGTCTGCACCTCAACCCGGTTTCGGGTTCGCCGCAGGATGTGGTCGCCCCCTTCCTCTCCATGCTCTTTCCGGAAGGGCGCCACAACCGGGTGCCGGTGGTGGCGGTTACCGGCACCGACGGCAAGACCACCGCCACCGACATTCTGCACCACTGTCTTTCCCGTACCGGCTACCGGGTGGGCCGCGCCACCTCCCGGGGGCTGATGGTGGGGGAGGAGGTGCTGATCAGGGGTGAGATGACCGGGTTCGAGAGCGCGGCCATGACCCTGCGCGACCCCACCATCGACTGCGCCCTGCTCGAGGTCCCGCTGGAGACGATCCTCGACCGCGGCCTGGGCTACCGTTTCGCCGATATCGCCGTGGTGCTCAACATCCGTGACGAAGGGCTGCTCTACGACGAAGCGGCAATCATGGAGGACATCGCCTACGCCCATGCGGTGGTGGCCGAACAGGTCTACGAGGACGGCTATACCGTGCTCAACGCCGACGACCAGTTGATCCTCGAGATGCGGGAACGGCTGCACAGCACGGTGGTGCTTTTTTCGCGCGATCCCGAGAACCCGGCGCTGGTGGAGCTGGCGGCCGCCGGCGGGCGGGGGGTCACGGTTGAGGAGGGAAAACTGGTGATGATCGACCGTGGCGAGCGTGTGGAACTGGCCGCGCTGGATGCCATCCCCCTGCTGGCCGGTGAGGGCGGGGCCGTATACCTGGACACCGTGCTGGCCGCGGCGGCGGCGCTCTACTGCTTCGGCGCCTCCGTCGACCGGATCACCGAAACCCTGCAGGGGTTCAATGAAGGAAAGTAGGGACAGTTACTACCTTTTTCCGTTGTCATCGCGAGGAGTCGGCGCAGCCGACGACGCGGCGATCTCCTCGGATGTTCTTTCGATTCATTGAGACTGCCACGTCGCCGGCTCCGCGGGCTCCTCGCAGTGACAGTGAGGACAATGCTGTTCCTTTGCCTGACCTCCCCGGCCCCCGCGGGTCGGTGGCTCGCAATGACAGTGAGAGGGCAGTTGTTCCTTTGCCTGACTTCCCGTGGCCCCCGAGGGTCGGTGGCTCGCAATGACAGGGGGCTACACCCGCCCGAACAACTTCAAGCACCCGCAGTTTGAACACCACCCAGATCGACTCCCAGATGATCGACTTCGAGATCTTCGACTGCCCTGAACGCCGTTCCTGGAAAATGATGGGTACCTCTCCCAGGCTGAAACCCTTTCTCCAGGCGAGGAAGCTCATCTCGATCAGGAACACGTATCCATTGGAGCGGATCCCTGCCAGGTCGATGGCTTCCAGCACCTCGCGTCGATAGCAGCGGTAGCCGCTGGTGATGTCTTTCAGCGGCAGCCCGGTGACCAGGCGTGCGTAGAGATTGGCCCAGGTGCTGAGGATCAGGCGCCGCAGGGGCCAGTCCAGCACCCGGACCCCGCCGATGTAGCGGGATCCCTGGACCACGTCGAACCGATTGGAAGCCTCAACCAGCTTCGGGATTTCCCGCGGGTCGTGGGAGAAGTCGGCGTCCATGCCGACGATGGTCCGGTATCCCTGCTCCAGGGCAAAGGTGAACCCGTGCCACATAGGCCGTGCCCAGGCCCCTCTGGTCCATCCGGTGGATCAGGTGAATCCGGCTGTCTTTCCGCGGTCCGGGATTCCACCAGTTCCCAGGTGCGGTCCGGGGAATCGTCATCCACCACCAGCAGATCCACCTCGGGTGCGTGGACGAAGATCTCATCGATCATCCGACCGATGTTTTCCCGTTCTTCGTAGGTGGGAATCACCACCAGGGTGCTTTTGGACATGATTTCTCCGGATTTCGTCGCAGCCCAGGCCATAACGCCGGGCTGCCGGGCAGTTGCAGATCGGAACCGCGTTGAATTGTAGTCGATTGTGGCGTCATGGACAAAGTGTAGCGTTCAATCCTCCGCATAACCCAGTTCCACAAGGCGGCGGGTGGTTTCAGGATCCAGCGGCGCTGGGGAATCGTCTCGCCCATTCCGCGGCCATGGCGGCCAGCCCGGTGTGCGGCACCATGTACCGTCGGCGCCAGTTCTTCGGCCAGGCAAGGGCGTTCCCGGAGAAGGTCGTTCGATCTCCAGCGGGTCCCGCTCGCAGGTCGTGGAGGCCTGTGATCCGACCTTCGGGGTCGAAAGTCGCCTTCATGCCGTCCACCAGCCAGGCCCGGCGGCCGTTCTCACCGCGGGTGAAGAGGAGCGGGGCCGAGAGGCCTTCCGCGACGCTGCCGGGTGCACCGGGCCCGCGGCTGAGGAGCGGAGACAGGTCGCGGCCCTGGAACCTGTCCGGCAAGCCGATGCCGAGGAGCGAGAGAATGGTGGGGGC